>CBDCOJ010000032.1:0-905818 GCA_965219695.1 Candidatus Poribacteria bacterium | reverse complement strand
CTTTCCCGGCGTCTCCATGATTGCAATGACCGTTTCAATAGGCGGGCAGCCTTCTTCGGTGCATTGCAACTGAGTAATCATCACGGAGATGTCTTCTGATAGGTCAAAGGCTTGGGAGACCCACGATTTGACTTGGGCAAGTTGCCGTGGGTCACTCTCTTTTTGTGAATTGAAATAATTCAACACTGTTGTACGGTCTCCTTTCCTCACATATAATGCTGTTTTAATACCTGAAATCTCGCTACGAATCGGTCATCACACACGATTCTGAGCAGGTTTTTCGCAAGTCCTCGGTCTCTATATTTCGACCATCCCAATAGGCAGCACGTGCCCGGCCTTGATAGAACCCCTGGCTGGAAGCCAACGGTTTATAACTCTGATTTCCCAATCAAAGCCTGTACACCAATCAAAGCATGTACAATCGTATCAATATTATGTCGGATCATCCCGATGTAGGTGCCTTCAGGTGTTCCCTCGTTTCCCATAGCGTCAGTGAAGAGCACACCACCAATCTTCACATCAAATCCTTTTGACTTCACAGCGGCTTTCACTGCTTCAAGACTCCGTGAAGAGATGGATGACTCTACAAAAATAGCAGGAATACCCCGCTCCGCAATAAACGTTGCTAATTCCTGTACATCAGCGATACCAACTTCTGTCGCGGTGCTAACACCTTGTAATCCGCGCACCTCAAACCCGTACGCCTTTCCGAAGTAGTTAAAACAGTCGTGCGCCGTCACAAGGACGCGTTGCTGAGATGGCACGCGTTCCACCTGCAACTTTACGTATTCATCAAGTTCCATGAGTTTCGTGAGATAGCGTTCGGCGTTGCTTCGGTACAGGAGAGTATTATCAGCATCGAATTCACTCAAGGCATCGCGAACCTTTCCCACCGCTTGCATCCAAAGTTTCACGTCAAACCATAAGTGCGGATCGTAGAGTCCCTCGTATTCTGGGGGTGTTAGCAGTAGACTCCGATCTACAACGTCTGTTACGGCGACCGTTAGCGTGTCCTCCGACATCTTCGCGAGGATGTCCGCCATTTTTGCTTCAAGGTGCAGCCCGTTATAGAAGATGATGTGTGCTGAACCGAGCGTTTGAACATCTTTAGCTGTTGGGTTGTAAAAGTGTGGGTCTACGCCAGGTTCCACTATTCCGGCCACTGCAACGCGCGTACCGCCGACATTTTTAACAATATCAGTAATCATACCGATCGTGGTAACAACGTGAAGTTTATCATCTGTGGCAGCATCCTGTTGTCCCTTCGGATCACAGCCAGACCATACCAGTATACCTATTAAACACACTGAAATGTATATTCTCTGCATAATTTTATACATCCTCAGGCTCGCCTGTTAGACAGGTTTTACATAGGTGCCGATTTACAAGGTGTGCGGAGGCAAGTAAAATCCCACCGATACTGTAGAAGACCATTTCAAAAGTGCCTTCAACTGCTGTCCGAGCGGTGGCGATGAATGTCAACGCCACTATCAGTATCAAAAATGCTCGCCAGTTTCGATGATTTCGCACACCCCAAGCTAAACTCCCGATTGCCAGTCCAATTGCGCCACTGATAAGGACCAATTCAGCACGCTCAGTCGCAAAGAAACCCAATCCAATCAAAGGCAACACTGCAACTAAAAGCGGCATTGCAAGACAATGAACCGCGCACGCGACAGAGAGACACGCGCCAGTCGTATCCACGAGTTCGGGGTTAAAATATCTTTTCAATTTTTTCTCCTTAGAAAATCAAGAACGGGGAGCGATGATAGAAATCATCGTCCCCGACCTACAGTTTTAAAAATTAAGTTTATACAAGAGTTTCACATTCCGTCCCGGTTCCGGCATTGCTGCTTTGATGCGAGACAGATGTTCGCGATACGTTGTATCAAAGAGGTTTTCAACCTCGAAAACGACCATGTTCTCAAGCTGCCACCACGAAAAATTGAGATAGCTGCCAATATCATAGACGAGATAGCTGTCTGTCGGTTCCTCAAATTCACCGAGCCGAGTCTGGCTGCCTGAGAAACGGGCCGCGATATACAAATGCCACGGTGCAGGCGTGTAGCTGATGACGAATTTACCGTTGAGGGGTGGGACACGCTCCAGCGGTCGCCCATTGGTTTGAATCGTTCCGTTGACGTAACTCATATTGAGCTGAAGATGGACCTGCGGCAGTACCTCACCGCCTATTTGGATTTCAGCCCCATCCATCACAACGTCGTGTCCCATGTATTGATAAATCCACAACCATCCTGCTGCGCCGCTGCCCCACTCTTTTTCTCCGCTGTTCATCGGAACGAGATAGTTCTGTATCTGATTTCTGAAGAGCGCAAAATTCAGTCTGAACCTGTCGTCTGCGTATTTGACGAAGAGTTCAGTGCCGTATCCGTTTTCGGGTCCCAGTTCAGCATTGCCGATTTCGTAGGAATAGACAGCTAAGTGGGGACCATCGCTGAAAAGTTCCTCTATACCCGGTGCGCGAAACGTTTTCATCAAGGTAGCCCCGGTACTCAGCCTATCTGTCCAATGGTAAATTCCGGAGGTTGCCCCAGAGAAACCGTTGAAATCGCGGCGTTGGACGGTTCCGGCTCGGACAACTGCCCCAGGCCTAAACGGTTCCGAACGTCTAAGGTCGTAGCGGATAGCTCCCTGTAAGGTGAGTTTGTCGAAGTTACGCTGGTTTAGATAAAATCCTGCCAACGCAAACTCACGGGTGTGCGGGGTCCAGTAAAATCCGTCTGTGGCATGGTCTCGGTATTCCCACCAAACACCTGCAATCGCGTTGTCTAATAGATGAGCCATCGCTGAGACGTTGTAGGTTAACAGACCGAATTCGACACCAAGTCTCCCGTTAGACTCGAACTCTTGATGCTGATAACGCGTATAGGCAGTCTGGAGTTTTACCTTTTCAAGTACTGTTGTATTGAAGCGGTACTCCATCTGTCCTTCATAACGTTGCTTGTCGAGTTCGATGTTAACCCCGTTAATATGTCCCTCTGGTGAGCCGGGAACGCCGTAATCTGAACGATAACTGCTTCCAGAGGCACCGATGAAACCCCACGGCTTAATCAGCGAAGCACCGCCTGAAAAATTAACATTTGAAAGGGCGGTGTTTTCGAGTACACCTATCGGCGTTTGTATGTCGGATGCAAGGCGCCGATTCCATTCTATATTGCCCGCAAAATTACCAATCGGGAACGTAAAACCTGTTGTTCCGGTCAAACCTGAGTTTACAGATTCACCTTGGAACGTTAGATGCATATCAAGGCGTCTCGGTAGAATTTGCGGTATGTGATTGCTTTTGACATTAATAACACCACCCAACGTACTTGAGCCATAAATGAGCGATGCGGGGCCGCGCGTAATTTCAACGCCATTGGCAGTGGTCGGATCAATAGATACGGCATGGTCGGCACTGGAGGCGGATTTATCGCCTGTGCGTTCGCCGTTTTCGAGAATAAGCAGCCTGTCACCGCCTAATCCACGGATAACAGGACGCGCGATCGCCCGTCCCATCATTCGTTGTGAAATGCCCATCTCATCTGCCAAGGTGTTCGCCAAGGTCATACCTAACCGTCTTTGGAGTTCTGCTTCACTCAATGCTAAGTCGGTTGTTTCCTCAAACTGTGAAAGAGAGCGGTTTGAACCGTATACCCTGATGGTTTGCAGTTGAAACGACAACGTCTCCAGCTCAATCTTGAGATGAGGCGTAGAGCCATTGACATCAATTACTTGTTCAGATCGTTGGTAACCGACTTTCAGGAACTGCAGCGTCTGCTGTCCTTCCGGCACGACATCAAACTTAAACCGACCGTTTGCGTCGGTTCGGACGCGTTTCTCAAGTCCCTTAATACGGACCGTAACCCCCCCGACTCGGGTACTGCTCCGTGTTTCAACAACCTCTCCCTCCAGAGACCGCGTAGTGTTTGAAGCACTTTGGGAATCCTTGAGATAGCAAAAGAAACATACTATTATTCCAGACACCAACACGAATAGGTAGGGACGCTTTCTAAGCATCCCTACCGTGGGAGACCTATGCGAACAAGCACAAGTGCTTAACATGGGGGATCCCCCTTATTGAACAGTTACCGGTATGAGAAGTGCTGCCGTGAAATCTGGATGGTCCCCGTGAAGAAGTTGGAGTTTGATGTTCGTTGTGCCTGCCTTCAATCCCTCGAGTCCAAACGGTAACTCGTCACCGTGTTCTTCTTCATCGTCGTGTTCTTCTTCACCGTGGTCGTGTTCATCGTGGTCCAGATGAATCTCGACAATAGTGGAATCGTACTCCGTCAAGCCCAAGCCGAATTCTTCCTCATGACCATGTTCATCCACGGCCTCTACTTCATGGAGGTGGGCTTCGTCACCGTTTTCATCAAGAAATACGACATGGACCTCAATCTCTTGACCAACGTCGACGGTGAGACCACCGCTATGCGTGCCTTTAAACTGACGATAGACCTCCTCCTCTCCGACTTCCAAAAAGAAGCCGTCTACATCGGCATGAATAGGGGCATCCGCTTCGTGGTCGTGGTCGTGGTCGTCAACAATGGGGTTGTCATCTTCGCCGCAACCGCCCATAAACGGTAGCACTGCTACCAAACTTATTAACATTAATCGTGAAATAGTAAGAGAAAAGTCGCGTTCAAAAAAGTATGTAAACATTGTATTCTCCAATTTTGTTTTACGGCACAAAATACGTGCCTAAAAATTATTTTTAGCTATAGCACAGAGTGTGCATGATACAATAAACAGAAATACATATAGTAGATGCGTAGGTACACAAAGATAACTCTGTAGGAAAGCGCGCGAAATATGTGCTTCCTACACAACCTTAAGCTATATACCAGTCGCAGAAGGAAACAGAAACAATGGATACAAAGACGCATAAATCTATGCAAGCACAGTTATATCTACCCATTGTCCGCCTTTATGGCTGCTACAAAGTTAGGGCCTTCTGCAAGAAATTATTACCAAAGATAGATTATATCTTTTGATTTCAAAATTAATTTTAGATGGAATTGGAGAATACAGGTGGTGCGCGACTCTGGATATTTGTCGCCGGTATTAAGGGTACAAAAACAACCTTGCTGGGTGAAGGTTTACCAAAGCAAGGATAAGGAAGGACTATAACAGTAGGTTGGATTCTGAATTCAACGTAGGTATTGATAAATACGCACGTTACACAACTCTCTTCTGAATGGGAAGACTCAGGGTTTTCATGCTTAGGATCGTGTTCATGCTCATGCTCATGATTGTGTTCATGCTCATGCTCATGGTCGTGCAATAGTGGACTAAAGCCAAGTACTGTTACATAACAAACTATTGCAAATAATATGAAGATATTAGAAGCAAATTTGCGGTTTTTCAAGAATCCAGACCTATTGGTACTGCGTATTTAAGATATATTATACTATACAAATCAGGTGATTTCAAATGTTTTTGAGGATAGCATGTGTAAATATTTTGTCACATAGGTACAATTTTCAAAGAATCCTTCGCATTTTCAACGGAACTGTAGAGCGAGGTCTCTGTGCCTCGCCATTGCCTATAACCTGCCAGGCAACGGGCAAGCACAGAGACCGAATCTACTATACAGATCAGAATTACTTCTCTATTCTTCTAATTCAATAATAACTGTTACTCGCTTTTCTGGTGCAAATATCGTTTTAGTCAAATTTTCTATATCTGCATCAGTCACCTGCTGGATTGCATCCCGTAATGCTTCACCGTCAACTTTCAGTTGATATTGACGCCCAATGCTAAAGGCTAAACTGTACATATTTTCTCCCCACTGTGCATCAGGTATATCAACTGTACCTAAAAAAGCCAACATATTAATCGTTTGCTGTTTTTCTTGTGGTGTAAGTTTAGGTGTCAATGCGGCTTGCAGACGTTGATCCAATTCTTTCAGCACAGCATCTACACCTTCTCCAGACGTTAATTCTGTCTGAAGGACAAGTGTGGTAGGATCGTCAAGGGGTGGATAGAAAATAGGTTGTACTTTACCCATCTGGAATTGTGTCCGCAATGCATACGCCATACGTGAATATACTATTAGAAATGACACATATTCTTTACTACTTGGGAATGGTGCAGCATAACCGATAGCAGCGACTCCGGTTGCTTTTGGCACTATAGGTTGGACATTGATTTTGTTAACATTGCCAGTTTTAGGCTTAGATTTAGGATGTGTTGGCTGCAGGAGCTTACCGGAAGCAACCGGACTAAAGTTTTCGTGGATGGATTTCTTCGCTTCTTCAACATCAAACTTGCCTGCTACAATTAAGATAGCATTGTTCGGTTTATAATAGTCTTTCCAAAATTGCTGTAATTCATCAAGGGTTATAGTTTGGATATGCGCAATAGCACCGCCCCGTTGTCCACCTTGAGGGATAGGGTGTAACTGTGCTCGCGCATGGTTTATGCCTGCTAACATTGGGATGCCACCATACATGTTTGTCAATTCCTGCTTCACTCGTGGCACTTCACGTTTTATGTCCGCTTCAGTAATACGGAGGTCGTTCATACGTGCTACCACGTCCTTAATTTCTTCTGAAAATTGTGCTGCTTCAACAACGCCAGCAATGACAGTATAGTCTGTCCCGGTTTGTGCGTTCCAACCTGCAGGATAGTGCCTCGTGAATTGCATTACATCGCGGGCAGGTGTTTCGCCTGCTGCAGCGGTGACATACAAATGTTCCAGTAGGTGCGCCATACCTGATTTGCCTATTGGATCATGATTTTCACCGATATTGTATAGCACGACAAAGGCAACTTTGTTTGCCGTAGGCACAGGACGCAGAATTACGGTGAGTCCATTATCCAATTTGTACGGTTCAATAGTTTCAGCAGACAAGGTTGATGCTACTAACAGTATACCTATAATTATTGTTGTGAAAATGATGTGCTTAATTCTGTTTGTCATTTCTGTTACCTCCAAGTGTTAAATCTTCAGACATTGATTTTCCTAAGTGAGCAGGACTTACGCAATTTTCGCCATTTTTGCAATAATTATGGTTAAAATAGCATAATTTCAGCAGAATCCTGAAACATGGGCGCGTTTACAAAACGCGCCTACCCGTGTGCGTTAGTCTTGGTGAGTACAACAAGACGAAGGGAGCGCAGCACTGATTTGCTCATCTTCTTATCATTTGAATTTCTCCATGCTGTAACCACTCTGGCGGAATCTCGGGTAATCCGAACATATCTCGCAAACTCGTATAACGAAAATACTGCTCCAACTCGGATGGGGTAGAGCCCTTAATCGAATCTTTTAACAGCTGTAAATCAACGTCATATGTCCATTCTTCCCCTTGAAAAAGCGCGAAGGTTACGGAGCCAGGAAATTCCTCGGCAATACGCTGGAAGTAATCATACATTTCTGCTTCTATTTCCCTCCCTCTTGCCTCAATCTCGGCATAATCTTCGGGTATTAGTGTCCTCCCTTGCATGTCCTCCACGATTTCCAGTCCTTCACGCTGGAGTCTGTCAAATTCAGGAAAAACTTCTTTGAGCAGAACGACCTTTGGATCCTCTTGTGGGGATTCCGCTGTCGTTGCGAGGAGTCCTTCAACAGGTTCAGACGACTCGTCTGGTTCAGGCGTAAATTCTTCAGATACCTCCGCTGATTCCTCTACTTCAGCGTCCGAGACTTCTTCAATGCCCACAGTTTCAGGCTGGGTTGCGACCTTAGACAATGTAGTTTGTTTTACCGTCTCAGGCACTTGCTGAGAGGGCACAGTGCCTTTATAGATTTTCACAAGTTCTTGAGGTTGTAAATTTTGATAATGGTTAAAGATAATTATCCCGGCTATCAATAAAATACTTATTCCTCCACCATAGAGAAAATGAATATTTTTACGCAACATGATAAGATGCCTCCCTAATTAGCGTCAAATGGATTATTTCAAAAAAGGTTATCTGTTTCATGACATAGGATTTGACATTTCAGATTACGACTATTAGTGACGTGTTTTTAGGGTGAAAAACGTGCATAATTTGAAAAATCTGGATTTCTATTGAATTTATTTTTAGCGTTTGTTAAATATGGTGGAGCATGGAACGACTGAGGCATCATCAATAGCGCGCTTGCAAGTAAGCATCGACTTATTTACACATTGTTATTATATACTGCAGAGCGTTCCCGGGTTAATCCAAGGTTCATTCATCAGAGGTCCTGTCATTTTCTTTGTTCCTACTAAACGTTAAATCTTCAGACATTGATTTTCTAAGTTCGGCTTTCCTATATTCATGACGAAACACAAAGAAAAACGAACCAAATAAGGATATGCATATTAAACCACAGAGACCAAATCCGTACCATATACCGTAAGGTTGTCCTAAAAAATATGCAATTATCCCAACTACAAGTGAAATAAGTCCCACTGCAAATGCAAAAGTGTTAACACCTAAAACAAGTTTCTTTGCCTTTCCTTTTGGGATGAATATGCCTGCCAAAGTTCCGACAAGCGCTCCAAGAGTGCCGACTATCCCTCCCAATAGACCTAACCATCCAGGGTGAAACCAAGCTTCATTCATGAGAAATCTCCTTATCTTTTTTGTTACTATCAAGTGTTAAATCTTCAGACATAGTTTTTCTAATTTCAGCATCTCTTGCCCTTTTAAGAATTATCCAAAAACCTGAGCCAGAAAGAACTGTGCCCAGTATTCCTGCATGACCGAATCCGAACCAAACACCGTAAGGTTGTCCTGATAGATTAGCGATGATGCCGACTACGAGTGAGATGAACGAAAAGACGAACGCGAAAGTGTTTACACCTAAAGTAAGCTTTATTGCTTTTCCTCTCGGAACAAACCCACCTCCCAATATTCCGATGAGCGCGCCAAGAATACCAATTATTGAACCTAATATACCACCTATCAATCCAGGGTTCATCCAAGGTTCATTCATTAGAGACCTCCTATTCTTCATTGCTGTCCTTGTGACTTACCTCTTTACCTACAAGTGTTAAATCTTCAGACATCAATTTTCAAAGTTCACCATCCCTATATATTTTGAGAATTAACCAGTATTCGCCTCCAAAAAAAATTGCACAGTCTAAGGCGTTAAACCCAGACCTCAACCACACCCAACGAGGTTGCCCGAAAAAATATGCGATGACACCAAACACAAGGAAAATAAATCCCATGACAATTCCAAAAGCGATAACACCTAAAGTAAGCTTCTTGGCTTTTATAGTGAGTTTATTGGCTTTTCCTTTCTGAACAAACAACCATCCCAATGTTGCGACAAGTGGACCGAGAGGAATAAATATCGCCATAATTAAAAGGCCTAATGTCTCCTGTGAAATCCAAGGTTCATTCATTAGTGTTTCCTCCTCATTTTGATTCCTCATAAGCTTTTATAAGTGCGCGAGCTGCAGCTTGTGTCAATGTGCCTTCCGCAACCATCAGCCGAATTTTCAGTAAAAATGGGTTTTCCTTCTCTGAGTCATCAGCGATCTCTATTTTCTCAATAAGCCGATTCAGCCGAATTCTTAAAGTTGGATATGATACTTTATACTGTTTCGCCAAATCTTTAAGTGATCCAGAAGCGAGCACAAATCTTTTGATAAAATGGATTTCCTCTTCACTCAAAACTGATAACCATTTCGGATTCTGTGTTTCCATGATGTTACCTTTCCCCTTAAAACACTAACGCAATTTAAGGTATTAAATAGATTATAACATTAAATAATGTTAAAGTAAATTTTAATTTTATTAAAGTTGGGGTGATGGGAAATCAAGACAGAATGTCTTTGCAATAGATTGTGAAAACACTGGAGAGTGAATTGATATAGATATTCTTAGACTTCAGTTGGGAGCGAAAACGTATTTATGTGGTTTCCCTATCAATTTCAGTCAGTGTTTCATGAAGGGAGGAATTTAATTGGACTAACTCTTGTTGTAGGTCGTATATCTGTTGACGCAGTACTTTGACTTCATTATGCGTTTTTCTATCTGCGTGTTTACGACGTCGGTACTCAATAAGTTGAGAACGATTCAATCTCAATCGTTGAATGTAGAATATGCCTTCAGTGGTTTCGCCAATGAGTTGGCTGTTTTCCTGTTCGCGAAGATGTAAGGTTAGGTTATCTTCAAGTGGGTGAAGCAATCGAATATGTGGAACTTGAACTTCGTGCCAATATGCGCCTTTATGCTCATTACATCTATGGTAACAATAAACGAGGTTTTCATCATCATTCGTGCCACCATGGATTGTTGGTTGATGATGATCCACCGTTAGTGTTGCTCCAACGTCTGACTCGTGGACCCCACAATATTCACAACTGTAAGTATAACCCAGACGGATCCTTTCTCGCTGTGATTCATCTATTCTTTTACTTTGTTTCAACGTATTCTTTTGGGAGGTTTTGTCCGGTTAGGCGATGATACTTCTCAGCAAGTGATGCATGTTTTGATCGGAGTTGTGTCAGATATGCGCGGGCATCAGTCAACAGTTGCTTGTGTTCGGTAACGATTCCTTGTAATTGCAAGGCAGTTTCCTCCAGCTCCGCTTTCTCTTCGTGTAATTTTCTACTTTTTTCCTTCGCGGGTTTCAATGCCTCTGCTTCCTCAGCATCTAACTCAGCGAAGATAGCTGAAAGTTCTGCTTGCTCTTGCTCTGTTAGAACTCCTTCAGCCTCGCGGATTTGCAGTTGTTCTAACCTATGCTGTCTATTTGTACGTTTCATTAGTACGTTCTCCTAAGGGCGATATTTAGTACTGGGGTAGTTTTCAATGACTTCAGTTTACCTCTTTTAATCAGCAGTAATAGTTTCTAACGGGGGAAGTTCGGGGTAATTGCCTCGTGCATTTCGCCATGCGATGACGCCTTCAACAATCATCCAGACTTGCAACGCCTCTACAACAATACCAAATCCGAATAACAGATATTTGCCTTCAGCCAACCAGCCTGTTTCGGGTGCAAACATTTGGTGTAGCATCGCCCAAGCGGGCATGAGGAGCATAACTACCATCGGAAGGAAAGCAAACCAGATCGGCTTGTTACGGCGCACGAGGTAAAAGACAATGACCATAAAGGCTAATCCTGCTAAGAGTTGATTTGTTGCACCGAAGAGGGGCCAAAGTGTTAATCCACCACTACCGGGACCACTCGGTCCCTGTAGCAATGCAACAGCAGCAGCAAGTACCAACGCGAACGCAGTCGCGACGTAGCGATTCGTCAGAGGTTTAATATTAGCGGTCTGTGCAAGTTCATAGATAACGTAACGTTGTAATCGTGTTGCTGTATCTAATGTTGTGGCAGCAAAACTTGCGACAAGTACTGCCATGATCGCGATACCCATTTTGAGTGGAATGCCGAGGGAAGCCAGAAGATTTCCTCCGCCATCTACAAAAGCACTTACCTTTGCTCTGAGATTGTGACTTGCCCACCCACCTATTACCTTTGTTGTTCCATCAGGATTTGTGACCGTTTTACTCGTTGCGTAACGTGTTCTCCATGCTTCTTGATTCACAACGGGTTGTGTACTTCCTTCTTGAAGGATAGGTTGGAATGCGTAACCGCCTGCACTGGTAGCATCTGGAGTTCGGGTAAAAATGCCCATACCGATGCCAGCACAGCATGCGATAATCACAACAACAGCAAGACCGCCTTCAAGTAGCATTGCACCGTATCCAACGTATTGTGCATCACTTTCGGAGGCGACCTGTTTGCTTGACGTGCCAGAACTCACCATGCAGTGAAAACCGCTAACCGCACCGCATGCAATCGTAATAAAAAGGAAGGGCCAAATTGGCGGGGCATCGGGTGGAATGTCTTTTGCAACTGCAGGGGCTGAGGAAAAAAGGTCTGCTTTACCAGTAAATCCAGCAAATGCGAGTCCAAGAACCAAGAGAAGCAATGCTAATACTAATTCATGGCTGTTGATGAAATCGCGGGGTTGTAGAAGTGTCCATACCGGAAGGACGGAGGCAATAAAGCAGTAGACGAAAAGCACTAACGTCCAGATTACTACTACATTCAAATAAGTTTGTCCAAGTAGAGGAATTCCTAACCATTCTCCTAAGTTAATAGGTAAGAGATATGCACCGACCGCCATTGCAATGTACATTATGCCGAGTGCTATAATGGAAGGAATAAGGATATTGCCACCTCGGCGATAAATCCAAACACCGATGGCAACTGCAAGCGGGATTTCTACCCAGACCGATAGGACTGACTCAGGATAATAAGAAAAAATCAGGGCAATGACCAAACCGAAGATCGCAAGCACAATGGTCAAACCCATAAAGAGGACGAATACAGAAGAGAAATTTGGCACGAGGACCAATCATCCTGCCGGCAACTTCACCAACGCTTTGTCCTCGATTACGGAGTGAGACGACTAACGCGCCAAAATCATGAACAGCACCGATAAAAACCGATCCGATAACGACCCAGAGCAACGCTGGCAACCAGCCCCAAAAGACTGCAATTGCAGGACCGACGATTGGCCCCGTGCCAGCGATACTCGTGAAGTGATGTCCAAAGATGATCTCTTTTTTAGTAGGAACATAGTCGACATCGTCTTTTAATTCTTGGCTTGGAACCATGGCTTCGGGGTCTAAGCCGAAAATTTTTCTCGCTAACCACTTGCCATACGTATTGTAAGCCACAATAAAGCCAACAAAACTCAAAACAGCAATAATCAGTGTACTCATACGCGAAACTCCGACTCTTTAATGCAGAAGTAACGAGAAGTTATACCATTTCTAATTGAAAAAGTATCATATTAGATTCCTATGGATTTTTGTAGGTCGGGTAGAAGCGATAGCGAAATCTGACACGTAGTGCATATCACATCGTGCATGTCGGGTTTCGCAAACTCTACCCGACCTACGGATAATGTCCTATCATCATATAGAAATGGTATTAGTGCTAAGTCAAGTGCTAATTGATAGGTCTTGAAAGTAGTCGGGAATCCAAATCAACAGTATGAATGCCTTTTGGCATTCCCCGGAGTTCCCTCCTACCATAAGTGGTTCATGGGTAGGAGCGATCTCCGAATCGCGACCTACAATAATAGGTTGACAAAGCATTAGTTTATCTAATTCCGGTTAAAACCTCAAAAGTAAGCTGATCTAACTTTTCGTATCCAAGCCCTTTCTGAGCAATAGTGTCCGGTTGGAAATCAATTTTTCTTAGTTTTTTTGCATTTTCAGCACTGTAATTTGTCATGAGTGTTTCAAGTTCAGGATCACGTGCCTGCAGTTCGGCAAGAATGCCTTGAATTTCAGCGTCTTCATTGAATCGACATGCTTTCTCTTTCAGTATCAGATAACTACGCATACAACCCGCTGCAAAATCCCATACCCCCTGTTCATCTTCAGTGCGGTAGGCATGTGCATCAAAGTGTCTGTTGCCATCCCAGTTGACATCTTCAAGGAATTTTACCAGAAAGAACGCGCTTTTTATGTTTTCTGATCCGAAACGTAAATCCTGATCGAAACGACTCATCTTTTGATCATTGAGGTCAATATGGAAAAGTTTACCAGCCTCATAAGCCTGTGCAACACCGTGGATAAAACTCAAACCTGCCATCGTTTCATGAGCGAATTCGGGATTAACACCAACCATTTCAGCATGATCAAGCGTCTCAATAAAGTGAAGCATGTGCCCCGTTGTCGGTAGATAGATGTCACCACGGGGTTCATTCGGCTTCGCCTCTAAAGCAAATTTGAGATTATAGCCTTGGTCTTTGACGTAGTGCGTGAAGTAGTTCATCGCTTCACGGTTCCATTTTACGGTGTCTGGACCGTTTTTAGCGGCGTCTACTTCTGCACCTTCGCGTCCGCCCCAAAATACGTATACTGTCGCTCCAAGTTCAACACCGAGATCAATAGCGTTTAGCGTTTTCTGAATTGCAAATGCTCTGACCTTTGGATCGTTTGAGGTAAACGCACCGTCTTTAAAAATTGGATGAAAAAAAAGGTTGGTTGTTGCCATTGGCACTTTCATATTATGATCGGAAAGTGCCTTTTTGAATTCACTGACAATTTTATCGCGTTCAGTGGCTGAAGCGTCAAATGGCACCAGGTCGTTATCGTGTAAGTTGACTCCGTACGCGCCCAATTCGCTTAATTTCTCAACGCTATAGGTTGGTTTTAGAGGGGGTCTAACAACATCTCCGAATGGATCACGTCCTGGATTTCCTACAGTCCACAACCCGAAAGTAAATTTATGTTCAGGTTTGGGCTGATACTGCTCTGACATGCATTAACTCCTATTATGTTTGTCGTTTGCGTTGGATTATAACATATTTTCTATACATTTAGCAATATATTTTACATCCGCAGCTTGAGGCGTTCAATTTTCAGTTTTTATCCGTTGAAGTCGTAAAGTCGCGATTCGGAGATCGCTCCTACTTAAAAAGTTACCATTTGGCAACTTTTTTTATACCGTGGTAACTTTTATAAATTCGCTGTAAATCCAGTATCTATATGGGTTTATAGGGGTTTTTCTTATTTGGGAAAAATTTTAATTTTTTATTTCTCCTCTGTATTGAGGAACACGATTTTTCTCTTACTGTCCACATTTTTTGATAAGTTTCGCGTTGTCGTTTTTGCATTTGGATAGTTTTTTGCGATTTTCAGGATGTCTGATTGTTTCTGCATTTGGGGATCGGTTCTGTTTTTCATACTGATATTATACCTGTTTCTGTGTGGTGATGGGAAGTTTTTGTGGTTTTGTGGACAATATATATCCAATATATTTCCAATAAGTTTGCAGGAAAAGTTGGAAGTCGCGATTCGGAGATCGCTCCTACATTGGAGAGTCGCGATTCGGAGATCGCTCCTACAAGAAGAGATATTTAATAGAAGATAGGTACTATTAGTGGATTGAATGGTTCTACACACTCAGATGTTTGTCTATCTGCTTGAGGACGTCTTCAAGCTCGGCTTCTAATTCCAGCGGCGTGTTTAGGTATTGTGGCGCTGGTTCTCCGGGAGCAACATTATGATATGCTACTTTAAACTCGGGAAATTTGAGTCCGTTAGCAGTTGAAATCACGATAACTCTATCATTTTTTTGAATTTGCTGGCGTTCAACCATTTTGATGAGTACAGCCAACGCAACCCCCGTGTGTGGACAATTGAACAATCCTGTTCTATCCGCCCTGGCAGCTGCGTCTGCTAATTCTTCCTCAGTTGCTTGATCAACAATACCATCAAACTTCTTCAAGATACGAATAGCTCGATGAATAGAGACTGGATTGCCAATCTGAATTGCCGTAGCTTGTGTAGATTGTGCAGTAATTGCGCTGAACTCTTTGAACCCTGTTTGGAAACTCCGATAAAGTGGATTTGCACGTTCAGCTTGCGCGCAGGCTATACGCGGAAGTTTATCTATGATACCAAGCTCCAACATCATCAAAAAGCCTAAGCCGAGTGCCGAAACGTTACCGAGGTTACCTCCCGGTATGATAATCCAATCAGGTACTTCCCAATCAAACTGCTGCACAATCTCAATGCTGATTGTTTTTTGTCCCTCAATCCGAAGCGAATTGATAGAGTTTGCGAGATAGAAATCCTTCCGAGCCGCAAGTTTTTGAATGATCGCCATGCACCCATCAAAATCTGTCTTAAGTGAAAGTGTTAATGCACCATTAGCAATAGGTTGGATGAGTTGCTCGCGGGTAACCTTTTCTTTGGGTAAGAGAATAATAGCTGGGATTCCCGCTGCAGAGGCGTAAGCTGCCAAAGATGCCGAGGTGTCACCTGTAGAAGCACACATTACAGCGCGGATATTTCCTGATTCAGAAATGATCTGTTTTACCATTGATACGAGTACGGTCATCCCCAGGTCTTTAAATGAACCCGTATGACTGTTTCCACACTGCTTTATCCAGAGATCCGAGAGTCCGAGTTGTTTGCCGAGGCGTTCTGCCCAAAACAGATTTGTACCACCCTCATACATGGAGATAATGTTCTCATTTTCAATATTCGGGCAGACAAACTCCTTTTTCCCCCAAACGCCGCTTCCGTAAGGATATTCGGTTCGCATGTAACGTTGTTCAAATAGAGATTTCCAATCATCTGCTCTGCGTTGTTTTAACACGTCCATATCATGACGGACCTCTAACAATCCATTACAATTTCTACAGCGATAGATTATTTCAGTAAGTGGATATTTGCATCCTTTGCTGCATTCAAACCATGCATCGTAATTCATCATTCTATATCTTCCTGAATGGTACTGAGATGTTCTATATTGTTTGCTGTGGGCAAGAGTTGCTCAATTTCTTCAAGAGATGGTAATTCAGACGGGTCTTTCAACCCAAATTGTTGAAGAAAAGTATCGGTCGTAGAAAAAAGCAGCGAACGTCCGGCTCCCTCTTTTCTACCTGAAACGCAAACGAGGTTTTTCTCCACAAGCGCATTAATCACACTGTCGCTATTTACACCGCGAATTGTTGATACGTCGTTCCGTGTGACAGGCTGTTTGTATGCGACTATTGCAAGCGTTTCCAATGCAGATGGTGACAACGTTACACGAACCTGCTGAATATAAAACTTGCGAATCCAATCCGAAAATTCTGGGCGGGTGCAAATTTGGTATCCGTTAGCGATTTCAATTAGATGAAAACTTCGGTTTATCAGCTGATACTCATCACGAAGTTCTGAGAGTGCTTTTCGAATTTCTCGCACTGTTATGTTCGGAATTGCGTGCTGAAATTGTTTTACCGAAATCGGTTCACTGGCAGCAAACAAGATTGCTTCCAATATTGATTTTATATTTTCTTCTGGCGTCACATCTGAATTGTTCATCAGATGTTCAGCTGCAACATTTTCCAAATCCATTTTCCTGATGATTCCTATTGGAGTGTCTACCGAAATTTTGCGGGTAAAGGTCGCGATTCGGAGATCGCTCCTACCGATGGACTGCTTATGGTAGGAGGGAACTCCGATTCCGACCTCCTTCAAGACCCATCAATTAGCACTTGACTAAGTACTAAAGTACTTTCTATGGAGCTGATATAGAATTCTCTTTATCAACGGTTTTGACGATATAAATACTTTCAAATAGACCTGTTTGGACAGTGACAATTTTTCCAATTCGGATAAGTTCTAAAACAGCGAGAAATGTGACGATTAGATCAATTTTACTTGACGATAATGGGAATAGACTTTCAAAGAGCAATTGGTCTGCACTCTCTAATTGGCTTTCAATAAAAGCGATTTTGTCTTCAACAGTGATTACTTCCTCTTCAACTGTCTGATACTCCTCATCTGGTTCAAACTGAGCAATTCGGTCATTGATATTCTTAAAGGCAGTGAGTAGGTCAAAAAGTGTGGCTTTAATCTCATAAGATCGTGTTTCGTCTAAATTAGCATGTAACTTTGAACTTCTGTTGTATATTGATGTACGCCGTTCAGCATAGATATCTAAAACTTGGGCTGCTTCTTTGTAACGTTTGTATTCTAAAAGTTGTTGGACAAGTTGTTCTTGGTTTCCAATAGGATGATCCGAATCAGAGACAGTTTGTGGGAGGATGTTTTGTGATTTAATATGTAGAAGTGTTGCCGCCATAACCAAAAAATCAGATGCTACATCCAAATCCAATTGCTCCATAAGATTTACATATTCCAGATATCGATCAGTAATTTGCGAAATCTGAATGTCGTAGATATCCATTTCCTCTTTCTGGATCAGATGGAGTAGTAGGTCAAGCGGTCCTTCAAAACCTTCTAATTTGACAGAGTAAATGGGATGAACAGATGAATTAGCAGACGAAATTTCCGTTATCATTTTGTCTCAACATAGTTATCAAGTTTTTATATTATAAGACGGTCCAATTTTCACCGCACTCCGACAATTTTCCCAATCAGATCAAAGATAATGCTACTGATTAAACCTAAAAATCTAAGCGGTCCAGGGACTCGGAGTATGTAAGGTATAAAAATCAGACCCATCAGAATCGGCATACCGTAAGGGGCAAGTTTTGAAAATTGACGTGAGGCACGTTCTGGTAACAAACCGTTTATAACACTAAACCCATCTAACGGAAAGAGCGGAAGCATGTTAAACACCGCAAGGAACACACTTATGTGAGCAGAAGTTCCTAAAAATCGATAAATTGCCAAATGTGTATTAGAATTGTAGGGTTTGAAATCAAGAGTGAGTTCTAATACTTTAATGATTCCAAAAATCACAAAGGTTAGCAGGATATTCATTATAGGACCGGCTGCAGCAATAATCATAATATCTCTTCTCGGTTTTTTGAGGTTGTAAGGGTTAACTGGTACAGGTTTAGCCCAACCAAAGAAACCTCCGCCGAAGAGCGACCCTATCAAAGGCAAAAATAACGTGCCGATAGGATCAATATGTACCGCAGGATTCAGAGACATACGCCCTTGATCGCGCGCGGTTGGATCACCTAACATATTGGCAGATTTGGCATGTCCCCACTCATGGAAAGTTAACAGTATGATAAACTGGGTTACGATTAGAATTGCTTGCCATATTGCGTTTGGATTAAACATATTTTATTTAAGTTCCATTCAATTTACTCGGGTGTGGTGTCTCTGTAGCTACTGGTTCTTTAAGTTGCTGAAAGTGTGAATATGCCTCCGATTTAGAATTAATTTTATTATCCAATTGTGCGCTAAATAGCCTCCATAATATTGTTTCAAAATTTTTTCCGGGTTTTTCGCCCCATTGAATCAGGTCATCGCCAGTAATAAAGGGCTGTTTTTTGCGAAAAGTGACAAGGTAATCTTCAATATTTTTTCGTTGTATTTTTGGCAAATTAGTATTTAAATACCCTAAAACAAGTGCTTCAAGCGGAAAAGGTTTTAATCTCTGATAAATTTTGCTTGGCGAGGTTGTTTTAGTTAGAGAATCCAAGATTGGTAATAATTGACGATATGCTGTTAATGGAGTCTGCACTTTATATATTTTTATATTGCTATATACGTAAGTTAATCTATTTTCGGCATCAACAATACACCATTTCCCATTATGATATTCAACGGAAGCACTTTTAGATAATGCTAAACCGAGTTTTTCAAAAACAGACCGTACAGTTTTTTCATGCGCGATCTCTTGTTTTAAAACTTGCTTTTCATTTGCTATACGTCGGAGTTGATGTTCCAATACAAGTCTGAAACAGAGAGCCTCCATCTGATATATCTGCACCTCTTGGGAATTATTCATGCCGAATAGTGCCATCCATCGCACAATATTCGGCTGAAAATCTTCGTCTGTAATGTGCTTTGATGCCCATAAGATTGCGTGTTGTGCCGTTTGAAAATCACACAAAAAAGCAGATGAGATTTTCCATCCGGGGAAGATAACTTCATATACACCGAATTTAGCAAGTTCTTGAACAATTTGCGGCGCATTGTTTTCAAGTAAGACGCTGTCAATTTCATTTCGTATACGTTCACCGCTGAGTTGCGCTAATAGTGGAATTGCCCTTTCAATTAGCAATATATCGGCATCGGCAATACGGAAGTTATAACGTCCTGCATATCTACAAGCACGAAAGATACGGGTTGGATCATCTATGAAACTCTTGTTGTGAAGGACGCGAACGGTGCCGGTTTTAAGATCGTCAAGTCCACAAGTTTTATCAATAACGGTGCCAAAATTAGTGGAATCTAACCGCATTGCCAATGCGTTGATAGAAAAATCTCTCCGCTGTAGATCCTCTGCAATAGTGCCACGTTCTACCTTAGGTAACGTTCCTGGTTTTTGATACGTTTCACACCGTGCGGTGACGAAATCAACTTTAGGTTTAGTCGGATTTGCTGGGATAACTGTTGCTGTGCCAAACTGTTGATGTGCCTGCAATGTCCCATTCCAACGTTTTTGCATCTCTTCTGCTAACCTAATAGCGTCTCCTTCCACGACAATGTCAATGTCAAAAGTTGGTCGTTTTAACAGGAGATCCCGGACGGAACCACCAACGAGATAGGCATGTTTTCCTCCGACTTCACCGATTTCGTGTAATATGCCTAAAAGTGCTTCGGGGATATGAGGTAACATTTTCTTTTATAGAGGAGATTTTAGCCCAACATCTCTGAAGAATAGCGACCATTTCTGAAGTTTTATACAAAAGCAAAAACACGAGTTGGTGCACCAGAACTTTTTGCTAACTTTAGCGGCGCAATTACTACATAGAAATGTGTCGGCAGTTGACTCAAATTGCACAAATCTTCTACATGCGGAATGCCTGCTCCCAGAAAGACGAGATGTGCTGGCGGCAAACCGTCATGCAACGGGGGGTGCCCTGCCACAGCATCAATGCTGCATGCGTCTGTTCCGATTACTTTAATTCCCTTTTGGACAAGTAGTTCAGCCGCATCTTCGCTAAAACCGATCCATTCACGGTTAAAGTTGTCTTGATAAACAAATCTATCCATTCCTGTCCGCATAAAAACGATGCTGTCTTGCGGAATCTCTCCGTTTTCTGCTATCCATGCTTCAATATCTTCGGCAGTCACTGCGTCGTTGGGTTTTTTAATCGCAGAAAAGTCCATTAAGACCGCGTGTCCAGTCAATTTTTCCTTCGGAATTTCTGCTACAGTAAACCCGTCTGGATACATTAGACAGGAAGCGTCAATATGTGTGGAGCAGTGTCCGGACATGTCAACACGGCTTTCAAAGTAACCATCTTTTTCTAATGTCGCCTGGTCGTAGATTTTGACAGGATCAATTGGCAACTCTCGCGGGCTATTTTCGTCAACGACATAAGATAAATCCAGCACGTTTTGGAAGTCAAGGTGCATTTTATTCTCTCATTCTTTTTGTCTGTTATAAATATAGTATATCACATGTTGCATCACAATTCAAGGAGTTTGATTGTCAAGCCAAGGTTATTCAGTTTTAAGAGTTTACCGTTATTGAGGTTTACTAAAAGTTAATATCCAAGGGCGGTAGGTGCGGTTTCCGAACCGCACCATAGGCGTCAATTTAAGGACTTTAAGATCTACTTCTTGGATATGTATAGCCTCGTAGAGGCGGAATGTTTATAGAAACGGTGTCAGATCCTCTTGAGCTCCGTAGGAGCGGTATGTGTATCCAATGGTGTCTCTATAAACATATCGTTCCTACGGAACTCAAGAAAAAGAGTGTCGTTTTTTCTATAAACATATCGTTCCTACGGAACTCAAGAATCCCAATCGGGGTTAGAAAACCCTGTTACAAGAAAGATCAGACACTAAATTGACGCTTATGGTGCGGTTTCCGAACCGCACCGCACCCTACAAGAAAAGTCAATAGAAGGTTTTTGCTCTCAATTCGGTGCGGTTAGAAACCGCACCTACCGTTCTGGGGTATATAGCCGATGTTAAAAATTCGTTCGAAAAACCAAAACTGAATAACCCTGTTGTCAAGCAAAGCTATGCAGTTTTCAAGTTTTTCTGGACATTTTAGACAGAGTAAGGATGCGCTTGATACCACACATGCCTTTGTATTGGTAAGGTACGTGGGTTATCAAAAATCTACATTTCAAAGTAATCCAATAAGGTATTATGCAAAATGCCATTCGTTGCTACCAGTGAAGCAGTGTCTTTTGTGATGGCTTGTCCCTGTATATCCGTTACCTTCCCACCTGCTTCCCGCACAATGACAGTGATGGCAGCGATGTCCCAGATACTAATCGCCGCTTCAATCACGGCATCTACTCTTGCAGAAGCAACGAGGTGATACATATAAAAATCACCGAACCCTCTTGTGCGTGCAGCATCGTTGATAAGGTTGTAAATACCGGGGAAAGTGCCTTTTTCTACGAACCAGTTTAATCCGCCATGGCAGATCATCGCATCTGCAGGCTGTGCAACATCAGAAACCTTGATCGGTTTACCGTTCAGAAATGCCCCTTTGCCTACCTCAGCATATAGTAGTTCGTCTAATAATGGCGCATTAGAAACACCGAGGATGAGTTCTTCACCTTTCATTAGGGCAATCTGTGTCCCGAAGATCGGGATTTTGCGAATGTAATTCTTCGTAGCATCAATCGGATCAATAATCCATAGATAAGGTGATGTGCCTTCTTGTGTTCCATATTCTTCGCCTAAAAATCCGTGTTCAGGGAATGCCTGTGTTATGGTTTCGCGGATCGCTTTTTCCGCTTCGGTATCAGCGCGGGTGACAGGGGTTTCGTCCTCTTTTAGTTCCACTTTTATTGTATCAGCTGCGTAGTATGATGTAATAATTTCTTCAGCATTTTTTGCTGCTTCTAAAGCAACGGTTAAAAATTGACTCTGCATAAATTTTCACCTATTTTTAGTAAGTTCAGTCTGAACGTGTCTTCCATAGCCAGCGCGTTATCTTGGAGAAGAATGAACGATGCTTTGCCACAAACCGATAGACTGCTTCAGAAAAACGCCCAAATCCCGGTAGGTTATAGTAGCACCACAAGAAAAAACGGTTATTTAGGGCGCGTAAGACTGCCTCCGCACCAGAAAAAACCTGTCCGTTATCTAAAATTAACTGCACTGAAGATTGAAAGGCAGAAAGTGGAATCTCCGGGAACTGCTGAGCCACTTCTTGATAAGGAGCATAGTCTATACGATCTTGCGTAATGTGTTGCCACTGTGCAATCCAGGATCGGCAAAAATCACAATCGTTATCATATACAAGGAGCGGTTTGCTAACTTGTGATTTCATCTGTAACGAGAGTTAGTTCCATGCCCGATGAATTTTGGTGATTGCGTCTACCACTTGATCCATATCCGATTCAGAACCGAGGAGAAGATTTTGGAAAAGCCATACGCTCTGTTCACAAACTAATTCTGCATTTGGACATGGTAATGACCGTATGAGGTGTGGATATTTCTCGGCGACGTGTGCCATGCCCGGTTCCTCCGAAAGCGGAGAACGGTAACCGATTGAACACGGTATCCCTTCTGCGGATAGCGCGTTGACAAATTCCTGTCTCGATTTTCCGCCAAAACCTTCTGGGTAATACTTCATGCAATAAAGGTGATACCCGTGTTTTGTAACCCAAGGGGCAAGTTTAGGAGGTGTGATACCAGGTATGGCTTCCAATGCATTGGAAAGATAGGCAGCATTCCGATTTCTGAGGTCTGTTTGTTCTTCCAAAAGTTCCAATCTCACCGAGAGTATTGCTGCAAGATATTCAGAAGGACGGTAGTTCCATCCGAGTCGAGGATATTCCCATCTTGCGCCGCCGGGTGCGCGCCCAACATTCATGAAGGCACAAACCCGATCATGAATATCTTTGTCGTTTGTAGTAACCATGCCACCTTCACCTGATGTGAGATTTTTGGATGCTTGAAAACTAAATGCCCCGACATCGCTGAGACTACCAATCTTTTTTGTCTGGTATTCAGCGCCGTGTGCTTGTGCACAATCTTCAATAATTTTGAGTTCATGCCGTTTTGCAATTTCTTGTAATGCCCCCATATCCGCAGGATGCCCACCGAGATGAACAGGAAGAATCGCGCGGGTTTCAGGACGAATTGCTGCCTCTACCGCATCAGGATCAATTGTAAATGTTTCTGGACAAACATCTACAAATGCAACGGTGCAGTTACGTTCTAAAACGGCACTTGCAGTCGCTACAAACGTATAATTCGGGACGATGACTTCTCCACCATTACTGAAACCATCCAGGTCAAGTGCTCCAGCTAAAGCGGCACTGATAGAATCTGTCCCATGCGGCATGAAAAGAGCGTAATTTGTACCAGAATATTGGGCATACTGCTCACAAAAACGCGGTATCATTGCCCCACCGCTGCCTTCGTTCCCGCTTAAGTAGACTTCGCGTAGTAGCGGTTCAATTTTTGATTCCCATTCATCAGATGTATTTGATGGCCAGGACGGCCACGGATGGGTTTGTGTGTTTCGGACAGACTCACCACCTGAAATTGCTAATTGATTGGACATGTCAACTCCGATTTTTTGGACTGTTAAAAAATGTATAATTTCGCGGAAATATTGAGAGTTAGCAATTGGCAATTGTGAACTGCTTTTTATCAATAATCCTCTTACTTGTCTTAGTGCTTTGTCAAGTGATAATTGAGGGGTATTGAAAATAGTCGGGAATCGGAGTTCCCTCCTACCTTATCCGTTCTTTCTGAAGGAGCGATCTCCGAATCGCGACCTACAAAATAGAACTTGACAAAGCATTAGTAGGAATTAGAAATTCTGAATAACAACTATCTGTTGGATGGAATTATGTTTCCCTCTTCATCTAAATACAAAACTTCCCATCCCGCTGGTTCTATTCCCCTATTCGTTAGGTCAGATTTCTGTTCCTCAGAAAGTTCTGGTCCTATAGGTAAAAGTTCTCCATTCTCCGTTCTTGTATGAGAACTTCTCATATGTCGAATCGTAAATCTATTTTCAGTTTTCTGTACATACATCCTTCCTGGAATAGAAGGTAAAGCCTTTCCATTTACTACATACCAATCATTTATCCCCGGATAGGTACGTTTTGCCTCACTGGTAAGCTGATGTTCAATGCGATACTTTTGTAGCATTGAGTCTATGTGTGTGCCTTTAGCAATTTCGGAATCATCTTCAGAAAAGAATTCTTCCATGATGATATCCGAACGCAAATTGAGTAATCTAAAGTAATCCTTGAAGTTCTCTATTGTAAAACCTTTATTGATGAGAATCTGAATCCACTCTTGACGTGGGTATTTCACATCCATGTCTTTTAATGAAACCTCAATTTTGCGTTTTTCACCAAAATATGTTTCCATCGCTGTAGCCCACTTAGCATTTGAAGCACGGGAAGTGTATCTGGTATCAAATGCTTTCATCAGAGCATCAACAGTCTGAGGACCAGTATAATTATCTGACTCCATATCAAAATAAGTTATATCATAATGAGTTGTCCCTTGACACCCGACTAAGGTAATTCCGACAATGAATAGAAGTAAAATATTCAAGGCAATAAGTTTCATGATTATTTTCTTGACAGGTCAAATCGTTGTAGTCTTCTTCAGGTAAAAATACATTTTCTATTAGCATGTAACACTTAAAGGATTTAATCGTAATTCGCTATTGTTTACCCATAGCCTACTCTAATATAGAAATTATTGCAAGAAAAAAGACTATTTGACAATCACAGAAGTAGGGTATACAATTAATGGGTATTATATCTTTATAGCAATTAAATTGCTTTTAACAAATAAGGAGTTACAAATTGAAGAATCTTTTGATAATGCTGCTGATGTTAGGATTTGCAGCTATTAGTATTACCGGGTGTGAGAAGAAAATGGTAGATTCCATGATGGATGTTATTGAACCGTCTCCAACACCTACCAAGGATGATCCTGAAGCGTATACAGTCGCACTGGTACAAGCGGCAATTGATCTCTACAAAACAGAAGGCATTGATGCAGCTATAACTTACCACAATGATCCCGCAAATATTGATGGGCAGTGGTATGTGTTCATTACTGACGAAAACGACATTTTTCTCGCACACGCGCCAAGACCAGATTTAATAGGTACAGATCTCAAGGATGTTGAATGGCTTGCTGAGGATGTTGAACGGCATGATGGATCGACTTTGGGTGCAAAAATCGCCCAGGCAACTGCAACAGGTTCATGGATTGACTATTTATGGCCTAATCCTGAAAATGAGCAAATTGAGCAGAAACGTACTTGGGCGATTCGACATGACGGATACCTTTTCGCCACAGGTTATTATGTGCCGGTAGAAACCAGTTCTGAAGAACAAGTTTCTGAAGAGGCAGCAAATTAGAAAATATGGCGAGGTATTGCCTCGCCATATTCTCACATATTTCCCATCCAAACGATTGGTGCATTCTTCCGCACCGACGACACTTTATTTCTTATCAATAAGAGCACGTATTGCATCCGCTGTCTTTTCTGTATCTTGGAGCGATGCATTCTCACCACAGTCTGATGCAAGTGATTCTTCAATTTCTTGTGATAGGTTATCAAGTGTACACTGCTTCACAATTGACCGTTGTTCCATATACTCATAGACTTTATAACGCTTTGGTCGTCTCTGCCTTTTTCGTGAAAGTGACAGAATGATAACCTTACGGCCACTACTTGCTGCTTCACACACCATTGAGAAACTATCTGCAGTGACGATAAGCAAATCGCTCATAGCGAGAATGGCTTGATACGGGTCATCAAGTTCTGAAGTGGTATCAGGTGCAATAAACAGTGGACACCAGTTTACCCCCTCCAGTTGAGATTTTAGGTGCTCCGTCACATCCGACAGTGTTCGACGAGACGTTGTCACCAATATTTGCACGTTCATTTTCTTCACAACTACTTTGCAAATTTCGCTCAAACGCTCAGCGTCTTCTATAGAAATAGTCTCATGTTGATCTGTTCCACCTACGAGTATACCAATGCGCGGGCAGTCTGGCAGATTGAGTTTCTGCAGCAATTGTGTTCGTTCAACGTTCAGTGTATCAGGGGAAATAGGGTTTGGCACGCCGATCGTTTTGTATACATTATCTCTGCCTTCGGCTTTTTCCCAAGAAAGCATAGGGAGAATTGCAAGGTCAAAATGGCGAATGCCTATAGGTGAAGGTCTACGGCAGGTGACCGTCTTGGCGTGGAGACTCTTACCGAGGAGTAAATTAACCGCCGCTACCGATGATCCCGTTGAAAGAACAATATCTACATCTCGGATTTGTAAAATAGAATTGTAGGTTTCTGCCCCGAGACTTAACCGGAGAAGTGTTTGGGTAAACGAGACAGATAATGGAATGCCTCCGAAAATACACATAAAAATCCGTAAGAGATTATCGCGCCATTTTGCACGGAATTGTATCTCAAGCCATTCCATTTGACATTCAGGAATTCTTTGCACAATGCCCAAAGATTGCTTGTAATGCCCTGGTTTATTATCACTTAAAATAACAACTTTCATTTCAATATGAATTCAACCAAATCTGTAACACTGCGCTCATCTTCAATTTTTACAATACCTACGTGAGGAACGAACCAAATTGTTTGGGCACGTATGGTTGACTCCTCATTAGACAAAACGGTTTGTATGATTTTTGTACTATATTTCACTTGAAATGCGTTCTCAAACCTTCCTGCTGGTGTTTCAATAGTCTCTTCGCTAATTACCTCGCCTTTGATATTGAAATGTACCTCAAAAGGAAATTGGAGGAGAGTCAGGTTTTGTAACATAATGTTTCCATTGACTTTTACATTGAGAGCATCCCATTGGGAATTGGCGGTTAAAGGGATTTGGAAAAAGAGAAGTTCAGAGAGCGGAATTGGTTCAAGTGCCACATTTACTTCTAACCCTTGGAATTCATCTTTTACTGAAGTAAGGAGATCGGTTTGGATATAGCGAACTATCTTTTCACCAATGTCAAAAAAGATTTGATTTTGGGCAATGCGGAAGGATGTCGGTTTTAGAAAATCGATTTCTGCTTCAGAAACAGGAGGGGTGTAGGTGAAGGTCTGATAGTCTTTTTCTTTGGAGTCGTTTTCGTCTGTAATTTCTCGCGTCCATTTGGATCCGTCAGCGTGTCGGTAGCTCCATCTGCTTCCGATAGCATCGGGAAAGTACTTCGGTTTTGTTTCAGTCGGTTCATGAATTTCATCAGAACCGCAGGCAACAACCAACATGATACTGCAGAGAGTAAGAAATAACGCTTTCATTTCTTTAAAGATTCTACAGTTTTCTTAAAATGTTGTCCAGAAAAAAATAGTGAAAGGCTTGAGAAGATCGCGCCTTTCACTATTGGTCTATTATTCTGAAGGTTCTTCCGTCAGTGCTTTGACAACCATGATCTCTAACTTTTCGCCTCTGGCATTATTGGAAATCAATTTTCCCTCTTTGTCAATAAGCCACATATTCGGAATAGAATAAATACCATACTGTCGTGAAACTGGACTATCCCATCCTTTTCCACTGAAAACTTGACGCCAAGGAATGTCATTCTCTTTGAGAAAATTACGGAGTTTCGTTTCATCACTGTCAAGACTGATTCCAATTATGTCAAACCCTTTGTCCTTATATTTTTCGTAAACTTTCTTGACATTTGGCATTTCCACAATGCACGGTCCACACCAGACTGCCCAAAAATCCACCAAGACAACTTTCCCGCGATATGCTTCAATAGAAATAGGTTCACCGTCAAGATCAGTTGCAGAAAAATCGGGTACCATCTCTCCAAGATACTTCAACCCTGGCACATACTTTTTCCGGTATTCAAAGGCTAATTCATCATTCCCTTGTAGTTTATGAATTTTCTCAAGCCTTTCTAAGACAAAGCGGTTTTTCGGCTTCTGTTTTTCAAGTTCTTCATAGAGTTGAAGCTCTTCATCGTGCCGATTCATCTTTCTTAGCATATCACCAAGGTACGAATAATGGTATACGTTGGTAGAATCCATGACTGTTTTGTAGCGGACTATGAGATTTTCAGCATCTTCCTTTCGTTCTGCTTTCATATAGAGATTAAGAAGTGTAGGATAAGTACTGAAAAAATTTCTATTATCTGGCATTTTCTCGAATCCTGCTTCTAACGCATCAATCGCATCTTCAACGCTTCCGTAAATATTTTCCAACGAATTCTTCCAGAAATAGTCTGACTGATACACCTTATAGCCGAAACTTAAGCTTAAGGTAGGATCATAAGACCCTTTCTTGTGATGATGCATACAACGCACAAGCGGTGTCGCATCACCAAACATGGTTTGAGCCTCCAGTACCTGTTTTCGCTGCGCAGGTAGTAACTCGTATCCATAACTCACAGGTTTATTCGGATCTTGTTCTCTAACATAGAGGGCTTTGCCACCATTCTTATCTGCTGGACATGTCAAAATGTTCGCATCTGCCAAATGTTCAGGAAGAAGATCGGATAACCATATAGGATAGTCTCCGTGTTCTTTATGGTATGCTTGAATTGCTTTTCCAATTTCTTGTAGATTATGTTTGCAAACTTCAATATTCTTAGCGTTTTGGTCTGCATCCGGGTCAATATCCACTTTTTTGTCAGATACCTCTTCCGCATAAATACCAGAAGTAAACAACAAACTTAACACGATTCCTAAGGTAAATACAAATCTCATTTGATGCCTCCCTTTGTGTCAGGAATTTGTACATCTAATAAACTTCATACAATACGTATATCAAAGTAAGAGTGTTCAATTATAAAATATCCGACCAATTTAGTCAAATTAATTCTTCAGAAAGAGGTGCGCTACTATGTTTTTCCTTGACGATAATCTAATGCTATGTATAATGAAATTCAGTACCGTTTACGAGGAGAAAGCATGCACACTGAGCGTCCCAATTTGCTATATATTCATTCTGATCAACACGATCCTTATGTTACTGGGTGTTATGGAGACCAATTGGTGCAAACTCCGAACCTTGACAAACTCGCTGCAGAAGGGATTGTGTTTGAAAATACCTACTGTCCATCACCAATCTGTGTGCCTTCCCGTATGTCAATGTTGAGTGGTCGATATCCTTATGAAAATGGCGTGTGGACAAATAGTCATATTCTTGATTCTGGAATTCCGACATTTGCACATGCGATGGGTGCTGCGGGGTATGATCCCGTTCTCATTGGGCGAATGCATGCTTTGGGGCCTGATCAGTTGCACGGTTATACTGAACGACTTGTGGGTGACCACGGACCGAATCATCCAGGTGGGCGCGGCGTAGACCACGGTGAGTTATCTGGCACAGCGGGACCGGCACGTGTAAGTCTACAAAAATCGGGAGCTGGGCAGAGCGCGTATCAAGTTCATGACGAGGATGTGACTGCGGCAACTGTTGATTATCTTAATCGGCTTGGCGTTCAGAAAAGAGCAGGACTACTTGATACACCTTTTTCAATATCTGTCGGATTTATGCTACCGCATCAACCTTTTGTTGCGCGTCATGAAGATTATCAACTTTATGATGGACGTATGACAATGCCACGTAACCCAGAACCTTTTTCTGACAAATTGCATCCTTACTTTCACTGGTGGCGTGAAAAATGCGGCATAACTGAGGTGTCGGATGATGAGATCCTTCGTGCACGCACGGCATATTGGGCGTTGGTTACACGTATGGATATAATGATAGGGCAGATTCTAACCGCACTCAGAGAAAACGAATTAGATCAAAACACGATTATACTTTATAGTTCTGATCACGGTGAACAGGTTGGTGAACATGGACTTTGGTGGAAACAGACATTTTATGAACACTCTGTGAAAGTACCGGCGATTTTATCGTGGCGTGGCAACCTACCAGAAGGTGTACGGTGTAATCGTGTTATCAGTTCACTTGATTTGAATGCGACAATGATTGATGCTGTCGGTGCACCGCCTTTGCCAAATTCCCGCGGAAGAAGTGTCCTACCACTTTTCCAAGACGAAGATGGGGAGTGGGAAGATATTGCATTTTCTGAATATTGCACCTATGATGGATGCTTTCATCGGATGGTTCGCCATGGAGATTGGAAACTGAATTACTATCACGGACAACCATCGCAGCTATTTAATTTGAAGGCGGATCCAAATGAGTTAGATGACCGTTCAAATGACCCAGAATGTGAAAACATATTGATGGCGTTGACGGAAAAGGTTTTGGACGGCTGGGACCCAGAACAGATTGCTGTCCAGATGGAGGCTAAACGTGCCGATACACAGGTTCTTGGTCAGTGGGCACGCAGCACACAACCTCCTGACCAGTACCGGTGGAATCTTTTGCCAGAGATGGATTATTTGGATTGAGAGAATATTGCAGCACCCGTTATTGAAATTGTTGCATTGAAGTTTGATATGTGGAGAAAACTTGGGAGTGTTTACACATAACTAAAAATCTTGTTTACAAAACAGCAACATGACGATGCACCACTATCTGCGGAGGCAGATGAGGAAGAATAAATGGAGAATTATCCACAATGGAATCTACCAAAAGAAGCGAAAATGCGTTTAGGTAAGGGCGGTATGAGAGGTATTCAGTTTTCACCAGATGGCACACAACTTACAGTGCGCAGCTCTGTCGGTGTATGGTTATACGATGTAGAAACGGGCAAGGAGATTTCCTTATTTCCAGATATATCTGGCACGCTTGTGTTTTCCTCTGATGGACGATTTCTCACCAGTGAAAAAGGAGTTTGGGAAATCGCTACAGGACTCAAAGTTTCACAGCACGATATCCTTCCCGATGTTGATGTGGCATGGTTTTTGAAAGACCGCATGACGTTTGTGAGTATGGGTGAAGCCAGAGACACAATTAGCATATTTGATTCTGAGACTGGACAGATGACTACCACCATAATAGGAGAAAGACCTGGCTATGCGCATCTTGAAAACTATGCGCTTACAGAAGATAAGATTGCTATTGGAAGCAATGATGGTAGGCTTGAGTTGTGGGACATAAGAACAGGCAAGAAGTTATCTACGCTCAGGGAACAAACAGAGAGGACGATTAATTTTCGAATTGGTGTGCCGCAAGAAAATCATTCTGTATCATTGGCATTCAACCCAGATGGGGTAAAACTCGCCAGTGGAAATCTGGATGGAACGGTGCAAATATGGGATACCATCACTGGAGAAGAACTAATTTTCTTAAATAAGTCAATGGACAAAATGAGGATGTTATTTCATTCACCAGATGGGAATTTGCACACACATGAGCCATGGGAAAAGAGTAGTCCAGGTAGACCTACAGTGTTAGTATTCTCTCCAGATGGAAATATGCTCGCTATAGGAAATATCAATAGTTCTATCCAACTTTGGAATATCGTAACAACTGAATTGATCACTACCTTTACTGGGCACACAAGTAATGTTTCCAGATTGGCATTTTCACCAGATGGTAACACACTCGCAAGTGGAAGTTCAGATGGCACCATCCGGTTTTGGGATATTGAGACGCAAAAACCTCGCCAGTCCAGTATTACTGGACATGCGTGGATAAGAAACGCGTCTTTCATAAAAGATAATTCCACACTCGCAAGTGTTTCATCAGATGGAGTAGTCACTGCTTGGGATCTGAAGAATCACCATAAAACGACCCACAAAACCAAAAAGACGCTTGAGATGCCAAGATCATGGGGTTCTTACGTATCCCTTGTGCTTTCACCTGATGGAACAAAACTCCTCACCCGCGGTCTTGTCCACGATTCGTCTGACCCTAATTTTGATAATTATGAACTCCGTTTGACTGATGTTAAAACGGGGCGTGAGTTGGCGGCTTTCCCAGACGATAATGAGAAAGTGTTTTCTCCTGACGGGAAAACCATTGCTGGTAGTCGCGGAAACACAATCTACATCTTAAATACGGAATCGGGTGAAAAACTTAAAATAATAACTTCAGACCACGGTGAGAATTCTGATGATGACAAATTTTTTGTTGAAACTGTAGCATTCTCACCAGATGGCAAAAAGATTGTCAGCGGGAACGAGGGCGGACAGGTTCAGATGTGGGATGTGGAAACTGGAAATGAGTTAAGTTCTTACTTTGAAGAGCAGCCTCCGGAAGGTAATAGCTACGGAGAAACTATCTTAAATTTCGCATTCTCTTCAGACGGATATCTACTTGCTGTGGGAAGTACGAAACGGATCCGTTTGATAGGAATAACGAAAGAAACACACTATTGGGAAGTGTCCGATGATGACATAAGTTACGAAGGATTACTGTTTTCGCCGGACGATTCCGTGCTTATTTGTGGTCATTTTGATGGTAGAATTCAACTATTGGATGTCACCACGAGAGACATACTCACGACACTTGATGAGCACAACAACATGATTGAAGCGTTGACATTTTCGCCTGATGGCAAAACACTTATTAGTGTTGGAGGCGGTACTGTTCTATTTTGGGAATGGGAAAAAGTTATCAAAAATGCACGCGATGAGGATCAGGAACGTGAGGCTGAGGTGAACTCTTCTACTGTAGAACTATCCACAGAGAATGTTTTACAATTTGTTGAATATTCATCCCAAAAGCCAAAAAGCGTAAATCATGCTTTGACTTTAGCAGAGGTATATCTCGCAAACGAATGGTATGAAGAGGCATTAGAACGGTACAAAAGAAACCTATATATTACTACGTCAAAAACGTTTCCAACACCAAAAGGTGACTTAAATGTCATAGCATCGCCAAAGTTAGAAAGCAAGTTGTTCACACAGATTACCAGAGCTAGCAAAAACGTCAAAGACATAGAAGGTTACGCCAACATGTTGAATCAATTGATTGATCTTGTACCTGATAGACAGAACATCCAACTGAATTCACACATAATTTTGGCTAAATTTCATGCTGCAAATGGTATGCTTGAGAAGGCAAAGGAACATGTTCATAAGACTGAATTCATTGCTGAAAACATACCCTCGGATAGTTTGGAAATCCGTATAAACGCGTACATCTCTTTAGCAGAATACTATCGTGAATATGGGCAACCTGTAAAAGCAGAAGAGTATATACAGAAGACTGTGTTTATTCTTGAAGACCTTCACCCTGGTGCGCTGCAAACTAAGTTAAATGCGAACTTCGCTTTAGCAGAATATTATCGGGAGTTTGGACAGTTTGAAAAGGCGGATGAATATGTTCAGAGAACTGGCTTTGTCACTGAAGATGCATGGATGGTGCTTGGTCCATTTGATAATACCGATGGAATCGGTTTCAATAGAGCATACATTCCTGAGGACAACACGGAAATAGATTTGACTGCAAAATATGATGGACTAAATGGGAAAGTGAGTTGGAACAAGTTCTCTGATGATGATTTAGATGGTTACATTCATCTCGGAGAAAACGATGTTGATTGGCATGTCGCTTATGCCTTCGCAACCGTTATCTCCCCCGATGAACGGGAAGTTGAAATCCGATTTGATAGTGATGATCAAGGGAAAGTATGGCTCAATGGCAAAGAGGTTTTTACTCATACGAAAGCCTTTATGGCGATAGTAGATACATATACAATTCCTGTAACAATCAAACCCGGCAAAAACAGCATCCTTGTTAAGGTGTGTAATGAACAGGGTGGATGGGCATTTTATATGCGGATTACAGATTCTGAAGGCAACCCTTTTTCTGATTTGAAGTTTGGTAACAATAAAGAGAAATAACTGTGTGGTGTTATGAATTGATCAAAGATATTGGTTGAATAGGAGACAAAAAATGGAAAACAGTCTAATATTGAAGGGTGAACCTTTTAGTGTAGAGAAAACAGCAGAGATTGCCCAACAATTCTTCCGTGATGGATTTGTTCATATTCCTGGCGTGCTGACTGAAGATGAAGTCACAGCTCTACGAGACAAAACAGATGCGTTTTTCGCAGACCCAGAACTTGCCGAGAGAACAAACCCTGACCTTGCAGATGTCCGATATATCCAGATGGGTGCACACGCTGAATCAGGTGATACATTACCTTTCATTTTACGTAATTCTATCGAGCTTGACCCAATCTTTCGAGACATGCTACTCCGTGAACCTATTTTGAGTTTGGCTGAGGCAATAGTCGGAGAGAACTGTAAGTTTTGTGGTCAGAATGTACTTCGCAATCTGCCCGGTCTTTCTATTAGCACTTGGCATGTAGACGGTTCGGTGCACTTCCCTGTAACAGACGAGATGCCACGGCATGACCCGCGCTTACGGATGCCCGTGATGTGGTTTACCGTTCAGATGGCACTGAGTGATATTGATACGCTTGAGGAGGGGCCAACACAATATGTACGTGGCAGCCATTATTCAGGGAGAGGTCCTAATGATCAGGAAAATCCTGAATTTGAAGGAAATAAACCGGTTTCAATTTTCTGCAAAGCAGGTGATATTTATCTACAAGATCCACAGTGTTGGCATCGCGGTGCCCCGAATCTTTCGGACAAAACACGTTATATTTTACAATCTCAGTATGCAGCATATTGGGCATACTGGCGGTTCAGTCTGTGTAACGGAGTGCCTGTACCAGAAGATGCCTTGCAGAATGCAAGTGATCGGTTGTTAAGTTTGTTAGGACGCAGTCGTCCAACACCTAATTGAGTATCAAGGAAGTTTTACATGTCAAAAACACCACTTCACTTCAAAACTATTACCGAAATTGCGGAACTGCTATTTTCAAAGAAGTTGTCACCAGTTGAGTTGACAACCGCTATGTTACAGCGAATTGAACAACTTGATAACCGACTGAAAAGTTATGCGACAATAATGGCGGACCACGCGATGGATGCAGCGCGGAAGGCGGAACAAGAAATTGCAGATGGTAACTATCGCGGTTCCCTTCACGGTGTCCCGATTGCAGTAAAGGATCTCTGCTTTACTAAAGGTGTTCGCACGATGGGTGGGGCGAAAGTTTTGGAAAATCACGTTCCTGAGTTTGATAGTACGGTTGTCCAAAGACTGGAAGCGGCGGGAGCGGTGCTGCTTGGTAAACTGAACCTGACAGAAGGAGCGATGGGCGGCTATCACCCAGAATTTGATATTCCGATAAATCCGTGGAATCCTGATAGGTGGACAGGTTCATCTTCAAGTGGTTCTGGTGTGGCAACGGCAGCAGGATTATGTTCTGGATCAATCGGTAGCGACACAGGTGGTTCCATTCGCTTTCCATCGGCAGCTTGTGGTATCGTCGGAATAAAACCGACATGGGGTAGAGTGAGTAGATACGGTGTGCTTGCACTCGCTGAATCTATGGATCATGTCGGCCCGATGACGCGAAGTGTTGCGGATGCGGGGATTATACTTGAGATAATTGCTGGCTTTGACCCGAATGACCCGACTTCACTGCCTAATCCTGTACCTGCTATGCTTGAAGGGATAGATAAGAGTATCAAAGGTGTCCGAATAGGGTTTGACGAAAATTACGCAACGAAAGATGTTGACACTGAACTTGCCGAAGCAGTGCAGACTGGCGTGAAAGTTTTAGAGGAATTGGGGGCTGAAATCGTTGCGGTGCAATTGCCGGACATGGATGAATATGTGTTGGCATGGCCAACAATCTGTTCAGCGGAAGCAGTGGCAGCACATGCAGCGACTTATCCGTCACAGCGGGATTCCTACGGTCCTTGGTTCCAAGGATGGCTTGATATGGGCGCGGGGGTGACCGGAACTGGATATGCCGAAGCGAATAACTTGAGAGCCGAATGTACAGGACATCTCAGAAGGGTGTTCCAAGATATTGATGTATTGGTATGTCCGTCAATGTCTGCACCACCACACAAAGTTACACCAGAGTTGCTATACGGAGCGAAAGAAACACGAGCCGCGAGATTTCAACGATTTACCGCTCCGTTTGACTACAACGGTGCCCCGACACTATCTGTGCCATGCGGTATGAACAGTGAAGGATTGCCCTTGAGTATTCAGTTTGTCGGCAAACACTTGTCAGAACCTTTGCTATGTCAAGTCGGTCACGCTTATGAGAGTGCAACCTCATGGCATAATATGCATCCCGATATTTGAGCAAGCACGATGTTATTTTTCCGACAGGTGGTACCCGTCTTTCGCAACCCGAATTTTAAAGAGACTGCCTCCTGCAGTGATATAGAGCATCTTGCTTGCTTCACCACGGCCAAAGGCAACGTTAGTCGGTAATTCAGGTGTCTTGATATACACCAATTCCTTGCCGTCTGGAGCATAAACACATATACCAAATCGGGTTGCATCGCGAACTGCAACATAGAGATTGCCTTCTGCATCAACTTCAAATCCGTCGGGACCGTGTTCTGGAGTATAGTCAACAAGCATTTCACGGAAGGTTGCTGTCCCATCAGAAGACAGATCGTAAGCAAGGAGTGCCATCCGCCCCATGCAGGTTGGTAATTCATCAGGCATCTCTCGAAACGAACCGCTGTCATTACTACCGACATAAAGCGTTTTCTGGTCAGGTGAGACTGCAATTCCGTTCGGTTTGCCAGAATCTGCAACTACGAGATGGATAGAACCATCCGTATCAATCCGATAGACTCCCATAACTGGTTGTTCTACCGGTTCATGTCCAACATAGCGAGGATCGGTGAAATAGATACGTCCCTGTTCATCAATAGTGAGATCATTAGGCGAATTAAAAGGCTTTCCTTCATATAAACCTGCGATAATATCGCTTTTTCCTGTTTCCATATCGGTTCGCGTAATCCTCCGCCCTCCGAAATCAGCACCTTCTGCGACAACCAATCGTCCTTGCGCATCAAACTTCATCCCGTTTGACATCCCGCTTGGAGATCGAAAAACAGAAGTATCCCCTGTTTCTGGGTCGTATTGCATAATGTGTCCGGCTTGCATGTCAGCTTGATGTGTGAAGGTGATGTCACTGAAATAGACCTTGCCATCTGGCGCGACGGTTGGTCCTTCGGTGAAATGTGCATCGCCGAAAACTTCCTCAAGTTCGGAGTCTGCTGGGAGGATTTCTTGGACATTTGTATCATGTGAATTTGGCATATTTAACTCCTTATGTCTGTTATTATTTGATATTCTCACCAGCGAGGTTAGGAAGAAATCAACGGTATGAATGCCATTTAGGCATTCCCCGCCTCGCCTACCGGGGAACAAATGAGTCTATTCTTTCTAATTCACCATAAATGAATATTACATTATCCCATTGGGTACGGGCCGTGGGTCGTCACACTTTGACGCGCATGTGCATAGACCGCATCCTGAATTTCAAGTATCCTTACCGCATCAACTACCGATGGTTCGAAAGTTTTTCCATCACGGATAGCGTCAAATGCTTGGCACATCACGCCTTTTATTCTCGCACCGTGCGGAGTGTCCTCGCTGAACTGCACACCTTCAGTCGTGTGTACCTCAATCAACGGTTCGCCATTTTTACCATACTGTTCAAAAACTGAAGCCTTTGTGCCGATAAATCGGAAAAAGTGATCACCACCCCGTTTACCCGATGGATATGTATAACCCGACTCAATAATTCCGGTGATACCGTCTTCTGTCCTTAATACACCGATGCCACTATCCTCTACAATACGACTATGCATTGAATTGGACATCACTGCGCCAACCACCGTAATCTTTTGATCTCCCACAAACTGAAGAAATGTATCAATACCGTGTGCTGCTTCAACTGCCCAGCACCCACCGCCAGATATACTCGGATCGTTATGCCAATAGGAAGGTGTCGGGTCGTAGCGGGATGGCGGGCCGTTGTTCAGTCTGCTGTTGTATAACACAAGGTCGCCAAAACTGTCATCTTCAAGCATCTCTTTGACAACGCTCACAATTTTACTTGCACGGTTCGGCAGCACAAGCGCACTGAGGACACCGTGCTTTTCGGATGCCTCTGCCGCAGGGCGTAGTCGATCAGCACAATCAGCAAAAGGTTTGTCCAAAAGGTAAGGAATACGTCGGTCAACACACGCCTGCACATGAGACGGTATCTCAGTGTGTTTTCCTGCAACGAGTGCTGCGTCCGGTTTGGTTGCATCAAGGCAGTTGCCTGCAGAATCAAAGGCAGGTGCTTGAAAGTCGTTTGCTAACTGTTCGCGTGGTGAATGCTCTGCATCCATGACACCGACAATTTCGTGTTCGAGTGCTTCTGCTGTGCGTGCCATGCTGCGTCCGTGATGGCTATAGGAAAGAACTGCTAATTTCATTTATTACCCTAAATAAGATTTACGCGAATTGATAAGGTGTGTTATCGGAAGAATCAAGAATATAATTGGGAACTGTGCATAGTGAATTTTCTGAATGAGATTTTAAGATTACTCAGCCCTTACTGATTAAGAATGGAATGAATATCATCTTCACAAATAAAATCTATTGTCACACCATTTTGTTTTAGCGTGTTACGGTAGTTCCACCATACACTATCTACTGCTTGCAAAATGGGAGGTTTATCTGAGTGCGCAAGTGCGACAGCGATAAATTTGCGGTCTGCTGGATCAAAATTTGCAAGAGCAGGATCCATTGGAAACTCATGGAATTCATTTTCTGAACCGTCAATAGGTGTAATAGATACAAAATCACACATCTTATCTTTGTTCGTCAAGAGCCATCTGAGAAACCTATCACCTACATCTGCACCGCTGGAACGAAGATTTCGCATATATTCATCAAGAATATGCCATTCATCATCAAGAACTAATTTTACCTCGCCAACGATAATCTGTTGAAGTCTCTCAACACAAGTGACTACACAAGTAGTAGAGGCTTGTTGAGATTTACCGTTTGCCACCACAACCACATTCGTATCTACAACAACGGTCACAAACCTTGCTCCTTCTTACGTTTCATTTCAGCTTTCGTTTTTTCAATTAAATCACCCGTTGCATCTCCAAAGAAATTTTCCGGCCAATTCTCAATGTTTCCATAATCATCCATAATAAGTTTATCAATTTCGGAGGTGCCTTCTTTCATTTCACAAAAATAGAAAGCAGTATCCTCTTTTGAAATCTGTTCTTCAGCAATGCGCCGCATTAAGCGTACAATCAAATTCTCGCTGTGGCTTTCAAGGATAATCTGCAGTTGCCTTTCCTTTACGACCTCAATAAGAAGATCTGCCAACTTCGATTGTATCTTTGGATGGAGGTGTGCTTCAGGCTGTTCAAGGATGAGAATACTACCTTCTGGAACATAATAACAAAGAACCAATACCGGTAGCACCTGTGAGACACCGAAACCAACATCTGTAAGGTGCACTTCTGGACCATCTTTATATTTTCTAACAAGAAATTCATAATCGTTCGCAATATCGGAGACTGGCTTAAGACGATAGGAGTCAATCAGATCCAATCGTTCCAACCATTTGGGAATCTGCAGCTCAGTAGGCCGTAGTTGGATTCGTCCTGAAAAGATCGCGGTAACCATATCTTCTCCATGCTGCCCTACACCTGGTGTATGTTTGCCTTGCCACGCGTAATTGTGGCGGGGATATTCACGCAGTGGGCCTAAATGACGGATACTATGAAATAGGTTCTCAAATTGTATTTGGAGTGGTGAAATAAGTTCTAGTATATCACCATATGCATCCTTGAGACCATAGCATTTGAATAGAGATCCACCACCATATCGGATGTTATTAAAAAAAACATTACAACCTCCTTGACCTCTCCAATCTACTCTTAGGTTATTTGCATCTGTTTTATAATGAAATCGCAACATGGAAATTGTATTATGTGCGTTGTGAATGCCGAGATCGATAGAAAGTGTCTGCACGTCATGAAAATTTCTAATATTTAGTTTTTCAGGCAATTTCCAAGAAAGAGAGATATTAATATTTGAATTCGGATTGTGTTGATGAATCATGTCAGCAAGGCGTCCTAAGTTAACAAGTGAATTATCGTCCCCAAAATCTATTATTCCATTCCAATTAGATGGACGTTCCACAGTTTGCTTTAACATCAATAGCGTTTGCAGTATACTGGTTTTACCAGAACTGTTCGCTCCGAAAAAGCCAGTTAACGGAGCCATCTGCAACTTGCCGGTATCTTTCCAAGACTTAAAATTTTGTATACCGAGTTCGGTAATCATGATTTCTTACCTCTGTCTCATAGAATACGGTTGTAGAACTTGATTAACCCACCGCATAATCATCAGGATTATTCTTACGCCAATTCGGGAGATACCCCTCCGAATGTCCAAACCCATAAGAAGGTCCAATCTGATTTGCGCTGGACCATGGCCACGCCTGCCCACCGATAAGACGAAATTCGTCACCTTTACCACATAACCAATAGAACATGTGAGCGACATATCGTGCCACGCCGTGTCCACCATACGGTGCCATCTGAAAATCAAAATCCTGTTCATGTATCCAATCCCGTGTCGGTGGGACAGTTCGCCAATAACTGTATTTCAACATGTGGCGCAACCCAGTTGCAGTAGACTCTCCACGCCGATGTAAAATACTTTGTGAGTGTAGAACAAACGAACCTGCAGGACCATCACTTGCAAATCCTTTTTCCGATATATCTCGGCTGGTAGGCGAGATATGGGAACCGGGTAATAGTTCCGTTGGTCCCATCTCCAGTGGTGTGTCTTGCGGAAAATAGAACACCTCTACAAAATTGACTTCGGGGCCAAAAACGTGATCAGCATCGTGATGCCAACCTTGTGCTTCCATCGGACATTCAACACGATGATTACTTACCAACACAGGTAACCCAACATTCTTACCCAGCAAGGAACGCAATGCTCCTGCAAGTTCCGGATTGAGCAGCACATGCTCAATATACCAATCCTCAAGCAGAAGAGTACTCGGTTCATGCGTTCCCCGAATTCGTTCTAAATCGGCATGCGTCATACCATCGGGAATATAACTCGGATTGATCGGTATATCGCCGTTTAGGTAATCATAGGTGCGTTGGTTAATCTCGTCTGGGACGACACCTTGCAGTTGCAGGTAGCCATCTCGGCAAAATTGTAGTACCTGTGAATCGGTAAGGGTGGGTTCACAATCAAAGGTTCTGTTGGCTTTATCGTATTGCATCGTTAAACACCTCAGCTTTTCTGGTATTAGACATGGCTTATCGTGGCAGGTTGCAAACCGAGTTTCTGATATGATTCAGCAGTCGGGAAAATCTTACCGGGATTACAGAGACCTGTCGGATTAAAAATCTCCTTGACATTTGCCATCACCTGCAAATCTGCAGGACTAAAGATTAACGGCATATAATCCATCTTTTCAACACCGATGCCATGTTCACCCGTGATTGTGCCACCAACCTCAGCGCACACAGTCAAGATTTCTTTGTTCACATGTTCCACGCGTTCACATTGGTCAGCGTCGCGTTCGTCAAAGAGGACAATCGGGTGGATATTGCCATCACCTGCATGGAACACATTGGCAATTGCAATCTGATATTTCTTAGAGATTTCAGAGATACGACGTAGTACCTTCGGTAATCGTGTGCGAGGCACAACCCCATCTTGTGTTATATAGTTAGGCGCAAGTCGTCCGAATGAACCGAACGCGCTTTTGCGTGCCTTCCAAAGCTCTTGGCGTTCCGCATCATCTTTAGCGTAGTTCACTTCGCGAGCGTTGTGCTGTTTGAAGATTTCCAAGATTTTGTCAGTTTGGTTCTGCATGCCTGCTTCAATACCGTCAAGTTCCACGATAAGGATTGCTTCTGCGTCAAGCGGAAAACCGAATTGGAACGCATCTTCCAACGCACGGATAACGAGCGTGTCCATCATTTCGAGGGCAGCAGGAATAATGCCAGCACCAATAATAGTTGAGACAGCATTTGAGGCATCGTCCATTTTATCAAAAACTGCAAGAGCGGTCTGATACGCTTGCGGATTCCGTGTAAGACGGACTGTCGCTTTTGTTACAATCCCAAAAGTGCCTTCAGAGCCGATTAGCACACCACGCAAATCGTAGCCGGGTACTTCTTCAACTTCTCCGCCAAATTCAATGATTCCACCATCCGGCATCACAACTTCCATCCCAAGCACATGGTCAGAAGTAACACCGTATTTTAGCGTATGTGGACCGCCAGAATTTTCAGCGATATTGCCGCCAATAGTGCATGCTTTTTGACTTGATGGGTCTGGCGCGTAGTGGTAACCTTGACTCTGCACTGCCTGGGACAAAAGGAGATTGACAACCCCAGGTTCAATCACTGCCCGTTCATTTTCTATATCTATTTCAAGGATGCGATCCATCCGATTGAGCGCAATAATAATACCGCCTTGAACAGAGAGCATCCCACCGCTTAAGCCTGTCCCGCCACCGCGCGCAATGAAAGGTGTGTTGAACTTGTTTGCTAATTTAACAATATCAGAAACTTGTTGGGTTGTGTCTGCGAAGACCACTACATCTGGCATGGCCTTAAAGGAAGGTGCCGCATCACATTCATATACCGACAAGGCAGTTGCATCTGTTAATACATTTTTTGCACCGAGCAATTCTGTGAGTTCAGCAATGAGTTGTTCTTTTTGGTCCATAGCATTTACCTTTATTCTTCAATAATAAATCGTATTATTTCAGATTACCATATTTTAGATTGTTTGTCCAATTAGAAATGTTGCAAGTATTAATTTTTTGATATTATGTAGCAAAAATATTATAATAGTAACAGACGCTGAATTAGTAGCGTTTAATTCGGGATAATTTGTTAAATTCTAAATCCTATTAATGCATGCCAACACGTGCAGAAATGAAGGAGATATTATGCGAAAATTAGTTTTGATTTTAGGAATTGCTTGTTCAATTGCATGGCTACTACCACACATTAGTTCTGCTAAGATTGACCCAGATACAGCAGTCGGTGTTTGGTTGTTTGATGAAGGTGCTGGTGACGATGCAAAAGATACTTCTGGTAAGGGCAATGATGGTGAGATTAGTGGTGCAAAATGGAAAGATGGTAAATTTGGCGATGGGCTTGAGTTTAAAGGCGGACAATGGGTGACAATTGAATCAACACCGGACCTACAACTTGGTGATGAACATACGATGATGGCGTGGTTTTATGCCACTGACATTTCTCAACATAGGATGTTGATTTCTAAAAATGCAGAATATCTGTTACGTATTGATGTGCCAGGAGAAGGTAACAAAATGTCAACATTTGTCCATATTGGTGGTTGGGAACCGAGAGCATCCGCAGGTGTCCCTAAAGAGGATACTTGGACTCACATTGCTGCAACTTTCGACAGCGGGGCAAACAATAACCAACTTGTTATCTACGTCAACGGTGAGCGTGCCGGATCAAGCACACGTGCTGGCAAAGGCTCAGGAACTGCTAACCCTGTTGACATCGGCAAATGGGGTGGCGGTTCATATTTCGTCGGTATTATTGATGAAGTTGCCATATTTAAAGCTGTACTCACAGCAGATGATCTGAAAACTATTATGGATAATGGATTAGATAAAACACTTGGTGGTATCGCAGCTGTTGACGCAACAGAAAAATTGACGACAACATGGGCAAATCTGAAATCGGATAGATAGTTATCAATGTTGTCTTTGATAGTGGGCGGATATAAACAGAATCCGCCCATCAACTCAATTCGTTTCATGACAATTTCAATGCTATTCAAAATCCGATTTTCCAACCTGAAATCTCCACAATTCTTACCATTCGGAATCTGAACCATAATAATCCCTCTCACTCCGTGACAGTCTTTCTGTTTATGGCAAGAGGCGTTAAAATGTTCCTTGCTATACCTCCACGTAACATGCTATAATAACACACATAGGAAGGAGGATTGATTATGAGAAATTTGATTTTTTTCGTTTGTGGAATCTTGATTGTCAGTCTAATCTCCACTGTTTCTGCGGGTGTTTGGACAGATGATTTTGATGGGAACAAACTTGCTGAAGGTTGGGAATTTCGTGATCATAACGCTAAACAAACGAAGTACGAAGTTAAGGACGGTTTCTTACGAATTACTAATCCCGGCAATTGGGGACACACAACAGCTGATAAACCAATGATTGAACGCGATGTCCCCGGGAGTGCAGCGGAAAACATTACAGTCAGCGGTATTTTTTCATCTGACCCTGACAAACCTGCCGATGCATGGATCGGTATCTTTATTTACAGTGACGACGATTTAAACTATGCATGTTTGTTGTTCGGAGGGGAATCCAACCAACCACAAAAAGCTCTTATAGGGAGTATGATCAAAGCCAGTTGGAATGACCACGGACATCCTCAGACCGGTTTTGATGTTCCGGTTCATCTCAAACTTGTCAAAGAAGGGGATGTCTTTTCAGGTTATTTCCGCAAGAGTGAAAAGGATGATTGGACCCTTGCTGGGAACAAAAAGTGGAACCATAAATTTGATGTTGAACAGGTCGGTATCGGTTTCATGAACAATTGGGGTGGTAAAACTGTCACTTTCCTTATAGATCAGCTCTCTATTGAGGGTGAAGGAATTAAACCTTTTGCAGTTGATCCGAAAAGTAAGTTAGCAACAACGTGGGGAACTCTCAAAGCAGCGCAGTAGTCACTGACTATATTAGTTTGAAATGCGGCGGGTGTGAAAGCATCCGCCTTTATTATGCTTTATCTTTAAAACGCCATTGGATAGGAATTAATAGACATCAGCTTTAAAAACCAATTTGTTTCTAGCTAAAAACATAGAACCAGATAAATAAACACGAAGGAGAAATTTTACCATCATGTCCATTCCAAAAATATCCGTGAACAATCCTGTATTAGCAAACATGCTGATGATTCTAATTATTATCTTTGGGTTGTATGCATGGATAAACCTACCAAGAGAACTCTCCCCAGAAATAGCACTCCAAAGTGCCACTATAACCACCCTATATCCGGGGGCATCTCCTGAAGAAGTAGAAAAACTTGTAACTGCCCCTATAGAAGATTCCATTGAAGAGAACGTTAATAAAATTAATCTCATGCTCTCCACATCTTCAGAAGGCAGATCAATTATTTCTGTAGATTTTGATGAGATGAGTGATCGAGAGTTCGACAAGGAGATGGAAAACTTACGAACGGCTGTTGAACAAGTAAATGACTTACCAGAGGAAATTTTAGACGATCCGACGGTCATGGAATTGGATATTATGAGCGGTTTTCCGATGTTGACAATTGTAGTTGGAGGAAGTATCTCTGAAGCACAAATGCGGGATATTGCTGAGAAGTTGAAGGATGAGATATTAGAAATTAGAAATATCGCATCAGTTCAAATAGCTGGACTTCGAGAACGAGAAATCTGGATTGAGATTGACCCAGACCGACTGAAAGCATATAACCTTCCGATTACGGCTATTACCACTGCACTACAAGTCGAAAATCTAAATCTACCTGCTGGAACGATGGAGGTTGGCAATACCGAGTTTATGGTGCGTACAATGGGTGAATTTCCCAATACGGAATACATAGGTGAGACAATCGTCAACGTTCAACCTTCTGGTACACCGCTTCGGCTCCGAGACGTTGCCACTGTCTCTAATACCTATGAAGAACCACGTACCCTTGCAAGGATTGATGGACAACCATCCATCAGTCTCAGTGTTCAGAAAAAGAAAGAAGGAAATACAATCTCTTTAGTGGCGAAACTTCGCGATTTAGTTAAAGAACGTCAAACAGATCTTCCTGATGGTGCAGTATTGACACCTGTCAATGATTATTCCGTTATCCTAAAAGAAAGATTGGGAATACTTGAAACGAATGCTATTTTCGGACTTATTCTTGTTATATTGATGCTTTTCTTATTTATCGGTTGGCGAAATGCTTTGTTTGCTGCGCTCGGCATTCCGGTAGCGTTCATGGCGACTTTTTGGTTCATGTCAATAGCAGGATATACGCTGAGCGGCGTAGCACTGTTTGGTCTCATATTGGTTGTTGGGATTGTTGTAGATGATGCTATCGTTGTCATAGAGAACACATATCGACATATTGAGGCGGGTGAATCACCGAAAGTTGCAGCTATCCGTGGAGCAGAAGAGGTTGGGTGGCCCGTAGTAGCGGCAAGTTTAACAACAATTGGCGCGTTTGGTCCTTTGATGTTTATGTCCGGTGTTTCAGGGCAGTTTATGCGGATCGTACCAATAATGGCAATACTTGTCCTCGTTGCCTCACTTTTTGAGGTGTTTGTGATATTGCCAGCACACGTATCTGAATGGGGTAAAGCCAGAACACAGAGAGGACGCAGCCGACTTGACAACCTTCGAACTCGATCTCAGCGTGCTTTCACTTTGAGTATCCTTTTTACCGGCTTTTTTGCATGGTTCACCACGATTTTTGAGACTATCCGGAACCGGTATGTTAGAATCCTTAAAATTACGATCCGAAAACGGTATGTCTTTGTAGGAAGTGTTCTTTTCATCGGATCAATTGCGTGTGTCAGTGCCTTTTTAGTACTTGATAAGGAACTTTTCCCAGGAGAAGATTTTCCGCAATTCTACGTCAAAGCCGAGATGCCACCCTCTTACGGTATAAAGGAAACAACCGATGTTATCGCGCAGTTTGAAGATGCTGCTAAAACTTTGCCATCAAATGAAGTCGCTGCGATTGTCAGTAACGTCGGTTTACATACGCCTACTTCCGGTCTCTTTGAAGGCGTTACCTACGGTTCAAATTTTGGTGAACTCATCATTGAACTTGGGCCCAAAGACCAACGAACTCGGAGCACTGACGAAATCATCGATTCCTTACGGCAACAGACAATTAATATCAGTGGCTTGGATAAAAAACCCAATTTTGTCAAATTAGAAGGAGGACCGCCACAAGGACAAGACGTTGAAGTCAAAGTCAAGGGGCCTCGGTTTGAAACGTTAGCAGTAATTGCTGATCGGCTAAAAGCCACATTAAGCCAGATAGATGGTGTGGAAGACATCAGGGATGATTTCCGCGTGGGCAAGTCAGAATTACGTATCTATTTGAAACCTGAAAAAGCATCTCTATTTGGGATGTCAACGCTCCAAGTTGCACAAACTGTTCGGACTGCTATTGAAGGTGCAAAAGCAACAACCTATCGGGAAGCGGATGAAGCGATTGATGTAATCGTTAAATATGATAAAGACCGTTTACAAACTATTGAAGAACTAAATGATATGTTGATTGCTTCACCAATGGGAGCGATTATCCCTCTCAAGGATGTAGCGAATATCGTTGAAGAGAAAGGCTATTCGGATATTCGCCGCTTTGAAGGCGAACGCGCAATCACCGTTTATGCATCGGTTGATAGAACAAAAACTACGCCTTTCAATGTGAACCAAGAATTAATTAGTGCCTTCGCGAATGTGGAATCATTGTATCCCGGCTATCGGCTTGATTTTCGCGGAGTCTTTGATGAAATACGCGAATCCTTTTCAGAGTTATGGAAACTGTTTATCGTTGGAATTCTTGTCATTTATATGATATTAGGGGCACAATTTAAATCCTTTAGCCAACCGATTATTATACTCTTTGCTGTGCCGTTCGGAATGATAGGCGCTATGGTCGGGTTGCTTTTTTCCAATGCTACACTCAGCATGGTCGCAATGTTCGGCATTGTTGCCCTTGCGGGTATCGTGGTCAATGATTCAATCGTGCTAATTGATTTTATCAATAAATACAGAGAGCGCGGTCATAATCGATGGTATGCTATTCTGAAAGGTGGTAGTGTACGTTTACGTCCAATTATTTTAACTTCAGTAACGACAATTTTCGGACTAATTCCGATGGCGCTGGGGCTTGGTGGAAAATCACCTATTTGGCAGCCGATGGCAAATACCATAATCTTCGGCCTTGCCTTCGCTACGACTATGACGTTGTTTGTCATGCCCGCGTTATATGCAATTACAACAGACCTACGTAACGCCTTCTTGAAAGACCCAGAGGCGCGCTTTCGCCCTGTTTCAGATGAAGATTTGTTAGGCGCTGCCGCTCCTGCAGATGATTAAATGCAATATTATAGTGAATCCCGTAATTAATTATACACTTTTATAATATCATCAATAGAAGTCTCAGCATTGTATTGCCGTATCCGCTTGATATTTGCGAAATCTTTCTCAATCGGATTCAACTCCGGGGAATATGGTGGTAAAAACAATAAACTCGCACCAGAACCCCGGATCAATGCTTCCGTCTCTGAACCTTTGTGGAAAGAGGCATTATCCATAATCACAACGTGGCTGTCGTCAAGCAAAGGACATAACATCTCAGAAAGCCATGCGTTGAAGGCAACCGCATCGCAACTACCTTCAAAAAGCAGAGGCACCGTGAAACATCCATCAAGCCGTGCTGCAATCAAGGTCGTGGTGGTATACCGATGACTTGACACTTTATCTTCAACACGGACACCTTTCGGGGCATAAGCATACCGACGGGAATCGGTTTCGGTAAAACCACTTTCGTCAAGATAAACCGTTTTTTTACCCTCTGTCTGTGTTTCTTCTTGAAGTGCCGAGAGATACTCTTGGCGTTTTATTGGACACTGCTCTTTGTAGGTGTCGTCTTTTTTTCGCGTGATATTGAGTTTTGCCAAGGCATAAAAGATGCCATTTGTTGAAACACCGAAGTGTTTGGCACGCTCGGCGAGTGTGCTATCGGGAAAATCGGCAACATGTTGCTGCAGCAGATCATAATCAATGTGTCGGGGACCTTTGGGCCCCGGCTTCTCATAGGTGAAGGGGTCTTCTGCTTCTAACCAGTTATAGATCGTCCTTCTTGAGACACCGAAGGTGCGGTTAGCAGCGGTTTTACTCGCACCGTTATTGATGAAATCAAGAACACTTTTGCGTAAATCTATTGAATATGCCATAATCATAAACACTAACATAAATATCAGAAAATGTAAACTTATTTTCGGGATCTACTATAAGTCAAAGGAATTTGAAAATTACTTCTTGGTAATTAGGCAGAGAAGTTCGGCGCGCTTACAAAGCGTGTCTACATTAGTTTCATACCTACTTCAAGACATTTCCTTCCAAGTGAACAGCCTTATCTAATACTGACCTCCAGGACATTCCCCAATTAGCCCACGTTCCTGCATTATCCCAAAAATGTTCAGATATGTTTGAATATATGCTAAACTAACAAAGGGAATTTTTCTAAACATTACATTTTGTTGCAAAACTAAAATATGTGAACATTGTTCAGGCGAGAATTACCACCATGTCGATCCCAAAAATGTCTGTAAACAACCCCGTTTTATCAAATATGTTGATGATTTTAATCATTATATTTGGGTTATACGCATGGATTAACTTGCCCCGTGAGATGCTCCCGGAAGTTACGATAAAAAGTGCTTTTGTTACCACACAGTACCCTGGAGCTTCTTCGGAAGAGGTTGAAAAACTGGTCACTGCTCCTATTGAAGACGCAATTGAAGAAAATATCAGTAGGGTAGAAATCATCTCGTCTACTTCATCCGAGGGCAGATCGCGCATCTATGTGAAATTTGAAGAGATGAGTGACAGGGATTTTGATAAAGAACTTGAGAAACTCCGTACAGCGGTTGAACAAGTAAATGAACTTCCAGATGGAATTTTGGATGAACCGAGAGTCAAGGACTGGGATGTTTCCACCGGTTTTCCTATATTGACGGTTATTGTTGGAGGACGTATTTCAGAAAAGCAGATGCGAGACATCGCGGAGGATATCAAGGATGAAATCTTGAGTATCAAAAACATCGCTACAGTTCGACTTGCGGGTTTCCGTGAGAGAGAAATATGGGTTGAGGTAAATCCTGACAAATTGAAGGCGTATCGACTCCTTATGTCTGCAATTGTCACTTCACTGGGTGCGAAAAACTTGAACCTTCCTGCAGGTACAATGGAACTTGGGAAAACAGAATTCATGGTGCGCACGATGGGTGAATTCAGCACTCCCAACTCCATCGGTGAGACTATCATCACCGTTCAACCGACAGGCACACTGGTACGGCTCAGTGATGTGGCAACTATCTCCGACACTTACGAGGAAACACGCACCTTGTCCCGTCTTAATGGTGAACCTTCAATAAGTCTAACCGTTCAGAAAAAGAGCGGAGGAAACACATTAGCGTTAGTTAGGCAACTCCGAGAATTAGTTGAAAAGCGGCAGCGTCAACTTCCACAAGGTGCTGAATTGACAGCATTTAGAGATAATTCAGTCATCCTAAAACAGCGTTTAAGCATCTTAGAAACAAATGCGTTCTTTGGTTTGATTCTCGTTGTTCTGCTGCTCCTTGCCTTCATCGGATGGCGAAATGCCGTATTCGCTGCACTGGGAATACCTGTTGCATTTATGGCGACTTTCTGGTTCATGTCTATCAGTGGGTACACGCTTAGTAGTGTAGCACTGTTTGGGTTAATCTTAGTTGTCGGAATTGTCGTGGATGATGCCATTGTTGTGATAGAGAATATCTACAGGCATATTGAGTCGGGAAAATCTCCTAAAGTTGCTGCAATACGTGGCGCGGAAGAGGTTAGCTGGCCGGTTGTCGCTGCGAGTTTGACAACAATCTGCGCGTTTGGACCCTTGATGTTTATGTCCGGTGTTGCTGGACAGTTTCTACAGGTCGTGCCGATCTTAGTGATTCTCGTATTGCTGGCATCTCTCTTTGAAGTATTCATGATTTTGCCAGCGCACGTATCAGAATGGGGAAGAACGAAAAGGCAAGATGCACATACAAACAGATGGTTCAACCTAATCCGAAATCGATATGTAAAAATTCTTAAAGGGACGATCCGGCGTCGTTATGTTTTTGTCAGTGGTGTTCTCTTTATAGGTTTGATTGCATGTATTAGTGCCTTTTTAGTACTTGACAAAGAACTTTTTCCTAATGAAGAATTTCCACAATTCTATATAAAAGCCGAGATGCCTCCTTCCTTCGGTATACAGGAAACAACCGCAGTGATTGCAGACATTGAAAATGTAGTCAGAAGTGTCCCTATAGCTGAACGTGTTGCCATCGTCAGTAACATCGGTTTACATACTACTACTTCTGGGATTGTGGACAACACGGTTTATGGATCAAATTTCGGGGAGGTATTAGTTGAACTTACGCCGCAGAAAAAGCGCATCCGAAGTATAGATGAAATTATGACATCGCTAAGACCAAAAATAGGGAAAATTAGCGGTATTGAAAAACTGAATTTTGACAAATTGGAAGGCGGTCCCTCGCAAGGACGAGACGTTGAAGTTAAGGTAAAAGGGCCGCGATTTGAACAACTCAGAAAACTTACCGATTTGCTAAAAGAAAAGTTGAATCAAATAGACGGTGTTTACGATATCCAAGACGACTTTGACATTGGAAGTTCTGAACTTCGTGTTTACTTGAAACCTGAGAAGGCACATCAACATGGGGTAAGCATCCTCCAAATTGCACAGACAGTGCGAAACGCTATTAAAGGAGTCAAAGCTACAACTTACCGTGAAGCAGACGAAGCCGTTGATGTCATTGTAAAATATCAAAAGAATAATTTACAGACAGTATCCGATCTCAATAACTTATTGATTGCAACGCCTATCGGTGCTATTATTCCTCTCAAAGATATCGCACATGTTGTAGAAGAGAAAGGATACACCGACATCCGTCGCTTTGATGGTGAACGCGCTATTACGGTGTATGCCTCAATTGATGAACAAAAAACGACTGCCGTGAAAGTGAATCAAGCATTAATCAGTACGTTTGCTGATATTGAATCGCTATTTCCTGGATATAAACTTGATTTTCAAGGTGTCTTTACAGAGATTGTAGAATCTTTTTCTGAGTTGTGGAAGTTCTTTATTGTAGGGTTGTTATTAATTTATGTTGTGTTAGGGGCGCAATTCAAATCGTTTAGTCAACCGATCATTATTTTGTTGGCTGTGCCGTTTGGAATGATTGGCGCGATGATTGGACTTCTTCTTTCCAATGCAATGCTAAGTATGGTTGCGATGTTCGGTATTGTTGCACTCACAGGAATTGTGGTAAACGATTCTATTGTGCTAATAGATTTTATTAACAAATTTCGTGAACGCGGTTATAATAAATGGTATGCAATTCTAAAAGGAAGTAGTGTCCGGTTGCGTCCGATTATTCTAACTTCGTTAACTACAATTTTCGGACTAATTCCGATGGCGCTGGGGCTTGGTGGAAAATCGCCCATCTGGATGCCAATAGCAAATACGATCATCTTCGGACTTGCATTCGCAACGATTATGACACTGTTTGTAATGCCCGCCTTGTATGCGATAACAACAGACCTTCGCGGTTTCTTTTTGAGAGATGCAGAGGCACGGTTCCGAACCGTTTCTGATAAAGAATTGTTAAGTGTTGCAGTTCCATCTAATGATTAAACTAATTTAGGACTGATCATTGGTCAGTACTTGTTCCAGATTTCTTATTGAAAAGGAAATTAAAATGAAAATAGCTTTTATTGGTGTTGGTGGTATCGCAGGAAACTACCGTGGAAGTTTAAAACGACTACAACGTCCGATTGCAGCGGTATGTGACATAAATGCCGATCGAGCGGCAGCAATTGCCAAAGATGAAAACGCCACGGCATACACAAACCATCAAGAAATGCTGCAAAAAGAAAATCCAGATGTAGTTTTTACCTGTATCCCTCCAGGAGCACACACAACACAAGTAGCAGATGCTGCAAAGTCGGGCGCTGCAGTTTTTGTCGCTAAACCTGTTGCACAGGATTTGGAAACTGCTCAAGCCGCAAACAATGCTATTAAAACCGAGGGTGTTATTAACCAAGTCGGATATATGGCACGGTATAGCGACATCACAGATAAAGCGAAGGAGTTAGTTGGTGATCGGAAGTTGACAATGGGAATCGGAAGATTTTTAGCGAGAATGGGAGCAAGCCATCCGTGGTGGGGAAAATTTGAAGTATCCCGTGGACAAATGGTAGAGCAGACTACACACGTCTTTGACCTCATCTGCTACTTCCTTGGCGATGTTGAAAGTGTCCAAGCTTTTGGTATCAAAGGCGTTTCTGATGGTATTGCAGATTTTGAGGAGTGTACTGTTTGTAATCTGAAATTTGAGAGCGGTGCAGTTGGTAGTATAACGAGTACTTGTGTTGCTCGCGCACACGAGAATTTCGCTACTGAATTGGTGGGAGATGACATCTATCTCAAACTTACGCACGATCTCGGTTTACGCGGTCAAATCAATGGTGAGGGGATTGACTTTACTGGTACCGAAGCCGGTTATTTCAGACAAGTTGAGCAGTTTGTCAAAGCAGTTGAAACGAATGATCAAAGTTTAGTGCGTTCCTCCTACGCAGATGCTTTCAAAACGCTTGCTGTTACTCTGGCAGCGAATCGTTCGTTAGAGACTGGACAAATTGAACTGGTTTTGAAAAAGGACACTGATTGATGTTGTGTAGAGTATCGGAAATCTTGCTAATTTATGTTGATTAAAGAACGTAAGTTTAGTATAAGAAAAACACAATGCTTTGCATTGGGTTAGCATTTGTTAAGTTGCGATTTCAATATCTATAAAAGCCCACTACCACAAGGGAGTGTAACTTAATGAGAAAAACTATTTTTCGTTTCACCCTATTTTTGTTCATTTGTTTTTCCATTTCAACGTTATCTAATAATCTTGTTTATGCGCAGCGTGAAGCATCTATGCGCCTTGAGATACCGCTTGTTAGAACTGACGTAAATGTAATAATAAAAGATTTCGCGGCTTCAGCGACACGTTTCTACCTTTTGTATCATGGATTGGATCCAGAAAAAAAAGTAAAGTCGTATATAGGAAAAGTGTACGTCTTCGACCATGAAGGCACACGTCGACCAGACGAGGAATTTGAAATTGACCCGGAAGGAAGTCCCTACGGCATTGCAGTAACAGAGAAACTTGTCTATATTTCGTATTTCAGTCACCCTCTTATTAATGCTTATGGCTTTGACGGAACCCGTTTACCTGAAGAGGACATACATAAGTATGCCGGTAATCGAAACGGTATAGCCGCAACGGAGACACATTTTTACCTCGCGGATATGAGGGAAATTGATATTTACAAGTTTCAGGACATTCAGAGTAATGAAAACGGAAAGAGAGTTTCTTATGTAAGAAGTTGTAAGGTTACGACAACTGATGCAGAGGGTGGCAGACCTTACGTTGCTGCAACGGATACTCGCGTCTATCTTCACAATCCTTACGATTCTACAATCTATGTGTACGATGCACAAGACGGTGGTAGACGTGCTCGCGAAGATTTCAGCAATAAATTATGGCGAGGGATAACTGGACTGACTAACGTCCCAACTCTTATTTTATCAGGTATTGCAACAACACCATTAGGTGGAAAATTATATTTATTGACATCTCAATTTCGGTCTGATGGCAAAAGGGGTTACGAGCCGGTGGTATATAGATATTCTATACCGAAGGAAGTAGCGGAACGTCCAGTGATTGATTTGCCTGCAAAGCCGCTTGCCACACCGAGTTATTATTATTATGTACCTTGGTCTGGTTCTGGCATAGCTGCCACAGATACGAATGTGTACGTGGCAGCAGGAGGCGAATCTGGGGCGCTCTATGGAAGTGTTCATAGTAAAAAATATTCTGATGGCGTACCGGGCAGCTTGTACGCTGACTCTGGCAAAAAGGCGACAAATTTCAGTTTATATGACCCCTATTTATATTCTGAAGGTATGACTGTTGACTATCATAATCTTTATATACTTAGAAGACATTATTTTTCTGTGCTTGACCCAGACTATACTGATAGTCTCGGAAGTGCTTACTCCGTGCTTTATTGTTCTCTTAATTCAGAAGCGTCTATCTCCAATGGTAGAACCAAGTTAATAAATCTTGAGCTCCCACTTGGATTGGAGAATATCGGAGAAGGTATAGGGCTTGCCATTGATTCAGAAGGGATCCTATACGTTATGGATTCTGGCCAATATAAGAGGGAAGCACCGCGAATCTACCGCTTTAATTCTTTAACAAGAAGGGCATTACCTGGTAATCCGATTACCCTTCATCCAAACCATAAGTATCCGTGCGGCATAACGATTGTTAAAAACCGTGCTTACGTTCTTGATAGAGGTTTTAATTATGATAAAGGGAGACCTGATGTAGTTGCTGATATTTTTGTCTATGCTTTAGATGGACCCGGCGTATTTGAGTATCTACCTGAGGAGAGTTTTGCACTGGATGTTGGTCCAATCCACCCACAGGAGTCGGGCATTGCTATAAATGGAGACACGTTTTTTATTTCAATGCTGCCAGATGGTGCTTCAGGTGGTAGATATGTTTATGTATATGGTCCTCCATCTGCACCAAGTTGGGGGACTATAGACGAAGAAACAATTTACAGCAGACAACCGTATGCGAGAGATATTTGGCAAGTGTCGTACCAAACTACAGGTAGTGCTTTATCCAACAAGTACCAAGCAATCGCAGGAACCCTTTGGACACTTACTATAGATTCTGACTTTCTATTCGGGAATCCTGTACCTACAGTAACATTTAAGCCAAGTTATAAAAGTCCAAAGTGGCTAACTTTAAAGGATGGTGTGCTATCAGGAACGCCTCCAACAGAGGGCAAATTTACAGTTGAGTTAACTGCTACAAACGAACATGGCAGTGCAGACGTAAGTTTTACCGTAAATGTTGGTCCCGCGTTCACAGATGTTGGTTGGCGCGATTTCTCGGTCCCGGAGGCGAGGATGAATGATGCTTGGTCATTATCCTTAAAAGATTGGGTAGTTGGTAATCCACTACCTAAAATTTATTTTACTCCAGGATTTGTCCCACCCAAATGGTTAAAACTAATAGATGGCGTGCTCTCAGGAACTCCGTCAACATCGGGCATTTTTCCTATCAAACTCACAGCGGGTACCCATCTCAATCCTCCTGATAAAAGAAATTGGGCAGATATTGTAATATATCTGGTTGTTAAAGGCACTACATCTCCGAGTTGGCAACTTGATACCTTAAACGATACAGCCCAAGGTATTGCGGCAACGGATAATCGAGTCTATGTGACAGATCTCATTGATGACAAAATCTATGTCTACGGGCAAGATGGGAAACGATACGACACCGAGGATGTCAGTATCAAGGAATTTACTAAAAACCCGATCGGTATCACCACAACTGATACATACATCTATATTGTTGATAACCGAGATTATACTGTCTCAATTTTAGATGCTACAGAAAAAGTTTCAGTTGACAATTTCAAATTGCATCCCGGTAATCAGGGGCCTGCAGGAATTGCTGCGACAGCAACGCGCCTTTATGTTGTTGACAACAAAGATGACAAGATTTATGTCTACTCACACGACGGAACACATAAACCTACTGAAAATGTGAATCTCTATAATCATCGTGAGGCGACAGGTATCACAGCAACTTCAACACACCTTTACGTTGTAGATGGTGATACAGACAAAATTTATGCCTATGGTTTTGATGGTAAGTTACAGAGCAGTGAAATTGTTGAACTTGTAAGCGAAAATAGGAGTCCGACAGGTATTACAGCGACATCATCTCATCTGTTCGTGGTAGATTTTCTTGACCAGAGGGTCTATTCATATCCGATACCCGGTATTGTTGGTGCTACTGTTGTAGGCACACCGAGTTGGAATCCTGTTTTAATCCCTGAGGCGGAACAAGGTTCAAATTGGACACTGTCCTTAGCGAAGTTTGCAAAAGGAGACCCAACACCGCAGATTGGCTTTACAGAGGGTTATACACCGCCTGACTGGCTCACGCTGCAAGATGGTGTGCTTTCGGGCACGCCAACGAAGGCAGAGGTTGCAAGTATCCGAGTCACCGCAACAAACAGTAAAGGCAGTGCCGACTTGCTAATAACACTCACAGCAACGCATTCAGAAGTTCCATCGTGGGACCTCAACCTTGGTGAATTTAATGTGCAGAGCATTGCTGCCACAAAAACGCACGTTTATGTGTTATACGGTTTTGATTACCATTACTTTCACATTAGTGTATATACACATGATGGGATTCGAGTTCCAGAAAAGGATATAGAACTTGGAGAAGAGCATATGAGACCATGGAGTATTACGGCTAATGAAACCGATCTGTATATGGTGGTGGAGCCCCGGACGATTCGGAATGCTGAACCGGATGTGAGAAAAATCTATCGGTTTGATCTAACAGGCTCAGGCGAAACAGGGATTTTGGAACTTGAACCGGTAGAAGGTATTAAGGCGGGCATTGCCGCTGCAACTGAAACGCGATTATATACTCTCTGGGGCGAGAAAGTCACTGTTTTCGGATTAGATGGAACACATTACGCAAACGAGGATTTTGCACTTAATATTGCCGCATCCAAAGGTTTATATCCCCAGGACATAGCAATAACTCAAACGCGTATTTATTTTATGACCAATTTGATCAGTAGAGTAGCTGAACGTAAGAAGATTTATGTATATGGGCATGATGGCACACCGTATACTGACGAAAACTTTGTCCTTAGTAAAATAATAACTGGGAATTTGACTGTAACATCAACGCATCTGATGGCGTATTCTGGGCCTCCATTCCGGGGTATATATACCGGATCAATTTTCTTATTTCCACTTTCTAACATGGAGGGAATTACTGAGACGGTTGCCCAACATCCAGATAACACGCTTGTATGGGATGTCAATCAGGATGGACAAGTTGATATCCGCGATCTAATTGAGGTGGCGCAATATATCGGAGAAACTGAAAACCCAGACCCGCGCGCAGATGTAAATGGAGATGGAACTATTGATATACGGGATCTCCTGATTGTTTCACAACATTTAGGTGAATCATCGGAGATTGCAGCACCATTTAAGACACCTTCCGTGAGATTCCCTGCCCTTGTAAAAAATATTGCGGAAGGTGATGTTACAGCGGAGTTGATTCAAACGTGGATAGACCTTGCACAGATTGCAGACGACGGTTCGCTGGCATTTAAACGAGGTATCGTAAATTTGAAACGTCTCTTAGCGGAGATGTTACCAAATGAGACAAAACTTCTCGCAAACTATCCGAATCCATTTAACCCAGAGACGTGGATACCTTATCATCTCGCTAAAGAGGCAGACGTGCAGATTACTATTTTCGATATAAAAGGTTCTATTGTAAGACAGTTGGATTTGGGACAAAAACCTGTGGGTAATTATACAGTTCGCTCCCGAGCTGCCCACTGGGATGGACACAATGCGGATGGTGAGAAGGTTGCAAGTGGGATTTACTTTTATCAACTCCGGACAGGAGGCTACCAACATACTCGTCGCATGCTTATTGTAAAGTAAGCAAAACTAATAAATTCAACGTTTTATTGATTTTTTTAATGCCTCTGCTATATTACCTTGATAGCCGCATGTTGCCGTGTTAATTGGAATTCTATCACCACGAAACCTGATTCTTGATACTTTAAGTCGTTCAGACTGTGCCTTATGAATTCCATCGTGAACTAAGACTGGTATCAGGTCAATTCGAATATGTGTTGGCGTGAAATTGTCAACAATACGTGCTCCATCTTGTAATTGTGCCACTACAGTTGATGCCTTTACATCTCCACTCTTAAGTTCCATCGGAGCACCAACGAGGCTATTTTGGTCAGTATCAATGTAAAAAAGAACAAAATCACATTGGTTTGTCAATGCTCTGTCTGGTGGAAAAGCAAGGTCAACGTCTAATACAACGCGTTCAGAGGGTATATTGTCCATAGAAACTCGGCACCCTTCTTTGGTATCAGATGTAGCTTCGTTATGTCCTACTTGTTGACGAATCTCCTCAAGAGCTTCATGTAGATTCACTTCTGCTCTCACCCTTCTGCTTCTCATACTTCTGTTGGAGATTCACTGATCGGTTGTATAGTCCTTCAGCAACGTCATGGTAATCCTTTGGAGAAAATCCTCTTCTTGGATGGAACGCGATTTCTTTTACGGGTTTATCCATTTGAAAATGCCATGCACCAACCTCTTCTGGTAACAGCCAACTCGGTTGTTCGTCAGCCACTTCGTCTATTAGCCCTTCCAGAATCAAGTTTCCTATTTCTTGAAGCAACCAATCGCTGTGTGTAGTAATTATTACCCTCACACCTGCTCGAACCAAACGCGCGAGGATAACTGCCATGTCCGCTTGTGCACCAGGATGTAAGTGCGCTTCCGGTTCCTCAATAATGAGCGTGTCGCCGGGTTTAATGCCACTTCGCAAAAACAGCACCAAGGGAGCAAGTTCAGATACCATTGATGAAGATTGACTAAGGCGAATCTCCTCATTAGCACCTTGCGGTAGATAACGGAAGTCCGGATACCCACTTGATGAAGGTTTATGGCGTATTTGTCCAAAAAGCACTTCATTTTCCAATGTTTCAGCTATATGTGCCATATTTTTTTTTGGAGCTATTTCGTCATCAAAGAGAATAATCCTTTCCATAAAGTCTGCTATTACGCCTGACATAGTGGGAACCTCAGGAAACCGCTCCAATCCTACTCTGGTTGATCGTTTGACAAGTGAAGTTGCAATTACCCGATGACTCTGCATGATCCCGCTCCGAGCGGCAGGAAGGTAATACATGCTCTGGCTTTCAGGACTACGCAGGCTTTTTATGTGAATACTATTATCATCTGTGCTTGATTCTGCGTCAATTGACCAGTTCTTCGGAATTATGACCATATCCTGATCATTGAAGGTATCTATGTTTACCTCGGATTCAGTAATACAGATTTTATAATTCCAGTATTCCTGATTCTGTCTACTAGCCTTTAGCAAAATTATATGTTCATCCTGTTCACTATTTAAACGCATTACTTCAGAATAAGAATTAAGGTTGAAGCAATTTTTCAGTTCGTCTTCTAATTCTGCTTTAAAATATACATGTTCTTTAATGATAGAATGAAATCTGTTACGCATTTCTACGGGTAAATCGGAGAATTTATAGGATTCTTCTGGATTTTTTAACTGTCTTAGAATATTTTGTAATTCTGTTTCAGGAATTGCTTGTCCTCTGAATATTTCGCTCAATAGAAGGAAAATCATTTCAGATCGGACAGGAAATAGTGGTTCTGAACTTGTAATACTGTTAAATATACTGTGCAGAGCGTACACCAACGTAGCAAAATAGGTCTTTCCTGTATTACTGGGACCGACAAACACCGTCAGCGGACGTAAATCAATGTTAGCCTCTGCAATAGGTCCAAAATTCTCAACTGCAATCTCAACCTTCGGCTGCTCTTGTGTGTTGTTGACTTCACCCATCGTCATAACCTCAAATATAATTTGTTAATATATGTTAGAAAAACGTCAAATATGGCTTTCCAACAATCTCCCGCCACAATAATACCGCAAGTTCGCGGGCATGATAATCTCCCCACATAGATGCCTCTCCACACGGAATCTTCCTGCCTTCCGGCACATAATCCCACCCATTCGGACGGTGATACACGGAGTGCAATAACAACCCTTGATGTGTGTCGGAAGTAGAGAGATACGGTTCAGCGAAAAGTGTATTGGCTACCGTCAAACCTGCTTGGTAATAGGAATTGCCTGGATCTTGTTCCCCTTGCTTTTTGAGATAGTTGCCAAGCCGAATCAGTCCTTGTGCAGCGATCGCAGCAGCGGAACTATCCACGGGTTCAACATCGTTATATGGGTCAGCGAGGGATGAGAAATAATCACCCAGTTCTGATAAACCGGGAGCACCTGTATCCCAATACGGAATGCCGTCTTGCGCAGTGTTTTCAATGTAAAAATCGGCAGTGGCTTCAGCTGCTTTACGCATGTGAGCGGTCACCTCATCATATCCCCCAAAAGGTTCAAGATCATCTTCAGTGAGTGTATCAAAAAACTCAAGCTGTTCGGCGTAACCTGTTATGATCCATGCCAATCCACGCGTCCACGTAGAAAATGGCGAATAACCTTGTTGTGTACTTGGACAACGGTAATTGCCATCGTTTGTATTGAAGATAGACTCATGAACAACCCGTCCACGCACATCAAAAGCATCACGACCTTCACCATAATATACGTTATATTTTCCAGTGGTTTGAGAATGCTGAATTAGCCGTTCCAATAGGTTGATTGCTACGTCACCTTCACCCATCAACACAGCGCCGAGTGTATGCCCGATAGCTAAAACCCGCAGTGAACGGATTGTATCTGAAAAGAGCGAATGTGGTCCATTGAAAGAGGCGATATACCCTGTGCCATCTTTAATCTGCGTCCAACGACTCGCTTGCACAGCAGCAGAGGATTTTAGCGCAAGTTCGTAGAAATGCATCTCGTTGTCATTCCACGGAATTACCCCCTCACGCATCAGTCGCCGCAGGTTTCCATAAGTGGAGACGTTGTTGAATCCATGGTCATGCACACCGATGTGTGTGACATGCGGTGCCATCTTTTCAATCGTGTTTTGCCTGCCGATTTCAAGAAATTGTTCATCACCTGTGGCATCGAATTGAAGGATGGCAGAGCCGAATTGGAATCCTTGTGTCCACTCTGTCCAGCCTCGTGTCGTATAAGTGCCAGCAACGGTGAAGACAGGTGTGCCTTTTTCTGGCGGCCACGTATCTTCTATAGCCAGAATTTTTTGTCCTGAATATTCAAAAAGCCTTTCTATCTGCGGCTTCAGGTCCTGAATTTGCAATGAATTGTTTATCTGCATATATCCTCAGTTTTTGTAGGAGAGTTCTGTATATCATAAAAACGCGTCCGCTATATCACGATTCTCCATATCGTTCACATATCACTTCTATCAAGTTCGTTGTGGATTTTCCGGGGACGTTTAGACCAACGATGACTTTGCCACCGTTTTTCTCAACGACTTCCCTTTCGATCAGTTGTTCCAATTTATAGTCTCCGCCTTTAACGTGAATGTCCGGTTTGAGTTCAGAAAGCAATTCAATCGGTGTTGATTCTGGAAAAATCACGACATAATCAACACACTCTAATCCTGCCAGCATTTCAGAGCGTTCATCTTCAGGAATGAGCGGACGGTTTTCACCTTTTAATTCTTTTACCGAACTATCACTGTTGACTGCCACTACAAGCAGGTCTCCTAATTGCCGTGCCGCTTGAAGATAACGGAGATGTCCTAAATGTAGCACATCAAAACAACCGTTGGTAGTGACAACAACGTTTCCGTCTGCTTTTGCTTGCTGAAGGTGGGATGTAAGTTCGTTGCGATGATAGATTTTTTGGTTTAACATACTATATCCACAAAGTTCCGAACAACCTTATTCCAAATCACGAAGTGCTTTCTCTATGTCGTCTTTAAGATCAGAAGGCAGGCTTAATTTGACCTTCAAATTTAAGGCGTCTGCTTCTGCAATAGTTGATTTTGAGATGTCGTGTTCTTGATTCAAGAGTTCCAAAGCAATCTTGAAGTCTTTCTTTGCCTCCAATCTGTCTCTCATGGCTGCATTAGCAACGCCTCGGTTGTAATAGAACTCAGCATGATTCGGTTCTAACTGAATAGCTTTATTGTAGTCTATAATGCTATTCATATTGTCACCTTGATTTGATTTTGCTTTACCTCGGACGTTATAAGCTTCTGCAAGAATAGCATCTGCTTGCGCTAATCCAATCACGGTGTTGCAGTCTTCAATTGCACCATTATTATCACCTAAATCAGATTTCGTATTTGCACGATTTACGTAAGCCAGAGCCAGTATACCATCCTCTGGTTTAAAGCGGATCACTGTATCATAATCTTCAATCGCCTCTTTCTTATTTCCTAAATTAGATTTCACCAATCCACGATTGATATAAGCTACAGCCAGGAGATTATCTTCTGGTTTTAAGCGGATCACTATATCATAATCTTCAATCGCGCCCTGTTTATTTTCCAAGTCAGATTTCACACTTGCACGAGAAAGGTAGGTCCCAGTATACGCTGGGTCGAGACGGATCGCTTTGTCAAAATCTTTTATGGCACCTTTTCCATCTCCGGCATCAGATTTCGCGTTGCCGCGTTGGACATATACATGGGCGTAATCTGCTCCTTTCCGAATCGCTGTATCATAGTCTTTTATAGCTCCTTTAAGATTTCCTAACTCTTTCTTGATATATCCACGACGATGATAACCATCAGCAAAATTCGGTTCAAGTTGAATAACCTTATCACAGTTTTTGATGGCACTTGCGAGCTCCTTAGGTCCCTCTGCATCCATAACACTGTAATGACGAATAAAAAGTTCTTCACGCCATTTTTCCAAAGATTTCTCTTGCGTAGACATATCTTTGAGTAGTGCTTGAAGATAGTTTGAAGGAATCGCATAACCCGCTCCAATTCTGTGTCCTTTGAATGTAATGCCTATTACGTTTCCGTGAACGTTTAAGACGGGCCCTCCACTATACCCTTTACGATTATTTCGCGCTCTAATGTCAAGGAAATTGGGAGTGCGTCGATTGATCACCCCTGTCGAGACATCACCCTGCACAATTTTATCTCCTTCTCCTGGGTTGCCAATGGCAATAATGCTATCGCCCTTTTTTGCAGTATCACTATCGCCAAGAGAAAGAATGTGCGGATCTTCGCCTCCTAACTTCACAACCTTCAAGATAACAAGGTCTCGTTTTGGATCACATGCCATTACACCTTTGATAGTGAACCACGTTGGTTTGTTAACCAACCTTACCAGGCTGACAACTCCATCAAATGATCTTTCGTTAACAACATGGATATTCGTAACAATCAGATTATGTCTGATGAAAAATCCACTTCCGAAGGATGGTGGTCCTTCCCCGTTAAGACTCCCAATCTGTACAGTACCGGCTTTGGCAATTTCCGCAATTTTATCAAGATTCGGTAGCGTAGAGTTTTTTTTGATTTGAGATGTATTTTGTTCAACGCTTGAAGCACATGACAAGAAAATTCCTAATACAAGGCATCCTATGAGTGTTATTACTTGTTTTGCAAATTTCATCTGGATATCCTCTTGTCTATATTATGGTGGATTAGAAAATAAGTTTACCCGTCTCTTGTAGGAGCGATCTCCGAATCGCGACGAAACGCCTTGATAGTCGGGAATCCAAATCAACGGTATGAAATCATGGCGAACGCCAAAAGCGCATTCGTCTTTAGGCATTCCCTGGAGTTCCCTCCTACAGATTAAAAGTGTTCAAGTAATTCTGAAATCTACTATAAATAGATCAGTTTTAAGCGTTAACAGTTTAGCACGTGTCGGACTGTTTGACAAGCCTTTCCTTTTGCTAACATTATCAAAACATTGATAAATTTTAGATTATGGAGTATACTCATTTAATATGAAATCAGAAGCAAACAGCGAGCGCGGCATTATCGTAGGCATAACAGGTGGTATAGCCTGCGGGAAAACAACCGTCTCTGAGTTACTCGCTGAAAAGGGAGCAATTCCTATAAACGCCGACGAAATTGGACATCAACTGCTCAAAGCAGATAGTCCTGTGATAGATGATCTCGTCAACGCATTTGGTCGGGAAATTCTTGAGAAATCGGGAGATGTCAGCAGAAAAAAACTCGGGGCAATCGTCTTTGAAGATAAATTTGCGCGTGAACGATTAAATGCAATCCTGCATCCGTTGATAATCCAACGTTCCCGTTCCCGTGCTCGCCAATTTGTTATGGAAGACCCCTCATGCGTTGTGCTGCTTGACGCTCCGCTCCTCATTGAAGCGGGTGCTTACGATTCTGTTGATTTGATAGTTGTTGTGACTGCCTCGCCTGAGACACAATTGCAACGGATATTAGAGCGGAGTCATGCACAGAACCGCCCTCTCACCGTAAGCGAAGCACAAGCGCGAATTGACTCGCAGATGCCTGTATCTGAAAAAGTTAAATATGCCGATGTTGTCATAGAGAATGATGGAACACCTGAGGAACTCTATGAAAAAGTGGATCAACTTTGCGATCAACTTATGAATCGTGCCAAAGCAGATTGATAGCATTTGCCTTAATAACGCAGTAGACTTCCTTTCCCTTATTCAATTGGAGTTGTTCGCGCGCTTCGTGTGTAATTTTCACCGAAAGATGATGCCCTTCGACGTGAATCGACAATAGTGTTTGGTCGTCAACCGCATCAATTGTTCCCTTTAGTATGTTCCGGGCACTAATTGGCAGATTGGGTTCAAGCGAGATGATAATATCTTCTGCCCGAATAGCGATTGGTATTTCCACTCCGATTTTCGTATTTACATAAGGAATAACAAGGCATTGGGACCCAATTTCTAATTCAGTTACACCTCTGTGCTCATCTGAATTTGCTATGGGCAGTGACAAAATATTTTCTACACCTGTCAAATTAGCAATTGGCAGTGCAGAGGGAGCAGTTAGCAGTTCATAGGGTTCACCGCTTGCCGTAACCTTTCCATCAGAGAGAAGAAAAGCCTCATCAGCGAGTGCCATCGCTTCTGATATGGCATGAGTCACATAAACAATAGGTATCTCATAAGTGTTCTTAATGTGATGTAGATACGGAATGATGCGATTTTTCAATCCACTGTCAAGTGAAGCAAGCGGCTCATCCATCAGCAGCAGATGCGGTTCCATCGCAAGCGCGCGTGCAATAGCAATCCGTTGGCGTTGTCCACCAGACAGTTGTTTTGGATAGCGTTGAAGTAAATCAGAGATTTCAAGGATCTCAAGTAGTTGGGAAATACTGTCAGAGTTTTTGCGCAAATTTCGTGGCTGTCCATAGCGGATGTTTTGTGCAACGGTAAGGTGTGGAAAAAGATATCCTTCTTGAAAGATATATCCGAAACGGCGTTTTTCGGGAGGCATATTAACTCTCGAATCAGAGGCGTAAAGTGTCTGATCTCCGAACACAATTTCACCTTTGTCTGGAGAAAGTATTCCGCTAATACAGTTGAGAAGGGTACTTTTCCCACTGCCAGACGCACCTAAAAAAGCTGTAACCTTCTTTTGGAGTGTGCAATTGAGGTCTAACGTAAAATTACCAAGAGTTTTACGAAAATCAAGTGTGATTTTGGTGTAATCTAACATGGTGTTTTGAACACTCCATTTTGCCATTCTACCCAATCTACGCTCGAAATTTATAGGCTAAGGTGTAAATCTTAAGGATGCGGCTCACCTGCTTTCGGTTTCGCCTTAGGAGCATTCGAATCCTCACCAAAACGGATATGGAGTGATGCGCCAGGGGCATGTTGTTTTCCATAAAGCACATGCTTGATTCCCCAGAAAGCAAATGTTGTCACTACCATTATTACTATACCCCATACGGATACTTTCCACAACCAATCGGAAAACGTGAAAACACTTGCTGTTTGTTTTGGAACAATTTGCGCTCCGATTGCGACTAATATTGTGCAAATAATAGCATTGAGGGTAATCACACCCTCTGTAACTAACCGTCCCGGACTGAAGTTGACTAACGCTCGCTCAAAGTTGAAAATCACTATCCACCACAAGAAAACAAGATATAGAAGTTGTCCCTTCCCTAACCAACTTGTTGAAATTAAAGGAATTGGATCGCGGAGATTGACTGTAAAAACAGCAACAAGCGCGATACTAAGCCCGATATAGAATAGTTCAAACCAGCCTATCCATCCTCTTGAATGGCGAAACCAACCAACAATTGGTAAGCCGAACATTCGTTCCGGCAGCGAGTCAAGTATATCTACCCAAGTTTGTGCCGCTTTCCGGTAATTTAGATATGTCAATGCGATGAGAACGCAAAAAACAGCAAATATCTCTATCCACGGTGGGAAATTTGGGTTAGTTTCCAATGGTGGCGTACGATTGAGAATAAAACTAAACGTGACTGCAATACCGAGTCCAAAAAGCAAACCTTGTAATTGCTCCATCACACTGTGCCAGTTCGTTTGCAGTCCTGTTCGGATACAGAGTAACTTCAGCAATTGTCCAAATGAAAATGCAAATCCACCTGCAAACCCGGTCATCAGTGTTGCGAAGGCTACTCCTCCGAGTTTGTAGTGCCAGCAATAACCCAATACACCAACTACCATACCGACACATCCTGCCCAATTGTCACCACGTGGTGGTGTCATCCGAAGTTTAAAGACGTTTACTAAAAGTAGGAACGCAGCAAACCATCCGATGCCCATATAGAGGATAAGCGATGTGCCCATATCAATTTTTCCTCGGAAAAGAATGATAATAAGCGCAGCGACAATTGCAACAAGTGCAGCCAACCAGTCAGAATCATACCAATACAGTAGATTTTCATGTCGTTGCATGCGTTTCGGTGCGAAGATGCGATCCACCAAGACTGCTTGAAGCGACCACCCGATAAAGACTGCACAAATCGGCACAAAAAATACTGATAGCGTAGGGATAGATTGATCTTGGTCGAAACCTATGAGAAACGCTGGAAGTGCAGTTCCAGCTCCGCCAAGTGCCGCCCACAAGAAACCGATAACAAATAGATTGGCGAACCCGTAGAGTACTGTCGGTGAATGGGATGAATGTGAGTATCCAACTACCATCATGTAGGACATACTTCCACCGAATGACCATCCTATTGCCCCAAATAAAGCAAAATAATGTACGTAACGCCACCAGTCTTCACGCCCTGAAAGCAGCACGATTGCCATTGCGGCAAGTGCCCCCGCCAAAGCAGCCCCATATTCATGACCGAAGTTGCCGCGTATTCCCCAACCAACACAGAGCGATAGCCCGCACAGTAGAATCATTTGCCAAGGGATTGTTGTCATATCCATTTTGGTTAACTCCTATTGAATTGTAGATGCGTAAATAGTTGTACTTCAATTATGAAGGTTTTTGGTATTGTTGTCAACCATCTAAATGGACGTGGGTGTGTAAAGTTTTCGTACAGGACATATTGCCGGTTGAGTTTCGCTTCGCCCTCCCCGATCTATACATTGAATTAGGACGTTTGCACGTCACATTTGGGACGTTGCGCGTCACATTTAGGACGTTTGCGCGTCACATTTGAGACGTTACACGTCACATTTAGGACGTTTTGCACGTCACAGTGACGTGGCAAAAGTCAATCAGGACAAGGATTGTGACGTGGATTTTGAGTTTTTTTGCTTTTTCTTCTCTTTGTTCTTTAGAAATTTTGAGTAAATTGTTAATATTATTAGTTATGTGATAATAATATTAACATAAATATATTGGCTTGTCAAGTTAATTTTCTAAAAAATAATCAGTGACAAAAACTTTACACACCATAGGCGTCAATTTAGTATCTGATCTTTCTTGTAACAGGGTTTTCTAACCCCGATTGGGATTCTTGAGTTCCGTAGGAACGATATGTTTATAAAAAAACGACACCCTTTTTCTTGAGTTCCGTAGGAACGATATGTTTATAGAGACGCCATTGGATACACATACCGCTCCTACGGAGCTCAAGAGGATCTGACACCGTTTCTATAAACATTCCGCCTCTACGAGGCTATACATATCCAAGAAGTAGATCTTAAAGTCCTTAAATTGACGCTTATGGTGACAGAAACTTTACACACCCAATGGACGTTACGGTGTTAAAACTTCAGTTGGTGCCGAATCTTTTTCTTAAAACTCTTCTTGTTAGGAGCGACCTCTTGGTCGCGACTTTGCGATACACATAAAAATAATCGTCAATTTCACACGAACGTGGTATAATGTTCAATAGCGAATTTCTTCTAATCGAAAGTCTGAGATTTTTGTTACATCATAAGTTTTTTTATTTGTCCTGCCTTGCCGAATCATACGAGTATTCTAAACATCTTCCAAACTATGAAAAGTGCAACCTCAAACATAACGACTTGTCTATCTCAATTAACGTGTTTTCTATTTCTACTATGGTGTTTTCTGCTGCTTGTTCAAACTGATGTGCATTCAGCAGATTGGTCAGGTTTCCTTGGACCAGATCAGAACAGCAAATCTCAAGAAAAGATTAATATAACACCTTGGGAAAGGAATGGTCCAAATGTGTTGTGGACTAAAGAGATTGGGACAAGTTACGGTGCACCTTCTGTCGCAGACGGACGAGTATATATCTTCGCACGCCACGACGATATGGCACGGTTAAGTTGTTTAGAAAGCGAGACAGGCAACGAAGTCTGGCGATATGAATATCCCACCGATTATGAGGATATGTATGGCTACAACAACGGACCTCGGTGTTGTCCAGTAGTAGATGGGAATCGTGTCTATATTTATGGTGCAGAAGGAGAACTACACTGCGTTAGCACGCAAACTGGCAAGCGCGTGTGGAAAGTTGATACCTTTGCAAAGTTTAATGTCGTTCAAAACTTCTTCGGTGTGGCTTCTGCTCCTGCAGTTGAAGGTGAACTGCTAATTGTTCTTGTTGGTGGATCGCCGCCCGGAACGCAAAAGAATATTTGGGCTTCAAACGGCAAACCTAAACCGAACAATAGTGGTATTGTTGCTTTCAACAAACACACGGGTGAGGTAGTCTATCGAATTGCCGATGAACTTGCAAGTTATGCAAGTCCTATCTTTGCAACTATCAATGGAAGGCGTTGGGGTTTTGCGTTCCTGCGCGGTGGTCTTGTTGGGTTTGAACCTGCCACAGGCAAAATTGATTTCCACTATCCATGGCGACACCGGAGAATTGAATCCGTCAACGCCTCATGCCCTGTTGTCGCTGATGATCTTGTTTTCATTAGCGAATCGTACGGGATTGGCAGCTCGGTCATTCAAGTGCGTCCGGGTGGATACAAAGTCGTATGGAAAGATCGGACAAAATCTCGAAACAAAGCGATGGAATTACACTGGAACACTGCTATCCATCATGAAGGTTACCTTTACGGCAGTAGTGGTAGACATGCTGGCGGTGCCGAACTTCGATGCGTAGAATTCAAAACGGGTAAGGTGATGTGGCGGCACCGTGTCAACGAGCGCGCATCGTTGCTATGGGTGAACGATTACTTTATCTATCTTGGCGAATATGGTCGTTTGATGTTGCTTAAATGCACGCCAGAAAAAACTGAACTTATTTCGCAAGCTGTGCCTGTGGATAAAAATGGTAGACAGTTGATTAATTATCCTGCATGGGCTGCACCTGTGTTAGTAGATGGTCGTTTGTATATTCGCGGTAAAAACCGACTCATCTGTTTTGCATTGGATTCGGACAAATACTAATACCAAAATTAACTTGGTTCAAATCTATAAGTGCGGTTAGGAAACCGCACCATAGGCGTCAATTTAGTGAGTAATGTTTGTGGTATTTGATACACCTTTCGCCCCTCTGGGGCTTGCTATTGGCGGGATCAATGCTGACTATACACCTTTCGCCTCTCCGAGGCTAAGTCAATCATATATCAGCACCAGCGGTGCGGAAGGTGTATAGAATGTATACCACAAGAAACCAAGCACCAGCGGTGCGAAAGGTGTTGGTATAAAATCGGTTTTCAAAATCATCTAACAAGAAATCAGGCACTAAATTGATGCCTATGGGTGTCATTCGCTCAACCCGCCTACGAACATAATGTAATTTTATCATATAGGAATGGTATTACTTACGGTTTCCACAACGTAGCCTCAATGAATCGTTCGCCATCAGGCTCTTCATCAAAATAGTAGACTGTTACAATCGTGCCATCAGGACGTTGAACAGTACGTGGATACCCAATATCGTGATCGCCTCCATTATCCCGTAAAACAATTTCGTCACTCCAAGTATTCCCATCATCACTGCTCAACTTTGCACAGATACGGTGCGGCGCATCCCGATAACCGTAAATTAAACACAATCTACCATCAAGCAGATGGGTTAACGTCGGTGGATTTCCGCCTCGCCCTGTGTCCTCAATAGGTTGGTTCATATAATTCCAAGTCTGTCCGTTATCATCTGACACATATAGATCAATCCAATTTTGTAGGTCTTGCCAATCTTTCTTTCCTTGTCCGCGGCATCGGACGGCAACTAAAATCCGGGATTCAGAGAGACGCACACTTGCAGGCATAATCGCGAAACCTTCTGGCTCAGGTCCAATTTGGGATAATAGTGAAAAAGATTTGCTACCGTCAATTGAGCGAGCACAGAATATCAAGCCTTCTTCTCCGTTCGCTTTGGACGCGGTGAGGAATAGCAAGCACTCATTAGAAGTTGAAACGAGATAATCCGTGCGTGCTGCTATTCCTGTGAAACCAAACATCGGTAGTTGAAACGGACCATCCCAACTATGGCACCGATCAGTAGAGGTATAAAACCATGAATGCGCGCCTGCTCTCAAGCCAGACCTACTACACATCATCGCAAAATCGGGATGTTCAAAGTTGATACTTTGGGGTGTGCAAAATGCTGAATTGCCTTGTAATTTATGTTTACCCGCCACGTGTTCATCTGCAGACAAAGTGCCTGTACCGGGAAGGCGGCACGGTGTTTCTGATACCGTCCATGTTTCACCACCATCTGTGCTTCGCGCTTGCATCGCTGTAAACGGTTTATCTCTGTCACGGCGATGGAATCCTGCATCTGATTTATGGTATCCTACTGTAAAACCGACAACAATTTCGTTGTCCCACGACCAAATACCGTAGTTTGCTGGCCAACCAGCATAACGTCCTGTCTCACGATATATAGTAACATGCTGCATATTTTAATGCTCCAATAGTAGATTTTTCGGATAGTATAGCAGCACTGTATTGCGTTATCAACCTTCATGTTTTCCTTGACAAAGGCAAGAGTATCACATAAAATATTGGGCAGATTTACGCAGTTTTATCTTACAACAGACATACTCTTTTAAAGGACGAATATATGGAAAAAACACACCTATTTCACGTGCCTTACCTTCATGCAATCGCCCGGACTATCTTTGTTGCTGCTGGCACTTCTCGCCACATCGCTGACGATGTTGCCGAGATTCTTGTAAAAGCGCATTTAGCGGGTCATGATTCACACGGAGTGCTTCGAATTCCTGCATATATCAGAGGGATTGACTCTGGACACATCAAACCTTCTGCAGAACCTGAAATCGTTGCTGAAACTGACAATACCTTACGCGTTGATGGAAACGGGTCTTTTGGACACTATGTTTCACGCTGGTCAATACGAAAAGCGATTGAGAAGGCAAAAACATCTGCGTCATGCTGTGTTAGCATTTTCAACACTGGACATATTGGACGTTTGGGTGAGTATGCGGAGGAAGCAGCGGGAGCAGGTTGTATCGGGCTTATTTCTGTGGGAATGGGTGGCAAGGGCGCGGGGCCGACGGTGCCTTATGGCGGTTCACAAGGCACTTTCAGCACTAACCCTATCGCTATTGGTGTTCCGACAGGTGACGATACGCCCTTCATTGTGGACTATGCGACCAGTGTGATTGCTGAGGGTAAAATCCAAGTTGCGCGTAGCAAAGGCACTGAACTTCCCGAAGGATGCATTTTGGATAAAAACGGCGCAGCAAGTGTAAAACCTGCTGATTTCTACGATGGAGGTGCGCTGCTTGCTTTTGGTAAACATAAGGGATACGCACTCGCGATGTTTACATGTTTGCTCGGTGGTTTAGCTGGAACGTATGATGCAGAAACCGGACGGATGGGTGGCATCTTCATGCAAACCATTGATGTCAACGCGTTTACACCAGTTGCGGATTATCAAAAAGGTGTGCGTGCGTTTTTAGATGTGATTAAGGCTACGCCGCCTGCAAGCGGATTTGATGAAGTTTTGGCACCAGGAGATTTTGAATCCCGCTACCGTGCAGAACGCCTAAAGAACGGCATTGAGATACCAGATACGATCAACAATCAACTTCAAGAATGTGCTGATAAATTCAATGTTTCAATCGGTGAAGAGATAATCGAAGCAGAAGATAAAGTACGTTACCAATAACCTAATGAGTTTTGACATTCAAATCGGGTAAACTTCCCTAATGTTTTGTCAACATATTACAACCTATCTCATACATAGTTGGAGGGCTTTGAAAACCGGATTTCAAAATCCTGTAGGAGCGATCTCCGAAGCGCGACCTGTCAGGAATCCAAATCAACGGTATGAATGCCTTTTGGCATTCCCCGGAGTTCCCTCCTACAAAGAGAATCAACTCATAACGAACCAACAAATCCTATTTATGAGATACGCTCATTATAGATCGCGATTCGGAGATCGCTCCTACCGATGAACCGCTTATGGTAGGAGGGAACTCTGGTGAATGCCTAAACGGCATTCATACCTGGTGAATGCCTAAACGGCATTCATACCGTTGATTTCACTGTCAGTTTGCGTCCTCACAGGCACAATCTAACAGATTGTGCTACATAGGTGGCAACTTAGGTTATAATAAGATATACTCTATTTAATCTTCTATTTCCACAGCGGTTCCATTTTCAGCAGATGCGTAGATAGCATCCGTAATTTGCTGAACGACAAGTGCTTGCTCCAAGCCAGTTATTGGTTGGCGGTTTTCACGGATTGCTGCAGCAAAATCGGACAGTGGATTACCGTGATGCGGACCTTCAGTATCACCGGTATCTGCAAGCGCATCCGAGATGACTCCTTCTGCAGTTGTAGTTTGATTATGGATAATATTGGCAGGATCCCCATCTCCCAACTTAAGTTTTAGAGAACCTTCCGAGCCAATTATCTCCCAATCAGAATGTGCATGCATTGTCATGAATTCACCGCGCTCAAGCGTAATCACGGTACCATCTTCACATCGAACAAGTGCCGTATAGTGCGTCTCAGCATCGGAACCAGGGGCAATATGCGTTTCAAATACGGGTGGCACTGTCCACGTCTGTGCAAATACGGTTTTTGGTTTGAGCTCCCATCCTGTAATTCCAAGCAGGAAGTCAATGTCATAACATCCCCAGTTGACAAGGATACCTCCACCGTTAAGTGCTTTTGTCAGCCTCCAATCGGGACGTGGCGTATCAGGCTCTTTTCCACATCCGCGAATGGCGCGACAATGCACAGTCCGAAGTTCACCTAATCCACCTGTTGTAATCAGCTGTGTTGCAAGACGCGCAGCTTTATTGAAACGGTTACGAGATGAGCAACAACCTGAAACTAACTCTCCACGTGCAGAGATAAGTTGCTTAACCTCACCAACGTTCATCGCAATCGGTTTTTCAATCAAGACATGTTTCCCTCTCTCAAAAGCACGCAATGCGACTTCGGTACGGTATTGCGTTGGAAATGCAAGAACAACAGCCTCAACATCTTCATTATCAAGAAGATCAATGTCGTTCGTATACATTTTTGGCGGATTAAATCTATCAGCAGCTCGTTCTCTGTTTGCGTCAATTAGATCCGCCGCTGCGACCAACTCAATATTATCGGAATCCGATGCTATACTGAGATGTCTACTTCCGATGACACCACATCCAATGACACCTAATTTTACTGGGTTCATAAAGTCTCCATTTATTTTTTAGTTTTACGTGAGTGCTATAAAAGATATAAAGTGAAGGGTCGCGATTCGGAGATCGCTCCTACAGAAGTCTTTTGTATTGTAGGTCGCGATTCGGAGATCGCTCCTACGAAATAGGGTATATGGTAGGAGGGAACCCCGATTCCCAACTATATTTAAGAACCATCAATTAACACTTGACTAAGCATTAAGCCATAGTTGTATAGTTTTGTGAATGCCTTAAATATAACCTGTAGACCCATCAGGACGGATAGGACATGTTCGCTGCCAATGAACATACTCATTATCTGTCACAGCATCTTCATTGATCTCTACACCCAACCCAGGACGATCTCTCAATTCCAAATACCCGTCTTTGGGCATATACGGTTCATCCACCCATGTGTTCCAAGCACTTTCAGTCGGTAGGAGATATTCAAGAATTTTGAAGTTAGGCGTCGCCGCCGCAAAATGAACATTGACAGCAGTCGCTAATGGTCCCATCGGATTGTGTGGCGCAATGCTGACATAGTGCGCTTCAGCAATAGCAGCGATTTTGCGCATCTCTAACAATCCACCGCAGACACATATATCCGGCTGAATGATGTCTGCTCCTTGTGCAGCAATAAGGTCAAGGAATTCAAATCGTGTATATAAGGACTCGCCTGTTGCAAGCGGTACCTTCATTTGAGTGCGTAGACGCGACCAAGCAGGTATGTGTTCAGGACGTAAAGGTTCTTCGTAAAAATACGGGTCATACGGTGCAAGGGCGTTGGCAAGTTGGAGTGCACGAATCGGTTCAAAGATTTTCGCATGCGGATCGAAAGCGAATTCCCAATCATCCGGTGTGTTGAGTCTCAATTGCTCAAAATAGGTAGCTGCTGCATCACAAACTTTACCCCATCGGTCTGAATCTGGATTAAGTTGATAAGGACTTGTCTTAAATGCTGTGAATCCCCATTCCTCGTTTAGTTTTAGAGCTTGATCGGCAGCTTCTATACCGTCTCTGCCGCCGATACCACGATAAACGCGGATACGGTCCCTGGCATGTCCGCCAAGTAGCATGTAAACAGGCAATCCAGCAGCCTTTCCACTGATGTCCCAGAGCGCATGGTCAACTGCCGAAATGACAGCAAGTCCTGCACCACCAGCAGGAAACCGAAATTGCTGGTGTAGTTTCAGCATGATATACTCAATCCGACGTGGGTCGTCTCCTTGAATCATCTGAAAAATATAATCAGCTATCGGTTCAACAGAGAGGTCTGGTCCCGTGGAATATGCCTCACCCCATCCGTGGATGCCTTCGTCTGTTTCGACTTTGATAAGACCGCGTGGACGATTACCGAAATTTGCCATGAATGTTCGAATTGCAGTGATCTTCATTGTTTGCAATGCTCCAGTGGTTTCAAGAGGATTCTGTTACGGTAGATGTTTGCATTATTGCAGATGCTTTTAAGGGTGTCAAGAAATTTGTTGATATGACAAAGATTTCTATTGACCAGACTTGGTCTTTTTTGTAAAATATGGATTAATTGGTAGGTAAAAATTTTACTCGTAACCAAGTAACTTTTTCTATGCAGGATATTACTGATCTGAATTCTTACACAGAGCTTATACACCGGTTAATTATAATATAGGAGGTTATGTAATGAAATTAGGTTTTATTGTCTCAATTCTCGTTTGTCTAAGTTTTAGTTTTATGGTAATTCAAACCGAAGCAAAATTTGATCCAGAGACACTTACTGGTGCTTGGCTATTTGACGAAGGTAAAGGTGACGTAGCAGGTGATGCCTCTGGCAATGAGTTAGATGGTGCCCTTAATGGCAAGGCAAAATGGGTTGATGGAAAATTTGGTAAAGCACTCGAATTTGATGGAAGTAGCGCGTTTGTTCAAGTGCCCGCTCACGAAAATCCGCGAGAACAGATTACAATTTCAGTTTGGGTCAAAAGCAAGACAGATACTTGGAATCAGCACGGGTTTTTTGTAGAAAAACGGAATGCGTATGTTCTACATCCCAATGCAAATACGAAAGTGATGGCATGGGCAATGTGTAACAATGGTTGTTGGAACAAACCCCATGCATGGCACACTAACGCTGTTGGACCTGACGATATTACGGAATGGCACATGTACACTGTCACATACAACAGCAATACAGGTAAATGGATTATCTATATTGATGCCAAAGAGGAAAGCACTTTGGATCTAAACAAGGATCCAATTGATGCGGATGCAGGACCTATCTTTATAGGTAGGGACAGCTGCTGTGCAGGCAGGTTTGGGAATGCTATTATTGACGAGGTCGCAATCTTCAGTGTCGCCTTGGAACAAGACGACATTAAGGATCTTATGAATCAAGGTCTTGGACAAAGTGTTCTTGCGGTTGATGCAGCAGGAAAAATGGCAACAACATGGAGTAATGTAAAAACCCGCTATTAAGGGAGTGTTAGCTGAATAACAACTATTTAGACTTTTTTGATTTCAGATTTCTACCTTGTTGGTTTAATCTTTCCCCATAGGTGTCAACTTAAGAAAATATTTCTTATTCTAAAAACCCTTCTCAATAGGCATGAAGATTGAAACTGTCCCACATTTCAGTCCCGACAAATGCCATAAGCGTATTTGGCGTTGATTTGGTAGGGACGATATGTTTATAGAAAAAACGAAATAAACGCACTCTTAGTCCCGTAGGGACGATATGTGGATACCAATGACAAGTCCATAAACATTCCGATCCCTACGGGACTAAAGAGGTGGGTTAAACATAATACTATAAACATAGCGTCCCTATGGGACTAAATATAGAGCGGTCTCAGTCATAGCGGGTGTTGATCCATATTTTAAATAATTTGAAATTTCCTTAAGTTGAAACCTATGTGTTCGTTTAATCTCCCAATGGACAACAAGTTTGTCTTGTGACTGTACAGGAAGAGCCTCGAATATCGTTATTTTAAGAATGCCCCAGAGCCATTCAATTCTCCAAAAATCGCATAGGCTACATAGATTTCTTCTTGTAGGAGCGATCTCCGAATCGCGACAAGACACAATGATAGTCGGGAATCCAAATCAAGAAATCAACGGTATGAATCATGACGAATGCCATACGGGGAATGCCATACGCGCATTCATACCGTCTTTTTGGCGCATTCGTCTTTAGTCATTCACCCAAATCAACGCCACATGCCTGTTGGCATCTGTCGGGTATGAATGCGCGTATAGCATTCCCCGGAGTTTCCTCCTACAATATAATTAAATGGAAAAACTCGACAATTGAATGCTTCTGAAGAATGCCCCAAAAACATTTGACTTAAATTTGTATTTTTTGTAGAATTTCCCTCAATTGGGTAGCATGTTAGCTGCTCAAGACCTTCTATTTCTGGTTGAGATTTATACCTGCTTGAATTGCGTTCACACGAAAGTTGAAAAGCAGATATTCTCTACCACAATTGCAAGGAAAATTAATTGAGGTGATTTACCTAACAAAAATCATTACAGTTGGACTTATACGGATATGTTTTCTTATACTCAGGTGTCAAGAAATTTCAGCAAGAAAATGCTGTGTAAGTTCTTAATTTGTTCCTAACTTTTTATCAAGCCTATTAATTTATATAGGAGGTTTACACAATGATAAAATTGACTGTTTTAGCAGCAATTCTTGTATGTCTAAGTTTTGGTTTTATAGTAGTTCAAACCGAAGCAGAAATTGATCCAGCGACAATTGCTGGCGCTTGGCTGTTTGACGAAGGTACAGGTAAAGTTGCCGAGGATCTCTCAGGTAATAAACTGGACGGCACTCTGCAAGGTGACCCAAAATGGGTTGATGGAAAATTCGGCAAAGCACTTGAATTGGATGGAAGTGGGGCGTATGTTGAAGTGCCAGGTCATGAAAACCCGCGAGAACAGATTACAATCTCAATTTGGGTCAAAAGCAAGACGGATGCTTGGAATCAGCACGGATTTTTTGTAGAAAAACGGAATGCGTATGTTCTACATCCCAATGCAAATACGAAAGTGATGGCATGGGCAATGTGTAACAATGGCTGCTGGAACAAACCCCATGCATGGCACACTAACGCTGTTGGACCTGACGATATTACGGAATGGCACATGTACACTGTCACATACAACAGTGAAACAGGGAAATGGATTATCTATATTGATGCCAAAGCAGAAAGTACTTTGGATCTAAACAAGGATCCAATTGATGCGGATACAGGACCTGTCTTTATAGGTAGGGATAGCTGCTGTGCAGGCAGGTTTGGAAATGTTTTAATTGACGAAGTCGCAATCTTCAGTGTCGCCTTGGAACAAGACGATATTCAAACGCTGATGGAAAAAGGTCTTGCAACGACGCTTACTGCTGTTGAAGCGGAAGACAAAATGGCTACCACGTGGGGGAATGTAAAAACCCGTTACTAATATTGTTTTTTCTGATTAACGTTTTTACACTTTTCAAATCAAAGAAGCACATCCTATCTGTATAATACAGTAGAATGTGCTTTCTTTGATTTTACAGAAACATTTGAATTTCTACCGTGCTTTTTTAATTTGTCCCCAACGTGTAGCGAGTTTACCCTCAGGTTGAACTGGAAGACCTTCTGCTGCAAAGAGCTGCTTGACCTCATTTGCTGATAGTGCTCTATTATAGATTACAACTTCATCAATTAACCCAACAAAACCTCCATCACTTGCATTGCCAATTTCATGTTCAGTGCTATTTGCCTGCATGGGACCGTTGTAATCACTTTCTTTTGCTAATTTTCCATCAGCATAAATATACTTCTTTTTTTCATCAACGATTCCGACGAGGTGATGCCATTCCCCTTTGGAAAATACAGGGATACCGAAACCACCATCACCTTGCCAGCCTGGCATAGTAATAAATTCCAATTCGGCTCCACCATTTCTTCCATCAAAACGTAATGCCCAGCCATTTGCGTCGCGCTGTGCAACAATGGTACCGCAACATCCAGCTACGACACCGACTACCGGACTGTCACTATCAGCATTTATCCATGCAGCAACAGTCATCGCCTCTGCACCATTGAATTCTAACGTTTTGGTGCCGGGAATATGGACGAAATTCTCCCCATTGAATTCAAGGGCTTCTCCAACTTTTCCTTTAACAGATTTGGGATTCCCGTCAAGTTCACCATCGTTATTACCTAACACATCTTGAACAGTGTTGCCATTAATTGTCCCATCGTCAAATGACCAGTATCCTACGACACCATCTTCAGGAAATTGTGCATTTAACAAGGGGACAGTTAGAAAAAGCGTGCATATACTGAAAGTTAGGATATATACCATTTTTTTGGACATCAAATTTCTCCTTCTATGATGTAAAGTTTACCTAATACATTGTTTGTGCAATGAATCTGAAAGATGAAGTTTTTATGCTATTTGATTATATCTTAGTACGATTTTAAAATCAATCATTTATCAAGTGCGTATCAGAGCCATTCAGTTATCGTGTTCTTCTCAACATTTTGGACAGGGTCGTGAGCTGGAGATCGCTCCTACAGAAAGAGGTTTAAAAAAAAAGAAATTATTGGAAAATTGAATGGTTCTGTGTAGGCATATTATATAAATTGACAATTTTTGTCGGAAATAGTAAAATATGCCAATCCTTAGCACAATTGGAGGTGGACAATGGAAAAATTCCCGATTGTTGATACACATGTTCATTTATGGCACCCAAAGCAGCTAAGATACCCTTGGCTAAAACAAGTTCCAACATTAAATAAACCGTATCTTCTGAATGATTATTCCGCCGCGCATGAGAATATGGAAATAGTATCTATTGTTTTTGTCCAATGTGATACGCATCCAGATGATGGATTAAAAGAAACTGCTTGGGTTACTTCTCTCGCAGCCGTAGAGCCACGTATTCGGGGTATTGTGGCATGGGCACCGCTTGAAGAAGGCAAACAGGTAGAGCCTTTTATTGAAAAATTGGCAGAGGATACACTTGTAAAAGGCATTCGCCGCCTTATCCAAGGAGAAAGTGTCGAGTTTTGTATCCAACCCAACTTTGTGAATGGTGTAAAAACGCTTGCACGCTACGGATTGAGTTTTGATCTCTGTATCTTTTATCCGCAACTTGCTAATACTATTCGGCTTGTAGAACAGTGTCCTAATGTCCAATTTATCTTAGATCATATCGGTAAACCAGACATCAAAAACCAACTGTTTGAACCTTGGAAGCAGGAGATAAAAACACTTGCGGATTTACCAAACGTCTACTGTAAAATTTCTGGATTGGTAACAGAGGCTGACCATGAGAATTGGACTGCTGCCGATCTAAAACCTTATATTGAGCATGTTATTGAGTGTTTCGGGTTTGAACGTGTGATCTATGGGAGTGATTGGCCAGTTTCAACGTTAGCATCGGATTATCCGCGTTGGGTGCAGACTTTGCAGGACGCTGTATCAGGGTGCACGCCTGAGGAATTGAAAAAACTTTTAAACTTTTCCACGACAATGCAATAAAATTTTACAAACTTCACTCGTGAGATAGGAATGTCTCCTTATACCTTCTGGTATATCAATCTCTTGTCTTAACCTCACGTCTGCGCGGGTGAAGCACAAATTCTGTATACCCGTTCGGCAATTCACATCCCTTAAATACTAAATCTAAAGATGCTTGAAAAGCAACGTTCTGTTCATAATTGGGCGACATATTCTGGTAGTTCGGGTCACCAGCGTTCTGTTTGTCAACAACCTTTGCCATCCGTTCAAACGTCTCCGTAACTTGTGCTTTGGTGACAATCCCATGATGCAACCAATTCGCTATATGTTGGCTTGAAATGCGTAGTGTTGCCCGATCTTCCATCAAACCGACGTTGTTAATATCTGGTATTTTGGAACAACCGATCCCTTGGTCTACCCAACGCACGACATATCCGAGAATCCCCTGGGCATTGTTATCCATTTCACGTTGAATTTCATTTGAAGACAATTCACGTTCTTTGAGCAAGGGCGGGGTTAATAGGTCTTTTAAACTTGCCCGCTCGCGCAAAGCCAACTCATTTAACCAATTGGCAACATCCACCTTATGATAGTGTATTGCGTGCAATGTAGCGGCGGTAGGTGAAGGTACCCACGCTGTTGTCGCCCCTGCCATAGGGTGATTCACTTTTGTCTCAAGCATCTCCGCCATCTCATCAGGTTTTGTCCACATCCCTTTTCCAATTTGCGTAATCCCCGGCAAACCCGTCTCAATACCTACATCAACGTTCCAATCTTCGTAGGCACGCATCCATGGCTCATTGCGGATATCCATCTTTGGAATCATTGGACCGGCTTCCATGCTGGTATGGATTTCATCACCCGTTCTGTCCAAGAATCCTGTGTTTATGAACACGAGACGTTGTGATGCTATTCGAAGCACTTCTTTGAGATTGACGGTGGTGCGGCGTTCTTCATCCATAATTCCTATTTTAATTGTATTTCCGGTGAGGCCCAACGCATCTTCAATCTTTCCAAACAACCGAACGGTCATATCAACCTCTTCCGGTCCGTGAAATTTTGGTTTGACGATATAGACACCACCTGTTTTGCTATTGGTATATTCGCTTTTCCCTTGTAGATCATGCATAGCAGCGAATGTCGTTATCATTGCATCAAGGAAACCTTCCGGTATTTCTTCTCCATCTGCAGTTATAACAGCATCTGTATACATGTGGAGTCCAACGTTCCGAATTAGGAGTAAACTCCTGCCCGAAAGCGTAAAAGTGCTACCATCGGGTGCAGTGTACGTTTTGTCTGGCGTCAACCGTCGAGTTATCATCTTTCCATTTTTCTCAAATGTTGTTTCCAGCGTCCCTTTCATAATGCCGTTCCAGTTGCTATAGACGCGCACCTTATCCTCAGCATCAACAGCTGCAACAGAATCTTCGCAATCCTGAATAGTCGTGATTGCAGACTCAAGGATTACATCTGCAACACCGGCAGGATGTGCTTTACCAATTGGATTTTCTCGGTCAATCTGTATTTCAATGTGCAACCCGTGGTTTTGGAACAGAACAGAACTTAGAGCATCACCGTCTTGCGTAAAACCGACAAATTTGGTTGGGTCTTCTAATCCGACTTCGTTTCCACTGCGAAGTGTAGCACGCAGCTGCAACTTTTCATCTATAGTCTTCAGCAAAAATCGCGTAATATCTGAAAAACTACCCGATTCAAGGCTTATGACTTCATCTAAAAATTGCTCGGTGTATGCAATGACTTTCGCACCACGAATTGGATTATAGGCATTACCACGAGTAGCACCATCGGTTTCATCAATCACATCAGTCCCATAAAGAGCATCATACAGACTCCCCCATCGTGCATTTGTCGCGTTTAGAGCATAGCGTGCATTATCTACTGGGACAACTAACTGCGGACCAGCAATCAGGGCAATCTCCAAATCAACATCTTCCGTTGTGACGATAAAATCATCCCCTTCAGCTACCAAATAGCCGATTTCGGTAAGGAATGCAGAATATGCATCATGATCTATGGGTTCACCTTTGCGTTCAAGGTGCCACGCGTCAATCTGTTGCTGCATCGTATCCCGCTTTTCCAAAAGCAACCGATTTTCTGGGGCAAACTCCTTAACAATTTCATCGAATGCAGTCCAGAATAAGTCTGAATCTATGCCTGTGCCAGGCGCAATTTCATCTCGGACCAATGCATATAAACCTTGATCTATTTTGAGATTACCGATTCCAATCCGGTTTTCCATGTTGTTTTCTCCATCCCAGGACGTGGTTTCATGTTACCTTTGCGGCGTGTCGCATACACTTAGCCGATATTTCGTTGCACAAGTACATAGTTGTTTCAAGTCTCATTATCTTACCAACGGTTCCTTCATGTGTCAAACATTTTCTGATTCTGAATTAAAATTTGAGCGTACATCATTAACACAGGTAATTACGTAGGGTTATTCAGTTTTCTATATTTTTTCACAAGTGTTTATTTTTTATGAAAAGCAGATAGGATGTGTTTTTTTACACCATATCTGCTATACTTCACCAAAAAACTACCTATTTTGAGGTGAAGAATGACAAGAAGAGAATCTTGCCACTTGTTAGATATGTTAGCAAAACTTAGAGACCCACGCAAGCATAAAGGGAAACGACATCCGTTGAAATCCATTCTCGCACTACTCGTCATCGGATTGATGTGTGGACATAAAGGGTATACATCTATCGCTACTTGGGCACGCTCACAGCTAGCAATCGCAAAGGCGCTCGCTACTGCTGATACAATGCAGATAAAAGCGGAATTGGAAGCGAACGGTAGTTTGCAGATTGAAGCGGCAGGTGAAACCTATACCCTTGAACAGTCAGAAATTGACGTGCAGACACAGAACCGGGAAGGCTTTTTTGTAGAGGTGGACGCGAAGAAATTTGTCGCATTGTCAACAGAACTGACGCATGAGTTAGTACTTGAAGGCATGGCGCGCGAACTTGTCAACAAAATTCAGAATATGCGGAAGGATGCCGATTTTAATGTGTCTGATCGAATTAAGCTCAGTTTGAACACGGCATCCGCGCTGGTGAAAGAAGCATTTAAAACACATCGGGATTATATCCTCGCGGAAACGTTGACGACAGAGATAGTTGAATTTCCAAGTGAAAATGCCTTTAGTCTTGAGCAGAAACTCAACGGTGAACCTGCAACCCTTAGCGTAGAACAAGTATAAAATCACACCCTGTATCTAAAAAGTACTGCCTAAGTGTATATCTTCACCCGTACAGTAGGGAAAAGTGCACGGGTGAAGATATTGCACATCATAGACACTTAACACTATGGCTACTGCCATTCTAGCTCATTATTATAACTCATTATCATAATCCCAGGCGTAATCTTCTTGATTTATGAGACTAGTTTCAGCATAGCCTACGATGTCATCATCATCACCGCTGCCCCAAACAGTTTTGGTTGTGCTGTCAGCCCATTTAAACCCTTTATTTCTGGCATTAGCTCTGTAATCCCATCCTATATTAATACCTTTGTAATTAATATACCCCTTTATCCTAAACCACCCTACTGATATCTGATTATTTGTAGTGAGAAGGGGTGCCGTTACACCTCCCCCAGCTTTATAATAAGTCCAGAATAAAAAAGTATGTTTGCTAAATTCAGCATTACATGTGACGAGGTGATGTGTCTCGCTCGGTTTGATAAAAGTAAACGTAAAGAATATACTTACAAATAGAAAAATTAAAAAAGGAACTCTGTTATTTTTCATTGTTCTTCTCCTAATTAGAAGTGTTTAAAAATTCAGAAACATTAATAGCGTCTTCCTGCATATCAAGCACACGATATCCAGCAGGAATTTCACCTTTCATTTGCTGCTCCATCGTCAAATCTGGAAAATCTGTTGGTGCACAGTAACCGCTGATCATCCTATGAATTGTTCCATCTGGCAGTTCTATATCGTCCCACTTAATATACACTGTATTTGGATAGAGCGGATAAACCGTGTTATAGTCTCCTACAGCTCCGTAGAACTCCTGCTCACCCTGATTCCACAGTTTTATCATGACTCGATCTATAGCCTCCTGATTTCTCATGTGCTCGGGTCCAAATTTTGACTTTTTTTCTTCAGACCACTCCCATGAAGGCACCATACCTCCAAGAAGACCTTCAGGAACTTCAGGATACGGACCAAAACCGTAAGGTGAAACTTTTACTGCACTCGTTTTTTCCGAGGATTGTGTTTCTACTAAAACATTTTTCGGATCACGAGATACAGTGCTATTTGTCCTTGTTCCATTTGTTGCGGTTATAGGTTTCTCTGTGGTTTGCGTTAAACTTTCCGCAGGAGTCACTACATCGCCTATCTGTTCAGTTGCCTCGCCTCCGATGCTCGCTTTTTGGGTTGCTTCCCATTCACGGGCAACTTCAGCGGTCTCGGCTGCATCACGCCTGTCAGGTGCCGTATCGTATCGGTACCAAAACACACACGCAACAGAAAGCACAATCAGGAAGACTATGCCGCCAATAATCCATTTATTGCCAACAAAATCACGAAACATCTTGGACCTCCTTTTGTTTTATAAAACGCTTTGGTAGCGTGTCTGTTAAAAAAGCTAGGTAGTTCGGTCAAACAAATTTGAATAAAAACACTACTATTGTTCAGTTTTGCTTGCCATTTTCATAATCATACTACAATATGCAAAAAAAAAATCAAGTTAAATTTTGCATAAATTTGTAAATTAGTGGAAATTAAGACAAAAGATTGGCGAAATCTACTGAATCCGCGCTATTTTTGGGGTTGAGGACTATATTTAAGCACACCTTCTGCATCGGTAAAACGTAGGTATAATGCCCACGTCCAACTGTTCTGCTCAACGCTGCACACAACTTCATTCCATCCTACTTTCAACTGACACGGAATCGTATCGGCATCTGGCGTTATACGTCGGTAGACCCGTTTTTTGTGAATTTCTGTTCCATTTAACCACACCGTAACTGTTTCATCACTGCCTAACAGGAGAATAGTATCCATCACTTTTGGGGCATAGACGTAGGTGACCACATATCCAACCACACTTGTGTTCATACCAATGTTTGCCCGCAAATTCAACATGCCATTCGTTGTGGTTTTTGCTTCACGCCAACGGAGCGTTTTACCTTCAATGCCTTTGTAGGTTGTATTCAAATTAATCGGTTTGTCAGAGGAAACTGATAAAATATTCGTATTAGAATCAGTCTTTGAAAATGGACCTAAAACCATATAACGCTGGACAAATGGTGACGCATGTAATACTTGATAAGAATCAACACCAACTTTGTAGCCTGTAGCCTGATTTGATTTTCCGACACTCTTCAAGATAATCTGATTATCTCCTTGATTCAGTGGTATTACGCCAAACCTCACCAACGTTCCTGCTATCAGTTCCTGATCGTAGCAATTGTAAGGTTGCCCGACCTTTGTTCCGTTAACAGTGAGTTCTGCATGCCCATATTCTGGACCGCGGGTCAAAATAGCACTGATTTCATATAGGTTTCTATAAGGCACTTCAATCTTTTGATGAATCGCTACGTCTGATGTTTCAGCGTTCAAGGCAACATGCCCGCCATCAATATCAATTCCTGCATCACGATAGTTTTCTAATCTATACCCGTCCGATTCTTGTTCAACTAACAGGGATACTGCCGATTGTGTATCCTTTAGAGGTAATTTCCATTGCTTTTCATACCAAAATTGGGGTAATGCGTAGATATCGCGCGATTCGTTTGTTAGATAGAGATTGTAGCCCTCAAAACAGATTGCTTCGCCAAGAAAATTGTGCTGTAAGCCCCAAGGTTTGCTCTGAATCATTTGTGCTAAGTTGCCATCGGTGCTGTGGTATACCCAGAGGGAATTGTAGGTGCAGACAGCAAGCCGTTTCCCATCTGCTGAAATCCCCGCACCGGTAACCAATTTTGCATCTGTGAATTTGCCGACACGTTCTAAAACCTGTTTCTTACCGGTTTTCAATTCGGGGAAACGGTAAAGCACCGCTCCTGATTGTTCTTTAGAGACAATATAAGGTATGCCGTTAGCAATAAATAACCCTTCCGCATCCACATTATTGTCAGGATAACGATACGGGTATTTTGCGATGACTTCTGCTTCTGTCTCTGTAAACGGATTTGGTTCTTTCACAACAGCCACATTTAAATCAAATCGCATTCTGCTATTATTGCCAATGTCGCCGATCCAGAGTTGTCCTTTATTATCAATGCCGAGTGCCTCCCAGTCGAAATTACGTGAACCGCGTACTTTAATTTCTTGGATTAATTCACCATTCCGTTTTGTTGCGTAAAGCACTGCCGGGTTGCCAGAGTCGTTCAACGTCCAATAGACTCCTTCGAACTGTTTGCTTGCAACAATACCAGAACTCTCACGGATTTCGGGATGTGTATATTTGCCTGTGGGTTGCCACGGTGGGATGCCGAATGGGACGGGTTTTTCAGCAATAGCAATTGTGGTGGAGAGGATGAAAACAAGCGGGTAAAGTAGCAATTTCATTTAGAGGCGATTCCTTAAATGGTCGTGATTTTTATGTCAAAAGTATAGCAGATTCAACCCCATTCGTCAAACATTCCAAGTAATCTTTCCGAAAAATAGATTGACATCCACTTTAAGAATCTGTTAAAATTGACTACACAATAATAGATATAGGATATTTTGAAATAGTTGAGTGTTACCCAATTTGTAGAATGTTGAAACCTTGCATGAGTAAAAGTGTATAAATAATTTTAAATTCTACAATAATTGAAAATTAAAGAGGTGTCCCGATGAAAAGAAATACAATCGCCTACGCTGTTTTGATCCTGTTCGCTGCCACTATTACTGCGGGAGCATCACCCACCGACCAACCTGACAATTTGGGAATATTAAGTGCTTTTGAAAACGCTATTACTAAGATCGTAGATCAGAGTAAACCTGCTGTTGTCAGTCTTACCGTTGAAAGAGATGAACAAAAAAATAACGATAATAAACCCCCGATATCCGGAGGTACCGGTTTTATTTTTCGAAAAGATGGTCATATCTTAACAAACGAACACGTAGTAAGTGGGGCAAAAAGCGTTAGGGTAAAATTGTTTGATGGCAGAACGTTTGATGCGAGAGTCGTTGGGGGCGATCCGAACACTGACATAGCGGTTATTAAGATTGAGCGAGATGAAGAGTTTCCGTTTCTCTCAATTGCGGAATCCGCAAAGGTTCGGGTTGGACAATTTGCTATTGCTATCGGTGATCCGATAGGGTTTAGACATACTGTGACGGCTGGTATCGTCGGCGGTAAAGGTCGTTGTTCCCATCCACCAAATACAAAACTCTTTCAGTATCATTATAATTACATCCAAACAGATGCTTGGATTAACAAAGGGAGTAGCGGTGGTCCTTTGTTGAATATTCAAGGTGAGGTTATTGGTGTCACTACCTTAAACCCGGGAGAGGGTTCAAGCTTAGCGATTAATAGTGATCTCGCGAAAACAATTGGGAATAAATTGATTGTGCATGGGGGAGTTATCCGTGGCTACATTGATGCGGATATGCGAAATGTTTCAGAAGGTCTTAGAATTACAAGAGTAAAACCCAATACGTCCGCATCCGGGTGTGGTTTAAAACGGAACGACATCATCGTTGAATTCGATGAGGAGAAGGTGCCGGGACTTTATGAATTCAGATTGATGGTTGCGGAGTGCCAAATCGGCGAGCAATATCCCATTAAGGTGCTACGACAAAGACAGGAAATGACACTCAATGTGACTATCGATGAGATGCCACTTGAATTGATAGGACGCCCCGCTAAAACTGAGTCTGTTTCTTGGAAAACGCTTGGGTTAGCCGTGCGAAAGTTAGAGAATGGGATTTTTCAAAGATATACCTACCTAAGTGAGGAAGATCGTGGTATACTCGTTGAAAAAGTTAAGAATGGTTCGCCCGGTTTCAAGGCGAATATTCCACGTAATGCCCTCATCTTTGCTATTGATGAACAAGAAATTGTTGATGTTCAAAATTTTGAAACGTTTCTTAAAGATAAACAAGACATATCAAATGTTACGCTTGATATTAAAAGTATCAATGGCACAGAAAAAGTAACGGTGGAGTTAAATAACAATTAGCCTATAGCGGTGTCAGTAGAAATCTCATATACCTGACACCCGTACACATTATACTGCGTGCTTCCCTGTAGAAATCCATTCTTAAATTTCACTTTAAAACTCAGAATTTGGTATAATCTTGCATAAAGTTATCTGAAAAGGATTTTTTATGGAAAAAAAGAGTTATTCGTGTTGTGTTCTTTTCATTTTCGTTCTAATTTTCTCTTCGTGTGCCTATCGCCCCAAACAACCGAGCAATTTGGAGTTGTTGAGTTCCATTGAAAACGCATTTGTTGATATTGCTGCGCAGAGCAAACCTGCTATTGTTGGTATTTTAGCTGGAAATTCTAAATGGGATAATCCTCGATGGGGTTCTGGGTTCTTTTTTCGGCAAGACGGTTATATTTTAACAAATGACCACATTGTTCACGGTGCGGAACGTATCCGGGTGGGGTTGTTGGACGGTAGCACACTTGATGCTAAATTAATTGGAACGGATATTAACACAGATATTGCTGTCCTAAAGGTTGACGGTAAACAAGAATTCCCGACTTTAACGTTAGCGGATTCGGAAAAGGTTCGAGTTGGACAATTTGCTATTGCGATTGGTAATCCGTTCCAACTTGATTATACCGTAACGACTGGTGTTGTGAGCGGCAAAGGTCGTTCTGTTCTTGGTGGATTACGCGTTATTCTATACCAAAACTTCATTCAGACAGATGCATGGATCAATACCGGTAGCAGTGGTGGTCCTTTGCTCAATATCCATGGAGAGGTTATTGGCATTAACGCTCTAATTCGGAAAGCAGAAAACACACCAGCTCCGGCGAGAGCAGGAGCAGGATTTGCTATTCCCAGTAACCTTGTTAACACAATTGGCGATCAACTGATTGCAAACGGTAAAATAATTCGCGGTTTTCTCGGCATTGAAATGCGCGAGGCCCCAAAAGGCATTCTCATCCGAAGAGTAGGGTTGAACACACCTGCTGACAAAGCAGGTCTAAGACGACATGACATTATAACTGAATACAATGGAAAAAAAGTGAAAAAGTCCCTTGAATTTCAGATGCTCATTGCGGAATCACAGATTGGCAAAGAATCTGTTATCAAGGTGTTACGGCGTGGGCAGCAAAGAACATTCAGTGTAATTATTGTAGAGATGCCACCGGAAAGGTCGGGATTACCTTTTGAGAGTGAATCTGTTTCATGGAGAATGCTTGGGTTAGCAGTGCGGAAATTAGACAAGGGCGATTCTCAGAGATACATCTACCTAACAGATAACGATCAGGGTGTAATCGTTGAAAGGGTTAAGGAAAACGCACCTGGGTTCAATGCAAAAATTCCACGCGGCGCGCTTATCCTTGCAATTAATGGAAAAGAAATTAACGATGTACAGACTCTTGAGGCATTACTTCAGACTCAAAAAGATGCTCTGGAACTTATTATTGATATTAAAAGCAGCCATGGGAAAGAAAAATTAACAGTGCATTTACAAAAATAGTTATAAAAAACAGTCTTCTACCTATCCTTTCAATTGAAATCAACACGCATATCAATATAATCGGAACTCATGACGCAAACACCAAAAACGCTGACCCTCAGAGACATTTTTAGCCCTGGTGGTATTATCTCGGAACATCTACCCGGATATGAATTTCGTGAGGAGCAGCTTCACATGGCGAATGCGGTTGCTCGCGCGTTCGCTGCATCCGAACATCTGATTGTTGAAGCCGGAACCGGTGTCGGAAAAAGTTTTGCATATCTTATACCTGCCATTTCCCTCGCGCTTAAAGCAGACCAGACGGTTGTAATATCAACCAATACTATCAGTTTGCAGGAACAGCTCGTTACCAAAGATATTCCATTTTTGCATAGCGTCCTCCCTCGTGATTTCAAGGCGGTGCTTGCAAAAGGACGGCGGAACTACCTCTCGCGGCGGCGTTTGGACAGTTTGCTCAATTATGAACACGCGTTATTTGACACAATGGAAGAGGTTGATCAAGTCCAGAACATTATTGAGTGGGTGGAAACGACTGACGATGGAAGCCGTGCTGATCTACCGATACAACCAATGTCCAATATCTGGGATAAGGTTGCATCTGACCGTGATAACTGTCTTGGTCGTAAATGTCCTACCTATGATGTATGTTTCTACTTCAAGGCACGCAATGAAATGCATGAAGCGGACCTGCTCATCGTTAACCATCATCTCCTTTTTAGTGATTTAGCAATTCGGCAGATTGACCCGTCAGTTGGAATTCTTCCCGAGTATGACTATCTGATCATTGATGAAGCGCATCACTTGGAAGCTACAGCGACACACCATGCCAGTCTTGAAATCAGCAACACCAGAATCAGATGGTTCTTAGATTCACTTCATAACCAGAGAAATGAAAGTGGAACAGCAACCCGATTTAACTCAACAGATCTCATTGATGCAGTTGATGAGGCACGTGAACAGGCAAACTTATTTTTTGAGACCGTCGCAGCGTATCTTGCAGATACAGATGGGTATACTACGACAAAACGAATTGATGAAGATAGTGTTGCTAAAGTTTTTGCAAAGGGAAATGTATTAGATATTCCTTTGTCGTCCATTGAAAAGACACTTAAACAATTACACGATAATGCCACAACGGATGACGATGAACAAGAGTTATCTTCATACTACAACCAGTGTAAAAGAATGCGAGAGGAATTGGACTTGATGATTCGGCAGCCCGAACCTGATTATATTTACTGGGTGGAGACTTCAAGATGGGGACGAACATCCCGCATTCTCCTCAACGCTACACCTATAAACGTCAGTCAGATGTTAAAAGAAAATCTCTTTGATACTAAAGAGAGTGTTGTGATGACAAGCGCGACACTTGCAACTAATCGCAATTTCGATTACTTTAAAAAGCGAATCGGTATAAATGAGTGTCGGGAATTGCTTGTACATTCCCCGTTCAACTTTAAGGAACAGGTGAAAATACATATTCCGAGTCCCATGCCGGATCCAAATAGTTCTGAATTTATCCCTGCTGCCATTCGTGAAATTAAACACTATCTTAAATTGACGCACGGTAAAGCATTTGTCTTGTTTACCAGCTACAAAATGATGGATGAAGTTTATGAGGAGGTCGCCCCCTATCTTGCCGAAATCGGCATTGATGCTTTTAAACAGGGAGGAGAACTTTCACGGACAGATATGTTACAAGCGTTCCGTGAGGATACAAATTCTGTGCTGTTTGGTACTTCCAGTTTCTGGGAAGGCGTTGATGTGCGGGGTGAAGCACTAAGTAACGTGGTTATTACAAAGCTTCCGTTCGAAGTGCCAACACATCCAGTCATGGAAGCACGCGTTAAACAGATTAAGGAACAAGGTGGAAATGACTTCCTGGAGTTCAGTTTACCCGAAGCGATACTTCGACTTAAACAAGGATTCGGACGGCTTATCCGTACGCAGACTGATCAGGGTATCGTAGTAATTCTGGATTCACGTATCAGAACCCGCAGCTACGGTAAACTATTTTTAGATTCTCTTCCGCGTTGTGATATTGTAGCTTGATTTTCCACATGTTTGCTTTACGAAGCATTTTTCTATAATCAAAAAAGGCGTTCGGTGTAGGTGTAACCACACCGAACGCCTTTGCGGTTAAAAAAAAGCATTTATAGTAAATCTAAAAATATGTAAACATTCTTGGTAAATGAGTTTCCCACCAAATGCTGTAAGCACGTGAAGCGTCGATTCACCGTTTCTTAGTAACGTTGCGGCGCAGGCTGGGCATTCCGAATTCCTCTGTCATGTGTAAATGGGAACTTAAATTCTATTGTCTGATAACGCTGTGCGCCTCCTGGAGGTGGCGCTTTTTCAATTGGCAGAATCACACTGAGTTCAACGGCATTTCGCTTCACTTGTGTGAATGGAACAAAACCTTCCGCACTCTCACCAGGTTTTACACCGGTACGGTGCGCACCAACCTGTTTTTCAACAATAGGCATTCGCTTTTCAAGTAGAATCTTGCGCGCATTTTCAAGCCCATTTGTAATATAAAGTCCAGAAGAACGTATATCATAAGTGAACCGTACCTTTAAATCCTCAAAGTCGAGTCCTGGATAGACGTTTTCACCTTGGTCAGCTACACTGCATTTTTTTACATCAAAAATGATGTGTTCGGTGCGATTGTTGGTAATCTTCACATAGTACACATCCGTATTGTCACCTTGGTGTCCAGCTGCAGCATTTTCATAGAAGGGAGATGAAGCGTTACCACGATTATACTTTCTATCCAAATCAGCTCTGCGCCAATAACAGATAGAAACTGTAATTCCATCTCGTGTTTTGGTGAGGATTGGTTGTCTCGCCTGTATATCAAAAGCCTGCGGATGATCTGAGGCAAGCAAAGCGTCTACGATCTTCCTGTTTTCATTTGCCGTGGGCAATTCAATCTGAGGTTGTACTCCTGCCCAATCTGTTAAAAAATTATTCCAATCATCAATAGAATGTGCATACTCTGGGAAAGCAAAAATATACGTTAACGCCTTGAGGTTTGTATCGGGCACCTTGACAAAGCGAAAACCGACTGTTTGCAACCCATGCTTATCTAAAACAGGTTTGGCGAGGTCTTCGGAAGGAATTGCTGGAACAACCACATCTGCGGAAGGATTTTGGTCTTTTTCCATTAACGCACTTGCGATATTGTCCACTGGTTGAATTGGCGCTAAACTTGCTAAGGATTGACCACAACCTGACACGATAAATCCTAACAAAAAGAGCATCCCCAGATTCAGCAGTGTCAATCTTACTTGCTGCATCTTAATCTGCTTGCTTCGACACGAATTCCTCCCCATATATCTCAGCGCATTTTCGCAAGATATTGTTTGTTTATTGAACCATTTCATTGATAAAATTGCCTCCTTGTCTACCATTTGAGAATGGCAACTTAATATAGTAGTTGTCATAAAATGTAACTCTAAGATACCATACCTACATTTTTTCGTCAACAACATAATACGATTTTATCAAGGCCATACAGTTTTCGTGTTTTTCTTTTAGTGAAATCCATAATTATTTGGACACTATGAATCAACGACAAATGCCCTATGGCATTTGACCGGTTCGGTTTCCTAACCGAACCGGTGTAAATGGTGTGGTTAGAAACTGCACCATAGGTGTCAATTTAAGAACATGTCTCTTGCAGGAGAACTTTGTAATCCCGATATTGAGCTTAGCAAAAATCTCAGTCTACTTACAGAAAAGGATAAAATTTTACATGTTGAAATATGGGATTCACAGGTGTGCCACCGCACGGCTATTTTAGAGGGTATCAAGAGACTTAGCAGTATGTGAAGCGAGTGGTGAGGTATTATGATCGGTTGTGCTATTTTTCTGGTATTGTACGGCGGATGAAATCGCCACTAAATTTATAGCAGAGATTTAAGGAACAAAGCGTGATAAAAGACTGGAAGTGGGTGAAAGTAGAGGCAGATACCCATAGGATATCTGCCTTTTGTGTATGGCATCTACCAGATAACAATATCAGTGCTTACATCTCTATCTGCCTCAAGATTGTTTTCTTCTAAATCAACTAATGCATGAGCAACACCGGTGACTTCTTCAGGACTGGTAAACCAGTACTTCTTCTCATCAGCAAGCGTCTTACTGAGGTGACCATTAAAACCCTGTTTTTTGACTCCTGGTGTCGCTTCACTTGAAGTCATGGAGTATTTGCCTTTTGCAACTGTTTCATCGCTATAGGTATCATCACAATAGACACTCGCGAATGTAGATACTTCTATACCACCCCATACATTCCATTTACCAACGGAAGCTTGGGCTGAAGCACTGTACGCATCATTCTGATCATAATCCCACCAATTTCCACTGCCATCTGGATATTGATCTTTCGTTACAGCAGTTACTTGGGAAACTGTAAATACAGCGAATGCAACTGCGATAAAAAATAAGAACGCAATACCGGTCTTTCTTTTCAAATCTAACATAATTCAATCTCCTTTTAAGAGTATTAAGGTAAGTCTAAATATTCATAAGGATTTATACCTTCCTTATCAAGTTCTAATATACGAATTCCAGGTGGAACTTGTCCATCTCTCATCTGTTGCGGAGTAAGGTGGATATTTCCACTTAATGCACTGGTAAATCGTTTTCTGAAGGTTCCATCCCAGTTTATTACGGTTCTGTATTCGACATATACGGTATTTGGATAGTGGAGGTATACTTTTCCGTTATCGGTACTTGAGCCCAGGAAACGTTTACCTTCATTCCAGGCTTTGACAGAGACGCGAAGCAAAAGTTCCATTTCTACGTCGTCCGATTCATTAAATTCGGCAATTGGTGCCCCTTCTGGAATTTTAGGATAGGGGCCAAAACCGTGAGGTGAGACGCGAATGGGTTCCGTATTTTCCACGGATGGCATACCTGCGGCAACACTTTGGGATTCGCCTGAAACAACATCCTTTGTATTAGCAGGGGTTGTTCGCTCAGTTATAAGTTTCTCTACGGATTGCGTATTGCTTTCCGTAGGCACATCGTCTGCCTGTTCCGCGTTTCTCTCGCTCTTGGTATCTGCTTTTTGGGCGAGTTCCCATTGATGCGCGAGTTCAATGGCTTCGGCTGCCTCTTGCTTGTAGGGTGCGGTGTCATATCGGTACCACAAATAACACGCACCAGCAACTATTATCAGGAAGGCTATCGCACCAATAATCCATTTTATTGGGGTGATGTCTCGAGTCATCTATAACCTCCGATTGTTGTGAGACACACCACAATGGCATGTCTGTTATGAGAGTTTGCTATATGCCCCAAGGGTTTTCCATTCGTCAGTGGAGAGCTCGCATTATGCACTTAGTAAAAACAATTACAGTGTATCTCATAAATGCAATTTTGTCCAAATTCACCGAATCATGTGTTTGGTCCATCGGGGTTAGAAACTCCTCCTACCATTTATGAGATAAGTTGTAGTTAACTGGCACGAGTCGTTATAAAAGGGTCGCAATCTAAAAACTACTAAAGTTTGGACAATTTACGTGTTTAGACTTCTTAAATTTTGTATCTATAACAAGGACTTCACTTGTTACACCTCTTTTTCGGATCAATGGGGAATAAGACAGCTGCACTCAGAGTGAAACTGCCTCTTAAGGTTGAAACCGTGCTTCACACATTGGGTATCCATTGGTATAAACCGAAATACATCAAGCGCGGGTTGATGGTGACTTATTTTTAAACATAAATACGACAACATGGTTTTTCTGCGAGGTGCGATCCTACACAAAACTCGAAAAAAATAGAAATACTTGAAAACTCAACCTGAAACGGACACAAATTGTCCAAACTTTAGTAAAAAACTATTTAACGTGAGTTCGGTATAAAGACCTGAAGAATTCCATATCTTTTCTCCGTATTTACGTCATAAAAAGATTTTTAGAGTTTTTAGAGTCAATCGGAAAATGATAGGATTTTGCAATGTGCTACGATCCTTTGTTATGAGTGGATCGGCAGGTTTATTATGACAAAAATAGTCCTATTTGACTCTAAAAATTCGGTATTATTTTAGTATACAAAATAACAATAGTTTTAGGAGACATATTCTGCCGATTCCGAAAGTTGCTTATACCGAACTCACGTTATTTATGATGTTGTGTTAATTGGAAATGGTATTACAAGTCCTCTAACAGGAGTTGTTAGCGACAATTGAATAGTTCAGGGATTTATTAGAGGTAAAGGGCGATCAAGGATCAAAAATTATTTAATGATACTAAATTTGCCAATTTCTCGGACAACCGAATCTGCTTGCGTTGCAGCAATGTGGTAAATATAGATGCCTGCAGCGAGCGGTGTTCCACGAGGATTTGAGCCATTCCAATGGAATTTTCCAGGGGCAGATACATCTTCATGTCTTTTGCTATACACCTTCTCTCCATTAATCGTAAAGATTTCAAGGGACACAGTATCTGCGGACTGGGAGGCAGAGAGTTGATAAGCAAACGTCATTCCCGAGACAGATGCCCGAAAAGGATTTGGATAAACTCGGGTTTGGGTAAGGGCAAAAGATTCAGGATCTATCTGTTCCACTAATAATTTGTATGATGCAACGCTGCTAAATCCACCATCGGACGTTACCGTCAGGTATAGCGTCTGTTGAGTAGTCGGTTGGTAAAGAATTTGGTAACCGAGTAGATCAGCTGCTTTTTCGCCTATTGCTAACGTCTCGCCTGTCGCTGTCAAAAGGGATAAAAGGTAATTTTGGTTCAGAGGGATTTCTGATAACGTAGCGCGGACTGTTATGCCGCCAGCAGCTTCAATTTTATAGTAATCTTGGGTATCAGAAGCATCGTATAAAAAGGAATAATAAGGTTGGGCATAGAAAATTGGGAATGCTGTTTCTATGGTATCGTTCGGTTCATAAGTATCACCAAATGAAACGAGCATCTTCATGACCGGACCTTCAGGACCGATATTGGTAATAGATATACCAGAAGGTGTTCCATTGTTCGCGCTACTGTTAGGCAAAGTTCCGGGGGTAAAGGCAGTTTGGTTATCATCTGCAGAATAGGCTGCCCCTTCAGTGATAGTTTGAATGTCTATAAAGCCAGGATCATCAGGTCGGATACCGAGGTGTTCAGGATCGTTTGGGTCTTCAAGCCAAATCTGTTGCCCAGCATCGTAGCTACCAAGGGGACGTACCCGCGTCTCATCAATGTGCCAAATTAGGATGCCAGATTCGGGTAGATAGGTGTCAAAAGTAGCACCGGAGTTTTTCTGGCGGTTTTCAATGAGAAAAAATTCTCTGTTAGTCACAGCGGTAGATAACGGTGATTCACTACCAATAAAGGTGTGTGACTCTCGCGCATGCGGAATATCTATTTTGAAAAGTTTATCTGTTTTGGGAGACAGTTCAAAAGCTGGAACAGACACCTGACCACTTTGCGTAATATCAACAGGTTGAATCCAACCGAGGCGGCCATTTTCGGGACGCGCGTCAAAGTCCCATTTCAGATAACCGATAATATGACTGGGTGCTAATCCGTTTCCTATACCGGAGACTTCTGGGCCTTGATACGGACCAAATGCTCCCATTAATCCCCACTTGTGGTCACGGGCATCTGTGAAGTTTAAGCCGTACACATCTGGCGCACCAAAGTTGTGGAAGAATTCATGAAAGTAGATACCTAAGTGAGGTTTATCAAAATCTGGTTCTTCAGCGACAACGATTGCAGTATCAACTCGAACACCATCGACGACAATGTTGACAGCTGGTGTTAATATTGACCAAATATCGTCAACTATACCGGAAGATGCTTCGTCATTTCCCGAATGAATGACAAAAAGATGATCAACGACTCCGTCTTTGTCGCGATCGTACTTTGAAAAATCGACGGTTGCATCCACGGCACGACACGCCTCGCCAATTAATTCCCGATAACGCGGTACATGCCTTGTTCCTTCTCCATAATAACGCATCGATTTCTTTGCGCGGATCCATTTGTTCCCTTCAGGGAGAACACCTCCAATGGGTCCCGGCTGCACATCCATCTGGCCGTAAGAGTTTTCGCGATAATAGGTTTTTAGGGAAACCCCTGTTTCAGCAAATAGGTATTCATTGAATTCTGCACTGGTCCTTTTACCGGGTTGGTCGTTAAAATCTATTTTGAGGGCAAGAACATATTCAATACCGTCTGGTTGTAAAACTCCTTGCTCTTTTGCAAAGCAGCACCCATCTAACGCCTGTAAATATTTTGAAATACTGAGTTCAGAATTCTGCCCAGAAGTGGATTTCGGGGTTAAGTTTCCAGTAACCGGATTAACGTCAAAATAGAGGTATGGATTAGGCGGGGCAGCGAGACTGGAAATTGTGAACGCGAGAAGACATACCAAGCAGAAAATCAGAAATGTAGACGTGTTCTTAATCAAATTCACCACCACATTTTCTGCACAAGATATAGAATTGGATGTCATCAGAATGGGCGTGTTGTTTGATGAGATCAACTGCCTGGTCCGGCAAATCTGCATCACATTTTTGGCACTTATAGAGTGAACCTTCGGGTTCAGGAAATTTTCTGATATCTCCCCAAATGTCATGAAGCCAGTATTTAAATTCCCACGGGAACTCTGTTTCCACAGCTTTTGATATTTCTACTGCCTGATGAATTAATTTTTGACATTCTTCAAAGGTTGCTGGTTCATACGGGTGAGGTTCTGTGTAAAGGGGGATAGGTTTGCCTTCGGAAGCGGTTTCCGGATTGAATCTACGTGAACGTGTCAGCAAAATTTGGTCTAACTTTGTGCCTGATTCTCTGCCTTTTGACCAGACGCGGTAATAGCCTCTACGTTTAATATTAAAATAACCCGGGATTGACTTGCCGAGTGGGTGTGTTGAAGTATCCCATAACCAACGATTCCATTTGGAGTCGTCCCCGGGAACTGCCCATATTTTGATTGCATTCGGACCGCCCTGTTCATCCCAAGGATAAGGCTCCACATCTTCAATACCGACCCAATAGGAATCTTCGCTGTACTTATAATAGGTGCGAATCCATACGTACCACTTGCCGGTTTTCGGGATGTAAACTTCATAAATACCGCGTGCCCCTTCTGCGCTATCAATAGCTTTTCCGTTAGAGGCTTCTTCCTCGTCCACAATCGTCACGCCATTATCAAAATGTATCGCAGTTTCTGCTTCAATGATAAGCGTATTTCTTGGGACACGAATCAATTCCTGTCTTGTATTTTTCTCTTCTCGCTCAGTTTCTTCTTCTTCTTTTTCTTCTTCTGGAAGTGCTTGTTCTGGTTCAGTATAACTACTTCCGAACCGTTGACATGCGCGTTCAAACTGTTTTTCAGAAAGGTTTGCATCGTAAAAGCAGTCTCGGACACCTTTCTTCCAGAGGTCCAGAAGCAAAAACATCGCTTTTAGATTTCCATCAGGTCGTTTGCGAGTGCCGACGACAATAAGCATGCCAGTATCTCGTGAACGACTTACAAGGCAAAGATGAAGTGGATATTCAGGCGTTGCAACTTTTCGGCTATTTACAATGAGTGGACTATAGTATTTACAACGATGATCGCATCCGGGGATTTTTGCCCGTTTAGCACTACAACATTCTGGGCAAATTATCATGCCGCTGAGCGCAGGACATGCACGCTTACCACTACCGGAACGGCATGTGCGGCATCTTTGCGTTTTAGTACGCTTCTGTCTGGTAGGAAGTCTTTGATGGCGCATGGGTTGGCTCTCGTTTCATCAAGTTGTATACGGTGCAAAGCAACGCCGAAGATGTGTTATTTGCAGTATTTACTAACATACCCACAACTGAATTTAAAAAGTTAACCTGTTAACTTGGGTTGTTAACCAGATCAGTGACTTATTCGGCATCCACATCTACATCTACATGCACATCGGGAGCGTCACTTGGACGGTTAACCAAGTCAGCGAGGTATTCTGCGATTTTGTCTGTGATTTGTCCGGCATCCACATCGGCAAAGTTAAAGAGTTCTTTGAGCATCGGTGAAATCACACCTGTGTCAAGCAACGCATTTGCAAGACGCCCCATGCTGCTGCGGTTGATACCGCCTTTGCCATCGTTGTTCCCCATATCAAGTATTTTGATGTTATCAATTTTTTCTACGGGGCGCATCATTTGTTCAACAATATCGGGAGCTTCTTCAATCAGTTCCAAGATGGCTTCTTGAACAAGCACGCGTTGTTCAGCAACATTACGGGCTTCGTATTCTGCCATTTCACCTTGTGCTTTGGCACGCGCTTCCGACAACACAGCATCTGCAAGACGTTCAATCGGTTGTGCTTGTGCTTCGGCACCGATGATTGCTACATCACGCTGCCATTCCGCACCCAATACCTGTTCGGTGGCAGTGACATTAATTTCAGCTCCCATACGTTCTGCCTCAGCAACCAGTTTCTCTTTCTCTGCAAGTGCGGTAAGCTGCTGTTTATTAGCAACGTCAATCTTTCTATCTTCGTCAGTGAGAGCGACACGTAATTCTTGACCGATGCGGGCCTGTTCTACCGTCAACAACTTATTAACTTCAGTAAGTTCCACGTGTTTGTTTTGGTCGATTTGTGCGGTTTCAACAACAAGATTTTTCTCAATCTCGCGTTGTTGTACCTGCTGTTCTTGCGCAAACTTCGCAGTCTGCACAGTCAAATCGCGCTCAACATCTCGCAATTCAACACCCTCTTCCTGAACAATGCGTGCTTTTTCTACGAAGAGTTGTTTTTCAAACTCACGTTCTTGTACCTGTTGTTCCATACCGATTTTATTGACTTCAACGGCTAACGTCTTGGCGATCTCTGTGAGTTCCACGTGTTTGTTTTGGTCAATTTGTGCGGTTTCGACGACGAGGTTTTTCTCAATCTCTCGTTGTTGCACCTGTTGTTCTTGAGCGAATTTAGCAGTCAGCACAGTCAAGTCTCGTTCAACATCCCGCAACTGCACACCCTCTTCTTGAGCGATGCGAGCTTTTTCTACCATGAGTTGTTTTTCTATCTCTCGAACTTCAATTGTCTGTTCCTGTTCAATCTTCTCCATTTGAACAGTGAGATGTTGTGCAATTTCAGCAAGTTGAACAACTTTGGTTTGGTCGATCTGTGCGGTTTCGACGACGAGGTTTTTCTCAATCTCTCGTTGTTGCACCTGTTGTTCTTGAGCGAATTTAGCAGTCTGAACCTCCAACTCTAACTCAATATCGCGTAACTGCACACCCTCTTCCTGAGCGATACGGGCACGTTCAACTTCTAATTTCATTTCGTATTCACGTTCTTGAACGACCTGTTCCTTTTCAAACTGAACTATAATAGTTTCAGCTTCCCGTTCTACAGCATAGACAGCGATATTTTTTTGTTGATCAGATTCTGCCCACGCTTGCTCTTGTTCTGCTTCAAGTATCCGAATGCGTGCTTCAACATTAATTTGTTCAATGGCAACGTCTTTCGCTTTGATGGCAGCCTCTTTATCACGTTCTTGTTCAGCGGTAATCTCAGTAATTTCCCGGATACCGACAGCATCAAAACGATTGTCCGCATTGAGCATTTCAATGGGGGTTTGATCGACTCGAATAATAGAAACGGTATCAAGTGTCAAACCGTTATCAAGTTTCAGGTTTTCTCCACAAGCATCTTGAACTTTGTCCGCGAATTCAAGACGTTTCTGTAGAAGATCCTGAATTTCACTTTCGGCGGCAACGCTTCTTATGGCACCATCCAACATCGGTTCAATTAGTTCTCGGATAGTTTCCGGCGTCATGGATTTATCACCGAGGGCTTGGGCGGCTTTTAAAATGTCGTCATCTTCTGGGTCAACCTTAAGATAAAAAACGACTTCAACATCGGCGCGGTTGAAGTCGTTGGTAATCAGGGAATCAGAAGTTTCTCGAACTACCTCAATTCGCATGGTGTTAAGAGATACCTCTTTGATTTCATGAATAATCGTATTAACCCAGAGACCACCAGTGATACGAATCTTCTCTCTCGCACCACCTGTTCTGACCAAGGCAATATCTGCTTTCGGTATCCTATAACGGATAACAGAACCTATAAATGCAGCCAAACCTCCAAATAAGACAACCGCTATAACACCCATCCACCGCAGAACGTTAGTTTGGTTCTCAGCATCAATTAGTCGATCGTAAGCGAAATACCCGATGACACTCACAACGACAATTAAAAATATAACAGCAAGAATGAGACGCATTAATTTCTCCTATTGTAAACACTACTTTCAGAAATTGTTTTTATTGGAAGATTATGTCACTGTTTTGATTTGTCTTATAACGTCCCTTAAGCGGTTGGCGTGGAGAAGTTTGCCACGCAAGACTCGCAAGATAACAGAGTGTATTTTCAATTAATGGTTTAGCGACAGCGGTTCTATGAGCATCTCGTGTATCTACGGCAAAACCAACGTAATATCCGTCACCCCACTGTAACTGAATGCCTATAGGACCGCCATTATCTTCCCTAACGACCAGCTTTCGATAACTTGGGTCATTAGTAACCCAATGGTCATCCGTTACCAGATTATCAACATTTATCTTATGTGGCCACGTAAACATACCCGTTTTTTGACCGTCTTCGGTAATCGTTACGTTGGCGTCCTCAGCATTGACGACATCAATAGGATGACGATCTACTGGCATCCAATCGCCTCTCCATGTAGGTTCGGTGATATTGACACCATCAGGTCTTATGATGTGATTATCCATAGCGGATGTCCACACAACACCACCTTTTCTAACGAAGTCTTTGATCGCATCATCAGCGTCTTCAACAAAATACTCTCCGTCATGCCCGGTAGCAAACCATGTGAACCAAATAATATCATAATTGGAGAGAGAAACGTTAGAAAGTTTTATAGCATTGTTTGAGTCGCCTCGGTTATCAGGGTTGTCGTTAACATGGACTGTTGTATATTGAAATTCTAAACCTTCAAGCGCAGTGAGAGATTGCAAAACAGCGGGTTCACCCGTTTGGTTATCGCCCACGACAATCAATACGCGAAAAACACCTAACGGTACAATCTTTATGGAGGAGATGATGTCGGAAAATGATTGTGAGTGGGGTAAGGAACGAAGATTTCTGACTGATTTCTTGAATTCGCGAGAGTTTAGGTCTATATTGATCTTACGTCCTTCAAAATTCACATGCTCATAAAAAATGATATGGCATCCACTGAACGGAAAATTCGGACCGCGCTGAATACGGACAGAAGAGATCATATCATTCATGCCGATTTCGAACATTGAACTGACATCGCGCATGAGAAGACTCCGCTGACCACTGAAATCCACATCGCGAAACACTTCTATAATAACAGGGACTGCCCCATACACCGGTGGGGTCGGATGTGCAGCCGGGCTAAAACTTATAGATGTAATCGCATCACCGAAATTGTAAGGTATTTCATGGATGTTCGGATAGAATCCAGGTGCTAAAACCAATCGTCTTCCTTTATAATTGGAATGCTCGTGAAAAATCGCTTTATAGTTAGGAGACGCAGTGAAACCGGGCCCTTGGTATATCTTAATAGAAGAGATAACGTCTTGGACACCTATTTCAGTTGTATTTGGGATGGATTCTACGAGGGTTATCTTGCGTCCGTGATAATTGACGTGTTCAAAGACTTCTACGACTAACCTCGGTGTGCTCGCCATTTATCTCCCCTTCGCTGAAGGTCATTATATCTATTTTTGTTTAACAATTTATTATATCATTGAATTTTGGGTTTGTCAAGGAAAAAGAAAAACAGTGCAATTTTTGCACTTGACATCCCAGAAAAAATATGATAGATTTTCTACAACATAGTTGTTCATAATAATGCCCTTATTTATCAGGAAGGTTTCTTTATCGGTTTTTTGAAAATCAAGTGTAATAGTTAATAACACTCGGACTGTTCCTTCGCGACTTCATGTTTCGACAAATCTTTTACTCAAAGACAGAGGGTAACACCGATGCGCAATAACAAAATTCTTGTTTTATTCTGCTTTATGTGTGTCAGTGCGTTTATGGTCTACTTTCTTATAAGGATAGAAGACGCCGAGCGGAAAAAGAAAGCTGCCGCTATACCGATTGAACTGCCTTATACTTGGGTTGGCAGCATCAGCAAAACAACAATCGCTGAACCTTCTGGCGTAACCTATCACCCAATACGGCGGACCCTATTCGTCGTGGACGATGGGGGGGATATTCATGAAATTCGTCCAGATGGCAAGGTTATCCAAACGAAGGCACTGCAAGCGCGTGACCTTGAAGGAATTACGACCAACCCGACAACTGGATGGCTTTATGTTGCTGTTGAGGATGAAGAGGTTATTTTAGAAATTGATCCGCAGACGCTCACGGTCCATCGGGAGTTTAAAGTCAATCGGAATTTTGAGGGAAAATCGCTTCTAAAAAAAGGGGGTATGGGAATAGAAGCAATTGCCTTTGTTCCGGACGCTTCACACGCAGAGGGAGGAACTTTTTGGATTGGCAATCAATCATTTAGTCGCAAACCTGGCGGAGAACCATCAGTTATATGTGAAGTTGTTGCACCGCTTCTCACCTCCGAAGCAGTAAAAGCGGAAGCTAATATTATCCGTTTCTTTGAGATGGAGTTCTTGGATATTTCTGGACTTGCCTACAATGCCAAATCAGATTCTCTTGTGTTAATCAGCGATACAACAAACCTTTTTGTTGAACTTAAACGTGATGGGACACACCTTCAGCGATACTTATTACCGGGGGATGATCAAGAAGGGATCACATTAGACGGACTCGGCTATATGTATATTGCACAAGAAAGCGGACAAATCATCAAGTTGGCTGATCGCAGGCTCCGTTAGAAAGTGAGATGTTTCACTCGGTATCTTGAAGGCGGAGCACAACCACTTCCGGCATTAAATCTAAAATAGGATTAAGAGAAGCATATTGTTCAGCTGTGTAACCACAATCTATTCGCCATAACACCTGAACATTGCCCTCATCATAGATAACACCAGTAGCAAGTTTATTACCTTTAGCATCTTCTAATTGGAAACTTCTGCGGCGTTTTGTGTCCATGGCAGGACCTCTGCAGTTCAGAACTTCTAAAAGCCAATTATTTTATAGCATACGCATCAAAGGTTAACAAATTCAGCATCCACGTGATGAGAGATTATGCCTGCTTCATGACCACGGTTGAGCAACTCTTGCACCGCTGTTCTGCCGCTTTCTCCATAATCCAAAGTATAATCATTAACATACATTCCAACGAACTGATCCGCGAGGTCGGTTTCCATGTCTCGTGCGTAGGTCATTGCATATTCAAGTCCACGCTCCCTATGTTCAAGTGAATATTGAATACTTTGTTTCAGTAGTGCAGTGATTGACCGAATTTTTTCGGTGCCGAGGTTGCGGCGGATAACGTTTGCACCGAGCGGTAACGGCAAGCCAGTTTCATCGTGCCACCACTCTCCTAAATCAACTATTTTGTGTAACCCTTCACGTGCGTAAGTTAATTGCCCTTCATGAATGATGAGTCCCGCGTCAACTTCGCCTTGTTGAACAGCCTCAATAATCTGATCGAACCGGTACGTTTCTGTTTCAACATCGGGATGGAAAAGTTTCATTGTCAGGAATGCAGTAGTCATCTCTCCAGGGATTGCGATACGTTTACCTGTGAGGGTCTGCATTGGTGCCTTTGAAACAATCAAAGGCCCGTACTTATCCCCGATGCTTGCACCACACGGCATAAATGCGTAATTGTCTGCAACATAGGCATAAGCGTGAACAGAAATTGCTGTGACTTCAAGCTCTGCTGCGAGTGCGCGTTGATTCAATGTTTCAATATCTTCTATAACGTGGACAATTTCAAACGGTTCAGTTGGAATAATCCCTTTTGCAAGGGCGTAGAACATGAAGGCATCATCAGAATCTGGACTATGCCCAATCCGAATTTTCTCAGTTTCTGGCATCAAGTGTTCCTCTCTAACATTGTTATTTCCACATGTATGTGCTATCATAATAGCATGATAGCACAAAAGTATCTCTACCTTCTGGCGATTCCGTCTCAACTTATAGAACTGGCATCGGCGGAATCGGCTGCGATGACAGGGGCTACTCCCGATGAATACGGTATCACGGTCTCCGACAGGTGTGTAGATGTGCGCCGAGGTGCTTACCTCAAAAGTTGTACCGAAGTCCTCTTTGAAACAGGAAACGTAGCGGCACTCCTCTCAAACATTCGGTCTGCAGATTTACATGCTGACGGATTTCGGGTATCAGTTGTTAAAAAGCCCCGCAGCCTAAACATCGACTCAATGGAATTAGCACATCAGATAGGTAGTATCATCGGTGGAAAACCCAATTTGTCGTCTCCACGTGTTATCTTTTTAACTGTGGTTACCCCTGAGAAAATCTGGTTTGGTCAACTTCTCTCTGAATCTGATGGCACGTGGGTGGCATACGATCAACGCCCCCACGTAACCTCCAGTTCACTACCTGCAAGACTCGCTCAAGCCCTTGTTAACCTTGTCGCTTCGCCCGGTGACCGTCTGCTTGATCCGTGTTGTGGTACTGGGACAATAGTAATGTCAGCAGCACATTGCGGCGTGCAAGCAACTGGTTACGATATCAATCCGCGCATGGTCGGTGCAACAACCAAGAACCTTGATCATTACGGACTCACAGCAGAAGTGAAGTTAGGCGATGCGCGGACGATACAACAAAAGTTTGACGTAGTCGCTACAGATTTGCCTTATGGGATAAGCCTCGTTAAAGATACCGCCGCATCAAAAGAAATCCTAACAAATTTACGGGTATGTGCGCCGAAATTTGGATTCATTGACATCCGAGATCTCAGTAAACCGCTTACTGATTTAGGGTACCGAGTAGAGACTATTATTCCTGTTCCGAAGCTGCGTCTTGTTCGGCGTATTTTTATTACGTCCAACGATGATCAATAGTCATCAATATTTTCGTAGAAATCAGTTTCTGGTAAGTACTCGCCTTCATCAAGTTCATCTTCTTCGTAGTCTTCGTAGTCTTCTAAACTCAAAAGTGAATCAAGTTCACTGAGATTGTCAATATAAATTTTGCAAATCCAGCCATCACCTTCTGGCAAACTGTTGATAAGCTGAATATCTTCTTCAAGTGCAGTGTTGACTTCATAAATTTCTCCAGCAACGGGAGCATAGAGATAAAAGTTCCCTCCTGTTTCTGTTTCAATTCTGCCAATAATTTCGCCTTGCTCACATTCCTGCGAAGGGGAGACATCAACAAAAACGATTTCACCATAAATAAGTAGGGCGCGTTCTGTGATGCCGATAGTTCCCTCTGTTTCAACAACTTCAATCCATTCGTGTGTAGTTGTATATTTCACCGTACTCAACGTGCATTCCTCCAACAATCTAAGCCTCAATTTAGTCCTATCTTTGTAATTCCAATATTTTGAAGTTGTGCTTGGAAAGTTTTTAACTCATTTTGTTGAATCTCAACTGTAATATTTGGAGTCTCACCATATTCAATGTTTGTCACTTGACCTCCCAAGCGTTTACATAGTTTGACAACCGTACCTATATGACAGTAGGGGACACTAACGTGTAAGTTGTGATAGAAGACGTGGGTTGCTAAAGTAGCATTTTCAAGGCATGTGCGTGCACATGCACCGTAAGCTCTAATCAACCCACCAACTCCGAGATTAATTCCTCCATAATACCGTGCAACAACGATTATCGTGTTAGACAATCCTGCGGCACGAATTGCAGCAAGAATGGGGGGACCTGCTGAGTGCACCGGTTCCCCCGCATCTGTTGCATATTCTTGTTTTTCATTACCAAGGCTATAAGCATAGCAGTAGTGGGTGGCTTGACGAACTCTTGTTTTGACATCAACAATAAACTTTTTGACTGCATCCCGGCTATTTATTGCTGATGCTTCCCCAAGAAACCTTGATTTTTTCACCACATGCTTAGCGGTAGCGATTCCGACAATTGTTTGATACTCGCTTGACATAATTCATACTTCCGTCACATCAGAAACTGCTTGCATATACAAGTCTGAAAGTTTCTATTGAAGGATGTACTTAAGATTCTGTGCCTAAAACCTTCTAAATACGTCAAAATCCTGCCCGATCGAAAAGGTATAGACAGCAGCACCTTGGGCAATACGGATGCGTTCATCCTCAGTTACAGCCGGTTTGAATTGTGGGTTATAAGCGGCATTCAGTGTTATGTTTCCGAGCCGCACACCAAATCCTAAACAGAGACCTTCCGCTTTCCAATTTCGTTCTTCCATCTCAAGCACAGCATCTTCCAAAAGAAAAACAGAAGCGTAACGATTTTCAATATCCCTGAGATATCCGATTCTACCACCAATGCGATCATGGAACCAAACTTCAATTCCAAGGTTAGTTCGGACACCATCGCTAAAGGGCGGATGTAAATCAACTCCGAGACGAAGGGTTATGTTTGAAATTTCGCGTTGATAAGTTATACCGGCAGTGACATCACGTCGAATTTTATCTGGAATAGTAGGTTCAACAAACGATAATCCATTACTTAAATTGCGGACGACAATACCTGCCTGAAGGGCATTACCAAATTGTTGAATAATACCAACATTATAGACGTAACCACGTCCAAAATGCTCAACACCTAACGTATCGGTAACCTTAGACCGTAACCACTTCGCATCAAATCCTACGATAGTACCTCTGAAACAATTTACACCGTAACCGAGTCCGATAGCAAGGTTATTTTCTGGAAAACTGTTAAGTGCTTTCCCTTCATGGCTAACGCGGCGAAATGCCCCCACATGCGCCGTGGATAAAGCAACGCCTATAGTACCGAACTTACCTATTGGAAAAGCCCAATTCAATGATTCAATACCAGAGGCGCGCTGTTCATATCGACTATAATCCTCATAGTTCGCATTGAAATTCGGTTTGGATAGCAGGACAACGGTACGTGGTAAACGACTCATGTGAATTACAAATCGATCTCCTTCAACAATACTAATACCGGCGGGGTTGTTCCCAAGCGCGTTTGCGCCACCAGTTGCCCCAACAAAACTACCACCCATTCCACGATGTTCAGCACCAAGCAACTGTTTGAGAAACCTGTCTGCTTCTGCGGTTGTGTTTGCTTCTAAAGCAATCCCATTTGAAGTGGAAAAACAAGAAACGAGATAGAATACGCAAATTAACGAGATTTTTAAACACTGTAACGGCAAAATCCGATTGCACAAGAACTGTAATTTTTTTTTCACTTTACTTGCTCCAAAGATATGTGTTGGTATATTGTGTAGTCAGAATCCGATAAACTTCTCACACGGAGACATAAGCACGAAATTTAGTTGATAAAACGGGTCTTTTTCTTCAATAGAACGGAGATTTTTCTTAACTAAGCAGAACAGAGTGTCACTTGTGCGACAGCGTAATCCACAGCATGCGACAAACTAACAAAGGTTGTAACGACACCGAGTTCTGAAGCACATTGCTTGACTTTACCGTGTAAAACGAGCAATGGTTTTCCAACAGCGTCCGCGCAAATTTCTACATCCTGCCAATTCATCCCAACGGTTAAGCCAGTACCGAGTGCTTTTAGAGTTGCCTCCTTCGCAGCAAACCGAGCGGCAAGCCTTGCATAACGAGTCTGTGTTTTTCCGCAATAGGTAAGTTCCTGAGGCGTATAGACACGATGCTCAAACCTACTTCCCCAACGAAGCGATAGACGCTTTATCCGTTCAACCTCAATAATATCTATACCAATCCCTTGAATTTTATGTTGGAGCATTAATTTGTGAGTTGTTCCATTTACCGATAAAGAGCATCTGTCATCCGTACTGCGCGGGTAGTAGCCTTTACATCATGAACGCGTACAATATCTGCCCCATGTGCAATTGCCCAACACACTGTAGCAAGAGTGCCTTCAACTCTTTCAGTTACTGGAAGTTCTAATAAATTGCCGATAAAAGATTTACGTGATGTGCCGATTAATATCGGTTTGTTGAGTTGTTTGAATGCTTCAAGCTGCTTCAGAATTTGTAAGTTCTGTTCGGTTGTTTTACCGAATCCTATGCCAGGATCCACGATGATACGGTCAGGGGCGATACCGTTTTGCGATGCATCGTTAATCCAATTTTCTAATGCCTTGCAAACCTCTTTGACAACATCTTTATAATATGGTGAGCGTTGCATGGTGCGCGGTGTCCCCTTCATGTGCATGAGGATAACACCTGCTTCCATTTCTGCTGCAACGTGTGCCATCGCAGTATCCTCACGAAGGGCAGTAATATCGTTGATGATGTGTGCCCCAGCTTCAAGCGCATGCTTCGCTACCACCGCTTTTGTGGTATCAATAGAGATTGGAACGTCCAATTGTTCAGAAACAAGTGCCCGAATAACCGGCAACACCCTTTCTAATTCTACATTTGCAGGTACTGGCTCTGCCCCTGGACGCGATGATTCTCCTCCAATGTCAATAATAGTTGCTCCCTCTGCTACCATGGTTTTAGCATGTGTAATCGCGGTATTGATATTAAGGTAAGCACCGCCATCTGAGAAAGAATCGGGAGTGACGTTCAGGACACCCATGATATGGGTGCTATCGCCAAAAGTGAGCGATTTACCGCGGCAGTTCATGTAAGGGTTTTAGCTGGCAACTGTGGTCGGGGACCGAGGATCTCTTCTATCTCTTCTGTAATAAGTGTTTCTCGTTCTAATAAGGCATCAGCGAGCAATTTCAAACCGTCAAGATTTGTCTCAATAATTTCTTTCGCCTTTTTGTAACACTCCATTATGATGTCAAAAACGGCTTTATCAATAGAGATTGCTGTTTCTTCACTATAATCTTGGTGGACTGCCAATTCTTTGCCGAGGAAGACCTGTTCGTCTCTTCTCCCAAAAGCCAATGGACCTAACGGACTCATACCCCATTGGGTGACCATTCGACGGGCAAGATGAGTTGCCTGTTCAAAATCGTTTTGCGCACCCGTTGTCTGTTCACCAAAGATAATTTCTTCAGCAACCCGTCCACCAAGTGCAAAGATAATATGTGCAAGTAACCTTTTCCTACTTAGGTTATGCCTTTCTTCAAGTGGAAGCATAGCAGTTACACCGAGTGCTCTACCGCGTGGCACAATTGTACACTTATAGTTAGGGTCGCTTTCTGGCACAAAATGTAGCATAAGTGCATGTCCCGCTTCATGATAGGCGGTGATGCGCCGTTCTTCTTCACTTATAACTAAGCTGCGGCGTTCAGGTCCCATCAGAACGCGATCTTTAGCTTCATCAAAGCAGCTCATATCGATCGTTTCTTTGTCTTGTCTTGCGGCAAGCAGCGCGGCTTCATTCGCCATATTTTTTAAGTCCGCACCTGAGAATCCTGGTGTTGCTTTTGCAAGTATCTCCAAGTCAACGTCCTCAGAGATTTTATAAGGTTCTTTTGTGTGAACGCCAAGAATAGCTTGTCTGCCTCGAACATCGGGTAAATCAACGATAATCTGACGGTCAAACCTGCCAGGGCGTAATAGGGCAGGGTCAAGTACATCGGGACGGTTTGTAGCTGCAATCACAATGACACCTTCAGATGCCTCAAAACCTTGCATGCCAACAAGTAGTTGATTTAAAGTTTGCTCGCGTTCATCATGCCCACCGCCGATGCCAGCACCGCGATGACGACCAACAGCATCAAGCTCATCAATAAAAATGATACAAGGTGCGTTTTTCTTGCCTGTTTCAAATAGGTCGCGGACTCTGGAAGCACCAACCCCGACAAACATTTCAACAAAATCGGATCCGCTTATGTCGAAAAATGGAACATCTGCTTCACCCGCAACGGCTTGCGCCAGCATTGTTTTACCAGTACCTGGGGGACCGACTAACAACACACCTGTAGGAATTGTCCCGCCAAGTCTCTCAAACTTCTTAGGTGCTTTGAGAAATTCAATAATCTCTTCAAGTGCTTCTTTCGCCTCGTCTACTCCCGCGACATCTTCAAAGGTAACCTTCTTATCGCTTTCAGTATAGAGTGTAGCACGACTTTTGCCAAAGGAGAGTGCTCGGTTTCCGCTTCCCTGCATTTGCCTCGATAGAAAAATCATCAAACCCAAGAATATCAATAACGGCACTACTGTTGTACCGAACACAAGTAACCATTCGGGAAAATTAGAAGCGGGTTTATTCTTAAAATCTATGTTTTTATGCTTTCGGAGGTCTGTTGCTAATCCATCATCGTGGACAGGGTCTCGACTTACTCTAAACTTGCCTTTCCAATTTGGAGGCACCACTACTCCTTTGTCCTTTAAATTTGCCTGAATCTTTGGAACTTGTGTTTCGTAAAATTTACCTTCGAGCGATTCTGTATCAAGTACCAAGTATCCATCAAAAGTCGCTTCTGATGTTATGAAATCATCAAAATCAGAGATCGCCAATTCGCAAACTTGGTCGCTACGGTTGATAAGTTGGTAGATAGCAACAACAACAACCAACCCTAAAATAAACCACACGAACATGTTTTTTGTGTTCTTGTTCACAACCTATCGCCTCATTTTTTATTTAAAATTATCACACTTGGAGCGATGCTGTAGACTGATAGCACACATTCAGGGTAGATACTCAAATTAGGCACGCTCAAGCAATTTTAGTAGTAATCTGCTTATTCTATGTTTGTTTTGGAAAGATGTTTGAACTTAACATACAAATTATAACATACTTTTTACTTAATATCAACTGAATTTCAAAAAAAACTTTTCTCACATCACTAATAATAACAAGTTCTACCTGATTTGGACTTTGTACTTGTTGACGATTGAGATACTGCGCAATGTTAAGGAACGAACCCCAAATTTGTACTAAATATGGTGAATTATGAAAATAATTATACACTTTCGCCCCTCGGTAGGCGGTAAATACCATAGGGGAATGCCTAAAGACGAATGCGCTTGGTAGAATACGCTTTTGGTATTCTACATGATTCGCCATGATTCATATCGTTGATTTGGAGGTTTCCTAACCTCGCTGGTGCAAAGTTCTAAAATCTACGAGGGTATGTAAAGTTTTTGTAGAAATATACAGATAAAACTTGTAGGAGCGATCTCCGAATCGCGAACTGTCGGGAATCGGAGTTCCCTCCTACAAAGTATATCCGGGTAATAACCAAAACTTTACATACCCAATCTACGAAAATAAGTTGACATAAGTAAATTAACTATGATACACTAATTATAATCAAGTCTAAAGGAGGAATAATGGAGTGCGAAAACAGATTCTTTTAGTTGGTGTAATGATTTTGACAGTGATGTCTTATGCTTTAGGGCATCTTACCGACGAAAAACTTCAAAATTTCCAATATAACGCGGAACTGGTTCCTGTTGCCCCTATCGTTGACGGATACCTTGATGACCCTGTATGGGAAGACGCTTACCTTGGCAAACTTAATCAAGAAATTATTGTCGGGCATCAGTGGACGGAATCCAATGATTTCGCCGGATCCTTCAAAGCGGTTTGGCGTAGTGGCTTCCTTTATGTCGCCATTACAATACAAGATGATCAGCTTGAAAAATATCAATCTAAACCTTTTAGAGAAGATCGACTCATCCTCCATATTGACGAATTTCACTATCAACGTAAGGACGAGCTCCATCGCTATGAAATTCCTATTGGAGTAGAGACAGATATCCTGAAATCCCCTTTAGCATCAGTGGCTTGGGGAAATGATGGGCAAACGTGTGAATTAAGTTTTCGGCTTGGAGACATCGCAAGTAAAGATAGTGTTATCGGTTTTAGTATAGCCTATGATGATGTTGATAACGGTCAACTACAAAATACAATTGCTTGGGCACCTGAAGGCTATACAGAACAGAATGATATGCTTCCCGATCTCGTTTTCACAGCTAAGATAAATCCCAATGCGCAACAAAAATTGATTCGATGGGGTCAAATTAAGAGACTCTATTAATAACACATATCAGGGCAAATTCCAATATTTAGTGATGTGCTAATGTTGGATTTTGCCCTAATTTTGAGGAACCTGTGTATTATATTGGAAAGACTTTAGAACTCATGGGTATAGTATGTTTAGGTGCTGCACTCTATTTAGGACTTTTCAACCCTTTTGGATATAGTGAAGCCCAAGCCATGGGTGCTGAGATGGGTTTCTTGGCACTCGGTATTATCATCTTTTTTGTTGGAAGACTTATTGAAAAACAGCATTAGAAATTATCGCTTATTCCCCTCTAACTGAGCAGACACTGAACAACTCTTGTCTGTTTTGATATTCCATAGCATAAAAATCTTAACTATAATTTTGAACAACATTTATACTCCTGCTTACTCTACCTGTGAAGGTGATGAATTAGTAAGTCGGTTTGCACTGGCATATCCGTAAACAGGAATCCGAATCGGCGTAGAAGTTGCTGAGGTGGTGATGTGAATTTCTTCGCGTAACAAAGATGGTGATTTGGATACATCCCAAGATACTTTGAACCATCTTTCATAGTGTGATGAACGCATTTTGGATTTTACCGTATTAGATATATCAACAACTTTTAAATAATTGGGCGCTTGAATACCTAATATTTTAAATTCAGTTTTCGCAGAGAGTGTGAATTCCAAAAATGGTGTAGTTTCAACATTTACTGTCCCATAGGAGAGACTTTCCGGTTTAACTTTCACAGGTCCTACAATTCTTGCTATAATAGGTAATGTTAGAGTTCGCTCATTTGGAAAATCTACTGTGAGTAAAACGGAAAAGGGGTCACCAACATTATAGTAATGCGTTGTCCGATTAACCACGCTATCCTTTTTTGAAACTTGCAATTGAATCGTGATTATAAAACACTCTGAACTCGGATCGGGTGCTATCTTCCATGTTAACATCGGAGTTTCAGACGGTAGGAGACGGATCTCTTGTTGATTAAGCGGCGCATTGACACACAACTTAACCTGCTTCTCATAAGGTGTCTCAGGCAAGATTTCTCCGAAATCACATACATCTGCACTTAACGTAGCAAACCGTTTTACTGATGCAACAATTGTCAAATAGACTTGTGGCGTTTTAGGACTATCTGTAAAAAGAATGGCAGTGGCTGAAGTCGCACCATCAGGTAGCATTTGCGGATCAAGAAGTACCTTGAATGTTTCTTCTCTGTCTGGTGGAATCACCTTTGGTCCTTCAATCTCAGCGTAACTACACCCCGTTTGGATTTTGCTAATATGAAGCGGGCTTTTTCCTATGTTTCGTGCCGAGACTGTTTGTATTATTTGTCCTTCCCATTCAGGAACTGTCCCAAAGTCAAGTTGTTTTTGAGAGAGAACTAACTCTCCCGGAAATTCTCTTTGATTGTTGACTAAAATGATTATTAACCCTGAAATTAGCAGTGCGGGAATGATGATTGTTGTGAAAATTTTGCGTCTTGACATAGCCTTATCTATGGTGTTGTAGCAGTCTCCCACCGTTTATTGAACATAACAATATAATTTAGTGTAGATTGTAGTATATCTTACTGCCTTGTCTCTGTCTACTGCAAACCTTCCAAATACTTGACTCCTAAAATGTAAAACGATATTATATAAACAGGTTAGGAATTTATATGCAAACGAAACGAATTTGTCTTTGGTCGGGACCACGGAACATTTCAACGGCATTAATGTATGCTTTCGGGCAGCGAAGCGATACCAAAATTATTGATGAACCGTTGTATGCACACTATCTTCATGTTACAGGTGCGGCGCATCCCAGTCGGGAACAGGTTATGGCATCCATGCAAACTGATGGTGCTGCTGTCATCCGTGACGTTATTCTTGGGTCCTGCACTAAGGCTGTCCTATTTATGAAGCAGATGGCGCACCATCTCGTTGATATTGACAGAACTTTCATGCGGGAGACAGTCAACATCTTGCTGATCCGGGATCCGAAGGAGATGCTTCCGTCTTTAGCGAATGTCATTGGTATTCCTACGTTGAAGGATACCGGTTTAAAGATACAATCGGAATTGTTGGCGAAATTGCGAGAGATGGGACAATTGCCTTCTATTTTGGATGCGCGGGAATTATTGCTTGCTCCGAGAGCTGTGTTGTCAATATTATGTGAGCGATTGGAACTTCCATTTGAGGAATCGATGTTGTCATGGCCACGTGGCGGAAATCCAGCGGATGGTGTTTGGGCACCGCATTGGTATCAAAATGTGCATCAGAGTGTAGGTTTTGTGCCATATCAACCGAAACGAGAACCGTTTCCTGAGGCGTTGGAAGATATTTTATCGGAGTGTTTGCCGTATTATGATATGCTACGTGCTGATGCGATTTGCGGTGATTCGTGAAGGTATCCTACCAAAACGTTAATTTTGAGAGTGTTGCATCTGATGGATTAACGATTCCAGACCATATCCTCGTTGCGGTGAACAAACTATCCCAAAACTTGCTACCGCCAATATAAGATCAGCGAAAACCAGCATCCAATTAGGCGTTGAGACCGTAAGCCCTAAGTTTTCTACTAAACTAAAAAGAAAATTAGCGCATCCACAATCCGTTACAGGCAGTTTTTGCAACAACACGTTTGTCAATGCAGCTGCAAATATTAGAAAAAGGAACGATGCAAGGATACCCGCACCTCGCGAAAAATAGCCGATACTTAACGCTATACCCAAAGTAATCTCTGCCGAGACTAACAGGTAACTTATCGGTTTTACCAGTGCTGCCGGTAGCAACTGATAACTAACTACAGCGGTAACAAAAGCACTGAAATCAGCAAGTTTAGCAATACCCGCGAAAAAGAGGATTGTTCCAAGAATAATTCTTAGCACTGTCACCAACAGTAGCATTATCATTTAGTTTCCAATGGGTATCCTAATGCCTGCCAACTCCTTAATCCACGTGGAAAAAACTTCACATTTCGGTAGCCGCTCGCTAATAGAACATTCATCAATTGATAAGCATTCGGACATTCAATACCTCCACAATAAGTAATTAGCAAGGTTTCTTTCTCTGTTGGCAATACAGATAAATTCTGTCTTACTCGGTTGACAGGGACGTTTACGGCACCTGGAATATGTCCTCGTCTGAAGTTGTCTGCGGAACGAACGTCCACGAAAACAGCCTCTTCTTTTTTCCACATCTGATAGACAACCGGGAAATCAACTTGCAATGAGGTGCTACTGGGAACTTGAGAAGTGGAGGAAAAGAGTCCAAAATCATCTACCCCCCAGAGCGTTAAGGCTCCAAAACCGATCCAAACGCAAACAATGAGAGATTCCTTAAAAATTTGCTGTCCTGGCCTACGTCCAATTCTGTTATGTGTGTCGCTATGAGATTGTTTTAGAAAACTATGCATTATCTTCGCTTAAGTTGTGCCCAAGTTGATGTTACTTTTACCTCTGGAGAAACATTTAATCCTGAAATTGTGAACGAATCGACCCAACCTTCGCCATCCCATTCATTTGCAATATTGATTCCTTCTACGACAAATCCGAGGATTTCAATCCTATTAAAGTTTCGATCTTGGAATTTTGCTCGAAATTCACCATCCGCGAACAGTAGAAAATTTCCTGAGTTAAAATGTAATTCCATTTCTTCCAGAATGTCAGTGTGCCAACGTACACGAGGTTCCCGAGATAATCGATACTGAAATGGGTGGCTACTCCCTTTACCATCAAAACGTCTTGCTCTAATTTCATCTGGAAAGAATACATAAAAAAATGGATCCTCTTCGGGTGTATCAGGAAAATGTCGTCCCACACAAAAACCGAACCGTATCTTGTCACCACCGAAATCCTTAATTTTAACTGTAAAGTCTCGATAAGGGGCAGGGAATGCAATGAGTTGATAGAAATCGTATTGTGCCTCCCAATCTCGGTTAACTTCTACGCGTAAAAAACCATCAACAACTTTCCATACCCTATTGTCACCTACGGAGTGCCACGCGTCTGGATTCTCGGCATCAAAATCGTCGTGCCAGATTGCTGCAAAGACAGTGCAGTTGATTGTGACATAGACCACAACCAATATCTTTAAGAAGATTCGAGTCAACTTGTTGTTTAGCATAATAGGGTTTAGAAATCGCGCAAATGCATTGGATTTTGTGTGACGATATCATTGCAATTATAGTAAAATCTAATCAACTAAACCTTCGGTGATTATCTTTGTATAGAAGCATCTCTGATTTTTATACAGTCGTACCATCGGTGTGTCCGCTTTCCTCTTCGGCTGATCACACCGGGTTTTCGCTCAACGGGAGAACCGAAGTCTCTATCTTTTTGTGTTAAAACATTCCAGTCAGGTGGAAACCATGTTCGTAGTGTTCTACAGTGCACTTCAAGGTCTTCACCTTCCCAGCCACCAGTTTTGTAATACATGGGACATATCCATCGCTCTCTCCCACGAGCATATTGCCGCCATCCCATCACAGAAGCTTGTGATCGGATAATATTCCCATCGCGCCAATGCCGTTCAATCCCACTCCACGGGTAGCCCGTAGTCCCAGTTCCTCGATTAATTTCACTCCACCCAAGATCATCGCGGAGCGTAATATAAGAAACGTTTGTCCCCCAGGGTGTCTTGTCATTGGCAAAGCCCCACTTCTGTCGTCTGTACCAATGTAACGCACCTGGAATTCTTGACTTGGATACAACAGCGTTCTCAATCGTTTCTATAATGTCAAAAAATCCTCTATTATTATATGGATTATGCACATTGCAGAGTGTTAAGGAGTTCACTTCAGGACCGAACCATTTTCCGTTTTTACCGGGTGTTCTATAATATGCACCAGATGCCGCAGGTTCAGCACGTTCGCTCGGATTCAATTTCGCCTTCGCAAATGTGCCCCAGAACGCCACACCTAAAACTGCTAATAGCAAAAAGACATTAAAAAATATATCCAAATTCTTCCGTAACATTATTTCTCTTATTTTTTAGGATTATTCCCGTTTTAGGTGTCCCCATGTCGTTGTTAATTTCTGTTTTGGTGAGACTGGCAGTCCGGAAATAGTAATCTTATCAACCCATGCTGTGCCTGTGTTAACCATATCCGTAACATATCCAACGAAGACAAAACCGATAATGTCAATTTTCGGTAAGTTCGCGTCCCTAAAATCCATACGCGCTTCACCATTTCCAAACAGTTGAAATCTGCCGCCATCAAAGCGGAACACCATCTCGTTGAGTGCATTTGTACCCCAGCGTTTGCCAGGACCGAGAAACACTTTGCCATCCCTTGATGCTTGCATATCATTCGTGAAAAACAGGTAATAGCCTATCTCTTCTATCTCCCCATCATCATTAAAGAAATGTTTCCCAAGTGCTATGCCGAATTTAATATCTCCCGCCACGCCGATATTATCAATCTTAATTGTAATGTTATCATAAGGTCCAGAGAATTCTATAAATTGATAGAGTTCAAATATTGTGGACCACTGTTTATGTGTCTCAATTTTTGCTTGTAAAAATCCCTCTTCAATCCGCCATGCAGAATCATTTCCCTGTAGTTGCCAGCTGTCTTCTATTTCTTTATCAAAGTCATCTTGCCACGTAACAGCAGAAGCACTTCCTTGAAAAAAAATAAAAGCATAAATCGTGATAAGTATTCTAAAGAAGTTTGTCATGTTTCATTGGTTGGGATAGAAATTTGATTAGGTATGTGAGGGACAGAAACCTTTGCCTCATCACTTCAGTAATTTCTTAGACTCTCTGCCAAGCAATTTTTAACATCTCGTTAGCGTAATCCTGAACAGATGTTGGCAAAGGTAGGGCTTTACCCTCGTGCTGATATTGCTCAATTATCTCCTCAACGATGTTGCACAGTTCGGAAAACACCTCTTGTTCATTATCACCATGACATCCACCATAAAAGAGACCTGGACAACTACCAACATAGCACTGATCTTCATCAGACCATTCAACAATTTTTACGTAACGGGTACTTGGTTTTATTTTGATTCTTCAAATTAACGACACACGGCGTGTGCGTATTACTTTGCAAACGGTGTTCCATCTGCCCTTCCAAGATAGATGGTATGTGTATTATCACTACAAACTGGAATTGTAACCTCTTTCTGAATATGTACACGCTGATAAATTCCTGTGTCTCTTTCGAACACCGATTTAACAGCACGAATATGTAACTGATAACGTTCCTGAGTCAAATTTGAAAACGAAAATTTGCCCTGCGCGTCTGTTGCTGTTTCAAAGCGATCTAAGGTTAATGACATATCATATTTGCTTAATTCCCACGGATACCATGAACGCGACACCAAAGCATGCTGCACAGGTTCACCTGTGTCTGCCCAAAGCACTTGTCCTCTTATCTCTGACGTCGGTCTATCTGCTACGATGAAGACTTCTTGCCCATTTGCAGATGCTTTCGCGTCCATTTCAGTTGCAGCAATGCCGTTTCCTATGATATAGAGTTTATACTTCTCCTCAAAGAGACCATCCAACACAAAAGTCGTTTCCGCTACGGGAAATTGTTTGGACATGAGTGGTCTGTTCAGCATCAGAGGATTTAACGTTGGCTCCATGCTGGTATTTTCGGAAAAAACCTTCACTTCATAATATCCATCTGTTGGAATATCATGGGGAAAGATAATGCGTCCTTTAATAATATACCCTTTTTGGAGCGGAACAATCAACGGGTCTTTTCCGATTTTCACATTTGGATATACCCTTGAAAGGTAACCTTTTTTTGACACTTCAACGGAAAGGAGGTGCGGTTCTGTCTGGAGCAGCTGCATTCGAAAAGCACCGTTTACATCCGTTTGTGTCATGTTAAGGATCGCACCGTGTCCGTTTGGGTTTTCGCTTTGGCGAGCTGCATAAAGATTCGCTTCTGCAATAAGACGTTGCTGCATATCAACAACTTTGCCGTGCAACGTTTTCAGTTTTGGCAATCGGATTTTAAGAGGTTTTTTAGTTTGTGGATTGACCGACTCTAAGAATGCTATAATAACATCATCTCGGAAAATTGTCAAACTGTATTCAATCGGATGGAGTTCAGAGAAGACGAAATTGCCTTCTGCATCGGTCTGTACGATATGTTCGGGTTGTGCTCCGGCACGAAAGAAGTCAGCAGACTTGTTGTGCATCCTTAACTGTACTTTGAGTCCGTTGACTGTATAATGCGGGTTTGAAACAAAAACCTTTCCCCGCAGTGAGAGGAAAGGTTTAAGTGAAAGTTCACCTAACGCATACACATTTTTATTAGGGGACAACTTCCATTGCCAACGGTGCGTTTGATACCGAGGATGTGAGGCTATTAGTGTGAAGGCATAGTAGATATCGGAATCGTTCGGTATTGTGACGCGAAATTCACCGTTTGTGTTTGTTTCTGTAGAGTGTGCAAACGAACTTTCAGGATAGACGGTATCCTTCACTTCGGAAGCAACACTGATAACTGCATCAGAGATAGGTTGCTTTTTTTGGGCATCAACGAAACGCCCTTGAAGGGATGCTCCCAGTTTCAAAAGCACCTCTACACCACCGACATGACCTCCTGGATAAACGGGCACTACGGGAGAATCGGATATAGCGAATACATAGCCATCAAAAGCATCTACAATAACGTAGCGTCCCGACAACAAATTTTTGACCTCAAAATATCCATTAGATACTTCTCCGCGATATTTCTTTTCTAACCATTCATCGTCATGTGTGAGGAGACCAATCTTGACCTCACCTGTAATTGGTAGCGGAAGTTTGTTATCAGAATCAAGCAAAAATCCCGAAATAATCCCTGTGCCTTCAATGGTAAAATCGGTATTAACAACGGATTCTTCAGTGATTGTTACTTCGCGTTGTGCAAGTAATATGCTGAGGTGTCGGACTTTTATATCCCAAGTGCCAGCAGGAAGGTTTGTTAGTGAAAACTGCCCACCTGAATTGGTTTTAGCGGCGTAAGTTATGTTGTCTGTTGGTAAAATTGCTGAGATGGTGTATTTGGGCAGCGGGTTATTCTCGTTGTCTGTTATCTGTCCCTGAATTGTGCCAAACTGGACATTAGAATCCTCTTGGGATTGGCAGATTTTAATAAAAGGCACGAAGCATAACCAGAGCAGGACAGAACATATAAGAATGACGTTTCGCATAGAGTTTATAACCGATTAACAATTGGTGGTCTATGGTTGTTGTCTGAATCTGAGTTGCCAAAACAATCACAGTGTGAATTAACGAACAATATGCGCTTGGTATCGGCTAAGGTAAGATTGGACAATCTTTGAATTGCCTATCTGCAATCAGTCCGCTTAAAGCATAATCCATCTGCGAAAAAGAATCAAGGTATCCCATAAATGTTTACAGAGGCATTCAATTGTCGAGTTTTCTTATCGAATAGTATAAAATATCGTTTTCAAAGATTAAAAGAGGTGTTTCACATGAAACGATTTAGTTCGTTAAATCGGTCAGACAACGCCCTCTTACAAGTATGATTCGTGCCAATCGAATGGCTCTAAGTGTTGTGTATAAAATCTTAGTCATCTTAGGCAAACATTGGATGAATTGTGGGTGTATTTTACTCGGAACTTCATTGGCGTAACTCATGTAAAAATATACCATACGGTATATTTTTTATACCACGGTATACTTTTTAAATTGGCTATAAATCCAGTACCTATATGGGTTCATAGGTGTTTTTCTCATTTTGAATTTAATTTTGTTTTCTATATTTCTCATCTGTATTGAGGAACATAGTTTTTCTCTTACCGTAGATATTTTATTTTGATAGGTTTTGCGTTGTCGTCTTTGCATTTTGATAGTTATTTGCGATTTTCAGAGATGTCAGGTTTTTGTTCTATTCATCGGTTTTGTTTTTTGGCCGTGATATTATACCTAATTCTGTGTGATGATTAGAAGTTTTTGTGGCTTGCCGGACAATAGATATCCAATATATTTCCAATAAGTTTGCGGGAAAAGTTGGGGTTGATGCGTTTTTTGGAGGTGCATCTCGGAGGATGGGATTTTTGGAGTTTTGGTAAAGGAAGAAATTATTAGAGACTTGAATGCCTCTGTAATGTTTATGAGATACCTTGTGATATGACTATAGCTTGGACAATTTATTTTGATTGTTTTAAAGTTGCCCAAACTATAGGGAGCAATTGCTTATTAAGAATCTGAATTTTTTCCTCGCTGAAAGCCTCATCATGCCATTCGGTGATGCGCCATTCACCATCTCTTTTTTCAAAAATAAACAGATTATCGCCTTCCGCATACCAACCCGTGAACTCGCCTTCAAATGATTCACCATTAGGAACAAACCCTTGAATTCGGTAGTGATTTCGGACTTCGACTCGCACATTTTCCTCTATTACGGCTATTTCTGGTGGGACAGTAAGTTCTATATTAATATTCTGAAATTGGCTAAAGACACGAATTGCGGTATCCCTTTCTTCTCGGATGTCATCAAACACCAGATCATCGGTTTTATCACCTTCTGTTCCTAAGTCACCTACGTATCGGAAGCTTTGAGACCAATAGGCACTCATATAGGTTTCAACATCTTCAATTTCATAACCTTCTCGCCACCGTTTTAAGACCCCGTTAATTGCCAAATAATCCTCTGGTGGCACTTGGATGACTTTTTCAGACATTTGATTCCTATCATCGTCGTTTACTTTTTCAAGATCGGCGCTGCAAGAAATAAAAAATGTCAATAATGCCAGCACGCCAGTTATCTTTGTTAATTTCTGGTACATAATGATAATATCCCGAATAATGGTTTTTAGGTTTTCAGAAACATATTATCTACTTTATCAAGATAGACAACTTTCTATTCCATGGGTGTTTATCATAGCATAGGGTTACCAATATTTCAATAGGATAAGACTTGAGCGGAAGTTCGGACACGGAAACCAAAATGAACCAAATTGCTAAAAATGCACTATAAATTGTGCTACTACTGGTCTACCTACTCTAAAATTGCGGGTATAGGTCGCGATTCGGAGATCGCTCCTACAGAAGATGGTTCGTCTTTGTAGGAGGGAACTCCGATTCCCGACTATTACTGATACCTATAATTTTAGAATAGATATTCCACTACGTCCGCTGCAATGCCTTAAAACAAACAGACTACGTAAGTCTTAGAGAGTTTGAAAATCAATTTGAATGCTTGTTGGCGAAACTATGGGAAACTAAAGATTATTAGCAATGCGAATTTCTTCATCACTAAAAGATTCGTCATGCCATTCGGTAATTCGCCATTCATCATCTCTTTTTTCAAAGATAAACAGGTTGTCACCCTCCGCGAACCATCCGATGAAGCCACCTTCAAGTGATTCGCCATCTGCTACAAAACCTTGAATCCGATAATGATTTCGGACTTCGGCTTGTGTGCCATCTTTATTCAAAGATATTTCTGGTGGGATAGAGAGTTCTATTTCAATATCCTGAAATCGGCTAAAGACATGAATTGCAGAATCACGTTCTTCCCGGATATCATCAAATATAAGGTCATCAGTTTTATCGCCGTCTGTTCCCCAGTCTGAAACGTATCGGAAACCCTGAGACCAATAAGCACTTATATAGGTTTCTATATCTTCAGTTTCATAACCTTCTCGCCACCGTTTTAAAACGCTGTTAATTGCCAAATAGTCCTCGGATGACACCGGAATCTTATCAACGTCTCCGCATCCAATAAAAAATACTATTAATATAAGTACTCCGCTTATCTTTGCTAATTTCTCAAACATAAAAGTTGAATCTCCAATCTTTTAGTAAAACTTATGTTAGATGAACACTTCTTTATTTAGTTATCAACTGAATCGCTTTTCTTCAAAAAATCTTGTAATTGTCCTTGAAATTTCACATAATAGCTTGACGAGACATCTCTATTTCAGCACGCTGCCCAACCAGAACATCTTTTTATGTAACCTTTTTCTTTGATTTACATTCTTACCTATAAAATCAAGTTTCAAATTCACAATATCAGACTGAAACCAGTGTTTCGCAAACAAGAAAAATAGGAGATAATATCATGAAAGAAAATAGTGTGGATGTATGGAATAATTTTCTTATTAAAAGTCGACGGGATGCAAGCGGGGAACGAGAGGTTGCACAGGACGTTCAGGAAAAGGTAATTACCTACATCAAGGCAAAAATTGATGCTGGGGTTTCTAACGGGAAAACGTCGCTTCCATCCGACTTGATGGAGTACATTTATCGTTTTTCTGAAGAAATGCGCCAAAGGCTGCGTGAATACGTCGAAAACGTCTTGGAAAAAGACCCTAACAACGGTGCAGCAGCAAAGTTTTTGGCAATCGAAACTTTACAACAACCCGCCGATGTGCCAATTCCTATATCACCGAAGCATCCACTTTTGGAAAAAGCAATGATTTTAGTTCCAAACGATGTCGAAATTTGTTTGTTTGCATTTGAAAAACATGGATGGGCCCAGTTTCTTTTTGAAGATGAAGAGTACAATGACGAAACTCTTGTTTCTATTGAGCGGTTGTTTGAGCGTATCCACGAAAGGGACGCGCAGATACAGACCAGATGGGTGCGTATGCTTTATGACTATGCGGAAGTCTGGACAAGTCCTACTGACATTTATAAGACACTCAACGAAAATGACCCTTACATTAAACGGTGGACAGCAGTACTATGCAAAATTCAGGATGTCTTTGAACAAGAATTAGAACGAACACCCAATGATTCGGAGATTGTCCTCATATTGACTGAAATTCATGCGGTTTTAGGAAATACTGATGCAGCCGAAAAAGTTTTGAGGAAAGCACAAACGGTTTTTGAAAAACGCCTGGAACAAACTAAAAATGACCAAACTGCTTTGGATGGATTAGCAAATATCCATGAGAGATTAGGAAATGCCGAACTTGCCCAAGAATATAAACTCAAAGCGGACCCCAGTTTAGGATGGGTGGATCAAATCTTACCCGATTTTTCAACATCAGCAGTTGACCTTGATGGCAAACCGATTTCGCTGATGGACTACCGTGGAAAGGTCGTGTTACTTGACTTTTGGGCGGTGTGGTGCGGTCCCTGTGTCGGAGAAATTCCGAATGTTAAAGTAGTATATGAGAAATATCACGACAAAGGTTTTGACGTTATCGGTGTGAGTTTTGACGAAAACGAAGCGGTGGTGCGTGAGTTTGTCAAGGAGAAAACATTACCTTGGAGGCAAATTTTGGATAGTAGTGGTTTCGGTGGCGTATTTGCAAAGCAGTATGGTGTACGTGGTATTCCTGCACCGTTTCTGATTGACCGGAACGGAAAAGTTATCTCCGTTAAGGCAAGAGGTAGTCTTCTGAGTGAACTCGTTGAAGTAGAGATTAAAAATAAAAAAGGATAAAATACAGGTATTTTCTGTAGACGCCTTTTGTAAGCGCGCCTACAGAAATGTTCATAATTACGAGTTTTGCTATGCTTAAAACTCAATAAAGTTGTAATGGAAATAGAGGGTTGGTGGTATGGATGAACTTCGTGACGAAGAATTAGTACATCAAAATTTAGACGTTGCTGATGATGGTGCATTTGAAATCCTCTATCACCGTTACGAAGGGCCACTCCTCAGTTTTTTCTATAGACGCGTCGGCAATTGGGAAACCGCGCAAGACCTTGTACAAGAGACGTTTATCAAGGTTCACCAGAATCTATATACACTTCGGGACCCCAAAAGTTTTTCCAGCTGGTTGTTTAGTATCGCGCATCAACTTATTGCTGCACACTTCCGTAATGAGCAGAGAAAACTCGAAATCGGTTCACTTGAAGGGGATCCTGAAGCATATTTGGTTGACCTTGAACATCGTTCCCCAATTTATCGTATCATAGCTAAAGAACAGATGGAGATTGTATATGCTTTGGCACAACGACTGCCAATTTCCGAACAGGAAGTATTTGAAATGAAACTTGCTAATCCTAAAATGATGTTGGAAGAAATCGCTGAAAAATTGGAAATCACTTTGTCAGCGACTAAAGTTCGGTTGTACCGCGCAAAGAGAAAGGTTGTTGCTTGGATGAAAGCGGAATATCCCGGTGAATTTGACCACATATTTGGGAAACAAGAGGATACAAAAACAGGTTAAATAGTCCAGCAAACGAATTTTATGTAACCTTTTCAGCCGATTTGCATTCTTACTCTAAAAGGAGAACACACATGACACCGAATGATGTTAAGGAATTGTTAAAAACTTTAATTGCGGAGGAGGGACTATCGATTGATGTTATTGAAATAACCCCTTCACAGGACTTAACATCGGATTATACCACAGAGAGTCGCATAAAAGATGTTATTCATCAATGGAACAAAGACGGTAAAATTTACACCCGTCCACCCGGGAGAGCAGAGATTATGGAATTCTATACAAAAACCGATTCCGTTTCGCCTGCAAAAGAATTGTTAGAATCTTTAGAAGTTGAAACTTTTATTGAATCCATCATCACTGAACAGAATCTGCCCATCCGTTTTACAGATCACGGATTCCGATTGGTGGCATTAGCAGAGCATGACACAACGCGATACCCTGTTAAAATACTTCACGGTGGTTTTCGGTTAGAAAAGAGTCTCGGGACTGAGGTTAAATCAAAGGATCTTGAAGGTGTCGCGGATCGCTTTGAAGCCATATTAAAGGAAAAGCGGACAAAGGCTAAATTGTTTCATCGCGGTTTTATGTTTGAAAGACACCCTGATGTTGATGTTCCCACCACACGAATTAAAGAGATAGCAAAACAGATAGATGAAACCCTTGGCATCAACTATGTTTTTGATTCATGCAGTTACCCACGTTCCAAAAAAGGGACATCCGAGACAACATGGACAAGTGCAAATATCCGAATTTCTTTGTGGCGGTTTCCACGGCGTTGAATAGTAATAGAGAAGACAAAACTTAACTGCAACCTGATTCTACGATAGGAGGTAAAATTATGAATCCGAATAATGTTAATAAATTATTGAAATCTTTAATTGCAGATTTTGTGCTACCCGTTACGTTGTTTAATTGTGGACCTCTATTGATAAGTGAAGACCGTTCAAAGGTATCAAGAGAACGTCTTGAAGATATAGCTCAACAGTGGATGGACCTTGAGAGAGGTGATAGCGACAAAATTCCTCAAGTGACGAAAGAGTGGTTCTATAGTGTTTTAGAATTTGCTGGTTTACGTAAAAACCATAGAAACCATAGAATCTCTGTAGGAAGAACGGTATCCGATATCTGTGTAGAGATAGAACGTCTTGCTCTTGAGACATCTCAGGTTACGGGAGTTAGAAAAGTTTTGAAATCCCTGATCATAGAACGAGAATTGCCTTTTAAGATTTTTCATAAAGGTTTTTATGTGATTATTCTCCCAGAAGACCCGGCACTCTATCGCGACGAAGAGATGATAGAACTTGAAACATTGCTTGATAAGGAGAACTTAGAAGTACAGGTTCGCCACAGCGGTTTCAGTTTAACTCGAATGGAAAGAGCAGAATACGATATCCCCGATATCCCGTTGTCGCAAATTCAAGAAATGGTAAGAGCTCTTCAGGCATTATTGAAAAGACATGATCTAAAGGCATGTCTGCTTCATGAAGGCTTTGTGTTAGAAAAGAAGCGCAAAGTTGAAATACATGTTTCCGAAACTGCAGAGTTAGCGTCACGACTAAGCGTAATGACAGGTATTCACTATCGTGGAGCAGGTGCTTATGGTATGGGACTCCCAGACAAAGATATTCCACCCGGATGGACACACAAAATTAATTGGAAGCATTCAAGGATAAGTGCATCCCGTCCTTATTAATTCAGTTTGGTAACGCCCCTACCAAAGGAGAATGAACCATGAATCCAAATGATGTCAATGAATTACTGCGTTCCTTGATTAACGAACTTGCCCTGCCAATCACCTCTGCTGAACAAGGCCCTCTATTGATCTCTGAAGACGACAGCCCAACAACGAGATCATACACTGAGGAGATAATTAGACGGTGGAAAGGGGATAAAATCGCGGAAAAATTAAAAAATTTTACAATCAGTGGACATTGGCGTCTTTCAAAAGGGCGTAAGATTTCTGATGTATATGACGAAGTAGAACATTTAGCGTCAATTCAACTCGTATTGCGGAAGTTAAGGAGGTACTCCGATCCTTAATTAGAGAACGAGAGTTACCTTTCAATATCCTTCACTTATGGTTTACAGTGGTTATTCTCCCGGATGATCCGATGCAATTCCGGACTGACGATATGATAGAACTTGAGACCCTGCTGGAGAGGATGATCCTTGAAGGATGTTTCGGAGAAGATAATACCAACTTTCATGTCCATCACGCAGGTTTTACCCTATATCCAAAGGAAGATACTTCTGATGTCCAGTTCTCAAAAGTGCAGGAAGCGGCACGGCGTTTACAATCTAAAATAGGAATGCACGGACTACAAGCGAGATTGATTCATAACGGTTTTCAATTAGAAAAAGACAGAGAAGTTGAGATAAATGTCGCGGAGGCTATGGAATTAGCGTCCCGTTTAATGTTTATGACAGGTATTGATTATAGTGTAGGAGCTTACGGTATGGGACCTAAAAAGGGTGTGAAGCCTGGCTGGACACATACAATTAATTGGAAACATGCCCGGGTGAGTTCATCCCGTCCCTGGTAACTTCAGAAAAACAACAGAAAAGGAGTATGAAATATGAATCCGAATAAAGTTAAGGAATTGCTCAACACTTTGATCGACGAACTCAAATTACCAATCCATGTTTCTGTTTCTCATAGTGGACCTATATTGGTTTTCGGGCCGGGAAGTGGTTCAACACGATCACGAGCGAGAGATGTGTTAGAACATTGGTCTGATGAAGGTAAGCATAGTTGGGTTATTTCTGTAGGACTGCCTATAAAAGAGAGGGACGAAGCAACAACGCGCCTTGCTTTGGATACACATCGCACAACAGAGATAAGGGATATATTGGAATCTTTAATTGCTGAACAAGCACTTCCTTTGACCGTTGTTGATAGTGGTTTTCAATTGGAAATCCTAACTGATGAAGGGATAGACTATCGCAGTGAAGATATGATGCAGCTGGAAACGCTTTTAGAAAAAGAGGGTTTAGATGTTCCAGTACGTCATAGCGGTTTTAGTTTACGACACAAGGAAGATGATGTTGAACTTCTGTTTTCGGAAGTCAATACATTGGCAAATCATCTCTCGTCTTTATTGGTAAGACACGGGTTACATGTGCGATTGCTCCATAATGGTTTTAGACTACTTAAAGATCAAGACGACGCAATAGATATTGCAGAAGTGAAGGAACTCACCTATCGATTAAAGACTATGGTAGGTATCCGCTATAAGCAAGACGGTTATGGTTATTCGCATGACGTGCCAAACCCTGAAATTCATTGGAAATTTGCTGACGTGAATACCGCCTTTCCATAGTTTCGTAACAAACACCGGATTAACATGTGTGCTGATCCGTATCGGCGCTCACACATAACGAACCGTCGAGTCAAAAACGCACATAATGAAGGAGGATTTTCTAATGACGTATGTAATTTGCGAACCTTGCATTGATGTAAAAGACCACGCTTGTGCTGAAATATGTCCCGTTGAATGTATTCATCCAATGCGTGATGAAAACCCAGACGAATTTGAAGAAGTAGATCAACTCTATATTGACCCAGAAGAATGTATCGACTGCGCTATATGTGAACCTGCATGTCCTGTTGAGGCTATTTTCATAGAGGAGGATGTTCCGGAAGAATGGGGACATTACATAGAAATAAACGCAGATTATTTTCAATAAAAAACAAAAAATAAAACAATAATTGACAATTTCGCTAAAAAGAGTATAATAAAAGGAGAAATAACAAATGACGTATGTAATTTGCGAACCTTGTGTTGATGTAAAAGATAGTGAATGCGTTGATATATGTCCTTGTGATTCCATCCGCCCACATCCAACGGAGGAAGCTAAGGACTATGAAGGTGTGAATCAGCTTTTCATTGACCCAGAAACATGCATTGAATGTGGCGTGTGTGAAGCGGAATGTCCCGTTGAGGCTATCTTCTTTGACGAAGATGTTCCAGAAAAATGGAAACATTTCATAGAAATAAATGCAGATTATTTTAATCAACAACCACTTAGTGTCTAAGACGATAAAACAAACGAAAGGAGAACTACAAAATGACGTATGTAATTTGCGAACCTTGCATAGACGAGAAAGACAGCTCCTGTGTTGATGTCTGTCCTGTAGATTGCATTCACCCACACCCAACAGATGCGGCTGATGATTTTGAAGAAGTAGATATGCTCTACATCGATCCGGAAGAATGCATCGATTGTGGTGTGTGCGAGCCGGAATGTCCCGTTGAAGCGATTTTCATGGAAGAAGATGTGCCAGAAGAATGGGAACATTTCATTGAAATCAACGCTGCATATTTTGAGTAAGTAGCACCAAATTGACTTCTGTCAAACAAACTAAGGGTGTTGTCAAAACAAATTGATATAGGTGTAAGTTCCAATCATAAGAACTATGCCATATCATTCGTTAGGCAACCCCTTGTTTTTTATCAAAAGATATAATATTCATTGGACAAATCAAGGTAAAAACGTTATCTTAAAGATTGAATTGTAACCTTTTTAATACGAATCCCTCCAATTTTCAAAAATTTATGCACCCCATTCTGCACTCAGGCGCGTCACAGGATATAAAGAGGTAATAAAATTATCTGTTCCAAGAGGTGACACATGAAACACAACGATACCGAACTCATCCAACGTACCCTTACAGGCGATGATGACGCATTTTCAACGTTGGTGAAAAAATACCAGAAGCAGGTGCACGCGCTTGCATGGCGGATTGTCGGCGATTTCCATATCGCCGAGGAAATTACACAAGATTCATTCCTAAAAGCATATACGGGATTGAAGGCTCTGAAGGAACCACAACGTTTTGCGGGTTGGTTGTCTGTAATAACAAGACGTCGCTGCTTGGCGTGGCTGCGCAAAAAACGTGTGTGGACAGAGTCTTATGAACATCTGGAAGAGACTGACAGTGAACAGATAGATGAAACCGTGTATGCAGCGTATGTCGTTGAGGAAAGGGAACAAACAGCGGCAGAAACACAGCGTAACGTTGTGAAAAAATTACTCGCCAAATTGCAGGAGAGCGAACGCACTGTCATGACATTGCATTACTTCGGGGAAATGACATGTGCAGAGATTGGCGAGTTTTTAGGTGTATCCGCAAACACAATTAAGAGTCGGCTGCACCGCGCCCAACAGCGTTTACGAAAAGAAGAACCTATCATAAGAGAGGCATTAGATAATTTCAAAATCACGCCTAATCTCACAGAAAATATCATGCGTGAGATTTCACAAACAAAACCTGCTGCACCTTCTGCAAGTAAACCTTTCGTCCCCTGGTTATTCACTGCGTCAACAGTTGTAGTCGTGCTGCTCATGTTAGGTTTTGGAAACAGCAAATTCTTAACGCGTCTTCAGCAGCCCTATAGTTTTGATGCTAACTCGGATATCAAGATTGATATTATTGAGGCACCCGTTATGGCAAATCTTGCGTTGAAATCGGATGAGCGGAAGCAACTTGGAACTGCTAATGCGCAAACCAAAAACCTTGTTCATAAACAGAAACCTAACGATACACAGATATCTGCACAAGCAAGTGAGAAGAATAAAATGGAAAACTATCCACAGTGGAATCTTCCAAAAGAAGCAAAGGCACGTTATGGTAAAGGTGGAATGGGAAAAATTCAGTTTTCACCAGATGGTAAACAATTAGTGGTGGGTAGTAGTATCGGTGTCTGGGTTTACGATGTGGAAACTGGTAAAGAGGTTTTATTCTTATCAGGTATGAGTGGTGCAATGGCATATTCCTCTGATGGTCGTTTCATTGCAACTGGTGGAGGAGATCCAATCACCAGTTTTGGTGGTAGTCCTCTTGAAAAAGGAGTTAAGGTGTGGGATATAGACGCTGGACATGAAGTTTCACTACAAAATGCATTACCTGCTGCAGTGCTGTTGCGATTCTCAAATGACAGTAAGACTCTTGTTTGTTTGAGTAAGTCAAGAGAAACAATTTATCGGGTGGATGTAGAGACTGGAGAGACGACAGCGACAAATATGGGTAAAAGGCCGGAACGCATGCATCAGGAAAGTTACTCACTTACAGAAGATAAAATCGCTATCGGAAGCGGTGAAGGAAAAATTGAGTTGTGGGACACAACAATAGGTAAGAAATTATCCACGCTCCGGGAATTTGGGAAAAAATTCCGTTTGCCGGATTACATAACCAGAACTAACCATGCACTGACGTTGAAATTCTCACCAGACGGCACACGACTCGCAACTGGAAACTTGGATACGACGGTGCAGCTCTGGGATACATCCACAGGAAAAGAATTAATTGTCCTACAAAAGCCTATAGAAAAAAGTAATACGTGGATAGTATCCATGCAAGATAATAAAGAAATAGTAATGAACCCGACGAAAAACGAAAGGAATGGTAGACCAAGTACACTGGCATTCTCACCAGATGGAAAATTACTTGCATGTGGTAGTAACGATAGCACTATAAAATTGTGGAATTCTGATACAGGTGAATTGCTCGCTACTTTCACAGGTCATCTCAGTACCGTAGGTTCTTTATCATTTTCGTCAGATGGAAACATGCTTGCAAGCGGAAGCACGGATGGCACTGTCCGATTCTGGGATATCAAGTCACAAAAAGCATTAAATACCCAAATTGCAGGACACATGTGGATGAGAACCGCATCATTTTTGAAGGATAGTTCCAAATTAGTGAGTGTGTCAAGCACTGGTATAATTTCAGTTTGGGATTTGGAGAAATCACAAAAAACAACCTCCATAACTAAAGCGATGCTTGAGGAACCATTATATTGGAGAACTTACAGAACTTTCGTATTATCGCCTGATGGAACAATACTTGGTAATCACGGCACACAAAGCGATCCGTCTAAACCAAACTATAATCGCAGTGTGCTACGTTTGACTGATGTTAATACGGGTCGGGATTTGGAGACTATTCCCTATTCATATCTTGAAATATTTTCGCCAGATGGGAAAACCGTAGTAAGTCGTGGTGGTAATAAAATTCGCTTGTTGAATATAGAAACGGGTGAAAAACGTGAGATTATTACTTCAGAACACGACGAAGATTCCGATGAGCATAGACCGCATATCAGAACTGTCGCATTTTCGCCAGATGGAGAAACAATTATCAGTGGAACATCGGGTGGGCATGTTCAACTCTGGGATGTGAACACTGGCATGGAGTTAAGTTCATTTTTTGAGGAAATACTTCCAAAAGACAATAGGTACAGAGAACCTATTCAGCAATTTGCGTTCTCTTCAGACAGTTCTCTTATTGCTGTGGGAAGTACGAAACGGATACGTATGATAGGTAGAGCGAAGATTCCCCACTTTAAAGAAATCGCAAAAGGTGATAAAAGTTTTTCTCATACATCCATATTTTCTCCGGATAATACTATTCTTATAGTTGGTTTCTGGGGTGGTAATATCGAATTATGGGATGTAAATACTGGAGAAATACTCACTACGCTTAATGGACACTCAGTATCAGTGCAAAATCTTTCATTCTCACCTGATAATAAAACACTTATCAGTGTCGGTGGTGGTACCATTCTATTTTGGGATTGGGAAGAGGTGTTAAGTAGTGCACGCGGAAAGGATCAAGAACGTGGATCTAAAGCGGATCTTTCCACTGAAGAACAAACCACAGAGAATGTGATGCAATTCCTTGAGTATTCAACGCAAAAGCCAAAAATCTCGAATTACATCTTGACGAAAGGTGAGGTATATCTGGCAAACGAATGGTATGATGATGCGTTTGTAGAATTCACGAAATACTTGTCAGCTGCAGATTATTATCGAGAGGATCAGAATGTTACTACACATCCAGGTTTTCATCGTCAGTTGTTTGCAAAAATTGGCAAAATTGGCAAAGATGTTCAGGACAAAGAAGGTTTCGCTGATATGGTGAATAAATTAATTGACTCTTTCCCTGATAGTCTGAGTATCCAGTTAAATGCACACCTGGTATTGGCTAAATTCTATCACGATAACGATATGCTTGAGAAGGCAGATGAACATATTCGTAAAATTGACGATATAACTGAAAACCTTCCCACAGAAAGTGTAAGTTTTCAGTTAAATGCCTGTCTCAGTCTGGTTGAATATTATCGTAATAAAGAAATGCTTAACAAAGCAGACGCGTATATTCAAAAAATTGACGATATAACTGCTGAACTTGATACGAATAGTCCAGAAAGTCTGGAGCTTCAGTTAGATACCCACTTTGCTTTGGCTGAATTTTATCGTGATCATGGTCTGCTTGAGAAAGCAGATGAACATATTCAAAAAACGGGTTTTGTTGCAGAAGACGCGTGGATGGTTCTTGGTCCATTTGATAATGCTGGTGGTATCGGTTATAACACTGCGTACATTCCTGAAGACATCACAGAAATTGATTTAACAGTAAAATATGATGGACTGGATGGGCTGGTAAGTTGGAAAAAGTTTACCGATGACAAATTGGATGGTTATATCCATCTTGGGAAAGATTTAGATTGGTGTGTCGCCTATGCCTTTGCTACCGTTACCTCCCCTGATAAGCGGGAAGTCCAATTCAGGTTTGATAGCGACGATCAAGGTAAAGTCTGGCTAAACGGTGTAGAGGTGTATGCACATACAAAATCACATAGTGCAGAAATTGACCGATACATTATCCCTGTAACGCTCAAACAGGGTAAAAACAGTATCCTTGTCAAAGTATGCGAGGAAGAAGAGGGATGGGGATTTTATCTACGTATCATAGACCAAAACGGACAACCGTTTGGTGATTTGAAATTTGATAAATAACGTTTTGCTGAACTCACTGCAATGTTTTGTAAACTTAATATAGGAGAATAATGATAGATAAATACGATTCCGCAGATTTCTGGTATACCTTTATCAATTCACTATATAACGAGGGACTTTCTGCTGGAAAAGGTGAATTGGAGATGGATGAGGAGACACAGGAGAAACTCCTTGACTATCTGAAAGAAAAAATTGAGGAAGGTGTAACGAATGGTGAAACTGCACTCCCTCCCGGTCTCCACAATTACTTTTGGCGTTTCACGGAGGAGATATTACCGAAAATTCAAACATTAGTAGAAGGTTTTCTCAAAACAGATTCGGACAACAGTGCAGCATCCTTGATTCTCACATTAGTAGAACGGGCAGATTGGGAATCCCAACGACCATCCCTTTTAGATATTAATATAGAGTCAATTCCGAATGATCCATGTATGAATTTAGCAATTATTGACGAATATAGGAGTAGCCACGGTTATTTCGGAGATTTTGACAAACAAGGCATTATTCTCAAGGTACTTGAAAACCTGTATACCTGGGCAGCACAACAAGAGGACACCGCCCGTTATCAGGAAGCAAGGTCATTTTATCGAGGACATAAGATAACCTCTTATACAGTCTATAAGCACCTTAAAGATAAACTCATGGATTTTAAGGAGGGCCTTGAAAATCCTGAACGTTTGGAGTGGTGTAGAAATCAAATTGAAAAGTGTAACGCGTTGATCAAGAAGTGTAGAGATTTGTCTCCAGAGGAACAAGCAGCTTTTCAGAATAATTCGGTTCAAGAATCGGATGAGCAACAGAAACTACTTGATACGCCATCCAAAAATACCGATTTTTGGGAGGCATATCTTGATACACTTGAAGACCTTGGACTTTCAGGACGACGATGGAAACTCACACCGAGAGTCCAAGAACAACTATTGAATTACTTCAAAACAAAAATTGAAGAAGGCGTTGTTGACGGACAAACGAGATTGCCATTGCAACTCCCAGAATATGTTCCGATTTTCCCTGAAGCGATGCTTTTGGAACTCCGAGAATTCGCTGAAGAAGTACTTGAAAACCAACCAGAAAACGGTGCTGCAGCAAAGATGTTAGCAATCATTGTGGAGAAAAGTGAATCCCCGTTCCTTGAACAAGCAATAGAGTTGTTACCGAATGACCCAGAAATCTGCTTTTACGCAATTAGTCGTTATAGTAAACCTTTCAGTGATTGTTCGGACTCTTTATTAGAACAGGTACTCTTAATACTTGAAAAGTTGTTTGCAAGAGCACCGCAGCAAGATGGAGCTGAAATATATCGTTGGCTTACAGAACTTTACAAAGAGATAGGTATAACACCTTGCTATATTTATCGTAAGCTAATGGAATGCGTTGAGGGAAATACCGAACTGATAGAAATGTGCAAACTCTTGATTAATCAAGCCCAAAATGCCTTTCAGCAACGGCTTGAAGAAGAACCTGATGACTGGTTTGCCTTGCGTGGACTTGGTGATATTTATGAAACGTTAGGTAAAACTGAATTAGTAAAAAAATATCCATGGGAACCGCATTCAGAGTTTAGATGGGAGCAAACAGCATGGGTTGGGAGACAACTACCCAATTTTTCCGCTACCACTGTTGATGGCACACCCTTATCTTTCTCTGACTACCGTGGCAAATTGGTACTCCTCAATTTCTGTGCGAAGTGGTGTGGTTTCTGCGCCCCAGAAATTCCGTATATCAAAGAAGTATACAAAGAGCGTCACGACAAAGGTTTTGATGTTATCGGTGTAAGTTTAGATGAAAGCGAGACAGAACTACGCGAATATATTAAGGAACATGAAATTCCGTGGGTACAGATTTTTGATGGTAAGGGTTGGAAAAGTAAACTTGCTCAGTATTTTGGTATTAATAGTGTTCCCTCGCAGTGGCTCATTGATCGAGATGGAAAAATTATCTCGGTTGAGACCAGACAGGAAAGGCTTGGACAACTCGTTAATTGGACAGAAATATCGCGGATTGGTAACGTAATTCCAGATTTCTCAGCAGAAGATATAAAGGGAAATCTTATTTCATCCTGTGCATGTAAAGACAAAGTTGTCCTACTCTTTTTTGGTAACAGTGAGCAGGTGCTAACACAAGTGAACACAATATATCGTAAATACCATTCGAAGGGATTCGAAGTCTTTGGTTTCGGTCCGTATGAAGCATTGGCAAACCAATTTGGTATAGACCCATGGCGACCACTTCCAGCAATTGTGTTGATTGATAAGGAAGGTAAGGTAATTCACTCAAGATACGGACAAGTGCATTCACCTGAAGCATGGGCTGCAAAATTGGAAGAACTTGTGGCAACACATCTTGGACTATGATAGAATAAAAGGTAGGAGGTATACTCACAATGGCATATTTTATCACTGATGAATGCATCGGGTGCACACAATGTTTAGACAATTGTCCAGTTGACGCGATCACCGGAGATTGGAATAAACTCCATATCATAGATCCTAATGTATGCATTGATTGTAGTGCATGTGGGATGGTATGTCCTGTGGAGGCGATCCGCGATCAATTCGGTAGAGTGTGTAAGTTTATCAATGTTCCTTCTCAACGTCCAATTGCTGTAATTTATGAAGAACTCTGTTCTGGGTGTGATTTCTGTGTGCAAATCTGCCCGTGGGAGTGCCTTGAAATTATAGACCCGATATCAAACGAACATGCTGACAGTTTCTTTGGTATCTGCGAACTTGTGAAACCGAAGGATTGTGTCGGTTGCCTGCTTTGCGAGGAAGTTTGCATCAAAGACGCTATCCGAGTCGAATCGCCAGTGTTATTGGAACTTGCAGAAGCTGCTGATTGAGATTTGCCAATACGCTAAATAGATAGTTTATAAGTTTGCTATAAACAAAGAAGTCCAACCCACGATAAATGGGTTGGGCTTCTTTGCAGGAAAATACCCCCGACGAGATTTGAACTCGTGTCGCCGCCGTGAAAGGGCGGTGTCCTTGGCCAGGCTAGACGACGGGGGCATATAGAAAAATGAATGAGCCGTACAGGAGTCGAACCTGTGACCACCTGATTAAAAGTCAGATGCTCTACCAGCTGAGCTAACGGCTCAAATCCACAACATATAATGATACATCCATTTTGACCAAATGTCAAGTTAAAATGCAAACTTTAGATGGTGTATTGTGGGAAAGTTTAACGGGCATTCTACCAGAGCGGCTCACCCAATGTCACAATCTGATTTCTATCCGGTCCAACCGAGATAATCGGAATTCGGACATTGAGATAATCAGCAACATACTTGATGTAGTCTTTGGTTCGCTGCGGGATATCTTCAGCGGAACGCGCTTCAGTCAAAGGTTGTTGCCATCCGGACAATGTTTCATAAACCGGTTCACATTCTTCCAAAACTTTCAGACTGCTGGGGAAAGTAGTCGTTTCTTTTCCTTTATGACGATATGCTACACAGACTTGTAGGTCAGCCAGCGTGTCAAACACGTCCAGTTTTGTGAGTGCAATAGCGGTTAATCCGTTAATTTGCGTTGCATATCGGAGTGCCACAAGGTCAAGCCATCCACAGCGTCTGGGTCTTTGCGTTGTCGCACCGTATTCCTTACCGATATCGCGGATTTCTTCATCTAAGTCGGGCGGCATTTCAGTCGGAAATGGACCACCGCCAACGCGCGTGACATACGCTTTTGAAACTCCCAACACTTCATTAATTACTTTTGGACCAATGCCGAGTCCTGTGCATACAGCCCCTGCAGTACAGTTAGACGAAGTTACATAAGGATATGTACCAAAATCTATGTCAAGCATAGTTCCTTGCGCGCCTTCAAAAAGAATCCTTTTATCGGCAGCAAGTGCTTCATGCATAAACGCAACCGTGTCCGTTACATAAGGAGCAATTCGTTCCGCATAGTTGTAGTATGTCTCGAGCAAGGTATGTCGAGCAACATCACCTACTTGGAGTGCGTCAGCTTTAGTTTCAAGGTTGTAATCAAGCTTCTTTTGGAAATGGTCAAGCTCAAGCAGATCTCCGACACGGATACCCGCGTGTCGATTCATCTTATCGGAGTAGGTTGGTCCAATACCGCGTGAAGTTGTGCCGATTTTTGTAGCACTTCCCATCTGCTCCCACTGTTCAACAAGTTTGTGGTAGGGCATTATGAGGTGTGCACGATCACTTATCTTCAGATTCTTACTACTGACCTCAACACCTTGTGCTTGTAATCCGTCAATTTCACGGAAAAGCGTTTCCAAATTGATAACGACTCCGTTGCCGATTACATTCACGGTGTTAGGTCTTAGAATACCGGACGGGATCAGATGGAGAATAAACGTCTTTTCGCCGAGGACAATGGTATGCCCGGCGTTATCGCCACCTTGATAGCGCGCGACAACATCCGCATGTTCAGCGAACACATCGGTGAGTTTGCCTTTACTTTCATCACCCCATTGGGCACCTAAGATAACAATGTTTGACATACTAACCCTATTACTATTACATCTCATAGGACATGAGTCCATATACGAGAGATTACATAAACGCTACGAATTCCATTGAACGCACGAAGAAATTAACGTTTGGAGAATTGGAATCTTGCCCGTGCGCCTTTCTGTCCGTATTTTTTGCGTTCTACCATCCGCGGATCACGTGTTAAAAACCCACCTTTTTTTAGGGGCGCCTTTAACGATTCATCTGCCTTAACAAGTGCACGCGCCAGACCGTGTGAAATAGCACCAGCTTGACCGGTATTTCCCCCACCACGGACATTCACGTGGACAGCGAATTCACCGGTTCGCTCAACGTGTTCAATAGGTCGGCGAGCAGCTTGCACATGGTCAGAACGGTCAAAGTATTCTTCAATGGGTTTTTTATTGACGAAAATCTCGCCTTCACTACCTGGGATAATTCGGACGCGTGCCACGGAGGTTTTACGTCTGCCAGTACCCCAATATTGTTCAATAGCCATATATTTCCTCAACTGTTAAAATGTTAAGACTTCCGGTTCCTGTGCCTGATGCGGATGGCTCGGACCAGTGTAAACTTTTAATCCCTTCATCAATTTCGCCCCGAGACTGTTTTTAGGTACCATCCCTTTGACTGCAGCTGTAATAATAAATTCCGGACTGCGTTCCATCTGTTCATTGAACGTTCGATATCTGTCACCACCAGGATAACCGCTATATCGAAAATAGGTTTTCTGCTCAGCTTTATTTCCTGTGACAACGACCTTTTCGGCGTTAATCACAGCAACACGATAGCCTAAATCCGCGTGTGGTGTAAAACCGGGGTCGTGTTTCCCTCTCAGCACTTGCGCGATTTGGGATGCCAAACGTCCGAGCACCTGCCCCTCCGCATCCACGACGTACCATTTAATCTGTTTATCGGATTTAGGGAAAAAAGTTTTCGTTTTCAATACCATAATTCTTACCTTCTCAAAAAATGCTTGCATTCTTAATGATACTTGTTCACATGCATAATTGTATTATACTATAAAAAGCATAGGTTGTCAAAATTAAATAGATTATGTGGGTGTGTAAAGTTTTGTCACTAAGAAAAGCATTATGCGGCTTTTGTGTCTGGATACCAATGTCTTTCCCAAACATTATTCTTTAGCATACATCTCAACTCAAGGATAGCATTAAGCCCTTAATCTGTCCATCTCATAAATGCTTGTTTGCATCTATGCCCCACAACCTGTTGACACACACTCAATTACGCCACTGCCAATCTGATACCCTTTTTCACGAAACGCTTTGTATTGCATCCGTTTCGCGTGTTTTTCAAAATACCTCGCTTCTCTTTCTAAAATCTCACAAACTGCCGACTGCTGTGTGCCTAAAGCACGAATGTGTGTTGCTACTTCTGGAATGTGCCCATCAAAGAGGAGGGTTCCACCGCCTTGAGAACTTTCAAATCTGTTGACCATTCACGCACTTTCTTATTGAGGGTCGTGTGGCTCACTTTTATCCCCTGACGAGATAACTCTTCAGATGCCTCCCTAAAGGTAAGACAGACTGACAATCTACACATCGATTCAGCAACGCGATATGTGTATTTACCTCTAAACTTTTGCCGCATATCCTAAGGTCTATGGGAATGTGCCGACTTACAACAATACTCCCAACGCTTTACACGAATGATGCAACACTGCGCCGTAAACTGTCGTTCTCTTTTACGCCTTTGCCCAGATGGTTCATCACACTTTGGACACGCAATCGGTTCCGGTTCTGGCACAAAGGCTTCTTAGTTGGCATACATCTCCAACAACTTTCGTCTTATGGATTGAGTGCCTTCTAAAATACGCTGCTCCGCTTCATCCAACGACACACAAGAACAGTGCCAAGAGTTCCTGCCAAATCGTTTATTTCTTCTACACAACTCAGTGCTGTTTCTCTGTTTTCTTTGACTTCACAACTATCTAATGATATATTAAACATCGGTATCCTCTCCTTCGGAGAAAAGATAAATTATTTGGAAGGGATACCATTTTTACATACTTTGGACAACCCACCACTTATACTCTTCATGTGACAAAAACTTTACACACCCATTCGGATACCCACATAGGATACGAAGCACGTTTTTGGCTTGATGCTTATAACAAATTCTGGTATATTATAAAGGTAAGCAATTTGTCGGATGAAGGAAATCTACACTCACTAAATGCACAAGACTAACGCTAACAAACTGGTTGTCGGTTCTTTGGTTGCCGAGTCCGGCACACGGAAAGAAGGACGTTTGTCCGTTGGCAATATGCCAGATGGAACGCCGATTCGTGTGCCTGTTATTCTCATCAACGGGAAAAAGTCGGGAAAAACCCTCTATCTCCAAGCGATCAGCGATGGAAATGAACTGAACGGCATTGCAGTTATCCATGAAATCTTAAGCCTGATTGATCCTACAGAATTAAGCGGCAAACTCATCATAGTCCCTGTTGTCAATGTTCACGCTTTTCATGCTAAGCAAGCGTACAGTCCAGTTGATAATGTCAAGATGAATCGCTGTTTTCCTGGACGATCCGATGGCACATCAAGCGAACGTATCGCGTATCAACTGTTTGAAAAGGCTATCCGAAATGCTGACTACTGTATAGACCTGCATCAGGGTGGTGTTCAACCGATGATTGATGAGGTGCGCGTGCGTGTTGGGAAAAAACATCAATGTCATAGTGCTTGCCTCGCGTTAGCGAGCGTCTTTGGCATCGGTTATATTCTGGACCAAAAGGGACCGAAGGGACAACTGGCACAAGCTGCACCAGATATTGGGATACCGACAATTGATCCTGAACTCGGTGGCACACACGGATGGGACGCTACCAGCATCAATAAAGGTGTCCGAGGTGTTCTAAATGTCCTCAAGCAGTATCAATTCATTGACGGAACGCCTGAAATCCCTGACCAACAGATTGTTGTCAATAAGTTTGTGCCTATCCTCAGCAATAAAGGTGGATTTGTCTACTACAAAGCAAAATTGTACGATAAACTTGAGGCACGGCAACCGATAGCTGAAATCCGTGATGTATTCGGACATGTATCCGAAGTTGTTCGCAGCCCAGAGGAAGGGATCTTTTGGTCACATCCGATATATCCGATGGTAGCGAGCGGTGGTATTATCGGTAAAATAGGAACACCGATTAGTTATCTCTGAAATGGCTATCAGCTATTATGGTGAACTTTGAATTTAAAGAGACACATTTTCTGTAGGAGCGATCTCCGAATCGCGACAAAACACTAATGATAGTCGGGAATCGGAGTTCCCTCCTACAACTCAAAATGTCCTGTTAATTCTAAAGTTTACTATAGTTTTCAACAGTCGGTTAAAGATTCTTTAGAAAGTTGATTTAAATCGGGCTTACAAAGCCCTCCTACAAGAGCGTATGCATAAAGAAAATCGAGAAAACTTCATAGAGCAAATGGATTCCGGGAGTGTGGCAATCTTTGTTAGTGCTCCTGCTGCAATGCGGAATCACGATACAGAACACATTTATAATCCTGATCCGAATTTTTATTATCTCACAGGTTTTGAAGAGCCAGAGTCAATTTGTGTGATCGCACCTGACCATCCGAAACATCAATATATCCTGTTTGTGCTGCCCAAAGACGAAAAAGCCGAAATCTGGAATGGGAAACGGGTTGGTGTTAAAGACGCTTGCGCGCACTACGGAGCAGACAAAGCATTTCCGATAGACAAATTTGATGAAAAGATAGGCAGATACTTAGAAGGTGCTGAACGGCTCTATTACACGCTCGGATCCGACTCACACATTGATGCGAAAATCCTTGACCGTTTCAGAAGAGGTGTTAAATCACGTATTGGCACTGGAAAAGGAATTCACACACTTATTGATCCAAGTCCAATTCTCAGCGAAATGCGATTAATCAAAAACGAGGTAGAACTGAATCGTATAAAAAAGGCTACTGATATTACAGTTGATGGTCATATCGCTGCAATGGTCGGAGCGAAGCCGGGAATGTACGAATATGAATTGGAAGCAATTGTTGACGCAACCTTCCGTAGCGGCGGTGCAAACAGCACTGCTTTTCCAACTATTGTCGCAAGTGGCGGAAATGCAACAACGCTCCATTACACAACCAACGACTGTCGAATAGAAGATGATACACTCGTTCTTATTGATGCGGGGGCAGAATATAAACGTTACTGCGGCGATGTAACGCGGACCTTTCCTGTCAACGGCACCTTTACCGACGCGCAAAGAGAGATATATCAGCTTGTTCTTGACGCACAGTATGCAATTATTGACACTATTCGTCCCGGTGTTTCTATTGACGAACCACACCAAAAGTCTATTGAGTTGTTGACAGAAGGAATGCTCAGCCTTGGTCTTCTGAAGGGCAAAACGAAGAAATTGATAAAGAAGGAGAAATACAGACAATTTTATATGTATCGCGTAGGACACATGATCGGATTGGATGTGCATGATGTTAATTGTGTGCGCGACGCAGAGGGTGAGTTTAAAACGTTTGAACCTGGGATGGTCATCACAATTGAGCCTGGACTCTATGTTGCAGAAGGCACAAAAAAGGTTCCTACCGATTACCTCGGTATTGGGGTACGTATTGAGGACGATATTCTCGTTACGGAGTCAGGTTGCGAAGTACTGACTGATGCTGTACCGAAAGAGATTGATGCTATTGAGGAACTGATGAACCAAGGGTAACTACGCTTTTTTGTCATCGTTGAGTCCATATATATATATATATGAGAAAATACCGGTTTTATCTTAAAGACATTTATGAAGCAATGAGTGCTGTTCAAGCATTTGTCAAAGGAATGGATTTCAGTGCGTTTGTCGTAGATGATAAGACATCTTCTGCTGTCATCTATAAACTTGAAATCATAGGAGAATCTGCTAAGAATATTCCAGATACGATTCAAGAATTGTATCCACAAGTGCCTTGGCAGCAGATGATTGAAATAGGGGACCGGCTCATTCATACCTACTTTGATATTGACTATGCGGCAGTTTGGGAAACCATTAAAGACATGATTCCACCACTACAACCTATCATTGCGCAAATCCTTGAAGATATGGAAGAAGAAACAAATAATGAATAAAATAACGTGAATGATGACACCCCATGATTATAATTTGAAAAATCGCAAAAATCATGTCATAATTCCTTTAATGGAGAAAGCAGATGCCGAAAAAATTAACCGGTATGAATAAATATCAAAAGAAAGCACACCGACGACGTGAAGACCGGTTGCGCGGTGATGGTGTAGAATATTATCTTTCTCTTGCCTACTCTGCTGACCCTGACGACCGCGCACTCGCAATGGAAAATCTCTGTCCATGCCACGTTCGGAAACGTATTGACGCGGTATGGGTGGCATTATACAAAGGCTTGGTTGACCCCGACCTACGTGTGCGCCGCGCTGCATGGCATACGCTTGACGATGGTGGAAATCCTAACGATCCAAGGCTAGAACCGCTCCTTCATAAAATTGTTAAAACAGAAACTGACCCAACTTTACGCCAACGCGCGCTTGACCTTATTAAAGCAACGCAAAAGGTAGAAGACGAAAAACAGATGTTATTAGCACAAAAAGCACACACCTTTTCTGGACGATGCGATTGGTGTGGCACATCAAATGTGTCAGTCAGTTATGATTATGAAACAGAGTTTGAGACCGGCGGCACTAAACGTTTTGCGTTGGTCTGTGAGACATGTGACACCGTATAATTTTCCCTACAACAAAAAATACAAAAAAATGAAGAAATTATAATCCCGATGCAACTAATTTAGTAACATCTGCGCAAGGTGGACTTTTTATGATCCCAGATGATGTTTTTGTGCACAAAACAGTAGAGGGCGATGTTGAGGCGTTTAACGAATTGGTTAATCGCCATCATGCCAAAATTTATGGGCTTGCATACCGCATGCTTGGCAATACTGAAGATGCCAAGGATGCTACGCAAGAAACGTTTTTAGAGGCTTATAAGTCAATTAAAACGTTTCGATTTCAGTCACAATTCGGAACGTGGTTATATACGGTAGCTCGAAATACTTGCAATCAATACATCCGAAAAGCCAAATCCCGTAACAGAATGTTGGACGCTTACACCGAAGAGACGGCAGCGCGAGGCATGACTGAGGAACGAGAGATTCCCGAACGGACGGCAATTAAGACCGAACAACGTGAGGTAGTTCAAGCTGCTATTGACCGACTGCCGCCGAAGCAGCGTGAGGTCGTGACACTATATTATATGCAAAACCTCAAATACAAAGAGATCGCTGAGATCCTTGATTGTTCCCTTGGAACTGTCGCCTCAAGGCTAAATAAAGCCATACAGAACCTCAAACCGAAATTGGAAAAATACTACTTTTAAAAATTTTGGTTGCTCCTTGAGCCAATACTTAACCCACTAAAAGCGAGGATTGTTAAATGAATTGTGAACAGACTCGTGAAAACTTAGTTTTACATCGTGAAGATTCCCCCTTGAAAGGGACAGAACGGCGCGAATTTTTACAACATCTGCGCGGTTGCAAGGCGTGCCAAGTCGAATATGAAGGATTATGGCATACCGCAACAGTGCTCGGCAACCTTGAAGCGCCGCAACCGCCCCCTGAACTGCTCGGAAATATCCAACACCAGATCCGGGAAACCCATAAGCGGAGTCAAACTGCCTTCTTCGCGGCTCCTATCTCTTGGCTTTTCGGTAAGATGAAGTTAAAGTTTTCTCCACAGATTGTAAATTATGCCGCGATGCTTTGCTATCTAATCGCATCAGTCTTCTTCGTTAAACTTGCCTTCTTTTCAGGTGCCCCAAAGCAGGCAGTCAAACCAGAACAGGATTTTGGTTTAACTGCAATGGAAGAAACACGACTCCAATACGTGCGAATTGCTCCATCACCTTGGGCGTCGTTGAAGGACAAGAATATTAAAACTGATGAAAAACATTCTACCCAAATATCAAGTGAAAATCGCGTGGATTTTTCCAACCAATTCGTCGGCATTAAGACATCAGAATTGTGGCACACTCACGCTATTAACAATGCCACAAAAACCGTTGATGTGCATTTTGCGAAGACTGTAAGTAACAAACTCGCCCTATTTTGGAGCGACATCAAAACAAATCTATAGGAGGAAGTGTATTTATCTGATATTTCAAATTTATAAAGGTAGTCACAAGTAAGAGGCACAATTTGTTGTGCCTCTTTTTTATTTTGAAAGACTGGCTGGATAGGACTGTTGAGCCTCTATGCCAGCAAAGCACATTCTACTCAGGGTTATTTAGTTTTTGGTTTTTCGGACGAATTTCTAACATCGGCTATATACCCCAGAACGGTAGCTGCGGTTTCTAACCGCACCGAATTTAGAGCAAAAACCTTCTATTGGCTTTCCTTGTAGGATGCGGTGCGGTTAGGAAACCGCACCTACCGCCCTTGGATATTAACTTTTAGTAAACCTCAATAACGGTAAACTCTTAAAACTGAATAACCCTACATTCTACCTAAAAAAGATTGCCCCATAATCCATTTTGCGGTAAAATATATACAAATATTTACAGAATCATAATTGCAATATCGGATAACAAATTGACACAACCTCTACTTAAAGTTTCTAATTTGAAAACAGTATTTCCGATAGACGGTGGCGTTGTAAATGCTGTAAATGACGTCAGTTTTTCGATTGAACGCGGCAAAACGGTTGGCATTGTCGGAGAAAGTGGCTGTGGAAAAAGTATCACAGGACTTTCTCTTCTCCAGCTTGTGCCGAATCCGGGCAGGATTGAAGCAGGCGAGATTCTATTCTGCCGTGATGACACGGGTGAACCACTGGATATAGCACAAGTATCACCGAGAAGCGAGTTGATGCGTCAGATTCGTGGCAACGAAATCGCTATCATCTTTCAAGAACCAATGACATCGCTTAATCCTGTCTATACTGTCGGAGACCAAATCGCTGAGGCAATTGTATTACATCAGGAACGTGAACGCCCGTCTCTTGCAAATTTCGGTTTACAAACAACACCTAAATGGGCCCGTGAGCGCACTATTGAGATGCTTGTACGCGTCGGTATCCCCGCACCTGAACAACGTATTGACGAATATCCACACCAACTTTCTGGGGGCATGCGGCAACGCGTGATGATTGCGATGGCACTCTGTTGTGCCCCCGCGCTTCTTATTGCAGATGAACCAACTACAGCACTTGACGTCACGATTCAGGCACAAGTACTTACACTTATGCAGGAGTTACAAGCGGAAATTGGAATGGCAATTATGCTAATTACACACGACTTAGGCGTTATTGCCGACATGGCGGATGAGGTAGTTGTTATGTATGCCGGGCGTGTTGTTGAAAAAGGAAGCGTTGATGATATATTTTATAATCCTTTGCATCCCTACACGCGCGGCTTGCTCAACTCCATTCCAACACTCGGCAGTAGCCAGCAAAAAACGCTGCCTTCTATCCCCGGAACGGTGCCGCACCCGTTAGCACTCCCCATCGGATGTTCGTTTCAACCACGATGTACCGAACGAATGTCGATTTGTGAACAAATGCCTGAATTTAGTACAATTGATACTTCAAAAAATATCATTAATGGAAACGGAAAGCACGTTGTGAGATGTTGGCTTTGTGAGGAAAAAACCGATGTCGAAACTGCTTGAGGTCAAAGACTTACGAAAATACTTTCCGATACGGAAAGGGATACTCCGACGGACAATCGGGCATGTGAAAGCGGTGGACGGCATTAGTTTTGATGTAGAACGTGGCGAAACACTCGGTTTGGTCGGCGAAAGTGGTTGTGGAAAGACTACTGCAAGCCGATGTCTCCTCCGTTTAATTTCACCTACGGATGGTAGTTTCACTTTTGGTGAAGAGCAAGTTGATTTAGCAAAGTTAACATCTCAACAGGTGCGTCCTTTTCGTCAGCGTATCCAGATGGTTTTCCAAGACCCACAGTCATCCCTTAACCCACGAAAAACGGTGGGAGATATTGTTGGTGAGCCGCTACGCGTTAATCGCTCTGTCAAAAGAAGTGAACTTCAGGCACGGATTGTTGAACTGCTGGAATCTGTCGGATTGAAATCGCAGGATATGCGGCGTTATCCACACGCCTTCAGCGGTGGTCAGCGGCAACGGATTGGCATTGCGCGCGCATTAGCACTAAACCCGGAATTGATAGTAGCAGATGAACCTGTGTCGGCACTTGATGTCTCCGTGCAAGCGCAAATTCTCAACCTTCTGGCAGAATTGCGGGAGAAATTCCAACTTTCCTATATCTTTATCGCACATGATTTGAGCGTTGTTAAGCATATCAGTGATCGTGTGGCAGTGATGTACCTTGGTAAGATTGTTGAGATTAGTGATGCAAAAACACTCTATCAATCACCAAAACACCCTTATACAGAGGCGTTGATATCCGCAGTGCCGTTGCCGGATCCGAATGCACAACGTAAGCGTGAACTAATTCATCTTGAAGGAGATGTGCCTGATCCGTCTCAACCACCGACAGGATGTTATTTTCACCCACGCTGCCACTATGCAACAGATATTTGTAAACAGGAAACACCAGAACTTCGCGAGATTACACCAAGTGTAAAGGTTGCCTGCCATCTGAGTGAAACGTTGGAATTACAAGGAGTATCGTGATGCCGAAATTAAATCAGATGACACCAGAACAACTTGCATCTTGCAGGAAGCAACTTGAACGCCGATGGAAAAGCCGAAGCGTTGATGAAACGCTATTGGAACGCGCATGGCAGGTCGTTTATGAGATCGCAACACTTCTCTATGACGAGTTCAGTGCAACACAAGTCGCTGTTTTCGGGTCGCTTGCAGAACCAATCGGTTTCTCAAAATCATCGGATATTGATATTGCGGTGTGGGGTCTCTCTGATAAGACACATTCAGATGCATACTGGAAAATCAAGGGCATTGATACGGGATTCAAAATAGACCTGATTAATTTTGATATAACCAAAGGACTTTTCCGCGAAAGAGTCCAACAGCAAGTGATCCCTATAAAAAAAGGTGAACAACCCACATTATGGAAAACACTTTATGAACATCTACAACGTCAAGTTTTCCCTACTGTAGAAGAAGAAATTTACGAAATGAACAGAAAAAAACTTACCCAACGTATCAACGATGAACTTGCCAAGATTGAAGATATACTTGCAAGAATACGGAGAGGGTTAGAAATAATTAAAGTTGTTCCCTCTGATGTCACAGAATTCATCGAAAATACGATTGCAACAGACCTTGCCGATATCTATAGTGGGATTGAACGGATTTTTGAGCGAATTGCCAACGAAGTTGATGGACACTTACCGAGAGGGAGTAGATGGCATAAAAACCTACTTGAACAGATGACAAAACAACGCCCTGAAAGACAACCTGTGATCTCTGAGAATACATTTCTCCAATTAGGAAAACTTTTAGAGTTTCGCCACAAAGTTACCAACATTTATGGGAGGGAATTGAAGTACGATAATACATTAGTGCAGGCAGAAACAATCCATGAATTGTTTGCGGCAGTTTCGCAGGATTTTAATGTCTTCACTGATTCTCTTGCACAACATCAGGATGTCTGAAATGCAACAGACCACAAACACACCGCAAACAACTAAAGAGATGTCATCAGAACAACTTGCATCCTGCAGGAAGCATCTTGAACGCCGATGGAAAAGCCGAAGCGTTGATGAAACGCTATTGGAACGCGCATGGCAGGTCGTTTATGAGATCGCAACACTCCTCTATGACGAGTTCAGTGCAACACAGGTTGCTGTCTTTGGGTCGCTTGCAGAACCGATTAGTTTTACAAAGTCATCAGATATTGATATTGCTGTCTGGGGACTCTCTGATAAGACACATTCAACTGCATACTGGAAAGTTAAGGGCATTGATACGGGATTCAAAATAGATCTGATTAATTTTGATATAACCAAAGGAATTTTCCAAGAAAGAATTCAGCAGCAAGCAATTCCTATAAAAAAAGGCGAACAACCTACATTATGGAAAACACTTTATGAACATCTACAACGCCAAGTTTTTCCTATTGTGGAAGAAGAAATTTACGAAATGAATCGAAAAAAACTCACTCAGCGTATCAACGATGAACACGCAAAAATTGAAACTACTGTTGACGCAATTGTTAAAGCTCTGGAAGATATTAAGGTAGTACCTACTAACTACCAACAATATATAGAGGAAACAATTGCTAATAAACTTGCCGATGTTTATCGCGGGATAGAGCGAATCTTTGAACGGATTGCCAACGAAGTGGACGCACATCTGTCGCGTGGAAGTCGGCGGCATAAAAACCTACTTGAACAGATGACAAAACATCGTCCAGAGAGACCATCTGTAATTTCGCAGGAGACTTTTTTGCTTTTAGCAGCGCTCTTAGAATTTCGACACAAAGTAAATAATATCTATGCTGACGAACTAATTTATGAAAATACGGAGGAGCAGGCAAAGGGCATTGAAAAACTGTTTCAGAGTTTCTCTGACGATCTCAATGCTTTTACCGATTCTCTTGCGCAGCGTAATGATGATTGAAAGGAACAAAACAACATGTCAACACACACAGACCTCGGTTTTTTTGCGACAGATGTTTCATTTGAAGATAGTGCCGCAATCGTAACAGGCTCCAGTCGTGGGATTGGACGGGCAATCGCTATTGAATTAGCACGTCAAGGTGCTGATGTTCTCATCAACTATAATCAGAATCGTGATGCCGCCGAAGCAGTGCAGCACGAAGTAGAGGCACTCGGTAGAAAAGCAGTCATTATCCAAGCAGACATCAGCGACTTAGACGTACATACGAAACTGCTTGAAACTGCACACGATGCGTTCGGGAAAGTAAATATCCTTATTAACAACGCAGGCATCACCCGCATTGCTGACATCCTTGAGGAAACACCAGAGCAGTTTGATCTATTGCTGAACACAAATCTCAAAGCACCGCATTTTCTTACGCAACGCGTCGCAAATTACATGGTGGAAAATGAGATTCGCGGATGTATTATCTACACACTTTCCATTTCGGATACGATGGCATCAGATAACCGTACCGCCTACTGTATTTCAAAAGCAGGATTAGAGATGAGCATGCGGGCTTATGCGGGGAGGTTAGCGATGCATGGCATTAAGGTAAACGGTATCGCTGCGGGTGTCATTGATACTGACCTGTCACGTGTCCGTATTCCTGATTATGAAGAGGCAGCGGAGAAGGGATATATCTTTATGGTGCGTCCCGGCACACCAGAAGATGTGGCACAAGCGACTGTTGCTGCGATGCGGTTATACGATACGGGTGTTGTCCTACCTGCTTCTGGCGGTGTGATGACACCATTGCTGAATCTCAGAACCATGGCGGAATTAGATATGAACAAATCCTGAACAGTGCCTGAACACGGTATATCTACCTTATTGCCAAATCCCTATGTCTCGTAATATTGACTTCTTAACTTTACACACCATTGTATACGCTGGATCAAACACGTTACCTATATCGTATTCAACCGTTTGCCCTAACAAAATATGCGAAGCACGTTTCTCCAAACCGAGTTCACTCAACCATCGAAGCAGTTCTGTCGTTGCGTGCTGTACTGCTTGATCCAGCGGACGTGCATTGCCTGCTGTGAGGATATATTCTTCGTTTTCGGCACGGGGCCAATTGATAGATTTTTCCTTGATTACCTCAACAGTGAATTGGACATCAAAAGAGATTTCAATACCGGTCCCGACAATTTCACCGTCACCTTGCACCGCATGACCATCGCCAAGATGAAAGAGCGCACCTGGTACAAAAACAGGAAGATAGATGGTAACACCCTCCTTAAACCCACGATAGTCCATATTTCCACCGTGTGTAGAGGAAGTCGCCGTAGAAATGGCTTGCCCGCGCGGGGGCGCGACACCAAAACATCCGACCATTGGCTCAAGTGGTAGTGTAAGTCTACCTAACTGTGTCTCAGGTGATATTAAGGTGGCTGTCCATGCGTCTACATCAACATGCCATTCAGCACGTTCACTTTCTGGCATTTCGGACGCAACGTAATGCGGATCAAGCACATTCGGTGCAACTACCGTCGCGGTTCTCCCGGTTTTACGATTCGGTAAAAGTTTGTCAAAATGCACTGAAAGCGTATCTCCTGGTTCCGCTGTTTCAATATAGAAGGGACCTGTTTGCGGATTACCACCTGGTGTTACCTGTGTATCAGTGGCATCATAGCCCGCGTTATCTACGGTTGTTGTAAAGACAGTGTCACCACTACTGATATGGAGCACCGGTTCATGTGCACCTATTGCTGTGTGGTAGACAGTCGGTTCAAAATGATGTATTGCCATTGTATATCCTTTCCTACCTCCTGAAGTGCTTTGTAAGTTCAATGTCCAATTCTGTATCTACACCATAATATACCATATCAACAGTGTTGCGTCTACAAGGGATGTGTTGTTGTAGAAAGGATAATCAGAATTATGTCATTTAGCAAGGACATAACCCTACGAGTGTGTAAATTGGCATTAACCATGTCATCTTTCTTGTTGGAGGGAAACCTTGTAAGCCCTCCAATAAGAGAAAAAGTATTCAGGCCAAAAACTTTACACACCCAAAAAGCCAGGGTTATTTAGTTCTCTATATTTACGTTAATTTGTCCTGTATCCTTCTTCTGTAGGAGCGACCTCCTGGTCGCGACTGTTCGGCTAAAACAGATAAAATGCCTAAAACTATGGTAGGTTTTAGAATTAATTAGACATTATTCACTTGTAGGAGGGAACTCCGATTCCCGACTACGAATGGTTTTGGTCGCGATTCGGAGATCCCTCCTACAAGTGAGGTGTATAATTATTTCAATAATTCACCATAAATATTCCTGTCCAAAAAGTAAAAAAATGTTGCATTAAAAACGTAAATGTGGTACAATACTGAAAAATGTCAGAAATTACTTGAAAAGTAGTGGACATTTTTGTAAAGTTGAGTAGACTTTACAATGAGGTGTTAGGAATGCACGGAAAGCGTGTGTTACACCTGGGCACGTTCACCCCCGAGTGGGGGCGCGCCGAGAGTGCTAATAACCACAAAAGCACAATCAGCGCGTAGCCATGCCATATCGCGACTATGACAGGGCTGGTTTTCATTTTAGCACAGACTTAAATTTGCTGCTATGGAATTATGGAAACCAGCGAGCCCGAAAGGGAACAGTTGACAGCAACTTTTCACTTTATCCTGCCAACATCTCCTTTAGGGTCTGTCAAAATCTGAATGACCTCTATACGAAAATAGCGTGTAGATGAATGTTACAGACATTTACCCAAATCCAAAAGGAGATTGAATAGTGTTCTATATTCAACAACAGATCGAAAAACGAAATATCTTTGTTTCGATATTCATTGTATTCTTATGCATCGCAACCTTTGTTCATGCCCTCACGTGGAAAGAACTCTATGATGCATTAGACCTGTTTTTAAACGCCAGAGAGTTGGCTTCAACCGTTGCTGGGCAGATAAAGAGTCTTGAAGATAGAGTTGCAGAGCTTGATATTGATATTCCTCAAAAAAAATCTATCCATGAAAATAAAAGTGCGGGACTATTATCATATCATGCCTCACTGAGTAGGATGAAGCTGGAGGTAAAGGACGCAGAAAAAGCGTTATCAGCTGCTGAGAGCGCAACATCCACTGCGGAAGCCAATAAAACCTTTGCCGAGGACGCTGTTGAAACCTCTGCCACGAATGAAAATAATGCTTATCTTGCGTGGTTTACCCATAAATATAGAAGCGGTTGCTATAACTGTCCTGATAGCGCCTGTGCTACTGAGGCTCAGCTTCACGCGGACTGGCAGGAAGCTAAAGCCGAACTTGCACAGGATAGGAAAGATTTAGAAGCTGCCAAAGCGGAAGTAAAGGCATGTAAGAAAGCAGAAAAAGCGGCAAGGACAGACCTTAGAAACAAACGGCATACTTTATCTGTAACGGGACCTTATATTGAACATGAAATTTCAACGCTTTCAAGAGAGGTTCTTTCTTTGCATACGGAGATTGAGAATCTTGAAAAAGAGCTTGAAGCTAAAAACAAAGAGCTTAAAGCCAAACGTGAAAGGCAAGAGGAAATAGATGCCCAATATCCTACTGTGCGCGCCTATATGACAGCGTTCATTGCTGCGACTAACACTGAGGGGTTTGATTTTGATGCATATATAGAAGCAAATCCGCCCCCATCAATCATTTTTGAGAGTGAATAATTTTGAGGAGGAATAACAAGATGAAATCCAAAATCTGCGTTATTGTGGTTTCTGTTCTCCTACTTTCTTCTTTATTTTTTGTATTTTCTTTAAAAAAAGAGGGGCAGCATTCTGCTCTACCGAAATCCGCAGTTCATGAGTCTGTGTCGTCTGATCAGACACCCCCTTTGTTTATACCTGAAGGTATGACTCAGGAAGAGGCAAACAAGATTTACCTTGAAGCCCAATCGAATTTACCTGAAGGTATGACTCAGGAAGAGGCAAACAAGATTTACCTTGAAGCCCAATCGGAATTAAAGGGAATATTTGAAGCCGCAAAGAAAGCTGGGGAAGAAGCAGGAGCAGCGTTCTTGAAAATGACTCCCGAAGAGCGGGTTAAATACTATCAAGAGCACATAGAGGAATGGGAGTCGTTAATATCTGAAATGGAGGCAAATGGAGAGCAGGTAGAATGGCACCGTAATCATGTCGCCACACTCAAGAGGTATCAGGAATGGGAAGCGGATACTCCGCGGCGTCAGAAAGAATTTGAAGAAGGACGTCGTAAAACAGAAGCGTCGCTAAAGAGACTTGATCTTTGGACACGTGAGATGATAGAAATATTGAAACCGATTGCTCATTTTGAGGTTGAGGAAATAGACGGGAAAATCAATATCATCTCGTGGGATTTAAATTATGATGCGTTACAGCAGAGAAAGATGGGGCAGGACACCAATGCTATAGAAGATGCGGCGCCTCCCGCATCTTCTATAACAGCTGAACCTGCAATCCGCCCACAAAGCGAAAATCCCGTGTCAACTTCAGCCCCCCTTTATGATCCGGTCAAGTCGTTGTCTTTGGCACAAACTTCGTTGAAATCATGGCGTGCTGATTTAGATGCGAAATACTTTGATGTGGTAATATCGCAGTATTTTACCCCACAGGAAATAGATGAGTATTTCCTAACTCCGCAGGAACGAGAAAATCTGAAATCTCGCACATCCGAGATGCAAAGAGAAGTGGTGTCAAAGATACGCAAAGTTGTCTCCGAGATACCGAATGCAACGCAGGCACAAAAAAGCAAACTGGCGCGTGAGTTGGTCACCGCTAACTTTGACAAAGACTTTGCGGATGCTGTGATAGAACAGCTGCAACTTGACAAAAAATAATCAATCTTATCTAAACTGCTACAGCCGGCAGGGGGCGTCAACCAACCTACCGACTGCAGCATCTTTTAAATCTAAGCTGCCGCAGTCAGCAGGGGGCATCAACCGACCTGCCGACTGCAACATCTTTTTAAATCCTGTCGCGATAACGTTTTATCGCGACAAAACCATAGGGGTATTATATCATGAAACGCTGGACAGCGTGTACTCTTTTTTTGTTAATCGCACTCTTTCTGGGTGCGACTCTCACCAACATTGCCAACGCAAACGATACGGAAATAGAGGCGTTACTTGACGAAATTGCATATTTGGAACAAAAGTTGACGCGTTTGGAGCAATCCGTTGCTTCAAAGCAGTCGGATATTGAGACAGCGAGACGTAACCTTTCTTATATTGCGGACACAATCACCAATGTGGATATGTATATTGCCAGTGCCAAAGCGGAGCTGGCGGCCGCTGATAACGAAGCAGAACGCGCAGACTGGTTAGCCGTGATTGCGGATTTAGAGAAATATCGCACTGAGCGAGAGTCTGAATATAACTCTGTGGCTTATACAATTCAGCTGCTTGAGGCAGAGATAGACGGTCTCAATGCTGATATTGCTGAGGTGAAGAAGGAGATCACCATAGCATACGCACGACTCGCAAAATTACTTGATGACTAAATCGTATCGGTAGCAGTTCGTAGGTCCAAATCAACGCTGAATCATGCAGAATTTCGTAGGTCGGGTAGAGCGGAGCGAAACCCGACAATATCAAGGTTTCAAGGCAAACCTTGTAGGTTCACAAGGAAATCGCAGGAACGGCTCAAGCAAGTTTTGAAAATAGTGTTTTAGTCCTAACATGTCCAAATCAACGCAGCTCCAACGGCAAGATAACTTTCAATTTGATTACGAGTTTTAGTCCTAACATGTCCAAATCAACGCTGAATACGCGTTTGGTATTCAGCGGGTTTCGCTCCGCTCTACCCATGGGTGTCAACTTAAGAAAATGTATGAGTTATTGTGAATACCTCTGAATCGGCATGGAGATTGAGACTGTCTTATATTCAGTCCCGTAGGGACGATATGTTTATAGAATCACGGTTAAACAAGGTTTCTTTAGTCCCGTGAATCAACGCCAAATACGCGTATGGTATTTGTCGGGGACGATATGTGTAGAACAATGACATTAGACAAACATATCGTCCCTACGGGACTAAAGAGGTTTTCATGACGTATATCTATAAACATTGCGTCCCTACGGGACTGAAGAAGGTTTATGCAATCGAAGATGCCTTAAGTTGACACCCGACAGATGCCAACAGGCATGTGGCGTTGATTTGGCTGAATGCCAACAGCGCATTCACAGCGTTGATTTATGGGTTTCGCTCCGCTCTACCCGACCTACAACTCATTCGCTTTTGCCTATATTTCGGTCTTGGCGTTATCAGACACTTCCGATTAAATCATTAATAATGTCTAATGAAAATCATCATTTAGAAATAGTATTACATGATTACAACGTATTTGTATGAATACAACGCTGAAATCTCCTCATCGCGTTGCACGTCCAGTTTGCTTCAATCTACCCCAAAGTGTTGTTTTGGTGTTTGTAGTAGGAGAAACTGAGAAAAAACCTTCAGGGACCCATGCAGTCTCACCATTTTGCCCCGGATCGTGTGTGATTTGCAGGCGTTTTCCACTCTTGACAGAAACAATATAAATATTTAAAGCTACATTCGGATTTCCCCAAGGATTTTCAATTTCCGCATCGTAGGCAATCCACTTACCATCAGGCGACCAGGCAGGATTGTAGCTCCAATTCAAAGGTGGTGACATGCGGCGGGAGTTTCCTCCATCTACATCCATAATGAAAATTCCGTTTCCCTGTCTGGCAATATCAAAGGCAATTTGTTGTCCATCAGGGGACCACGCAGGAGATCGAGACCCACCGCCATGTTGGTTTCTAATGTGTCTGATACGTTTTCCATCTGAATCCATCACATAGACATCACCCCATTCATTCTGATCGGAACGGAAAGCAATTAATTGCCCGTCCGGAGACCATGCTGGGGTGTAATTATTTCCTTGGTTAGTGAGTCTCTGTAGATTCTTACCATTGACATCTATTTTGTAGATATGACTTTCCCCTGTTCTATTGGATCGAAAAGCAATCCATTTGCCATCAGGTGACCAAGCAGGAGCCGTATCTTCCTCTGGATGATTTGTCAATCGGCGCGCTTCAGTTTCCCCAACTTTCATGATATAGATATTACCTTTTCCATCCCGTCTTGACATAAAAGCGAAAGAACGTCCATCTGGCGCCCATGTTGCGCAACAATCGCTTGCAGGATGATTTGTTAGGTTGCGAAGGTTCTCGCCGTTCGTATCAATAATGTAGATGTCCCTATTTCCTGAACGGTTAGAATAGAAGGAAATATACGAAACTCCCCAAACGTTTGTGGTAAGCAGGAGTAGACTGAATAGTAATGTTATTCCAAACACAGTATGAATATGTTTCACTTTTATCTCCTTGAAAATGACTATTGAGAATTGCAAGTTCTTATAATTGGGTTCTCAGAAATATCTGTTATAAGGAAAGCAAATTTCGTGCCAATGCCGAGATTGTGAAACAATTGGGATTCTTGCTTGTGATAGAAGATTCAACTGTCCAAATAATAACAGTTGTGGTTTAGAATTTGGACAGTAAAACACTAAAAATTCAAGGAGGAAAAAGAGGGCGGATTTCTTCTAACCATCCATGCCTTTGGGTTAACATGGAAGGTTAGAAGAATAGGGACATAATGTTCTTTTCCCCTAATATTTAAACATCTGATTCCTTCAGGTAAGAACGCAGATGTTTGCGGAGATTACGATGTGCATGGAACAAGTGCGCTTTGACCGTTCCATCCGATCTGCCGACCTCAGTCGCTATATCTTTGAGGGATAATCCATCCCAGTGACGCAGGATAAAAATTTGTCGTTGCTTCGGCGGCAACTGACGAATCGCTTTCCGAATTTGGACTCTGAGTTCTTTATTCTCGGCAGCCTTAGCGGGGGAATCTGACCGTAAATCCGGAAAATTAGCCATCGGCAATTCGTCAGATTCATCGGATTCATATACCATGACTTCCGAGCGTGCTTTTTTCCGTAAAAAATCAATGCAGAGATTGACTGTAATTCGGTAAAGCCAACTATAGAACTGACATTGACTCTTAAAATCGCCTAACCCTTGGTAAGCGCGAATAAACGCATCTTGCGTAATATCAAGGGCATCTTCATGATTAGGAACAAAACGCAGAACTAACCGATAAGTACGTTTCTGGTAGCGAGTAAACAGCGTATCAAATACTGTTGTGTCGCCACTCTGAAATTGCTCAATCAGTTGGGCATCATCATTACAAGCTGGAGGGATACTTTCAGGACTTTGGGACTGCATGTTCTCCTCTTAATTGTCATTGACCGCACCTGAAACTCAGGAGGCCATTGATAGAATAGAAATCACCGATTTTTTTGTTTATGGACACTGCGAAACCATCGTTTATATCTATGGCTATCTTGAAGCATTTGTTGGAGGAGGACTAATTCCTCATCCTCTTCTTCACATGGAGCATCATCAAGCAACGCTAATAACTCCTCATAAACCACTTTGTCTTCATCAACAAGTGCAGAGAGAAGTCTATCAAAATTTTCACCATGACCGAGTAGGGCGAACAATTGGTTTGTATGTTTGATCTCTTCAGAGGCGGCCTGGTTCAGGTACGCTGCAAGTTCGTGCTCATTCCGACTTTCAGCGATTTGTGCAAGAATCAACCGAATCCCGACAAGTTTTAGTTTTGCTTGTGCAAGTTCGTCAAGTTCTGTTTCAAATTTTTCCCGCAAATGGTCAGCATCGCGTGGATGTAACTGTGCATAACTTGGCCATACTGGTTTTGCCATCACCTGTTTCAACTTTTTTAGGCTTTCAATCAGGTTTTCACGTTCTTCAAGGGAAAGTTGACCAAAAGTATTCTGCCAAAAGTCTGTCGCATGTTTCACTCGTTCACGGAAAAGTTCCTCTGATTGTGGCGTCAGTTGAATACGCGCACGTCTCCGATCTTCTTCACATTTACGACGGACAACCCAACCATGCTTCTCAAGACGACTAACTAAACCTGATACCGTATTATGAGCAAGACCTAAATGGTCACCTAATTCACTGACGTACATGCCAGAATCGCGACCATACCAGTGAAGGTGTTGTAAGGCGTTAAACTGTACAATTGTTAGACGACTGGGGACTACTTCTTGAATAAACCTGGATTTGACTGCTGCTTGTGCATGACGCATCACACGCATCACAACATCAATCTCTTGATTAAACTCCGGGTTTTCTGACATTTCTAAATACGTCCTATGTTAGAGGTATATTCCGTCGTATACGACATAAATTATATATTAATTTCCCGTGAATGTCAAATAAAAGTTGTAAAATAGAGGATTTTATTGGAAATTACCGATAATTTAATTGCTTCCGACCAAACGTTGTGCCTTCATTTTTCGTTTTCGTTTGGATTTCGACTTAGTCCGTTTCGTTGTGGTATCATCTTGGACATTTTTATGTTGCTGTTGATTTTCTCCGTGTTCCTGTTCTGTATCAACAACTTGCTTCTGTTGTTCTGCTTCATATTTGGCGTAAGTACCTTCAAAAAAACGGGTTTTTGTCTCCTCTTTCGTGGCATCAAAAATTAACAGTTTGGTCGCTAAGCTATTCAGAAGATAACGGTCATGCGAAATAATGAACATCGTTGCTGGATATTCAGCAAGTGCCTTTTCAAGTGCCTCGCGTGCTGGAATGTCCAGATGGTTTGTCGGTTCATCAAGTAAAAGAACATTTGCATTTTTCAATAGCAACTTCGCCAGTTGAACACGGCTTTGTTCTCCACCACTCAAGTTCCCAATCTGTTTAAACACATCATTCCCACGAAAGAGTAATTTTGCTAAATAACTACGGACTTCCGTCTGTGTCAGTTGAGGACAAAGTTCCCAAATCTCTTCAATTATTTCTTTATCTAAATTAAGACCTTCTAATTCTTGTGTATAATATCCAAGCTTAAGATTGGGACCGACCCATAGGGTGCCTTGTGTCGGTTGTTCTTCTCCCAAAATCATACGAAAAAATGTTGTTTTTCCGGTGCCGTTTGGTCCAAAAACCCCAATTATATCACCGCGATACACCTCAAAATTCAGGTCTGTGAATAACACCTTATCGCCAAATTGTTTACTAACATCCTGACATCGCAGGATGTCATCTCCCTCACGTGCATCGGGTGAAAAGTTGAGTTTTAATGTCGGCGCATCGGTTTTCGGTTTTTCGACTCTTTCCAACCGCTCCAACCTTTTACGTCTTCCTTGTGCCTCACGGGTTCGTTGTCCAGCTATATTGCGTTCAATGAATTTTTCTTCATTTGCAATAAACATTTGCTGTTCTTTGAATGCTCTTTCGCCAACTAATCGCTCAATTGCTTTCATTTCACAGGATTTTGAATAATTCCCGCGACAAATGTTTATCTTATGTTCATCCAACTCCCATACCTTACGGACGACCTTATCTAAAAAATACCTGTCGTGAGATACAACAAGAACAGCACCTTTATATTCGGTATTAAGATAATTTTCCAGCCATTCAATTCCGTTAATATCAAGGTGATTCGTCGGTTCGTCAAGGAGTAAGAGATCAGGTTCTTCAAGCAGCAGCTTCGCTAAAGTTGCCCTACTTTTTTGACCGCCGCTCAGGACACGGACCGATAAATTGGAGTCTTGTTTACTAAAACCTAATCCACCGAGTACGCGATTTATCCGGTGTTCATAGTCGTAGCCACCGAGGCGCTCATGCTGTTCATGAATACGGGCGTACTGCTGTAGGAGATGTGAAGTCTCTTGAGTCTCCATCTCCTCTGCAAGCCTGAGCATTTTATCTTCAAGGGTAAGCCGTTCTTCAAAAACCGTGAGCATTTCCTGTCGTAACGTGCAGCCCCGTTCCAACTCAGGTTCTTGGCTTAGATATCCAATGCGCAGCCCTTTGGCTAAAACGACATCCCCTTTAAAATCAGTCAGTATACCACCTATAATTTTAAGTAACGTTGTTTTTCCAGATCCGTTACGGCCAATTAGTCCAATTCTGTCTCCGTGGACAATTGTGGTTGATATATCATCCAAAATTAAGTCTGGATCGTATGATTTGGTGACGTGTTGTAGGTTTACTAAAGACATTTCTTTATAGGTGTAAAGTGTATATTAATGTTTCGCAATTTAATTTAAGAATTCGTCAAGTAATTACTGATCTATTGACTCCCAATTAGCGCTGCGGGTAATCATCTCGTGATACGTCTCGGCGCGATGTGTATCTGGATGGCGGATATTAAATTGCCTAAACCGCCAGAACGCTATCGCAAGCGCTGCATAGTAAACAAAACTATCCAAGCTGTCCCATTCGTCATCCGTCAAGGGACGTGATGCATTGTAAGCATCCAAGAAACTGTGTACCAAAGTAATATCCAACTGATGTTCTGGTGTGTAACAACACCCAATAATCGTCATTCCGACATCAATTAGCAAAGTATCATGACATCCCTCCTCAAAATCAAGAATTGCTACCATCTGGTCGCCATCAAAAAGGGTGTTGTCTAAAAACAGATCTCCATGCAAAAGTCCTATAGGCAAGGGTTTGTCTAATTCAGGTTTGATCCATTCAAGTTCCGATTTTAACCATATTACAAACGGATGTGTGGCAAATCGTGTGTTTTGGACATCTTCAAGAAAAGGTGTTATTTGTGTAATCCCCATCGGAAAACATGGGAGTTTCGCGAGTGGTGGAATGCGATGTAACTCTGCTAACGCTTCACCAATCTGTGCTAACACGCGTCGCGAAGGCTGTGGTGTTTGTCCATCCAAAAACGGATAGAGCATCACACGGTAGTTCGAAGTTAGATTGAGCGCATCACCATTTTTCTGTAAAATTGGATAGACTGTCGGGTAGGCATGCTGGCGAAGATGTTCCAAGAAAATAATTTGCTTATGAAGTTCTTTGGGGTTCTTCTCACCACATATTTTTAGGAGAAACGTGCCATCTGTTGTTGTCAACTTAAAGTTGCTATTTCCAAATCCACCCGGAATTTCCTCAAACTTAACTGGTGTGCCGATTGCGTAATGTGACACTATGTCCGCGAGTTCTTCAGATGAAAGGTTTGTATAACTTGCCATGTGATATAACGTGAGGCGTCACTGTTTCGGTTCAGAGACTTGGACCAACTCCTTATATTCTGGTAGATCACGAATTTTATCAAATGCAGGTTCTATCTTTGCAGCGGAAAGCACTTCCTTATCTACCCGAATCGCCTCGCGTAAAGATGCGATTGATTTTTCAATATCCCCAACTTGCGACCCACCTTCTAAAGATTCTTCTGCTCGCAGTGAATACGCAACAGCAAGGTTATAATATGCCTTTGCAAAATCTGTATCCAGTTGTGTCGCACGTTCCCACGCACGGATAGCCTGTTCAACGTCACCCATATTCCCATACACTGCACCGAGATTAAAATAAGGGATTGCCCAACCTGGCTCATTCTGGATTGCCAACTTGAACTCAGTGACAGCTTGTGCAAGATCACCTTGTTTGGCATACGTCAAACCCCAATTGTAATGGGATTGTGCAGCTTCATTCGGTTCAGAGGTATCCGTGTTTTGTGAATATGGAATGCTTTTCAATCCACATCCGGTTAGCAATACTGTTAAGCAGAATATTAGGAGCGGTTTCATCTTTTTTCACCACGTCTTTTTATAACACTTTACCTGAATTTAGGTTGTTAGTCAACTGGTTTGTGCTGCGCAGATATGTTTAGTTTCAAAAACTATTATTTAGATGGCACGTCCCAAAGGAAGATAGTTCCACCGAAGTTTTTGCGATACTCGTTACCGCTTATGCTTGCCAGTGTCTTTCCATCAGGGGCAAACGCCAGTGCGCGAACAAAACTATTATGGCCATCATAGGTGATAAGGAGACGACCAGAGGGAAGTTCCCATATATGAATTTTACCGCCTGCATCCCCACTTGCAAACACTGTGCCATTTTGAGAAAATACTAACTGACAAACTATATGTTTGTGCGCTTTCAGAGTTTTGATGAGTTGATATGTTGTAAGGTCCCACAACTGGATTTCCTTATTTTTTGTTGCAACCGCCAAAGTTCTTCTATTATAAGAAAACGCCAAGGCATAAATTTCGTCTCTATTAAACCAATTTAAAAACCTATCTATCCAACTTTTAGACGTTTTGAGCATGAAATGCTTACCAGTTTGTGTATCCCACAAGCGTACGGATTTTCCTATGGTATCTGCCAGCAATTTCCCGTCAGAAGATACTGCTAAAATAAAATTTTTAGTCTTTGTAAGTGTATTATAATGTTCAGTGTTGGCAACGTCCCATATCGTAATGCCATCTTTTGTTTCAATAATTAATTTTTCACCATTTGGAGTAAACACACATGCATTACGAAGGCTAATTGAAGTGCCATCATCAAATGAATTACCGGACCATCCCAAAAACGCATCTGGGATTACTTTGTGGGTATTCACCTGTTTTCCTGTTTGCACGTTCCATGCACAGACGTTTCCATCACTCTCATTGACAAGAGTTTGATTATCTGCAGTGAAAGCTAAATCACCAATACTTTTTTTACTGGATTTAAGCGTTAGGCGTATGCTGCCAATATTTGTATCCCAAAGCCGAATGTTGCCAGTTATACCTCCACTTGCCAGCGTTTTACCGTCGTGAGAAAATGCTAAGGCAGTTAATGGTTTTGTATAACCTGTAGTGAGAGTAAGCAGTGGTTTGTTGGTCCGTGTGTGCCAAATATTTACTATGCCATTTTCATCTGCAGTGGCAAAGATTGCTCCATCTTCTGATAACACGAAACGACTTGGAAAAGGTCTAAACTCACCTAAAACTTGGTTAATTTTAGCGATTTCACGGCGTGTAGCAATATCCCATAACGTGTAACTATCTTCGGCAATTAGAATGAGGGTTTTGCCGTCTCCAGAAAATCTGACGGTCTTCGAATTGGGGAACGTAGCAATTTCGCGACGTGTTTCAACATCCCATATCACACTACCTCTGCTCTTAGTAATGGCAAGGGTTTTGCCGTCTCCAGAAAACTGAATGTCTATACCCCACGGAAGGACCGCAAGTTGTTCCCCTGTCTCAACATCCCAAATTTCAGTCGGCCCCACGGTGCCTTCCCATCCGTTCCAACGTGCGCGCCTATGGTCAGATCTGCTCACAAGCGTTTTACCACCTGGGGCAAAATTCAAGGCACTTACCCATCTCATATACGGGCGTCCTTTTAGGATTTTTTGATTACCCGGGTATTGAACAGGATATTGAATCGGCAAGAGTATGCCATCATCAGTACTTGATATGAGTTTTTTAATCTGGGACCTGTTACGCCCATCTTGTATACTAATCGTGCTATCCTTATTTCCAACCGCAAAAATCAGGTCATCGGTTTGGTCTGTAAAAGCATCCCTTGCAAGTTGCCAATCTTTATATTTCCTGGAACTAAGTTTAGGTAGTTTTGGGAAATTAGTTTTTAACTGCTGACCGTTGGTGATATCCCAAAAGATGACACTCCCTTTCCAATTTTGACCTACAAGTGTTTTGCCATCCCTTAAGAACTTCAAAGAACTAACCAAGCCTTCAGGTGTGGTTAGTGTCTGCAAGTTTTGACCGGTTTTAACGTCCCACAGTCGCACAGTCTTATCATTTGCACCGCTGGCAAGCATCTTACCATCTGGGGAAAATACCACATGCCTAACGACATCCGTATGCCCTGAAAGAAGAGCAGTTTCATCACCGGTATTAACATCATATAGCCATACCCCGATTGAACTTGCTATTGCCAACTTGGTGCCATCTGGGGAAATCTGCATATCGTTTAAGACACCTTTTCCAAGACGTGCTTTTGCGCCTTCTGGTAGATTTAATTGCGTGTAGTCTTGCGCTAAGGTATTTAATAGAAATTGCGTTAAAAAGAAAAGTAGTGTTAAAAATGTGTAAAATAGTTTGGTTTTCAATGCATCAATCTCCTTTTTACTTTGTCTGTAGTCAGGTCCCATAACAATACTGTACCATCCCAACTCCCACTCGCGAGCGTTTTTCCATCCGGGCTGAAACAGACGCTTTGGACAGAATACGTATGCCCTTTCAATATTTTTATCAACTCTCCGGTGGCTGCATCCCACAGACGAACTGTTTTATCACTACTCCCACTCGCGAGTATTTTTCCATTAGGGCTAAAGCATAAAGTATTGACATTATCAGGATGCCATTTTATTGTCTTCTTCAGTTGTCTTGTGTTGACATTCCACAAATATATTGTGCCATCTGCGCTCCCAGTACCAGTAGCGAGTGCCTCTCCATCCGGACTGAAACAGACGCTCAAGACAGAACTTCTATTGTTTGTAAGAATTTTTGCGTGTTGTCCAGTATCTACATCCCATAGATAGAGGAGACCATGACCATAACCTTTACCGCTTGCGACTGTGCTACCATCGGGACTGAAGCATACGCTATAAACCTGACGCACGTTTTCTGAGAATGCGTATTTGTGTTGTCCAGTATCCACATCCCACAAAACGAGGGTACAGTCCTCCCAACCTCCACCACTTGCGAGTGTTTTGCCATCGGGACTGAAACAGACGCTCAAGACAGCGTCCGCATGCCCCATAAGCATTTTCGTCTCCACTCCTGTGTTGACATCCCAAAGGCGAACAGTCTCGTCAGAACTTCCGCTTGCGAGTGTCTTGCCATCCGGACTAAAACAGACGCTTTTAACAGTACTTGTATGTCCTGTGAAGGTCCTTAGGTGATGTGCAGTTGTCACATCCCACAAACGGATTGTGTGATTCCTTCCATTACTCGCGAGCGTTTTTCCATCCGGGCTAAATGAAACGCTATAAACCGCAGACGTATGTCCCGTAAGTTTCTTCTGCTGGTGCTCGGCAGTAAAAACATCCCAATAAAAGAAGATATCATCCCAACTCCCACTTATGAGCGTTTTTCCATCCGGACTGAAACATACACTTCTGATACTATCTGTATGTCCAGACAGTGTTTGAATGTATTCGCCCGTGCGACCATCCCACAGACAGACGTTCTTATCTATATCCCCACTCGTAAACAGCTCCCCATCCGGGCTGAACGAAATACATTTAACTTCAGAAGTGTGCCTCGTAAGTGTCCTCAAGTGTGTACCTGTGCGACCATCCCATAGATAGATATTATTGTTACCACCCCCAGCGCTAACAAGTTTTGTTCCATCCGGACTGAATGAAACGCAATTGACACTATCTGTATGTTCTGTGAGCGTTTGTATATGTGTGCCTGTGGTAGCATTCCATAAACGGACTTCTTTAAAACTTGCACTCGCCAGCGTCCGATAATTTGGGTTAAATGATACGCTGGTAACCGTAGAATCATGTCCTGTGAGTGTTTTCAGATGAGCGCCTGTGGCAATATCCCACAAGCGGATTGTTTTGTCCGAACTTGCACTCGCGAGTATTTTTCCATCCGGACTGAATGCAACACAGTTAACACTATCTGTATGCCCTGTGAGTGTTTTCAGGTGATCGTCTGTGTCAGCATTCCACAAACGGATTGTTTTGTCCCTACTCCCACTTGCAAGTGTTTTACCATCAGGGTTGAAACTTACACTCAAGACATAAGATGTATGTCCTGTTAGTAGAGCAAGTTCTTGATAGGTTGTTGTATCATATAGCCATATTCCTATTGAACTTGCAACTGCAAGACGATTGCCATCTGGAGAAAACTGTATATTATGAATCCTACCTTTACCGAGTCTTACTTTTGCACCTTCGGGCAAACCCCATCGAGTGTAATCTTGGGCGTAAATTTTTTGTGACAGTAGTGTTGAAAGGAAAAGTAGTATTAAAAATGTGGTAAATAGTTTGGTTTTCATTGTTTAGATAATTACCTACGCCACCAACTCTTTTTATTTTGATAAGACGCAAGGAGTTTTGAAATCGCTTTATCTTTTTTGTCCAGACGCAACACTGCCTCACACGCCTCTACGACTTTTTGTTTGTCAGAATCAGCGTCGGTTACTTGATAATTGTGATGATAACTTTCTGCGACAGCGGTGTAATATGCTATTTGATCAATTTCTGCAGGTACCTCTGAAGGGAGTTCGGCGATGGCTGCAATTGCCTCATGCCACGCCTCAAGCGCTGCATAGCAGATAACCTTCTGATATAACGGCGCGAGTTGCGAATCGTCAAGCCAAGACGCTTGCTCATAACAAGTGATTGCTTCCGAATACGCGGAATTGTCAATATGTAGTTGGGCAAGTGCAGTATAAAAAGCGTATAATCCGCTATCAGCGATGGTGTAAAGTTCAACTCCAGTATTGACAAGCCATTCTCTTTCTATCAGAAATTCAATCGCTGAATTACGTTCCGCATCAGTAATGCTAATGTCGGTTAGGAGATGTTTTGCGACTGCAGCGTTTGGAAAAATCTTTGTACGGCTTTTCATTAGTGGATACGCCTGCACAGGTTTATCCATTGCTATCAGTTTGATGCCGGTTGCGATCCGAAAAAGTGAAACGATCTGATCGCTGTTTTGCCGAGACATTTGGTCGGCAATCTGTTCTCTATTTTCAGAAAATTGTTGGTTGAGCGTATCAATTGCATCTCGTATGTCGGTATTCTCAGGATCAAGTTGGTGTGCTTGTGATAAAAACCTTTGCGCCGCAAAGAGTTCGCCCCACTCTTGATAGATGTGTCCGAGACGAAAACTCGCATAGGCAAGCGTCTCCGAGTCGTTTTGGCTACGGATAGTGTCAGCGTAGGTTTGGATGGCTTCGGCTATGTTTTCGTTAGATTCTAATGTTTTGGCATGCTCAATCAAATTTGACATGGAGGATCTCTTCATCTACCCTGCAGCAACTTCAGACACATGATTTCAAGCGCAAAAATTTTGGTAACGTTTGTTCTTTTGAGTAATTCCTTTGTTTCAAATATGGTCTTGATGGCTTGCTGAAGTCGTATTCGAGAATAACGTGGCACGAGTGATTGAAGTTTACCTAATGCGTTGGTGTGTGTCAATAATTCTACAGGTGCGCCTTGCTGCAAAAAAAGAAGATCACGATACCACGTTATCAATTCGTCTAAACTATCCAAGCCTTTTTCAACAAATTGTTCTGCTAATCGGAAGGCTGCTAACGGGTCAGTCTCCTCAAGAATTTCAGGTACCGTTTCGGTTTCAGAAATTCCTTCTTCAATAAGCGTGATCGCTTTTCCTACAACGCCGCCTGACAAAACAGCAGCTGTGGAAGCTGTATCTTTATCAATAGAAAAATGATCCATTAACGTTGATGTTAATTGTTCAATCGGCATTGGGTAAAACGATAAAACTTGGCAGCGAGATCGGATTGTTAACAAAATAGATTCAATGTTTTCCGTCAATAAGATTAAAGTAGATGCAGCGGGTGGTTCTTCAAGTGTTTTAAGTAGTGCATTTGCTGCGGGATTGTTCGGATTACTCATCTTTTCAGTGTTTGCTAAAATGTAAATTTTTCGTGGCCCCTCAAGCGGTTGATAAAAAATTTGTTGTTGAAGTTCACGAATTTGGTCAATTTTAATTTGTGCGCCGTCAGGTCGGATTATTCGCAAGTCTGGATGGTTACCGCTTTTTATTTTACGGCAAGCACGGCATTCTCCACAAGGTGATGCCTCTTCTGTCCTTTGCTCACACAAAATTAGATTCGCAAAGTAGAGTGCGACAGTCTCTTTGCCAATCCCTTGCACGCCTGCAAAAAGATACGCCCCAGCAACGCGTTCTGAAGCAACTGCGTTTTGAAGTTGCGTTACAATATTTTGATGACCGAGTATTACGTTTTCCATTTTCTAATGTATGAGACCATCCCGATTTGTTGTAGTCTTCAAGATGTTTGTGATAACTGAATTCTTTTTTTTGATTCGTGCACAATAAGGTTGTGGATAGTATCCGCATCAAGTCGTGCGTCTATTAATTGGACACGCTCCGGTTCAGCCTTAGCGACGGCTAAATATCCGTCTCTCACTTTTTTATGCGAAGTAAGCGTTTCATGTTCAAGGCGAGTCAGTGGTTCATCTGAATCCCATTTGCGTTGGAGTCCAATTTCTGGGGGAAGGTCAAGAAGAAAAGTGACATCTGGTGTTAATCCACCTGTTGCAATGTGGTTAACTTGTTCTATTAGTTTCAAATCAATGCCTTTGCGAAAGCCTTGATAGGCCACGGTAGCATCGCTAAATCGATCACAGATAACGATTTGCCCTGCTTCTAAAGCGGGAAGGATACGTTCGATGACGTGCTGTGCCCGTGCGGCGGCAATCAGCATTAATTCAGTTGTTGCAGACATAGTAGAGGCGGTCAAGAAAATATCTCGAATCTGTTCTGAAAGCGGTGTACCACCCGGTTCACGCGTAACAAGAACAGTGCCACCGAGCGCCTCTGCTAATCGGTGTATTTGTGTAGTTTTACCCGCACCTTCTACCCCTTCAAGTGTGATGAAAAAGCCTTTATAGTTCATTGTTTATAGTGAATAGTAAAGCCTATAATTAGATCAATTGTCATATTTCTAAGCATCTGGAAGCGCATACACACCCCACCGAACCTTTACAATCTCACCTATCTCTACAAGACGCTTAAGTTCATTGTTGATCGATTTTGGATTACCATCAATAGATGCTGCAAGTTCCGATGCTTTTTTCTCGCCATCGGCAAGCAGAGATAGAATCTGTACCCGAAAAGGAACGCGCTGTATATTACCGCCACGAAGTTTATTCAATATACGGTTCGCCTGCCTTGATGAACATCCCAAAATCCGTTCAACCTCTTGCCTACTGGTTTCTGCAGTGATGTTCGCTTGTTCGGCTTCAAACCGCTGCCGTGTGATTATTGTCTCCGCCAGCTTATCTAAGTTTCCTGCGGTTTCAAAATCTTCCCAGTCAAAGAGAAAGGTTTCTGGTCTATCGGTAATATCTGGAAGTGGAAAACTTGTTACCAACACAACCTTTTTATTTGGCAAGCGGGTTAAACCAGACAGCCCTACAATCTTTGTAAGCAAGTTGACAACAAGAGTTTCATAAACACTCTGGACACGACTGTCTTTATAGCGGATAGGCTCTGTTTCTCTTTCATAACAGAGAGGTTCCTCGTTGTTTCCAAACAGGATTTGTGCTCGCCGCCAAATGATCCCGGGTTCCCAAGGCGGCGTGCCAACTATCCAAACGACTTGCGGTTCTTCAAAAGCAGTTTCTAAACCGTGTAGCTGCTTAAAATCTGTTATAAAACAGACGTTTTCAATTTCTGCGGTGTTTGTTAAGTGGTTAATCACTGAAATATCGGTGACAATGGCATGCTTAACGTTCGGATCACGTTCAATTTCTGATTGAATACCGAGAAATATACGCTGTCCTGTTTTAGTCATTCCAATAACGTCCCAACTGTTGCTATATTCTAACACCGTTTCTTGTAAATAGACACCGGAGCGAATCTGAAAAACCTGATTTCCCGGGACCCAGGCTGCTGGTTCAATACGAACGACTTCGATTTCTTGAGTAGGGAATGCCCTACGCACATCTTGCTCTGAAAGGATTGATGAGAATAAAAGAAGGCGTTTGATACTCGGATGCAGCACGGGTGGCACCCAGAACCATAACACTTCAAGATGCACTATCATCGGTGCGTCCACATCCCTTGAGTAGTGTGCTAAAAAACAATTCAACTGATGCCACAACGTCCAATTTGGATTTGGACTGACAGGCGGAAATTTTTGAATACTCTCGACGGTTTCTGTGTTTAAGATACCTAATTGAATGGCTTCTGCCATCAGCATCGGAATGTTGATGTCTTCGTTAAGCACAAAAGTGTCGGGATGAAAATGTGGCAATTCGTTTGCTTCAAGTTTATCTTTGGCATTGTTGTTCAACGGGATATAAGCAGAAACACCGCCTTCAAATTCAATTGTAAATTCAGCTAATTCTTCTCCAGTATCGGGGTCAACATATCCGCGACTGATAGCCCTACCTTGCACCTTCACTTGACACATCTGTTCAACGAGTTTTTCTGCGTGTCGTTGAAACGCTTGCACCGCTGCGCGAATCCGCCCAACAACGTTATCATAAGGGTCCTTACTCATTTCTAATGCATACAGTAAAGCTTGGGAAAATTGTCCTAATACATCTTCTTGCCAATTGACACGCCATTCCTCTAATGTCTTTATTGGTATAAAACACTCAACAAAAAGCTGATTTGGATATACTTCATCCATAATACAAAGTCGTTCTTTCCCATCACCTTCCTCAAGGAATTGTCCCACGATTTCCGTGTATTGTGGATCGAAAAACTGAAAAGGTGTTCCCGATAATTGTGCATCAACGCCATTTAATGTAGCAGGTTGCGATAAATAGCCGCGTTCTTGGCATTCGGTATAGACGGGACATTGCGGACAGATAATTTCATCCGGATTTCCCCCTCTTTTTTCAAGTGCATAGCACCGTTCATAATCCTCACAGAGATTTCCGTGTTGAAAAGGGTTCGCCATTCGCACATCAATAGGTATGTCTTTCACCTTGTCCCAATGCCGTCTCCGCGCACGCCAACGTTCAATCGGTTGGACGTTTCGCTTTTTAAAGTGTTGCACGACTTCTTCCACTGTCCAGTAGACAGCGTTTAGACTAATTGCGCCACCATTGAGAACGTAAGACCCTACTGAATATGTTTTTCCTGCTCCGGTTTCAGCATTTAATACAGTAATGCGCGCTGTGCTGTCATAAGCACGTTGTATCTGAGTTAAATTCTGTTCGAATGTGTCACAATTCTTTTCCTTATGTTCTGGCTTTTGCAGCACGGGAGATGGACGTTTTAATGCCAAGGGACTCAAATTTCCCTCCCGGATAGCAACCACATTTTCGGAAACAGGCAAACATTTTGTCGGTAGAATGCCGGTATCTTCCCAGATATCTGTTATAGCCGTTGCATCTGTCGGCACCCCAATGTTAGGCATTGATGCACGCACCCAAACAGTGCCCGCAAATTCCCATAGAAATACGATATTGTCGTCAACTTTATCGGCATGTTGGGTCCAGTGATGGTAACCGTTCTCTTGCTGAACATAAGTAAAACTGCGTTTCAAAAACGCCTCTTTTGCGAGATCCAGATTATATGAACCTAAGGTTCTCGGCGCAATAGGGACAGGTTTCGCGTTGACACTTTGACTTTTTTCTTCAGGCGATTCAGGTTGATGAAGGGCATCCTGTAGAAATTTGATAGGGTCAAAAAGAACCTCTTTGGTAATAATGGGCGGATCTAACAGATTTCCAAGCAGAATTCCGTAGCGAGAATCCCACCGGTTGTATCCCTTTTCTCCAAAGATTTCAAGATACACCTCTCGTTGATGTGGATTATCCGAGGTAGGTGTGTGCTTATATACATATTGCTTTGCTTCTTCGGTTTTAGGATGTAGATAATTCGGAACTCTACAAGAAAAACGCAAACTACCAGATTTTGTCATTGTTAACAGTGGGTTAGCAACAGCGCTGATAAGTGTCTCAATACAGACAAAAACGGCATCAGGCGCAGCACATAAGGCATTGTATGAAAAATTGAGATCGTGCCATTGTGCACCATTATGTCCGGAGGGAGTGCCAGTATACACCTGAATTCCCCATGATGTATGCCATTGTCTGATCTTCCAATCTTCAATACCCTGACGTTTCAAAAATCTATCGCCGTCAAAAGACTTTGGGCCGCGATCGTATTGAGGAGCACGTCCAATCGGCATAAAAGAGATCTCTGCCTGCTCCAAGTCGTAGAGTCTTACAGGATATCTGTGTCCACAATAGACTGTGAAATGGTAGGGAAGCCCCTTGTAAGGAGCAGGTGTGATGATTGTTCTTCGTTGCCGAAGTGGTTTCTTGTGCCGCTGGTGACAACGTTGAATAAGATTTTCCAAGGGATTCATTTTCTGTATACTTTTCTATTTTATAGTGGATTCTACAATTAACTTTACATCTGAACGGTAGGAGGGAACTCCGGGGAATGCCTTAATGGCATTCATACCCGCCAAATGCCTGTTGGCATCTGTAGCGTTGATTTCTTGATTTCTTGATTTGGATTCCCGACTAACAGTGGTTTCGTCACGATTCGGAGATCGCTCCCGCTGAATGCCAGAAAGGCATGTGGCGTTGATTTGGCTGAATCATGCGGAATCATGTAGAATGCCATACGGGGAATGCCAACAGGCATTCATACCGTTGATTTGGCGCATTTCGCCAAGCTCATTCAGCGTTGATTCACAGAATATATGTAAACTTATTTACATAATTTACTATAATATTGTATATTATCACAAATTCTCTATTGTATCAAGTTATTTAGGAAAAGACCAGGGTTATTCAGTTTTTGGCTTTTCTGGTGCGTTTTATCACAAACGTTTATTTTTTATAGGGTATTGTAGGTCGGGTTTCGCTTCGCTCTACCCATAGGTGTCAACTTAAGAAAATATTATGTATGTTTTAAGTGTTTCAAAAAAGCGTTGCAAAATGGAGACACCTCTTGCATAATGTAGAAAACAACTTTACTTATTTCTACAAAGAGGTGTTCCGATGTCTATACTAACACAGGTTTGTGATAAAATGCAAGATATACTTCAAACGACTGCTAATGAAGCAGCCTTGAGTTGTGGGTTCGTCCAAAGGATACGCAAACTCTCAGGAAGTGCTTTCGTCCAGATGCTCGCATTCGGGTGGCTTGAAAATCCTGATGCGAGTTACACGGATCTGGCACAAACGGCACGCGCTTTAGGTGTGCCTGTCACCCGTCAAGCGATTGAAAAACGGATGACTTATGAGGCAGCACAAACCCTAAAATCAACGCTTGAAACAGCCGCAACGCAAGTTATTTCGGCACAACCGCAGGCACTCCCTTTGCTAAAACAATTCACAGGTGTTTATGTGCAAGACAGCAGTTGGATTTCCCTGCCCGATGAACTCCAATCCATATGGAAGGGGACAGGATGTAGAACCGCACATAAAAAAGCCTACATAAAACTTCATCTCTGCTTTGATGTTGCCACGGGTGCTTTCCAACACTTCCACCTCACCGATGGTATCACTGCCGATAGCACAGCAGAAAAGGCGTTTGAACCGCTTCCCGCTGGGAGTTTACGCTTAGCAGACTTAGGTTATTTCTCGCTTGATAAGTTTGACAAACTGACACAAACAGGTGTTTTTTGGCTAACCAGATTGAAAGTAGATTGTAAACTCTTTGATGAACAAGGTGAACCTTTCTGTTTGCCTAAACATCTCAAAGCAGCGAACTCAGACACCATAGACCACAACTGCTTGATTGGAGCAAAGAAGCGTCTGCCCGCACGGCTTGTTGCGTTGCGATGTTGTGAACAAGAGGCAAACAAGCGTCGCCGATATATCAGACGCGATGCCAAACGCAGAGGCACACACCCTTCACAAGAACGGCTACGGCTCGCTGGATGGGATATCTATATTACAAATATCAAAGCAACGCAACTAACCCCTCAACAGATCGCAACCATTTACAGCATCCGATGGCAAGTTGAGTTGATGTTCAAATGCTTCAAAAGCATTGGCAAGGTGAACACATCGCGTAGCACTAAACCTGAGCGTATCTTATGTGAAGTGTATGCGAAACTCCTCGCACAACTGATAAGACACTGGATTATGTTAGCAACCGGATGGAAATGTATACGACACGATCTCATCAAAACAGCAAAACTGATTGGTCGGCACGCACGCACACTCACCATGAGTTTTCACAAATCTAAAACGGCTTTTTATAGAACACTTAGATACATAAAACAAGACATACAAAACAGTGACTGCGGGAAACATAGAGCAGGAAAGCGGACAACTTACAAACTTCTAAAAGAGGTTGAGAATCCTTAAGTTGACACCTATGGGTTTCGCGTTGCTCTACCCGACCTACAGATGGTTATATTGAAATGTGAAAATATAACAGAAAAACCGAAAACTAAATAATCTTGCTTAAGCAGAAATTCACTTGACTTCTAACGGAAAAATAAGATAAAATCTTTAGTACAAATCTGTGATGAGGAGATGACTATGAGAACAGTCAAATTAGGTTTAATTGGGGCAGGCGGTATTGCACAGGCACATTGTGGAACGCTTGCAGAGATTAAGGGTGCGGAGATTATCGCAGCTGCTGACCTCGTTCCGGCAAATTTGGAACGCGCGAAAGAACGGTGGGGAATCAAAAAAACATTTACCGATTACAACGAAATGCTCAAAATGGACGAGATTGAGGCGGTGTATGTGTGTACGCCAACAGGTGTGCATGCTGCGCCGACCGTTGCAGCACTAAACGCAGGCAAACACGTTTTCTGCGAAAAGCCGATGGAGGCAACGTTGGACGGAGCAACAGCTATGTGGCGTGCCTCAGTAGAAAATGAAAAAATACTGATGATCGGCCTCAAACTCCGTTATTCCCCACAAGTCATCAAGGCGAAAGAGATTGTTGACGCAGGCACACTTGGCGAGATTTACTATGCTGAAACCGTTGCAGATCGCCGCCGTGGGAATCCAGGTGGAAGTTTTATCCGTAAAGCGACAGCCGGTTTAGGGGCATCTGCAGACATCGGCGTTTATGCCTTGGATACCGCTCTCTATTTAATGGGACATCCCAAACCTATTGCTGTTTCTGGTATTACCTCAAATTATTTGAGTCTACACAATACATGGAATGCCGCACTCAAAGAGACAGAAGTTGAAGACTTCGGTGTAGGGTGGGTTGTTTTTGACAACGGCGCCCGCTTAGTATTTAAAACATGTTGGTGCATGAATATGGATTCGCTGGGTGGCACAATTTTTCTCGGTAAAAAAGCAGGATTACGAATCGGCATTGGTGAAGTTCGCGGACCACAAGATGGTGTGCGTGTTTATGGCGACAAAGATGGTGAGATTCATGATGAAACCTACACTGAATTTAAATCAGTAAGTGTTTTCCACGAGGAAGATAGCGCATTTATTGATGCAGTCAGAGAGGGTAAACCTTCCCCTATTGATCCTTATGAGATTTTACTCACAAACGTTATTATCCAAGGTGTCATTGATTCTTCAGAAGCAGATGGCCGCGAAGTTGCAGTAACAGTTCCCACGTTGTAATCTACATAATTTGGCTATCCTTTTAACTTTGAAAGACTCTATTATAAATCAAGTAAGTGAATAATTGGGAAAACCCAAGTTTCTTATAAGTAAAGAATGTTTCTGACATACATTCAAGAATACACGGGTTTTCTCAATAAAGGAATATGCTCACGATGAAATCACTTGAGATAGCAGGGAAAAAATTCAAATTAGCGTCCCGAGCTGCTCGGACGATCGCGCTCATCTTGGATTTAGTGGTAACTTCTTTTGCATCTTCCATTTTAGTCACTCTTTTTTCATTGCTATTCATTTTCCGACATCCTTTTAACCCTATACCTATGATGTTGCTAAGTTTAGGAGTATGGAGTGCCGGTCTACTTTTCATGGATGGATTCAAAAACGGACAAGGATTCGGCAAAAGGGCGCTGTCATTACAGGTTATTCGGTTGAAAGATGGCAAACCGTGTTCTTTCAAGGATTCTTTCATTCGTCGAGTCACGGGATTTTTCCAGCCGTTTGATCTCCTCTTTACACTCGGTGGCAAAAGGCAACGTATGGGAGACAGATTTGCGGAAACAGTTGTCGTAAATTATGAACGACATCCTGAAGAAGTTGTCGTTGAAGCTGAAGACCCTGAGAAAGTCTTAGAAAATGCTCTCATTGAAATGACAAGCCGACTGTCCGAGGCGAGACAGAAGGTTGATGCTTCTATAGGAATAGAAAAGCAGTTTCAAAACGCTTATGAGGGGGCTGTTGTGCAAGCAGAACGGTGTGAGGAACGCGCAACTATAGCGATTCAGGCAGGACGGGAAGATTTAGCACGGGAAGATTTAGCACAGCGTAACGAATATCGCCAACTTGCCAACCGATACAAAACACAATGGGAGGAACAGAAGCAGGTCGTAGCTGAACTCACTACGCTCCTTGAAACATTGCAACAGAAGACTGAAGAAGCAGAAAGAAAAAGAGATATTGTTATCGCACAACACAGAAATGTTGATGCACACCAACACCTGCAAGAAACATTGACAGAGGTTCAGGATGGTGCAGCATTTGAAATCCTAAATAAAATGGAGCAAAATGCAAGTGAAGCCGCCACGTTAGCAAAAGCAGCATCCGATGTGGATATAGATCTTAGGGATACAAAGTTAAACCGTGAATTTGCTGGTTATGCTGAAGAGGCATCAATTGACAATGACTTAGCAGAATTAAAGGCAAAACTACAGAAATAAAAGTTCATCAAACATCTATAGCACAAACACAATAAGATTTATAGGATTTGAAAGTGAAGTCCATTAAAATCGCGGGCAGAGAATTTACATTAGGCTCCCGACTGGAGCGGTTGTTTGCGTTTTTCATAGACGGAATGTTCCTCGCGAGTATTCTATTGATTCTGTTCCTTCTCTCGGATGCAATGGGTCATGGTCTTTTTCAGATTGGATTGTTCAGCGCATTACTATGGATATTCGGGTCGAAAACCAAACTACCAACAAAGGCACTGGTTGCCGCCCAGGTCTTTTTAGTTTTTCTTTTTGGATCATGGGCGGATAGTGATTTCCATACCCTAACCTGGAGCGGTATTGCCTTGTGGACAGCGGGTCTATTGCTCATGGACGGTTTCAAAAATGGACAAGGGATTGGCAAAAAACTGCTATCATTGCAAGTCCTTCGATTGAAAGATGGAAAACCGGGTACTCTTAAGGACTCTTTCATTCGTCGACTCACATCAGTCGTTCAACCATTGGATTCCTTCTGGACATTCGGAAAAAGGCGGCAGCGGATGGGGGATAAATTAGCAGAGACGGTTGTTGTGAAATATGATCCGGAATCGGAGCAGGTTGAGGCTGAGACCAAAGACCCGGAAATGGTTTTAGAGAACGCCATCGCTGAGATGACGAATAGACTTTCAGAGGCTCGGGAGAAGGTTGACGCTTCCATCGGTGTTGAAAAACAATTTCAGGATGCTTATGAGGGGGCTGTTGTGCAAGCAGAACGGTGTGAGGAACGCGCAACTATAGCGATTCAGGCAGGACGGGAAGATTTAGCACGGGAAGATTTAGCACAGCGTAATGAATATCGCCAACTTGCCAACCGATACAAAACACAATGGGAGGAACAGAAGCAGGTCGTAGCTGAACTCACTACGCTCCTTGAAACATTGCAACAGAAGACTGAAGAAGCAGAAAGAAAAAGAGATATTGTTATCGCACAACACAGAAATGTTGATGCACACCAACACCTGCAAGAAACATTGACAGAGGTTCAAGATGGCGCGGCATTTGAAATTCTCAATAAAATGGAGCAAAATGCAAGTGAAGCCGCCACGTTAGCAAAAGCAGCATCCGATGTGGATATAGATCTTAGGGATACAAAGTTAAACCGTGAATTTGCTGGTTATGCTGAAGAAGCATCAATTGACAATGACTTAGCAGAATTAAAGGCGAAATTACAATAGACGTTACAATCCTGGAAAATTTACGCTCTGTTTTTGTTAGTTTTCTACAACCTATGGTGAATTATAAAAATAAATAATAACTTTCATTTCGCGGTGGTAGGCGAGATTTCCTAACCTCACTGGTGTAAAGTGTCCAATAAATTTAAAGATCTGCCAATATTCAGATTAAGAAACCTTATCTTGATTCAATCAGACAGAACTATCACCTACCTCAAGTGTTATTTTTCCTTAAATGGAGTCCCCACGATAGAACAAGGTTTAACCATCCTCGTTGGTAATGATAAGTTCTAATAAGATAGAGAAACAAGGATTATGTCTATTATTAAGATCGCTGGAGAAAAGTTTAAATTAGCATCTCGTTGGGCAAGGTTAGGTGCGTTTTTGTTGGACATCGGTTTCTTGGGGTTTTGCCAGATTATATTATGGCTAATAGGACTTTTACAATCCGTAATTTTCACTGACTTTGACGACTATATGATGTTTGAGGGTGATCCTGCAACAACTACCTTCTTTGTCCTAAGTATTTTATTGTGGATGTATGGCTATTTTTTTATGGACGGACGTGAAGATGGGGGTGGATTCGGAAAGAGATTATTATCTCTTAAAATAGTCCGTTTGAAGGATGGAGAACAAGCCAACTATAAAGATGCGTTCGTCCGTCGTTTTGCTGCCCTATTTCAACCTATTGACTGGTTATTCGCCTTAGGAAAAGGCAGACAGCGAATGGGTGATAAACTCGCGAAAACAGTCGTCATCAAACTCGACTCCCCTCAAATCGAAATTGTCTCCGAAAATGAAAAAGAAGATAAAGAAACCGATCTGGACAAGATATTAGAGGATGTAATCCTGGAAATTACAAATCGTTTCTCAGAAGCAAAGCAGAAAGTTGACGCATCAATTGGAATAGAAAAACAATTTCAAAATGCACACGATGGAGCAATATCACAAGCAGCAAAATGTGAAGAACGTGCTGTCATCTCACTTAAGGCGGGACGTGAAGATTTGGCAAGGGAAGACCTCGCACAACGAAATGAATATAGACAAATCGCAAACCGGTATAAAGAACAATGGGAAGAACAGAAAAAGACAGTCGAACACCTCACAACACTTCTTGACACACTCCAGCAAAAAACACAGCAGACACAGCGAGAAAGGGAAGTTGTAATTGCAAAACACAGAAATGTTGATGCCCAGGAACATCTGCAACAAACATTGTCTGAACTGCAAGACAATAAGGCTTTTGAGATGCTAAAGAAGATGGGACAAAACGTAAGTGAAGCTGCAGCTTTGGCAAAAGCAGCTTCCGAAGTAGATATTGAATTCAAAGATGTCAAATTGCAGAGTGAATTTGAAAATTATGCGGAAGACGAATCAATTGACAAAGAGCTTGCAGAATTAAAGGAGAAATTACAATAGGAGGTTTATAACTAATACCATTTCTAAATGAATATATAGCATTATTTCGTAGGTCGGGTTGAGTGGACGAAACCCGACATGGAAATCCTACCTAAAATTATATGTGTCGGGTTTCGCTTCGCTCTACCCGACCTACAGTTTAGTATGACAATTTGTCAATTAGGAATGGTATAGAATTCTCTATTGGTGTAATATGGACAATCAAAAATTACCAAATATTGTTTTCATTATGGCAGACGATATGGGCTATGGCGATGTCGGCTGCTATAACCCTGATTCAAAGATTCCCACCCCAAATATGGATCAGCTTGCACGGGAAGGAATTCGCTTTACTGATGCACATTCTCCATCTGCAGTTTGCACACCCACCCGATACGGAGTCCTAACTGGTAGATATTGCTGGCGGAGTCGTCTAAAGCGCGGTGTGCTTTACGGCTACGAACCCGCTTTAATTGAACCCGAACGTTTGACAGTCGCAGGTTTACTGAAAGATGTTGGCTACAACACAGCATGTGTTGGTAAATGGCACTTAGGGATAGGTTTTTCAACAAAACCTGACTACGATTACGATTTTGATGCGCCGCTCCCATGGGGCAATGCAAAACGTGAATTAGAAGAACAAATTGACTTTCAAGCACCATTAACAGGCGGTCCGAATGATATTGGATTTGATTATTTCTACGGTACCGCAGGTTGCCCAACATGCCAACCGCCTTACGGCTTTATTGAAAATGACGCTTTCGTTGAAATCCCAAGTGAATACCGTGGCGTGCCAGATTTTACAGGTAGGCCGGGTATGACTGCCCCAAGTTGGCAGCATAAAGATGCCGACCCAATGATAGCCCAAAAGGCTGTTGAATATATTGATGGACAAGCCGATTCGGATGCGCCTTTTTTTCTTTATCTGACTCCTTCTGCCCCCCACGAACCGTGTGTTGAAGAAGTCGTACCAGAATTCGCCCGTGGACAGAGTGCCGCAGGTCCCCGCGGTGATTTGGTCTGGTTAGTAGATTGGATGGTAGGTGAGGTGATGGAGGCTTTAGAGCGTACAGGAAAAACTGATGAAACTTTGATTTTCGTTACAAGCGATAACGGGGCATTGCCCGGTGACCGAATTCAGGGGGACAATAGTCCGATGCCTTATCATCTTTATGACCATAAATCTTGTGGAGATTGGCGTGGCTATAAGGCACACATTTGGGAAGGTGGACATCGTGAACCTTTGATTGCGAGGTGGCCCGGTGTCATCAAACCGAATACTGAAACTGATGCATTGGTGTGCCTGACTGATCTCATGGAAACATGTGCGGCAATTGTTGGAACAGATGTTCCCGAAGACGCTGGACAAGACAGTTGTAATATCTTACCTGCACTATTAGCTGAAGAGACAGAAAAACCGCTGCGCGAGGCAATCGTACATCACTCCAGTAATGGTGTTTTTTCTATACGGCACAAAGAATGGAAATTAATTTTGGAAACGCAAGGTTCAGGGGGATGGCCTCCGCCTCGTGGTAGCGGTCCTGAGCCGGGGACTCCAGGGCAGCTATATCACATTTTTGACGACCCGTATGAAACAGATGATCTATGGTCAAAGCGACCAGAAATTGTGGAAAGGTTAACGGCTTTATTGGATAGGTTTAAACAGGAAAGGCACAGCAGAATGTGAGGTTAACTTATGACAACCAAACTTGATTCACTCTTTCGCATATCAACACCCTCAGAAGAAGACATTGATTCATTTCATCACGATGGATACATCGCATATCCAGACGTTTTCACTGACGATGGAAGAGAAGGCTTAATTGAGGAGATTACACAGCATTTTGAACCTACACGCCAATACATTGAAACGTTAAAAAACGGTGATAAACCGGAGCGTGCCTACTTTATTCGCCCCTGGAATGAACGACGTGAGTACAGCGACAGGCTTATTGACGATCCCTTTATTACCGCACTCATAAGCGCAACTATCGGCGACGCGTACCACTTTTGCCATTCCGCACTCAACATCGCACCCCGCGGGATTGGGCCGATTCAATTCCATCAGGACCATCACCATTGGAAGCATGAGAACCCAATCAACCTCGCGGAACGCGATAACTACTATATCCAAATTCTGTACTACCCAAACGGTTTTACACGCGGTGACCGGAATCTCAAAGTTATACCGGGCAGCCACAAGGTCGCACCGACGCAAGAGGCAACACCAGGACGCATGCTCGCTGGCGACTTTGACGAAGAAGCCGGACGCAAGTTGGAAGAGAAACGACTTGAATTGCCTCCGGGTAGTATGGTCTATATTGATGCACGTATTTTTCATGGAGTAGAAGCAAAACCTGTGGACTCTCCGCAGCTTTACCGTATCTTTGCTATAGATATTTTCAAAGAGGCGGGCCCACCGCATCGTTACACGCAAGAAATCCCTGCGGAATGGATAGAACGGGCCACCCCGCATCGCCAGAAGTTATTTGATCGTGAGGGGTACACAGAAGGATGTTGGACTAAACATTAAATCACTGTCAAAAAGGGAGTAATAATGAGCACGCCAGATCGTCCGAATATCCTCTGGATATCTTTAGAGGATACAACACCGCGATTCGGTTGTTACGGAGACCCAATCGCTCGCACCCCGAATATTGACCGTCTCGCTGCAGGTGGATGTCGGTTTCCAAACGCCTTTTCAACTGCAGGCGTTTGTGCCCCAAGTCGTTCCGCTATTATCACCGGTATGTATCAGACATCCATCGGGACACATCACCATCGAACAACGCATACACACCCAGATACACCTGATCTACCTACGCCGTATTCTGTTGTTCCTCCACCTTATGTGAAAACCTTCACGGAATACCTGAGAGGGGCAGGTTATTATTGCACCAACAATAGTAAAACCGACTATCAGTTTACACCACCTATCACAGCGTGGAATGAAAATAGCAATCAAGGACACTGGCGAAATCGTACGGAAGGGCAACCCTTCTTTTCTGTTTTTAACCCAACCGTTACCCATGAAAGCGGTATGTGGGAAAAGGAAGATCGTCCATTGACCACGAATCCGGATGACGTGGAATTACCACCTTATTTACCAAATACACCGAAAGCCCGTGCCGCATTGGCTCGCCAGTATGACAACCTCGCCACAGCCGATGCGCGTGTCGGAGAGTTATTAGATCAATTGGAAGAAGACGGACTCGCAGAAAATACCATTGTCTTCATTTGGAGTGACCATGGAGAAGGACTACCGCGCGGTAAACGTTGGATCTATGATGCGGGGATTCGAATTCCGTTGATTGTGCGTTGGCATGGAGAACTTAATCCAGGGAGTGAAAGCGATCAATTGGTGAGTTTGATTGACCTCGGACCAACTGTGCTTTCGTTATGTGATGTGCAAGCACCGCAGCACTTACAAGGACACCCCTTCCTCGGCCCACAAAAAGTAGAACGTGAATATATTTTTGCGACGCGGGACCGCCTTGATTTATCGTATCACATGTTGCGTGCTGTGCGCGATAAAAAGTATAAATACATCCGAAATTATTATCCTGAAAAGCCGTATCTCCGCTGGGATCCTTACCGCAATACACATCCCGTGATGCAGGAGATGTGGCGACTTCATGCCGAAGGCAAATTAGAGGGAGATCAATTGGTCATGTTTCAATCACCGTGTCCCACTGAGGAACTCTACGATGTGGAAAATGATAAGTATGAACTCAACAACTTAGCAGAAGATACAGCACATGCAAATGTGCTTAAACAGATGCGAGAAGCGTTGGCACGATGGCAATCGGAATTCGGGGATATGGGGAATATATCTGAAGAACAGATGGTGGCGCAGTGGTATCCTAACGGCACACAACCACAAACGGCATCACCACTTTTCATTCCGATTAACGCGTCAAACCCTGGAAGGGAACCTGCTCAGGAAGATGGAGAATGGGACGCGTCGCTGCTTCTACAGCTCTATTGTTCTTCACAAGGTGCATCAATTGCGTATACAACCGAACAAGGTGAAAACGTCCGATGGCAGCTGTATACAGAACCTTTGCATCTACGGAAAGGCGAAACCGTTGTAAGGGCAAAGGCAATTCGGATCGGTTACAAAGAGAGCGATGAAAAATCTCTAAAATTTACAGTTTCATAAAATATGATAGATTATAAAATTAATTAGACATTATTCACATGTAGCAGGGAACTCCGATTCCCGGCTACGTATGGCTTTGGTAGCGATTCGGGACGACTCCTACAATTTTCGGACAACCAAATGACCCTGAATGCTTAGCAAGGTTATTTAGTTTTCAGTTTTTCTGCACATTTTATTGCAAACGTTAATATTTTATAGTCGCATTGTAGGTCGGGTAGAGCGAAGCGAAACCCGACAATCTTAGTGTGACAATGCGATCCTGTCGGGTTTCGTAAACTCAACCCGCAGCATGCCAAAAGCGCATGCTGCGTTGATTTGGACCTACAATATAAACTCTCAGTAAAACCTATAAACCGATAATTCTTAAAACTAAATAGCCCTGAATGCTTAGACGATCCCATTGACTTAAACCACTGTTTGGTATACAATCTTGTCAAAAACAGGGAATCAGAATGAACACATCAGATCGTCCGAATATCCTCTGGATCTCTTTAGAGGATACAACACCGCGATTCGGTTGCTATGGCGACCCAATCGCTCGCACACCGAATATTGACCGCCTCGCTGCAGGCGGATGTCGGTTTCCAAATGCCTTTTGCACAGCCGGTGTCTGTGCCCCAAGTCGTTCCGCCATTATCACCGGTATGTATCAGACCTCCATCGGAACACATCACATGCGAACAACGCATACACACAAAAGTATACCTGACCTACCTACACCGTATTCTGCCGTTCCGCCACCTTATGTGAAAACTTTCACTGAATACCTGAGAGGTGCCGGGTACTATTGTACTAACAATAGCAAAACCGATTATCAGTTTACACCACCTATCACAGCGTGGGATGTTAATAGTAATAAAGGACATTGGCGAAATCGTGATCAAGGACAACCCTTCTTTTCGGTTTTCAATCCGGGAGTTACCCATGAAAGCGGCATGTGGGAAAAGGAAAATCGTCCTTTAACCACGACAACGAATCCAGATGACGTGGAATTACCTCCTTACCTACCCGATACACCGAAAGCGAGACAGGCATTGGCTCGCCAATATGATAACCTCGCCACAGCCGATGCACGTGTTGGAGAGTTATTACATCAGTTGGAAGAAGATGGACTCGCAGAAAACACCATTGTCTTTCTGTGGAGCGACCACGGTGAAGGACTGCCACGCGGTAAACGGTGGCCCTATGATGCGGGGATTCGAATTCCGTTGATTGTGCGTTGGAACGGAGAACTTAATCCAGGGAGTGAAAGTGATCAATTGGTGAGTTTGATTGACCTCGGTCCCACTGTCCTCTCATTATGTGGCGTGCAAGCACCGCAGCACCTACAAGGACAACCCTTCCTCGGCCCACAAAAAGTAGAACGTGAATATATTTTTGCGACGCGCGACCGCTATGATGTATCTTATGACATGGTGCGTGCTGTGCGCGACAAAAAGTATAAATATATGCGAAATTATTATCCCGAAAAGCCTTATCTTCTCTGGGTTCCTTATCGCAATAGACATCCTGTGATGCAAGAGATGTGGCGACTGCATGCTGAAAACAAATTGGAGGGGGACCAATTGGTCATGTTCCAATCACCACGCCCAACAGAAGAGCTCTACGATGTGGAAAATGACAAGTATGAACTCAACAACTTAGCAGAGGATACAGCACATGCAAATGTGCTGGAACGGATGCGAAATGCTTTGTTAGAGTGGCAATCTGAATTTGGAGATATGGGAGATATATCTGAAGAGCAGATGGTCGCAAGGTGGTATCCTAATGGCACACAACCACAAACGGCATCACCACTTTTCATTCCGATTAACGCGTCTAACCCCGGCATGGAGCCTGCTCAGGAAGATGGAGAATGGGACGCACCGCTGCTTCTGCAACTCTACTGTTCTACACAAGGCGCCTCAATTGCGTATACAACCGAACAAGGTGAAGATGTCCGATGGAAGTTATATACAGAACCTTTGCGTCTACCGAAAGGCGAAACCACCGTAAGGACAAAAGCAATCCGTATCGGTTATAAAGAGAGCGATGAGAAATCACTAACCGTCACAGTTTCATAAATAGAGAATCTATAAATACAATTGTTTGTAGGCGCGTTTTATAACGCGCTTTAAATGTTGTTCAAGAATTTATTTTTACAGAATACACTATAAGGAGAATATAACCAATGGCTCAAGAAAACAACCAAGACTATTATGTTTACGTTGGAACTTATACACACGGAGATAGCGAAGGCATTTATGTCTATCGTTTAGATGGTGAAACAGGCGCATTAGAATATTCCAGTAAGATAACAGGCGTAGAAAATCCTTCGTTTCTGGATATCCACCCAAGTGGACGTTATCTTTTCGCGGTAAATGAGATTGGCGAATTTGAAGGTAAAGCAAGCGGTGCTGTCACAGCGCTTTACATCCATGGGAGTACGGGAGAACTTAGTTTCCTGAACCAGCGTGCTACCGGTGGCGGTGCACCGTGCCATGTAAGTATAGACGCCACGGGCAAATATCTACTTGTGGCGAATTATGGTGGCGGCAGTGTCGCTGCATTTCCAATAGGAACAGATGGTAGACTCGGTGAAGCGTCTGATTTTGTGCAGCATCAAGGTTCCAGCGTCAACCCGGGGCGACAATCAGAACCGCACGCGCACGCTATTATGATCGATGGCAGTAATCGTTTTGCTTTTTCACCAGACTTAGGACTTGATAAGATTCTGATTTACCAACTGGATTTGGAAAATGGAAAACTTGTACCTAACATACAACCGTGGGCAAGGGTACATCCAGGAGCAGGTCCCCGTCATCTTGATTTTCACCCCAACGGTAAATTTGCTTATGTGATTAATGAATTGGATTCTACTTTTACCGCTTTCCGATACGACGAGAACTCCGGATCACTCACTGAAATCCAAACAATTTCGACGTTACCTGATGACTTTGATGGCACCAGTCATTGTGCCGATGTTCACGTGCATCCTTCTGGCAAATTTCTTTACGGGTCAAATCGTGGGCATGATAGCATCGTTATCTGTGCAATTGATGAAGAAACAGGAATGCTTACTTACATTGACTGCGAATCGACACAGGGGCAAACACCGCGCAACTTCGGTTTAAAACCTGCAGGGACTTTCCTTTTAGCTGCTAATCAGCAGACCAGTAATATTGTTACGTTTTCGGTTGATGCAGATACTGGTGAACTGACTGAAACAGGTAATGTCGCAGAAGTGCCAAACCCGGTCTGTCTGAAAATGCTTGCATGTAGTGCATAACAAAGGAAACGGGCGGATATGAAAATACCCGCCCATTTCTTGATTATGCTGTGTATGCTAATATTCTATCTTTGTTGCCGACGCTGTCTACGGTGTTCTTGGAGTTTATCCCAAGGATAGATAAAGCAGCGATTTGCCCAATCTTGATACAGACCATCTAACTCCTTCACCTTTTGCGGATGTTTGTCAGCGATATTGTTGATTTCTGTGCGCTCTGCTTGTAGATCGTAAAGTTCCCAATCCCCAGGGAATCTACAGACAAGTTTCATATCTCCTTGACGGACAGCGCAATTTCCTTCGTGTTCCCAAAGAAGAATGTCTTTACCGTTATCTTTATCATCAAAAATCGGTACTAAACTTGTACCTTCCAACGGCAAAATTGGCTTGCCATCGTGTTCTTCAGGATAGGTAGCACCAGAAATCTCAAGGCATGTTGCCATAATGTCAGGAAGTTGTCCGGGTTGATGGCGTAATTCCCCTGCCGATTTTATTGAATCGGGCCAATGTGCAATCAGTGGTGTGGCGATGCCCCCTTCATGCACCCAGTGTTTGTATAAACGGAACGGTGTATTAGACAGATTTGCCCACGGAACCCCATAACTCTGATAAGTTGTTTCTGGACCGGGCATGATGCTTGGATCGTTGCCACGATAAACGGGTTTTCCATCAGAGGTCGTCTGCGTACTGATAAGTGAACCGCCGTCGCGTTTCGCGGGGGGACCGCCGAGTTCCTCCGCACAACCGCCGTTATCGGCTAAAAACAGGATAAGCGTGTTGTCTAATTCACCTGTTTCTTCAAGCGTGTTGATGATTCGTCCGATGCCTGCATCCATGCGTGTGATTTGTGCAGCATAGACCTCCATACGCCGTTGATTCCACTCTTTATATTCCGCATCACTCCACGGTCGTTGTGACGGATCACGGTCTGTCAATCGCCATGACTCATCCAAAATCTTCATCTCGCGCATTCGCGATAGACGTTCTTCTCTCAGTTCATCCCAACCTGCAGCGAAACGTCCATTGTATTCCGCGATATCCTCATCGTGGGCATGCAGGGGCCAGTGTGGTGCCGTGTATGCCACATAAGTAAAGAATGGACTATCGGCTTTTTTATCGTGGTGATTCTGAATAAAATTCACCGCTTCCTCACTGATGGCATCCGTGAGGAAATACCCTTCTGGCAGTTCATCACTCTCTATCCGTGTGTTATCCCTGGTTAAAGTGTTTGGCTTCCAAAAATTCGCAGCACCCGTGATAATGCCATAGTAGTTGTCAAAGCCCCGCTGACATGGCCAACTATGTTTGGGAGCGTCAGGACCGGTATGTCGGGAGATGTGCCATTTACCACTCATATAAGTGCCGTAGCCTTCTGAACGGACTGCATCTGCAATTGTGATACAACGGTCGTTCAGGTCTCCGCGATAGCCTTCTAAACCGTCGTCCCCCATCATGTGACCAACACCTGTTTGATGTGGGTGAAGACCAGTAAGCATAGAGGCACGCGACGGACAACACCGTGCGGTATTGTAAAACTGCGTGAACCGAAGCCCACCTGCGGCGAGTCGGTCTAAATTTGGGGTTTGAACTTCTCCACCATAACATCCTAAGTCCGAAAAACCCATATCATCGTTCAAAATAAGTACAATATTTGGTTTTTTGTTTTCACTCATAAAATAGATACCTCTTTTTCTGGTAGATTTTAGAATTATTTATGTACTTTGCTACTATACGCCAGCGAGGTTAGGAAACCTCCAAATCAAGAAATCAAGAAATCAACGCTACAAATGCCATTAAGGCATTTGGCGGGTATGAATACCTTTTTCGTATTCCCCAAATCAACGCCACATGCCTGTTGGCATCTCATGGCGAATGCCTAACGCGCATTCGGCCCTGTAGGCATTCCCCGCCTACCAAGGAATGAAAGTGTCTAATTATTTTTATAATTCACCATAAAACGCGTTAAAATAAAATCAATTCTGCCTATGTAAGAATATGTACTACTCTCATCAGGACTTTAGCGAAGTCTTGAGGAGGAAACATTACCATTTGTTGTATTCAATAGTAAACGGCTACCGTCTTCACCAGCAAGCCGCTTAAAAAATTGTTTTGCTTCTGCGTAAGTCTCTGCAGGAATTGTCCGATGTTTTAATGTCAGTGTCAGGTGGTAAGTAACTAAGTTTTCCTGTAGACTATACTGTCTTTCCATTGCTGCAAAACTTGTAGTCTGTTCAAAATCAGACGGCAGCACAGTATTCCATCCATCTGGGAGATGAATCTGAATTATTTTCTCAAGTTTCATAGGATAGCTTAGGTTGAGCGGATAAGTCCGTTCCGCTGCAGCAACAATTTCTGCATAATCGGTAAATTCATCAATTGGCAGCGGCAGAAGCATGTGTTTATTTAAGTGTATCGCGTAATTTTTAACATGGAACTTGATTGCCATTTTGAGAGGTGTGTCAGGATTGTCTAATTCAGAAATTATGACAGAGTCTATCTGTAGATTTGGAAATTGCTGGCTTAATTCAGCCGCTATCGTATCTTTCCATTTTGCGGGAAGAATCTGCTGATATGTCCAGCGGGCGTCAATAGTGTATTGTCCGGTCATGTGAATGCGGATTTCTCCGTGTGCGTCCCCTTTTCTATTTAACCACAATTCCGTTGTTGACGCGAGTTTGTTAGACTCTGCGGGATAAATAGGTATATCAACAAAGGCACCTTGTGTTTCACCTATAAGCAATCCTGTGCGTCCTTGGTCACTGTGCGGCAAATCACCATAACTACAAGTGCTTGAGGTCGGGTCTAACCAAATATAGTTTTCTTCGTCTTTGGGAATAGCAGCGATCATGTGGTTAAACTGACTTAAAGATGGCAAAGTAGTATCAATCCGCTGATATGGTGATGTGCTAAGCATGACTGGATACGCTTTTATACCCACAAGGTCAAGCATTGAGATGAGCAGCGTTGTTTTATCCTTACAATCACCATATTGTTTCTGTAGCACCTCAACAGCAGGAGAAGGTTGATATGCACTTTGTCCGAGCTCAATACCAACGTAGCGGATGTTTTTTGCAACAAAATGATATATCGCCCGAATCTTCGCTTCATCGGTTGTTGCATTTTCTGTGAGCTCTTCTACAGTTTGCTGTATGTCTTTATCAGGTGCATATCGCTCCTTTGCGAGATTTTTATACCACTTGTACACATCATCCCAAGATGCAATTGAGGAAAAACTTAATCGCGGTGCGACATCGTTGATATGAGGCATGCCATCTTCTAATTTCAGTGCGGGCATCTCACCATGCCGCCAAACATATAAAACTATCTCATTTTCTTCATAGGATATTTCTGGTTCAATTTCAAAGTTATTAACTTTCCATTGGAGGTGTCGTCCTTGTGGCAATCTGAGCGCGTAAATTGTGTCAAGTGTTACCTCTGAGGACTGAAAGTTATATCCACCTGTAACCCAAGTTTCACTGCCTGCTACTTTTTCTAACTTATCTTCAAGTGTCACCTGATATTCAATACAGACCCCCGGGGCTAACCGGACCATAGAAATTACGCGCCACATCATATCGGAATAAAGATTGTAGGATAGTAAGCCAGGTGGTGTTACATCGTTGAATGCTTCAGCGGGAGGTATATGCTCAGCACCATCAGGTGCAATCGTTCGTGCAATGTTGACCTCGATATTTTGTGAATTCGGCTGGTATGGGATGGCGATATCCCCGTATTTTTGAATGCCTCTTTCGGTTAATATTTTAACAACTTGATGGGTAGTATAGCGCGACTGTCCAGTCGGCAAAACATCATGGCTGAAGTGGTTGAATAAAATAATGACATCAGCGTTCGGATAATCACTTGAGGTAGGTGCATTGGCTATGATTTGGGAAACATCAGGATTAAGAATGGAAACAGGTGGAACTGTTACAACCTGAATTGGTGTAGGAGTCAACTGTGCAATTGCCTGCAACCTTGTAACAGCAAGTAAATTGTCAGGGTCAACTTGCAAGAGTTGCTGGTATTGCAGTTGTGCTTCAAAATAACGTTGGTGGTCCTCGTAGAGTGAAGCAAGTTGTTGCCGTGCCCAGATATCGTCTGGAAACAATCGAATTGATTCTCGGAATTCAGCGATTGCTTCACCGACTTCTCTTCGCTCCAAATGGATTAAACCTAAGTAATTATGTAAATTTTCGCAATCCGGACTATCACAGTTTGGATCCAGTGCCAGTGCCTTTCGGAGTTGTGCTTCGGCTTCGTCAAGTCGGTTGAGCTGTTTATAGGCTAAACCGAGGTGATTAAGCGCATAAAGATTATCTTTTGAAATGCTAAGTACTCGCTCATAGTATTGTGCCGCGTTTTCATACTTACTTAGTTTTTCAAAGATGTATCCGACATAGTTAAGTGCTGTAATGTGGTTTGGTTCTAATGCAAGGAAAGCCACAAATGCGTCCCGTGCGTTTTCATATTCCTCAAGCTGAAAGTAAATCTCGGCTATTTTATACTGTATTTCGTTTGAATTCGGACGGATTTTTACAGCGGCTTGATAGGATTCAAGTGCATTTCGTAGACGACCTTGTTGTAGTGCGGTATTGCCTGTTTCAGTGTGTTCGCGCCATTGCCGATTCTGTTCAATCAGTGGGTCCACAATCCCAGGTGAGTTGGATTGTGTTTTTGGAAAAATGGTACATCCACAAAACACAAAAAAGAGGCTAAACACTAAATACTGAATACATCTACGAAACATTATCTTAATTCCCACTATCTTCTTGAAGTTTCGGATTTTTGATGTGTCGTTCCTTATCCCGTTCTGTTTTTTTCAACATTGATTTTTCGAATGCTTCCTCAAGCTTAATTCCCGTTTGATTTGCTAAACATAAGAGAACAAATAGAATGTCTGCCATTTCTTCAGCCATGTCTAAATCTTTCTCGTTCTCTTTAAAACTCTGTTCCCCATATTGGCGTGCCATTATCCTTGCTAACTCACCAACCTCTTCCATGAGAATAGCGGTATTAGTTAATTCTGAAAAATAACGTACGCCGAAGGTGTTAACCCAGTCGTCTACGATTTTTTGGCAATTTTCAAGTGTGTAGTCCATTAAGTTGTCCATTTCATTCATAACATTTATTCGTATTGTAGCAGCGTTTAGGACACAAGTAAACTATTTTCCGTGGCAATCCGTTTAGTGACGTAGTATTGTAGGTGGGTTTCGCTACCGCTCTACCCGAACTACGAAATGAACTTTCAGTAACACGCATGAACGGGTAATTCTTAAAACTAAAAGCCTGCAATTATAATGAATACCTTGATTTTTTTGAAAATTTGGTTTATAATTCACTACAAATCTTACTTTTAAAGGGAACTCCACATGGGAATTACAGATAAAGAGATACAATTTTATGAAAACAACGGTTATCTTTTAAAAAAAGGACTCGTTTCCTCCGAAGATATCTCCCGGATTCTGGTAGAAGTTGACGACATTCACAACCGTATGGCAGAGAAACCAACTGATGGTATAGGTATTTCGTGGGAGGTATACGAAGATGATCCCGATCATCCACCGCTGATAAAGCAGTTAATGCATAGTGAACTGGTAAGTCCTACGCTTAATAAACTCCTCCGTTCCGATGCGGTTCTTGATGTGTTGGAAGCGATGATGGGACCTGATATTTCACTGTATCACAGCAAACTACTCCCGAAAGCAGGTGGTGATGGAACGGCTATTCCGTGGCACCAAGATTACGCCTATTGGAAAAATGATAATAACAAGCCTGTGATGATAAATTGTCAATTGGCTATCAGCGAGGCAAACCTTGAAAACGGATGTATTCAGTTTGTGCCCGGAAGCCACAATTGGGGTTTACAGGAACATGAGCGCAAACAACAGACGTTTGGAGTGTTTCTACCTGGACATTATCAAGAACGCGAAGATGCTGTTGCAGTGGAAATGGAAGCGGGAGACGGGGTATTTTTTAACGCTCTCATCATTCACGGTTCAGCACCAAACGAGTCGGAAAATGACAGATTGATGAACACATTTGCTTATAATGTTACTGGAAATGGCACATCACAATCTCGAGAAGTGTTACGCGGTAAGGAATTTAACGCATGAAAAGAGTAGATAGCGTTTGGATTTTTCTCTGCTTCTTCTTTATGATCGTGGTAATCGGTTGCGACACCGATGAATCGGGACCTAAGAATCTTGCGCCCGTGATTTCGGTCTTTGAAGCAGAATCAGAGATAGTTCCGCCAGGAGAACAGGTCTCTATTCAACTACAAGCAATTGACCTTGAACATGATATTTTGACATACTCATGGTCGGCAACCGAGGGCGAAATAAAGGGAGATGCCTCTGGCGCAATCTGGAACGCACCTGAAACCGAGCGCAAATACCAAATTCAAGTTACAGTAAGTGATGGTGAAAAGGCTACAACAAGCACACTTGATATTCAGGTATGGCGGATTAGACCAGGGAACTATTATCCTTTAGCGGTAGGAAATATTTGGCGATACCGAGATGCAAAAGGCACCCAAATTACCTTCGAAATCATTGATGCTATACCGATTCAACTGAAAGGTGGGGAGACTGTGGAAAGTTTTGTTCTCCAGAAATCAAGTACGGAAGAAGGTTTGGAAAACGTTGTAAACTATTCTTATTTGGGAAATACTCTCAACGAAGAAGGTGAGGTTTCAGCCGTTGTTCAGCATGCCACAAATGTTACTCCCGGTTCAAAGGACACAATAATGTTTTTCCCATTTTTGCCATTGTACAAATTTCCACTCATTACAGGAGAAAAATGGCAGGTCAGATTTGAAGCAAAGTTGGTACCTGAACTTTTTCCATTAGATAGCGGCATTGATGAATTCGAGGTGCTTTCTGAGGAAACCGTCACCGTACCTGCTGGAACTTTTGAAAACGTGTTCCAGGTCCAAGAATCATTTCATTGGGTATATGATCCTGATGTTCTGGATTTTTCCATTGACACTACTGTTGCTCAAAAATGGGTTGCACCGGATGTCGGTATAATTAAATTTACGCAATCGCAAACTCGTGTTGGTGAAACGGTCGAATCGGAATTTGAACTTGAATCTTATGAACTTGTGAAAAATTAGGTACAGGAAAGGACTCTCTGAAGTGAAAGAATCTACGAAAAAATTGGATATTTTAACGACAACAGTGGGTTCATACCCTGTCCCAGCGTGGCTTCAATCTACACCGACTGAACAAGCGCTTATTGATGCAACACGCGTCGTAGTAGATATTCAGCGTCAACGCGGTATTGATCTACCTACTGATGGCGAGTTATATCGTTTTGATGTGAACCACCCTGATACAAACGGGATGATTGACTATTTTATCCGGCCACTTTCAGGTGTCCGAGCAGAGGTAGGACGACAGGAATGGTCCGAGTTCAGAGAAATGCAAGCGATGTCGTTCCGAGCGAAACCTGCTGGCGTTGTTGAGAGCGCATTGGGAGAAGGAACGTTAAACCTTGTTTCCGATTGTGAGCGTGCTGTGGGTGTAGCTGGCAAAGATATAAAGTTTACGGTAACAAGTCCATATATGCTTGCGCGAACATTATTGGATAAACACTACGAGAACTTTGACGCATTACTCACTGCTTTGGCAGAAGTGTTAGCTGCACAGGTACGAGAATTGGATTGTACATGCCTTCAAATTGATGAGGCAAATATACCGGGAAATCCTGAAGACGGACCCCGCGCTGCCGAAGCGATAAATATTGTGCTTGATGCGTTTGACGGAGAAAAGGCGGTTCACTTCTGCTTTGGCAACTATGGGGGACAAGTAATCCAGAAAGGCAATTGGAGTGCTCTAATTAACTTTTTAAGTACGCTCAGATGTGACCATCTTGTATTAGAGTTGAAACATCGTCCTGACGCCGATCTTGAGGCTCTCAAGAATGTCTCGCCAAACATCCGTCTCGGCATCGGAGTAATTGATGTGAAAGTGAATCCGGTTGAGACAGCTGACGATGTTGCATCAAGCATAGAAAAAGCGGAGAAGGTGTTGGGTTCGGGACGCGTCGGGTGGGTACACCCAGACTGTGGATTTTGGATGCTGCAACGTTCTGTAGTTGACCGAAAGATTGAAGCACTTGTTAAAGGTAGAGATAAGTACCTCGGAATTGCATAGTAGAGAGAGATAAAAATACGAAAACATGATTTTCCTGAATTTTGATATGGAGGATTATCAGAGTAGACATACGGAATCCCCCATAATTAGCAGTATTTTCTAAGTTCGTGATAAGTGGTGTGTGCTGTAGACACGCATCACTTTATTTTTGGGCATTAATGAAAAGAAGACTTCAACTCTAAAGCCTGTGTACAACATTTTGTGGGCATGCTATTTATCTCTTTAAGTAATTATAATCTATCATGAGAAAGTTGAAGAACTACATGTTTGAAGTTCATCCATCAGGATTAAAAAAGTATCAAAATGTCGCGGGTATTGCTGGCGGCATAGGATTTATACTTGGGACGGTTATTCCAGGCATCGGGATACTCACGCAGCGTTGGCACTGCCCATTTGGTGACAGCATTTTCCAGATCATAGGATTTTTAGCTATCACAGGATTCTGCACTGCGATTGTCTTGGGTAACCTCATTGCCTTTTTATTAATTGGTATAGCCAAATATCAGCATGGTTTACGTAAATCATCTCGTAGAGAAGGAGATTCGGATGGGAATTGAAATTTTTGGTCTTGATATATTATATATTATTCTGCTTATGGGTGTGGGCATGTTTGCTGGCTTTCTGAACACCGTTGCTTTCGGCGGTTCACTTTTGACATTACCGACCCTCGTTTACTTAGTTCCTTTTGCCATTGATGTTCCATCGCTACCTGCGGGTACTGATGAGACAAACATTGCCAACGGAACAAACAGAGTCGCTATTATCTTTCAAAACTTTAGTGCTATCCTTGGGTTTCGTCGTAAAGGTGTTTCAAATTTTCGGCACGCTATTGCTCTTACAATTCCAGCAGTTTTAGGCGCGAGTATAGGTGCTTACATCGCAACCTTAACGTCATATAAGGTATTTAAGCCGGTTCTTGCTATTGTGATGGTTTCAATGCTATTTTTAACCTTGTTTAATCCAACTGAGTGGCTACAAGGTAAATTTAATCCGAGTGGGGCACAGCATAAAATAGTAGCGAGTATTGCACTTTTTTTTGTTGGGATTTACGGAGGTTTTATTCAGGCTGGTGTAGGCTTATTGGTTATAGCTACCTTACGCATCATTGATGGTGGCGATCTGGTCATTACCAACGCGCTTAAAGTGTTTATAATCTTCTTCTATACGATTATTGCTTTAGGTATTTTTGTAATTAAAGGACATGTCAATTGGGTCTTAGGCTTTACACTTGCAGCTGGAAATGCTACTGGCGCGTGGATTGGCAGCCATTTAGCAGTAAAGATGGGCGATAAATGGATTAAAGTGGTGTTGGTCGTTACAGTGATTGCCTATGTAATAAAACTCTTATGGGATACCTTGCGGGACCTGGGCATTATTTAATCACTGATTCTCAATGGAAGGGAAAAGATCCTAAACGATTAGCAATTAATTCTTCGCTGTTAACCTGTGATACCTCTTGTAATAGTTTCAAAATTTGCTTTGGAACATCTGATTTTTCACAAACAATTTTTAGGTTCTGCTTTTTCAAATTTGGAAAGGTGGAAGGCACTTCCTTTTCGGGTTTTACTACAACACACCCATCTGCCCAACCAAGTTCTTTTGTTATAATATCGTTCCAATTGTAATTGCCTTCAAAAACCGCTATGATTGGTTGTGGTAATTTTAATAGCTGCATTTTAGTGTTTTGAATTGCAGAACCTAAAGTTAAAGAAATGGGATGCTGTGTTGTCGTAATATGTATTAGGGGTAAGTTCCACAATAGCAAAGGTTTGTTGAGACGTTGAACAAGATTGGTTAACCGAAAAAAACGTCTCCAATCAGCAGGTTGCTCAAGACTTTTAGCATTTCCTTTTAACAAAATAACTTTAGATTCTTTGAGGTTAGCGAGACCGGCAAATTCAAAATTGCCTTGTCCACCTGCCCTGTCGCCATAGAGTTGAATTGTCTTTTCGAACGGAGGATGTTCGTAATTAAAATTAAGTGATGACATTGCCCTTTTACTATAAAAAAAGCAGGGAAGAGCTGATATGCGTCTTCCCTGCCTAATGAATAATTGAAATTACTTATTCGCCGCTACGACCACCGATTGTGCTAATAACAAACCATCCGATACCAGCTGCGGCAGTTGTGATAAAGACGAGTGCGCGTTTCGTTGAAGAAACTTCTTCATGCACACCTTTTGCATCCTCTATCATCATTTTCAGTTCGCTGATAGCTTTCTGATTCATTTCAATCTGTGTCAACGCTGTTTTCACGTTCTCTTGAATACTTTTGTGATGCTCTTGTGTTCCTTTCAACTCCTTTTGGAGTGCAGTGAGCATCTCATTTGATGAGTCAAGGTGACCGTGTAAATCTTCTAATTGCTTTTGTAGAGCATTTTTACTGGATCTGACAGCTTTTTTGACATCAGCAGCTGCATCTTTATTCGCTTTCTTGACTGCATCAATTACTTTTTGTTGGGATTTCTGGCTGCTTTCAAGTGCTTTGATTTGTTTCTGGAGCTTTGACATGCTCTCATTTAAACTCTTAATCTCAGCCATTAACTTTTCCCGAGTTGCTTCAGATTCAGCAAGTTCAGCACGTAATTTCTCTAATTCTTCCTGTTGTTTAGCAAGATCTCCCTCAGCTATTTCAACAACATCTTTCGCCATAGCTAGAGGAATACGCAATTTTTCGCCAGGATAGATCAAATGAGGGTTAGTAAAGTCATTATATTTACTAAGTTCTCTCCATTTAAGTGGATCTTTCAAATGCTCTTGACAGAGATCCCAAAGGGTATCCCCTTTTTCAATGGTAATCAGTACGGTATCATCATCGCCTTCGTGCGGTGTGATTCTTGCTGAGGCGGATAAAGCGTATATACCACTGAGTGCTACGCAGATATAGAGAATCAGTGCTAATTTTAGCGTGGATTTTATCATCTTCATCAGTATTCTCCTCTTAGATGCTAAAATTCATAGGATACAGAAACATAGTGAGTGCTTCCGACCCCATTAATTTCACTTGCCATACCATCTTGGATAGCGTAGTCAAGCTGCAGTCCAGCAATGTTGACACCAAGTCCACCGAACAAGTTTTGGACATCACGTGATGCTCTCACACCTGCGCGTATCGCAAATTCAGTTGATTTGTTTGTGGTAATTGTGTATTCAACACCGCCACGCATGCTAAACGCACTCTCTTCAAGATTGACGAATTCTTGCTCAATGTCTGCTGAGAATGTAACAACGTTACCCATATAGAGATCGTAAGCTACACCGACATCAACAACCATTGGTACAGTCCCTTCTTCACCAAGAGATGCTCCAAGGTATTTTGCAACAATACCGTAGTGGAAGGTTGGCACTTGTTCCTCGTTTGCATCTATGTGTAGAGCATGTCCCATTAATCCAATATCTACGCCGCCAAAACCACTTTGGTTTTCAACGCTATCTACGCCGAAGTTATCTGCTAACATACGACCTGTTAGACCAATATTGAAGTGTCCGATGGCAATGCCGTAAGAGAGAGAGTAAGCATTCGAACTGTAATCAGCTTTACCTCCGTACTCGCCTTTTGCATCATACAAATTGTAATCAGACACACCAAAATTTGTAACAGCTAAACCAATTGACCCGTAAGAACCGAGCATTTTTGTGATAGCAATAAAATTATGGGTTCTATCAAGTGATAATCTCTGTGTAGAAAAATTGAGGCTTAGATCCGCCGCTGAGCCAAGACCTGCTGGATTCCAGACAGTGGCTGTGGCATCTTCTGCAATTGCTGTGTAAGCACCGCCTAAGCCGATCGAGCGGGCACCTGCACCAAGGCGTAAATGGGGCATAGCGTTAACTTCACCCTCAGCATAACAGACAGGCGACACAGCAAGGATAAGAAGTAAAACGGGTATTACACCGCATAGCAATCTTTGCTTTGTGATAGACATTTATGTCCTCCTTCGTATCCGTACTATCGGAAATTGGGAACAATACCCAATTTCCGATTCACGGACTATCTTTTACTTAGCGCGTCAGAGCGAGCTTAAGCATGGCGGATTCCGGCTCGAAACCATCTGTTACTTCGATTACGCAGAAGTAGATGCCGCGAGCTAAGTCTTCGCCACCGCTGGTTTTTCCATCCCAACCGATTCCGTTATTGCCGGTATAATCTCCAGCATTCAGAGTAACGTTATCCCGTAAGACTCGAACAGGTCGGAGTGTAGCGTCATAGATGACAATACTTACCGTTGACATTCTGTTAAGTCCAAACGAAATCCGTGTGTTACCCTTGAACGGGTTGGGGAAGTTAATCGGCTTCGCCAATATAGGTCCATCCGCATACTCAACAAAGAAACTAAACTGGTATACAGCTGTGTTCGCTTCGCGAGCACCGTCGCTTTTTTCAGAGACATTGCCCTGTTGATGCGCGTTGTCGGATACCTCCAGTTTAACCACATGTTCACCTGGAGCGAGGCGATCCGTAAAGACAGGAGCCGCAGGTTTGTAAATAACCTGTGTAGCCGACTTCTGCTTATCTGTGAGGTTAATTGGGGTGACTAATGTTCCACCACCCCACTTCGGCGCTTCTATAACAAGCTTGATAGAATCGACATTCACACCAGTTTCAGCATCCGCAAATGTGATTGAAATGGTAGGTCTTGCCTGTTCATCGTGCTTATACATCAGACGGGCGCCATCCTGAGGTGAAGACGCTGTGATGATCGGTGCAGCAGTGTCAAAATCGACTGTGAATATACCGCTACCCGTAGAGGAATTACCAAAGGCATCAGTCGCACGGACTTCAATCGTGTAAGTGCCTTCAGAAAGAGGCGCTTCAGGACGGAAGTCTAAGCGAGTAATACCTGCATTGGTTCTATCCTCATCATCATCACTGGTACCCCCTTTCACTTCTTTGCCATTACTATCCATTACGACGATCGTCATTTCTTCTACGCCCGAATCGTCAGTAGCACTCACCGAAACAACCGGGAGTCCCGCATGAATAGTGCCAGTAGGAGTGATTGAAGAGATTACCGGTGCAGCTTTATCAACCTCCAGCGTGAATTGCCAACTAAACTCTCGGGTTCCACCTTCACTGGTCACCATGAGTTTGATGGTATGTTTTCCTGGTGTAAAGCTTTCTGTAACTTCAAACTTACTTCCAGCGCGTTCAACAGGATAGGAATTAGCCGGTAGTTGACCATCAATAACATACTTTACACTGGTTATAGTGGATTCTGGTTCAGTGATGACAGCGGCAATGGTTATCGCAAAGTTTTCGTCCAGAGTATCTTGCTTATTGAGCGTAACCAAGCCAGATGGAGACACTTCTGAAATGATAGGAGCCGTTGAATCCAATTTCACATTGAATACGACTGATGTTTGTGCTGTCTTTTTATTTGCATCAGTGACTTCAACAAAGACGGTGTGTTCACCCTGACCTAAAACTGGATCAGGCGTATAAGTGAACTGATTATCTTCGTTTATTTCAGGTTCTGCATCTTCACCGTTGACAGTAAATGTAGTTACCTCAACATCAGTCATGCCAGAAAATTCACCTCTGATAACAGGTCCACCATGATCATAGGTTTGACCTGAAGCGGGTGAAAGGACTATAACTGTCGGACCGGGTATATCAACTGTGAAAACAGCGGATGTCTGTGCGGTTTCACCGTTCGCATCCGTTACCTCAACAGCAACCGTGTGTTCACCATGACCAAGCGCATCTGCGAGTGTATGGCTAAATTGGTTACCTTCTACCTTTGCCTCAACATCTTTACCGTCAACGGTAAGTTTTACCTCAACATCACCGACTCCAGTAAATTCACCTGAGATTGCCGGTTTGCCATGACTATAGGTGTGTCCAGCAGCAGGTGCATGAAGCATGACAGAAGCCATCGGGAATTCTACTGTGAAGATTGCAGTTGCTTGTGCCATTTTGCCATTCGCATCTGTAACTTCAACAGCGACTGTGTGTTCACCTTCACCTAAACCCTCTGCGGGTGTATAAGTGAAACCGTTGCCTTCTACTTTCGCCTCAGCTTCTTTACCATTTACAGTAAGTGCTACTGTAACATCGCCAACGCCTGTGAATTCACCTCTGACAACTGGCATATCATGGTCATACATTTGACCTGCAGCTGGCGAATTAATCGCAACTGTCGGACCAGGTATATCAACCATGAAATCGGTAGATGTCTGGGCAGTTCTGCCGTTAGCATCTGTGACTTCAACAGCAACCATGTGTTCACCATCACTCAGCGCAACCGCTGGAGTATAAGTGAATTCGTTGTTTTCGTTCACAACTGCCTCAACAGCTTCGCCATCAATGGAGAGTGAAACTTCCACCGGAGCTGCGCCAGAGAAATTACCGTGTATAATCGGCATACCATGGTCATAGGATTGACCTGCAGCAGGTGTTACAATAGCGGCTGTCGGAACAGGTAATCTTACTGAGAAAACAACCGTTGCATCAGCAGATTTGCCGTTTGCGTCAGAAACACCAGCAACGACCGTGTATTCACCATCACCTAATGCTTCAGCAGGTGTATAGGTAAATTCACTGTCACTTACCACTGCTTCAACCGCTTCACCGTTAATGGTGAGAGTTAACTCAACAGGATCAAGACCTGAGAATTCACCCGTGATAGACGGTTTACTGTGGTCATACATCTGCCCATTGGCAGGTGAATGGATTGCAACTGTCGGAACTGGCAACCTTACCGTAAAGATAGCAGTTGCCTCCGCAGATTTTCCATTAGCATCAGTGACTTGAGCAACGACCGTGTATTCACCATCAACTAACAAGTCAGCAGGTGTATACATAAATTCACCATCGCTTACCACTGCTTCTACAGATTCTCCGTTTAGAATGAGACTTAGTGATACTGAAGCAGCAACACCTGAGAACTCACCTCGGATAGCAGGTTTGCCGTGATCGTAAGTTTGACCTGCGGCAGGCGAATGAATCGCAACTGTCGGACCCGGTATATCTACCGTGAACATAGTAGATGCTTGTGCCATTCTGCCGTTGGCATCTGTGACTTCAACAGCAACCATGTGTTCACCATCACTCAGTGCTTCTGCTGGCGTGTAAGTGAATGTGTTACCACTTACAGCCGCTGTCACTGCTTCACCATCAATAGAAAGTGAAACTTCTATAGGAGCAGCACCAGAAAATTCACCAGTGATAATTGGCATACCATGGTCATAGACTTGACCAGCAGTTGGCGTATCTATAGATGCTGTCGGAACCGGTAATTCTACTGTAAAGGTTAAGGCTGTTTGAGCAGTTAAACCGCTACCATCCGTAACTTCAACAGCGACCGTGTAATCTCCATCACCTAACGCTTCAGCAGGCATATAAGAGAAGTTGTTATCCATTACTTCTGCAGTCATATCTGCATCGTTAACGGTAAACTTCGTAATACTTACCTCGCCGCCACCAGCAAAGAAACCGGTGACTTTTTCGGGACTGTGGTCAAAGGTCTGTCCAGCAGCAGGTGCGGTAATTACGACTGTTGGGTTTTCCCCTTCAACAGCAAATGCTACTGACTGTTCACCTACGTTACCAAGTTTATCTGAAACTTTGACTGTGAACTGATACGCGCCACCAGCAAGTTGGTCTAAGCGGGTATAGACGACAGAGTCGAGATCCTGTTCAACCATACTCTGATCAACATCAATAGGAACTGCGTCCTGAACAACTTCTTCCGGACGGAGCCTATCTAATGAAACAGCAGCGGTATCCATCATACTTACACCACTACCATCGCTTACACCACTACCCATATCACCATCTTGGAAACCAGCATTGAGCGATGGTAAGCCGTTGATTGCTTCTCCTTCTGTAGGTGATACAATGGTAATCATCGGACCGGTGTTGTCCAAGTTAATCGTCGCTAATGGGAAGGTTACAGAACCGTTACGTTTGGTTATACGACCTTCAGGTGTATACCATCCGTCCGCTACTGCCATAAGTCCACTTGCCATCAGCGAGAAAGCATTTCCTTCACCATCTGGCTCAAATGTAACTGCATGTCCATCAATGAGAACGCCGGTAAGGTCGTTCTTTTCTAAGAATGAACCATCATCAACATTGAAACTCACGGAGATTGATTCTTTGAGTGGGAACCTGCCTTGAAGTTCTCCAACAGTTTCTTGGAGTGGAAGTCTGTCAGGCGATTCACCATCAACTGCTGTTACAGTAAGGTCAGTAATATCACTTACACGGAAGTTACGGACATGCACGGTGATTGTCGGTGAAAGATGTTTATCTCCACCTTCACCTTGCACTTGTTCATTGTCAGACGCGTCAATAACCAGGGCATGGAATTGATAGGTTCCATTGTCAAGATCTCCGACATTAACAGTTACCTCCGCTTTCCCATCTGCGTTAAGATAACCGTAATTTTTAGGATCTTTGTTGTTAGAATCATCTGCCCGTACCAACCTTACCTTTCCACCAGCATAAGTTAGTGGATCGACTACCTCAGGATCGGCAGTTTCAATGGTAAACATAACATCCGTTGACAGAGCTGGATCATCATCGATTAAACTGACAGTGTAGCTGCCATCTTCGTTCGCTGCGATAGAACCTGCTACATCGGCAACATCCGTAATGTTTGTCGGACCGAGCGGAGGAACGTCATCAACATTGTCTAATGAGAAAGATGCTTCCACACCATCTCGTTGTGGATATTCAGGATGATCCATATTTTTCGGTGTGAGTGCAATCGCACGCACCTTATACCGGTCTTTATCCATGGAGGCATCACGTTCTGAAGCCTGACCTCGTTTGATGGTATCTTCCAGTCCGAAAGCAAGGGTATCCACATCAACAGACCATTTCAAGGTTGGAATTGCAACTTCCGATTGCATATCAGATTCAACACTAAGTTGCGTAACATTAACAACATCAGTTACTATCCCTGTTAGATCATCTGAATGAGCAACAGCATCAGACATATCCGCTGTGCCAACAAAGATCCAAACCTCTTTGTTAGCATCCTCAGGATTAGGATGCATGACCTCAAATCGAATCTGTTCTGTAGGCGGTGAAGTAAGATCGTGCGTATAGGCTGACAAAGTGATCGTCCCTTGTGGGGCACCACTATCAGGATTTGTCATGCCGTCTGAATTGTCAACAGTGATAGCCAACACACCCGGATCGGGTCTGTAGGTATTCTCAACATTAACTGTGATTTTGTTCTCAACAGTGTCAATTATTTCACCGCTTGCGGCACGATCATGCGTTTGATCATTCATGGCCTCGTCATAAGCCAGAGCGGAAACGGTGAATGTATAGACATGGTAGTCTTTGTAGATTCCATCCCGTTTCTGGAGGTAATTGTTATCCATGAGTGTGCCAACATCTACGGTTACAGTAATTGGACCGCTACCTTTTAGATCATAGGTGCCGGTATCTTCCGCACGTGCAATGAGTTCTCCGTTGGCATCTTTGACAATAGCACCCTCAGGTAGACTCGTCATCAATTCGACCCCAGCATAAGTATTGGGATCAGCAGTCGGTGAAATGGTGAAAGTAACCTCAGGAGATTTGACATCATCGGCGTATTTATCAACAAGTCCGCCAACTGTGTAAGTTCCGTCACCATTGTCTATAAAGACACCAGTATCCTCATACGCGTTGGTCATTGTTGCGACAATGTTCGTTGGACCGAGCGGGCCTACGTCATCAACGTTGTCTAACGAGAACTTCTCGGTAAACATGTCACCTTCAGCGACTCCATCCGCATCGTCACCATCACTGGTGACTGGGTATGCACGCACCATATAACGGTTGCCATCCAGGTCCACATAAGTCATACCCGCTTTATTGGATGCAGCATGTGCAGCATCAAGATTTTCTTTAGTGATGCTGTCTGCTAACTCCAAAGCAACGGTATCTATGTCAAGAGACCATTGAATGTAGCTGCTGGTTTCATCAATGTGGAGCATATCGGCATCATAGACTGCTGCTAAAGTGTTACCTTTAAACATTTCAAGGGCTGTTTTAGCACCATCAATACCGTGTTCAGGCTCAGTCATAACGCCAACAGTACCAGCATCTGTCCACGTTTCGCCGTCCATACTAACATCAACACGAATGGACATAGTTGCTGGAACTGTCCGACGTGCAGCATATCCTGTTAACGTGATATTACCTCGCGGCGCACCACTGTCAGGACTTGTGTCATCCATGATAGATGCAGCAACAACATCAACGACTAAGACCTTCGGATCAACTGGGAAAACGTCATGATCAAGCGTGATCGAAAACGGATCTGATTCGCTTGTGAGTTGGAGTCCGTTAGTAGTTACAGTACGAACCATTACGGCGTCGCCTTCCATATCAGGGGCACTCCAATCAATTGTAAGCGTATCTCCAGCTGCACCAGTGGCTTCAGCTAAGGAAAGCTCACCGATATTCTTCCAGCTGCCATCCGCGGCCATATATTGAACCATAATAGTGCCAGGATGGACTGTGCGTTCGTTGACGGTGATAGTCAGTGTTACATCTCTGGCATTGGCATAGATAGTACCGCTTTCATACGGGTCATCTTTACCATTATGGTTGATGTCCCCCAAACTCGCCATGGTAACGCTTGTCCTATCATATTCAGGCGCTACGATTCTAAGATGCGTTGGAGGAACATGAGCACCAACATTTAAGAGATGATCAATCCCCATTGCGCGAATACCGTAGTCACCTTCTAAGAGATCCATTGCTTCACCTTGGATAGGTTTTACAGCGGTAAGTGACGGATCAAAGGTTAACGGTAACGCATTAATGTCATCAATGACTGCGCCTATGAACCTGACCAGAAATTCACTGTTAGCTTCTACAAGTCCGATTCCCAAAGGTTTCAAGAACGGATTTGCGAAATCCCGTAGTAAACCCGCGTAAGTGCCTATTAGCGGATCATCTTCAGATAAGCCAGCTAATACATCAACTAAAGGCAAATTTGCGATCCCTTGAATATTTTTATCGGGATTTGTTGCCAACTGTTCTTGGACCAGTTTCCACAGATCCGATGCTAACATAATAGACTTAGCAGTTAAAGGTAACCAAGTACCTTCCGGATTTCCATCTGCGTCAAGTGGAATTACTTGGTAAAGGAGATATCCTAAATCTTGTCCTAACTCAGTTGGGTTCTCAGGTTTACTTGATATGCTTACTACAGCCGGAGCACCGCTGGTAGGAGCAGTGGCAACCCAAACACCTGCTGTATTCTTATAACCGGTAACGTTATCTCCGAGGTTTGCAACACCATCTCCGAAAACAATGTCTGCCTTTGGAGCGGAAGCGTCAGCAATGAAGTCTGCCATAATCATATCTACCGTATCACCATTAGCATTGTGTACGGAAGCTGTTAAAGTGTTCTGACCTTCAGAGATTGACTGAAGAATTGCATAATTAGGATCCGCATGATCCGGAATCCAAATTGACTTTAAAGGATCATCAACAGTTCTGGGTATAGTGAAAACGGATGCTAACAACGGATCAAAGTGGCTTTCAAAGTCACTTGTTAATTCTTGGGCATTACGCAGCAACCTATTTGTTAGTCGATTGAGATCTTTGCCGGGAACATTTTGACCAGCCAAAAGAGCGCCTACAACGGGAATTGCTGCTTCTTTTACATCATCATCAAACAGCGCGTCAAAGATACCGCGATCAGCCAATTGGAGATTGAGTGGGTCTGGCATTGACCATGTTCTAATCTCAGGGTATTGCCTGATAGCTGGTTCAGTAGACGTTCCGTCAGCTGAAGCGAGCTTTTGAGCAAGTGCCGTACCATTGAATATCTCCAACTTCACTGGTTGGGCAAGTGTTACTTCAAAGTAGTAAAAAACACTACCTCTTGGTATAATGCCGATTTTACTTTCCCAAGCGTAACCTTTTTCATTTTCACCAGGCACTGGGTCCATATCAACAGCAATATAATTTCCTCTTAATCCATCCTGAGAATACCGAAGCACAACGCTTTCAAACAATTGGTCATTTTCATCCCAATCTGGCCATGCGGGTAAGTTCGTTGCAGCAAGCGTTTCCTCCAATCGGAAGATATGATCAATAGTATCCGCTTGGAATTCACCTAATTCAATCCGCTTACCATTTACTGTTTGACCATTGAGATTAAATTTAACACTTCCACCCGCAAGTGCTGATGGAACACGTACATAGAGGTTAAGATTGTCGCTTTTTAGATACTTCGTAACGTTAAGCACGTTCCTATAGACAATTTCAGAAAGGCTTGGGGTAATAGCATTTCCAAAACTTTCCGGATCTAACTGCGGTGATTCCTTATGGAAAATTGGAATACTTTTTCTATTTCTTACAGATTGTAATATCCCAATCAATTCTTTTGGGAGAAACCCTTCCGGGATTAAATCCAAGGCAGTATCAACTACAAGATCAACTTGAGTTTCTGCGGTTTCTCTTGGTACCCCAAAAGCCGCTATAAGATCTCGGACAAAGTTTTCTCCAATAAGCGGGTTAAGTGAAAGACCACCAAGTCGTGATTGACCGTTTAGGTTTGAAGGGGTAAGATCACCTGGTGGTGTAACGGGTGGTTCCACTGGAGGCTCTACCGGTGGATCAACGGGTGGTTCCACTGGAGGCTCTACCGGTGGATCAACGGGTGGTTCCACTGGAGGCTCTACCGGTGGATCAACGGGTGGTTCCACTGGAGGCTCTACCGGTGGATCAACGGGTGCATTAATCAACCTCAAAAGCTCGTCAAGTCCTGCCGTAAGGTCATCACCTGTAAGACTTAATAGTGCCACAGTGGTGTCATCTTTGAGGACTTTTTGAACATCGGCATCGGCAATTACGGCAATTTGATTATCTGTTAACGTGACTCCAAAATTAGCAGCAAGACCCTTTAAGCTTGCTCCGGTTGGATCACTCTCTAAACTAGTGATTGCCAAATTAATGATAGATGAAAGTGGAAGTGGTAAATCCCCTTTAAGACCTTCAAAAATCTCTGGCAGGTATTGCTTTACATTTGCGCGTTGCAGTACCTGATTGTGTTCGTCAAACACTTGTTGGGCAAGTTGTTCTGGAGTTGGATCCGCGTCTTGCCCGAACACAGTGCCTGGTATTGAACTGTGAAATATACACAATGTAAAAATCAAAAAACAAACAAGTGTTCGTTTTTTCATTAACTCTTCCTCCTCGTTAAGTCTACGCGAAAACGAGACTAAATACTGAAGTTTTAGATGGGCAAGCGGGAAACACGACAAAAACGACCGGAGGTAGGTGTCTGCCCATCCAAATTAACATCCTACTACCAAGTATTAAAATTCTTTTCCGTATACGTAACTCACCTTTGGATAAGGTCAGTATATCCGTAATGAAGGTCAAAAGCAAGCAAAATTGGGCACCGAAGTTCTATGTTTGACCAGCAAGAATCTCTATGGAAATTCGCATAACAGATTCAAGCGATTACGTAACATAATATATAATTGACTCAAAGTCTGCCCATAAATATAAGGACATCTGTTATTTTAACAAAAGTGACAATATTAAGCAAGCATTTAATCGGCACGCGGCGTTTTATTTAGGAATTCAGTAAATTTCCCCGCCTATTTGTTTATCATCGATTAAATTGCAATCGGTATTAAGTATAATACCATAATTTTAAAAATATGTCAAATCAAATTGACAATTTTGCACCTAAATTTTGGGCATACTTAGACAAAATTTCAAATTCCAATTGACATAATACAAAAAAACTATTAAATTGTCAATAAAAAGATTTTTGTTGAAGGAAATCTATTGATGTTGACAATTTCGGAAAAATCTCAACTTGACCAAAGTGGTTTTCTACTATGCGAGAATACAATATCCGATGCTACAACAACTCAACTCCGAGAACGTGCGCTGGAACTTGCCACAGCAGAACAGAAGGCTGGCAAAGGGCATACCTATTTGCCAAACGAAACCGCACAACGCGTTTGGAATCTAATTAACAAGGGCGAAATATTTGAGAAGGCTATTCAACAACCCAAGATGCTTGCCGCTATGGAATATCTCCTTGGTGCAGACTGTACGTTAAGTTCATTCACAGTAAACGTCCTTTACCCAAGCGCGCCAGATGCAGGCCTCCATATTGACTATCCATTATCCGGACTTCCGACACCGCGCCCCAACTTTCCAATAGTTGCAAATAGTGTCTGGTTTTTAGACGACTTTACACTTGAAAACGGCGCCACCAGTTGTGTACCGGGAAGTCATCAAAGACTTGAAGCACTACCTGAATCCGGTGTTGAATATGAAGACGAACAACAAATCTGTGGTTCCCGCGGTTCAATCCTAATTGTCAACGGTGCAGTTTGGCACGGTTCTTCAGAAAATAGAAGTGATAAACCACGGGTTGCATTGCTCGGTTTTTTCTGTCGATCAATTTTGAAACCGCAACAAGATCATTTGAAGATTGTCTCAGAGGAAGTCATTGAACGCGCAACGCCGACATTAAAACGTCTGCTTGGACTCAATTCATTGCCAAGTTTGAATACATAGGAAACTATGTTTATCAACGGTAATGTCTATCACAAATATATATGTGTGTTACGGCACAATCTTACTTACTTCTGCCATAAGTATCCATTCAGGTTCAGGTGTTTTTGGTGTAAGTTGGTATCGTAGACGGGCTTTGAGTGTGTCGCCACTGTTCACATTAAAAACGAATGACCGCTTCTCATCAGGTTTAAGACGGTTTTCCGCTTTCGCAAAAAATAATACCTGTTTTTTCTCATGCTGTGTTCTGTCAGGTGCAAGGTGTGTTATATCAAGAACTATAACACGTAAAGTGCCACCGGGTAAGAGATGCCCCGCCTTATTTTCAAGAATCACAGTTGCCTTCTTATCAGCAAGTTCAATCTTAAATGTTGCAGCACTTTTAAGCTGAGTGACGCTGCGGCTGCCTTGCCACGTATGTTTCCTCCCCTTGAGACTTTCGTAGCTTGCTGTGCTTTGCATCCGATTAACAACTGGCATGTGACATGTTGCACAACTCTTCTTTTCAGCAGCAAAACTGCTCTTAAGAAAACTGGACACTTGATCATGTTCGGGTACATTCGGTTGACCATGACACGTAGCACATAGTTTTGTTGGCGCCTTATAGATAGGATTGGTTACATTTGCATGAAAATTGGTCTCTGCACTTGCCGGAGGACCTTGCATCGCACCATTCGAATCAAGGTGGCATACAAGACATGAAACGCCAGAGTCGCGTTGTACGTTACGCAATTTTGGCATTTTGCCAATGCCAGTTACAAGGATAGGTTCTGGTGCATGGCACGGGTCACAACTCTTTTCTCTGTCAGCAATCTGATTTGCTGCTTCCTGATAAATTTCATCTTTCCATGCTTGTGCATGCATCGATTTTTCCCACTCACGCCAAATTACTGGATGGCAACTTTTACACTTACCATCTTTAAACGCTTGGTACATCTCCTTATGTTGATTCGCATCACTTCCCGCATCAGAAACAAACTTTCCCAGGAATACCAAAATACAAAGACTTAATATACATACACACAAACTGGGTATATATCGACGAAGAACTACAAAGTAATGCATCTTTGTGCCTATATCGCATTTAATAGTGTTAATGCTGCTTGCTCACCGCTGTGTATACAATCTGGAATACCAATGCCATGGTACGCATTGCCTGCTAATGCCAGACCGGGCAAGTCTTTTGAAAGTTTTTCAATTTCATTGACAAGTTTTTGGTGTCCGACAAGATATTGTGCCATCGCCTGCGAATGTTCACTTTCAATAGAAAAAACAGGTTCCTTCTTGATTCCAAGTAAATTTGATACGTCTTTTAATGCAGTTGACACTAAATCATTTTGAGTCAGGTTTCCATTAACCTCACCTTCAAATTTATTGCCGCCAACAAATGCGCGTAACAACACATGATCCGCTGGGGATCTATTTTCAAATTTAACGCTACTAAACGAACAACCAACAAGGTTTAGTTGTTCTGTAACTGGAACAACAAACCCCATCCCGTTGAGCGGGTGTGGGATATCTTCTCGACGGAAAGCCAGATTAACCGTTGCTGATGATGAATAGGGAATAGCAGAGAGTTCTTCGGATAGCTGAGGTGCAACATTCACCAAGATTTTGCTGGTTTGCGGTGCGGGGAGTGCAAGACAAAGCAAGTCTGTTTCTAACACTTTCCCATCTTCAAGGCAAACACGCCAACCAGCACCGCTTTCTATCTGCTGAATAGTATCTACACGGGATTGAAAACGAATACATCCAACGAGATTTTCAGCAAGTGTATCTACCAACGTTTGCATCCCAGATTCAAAAGATAAAAACAGACTATAACGGGGTCCACTTGTCCCACGACTTGTTTGTTCAGCCTTCCGTTTTTGTGCTAAGAGTGCTTTAATTATGCTGCCGTGTTCCTGCTCCATTTCCAAAAATCTTGGAAACGTCGCTTTGAGGCTTAAATTTTCTGCATCCGATGTATAAATGCCGCCGATCATCGGTTGTGCCATTCGCTCAAACGCCTCGGTTCCCAGTCTGCGTCTAACGAAATCCGCAACAGATTCATCGTCTATATCGCTGCGACGTGGGATAAATAAATCCAAGGCTATTCGAAATTTGCCCGGCAAACTGAAGATAGGACTTTTTAAAAAAGGACCGAACGAACCTGGTGCCATCATGTAAAAACCTTCAGGGACCGGCAACAGTTTTCCTTTGCGAATTACAAAACTCCGCCTAACCTTTGGGTTAGTACCTATCAATTGATCTGCTATGCAGAGTTCTTCACATAATCCTTTTGCCCAAGGTTTCGTTGAGATGAAGGCATCCGGACCGTGTTCAATGATGAATCCGTCTCGGTGTTCCGTTTGTATTACACCACCGACCCTATTGCTCGCTTCAAGCAGAATAATCTCAAGTGGAATACTCCTATTTTCCGTTTCACGTTTCAAACGATAGGCAGCAGCTAAACCTGTAATTCCGCCGCCGATAACGATTGCGCGTTTCTGTTCCTGCGCCATCAGAATATTCCTTAGCAACACCAACAGGTTTGCATTTTAAACGTAATGCTATTCCTCAGACTTTTCACACACAAAATCTGCTAACATACCAATGAATTTCGGATGATCACCCACAGTCCCCGCCCGAATAAAATCAATTCCACATGCTTCTGCTATTTCTTTTGCTTCTATATCAAGGTCATATAGAACCTCAACGTGGTCGCAGAGAAATCCAATGGGGGATGCAACGACAGTGTCAACACCTTCCTCTTTTTTTGCTTTTAGCCAATCGTTGATATCGGGCTGTGTCCATGGCATTGGACTATTTTCTACCTCACTCTGGTATGCAAAACTAAACCGTTTTTTCCCAATTTCTCGCGCCACTGCTTCCCCAGTCTTTTCAAACTGTTGAGAGTAAGGTGAGGTGTCCGCTGAGACTTGCGGAATTGCATGAGCAGTAAAAACCAGTTCAGCACGGTCTAACTTATCGCCACATGCCTTTTTGACAATCTCTGCGATTGCCCCAACATAGCCATCATGGCTATACCATTGATCAAGATAGTCAATACTCGGCTTTTCACCTTGGACTGCTTCAATACCTTTTTTCACCGTCTGTTGATACCATTCCCAACTGACTTGGGCTCGGTGGGGCGCCATGATAATACCGAGCATTTTGCGATGTCCCTTTTCTGTCATTTCAGCAATTACGTCCTTTAAGTACGGTGCCCAATGCCTAAATCCTGCATAAACAGGAAGCGGTAAGTTACGCTGTTGCAATGCGTTTTGTAATGCTTTGGCTTGTTTAAATGTCAATTCGTTGAATGGCGAAAATCCGCCTAATTTAACATAATGAGAGGATATATCTTTTACACGTTCTTTTTGAGATTCTGCTTCACCAGCAATGCCTTCAACAAAACAGTATGCCTCACCCGGACAGTTTTTGGTATCATATTTTTTGCAGCATCCGGGGGTTGGACCGCCAAATGCCACAAGTAAAACGCTATCGTATTTCATTTATTTTTTCCTCCTATGCCATATTCGCAAATTGTGCGGGCATAAAACTCGGATCAACAGCAATTGCTTGTGCAAATGCTTCACGCGCAACCGTTTCATCACCATTTGTACGATGTGCAAGTCCTATGGAAAAGTAGGCTTGCGCAAGTTGTGTGCCCTCGATTCCGCTAACTAATGCCTTATAGATTGATTCCATACCGGGTGTGGGATCGTCACCATTTCGGTAAGATGAGAGGATGTAGTTTGCCCCACGTAAAAGATGTGCTGGCGCGTAATCAGGGTCCAATTCAAGCGCGGTATTGAGTGCCTTTTTTGCTTCAAAGAAAAAATCGCCTTTTTCAAGCACACTTGACACAGCACGAGAGGTTTGTGCAAGTAAATTTGCGTATTCTGTCCATGCCTCTGGTAGAACCGCAAATTTTTCAGTTGCCGCTTTCAAAATAGCGATGGCTAATCCGAAGTCGTTTCCTTCTGCGACTTCTTCTGCTGTTTCACGATACGCCTCAAAATCCTTCAGTTCTTGTGTCCGTTGGTTAAGTACATCGGCATCTGCTGGCGGGATCGCAGACGGTTTAAAGTGTTGCCATCCCGGTTCTGGGTCGTCTATCAACCCGCGATACACACGAAGAATAGCATAACGCGGTGTTCCCCAGACCTCAGCAATGTCGCTAATCCAATTCGGCAGGTTCGATTCCATGTCAGTTAGCAGTGCTGCCAAAGACATTCCTTGTTCAACTCGTTTTCGGACCTCTGTTAGGAAAAAGGACTCTATTTTTAGCAATAGGTCTATTTCTGCATCGTGTGCCAAAGGACCGTGCCCCGGAAGCACATGGTCTGGGGTGTATGTACGCAATTCTTTAATTGTATTAATCCAATCGTGGTTTGCCATCAATCCTTCATTCATGACGGGTTGCCCAAAAATAGGAAAACTGCCGGTCATCACTGTATCACCAGAAACAATACATCCTTCTGCTGGGATCCTGATAGCAGTTGCGTCATCCGTTTCCGCTTTTCCTAAGTGAATAAGGTGTAGAGATTGATTCCCTAAATCAAGTTCGGTTTCGTGTGTGAACGTTTCTTGTGGTAGAAATGGCGGATCACCGAGGGTAAAACCACGAGAACGGAGAAAATCCTCTTGCCGCGGTGCTCTATTAACCATAAAGTCCTTAGTCATTTCGCGTGCAACGACAGTCGCACCTTCTTGCCGAAAAATTATGTTTCCATTTGTATGATCCCAATGATAATGCGTGTTAATCGCATATAGAATCGGTTTATCTGTGATAGAACGAATGGCTTTTAGTAGTCGTTTTCCCATCATCTGATTTACCTGTGTATCAATTACGGCAATACCGTTATCTCCAATAATAATAGAAGAGTTAACGATATTGCGAAACAAATACACTCGGTCTGTTACCTTAACAAGTTCTCCGTACTGACGTGGGGCAAAAGGGTTTTCTGAAATTTTTTGCATCAACTATCCTGATATGTTTTTGCGATATGGACGAAATGTTTGACGTTTTCAAAGGGTGTATCTCTATGTAGTCCATGGCTAAGGTTTAAAATGTGTCCAGTCTTTCCACCCTGTTCTATGCAAATGCGTACTGCTTCTGTTATGTCAGAAAACGTTCCGTCGCGAAGAACATCGTTATCAACATTTCCCTGAAAAGCAACCGAATCGTCTATTTCCGTTTTGGCTTTTCTGAGGTCTACACATTTACCAACACTTAATACATCTGCTCCGCTCTGATGCATCAAATTAACGTAAGGACACTCTTTTGCGAATAGGATTCCCGGTGCATCTGAATTAAGTTCAGCAAAAATCCGTTGGTGATATGGAAGCGCGAAATCTTCATACATCTGCCGCGATAGCACATCCGCTATCGACTCAAATAGTTGTATAATCTGAATGCCTTGACTGATTTGGTAATTCAGATAGTTAATCGTCATTTCAGTCAATTTACCTAACAACTCATGTAGAAGTTCAGGTGTTTCTTCCATCATTTCAAAAACAGGGTTTGCTTTTTCCGATATGCCAGCACCCCTTTTCATTGGGCTTTCCCCAGCAATAAGGAAAAAAGCAAGTGTTAATGGAGCACCAGCAAAACCGATAAGCGGCAGTTCCTTATTCAATGTCTTACGCAGTGAGCGAATTACCTGTCCAGTAAACTCTAATTGTACGTATGGATCATCTAATGGACACAGTGCATCTACTTGGGATTGTGTTCGAATCGGTTCGCTTAAAATGGGGCCAGGGGAAAATCGGAAGTGAGCGCCCATCGGTGCAAGTGGCGTGAGAATGTCCTTGTAAACAATAATGGCATCTACACCGATGCGTTTGGGAAGAAGTGAAATTTTTACTGCCCACTCAACATCGGTCTCCGACACCTGAGTGGGACAAGTTCGAAAAAGGCGTTCCAACGGAAGGTTACATTTTTGTCGAATTTGTCGGTAGAGAGGGTCTGACCTACCTGCTTGCCGCATCATCCATACAGGCACGCGTTCTACCGGCAAACATTTTGAAGCGCGAAGAAGTAAGTCATTTTTTAATTGTTGTTCCATATTTAAAAAGAATAACCTCTTTACCGGGTTTTTAAACGTGCAAGTTCCTCTCGGAGTCTCAAGGCTTCGGCTTCCGCCTTCTGCCGCGCATCAGCTTCATGTTGGACACGCGTCTCAGCTTGTTCCGCACGCGTCTCAGCTTGTTCCGCACGCGTCTCAGCTTGTTCCGCACGCGCTGTCGCTGCCTCAGCAGGAGTCTGCAGCCATTCCCCCGCACCCGGGGCGTAAACCCCAAACCCATCATCCAACAAATGAAAATTCAAGTTTAATACTTCAGAACGCAATCCACCATCAACGTCTGGAGAAACTCGAATATAAACATCCTCAACAAGTCGAAATCCCATCAACGGTGTTGGTAAATAACGTCTATCAACATCATAGAGAAAATACTCTGGAATTCCCATTGCGGCATAGTGCGTGACTTTCCCCTCTAAATCATTTTGATAGGTGCGTTTGCTTGAGAATTCCATTACGAAATCGGGAGCCTTGCCTTCCTCCCATACCTTGTAGGTGCGGCGGTCTTTCTGCCCTATCCCGAAAGAGACAAGAATATCGGGCGACACAGCAGTTCGAAGAGGCCCCTCAATATCGTACATCATGATATTGCCGGAGATATAAACTTCCGGCATCTGTGCAAAATGCCCCTCAAGGACTTGCCGCAGCCAGATTATCCACTGAATGTGGAGATCGGTATCAGCCATAGGTTTTCCATCCGATTCAGGGTAGAGATCTGCCGTTTCTGTCGGAGCGTAAGGCATTTGGCGCACGTTTGGATAATTTTCCATCGGTGTATCTCCTATCCATAAGGTTTCGTGAGTTCATCATAAATATCTATTGAGATATACTTCTCTTCTGACGCCGTTCCAAAAATTGTCGTAGTTTCGCGAAACTTTTCACGTTTTTCATAATCCTACCGCTTTCTCGCTCTTCAAGATAGAGTAAAAACCCCATAACATAAAGGCTTACTAAAAACAGCAGAAAACCAGCTAAGCACTGTGCAATCGCGCGATAATTTAGTTTTAAACCGAGGTAAGGGGTGACAACCACGTCGTCAACGGTCGCAGCAGATGGGTTCTGCTCAGGCCACTCAACCGACACAAGGTCACCCCACCCTGTTATGCCAAGCGATAAAAAAACGATTGATAAGGCAAAAACGATAAAAAATGGGATACCCATGTTAGATACCGACTTAAGAAGAAACTTTTATCAAACCTTTGGTGCAGCTGTCTTCTCGATTGCGAACCTTTGTAATTCCTTCAACAAGTGATGCAAGCGGGAATTCGTGACTGATGATTTTGTCCATGTTGACATCGCCACTGGAAATCAGTTGAACTGCCTCTTCCCACGTATCGGGTGCTAACCATGAGAATCTAATGGTCTTATCCATAAGGATCGTATCAAGGATCGGAACCTGCATGACATCTGTATCGCCAGGAAGTCCAAAGATAACGACAGTTGCGTGTCTCCCCGTAACTTCAAGCGCTGTGTGGATTGCATCAAGCGAGCTTGTTGCGGTAATAGCACGGTCAGCCAATTCACCGTTATTGAGTTCTTGAATTGTGCCACCAAGGTCTTCAACATAGTATGGAGAATCGGTATCGCTGACGTTCACAACTACGTCTGCCCCAAGTTCCTTACCACATTCCAAACGGTAGTCGCGAGTTCCGACAAGTAACACATTTTTCAAGCCACGGCTTTTCAAAACTTGGACCATCATTAAACCGATGGGACCGGGTCCGAAGACTACAGCAGTTTGCCCTGCTTCAGCGTTGAGATTGTTAATAGCGTACAATCCGCATGCAAGCGGTTCTGTGAGTGCCCCTTGATCATACGTAACATTTTCGGGTAGTTTTACCGTCCAACGGTAGTCAGAGACAGCATATTCCGCAAAGCCACCATCAACACCCACACCTAAGATACGTTTTTCTGGACATAGGTTGGACAACCCTTTCTTACTCCAGAAAGAATTCGGATTGGATTGCACTGGGTTTACAACAACTCTGTCACCAACTTTAAATCCACCTGTCTTTCCTGCTTCATTTCCTACTTCAACGACTTCGCCCGTAAATTCGTGTCCGAGGATAAGCGGTCCCTTGCCGTCGTCGGTTTCAAGAGAACTGTTACCGAAATAGTATGCTACATCCGAGCCACAGATACCTACTGAACGGACTTGAACTAACAGATCGTTATCACCAGCTGTAGGCACTGGTCGATCTTCAAGACTCATTGATTCAGGTTCATAGAAAATTTGGGATTTCATTATATGCCTCCTTAACTTTAAATGAATACCGTTAATCTAACATACCTACATAAAATTTTCAATCAATTTATGGTCACGTATTGTCAACGGCAAACAACATTGGACTTATTGATCCACTCTTTTCAAAATAAAAACTGCGTAGATAAAAACAGATACCGACTACAGAACTCACCCAAAAATACAGTAATTATCGCAATAAAAAGAAAACCTGTTGCTGCCCGCGTTGCCCCGACTTCATCCTTAGCAACAGACTTTTCACGCAAACAATCCCAAGAAATAAAGTAAAGAACCAGTGTACCACCAAATCCAATTCCTAACCGCATCCAAAAGATGAGTTGATAATGAAAATTAAACGGCACAATATCTTCTGCTTGCGATCTAAAAAACATATTTACACAGAACAGTGAAATTGTTCCAATAAGTGCACACAACAAAACGGTGTTAAATCGTCTCAGATAATGGACAGGTAACTCTGGAGTTACAAGATACCAGTGTCCAAACCACATGCCGGTATGAACTGCCCCGAGTAAAACTGCTGATATAAGGAATTGGAAAGTCAATATAAATTGTCCACCGGGAAATTGGGCAATTTGAAAATAGGATGTCGCGCTGAAAAGTATCCAAACACTACCGCAGAGTATCCCCAAAAAGAATAATATGTCCGTGAGCAAAGACGACTTAAACCACCAACTCAATGTATAAGCAAAGATTATCAGAACAAAACTGATTACTAATACGGCTTCAGCATCTTGCCAAAATCCAAAAAAGCTGGAAAAAGTGACAGGTTGTTCATGCAGGTACAGATTGGCACAACGCGCTAAGCCGCCTGCAAGCAGGTAGATACCTCCCATCAAACGATAAAAGTTTGCCCCAACCAAACCTTTTGGTATGAGAAGCATAGTTACAAACCCACCTACAGCAAGTTGGCTGAAAACAAGGTAAAAAATCTCTGCAATACTAAACATCTGTTTGTAAGAGAAACCCCATTACAGTTCAACACCATAATGGGGTTTGCTTAAGTTTACATTGTCACGTAGCCCTCAGTAATTGAAGGCAATGACTCTGATTAGATAATTTCAACGACAGCGCCGACTGCCTCAAGTTGTTCTTTGGTTTTTTCAGCATCTTCTTTACTCACACCTTCTTGGATGACAACTGGTGCTGATTCAACCTTTTCTTTTGCTTCTTTCAAACCAAGTCCTGTAACGGAACGAACTTCTTTAATGAGAGGAATTTTCTGTCCGCCGATCTCTTTAATCTGGACATCAAATTCGGTTTTCTCTGCTGCTTCTTCAGCTTCAGCTTCTCCAGCTGCCCCTGCCGCTGGGACTGCTCCGGCTACTGCCATCGCTGGCATTGCAGAAGCACTCACGCCAAATTTATCTTCAAGGGCTTTTACCAGCTCGGAGAGTTCCAGAACGGTCATCTCACTAATTTCATCAATCAATTTTTCTACATCTGCCATTTTTTATAATCCTTTCTAAAATAGTAAAGTAATGCCTATTCGGCTGCTTTCTTCTGTTCGGCGATCTGTGTTAGCACAGAAGTCACCTGACCAATTGTATTACTAAGCACATTAACAAACCCAGTTATTGGAGACCCGTTTTTCAAGACTCCGACAAGCCCATATAGCGGCGCGCTGATGCCTCCGATTGCCTTACCAATCAAAACCTCTTTTGAAGGCATATCTTGGAGCGCTTTAACGCCGTTCGCGTCAACTACCTGTGTTCCAAGGATGCCCCCTTTAATTTTTAGGCTTTCATGTTCCTCGCTAAATTCAAAGAGAATTTTACTTGATGTAGCAGGATCATCGCTTGCCGCAAGGGCTGTGTTACCTTTTAAATATTCCGCAAGTCCATCAATTTCTCGTTCTTGCGCAACAACATTAATTAATGTATTCTTGCAGACTTTATACTGAACATTCGCCTCACGTAACTGCTGACGCAAATCGTTTACTTCAGCGACGGTGAGTCCATGGAAATCTGCTAAAAGAATTACATCTGAACTTTCAAAAAGTTCACGAATTTGTCCAACCTGCTGAATATTTGCTTCATTCGGCATAGGTTAACTCCTTTCTCATCTTGACCATTCCATCCAGAAATAGAAAAACCCCCAGAAAACTGGAGGCTTGACTTAACTACGGCAGTCAAAAAACTTGCTTCGTTGCCAAGGCACGAAGTGTTTTCTAACCTTATCCGAGTCTCGGTAGGTAATTAAGCCAAAAGCGCCTACTTTCTACAACTCTATTCTGTTTTCGGAATTTGTCGTCTGGTTCCTTTAAAATATGCAACGTCCTATGGTTGACGTCCTTCTCAATATAAGTTTTCGATTTGTCGTATTACAAAAATTCTTGAGGATCAATTCGGATGCCGACCCCCATAGTTGAAGAAATCGCAACACTTCTGATATACCTTCCTTTTGTTGCAGCAGGACGTGCCTTCACGAGCGCGTCCATGACAGACATAAGGTTTTCCTTAATTTGCCCTTCTTCAAATGAAACCTTCCCAATTGGCACGTGAACGATACCGGAGTCTCGCTCAACTCGATACTCAATTTGTCCTGCTTTGATGCTCTGAAGTGTCTCCGAAATATCCATCGTCACGGTGCCAGCTTTTGGATTGGGCATTAGACCTCGTGGTCCGAGTATTCTGCCTAACTTTGGCATGATACTGCGCATTAAATCCGGTGTAGCAATTGTTGCATCAAAATCAAGCCAACCGTCAACGATTTTATCCACTAAGTCATCACTTCCGACAAAATCAGCACCAGCTTCTTCAGCTTCGCTTGCCTTTTCGCCTTCAGCAAACACAGCAACCCGAACAGATTTTCCGGTGCCATGCGGAAGGGCAACTGTGCCACGGATATTCTGCTCAGCGGTACGCGCATCTATACCGAGACGGGAAGCTAAATCTATAGTTTCATCAAACTTCGCTGAACCCGTCTTTTTTAGAATTGAGATTGCTTCGTCAACAGTGTAATTGGTTAGTCTCTCAACATGCTGCTGAATATCGTTATAACGTTTTCCTTTTTTCGCCATTTTGCTCTCCAAGTTTCATAATACCATATTTATTGATAAAATATCATAATAACGTGTAGGTCGGGTAGAGCGGTAGCGAAACCCGACATGGTACTATCCAGATTCTTCTTAAATGAGTTGACTTAATTAATATTTAAGCCCATGCTTCGTGCTGTGCCTTCAACCATGCGAATTGCTGCTTCTATATCCGAGGTATTAAGATCCGGTAATTTCGTTTGGGCAATCTCGCGAATCTGATCTTTACTGACAGTTGCTACCTTATTCCGATTTGGTTCTCCAGACCCTTTCGCAATTTTCGCCGCAGATTTAAGCAAAACTGCAGCAGGTGGCGATTTAACTATAAATGTAAAAGAACGGTCACTGTAACATGTAATGATAGTAGTAACGACCATGCCGCTTTGCTGTTGAGTCTGCGCGTTGAAGGTTTTTATGAATTCCTGCAGGTTAATCGCATAAGGAGCAAGACTGGGACCAACAGGAGGCTGTGGCGTAGCTTGTCCTGATACTAATTGAAGTTTGACTTCACCTGCTACTTTTTTTGCCATTTATTTAATGTCTCCGTATATTTTCTGATTTATAGCCTTTCAACCCCAAGGAATCCTAATTCAAGAGGTGTTGAACGTCCAAAGATTGTAATTGAGAGGCTTAATCGTTGCCGTTGCATATCTATCCCAAGAATTTCAGCAGTAAAGGAACTGAAAGGTCCTTCAATAACACGAACTTTATCACCAACCGAGTACGTCACCTCTGGTACCGGCTCTTGTTCTTCAACGGTTGAACTTTCCAACATCCGTTCTACATCTTCTGCACTAAGTGGGATTGGATTGGCATTTCCCAAAAAATGCATTACACCAGGCGTTTCTTGAACAAAAGCCCAACTTTTCTGTCCGATCGAATTTTCTGCGTGCGGACCAATTTCATGCTGAGAGTTGATGAGCACATACCCTGGATAAGTCGGACCACTTCTCACCTTTCGTTTTCCGTCTTCATTCTTTACGGTTGTGGAGATAGGAACGTTAACCTGTAGGATTTCGTCCTGTAGTTCCTTATCAGTGTCCGTATCGGATGAAAGTCGTCTTTCAAGATTAGACTGTATTTTCTTTTCGTGTCCAGTGTATACCTGAACAATATACCAGTAACCAGTCATGGTCAATTCCCAATTGGTTAAAGAAGAAGATGTAAGAAATAGAACTTAGACAATTGTTTGTGCTTAATCTAACGCCCTTCTTTGAAGGCAAATTAGACGAACGCTAAACAAGTGTGGGAATTAACCCAAAACGCCACACCTAATTGCTTATGTCCTGTTGTTAGTTAACGAAGAAAAATGTTCCTTAAAAAGGACATTCCGAACCCCGTAAGAGGATCTTGCGGCTTAATAATGTATTGACTGACAAGAACAACGGCTAAAGGAATACAAGCTATAGCGGTTGCGAGTAACCGTCGGCTTTCTAAGTCTCTACTAAGAAAATAAACGACGATAGGAATTGCAACGAGAATCAACTCAGATGGCCACTGCCAAGTAGGTTGCGCAGAACTGCCATCAACAAGCCAGATGAAAACGCCTAAAATCCCAGAGGCAATCAAAACGACAACTGTACTGCCGCGCACTTGTTCCATGTCAGGCTTAGATACCTTTTGCCATTCTAAAAGTATGTTTTGAATGTAATTTTTAATCCGTGCTATCATGATATAAGGCAGGCCAGGAGGGATTCGAACCCCCAACATCCGGTTTTGGAGACCGGCGCTCTACCAGTTCGAGCTACTGGCCTATGCAAAAAATTTAACGAATCTCCTTATGCAACGTATGTTTACGACAGAAACGGCAATATTTTTTGCGCTCATACCGATCTTGATGTGTCCGTCGATTGCGGGTTGTTATATAATTCCGTTGTTTACAAGCATCACATGCTAATGTTACTATGTCTCTCGGCATAATTTTCCACCTTTGTATTTATAACTGAAGCCGACGACCGGGATTGAACCGGTGACCTCGTCCTTACCAAGGACGCGCTCTACCGACTGAGCTACGTCGGCAAATCAGAGTATGTCACAAGCGGGAGACGGGATTCGAACCCGCGACGCATGGCTTGGAAGGCCAATGCTCTACCAGCTGAGCTACTCCCGCATAAACCGATGGGGGCGGACGGATTCGAACCGCCGTAGGCGTAGCCAACAGATTTACAGTCTGCCCTTTTTGACCGCTCAAGCACACCCCCAAAAGGGAAGCTGACGAGAGGAATCGAACCTCCAACCTAGTGATTACAAATCACTTGCTCTACCATTGAGCCACGTCAGCACTCACCGTGCCTCTCTTCAACCCTTAAAGTATATACACTTTAAGAGCATTTGTCAAGAAAATCTCCTTTTCGCGCAGGGTTATTCAGTTTTTGGTTTTTCGGACGAATTTCTAACATCGGCTATATACCCCAGAACGGTAGGTGCGGTTTCTAACCGCACCGAATTTAGAGCAAAAACCTTCTATTGACTTTCCTTGTAGGATGCGGTGCGGTTAGGAAACCGAACCTACCGCCCTTGGATATTAACTTTTAGTAAACCTCAATAACGGTAAACTCTTAAAACTAAATAACCCTGCTTTTCGCGCTTAGCCTTCATCTTCGTTATTTCTATCAGCGTCGCTGTCTTCGGTCTCTACAGTGTTCTCGGTATCAGCGTCGCTGTCTTCGGCAGAACTTTCACCGAAGAGTTCTGGTATCTGTTTATCTTTATCTACCGCATTAGAATCTTCAGATTCAGAAGTCAAGATTGCCTTCATTTCGGATTCCAGAGTATTTGGATCAACTCTTTTATAGGTCAGTTCACCTGAAGCCAACTCCTCTGTTGCAACAGATACAGGTTTCTGTTTTTTGGATAAACCAGCTCCGAGGAGTTCATCATTTAATGCACGAGCACGTTTCGCGATTACGTTAACTGCCAGATATTTGTTTGGCACCTGTTTCACTAACTCTTCAAGGTAGACAATTGCCATCGTTTTTTCTCCAAATTTTTTCAAGACTCAACATATAATTATATCTAATTTCTTCAGCGAAGTCAAATTAATTTTGACATGTCAGTGGTAAAATGGTAAAATTATCTCATGAATGTAACAGAACATGTGGAGGATAATATAAACTGATGGATAATACCATTCAACCCGTATTAGAAAAGGCACTTGCAGGGGAACGCTTGAACTTTGATGATGCCCTAACACTTTTTAAAAGCCATGATCTGCTTGCGCTGGGACATGCCGCAGATGTTATCCGCCACCGAAAACATCCAGAAGGCTACATAACTTACATTGTTGATAGAAACATTAACTACACAAACTGGTGTTATGTTGATTGCGAATTCTGTGCCTTCTACCGCCATCGAAAAGACCCTGATGCTTATGTGATGGAGCGTGAAGAACTCGGGCAAAAAATCCAAGAAACCCTTGATTTAGGCGGCGAACTTATTCTGATGCAAGGGGGACTACATCCTAAACTCAAACTGGAATGGTATGAAGACTTGCTCCGTTGGATAAAAGCAAACTACAAAATCCATGTTCACGGGTTTTCGCCACCAGAATTGGATTGGTTCGCTAAGATTAATAGGATGTCTTTGCGAGAAATACTCACTCGGCTCCGCGATGCTGGACTTGACTCTATTCCTGGCGGTGGCGCTGAAATCTTAACTGACCACGCTCGGAACAAAATTAGCCCTAAGAAATGCACGGCAGACGAATGGCTTGAGGTGATGCGACAGGGGCATAAAGTCGGACTCAAATCAAGTGCTACAATGATGTATGGACACGTTGAGAGTTATGCGGAACGCGTAGAACATCTAATGCGGTTGCGCGATCTGCAAGATGAAACAGGGGGGTTCACAGCATTTATCTGTTGGTCTTTTCAACCAAGCAACACAGAACTTGAACACATTCCACCTGCGGGAAGTTTTGAATATCTAAAAACCTTAGCAATCTCCCGTTTATTTTTAGATAATATTGACAACTTCCAATCGTCATGGGTAACACAAGGACCAAAAGTTGGTCAACTCTCCCTCAAGTTCGGGGCAAACGATATGGGTGGAACAATGATCGAAGAAAACGTTGTCAGCAAAGCAGGCACCGTCTACTGTATGCCAATAGAGGAGATTGAACGAACCATCTCAGAATTAGGATTTGTTCCGAAACGGAGAAACTTTTTCTACGATATCCTTAATTAGCGATAGTCCTCGTGGATCCAAAGATTCGCTAACTTTTTACGTACTGCAAACCAGTTAGCATAAGCACTTTGTTTCTTGTCTTCAAGGAGTCTCTGAAAACGCTGTGCCTTTTGGGCAGGATCCGTTTGGTACACTTCTAAATCCGGTTCCACTCGTTCAACTAATTCTACAATGTAAACCGACGAATCCCCTTTAAACGGTCCACGCACATCACCTACTGACATATTAAAGGCAGCTAACATCACTTCCTTTGACTTCCCCATATTGGAAATATAGGAACTTTTTGCTGTCTGATTAAAAAGGTTGCTCTCTTGGACAGATTTTTGCACAGCCTCTTCAGGTACTTTATATTTCTTTATTAAGTCATCTAATGACTCGTTATCCGCGCGTTGGTTGAACAGATTTTGAGCATCTGCCAAAGCACTCTCTTTGGCTTTTTTTTGACGTAAATCCCCGATTACATCATCTTTAACGTCCTCAAATTCAGGAATAGTAACTGGTTTTTTACCAAGGACAGTCACTACAAAAAAGGCTGAAACATTTCCTTGGAAATTCTTTGTTTCAATTGTTTTTGTTACGCCTACTTCTATGTCAAAAACCTCTTCAGTGAATCCTCGGTATTCAAAATTTGATCCAATAACTGGAATACTTCCATCATCTTTACTGAAGAAATCTGTTTCACCCACCGCAAGTGATAGTTCCTTGTACCTATCAAGCCCGATTGCGGTTTCATAATCTTCTACTTCAATGTCAAATAAAAGATCCTCAGCAGTTCTTTTCGCGTTATCCACGCCGCTACTTTTAAGCACTTTATCCCGAATTTCGATTTCCACCTCGGGGAAAGATTTCAGTACAGGCGGATGTTTTTCTTCCAATTGGATAATATGATATCCGAAAACAGTTTCAACCAGATCACTGACTTCTCCCGGTTCTAAAATATCAAAACACGCTTCTTCAAACGGTTTTACCATTTGCCCGCGCCCAAAATATTTGCCAGGAGGAAGGTCTGGGATGCTACTCCCTAATGCACCGCCATCTGCACCAGAGGGGCCCTCTGAATGTGTTTTCGCCAAGTCAGCAAATGATGTTCCGGCTGCTAATTCATCTTTGACGGTTTTAAGTAATTCTTCTGCAGCCGCTTTCGTTTCCGCCCTTTGTTCATCGGTAGGGTTGCGTGTGCCTTCGGGGAACTGTTTCAAAATATGTCGAGCCTTAACAACCTCAGAAGTAGTGAATTCGGCTTGATTTTCAGTGTAATAAGCCTCAATATCCGATTGGGTGACAAAATCTTCAGGATTAATTTTGATAAACTTGACGTTTACCTGTTCCTCAGTTTTATAGTCATCTTTGTTTTCCTGAAAGTATGTTTCCGCTTCTTCACCTTCTTCATCAGTTACGTTGTCAGTTGAAACATAGTCGCTATGCCGAAATTCAATGTACTTTACCTTTGCTTTGTCTTTCTCAAGCCGATAGTCTTGTTCTGCCTCTGTGTCGGTTACTAACTCAAGATTCTGGACATTATCCCGCAGTGCAGTTGAACTGAGCTGGTAGCGCACACTCTGTTTATAGAGCTCCGCTGCTCCGAATCCCTCATATTGATTATACTGTTGTACTCGGGTTGCATCACTTCGGATATAACGTTCAACTTCTGCGTTACTAATATTGGCACTACCTTCAATTGCTCGTTTAATTAAAAAATCAATAATTTCTTTTTCAGTCTGTTTCTGGTCGGGTGCCGGTCCAAATTTTTGATTCTGTAGGTTACGCATTCGATCAGAGACCATTCTTTCAAAATCACCTCTTGTCACTTCCAATGCGTCAATTTTAAGAACGACCTCTGCCTCAGTTCCATCCCTGCGTCCCCCGCTTGAACCGCTGTAAAGCATAATTGAGCCAATAACGAAGACAATCGCAATAACCCACATAAAGATTTGCGCTATAAATTTTTCCCGTAAAAAGATGATCATGCGTAATCTTTTCTCCTCAATATTTAATGATACTGCTTTTAATGATACCCTATAGCATCACAATTTTCAATTAATTTTTAGTTTAACACTTGCATTTTATTATATTTTAGCATATAATTTGTGCAAGAGTGCCAATGAAGATGGATAACGTCACGAATCAACGTCAAATGTGCATACAGCATTTGTCAGATTTTAACCTGCAATATACTTTAGAATCTGGGCAGTCATTCCGATGGAACCGGGTGGATGATGCGTATTATGGTGTTGTTGAAGAACGAATACTCAAGATACAGCAAAGTAGCGATACTTTAATCATAGAAAGTTCAGGAAACGAGCCAATTTCCAGGTCCCACTTGTATCATTATTTGGATTTAAATCGAGAATTGGCATCAATCTTAGCAGCTGTGAACGTTGATGCTTACATTGGTCAAGCAATTAATCGGTTCTGGGGAATGCGTATCCTAAATCAGGAGTTATGGGAGACTATAGCATCATTTATCTTATCACAAAATAACAACATGGGGCGAATCCGAAGCATTATCCGCACACTTTCAGAGCGTTTTGGAAGCAGGTTGGAGTTTGAGGAGTATGCGGATTATACTTTCCCAACATCGCAAGTACTGGTTGATGCTGGAGTTGACGAAATTTTTGCTTGTGGCACGGGATATCGCGCAAGATATATCTGGAATGCTGCAAATAATGTTGCAAGCGGAGAACTTGTTCTTGATGCACTCAAACGGATGGACTATGCTGAAGCAAAACACGAATTAATGCAACTGGAAGGAATTGGTGAGAAGGTTGCCGATTGCATTTGTCTTTTTTCGCTTGGACACCTTATAGCATTGCCTGTTGATGTTTGGATAAAGCGGATTTTTGAGACCATATATCTTCGGAAACGTGCGACAGCACGCGAAATTCAAGAATTTGCCAAAAACTACTTCGGTGAATTTGTTGGATATGCCCAACAGTATTTATTTCATTACGCGCAAAGTCATCCAAATTGGGCGGATGCCGAACATTTGGCATTGCGCTATAAGAAAAGGTAATATAAATTTAGTATTTCGCAGTAAAGCGATACTGAACAGTGATCTTATTCATCACCGTAGTCAATAATTCATTACCGTATCCTTGGTGAAAGTTGGCTTGAACGGGTGAAATTCAACAAATCGGTTTTTGAGTACGCTGTAAATAGCAGAATTTAGTAAAATATCTTTAGGAGGACTGTATGTCTGAAGCAACAGGGAAAAACGTGGTATCTCTTTTAGAAGAACATGTGGACCTTGCAATCTCAACCGTTAAAAAATTAAGAGATGAAAAACTTGAACTTGAGGCTGAAATTGCGCGGCTTAATAGCGATGTGTTGCAACGTGATGCCAAAATTCAAGAATTGGAAAGTCTCAATAGTGACTTACGAGAAGCATCCGAGCTTGCACGGTTAGCTACTGAGGAGGAACGTGCTGGAATCCGAAAGCAGCTTGAGGGTCTAATGGCAGGCCTCAACGAACCAGATGGAACATCAGAAGGTACTGATGCAACAGCAGACAATTCTGAAGATGAGGTGTTGTTTAAAGCTAAAAATTAAGTATAATATTTTGAAGTTAAATCGGTGCGTGTCTTAGTTCTTTCGCATTCCTATATAATGAAACCTTATCGGAGGAAGTTCAATCTCATTGCAGCAGAGCCAGATGTTGCAATGCGTGTTCTTACGCCAGACCGTTGGTACGAAAGTTTTCAGGAGATTAATTTCACCCCGGAAGTTGACGTGAAATGTGAAGAGATTCCTTGTCCCATAAGGTTTTCTGGTTATGGCAGTCGTTTTTTCTATCGTAGAGGTATAGCGCAACACTTCAAGGATTTTGAACCTGATATTATCCATCTTGAAGAGGAAGCATGGAGTCTCAATGCGCTGCAGACAGTTCGATTGAAACGACGCTTTTGTCCAAACAGTCGATTCATCTTTCGCACTTCACTCAGCATTCCATCTAAACAACGTTTTGGTCCCTTACCCGTTTGGATTGAAAAACAGGTTTTCCGCGAAACCGACATGGCTTTTCCGCTGAGTGAGAATGCTGGCAAAATATTAAAGCAGCGAGGATATCGCGGTGAACAGATTCCGTTTCCAAATGGCGTTGACATTTCGCTATTTCAGAAACGGGATATGAGTCAACTAAAAACGTCTCTCGAACTTGCCGACACCTTTGTTATCGGTTATATCGGAAGACTGATTCAAATGAAGGGTATAGACACGCTCATTGAAGCAGCATCAATGCTTGACTTTCCGTTCAAACTTTTAATTGTTGGACAGGGTGAAGATGAACTGAAATTTCGTGATATTGCTGCAAAACATCAAATCACAGAGAAAATTGTCTGGATTGATGCTGTCCCTCCCGAAGACGTTCCCAACTATCTCAACTGTATGGATACCTTGGTTTTACCTTCTCGTACTACTGCCGATTGGGTAGAATTTTTCGGCAGAGTGCTAATTGAAGGCATGGCATGCGAAGTGCCGGTTATCGGGTCAGATTCAGGAGAAATCCCGCAAGTTATTAGTGATGCGGGTTTAGTTTTTCCAGAAGGAGATGCCGCTGCTTTAGCAGAAAAGATAAAACAGATCAAATCTGATTCAACACTTTGTCAAACCCTTCAAAAACGTGGTCTGGAAAGAGTGCAAAATTTTACATGGGAGACAATTGCACAACGCACCTATAAAGTGTATCAGCAACTGTTCGCAGCATAGAGTCTATCTCATAAATAGTAAGGTAATTTTTACGGAGGATAAAGTGGCATTAGATCAAATAGACCTTAAGAATGAAATCGATCGTTTGGAAGCAGAACTTTTGGAAAAACAAAAAAGATTAAGCGATCTTAGAGGGCAGCTGCCACCAGAAGAAGTAACAGACTACATTCTAAAGGGGTCAAATGGAAAAAACGTAAAACTTTCAGAAATGTTTGACGATAAAGATGATTTAATTGTCATTCATAACATGGGGAGGAGTTGTTCTTATTGTACCCTGTGGGCAGATGGGTTTAATGGTATGCTTCAACATCTGGAGAGCCGTGCAGCATTTGTTGTCGTATCACCAGATCCACCTGAGGTCCAAGCAGCATTTGCGCAAAATAGGGATTGGCGGTTTAAGATGTATTCCAGTGATGGGTCAACATTTACCGAAGATATGGGTTTCAAGGATGGAGGCGGTTACCTACCAGGTGTTTCAACCTTTTACAAAAAGGCGGACGACAAAATTGTTCAAATCTCAAAAGCGAATTTTGGGCCGGGCGACCCCTTCTGCGCAGCTTGGCATCTTTTTGATTTACTTGCTAATGGCACTAATGATTGGGAACCTAAATTCAAATATTAGCAAAAGGATTGATTAGCACACCGATTCTGGGTTGGCAAGTCTTAGATTCAAATCCGCTTGCAAAAGATAAGATGTCTAAGGGATGCCTCCGACTGGACTCGAACCAGCACGCCAATTAAGGCACAGGTCCTTAACCTGCCGTGTATACCAATTCCACCACAGAGGCATTTTAATTATTATACTTCCCAACAGGCAAAAAGTCAAATTTATTGCAGAAATCGCGTAGGTTTTACGATACTTGACTTTTGGGTGTATTGGTGTTATCCTCTAATTGTGTTTAGGATTGATAATTACTTATCAAAAACTATTGGAATTTTCGTCACTCACAAGTAAAATAATGGGAATATCTCATTACCACTAATTCGCACCAGAAATGAGAGCATACCGAAAAAAATCTATGATGATGGCAGAGAAAATACGAAATGTACTCCTTACAATCATCGGTTTTGCCACCGGCACGATTGCTACAATCGTTGCATTATATTTATTAGGAGCTACCGCACTCCTCCTCATCATCACAGGCGGTTGCATCACACTCGCTATAAGTAGAACACACAAAAGACTCACGAATGAAATCGAATACCTAAAGAAAGAGATAAATAAACTCAAAGAGAAAAAATAAAGCGGAAATAATGAAACACTTTTTGGTATGTCTTACTGCTGACACTTATCAAACTCTACCCAATTTTTACCACTCTGACACATCAGAATATCACAAGGAAGAACAATGGAAAAGCTACACGAAAACCCGTTTGTTGTAAATGAACTGGAGCGTATTCTAAAGGAAGATTATCCATTCTTGGAGTATAGTGATCAGGTGTCTAAAAAATTGTCAGAAGATTTTTTGGAGCAAGTGAGTAATGATGTTCTATATGTCCGAGTAAAACCAAAAATGGAAAGGACAAAACGTGACGGAAGGGTTATTGAAGACATAAGTGAAAAGTTATCTCAAGCGACACAGATACAGTTTATGTCAACAGTGTGTCCGCCAGCACGGTGCTATAAAAGCGGTGATGAAAGTTCTCAGCAAAATGTAGATACAGAGTGGACTGCGTTTCGTTTATACAAAGCAATGATAAACCAAGACCCCGAAATTCACGGGGGCGTGCCGGTGTTTATGGGTACCCGTGTGCCTATACCGTCGCTAATTCACCATCTAAAAGCAGGGGAGAGTCTTGATGACTTTCTTGAGGGATTCCCTTCTGTGTCGCGAGAGCAGGCAATCGCATTTTTAGAATTCGCATCAACACTGGCACTTGAAGCGTCCACACGATAAGATTGGAAATCAAAGCAGACATGCGTGTTCTACTTGACGAAAACTTAGACTGGCGATTGGTCCGATATTTTGATCCTGATTGCCACGTGACAACTGTGAATCGACACGGGTGGAAAGGAAAGCGAAATGGTGAACTCCTTGAGCAAGCCGCGGAAATATTTGATGTGTTGGTGACAATGGACAAGGGCATTGAATATCAACAGAATATTAGCAAATACGCTATTGGTATCATTATCATCTCTGCCAGAAGTAATAAACTACAAGACATTCAACCTGTTATGCTGGAAGTGAATCAAGTGCTCAGAGACGTGCAACCCGGACAAGTCATCCGTGTGAATGCCAATGTGTCATAACTGCACACCGTTATCTGTTCGTTTCAAAGGAGAATCGCAATGAAAAAACGATATAAAAACTTATAATGTCAGTTCTACATCTTTTTGACATACCATCGTCTAACAAACCATATCCCTTAGAATCAAACGCACAGGAACACAAAACAGATGCAAAATTCTGATCCAGCATTAGAACAACTTCTCACCAAAGAACTTGAGGGAGAAGTGCGCTTTGATGCATACTCAAAAGCTCTCTATAGTACAGATGCAAGCCTCTACCAAATTGAACCAATCGGTGTTGTTGTTCCCAAACACAAACAGGACGTAATCAAAACAGTACAGATTGCCGCTGAACGTAAAATTCCTATTCTCCCACGCGGCGGTGGAACAAGCCTTGCAGGACAAAGTGTCGGCAAAGCAATCGTCCTGGACATGTCTAAATACATGAATCAGCTGATTGAGGTTAACGTTGATGAACATTGGGCGCGCGTTGAACCGGGTATCGTTCTTGATGAACTAAATCACCAACTCAAACCGCACGGACTGATGTATGCTCCCGATGTTGCTACAAGCAGTCGTGCCAATGTCGGCGGCACAATCGGTAACAACTCCGCAGGTTCTCATTCGCTTATCTATGGTAAAACGATTGACCATGTGATGTCGTTAGACCTTGTGCTTGCAAACGGCGATGAGATAACAGCAGCCCCCCTATCATTTCCTGAAGTCGCATCAAAAAAGCAGGGAGATTCCTTAGAATCACACATCTATAGGGAACTCTGCAGAATCTGTGATAAGAATGCTGACGAAATTCGTAAACGTTATCCCCGAATTTTGCGTAGAGTCGCAGGTTATAATCTTGATGAATATGTTTCAGATGCCGGTTCAAAAGAGGTAACGCCCTACCGTCGTGATGGGTGTGATGCCCATCGTCCTTTCAGTCTCGCAAAAATTGTTGTCGGCTCCGAAGGCACTTTAACAACCACTGTTGAGGCGAAAGTTAATCTTGTTCCCGTCCCAAAAATGACCTGTCTGTGTGTCGTTCATTTTAAGTCGCTTATTACTTCTATGGAGGCGATGCAACCCATCTTAGCGTGCAATCCAACTGCTGTTGAACTGATTGATAAAACAATACTTGGTATGGCACAAGGTTCTTTGGAGTTTTCACGACTAACCAGTTTTATTGAAGGCGAACCGGAAGCACTCCTCGCTGTTGAATTTTACGGTGAAACAGAAACTGAACTCCATGAACAAATTGACCATCTTGAAAAAACCTTGAAAAATGCTGGATTCGGATATGCGTTTGTGCGGTGTTTTACTGCTGAAGAAAAATCACGGGTTTGGGAAACCCGTAAGGCAGGACTCGGTTTATTGATGGGAATGAAAGGTGATGCAAAACCGATTGGATTTGTGGAAGATGCTGCTGTTCCTATAGCGAACTTACCGGAATATGTCCGCCGATTTGACGATATTGTCACAAAACACGGGACAACTGCTTCTTATTATGCACACGCCAGTGTCGGATTACTTCATAACCGGCCAATTATTAATCTCAAATCCGAAGCAGATATACATAAAATGCACAGTATTGCAAGCGAGGTAAGAGATTTACTCATGGACCTTGGCGGTGCGATGAGTGGGGAACACGGGGATGGACTCGTCCGAAGTGAATGGATTGAGGGCATGTTTGGTCCACAGATTTATCAAGCACTTCGCGAGGTCAAAAACGCCTTCGACCCAGACGGCATTATGAACCCCGGTAAAATTATTGACCCTCCCCCGATGACAGAAAATCTCCGATTCGGTGCAAAATACAACACCATTAAAATTGATACCTATTTCGATTTCTCAGCACAAGATGGGTTTGGCAGGGCAATTGAGATGTGCAACGGAGTCGGGGCGTGCCGCAAGACCCTCACAGGTACCATGTGTCCCTCTTTCATCGCTACACGAGAAGAGGAACACTCTACGCGTGGACGCGCCAACGCACTCCGTTCAGTGATCTCTGGTGCTTTGCCACACAAAGATTTCACCAGTGACCGTCTCTATGATGTGCTTGATTTGTGCCTCGGTTGTAAAGCGTGCAAGGCAGAATGTCCTTCCAATGTGGACATGGCAAAAATAAAATATGAGATGCTCGCACATTATCGGAAAGCAAATGGACTTCCACTCCGTAATCGTCTTTTCGGAGAGATTGGGTCGCTTGCCGTTTTAGGTTCAGCGTTTGCGCCAATGTCCAATTGGGCAACGAATAACCCATTTTCAAAGTGGGTGGCAGAAAAACTACTCGGTGTTGATCGCCGCCGAGATATGCCGACCTTTGTTCACCAATCTTTTGAAAAATGGTTCAAAAAACGCAAGTCCCCACAAACTTCTGACAAAAAAGTAGTGCTGTTTCACGATACCTTTATGAATTTTAGCGAACCCAACATCGGAAAGGCAGCAGTACACGTTTTAGAATCTGCAGGATTTGAGGTAATCTTGCCGAAGAAACGATGTTGTGGCAGACCGTTAATCTCTGAGGGCATGCTTGACAAAGCCATTGAGTACGCAAATTACAATATTGAACGACTTCATATTTATGCAGAAGCAGGAATTCCAATTGTCGGATGTGAACCGAGTTGCACCTCTGCCTTGACTGACGATTATGTTGAACTTATCAATACAACTAAGGCAAAACAGGTTGCTGAGTCAACTTACTCACTGGAGGATTTTTTGCTTCAGGCACATGAAAATGGCGAGCTCCCGCTTACTTATGAGACTGAACCACGCGATATCTTGTTGCATGGACACTGTCACCAACGAGCACTTGTTGGTATCCAACCAGTGTTGCAAATGCTTGCGTTACCAGAAGCACATGACGTCACAGTGATTGATTCCAGTTGTTGCGGCATGGCAGGTTCATTCGGGTATGAAAAGTCCCACTACGATCTTTCTATGAACATTGGCGAACTCCGCCTTTTCCCAACTATCCGAGAAAAAACTGGGGAGTTTACGTTGACAGCATCAGGATTTTCTTGTCGGCATCAGCTTGAACACGGTACAGGCATTCTACCGAAGCATCCGATTGAAGTGTTAAGTGAAGCAATATCAACGGATAGCAATATGTAAGAAATATGTCCCGTGTCTATTTGAGGAGATGAAGAATGCCTAAAATTTTTGAACCTTTGGATAGTTTTAAAACCATTGATTTACCTGAAAAGCAGCTGCCTTTCTGGAAAATTGCAGGTCCTGGTGCAATCTTAGTCGGCTTATCTATTGGTGCGGGAGAAATTGTGATTTGGCCTCTCATCGCTGCAGAATACGGCGCAAGCATGGTTTGGGCAGCAGTTCTCGGTGTATTTCTCCAACTTTGGATCAACTTTGAGGTCGGTAGATGGACGATTGCTACTGGCGAAACCGTATATACAGGTTACAGTCGCGTTTGGCGAGGCTTTGCTCCGTTGTTTATCTTGCTTATTGTTATAGGGTGGATTGCCCCAGGGTGGGCGCGTGAATCAGGAACTGCACTTAAAGCACTTATCTTCAACTCCAAATGGCAGGCAGGGACATTTTGGGGTTCAGATACCTTCTGGACAATAATTACATTTGTAGTTGCCTCAGTCATCTTATTCGGACCGAAGCTCGTCTATCAATCCTTAGAACACACAATAGAAGTCCTTGTTGCCGTTGTGACGGTTGGACTGATTCTCGTTGCAATTTTGGTCGGTTCTTGGGACACGTGGAAAGAATTAGGAGCAGGAATAGTAAATGTTGGGTACAAAGACCCGAATATGTCAGTAAAAGCGTTATTTATTGCACTGGTGTTTGCGGGGGCGGGCGGCACTGCAAACCTATTCTATACGTTCTATCTTCGAGATAAAAACATTGGAATGGGCGCGCGAGTCCCAGGGCTTCGCAACCCGCTCCGTGGGCGTACAGAAAAAGTTCCTGCAACAGGTTTTCTCTTTGAAGATACAGAAGAAAACCGTCGCCGCTTTGCAAACTGGTGGGGTTACATCAAACGTGACCAAATGCTCTTCTTTTGGGCGCTCAATACCTTAACAATTCTGCTTTTTATTTTTGGGGCGCTCGCTGTTTTACGTCCTGAAGGAATCGTTCCTGACAGGAGCCAATTAATTTTTGACGAAGCAAACATATTAGGTAAAAGTTTTGGAGAGTTCGGTCGCCGTATCTTTTTAGTGGTTGGTGTTGCGACTCTCTTCGGCACACAACTCGCCTTACTTGACGGTGTCGGACGTTCTGTTTCAGATATTATTTATACTAACTTTAAGGGGGCACAAAAACGAGAATTGAGTTGGTGGTACCTGCTCATAGTAGGTATCTGGATTGTCGCTGGATGCGTAATTACGTTTGTGATGGAACGGTTAAATGTTAGTGGGCTCGGTTTTCTCTTTAACGCAGCATATATGGGTGGTTTTGCAATGGCTATTTATGTTCCGCTTACACTCTATATGAACTACCGCTTTTTACCTAAAATTGCTAAACCGAAAACGATGTCAACTATAATGATGTTCATTGCTTCAGCCGTTTATATCGGATTTGCTATTTCAAGTATTATATGGGAAATTAAACGACTCATCGGAGGATAAAATGGATAAGAATGCACAAAAAGCCTTTTTTGAAAAGGAAGGCTATCTCGTAGTAGAAAACTTATTGTCACCTGCAGAGCTGGAAGAATGTCAAGCAGAGATTCAACTGCTGCATCAATTTGCTGCTGGTCAGGAATCAGATACAGAAAAAGAACGGGCAGATGTCGCACGTAGGCACGTACAACGCGAACCTTTCGCAAAAGATGAAACACAAGGCGATAGATTACCCGTGCTGCGAAAAGCAGAAAATACGCGCCAATATTCAGAGGTGTTTAAGAATTTAGCACAACATCCAAACCTTATTGCGGCACTCCAAAATCTTATAGGTGAAGACCTACTCCTCTTTAGAAGCACTTTAATGTTCAAACCTGCTTTCCACGGTTCATCGCACGGGCTGCACCAAGATTCAGCATATTGGCCAATGGAGCCACCGAGATTGGTGACGGTGAGCATTGCCCTCAACGACGCTACCCCAGAAAACGGCTGTTTCAAAGTCGTTCCGCGTAGCCACCTATGGGGTGTTCAAGAGTGGGGTGGAATTGCCAGACAACAGGATGCTGAACTCACTGATCGCGAGGAAGTTGCAAAACAACAAATGGATGTACCACTTTCTGCGGGCAGTGCCCTGTTTTTCCATAGTCTTATGGTACACGGTTCCGGTCCTAACGCATCACCAAATCCGAGAAACACTGCACTCTACGCCTATTTTTCACCGGAAGTCAGGTATGTAACCAAAGATGGAACGGGTGAACGCACCTTCCCTGTCATGGCAGGACTAAACGGGCAAACGGAACTCAAATTCACTGCACAAAAGGCATCTTAAACACCAGGTTGAAGGGAACGTATGAAAGTCGCACTTGAAGGACATGTGGCTATTGTTACCGGCGGTGCAAACGGCATCGGTAAGGCGATTGTGCATGCACTTGCCGAAAACGGTGTGCATATTGCAATTGTGGATATTGACGCACAAGCTGGCACTAAAACCGCCCAAGAAATTCAGCAAACAGGCGGCACGTGTATCTTCGTAGAAGCTGATGTCGCAAATCCCGAACAGATGCAAGCAGCTGCGCAAACCATCACCGACCAACTCGGTGGAATACGAATACTTATCAATAACGCTGGCATTAACACAAAAAGCGACCGCGTCCCAATTCATCAATACACTTTAGACGACTGGCACCGTATCTTGCAGGTTGACCTAACCGGTGTATTTGTGACAAGTCGTGCCGTTATACCCTACATGCTCGAAAACGGACCTGGTCGTATTGTTAATATCAGTTCTATTGCTGGGTTGGTGCCGCTTAGACTTCAAAGTGCGTTCGTCGCAGCAAAGGCAGGCGTTGCAAATCTCACACGTTCCATGGCGTTAGAACTTGGACCGCAAGGGATTCTTGTCAACGCAGTTGCCCCAGGTTCCACGTTGACGCGTGGCACAAAGCAACTCTTTTATGGTCCCGATGGAGAGTACACAGAAAAGGCTGCAAGTCTCCTATCACACATTCCACTCGGAAGACCAGGAAAAGTTGAGGAGATTGCTGCAGCCGTGCTGTTTTTAGTCGCGCCAGAGGCAAGCTATGTCAATGGTACTATCCTAACCGTCGATGGCGGTTGGACTGCAGGTTACACGCGAGATTGGTAAGGACAACAAGCGTCATTCCATAAGTATCAATTGGCATATACGTAGGTCGGGTAGAGCTTGCGAAACCCGACAAATACCACAAGCGTATATTACGTTGATTTCCATAATCTAAGTCTTGCCTTATTTGGTCAATTAGCAGACAGCACGGCGAAGCGGGACTGCTATCTTGTGCTTACTTGTGGACGATAAACATGTAGGCAAGAATACATGTCGGGTTTCGCAAACTCTACCCGACCTACAATAACTGTAATTAAAATTTACTATACAAATTATGGATTTGGCGGTGAGGTACAAATAAGCACTTCCAATGTCTCATCACCTGTATTTTCAATACCGTGTTCACACCACGGCGGAAGATGAATAAACGTTCCTGCTTTCACTGGCACTTTCTCATCAGCAATCGTCATCGTGCCTTCTCCACGCATGATAACATAACACTCTTCAGTATGATGACTTCCCGGTTCCAAAACGACATGCGGTGGCACAAAAAACATTACCATTCCTAAATTTTGCGCTGGTGCTTTTGGATTGGCAGGATGTACAACCCGCACCCCAATTCCATCGCAACCCGGATATTTCACCGGCACCCCATCCTGGACAGTTACCACATTGGCTTGTACCTGTCCCTTCGGTTTCGGAATTGGTGGTTCTCCTTCGTAACCTTTAAATAACTTAATCTTTGCCATCTTTCACCTTTGTCGTTACGCAACGACAGTATTACGTAGAACACCGATCCCCTCAATCTCAACTTCAACGACATCGCCATCTTTCAACGCAGTTGTTGTGCCCGGTGTTCCCGTGAAAACTGCATCCCCAGGTTCTAAGGTTATCGCTTGCGAAATGAAACTAACAATCACTGGGACAGGAAAAATGAGATCACCAGTCGTTTGAGACTGAACCACGTCGCCATTGATACGTGTTTCTAATTGTAGGTCGCTATAGTCAACATCCGTTGTAATAACAGGTCCCATAGGTCCAAACGTATCAGATGCTTTCGCACGCCACCATTGCATATCATTACTTTGCCACGTCCGAGCACTGACATCGTTTCCGCAGGTCACGCCTAATATATTTGCCTCCGCTTCATCGGGCGTTGCTTTACTCGTCCGTTCCTTAATTAAGACCACCAATTCACCTTCTGCATGCACATCGTCATCACCTTCAGGCAACGCAATCTCGCCTTCAGGGTCATTAATGCATGATGGCGTTTTGATGAAGATTTCCGGGTTCTTAGGCTCAGGGGCATCCCCCAAATGACTCCGATAGTTCAAGCCAACGGCTAAAACCTTTGACGGTGTTGCTGGCGCAAGGAGTTGTACATCTTCTAAAGCAACAGTATCACCGGTTTCACTATAGCCCGTAAACGGGCATCCATCCAAAGTTCGCAAACTATTTCCTTCAACAATACCGTATCCAACTGTTCTATTTAATTTATATCGAGCAAATTTCATAATTAATCCTCCACCCTTATTTTCGCATGATATCCCCTTTTTGTCAATTATTTGCTATCTTAATTTCTACAGAGCCATTCAACTCTCCAATAATTCTTCCTTCACCAAAATACCAAAAATCTGCGTCAATCGCCATGCTGACAACAAAATGCACTCCCATCTGAAATGCCCTACCAAAAAAATTATAGTAAAATCTAAAACACCTTTACATCTTCTTAAGATTAGCGGCGTTTGTAGTCCGGGGAATGCGCGCAATTCATTGCGCCTCTTACATTTACATGTATATTTGAAGTTGCCACTGGGACAAAATGCATCAATAATTATGGGTTTACTATAAAACGCATCAACCTCCAACTCTTCCAGCAAACTTATTGTAAATATATTGGATATCTATTGTTTGACAAACCATAAAAACTACCGATCATCACACAGAATTAGGCATAATATCAATATGAAAAACAAGACCAAAAATCCTGAAATGGCAAACAACTATCCAAATGCAAAGACGAGAACGCAAAACTATCTATATAAATTACATACCGTGAGAGAAAAACCGTGTTTCTCAATACAGATGAAAAACATAAAAATAGAATTTATTCCCAAATGAGAAAAACACCTATAAACCCATACATAGACTGGTTTTATAGCGAATTTAGAAATAATACCACGGTATCAAAAATAATACCGTACGGTATTATTTTTAGTAGGAGCGATCTCCCAATCTCGACTTTACGACTTAAATAAAAAGACAAAAATTGAACGCCTCAGCATATCATTCTGCAATAAAAAATTGACATTCCTACCGCTTCATGTTAAATTATTATGAACAGAACATATCCTAAAGGTAAAAAGATGACAAAGATAGGAATTGTCGGGGCATCCGGCTATAGTGGTAGCGAATTACTAAGATTTTTGGTCAACCATCCCAGCGGATTGAACGTAGAACTCGCCACATCCGAAACCTACGCGGGGCAACGCGTTGACCACGTCTTACCAAATCTGCGTGATTTCATAGACCTTACGTTTGAGCCATTAGACATCAATTCACTTAAAGAACGGGTGGATGTTGTTGTGTTAGCAGTACCGCACAAAGTCGCTATGACGTATGCATCGCAAATTGTCGCACAAGGGTTGCGTGTTGTGGATTTCAGCGCAGATTACCGGCTCTATGATGCAGAGACCTACAGCGATTGGTACCACGTTGAACATACCAGTCCCGAACTTATCCAGAATGCCGTCTACGGTTTGCCCGAACGTTATCGTGAGAAGATTCGCGATGCACAAATCGTAGCAAACCCGGGATGTTATCCAACCAGTGCAATCCTTGCCACGATGCCTCTGCTTAACAATAGACTCATTGAATTGGATTCAATAATTGTTGATTCCAAATCAGGCATTTCCGGGGCAGGACCAAAGCCGAAAGACACTACACACTACCCGAATCGTGAGGCAAATCTTGTCGCATATAATATCGGAAAACACCGCCACACACCAGAGATTGAACAAGAATTAAGTGCGATTGCTGGGCAAAATGTTACTGTAACCTTTACACCACATTTAGTTCCGATGACACGCGGCATACTCAGTACCGTCTACGCACGACTAAAGCAACCACTTGATACTGATACTTTGCTTGAGACATATACTACTTTTTACCAAAATGAACCTTTTATCCGAGTTCTTGACAAAGAGGTTTATCCACAAACAAAGGCTGTACTTGGAAGCAACTATTGTGATGTAGGGATAGAAGTTGATGAACGGACGCAACGCGTCGTTGCTATGGCAGCACTTGATAACCTTGGGAAAGGCGCAGCTGGCGCTGCTTTGCAAAACCTCAATCTAATGTTCGCCTACAACGAAACAGATGGACTTAGAATACCGGGATTAATGCCATAGGCACATACTATGTGCTGTTACAACATAAACCATTCAGTTAATCAATATTTGGTGGGATAGCTAAATCTATAATATTAATTAACTGACACCTTACAGTATACGTAAATATTTCAAAATGGCAGATTAAAATACAAGGGCGTTTCGTTACAATGTTAAAATTGAATTCAATCTTATTAATTCTATTTTCATTTTCTTTACTGGCGTGTGCTACGAAAATGCCTCAAAACGATTATGAAGCAGGCATATTTGATGCCAAGCGGGACGCAGGCAAGGATGTAAATAAGAAGGTATGGGCTGCAGGTGGTTTTGGCGGATGCATGCTCTTCTATCCTATAGTACTAACAATAGAAAATATGGACAGGAATTCAAGCGGCTTAGACGACATAGGAACTATTGTAATTACAGGATGCTGCTTATCATCGTTCACTGCAATTCCTATGGGAGTTGCATTATTCAAGACTATTAATGTTTCTCCAGAGCGATTGATTGGCAAGTCTCCCGAATATATTGATGCTTACACTGCTGCATATAAAAGGAATGTTAGAATGCAAAGGTTTTTTTCTTCAGGTGTAGGGTATGGTGTAGGATATCCTTTAGTGGTAGTTCTCATGCTCAACACGCCATATTTACATTAATATTGTTTTTATGTAACAGCAAAACAGCCTGGTAACCCCGGGAGAGGACGTCTAAGTCTTACGGACTGCTTCACTGTGTCTAAAGAGTCACACAATGAAACTTATGATTGTTGCAGGTGAACCCTCTGGTGACCTGCACGCCTCACATGTCGTCCAAGCACTCAAAGCAAAATGCTCAGAAGAAATTTTGTTCTATGGCATGGGGGGTGACATGATGGAAGAAGCTGGAGTATCCCTTGACATTCACATCCGTGACTCCGCAGTCATGGGTTTTGCAGAGGCTTTCGCTGTTCTCCCGAAGTTCCTCAAAAAACAAGCGTTGTTAAAAAAACGGATCCGTCAACAACCTCTGGATGCTCTTCTCCTTATTGATTTTGCTGAGTTTAACATGCCTTTGGCAAAATATGCCCACACACAAGGTGTTCCAGTAATCTACTATATTCCACCAAAAGCGTGGGCATGGCGCCCTGGTAGATCAAAAAAACTCGCGAAACGCGCAAACGTCATCGCCTCCATATTTCCCTTTGAAACAGAATTTTATCAAAATGCTGGCGCACCAGCGGAATTTGTTGGACATCCACTTGTTGACTTTGCAAAAACCGATCTTACACCCACACAAGCACGTGAAAGACTCGGTTTGCAGAACAATGCAAAAGTCATTGGACTCATGCCCGGTAGCAGACGCTCTGAAGTTCAACGTATGCTCCCAATTATGCTAAAAGCAGCATCCAATATTAGCGAGAATATCTCCGAGACAGAATGGATTCTCCCCCTTGCCCCAGGTATTCCGAAGGAACTGATATCCGATTCCGAACAAGGAATTGAAGGGGTCCCATCCATAAGACTATTGCATGACGAAACCTACACAGCAATGCGCGCTGCTACGTTGATGCTCATAACATCTGGCACTGCTACACTTGAGGCAGCATGCATTGGTGCACCAATGATCATTGTGTTTCGCACCTCGTGGCTCAATTGGCGGATTATTAACGCATTAACCCCGTTAGAACATAGTGGGTTGCCCAATCTCATCGCCCAAAAACGCATTGTACCGGAACTTCTTCAAGACGATCTGACACCGGAGACACTCACTGAATTTGCCTTAGACCTACTCCACAATCCTGTAAAATGTGAAGCACAGCGCAATGCTCTCAACGCTGTTTATCAACAGTTAGGGAAATCTGGCGCTGCAGAAAAAACCGCACAGTTAGTGTTAGAACAGGTTGCATCAACACATCATCCCGCGCAATGAAACGAACACTCTACACCCTCATCACGACTAAGCAACGTGGTGTAATTCCGATAATCTTACGCCCACCCTTAATACCGTTAAGTTGGCTCTACGGGGTCGTTATATGGATACGAAATTACTGCTTTACAAGTGGGATTTTCAAACTGAAACGATTGCCTTGTACCGTTATTAGCGTTGGCAATATCGTTGCGGGTGGGACGGGTAAAACGCCAGCAGTCGCTGCAATTGCCAAATTGTTACAGAATAAAAATTTACAGGTAGCAATTCTTCTGCGTGGTTATAAACGACGCAGCAGTGAGCAAATAACGGTTGTATCGGATGGTGAAAACCTTCTTTGCTCAAGAGAAGAAAGCGGAGATGAAGCAGACATGCTTGCGCGTCAACTTCCCAATATTCCAATTATTGTTGGAAAACAACGGTATCTAACAGGTAAAGCTGCTATTGAATGCTTCAAAAGCGATGTTTTAATCCTTGATGATGGGTTTCAACATAGACAATTGGCACGCAATGTTAACATTCTCACAATAGATGCAACACAACCTTTCGGTACTGGTGCACTACTCCCCATAGGCACATTGAGAGAACCCACAACTGCAATTCAACGTGCCGACATCATTTTCCTGACTCGGACAGATGCTGTTGACATAAACATCGCAGATTTGAAAGTGCCACTAAACCGCTTAGCACCGAATACACCAATATTAGAAAGTATCCATCAACCTACATCACTATATTGGTTAAACCAAACAGACAAACATGTTACAATGCCGATAGAAGACATCACAGGAAAACGACTTCTCGCTGTGTGTGGAATCGGTAACCCCGATGCATTTGTAGCAACACTTCAAAAGTATAATCCAGAGGTAGTGGAATTGTTTGCTTTTCCCGACCACCACGTTTACACTGAATCCGATTTACTGCAAATCCAGCATCAGATGCAACAGAGTGAGGCAGAATGGATTGTCACAACACAGAAAGACGAACAAAAGTTAGTATCTCTTTCCACAGAGTTACCGATAGTAGTATTGGCAATTGAATTAGTCATCACAGACGGAGAAGATGCTTTGATGAAAGCACTGCACATCAAGTAACATAGTTAAACTCAGAAATAAACACTATTTTGGAGTTACAGCGTTTGTAATCGCGCAATTCATTGCGCCTCTTACATTTGGCTATCGGTAGTCATTTTCCTCTGTAGGAGCGACCTCCTGGTCGCGACTTACAGTAAAAAACAGGCGCGCTCTGCAAACACTACGCGCAACAGTTTATTGGTAACTGAAAAAGCAACATAAAAGATTCTTACGGTATCGGAACACCTTCGCTCGCTGTCATTTCCGCATAAAGTTTCTGCAAACGTCCCGTCATCGGTCCCGGACTGCCTGTCCCGATTTGCCTGCCATCTACCTCCAACACAGGACTTAACTCGCCAACGGTGCCTGTCGTGAACATCTCGTCTGCTGTATAAACCTCTGTCAAAGATACGTTCCGTTCCACCAACGGAATCTCTGCTTCACGAGCGAGATGGATAACGTTCCCACGCGTAATGCCGGGTAGGCAACTATCCACATGCGGTGTCAGGACTTGTCCCTTTTTCACAATAAAGATATTTGTTGCATTCGTTTCAGAGACAAAACCGAAAATGTCAAGCATAATCGCATCGTCTACACCAGCAACATTTGCTTCTATTTTCGCAAGGATGTTGTTAATCAAGTTGTTATGATGTATCTTAGAGTCAACGCATTGTGCAGGATTCCGCCGTATCGCTGAGGTAACCAACCGAACTCCTGTGCTGGCATAAATCGGTGCTTTCCATTCCGCCAAGACAATTAGGCATGTACCATACTGATTTACTTGTGGATTCATGCTGGAGGTCACTTTCTTACCACGACTAAGTGTCAGACGGATATGGACTTCGTCACGCATTCCGTTGGCTTGCAGTGTTTCAAATATAGCAGTTTTAATTTCATCGCGGGAGGGAATTCCTTCAAACGCCATTGCGTGGGCAGAGTCTATCAGTCTATCTAAGTGTGCATCCAGTGCAAAAATTTTACCTTTATAGATACGCAAGCCTTCCCATACACCATCCCCACCTTGAACAAGGCTATCAAACACAGAGATTTTCGCATCTTCGCGGGGAAGCAATTCCCCACCAACGTGGATTAAAATGTTTTCATTTCGAGCATCAGGTAATTGTGGATTCATTCGTTTACCTTTCTTTCAATTTAGGCATCTTAAACTTCAGTCTATATTACGACATCAGCATACCACATCATCCTCGTATTGTCAATTTTAAACGCTGCTCTTGAAAACATCCCCAATTAATGTTATACTCATACATGTCTCAAAGGAAGAATAATATGAAACAGCACATTGTCATCTTGCTCATCTCTGCTATGGTATTTTCTTGTCAATCAAAAGACCCATCAACCTTCAAAGATAAACAGCAAAGATACCCGCGTGTCCGCACAGCTATGTTAGAAAAGGACAGTTCACTCCGTAAACTCTTTGCAGACCAAGGGCTTGTATATCCACCTCATAACTTGTTTATCCGAGTTTTCAAACAGGAAAAAGTTTTAGAAGTCTGGACGTTTTCTGCATCCGATGCCAACTTCAAGAAGGTGCGCGACTACACTATCTGCCGCACATCGGGAAATTTAGGACCCAAAAGACGTGAAGGCGACTTGCAAATTCCGGAAGGTTTTTATCATATAGACAGGTTCAACCCTAAAAGCAACTTCTATTTATCTCTTGGGATCAATTATCCAAACCAATCTGATCAAATTTTGGGCAAAAAAGGTGATTTAGGCGGTGATATATTCCTGCACGGAGGGTGCGTGACTGTCGGATGTATCCCGATCACCGATGACTATATCAAAGAGGTTTACTGGTTAGCGGTGCAAGCAACATCAAATGGTCAAGTGAAAATCCCTGTCCACATTTTTCCCACAAAATTAGATATTGGTACAATCAAACATTTGAAGAAAAAATATGCAACTCAAGAAACATTGATTAAATTCTGGGAAAATCTACAGATCGGATATCAGTGGTTTGAAAAACACCGCAACCTGCCAAAAATCTCAGTTAATTCAGAGGGCATATATCGGTTTTCAACATCTTCTTCCCCATAAACACAATCAAATCCAACTATACACCGCAGACCGCAAGATTAGACTCAATAGTGGCCAGAAACATCCCATCAACGCTTCACCTAAAACTAATCCGATAAAGAACGGTATCGCCCGTCGATACGCTTTTATGCCGCCGTTCCGTAAGATAATCCATTTTGTTACCATAGCAATTAGCAACGGAAACCAGATTACATCTGTCGTCCCAGGAGCGACACCGATAACATATCCCGCCGGATGAAGTGGACACCATACAAAACGTGATCGCAGAAACATAATACCTAAATTGGCTGCGAATGTTCCCCCAAGCACAGTCGTTGCTAACCAATCCGTCGGTTTCGGATTGACTAACCATGATGACAGAAAATTATAGGTGTCCGCACCGCCCGCGTGAATCTGCTCAGAACCCGCAGCCACACCTTCCCGATAAATTGCATAAGGATAGAGAATTAAACTGGACAAAATACCTACGAGACTTGCGATGACTAACACTGTAAACATTGTTCTGTTCCGGATGTTGGTCCGTTCCGCAAGCTTAAACGCCTCAAGCTGATCAGGCATAGGATGCGTGCGGAATGAAGCATAACTGGCACCACTTAGCCAATTCATCAACGAAAGCATTGTAAGGTTGCCTGCTCTTAATCGCCGTGTCCCAAGAAGCGAAATCATCATGTATTGTGGTGTCAAATAGCCAATTGCGTGTATCGGCGGACCGAGTTCAGCGCGCATGCGGGTTAAACCGACAACAATTAGTAAGTAAATGCCGATGAATATGGAAAAAGCCCATAACGACATCCCTCCCTGAATACAAAAAACCGCTAATAAAAACAGCGATAAAGCTAATGTAATCAAAGTTGTGCGGTAGGAAAGTGCTTCGATTTTCGCCTCCGCACGGTTCGGTCGAATCGCTTGTGATAACACAAAAGCAAAATGCTTTCGTCCATTCCAACACGCTATAGCAAGTAGTGCAAGCAACGCACCTGCTCCTTGCTCACCTAAAAATGGGTATCCCTGTAACTTTGACACGCCAGTCGCGCTTCCAAATAGCAGCTGCACTTTTTTCATTAGGTAGAAGAACGTACAAGAAAACGCTAAATCCAATGGCAAAATAAACGAAAAACCTATAAGGTAAGGGTGAAACCGAAGTGGTGTACTACCCATCGCGTTCCAAGGTTTCTGTGTGAAGTACATATTAAGGTTGTATTTTCTGATGGGAATTTCCGGTAATATTGGGAAGAAAAAATGTAACCCGTTGAGCAGATTTATCCCCATTGCTATACCAAAGCCTATCCAGAGCAGGCGACTTCTGAAAATACGACGATTTGTGGTGATTTCAAGTGGAATTTGTATAATTGGATACGCAAGTTTTTCGTTTTCTATCCACTGTTTGCGAATTAAAGAAGTCAAACACAGAAAGATCAACATCAAAAGGAAGATAACCGCTGACCACGCAAGAATAGGCACAATCCAATATTGCACGTAACCTTCGGTAAAGAAGTTGACGTTCCCTTCATAAAAATCGTTGACCGTTTTTGGGTGTTTGACAACAAGCCATTCAGGAAGATGGTGAAAAAGTAGTGCTTCCCAATCATTCTCAGGAGTAGCGAAGCGAAAAGCGTACGGAATAAGTCCCATCAAACGTGGCATACAATCGTGTCCTGAAAACGCGCTACCAACCGCAAGCATACTGTAAACGACTATTAGGTCCCGTTGAGTAAGGGCAGCACGCGGCGCAAGACTACGAAACCACATGTTTAGCATCGTGATAACGAAAATGCCGAACATGACGTTAACAGACATAGCGACTGTTGTTAGATGAGCTGTATGCCAAATCATCTCAACATAAGCGATCCAGTAGCTATTGCCGATAATCAAAACAGTACCAATCAATACTGCCCGTATTGTAATCGTGCGCGAAGACTGTTCGTTAGTTTGAAACATCTTTTAGGGAGGTGAGGATTAGGTTGTGGACACAGTCTCTGTTGAAACTGTAGAAGTTAGATGCGAAAATTAAATGGATATATTTTCTATACTATGTTATACTAAACAATCAGAAGTCTGTCAAGGTAAAAGAGGATGGAATTTTAACTATTTATACCAAATTAAGACTCTTTAAACATAAAATAAAACAATAACTTTTATATTTTGCTGTTAAATTTTTATTCAGACTTACGCAAAAATTTAGAGACTGCTTTTCCACCGTACATGTATTGGAAAAGGTTTTGGATTAAAATCTAATGGATTGCGTAAGTCTTATTATTAACTACTAATATTTACTTATATTATTGAGAAATAGGAGCGATTGGGAATGGAACTTGTTTTTGAAAAAGATGAACTCTTACATGCCTTACAGATGGTTCAGGGAGTCGCAAGTGGACGGAACACCTTGCCTATTCTTTCAAACGTCCTTATTCGTGCACAAGATGGTAACATTAAATTAGCAGCTACCGATTTGGAAGTTGGCATCAAAGTCAAAGTCGCTGGCACTATCACAGAAGAGGGAACAACCACAGTTTCTGCGAAAAAATTGGTAGATATTGTTAGAGAATTACCAGATAAGACCATTAACATGGTTACTACTGCAAATCATCGTGTAGAACTTACTTGCGGAGATGGAGTTTATAAGATTATTGGACTTTCCGATGAAGATTTTCCTGAACTTCCATCTGCTGATGGGGACGGGGCAACGATTGATGGAGAAACTTTGTGTTCTATTATTCACAAAACAGAATTTGCGGCATCCAGAGAGGAATTTCGATACTATCTGAATGGTCTTTATTTTAATCTTCTTGAAGATAGAACTGAAGTGGTTGGTACCGATGCTATCAGGCACTTGGCGTTAGCACATTGTGCCCCCTTTAAAACGTCCGAAGATGTGGATGGATTTATCGTACCACTGAAGGCTGTAAAAGAGATTGAACGCACCTTCGCCGATTCCCCTAATGTTAAGATTTTATTGATCAAGAATCAAATTTTATTTGCCAATGATAACACCACCTTGACAACACGATTGGTAGAAGGTGAGTATCCACCTTATCAGTCGATCATTCCAGAATCTTCTGAGGGGCGAGTGGTTGTTCCAAAAGAGCCTTTCTTGCGCGCCACGCGACGGGTCGCTTTATTGTCAGATCCAAAAAATTTTACGGTCTGTTTAGATATAGACACCGAACAGATTAGAATTTCAGCTCAGACACCAGAACTTGGCGAGGCGTATGAAACGATCACCGTAGAATCTGGAACAAGTAGTGCCCGAATCGGTTTAGACGCACGAGTTCTCACAGATATACTGGCACACATTGAGACAGAATCCTTAATACTTGAGTTTTCTGGAGAGGTAAGCCCGGTTCTCATTAAACCTGTAGGTGATGATGGACATATCTGCATCATCATGCCGATGCGTTTAGAGACATCTTTACAACCAGAATCCTAAGTTGTATTTGCAAGCTATAAGATGGACATGATACGAATCTGGATATGGTGAATTATAAAAATAAATAGACACTTTCACCCCTTGGTAGGCGGGGAATGCCTAAATGGCATTCATACCGTTGATTTGGAGGTTTCCTAACCTCGCTGATGCAAAGTGTATAAATAGTTCTAAAATCTACCATAAATAGGAATTATTGCTATGGAACTTGCTTTTGAAAAAGATGAACTCTTATATGCTCTACAGACGGTTCAAGGTGTAGCAAGTGGACGTAATACGCTACCTATTCTTTCGAATGTTCTGATTCGCGCACAAGATGGAAACATTGAATGCGCAGCTACCGATTTAGGAGTCGGTATTAGAGTCAAAGTGGTTGGCACAATCAGAGAGGAAGGTGCAGTCACGCTCCCCGCTAAAAAATTGACAGATATCGTTAGAGAATTACCTGAAAATAAGACGATAAACATGGTCACGACCATGAATGATCGGGTTGAACTCATTTGCGGAGACGGTGTTTACAAAATTATTGGGCTTTCCGATGAAGAGTTTCCAGAACTGCCATCTGCTGGAGAAGACGGAATAACCATTGATGGAGAAACGCTGAGGGCTGTTATCCGCAAAACAGCATTTGCTGCATCTACAGAAGAGGTGCGGTATTTAGTGAACAGCCTCTATTTCAACTTTTTTGACGATAGGACTGAAGTAGTTGGAGCAGACGTGCCAATGCTTGCGATTGCAAAATTTGAACCACTTAGGGCTTTTAAAGATGTTACTGGATTTATTGTGCCACTAAAGGCTATCAAAGAAATTGAACGAATCTTCGTAAATTCCACTGAAGTCAAGATTTCACACTTAAATAATCAGATTATTTTTAGTGACGATAATTCTACCTTGATGGCACGATTAGTAGAAGGAGACTATCTAAAATATCAGGCGATCATTCCGGAATCTTCTAAGGGACGCGCGGTAGTATCAAAGGAAGCAATCTTACGTGCAACACGACGGGTCGCGTTGCTTTCGGATCCTAAGTTTTTTTCAATCTCTATTGAGATAGCCTCTGAACAGATTCGGATTTCGGCAAAAACACCTGAACTTGGCGAGGCACATGAGACTCTTCCGGTGGAATCGGGCACTGGAAGCACACAAATCAATTTAGATGCTCGGGTCATAACCGATGTATTCGCACATATTGAAACGGAATCTCTCATATTAGAATTTTCTGGAGAGTTTACCCCTTTTGTTGTTAAACCTGTGGGTGATGATGGACATATCTGTATTATTATGTCGTTACATAAGCCTAATTATTAATGTGAGTTCGGCATGAGTAATTTTTCGTAGCGCAAACTGTTGGTAAATCAACGGTATGAATGCCTCATGGCATTCCCCGTGTTCCGTAGATGCACAAACCAAAAGTTTGATGCTCAAAGTGCGGTTAGGAAACCGCACCTACTGTTGTTATTAGCGTAATTCAAAGCAATAAAACTATATACCCTTATACCGAATTCACGTTAATTATTAATACTAAAAAAATAATAGGAGCGATTGGAATGGAACTTACTTTTGGAAAAGATGAACTCTTTTATGCTCTACAAATTGTTCAAGGTGTGGCAAGTGGACGTAACACCTTGCCTATTCTTTCAAACGTCCTTATACGCGCGCAAGATGGAAACATTGAATGCGCGGCTACCGATTTAGAAGTCGGTATTAGAATCAAAGTTGAGGGAACTATTATTGAAGAGGGCTCAATTACAGTTTCTGCTAAAAAATTGACAGACATCGTGAGAGAATTACCGGGAGATGAGACGATAAACCTCGTTACAACCGCAAATGACCGAATTGAACTAACTTGTGGTGACGGCGTTTACAAGGTGATTGGTATTTCCAATGAGGAGTTTCCAGAACTCCCATCTGCTGATGGAGAAGGTACTACTATTGACGGTGAAACCTTATGTGCTGTTATCCGCAAAACAGCGTTTGCTGCATCTACAGAAGAATTTCAGTACCAACTAAACGGTCTCTATTTCAACCTTTTTGAAGATAGAACTGTAGTAGTTGGTACTGATAGATATTCTCTCGCGTTAGCGCATTGTCAACCTATCAGGACATCTGAAGATGTTGATGGAATCATTGTACCACTGAAGGCTGTCAGGGAAATTGCTCGTGTTTTTGAAAATTCTCCTGAAGTGAAGATTATACATGCCAAGAATCAACTTCTATTTGCCGATGGCAATGCTACCTTGACAACACGTTTGATAGAAGGTGAATATCAACCATACCAAAAAGTGATTCGAGAGTCTTCTGAGGGACGTGCGGTTGTATCAAAGGAAGCAATCTTACGTGCAACACGCCGCGTGGCTTTACTTTCAAATCCAAAAAGTTTCGCTATCAGTTTTGAGATAGACACCGAACAGATCCGAATTTCAACTGAGACACCTGAACTTGGTGAAGCGCATGAAACGCTTGCAGTAGAGTCTGGTACAGGAAGCGTGCGAATCGGTTTGGATGCTCAAAGACTAATAGAAATATTCGCACATATTGAAGCGGAATCTGTCGTTTTAGAGTTTGAGGGAGAACATAATTTTCTTATAGTGAAACCTGTTGGTGATGATGTACATATGTGTTTCATTGGACCGATACGTTTGAAATCCTAAACAACTATTTTTGGTAAAATTCTCGGCAGTTAGTTAAAGGTAAGACATGATCTCTTCTAAAACTATAGTGGATTATTGAAATAATTGGACACTTTACTTGTAAGAGCGATCTCCGAATCGCGACGAGACATCTTTATAGTCGGGAATCGGAGTTCCCTCCTACAGTTCAAGAATGTCGAATTAATTCTAACATCTGTCATAAATGCCAACTGCCGAAAGTTGTCAACAGCAGGATTGATTAATTTACTTCTGTCCCAGACATCTGCTCTAATGCGAGCAATAAGGCTTGTGTGCCTAAGCGTCCATGTCCTTGTGCTTGCACAGCGGTATAAAGTTGATGCACCAACGCCAATCCAGGGAGACTCAGATTCATTTTTCTGGCTTCGTCCAAAGCGATACTCATATCTTTGATGAAGTGCTCTACAAAGAAGCCTGGGTCAAAGTCGCGCTTAAGAACGCGTGGTGCTAAGTTATCCAACGACCAGCAGGCAGCCGCCCCACCACTGATTGAGGATAGCATCGTTTCCAGATCCAAACCCGCTTTGTGACCGTAGATTAGACCTTCACAAACGCCAATCATTGTGCCAGAGATAGTAATCTGATTACACATTTTGGTATGCTGTCCCGCACCTGCACCACCTTGGTGAACAATGTTTTTGCCCATAGCAGAGAAAAGCGGCATAACCGCCTGCACTGCGGCTTCGTCGCCGCCTACCATAATAGAGAGACGTGCTTCTCGCGCACCTACATCCCCACCTGAAACAGGCGCATCCACAGAAGCAACACCTTGTTCCTTAGCCTCAGCGTAAATCTCTTGGGCGAGGGAAGGTTCAGTTGTCGTCATATCTACAACGATGCTTCCAGATTTTGCTCCCTTTAGAATTCCGCTATCACCGAGGTATACCTCACGTACATCGGGTGGAAACCCAACGATAGTAAAGATTACATCAGAAGCAGATGCGACTCCACTCGGTGAATCTGCCCATGTAGCGCCAGCATCAATCAGAGGTTGTGACTTAGATTTAGTGCGATTGTAGACAGTCATGCTGTATCCCAGGTCCATCAGGTGCTGACACATCCAACGTCCCATCACACCAGTACCAACCCAACCAAGTTTTGTAGTTTTGGGATCAACTTTTTCAATATTATTTGCCATGATTCTCCTTTCGGACATAGTGCCAAAAATAATTGACTATCGGTCAAGAGTATATGATAACACACATTCTTTACCGGCTACTGGAAACCGATATCTGATAGCCATTTTCTCAGTTATGTCCTTTTTATTTGAATCCTCCTATTAGGCGAACTCATGTCTGTGACACAGCAGCTTTGGCTATGTCCTTCTTACTTCTTTTTAAATCCTTAGTCAATTGTAAAGCGATTACAATACCGCCAGCAACCACACCGAAATAGACGCTAAAAAATCGGTTTAGCAATACAAACGGTGTAATTAATTTCTTAGGAATAAGGTTTTGCATTAAACGGTTTTTTGTGATCTCTGCAACACCACTTGCTCCAGGAGTCGGCATAAACAGTACAACAAAGTTATACAACATCTCTACAATAACCAAGTCCCATAAGGAAGCATGTGCATTGAATGCTCTGATTACATAGTAGCCCCCGACAATACGTGCCATGAAAAATCCACAAGTAAGAAGCAGGCTAAGGACGCAAATCCATTTATGATCGCGAATAAGAGTTTTAGCAAAGGTTTTATGTTCACTGGTGATTTGTTCTGCTTTCAATTTAGCCCGTTCTAAGAATGGTGCAATGGGTTTAAACCTTCTACCTACCTGGTTGCTAATCCAATAAAAAATACGAAACGCAATTTCCGGTTTGAAAAGCAGTAGAAGGAATATTACAAATACCAAACCGAATATCAGAAAACTAAATAGGCTTATCCATACGGTACCCTCTGGTATAGAACTGGGATTTAATAGAAGTATACCACCTGCGGAAAAAATAAGAATGACTAAGGTAGAAAGGAAAGCAGCAATACCTGCTGTTATGGCACCTGATAGTGGGACACCAGATCGAACATAAATATAAAGATGTCCAACTCCTCCTGTTTGAAAAGGTGTGATAGCAGAAACACAGATTGTTGCTAAAATTGCGCGAAAACTATTACGGAATTTTATTGTCGGTGTCACCACCCTAATAAAAACGTGGAATCTAAGTCCTGCACACAACCAATCTAAGAGCATGCACACACAAGCGCCGATCAGAAATTCATAACGCATCTCCAAAAAGACCCGTTTAAAATCTTCTGCACCACTTTTGAAATCTTGTGTACCACTCCATACAAAACTGAGGAATAACCCAACCAGCGTAAATAACGTAAAAAGAATAACACCGCGAATCATATTTTCGCGGCTCATAGGGGCTTGCATTGCTATATACTGTCCTTTGTTCAAAGCGTTATAGGAATGGTTTTTCAAACGTGCACATTTTATTTCTCAAGAAGTGTTAATTTTAAACTGATATCCAGTGGCATTGCCGAATGTGTCAATGCACCGATAGAAATAAAGTCAACACCTGTAGAGGCAACCGCTTGAACCTGTTCCAGAGTTATACCACCTGAGGCTTCTGTCACCGCACGGTTTCCAACGAGTTGTACAACCTGTTGTGTGGCATCATGAGACATATTATCTAACAGTAAAATGTCAACGCCAGCATCAAGTGCTTCGTTGACTTGTTCAAAAGTTTCGACCTCAACCTCAATTTTTGCGGTATGTGGAGCAGCTTCCTTCGCTCGTTTAACGGCATTGTGTATTCCCCCAGCTGCGACAATGTGGTTATCCTTAATTAGTATGCCATCGTAAAGTCCAAAGCGGTGGTTGTGTCCACCGCCAATACGAACGGCATATTTCTGAAGTGCGCGCCAGCCTGGGGTTGTTTTCCGGGTATCAACAATTTTCACAGCGTAGTCTGCGACTACTTTAACAAATTTTGATGTTAACGTTGCTACGCCAGAGAGTCGTTGAAGGAAGTTGAGAGCCGTTCGCTCTCCGATTAAAATTGTTTTCGCGCTGCCTTGGACCTCTGCAATAGAAGTGCCTGCAGTAACGGCATCACCATCCTCTACCAAAGCACGAAAGATCAGGGTGTCATCCAGTTTTTTAAAAGTCTGTTCAGCAACAGGGAGACCAGCAACAATGCCTTCGCTCTTTGCCTGAAGCGTACCTATACCTTTTCGAGTGGGTGGCACAGTAGACTCTGTGGTTATGTCACCAATACCGATATCCTCTTCAAAGGCAAGTTCAATTAAGGAATCTAATGAGCGCAGGTTAAGCATTTATTACTCTATGAGTCGTAAGATGTTCTAAACTCGGTATAATTACTGTTCTGTTCATTTGAAATTATCTCTAAAAGCCGACTCTCTCTCCGTTAACATTTCCTGCCTCATCAATTTTAATCATTGACAATCCCAGCATATTTGATAATTCAAAACTGGCTCGCAAAGCCGCTTCTGAGTATTCCATTTCTTCTGCAAGTTCGCTGATAGGTTCCGAATCATAAGAGAATATATCAAGGTCAAGAAGTTCTTCCGGCGTTGCGTCTTCGTAATCGGCGATAACATTCAACCCAAGTTTCCACTCTCGCTCTAACTCGTTCCGATCTGCGTTTGACAGTGTATACGGCTCAAGGACACTTTCAAAGCATTTGCGAGTTTCTTCTTCAAGTTCCTTGCGTCGATACAGTCTACGCTCTCGTTCCTGCCGATAAATTTCATTGGAGCGTTCCCAAGCGAGATTCTCTCGTAGCCGTGCGCGAGATGCCGCACCTCGCTTCCGTTTTTTGCGCTTCTTGCCTCTCTTCACTGGGCTGACACCTAATTTTAGTAGGCGCGGTTTAGAACCGCGCCATTTCTGCTCTCGAAAATTCTTAATACCGCTCTAAATAAGGAGTAAGGAATTTCTTAGCGTCTTCAGTAACATCCCATGCATTCGGCCAGAAACAGAGATCAATGGAGAACCATTCCCCATCGTATCCGGTTTCATCCATGATGACAGGGATAATTGCGTCAAAGTCCAACACACCATCTCCGAAAGGCGCGTGCGTACTGGTATGGTCATCGTGAAGCGAGTTGTCAGAGTCAATAAGGTGGAAGTGTCCGATTTCTCCCTTGAGTTGCCGCGCGAGTTCAATCACACCATTATCGCCAAGTGTTTCCTTTTCACCTACCTGCCGGGAACCGACAGTTGCGCACATCTGTGCGTGGCATGTATCAAACATAACCTTGAAATTCGGGTGATCCACAGCCTTTGGCATATTTATGATGTCGCTCGGTTTATTGAACATGAATCCCGGTTCAAATTCCCACAGCATCAAAACACCGTAGTCTTCTGCAACTTGCGCACAACGTCTCCAGAGAGTCACAATACGATCCCACGCTTTTTCCCGATCAACGCCTTCAATTTCTTCTTCAGCATCAGTAACAGTGTCTACGCGTATTGAAGGTGATCCGAGATCGAGAGCAAGTTGTAGATTTTGCCTAAACAACTTAAAGTATTTATCATCTTCTTGTGCTTCGTCCGTTGCGGGACCATGGTGTGACCAGAAATCTGCTGCTAAACCAGAGACCTCTAAACCGTAGTAACTAATCAAACCTTTGACAGCATCTCTGATCACTTTTCATCGGATAATCGTTGATGTCAATATGCGGTTTAAAAGCACCGATTTCAATCCCATCAAATTCAAGTTCTCCGAGACGTTTAACAACATCGTCGAACGGAACGGGGTTATCTTCATAAGGTCCAAATGCGTAAGCCCAACTTCCAATTGACAATTTTTTTGCCATGTTTTCCTCCTAATAGGAATAATTTAAGAAATGTCCTGTAATTACTGGCACACAATTGTAGCTTAACCTAGTTAGTTTGTGTACACTCTAACAAACTGGAAAGGTATGTGCAATAGTCGGCAATCCAAATCAGACCGGTATGAAGCCTTTTGGCATTCCCCGAGTTCCCTCCTACAAATGTGCATACCATCTTCTGTAGGAGCGATATAAGAATTGCGACTTAAAACTGGAAAATTTCGGTAGACAGTCCGCTAGAATAGGTTACGATTCTTCAACGACTTTAGATACTTTCCTTCTTGAGATAGATTATGATAATCCTGTAACCAAATTTTGAACTTCTGTTTCTAATTTATTCGTTATTTGCTCAACTGTCTCTTTCTTCTGCGATTTTGTAGGTATCATAATGTTCCATAAGATTTTTCGGTTCACCAGCGCGGATTGAAGCGACGCGCGGTCCCCGCATCTTTGCTGTACCAAAAACCTCTTTTTCCAACCTGAATATCACTTCAAGATAACGTTCCGGAGAATGTTCCTCAGCGACATATCCATCGGTAATGGCTATGAAATTAACCAACCGATTCAAATCTGGATAAAATAGTTGAAATTTTTGAAGTTGTTCTTCATGTATTTTCCGTTCATACTCTGTCATTTCATCAACATCTCTGTAAACTTCAGAATCAACAATGATTCCTTCAGAGTACGAACACGTGTGAGAACATCGTTTTCAGAATGAATACCCATTATTCTTTCAGCGTGTGATAATATCTGTTCTTTGAGTCCCTGAATTTGCTCATTGAGTGAGACGGTCGGTTCCACTTTGAATTGGTATTCGTCTGCAAGTGTTTTCAGGACAGCAATTCCAATACGCCTCAATCGTTGATAGCGTTCTACAGGTGTACGCGCATGCAGACGTGGAAGTATATTCCGCTCTAATTCAGTGAGTGCAGCATCAATGCTGAATTCCACATATCCTGTGTATAACGATATTTGATACCGATTGGTACAACATAAAGCGGTTTGTCAATATCGGACTTTCTTCATGTCATCCAAAGCCCAGAAACAGAGCTGCATGACTGCCTCTCTCAAACCGCATGACAGTGTCATTCTGGTCGTGATATTTCTCCCTCTCCAAAGATAACGAGTGGCCATTCTCCTTCACATAAAAGTCGCCGGGTCAGTTCGGAAAGCGTTTCTATCTACTGTGCCTCGCACAATTGAGTACACACCCAACCGCTGCATTACAAAACTACGGATTCCACCCAGTTTGCCCTTGTCAAAGATTTCGCATGCAGCCATGTAGTAAAATGGTTGAGACAAACGTTTTGATAGCAGAGAATACTACGGCAGGATCTGCGGATGCTGCATGGTTTGGCACAATTACCGTTGGATTCTCCATGAATTGATTTCAATTGGGTAATTGACTCTGTATCAATGTTAATCGTTAACCCCTTCAAAAACAATCGGTTGGCAAGAGGCACAAGTGCTTGTACCACCCTTTATCACAGTTATATTTGGTTTAGGGGGTTTAAAATCTAACATTGCGTGCTACCGTTGCATCAGAAGGAGATGTTGCTACTACTCTTTTGTTAGACCTACTGTATGTGCCTAGTGCTTTTCAAAGACTCGGTGGATAGCAACAGATAACTTCCATCGGTGTATCACCAGTGCTGACAATGACGTAGCTGGATAAACAACGCGGTATGAAAACTGATTTACCTCGTTTTAGGGGAACATCTTCAAAGTCACCTCGCAGACACACCTTCACCACCGAGTGTAACAAGTGCATAGAAACCTTTATCTGCTGGCATACTAAGCGTTGAATTTACACAGTCAATCGGGAACAGCCGAAAAAGTGTGATGCTTCTTCAGGTACGATCCGATCTTCCCGGTTCTCCCCTTCCGCTCTCACGAGTTCTGGTGTACGTCGAATGTAATTGTTGAGATAGTCAAGGTCAAGTTTATCGAATTCAGCTGCATCTACTGCCAAATCCCATCCAAGACCGAGATGTCCGTCTTCTTTATCGTAAGGAAATCCATCCCATTCAGCGAGAATGTTCCAATCCGTTGGTTCCTGTGGTTCAAGCACACAAAGTCCAGTGCCGAGAGAGTGTACAATCGGTGTGCGTAAGAAATAGACTTCTCCAACCTTTGGTTCAACGAGGTGCATCAAACTTCGCAGGGTTTCAATATCTTGTGCTTCCATTAGTCGGCGAAATTCTTCTTTTTCTATCGCCTCTTTCCAACCAATCCATGCCTTTCGCTCCGGGACGCGTGCCGATCAATATCCATGCTTCGTTTTTCCCGAAAGGCGAGTCAAGATGTTCTTTTGCAAAATCTGGATTTGGATGCCAGTGGATAGGGATATGTGCCCCTTCTCCTACATCAAAAATCTTGAGAAGTACGCCTAAATCTGTGCCAAATTTTGCGACATGTTCACTCCCCAGAGTCTCATCTGGGAATGCGTCTAATAATTCTTTTAGTAAGGCTTCCTCTCCATTCGGTAATTGAATTCGGCTAAAACCTTTGTCTGGGGGATTTTCTCTGCCGGGGGTAATTGCTCTATTTGTTGAAAAAATCCATTCTTCTGAGTAGTAGTCATCCTTCGGATTGGGTTCTCCCATAAACTCTGCCCGAAGTTTTCCTCCGTTATAGAAGTGCAGGTATGTATTCGGGGCTAAAGCAATGGGTGCGTCTAACATTGATTTTAATTCGTTTTGTGCTGCCATATTGCTATCCTCTCTATATCTTTAGGATATAATTTTATCACCTTTCCCTGTATTTGTCAAGAGGCTTTTTCGAGATGCAGGGTTATTTGGTTTTTGGTTTTTCGGACGAATTTTTAACATCTGCTATATACCCTAGAACGGTAGGTGCGATTTCTAACCGCACCGAATTGAGATCAAAAACCTTCTATTGACTTTCCTTGTAGGATGCGGTGCGGTTAGAAACCGCACCTACCGCCCTTTGATATTAACTTTTAGTAAACCTCAATAACGGTAAACTCTTAAAACTGAATAACCCTGTTCGAGATGGGTGTGTAAAGTTTTGGTTATCATAAGCGTCAATTTAAGAATGTAGGCGTTTGTAGTCGCGCAATTCATTGCCAAATCAACGCCAAATGCGCTTTTTGGCATTTGTCGCCTCTTACATTGTTGGAGGACTTTCTAAGCCCGATTTATTACCCAAGGGTAGGCGGGGAATGCCTAAATGGCATTCATACCCGGGGAATGACTAAACGTCATTCATACCGTTGATTTCTTGATTTGGCGTTTTGTAAACGCGCCGTTTATAGCGTCTGATGTCTGGGTTCGGCGCGTTTACAAAACGCGCCTACCGTCATGTAGAAATAATTATGGATTCTACTATAATTATCAATGAAGTGCTCTTGTGGGAGGGAAACCTTGTAAGCCCGATTTACTAAGAACGCTCGTAGTCGTGCCATTCATCACGCCTCTTAATTTTGTGTACGGCACGCGGAGTCTACCTATTACTTTTAAGCACATTTTATGCATTTTATATTCCTCAAATAATTATGGTTTTTTCTAAAAAATCGAAATCTTTTTATTCGCTAAAACAGGTATCGCTCTTCTCTGTGCTCTTTCTCTGCTGGTTTACAATAGGTTTAGATGCGAATGCCGACAATATTTTGGCGCGCTGGGATCAGCAACTTTTTGATAGTATCTATGACGCACCACCGCATAACGAACCGATGTGGACGGTTATGGAGGGGGTTTCAGAGTTTGGACATTATCGGTCAATCATGGGATTATCAATTCTGCTTATGGCGTACGGAGATGAGGATCATCGGAATACAGGACGTTTGTTATCCTCAGCATACATCGGTGCAGGGGTTATGACATACGGACTGAAACGGTTGGCTCAAAGGAAACGTCCCCTTGATGAAACGCTTGGGAATCCTTCTCTGCCATCAGGACATGCGGCTATTGCGTTTAGTGCGGCAACAATTTTAGGGTATCGGTACCCGAAATGGCGGATTCCGCTTTACATTGGCGCGGGACTGGTAGGTTTTTCGCGTATCTATCTTGGACGACACTATACTTCGGATGTGTTATCCGGCGCAGCCATAGGCACCGCGATGGGAGTACTCGTATGGCATAACCGTGTAACGTTGTTGCAATGGGAGTTTTAGACCTATACAAGCATCAATTTGCGTAAATCCTAATACTACGTGAGTTCGGTATAAGCAACTTTCGGAATCGGCAGAATATGTCTCCTAAAAACTATTGTTATTCTGTATACAAAAATAGTTCCAAATTTTTAGAGTCAAATACGACTATTTTGATCATAATAAACTTGCCGATCCAGTCCTAACAAAGGATCGTAGCACATTACAAAATCCTATCATTTTCCGATTGACTCTAAAAACTCTAAAAATCTTTTATAACGTAAATACGGAGAAAAGATATGGAATTCTTCAGGTCTTTATACCGAACTCATGCTAATATTGTAACTATTGAAGACGTATCTCTGACAATGGGATACCGTGATTAAACATCTTCACCGGTGGAAGCGTCTCCTCTACTTCTGTTAATCCACACAACCAGTTCCACGTCAATTGCCCCCTATGCCGATCCCTATAAGATTCTACCTCCGTTACATACGGATGTCTACCTTTGTGTTGGTAAGAAGGAATTTCATCGGATTCACGCACCCAATCCCGTTTTGGCATAGTGTTGCGGAAATAGGAAAACTTAATCATGCCGCGTTTGTCGGCATTGAGTTTTGGACCTGCCTTATGCCAAATACCGTAGCGTGTCATCGCAACAGTGCCAGCTGGAACAGTAAGTGATAGTTGTCCGAGAATATCCCCGTAGTGTGCAATTGCTTCTCGGTCAACAAGCCGAAAATGTGACCCAGGCAAAATCATCGTAGGGCCATCTTCTATTCTAACCTCTTTTGGATAGTAGTAACACTGGAGATGTGTGATACCGTATCCGTATTCGGTGAGTCCGTCTGAATGCCACGTCTGTCCACGGTGCGGTGCTTCAAACAGGTGATGGTGTGCATTTGTCGGCACAATGAAATTCGCACCTAACAGCGAACGCACAACGCCAGCAACCTCTGGGTGAAGTAGGACGTTTCGACGAAATTCATCGGATTGGACAAAACCGCCCATACCTCCACCGCCAATGGATTCACATTCACGATTGTAATCCGAATCAATGATGTTTTCTAATGTGATATATCCGTTATGGATAAACTGCATGACTTGGTCATCATTTAGTGTCGGTTCTACGTTAAACATTTGTGTTGTTCCTTATACGATTTTCTCTAAAATGAATTCAAAACTGAGATAAGCGTTTTCAACATCCGAAAAGTTGTGGAGTTCGGGACGTGGAAATTGCACAATTCGCCATCCATCACGGACTGCGTCAAGTACTGAACCGTAAGGCACATCTTGTGATGGCAGAGTCGGTTCGTCAGATTCTGTCGGATCGTATAATGCCCATGCGCCAAGTGGTGAACGCAGATTGGTTGATTTGGAATAGAGGTATAGGACACTCTGTTTTTCCGAATTCAACGCTGCTTCCACAGCAAAAAGGTCTTCTACTGTGAGTTCACCCGCGTCAAGTTTTTCGCTGCAATTGTCGATCCATTCTTTTATTGCTGATTTCACGCAAAGGTCCCCCTTCAATTTAGTTTTAACATTATAGCATAGAAATAAAAAATATGGTATGATAGTTAGTGATGTGATTCGGTTTGATGTGAACTGTTGAAACGATAAAAACTGAGGAAATGCTAATTATGGCTAAAAAACCTGCCAATAAACGAAAAAAACGAACTGACAGCCAGAGGAAAACCACTAAAAGTCCTGATGCTTACAACAAGCAAGGACTCGAAAAAGCTAGTTGTCAAGAACATCATGGAGCAATCAAGGATTTCAATAAGTCAATCCAGCTCAAACCGGACTATGCTGAGGCATACTATAATCGTGGTGTATCAAAGACTGCGTTAGGTGAACCTGAAGATGCAATTGAAGATTTTGAGGAAGCAATCAAAATTAATCCCGAATACGTTAAAGCCTATGTTAAGCGTGGATTCGCACTGGGTGTCGCCGGTGATGAGGATGCTTCCATTATAGATAGTAATACAGCACTCAATTTAAATCCAGATTTTGCTGAAGCGTACTGTGTCCGTGGTTTGGCAATGGGGGATTTAGAACTATATGACCAAGCACTTGCCGATTTTGACAAAGCAATACGTTTGCAGCCGAATAATAGTGAGGCATTCTATTATCGAGCGTGTCTGAAAGAAGAATTAGAAAAATTTGAAGATGCCATCGCAGACTATGATGAGGCAATACGTTTAGATCCTACTAATAGTGATGCCCGTGAGAATCTCCATATATTAAAGAACTTATTAGGGGAAGAAGATGAGCTGCCTGATTTCCCAGGTATGATCTTTCTACCGAATCCTGAAGACTCAGATATGTTGCCGGACAATTTAGATTTCCTCAATCCTATGATGCCCAATGTTTTTGAAGAATCGGATGAAGATATTGAGGAATACGAAACTATCATTAAAGCCACTGATGAAGCCATACGTCTGGATCCTGAGAACATCACAGCATACTATGAACGAGGGATTGCAAAGTATCATCTGAATTATTTTGAAGATGCCATCGAAGATTTTGATGAAGCGATTCTACGGCAGCCAGAGAACGTTGATGCTTACAATTATCGGGGGATAGCTAAGGATAGCATCGGGTTGCATGAGGAAGCGTTCGCGGACTTTGACGAAGCAATTCGCTTGCAACCGAATTCTGCTGAGGCGTATTACAACCGTGGCATGTGGAAGTGCATTCATGAGATGTTTGAGGAAGCCATTGCTGATTTTGGCGAAGCAATTCGCTTGCAACCGAATTTCGCAGACCCTTACTTAGGCCGATCGTTTGCTTATAATGCTCTTGGGAAACAGGAGGAATCCAGAAATGAATTCATGGCAGCTGTACAGATGATGATATTGTCTGCAGAAGATGAACAGTAATTTTCAACACTTACATCAAACAGTGGTCGAATTACATGCATAGATAAGCAGGATTGTGTTAAAATTATTATGGTCGAAATGTGAACCTTAACTTGTCATTACTGGATCCGTGGTGTGTTTTTAGTTGCCTCACCATAGAATACATACAGAAAGGATTTACTATGAGATTGGAAGGAAAAGTAGCGATTATTGCGGGTGCTGCATGGGGCGGCATCGGGGCGGCAACTGCTTATAAATTTGCTTGCGAAGGCGCGAAAGTCGTTGTCAACACGCGCCGCCGAGAAGGAAAACTTGCTGAAACCGTTCAACGCATACAAGATGCTGGCGGTGAAGCAGTTGCTGTGATGGGTGATGTTGCCGATGAAAAGACGTGGCAAACGCTTGTTGAAACAGCATTAACAAATTACGGAAAAATTACAACACTGGTCCATAACGCAGCACACTCATATACCAAAAAAGCAATTGAATTCACGCCCGAAGAATGGAACGAAAGTCTTGGTGTAACGCTTGGTGGTCCATGGCTCGGTGCAAAATATTGTATCCCAGAAATGATTAAAAACGGCGGCGGCACCTTAGTGTTTATTTCAACCGTCAATGCCACGATTACAAATCCCGGATTTGGACTTTACGGTGCGGGCAAAGGTGGATTAAACGCCTTAACGCGCAGCATCGCGCTTGATTACGGCAGAGAAGGCATTCGCGCAAACGCTATTGCCCCTGGCCAAATTGTTGGTGAACGCGGTGAAGCATCGCTCGCAGCGGATGCACTTGAGGAACAAGCCTCGCGTGATTGCTATCCGATAGGACGTTATGGTAAACCCGAAGACATTGCGAATGTAGCGCTCTTTTTAGCATCCGATGAAGCGGATTTCGTCACAGGTATCGTATTGACTGCAGACGGTGGTCTAACACTCCAGTCACCAGAAGCACTTGTGCGCCCTTCTTTCCGTCTAAGATGGAGAGACGACATTCTAGTACCGCAATCAAAATAGGGTCAACGATTCTGAAATGTAAGAGGCGCCAAATGCCAAAAGCGCATTTGGCGTTGATTTGGCAATGAATTACGCGACTACAAACACATGTTTTGTTAATGTAAAGTCCTCCCACAAGAGTGGTTGGCAATAATTGAATGACTCTGAATTGCAACAAATGTAGAGACAAGTCTCCGTACTAACTGGTTTCCTTAATCAAATAGAGGCAATATTAAAACCCATTTGGCATAAAAGGAGATAAAAAATGTGTGGACGATTTACCTTCACAAGCGACCCTGTACTATTAAGACAACTTTTTCCTGAGTGTAAAATACCAACAAATATTTCTCCGAGATACAACATCACACCAACACAAGATGTGGCTGTCATCGCCAACACACAGAACGATGACGAATCTGATGGAGATGCGAAAAAAGTTGAATTCTTCCATTGGGGACTTATTCCATCTTGGGCAAAAGACCCTAAAATCGGAAGTAGGATGATAAATGCGCGTTCAGAAACGCTAACAGAAAAACCATCCTTCCGAAGTGCCTACAAACACAGACGATGTCTCATTTTGACGGATGGTTACTATGAATGGCAAGAGGTTCTCGGCACCAAACTCAAACAACCGGTTTATATACGACTCAAATCACAAAATCCGTTTGCATTCGCTGGGTTATGGGAAGAGTGGAGTGCAAATTATATGGAAAAACCGCTTCGATCTTGCACTATTATTACATGTCCACCCAACTCCATGTTGGAGGAAATTCACCACAGAATGCCAGTAATTTTACCACAAGACCGTTACGCGCAATGGCTCGCTCCCGGTGAACAATCATCAGAGACACTGCAACCACTTCTCACCCCTTACCAGGGTGAAGAGATGGAAGCATATCCTGTATCAAGACTCGTTAATCGTCCCACAAATGATTCTCCAGAGTGTATTGCACCAATATCGGATGTGAACGAAAACAGCGAACAGAAATTAGATGGAACTCTATTTTAATTTTCTAACCAATTTTGAAAGAACATTATTTTTATAGGAAGAATTTATGTCAAAACCAACCAAAGAGCAGATGTTCTTTATGTATCGCAAAATGGTAGAGATTCGCCAATTTGAAGAAGCCGCTGGAACACTTTATCAAAGTGGTCAACTTCCCGGCTTTTTGCACTTATACATTGGTGAAGAAGCTACAGCAGTAGGTGTCTGTGCACACTTAGAAGATGATGATTACATCACCAGCACGCATCGTGGGCACGGGCATCTCATCGCGAAGGGTGGCAAACGCGACCGCATGATGGCAGAATTATTTGCCCGCACGACTGGATATTGCAAAGGTAAAGGCGGTTCGATGCACATTGCCGATAAAGAGACCGGTATTTTGGGGGCAAACGGTGTTGTTGGGGCAGGAATTCCACTCGCAGCAGGTGCAGCGCTTTCTGCAAAATACCGTGGCACACAACAGATCGCTGTATCTTTCTTTGGCGATGGTGCCACAAATCAAGGCGTGTTCCATGAAACGCTCAACCTCGCCGCTGTATGGGAACTCCCAGTCGTTTTTGTTTGTGAAAACAACCGATTCGGGATGGGAACACCACAAAGTGAGCATCAGCGGGTAGAGGATATTGCTGTCCGTGCACCTGCCTACGATATACCAGGAGTCACCGTTGATGGGAACGATGTTCTGAAGGTTTACGCAGCAGCAGACGAAGCCGTAAAACGTGCACGCGAAGGCGGCGGACCGACACTCCTCAATTGTGATACTTACCGCTTCCGAGGGCATCATATCGGGGATCCAGGGACATCCTACCGTGACCGCGAAGAGGTTCAAGAACAGGAACGCCAACGTGATCCCATCCGAAGACTTGTGCAAGTTCTCATTGAAGAGGAAGGTGCGACACAAAAAGAACTTGATGCACTTGAAGCAGAACTTGCAAAAGAGCTTGAGGAAGCGTTGGAATTTGCCCAAAATAGTCCTGAACCACTCCCCGAAGATGCTCTGGATGACGTTTATGCTGGATCCATTCAACCGTGAGAGGCATATTCGAAAATGTAGGCGCGGTTTGAAACCGTGCCTGTCGCAGCATATCAATAATTATGTGGTGAAAACACGGAGATTCTTAAAGTGACTAACACAACTACCGCAAGAAAAATGTCTCCATCTGAACTTGCGAAATGCAGAGAAAAACTGAGACATCAATGGGAAAACAAAAAATTTGAGAAGGATTTGCTATACTGCGCGTGGGAAGTTGCCTATTGCGTTGCTGCCGTACTCTATAAAGAGTACGGTGCGTCCAAGGTTGCCGTTTGCGGTTCTCTTGCAGAACGCGATTGGTTCACCAAAAACTCTGATATAGATATGGCTGTGTGGGGTATTTCAGATGACCAATGCTTGAAAACAATATGCAAGAAAGTCAACCACAACCACAAACATCACAGAATTGACTTAATTGATTATGAAGGAGTCAATTGTCACTTTCGCAAAAGAGTTAAACAGCAGGTGATTCACATCAAGAAAAGCGAAACATATGATCACATGATGTCAGATGGTATATATCCCACGACATTAGAGGAAAATGAGAATACATACGAGAAATATAAAAACCGACTCATCCAATATGTTAAGGATGGACGCCATAATATAAATCAGGTTATTGATCGAATTATGAAAAAGTTGAAAGAAATAGAAGAAAATACAATTAAGGTCGATAAAAATATTATAGATTGTCTTGCTTACCGTGTTGCTACCGTTTATCAATGCATTGCCAACATTCTTAAACATATTGTTCGCATGGTTGATATGTGTGTTCCAACATATTGGGATAGTTCCGATGAGTTGTTGACACAGATCGCAGAACAAAAGGTTACGCGTCCACATGTTCTGACTCATGAAACTATTTCAAGATTAAAACCCTTATTAGCACACCGGAACGACTATAATAATTCTGCGACATTCGTGTTTGAAGATGTAAAGAGACTCGCAATGCAATTGAAAGAATTAGTGCCAATTGTGTTTAAAGAACTGGACACATTCGCCGCTTTTTTGAGCGATACCTAAGGCAACATGAAAGAAGATGAACAGGTGAAATCACACGGAGTCACATGGAAATCCGTTGCCATCAACTTGAGTTTGATGCTGTTGTTATGTGGTAAAACGATCAAATAACCTGGAGGCCACAAGTATGCATAACACAACTACAGCAAGAGAAATGTCTCCATCTGAACTTGCAAAATGCAGAGAAAACCTCAAACGTCAATGGGAAAACCGACAAGTTGACGAGGAATTGTTACAACGCGCTTGGGCGGTTGCACACCGTCTTGCTGCCGTACTTTACCAAGATTATGGCGCGTCAAAAGTTGCCGTCTTCGGTTCTCTTGCTGAACGTGAACGTTTTACTAAATACTCCGATATTGATATAGTTGTATGGGGTGTCTCATATAACAGATGTCTTGATGCACTTTGGGAAACAGAGGATCTGGGTTCTGAGTTTAAGATAGATATTATCAATTTCAAAACCATTAACAAAGCATTTCGTGAAAGGATTCTTAGCCAGGCTATTCTAATTGATAAAGGTGAAACAGACGCGCCTAAAATGATAAAAGAAACAGATGGCAGCACAAACACCGAAACAGAAAAAATTGATAAAGTGAATCGAGAAAAATTGATTCAACGTATCTTTGATGAACGTCAAAAAATAGAGAAAACTGTTGAAAGAATTGGAAGAGCTTTGGAAAAGATTGATGTACTGCCTAGTGACGCGCGAGAATTCGTTGAGAGAGCACTTGCTGCAGACCTTGCCGAAGTTTACACTGGTTTTGAAAAAATCTTTGAGCGGACTGCTAACGAAGTCGACAAGGACGTTCCGAGCGGAGGTCGATGGCACAACGATTTGCTTACACAAATGGCTGAACGCCGCTCAGAACGTCCACCCGTAATTTCTGAAGTTACTCGACGTAGATTAAGACGGTTCTTAAGGTTTCGTCATAAAGCAAACAATATCTACGGCGATGAATTGATTTACGAAAAAGCAGAGAAACACGCAAAGCGGGTAGGTAAACTTTTTGATGACGTCTCCGAAGAACTGGACACATTTGCCGCTTTTTTGAGCGAGACATAAGGCGACATGAAAGAAGATGAACGCCTAAAATTACACGGAGTCACATGGAAATCTGTTGCCATTACGCTTGTATTGATTCCGTTTAATTTCTACTGGATTATCGCGGGTGAAGTTGGTCTTGTTGGCTATGCGTTAAATACCTATGCTGTCCCGTTTTACAATGTTGTTTTCGTTGTTTTCACATTCACCCTAATCAATCTTGCAGTTCGATATACATCCCGCATCCGTCTGCTCTCCGATGCTGAACTCCTCACCATATATATTCTCCTTAGCACTGCATGCGCCTTTCCCTCCATAACCTTAATGACGATCCTCGTCACGACCGTTGGACACGCCTTTTGGTTTGCAACTCCTGAAAACGAATGGAAACAACTCTTTTGGGATTACCTGCCGAGATGGCTTCTTGTAGACGACCCGAAAGCACTGGCAGGATATTATACCGGCGCATCAAATCTCTCAACACTGGAGATTGTTAGCGCGTGGATTGTACCAATCCTATCTTGGACGCTGTTTATAACTGCACTTATTCTTGTAATGTTGTGTATCAACGTCATCTTGCGAAAACAGTGGGTAGAACGTGAACGACTCGCATATCCTATTACACAGATTGCATTTCATGTTACGCATAACACAAAATCGCTGTTTTCACACCGCATCATGTGGATCGGTTTTGGAATTGCAGCATCCATCGCAATTCTCAACGGTTTCAGTTTCCTATACCCGACAATACCTTCGCTACCGATTAAACGCATCGGTGGGTGGCGAGGATTTGGACATCTGTTTACAGAAAAGCCGTGGAATGCCATCGGCGGTATCAGTATGTCCTACTATCCGTTTGTCATCGGACTCGGACTCTTGATGCCGCTCGATCTTTCCTTCTCCAGTTGGTTTTTCTTCTTTTTCTATAAGGCACAATTAGTGTTCTCAAGCGCGGTTGGATTGTCCAGTCTGCCCGGATTTCCATATATTGACAGACAGTGTTTTGGTGCTGCTATCGGCATTTTCATCTCTGTATTAGTGTTAAACCTTCGCCATTTTCGGGGTGTGTTCCGCATCGCACAACACCGCACAGGTGAAGATTCTAATGAACCCATCTCATACAGATTCGCACTCTGGGGTGTTGTGGGAGGACTTGCTATACTTTTTATTTTTTCTAAACGTATTGGCATGTCGCTATGGTTAATACCTCTGTTTTTCGCTATCTATTTCATCATCGTTCTCGTGTTGACACGGATGCGTGCTGAGCAAGGGTTTCCCGTGCATGCGATGGAGAACATGCCGAATCATCATATCCTCATTGATAGCTTCGGCACACGGACATTAGGCACAAACAATCTTGTCGCCATGACGCTTTTCCGTTGGTTCAATCGGAGTTATACGAGTAACCCAATGCCACATCAGTTAGAAGGATTTAAATTATCGGAACGTTCCGCTATTGCACCGAGGCGGTTGTTCTTCGCGCTACTTGGTGTTTCAGCATTCGCCGCAATCATGGTATTCGGTGTTATTCTCTATCTCTACTACACGTATGGTGCTTTGAATATGAGTGGTAGCAGCAGTTGGAACATAGGTTTCGGTGAACGTGTGTTCAGCGGACTTCAACGTTGGCTTTATTATCCTACTGAACCGAATTTCTATGCCACGGGTGGTATTGTTTTCGGGTTATTCTTTTCCACGTGTTTGATGTTTATGCGGGCACGGTTCTTTTGGTGGCCTTTTCATCCGATTGGGTTTGTCGTCTCAAGCGATTGGGGTATGCGGTATCTGTGGAGTTGTATGTTGGTGAGTTCAATCGTAAAGTGGTCTGTCTTGAAAATCGGTGGTCCGCGTGCATCTCAGCAGTTAGTGATGTTTGCTGTTGGGTTGATGTTAGGTGATTTCACGGTTGGCGGGATATGGAGTCTTATTAGTGTTGTGACACAGCAGCCGATGTATAATTTTTGGCCATAGGAAGATATTTGTACTTTTGAACCCTATGTTTTCGTTTGAAAAGTCACTACAAGTATGCTAAAATTAATCTTGTAAATCACCCTGAATCCGACTACAGGAAAGTTGAACATGCACCCACTAACAATTTCGTTACCAGATTATCTCTATGAGAAATTGACACAACAAGCACAAGCATTTGACACTTCCCTTGAAGAACTTGTGATATTTCAACTCAGACGCGACGAGACAAGAGACTCTGCCTTAGTTTTCTTACAAAAACACGCCAGTAGATGCTTGACTGTCCGAGAACCTATTTTTAAGAACACGGTCCCACCTGTCTGGATAGTTCCTATTTTTACCAATGTCGCACCTCCATTAGAAGTTGGAGAGATTACCGTTGATGCCGACACAGGTAAAGTCTTAAGCACAGACAAAGACGTAGTTGAAATGATTAAAAAAGGATATCCCAGTTTTGGTTTTGAGACTTTTGCTATGGAAAAACAGGAACGCTTAGCAGAACTCTTGGCACTGAATGGTGAAAAACCTTTAATCTCGGAAGCGAAACAGGAGATGGAAACCCTCCTTGCCGAAGAACAAGCACTACAACTCCGTAATTTGGAAACATTGGAAAAACGGCTTTTGTCATAAGTTAGGAGTGAGGCGTGCGTGTAGATGATCCATTGCGCGGTAATGTTGCAAATCGTGCAGATTGGCGGTGTGAGTACTGCCACTATCCGGAACATTTTTCTCCTTCTGCCTTTGAAGTTGAACATATAGTCCCAAGATCGGCAGGAGGTTTCACAGAAATAGACAATCTTGCACTCGCTTGTTCACATTGTAACGCCCACAAAGCCACGCGTCAAGTTGGATTTGACCCACTAACGGAAACTGATGTTAGACTATTTAACCCTCGAATAGATAACTGGATGGTTCACTTTTTCTTAAACCGAAATACTGGCGAAATTCAAGGTCAAACACCTATAGGTCGGGTAACGGTTGAAACGCTTCAAATGAATGCTGAACAACCTATCCGAGCACGACGAAACCTCACAAGGCTTGAGGTGTTATAAAATCATAATAAGAAAGTCTGTTCAGATATTGAAAACAGAACATATTTCTAAGCAATAGAGATGGGATTTCAAGGAAACAACCTATCTCTTTTTTATTGCACGCTAAACCATTTCATGCTATCCTAATTCCTAAGGAGATAGCAGCATGCCGCAACCCACAGACACCCATCGCACAGCGAAAGACCTATCACCAGAAGAATTAAAAGAATACCGCCTCCGCCTTGAGGAGCAATTTCAAAATAGGAAGGTAGATGAGGAATTGCTGCAACGCGCATGGCACACTGCACATCGGATTGCAGCAATGCTCTATGAAGACTTCAGGGCAACACAAGTTGCTGTATTCGGGTCGCTTGCCGAAAAGGATTGGTTCTCAAAATGGTCAGATATAGATATTGCTGTTTGGGGAGTTTCAGATGACGAGTATTTTCTGGCAGTATCAAAAGCAATGGATATTAGCGGATTGTTCAAAGTTGATCTGGTTGATTTTGAAAGTTCTAAAGGACTGTTTCGTGAACGAATTCAGAGTCAACTTATTCCTATTGAAAAAGGAGTAATCTACGCAGTGGACAGAAGCTTACTTATTCAACGTATTTCTGATGAACAAAATAAAATAGAGGAAACTGTAAAAAAAATAGCTGAGAGATTAGAAAAAATTAAAACAGCCCCTGTTGAGTATAAAGAAGAGATAGAAACCACAATTGCCAAAAATCTTGTTGATTGTTACCGAGGTATAGAGAATATCTTTAGACGAATTGCTCTCGATGTTGACTTACGTCTATCCGACGGAAGTAGGTGGCACAAAGAATTGCTTGTACAGATGTCGGAGCCACAGGACGAAAGACAACCCGTAATTTCCCAAGAAACTTTAGAACTTTTACAAGAACTTTTAGAGTTTCGGCATGTCTTCAACAATATTTATGGAGAAGAACTGGTTTACGAAAGAACAGAGAAAAATGCTAAGCAAATTGGTGAGTTGTTTTATGCCCTCTCCAAAGAACTAAACACCTTCATTGCTTTTTTGAATACAAAGAAAAATGACTGAACAAACACTTCTCCAACAGATCAACGACTTTTGCCGACTACTGCGAAAGATGAATGTAAAAGTTACCACAACTAATCAACTCAGTTGGTGTAACAGTGTTAAGTTGATAGACATCGGCGAGCGGGAAACGTTTTATCATACAGCGCGAACGAATCTCATCGCTAACCAAGCAGACAAAGAAACATTTGACTTGGCTTTCAATCTGTTTTGGCGATACCCACGCCCCGAATTTCAAGCCGTTGATACAGAAGGCGACGAACCTGAGCCTTCTGCCCTACAAGATCTATATGATGCTGAAAATGAAGAGAACATACTTGATCAGTGGTTGGACTTTGAGGAAGAAGACGATGAGGAGGGACAAGAAGACGACCCTATCGCCTATAGTGTAGAAGAAGTTCTCACCCGAAAGGATTTTAGTGAGTTTACTACGGAGGATATGGAGAAGGCACGGGATATAGTCGCAAAATTGGCAGCGGTATTGGCTACAAGACTGAGTAGACGAAAGATTGTTAGTAAAAAAGGTAAGGTTATTGATTTCCGAAGAAGTTGGCGGAAGAGTCTCGCGCACGGCGGCGAACCGATTGAACTCATGCGGAAACAGCAGAAAATCAAAAAGACAAAAATTTTGCTCTTGTGTGATGTGAGCGGATCTATGGATTGTTATGCGAAATTCCTTATCCAATTTATCTACGGCATGCAACAGGAATTGAGAGAGGTAGAAGTAGCAGTCTTCAGCACACATTTAACGAATATTACAGGACTGCTTCGGCGTAAAGGTTTGGTGGAAGGCTTAAATGAAGTCGCGAACGTCGTCCCAGATTGGTCAGGTGGAACAAAGATCGGTGAAAGTCTGTTAGAATTCTATAGACAGTTTTCCACGTCTTTTTCAGCATATCGTACAGTGGTAATCCTTATCAGTGATGGTTGGGATAGAGGAGATGCAGATTTGCTGCGTCGATCTATGGAAATGCTACATAGACATGCGTATAAACTCTTATGGTTGAATCCATTGCTCGGTAGCGACACCTATCAACCGATCTGCCGGGGTATTCGTACTGCATTGCCTTATGTAGACTATTTTCTTCCCGCACATAATCTGGAAAGTTTGGCACATTTGACAAAAGTATTGATTCCGCTCTGGGCAAAATGAGCGGTCTCTACAAACGATAGAAAACAAGCAAGGAATTCTAACTATGCAAGTTCAAGCAGCGGTGATGCTCCAACCGGGGCAAATAGAAATCCGAGAATTTGACAAACCGACACCCGCTGACGACTCCCTTCTGCTACAGGTAGACAAAGTCGGTATCTGTGGCAGTGATAAACACATGTATCTGGGACATACAGCACTGAAGTTTCCTGTCATCCCAGGGCATGAAGTTGTCGGCACAGTCGCAGAAATCGGCAAAAATGCTAATCAAGTTATGAATGTGATGGGTGGTCCTATTAAAGAAGGGGATCGCATCACCGTGGTACCGGGTTCAAAAAACTGCGGTCGATGCTACTACTGCTTACATGTACCTGGACGGCCGACTTTATGTTCTGGACGAACCATTTATGGGTTTAGCAACAGTGAAACACCTCCTTATTTGACTGGTGAATTCTCTGAATATACCTATATTCACGGCAACTCTTGGGTGTACAAGATACCCGCAGATATTTCTGAAGAAATTTCTGTCATGACAGAACCTGTAGCAGTTGCGACGCGTGCTGTTGAACGCGCATGCGCTCCTGGATTGCCGCAGGTAGGAGATGGCTACAGCATTGGAAGCAGCGTTGCTGTGCTTGGATGTGGTCCAATCGGTCTCCTTGTCATTGCTGTGTTAAGGGACAGTGGCGCAGGCACAATCATTGCTACCGACCTTGTAGATAGCCGTTTAGAAATGGCAGAACAGATGGGAGCAGATGTCGTTATCAATGTTGGGAATACCACCCCAGAAGAACGGGTTGAACGGATTCAGTCCCTCACAAACGGTGTTGGTGTAGACATAGCGATTGAGTGTGCTGGCATACCCACTGTTTTCTCTGAAGCATTAGACGTTGTAAGACGTGGCGGTAAGGTAATTGAAGTCGGACACTACACCGATTCTGGGGATACTCAAGTGAGACCGCATCAAATTTGTAACAAAGACCTTGATGTTTACGGCGTATGGGCATACCCACAAATCCAATTTCAAACAGCGCTGGATTTTCTGCAGAGAACACGCGCGCCACTACACAAATTGATAACACATCATCTTCCATTAAATCAGCTGGAAATTGGCATTGATATGCTCGGAAAAGAAGGTGTTTATAAGGTTGTGATTGAACCTCAATCCTAAAAAAATTCAACAAATTTACCTGAATTATCATCAACCACTAAATGAAATCCCATAAATAGGTGAAAAAATGATAAATCAAAAACGCATGTTCATTTTACTATGTTGTCAGATAATGTTGTTACTTTTCTGCTTTAGCATTGCGGAAGTCTTTGCATCAGAAATTGGAGTAGAAATTCTGCCAAGAACATCAAAGATACCAAAGGAGTCTTCGCTCTACAGAACGATTGAAAACGCAAAAACTTATATTGTAGAGAACCAAAATAAAGATGGTGGTTGGCCTCTGGTCCCCGGTGAAAAAAGCGATGTAGAAATCACAGCCCTCGCTATCTGGGCGTTAACAGATGCAGGTTGGGGAACCGGATCAATTGTCATCCGTCGTGGAGTCAGATATTTGAGGAACAAGCAGCGTGAAGATGGGAGCTGGAACAACAATACCGCTCACACTATTTTTGCACTCATTGCCTTGGATAATGCCAAAACGGATCCTGATGTGCAATTTGATGGACTGCGTTGGCTCAAAAATGCGCAAAACCCGAGTGGAAGTTGGGGACGTAAAAGCAAAAGCCCCGGACAAATTCTTTATACGGCAGCGACTCTTGTCGGATTTAAAAAACTCGGTTTTATCCAGAAACATTTCGAACCTATTCTCTCCGGCATGGAATGGCTTGCTGAACAGAATAATTTTGAAAACCTCTGGAATCTGCCAGGTGGAACTCAATCGGATATTTTTGTGACATCTTGGGTACTGCAAGGATTATTACGTTCAAGTAAATATGACCATATTGTATACGACCTTGATGAACAGTTTGTTTGGTTAAAGCAATTTCAGAATGATGATGGCGGATTCGGCAGATTCAAAGGCAAACCAAGTGATCCAGAGGTTACCGCCGCTGCTATTATGACACTTGCTGCGGCGAATGACCCGCTAAATACGAAACGTATTGCAGTTGCTTATCTAACAAAAGCACAAGAACCTGATGGCAGTTTTGTCAGCGATACTCCGATAGAACTTAAGACACCTACCGCGAACCTGCAATCTACCTGTTTTGTACTTATTGCCATCTATGCCAAAACAGATAGCGACCACTAAATATAGTAAACTTTAGAATTAACGGGACATTTTGAGATGTGAATCAACGCCAAATCATGCAGAATACGCGTTTGGTATTCTGCATGATTTGGCGGGAGGGAACTCCGATTCCCGACTATCAGTGAGTTTCGTCGCGATTCGGAGATCGCTCCTACAGAAGAAATCGCGATTCGGAGATCGCTCCCGCTGAATGCCAAAAGCGCATTCAGCGTTGATTCACAGAAGAAGTGTCTGTTAAACTTAATCCAAAAGTTGATTGACACCGTAGGCACCAATCAAAATTCTATCAGTAGTTGCGGAACAATTGCCGCACTTCGCGTTGACTTTTCAACGTTATTTACTTGGTAAACAATCCTCGCTAAAGCACCTTCCGTGAAATGCCATGTCAAAGCGCCGCCCAACGTTGACCAAACCTGTTCATCAGGTTCTCGGTTAAATGTGAACGTGCTAAATTTCTCCGTATTCGGATTCCATACATCATACTTCAAACGAACATCTAAAGTTTCTGTCAAAGGAAGTTCCGCATGCAGGTAACACCCTTCCACCGTTGCATTGCGATCCTCCGATGGAATCGGAATAGGTAGATATTTCAAAAGTTGTGTATCTTGCCCACGAACCCATTCCGCAGCAAGATCAAATCGCCACAACTTAAAACTTGTAGCGAGTCCCAAGCGACGTTTGTATATCAATGTTGAAGGATTAACATCACCGTTAATTGAATTAAACGGATAACTATTGCCATCAAAATAGGATGCACCGAGCCATATCCGCTTTCCGAAAACGGGAAGCGTACCATTCAGATGAGCAAACAGCGGTGGACTGTTATTTCGGATCGGTTTCAGAACACCACCTCCACTCCCATGCGGACCGATTCGGATGCCTGTTGCCACCGTTCCCTCCGTGACAGTGCGGAGGGAGTCTGGCCCATCTGCAAGCGATAACGTGTATGAGACTGGTCCCACAAAACCGTTTAGCTGAAATCCACGGTCAGAAATAAAACCGATATTCTTTCGAACCAGATTATACAGCGGATTCGCGGCTGCATCAGACTTCGTGTCAATGCCGAAACCGTGCCGAAACCGACCAATTTTCATAGATGCTCCCTTTGGCAAAACAGGGAGGCCTGTCAGGATAGCGTAAATAAATCCATGGTCGTCTGCAACCTGCGTTCCTAAAGGAGAGGTTGTCAGTAGCTGCTCGCCTAATATGCCAACATTATCACCGACACTCGTTGTTACTACGAGTTCGGCAACATGAATAAGCGTAGTGCCACTATTCCAATTGTCTCTATCAGGGATTAAATCCTGTCCGCGAGTAGGACGGCGAATATCCAATGCGCCGCCGAATACAAGGTCTCCAAATGCCCCGCCAAGAAAATCTGAGCCGCCCGTATCCTCCGTCGCATCCACGTCATCAAAACTAAAAACGTCTCCATCCTCAATATCTAATGCTTCATCTGATTCAGTGAGATCGTCTGTAACCTGAACATTTTCGGGCGTACTCGCAGCATTCCCTGGGTAGGAACGGGCGATAATTTCAGCGATGTTACTAAATCCGTCTTTATCCGAATCCGTTTTCTCAATCCGAGTGAAGGTTGATAGATTCAGGCCGTTGTGTAGAAAAGCTCTGCCGTAAGGATTAGGCGAATCTCCACCCTTCTTTGAGAAATGACATACGTTACAACCGCCTGCCCATTTATATTTAGCCTTGAACATTTTATGAAACGCTGGCAAAGCATAAACCGATTGATCTGCGATCGCGACACAAATGAGAGCCATCACACAGAGAAACAAGAATTTGCGCATGATAAGTTCCTTTTAATGAGATGAATGGAGGGCGAACTTGGAATTCGCCCTATGTGGTATCAGGTTTAATAAGCCTCAAGGTCAATGTCTTCTTCGCTAAATCGGATGTGCGCCTGTTTTATCAATGCGTCAATTTGCTCCCACTGTTTACGCGTCTCGTCAGAAATCCCGTGCTTGTCAAGCGTTTTAGCAAAGTCGGTGAGCGTTTTGCTAAACTTATCTTGCATCTCAACATATTCTTCCTTTTGATCAGCGTTTTTCGGTGGTTCAAAATCAGAGATCAATTTGGCGTAAGCGGCAAGTTTTTTGGCAGCGGTTACTGCTCCTGCTTTGCCTTCACCTTTGTCAAAGTAATCGACGATTTCAAAATACTCATCAACCATTAAAATCATGAGTTCCTTTAGGTCCTCAACTTCAGGCAAGTCCTCTGGTGGTTCTTCCGGTTGTGGCTTCTTTTCCACATCCGTTTTGGGTTTGCGTTTCAAAAAGAGCGCATAACTCATGACCAGTGTCTTTTTCGGAATCAAGGCAACAGCTTTTGATGCTTCTTCATACCCTTTAACTGCCTCAACATCTTTGCCAACTTTAAAATCGTCGTCTATCCCTTTGCCTATGAACTGCTTGAGAAACTTTTCAGATGCAATTGCATCCGATTCCTTGTGTTCATAGACTGCTACTTTCACTATTTTTCCCTTCATGTCAAGTCCGACAGCACCATCAATAACACCGAGCGGCCCCTGCACATCAACGAACAACACTAAACCAAGGGGCCTCTTTTGATCGCTAATCGGAATATAGAAGATCGGTTTTTGGTCTTCTTTGCGAAGTTTAGCGCCCAGTTCTTTCTCAATAGATGCGATTTTATCTTTTGTTAGTGTAGCACTTCGCTGAACGAATTTTTTCGCTTGAGGGAAAATAGCCGCGAGTTTCTCACCTGGCCACTCAGTTTCATGCGCGTCACTGAGTAACGGCGTGATTACCATTAAGGAAACTAATACAAGCAGAATACCCGCACGAAACGAACGGTAAATTTGGAAAATCATCTTTCTCTCCTTAATTTAGAATTGTAGGGTAGGTAGAACCTACCCTACAATTAAGTGATTTAGTCTGACTCCTCAACTTTGACCATGAAAGTGGGAAACAGAATTTGATCAGTGTGCTTCAGCTGACCAAAAATCTGGTAGACCCCTGGTTTTGTAAATGTTGTCATGAGCATCACGGTAGGTCCAAATTTATCTGGTGTACTACCTTGATGTTGATGCCCTGTTGTCGGTGTCTTTTTCATTTTATGTCCGGCATGCGGATCTTTCTTCGCCATCTTACCCATATCTCCATTCATAGGAACTGTACCATGCGTATGTAGTATACCATCTAAACGGGTACTGACGATAGCAAAATGCATCGGAGCATCTAAAAATGGAACAAGATCAGTAATCGGTTTTCCATCGCGTGAAAAATGATAGGCGATATGAACCATCTCACCCGCCTTAATTTGTTCTGGCACTTGTATTTTCACGTGATATTTGGATGTCCCTTTGCCATCAGTGACGGAAACGGCTTTCGTAAACCGGTCCCCGCCCTCTTCAGTATAACCGGAAATAACTTTCTCTCGCTGAAAATCTTCAGAAATACCTGCCATTTTCTTATCACCTGCAACATCTACATGCATGTATTTTGAGATTTCGGTATCTGCAGTCATCACATCAAGTGCTAATATATATCTGCCTGCTACGGGAAAAGTAAAGTGTACTGTATAGACACCCTCAAGTTCCGCCATCATGTCACGAGATTCAAAATCTTCGGGATGGATATGTCCTACAGTCTGTAAGTTCTCACTCACGATTAGCACATGGAGAATTCGATCGTGGTGTACCATCAAATCCGTAAAAGGTTCACCCTCTGCATCGGTAAGATCAAACATCAGCGTCGTATGTTCTCCTGCCTGAATCTTTTGCGGTTCGGTGTGAAGCATAACATTTAAGGCAGCAGTTTTATCTGCTTTATGTATATCGTGTTTCTCGTGTTGTTGAGTAAAGCCAAGATTCGCAAAAAACAGCGTGGTTACAACGATTGCTATAGTAAAACGAAAATTGAAAAACGTGGAAATTCGGGATTGCATTTTAATTCCTCCATATATTTAACCCGGAAAATTAAGTATAAATTCAGATAGATCAATTTCTCCTTGACTCACACAAAAGCAAGGAAGGAAATCATTAAATTATGAGTAGTTGAAATTACTTAAGAACGGGTATAGGGAGGACCGCGGCGGGAGATGTCGCAATTTAAGAGAGAGGTATGTAGTTTGGATGGTGGGAGATAAAGCAATATCTCCTGAGAAACTGGTAAAATTGCAGAGAATGGAACAATAGAAACGTATTGGTATGTTAACGACTCACGGATTGTCTCTACGTTTGACGAAACATCCGATAGAATAAGTTGTAAACCATTTAAACAACATGCAGTTACACCTTCTGAAGATGTTTCAGATTCACTGGTAGCATCCGTTTGAGTCTTTTGACAACAAGGTGAATCGATTTCAGTATGTGCCATCTGCATCTTTTCAGACGAGCCACTACACAAGATTTCTTCAAAAGCCGCACAGAATAGAGGACATACAGAATGAACGCAGACCAATACTGCAAGTAAGAAGGGAAATTGCCAATGTTTTCGCAACATTACTAAATTACTCCGCTGTTTCGTCAAAAAATAGAAACGGATTTAACGCTTCTAAGATATTATACACCAAAACATGAAAAAGTTGCAACAAAAAAGTTAAAGCAGGTCTTGTAGAAGGGTTTCAACTTAATATGTCGGGATTGATTGGCAATAGAGTGTCCTATAATCTGTGTAATCCGTATAACACGATATTCAGACAGAAAAAGGATTGCACTTATGACAAGAAACCTGTATAATTTGAATGATAAAAAGAAGCCTAATAAAATTCTCCATAGTTATAAATTGCAAATACTCAGAACTCACCGTATAGGAGATTCTCATGGCAAATATAAAAATCCCTAAGGGATGGGAAATCCCAGAAAACCGAGTAACACCTGAATCAGTTTATATTAACCGTAGAAAGTTTATAAAAGAACTTGGTATAGCAGGTGCAGGAGCATTGTCGCTTTTTGGCACAAACGCCTGTGCACAAGATAGCAGAGTTGCTAAACAACTTGAACCTTATCGCGCGAAGACTCTTGATGCTAAAAAGAATGAAGAATTCACAGTTAAACGGAAACAAACAGATGAAATTATCGCGGCAACCTACAACAACTTCTACGAGTTCACAAGTTCAAAAAGCACCGTTTGGAGACGAGTTGAAAAGTTTAAAACGCGTCCGTGGGAGATTGAAATTTCTGGACTCGTTGAAAAACCGATGACTTTAGATGTAGATGACTTAATTAAACAGATGCCGCTTGAAGAACGTATCTACCGTTTTCGCTGTGTTGAAACATGGGCAATGGTCGTGCCGTGGATTGGCTTTCCAATGAAAGCACTGCTTGATAAAGTTCAACCGAAATCTGATGCGAAATACGTGCGGATGACCACATTTATGGAGCCTGATGTAGCGCCCCAACAAAACAACTTTCGTTTACCGTGGCCTTACGTTGAAGGATTAACACTTGCAGAAGCGATGAACGACCTAACATTGTTGGTTGTCGGTATCTATGGACATATCCTACCGCCACAGCACGGCGCACCTATACGTCTGATCGTGCCGTGGAAATACGGATTTAAGAGCATCAAATCCATTGTTAGTATAGAACTCACCGACAAGAAACCGCGAAACTTCTGGAACGTTATACTTCCGAGAGAATACGGTTTTGAGGCAAACGTCAATCCGAACGTTCCGCATCCACGTTGGTCGCAAGCTTCTGAATGGATGATTCCCACAAGGGGGAAAAAATATCCAACCCAGATTTACAACGGATACGGAGAGTTCGTCGCACATCTTTACTAACGGCAACTTTCAAGTAGCAAACCACCAATGTTACGGTAGATTTTAGAATTACTTGGACGCTCTGCACGGTGAGGTTGGGAAATCTCCAAATCAACGGTGAATACCATTTAGGCATTCACCGCCTACTGGGAACGAAAGCTTCTATCGAATTTCATAATTCACCATAAGATGGAGAAGATAAATGATAATTAAACAAACATTCGGAAAAACCATGCTAAGTTTGATAGTGATCGTTTTCTTGTTATTTGTAGGGTGTTTTGAATCTGTTATTAACACACTAACTCCAGAGAAGGATGAACCTATAGATGTTCCGATTGATTCCAGTGTGCCTATGGCGAACACCAAATTCGGTTTTAATCTGTTCAATACGCTCTGGGAAACTGAACAGAATCAGAATATCTTTACCTCTCCGTTCAGTATTTCCGTAGCCTTAGCAATGACGTTAAACGGCGCTGCAAGTGAAACAGAACAAGCGATGATTGATACGTTGCAATTACAAGACATAGACACTAATTCTATCAATTCCAGTTATGCACAATTGCAGCAGACACTTCGGACATCTGATCCGAAAGTGACACTCACTATTGCGAACTCGCTTTGGGGAAATCAAGGCATTCAGTTTACGCCAGATTTTCTGCAGCGTAACACTCAATTTTTTAATGCTGAAATCTCAATACTTGATTTTTGGGATCCAAGTTCGCTAACAGCAATTAATCAGTGGGTAAATGATAATACAAATGGCAAGATTCCAAAAATCCTTGATGAAATAGACTCAAATGCGGTACTATTTCTAATTAATGCAATCTATTTCAAAGGGGCATGGCAAACAGAATTCGACCCTGCACACACACGCGACGGTGCGTTCCATCTCACAAACGGTAGCAAAAAGCAGGTCCCGATGATGTTCAGGTCAGGACGTTATTCCCACTACCGCGGAGATGCTTTCCAAGCCGTTAACCTCCCTTATGGTAATGGGCGGATAAGTATGTATATCTTCCTTCCCGCCCGCAATTCCAACCTAAACGCCTTTTTAGAGACTTTGAACACAGAAAACTGGGAAAATTGGATGTCCCAGTTTCGTGAACAGGAACTGTCGCTCAGAATGCCTAAATTCAAACTGGAATACGGAACAAAAGAACTTAACGACGCACTTACCGCACTCGGCATGGGTATAGCCTTCGATCAAAGTCGAGCAGATTTTAGCCGCATGGTATCTTTAGAAGATTTAGGGGCAAATCTGTATATAGATAAAGTTTCTCACAAAACTTTCATTGAGGTTAATGAAGAAGGCACAGAAGCTGCTGCTGTAACTGTTGTTGGGATCGTAAAAACCAGTCTTCCACCAGAATTTACTGCTGATCGTCCGTTTTTCTTTGCGATTCGTGATAATGAAACAAAAACAGTATTATTCATGGGTACTGTCGTAGACCCTTGATAAACTCAAGCCATGATATAACAAATAAGAGAGGATTTAATCAATCTAATGAAAACCAAATTTAGGAGTTTTTTTAAAATAAGTGTTCTTCTGATAAGTTTTGGTTTGGTGTTTCTTTTTTATTTCGGTTGCGAACGCGATGAGGATCGACAAAATAACAAAAGGGATTTTGGTCCTTTTGATCCAGATGTCGTCACAGCAAACACTAAATTTGGTTTTAACCTATTTAACGAAATACAGAAAAATAATCAGGATAGAAATATTTTTATCTCACCATTCAGTGTTTCCGTAGCCTTGGCTATGACGTTAAACGGTGCTGCCAACGAAACCGAGCAGGCGATGACTGATGTGTTACAACTGAATACGCTTGACGCTGAAGCGATTAACCCCGGGTATGCACAATTGCATCAAGGGCTTCAGGCATCTGACCCGAAAGTTACACTCACGATTGCAAACTCACTTTGGGCACGCCAAAATGTACCGTTCAAAACTGACTTCTTAGAGCGAAATACCGAATTTTTTGATGCTGAAATCTCAACACTTGATTTTACGGACCCAAACTCTGTTACAACAATTAATCAATGGGTAAATACCAATACAAATGGTAAAATTCCAGAAATACTTAAAGCAATTGACCCCAACGAGGTGTTATTCCTCATTAACACCATCTACTTCAAGGGAGAGTGGAAGGAACAATTCGACCCGTCAGATACGCGGGCTGGCACTTTCTATCTCACAAATGGAGGGAAAAAAAGTGTACCTATGATGGGAAGGGAAGGTGGTTACCCATATTTTCAAGAAGCGAATTTTCAAGCGATTAGTCTTCCTTATGGAGATGGGCAGATGAGTATGTATATCTTCCTACCGTCCCGTGAATCCGATCTTAATACCTTTTTGGAGGATTTGAACGCAGAGAATTGGGAAAGTTGGGTATCACAAATATATGAACAAGAGGTGTATGTCCAAATTCCAAAATTCAAATTGGAATATGAAATAAGTCTTGTTGACGTTCTGAAAAACCTCGGTATGGAAATAGCATTTGATGAAGATCGGGCAGATTTCAGTAGGATGGCGCCTTTAGAAAAATTAGGTGGGACTTTATATATTACGAAAGTTGACCATAAAGCCATCGTTGAAGTCAACGAAGAAGGCACAGAAGCCGCTGCGGCAACCAGTGTTGGGGTAGGTTTTGAGAGCGCGGCGCCACAGTTTATTGCGGACAGACCTTTTTTCTTTGCAATCCGTGAAAATGAAACAGGGACGGTGCTGTTTATGAGTACTGTTGTAGACCCTCAGTCGTAACGTAAAATCAAAGTTTGAAATCAAAGGAGATATCTTCTAATGAAAACTAAATTTGGCAATCTCAGATTAAACGTTATTTTCATGACGATGTGTGGACTGGCACTTCTTATCTACACAGGCTGCGGCTCTGGCGATAGCGAGGAAGACTTTCTATCCACTGAAATGTCTTATGATTCTACTTTTTCGGGTTTAAACCCTCCAAATGGTGATGCTTTTGACGATGTTTTCTTTGAAAATTATGGCACTAATCCTTTTATTGATACAGAAGATGAACACCTTTCAACGTTTGGCATGGATGTTGATACTGCTTCCTACTCTGTCACCCGACGTTATCTCAGAGATGGACATCTACCTCCACGGGAAGCCGTACGTGTTGAGGAATTCGTCAACTCCTTTAATTACAACTATGTACCACCGTCTGATGGTGCCTTTGCTGTACACATTGAAGGTGCACCCTCCCGCTTTGGAGAAGGCAAACGGCTTCAATTACTACGAATTGGTGTTCAAGGGCGAATCGTCCCTGACGAAAACCGAAAAGACGCGATGTTAACTTTTGTTATTGATGTCTCTGGATCAATGGCAATGGAGAATCGTTTAGGTTTGGTGAAACGTTCACTAAAACTCTTAGTTGAACAACTCCGTCAAGGCGACAAAGTCGCCATCGTTGTTTACGGAACTGAAGCACGGATTATCCTGCCGCATACGGGAACTGAGGCACACGAGGAGATTGTGGATGCAATTAACGCACTTGAACCTGAAGGTGTAACGAATGCAGAAGCAGGACTGCGTTTGGGTTACAAGATCGCGTTACAGAATGCAAAGTCTGGTAGTATCAACCGTGTAATTCTATGTTCAGATGGTGTTGCTAATGTTGGGGAAACAGGACCTGATGCTATCCTTAAGAAGATTCGCTCTCATGTTGAGGAAGGAATTACACTTACAACAGTCGGGTTCGGCATGGGAAATTACAACGATATTCTCATGGAACAACTTGCGAATAATGGCAATGGTAGTTACGCTTATGTTGATAACCTTAACGAGGCAAGACGTATCTTTGTTGAGAATCTGACGGGAACATTACAGGTTATCGCAAAAGACGCTAAAGTTCAGGTTGATTTTAATCCTCAGACTGTCAGTCGCTTCCGCTTGCTCGGTTATGAAAACCGCCGTCTGGCGCATGAAGACTTCCGTGATGACGATGTAGATGCTGGCGAAATTGGTTCTGGTCACAGTGTTACTGCGCTCTATGAGATTAAACTCCACGAAAATGCTACTGGAAAACTCGCAACTGTTTTTATACGTCACGAAGACCCCGATACTACGCGTGTATCCGAGATTAGTAAAGAGATATTCTCAACAGAACTGAAAAGTACATTTGAAGATACATCAGTCGAATTTCAACTTGTCGCAGCAATCGCAGAATTTGCTGAAATACTGCGTGAGAGTTATTGGGCACAAGAAGGCAGTTTAGAAGCAGTGCGGCAAACCATTAAAGGATTCCAAACTCAAATTTCCAACGAGCAGATTGACGAACTAACGTATCTGGTAAATCAAGCAATTAGTCTTAAGGCATATACTGACGAATAACTGACTTCTGAGTATAAAGGCGATGAAAAACCTTATTCTTATTTTATTGCTTCTACTTGTATTTTCAGTATCTGCAACTGCCTCGTGGGAATCATCAGAAAGTCCACATTTCAACGTCTACTACCAAGAAGACACCGTGGACCCGGCGTCAATTCTTCAGATGGCTGAAGATTTTTATGCTGAATTGCCACGGATAACACGTCACATTGCAGATGAAACAATTAAAATCTGGATTTGTGATACGGATAAAGAGTTTCAGGCGTTTGTTCACGCGCCAATTCAGGATTGGGCGGTTGGATGTGCTTTTCCGCTGAGTCGGCGCATTATCATCCAAAACCCAACCCAGATAATGGCAGCAGAACTACAGTTAGCACAAGTGCTGCGGCACGAGATAGCACATGTCTTGTTTGGGCAGTACACGCGAAAAGCTGTCAAGGGAATGCCATTATGGTTTGTGGAAGGCATTGCTATCCACTTTTCAAAGGAGTGGGTGCCAGGTCGTCACGAAACCTTATTGAAAAATGTTTTCACAAAATCTATCGTGCCACTAAACGAAATTACACATAAATTCCCTATTTCCTCAAGAGGCGCGGATTTAGCCTATGCTCAAAGTCAAGATGCGCTTCGGTGGCTTGTTGAAATCAATGGCAGCGAGGCATTGTGGTCAATTATTGATAAACTTCATACTGGAATGAATCTCAACGCTGCTTTTGAAGCGGTTCTGGGGTATAATCTTGATGATTTTGATAAACTTTGGCGAGAATCTTTGCCGCAACGTTACCATTGGGCAGCTTTCTTGTCCAATTCTTACATTTTTTGGGGTGGACTCGGGGGACTTTTTCTCCTCGCTTATCTCATCTGCTGGCGTCGTAGGCAAATACAACTTCAAAAACTTATGCAACAGGAAAAAACAATAGACCCATTTTTTAGAGAGTAAAACCAATGAACAGCACCCTAATTCACACGATCCTCTTGTTTTTCTGCTTTACTATGATCACAACCGCGCAACCTAAACACATTTCACAATACCCTAATCAACTCACACGTGACGGACATATTATCGTTCTACCCGACCACGGCACCGTCTACATCGTCTCAGATTTACACGCGCATTGGAACGATTTTAATCAGTGGTTGCAGCAAACCCGACTTGTTGAACGTATCCAAGCAGGTGAAGATGTATATGGCATCATGCTCGGAGATTCAATTGACTATAAACCCGATGAAAAACCTAAGCCGCCTTTCGGCGATGTCCAAATAATTAACCGCGTTATTGAGATACAGCGACAACTTGGGGATAAAGGCGAAAGATTCATCTATATTCGGGGAAATCATGAATTTGCAGCAGCAGATACCTATGCTATGATGAAAAAACATGGGATGACAGACCAAACTCGTCCAGCATTTATTCGGAAACTGTATAACAGTATAAACGGTAGTTACTATAAACAGTTTAATTTCATTGAGCGAATGACCGATGAGCATTTCGAATTCCTTACTAATCTTCCAACAGTTGTTATTAGTAAAAATGGTTTTGTTGCCGTTCACGCAGGGCCCGCGCGTTCTATTATCCGTTTAAGGGATATCATAGACCCCGGTCCCAGAACACTTGACGAAATGTTGTGGGACAGACCAGATATCGTGTTTGGCGGTGGATATACGTTGAAACATACCGAAAAATTTCTCAAAGTTCTAAACGGGAATTTCCTAATTGTTGGACATACGCCTATCGGCTATTTTCCGTCAAAAAATGTTAAGGATGGAGTCGCAAGACTTGGTGGTAAGCAGCTTATCTTTTCTACCGGTTATGGAGGGCTCAAGGATGGGCAAACCTATATTGAAGTTGACTTAGCAAAAACCTACACCTCAGTTGAAGAACTAAAATTCGGTGTTAACATTCATCTTCTCTATCCGAAATAACATAAGAGTGTTATTGTATGCGCGCGTTAATTTACATTATGACCCCCGTCCTGATTCTTACATTTATTTTCGCATCACGGTTTGTAACATGGGATAAACTAAAAGGGGTAGACAAAGCAGCATTAAAACATCTAACTCACGGAACTCAATTGCTTAGAAATGGGAAAAGCCACAAAGCCATAAGTGCTCTAACACAAGCCATTGAGATTGAACCGAAATATGCTGAGGCTTATATCAAACGTGGTCTTGCTTATTACTATTTAGCATACTACAAAGAGGCAATTGCTGACTATAATCAAACCCTATCTCTTAATGAGTATTCTGCCGATGCTTATGCAAGCCGTGGCGATGCTTACCTTGCCTTAGGTGATCAGACACAGGCTATCAATGACTATACTGCCTCCCTTAAAAAAAGAAAAAATGCACTTGTAATGTCAAAACGGGCAAAAGTCTATCTTAAAACCGGTAAAATCAGTGCGGCTATTGATGATTATTCGGACATTGTTAAGCACCGTCCCTCTGCAATTGCATACTACAACCGTGGTAGGGCATACTATCAAAAGTTTCTACTTTCAGACAAGCAGGACGAAACACTAAAACTCGCCTTAACTGATTTTGACAAAGCCATTGAATTACAACCAAGTTTTGCTATTGCCTATCTCAGGCGTGGTGATGTTCATAAAGATTTAGGACAACAAACATCAAAAGAATCTGATTATTCACACGCCATTGGTCTGCTAACGGATGCTATTCAGAACTGGCAAAATGAAGCACATGAGTTAATTCCGATATATCTTTGGCGTGCAGTTGCTTATGAAAAAGGAAACTACGTTGAAAAAGCAGTAAATGATATAAAAAAAGTTTATGAACTTTACGTCCAATTTTATTTGAAAAAAATAAGAATTTCTGATATACTATCAAATACACACTAAAATACTTCTGAATTCAATATAATCACATCATTACTACGGTCTCTCTTATATTTTTTTGGTCCAAAAGTAAACGGTAACTAAGGAGGTATACGGAATGTATCGCAAATTGATAAGCATGATACTTGGTTTGATTTTCGTTATTGGTGGATTTTCAGTTATGGTTATGGAAATCCAAGCGGATGAACAATCAACCCCTAAAATTGAGCAACAGCAGGTAAAGGAAAAGCAGACAGAAGGTAAAAATACCTGCAATTGTTCTGCAAAAACAGATGAAAAGGACGAAGCAGAAAAACCGAGAACAGATACACAGGAACAACCACAAGTAAATGTCCACAAAGAATTTACAGCTGAGGGATACCGTCAAGTGTTGACCAAGCAATTAGATGAAAATACTCGGGTGACAGTTCACAACGAGCATACACCAGACGGCAAACAACACGGTTGGTCTACAGGAGTAGAATTTTCGTTAGATTTAGATAATGATGGCAAGGCAGTACGTATCCTAAAAAAGACGGTAGCCGTTGTGACCTATGTTCCAAAGAAAATAGGACAAGGTGTTGTCTTTGTGGGGAAGGGTATAAAAAAGTTGTTTTGGCGACGGTAAAAGGTTTTGATGCAATTTTCCGCATGAACATGCAATAAGTTAACTCACGCTAAAATCAGAATTTCCAATAGGAGGAGATAGGTATCAATATGACTGGAGAAGCATTAGGCTTAGTTGAAACAAGAGGCTTGATTGGCAGCATTGAGGCTGCAGATGCGATGGTAAAAGCCGCTAATGTGAAACTTGTTGGTCGTCAACAAGTTGGTGGTGGTTTTGTTACAGTGATGGTGCGCGGAGACGTAGGTGCTGTGAAAGCCGCAACAGATGTCGGTGCTGAAGCCGCTGCCCGTGTAGGAGAAGTTGTTTCAGTGCATGTGATCCCACGTCCACATGCTGAAGTTGAAACTATCCTGACAAACGAATCATAATTTCATGAATAATTTTCTGGAAGTATTTGAATCCGAACAGATACAAAGTTAAGATGCATGACCAAGCTTTAGTAAAACTAATTACCCGCCGTGTAGTAAGTCAATTGGCAAATGATCAATCTTGCAGCGGGTGTGCGTTACGAACTTGCGATGCGGGGAACCGTGCGTGCGATGTTGCTATAGCACAGCAAAAAATTCCGGTTGGGGTTTCTGCTCGGCATGCACATGTAACCCAGGAAGACCTTGAAATTCTTTACGGACCTGGACACCAACTTACTGTCTACGCGCCGCTTTACCAACCGGAAGCGTTTGCAGCGAATGAAACAGTCACGGTTGTCGGAAAGCGGATGCGTGCCATTGAACATGTCCGTATCCTCGGTCCCGTGAGAGATTATTCGCAAGTAGAGGTAGCGCAGACGGAAGCAATTCGGCTCGGTTTAAATCCACCCATTCGGGATTCCGGTGATCTCGCTGGTGCTGAACCGATCACCCTTGTTGGTCCCGCTGGAAGTGTGTATTTAGAAGCGGGGGCAATTTGTGCAACACGACACATTCACATGAAACCTGAACAGGCTGTGGCTTTCGGAATCAAAGAAACAGACCTTTTAAAAATCCGTATCCCCGGAGATCGTGCCTTAATCTTTGAGAATATTCGTCCGAAAATCCATGAATCTTATGTGCTTCAGATGCATCTGGATACTGATGATTCCAATGCCGCAGGATTGAAAGGTGGCGAAGCTGTTGAACTGCTACGCGACGAAACATGACACCAGAACAAATTGCCCAAATTGAGAAAATTGTGGAGAGAGTGCTTCAAGCACACCTCAGTAGCCCTCAACAACCCGAAAAACAACTACTCGCAATATTTGGTGCTACGCAACTCCCGTTAGAACCGATACTTCAACAATTCCAAATATGTCTACAAGAAGGATGGAAAATTAGAATAATTCTATCCGATCTCGCAACTAAAACATTAAATCTTGAACTAATATATTCGACGTTTGGTAAAGATAACATATTGCTGGAAAACGATTTAACCGATATACCATCTTTTGTTGAAAATTATTCACAGATTGTTTTACCCGCGCTTTCGTATCCAATGGTAGGGAAACTTGTTTTGAAGTTGGTTGATACGCCTTGTACCTATTTGGTATTTCAAGCACTTTGTTGTGGAAAACGGGTTATAGCAGCATCAGATATTTTAAGCACAAGGAAGTATATAGACAAAAAATCACTTACACTTGACCAAATTGAACCGGCACATGTAAACGCATTAACCGAATTTGGCGTTCAATGGGTAACTGTAGATCAAATTGCGACAACAATTCGTGAAGGCGATGCACCAAATCGTGTAAGTTTGCAAACGCCTGTTATTAGTGCGAATGTGATCGCGAATTTGGCAGCTAATGTCCAGGAGTTGGTTTATACTAAACCATCTATCATAACACCCCTTGCGCGTGAGCATGCACAAAAACGCGGTATTAGGCTTACACCCAAGTCATAATGTACTAAGTTGGAAAATTCCACTTCCGATTAATTATACTTGACAATTATGGTGAGAAATTGTATAATGTTCACGACTATGCGGTTTTTTAACTGAAAATTAATTATTGAAACGCTATTTTATGCTGAAAACAAGAAGAATGTAAGGCAGAAACTACTTTTACAGAATTAACCGAGATAGAAATAATAGAAGAGAAGAATATTATACATATTTTCAACCAACGGCTAACCCTGCTGGTTAAGATCACTAATTAGGAGGATTCTCATGTTGAAACGAATTTTTACTTTGACAATCGCAGGACTCCTTAGCTGCTTGCTAATCGGGACGTTGGCAACAGTGAGTTACGCCGATTACGGTTATTATGCGGACAGACTGAGTCGTGAACATCGAGTCGCAAATGATGTAGATGAATGGATAGAACGCGGCAATGCCACAATTACTGCAAGCCCTATTTTTGAAGACGGTATGCGGCTTACCGCTTGGGCGAATTCCTATCAAGATGCGGATAATTATGAATTTGCTATTGCCAGCGGTGTGTATCTGTTTGAAATACCACGCGGCGCACAATCTATTGAAATTGTAGTTCGTTATAAAGGTGAACCGAATAAGTTTGAGATTAACAACCATTATGAACCGATTGCGGGGCGTATATGGATTCGTAATACCAAACGAGAGGCAACACGTCGCGGCTACCATGACCAAAACGCCTCTGAAACACGATATGGCGATACCTTCGTCCTTCGCGCAAAAAATCGCTCTGAAACTATCAAGATTCCTGTCGCCGGACATGTTGATGATGGGTGGATGGAACTTCATGTCGTTGCCGAAGGTGGCGAACAACTTGATGTCGAATATATTGAAGTTTCCACTTATCGCCGAGCACCAAAGGTACGGGTAGTCCAGCATTACACACCCACCTATCGTTGGCGTCCTTGGAATCGGTACACCTACCTCTATTTTTATGATGGACCTATTTATTACAGAAGTGGATTCGATTCTTATCTGTGTTGGAGTTATCCGGTCTATGATCATCGTTACCTCTCAATTCGCTCCTATTATGGTGGTTACTTAGGTCGTTACCGTGCCTATCATCCTGCACGTTATTCGTATTACCACACACCTTATTACGGTGTTTACAGTAGAGGCACGCCAATATACAATAAGCGGACACAGTTAAATAGGTGGAGTGCACAACACGAAACAACGCGTAAACAATATTCTCGAAGCCGGTTAGCAACACCTACGCGGACTACACAACGGACACAAATCCAAAATGATGTCCGTGTTGTCATTGAAAACCACCGTAGGCAAGCACCTCCGCCAACTGAACGGGTTACGCGGTCTGCGATAATTTCTCAGAAACAACGAGTAGCGACCAGATCAACCGCCCGACAAAACGATGGAATTCGGACTTATAGTAGTCGATCTCGTTTTTCAACCCAGTCACCGGACAGACAACGAAGTTCTCTCTTAAATTCGCGCTCACGGGTAAATAGGAGTAGGAGTAGCACTTCATCAATTACGAATAGATCTTCTCAACTTTATAGGAGATCCGTATCTTCTTCAAGCCGTACGAGTAATTCGTCAAGTTCGCGTTTAAGCAGTAGTAGCAGTGACCGAACAAAACAGCGCAGTTCGTCTGTTAGCACATCAAGAACTACACCGACGCGAACCGAACCAAAGAGAGTTAGTCGGACATCATCGTCAAGTTCCCGGACACGTCCAACAACTACCACTCGTACGTCAACCAGTTCAAGTTCCAGTAGTGATGATGACGATGATGATAAGAAAACCGAAAATCGGAGTCGGACAACGTCACGGACAAAACGAAGAAGATAAACAGCGTTTTCGTTATTGAATTATCTGAGATACATAAATGATGCCTCGTGCAGTTTTTGCGCGAGGCATCGTTAACAATAGCGTAGATTTTCTTATCTACAATCAAATTTGGTCTTGAAACATTAGGAATATTATTTAGATTTCGCGACTGAATCTATTCGCGTAATTTTCTAAGATATATAGATTAGGAATCAATGCGTTTTTTATTTTCCCTTTTGATATTGCTATTGAGCATACAATTTTGTTATGCCGAAGAGGCTAACAATAAAGTTGTTTCTATGGAATCTGAACAATCGATACGGTTAATTTCTCCCATTGGAACTATGGTAAGATCAACTGTTTTTCCAGGATGGGGGCAATTTCATAGCCGTAACTACTTTCGTGGGAGTCTTGTCTTACTCGGCATCGGTAGTTCAGCTGTTGGCGCATTTTTAGCACACCAATCTTTAAAAACACAATATGATCACTATGTAATCACTGCCAGTCTTGATCCAGATGATGCTACTTTGTTGGCAAGTTACGATAAAGCAAATCAACAATACAAACTCAAAATGTTCTTTGTCTATACAGGTATTGGTCTATGGGCATATAGCATCATTGATTCTTATGTCAGTGCAAACTTTTACAATGCTACCTCACAAGTTCGTTCAATTCAAGAGGATGCGCAGCAAATTGAAAATTTGGGGCTCCAAGTTGGAATCACTCCATCACGGCTCTATTTAGGGGTCGTAAAAACATTTTAATTTGGAGATAAAAATAATATGTTAAAGGAATTAGTAAAAACAAGCAGCGTGCTCATTTTAGTAGCATGTTTTATCGGTTGCGGCGACGTTGATAAGGTAAATCAGGTACCGCCCGAGGACTATTTGGCAATTAACAGCGTTTTAAAACGGTGGCGTGAAGGTTATGAAACTGAAGATGTAGAGACCTATATGAGCGCTTATTGGTCTCAAGGTTTCCGCTACGTTTCGGACATGGGAACAGACGGTGATAAAACTGATGACTTAATATTTGATGATATCCGAGACGAACGGGATTCAGCTATTCGCGTCTTTAGTCGGTTTCAGGATATTGAGATTGAACTCTCTGTTCCACCAGAAATAGCCGTAACTGAAGATGGTAAAGAAGCCGAAGTCCGAAATCACTACCGAATCCAAGGCTTTGTTGCCGATGGCGAATCACTTGAAGGTGGATTCACTGGATGGTTCGCGGAAGGTGACAACCTGTTTATTTTTGAAAAAAGAGATGGCGAATGGCGTATTACTGAATGGCATGATGAAGCTTTCAGTGATGAAGAAATTCGCATCGCAAATAATCTATAGTCTCACACAAAAGTTAATGTAAGGAGGTCAATTTTCCTCGATTTTCGGGAAAACGACACTCATGCCTCAAAAAGAGGAACCATTGCATGATTATCTGCAATTCATACGGAAGTACAGCTTCGTTATCTGTCTGAGCACTTTATTGGTTTTAGGAACTGCGCTTATTGTCTCACTGCGTATACCTAAAACCTATTCTGCTTCTACACGGATGCTGCTTATTCAATCTAACACAGCTTCTCCTCTCTCCTCCAATAATTTGTTCCAAACAGTTTTTTCAGGAGGAGTTGATCGTAGAGAGATGGCAACAATTAGTGAAAGGTTTTCTACAGAGTCCATGCTAAATGCTGCGATTGAGAACATGGAAGAGAATGAACTTGGAGACGTGCAGCATCTTCCCAGCATAGGAAATCTCAAACGGAAGTTGAATGCACAAATTCATCCGGATGCTGACTATATTGACTTGTCAATTGAATTAACCGAAACCGAAGGAGGCGAACGTAACGCAGCCTTATTGGTTAATCAATTGGCGCGAGACATGCAGACATTACGGAGTGAATATGAAAAAACAAAATTGGCAAAACACCAAAGATTGCTTGAACAAAAACGAGAAGATATTGATAAAAAAATTCGACAACTGATAGATGAAACTCTTAAATTTGTCCGCGAAAACGGAAGTCCAGAGACGTGGTACCCTCAATTAGCGAGTTTATTAGAGCAGTATAGAAACTTACAAGAACGACTTGGAATCGCCGAACAAACCCTCCACACTGCACGCGGGCGCCTAACCCATTTGAAAAATCGGCAAGAAAACCTTCCACAACAGACACAAATTTCGGAAACTCAGAACTACCACCCGATCTGGTTATCGCTGCGCGAGAAATTAGATGACTTGGAATCCCAACGCATTGGCGATAGTAAAAAAGCCGGAAAAAGTTCACATGAACTCAGTGGACAAGACGCACAAATTGCTGAACTCCAAAAGAAATCTGATGCGACACCGGAAATGGCTAATATTACCACTTACGGCACTTCTCCACACTATATTTATATACAAAATCAACTAATTGAGTTGCCGCCAACTATTGAAGGTTATGAAAACGAAACAGAACAACTTAAAAAAGAATCGCAAAAAACTTATAACCAATTGCAAAAATTATTAAACCAAATTCCAGTAAATCAACATACTTTTACGCAGTTGCGCACCGAACTTGAGCTTGCTGGCACCTTAAAAGAAGAAATTGAAAAACGCTATCTTGAATCTGAAATATTAAGTGCGGAGTCCGGCGTTACCGACACACAGATGGGCGGTATTGAAATCGTTGATATCGCGGTCCCACGGAAAATTCCGGTCAGCCCAGAATTTAAATTAATTGTTATTCTCGCAGGGGTTGTAGGGTTATGTTTAGGTGTAACGCTTGCCTTATTAATCGAATACTTTAAGAACTCTTCGCTTAGTTTACAAAACTGAATCAGTCCTATTATTCTGTCGCACAGGTTAATAGGGAATTCAGTTTTTTGTTTGCATTGGGTGTGTAAAGTCTTGATATTTTTACTCTTTATCACTTATTATAGTAAATTATGTAAATAAGTTTACATATATTCTGTAGGAGCGATCTCCGAATCGCGACGCAACTACTAATAGTCGGGAATCGGAGTTCCCTCCTACCGTTCAGATGTAAAGTTAATTGTAGAATCCACTATAAGAGAATTTTCAACCTTAATGTATTAGGGTTGATTTGTCGAATTTCGTATACCTTTACCTTTGCAGGAATGCCTTATAATCAGATCTAAAATAGTGTTTAGTAATTAAGGGGCTTACTAAAATGCGTCCTATGCTAAGCTTTTGACAGAATTTTTACACCCTTTTGTGTTTTATTGTTGTAAAATAATGACATTTGTGATATGATTTGTCTGAATTACACAGTACAAATTTCTTTTTCGTCAGAAACTTGACAAAAAATTACATCTTTGTTATTATTGACACTTAATAGCCGTTTTGTGAGAATTCCCACAAAACACCCCTTAATTTTTGGAGGAAATCTGATTTCTGCCAATCAACAATCTCAAATTCAGTGGGCAGAGACGCATAATCACCTAAAAGAGTTCAACTAACTCAGGGCGGTTTTTTATAATTATAACGGATATATGTTTGTTCCGTTTACATTATCCACACAGATTTGATCCATTTTTTAAGGTTTCGGGACTGAACAACTGCTTGTTAAGTCAATTGTTTAATATCCGAAATAATTATTTCCTAAGGAGGAATATGAAACTAATGAACAAGTTAAAACGAGCGATTAATGTTTTACTTGTAGTGCCTTGCATCCTAAGTGGGCTTGTGCTTTACGGTTGTGGTGCACAAAGCCTCGGGCCGCAAGAACCTCTCTTGCCTACTATTGAGGGAGACTCAAAATTCTCAGATCGATTCCAACTGGAAGAAGAACCACAGTTCTTCTATGATCTGTTTGGTAAAGAACTCTTGGAAGGTAGTGAAGTCTACAACTACCGTGAGCGCAAGGCGTTCAATCAAAATGGTGAATTGGTTGTCGGATGGACTGGTCAACTTGATAGTGAACGTTTTTCGGCTCAATTAGACCGGACTATCTTAACCGAAGATGCCTTTCGGGGTAGATATAATGAGTTCGCTATTGGCGACCATATGCGTATCAAGCCATCTACCTTGTTCCCAAATCGATATGCAATCTACAAAACTGAATTTGATGGATTCCGATGGGACATTTCTTTTGCACAAGAAAGACATCTCTTTACCCTTATCAACTCGCGTATTTCTAACCCGGTTCAGTTGAATGATACAGCAGCGAACCTTGCACCGACACTCGGGCGTCGAAACGGACTTAACGACGATGCCGGGGTCCGCCATATTGAAAATGCACGGCTTGTTGGGTTTAGAGGACAAGGGCTTTTGGGGGATATCTTCCGTATCGGGTTTACTTATGTGAACTTACATAAAGAACACCCAGAACGTGTTGAAAATCCGTTGATGGGAACCGTTCCAAATACCCCGCCAGAAAGCATTACAGTTGTCTTCCGTGATGACTCCCCCGAAGACAATCACGTTGCAAGAATTACCGACTTTGACGGATATGATTTAGACTCACACGGTGAGAATATCCAAGGTGGAGTCGGTGCCGCTTTCAAAGGGATGATTGTCAACGTTATCACACAAGAGCTCGAAGATGTATCCGTTGAAGATTTAGAAGAAGGATACGAACCCAGTCTTCAACCTGAGCAGTCACAACAGATTGAGGTCTTTATTGACGATATTACACCTGTTGATGCTGCTATTGATGAGGTGCGTGACTCTGTTGATGGCGAATGGAAGATCGTTGATGGGTTCAATAAGATGAAGTACGATCTCGTATTTGAACAGCACGATATTGACCCGCGGACAGTAAAATCTGTTGATTTTGAGATGGTCGTAGCAGGTGATTATAATATCGCTGTAGTCGGCTTTAGTGAAGCGAACATGGCAGAGTCAGACCCTGAAATTCAAGAATGGATTAAAACTGAAGATGGTCATATACAAATGCCGTATCGTGACATCATTGAAGCACCTGGAAACTATGGACAATCATCAGATTATACGGACAACCGATCAACCCTCGTAGATAACCCAAGCCAGTGGGAAGGTGAAGGAAGACCTCGAAAAGTCCGCTACCGCTACGGCGCAGCGCGGGCTGCGGTGCTTTACGGTTTAGACCTTGAAGGAACCGTTGGCAACGTCTTTGTGAGGGCTCACTATTCTATTAACGGCAAATACAAACAGTACCCTACTATTTCTAAAGATAAGATGGGATTTAGCCGACTCACCGACAATATTGAAACCGAAGACGGTGAAGAACCGACAGGTGTTTCAATTGATCCAGCCACTTTGTTACCAGTAGACGCAAACGGTATACCAACCTACTCAGAAACTGACGGTGAACGCTTTGAAGCGCTACTGGGAGGAGATGGTACAGATGAAGGTGGTGACGGAGAGATGGGAAGAGAGTCTGCATGGTTCGTCCAACTCAAATCACGTTTTGGAAAACTCTATCTTGAAGGTGTCTTATACCACATTGATCCAGGCTACACTACCACTTATCTCAACTTTGGTGCTAACAGTGATCGTGACCAGACTTACGCACTTCCTCGGACACAAGAATCTGCGCAAGAACGCGATCCGTGGGATGTAGAAAATTACGCACTCGTTGAAGACGATGACGATGACGATGATTGGCCTGATGATGATGACTTCGATGGAGTCCTTCCACGTGCTGATGACCGAGATCAGAACGGGATTTTAGACTTCCAAGAAGATTTTCTCATCTTTGAAGCTGATCCACCGATCTTTACTGACTTAATTGACTTGAATAACAACGGCACCATCGATTCGCTTGAAGATGATTTTGAACCACAATACGAATACGGCATTGACCGTGATGGCTATCATCTCAAAGCAGAATACGACTTACTTGATAATCTTTCCCTTCAAGTCGGATGGTTAAACGAAAGTGAAATCTCAAGTCGGCGAAAAAATGATTCCAAATATCTACACCTAACTTACCAACGGGATATTCCTGATTTTGGAATTATTCTGTTCCAAAACCGATTTGTCCGAGTACGAGACGATATCCCCGATTATACTATTACCCTTCGTGTTGGGGAGTTAGAACCTGAGCAAATTACTGATGAGCTTGATTTTTATAACGCTCGCGTAAATACGACAACACTTCAGTTCACCTACACTGCTGTCCCTAACCTCACACTGGAAGCTAAACTCCTCGTTGTTTTGCAGAAACAATATGAACAAGATGAAGAGGATGCGGTCTTCTTAGATGTTGAGTTTGACGAGGCAGCAGATTTGTTTGAACCGGATGAGCGTGTCGATTTTCTGGTCCCTGATGAACAAGTTCGTATTAGTGGTGAAAAACGTGAATTTCCATTCTATCCTGACCACGGCATTAATGCACTTGACGCAGCAGATACCGGTTTGATCTATGATGCCGAAAACTGGAAGACACGGCGTTATCCTGAACGGAACATACGCAGCCAACAAGTTATTTTGAAGGCAAAATATGAAATCCCGCTTGGAGACCTGCCTTATATTGACAGAATTGGCGAAGATTTCACGCTGACGCCTATGGTTAAGTATATCTGGGACCGAGCTTTTGATAGAAGCGCTGAAGAAATTGGCGACGCGTTGAACTCACGGTTCTACGTTCCTACTGATAATGAACCTGTGGAATACTTACGGTTCAATCGTCGAAGTCGTGAAGATGTTCTCGGTGTCCGTCTTGATTATCAGTTCACACCAAGTATGAACATTCTTGGTGGGTTCCAATATAGGAAGTTTACGAACCGAGACAAGAACTTCAGAAACTATTTGGCTATTTTCCCAGCAGATGAAGCTGTTCCAATTCTTTACCGGCCAGATTTGCGAACCAGAATTTTTGAAATCCAAGCCATTAACCAAGGTAACTGGGCTGGATTCAATATCGTCATTCTCGCGGGTTACCGCAGAACGACCATCTTGCTCCAACACACAACAAGTAACACTACATTTGTTCGAGCAATGATGGGATTCTAAATTCGTTAGAAGGTTTACTGGACGCGACCACTTCGTGTTCAGTAAACCTCCTATGGAATTACTTGTTAATATCTTTTATGTTGATTGTCAACAAAAGCGTAACTTCTCAGTCACTCAGGTGTTTATAATTCTGAAATAGTTGATAGACCTTAGCAGCACGTTTGATCACGTGCCTTTTACATATTAGATTATACTTCTATAGAATATAGAAATTTACTGCCGAATCGGCATTACCAAAGGAGAACCAGGACGAATGATTCGTTTAAGTTTAATTTTAATGTTAGTTGCCTGCATGTTTATGTCTGTTGGCATTGCAATGGCACAAGATGAAGAAGCAGCAGATACCCCAAGCGCAGATGCTGCCGATGCTCAAGGAGCAGATGTCGTAGAAGGTGGGGCAACAATTAGAGGTGAAGTTGTTGATACGACAACAGACCAGAATCCGATTGAAGGCGTAGCTGTTAAAATCGTCAACACTTCAACTGGTCAAGAGGATATAGTTGAAACAAATAGTGACGGTATCTATGAAAAAACCGGTCTTCCTGCTGGTCGTTACACGATGAGTTATGCCAAAGAAGGTTATGGTCCTCGAGTTGGCAAATCGAAAGTGGTTGCTGCTGGAGGCGAAATATCTGAGCGAATTAAAATGAGAGAAAAAGACACTATTGTCTCTTTTTTCAAGAAATTTGGGTTCGTTTTCTATCCATTAGCGATCTGTTCTATTATAGCGTTAACCTTCATTATTGAAAGACTTTTCACGTTTGTACGAAGCCGCTCACGCATTGGAACTGAACAGTTCATAGCAAGCATTGCAGATTCATTGCGGAAAGAAAATATTATGGAAGCTGTTTCGACTTGTGAAGAAGCAGGCGGTCCCCTCGCCAATGTGCTAAAAGCTGGGCTCCTCAGATATAGCCAAGCTCAGATTGAGGAACGAGATATTACCAAAGAGGAAATCCAAGAAGCGATTGAAGAAGCAAGCCTTCTTGAAATACCTGAATTAGAAAGAAACCTGCCTGTCCTTGGTACAGTCGCTGTGGTTTCACCGTTGTTCGGTCTGCTTGGAACTGTTACAGGTATGATTACCGCGTTTACCACTATCGCTCTTGAAGGTACCGGTGACCCGCAACAACTCGCGGGTGGTATCTCACAGGCACTTCTCACGACTGCTGGTGGCTTAACAATTGCTATCCCTTGTCTGATTTTCTTCCAACTCTTTGATAGTTGGGTCAATAGACATATGGTTGAAATCTCCCAGGTTTCTACAGAAATTGTTAACCAGTTGATTGTAGGTGAAGCAAACGCTTAAGCATGGACCGGGCGGGTATGTTTCTACTCGCCCTTGTTCTACATACATAAACGGAGAATCGAAATGCAACAACTTGGTGAAGCCAAATTGAGCCTGATGGCAACGCGAATACGGGAACGTAAACCGCCAACTCTCAGTATGGCGCCTATGATTGATTGTGTGTTCCTGCTTCTGATTTTCTTCATGGTGTCAACAACTTTTACCCCCATGCCGGGAATCCGAGTGCAACTTCCACCTCCCGGTGAACCTTCAAAAGAAAAACCGAAGGGGCTCGTTATCAAAATTGATAATCCTACAACCAATGATAGGGACGGCACAATGCTTTTGAATGGGGCAGTTGTACAGTTTGAGGAAATGTTTTCATTACTTCTCAATGCACCTCAAGAACAGAAAACAATGCTCATTATCCAATCAGGACGAGAAGTTCTGCATGAACAGATTGTCACAGTAATGGATACAGCAAAAGATGCGGGGATCGATAAAATTGGATTTGCGATCACCGCGCGAGAATGACGCGCGTAATCAAATCGCTGTCTAATCAAATTGCGGTCTAACCGCACCAACAAAAAGGAGAATACTCATGGCTCTCCAAATGAGTCGTAGGCGGAACACTTCAAGTGACGACGATATCCCGATGGCTCCGATGATTGATTGTGTATTTCTGTTACTCATTTTTTTCATGGTTTCTGCCATCATGCGGGTTCCACCGCCTTTTAGTGTTACGTTACCGGATTCCTCAACCGAAAACGAATTTCCGAGGAAGAAATATAACTTGTTTATCAGCAGCGACGGTCGAATTGCTATTGATGATCGAGAAATGCAAACTTTGGAAGAGGTGGGGTTCTTTATAGCATCCCATGAACACCAAATTAGTACCTTGATTATTAAAGCGGATAAACGTGCGAAACACGGACGAGTGATCGACGTGGTAGAACGAGCAAAAATGCGCTCAGCCAAAGTTGAAGGTCTTGAAGTTGCTTTTGCCGTTGCTGAGGACGACTAATAAACCATAGTTGAAGGCGTAAGATCGCTTGCGGTGATCTTACTTTGACGAAAGGGTCGCAGTTCTCTTTTACCTTCAATTATATTCCAGATGATCGCTGGAATTAATAATGTAAGCCTCTAATTGAATATTTCAATTAGAGGCTTTTGCTATGTTTTTATAGTAAAAACCCAAATATGTGCACACCCATGGTAGGTCGGTTAGGAAAGCAATCCATGGGCGTCAATTTAAGAATGTAGGCGTTTGTAGTCGCGCAATTCATTGCCAAATCAACGCCAAATGCGCTTTATGGCATTTGTCGCCTCTTACATTGTTGGAGGGTTTTCAACCCCGATTTATCACACAAAGGTAGGCGGGGAATGCCTAAGACGAATGCGCCAAATCAACGGTATGAATGCCTTTTGGGCATTCCCGTATGGCATTCGCCATGATTCATACCGTTGATTTCTTGATTTGGCGTTTTGTAAACGCGCCGTTTATCGTGTCTAATATCTGGGTTCGGCGCGTTTACAAAACGCGCCTACCGGGGTGGCAAACCCTTAAATTGAGGCATAAGGTGCGGTTAGGAAAGCAATCCCACCACAGCGTATAACATAATTCCAGACTTTACCTTTTAGGTTTTCTTTTGCGGACCCGTCGAGTCTGTGCGGGTGGCGGTGGAGGCGGTGGTGTAATAACCCTCCAGAAAAGCGGCAAGACCGTATCCCAATTTGCGAGAATTTTCTCTGCCCGTTGGCTTCCAGTCAACTCAAGATGCTTTTGTATCAAACCGATCAACGTATCCTCGTCTACTTTTTCGGTGATACGTGCTAACTTAATAAGCTGTGGATTGATTTTCTCCCCAAATTGCTGGTTTTCGTCCAGCACATAGGCACTTCCACCTGTCATACCTGCTCCAAAGTTTCGTCCTGTTTCTCCCAATATTACAACAGTGCCGCCCGTCATATATTCACATCCGTGGTCACCAACACCTTCTACAACAGTCGTGGCACCACTGTTCCGAACACAGAAACGTTCACCTGCTCTGCCTGCAGCGTATAAGGAACCGCTTGTTGCACCATACAATACAGTATTACCAATGATAGTATTTTCATGTGTCTCAAAGCGAGCATCAGGTGATGGTTTGACAACCAATTCACCGCCTGCCATGCCTTTGCCGACATAATCATTCGCTTCGCCAGTTAAGATAAACTGAATGCCACTGATACAGAACGCGCCAAAACTCTGTCCCGCGCTTCCTGTGAAGTGGCATCGGATAGTCTCTTTAGGCAATGGTGTGTCACCATATCGGAATGCGATTTCACCGGATAGCTTAGCACCGACCGTTCGGTGCGTATTACGTATTGGGTACGACAGTTGAATCGGTTCTTTGTTTGCGATGGCTGTTTCAGCATCCTGCAAAATTTGGTCGTCCAAAGATGTATCTATACGGTCGTTTCGTTCCTGTAAATGATAACGCGGGCTTTTTCCTGTTGGATCAGCAGATGAGAGTATCTCAGTCAAGTCAAGTGTTGCTGCCTTTGGATAATCAATTAAGTCCGCGAGTTCCAACAACTCCGGACGACCGATAATATCGTTTAAACAGCGATGCCCCAGATTTGCAAGGATTGCTTGCACCTCATTTGCTACGCCGAGCATAAAGTTGACAACCATTTCAGGCGTGCCAGGATATTTTGCCCGAAGTGCAGGGTCTTGCGTCGCAACACCGACAGGACAAGTATTCAAGTGGCATTGACGTGCCATTACACACCCTGTCGCAACCATCGCAGTTGTGCCGAAACCGTACTCTTCTGCTCCTAACATAGCAGCAATAACAATATCACGTCCTGACCGCATGCCGCCATCAACCCGTAATACAACGCGATCACGCAGTTCGTTTTCAACGAGTCTGTGTTGTGTTTCCGCAAGTCCAAGTTCCCACGGCGTTCCAGCGTTTTTGATGGAGCTAAGTGGGGAGGCACCAGTGCCACCTTCATGTCCACTAATTTGGATTACGTCTGCATATCCTTTTGCAACACCTGATGCAATAGTACCAATCAAAAACTCTGATACCAACTTTACAGCAACTTTTGCACGGGGGTTCACCTGTTTTAGATCGTAAATTAACTGTGCAAGGTCTTCAATCGAATAGATGTCGTGATGGGGTGGCGGTGAAATTAAGGGGACTCCTGGTATGGAGTGGCGAATTTTCGCAATTTCCGATGTCACTTTATGTCCGGGAATTTGTCCACCTTCCCCAGGCTTTGAACCCTGCGCCATCTTGATTTCTAATTCCCGTGCGGAAGCAAGATACTGCGGTGTTACACCGAAACGCCCAGATGCAACTTGTTTGAGCGCACTTGATGCCAGATCACCGTTCGGTTGTCTTTCAAAACGGCCACTATCTTCACCACCTTCACCACTTCCTGATTTAGCACCGAGGCGGTTCATCGCAATCGCTAACGTTTCATGTGTTTCACGACTCAACGCGCCAAAAGACATACTGCCTGTGGTAAAGCGGCGAACAATATCCTCTGCAGGTTCTACCTCTTCAATAGGAATGGGGTTACTCGGTTTGAAAGCGAGTAAATCGCGTAGACTGGAAGGTTCACCCTCCTCAACTGCTTCTGCATATTCGGTATAATCTTCGGCTTCACCGCTTTTGACAAACTTATGCAGCGCCTTAAATACAGTCGGATTAAAGGCGTGAAATTCACCATGTCTGCGAAATCGAAAATAGCCTGCTTCTTGTAGGGATTTTCTTTCGTCAGTTGCGCCAAAAGCTTTTGTGTGAAAATGGAGGGTTTCTGCGGCAATATGTTCAAAACCGATACCATTTAACCTTGATGGCGTACCAGTGAAACAGCGATCAATAACTGATGCATTAATACCGATAGCCTCAAAAATCTGAGCACCACGATAACTGGACACTGTAGATATACCCATCTTTGCCATAATCTTCAAAATGCCTTTTTCAACTGCTTCCTTATAGTTCGTAATCGCTTGTTCTGTTGAGAGTTCCTCAAATTCATCGTTCTCAGCAAGTTGAACAATCGTAGAAAAGGCAAGGTAAGGATTTATAGCATCAGCTCCATATCCGAGTAGCACAGCATAATGATGTTCTTCACGCGGATCGCCTGCTTCAATGATCAAACTGACTTGTCTGCGTTTGCCTTCACGAATCAAGTAGTGATGGACAGCACCGACAGCGAGTAGCATTGGGATCGGGGCAAGTTCGGCATTGACGTCCTTATCACTTAAAATTAGAAGCGTATTTCCAGCAGTTACCACCTCTAAAACTTTTTCGCATAATGTGCCTAAGGCACTTTCTAATCCCTGTGTTCCAGAAGCGACTGGAAAACAGACAGGTATAGTGGTATGCTTGAACTCAGGCAAACTTTGTGCTTTCAATGCCTCCAATTCTTCGTTTGTCAATATGGGTGAAGTGAGTCGAATTACGCGGGCGTGCTTTTCGGTCTCTGTCAGCAGACTGTGCCGTTTTCCCAGATAAGTTGTTAGAGACATTACCAACCGTTCTCTAAGTGAATCAATTGCAGGATTGGTGACTTGCGCAAAAAGTTGTTTAAAATAGTGGTAAAGCAGACGGGGATTCTTTGAAATTACTGCAGGAGGCGTGTCGTCTCCCATTGACCCAACTGCCTCTTTGGCTTGTAATACCATCGGTTTGATAAACCGTTCCACATCTTCAATCATATAACCAAATGCTTTTTGGGGTGTCTCTAAATTTTCGGGTACTTCCGTTATCGTCCCAAGAGGCTGAGGTTTTAGTTCATCTAAATGCGTAATCTGCTTAACCCAATTTGCGTAAGGCTTTTGATTCGCCACCTCGGTTTTGATGTCCGTATCTGTGAGTAATTGCCCGCGTATAGTATCAACAGCGATCATCTGTCCAGGACCTAAACGTCCCTTTTGGACGACACGACTTTCATCCAATTCAATAATTCCGACCTCAGAACCCATTACAACGAGACCATCATCGGTAACTTTATATCGAGCAGGTCTTAGACCGTTTCTGTCTAAACTGGCACCAACAATGTTTCCGTCTGTGAAGGCTACAGCAGCGGGACCGTCCCACGGTTCGCTAACACATGAGAGGTATTCATAACATGCTTTTAGATCAGGCGGCATATCCGGTATCTGCTCATAAGCCTCTGGCATTAAACACATTATTGAATGGAGAATACTGCGGTCAGAATGTGTTAGCAACTCCAGCACGTTATCAAGACTCATTGAATCGCTACCATGGGGGTTGATAATCGGTGCAAGTTTCTTGATGTCCTCATTCCATACAGGGGAATTCATCTCTGCTTCACGGGCGCGCATCCAGTTTCTATTTCCCATCAACGTGTTAATCTCACCGTTGTGCGCAAGCATTCGGAACGGTTGCGCAAGCGACCAAGTTGGCGAGGTGTTTGTACTATACCGTTGATGGAAAACGGCTAAGGATGCTTCAAAGTCAACGTCCCGCAAATCGGAATAGAACATTGCAAGTTGGGGGGCAACGAGAAGCCCTTTATAGAGAATGGTGCGGTGCGAAAAGGAGGCAATGTGGAATTCGTCAAGTTTCTCTTCTGTAATCCGATGTTCTAATTCTTTACATAAGAGATAGAGACGTTGTTCAAACTTATCAGCGGGAATATGGGTTGGTCTACCAATAAGTACCTGCTGAATTAACGGCATTGTTGCCAACGCCTTTTCTCCAAGAGCAGACTCATCAACAGGGACTGAACGCCATCCTAAGAGTGGGAATCCGTATTGTTGAAGCATGTCGGCAACGATTTCGCGTCCCCGTTCTTGTGCAACAAGGTCATTCCCTGGCAGGAAAATCATGCCGACTGCAAGGTCATTAATTGAATTTAGGCTTACTCCGAGCGTCTCTAATTCTTTCTTAAATAGTTTCTCCGGAATCTGTGTTAGGATGCCTGCACCGTCGCCTGTTTTGGCATCAGCCGCAACTGCACCTCGGTGTGTTAAATTCGTAACTGCTTGTATTGCCATTTCTAAGATAGCATGACTTCGACTCCCTGACCGGTTTGCGATAAAACCTACTCCACAGGCATCTTTCTCATATAAATGTTCGTGCATTTGTAAACTCATACTCCAAGTAATCAAGATTATCGGTATCCGTTAATATTTTGTATTATCAGAAAAATTAAGGTATAAAGATTCGGATACCGCGTCTATGTTAGACGTATAGGCATTTTCGCCTTTAATTTCTGAATTCGGTAATTTTTTCTTCAATTAATAGTATACCTTAAATGCCGTGAATCGTCAACAAAATTTTATCCTGACACCAGAGGTATTCAATTGCCGATATTTTATCCGTTTGAGTTATGAAGTAGCAATTCGATGATGCTATGACCGCAATGTGGAAATTGCTGCTACTCAAAAGTTACCATTTGGTATCTTTTTTGATACCGTGGTATCTTTTTGAAAATTGCCCTAAACTCAATCTCTGACTGGGTTTAGAAAGGATTTTTTATTAAGGTATTAATTTGAATTTCGGACTTATGCAACTTTAACGATTTTTCAATAATTATGTCGAAATTGGTATTATTTTCAGCAATATGCTTAGTTTTCAGTGCGCTTCCGATTTGTTGGATTCTCTGCCGTTTTTTGCCAAGTAATTTCAACATTCTCACCTAATATGTTTTGCTCAAGATTTTTGGTCTGGTTCTATTAGTGTTTAGGATCGTTTTTGTTTTTATAACTGATATTATACCTTTGTTATTGGTGATAGTCAGAAGTTTTTGTTGTTGCTGGACAATAGATATCCAACATATTTCCAATAAGTTTGCAGGAAAAGTTGGGGTTAATGCGTTTTATGGAGGTGCATCTCGGAGAATGGGATTTTTAGAGTTTTGATAAAGGCAGAAATTATTGGAGAATTGAATACCTCTGGTCCAGAAATGGCTTACTTGACAACCCTACCCTGTTGTGATAGAATTATATTCATCTCAGAAAACAGGAGAAAATATGGCTATATACGATGTCGGAATTATCGGTGGCGGACCGGGCGGTTACGTCGCTGCTATCAGAGCAGCACAACTTGGCGGCACCGTTTGCCTCATAGAGAAAGGCGAATGGGGCGGTACGTGTTTAAATAGAGGGTGTATTCCAACGAAAACCCTCTTTTCTATTGCACATCTTGCCGATCAGGTGCAAAACACGCCAGCGCTAAACACCCAAAACACAACCGTTGACTACTCACAAACATTAACACATAAGACAGAAGTTATTGAAAAACTAAAAAGTGGGATTGGACAACTTCTTAAAGCAAACAAAATTGATACTACCAACGGAAGTGCTTCACTTGCCGACAAAAACACAATTGCCGTGAGTAAAGCGGATGGTACAACTGAACAGATAAACGTGAAAAACGTCATTATCGCCACTGGGTCTGAACCTGCCGAGCCACCTATCTTTGAAATTGATGAAACCGATGTGTTGACTACGACTGGTATTCTTAATCTCACAGAACTCCCTGAAAGTCTTATTATTGTCGGCGGTGGTGTTTCGGGGTGTGAATTTGCCTCCATTTTCAACGCTCTCGGTTGTAAGGTGACTGTGTTGGAACTTCTCCCCACAATTTTGGCGACTGAAGACGTTCAGGTTGTTCGCCATATCCAACTTTTCATGAAGCGAAAAGGCATCTCTATTCAGACGGGGGCAAATATTACCAGCGTTGAAAAGTCAGAGGATGGTGTTACAGCAGTGCTTGAATCAGGTAAAAATCTGACAGCACACAAGATGCTCGTTTCAATCGGTAGACGTTACAATTCGGAAGGGATAGGGTTAGAAAAGGTTGGAGTCCGCACAGAAAACGGCAAAATCGTAGTGAATGAACAGATGCAGACGAACGTTTCCGGTGTTTACGCTGTTGGCGATGTTGCAAGTCGGTATCTGTTAGCGCACGTGGCTTCTGCTGAAGGGAAGGTCGCAGCACAAAGCTGCCTCGGTGAAGTGACCGAGATGGATTATCAAGTGATTCCGTGGTGTGTGTTCACACTTCCCGAAATTGGGCATGCGGGTATGACTGAAAAAGAGGCTACTGATGAAGGATATGAGGTTAAGATCGGCAGGTTTCCTTACGGGGCAAGTGGCATGGCATTAGGTATGGGAGAAGCAGACGGATTTGTAAAAACCGTCACGGATGCGGATAGTGGCGATATCCTCGGTGTTCATATTGTGGGTGTGCATGCGTCAACGCTTATTCATGAAGCTGCGGTTGCGATTCGTTTGGGGGCATCTGCTATGGACATTGCGCATACTGTGCATGCACACCCAACGCTTTCGGAGATGGTGATGGAGTCTGCTGAAGCGGCGTATGATCGTGCAATTCATGTGCTTTAGATTGTGTTACTTACACCACAATAATGCAAATTCAAAATTTGAGTGTGTTTAAAGCAGGGCTATGGTATATAATAGAGAGACAAGACGTTACGTAGAACTTTGTTTCTGCTGATGAAGATAGTGTACGGATATATCAACCGACAACATTTCAGCTGCCCTTGATGGTTTTACCGAATATAAGAACATAATGTTATAATTGTATAATGATTTCCACAGATGTGGCGGTATGTTGTAATCAGTTTTAGATATCGCTTGCTGCCGAACTTGTAGTATCAACAATCATGATCATTTTTTGACAAAAGGATTCAATATGAATAAACTAAAAGATAATTCAGATCAACTGAAAATTGTCCAATGGATTGTGCTTGCTCTAATTGCCTTAGGCACCTTGGGTTTAGTAAGTTTTCTCGTGTACCTAACAACAACACGAACTTTAACTAAATTGGAAATCTCCCTATTGCAATTCATTTTCTTAGCAATAGGCTTAGCAATAGGATTCGGTGTTTCATTCTTGGTTCGGCAAAAGGCTGTCGAAAAGGCTGTAAACGAAACGATCACGCCACATGCCCGATCTGCGTTCAGACGCCTTGCCTCTCTTTACGATAGTCTTTTACGGGCGTCGTCAGTGTTACGAACATTAAATGCTTCTCCAGACCCTGATGACTACCGAATAATATTTTCCAAACTTGACGCAATTGTTAATGAGCAACTAAATACGGCAGATGATGCGTTAGAAGATTGGAGAGATATTGTTCCGGAAGATGCGGATGAGTTAAAACAGAAACTACAACCTAACAACGTGCCAATGGATGATAATGAGTGAATCGATTGACAGATAGGTGGCACGAGTACTTAACGAACATCGGTGGAAGTTCGGTCCATTCCCCCATTCGCTTATGCCAACCAAGTAGATAGAAAAACACGAAACATTGAGAACAAAAGAAAAAGGAAGGTCTCCACTTTCGGAAATGGTGATAGAGCCTGATGAGGCGGCGTATGGTCGTGCGGTGCATGTGCTTTAGGTTGTGTTTGCACTACAATTGTGTTAAAATTCTAACGAAAATTTATAATATTTCCATCTTTGAGGGTTAAATTATGACAGCTTACGCATTCTGGAATAATAAAGGAGGTGTCGGCAAAAGCTTCTTAAGCTTTGTTGCGGCAACTGAGTATGCCCGTACTTATCTGGATACCGATGTCTATGTTATAGACCTTTGTCCACAAGCAAATATATCAGAAATGTTACTCTTGGATTCTGATATCTTAATTAAATCCGAGGATGAAATGTCACTATTTAATTCTGATGACGAAATGTCGTCCCCTAATTTTGAAGTGATACACAATAATTATGACGTGATACATAAACTGATAGAAAAGGAACCACGTGCTACAGTTGCAGGTTACCTTGAAGCACGGTTGAATTCTCCGTTCAAGCCGATTGAGGATGTGTCTCCTTACGTTCGTCGTCCCCAGGACTTCAATACAAAACTTCCAGTAAATTTATTTTTGGTATGCGGTGACTATCTTTTAGAAATACTCTCAGAAGCAATTCGCCAAACATCTCAGCTTGCGATTCCAGTAAATGCTTGGAAGCAGGTACTCAGTTGGATCAAAGATTTAACATCAGCATTACATAAGCGGAGCGGTGACAGGGATACACTTTTTATCCTTGATTGTAATCCGAGTTTTGCAATATATACCCAATTAGCACTTGCTGCAGCCGAAAACCTTATTGTCCCCTTTACACCTGATGATAGTTCACGACGAGCGGTAGAGAACGTTGTAGCACTGCTTCATGTCAACGCTACTAGTGACCCAAAGATAAAAGCTTATGCAAAAATCAACTTTGCCGAAAGAGCAAAAGATGAAGGTCTAAATATTCCCAAACTTCACACTTTTGTCAATAATCGCGTAACCCTCTATCGAGGCAAAGCAAGCAGAGCTTTTGAGGCGGTTAGTCAGTCCATTAAAGGCACGTTAGATGCTCTTCACAATAAGCATCGTCAGATATACGCAAACCCAAAAGAGTTACCGAGTGAAAGGTTCATAGAGATACCTGATTATCACAGTGCGTGTGTAGTTATGACAGTTAAAGGAATACCTTTACATAGTCTTCGCCCCGGCCCGAATAAAGTTCACGGTAAACAAGTTCAAATCAATCCTGAACCTTTAGAACGGTATCGAAAAGCACTCACTGAATTTGTAGATTGCCTTTAAAGGTTTTTTGTGCCATCACCAGCAGCATTAAAATACAAAACTACAGTAGAACGTATAGTGACACTTCGCAAAACAGCAACAGATAAGCGATTGCGACCGATGTCGCGTGATGAAACCCAGGTTCTCTATCATGCAGCACTTGCAGCTTATGTTGCAGCGTGGAACGCATACATAAACAACTTGGTACGCGAATTTTACAATTTAATATCAGACCCATCAAACCAGATTTTTGATGCTGTTTATACAATCGCTCAACAAGCAGCGGATAACGCTTTGACGAGATATAATACGCCAAACTGGGATAATACACGCAATATTCTTGTTCAATATACAGGATATGATCCTATCAGTGACTGGAGCGATTCTCAGCCTAATATGAATGGCCATCAGGTTCAACAGCGATTGCAGGAGATTCTAAAGGTGCGCCATAGTTTCGCACATGGTTCTGATATTCCTGCTTACGTTTGGACGCAATCACCGAGTGGGCGGGTACGATTAACAAGCAAAGCAATTGAAGAAACTGAGATGTTCTTCAAAAATCTTGTTAAGGTCACTGACAAAGGAATAAAAGCTCACATTGAGTCAACTTATAGACTCAAAAATTTCTGGTAATGAATATAAATATTAGATTTTCCCGATAACACATTAGTAGAAACTCGCATTTCATCTTTTTTGTCTTATAAGAACAGCGTATAACTACAAATTTGTCGGTTATTTAATAGGTGATTCAATTATGATAGACACTACGACCAAACCAAAACAAATGGAAGCATACGATAAGTTTGAGGTTACGAGTGAAGGCTATATCTTATATGATGATGCCTACCTAAATGACGAAGAAGAAATAATATATGAGAATCCAATCAAAGACCTTGAAAGATGCACTTTCTGTAAAGATCTAATAGAAAAGATTGGAAACAATGAACTTACGGAGAATAAGCATCGTGACTTTTGCCTGTGGTATTGTCATAATTGTCGTTTCTGGCAAGCGCGCATTTATTCTACTTTCCGTGCTTGTATGCCACCACCTGATAATTTGGTATATAAGTCAAAATTAAGGGAGTTTAATTCGAATTTACCAGAAGGATGTGAGACAGAAATGGCCTTACATATAAGACGGCACCCAGATTTGTTACATTCTTTTATACCCAGGCGTTTTGAAGAATTCGTTGCTAACGTTTTTCGAGCTAATTTTACGAATGCAGAAGTGTTACACGTTGGAGGGCCTTATGATGGTGGAATTGATATTCTACTAATTGATACAGAAAAGGGGCAATGGCTCATACAAGTCAAACACCGAAAATCTCAACAACGTGCTGAAGGTATTGATACTATTCGTAACGTATTAGGTGTTATGATTGAGAACGGAATCCACAAGAGTATCGTAGTCTCAACAGCTAAGCGATTTTCTCGATATGCCAAGAAACTCGCTACCCAAGCTGAAGCTGAACCATATTGTATGAATGTAATGCTTGTTGATAAAGGTATCTTGAATAAAATGTTAGACTCAGTTTTACCTGATCGACCTTGGTTAGATCCTATCACAGAAGTCGACGAAGAAATAGCTAATTATCTTGCAGACCAGATTCCAAGTGATAATCAACTCAATTTGTTTGAATCTCAACCTTTTTATTGATATAAAAAAACTGCCACGACTCATAGAATCGGAACAGTAAGAAATCATCCGCTATCTTGTTTGAGGATGACAGTATGGAATTCACCATAACCGATCAAAACCGCACTGCATCCTGAAGTTCCCGATACCGCTCCTCAATTTCGTCAAACTGCACAGACTTCTGCCGATTGATACTGAAATCCTCAATGTTAAACGAGGCAACAACAGTCCCATACATCATCGCTTTGCGGATTGAACTCTCCGACACATCGCTAACAGATGCAAGATAACCCATAAATCCTCCTGCGAAACTATCACCCGCACCTGTGGGGTCAGTAACTTGTGTAAGCGGATATGCTGGCGCGCTAAAAAACGATGATTCAGTGATACTAATTGCGCCATGTTCACCCTTTTTGATGATAACGCGTTGAGGACCCTTCCGTAGAATTGCCCGTGCTGCGTTCAATAGATTAGATTCACCTGTTAGCAATTTCGCTTCGCTGTCGTTTAGGATAAGGATATCCACGCGTTCTATTGTCTTCTCTAACGCCACCCGCTCCTCATGTATCCAAAAATCCATTGTATCACAGACAACAAGTTTAGGATTTGATGTCTGTTCAATAATGCTTAGTTGCAATTGTGGTGGGTCGTTTGCTAAAAAAAGGTAAAGGGTTTCTTTGTAAGCATCAGGTAACACGGGGTGGAAATCAGTAACAACGTTCAATTCTGTGAAGAGCGTATCGCGCACGTTGAAGTCTTCAGCGTATCTGCCGCCCCATCGGAAAGTTTTGCCGTTTTCTACGCGCGTTAATCCTTCTAAACAAATATCTCTGGTTTGGAGGAAGTCCGTGTATACTTGTGGAAAGTCAGCACCAACAACACCGATAAGTCGAACGGGATTGCCAAAAAAACTTGCAGCAACAGCAGCATAAGTGCCAGAACCGCCAAGCACATCTTCAACCCGTTTCTGTGGTGTTTCTACGGTATCTAAAGTAACCGTCCCGACAACTAACACTCCCATTATTTACTCCATCTGTCTATACCAAATTAACAGGATTTATCTTACTTTGCTGAATATTATACCATTTCTAATTGATGACTTTTCATTAACAAATAACGCGTTTAATCGCAATTCATTGCGCCTCTTACATTCTTCCCTTAGGGTAAACCTACAAATCTCATAATGAAATCTTATTTTTAGAAATGGTATTAGGCGCGCTTACAAGGTGGAGTAGGTTTATTTGGTCTTACGAAAACGTGCCAGGACGGTTTTTATTTTCACGCATTGCACTGATAATTCGGCGTACCCTACGCACCAGAATGACAGCAAGCACAATGGCAAGTGGATACCGCAAATACTCAAGGAACGTGAAAATCGCAGGAGGGAATTGAACTTTTCCAGACTGTGCTAACCATATTGGTAGTAAAAGCAGTGCGGCAAGGAGTAATATGACTCCCTCCCAGATTTCTGTTTTTTTCATTAGTTTTCTGAGAGTTACAAAGCCAAGATTATGTCCCCATTTCCCACGAGTTGAGGTACTTCTCCTGCTCAGCCGTGAGCGTGTCAATTTCAACACCAAACGCAGCCAACTTCAGCCTTGCCACTTCCTCGTCAATAGATTCGGGAACATCATAGACCTTATTTTCAAGTTTTTGCTGGTTTTGGGCAATATATTCGAGGGACAATGCTTGATTAGCAAAACTCATGTCCATGACGCTTGCAGGATGTCCTTCTGCCGATGCCAAGTTCACTAATCGCCCTTCTCCGATGAGAAAGAGCGTCCGACCATCAGCAAGTGTATAAGATTCAACATATTCACGCGCATTTGCTTTGGTAACAGCAAGTTCTTCCAGTGCAGGGATGTCTATTTCAACATTAAAATGCCCAGAATTTGCAATGATTGCACCATTCTTCATCGCCTCAAAATGTTCCTTGCGAAGGACATGAATATCACCTGTTAGCGTTATAACAAGGTCGGCTTCTTGAACAGCTTGCTGCATGGGCATTACTCTGAATCCGTCCATAACCGCCTCTAACGCTTTTAAAGCGGTTACCTCTGTTACGATAACATTTGCCCCTAAACCGCGTGCACGGCTTGCAACACCTCTGCCGCACCAACCGTAGCCTGCAACGACTATAGTTGTTCCTGCGATAAGTAGATTAGTCGCGCGAATGATACCGTCTAAAGTGCTTTGTCCTGTGCCGTAGCGATTATCAAAGAAGTGCTTTGTGTTTGCGTCGTTAACAGCGATAATGGGATATTGTAGCACGCCTTCAGCTGCCATGCTTTTGAGCCTGATAACACCGGTCGTTGTTTCTTCTGTTCCGGCAATTACTTGTTCAACGAGTGCAGGATTTGTTTCTTCGGAATGTAGTTGTGACACCAAATCCGCACCATCATCCATTGTAATATTAGATTGCGTTGCGAGGGCAGCCTGAATGTGTTTATAGTAAGTTTTGGTATCTTCACCGTTAATAGCAAATACCGCGATGTCATCATTTACAACGAGGGAAGCAGCTACATCGTCTTGTGTGCTGAGCGGGTTTGACGCACATAGTGCCAATTCAGCACCGCCCGCCTTCAAAGTCTGCATGAGATTTGCTGTTTCTGTTGTAACATGTAAACACGCGGCAACTTTAATCCCTTTTAGTGGTTGTGCTTTGGCAAAACGTTCACGGATAGACGTTAGAACTGGCATAAATCGGTTCGCCCAATCAATCCTCTGTTTTCCTACATCTGCAAGGTCTGTTGTTTTAATATCGTAGTCCATTGTTCTCCTTATGCCTTTAGTTTTTCGACATAATCAGTTTTTTCCCAAGTGAAACTTGGTTCAGTGCGTCCGAAGTGTCCGTAGGCTGCAGTATTTCTGTATATTGGCTCGCGTAGTTTCAGCCTTTCAATGATACCTTCAGGGGTTAAATCAAAATGTTGGTTAACCAATTTAGCCGCCAATTCATCATCTCCTGTTCCAAAAGTGTCAACCATTACTGAAACAGGCGCTTTACGGCCAATTGCATAAGCAATTTGGATTTCACAACGTTCTGCTAACCCTGCGGCAACCAGATTTTTAGCAGCGTGGCGCGAGGCATAAGCAGCACTTCTATCAACCTTTGTTGCGTCTTTACCAGAAAGAGCACCACCACCATGCCGTCCCATGCCACCATAGGTATCCACAATAATTTTTCTACCTGTTAATCCCGCATCACCGTGCGGTCCACCTGTTACAAAACGCCCCGTTGGGTTAATATGATAAACCACATCAGGACTTATGAGGTCTTCAGGAATAACTTTCTTGATAACTTCTTCAATAATCCCTTCTTTCAGATCGGAATCAGCAACATCAGGATGGTGTTGCGATGAGACTACAACAGTCGTTACACGCGTAGGTTTATTATCAATATATTCAACTGTGACTTGGGATTTTCCATCGGGACGGATAAAATTGAGGATACCCTCTTTGCGAACTTGTGCTAAACGGTGGGTCAATTGGTGTGCCAAGGTGATTGGCAAAGGCATTAATTCAGGAGTTTCAGTGCATGCGTAACCGAACATGATGCCTTGGTCGCCAGCACCACCCGGGTTGACACCCATAGCGATGTCAGGAGACTGTTTGTCAATAGCTATTAATACCGCGCTGTGTTCAGCATCAAAACCATAACTTGCATCAGTATAACCGATGTCAGCTATGACTTCGCGGGCAATTTCTTGTAGATTAGGGGTAGCTGTTGTAGTAATTTCACCAGCTATAATGGCAAGTCCTGTAGTTACGAGTGTTTCACATGCTACTCTTCCTTCGGGGTCTTCTGTCAGAATAGCATCAAGAATAGCATCGGAAATCTGGTCAGCCAGTTTGTCGGGATGCCCTTCCGTGACTGATTCAGACGTAAACAAAAAATTTCGACTCAATTCGGTTCTCCTGTCTGCATATTTTTCTCCTTACCTGCATGCTAAACGGATAGTATACGTTTAGCATGATAGGGAGTACTTCTGCACACATCTTACCAATTTGTGCAGAAGTACTCTGTTAGACAAATAGAGAAAACAACATTATACGGAACGTGTTCACAGAAAATTCCGTCAATTTGGATGTCAATATTTAACCCACACCTAACTTTCAGAATCTTCAGTATCCGTTGGAGTATCTGTGCTTTCAGTGTCCTCAGAAGTCTCTACGCTTTCAGTATCTTCAGAAGTATCTGTGCTTTCAGTGTCTACAGGAGTATCTGTGCTTTCAGCGTCTTCGGAAGTTTCTACACTTTCAGTGTCTGCAACAATTTCAACGCTTTCAGGCTCCTCAGAAGTTTCAACGCTTTCAGGCTCCGCAGAAACCTCTACACCTTCAGCATCTTCGGAAGTTTCAACGCTTTCAGTGTCTTCTGTTTCTTGGGAATTCACAAGATTGTCAACATTGTTTTTCCCCATTTCCTGTTTGAGCAGAGCACCCATGACGGTTTCCTCTTCCTCAACAGGTTTAGATTCTCTGGGTTCGCGTCGTGGTGCGGGCCGTTGACGACGGGGACGTTCCTGGCGTTCTTGCTGTTCTTCAGGCGGTGCCGTAGCTCGTTCTTGGTCTGCTATTGCTGCCTTCAAACTCAATCCGATACGCCTACCCTTTGGATCAAGGTTGATGACTTTTACATCTATTTCATCCCCGACAGAAACGACTTCCTCGGGTCTTTCGATTCTACGGTCTGCAATTTCAGAGATATGAATAAGCCCATCAATACCTTCTTCAAGCTTGGTAAAAGCACCAAAACTGGTCAAATTGACAATTTTCCCTCGAACAACAGAGCCAACCTTATACTTTTCCGGGACCTCATCCCAAGGATCGGGTTGTGTCTGTTTAAGTCCCAATGAAACGCGCCGTTCAGAAGCGTCAATTTGCAGAACAACGACCTCAACCTCATCACCTTCTTTAAGTATTTCCTGTGGGTTAGTGCCGCGATCTGTCCAAGAAAGGTCAGAGGTATGAATCAATCCGTCAATACCTTCCTCAATCTCAACAAATGCGCCAAAATTGGTGAGATTTCGGATGCGTCCTGTAATCTTGGTTCCAACAGGAAACCTCTGTTCTAAAAGTTCCCAAGGATTCGGTTGCAATTGTTTAATTCCTAAGGATATCCGTTTGTCCTCTTTAGAAATCTCAAGCACAATTGCCTCAATCTCATCGCCCTTACTAACAATACGAGATGGTGCAACGTTCCGACGAGTCCACGCCATTTCTGAAACGTGAATCAAGCCCTCCACTGCCTCTTCAAGTTGGACAAAGACACCGTAATTGACGATATTCACGACTGTACCGTTAACTCTTGAACCGATAGGATATTTCTCCTCAACGTTCTCCCATGGGTCAGGCGTCTTCTGTTTTAACCCCAACGAAATTTTTTCACTCTCTTGGGCAATAGCAATGACTTGAACCTCAATTTCTTCACCAATAGAAACAATTTCGGATGGGTGATTAACGCGTTTCCACGCCATGTCTGTCTTATGGAGTAATCCATCAACACCGCCGAGGTCAACAAACGCACCAAAAGCGGTAATGTTCTTGACCACACCAGTTATATGTTGACCAACTTCAAGGGTTTTTAGTACTTCTTCTTTCTTTTCCGCCATTTCAGCTTCCAGCCATGCTCGACGCGACAAAACAATATTGTGCCGCCGTTTACTCATGCTGATGACCTTCATCTGAAAAACTTCCCCAATGTATTGGTCAAGGTTTTGAATGGGGCGTAATTCAACTTGTGAGGCAGGCAAAAATCCTCGCAAAGTTCCTACTGTTACTCTTAATCCGCCTTTAATCCGCTCGGTTATCCGACCTTCGACTGGTGAACCGCTCTCATAAGCTTGTGCTATTTCGTCCCAAACTAACGTCTGATCGGCTATCTTCTTTGAAAGAACTATTTGCCCTTCTGAATCTTCGCGTCGGACAATGTAAACGTCAATTTCATCGCCCACTTGTACCGAGGGTAAATCATTCTCAGTCGAATCAAACTCAGATGCTGGAATATAACCTTCTGATTTAAAACCGATGTCAATCATTACCTCATCACGACTTACATCTACAACGGTCCCTTTGACAATTTCTCCATCAGTAAACGCTTTGAGTGAATTATCATAAGCCTCTTCAAGAGATTCCTGACTCATTGGAGTCGTTTGTCCCTCTGTGTCGCTTCCAGGTTCGGTAGTTGCTGAGTCTTGATCAGACTCGGCTTCAGAGGTTTCACTTTCGGCTTCGGCAGTCGGGGTGGTATCATGGGGTTCAACTTCTGATGCATCACTCTCAGACTCAACCGTCTCGGCTTCAGGGGTTTCACTTTCGGCTTCGGCAGTCGGGGTGGTATCATGAGGTTCAACTTCTGATGCATCACTCTCAGACTCAGCCATCTCGGCTTCAGGGGTTTCGCTTTCGGCTTCGGCAGTTTGATCAGTGTCTTCAGATTCAGCTTCGGATGGGGCACTTTCAGCAGTTTCTTCAGATTCAGCGCTCTGCACAGGATCATCAGTTTGATCTACTTGCGTAGGTTCATCAACTGGAGATTCCGTCTGTTCTGTTTCAGCATTATCAGAAGTGTTTTCTACCTCTGTTTCCGTTTCATTTCCTTCATCGTGCGTAACTTCAGTTGAAGTTTCAACTGATTGTTTTTCTTCTTCCACATCAACGGTGGAATCATCTGTATGGGTCTGTTCGTTATTCATTAAGATACCTGGGTCTCCTCAAAACGCAAAACAGCGTTAAGTCCGCCAGTTCCTCCTTGTTGCGAAGTGCTTCTGGCACTTTCAAATCGGTTACTTAATAGTATATCACAATGTACATAGAAATGCAACAATAATCTTTTACTGGGCAGGGTTATTTAGTTTTTGGTTTTTCGGACGGATTTTTAACATCTGCTATATACCCCAGAACGGTAGGTGCGGTTAGGAAACCGCACCTACCGCCCTTGCATATTAACTTTTAGTAAACCTCAATAAAGGTAAACTCTTAAAACTGAATAACCCTGTTTACTGGGTGTGTAAAGTTTTTGTAGAATATACAGATAAAACTTGCAGGAGCGATCTCCGAATCGCGAACTGTCGGGAATCGGAGTTCCCTCCTACAAAGTATATTTGGGGTAATAGCCAAAACTTTACACACCCCTTTACTTCGGTAGGGGCCCCTTGACGAAAATATCATACTTTCCTATCACTTCCATTGGAAGATTGATAAATGCGAATTGTATTTTCTGAAATGTTATAGTCAGTCTATAATTTCTGGACACTATTATCAGTGGACTTACAAAGAACGCTTAGAAGTTTCTAACCATGTATTTTAGATTTTGACATAAATTCAAAAATTGCTTGATTTTTTTATGAATCTAAACTAAAATTAGAGATACCGATTTTAACTTACGGAAGGTGACTTTTATGACCGGTACCGAATTAATAACCACTCGGGAGAATGCGGATGTCAAAATCATTGATGTAAAGACCGACCTAAGCAGTTACGCTGCCTCGGATTTGCGGAAAGTTCTGGAAGATCTTTTGATGGAAAAGGTGAATAAGGTTGTAGTGAATTTTAGTGAAGTTAACCACATCAACAGTACCGCAGTAGGGACGTTAGTGGGTATAGCAAAACGACTTCGCCAAAACGGTGGTGACCTCAAACTATGCAATTTAGCTTCACCCCTCACCCGAACCTTTAATCTTATAGGGGCTTCCAGTGTTGTTGAAATTTATGAATCAGAGAAGAGTGCAATTGCAGCTTTTTAATCAATGTCATAAGAAAAACTGGTGTTAGCCCATGGAGAAATCTCATATTGAGTTGAAGATGCCGAGCGATGTGTATTACCTTGAATCGGTACGTGCGTTTATCGGGAAGTTATGTGAAACCTTGAGATTTTCCAAGAAGCGGATAGCAGATGTTCAGCTTGCCCTTGACGAAATCTGTAGCAACGCAGTTTATCACGGGTCCACGTGTATATCAAGTGGAATTCAATTGCAAATTTCTGTGAATACACGCACACTTGAAATTGTCGTCCGAGATAAAGGTGGGAGTAACACACAGGATTGGATAACACCTGAGAGATTGGCAGAGATTCAAGAGAAGCGCTCTCCTGCGGGTGAAGGCGGACATGGTCTGTATCTAATAAAATGTCTCACTGATATTCATAAATTGGAAGCGAATGCGGCTGGCGGAACAGATGTAACCGCTATTTTTTATCGAGATGCTAATACAGACGAAAGTTAACCCTGAATCGCAACAAGTGTTAAGTCATCCTCATTAGGACGAGCATCTGTAAATTCCGAGATAGTATCAGAAACACACTGGATAAGCCGCGCAGGTGATTCTTCGTCACAATTTGCCACCACGTTTTGGAGTCGTTCTACAGAAAATTCTTCACCTTGTGGATTTTTGACTTCATAGACACCATCTGTATAGAGAAAGACTCTGCTTTCGGAATCAAATGGATAATAGCAATTTTCGTATACAGATTCTCTGCGAATACCCAAACCGTTTCCGGTATGTTTATCGGTAATCGCTTCACATTTGAGTTGTGACCTATGTTGCAAAAACGGAAATGGATGTCCGGCATTTGCACAGACGAGTTGTTTTTTTCCCAGATCAAAGATGCCACAGAATGCAGTGGCAAACATAAATAGACGGGAACTAATTATATCGTTAAAACGTTCGTTGAGTACGTGTAGAAGTTGTGCAGGGTTATCATCTATATGTTCCCGATGTTCTGTTAAAACCGTTTTGATAAAGACAGTAACAAGGGCAGCAGATGCCCCGTGCCCCATCACATCAGAAATTAAGACACCTATCCGATTTTCATCAATCTCCCATAAATCAAAAAAATCTCCACCGACTGCGGTTGCAGGAGCACAGTATGAGGCTGTGCGGAATCCTCCTAAATCTTGAGAACCGTTCGGAGGAATTATTATTTCTTGAACACTCCGAGCCATTTGCAGTTCTGTCTCTAAGCGCGCGTTGTATTGCTCAAGGGTATCGTGATAATGCTTAATGCGTAAGAGTGATTTAATCCGAGCTAACACTTCAAAACTATTGAAAGGCTTTTCTATAAAGTCGTCTGCTCCAGCTTCAACCGCCTTAATTCGGTTTTCTTCTGTATCGCGCAGGGCTGTTATCATGATGATAGGGATAAATTCTGTCGTCTCATCTGCCCGGACCTTTGCTAAAACTTCATATCCGTCTACTTTTGGCATATTAATATCTAACAAGATCAGATCAGGTGTTTCATGCCTGACAACTTCTAAAGCCTCGGCACCGTCACCAGCAGTGAGAACAGCGTAACCGCGTGCCTGCAGCTGGATCTGAAGAATTTTGACATTGCGCGGTTCATCATCAACAACAAGAATTCTTGCTGATCCTTCCGTGTTCATGTTGGATTTCCTTTGAGATGGTGTGCTACGCGTTCTAAAAGTAATTGGGTATCAATTGGCTTGCTGAGGTAATCATCACATCCTGCTCTAAGGAGTCTTTCACGGTCCCCGGACATTGCTGCGGCGGTTAATGCAATAATCGGTATGTTCGACAAATCAGGATTAGCTTTGATTTGTCGGGTTAGTTCCTCGCCACTCTGTCCCGGTAGTGCAATATCCATTAGGATGAGTGCGGGGAAAACTTTTTCTAAACACGCTAATGCCTCTGCTGCGTCAATCGCTTCAATGACCTCATAACCTTCAGATTGTAGAACAATGCGGGCAACTTTTCGATTTAACGCGTGGTCTTCTATGACCAAAATCGGTTGCGGATTTTCTGTAGCCAACACAATTGCTCCTATGCCGAAGAACATGACAGAACAGCTTTGGGATTAACGAAGACACATTTCATTCAGAGATCAGATCAATAGAAAATCACCATTAGCAATTATATATTGTAGAGTAAGGGATATTGACAAAGAAGTAATTTAGATCGAAATTTATCAATTGGTTTTTGTGCTATCTGAGGTGTTGGTATATTATAGTGGATTCTACAATTAACTTTACACCTGAACTGTGAACTTATTTACATAATTTACTATATACTTATGTACTTACATCAGGTTGGTCTGTAGGAATATTAAAGGAAAAAGTGCTACCTTTTCCCTCTTCGCTTGTTACATGGATTTGCCCACCATGCAGCTCAATCAAGCGTTGTGTCAAAGCGAGACCGAGTCCAGTTCCACCATATCGTCTTGACTTGGAAGTGTCAATTTGTGTGAAAGGTGCAAAAAGTTTCATTCGATCTTCTTCGGCAATTCCTATTCCAGTATCTATAACTTTAACTTGTAGATCAGTAGGCGTAACTTCCAAGTGTGTTGTTACTTCGCCGCCTTCTGGCGTGAACTTGACAGCGTTTGAAAGCAAATTGTAAAATATCTGCTTCACTTTGACACGATCAGCGTGAATCGTTGCATTTTGCTGGCACTCCAATGTAAGTTCAATGTTCTTCTTGAGAGCAAGTGCTTTGATGATTGCGTTAACTTCCTCAACCGCATCAACGATTGCAAATTCTTCAAGTTGTAAGAACATCTTTCCTGCTTCAATCTTTGAAAGATCCAAAATATCGTTAATCATTTCAAGGAGATGTTGTCCACTCATGCGAATATCGTTGACACATTCCTTCTGCTCATCGTTAACGGGACCAACAAGTTCATCTCTGAGGATTTCAGCGAACCCTATAATAGCATTCAGAGGTGTTCGCAATTCATGGCTCATGTTGGCAAGAAAATCGCTTTTGGCTCTGCTTGCATATTCAGCAGTTTCTTTTGCACTTTGCATTGCTTGTTGCGCTTTTATGCGATCAGTATTGTTAAGTGCCATGCTGATGATGGTGCGTTTTCCATCAGGCTGTACTCCAAGTAGGGACGAACTAAATTCCCATATCTGTTTTTTACCTGCCTTCGTCATAATTTCATATTGTCCTGGCGCGCTCCGTTCCTTCTTCTGCTTCATTTGCACGAGATATTCCTGAATCTCATCACTCATTTTGCTGTTTGCTTGTTCTAACCATTTAGAAACAGTTGTCATCTCTTCAGCAGTATAACCTGTAAGTTCTGTCCATGCCCGACTGATGAGAATTACCTCACCATTCTCGGCATGGATCATAATCGGCAAGGGAGCGTTTAGCACTGCTCGACGAAAACGTTGTTCACTTTCTTGCAATTCTGTTTCGGCTTGTTTCCGGTCTGTAATATTTGTTGAAGTCATAATGAACCCAACAAGTTTATCGTCGCGTTTAATGGGAGCAATCCATGACGCATACCAATTTTGGCTGATTCTTCCCTGAATTTCATATCCGGCAACTTCACCAGTTTCAATAACCTGTTGGCATGCCTTCCGAAATCCATCATGATGCTCATCGGTCAGAAAATCAAACACACTTTCCCCAACAATATCTTCTATTGTGAGGTCAACACCTGTTGGAACTCTATTGATAAACTGCAATTGATAGTCAAGGTCAAGTGTTACTATAATATCAGGGGCACTTTCAACCAAGGACCGCCATTTTGCCTCAGAATCTCGAAGGGCTCGATCTGCCCGATGATACTCTGTGATGTCTCGAGAAATACCGCATGTTCCCTTGATACGTCCACCTCTATCTCGAATAGGTACTTTTGTAGTAGATACCCAAGTATCTTGTCCACCTGGCCAAGTTTCTTTCTCCCGTTTTCCCTCAATCGGTTTTCCTGTGTCAATCACCGTTCGTTCATCTTGATATGCTTCTTGTGCATGTTCGCGCGTAAAAAAATCAAAGTCGCTTTTGCCTACGGCATCTGCAGGATTTTTGAGACCGAATCGATTTGCGAGGGACCGATTAATGCGTATAAATTTACTCTCAATATCCTTAAAGTAGATATGGTCAGGGGCATTATCCATGAGGGTGTGTAGAAAATCACTTTCTTGGGCATGGGTTTGTGCTAATTGCTTAAATCTTGTTTCATTTTCACGAAGTTTTCCCTCAATTCGCTTTTGCCTCGTGATATCCCGAGCGACAGCGCAATAGCGAGAATGATCTGTATCTGGCTGTACAGTCCAGAAAAGCCTTTTGTAGTCTCCATCACTACACATAAAGCGATTTTCAAAAGAGATGGTATTGCAGCCTTCGGTTTTTAGTTTCGTGAGTTCTGTTGACGTGGATTGTTGGTCGTCAGGATGGACAAGTTCCATCCACTGCCGCGCTTGGAGTTCTGCGCAAGTGAAACCGAGGATTTGCTCCCATGCAGAATTGAGTGGGAAAAGTTTACCGTCAAGATGGATATATCCAAACATATCCGATGACATCTGTAAAAAAGGCAGGTTTTTAAGGGTTTCAGATGCCATGTGAGTTCCCCATTATTTGGTGACCAAAACGGCACGATTAGCAAGCTTAACAACGGTTTGTGTAGTGCTTTGGAAAACCATCTCGTATAATCGCCCGTGATGGCTGGCGCTGAGGGCAATTAAATCACAGTCATTGGCTTCTGCGTTTTCCAAGATGTTTGTTACTGTAAATCCGAGGGCAGTCAAAAATTCAGTCGGGACATCGTAGAATTGCAGGTAAGCTTCCATTTGTTGCTTAATCTCTGTTGCTTCTTGGGTGGTATTTGAAAGTGCTAAGCCAAGAATTTCAGATTTAGTTAATTCACCAATTTCTGCTGAAAGTGAGAGCACATGGTCAGAATAAATATCGCCATGATTAACAACTAAAATCTTTCGTAATAGGGTACACTGTTCATGGACGACGATAATAGGCTTCGTAATGTGTGCAAGGACATCATCAATTTGGTTTTGAATGAGTTTTAGACCGCGCGTTTTAATATCTTCAGGGAGTCCGACCACGACTAAATCGGCAGAATGCGCCTTTTGACAAATCATCTGCCGCGGGTTTCCTGCGACAGCTTCAATATGGTAATCTAAAAAATCGTAAAGTGCACATTCTTTTTCGGTTCGACGCAGCACCGTTTCTGCGACTTCAGCACTTCCACCGTGGGAACTATCCTGAAAAAATACACAAGAGAGGTGTGTCCCTAAAAGAACAGCTAATTGTCCTGCGTAATCAAAGGCATTTTTTTCGTAATCGGTATCGCCTATAGAAACGAGGATATTTTTTATCATGAGACAGCCTTACAAATTATTGTGGCGATTCGGATGGCGGATTCAATAATGCCCAGATTGCTTCGTCTTCACTTTCAAAGTTCCGGAAGACAGTGATAAGTCTTGCCATCACAATGAGGTTTTTGACATGTTTATTAACATTAATCACAGCAATTGTTCCACCGAGTGGATGAATATCGGCATAGATTTTCATCAAAGCCCCAAGCCCTGAACTATCCATGCTGGTAACGTCTTTAAAGTCAAAAACGAGTTTCGGTGAGTCATTTGCCTGTGAAAGGGTATCTTGAACGGTATCTGTTAAGTCTTGGACATCAGATGCGATAATTCTACCATCAAGTTTAAAAATGAAAACGCCATCCCGCTCTGATTGAGTGATCGCCATTAGTGCAGCCTCCAGGTTGCTGCGGTTATGAAATGTGCCTTAGGCATCGCCGCTTAACGCTGAGACAGCTTCATCTTCGGTATTGAAGTGTTCAAAAATACTTGCAAGCCGACTCCGCACAATTAAGTTTTTGATATTTTTTCCGACATTGAGAACGCCGACCCTACCACCCTGCCGAGTAATAGTGACATGTGCCCCCATCAGTGTTCCCAGACCGGAACTATCCATCATATTGACCTTTTCAAAGTCAATAAGTATCTTCGGGACATCGGAGGCATCTACCTCTGCTGTGATCACTTCTCTCAGTTCGGATACCCCAGCACCCATAATTTTACCTGATGGTTCCAAAATTGTGACACCATCTTTGTAGCGAACCGTAGTTGCCATGTTTTTCTCCCTTATCTGTTTTTAAGTTATACGCCATTTCTCCTAATTCTGTTTCTATTATATGTAATTTTTATTTATTTTGTCAAGGGAATTACAAAACGTATTCAACGGTTTTAGTTTGTTAACGATTTGGATGAATATATGTTTACGGTTTTTTGTCAATTTGTAAAAGGCTAAGCATCCTGAAGTTAAGACAATTCTGTATCAGGATGTTGATTCAAAATCTGAATAGACCTCAAACCGTTAAGGTTCTGACAAATTCACTTGCCTTTGCAGGTTAAATTAACTATACTTAAAATCAAGATAGAATGCCCATCAATAAATTGAAAGGAACGAAATGTACTCCGTTGACAGATTACGAATCAAAGACCTTCCAAAAGATGAACGCCCTCGTGAACGACTTTACAAACACGGCCCCTCACATTTAAAAACCTCAGAGCTGCTGGCACTTATTCTCAAAAGCGGTTTCAAAGGCACGACTGCTGTTCAACTCGGCGAACAGATACTGACTGAATATAATAACGATCTCAAGCGGATGGCAGAGAACCGACCGAAACAATTCGAGTCTATCAAAGGTGTTGGTTCAGCCAAAGCTGCACAACTGGTTGCCGCGTTTGAATTGGGGAGGCGTTTAGCTCGCTCCCATGCTGACCGGGTTAAGATTAGCTCTCCGAGTGATGTGGCTGACATGTTAATGCCGCTTATGCGTGACCTCCGAAAAGAAGTGGTTTGCGTTATGTGTCTTGACACCAAAGGCGGCGTTACAACGCAAGGCATTGCCGGAGACTCCGATAACGAGATTCAGTGGGGCAAAAAACTACTTTCTGAAGATACAGTGTTTGAAGGCACGTTAAACGCCAGCGTTTTTCATCCACGTGAGATTTTTCGATTCGCTATTGAGGAGTCCGCTAACTCCATTGTTCTTGCTCATAACCACCCATCTGGCGATCCACAGCCAAGTCAAGAGGATATCCGTGCTACTAAACAATTGATTGAAGCCGGTAACTATGTCGGCATCAAAGTATTAGACCATATTATTATCGGTGATGGTATCTTCTATAGCTTAAAAGAGGAAGGCGTTATTTAACACCACGTTGCCGAAGCACTTCGTATAACAACACTCCTGCTGTGACAGACACGTTTAAGGAACGAATTTGACCTAACATAGGTAGATGCACGAGATAATCACATTTCTCTTTGACGAGCCTCCGAATTCCTTTTCCCTCGTTGCCCAAAACGATGCATAACGGCACTGTAAAATCAGCAGAATTATATGTAAGTTCTGCGTCCTCAGCAGTGCCAACGATCCACATCCCAACAGACTTCAGTTTTTCAATAGTTTGTGCAAGGTTTGTTACCTTCGTAATCGGTGTCCATTCTGTGCTACCCGCAGCTGCTTTATGGACAGCTGCGGTAATTTCAGCAGCGTTGTTTTTGGGGATTAGCAACCCATCCGTATTTGTTGCGTTGGCAGTTCGTAGAATCGCACCTAAATTTCTTGGATCATGAATCTGATCTAACATTATTAAGAGAGCAGGTACATCTTTATTGTTCTCAATTTTTTTCAAAAGCGTTGGCAGCTCTGTATACTGAAACTCACTGATATATGCGATCACACCTTGATGATTCGGCTGCAGGGTATCCAGATGGTGTCTTGGACAACGTTGATAGGGAATACCTTTGCGCTCAGCAGCATCAATTATTTGTCGGAGACGAGAATGTTCACTGCCTTGAACAATCAAGATTTTTTCTATCTGCCGCGCGCCACTCCGTAGTGCTTCCATAACGGGATTTCTACCAACAATTTGTTCCGACATACGGATCCCTCATCAGAAAAGTATACAAAACAGAAATTGTTTGAGTCAATCTAATCTCCACGAGTAAATTTGACATCAGGACCACGCGGTGTAATCTTAATATCAGGGTCGTCTGCTTGGCACTGAACACAAGTGATGTCGCCAACATTTGCATTTTCCATGCGCGGCGCGAGTTTTCCTAATTTAAAGACAAAACGCATCATCTCGTCAGCAGGAATTGTGCCATCGCAATTACCGCAAGGAATGGCATCACCCTCTTTAAGTTTTGATAATAGTTCTGATGCTTTCATAAACGTAAAATTCTCCTTGAAATTTAATTTCGACTAACGTGTAGGTTGGGTAAAGCGAAGTCCAACAAAAAACTCTAAATTAACATCTATGATTGTAACCGCACCTATCCGAGGAAATATCGCTCTTTCTGCTTTGCTTCTTTATACTCTTGATATGCTTGTTTTGCAGAATCTACCTCTGAAACTTCCGCAACAGGAACATCCCACCACGATTCGTACTGTGGAACCCTTGTGTCAAAATCTACATCAATCTTGACAACAGTAGTACGGTCACTTTCACGCGCTTCCTGTAGTGCGGCTTTTAAATTTTGTGTCGTTGTTGCTTCAATGACGTTTGCACCGAGGCTTTCCGCATTCGCTGCAAGGTCAACGGGTAAAATATTTCCCTTCAATTCGCCGGTATTATCATCACGGTATCGGAATCGGGTAGCAAAACCTTGTGCGCCTGTTGCCTGCGATAACCCACCAATACTGCTGTGTCCATCATTATTGATAAGCACAATAATCAATTTATAGCCTTCCTGAATTGAGGTAATGATTTCTTGTGCTAACATCAGATATGAACCGTCTCCAACCAGCACATAGACATCGCGGGTGGGATCAGCCATTTTAATACCTAATCCTCCAGCGATTTCATATCCCATACAGGAATAGCCGTATTCCAGATGGAACTGCTTCGGATTACGCGTGCGCCACAACTTATGTAGATCACCGGGCAAACTTCCCGCAGCACAGACAACAACATCTTCGGGACGCGAAAATTCATTAACCACCCCGATAACTTCACTTTGACTGGGCAAGGGACGATGGTCAAGACGGAAGAGTCTTTCTACTTCTTCTTCCCACGCATCTCGGTAATTTTCAATCTGTGTTGCGTAATCGCCATTAATTCTATAGGTGCCAATAGCATCTGATAACTCAGACAACGTGGCACGAGCGTCCGCAACTAACGGAAGGGCTGCGTGTTTCGCAGCATCAAACTCTGCAATGTTAATAGCGATAAACCGAACATTCGGATTTTGGAAAGCGGTTTTAGAAGCAGTCGTAAAGTCGCTCAATCGCGTTCCGATGGCTATAACTAAGTCGGCTTCACGCGCAGCGATATTGGCACCGGGCGTGCCAGTAGCACCGATTGCGCCAAGGTTTTGTGGGTGATCATACCTTAGCGAACCTTTGCCAGCAAAGGTCTCACCGATAGGGATACCGGTTTGATCAGCAAATTTTGCTAACTGCTCCGTTGCCTCACTGTAGATAACACCACCGCCAGCAATGATTAGTGGTCTTTCGCTATTTGAAATCCATTCTACAGCACGGTTAAGCAGATTCACATCAGCACGCGGTCTTGGAATGGTATAGACTCGTTTTTCAAAGAGTTGTTCAGGATAAGGAAATGCTTCCGCTTGAACATCTTGAGGCAAGGCTAATGTCACGGTTCCTGTTTCAGATTGTGAGGTAAGCACACGCATCGCTTCTGGCAACGCAGTAATTATCTGCTCGGGACGATTGATACGGTCCCAGTAACGAGAAATCGGTTTGAAACAATCGTTGACAGAAAAGTCTTGTGAATCTGGAGATTCCAGTTGCTGCAAAACAGGAGCAACCAAACGTGTTGAGAAAATATCCCCCGGCAATAGAAGCACAGGTAGTCTGTTAATTGTCGCCCCTGCAGCACCAGTGAGCATGTTCGTTGCCCCCGGTCCGATAGAAGTGGTGCAAGCAAAGGCACTGAGCCGGTTAGACATCTTGGCGTAAGCGGCAGCAGTATGCACCATAGATTGTTCATTACGCGTTTGATAAAAACGGAAGACATCGGAATATTGGTGCAGTGCTTGCCCAATTCCTGCTACGTTCCCGTGTCCGAAGATACCGAACATGCCTGCGAAAAAAGCCCTCTCAATTCCATCACGTTCAACGTATTGCTGCGTGAGAAATTGGACAATGGCTTGTCCCATAGTCAATTCTTGAGTTTTCATTTTAATAATCCTTTATCTCTGTGTCGCTTAGAATAAATTATAGTTCACCTCTTTGTTCTACAAATGCGTTGACTTCTGCCATCGTAGGCATAAAGTTTGCGCACCCGTGCCGTGTCACAACAATTGCCCCAGTCGCATTACCAAGTCGAGCGGATTTTCGCCAATCCCATCCGTTTAGTATGCCATAGATAAAACCGCTTGCAAATGCATCGCCTGCGCCGAGTGTATTATAGATTTCAACTGGAAAGGGTGGTGCATGGATGACTTCTCCATGTTTTAAATAGATGTCTGCGCCATCGCTACCGCGTTTTACTACCAATGCCTCAGGTCCAGCATTTAGAATGGTTGCAATGGCAGAGTCCCTGTCCCCTTCAATATTCGGATTTGATATTTGGGAATGTTCTATTGACATCTGTGAGATATCGGTGAGTGATGCTGCTTTTATCTCCTCTTCAGTTCCGATAGCAATGTTGACGTTGTGTAAGGCGGATCGAACACTTACACCAAAAGCGCGAGGATCATGCCACTGGTCTGCGCGAAAATCTAAATCCAGAAACACCATGCGTTCCATCGCTTTTGCTTGTTCCGTAGCATAAATTGTAGCACTACGACTCGGTTCTTTACTGAGACCTGTTCCGGATATCAGGATGGAGCGACTTTCAGCAATCGGTGAAGCAATAACGTCATCAATGGTAAGTTCAATATCCGCACAGTTATCACGGTAATAGATGAGTGGAAATCGATCAGGTGGCTCAATTCCGAGTACAACAGCACTTGTTCGGTGCCCCGGTTTATTGACGATAAAATGCGTTTCAACGCCTTCATCATTCAAAAACTTGAGTAGGAATTCTCCGACTGGATCATCACCAACTGCTGTGAGCAGAGCTGACTTTAGTCCAAGACGACGCGTCCCTACACTAATATTAGTGGGGCATCCTCCGACAAACGCGCCGAAACTTGTAATCTCAGGAAACGAACTTCCGACATCGTTAGAGTACAGGTCTATGGAGCTGCGACCAATAGCAAGAATATCATAGGTTTCCATTATATCTGACCTATATTGAAGAAACTGAATTAGTTAGACTCCATAGACTTTGTTTTTTATGACAACTTTCAATACACATCAAAACATACTCATGGTGAAAATGCTAACTTATTTTCTCATTCACTACAATCACATTCTGATGCTATTGCCGAATTCCTTCAGAGATTAACTTTATTCGTAATTCCCTTTCCGAATTTCATCAAGCAATTTTTGCGCTTCATGCACAGCTCTTGGTGGACTTGGAAGGTTTTTACCTATCGTTATAATCGACATATAGTAATTGTACGCTGTTTGGATATCTCCGATGAGATGTGCACTTTCAGCGGCATTGAAATAACATACAGTTGCCGAAGACTCACACTTTTCTACTTCTAAAATCAGTTGTGCAAAACGGTAATTGTCCGCGGCAAGAATATAAGATTTACCTGCTTCTATCCATGAACGCTGTAATTCCAGTTGACGCGCCAGATGAACATAGTACGCTGCACCGTTTCTTGCGTTCCTTTTTGCCTCTCGTTGTTTTTTCGCTGCTGCATAAGCAAACCGCGCACGTGTATAACAATTCGCAACAAGTTCTATCTCGTCCATTCTAATAAATCGTTTGGCATGTCTGTGGTAAAAAGCACCGAGTCTTTTATATTGCGAGTAACACCTGCGTATGTTTTCTTGTTGTGTAAAAATTTGTGCTTGTTGAAAGATGTAGGCAGCTTCTTCTTCATGTGGGTATTGAACATCTTCGTGGACTTTATCTAATAGGAATTCAGGGGACGCTTCTTCTATTAAGACACGGTAATTTTCCGCCTGTTGCACCTGGGTTTTGGGTGCAACAGGCATATCCAATTCTTCGGGATAAACTTCAGGCTCTTTATAGTCAACTTCAGGTTCAATCTGAACTTCCGATACAGTCAACGCATCAAGCAAAATTGATTTTTCTGTTTCGGAGAGATTTTCAACCAATGCAGTAATATCTTGAACTGCCAAAGTATTTGAAAGCGGTGCTGCTGTACTCGTTTCCTTGAACAGTGCATCCGCTTGGGCAACGAGTTCTGTATCCTGCAAACAGAGGGTATGTGCTTTATGCAGTTCGCGAAATGCTTCATCTGTGTCTCCGTTGCGTGCACATTCAATCGCTTCAGTATAGTGCTGCATGAGTTGAATTTTCAGCTTTTCTTTATTCTCCTTTTCGACTTTACTGCGCATTTCAAAGAAGAGGTTCTGATTGATTTGCTCGGCAATATCAATTTGTAATCGAAAGGTCTTTCGGCACCGTTCAAGTGCACCTGCCAATTCGGTTGCCGGGGAATTAGAGCTTTCTGCAATTAGGATAGAGGCTTGTTGTTCGTACTGCCAACGGCGAATTCGGTCAAGTTCATTGTACATTTCAGTTGCTGTTTGGTACCGTTTATCAACATCTCGATGGAGTGCTTTTATCGCAAAATTTCGGAATTCCTCTGGGCAATTTTCAAGGTTCTCTATTTCACCTGAAGCCTTCTTTTTATCAATTTCGTCGGCTTCACCAGAAAAAGGAAATTGTTTTGTGAGTGCCTCATAAAGAACTAAACCTGTAGCGTAGAGATCAGCTCGAAAATCATAAGCCCCATAGTGTTGTTCTGGTGCCATGTAGCGTCGGGTACCGGTCATGGTTACGGCGAACTCGGTTGATTCCCCAAAAATACGTGCGATACTGAAATCCGCAATTTTCGCCTCTTTTTCAGGAGTGAGTAATATATTTTGTGGTTTAATATCGCGGTGTAAGATATTGTGTGCATGCGCAGCTTTTAAACCGTTGCAAATATCTAAACCAATATTGAGAACATCATTTAGAGTTAAATCCCCCTGCTGAACGAGTTGATGTAGGTTAGTGCCTTTAATATATTCCATCACTATCCAGGCAATATAGTTGTCCTTGCCCGGTTCAACCGTATGGATTGAAACGATATTAGGGTGTCCCCATATATTTGACATTGCTTCAAGTTCGGTAAGAAGATACCGCATTCTATCTGCAGGATACGCATCTTTGGAAAGAGCTTTGATCGCAACAATACGGTTCGTCATCTCTTCGCGGGCACGAAAGACAGACGAAAAGCTGCCTGAGCTGAGGTACTCAAGCAACCTATATTTACCTAATATCAATTCGTTAATCTTCATAACGATTATTCGCTAAGTTATGTCTCGTTTTGGATAAATCTCTGTGGGGTTTATTGTCTCTGTTTAAAAAATTAGCAAAAATAAAATCAACTGTCAACGTAAAAAACAGTATTAATGTGGTATGTTATATGAATTAAAGTTGTTAAGGAATTGGTTGTCATATTTGTAAACTTGCAACGTAGATCAAAGGTGTATTGTCAATTCTAAAATTTCCTATAATTGGAAAAAGGAACATCTAACCACAAGTTAAGACTAAATTACTTGTGAGACGTTTACAGCACTATTTTTGTTTATTAATCATCTGGTTGATTTGACAGCAGCGATCATTTTTTTTGCTCTTTCTGTGAGCGAAACAAAATCACCAGATTCAAGGAGAGAACTACTAACCAATGAACTGCCGACACCTAATGCTGATGCACCAGCATTGATGAATTCCGCTGCATTTTCCGCATTGATGCCGCCAGTCGGAATAAGTGGAATCTGTGGAAGGGGTGCTTTTATATCCTTAATGTAGGAGGGACCGACTCCACTTGCGGGGAAGACTTTCACATAATCAGCACCTATTTCCCATGCTGACAAGATTTCTGTAGGCGTGAATGCACCCGGTATAACCACTTTGCCATACCGATTGCAGATTTCGATTACGTCTGACTTCGTAACGGGACTGACGACAAATTCAGCACCAGCGAGCATTGCTGCACGCGCTGTCTCTGCATCCAGAACCGATCCGACACCGACTATGACCGCATCGCCTAATCGGGTTGACACCTCGCTGATCACCCGTAACGCATCGGGTGTTGTCATCGTTATTTCAATAACGTCAACGCCTCCAGTTTGAATAGCCGCTGCCGCGTCAATTAGTTCATTTGAACTGTTGGCACGAATTATAGCGACAATACCACATGCCTCAATACGTTGCATCTGTTCCAGTTTTGTCATAGACTGCCTCATTTTATTTAGTTTCTCAATGGTTATGTACCGCTTGGTAGTTGATTGCGTTTACATATTTTATCTGAATCTTCTGATATAATCAATTTTTTTGTTGCATTCAATGTGTTAACATGTTATAATTAATTACAAATTACGTAATATTTAATGCCGAATACACTGTATTTTAGCACCAGAAACTGAGGTTAGATGTCCTCGGACGAACATCCCATTAAATTCGTCCCTCAAAAGAATGGAAGTTCCACTACTGCCTTATTTGATTGGATTGGTAGGTTTACTTATCCTTTCCGGCTTTTTTTCCGGGTCTGAGACGGCTTTATGCGCTCTAACGCGAGTGCAAATTGAAAAGATCCGTCTTAAACGGGGAAAAACGTCTGCAATTGTCAATTTTGTTGACAATCCACGTCGTTTATTTATTACCGTCCTTCTTGGAAACAACCTGGTTAATGTTACGTTCGCGATTGTCATGTTGGGACTTGTGGAGAAAAGAGCCCTCCCACAATCATCTGACGCTACCCAGTTTGTTATTGCAACAGCACTTAGCGTGCTTCTCATGCTGATATTCGGTGAAATGACACCGAAAACCTACGCAATCAAGCATGCGGAGTCCTTTGCCAAAATAACCGCACCACCTTTGTGGATATTTTCTATTTTCATTTCCCCTCTACGCGCACTACTGCGAAAAATCATTGACAAACTTATCCCAATATTTGGTGGACATCCACCATCTGAAGAAGAATTCACTACGACAGATTTACAAGAATTCTTTAAGACCTATCACGAGGAAACACTCCCCCCCGATGAACGCGAAATCGTAAGTAATATCCTTCAATTGCGAGAGATTGAAGCGAAAGAAATTATGGTTCCCAGAACTGAAGTTGTCGCTGTGCCAACATCAAACACTATCCAAGACACCTTGACACAAGCAAAAGAATATGGGTTTTCACGCATTCCGGTTTATCGTGAACAGATTGATAAAATCTGTGGTATTTTCTATGTTAAAGATTTTCCACAGTGGCGCCGTGCGGAGGTAAATTCGCTTACAATAGATGAATTTCTTGAAGAACGGGCGAAAATTACAAATGCTCCCCCTGACGCGCCACTAATCCGAGAACCTTTTTTAGTCCTTGAAACTCGAAAAATCGGAATATTGCTGCTGCAACTGCAACGCGAGCAAACCAAAATAGCGATCCTCCGTGATGAATATGGTGGTATTTCTGGAATCGTTACGACTGAAGACATTGTTGAGCAGGTAGTGGGAGACATCGCTGATGAACATGATAAAGACGATTCTGCTCCTAAGTATATAAAACATTCAGAGGATCCATTGGTGATAGAAACAACCGGACGCATGAGCATTCGCGAACTCAACCAACAATTTGAACTTAAAATTCAAGAAGATGATGCAGATACAATTGGTGGTTACGCGCTCGGACTTTTTGGACATATTCCTTCTGTTGGTGAAACTCACGTTGACGAAAACGGCATAGAATTTGAAATTACCGCCACAGAAGGCAACCTAATCACAAGCCTATTTATCCGAGTTCCCATACCCGAAGAACCTGGCAATGGGAATATAGTTGGTGCTGCTGTTCCCTTGAAAATACTTTTATTATCCCTCTTTTTAATCGGTGCTGGCGGAGCAACACAGACTGCTATACTCATATCCTTGTTTGCATTTGCGGTCCTTGTATGCCTTGTGTTGTCCGCTTTTTACTCCGGTTCAGAAACTGCCCTCGTTTCAGTAAATAAAATCCGAATGAACCAACTTGTTGAATCCAACGACTCAAAGGCAAAAATTATCCACCGTTTAGTAGAATCTCCCGATAAGATGCTTGCGCTGACCTTGGTAGGAACGAATCTCGCAAATGTACTAATTTCACAATTCGGTGATCGATTGACTGAAACAGTACTGTCCGTTTCAGATGAGTTGCAAGGGATTATCTCTATCGTTTACGTAACCATTTTGCTACTTATTTTCGGAGAAATTTTGCCGAAAACGATTTTCCGTGTTAAAGCAGATGCGCTTTCACTACGCTATGCCTATCCTTTACGATTTTCTGAATATGTATTAGCCCCCCTAATTTACTTTGTGCAATCTGTTACAAAAATACTCGTCAGAATCATAGATAGAGGTGCAAACACCCCCAGTCCTGATGCCCAACGTGAAGAATTACGATTACTCGCAACTATGGGTGAAAGATCGGGCAACCTGCTGACAGAACAACGACAAATGATTCACCGTCTACTTAACTTCCAAAACCGTACTGTTAGACAAGTCATGATGCCACTCGTTGATATCGTCGCCATAGAAAAAAATACAACATGTGAGGATTTTTTACAAATTGCCGCAGATTCTGGCTACTCGCGAATTCCTGTATACGATGAACGTATTTACGACATTGTTGGAATTGTTAACCTTTTAGATGTTATTTATGCTGAAAACCGACCTGAAACGGTCGAACCGTTTATCCGTACAGATATACATGTTGTCCCTGAATCAAAAAATATTAACGCTCTCTTGAAAGAAATTCAAAATACACAGCATACGATGGTATTTGCTGTTGATGAATACAGTGGCATTGTCGGTCTTGTGACTGTTGAAGACCTTATTGAAGAAATCGTTGGCGAATTTGATGATGAACGTGACGACCCTGATTCCATCCATTTAATTGCCCCCGAGATTCTTGAATGTGAAGGCAGGACCGAGATCGAGATGTTGGAAGAACACTATGGACTGTCAATTCCTCAAAGGGATTACTATACGACTATCGCTGGTTATATTCTTGATCGTACCGGCACAATTCCGGAAACTGGTACAGAATTAGAACTTGGCGATGCAGTTATCACTATTTTAGATGCCGATACACGGGCTATCAAGAAGATTCGTATTCGGCGGCGGCTCGGTAGATTCAATACCTAACTGCTTTGTCATTCGTGAGTTCAATTAGATTAGCATCAATTTAATTTTCTCCAAAGGCGTTTGCGACAATCACTAAATCCTGAATATTAACAACGCCATCGCCATTGATATCAGGTTCTGCTCCGCCAAAGGCATTGGCAACAATCACCAAATCTTGGATATTCACAACGCCATCGCCATTGACATCCGCAGATGTCCCCGTTTCAGCCTTTAAATAAATCTCGCCATCCAAATCCGCCAACGTATGCCGGCGTTGATGCTCCACACCGCTCGACCAGCCGGAAACCTCCTGCGGAAGTTCTATCTCCTGTGCTGCACCACTCCGATTATACACCGCCCAGCCGTTGGTGAACTCCCGGATGAACATTCCATCAATGGCCTCACCTTTCGGGGTTTCGTAGAGAATGCCTTTAGTTTCATCGCCACCAATCGGTTGCCCCAAAGGGGCATCATAGAAGCGGTACCAGTAAAAATCATCATAATGGAGCATAAAAACCGATGCGTTGGAATGTGTGAGTGCCATTGTCGTGAAAAACCTGACGATTTGCTTTACTTCGGGATCGTCAATCGCTTTGGTATATGACACTTCACCCTCTAAAAGATTTAATGTCGGTTTCCTCAGTTTCGTTTCATTCCACAAAAGTGCCTCTTCTATGTCACGGATCCCAGCAAAGGTATAGCCGTCAGGTCCATCCGGCCTAGTCTCCAAAAAATCGCGTCCTGATTCCATATAGATACCGTTGACATAGGGTGCCCAGCGAGGCTGCAGTTTACGGCGGTTGTTGTTAACGAGTATAAAAAAGTCATCGGGAACAACTTCGCGGATGCGTTGGAGGATTGTGTCCTTCGCAATATATTCTTCTTCTGCGGTGTAGACTCCTTGTAGTCTTTTCCCTTCGCCCCAATGATCGAGCCAGATACCATCATAGAGTCCGCACTCGCTAATCGATTTTGCCTGTTGCACAATTTGTTCTATGACGACAGGCTTCGTGAAGTCGATAAGATTATCCCAGTCTTCTTCCCCGGTATACGTGCGCCAACGGGATGTTAGACGATTTCCCTCTTTATCGCGTAGCCACCCCTCCCAATCTTCACCATACCTTTCAAAAAGTCCATTCTGAAAATCCAGACCTATAAGCAAAATCATATTAGGATTTCGTTGAAGGACTTCGGTGTGTATTTCTATCATTTCATCTATATGTCCCACACGTGTGGATAAGTTTTTGACGACAGGCGGAAATCCCCATGCTGTTAGCCATCTTGTTGTCCATTCTCTAAGGGGAATAAAAGGGAGAGCTCCAAAAACCAAGTCAAACCTCGTGAAAATTTCCATAGTGCGTTGACCACGCGTCGCAAGTACGTAGTCTCTCACCCCGATAGAAGGATAGACTCTGTTTTGGATGCGTTCTGCAATGGGGGCTTTATACGGGGAGGCATCCACCAGGCACTGGCGCAATTCTGCTGGTAGATTTCCCAATTCTGTATAGTCAATAGGATTGCCTATTATTGTCAACTGCTCGAGTTTGGTTAGGTTTCTTATCGGGGTTAGGTCTGAAATTTGATTGTATTCCAAGTGCAACCATCTTAAATTCACCAGTCCTGTGAGGGGTGTGAGATCTGAAATCTTATTGTCGTTCAAGTGCAACCGTTCTAAATTCACCAGTCCTGTGAGGGGTGTGAGATCTGAAATCTTATTGTCGTTCAAGTGCAACCGTTCTAAATTCACCAGTCCTGCGAGGGGTGTTATATCCGAAATGCGATGATTTTTACCCAACTTTAAGACCCGTAAATTCTTGAGCCCCGCCAGAGGTGTTAAATCTGAGACTTCACTTCTAACAACAGACAAGGATACTAAGTTCTCAAGCCCCGCAAGTGGCGTTAAATCTGAGGCTTGACTTCTGTCGATAACCAAGACTTTAAGATTCACCGCATACTCAAGCCCTTTTAAACTCCTAATATCGTGTTCTATTTCTATTACGAAAAGATTATGTAATCCTGGCATGTCTCCGGGATGTATAGGTATCTCATCAGGGATTTCGAGTTCTTCACGAACAGCCTGCCGTAAGTGAGGGTCTGGCATCCATTCCTCTTCTGGAGCAACATTATTATTATTGATGAAACATAGAGCAAAAAGTAATATTGATATAAATTTAAGCTTTTTCATAACCTACTTTTAGTTTTGTTTGGAGCTTTGCAAGCCTGTATTAAAAATGCTTAAGCAACCACTATAAACAAAATAGTTATCGGTTTTAGAAGGAGAACTTCTTTTTACCGATACCTGAATATGGAATATCTATAAAATACCGAGCGGAGGCATAACAACGATTTCTTCGGTTACCATGCCAGTCGGTTGCTGGCATACGGACAGAACAGCGTTTGCTACGTGCTCCGGTTTGAGCATCTTTTCAAAATCGGGATGTTGTGGAATATCATCCCAAAAAGGTGTTTCAACGGAACCGGGTAGCACTGCTGTCACTCGTATGTTTTTGTCCCGCACTTCAGCAGCCAATACCTTTGTAAAAGCAAGCGCGCCTGCTTTTGCTGCACAATATGCGCTTGAAGCGGGAAAAGCGACCTTCGCTGCGATAGAAAGCACGTTAATAATTTGTCCGCCACCTTGTGCCAATAGATGCGGAAGCGCATATTTTGCACAGAGGTAAACACCCTTCAAATTGGAATTGATGACGTTATCCCAATCTGACGGATCAAAATCAGCAACAGTTCCAAATTTACCGCTTCCTGCATTGTTTATCAATATATCCAAGTTTTGATAGGTATCCAATGTGCGTTGGATGAGGTTTTGCACAGCGTCAACGTCTGTGACATCAGTCGGGACTGCGATTGCATCCGCGCCTGTCTCTCTAATATTGCTTGCGGCTTGCTCTACGGTCTTAGGTGTACGGGCAGCGAGGACTACCTTTGCTCCGGCATCTGCTAAGGCACCTGCTATTGCTTTGCCGATGCCTTTTGACGCACCAGTGACAACCGCTACTTTTCCTTTGAGACTATTTGTTTGTAATTCGTTAGTCTTGTTTTGTGTGGACATTTATTTTTTACAGAGAAAGGGTGGACGGCACACCAAATTAACGCCAAATGCGCCTATAGCATTTGGCGGAGTGACCTACTACCTTTAAGAAACTTGGACGCATCTAAGAAACTCAGCGCGCGTAGAACTATCTTCCCGAAATGCGCCCCGCATAGCGTTTGTTGTCATCTTTGAGGCTTGCTTTTCTACACCACGCGCCATCATGCACATGTGTTGTGCCTCCATTACGACTGCAACGCCTCCTGGATTCAATGCTGCCTCCAATGCTTCGGCAATTTCGCGTGTTAAGCGTTCTTGAACCTGCAAGCGTCGAGAGAACATATCCACAATTCTCGGAATCTTACTAAGACCAATAACCCGATTCAGTGGAAGATAGCCTACATGACACTTTCCCCAAAACGGGAGGATATGGTGCTCACAGAGACTAAAAAATTCAATATCCTTGACGATAACCATGTCGTCACAATTCTCGTCAAAGATAGCTTCGTTTAATATCTTATTAACATCCTGATGATAGCCGCTCGTAAGAAATTCTAATGCTTTTGCAGCACGGAGTGGTGTTTTTACCAAACCTTGACGGTTCGGGTCTTCACCTATATTTTCAATAATCTGTCCGAAAAGAGACTCTAACAATTCAGGCTTATGATCAGCTTCACTTTCTTGTTCAGTATTCATAAATTAAGAAGATTCTCCATAGTAATCAAAATGATTTTTGGGTGTTTCTCGCAAGCGGAGACGGTGTAAAACCACCGGTTGTAAATTCGGTTCCAACACATCCCAAAGTACCTTTACAAAGTTTTCAGATGTCGGATTAAGTTTCTCAAATTCCGGCGTATCAAGATTGAGGTGTTTGTAATCAAAGCGTGCATAGACCTGTTTTTCGACTACTTCGTCAAGCAGATTCAAACCCGCGACCAGTCCAGTTTTTGCATCTACGTCACCTTTTACAGTGACTTCAATTACGTAGTTGTGCCCATGCCCAGCAGGATTATTGCACTTCCCGAAGATGTCTCGGTTTTCTTCATCACTAAGTGCATGGCTGTGTAGACGATGCGCTGCACTGAACTCATAAACCTTAGTAAGATAAACCATGATATCATCTCCGTAATAGTCGGCAAATCGCGTAGAACTTTCATAGAGCCGAACCCGATGGAGCAATCCATCGGGGAAAGAGGGAGCGAGTCGTCGCCATATTTCAATTGTGATGTTTTCACATGTCGGTTGTAGTAGTGGATTTTTGCTGAACACAGGATGTTGTTTGTTCAGGTGCTTATGATCATAATTCGAAAGCACTTCTGTTTTCAACAACGCATCTAACGTCGTTAAATTGATGACCATTCCATCATCGGCATCTACATCCCCTTTGACCATCACTTCAAGCACGTAGTTGTGTCCGTGGCTATTTGGATTTGCTGCGGCACCGAACAGTTCAAAGTTTTCGGCATCGCTCAATTCGGGAATCCGATTGTAATGGGATGCCTCAAAGGCGGATTGCCGTGTTAGGTAGAACATTGATTTAGACTATGCCTATTAAAAATAGGCGTTCGAAACTCACCTAATTTCTACTTAAAAACTTTTGCTAATCATATAACCAAGGATAGCCGCTATTGTTATTCCGCTGCCTGTCATCCGACCATATTCCGCCCATTGAGAACTTATACGCACCGATTCCGCTTGGTAAGATGTAACATATTTCTCAACATATTCAGGTGGTTTTCCGAGCAAGTGTGGGACATTATTAATGTCAACCTCTGGTGGTTTTTTCGCATCGCGCGCCACAGAATTATCACTGATAAGCCATAAGAAAAAACCACCACTAATACATCCTGCTAAAAACCATTTCGGACGGGGAACATCTTGTTGAGCATCTTGTTGTCCCACCTCTGTAGGTGTTAAGTCACATACGCCTATTGTGCTTATCAGACACATAAACACTATGATCAAAATACAAAAAACGCTCCTCATATTTCCCTCGGTTTACCTATTTTAGTACGGTAATTCTACATACTTCTTCAGGATTCATAAAACCTGATCTTACTAAGTTGAGTCTATCGTTATTTGCAAGTTCAATTATTGCTGTATGTCTCATTTCTCAATATATCTTATTTCTTTTCACACTATTTTAACACCCTGCACGAAGTTTTTCAAACAAAAAGGCTATCAGCGCAATAGTTAGTAAAAAAAGAACTTGTAGTTGCTAAGTTCCCTTTGCATCTCGAACATATTATTTACCTGCCGATAGCCGAAGGTAAGTTGTTAACGAACACCAATCACTAAAAACATGTAAAAACTCCGCTAAGCCAAAACCTCCCGCCGAATTGGCGAATCAATGAACAACGAATCACCACCATCAATCGTCAACTCCAATCCTGTAACCCACGCCGCTTCGTCTGAACATAACCACAGCGCAGCATACGCTATATCAATCGGATTACCAAGACGTTCTAATTGCGTTGTGACTGGAGCGATTTTTCCTTCTGGCAACGGGTCCCAGATTATCCCCGGACATAACGCATGGACACGGATGTTTTTATCATACAACTCTTTGGCAAGGTTTTTTGCTGTTGCCACCATTCCCGATTTTGCTGCAGCGTAAGCAGCGTTCGCATCTTGCCGCACTCGCTCACCTGCTGATATAGTGATAATACATCCACCACCCTGTTTCTCTAAAATCGGTACAAGACAGCGGACAGGGTTGAAAAGTGTTCGTAAGTTGTTTTGCAGCGCACCTTCCCAATACTCAGGATCCATGGCAGTAATATCGTGTTCAGTTGAGAAATACCCTCCCGCAGCGTGGATAAAACAGTCAATACCACCAAATTCCGCAACTGCAGCATCAATAAGAGATTCCGCTTGTGCGGCATCCGTCAAATCGGTTTGATGCGTCAACACGTCGCCACCGTTCGCGCGGATACGTTCCGCTGTCTCTTCCATCTTCTCTGTTGTGCGTGCGGCAAGTGCCACCTTCGCACCTTCTTGTGCAAAAAGTAAGGCTGATGCCCGACTCATGTTTGAGCCTGCACCACCGATTAACAAAACTTTATCTTTCAATCGCATTTTTTTCTTCCTTTCTCATTCTATTTCAAAATTGCCAGAACCCATATAAGCCGATTTACAATACACCGCGTTTGTAAACGCAGAATTCATTGTGTCTCTTTGATTATCACCTAAGACTCAAGAGAATGTATGTTGGATTGATGTTTTTATCTGTAGATCCACTTCTTGGGATGACTTCTTGAATTTCTGCAGTGTATTCTCTACTCAATGTCGCGTTTTTCACAGTCTCAAAGGCTTCATCTGTAATGTATCCGGTATAGGTTTTTTCTACAGTTTCAATTTCAAATGTTTTGGATCTTAGTAAGACACCTATCAAGGCACCAGTGATAGTGAATGATAACGGCATTTCTTTAGGTTTAAGATCAAGGTATTCACCGGACATTGGAAGCATTTCCTCAGATATTTGATTTGATTTGACGAATTCAGTCAGAGGAGGGGTTTCGTCGTATAGAAACTTAACTTGAAGTACAGAACCATCTTCAGTATCCGCAAATGCATCATGTAGGTCAATTGTGTCAGATTGTATGAGATTGAGACGGTCAACGGAAACTTTCGCATAGAGCCAAGTTTCATATTGGTCGTTTTCATCCGCGGCAACAACAAGATAAAAATCGCTTACTGTATTTTTGCAAGAGAATAGTACAGGTTGATCGTAGTAGTCATAGATTTCTACAATTTCAAGTCTACCTAACTTTGGAATATTGAGTATATCAGCCACCTCATACCTCCTTCTGAAAGGATACTTTATTTTTTTATAAAAGTCAAGCCTTCTGAAATCCTGAAAATCCCGTAAACTATAGATCCTGGTTCATACAACAAATCAAGTTTACCGAAACCGCAATTTCTCATGGCTATAGTCTATCGCATCTTTCATATATTTCAACGCAGCGTGTATCTGCGGCAGATCCTCAAATCCATAAGAGATACGGAACTGTCTTTTCCCGATGTCAACCATTTCGCCGCTCGGATGGACGCAGTATTCACCGGGAATGTAAATCACTTTGGGATGTAGATTACGTGGAGGTCCATCTATATCTTTCTGTCCGGTTGTTCGCGTTAAAAATTTGAAGAAATCGGAGTTTGAATCGGTTGTGATGTTCACAAGTGTCAGGTAATAGTAGAATCCCGCACCCCCACCGCTACAAGTTTGAACGTTATCATCAAGCAATTCTTCTATCCATCCCTTGACCTGTTTCGCCTTCTCCTTATATCCATTATTGACCTTCTCAATTTGTGTCTCAATACCGTTGTCAAGCAGGTAACTTGCTATTTCTTGATTGATAAGCGGTGCGCTGAAACCGATGTCGCTGGTACGTTGGATGATGCTATCAAGGAACGCTCCCTTTGAACCGATGAGGTAACCGATACGTAAGCCAGGAGCGAGAATCTTTGATAACGTACCGATCTCATATACAATACCGAGTTCATCGTAGCATAACGCAGATTCCAGTGGTTCAACGGTATTATCATGCACAAGATCGCGGTAGGCGTTATCAAAAAAGAGCGGGATTTTTCGTCCGACTTCGTGTGAAAATTCGGTTACAATCTCAACAAGTTCCCTTTTTCGACGATTTGAAAGGATAGTGCAACTTGGGTTGTTAACCGTCACAACATAGAAAAACTGGATAGTCTCTTTTGCACTTCCCAACGTCTTTAGTTTTGCCTTCAAAATATCAGTTTGAAGTCCCTGATTGTCCTCTGGTATTGCAACAACGGTGAAGCCTTTCCTTTCAAGATCGTTACAATAGATATAATACATCGGATCGGCTGTTACCACAATGCCGGCAGGGAGCAGATGTGTGATGCTTTCCAACAAACTGGTCGCACCGTTAGCACCGATAACAATATCCCTTGTATTAAAGGTATCTTCTGTTATGCCGCCAATTCGGTTGTCAAGGTGGAAATTTCTGATTGACTCAATCAGGTTTGGAGAGCCTTGTGCGCCACCATAATTGAGGGAAGCGCGGTACTTTTCGGGATGTGAGAGAACTGCTTCGCAAGCGGTCTGAATTTGTTGGCGTGGAATTGTGTTTTCGTTGACATACCCCACGCCAAGGTTAATATCGTATCCATCTCGAAAACCGATAGCAAAATCGGTCATCATTCGGTTCACTGGAGATGGAACACTTGAGGCTTTTCCGTATTCAGAAAGCAAAACATCGCGAATTTTCATTGTTTGTTATTGAAATCCGCCTATAACAGTAAACCCTTGAGGGCAGATTCAAGTGTGCGATACTGAAATTTGTATCCGCTTGCCTCTGTTTTTTCAGGGAGAACGTTCTGGCTCAGCACAACAAAGTCAGCGAACTCACCCATTATTAACTTTAATCCGAACGCGGGGACTGGAAAAATCGCAGGCTTTCGGAGAACTGCACCAAGCGTTTTCGTGAACTCAATGTTTCTGACAGGAGTAGGCGCTGTTGCATTCAACGCACCGCTAATGTTTTCATTTTCCAAAGCGTGCATCACAATACCGACTACATCATCAACGTGAATCCAAGACATCCATTGGTTTCCACTTCCGAGTTTACCACCAGCTCCTATTCTAAAGGGTGGAAGCACCTGCTCTAAAAGTCCACCACCTAAACCAAGCACAAGTCCAATACGGACCGAAACAACGCGTATACCATACTCACTCGCTTTATATGATTCCGCTTCCCATTCTTGGCAAACTTCTGCCAGAAAGTCAGTGCCTGCGGGTGATTCCTCTGTCCAACTTTCGTCTCCGCTGCCGCCATAGAGACCGATTGCTGAAGCACAAACAAGCACATCGGGTTTAGTATCGGTATCAGCAAAGGAAGCGACAAGGTTTCGGGTAGATAGGATACGACTGTCCCGTATCCTTTGTTTTTTCTTAGCGTTCCACCTCCCAGCTATTGATTCACCTGCAAGGTGAATCACTGCTTGCACATCTGATATTGCTTCTGAAGGCAGTTGTTCTGTTTCGGGATTCCAAGCGTAGATTTCTTGGACGGATTGTAATTTAGTTTTGGCGCGTGCAGGGTCACGAGACATAACCTGCACCGCATAGTCTTTTTCGTGGAGGGCATCACAGACTTTACTTCCGATGAAACCGGTTCCACCTGTGACTAATACATTTTTCATAGTTTACCTCCATTGTGTTTATTTTGAAAGCTCAGCGATAGTATCTTCCAATTGTCTATAGTCATCTATCACTGCATCGCTGAGTGTATCATCTGTTTCTGTTTTATTGAATCCTGCGAACCGAATCGCTTTCATGCCAGCGTCTTTCGCGCCCACAATATCTGTTCGCACGATATCTCCAATATGCACTGCATTTTCCGGTTTAGCGTTTAGCTGCTTCAGGGTAGAATTGAATTGCACGACTTCAGGTTTTGTCCGCTCTGTTTCATCGGAAAACGTGAATGCCGAAAAATACTGAAAAATTTCGTCACGTTCCATTTGTTGCCGCACATAACTTCCCGGTGTCAGTGCCGAGTCCGATATAATTCCCAGCGGATAATTTTTACTGAGTCTCGCCAGCACTGGCTTAATATGCGATATGAGAATAGGTGGAGACGCTAAAAAGGCATCGCCGAGACACACAATCAGAGAAGCAATTTCTGTGTCATCAAGTGAAAGTTCAAGCGTTTCAGCAAACTTCATCATGCACGTTTCTACGGATACACCTCTGTGTTGATGCCACCGAGACATCGCCACGTTATAAGCGTCATCCATTCCATTTTCTATATCAGACACCTTACAAGAATAACCTTGGTCACTCAAATACTTATGACAATTATCCACACGGATAGCCTGACGTTTCTGCCAGTTTTCAAGCGTATCTGCATAAAGCGTTTGCCAAAAATCAAATGTAATTGCTTTGAACATTACTTCTCCCATCTTACGCAGGTTCTTAAATGGCTAAGTTCTGATTCATTGTATCCTGCACAGAGTAGGATGTCAAGCGTCAAATGCAGAATATCGGTTTACGCTAATTGGAATGTGCCTGATAAGAAAAACGAAGAATATGAAAGAAAGTTGACTCATATAAGTCACTACATATATTGTCTTGGATAATGTAAGTAAAATTTTCTTTAGGAAGAGATCGCTCCTACAGAAGAGAGATATTGAACAAGGATTGAGAATATGAAAACTAAATACCCTTGAAAAATCAGTTCAGATAGGATATAATATTAATATGCCGATATGTTTAAAGCATAATAAATTTGCCCAGGGGTCGTCATGGCGAGGTGGAATCGTAGCATAACATCTACTTATCCGACTGGCGGGTTAATGCTCATCTATTTCGGTGTCGGTGTCTTAATATTGATTTTTGTATTTGCGTATTATACGCGCCAAATTTCTCATTTGAATGCTGATATAGAGGCTCAGATAGAAATCTTTGTTAACCTTGCCGCTGAATTGCCAAGCATTGAAGACCGCGACCTACAAGAACGGTTACTAAAGGTAATGAGACAAGAACTTTACGCTGAGGGACGATCACGGAGGTTTTCCTTTATTATCACTGATGCCGATGGAAATGTGGAAATTTCGCAAGGAATTGACACTAATTTAGATGAGAAAGTCAACGAAAGTGACACTGTTTCGTTAACACAAGATGATCAAGACTTGCTAATTTCAACATTGGAACGGATGAAAAGTAAGAATCAGCGGCGCAAAATACCGTTCCTTAAAGAAGATATACAGATTATGGGGTATTTATATCACGGGTATGCAGCACCAAGTGAATTGGCACAACTTCCTTATGCATTTACTGACACTGAAAAGAATCCTCAGAAATGGCAGATGTGGAAGGATGTCATTACCACCGAGAATGCGACACCGGAGGAGAAAGAACGCGCAAAAATCTTCGTTCAAAATACACCCGCATTCGTTACACTTCAAACAGAACCCGATTGGCAAGAGGGTTACTTTTATTATGAAATAAAATCGTTCTACGGGTTATTAATAACGCCTATTGTGTTATCTATTGTTTTGCCCTTCTTCGCGTTTGGCTCTATTCTTATCTATCGGCGGATAAAATCTTATGAACATGCAGCAATTTGGGGCGGATTAGCAAAAGAAACCGCACATCAACTTGGCACCCCAATTTCTGCATTATTAGCGTGGACCGAGTTGTTAGATGAACGAAGCCAAGAAACCGGAGATAAAGTACTTGCTGAGCTTTCAACAAACATGCAGAGCGACTTAGAGCGGCTGCAGAAAACAACTACCCGATTCGGAATGATCGGCACGGAACCAACGAAAACTGAGGTTAATCTTGAAGAGGTACTTAAGGAGGTACTCACATATTTTGAGAAGCGACTACCTCAAATTAGTCGAAATATTGATATAAGTGTTACACCTCATAATGTCCCCATAATTTCTGCAAATGCACATCTGTTACAGTGGGTTTTTGAGAATCTGATTCGCAATTCGCTGGATGCCATGCATAAAGAAGTGGGGCATATTGAAATTGAACCTCTCTATGATGACCGCCAAAAACATGTTGTAATCCGATATTCAGATAACGGCAGCGGTATTCCAAGTGAAAAGCAACGATCAATTTTTGAACCGGGTATGACAACTAAAACGCATGGATGGGGACTTGGATTGACAATAGTTCAACGAATCGTTAGGGATTACCATCACGGAAGTATCCGTTTAGTCGAAAGTAGTCCTGCTGGTACAACTTTTGAAATTCGGTTACCGTGTACTACCTCTTAGAGGGTTTCAAAGGAGTAGAAATGCCAAAAAAGATGCAAAAAATCTTATGGATAGATGATGAAATAGAGGCATTACTGCCGCATAGACGTTTCCTTGAAACCCGTGGATATGATGTTGTACCTGCCACGAATGGTGAAGATGGGATTGAACTCTTAAAACAGACCGATACGCAATACGATGCGATCCTACTTGACCAAGTGATGCCAGGAAAAGATGGGATGGCGACATTAGATGCAATCCGAACAATCAATCCACAAATCCCCGTTATTCTCGTAACACAGTCCAGTGAAGAAAAATTTGTTGACGTCGCCCTTGGAAAACAGGTGACGGATTTTTTGGTAAAGCCTATTGGTGTTGCACAAATTGCTTCTACCCTCAAACGGGTCCTTGAACAGAAGCAGATTGTGGAAACCCAAATACCGGGTCGTTATACCAATGACTTTAATACGATCAATACACTAAAGGCATCACAACCAAGTTGGCAAGACTGGATTGATATCTACGTTAAATTATTGGAATGGGATTTGCTTTCCGATCAGTTGGCAGAAAAGGGTTTAGAAGAGACGCACTTTGAACAAAAAAAAGAGTGTAATGCCGAATTTTCAGATTTTGTGCAAGCAAATTATCCTGAATGGGTTAACGGAAGCCAAGATAGACCCCCATTGTCAGTTGACGTATTAGACCAACATGTGATGCCACTGCTTCAAGCAAAAACGCCTGTCTACTTTATTGTTGTAGACTGTTTCCGACTCGACCATTGGATGGCGGTAGAGCCACTGTTGTATCCTTATTTCTCCATTGATCTAAAGTATAGTTTTTCTATTTTGCCGAGTGCGACAATGTACTCTCGGAACGCACTATTTAGTGGGTTGTTTCCAGCAGAATTAGCGAAAGATTACCCACAATATTGGCAAGAGAAATCGGATGATGGCAGTAGCACAAATCAATTCGAACGGCAACTGCTTGAAGAATACTTAAAAAGAAACGGAATCAGGATCAAGCCTGGGGTCCAATATTTCAAGATATTTGATCTGCGCGGAGGAAGTGAATATAAAAAGCGGGTTGCAGCGGCAACACGAGTTAGTTTATCTGCGTTAGTTGTTAACTTCATAGATATATTGACGCATCAACGTTCACAATCGGAAGTTTTGCAACAACTTGCACCAGATGAACCTGCTTTTCGAGCATTAGCCCGGTCTTGGTTCGCACATTCGGCACTGTTTGATATTCTACGTCTTATAGCTGAGCAAGGTGTTCACGTTGTGCTTACCACTGATCACGGTTCAGAGTTCTGCAACCGAGCAACTCGCGCTTATGGGAATCGTGATACCAGCACAAGCCTCCGCTTTAAAATTGGGAACAATTTAGTTTGCGATGATAATCAAGCCATATACATTCCAAACCCACAGGTATATCAGCTACCCGCCGAAAGTGTGAGCAAGGATTATATTATCGCTAAAGACGATTATTACTTCGTCTATCCAAACGACTTTTATAAATATAAGCGACAGTTTCAGGGAGGATTCCAACATGGTGGCATTTCAATGGGAGAACTCATAACGCCAGTAGTGACGTTAGCACCAAGGAATTGATAATCATTGAAACGCATTAGCACCCAATCTGAACTGATCTTTTAGGCAGTAGAAAGACTATGGTAAATTATTTTACACTTTTCATTACACCAGTGACACTCTTGCTCTGAGGGTTGAATATGTACTATATCCCTCATTTCATTGAAATTGAGTTGTCGTGTCATTTTTTATAAGACTGCCGCTTTTAAGATGATTGAATTAGCTGCCGAGATGTCTTTTTACTACTTTTACTAAAAAGACATGATAGGAGGAAACGCAAATAATGGAGAAGGAGATACTTATTTCTGATGATGAGTACGAAACACGTTGTGCAGTCCTTGAGAAAGGAATATTAAATGAAATTTATATTGAGCGAAAAGCAGTAAAACCTGTTTTAAATAATCTATATAAAGGCCGTGTTGAAAATGTGCTACCGGGTATGCAAGTTGCTTTTGTTGATATCGGTTTAGATCGACATGCATTCCTACACATCTCAGATCTGAAATACAACAGTAATTCTGAAAACGGAAGTTCGGATGATGGGTTGCCAACTTTAGATATGCAGGCAACACCATCAAACAAGGCTCGTGGCGGCAGAGGTTTCCCATATCTTATAACTGATCTGATTTCAAAGAATCAGGAACTTCTTGTGCAAGTTGGGAAGGAACCGATAGGTAGTAAGGGGGCGCGTGTGACAAGCAATATCACCTTGCCCGGTCGTTATGTTGTTTATCTGCCGAATTCTTCTACAATCGGAGTTTCACGGCGAATCGAATCTGAAAGTGAGCGTGACCGATTACGCGACTTAGCACAAAAATTGAAGGCAGACGTTGAAGGTGGCTTTATTATTCGGACTGCTGCTGAAGGTTTGAGTGAAGAAGAATTTACGGCAGAAATCCGATACTTAATCAATCAGTGGAAACAAGCACGGGAACGGGCAAAACGAAAAACCGCACCGAGTTTAGTTAGTAGAGACGTGAGTTTCACGAATCGGATTGTACGGGATATGCTTACCAAAGATGTTAAACAACTTCTGATCGATTCACAATCTGGTTATAAAGAAACAGTTGATTATGTCACCTCTGTAATGCCAAGCATGGTTGATCGAATAACGCTTTACAATGAAGACACAACCCTTTTTAAGGCTTATGGCGTGGAAGAAGAATTGCAACAAGCACTTGGCGAAAAAATTTGGCTCAAGTGTGGTGGACACATTATCATCCAACAAACAGAAGCGATGGTTTCAATTGATGTCAACACGGGACAGTTTGTTGGTAAATCTGATCCGGATAACACAATTCTGAGTGCAAATCTTGAAGCAGTTGATGAAGTGGTCAGACAAATTCAGTTGCGGGATTTAGGAGGTATTATCGTTGTTGACTTTATCGACATGGATGAACCAACGCATCGGAAGCAGGTTTTCAAAATGCTCCGAGAGGCATTAAGCAAAGATAAAGCACGCACGAATATCCTCCACTTCTCTGACTTAGGATTAGTAGAAATGACTCGCCAGCGGACGCGGGCGAGTCTATCTACTTTGTTAACGGAACAGTGTCCTTATTGCGAAGGACACGGGACCATTTTATCAATTGAAACTGTTGTAATCGGACTGTTCAGAGCAATAAAAAGGGCATATAACCAAACTCGGCAATCCAAACTACGAATTATAGCGAATGATCACATTATTTCGCATCTTAACGCGCAGATGTCTGCCAAATTCCGAGAACTTAAACGAACACTGAAATTGGAATTGATTCTTGAGTCTGACGCAGACTTACATCTTGAAGATTATCGAATCTTTGCTGCAAACGGTGAAGAGCTGTTTTTAGATTAATGTCTAATTCACGCAAATTTGGCATTAAAATACGTGGTTTGTATTACATCTTATTTTATAAAGGGGACTTATACCCCTTCAAAAAGATTAGTGTGAAAAGCCTCTGAAGTTTGGTAACCCTCTATTCGCTTCAGCCATGGAATCTAAAACCATGTTCGCGCAAAAGTTCAAATCAATTTTTGTATTTTTGGTAATTTTCTCTATTAGGTTTGTATTTTGTATCGTAGTGGGGTGGTTATTGCTTTTCGCGATTCCGTTTATCTTTTGCACAACTACGGACAATTTAAATACTCTTGAAGGTTTCTATATCGTTGAACGTATTGATGGCGATTTATTGGAGTTTTACAGCGTAGCACAAGAACTTGAAGTATATGGCGCCGACAACGAAGTTCTGGCGGAAAAAGTTGTTATTGTTGCTCGTATTGGAAAGGTGATTTTCTTATGGGTATGTCCAGCTCTCGGAATTATCTGGGGTTTTTCACAAAGCGGATTTTGGAGTCGCGTTAGAATAAAAGCGCATCCCTCCAAAATCTGCCCCGACACTTGCACCAATTGATACCCAATATTTGTGATTCGGGATCATACCTATTAGAGGTAAACATTTTTCATAAGGTAAACTTGTGTGATAAATATCTACACATCTCAACTCTTCAAAAAGACTTGACATTTGATGTAAAATGTGGCATCATGTAAATTGAATTACAAACATGGGCGAGTAGGTGCGCCCAAGACCCACAATTTTAGATATATCTTACTTAATTGGGTAAAAATTATAAATAGGAATTCAATTTGACTCTTAAAGAATTTCTACACCTAAAAGGAGCGACAACAAAATGTATGCAGTATTTGCAAGCGGTGGGAAACAGCATCGTGTTGAGGTAGGAAGCCTCATAGATGTGGAAAAGTTAGACAATGCTGTTGGTGAAACGGTAACGTTTCCCTCCGTTTTAGTGATTGCTGGTGAAGACGGTCAACTGCAAACCGGTACCCCTTATCTTGAAAACATGTCAGTTACAGGTGAGGTGGTTCATCAAGGTCGTGCAAAGAAGATCGTTGTTTTCAAGTCTAAGCGCAGAAAAAGTTACAAGCGTAAGTTGGGGCACCGTCAATCATTTACCCGTATCAAAATTACCGCAATTGGCGGTGAGGAAATTACCGCAATTAGCGGTGAGGAGGTTGAATCTGATGGCACATAAAAAAGGTGGCGGAAGTACTCGTAATGGTCGTGACAGTATCGGAAAACGGCTTGGTGTCAAAAGGTTTTCAGGACACTATGTTACGGCAGGAAGCATCCTTGTCCGACAGCGTGGCACGCATTTACATGCTGGCAGTAACGTTGGCGTTGGCAGGGATTATACGCTCTTCTCAAAGATTAATGGATATGTCTGGTTTGAGCGAAAAGACAAATACCGCCGTAAGGTGAGTGTTTACACAGAACGTCCTGCGTATTAGAGCGTTTTTTAGAAAGCCTCACCTGAGTGTGGGGCTTTTTTGTTTATTGCACTATGCGTCAAATTGTGTTAGATAGTCAATAAAGTAATATCTTGAACTTTAATAAGAGGAATTAGCGTGAAAAGATTAATCTCGCTCCTAATATTAGTTACTGTATTGGGATGCGGTAGCAAGCAAATAGAACAATTGGCAATTGAAACCGCAGATAACGCTCGGATAAGTATCGCTGCTGCAGAAAACGTTGGCGCGCGCGATGTAGCCGTGAACGAGATTAACTCAGCAGAGGAGATGCTTACCAATGCTGACTCTTCCTTGCAGTCAGGTGATGTAGAACGCGCGTATAGATTGGCATTGCGTGCGTACCTTCATGCGCGAATTGCAACAGAGAAGTCATTGGCAATTCGGCAGGAAGCACAGGTTAAAGAGGCTCAAGCTGAATTAGAGTTACGACAACAAGCAACGGAAGAAGTTCTGAATAATCTTGAAAAACTTAGAGCAGAACTCGCCGCCCAGAAAAAATAAAGGAAGTTCCGATGCGAATTTATGGATGGCTGCTATTAATAGGATGTCTAATTAGCTACGGATGTGTGTCTGTTGAAATTGATAGTGTTCTCCTTGATACACAACTTCAGAACGGGCAGAAGGCAATTTCCAGTGCAGCTGAACGCAATGCTGAACAACTCGCAACCGATGAATACAGTCGCGCTGTTAAGCTCCTGAGATTTGCCAAACAAGCACAGGAGCGTGGAGACATTGCGCAAAGCATGGAATTCGCATATCAAGCAGAACTTGTAGCACAAATCGCTTTGTATAAAGCAAAGCAGCAGCAAGCACGTGCACAACTCATTGCAATCCAGGAACAGATGTACCAAGAGGTGATAACGGAAAAGGAATATGAAATAGAAATAGCAAAGATTCGCAATGAGATGAAAACGATGGAAATTGAACAAAAGTTAAAAGAAATTGAGGCAGGAAATCAACGTGCTGGTTCACTCACAACGGATCTTACGGAAACAAAAGATGCGCTTCGTCATACGGAAATTCGCGTGCCAATGTCCGGAACAGAAATCTATGTAACCATTGCAAAACTGACTTATCCTGAAATTATAGAGACACCAGAGTATGAACGTGTGCAATCAGCGATTGCGTTAGCAACATCACACTTGGAGCGAAAAGAATTCACCGACGCAGAAAAAGTTGCAACAGACGCACTGACACAAGCGAATAATCTTTATGAACTGGCAATTCAATATCAGAAGGTCCGTGCAGCGGCGGAAAATGCAGCGTCTATTGCTATAGAACGCGCACAGCTGAAACTTGAGCGAGCAGAATCTCTAAATGCAGCCACGCACGCTACACAACAATTCCAACAATCACGCAACCAATTGGATAAGGCGAAAAAAGAGTTCCAAGAAAATCGTTATGGAGAAGCACGGCAAACTGCTAAAGGGATTGAACAGATTGTAGACAAGGCGATTACTATCTCTGAAGTCGCCGAATATCGTCGCCGTGCACAGGAGGAACTTACAGCAAGAATCAAAAAAGCGGAGGCAGCAGTTGCAGCAGCCAAAGCAGCAATAGCAGAACAAGCACAGACCAAAGTGCCGCAGTTTGCCCCAGAACTATATGAATTGGCTACTTCAGCACTGGCAACTGCCGAGTCAGCACTTGCAAAAAAGGAATACTCAGCTGCTGTTGATGCATCGCAGCAAAGTCATGATTACCTCCGACGCGCTATTGAAAAAACAAAACAGCAGGATTCTGCCCAGACGACACTGGTTGAAACAGTAAAGCAAATTCCGAAAGCAGTTGTCATAGACCGTGAGGAAGGGGTTCTCATTAGAATTAGTGGCAACCTATTTGCAACCACAAGCACGCGTTTAAATGAGGCGTTTTTCCCAACCTTTATGAAATTGGCATCTATATTGTTACAAGATGAATTCAAAAACTATGTTGTAAGAATTGAAGGTCATAGCGATTCACTTGGAGACGCGAAAACTAATCAGGCACTCAGCGAAAAAAGAGCAAATTCAATTAAGACATTCTTGATTAATAGTGGCAAAGTGCCAACAAAACGATTGACTGCCATCGGTTTAGGTGAATCTCAGCCAATTGACAAAAATTCTCACGAAAAAAATCGTAGAGTTGACATCATCATCTCTAAAGCGCCATGAGTTTTAGACAAAAATAATCTGTCCCGAGAATTGCAAAGGCAACAAAACATTGCATAGTCTTAAAATTGACCCTTATGTTGTCAATCAGATAGCACACAGTTTGTTTGGTGACCGATACATCATCATTTATGGGAACACGATTCAGTTTCACAACCATTGCTACCACGTTCGGACCATCGAATCTGAAGAACATCCACACAGGGGATGCTACTACTTACAGGACGCGAATACAGACTTAGCGATGTGGGATGATGTAAAATTTGCACCACCCGGGTATTACGGAGTAATTTTTGAACCAGAGACAGGGGAAATCATTGATTGCGAACCACAACGGTGACACATAATATAACATGAGTTCGGTATAAGCAACTTTCGAAATTGGTAGAATACGCATCCGAGAAACCATTGTTATTCTGTGTGCCAAAATTATCCGAATTTTTAGAGTCAAATATGACTATTTAAGTCAGGATAAGCCTGCGGACCCAGTCTTAATAAAGAATAGAAGCATATTACAAATTCTCTCATTTTCTGATTGACTCTAAAAACTCTGAAACATAAGCAATCTTATTATGGTAGAGATTAGAATTAACGCTACATTCCTGAACTGTGAATCAACGCCAAATGCGCTTTTGGCATTTGGCGGGAGGGAACTCCGATTCCCGACTGTTCCTAAGTTTCTGTCACGGTTCGGAGATCGCTCCTACAGAGGAAATGTAGAATTATTTCTATAGTCCACTATATAACGTAAATGCCGGGAAAAGATATGAAGTTCTTCATGTCTTTTATACCGAACTCACGTTAATATACTATTTGCTTGAAGCAATTATAATCAAACGTTCTTATAGGAAAATTACCGAATTAAATCCTTAACATTCATATTGGCAGCCCTGCCGAAATCCAATATCTAAAATGGAGAAAAGACATGGAGCGAGACGCTATTGTCGTTTTAGACTTTGGCTCGCAATATACGCAGTTAATCGCTCGACGCATTCGGGAGCAGCAGGTTTACTGCGAAATTCAACCTTATACTTTGCCGCTTAGTGACATTGAGAAAATGTCACCTAAAGGGATTATACTTTCTGGTGGTCCTGCAAGTGTGTACGAGGAAAATGCGCCAAAGATAGATGCATCCCTTTTCACACTTGGAATTCCCGTGTTAGGCATCTGTTACGGCATGCAGCTCATTGCTTTTCTCTTAGAAGAGGGCAAAGTCCATCCCGCGACAGAACGGGAATATGGGAATGCACAACTTCAAGTCATCTCCACATCAGACCCATTATTTACCGACTTGCCATCCGAATTGTCTGCATGGATGAGCCATGGTGATAAAATTGACGAGCTTCCTACGGGGTTCCACACGATTGCCCAAACACCAAACTCGCCTATCGCAGCGATGGTCAACTCTGATGGCACTTTGTACGGGTTGCAATTTCACCCTGAGGTCGAACATACACGAGACGCTGACAAAATCCTTCACAACTTTCTCCGACATATCTGTGGGTGTGAAGCCACTTGGACGATGGATACTTTTATTGCAGAAGCCATAACAAGCATCCAAGCAAGGGTGAAGAACGAACGGGTACTATGTGCTGTCAGCGGTGGTATAGACTCAATGGTGCTTGCTACACTCCTTCATGAGGCGATAGGTGATGCATTAGTGCCTGTTTTTGTGGATAACGGACTTTTGCGCCAAAATGAGGTAGAACAGGTTTTAGCAACCTGTAAAGCGCTGGGAATAAAAATTGAGTTCGTAGATGCGTCAGAATCCTTTTTGAATGCGTTGGCAGGTGTTGTGAATCCAGAACAGAAACGAAAAGTTATCGGTGCCCAGTTTATTGAAACCTTCAGGGCAAAAGTGAAGCAGCTCGGACCTTGCCGTTTTCTGGCACAAGGCACACTTTACCCAGATGTTATAGAGAGTGTTTCCACCAAGGGGCCTTCCGCTACGATTAAAACACACCACAACGTTGGTGGACTCCCACCCGACATGCCGTTTGAACTTATTGAACCTTTTCGTGAACTTTTCAAAGACGAGGTGCGAGCGGTTGGTGCCGAATTAAACGTTCCATCCAATGTGCTGGGCAGACATCCGTTTCCTGGGCCGGGGCTTGCTGTGAGAATAATCGGGGAGGTAACACCAGAACGGTTAGCAGTGTTACGATTAGCCGACGCGATTTTTATCAATGAAATTAAGGCAGCAGGATTGTACGATCAAATTTGGCAAGCGTTGGTAGTACTGCTACCTGTTAAGAGTGTTGGTGTGATGGGGGATGAACGGACGTACGAAAATGCAGTTGCTTTACGTGCTGTTACCAGTAGCGATGCTATGACAGCGGATTGGGCGAGAATCCCTGATGATGTTTTAGCAAGAATTTCTACCCGAATCATCAATGAGGTTCAAGGGATCAATCGCGTTGTCTACGACATTAGCTCAAAACCTCCGAGCACGATTGAATGGGAGTAATTCGGATGAAAGTCCGGAATTATGCGGATGTTACAGATCGTATCCTTGAGGCTCTTAGGAAGTCTGAACAGCTCACAGTCTGGCATTAAGCGTATACTGCTTCCACTTATCCTTTATACTGTTTATGTTACACGGCTAAACAAAATAATTCCTCTCTAATTTATATATCAGCAGGGATCCACGGTGATGAACCTGCGGGTGTTGAATGTGCGCTGCGCCTTGTTGAACTACTTACCGATGAGGGGCGACACAACTTTTCCCCATTTCCATTAAACGAATACAATTGGCTTATCTCACCTTGTGACAATCCTTATGGATATGAACGAGACATCCGTGAAAACGCTGCTGGACTTGACCTTAATCGGATGTTTGAAACACCAACCCAGTGTCCAGAAACAGCGTTCATCGCAGAGTCACTCCAGCACAAACAGTGCGTGCATCCGCAAAATAGACGTAGTAACAATACTATGACGAAAAGAGGAAGAATTGAACTTGCGTTAGACTTACATGAAGATAGTGATAGCAATGGATTTTATTTGTGGGAACGTCGCACTTCACAATGTCTACCAATTGGCAATGTGATTGTGAAAAACGTAGCAGGATTATGTTCTATCAATCAAGAACCGTTGATAGAAGGTCATCACAACGAGAATGGAGTGGTCACACTGCTGGATCAAGTTACGACTAAGGGGTGGACACGCGGAAGGTATTTAGCTGAACACGTAAATACGCGGTGCTTAATTCTTGAAACACCAACGCAGCTTGACTGGGAAACACGAATCGCTGCACATCTGATGGCTATCCAAACAGCAGCCAAACATGCTTTATAGTAAAATCTATAATTACTTGGACACTACGGTAGGTGCGATTTCCCGCCAAATGCATAGGCATCAATTTAAGAATGTAAGCGTTTGTAGTCGCGCAATTCATTGCCAAATCAACACCAAATGCGCTTTTTGGCATTTGTCGCCTCTTACATTGTTGGAGGGCTTTCTAAGCCCGATTTATTACCCAAGGTAGGCGGGGAATGCCTAAATGGCATTCATACCGTTGATTTGGCGTTTTGTAAACGCGCCGTTTATAGCGTCTGATGTCTGGGTTCGGCGCGTTTACAAAACGCGCCTACCGGGGTGGCAAACCCTTAAATTGACACCTATGGTGCGATTTCCCGCCAAATGCCAAAAGCACATCTGTCGTCGATTCACCGCACCCGACTGGGTCTGAGTAAATGGTACAGTTAGGAAACCGCACCTTACCGGTCTCGGGGAACTGGCTTTACCGAATCAAATTTAACTTCAAAAAGTGTGTCTATAGGTGAGTGTTTCCTTATTTTCAACTGTTCTGATAAACTGCAGCGGCTGCACTAACCGCTGTTCCTGTATCAACTTTGTATCCGAACTCAATAAGTAGAGTTTCAATTGCGTTTAGAACAAGTAAGACATTTTGTTCGTTAGCAGCATCACCCATAAGTCCAATTCGCCACGCTTTACCAGCAAAAATTCCCAAACCACCACCAATTTCAATACCGTAGTCTTGAATAAGACGTTTTCGTATAGTTGCATCATCAATTCCCTCTGGAATGAGCAGTGTAGTAAGCATCGGCGCGCGATGATTTTCTGTTGCGGCGGGTTGTAAACCGATAGATTCAGCACCAGCAATCAAAGCTTTTGCATTGCGTTCATGTCGTTGGTAGCGTGGCGATACGCCTTCCTCCATTACAACTCGTAGTGCCTCGCGCAGAGCATAAATCATGGACATAGATACGGTATGATGATATTTTCGTGAGTCCCCCAACCAATATTCTGCAAGCAGTGTTGCATCCAAATAGAAACTCTGAATTTTTGTTTTACGGTTCCGAATCACTTCGACTGCACGGTCACTAAAACTTATTGGTGAAAGTCCGGGAGGACCTGCCAGACATTTTTGCGTGCAACTGTAGGCAATATCAATGCCGCGCTCATCAAGTTCAACAGGTTGTCCCCCAAGCGATGTGACACAATCTGCCAGAAACAACGCATCCTTTTCACTGGCAATGTCAATTATCTGTTCTAACGGTTGCAGCACGCCTGTAGAGGTTTCGCCATGGACAACTGCCACAAGTTTTGGAGTGACTTTGCTGCATGCTTCAGCAATCTGTTTCGGTTCAATAATATTCCCCCATTCAGCGTGGACAGGTGTCACTTCAGCACCGCATCGTTCTGCAATATCTGCTATCCTGCCGCCGAAGTAACCGTTAATCCCTACGATTACAGAATCCTCCGGTTCAATAATATTGGTGAGTGCTGTTTCCATGCCTGCAGTACCGGTACCAGAAACAGGAAAGGTAAGGGAATTTTGAGTGCCGTAGACTTGTCGTATCAAGGCAACAGTATCGTCCATTACATCAACAAAATCTGCATCTAAGTACCCGAGCATAGGGGTTGTCATTGCTTTGAGAACGCGGGGGTTTGCTATGCTGGGTCCCGGACCGAGTAGGATACGCGGGGGTACTCTCAATTCATCATACACTTGCAGTAACTCCTCTGATTGCCTTTTATACTCTTGAGGACTCAGCCGCAAGACAGACAATTAATTCGGTTTTAAAGATAAGGTAGGTATTTTACGTAAAGCGATATTGTTTATGAACGCATAATTTGCTCTACGTATAAAATAGGATAGGGACAGGTATAAGACCTGTCCCTACGAATAAAGTGTTCGTTAGCCCAAGTTATTCGTTACCATCTTCAGGTTCTCCCTGAAGTGGCTCAATATTCTTAGACTTCATGTAAGCTTGAATCTCATTAGACTTAAGAATACAGTAGTTAATTGCATCCTGGACCTGAGAGTCAGCAGGTTCTATTCTTGCATATTTCTTAGGCAAGAACTGGAAGTAATACAATGCATACGGATAATAGCTTTCCTCTTTATTCGCGAGCATTGTATATGCTTCTCCTAACTTACCGTAAGAAAGATCGCCATACTTGGTTTCTGAATAAGCTTTCGTGATGGCTTTGAAGAGATCAATTGCTTCTTCAATGTCAGACTTTTCAGATGCTCTTTGAGCCTTGCCAAGTGATGTGATAGCATACTTATATTCATTATGTGCAAGAAAACTCTCGGTCTCATTAAGGAAACCCTCTGCAGTGTTTTTGGACTCTGCACTGAGACCGGGCGCTGCAAGTGCTCGCTTGTAGTTTTCAATCGCTTGTCGGAAGAGATCGATTTGCTCAGTTGCCTCAAGTTCTGGATCCAAAGCGGCGTTATAGTGCTTATTACCAATGTTGATAAACGCCTCGCCAGCGAACTTGCTATTGTTATATTCCTTGACAAGTATCTCGTTTGTTTCAAATAGTTTGTCAAGAAACGCTTTTTCAGCATCTGTATTGCCTGCGTCTTTCGCTGTTTCAGAGAGAAATTGATAACAAGTAGCGATAGCGTATAAGGATTCAGGAGCTTTTTCATGCGTCTTATTAACCCGTCTGACCTTATCATATTCAACAATAGCTTTTTCAAACTGCTCTGTTGTATAGTAAGCTTCGCCAGCTTGATACTGCCAGAGTGCTGCATCTTTGGCATTTGGATAGCGTTTGACAAGATCGTTGAAAACCTTAACAGAAGCGTCGAAATAAGCAACAGCTTGCGGAGACATCTCTTCGTCTAATCCAACTTGCATCCGCCCCAAGTCAAAGTTAGCAGAGGCTAAATAGGTTAATGAAGTCTCCACGTCTCCTGGTAGATCCTTTGAGGCAGCGAATATACCTGCATCCGCATATTTAACAAACTCTGTAAGCGGATCAATGGCGAGTAACAACTCTGCGCGCCGCTTAAATCCAGCACCCAGTGAATAGTATATCTGGCCGGCTTGGAAAAGCGAATTTTGTACATACGGAATGACCGTTTGTTTATCCGCCTTCTCTACAGGCGCAGCAAGTTTGCTAACTTCAAAGAAAGAAGAAGCGGCTAACCCACTCGTTTCAATATAGGGCTTAAGATCAAATCCTTGGGGCAGATCCTCAGGATAGTGGGTGCGTGCTTTATCTGAATAGAGAAATCCGAGGGTATATAATGCAGCAACTTTTTGCGCAACAGTTGCAGTCGGGCTTGTCTTAAGTGCTTCTACTGAACTTATTGAATCAGCGATAGCCTCGTCTAAGCGCCCCAATTTCACAAACAGTTCAGAACGCCGTAGACTCGCGTCAGCAACCATAGAAGCAACACCGGTATTCTGTTCCGTACTATAGTTGGCAATCAAGTTTTGGAAAACTTCCAATGCTTTATCAAGATTGTTGAGTTTTTCTTGATAAATCAAACCTGTCCTATAATAGGACTGTGCCTTCACCAGATTATCAGCTAACTGAATAGCGTTCTGATAGTTTGTCAATGCATCATCATACATCTTAAGATGTTCGTCTTGTGCATAAGCCATCGCAAAATAGGAACGTCCTCGCAAGTCATCATCTTCGGTATTAGCGATAATGTACTGATACTCTTTCACAGCGTCCTCATGATTGCCAACATTGCTGAATAATTCAGCAAGTCGCGAGTGTGCTTGAGAGATGAGATTTTTGCGATTTTCGTCCTCGGTTTGACCTTCAAAGGAAGTGACCTGCTTGAAGGCATCAATTGCACCTTGCGTATCCTTTAGCCCAAATTTTGATAAACCGAGCGTATAATTTGCGCTAATGAGGTTATCAACGTTATCCGTCATTTCGGTAACCTTCTCTGCTTCACTGGCAGCATTGGTATACGCGAGTTGTGCTGCATCGGCATCTTTAGCCTTCTGGGCTATCTGGTAATAACAGACAGCAGATTGAAATTGTGCAGTTGGTGCAATTTCGCTATTCGGAAATTTTTCGACGAATAATTTATACGCAGCGAGAGCTTCTTCAAAACGCTCTTTACTGTAGTAAGTATGCCCAATCTTAAGCTGTGATCGGATGCGAGCATCTTCGCGTGCTCCAGAGTTATTAACAACTTGCTGTAGACTCGCGACAAGACCTTCAATATCATCAGCGTTTATGTTTTCAAGGGCTGTTGCTTTGATGAGATCAATTTGTCCGAGTGTTTGGAGAACCAACTCTTCACTACTGTCAGCGAATTTTTCGGTTGCTGCGTCTGCCGTCTGAACGATAAGGGACCACTTCGTCGTATCACCATGTTTTTTAGCAGCATCTTGGTAAACAAGTGCCAAGCCATAATAGGCTTCAATGGCGTTTGGACTATCCGCGTATTCCATCACAACCTTATTGAAAGCCTCTGCAGCTTTTTCAATAAGCTCAGGTTTCTCCGATGAAGCATGATAGTAGCAAAGACCTACAAAGTACAACGCATCATCTGCATATTCACCTGTTGGGTTACCATCAACAACATCTTGGTATTCGGCTGCCGCTTCTTCAAACCGTTCTTCAGCACGCAGCAGATCTGCAAGCTTAATCTCTGCCAATGAAAGATTGTTTTTGTCTGCAAGTTTTGACATTATTGAATTGTAATAAGTGATAGCTTGGGATTTGTCCCCCTGCCTTACATAACTGTTTGCGGTGAGCAAAAGTGCACGTTCATAGTAGTTACTGGCTTCAGGAATCATAGCGTAGCGTTGTCGCGCTATATCCCATGCCCCGAGCATCTCGTGTGAGAGTGCTTCGTTCATGAGACATGCTTCAACCTGTGCAATACGTTCTGAGAAGTCTTGGTAGCGTCCTTCTTCAATGCCAGGACGAAAAGATTCATCAGAAAACATGTTGATAGCGTCTTGGTATGCCCCAACAGATTTTTGGAGATATTCCGCATTGAAATTTGTGGTAGTATCGCCTTCTTGATAACCTTCAGGTTTTGCGGCTTCATAGTAGGAACGACCTTCAAAGAATTTGCCCATTAACTTGATAAGATGGAATTTGGGAAGTGGACGGTATTCCCACAATTGAGCGTATTCTTCTGCGGCTTCAACATATTGCTTAAATTCGGTGCGTTTTATGTCAGCAAAGCGGAGTTGTACCTCTGCAGCAAGGATATCAAACTCGTTATCGTTACGATTTTTTTCAATAAACTCGCTCGCAATTTTCTCCAATTCTTCCTTGCGTCCCAAGTCATTCAATGTCCAGATTGCACCATATAATGCATGCGGCACAACAGGGTTTTCCGGAAAATCGTCAACGGTTTTCAGGTACCATTCTAACGCGAGTTCAAGCGTTGCATCCGCTTCCTGCATCTGACCAGCATCGCGTTGATTAGTTCCAAGTTTGTAAAATGCTTCGCCAACTTGTAAAGAGCAATAAGGTGTTAAACTGAGTTCAGAACCTTCTTCGGATTGCATTTCACTTTTTTCGTGTTCAATAACCGATTGATATGAAGTGATAGCATCACTCCAACGATCCAATCGGAACTGACTGTCGGCTACACCGAGTTTTGCATCACCGATGAATGCACTCTCTGGATATTCGTCTAACAGTTTTGTGTAAGATACAATCGCGTTTTCATAGTCAGCTTGATCAAAGTATGTTTCCCCAATGGCAAACTGAATTTCGGATTGGAGGCCACGGTCTGCTGTATTTTGGAGTGCTAACTCAAAGTTAACGCGTGCATTGTCATAGTCTTTCTGTTTAGCATAAATATGGCCTTGGTCGAAATATGCCGCCGTAACAAGCTGATGTTCTGGAAATTGTGTAATGAAGTTTGTATAACGACTGATCGCTTCATCGTCTCTATTAAGTTGATTCAAACAGAAAGCGGCTTTATACATCGCTTCGGCATGCAGTTCTGGAAAATTCTTAAACTCATCAGTGGCAAATTTATCAAATTCCGGGTAAGCTTGTTCGTAATTGCTTTCGTCAAGGAAGGATTGAGCGATGAGAAGCTGCGCGTCATCCTTGAATTCAGAGTTAGGAAAACCGACAAGAATATTGTTAAAAGCGGTTCGAGAACTCTCGTAATTTCCTAACTTATAGTTCAATTGACCGATAGCATACCACGCGTTCTCTACTTGTAGACTGTTAGGGAAATTATCAATCAACTGTGTGAACTTTGCTTCAGCAAGTTCATACTGTTCCGTTCTATATAGAATATGTCCCCAGAGGTATGTTAACCCTTCTTGATGTTTAGCTATAGTAGCGTTAGGAGCCACTTTTTCAATATACTCAAGCGCTGTATCATAGTGGTTAACATCACCTGTCTGCTCAGCAAGGCGAGAATAAGAAACAGCAATTTGAAAATTAGCAAGCGTCGTAAAATCTTTGTCAATCACTTCGGTTTTCACACCGCGTTTTGTCGACTCTTCAAGTGCCTCAGTATACTTGGCTATCGCCCCTTCATAATCTGCTTGTTCATATAGTCCTTTAGCAGATAAATAGAGTCGCTCTACCTTTTTAGAACTTCCCATCATAAAAGGCGAGAGTAGAGCAACGATAAGGGCGAGACCACCAATAATGCCCAAAATTCTTGGATTCATTACATTCTCCTTTGGATATAGATAAAGAAAAGTTGGGGGAACTAAGAAAATCTTCCGCCCATTGATTTTTCAAAATATGGACGGAATACAATAACCGCCCTGTCTTTTGTAAATCTGTCTTGATAGCACATCAAGACTATATTATGAAGTATCAAAACACTTCGTTTGATTTGAAAGTAGTTACAATTTACTTAAGTCGTAGAGCTCTGGCATAGTAAGTACTTCTGAAGATACGTTTTCTGAAGATACGTTCATGAATTTGTTGACAAACCGTGGTAATTTAAGGTGCTTTCGCTGGTATTTCTCTGAAAAGGGGGCAACTTGAAGTTCCAACGGAAGCGCGGCATAATTATCCTCTTGTAAAGGTGATTCCCTGCTTAAGATGTCAGGTTGTGCATAAACAATCAGTTCAGAATCAGCCGCTTCACTCGGAACAGAACGATCATTACTGATATGCATAACAATAATATGCCCTTCGGTTTCAGTAGTTAAAGGCTCTGTCAATTTCCAATAGCCTACTTTCTCTGCATCTGCTGCGAGAGTTGGTGAACTAACTTCTTCAGGTGTCTTCCGTTTGGTTTTACGATCATTGTAAATGCCTTGCCGCAACTTTGATTTTGCGTTGACAGTAACTGATTCATTGGATAGAGCTGCTTCACCTCCCTGTTGTAGATATACCTTAGGCGGTGGTGAAACTTCCTGTTTCAGTAGATGCGTTACCATAAATCCTGTAGTTATTAACACTAAAAGCACACCTAACGGTAACGCATTCATCCTGATGAAGCTATATCGCCCAAAACTTTGACGAAGTTGCGTTAGCAAAGACCAAGTAAACTGCAACAACGAGGTCTTTAGTCGCTGGTTTAGCGGGATAGGCCCCTTATTTTCAATACAACGGTGCAATTCTACCTCAAATTGATGAAAATAACTATCAGGTGTCTCGGGTTCAACATAAAAATCAACAACAAGATCACGCGTCTTTTTGAGAGCATTGACTTCATGTTGACATACTAAACAAAACTGGAGATGTGCTTCAACCTTTGCAGTGTCGCGTGCTGAAAGCGTATCATCTATGTAGTCTGATATAAAACGTTGTATAGCGTTACATTTCAGTTTCATAATTTTTGCCGGTTTCCTCGTTTTGTTACACTTATTGGAAACCGCTCCCACAAGAATTTTTTAAACATTTATAGGGCTTACGCACGAATGGTAGGCGCGTTTTGTAAACGCGCCGGTAAGTTAAAATTCTGCTAAAAATTACGCCATTCTGACCATAATTATTGCAAAAATATCGAAAATTGCGTAAGTCCTAATTTATTCAATTTTACCGACAATAGTGGGAAAACGTGTTAAAAATCGGAGTTTGCATCAACATACGGTTTTAACAACGTTCTGAGATGTTTTCGGGCATAGTGTAAACGTGATCGGACTGTCCCCTCGGAACAATTTAATATTGACGCTATTTCGGGATGCGTTAACCCTTCTAATTCATGAAGAATAACTACAATCCGATGTTTAAGTGAGAGACTGTTGACCGCCTTCGTTACCCAGTGCCGTAGTTCAGCTTTCTCCGCTTGTATTTGTGGATCACTCGCCATCTCTGCTTTTTGTCGCACATCTGAATGAAATTCGGATTCATCTGTAGTAACAAGCGGAGATTCACGACGACGTTTGCGCCGTTTGACGAAATTGAGTGCCTCATTGACAGCTATTTTATACACCCAGGTTTCAAAAGCTGCCTCTTGCCGAAAGGTATGAATTGACTGATACACCTTTATAAAGGTTTCCTGCATTACATCATTAGCATCCTCGTAATTTTTGGTGATTTGCATCGCGAGACGGTGCACCATTCGTTTATATTTTTCAACCAACGGTGCTAATGCTGTTTCATCTCCTTCACGAAGATGGTCAATGAGTAAGGCTTCAGTCCTTTCCACGAAAAAATCTCCTTTGGCTTCTATATGTTAGACAACGCTATTTCAAAAACCGTTCAATTTTCTTCAAACATTATAGCATATATTGATTATTTGTGTTAAAAAAAGTGACTTGTAAGGGGGTGTAATATATTGTCACTTTGATTCAATTTGCAAAGGGGTCATTGCGTTTTTTACTGTAGGGTGGTTCCTACAATCTGGAGTGTGTTAACTTTGAAAAAAACTTTACATACCCATTTGTTATTCTACTTCAAAGCTTGCATCCATAAAAAAGGACAGCGTATCTAAGATACGCTGTCCTTTTAATCGAAATAGTCAGAAATTTACTCTTTAGCTTTAGTAACAAAAGTAAGGCTAATTTCGGCTTCGTTTCCAGCACCGTCTGAGACCGTACCTGCAATTTCGTACTCGGTTTCGTTGCTGAGTTCTTGGCCGGCATTTCCTTGTAGCATGATTTTGTTGCCATCCGCATTGGATGTCCAACCAACATCATCATCGCCATCCATCAGCATAAGATCTCCGGTGACGGGTTCGTTGAAGGTAACTTCTATACCATCTTCAAACACCTTCGCGGGATCAACGCCTTCAGCACCATCTTTAGGATTACTACCTGTGACTTCCGGCGCGGCTTCATCTGCTGCGACGACGGTATAGTTTAGTGTATGGCTACCATCACCGTTTACCCAGGTTAATGTAATAGCAAGGGCACCAGCAGGATATCCAGCCGCGGGGGGTGAGATATTCCGAGTTTTACCAGATGTTGAGACTGTACCGCCTCCAGTTACTGTGACTTCACCCGGGTTGTTGTCAAATGTGACACTGATAGTACCGTTTGCTGCGAGCTCACCACCACTTGCGGGTGTAGCACTTACAAACGCTGCAGCTTCAGGTTCGGGGTCAGTCTCCCCATCACCACAACCGACCATATAAACGGCAAACAAGGCTGCCATGACTATTGCCAAGGTTCTAAAAAAAAGTTTCATGAGTAGGTAACTCCTTAATTAAGGTTTATCAGAATGTAAGGTACCCGAAAATCGGGCACAGATTAAAAACTTCATATATAGATGACATTTCCGTGTCGTTATATGTTAATTTCTACGATAGTGCCGGACCTGCCATCATGCCCATGTTAAGTCAAGTAATCTTCAGACTATTTCGTTTGCCCTTCCTCCGCAGAGTCCAGAGGATAGGCGACGCTTTGAGGATAAAACTTTCTGTGGAACCGTCACCTTTTAACTTAATACCATTGGATAGGTTGTTTTCAGTTCCGAAAGTCAACACCCAAATTCTGTACCTTCAAGTTTAGCAAAATTTGCAAAATCTGTAAAGGTAAAAATCGATTTTCGCTGATTATTATACAAAATTTTGTTTTTTTTGTAAAGCGAAAATCAAAATTTTAATAAATTTGCTATAGATTAACATAAATTAAAACGTATATCAAGTAAAAATGACACATTATCCATTAAAATCTTGCAAATTTGGAGATATTTAGCTTTTCTAATGTTCAAAGAGTGTCATCTGTTCAATTGAGGTTCCAATAATGTGGTTTTGAAGACGTTCGGGGTGCGTTAGTATATCAACAACTGTATCAAGTTGGTCGGGTAAAAAAGGCAAAGCACCACTTCTAATGAGTTGACGTGTTCCTTCGCTATGTTGACTGTGTGAGTTCCACTGACATGCCAAAACAGGGCGGTCTTGTAGTTGCGCGTATCGTGCAGTGTGCATTGCCCCTCCTTCTTTGGAGGTTTCAACTACCACTATTGCCTTAGAAAGTCCACTGATAATCCGATTGCGTAAAACAAGATTCGCAGGTGTCGGTGAGGCAGGAAACGGGTGTTCTGAAAAAACATATCCGGTTTCACATATTTTCATAGCAAGTTCATGATTTTCAGGCGGATAGATAGACGAGAGATCAGTTGATACAACACCAATAGTTGTTCCATTTACGCCTAACGCGCCGTAATGTGCATTCGTATCTATACCACTTGCAAGTCCGCTCACTATTGTAAAACCTGCTTCAGCTAAGCGGATTGAAAGTCCAAGTGTTACATTAATACTGTCAACTGTCGGACGGTTGCTTCCCACAATTGCAACGCACTGTTCATTCATCTCAGATAATTCACCGATTCTGCAAAGGACTGTTGGCGCGTCTGGCACTGATTTCAAAACGGCAGGATATTCAGCATCTTCTGGAAAGATAACTTCTATACCTTGGTTATTTAGTGCCTCTAATTTCTGACGCAATTCGGCAAACCTATTGCGTACAGTCAGTATCCGTGATGCTAAGATCGGATTGAAGTGTGGCAACTGTGCTATTTCAACCAGCTCCGCATCAAAAATGCGCTCAACACTACCAAACCGTGTTAACAAACGTTTGAGGCGTACCGCACCAATTTCTTTAATTGAAGCAAGCGCAAACAAGTATTCCCGATGTTTTTTTTCATTTGTTTCGGTTGAATGAGACATACTGACAGCAAGAATTCTTCAACGATATTAATTTAAAACTGGAATTTACAAAATAGAAATTTCAGTTCCAGAAAATTTACAATGTCTTTTATTTTACAAATAATGTAACACATATTAGCAATTTTTTCAATCGAAAAGAGGCTAAAATCCCAACCCGTCCAATTTGATTTCATGGATTCAATAATTGCGGTATAGAAATCAGTTGACACTTTCGTGCTTTTTAAGGTATCTTATTTAAAGAGATAATTGTATCAGGAGAGATGAAGATGGCAAATGAACCTATAAACATCCTTGAAACACGGGAATTGAGTCGACATTACGGCGGTGTCATAGCATTATCTAAAGTTACAGTTCAGGTGCGTGCTGGACAAATTTCCAGTTTGATAGGCCCCAACGGTGCGGGGAAAACAACACTGTTCAACTGTGTTACCGGATTAGATAAACCCACGTTGGGTAAAGTTAATTTTTTGGGGAAACAAATTACAGGTTTACGTCCGGATGAGGTTACAGGACTTGGTGTTGCGAGGACGTTTCAGAATATAAGACTTTTCACCGAACTGACGGTGCTGGATAACGTCAAAATCGGGAGGCACCCGCGTACCTCTGCTACCTTTGTAGGCGCGGTATTTCGAACCAAGAGACAACAACGAGAAGAAAAGGAAATTAAAGAATACGCCGAGGAGATGCTAAAATTTGTCGGATTAGCAGACGTTAGTAATCAGACAGCAGGAAATCTATCCTATGGAGACCAACGCCGCGTTGAGATCGCCAGAGCGATGGCGACAAAACCTTTACTTCTTCTCCTCGACGAACCCGCTGCAGGTATGAATCCGCAAGAAACACGTGATCTTATTTCACTGATTTATACCATCCGCGAACGGGGAATCTCTGTCCTACTGATTGAACATGATATGAAAGTGGTGATGCAAATTTCCGATTGGGTTACTGTGTTGGACCATGGCGAAAAAATTAGCGAGGGGCAACCCGTAGATGTGCAAAACGATGAACGTGTTATTGCAGCATATTTAGGAACATCTGATGATGCTTGAACTTAGAGACATTCATACGTATTATGGGAATATCCGCGCGGTGCGCGGGATTTCAATTGAGGTTAACGCTGGCGAAAAGGTGTGTATGATTGGCGCAAATGGTGCGGGCAAATCTACCACACTCATGACCGTTTCTGGTGTTCACGTACCGGCAGAGGGAAGTATATATTTTGAAGATGAAGATATTACAACGACTTCAGCAGAGCAGCGAGTCGCCCTCGGTATTTCTCAGGTGCCTGAAGGCCGTCTAATTTTTCCTGATATGACGGTACTAGAAAACCTTGAACTCGGTGCTTATATAAGAAATGATTCTACGGGAATAAAATCGGATTTAAATAGAATTTTCGATTATTTTCCTGTGTTGGCGGAGCGACGGAAACAGCGAGGCGGCAGCCTTAGCGGTGGTGAGCAACAGATGTTAGCAATTGGACGCTCACTTATGTCAAATCCAAGACTTCTACTTTTGGATGAACCTTCTTTAGGGCTTGCGCCGCTTATTGTCAAACAGATTTTTGAAATTATCCAGCAAATTAATGAAGAGGGAACAACAATTCTCTTAGTTGAACAGAACGCACAACTTGCTTTGAACGTAACAAATAGAGGGTATGTGATGGAAACAGGTGAAATAACAATTGAAGGTGCTTCTACCGATCTCTTGGCAGATGAGCGGGTGAGACAAGCGTATCTTGGAGAATAATATAGATGTATCCCACGCTTATTGATTTGGGAACGATCTTTTCTATTCCCATCGGTATTCATAGCTACGGCGTTATGTTAGCCACTGCATTCATTACATGTAGTGTGATGATACAACGTGAATTGAATCGTAGGGGTTTTCAAGGAGAGGTAGCTACTGCTATCGTCGCTGCAGGTGCTATCGGTGGGATACTCGGCGCAAAAATCTATTATGTACTGTTCATCGTAGAACATTTTTCAATAAGCGATCTCTTTAGTCCGGCCGGATTAGTCTGGTATGGTGGATTAATCGGTGGCAGTGCGACAATTAGTTGGGTTATCCATCGCTCGCCCAATCCTTTTCTTCCGACTGTTGACGTTATCGGACCGCTCCTATTACTTGGGTATGGTATTGGACGCATTGGGTGCTTGCTTGCAGGTGATGGCGATTACGGACCGCCTTCCGATGTGCCGTGGGCAATGGCATTTCCAAAGGGCACCGTTCCAACAAACGTCCCTGTTCACCCGACACCTATCTATGAAACCCTGATTTCATTTATGTTCTTCGGTATCCTCTGGTCACAACGCAAAAAATTTGCGGCAATCCCAGGGTTACTCTTTGGTGCAAGTCTTGTCCTGCTTGCCGTGGAGAGATTTATCGTAGAATTTTGGCGGTTGACACCGCGTGTGTTTCCTGAAACGTCGTCTTTGTCGTGGTTGACATCACCGCAGCTTGTCAGTATTATCCTGTTCTGTTTTGGAATCTATTTTATGGTGTGGATGTCCAAGCGACCAAGAGTGGAGGTGGGTATTGAATCCGAAACTCCAGAACCTGAAACAGTAGCACCCCGCCCCCAAAAACGGAGACGGCGTCGATGAGTCTATATTTAAGAGTGCTTGAAATTACGTTCTCAGTTTTATCCGCTCCTACTCACGCACCTGACCATCCCCATAGATAATATACTTGTAACTCGTCAAACCTTCAAGTCCCATTGGGCCGCGAGAATGGAGTTTTTGCGTGCTAATGCCAACTTCTGCCCCTAACCCAAATTCATAGCCATCGGTAAAAACGGTGCTGGCGTTGACGTAGACAGCAGCAGAATCAACCTCTTTGAGGAAACGTTCTGCTGCGCTGTAACTTTCTGTAATAATAGCATCTGAATGATGTGAACCGTACGTCTCAATATGGTCTATGGCTGTGTTCATGCTATCAACGACTCGGATTGACAAGATGTAATCAAGGTATTCTGTACGCCAATCTTCTTCGGTCGCAGGTTTCGCAGCGGCGTAAATCTGCTGCGTCCGATCACATCCGCGGATTTCAACTTCAGCATCTTGCAACGCATCGCAGATAACAGGTAGATATTCTTCAGCAACTACTTCGTGAACCAATAAAGTTTCCACAGCATTACAAACACCGACTTTATACCCTACTTTTGCATTCATGCAAAGTTTAGTTGCCATCTCAAGGTCAGCGGCTTCGTCAACATAGATATGGCAGATACCATCAGCATGTCCAAGCACTGGTATATCCGATTCCCGCATTAAAAATTGGACGAATTCGTTACTGCCACGCGGAATAACAAGGTCAATATATTCAGGTAGACGGATGAGTTCATAAACTGCCTGTCGGTCAGTGGTATCAACAAACTGAATGGCATCTGGTACACCTTCAGCTGCTGCGGTATCGCTGAGGATGCGAGCGAGTATCGTGTTAGAATGAATCGCTTCGGAACCACCTCGCAAAATAACCCCGTTTCCAGATTTGATGCAGAGTGCCGACACCTCAACTGTTACATCGGGACGCGACTCGTACACCACGCCGACAACACCGATAGGGACACGCACTGTGCCGATTTTGAGTCCGTTGGGACGTTCCCCCATACTTATGACTTCACCGATGGGGTCCGGTAGTGCTGCAACTTGGCGTAAGTTGTCCGCCATTCGCTCAATTTTTTGGTCGTCAATTAGGAGACGCTGCATGAGCGGTGCAGCAAGTTCTGTTTTTTTACCGTTTTCAAGGTCAAAGCGGTTTACTTCCTGAATATCGTCTTTTGCTTTAAGGATGTTTTCTGCCATTGCTAAAAGCGCGTTGTTTCGAATATCGGCGGAGCTGCGCGATAAAACGCGCATTGCTGCTTTTGCTTTTTTGGCTTTTGATTGGATCATGTTTTGGATGTTTCTGTCCATATTATTCCTTTTTATCTATTGGCAACACTATATATTACAAATGTTCCTTAGCCACATGTCTATCAATCAATTCAAGAACAGCAGGCACCAATTCTGTAGGAATCGCCATCAACGTGCTATGTTCATTCTGTAAAGCATCTTCAGCTTCAGCAACAGCTTCATCCTCTGTTTGCTGATCATAGTAAGCGATGACATTCTGCACGCGTTTTTCATCCCAACCGGGGGGAAATTTGTTCTGCTTCATCGTTTGCCACTCCTTCGTTGCCGTCGCCGGTATCCCTTCAAGGGCTTTCCTGTTAATTCGTAAGCCGTAATCACAAAAACACTGTTAGGTTGCGAGTCTTGAACATAGACAACTTGTAGATAGCGTCCATTTTGTGTTTGCCCGAGTGCATTCCGAGCGTTTCTACTGCCCTTCCAATCTTCACCAGGGTTTAGTAAAACTTGTTCTACCTCATCTTCGTTGACATTATGATTGTAAATATGAGGCAATCCGGTTTCTGGATCCTGATAAAAACGAATGTTCATTATTCTCCATTTTCAGACCAATTATAACATACATTGAGGCTAAATCGCAACTTGTTCTGCCCTCTCGTTTTACAATTGTTGATATAGAGATCTTGAATCAACCAAGCAAAACGAGGTTATCCCGATGTATGATTTCATCATAATCGTGGTAACCGAGAATTTTTTCAATGTCTTGTGTCTGCTTACCAGCGAGTTTTGAAGTCTCTGTGGAGTTATAGTTTATCAAACCGCGAGCAAATTCAACTCCATTTTCAGTGAAACATGAAACCGTATCACTATAATTAAAGTGCCCTTCCACGCCTTGAACACCAGCCGGTAATAAACTTTTTCCACCTTGAATCAGCGCGTTTCGGGCACCGTTATCTACAACAAGGTAACCTTTAGGTGGACGCGAATAGGCAATCCAGCGTTTGCGCCCGGAGATACGGGTATTGGGAAGAAAAAGGGTGCCGAGTAGTTCGCCTTTCAGGAGACGCGTAACTATAAGCGGTTCTCGCCCATAGGCAATCACTACCATCTCACCGGAAGCGGTAACAATTTCAGCGGCGCGTAACTTTGTGATCATCCCACCAGTCCCACTGGTTGTGCCAGCTTGCCCCGCGGCTTTCCACATTTCCTCCGAAATAACGTTTACGGTGTGGATTAATTCCGAATCTGGATTTTGTCTTGGGTCCTCGGTAAAAAAACCATGTTGATCGGAAAGGATAACAAGGAGATCAGCCTGAACAAGATTGGTTACGTAGGCTGAAAGCGTATCGTTATCGCCAACCTTAATTTCGTCTACAGCGACACTGTCGTTTTCATTGATAATCGGAATGGCGTCAAGTTGAAGTAGCGCCTGCAGGGCATCGTTCATACGGGTGTAACGTTTCCTATCAGAGAAATCATCCTGTGTGAGCAAATGTGTGCTGCACACTTGTTGATAGTGGCGGAAACGTTCTTCGTAGGCAGCCATCAATCGAATCTGTCCGACAGCCGCAGATGCTTGCAACTCGGGTAACGTCTGTGGTTTTGTGCTAAGCCCGAGATAAGGCCAACCTGCTGCAATCGCTCCCGACGTGACCAAGATAACTTCAACTCCATTTTGTTTAACAGTTGCTAAATCGTGGACAAGTCCATCAAGTGCGGCTTCATTGATGCGCAGGTTGTCTGAAATTGTGCTGCTGCCAACTTTCACGACAATGCGTTGGACATTAGATAAACATTCACGATCTTGAACCCGCTTATGTTGATCCATACTGTTGGCTTGTCGGTGCGATTGTGTCTGGGTGAAGATCTCTCCGGTATTTTCCATTCTGTGTCACTTTATTTAATCATTTTCGGACTATAGGTAAATTCGAATTCATCAATCTGAATTGTATCACCCTCTTTGACGCCAGAACGGGCAAGAGCGTTTATTACCCCCATCTTTTTTAATTTCCGAAACAGCATCATTAACGCTTGTTCGTTTTCCATGTCGGTCATAACAACAGCGCGTCTCGGTTCATCACCAGTGACGACAAATCCTTTTTCAGTTTTATGGAGTTCAAACCGGGCACGCGGTTCAGAGGGTAATTCATGTTCAAAAGTGATTGTTGTTTCAGTTTGTTCCCGTGCCTTTGCTTCAAGATATTGTAAGGAACGGTATGCCTGTTGCATCAAAGCGTTTACACCTTCACCCGTAATTGCAGAGATAGGAAAAACTTTTCGCTTACCGAAATATTCCTGTACGCGTGCTAAATTCGCCTCCGCTTCCGGTATATCAACCTTATTGAGCGCGATAATTTGCGGTAACTCGGTCAACATTGGATTGTAGTGACCGAGTTCAAGGTTCAGCTGTTCATAGTCTTGGATGGGGTCTCGACCGTCTGTTGCACTGAGGTCAATGACATGAATCAGCATCTTGGTGCGTTCAATATGTCGCAAGAATTGGTGTCCCAATCCCGCGCCTTTGTGTGCGCCTTCTATCAGTCCGGGGATATCTGCAAGCACAAAATTCTGCTCTTGATCAATGCGGACAACACCGAGATTAGGGATAAGGGTTGTAAATGGATAGGAAGCGATTTTGGGGGTAGCGGCAGAACTTCGAGCTAAGAGGGTAGATTTACCAGCATTAGGATAACCGACTAATCCAACATCGGCGATGAGTTTGACTTCAAGGCTAATCTCACGTTCTTCTCCGGGTTCACCTTTTTCAGCGACGCGCGGCACCTGAAAGGTGCTGCTTTTAAAACGAGAATTGCCTTTGCCGCCAATGCCGCCGCGTGCTACCACAACGGTCTGATCAGGTTCTGTGAGATCGGCAAGCATCTCATCTGTGTCGAAATCTTTAACAATAGTACCAACGGGAACTTTGATGATACGGTTTTCGCCATCAGCACCGTCCCGCTGCTTGCCAGCACCGTGCCCACCGTTTTCAGCGACTTGGCGTGGGTTATGACGTAAATCAATCAAGGTGCTCATTCCAAGGGTGGCAACAAGGATTACGTTGCCACCGTTTCCGCCATCGCCACCATCGGGACCACCGCGAGGCACAAATTTTTCACGACGAAAACTGATGCACCCGTTGCCGCCGTTGCCTGCTTTGACCTGAATTCTTGCTGTGTCCATAGATACCACGCTTCAGAAAAGAGCAGGATTCGATCTTTCCACACTTTCTTTGCCTAATCCCATCTTTCTTGGTTAGTATGACCTGGGTCGTACCCCGCCTCATCCCAATCTTTCATGCTAATTTCTTTCATTATGTTGAATTTCTGAGTCTGGGGAGCATACATACCGTGAGTCCACTGTATAGTAAGCGTTATTTTTTCCGCATTCGTTTTAATGAAGAGCTGAACGCTATAGTTGTTCCCGCTTGCGCTGCATGGAGTGTCGTCAATATCATCACGTTGGTCTCGACCCATCTCACGGTTGTCTTCAATTTCAAAGGTAGGAGGACCGATACGTTCGTCAATGCAGTCTCCTTCAGTTTGCGAAAATCCTGTGACCTCACCACCGCTTACGCTCAATGTAAACCCGTAATCATCTCTATAATCTGTTAAGGGATCATCAACTGAACGTGGACCAGTCTGTTTACTAAACGGCTCAATGCCTAATCCACGCGGATGCCCTTGCTCAGCGTAGTTGTGCGGGTAGTATATCCACACTATCCATCCATCTACGTGTGTAGGGTGGGCAGGATCGTCATCAGCGTGCCCGTAAACTAAATGTGAAAGAGCATTGTCGGGTGGGTTGTGTCCACTCGGGTTCGGAGTGTTGACTGGTGGATTGTTATTGACTGGTGGATTGTTATTGACTGGTGGATTGTTATTGACTGGTGGATTGTTATTGACTGGTGGATTGTTATTACCGGGAGGCGTTTGATCACCGTTGTTATCGTTGTCGCCAGGTGTTTGACCGCCATTATTATTGTCGTCGTCGCCGTTGTCGCCAGGTGTTTGACCGCCATTATTATTGTCGTCGTCGCCAGGTGTTTGACCGCCATTATTGTCATCGTCGCCGTTGTCGCCAGGTGTTTGACCGCCATTATTGTCGTCGTCGCCGTTGTCGCCAGGTGTTTGACCGCCAGGAGGTTGCTGACTGCCAGGGGGTTGTTGATCAGTCGGCGGTTGAATAGGCAACGGATTAAAATTAGGGTTCGGATTCGTACCGCCACCAGTATTGCCACGAGGTTGTTGACCACTGCCACCAGTATTATCGGGTTGCTGACCACTAACGTCTGTCTCAGGTAGAGGCGGATCTTGATTGACGTCAATAACAGTCTTTTCGGGATCAAGACTAACGTCTGTCTCAGGTAGAGGCGGATCCGCTGGAGGTGGGGGATCTGCAGGAGGCGGTATATCTACCACGCGAATGCCACTATCGCGCGGTTGATTTCCCCCTCCTGTATCTGTTCCTGTGCCTGTTATCTGTTCCACTATTTCAGTTGTGTCCATCGGTCTTTCTGCACGTACGACAGGCACACCTTCATAATAAAACACATAGGCAATGCTTGACGGATAAAAATGGATTACAGGTAAATTGCGATTATTTCGTTTCGGTACAAGTGTTAAGCAAGCTGTCTCAAACCCATTGGTAAGGCAAATTCTGCCGCCACTTGAAAAGATATATTTATCTACATCACTGGGTTGCAGCATTGAACTTGTATAAGGGTTGTCGGAACATCCGGTTATACCAAGAATTATAATTAAGATTGCTCCTATTAATCTTAGTGATAGAGGTAAGAGGTTTTTGACTGCTTCAATGCCTTTTTTCATTATTTCTGCTATGAGACAGAAGATATTACCGATTCCGAATTTTATTTTTGCCATGGTGTTACTCCTCTAAGAGGTTACCGTAGCAGCAGCAATTCTAAGGTGTTTATACTTCACAAAACGGGACACCCTCTGCATTGATATAGAACTTTGCCGTATACCCAGTGACCAATTTGCTTACTTGATTCGTGTCCAAATATACTCTTTTTTACCAAGTTTACATCTGTCCTGAATAATATTGAAAGTGAACTTGACTCCACGATTTAGAGGAATCCAAATTGAATTCTGTTATCAAACTCACCTTGTTAATAGTTTGCTGCATACTTTGAGATAACAGGACATTCCTTGAATCTGATCATAAGTCATAATCTTTTAGGTCAATATCACTTTTAAGGGTGAATGTTGCGGAACGATCAGTATAGGGCGGATTCCATGTTATGGTGATATATGTTTCTGGCTGATTTGTTCGAATGACGAGTCTAACACCGGATCCGCGTTCGCCTCCAGTAACTTGTGCAAACTCTGTTGTTTCACCACCATCTACGGTAATAGTAAACCCGTATCCATCAGGGGAATTTGGTAACCCACGTGGCCCACTATAGTTATCCGGGTAGTATATCCACACTATCCATTCGTCTCCGGACAAGTTATTCGGGGGATTACTAAAAACGTAATGTGAAACAATATTATTGGGAGGACTATCGTCATTAGGCGGAGTACCACCATCGTTAGGAGGTGTGCCAGCATTGTTGTCACCGCCAGTATTATCCCCTTGCGTTTGGCCACCACCGGGTGGTGTACCAGTAGGTGGTGTACCGCCGTTGTTATTTCCGCCACCATTATTGTTGTTTCCGTCGTTGCCGTTGTTATTTCCGCCGCCGGATGTGCCACCACCGGGTTGTTGACCGCCATCATCACGAGGTCCGATGCCGCTGTCGGGACCACCGCCAGATTGTGTGCCAGTGCCTCCTGTAATCTCTTTTATAATACCTGAGGTGTCAGTCTCTCTTTCTGCACGTATAATAGGCATACCTTCATGATAGAACACATGTGCAATACTTGATGAATAGATGTAAATAAGGGGTAAGGTGCCATCTCTTCCTTTTGGTACAAGTGTTACACAAGCTGTCTCTATCCCATTGGTAAGACAAATTCTTCCGCCACCAGGTGAAAAAATATAGTTATCTACATCGCCGGGTTGCAGCATTGAACCTGTATAAGGATTGTCAGAACAACCGGTTATGTTTAAAAGTACTATAAAAATACTTACGATCAAACTTAGTAAAAAAGGGACGGTTCGCTTGGCTGCTTCAAAACCTTTTCTCATTATTGCCGTTATAAGGAAGAAATTAGGACTACGCGATGTATTAAGATAACTTCCCTGATTACTACAACGCAGGTTCACGCCTCCACGTAAAACATTTGCCTTTTCTGCCAGTGCATCCGCCACTTTATTTCTACAGCGTTGACGGAATATGCCACCGATTCTTTTTCCCATTCCCATGATGTTACTCCTTCCCAAGAGACTACTGTAGAGGTATCAATTGAAGAATATTAGTACCTTCATCAGATGCTACGCCGTCTGCATTGATATAGAACTTTGCTGTATACCCAGAAACTAATTTGTCTACTTGAATTGTTATATCCTTAGCTTCAGTTTCAATAGAGAATTGAATACCTCGGGTACCATCAGTTACGTTTATTTGGGTAAAGTTCTTTATTTTTAGTTCTTGTTGGTTATTAATATTTTGCTTCATTCCCTTTGCGACCTTAATGTCAAATCCGCTGGTATTGGGTGTTTTTCCTCGTTTTGCTTCGGGAAATGAATCTGGATAGTATATTTGGATTACCCACTCCTCTGGGACATTTCCATTAGTACCATTGATAATTGGCGATTGGACCTGTCCAGAATCTATCATCTCTTGCACAATCTGACTGGTATCCATTAATCTTTCCGCCCGCAACAACAGCCTGTCTTCATAATAGAACATAAAAACAAGGCTTGTTGGATGCACGTTGACGATAGGTACGTTGTCGCCTGCTTCGTATTCTCCCGGAATTTCTTTTAGGCAAATAGAATCAAATCCATCTTGGAGACAGATTGTATCTTCACCTACCGAGTCAAGATACCGGTCAACATGGTCAACCGATAGTATTGGACCTGAGTAAGGCACATCGGAACAGCCGATTACGCCAAGAAATAGGATTAGGACTGCACTGAGAAATTGCAACGAGATATTTTCAAATTTCTCTATCGCTTTAAACCCTGATTTCGTTATGTTTTTTGTGGTGATACGAGAAGTGTCCAAATTCATCACTGTCCCATTATTACAAAGGTCAACCGTTGCCTGTTTAACACCTTGAAGCTCTGTCAGAACATCTGTCCTCGTTTTGACAGAGTGCTGATAAGACATCTCTTGAATTTTTAGTTTAATTTTTGTTGACATGTCCTCTTCCTTATCTAAATTGCGTCTGTCCGTAGGACAGGCCCGCATGTTAAGTACTATTATAAAATCATACCGGAATAGATGTGTTTCCTATATTGTTAGATTCCCTCAATGTATCCCAATAGTCAAGGAAAACGTTCCCAAATTCCAATTCCTTTATAATTAAGAAAATAAATTCAATTATTCTGACTTTCTTTTACCCTTTAACGGCAAATTCCGTCCACATGAAGGGCAACTTGGTAAATATGTGCGCATTGCTAATCCACAATCAGGGCATACGCGTTTCGTCTGTAAATTCGTTGCTATCCGAGATACCAATATTATTCCCAGAAGCAGGAGGATAAGAAACGCTACCTCCCATAGACCGATCTGCATTTTCTTAGATTCCGTTAAGTGGTGCGGACAAAACACTGAGACTACAGAATGGTCAATTATTTTTCACTAAACCGCGTAGTGCTTTTAGGTTTTTTCCGTGCATTGTATTCATATTCGGCGTTTCAATAATGAGTGGCGTTTGTGCAAAGCGCGGATCGTTAAGGATATAAGCAAATGCTGTTGCGCCGATATTTCCTTCACCGATATGTTCATGTCTATCTACGCGGCTCTGATACTCCGATTTCGCGTCATTGATATGAAATGCCTTTAGTCGTTCCAATCCGATAATTTCGTCAAATTTATTAAATGTTGTGTCACAATCTGCTGTAGTACGTATATCATAACCAGCGGCAAAAACGTGGCAGGTATCAAGACAGACACCGAACCGATCTGGATATTTTGACATGCCGATAACATCGCGCAAATGTTCAAAGCAGTAGCCGAGGTTTGTGCCTTGTCCAGCTGTTGTTTCAAGCAGTACCACGACATCTGGTGCATCTGTCGTTTCAAATAGTAAATCAAAACTATCACTTAACATCTTCAACCCGAACTCTTCTCCCTCACCAAGATGTGCCCCGAGATGTGTAACGATATGGCGAATTCCCGTCTTATATGAAAGCTCCATCATCTGTTTAAATTGGTTGCGTGATTTTTCTAACACATCCTGTTTTGGAGATGCAAGGTTGCTAAGATGAATATCGTGAACAATCACGTCTCGAATAGGAGAGTCTTCCCATGCTGAACAAAACTTTTCAATGACATCCGTTGTTGGTGGCTTTGACTCCCAACGGTTTGGATTCGCAAGAAAAATTTGGATTGCGTCACACTTGAGGTTGTCACCATTTTTGATAGAATTGTGTATTCCACCGGAAGCGGAAACATGTGCACCGAGGACCATAGTTTCTATAGCAAATTCGAAGGTTTGAAAACTTCCCCGAAATTTGATTCTCCCATTTGTTTGCGTAAATTGCAGGATGCTATTGCAATCTAAAATAGATTCGATATCTATTGACAATTAACTCATTAATGCGCCAATAGTTACAATATTAGTTTGTCTACTCTAAATTGCAGCTATAGGCCGCGATTCGGAGATCGCTCCTACCAACACCGCCTGCTATTTGTAGGAGGGAACTCCGGGTATGAATGCCAAAAGGCATTCATACCGTTGATTTCTTGATTTGGATTCCCGACTATTACTGATACATATAATTTTAGGATAGATACTCCAATATTGTTTATGCTAACTACTGTTGACCTGTACCATCGCGTACTTAGCACAACCTGTCTTTCTAATTTTGTTGAAATATGTAAGGTACAACTGCGTCTATTAAGACGTTAAAAATGGGGTAAGAGTTACAAACGCCTTCGGGAATTATCTGAGCTTAAATTTAGGTTGTATATGGTGAGTAGAGCCGACTGTTCTCAGTTTTTCAGCAATTCATGAACAGCAAAACTATAGGTAAAGTTTTGCGGAAGGATTAAAATGTCCCGTCTAAATTTTCACCTCCGATAGCGTGTTTTGAAATATATGGTAAGCGAATTCGGTATAAAAAACAAAGATTCTGTAACGAAAAGAGAGTTTATTCAAACTCATTAAAGATCATATTAGTCCATTATAAATTGATACGAATAACCTAATGCTTGTCTACCCAAAATTTATGGGTATAGGTCGCGATTCGGAGATCGCTCCTACCAACACAAGCATTCGCCACGGGTTTCTTTATATGATGTGCGGGTCACGATTCGGAGATCGCTCCTACCAACACAAGCATTCGCCACGGGTTTCTTTGTATGATATGCGGTTCGCGATTCGGAGATCGCTCCTACCAACACCGCCTGCTATTTGTAGGAGGGAACTCCGGGGAATGCCAAAAGGCATTCATACCGTTGATTTGGATTCCCGACTATTGCAGATACCTATAATTTTAGAGCGGACAGACTACTAATAGGTTAAGTTTCTTTCAAAGTAAAGGAGTTAATTCTCTTAGGGATGTAATACTGTTTTGACACCGCGTTGTGCAATAGCATTATCAAACGCTTCCAAACCTTGTCTAATGGGAAACCGATTGGTTAACAAGGGTTTGAAATTGATTACTTTTTGTAGTAGAAGCTGGCGGGATTCTTCGAGGCTCGCGCGGGAAAATGCCCACGACGCCATTAGTTTGTGTCCAGTGTAGTGGAATTCTTCCAAGTTTATGCGAAGTTCCTCACCTTCCGGTGCAAGTCCGAAGAAGTTGATGCATCCCCCTTTGCGTACAATCTGAAAAGCAAGGTTAATCACTGACGTTTTATTTGTCGTTGCAGAGATGACGGTATCAACACCACCACGGGTAATTTCATGGAGATGTGCAATATCGTCAGGAGAAATGTTAAAAGTTGCATCTGCGCCAACGGTTTCTGCGATTGCCCTTCGGTGAGACAGAGGATCTATGACGTAAGTTGCTAAACCTGCTCGTTTTGTCTGCTGCGCGAACAACAACCCGATGGGACCCGCTCCAAGGATGGCAACAGTGTTTTGGAATATGGTCTCCTGCATTGCATTTAAGCAGCAACCTAACGGTTCAAGGAAAAGTAGTTCTTCAGGCGGGATGCTGTCTGGCACTCGGATGAGTTTGCCGGTGTCTATACCGTGTTTCGGCATCCGCATGTATTCGGCGTAGCCTCCATCAATGTCGTGTCCAATGCCTTCAATTGTATCGCAGTATTTATCAAGGTCATTTTGGCAGTGTACACAACTCCCACAAGAGAGCATAGGATTTACGGTAACCCGTTCGCCTATTTTAACTTCTGGGTGTCTACTTTCAGCGATTATGCCCGCAAGTTCATGTCCCATCACAACAGGTGGTGCATAGTCAGATACATCGCCACGGAGTGCTGCAAGGTCGGACGCGCAGATACCACACAACTCCATCTGGATAAGCACGTCTCCGTCATTGAGTGTAGGAATTGGCTTATCTTGGACACTTAACTGCTGGACTTTTTCAAATACGATTGCTTTCATATAAGGAGTTTGGTTGGCGGGCGATCGTAAGCAGGGTTATTCAGTTTTAAGAGTTTACCGTTATTGAGGTTTACTAAAAGTTAATATCCAAGGGCGGTAGGTGCGGTTTCCTAACCGCACCGCATCCTATAAAGAAAGTCAATAGAAGGTTTTTGATCTAAATTCGGTGCGGTTAGAAACCGCACCTACCGTTTTGGGGTATATAGCAGATGTTAAAAATTCGTAAGAAAAACCAAAAACTAAATAACCCTGATCATAAGAGCGAAGCATTGCTCCGCTCTTGCTGATAGTGTTATCATTTCTAATTGAACGTTTTCAATGCTGTAGGGGGAACTCTGGGAATGCCTAAAGACGAATGCGCTTTTGCATTCGCATGCTTCATACCCGGGGAACGCCTGCAGGCGTTCATACCGTTGATTTCTTGATTTGGATTCCCGACCACAAACAGGTCGCGATTCGGAGATCGCTCCTACAAATGAAATAAATATGTTAGAAATGGTATTAATAATTCAAAGCCTACTCAAACTCATAAGGTACTGTTTCGGACTGATGTGTCTTTGACGATTTTTCTGCCAAATCCATGACAGCAATAACACGGCGGGCAGACTCAGGCGTCACAAGCAATGGCGTGCCATCGTTTATGTGCGCAACGATATTTTCATAGTATCTCGGTCCAGGTCTTCCGTGATGACCAACTTTCTGTTCTTTGGGATGCCCTTCAACTTCGGATAAGACATGGTATTGTCCACCTTCAGAAACAATAGAGCCGTGTGAGCCGAGCATCTTCCATTTGGGTCCGCCGACCTTCGCAATGTTAGACATCTGAATGTTTGCTGACGCGCCATCCGCGACAAATTCACCCTCTGCAAATCGAATAACAGCCTGCACGTGGTCTTCGTTGGTAATGTCTTTCCAAACAAGGTTCGGTTGAAAGAAACCAGTGACGTTAATCATTGGTGCTTCAAGGATGTTTAATAGCCAATCAAGGAAGTGTGCACCCCAGTCGTAGAACTGTCCGCCAGAAATTGCTTTGACACTTCGCCACCAATTTGGATTAGGTCTACCGTAACCCCCGCTCCACATTTCTGCACAATAAACCTTTCCAATGACTCCTGAATGAACAATTTCGCGTAGTGTCCAGAAATCGGCATCCCATCGGCGGTTGTGGTGAACTGAGAGCATCACATCATTTTCTTTCGCCGCGGTAATCATCTCTGTGGCTTCTGCAATTGTGACACACATCGGTTTTTCAACGACAACGTGTTTACCTGCATTGTGGGCTGCCACGGTCGGACCGCAGTGTAGACTGTGTGGTAGCACGTTCGCGACGAGATCAATATCTTCGTCTGCTACAAGGTCTTCAACCGAGTTGTAAGTTCGGACATCGGGAAAATCCTGTTTTGCTGCCTTTGTCCGCTCTGGGTCAATGTCGCACACCGCAACACATGTGATGCCTTCTGTGCCTTGCATCATATTTGCGTGTGCTTTACCCATATTGAATGCTGCGCCATAACCGAGAACAGCACCTTTAATAATATCTGCCATTAGTATGTCTTGGCTCCTTCTGTGCGTGGGGTGTTACCCCCGATTTCAAATTTTATGAATATCTTATTATAGCATAGATGCGGGGGCGTGTCAAAAAATTAAATTGAACAAGGCAGAAGCGTTCAATTTTCCGTTTTAGTTAAAAGTTGGGACTTAAGAATCGTTCCACCAGATACCGGAATTGAATGCATTTTTCTTTCATTGGAATCATCTCCTTAAAAAGTTACCATTTGGCAACTTTTTTGATACCATGGTAACTTTTTGAAATTGCCTATCCATCCAGTCTATGTATGGGTTTATAGGCATTTTTCTCATTTTAAATTAATTTCATTTTTGTATTTCTCATCTGTATGTATGAACGCAATTTCTTCTTGCTGTAGCTATTATATTTGATAAGTTTTTGCGTTGTCGTCTTTGCATTTAGAGCGTTCCTGTCGATTTTCGGTGTGTTTAGGGAGCGGTTTTCTCTTTTCATACTGATATTATACCAAGTTCTGTGGGATGATCAGAGGTTTTTGCAGTGTTAGGAACAATAGATTCACAATAAGTTTGCAAGAAAAGTTGGGGTTGTTACGTTTTTTCCATCTTGGATAAACGTGTATTTTGTTATCAGCATAGCGATTGACGCGATTTTTTGCAGTTTTTGTCAGGGAAGGAATCATTGGAGAATTTAGTGGCTCTATGAAAAAGGGCAAAAGGGCTTATAAAGTTGACAAACACTTAGAAATTATGTATGCTATTACCACTTTCAAACGCACATCTATGGTAGATTTTAGGATTATTTGTACACTTTGTGCTGGCGAGGTTAGGAAACCTCGCCTACCGCTCGTGATGTGGCAAATTGGTAATGATATAGGCAGCCATCAACTAATCAACAGACCGGAGGAACCAATGCGTAATTCAAATGCGGTATCTATTATATTCATGGTTATCATAATTACTTCCATTGCTTTGGCAGGGACGTGGGAGGAAAATTTCAACAATGGACTTCCCGATGGCTGGGAGGAAATTAATGGTAAGTGTTGAACGTCCATCTGAAACAGGTGCCCCGCGTTGGAACGGTGCACAGCAACGTCAACTCCGTTTTGCACTTAATGCCGCTGAGATTGACGAGTATCACGAGAAGGGATTTCTCATTCTGCGCGATGTATTTCAGCCTGAAGAAGTTGAAATCTATCGTCAAGAGGCAGAAGAACTTATCGATCGCGCGTTTTCGTTAAGTAGCGAATTTGAGCTTGACCCGAAATATAATCTCCGCTTTGAGATGTTGGGAGATGGTCGTCCTTGGAAAATTGATCCGTTTGTAAGTATCTCGCCTCTATTTTCTGCACTTGCTCGTGACAGACGAATTTTGGATCGGTTGGCGTCTCTGTATGATGGTTATGAAGCGGTATTGTTCAAAGATAAACTCATCATCAAACCACCTGATAGCCACGGCAACGGATGCCATCAGGATTATAATTGGTGGCAAGGATTTCCAGAAAGTCTGCTTACGGTTTCAGTTGCACTTGATGCAAGCACAAGAGAAAACGGCTGCACACAACTGTGGACAGGTCATCATCAAGGATTCTTACATGAACCGGGTTCGCTTGATAAAGGCGCAATTGACCCAGACCAACTTACAAACGAGGAACACGTCTATGTGGATTTGGTACCGGGAGACATAGCGATCTTTACCTGTTTTACGCCACATGCGGCGGCATCCAATAAAACTAACAGTGCTCGACGCGTGTTGTTTCTGAGTTACAATGACAGCCGAGATGGTGAACACTATACCTCACATTATGAACATTTCCGCTGGTATAGAACGCGTCCGGATCGTATGCCTGAAGCGGAACGGGAAAAGTATTACTTTCTTTGATGGTAATTTGATGTAGTCTTTATGTGTTTGTAGGTGTGATGTATCCAAATCAACGCTGAATACGCGTATAGTTCTCGTAGGTTGGGTTGAACTGCAGGTGAAACCCAACATTTTCAGTCCGTCCAAGCGTTTCAAGTTGGGTTTCGTTCCTCAACCCAACCTACGGACTTATAAAGAAAGGGCGAGACACAGAAACCCCGCCCTACAGATAATTTATAAAATGGTTCGTCCTGCTACTTTGCTTTGAGTTGCCCCCAAGTAACAGCAATCTTGCCAGATGCTTCTACAGCTGTTGGGTTACTTTCCATCACTGCTGCGATTTCGGCTTCGGTGAGTACACGGTCATAGACGCCTACCTCATCAATCTTACCTCTAAAAAAGTAATTATGATTTGCGGTTTCATTAGCCCCTGCGCCGATGAGGAATTCCTGTTCGGGATTAACAGCAATCTTAAACTTTTGTTCTCCGACAAATTCACCGTTTACGTAGAACTTATGATTACCATCAGCATAAGTGCCAGCAAGATGATCCCATTGGTCAAGATTCACAGCGGGACCTTGAGCAGATTTCCAATGGTTTTCGCCAGCACCAATCCAGAACTGCCATGTATTTTGAGGTGTAGCATAAAAGATAAACCCACGCTGTGGAAAGTCAGCACGAGAAGAAACGACAGCACGATGACCAGTGCCACCAGTTGCCGCGTTTGCCCAAGCACAGATGGTAAAAGTTTCTTGATTTAGATCTTCATGGAACGGAACGTTTACCTCATCTTGGGCTTGATCAAATTCAAGTGCGCCACCGAACTTCCCATCCTTCGTCCATTGTGGGTCACCAATCAACTTCCCATCGTGTCCATTGCCACTTGAGTCGCTTGCGGTATCGCCAGATTCTTCATCAAATGCCCAGTATGCTACGAGTCCATCAATAACATTCTGAGCGAATACCGGTAGGACCACGAATCCAGCAAGAAATATTAAGACTAATGTCATGGTTATAGTTTTCATTTTCAATTCCTTTCCGTTTAATTAACAGTTTGATTTGAAGTAGTTATACCATTTCTAATTGACAAATTGTCATAATAAATTGTAGGTCGGGTAGAGCGAAACCTGACATAGAAACCCTATATAAAAGTTATACGTGTCGGGTTTCGTAAACTCAACCCGACCTACGAAATAATGCTATATAATCATTTAGAAATGGTATAACTACTTCGCTTTAAGTTGTCCCCAAGTCAAAGCAAGTTTACCAGATGGTTCAACGTCTAACGAATCACTTTCCATTACCGCTGCGATTTCGTCTTCGTCCAGTACGCGGTCATAGAGGCGCACCTCATCAATAATACCTTTGAAAAGGTAGGTATGCTGGGCGCGTTCATTCCCACCTGCACCAATGAGAAACTCCTCGTTGGGATTAACTGAAATATCAAAGTTCTGTTCTGCTGCAAATTCACCGTTTACGTAGAACTTATGATTACCATCAGTATAGGTGCCAGCAAGATGGTCCCATTTGTCAAGATTCACAGCGGGACCTTGAGCAGACTTCCAATGATTTTCGCCAGCACCAATCCAAAACTGCCATGTATTTTGTGGTGTGGCATAAAAGATAAAACCGCGTTGTGGAAAATCAGCACGAGAAGAAACGACAGCACGATGTCCCGTGCCACCAGTTGCCGCGTTTGCCCAAGCACATATAGTAAAGGTTTCTTGATTCAAGTCTTTATGGAACGGAACGTTTACTTCATCTTCTGCTTGATCAAATTCAAGTGCACCACCGAATTTTCCATCCTTCGTCCATTGTGGGTCGCCAAGCAACTTCCCATCATGTCCGTTGCCAGATACGTCACTTGCGGTGTCCCCCGCCTTTTCATTGAAATCCCAGTACGCTACGATACCTTCTTCAACGGCTTGAACAAATGCTGGAAGCGTCAGAAATCCTGCAAATAGCAGTAACGTAAATACAAATGTGATTGATTTCATTTTTCCTTCCTTTTAGTTTGATGTTAAATTTTCGCTTAAAAGTAGCAGACACACAAATACCACACGACAAATTGGCGTTGATCTGATACTTTGTAAACATACTGTCAATAATTGATCTAACCTACAATACAAGACTTTACCAAATACACTAAAAAAAGTCAAGAAAATACAGGGTTATAGGGTTATTTAGTTTTAAGAGTTTACCGTTTTTGAGGTTTACTAAAAGTTAATATCCAAGGGCGGTAGGTGCGGTTTCTAACCGCACCGCATCCTACAAGGAAAGTGAATAGAAGGTGTTTGCTCTAAATTCGGTGCGGTTAGAAACCGCACCTACCGTTCTGGGGTATATAGCCGATGTTAGAAATTCGTAAGGAAAACCGACAATATCAGTGTGGCAGTGCGATCATGTCGGGTTTCGTCCACTCAACCCGACCTACAATATAAACTCTCAGTAAAATCTATAAACCGATAATTCTTAAAACTGAATAACCCTAAAGAAAATAGATATAGTAGTGGAAATTATGAAAAGGTAGGAAGTTTTATGCCAAATGCCGCTGGCGTATTTCACCCCAGGGACCTGTAATGGCAATTGTGATGCCCGAATGCTGTATATTAACAAAGAGTGTCGTGCCATCAGGTGAGAACGTTGCCCCTGCAAATTCGGAGGTATTGCTTGCATTTCGCGCAAATTGATAGGTGTGTCCTTCAGGGGTAACACCGACTAAAAACTGTTCTCTTGGACCGTCTTCACAGATAATGAGGTCCCCCCACGGTGCGATTGTTAGGTTATCAGCATTTTCAAGGAGTTTACTGTCATTCGGTTCAATGAATAGTTCAAGGGTACCGGGCTCTTTATCTTCTCGGTTTGTGCCTTCATAAGGACTTGGGGTGTATCGCCAGATTTGCCCTTTTTGTGCAACACCGCCGTTGGTGCATGCAATATAAAATGCATCACCACTGAACCATATCCCTTCACCACGAGCAAACATCGCTGCGTTTTTCCCCTCAACTCCCTGCTTTCGAAGATCATCGTTCGGTGCTTCCACGTTCTCAACATCTATCCATTCAACAGCCAATTTCTGTGAGACCGGGATAGGGTCATACGTCCACGTAGCGATCTTTTGCAAACGAGTTTTCCAGTTTCGGGTATCTGCAGCCTTCATGTCTTTGATTTTCAATGCTTGAAGACGACCCCCTTTAACAAGTTTACCGGGTTCTTCAGGGATAAAGCGATAGAATAAGCCGTCATTTCTATCTTCGGTTTCATAGACAATACCGGTGCGCGAATCCACAGCAACAGCTTCATGATTGAAACGCCCCATTGCTTTCAAAGGGACAGCTTCCACTAAACCGGGCGTAGTAGAAACAGGCACTTCAAAGTTATAGCCATGATCCTGCTCAAAGTCGTTCTCAGCTTTTTGTACTGTTTCTTCACAGGTTATCCAAGTGTTCCAAGGTGTTGTTCCACCAGCACAATTGCGGATCGTTCCAGCTAAACTTAGAAAATGCTTTTCAAGTGTCCCAGTGCGGGTATCATAGACAAGCGTTGTCGTCGAACCGAGGGATGGTGCTTTCTTATTGCCCAAATCATAAATTTTGTCTGTGTCAACCAAATTGATCTTTTCGTTGTTCCACCCAAAAGGACCGACGATTTTGTCAGTTGCGTTCAATTCGTGATTGCGGATAAGGATTGTTTTTCCATCAGGTCCAGGGAACGCTGCCATGCCATCGTGTTTGCCCGGCACCCAAAGTCCATCGTCCATCTTTTCACCAACCCGAGAAAATGCATGTGTTACAAATCCTTCTGGTAGGTCAAGGAGTTGGTCCTGGGTTGGTTTAAATACGTAGGGAGGATCAGGTCTAAATCCCGGCACGTGTTTTATTAGTTTACGACTCACACCCGAAAAACCGAAGCCAACCGCTGCGGAAGCAGCGGCTACCGCACCATAACTGAGAAACTGCCGTCGAGATAAATTGAATTTCACCGTACCCTTCTCCTCTGTTAATTCACATTGAACAATCAAAATAACTATATTAAGAATGTTGCTTTAAGGATAGTCTTAAATTGTTACATTTGTTTTGAGATTTTTGTAAGTTTTATTGACAACTTTTTGCAACTATCCTTTACCCATTTCGTCCACAAGGAAAGGATTTGTTTTGACACAGATACCATTTTGTGTTAAAATTCTACAACGAACATTAAGTATAACATAGTTTCAGGAAATGTGCATTAATTCTGAATAATTTTTAGGGTTATTTAGTTTTATGAATTACCAGTTGATGAACGTTACTGAGAATTTATACCGTAGGTCGGGTAGAGCGAAGCGAAACCCGACATACAAACCACTAAAAAATTAACATTTGTAATAAAATACGCCAGAAAACCAAAAACTAAATAACCCTCAATAATTTAAAAGTAGTGGACACACCATGTGCCATTAAATAGCAAGTAAGGAGAAACCGTGTAATGGAGACCCACAGTTACGCCCCTGGAGAAATAGAGCCATATTGGCAAGCTGCATGGCGAGAAAAGGAAGCATTCAAAATACCAAACGATATTGAGACATTAAAAAAGAAACCGAAATTTTATGTGCTTGGCATGTTTCCATATACTTCAGGAGCAGGACTTCACATGGGGCATACAAAGAACTATGTGCCGACCGATGTGCTTGCAAATTTTAAGCGAATGCAAGGCTATCACGTAATGCATCCGATGGGGTGGGATGCGTTCGGGCTTCCGACTGAACGCACAGCAGTCCGAGAAAATGAACATCCAGCACATATAACAAAACGAAATACCGAAACTTTTCAGCAACAAATTCAACGTATCGGTCTCTCCTACGATTGGTCTCGGAAAATTGACACTTCCCTCCCTGAATACTATAGATGGACGCAATGGATTTTTCTGCGTCTCTATGAAAAAGACTTAGCATATCTCGCTGATGTTCCCGTTAACTGGTGTCCCGCATTAGGTACAGTGCTTTCTAATGAAGAGGTAAAGGATGGCAAGTATGTTGAGACCGATGATCCAGTTGAACGTCGTTTGATGCACCAGTGGATGCTCAAAATTACCGCTTATGCTGAGCGGCTATTGGAAGACCTGGATCTATTGGATTGGCCTGACGGTCTCAAAGAGATGCAGCGGCATTGGATAGGTAAATCTGAAGGTGCTGAAATCTCTTTTGAGATCAAAGACCGCGATGCTACGTTTACCGTTTTCACTACCCGTCCGGACACACTCTTCGGTGCAACTTATTGCGTGCTTGCTCCTGAACACCCGCTTGTTGCTCAGATAACGCACCCTGATGCAGTTTCTGATGTTTACAATTATGTGCAGGAGGCATCCAACAAATCTGACCTCCAACGCACAGACCTTGCCACTGAAAAGACAGGTGTTTTCACGGGTGCTTACGCTATCAATCCGTGTAACAACGAACCTATTCCAATTTGGGTGGCAGATTATGTTCTGATGACTTACGGTACAGGCGCTATCATGGCTGTCCCAGGACACGATGAACGCGACCATGAATTTGCAACGACTTTCAACATTCCTATCGTTGAGGTTATCAGTGGTGGTGACAAACCTATTGAAGAGGAAGCTTATGAAGGTGATGGTGTTTGTGTTAACTCGGATTTTCTGAACGGTTTGCGGGTGGACGATGCAAAGGAGAAGATGATTGCATGGTTGGAAAATGAGAAAAAAGGCACGCGGCAGGTGCAGTATCGCCTACGGGATTGGCTTTTCTCTCGACAACGGTATTGGGGTGAACCGTTCCCGCTTGCACATCTTGATGACGGCACTATTGTTCAACTTCCTGACGACCATCTACCTGTAGAATTGCCACCGATTGATGCATATAAACCGACAGAAGATGGTAAACCGCCGCTTGCCCGTGCTGATGAGGCGTGGTTGAAAGTGAAGCTTCCTGACGGAAGAATTGCGACACGAGAGACGAACATTATGCCGCAGTGGGCAGGGTCGTGTTGGTATTATCTCCGCTTTTTGGATGCTCACAATACAGATGCGCCTTTTGACACTGATCTTGAACGTTATTGGATGCCGGTTGACCTCTATATGGGTGGTGCAGAACACGCTGTACTACATCTACTCTATGCGCGTTTTTGGCACAAGGTGCTTTACGATTGCGGATTGGTCTCCACAAAAGAACCGTTCCAAGGACTTCTTAACCAAGGCACTATTCTGGCTGAATCTTTCCAAGACGATGCTGGTAAATACTATTACCCACACGAAGTTGAGCGGGACAACGAAAAGGCAACAGCAAAAACTTCTGGCAAACCGCTCCATGTGCAACTGGAAAAGATGTCTAAATCGCGCTTTAACGTCATCAATCCGAATGACGTTATAGACAACTATGGCGCGGATGCACTTCGTCTCTATCTGCTATTTATCGGACCGGTCACTGCAAGTACACCGTGGCAGGACGCTGGCGTTGAGGGTGTGTCCCGATTCCTACAACGTGTTTGGCGGCTTGTTGTTGATGAACAGAGCGGTGAACTGAATGAGAAGTTGACTGATGCTGCTGGCACAACAGAGTCTGAACTCTGGCGAGAACTCCATAAAACTATCAAGCAGGTAACAGAGGACACAGAGTCAATTGACAAGATGAACACGGCGATTAGTCAGATGATGATTTTTGTCAATACTGCAACGCAGGTGAAATCAATACCGATAGAGACCGTGAAGATATTTCTACATCTGCTTGCGCCTTATGCGCCGCACATCGCGCAGGAGTTGTGGCACCGTCTCGGTGAAACAGGATTTATCGCGCATGCTTCGTGGCCTCAATATGACGAAAGTGTTCTCGAAAGTGCCACGATTACGATTATTGCACAGGTTAACGGAAAACTCCGAAATCGGCTGCAACTTCCTGCTGATGCTACTGACAAACAGATTGAGGAAGCCGCACTTGCAGATGAACGGGTTCAGCGGTTTATTGAAGGGAAACCTATTCGAAAGGTGATTGTTGTGCCAAATCGCCTGATTAATATCGTTGTTTAGAAATCATTTCTAAATACGAATTTGCTGGATACGGTACTCGTTATCAGTTTATAGGTCGTTTAAACGCAATAAAATCCAACAGGTACACAATATTTGTCGGATACCAATAATAAGGAGTTTATGATGAAAACCCTACTTGAAAATAGAAAAATTATCTTGTTAATTTTTGTAGTCATGCTTTTAATATATGGCGCGCAAGGTATTAGTTATGGCCAGGAGGCACACGATACTAATGTAGAATTTTCTGACCGCACCCTTGCCATAATGGTACGTTTGTCAATAGCACATGATAGCGTAGGTGATTTCCTAAAATCACCTAATATCTTTGAGCTTATAAAAATGCCTGAGGCTGAAGTCCTGAAAATTCCTAAAACCGAGCTAAAAAAACTGACAATCCTTTTCGCTGATGAGCAAACAACAAGTAAGTTGCGTTTACCATCAATAACTGATCTCACTGGGTTGGAACATGCAACTCAACTCCTAGACATATCTCTTTCGGGGCAGCCTATTATTGACCTTACACCTCTTTCACAACTCGTGCAGTTGAGGGAGCTGAATTTGCGGTGGAGTGAAACAGTTGCGGACATAACGCCCCTTATGCAACTCACGCAGTTGCGGCGGTTGATTCTCTTCAAGAATCAAATTATTGATATCGCTCCCCTTGCACAGCTCACGCAATTGACAACATTGAACCTCGGGAGTAACAGAATCAGCGATATCACACCGATCACACAACTCACACAGTTGACAAACTTGCACCTCGAGAGTAATGAAATCAACGACATTACACCGATCACACAACTCACACAGTTGAAAGAGCTAGACCTTTGGAATAACGAAATCAGCGACATTACACCGATCACACAACTCACACAGTTGAAAGAGTTATTCCTTGGTGGCAATTACATTACCAACCTCGTCCCACTTGCACAACTGTCCCACCTAAATGTGTTATTACTTGAGGTTAATCAGATTCGCGACATCAGTCCTATTGCACATTTGAAACAACTTACTTGGTTAAATCTTGCGTACAATCAGATCAAAGATGTCACGCCCCTCGCAGAACTCACAGAGTCGCTGATAGAGTTAGATCTTAGTCGTAATCAAGTCCGCGATGTCACACCCCTCGCACAATTGACATATCTTGAAAAGTTAGATCTTGAGGATAATCAAATTGTTGATGTTACACCTCTTGCACAACTGACGTATCTTGAAGAGTTAAATCTTGAGAAAAATAGAATCCGTAATGTTGCCCCCCTTGCAGAGTTGATATATCTTGAAAAGTTATATCTTCGGGATAATCCAATTACGGATACATATCCTCTTAGTACTCTTCTTGATGAAAATCCAAATATATACATAGATATTGAGGTCAGTAGAGAAGAAGGTGGACCAACAGTAACAGTGTCAACGCCTCAACCGTTGACGGCGGCGACGTTGAATGGAAGCGTCGTGACGTTGATGCTTAGCAGTGGAGAATTCGAACTTCGCGGAAAAATTAAAGATGCTGTGACAATATCGGGCATTAGCGGTATCACTTTCGATTGGACAGATATAGAGCGTGTCAGCGACACAGAGGCACGGATTAAACTTACCTTTGGCGGCACTATTGAAACGAATGTCACGTTGACCTTTACTGTTGGACCAGGGGCAATAAAGAATTACAACGGTCCGGCGCAAACTGCAGAAATACTTGTCTCCGTGGATACAGAAATTTCAAGTACTGATACTGCACTTAAAGAGGATGTAAATGGTGATGGGATCGTAAACATTCTGGATTTAGTGTTAGTCGCCTCAAACTTCGGCAAGACAGGACAGAGTGCTGCGGATGTAAACGGTGACAAAATTGTCAATATTCAGGACTTAGTCCTCGTTGCTGGGGCATTGGGCAGCAGTGCCACCGCACCGTCACTTTATGCCAAAGCTCTCTCTACGCCGATAGCAGCAGATGTCAAACAGTGGCTATCTCAAGCAGAGCAATTGAACATCACGGATGCAACGTCACAACGCGGTATCCTATTCTTACAACAACTCCTTACCGCGTTGACACCTAAAGAGACCGCTTTATTGCCAAACTTCCCAAATCCGTTCAACCCAGAAACGTGGATACCTTATCAACTGTCCAAACCTGCGGATGTCACACTGCATATCTATGCGGTGAATGGCACATTGGTGCGGACTTTAGCACTCGGAGATCAAGCCGCGGGTATCTATCAAAGTCGTAATCGTGCGGCACATTGGGATGGTAAAAATGAGATTGGTGAGAAGGTCGCAACAGGTATATATTTTTATACGCTCAAAGCGGGTGATTTCACTGCAACGCGGAAAATGTTGATACGGAAGTAGCAATTGAAAACTGAGCTAATTATGTCTTATCAATACCGTTGTTTAGATCGTCAAGACTTTCATTTTAGAATCGGTGATCACCACAACAAAACATCCAAAGAAGGTAGACTTATGTGTATCAAATATCTGATTAGCATCTCCATATTAGTTGTCATGGTAAGTGGAGTTGTGATTGCAGAGGATAGTACAGGTAAATTGGTCTTTGCTATTCGTGAGCCGTTTCTGAATGAAGACGGTTTCCGAATCACAACTCGGACGCTGGAGAAAGGGCGAGACACAACAAATTGGTGGGAATTCCATCAGTATAACATCTGTACGACAAATCCGGACGGCACAGATTTCCGCCGACTCACTGACGATGGGGTTTCGCGCAATCCACGCCTGTCACCAGATAGGGAGCGAATTGCTTACATATCTGGGGTGGATAGGAATAAATCACTGTATATGATGAAGACAGATGGTACAGAGAACAAGCAACTGACCAAGAAGCAGTATGAAATTCACGATTTCTGGTGGTCTCCGCTGAGTCATGCTGTTTTGATTGTGGTTGAGATTGACCGTCCAAAAGATCGGTTAGAAAATTGGGAAGTAACGTTTGATGGAAAGATAAAACGGTGGCGGACCCGGCAGTGGGCAAAGGGATGGCTACATTGGGATGCGAAAGGCGAAAGCGTTAAAGAACCGCATAGGAGATTGCTTGAAGTATTACCAAAGGGAACAAACTGGCCCGAATGGTCACCAGACCGTAGATGGATCGCGTTTAGGACCGATGGTTTTCTTGCGCTTGCAGAACCGGATGTTGTTAGCATGGGTAGGACATGGTTTCTGCAACAAGACGAACCCCCGTGTGGAAGAATTGAAGAATGGTCACCAGATGGCAAACAGGTTCTGTTTTACACATCAGGTGAGATTTGCGTTGCCGTTGTAGAGAAAGGACGATTTAAAAGCTACCTCAATCTGAGTCTTTACGGAGGACGGGACGCAACATGGAGTCCAGACAGTAGCCAGATTGCATTTATCGGTGGCGATTCAGATGGGAGACGCACCAGCGAAATTTTTATCTTAGATGTTAAAACTGGCAAAATGCAGCAGATCACTTCAACTATTCACGATTACTTTGATCTGCATTGGCGATAAAGCAACTCGTTAACTAACTGTTTTTTTTCACAGATATTGGGTTTTGCCCTATAAACATATCGTCCCTACGGGACTAAAGAGGGCATTTATGGCGTTTTTCTATAAACATATCGTCCCTAATGAAGATTAAAAAATAAATTGGGTAATTTGGCGAGGTTAGGAAACCTCGCCAGCAGAGATGTACACTTTATGCTGGCGAGGTTTCCTAACCTCGCTCCTTACCGAAATATTTATTTAAACTTCATACGGGACTAAAGAGCATATCCATCATTGAGGAAAACTTACTGAATATTCTACTTATGTGAAACAATATGTTCTAAACAGTTATTTAGCACAACTCGTTAACTAAACATAGGTAGCAACTTAGATTATTTTATGAAAGATTCAATACTTACTAAAAATGAAGAGAGCACCGAATTGCCCCGCACGCTGTCCGCTACGGGGTCTCTCGTTTCAATCATACCATTAGGCGGATTAGGCGAATTCGGACTCAATATGATGGTATACGAAACCGAAGATGACATCGTTGTCATTGATACCGGTTTCATGTTGCCGAATGCAGATATGCCAGGGGTTGATCTGATATTTCCCGATATTCACTACCTCGTTGAACGCCAAGACAAGGTGCGCGGCATATTCCTAACGCACGGTCACGAGGATCACATTGGTGCTTTGGCTTATGTTCTTCAACAGTTAGATGTCCCCGTTTACGGCACACAATTGACGCTTTCTATCGCAAGCGGCAGGTTGAAGGAATACGGGGTGTTGGATAAAGCGGAGTTGAACGCTATTGCGCCTGGGGATAATGTCAGTTTAGGCAATTTTTCTGCGGAGTTTATCCACGTTACACACAGCATTCCAGATTCGGTCGCAATTGCACTGCGAACCCCTGTTGGTGTAGTTGTCCACACTGGCGATTTCAAATTTGATATGACACCCGTTGATGGTAAGTTGTCCGATATTCAGTCTTTAGCGCGATTGGGGGATGAAGAGGTTCTCTTACTACTCTCCGACAGCACAAATGCTAACTGGCCAGGACAGACACCTTCCGAACGGAGTATCTATGATGCAATAGACAATATCTTTCAGAATACGGAGCAGAGACTATTCCTTTGCACTTTTTCTTCCAGTATACACCGTCTACAACAATTTATTGATTTAGCGATGAAACATCGTAGACTGATTGCTGTTACGGGGCGTTCCCTCATCAACAATATTCGCATTGCTACAGAACTCGGTCATCTTAAAATCAATCCGGATTACTTAATTGATGCCCGCGATGCCGCTATGTTCAAACCGCATGAGGTTGTGATTTTAAGCACTGGTAGCCAAGGTGAACCGCGCTCTGCAATGGCGTTGATGGCACTTGACAACCACCCGTTTTTAAAGGTAGAACCAAACGACACGGTTGTTATTTCCGCCCGAATTATTCCTGGGAACGAAAAATCCATCGGAAATGTTGTAAACCATCTACTCAGACGCGGTGCTAATATATTCCACGAGAAAAACGCAAATGTTCACGTCTCTGGGCACGGTTCAAGTGAAGACCTGAAACTCATGCTCAATCTCTTGAAACCTAAGTTTTTCGTTCCAATACACGGTGAATATCAGAACTTGGTTCGACATGCCGAACTCGCAGAATCTGTCGGTATTCCAAGAGACAATATTAGAGTGGCTGAAGATGGGGAACTGATTTGCCTTACAGCTGAGTCGTGTGAGGTTTTTGAAAGACAGGGACGATCTGGAAGAGTATTGGTAGATGGGAAACCTGACATAGAACTTGAAGATATTGTTTTGCGCGATCGCATCCAACTTTCACAAGACGGTATGGTTATTCCTATCATTGTTCTGCATAGTGATGGCGGTGAGATTGCTACTGAGCCCGAAATAATTTCTCGAGGTTTTGTTTATATGGATGAATCTGAAGAACTTTTCACTGAAGCGAAAGAGATGACGCGGAACGTCATTGAAAATCTGAGCGATGAACAGAAGCATGAGACAGAAATAGTGCAGGATGCGATAAGAGGTGCACTGCGTAAGTTCTTCGCGAAGCAGATGCAAAGGAGTCCGTTAGTTTTGCCTGTGGTGATGCGGGTGTAATAGGGTACTATAGAGTTGCGGCGTCTGTAGTCGCGCAATTTATTGCCCCTCTCACATTTGTAGGAGTGAATCAACACTTATTCGTCGTTGATTTGGATATAATACACAGAAATCGGGCTTACAAAGCCCTCCTACAAGAGTACTTATCAATCGCGGATTTGTTGGATTTCGCTTACACATTACCCACCTACGAACTACTATAACTCCCACAGAAGGACAGAATGATCCTCACTACCACTCGCAATTGTGCTACCATCAGGCGAATACGCGACATTCTTAACAGAACCGATATGTCCCTTGAGTTCTTTTTGGGTTTGACCTGTAACAGCATCAACTAAACGCACCGTGCCATCTCTACCACCGATAGCAATTGTGCTACCATCAGGAGAATACGCTACACTCCAAATGTAAAACTTATATTCTGCAAGTATGTTTTTGCGGCGTGTTATCAATCCATCCCACAATCGCACCGTACCATCGGAACTTCCCGTAACGATTGTGTCACCATCAGGTGAATATGCAACCGAATTGACAACGTGCGTATGTCCTTTGAGTGACGTTTTAGATTGTCCTGTAGCAGCTTGCCATAGGATCACCATCTCGTCTGAACTTGCAGTTGCAATTGTGTTTCCACCAGGCGAATATGCGATGCTTCTTATAGACCCCGAATGTCCTTTGAGTGTGGCTTTGGGTTCCTCTGTAGCAACGTCCCAGAGTATCCCAATATTGTCCGCGCCGCCACTCGCGAGCGTGCTGCCATCAGGTGAATATGCTAATGCCCTGACATAGTCCCTATGTTCTTTAAGTGTTGCTTTCGGATTGCCAGTTGTGCTATCCCATAACCATATCTCTTCATAACTACCAGTCGCAACTGTTTCCCCATCTGGCGCATAAGCGACGCTCCAAACATATTCTGTATGTCCCGCGAGTAGGTTCACTTCTTCGCCACTGTGTGTATCATAAATCCATGTGCCGATGTCGCCTGCAACAGCGAGTCGAGTGCCATCTGGAGAAAACGCCACATTACCTATAATACTACTCTTGCCAAGCCGAAATTTTGCGCCTTCAGGTAATTCCGATTGTGATGTGTCCTGTTCGTTATTTGTGTTCATTAAATATGTTCCCTTTTCAATGTTCTGGATAAAGTATAACATAAAAGCGATTATTAAGCAATAGCCCAAATTTTAGTTTTCAGAGTCATTTGACATGCGGTGCGGTTAGAAAACCGCACCTACCAGTATTAGATTATCACTTGAATTCTCAAGCGGTAATGTGTATAATTAATACTTGAATTAGCACACAAAACCTACTCCAATTGAGTGTTGGGTCAACCACCCCATTTTAATTCTCCAGAAGAACAAACTGAACAGAGGTAAATGAGAAATTATGAAAAAAACGATGTACGAAAAGATATGGGAGGCGCATCTCGTGCGGGCATCCGCAAGCGAGGTGCCGATTCTTTATATTGACACACATCTTGTTCACGAAGTGACGTCCCCGCAAGCATTTGAAGGGTTGCGGCTCAACAACCGAAAAGTGCGCCGACCCGATCTGACGTTCGCCACGATGGATCACAACGTGCCAACAACGGATAGAAGTCTGCCTATCAAAGATCAGATTGCAGCGAAACAGATGGAAACACTTGCGCAAAACTGCACAGAGTTTGACATTCCGTTGTATGACATCAACAGTCCTGAACAAGGCATTGTCCATGTCATCGGACCTGAACTCGGTATTACACAACCCGGAAAGACGATTGTGTGTGGGGATAGCCATACCTCAACGCACGGTGCACTCGGCGCGCTTGCATTCGGTATCGGCACAAGTGAGATTGAGCATGTCCTTGCTACGCAGTGTCTCTTGCAACATAAGTCGGAAACCTTTGAGATACGGGTTGATGGCACACTGCCTTACGGTGTTACTGCGAAAGACATTATCCTCTCTATTATCGGACATATCGGCATAGATGGCGGCAACGGTGCTGTGGTTGAATATACGGGTTCTACGATCCGCGCACTTAGTATTGAGGAACGGATGACGATTTGCAATATGTCAATTGAAGCAGGTGCGCGGGCAGGCATGATCGCACCTGATGACACGACCTACGAATACATCGGTGGCAAACGTTTTGCCCCGAAAGGAGAAGCGTTTGATGCAGCAGTTGAAGGTTGGAGGCAACTGCCCACTGACGCGGGAGCGAGTTATGATAGAACGCTACAACTTGATGCTGCCGATATAGCCCCTCAGGTGACATGGGGTACAAATCCCGGTATGGTCACTGATGTAACAGAGCGTGTGCCCAATCCTGCAGATATGGACACAGCCGACGAGAAACGTGCTGCAGAACACGCCTTAGATTATATGGCTCTTGAACCCGGTACGCCGATGACAGATATTGCAGTAGACAGGGTTTTTATTGGTAGTTGCACGAACTCACGTATCAGTGATTTACGCGCTGCAGCAGAAGTTGTAAAGGGTAGGAAAGTTGCAGAAAGTGTCAATGCGATGGTTGTCCCCGGTTCGCAAGCAGTTAAACGGCAGGCGGAAGCGGAAGGACTTGACAAAGTTTTTCGTGCCGCAGGTTTTGAATGGCGCGAAGCAGGGTGTAGCATGTGCCTCGGTATGAATCCCGATATTCTGATGCCTGGTCAACGGTGTGCAAGCACATCAAATAGGAATTTTGAAGGTAGACAGGGCAAAGGTGGACGCACGCACCTTGTTAGTCCACAGATGGCGGCTGCGACTGCAGTAACAGGCCACTTTGTAGATATTCGGACATTTGGATAGAGCATCAAATAAGGACTTGCACAAGGTCGTAAAGTACATACCAAGGAAATATGGAGGTAACAATGGAATCTATCATTATTGAAAAGATCAGAGAGCTTCCACCGGAGCTCCAAGATGAAGTCATTCATTTCATTGATTTCCTACGAACAAAAAAAGGTTCAAAACGAAAGAAAAAACCAAACTTGGAATGGATTGGTGGATTAAAAGCATATCGTGACCAGTTTACAACCCTTGAACTTCAGAAAAAGGCATCAGAAGTACCACGGTAGGTGCGGTTTCCTAACCGCACCGATTCACAAATTACTTATATCGAACTCACCTCAGAATAAAATTCTTGAATAGTCAGAAATCCAAGTTTACCAAAAGGAGAAAACAAACAAAATGGAAGCATTCAAAGAACACGTTGGACTTGTTGTCCCACTTGACCGAATTAATGTTGATACCGACCAGATTATCCCAAAACAATTTCTGAAACGGATTGAGCGGACAGGTTTCGGTGAATTTTTATTTTATGATTGGCGTTACCTTGAAAATGGCGATCCGAACCCAGAATTTGTGCTGAACCACTCACGCTATACAGGCGCGAGCATTCTTATTTCAGGTGCAAACTTCGGCTGTGGTAGTTCACGTGAACATGCGCCGTGGGCATTGCAGCAGTATGGTTTCAAAGCGATTCTTGCCCCATCGTTTGCCGACATTTTCCGCAACAATTGTTATAAGAACGGTATCCTACCTATCGCTTTACCTGCTGATGTTATCGCCTCGCTTAGCCAAGAAGCGCATGAGACCGAAGGGTATCGGTTGATGGTAGATTTAGAGGAACAATCGGTTATCTGTCCTGATGGTACTGCACACACTTATGAAATCGGTGATTTTGAGAAGTATTGTTTACTAAACGGACTTGATGAAATTGGTTGGACTTTGCAGTATGAGGGGAATATCGCTGCGTATGAAAATCAAAATCGCTTATAGACGCAAATCTGCTTGTTCAAACTACTCCAACGTTATTGGATACCTCTGTTTTTATATAGTTATGTCCGATCAATAGGTGTTTGTCTTTAGAACTCATTTTACTTCTCCACAATAATTCGCAAAACTGCATCCGAAAATGTGTATAAGCGAATAAAATTTCTGTAGAGGAGAATTAATTTGAGGACTTTATCAGATAAAATCACGCTTAATCTTGACAGTGATGCAGAGGTGTCTGTCACAGGCTTCATCGCTCCGATTGCGTATTCCGGAAGCAACTTTCACGTGGACTGGGATACATTGGCGAATTTTCGGGTCGCTGAACCAGAAAAACAGTATCCTATTTCAATTTTCTGCGATTTTCTTCCGAAGGAAGCTGTTTCCGTCGGTACACCTTGGGAGATTGAGCACGCCGGTGCTTTGGAATTGCTGAAGCAGCTTCATCCGAATCCATCTCTGGGTATGCGTTGGGATCTGACCCATAAAAACGAATCTCAAGGCCTGTGGGCATGCCTCCGCGCCTACGACGCTGAATTCGCTGAGATTGTGTTCCGTATTCACGCGCAATTTGCCCTAAAGGATGGTTGGTTCACGCCGTCTCAGTTTACCGGACATCTCGTTATTGATAGAATTAAAAAATCGGTTGCCTTTTTTCAGATGTACGTTCCTAACGGCATCATAAATTTTGACACTTGGTGGCAGAAGGATCCAGACGATGAAGGGCATATTACGGATAGCGGTTTCTGCCCGCAAATGGAACTCCGCGCCGGGATAGAAGACATCGTGCGAGACACTGAATTCGTTGAATCCATTACGCAAGAAGAGGTGGCGCACCAGTTGACGCTCTGCTTCTACAAATCGCAGCATATTAACTGGATATCGCTTGAAGAAGCGTTGGAGATGGCACCGATACAACAGAAACCGATCCATGCGATCTCAATAGATGGGCCGCTCTTGGACGAATCCTGCTGAGGGAGTGGCAAAAGCCTGAGGGCAGGTGTCCTCTCAAGAGACGCAATTATTGAATTTTTGAACGAACATTTCATCAACACATGGGTACCCAACTGTGAATTAGGACGTATTCATAGCTTACGGGAACCGATTGCTAAAAGACGCGAACGCGAAGGTAAGCACTTTGACACATCGCACCCTTTAGCACAAGCCATTATTAAAGGTGGGAAAACCGGATCCAAAAAAGGCTCACCGGTAGATTGTCTGGTTATATCCTCCGAATTTGAACTGATGGGTAGACTATTGGTCAACGATCTCAGCAAAAACAGTAAGCGTAGCGGACTCTGGAGACAAGAGTACTATCTTGCATTTCTTAAGGAAGCCTTGGAAGGGAAAGCACCTGGATTGGGGAACATTGTTCTTACTGCTGAGCAGCCATCGCAGTCTGTGTTGGATCTTTTCCGGACACCAACGGCTGGAAATCATCAGGATTATACCGTAGTTGTGATTGATGCCACCGCGTTTGAAAACGGCGGTACACTCATCATTGATCTTGAAATCGGTAGGGAAGAGGGGAAAGTAGGGTTCTATCTGTTTGATGGCGATAACAAACTCTCCACAACAGAAGAGATCCCAAAAGACATGCTTACTTGGACATGGGGAGAACCCGGTGACACCCGTCAAATCATACATCATTTTGACCAAGGTCAATCTTTTAAATTGGGTGCCACCGGACATTGGGCGAGAGACGAACCATGTATCAACGCTTTTCGCGCAAAAATTTCTGTAGTGGAGAATCAAACGGAACCTTTAGAAGAAAAACGACCTGAATCGAATGAGGACACGCCAGATGTTGTACTGGACAAGGCACATCCCTCACAGGAGATATTAGCCGCTTTTCGGGCACCCGGCCCCGGTTATCAGGATTACACCGTTGTCAATATTGATACAACAGCTTTTGAAAGCAGTGGGACGTTAATTATTGATATCCATGTTGGGAGTGGTGACACTTCAGGTTCGTTTGACCTCTTTAGGGACGACACCGAACTACCAACAGAAGGTTATCCGACTGAAGCGATCAGCTCTGTGTCCGGAATTAGCCCCGGTAAAACAGGAAAAATTAGACATCGTTTCGCAGGAGGCAAAGTCTTTAAGTTTGGAGCCACAGGCGACTGGTACGGTGAGAAGGGACGTATAAATGCCTTTCACGCAAAAATTTCTGTAGAGGAGCATTAAGATGAAATCGACATCAAACCAAATCACGCTTAATCTTGACAGTGATGCAGAGGTGTCTGTCACAGGCTGCATCGCTCCAATTGAATATACCCAACGCAACTACCACGTGGACTGGGACGAATTAGCGAACTTTCGGGTTGCTGAACCGGAAAAGCAGTATCCTGCCTCCGTTTTTCAAGGATTTGTGCCACAGGAATCGGTTTCAGTGGGTGAATGCTGGCAAGTTGAAGAAGAAGCCGCATTAACACTGCTGCGGCAACTCAGTCCAAATCCGCAATTGGAGTTGAAAATTGGTGGCGCGGATTCTTACGGTTTGTGGGCATGTCTGCGCTCCTACAATGATGCGTTTGTTGATATCCTGTTCCGTATCCATGCGGAATTCGTTTTAGAAAAAGGTTGGTTTGCACCATCGCAGTTTGCCGGACATCTGGTTATTGACCAGTTAGAAAAGAGAGTTGCCTCCTTCAAGATGCATGTTCCGGATGCCACACTGAACTTTGATGCACGTTGGAAAATTCGAGACGGACTCTGCGGAGCGGACATCGGTTTTTGTCCACAAATGGAACTCTGTGCAGGTGAACAAGACGTTTTGCAGGATGCTAAATTCACGGAAGCGATCACTCAAGAGGAAGCATGGCAAGCACTGATGTTACGTTTTTACAAGTCTGCGCAAATTAACTGGGTCCCGCTGGAAGAAGCGTTGGAATTGGCACCTGCATTACAAAAGCCAATTCACGCCATTTCATCAGGTGGACCGCTTGCGGATGAGTCGTGCTGAGGGAGTGGCAAAAGCCTGAGAGCAGGTGCTCTCTCTGACGATCAAAACATTGAATTCCTGAACGAAAACTTTATCAACACTTGGATAGCAGATGCTGAATTAGGGCGTATCCATAGTTTGCGGGAACCGATTGCCAAAAGACGCGAGCGCGAGGGGAAAACGTTTGACACAAGCCATCCGTTGGCACAAGCCATTATAAAAGGGTGGAAAACCGGATCGAAAAAAGGTTCGCCTGTGGATTGTTTCGTCATATCACCTGATTTTGAATTGATGGGCAGACTGCTTGTCAATGAATTCTTTGACTACAATTGGAATAAATTTAAACGCCGAGACGAGGAGAGTTACCTTATATTTCTTAAAGAAGCTTTAGCGGGAAAGCAACCCGGGTTGGGGAACATCATTCTGAACAGTGAGGTGTTTTCTCAGGAGGTCATGGATGTTTTCCGAACACCGACGGTTGGTTATAAGGATTATACCGTAGTCGTAATTGATACAAGGGCGTTTGAAAATGGTGGCACGCTAACTATTGATATTGAGACCGGTAGAGCCGATGCGGAAGGGCACTTCTATTTGGTTGATGGTGACGACGACCTCCCTACAACAGAAAGAGTGACTAAACACATGGTCCTTGCAATGAAGTGGTTGGAACCTGATGAGACAGGGCAACTTACACACCGTTTTGACCGAGGTCAGTTTTTTAAGTTGGGTGCTACCGGGTGTTACGGTAGGAGTGAGAAAGACAGCATAAATGCTTTTAAGGCAAAAATTTCTGTAGAGGAGAACTAAAATGAAAACCGTAGGAAACAAAATCACGCTTAATTTGAGTAATGATACAAAAGTAACCGTCAAAGGTTTCATCGCACCGTTTGAATACGACTCATCCGACTTTCACGTGGAGTGGGACGAATTGGCAAACCTACACGCTGCTGAACCAGAGAAACAATATCCTGCTTCGGTTTTCCAATCTTTTCTACCGTCAGAATCGGTTTCGGTGGGTGAATGTTGGCAAATTCGAGAAGAAGACGCGCTAACATTGCTGCGGCAACTCTCTCCACATCCACAACTTAAGTTACACATTAATTCGGGAGATCCTCGGCGTGCTATGTGGGCATGTCTGCGTGCTTACAATAACGAATTCGTTGAGATTCTATTCCGTATTCATGGACAATTCGTCATGAATCGCGGTTGGTTAACTCCTTCACAGTTTGCTGGACATCTGATTATCGATCGGTTCCAAGAGAAGGTCGTCTCTTTTAAGATGCATGTGCCTCAAACGACACTGAACTTTGACATCGGCTGGACACAAGAAGATGGCAACACCGCTGCGGCTCTCGGTTATTGTCCGCAAATGGAACTCTGTACTGGCACACCGCCTCAGGATATCGAATTCAGCGCGTCAATCACGCAAAAAGAAGCAGAACGAGTGCTGGTATCGTGTTTCTATGAGTTTCAGAAAATTAATTGGGTATCGTTTGAAGAAGTGTTGGAGATGGCACCGGCACAAGGGAAACCGATCCATGTTATCTCAGTAGATGGTCCGCTCTTTGACGAAGCTTGCTGAGGGAGTGGTAAAGCACTGAGGGCAGGTGAGCTCTCTGAAGATCGAATCATAGAATTCCTGAACGAAAACTTCATCAACACGTGGATACCCAACGCCGAATTAGGACGAACCCCCAATCTACGAGAACCGATTGCCAAGCGTCGTGAACGGGAAAGTAAGATCTTTGACACAACACACGCCTTAGCACAAGCAATTATGAATGGATGGAAAAAAGGCTCTCCAGTAGATTGTTTGGTTATCTCGCCAGAGTTTGATATGATGGGCGGCATAGACTACAATTTTTTCCCCGAATGTTTGGGCGAGTTTGAGGACGAGGTAGAGGCTTACCTGTTTTTTCTTAAAGCATCCATGGAAGGAAAACGTCCGGGATTGGGGCCTTTGTCCTTACGCAGGAACAACCTTCACAGGAAGTAGTAGATACTTTCTACCCCCGATTGCGGCGCATCAAGATTATACCGTTGTCTATATTGATATCACAACGTTTGAAAATGGTGGCACGCTAACTATTGATATTGAGACCGGTAGAGCCGATGCGGAAGGTCACTTCTATTTGGTTGATGGTGACGACGACCTCCCTACAACAGAAAGAGTGACTAAATACATGGTACTTGCGATGAAGTGGTTGGAACCTGATGAGACAGGGCAACTTACACACCGTTTTGACCGAGGTCAGTTTTTTAAGTTGGGTGCTACCGGATGTTACGGTAGGAGTGAGAAAGGCAGCATAAATGCTTTTAAGGCAAAAATTTCTGTAGAGGAGAACTGAAATGAAAACCTTAGGAAACAAAATCACGCTTAATTTGAGTAATGATACAAAAGTAACCGTCAAAGGTTTCATCGCACCGATTGAGAACATGAGTCCTAACTTTCATGAAGAATGGGACGCGTTGGCGAATATGCGTGTTTACAAGCCAGAAAAGGAATATGATACGTCGGTATTCCATGCCTTTCTTCCTAACGATCCTGTTGCTATCGGTGAATGTTGGCAGGTTAAAGAAACTGGGGTATTGGAGCTGCTCCAGCAACTAAACTCCAATCCTAATCTGGATATGCACATCAATGCTGGAGATTCCTCGGGGTTGTGGGCATGCTTACTTGCATATAACGATCAACAGATTCATATCGTGTTTCGTATCCACGCAGAATTTGCACTAAAAGACGGTTGGTTCACCCCTTCTCACTTTGCGGGGGATCTGATTATTGACCGAATTAATGAAGATGTTGTTTATTTTCAACAGCACGTTCCTGAGAGTAAATGGTTTGATGTCAATTGGAAAAAACATAAAGATGAATCCGGTTATAGTACAGGTGGTGGTGTTTGTCCGAAAATTGAACTCTACGGTGGGACGCGAGATGTCCTGAAAAATACAGAGTACACAGCGTGCATTACACGGGAAAAAGCGGAACACATACTTCTACAGAAATTCTACAAATCACAGCGAATTAAATGGTTACCATTTGATGAGGCATTGGAAATAGCACAAGCAGAGCAGAAACCGATTCATGCTATTTCAATTGCTGGTCCTCTTGACGATGAAGCGTGCTGAGGAAGCGGAAAAAACATGAGGGCAGTTGTCCTCTCCGATGAACGAATTATCAATTTACTAAATGATAATTATATTAACACATGGATACGTAGTGTTGAGTTGAAACGCTTGCGTGATACATTAGAATATAAGCAAATGTCACCTTTAGCGCGTACTATCATCTGCAATAAATGGCGTAGAGGCCCAGTAGATACATGGATAATTACTCCTGAACTTGAAACTATTGGACATGTAGATATCAATGAGTATCTTGGAAACAACAGACGTGAAGACAGCACTCTTGAAAGTGAGAGTTACTTGTTGTTTCTCAAGGATTCCTTAGCAGGAAAACTTCCTGGATTAGGAAATATTGTTCTTACTCCCGATCAGCCTTCACAAACAGTATTAGATGTTTTTCGCACGCCAGAATATGGGCATCAGGATTACACCGTTGTCGTGATTGATACGACTGCGTTTGAAAATGGTGGAACACTCACTATTGATATGGAATTGGGAATCGATAAAGCGTATGGTTCATTCTTTCTGCTTGATGCAGAACAGAAACTCTCCTTTGATGCAGTTAACAAACGACCAGATGCTACCATGTTTGATAGTGCATACGACGTAGGTTGGTATGATCCATGCGAAATTGGACAGATGACACATCGTTTTGAACATGGACAAATCTATAAACTGGTTGGCATGGGATGGGGATCTAACGAAAAGGGAAGCATCAACGCTTTTCAAGCGACGCTCTCTATAGAGGAAAATTGAAATGAACACGCAATCAAACAAAATCACACTTAACCTTGATGACAACGCAGAAGTGTCTGTCAAAGCCTTCATCGCACCGATTGAATACACACAATACAACTTCCACGTAGAGTGGGACGAATTGGCAAATCTGCAAGTTGCTGAACCGGAAAAGCAGTATCCTGCCTCCGTTTTTCAAGGATTTCTCCCATCGGAATCAGTTTCGGTTGGTGAATGTTGGCAGATTCAAGAAGAAAGCGCGCTAACGTTGCTACAGCAACTCTATCCCAACCCAAAACTGAGACTGCAAAATGATGACGAGGATTACACTGGAATATGGGCATGTCTACGTGCGGACAATGATACACTCGCTGAAATCGCGTTCCGCGTTCACGCAGAATTTATCATGAAGAAGGGCAAGTTCACGCCATCACAGTTTGCAGGGCATTTAGTGATAGACCGAGTTCAGCAGAAAATTGTGTCTTTCAAAATGTTCGTTCCACCAACAACACTGAACTTTGATGCCGGTTGGAAACAAGAAGATGGGAACTATTTTGCGGAGATCGGTTATTGCCCACAGCTTCAGCTCTGTGCTGGCATATATCCTACGGATGTGGAATACAAAACATCAATCACACAGGAAGAAGCAGAACGCATGCTAATATCACATTATTACATGTTCCACAAAATTAACTGGATATCGCTTGCCGAAGCTTTTGAACTGGCTCCTGTTCAACAGAAACCGATACATGCTGTCTCATTAGATGGACCGCTTTTTGATGAGTCGTGCTGAGGCACCGGCAGAATCTTGAGGACAGGTGTTCTCTCTAAAAACGCAATTATTGAATTCCTAAACGAAAATTTCACCAACACTTGGGTGGAAAACGCAGAATTGGGACGGACAAGCAGCTTGCAAGCCCCTATTGCAAAAAGACGCAAGCAGGAAGGAAAAACCTTCAATACAAACCACGCCTTAGCAAAAGCTATAATGAAAGGATGGGTAAAAGGTTCACCGGTAGACTGTTTCGTTATTTCACATGATTTTGATTTGATGGGAAGTGTCAACTTCAATGAATTCCTTGACAACCTTCAACGACCTGAGGATGAACCTGTGGCATACATGCAATTTCTCAAGGATTCCTTGGAAGGAAAACGTCCTGGCTTGGGAGATATTGTCCTTTCACCTGAACAACCCTCACAGGAAGTTCTTGACACTATTCACACTCCGAAAATGGCACATCAGGACTACACAGTTGTCGGTATCAACACCACAGCATTTCCAGATGGTGGCACACTTACTATTGATATCAAAGTCGGTAGAGATGATGCAATCGGATTATTTTTCTTGTTGGCTGGAAATAAAAAATTGCCAACTGAGAAAGTGCCAGAAGGTATTGATCCCACAGAATGGCACAGTCAAGAAAGTGATGAATATGAGAAGGCACTTGATGCACTTTCCAAACTCTGGGGAGTATTCCCCGGTCAAGCTGGACGCATTACCTATCAGTTTAATCGGGGTCAACGTTTCAAATTGTGTGCAACTGGAGATCAATGGGGCGGGGTAGGCGGCATAAACGCATTCCATGCAAAAATTTCTGTAGAGGAGAATAAATAATTTAGGACTTACGCATCAGCCATATTTAGAGTAGGTGATTTTAGTTGTTGGCGTAGAAAATCAGAAAACATTCCATTTTTGACTTGATAAAGCGTTTGCCCAGTTTCATAAGCTTTTTGCCTGAGATAAATCCATACTAAAACAGCACAAGTGATGTGGTTTCTAACAATACGGGGTAAACGGCATTGGCATTTTTCGATCCCTGTGAGTTGTTTCGTTTCACGGTGAAATTCTTCAATCTTCCAGCGTGCGCTACACACCTGTCGCACAGCGGACACATCCGATTGGTTATGGTCATTTGTAGCAACATAATCCGTGCGTCTTTTAGACACCACCCGGAACACTTTCACCTTATGATTTTTCGGAAACTTGTTGATCTTCACGCGTTTGCCTGACTGCTGTTCTGTATCGCTCCACTCTAAGCTGTCAATGCGTTGATATGGTTTCGTGTCGTTAGAATCATCAACGAGCCTATTTCTTTTGAGTGGACAATAATACTTTTTACCGAGACTTTCAATGAATAACATAAACGCTTTGCTGGCATACCAACTGTCCATCAACACCGTGCTAAAAGCAACATCGCGGGCGTTCACTAAAACATCAAGCATGTCACGAGCGTGATCTAATTTAGATTTGCCATCACCTTGCTTATCATAGATGCGAAAATCAATAATCCAATACCGGTCTAACTCCGGGTTGACATACACACAGGTGACAACACCTATGCCATTTATCGTAGAGTGAGCGTTTCCGCTATATTGTTTTTGAGCAAGTGCTATCTTTTTCGCGTGCTTTTTATCTAAAATAGTATCATCAAAGATGATATATCCATTGGATGTTTGCTCCAAGTGCGGTTTGACACTCTCCCATACATAACGGGGTGGCAAACGATCACCAGCAAGATAACGATTAATTTGATCATGACTGAACTGCTCACAGTGATCCGCAAAATGAGTTAGCGTATAGTTGACAGGGGTCGTGAGTAGATATTGACAATAATCAAGACGTGACGGTTTTGGCATCTTTATGAACCTCCTTACAGACTATATTAGTCAGTTGAGGTATATGTGTCAATCATGTTGCGTAAGTCCTGTAATTGAAAACTCTATCAAACAAAATTACGCTCAATCTTAAGGACAATGAAAAAGTATCTGTTAAAGGTTTCATTGCACCAATTGAGTATACGCTCTCCCATTTTCATATAGAGTGGGATGCGTTAGCAAATCTTCGGGTTGCCGAACCAGAGAAGCAGTATCCTACATCAATTTTTCAGTCTTTCCTACCAACGGAATTGGTTTCAGTAGGTGAGTGCTGGCAGATTGAAGAAGCGGGTGTAATGGAGTTGCTTCGGCAATTGAATTCTGAACCGAATCTGGATATGGAAATGGACAATGGAGATTCCAACGGTTTGTGGGCATGCTTGCGTGCTTACAGCGATAGGTTTGCTGACATTGCGTTTCGCATTCATGCAGAGTTCAAGTTAGAAGACGGATGGTTTACACCATCCCAATTTGCAGGAAATCTTATTATCAACCGAATTGAGCAAACGATTGCATTTTTCAAAATGTCCGTGTCCGAAGGCACGGTAAACTTTGATGTGAATTGGCATGAGGACGAAAACGATGATTATACTATTACGGATGCCGGTTTCTGCTCCCAAATGGAACTTAAGGCAGGCATAGAAGATGTAGCAAAAAACACCAATTTCGCAGAGACCATAACCCAAGAAGAGGCAGAACGCATGCTGAGTCTGCGCTTTTACAGGTCAGCACAAATCAACTGGGTGTCTCCATATCAAGCAGTGGAGATGGCAGAAGAACAGGTTAAGCTAATTCATGTTATTTCAATAGATGGGCCTTTGGCTAATGAATCTTGCTGAGGGAGCGGCAAAGACTTGAGGGCAGGTGTCCTCTCTGATAACCGAATTATTGAATTCTTGAATGACAATTTTATCAACATCTGGGTATCCAATGTAGAATTAGAACGCACACCAAGAAAAAAAGCATACATGGCGCAAAGACGAAAGGATATATCCAATGCGTTTGACAGAACGCATCCCTTAGCAAAAGCCATTATGGAAGGGTGGCAAGAGCATTCACCAGTGGATTGTTTGGTAATTTCACCGGAATTTGATGTAATGGGAAAACTTCCGTTTAATGATTTCTTTGGTGACTGCACACGAAGGGGTATCACGGAAAAGGAAGGTTATGTTACATTTTTGAACGATTCCTTAGATGCAAAGTTCCCTGGATTTGGTGAAGATACATCAGATTCTCTTTTGACTGGTTCAAACGTCGTCCTGAATGAAAGACATCCTGAGCAAGAGGTATTGCACATTCTTCGCGCGCCAAGGCACGGAGAACAAGACTACAACGTCATTACAATAGATACCACTGCGTTTGAAGATGGTGGTGTGCTTATCATTGATATTCGGATGGGGAGTGCTGAATCGGGAGGGTCGTTTGATCTGTTTGATGGTGATACCGAATTGCCTACAATAGGTATTCCTACCGAAGCATTTACCTCTGTATGGGATATTCCGTCTGGACAGATAGGAAAAATACGACATCCCTTTGACGAGGGTAAAGTCTTTAAGTTAGGTGCAACGGGAACTTGGTTCAGTGGAAAAGGGAACGTCAATGCTTTTCAAGCTAAAATTTCTGTGGAAGCAGTAGAAAAGAATGGAAATTAGTGTAGAAAAATTCTGCATGATGTCCCTGTTTGGACAAGTTTAAAAAGAAAAATAAAGTGTCTTTTCTTGAGAGTTTTTGCTAAACCTGCTATCATTCTAATTACCCACACAAATATAATAGGGAGTTATTATGAAAAGACTAAGATTACTGTTATTAACTGTAGTTTTAATGATAGTATCAATACAAGTTAACGCAGATTATTTGGTAAAAACGATTTATTTTAAACCCAATAATGTAGACAATGTTCCATTGGAAAAAATTAGGGGTTGGATGAATGATGTTCAAGAACTATATGCAGAAGAAATGTCCAGGAATGGTTATGGAAATCAAACTTTTAAGTTAGAAAGAGAACATAACGGAAATGTAAAAATAAATGTAGTAGATGGTGATCAACCATCATGGACATATAAATCCAATACTTGGAATAATATAAATCTTGAAATACCAGAAATATTTAAAAATCAAAAAAATGTACATGTTTATATTATAGGTGGTGTTGACACAATTAATTTAGATAGAGGATGTTGTCAGTGGGGTGTTGGATGGCCTATTTATAATTTTAATTTTGGAGGTTCTTGTATTGTTGCAGAAAATGCAAATACGTCTTTAGTTAGACTAATTGCTCATGAAATGGGACACACCTTTGGTTTGTATCATACTGGAACAGGAAATACTATAATGGGATCAGGAAACGAACTATTAGAGTATGAAGCTAGATGGTTAAATAAACATTATTTTTTTAATATTAATAGAATCATAAAATGGCAACATCCAAAGGTAAATCAAGTATTTAATGCTGAAGAAATAGAACCTAATATAATTAGTATTAAAGCGAATATTACAAGTCCGAATAACTTATATCAAGTTGTTGTTATGGATAATAACATATTAGTAATAGGATGGCAATATATCAGCGGTAAAAATACCAATGTAGATATAAGAATAGATAGAAATAAACTTATAGGAAAGAATCATATAACATTTATGGTTATGGATACTTTTGGGGCATTTTCACACCACAGATTTGATTATATAATGCCACCAAGATTTAAGGATACAGTTGTTGAGCAAAATACTACTAAGCGCAATAAAAATGAAGATTTGGGACTTGAGAAAGATACAGAACCAATAACTATCAAAAAAGATACTTCTGAAAATGTTGTATATCTTAACATTAATTCAGGAAAAAAGACTTTACCCGATGAAGATGGACTGAAACCTTTTAATTCCAGTCGCGAATATAAAAATGGCTGGGGATGGCAAGCTATTTCAGATAATAAAACTAATAATGGCAACCCCATTATTATTAGAAATGTCACTTTTGAAAGAGGCATATCACTTTCTCCGCCTGAACATCCTAAAGTCTCATCTCTTAAATATAATTTGCAAGGAAATAATTATATCGCATTTGAAGGATATATTGGAATAACAAATGATAGAGATTTTGAGATAGGTAAACATAAAAATAAAAGTTGTTTTGTAGGTGGCAGTTGCTTATTTACATTTTACATTGATGGAAAAAAAGTATATAATTCTGGATTATTAACTGGAGAAGATAGTCATGAAAAAATCAGCTTTTATATACCTTTTGATGCGGAAGTATTGAGAATTGTTATTGATAATGGGGCAGATACTTCATGGTGTGATCATCCTGCTATAGGCGACCCTAAATTAATATCTAATTCACAAGTTAGATATAGTATAAATCCTAAAGGTAAAGTCGCTACTTTATGGGGTGAAATTAAGCAGAAGTAAAATTCATTCACAACCATCTAAAATGAAAAAGTATATCACTTTAATTATCACTATTTAAAAATATCAGAGGATGCTAATTTGACACATTCATGACACGCGCCATGATAAACACTTGATAATTGTCGTGTTTGTGTTACAAGGTTGGTAAGATTTCTTCAGCTGCAGCATCATAACCCAACAAAATCACTAAGAGGAACAAAAAATGCAAAGCCACGAAGTAGATTACGAGATTTTTGGTAACGATATGCAAGTCGTTGAGGTCGAACTTGACTTAGGTGAAACAATCGTAGCGGAAGCCGGTGCAATGAACTGGATGGAGGAAGACATAGAATACGAAGCGAAAATGGGCGACGGTTCAAGTGGCGATGAAGGTTTAATGGGTAAACTCTTTAGTGCTGGTAAACGTGCACTCACGGGTGAATCGCTGTTCATGACTCATTTTACCAATACAGGTGTCAACAAAAGACGTGTTGCTTTCGCCGCCCCCTATCCCGGCCATATTATTCCTATTAATCTTGCTGAAATGGGTGGACAACTGACCTGCCAGAAGGATGCGTTCCTATGTGCAGCATTGGGTACCGAACTGAGCATCGCCTTCTCACGAAAATTGGGAAGAGGCTTTTTCGGTGGTGAGGGCTTTATCCTCCAACTCCTACGCGGCGATGGAATGGCTTTTGTGCATGCTGGCGGGTCAGTGATTAAAAAGGAACTTGTTAACGAAACACTCCGTATTGATACAGGCTGTCTGGTCGCCTTCACATCTGGTATTGATTATGATATTGAAATGGTCAAAGGCTTAAAGTCAATGTTCTTCGGTGGTGAAGGACTTTTCTTGGCGACCCTGCAAGGCACAGGCACTGTTTACCTCCAGAGTTTGCCTTTTTCAAAACTTGCCGACCGCATCATTGCTCAAGTGCCAAAGAGTGGGAACTGATATTTGCACTGTATCCACTAAAAAGAATACACGTTCAATTTAGAGATGAATTTGATTGGTAAATCGTGCAATATAGAATGAAATAATCGGAACAAAACATGAAGGCAGACACATTCGCCAATACGATTATTGTTGGAGACACAACAAAGGTATTGTCAGAACTTAAAAAGGTAGAAAAGCAATACGACGTGATTATTGTATGAACAAGGACCTTCTACAACTTATCGAAGATTATACCACAAAAGAACACACCGAAATCAGCGCCAATCTGATTAGTAAATCTAAAGACAGTCTGGTTGCGATGCTTTTAGAATTACTTACGAAATATTACAATGATTTGAATTCTTCTACTATGCGCGAGTTAGTAGTAGCTGTAGTAGCTGGGTATGAGCCTAGCTCAGAAAAGCTGGGGTATAACGGTTTTAGACACAATACGCTTACAGGAGAAGTCGAACACTGCGAAATAAAACCTCGCAATTATCGGACTGATTCTATTGCCAAGTCCCCCACTAAATTGAATGGTGGCGGTAATTTCACAGATTACAGCTGGCAAAAGTTCGAAAGGCATAAAGAAGAAAGTCCCAATATGTTGGTTGCTGGTTTTGTTAATGGACGCCTTATTTATATATTTGGGTTCAGTTTTAACGAACAAAGTTTCATATCTCGATTGCAAGCACAACTTGAACGCAGATTTCCTAATGGTGATAGAATAGGTCAATACCTGCGAAGTGCAGATTTTTCATTTATACATTACAAGGACGTAAAGAGTTTCGAAACAATTTATACCGCTTCTAAACAGCAACTCATCGAAGCAAAGCCGTATATAACAAGAGTTGTGTTCGAACATTTGGAGAAAACAGTACGATGAATATCGCTGATCAGCATCTTATTAAAGACAATTCACTGGAGCATAAGCAGATTACGGCAGATACGCTTGGAGAAGGCAAACTCATTGAAGGCGATACCCTTAGCGTTCTCGGTAAAATAGATGATGATGTCGTCAATGTTGGCGTCACTTCACCGCCATATAACAAGCAAGAGAAGCATAAAGGTTGGCTTGTCAAAAACGTGGTTTATGATGTCTATAAAGATGCCGTGCCTGAACCTGAATATCAACAGCACCAAGTAGATGTGCTAAATGAGATTTATCGTATAACCGCTCCCGGAGGATCATTTTTCTATAATCACAAAGTTCGATGGGATAGAGGCAACATGTATCATCCGATGGACTGGTTGCGCAAAACAGAATGGACAGTAAAGCAGGAAATCATTTGGGACAGAATGATCGCAGGGAATATAAGAGGTTGGCGGTTTTGGCAAGTGGAAGAACGAATCTATTGGCTGTATAAACCTATAGGAAACAAATTAATTGGCAAAGAATTGAGATCCTGCGATGCAAAGTTGACATCTATATGGCGCGGTGTACCAGAAAACGGCAGAAAGAATCCACACCCAGCACCGTTTCCTTTATGGTTGCCAGCTCGTGTGATTATATCAATCTTGGAGCCAGAAACACAAGGCATTGTGTTAGATCCCTACATCGGCAGCGGCACCACTTCTGTTGCTGCAAAACTTTTAGGGCATAAATACATTGGCATTGACAGAAGCGAAGAATATATGAAAATGACGATCGACAGATTGGACAATGCTGTCAGTGAGATGTCTAAAATCCAAGAAGAACTTGGGTTGCATCAGGTGGAGATGACCTTTAAGGAACGCAAATCAAAAGGCAAGAATGTGGGAAAATATCGTGATACAGATAACAGTGGACAAACAAAACTTTTTGAACGATAATTATGCTACATAGAAAAGTAGATGATGATAGCGGTAGACATCATATCTACCAAATAGTATACGTAGAAGGTAGATATCTTCACCAACTGAATTCATCCCAATGGGAACAAGTAAGCAAGTCCAGTTGGAAACAAATTAATCCTCAAGGTGTGATTTTTACGTTGCATCCCTCTATGAGTTGGCAAGTCTGGTGGCGGATACCATTATCGTTAGTAAATCACTCTCCAGAATTTATAATCGGATGATAGTATAAAAGTTCTATTGGAGTCTATGTGAAAATTCGCAGTATAAAAGCATATCAAGTTGATCTTCCGCTCTATGAAGGCAGCTACAACTGGTCTGGTGGAAAATCTGTATCCGTTTTTGATAGCACCATCGTTGCTGTTGAAACAGATGAAGGTATAACGGGTTACGGTGAGGTTTGTCCGCTGGGACCGTTCTATCTCCCCGCTTATGCAGAAGGTGTCCGTACCGGTATCGCTGAACTTGCACCGCACCTCATCGGAGAAGACCCAACACAACTTCTTCCGCTCAATCAACGCATGGATACCGCGCTCAAAGGACATCCTTATGTAAAATCTGGAATTGACATCGCGTGTTGGGATATTCTCGGCAAGGTTTCAAACCAATCGGTATGTACGCTTCTCGGTGGTAAATACGGTGAGAGTTTCATGCTCTACCGTGCGATTTCGCAACAATCTCCCGATGAGATGGCAGAAAAAGTAACAACCTATCGTGCGGAAGGGTATCGAAAATTCCAGCTAAAAGTGGGAGGCGATCCAAACACCGATATTGAACGTATTCATGCAGTCTCCGAATTGATGGAGACTGGAGATGTACTTATTGCGGATGCGAATACCGGTTGGTTGATGCACCAAGCTACCCGCGTCGTCCGAGGCGTGCGCGATGTTGATGTCTATATTGAACAGCCCTGTCTCTCCTACGAAGAATGCCTCGCCATTCGTGAACGAACAGATCACCCTTTTGTTCTTGACGAGACAATTGATAGCATTCATGCGTTGTTACGCGGTCATGCAGACCGAGCAATGGACGTCGTCAACATAAAAATTAGCAAATTCGGTGGGTTGACCAAAGCGAAATTAGCGAGAGACCTTTGTGTTGAACTCGGAATTGCAATGACGATTGAAGACAGTTGGGGTGGGGATATTACAACTGCAGCGATTGCCCATCTTGCCCATAGTACACCAGCAGAATTTCTTTTCACAGCAACTGATTTTAATAGCTATGTCACTGTCAGTACTGCGGAAGGTGCACCGCAGCGAGTCAATGGTAGAATGGCAGCCGCAACGCAATCCGGCTTAGGAATCATACCTGACATGAGTGTATTAGGCGAAGCGGTTGTTCAGGTGGAATGATCGTATGACTATTAGAATTCTCTCTGCTTCCGATGTCCGCGCATCCTTACCCATGCCCAAAGCGATTGACGCGATGCGGCACGCTTATGGTCAGCTTTCGGGAGGCGAAGTGACTGCACCACCCCGACAACACCTCGCCACTGACAAAGGCGTTACACTCATAATGCCTGCTTATCTGCCTGAGCGTAGTGAATTTGGCATCAAAGTCGTTTCCGTTTATGATGACAATCCGAACCTTAATCTGCCCCGCATTACTGCAACAGTCTTAGTACTTGACCCCGCAACAGGATCCCCAAAAGCTTTCATGGACGGTGCCAGTCTTACTGCTATCCGAACAGGGGCAGGTGGTGGTGTGGCATCCGATCTGCTTGCACGGAAGGACGCAAAGAAGGTTGGACTCTTCGGTGCAGGTGTGCAGGCGAGGGCACAATTGCAGGCAGTAATGGCAGTTAGAGACATAGAACACGTCCACCTCATCAGTCGCACAGAAGCCTCAGCACAACAGCTTGCAGTTGAGATTTCGGAGTGGACAGATGCGCCAGAAGTCAATCTCGTTCCTACGCCACAAGAGGTCGTGTCAGATGCTGATATTGTTATTTGTGCTACGACATCCGCCACCCCACTTTTTGATGGGAATGACCTAAAACCGGGCACACATATCACAGCAGTCGGTACGTTCGTGCCAGAAAAACGGGAAGTTGACACAACAACAATCAAACGAGCAAACCGAATTGTGGTGGATTCACGTGAAGCTTGTTTAGAGGAAGCGGGTGACCTGATTATTCCGAATGCTCAAATTGATGCTGAAATCGGTGAAATCGTCAATGCTAATAAAGAAGGACGGCAGTCAGATGATGAAATCACTTTTTTTAAATCCGTAGGTGTGGCAGTGCAAGATGCCGTTGCAGCATCAGTGGTACTGGCAGAGGCGGAGGCGAAAGACCTCGGCATTGTTGTTGAGATGGTTCAATGACAAGGGACCACAGTGTATCTGACAAATGAGTGGCTTATATAGGCAATCAGCTTGATCCTATTGCGTTAAGAGGTAGTTGATTATTTGTGCAGCAACTTCCGCTTTCGGATTATTTTTATATAGAGTATGAAAAACAATCGCTAATCTGCCACGATCACCATCTCGCACAATGATGGGATCTGCCAAGGTTGCCTGGGTATCGCCAGTATTGCTCGCAAGAATCTTTTCAGCAAACCATTCATCTTCAAACTGATCTAAAGGAAAAGGTCTGTCAGAATTAAAGTGAACCATACTTGGTGCTAATCTACTACCTTCTGCTGTAACATACATGGGTACGTTGTGTTCATATACATCAATCTCAATTTCAGGAAGGTCCATTAAGTTTTGCATAGCACCACGTTCGTTGGCTTTACCTTCTGAACTGTTATATCCAAAATAATCTGCGTGATTCAAAATTGTATCACCATCAGTTGTTTCAATCCAATTTTCGGCGACAGAACCATCGGGTTGGGCATTTCCGGAGGGATAAATCGTAGAAGGTAAAATACCGTAGAGGATACAGACATTCACGACACCGTTTGCGGTCGTTTGCAGCATCCAATCTCTGACAGATTCTTTACTTTTTGTTATCTCCACTTGAATACTCTCTGAGTCTAAGAGAAATTTTGTCATTTCTGCTTCATTTTCTGCATTTTCCGGACTTATCCACAAGGTTTTACCTATATAAATCAAAACATCTACTGAACCGTCTATAGGTTCAACGGGTATAGCGTCTAACGGTTCTTGATCTGCCATTTCTACCGATTCTGCATTCGACACGACAGGTTCCTCCACGTTATGCGTTTTATTGCAACTGACAAAGGAAACTGTCCAACCAATTAGAGCGATAATAACTAACCATCGGTATTTTTGCACTGATAATTCTCCTTAAAATAAAATGTGTATGAAATTATACTATGCAATACAGTCAGTAGCAAATTTTTATGATGACACGTTTTAACACGATTCGCCATGTCTCAAACATGGGAGGTTTTATTACTCCTAATGCCGTTATTTCGAAAAAACCATCCGAATTTCTTAATGTAAGAAAATATGATTAAGGCAGTATTCTTTGACCTTGATAATACACTTTGCGACTCCGATACAGCATGGGATATCGCAGTAAGAGAAACTTTTCAGATTTTTTGCAAGCATGAGCCAGATGTTTCGGAAAAGACACTTACGAAAGCATGGGCAAAAGTTCATCAGAAACTCTTTCAGCAACTTGACGCGGGAAAACGCTCTATGGCAGAAGTGAGAGACTCACGTTTCCCGTGTTTATTCAAAGAACTCAATTTATCCCCAAGTAAATTTACAGAAGAACTTAACGACTATCTTAGTACGCTCTATATCACGAGTTTGCGTCTTTACGAAGATGTTGAAGTCCTTGAAGAACTACACGCATACCATGTCGGTATAATCACAAACGGTGCACACGATGAACGGACTGACAGCCAGCTTTCTAAAGTCCAACACCTGGGACTAAGCGAACGTATTCAATCGTTGACAATTTCTGGTGAAATTGGTGTCCGAAAACCGAAATTTGAAATCTTCAAAGTGGCTTGTGAACGCGCTGATGTTTCGTTTGAGACGGCTATGTTTGTGGGTGATTCAATTCAAAATGACATCATTGGTGCTAACCGTGCAGGCATGACCAGTGTTTTAATAGACCGTAAATCTGATGTATTGATCCCGAAAATAGCGGATGCACAACCAGACTATTCAATTTCAAATCTATACGATGTTTTGACCTGTATCTAAAATAGTATTAGTATTGAATGAAGCGAATGAATTGTAGGTTGGGTTGAGGCACGAAACCCAACAAGAAACGCTTTTACATCTGGAATTGTTGGGTTTCACCTGCGGTTCAACCCCGCCAAATGCCATAAGCGCATTTGGCGTTGATTCCCTACGAGAACTTGTAGTTATTCAGCCAAAAGATAGTTAATGATTATCTCCGCTGCAACTGCCCCTTTCGGATTATCACCATGATGTGTTTGGTGGACCATAGCAAGTCTACCTCGATCTCCATCTCGAAGAATTATAGGATCTGCCAAAGTTCCTTCAACATCTCCGGTATCACTTGCAAATATCTTTTCAGCATACCATTCAGATCCGAGTTGTTCCAAGGGAAAGGGTCTGTCCGATTCAAAATTGACCAAACTCGGGGTTAATGTTCTGCCGCTCTCAGTGACATCCATAAGCAGGTTCTCAAAATGCTCAACGTTAATATCAATATTGGGAAGGTCCATAAGGTTTTGAAGTGGAGCCTTGTAGTTGGGCGTATCATCTGAACTGTAATAACCTAAGTAATCTGCCTGATTCAAAATCGTATCACCGTCTGTTGTTTCAATCCAGTTTTCAACGATTGATCCGTCAGGTTCGGTATTTCCTGGGGCATAGATTGTTGAGGGTAAAATGCCATAAAGGATGCAGACATTCACTGCACCGTTTCCTGTTGTTTCCACCATCCAGTTCTTAAGTGTTTCATCACTTTCTGTAATCGCTATTCGAATTCCCTTGGATTCTAAATGTCCTTTTGCCGTTTTCGCCTCAAGTCTTGCATTTTCCAATGTTATCCATGAAGCACTACCTGTATAAATCAATACATCCACCGGTTTTGCATTCAATACACCAGAGACAACTGGTATAGACTTTTTCTGCACTTTCGCGCAACTCGCAAAGCAAATAAGACAACTAATTTGAGTGATAATAACTAACCATCGGCATTTCTGCATTTATAATTCTCCTGAAATATAACGTGAATCAGACTATTGGAGCCTGCAGTAGTCACACTTGACAATCTATACCACAATACTATTAGTCTGTCCAGCCTAAAATTGTAAGAATCAGCAATAGTCGGGAATCGGAGTTCCCTCCTACAAAGAGCAGGCGGTATTGGTAGGAGCAATAGTCGGGAATCCAAATCAAGAAATCAACGGTATGAATGACGTTTAGTCATTCACCGGGTATGAATGCCTTTTGGCATTCCCCGGAGTTCCCTCCTACAAAGAGCAGGCGGTATTGGGTAGGAGCGATCTCCGAATCGCGACCTTTACCTGCAAAATTTCGGTAGACACTCCACTATTCCAGTTATTTGGGAATAACCCGTTTGATTTGTCCGTTCTGTCCACCAATAATGATGCTCCCGTCAGTGGGATGGACGGTTAGGGAGTATGCCCAACCGTTTAAGGCAGGAATCTCATTTGTAACCTCTACCAAATCTGGGTCAATGATACGGATAGCACCATCGGCACAAGATGCCACAACCTTTGATCCGTCATTCAACCATACCACGTCAAGTGGTGCTACCTTGAGTCGTGCAAACTTTACCATTCTACCAATGGTTGGCTGCCAAAACCGAACGGTACGGTCATCACCTACTGAGACAATCACAGGAAGCGCTGCCTCACCCGGACGCAGTGCAAGGTCATGCACGGGCAGTGTATGATTGTTCATACTTCGGATCAACTCACCAGATGTCAAATCCCAAACGCGGACACTCTGATCTATTCCGGTGCTTACGAGTATCTCCTTATCATTCAGGAAACAGAGGGATGACACCCCTTTTGAATGCCCTTTCAGGTCTTGAAACGAAGTTCCGGTGCGTAAGTCCCAAAGGATGACACGACGGTCCAAACTTGCTGATGCAAGTGATAACGCATCCCGCCATGCCACTGCTGTGACTGAATCGTGATGCTTCTTAAGAACACGAAGCGATTTACCTTCTGTCCATGAAATAATCTCTACGATGCCCTCGATCGCAGGATTCCCTCCGCCAACAGCTAACTGATCTCCATCAGGTGAAAACGCGAGATCATGTATGTTATTGGCTTGCACTTTAATAATCTTCTGTAGATTGAGTGCCGGCCAATCGTAAACGTGCAACCCCGCTTGCGAACATGCAACAACAGATTTTCCATCCGGTGAAAACACAAGAGAGGTAATCGGTGGCATGACGGTAGGTTGGTGAGAATTACTATCGCTTCTTGATGGCTTGCGATGCAATTGATTTCCTTTCCAATTACCGTAGTTTGCCCCATCTTTAATCCACCTTCGGATAAGGTCGGTTTGCTGCTTCGTTAATGGGTCGCCTTCCTCTGACGGTGGCATAATGCCAGTTTCTCCTTCAGGTAAGGTAATACGCAGGTAGAGAATGGAATCATCCGGTTCGCCAGCGATAATTACCTCTCCGTGCCTGCTTTCCTCAATACTTTTTACGCTGTCCAGTTGGACATCACCTTTCGGTTTCGTGATGTTCCCATCGGCATCTGTCTTTGGCGTACTGTGGCAACTGAAGCAACGATTTTGGAGGATAGGCAAAACCTGTTTCTCAAAATCAATTTCAGTTTGGGAATCTTCCGATATAGCAGGTGGGACAAAAATCAGGATAAATATAAAACCCAAAATAGGCATTCCTAAATTTGGGTGCTGTTCCCGCTTCATCAATTAATCTCCATTGTTCAAATTCAGTAAATATAAAAGTCTCCGAATACCACACGCCTATTCGGCGTTGATTTGGCAATGAATGCACGACTACAAACGCTGCTAATTTATAGTGAAATCCAAAAATATGTTCACACTCCCTGGTAGGTGCGGTTTCTAACCGCACGATTGGACACAAGTTCGGTTAGGAAACCGAACCTACCGTCGTGTATAAGTAATTATGGATTTTACTATAAAGAAATTTATACCATTCTATGTGAAAATATTGTATTATTTCGTAGGTCGGGTAGAGTTTGCGAAACCCGACATGTTGACTCTGAAACCTTGATATTGTCGGGTTTCGCTTCGCTCTACCCGACCTACAAACCAACCTTCCTTTAACCTGCTAATTATTGTTCACAAATTCATTACAGGTTAGCAAACTCCAAACCATATCTTCAAGGACTGCTCGTTGGGAAATGGTAGGTGCGTTGACATTAATATGCTGTTTCCAGAACTGCTGCTCTTTATCTGTTGGTTGCCGACTTAACGCTGCGCGATAAAATTCATTCACAATCTCCATCGGTAACTTGCCATCCGACATTAACTTATCAAGTCGACTATTCGGAACACCGATGCGTGCGTTGAGAAGGTCGCCATTGAAAAGATGTAGTTTACGTTGAAGTCCATCCGTTGCTTCAGTAGAACTCTCACATGAAGTTTCACGTGAACATCTGCCAAGAATATCCAACGCATTGGATTCAGTGTTCGGATTAAACAGGGAGACGGCACGAGTGCCTTCCGGTTCATCACCATAAATATCGGACACACCGAGGACATCTGAAATGGCATCCGCCAACACCTCTGGTGCAAGCGGCTTCTGTAACGCGTGAGAATAGAAGCGGTCATCCACCTTGTTTTGCGGGAGTGCATTTGAACTACGCGCATAAGCTCCACTGAGCGTAATACGTCTCAGTGTATGCCGTAGGTCGTAACCGTGTTCTACAAAATCGTCAGCTAACGTTGTTAGCAATTCAGGATGTGTTGCGGGGTTAGTAGATCGAAAATCGTCAACAGGTTCGACCAATCCGCGTCCCATCATCGCTTTCCACAACCGATTGACAATCGCTTTGGCGAAATATGGGTTATCGGAACTTGTTAGCCAATCTACCAATTCGAGACGACCATCAGCGACATCGGTAGAGAGAAACTGAGTGCCAGGGATCCTTTGTATTGCTTTTTCACGTGTTGCTGGATGGATAACTTCACCAGATTGTTTTACCTTGACGATCTGATCGCTCTCTATTTTCGCAAAGATCGCCGCTAATCCGTGGTAGTCGTCTTGTGTCCATTTGTCAAGAGGATGGTTATGGCAGTTGGCACATCGTAGCCGCGCCCCCATAAAGAGTTCACTCATGAATTCGGCTTGTTCACGTGGTCCATCAACGGTGCGGTAAAAATTCGCCGGGCCGACTTCATGGGAATCACCTGTTGCCAAAATAACCGAGCGTGCCATCTGGTCATATCCAACACCTCCGCGAATCTGTTTGGCAAGCCATTGATGATAAACAAACGCGCCTTGTGTGTTTCTATCCTTTCCGCCGATTCGCAGCAACTTCGCTAACTGCAGTGTCCAGTATTCGTTAAATTCGTCCGATTGAAGCAAGGTGTCTACCAATGTTTCCCGTTTATCTTTATTGGAATCTGCAAGAAATGCAGTCACTGCATCTGGCGTTGGGAGACGTCCAGTGAGATCAAGCGTCACTCTACGCAAGAAGGTGGCATCATCGGCAGCTGGTGACACAGGCAGCCGCAGCGTTGATAGCAATTTAAGAATTTCACCATCAATACTTGTATCCGTCAATTTTGGAGGCGTGTGCGTTGCGTCACTTTTTTGAATATCCTGTATGGGTGTCTCATTCAAAGGTGCGATTAGTTCAATCGGGACGACTTCCGTGAGATAGCGTGTGAGAATGATGTGCCGACCACGGCGATGCAATTTGGCTACGGCAGTGGCTGCGTCAATTTCAATCGCTGAGATATCCTCTGGGGTAAAAACAGTCCATCGCGTAACATCTTTTATCATTCCATCTGAAAAATGAGCATTTGCACTGAGTTGGATAGGGATTGCAGGATTTGCTAAAACCTGTTTTTGTGGAGAAATCTCAACACGTTCCAACTGACGCAGCGTTTCATAAGTTGCCCCTTGCTGAATCCAACTGTGGAGTAATTGTGCGGCTTCCCCATTTTCGTTCAGAACCTGACCACCGCCATGACTGGTTTGCGCTGTCGGTTTTAGAATAACCAAACTCTGTTCAGGGTGCATCAGATTGATACGCCGCCCTGCAAGTTGTCGGACAACCGCCTCATAGTCCGCTTGTGGATTACCACCAAACAGTGATAACTTAAACTCACCTCTGCCAGCGGCTGAACCGTGGCATGCTCCCGCATTACACCCAAACTTAGTAAAAATCGGTATCAAATCATTTTCAAAGTCAACACGGTTAGTTGATTTTGTGGTGTTTTGTTTTGATACAACAAAGTTAGATTGTTCGTTATTTGCAAAGGATATATTTTGGTGGACATAACCGTCCAAGAATAGCATAATTGATAATGTTAATGCGATGAGGGTTGACTTTATTGCTTTCAATGGTTTGTCCTTGTCAAATTTATGGTAGAATTTAGAATCGCTTAGAAACTCTGCACCATAGGTGTCAATTTAAGGAGATATCCTATTGTTGGAGGGTTTTCTAACTCCGATTTTTTCTTGTAGGAGCGATCTCCGAATCGCGACCTGTTCTTAGTCGGGAATCGGAGTTCCCTCCTACAAAGTCAACACATTCTATATCGGGAATCGGAGTTCCTACAAAACTGACGGCTATGGTTTTGCCTCCTCAATACAATAGAGATGCGTGAGCGAACGCAGAATTAGTGCATTGCCTGCAACAGCACCAGATGCGATGAATTCCCCGTCAAATTCGTTGCGCGCAAGCAACCGGAACTCTTGCCCGACAGAAATAACCGACACTCTCCCGTCCATGCCAAAAAAGTAGATTTTTCCATCTACATATAGGGGTGATGCCCAATATTTTCCGCCGATGCGTCCTTTCCATATAGGATTCCCGTTCTTTGCATCTACACAAGAAACTACACCGCCCTCATTAACCATAAACATCAGGTCATCCACAATCAGCGGGGATGGTATTTCAGGGGCACCTCTACGGATGCTCCAAACAATGTGTGTATCCGTAACGTCACCCGTGCCAGAAGGATCAACTGCCACTAATCTTTTTTCAATACCAGTTGTAAAATAGACGAGATTGTGCGCAAAAATCGGTCGGCATGCCACGTTCCAACCCCATCCTTCATGCCGAATTCGCCAGAGTTCATCGCCTGTTTTCGGGTTATAGGAGATTGTGACTTCTGCAGCAGGACTCACCAACTGCTTCTTTCCCTGATATGTGATGATTGTTGGCGTTGCGTAAGATTTCCTGTTATCGTTCGGTTTTTCCTTATTCGTTTTTTCGGTATCGGTGACACCTTTCGCTCTGAGAACAGCCTCAAAATCTGAGTCAACCTTACGATGTTCCAACCACAAGGTGTCCCCAGTGTTCTTGTCAAGTGCGGCAATAAACTGCACGTCAACGCCATCAAAAGTGAGAAACAGTGTGTCTCCATCAATAATCGGAGAAGACGCGGGACGCACTCGGTGATCGCAATTGAGGTCTCGGCGTTCCCAAAGTTGTTCACCGGTTTGCGTGTCCAGACAGGCAGTGCCGTAAGTGCCGTAGTGAACGTAGATCCGCCCCTCTTCTACAATTGGGGTAGGAGAGGCATGACTGTTGAGGTCCCCGTGTTCGAGTTGCGGTTCCGCGACATCAAACACTTTTATATCGTGTAAGATGTCGCCGCTTTCCAAGTCTACACAGATCGCAAAAAGTTCTCTGCCATCTTCACGTGCAGTTGTCACCCAAATCTGATTTCCCCAAACAATAGGCGATGAATACCCTTTATCGTGAATGGGTGTTTTCCAACGAACGTTCTTTGTTTCGTTAAATTCGATAGGAAGATCAGTGGAAGTTGCCTTGCCATCTCCATTCGGACCACGGAACTGATTCCAGTTATCTTTTGCAATCTCATTTTGTGCGGAATGCACGTAGGATAATACCAAAACATAAGGAATAATGAAGGTTAGAATTACAATGCATACACGTTTCATTAATTTCTCCGTAGTTTACATTAAAGAACTATCGGTCTAAGCAATTATTTCTGAAACGACTTTAGCACCGTCAGGCGCAACGCGGACTGGACGACCGTCACTGGTATGTAGTTCAAGACTTGGATTGATGCCAAGTAGTGTGTAGATTGTGGCTGAAAGATCTGATGGCGTTACTGGGTGTTCCTTCGGGAATTCACCAAGCGCATCGCTACTGCCAATTATTTGTCCGCCTTGCACACCACCACCTGCCAACATTACACTGAATACGTTGGGCCAATGATCGCGCCCCCCTTGCGAGTTAATCTTCGGTGTGCGACCAAACTCTCCCATAACTACCACAAGTGTTTCATCCAGCATGCGTCTATCGGTAAGGTCTTGAATTAGCGCGCTGAGTGCCCTGTCAAGTGATGGTAGATGAGCATTTCGGTCTGTCGGGTAACGTTCCTTAAGTGTGAAGATATCCTGATGCGTATCCCACCCAGCATGATTGACTGTCACAAATGGCACACCTCTTTCAACAAGCCGCCGTGCCAACAAACAACTCTGCCCAATTCCGTTCACGCCACCTATGCCATATCGCTGGCGCACCTCTTGCGGTTCCTCAGCAAGCGTAAATGCCGCTTTGGCTTCGGGTGATGTAATAAGATTGTAGGCACGTTCTAACTCAGGGTCCGAAACTGTTGTTGCACCAGCATCTTTGGCACTACTAAATTCGTTAAGTACGTTGACAAATTGCCTTCGTCGCGAAAGACGATCAATATCAATACCTTGATAAAAATCAAGATCGCGAACTTTAAAATCAGACCTTTTGGCATCACCACTAATTGAAAATTGGCGTGTGGCACTCGGTAAATATCCGTTTCCCGATAATTGACCGGTGAAATTCGGAACTGCAATGTTAGGAGGCAAAGCAGATAGGGCATCTCCAGAAATGTTCTGGCTATTTTGAGACCTGACATAAGCAACCGTTGCACCAAAAGTAGGATATTCCAAAGCGGGTGTAGGTTTGTATCCTGTCATCAAGTATTGGGTGCCGAGACTGTGTTCCCCAAGCGGCGAAGTCATTGAGCGAATGATAGCAATTTTATCCATAATGCCTGCTGTTCGCTCCAAGCATTCACTGATACGCACGCCTATCACATTTGTGGGAATAGTCTTTAGCGGTCCGCGAACCTCTTGCGGTGCATCTGGCTTTGGGTCAAATGTTTCCAGATGACTGGGACCCCCATCAAGCCATATCAGGATGCAGGATTTTGCTTTTGCCGTAAGTGTATTATTGCCTGCAAAAGCGCGTTGCAGGTGAAAAAAGTCGCCTAATCCGAATCCGAGTGCTGCTAATCCACCGACGCGTAGAAAATCACGGCGGCTAATGCCATCACATCGTTTTACTGCGTTCATAACGTTCCTCCTTCTATAACCTAATCGGAATCCTTGCTACGTTGTTCCTCTGCTTTGTCAGGCTCCATACGCTTATTTTCAACCGAACTAACTCCGAATCCAATTTTTTCAATACCTGCCTCTTTTGCTATATCCATTACCTTGACGATCTGTTCATGAGGCACATCTGGTCCAGATTGGGTAATAAGTATAGATTTTTGTCCTTCAGGTATGTTACGAAGGAACGTTAGCAATTCATCAAACTGTACAACGGTTCTGTCTAAGTGTACAACGTTTCCGTCTAATACAAATGTCCCGTTTAAGAGCATTTTGCCAGTTTTTTCACCCTCAGTAGGGTTTTTAATTTCGATTATAGGGCTTTTTGCGTTCAACATTCTTTCCAGTGAAACAGGTTTTATCCCAATTGCCTCTCCGATAGCACCAAGCACATGCGGGTCGGGACGGAGCATCGGTTGCGTGAAAGCAAAGTTGTGTAACACTTTTCCATCTTTGGCGACAATGACTGTCTGAACCACACTGCGATTGAGACCGTAGCTGCCCGGTCCTTCACGACCATCCAGAGAGATACCGAGCAAGACACCACTTGGAATATGCGGGATTAACCTGCTGACTTGATTCTCCAAAGTATCTGGTGTGTTTCCTAAAAACACAGCATTTATAAGCATTGTCTGTTTAGACTTCTCGGCGATTTGAGTGAGCAAACGTGAAACGCCAAGCAACCCGCGTAATCCGAGACCGCTTTCGTCCTGGAGGAAGAGAACAAGTGTTTGTCCGTCTGCCTTGGCGATGACATCATACGTTTTGTCTTTGGTTTCACCATTGATACCCTTAACCTTCAATGGTGGGAGTTTCTCACCGGGTTGTGGTCCAGAGAAAAGTTCTTTTTTCTGAGTCTTCTTGAACTCAGCGGGATTTTTTACTTCAACACGAGCATTACGGTAGCGGTTTTGATTCACCCGATTTGCTAAGGCACGGCGTGCCGCCAAACCTTCTTCTTTATTCAATTCACCATCGCCATCCTTGTCGAACCGCTTGACAAGTTCTTCTCGGGATGGATCGCTGTTTCTATCTTGTTCCATCCTTCTACCTTCCGGACTTTCCCTTTGGTCTCCATCGCGCTTGATGCGCTCTTCCGGAGAAGGATCGCTGTCACCCTTACGTTCCATTCCTTCTCTATCGCGCTGCATCCGTTCACCTTCGGCAGGTTTTTCGTTCAGCCATTTCGCGACTGTTTCCGGTTGTTCCTGAATTACATCTGCTATAGCACCGAGGACGTGTGGATCGGCAAAGAGCAAAGGTTGCGTGAAAGCAAAGTTATGGAGAACCTTACCGTCTTTAGCAATAATAACTGTCTGTGAAACATTGCGATTTAACCCATAACTCCCCGGTCCCTCACGACCATCCGGAGAAATACCAACTAAAACGTTCTCTGGCACATGCCGTGTGATTTGTTTCAACGCAGCGGGATCATCGCTGAGAAACACGACACTCATCTGTAGTTTTTGTTTAGATTCATCGGAGATTTTTTCAACCATACGGGAAATATCGTACAACCCACGCAAACCTACACCACTTTCGTCTTGCAACAGAAGCACGAGCGGTTGCCCACCAGCTTTAACAATAAAATCGAATGTTTTATCTTTTGATGCACCGCGTATCCCGGTTGCCTTCAGTGGCAGAAGTTTCTCACCGGGTTGTGGGCCGGAAAAAATCTGCTTTTCTTGGGATGTGCTGAAATTTTTGGGGTCCGCGATTCTCACTTGACGGCGATTTTCATATTGCTGTTTTCTGTCCATCGCCTTAGTGTCAACCTGTTCTTTCTTGACAAGCTTCTCACCTTCTTCCCAAGTAATGCCCAGTTTCTTGAGTTGTTCCGCTGCCTCTTCCTTTGATATTCTCCCATGCTTGAGTTTTGCGCGTAGATTCTCAAACTTTAGGGCGAGTAACTTTGCATTAGATTCAGCAACCTTTGTCCTATAGAGATCTAATTCTTTATTATTCAACCACTTCTCCAACACTGCAGGTTCTACTTCAATCGCTTGTGCAATGGCACCGAGGAGATGTGGATCAGTATAAAGCATCGGTTGTGTGAAGGCAAAATTGTGCAGCACTTTTCCTTCTTTAGCAATAAGAACGGTCTGCGCCACGTTGCGGTTCAGTCCATAACTCCCTGGTCCTTCACGTCCATCAGGAGATAGCCCTTTTAATACCTCATTTGGAATCTCAGCTTTTAACATTTCAGAAGCCCATTCGGGCACGGTTTCAAGATCGTCTGCAAGTAAAACAACACCTATCTGGAGCCCTTGATTAGATTTTTCGGCACCTGTTACCTTGCTATGCCTTTTTTGGAAAGCATCAATTTTAAGTAGCAAATTAGACACACCAACAAGCCCTTTTATGCCGACTCCATTGGTGTCTTGCAAGAATAATACGAGGGGTTTCCCGTCTGCCTTAGCAGTGATGTCAAATGTCTTGCCATCAATTTCGCCAGAAATGCCAGTCACCTTCAACGGAGGAAGTTTTTCACCGGGTTGCGGTCCGGAGTACAGACGGTTTTCTTGTGATTTATTAAACGCTGACGGGACCAAAATCTTTATGGATTTGTCTTCCTTGTATTCCTTCCCATCCTTCATTTCAGCGAGTTTTTTCTGTTCGCCACGTTTCTTTTCAACTTTTTCCGATTCCTGAGGTGTCTGTGCAAATAGTGAGAGTTGAACAGTTCTTGACGGGACCAACTGTGCCATCGCAAGCAAAGGTAGACAGATTAAGAGTAAGGTTACTGCAACCACACGCAAGCGTCGCTTCGGTTGCAAGTCAAGTTGTCGATTGTTTTTCAAAATGGAGTTAATTCGGGATTCCAATTCTGATGGTTCATTTAACCCCAAAGTTAGCGGGATGGACTGCCCTTTGGGGTGAACTATATCTAACAAACACTGGGCATAATTTTTCCTTGCACCTGTCAATTGGATAACCCAATCATCACAGATTCGTTCCCGTAAATGGACAAGTTTTCGGTTGAGAAAATGATAAATTGGATGAAAAAAGAAAATAGCACCAACCACATGTGAAAAGAGATTTGTTACCCAATCCAGTCTTTGTACGTGCGCTAATTCGTGCGCTGCTACCAACTCAAACTGCTCCAAATTTAACTTTCTTGGAATCAGAATGTGAGGCGATAACCAACCAAATGAGATCGGTGATACGACTCGATCTGAGAAACAGACTGTGACCGGACGATTTATGTTCAGTTTTCGAGCTAAACGTTGACAGATTGCTTGATATGCACCGTCAGCTACCGGCGCGGTGCGGCGGAGTCGATGGATACGATACAAACCAAAAGCAACGCGCATTAACATAGCAAGTGTCCCAATAGTCCAGATGCAGAGTATTAGATTGGTCGTATTCCAATTAAAGGGAAACTGGCTGCCAGTAACTGTCCGTTCCTCCGATTGGGTGCTACTTTCAGCCAATGAAATCTCTGGTAGATCTGCGGTTTGAACAGCTAAAGTAGATATGTTTACGGGCTGCACCTGTGTCATTTCAGGGGATGTGTTGCCGATTGAAATTGCTGGCACAAATTGATTTAAAGCAAATAGGATTGGTAAACTGAGCAGAAACAGTAGCCAAAGCAGATGGGTTGTGCTATTGGCGCGGCGGAAACGTTTTGTGATAAGCCATGTCAAACCGCCTAATAGCCCCCATTGCCATGAACAGTTGAGGAGTGAAAGTAAAATTTGCTTAGTCATCGGTTTCTCCTTTGGCATGTTGAACTCCGGATATCTCTTCCGACTGGTAATCATTAATAAGTTTTTGTAAACGGTCAAGTTCCTCTGAACTGGTTTGTCTAACCTCAAGTAGGGTGTTTACCAGTTTTTCTGCCGAATTGTCAAAGAGACGTTCCAATAAATCGTTGAGCATGGAATGTGTAATCTCTGTTTCTTTGACTAAAGGTTGGTAAACGAATGTTCGACCATCCACTTGATGTGACAGAAACCCTTTCTTTTCAAGGCTTTTCATCGTAGTGGCAACTGTGGTATACGCGAGTTTTCGGTCAATGTTATCAAGGACATCATTGACTGTGGCACGCGTCAGTTTCCACACTACTTTCATTACCTCAAGTTCTAAATGGTGTAATTTATTATTTTTCATCTGATTCTATCCTCATTTAAGAAGGTGGCGGGTAATTTCCTTAACTATGAGACAAAAATATCAACGCGAATGATCTTAATTCCATATTTAAAATACTATACTAAAATACTATCTATAAATACGCAGTAATAGTATTATACCTCCTGTAGATATATTTGTCAAGTTAAAATAGAAAAAGTTCGTTATTTTTACGAAAAATTTTGTAGAAAATAGATAATTTTGGGAATTCGCTTATTTTTATTAACGTGAATTCGAAAAAGATTTAGAGATCATGTGTAATTTGTGGAGGGCTTTATATCCCAGACCCAACGACACAAATTAGTTTTCACTTCGCGATTATGCGAAGACTCATACCAAATTAACGGGTTTTATCTTGTTTTATTGATTACAGGTGCGGTTAGGAAACCGCACCTTATGCGTCAATTTAGTGTCTGATCTTTCTTGTAACAGGGTTTTCTAACCCCGATTGGGATTCTTGAGTTCCGTAGGAACGATATGTTTATAGAAAAAACGACACCCTTTTTCTTGAGTTCCGTAGGAACGATATGTTTATAGAGACGCCATTGGATACACATACCGCTCCTACGGAGCTCAAGAGGATCTGACACCGTTTCTATAAACATTCCGCCTCTACGAGGCTATACATATCCAAGAAGTAGATCTTAAAGTCCTTAAATTGACGCATAAGGTGCGGTTCGGAAACCGCACCTACCGAAACGAATCACGTTAATTTGTATAAGTCGAGACCAGGTTATCTTGAAGCTTTTAGATCTCCCCAAGTAAGAGCGAGTTTATTTGCAGGTTGGACAGCAGCCCATCCTCCTGCATTCATGTTCTGGTTGATTTCGCCTTCGCTTAGCGCCCGATCATAAACGGCAAGTTCGTCAACGAGACCTATGAAGTAATAGGCAGCATTAGCAGGAAATAGCCTTGTTCCAAGTAACCACGCTGTAGGGGTCGGACCTGAATAAACTTCTGATTTGAGTTCACCCTTTAAAACTCCATCAACATAAAGAAGGTATTTATCATCAAAAACAACAGTGATGTAATACCATTCACCACGTGTTTCAAGAACTCCCGCTGGAGAATTCAAATCTCCACCGCCGGGAGGCCATTGACCAACGTTCATTCCGCCATCATTCCTCACATAAATATAGTTTTTAGTCGAGCCACTCTTTTCACCGCCCTGCCATATAAAACTGACAGACGCATCCTTGTTATTTATATACATTGAGACTGTAAGTGGCGGATCTACATTCAAACTCTCGGGATTTCCAAAATCAACATAATCATCACCATCAAACTCCAGAGCTTGACCGACCTTACCTTCAACTACTTTGGGGTCTCCCTTCATGGTACCATTATGTTTACCAAAAACGTCTTCAACAGTATCACCACCTACATCAGCCTTATCAAAGGTCCAATAACTAACTAAACCTTTAGTAACTACTTGAGCTTTCGCCATATTTGCACACATAAAAATGGTTGCCATAACAGCAAAAAGTATGACCAACATTTTGTTAAACATTTTAGACTCCTTTTTCTTGTTCACGCAACGGCATGTTTGCTGTTGCTTCTTGATAGAACAAATTGAATTTGATTCGTTGAGATGAGCATAAGCCCTTCTACAAATTTCATAAGAACCCTAAATCTTTTCCGAATTCACCTGAATAATAGTATCATTTATCTTATATATCAAGTTAATTTTGAAAAATGTAATTATGCTTTTTGTAAGATTCACATATTATTAGAATTTTCCGAAGACCCGTACAAAAATCTCCATGAAGTTTTGATCGTTAACATCCCCAATCGCACGTTGGTCTATGAATCTCGCCCCAATATGTAAAAAAAGCTGCTTCCGATAGGCAAAAAAACTCTTTTCCATTTCCGCTAATAGAGCCTGACGGACAAAATCATTATCGTCCTTCAGCAGATCATTGAATAGCAGAATTTGTCCGCCACCTGTGAGTTTAATCGTTTTCGTGAACTGATAGACAACTTTAAGGATGAGCGCAGGAGTCATATCACGCACATGTGCTTGTTCAATTTGGCGTAATCTGAGCTCACGTGAGATGTCCCTATCATCAATCCTGGCATGTAGATTGAGGTATTCAAGCCGGTCTTCTGCCATACGGAAACCATTACGAACGGTATATTTGAACATTGGACTGATTTCCAGCGACTTGGAAGGTCGTAGTCGGTATAGCGTTTTGAAAATGCCGACTTCGTAGTGTTCATTATCACTGTCAAAATCTATATCGTATTGCAGCTTGGCACGAGCTGTTGTAATCATGCGGGGTATACCGTGATATTCCCATGTGATTTTGGCAGTGTTAATCAGGTCGTTCTGCATCAGCAGCGGGTCTGGACGGCGTTTTTCGACTTCAACTCCGCCATCAACATAGAAAAACTGCAGGTCTCCTTTCTCCACCATTACCTGGATTTCCGGTTGTGATCGATAAATTCTTTCATCTTGTCTGCCCAAAAATCCAGCATAATACCACGTTTCGTCAGGAATGTTGTCCTTCACCAGTTTAAGTTCATTTTCAAAAATGAGCACGGAAGCGCGTGGTAATTCTTTCTTGTAAACCATGTTAGCGAACGCTTTTCTGGAGGTGGGGATATTTCGGAATTTTAAGTTTTTCTCGACTTGCAGCCCCAGGTCCAGGTCAATGACGCTTTTTTCACGACTCATCGTCTGGTTCATGAAAAGTCGGACGCCTTCTAATCCTACATCAAATTCATAATTGGGATCCTGATCGTTTTCTTCCTCGTCCCGTATGCCGTTGTTGTTTCGATCTGTTTCATCAAGGAAATCCTCGTCAACATCAAACAGCAGAATGTCATCTTCGTAGTCAAAAGTGCCGTTGTTATTTTTGTCCAAGTCACCGGGAATAATTAGGGAGGGCGGGTCAGGAAATGTGTTATCTGAGTATCTATCTTGATCATCGTTGTCTCCAACAGAGCGGGAAGCATCAAATCGTGGACCGACGCGAAACGCTTCCGCTTGGAAAAGCGTATCTCCAACTGTTCGGAATGCTTTGAACACGGTTGTCGTTGCGTCGAAACGCGAACGCAAGTTTTTCTGCAATGCGTTTTTTGGGGTTACTGCTAACTCTGCCTTCAATCCATAATTAGCGAAATTGGTTTCCATATCCACCGCCCATACTGGTGTTTCTCGGAAATACCAAGAGAGTCCTAACTGGGATTTACCGAATTTCGTTACTTCGCGTAATCCGATACCTGATCCTACTGTTTTATCCTCCTGACCGTTCAGTCGATTGAGTGTACCTGGTACCATAAGGATTGTCCAATCGGTGTGATTAGAACGCACCTCCCAACGGACCCCGTTTAGGTCAATCTGATCGAAAGTGAAATTTGTAAACGTTGTCGGTACTTCGCCAAGACTCAGGATATTTTTGACGCTTCCAGCGGTTTCCTCAATCACCAAGACACTATGGAAGCCGCGCCGAAAGAGGCGGTCAAAATCAAAATTGTCTTGTCTGACTCGTTCTTCCTCTGTATCTGCAAGGAAGTTACGTCTGTTTGTGAAGTCATATTCGACGCGTCCGGATAGGAATAATTTGCCGAATAGACTGTACACATCCTCGGCTTCAGCGTGGAACATAGAGGAGAAGTTTAACAATAATAGAAAAAAGCACCAGAGTAGAGATTTTCGGGTGCCTGTTTTTATGTCCATATTTAATGGGTTTCAGCAATCAGTTATCGGCTTTCAGTTTGTTAATTGTTGGTTTCGCTTTCACTCTAACTATAGGTATCAACTTTAAGTACTTTACGTGCAAAATACGCAAACGGTAGGCGCGTTTTGTAAACGCGCCGAAACCAACCGGGATTTATTACACCATAAACGGCGCGTTTACAAAACGCGCCTACCAAGGGAGAAAACCTTTGTAAGCCTCACCCTATAAAATCGGGCTTACAAACCCCTCCAACAATGGATGCGGTAAGAAACCGCATCTACCAGGGAGGAGAATCGCTAAGTTGATGGCTATCTCAAAATGTCCTCTGGACCATAAGCCTCTGTAAAAGTTGTCCAAATACCGGTGCGTTTATCAAAACGACTCAATCCGCGATAGGTGCCAAACCAGACATACGTGCTGCCAATAGCCATAGAAAGTATGCCGTTATGTGCCAAGCCATCTTTCCTTGTGTAAGTTGTCCAGCTATCTTTTAACTGGTCAAACCGACTGATCCCTGCGTTGTAAGTGCCAATCCATACATCAGTACCATCTACACCGATAGTCGTAATCTTGTCGCTCGCAAGACCTTCTTTAGTCGTATAGGCGCGCCACTCTTCTGTTCTTTCATTGTAAAATGTTACCCCGCGGTCGCTGCCAAACCAGATGCGGTCACCATCAACGGCAATACAACTGATTTCATTACTCGCGAGACCATCCTCCGCTGTGATTGTCTTCCAAATGTCTCTACCAATATCGTATTTGCTCACGCCTCGGCGCGTCCCGACCCAGACATGTTTTCTGCTTGCCGTGATGCACCAAATTTCATCTGTAACCAAAGACTCAGCGAATTCCTTAGACACGGCAGAGGGTTGAATCTCAGTGCCAGAAGTATAAGCGATCCAAGCGTTGAGGTCATCTGCATTTCGTGGATACTTTCCTATCCCTGAATGTGTGCCGACCCAGATATTATTGCCATCAGTACTGACAGATGTCACACTGTTTGCGGGTAATCCATGTTCGGTTTTGTATTGGTCCCACCGAAGTGCGATCTTATCAAATCGGTTTGCACCGTCTCGTGTGCCTACCCACACATATTGCTCATCAACGACAATAGAACTGACAGCGTTATCGGAGAGCATACCGCGTGATTTCGGTCTATGGCGATGCCAGTGTCCGTTGTGTGTTGCTATTTCCTCGGATCCGCCTGTCTGTCTATAGTTTTTCCATGTGCCTAGATCCTTATCGTAGCGAGATAATCCGCTGTCCGTTCCTACCCACACGAATCGCTCATCTGTATCTACTGTACGGACGGTACGTCCTGAAAGCGTTGGTAGAGGTGCAAGAGGCATCCAAGATTCCTTTTTTTTGTCATAACGGGAAAGTCCACGGATTGTTCCAACCCATACATAGTCATCATCAACAGCAAGTGCATATTCACCAACATGGTTATGTAGTAGCCCTTTGATATTTTTAAATGATGTCCAGGTGCCAGATGCGAAATGAAAGCGCCTAAGTCCGTCATTGGGTGCGGCTAACCAGAGATAGTCGTTGTCAGCGGCGAGTTCAAGCGTGCCGCGATCAGATGTGATTGTCGTCCACTCCTTGTTCCGTCTATCGTATCGAGTGACTGCATTGTCCCAAGGTCTGTATTGTATCCAAACATCGTTTTCTGTTGCGATGATACGCTTAATGGTTTTCGCAGCAAGCACGTCATTGGTAGAGAATGTTACCCATTTCTTTGTCTTTTTGTCGTATCGTGACAAAGGACGGTTGCTCCCTCTATCCCATTCGGATCGCGCAACCCAGACGAAATCTTTGTCTATTGTAATCCATTCGGCACCCCTGCCTGCTAAACCATCTCTCGGTCTATATTCCTTCCACTCCTTAGTATCATCATTGTAACGCGTGAGCGCATCTCCTGAACCAAACCATACCTCCGGTCCATCAACAGCAAAACCTCTTAAGCTTTCCCTATGTTCCCTCCTTTCAGGTTGAGTGATAATCTCCCACGTGCCTGATGTTTTATCGTAACGGTTCAACTCCATACCCATCATCGGGGCAATCCATACACTCTTTTCACTGACAGCGATCTTGTCCACATCGTCCACAGAAAGTCCATCTTTCATCGTAAAATGTTGCCATGTATCTTTTGCTTTATCGTAGCGAAGTACGCCGAAATCTGTTGTGAACCAAACAGCGTCTTTATCTACATAAGTCCAACGCAATACTGTCATCGTTTTCTTCAGAGTAGACTGGAAAATATCTAATCGAGTAAAACGTTGCCACGTTTTTGTTGGACGGTGAAATCGTAAAATTCCGCCATTTCGCGATGCTCCCCAGTTAGAAAACCAGATGTAATCTCCATCAAATTTGATTTGTGAAACGCGCGTTTCAACTAAAGGTTCTCGTACCGGACGAGATAAGTGCGACACCTCTTCACCACTTGACAAGTGATATTCAATAAGACCTGTAGAGGTTGCCAACCAAAGCCTGTCATCTCCATCACACACAATGTCGCGAATGTTATAAGGTTTTCCAAGATAATTCCATTTTTCAGTTGCAATCGTGTAACTTCCTAATCCCTGCGGTGTGCCGATCCAAAGCACACCTTCCCTATAAGCGAGGGCTGTAATACTTGGAGACGATTTTTCTTTCGATTTAGTTACTAAGGAAACAGGTGTCCAGCGCTGTTGTTTGCTGTCATATTTTGCAAGCCCTCCCTGTGTCCCTGCCCAAAGCACGTTGTCTACGGCAAGCAGCACGTTAACGTAAGGGTTTTTAAGCCCCTCGGTAACCTGATGCATCTTTTTGTCCGCAACTGAATATCGCCAAATACCTTCTACACCGCCGAACCAGACATCTTCATCATGAATAAGAACAGACAATATCAGTGTATTTTGGGGTGAGTCTGGTAATGCAAGTTGCGTCCACTTCTGAGAATCTGTGTCATACATTGCAGGACCTAAATTTGTTCCAAGCCATATCTGTCCTACGTCTCTGGAATTTCCTGAACCTTCGCCAGTGGCAACAGCGGTAACAAACGCCTCTCCTTGAGCGGGACTATGAAATGTCCACTGTCCACCAAGATGCGTGCATGAACCAAGTCCTCGTGCTGTGCCGATCCATATTTGTCCTTTTGGTATTTTGCTCAATTTGCTCAGTTCAGATTCAGGCGATTGTAATGCTATATCTACTGACATGACGTAAGGTGTTGGTAGTCCATCTTCTTTAGAGAACACCTCCCAACTACGCGTTTGGGATGTGTAAACAGAGACTCCTGCGACTGTTGCTATCCAGAGATTTCCATCAGCATCACGGGTAATATCCCGAATATCGTTATCTGCCAAGAAATCCGCTTGTTTGTATATTGTCCATTTACCGCTTACTTTGTCAAAGCGGCTCACACCATCTTCTTTGCTTGCAAACCAAACATCATTGCCTTGTGTCGTAATCCAACTCACATTGTTACTCGCCAATCCATCTGCTTTTGTATAATGCACCCAAGTATTGACAGGTTTGATAAAACGATGCACGCCTGCGTTGGCAGTTCCAAACCAAACCTGAAACCCGTCAGAGCGGATTGAGGAGATAAAATTGCTTTTTAACAGATCGGTTTTGGTGAACGTCTTAACAAATGTCTGATCAACCTGATTGTATTGACTAACGCCTCTATGTTGTGTCCCAAACCAAACGCTGTCGTCATCTACGGCAATCGTGGCGATTTCGTTGTCTATCAAGCCATCCGATCTTGTATAGTTGTTCCAAGAATCGGTGTCTCTGTGATAACGACTCACCCCGCCTTTGCTGAATCTCGGATCCTCGTCCCATCCGTGCGGATCGGGATTTATCTCTCTGTCAGTGCCGACCCAGACATATTCAGGTTCAACAGCGATAGTTGTAATCACCCTGCTCACTAAGCCATCTTTTCGGGTACGGACTGCCCAACTGTCAATTGTTTTGTCGTATCTGTTCAGTCCGTTAGATGTTCCAAACCAGACATAGTTGCCATCCACAGCGATGGAGGAAACCTGATCACTTGCAAGCCCGTCAATGCTACGAAAGGTTGAAAAGGTGTCGGTTTCACTGTCGTATCGACTCACGCCTTCATCTGTAGCGAACCAAACCCATTTTCCGTCAACTGCAACAGCGTTGACCATATCATTCGCTAATCCGTCCTCCATCGTGTAATGAACCCATCTATCTTCGCTGCGCAGCCAACGCGAGACACCTTTCGCTGTTGCAATCCATACATTCTCTGAATCGGCAGCGATACAGTTGACTTCGTTGCTGATAAGTGTGCGTTTGATGGGCCAGGTCTTTTTAGGCTTTGAATCTGGGCGGGAATTGGCGAAAGGCGAATCGGATTGCGGGTCAGTTATGCCTAATGGACCGCACCCGATAGCAAGAAATAGGGATAACAGTAATGGGATACATACTATCGGAGTTAGGGGTATGTAAAATGGTTTGCAAGCTATTAAGGGAGGATCGTTTTCATCAATTTTTCTCATAATTTTTGCACACCTTTCAATTTAGTTATGCATTTTCAAATCTGCCCATCTCATTGTAAGTTTACCACTTGCGAACACAAGCCCTCTTAGGCGAACCGTTGCTAACTGCTTACGTTCTCCCGCATGCGAAACATCCTCTATCTGATAATAGTAGACGGTATTCGGTTTTGCAGTGGTATCTGTCCATGTATACTTGTTGCGTTCACCTGTTGTGCCTGCACCTTGAATCATAGTTGGATTGACGACTTTGAACTCACCGCTCTTTGTTTCACTACGGTATATGAAAAATCCTGCGTTGTCAACCTCTGATTCGGTTGTCCATTTGAGCACTGCACCTGCATCGGTGTGTTCTGCGCGGAAATGGGATAATGTGACAGGCAACGGATCGCCACCGTGTTTGAGATATATTTTCACATTCGGCTTCTTTTCCAAGAGTTCAAGAAGTGGTTTTCTGTCCTTAATTGGATTTTCCTGAAGATATAAATAATCAAGGTTTACCAGTTCAGTGAGTGGACTGACATCACTAATTTGATTGTTATTAAGCACCAATCCGTTTAATCTCGTTAGTCCTGTGAGTGGTGTTATATCACTAATTTGATTGTTCTGCAGATCCACGACCTCCAATTGTTTCAGTGCTAAGATGGGAGTAATGTCCCTGATTTGATTGTTCCAGAGATATAAGTACCTTAGATTCAGGGCATGTTGAATTCCGGTTAGATTTGTTATCTTGAGTTCAGATTTAATTGGTTTATCTTGTTTTTCCGATCTTTTAAGGGTCGTTAGTTTAAGCATATCCAATTGTGTGATTTCGCTGTTTACCTTTATTCCGAGAGTATCCCTTACAACTGCTGCTAAATTCTGATCAGGTATTGAAATAGTTTCAGGTGGAGGCAGGACGGAGGTTATATCAATTGGATATGTGTTAGAATTAAAATCTGCAATGTCTCCGGTTTCATCAACAACAAGGATCGTTACAATACCACCATCAAGGATCAGATCTAATTTTGTTGTTTCAAATTCAACGATTGCCTCATTACCTTGTAATCGTTTACTGGCAATTACATCACCTCCCCCTGGTGCTGCTACAATTAATTGTGCAATATAGAGTCCATCAGGGTCAGCTACCTCAAAACGGATGCGGACAGCATTTGGTGGGGATGCAAGGGGTGGAAGCATCTGTGTTGTTGTTGGTCCAGTGGAGTTTTTTAGGTCAGTGTTAAAGTAACGACTGATATTCAACCATTCTGCACTAAGGAAAGACCTTAACATTGGTTCATGAGTATATGAGTTTGGGATTAATACATCATCAACAATATTATAATGCCACAGTCCAAAAACGTGTGCAAGTTCATGTCCCATAACATGATGGTTAAGGCAACCATCACCTGATTTCACAAAAGCGACTCTGTCAAACCTGCCTGCCTCTCCGCATAAATATGGTGGTCCGTCGTCATAATCAAACATGACAAGACTGATGGTATTTGGCTGCTCAGCTATGATTGCTCGCATTTCATAAACGTTTGACGAGTATTTACCATAAATTTCTTCTATGGCTACCGCGAATTTATCATAATAATTTGCATTACTGTCCGTTTCATTAATATGATGGATCACCGCATTTCCGTCTGCATCAGTTTCATAGGTAAATGTCTTTCTTTCAAACCCGTGATTTTCCATCAATTCAGCGAATGCTAGCTGTGCGTTATTAATCATCTCATTTAGTGTTGCATCTATGTCTGGCGGCTTTTGGTCAATGGGAGCCATATAATACAACCTTACGATACACTCAGGCGAAGTATCTTGTGCGAAACTGTTCGGTACAAACGCGAGGGTTACAAAAATGAGTAGTATGAGTGTGAAACAGAGTATCGTTTTCATGTGTTCGTTCTCCTTTTTTGTAGACTATTTATCATCTATGGCTGCTTGCCAGAGATTTTGAGTTTAAGTAGGGACAGGTAAAGCCCAAATACCTCGTTCTACAGTGCCAAAGGTTCACTCACCTTGAATCAGTTTAAACTTTTGCGCAGCCTCTTCCAAACCAACGAACCGACTATAAATCGCCACGTGGCTGAGTTTCCCTTCCCAATTTCTGCCGCCACTTGCTTCATCACCAAAAAGGAGTGGGTATAACTCCCAATTGCTGAAATCTCCCTGCGTACCGTTGCTAACATGGACAAGTTCACCGTTAATATAGCAGTAGACGTTTCCTTCAAAATAACTGACGATGACGTGTGTTGGTCTGTTTGATTCAATCTTGCCAAAGAAAAATTCGCCACCAAGACCATTTTCACCAGTCCGAGGCGTGCGAATTCGCATGGCAAATCGGTTACCATCTTGTCCTAATGTAAAGTTGCGATGGGTAACATCTTTTGAAAATGAGATAATTCGCGCCGGACCGCTCTGATTCAGATTATCTGTGGTCACAAGGCATTCAACCGTTAATTGATTGCTTTCTTGACATTCTGCAAGTAGTGTCCCATTCTCGTCCTTAGCTACGAACGAACCGCCGGTTAGATCCATCTGTCCATCTTCAGTGAATTTTGCGCCACCACGTGTTTCAAGTTCGCTGCTATAAAATGGGTCATAACAGAGAATAATGAGACCATCGCGCGAGCCGGGAAATTCTGTATGTATACCAATGTCTGCAGGTGCTTCCGGTAAAACATTAATGGTTAGGGCTGTTGTTGACGATGTGCCTTCAGCGTCTGTTACTGTGAGTATCGCGGTGTATTGTCCAAGTTTTTCATAGACGTGTGTCGGATTCGATTCATCGGATGTTGTGCCATCGCCGAAGTCCCAGTGCTGTGTCAAATCATCTGCTACCGAGAAAGCAACTGTTAACGGAGCGCTGCCTTGCAGAGCATCAGCAGAGGCTTTTGCTTCAGGACGAATTTTCTCTCCCGGTGCATAAGGCGTAAACCGGTATGCAAAATCACTTTGTGGCGAAGCAAATGTATATTCTCCCGGTTGTGCAGTGCCAACAGGCAGTATTTTCATGTTCCACGTATCAACGCCATCAATTTTATACGGTTGGTCTCCGTGCAGTTGCACTGTTATCGTTTGTGGTTCTGTTGTGTAAACCAGATAGTATTCTCCATGTTTAGCGAGGACATATCGTCCAGCGTCATCACCGACCGGTTCAAGCGTATTAAAAGGTGGCGCATCTGCCATAAAGTCTTTAAGAAATGCTATCCGAGGCGGACTTTCGCCGCGTAAAACGCCGCCTTTTGCCCACCACAGAAGGTCTTCAGGATGTTCGTAAGTTTCGCCATGTCCGACATAGCAGCCTGATACGGTGCCTGCCCAAAAGTGCTGCACCATCTGTTTTGCGGAGATGTTTCCCCATCCGTGTGGAATATTTCCTTCGTAGCGACATTCATCATAGATAACAGGTTTTCCATATTGGCTGCGATAACGGATACCTTGCGCCATGTTTGAGGTTTGAATACTGGTATGTGTCACCCAGGGTTTACTGTGGTCATACCAACCTCTGCAGTTGTGGATGCCACGTAAACGTTGATACGGGTCATGGTCGCGGATAATCTGGAAAAACCGATCCCAGTCGGATTCCTCTTTCGCAGGCATGATGTCATATTCATTTGCGAGGGACCACCAGACGTTACGGAAAGCCGCAAGGCGCGCAACGGCATAACGGATGTAGCGATCATCGCTTTCAGCATCCATATTCTCAAAATCCCATCGGTCATAGGTGTGAAAGAGTATAATATCTGCTTCAATACCGAGGTCTAATAGGTCTTGCACGCGCTGCTCAAAATGCTGCCAAAATTCAGGATTGAATTTAGTAAAGTCCCAATCAGTCAGCGGTTTTCCTTCATAGGGATAGTAGACCGGTTCGTTTTTGTTGTAGACGTAATCTTTTGGAAAGATACACATCCGCATTTTGTTGAAGGGTGCTTCAGCGAGGGTTTTGAGCGTCTGTTCCTCCATTGCATCACCTTGATGCGCCCAGGCATAGCAAGTTGTGCCAAACTGATGATACGGCGTACCGTCAGCATATTGTAGGTAGAAATCCTTATACACTCGCACAGGTCCGTGGTTTTCATCGGACGGTTCAATGCACGTAAATTGCCCTGTTTTACCGTTGAGTTCGCTGCTGTTACTTTTTGTGGTGTAGGTCCATTCTCCGACTTCATCGGGCATGAACCGTATTTTATAAATGCCGTTTCCGTCGTAGAACCCATACGGTTCAAAAGTGCGATCCCCTTTTATGTCACTGCGTTTAAATTCTGCTGTTAATTCGACATCAATGAATGGGTTTCCCGTGTCCGGACCGTTTAGTTTCACTTCATATATTCCCCAACGTTCAACCATAGACTCCTCCTTGTCTTGTTTCAACTGTGCTAAAGTATCCCCGACCAAAATGATTCCAATTAGGATTGCTATAGAAAAAATTTGTTTCAACATCCAACCCAGTAGTCAAGTGGTTACAACTTGACGATAGTATAACAAAGTTTTTGTTCTGAAAAGATATTCCTCATACTGCGAAAGTATACTTGAATAATTGACGCGCGTCAAGAAATTCTGAAGTCAGCTACCGGTCTAAAGTTAAGGCTACATATTAAACAAACCTGTTCAGAAATTGAACAGCAATCAAGCATTTTGTCATTAGAATCGGTGAAAATTCTTGATTTAGACCTGTTTTCCATAATATTTCTTTGGCATAAAAATTGCTTTATGTTCAAGTAAGGAATTTCCGATTCGCACTTTTATCAACCATACTGTGGAGAAGATATGATGATTAGATTGAAATACTTACTTTTGATTTTGATCTATTTCACGTTCACTGGTTGTACGGCACTTTTAACTGAGCAAGAGTATAGATTGATTGATGAAAAAGTATCAGAAAAGATAATAAACACTGGTAGTATTTATTACATTCCGAAAAGGTCACAGGTTCGGAAAATTGTGCTTATCGGTAAAGGAAGAATTAAAAATTTCGATATTGCAGTCCGTGATGACAAAAACCGATGGAAACCAGTTACACGTATAACAAAGGCAATTGAGTTTCCTTTTGAGATTTTACTTTCTGCTGAGACGGATGCTGTCAAAATTTCACAACGTTCTATAGTTGGAAAAGGCCACATTGATACGGTTCAGTTTTATACGTTAACCGATAAATACGAATAAATGAACTCTGGAAATCCCCTGCCAACAGAATATATATGGAGAAAACTATGCATCTACAGAAGACACTATTTCTTACACTGTTCAGTTTATTACTTGGTGGTTGTGCTGCACTTTTTACAGAACAGGAATATGTTTTGATTAATCAGCCAGTTACAGAAAAGCCGGTATTTTACGGTATGATTTATTCTATGCCAGAAAGAGCGAATGTTCGCAAAATTGAACTTCTTGGATATGGAAAAACCCAAAACATTGAGATTTATGTGCGTGATAAGCGCAATCAATGGGAACCCAAGAAGAAAGTACCAGGTGGAATTAGTTTTCCGTATGAAATCATACTTATTGCTGAGACAGACGCTATCAAAATCATAAAACCTTCAACGACAGGCACCGGTCATATTGAGACAGTTCAGTTTTACACGATTGCAGACAAAAAGGAAAAAAATGAATGATATATCTACGCATTCTTACATGTGTTCTATTACTTATATTGATTTCGCTGTGTGCTAACGCAGTTCCACCATCTCCTGCGGGTGGCAGGATGTTGCGGTTAGATGAAACACACGATTTTGTTGGAACAAGCGAAGCTTGGTTTCCCAATGAACAGTTTGAGGGATTAACCGCTGAAGCTTGGATTTATATTGAAGAACCACCCAACCCTCCCACTTTCTGGACAATCATCGGTCAGGAAGGGCGCTTCGGTTTGGTACTTTTCGGCAAGCCAAATTCACCGGTCAATTCACTTTCATTAGGCGTTTGGGGCTATGATGAAGGAGCAGATTCTGGAATCGGTATCGGAGGCAGCCTACTACCTACCAGAAAATGGGTGCATGTCGTTGCAATATATGATGCATCAGCGGGAAAAGGTGTTGATGGCAAAGGAGGGAATTGGTGTTGTCCAGGTGGACATCTTATCAGATCGGATAAGACACTCCGTATCGGTGGAATCGTTCCACAAGATAAGGAAAATCGCTCTCATTTTGTAGGAGAAAATCTGAAATTACGCGGATATATTGATGAAGTGCGAATTTCAAATATCGTGCGATATAAGGGACCGGAGTGGAAAGTGCCGAATGGAAAATTCAGAGTAGATGAACATACGATTTCTCTCTGGCACTTTGATGAAGCACCTTGGTCTGGACGGTTTAAAGATGAAACGGAGAACGGTTATGATCTCTGGAGAAGCGACGCAATGGCGGTAGAAGCACAGGGAAAACTCACAACGACATGGGGGCAACTTAAAAAATGAAACAGTTTATTGGCATTTTAGTACAGAATAAGACGATTTCTGGAATCGCGCGGAAAAGATTTCTGAAAACTATATTTCAACAACTCGTCACATGTATCATTTTACTCACTTGGATATTGCTGAGTGCTAAAGCAGTGCCACCATCTCCTGCGGGTGGGAGGATGTTGCGGTTAGATGAAACACACGATTTTGTTGGAACAAGCGAAGCTTGGTTTCCCAATGAACAGTTTGAGGGGTTAACCGCTGAAGCATGGATCTATTTTGAAGAACCACCTGAATTTGGCACTTTCTGGACAATCATCGGTCAGGAAGGACGCTTCGGTTTGGTACTTTACGGTGGTAATAAAGACACATTAGGCACATGGGGGTATGCTGAAGGAGCAGATCAGGGACTCTCTGCTGGAGGAGACCCACTACCGACAAGGAAATGGGTGCACGTCGTTGCGCTTTACGACGCATCAGCGGGAGACGGAGTTAACGGTAAAGGAGGAAATGCATGTTGTCCGGGTGGGCATCTTATCAGATCAGATAAGCCACTTCGCATCGGTGGCATCGTTGCACAAAACGTAAATAAATCGCATTTTAAAGGTGAAAATCTGAAATTACGGGGGTATATTGATGAAGTGCGGATTTCAAATGTCGTGCGATATAAAGGTCCCGCGTGGCAAGTTCCGAAAGGAAAATTCACAGTAGATGAGCACACGATTTCTCTCTGGCATTTTGATGAAGCACCTTGGTCAGGTCGTTTCAAAGATGAAACGGAGAACGGTTATGATCTCTGGAGAAGCGACGCAATGGCGGTAGAAGCACAGGGAAAACTCACAACGACATGGGACAACTTAAAAAATGAAATCTTCAAAAAGAATTCTACTCACGGTTATACTTTGGTCTATAATCGGTGGTTTGCTTGTTGCTAACCTATGCTGGGCAAGAGGCTATATAATCTATACTGTCGGAGGTGAAGGTGTCTATGCAATCAAGACTAACGGAACCAAACATACAAAGTTGTTTGATGTGCCTTTCTCCCGACCATCACATGACGGTCAATATTTGGCTGTGTGGCAACCGCCAAAGGTTATTGAGATACTTGAAACAGGGACTGGCAAGCGTATCAAAGAAATAAGGCTTGATACTCGACTATATTGGGATTTGGCATGGTCTCCTGATGGAAAGTGGATTGCGTATCTTGGTCTTAGCCCTGAGATTTCTGAAATCTTTCTCATCTCTGTTCAAAGTGGAGAAGTCCGCAAATTAACATCCCATCAACGACGTCTACGACGTCTTGTATGGGCACCAGATTCACGTTCGATTTTTTATATGGATTTTAATACGAGTCGGAGAAAATATTGGGAAATTGATATTCCAAAACCAAGAAGGCCCAAAGAGCATAATCTATTTCACAAAGGTGCATCATTCTTCGGCACACCCGGTGCTTTCTTTAGCTTTTCACACGATGGTAAGCATATTGCCTACGGTTCAGTAACAGGTGATGGGGGTGTTTACGTTGCCAAGGCGAATGGCACCAATCATCGTAGGTTAAATCCAAACGGTTCATACCGGACGTATCGTGTAGCGTGGTCACCCGATGATAACAATATAGCATTTTTTTCTTTGTATCATAAAACTCAGTCAAGTGTCCTATATACTATTTCTCGACACACTTCTAAAATTCGACGCCTCGTTGAAATACCTTATTCTGCTTATGGTTTGACTTGGGCAGATAATTCAGCACTTGCTGTTGAACCGGCGGAGAAACTTACTACTACATGGGCAAAACTTAAGCGTTGAATGGAGATAATGCCGTTCAATTTAGTCCAGATGGTCGCTATCTCTTTTCTAATCAAGGCAATCACTTGCAAATGGGTGTGTAAAGTTTTTGTAGAAATATGCAGATAAAACATGTAGGAGCGATCTCCGAATCGCGAACTGTCGGGAATCGGAGTTCCCTCCTACAAAGTATATTCGGGTTAATAACCAAACTTTACACACCCCTTGCAAATCTGGGATGCCCAAAATTGTGCAACGGCAGCAAGGGTTGCACGTCCTCGTGCAGTTTATTTGTATTCAACGCCTCCTCGTATTTGAATTCCTGTGTTCTCACCCCAAACCCCTTTGGCATGAAAATTGCTCCGATATTAGCACGTGATCGGTAGAGATTGATTTGTAACGGAATCTTTTAGACCACGGTTCTTTCATCTCTAAGTAAGAATAAAACCAATGAATAAGTTAAAACGAGCGATTTATTTCCTCTTTGTAGCGACTTGCATCCTTAGTACATCGGTGTTCTATGGCTGTGGCGCGGATAGTCTCGGACCGCACGAACCTCTCTTGCCTGCTATCGAAAGTGAGGCTAAATTCTCAAACAGATTCCAATTAGAAGAAGAACCACAATTCTTCTATGACCTTTACGGCAAAGAAATCCTGGAAGGGAACGAACTCAACAAATATGTTGATCAGAAAAACTTTGATCAAAACGGTAAATTAGTTGTTGGTTGGTCGGGTCAACTTGATACTCTACGTTTCACAGCGCAATTGGACCGGACTATCCTGGTTGAAGAAACCTTTCTCGGTAGACATACGGAATTTGCTATAGGTGATCAGATGCGACTTAAACCTGCAACCCTATTTCCAAACCGATATATTATATACAAAACTGAGTTTGATGGACTTCGGTGGGACATCTCTTTTGCCCAAGAGCACCATCTCTTTACCCTTATCCATTCTCGTATTTCTAATCCTGTTAGAATAACAGATGCACCAGGGCAGGGGGAAAGACTCGGGATGGAACTTGGACGTAGAAATGGATTGAACCGATTGTCTGGTGTCCGGAACATTGAAAACGCACGACTCATCGGTTTTCGCGGACAGGGACTGTTAGGTGAAAATTTTCGAGTTGGATATACCTATGTAAATTTACATAAAGAACATCCGGAACGAACCATAAATTCATTAATGGGAACCGTTCCCAATACACCTCCTGAAACAATCTCTGTCGTTTTTCGTGATGACTCGCCTGAGGATAATCACATCAAAGCATTTACTAATTTTAATAATTATGATCCTGACTTACATAATGATAATATCCAAGATGGTGTCGGTGCAGCATTTAAAAGCATGAAGATTACGATTGTTACACAAGAACTTGAAGAATTGATTGCCGAAGATATAGAAGAAGGTATTGAACCCGATCTTCTCCCTGAGCAGACTCGCCAATTTGAAGTCTTTGCTGACCAACTTGTTCCGGTCAATCACGCTGAAGGTCTATCCGAGATACGTGATTCCGTTGATGGAAAATGGAAAATTGTCAACGGTTTTAATAAAATGAAATATGACCTTGTGCTTACTGATGATAAGATTAATATTGACCCAAGAACAGTCAAATCCGTTGTATTTGATATGGTTGTTGCAGGCGATTATAATATAGCAGTTATCGGCTTTAGTAGAGCAAATCAAGCAACGTCAAACCCCGAACTACAAGAGTGGATTAAAACTGAAAACGGTCACATTCAGATGCCATATCGCGACGTAGTTCAGGCACCAGGAAATTATGGTCAATCTCCAGATTACATCAAAAACAGGAAAAAACTGATAGACAATCCCAGTGAGTGGAAAGGTGAAGGCAGACCCCGGAAAATCCAATACCGTTATGGTGCTGCACGAGCGGCCGCTCTCTACGGAATTGACCTTGAAGGAACTATTGGTAATGTTCGCGTTAGGGCACAATACTCCATTAATGGAAAATACAAACAGTATCCGACTATCCCGAAAAAAAAGGTAGGATTTAGCCGAACCAATACTACTGTTAATACTCCCTATGGCGAGGAAGCATCTGGTGTCTCAATTGATTCCAGAACTAAACTCCCAGTAGATGCAAATGGCATCCCAACTTATTCGGAGACTGAAGGCGAACGTTTTGAAGCTTTTTTAGGTGGCGGTGGAACAGATGAAGATGGCAATGGAAAACTTGGCAGAGAAAGAGCATGGTTCGTCCAACTTGAATCTCGCTTTGAAAAACTCCATTTGGAAAGTGTCCTGTATCATATTGACCCAGGCTACACAACCAACTATTTGAATTTCGGGGCACATCCGGAACGTGGGGAAATTTATGCTCTTGAAAGAGGCCAATTTAAAAGACCTGCAGCAAACGAAATTCCAGATGAACAAACTCCGTGGGACGCTATCAATTATACACTCATTGAGGATGACGATGATGGCGATGATTGGCCTGATGATGATGACTTTGATGGCGTAATTCCACAAGCTGATGATCGAGATCAAAACGGAATATTTGACTATCAGGAAGATTTTCTTATTTTTTATGCTGACCCTCCTGTGTTTACCAATCTTTTTGATATGAATAACAACGGCACAATTGATACGATTGAAGATGACTATGAACCCCAGTACGAATACGGCATAGACCGTCAAGGTTATCACCTCAAAGCAGAATATGACCTGCTTGATAACCTCACTGTCCGAGTTGGCTGGTTAAACGAGAACGAAATTTCAAGTAGACGTAAAAATAACTCAAAATACATACATCTCACTTATCAACGCGACATTCCCGATTTTGGCAGCTTACTTTTTCAAAATCAATTTGTCCGAGCAAGAGATGACATTCCAGATTATACAATTACCTTGCCTGTAGGAGAATTGGAACCGATCCAAATTAATGACGAACTTGATTTTTACAACGCACGGTTGAATGCAACAACGCTTCAATGCCTCTATACCGGAGTGAAAAACCTGACTCTTGAAGCTAAATGTCTGGTTGTCATGCAAAAACAACTTGAACAAGATAGAGAAAGAGCGCTTTTCACAGATGTTGAATACGACTCAGTTTCAGAGAACTTTGAACCTGATGAACGCGTTGATTTTATGGTGCCAATTGAACAGGTTCGGACCTTTGGAGAAGCCCGCGCATACCCGTTCTATCCTGATCACGGAATTAACGCACTTGATCCGTCTGATACCGGTTTAATCTATGACGCTGGAAACTGGAAAATACGCCGCTATCCCGAACGGAACATTCGTAATCAACTAACAATTCTAAAGGCGAGCTACGAAATCCCATTTAATGTTCTCCCATTTGCTAACAAAATTCCATTTGCTGATAAATTTAGCGATGATTTAGTGCTAACTCCTATGGTGAAGTACGTCTGGGACCGCGCTTTTGACCGAACTGCCGATGAAATTCCCAAAACACTCAACCCAGACCTGTTTCTCCCTACTGACGATCAATCCGTTAAATATTTGCGATTCAATCGTAGAAGTCGCGAGGATATTCTGGGTGTCCGTCTTGATTATCGGTTTACACAGAGAACCAAAGTCCTTGGTGGATTCCAATATAGAAAATTTACTAACCGGGATAAAAACTTCAAGAACTACCTGCGAAATTTTCCTGCTGACGTTAGCATTCCGAACCTATACCGTCCTGACCTGCGGACTCGTATATTTGAAATCCAAGCTGTCAACAAAGGTGAAAGGCTTGGATTCCATATTGTCATTCTTGCAGGCTACCGCAGAACCACGCACCTGTTCCAGCATACAACGAGTAATATAACGTATGTTCGAGCGATGATGGGTTTTTAAATTTGTCAACAATGAGAAATATTATAATTCAGTCAATTCCTTAACGAAACCACTTGGATCACCTACAAGTTTCAATACCTAAGAAATCGGAGATACATCATGAGAACCCTTACCATCCATTTTAGAGAAAACCTGCAAGTTTATATCGCATTGATTTACACTGTCTGCATACCTCACATTGCATTTGCAATTGAACCTATTGCAACGATTGGGCAGCCGCGTCCGGTGCAGCACGCCTTCCTTAACAACGATACTATCCTACGCGTTGTCCCATCACATATTCAGGTTGTGGATGCTAATACGGGTGAGGTCGTAGACGAATTTGGGCAGCTCACTGACTTTAGCGATGTGGTATTTAGTCCGACTGCCTCACATTTAGCAGTACAGGATTATTCCAGTAACTCAAAGAGGTATACTATAGATATTTGGGATGTCAATGCCCGTGAACAAATAACTGCGTGGGAACTTGAAGACAATTTTCAAAGCGCAGCATTCAGTCCTACCCAACCTTTGCTTGCGCTCTCTATTGACGACGAGATTTATCTTTGGAATTGGCAAACTGGTGAGAATCTTGGAATGATGATTGGGGAACGTCGTCCATCGGATACATGTTACTACGTCAATGGTCGTTGGCGGTCTTGTCTATCCCCTGCCCGTGATTATGCCTTGGTCTTTAGTCCGGACGGTGGCTATCTCATTGTCGCCTCAATGCGGCCAGATATTGAATTGTGGAATGTTGAAACACGGGAATTGGAAGGACACCTTGAAGGACATACAGGTAACTGGGTCGACGGTGTGGCAATCAGTCCTGATGGAACACTTATCGCTTCCTTTGATAGGATAGCGGATTCTATCTATGTGTGGCACAGGAAGGCACAACACTTATTATGGAAGGCAAAAAATGGTATTGGTAACACATCAGCAATAACATTTAGTCCGGACAGCAAACACCTGTATGTTGCATCAAGAACAGGTGGACGAAGAAAATCCGGTACTAATCCATGGGAAGGTTGGGATGATAGAGTCCGCGTGTGGGATGTCCAATTGGGAAAACAAATAGGTATGTTGGACACTGAGTTTCGCAGTTTAAATGAGATAGTCCTTTCACCAGACGGGAAGATATTACTCATGCACTTTATGGATGGTGTGGTACTATGGGATATCGGTATGAATCAACAAAGAGATGTGTGGACTAATTTTGTCGGACGCTGGTTTTATACTAAAATAATGTTGAGTCCTGACGGAAAAACTGCGGTTTCAGTTTCTCCACATTTTATAAAAATTTGGGATGTTGCTTCACAGCAGTTGCAGCATCTCATTTCTGCCGAAGACTATGAATTTGAAGGGTTTGCCTTTTCCCCCGACAGTAAAACATTCGCTATTAGCAAGAACCCCTGGGTTGAGCTACGTAATATTCGGACAGGCAGAGTTGAAACTCGATTTTCGCAATACGTCTCGGATTCTGAGGAGATCGTCTTCAGTCCTTCAGGAAGATGGGTTGGAGCAGCTAATTACAGAGGAGAGATTGTTATTTTAGACTCAGAAAAGCCGGAAACAATTCAGAGAGTTCATAGAAGAATTGAAAATAATTCACCTGCATTCTATAATATTGCCTTCAGTGATAATGACGAATATTTTGTAGCCTCCGGCCAAATACGCCAAAATAACAACTCTACACCTTTGATAAGGTTGTGGAAACACGTGGGAGATACATTCGTCTTTCAATACGAACTGCCAATACATGGATTCGGATCAACTCCTGCCTTTATGACAACTGAAGACGGTTCAACAGTGTTAGCAGCACCGGGAAAGAAAATCAATATTTGGAAAATCTTACCAAAAAATCTTGAACTTTTAACAACCTTGAATGGAGAAGGTCCGGTACAATTTAGTCCGGACGGTCGTTATCTCTTTGGTAATCGGGAGGATCACTTCCAAATCTGGGACTGGAAAACAAATAGACTAATAAGGCATTCGGCTTATCCAAGTTATGTTTCTCTTAGTCGTGATGGCTCAGTTCTGATGTCGTTCAATTATGACACAGGTCAATACATGATTTGGGATACGGAAGGCTTAATATCTTTCTTACCGTACTCTGTAGAATCTAAAGACAAGAAGATTGTTACACTCGGACAGATAAAGCGGAATCAATTGTTACAAAACTTCCCTAATCCTTTCAATCCAGAAACTTGGATTCCGTTCCGACTTGCGGACGAGAGTATTGTAAAGATTCGCATCTATACCCCGACAGGTAAGTTAGTTCGTTCTTTATCCCCCGGGATATTGTCTGCTGGTGACTATTCCTCACAATCGCAAGCGGTGCACTGGGATGGACGCAATAGTGAAGGGGAGACGGTGAGTAGTGGGGTTTACCTCTATACCATCAATGCTGATAATTTCTCTGCCACACGTAAAATGCTTATCAAAAAATGAGAAGGTTCTGACAAAGTTACAAACTTTCACATGAAAGGAGGCTATGACATGAAAAATCGAGTTTTTACACAAAATCGGATTGTATTTATTTCGGTTGCGATTTTGCTGACTACTGTTGTTCAAAATCTGAGTTACGGGCAAGGAAGTGCCAAAATATACTGGACAGAATCGGGGCAAATCAAACGCGCAAACCTTGACGGAACCGCTGTTGAAAATGTCATAATAAACTTGAAAAGTCCAATAGATGTAGTCTTGGACCTTCGCAACACTAAGATGTATTGGGTTGACTACGGTGCGGTAAAAATACAACGCGCCAATCTTGATGGCACCAATATTGAAGATATTATTACGGGATTTAGAGCACCTCCTGGTCCGGGGGTGAATGTACGTTGCGAAAATGGGAAATGTGAAGGCAAGTTAGTCCCGCGAGAAGGAGACCCGATTGTAGTGCCTCATGAACTGCTGAATGATCCAACATGCATCGCCATAGACACAGATATAGATATGATATACTGGGGAAATCGGCGCTTCTCCGGTAGAATTCGCCGTGCAGACATTGATGGCACCAATATCGAAGGTATTAATCGTAGACCCTTGAATGATGCTGTGAATATAAAACTTGACGTGAAGTCAGGTAAGATGTATTGGAGTGATAGATTCCATGATCAGATATTACGTATGAATCTGGATGGAACTCACGTTGAACGCCTCGTTCCTGAAATGTTAGAACCGTATGGACTTGCATTGGATCTGCACGCTCGCAAGATGTACTGGTCAGTAACCATCGAAGGCAAAATTCGACGATCTGATCTAAATGGCAATAAAAGTGAAAGCCTTGTTACAGGATTGAGTTATCCGATGGATATCGCTTTAGATCGACGTTCACGCAAAATATACTGGGTGAGCTGGGATAGAGAGACACGTAGGAGTAAAGTCCAACGAGCAAACCTTGACGGTTCTAATATCACAGATGTTCTTACAGGATTGAATTATGTAGCTGGAATGGCTTTGGACACTGAAGGAGTTTACGATGTTGCTCCAGATACAAATAAACTAACAACCACCTGGGCAAACGTGAAAAGCCAATAATTTTACAAATCCATGCTACGAAATTAATACGGTACGGTATCATAACCGTTCCGTTTTTTATTGCACTTTCAATTTGAAGTTGCTATGATAGACGCAAACGAGGATTATCTGTCAACTTCGGAGACATGCATGAAAAAATACCGCATTGCGATAATCGGTTTAGGTGGTATGGGAGGTCACCATGCCCAGGCAGCAAAGTTAGAGACGAACTGTGAACTCGTTGCTGGCGCAGAAATCAATCCAGAACGAGCAAAAGCATGGGGTGAGCGATTCAGTGTCAAAGCCATCTATGACGATTATGATAAGATGCTTGATAAACAAAAACCGGACATTGTTATTGTACCAACACAAGCACCGATGCACCACCCGCCGACCATAGCGGCTGCCGAGCGTGGCATCCACGTCTTCTGTGAAAAGCCGATTGCGCTCAACTTGATTCAAGCCGATGAAATGGTAGAAACCTGCGATAAACACAGCGTCAAGTTTGCCATTAACCATATCAAACGCGCCAGTCCTTATAACCGATATGTCCTTTCGCTGATTGACGAAGGTGAAATTGGCGATGTTGTCTTGATGAAGGCAACCGATAAAGGTGGACGTAAAGCGGGAAACTCACTAATGGAAATGGGTACACATCTCTACGATTGGATACGGCTTTTTGGAGGAAATGTTGAATGGACACACGCTCACCTTGTGCAGATGGATGGAAGTGAATCTACTGTTGACGACATCAAACATACACAAGAGGTTCACCCTCATGACCGAGATGCTGGACTTGTGCTTGGTGAACGTGGCCACGTCTCTTTTCGCTTTAAAAACGGCATCCATGCGGATGTGCAATTTCTCGCGCAACCGCAAACCGATGATAACGCTTACGGTATAGATATTATCGGCACTGAAGGACGTATCGCAATCCGAGAGAGCGTTGGCACAACAATGTTCATCCATAGAGGGCAACACCAAACACCCGGACAAGCATGGGAACAGATTCATTTACCTGAAGAGGACCTTGACGAGAATGGAAATCCGCGTGATAAAGGTTCTATACGACTGCTTTTGCAACGTCTGATGCTACGCGATCTCATTGAAGCGATTGAAGAAGACCGTGACCCATTTGCGAGCGGCAAGGATGGTCGTGATTGTCTGGAGATGATCCATGCAACTTGGGAATCGCATCGGCAAAAAGGCAGGGTGTATATGCCGTTAACGCCACGCGAACATCCGCTGGAAAGATGGCAGAAGGATGTATGCAGATGAACATCTAATATTGAGATAAGGAGAGATTCAATGGCTACAATGAAATGTCCACGGTGCGGTTCCGAGAAAATCATGCCCAACTTGAGAATTCGGGATCGCTATGAACGGCAATTCGGACAAGACTTAGAAGTTGTGGTAGAAGCAAATCCTGGTGCCTTAATTTTCAAGCAGGCTCACAGAGAAGCGTTGAGAGCAACTGTGTGCGGTGAATGTGGCAACGTAGGTCTTTCTGTTGAAAATCCAAAAGGGTTATGGGAAACTTATTCCGAAAGAGCAAATTCTTAGCGTTTATATGGAGAAAAAGATGAAAAAACGCAGATCTATTTTCGGTCCTTCCAAGGATGAAATTTGGTCACAGATTGCAACAGATATTGGTGGAGAATATATTGATGGAGGCTTTTGGGGCAAGGATGTTCTCCTATATACACATGGTGAATGGCCAATTTTGCTTGATACATATACGGTTTCATCTTATAACGGAACAACAACGACAACAACTACATATACCCGTATGCGTGCCCCTTTCATCAACAAGGATGGCCTCTATTTTAAAATCTATCGCGAGGGTTTTTCAGTTCAATTGGTAAATTCTTCGGTATGCAGGATATAGAGATAGACGATCGTTTTTTTGATGACCAGTTTATAATCAAAGGTAATAATCCTGAGAAGATCAAGATGCTGCTCGCTGATACTAAGATAAAGGAGTTGTGTCAAAAACAGCCAAGCATCCATTTCACGATAAAAGATGATGAAGGCTGGTTTGGTACTGATTTTCCTGAAGGTGTTGATGAGTTGAGCTTTCAATGTGTCGGTGTTATCAAAGAGACAGTATTGCTAAAGTCATTATTTGAATTGTTTTCTGTGACTTTAGAACGTCTGGTTCAAATAGATTCCGCCTATGAAGATGACCCACAAGTTAGATTGAAATAGTTTGACACAATCAGCGACATGTGATAAACTCTTGCAGACATTAAAAATAATCTCATTATTGGAAAGCGCGGAGACGCATACGTGAAACAAATTGATTCAAAACAATCGGGGTTAACACTCGTACAGATATTAGTTGTCGCAGTTGTTCTTGGCATCATCGCTGCTGTGCTTTTGGCACCACGATTGCTTGGACAAGCTGGGCGTGCGCTACAAACACGTGCAACTGAAGACATTGAAACGCTCGGCATCGCTCTTGATAGGTATGCAAAGGACAATGGAGATTATCCTTCAACTGAACAAGGATTGAAAGCACTTTGGGAGAAACCTGAAGAACCACCACTTCCTATAAATTGGTTAGTCCCATACATTCAGATACCAATTACGGAGGACCCGTGGGGCAACCCATACATTTACATCCGTCCGGGTGTGCATGACCGATACGGGTATGACCTTATCTCATTTGGGAGTGATGGCGTAGAAGGTGGAACAGGTGAAGCGGAAGATGTCGTCAGTTGGATTCGGCGTGATGAATAGTAATCTAAAAACGTTACACAACGTTCTATACCCACAAGGGCAGACTGAAGATCGTTATTCGGATACAGGGAGGCAGAATCATGAAAATTACCCAAATTGAAGTTATCAAGGTCAAAGTGCCTTATCATGATGGCATTTACGAACTGATGACGCGCCGTAATCTTTACCAGATTGACCATGTTTACAAGGTGCATACGGATGCAGGAATTACTGGTATTGGCGACGGTTCGTTTCAATCGGAAGAAGCAGTTCAACGGTATATCGGCAGGAATCCGTTTGAATTTATGAATGGATGGGCACCAACACCACTTCAGCAGGCATTCTATGACATTATGGGCAAGTCGCTTGGTGTACCAGTCCATCAACTTTTAGGCGAAAAGGTTAACGATAAAACATCGTTCGGATATTGGTCTATTGATATGACACCGGAAGAGTGGGCTGCAGAGGCAAAACATGCATATTCACTCGGCTACCGGCTACATAAAATCAAGGCACGTCCGTGGTTTGAAGTCCGTGAACAGGTAGCGGCAATCGCTGAGGTTGTGCCTGATGATTTTCAACTTCGCGTGGATGCAAATGATTCTTTTCAAACGCCAGAACACACGCTTGAAGTTGCCCGACAACTTCAAGATTACAATATTGAATCGTTTGAAACCCCGATTCCGCAGTCGGATATAGCAGGATACCAAGAAATCAAACGGCACACAGACATGCCGATAACAATTCACTTCGGAAATCCGGATCCCGTTGAAGCAATTCGGGCAAAGATGAACGATTCTTTTATTATCGCTTATCCGGATTCACGCGCTGCCAACGCTAAACGTGAGGCAATTATTTCAGACGCAGCGCACCTACCCGTATGGATACAAATTGTCGGTCTCGGCATTACGACCACTTACGTTATGCACCTCGCTGCAGTGATGCGAAACGCAACTATGCCATCGATTACCTTAAATGCGCTGCGTGCTTATGACATTGTTACACCTTCAACTATCCCGCTCGTTGACGGATATGCTACTATACCGGACAAACCCGGATTAGGTGTTGAATTGGATGAGGACGCGCTTGACAATTGTCGCATCTAAAATCGTTTTAGCAACATCAAGGAGGAAAATATCATGAAAACGGTTATTTTGTGTTTGACAATACTTATCATCGGAACAGTTTTTTCTGCACATGCAGCGCAACTCGGTTTAGCAAGTGCATGGTTATTCAATGAAAACGGTGGAAATGTGGTTAAAGATATCGTCAGTGGACACGACGGTGACATCAAAGGCAATCTGAAGTGGGTAGGTGATGGCAAATTCGGTGGTGCATTGCAATTTCCCGGCAAAGGCGATAGTTACGTGCGCGTTGACCACGATGACGTTTTCAACTCAGATCCATATACTTTTGTTGCTTGGGTTAAGTTGAATGCTGCCTCCTGGCAGTACGTCGTTTGGCGGAATGGAGATGATTGGCCCGAACCGGAGAATGTACGTCACCTTGATATATGGATTCACGATGCCGACTATCCGGTATTTATGTGGCACGTCAAGGGGCAAGTTGGTCGAATTGATGGTAAAACCATCGTTGCGGATGGCCAATGGCATCATATAGCGAAAGTCTATGATGGCAGTAAAGTTCAGATGTTCGTTGATGGCAAATTAGAAGGTGAAAAAGCGAGTGGTGGAAAACTTGACACCAGTAAATCACCAATTTGGATAGGTGCGCGCCCTGGCAACGTTGCTGCAACCGGACTCTTTGATGAAGTCGGTTTTTTTACGAAAGCGCTTTCTGAAGGAGAAGTCAACGATGTTATGGATACTGGCTTAGCAGATTTTGCTGCTGTTGAGGCAGCAGCAAAAGCAACCACAACTTGGGGTTTGCTAAAGTCAAAAAAGTAAAATTAGTGTATCTGTAGGTTGGGTAGAGCGGTAATAACAATCTAATAGCAAGTTTTTACGAGAGTTATGTCTTCCAAGACCTATTTATATTCATTAGGTATAGCGAAACCCAACAATTAACTTCAGTGGACATGAAGAATCGTTGGGTTTCGCTTCGCTCTACCTATAAGTGTCAATTTAGTGTCTAATCTTTCTTGCTGGAGGACTTTCCAAGTCCGATTTATTACCCTAAAGTAGGCGCGTTTTGTAAACGCGCCGTTTATAGCGTCTTATTTATAGCTCGGCGCGTTTACAAAACGCGCCCTACCGGGGTAGTGAACCGTTAAATTGACAAATATGGGTTTGGTTCTGCTCTACCCAACCTACGCGGTTTAGTTAAACTCACAAAATTAGCAGGCACGTTGCGTGCCAAATAGAAATGGAGAAAACACATTATGCGAATGCACGTCGGTGGAGAATGGGTTGACAAATCTAACAAAATAGATGTCCTGAGTCCTTTTGACGGTTCGGTTGTTGATACCGTACCGAAAGGGGACGCGAACGACGTAGAAACTGCTATCCAAACCGCAGAACGCGGCGCAAAAATCATGGCAGGATTAACCGGCTATGAACGCTATGAAATTTTGCGAAAAGTAGCGGACTTGATGGTCGAAAAAGCAGAAGAACTTGCCGAAGTCATCACTCGTGAAGAAGGGAAGATATTAGCCGAAGCGACCGTTGAAGCAACCCGTGCTTCCGAAATTATTGCGCTCTCTGCGGAGGAAGCGAAACGATTAACAGGTGAGACAATCCCACTTGAAGGTGCACCTGGTGTTAAAAACAAACTCGGTTTTACAGTGCGTGTGCCGTGCGGTATTGTCGCCGGTATTAGTCCTTTCAACTTCCCATTGCACCTTGTTTGCCATAAAGCGGGTCCTGCGATTGCTGGTGGAAATGCTATTATCATCAAACCCGCTACGGATACCCCACTTTCCGCCCTCAAACTGGTAGAACTCTTTTTAGAAGCAGGCACGCCTCCTGAAGCGATTCAGTGTGTGACGGGTCCCGGTGGTGAAATAGGTGATACGTTGTGTGCAGATCGTCGTGTCCGAAAGATTACCTTCACCGGCAGCCGTGATGTCGGTGAACATATCTGTAAGGTTGCAGGATTGAAGCGGGTCACAATGGAACTCGGTTCAAATTCCCCACTCATCGTCATGCCCGATGCCGATCCTGAAAAGGTTGCACGTGCGGCGGCAGCATCCGGCTATTCCAATGCGGGACAGGTGTGTATCTCAACACAGCGCGTCATCGCACATGAAAAAATATACGGTGATTTTTTAGATGCCTTCCAAGCAGAAGTCTCCCAAATCGGTATCGGCAATCCGCTGGAATCTGGTGTACGGATGGGACCGATGATTCGCGAAGGAGATGCTACCCGCGTTACCGAATGGATTAAGGAAGCGGTATCAGACGGTGCGGAACTGCTCACAGGTGGCGAAAAACAGGATCAGTTTGTTACGCCTGCTATTCTCGCTAACGTCAAACCTGAGATGAAAATCTCTTGTGATGAGGTGTTCGGACCAGCTGTCGGTGTGACGCGTGTCAACGATATTGACGAGGCAATCACTCTCGCAAACGATACGAACTACGGATTGAGTGCCGCTATCTTCACACAGAACGTTGATTGGGCAATGCGGTTTGTCCGTGAGGTTGATTCTGGTAACCTAATGGTGAACTGGGGTACGCAATGGCGTGCGGATTTGATGCCTTATGGCGGTGTTAAAGAGAGCGGTATGGGCAAAGAAGGTCCGAAATACGCTATTGAAGAGATGACTGAATTGAAGATGGCTATCTTCCATTTGGATAGTTAAGCACAAAATATGTGATTATCCCTGGTAGGTGCGGTTTCTAACCGCACCTTTTTTGTATCAAAAAACCTGGCATTTTAGTAAATTTGTGATATACTTTAAATCACATCGCGGGTGGGGAAGATATGTCCTGCCAGCGGTGTTATTGTGTAAATAGGGAATTATGGGTTATCAGCGATCGTAGTCGCGCAATTCATTGCGCCTCTTTTTAGTTTTTGAGGCACAATTGGACGATTCTGAATTAGAAAATAGACAATTGAATGCTTCTGGTTTTAATGTAAAACAATATTGACTCTTAAATAGATATATGTTAATATATCTTAACACATTATGATACCTAATAACGAAGAAATACAAAAAGAGAGGTATGAACAATACCTTGCCGAAGAAAGAAAAATATTCGATAGCCTATTAAGTAATGACGTAGAGTTTAATAGAACTATGAGATATTTTTCTGGAGGTTTATTGGTGTTAATGACTGCATATATTGACTGGAATGGTGTTAATAATGTAATTCGGTTTAGCACTTATACACCGTTTATTTTGTCTATTCTTAGCAATATAATTGCTTATGTATTTGTTAGAAAAAGTTTACAAAAACAAAGCTAATTCAATGAAGATTATTACATAAATAATATAGAGGCAGCGCGATTTTATGAAAGTAAGTCAGGTAAAAGAGGAAATCGTCTAATTCGTTTTTCCATAATCTCATTTGTAGTCGGCATGCTTATATTTTTAGGATTTTTAGGATTTGGCATCCTAAAAATAAATGGAGGTTAATACAATGTCAGAGAAAAAACAGCAACCCCAGAACACAAAGGAGAGTAATAGGCCTGAAAAGCAGTCATGGACAGTGCCTAATATTCCACCTGTGGCTAGACCTATTAATGTGAATCCACCACAGCCAAGCAAACCTGAATCACCTAAACCAGAGACTAAACCTGAATCGTCTAAACCAGAGGCAAATAAGCCAAAGAAATAAGTTAATCTTCAATCTAAAATTACAAGCCTTAAGTCATACTTATATTTTGACTTGAGGCTTTTTGTCAACTGAACAAGGGAAATACAGGTTTATCTCACTTTTTTCAAATTAAATTTCCCGCTAATAGGACAACTTAAGAGTCCAAACTACTAATTGCGTACTTGATGATTGTAAAAAACTTGTTGAAGAAAAACTGAAAGAAGAACTTTTTGAAGTTGATATAATTTGGGAAGCCATAGTTAATGAATAAACTATACTTCGGCGATAACCTTGAAGTCATGCGGGAAATGGACGACCAACGTGTCGACCTAATCTGCACCGACCCACCCCTCAACAGCGGAAGCGACTACACTACAAACTTTGATATTCCTAAAATCCATGAAATCTGTGTTATCAGTGATAACCCACGATCAGACAAATAGTGGGCACAGGGACCCCGCCCTACAGTAAGAATGTAAGGTTTTAAGGCTTCACCGCCTTCACACAGCGAAACCCCTCATTAGGATTTGTGTCTGTTGGCACCCGCCAATTGCGGTTTGCAACTCGCGAACTTTGCGGACTACTGAGCCATGAACCGCCTCTTAACACGCGATTGTTTTTAAGGTTAATGAAATTTTTGATGACCTCATCAACACTGTTAGCACCCGCAATAGGGTTTTCGCGTGAAGAATTGATATAGAAGTTCGCAGCATATTCATCAAGGCACCACTCCCGCACGTTTCCCATCATGTCATATAAGCCAAATCCGTTTGCTAGGAAAGTCCCCACAGGTGTCAGTTCTTTGTCAGTCCCATCGTAATAGTTCGCTTTGGTCGAATCAACTGAATCACCCCATGGGTACATCTTATCTATCAATCCACCACGAGCCGCTTTTTCCCATTCAGCCTCTGTCGGCAATCGCTTACCTGCCCACTGTGCGTAAGCCATCGCTGCATACCAACTCACATAGACGACAGGGTAGTTATCCTTTCCGAGCGGAAAATCGTTGCCATTCCAATGCGCTAAGTAGTAGCCATCGTGATATGTACGTGGAATTTGGTCCTTTTGCCACTGCGGATTGGCATCAACAAACTTCTTATATTGTGCATTCGTCACTTCAAACCTGTCCATATAAAAGGCATCAAGGAAAACAAGATGCGACGGTTTTTCGTCTATAAAACCGCTACTGCTACCCATTAGAAACTCACCCGCCGGGATAAATACCATATCAGGAGGATCCTCCAGCTTAAACTCATAGGGTATCCTAACCGCAATGTTTATCGGTTTTCCAGCTTTTGTGGCAGGATGAAAGGTAGTTTGCTTCAATGCCTCAATCGCTGCTTCCTCTAACCCAAAGCCGAGATTTGTTAATGCCTTAATGTTTTGTGGTATACCTTTCACATCAATGGTTGCCTGCAGAGTGACTTTTCCCTCTTTTTCTGCCCTTTTTGCATCTTTTGGATATTTAGGTTTCACTGATTTCTTGAAACGAGGCGGTATAAAATCAGTATTAAAATCAGGAAAAGTGTCAGCAATCAAGTGGCTTGAGATGAAAATTAGAAGACCGATTATTACGCTGAGAGCTTTGATGCTTTTCATATTACCTCCGTTTTGAAGAGGACAATAAGTTAATAGGCACGCCCTACACAGAGAACGCGCCTATTGTGGAAGTAAAATGTGTATCTACTGAAAGAGAACTTAGAAAGGTTTACGCCTCTTCCTCTTCCGTTTTTGATTGAGCGATTACCTTCTGAGCAACATCTTCAGGAACAATTTCATAGTGTGTGAATTCCATAGTGAAGTTGCCGCGTGCACTCGTCATAGATTTCAGATCAATGGAATAACGGAGCATCTCAGCAAGTGGCACTAAAGCATTGATTTCTTGGCGTTTACCTGCCTGTTCAACACCCATCACCTGTCCACGCCGTCCGTTAAGGTCGCCAATGATACTTCCCATAAACTGATCCGGTACTGAGATTGAGACGTTCATAATCGGTTCAAGCAGGCATGGGTCCGCTTGTTGCACAGCAGTTGCAAAAGCCATGGAACCAGCGATTTGGAACGCCATATCCGACGAATCAACATCATGGTATTTTCCATCGTGGAGGTCAATCTGGATATCAACCAAGGGATAGCCAGCTATCGCGCCGCGTTCCATCCTTTGGCGAATACCTTTTTCTACAGCTGGAATATAGTTACGGGGGATCGCACCTCCCACGATATTGTCGACAAACTCAAACCCTTCACCACGGTCTAAGGGTGCTAAGTTAATCTTGACCTCTCCGAATTGCCCTTTACCACCCGATTGCTTTTTGTGTCGTTCTTGGATATCTCGCACGCTTCTGCGAACCGTCTCACGATAAGGCACTCTTGGTGTGGCAACATCGGTTTCAACACCAAATTTCTCAACAATTCGTGCACGATTGACATTAATGTGAAGGTCGCCCAAACCAGAAACCAGCAGCTGCTTCGTAACATCGTTACGTTCAATCTTGAAAGCAGGGTCTTCCTCACTCATCCGTGTCAGTGCGGTGATCAGTTTTTCATCATCACCTTCCCGTGTTGGACTAATGGCATAAGAGATAACTGTATTTGGGAACTCAATGCCCGGAAGTTTAATAGATGCATCTCTTGCACATAACGTATCACCTGTCCGTGTTATGTTGAGTTTTGTCAGCGCACCGATATCTCCAGCTGGTACGTTAGGCGTGTTAATAGATTCTTTGCCGTTCATGAAGGCAGGTTTTCCAAGACGTTCCATCTCCCCTTGCGTAGAATTGCTTACCTGTATATCACCTGCCAATGTTCCAGAGTAGACTCTGAATAAACTCAGCTGCCCTGAAAATGGATCAGCAATAGTCTTAAATACAACAGCGGATAACGGTGCCTCTGCTGAAGGCTCACGCGTTTTGGATTCATCTTCAGCATCCTGCACCGAACCAACCTGAGCTGGAGATGGGCAACAACTGATAACCATATCCATCAACTGCTGCACCCCGATGTTTTTCAACGCCGATCCGCATAGTACCGGAACAAACTGATTTTCCAAAATTCCGGTTTGCAACCCACTTTGAATTTCCTCGTCGGAGAGTTCGCCTTCAAAAAACTTTTCAATGAGTTCATCATCACTTTCAGCGGCGACTTCAACAATTGCTTCTCTGGATTCTTCAGCTGCACCTGCTAATTCGTCAGGAACATCAGATTGCGCAACAGGTGTATTTCCGCTGGGTTCAAGGAACGCTGCATCCTGAACTACATCAACGACACCCGTAAACTGATCCTCTTTTCCAATAGGAAGTTGAATCGGAACAGCACGTGTCTCTAAAATATCCGTAATACTTGCAAGTGCGTTTTCAAAACTCGCGTTCTCCTTATCCATCTTATTGATAAAGAGGATTCGTGGAAGTTCATATTTATTCGCTACTTCCCAGACCTTTTCTGTTCCGCCCTCTACTCCTGTAGTAGCATCCACGACTACGACAACTGCATCAACGACTCGAAGCACACTGTGAAGGTCTCCGTAAAAATCCTCTGCGCCAGGTGTATCAATAAGATTAAGTTTATGTTCCGCCCATTCCGCAATACACACTGAACAACTGAGTGAAGTTTTGCGTTCGATCTCATCAGAGGCATAGTCAGCTACCGTGCTTCCGTCATCCACGGACCCCATTCGCTCTATGGCACCGCCGTTATAGAGCATTGCTTCAATTAGGGATGTCTTGCCAGCCCCTGAATGAGCAATAATTCCGATATTCCGAATTTCTTCTGTTCTGTATTGTCTCATCTTCTTAGAAAGTTCTCCTTTTGTAACCACACGGAATAGGTCAAACTATGCCGTTATTAAGATACAGTATTTTAGCACATACAACAAAATAAATTCAACAAAATCCGTAATAAAGGAAAATCTATATTTTTTTTACACTACGGTAGGTTCGGTTTCCTAACCGAACCGTGTTTATTCAGTCTCATAAATGCGGTTAGGAAACCGCATCTACCAGGGAGTGTGCATATATTTTTAGATTTCACTAATTAGGGAAATTAGCGTTAGGCCAACAGGTAGTGTTTTCAGAGCCATTCAATTGTCGCGAAGGACTCTTGTAGGAGGGCTTTGTAAGCCCGATTTAACAATAAAAGCGTTTGTAGTCGCGCAATTCATTGCGCCTCTTTTTCTTTTGAAAACGCTATTTTTTACTTTTGGATTAGAAACTTGACAATTGAATGCTTCTGGTAGTGTTTTAAGAATTTATTGCCAAAATTATATCTGTATCGGTTATAATGAACTATTATCATAAACTTATGAAAGGTAGGAACTATGAAAAACCTTTTCTTTGCACTCGGTTCTGCATTCAGTCTACTTAGCGTTGTGTTTGGTGCTTTTGGCGCGCACGCACTTAAGCAAAAACTATCCAAAGAAATGTTAGACATTTTTGAAGTTGGCGTACGGTATCAGATATATCACGGCATAGGATTAATTGTCGTGGCGTGGGCATTATCACAATGGCAAAATTCATTGACAACGGCAGCGGGATGGTGTTTTGTTGCGGGTATACTTATTTTTTCCGGTAGTCTTTACATTCTCAGTTTGACAAACACGTCTTGGCTTGGTGCAATCACACCGATCGGTGGATTAGCCTTCATTGCTGGATGGGGATGTTTGATAATAGCGGTCTTTCGACAGTGAGAAGATTGATTTAGCATGCCATAGAAATGTTCAAAGAGGCGCAATAAATTGCGCGACTACAAACGCGTTTCTTTCCATGGTCAAACCTATGTTAATTATTTGCTGATGCGATTTTCTCCCAATCCCAAAGCAGGATTGTGCCGTCTTCGCTTGCGCTGGCTAAAGTTTTTCCGTCCTCTAAAAATATCAACTGGTTAATCTTGCTTAGCCAACTTCCATGTCCTATGTGAGTAAATAGCAGCTGCCCCGTGTGTGCGTCCAACAATTGGATTTTTCCATCCCATTTCCCAACCACAAGTGTTTTGCCATCCGGTGAAAATTGTAAGACATGGGTGCCACCACCAGCTTTGCTTTTTCTGAACAGCTCCCGTGTTGTTAAGTTCCATAAATAGATTGTATTATAATCGGCACTTGCGAGCATTTTTCCGTCCGGTGAAAATGCTAACGCCCGATTGCCTCGTTGATGTCCAGTAAACGTAAAAAGGAGTTTACCTGTCTCCGTGTTCCATAAGTTGATTTCAGCGCCATCACCACAGCTTGCCAGTATTTTTCCATTCGGCGAAAATGTTAATGCTTTCACAACGCTTGGGTTTCCTTTAAGTGTCCATTGCGGCCGAATTGTCTTGGAATTGAAGATTTTCTTCAAAAACGACTTCGATGGTTCCGCAATATTCCACAAATGAATTACACCAATTTGATGTTTTGAAGAAGTGACCGCTAACATCTTTTTATCTGGAGAAAAAGCAAGGTCTAAACCCCACCATTTTGATGGGTATCCGTGTCCCTTCAAGTTAGCTCGGAGATGGTTATTGGAAAAATCCCATAATTTCAACTTTCTTTTCCAAGTCCTGTCTTCGATAACGAGCGTATTAGCATCCGGCGAAATTGTCTTAGCACTTTTTAGGGTGAAAAAGGTATTTGACAATGGGTGTCCTGTATTGATGTCCCAATGCAGCAGTTGATCTTCCCAAGAATGTATACTGATTAACGTATTTCTTTCTTCTGAAGCAGCTACGTCTGAGGCATCGCCTACATGTCCCGGGCATGTATATAGCTGCTGGCCAGCGGTTACATCCCATGCTCGAATTGTACCATCCTCGCTACCTGAAAGCAGCATTTTCCCATCTGGTGAAAATGCCAACGCAGAAACATCCTCTTTATGTCCTTTGAGTTTTAACATGGGCGTATATTGATTTATTTTTCCTTGCAATCCTTGTTGCTTCAAGGTAGTATTCCACAAGTAGACACTGTCATCATCTCCACTTGAAAGAAGTTCTCCATTTGGTGAAAAGGCTAACGCGCGAAGACCAAAAGTTGTTCTGAAGGTTGTCCGAGACGTTGCGGTGTCCATGTCCCATAAAAGAATTGAACGGTAATCACAACTTGCCAATGTCTTATTATCAGGTGAAAAAACTAAATCTTGAATTGTTCCATGTCCATCTCTTGCCAGTGTTAACAGACGTTCTCCAGTATCAGCATTCCACACATGAATTGGATCTTTATCTCCCTCTGGTCTTGCAGTTGCAAGCAAGCGGTTATCTGGTGAAAGTGCAATTTTTGGACTGAGTTCTTCTTTAAAGCCCACGTCTATATTTGTGAGAGTCGGTGATGTTGTCTCGTCACCGAGGTGCCACACGTGAATTTTACTACGCCGACCTACACCAACAAGGTTCGTTCCATCTTCAGAGAAGACCGTTGAGAATAGAGTGCTAATTTTTTCATTTTCAAAAATAGAGTGGAGTTCTCCAGTAGTTGTATTCCATCGCGGTATCTGTCCTGCAGAATTCGCACCAGTGACCACACTCCCATCCGCTGAAAAAGCAACACCTTTGATGTTTTGTCTCTCCCCTTTGAACAAGGATATTTCTGTTCCAGTCTTTGCGTCATACATCCAAACACCGATAGTGGTTGCCACTGCAAACCGAGTTCCATCTGGTGAAAACTTGATGTCATTTATGCTGCCCTTACCTAAACGTGCTTTTGCGCCTTCGGGCAACTCCCATCGTGTATATTCAGCATTGGATGACGGCGGTATCAATTCTGTTGAATCCCGAAACATTAGCCGAGGAACCAACATAGTGAACACCAATATGGCAAAAACAACTATCAGTAGTATCAAAAAGAAGATACGTGAGGATCTCATCTTCAAATCCCTTTCGTACTTTGGTTTTTCATAGTTTACCACAAAACATGTCAAAAACATAGTGTTTTGAAAATTGATAGGAACATTCAACTGTTTAGGGAATCTAAGGGGAAGGGATTAGCGGAATAGCCTATTTCTGTTCCGACGCGGTAATCGTAAGGGGAAGGCTTGTTGACCTACCAGCGCCATCAATACATGTCAATTCATGTTTTCCTGCAACAGGTGTTAGGAAAGTCTGTTCTATTGCTTGTCCTTTAAAGATAAGTTCACCATTCAGAAACCAGAAGACATCTTGGGTATCACCTGAAACTGAAGCAGATAATCGAATCTTTTGATACTCCACCGGCACGTTAGAACGGATATGATACACAGTGTCCCGTGCTGGAGATAAGATAATTGGCTGTTTCCCAGCAAGCAGACGAGTGCAGTCGGCATTATGTGGAGGAAGCTGAGAGACAGCAAATCCGTTTGCATTCAACCACGTCGCCACCTCTGCGGGCCACACCGCAATTGTTATCTCATCAAACTGTCTTCCGGGTCGGCACGATGAACAGAGACGTTCTCCTGTAGTTATGTCCACTTGAATGCTTTTATGTATGTGGCACTCACGGACGGAAGAGACTCCAGGAATATATACATCAGATGTTGAGGTTGGACAGTGAGGTGACACTGACAGCCCCGTGAGGGCACAAACCAGACGAGTCTTGAGGTTGGCAGGTTCTGTGAACCATTGATGCGCCTTTTCCCCAGAAAGTGCTGTGAAAAGTGCGAAGAGTATTGGCGCTGCGGCTTCAGCTCCGCTAAGAATAGGTGACCCAGTCCCATTGAAATTGCCGATCCACACACCGATAGTCAGTTCTGGTGAATAACCGATACTCCATGCATCTCTGTGCCCATAGGACGTCCCCGTTTTCCACGCAACCTTCGGCATGGTGCCGGTATACTCAAAAGATTCGGGAAAATCAGGACGTTTCAATGTCGTCAACATTTCAGTAACGATCCAACTGGTTTCAGGTCGTAATAAACGCGAAGCAGATGAAGCAGTAGATGTAGAAGACGGTGTGTCTTTGCTTTTTTCATTGACCGCGTCTCTACTCTTTAGTAATTTATACGAAGTAAATTCTCCCATATTTGCCAAACCTGCGTAGAGATTCGTCAGCTCAAGCAGATTGATACCGCATCCGCCAAGTACAAGCGAAAGTCCATATTCTTCTTGATCTGAGAGGGTAGAAATTCCCGCTTGTTTAAGAAATCCATCAAGCTGTTTCTTCCCCATCTTTGCATAGAGATTGACTGCGGGGACATTGAGTGAACGTGCTAACGCTTCTCGTGCTGTGACATATCCTGCAAATTTTTCATCATAATTTATAGGCGTGTATCCGGCATAATCAACTGGTACATCAAATAACAGCGTTTGCGGGGTAATTAATCCTTTATCAATCGCGAGTGCATAAACAAAAGGTTTGAGCGTCGATCCGGGGGAACGGAGGGCAAGAGTACCATTGACTTGTCCAGCAGATGCCTTATCAAAAAAATCATGTGAACCAACCATCGCAAGCACCTCATGGCTTTTTGTATCAAGGACAACGACTGCCCCAGTTGAGATACCTTGTTCTTGCAACGGTCGTAACCGTTGACGTAAAATTCGTTCAGCGGTGTTTTGATATCGTTGATCAATTGTTGTCCTTACCCACTGCTTGCTTACATGTTGGGATGGTCGCTCTTTGACAAGAAATCGAGACAGATGCGGTGCCTCAAAAGGTAGCGGGTATCGCTTTGTCGGGATCGGTTCCTGTAATGCTTCTTGAAGTCGTTGTTCAGATATTTTTCCAGCATCTCGCATGCGCATCAAAACCTTTTTTCTCGCTTTGCGCGCGCGTTCTGGAAAACGATCAGGGCGTAGGCGTTCGGGTGAATTTGGTATTGCTGCTAAGAGTGCAGATTCGCCAAGACTGAGTGTACTTTGTGGTTTGTTAAAATAAAGACGCGCTGCTGCGCCCGAACCGACAATGTTTCCACCATAAGGTAACATATTGAAGTAATAGGTTAGAATCTCAGATTTCGTGTAAGTCAGTTCCAATTGCAGTGCGCGAAACATCTCAATAAGTTTATTCGGTACCGTGCGATCCTTTGGTTCCATAAGTCTCGCTAATTGCATAGTGATCGTAGAACCACCTCGGACAATTTTGCCTGCTTTGAGATTGTCAATAGTGGCACCTACAAGTGAAACAGGATTGACACCCCAATGCTGATAAAACCATTTATCTTCATAAGTTAACATGGCAGTTCGGAACCGAGGAGAAATGGAATCAAGAGAAGTTTCAGGCAACCGCCACATGTCGTCAGGTGAGGTAAAAGCACGAAGCCATTCACCGTTTCTATCAAGCACAACCTTTGATGATGGAGGTTGGAGTTTTTCCATAGGCAATGGAAAACACCAGTGAGCAACCACAAAAAGACAGAACGGAATTAGCGGTAATGCAAAGACATACCATCTTTTTTGGACGATTTTTACAAATCTGAGAAGTCGAAGAGTCCGCAAATGGGAAAGATAGGATTTTGTCAGTTTCATTGTTAGTTGTAATAATGGAAGATTGGAGGGAAGAGGAAAAACCCTCCAAATTCTTCCACACTTACCCTACTAATTTGATCGTAGAATAATATGAATCTGATAGCAAAATTACTCAATCACTTTAATCTTGCCACTACCAGCGACTGAAGAATTCGCGGGATCATACATCGCTTCTGCTGTAACAGGCGGCAAGGTAAATTCCCCGCGTGTTACTGCTCGAAGGGCATAATGGAATTTTCGCTCTCGCTGACGTGGGAAAGCACCGAAGAAGATAAGCCGATCATCGCGAATATCAACGTAATCCGGTTTGAAATCTTGCGTTTTCAACCATGGGATTCCTGCACGCGACGCTAACCTTGCGTTCTCTATTTCAAAACCGGATGGTAACATATCTACAACTACCACGTTTTCCAAGTTCCAGTTAAGTGCCTTCACCGTAATTTCTGCTATCACTAAATCACCATGTTGGAATTCATTATCATACGGAATTCCATCTTGATTAAGATAGCGGCGACGCACCTCTAAATCTCGGTCGTACTCCTCAATATAAGAATCACGTCGTATTCCGAAGGCTGACCAATAATAATAGCAATTGCCGGTTCCCTCAATAGAGATTTTTACTTGTGCTCCGTCCCAATCGTCATTTGCAAATCGGATTGAAGGTGTCGTCGAATCGAAATCAGCAAGGTGAGTATCATTGACGGTGATCTTACCTGTATAGTTTCCATCCATCTTCTTCTTCAGGATTTTGCCGAGGGCGAGAAAAGCAAACGCATTCTCTTGGGTTGTTCCCCACCGTTTTCTTTGAGACGCAGCTTTACTAAGGTCGCTAACAAGCACCGGAATAGACGGATGATTTTCGTTAACCTCTGCAAGCACGTCAAGTATAATAGCTTGTGAGCGGGTAGGTGAGTTGAAGTTATGCCCGGATTGGCGGTTACCACCGTTTTGAGATGGAATAGAAATAGGTAACATGGAGAGTGCTGTTTCTAAATCACCACTGAGTGCGAAGGCACCTGCCAATTGAAACTGGCTATAGTTCGTGAGACTACTGAGAAGATTATTTTTGAAGTAGTGCATCACACCCTTTTCCGGTTCACCCGCTGCTGCCAAGACATAACAGGCATAGACCGCACGCTCAACTTTGTATCTATTAGAATCGTTAACGGACTTTTGAGTGCTTGATATCTGTTTCGCTTGCTGTTTTAATCCGCTAAGCAATCCTGTGTAGACACGTTCAGAAACTTCATAGCCTGCCTTCCGCGCTTCAACCAAAAAGTGTGAAGCGTACACACTACTCCAGTGGTTTATATAACTCCCACCCGGCCAATATGCGAAATGATTCTGAGATGTGAGCATACTTTCAAGTCTATTGATACCAGCAGTGATATATTGATCAATGCGTCCATCAGCAGCAAGTTCAGGTTCAACAGCACCTGCAACATCACTAAAATAGAGCAGCGGAAAAACTCGACTCGTAGTTTGCTCAATACACCCATAAGGATACTTAAGCAGATATTGAAGCCCACCAGCAAATTCAATCGTGGGGAACGGAGATACAGTAAGCGTAAATTCGGAAGAATTGGCTATTAAATTTGAGGGAAAAACGAAGTCTGCAGTATTATTCACACTCACTGTGCCATTTCCCGTTTCAGTTACCGGTGGCGCAGCTGACCGAAGTGGAAGTTGAACAGACATCTGTGTGTTTTCATCGTTCCCAGAAGCGGTCAATTTGAACGTAGCTTTACCAATTGAATCGTGAGCAAGTAGATCAAATACAAGTTGTTCCTCACCACCAGCTTTGATTTGCACCTGCTTTTGAACCAAATGTTTCTGGACTTTTGGTTCTGTTTCCGTCTCCGCAGATATGAATTGGACATCACCTGTCGCTTGCAATTCTACTTGAAATTCTCCATCTTTGCCGGTGCCGTTGTGAACACTTACAGGGAATTGGATACGATCTCCGCCTGAAAGGAACCGAGGAAACGTCGGCGTTAATACCACCGGTTCACGAACTATTGTAAACTTCTCAGCAGCACCGTAGTATCCACCAGAAAAAGCCACAGCCATTAACCGTAACGTTCCGTTGAACTGCGGAATTTGAAAAGTCGCCGTACCTTTTCCGTAGCGATCTGTTTTCAGAATACCCGACCAGAGTGAGACTGGTTTCACACGCATGACACTGGTAGTGTTAAGCCGTTTCGCGCGTCCACTCAAGCGAGCAGCTTGGTCACCACCTGCGCTGGAATCACCCTGAACAGTCTCAATTTCAGGCAAAATTGCAGAATAAAGATCGTAAGCGCGTGTTTTTAGTCCACGCTGACGGTAAAAGTAACCGTGCGGATTAGGTGCGCGAAAACCGGTCAACTGAAGTATCCCTTCATCAACTGCAGCGATGGTAACATGTGAGAACGCGCTCTGTTTTCCACGTACGCGAAACTTGATAGTCACATCGCTATTCGGACGAATTTCCGCAGGAGCATCCAAATCAATAGCGAAGCGGTTGGGTTCAGCATCTATCTTTAGAGGAATGACGCCAAAAGCGCGAACCGGTGCGTGTTCCTCCAATGAATCTGTTGACCGAATTACTGTTCCAGAAAGATAAATGTTTGGTTTATAACCACGTACGACTGGAATATTCAAACTGGCTGTATTTCCTTTTAGGTTGACAGTTCGGTAAGTCAAGACCTTTTCTCGCTCCATTGTCAGTAACAGTTTGCCAGGGAATGGTGCTTTAATTTGAAGTTTCGCTGTTTCTCCAGGTTGATATGCTTGTTTATTTAAAGTCATCTCAAGGAGACTCGGATTTTCCATTGATAAAGGCACGTATCCCCAACCGGTAGTTTCCACTTTAACTTCTGTTTTTGCACCAGAGGCAATATCTTCGAGGTGCACACGGTATTCGCCATATTCAGAAGGCGTAAAAGTGAATGTGCCCATTTCTGCTGTTGAGACAAATTGATGGGATTCCAAGGAAGTAATTTGGTCATCTGACACATATTCATAACGTCCTTGTGCATTGCGGCGCAGTATAGTATTCCAATGGACTTTATAAACGGTGAGTGTTAAGTCCCTGTCAGCTACTACGTTTCCATTTTTATCCACAGCAATATAGTTAAGGGAAACTTTTTCATTAGGCTTGATGACTCCAGTCTTTGACATTTTGAGACCAACATAATGCGAATACGGGTGAACGATTACGCGGTGTGAAGCCGTAACAGCTCTGCCACCAGGTTCGCTCACTGTTGCTGTCAAAACCCCATTCAACTGAGAAGGTGCTTTAACAGTGTCTGGCAAGACGAATTTATAATGCACTTTACCTTCAGCATCTGTCTTGGTTTCTTCCAAAGTAATCCGCTGTTTCTCAAATGGGATAGTACTTGAAAAGTGAAAAGAACGCCATTTTTCAGTCGGAACGTACGGAACAGTCTCAAGCATATAAGATGCTGTTACTTTTCGGTTAGCAGCAGGAGGTCCAAACAAATTGACAGCTGAAACATCCATTCCTACCTCAACACCCAAGTCATATTCAGGTTTATCTGTCGTAACAGTCACTTTCATTCTATCAGGCATAAACTCTTCTACCTGAAACGGCACACGTCCAATCTCTTTACCAGCAACGTTCATTTTAGCTATATAGCCGCCTGTTTGTGCATAAGCAGCTAAAGGAATTGTTACTTCACACCCACCACGTCTGTCCGTATTTTGATTAAATTCACTGATAACTCGACCGTCAGGAGCTAATATCTGTATGTGGGTTGGAAGCGTGGGAGGTGTTACATTTCGCTTTCCACGGACAATTGCAGCAAGTGAAACTTTCTCGCCAGGACGATAAACCCCACGACTCGTATAGAGAAATGCTTCATAGCCTGTCTCTAAGTATGCGGAGCCACCAACACTAAAATCACCAGTGGAAAGTAGATGTCGATTTAATTGAATAAAAGAAAGATCGTCCGATTTTTCCACAGTTAACATAAACGGGGTAAAGCCATCAGTTTTTTGTGCTACTGAAGAAAACTTAACAAAGCCTTCCCAATTTGTTTTTCCTGTCAGGAGCGTTTGATTGTTATCACTGATGAGTTTTACTGTCGCTTGTGGAATAGGTTTTAAGTTAGAGAGAGAATTGACCCAAACCCATAACTCATCCCCTGCTCTCTTAGCAATGATACCGATATCTGTCAACATGACCCATTGCGTCGCACGCGCCCTATAGTCATTCGGTCTCTGAGCAGTGACTTTAAAGATGCCGATATATTTATCGTCCAGGTACTGTCCCAAATCAATAGATGTTGTTACCTCCTCGTTCAACTTTGAGGAAATAGCAAGCGTGCTGGAATGAATTGGCTTCCCTAAATTATTTGTCCAAGGTCTCCAGTTACTTATCTTAGAAGCGTAAATAAGATTATTACCGAAAACCTTTTCAATTTGTAAATTGACGTTTTGTACATTAATCGTTGCTAAACCGAGGTTCATCTTCTGATTTCGGGTTAGGAAAAACCCATTTCCAGCAAAACGCACTTGCGGAGGGACATCCGGAATCGTCAGTCGGACAGTATACGGTTTCTTTAACACAGAACCATCGGGTGCTGTTAAGCCTTCTTGAACAGTAACTTCGTATCTACTACGTCGCTTAAAATCACCATGTATTTCGATCTCGCCATAACGTGTGATGATTTGCGTATCTAACTCAGGTTTTATATGAATATACGGTTGCACCGTGTCACTCGGTATACGCGAACTGAATCGAAGCTTGATATGCGGTCTCCCCGAAGCCTCTCGGACATTGGCATACGTAACACCAAGCGTGCCTCGTCCAGTCAAGGTCATTGATTTAACGCTTGCTTCTTTTAATCCGATCTGTCCGCCTGTGCATTTGAATCCTTTGTTAATTCGAATTTTTAGGTTTTGGTTTCCAAGCAGACGCGGTATTTCTTCAGTTTCTAATTTAATTTCTCTGGCAACACCGTTTTGCGGTTGAAGCGTATAGGGAATTTCAACATCCTCTTGAAGCCGGATAGATAGATTAGCACGCAAATCAGCGATGTTAACAGGATAATTAAAGGTTATGCTTCCAACAGCCCTTGCCTGTGTCTTCGTGTATTTAAATTCAAGGCGTCTGTTTTGTATGCGGAAAGGTTCTGTTGCAAAAGTGAATTTTCGATCACCAGTAATGGCAAAGCCAAGGGAACTTTGTCGTAACTTTGGGGCGAGTTCTACGGTGTAACTTGCGGAGGGAGCTAAGGGACTTTCTAAATAGAAACGAATTGTGTCGCGCGCTATCCAACGTGCGGATCCCTTAATAGTAGGAGTGAACCGAACTGCACGATCCGGCAATTCAGTATTGATTAGCGAATTATCAACTACTGGTTCTGAAAACGTAAATGTAAAATCAGTCCATGGTGAAACATTTTCACCTTTCGGCGTAATAGATTTAACAATGACACGCGTTTTTGCTCCGGATACCAAACTATTAATATAGAGCGAACCGATAACCAAAACGAGCAAAGAAAGAAGTGCAACAATACCTGTTAAAATTTTTTTTGATTCCATCGCAAAATGTCTCCTAAAGTTTGCATTTCAACCAAATCTCAAGGTCATTTTTCGTTATATGGAGGTATTGAGCAATTTTCGTGCCAAAATTTACATTTCTAAACGGTATTTTAAAACCGTTTAGTCTTTGATTATTTTACCTCCCTCAAAAAAAAATACACACAGAACCTATAGTAGGACGCTTAAATCAATGCTTTTAGGCTGCTGAGGCTATGCCCTAACATTGCCATCTTATACTTTAATCTTCAGTCAAAACAGAAATGTGTTATTCCGAATTGACGTTCCAAAACTCAAAACAGGATTTTAAAAAGAACAGAGTTAACGTTTTATCATGTGTTAAAATAAACACACCTATTTCCGAAAATGTCAAAAAATCTCCAACAATCTAAAACCAGAACCGCGACATCACAATAAGTTGATTCCTACCTTGAAGTTGTCTTAACGCACTTTTGCTGCTGATATCCTCGTCAGGTTCTCGATCAGCGTTAGGCAAGTTTGCCCAATAGAACAGCGAAATTGCGCCATTTTCCATAAAATTATATTGAGCAATGAATGTTAACCTTTTTCCAGCATCACCTAAAACAGTCCTATCAGGATCAAACAATCCGTAACGTCCTGCTACAGTAAACTGCGGAAGGACACGGTACTTTGCTCCGAAATAGTATCCCTTCGAATCAACAGCATCGGGTGCGAAAGAGACGATCTCTCCGGCATTTCCAAAGTTAAATTCACCTTCTAAACTCAAGCCACCGTAGGAGGCTGTTAGAAATGCACCAACAAGACGTTCCCACTCTTCGCCAGGTTGTTCAAAAATGCAGGAAACTCCAGCACGAATTGGACCGAGTTGCCCACCAACCGTGCCGAGTAAACCCTTTGCTGTCGCATTACCAGCGTTAAAAAATGACGCATTGTAGAACGTTTTTCCTAAATTACCACCGAGTTCAACTCCTACGTCTCGCTTGTTAGAACCAAGACCGTAGCCTTCTCGGACAAGGATATTATGATCCTTCTGTTTGATGCCAAAAGGCAAACGGAATTGTCCCACTTTGACATAGAGGTGTTTTGGAATAGCATCTACTGTAGCGAAAGCATTGAGTGTTGTGCCAACGTTGTTTGATAAAGTTAATCTAATGTGCTCTGATGCTTGGGCGTTGAATGTCACCTCAGCCTGCATGAGGAGAAAGCTATCTACTGAGGAGTGACATGAGTTGCACCCAGCTACCGCGCCTTCATCGCCGTCTGCATGCATGTCTTTGATAAAAGCTGTCTGCAGATCAAGTGAGGTTGTAAGTTGCTTGACAACCTCCTTCGCTTCTTCGGTGACAGCATCCATGTCAAAATCTTCGGGAAACTCAAAATAGTTCTCTTCAAAAATTTCACCGATGCGATTTCGGGGACCACCGCCTGCAGGGTCAATGTGACAAAAATTACAGTCCTTATCTAATTCAGCCGCAAACTCAGGTCGAGCGTCAGCAACATTTACCCAAAAAAGACTCAATGTAAAATTAACCATTAACACAAACATCAATGGTGTAAGCAAACCTTGGCACATCATTGTATTATGGCAAAAACGTTTTATAAATCTACTTAGATATTTCTTCAAAAACTTTCTCCTTAATTTAATACACTATATTGCTTTGTCTACCCTAAATTTATGGGTATAGGTCGCGATTCGGAGATCGCTCCTACTAATGGACTGCTTATGGTAGGAGGGAACTCCGATTCCCGACTACTGACACGACTCGCAATTTAGTGTAGACAGAACAATTGTATAACATGAACAATTGTATAACATATAATTACTAACGCTATTAGTAAGCGCGTTTATAAAACGCGCTTACGCAGGAGTTCACATCTATTTATATTTACCATTATTCAAGTTCTGTAAAAACATAGTCTATGTCTTCAACTCTGGCATGGCAACTCCAACATATTTGACCGGAAAAGACAAGTTTAAAATCATCATCCGGGTTGTTCCGTGTATACTCAACGAACTCCCAATCGTTATGATCTGGATCAGTACCTGCTACTTTCCGCATAATTGCGATGAGTCCCACATAATCCTTATTTGGTCGGAATGCTTCTTTTACGACAATACTGCCATCTGGGTATGGAAACAGCTGCTCGCCATCTGGGGCGATAGTATCTCGTTCTTGATTAACATAAACGTTTTTATTACCGTTGTGTGGATCACCACCTGCAACAGGTGGAATCGGTTCTGCGTTTAATTTAAGCCAACGTTCATAGCCAGCAACATCTTCAGGTAGCCCCGGAAGTGCGACAGCAGGTTCAGCAGTTTCCTGCATTGTTTCTTCTTGATTTGTTTCCTGAACAAGCTCGTCTAATTGCTGTTCCTCCACACAGGACGTGAAAGTCAAGCCAGGAATTAGCACGATAGCAACACCTATGAACGCGCTTAAAAATGGTCGGTCAAATCTTCTGCTTTTCATTGTAAATCTCCTATTCAGATATGCCTTTAGTATATAGAAAACAGGCAATTATAGCAATAATTAATTTATGAAATACGTGTTTTTTACAATTGTGCAATTGAACGTAAGGATTAATAATTGTTTTACATACTTCACACAAATGAAACAGAACTGAAATTTGAGTAGAACATGTCTCATAAATCATTTGTAGGGCGGGTCCCTGTGCTCCATAGGTGTCAATTTAGTGAGGAACGTTAGTATCTAATACACCTGTCGCCCCTCTGGGGCTTGCTAATGATGGGATCGATCAATGCTTACTATACACCTTTCGCCTCTCCGAGGCTTTGGTAAATCACATATCAGCACCCACTGAATGCCAAAAGCGCATTCATAGCGTTGATTTCGGTGCGGAATGTGTATAGAATCCGTATTACCCAAAACCAAAGCACCAGCGGTGCGAAAGGTGTATAGCACAATATCGGGAAAACCCGCTGAATGCCAAAAGGCATTCATAGCGTTAATTTACTCCCACAAGAAAATCTATTTGATGCCTACGATAAAGTTGAGTTCCTTGAAGGAAACCGTGTTTAAGGATTTATGGGATAGACTATAGAATCCGATTTTTATTGTCTTTGCTGTTTTGTTACTGTATTATATGATATGGATACATTCAAACCGAACATATCTACATAATGTATATCAGAATAGGTGATTTTAGAATAAAGGAGAAATGGATGCTCAGAAACTTATTTAAAGGTGGTGATAAAAACCGCGTTGAATCGGAGGTTACAGGTGAAAAAGAAAATTGGTTTAATCGCCTAAAGTCTGGTTTAGCAAAGACCCGAAACCGTTTCATTTCCGAACTGTCGGGGTTACTCCGTGTCGGTAGAAAAATCGATGAAGAACTCATGGAGGAGATTGAAGAAATTTTAATCCAAGCGGATGTGGGAGTTGATACGACGCTGACACTTATGGACAACGTTAGAGAAACTGTGAGAGAAAAAGGATTAGGAGATTCTTCTGAATTGGAAACAGTCATAAAAGAAGAAATCCTGAATCTTCTCGGTGAAGACGTTCCTTTAAAATTTGAGGATGAACCGCCTTACACGATTTTAGTTCTCGGTGTAAACGGTGCTGGAAAAACAACAACAATCGGCAAACTCGCGAGCCGTTTCAATGCTAATGGGAACCGTGTTCTCGTTGCCGCAGGAGATACTTTTCGTGCTGCTGCGGAAGATCAATTGGCAATATGGTGTGAACGCGCGGGTGCAGAATTAATTCGTGGTGGAGAAAAGGCTGACCCCGCTTCGGTCATTTTCGATGCAGTTCATGCAGCAAAAAACCGAGAAGCAGACGTGCTTATTGTAGATACAGCAGGCAGACTCCATACTAAAAAACCGCTGATGGATGAATTATCAAAAATTGGACGTGTAATGGGACAAGCGCATACAGGTGCACCTCACGAGGTATTACTTGTGATTGATGGCACGGTTGGACAAAACGCATTGATGCAGGCAAAAATTTTCAACGAGGCTGTGCCGATTACAGGCGTAGCAATTACAAAATTGGATGGTACAGCTAAAGGTGGGATAGTGTTAGCCGTAAAAGCAGAACTTGGTGCTCCTGTCAAATTAATCGGCATTGGTGAAAAACTTGATGATTTACGTGATTTCGCTGGTGCAGATTTCGTTGAAGCGCTCTTTGCAGCAGATGAGACCGTAGAAACATAATAGACATTATAACGTTTTAATTGTGAGTAGTTATTGGTCTCTCATAAAATCTAAAGTTTGTAGGTCGGGTAGAGCGCAGCGAAACCCATAAATCAACGGTATGAATGCCATTAGGCATTCCCCGGGTGCCAACTTAAGCAATTTTCAAACATGGATAAACCTCTTGAGCCCCGTAGGGGCGGTATGTTGTCGACTCAGTTTGCCAGTCAGATATGTCGTTCCTACGGAACTCAAGAGGCAATGGGTAACATTTTTTCTATAAACATATCGTCCCTACCAAATCAACGCCAAATGCGCGTATGGCATTTGGCGGGACTAAATATGGGACAGTCTCAATCATAGTGGTGTTGAATATTGTTAGAAAAATATATAGATTTCCTTAAGTTGACACTTATGGGTAGAGCGGAGCAAAACCCGACCTACAACTCACTTTACAGGCAGGTATCTTTCAGATATCTGCCTTTTCTTTGTGTTGATTGACAGTACAGTTGTGTGAAGTTTTTGGCACTGATTATTTTTTTAAAATTAACTTGACAAACCAATATACACAAAATTTCTAAAGAAAGAGAAGAAAAAACAAAAAAGCTGAAAATCACGTCACAATCCTTATTCTGATTGACTTATGCACGTCCCAAGGACGTGCAAAACGTCCTAAATGTGACCTGTAACGTCATAATTCAATGTGTAGATCGGGGAGGACGAAGCGAAACTTAACCGACAATATGCTTTGTACGAAAACTTTACACACCCATAGATAAATAAACGCGCTTTTGACGTGATAAAATTCCTAAAAAGGATTTGACACTTCTGGAACTAAAATGTTAGAATTCTGAATAAACCTCAAACGAATTCGTTTCGTTTAATCAAACAATAAGGAGCAACCATGAAATATATATTTCAGAAAACATCCATCCTCATACTACTCTTCACACTCATTACAGCGAACACCAATGCAGCACACAACTGGACAGAGCAGATTGCCGCCTTCAAACCGATGGTGGTGAATATTGAAACCGCCTCCGAAGTCGTCTTTGAAACAGAATCAAAAGGCACAAGTTTTGCCACCGGTTTCGTCGTTGATGCAGAACGTGGGATAATCGCTACAAATCGACATGTTACGGGTAGCAGTCCTGCCTATGTAAAAATCAACTTTCATGATGGCAGCTTCACCGAAGCAAATATCCTTTACTACGATCCGACACACGACTTCGGGTTTTACAAGATTGATCCTGCTGAAGTTGATTTTGAACTGAAAGCCGTTGAACTTGGTGAATGGGACAAACTCTCTCTCGGTGATGAACTACTGTTGATTGGCAACAACGAGAAAGAGGAATATTCCATCAAAATGGGAACGATTGCGAACCTTAATGTCAACAAAGGTGATAGACATTCAAGTTACATACATACGACATTTGACAGAACAGGCGGGTCAAGTGGTAGCCCTGTGTGGAACACCGCGGGTGAGGTAATTGCTATCCATGCGCGTGGAACAGATACATCCAGTTTTGAACTACCCATTGATTATCTTATTGATGCGTTGGAATTAATTCAAAATGAGATGTCGATTCAACGTGGCGAAATCGGTGTTGATTTGGAACTTATCTCTATTGGGGAAGCGATAAAACACTTTAATTTTCCAGAGGCTTTACGCAAAGAGATTGGCCCCTCCAAAGCAGGAACACCAAAGGTTATTCAGATTGAATCTATGGTGCCAAGGACTACTGGTGAAACCGCTCTCCGTGCATCTGATATTATCTATCGTATCAACGATGAACTTATCCGAGATGACCTATACACCTTTGATGCTATTCTAAATCAAAACGTCGGTAAAGAAGTCACTTTGGACATCTACCGTAATGGCGAAAACCTTAGCCTTAAGGTACCTGTAGAGAATTTAGAGAAAAAGAAGGTTCAGAGATTCGTACGGTTTGGTGGTGCTGTGTTTCATGACATTACTCCTCAGTTGCGTCGACTACTTTACCTTGAAGCCGACGGTGTTTATCTGCCTCATGCTGCAGCCGGCAGTAGTTTTTCGCGGGTCGGTGTACAAGAACGAAACGGAAACTCAAAGGTGGTTATCCTCAATATAAATGGAAAGCAGATTCGGAATCTGGACGATTTTATTGAGGCGTGCAAAACAATTACCGATGGACAACACACTTTTGTTGTTGTTCGAGATTTCAATTTGTTTGACAGTTCACCTACACCAAAAAGTTTGACGGTCAACCTCAAATTCGGTCCATTGCAACAATTTGAATGGGATTCTGAGGAATTGGATTGGGAAAAGGGCGTTGAGTAAGAAAACGCGCTTAAATAGAGCACCGGAGCATTCAAAATTGTAGTTCAGCAGAGATAAAATCCGAAGCGAAACGTTCTTCATAAATTCGGGCGTAATTTAAGTATACATCAATAATCCGCAGCCCAACACCACCGGTTAACGCACCGTTTGAACTGCCGACTCGCATAGAAAAAAACGTCGTTGGAGTCCATTCAACACCGAAATAAAACTCTGGTTCTGCATTTTCGGTAGAGAGGGCGATATCTGCGGAGAATTGATATAAGGTATAACGGTAGGCAGTGCCAAGCGTCACCCACTGAATACCGCGCCCATCAAGATTCTGCAACAGACATCCGAATTTGAGTTCTGGGCGCGGTTTAAACAGCAAACCAATGTCATACGAGGTATGGTAGCCGAAGAATTGATAATAATCGGAAGGGTGTCGTCGTTTGAATTTGAGACTTAATCCGGCAGCAAGATACGCACCGAGTTGGCGCGCAAAACTGTAGTAATTGAAATCTGGGACGCCACTTGCCACGTCAAGAGCAATCTTGTTGCCCCAATACAGACTGTAGCCGCGCCAACTATAACCGATGCCTTTCGGGTCGAATCGATAAGAGTGTTGATCATGAAATTTGGTAACACCAAAAAGCTTAACACCTTGCCACTGAATTAGTCCAGCAGGGTTCCAAAAACCAGCGGTCGCATCGTCAACGACAGCAGTAAAAGCGTTCCCCATCGCTAAGGCGCGGGCGCCTACATAAAGCGGACGCGCAGTTTCAAACGGAAATTCTGTCTGTCCCAATGCTGGTCCTATAAGCAAAAGGAAACAGACAGCGAAAACAGAGACGCGAGGTTTCTGGATATAGCGTCCCGATAACCTCAATTCAATCATCGTTATCTCAGTGATGGTATTTAAATACATGCATGAAACCTATCTCATGTTGCGCTGGAAATCCTATTCTGCCATAAGTTTACAATCCGATGTTGGCACAGGCTATATTCTTTGGCATCGCTTCATTCTCAACACCAAAATTTAAAATTCAGGACACGTTTTAGTATATGAACTCATATTGAGTAAAACATAAGGATGTGATAAAATAAGGAAAGAAAAGAAGATAGTTTATGTCCCATTCTTTCCACTTCAGATACCTATTTACTTTGAGTTTTTAGTTCTTACTCGCTATGAGTTCATACTAATGATATGAGGTACTTCTTCTGATTAAGAACCTGCACCCAACAATGATTCGCGTTTTGAAACTTTGAAGGTATCATTATTTTGGTAAAACTCTCGTATGCTTAATCAGAACCGGCTGTTGAAACTGCTTCTGTCCCTTCTGGATTCTCAACCTGCTTTTTGCCTGCTGTTGTATTGATCGGTATTGAGTCCAACACAGTTGGTTTTTCAAGTGTTGACTTCAGATAAGCTAGTGGGTCGTGGTGCATGGCGCCAGGAGGCAGCCACTCCCATAAGGGACCCAAGTCCTTGCGGATCCAATCAGTATAAAACGACGGTAGTTCCGTGGTTTCTTGCTCATAAAAACTACGGAACTGTTTGTCGGTCTTAAGTAGATTACGGATCTCTATATGGTGATTAATCACTTCAGGACCTGCTGACATTGCCCGCAACAGATTCATCCAACGGACAATAGCTACTTTGTTAGCCATAAAACGGCGGCGGGCAACACGCCCTGACAAAGAATACTTTGACAGATCAATATAATTGTCGTAAAGCTCTAACCATGAATATTGATTCGGCACCACGTTTGTAGCATGTTGGTTGTTCAGAAAATGAAAAGGAACAGATAAAACACGATTATTACGTTGGTATTCGAGATTCAAAGGTGCCGCTTCTCCGTAGGCTGTGAGGAGCAGATAGGATGGATATACACCAGGTGTGAGATCTACAAACTTTTTCGTGAGTTCAAAAGGTTCAGGTCCCTCTTCAAAATCAAGACCAAACACGAAATTCGTTTGAACAAAAGGAATATATCTGAGAACCGTGTTGACATGTTCAGAGACCTGGCGAACTTTGTGGATACCTATGTTCTTTCCAGATTTTGACTTATTACCCATGTCATACCACGATTCAATCCCGGGTAGGATTGCCTTGAAGCCATTTCTTTGTAGCCGCTTCAGGTGGGGTTCCGTTAGTACCGACAGACTACTTTCGGCAATGAAACTGATCCTATCTGGAGGCACCGCTTCCTCAATGGCTGACATGATATCATTGAATCGGATACCAAAGTTCGGGTCATGCCAACTCACATGAGGTCGTTTAAACTTACTTAAGAGAAATCGTAGGTCTTCCTTGATTGCATCAAATGGCAACGGTTGATACGGGACAACTGAGTCAATACAAAAATTACAAGTATAGGGACACCCCAAACTGTTAAGCATCGGGACACATCTAATAAAGAGTGCTTTATTAAGTGTCGGTTCAATGAATTTCCAGCGTTCCCTTACACCCGGAAGTGCTGCAGGTTGCTGTTTGGCAGAAAGGTGTACACCAATTGGGCGGTGCGGTGTGCAATCATTCAACACATCGCAGATTATCTCCTTGTCAGTGAATCCCAAAACGTAGTTAAAATACTGTTGTGCGTCCTGCGGAAAGCATCGAGCATGTGGTCCACCGAGCACCGTAACAGCACCCTTTTCTTGGAACATATTGCTTAATGCGTATGCCAGTTGTGCTGTATGTGTAAACGAACCGATAAAGACAACATCAACATCGTTGGGTAACTCCTCAACCAGATTCTCAAAACCAGTGTAACACACGAGTGTGACATGATGACCTTGTTCTTCACACCACACGCCGATAGCTTGTGGCATAATACTTGCATAATTAGGGTAAACAACACGGTTCCACCATGTTTTTGTCTGACCTTTGGCAGCAAGGTCGATAATTCCGATACGTAACTTTTTCATAGTTCCCTCTTGCAAACGTTTTAAGCATTCTCACCTAACGTAAATCAACTGAAGAGTTCTTAAATAAAGTTTCGATGCGTTAGGATTACGAATAATCTTCAATATAACGTCATACATTTAAAAGTGTTATCTAAAAAACGGGATTTCAAAATAAGGACTCAAATTTGGTTCTGTAGGGTGTTTAAAGTTTTCAACATTAACCACATATCCGTAGGAGCGATTTCCGAATCGCGACAGATCGTTGGGAATCGGAGTTCGCGCCTACAGAGAACAATGAGTTTTTTATGTTAAATTGACACCTATGTAACAAAATATTCACACACCCGTTGCTGTAGGTTGGCTTGAATAGAAATTGAAAAACCTGTACGAGAAACTCACGCTAACTAAACGTTTTAGAACCAAAAATAGTTTACTTCTGTTGTGAATGCTGCTAAAATACCAACAGACGCTATGAATGAAATGGACAACTTAATGGACTATACACTTGAAAACTGCCAAAAATTGTAGACGAATGGGTTAACACGCTCGGTGTGCGTTATTTTTCTGAATTGACCAATACTGCTATTCTTATGGAAGAGGTGGGCGAGTTAGCAAGGATTATGGCGCGCCAATATGGAGAACAGAGTTTTAAAGAGAATGAGACAGATTTGGACCTGGCTGAAGAAATGGCGAACATTCTGTTTGTCCTGCTCTGTTTGGCAAATCAAACAGGAGTTCAGCTTGAGGAAGCGTTCAAAAAGTCAATGTTAAAAAAACAGACCGGGATAAGGAACGGCACATCAAAAATCCGAAACTTCAATAAGTTGGCGGGATCAAGAACAGGACTTACCTGATGCAAAAAGCAAATGAAATCGGACAAACGCTTTATCAAGTCAAAAATGAACCGTATTCTGATTTTCTACGCCAACAGATAAAATCACCTACTTTGAAAATGGATATTGCGTAAGTCCTGCAGTACAGACATTCCCACACTTCTTGCCAAAATCCACAACTTTTGCTAAAATACCCAAGCAATAACAAAGGCAATATCCTAATACTTTAAATCTGATAAAAAAACAATGCATAATATTGACCCTGGCACCCTTTACCTCGTCAGCACACCGATCGGGAATTTAGAGGATATTACACTACGCGCACTACGCATTCTCAAAGAGGTAGACCTTATCGCTGCTGAAGACACCCGACAAACACGCAGATTGTTAACACATTACGAAATCAAAACCCCACTCACGAGTTATTTTGAAGGCAATCAACAGGCAAAATCCGAAATACTTATTGCACGGTTGAAGGCAGGAGAATCCGTTGCACTTGTATCAGATGCTGGCACCCCTACAATCTCTGACCCTGGCTATCCACTCCTACAAGAGTGTATCGCTGAAGCTGTGCTGATCGTTCCAATACCCGGTCCGTCAGCTATCCTCGCAGCGGCAGCAGTTTCAGGTTTACCGCTACACAACTTTATCTTTGAAGGTTTTCTCTCTCCCAAATCGGGTAAACGGAAACGTCAATTAACACAACTTGCGGATGAAGAACGAACGTTAATTCTTTTTGAATCACCACACCGGCTCTGCCGTTTTCTTGAGGATGCACTTGCTGTGATAGGAGAACGCGAGATAGTTATCGCCCGTGAACTCACAAAACGGTTTGAAGAGATATTCCGTGGAAATATCAGCCAAGCACTGGAAAAATTTCGATCTACCGAACCACGCGGGGAATTTACTATTGTGATTGGAGTATAAAATTGTCAGATAACAAAATTAAAAACATTACCGTAATCGGTGCGGGACTGATGGGACACGGTATTGCACAAGAATTCGCATGTGCAGGTTACCGTGTTCAACTTCACGACATTACCGAAGAAATACTGAACAATGCGCGCGTTCAGATTGGCAAAAATTTAACACTTCTCGCTGAAAACGGTGTCATTGAAAAGACAAGTATCTCCGAAACGATGCAGCGCATTCAGACCACAACCGCACTCGCCACAGCTGTGGAAACCGCTGATTTTGTAGTTGAAGCTGCCTCCGAGAACCTACCACTGAAACAGCAGATTTTTGAGGAATTAGATTCTCTATGCCAGCCACATACAATCTTAGCAAGCAACACAACTGCTTTAATGCCCAGCCAAATCGGAGCTAACACGAAACGCATTGATAAAATACTCAACACACACTATTTTAATCCACCTTACTTGATTCCGCTCGTTGAACTGATTCGCAGCCCTGATACATCCGATGAAACAGTGTCTGTGACGTTTGATCTCCTTACCTCCATTGGCAAAACACCGGCAATTATAGAAAAAGAGGCACTCGGTTTCGTAGGTCCCAGGCTGCAAGCTGCACTTATCCGAGAAGCATTTGCAATTGTTGAACAGGGCATCGCCAGTGCTGAGACAGTAGACCTTGTGGTGCGCAATAGCTTTGGTAGGAGACTCAGTGTTGCAGGTCCATTTGAAGTGTTTGAACTTGCAGGATGGGATTTGGTGCTTGATGCCTTTGAAGAACTCTACAAAGACTTAAACAGCTCCTCTGAAATTAATCCACTCCTTAGAGAAATGGTTGAATCCGACAAACTCGGGGTAAAATCAGGAGAAGGTTTTTACCAGTGGTCTGAGGAGCGACAACAAGCACTTCGCGACCGAATGAGTCGGGCATTAATTCATGCTATTCAGCAATATAGATAATCGGTAGATCATCTATATTAACGTGAGTTCGGTATAAGCAACTTTCGGAATCGGCAGAATATGTCTCCTAAAACTATTGTTATTTGGTATACTACTATAATACCGAATTTTTAGAGTCAAATATGACTATTTTTGTCATAATAAACCTACCGATCCTGTCATAACAAAGGATCGTAGCACATTGCAAAATCCTATCATTTTCCGATTGACTCTAAAAACTCTAAAAATCTTTTTATTACGTAAATACGGAGAAAAGATATGGAATTCTTCAGGTCTTTATACCGAACTCACGTTATTGATTAAGTAGTTTGCCTCCTGTGAACAAGTTTGCGACCTAATTCTGCAACATTTCTGGACTATTGGTAAATGTCCAAAAAACTTCCCCGTAAAACACTCACATTCCTCATAGTCGGAATTGTCATTCTTTGCCTGATACTGTTCTTTAGACAGATTCAAGAATTTCTTCTTGAACTCATCGCCGCATTTCAGAGCATTGAAACAGCACGTGAATACATTGCAGGTTACGGTCTGTTCGCCCCGCTCATTTCGGCGACTCTCATGATCTTCCAGAGCGTCATCGCGCCACTACCCGCGTTCCTAATCACAATAGCCAACGGTGCGCTCTTTGGATTCTGGTGGGGTATGTTGCTATCGTGGAGTAGCGCAATGCTCGGCGCCGCTCTTTGTTTCTACATTGCCCGTTTTCTCGGTGCAAAACATGTTGCCCGAATCGTCAGTCAACCTGTTGTTAACAAAACCGATCAGTTTATTCAAAGATACGGCAACTATGCGATCCTGATTGCCCGTCTTATCCCATATATTCCATTTGATGTTGTCAGTTATGCCGCAGGATTGACGCGGATACGATTCATCGGTTTTTGGCTCGCTACCGGCATAGGTCAACTTCCTGCAACTGCTGTTTACACTTACCTTGGTAACAGAATTTCTACCCATACAAATTTAATACTTTTAGGGTTCGGCGTTATAATATCTGTTTCGATTGTGATATGGTTAGTAAAGGTGCGGAAAGCCTCCAATTAACGCGAGAACAAGACCTTATGTATATCCATCATTTAGCACATTAGACACAACGAAATACTAACAGCCATAAACCAATTGACATCAACCTTACTTTAAGGTAAATTCTCTACACAACAACATATTAACCTTCATAAAAGGAAATAGAATTATGATTCGGATAGGTGTAATCGGGGTAGGTGGCATGGGCAATGGCCATTGCAACTCACTCCCCAATGTAGAAAATTGTGAATTTGTAGGTGTTGCGGACCTACGACTTGACGCTGCAAAAGCTGTTGCTGAACGACACAACATCCGTGCATTCCAAGACTATCAAGAACTCTTTCCACTCGTTGATGGTGTCGTTGTCGCAACGCCGCCTGTAGCACATACTAAAGTGGTCGTTGACGCGGCAGAAGCAGGTGTCCACGCTTTCTGTGAAAAACCGCTCTCTCTAACACTTAATGAGGCGGATGAAATGATCGAAGCATCGGACAAAGCTGGTACACATCTGATGGTCGGACAAGTCCTTCGTTTCTATCCTGTCCACGAACTCGGCAGAAAGATGGTGGATAACGGCGACATCGGTGATGTTGTCTATATTGAAACTGATTATACGGGTCCCTATAATGCCCCGCGCGGCAGGCCGGATAGTTGGTATGGTACCGTCGGTGGATTGTTAGAAAACGGTATCCACAAATCCGACCTGATCAACTGGTTCGGCGGCACCGCCCTGACCGTCGCAGCGGAAGTTGGCAGCTTCTCTGGGCATGACGACTGGGAAGACTATACTGTTTCCCTCATCCGTTACGATACTGGCACCGTTGGCATCTTGCGTTGGGGAGGTTTCCTCGGTGCTCGTGGCACAAATGAAACGATTATTGACGGTTCCGAAGGTTCGCTCCGTCTTGATATGGGAGCGGATCTCGCATATCTCAAAAAACGTGGTGGCGATTGGGAAGAAATTGCCCCTGACCGTTCCGGCCCGAGCCATGTTGTCGGCGAACTCACCCATTTCGTCGAATGTATCCGGGACAACAAAACCCCGATGATTGATGGTAGGGGTGGAAAACATGCAGTTGCAATTGTTTTGGCCACATACGAGTCGGCGAAAGAGGGGACAAAGGTGGCTATTGATTAGTTGGCTCCTGCTAATCTGTAGGGGCGATGCTTCGCCCCTACAGATTAGCAGTGTCAAAGGAAAATTTTTAGATGAAAAAAGTGTTGTTTTCGATCTTTTTATTGGTTTTTATTGTTTCAATAATCTACCTACCGAGCAATGAAGCTCAAGATTCAACACCTCAAGATTTGGACCTACCTGGAGGTGCTAAAACACTTATCATTCTCAGCCATGATGTAATCAAACACAGAACAGAGAAACCTTTTTATGAATCTCTGAATGCTGTTGGAGGTGTAGTGTTCAGTCCAGATGGGAAAACCCTCGCGACAACAAGTGATCGCTCGCCTATCCATCTGTGGAATGCAATCACTGGGGAATACAAGCAGCCCCTCAGAAAACATACTGCCGATATTGTGAACATATATAGAGAACAATATCAACCATGGAGCACCCTAACACCAAAAAAGAAGCCTTTTGGCTCTAATTTAGCGTTCAGTCCAGATGGGGGAAAATTCGCGAATGGTGGTAAAGACAAAGTTATCCGTGTGTGGAACACTGCTACAGGAATGCCTAAATATTTTACAGGTCATACAGATTATGTTTCAAGCGTAACCTTCAGTCCAGATGGAAAAACTCTCGCAAGTGGAAGTGTAGATAAAACTATCCGGCTATGGGATGCTGCCACAGGAAAACAGAAGAAAACGATAACAGGACATACGGGCTATGTCTCAAGTGTAGTCTTCAGTCCAGATGGTAAAATGCTCGTCAGTGGGAGTGGGGACAGCACTATTCGTCTATGGGAAGCAGCAACGGGCAAGCATCAAAAAACACTCACAGGGCATATCGGAGGAATTTTTACAATAGTATTTAGCCAAGATGGAACTATGCTTGCGAGCGCTGGTATAGACGGTACCGTCCGCGTGTGGGACATAACATCAGGTGAGCAAAAAAACATACTCGCTGGACGTAAAGGAATTAACTGGAGTATATCCTTCAATGCTGCTGGACGCATTTTCGCGTGTGATAATGACCACTTTATGATCCGAATCTGGGATGTCGTCACGGGACAGCGCGTGCGAACCTTTATGAGAGAAGGAACAGGTATCTATAGTTCGGCATTCAGCCCGGATGGTTTGACGATTGCAACTGGGTTTAGTAATAGACGCGTAATCTTATGGGACCTCACGCCTATAGTAGACGTCAAGCCTCTGAGGAAATAAAGTCATTGTACTATTTCTCAAATGAACTTCTCAAAAGAAATAAACCGTTCAATGTGAATGCCACACGCGCATTCACCACGCGCAATTCATTGCGCCTCTTACATTTTTTCAAAAAGGAAAATAATTCATAGAATTGGTGTTACATGTGAGCACGCTGTTATCAGAAGGAGTCTCATCTAATGAAAGCCAAATTAATTTTCATATTCTTAATTCTCAGTATTGTTTCAATCGTATTGATTTTTAATCTCGTTTCAATGCTAAATCAGCCAGATACCTTCTCCTACGATTCCCCGCAGTGGCACTTGCCAGAAGGCGCGAAGGCACGCATCGGCAAAGGTAGTATCAATAAGATACAGTATTCTCCAGATGGAAAATTACTTGCTGTTGTGAGTTCTATCGGTGTTTGGCTCTATGATGTGAATAGCGGTGAGGCACATGCCTTGCTCGCTGGACATACAGATAAAATTAATAATGTGACATTCAGTTCGGATGGTAAAATACTCGCAAGCGCAAGTGAAGACGGAAGTATTCGGTTATGGGATGTTGCCACTGGAGAGCATAAGCAAACGTTTATAGGAGATAGATGGGGATTCGACAATGTGGCGTTCAGTCCAGATGGAAAGACACTCGTAAGTGCGGGTTTTTGGGAAATTAACCTATGGGATGTAAAGACAGGCATGAACAAGAAAAGAATCTGGGAACAATATCATGCCAGTAATGGTGAAAGTGCATTCAGTCCGGATAGAAAAACACTTGCATGTCCGCGCGGTGGTAAAGATGTTATTCTATGGGATGTTAACACTGGTGCGGAAAAGCAAACGTTTACGGAACATGATTGGCGTGTCAGGCGCGTGTCTTTTAGTCCAGATGGAAAAACACTCGCAAGTGCTGATTTCGGAGATACTATCTACTTATGGGATGTTGACTCTGAAAAACAAAAGCAAATCCTCAGAGGACATAAAGACAGAATTTCTACTCTTGCATTCAGTCCGGATGGAAAAACACTCGCAAGTGCAGGTGGTGACAAAACAATCTCCTTGTGGAATACTGACACAGGCAAACGTAAGAAAACACTTAAAAGACATAAATTGTATATTTCAGGAGTCGCGTTCAGTCCAGATGGGAAGACTCTCGCAAGTGTAGGGTGGAACTATTCGGTAGATAACGTTATCCATTTGTGGGATGTAGTAACAGGAAAGCAGCAGAAAACAATTAGACATACAATCAATCAGTATAGTGTGTCTTTTAGTCCTGATGGAACAACCCTTGCAAGTGGCGGAGGAAACGGTACAGTTCTTTTATGGGATCCGGTTACGGGTAAACATCAAAAAACTCTCAAGGGACACAAGCGTAATGTTTCCAGTATTGCGTTTAGTCCGGATAGTAAAATACTGGCAAGTAAAGGTTGGGACGGGACCGTCTGTTTATGGGATTCAGGGACAGGCAAACGACTGAAAAAAATCCGTTATGGAATGTCTTTAGCCAGTAATATCTCTTTCGGCGCAGATGGTTCTATCCTTGTAAACGCTGGACAAAATGGGGTAGTGAACCTGTTGGATGTCACAACAGGGAAACAAAAGCAAACGCTAATTGGTCATAAGAATTCAATTATGAGTACTATGTTCAGTCCAGATGGGAAAACACTCGCAAGTGTAAGTGGAACAATAGATGGTACCATTCGCCTATGGAATGTTAACACAGCCAGACACAGACAAATTCTAACAAATCAAGAGTTTACAAGTATTATCTATAGTGTTGCTTTCAGTCCGGATGGAAAAACGCTCGCAAGTGCTGAAGGATTAAGAGGGAAAGGCACCTCGCGTGGCGGTATTATTCGTCTCTGGGATGTAGCAACAGGTATACGCAAGGAAACTTTCAGAGTTCCAGATTCGGTTTTATGTGTAACTTTCCATCCGATTGGACAAACACTCGCTTATGGTGATTTGAGCAACAACATTTACTTGAGGGATATAGTAACGGGAAAACCAATAAAAACCCTTATAGGACATACAGGTGGTGTGGATAATATATCATTCAGTCCAGATGGGCAAACGCTCGCAAGTAAAAGTTACGACGGTACGATACTCCTATGGGATCTCACTTCCACGAAAAAAACTACAATTGCCCCGAAATAGTGTGAGTATTTACGGAATAGGTTTCAATACACTCAAGAGGTCTACAGCAATCTGAGATAGGTCTTGCCGCATGCAATAGGCGCATCCAGCGTTGATTTGTAAATCCGATTCAGACAATTAGACATAAAACACACTGCATGGTATACTGACGTTACAGTTTCAATCAAAGGCATAATAAGAACACTAAATCTCATAAATGCACGTACTCGGTGAAAAAACAAATCATGAAAAGTTTGTTAATTAGAGACAATAAACAATCATGATAAAAAAACTAACTCTTATCGTAATGCTAACAGCGTTGCTTTATGCATGCAGCATCGCTCAGCAATTCCTTCTCGAACTCACGTTATAGTGAAACCAATAATTACTAATACACTGTGGTAGGTTCGGTTTCCTAACCGAACCGTGTTTATTCAGTCTCCAGATGCGGTTAGGAAACCGAACCTACCAGAGAAGTGTTCATATATTTTAGGTTTTACTATAAAAGGAGGTTATGACAGATGAAAACCGTAATGGCAAACCTAATGTTCGCGTGTATCAGTTTAATTCTTCTGAGCCTGGTGTTTACTGACATCAGCAATGCCGAATTTGATCCAAAAACTATTGTCGGGATGTGGCTCTTTGATGAAGGTAAGGGTGATACAGTGAAGGATTCTTCTCAAAATGCCAATGACGGAAAACTTGTTAACAGTCCGAAATGGACAAAGAATGGTCAGTTCGGATCTGCGCTGGAATTTGACGGAAATGAGAGTAAAGGTCATGTAGTCGTCGGCAATTTAGGGTTGTCTGGGGAAATTACATTGGTTCTGTGGGCGAAACCGAGTGATGCCGCCGATGATGATCGATTGATATCGAATCTCAGTGGCCCAACGAATCCTGCCTTCGCAATTCGGTTCCAAAGTGGTGCTGTTGACATTTGGGGCAGGGCGTGGAAACCCGTCATCCCAAAATTTGATGACAATAAATGGGGACACTATGCGTTTGTATTAGATGGCGAAGGAAACGCTACGGGTTATTACAATGGCAAAGAAGAGGACACAGTTGTTGATACCTATATTTTTACGGATATCGGTATCGGGGCGACTTTTTTGCATCAATGGGGACAATATTATTCAGGTGTCTTTGACGAGGTAGCGTTTTTCAATGTCGCACTGACTGAAGCTGATATTAAAGCCCTTATGACAAAAGGTTTCAATACAGTGTTGGCGGTTTACCCCGCAGGGAAATTAGCCACTACGTGGGGAAATATAAAAGCCAATCGGTAAGGGGCAAACTAAGTGCAAAGCAGCCTTCATCAACGTTTCCTGTTACAGATAGGATATGGTTTCCCCACGACACTTTTTGTCGTCATAACAATAATAGTGGTAGGTCTCTCGGTTTTCCCACGCGGAGGATCGTGTCGCTGGTCACTGGGAAGGAAAGATCAATACGCCGATCCAACCTTTAACCATAAAGGTCGATCTCTCCATCAAAGAGAACAATTGGAGCGGTACTATTGATATTCCCACCCAAGGTGCTAAAGGTCTACCGTTGTCCAACATCCACATTGCAGAAACCAATAATAAAATCAGCGTCAAATTTGTAATCCGTGGTGTACCGGGCAATCCTACATTTGATGGACATCTAAACGACGGTATCATTAGTGGAAAATTTACTCAAGGTGGTGTCACCTTCGATTTTAGCCTTTCCCGTAACAGCGTTCCCGAACCTGCAAGACCGCAGGAGCCAAAACCACCATTCCCTTACAAAATAGAAGAAGTTACGTTTAAAAACGGCACAGTCAACCTTGCTGGCACTTTGACCTTACCACTTGGAGATGGTCCTTTTCCTGCAGTGCTGCTTATCTCAGGGAGCGGTTTACAAGACCGGGATCAAACATTGTTCGGGCATAAACCGTTTTGGGTGCTTGCTGATTACCTGACCCGTGCAGGAATAGCAGTGCTTCGCGTTGATGACCCTGGAATTGGAAAATCAACACCACACCCAAAACCACCGACAACAGCAGATTTCGCAACCGACGTGGAAGCAGGTGTAGAATTTCTCCAGAAGGATGACCGAATCAATTCTGTCGGACTTATTGGTCATAGCGAAGGCGGTGCGATTGCTGCCATTGTCGCAAGTCGCATCGATGACATCCGCTTTGTAGTCCTAATGGCTGCTCCTGGAGTTCTTGGTGCGGAACTTTTGCGTAAACAGAACGAACGTATCTTTGATGCTGTGGGAATCGCGGGGGAACATAAGCGGACCTTACTAACGCTACTTGATCAGTTGTTTACAACATTAGCATCAGATTTAGCAGATGATGATCTACGACAGCAGGTCGCTAAAATTGTCCGCAAGCAGTTTGAGGCAAACGGTGTCCCTGCTACCCAACAGGACGAAACGCAGGTTCAGACAGCAGTTGAACAAGTGCTTAACCCGTGGATGCGATATTTTCTTGCATTCAATCCACAACCTGCTCTAAAAAAAGTCCAGGTGCCTGTGCTTGCACTTAACGGTAAACTCGATGTGCAGGTCGATGCGGAACAAAATCTCACTGCTATCGCTACTGCTCTTGAGCAAGGCGGGAATAAAGATGTCACGATACATCGACTACCAAAGCATAATCACCTATTCCAACGGGCGACTACAGGTTTGGTCAATGAATATGCTGTGATTGAAGAAACAATTTCGCCAGAAGTTTTAAACCTCATCCGCGACTGGGTGTTGTCAGTGACGCAATGAAATCAATTTGGGAGAATAGCATCCTACTCATTAGACATCTCTAATTCACTTTTATTTGCGATTTCCATTTCTATTCTGATATACTGTTAATAACAGAATTTAAGCATTATTGCTAATTTCGTAAATCAGATTTGTCTATCACAGAAAACATATAGTTCCGAAATCCTAAAACCTTGGAAATCTCGGTTCAGACAATAAACACCACGCATTTATAAAATAAATTTCTTTAAACTGACACCTTGCGATTTCCTCAACGAGGTCTTCACAGACGATGAATCGTTACCAGAAAGTCATACTTCTGCTTTTAGGCGGTATCACATTAGCTTTACTCATGAGCCGCTCTGCCGATACTGACCGTGAATCCAACCGATTGAAAAAATCTGTAAACCGTCAAGATTTCGTGAGACCCAAAAGCTCTGTGAGACGTCCAAGTTCCGTGAACCGCCAAGGTTTTACGAATCGCCCAAGTTCTGTGAACATCCCGTGGCCCCATACATCAAATTTACCCATCGTGATTATTGATACGAACGGTAGATGGATCCCTGACGAACCCAAGATTTCCGCGCAGATGAAGATTATTTATGATAAATCTGGTGGCAGAAACAGTTTGGATAGTCCCCACATGCATTTTGATGGGAAAATCGGTATAGAAGTCAGGGGGCAGACTTCACAGATGTTTCCGAAAAAGCAGTACGGTTTTGAATTTCAGGACGATAAGGGTAATGACAAAGATGTATCCATATTTGGATTACCTGCAGAATCGGATTGGGTGCTGAATGGCCCCTATTCGGATAAAACGCTCATGCGGAACTACTTAGCTTTTGAATTTAGCAATCGGATCGGCAGATATGCAACCAGAACAAAGTTTGTTGAGGTATTTCTCAATACGAATGGTGATAAAACAATCAAATCACAACATTATGTCGGAGTCTATTTGCTCATAGAAAAGATCAAACGTGGTAAAGAACGCATCCCGATCCAATCTTTGCAGCCGACCCACAACAAGTCTCCTGAAATCACAGGGGGCTATATAATTAAAATTGATAAAATGGATAGAAATGAGATGTTTTTCTACACTCGGCAGGGTACGTATCTTGCACATGTTTATCCGAAAGGGCGCGAAATGACTCATGCCCAAAGGGTGTGGATTCAAAACTATATGATCGAATTTGAAGCCGCCTTAGCCAGTCCAGAATTCAAAGACCCAAAGCGCGGATATGCTAAGTATATTGATGTGGATTCTTTTATTGATCATTTTATCATCAATGAACTTTTCAAAAACACGGATGGATTCCGCCTCAGCGCATATATGTACAAAGATAGAGGTAGAAAACTAACGGTGGGACCGGTCTGGGATTTCAATTTATCAATGGGAAATACTGTTTTCCATAACGGTTGGGAAACCGATAGTTGGCTTATTTATACAAATCCTGTCCCCTTCTGGTGGGATCGGCTGTTATCGGACGAAAACTTTAAAAAGAAACTTGTCAAGAAGTGGAAAACACTTCGGAAAAATGAACTCTCCACATCAGAAATCATTGACGAAATTAATCGGACAGCAGAATACCTATCAGAAGCACAAAAACGGAACTTCCAGAGATGGCGTGTGCTGGGGCGTTCAATTTTTGGCAATCCCGGACCAGGGCGCCGCACATACCAGGGAGAAGTGGACGAAATGAAGGCTTGGCTGCAAGTCCGACTGAAGTGGATGGATAAACACATTGAATTGTTGCCACAAAAACAAAAGTATCAATATTCTCGAAAACACCGTTACTAAAATCACGTGAGTTTGATAATAAAAATGTGAGTTCGCTCTAAACACTTTTCATCGCTAAAAAAGCAGTATTTTTGTAGCATAACCTGTTAGGTTGTGCCGTTTTTTGCCAAAAATAACAGAGAACGCTGCGGGTGAAAACTTTTTCAAGCTCACGTTATTTCAAAGTAATAATGTGAGGATTCCTCACTGCCCTATTTCGTGCAATGGAATAAAAAGCCTGCCCCTTTTTGTGCAGTTTTCTCAAGAACTCAATAGTATCGTTTTGTTAAACTGGCATGGATTTTGCTCTGGTTGTAAATGTATTACGACCAAAGTTGCCACCTACAGATTTTAGGCATGCAGACACCATTTTTAATAGAGAAAAGTTTGTTACCAGCAATTGCACTCATACCGAGAATACAATATTTTATAGCGCCAACAACTAATCACTAATACACCATTGGAAATTTTATAGTAAATTATGTAAATAAGTTTACATATATTCTGTTACCAGCAATTGCTGAGAATACAATATTGGCAAACAACTGATCACTAATACGGAAATTTTATAGTAAATTATGTAAATAAGTTTACATATATTCGTAGGAGCGATCTCCGAATCGCGACGCAACTACTAATAGTCGGGAATCGGAGTTCCCTCCTACCGTTCAGATGTCCAATTAATTGTAGAATCCTCTATAATCCTAATTGTTTGATAGCACTTTTCAGAATTATGCAACCGTTTTTCTCTCAATAGGCGTCACTATATTATAAGATGACCTACACAATTAATTAGAATCCGAGTACCTTCAATTTACACCAATATTGCGTTAGTCAATTGAGAGAACCATAACATCCCAAAGAGATACTAACTGCTTCATTCAAGAAACTGAGAACCGATAACTGACAACTGATAACTAAATTAAAAGGAATAATTATGCAAACACCGCAACACATTGATCAAATGGATGCCGATGACGTTGCTGCAATTGACGAACTACGCGACGTCTACGATCAACTAAAAATAGCACTTGCCAAGATCATCATTGGTCAGGAGCAAGTCATTGAAAATTTAGCAATCTGCCTGTTTTCGCAAGGACATGCACTATTGATGGGCGTTCCCGGCTTGGCAAAAACGCTTTTAGTGAGACAATTTGCCGAAACTATGGCATTAGAGTTTAGCCGAATCCAATTCACACCTGATTTGATGCCGATGGACATCACGGGAACAGACATCCTGCAAGAAATCCCAGGTGGCAGACGCGAGTTTGAGTTTGTAAAAGGCCCACTGTTTGCCAACCTTATCCTCGCGGACGAAATTAACCGCGCCCCCTCAAAAACGCAAGCAGCAATGCTTGAAGCAATGCAAGAACATAAAATAACGGTAATCGGCAGGACTTACCAGTTAGCACCACCGTTTTTTGTGTTAGCAACGCAAAACCCAATTGAGCAGGAAGGTACATACCCGTTGCCGGAAGCACAATTAGACCGATTTATGTTCAGAATTGAGGTAGACTACCCAACCCGTTCTGAAGAAATTGAAATTGCGCGGACAACAACTGGTATGTCACTGCCAACTTTAGAACACGTTTTGACGGGTGAACGTGTGATAGCGTTTCAAAATCTCGTTCGGCGGGTTCCAGTATCCGAACACATCTACGAATTCGCTGTTGATTTAGCACGTAGCACACGACCAAAAGGTGATGCGACACCAGATTGGCTCAGACCTCTCGTTGCTTGGGGTGCCGGTCCGCGCGCTGTTCAGTACTTAATACTCGGTGCTAAGGCACGCGCTGCGCTTAGCGGTAGTTATATGGCACGTCTTGAAGATGTAGTTGCAGTAGCAAATCCGGTACTTTCACACCGCGTCATTACATCGTTCGCCGCTGAATCAGAAAATATTACCAGCCAAGACATCGTTGAGCGTCTCGTTGAAGAACTGTCCGAACAAGGATAAAATATGGCATTGCAACTCAAACGAGATTATCTCAATCAGAAGGTTCTGGAACGGCTTTCAACGCTGCAACTGCATGCACGGTTGCCGATGATAGGCAGCGTATCCGGCAAACACCGCAGCCCGATACGTGGGTCAAGTCTTGAGTTCGCGGAATATCGCAAGTACGTGCCGGGTGATGACACACGGCGGCTTGATTGGCGTGCTTATGCCCGCAATGACCGCTACTATATCAAAGAATTTGAGGCAGATACGAACTTGCGGATGTGTTTAATTGTTGATACCAGCGGTTCAATGGGGTTTGCTCACAACGGGACCAGCAAACTTGATTATGCACGCCGTATCGGCGGCACCTTAGCCTATATCGCCGCACTTCAAGGTGATGCTGTCGGACTCTACTGTGCTGGCACAGAGTTTCACAAAGAGATTCCACCAAAGCGGAGTGCAACACACCTCAGTACAGTTCTGGATGAACTCGGGGCAGTAGAACCGTTAGGTGAAACAGGATTAGCAGACGCTCTCCACGAAACTGCTGAACGGGTCCCGCAGAGAGCATTGATTATCATCATTTCAGATCTATTCATTGATCCAGAAGTAGCGCGCAACTGTTTTGAACATCTACGATTCCGTAAGCACGATGTAGCCGTGTTCCACCTGATGGAACAGAACGAGTTGGATTTTGAATTTGATCGTCCAACGCGATTTGTTGACATGGAAGGTGGTGAACCCGTATTAGCAGACCCAATCATTATCGGCGATCAGTACCGTCGCGCATTGGAAGCATACCTTGAAAACATGAACGAAGTTATCCGTGACACCGAAATTGACTACCATCGCATCTGCATTGACGAAGATTACGGGGACGTATTGGCCAAATTCCTATTAGGACGAACACCTAAAAAGCATAGTTGAGGAATGGTTGCCTTTTGTAGTAGTGAAATTCATCGCGCCTTTTCTCTAAAATGAGAAAAGTGGATAATCCTCATAAGAGCTATTTATCTATCAGAAATCAGATAATCTTGTGAATCCTATAATCCTGAAAATCTTGGTTCAGACAATTAACAACCATTAGTAAAAAGAAAATGTTGATCTCTTTACTCAAAAAAACTGAGAACTGATGACCGACAGCCGATAGCCGAAAGCCAATAACTATGAATTTCCTACAACCTTTAGCATTAATAGCACTTCCTTTGATGTTGCTACCAGTCATTATACATTTGATCAATCAACAGCGGCATCGCACCGTCCCCTGGGCAGCGATGATGTTTCTGATGGCTGCAAAACGGATGAGCAAAGGCATGGCTCGTCTACGTCACATCCTAATACTACTCATGCGAACCCTTGCGATCGCAGCACTGATTTTCGCTATTAGTCGCCCGCTTTCTGGTGGATGGTTAGGGAGCATCGGATTGGCTAAACCCGACGTCACTATGGTTCTACTTGACCGATCCGCGAGTATGGAAACACAAGACCTACAGGCTGGTGAATCAAAAAGATCCACCGCCCTAAAAAGACTTGCACAGTTGCTGGAACAAGGTGATTACGGGACTCATCTGATTCTGATTGATAGTGCCACCGGACAATTACAAGAAATAGATTCACCGAAGGCATTATTAAGCTTACCCATGACCGAATCAAGTGCCACAAGTGCCAATATTCCGGGCATGTTTGAATCCGCTTTAACCTATCTCAAGGCAAACAATTCTGGACGTGCAGACGTATGGCTCTGCTCCGATCTCCACGAGAATGATTGGGCTGTTACCAGCGGACGTTGGGATGCAATCCGAGAAGAATTTGCACAGTTAGATGGCGTGCATCACTTCTTGCTTGCATATTCAGCTCCATCTTCAAATAATTTATCGGTGCGGGTGGAAAACGTGCAACGGTGGCAACGAGGTAACGAGGCGGAACTCATCCTTGATGTTATGGTTCGAAATGAAGGCAGTGATGCTACGACGCGAGAAATACCGATTGAGTTTGAAGTCAACAACGTTCGTTCTGTCGTGGAAGTTGAAATTGATGCACGCGGTGCATCTTTGCAGGGGCATCGTATTCCTATTGATGGCACGCTCACTTCCGGATGGGGATCAGTCGGATTGCCCGGTGATGCTAACCCGTTGGACAATCGATTTTTCTTTGTATTTTCTGAACCGCCAGTACGGAGATCGGTTATCGTTAGTGATGATGTGAGAACTGGAGAAGCGTTTCGACGTGCGCTGGCTATTCCACCGGATGCGCGACTTCAACATCAGGCAGATGTGATTCCCACGAATCGCGTTGGGGAAATTGATTGGGAAAATACAGGTCTATTAATCTGGCAAGCCGCTTTGCCAAACGGATTAGTCGTGGAACAGATTCAGGATTTTGTCAACAGTGGACGTGTGGTTATCTTCTTTCCACCGCGTCAGAATGCTGGTGCGCAAATGTTCGACTCACGCTGGAACGACTGGCAGACACCTGATGATGAACAAACTGCCCAGATTTCATGGTGGCGTGGTGATGCTGATCTGTTGGCACATGTAGATAGTGGAAATCCTTTGCCTTTAAATGAATTACGCACCTACCAATACCGTACCATTGAAAGCACTGGAACATTACTGGCAAGGTTTAGCAACGATGCCCCGCTCCTAACCCGTGTGAATACCGACCACGGTGCCGTGTATTTCTGCAGCACACTACCGACCGCGCAGTTTTCTTCTCTTGAACGGGATGGGATAGTGTTTTATGTGATGTTACAGCGTGCGTTAGTGGAAGGATGTCGCGCTTTGACCGATGCTTCTCAACGTGATGCTGCCTCTGATGCCCTTGCAGATCGTGAACAATGGGAGGCGATAGCACCTGAAGGGGACGCAATATCGCTTTCTCAACGCGGATTACACGCTGGAGTCTACCGAGATGAGGCGTATTGGATAGCCGTGAACCGCAGCCAAGCCGAAGATTCTGCTAAAGCAGCACCCGTAGAAACTGTAGATGCACTATTCAACGGTTTATCTTATCGGCGAATAGATGTGGAAGTGGGAGATACCTCTTCTTTAGCCAACGAGCTCTGGCGAACTTTTCTTATTGCAATGGCGATAGCACTCATTGTGGAAGCAGTGCTAAGTTTGCCGAGCAAGAAAGCAGAAAGTAACCCTGCAGTAGATTTTGCAACAGCAGAGGGAGACTAAGGTAAGATTTTGAATATGTCTTGTAGGAGCAACCTCCAGGTCGCGACCCTAATACACCGCAATACTCAATCAGTGTTACATCATGGAACTATAAATGAATATTGAAACCATTTTTACTGTGAAAAATGAGCGCTTTAACCTAAAAGAGAGTTTTAGCAACTTAGAGGCGTAGATATGCAAGACCAACAAGGACATCTCGAATTTTTCTCAAGCAGTTCCGTCATAACTTTGGGACTGATTATCATTGTTATAACCGGTGTGTTATGCTGGTTCGCATGGCACCGCAGCGGTTACCGTAAGCGCATCGGATGGCTTGAACTGCTACGTCTTGTGCTTGTTATCCTTGTGGTTATCACACTAAATCAACCCGAATGGTTAGAATCACAACCGCCGGAACAACGTTCTACGCTTGCTATCCTATGGGACAAATCCAACAGCATGCTAACACAAGATATAATTGAGGAACAGGACACCGCTGCGAAACGCAAAAGCCGCGCCGAAACGATTCAACCGCTGATGTCCGAGGATGTTTGGAAATCAGAAGAAGATACTGAACTCAACGTAGTATTTGAACCGTTCTCTTCACTGTTAGACCCAGCAGAGGAAGCCACAGATATAAACGTAGGACTGTCGCACGTTTTGGACAATCATTCCAACCTTCGCGGCGTAGTGCTACTATCAGACGGTGATTGGAATATTGGTGACTCACCCGTGAAGGCTGCGACACGGTTCCACATGCAAGGTGTTCCCGTTTTCACAGTAGGAGTCGGCAGTGAAGTTCCACTGCCCGACATAGAGTTAGTGAGCATGGATGCCCCAACCTATGGCGTAACAAAAAAGCAGCTACGCATCCCGTTTGTTGTGCGAAATACCTTGGGACAGGATAGAGACGTAAACCTTACGTTAAGCGTTAACGATACGCCAACGGTCAACAAAATTATCACTGTGCCTGCTATGGGACAAGCACAAGAAAATATGGCTTGGACACCGCAAGAAACAGGAGAATACACCCTAAATTTGCGTATAGCACAGGATATGCAAGAGTTGATTCCCGAAAATAATGAACTCTCTGCACCTATATCCATACGGCAGGAACGGTTGGAAATTCTTGTTATTGAATCTTATCCACGTTGGGAATACCGATATTTACGTAATGCCTTGGAACGCGATGCGGGTGTTAATGTTACATGCCTGCTCTTTCATCCGAAGCTACCTAAGGTCGGTGGTGGACGCAGCTACATTAAACGTTTCCCTGATACCAGAGAACTGAGCAAATTTGACGTGGTGTTTCTTGGAGATGTTGGTGTATCCCCCGAACAACTAACAGCCGAACAAGCACAGGATTTACGGCAACTCGTCAGTGCACAAGCCGCTGGAATTGTCTTTATACCGGGACGCACCGGCGCACAAGATTCATTGACTACCGGACCACTTGCTGATCTCTATCCCGTTGTCTTAGACCCCGCAACACCTAACGGTGTCGGTTCAAGTGTTCAATCCTATTTCGCGCTCACCGAACCTGGACAACGTAGTTTGTTAACGCGCCTCGGAGATACCGACCTTGACAATAGCGATGTGTGGCGCACATTACCGGGATTTTTCTGGTATACTGGCATCAGACGGGCGAAGGCAGGCACCGAGATTTTGGCAGTACACGATCAGGCCGCCACGGTTTCTGGGCGAGTCCCGCTCATTGTCACAAAGACCTATGGCACAGGTAAAGTGCTGTTTATGGGAACAGACAGTGCATGGCGTTGGCGGCACGGTGTTGAAGACAAATATCATTACCGCTTCTGGAGTCAAGTCGCACGTTGGATGGCGTATCGCCGACAGATGGCACAAGGCGAAGCAATACGATTGTTCTATTCACCAGACAGACCACACGTTGATGATGTCCTAACGTTAAATGCTAATGTGATGGACAACGTAGGCGGTCCGTTGGATAGAGGCACTGTTACTGTACAAGCGATTGCCCCTTCAAGTAAAACGGAGACAATACGGCTACAACCGGGCATAGAAGATGCGTTAGGGTTGTTCGTCGGAACGTTTGTGCCAAAAGAATCTGGAAACTATCGTCTCGTTGCCACCAGTAGCGAAACAGGAGCATCGGTTCAAACGGATTTGTCGGTGCAAGGTTTAAATCGGGAGCAACAAGGACGTTTAGCACGTTTTGATGTCCTTGAGGAAATAGCGAAGATTACCAACGGCAAACTCGTACCAATTGCTGAAGTAGGAACGCTGTTAGATCATCTGGCAGCTTTACCAGAGCCTGAACCGATTGTCAAACGAACACGAATCTGGTCACATCCACTTTGGGGTGGATTGATTATTCTACTGCTTGGATTATTCTGGGTTGCGCGCAAAATGGCAGGTACGATATGATTTATGGTGACTTATAGAATTATGTAGACATTTAGCACTTATGTTCCGCGTAGGTTGGGTTGAGGGACGAAACCCAACATGCAACGCTTTTAGAAACTTGAAATGTTGGGTTTCACCTGCGGTTCAACCCAACCTACGAAAACTTTAACTGATAGCCAACAGCCACATCAAAGGAGAGCTTAAATGAACCAAACACAATCAAAAGAAAACGCGGTAAACCTTCCCCCGCGTATGAAAAAAGCATTAGAACAATACCGAAAACGGGTATGGATAATCAAACTTGCCGAAGGTACGTTAGCAGCAATCTTTGGTCTCATCATTTCGTATCTCATCGTGTTTGGTTTAGACCGATTGTTTGATACGCCTACGCTATTACGTGTGCTCATCTTAGTAATCGGGATGGTAGGTATGGTGATTTTCTTGCCGCTGAAGTATTACAATTGGGTGTGGCGAAATCGCACCTTAGATGGAATTGCTCGGTTGCTACAACATAAATTCCCCCGTTTTGGTGATCACGTGCTGGGCATCGTTGAACTTGCATCGGAAAGGTCGGATCAGTCATCAAGTCCTGCTTTGGTTGCAGCAGCTATGCGTCAAGTTGATGAAGAGGTAGCAAAACATAATCTTGCAGAAGCGGTGCCAAATCCTCGCCACCGTCGTTGGGCGTGGGTGGTAGGTCTGCCTTTAGTGTTGGTTATCATCGGAGTCTTCGTGATTCCTGCAACAACACGAAATACCCTCGCTCGTTGGCTTACCCCGTGGCGAAACGTGGAACGATATACCTTTGCACAGTTGGAAGGTAAAGCGGATCAACGCGTAGTGGCGTATGCCGAACCATTTGATGTTGAAGCACGTCTCAAAGATGAATCTCCATGGAAACCCGAGTCAGGTGAAGCACGCTATGCAAAACAGACTCCAGTAGTTGTAGAAAGAGAAGGAGAATCCTACAAATTTGAGTTGCCACCACAAACAGAAGAGGGTAAGGTTAATCTCCGCATAGGAGATGCGCGCCGTTCCATTCCAGTTGCACCTAAATTGAGACCTGCCCTAAAAGAAATCATTGCTAAGGTCAAACTTCCTGACTACCTGCAACACCAAGAACCACGTATTGATGATGTGCGCGGTGGAATAGTCAACTTGGTGAAGGGAAGCACTGCCACCTTGGAAGCCACTACAACCCGCGAATTGTCTGAAGCAACATTAAACAATCGTCCACAAAAGGTGGATGGGGCACGCGTGATTACCGAACCTATATCAGTAGAGACAACGACAGAGATGCAATTGACATGGCGGGATCGTTTTGGTCTCGCAGCAAGTGAACCACAGGTGTTACAGTTTGAGGCACAAGACGATACTGTGCCAACGGTCGCCATAACTAAACTAAAAAATAATCAAGTTGTTCTTTCTACGGAGGTACTCACATTTGAGATTCAGGCGGGGGATGACTTCGGTGTAAAACATATTGGTTTGGAGTGGGAAGGCATTGAGAATCCAATCCAAAATCCCGAACCTGCCATCGGTGAGAAAACTGTGTCGTCAGGTTCTCCTACTTCAGAGGCACTCACCGTCCCCGCCACATTTTCTATTGAACGTGAAAATATAAAACCGCAAAGTCTACGTCTACGTGCTTTCGCAGAGGATTATTTCCCGAACCGTGAACGCGTTCGTTCACCGCAGATTATGCTGCATGTGCTAACACCTGCCGAACACTTTAAGTGGCTAATCGGACAGATGCAGCTTTGGGCAGGTGCGGCAAAGGATGTCCACGACAAAGAATTGCAGTTACATCAAACCAATCTTGAACTACGCGACTTGTCTCCTTCGGAACTTGACAATCCAGCACAGCGGAAAAAACTACAGAATCAAGCCGCAGCAGAACGTGCTAACGCAGCAAAACTTGATAGCCTCATTGAAAGCGGCACGGAATTGCTGCAGGAAGCAGCAAAAAACAGTGAATTCGATGGTTCTCAACTTGAATCGTGGGGTGAAATGCTCGAACAATTAGAGGAGATAGCAGAAAAGAAGATGCCTTCTGTTGCAGATCTACTTGCACAGGCAGCTGAGGCACCCGGACAAAATAGCAATCAGCAATCAGCAGTCAGCAGTCAGCAAGATTCTTCTACTTCAAAAGCTGATGGTAAACAAACTGGTAACCAATCGAATGCCAAGCCCAGCAATTCGGAAAACGATGTTGAAAAATATGGACCCGATAGTAAGCTGCCACCCGAAACAGCAGATGAAGAGATGCCAGATGATCCAAACGAACGTGGTGATTCAGCAAGTGTAGATCGGAGTAAACCACCAGAAGGTGGTAAACCAAGTTTTACACCTGCGAATCCCACGCCGGGAATTTCTGACGTTGAATCAGGATTCAATAAACCTGATAAACCACAAGGAGGACAACCGCCACAAGTCGTGGGTGGACTGCAAATTCCTACCACCACCTTAAAAGGGAGTGGCAGAGACGATCAAGACCAAGAACAAGAGACCGAAACACCCCAAGCATCAGAACTTGTTCTGGAAGCGGTCGAGGAGCAAAAGGAATTGCTGGATGCCTTCGCCAAATTATCGGATGAAATAAAAAGGCTGCTTGTTAGCTTTGAAAACAGCACATTCGTAAAACGTTTGAAAGCAGCTTCACGAAAACAGATTGACATCGCATCGGATCTGGATAGTCTGGATAGTTTCGGACTTGCCGACAGAGGCACAGACAATCAAACTGCACGAAGACGTTTAGCCGATCTTGAGTCTGCTGAGTCCAAAAACATTACAACTATCATACAAGACATGGCAGCATATATTGATCGGCGTCCTAATGAAAACTACTTGCGTGTCCTTGCAGAGATGGAGAGTTCATCTGTATCAAGCCAAATACGTGATCTTGTCCGATCTATTAACAGGAATTTTGTTGGACGATCAACTATTGAAGCAGAATTTTGGGCGGATACACTGGATCGATGGGCAGAACAATTGGTCGATCCTCTGCCTGAAACGCCGCCCCCACAAGGTGGAATGATGGAACTGCCTAATCTGCCGCCGGAAATCATTGTGAAAGTATTGCGCCTCATCAATCGCGAAATTCAACTACGGGAAGAGACACGCGAGGCTCAGCAGGCAAAGGACGCTCTCACTGACGATAAATATTATGAGCGAAGCGAGGCATTAAGCGATACACAATACGAAATCGCAGAGGATACCCACGAAGTAGTAAGGGAAATCAGTCTATTGCCAAATGCTAATGAACCACTCATCCGACGACAACTCGCCAAGGTAAGCAGAGCAGCTGAGGTTATGGACGAAGCAGAAACAATCCTTGCCGAGCCAAACACCGGTCCTAAAGCAATCGCAGCCATCTCGGAAGTCATTGAAATCTTGCTTGAAACACAACGCATGCCAAATGCTGCCGGTGGCGGTGGTAGCGGAGATTCACCGGGTGGTGGAGGACAAGGACTCGCAGCATTAGTTTCCGCGCTAAGCCTTCTGGGAGTTGGCGATGATAGTGGAGAAGCTTTCATTGAAAAACGCTCACCTAAACAAGCAACTGGTAAAGCAGGACGTGTATTACCGGAAGAATTCCGTCAAGGATTAGACGCTTATTTTAATGCAATAGAAGGACAATAGTAGATACACGACGGTCCGTAAAACAGAGGAAAAACCGATGGCAGATGCTATACCATTTGAACTATTCGCCAGTTTCAAGAGGATAGAAACAGGCAATCCTATCATCTCTCTCCCGCCACCTTTGTGGGCGGCGGCAACTCATGCAATTATCGTTGATGAGAAGGCGCATTACATCTGGTGTAAACGCGATGTGGGTGTTCGTTGGTTGATGATGTACGCAACTGCACCTATTAGTGATCTTACCAATATTACACAGGATACACGTAATCCTATTCTTGAACCTTCAGCAGACGGTTTTGATAATGCATCCGTTGAGTATCCCTTTCCGTTTTTAAATCCTGCTGATGGCAAGTACTACATGTATTATCGGGGCAAGGGGAAAACAACACCCGAACAGACAGGTTTACTCATCAGTGATGGAGACTTGGGCAAATGGGAACGCGTTCAGCACACGCCAGTCATTCCTGCAGATACTGAACATGAACGGCACGGCTCAACACATCCTTCGGTTGCGATACAAGGTGATACAATCCACATCGTTTATACAGGGAAAGCAACACAATCTTTCGGAGAGGGTTTGACGATGTGTCATGCAACGGCACCGACGAGTAATCCCGCAATGGTCACAAAAAATCCAGCTAACCCCGTTTTCACAGGGAGTGGGCAAACATGGGACAGCAAAGCCGTTCGTGAAACTGAATTGTTCAAAGGACCACAGTACTTCCATATTCTTTATGGCGGATTTGATGGTGAGGTCTGGCGGATTGGGCATGTGCGGACCCGTGATTTTCGCACCTTTGAACCGAACCCGCACAACCCCGTATTCACACCATCGGACGACCCGGATGCGTTTGATTGTGACGGTGTGTTGACAGGTCAAATGCTTGAAATTGGCGATACCTACGTCATGATCTACGCAGGCAAGAAAGGTAAGGAATGGCAGACAGGTTTGGCTACAATTCGAAATTAAAGCTGCGAACAAAGATGAATTTAGCATACAAAACACAAAGGTCTTGAAAAATGACTCGTTTTATTTATCTCCTAATAGCAATCGTTTATATCAGTATCTCTACATGCATTGTCTCTGCAGAAGAAAACGCTGTAAATGGAGCAACCATCCGAATCAAGGTTATTGATACAACCCACTCCCAAAACCCAATTGAAGGTGCTGAGATCAAGATTGTTGACAAAAATAAAAAGGAAATAACAGTTAAGACTGACGCCAATGGTGAACATAAACGTACTGGTCTTCCTGCAGGTCGTTATTTTATCAACATATCTAAAAAAGGGTACGAGCCTCGAAACAGAAAACCTGTAACGGTTATTAATGGTAACGACCACTTCTACGAGATCAAATTGCGACAAAAGGACGATACTGAGATACGTTTTACAAAAGACTTACTACAACATGTCGCTGAAAGTATAGGCAAACGTTACAATCTCAAAGCATCTACTGTTAAAACACTTCACAAATCGATTTTTGAAGCGCTTGATACTGTGTTAGAGCAAGAGAATGGAGAAGTAAGAGACTTCGCACAGGTAGAAGAATACGCCAGCATCTCGTTGATTCTAACTATGTTATCACACCCTGATTGCAAGGCAGCGTTTGCCAAATATCTGACAGAAACACAACTTCAGGATTATATCAATTTCACCAAAGCACGGCAACAGCAAGTGAGACAAGCATTTGTTGATATTATAACGGCATTCCTTGACCAAGCACTCAGTTTGACAGGCGATCAACGCAAAAATATTGTGAAATTGCTGCTTGATACAATAAGTGATAAACAAGATCTGAACTTTATGAATATAATGAATGGACCATTGCCAAAGGAAGTAAGCGATCTGTTACATAATAAATTGCACATATCTCTGGATAGCGTATTGAACCAAACACAGTCAAAAATTTGGGAAGTGATGATTGATTTTTATGATGGAAAAGATTTAGTTGGTATTGAGACTTTTGAAGTGCTATCGGAAAATGCAGATGAGAAGGATGAAATCTATAAGGTCCCTCCAAAATCTCAAAAGTGGATATTGGCTGAAACAATACTAACGGCACATACTGAACAGTTAGGCACGCTCAATGAAAGTGCATCAAAACGCTTGAAACTCGCTACTAAAGGTGTGATCCAACAATACCTTGAAGCGCAAATTCCAGGCATTGATGAACATTTCAAATTTTCTGCAGAATTAGGTGCTATTATGCAGGCGTTCATGTTTCAAAATATTACGCGTGAACAGGCTGCTGAGAAACTTGAGGTCATGAAGAAAGAGTTATGGGACAAGAGAGGCACTAATGAACGATGGGATAAAATTGAACTGCACCAGATTACTTATCATCCCCTGTACCAACAGGCAATCAAAGATGTCCTCTCTGAAGATGCCTATTTGCAGTATAGAGCACGCCAAACTGAACGTGAGAATTTTCGGATACAGGCTTCTCGGAATCTCGCTCTGGTTTTCATAGATATGATTGTGCTGCTTAACGAGGCACAGCAGCAACAAATAAAAATGATAACAGCACAGTTAATTATCCCCTCACTGAATCATAAAGGGCTGCAAATGATGTTTGCTGAATTATTCATTAGGATGGATGATGAAATACTGAGCCCTTGGCAGCAGAGCGTATTTAAAGGAGGTAGATGATCATGACAAAATACAGAAAAACTATAGGTGTTCTAATAAATAAAAACACATTCATTATCGGATTTTCAGGTTTCCTAATATTGCTGGGCACGTTTTTCAGCGAATCCGTTCATGCACAGGATCCAACCCTTCGCTACGGGACAGGTGTGCCACCAGCCGTTAGAAGCATCAATGACCGAAGTTTGCGATACCTCGCCAACACACAACTGAAAGATGGAAGTTGGCAAGGGGGACGGAATGGTCCAGGAATAACCGGTATATGTGTTATGGCATTTATGGCGAGCGGCGAAGACCCTGATTATGGACCTTATGCCACACATATCCGTAAAGCCTTGCAAAACATCATCGCCAATCAAAACGCCAGAACAGGATACATGGGAACGAGTGGGCATGCATCAATGTACCACCACGGTTTTGCGATGTTAGCACTATCCGAAGCGTATGGTGCTGTAAGCGAGAATCTGCTTTGGAAAGGAAGTGAAGTGCCTGAAAATCGCAGACGCACCCTCAGTGCATCATTAGAGCTTGCTGTGCGATGTGCATTAACCGCACAAGAGAAAAATCCTTGGGGGGCATGGCGCTACTCGCCACAAGCACGAGATGCTGACACAACCGTCGCCGGCACCGTATTAATGGGAATACTCGGTGCGCGAAATGCCGGCATTGAAGTCTCCAACGAAGCAATTGATAAAGCTTTGAACTTCTTTCAAACCTGCACAATGCGGGGTGGCGGTGTCTCCTATACGCCTTCAGGCAGCCATGGCGACGGACTCACGCGTTCTGCGATTGCTACCCTCGTCTATGCAATTGGCAAAAGGAAAGACACACCAGAATACAAATCCACAGCGGAATTCATCAAGCGCAGAGCAAACCATAATGTCGGTAATCATTACATGTTCTATACCTTATACTACATGGCTCAGGCACTGTTTCAGTGTGACTTTGAAGCATGGCAAGCTTGGAATAAACGCACCATTGAAAGGCTTCAAAGGATGCAACAAGAAGATGGAAGTTTCAACAGTTCCCACGGCAAAGCTTACGGAACAGGAATGGCAGTGCTTACCTTAGCTTTGAACTATCGCCTTCTACCTATTTATGAAAGATAAACGTTTATTGATATTCAGAAAGATGTTTTACAATTATTGAAATAATTGGACACCTCGCTTGTAGGAGCGATCTCCGAATCGCGACCAAAGCCACTCTTAGTCGGGAATCAAAGTTCCCTCCTACAAATAAATAATGTCTAATTAATTCTAAAATCTACAATAATTGAGATCGAACTTCTCTCTATAAAATGACAGTTGAGTGTTGGTTACCATCAGGAGGAAAAATGAAATGCAGAGGTGTCTAAGAAATATTTTAGCCATTGTAATTGTAATCGCGGGGACGTGGAGTCCAATCAAGATACAGGCACAGGAAACAGTTTTACGTTGGAAAAATGGGGATATCCTTCCCGGAAAACTATTAGATAGTCAGTCAGGGAAGATTCGTTGGAATTCACCACACTTTTCAGACGATCTAATTGTTGACACAAATGTTTTAGATTCAATTGATTTTTCAAAACAACCTGCACCAGCAATAGAGACTTTCCGCGTTGGCACAGTATTAGGTGATGTCTGGACGGCAGACATTATCGGTTCAGATGAAAATTCCTTTCTGTTTTCCAGCAAACGTCATGGTAAGTTCCGAGTAAATAGAGAAATGATTTACTCGCTTGAAAGTCGCGCGCATTCCAACCTGATTTTTGACGGTTCTCAACTAAAAGATTGGAAATCATCCAAGAAAAATGAAACCGATAAAGCATTAGTTCAATTCTCTGACAATAATCAACATACCGGTTGGTATCCCGATCGTGGTGGACATCCATCCACAGATCAAGTTAAGACCGAGATATTCTATGCTTTTAAATGGCCAAAACGTTTTGAAATTGATCTTGAATTCGCATCCAATACAGCCCCACCTGGCTTTGTTCTTGCCTTCGGTAAAAACCTGTACCAAACACTAAGAATAGAAACATGGACTAACGAACTGGTTGTCGTTCAAGGCCAACTATTCGAAGATATAATGCCAGTTGAGGATGATCGTCGCGACTTCCGTTTGCGACTCGCTTATGATCAAGACCTTGGCATGCTAAAAATCTCTGACTTAAATGGCAATCTACTCTTAGAACTGACTGGTGTTCAGCCAACTCTTGAAACACCCGGAATCTATATTTTTAACCGAGGACAAAATCTGACAGTCCGACGATTAAGGGTCTATCGGCAACCTGCCGGACTTAAAAGCCAGCAAGTTGACTTCTCCAAACCGCGAATCCACATGATGAACGGAGAAGTTTTTTACGGCAAATTGTTTGTCCAGAAAAACAAAGGTTATGTCCTTGACACAGATGGAACACGACGGGATATCAACCTACAACAGATTGACCGTGTTGTGCAGCCGGGGAGGACATTGGCAACAATCGACGATTATATGACATTAACATACATTGACGGGTCTGTTGTGCATGGACAAGTGATGCAACTAAACTTGGATAGCATTGTACTCCAGACTACATTTGCTGAAGAACCGATAACCTGCTCACTCGCGGGTGCTTCACAACTTCGGTTTGAGTCTAAAGTTAAAACTAAAAAACCGGTAGATGATTATGATAAAATGTTTTTTCCATCAGGCAGTTTACGTGGTCACATTCATTTTAAAGGCGACGATGCATCAAATATCCGATGGCAGGCTATCGGAGCGTTGGAACCAGTACGCCTCGCAAACAACCGATCTGCTCGCATAGAACGTAATAATAAACATGTTTCAAGACTACAGTCTTTTGATATAAAGATGTATCCCCATCTGTTGCATCTAAAAAACGGAGAAGTCATCCCATGTCAGGTCTTGTCTTACGATAAAACCTCTATTAATTTCCGATCCCCTTTTATCAGCACGACGCGCATGGACTCAACACACATGAAAGGTATTGAGTTCACACGTAGCAAAACGCACGGTCGAAAGGAAAACCGAAATCCGATTACCATTACAGGCGGAAATAAACACCGTATAATTTTAGAAGATGGGCAAATTTTGGAAGCTATGATGCAGAGAACCGAAGATGGTGAAACAAGAATAATAGTGAATAACGAAAAACTTGGGGAAAATCCGAAAGTTGTTGTAGTTGGGGGAGACTTCGCTGCAAACGATGCTGCTGTTGTCCTTAAGCGCGGGATTGAAGTCTTGTATGATCCACTCGAAACGAAAACTGAGGAGTTAGATGTAAAATTAGAGCGCGCTTTAACCGTGCCACGTTTCAACCGAGACAATCCACCGAATCATATTCTTGTGGCAAACAATGGTGATTTAAAACGAGGCAACTTAATAAGTATTAACGGGCAGATAATTCAGTTTGAATCAAATTTGAAGAAGGTTTTTATTCCCATTAATCGGGTGGCTCGAATTATTGATATAAGCGTTAATAACCCTGATCAATCAACAAAAGAAACAGCAAGCGATGTAAAAGGTTCTGATGCACAACAGAAACCTCCTACGAAAACTGAAAACCAAGATTCCAAAACAACTCAGTCTGAGGTACGCTTCGCTTTGATCCATAATCCGATCCTGATTTTTGAACCACTCAGTGTCAAAGGCAATAAACTATACGGACGCTCTCCAATCTACGGTGAGACATCGGTTCCTGTGAAGAGCCTCCAGTATCTCCATTTTGGTGACAAAGCAAAATCTTTCAAGTCTGTTTTTGAAGAATGGGTAATTCGCCCGGCAAAAGAACCAGATTACGGCGAAGATCGGTAGAACATTTCTCAACTTTTCTGCACAACTTTATGCGTCGATTTATTCCCTGATTTTCTTGTTGGAGGGGTTTGTAACCCCGATTTATTACCCAAAGTAAGAGCGTTTACAAAACGCGCTTACACCGACCAAGACTAAAACAAGGTGATTTCCGTTAATTTAATTTGGTCTAATATAGTGAACTTTAAAATTAAAGATACACATTTTCTGTGAATCAACGCTGAATGCCAAACGCGTATTCTGCCAAGCGCATTCAGCGTTGATTCACAGAACAAAATGTCCTGTTAATTCTAAAGGTCACAACAAAGGAGAAGATATGTCAGAACAATTACAAGAGTTACTTGATTTGGGTACGGCGCCTATTGCGGTAACGTTTCACGAATCACAACCGGAAGACGTTTCCCGTGTGGAAAAAGCCGAAGCATCTGGATGCACCTATTGGAAGCGCGCATCGGAAGGTAAAACTTTTTATACGGAAGCATCCGACCACTATAACTGTCCGATTGGGTGTTATACACACAACGTTGAACTCCCGGACGCACAAATGGAAGAACTGGAAAACACCCTCGGACTGATGGGTGAACTCGGCTATATTAGTATGGACGAGGTGCCCGGTATTCCTCGGCGAGATAATCCGTTTCAGAATGCAGTCTACGCGCCTTTAGCAGACATAACTGACATACCTGATGTTGTTCTCGTCTCTGGCACACCGAAGCAGATAATGCTCTTGGCTGAAGCCGCCACCGCTGCGGGAATCGGTGCTGAAAACGGTGTAATGGGTAGACCGACGTGTGCTGTGATACCTGCTGTTATACAGTCTGATAAAGGGGCAAGTAGTTTGGGATGCATCGGCAACCGCGTCTATACGGCACTCTCTGATGACGATTTCTACTTTGCCTTTCCGGGCAAACATATTGATGCACTCGTTGAAAAATTAGAGACAATTGTAAATGCAAACCGTGCTTTAGAAGAATACCATCAGCAACGCCAAGCGGAGATTTGAATGAAAAGTGTTGCAGTGATTACTGGCGCAGCGAGTGGTATCGGACGCGGTATGGCAGAACGGTTCGCTGCGGAGGGCATGACAGTTGTCCTTGCAGATATTGAAGAACAACCGTTAGCTAAACTTGTGGCAGACCTGCGTGCTAAAAGTGCAACTGTGCTTGCTGTGAAAACGGATGTCTCAAATGCTGAAGATGTTGAAAATCTTGCAGAGCGGACGTTGGAGGCTTTTGGGGCAGTACATATCCTCTGCAACAATGCAGGTGTCGTTTGCAGCCGTCCTATTTGGGAACATTCCATTGCCGATTGGGAATGGGTGTTAGGCGTTAACCTATGGGGTGTGATTCACGGCATACGTGCGTTTGTTCCGCGTATGCTGGCACAAGAGACTGAGTGCCATATTGTAAACACCGCTTCGATTCTTGGGTTGGTGCGAGGTCCAGGCGAAGGCATCTATAAAGTGAGCAAACACGGTGTTGTTTCGCTTTCTGAAACCCTTGCTGATGAATTGGCACAAAAAGGATCACAGATTCAGGTGCATGTGTTGTGTCCTGGTTGGGTACGAACAGGTATCTTGGACTCTGCCCGAAACCGACCAGATACTTTACAAAACCCAGAATTGGAAACACAACAAACTATAGGTGCTTCTCGGAACGTGCATGCTGAAATGGAGGCAGGCATGTCTCCTACGGAAGTAGCAGATCATGTTTATAAGGCTATTCAGGACGGCACCTTCTATGTTCACACACATCCGGAGTTGAAAACGTGGGTGTATGCGCGCATGGAGGGCATTCTTGAATAGTTTTGTACGATGCCAGAGCCATTCAGTTCTCCAATTACTTTTAGCTTTTTCTTAAAGCCTCTTCCTGTAGGCGACAAATCATGCAGAATGCCAAACGCGTATTCTGCCAAGCGCATTTGACGTCTATTCCGAGCTTCAACTCGCGACTATATGCCGCTAACATTTCCGGCAAACTTATTGGAAATATATTGGATATCTATTGTCCAATAAACCACGAAAACTTCTGATCACCACACAAAAACAAGTATAATATGAGTATGGAAAAACAAATGCAAAGACGACAACGCGAAACTTATCAAATAAAATATGGACAGCAAGAGAAAAACCGTGTTCCTACATATAAATAAAAAATACAAAAATGAAATTTAATTGCAAAACAAGAAAAACGCCTATAAACCTATACGTAGACTGGTGTTATAGGCATTTTCAAAAGTATACCACGGTATAAAAAAGTATACCGTACGGTATACTTTTTGGAGAACGATCTCCGAATCGCGACTTTACGACTTGAACTGAAAAAAGCTGAAATTGAACGTCTCTGCCTAAGCCCCAGCGGGACGACAGGTGTCCAGCATTTTGCTTATACATCTATGGTGGATTAAAAAATAAGTTTACACGTCTCTTGAAGGAGCGATCTCCGAATCGCGACAAAATACACTGATAGTCGGGAATCGGAGTTCCCTCCTACAATACAATTAAATGGGAAAACTCGACAATTGAATGCCTCTGGTACGATGCTTGATTTTTGTTGTCAAAAAAACATTTTACCGTGTATAATATGTTAACATAGAGATACTATCTTTGAAGGAGAATGTATACCATGAAAGCCAAAGTCACGTTTCCAATAATCGGTGTCATTACATTATTGATAGTAGGTTTGTGCATTCCTATAGCAATTTGCGCACAACAAAAACCTAATGAAACTTCAATCACGAAAGACATTTCGCTGACACATGTTGATGGTGGTGCTACGTTGACGTTAGATCTTTCCAAACATTTAGGTCTAACCACTAATGAAATCAAAAAACTTGCCAATTCTCTATCTATTGGAATGATAGAGAATGTAGCGCTTTCTGGTAAGGGTGTAACAATTGAATTGCTTAAACCTGCAGATTCTTCCCTTCACTCCAAGATACTCGTCATCCGGGACATCACAACAAAATCTACGGGTAGATTGGTAGATGTGAGAAGAGACGTAGATGTGGGCGTAAAAATTGAATTTGATGATATACCAAAGGCTATAGACGGTGCTGAGCTACGAAAAGAATTTCTCAAAGAAGTGGTGAAAAACAAAGTTATTGTTAGGGACGTAGTCACAGCATCGCGCGATACTATCTGGATTAATATCTATAATACAACCAAAAGCCGCATCAACCTGAAAAATTGGCAAATTCGGTTAACTTACGGTTCTATACCGGATGAGACCGATACTGAAACTACAAGGGTCATTGACAGAATGAGCAACGTAGGTGACAAAGTAAAAGACCAGTTATCTCCCAAACTGCACAATCTCCCAGCTGGATTCGTTTTTCCCGGCCATTCCAGAATGTCCCGTAAGATTGATTTTGAACTTATCAATGATCCAACAAAGACACTGGATGAGCAGCTATCAGCCATTTCAGATGGCACACGCCAAACAAGTTGGAAGAAAGGTTGGATCCACAAGACGATAATTCGGACTTCCGCAGGGATTGATCCTTCTGATCGGAACAACGATGTAATATATGTCGTGCCAAGAGTAGACAAATCTAAGGTTGAAACACGGGTAACTTTCGTTCCGCGCAAACCAGTCAATGAAAACCTTCCGCCAACCGATGATCGCTAAAAATTGAATGGCACTTTTCTGTATACTAAGGGTGGTATCTATGACCACCCTTTTGCATTTCAGGTGATGGTAGTATTATAGTGAAATCAAAATTACTTTACAGTTCTTTATAGGTTGCATGCGTTTAATGTGAATGTCATACGCACATTCACCAAGCGCAATTCATTGCGCCTCCTACAGAAGAAATTTGAACTGAAAACCTATCTTTCAGTGTTAAACGGACATTATACCATAGGCGTCAATTTAGGGATAAATTCGTTGTGGCAGTGTCTTCAGTCCCGTAGGGACGATATGTTTATAGTACTGTCTCCAACTACCTTCTTTAGTCCCGTAGGGACGGAATGTTTCATTGTTATCCACATATCGTCCCTACGGGACTAAAGAGTGGGTGTTCAACGTTCTTCTATAAACCTATCGTCCCTACCAAATCAACGCTATGAATGCCTTTTGGCATTCAGCGGGACTAAAGAGTGGATAATCTCAATAACCAAAAGTGTTGAGAAGGTTTCATAATATTCAATACGTTTTCTTAAATTGACGCCTATGGTGTTAAACGGACATTATACCCACTAAATTGATGCCTATGGATATTTAAAATTGACACCCATACCCTAAAAAGAGTATAATGAATGATATAAACTTCTATGGTATGGCCCTACATAAAAAAGGAGAAATCAGCGTGTTTCGCATAAAATTGCAATTACAAAAAGTCATAGTTATATGCATCTGTGTAATTGCTTTACTTTCATGCGGAAGCGGAGAAATCCAAAATTTTGAGGGCATTCAGATCATATCCTATCCCCGTGTAGATCGCTTAGACATCAAAATTTATCTGGTTGATAGAAACGGCATCCCACTAATATGGAACCAGAGTATACTTAGTCCAAGTGTCGGCGTTAGCACTATTTCTGAAGCTGATTTTACCACCAACGTGCAAGTTTACTCCATGCGCGAAGGTAAAAAACACCGAAAGGTCTATGATGACAGGCTATTTGATGTTCGGTGGGCGCAAGAACCGAACAGTCTTGATAGACTTCTGAGCGCAGAAATTCCGCGCAGACTCATTGAAGCTGATCCAGAACGCGATACACACGAAGGTATCATCACTGTTGAAGTCAAAACTGAAAAGCAGGGACCTTTTACAGATACCATAGAAAAAACCGCTATTTATAAGAGATAACGATGCCTATTCACACACAAGACTATCGACATTGGGAAGGCACACTGAAACCTCGCGATCACACACGGTGGTGGGTTATTGCGAAAGCAGAACTGAAACTACTCGCCCAACGCAAAATCGTCCGACTCATTGTTGCAATTCCACCAGTAATCTACATTTTGTCTTATGGAATCTTTATTTATATTTACAATATCCTGCCGGGTGTGCCTACTGAATTCGATATTGATCGCGGTTTCTTTCAGGGGTTTCTATTCAGAATTGACACGGTTCAGTCCGCATTTTTTATTGCGCTGATAGTTATTTTCGGAGGGGCAGGGTTAATTGCGAATGATCTAAAGCACAACACGCTTTCGCTCTACTTGTCTAAACCGATTTCATGGGTAGACTACCTTATCGGGAAATTTATCGTGATTGGGACTTTACTTGCCTGCATGACGTTGGTTCCTGGACTATTACTGTTTCTTGAGCATGTGTTGTTAACCGATACACCCTTTCTTAAAGAAAATTACTGGTTACCCTTGTCCATCATTGTCTATTCGGTAATCATCATCACTATCACAAGTCTATTGATGTTGTTGTTCTCATCGCTGACGACAAATTCCCGCTATGCGACAATCGGTTTCTGTGCTGTTTGGTTTGGACTGCCTGTCCTCCACCTCATCCTTAAGGAAGTTCTTTCAACAAGTACAGTCGCTTTAGTCTCTGTTTGGGCGAACTTTGATCATCTTGGAAATGCCCTCTTTGGTTTGGAGAGTAGTTACAATATACACTGGTCTTTGACACTCCTCTTATTAGCTGCCCTAACTGCCGCATGTATCCTTGTTCTCCGCCATCGGATACGTGCAGTTGAGATTGTCAAATAGTTCTATTGGAGTATCTACCGAAATTTTGCGGGTAAAGGTCGGGAATCGGAGTTCCCTCCTACAAAGAGGGTGTTCTGTAGGAGGGAACTCCGATTCCCGACTACTGACGCGACTCGCAATTTTAGTGTAGACAGAACACTATATTATCCTATCTACTTTAATCTCGCACCATTCGCATCCCACATTTCAACCTCAGAGTAAATCTGCGGGGGTGTTATTGGAGTTAACGTTGGTAGCCAGTCAGGTTGGAATTGTTGAACCAACCGTACTGCATTCTGGTATGCAATCCGTTCCTTCGTCTCATCATCAAGGTCTGCGGCTTCAATCTGCGCCTGAACAATACGAAAATCGTAATAGGGCAGGTCGCTACCAAACATTATCCTATCGTTGCCAAGGTTATTGACAAGGTGTACTAAGTCCCAACTTTCATCTCCAGCAGGCTTTTGCGCGACGTCATACCATATATTTTCCTGTTTCCCGCAGTGTGCAATTGCATCAAGGTGTCCTGCTTTGTTCATTGAGACATGCCCGATGATGAACGTGATAGTCGGAAACCGTTGGGCATACGCAGCGATATTTTGTGTTGAACCTGCTTGATGTAACAGACATAATCCGTTGTGCATTGCTACGACTTCAAGGAACGCGTACAATTCACCACCGAGTGAATGTCCAGATAACGCTGGATGACACACAAATCCGACTAAGCCATCGTCACACATTGCTCTATCAAGCTCGTCTACACCTGCTTGCTCATGTCGCACTTCCACAACCCCAAGTCCAATAGGGAAGCGTTCGGGATACTTCCGACAAGCATTCGCGATCACCTCATTTTGTGCCTGTGTGTCTAATACACCATGCGCTTGTGGTCCGCCTGCTGTTGGACACGGGATCGCACCAATAACATTTGCAGAAGCCATCCGTGCAAGACACCGTCCGACACTCTGCCCAATGACCGGGGCGCGTGATACCGTCATGCCGATGTGGCAATGTACATCAAAATAAAGATACATAAGTTCTCCTTCCTCAAAGCATTAAAATTCCGGCACAGGTGCATAGGTGTTAAAGCCGTCTGTCCTATCTTCACCCTGTAACAGATAGATTTGATGTGTCCGACGCCACTCCGCGCCGGGATAACGAACATCTGCTGGCATGTAACGCATTGTATAACCGCATCTCCGTTTTTGGGAGATATTCGGACTGGAATTATGGATTGTCCATGCATCGTGAAAATGACACTCACCAACCTCCAGCTCCAAATTTACTGCCTTTGATTCGTTTAAATCTTCCTCAACAACTTCGCTGCCAAAGAGGTTATTGTCACGACTCACCTTTTCATAACGACGATCACGCAAATTGTGGCTTCCGGGAATCACACGCATACAACCGTTTTCAACCTTCGATTCATCAACGGCAAGCCACATCGTAATAACGTTCATCGGATCAAGAGATTCACCCCAATAGACACCGTCCTGATGCCACGGCACTGCCATACCATCATTTTCGCGTTTGCTGATAAAATGACTTGACCAAAGCACAATATCCGGTCCGACAAACCTTTCAATAACTTTCAATACGCGTGGATGCGTGAGATATTTGAACAGATATGGGTGCTCAAAATGTGGAACATCCATCTGTTCTGGGCGCCTACCTTCAGGCAAATTTTCTATCATTGCGTCTACATAATCGCGAAGTTCGTCTAACTCCGATTCTGTAAAGATACGCCCATAAGTGAGATACCCATTTTCCTTGTAAAATTTAACCTGTTCATCAGAGACCGATGTTTCTAATTGCCAACTCATGTGTCACCTATTTATAATATGAAGCAAATACAGTTTAGCAAAGTATAACACATCACCGTTTTTCTGACTACAACCTTATAAATAACCAACAGAGCCATTCAATTCTCCAATAATCGCACAGGCTACATAGATTTCTTCTTGTAGGAGCGATCTCCGAATCGCGACAAAACGCCATGATAGTCGGGAATCCAAATCAAGAAATCAACAGTATGAACGCCGTTTAGGCGTTCCCGGGTATGAATGCCTTTTGGCATTCCCCGGAGTTCCCTCCTACAATATAATTAAATGGGAAACTCGACAATTGAATGGCTCTGAAATAACCAAACCTGAACTTGATTAATTGCCCTGCTTATGCTAAACTCCATATTATGAAAATCGTAGTTGCGCCTGATTCATTCAAGGGAAGCGTCACAGCACTGGAAGCAGCGAACGCTATTGAGAAAGGACTTCGCCGTGTTTTTCCAGATGCGGTGATAGAGAAAATTCCGATGGCAGATGGCGGTGAAGGCACTGTGCAATCCCTTGTTGATGCAACTGGTGGACATATTCAAACACAACGCGTGCTGGCCCCTCTTGGAAATGAGGTTGACGCACAATTTGGTATACTTGCAGATGGAGAAACTGCAGTCATTGAGATGGCATCTGCCTCTGGACTGACACTTGTTCCACCTGATAAACGGAATCCACTACTGACGACTACCTACGGCACTGGACAACTTATCCGTGCTGCTTTGGAATCCGGGTGCAGACGCTTAATCATCGGTATTGGTGGAAGTGCGACAAATGATGGTGGTGCTGGAATGGCTGAGGCACTCGGTGTAAAATTATTGAATGTGAGCAGAAACCCAATTGAACGCGGTGGTAGTGGACTGAGCGAATTAGAATCAGTAGATATAACAGGTCTACATCCCGCAATTGCGGAAACAGAAACGGTTGTGGCTTGCGACGTCAACAATCCGTTAACCGGTCCAGAGGGCGCATCACACGTTTATGGTCCACAAAAGGGCGCAACTCCTGAGATGGTAAAAACGCTGGATTCTCATCTCGCTCATTTTGATAAGGTTTTGGAGCGCACTTTTGAACAATCTTTTAACGATATTCCCGGTGCGGGGGCTGCGGGCGGTTTAGGTGCTGGACTGATGGCATTTCTCAATGCTGAATTGAGACTTGGCGTTGACATTATGATTGACACTGTTAAACTCAAGGATCGAATGAAAAGTGCATCTCTCGTCTTCACAGGTGAGGGGCAATTGGATTTTCAGACCGCGTTCGGGAAGACTCCTATTGGCGTAGCGAAGGTAGCCAAAGCAGACAATATACCTGTTATTGCAATTGCAGGTGGTATCGGTGAGGGTGCCGATGCCGTGTATGACGCTGGCATTGATGCGATGTTGGGCATTGTGCAAGCACCGATGGCGCTTGAGGATGCTGTTGCAGATGCGCCGCAACTGATTGCCGATACTGCTGAACAAGCTGCGCGTTTGGTGGCAATTGGGAATGTGTTCAGTATCGGGTAGCAAAGAAAACAATTGCCTGATTGTAGGTGTTCATGGAAATAGCACTATTCACTTTTCAAGAGAGGGCTAATGTGGTTTTCAAGCCGAAAACAAATGTAGACTAAATAGAGGAAAGAATTAAAATGCAGAGGTTGGTAATTGCGATTGTTGTGTTGCTGTTTGTTTTTGTCGGTGATGGCTATTCTAATACACTTGTGGTTGACGAAGAGGGTGATATTTTTGCTGAGACGGATCGCTATCAGGTGCGGTTTAAAAATGGTATCATCATACACTTGCATAACAAACTCACTCAAGAAACTTATACACTTTCAGGTTCAGGAAGAGAGACAATTCCACTGAGCCGTCAATATGGAGAACTTTCAGGGATGCGTGGGTTCCATGAGTGGGAAGTAAGAGGTGCTGATTCCTTGAAAGTTGAAAAGATTTCAGCCTTAGCAATAAAACTGACGGCTCGGAGACATCAGAGTACACTTATTATGTGGGTGGTTATTGATGTGCTCACTGGAGATTTAATAATTAGACAAGAGGGTTTTTCTGATCAAACGGGGGTTTCTACTATCAGATGGGGGGTCGGAAATTTAGATTATGATAAGGTATCTCTGATTGTGCCAGGGCGCGGCGGAAAAATAATAAAATCTGAAAACGCGGATAATTTATATTGGACCTATCCGGGTGCTCTATGGCAAGCCCCTCTTGCCGTCGCGCAAGGAACATTGGGCGGATGTTTTGTGATGAGTGAGGATGAAACAGATCAATTTAAAGCACTCGGTCAGTGGCCAGGGAGAAAGTCAAATACCTTCGGTATTGCTTTCAATACACACAATTTTCTTCCTTTTAAAGATCATCAACATATTACTTCGGCGATTTGGAGGTTTAATACATATAGCGGCGATTGGCAGGTCCCTGCGGAAAGGTATCGTCAAGGGATGATACAACGAAATGCATCCCGGGTCGCTCGTCCGCCCGCGTGGGTTAAAGATATTCAACTCGTTGTTATGTATTGCTCACTGAAACGTAACTACATTAGAATGTTAGATTTTTTACCACAACAGATCAATCCGCAAAATGTGTTAATTTACTGTCGCGGCGGTTGGAGACAAGAACACTTCGGGGCGTTTGTATCTGAGGCAAAGGCTCGTGGGTTTAGGGTAATGGTCTATGAAGGTTTTCCGTTTGTTGATCAAGACCACCCGCGTTACGCTGAGTGGGAACCCTATTTCTATCGAGATAGCGATGGAAACATACTGGGATGGGAATTGGAACTGGGAGGCCCCGCCTATATCAATGCTGCAGCTTCAAGTTATAGAGAATATTACGTACAATTATTGAAAAACGTGCAAGAGACATATAACATTGATGCTATCCATCTTGATCTTAATTACTATATCCGAAATCACGCGCCTATTGATGGATTGACGCCTATTCAAGGAAATATGCTTTTACATGAAGAACTCATTGCATCAATGCCAGATATTGTTTTTTCTGGCGAATTTATTCACGCGGGGACATCTCCCTATGTCGCTTTTTATGGGACCGGGGACAATGCGGGTTACGGGGATCCGCACCCGATAAGTGATTTCTTATTTTCGCAATGGTCCCTTGCTTATAGCGGTACCTTTGCATTTTTGGGGGACAGATATAAAGCACAAGAACTGGAAATATTGAATCTACATATTAAGACGTATAAACAACTGGACGTGGTTCCGACAATCCGGTATTATTTTGAGCATCATCTTGAAATAGAACAAGCGATTTCTATACTGCATCGTACCTCTTCAAATGTTGAGTTTTGGGAAGAATTAGAAAAAATGGTAAATACACCTCGTGAGGATTTGAACTTTGATGGTGTTGTGAACATTTTGGACCTTGTGATCGTTGCAAACGCTTTTGGCAATTCAATAGACTCCGATTTGAAATTTGATTTGAACTTTGATGGTGTTGTGAACATTTTGGACCTTGTGATCATTGCTAATGCCTTGAATTGAAGATAAACGGCTTGGCGAGAAGCTGCTAACTATGTCGCAACACACCTAAACACAGATGTAGGAGGGAACTTCGATTCCCGATGTAGGAGGGAACTCCGATTCCCGACTATCAGTGAGGTTTGTCGCGATTCGGAGATCGCTCCTACAGAAATCGAACTTTCAGACGAACTCTCTCCATGAGCAAAAATAGACTCTTTTCTTCTACTTGTCCAAGTGGACGGAGGTCAGATTAAATGGGTTTGAGTTGTGTATGTTGTCTGAACCAGGATTCTCAGGATTATAGGATTTCCAAGATTGTTGAGTTTCCTTCATTGAAAATTCATCTCTTGTAGGAGGCGTTTTCAACGCCGATGTAAAAGAAATCGGGGTTACAAAGCCCTCCCACAAGATACAGGGTGTCTACTACCCAAGCAAAATCGGTACATCTTTCATAAAATCATCGGTTTCGTTTTGCCATCTTTTCAGCTCAGTAGCCAATGAATTAATGCGTTCAGCATGCTCGGAAACATCGGCAAGATTATTTGTTTCCCACGGATCGTTTTCAAGGTCAAATAGTTGGAGGAAATCTGTGCCTTTACCGGTCTCTTTAGAGACATAATATCGGATGAGTTTCCAACGACCATCACTGATAGTGCGATGGATATCTTTGTACGCGGCAAAAACCGTATCGCGAACTTTATCAACACAACCTTCCATCAACGGGACTAAGCTGCTACCTTCTACTGTATCCGGGCAATCAACCTCGGTTAGGTCGCACACAGTGGGAAATACATCGTAAAGATAGGTCAGAGCGTCTACTGTAACACCTTCGGGAATTCCGGGCCCGGCAAATATGGAAGGCACACGGATACTATGACTATAGAGATTCTGTTTACCGAGCAATCCGTGTTGCCCGACAGCGAGTCCGTGGTCAGCAGTATAAATCACAATAGTATTATCCAGATGTCCTTTTTCCTCTAACGTTTGGATAACACGTCCCATTTCGGCATCTTGGCTGGTAATCATACCGTAGTAATCCGCAATATGTCGTTGGACGATTTCAGGGGTGCGTGGAAATTCTGCCAGAACTTCGTCACGAATTCGCATCTCTCCATTGTCAAATGGGTGTTCAGGCAGGAAGTTTTCTGGAACAGGGACCTCTTCAGGTTTATACATCGTCGCGTATTCACCTGGCGGCGTCCGAGGATCATGCGGTGAAGTAAAGGAGAGATAGAGAAAAAATGGATCTGTTTGGTCGTAGTTTTCTATAAATTCCACGGCAGAATCTGTAAATAAAGTAGAAGAAAACTTATCACCAATATACCTGGCATCTTTCGGATAAGCACCTGTCGGGTCAAAATCGAAAACAGGTACTTTGTATTGATTGCCCATGCCACCGAAGAAAATTTTGGCGCCGTCGTCAAAGCTATCCGCAAACGTTTGCCTGTCATTATGCCACTTACCACTAAAAAATGTGTGATAACCTGCTTGACGCATCACCTGGGGCCAGACAGCATAATCTCGGTTAATCTGGTTTGCACCGCTTCGGAATAGACCTGCACTTGTAAGAACAGCGGCGCGACTCGGAACACAAACTGCTCCCGAAAGCGAACCCATAATATGAGTTTGTCGGAAGTTTGTCCCGCGTTCCATCAGTGAATCCATTGTTGGTGTTTTGACGGTTGGGTCACCCATACCTGCAATGGCATCCCACCGATGGTCATCGGCAATCATGAAAAGAACATTGGGGCGTGAAGGCATAATTTCTCCTATAATTTAGTGGCTAATTGTTGGCTATCATACCATTTCTGAATGATGACTTTTCATTAACAAAAAACGCGTTTGTAGTCGCGCAATTCATTGCGCCTCTTATATTCAACATAATATGAGTTCAAAATTTCATAAAATCTGTGTAATTGGTTTTTCTGGAACTCAATAAATTCATTTGTAAGGATATGCTAATGAAAATTGCAACTATTGAACAATTCTATCCACGTCGCCGGATGCGGCTTGTAAAGATTACGACTGACACCGGCATCGTTGGATGGGGTGAAACAACACTTGAAGGTAAACCGAAAAGCACATGGGCGGCAGTTGAAGAACTTGCCGACTATTTTATTGGTAAAGACCCATTACGTATTGAACATCATTGGCAGCATGTTTACCGATCTGCATTCTTCCGAGGCGGTAATATCTTGATGTCTGCCCTATCTGGAATTGATCAGGCATTGTGGGATATTGCAGGCAAATTTTATGATGTGCCAACGTATCACCTCTTAGGGGGTGCTGTGCGTGACCGTATCCGCGTTTATGCACATTGGGGCATCGGGAGCCTAACTGACGAAGGAAAAGCCTCCGCAAAAGAACGACTCGATTTTTTACAACAGAAAGGAGGGTACACAGCGTTTAAAAGTGGTCCTGGTGGTAAATGGCGCGGTCATGAACCTCCTGCGATAATTGATGCTTTTGTTAAGCGTGCCTATCTGATGCGCGAATGGGTCGGTCCCGATGTTGAACTTGCCTTTGATTTTCACGGTAAGATGACACCTGCCCTCGCAATTGAAATTTGCCATGAACTCAAAGGTATGCGTCCCATGTTTGTTGAGGAACCTGTTCCACAAGAGAACGTTGACGCTCTCAAATTAGTGTCCGACCACGTTTCGTTTCCAATCGCTACAGGTGAACGTCTGCTAACACGGTGGGGATTTCGCGAGGTTTTTGAGAAACAGGCGGCTGCTTATCTACAACCTGACACCTCTCACGCTGGTGGTATCACCGAACTTAAGAAAATCGCTAATATGGCGGAGGTTTACTATATGCATATCGCACCGCATTGTGCGATTGGACCTGTTGCTTTTTCTGCCTCCCTTCATGTTGATGCTGTTGTGCCAAATTTCCTCGTCCAAGAGCAAATTGATGCTGGATTAGGTGACGGTCTATTCACTGAGGATTGGCAGGTCACAGATGGTCACATTGCGTTGCCAACAAACCCAGGACTCGGATTTGAAATCAATGAACAAGAAGCGGAACAGACGCTTGATACCTATCCTGAAGAACTTGGTGGCGAATATTATTATGACACCGACGGTAGCGTTGCGGATTGGTAAACTGGTTGTCAGTTTTCAGTTTGCTCAACCTCACCTTGTGCTACGGCCTCTGCAAACGCCTGAACATGCCAAAGAAAATTTGTTCATAATAAGTGAGTTCTGCATAGAGGCGACGTTTGTCCTTAATGTTCCCCATTTCTTCGTAGAAATCCCTGTCAATGTACCCCGCAATCAAATGCCATCGCGAGGTATGATGAGACTTTAGCTCAGGAAGAATTGACCCGGGCGTTCTCCTCACACTCAAACGAGTACTTGAACCTGTCGCGTCAGGATAAGTATTTGTATAGACAACCGACTCTTTACCAAGCCAAAGCATGCCTCCATCTTCCAAGGTTTTTGTAGGTTCGCCATGTGTGTTTAGCAATTCTTTACGAAACACGCGATCAGGGTTGTCTAACTCTTTTGATTGAAGTGTCAAATATCCTGCTGCTCTGAGGCGGTAAATCCCACTGTGGTTGCTAAAGCAATAAACGAGTAAGACAGGAACATCGTTGTATCGAGTTTTGTATACTAACGATCCGCCTCTGTTTTCGTGGACAGGTTTTCCTTTTTCTTTGAAAATAATCGTCTCTTTTGTGTTGCCCCACCAAACTTGTCTGAAGTGTGGTTGTGCTGTAAGTGAGTTTTCCACTGTGGGTATACAACTTGGGATCAAACTAAATATAACAAATACAATAACGATTTGAAGTGCTTTTTTCATAAAACATGTCCCACTATTGCAGACCAGAATATACGCTACTTGTTGGTTGTTCCATGCAATCCATTTCTATTGTGGCGGCAGATTGGTAGACGCGATTGAGAATAGCATCACTACATAGTATCCTAAACAACAGGTTTACGGTGCGCAACGTAAGGTGGCTCAAGCATCAACTTCTGATCTTCATCCTTCATCATGTCGCGGAGTGCATCGTCATATCTACCTTGTCCCCATGAAGCATGTCCTGGAGAATACTTAAACAGAATTGAGCGGCGTTGATGCGTTGCAGTCCATGGAAGTGTGCCGTGTGTCAACGCTTCCGTGAAGATAACGACATCGCCTGCCTTCTGATGCACTGGTGCCATACAGGTTTTGTTTTCCACTACGGGTCGGAACTGCGGTGGACACGGATAGTTGCTTTTATGGCTGCCGGGAATACAGCAGAAACCGCCATCTCCTGGCAGCATGTCTGTCAATGCCCACGAGACAACGGTCAAACCGTTATACATCCGATCATTACGGAAGACGTAATATTGTGATGGATCGTAAGGCGTGCCGCCGCCGTGAAGTGTTCCACCTGGATTCCCCTCTATCATCAAGATACCGTAAACATGATCAAGGCGGAATTTTGGACCAACAATCTCTGCTAAACACGGCATAATGCGTGGGTGATTTAGCAGTTTTCGAAACGCATCGTTCTCCCAACTTAAGAAGCCACCGAATCGTTGTGAATGGATATTATCATCTGCGGGATCAGGGTAGTCTTGCGCGTCAATCAAAGCGTTTAGCCCAGCAAGTTCTTCCCTCTCCAAAACACCTTCTATATTCACATATCCCCACAGGTCAAACAGATATTTTTCTTCAGCGTTCATAAAACCATCTCCATCTTATTATTGATGAGGCGAGCGCGAGGTCGGTTCCATACGTGTAACAACGATTTTTGATCTGTCAATGAGTTCACCGACGCGCGGTGAGATCTCGTTTACCCATCGGTCATCTTCATAAACCGCCGCGTAGAGTTGTTCCCGTTGTTCCTCGCTTTCAAACCTACGGATCCAGACATAGAGGTCATCCTCTTCTTCACCGATAAAACTACCGATGACGACCATTCCTTTAGAAATCTGGTATGGGATGACGGTTTCTTCCATGTATTTGACCCAATTGTCGCGTTGTCCGGGTTGCGTTCGATATTGTCGTAATTCAAAAAATGCCATAAAAGTCTCCTTGTTGAAAATTTTAGTTCTGTTGTAAAACCTATAACTACATGTCATTGTAGGCTTAATTCGTATCGGGGTTAGAAACCCTCCCACAAGAAGCAAATCGCGCCTACCTGTTTTATTTAGGCTATAACCGATCATAACCGTAACCATTGCCAGTAATTTCAAACAACGCCGATGCCGCTAAGAAATGGATATCCGCATCTGCGTCTTCTAAAACTGTTTCCAAAATCTGTGTCGAACTATCGTTTTCTGCATCTCCGAGTGCTCTGATCAGATCAGCACGGAATGCCCGTTCTGTTTGTTCAGCATGCAATTCGGTGAGTTTTGCAACGAGTGCTGCAACCGCTTTGTCGGTAGCGATTTTGCCGAGTGCGCGTGCTGCGTCCCTGCGGATTTCAATATGATTTTCATCGTTATTCATGACTTCAGTAAGAGGATCAGTTGTTGCAACATCTGCAAGTTCACCTAAAGCTTGCGTTGCTAATCTTCGGACATCTTTATTGTCCTCATTTTCTCCGTTTGCAACGAGAATAAGATCGGGGATTAATGCAGTTGTTCCCGTTTCTCCAATTTTCCGTGCCGTATCTTTTCGCGTATCAACAACTGGGTCCGCGAGTGCTTCCCTCAATTCTGAAACATTAAGTGACCGAGTACGTGCTAATGCAACGGACGCAGCATTTCTGATTGGATTTCCTTCCCATTTGTCATCTGTACGGGTTTGCATTTTTTCTCCGATGAACTCAGGTAGGTTAAGTTTTTTCGCAGCACCGACGATAACTTCCCAACTCCAGTTCCTTTTCCTATCGTTAAGTGCCAAATTGCGTCTGTTTGCTGCATCTTCAAGTGCAACAATATATTCCGTTGCGTCAACGATACGATTAGCAAGCGCGTTCGCCGCCTCTGTTCCCTCAATTGCCCCAAGTGCTACCGCCGCTTTTATGCGAGGTGAGGCGTTTGCCAATACAGCGGTGCTGGCATCTAAAGGAATCCGTTTATCTTCCAAGATTGCAATAAGACGGGGAACGACTTTTTTGCTTTCTAATTTCCCGAGTGCTGTGATTGCATTATTAGAGATATTACCGATTCGGACATCAAGCGCGCGGATAAAGAGGTCTTCTGAGGCTTTATCACCAATGTTGCCAAGTGCGGCAACAGCCGCAGCGCGGATAACATCCGTTTCTAACTGATTTTCAACCATTTCGCTCAGTTTAGGCACCGCTTTCGCATCTTTTATACTTCCCAAAGCGGCAACAGCTTGTAAGCGCACAGCACTGTTTTCATCGTTAAGTGCTTCGCGGAGTACGGGTGCTGCGCGTTCGTCGCGAAGGGCGTTTAACGAGGCAGCTGCAGCAGCACGGATAGATATCGATTCTTCTCGATTTTCAAGGATAGCGATTAAAGGTTCCACTGTCTTTCGGTCTTTAAAGCCTCCGAGTCGGGTAACAGCCTCTTTGCGGATAACATAACTCGGACTTTTCAACTCGGCAAGCATGGTGTCTAACGCTGAAGTCTTATGGATGACACCGAGCATATAAACAATTGCCCAGCGAGTCCATTCGTCATTAGCGGCTTTGAGTGCATCAAGCAGTAAATCGGTTGTGGTTTCATTTCCATCTTTTACAAGTGCGCCGATGACCTCATTTTGAACAGATTGGACTTCATGACCGTCCTCAAAACTGCCACGCCCTTTTTTAACGATGTCAACCAGACCTTTATCAGCCAGAGCAGGACTTATTTCGCGCAATGCTTTCGTTGCTTCAAGCCGTGCGGTTTCATACTTATCCGTTCTGATTATATCCAGTAAAGGTTCAACACTTTTCTGTGATTTGATTGTTCCTAAGGCGATGGCTGCTTCTTGGCGCACAACACCCTGTTTGTCCTTTTTTAGGGCGGTAATCAGTGTGTCAACAGCCATGTCACCACCGACTCTGCCGAGTGCCCATGCGGCACTGCGCCGAACCGTTGCCCGTTGATCATCTGCTAATGCATTAACAAGTGGTTCAACGACGGCATCGTCTTTGAAAATACCGAGCGAACGTGCGACTTCACTCCGAACAAGACTGGGAATGGGTTTAAGTTCACCCCATATCCGATAATTAGAACGCGGATAATCTGCTGTCCATTCAATATTCAGGGAGTCAAGATGTGATCTCAGCGCGTCAAGGGTTTTATATTTCCTTTTCATGTGACGCTGAAAATCTGATATGTCATCATACTGCATTGACAAGACCCAGAAAAGCACGGGAAGAGTCTCCGTGTCTTTAATACGACTGAGCACCTTGACAGCGTTTGCTCGAATGACAGCGCTCGTTTCGTCACTCAGCATGAGTAACAACATCGGCTGCGTAGCATTTTCAGGTTTCAACTGCCACAAGGCGTTGATAGCAGCTGACCTGACCGTTTCTCGACGTAGTTTATCCATTGAAATTGCAATCAATTTTCGGATCGTTTCTTCATCAGAGACATTAATTTTGCCGAGTGCCTCCGCTGCTTGTGTGACTGTTGTATCGTCCAATTCAAGTGCAGCGGTAAGTTCGGTAACAGCTGCATTATTTGGACCGCGTGCCCTCATATTTCCCAGTCCTTTTGCAGCAATAGCCTTAACCTCTTTGTTAGCATCACCCGTTAAGACATCTATAAACGGTTCTATAGCACGCCGATCACCTATGCTACTCAACACGTTTGCGGATTCTAACTGCACACGGTATTCACCCGTTCGCAAAGCGTCTAAAAGTGCTGGCACCGCAACACCTCGCATTGAAGTTAAAGCGGTGCTTGCTGCCCCCTTTAAATCCTCATTTGCCAAGAGTTGAATAAGAGACACAACCGCTGTTTCTGCTCTGAGTCTTCCCAAAGCATCAATGGCTGCAGATTGTGCTCTCAAGCGGTATTTTTTCATCCAGGAATCGTCAATATACGCGCTTGCTATATATCGGTATTGCTCGGAAAAACCGTCATCTATATCTGGGATAATGTTGTTTGCGTCTGTTTTGAGAACAGTCAAAAGCGTTTCAACTGCTGGCATGCCGATCCTGTTAAGCGCATCTATAGCAGTGTCTTTGACATAAGCATTGGAATCTGCTAAGAGCTTTACCAAGTCATCAATAGCCTCTTCCACTTGAAGTTTGCCAAGCAGTTTCGCTGCATGCATTCGTACTTGCGCGTTGTTATTTCTTGTAGCAAGTTGAAGAATTGGGACTATTTCGGGATTTGGTTGAAATTTGGGTTGGCAGAGTGCACCTACGGCAACGATAGCACTATAAGCGACTTCCGGTGCTTCGTCCGTTTTGGTGAGAATTAATTGATATGTTGGAAGGTGTTCAATGTTTTGTAGTGTGCCTAATTCTCGTACCGCTGCCTTTCTAATTTGCGGGTCTTGGTGTTGGGTGGCATTTTTTAACAGGGACGTAAGGTTAACACCTTCTGTTTCACTGCGTAGTTGACGCAAAAGTTGTTCTACCGATTGGAGGACTGCCGGTTGATAACATTTTTGTGCCTCTAATAACCCTGTGACAACAACGGCATCTGATCTCTTTGCTAAATCCAACAGCAGTGCGGGTTGTTTTTCAACTGCCGTTGCGAGTGCAGTGGCAAGCAATCCTGAAATTGAGTTCCGTGATCGGATAAAGCGTTCCTGTTGATTGAGCTCGTCTGAATCAGGGTCTTCAAGGACTGAAATTACGTTAATATCGGCATTTAATGTCTCAAGATGCGTCAATGCTTGTGTGATGGCTTGATGCCAACTGTTCACATCTGTGCTATTTCGCAACTGCAGAAAACGGTTGAGGTACACTGCTTCCTGATTCTCCGAATCGTTGGTGAGCGATTTTTGGACAGCAGACTCTGCTGTAGCCAAATCTCCTTGAACGATTGCTTTCCGTGCTGAGAGAATCGATTTGTCTTCTTTTTCGCCACATCCGATGAGAAAGGCAAGACTGAAGAGAAAGATACAGATAATAGAAAATTGTTTCATAGAATATTGCCTCAACAACATAAAATTGCGTCTACTCTCCCGCAATTACCAATTTCGTCAGATCGGCTACAGCATAGACAGATTTCGCTATACGGCTTAATAGTGCTAATCTATTTCTGCGTAGGTCAGCATCTTCTGCCATTACAAGGACATCGTCAAAAAACTTGTCTATCACGGGTTGTAGTCCTGCTAACTGTTGCAATAAATTTGAATACGTGCGTTCCTGAATGCTTTTCTCAAAATCAGGCTCTGATTTGGTAACGCAAGCGTTTAGTTCTTTTTCAGCATCGTCTTTTAGTAGTGCAGCATCCACCGTTTCCGGTGCATCTTCAGGTAAGATCCTTAATACCCGATTGAGTGCATTATATACTGCCTCAAAATTGGGTGTCAAGCGAAAATCAGCAAGTGCGCTGGCACGTTTGAGAATATCCACAATGTCAACATCACCGACTGCCAAGATTGCATCAGCAAGATCGGGTGTGTATTCCTGTGTTTGCAGGATAACCCTCAGACGTTCTCTGATAAAATTCAGTACGCTGATTTCTGTATCGTCAACCAATTCTACCTCGTATAAAGAGATTGCCTTTTGGACAACTGCATCTAAAGAGAGTGATAACTGCCGATCTTGAAGGATGCGAATTGTCCCGAGTGCATGCCGCCGTAAAGAGTATGGGTCTTGCGAACCCGTGGGACGTTCCTCTATGCCGAAGTATCCGACGATGGTGTCGAGTTTGTCAGCGATAGCAAGGATCGCGCCGACTTCGGTTTCGGGCAGTGGCGTATCTGCACCAAGCGGTTGATAATGCTCAGCAACAGCAGTAGCAACGGCTTCGAGTTCACCAGAGTTTTTGGCGTAATACCTACCCGTAATCCCCTGTAATGATGGAAACTCAATGACCATGTGTGTGGTTAAATCTGCCTTACAGAGCCATGCCGCACGTTCGGTGTATTGCGTAGTTGTCTCTGCCAACTTCAATTCTGTGCCAATAAACTTAACTAATGCCTTTATCCGCTCTGCTTTATCCAAGAGCGAACCGAGTTTTGCGTGAAAGACGACTGCACCTAAACGTTCTACTTTATCAGCGAGAGTTGTCTTTTGATCCTCACTATAGAAGAACTCAGCATCATTGAGTCGGGCATGTAAAACCCGTTCGTTTCCGTGCCGAACACCATCAATATTGCCGTCTGTACCGTTAGAAATCGTAATGAATTTTGCAGCAAGTTCGGTTTCACTTTTCCACATCGGAAAATAGCGTTGATGCTTTTTCATTGCGGTAATCAGCACTTCAGTAGGTATTTCCAGATGCGACTCACTAAAATTGCCAACAATCGGTTCCGGATTTTCTACGAGGTAATTGACCGTATCCAACAATTCTTCATCTAATTTGGGGAGACACTCTTCGGTTTCAAAAACGGTTCGCACCTGTTTTTCTATGGTATCCCGGCGTTCATTTGGACAAACGATGACACCCACAGCGTGCAATTTCTGAATATAGGTATCTAAGTCTGCCGATGCCAACGTTATTGGGTCGGGATGCAAGGAGCGATGTCCATAAGTAATACGTCCAGCGTGCGCTGCACCGTAAACACAGTTGACAACTTTATCGCCAAGCAATGCGACAAGCCATCGGATAGGGCGGGCAAATCGGGCATAAGAGCTCGGTTCTTCAGTGTTTGTTTCCCATCGCATCGTTTTCGGAAAACGGAGCGCCTCAACCCATTCGGGAAGGAGTGTTTCTAACAGTTCACGCGTTGATATTCCCTTTTCAAGTTTGGAGGCAGCGATATATTCTCCACGTTCAGTTTCAACGATGCGTAGGTCGGAGATTTCAACGCCTTGTGATTTTGCAAAACCGATGGCTGCTTTTGTCGGTTCGCCATTTTCATCGTAAGCGATGCTTTTGGGCGGTCCGACGATTTCTGTCTCTTGACTTTCCTGTAATGTTTTGATGTCTTTGATAGCAAGTGTGATACGCCGTGGTGTACCAAACGTCTGAATTTCTCCAAACGGAATTCTGTGTTCTGTGAGGGAATCAGTTGCGATTTTGCTGAGTTGTTCAAGGGCAGGTGGGACATAACTTGCAGGTATCTCTTCCGTGCTGATTTCAAAGAGAAGTCCAGCGGTTTCAATGCGGTTAGGTGTCTCATCATCAGTGACTTCGGTGGGGTTAGAAACCGCATCTATTGTAGCAGAAGATACCTCTGTGTCGAATCGTCCCATAAGCGGGTGTCCCATCTCTTCGCGTTGTGTGACGTAAGCGCGTGCAATACGTTGTGCAAGCCGCCGCACACGTTCAATGTAACTCACCCGTTCTGTGACGCTGATAACGCCACGGGCATCCAGCATGTTGAAGGTATGTGAACATCTCAATACATGGTCGGTTGCGGGAAGGACTAACCCAGCATCTAAACACGCGTGCGTTTCCTTCTCATAAGTGCTAAACAAGTCAAAGAGCATATCTACGTTTGCGTGTTCAAAGTTGTAGGTTGAATATTCCACCTCGCTTTGGTGGTGAACATCTCCATAGTTGAGATGTTCATTCCAACGGATGTCAAAGAAGGTGTCAACATCCTGTAAATAAAGTGCGATACGTTCAAGTCCATAAGTTATTTCAGCGCAAATCGGCTCCAAATCAATGCTACCCATCTGTTGGAAGTAGGTAAACTGTGTAACTTCCGCACCGTTCCACCAGACTTCCCAACCGAGTCCCGACGCGCCAAGAGTCGGTGATTCCCAGTCGTCTTCTACAAAGCGGATGTCGTTTTTACGGGGAGAGATGCCGAGATGGTAGAGGCTTTCAAGATAGAGTGGTAGCACATTTTCGGGTGCTGGTTTCAGTATTACCTGATATTGATAGTATGCACCGAGACGGAAGGGGTTTTCTGCATATCTGCCGTCGGTCGGTCGACGGACAGGTTCTACATAAGCAACTTGCCACGGTTCTGGACCGAGGCATCGTAAAAATGTGGCGGGATTAAATGTGCCTGCACCGACTTCTATATCGCAAGGTTGTTGAATAATACATCCGTGATCTGCCCAAAATTTTTCTAATGCTAATATTATTTCTTGTAGGGTCATATCTGTTTTTTGTTGTCTGCTCCATTTGCGTTAGTTGTTTCGGATATTTATTGTAGCATGAGGGAAGGTTTTAAATCAAATGGAATTTTAAATGTGGGTGAGCATAGTTATTGTGGAAAGTTAGAACTGAGCGTCAACTGAGAAAATCATCACTTTTTCTGTCTGAATCGCGGATTTACACGGATTACACGGATTACACGGATTACTCGGATTAGGGAGATGTCGCGACCGGGAGGTCGCTCTTACAAAGAAATTGAATTATCTGTGAATAGTCCGGGGATTCAGTATCAGTGGTATTTAGCCCTAATTACAAGGAACAATCCGAGAAGATTGTTAGTGCGGATGGAGTTCAATAATTCCTGCTGAGAACGAAATTTTAATATCAAAATGTGATAGAAAATTTAATCCTAATACACCATCAATAGTTGATCCAAATGGTAAGTCGTGGCATACGACATCAATATTTTCGACAGTTTCTCCAATTGCGGTTAATTTACGTGCGGTGATGATTTTCGCTGGGACAATACCGCTGCCTGTGGTAAGAAGTATGACTTGTTTCGGATTTGAAAGATCGTATCCTAAATCTGAAGCAATTCTTGTTGGAATAGAGGTATTTGATGATCCTGTGTCTAAAGCAACAATCACATTTCGGAAGTTATTGGCATTGATGTCGCTAACTGTGAGACGAAGGGAAATTAATTCATCTACTGGGTTGAAGGATATGTATCCCATTATAATAGATACCTCATTCCCTCTGGTAATCCACCTGTATAATGTATGGCTGCGCTTCCTTCATAATTACCGGAAACTTCATGAATATCGTCTCTCGATTTGCTATGAGCGAAAACAACCCCTGACAACAACTCTGTATTTTCACTGATTTCACAGTCAACGATAAACAACCATTGGTCAGGATATTTCTCAGTCATCTCTTCAAGGGTGAGGCGTTCGTTGGACATTTATGTTTCCTCCTTTGCGAAGATATCAATATCACAGTACCTGCTAAAGTTCATAAAATTATATCGTATTTCAAGGAAAATTGTCAATCATTTTAATAATGACCAGTCAGGTTCGTCTTCAGGATCACCGAGGGGACCGTGGGCGTTACGGACGATGCGGCGTTGTGCGTCATACCAATCCGTGTAACTCGTGGCAGGTTGGAGTTTGTCGTTTCGCGCGCCCATAAGATTTAAGAGCGTATTCTCCATTTCGTCTGCTAACGGTTTTGCTTCGGGGTTGTCAATCAGGTTATTCAGCTGGAGTGGGTCTGCTTCTATGTCGTATAGCATGCGTTTACCATCAAGCCAACGGGCGTAGCTATGCGATTTTGTGCGGACACCACGCCATTCGTCTCCATCAACCAGATAATCATAAGTTGCACCGAAGTTCATCGTCAGCACAGCATCCTGTTCAACGGCATCCGTTTCGCCACGCCAAGATGCGGACAGGTCATAACCTTCTACTGTTCGGGGTGGTTGAATCCCACATAAACCGCAGAGCGAGGGGAATAGGTCTACAGGGGAGGTGAGTGTGTCGCAGGTGCGGTTGTCTTCAAACACACCAGGCAGTCGCATGATAAGCGGCACCTTGATTGATTCTTCGTAAGGTTTCCGCTTTGCCCAGAAATTGATACCTTGTGCACCGCCCTGCGTGCCGTGATCCGATCCGAAAACAAGCAGTGTGTTTTCCACACGTTCCGTTTTTTCCAAGTATGTCATCAATTCGCCAAGCATATCGTCTACCGCTAACATCATGGCGAGGTAGTGTCGGTATATTTTTAACGATTGTTCTTTAATCGAATCAGGAACGTTTTCGGGCAGTTGGAGTTCGGTAGGGAGGCGGTCATAATATTTCTGCGGTGCAAAGTCGTAAGGTGTAGAGTGTGCTTGATGCGGAGAGATAAACAGGCAAAACGGGGTATCACCGTCCACGTCATCCATAAACTGAAAGGCGTATCGGTTTAGCGCGTCTGTCTCGTAGCCTTCCCATCTTTCGTTTCGCCAATCGTCAAGATTTACTGTCCCGTTGAAATAATCGGTGTGGAAGTTATAACCGCGCCAGTGTTGGAATCCGAGTCGGTCGCGTCCTTCAGGGACGTAATCGCGTCCACCGATTTCTGGAAATGAACCTGTGTGGAGATGCCATTTGCCGACCCATGCTGTCCTATAGCCGTTTCGATTGAAAACATCACCGAGTCCGATTTCATCGTGCCTTGTTTTGACGAAATTGATGAGATGACCGGTTGTCTGGGGGTGTCGTCCGGTAAGTAGCATGGAGCGGTAGGGTGTGCAGACAGGTGCGGTGGCGATTGCGTTGGAGAAAACGGTGCCTTCTTGGGCAAGTCGGTCAATGTGTGGTGTTTCAATCTGGGTTTCGCCATATACCGGCAGTGAACAAGCACGTATTTGATCTGCAAGGAGATAAACGATGTTGGGTTTGTTTGTCATGTTTGATGTTTTCAGAAGCAAATTACTTGGGGTAAATTTCAATAGTCCCTGTTGAAAACGAGATATTGATATCAAAATGGTGTAAAAAATTTAAGCCTAACAGTCCTTCAACTATTGAATCTTCAGGCAAATCATGACATAAAACATCAATATTTTCGACAGTTTCACCAATTGCGGTTAATTTGCTCACGGTAATGATTTTCGCAGTAAAAACTCCGTTGCTTGCGAGAATATCAACCTGTTGCTTTGGATTTGAAAGATCGTATCCTAAATCTGTGGCAACTTGTGTCGGAATAGTTGTAATTGAAGCACCCGTATCCAAAGCAACAGAAAAAGTTTGGACATTATCAATATTTATTCCACCGACTTCAAGACTAAGGGCAATTAGGTGGCGTGTACTATCAAATGATATTCTTGCCATTATAAGAGGTACCCTACACCTTCTGGGGTTTTGCGTGTAGAATGCACCGCGACTCGCCCTGTGTATTTCATTGAAATATCACGTATCTCCTTGCGGGATTTACTATGCGCAACGAGTCTTCCTGATAGTAGTTCGGTATTTTCGCTGAGTTCATAATCAACAATAAGCAGCCATTCATCTGGGTATTTTTTTTCCATCTCTTTAATGGTTAGACGTTTGTTTGTCATTGATCCTTTCTCCTCTTTAGGGACTCGTTAGATCGCATGGATCTTCTTGCCAAACTATTATGGTATAAATTATACCATATTACCAATGTCAACTTCAAATCTCCGAAGTTTTGGCATTACAGTGGGATGCGGAGCTTGGAAATAAAGTTCTAACGCTTCTCTGAGGTTGTCGATAGCTTCGTCTTCATTTTTACCTTGACTTGCAACATCTACCTCTAAACATTGGGCAACAAACCACTTCCCTTCTTGGGAGATACTTGCCGTAAAGGTATGGGTTTTCATTATATCTCTCCTGTTTTATAGATATTGCTGTTATTACGTCTAAAAATTTAGTCCTAAACTGACACGATGTGCATTTTGCAGGTATCCAAAGTCCGCAAATGCGTAATCGAGAGAAAGCGTCGTTTGACGAAATTTCAGGTGTATACCTAAACCGAGGGTAAGTCCCTCCTCATCATCACTCCGATCAGGACCTAATCGGAATTTGTAACCCGCACGAATCGCCGCCATCTTTCTGTACCAGTATTCTAAGCCGAGATTCAGTCGTTCGCTGTTATCATTCGGATGGTTGCCATCAAGTGCAATCGTGAGAAGGTTGCTGTCATTATCAACTAAGTCGTAGGCGACACCGAGTCGAAAATTGGATGGCAACGGATATTCAATAGTGTCCAACTCTGCTTTTCGCGTTGGATTTGTCGTATCTGGATAGGGGTGATAATCTGCTGTTCGTTCATCACCTGCTTCTTCAACACCGGTTTCAAGGTCGGGACCGCCGAAACTCATCTCAGGACCGAAGTTTGAAAAAGACATACCGATACGTAGACTCCGCCAACCTGTATGGTATAAAGTGCCAATGTCAATTGCCACCCCCCTTGCACTTTCGCGATGAATCTGTTGGTGGATATACTTGGCATTGATACCAAATGAAAGATTAGCACCAGATTCTTTTTGATAGAGTTCCCTTGAATACGCTAACGACACCGCAGTATCCCATGCTGAATACCAAAGTCCTGTGCCATCAGGTTTCGCAAGGGTTGTGATTTCGGTGTCAGGAACGTTGAGGAAGGTAACGCTTGCACCTAACGTCCCGACCTTTTCTATCGGTGTAGCAAACGCAAGATAGTTGTATCGGACATCCGCAAGCCATATCGTGTGCGTATCTGAGAAACTTGTCTTTTCAAGTTGGCTTAACCCCGCTGGATTCCAATAGATGGTGGTAACATCATTAGCGATTGCGCCGAATGCCCCGCCTAAGCTGTCCACTCGTGCCCCCGGTCCGATTTTAAGAAATTGTGCCCCCGCAGTTCCGACATTCGTGGTTGCATAACTGGGGACTGTCAATAAAAACATAACAGCCACTATGATCAAAAATGAAAACAAAGGAGCATGGGAACGAGACGCATCCGCCTTTTGTTCCTTTGCTATCCTATAGTCCTGTAAATCCTGAGAAAAGTTAGTATTGTGCATGTGTTTCTCCTAAAACGTGGATGCCTTATCGTATGATGGCGAACCGTCCGATCTTATTTCCGATGACATCGTTCTTTTCATCTTGTGCTTCAACATGGAATATATAAACACCACTTGCCAGTGCCTGATTATAGCGGCTGAGCAGATCAAATTCCGCTGTGCCTCCCTTGTCTCCCTGTGCCAACCGTTCATCTGGGTTGAAGGAATTAGTGCTTTCGTGTTTGATTTCACGCACCAATTCACCTACCAACGTATAGATACGTATTGTGCATCGGGGTGGCAGATGTGTGAAAAAGACCTTATCTGTCCCTTCAGAAGTTACCGCTCTGTTCGTGACAAAGTAGGGATTTGGCACAACGCTGATTTTAGCCAGATCGTCTTTGATGTCTTCAGCGGCAAGCGACTCACCCTGTGTTTTCAACAGCAGTTCGTCTCCGTCTTGTGGCGCGGCGACACCTCCCATCTTTACAGTAAATACATCACCAGACGAAATCTCACCTTTTGGATCAAAGATATAGACGTAAGCACCGCGAATAAAAATACGGAAAAAACCTTCCGTCTCTGCAGGTTTGTATTCATCGCTCCAACCTGCCCCTGTAAGAATTGCATAACCATCAGCACGTTGATCGTTGAATTGGATCTCTTCACCCGTATCCTCGTCTACCACTTTGACGTGTGTATCATCAGTAAACGTAATAGAGTAGGTATGCGGACGGTAATACGTTGTCCACCAAACGTTGGGCCATGTATTCTCACCAAATCCAGGGGACTGCCTATTTACCGACCAGTCCGTCACTGTGCCTGCTGTCAGTTTAACTTCCTCAATTGTGTTTTCATCTGGACTACCGTAAGACACATTAGTCCCTGTTAGTTTCAAGATGACTCCATCAAACATTGGGGTGAGAACTTCAACAGCCTCTTGATGTTCCGGATCATACCAGCCAAACGTTTGCTTTTCCACCACCGTTTGATTTGTTGTCGTGTCAATGATTTCATAAGATGGAGGTTGGTATCCGCCACCAGTGATAAACGCTCCGGGACCGGTCTGCTTAGCACCGTACCAAACAATCTTATATTGATTGCCCGTAACTTTGTCTGGTGCGAGCACCATTGGCTCAACGGTGACAGCCAGCTTTTCTTGTCCTTCCACATCAACAGTAGGTTCTTTATACCCCGCAGGGTGTGCGCGGGGAACAACATGAACCATTGTTTCAATCTGACTACTCTCCATCGCTGGCAATCCTTTTTTAGGATTACCTGTATCGTAAGAGGTAACAGCATAAGTATACTGGATGCCGTTTGTTAATCCCGTATCTGAAAAGAAATTCTTGATGCCTAAGTCTTCACCGAGTGCTTGTGATGGGGTAGAAACAACGCGGAAAATATCGCCTGCCACCGGAGGTCCTGAGGGGCCATCGGTAATTTTCACGTAAAGTCCACCGAAGTATATCTGTTCCCCAGAGCGATATGTTCCGTCCGGATAAGGTTCACCTGTATCAGGGTCCTTCACAACAACATACCCACCGCCATCTGCTGGGAATTCCGCATTATATTCCATCACTTCCCACAACGTTGTATTTATCACCTCAAAACTTGTGCTGGAATTGAATTTGATAGCATAGGTTGCACTTTTGAAAAAATCAGCGAAGAAAGGTTCGTCCCCCATGCTTTCAATGGTGGCGTCTGACTGCTTACCGACATGCGAGACCGTAAAGAAATTACCGGTAGCACTCGGTTTGTCAAATTCCATCAACAATTCCCAGTCCTCAACAGGATTACCGGTATTTTCATCGTAAGCGGTATCACGTCTATAAACTCTGTAGCCTTCAAAGATTTTCTCTGGGTCAGTTACGTCAATATATTCCTCAATGCTTTTCTCAACACCGTTATCAACCCATCGTCCAGCACTTTCCCATAAGAGTGAAACCTGTCCATCTGCAGGATAAGCCGTTACGAGCGGTGAAGGCGGTGGTGCTGGAGCGACATATTCATCATCATATAACTTCTGTGCCCAATCCGAAGATGCTTGCAAACCTGCCAACCCCTCACCGATAGCGACTGCTATGATAACGTTGAATGTTTCCCCAGGTGCAAGCGTTTCAATTGGACCATAGGACTGAATAAAACGTTGATCGTCGTAGTTCGCGGGGAGCGGTTCAACACCAGGTGTGCTGATAAGTGCGTACATCTCCGCATCAGTCGTTGGATCTGTGTCTATCGTAATCCGTTTGTGCGCAATAAAAGGGATTTTAGCCGCATCGTCTGCTGGGTCATCGCTCATATAGGCATCTAATACGCGTAAACCGATGTATCCGGGGGCAGAAGCATTGGAAAATCCATAAGAAAGATAACGGTTCGGATGATCGTCGGGATTGAGTCCATCTGGTGTCTGATCCAGTGCGACAAAATCATCAGCCGAGTAACTTGCTGTGCCTGTTTCATTACTGGAAACATCCACGTCATACCGAAACGCCATAAACACATCTTCAAGTGTGTCTTCTCCAACGTTTTTGACGTTATACTCAAGAATAAAGAAGTCGTAGAGTGGAGCGTAACTCCATTGAAATCCGTTAACTTCAATTTCTAAACCGAGTATTACATCTTTGTTCACTTCTGTATTCGTGTCAGTACATTTGAATCTAATCGCTTGGTTGGTCGGTGTGCCCTTAGTTGTCACACCGGGTTTTTTGGAAAGAATGTCAACTAAAGCACCCGTATCTGGATCTTCAATTGGTATTGGCCAAATTTCACTTTGTCTACCGTCTGCCTCAGCAACGCCGACTTCGCCATTCTTTTTCGCACCAATCCAAATATCTCCTTCATAGATGTAGGAATCGTTTGTGCCTGCGGGCCACCATCCTGAAGGGTTTTGGGTCGGATTGCTCGGATAACCGACAACTGCGGTGTTGAATATAGCGGACGATAGATTTCCGACATCAAGTGCTTTCCACTCTACGGCTGCATTTACTGATAGCGCAGTGAATGCTAAGACCATAAATAAAAGACTATATCGCAGTAATTTCATATTTTTTACCTCTATATTGCGGGGTTGATAATAAATCACTTCCGCTAAAAAAATGGTTTGGAATTCATGACGCGGCTTGCAATGGATAAGGCTGAATCAAAATATCCGCCGAAATTCCAAGACCTCTGTGTAATTTCCGAATCATGTCCAAAGACAGAGTGCGTTGTCTATTCAAGATTTCTGATACGCCCGAACGTGAACCGATATAGGGTTCAAGGTCTTGTTCAGAGAGCTCTTGACTCTCCATATAGTGAAGAATTACATCAATAGGGTCTGGTGGTGGAATCGGATAATATTCATTTTCATAAGCATCCACCAATGTCACAAGAATATCTAATTTATCACCTTCGGGTGAACCGTAACTCGCGTTCCAAAATTGTTCTATATTTTTTAGGGCGTTGTTATAATCTGCTTCAGTTTTGATTGGTTTAACTTCCATAATTATCACTTTAACGTATTCGGTTTAGAGTTGTCATTTGCCTCATAATACGGCACAATATAATTCTCATGTGTGTATTATACCATAACAGCAGGGTTGTCCTTCAGTAAATTTAGTCATTACCTTTCCGTGATTTCAAAAATGCGGTACCTTTGTTTCTTATCGTTACCTACATCTACCTCGTCTTCCATGAGCAGTGGATAACTGTATTTAGTTTCTTTGACTGAGAAAAGATAAGGGATTGCGCCAGCTGCACGCGCTTCTCTTGCTTGCCGTGCCACATTACGAGGTGCTTTCATGTGTGCGTTGTTAATCTGATAAGTTGACCTGTCAGCATAATACATCAGATCAAAGTGTGCCCCGGTGCGTTCATCATCAAGGAAGAAGCAAACATTTTCAGGCAACTCTCGTTGGATCCGTTTCCCGCTTTCTACATATAGCGGAATCTGTGCATTTCGCTCAGTAACCCTATATGCTGCGTGAACATAACGTCCTGCGTAAAAAACAGCAATTACAAGTGCCACTATACGAACGCCAAGCCATATCCATCTTTGCCATTCCCTTTGGCGTATTGAGAAATAAATACCAACGAAAAATGCAAACAGTACACCAAACCCAAAGAGTTGTTCAATAATCCAAAAGTGTTTATGGATGAAGGGGGCAAAACTTCTTATGCCATCAATCGGAATCATATTTCGAATTTGGAAGTTTCCTTTAGTTTGGGTTGCTATCGCAGTGATGCTAACAATAGACAACATTGATGCCCCCCAAATTGCTGTGTAAAGCCAATCCCTTCGTTGCCATGCCCTGCTCATGACCGCAGCCAGACAAATTAGCAAAGGTGGCACAGCAATCATCGTTGCCGATGGTGTTTTGGTCTCCGCGAGTACGTGTGGAACAATGACACCGATAGCCCATGCCAACACAAATAATTCAGGTAATCGCCAACGTTTGAACATCACGACCAGCAGACACAACACAATTGCAAAAAGTGCGGCATAAAAAAACGGATAGAACAGCGGCATATATTCAAATAGCGGCCTGTCCCAACTTGCTTTCCACCCTTCAATATTAGTATTCAGATGCTCAAGGACACGTCTATGTTCCCATATATATTCACGAGGATACCTTATCAAACAATAGGCTGCCCAAGGTGCAACAGTTAGGATTCCAACCAAAAGTTGTAATCCGACGTCACTGAGTCGAATTCGTAAATCTTCTCCATCCGTTATGGCGTAATCCGATTCTTGTTGTTCAACCGTGGTCGGTTCATCGGTGAATGCATCATCAATTCCGCTTCTGCGTTTGTACCATGCGATAAACCAGACGACAAACGCAATACCGAAAGTGATAAGTGCCAGATAACTTTTTGAGAGATAGGCGATACCCATCGCTATCCCTGATAAGATGTAATTCCTCCTTTTTCCACTCCGAATTCCGCGAAGCAAAAACCAACATGAAACTTGAACCCAGAGCAATAGCGCGATGTCAATGTGATCCGAAAAGCGATAGCCGTGAACAGATTCAAAGAGAAACGGATTAAACGCTTGAAAAAATGCTGCGATAAGCCCTGCACGTTTATCAAAAAGATCAGAAGCGATTCTATATGTCAACCATGCTGACAGAATAAGACTGATAGCAGAAGGTAATCTGAGGGCAAAAGCGTTTATACCAAAAATAAAGTGTGATATACAAATTTCCCACATGGCAACTGGCGGCTTATGTAGCCAGATGTGGTTATCTCCCCAACTTTTGTAATTATAATCGAGCCATGGTTGGTCGTATAACGTGAACTTCAACGGATGTTTCGTTAAGTTCCGCGCGACCATCGCGTGGAAACCTTCGTCCCAATAGTGAATCTTGCTGTGTCCAAGGTTTCGCAATACCAAAGCACCAGCGGAAATCAGGATACAAAATAGGATGATTTTTATGAGTATAGATTTGCTTCTTGCGTTTATATTTTCAAAAATCATCTATTGTATCCCGAGTTATCTGAAATACTAACAACCTTTCTGCCTATTTTCGGTATCCTCTTTTAATCGATTTTAGCCTCAATTGATGTTTTGGAATAATATTAACATCCCTATTCCACCAATGACCATTAATCCTCCCATGACCACATAAAAAACACAAGTGGTGAGTTTTATTGGTGTAGATGACACACTAAAATGCCTGTTCATTTCAGCAACTATTTCTGTAAGCAGCGAACGGTGTTCACGCTGTTTGGCCTTAATCATTCCAGATCCCAACCAAGACTGAACGGACACTTGTAAATCAGCATCAATAGATGTCAATCGCATGGTAGATAGGGTTTCTTCATAAGGCAACTGAAGTTTTTCAAGAGCTGCGAGGAGTGCTTCACGAAACGACGTATCAGTAACGCCATAAGCAACGTATCCCTTCAACGCAAAACACATCATTACAAGGATAACTGTAAATATTGCAGGGTTTAACCATTCCATTAAATCCATTTCCGTGAGATCCATGTCAGGCAAAGCAAAATAGAAAGGGAATAAAATGACTGGTACAAACGTTATAAACATGAGGATAAGCAGCCATCTATTTGATAGCAAGAATGGTTTTTTCGTCACAATACCTCGTAATCCGATGACAAGGAAAAAGGCTGCCAAAAGCCCAAACATAATTGGGAACATAATTGAAAATATGCGGAAATCGGTGTCCATCTATTTTACTCCTAAAGATTACGTTTACTCCTAAAGATTACGTTTACTCCTAAAGATTACGTTGATGCTATTATGTTGCTTATACCCACCCATCCTCAATCATCAATGTTAATGGCGATTCCATCTCTTCCATGGGTAGTTGTACTCGCTGTCGTTTCCGTGACGACTCATAAATTGCCATGAGCAGTTCAAGCGTAGCATAACCACAATGTCCACTTGAGCGATGTTCTCGGTCTTCTTCAATAGCTGCGATGAGGTCTTGCACGGGGGTAATTGCCGAAGGCATCTCCGGTGTTGTCCATTCACCACCAGTCTCTTGGTTGCGATAACGGATACCCGGACCACCAGGGGCAGCGAGTTCAATTTCGCCTTCTGTGCCGTAGCAGTAAATATGATGATAGCCCGGTGCAGTATCGTTGCCCGATTCAATAACACCTCGCACATTGTCTTCAAACTTGAAGTAGCCGATCGCGAAATCCTCAGAATGCAGATCGTATTTGGTCGGAGTGCCGATACGTTCAATCTGTCCTATCACCCAACTGACAGGACGGTCACCGTAGACGTAAAGCATAAGGTCAACAGTATGCGTAGCATTGTCCTTCAAGTCACCACCACCACAGATGCCGTGAATGCGAAAGATGTCACCAATAGCACCGTCGGCAATCATCTGTTGCGCGTGCTGATAGGGTGCACTAAACCTCACTTGATGGTCAATCGCCAACTTCACACCATGTTCAGAACAAGACTCAAGCATCGCTTTTGCTTGTCCAAGATTTTCTGCCATCGGTTTTTCAGACAGAATACCTTTGACACCGTGTTTCGCTGTTTCTATTACCAGCGGCGCATGGTGCTTCGGGCGCGTACAGACTGAAACGAGATCAATTTCTTCTGTTTGGAGCATTTCGATGTAATCAGTGTAAGGGTTTTCGACCTCATACCGTTCGGCATAAGCTTTTAGCCGTTCTTCGTCAATATCTGCAATTGCAGTTATTTCTGCCCGCGGTTCGTTCACATACCAACCGGCGTGCATGTGAGAAATCCCACCGCACCCGATGATTGCTACCTTATAATTTTTATCCATAGAAAATTCCTCTTTTTAGTTGAGAGTGGCTTCTGCAATGATGTAGTCCATTAGTTTTCCTCTGGATGCAACTTTTATTGTCTGAACCAGGATTTACAAGATTTACAGATTTTCAGGATTACAAAGTCTATTGACCTTATCATTTACCAAACCTTGTTTGTAGTTTGGCTTTTTCCTCGTCATAGTTGTCATAGATACTCATCTCAGGACTTTCCCAGTCCTCAGCAAAGGTTGCGAAACGCGCACGTAAATTTGCCGCTTGTGCTTCGTCAATACCACGTTCTTGCAAATCTATAGAACCCGGTGACAGAAAAGTTACGATAACACGGGTACCTTCGCACACATCGCTGGGCGTTTCCGAGAGTTCAATTTTTCCATTGCGATATACGCCTTCGATGGTTGTAGACATGGTTATTTCTCCTTATTTCTCTCTTTCAATACAGATCGTAATGCATCATTAACGGCTTCTTCAGTAGGAAAAGCGGCGGCAACATCTGGGTCAAGGCGGACAAGATTTGTGCCAGCAGCGTATTGCTCAGCATATTTTCCACGGATGCCATTTTTGAGCAAAGTTTCATTATACTCAGGACGTAGTTCGTCATTGAGTGAGGCTATGTCAGACAGTTCATCAGAAAACATTATCGCCCAGATTCCCTAATTTTATTGTAGACAGGGCAGACGCAATGTGTTTAAAAGTCCCTTGATAAGGGGGATTTAGGGGGTTAAATGCCCCAATTTCTGCCTATTTAACCTCCTTATCAAGGGGAATACGTCCGTCCTGATCCAAAATTAAAATAGCATCTTCAAAGACAAGAGAATTGGACTTTCACACCGAACCTTTGGTAAATTGTTTTCCTGGCAACTGCTGAATAGCATCTTTGAGTTCCAGCATCAAGAGCAAACTTGAAACTTGACTAATCGGCAACTGCGTTGTGCGGACTATAGTATCAATGTGTGATGATGGCACTTCAATCGCATTGAACACCGTTTTTTCATCATCTGTTAAATCGGGGGGTGGAGCGACAAAAGCAGGACCTTTCTTTTCTGTAGAGGGGGTACTGCTTGTTTGTTCAAGTTCTCCCTTCAGAACAGGCGGTGTTTTAGAACTTTCTATGTTTCTGCCTGACTCTTGTGTTGGTGTAAGGGCAGAAATTTGGCGTAAGGCATTATAGATGTCGGTGCCCATGGTGACTAATTTCTCACGGATTTCATCCCAATCGTCACGGTCATTTTTACCTTTGTCAAGGACAGGAAATATCAGTGTTGCCCCCTTGGGTGTGTCTTTATCTTCGCAATCATAAATTGATTCTTGAAATAATTCCTTAATCTTGTCCCGCCGTTCCGATCTGTTTTTCCCGTAAAGCCACAATCGAATATAGCATTGATGGGCGTTAAGATTGAGGCATACCTCTACGCCACGAATAGTCTTTGAAATAAATCCCTCGTTCCGGATAAGGACAGGTATTCCAGCAAATAATTCGCCAAATTCTCCATTACGGATCGGAGTCCAGAATTCGCTGTACCCAACTTCAGGGTGCTTTTCAGTCTGGATGTCTATTGCCGGTCGAGCAACATGATTTTCACCTAATAGATCTTCTGCTGCTTTTAAATCTCTTGTTTTAGTAGTAAGCTGTTCCTCAGCATTCCTCTTCTGGCTTTCTACTTCTGTAAGTTGAGTTTGGATAGTCTTTAGTTGTTTGTCAGCTTTCTCAAAATTCTCTTTATATTTCTTCTTTTGAGTTTCTGCTGTTTCTAATTTTTCAGAAATTTCTGAAATCTGCTTTGCTGTATTAGGTGTAACAGCGCTGGTTAACAACTTGTCACGAATGGCTTCAACTTCTCGTTTTTGTTCAGAGGCATTGATTTGTCCCAGTAGATCCGCAATCTCCTGGAGTCTTCCAATAGCGTACTCCACAGGAAGATCCCCCTTAGGGTGTGCGACCTTGTTTCGTGCCTCAGTTATGATGCCTACTGCACTACGAACATCCCGATCTGAATCAAAGTGACGTTTGAAAGCGTTGTTCCAGTAATTTCTGAAGAGATGAGGGAAATTTCCGATATCTATATCTTCAGGTTTTTCAATGCGGTCTTCTTTTGCTAACCACTGTACTTTTTTCAAATTTCTAAAAATGAAGAGGCGCATTGCGTCTCGATAGATGTTAAGTGCTGCATAAAGTGCGTCTTGGTTGGGGCTTTTTGACGAATTCACGCGTTGATGCTCCCTTCCATTTGGATATCTATTGCGGAGGGTGTTAACCAAATAATGATGCAAAAGTCCACAGTCCCTCTAAACTGTGATGCACCAGAACCAATGTTCTAAATGATAACATATTTGACAAAAGGTGTTAATGTCCTTTTGACGATTTTTTTATACCACTCCTATTGGCTGTAAACAAATTTGAATCTGGGAAAATTGCTAAGATTATATCACCGCGTTTGTAACTTGGCTTTCTCCTCATCATAGTTGTCATAGATATCCATTTCAGGGCTTTCCCAGTCTTCGGCAAAGCATGCTAAGCGAGCACGTAGCTCCGCCGCCTGTGCTTTGTCAATACCATGCTCTCTTAAATCTACAGCACCCGGTGGCAGGAAAGTTACAATGACATGTGTATCTTCACATACATCGTCGGGTGTTTCCAAGAGTTCAATTTTACCGTCGCGGTAAATGCCTTTAATTGTTATGGACATAGTCATTTCTCCTTATTTCTCTCTTTCAATACAGATCGTAAAGCCTCATTAACGGCTTCTTCATTCGGAAAAGCGGCGGCAACATCTGGATCAAGCCGGACAAGATTTGTATCAATGACATCTTGCTGCGGTCTCGCGCTAATTTCCCAAATGTAAGTGTCAACGTCTCGGACAGAAAGTCCTAGCTGTTCCGAAGATACTTCTAATAGGTGAAGTGCCTCAATAGCTGAAACATTTCTGTCCAATATCTTAGACACAAATCTAATGATGTGCACATCAGGTTTTGTTGTGTCTGCCCCAAAGAGCATGCGTAGGTACTGAAAACCCGCAATCCCAAAACCTCTGATGTTCAGCGCTTGGTATTCTTCAGGACTGGCTTGAATTGCCCACTGTTTGAGAGATTCTTCTTCCGAAACAGTCGGTGTCTCCTCAATAATTTTACTAACAAACTCCACAACAGAATGAAGAGTATTGGCGCGAGCCTCGAAATTGTAATTTAGTTCTTGTTGCATGAACGCATGAGGTGTTGGATAACTTGCAATAAGTTTAGCTAAATCTCCTACCTTGCGTATTTTTGGATTTTCGTTAACGAAGGCGTCTAACCGAGGCACTACAAACCCATCATATTTTCTGTTGAGCGAAAGGACGCAATCAATAACAAGCACGGCAGGAGGTCGTGACCATGCTGGATCTACGGTGCCGAATCCTTGAACATCAGATCCAAGTCGTTTGATTCCTTCAACGACAGCATTTATGTCTGCTTCTGCAATACCAATCTCATTCATTTAGAATTTACCCTCCTAAAAATCCAAACTCACACCCACCATAACCAAACGCGGCGAACTCCACGAAATCGGACTGGAATGCTTCTGGGCAGTCAACGGAATACCGTATCGGTCATACGTAACTGCGTCAAGTAGATTATCCAAGTTTTTCGTGTTGAAGATGTTCCGAATATCCGCAAAGAAGGTGTATGTTATTCCACTAATCGTACTCCGTTTGCTAACCAGGGCATCAACATTGTAAGTTGCTGGATAACGTTTAGAGTTTATAGCGGGTTTTATCGGTGCTCTCGGATTTGGTGTGTATGGCAAACCGCTGGCGTATCTGCCGACAAAGTTAACAGCAGAAGTAAAAGGCAATTGAATGTCTAAAAATGCGGAAATAATATGACGCTGATCCCATGCTAACGGATGGCTTTCGGTTACTTCAGGCTGCTGTCGGTAATAGGTGAGGTATCCAAGATTTCGACTGGAGCCTTTTCCCTTAGCGACGGAATACGTATAGCTGAGCATGCCAGAGACCGGACTTCCACCTGTCCGCCACTTACGGATTGAAAGTTCAACTCCTTGAACGCGTCCATAGATGTCGTTGATGAAATAACTATAATCGTTCGTGATATCAACATGCACACTACTCACAAGATTGTTGATATCCTTTGTAAATCCGGTGATGTCAAAGGTTAAGTCATCCGTGAACTGTTGCGCTATCCCGACTTCGTAGGCGATAGTTCTCTCTGGTTCCAAATCAGGGTTGCCTCTCCTTCGGATTGCACCACGCATATCAAAGCTAAGGTTTTCATAGAGGTCATCACCTCGTGGTATCTGATAGTAATGCCCGTAAGTAAAGTGCAACTTCGCCCGGTCAGAAACTGGGAATGAAATACCGAGACGCGGTGCAATCATGTGTTTAACAGACGCTTCAATAGGGTCTTTGATAACCGGTAGTCCAACGTTATAGGTATCATAGTCCAGTTTGATTGTGCCATCATCTTCGTTCAGTTCAAGCGGATCTAACGGATCTTTTGGCGAGATACCATCTGGATCATATATGTCATATCGTAAGCCCGCGTTCACAATCATGCCTTCATATTCCATCTTATCTTGGGCATATAGACTAATAGATGTGGGCGTTACGTCATAATACTCCACGTAGAGGTTTGAACTACCATAATTTGTTGTTCCAAGATTGTAAAGATGGTTCGTTGAAAATTCAATACCGGTCTGGATTTGATGATTTTCCGTGACTTGGCTCGCAAAAACGCCTTTGAAAATTGATGTCGTGGAATTGCGGTCAGTCCAAAAGTTGTTATCTCCTGCGACATCATAAGTTGTGTCGTTATACGCCTGCTGTGCTGGATTTCTAATCCTGCCTTCTTCCTGGTTCTGATCAAAGGATTTTTCAGGATCGTAGGCATTTTCTTCAAACGTTTTATTTAACGGATCCCACACTTTTCCGGGTTGGTGGCTGGCATAGGAACGGTGGAATTGCCCAAAAGTCAAGGTATAGAAGGTACCTGAGTTTATATTGTGTGAGAGTTGAACGGAAAGGCTTCGTCCATCCCTATTGTCAACTTCAATCGCACCGGGTACAAAACGTAAACTCCCACCATAGTTGTTGAATTCCCGTACATCATAGAGTCCACTTGCAGTTAGTTTAAGTTCGGGCGTTATTTCAAACTTGAGTTTCCCCTGGAGTGTGTGCCCTCCGCTACCACTATTAGGCAGATAACTTTCATCTCGCCGCAACTGGCTGGCGAAGGAGAACGTCAACCGATTGCCCCATATCGGACCGCTAAGTGCGAACTCTCCGATATGACTCGGAGATAACTTATAATCTTTTGTATCGTTGAACTGCTCGCTGTACTGCTCTAAATCCACAATGTAGCCATCTAACAGTGTAACCTGTTTGTTTTCATAATCAATTACGGTGCCGTCCGCATCTCTGAAAGGTTGGCGTTCCATAATGACTTCGCCTGTTTCTTCATTTACCTTAGGTTCGCCTGTTTCCGAATCAATAACCGGCTGTAACGGGTTTTCTGTTCTATCTGCATACACACCGGGAGCAATTTCCGTGAAGGTCACCTGATCATCACCTTCTCGCTCTGCCAATTCCCCCACTGTTACAGAATTTCCACGATAAGGTGTTTGATAATCGTAAGGTTGACCGATGAATATACCTCTGAAAGGTTCAAGTGCCACCGGTCGGAAGCCGTTGTCTGGGTCTAACCAGGGACCATATATTGGGTCGCCATGATGCTGCCCCCATTGACCGACCCGATATCTAACCCTACCTGTAAACTTATGTGTGCCAGCCTTCGTAATAAGATTAATAATACCGGATTGTGCATCACCGTGTTCCGCATTGAATCCGCCTGTGATGACTTCCATCTGTTCAAGCGCGTTTGTGCTAATTTGCAACCCCAAACCTCTACCAATCGGATCGTTTACTGGAATGCCGTCAATAAGATATTTAATCTCCATTGACCTACCGCCACGAATATGAAGCGAACCAGATGAGTTTAGCACAGCCACACCTGCCTGTGTTTGAAGAATGCCATTCACGGTATCGCGTGGCATAGAGGCGATTTCGTCCGCTTCAATTATCCGTGTTGTTTGCGTAACATCCTTCTTAATGAGTGGTTTAGTAGCAGTTACCGTTACGCCTTCAATTTCGACAACTTCAGAAGTCTCTAAAGCGAAGTTGATAGTTGTAGTGAGTCCAGCGAAAACTGTCGTTGCCTGAACGGTCTTGGAACGGTAGCCAGCCAGTTCAACTCGAACATCATATCCGCCTGGATCAATGTTAGTCATAACATAGTAGCCAGAATCGTTTGTTGTGGCAGTAGTACTTGTACCGACAATTGTCACTTTAGCGTTAGTTAACGGTTGCTTTGTCGCTTCTGCGGTAACGATACCGGAAATTTTACCGATTGTGGCAGCAATCGCACTATGAGTCCCGACTATTGCTATACATGTGAAAATACTTAGGAAAAACAATGATGTTTTGAAGATATTATCTACTTTCATTTACAACTCCTTTTCTTTTGTAGACACGCTGCGCAAGCGTGCTTACATTGGCAAACGTTACACTTCTAATACACTTTCAATGAATTTAAGACTTTTTAGATTACGTTCCGTATGATATTGAATAAAACTACTGAGAACAAGTTTCAGTTCACGATGATTACGTGTAGATGCACGAATTCTATTTAACTTGCTCAATTCTGATTTCCGTAATGTCTTTAAAAGTTCACAACTTCCGGGGGCTATTGAAAATGCGGAGGTATCTCTATGTTGACAATCCTCGCAAAGCAGCCCACCGTGTCGAACGCTGAAGAACAACATAGTTGCACCTTGCGTATTTTTGACAGCTGAGGCAGTCACAACGGCACCGCAATTCGCACACTGAGAAAGTTGAGGTGCGTAACCTGCAAGGTCGAGAAACTTTATCTCAAAAACCCGCGCGAGCAACGGCACATCCTCAGTATCTACTAAAAATTGGTATGTCCTTCGTAATAAGTCAAAAATATCAGGATTCGCATCTCCTTCTGAGGCGATAGCATCGACTAATTCTGCTAAATAGCATCCGTAAGTAATTCGAGCAAAATCGGTGCGGATTCCGTCAAAACCTTCAATGAGATCAAAACCTGCAAGGTTTTGCAAATCTCGGTTTTCGCGATAGTTAAAAAGAAGCATGCCGTGATTGAGCAGTTCTAAACTGCCGCTCAGTTTGCTTTTCGGGCTTTTTACGCCATAAGCCACAGCTTTAATTTTACCAAAATCGGGGGTATAGAAGGTGATGATTTTATGGGATTCGCGTAAGGGAAAAGCGCGAATTACAATTGCTTGTGTTTTTTGAGCAGGCATGTTTTTATGTGTGGGAGCAATTTTTGGGCATCAGGCAATATAAGGCGGGATAAATCGGGGCGAGAGGATTTGAACCTCCGACCTCCTGCTCCCGAAGCAGGCGCGCTAGCCGGGCTGCGCTACGCCCCGTTCTCCCTTAATTATACGGCATTTTAGGAACTTTGTCAAATCTTTTAATTATTCTGAATTTATATCCTCATTAGCGTTTTTCGGCATCTGAATTTGAATGCGATGAATCCTTCGTTCGTCTGCTTCTAATATCGTGAAACTTATACCGCGGTAGGTAAAAACAACGCCCTTTTCAGGGACTCGTCCAAGCTGATCTACCACAAAACCACCGATAGTATCAATATTTTCTGCCTCAAATTCTGTGCCAAGTTTTTCGTTTAATTCGACCAAGTTTAGTCTGGCATCAACAGAGTAGGTGTTTGAACTAATTTGAATATAAGCATCCTGTTCATCTACTTCGTCCTCGTCTTGGATTTCACCCACAATCTCTTCAATAATGTTTTCAAGCGTTACAATCCCGGCTGTACCGCCGTACTCATCCACAACAATAGCAATATGTTGTTTGTGCTCTCGCAGTTCGCGGAACAATTCAGAAATCTTTTTACTCTCTGGCGTGAAAAAAGGTGTGCGACCAACAATAAGTTCGCTAAGATTAATCGGTTTCTTCTCTGCCCAACAATCTAACATGTCCTTAACATGCAAAATTCCGACAATGTTATCAATTGTCTCTTCATATATCGGAATGCGTGTATGCCTGCACGCGATTGTTGTCTGCAAAACTTCGGCAGCAGCCGTTCCGACCTCAAGGCATACCATATCGGTTCGTGCCACCATAATTTCTCGGACCACTTTATCCGGTAGGTCCAAAATTCGAGCAATCATTTCCCGGTCATCCGGCTCTAAAATCTCCTGGCTGCCTGCAACGTTATCCAAAGTTTCTAACACTTCTGGAGATACAAGACTATCTCGTGCTGATGTAATTTTGCCGCCGCAAATACGCACAATCAGATTCACCAAAAAATTCAGAGGGATTAAAATTAGAAAACCGCCCCAATAGACGATACGTAAGGCACGTAACGCATGAATAGTTGTTCCACTGGGGCTATTTTGGACGTAGTTTTTAGGAAATAATTCTGTAAAAACAACAAGAAGCAGGGCAGCGAGTCCACCACTCAATATGGAATTTTCCCAGAATGTCGCAAATAGGACAACGGTTGCCACCATCAGAAGAGTCTTTGCTGTAATAATAGTTAACGAATAGCGGCGCGGAAGGCGCAAAAGCGATGTCAATACCTCGTAGCGTTTTCCGCCTTCCTCAGCGAATGCCAGAATATCCGCCCGCGTTAACCGAGCCAGCAAAGCCTCTGCTGCTGAAAAGAGTGCATTTAAAATTAACAGAATTCCTAAACAAACTAATCTTATAGCTATATGTTGCTCATCCAAGCGTAAAATCACACCTCCGTTATATCTCTAATAATTTGTCTCTTGAAGTTAAACAGAAATTGCGTGCTATTTAATATCTACTTGCAAACGTTGCAAAACAGAATTCTGTTTATTAAACATAACAGTGGCTTCCTCTTGTGTTTGATGGTCATATCCGAGTAGATGCAAAACACCGTGTACAGTTAGAAATGCGACCTCTTCTTCAAGCGATTTTTTTTCAGTTATTGCTTGCCGTTCTGCGGTTTCTAAAGATATAACAACATCCCCAAGCATGGTGGATGGCATCATCTCACTATCTTCACCTTCACACATTGCGAATGCCAACACATCCGTTGGCGCATCAATCCCACGATACTTAAGATTCAGTTCTGTCATGTGGAGATCGTCTGTCAACAAAACGCTTACTTCATAACCTTCTATATGATGGGCATCTACTGTCGCTAATACGGCTTTGTAGGCAATTTCTACATCAAACGTGGTATTGCTGCTGGCATTGGTAACGTCAATCAAACCCGTTAACCTTCAGATTCTTCGGCTTTTTCTAATACCTGTTTTACATCTGGGGGTGGAGTTGACTTTTCATAAGCTTCAATGATACGCTGCACTAATTCATGCCTTACGACATCAGTCTTTGAGAAATATATGAAATGGATTCCCTTGATGCCATCAAGCACCTCTTGTGCGTCTGCAAGCCCCGATACTTTATGTGTTGGCAGGTCTGTTTGTGTGATGTCGCCCGTTACAACGGCTTTAGAGTCAAACCCGAGTCGTGTAAGAAACATTTTCATCTGTTCAATCGTTGCATTTTGTGCTTCATCAAGAACGACAAAAGAATTGTTGAGTGTCCTACCTCGCATAAAAGCGATCGGTGCAACTTCAATGATATTGCGTTCAATGTAATTGTCAAGCGTATCGGGTGGCATCATATCGTACAACGCATCGTATAGTGGTCGTAGATATGGATGTACTTTTGCGGCTATATCACCGGGTAAAAACCCAAGACGTTCGCCCGCTTCAACGGCAGGCCGAGTTAAGATGATGCGACTCACCTGTCCATTCTTAAGCGCTGAAACTGCCATCGCCATTGCAAGATAGGTCTTCCCTGTGCCCGCAGGTCCAATGCCAAATACAAGATCGTTGTGTTTTATCGCTTCAACATACCGTTTTTGTCCAGCAGTTTTCGGACGAATCACACCGCGTTTTGAGAACACAGGAATAGATTCTGCAGAACTTTGCTCTAAAATGGCTGTTTCATCTGCTTCTGTCGCACGGATGACGTAGTTAACATCCGTTGCCTGAATTTGTTCGCCCTTTCGGATACGGTGAAGTAGCGACTCCAACACCGTTACAACTCTATTGACCTCTTTCAGGTTTTCACCAAGGACAGCGATGCTATCGCTTTTCAAAACAACACGGACGTCAAAATCATCTTCAATGATTTTTAAGAAGGCATCACTTTGCCCAAAAAGTGCTTGGACTTCAGCGTTGTTTTGAATAGGGACGCCCTTTAATTCTTGATTTTGCAATCGGGTTTTGATCCTCCAAAAATGTAATGTGCTAAACTTAACACAGTTTTGTAGAAAAAGTCAATTAAAAAAGGTTCATGGACAGAGGCATTCAATTCTCCAAAAATTGCACATGCTACATCTGTTTCTTCTTGTAGGAGCGATCTCCGAATCACGACAAAACATAATGATAGTCGGGAATCGGAGTTCCCTCCTACAATATAATTAAAGGGAAAACTCGACAATTGAATACCCCTGGGTTCATGGACGCAATATAAGACAGACTCTGGCGAGCAATCTAACTGATTAGTTCAAGTTCAATAAGTTCCTATATTATACAATTTCGTGAAACTAAATTCAAGCAGTTTCTTACATCTGCTCGTAAATCTTCACCTCTCGAATTTTTGCCCCTTTTAAAGGCGTAACAATTCCATAAGAAAAGCGGCGGTCGTCACTCTCAACGCGAGTCTGTCCCTTCCGATCTTCAATGCCGTCTGCGGTTATCCGCAGATATAACACTTCTTGTCTAATCGGTAACCATACCTTCTGCTGGTTTTTCACATCTCTGTGTCGTCTATCCTGCACTGCGACAAACGAATTACGCCACTTCAGTGATTTTTCCTCTGCTGTAAAATCAAGAGCCAACTTAGGAATATCAGAACCCGGATAAATTTCTATATAAGCCACATACGTTGGTTTATCCAGTTTTATCAGCGTTTCTGTTTTTAGAGTGCCATCAATATTTACCTGATAACGCTTCGGATTGGAGGCAAATTCAACCGTACCTTCCTCAAAATACATCTTCCGAATAGAGCCGTGTGCTTGGAATGTTCCGACTGTTTCCAGATTTCCATCTACCATATTTGGGTTAGCTTCACACGTGAGGCGAGATGAAGGGAGTTCCGCGACAGGCGGATTTTGAAGTAAAGCACACCCCGTAATACCAAAAACTACTAACCAAAAACTACTTGCAATCCATCTCCATTTTCTAACGGGCATAAAATTTTACCTCCCGAATAGACGCACCTTTCAATGGAATTTGGATGCGCGCGTCTATATCTTTTTTCTCTGTTTTTTTATCTCTCTCATTTTCCTTTTTTTGCTCACGGACAGCGTTCTGCTTATCCTCAATACCGTCAGCAGTGAGCCGCAAATAAAGGATCTTTCGATTGATTTGGAATCTGACAGGTTGTTTCCCTTCTACGTTAATATGCTGTTTGTCGTCTACCGCCTCAAAGGAAGAAGCAAACTGTGGCGGGTCATCTAAAGTTGTCATTAAAGCTAACTTGGGGATGCGGGATGCCGGATAGACTTCAACATAGGAAATATAAGTTGGCACATCTAACTTAATCACCGCTTCCGTACGTCGACTTCCTTCAACCTGCGTTAGATATTTCCGTTGTATGTTCCCAGAGGCGCGTCCTTCTCCAGGGAAAGACTGGTAACTTTTCTCAATATGACCTCTTACAGCAAAGGTGCTAATCGTATCTAAATTTCCATCTACGAGTTGAGGATTTGCCTCACTTGTGAGTTGGGACGAAGGAACTTCAAAAGTTGGTTGATTTAGAACAGCACAACCTAAAACACTAATAAGCATAACGGACCAAATGGTTAAGATTCTCATTTGTTTGCTCCTTTTTATGGTAGATTTTAGGATTTTTTATACACTTTGGTAGGCGAGGTTAGGAAACCTCGCCTACCAAAGGGTGAAAGTGTATAATTATTTTCATAATTCACCATAATACGCAAGTTTAGAAATATCAATGTTGTACCCCACAGATTTACCATTACTTTAGGGGAGAAGGGATGTTGGTGTAGGAACATTAAAACGTTCGGCTGCTTCCACAAGGCGATCCCATGTCGCGTCTTCTATCGGTATTCCCTCTTTTAGTCGTTTTTCACGGCTTCGTTGCTCAAATTCTCCTGGCACATAGATTTCGTCAATTCCCGGTAATCTCGCTGATGACTTAACCCATTCCACGAGATATTCAATCTCCTGTTCATAGTCGGCTAAGTCTATAAAATCCTCAATTTTAATTGCAAACATAACAATACCGCTTGCGCCTCGCGTGGGTTGTTCACGGCTACATCCTGCCCAAGAAAGTCCGCCTGCAATGGCATCAATCATAACACCGAGCCCAAACCCTTTGTGTCCAAACTGAAATCCTCCGAGTGGCATGACAGCGGTATCATTTGGTCGTTCACGAAACACATTTGGGTCTGTTAAAGCATTACCTTCGGCATCTATCATCCATCCTTCCGGTATTGGCTCGCCCCGCGCGGACTGTACAAGAAGTTTCCCACCTGCGACTACGCTGAGCGTCATATCTAACAGAAGCGGTTCACCGTTTGCACGAGGTACGGATATGGCAATTGGATTAGGTGGCAGTCTCCGTGAAGTGCCACCGTGTGGATGCATAAACCTACCTCCACCATTTAGCAAAACAATACCGATCATTCCTTCCCGTGCTGCAATTGGCGGATATTCCCCCATTCGTCCTGCATGTCCGCACCGATGTAAACCGACTGCCCCGATGGTACAGGTTTTTGCTTTCTCGGCTGCCATCTCCATTGCTTTGCGTGCAGCAACCATGCCAAGTGCCCCGTTCACGTTGATAACTGTCGCGGCACCACTCTCTCTAACAATCTCCATTTTCTCTGCTGCTGGACCGCCAGCCATGCCACCGATATAGTTCGGAGCATTGATCACACCGTGTGAATCGTGTCCCGCTAAATTAGAATCAACGACATGGTCACTGACGATGCGCGCATCTTCTTCGGTGCCACCTGCCCCTCGATAAATATCGTATACAAATTTTCTTAACACAACGTGAGATACAATCGGCATAAATGTCTCCTTGCCGGAAATTTAGATTTACAAGACGAACGAAAACAGTTTGCAAATGATATTGCAGATTTTGTAAGTATAGCATGTAGTGGAGAAATTTGCAATAGATTGTAAAACGGGGCAGGGTTATTTAGTTTTAAGAATTATCGGTTAATAGATTTACTGAGGGTTTATATCGTAGGTCGGGTAGAGCAACGCGAAACCCGACCTACAGAGGGTTATATTGAAATGTGAAAATATAACAGAAAAACCGAAACTGAATAACCCTGAAAAAGGCGGGTATGTAAAGTTTTTGTAGAAATATACAGATAAATCTTGTAGGAGCGATCTCCGGATCGCGAACTGTCGGGAATCGGAGTTCCCTCCTACGAAATATATTCGGATTAATAACCACAACTTTACATACCCTAAAAAGGCGGGTGTGTAAAGTTGTGTCAAAACCCACACATCTCTTATTGTAGGTTCAAATCAAAGTTGAATATGTATATAGACTTTATGGTAATTCACTCGGACAAATAATGTGTTGGTGCGGGGGACTTCTCCCCCGCAAGGAGGAATAACAACTCTAAATGAATAGTTATTCGAGAGATTTTTGTTAGAACGCTAAATCAAGCGAAACACTCGTCGGCATTCCGCTTGTTTAGCATTGTCGCCTCTCCCATAGCGAGGTGTATACGTCTTTTGTAACACCGTTATATAGCAGAAAATCCGATTCGAACTTGGACTTTGTGCTACACCCTAAAGCGATTCAAGAAAAGCAATGACTGCCTTTTGTTCTATTTCAGATAGGTTGAAAAACGCTTCTTTCGCGTTTTGAGCCTCACCACCGTGCGCCCGGATAGCACCTTCAAGAGTGGTTGCGCGACCGTCATGCAGGTAAAAAGGTGTTCCACCAAGAAATTCCGCTACCAAGCGAGTGCCCCAAAGTGGTGCAGTCCGCCATTCTCTACCAGTTGCAGAACCATCAGGGCGATTATCCGCCAACTCCTCTCCCATATCATGTAAAAGCAGGTCAGAGTAAATATTGGCATCAACTCTATCCAAAGCGGGTATAGGAGACGGCCCCGTCTGCATTGTCGGAACATGGCAAGCAGCACACTGAATCTTACTGAAAAGTTTCTCTCCATGCCTAACTTCTTGTGTTATTTCACCGCGCGATGGTGGCGAAAGCAGACGCATGAAAACAACAATATCTATAACGGTTGCACCATCGACCTCTGGATCGGGAACTGAATCACCAATGTCAGAAGGTTCCTTTTCTAAAAAACCGTTGGTAATCCCCATGTCTTGCTGAAAAGCTGTGGCGGTCTGTTGAACTAATGATGTAACCGCTGCCTTTCGTCCAAACCTACCAAGTTGTTCACCTGGTCCACTACCAATCTCGGTAGTCGGAACAAAATCGGGTGGGATAACCCAGTGGGGTCTACCAGAAATACCGTCGCCATCGGCATCAAACTCATCCGCGTAAGACAAGATCGTCTCAACTGGAATATTTTCAATAAGTCCCAGACCAAAAACAGGTGGCGGGAGTCGCGTTGACTTATCAACACCCGCGGGAAGAACTTCGTAAGGAACGTTAGGGATGGTTTTGTCTTGGAGCTGAGGCCCACCCATATCAGTCATAAGATCATGTCCTCTGCTAAATCGGATGAGTGCTAAATCTGGTGTGCCTCTGCCGTTTCCTGGGTGGCAGCCCACACAACTCATGTTATTGAAAATTGGTCCCAAACCTTCTTCCACTAAAAACGCCTTCTGGAACGCCTCCTCTCCCCGTATGAATGTGGCATTCAAATCATTAGACAGCATACCAAAAGGCGTCGTAAAATTATCCCTTTCAAATTCACCTTCGTCTATAATTATCGGTAACTTTACATCAATCCTATCACTACATCCAGTCACACTTATAAGTGCCCAAAAAACAAGAAATAGTGTGCAAAAACTTTTCAATCCTAATACCTCCTTTTCATTATAGAATTTAGATTTGTAGTGCCGCGGTTGATTAAACGCGGCACGTATGATAAAATGTCTTTTCAGATCCGGCGATGGATAAACATCAAGACAATTGCCTTCTACAGAAGTTAACTAAAACTACATTAAGACAACCTTAATTAATAGTATATCAAACTTATTGACATGACTCAATATGGTTAATTGTAATCATGTTTACCCTTAAAATCAAATAAAATCTGCAAAAATGTTAGATTTGCTTAAAAAAACACATAATTCTTTAGAATTTTTTAAATTTTTCGAACTTTAAGATTTAAGAAATTAAGCAGTTCTTTGCCGTACGCAAGAAAACTTGATTAAAAATAGAACCTTTGATATAATTGTAGTTAATTCTATTATAAATCATGTCACATTTAGCCAAAATCAGTAAGGTTAGGAACTACAACTTTCACAATGTCTTTTTTACCATGAATCCCCTAAAAGATCTTATTCAAAGTTGTCATCAACGACATAAAAACCCGCTTCGCCAGCGAAAGACAGTCGTAGCACCCGCACTGTACAATAAGGGTTATCCCTATCACTTCACAGTGTATTGTGCGCACAGATACCCAATGCTGCTCACTGACTTGGAGACAGCAAACATCTCGTTCATGCCCATAGGACAGGCACCAGATAATGATCGTGGTCCGCGAGCTTTGGGAGGCGAATCTTTCTTAAAACGCCAGGGAATACAAGACTGGGGAATGAGACGATGGCACGCATCATGGGGTATTCAAGTTTATACCGGTATTCCATCCGAACGCGATGGCGCACGATGGCATGACTTTGATTTTACATACAAGGCTATTTGTGCTGCTCCTGACGCTGTTCTCACGTGTATTGAGGCACTTGTTGACACTGTTCCAAACCCATTATTGACCATGTCAAAATCTGGAGGCTTACGCTTTTCTTGCCGAGTGCCGAATTACCTGCATCCAAATACCGAGAGCGCAAAACTTTACATTTATAAACACACCCCAACTCCAGAAGATTCTGACCAACGTGATCTATACCTTGAAATCTTTGGTGAAGAAGGTTACAATCGTTGGGATGCGCGCTATGAAATTCTGCTTGGAAATCTATTTGACCCACCTGTTATTGATAAAGAGGTCGTCTTTGCCCCTATTGATGCGCTTCGTGCTGCACTGCATGAACCCGCCCCCGAGAAAATAACAGAAAAACAAATTGCTACTGAAGTGCCATTTTCTCTGGGTTCGCACAACCTTGACCTTGCAAAAGAGACACTTGTAAAGCGCGGTTTTTCTTATGTGCGACAAGATAATAGTTCCCACCTTTGGCTCCCACCTAATAGTGAGGTTGACGACAGGTATATATCGCTATGGGAAAATAATGAGACGGTATGGCTATGTGCGTCGACCTCCGATATAGGGCTTCCCACGCAATCAACGCCAATAACGGATATTTGGGACGACACAGGAATTATGCCACCGACACCACTTGCTGGTACACCTGTTCCTGATAAGGTGCAAATAATTCGGGAAGGAAAACTTAGTCCATTAGCGATAAAACGCCCTTCTCCTGTGTTGTACAAATCAGCACAAACAGAAAAGGTTTATAAAACCCTCAAAAAGAATGGCGTTCAGATACAGGAAATTTTCGACCGGACAGACCGCATCCTCGGATTGATTGCCGAGACAGGTACAAAGAAACACTATGACGCAGTATCCCATGCCGGCAACGATGGTTCAGCCTGCTTAAACCTACCGACCTACAAATTAGCAGAAGAGTTAGAAACACGCTATCAAAACCAGAACATTTCATTATACGAACGCTGAAAACCTCGGATGTACCTGTGGGAGCAGGTGAAAAAGATACCTATTGACGTTCGCATGGCAACGCCATTTCAATTGGGTAATGTCTGTGAGGATCCGGAAAGGTGTGAAGCACTTGAGGAAAAGGGTGGTGATGCGCGCGAAAGTATCTGTCCACAGTGTCCTGTCTATACGCAATGCCAGCAGCGTGGATTTCTATCACAAGCATCTTCATTAAAACACGCCAAAACACAGATAGTAGCACTTCCCGAACTTTTTTTTGATCCACAACACGCTGAAATGGCGGAAGAAATCCTGATACAGATGGATGAGAAGGAAAGACTTTGCATTATAGACAGAACACAAGCGTACAAATTGTTTCCCGTATGTAAGTTATCCAAAAATTTATTGAAAGAATGGAGTGTGAACTGGCAAGGAACTGCCTTGGGAAATTTTGCTAAAGCGTTAATGCATGCCGTAGAAATCAAAGACAAACCGCATGCGGATGCAGTTAAGCGAATCCGCACGGTAATACAAGCGTTTGAATGGCAGCAAGAAAGACTCATCAAACAGATGTGTCAAGTCAATGTGAGAGGTAAGGTGATTGAACAAGGTTTTGTTGATCCCGATACTGGAAAGCAATTAGCACAATTTACTATTGAGTTTGAAGGGGATGCGTTTGCGTATATTCCTATTGACAAAAACGCTGAAAAAAAACTTACAACAATGAAACTGCCTGTTTTTGGCTTCAAACGTTTTGCCCTTAATGAAGAAATAAAAATCTTGATATCCATGGCGCAAGCGATCCAATTAGGCATCTTCGCTGTGGAAACCGTCAAAGACATTAGAAAATTACCGACAATCTGTCCGGATTCAAACTGGACGTTTTGGCATCAACTCAAAAATTTCTTCACACACTACACGCGGGATGCCGATGCACCAATACGGTGGAATGGAAAAACCTTAAGGTTCTGGGTACCGCCAGTGCTGCACCCAAATGTTAAACGTCTGTTGTTAATGTCGGTAAATCTCTCCGAACAACATCTTCGCAGAGCGTTCCCGAATGAGAAAATTGAGGTACATCGGACCGAACCAACAGCATGGGTTGCGGGAAACAAAGTCTTTCAGATTCGTACAGGCACCTATCCACGAAAAACGATTTTAGACTACAACAGTAACTGGGACCTCATCGGTTTGTCTAAAATGGGACAGCGCTTTTTCCACGGTATCCGCGCTGAAATTGAAAGCGATCCAAGCGTTAAACATTCAATTATAACCTATAAATCAATTGCCGCACGGTTATCAGATATCAAAAAAAAGAAGAATGTTTGTTTCGTGACCCATTTTGAAATGATGGACAGTTTAAATGCCGCTTTTGAAGAGACACATGTTCTCTGGATCATCGGCACCCCCGAACTCCCACAAGAACTTATTTGGCAGCGAGCACAGATCTTATTTGGTAACGACAAAAAGCCACTTTCTTATGAGGAAGATATAGAATTTGGTCACTATAAAGATACGCGAATCCAGAGTGTTTATGAGCAGAATGTCATCGCCAAATTCTCGCGTATTGTACAGCGTGCTAAGTTAGATCAGTTGCCAAATAAGAAGGTTATATTAGTCTCCAGTTTGGCGCTGCCTCAAATCACTGACAGACCAGAAACACTCCTTTTTGACTGGGAAGACTTTGAAGTTGCTGGTGGACTTGACAAACTACCGGAAGTTATAGCGACACGCGAACGTTTTGAAACAGAACGAGACAATCTAACTGTCGAATCCAGTAGAGAAAAAGTAGAGCAAATCTTGGGATGTTCAGCGAGACAGGCAAACCGTGTGCTACAAAAACTTAGGGGCGGTGCACCACTTCGTATTCCTTTCCGAGAGCAAATCCTATCCCTCCTTGCCGATGGCGAGAAAAAAACAGCAGAATTTATTGATACTATTGAAGGACATCCAAAAGCAATAAAAAATGAACTCAGTCGTCTTGTAGATACGGGCGAAATTGTACGGGTTCAATGGGGTATTTACACCCTTCCGTAACGAAAAGACAAAGTAAACATCTATCCCTGCCTCTTTTAAACCCATCTAAAAACCGCATAAGTGGGTTTGTAAGCCCAATTTCCTTTCAGGAGCCCTGCTTTCTTGTAGGGCCAAATCAACGTTGAATGCGCTTGACAGAATACGTGTGCGATATTCTGCATGATTCAGCAGAACACATAACTGTCAATTTAGCGGTGCGTAATCCTTGGTAATAAATCAGGATTAGAAAGTTCTCTAATTATGACAATTTGTCAATTAGAAATAGTATAACTATACACCCAATTGGTAAGCCTTGTTTGCAAATCCTGATATTTCAAGGTATACTTAACAAAAAATAAACAGACAGGCAGGTTCCAAATAGTGCGAATTATTTTTTACACAGGCAAAGGAGGTGTTGGTAAAACAACCATCTCTGCTGCAACAGGCATTAAGTTGGCATCACTCGGATATAAGACAATTGTTATCTCACTTGACGTGGCACATTCACTCCGCGATTCTTTTGATAATGAGGCACTTCTCATTGCGCAGCCTACTGAAAAACAGATACAAATTCATGAAAACCTCTGGATACAAGAAATCAATGTTCAAGAAGCCATTGTTGAATACTGGGATGAAGTCTACAACTACATCCGTTCTCTACTGAATCGTTCAGGTCTGGAAAGCCTCGTTGCAGAGGAGATAGCGGTGTTCCCGGGGATGGAGGAGATATGTGCACTTCTTTACATTAACCAGTATGTCCGTGAAAATACGTATGATGTGATTATCCTTGACTGTGCGCCGACTGGTGAATCGTTGCGGTTCGTTAGTATCCCAACGACGCTTGAATGGTATATGAACCGCATCTTCAAATTAGAACGTAACTTGGCAAAAATTGCAGGACCTGTGATTGAAGCTGTCAGTTCTGTACCGATACCAAAAGACGCTTACTTCCAAAATATACAGAACCTCTTTGACAAATTGGAAGGCATTGATACAGTACTAACAGATCCGAAAATTACAACAGTGCGCTTGGTAACAAATCCAGAAAAAATTGTCATCAAAGAAACACAACGAGCATTTATGTACTTCTGTCTTTACGGGTTATGCATTGATGCGATCATTATCAATCGTATTTTCCCTGAAGGCATTGATACAAAGTTTTTTGAAATTTGGAAGCAGACACAACAGCAATATATAGAAGAAGCCGAAAACTATTTTTCGGATGTGCCGATATGGAAGGTAAATCTTTTTGACGATCAAATTATTGGAGAAACAGGACTCCGTAGATTGGGAGACATCCTCTATCCGAACATTGACCCAGCAGAAAAGTTTTCCGAAGAAAGTCCGTATCAATTTCGGAAAGTTGATGATGTTTATCAACTTGCGATGCAACTTCCGTTTTTAACCAAGCAAGAGGTTCACCTCACCAAACATGGTGATGAGTTAATCGTCACAATTGGTGGTTTTAAGAGGCATGTTGCCCTACCACGAAGCCTCGCAAGTACCAAAACAACAGGAGCAAAACTTACCGGACGCCAACTCGTTATCACGTTTCAATAAACTTTCAGTAAAGTTACACGTCCCATATTGCGCCTTTAAAGGAACAAGATGTTTATCAAAACAGATAAAGCGGTACTTACTGTAGTCTTTACAACATTTTTGACGTTCTTATTACTGTTTCTACTGCCGATCAGGGACTTAGAAATTGGTGCTATTTGGTGGCTTTATCCAAACTTGCTACTGGCAATTGGATGGTTTGGCTATCTCATTCAATTTAATCGAAATATCACAGAGGATGAATCGTCTCAGCTGCTATTCCATAGTGTTTTATTTGGGGCTGCAGCGACAGCAACATACCTGCCGATGGACTGGTTGTTTTCAAGAAAATTGCAGTTTATCGTCTACCGTAGTCCAGATTTTTTGGGAAATGTAACGACACCGATTGCGTTGATAATATCTTGGGGACTTTTCGCTACGTTAGCTGTTTACTGCTACCAGCGACTTCAAATGTTCGGTCTACACCGTTTCGTTGCTTCAAGCATAACCGGGTTAATAGCGGCAATCGGAAGTGTCGTTATTTACGGATTAGGAAAAGAATTATGGCAATGGAACGCCTTACGTGTTGAAAATATACCGAACATCGCATCAGTCCCTATCTTTATGCCGATTACGTTTTTGCTTACTTTCATCCTCTGTCCTTATTATTTTTACCGTAAGCAGCATGCATTGATAGCTGGAATAAGGTGTGGGCTTTTCATGGGGATAGTGATGTTTTTGAGTTTTCTGATCTTTTGGAGACTATAAAGCAAAATAGTGGACAGTCCATTCTAAAATTATGGGCAATAGTCGGGAATCGGAGTTCCCTCCTATAATAGACAAGATTTCTGTAGGAGCGATCTCCGAATCGCGACCTATAATATAAATGTAGACAGAACAATAGTTATAGTTAACGGATGACAAATTACAGGTTAGACATGCGGATTTAAACACAACCATCTTTAGAATTTTGGCTGAAAAAACAATTAGTGTTAGGAAAAGACATGAACTTACTTGAAAAGAAAAGTATGCGTTCAACAACGATACTGGCGGTCCGCCGAAACGGGCAAATCGCTATAGGCGGAGACGGTCAAGTTACGTTAGGTGATACGGCTATTAAACATAGTGCTCGCAAAATTCGCAAGATTTATCAGGATCGTGTGCTTATTGGGTTCGCGGGTTCTGGTTCAGATGCGCTTACTCTCTATGAAAATTTAGAGAAAAAATTAGAGCAGTACCGAGGCAACCTGCAGAAAGCTTCGGTTGAACTCGCAAGGGATTGGCGTAGTGATCGCATCCTTAGGCGTGCGGACGCTTTGATGATAGCGATCAATGAAAACGATAGCTACCTGATTTCAGGCAACGGTGATCTCATCATCCCTGACGACGATATTCTCGCTATCGGTTCAGGTGGTTCTATTGCGCTCTCCGCTTCCAGAGCACTACTCAAATACTCAAAACTAACCGCCGCTGAAGTTGTCGCTGAAGCATTAAAAATCACGAGTGAAATCTGTATCTACACGAACGCACAGATTGAAATTGAATCAATTGAGACTGAAGAATAGGACGCTCAAAATTCTGTTATTTTGGTTATGGCACAGCAGAGTGTGCCCACCACACCTTTTAGGAGGTTACATTGGAGAAATTGACTGTTGAAACGAAAATCTTAACAGATGCGTTAACCCCACGGCAGATTGTTGAAGAGCTTGATAAATACATTATCGGTCAGTTTGAAGCAAAACGGAGCGTTGCGATTGCGCTGCGCAATCGAGCCCGTCGGCAGATGCTTACGGACGATATGCAAGATGAAGTTTCACCAAAAAATATCATCATGATTGGCTCAACCGGTGTCGGTAAGACAGAAATTGCACGTCGACTCGCGCGCCTTGTTGATGCCCCGTTCATCAAAGTTGAAGCATCAAAGTATACTGAAATTGGTTACGTTGGTCGCGACGTAGAATCGATGATCCGTGACCTTACAGAACTCTCGGTCAGTAAAGTAAAAGCTGAACAGACTACTGCTGTTGAAGAAGCTGCATTAGAATTGGCAGAAGAACGTCTGTTAGACTGTCTATTACCGATGCCACGGGCATTAAAAAGCCAACCTCGTGGCAAACCGACTGATGAATTTGATACAGACGAAGACATTGATATTGATATTGACGAAGATGAAGACGAGATCCAATTGCCGTTTGAATTTGAAACAGCTGATGAAGAAAATGAAGCTTTAGAAGAACAACGAGAACGACACCTCAAGACGCGTGAAAAGTTACGACAGCAGTTGAAGAAAGGCAAATTTGAAGATAGACCTGTTGAAATCAATATGAAAAGTCGAAGCATGCCGTTTGTTGAAATTTTTTCGCCGGGTGGTATTGAGGAGATGGATATCAACTTCAAGGATATGTTCAGCAACATTCTCCCGAATCAGACGAAAAAACGGCGAGTGCCTGTCTCCGAAGCACGACAAATCTTGATGCAAGAGGAAGCGGAGAAATTAATCGACATGGACGCTGTCATCAGTGATGCAATTGAACGTGTTGAAAACTCTGGGATCGTTTTCTTAGATGAGATTGACAAAATTGCGGGGCGCGAATCTCGGCAGGGACCCGATGTTTCACGCGAAGGTGTACAACGTGATATTCTGCCCATCATTGAGGGAAGCACAGTCGCAACAAAATATGGATCGGTGCGTACACACCACATTTTATTCATCGCTGCAGGTGCTTTTCATGTCTCTAATCCATCAGACCTTATCCCCGAACTTCAGGGAAGGTTTCCTATCCGCGTTGAACTCAAAAGTCTAAATAAAAGCGACTTCCAGTCTATTCTGACAGAACCGAAGAACGCATTAGTCAAACAGTATACGGCACTCCTTCAAACAGAAGGGATAGAAGCAACTATCACCGAAGATGCAATTGACGAAATCGCTGCGCTCGCGTTTCAGGTAAACGAATCTGTGGAAGATATTGGTGCACGTCGTCTACACACCATCATGGAAAAACTTTTTGAAAATCTGTTTTTTGATGCGCCCGATCTTAAGGAGAAAAGCGTTTCTGTTGATGCAGATTATGTCAGAGGTGAATTGGCAGAAATTGTCAAAGATCAGGATTTGAGTAGGTATATTCTTTAGGTTAGAAATCACAGATCGTAGGTTGGGTTAAGGCACGAAACCCAACATGTAGTGCTTTTACAGCCTGCAAATGTTGGGTTTCACCTGCAGTTCAACCCATAGTGTCAACTTAAGAAAAAGTTACTGGATTTTTTCTGGTTGGAGGGCTTTGTAAGCCCGATATTGTGGGTCTCAACCTATGAAATCGGGTTGAAAACCCCTCCAACAATGGATATAGCCTTAAGTTGACACCTATGGGTAGAGCGGATAGCAAAATCCAACTTATAGGTTTACCTATTATCCGATGTCTGACGCAACCGTTTAGCAGTAAGATATTGTTTTTTAAAGCGAGGTATACCTTCTGCCTTTTCAAGAAACGTGTCTAAATAACGGTTCATCATAACGTAATCCGTCTTTTTCTGATATGCCAGCGCAAGACGATAGTAAACCTCTATTTCATCAGCATCTAAAGACACACCTTTCTCATAGGCTTGGATAGCGTTGAGAACTTCATTGGTTTCTTCGTAAGCCAGACCAAGGTTAAAATAGACCGTAGCATCACCGCCATCAAGTTCTATTCCCGCTTTGTAATACTGAATAGCCTCCGGATAAGATTCTCGGTTTAAATAAGCATCCCCAAGGTTGTAGTAGGTATCCACGAACGCTGGATCGGCATCCAAGGCGTTGCGGTAAGCCTCCAATGCTTCATCAAACCTGTCTGACATGTCGTAAGCATAACCAAGATTATTATAAAAGGCAGGATTTTCTGGTGCTATTTCAAGTGCTGCTTGAAACATGTTTATTGCTAAAACAAATAAACGGAGGTCAACGTAAACCAACCCCAAGTTGTTATACGCATGCTGATGTTTGTCGTCCAGTGAAAGTGCTGTTTGGAAGGATTCTATTGCCTTTTCATGTTCTCCTAACTGGTGATAGATTTTTCCTAAAGCGACATGCCCTTCCGGATCAATCGGATTGAGTTCTTGTCCCATTTCGAGTTTTAAAGCATCGCGCTGAAGTTCTCTTCGCTGCTGTTGTGCCTCATCGGGAGCAGGACATCCGTATAGAAAGTAGGTTAGCAGGAGGACAAAAAGAAGTGTTAAAACACGGAGATATGGTTTCCCTATAACGTTAGAAGAGGAGTAAGAGGATTGATGATTATTGATACACATACGCATTTTTATGATCCCACGCGACCAGAAGGCGTGCCGTGGCCGAACCCTAATGATGATCTGCTTTACCGAAAGGTCATGCCGGACGATTACAAAAAACTTGCTATGCCTGAAGGTGTAACGGGAACTGTAGTCGTTGAGGCAAGCAGGTGGCTTGAAGACAACCAGTGGATTCTCGACCTTGCTGCGAATGAACCGTTTATTGTTGGGTTCGTTGGCAATTTAAACCCAAACGATGCCGATTTTGAAGATAACCTCAATCGTTTTTCTGCCAATCCGCTTTTCCGAGGGATCCGTCTCGGTGGCGGTCATCTTCAAGCACTCGGTAATACAGACTTCATGAAGAATATAGAGAAATTGGCAGAGAAGGAACTGACCTTAGACCTCCTCATAAATCCTGACGCGTTAAGGAACGTGCCTGCCTTGGTTGAACATATACCGACAATGCGTGTTGTAATTAACCACATCGCAGGCGTTCGGGTTGATGGTAATCCACCTGATGCCGCGTGGGTTTCAACGATACAGGAAGTTGCACGCTATCCGAATGTCTACTGCAAGGTATCGGGTTTAGCGGAACATACAGGACAAACACCTGCGCCTGAAGACGTTGCCTACTACACGCCAACAATAGATGTTTTATGGAAGGCGTTTGGTGAAGATAGGCTCATCTACGGAAGCAACTGGCCTGTATCTGAACGGTTCGCAGAGTATAAAGTCGTGCAAAAAATTGTGAACGACTACTTCAGTCCGAAAGGCGATGAAGTTAAGGCAAAGTTCTTCTGGCAAAATGCTAAAGCAGCATATCAGTTTGAATAGTTGTCAGTAGTCAGAGCGTTCGCTACGCTCACTTTCAATTGTCAGCGGGAAAACTTGTGGCAGTTACAAACCTTTCTAACTGCCACGCATCGATTTTACTGATAACCGATAACTGACAACTACTAAGCCACCCATCGGATAAATTCAGCCGCGGGTTTGCGTTTCGGTTCTTTTATTTCTGCAGGATAACCGGTATAGAAAAAACCGATGATGTATTCCTGCGATGAATCTATCCCAAGCAACTGATAGGTCTTTTCTTCCATCGTGATTCTGCCGGTGCTCCACTGCATGCCGACACCTGCATCCCAGGCAGCGAGTTGGACGTTCTGCATTGCACAACAGGCAGCGGCATAATCCTCACGTTGCCGTTGTTCATCTCCGTCTTGGACACAAGACACAGCGATAATCGTTGGCTTAGACATGAATTTTTCGTAAGCCAATTCGCCTATCTTTGCCAGATTCTCCGCATCAACGTGGTCTGGTGTGTCCTCCATCTTAATTTCTCGGTAACGCTGTGCCAGGGTCAACTTCGTTTTTTCACCGAGGACGGTAAACCGCCACGGTTCTGTGACATGGTGATTCGGTGCCCATATTCCGTAACTGAAAATCTGTTCAATTACATCGTTCGGCACAGGTTCCTGTTTGAATTTGAAAATGGTTCGTCTTGAAAGTATGGCATCTTTTACGTCCATGAAATCCTCCTTATGATTTGTAATAATTTACATCTATGGCTGCGTCAACATTGCAGCGATGTCTTCTGGCACTTTTAAGTCATTTTTCCGCTCAAATGTTGAAATATTCTCATACGCGTTATGAAACGCTTTGACAATATCTACCCCTGTGTTTTTAGCAACTGTAAGGTCTGATTTAGCTTTATCCCACTCTCTGAGATGTAACCATGCTTCACCGCGATTATTATATGCCTCACCAAGTTCTGAATTTAATTCTATTGTCTTACTATAATCTTCAATAGCACTATAAAAATTGCGTTTTTGGAGATAAGCATTACCACGATTATAATAAGGATGAAAGAGTTTTGGATTCAAGTCTACCGCCTTACTATAGTCTTTGATAGCAAGATCCAATTTACCTTTTTCATGGTAAGCAAGACCACGATTATAATAAGCTTGAACAAAATTCGGTTTCAATTGTATAGCCTTATTATAATCCTCAATGGCAAGGTCAATCTCACCTTTGTTCCGGTAAGCACTACCTCTATTGCTATACGGCTCAGCATAATCTGATTTCAGTCGTATGGCCTCGTTGCAGTCTTCTATAGCTTTATCATACTCGCCTTTGCTGCGATAGACAGCACCACGATTGTTATAAGCCAACTCATAGTCTGGTTTGAGATCAATTGCTTTGTCAAAATCTTTGATGGCAAGATTGGGCTCTCTTCTTTCACCGTAGGCAATACCGCGATTATTATAGAAAATAGCATCATTTGGATCCAGCTCTATTGCTAGGTTGTGATCCTTAATTGCCCTATCAGTTTCATTTCTCTCTTGGTAAGCGTTACCACGATGATTATAGGCACGAGCCAATTGCGAATCCAACTCTATTGCTTTATCATAGTTATCAATAGCAATATCAAGATCGCCTTTAGAAAAGTAGGCAAAACCGAGATCAATATATGCCTCCGCAAATTCTGGCATTAGTTGTATTGCATTGGTAAAATGCTCAATTGCCTGCTGATAAGACTTGTCTTTTTCTTCCGGGTTTTTAATTTCATCTCCACTTTTTTGATAAGCAACTCCTTTATCCAACTCTCCATAAACACCCCAACGAATGTCCTGACCTCCAATAAAACCAATGAGATCGTGATAGATATTTTGCGCAAATATCTCATATTCTTTTTCGAGATATTCTAACAAGGGACGTTTAAGGGATTTCGGAATTACGACTTTCTTATCAGGTTCAATAAAGCCATCAGGAGGTCGGATAAACACGCTCTTCTGTGCCTCAGGACGACTTCCTGGGTGTAGGTTTGGAAGTTCTTTAACCCAGTCTTTGACAACCCCGTTTTTATTTTCCAAGATAACCCTACCATCTTTAAAAGGGGAACCGTTGCAAGCAAAAAATAAGGCAATGAGATAGTCGGTTGTAAAATCTATTAGATTAGTTTTACCGCCGAAGTGTTGGATTTCAGTTAAAATTTCAAGTTCTTCCGTTTCGTCAGTGTACTCTTTAGCATGCAGCAATTCTGATTTTTGGATATATTCTACACCAAGATGTAATAATCCAACAGCTTCTAATTTACGATAAAGAGTTGAGGTGATTTTCTCATAGCACTGAGGTTCACCACGATAGATGTAATCGCCATCAAGAGACTTCTCCTTTATCTCTTGAATTATTTCTAAAATTCTATTTAACTCAGTTCGAGGATTGGATTGATTTGGGATATCCATTGCTTTCTCCAATTTATAGATGGTAAAGGTATCTTTATCTATTTGGACTCTTTCCAGCTTCAAGTTCTTGGATAAACTGCTGAATGGAAGTTTTGAGATGGTGATTCCCTGCCGCACCTGCTAATTTCAATGCAGTTTGTAGATCACTTTTTGCCCCCCACGTTCTACCTAACTCGTGCTTGGCAATTCCACGATTGTAATAAGCTTCGGCAGAATCTGGATCTATTTGAAGAGCAGCGTCACAGTCAGAAATAACATCTTTATACTGTCCCAAAGCCAGTTTAGTGTATCCCCTACTGACATAAGCTTCAACAACTTCTGGTTTTACGCTAAGAGCAGCATCATAATCAGAAATGGCAGACTCATATTGACCCAGTTCGTGCTTCACAAGTCCACGATTGTTATAGGCAAGGGCAAAATCAGGCTTTATGCGAAGGGCAGCGTCATAATCAGAAATGGCTGCATTATATCGACCCAACTTGTGCTTCGCAAGTCCACGATCGTAGTAAACTTCAGCATCGTCCAACTTTATACGAAGGGCAGCATCATAATCAGAAATGGCAGACTCATATTGACCCAGTTCGTGCTTCGCAAGTCCACGATTTTTGTAAGCTTCAGCATCATCCGATTTTATACGAAGGGCAGCATCATAGTCAGCTATCGCAGAATCATACCGTTTTATACTTTGCTTCGAAAATCCTCTAAGGAAGTAGGCATTTGCTGAATCGGGTTTTATGCGGATGACCACGTTAAAGTCAGAGACAGCTGACTCATATTGTCCCAGCTGCCCTTTTGCTCTTCCCCGATTGTAGTAGGTTTTAAAATCATCAGGTTTTATACGAAGTGCCTCATTATAATCAGCAATAGCAGCCTCATATTGTCCGTTGTCATACCTCGCTTTTCCACGAATTTTGTAAAATTGAGCTGAATCAGAATTTAGAAGATTCAATGCAAACACCATTTTTCCAAATTCCGACTCCCATGCATCCCGCTTAACACTCCCTTTCTCAACCCCAAGCACCAACAACCCTGCATTCTGCAGCGTACTATTCTCACGAATCTTTTTCAGAAAATCATCGGTTTTTAATCCTACCTCTGCTGCAGCGTGTGCAGCATCAAGCGGTCCCTCAAACTGTCTAACGAGTTGCTGTATCGGTTCGCTACCACCGAAAACACCACCAGCCGCTTCAATCGCTTGCCGATACCGCGCAATATCCTCACGGACAAGACGAGCCATCGTTGACTTTTCAGCATAGAGACGCAACGCTTGTGCTTTGTCATAAAATGGATTCTGACTCTGGACAATAACCTTACGTATCCCATCTTCAAACGTCTTCATTCCTTCTGTGTGACAGCCCATGCACGATAGTCCATTACGAACAACAGGGTCTCTTGCGCCCGCATCTGAGACGATGTTAATCGGTGCTTCGTCAAGCCGTTCACCTGTGGCTGTGGAGAGATAGTATGCCTGCAATCCGTTGGGAAGATTGAAGATAATCTCACCGCCATCATGCGTAAAATCAAGCGGATGCGTAAAAATATTCTGTTTGCCCACATTCCCCGCAAAGTCGTAGGATTTCCAATATGCACCGTACCGCGATTTATGGCGTTCCACAATGCGGTTGTTAACGGATACGCCAGATTCGCTAAAACCTGCCCGCCAGACGCGAACACCTGGGGCATTCTTAAGGTTTTCAGCAATGTTCACTTCAAGTTTTGTTTCTAATTCTCGGTCAGTTTTTGGCAGGTCAAGAATTTCATGGTAAAGCGGCGGTAGTGAAGCAGTGGCGATGAACCAATCGGCACGGATAAACGGCAATTCGCAGTCTGTCTCTTCACATAACGTTGTGTATGTGGCAAACTTTAACTGCACACCGTAGGGATATGCTTGCTCAATTTTATACCACTTGTCAGTTTTGATGTCCCACTCATAGTTTCGGAGGTCAATGTAAAAGATTGTCTCCTCTTGGTCAATCGGTTTCGGTTTAATCACCTCGGCACCCCAAGAGAGACTATTTATCAGTTTTGATAAGGCAATCCGATAGGCACGGAGGTTTGCATCTGTTGCGCCTGCATTGTAAAGATGCGTCAATGTAAAATAACGCGCGAAGGAACGGTCAAAGTCAGAGAGAGATGTCACATGGGTATGGATGGATTTGAGCATCGCCTCGGTAGTAATGAAGTCGCGTTTGGGCTTAGGAATTGCTTCCCAATCTGGCGCGCCTGCTTCAATCCAACGGCGAATCGTAGCGATTGCCTCGTCGTCTAACGGGTCTTGCCCTAACGGCATTTGCGAACCGTTATCTGTATCACCAAGTAAACGCAGATAGAATTCGGAGGCATCGGGTTGACGTGGAAGGACTGATTTGTCTTCAATTAAATTTGCATGCTTGATCGTGAGAACATCCGCATAGGACCCGAATTCACCGTGGCAGTCGAGGCAGTGTTGTTCAAAAATAGTGAACGCTTGCTGGGCAAGATTCTGTTGGGCATGTGCGATTTGATAACTCACAAGAAGTGCCAGTAAACAGATAATTGTGCAAAAAATATTAAAGTTTCTGTTCATATCTTCTCCTTCACATTTTACAGCAACGGCACGCGGAGCGTGCCTGCTACCATGTTAATTCCATCCAGTCAATTGCAAGTATTTCTCCCAGAGAGGATCACCCCACAACAGCACTACCACCGCAGCAATTGCAATAAAAGGACCATAAGGTATCGGACTTTTCCTGTCTTTCTTACCCGTTGCTATCAGCAGCGTGCCAACAACTGCACCACTGAAAGCAGACAACGCTATCACCATTATAAGGCTTTGCCACCAGATGGGTTCTTGCCACACACCGAGAAACAAACCTATAATAGCCATGAGTTTAACATCCCCCATTCCCATCGCTTTTTTCCGCATAATAGCACTCCCAATAAACGCAACTAACCATATCACCAGTCCACCTGCTACAAACCCAATAAGTCCTGTTCGTAGGTAGTCAATGCTATCGCGCTGATAAGCGATTGCAGACACAATTCCCAACCCAAGGACTAATCCTGTGAGACTTATAGCATTCGGAATAATGTAATGCTGCGCATCAATTACAAAAATAGGTATCAACACCGCCACAAAAATGAGTGCATGTACAAACTCAAGCGTTCTTCCGAATTGGTAATACATCACGAGAAATAGTACCGCTGTAGTAAGTTCAACTATCGGATAGAGGATAGATATTTTCGCTTTACAATGCCGACACTTGCCCCGTAAAAATAGATAACTTAAAAGTGGGATATTGTCGTAAAATTTTATTGATTGATTACATTCAGGGCAAAAGGATCGGCGCGGCGAATAAATAGACATATCTGAGCGAGGAATACGGTAGATACAGACATTGAGGAAACTGCCAATTGCTAATCCTAATAGAAAAATGAGAATTTGTATCCAAATCACAGATTACCACCAATATTTTTCGCCTTGTGCAGCGTTCGCGTGATAAACTTTACTAATTTCAGCAATCCCACCTATGCAATATTTTGCTGGGACACGCGGATGATTTTTTGCAATTCCAACTTTATAGTTTTCTCGTATTAGCGCATAGTTCCCACCCCAAGGGGTTTTGGGGACGGATTTTAGATATGTACCGCGCCATCCTTCCACGCCCGGATCGGTTACAAGTTGCTCCAAACTTGTTGGATACGTCTGCGTGTGTTTGTAGTATTTCTTTATTGCTATTGCGAGCACTTCAACGTCTACATCTGCTTGACTGACTTTTCTATATTCTGCCCAAGGAGGATAAGAAAGCACGCCAATCAAAATCACAACTACAAGCAATATAAGAAGTTGAATACGAGTCATGCCGCTGTTTTTGTGCATATTTTCATTGTGGCTATCAGTTTTGGAGCGTAGGCAGGCACAGAGGTCCGCCCTACGACCTAAAGCAATTTAACCTGAATCTGGGCGAGCAATATTGTATTTGTTCATCTTTTTATAAAGATTGCTTCTTTCAACTTCTAATACTTCAGCGGTTTTCCGTATGTTCCAATCATTCTCTTTTAAAGCTGCCAAGATACATTCTGCTTCAGCTGAATCTACCATTGTGCTCAGTGGTGTATTCGATTGATAGGCAGCAGCGGTGCCGTATATTTCTGTTTGATCCATTTCTATCGGCAAGACTTCAGCGACATCAGTCGGCAGAATTATCTCTCTGTTTACCATAATTAGTAACCGTTCAACGATGTTTTTTAATTCACGGATGTTGCCGGGCCAGCCGTAAGATTGGAAAATGGGGTACGCTTCTGAGGCAAAAGTTTTCGGTGCAGAAGCCATATTCATTTGTAACCGCTCTGCAAAGTATTTTACCAGTATTGGAATATCTTCTAATCGTTCCCGCAGCGGTGGCACCTCAATAGGCACAATCTTGAGACGATAATATAGGTCCGTTCGAAACTCTCCCCGTTCAATTTCCTGCGGGAGGTCTTTGTTAGTTGCAGCAATAATTCGCACATCAACATTCCGAATCTGCTGGCTGCCGAGCCGTTCAACCTCTCCATATTCAAGCACGCGTAGTACTTTTGCCTGTGCCTTCAAAGTCATATCGCCTATTTCATCAAGGAAGAGCGTGCCACCATCAGCAAGTTCAAATCGTCCTTGCCGCATAGAATCAGCACCTGTAAACGCGCCGCGTTCATGTCCAAAGAGTTCGCTCTCAACAAGTTCTTCAGGTAAGGCTGCGCAGTTTAATGGGATAAAAGGATTGTCAGCCCGTTTGCTATGTCTATGGATTGCATTGGCAACGAGCTGCTTACCAGTCCCGTTTTCACCAGAGATAAGAACACCAAGATCGCTTGCAGCGACCTGATGTATCTCGGAGCGGAGTTTGAAAACGGCGTCACTCTCACCTACCATTTCATCATCCACGACAATTTTCGATTTCAGTATTTTATTTTCTTTTGTTAAGCGCGAGAGTTCTAAAAACGGCTCAATATTGGATAGAATTTTATCCATACTCACCGGCTTTGTGACGTAACGCCTCGCACCAAGTTCCATTGTCTTAGCAGCGATTTCAACATCTTGCTGTGCCGACATCATCACAACATTGAGTTGCGGGTGCTGTTCAAGTAATTTCGTCAACGTTTCAACACCATCTATGCCGTTTTCCATCATAATATCTAATAGTACAAGATCAATATCTTCAGATGTACAAAGCTGTATCGCTTCTTCTCCACTCGCAGCAGTCAAGGTATTGTAACCTTTAATGCTTAGCCCTTGGGAAAGCATTTTTAGAATGTTCTTTTCGTCATCTACAATAAGGATCGTATTCATATCTCTTCGCCTCTAAACCGGGGTAGTTATAAGTTATCAATCTGCTAACTATCTTACACGTCATTTATTGGTTCGGTTTCATGCGGTACCAGCCCTGGTGGACTCTCGGTGAGGTATGATGCTTCATTAAAGGTTATCCGTATCGTTGTTCCAATATTTTCTTCCGATTCAACTGCTATCTCACCGCCGTGAACGGTGATAATACGGCGAACAATTGCCATACCGAGACCGGTCCCATAAGACTTCGTGGTATAGTCCGGAGCAAAAAGATTTTGTTGGGTCTCTTCGGACATCCCATGTCCAGTATCTTTCACTTCAAGCGAGATATTTCTGCCCTTTTCAAATGATTTAGAAAAAGTTCTAAGGGTTAGCGTTCCACTGTCCGGCATCGCTTCAATTGCATTTTTAACAAGATTCCCTACTGCCCGTTCCATCTGCTCTTGGTCTAACGAAAGAGGTGGAAGCGGACTTAACTGTTTTTCAATCTTAATACTTTGCGCTTGAGACAACTCCATATACAATTTCAAAACAGCATTTACAATATCATTTAAATTAACTGGGTGTCGGTCAGGCACGGGTAACCGTGCATATTGGTGGAACTCATCTATTAGTCCACGTATACGGTCAACTTCTTCAATAATTGTCTCAGTGCATTCACCAAATATTTTCTCAAAAACTTCCGGTTGATCTTTTGCAGCTTGCAAATTCTCAACGGAAAGTCGAATTGGAAATAGAGGATTTTTAACTTCATGGGCAAGCTGACGTGCAACATCACGCCACACGGCGATTCTTTCTGCTGCCCGATGCTCATCTAAACTTCGCTTCAACTCAAGTGCCATTTGGTTAAATCCATCAGCGAGTGCGCCGACTTCGCCCTTAGATTGAACGGCAATCTGATAAGTTAAGTTGCCCGCGCCAATCTCATTTACCCCTTCCTGAAGTTGGGCAATTGGTCGAGTGATTCGTCTGCTCACAAGATAACTGCTGCAATATACCAGGACAGCCCCGCCCCCTATACTCAACAATAATATCACCCTCATTTGTCTCTGCCATTGGATTCTATTTTCATGTGAGTAAGCAATGATCAATTCCACAAAAGGGGTGTTTAGGATGTCAGCACGAACAACGGTAAAGGTAGATGTATGTAACTCACCATCTGTAGATTCTGTTTCATTTATTCGCTGGTTATCTTTCAAAGTGAGGACTAACTCTTCTATAGGTTCTCCTTCTGTCTGATTTGCCTGCATCTGCTGTATCCATTCATCTTTTAAAGTTGGTGTCTTTCCTGCAATGTTATTTAGAGGTATCCATTCCTCCTTTTGATCCTTCCTTTTAACGAGAAAAGTGGGGTGTTCCGCAGGTTGACTTAGCATGTATCCTTCTAACCATTTTCGGAGAGACTTGCCTCCAGTGACAAAACCCCAATCTAACCATCGTGTAACTTCAACGACCAACTGCGGTTCCTCACCTGTTTTGATGATTCGCTCGCGAATCGTGTCTTTCCCCTCTCTAAAAGCTGAATCTGATTTCACATTGGCAATCTCAGTATTTTTATGTCCGATGCGGGGGGCATCTCCGCGTTTACTCAACACCAATATTCCCTCGGTGTTACCGCATTCAAAAACATCGAAATTTGCCGGTGGAATGTCTCTACTACCACCTGTTTCCGCTATCTGTAAAGCATTGCGGACATCTTTATCTTCTCCTTTCGCTTTTACCTCGTTTCGAATAGAATCAACGAACAAGGCATATCCATTGGAAATCTTTGTTTTCAACTGATCCACATCTTTGTCAAGCTGCTCACTAAAAGTATGGTCAATCAGAAAACTGGCAATTCCAAAGATAACGGCGAACATCAGCAGAAACACCAGACTATAAGTGAAAAAAATCTTGTTCTGGAGACGGAGTGTGGATAATTTGTTGAGAACTTTATGAACATATCTCATAAATTTGCCCTATCGGATTTCACACCGTTCAAAACAAATGACCAAATCCAACCAAATAACTGATTTTAAACTCAGTTAACGTCTTTTCATTTCGCGTGCGATTTGTTCAGTGCGCTGTTTATATCCCTCAACAGCCGATTGATGGTAGGTTAATTCTTTTGAAAGCATCGAAATACCTTCGGTAAGATGAAGTCCCTGTAATTTGCCTTTTACAGCGACGGTATCCATTAGCGTCCGCATCAATTGACACACATTGCTAATATCTCGACTGGGCAGTGTTAGCGTGACATTTGGAATGTCCTTATCAGTAAAATCCATCTCCGTTCCACGATAAGAGGCAGTCTGGCTGCCGTTCATTGAAAGCCCTTCAAACGCTTCCAATCCATTATCATTTCCACTTGGAATTGTTAAGTCGGCTCCGAGGTCCTCCCAATGAATAAAAATAACTGCCTTCTCCCTCGGTCCTGCAAGGATACCGTTGAGAATAGAATGGTTACTCGTAGGACCTTTCGCAGCAATTACGTTAGACCCGATGCCGCGTTCCTGAATTGATTCGGTATACAATTGAACAAACCATTCGCCGAGACGACTATTGTCCGCATAATTATAGAAAACAATGCTACCCGCACCGTAATATTCCTCAACAGAGTCAAGCCATAGTGCAAGATGGTATGCGGTGTTATTGGGATGTGAGTATGGCTGTTGAAAGTTCTTGTCAGCGCATTGAACGCCATCAATCGCAGCGTTTATCCTATCCTCTGGCGTCTCTCCAATCCCGCTTGTCATCGCTAAAAAGAATAAACCGACAGGTGAAAAAGCAGAAAAACGTCCACCGACACCTTCCGGTACTGGGAGGATACCGTAAAACGAAGATTCCTGATGAAATTGGTAGAGGAGGCTTTTTTTAGTTAAGCCAGTAGTTGCAATAATCTGGTTTCGCCACTCTCCACATTCCTGCTGAAGTCTATCCCGAATAATCATTAACGTCGCGAGAGTTTCGCCTGTTTTTCCCGACTTGCTAATCACATTAAAAAGCGTTTTGCGTAGCAAGTTGCGTGACTTCAGCATCTCAAGTAATCCTTTAAGACGAACTGGATCGAATGTATCACCCGTAAAGTAAATCTCTGGTGCACCACCCCGCTCAGAAGCTGATAGTAAATTGTGGTAGGGATGATTGGCAATTTCATGGAATACGCGGGCACTCAAATCGGACCCACCAATCCCAACAGTTACCAAAGCAGAGAAATCGCTTCTTGCTTTGGCAGACAGGGCAAGTACTTGCTGAATATGCTCTGTTTGCAGGTGGCTGCGAGTCCATGCACGCAGATTTTGTTCTAAGACAGATAGCGGTGCGTCCACCTCCTCTTTGAACAGTGCTTGAATATCTTCCAAACGCTCGTCAACCAATGTATCTTCATCTTGATCCTCTGTATCCGCACAATCGACCATTTTGAGTCTCAAGCCTGAATCGCTTCCCAATTCTATCTGTTTTATCTTTGAATTCATTTATATGCTCTTTATTACCTCCAATAATCTAATTTCTCATGTAGAAAATCCCAAATATATGAACACCCTCTTTTAGGGCAGTTTGAACTGTCAAATCAAAGCCGAATGCGCGTGTGACATTCGTTGGGTTTCGCTATATCTTTTTTTATATGAATGGGTACAAAAATACAAACTTTCCGTGAAAACTTGGTAACACTTGCTTTTTTACCGCTCTACCCAACCTACGATTATACTTGAATTTTATTATTGAACTCACGTCACCTTGTTTTTAGCCTTGCCCAAGTAGTGGTGAGTTTGCCGTGCGCTTCCACTTCAAGCGTGTCTGGCAACAACTTCTTAATCTCTGCTTGACTGAGAACATCAGCATAGATTCGTGAATCTTCAATGTGAACGTCAAGATCGCCAGGACCTCCACCTAAACCACCGTGGCGTTTACCCCAAATAGCCTCAGCATCGTTTTTAGCAAAAGACACAAATTGACCAAATGTGTAGTCACCGATTTTGTCTCCGTTTCGGTATAGTTTCACGTGTGCAGTGCCGTTATCATTTTCATACGAAATCGCCATCATAATCAACTCCCCTGTTTTCTTTTCTTCAAAACCGGGTTCAGGGTCTTTCGTTCGATGAAACCATCCGCTCCCTGCCATCCAACGACGATTCTGACGTTCCCCAAAAACAATTGCGTCAAATGTAGGATCAGATAGGCGATCGATGGTTAATATTGAACCTTTCTGTACGTCAAGATTATCCATGATAACCCACGACACCAGCGTTTTTTCTTCAATATCTGGTCCATCATAGCCACTTGCAATTGCCCATTTGCCGAGGTCAACGTTCAATTGTCCATTCTCAATTTCAGCCCCCATGAGGGTAATATCAGCGAAGTTTCCCATTATATCTTCCAATTCAACACCCTTCTCAAACGTCCAATGTCCCACGAGATTTTCTGCTTTCTCACCTTGTCCAAACCCTAACATAGTAAAGTTAAACAACACAACAGCACATATCCATAAGTGAAAATGTTTCAAGTGATTCATGGTTGTCTCCTCAATTGCTAACTCGGTTAAGATTTCCAAACCTATTGAAATTCAAGTTTAGACTCAATGATCACATCTTCCTTTTAAACCCTTCCATATTTATCGTCAAGTCGGACAATGTCTTCCTCATCAAAATGCCCGAAAGCGATTTCAAGTATCCTATAATCTTTGGATTCACCAATAAGTTGATGTTTCGCACCTTGCGGAATAAAAATCGGCTCCATAAGATCGGGGTGTAGCACTTCACCCTCAAGCCGAATACATGCACCTTCGTCAAGCGGTATCCACAGTTCGCTCCGATGGTGATGATACTGATAACTTACCTGCTCACCAGCATGTATTTCCAAAATCTTGACGGTTACCGGTTGGTTAAGAACGTACTGGATAAAACGTCCCCACGGTTTTTCTGTTGTCAATATCTCTGCTAAAATTTTAGATGGGTCTGTTATAGATGACATCTGTTTCTCAATGCGGGTTTTGCTATAGTTTAGCACAACTTCAACGGGTGAGGCAAGCACAAAAAATGGAGAACGTATTTACGAAACAAGGAGAAGGAATTGTTCAAATATTGAATTTTCAGAAAAATGAAGACTTAAGGTAACTTTTTGCCCGATTTATGCACATAGTAATATAAGGACATAAAGATTGTATTTCAGATACTATAAATTGTTTGTGCAGATATGATTATTTATAGCATTTTGTGCAGGTAAGTTTGATATTGGGAGAAAACCTGCTAACCTTTTCACCCAATTTTTGCACATCACCTTATGAAAAGGAATTCCTCCCAATGCAAAATCGGGGAGAGCCTGATTCCACTTGGAGTGATTCGGAACTCGTCCGAGCATACCAAGTTGGCATCAAAGCAGCATGGGATATCCTCTACTTGCGACACGGTAGTAGACTTCGCGGATTTTTCTACATAAAAGGAATCAGAAATCCTGAAGATTTGGATGATCTTGTTCACGAAACGTTCTTTGAAGCAATGGTCCAGATAGATGATCTTCGAAATCCCGAAGGTTTTCCGAGGTGGCTTGTTCGTGTTGCTGTCGGGACTATGGCAAGACAGCTTGAAAAATCGGACGAAAGACGCGAGTTCCAAGAAGCATTTGGGAACATTAACAATCTGGTGGAGTCAGGGGAGTTATGTGTTTCTTTAAGCCTCAGACCAGAACGAATAGCGATTGACAAAGAATATATGGAAATCGTTTTCAGTTTGATGGAACAACTTCCGCCATCCGAAAAGGAAGCGTTTTGGTTGTACCTTGATGGAATGAAAAACACGGAGATTGCCGAGATGTTGGGAATCAAAGCGGGTGCTGTTAACGTTCGGATATATAAGGCAAGAAAGAAACTCAAAGCCTGGCTTGAAACGGAATATCCAGAGGTACATGCAGATTTAGTAAACAGAGGGATAATATGATTCGCGACATCTTAACAAATAAATGGTGTATCGGTGGCTTCGGTCTTCTGATTGTTTTCGCGGTGCTGTGCCATTTCTGGTATCAGCACGATATAGCATCATTTCAACAACAGTTATCGGCTAACGATGGTATTGTCTTTCAAGAGGATATGTCGCAAAAGGCACAGAAACCCAACCAAACAGACGTGCCACGGACAGAATCCTTTGAATCTGTAAAAAATAGGTCTGAATCTGTGGAAGATATGTCGGTCCCCACAGAGGAGACAATACAAAAAACCGACACACTTGAAAAAAACATAGACTTAACTACGGACGTGCCTACCTCTCCCTTTGGATTTGGTCCGTATCCTGAAGTTCCCGCTGATTTTCCGTTTCAGGAACAACTTTGGGATAATGCCACGCCAGAGTTGGAATTATTAGTCCGGGCCCGTATTAAGTTATGGAAACAGGGCGCACATACTACAGGTGCGATGTTTGATGATAATGGTCTCATTTATCCATCTATTCCTGGTGTGATTTACGTGAAATGGCATACCATTGGACAAAGAGAAGGAGACCCAAATTTTGTAGGTCGAAGATATGCCTCGCTAATAATAGGTGACCCAACTACTGCTAAAAAATGGGAATCTTCATACCTTATTGACAGTATGTTTGAACCCACAGAAGTAGATAATGATAATGAGGCATCAGATATAATGGTTTATGAGTACCCAGATGGGGGTATAGACCCCTACAAATTCCTCGATTTACCGAGGTAAGGAGAATATAATGAAACTTAATCGTGTTCTTTTACTAATTTCCTTTTCATGCGCAATCCTCTTCGTTGGTGTAGTTAGCAATATTTTTGCATCGCTTACAGTAGAACATGGTGATTATATTGCGATAGCAAACGGCTGGCGTTCTGGCGGAATTAATAATGACAGATTACATGTTAATTTGACTGCTGAGGCTTCAACTGAAGGTTATGCAAGCGGTGCTAAATTGACTGTAACTCTAACAGTAAATAACAGACCAGACCTTACTATTAATGAAACTAAGGATAATATCCATGGTTCTACTTCTCTTAGGAGAAAATTGAGAGCTCCCTACCAAGAGAACTCAGCCACAGCTTATGCAAAATCTGAGGGGAATTCATTATTTGCTGGAACCATTTCTGCGGAAGCTACGTATTATGTACCGGATATGCCACCTCCTCCTCTTGATCCTGATCCACCCGTTTGTGATTGTCCGTGTGATTCGGTTGGATTAGAATCTGTTAATGGTTTGTATACCGCTGCACCAGGAGATACACACGAAGCATGTCTTATGACAGATGCTCCTTATTCTGATGTCTATTGGTATGTAGCGAGTCCCAGTGATACAGGACTTGGAACACAGATGGAAACTGACACAGGTGACGGAACGACAACAGAGGCAACATTCTCTTACACGTTCCCCAGTGGTACGATGTACACCGGCACGTATACAATTACTGCGTATATTTACCGGTCAGATCAATCTGTATACCAGGAAAGCTATACCGTAGAAGTATCGTCAGATTAAAAATATGTCACATTTTCATTATGAAAAACAATATACAGGTATCCTCACGGATACCTGTATATTGTTTTTAGCTATTTATAATGAATTATAAGAATAGACATTTTCGTCCCTGTTTGGCGAGGGCCTAACCTCGCCAACATAATGTGTCCAAGTAACTCTCAAATTTACTATAACCCAAATTTATTAGAAAAACTTGACATGTAATCATCCAGACGTGTATACTATAGTCCAGATATTTCTTCACAGATAAGTGTTTAGAACAGCACAAAGAGTACTAACCGATGAAACGCAGATTGTTTTCAATTTTGACAGTCCTGTTTATACTACTCACATTTACACACAGTAGCATTGCCAAGGATCTGCAGGACGATCCACAGCAAGGGGATTTCCCTGATGGCGTGAAAGTCCGGCCAGAGAAAATTCTACCTGAGAAAGCCAACGTCTACGATATAGAATATTCCCCCGATAGTACACGCCTGGCGGTAGCAGGGGATTTTGGTATTTTGCTCTATGATACACAGAAAATTGAAGAACCTGTCAAAGTCACAGGGAACACGGATAGAGCTTGGAACATAGCGTTTTGTCCGGACAGAAATATACTTGCAAGTGCTAGTCCGAACGGCACTATTCGTCTATTGGATACAAACACGGGACAACTCCTACGAACACTAAAGGGGCGAATACGCAAAGGTGATAAGAAATTACTGATATGGGGCGTGGCTTATAGTCCAGATGGCAACACGATTATAAGTAGGCATAATGAAGTAGTGGACAGTACCATCCGTCTATGGGATGTGGATACAGGTAAACTCTTACACACACTATCGGGGCATACGAAACAAATCAGGCAAATAGTGTTTAGTCCGGACGGTAGAATAATCGCTGCGGGGAGTTATGACAAAACCCTCCGTCTGTGGAATGCGGACACAGGCAAACTCCTACACACACTATCGGGGCATGAGCACTATGTCAATAGCGTGGCGTTTAGTCCGGATGGAAAGATAATCGCAAGTGGGAGTTGGGACCATATCGTCCGTCTGTGGAATGTGAACACAGGACAACTTCTCCTAACACTTAAATATAAAAATAGACACCCTTTTATCAAGAGCGTAGCGTTTAGTCGTGATGGATCGACAATTGCAAGTTATGACGGTTTTGTTATCACCATGTGGGATGTGCACACCGGACAAATACTGCGAGAATTCAGAGATCGATATAATGGTACTGTGGGCAAATTCAAGGTGGTATTCAGTCCGGATGGCAGTACGATCGCATCTTGTGGTAACAATGAAGTCAATCTATGGGATGTGAAGACAGGGCAACACCTACGTACACTCATAAGAGGTTTTCAATACGTACGTTCTACGAAGTCTGGACAGCACATCAAATAGGTTTGGGCACCTAACCGAAACTGGTGCTGATTCAGTCCGTAGATACGATTAAGAAATCCCATCTACCCATCCGAAAACAAGTTAAATTCCATTAATTTGATATTAGTACAGAGAAGAATCATGAAATTTTACCACTTCTGTCTGTTTACTACTTTTGTTCTTATAACAGTAGTGCAAATCGGTTGTTTATCTGGTGGTGTAATGGGCAGTGCAAAAAAATTAGTTGAAGCAAAGGATTATTGTGGGGCGATAGAAGTTTATCAAAGCATAGTTGATGCAAAACCTTGCACTGCTGACGCGCGCGTGGCACAACTTGCTATGGGTGAACTCTACATTGAGGATATGAATCAACCCGAACAAGGGATAAAAACTTATGAAGCAATCGTTACTGAAGCACCCGCAAGCGATGAAGCTGCAGAAGCACACTACCGTCTCGGGATGCACGCCTATCGTCAAAAAGATTATGACACAGCGCAAACCCAATTTGAGACTATCATGACTCAATTTCCGCATCTGGAATTGAGTCATGACTCACAACTGATGTTGGCAAAAAGTTATGAGAAAGGACAAAAATTTGAACAAGCTGTCCAAGTCTTTGATAATTTTGCGAACCGCAACCCACAGAGTAAACGCGCTCCACAAGCCCTCGCCAGTAAAGCGCGAATACAATCAAAATACCTTAAAGATAATGATGAGGCAATACGTACCCTACAATTATTGGTCAAAAAATATGGGAAAATTGAGAGTGCAGAATCATACGTTAAAGAAGCAAAAAAAATACTAATTGAATTCAATGTCTCTCCTTTTGGATTCGGTACTTACCCTAAAGTTCCCGCCGATTTTCCGTTTAGGGAAGTGGTACAGACTTGGGATAATGCCACAGCAGAACATGAGTTGTTAGTTCGAGTCCGTATTAAGTTATGGAAACAGGGGACACAGACGACAGGTGCTGGATTTGATAGTAATGGTCTCATTTATCCGACTATTCCTGGTGTCCTTTACGTACAATGGAAAAACGCTGAAGATGACGATCCAGAGTTTGCGGGGCGACGGTATGCCTCGCTAATAATGGGTGCCCCAGGTACCGGTAAAAAGTGGGACTCTTTATACCTTATTCACCATATGTTTGAACGCACAGACATAATACCTGATGAAATTGAGGTATCAGGTGTAAAGGTTTATGTGTACCCAGATGGCATAAAAGTCTATGAGTATCCAGATGGGGGTATAGACCCTTACAAATTCCTCGGTTTTCCGAGGTTTGACGATGAATCAATAGAAAAAGGCGAAAACAAAACGCTTCTGGAATTAAATAAATTCCGTCAGCGATAACGGTATACCTAAAGCAGCATTGCGTCCCACCTGGTTTCAAAATTAATCGCACCGAGTTAACTAATTCGCGAAGGAAAACTAACCCATGAAAAACAAATTGTTTTCAATTTTGACAGTCCTGTTTATACTACTCACATTTACACACAGTAGCATTGCCAAGGATCTGCAGGACGATCCACAGCAAGGGGATTTCCCTGATGGCGTGAAAGTGCACACTGGGAAAGGCTCTATCAATGATATAAAGTATTCTCCCGATGGCACACGACTCGCGATGACAAATACCAAGGGCATTTGGCTCTATGATGCACAGACAGGTGATGCACTTGTGCAATTCATAGGGTTTACAGATTCTGCCGCTACCATTGCATTTAGTCCAGATGGAAATATACTCATAGGTAGTGGCACGAAGGACAATACCATTCGTTTGTGGGATGCACACACAGGCAAAACCTCCGAAAATTTACAGGTACTACGAATTGGACAAGGAGCGTTGCGTTTAGTCCGGATGGCAAGACAATCATAAATAGGAGTTGGGACAAAACACTCTATCTGTTGGATGCGGACACAGGAAAAATTATCCGAACATTCACAGGACATACAGAAAAAATATGGAGCATTGCGTTTAGTCCGGACGAAAAGACTATCGTAAGCGGCGGTCGTGATAAAACTGTGCGCTTGTGGGATGCACGGACAGGAGAACTCCTCCAAACTCTCACAGGACATACGGCAACCGTCTGGGACGTTGCGTTCAGCCCAGATGGAAGGATTATCGCAAGTGGAAGTAATGCCAAAACTGTGCGTCTATGGGAGGTGGATACAGGTGAACCACTCCGAACCCTCGCCACAGAGCAAATGACAAATGTCTGGAGCATTGCGTTTAGTCCGGACGGAAAGACTATCGCAAGTGCCAATGTTTACAGTGCTATTCGTCTGTGGGATGTGAAGACCGGACAACTCCCCCGAACGCTCACAAGAGAAAATAAGCGGCTAATTAAAAATAAGCGGAATCTTGTCAGAAGAATGGTAGCGTTCAGTCCTGACGGAAAAACTATCGCAAGTGACAATATATTAGGTGGAGTCGAGCTGTGGGATGTGGAAACCGGACGACATCTCCGAACACTCATCAGTGGTATTTCACCCTAACGCGTGCTATATATGGTAGATTTTAAAATTATTTGGACACTTTTCACCAGCGAGGGGATCAACGCCAAATGCGCCTATGGCATTTGGCGGGTGGGAACTCCGATTCCCGACTACGAATGGCTTTGGTCGCTATTCGGAGATCGCTCCTACAAATTCTGTAACCAATCCTCACAACAAATCTATTGACACCATTTAGAAAAATAGGATACACTTGTGAGTGATGACTGCTAACGCAATTTCCACACTCATTGAACAAAAAATCACCGAAAAGATATTCCCTGGTGCCGTTGTCGCAATTCTTGAAAAAGACAAGGTTATCTATCACGCAGCATTTGGACATCGCATCATAACACCGAAGCATGCGCCAATGTTTCATGATACGTTGTTTGATCTCGCTTCCTTGACAAAACCTATCGTCATCGGAACACTTACCATGCAGTTAGTTGCATCTGGCAAGTTGTCGTTAGATGAACCCGCACAGACATATCTCCCCACATTCAAACAACCACGCATTACGTGTCAACACCTGCTCGCGCATACCTCTGGATTACCCGCTTGGAAACCGCTCTACATTGAAACAGATTCACCTGAAGATGTAATAGAACATTTGGGGAACATGTCACTTGAAGCTGCGCCTGGGGAAAAGGTTAACTATAGCTGCTTAGGATATATTCTTATGGGAAAACTTATCTCTAACATCACAGGAGAAGCGTTAGACAGTTTAGCACATAACGCTATCTTCAAACCACTCGGCATGAACCGCACCTTATACAATCCACCGTCACAGATGCACGATAACTGCGCAGCAACAGAAGATTCAAATAGTTTCGAACGCAGAATGGTAAAGTCAGGGCAGCACGGTCACTATTATCGCGGTCATAACTGGCGCGAAGGTGTTATTGTCGGGGAGGTCCACGATGAAAATGCGAATTTCCTTGGTGGTGTTTCTGGTAATGCGGGACTTTTTTCCAATGTGAGAGACCTCATCACTTTTTGCCAAATGTTACTCCAAGATGGCGGCACGTTTTTATCTCCTGATAGCGTAAAGGCATTGGAGACACCACAAACACCACATGATGCCTCCGAACAACGGAGTATTGGGTGGCATATACTTACTGATGGTTCAATGTATCACACCGGTTTCACTGGCACTTCAATACGGATTGATCTTGAAAAAGGTATAGCTGCGATCTTGCTGACAAATCGGGTTCATCCGGATGCACAACGCACAGGCATCATTGAATGTCGGAATGAATTCCACAGGATAGTTTTTGGATGATAAAACTCGGTATAACCCACCTACTAACAGAAAAACAAGAATGGCTTGACGGAAAATCTGTCGGTCTGCTAACAAATCACACTGGCGTTGATGAAAACTTGACGCACACAATTGAATTGTTAAAAGAATTCAATTTGGTAGCACTTTTTTCACCGGAACATGGATTGTGGGGTGCAGTACAAGATGGCGTAAAGATAGTAGATTCAACCTATTACCAAAATCAAGCGCGAACTAACACAGAAGCACAAACACTGCAAGTCTATAGCCTATATGGAACAAAACCGCTTGCATGGACTGAAGCACTCCAAACTTTAGATGTGATCATCTACGACATACAGGATGTAGGGGCGCGGTATTACACCTACCTTGGCACGTTGCTGGAGATGATGAAAGCACTTGAATGGACAATGGAGTCGGGTAAATGCGTTGAATGCATTATTGTGGATCGCCCAAATCCCATTGGTGGGACCGGCATAGAGGGACCGATGTTAGAATCTGACTACACATCTTTAGTGGGGCCTTTTCCGATACCTGTTCGCTACGGTATGACAATTGGTGAAGTTGCGAGGCTTTTTCATGCGGAACAGGGATTTAACTTTCCACTTAAGGTAGCTCGGATGCAAGGGTGGCATCGGGAAATGTGGTACGACGAAACAGGACTGCCTTGGGTGCCACCTTCACCGAATATGCCCACGCTTGAGGCTGCCACGCTATATCCCGGAACATGTTTATTTGAAGGCACGAATGTGAGCGAAGGACGCGGCACAACGAAACCTTTTGAATACATCGGTGCACCGTGGATAGATAAGGAGACGTGGACAACTCGATTGAATGATCGTGAATTTCCGGGAGTGCTTTTCCGCCCAATTGTGTTTACGCCGCAGTTTTCCAAATATGAAGGTGAAGTGTGTCACGGCGTTGCAATACATATTACCGATCCAAAGCAGGTAACACCGATTGAAGTATCGGTATGGATGTTAAGGATATTAATTGATGCACACCCCAATGAATTTGAATTTAGAGTCACGCATTTTGATAGATTAGCGGGCAGTTCAACGCTCCGAGAAGCACTGTTAACAGGCACTTCATGCGATGAAATTATTGAAACGTGGGCAATTGACGAGGAACAATTCCGCGCAAGACGAGAACCTTATCTATTGTATTAGTTTTCGGTTATCAGTTATTAGGAAACATAATCAATACTAAGCACCTCTCATGATAAATGAGATTTTTGATTTCTTATAGTGGATTTTACAATTAACTTTACACCTGATCTGTGAATCAACGCTGAATGCGCGTTTGGCATTCAGCGGGAGGGAACTCCGATTCCCGACTACAATGGGTCGCGATTCGGAGATCGCTCCTACAGAATATGAACAATTGTGAAAAACAACAAAACTACCACGTAACTAGCACAAGTCGTAAAATAAAAAGATTTTTAGAGTTTTTAGAGTCAATCGGAAAATGACAGGATTTTGTAATGTGCTACGATCCTTTGTTATGACGGGATCGGCAGGTTTATTATGATAAAAACAGTCATATTTGACTCTAAAAATTCGGTATTATTTTAGTATACAAAATAACAATAGTTTTTAGGAGACATATTCTGCCGATTCCGAAAGTTGCTTATACCGAACTCACGTTAATATACATCATCTTAACTAAAAACCGATAACTATAAACCATGAAACCATTTTACGATCTGCTACAGAAAGAAAAAAAGAAAATTATAGGATTAATGAGCGGAACATCTGCGGATGGAGTAGATGTTGCCATCGTTGAAATTATGGGATTAGGACTGACTACGGAAATAGACCTGATAGCGTTTGAGACAATTCCGTATCAACCTGAGATTAGAGATAGGATTTTTGACCTTTTTAACGTTGAAACAGCACGAGTTGATGAGATTTGCACAATGAATTTCGTATTGGGCAAGCTATTTGCGGAAAGCACTTTGGCAGTGCTGGAAAAGGTAGGCATAGCACCAAGAGAAATTGATTTGATTGGCTCACATGGGCAAACAATTCACCACATGCCTTCAGCCCCAACCCCCGCAACACTACAGATTGGCGAACCTGCTGTGATAGCACATGAGACAGGCATCCCAACTATTGCTGATTTTCGTGTGGCAGACGTCGCAGCAGGTGGAGAAGGCGCACCGTTAATCGCCTATCCCGATTTTTTGCTATTTCACCATTCGACGCATACTATTGGGCTGTTGAATATCGGGGGAATTGCTAATCTGACAGTGCTACCAGCAGGTTGTGGTATAGAAGCGGTGCAGGCATCAGATACAGGTCCCGGCAATATGGTTTTAGACGCATGCGTTCAAAAAATAACTGATAACGCAAAACAGTTTGATGAAAATGGAGAATTGGCACGTCAAGGAACGGTTTGCCCCAACCTTTTAGAAACGTGGCTTACGCATCCGTTTTTTGAGTTATCTCCACCCAAAACAACAGGACGTGAGATGTTCGGAACAATATTTGCTGATACTTGCATACAACAGATTAAAACGCAGGGAATTTCAGAGTCCGATGGACTTGCAACACTTACCACATTGACAGTTGAAAGTATCGTCCGATATTATAAGCATTTTGTTGAGGCAAAATCGCCACTGAATATATTATATGTCAGCGGAGGCGGCGCGCAAAACCCTCTCATAATGAGTAGTCTTGCCGAAACATTCGATCCTATTCCAGTTGTTGATGTGACGGAAAAGGGAATTTCGGGTGATGCAAAAGAGGCAATTGCTTTCGCTATCCTCGCCAACGAAGCAGTGCATGGGAATTTTGGTAATGTGCCAAATGCGACTGGGGCATCGTGTGGGAAAGTATTAGGGAAGTTTGTTTATCCATAAACGGCTATCGGCTTTCATTTTAATTTATGCGGATATACTCGCTGAAACGCAATCGTCTTGTGAATGATACGGATGGCGTGGAACCGCATAAACAAGTCCGATATGTATCTCCGCCCCAAACAGAAACACGACAAGGAAAACGCGTGCACATCAAAAAGTTCCAAAAGGGTATCAAGTAAAGTTGTTCCAGATAGTGTCCTCTAACGGGCACACGGAATATATTGTGACAAACGATTTATCTCAATCAGATTTGGATGCGACAACCAAGAATATCAAGTGCGTTGGAAGATTGAACGACTTCATCGTGAGATCAAACAAGTAACCGGTATTGGTAAATGTCAATGTCGTGCGTTGCGTGCTCAAAGAAATCATATTGCGTCTTGTTTTCAGGTACGGGGCTATCTGCAGCGTGTTGCCCGCAAATTTGGTATAACGATTTACAATCTCAAAAAAGGGTTACTGGATGATTACATGAAACATCAACTCTCAAATCCTTCAATAATCTCTCAAACTGCGTAAGCCCTATTTAATATGTTCTTAATGGTTTAAAATTAATTTTATGTCGGAATTCTCCTCAAATTTACGTCACTATTTATGAAGGCAGTAAAAATTTTTCTTCAGAGAAGGAAATCGAGGATGATGCACTGCATCACTGGTTTTTGGAATCAGGGAGCCAAGAAGCACTAAGTCTGCTTATGCGGAAGTATAATGTGTAAGTCCCGATTATTTTAACAATCACTCGCAGCGGCGGGCACTTGAAAGGTTTTTCCGTAAGCTGTAATCGCATTTCTTGAACAAAACCTTTAATTGTAGGCACAACAGCAATTCACATGCTGCTTCTACGCGTATGACACTCGGAGGTTATAGATGTCTCGCGATACAGGTAATCTTAAATGGATACTCGGTGGAAGTATCTTATTCCTACTCGTTTTAGCGGGATTGTGTTACCTGTGCTATTTATGGTACCAGTCCAGTCTTGCGTCCTACCGACAACAAGCAGCTGAAACCGCCGAACAAATACGGCAATGGAAACAGTCTAAAGAAGCGCGGGACACTGATAAAGCAACCGAACAGGTAGGCACGACACAAACGGTTGGCTCCGTAGAAAATATGTCGGTTTCCACAGATGATACAACAGAAAAGACCGACATTCTTGTGGAAAACAAAGACACGGATCCAACCGAAGACGCAGTTTCTAATGCAAGGGTTACAGATACGCCTATCTCGCCCTTTGGATTTGGCCCCTATCCGAAAGTACCCGAGGGTTTGTCAATTCCCCCATGGGAAGCACACACAAGCCCTAATTACGAATTGATGACGAGAGTACGTATTAAACTCTGGGAAGAAGGCATTCAATCCGATGGGGCTACGATGGAGAATGGCTTAGTTTATCCAACGGTACGCGGTAGAGTCTATATCCAAACCGATGACAAAAAGTATACAGATGGGTCCAAAGTTCAGTATGGACGAATAAAAAGCCATCCCGACGATAATATTCGCCTCATTCGCGGCAAATTACCAGACCTATCTGGATTTGATGTCTATACCTTTGATGATGGCATTGAGCCATATTCATATCTAAATTTAGAAAAGGAGAAAAAATGAAACGCTTTTTTGCAATTTTGATTATTGTAATCCTCGCTATTGGGGCCACTATATTCACCTTAGCCTCAGATAATCGTGATCATGCTAACGAGTATCGCATGACAGATCATGATGGTGATGATCCGTTTGAATATGAATGGGTTGACCAAGATATTTATGACGTTGATGGTCCTGGACTTGATAATAGTGGATATTATGACATATATGATGAGGCGATTTTATGGAGTTCGAGTAGTTCTGGCGCAACTCAATACTACGAAGAACCTCATTATGTCAGTTGTTCAACGACAGTCGGATACAATCCCATCGGATTCGCTTTAGGACCGTACAGGATGTCTGCATACCTCTACCATGGGGTGCAGCAAGGACTGACTTTAGTTTCTACTGACCATCAGCGGACTTCTGATCCCGGACCATCAGATGCTACTTTTACCCAAGCTTTTTCGGATACCGCCTATGCATATGGGTCATTCGAAGAAGAGTTTGATCCACTTTCTTCGCTGGAATTTTGCGTCACAAGCGGTAGTATTAGCACAAGATTCGAAGGTGTATTCTATAGCGCTTCCTCACGTGCATCTGTTCCTAGTGAAGCAGCTGATATCACGACTTGGTAGACACCTAACAACCAACTCAGAAAAGGTAGACAACCTTCGGATTGTCTACCTTGCTTTTTATAGCATGATTCAATTAATATCACGCTTTTTCTGTGCTATTCTATTAGCATCTAAAATCTAACGCGGAGGGAAAGACGGTTGCTGATACCTAAATCCGGTTGCCGCTGATAGGCATAGTCGACATGAAATGCAGCACCGGTAACGAATCGGAGTTGGAGTCCAGCACCTGCGGTGAAGTACATCGCACGAGACGTGCCGTTTCGTCCATCAAATCCACAACGGAGTGCTAATAAGTCAAAGAGAATGTATTCAGCACCGGTATGAAATTCATAATCGTTGCGGGTATCAACATCGGCTGCCAAGGTGAGTTTACTGCTAAAAATAGCAAGTTTCTGGTGGTAGGCGACACCTATTTTAAAGCGCGGCAATAGCGTCTCTGTGTGAGGCGATTCACCCTCGTTTTCTGGTGGTGTGTTCCAATAGAGTTTGGTTGTAAAAAAATCACTGGCAACGATACCTAAAGAAAAAGCAGTTGATTTATCTTCGTCCGTTTTCGCAAGGATACCGAGGTCGCTTCCACCACCGATAGCATTGGTATTACGATATGCAGCAATATAGATCAGTTTGAGACTGGCCCCGAGATGGACAGAAATGTCTCGCGGTAAAGTTGTGAGATGCCGCGCCCCACTGAGTAAAAAGGCATTACTTGTATTGCTAAAGGTACCAAGAACATAAGGACGGTTGTTAGGACCGATAGCTCTACTGGTAACGGGAATCCCTGTAATCGGTATATCATCCACGCCAACACGTAACCAACTGATACCGAAAGTTGTCTTTTGGGAAAATGGATAAATGTAACTTGCGACATCATACGCAGCAAGATCGGCAAGCGTGGCATGCATAAAATTAAACTCGTGATGCGTCAACTGTGCAATACCAGCAGGATTGTAATAGGTAGTGCTCGCTTCATCAGCAATAGCAGTAAAGGCGTTGCCCATACCTAACGGACGCGCACCTGTCCCGAATGTGAGAAAATCTGCTGTATACGTCCGTTCAGCTGCAGCAGGTAGTATTATGTGTATAAAAAAGAAGCATATAACAATAAATTTTTTCATAATTTCTAAAAGACTATCAGCGGTCAGTTTTCGTAAAAGTTTGATCAGAAAACCGACTGCTGAGTGCCAACTGCCGATGGCTATTTCAATTTCATCATTTTCAAAATGTGCGTCTGGTCATCTTCATCCTCATCATCACTTTTAACTATTATTTTTCCAAAATAAACCCCATTAGCAACCTCGTTGCCATCATCATTTTTACCATCCCACTCAAGCTTTATAAATCCAGCGGGCGCCTCAGTTTTTAATTCTCTAATGAGTCTGCCGGTAACGGTATATATTTTCACAGTGAGTGACTCAGCGGGTTTTGTCAACTCACAGGTCACTGTAGTATCCCGTGTAAACGGGTTCGGGTAATTCAAAGGTTCTACCAATTGAAGTGTGCCATGCACCTGAAAGGTAATCTCACTCTCCCCTTCATTTCCATCAAGGTCACTCGCTGTGAGTCGGAGCTGGTATTCGCGAGGTTCAAGTTCAGGAGAATTGTATGTCAAAATGAGTTGTGTTGAACCTGGATGCTGTGTGAGTTTATATTCAGTTTCGGCTATAGTTTCAAATTCTCCAAATCTTCCTAATGCAAGTTGAACAGGACGTGTGATATAATCAATACCACGCGCATCAGTGAGCGTTGCTTGGATAAGCGGTGCTGCATCAACCGAGGCACCAGAAGTAAAGTGTTGTTGGTTACCAATCGTTAACTGAATGTCAGGAGGCATCGTATCTTCACTCCGGAGACAAGTAACTGTGCCTAAATATGAAGTTTTTGCTTGAATTGTTCCCACCGTAGTGGTTTCAAACAAGAACCGATCACCTGCAGTAAAGGGCCTGGGCCCCTGTGTTATTAGCAGATTCAACCCATAATCACTGTGTTCAAAAGGTTTACCGACTGTGCCATACATCGGCTCTCCATTCTTTGTTAAAACCCCGGTATTTTTTCCTTCAATCTGAAACTCCGTTGCGGAAACAAACATGATAAGCCAAGTATCTTGTGGAATTGTTGTCTCTGGTGGCAACTCAAGATATTGGACTGCTCCGTCCCCTCTGTTCCTACTGGTAAAAGAGGATGTATAAAATTCGTCGCTCTGTTCACCCGGCACTTCAATTTGCGTGACACTGAAGCGTAACACATCACCGAATTGAAAAGGGGTTTCTCCATCTTCAAAGTCAATCGTAAACCCGGAAAGAGCGTTTTGGGATGTTGTGCCGAAATTATTATTAAAAAACGTGATGGGAATTCCGCTCTCAATTTCTTCTAATTGAAGATTATCTAACGGCACTCCCTGATCAGATTCTTCAGGTATAAAAAGCAATCTATAGGTCCGCGCAGTCTCAAAAAGGACTATCCAGTGGCCTATTTCAGCACCCTCGGACGAAATAACAACTTCTCTAATTCTACCATCACTGGCGTTATCGTTCTGGATTTGGGTGGCGCGGGTAGCCGTATAGATGTCGCCATTGGGACGCCTTTTAATTTCAGAATCAAGCCGTGTCCAGTTAGCTAAAGTATTGAGCCAAAGATATGCGCCTATATTCCGTGCTCGCACCTCTACGGCAGCACTAAGGGTTTCATCTATAGCAGGCATCTCGTCTGACACATCCATCTCACTTCCAAAAAGCTCTCTTACTACCTCTTGTTGTAGTGCCGTAAAATCAAAATCCAGCTCAACCGCAACCGGTGCTTGAAGTTTAAAAGAATTCCAAAGATCATCAGATTCAGTTTGGTTTAAGTGTAGTGTGTAACCGAGTAGGGATGAATGTGTTGGTAATGTAACTGGAAAAAGCATTCCTGTTTTTAGATTGTCTTTTCGTTCACTTCCGATAATAGGAAGCGGTAGTTCTGATGTGGTACTCCTTGCCTCTCCTGTACCGCCAATAAAGTAGTCGGACTCTGCGTCAACGGCATCTGAAACTATCGGGAGAACATTGAGGAATGAAGATTTTTCTTGGACAACACCCGCGGGTGTTACGATGTGGATGCCGCCATCAACACTGGCAACTCGCGTGGGTACTTCCCCAATTATGTTCCCAGAAACAGTAATCTGCCTATACCCTATATTATCTTGCTCATAATTTTCTCGGACCGTTCCATGTTGATCCGCATCGCTATCACTAAAGATAGGATCGACATAGACAAACACATCGTGTATGCCGCTACGTAGAGATATTGGAATAGCAACAGTCGCGATAGGATTGGTATTGAGCGGATCAGGTGCATAAGCGTTGGACTTTTGAATCAACGGATTTCGGACAACCCAGTCGTCTGGTTTTATTTGTGTTTTACCAAGTAGATTAGCGTCAGCATCAACGATACGATTTCCGTCTATGTCAGGATTGCCACTAAAAAAGGCTACTTCTATACCAACATCGGAGAGTCCAAGTGCTGAAATCATATCGTTGTCAGAAACAATATCATCGTTAGGATTAGTAGACCCCACAACTTCAATATCAGCGAACAAAGAACGCCCCCGTGCAGCATCTTCAGGATCGCTCAACTTATAACTGATCTGTCCAACTTTTTCTCTACGTTTAGAAACCACTGAAAGATTCGGATATTTATACGGATAGAATCGGTAATAATCGGACTGTACAACAAACCCATCAGTATCCGTAACTTCAAAATCGTATCGAAAAGCAGAACCATCAGTTGGAGCAGGTAAAGGTGCCGGAAGTTTCCACCACCTCGCTTTAGATTCTGATTCAGTATCTATTTCGACAGGTTCTAAGGGAACCTTTTCCCACGTGTGTGTTTCCGGATTTCGCCACTCTAACACAACAGAAGCTACAGCGTTTTCATCGTCAGAGATGCTTACAGAGATATCAACCACCTCCTCTCCGGTTGAGGTTTTAACCAACTGGGTTTTTATGTCAAGTATTTTCGGCACTTCAACAGTGAAGCCGTCACCTCCAACAGCAATTTCGGTAGCGTTTTCTGCATAATATTCTACGTGTGCATCGCCCGGTGAAATGTTTTCTGGCACATCTATTGCAACTTCAGGATAACTACCGCGCTTCACTTGTAGCGTCTTTGTAACAAGCACATCACCGGAGTAGAACTCCCTTCGGGCACCGGTTTTATCAACACCAACAGATTGTTGTCCGGGAAAAATAACTTTTACTGTTAATTCTCCATCAAAATTGGTATTACGTGTAAAAACCTTCTTGTTCGTTTCAGCATCGTAGCGTGCAGTTTGAATGAACCCAGATGCGATCTTGAGTTTATCGCCTGCTTTAACCGTCTTTGTCTCAATTATAGGAAGGATTTCATAATCTGCCATAGCGATCTGCATCGCGGGATCACCAAAAAGCGTATATTCAAGCATAATATCAAGCTGCGATGTGCCTTGTGTCAGGAGATATTCAAGTTTAGAATCAAAACTGAGAGGACCGATTTGTCGGATATCGCGTTGGAATAGCATATCAAAGATAATTCGGTTTAGATCCTCGTTGCCGTCGCCGTAAGTGAGTCGTGTGGCACTCAGCATTCCGATGATACCACCTCTCTCTTTACGGAGCAATTTTTCCGCCATGCTCGGTTCACCTGGTTTGTCAAAATATCCGTTATAACAACTCAACACCAACATAAAAGGTAGATTCCCAGTCTCTTCAATTTTATCAATGGAGGCGTTATCAAAGATGGATTCGTGTGCCCAAACGATTCGTCCACCGTGCCCTGCGTACTGTGCAATGGCAGATCCTTGGCCTAAAGCATTAATAATTCTCTCTTTTGCTACGTGTCGAGGAAGTTTCCCAGGGAATTGTTCCGGATTCGCTTCAACTTCATCTATGATATCTTCAAGATAAATTTCAACAGTTTCGTAGCCGAGTCGTGTATGATCTTTGGCAATTTCATTGAGACTCTTTTTAAAGATATGGTCCCCCGAATTGCTCACCTCATCATCGGCAACAGATATAATTCGGCGTCTCCATGCCCCATTAGATGGTTGTGCTTCATAATTGATAATCTTGTCAACAATACCTTTAGCTTCCACCTCAGTTTCAACGCTTAGCCTGCCGAGATAAAAATCAACAAATTCATCGTGTCCCGAAACTGTAGCATACCAATGGTCTGCCGAAGTTCTACCGAAGGAATCAGTTGTAATATAGTGAGGCGGTATATAGCCTGAAAGTTCTGGCGGTTCAAGATATATTTTTTTATCTATACCCCGAAAATCAAACGTGCCATCGCCGAGGAACACCACATACGAAAGTGCTGGTGCAGCCCAATTTTGGTATGCATATCTTAGAAAATCTTTTATCCAGACCGGATGAACTTTTCCATCACCAAAAGTGTTGTAAACATCGGTTATATCAACAACTTTGGTTCGGTATCCACCCCCTCCTGTTGTTGATCGCCAATTTGCTAATCTTTCGGCTGCCTCTCGAAATCTGGAATGTGTTAAGATGAGGTAGTCTGCACCGTTCAATGGGTTTCGTAAATCGCTTGGTGGCACGGTTTCAATCTGAACAGGTTTGCGAAGTGCGGTATTTGATACCGCTATAAACTTGGTTGATCGGGTATCCGGTATCTGAAAAGTTGCTGTGTAGGTACTATTTGGTACAGATCTGAGGTCCCCAGACCTCAATGCTCTGAGACGCGCGCGCATGTTATCATCGGTTGCACGTCTCGTAACATCAACGCCTTGAAGTTTTGCCGTAAGCGTATTCCCATCCGTTTCAAAAACAGAAATCTGTGGATCGAAGAAAGCATCAATCCGAAACTGATGTGTAACACCTTTATTTTCCTCGTCTTGGCTTGCCTTGACGGGAGTGCCAAAACGGAGTTGATCGTTCACAGCAAAAAAGAGACGCGTATAATCAACCCAAAATCGGTTGAGATAAATATGATACGGATAACGGGTTGTGTCCTCTTCAAAAGTGTCGTCAATACGTGTTAAAGATAGAACGTTTGTTTCACCTTGTGCCGCATCTTTGAGGTTATTCCAAACACGGAGACTCTTTGAAAGAGTCACTTGTGCCTGATTTTCCCACATTGTGCGCTCAATCTGAACACCATTAATAGATGCCAAGACTTCATGCATTACAGGCGTGCCACCTTGTAGAACAACCTGTATCTGTGGCGGATCAAAACTTTTCGCAACGTCATAGAGTGGAAAATCAAGTCGTAGTTCTCCGATATCGCTTGCATTTTTGATACCGTCCCAGTACCAAAAATCTAAAGCATCAAACCACCCGTGTTTATCACCAGCAGCGACTGTGTCAGGATCAACAAATTCAAGATTGTTGCTAAGATGATCCTCCTCAAAAACAACGCGCGATCGAAAGGTTGGAACTTGAACTGCCGTTGCATCGCTGGGACTCGCTTCAATTTGCGGCACCCGCACAGAATGTTGTCCTTCAGCAGCAATACTCAGCCAATATACGTTCCATAATGTATACGCATTCTTGGGAAAAGGACTTTCGGGATCAGTAGAGCTGTGCGCTAAGAAAAAGATTGCATCCTTTGCGTCAAAGCTGCCATCTACCGCTCCACTGACGTAGATAGGAATTTCTTGGTCTCCGTGTGTGAGACGAATTTTTCGTGGATCAACACCTATCAGGTCAATGCCCCAATCGGTCCGGAGAGATGCCGCAGTAACTTTATATATACCCGTTTCATGAATATAAAGTTTATAACGGGTCTGAATTGATTTATCTGTACGCCCTGGTGCCGCAGGAGCAGATGGAAGCGATCCTATACGGTTCCCGAAAGCTTGTGCTCTTTCCAAATCAACATTGAAAACCTGACGATAGTCCGAGTAGTTGAAAATGTGCTGTGTAAAAGTTCGTTTAAAAGGAGATAGAGTCTGATTAAAACTTGCGGATGCTGAATTGAATGCAGTGTCCGGCGCACGAGTTTTCAATTGTGAATTAAAAGGAATGAAAACGGTGAGACCACTATAAGAGCGAAGTTCACGCGTTGCGGCATTATAATGTACTGGATGTAAAGCCAAACTAATGACGCGTTGGGAACGAATGGACCCATCCATCTCTATGCGGGCAAGGACTGCCGGATACAGTTTGGAACTGGTATTAAGGTTCACACCTTTTCTATCTTGGACTTGGAGAAGTTTCACACCGCTGCGAGTTTGTGTAGCACCTGTATTAACAGAAATATCCGCGTTGCTTAATCGGGCATCGGAAGGAATAGCTAACAGAACACGCGTGACGGGCAATTTGGGGTGCCCGGGTTCTCGAATCCAATCGCACTCTGAATATCTTACCGTATGGTATACACCAGCTGCCTCCACACTTTTAAATTCGGTATCTGGCTTAACTTGCGCAACGTGAAGTTGTGGAAGTTTGAAATTTATTGTAATGCCATCTGCAGTGGTCACTTGCGTCACTTCAGCAATTGCAGCAACACTAAAAACTAACAGAACCGATGCAAAAATGAGACAGCACACACACATAGCACGCACTGAAATTCTGATAGACACTTTCAAAAATCTCTGTATTGTGACCGACAAGACGTTCACAATAAGATTTACTGATCTCCTATTCCAATGTTCATTTGAGAGCATTATTATTAAACCTTAAAAACGATATAATGTTGAGATGCGATGATTTAGTTTTTAGTTGCAAACCGATTTAGTTTTCTTCAAAAAATGTGAATTTAGTAATCTGTAATTCTTATATATGCTGCGATAGACGCGATTTCAAACCGCACCATAACTGTCAATTTAGCGGTTCGCCACCCTGGTAGGTGCGTTTTGATGAAGTTTAAGAAAATAAATCGGTAATTTAGCGAGGTTAGGAAACCTCGCCAGCAGGGGAAGTAAATCCACCTCGTGCGGACAGAAAATTACCGAATTAATAAATTAATCTTCATGTAAACGCACCGATACATAAATAAGAAACTATAAACGGCGCGTTTACAAAACGCGCCTACCTTGGGGGAATAAATCGGGCTTACAAAGCCCTCCTACAAGAGACTATATTTTCAAAATTATCTTTCCAAAATTTCGATTCGCTTCCATATATTGGTGTGCTTCACGAACCTGTGCTAAAGGATATACAGAATCAATAACAGGTTGAAGTGTCCCTTCCTTTAACGCCGGCAACCAACGTTGGACAAATCGCTGCGTGATAGAAATTTTTTCATCAAGCGATTGTGGACGCATTACGGATCCAATAATCTGAAGACGTTTACGCATTATCATCCCTAAGTCTATTTCTGTAGTCGAACCGCCCATCAATCCTACTTGTAATAAACGTCCTTTTGTTTTGAGAATCTGCAAGTTCCGCGCGAGATATGGCGCACCAATAAAATCTAACACGACATCTACACCTTCTCCATCTGTTAACCTTTCAATTTCAGCAACAAAATCAGATTGTTTATAGTTAATACCCGTTATAGCTCCCAACGTCTGGCAGTTATCAATTTTGTCGGAGGTCCCTGCAGTAACAAACACACGCGCACCAGCATGACACGCTATCTGAATACCTGCAGTACCAACCCCACTACCACCTGCATGAATTAGAATAGTCTCACCCGCGGAAAGTCGCCCTAATGTAAAGATGTTCTCATTTGCAGTAAAAAACACCTCTGGTACGGCAGCAGCATCTTCAAAATTCCATCCGTCTGGTATAAACATCGCCATGCGATAATCTATAACCGCTTGTTCCGCATAGCCTCCGCCACCTACGAGTCCGAATACTTGATCACCTTCGTTAAATCCTGTAACATCCTTTCCCATTGCTGACACCGTGCCAGCAATTTCTAAACCGAGTATTTCAGATTCCCCTGGCGGTGGTGGATAACCTCCGCGCCGTTGTATTAAGTCCAAACGATTAAGAGCAGTTGCCTTAACATTGACCAGTAGTTGTGTTTCTGTCGGCTGAGGTGGGGACACTTCGCTTAGTTGTAGGACTTCTGGTCCTCCATCGCCATTTCTCGTAATTGCTTTCATCATTTTTCCCTATGATTTCTTTAGAATTTTATCATATATTATGCCGTTGCGTCAATTTACTTATTTCTCCCAGAGACGTTCTGTTTTTGAACGCTTTAACACTTGAAAATGCATAAATTGCGTAAGTCCCACATACAATATACAAAAAATGCACAAAAAACACAAAAAGTGTAAAAGTGGTATAATATTCAAAATGTCAGAAATTACTTAAAAAGTAGTGGACATTTTTTGTAAAGTTGAGTAGACTTTACACTAAGGTGTTAGGAATGCACGGAACGCGTGTATTGCACCAGGGCACGTTCACCCCCGAGTGGGGGCGCGCCGACAGTGCTAATTACCACAAAAGCACAATCAGCGCGTAGCCATGCCATAGTATAGGTATGACAGGGCTGGTTTTCATTTTAGCACAGACTTAAATTTGCTGCTATGGAATTATGGAAACCAGCGAGCCCGAAAGGTTAGAGTTGACAGCAGCTTAGACTTTTCATTTTTTCCTGCCAACATCTCCTTTGGGGTCTGTCAAAATCAGAATGATCTCTGGACGCAAATAGCATCCAGAGATTGATAAATGTTTGATACGATATGCTTTGGATAGCATGTCAACAGAATATTAAAGGAGAAATATAATGTTCAGATTGAAATCAATCGGCATCGCCCTTGTGATGCTACTTTGCTTGTGTTTTGTTATCAATAGTTATGCAGGCTCTATCACGTATATGTATGTATATGCCGATACGGATTATGGCAGTGGTGCAAATGCGACGGCTTATGTGAACACAGATGCAGGTATACAGTATGTTAAATGGTCTGTAGACGGGACCGTAAACCAGTGGACGATGCATGAGAAAGGCACGCGCTTTGTCTCTCAGGGTTTCACGTTCACAGGTGACATAAAAGGCAATAAACATACGATAGAAGCAGAGGTCTGGTTCTGGGGTGATGATGATGTATCGGATAGCGATTCGTATACATTCCGGGTGTTTGCACCGAAAACCATCTCCGGCACAGTATATCCCCGGGGGATAGCCAAGAATAAACGCGGCGATGGGGTCTACGGCTCCGTCGATCTCTATCGTCACTATCACGACGGACAAAATATAGTCGTGGACGGATCTGTCTTTGCCCGTAACAAGACAAAGGTAGACTTATATGCCTCTTCCTTCTACCGACATACGCGATTCGACGTAGATACTGGTGAAACGCTATGGACGAGAGAGGACCCGCGTCCCAACAAATCACTGCCCAAGGAGGGTGGAACCTATAGTAGTTACGGGTCTTCAATGATCAATTATTCCGTCGGCGGAGATATAGGTGAGGGGCAACGGATTAAGCTAAATGCGCATGTTCACCTGGAAGCGGGTGGCATTGTGTGGCACGAAGAGAATAATGCGTGGACGCATGAGTTTACGGAAGACGATAATCAATAACCGATTTTGACGGCAGGGGACACGTGCCCCTGCCACACTTTTTGAGGGGTATCGCCATGAACACACGAAAAGTCTGTTTGCTCTGTTTAGTTCTATTGCTTGTGTCTACCGCAGCGCATGCCAAAATCGTTTTCAGCTCAGAACGCAACGGTGTGAATGGTGTCTACGTAATGGACGATGATGGGAGCAACCAGACACTCCTCGTCAAAGACACATTATTCGGTGCCCATCCATGGAGTTGGTCTCCCGATGGCACACGGATTCTGTTTAAGAATAGAAGGGTTATTTACTTGATGGATCCAGACGGCACCAGCATTCGGCAACTGACAGAAAACGATGGGAGCTATATCGGTAAATGTTCATTTTCACCGGACGGTCAATTTATCGTTTATGATAGACTTTGGACAGAAAATGACAAGCAGAAATCAAGCGTAGAAGTGCTGAATATTGAGACAGGGAAGCGGAAAGTCATATCGGATATGAGTGTGAGTTTCTGCGATTGGTCGCCGGATGGTCGGCATATTCTCTTTGCGGAGCCTATCAGTCCTGGCAGAAGTAGCACGATTTGGATAATGGGTGCGGATGGACATAAACCCCGTGAGCTTATACTGAATCCGGGTCCGCAACGGGACAACTTTCGTATTTACCGAGCACGACCGCGTTGGTCGCCGAACGGTCAGCAAGTTGTGTTCACAGAAAGAGAACAGAAACAAAAACAGGTGCCCAATGTTGGCAACGGGCTTATCTACAAAGCGTTTCGGTATATGATTTACGATCGCGCCAGTGGTAACCTCCGGAAACTCTCTATACCGAGAGACTGGATATGCTATGGCATTGACTGGATGGATGACGGCAAATCGGTTGTTTTCACTGCACGGGCTGGCATGCCTATAGGTAAACTGATACTCGGTGCTATTGATTTCCCGCCGTGCTATGTCTATAAGTATCATATCAAAACCCGTGAAATCACGCAGCTGACAAACGATCCAGGGTGGGATCAGACAATAGATTGGATAAGCGATGATGTGTTATCGGTCTCCCCGCAAGGTAAAAAAAAAGTGACGTGGGGGAAACTGAAAAAGTGAAGCCATAATAGATCTTCAGATAACCCATAACCCATTGGACCGACAGGGGACGTGTTCCCCTGCCACTCTCTTTTTTAAGGAGTACCGCCATGAATACACGAAAAGTCTGTTTGTTCTGTTTGGTTCTATTGCTTGTGTCTACCGCCGCACATGCCAAAATCGTTTTTGGTTCAGAACGTAACGATGTGAAAGGTGTCTACGTAATGGACGATGATGGGAGCAACCAGACACTTCTCGTAGAAGACACATTATTCGGTGCCTACCCATGGAGTTGGTCTCCCGATGGCACACGGATTTTGTTTAAGAATAGAAGGGTTATTTATTTGATGGATCCAGACGGCACCAACATTCGGCAGCTGACAGAAAAAGATGGGAGCTATAGAGGTCAATGTTCATTTTCACCGGACGGTCAATTTATCGTTTATTATAGACTTTGGTCAGAAAATGACAAGCAGAAACGCAGCGTAGAGGTGCTGAATATTGAGACGGGGAAGCGGAAAGTCATATCGGATATGAGTGTAAATTCCTGCGATTGGTCGCCGGATGGTCGGCATATTCTCTTTGCGGAGCCTATCAGTCCTGGCCGGAGTAGCACGATTTGGATTATGGGTGCGGATGGGCATAACCCCCGTGAGCTTATACTGAATCCGGGTCCGCAACGGGACAACTTTCGTATTTACCGAGCACGACCGCGTTGGTCACCGGATGGTCGGCAAGTTCTGTTTACAGAAGACGAACAAAAATGGAAGCAAGTGCCCAATGTCGGTAACGGACTGATCTACAAAGCGTTTCGGTATATGGTTTACGATCGCGCCAGTGGTAACCTCCGAAAACTATCCATCCCGAGAGACTGGAGATGCTACGGCATTGCCTGGATGGATGACGGCAAATCTGTTGTTTTCACGGCACGGGCTGGCATGCCTATGGATAAACTGTTATGGGGACGTATTGACTTCCCCCCGTGCTATGTGTATAAGTATCATATCAAAACAGGGGAGATCACGCAGCTCACAAACGATCATGGGCAGGATTCTACAATAGACTGGATCAGCGATGATGTGTTATCGGTCTCCCCGCAAGGTAAAAAAAAAGTGACGTGGGGGGCAATTAAGCAGTAAAACTGTCCGTTGTAACATCATATTTTGGACAAGCAGGTACCTTTTTTATGGGTATCTGCTATTTTCTTTGCGTTGATTGACAGCATTATCAGGCATAAGTATTGTCATAAAACTAAAGGCAGTTCAAGGGTGCTTGTCTTTGGGCTCCACCGCTGTGCCTTTGAAGGCAATTATTGGTTTCACAATTTAGAAAATTAGCGGTCAGTTACAACTTTTCCCTAAAAATAACGTCTAATTTTATGGTAGGTTTTAGAATTATTTATACACTTCACACCCAGCGAGGTTAGGAAACCTCGCCTACCGAGGGGTGAAAGTGTATAATTATTTTTATAATTCACCATAATAAAACTATATTTGACAGAAAAATAATTCCTTAGGAGAATCCAATGTCAAAAACCTCGGAAAAGAAAACGTTGCAGCGTCAGTTTAATCCTGTGAAGGCAAAATTGGCGTATATGGAGGAATGTTTTGGACAATTGCAGAGTGGTCTTCCGGCAAACAAAGAAGAATATATCAAAGCTGACAGACTGACGCATTCTTATATTAAAAGTTGCTTTCTGATGATCGTGCAACGAGCAGTAGACATAAACAACGCCATCATAGAATTTAGCGGCAAGACACCTCCCTACCAAAAATACCAAGGCTTTCGTGTAGTTCAAGAGAGTGGTGTAATTGATGTGGAAACACTAAATTTCTTTGAACACGCCTTAGCCTGTTACCAGAAAATAGCCAATCCCTACGAGGGACTCCCAGCCCCCGAACTCTACGATGCATCTTCACAACTACTGCAACATGGTCAGGCTTATACACGCCAGATAAACGATTTTTTTCAAGATGCTAATCCAACGTTATCTTAGAAGCACAGTTATAGTGAATTTTACAATTGACTTGACATTTTTGAGTAGAAGAGGATTCCAATTCATGACTATATAGGTAGGCGCGTTTTGTAAACGCGCCGAGCCCAGACATCAGACGCTATAAACGGCGCGTTTACAAAACGCGCCTATCTTTGGGTAATAATTCGGGGTTGAAAACCCCTCCAACAAGAAATAGTTCTTAAATTGACGCCTATGGTGCGGTTAGAAACCGCACCTACCGGGGGAGTGCCTACTTGTTTTAGATTTCAGTAAAAAACAAGGCGGGTTGAAGTTTTACTTCAACCCGCCTTTGGCTTTGAATTATCATTTAAGATAATTCTAATCGAATTTGAATACTCCGCCTGTGCCTTTGAGGACAATGTCTGGTTTCAACAAAACCTTATCTTGAGGCTCTTTCTTGATACCACTTGGATAAAGCATATACGAAATACGGCGTGGTAGATGTATGCCTAAATCCGCGAGCATATCCATATCCTCTTTGAAAATAACGTTGTTGCTCATCTGGGTTTGATAGGCAAACCAGTACTTGAGATAAGACTGGATCTTATTGTTATAGAGTACATTGCCTGTTGCTACATCAATAACCTTGACCCGTGTTTTGACACTTGCTGTCTGTCGGGTCGTAATAAAGGTAGATGTACCCGAAATACCTGACTGTCTCCCCTGCCGCATGAGATGCTCATTGCTATCCTTTCGAGCCAATCTTGGATTATTTACCATTCCGGTGATAATGATGTCGGCATTAAGAGCTTGCCCGACTTTAGCTGCCAAAGCAGGATCCGCGTAAACATCATTTAGTGTTAATCCGAGTTCAGCAACTTCATCAGCTACCGGTTGGACTTTATTCGACTCGTCAAATACCCATTCACTGTCTTTCAGTATAAGTTTTAAACGGTTCCCCAAATTGATGCTAATTCGTTTGCCAAGTTTCTGTGCCTCTTCCTCTTCAGCGATGAAAGACGTGATAGCAATTTTCTTTGCTTCACCAAAAGATGGCGGGGTGTCAATATTAATCTCACCGTCTCCAATACATCCAGCGATTGAAATGAGGAGAAAAGGTATGAATAGAAAACTAAAAAAACGCATAATAGAGATATGCCTCCTTGATTAAACTTTTGTCCTTTTGTCATAGGGCATCTGTGCGCGTGCTGCGTCCTTAGACGAAATTAACGCCAAATGCGCGTAGCAAAATACCAAACCAAAAGGGAATGCCCGTATGGTATTCTGCATGATTTGGCGGAGGGCAAAACCCCTATGTCTGCCAACAAATCGTTGAGTTCAGCGCACAACCCACCTATTTCCAAAAGTTTATCAAAATTGCCGAAAAAAGTCAAGATACAATTTATTTTTATTACATCTGTTCATCTCAATGGCGTTCTAAAAGAGATGCTATAGTGAAAAGTCCCTGTGTAGCATCTTATTTTTAACAACCACACAGAGACTTTCTTGGTTAAGCACTTTTCACTGTTAGGCGACCGCCAAGGCGCGCACCTCACCAAATTCATGTGCCAATTTCGCCCATGAATCGCCATTGTCCTCACTCAAGAAAAGTTGCCCACTTACACTACAGGCAATCAGCAATCCGTCAACACTCGGATTATAGCCAAAACACCAAATAGTGCTATTCGAAGTCATCCCAATATCAGAGCGATCCCAACGAATTGCATCCGCATCTTGTGCCGCATCAGTATCTCGCATATAAAAGATACCGCCTTGGTCGCCAGGAGGACCGTTACCAGCACCAATAAAGACCTTAGCGTTTTCACCGTTCAAATAAAACGCTGCGCGGCAGTAGGGCCACGGAAAATGGTTGCGAACCTTCAAAGGTGTCCAATTGTGCATATCTGTGGTAATACAGACATCGTTATTTGTCGCAGCAACAAGGGCTTTTTGCTCACCCGGAACCACCGTCAACCCGTGGATATCCAAGCTGCTCAAACCTTCACTTCGGTCATCCCAAGTTTTTCCACCATCGGTGCTTAAACGCATACCGTCAATTTCAATTCCCGCATAGACAGTTTCATGGTGTTCTGGATCAATAATGATAGTTGTTACGCGCGGGATGATGGGAATACCTTCACATTCTTGTGCAAGTTCAGCATCAAGTTGCGTCCATGTCTCACCACCATCTGTTGTTTTGAAAAACGCAGATGGACAAGTTCCCGCATAAAGTGTATCCGGAGCAGTCGGATGAATCGCAAGCGACCAAACTTCTCGGTCATCCATCTCACTCGGCATGTGTTTCCACGTATCGCTCCCATCTATGCTTTTGACAATACCTTTTTCAGTGCCAGCATAAAGTATATTTGAATCCGTTGGATGTACAACGATTGCGCGGATGTCTGCTTCTGGAAAAATACCGTTGCTGACACGATGCCAAGTCTTACCGACATCGGTGCTTCGCCAAATGCTTTGTCCAATTGTTCCTGCATAAAGTGTGTTTGACATATATACCTCCTCGTAATAACTTATCGGTTATCAATTATCGGTCATTCAGAATCCCTTCGTCAATAATAGTGTCCCCTCGCATGATGCTCCACTCAACCGCTTCTGTATCGATTTCAGGTTTAAGATGGAACGCATGTCTATAAAGTGAATTATCTTCATTTTTAACATATACCATCGGTTTTGCATCAAGAATTTTCCTGTTTTGGTACGTCAGCGTTAATGTAAGTGAATGCACGCCCTTCGCCTCGCTTGGCACAGCAATAACTTCCCAATAATTTGGATGAATTGGATTAGGAAGGATGTGTGTGGTATAAGTGCCGAGGCTTCCTTCAAACGCATTATAGTTGTAAGTTATAGATTGCTGAGAAAAACTTTGATTAGCAACTTGTAGACTTGGAATAAACATCACACGTTGGATGCCATTCCCAAAATTAGGAAGATCCAATACGGCAGTTCCATCAGCAGTTTTAAAGGGCAACGATTCTACACTAATCTCCCCTGTATTGTATAGATATGCAACCTTGATGTCTACGTTTGTGTTTCGTTGTGCAGAAAAACTGAGGTTTAGACCTGCCTGATCCGCTGTTGTCACTTTACATTCAATAGCATGTGCAGCAAAATTGGCAAGTTTTTTATTTTTCCCAAGAGCCGGGTAGGTGTCATGGATAAATAGCGGTTGAATCGCTGGAACTAACGTGTGGTACCGAAAAGATTTTTCCACAGTTCCGAGTACCTTCCACGTAGTGAGGTAATTTGTAACTTTCCAGTCTGCAAATATGTCTGAGAATGTGTGAGACACCCCGCGTGCCTGCAGCGTACGTGTAATCCCTAAAAAGCCATCTAAAGGATTTTTTACAAGCGCCGCAATGGTTTGTATACCACCATAATGATCATGGAGGTATAACATAAAAAGAAAAGACGCACCGTAGTGTGCAAGCAGGTTCGTCTGGCTCATCTGGGACCAGTCGGTCAATGAAATGTTTGGTGTCTTCTGAAAAGCATTAAGATGTTGGTAAAGGTTATAACCACATCGAAAAGCTGCGTAATCAGCACACCCTTCGTCTATCCACGTTTCTTCCTTCGGAGAATGCTTCCAGTGGATAAGGTGTTGGAGTTCATGAGCGATAACAGAGTGCATAACATCAGAATTCGTTGGTTGCTTTTCGGAATTAATATAGAGGATATCGGCTTCGTTGCTATGTAGTGGTCCGAGGGTTGGATGGTGTAGCATACCTCTTTGCTGATCAATCGGAAAGAAGTACCCAGCTGTTGCATGGTGGATGTCAATATCGCGAATATTGAGAAGAAGTAAAATTACCTTCTGATTTCGATCAATATCTGGTGGTGCGCCAAAGTCTTCCGTTAAGATGTCATATATCCCGCGCTGTGGGTCTGCTGGAGTTGCTATCTCAAACGCTCTTTGGATAGTTTGAACTGTGAGTGCTGTGACATTCTCTTGCCATTCCGAATCTTCAACAAAGATGTAACAGTGGGCGCCGCTTGCCCGCAGCGTTGCATTGACTGTATACTGCTGTTTTCTTTCGAAATCGATAGCAAAAAAAGTTCGTTGGAATCCGATGGTAAGTGCTGGTGCTGCGGGATGTCCGGGTGCGGTTGGCACAGGCGTTAAAAGTTCGGGTGCCATATCCATTTTTAGATGTGGTGTCCCGCAGCGAAATGCCTCACTATACTGGGCAGAAAAAATTAGCGTCAGTAAGATAACTGTGATGATATATCGCATTTTTTAGTAGTCTTCAGCTATCAGTAGTCAGTTATCAACACAATTGCATAACCGATAACTGGCTACTAAAAACTATTGTTTGAGTCGTTCCTGTATGTCATCATTATCAGGTTCAATTGTTTGCGCTTGTTGCCAAACACCACGTGCTTTTTCAGGTTCACCGTTTTCAAGATAAGCATCACCGAGGTGCATCAGAATCTCAGCATTGTCAGGCAGCTGTTGGTTCGCACTTTCCAACAATGTGACAGCTTCAGCGATACGTCCCTGTTTAAAGTAGACCCATCCAAGACTATCAAGATATGCCCCGTTTTTTGGAGACTTTTGGAGTGCCCGCTTTATCAAAGCTTCTGCTTCATCCAGATTTTTTTCTTGCTCTGCAAAGAGATAACCGAGTGCGTTGAGTGCATATTCATGCCCCGGTTCAATTTCAAGCGTTTTACGCAAATACGTTTCCGCTTTTTCGAATGCCCCTATTGTCTGATAGACAGCAGCAATCCCATAAGTAGCGCCGGTGTGATCCGGATTGTCAGCAAGAAGTTGCGCGAAAGTTTCCTCGGCTTTCTCATATTTTTTATACAGAAAATAAACGTTTGCCAACGCATACTGAGCATCTATCGCCATCCGTTTAAAATAGGCACGTTGGACATCGTTCCGAGGGTTATTGATAAAATCCTTAGAAAAGAAAATCGCTCGTCCAAGATATGTTTCTGCATCTCGAATGAGTGTCTGCAAATCTGCCTGCTCACTTTTCGGGTCTTTATTGCTCGACGTATGTGCCTGTTCAGCAAGTCTCTGAAGAACCAAGCCAAGTCCTAAGTTTCCATTAACGTCTTGCGGGACTAATGTAAGGATATGCTCAAAGGTTTGTTCTGCTTCCGTCAATTTCTCTGCCTCAAGATAAAGACGCCCTATAATTCTAAGTGCTATCAGGTCGTTTGGCGTAATTTTTATGACGCGCTGGTAAGCATCAATAGCTTCCTGCGGCTTATTTGTTATTAGATAGAGTCTACCGAGTCGGCTATGAAATTCAGGTTCAAAAGGTAGAACGCGTGTTAGTGCTTTCAAAGATGTCTCCACAGCAGCATATTCTTGGAGTTCATACGCTAAATTAGCAACCCTTCGATGTGCCCTTAAATGGTTAGGATCAAGTTCAGTCACTTTTTTAGCAGCTTTCAACGCTTCTACGATATAGTTCCGACCTGAATGATGAGATGCGTGGAGCATTAAGATCTCAGCAAGCAGCCAGTTTGCAGGAACGTGGGATGGGTTAAGCTTGAGCGCTTCAAGCGTATCATTTTTAGCACCTTTAACATCCTGCAACCGATGAAACCGAAGCTGTCCGCGTTTGTACCAGACATAAGCAGACTCAGGTGCCTGTTCCACTAAAGCATCATATAACCGTTTTACAGCATCTAAGTCTCTATCAAAACTTTGTAGATAGATTGCGTACATCAGTTGTGTGTAAATCTTTTTTTCGCTTTCAGATGCCTCTGTCAACGGCACTTGTTCTGCTGTCGTAGATGAGATTAACTCTTGTGCATCTGTTCCCCCTCCTGCTGAGAAAAGACATACTATGCTCAGTAGGGTAAAAATTTTCCAAAAGTTGCTTTTCATAATCGTCTCCTTGTCTGCTTTAATAGTGAATTAGAAAAGTAAGTTTACACTTCTTCTGTGAATCACCGCTGAATGCGCGTTTGGCATCCAGCGGGAGTGATTTCCGAATCACGACTCAACCTATTATCCGTTGGGAATCGGAGTTCCCTCCTACAACTCAATAATGTAAAGTTAATTGTAGAATCCACTATAATAATAATAATAATAAACCTGCTCCGTAGTATTGTAACCACACTTGACGAAGGATTGTTACTGACAACTATCCTCCTATATCGCTATCAGAATCGGTTTCCGAGATTTTTCCGACATCCACAAGTGTCTCGTCTTCTTGTAAAGTCATGAGCCGGACACCTTGCGTTGTGCGACCAATTGAACGGATATCGCTGACTGGCATACGCGTAATATACCCTGTGGAACTAATAAGAACAAGCTCATCTGATCTCGTAACGAGTTTAGCAGAAACGACCGCACCATTACGCGTTGAACGCTTAATGGCAGTCAGTCCTACGCCGCCGCGCTTCTGCGAACGATACGCTGATAATCCTGTTCGTTTGCCATAACCGTTTTCTGTTACAATGAGAAGAGAATCGTTTTCATCTGCGGAACATACCATGTCTACAACAAAGTCTTCTTCAGCGAGGCGAATGCCACGGACACCGCGCGTGCGGCGCCCCATACTGCGGACATCCGATTCGTTAAATCGTATAGCATTTCCGTTATGGCTAACCAAGATAACATCGTATTTCCCATCGGTAAGATGCGCTTCGATTAGTTGGTCGTCTGGGTCTAAGTTAATTGCTATAATTCCACTGGAAATAGGATTTCTAAAGTCACCCAATGGAGATTTCTTTACAATTCCGGACTTCGTTGCCATAAAGATATAAAGATCTTCATTAAACTCTCGAATAGGTAAGAATGCGGTAATAGTCTCAGAGTCACTTAGTTTCAGCATATTTACCGCTGCTCGACCTGCTGCTTGGCGTGAACCTTCTGGTATCTCAAAAACTTTCAGCACATAGCACTTGCCGAGACTGGTAAAAAAGAGAAGAGATTGGTGTGCCGTTGCGATAAGCAGTTGTTCCAAGAAATCTCCATCTTTTGGGTTTCCGCCTTTAATACCAACCCCGCCGCGATTTTGCGTTCGATATGTATCCATCGGAATCCGTTTGAGATATCCGGAATGTGTCAGTGTGACAACCATCTCCTCATCGGCAATGAGGTCTTCCATCTCAAAGCTTTTCACCTCTGAAACGATTTCGGTGAGGCGATCGTCTCCATGATCCTCCTTCAATCCTTCCAATTCTTCTCTGATGATGTTGGTAACAAGGTCTTCACTATCAAGAATTGCTTTGAGTTCAGCGATCCGTTCCAAGAGGTCACTGTATTCATCGTTAATATTCTGACGACCTAATCCTGTTAACTGGCTTAAGGTTAATCCCAGCACCTCGTTCGCTTGATCTTCAGATAGTTCATACTGTGTTATCAACTGTTCCCTGGCTTCCTGCGGCGTCTCTGCAGTTTGCACAAGTTCAATTACTTCCTCTAAATGCTCCAGCGCAATACGGTATCCCTCTAAAATATGGGCACGTCTTTCGCAGCGTGCTAAATCAAACTGTGTGCGTCTACGGATTACTTCTCGTCGATGTGCCAAGTAGTAGTGTAAAATCTCGTGGAGCGTTAGTATTTTGGGGAGACCTTCAACAAGACAAAGCAAGTTTGCAGGGAAAAAATGCTGCATTTTTGTGTGCTTGTAGAGCTGGTTTAAGACAACTTGTGGCACTTCCCCACGCTTAAGTTCAATAACGATACGTATCTCCTCATCAGATTCGTCTCTGATATCCGAAATGCCGGTAATCGTTTTACTGTTGTTTACCTGATCAACCATCTGTTGAAGCAGCAGATTTTTCTTAATCTGATAAGGAATTTCAGTAACTACAATCTGCTCGCGGTCTCCACGAGATTTATCGTGCGGTATCGGTTCAATTTCCACTCTCGCCCGCATCGTCATGCTCCCTTTGCCAGTAGCATACATATCTTTGATTCCTTTTTTCCCAACGATAATTCCGGCAGTGGGAAAATCTGGACCAGGGAGAAATTCCATCAGTTCCTCAACGGTGGCATCTGGAAAATCGAGCACGTGCAGGAGAGTATCCACGACCTCGTTAAGGTTATGTGGTGGGATCTTTGTTGAATAACCTATACCGATACCGTCAGTACCGTTCACAAGCAGGTTCGGAAGAAGACCGGGCAGGACAGTAGGTTCTTCTAACGATTCTTTATAATTGGGCTGGAAATCAACAGTATCCTTATCAATATCCAGCAGGCATGTTTCAGCAATCTTTGAAAGTCTACACTCCGTGTAACGCATTGCCCCTGCAGGATCATCGTCAATAGACCCGAAGTTACCTTGCCCATCTATTAAAGGGTAACGTGTGCTAAATTCTTGAGCAAGACCTACGAGCGTGCCGTAAATCGGACCATCACCGTGCGGATGAAAGTTTTTCATGACTTCACCAACAACAGCAGCACATTTATCGTAAGGGCGACTACTCGTGAGATTAATCTCTCCCATAGCATAGATGATGCGGCGTGCACTCGGTTTCAAGCCATCCCGCACATCAGGGATTGCTCTATTCGTATTTACACTCATCGCGTACGTGAGGTATGAGGTCTGCAGTTCGGTTTCTATTGATCGGCTAATAATATTTTCTTCTTGCATCTATCTCTCTTTATTCGCTGTGAGCAGTTAGCCATTGTTTTAATGAAGTTTAAGTAAATAAATCGGTAATTTGGCGAGGTTAGGAAGAAATCAAGAAATCAACGGTATGAACGCCATTTAGGCATTCCCCCAAATCAACGCCAAATGCGCGTATGGCATTTGGCGGGTATGAATACCTTTTTGGTATTCCCCGGATGTGAATGCCATTGGCTGAATGCGCTTTTGGCATTCAGCATGATTCCTCGCCTCGCCAGCAGAGGGACACACCTGCCTCGTACGGATAGAAAATTACCGAATAAAAAAATTAATCTTCATATAAGACAATGGTTTCCCACTATTTCTGACAGTTTCTGTTATAAATCGGGGTTAGAAACCCCTCCTACAAGAGCATTCGCAATAGGTAGCAACTTGAGTTACTAATAGCGTTTTTTACATTGACACATACTGGGTTATGACCCGTAAACGTCAAGTTCAACTTGTGTGCCATAGCGTTCTATGAAAGCACGGCGAGGTTCCACAGAATCACCCATTAGCAGTGTGAACATCCGTTCAGCTTGCACAGCATCCTCAAGAGTCACCTGTAACAGGACGCGCGCATCTATCTGCATTGTTGTCTCTTTCAATTGCTTCGTATTCATTTCGGCAAGCCCCTTGAAGCGCGTTAGCGTCGTGCCTCTGTTTGCATTTGATATAAGGATCGAAAGCAGTTCTCCAACAGTGTTCGCAGACTGCTTTTCATCCGATTTATTCACTACGCTAAACAGCGGTGTATCCTCCGATGTCGGCACATCAAAATCTTCTGGTTGAATTCCAAACTCTTTAACACACTGAATGTGATGAGAAAGTTCAGCATGTATTGCAGCATTTGATGCTATCTGGAATTGCGGCAGACTATCAACCGCATCCCCTATTTCATCTGAATCCACTTCAGAAGTATTTTCACTATCAGATTCAAGCGGAAGCTCATCTTGTTTCGGACTCTCATCTTGTGATTCCAGGATATTTAAGATAGTATCCGTTGGATTTTCTGGTGTTTCGATTAGATCACTATTTGCTTCAGGAGAATTTTGATCTTCAAGAGGTTCCCACAAATAAGTAATCAGTTCTTGACGTGTCCGATTTCCGCGTCCGCTCAATTCCAAAAGACGTTTTTCAATAAAGGACAGAGCCTTAACACAGGTGATTGCTTCCTCCGTCGTATAAGGATTGTCACGTCGCTTATTCGTTATCTCTTGAGACCCCGCGGCTGATTCCAGCAGGTATCCCTCCAAAGCATCTTCGTCTTGAAGATATTGTGCTTGTCGTCCCCTCCTAATTTGAAAAAGCGGTGGTTGTGCGATATAGAGATGTCCTTTCAGAATTAATTCCGGCATCTGCCGGAAGAAAAACGTCAATAAAAGTGAACGGATGTGTGCACCATCCACATCTGCATCCGCCATTATAATTACCTTGCCATACCGAAGTTTATCCAATGCAAATTCCTCTGAACCAATACCGGTACCAAGGGCAGTGACAATGTCTACAATCTGTGCATTTTTCAAAATCTTGTCCAACCGTGCCTTATCAACATTGATACCTTTTCCCTTTAAAGGGAGAACAGCCTGGAAATTACGGTCACGTCCCTGTTTTGCCGGTCCACCGGCAGAAACTCCCTCAACGAGAAATATCTCCGTTTTTTCCGCATCCCGTTCAGAACAATCAGCGAGTTTTCCGGGCATTGACGCTGAATCTAATACTCCTTTCCGGCGAATAATGTCGCGAGCATTACGGGCTGCCTCCCTTGCTTGTGCAGCTTGAATACTTTTGTTAATTATACGCTTTGCAAGTGCGGGTTGTTCCTCTAAGTACTGCTTCAGTTGTTGGTTCACAATACTCATCACAATGCCTTCTACTTCGGTATTGCCGAGTTTTGACTTTGTTTGCCCCTCAAACTGCGGTTCAGGGACTTTTACGCTGATAACAGCCGTAATTCCTTCTCGGATGTCCTCACCCGTGAGTGAAATTTTTTCGTTTTTCAATAGATCATTATCTTTGCTATAGTTATTAAAGGTCCGTGTTACAGCACTTTTGAAACCGGACTCATGAAATCCACCCTCTGTTGTCCGAATATTGTTTGCATACGAGAAGATGTATTCCGAATAGGTCGTATTGAATTGAATAGCAATTTCGACCTTAACATCATCTATCTTACCTTCTAAGTAAATAGGCGTGGTGTGGAGAACCTCTCTATTCTCGTTTTGGAATTGCACAAAAGAAGCGATACCACCCTCATAGTGATATACGGTCTCCTCCTGATTATTTTCCACTTCTGTTTCAGTTTCCACTTTTCTAAGGTCTTTGAATCGGATACGAACACCTCGATTGAGAAATGCAAGTTCACGTAGACGTTCTTTCAAGGTTTCAGCATGAAAATCAAGTGTGTCAAAAATTTCATGGTCAGGCATGAACGTTGTTTCTGTTCCACCGTTTTTCGTCTTTCCAATTACTTCCACATCTTTTGTCGGTATCCCGCGTTTATACTGCTGCTCGTAAAGTTTACCTTCCTGCGCAACTTGCACTCGCAGCCACTCTGAAAGCGCATTCACACACGAAGCACCTACACCGTGCAAACCACCGGCGGTTTGGTAACCAACATCTGCGCGCCCATCAAATTTACCACCTGCATGAAGGGTCGTCATCACAACTTGAAGCGCAGAAACGCCTGTCTGATGTTCCCCAACAGGAATACCACGTCCATCATCAGAAACCGTGACGCTTCCATCTTCATTGAGTATTATCCTAATCTCTGACCCGTGTCCTGCTCCGAACTCGTCTATGGAGTTATCAACAAGCTCCATTACAAGATGATGTAGCCCTGCAGTACCAGTACTACCGACATACATACCCGGACGTTTTCGGACGGCTTCCAATCCTTCTAATATTTGAATAGATGACGCAGTATAGTCATTTGACATTATCTCTAAATCCTCTTTTAAGTTATTGGTTGTGCCAATCGGAAGTATGAAAATGAGAAAGGTTAGGTGAACAGCATGGAATGAACATGTTGCTGGATTATATCATGAATCCCAGCAATTTTTTAGATATGTTTTTAACTATAAGTTATAATTATTAATTAGTTTAATGAAGTTTTTCACACCAATCCACAGCCAGTAACATTCTGTCAAATTTTCAAATAGGAATTTGTACCTTCTATATTCATTATACCATAATTTTTTATTTTTTGTCAACCTATTTTTTATCTATTTTGTGAACTTTTTTACAATTTTTATATGTGATATATTCGTTCTTATTCTGTGGTATCAGAATAAGAGCATTGCGTCAAAAAAAGTGTCTTTAAAGAAGCCTGTAATTCAGAATCATTTACGACCGAAACCGCAGCCTCAATCCGATCATTTATCTCAGGTGGTACAGATTTGAGAACTCGTTTAGATACGTCTCCATCCGATTTTTCAGTTTTTTCAGTGGTTTTTTCCTTAGAAATATGCGGGTTAAAACGAAATTGGATGTCAGTTACCTTACGTTTTTTAGAAGGTCTACGTCCCCCTGCATCCGGGTCTTCAAGTTTTTTTTCAAGTTCTAAAAGAATTTGAGTTTTCATCACAGATAACTCAGTAGCATAAAGTGAATGTGCAACTTCAACCTTCAAAACCCCATTTGATAAGGAAACTGGAACACTTTGCGCGGCAACTGGTGTGCCGACAATAGATCGCCATGCATCAAAAATTTTTCTTTCATGAAGTTTATCAGTCCAGCCTTCTTGACGTAGAAAAGTTTCTATAACCCCTTGTACTTTAACTGTCCTACGCCGTATTACCAGACGTCGTTTATTTTTACGCGATTTTCTAAAACGCATTCTTCTATCCACTCAAATCCATTTTTTATATGTAACGTTTAATTTTAGTTAACGATTACACCATCCTCAACTACTAATAGATAGATATCTGGCAGTTCATCACCCATCACGTCTTTGTCAGTGGCTGTAATTACAGTCTGTGCATTGACACCTTGTAGGTACGCTAATAGGTAGGCACGCCTTTTCACATCTAACTCTGACAGTACATCATCTAACAGAAAAAGTGGCGCGACACCGGTATCTTCCCGAATAAATTCCAACTCTGCAAGTTTTAGAGCAAGTGCTATTGTTCGGCACTGTCCTTGAGAAGCATAGGTACGTGCAGTTTCACGCAAAATTTCCTCCCCACCATTTGTCGTTTCTAAAACTAATGTAAAATCATCACGATGTGGACCGACGAGTGTCACTCCTCGCCGCAGTTCATCCCGTCGTGCTTTTGCCAAGGCATCTCGAAAGTGATCTGCAAGATTCGTTATATCAGAAAACTCTGTGATGGCACACTCAACTCCTGGAACATATTGTAACAAAAGTCGTTCCCGCTCACCTGTCAACGCAAGATGCGTTGTCTCTACAATCCCACTTAACCGTGCTAATGCAGTATGTCTTGCACCAATCAACGCAACCCCCGATTCAACAAGGAGCCCATCCCAAACAGATATTTCGCCAACCGATCCTTTCCCGATACTTAATCGCTTCAACAATGCATTCCGATGTTGCAAAATTCCACGATAACGTTGAAGTTCTTCCAGATATTCTCGATTCAATTGGGATAAAAGTAAGTCAAGCCATCGTCTGCGGGACGTAGGTGATCCTTTCACAAGATCCAAAGATTCAGGTGAAAAGACTACAACATTGAACTGACCTATCCAGTCCGAACGTCTTTGTTGTAATACGCCATCTGTTTTTAATCGAAATGGGCCTTGGCGAGGTTTCACTGCTTCAAGCCGTATAAGTGAATCGGGACGTTTATCACTACGAAAATAACCCGTAACCGAAAAACCCTCCGATGTATGCCGTATTAATTCAAGAGCAGTATTAGATCTATGTGATTCCCCCGTACAAAGAAAATAGAGCGATTCCAGAAGACTCGTTTTTCCCATCGCATTTCTTCCAACAACAAGTGTCACTGGTGAACGAAATGTGATGTCACATTCTTCATAATTCCGAAAATTCCGCAGGCATAATCGCTCCAAGTGCATTTAAACCTCACTATTCCCTCAATATTTAATTGTATAGAATCTTTAAAATTAAAAACAAGATATATTGCAAATTGTATACCAGAGAATTTATTATGGAATCTTGTCTTTTGAATATAGTTCCACGAATCTTATATTATGTACTAAATTACGAATTAAAATTAAATTGTACCTTAGTAGTAACAGTAGGGAATGATAATATGTTAATAACTGCTCTAAAACCTTGTGGGGATTGATATAATCGCTGATAATAATTTGATAACAACTTTTACATTATTAACAATTTATCAATTCAACTAATTGTGGTGTAAAGTTATTAACAATTTATCAACAATAATTTGGAGTTATTGTCAGGTTATTATCAACTTATTATCAACTTATTATCAGTGAGGAATGCTTACAAATCTCCTAAGATTTCAGATAGGGGAGTAAACCTTATGTCAATTCATCGGTTAAGAGTCGGACAAGTTTTTTTATTTCCTTGTCTTCCAGTAGTTTTTCAATCTGTTCGTAAGCATACGTGATGGTTCTATGGTTCTGCCTATTAAATGCTTCGGCAATATCTAACAGAGAAAGCTGCGTAAGTTCTCTACACAGATACATCGCTATTTGGCGTGGAAAAACAAGAACTTTCGTCCGTTTTGCCGAAGTTAGGTCATCGCTGCTCAATTGAAAATGATCAGCGACAACTTTTTGTATCGTTGATGCTGTAATAACTTTTTGTCCCGATCTTCTGCTAAGCGGGGTTGTGTCGTTTAGCACCCTGCGTGCAAAATCAATATCAAGCCGTTCACCAAGAATTGTAGCCTGTGTAGTGAGACGTATCAGTATGCCTTCTAATTCACGAATATTTGCGGTTACCATTTCTGCAATGTAACTTAGCACTTCATCGGAAATATCCTCAAAATCTTGGTCTTCACATTTTCGTTTTAGAATTGAAAGGCGAAGTTCATAATTGGGTTTATCTATTTCTGCTACCATGCCCCATTCAAAACGAGAACTGAGTCTTTCTTCAAGGTTTTCAAGCATACTCGGTGACCGGTCACTCGTCATAACGATTTGGTTAGAGTTCATGTATAAATCGTTGAAGGTATTGAAAAATTCCTCTTGTGTTCCTTCTTTACGCGCTAAGAATTGGATATCATCAATTAATAACAAGTCTGCTGTTCTGTATTTTGTGCGGAACCCTTGTGCTGAATTTCGATTCATGATAGACTCAATAAATTCGTTCATAAACGTTTCTGATGTGACGTAAAGCACTTTCCGTTTGGGGGCTTTATCTTGTACTCTATTGCCGATGGCATGAAGGAGATGTGTTTTCCCGAGTCCGACGCCGCCATATATAAAAAGTGGATTATATTCTCCTCCGAGATCATCGGATGCAGCGAATGCAGTTGCATGACAAATTCGATTGCTCTGTCCAACAACGAAGTTCTCAAAAATGTAGTTAGGATTCAAGTTTGCAGTTTCAGGGGTATCTTCTTCAGCCCCATTTTCAGTTTGCTTAAGTTCGGGGATTTTGGCAAGAGATGTATCCACTGAAATTTTCAACCTACAACCGTTATTTATTTGATTGCCTAATACCTTCTTAATGTCACTGAGAAATCTGTCTTCGATTTCGTCTTGTGTATAGTCGGAAGGAACAGCAATGATAAAAGACTCCTCGGTGAGTGAATGTGGGATAACTTGACGGAGATATATGTCGTCACGGGCGGTTTCGTCAAGTTCCTCAAGTATTGTTAACCAGAGTGAATCGGGAGTGTGTTGCATGAGAATGTTCCTACCTATTACGGAGTGCCAGTTGTCCAAACCATGTTATTAAAAATGTTATGAAATTTATACCAAAAATATATCTAACGCGGACGTGAATTATATCATTTTCCAATTTTAAATAGCAAGTTAAATTTAGTGAATTTTGAACAAAAATCGTACCTATTGTATAGAGAAAAATTTGAAGATTTAGAATTAAAAAAGTATAGATTATATAACAAGCAAATTTCCCCCAATTTATCGGGTAAAGGTCCAATTTTTACAAAATTCACCAAAATACTTGCTTTTATTTATAACGTCAATTTTGTGCAATAGATACGATACTACCTCCGTGTGATGATACAGAAAAATTTGACAAAATGTAAAAAATCGGGTATCCTTTTTATCTAAGATAAAAATATTACTCGTAATTTTTGTGGACATTTAAGGATAAGAAATAGAGAGGAAAAGCGTTATGAAACGTACGTATCAGCCACATAGGCGTAAACGAAAAAATAAGCTCGGATTTCGGAAACGTATGTCTACCCGAGATGGAAGAAAAATCCTCGCGCGCCGCAGGGCAAAAGGTAGAAAAGTCCTGAGTGCATAAAATTGCTATGGAACACTTTGAAAGATGCCTCGTACCTTTAATTTACCTCGCTTTTATGAAAGTCCTATTATTTCTGCTGTTAAGGCATCGCGGCGGAATATGGACACCCGTAAGCGAGACTTCTCCCCCTCCGTTTTAGATTTTGGTCCTGTCCGTTTTAAGATCGCTCGTCACTTTGGATTCTGTTATGGTGTGGAAAATGCTGTTGAGATAGCATATCGTGCACTTGAAGAGAATCCGGACAAGCGAATTTTCCTACTATCTGAAATTATTCATAACCCTCGCGTCAATGAAAATTTAAAACACCACGGCGTCCAATTTCTCTCTGACACTGCAGGTAATCCATTGCTACCGTTTGATGTCTTGGCACCTGATGATGTCGTTATTGTGCCGGCTTTCGGCACAACATTGGAGATTGAAGCGGAACTCAATGCTCGTGGTGTTACACTCTCGTCGTACGATACCACCTGTCCGTTCGTTGAAAAGGTATGGAAGCGGAGTCAGGAAATTGGGAAGCAAGATTACACCGTTGTTGTGCATGGTAAGCGGTATCACGAGGAGACCCGCGCCACATTTTCTCACGCACAAGTGGAAGCACCCGTGGTTGTCGTTCGTGATCTTGCGGAAGCTGAAGACCTCGCAAAAGTGATACGCGGGGAAACGGATGCAGACTTTTTCTTTGAAAAGTTTACTGACCGATATTCCGAAGATTTTCATCCGGATATTCACCTTGAACGTATCGGTGTTGTCAACCAGACGACTATGCTTGCTACGGAGACACAAGCCATTGCTGATTTATTGCGGCAGGCTATCATTGCGCGGTACGGTGAAGAAAATCTTGCGGAACATTTTGCTGATACGAAGGATACGCTCTGTTATGCTACGAAAGAGAATCAGGACGCAACACTCGCGCTGATTGCGGAAGGTGGCGATGTTGCGGTTGTTGTGGGCGGTTACAATTCGTCTAATACAAGCCATCTTGTAGAACTCTGTGAACATAAACTACCGACATATTTTGTTCGTGATGCTGAGGAGTTGCTCAACCCAAAACAGATTCGTCACTTAGAACTTGAGACAAAAGAGGTACAAATCACAGAAGATTGGCTGCCAACTGAACATCCGGATGGTAGTCCGATTGATATTGTTTTGACTGCGGGGGCGTCTTGTCCAGATATTCTGCTTGATGAGGTGTTACGGAAGATTGTTGGGTGGTTTTCGGGGACGCGCTCGGTGGAAGATGTGCTTGCGCCGTATGAGTAGTAGGTGTGTACTTTTGTGATCACCTTGAAAATCCTACGCGAGATGGAGAATGAGCGCGCCCACTAATCTGAACCGATCCACCCTTCAACAGCGGATGTGCTTAACGCCCCACACCGGTAGGATCGGTTTCCTAACCGTCCCAAAGCAATTTTGTAAGAAGTGTGTTCAACGCTGATGATCGCGTTTACAAGCGTTCCTACAAAGATGTCTTGCCGATTATTAACTGCCAACTTGCGTAAGTTTGGAGCGGTTAGGAAACCGATCCCACCAGTATTGATCCCTATGGGTTTCGCTTGAGCTCTACCCAACCTACAACGCTCCAAAAATCCGCGTAATCTGTGAAATCCGTATAATCCGAGATTCTGAATGTAAAGGTGTTGATTCCACCCTACAATGTGTTTTAACCAACCTTATTCATAAGGATTATCAGACGTTCTCACCTTAATCGCCTCTGGTGTTAATGCACCGAGAGGTTTTTCACCCTTAAGCACGCGTTCAAAATCGTCAACAATCATATCCGCAACGCGTAGGTTAGCATCTTTTGTTCTGCCTGCGATGTGCGGTGTATGCACAACGTTATCTCTATTCCGCAGTTCATCATCAATAGGCACAGGTTCTCTGTCATAAACATCAAACGCACCAGCGAGTTCGTCTTTGACAATCCGTTCGCGCAGCGCAGCCATATCAACAGCGTGTGCACGGGTAATGATAACGACCAATGCACCTTTGTGCAGATGATAGATACGTTCACGATTCAGCAGGTGTCGTGCTGATGGAGTCGGTGGAACAGAGACAAACACTATATCTGCCCTATCAACAAGTGTGTCCATATCAACGCGTTCCACATCCCAGTCTTGGAGAAGTTCATCAGGAACGAATGGGTCAAATCCCATGACGGTGGCACCAAAGGCACGGCACCACTGCGCGATTTTCCTGCCAATCTGTCCAAGTCCGATAACACCGATCTGTTTTGTGCCGAGATCACCGTTTACAAAGTCGGGGTCATCACAGAACTGATGTGCAACGGGAAGTTTGTTCGGTCCCCATATTGGGTCGCTCCAATTCCACAGTTTTTCGCCTTGTGCCATCTGCATGTGCCACTGTGCAGTTCGCCGCAGCGAGGACAGCGCGAGTCCAAAAGCGCATTCTGCCACAGATTGTGCCCATGCCCGTGTGGATTCAATCACAGGAATACCACGCTCTTGAAGTTTCGCATAAGGGATACCATGCCCCGTGTTGTCTGTCATTGTGCCGAGAACTTTAAGTTTTGGTGCGTTGTCTATACAAGCCTCAGTGAGACTACCACCCCAATGTGAGAGTCCAATGACTTCGCTCAAGTCCACCTGTTCGTGGAGAGGGTCTTTGCTGGTCGTATTGAGAACGAGTGTTACGCCTAATTCCTCAAGTCGTTTTACCATCTGTTCGTGCACGTAGGGCCATGAACCTTCTAAACCGGGTGAACGCGTAAATAAAAATTGGTGTGTTGCCATTCAACGATTCCTCCTATTAAGAAATGAGAATATGTGGGACTGTGGGATATCTACCGCGACGGTTGCCATAAAGCGTAAGTCCACCTCTGTTTTCGGCATTACCTTTGACTTCATAACGTACGGTGATTGCCTTTGTAGAATTTCCGTTTAAGCACGTTTCTTTATCCAATTGGACACGACACAGGTAACCGTAGTTGCCAAGATTTTCGTGGATATAGGTAAGCACGCCGCGGGCATCCGCCGGACAATCGGGGAGTGTTAAAGTCTCAACCTCAGTACCGTTTACAGAAACCGTAACATCCGAGGGATATTTCTCAGGCTCCGTTTGCCGTGAACCACCATTTGATGAGGATGCCTCAAAAACGAGTTCCATCTTAGAAATTTCGTCAGGATTGAGGTCTGCGGGTAGTGGTATCTGATATTCAACGTATCCTGCACCTTGCGCGGTGAGACGTTGTTCCGTTACTTCGGATGCTGAATCCCATTTGCTGGCGGCGATGTCTCCCGGAAGATGAGAAAGTGACGTGAGTCCAGAGGTATCTTCCAAGAATATCTCGAAATTAATGTAATTGCGTGCGACAACCGCGCCTGTCTCATCGGATACCCATACATGTAATGTGCCAACTGCGGCGTTAATATCCGGGATGGTAAACTCCAGTTGATGCACCTGTTCTACCTGATATTGTGAAAAAGGGATTTCAACACTTCTGCTTATACGCCCATGTGTCAGTTCACCGTTTTTATCAAGGGTATCCAGTTGCCAGTGGAGCGTGGCACCGTTAATCGTCTTGTGTGAGAAGTGGCTGGTGTATATATCTGCCTTTATCGTATCACCGGGGGAAACGGTAGTACCGGGTGGATAATCAATCGCAATAAAATCAAGGGTATTGATGTCGTTGTAATCGTATCCGAATTCCTTCACTGAGCGGTCATAGTTCATAAAACCGTTATGTTCCCACTCAATATCTTGCAGTTCGGTGTAGACATACCCACAGATTTTCGGATGGAGGCGTAGCTCATTTGTTAGATACTTAAAGCACCAAGCGATATCCTTATCGCCTGCACCGGCACTAATGCCGCCATATTCGCTATTAATCAGCGGCACATCCGTTTGTTCGTTATCGCCAGCGTAATTAAACTTTGAACCGGGATATGTCTGTTCCACAACGTTTGCGATGTGGTCCTTCGCGTGTTTGTAGTCATTGATATAGAAATGCCAAGAGTTGATGTCCGTTTCAACGTGGTCATATAGACAAGGTGAGTTATCCTCAATAAGACGAGTGGGGTCAAGCGATTTGGCAAGGTGATACATTTCACGCACCCATTCTTGGCGATCCTTTTTCTCCTTGTATTCTCCACCACCGAGTCCCCACGTTTCGTTGAAGTTGCACCAAGAAATGATAGAAGGATGATTGTAATCACGTGCAATGTTTCCACGAAGTGTTTCCTCAAATCTGTCTTTCGCTAATTCGGTATAGTTGCCGAAGTTGGGAATGTCACACATAAAGAGCAATCCCAATTTGTCCGCCCAATAGTACAGACGCGGTTCATCCATTTTTATATGGAGGCGTAGGAAGTTGAATCCGAATTCTTTAGAACGTTCAACATCGGTTCGGATTGCCTCATCGGTGAGGAAGGTATATACACCTTCAGGGGTGAATGACTGATTTAGCGCACCTAACAGATATATAGGGCGATTGTTAAGATAAATGTAGTTATAGTCGCCACCGGGTGCTTTTTCAATAGAGACCTTCCGCATGCCAAAATAGGTGTAAATCCTGTCAATAACGGATTCCTCAGATACCAATTTGAGTGTGACGTTATAGAGATTTGGCGTATCTACGTCCCAAAGTCGCAGCTTTTCTGGTGGAATATTGACGGTGAACTGCGTCCTTCCTGATGCATCCACGCTGCCATTCATATCCTCACATTCCCATTGAATTTCTGTGCCTGATGCGATTTCGCCATCAATAGTAACATCAAAAGTGGCGGTGCTGTTATCAATATCTGGAGTGATGTGGCACTGCTTAATATAGGTTGCGTTTCTGGGTTCTAAGTAAACGGGCTGCCAAATGCCACTGGTGCGTGTATACCATCCTATCTGTTTGCCAGCAAGTTGTTCACCGTGGTCTTGTGCATCATACGCACGCACAACGATGGTAGCGGGTTTGTCCGGGGTCAACGCATCTGTAATGTCAAGTTCAAAGGGTAGGTATCCGTTTTCATTTCCACCGATGACTTTGCCGTTCACCCAAACTGTTGTTCTCCAGTCAACAGCACAGAATTTCAAAATAACGCGTTGATCTCCCCAGTTTTCTGGTATAGAGATAGTTCTGCGGTACCAGCCGATTGTATGTCGTGGTTCGCCACGATAATTCCCTTCTCGGCTTAGCCCACCACAAGTAACCTCTTCTGGTTTAAGGTAGGCATTTGTACTTAGATAAGTTGCGCTATCAGCACGGTCCTCTTCTCCCCACGCTGCAAGACTTTCCCAAGGATAGGGTACTTGTATTTGCAAAGGAAAGTCGGGGGCGTTTGGTGAAAACCATTCCTCTTTTTCACCGACATCATCCGGGTCAAACGCAAATTCCCATGTGCCGTTGAGGTTTATCCAGTCAATTCCTTCGGAAGTGCCGCGTTGGAAATCGGGTCTCGGATATTCTGGGCGCGGTGTTTCTGTTCTTATCACTATCAGTCCGTCCTTGTTATTGTGAATGCGTAGATAACTTTGCCGTGCATTATAAGCAATTAGTTGTTTTTATTCAATAAAAAAGAATCGTGAGCAGAAGATCAAATGGTAGGAAAACGAAATAGTCTATGAATTCAATCAGGTGAAAATACCTTAAAATTCCACAATTTCCTGAAAAACTTGCAAAAATTGTAGAAAAATCTGCAATTTGCTATTAACTTTTTCTGTTTGGAGCTTATATAAGATTAAAAGCGATGCTTTTTTCTTCCATATTGCCTTCGCATGAGGACAGCAAAATAGTAGCTATTATGTGTTGTCCGGCAAACTGAAAAAAGTACTAAACTTTTTCGTACGAAACGGATATTAAGTACATAGAAACGGGAGACGTGCTAAAATATAGTACATCTCCTTCAAATCACTTATCAATCTTAGATTGATAGTGAAAAGACCAACGTCCCAGACGTTGATTTTAAAATAACGGCACTCATTTAGCGTGCCAAAAGGAGAATCAAATGTTTTATAAGAAGTTCACGACACTAGCGATTACAGCGGTAATCGCTTCCCTATTATTGATCGGTTTTGCTGTCAAAAGTGATGCAGCGTCTGTCACGTCGATGTCGATATATTCGGGTGATGATTCGGGATCAGGGACAACCGTCTCTGTTTCTCTGACAACGGATGAGAATATAGACTTTATCGACTGGCATATAGATGGTGAATATAGTTTCACGAGTACGCACGGTGACACACAAAGTGTGTATGTATACCTGGGCACGTATGTCGGTAACATAAAAGGCATAAAGTATGATGTCAGAGGAGTCGTGTCATTCGAGGAGTCCTCTGATGCAGATGCTTCCGACACATTCAGGGTCTATAAACCGATTGTCACAAGTGGACCCGGTAGCAATACGGGTGCCTCCGGATCAGCATATGTGTCATCCCTCTCCTTTGATGGCTCATCTATCACGATGTCTGGTTCTGCCTATGCCTATAATGACACAAATAATGATCTGAGGGTCGCAGCCTGGTTCCGACAGCAGAAGTTCCATACAGTTAATGGCGAGGCTGGGGGATTGGATGGGTTGCCTAGACGGGACCCTCATATAGATGATCCGATTGTTTTCGTTGATCTTCCGCCCAACCAAACGTTTTCTGATTCTGTTGATTCTTCGATGACCAAATTTACGATCGGCAGACGGATCAGAAGGGGTGAAATATTTTTTTATGATGCACATACCCACCTCCAGGTGACGGGTCAAATAAACGGGCAGCATGAGGAAGACCATTGGGAAGCTGATTCTGGAGTTCAAGGTTTTACTTTTGATGACAATCCATAAACCATTCTAACGGCAGGGGATACGTTCTCCTGCCATTCCTTTTTCAGGAGCAGTGCCATGTATCAACACAAAGTCATTTTTCTTTGTTTACTGCTACTGCTGTTATCAACGGCAGCGCATGCCAAAATCGTTTTTAGTTCACTACGCGACGGTGTTTATAGTATACGCGTTATGGACGATGACGGTAGCAGCCAGACACTCATTACAGAATCCGAAGATTTGAGACCAGGACATCCACAATGGTCGCCCGATGGGAAACAGATCGTGTTTAAAAGACGCCCGGATAAAAGATCAAATTCTGTTCTTTGTCTGATGAATGCGGACGGCACAAATATTCGGCAACTCACACAAAACGATGGAAGTTCTATCAATGGCGGCAGATTTTCACCGGACGGGACATCTATCCTTTTTAATCGGAGTATTCGGATAAACGATAAGTGGACAGCTAACATCTATGTACTAAATATAAAGACAGGAAAACTCAACGAAATATCGAATGTAGGTGGTATCCAATGCGATTGGTCGCCCGATGGCAAGCAGATTGTGTTTGCAATGGGACAGACATTCGGCAAAAATGACACGATCTGGTTGATGGGAGCAGATGGACACAATCCACGCCCACTTATACCAACACCCGGTCCGGGTGAATTTGCTACTTATAGATCGAGACCGCGCTGGTCTCCCGATGGGAAACAGATTGTGTTTCAACAAACAGAATATAAAATCGTGCGTATACCGAATTTCGGGAACGTGCCTTTCTACAAGGCGTTTCAGTATATCATTTGTGATCGCAACGGAGAAAACATGAGACGACTGCGAATACCAAAAGACTGGGAAGGATACGGTATAGACTGGATGGATAACGGTAAATCAATTGTTTTTGGTGCGTATGTCGGCATACCTCTGAACGAACCGCTACCCGTACACCTTGATTTTGTGTATCCACCTTGCAATATCTATAAATATCATATTCCAACAGGGAAGATTACGCAGCTAACAAAACATCTGGGAGAAGATGACATAATAGATTGGATAAGCGATGATGTGTTATCTGTTTCTCCTGAAGGTAAGATGCAAACGCAGTGGGGGGCGATAAAAAAGTTTCTTCAGAGTCGTAGTGAAACGTTCAAGTCGTTATCGCAAGACGTGTTATTTTTCTTGCGAAATGAACGCTGAATGTGCGCGTAGTGTAGTCGGGACAGATAACGTCTAAATTTTTCACCTTTGTCATACGCCTCGGTTGACTGGGAAGCACCTCTATTACAATTATCGGATTGATAAGTGTGTCAAATTCATTATCTTCAAAGCGAGGCTTCTCACAGACAACAACAATATCAGGATAAAAGTATGAGTTTCCCGCACTAATTCCGACACGCATATCGCTGGCAAAAACTCTGCTTCCTTGATCAGCCAATTGGTTATATAGACCGTTTACAGTATTTACTGTAATAAGATTATGTTCATGACTTGCACCGGACATCGCGACAATCTCTCCGCTCAGATATTCGCTTTTGAGAGTTGCCTTTCGTTCGGCGATGATATATTCTTGCGGAGTTAAATAGGTTTGCGCTGCAACTGATGACATGAGTGTTTCCTATGTTATGGCTTCGCGATATGTAGTCTGTTCTTTTGCTTGCAGTGTCAGATATGGTAGTCTATTGATTAAAAGAATAACACATTTTCAGAGAGATTTCAATATAGTATCACGCCTTGCTATTCGGGTGCTAAGGCACGTAGACGATTAACCGTTTTGATGACTTCGTCTGCCACGATGTCAACCTCTTCCGCTGTGTTATAACGCCCTAAACCGAAACGGATAGTGGTTAACGCCAAATCATTTGGTACTCCCATTGCAACTAAAACATGCGATGGCGTAACAGATTTGGAATCACACGCTGAACCAGTTGATACAGCAACGCTCTTGAGTCCCATCAACAATGCATGGCTTTGCACTCCTGCAAAACAGAGATTTAAGTTTCCCAACAAACGTTGTTCAGGATGACCATTGAGACGGATATCCGTTAACTGCGATGCTAATTTCTGGTGCAGTGCATCGCGTAAAGGACCAACTATTCTTTCCTCCGTTTTTTTCTCCATTTCAGTTTGGCACGTTTCGCACGCTGCACCTAAACCAACAATCCCTGCCACATTCAATGTCCCTGGGCGGATACCGGCCTCCTGACCACCGCCATAAAAAAGAGATTTCAGCCGTTTTCCATCCCGGACATAAAGTGCTCCAATGCCTTTTGGACCATATATCTTATGTGCAGTAATTGATGCCATATCAAGTCCTAATACATCCATATTCGATTCCAGTTTGCCAATACCTTGCACTGCATCTGAATGAAACAAGCACACCGTGCTTTGAAGCAATGTTCGCTATTTTACGAAGTGGGTTGATAGTACCTACTTCGTTATTGGCATGCATGAAACTCATCAGAATGGTTTTCGGCGTGATGGTGGCTTCTACATCGTCAGGACTTACCATTCCATATTTGTCCACAGGCAAATACGTGGTTTCAAACCCCTCTGCGTCTAAGGCATGGCATGTATCAAGGACAGCGTGATGTTCGGCAGTGCTGGTTATAATATGGTTTCCCTTGTCTTTATAGGCATAGGCAGCACCTCTTATGGCAAGGTTATCTGATTCTGTTGCCCCACTTGTAAAGATTATCTCTTCTGGTGTACAACCGAGCAGAATTGCAACTTGATGCCGTGCTTTGTCCACTGCGTCTTTTGCCTTAATGCCGAATGGATGTGTGCTGGCGGCATTGCCGAAATGTGTCGTTAGATACGGTAGCATCGCATCTAACACTTCGGGAGCAATCGGTGTTGTAGCATGGTTGTCCATGTAGATGACGTTATTCACAGGATAGCCCTTCTTTCAAGAGATTGCATATACCATTTCTAAATGATTGATTATCATTAACAAAAAACGCGTTCGTAGTCGCGCAATTCATTGCGCCTCTTACATTCTTCATTTCAACGAGTAAACTCAAAATCTTATAATGAAGTTTATTATTTAGAAATGGTATTACAAAGCGCGCCTACCGTTGGGAGAGTAATCGGGTTGGAAACCCCTCCTACAAGAGCATTCGCCAGATAGGCGGCAACTTGGGTTATTTAAGTTGTTCTCTGAACATGTCCATTAACCCATCTGGTGGATCAAATGGTAATTCAATAATGGTGTTAGTCAAACCACTGTAATAGATGCCAAGAAGCAGATTGAATTCTGCAAGGGATTGCGGTAGGTTTGTCGGGTGAACCTTGCTTTCATCGTCAAGCCAATCAAACATAGCCTCAGTCAAATTGGTTTGAGCAACGGCATTTTGTCCACCGTAACCGAGACTACCACCTTCATAACCACCTTCTGGCGTGTAACGCTCCCAACTACTAAAACGCCAGTGGACAAACCCTTTTTCACCAAAAACACAGACGCGTTTGTGTTGATTATTCCCGGTTCCTGGGCTCACACGTGGTGCCATCTCTGGTCCGAAGGCTACTGAAGTTTGCACACCGTTTTCGTAAGTAACTAATCCTGTAGCGTTCGCGGGTGAAGGTTGTGCCCCATCCAAATTACCAGCACCTGCGATTTGTCCCATTACTTTCACTGGTTGAGAATTATCAATGTAGGAGGAGACTAACTGCAGTACGTGTGGTGCTTGGTCTACGGGTGGGTTACGCGCGCTTGCCTCAATAAATTTTATTGCACCTATTTTGCCTTCTGCAACATCCCGTTTTAGTTCAAGGTTTTTAGGATGAAAGTTTAGTTGTGTATTAATAGCAATCTTTGTTTTGGTGCGTTTGGAAAGTTCATAGATTTGTCGCCAATCTTCGCTTTCAACAGCGATAGGTTTTTCAATAACCACTGCTGGTACACCATGCTCAGATGCCTGATTCAGCAGCGGGTACCGAATCCGTTCATTGGTGCCGCGCATCACCGGTGCAGTCACGATATGTAACAGATCAGGTTTTTCCTTTGAAAGCATTTCATCAAGGTCGGTATAGCGGGCATCTATATCAAATTCATCGCCGAATCCGTTTAGCAGGTCTTCCTTCATATCGCAGATAGCGGCGAGTTTCCCGCCTTTGACATCATCATAAGCGCGGGCATGGGCACGTGCACGGCCTCTACATCCTAAAATTGCACATTTGTACATTTTATTCTCCTTAGGTAAGTATAATTCCAAACTCTGGTTATAGGACAGAATTACCTTAACATTACTTGCTATTATACGCTGAATGCATAATAAAAGCAAATTGACATCCGATTAATTTGCATAAACTACCAAAACAACATATAATTAAACCACTATTTCAAACAAGGAGCAACACATGTATATTAGGGTTATTACATTCCTCTGTGCAATGCTAACGTTAGGGGTGTTTATGAGTGTTAGCGATGCCCAGATTGATCCTGAGAAGATTGTCGGGATATGGTTACTTGACGAAGGCAAGGGTGATGACGTTAAAGATGCGTCTGGAAATGAGAAGAAAGGCACCGCTGCTCAATCCAATTGGGTTAACGGAAAAGTTGACGGAGCACTAAGTATTAAGAAGGGTGGAACTGTCACTATTCCTATTGGCAAAGGAACCATTCAGGATAAAATGAGTTTTATCCTGTGGCTTCAGTTTACTGATGTCGGCGGACAGCAAAATTATTTCTCTATATGGGATCAGAGCGGTAATCGCTATGTTCCATATAAAGATGGTAGCAATTTCCTCCGAAGTTGGACCAATAACTGGAACATTGGCAGTGGTGTTAGCGTCAAAGCGGGGACATGGTATCATGTTGCCAACGTCTACGATGGCAACACAGCGAAAATTTACGTGGATGGTGAAGAAAAGATATCGCAAGCAGTGCCAAAGTTTCAACTCCAAGACCAAGATCAGACTGCATGGCTTGCGACTGACAGAGGAACGGGTTTTCTGTCGGCATGTATAATGGACGAAGTCGGTCTCTTCAACGATGCTCTATCTAAAGACGAGATTCAGAATATAATGAATGACGGTATCCACCAAACTGCTCTTGCTGTGCAACCTTCAAATAAACTCCCTGTGCTATGGGGAGAACTGAAGCATCGGTAAAACTTATCATAGCTTGTAGCCTTGGTAATGATTTGGTGAATCTTGTTATAAGGTCTCATTCATTACCGAGGTCTTACTACTCGTTTTCCCACATCGGAAGTCCAGTGGTATACTATGCCATCTTGATGTGTATAAAGGTTTATGATCGGTTGTATCGTGCCTTTTCTTCCACGCAGGCGTCCATCGGGAAAAGTTGTAATAGGTGCGTTAAACTTCCAAGTATAAATTTCCCCACCTGAATTTTGTTCAACGATCTTATGAGGTTGTCCCCATCTTTGGATGACTTCTGAAATGTGTCGTCCTTTATACACATCCATGCCTCGCCGCACTGATGGGGCGTTTTCCGTTTTGTATTTGTTTTCTATGGGAAGGTATGTCGCACAACCTACCAGTAAAATGGACATAGTACCTGCCAGAAGATTCAATACTTTCATAGGAAAACTCCTTCTCTTTATGAATAAACCTAAACTGTGGTCTGAATCACGGATTTACGCGGATTTGTTGGGTTTCGCAAACTCTATCCAACCTACGATCCTATTAACCGTGTATACGCAATTTTTGTGCCAGTGTCAACACGCTAAATATACCGATAACTTAGTATATCAAGGTTGAATTGCCCGAAAAGGGACAAGTAGGAGAGGTGCCTGCACGATTTTGTGCAGGCGAAGATGAAAGAGAGGGATTATGGGACATTCGTGTGCTGTCCCATGAGGTTTAGCGGGACTTATATCTCAAATTACCCGTTTTACATAGACATAATATGCACCGAGTGTTAATTCTTCTGTTTCATCAGAGAACTGCGTATGGAGACGTGTCTGTCCCGCTTTGAGGTTGAACGTAAAGGTTACACCGACTGCATCAGATTCAATAGCCTGAGTTACCGACTGGTCACCAATACGGATTTGTGCGGTTTTCAAGTCTAATGCACGTCCCCCGTTGTAAAGGTCAATTTTCTCACCGGGTATTCCCTCTGTGATGGCTCTGTTTTCCTCACGGGGCCAGCGGCGCAACTCAAAACTATACTCACCATCTTCAGGAATCTCAATTGCCCAATACCCGTTGCATTCCATCCCGTTACGTATAGACCCTTGATTCCAAGCATTTCCACTACCGTGCCAATCATGTGTCGTTATACATGCAAGTTGCTCGTTCTGAGTGCCAACGACAATTGGACACTCTTCATCAAATCTTTCTGATACTAACGTCCACCACGTCTCATAATGCTCACGTAGTTCTGCCACAACTTCAGGATGGTCAGCAGCGATGTCCTCCCGTTGTTCAGGATCTGCTTGGATATCATAAAGTTCAGTACCATTGATGAGTCGCCATCTTTGCGACATTGTGGCACTCTGTCTCCACTTAATCGGATTTTCAATACGTTGTGAATCGGTAACAACTACGCGATCTTCCCATTCCACTGGTTCATCTTGCAATAACGGTGTGATGCTGGTGCCGTGAAAACGTGAAGTTTCAGACACCTCTAAATCGCAGAGGTCAATAAGCGTTGGAAGTAAATCAATATTTGCCGTGAGTTCGTCTACCTCTTTCTTTTCTGAGAAATTACCGCCGGGCCAATGCATAAAGAGCGGTACACGATGTCCACCTTCATAAGGCGATCCTTTCTTACCACGCATCCCAGCATTGTATCCTGATTTGACAAACTGCTGTCCATCTAAGTCGCAACCATTAGCAGAGCCGTTATCGGTCATGAAGATTAGGATGGTGTTTTCCTCAAGACCCAATACTTTGAGATGATGTCGGAGTCGTGCCATGTTGTCGTCAATGTTGGTAATCATGCCATAGAAACAGGAGCGCGATTCTGGTTCTCCTTTCCTGCGGTATACCTCACTGTATGCATCAGGAACACGGAAAGGTCCGTGCGGGGCATTGGTTGGGATATAGCAGAAAAATGGTCGATTCTGATTCCTCTCAATAAACTTCATTCCCTCTTGAAACCATACATCGGTGCAATAACCTTCAAAAGGTTGTTCAGACCCGTTGCTAAAATAGGTATCATCAAAATAGTCGTTACCCCAATAATCGGGAGTTTGACTGATACCGCCACCGCCGTGATAGAGTGCCTCTTCAAAGCCACGGTCATGCGGACGGAACGGATAGTTATCACCGAGATGCCATTTGCCGAACATGCCGGTTTTATAGCCGTTGCGTCTGAAGATATCTGCCATCGTGACCTCATCACTGCGGAGTAGCGATCTGCCTCCGATGGTATGCCACACACCTGTTGAGTTGCAGTAGCGTCCGGTCATGATGCCTGCACGCGTCGGTGAACAAGTAGGTCCGACATGCAGGTTTCGCAGCTGCACGCTCTCTCCGGCAAGTGCATCTAAATTCGGGGTGTTGATGACTGGGTTTCCAGTGCATCCCAAATCACCGTAGCCTTGGTCGTCGGTGATAACGAAGACGAGATTAGGTTGTGTCACGATAGTATCTCCTTTACTTTATGTTCATAGAGGTATTTGGGTAATTTGGCGTAATCGGTGTAATCAGGGATTCTGACAGTAATAGGACTTACAAGTCTTGCCACAAGAAAGGATAACCTTATCCCAACGCCTTTTTGATCCGATCTAATCCACGATTTATCTCTGTCAAAGAGGTGGCGAAGGAGAGTCGCAAATTATTATCCGCGCCAAATCCATCTCCCGGTACAACACCGACACCTGCTGAACCGAGCAGATAATCGGTTATATCCATTGAACCTTCTATCTTTTTACCATCAAGTGTTCTGCCATAGTGTTCAGAGAAATCGGGGAAGATATAGAACGCTCCCTGTGGTTTGACATAACTCACACCGTCAATTTCGTCAAAACGTTGACAGATTACATCGCGGCGTTCTTCAAATGCTTTTCGCATCTCCTCAACGGCATCTTGCGGTTCATTGAGTGCGGCAACTGCGGCTTTCTGCGCAATGGAGGTCGGATTTGAGGTGCTGTGTGATTGGATACGGGACATCGCTGAAATCGCATCTTCAGGTCCTGCGGTATACCCGATACGCCAACCTGTCATGGAATAGGCTTTTGAAACCCCGTTGACAACAAAAGTAATTGCTTTCGTCTCTTCGTTGAATGAAGCGGGACTCTGATGTGTTGCACCATCATATAGCAGTGCTTCATAGATTTCATCGGAGATGAGATATACCTGATTTTCGACTGCAAGTGCTGCTATCTGCTTGAGTGTGTCAACATCATAAGTGGTCCCAGTGGGATTGCTCGGACTGTTGATGAGAATCGCTTTTGTTTTTGATGTGATCGCTGCTTCCACCTGATGGGGTTGCATGCAAAAGTTTTGTTCGGCAGTGGTTTCAATCACGCGTGGCACTGCACCTGCCAACTTAATCTGCTGTGGATAACTCACCCAATAGGGCGCAGCAAAGATGACCTCATCGTCTGGGTCACAGATCGCTTGCATGATGTTATAAAGAGTGTGTTTTGCACCGCACGAAACAATAACTTGGGATGTTGTATAATCCAGCCCGTTGTCTTTTTTGAATTTGTCCACGATTGCCTCACGGAGTTCGGGGATACCGGGGACGGGTGTGTATTTGGTAAAGCCTGCATCAAGTGCAGTGATTGCGGCGGCTTTGATATAATCGGGTGTATCAAAATCGGGTTCGCCTGCCCCGAATTTGACGACATCTACGCCATCAGCGATCATCGCGTTGATTTTCGCTGTGATGGCTAAGGTTGATGATGGTGTTACGTTTTGACTTCGTTGTGATAGTGAAATCATTAGTTCTCCTTACCTTTATGTATAATCAAGATCGTGTTTAAAAGACTCTGCTAAAAGGTATTATCCGATCAGACAAGATAAACCGAAACCAAGATTGGCAAACTCCTTGACATAACAGTTATAAGCTTCTTCATCACACAAGACAAACTGAATGCGTTCTGGTATCATTTCATCATTCTGATGTGCGTGTTCAACAAATTCTTTAACGGCTTTTAGAGCAACAGGGGTTGCTTGCTCAATAGGGTAGCCAAAGTTACCAGTACTAATAGCAGGGAAAGCGATAGACCTGATTCCGTTTTCTACTGCAAGGTGAAGACTATTTTTGTAGCAAAGGGCGAGCACATTTGCTTCATCTTGTCCCCCACCAGCGAAAATGGGGCCTATGGCATGAATGATATGTTTTTTGAGGTTGCCTCCTGTTGTTATGACAGCATCGCCTTGAGGAAGAAAACCGTTGCGTTGTTCAATAATCTCTTGGCCCGCTTGCTCAATTTCTTTACCACCTCTGTCCCAAATTTCGTCATCTACTCCAGGCACTCTTGTTAGTGTTGAGCTTGCTGTGGTCACAATTGCATCAACTTCAGCGTCAATGATATTCCCGTAAATTATTTCAAGACAAGTTTTATTTGGTGGTATTCCTGGTGTTGGCTCCACACCAAGTTCTCTCTCAAATTGGGAACGGTTGATCGGATCATATCTGATTCTCTCATCATTTCTCTTAAGAAAAGTCCACTCATAAGGGTCGGTATTATCTGCAAATAACCCCAATTTAGCAACGGTTGGATTGATGTAACCCTCCAATTGAACTATTCCATCGTTTCCATCGTACCCAATTCTTTTGCATTCTGCAATGGCGACTGGATTTTTTTCACTATTCAAGAGTACAACATCTGCGCGTCCTATTATATTACCACCAGCACCAAAACGAATTTCATATTCCCGCTTTGTAGAAAAACTTGCGAATTTAGGAGTATCAAAATAACGCATTACTGCTCCAACAACAATCCCTTCAGAAGTTTGGCTTGCATTATAACATATATGACACAACTGCTCTTGCAGTTTGCTAAAATGTTGGTGACATTCCTTACATTTATTTACTGCTGGTTTCCTTTTCTTTGGTTTTTCTGTAACTTGCTTAATATCATCTGCATTTTGAATCTCAATTCTATAGGCACTTGTTCGTGAAAAGGTGCCGAATTTTCCTATTACTTGGACTCTTTCACCTCTCTGAAGAGGAATCGGAGGATTAATCCCTGGCGGGATTACACATTCAATTATGTCATCAGGTTGTCCGTCTGCATTTATATCTTTGAGTTTTAAGATGGTATAATTCGCTCGAGTTCTAAAAACTTTTGAAATTATTCCTTGCACACTACCCACATGGGTTCTTAACGTTGTTTTCAAGGTAGCTGTTAGAGTACTAACAGAAACAGGTTGAACCAATAAAGTTGTTCCAAGCAGATTTATATCTGTGACAACAAATTTGTATTGACTTATAGTTCCCCTAATAAAAATGTTTCCCTTGATGGATACACTGTTGCCAACTGCTGGCAAATTTTCTCGGAGAGTTGTCACATTTTCAAAAACGACACACTCAATTTTTTTATTCTCATCTTCAAGTATAAAATTGAGCAAGCCATTTCGCAAATGTTTAACATTTGAAATCTTGCCCCGTATCCAGACATCTTGTAGGTCAGAATTAGCCTGTACGATGTCTATTAGACGCTGTGTAATCTCGCTAACATTTTTTGCATTTGTTGGCATATTACCCTCCCTTTTTTATGCCGTTTACAATAAGGTTCAATTCCCTTATGATGCCAAGATACGCTTAAATTCATCAAAACTTGATACTTGAACAGCCTCAAGGAACAGCTGCTTCAATTCCTGCTGTTCTTGGATGTTCTCAAGTGTGGGTTTTAGTGTTTGCAAGTTGTTAGGTTGAAATCGCACTTCTAACACATCAAGGAGCAATTCAATAGTTTTTTTCCTTTCAAAGTATTCGGCAAAAGATGATTTTTGCATGGTTTCCTCCGATAAAATATCACGAATGTCGTGAAAATCAAATATAACATCAGACAAAATAACCATAGAGGCAAGATAATCCGGCTTGTCTGCCTCGTCCATTGTGATGGTTTGCGCAACCTCAACACATTTCCGTAACCACTGGTCAGAATCCACCTCCTCCGGTGGTTTCATCAGCGGCGCAAAAGGGATAAGTCCTTTTAGTTTCGCGTCTAAAACACTTTGCCCATCTATATTGCAGAGCCTGATGACTTTATATTTAATGGTAATTTCATACCCTGACACATTTTGGACATATTCCCCTGGGTCATTGCGTCCAGCATTCGGATGCAGATAAATCACGTGTGAATAGATAGGCAATTGATATGTGCGGATACCTAAACCAGCGTAACCTGCTATGCGGTACGGCATCGGCACTTCTGTGCTATCGTGCGTTTGAAATTCAAAGTGAACAATGGCTTCTTCACCACGAATGTTCGCATGTATGAAACTATCTGCACGATACCATTTCACGACAGGTTGTTCAGTTTCTATTACGCCAATTGCTTTAGCGTCTGGTATGCCGAGATAAAATTGGATACATTCATCAGGATTTTTATGGACAATTTGCTTTGAAACAGTATCAAACTGTCCAATTAGCTGCGGTGCTATATCAAGTTCAGAAAGTTCATTTTTCATAAAGTCTTCGCGAGTTGTTTCAACAAATCCTTCTGTTTACGCGTCAATGATTTTGGAATTTCTATAACAAGACGTACTCGCAAATCACCGTTTCGTCCAGATGGGTCTACTATCCCTTGCCCACGCAAGCGTAACTGCTGTCCGGGTTGTGCACCCGCTGGGATTTTAAGCTCCACGTTTCCCGATAGGGTTTGCACTCGGACAGTACCACCTAACGCTGCGGTTGTCATTGGCACTTTCGCATCAGTCACCAGGTCAAGTCCGTCACGAGTTATGGTAGGATGCGGTTGAACTGATATTTTGACCAACAGATCACCTGATGTCCCAGCACCAATAGATTCTCCATGTCCACGAACCCGTAATGTTTGACCGTCTTTTATACCTGGGGGAATCTTAAGGGTTATATTTTTCCCTTGAACGCTAACTTCTTTCTGTGTTCCAAGCACCGCATCAGCAAAGGGGATAGCAAGGTTAATCCTGTGGTCACGACCACGGTAGGTACGAGTTGTCCGCCGTTGCGGCCCAAACACATCACCGAAAGCATCACCAAATCCACCGTAAGCCGTACGTCCAAAAATATCGTTCAGATTGAGGTTGGCAAAGATGTCATCCATATTAGTGTAACCTTCAAATCCCATACCGTGAACACCCGCATGCCCACGCGTATCATAGACTCGTCGCTTTTCAGGATCAGATAGCACTGAATAGGCATTAGACGCTTCTTTGAATTTTTCCTCAGCAGCTTTGTCACCAGGATTTTTATCGGGATGGTATTTGACTGCTAATTTGCGATATGCCTTTTTGATTTCTTCTGCAGTGGCATCTCGTTTGACGCCGAGTATCTCGTAGTAGTCTCTCATTATTCCTATACTATTACATTTAGTAAAATTTGTTGTTCTTTCTTTTTTTAGAATGTCATCTTACAATAATTCTACCATTCCATGAACAGTAGTAATGTTATGGCGTTCTTTTACGAGTGTTCTACCGAATTTGAGTATAGCGGCTTCTATCCGCAATTTTCGTTGGACATCTTCAATTCTCTCAATATCTTTGACATGCGCTGCTCCAATGATACGCCGTAGCATCTCCATGCCTGCAAACCCAACAGATTCGTGAAAAATCTGCTGTAAAGTCCGAGTCTCTTGCACCTCATCAGCCATCTGAAATTCTGTTGTGTAAGCGTCCCAAGTTTGAACAATCGCAGTTTTAAGTTCTGACTGAACGTCGGAATTATCCGTGTGTGAAAAATAGGACAAAAATATGTTTGCCCAATATAATCCAATGTCAAATCCAACGGGACCGTAGAAAGCAAATTCGGAATCAATAACTTTGGCGGAATTGGCTTTTACCATAATACTTCCAGTGTGAAGGTCGCCATGTGTTAAACCTTGCTGTGCGGTAAGAAAAACTTCCTTGAGGTTTTGTGCTTGTTGCAAGAAAGTGTCATCCGCCTTCAATCGTAAAACTTCAGATTCCAACCCTTCTGTCCAGAAATTTGTTTCGTGTTCAATAAAAGGCAGTGTAAAAACATAGTCTGCGGTTATTGATTGCATGACGGTGTTTGCAAAGTCTTCTCGGTACTTATCTACTGAAGCACTGTCAAGGTTGTCAGCATAAGTTTGGCTATGTACACTACCCATAAACTGCCCAATCAATTCAGGGATTTTTTGATTGACATGCCCAGCAATAAGGTCATCTCGCAATAGGTGGTATCCGCGAAGATCCTCCATCACAATTACCGCTTCATCACTGTCAAAATAGTACTGTGTTGGTACTGCCTCACTCACAAACTGATTATAGATTCCAAGAGATAGGGATTCAAAAGTCAAGCGATCAGACGGCAGCGGATAGTCAGGTCCCAATATTTTAATATAAGGAGGTGCTTGTTTCAAGACGAGTGAACGTTCTGGTTGTTCAGTATCAAAAACTCGATAAACAAAGTTGAGATTTCCGTCACCGATTTCCTCGGAATGCAGGTCTGCATCCGGATCAAAAAAACCTATCTCAACCTGACGTTCGCGTACATATTGTGGGATAGTTTCTTTGCTTAGTTCCATCTCTTGATAAGGACAACTGACAAGAAGTTTCTATCTACAGCAAGAGTTCTTCTGCAATTTGAATTGCATTCAACGCGGCACCTTTACGAAGATTGTCAGCAACAACCCACAGATTCAAGCCGTTTTGGATTGATGCATCTTCACGGATACGTCCGACGTAAACATCGTCTTTTCCTGCGGCATCTATAGCCATTGGATACTTATAGTTGTCCGGATCATCAATTAGTTGCACACCGGGGGCGTCAGCGAGACATTTGCTTGCTTCCGTTGGTGTAAGTTTCTCATGTGTCTCAACGTTAATCGATTCAGAATGTGCGAAGAACACAGGCACACGCACAGTTGTTGCTGAAACCCCAATAGAATCATCGGAAAGGATTTTATGGGTTTCGTTGACCATTTTCAGTTCCTCTTCGTTATCACCTGAGTCTGTAAAGGGCCAATCAAAAGCAACATTAAACGCCATTTGATGGGGGAATCGGTCAAGGGTAATAGGTTTACCTTCTAACGCTTCAGTTGTTTGTAGAATCAACTCGTTCACTGCTCGCCCACTTTTACCGGAAACGCTCTGGTAAGTGGAAACAATAATTCGTTTAATTCCGACAGCGTCGTAAATTGGTTTGAGTGCGACCATCATCTGAATAGTTGAGCAGTTTGGATTCGCTATGATACCGTTGTGTTCTAAAGCGGCATTCATATTAACTTCTGGTACAACTAACGGAGTATCATCGTTCATGCGGAAGGCACTTGTGTTGTCAATAACTAAAGCACCTTTTTTAACTGCAGTTGGGACGAATTCACGGCTTACAGACGCGCCTGCGGATGAAAAAACGAGGTCTACATCTTCAAATGAATCGTGCGTCAATTCTTCAATAACGATATGTGCGCCTTTGAATGTCAAGATCTCGCCTGCGGACCTGTGTGAGGCCAACAACTTCAAACTACCAACAGGAAAGGAACGTTCTTCTAAAAGTTCTAACATAGTGTTGCCAACTGCCCCAGTTGCTCCGACAATTGCAACACGATAACTTTCATTCATTTTATTTTTTACCTCAAAGTTAGCCTTTTGTTGTATTATGTTACCACAAATTTAGGACTTAAGCAAACTTGTTTTACATCGGATATGAGTTTTATAGTTGTCAGTAAAATATTGATATTTAGGACGAAGTTTTCAGCATATTAATTACCATTTTATAGGCGTACACTACGTTAAAGATGAATCAGTAGTAACCATTTTTATAAAATAACGTTTATAGCAATAGATAAATAGGATTCTGACGTTTTTGAACGCTGAATTCTGAAAGTTAACGGTTTGGAAAAATTCAGGTGTACCTTGACAACGCTTGAATTATGTAGTATCATACTAATGTAGAATCTATATTACGTTAAGTTTTTATTGACACATTTATATGTGTTCAGTTTAACCGTATAGTGATTAGTTTCTATCAAATATAACTTTCAGTCCGACGCGTAAACTCCTCATTCATGTGACCCCAAATCCAAGTGTGAGTTTTGTTGGCTGAATAAAATTTATTTATTAAAAGGAAGTTGAATCATGGCGAAGAAATTAATGAAGGACGACATCATCAATAGCGTCGTAAAAGAAACAGGTCTCACGAAAAAAGATGCGGCTGCCGCCGTTGAGGCGTTCACAAAGACCGTTCAAGATTCCCTGAAAAAAGGCAATTCAATTGGACTCATCGGCTTTGGAACGTTTGAAGTCAGAACCCGCGCTGCGCGAGAAGGTCGTAATCCTCAGACAGGCGAACCGCTCAAGATTCCTAAGAAAAAGGTTCCTGCATTCAAAGCTGGTAAAAAACTCAGAGACGCTGTCTCCTAAACGCAGTAACTCAACGTTAGAAAGTCGTGGAATACACCCCATTTTTGAGGAAGTATTCTACGGCTTTTTTCTTTGTTCTATAGAAACAAAATCTATCTGCGATAATTCTCTTATTCTGTCCATCCGTGATAGGATTACCCATATTATATCTGTCATTCGTCAGAAAAATTAATTGAAAATACTCTAACACTATGCTATTATTATAGGTGGTATGCGGCTCCATTTTTCTGTAATGAGTGTTCAGTAATGTCTTGGAGTCAGAACATGTGATGTGGATGGTAAAGAGCCAATTTCAGGAGAACCGAGATGTTAATCAGGAGCAGAGCACCTGTCCGCATTGATTTTGCAGGTGGTTGGAGTGATGTCGCTCTTTTCACAGAAGAGTCCAAAGGACTTGTTGTCAACGGAGCCATCAATCGTTACGCCTATGCAACGCTTGTTTGTGATAGCCAAACGCAGTTCCCCGATTCCGTTGAATTACAACGAGTTTTGGACAAAAGGATTCGTATCTATTCTGCCGATTTTGATACGTTTGTTGAAGCTGAAGATGTACGACAACTTGAATATGATGGGAATATTGATCTCGTAAAAGCAGCTGTACGTCAGATGTCAATTCAAATTGGCAGTTTCGATCTAATTACACAGTCAAACGCTCCTCCAGGGAGTGGTCTTGGCACTTCAGCGGCTATGGGTGTCACATTAATCGGTGTGCTGGGAGCGCTTAAAGATGTAACGTATCTTCCGTATCAATATGCAGAGTTCGCCAGTGGTATTGAACGGCATGAACTTGGTATCCTTGGCGGCAAGCAGGACCATTATGCAAGTGCTGTCGGTGGTATCAGTTTTATGGAATTTCAGGGAGAAGAGGTAAAAACATCAGCTTTGAGGCTGCCTCCACACATCCGTTATGAGTTAGAAAAGAATCTTGTGATCTGTTACACCGGAAAACCTCGGCTTTCTGGCAATATTCATCAGAACGTTACACAAGCGTATAAAAGCGGTGAACCGGGTGTAAGGAAAGCTTTAGAAAACTTAAAATCAATTGCAGAAGCCACAAAAACTGCGCTAATTCGAGGACGTTTAACAGATTTCGGTGAACTTTTAACTGAAAATTGGGAGAATCAGAAAAAACTACATTCATCTGTAACAAATGAACAGATAGATAAACTATTTAATATAGCAAATGAGCATGGGGCTATCGGAGGAAAAGCGTGTGGTGCTGGTGGTGGTGGCTGTCTCCTCTTTTATTGTCAGCCAACACGAGAACATAATGTTCGGCAGAAACTTGAAGAAGCAGGGACTCAGATCATTGATTTCAACTTCGATTTTGATGGACTTCAAGTTTGGCGGGCGGAATAGTTAAACAGGATGACAGGCTCCACCGCCGCCTGCTAATTATTCGGTACACTTTGTGTGCCGTTTTCTATTACTATTAATTTCGTATACAAAAAGCATTCTCAATGCACGATGGGAGGAAGGTTCATGGAAACTGCACATATTGAAACCGATTTGGAAGCTGCCGAGTTTTTAAAAACTGCTCGTGAAAAGATTTTGACCGAGTTGAAAAAACGAATTGTCGGACAAAGCGATGTGATTGATCAACTTCTCATCGCTCTCTTTTCACAAGGGCACTGCCTCCTTGTAGGAGTACCGGGGTTAGCAAAGACATTGCTGATCAGCACCTTTGCTCAAATTCTTGAACTTCCATTCAACCGTATTCAATTCACACCGGACCTGATGCCTTCGGACATCATTGGGACGGATATTATTGAAGAGGAAGTAAATACCGGTAAACGCGCCTTCCGCTTTATCAAAGGACCGGTTTTTGCCAACATCGTGCTGGCAGATGAGATTAACCGAACACCTCCGAAAACACAAGCGGCACTCTTGCAAGCGATGCAAGAATACAAGGTTACAGCAGGAGGTAATACATACACATTGGAACTTCCCTTCTTTGTGTTAGCCACACAAAACCCGATTGAGCAGGAAGGCACTTATCCACTGCCTGAAGCACAACTTGACCGCTTTATGTTCAATATCTACATTGATTACCCAGAGAAATCTGAGGAAAAAGAGATTGTAATGACAACTACCTCTGCCTATGAACCCAACATAGAGCCGGTTATCACGGGTGAAGAGGTGTTAAGATTGCAACAGATTGTGCGGAAAGTGCCGATTGCTGAGGCGATGGTGGATTACGCAGTTGAATTGAGCCTTAATACACGACCGACTCATCCCGACGCGCCCGATTTTATTAGGGATTGGGTGAATTGGGGCGCAGGACCTCGTGCATCGCAATATCTTGTCTTGGGAGCAAAGGCACGTGCGATTATGCATGGACGTTACCATGTCAGTTATGAGGACATCAAGGCAGTGGCAAAACCGGTCTTGCGCCACCGAATCTTGACCAACTTTAATGCTGAAGCGGATGGAATTACGAGTTTGGATATTATTTCACGGTTGTTGGAAAAGGTAGAACCACCAGAGGTAATTTGACGTGGCAGATCAACTATGGCTACGATCCAACTACCGATCGACTTCAAAGAGTTTTTGAAATTGTTGAACTCTCATCAGATTAAATGAGGCAGATAAGATAAAAGATAGAGAACATAATCAACCCAGATCGGAATTACCATCTGCTCAACGGACACTTCTAACTGCTGAAGACCTATGGAAACAAGTTGATGACGGTTATCGGTATGAATTAGTGAAAGGAATAGTACGTAGAATGCCACTGGCAGGATTTGAGCACGGTATCCTTTCGTCTAAAATCGGTAGCAACCTTGACAGACACATTAAAAAGCATCAATTAGGATATGTTTGCAGTGCTGGAACAGGATTTAAAATTTCTCAAAACCCGGATACCGTCCGGGCGCCAGATGCTGCATTTGTTCGTCAAGCTGCAATTGATGAACAAGGTATTTCAAAAGGTTATTGGGAAGGTGCCCCTGACCTTGCTGTTGAAGTTATCTCTCTAAGCGACACGGACAATGAGGTTGACGAAAAAGTGGATGAATGGTTAATGGCAGGTTGTGAGATGGTGTGGGTTGTGAGCCCGCGCAGAGAAACAGTGGAAGTGTACCGGTCTCCTGAAGATATTGCCGTTTTGCGTGGTGATGATATCCTTGACGGTGGTGATGTTATTGCAGGATTTCAATGTCAAGTGCGGGATTTGTTTCTGTGATGTGAGAACATTACGCTGCTATTCCTGATTCAGTGTATTTTGTGCCTTGTCGTCTTCCCGTTTGTAAGAATCTAATTTTCTGTGCAGTGTTCGCACCCCGATATCCAGAATCTTTGCGGCTTCCGTCTTATTCCCACCTGTTTCTGCAAGTGTTTTCTGGATAGCTTCCTTTTCAATTTGCGTCATCGTCATGCCGACCTTGCCAATGGCATCTTCCTCGTCTTGATTTGTTCCGTGTATCACCTTAGAATGTTCGTTATTAGGAACAGGCAGCGGTATAAGTCCTTCATCAGTGCGTTGTTCAAGTGCCGTTGCAATGGTAGAAAGCACTTCAAGTGTTTTTCGCAAAACTGCTGCAGGGTCCTCAGTATCTGTTATCTGTAGCCAACTTGTGTCATCATCGGGAATTAGGGGTGGTATCTCGTCATTATAAGCGGCTGTCGGTTCAAGTAGGCGAACTGCTGAGAGGATAAGTCCAAGGATAGTCTTATAAATGGCTACATTTTCTGTTGCGATTACTCCGGGTTCTGGATTCACAAGTTGTATAGATGTTCCCGGTTCATCAATAATTTGAACAGGAAATTTGGGATGTCCAAATTCTGAATCTGTGGGAAAATCTTTAAGTTCAAGTTCCTCGGACGTGGCAACAATAATAGCAGTCTCAACGGCATTTTTGAGTTGTCGGATATTTCCGTGCCAGTCTGCATTTTCAAGATAATTGAGTGCTTCAGGCTTTATGCCGACGATGCTTTTATTATGTTTTGTGCTTAATTCAGAGATGAACGCATCTACAAAAAGTGGGATGTCTTCGCGTCTGTCACGTAAGGGAGGTATTTGGATACGGAATAGGTTTAGCCGGTAGTAGAGGTCTTGTCTAAAATCTTTTTGCTTAACCGATGTTTCAAGGTCAACATTTGTTGCGGCGATGACTCGGACATCTACTTTTACATTTTTCTCGCCACCGAGTCGTGTGAATTCTTGTGTTTCTAACACACGCAGAAATTTTACCTGCACTTCGGCAGACATTTCGCCTATCTCATCAAAGAAGAGTGTGCCGCCATCAGCGAGTTCAAACACGCCACGGCGTTGGCTCGTAGCACCAGTGAAAGCCCCTTTTTCATGTCCAAAGAGTTCACTTTGCAGAAGGTCTTGGTAAAGCACGCCGCAGTTAACTGCCTTGAAAAGTCGGTTTTTACGGGAACTATTTTCGTGGATAGTTTGTGCGACAACCTCTTTTCCAACACCTGTTTCACCTGTGATGAGGACAGTCGCGTTTGTTGGTGCGACCTGCGCGACTTGGCGCCAGACTTCCTGCATCTGTTCGGATTCACCGATAATGGGGTATGCATTCGGGTCGGTAAGGGGTGTTGGAAGATTCATTTTCTGTATACCGTATTTTCATTGCTCAAGGTGCTTTTCTACAAGTCGATCAATAAGCGGACGATAAATTGTATTATGCAAATGTTCTTTGTACCAATCCGCATAGGTGCCGTCATTTAGATGTTCTTGAATCATGCGATTTTCTTCCAACAGCGTCCAGAGGTTGTGGGTAGCTCGGTTGCAAAATCCGATAGTTCGATTTTTTTTAAGACCCTCAATTCCATGCTCTTGACATGCGGGACATTGACAATCTTCCAATAACTTCAATTCTTCTGTGTTCGGTTCGCGTACCTTCCAATTACCGAGATCAGCTATGGAACGATCACCAATTCCTGGCATCTGAATTAGTCCCCGTGCTGCACGGGTTCGCCAACCAACTGAATCAACTGAATCCATTCCTAACAATGCAGCGACATGTAACGTGGCTGTTCCACCAACTCCAAAGAGGTGCAATTTCTTGTCTGCAAATGTTTCCCGAATTTTGTAGACTTTGTCAAGGACTTTCTGATAAGCCATCGCTTTCGGAGCACGTAGAAGGTTCGGAACAATTCCACCGATAGCAAGACTCGTCTTATTCTGTAGTTTTTCGTCTCCATTAAACAGACGAATGTATTTGTTTAACTTACGACTAACATGCAGGATCGGAACATATCCATCATAAGAGAATTCTTGATTGACTGACATTGTCTTTTCTAATAATTTATTTTGTTTGTAATCGCTCATGTTCGGAGTTGGAATGTAATCTTGTGGGATTACGTGCCAGTCAGGTTTAGCCTTTTCAACAAATTCTTTATATGCATCCCGAGGCACTTCACCTCCAGCACGCGAAAATTTGAATGCCCCATTATCCAAGTAGATTTTTATTTGGTTCGGGATTTCAAGACTGATATGCAACCCTTTCGTCATTGCACGCTCACGTCGAGTTGGACTTTCATGAAACTGCGCGTAAGATACCATTACAGCATTTACCTTAGGTAAATGATAAGTACAGACTGAAGCATCCCAAACTCGCGGTTTGATACTAGTTAGATTCAGTCCCGCAACGATTTCCATTTTAACTCCTTTAAACAATTTCTTTAAAACGTGCTGTTATCTTTTGTCCAATATCAGATGCGAGATGCTTTCCAGCTTGTTTTGAGAGATGGTGTGCCTGCTGAGTAACAGTAGGTATTAAATACCTCATAGGTTCGACAGCCATAAAGGAATGGTCGCGGTCAAGCATAAAACCGCAAGTCTTTAAAGATAATAGAATTTTCTGCACAATTTCCTGTGGTTTACCAAAGTTGTCTGTGTAAAAAACCTCATAGCGAGGTAGTTGCTGCTGTGGATTTTGGGAATGCGCGATAAAAAACATATAAACGTGAGCAAGTTTACACAATTCTCGGTATGGGGTAATATTTACTTCTGGGTGTTTTTGCTCTTCATTATCAAAGTAATCTTCAAGATTGTCAAGTGTGTTCCCTTCGTTTAAATTCGCCCTTGTTGTGAACGAACGGCGAATTAAACAAGTAGTTACAGTTTGTTTCAGACTATCTTCTACGAACGTAGGAGAAGCCAATAGTAAACTCATTGCTTGACCATCACTGAGAGTATAACTACCAAATTTCCAGCTTGAATCGATTTCTTTCGCGATAAACCAATCAACAACTGCACTATAGACATTCAACCTCACTTGTTTTGTAACACCACAGTAAACCACACGACTTGTATCTGCCCAACGCAAACAATCTAATAGTTCCCGTATGGCTTCACGCGTGAAATCACCTCTTTTATTTTCAATATTTTGGAAGTTATAGAGATAAGCATCTTGTGGAAACAAACTGCCATCTTTGAAGATAATGTTGGGAGGACGCGGGTCTGCCTTTAATAGATACGTAAGATCAAATCTATAATGACCTACATCCATCGCTGAAGCAAGGCATCTCCTATAATCTTCATCTTCGAGTTCTTCTTGGTAGGATGGATCAATCAACATCCATCGTATTAAATCATCGTCTGTTTTTGGATAAAAGATTGGGACAAACTTCACATGACCGCCTTGTATGCTCCGTAATGTTCCTGCCGCATTGTTGAGAACGTAGGGGGCATGACGTTTAAAGAAACGTCCGGGGAACGGGACAGAACAATCTGTATGCTGGCTTACATCAGACCCTCCTATAACTGGAATTTCCCCACTCCAAGCGTCATCATCAACTGTGATTTGATTAAGAAAATAGTCACCAAAGATATGAGCATTAAGATGTTCCCGTACTGCATCTTCATCAATATATACTTGCCATAGTGTGTTAGCATTAGTTTCATCTGAATGAGTAATTTTGATGTGTTTCGGCATGCTCATTCCAAATCCGCGTATTGCTACCGATCTCAGTAAGTTTGCTAATATTTCAGATTCGGACGAGTTTTGCTCAATCTGACTTTTTAGATCGATGAAAAAGTCTAAGTAAAGTTGTCGTGGATCAATCTGTAGTAAGGCTTCACGTGTTTTTTGAAGCGTTGTGTCCCAATTCTTTTCAATTTCCACACACTGTAACATGTACGAAATTGTGGTTGCAACAGGGTCGTAGTTATGTGCCATCGGTTTCTCCTTGCTTCAATTCATCATTTTCATCAAGCCATTTATCTTTCATTTCTGCAAAAATATCTGGTGTAGCACCGCCTTCTGAATCCTCTGTATTTCGCTCTCGGATTTTAACAGGTATAGCGTGTTTAACATTTTCATAAGTTCCAGAAAGAATACAGGTTCCCCGTGGCATCTTCGGCAAAGCGTTCAACATTTCATCAGAAGCATCCGCTCTGACCCCTTTAATGGCATCAAGCTGATCAGGTTCCAAGGCAAAAACAAGTCGGGTGTTACATTGGCGAATTGCTCGCTTGTCAATGTCAACAGGACTTTGAGTCATGAGTATTAAACAGATTCCATGATGTCGCCCCATACGAACACCTTCTCGAATGATCTGCTTGCAGGCACTATCTTCACCTTCAGGAACAAATAGATGTGCTTCGTCTATCACTACCACATAAGGCGGAATAAGTTTTTGAAGTTTTAATTTTTGAAGTTCGCGTAAGACTGCTGTTGTGAACGTTTGTACTTGAGTCGTAGTCAGATCCTTACAGTTGATTGCAAGGCAGGGGTACATATACTTTTTCCAATCTTCCGTGTCAATGCCTTCACCAAAGATTTTATGTTTCAAGGCAGCAGTTCGTTTTTTTGCCATTGTAACACTCCTCCTATCCGCTTGTAAGTCGCTACCTGCATCATCCATTTGTGAAAGTAATTGAGCTATAGTGAATTTCCCATTTTCTCCAAACCTCTCTTTTAAATCACTAAATGCTTTGCTTACAATATCTGTATGTACAGGAGTCATTGAACGAGGAAGCAATTCTAACAATTCCGGTTCTGTGAATGAAGAAACTGGAATAGTGAAGTTATTTTCTCCTGGTTCAGCAAGTGCTCCACCTAATTTATCTACCAACACAGAGTATTCATCTTGTGTGTCAATAAAGATAATCGGTAAACGGTGCTTAACAAGTTCCTCGGCAATGACTCCCATAGCGTAACTCTTACCACTTCCTGTTGTTCCACAGAGAAAGATATGTCGCTGAACGGCCTCCCGCTTGAGAATAATTTCAGTTGAAGCACCTGCTACTGTAGCACCAATTTTCAATCCCTTTTCTTCATCGTCCTCCAGGCCGAGTGTTTTGACAATTTCATCCTCATTCGCAATAAACACTTCTGCCCCGGACCGAGGGAGCGTCTGAGGTTTCTGCATGGTGCCATTGATAGTTTCTTCAATTAATTCGGCTTCGGCAAGACGATAAATAATTGTGCTATCCTCTTCAGGAGGATAGTTACTAGGAATCTTCATCGTGTCACGAACATTGATGTCTTCTGGGCCTTCATTAGGATTATGTTCGTGTGCACTATGAATACGTGCAATGAGTTTACAATCCACACCACCTGGCACGGAAATTCTAACAAGTGTTCCAGGTTTAACATCTTGTCCACTTTCTAATTTTATGCGGATAGTTTCAAATGATGGAGTTTCCTCATCTGAAATGACCTTCCCTACCAATTCTGAATTAGACATTTGGATCCCCTATAGTCTTGAATAAATTTCAATTCCAAGTTGCAGCAAAACTCGCTTTGCCTCGTTTGTGTGAAAAGCACTCACAGGTAAACCTGTCAATTTGTTAACTACCCACTTGACAGGGACTTGTTTATCCGCAACTTGCACATACCACATCTGATATTTTGGGATATTGTTCTCCTTTGCAAGCGCCTCATTTATTTTTTCAATTATCTGTTCGGAAGTTAGTGCTATTTGAATGCCTCGAAAGGAAGTTTTACCTTGTTTGGCAACTTTCAAATGATCTCTGGAAGGTTTTGGTATATTGGCATGTAACCAGTTGCGAAGTTCTGCCAGTTTGCGACCCATTGACCCTTGAGCAACAGTCACGTCAAGATCAGTGGAGGTAAGCGATTTATACCCATCCAATACTCTCAGATAATCTTTTCCCATGCTTATGAAAAACTCTTGGTATTGTTTTTCATTTAAAATCTGCTCAAGTTCGTTTAGAGTCGATTCTTGCAATTCCTCAACTCTTTGTGGTGTCATTCGGAGATCGTAGTTAGGAATCGGGTGATCGGCAGAAATCAATCCAAATTTGGCTGACAAAATGTAGGTATCAGGTAATTGCACTTCAGACGAGCATTCTCGCATATACTTTTTCATAACCCGAAATGCCGGTCCGTCATAGCGTTTTAAGGCGGGCAGTTTACCTTTAGTGGGGCGTTTGCTCTGCGAACAAGAGAGAATTAACAAGCGTGAATTGGAAGAAAATTTTTCATCATGCGTTATGTTTGCCACAGGATAATTCCTTTCTGCCTATCAGACACTGCTATTGATTCTGGATAATCTCAATTAACTGCTGCGGATCCTGCTTTACATCTTCAAACACATGAAAACCTTGGCTACATGCAGCTTCGCACAATCTCCGCATCACAACGCCTTTGAGTGCCCAATTTGTAGTGCGGAGGCTTTTTTGTAAAGCACTGCCAGTTTCTACAACGTGGACATTCGGTAAATCTTCATTCACCGCCTTTCTCTGACTTTTTGGGAGCAGGAAAATGAGTGTTGTTACTCGCTCTACCTCAAAAACGCGTTGCAATGACTCAATATCGTCAGGTCTCAATAGCGAAAACACGAGGTCGTAACGCTCAAGTAAATCTACTGTCTGTTCGGGAACGCCGTTCTCACCGAATTCTAAAACCTCAAGTTCGTGCAAGGGAGTAGTGTCAAAAGGTACAATAATATCTTTTTCACCCACCGGACTCAGTTTCCCATCAACACGACAATGATACCATGGAAAATAGAGGTCAATGGTTGTTTTGCCGTAATGTTCGTGTTCGCGAATTTGTTTTAAGCCTTCGCGTAACTGCACATATAAAGGTCCTGTAAACATTTCGGCAGCGGGTAAACGGTAGTCTCTACTTTTATCGTGCCAACCTTCTTCATTGAAACCGCACAATTCTTTGATTCTCGACTTGAGACGGTCAGGTGAACTGCAATCTTCGGCACTAAGCGGGTTATCAAGTTTATGTTTTTGCCCTGTTGTGTAAGAGTTAAAAATCAATATTTTCACGAATTTATGCTCCCGCTTTTTGTTCTCTTCGCTGCCATATATGCAGAATCGGACTGGCGATAAAGACTGAGGAATACGTTCCTATTAACACACCGACGATGAGTGCTAAGGCAAATGTGTTAATTTCCTCACCCGGATTGGAGAGCACGAAGATGACAATCACCACAAATAGGGTTGTGATAGAGGTAATAACGGTTCGACTCAATGATTGGTTGATACTTCGGTTTAGTACTTCAACATAGTCTACACCTTTCAAAGATTGCCCGTTTTCTCGGATACGGTCAAACACGACGATTGTATCATTGAGCGAATATCCGATAATTGTAAGGAACGCAGCGACGGTAGGTAGATTAATTTCTTTTGCCAGAACAGCGAAAAGACCTAAAGTAATAAGCACATCATGAACAAGCGCAGCAATTGCGCCGATAGCAAAACGGAATTCGAACCGCCAAGAGATATAAAGCAGTAGAATAGCAATTGATGAGAGAACAGACCAGAGTGCCGACCATTTGAGGTCGCGACCAACGCTGGGTCCGACTTCAGTAACATTTACACCTTCCGACCCAGCTTGCCAACCGTCACCACCTTCAAGAAGCGCCTCAGTAAGGATATTTCCAACGCTTGCTTGTATTTGAATGGTAGTGTTTTCCGTTAAATCTATACCGAATTCTTGTGCGAAAGTCAGCTGAAGTGCCGTTCCTTCAGCAACTTTTTCCAATGTGCTGATGTCAGTGCGCAGCCTGGCATCAGCATCCACCAATTCAATAGTATCACCAGGATTCAAAAGATGCACCTTTTCAGCGGTACTGCTCACCTGAACACTCGTTGCTGTTGCATCTCCGGGGTCAGCCATAATGGGTATCTCAATCGATTGTTCCTGGAATTCGGGGCGGTGTCCCATAGAGATGAAAGCCTTGTTTTCGTCTGGCTCAAGTTGTATTTTAGCATCTGCGTAGCCTATTTCGGTTAACTTGGTTTTCAATTCATCTTCTGTTACCGCCCTGTTGAATATCGCTTCAACCTTAACTCCCCCTCGGAAGTCAATCCCAAAATTCGGTCCACCATGAACTATAAGGAATGCAATGCCGATAGTTATTAACACAGCAGAAAACAAAAACCCAGTGCGGTGTTTGTTGATAAAATCAAATTTTGTATTACTTAGTAACTGCAATTTTTTATGTCCTTTCCATATTCGGTTTGCCCGTTAGGAATTAGTCGGTTTCAAGTTGGGCACTTCTAAAACTTATATGTGTTTTAGGTATAGCGTTATGATATATACTGTCTCCGACAAATTAGATGCTTAATTTTTCCACAGCTCGATTTCCGATTGCCAACCCGTATATTTCTCGTGTGACGACAATTGCTGTGAACATACTCGCAAGGATACCGATACCAAGTGTAACCGCAAACCCTTTGATTGGTCCGGTTCCGAAGTGATAGAGGACGAGTGCGGTAAAGAACGTTGTGAGATTTGCATCCAAAATTGTTATAAATGCGCGTTTATAACCACTTGTGATAGCATCCCAAACAGCTTTTCCTGTTCGCAATTCCTCGCGAATTCGCTCAAATATCAGCACGTTTGCATCTACAGCCATACCAATAGTAAGCACAAGTCCAGCAATACCTGGGAGTGTTAATGCCGCGCCAAAACCTGCCAAGGCACCGAGAATAATTATCATATTAAAGACGAGTGCGACAATAGCAACTAACCCAGACAATCGGTAGTAAATTACCATGAAAATCAAGACAACCCCCAAGCCAATAATGGCGGCTTTAATCCCATTGTCAATAGCCTCTTTACCGAGCGTGGGACCGACAGTCCGTTCTTCTCCGACTTGAACACCTACCGGAAACGCACCGGCTTTAAGTATATTTGAGAGATAGTCTGCCTCCGGAAAACTAAAACTTCCTTCAATAACGGCATTACCACTAATCTGAGTATTAATAACCGGGTAAGACTGTACCTTATCATCAAGAAGGATTGCTAAATGTTCTCCGATATGGTCGCCAGTGATTTTAGAAAATTTGCTGCTACCTTCCCGGTCAAAAGTCATGTGGACAGCGATGTCAAAGCTTGTTCTTCCGGGACCAGGTCTGGCAGTATCAATGTTTTGACCTGTGAGAAGCACTGGACTTTCCAAAACAAACCAGTCTCCTGTTTCATGGTGATACCGAATTTCAGTGTTCTCGGGCAGATTGTCTGGCGGGGGTGTATCTGCTGAACCGGACCATAAGCTGCCTCCTGAAGGAGATTTCTTCACCATTTTGAATTCTAATCTACCCATCGTCTGCACAATGCGAAGAGGCCCAGAGGAATCCTTAGCGCCGGGCAATTCAATGATAATTCGTGGGCGATTTGCTTCCTGACGGATAGAAGGTTCAGCCACCCCAAAAGCATCTACTCGGTTTCGTAAGACGATCAATACCTGTTCAATTGCTTGATTGCTGTATTCTTGCATTCCCTTGTCACTTAAATGGAGTCGATAACTGGATTGTGCGTCTTTTTCAGTAATAACTTCCGCATTCTCAAAAAAATCAATGTCGTTTAAGAGACCGACAGTTGTTTCCAGATATTTTTTCTTTTCTTCTGGATCGGATCTGAATCGGGAAGGGATTTCAACAAGCACGTTTAGCGCATCTTCACCAATTATCTGCTCTGCTTGTCGGCACAAAACATCCTCTGCTCTAAGCGTTTCGGGAATAGAGTATGAATGTGCTTTTAACAACTCTCTTTTAGACTTTTCCATATCTACTTCTAGGACAAGGTGTACACCACCTTTCAAATCCAAACCAAGTTTTAATCGGTTGTTAGGTATTATCCTCCGCAACGTAGTTGGAAGACTACCGAATAGATGTAAACTTTCCAAGGTAGCAGTTGGATTTTCTTTTGCCTTATCAGATATAAGTCTGACGAAAAATTCTTTTGCTTCAGTGGTGTCAAACTGATAGTCAACCGCTTCCTCAAATCCGAATTTCTCCATCTCAAGTTGGACTTTAAAAACATTCTGGAGTTCATCAGTTGCTTCTTGGAAGGTTGTTCCCTCTGGTAATTCTACGTCTGCTAAGTCAACTTTGAAAGCATTATCATCGGTGACTTCAAAGGGAGGGAGTGCCTCCTGCAAATTCAGTGGTAGGTTTCCATACAAAGGGAGGTAAAACCTATCCGGTGTAGGGATAAGGTATAAAACTGATAGCAGTAAAACACCAACGATTAAAACGATTTTCCAGATATTAAATCTGTACATCAAATGCTCCTATTTTCTCAAACTATATTTTACGGATGGCAGATAAGAAAATGATCTTAATGTTGTTATGTTCAGAAAACCTAATGAATGCTGAACTATAGGATAAGGATCTACTATCCAAACATGGCAAATCTTTCATCTACAATCCTTCTGTCAATGTAGTATTCAAATTTGTTTTTGTAAGTCTACCATCCTGTGAATCTATTGAGGTGTAATTTATTAGGTGCGCCTGGGAGGAATCGAACCCCCGACACGAGGCTTAGGAAGCCCCTGCTGTAGGGTAGCCGATAAACTTCGCAGTTTATCAGCCCCCTCCGAACCGTGCGTGCGACTTTCACCGCACACGGCTCTCCCAGTTGTTAGAATAATTATTATACCTTTTCTTTGGCTTTGTGAATATCTTTATGGCAATCTTCGTGGACTAACTTTAGGTTGCTGTAGTCGTCTGTCCCGCCGATTGCTTTCGGAATTATATGGTGTATGTGAATCTCGTTGTTTGATATTTCATCGTTAGTTATGATAGTTTTGCAGTGGTGGCATTTGCCATATTGCCTTTTGTATAGTCGTTCCACTTTTATGTTCCATATTTGTCCGAAAGCATTTGTGTATTCACGCTTTTTCCAGTATTCAACTATTTCAGGGTTTTCATCATAGACCCTTTTATCTGGTTTGACTCCAACAAATCTCTTGATGGGTATTTGTTCTAATTTAGGAAAATTAACTCCTGTGTCTTTATCGTAAAATGTTAGAGTTTTATTTCCTTTGGGGCTGTGGAAGTATTTACTTCTTTGCCATCTTCTGCTCTTTTTGTTATGTCTCTTTTGTGTCCATTTATCAAGACATCGCCATAGAGCATTATCTACTTTACTGAATACCCTTTTACTAACGGCAAACCTATAATACATAGCCCAACCAATTACTTTTGGTTGTAAGACCTTTATTAGTGTTATTGGTTTTGCGTTTGGTAATTGTTTTATCAATGTTCTCCATTCTCTTAAGGCTTCATTTGTTCTTTCTTTTTGTGGTTTTGTCAGAAACTTTTCGCCCGACTTTGTGTTGTGGGTTTTGTATTTTCTGATATTGAACCCCAAGAAGTTGAATCCTTTGAGTATGTGAGTGATTTGTGTTTTCTCATCTGATAGTGTTAGTCCGATTTCTTGTTGAAGAAGTTCGGATATTTCCTGTTTGATGTGTTTGCCATCTTTTTCTGATTTCGTGGTTATGACAAAGTCATCAGCGTATCTGATTATAGGGTTTGAACCCCTATTGAATCTTTTGCAGTAATTATCCAGTCTTGTTAGTGCGACATTGGCAAGCATAGGTGATATTACTCCCCCTTGTGGTGTGCCAGTCTCGCTGTTGTATACTTCTCCGTTGTGAAATATCTTACTTTTGAGCATCTTTTCTATCTGTTTTATTGCGTATTCGGGTGTTTTCCATTCTGATAAGGTTTCTAATATGTGTTGATGATTTATGTTGTCAAAACAACCTTTTATATCACCTTCTATTACATATCTGTATTTATCAGTTCCCGCTAATTTCTGATAGAGATGTCTTATAGCATCATGACATGACCTTTTGGGTCTGAATCCGTAACTATGATGGCTAAAGTGATATTCAACTATCGGGTCTAATGCTATTCTGTAGATTTCTTGAACAATGCGGTCGTGTATTGTCGGTATGCCCAGAGGTCTTTTCTTTCCATTCTTTTTAGGGATATAGACTCTCCTGATATTATCAGGCTTTTTATGTATGTCTATATTTCGTAGTATACGAGTTCTGAAAAGATTTTGTTCCTCCATTGCTCTGCCTCTTGGAAGTGCCACTCCGTCAACTCCAGCAGTATATTTGCCTTTGTTGTTTCGTGTGATTTTCCAAGTTGCATAGAGCCTTACCGCTTCCGAGCGACTGGTCAATAAGTCAAAGTTTTGGCGAATACTGCTTTTATCATTATTCGCAACCGCTTTATCTATTCTTCGTTGTATAGAGATAATATATTCTTGGCAATTTCTAATGGTTTTTGCGTCAAACATTATAACTCCTATAGTTAGGTTATGTTTCACTTCTATAGGTTAAATACTAATGAAGTTTTGATAAAGAACAACTCTGATTGGGCTTTGCGTTTCCGCTTTTTCCAATCTCCTCAATCTTGCCAACTCAAAGAGTTAGTTTAGATTCTATTTGGTTTCCTGCTGATAGACCTTTAGTTGATTTAGGGCTTGCCTATACCCCTTGTTGTGCATCACAACTTTGTGTCGTTTAGTTCTGACTGATACCCCGAATAGAAAGGTATCACTAAATTGACACTAAAACTTTTACAAGGCTGTTTTATTGCTCTTATTGAGGCTTATGGCAATTCAACTTTCGCGTTACCCTTGTCAACTTGTCGTATGCTGTTTTAGGAACACCTATTAGGTTTGCCTTATTCCTTTTTAGCACTTTTGTCCCTCTGCTTCCCACGATTTTATTTCTAAAATTGCAGTTGAGGTGAGACACGCAGTATCAGATTACTGGGTTTGTTTATTCAAACATTCTATCAACACTCTCCAAATCGCACCTATCCCCTGAGCTACAGGCGCGTTTACCGTTAGAACCCCGTCCAAAGTTCAATTGTTATCCTATTTGTTAAAATATAACAAATATTGGCTAAAATTCAACGAGAGAAAAGATTGGTTGATCTGCTACTTTTTTTCGCCCTTCAAATTCCGTGAGTTCTAATAAGAGGGCAACGCCTGTTACATCTCCACCAAGTTTTTTGACGAGTTCAATTGAGGCAGAAAGCGTTCCCCCAGTTGCCAAAACGTCATCGCATATAAGTACACGACTCCCTCTTGGGAAAGCGTCTTGATGGATAGCAAGCGTATCCGTGCCGTATTCAAGGTCGTAGGTAATTTCATAGCAATCAAACGGTAATTTCCCGCTTTTACGGATAGGCACAAAACCGATACCGAGGCGATGTGCAAGCGCTGCAGCCAAAATGAAACCTCGCGCATCAATCCCTACAATTACGTCAATCACTTCAGATTTAAAACGGTTAGCGAATATGTCGATCGCGGCATTAAAAACTAATCCATTTCCTAAAAGGGGTGTAATATCCTTGTATGAAACACCCGGTTTTGGGAAATTTGGTATCTCTCGAATAAACTTAGAAAAATCACTCATAACGTATTACTTCAAACTTTATGTTGTCTCATCTTACGGAAATTCAGTATTGGGATGAATCATAATCTTCATACCCTTTCGGGATTCCATTGCTTCAAAAGCCTTATCAATTTCAACAAGTGGAAAATGATGTGTAATAAGTGGTTGCACGCGGACTAAACCTTTTTCAAGGAGCCGCACTGCTAATTCGTGGTGACGAGGCACACACCCGTGAGAACCGGTAACAAAACACTCTTTATAGTGGATCGTATTTGAAAGGACGCTCATCGGTCGCATTGTTTTTGGTAATCCACCGAACAGGTTGACAAACCCACGGTGTGCAACCATTTCAACACCTTGTTCATGTGCTTCAACAGAAGCACAAGTTGTAATAACGATATCTGGACCTTCTCCATCTGTTTCTTCTCGGCAGCGTTCCACTACGTCCTCCTCTTCAGAGGCGATGTAGACATCCGCTTCGTAGAACTTTGCTATCTCCATCCGCAGTTTGCTTCGTTGAACCCCGATAACTTTCGTAGCACCCATAACACGGGCAAGGTCAATCATCATACATCCGATCGGTCCCAAACCGATGATGACGACGGTTTTACCGAGCGACATATTTACTAATTCAAGTCCATTGATAGCACAGGCGAGGGGTTCAGCGAGGGCAGCTTCGTCAAAACTGAGGGTGGCATCAAATGCGGTAACCGGGCCTTCTTCCAAAACAAGGCGGGGGAGTTTCATATATTGTGCAAATGCACCTGGAATTTGGTAGCCAATAGCGTAATTAATATCACAGTTGTTTCCAAGTCCGTTGCGACACCAATGACATTGTCCACACGGCACATCCGCACCGATGGAGACGCGATCACCTTCCTTCACACGAGTCACGTTTTTACCGACTTTGACTATCACGCCAGAATTTTCGTGACCAATGATCGTTGGCGGTTTGACACGGGGATTGCCGTGATGGAAAATACGAACATCGGAACCGCATATACTGACGGATTCAACTCGCATCAATGCAGAGTTGTTATCAATTTCTGGTTCTGGAACATCCTGAACATTTAAGTTTTCAAGGCTTTCAAGTATAGCCGCTTTCATATTTCCTCTTATTCCCTGTAGAACGCAAGCCCTACAAGAAGTTTACGATGGATGAATTAGAACTTTTGCGTAAAATTGACTTTTGTCCATCATCATGTGTAGTACTTCGGTGCAAGCTGTTAACGACACCTTGTGTGTAATTAGTGGAGAGAGGTCTAATTTTCCAGAAGCCATCGCTTGTAACACTTTTCGCCAATCATCATCGTTGCCAGATACACTGTAATCGGAATTCCATGCCCCTAATAGACTTGCCTCGCGCCGCATGAGTTGTGAGATAAGCGATACAGGTAACGTCACATCCGCAATGGGATTCCCAAGCAAAACGACATTGCCACCACGCCTAATACTCCCTAACGCATTGAGATATGTTTGTGGAACACCTGCTGCTTCAATACAGACATGTGCTCCTTTTCCTTCAGTCTGTGCGTTTACCACCTCAACAGGGTCTTCTATAGTGCTGTTAAAGACACTTTCAAAACCGAGACGTTTTGCTAATTCAAGTTTTTCTGCGACGATATCAAACAGCAGCACCTGCGTTGCGCCCATTATTCTTGCCCACTGCGCTACCATCAACCCGATCGGACCAGCACCAAAGATAGCAACTACTTTGCCAACAAGCGAATCTTGAACTCTCCGAAGTGCATGAAGTGCTACCGCGGCAGGTTCAGTCAAAGCTGCCTCTTGTAAAGTTACACCGTGCGGAACACGGATAATATTCTCTTTCGGTGCGACAACATATTCAGCAAACGCACCGTCACTTCGTGAACCGAGATAGTCGTAATCACTACATTGAACATACTTCCCGTTCTCACACGCTTCGCACTTACCACACCAAATTAGTGGAAAAACGACGACATCATCTCCCTGTTCAAAACCGTCAACGCCCGGACCGCATAAGTCTACAGTTCCAGCAAACTCATGTCCACAAACTGTCGGAAAACTATAAGTGCCTTTAGAAAAAATCCTTGGAATGTCAGAACCGCACACACCACAGAAACCAATTCGGACTCGGACTTGCCCCTCAGAGATGTTTGGAATCGGCATTTGTGACAGGCGTAAATCTCCAACGCCGTATAGCACAAGTGCATCCATCAAACCATCTTGCATCACATTCCTCTTTTGGCAAGTCCACGCGAAATAGCCTGGTGGATCTGTTGTATATTTTCTGCGCGAGAGCCTGATTTGTGAAAAACGCTACTGCTTCCACCGACCAAGATATCTGCACCAGCTGCTACCATTTTTGGGATATTTTCAAAACTGACATTGCCGTCGACTTCAATCGGGAGGTAGACACCGCGTTCGTTCAAAAAGGCTTGACAATCCGAAATTTTCTGTAGGGTTACTGGCACTAATTTTTGACCAGCAAATCCTGGATTCACCGTCATAATCAGCACGAAATCAAGACGATCAATAACATACGTTATCGCAGAAAGCGGGGTCGCAGGGTTCAAAGCGACGCCCGCTTTTATACCATGTCCTTGAATTACTGATAAAGTTCTATCCAGATGTGTAGCAGATTCTGCATGAACGGCGATTTGTTGAACACCGATGTTTGCGACTGCTTCTACAAAAAAGTCGTTATTTTCCACCATTAGGTGGACGTCAAAATCGCAATCAGTTTTTTGCCGTAATTGTTCAATGAGTGCCAACCCAATCGGCATGTTTGGCACAAAGTGTGCATCCATCAAGTCAAAATGCAGTAAACTAATCCCTGCTGCTTCCAATTCCCGAATATCTGTCTTCAAATTACAGAGATCAGCACACATCACTGAAGGTGCTATGCTGATTTTTTTATCCGTGGTATTAGTGGGTTGACTCTCATGAGTCGGCAAGATATTTCTCCACTCAAATTCGGGTTTCTCAATCTATTTATTATAACATAAAATAGGTGAATTGTCAAATTTTGGGAGGCGGTTAGGTGTGTAAAGTTCCTGTCAATTGTTTGAATTGCGGATTTTACTGATTACACAGATTAGGGAGGTGTAGTGATCAGAAGATCGCTACCGACAAATGCATACGTGCATTTGTCGATTTACAGAGTGTAAGAGACTGAGGAATTGCGCGACTACAAAACGTTTTCTCTTACAATGAAATGTAAATCAACACTGAGTTTCATTTAAAACAGAAACCGATACATCGGTGTATTCAACGTAATTCCGATAAGACTCCAGACACCACCGACAATAAACTCCCCCAGAATCAAACCGAGAAAAAACGGTATAAGTTTGCGGTGCAAATTCATCCCGCCCTGTTTCAGAATAATCCACTTGATAACAGAACTGACAAAGATTGAAAACCAAAACACATTCATTGACCAACTGCTTGAAATAGCAAACCCTGCAGGATGGAAGGGCCACCAAAACAGTCGTATCCGCATAATCATTAAGAACCCGGTAATCAGAAATCCAACAAACATAGCGACAATTGCTGGGACGTCTGGTGCTCTGGGTGAAGTGAGCCAACTTTGCAGCCGATTAAACGGTCTTCCCGCAAACCAATTGCGTGCGCCTTCAATATATGAGATATGATAAAATGCCCAAAATGAAGCGAATGTTCCGATGACAATTGCCACACACATTGCGATAAGAAGTCTACGATTGGAAATTCGTGTGCGTTCAGCAAGTTTAAAGCCTTCCAGGATATGCGGCATCGGATGCCCACGATAGGCACGATTGAAAGAGAAGAGGTAGGCAAGCATGGTTAGGTTTCGCGGTCCAAGCAGGCGCGTCCCGAAGATGCGGGGCATCATCTCATCAGGCCCAATGAAATGTAAATCGTGTACAGGTGAACCGAGTTCGGCGCGCATCCGAGTCACAGCGGTGGAAATGGCGTAGTAAATGCCGAAGAAAACCACAATTGCCCATACTGACATTCCAGCAGCGTTACAAAAGATAGCGATAAACGTCAGACTACCGATAAGGCAAAGGACCATACCAAGATAGGACATCGGTTCGTCAGAATCATTGCCTTCTCGCGGTCTGAAAATTTTGTGCGCCACTTGTGCCAGGTGTTTTCGCGTGGCAATAACAGCGATAACAAATAAGCCAATATATGCGCCAAACGACTGCTCATCAGTAAACGGAAAATTCGGCATACCTCTGATTCCCAACGCGTCTCCGAAAATCCGTTCTGCCTTCCAAAACAGATAGAAGAACCAACAAGAAAACGACAGATCCAATGGAATAAAGAACGCCATCCCGACAGCAAACGGAAACACAGCAATAGGTGTCCATCCGATTGCGCTCCACGGTTTCTGTGTAAAAAATGGACGCATATCGTAGAGGCGACCACCGAGGCTCGGTACAGTCGGAAAGAGATAGTGTAACCCGTTTAGGATATCAATCGCACCCGCAATCCCAAATCCGAGCCACATCATCCTATTTGTCAGCAGGTTCGTTCTGCCGACATTCGTCAATTCAAGTGGTAGTTGAATAATCGGGTAACTCAGTTTTTCGTGTTCTGTCCACTGCTTACGAACGAGCGTATTGATAAAAACCATTACGAACACGAGTGCACACAAAAAACCACCCCACGTTAGGGTGGTAGTTATCCATCCTTCAATGATTTCCCATTGATATAAACTCGTTTCGCCTCGGTAATACTCTGTTAAAAAAGCCTTATCTTTGACTGCTATCCAGTCGGGGATATGGCGATGAAATAGATGCGCCCAATCGTTTTCAGGTGTAGCATACCAGAAAGCGTAGGGGATCATCGGGATTAAGACGCGGAGAACATCGTGACCAGCCAAAGAGGAGGCAATCGCAAGCATGACATAGATCGTCAGCAATTCGCCTTGTTGGAAAGCGACGCGCGGCAGAACCTGTTTTAATATCAAATTCGCACCTGTAAAGATAAAGATGCAGAAGATGACATTGAAATAGAGCGAAATCGTGGTTGGGTACCCTTGTCCCGCTGAATCTAAAATCCAATAGACGTTGGGTATAGTGAGTACGGTGCCGATTAAGATGGCACGCCATGTAGCACCGAAATGTGGTCGTCTTTGTGTTGTGAGTTCACGATGCGTAGTTTCTTGTCCGCTTCCTGATTGCTGTGAAGTTGTCGGTCTCAAAATTGATTCAGAACTTTCCGCTTTGTAAGCCTTAAGATTCAGCGTGCTGAGAGCGCCTAAAATTTACTTGAGATTTTCAGTAAATACTTGTATACTTTAAAACTATAGGATGATCAAACGTCCAAAATAGGATATATAAATTGAATTTAGACATGTCTAAAAAGGATGAAAAAATGGATACGATGAACGATTTGTCTGAGGCGGTAGTCCTTACGTCTGAGCAAAAACAGTTTGTTGATGATAACGGCTATCTCTTAATTAAAAATGCCTTGCCACCAGATGTCGTGGCGGAAATTGACGCTGCCGTTGATGAAGTTTTCGAGAAGGAATCAGCAGCGGAAAATCTGGATCCAGATGGTAAACTCAATCTACGTAATTGCATTACGCATCATGAGGCATTTCTCCAACTTCTCGACTGGCACAAAACTTTCCCTTATGCATGTGGCGTTTTGAATTGGAACATACAGATGATTACATCACATCTGATTGTGCTCCCTTCAAAGGAGGAACCACCCGACGATGCCAAGACCAAGATTGGACTTCATCGTGATGGTGGAACGTCATATCGCGAGATGCAGGAACCGCACCCGCGTATCCTGCTCAAAATTGCGTATGCTATCAGTGACCAGTCTGACCCCGCATCGGGTGCAACGGTATTAGTGCCAGGAAGTAACCGATTAACCGGTATGCCTGCCCGTGATCCTGAATCAGGTGGGGCACGTGGTGCGATTTCTATGAACGTCAATGCTGGTGATGCGTTCCTCTTTGAACAACGGACATATCATGGCATCGGAAAAAATTGGGCAGGTTTTCCACGTAAAACGATCTTTATGGGGTATGCCTACCGTTGGGTCAAACCGATGGATTATATACAAATGCCGGATGAATTGGTTGCCAAATGTAATCCAATTCAGAAGCAACTACTCGGTGTTGTCAGTGACCCATTAAGCTATTATATTCCGCAAGATCAAGATGTTCCGTTGAAATCGGCAACAAACGGTGCCAGTTAAAGTCACGTTTGCTAAATCATTATTGACAACATCTACTGGTTTTCAGCAGGATTTAACTGCGGTTTTAGAGAAAGACTATGCTCTAACAAAGCACGGGCATAAGGGATATTGTGTAGCCCATAACCGCTGTCTCCTTTCACCATATCATAGTTTAGTTTTGCGTCTTTATAGGTTTGTGAGGTTTTATCTGTTGCGTTGTCCAGCATCGCCTTAACTTCTTTCATCTTTGCCTCAATTTCAGCACGATATAGAGGGAGCTTTACCGCCATATCATTATCAGCACTATCATGGCATCCTGCACTACTACAAGTTGAAAAGTCTGCCTTGAAGGTATGACCACCATGTTTTACGACAGTTCCTTGGTCGTCTTTTTTCTCGTCAATTTTTGCCATGTGGCAGTGAACACAACGTTTTTTCATGGCGCGCACGTGCGGCGATGGCATCCGTTTAACGCCTGCGCCTTCACGCCCTAAAAACATTTCTGCTTGCGATTGGTGAACAATACCTGCGCCAGCACATCCACAGTCCATTTTGTGGCAGGTGACACATAATTTTTTTGCAGGCATCACCAACAGATGTTCCTCTTTACTGGCATGGGAATGGCAAGAAGAACAAGCAACAGCATTTACTGCTGTCTTTTCGTTATACGGGTGTCCCGGAATGGCTCGCTCAGCAAACATGGTATACCCAGAAGAGTGGCAACTCAGACAAGACGTCTGCACTTCATACGGTCCTTCAAGAAGATTAACAAGGGCATGCGAATGTCCCGCCTGCGTCCATTCTTTGTAAGCGGCTTCGTTTCCGTGACACTTGTTGCATCCTTCGGCAAAAGGCGTTTTTATAGTCTCTGAAGTGCTTTTCTGTGTATCCGTAGTATCCGCTTGGAGTGTGGTAATTTTGAAAACAACGAGCGATCCCATCAGTAGGGATAAAAATAAAAATAAGAATGCTTGTTTCATAGGCTTTAAAATTGTCCATATAAATTATCAAGTATTCATATAGAATATGTCATTTTCCAAAATTTGTCAATGAAAAGTTTTTGGTAAATTTCTCAAAGTCTCTAACACATTTACATAGGAGGTATTTATGTCTCAAATTGCTCTCTTTAATGGTAAGAATCTGGAGGATTGGCATGCAAGAAGCGGTGCTTCGGAACATGCTTGGTCTGCTATCGGTGATGTTTCGCTCAATCCAAACGATAATAAGTTGTTAGTAGCAACTCCTGGAGAAGGCATTTTCTACAACGGTCCCACAGGACGGACAACCGATCTCTATACAGAATATGAACACGGTGATTGTGAACTGCACGTGGAATTTATGGTGCCACAAGGATCAAACTCAGGTGTTTACGTAATGGGCAGGTACGAGATTCAAATTTTAGATAGTTGGGGTGAAACGGAACTCCGTTATGGGACATGTGGAGGCGTTTATTGCCGCTGGATCGACAATAAACCTGTAGATGGCGTTCCACCACGTGTGAATGCAAGCAAACCTCCGGGTGAATGGCAAACGTACGACATAACCTTCCGCGCGCCGAGATTTGATGCTAACAACAATAAAACTGCCAATGCTACTTTTGTCAAAGTTGTGTGGAATGGGCAAATTATCCATGAAAATGTTGAAGTGGCAGGTGTTACCCGTGGTGCGATGTTGCCAGATGAAGCGACTACGGGGCCTTTATTGTTGCAAGGGGACCATGGTCCTGTTGCATATCGCAATGTCGGTTTGACACCGATTGATAGCTAAAGAGGTGAATCAATTCTTGATTTGCGATTATTGTTAAGTCTAAAATAGCTGTGCATTCTATTTTCGATTTGTTGCATTCGTAGTCGTGCGATTTGTTACACCTCTTTTGGATTTGTTGACTTCACGTATCCTTAATTTAACCAACGGGCTGAAGTTTTTTAGGAAATAATTGAAAATGTTTATAACAGACTTAGACGATACAAAATATAATGCAATTGTCTCTGCAATTAATGTTGATATGTGTGTGCAAATACTTGTTATTCCTGACGGTGATTATTTTACACTTGCGGCATTAGTTCCAATACAGAATGAAAAGATTAGAAGAGTAAACATAGCAAGATATGCGGATGAGAATGAAGCTCTCACCGCATATAGACATTTGATGAAAAAAATAGAAGAAGGAAAAGGCGTTTGGAGCCCTTTGGATGTGCTAAATCCTATGAAAAATAGATTCTGAAGCAGTAAAGTAAATATCTATGCTGTTTTACTCAGGACTTACCAGGGTTATTTAGTTTTCGGTTTTTCTCCAATATTTTTTCACACTTCTATAAACTATCTGTAGGTTGGGTAGAGTTTGCGAAACCCGACACGTTTATATCCTGTCGGGTTTCGCTTCGCTCTACCCGACCTACGAAATAAACTCTTAGTAACACTCATCGACTGATAATACTTAAAACTAAATAGCCCTGAGGACTTACGCCAAATAGTTGACATAAAATTGATACTGTGTAAGCATCATTTATGTAGAATATGGTATGTTGCAACTGCCAATGCGACGTGTACGTTCAAGGAACCCACTTTACCGTACATCGGTAGGTAAATCGCCATATCGCAAACCTCAAATGTACGTCGGGAAATGCCACGGTATTCATTTCCGACAATCAGGCACACTTTCTCAGGATATTCAACTGTATGATAAGGCACAGCATCCGATGCTACCTCTAAAGCACACGCGAGATAACCTTCTTCTTTATATTTTTCAACGGCATCCGCAGCATATTTAGTTGTGTGCCATGGAACTCGGCGATGTGTGCCGCGCCCAATACCAGCAATAGTTGGGTTTGGAGGATGTGCACTAATACCAGCTAACACGATTTCGTGAACACCACAAGCATCGGCAATTCTGAAGGTTGCCCCGACATTAACTGGGTCTTCAACGTCTTGCAGAACAAAAACAAGTTCGACTGCTGGAGAACCTGACTGTTTTAAAAAGTGTTTAAGTGATTTATTTCGTAACTGTTTCATTTAGAAGGAATTATTAGAACTATGGATAAATTTAAACTCGGTGTTATTGGTGCTGGTGGTATCGTCTGTCGAATGCATCTACCTGATTTGACAAAAGGGGATGATTTTGAAGTTGTTGTTATTGGCGGTAGACGTGAACACCGTCTTAAACATCAGTGTCGAGAATTTGACATTCCACGTTGGACGCAGGATTATAATGCAATTATAGCAGACGATACGCTTGACGCTATCCTTGTCGGCACACCACACCCGTTACATGTTTCGTGGGGTGTTAAAGCATTGGAAGCAGGCAAACATGTGCTGATGCAAAAACCGCTCTGCGGCGATATGAATGAAGCGAATCAGTTTGTTGATGCTGCTGAAGCGAGTGGTAAAACAGTCATGTGTCTTCCACATTTCAGTGCGGGTATCTATAAAGTTCGCCAACTCATTGCTGAAAATGCCATCGGACGTGTGTCAGGCGCGAGAATGCGAAGTAGTCATGGCGGCCCCGAGATTTACTATGCTGAAATCCGAGACATTTTCGGCGAATCTGGAGACGATTTGTGGTTTTTCGATGCCAAACAAGCAAGTGTCGGTGCGCTTTTTGATATGGGTGTTTACGCTGTTTCTGGACTCGTTGCTATGCTTGGTACTTTTAAACGCGTTACGGGCTTCGTATCAACCTTTGACAAACCGACTGAATTAGAAGATGTTGCAACGCTTGTACTTGAAATGCAATCGGGCGGTATTGTCACAGCAGAAACAAGTTGGTGTGACCCGGCACGAACGGGTGAATCAAGCATACACGGTACTGCAGGCAAGTTCACAATGCCAGGAAAAGACGGTGCTGCACTCACGCAATGGACACCTACCTCTTATACCCGTGAACATGCCCCGGTTGATACCAAAGCGATTGACTGTAGTGACGCCGCACCGAGCGGGATGCATGCACATTTTGCCGAACATATTCGCGAAGGGACGCAACCACCTCTCTCCAATGTCTACACGGCGCGGCATGTCACTGAAATCCTGCTTGCTGGTCTCAAATCCTCTGAAACCGGTAAGGCAATCGAACTGACGACAGAAGCAGACAAGTAGTCAGGAAACAAAACAGACATCTCCATGTAGGCATCCTTTTTGTGCATACATGGAGATGTCTCAACATTTAATCTAAACTTGCATGAAATTCATACCAATCATCAAGGTTATTTAGATTAACCGCGTCTAAAATACTGCCATCGTCTTCAATACCGCTTGCACCGAGAATGCTTGTGCGGGTATCGTCATCGTGATGGTATCCCTCAATTGCGGCGTTCAACTCAGCAACTGCGTTAGCATCAAGGCTACCACCGCTCTGCTCCAAAACCCACGCTTCAAATTGCGGGTAGGAAGGTGAGTTGTCCCGGATATACGCCAATGTTGCGTCCTTATCAAGTCCAAGCCCGTCTAATACCATCTGATCGTACCCCGCTCCACATGCGGGATAATCTTCATGGAGTACCCCCTTGGCATCCATTAGAACTTTTGACCAAAACCGAGGCAGATGCAACACACCGAGGGGGCCTGATACCCCAGAACTAATTGTCGGAATCATTGTCGTTTTCTTTTTCCTTCCAAACATAACAAGCCTCCTTGCTTATTATGGGTGAGTATAAGTCGTAACTTGCAAGTCCATCTTGCAACTTTTTTCATTATAGCAAATTTTTAAAAAATGAGAAACAATATTTTCAGAAGGACAGAGTTATTTAGTTTTTCTTACGAATTTTTAACATCTGCTATATACCCCAGAACGGTAGGTGCGGTTTCTAACCGCACCGAATTTAGAGCAAACACCTTCTATTGACTTTCCTTGTAGGATGCGGTGCGGTTAGGAAACCGCACCTACCGCCCTTGGATATTAACTTTTAGTAAACCTCAATAAAGGCAAACTCTTAAAACCGAATAACCTTGTCAGAAGGATTTACTGCTATGCTGGAAGACATGTATTCAGTGATGATTACCTTGACATTGGCGAAAAATGCTGGTATTCTATATTAAAGCATTTCACAGCAATGTGTGCAAGTGGCTGTAAGGTATTTAGACAAAAGATATCCTCCTAATTATGTGCATGCTTGAAACCACTCTCATACAAAAACCAAGAGGTTTTTCTTATGACTCCTGATCTTGCAATTGCATGGCTAATTTTCAATGTTATTCTTGTTACGATCACCCTTATATGGGGTATCTTCCGGTTTCGGCGAGGGATTTGGTATCGAAAACTTTCGTTGAAAATCCAAGCATATCTGCTTTGGGGGATAGGCGGTATTGCGTTGCTCAGTAGTATGTCTCCATTTTCTTATCTCTATATAGAACACCTCTGGTTTTTTGAAGTAGCTGGTTATGCAAATGTCTTTTGGAAAATCATAAAAATACGGTGGGGCCTCTTCTTCACATTTTTCTTCGTTGCATTAGCGTTTATGAATTTAAACGCTATGATAGCGAAACGACTTTGTCCTGAACCGCGAGAGTTTTCCCGTTGGACACACCAACGCACCGTTTCTTTTCATCGCACCTTCTTTGTCTGCACAATTCTCCTTGCAATACTCTTTGCTATCCCAATGATGTCACTCCATAATGATTTCATACTCTATATAGGTCAACCTACAGAGGAAAAAGTTGTTCTTGCCAATTCCGAAAATGCTGATACTGAAATACCGGATGCCGAAAAACCAGATACTGAAATAACCGATACCGCTATTAACCAGAATGCCATACCGGAAACCCTCTTTTTTGGTAAAAATACAAATTTTTATCTCTTTTCCTTCCCAATGCATAAAGCAGTCAGTCGATGGGTATGGATTTTACTATGGGTAACTTGTGGAGTTGTTGGCTTACTTTACAACTTTTACTATCGCCGTGACGCGCGTTCTATGGGTTTCGTCAAACGAAATATTGTTTTTCACGGTTCTATTTTGTGGTTAATGTTACTGGCAGCCGGTATTTGGGGAAGTTATGTAAATTTGTGGAGTAAGGTATATACAAAATCTGCCACGCCTTCCCTTAATAAAATGCATGGATTGTTCTATATGGATGCACAACTTGCAGGTTCAGCACTTTTTTATATTGCAATTCTTATTGGAATAGCGATCCTAATAATACTTAATTTATTCTGGAGAAAACGTGTCTTATGGTATGCTGCGATAGCTGCTTGGTGTGTAGGATATGTTTTCCTTATACATGTTTACCCGCGTGTAACACACTATGTGAATGTGCAAACAGATTTTCTCACGCCAGAAAAAGAATATCTACAAACACATATTGAATCTACACGAGATGCCTTTGATTTAAACAAAATTATCCGAAGGGATTACGAAGCTAGTTCTGCGACATTAGAGTTAGTGGATAATGAGAAGAATAGGGAGGTATTGGAAAATGTCCAACTTTGGGATCGGCGCGTGCTCTATGATATTCTTCGGGCAGAACATAATGTAAGACATCACAATTATCATCCATATACTGATATTGACCGATATAAAATTACGATTTCATCAGAGGAAACTAATGAGGGCAGTATTAGAGAATCCAATACTAAGGAACAGTACAGACAAGTCTTAATTGCAGCACGTGAGATTCAACCTGATCTTCAGGTTCAAGGTTCGAGTGGTAACTGGTGGAACAGAAAACTAAAATTCACCCACGGTTATGGCGTTTATGTTGTTCCAGCTAATGCAGTAGACGAAAAAAAATCTCCTATCTTTTGGACAGAAGTTAAACTAAACTCAAAAAAATTAAAAAATGAAGCAATTTCTGTCTACCCGGAATTAAATATGGCTCAACCCCGAATCTATTATGGCGAGATGACAGACGACTATGTTATCGTAAACACAACAGTAAGCGAGTACGATTTTGAAACCGAGGTAACTCTAACTTCTACGAATGAGGCGGGAGAAGATTCTCCAACTGAAACAGATGAAGACGAGGGGTATCATTATGATGGACCGGGTGGTGTTAAGTTAACTGGGTGGTTCCGTAGGCTATGTTTTTCTATTCGTTTCTTGGACTTCCAAATGCTTTACAACAAGCGTTCTGTTCTTCATTCGGAAAGCCGTATTATGTTCTGGCGTAAAGTTGGAACACGGCGTGGTCAAAGGATTATATCTGACCGTATTTCGCACATTGCTCCGTTTCTTGAATACGATCCTGATCCCTATATTGTCATTGACAATGGACAACTCTGGTGGATCGTAGATTTTTATATTACAAGTAAGTGGTACCCCAACGCACAATTTTATGAAGATGACACATCCGAGGTGCCAGTTAGCTTTCAGGATGCTGAAGTACGTTATCAAAAGTTCAATTACATACGTAATTCTGGTGTAGCAATTGTCAATGCTTACACTGGTGAAGTCAATTTCTATGCGGTTAAGCACAATGAAGCACTTATGGATACCTACCAAAAAACTTTTCCGAACTTATTTAAAGGATTTGATGAAATGCCGCCAGGATTACGATCACATCTGCGATTTCCAGATTATCTAACGCGAATTCAAGCAAATGTGTACAAGGATTATCATGTAACGGATGCTTCAGATTTTCTCTTAAAAGGACTCCAGTTGAAGATTCCACAAGAAGTATACGGTGTTAGTAAAAAAACAAAGGATGGTACTAAATGGAAGGATGATCAAGAGATGATGCCGTATTATGCTATGATCAGACTGCCAGGAGAAGATAACCTTGAATTTGTCAACATGATTCCATTTACACCATATCGGAAAGAATTGGATATGAAAGCGTGGTTAGTCGTGCGATGTGATGATCCTCATTACGGTGAACGTATTGTATATACATTTAACAACACGCCTGAAATCAAAGGCCCAAAGCATGTAGAAGACCTAATCACCAGTAGACTATCCGAAGAATTTTTGAAATTGCAAACAAGCAATATTGTTATACGTGGAAGTTTGTATTTTATTCCACTTGAGGAAGGTATAATATATGTTGAATCAATTTATCAAAAACCGGATACTGCTGAAGATACTGAAAAGAAGGAAGCTGAACGTCCAAAACGACCAACTCTTGTGAACATAGTTACTGCGGCAAATGACAACATTGCGTACGATCCTAACTTTTCCAAATCAGTGAGAAAAGCAGTTGAGGTAGGACTGCAGATTGAAGAATCCCAAGCTGATGAAACGCCGACAGACGAAGAAAAGGAACCTACCCTTTCAGATCAGTTTGAAGTACTTGTAAAAGCTGTAGAAGAGTTCGGAAAGGCACTTGCGGCTACGGAAAACGGGAAGGGACAAAATTCCCCCGCAAAAACTGGTAAAAAGAATTAAAATCAATAGGCGTTATTGGCTGAATAACTTCGTCAACCAATAACGCCTATTGATTTAACTGTAGAAATCTCATCCAGATGAAATTATCGGGGCAAGATGCGTTGTTTCCATTTCTGGTTATCTATCCACTTAACAGAGAAGTGAAGTAAATTTTCCATCAACTTATTATTTATCTCCACATCCCTCTCTGTATCATTCTTCAGACTTGTGACAATATATAACCCTTTCTGAAACGGAAGCGTGAGCAATGCTGAGGCGTCCTGCTCAGTAGACTTCGCGAGTGAATTCCATTTACCGAGCGGATCTACCCACATATCGTCAAGCTTAACTAAGGGAATCTCTTTGGTATCTGGTGTGGTGTTAAGCATGTTTGGGGTATGAAAAACACGACTCCTTCTCCCTTGAGCGGTTGGCAAGAGTTCATCTGTTTCGTCATATTCTACGCCTGTCAGCGGTTCTGGAATCCATCCTGCACCGCGTCTCTGTCTGGAGTTTGTTTTGACATCTTGTCCTGAAACGATAACCACCCCACCTTGACTGACGAAATTTTTAATTCGGTGTTCCGCGTCTATATTAAGACGATAGCCTCCCTTGTAAATTTCACCCGCGCCTATCCATAATATATCCATTTTGGCAAGACGTTCATTCCGCAGGTTGCCGACAGATTCATAAAGCATGTGATGTTCGTGAACGTATTCAAAACGCTCAAGGACACGGAATTCTTCATTAGCGCCATTGCTTGTGAATGCCATCACTTTAAGAGGCAGACGCAATCCATTATTTGAAGGCAACAACTTCATCAATGGAATTCGGAACTGTCTTTTGATGAGTTTTGGATACGCTAACTGAGAAAATGCTTCCTTTTGAAGTGGATTCTCACGTATCTGTTCAACAAGTGCGTTTTGTGTTACAAGGCGGTTCGCGAAATACGGAATCAACTTGCGATGTGCAGGAACTCGATGGCGTAAGGTATTGTCAAAATGCGTATAAGCACTTTCTACCTCCCACCGGCGACTGTAACTGGAATCAATTGATTTAAGGTCAATCCGTTCTTCATTCACATTAGTGACGTAGCCATGAACGAGGTTCATACCGTGTATTGCTCTGCCTTCCGAATCTTGAATAGCAATTTCTTCAGATTCACTCCTGTCAAGAATAGCATCTGTCAAGGCAGATATACTGAACAATTCTTCTTGATGTTTTTCAGCACTTTCAATAATAGTGCAAACCTTACGAGGAAAAATAACATCCGCATCTCGAAAAGATCGGAATTCGAGTTTTATTCTTTTATAGTTCCTTGGGGTTCGATGTTCAGGCGTTGTGACTCGTTCAAAAGGACCAACTCGATGATGTGACACCGGGTTGAGGCGAAGTCTTCTAACACTGAGTCCCTCAATATGCCATTTATATTCAAGGTTCCTCTCCCAAGTCGGTGATCCGTCATGTAATATGATCTTGCCGACCTGTATCGTGTAAGAAGTATTGTTTTCAAAAACTAAAAAGTACCTACCTTGCTTGTCTTCTATCATTCGACACCTGAGTCCTCGGTCATCACGTCGATTGAAGTTGTTGATATCGTGTTTATATTCGTGATCGTAGTTCCAATGATCCCTATAACCGTTATTATCTTTATCTCTCACATTCATGAATGTCATGTGTTGTCCGTTGTAATCTTTAAAAAGTGCCATATATTCACCATCGGCATGCTTCACGTCCTTTATCCTGATTTTGACACGTGTACCAACGAGGCGTTCAATAATCCTTTCATAACTTTCCTCTTGCAAGAATTGCTCTGATTCTTTTTTGAATTCTGTAAATTGATCGTCTAATGATGTGACTTCTCCCCCAAATTCTTGAGCTGCTGTATTCATCCGATTCAACTGTGCCTGTAGAGGGCTTGCCGCTTGTTTGATTCCACCCCATACCATGCTGATAGCATTTTTCGCAGCTGCATTGAGTTCAATAAACATATTTCTGGTTTTTCGGATCACTCTGTGCGATAGCGGAGGATTCTTCAATCGCTCAAGTTCCCATTTCCGTTCCTGCTTTTCTCTATCATTCATCATATCTAAATAACGGATATATGAACCAATTTCATTCTGCAATTGATCCTTGCTAAAAATATAACTTGGGGCTTGCCCGCGTTGTCTGGATTCTTCGGAAACAATTTCTGCTCCTCTGGTATCTAAACGCATGGTGCCTTGGTAGCGGCGTCCATCCTTCATGTGAAAGATCACATACTTATTCAGAAGCGTTTTCAGGAGTCTGTCTTTCTTAAACAAAGTTATTATATAAAGGACACCTTGGAAAATAAACATTGAAACGGCAGCAATAATTGGCCATTTCACTTTGCCCCAAATACTGCTGACACTACTTTGTATACCGCCATCGGCATTTTCTTCCTGTGCTATCGCTGCGTAAGCCACAAAGACCATCCCCAAAACGAGAATTAGCAATATTATTTGTCTTTTCTTTAACATGATGCGAATCCTCCCACTAATAAATATTAACCCCATTTTCAGTTGCAATTTTACGTACATTTGTGTTCGCAAGTGGAATTTTTTCTAAAGGTAGATGTTCTATCAATCCGTAGCCATCTGGATAGAGTCCGTCAAAACGCTTTAACGCCACACCTAATTCTAATTCCCCTTCACCGGGCACTTCCTCATTGAGATGTAAAACTAATCCATTTTCAACACGAATGTCCTTAATATGCGCCATAGGTGCTACCGGTCCCATCACATCAAAAATATGGTTGAGTCTCGCTTCGCTTTCATAAACCTGACGAAGCGATTGAAAATGGTTAACAAAATCCATAACAATGCGGAGGCGGTCAGAGCCAACTTTATCTACGACCTCTTTGCATATCTCAGGTGACCCCATAATAGACACCGCGTGTGTTTCCATGACAAGCGTCAAGGCTTCACGTTCAGCATTTTCTGCGATAGGTTTAAGCGTCTCAATTAAGCGTTCCATCGATTCAGGCAAATGGTTATCCCGGTGAGATGTCCATGCACCATCCGGGTTCAGACTGCCTGGTCGGAAAAGGTAGTGGAACGCTCCAAGTTTTTTCGCTACCGACATTCCACAATTTACTGCTTCAATAGCGGTTTCCCGGACTGAGGGATTCGGATCAAATAGACACTCCCCATAAGTAATACCAAATTGTACCAAATCAAGTTGTGCTTTGTCAAGCAAATGACGACATCGCGTAATTTCATCTGGAGAAACAAGCGGAATATTTGAACTCGCGAAATGGTAACTTACCCCAGTGAACTTCAATTCCTGAATTGCTTCAATCTCTTGCTGATTCAGCGTTCGGAAATCGCTGCACATGCCGACGACACCAAGTCTCATAACTTTTTACCCTCACTTAAGATTTCCAACATTTCACGTGCCTCTACCAGATCAACTGTTTCAAATCCTTCTGTGAACCACTCATAGATCGGTTTAAGCAGTGCGTACGCGGCACCATGTCGATTCTGTGTTATCATGAGTTTGCTTAAACTGACAGCGGTTCGAAGTTCCCACGATTTTGCTTCTTGGTGGTGGGCAATTGTCATCGCCTTCTGAAAACAATTTTCAGCTTCACGTTCATGTTCAGGGACGCAGCTGTTTTTCTCAATTGTTTTTACAGATGTATCTGTGGAAACTTGTGAAACAAACCCTCCTGATTTTAGTAAAAGTTCTCCTTTGAGTTGATAGAGTTCTGCTTCATTAGTGCGTTCACCGCTTTCAGCTACAGCAGCCAATGCTTTTTCTATTGCCTGAAGTCCATCTTGAATTTTGTCTGCCTGTCCACAAGCGTGTGCCAACATTCCCAAATAAACAGGTCGTAGGACCCGTGAGCGATTGGCTTCCCAATCAGTGATTCCTTCTCGAATCAAGGCGATTCCTTCTTCATGTGTATTACCAGCGTCCTGTTGAAGTGCCCAACCTTTCATTATTCTACCCGTTGGTTCCCACACGGAAAAACCGTGCTCTTTGCAAATCGCTACCAGTTCCGTAGCATACGTGTAAACTTTTTCTACATCGCGGCGTTGCTGGTACAACAATGCTCCAAAATGGAGGGAGACCACCTGACTGAATGGATGTGGTCGTTTTTCACCCATCCGTTGTGCTGCCTCTAGCTGCGCTAAGGCTTGTTCGGGATATCCTAAACACCATACTAACGGTGCGGCGTAAGAACGCAAAGTCATCCCTGGATCAGCGAGATAGTGAAAAAATGCATGTACTGGGTGTTGATGCGGGTCATAGCGTGCAATACCTGCTTCAACGTGAGCATGTGCCATCTTTAACTCGCCGAGGTAGTAAAGCGTTGCGCCTAATGCCCGATGTGCCTCTACTTCCAACACTGCGTTCCCTTGTTGTTGTGCCATCACAAGACACTGTTCTCCGAGTTCTCGTGCGGTTTGTAACTTTGCCCGGACCAAATAGGAAAGCCATAATCCGAACAAAATCGGAAATCGGAGTGGCATGCGCTCATTATTAGGCATGGTTTCCAACAGTGCTTTTGCGCGCGTATATGTTTCTTCCACTTCAAGTGCTGCATAGCCTTTCGTTGCAATGAGTGCGGGTCCCAAAGTTGTTTGAATTACCAATTCGCGTGCTGCGCGTGCCGGTGTCTCTGGCAATGTCTGCAACAGCGTTAGCCCTTGTGTCAAATGCCTTACACCCTCAACATTTGCGGATCGTTCTACTGCGCGTTGCCCTGCTTGTTGCCAAAATTCAATTGCTCGTTCAGGCAGTTCGCCCTCCGTGTAGTGATATGCCACCAACTCCGGTTGTGCCCGAACGACATCCTCAAAGGCTTGCCGTAACACAGTTGCAATACGTCGGTGGTATGCATGTCTTGTGCTTCTTAGTAAGGCTTGATATGCTGTCTCACGGATCAACGGATGCTTGAAAGTGTAAATTTGTTTATTTTCATGGGTTTGCCGACACCTCAAAATTTCTGCTTCAACCAGTTGTTGTAATTCTTTTTCAAGCCATGCAATATTATTCTGTTCTGGGAATGGACGAAATGATGCGAACTGGTTAGGATGGGCGAGAAACTCACCCGCTTCAGGTTTTTCAGTCATGCTCACGATGACCTTATATAGAAGTTCTGCTGTCCACTCCCTACCAAGTGTTGCTCCGAGTTGAACAAGTTCTTTCCGGGAACCAAGTCGGTCAAGCCTTGCTGTTAGTGATGCTTGCAATGTTGCAGGTATCTCTGTAGAAACATCAATATTTTGCAGGTTGTCTTCAAGTGCCATCCGTGTTAATTCTTCTACAAACAACGGCACCCCTTCTGTTTTTGATGCAATTTGCTTAGATATATCCATAGGTATCGCTTGCTCACCCGCTACTTCCATAATCATCTGCGAGACTTGTCTTCTGTTTAAACGTTTCAACGATATTTGGGTTACCCATGCTAATTCAGTAAGTGTTTTCAACTTTGCTCTGGCTTCTGCTTGTGTGCTATCTTGGCTAACTTCCATTTCAGAGCGCGATGTCAAAATTGCAAGAATAGGCGCGGTTTCTATTCGCGAAGTTAAAAGATGCAGGAATTCCAATGTAGAAGGATCAGCCCAATGCAAGTCTTCGGCAATTAATAGAAGATATTTTTGCTCGGCAGTTTTTAGGAAAATCTGCACGAGTGCTTGTAAAGTACGGCGTCTTCGTTGTGCTGGCTTTAATTCTAAGATTTGGTAATCCGCCTCTATCTCTAAGAGTTCAGCTAAGAGAGGGAGCAAATTTGACGAAAATTCATGGGTATTTAGGAATTGTTCAAGTTTTTTTAATCGCGTGTTCCCAGTATCCATTTCTCCGAACTGTAAGAGTTGTTGTCGTAATATTGACAGAATTGGATAGAGCGGACTATTTTGCGAATCCGGTGAACCCCGGCATTCTAAGATTTGCGCTTCAGCTTCTGCTACTTGATCAGCAATAACAGCAACAATACGGGATTTTCCGATGCCTGCTTCGCCTTCAATCAACACAACCTGTCCCGATGATGTTGTTGCGAGTTTCCACCGTGCTTTTAAGGTTGCAACTTGTCGAGTTCTTCCAATTAAAGGAGTTACATTACTTTGTAACGGCAGTTTTGCTTGTTCGCGTCTGAAATCTGGGAGTGCACTATCGGGATGTTCGTCAAGTATCTGATAAATCGGAACGGGGTGCGAAATCCCTTTCAGTTCTAATGTGCCGAAGTCTTGATATGTAAAAAAGCCTTCAATCAATCTGAGCGTGGTGCCACCAACGACGATACCGTTTGGAGGGGCAACTTGTTGCATACGGGCAGCTATATTCGGAGTTTTTCCAACAATGTCTATTGCATCACCATGGTAACGTTCCAAAGAAGAGATATGCTCACTTGGCTTTCCAACAGGCATCCCTACTTCCCACACAACTACTAAGCCAGTGTCAATACTTAGACGAAGCTGTATCTGGATACCAAATGTTTCTATCAAGCGAGAATTCAGATTTTCTAATCCAGCGACAATATCTAATCCTGCTTGGACAGCGCGGCGTGTTGCATCTTCATGCGCAATTGGGTACCCGAAGTACACTAAGATACCATCACCAAAGTAACGTGCGATGTGTCCATCATATTCTAAAACGACTTCTGCAACAGACGCCCGATATGCGTCCAATACCTGTCGTAAATCTTCTGGGTCCAGTTGTTCTGTTAATGCAGTTGAATCTATAACATCACAGAACAAGACTGTCAGTTGTCGTCTTTCTGCCTTGCTGATAGGAGTTGTGCTAAGCGGTGTGTATGTTTCGTCAAGGGCGCGACCACAGTCACCACAAAACTTGACTGCTGAATTCATAAAACCACAGTTAGCACAACGTTTTTGCGTTAGGCTTTCCATAATTAATATCTTGTAAATCTATAGCACGAACTCCGCGAAGTATTATGAGTATTTCTTCTCACAGGACCTGACATTTGTTTTTTATTGCGTTAACGTGAGTTTGATAATAGATATATGAACTTCGTTTTCCATAAAATCTTATTCTCATAAGCCCGGTAGGTGCGGTTTCCTAACCGCACCATAGGCGTCAATTTAAGAAAAGAATTATGCACTGAATGCCCAGGCCGGTGAATCAACGCCAAATGCGCGTTTGGCATTTGGCGGGTTCGGTTTGTAACCGAACCGGAGCTTACGCAGAAACCTCCATCTATCCTGTCCACTAAGCAGTGCTGCTCAACAAAACACCCAGGATTCGCCTGGGCTCGGTCCGGTTCGGTTACAAACCGAACCTACCGGGCCTGGATGCACGCTAAATTGACGCTTATGGTGCGGTTTCCTAACCGCACCGAGTCCAAAAATCTGATTTATCAAACTCACGTTACGTTAACCTAATACCAATTCTATGAATTATTTTCTCTTTTAGAAAGAAATGTAAGAGGCGCAATGAATTGCGCGACTACGAACGGTCTATTCTTTAAGAGTAGTTATTTTTTAGAAAGGTATAATATATACTTTACTATAATGAGGTAATGGAAGTTATCTACTTCAAAAAGCGATTTAATATTAGACCTACCAAATGAATAGTCGCACCTGTTAATAACACAGTTAACTGTGCGTGCTGAATTACTACATTTTTACAAAATCATCTTATGAGAGTCAGTTTCTAATATTGTCCGCGGAATTGTTGCAGATATTCCCCAAGTTCCTCATCACTCGGTTCACGTCTGTATGCTTCTCGCAAATAATTGATAGCCTTATCCATAATGCCTATTTTCATATAAAACGAACCGAGATTGCGATATGCAGGAGCATAAGTGGATTTTAACTCTAAAGACTTATGATACGACCAACGCGCCTCTAATAGATGGTCTTTTGTAGATCCAACAAGGATATTAAGTGTAGTTTGTGTATTTCCGAAATAAGGAAAAACAGCAGCCCCTTTTTCCTTTGCCTTTTTTTCTATTGCTTTTGCTATTTCAGTCGAACTGGTTTTCAAAACGAGATAGCCCGACTCTGTTATTTGAATAGCACGGTCAAGTACTGCAAGTGCATCTTCAACCGATTCGTCCAAATATTTTACTGGTAATGAGGGCCAATCTGGTCCGGCATATTTCAATCCAAGATCGTAGTGGACAGCCCCGAGGTCGTTATATACCTCTGCATTTTCAGGGCGTAAGTCTAATGCCTGTTCATATAGATCAATCGCTTGGGGGAAATTTTGTGCGTTATATGCGTTCTCAGCATCAATCCGAACTGATTGAAAATCGCTGCTTTCCTCGTTAGCCTCTTTAATAGATTGAGTGTTTCCTCCCAAGAAATGTATGGAAAGAATCAACACAATGGACAGACAAACAATAATGATTGTGGGCAACTGCAATTTCATTTTCATTCTCCATTGTCATAGCTTGATGGAATTTGTATCTTATTCAGATGTTTAAGGTTCTATTTTGTGCCTTATTCTTCTACTGAACAAAGGTCTGACTTTGTTCGTTCTATCACCCTTAAAACACCTATCTCCAGCGATTGTTCCTCTTAAAAGTGATAAGGATAGACTTCTGCTCACCATTTCTCTCAAAGTAGAGTTGAATTCCACTTGGGGCATGGATCTGTTTATCTACAATTTTAAAAATTTCAAGGGTATGAATTTCAATTTCACCTATTCGGTAGATGTTGTCCCCTTTTTTGAGGACCTCTGCTAATTCATTTCCTCTTTCAATGTGTGAGATGATAACACCACGGTGTTTATATTTTTTTGCTCTCTTCTTGTCGGGCTGTGTGAGTGTCAGTCCCCATCTTTGTGGTGCATATTCCCATTCCAGTGTCTTTAGTTTGAAGTGCGTCTCTCTTTTTTTACCACGACGGACGAATTCACACTGGATGTTTTGGTTGAGTGGAAGTAAACGGACAACAGCCTTAAAATCGTTTTCATCCTTAATCCGACGGTCTGAGACGGCCGAGATGATGTCGCCCCGCTTAATACCGGCAGCGGCAATAGGACTCTGTTTTCCCAGTTCCGATACTAAAACCCCGCGAGAAAAAATGGATTTTTGTGAAGCTTCCTTCCCCAAAAGTTTTTCAGCCATTTCGCCGGTTATAGATTGTATCTCCACACCAAGGTATGGGGGAACAACGCATCCGTGTTTGGTAATTTCCTCTATAACCTTTCTTGCTTTATTTGCAGGAATAGCAAAGCCGACCCCTTGTGAACCACCGCTCGTTGAACGGATGACGGTGTTTATACCGATAAGCTCACCGTGTACATTTACTAAAGCTCCACCACTATTCCCAGGGTTAACAGACGCATCTGTCTGAATCAGTGCTTCATAGAAACGGTTGTCTACTGCCAGAGAACGTTGCGTTGCGCTGACAATGCCAACTGTTACCGTAGGTTGAGCATTGCCGATTGACAGTCCAAAAGGATTTCCTATCGCGAGTGCCCATTCACCAATGAGTAAATCACCAGAGTCGCCCCATTTTATTTCTGGTAAATCCTCTTTCGTATTAACTTTTAAAAGTGCGAGGTCCGAGAAAAAATCGAAGCCAAGTATATGTGCATCAAATTCTCGTCCGTCAGCGATAGCAACCATGATCTTTTCGGCATCCGCAATGACGTGATGGTTCGTAAGGATATAACCGTCTTTGCTGATAATTACGCCTGAACCGACTTCACGTAGCGTATGTTCGCGAATAGGAGGCTCAAATCCATAAAATCGTTCGTAAAATTCATCAAAAAGAGTTCGTTGCGTGACGTTTCGCGTAGCACTGATATTTACAACTGCGGGACTCGCACGTTCAACTGCTGTTACGATCGCTGTCCGTCTCGATTGTGTTATGGCGTGTTGTAAGTCCTGTTCAGCGTGTACATCTGCTTGAAACGAGAAATTAAACAGTAAAGAAATCACCCCAAATAGCAGAACTGCAATCTGCGCGCGCTTACAAGACGCCGAGAACTTTTTTTGTAAAATCCCTACGGTGTATGTAAGGAATTTATGGTTGAATTTGCTTTTCTTTTTTCGTTTTGCCACAAGTACAGTGTTCCTTTGCGATGATTCGAAGCGTCTATGCTTTTAATTTCAGAGAGATACGGTACCCTTCCAACCCTGGGTCTGTATCTACGATTTTCTGCACATCCTCTTGAGAACGGCGTTTTGCGGGGAATTTCTCCGCGTTTGCACATCTAAGTGCCACCCTTGCACCGACTGAACTTGCACGTCGAAGGTTTTCCAACTCCACCTTTTCCAGTGTGTCGTAAGCCGTATGTCCAAACCCGCGTCCAGACGGAGCAGAAGTAGGATCACCCATGTGGCATGATGGTACTCCTTCAAGGAAAAACGGAAAATGGTCGGAATAGGAATGCACCTTCTGTCCAACAGGCATATCCACATGCATCTGCTGCTGTGCTGTTTTGAAGAAAGGTCCTAACGCGTCCCATTGATGCAAAACAATTCCCTTTCTACTCGTGCCGCCGGCTGCGTCCATATTCAACATAAATCGGACGTTATCTAATTCATTTGCATGTGCTTCAACATACCGAAATGCACCCGTAAGTCCAATTTCCTCCGTTCCAAAGGCGATAAATCGGATAGTCCGCTTTAGCATATCTGCTGTGTAGGTGGCTAAGACACGCGCAACTTCTATAACGGATACCATGCCTGAAGCGGGATCGTGTGCCCCTTGCGAAATGTCATGTCCATCGTAGTGGCATCCCAAAACAATCGTCTCTTCAGGAATTTCTTTCCCTGGTAGGTCAGCAACGACGTTCCATGAAGTGCGAGGTTCGTTAACATCTGTCGTTTGCAGGTGCATTTTTACCTTTCCGTAGCGATCAATACACCGCGTTAGAAAATCGCCATCTTCTTTACACACAGATATACCGGGGATAGGTGCGGGTCTATTATTTTGAAGGCTGCCGGTTTCTGGTCCAACACCAGGATGTTCACTCACAAAAATAAAAGCACTTGCACCACCAAGAACTGCACGCTCATATTTTTCCTTCCGATGCACCCACCTTCCAAGGTCTCTCGGTGATGAGCTTTTCGCCATCACAAGTTTGCCGCGTGCTGTTTCACCGAGTTCGCTGTATTCTGGAGGACTCCCATGTCCGACAGAAACCAGTTCTCCAGTGATATTATTCGCTGGACAGTAGGGTAACGAAATGCAGTGCAAAGTCCGTTCAATTGGTTCAGTAATTGTAAACGTTGCTGTACCGCGTGTCCAACCTGCGTAAGGGTATTCCTCCAACCTAACGTTTTTGAGTCCATAACGAGTAAATGTTTCAGAGATAAAAGTAGCAGCCTTATATTCTTCAGGGGTCCCTGCAAAACGGGACCCAAAGTCATCACATAAAACGGTCAGATTGTCCATGACTTCGCTGCTTGTGTAGATATCACCAACCATTTGTTGGTCGATATTAAGATACGGATTTTTGTTTTTCATAAATTTAAATAACCAATTTCTACTATTGTGTAAGTGATGTAAAAAACTTTACGCGGAAGATACAGTGGAACTGTTTTGACTGTTGTTCTCATCCCGAGGACTCATAAGCATTGCCAAATCAATATCGTCATCTGAAGTAGGGGCAGGCATTTGCGGTGCCGATAATGTTTTCATTCGCGCGTCCGCAATTTTCTTTAACTGCCACGCATTCAAAATTAGAATTTGTCCTCGTCGTTTATCAATTATATTATGCTGTTTAAATGTTTTCAAGGTTGTTTCAGTCATCTCGACGGAACTTCCAATTAATTTTGACATACGTTTGGTTGATAGTCTCGGCAGACACACAACACCATTCTTGTTTGGAGTTAAAGCAAGATTCTGCAATAATAGTGCAAGGCGGGAAGATGTGCTTCGGAACATAATATTTCCAAACGCGTTGATTCGTTTACAATCTGGCACTGCGTTTTTATTTAAGATGTTGTGTGAACCGAATTGCCATTCCTGTTTTTTATTTGTGTATCTAATGAAAAATGGGTTGTTAGATGTTTCTAACACATTAGAGAAACCTACTTGTCTCCTACGCTGCAATGGTAGTGCTAAATGCGGTTTCCGTTTAAGAAAAAACGAAAAATCACGAATTGTTACAATGCCGAGATGAACCTCTGTCAAGGTTTCTGCGATAGTGGATTGATTTTCATCCAAAGTCTCTGCATTTTCAGAAATTACCCCAAATATCTCACCCTGTTCCAGTACCTCTTTTGTTCCCGGATTGTCATCTCGGTTTTCATTAGAGCCTGAATTCTTAGAGCGCTTTTCAATCTTCTCAGAATCAGAATCTGGCAAATTTTCAGAAATTTTAACGCGTCCCTCTTTAATCAGATAAACACCTTCTTCGCAAATTCGCTCCTCGTGTTTTAGGTCTTTGAATTTGATTATCTGCCTTAACGCACGCGCATCTTCTTCGAAGAGGTCGCGGAAGATATGAAGATGTTTGATACACCAGAAGTGTTCTGTGACGAAATTTTTCATGCCTTACTACAATAGAACGGTTGTCTCAGTAAATAATCAGCGTAGAATGCTATATCGGAAGAGCGTTGCCAATATCTTGACTCCGGCTTTGAGACTACCTAAAAAAGTCCCACTAATTTTGGAAGTGCCGATACGTCTGCGATAGCTAACAGGCACCTCACGTACGTTCATACCTATTTTTGCAGCTTTGAGTTGCATCTCTATTGTCCAACCGAAGTTTTTATCCTGCATGTCTAAGGCTTGGAGTTGTTCGTAACGGATAGCACGAAAGGGTCCTAAATCAGTATATCGGACACCGAAAAAGATACGCATTAAGAAAGTTGCAAGTTTGTTTCCGAACTGTGCCTGTGGCAGCAATGCACCCTTTTCAGTCGGTATGCGTGTGCCGATGACAAACTCCGCAAGACCCTCTTGAATCGGTTGGACAAGCGATGGCATCTCTGTTGGGTCATCGCTATAATCACCATCTAAAAACACAACGATGTCTGCTGTCTGAACAGCTGCAATTCCTGCGAGACATGCACTACCATAACCTCTCTGCTGTTCACAGACGACTTTTGCGCCGTGTTTTCGGGCAATTTCTGCGGTCCGATCAGTGCATCCGTTGTCTACAACGATAATTTCTTGAACTAACGATTTCGGAATATCGTTGATGACATTTGCAATAGCACCTTCTTCGTTCAAGACGGGAATGATGACCGAAACTTTCACGGTTTTGCACTCTAAAGATAGAATAGGATAATTTATTGCGTCCTTAGTGCAGAGAATTACATTTTGGCTGCGGGTTCTTGTACTGTTTCAATAAGCCGTTGGACAACTGTATCAGTATCAACCCCTTCAGCCTCAGCGTGGAAATTTGTTAAAACACGGTGACGCAGCACTGCCGGAGCGACTGCTTTCACATCTTCACAAGAGGCGTTGTAACGTCCTCTGAGGATAGCTCTGGATTTAGCACCTAATATTAGATATTGACCTGCACGAGGACCTGCTCCCCAACGCACCCACTGCTGGATGAAATCAGGTGCATCCTTTTCTTTAGGACGAGTTGCGCGTGCCAATTTTACGGCGTATTGTACAACGTTATCCGCTGCAGGCACCCTACGTACAATTTGGTGTAATGACACAATGGCTTCACCGGAAAGGGCTGTCTCTAATTCAGGTTCATCTGCTCCCGTTGTTGCGGAGATGATATTAACTTCCTCTTCTTCTGCGGGATAGTCTATAACAATTTTAAACATGAACCTGTCCAGTTGCGCCTCTGGCAATGGATATGTGCCTTCCTGCTCAATTGGATTCTGTGTGGCAAGCACAAAGAAAGGTTCTGTTAGTTGGTATTCTTCTCCTCCAGCAGTGACATGGTGTTCCTGCATTGCTTCCAAAAGAGCGGCTTGTGTCTTCGGAGGTGTTCGGTTGATCTCATCAGCAAGGAGGATGTTTGCGAAGATAGGTCCTTGAATGAATCGGATCGTTCTATGTCCTGTGGTGCGATCCTCCTCAAGCACATCAGTGCCGATAATATCGGCAGGCATTAAATCCGGTGTGAACTGAATTCGTTTAAATTTGAGATTTAGGATCTCAGCGAGCGTTTTAATCATTAACGTTTTCGCTAATCCTGGCACACCTTCGACAAGGCAATGCCCACCGGCAAAGAGTGCCATCAACATCTGATTGATCACTTCCTCTTGACCGATAATCACTTTTTTCAGTTGCTCCACAATTGATTCTTGGCTTTTCATTAACTCTTCAATAGCTTGGACTTCTTCAGTTGCTGGCATCTACTTACTCCTTATAGGAATGATAAAATTATTAAACGTAGGTTTTGACACCCTTCTTTATGGGAGGTGTGCTGCCTTCTACGGTTTTTGAGTTAAAATAAATCGTTTTGTGCTTTGGCTTGAGGCAATTCTAACGACATTTGTGAGATTTGAGATTTGAGTGGCTTCCACTTTCGGTGCGTGGAAACGCATCGCTTGTTTCATCTCTGCTTTCTGTCCAGATTTCGTGTAATCCAAATGGATTTCAGCGACATCTGTTTGAAGTTTTTGTGGTTCTGGCACCATTTCTATAACAAATGGTGTTTCCGCATCAACGGTGATTTGGTCTTCAAAAGTAAGAGCCTTACCTAAAACAACTGGATGATCGCGTTCCTCTTCTCTCAACAATTCGGAGTATGGATATTCAATAACAGGCAGCTCCAAAATAAATTGGTCACCCATTTTGTATAGGTAATCCTTACATGACCACGTTAGGTAAATCTTTAATTCAGGTCCGAGCTGTTTTGTTTCCGAGATTTCAAAGTGTTCTACTTTGGCACGTTTATCCAACTCCAAAGTACTGCGTAGAAATCGGATTCGTTCTTCGCGATAATCGACACCTAAAAGACGCGCTCGCAATCTTGCGTTGAAATCTCCAGAGACCCGTAATTCATGTGTAACTTCCACGCTCAAATCCTTTTTGACCTTAACATGAGTTTTTGTATGTCTCACATTTGAATCTGCTGGGAGTGCCGGGCTCTTTTGAAAAGCATAGAGAAGACCTTTAACTTTTTCTCCATCCAGTTTTTCCTGATCCTGGGTAGAAATGTCTGCTGTTTCTACACTAATTCCGTCCTTTGTTGACGCATCGGTATTAATAATCAGGGTCCATCTATTTTGGTCACTGACAGGAAAATCGCCAAAAGCACAAGTTTGGGCGGTTGGGTCAAGCCAAATCAGGTCTTTGCCTTTTCCGCCATCCACCGCAAGGATCATGTGGTTAAAATATGCAAGCGATGGAACTTCTGGGACAATTCTGCTCGCCTTGCCAGCGGAAATAAGAACTGGATAGGAATCGATCCCTGCGACACGCAGCATCGTCGAAAGTAACGTCGATTTACCCTTACAATCTCCCCATTCACCCTCTAATACCTTAGCGGCAGGATACGGTTTGATACCCCATATTCCACGTTCATCCCCCGCGTACTTGATGGTTGTCGCAACAAATTCATAAAGTCTCTTGATTTTTTCCTGGCGTGACAATGCTCCGATGAGTATTTCTTCCGTTTTTTGCTCAATTTCCTTCGTAATTCTATCCTGTTCACGGATTAATGTCGCGTACCACGCTATCAGTTTATCCCATGAATCAATTGAGGAGAGGCTAATGCTATAAGCAAAATCTGAAACAGCAGGCATTAAAGGCTCGCGACGTAAGGCTGGCACATCTTTCGTTTCAAATATATAGGTGCGACTATAATTATTTTCAGTAACAGCTGGCTCAATTGAAGTGCCGTTTACTCGGTAAAAAAGTGGTGTTTTCTTCGGAGTATGTGCCGTAAGACGGTAATATAGGACAGGCACATCAACCTGAAAATAAACCTGTCGCCAAAATTCACCCTTCATAGCACTTCGCGGATTTCTGGTGGAATAGGCGTAGTCAATGATACAACCGTCTGACATCTTCGGTAATTCAAAATACATTAAGCGGGTATCAACATTTAATCCTGCCTCAGTAGCAGCAGTTGGTGTAATCCCACGGACGATTTTACGTTTCTCTAATTCCACTTGAGTGCCATTAGGTTTAAGTGTTCGCGCATGATGGATAGTTACATCATCCGCATTCTGTGTATAAGGAATCTTAATTTTACCGAAGTGATACCCATCTTCATTGAATATTTTGACGACTCGTCGTGTAGAATAAACACGCCTGCCATCCTCATCAACGTCATGGACTTCTGCTTCCCACAGTACAACAGCACTGTCCTCAGGATTTTCTGGTTCGGTAGGGACGTTTTCAATGCTGTCTTGGATGGCTTGTTCGTCCGTTTCACTAATAAAATTATACGGTAGTGACGATTTGCCCTTCATTTCTACCTGTTCTTTTTCTTCCGGAGGAACCTCACTATGGTCCTGACCATTGTCGTGTGTATGAGCAACTGCCGGTTCCTCTTGATTTTCTTCTGGGTTTTCTACAGTCCTTTCCTCTTTTGGCGGCAGAGGTGTGCGCCGTGTTCCTAAAAATGTCTTATCAGCGAGTGTGCCTTCACCATTTGCTTCCAAATCCTTGCGCGAAGCACGACCATCCCCGTTATCATCAAGATGGGGATGTTCCGCTTGCATAGCGCCATCTTGTGTATACCATTCGTCAACGCGAGTTTGCATCCACATAAATGCTTCTAAAAGCGATATTGCACCATCATCGTTGGCATCCGCATAAGGTTCAGAGAATACATCAACAAAGATGTCCCCGAAACCAGCTTGAGAGGCATAACCTTCGCGTGAAGAACTTGATGTAATAATTATGCGTCCCGATTCGCTGATCTTTTGGACTATCCCCGCACTATATGGAAACCCAAAGACGAGTAGCTGCTGTTCTGCCTGAATACTGTTAATACTGTCAGTATATTCTTGTTGGCTGATATCGCGTCCGGGTAAATTAAATTTTATACCGGATGAACTGCGCGTTGCGTGTCCAACCATAAAGAGGATAAACCTGTCGGACGGCTGAACCTTTTCAGCAAGTTGTGCAAATGCCTCTAAAACCGGTCCTCGCTTTGCCTCACCTGTGACGAGGCCTGGGAGAGTGCCTTCATCCTCAAAAAGAAAAGTAATCTGCTCTGGGGCAAATCCGTATTCCTGTGTAAGCAATTGGTGAAACCGTGAAGTCGCACTCCAAAATTGGTCATAATAGGATTTCTCACCGCCAACACCGCCAAGAATTAGAACATAATCTGTTGCAAAAACTGTTGTGGAAACCGATAGAAAAACAGCAAGGATTGCTATGATAATTCGACGCATTTTTTTATTTCTCCGCTTTAGCATAGTGTTTATTGATAAAATATAATTCTACATTATTGAAAGCGCGCTTACAAACCGCCCTACCAGCGGAATGAAGTTAATTTTGTGTTACAAATTGAAATCACCACTTGCGCCACCAGTTTTCTTGACTAACCTTATTTCGGAGATACACATTTCTCGGTCAACGGCTTTACACATATCGTAAACGGTCAAACCAGCAACGGATACGGCAGTGAGCGCTTCCATTTCTACACCTGTTCGTCCGACGGTTTGCACCTCTGCTTCAATTTCTATCCTCTCTGCGACAATCGCCACATCCACACGGATTGAGGTAAGGTTTAGAGGATGGCACAGCGGTATGAGTTCACTCGTCCGTTTTGCTGCCATGTAACCTGCAAGACGGGCGACTTCCAAAACATTACCCTTCTTCATCTGTTGTTCAGCGATGCGATGGAGCGTTTCCGGTTGAGCCGTCACATGTCCTTGGGCAATAGCAACGCGCAACGTTTCTGGTTTTGCCCCAACATCTACCATTCGGGTATTGCCTTTTTCATCAAAGTGTGTTAGTTCGTTTATAGTAGTTGTTAGCATTTGGTTATCGGTTTATTGGCAGTACATTTAACGTGAGTTCGGTATAAAACCTGAAGAATTCTATATCTTTTCTCCGTATTTACGTTATATAAAATATAAAGATTTTTAGAGTTTTTAGAGTCAATCGGAAAATGATAGAATTTTGTAATGTGCTACGATCCTTTGTTATGACTGGATCGGCAGGTTTATTATGACAAAAGTAATCATATTTGACTCTAAAAATTCGGTATTATTTTAGTATACCAAATAACAATAGTTTTTAGGAGACATATTCTGTCGATTCCGAACTCACGTTATATTTACGAATTCGCACTCCTACTCTCAAGACTGATTGTTGCTCGTTAGTGCTTTGTCAACATATTATAGGTCGCGATTCGGAGATCGCTCCTACCGATGGACCGCTTATAGTAGGAGGGAACTCCGATTCCCGATTACTTCAGGACCCATCAATTCGCACTTGACTAAGCATTAGTTGCCTTTACTATAATGAGTTTTCTTTCATAATCCTTTCATAAGAATCTCGGAATTGTTGGAGATAGTTTCCTTTCCCGTGATACGCTTCTACATCAGTCGGATTGGGTTGAATAAGTTCACCGCGTTTTAGGACCGCAGCACTAAACGCCTCCACGTCAAAAGACTCACCTACATGGCTACAATACGCTTTTACACCTGCTACGGCAGCACCGAGTGCAGCACCACCTTTTTCTACGGGGACGACAGGTCTGTTCCAAATTCCTGCGACGCGCCGCATAATTTGTGGACTTCCAGTCGCGCCACCTGTAACATATAAGGGGTCTTGCGATGGTTTTGTAAAAACTTTGGAATAGACATAAACAGCTGCAAGACTTGTCTCAATTATACCCGTATAATCCTTCGCTAAATTTGGAGTTTCCGATTCTGCTAAACGTACAAAGTCAAAGGCATCAGAAACAGGAAAAGATTCCGCTCTTGGTTGCCAAAATGTCATGAACTGTCCGGGTGAAACGTCTTGCAAAGCTGCTTCCGCTGGTTCATATTCCTCTTTCGCGAGTCCATAGTGATTTCTAACTGCATCCCACACCATAGCACCGTTGGTGCGGCACCCGAACATAAACGGACGACCAATGCCGTCATACATAGCGTTTGCAAAACCTTCTGGGTCAAGTGTATCTCCATCAGTCGACACCATATTGACAAAACTTGTGCCGAGACTGAGGAGGTCTCCTGCGACTGGCACTTTTGCTTGCGGATTATCGCCTGACCCTGCTATAACTGAACATTCTTCAGAAAATCCATATCTTTCTACAAAATACGTAGCGATATTTCCCACGACAGAATCTGGCGCCGCAAGTTCTGGCAATTTACCCAACAATGCTTCCGAACCTCCGGGTAAACCATCCGCTGTTGCTGCTATCAGTTCAGCATCCCACACCTTATTCCGGTAGTTCATAAGCGACATGCCGCATCCATTGCCAATATCAATCGGCACTAACGGATTTGCCGACAGCACCGCTGGGATAAAACTGCTGATGAGTTGGATTTTTTCTGTTGCCTCATAAGCGCGTGATGATTGTTCAGCAACGCGACGGATCACTCCGCCTGTGAACCGTAGTGGTGCATCTGAGCCAGAACGTTCAATCATCTGTGCTTTTCCGCCGACTGTTTCTCGCACATGATTTGTCTGCGCAACGGTATTAGCAGTCATCCATATCGGTGCGGTGGCATACGAGAAGACACCCGCTAAAAGCGTGTTTAAATCTAATCTACTACCTTCTACCCTTTGTAGGTTGGAAAATATAATCGCAGCGTTTCGGTTCAGATAGACATGACCGTGCTGTTGTCCCGATGTATTGATAGCGACGATATTTTCTAACGCAACACCTGCCTCGCGCATGTCAGCAAACATTGCATTGAGTGAAGCAAGATACATCAACGGCGGTTGTTCTGCTTCACCTTCGGACTTCGGCGGTAAAATATAGTCTTCTCCAATGCCGAAGTTGCTGGTCCGCGCATCCGCCCGATAGTCAATTGCGTGTTCAAAACACTTCTCTGCCGTGTCAATATTGATAACGATTGCTGATAAGCTCTGTGTGCTTGAGTCTAAGCCGAGGGCAAGGCGTTGGTTTTTGTGATTTTGCATAAATTATTTTGTCCAGTGAAACTAATTTCCCAGAAAAGATCGGTTCTCCAATTCAGCGATGAACTTTTCATCCGATGAAAAGTTACTACCTGCACAGAACGATTAAACCACTACTTCAACAGCGGTCGAGGTCTCATGAATCTATTGCTCGTTGCCGTTCATGCCCAAAATGTGGGTGAACGCCTCGAAGTTTTCTACATGTAAAGCTTCGTTATGCAGTTCTTGAAGTCGCTCAAGATCTTTGATGTTTTCTAATACGGGTCTAAGGGCTTGAACTGCAAGCCCATCAAACCGAAACTCAAGGACCGCAAAGAGATATCTGATTGCATCTTGTCTTGCTTCTCGTTGATAACTTGCTTCCGCTGTCTCTACGAGATGTTGATATACTGAAGATTCTTGCATAACTACCTCCGATAAAAAGCCACTAATTGTTTGATGTGGATGAATTAAACCACTCATGACCCACTGTGATACGAGAAGATTGCTCCGAATATCTGTAGGCATCGAGAGTGTTTTTGTCTTTTCGTTTAATGTCTATTGAAGGACATTGTGTCATTCCTCTCGTTCGGAAAGACGGTATATCTTTGCTTGTAAGCGTTGGTAGTGAGCGTGTTGTTTTTCAGTTGGCTCTTCATCGGCAAGGGCAGCGGCAACATACAATGCCTCGCCGTTATAGAAGAAATCTTGCTGTGGCAGAGGTAGATTTTCAATTTCTTGTCGGTAGTCATCCGCCTCGCTTGGCGATCTATCAAAGATGTCGCTCAGAGATCTACGAACTAACTCCCAATAAACATCTACGTGACTGCGGGGCAAGGAGACGTTGGGTTCTTTCACAGGTGCCATTTTTCCTCCATATAAAACTTGGCTTTGCAAGCCTCCATTACAAAGTATAGGTTGGTGTTCCTTGGCTATGCAGCACAGGTGCGGGAAGTATTTCCAGCGCGGCTTTCGTATGAAAACTAATCTGGTCCGCATCTTTGATGACGAACTTCTGTGGCCAAAGCGTAACGGGCCCAAACACAACATCATAATTCTTATTGCCATGTAGCAAGTGTGAACCCGTTTCAGTCCGACAATGCTCAATAAAATTCCAATAGTCCGGGTTTGATCTATCTGTCACGAAGCACAAACTCAATAAAGGTGCTAACTGGTTTCTATCTACTTCAAATCTAAGTACCACTGCACGCGTTGACAACTCAACCCTACGACGCCTGCGCAGATCCCTGAATTGTCTATCTGCCCAACCTTCTGCTTGTTGTAAAAACGTAGTTAGGTAGAAACCTTGACCGAAATCTGTGTGCGCTCTACAGAGTGAAATATCAATGTTATGCGGCAGGGACCCTGAAGGCTTGCACAGAACTGATGCCGCAATATCAGTAGTACCGTGGTAAAGGGTAAGGGAACCGTTTGTCCAAGGCACAGATTCTCTCCTTCTTGGATGTGCAAACGCTATCACTCAGAACTCACTCAAAATTCGATGTGAAATTGAGAAAACTTGAAAATAAGAGATTTTGAGTATGTCTCTCAAAAGTTTATCACAAAATTGCGTGGAGTATCAAACTATTTCTGTTTTATCCACGATTCAGACATTTAGGACGTTTATATCGTGGGATCTGATCGCAAATTAGCAGTTTGCACCATTTAATTCCCCGGATAAGATCGGTTCTCTAATTCAGCAATAAATTTTTCTGAGGCGATAGCTGCCGCCGCTCCTGCACCTGCTGCCGTAATCGCTTGACGGAATACATGGTCATGCACATCACCCGCGGCGAAAACACCATCTATGTTAGTGCGCTGCATCTCATCCACAATAATATATCCTTGTTCGTCCATATTTATGACATTTGTGAATAGTTCTGTGTTCGGAATATGTCCTATAAAGATAAACACACCGTCAATCGGAAAAAGTTCAGTTGCATTCGTTTTGACATTTTTGAGTTTGGCACCGGTAACTTTTTCGTCATCTCCGCAAATTTCTTCAACGACGGTGTCCCAAATAAACTTTATTTTATCGTTTTTGAATGCGCGTTCCTGCATAATCTGACTTGCACGGAGTTGATCTCGGCGATGAACAATATAGACCTCAGAAGCATATTTGGTTAAGAAGATGCCCTCTTCCAATGCTGCGTCCCCACCACCAACAACAATAAGCCGTTGATCTTGAAAGAAAAATCCATCGCAGGTAGCACAGTAGGATACACCGCGTCCACCATACCCTTCTTCACCGGGAATGTTGAGGGTGCGTGGTGATGCACCGGTGCAGATAATCACAGATTTTGCGTGATATTCTTTTTCATAAGTGTTCACAACAAACGGGTGTTGCGCGAAATCAACCGCTGTTACTGTGTCAAATTGGACCTCAGTGCCGAACCGTTCCGCTTGTTCCTGCATGCCTTGAATGAAGACTGATGCTTCGTTACCGAAAAACCCAGGGTAATTCTCAAGGTCAAGTGTTAACGAAAGTTGCCCGCCAAGCGCGTCACCAGTAATTAGTACCGGTTCCAGCATCGCACGAGAAGTATAAACACCTGCGGCAAAGCCAGCAGTCCCACCACCAATAATTATTATGTTCCTATTTTCAATATTGTTTGTATTCATTGTATATTCAATTGCTTTGAGATAGGTATCTCAGAGTTGGGTAGACGCGCTTTGCAAACGCGCCGATTATAATGTATTGTTAATTGTAAATCAATTGTAATTATTCTGCGAATGGTGTTACAGTTAATCTGGGAATTCCATCAATAATCGGATAAGATTGATCGCAAAATGAACAGTAGAGATTTTGTTCTTCCCATGTAATCCCGCCTTTACACAGTGGACAGACGAGAAGCTCCTTTAATGGTTTGGTTTGGCGGCTTCTGCTTTTTGCTAAAATAGATTTTGCACGAGATACAATACTACGCGGCACTGCACTTTTTAGTGTTAGTAAAAACTCATCGTGGATATGCTTTGAAAACGCGTATTTCAGAAGTTCTTCAATGGTTTGCGGAGATTTCAAGTCCAGAGCCGACTCTTGCTGGTCCAATATTTCGTAATCAATCTTACCTTCCCATTCATATTGAACGAGGAAAAGGTTGTGGTGCGTAATATGAAACTTTCTCCAGTACTTGTCTTTCGCAGCCAACGTGTGGAAAAGCTGACCAAATTCGGCTCTCTTCTCATTCTTTTGTAGCACCAAACGATCATCAATTCGGTTAACAACCCAGTTGTGGTAATGCCATCCGTAGAGGCGTTCTCCGATTTCGGAGGGTGTTTCAATATAACCTCTGGATGACACACGCATCATTTCGGAGAGTAGTAAATGAGGGTCTTCAACGTGTTCCAAAACATGCAAACAGATGACGTAGTCAAATGCACCGTCTGCAAAGGGTAGAAACTGTCCGTCCGCTTCTACCATCGGCCGATCCTTGACAATAATCCCACCGCGTTGTCCGTCGTCATCTATGAATTTATCACATAAAACATCCGAGCGTATATTTGGGTTATGGCCGCTTCCAATTTCTAAAACAAAATCATTCGCATGAATGTTCATTTTTGGACAACCATAGTAATGTAAGGGCTGATATACGGAAACATGCTTGCAATAATTCTCCCCTTTATGCCAAAGCCAACGGCTTTTTTGATGATACGGAACCCATTTAATTTGAAAAATTGTGCAAGATCAATCGGGTTTGCGTAATACGCACTGTCGGCATCACCACCGATAGCATCTGCTTGTAAATCTGGGTCACGATAAATAAAGTTAGGTGTTTTTGTCAAGAAACGTTTTTTTATGTAGAGTCTACAGTTGTGCTTAAACTGCTGCAATGCTTGCTGTTTTGTTTCTCCCCAAACAGGTCTGCCGGGTTTACCACACATTAAACTGACCCAATCAAGAAAAGGTGTTAGGGGTGAACATAAGTTCGGCCCGGAAAGGACGATCTTGCCACCTTTGCCAACAACCCGTCCCATTTCCTTCAATGCTGTCTCCACGTCAGGTAGATGTTCTATTAACTCGTTTGAACAGATAACGTCAAAAGAATCGTTATCAAAAGGTAATTCTAAAACATCACACACTTGATATCGTAGTTTCGGATTTTCCCAATTCCGCGCTTCTTCAAGGAACAGCGGCGAGATGTCGGTTCCAATGACATCAAACCCTGCCTGATTTAGCAACCGAGCAGAGATACCGTTCCCACACCCAAGATCCAGGATTTTAGTGTCTGATGGCGCATAACGGATCACCAATTCTACGTAGTGTCGTAGATAAACCTCATCGTGTGCTGCCAAGAGCTCTTTATAGGTTTCCGACGTCTCGTAGAACTCGCGCATCCGCTGACGGAGTTGCAATGGTGTTTCAGATACCGGTGTTTCCAGCATATTGTCCAACTTTCCAAAAAGACTCTAATAAATTATATCTGTTTGGTTACAGGATAACAAAGAAAAGTGAAGGATTGAAAGGAACTTAATGAGGTACAATTATGAGCGAAGGGTATTCCACGGTGCTTCGTCAAAAACATCAATGAGCTGGTATCCTTCTTCCCCTCTGCTTGGGCTCAACGTAACAAACAACTTTGCTGGTTTATTTGAAACATTAAAAGATGCGTGAACAATATCCGCTGCAATGAACACAGAGTCACCAGCATTCAGTGTTTGTTTCTTATCTTCAAGCCACTGTTCCACGCTACCTTCTATAACGTAGATAACCTCTTCCTGGTCGGGATGCTTATGAAAATCATGTCCATATCCAGGGGAGAGGCTAACTTCCATTGCGACTATATCTTTTGCACCTGTGGTTTCTGGACGACTGAGCCATCCTATTGTTCCCCAATCTAAATGATCTCTTTCGACTTCTGCAGACGATATAAATCTTCCATTCACGTTGTATATATTCTCCTTTTCTATAAGAGAAGGGTTTTTCAACCTCAATTCATGCTTCTTCTGAAAGAATGTAGGTGAGTATAAAAACTCACCTACAAGAAATATTGAATAATGATGGTCTATCCGTTATCTATGGGATTTTATTGCACTCCACGTTGTAGCTAATTTTGCACGCGGGTCAACGGCTGTGCCGGGCATGTATCCGATTTTCATTTCCATCATAACTTCTTCTTCAGAGAGAGCACGATTCCAGATACGAACCTCATCAATCAACCCGAGGAACCTTCTATTAGCCCCTTCACCTGTAGTGCCGACATAGGCGACGGAAGTATCGGCGGCGCCGGGTAAAGCATTTTTATCACCAAATTCGCCGACCATTTCACCATTGAGCCAATATCGGTGTGTGCCATTATCAACTTGTCCAACAACATGCTGCCACTCATTAAGCGCGATCTTTCCAGTACAAACACTACCGCTACCCCCGGCACTGAGATGCAAACATTCACTTGGCGATTCAGTATAGAAACTGTAAGAACGTGGACTGTTTCCTTTTGCAACAATACCTTGCCAACGTTGGTTATTCGGTCCCATGTGCCTTTCAGCATTAATCCATGCCATTACGGTTACACTCGTTTCAACGGTAAGAATGGGGTCGTGTGGCACTTCAATCCAATCATCTGTACCGTTAAATTTAAGTGCCTTTCCAAACTTACCATCTACCAATTCAGGGGCACCGTTTATAGATCCATTATTCTCGTATTGCGAATGATCAATTGTCATATCACCATCTAATTCATCAAAAGAGAAATAGAGGATAAGCGAATCATCCGATTCTTCTGCTGCGTTAGCGAAAGATGCTACAAAAGCGGTAAGAATTAATACAACAAACAAAAACCTCATAGTTATTATTTCCTCCAATTAACATCGGGCAAATCCGATGTGTACTAAGTTGAAATTTATAGCGATATTGTTTTCAATATCGCTATAAATTGAATTTATCGTTTTTCAGTTTTTATGGTTCCCCACGTCGTTGTTAATTTCTGACGTGGATCGACAGGAAAGAGTTCCAAATGCCCTTTCTCCATCTGTTCATTAACCTCTTCTTCAGTGAGGGCACGGTTCCAGATGCGGACCTCGTCAATTATATCCTAAGAATTGGCGATTTCCTTCATGTGTTTTCCCGATAAGAGACACTTGCTGCGTATCAGCTTTACCAGGTGGTGGATTCTGTTTGCCACCGGATTCACCAACATTCTCTACCATTAATATAATATCGGTGCGTTCCGTTCTCCATCTGTCCAACCACATGCTGCCCACTCATTTAACTGCGACTTCTCCCATGGCAGACACTACCTGAACCACCAACACTGAGGTGCAGACATTCACTTGGAGATTCGGTATAGAAACTATAAGAACGAGGTGCATTGCCCTTTGCTACAATCCCTTGCCAGCGTTGGTTATTCGGCCCCATGTGTCTCTCAGTATTGATCCAAGCCATTACGGTGAAATCCTCATCAACTGTAAGCGTATCATGATGTGGGACAACAACCCAGTCACTTGATCCGTTTAGTTCGAGCGCTTTACCGAATTTACCCGCAACATGTTTCGGATTGCCCATCATTTCGCCATGGTTTTCATACTTTGAATGGTCAATTGTGTTTTTACCATCAACTGTATCAAAAGACATGTAGAGGATGAGCGAATCTTCTGGTTCATTCAACGCATGGGCAAAAGAAGCCACAAACGTTATAATTGTTAACGTTATAAATAGAGTTTTCATTATTTCCTCCTTATATAGATTTAAAGAGTCCCCGCGGACATCTGTTGCACAAAATTCAGCAGAAACCCTTTAGGACGAATCAAATCTGACCGTCCATTTTATCGCTGTTTTACCTTCAAATTACCCCAAGTGGTAGTTAATTTTAACTTAGGATCAACAGCGAAAAACTCAAAATATCCCTTCCCCATCTGTTCAATAACCTCTTCTTCACTAAGGGCGCGATTCCAAACCCGAACTTCATCCATCATCCCTAAAAACTCGCGTTGCCCTTCGTGCGTTCTCCCAATCATCACATTTTGTGTATCAGCCTTACCGGGCGGAGGTTTTTTACCGCCAAATTCGCCTGCCTTTTTACCATTCAACCAATACCGGTGGGTAGTGCCATCCACTTGTGCCACAACATGTTGCCACGTATTTAATTTGACTTCCCCGGTGCAAACACTCGTGCCACTGTTGACACTGAAAGCCATACATTTACTTGGAATTTCGGTATACAGACTGTAAGAACGCGGGTTATTGCTTTTAGCAATGATTCCCTGCCACCTTTGGTTGTTGGGTCCTTCATGACGTTCCGTGTGAATCCAAGCCATGACGGTAACATCTTTGTCAACGGTGAGTGTTTCATGATGTGGGACTTCAACCCAGTCGCTTGTACCGTTCAGTTCGAGTGCTTTACCGAATTTGCCATCAACCAGTTTTGGCGCGCCTTTCATTTCGCCATGGTTCTCATACTTAGAATGGTCAATTGTGTTTTTTCCATTAACCTGTATCAAAAAGACATGTAAAGGATGAGTGAATCCTCTGGTTCATTTGCCGCATGCCGCGAAGGCGAGTATAAATGTCAAAAGTGTTAGTATAACCGAAAGAGATTTCATATTTTCTTCTTCATATAGATAAAATAGGTTCTTTAAGTGTCTTTTTCTAACACAGTTGAAACTACGTTTGGACGCACCCAAGATGATTACCTGTTTTATACAATATTTTATCTTCAGATTGCCCCAAGTGGTTGTTAATTTGTGTTGAGGGTCAACAGCGAAAAACTCAAAATGTCCTTGATCCTTATGTTTATTAATCTCTTCTTCAGAAAGGGCACGATCCCAGATACGTACTTCGTCAATCATACCGAGGAAATACCGAATGATTTCCTCCTCCCGCAGTGCCAATGACAACAGGTGATATATCCTCTAATCCAGGAGGGTTCGGTTTGTTACCGAATTCACCAACTTTTCTCTCCATTAATCCAATAACGGTGCGTTCCATTATTAACTTGTGCCACAACATGTTGCCATTCGTTTAGCTTGACTTCACCTTGACAGACACTGCCACCACCTTGCGGTGGACCTACACTGAGGTGTAAGCATTTTTTGTTCCCCATCAGTCCATAAACTATAAGAACGAGGGTTATTGCCTTTTGCTATAATACCTTGCCATCGTGCGTCATTAGGTCCGGTATGTCTCTCATTATGAATCCAAGCCATGACAGTAACATCCTGATCTACGGTAAAGCGATTCATGGTGTGGGGATTTCAATAATTTCGGATACTCCATTAAATTTGATAGCTTTACCGAATCTTCCATCAACATGTTCTGGATCACCCTTCATTTCACCGTGATTTTTATTACAGTGAATGGTCAATTGTGCTTTTACCATCAATTGTATCAAAAGACATGTAAAGGATGAGCGAATCCTCCGGTTCATTTGCTGCCTGAGCAAAAGATACCACAAGTGCTATAAGAATGAATAGGATAGATAGAGATTTCATTTTTACTCAATTATTGATTGAAACGATTTTCTCTCCTTCAACAGCCAAATATTTGTGGTTAACAAGGAGTTGTGTCTTTTTGTCAATTTGCCCCGAAGGCCACCGAATCTCAAGCAGATCAATCTGATCCGCCTTTCCAACACCAAAAATGCACACGCAGATCGTGGAAAGAAAGATAACTCCCACACGCTCTGCACCTCTCGGTACTGGACGTGTGTTTCCAGTTACGACCTTTATTTTTCCCCCATTACCAGAACTGTTGCTTTTTCTGTCCGATAACCTGAATTTGTACCCAATTGTTCTGATTGCCAACTGCATTTTGAAGTAAGTTTGGACGTTGATTGCAGTTGGTAACGAGAATATCAAGATCACCATCGTTGTCGTAATCGCCAATAGCGGCACCACGACTCACCTTTTTCAAACTCAAACCATCTTTCTGTGGCATCCACGTTAGTGAACGTTACCATCACCTAAATTCCTAAACAGTAGATTTTCTTTGTGTGATAGGTTACGTGCTTTTCAAGCACGGAGATGTTATCCATCAAGTGCCCATTCGCTACAAAGATATCTTGATAACCATCGTTGTCATAAATCAAAAAACTTGATACCCCATCCAAGGTAGCCGTGTGTTACTTCGGCTATCCCCGACGCTATCGTATTGTCAATAAAGAAATTGCTGTCGTGATTGTGATAAAGGGGTATTTGTCTCTGTCTGGTAATTGCTAACAGTAATGTCAAACTTCCCGTCGTTGTCATAGTCACCGAAATCGGTTCCCATTCCAGCTTCTTCTTTACCCATATCCATTGTAGCAAACACCAGAAATTAATGCAAGTTCTAAGAATTTGCCTTTTCCATCGTTTTGAAATAGAAAGTTCGGATCTTGATCGTTCGCCACATATAAATCGGCATCACCATTCACCGTCGTAATCGCCAAATGTTACACCTAATCCGTGCTGCGGAATCAGGTCAGAGGGACGAGATGTGACAGAAACATCGGTGAACGTGCCGTCTCCATTGTTTTTATAGAACGTGTCATGAACTGCCGGATAGGCATGAGGACCACAATAAACATGGACACCTCGCTCCTTACACTGTTTATCGTCTTTTGGGTCATACACAGCATAGTTCGCTATATAGAGGTCTAAGTGTCCGTCATTATCAACATCTGCAAAAGCACAACTCGTTCCCCAGTTTAGGTTCCCCACTCCTGCTTGCTTTGTCACATCTGTAAATGTTCCATCACCATTATTTTGATAAAGTTGATCTTTGCCAAAGTTAGTAACGTAAAGATCAAGGTCACCATCGTTGTCGTAGTCACCGACAGTAGCCCCAACACCGTAAGATGCACTACCTACACCTGCTTTTTCGGTGACATCGGTGAACGTGCCATTACCGTTGTTTTGGTAGAGGACGTTATGTGGTGCTTCATCTTTTGTATTATCTGTTTGGATCGCACCGTTCACAAGATAGATGTCAAGGTCACCATCATTATCATAATCAAAAAAACCACCGCCGGAACCGAGAAATTCATTGAAAAGCCTTTTACCGCTTCTACCATCGGTATGTTCAAAAGTGATACCCGCAGACTCGGTAACGTCAACAAAAATTGGTTCTGCTGAAGCGGGGACGCAGTATTGAAAACCTGCAAGATTAGTGATGAGTGCTGATATGAATAGGAGATAAAAATATGGCGTGCGAAAATGGTTAATCATTAGCATAAAAATAATTCGATAACCTATAGAAATTTATCGCTTCGTTTGTTCCCCCTTTTTCAAACGTTCTAAGTTTTGCAACGCTGCCCAAGCATCTTTATCGTCAGGTTCAATTTGTGTGATGTGTTGATAGGTGTTAATTGCTTTTTCAATATGTCCCTGTTGTATATAAATCTCAGCCAGCCCGTGATATGCCAAAGCGAGTTTCGGCATTTTTTCTATAGCCTTTTGCAGATGTGCTTCTGCCTTGCCAAACGCTTTTTGAGTAGTATAGAGCCATCCCAATCGGACATGTGCCTCTACAGCATTAGGATTCAATTTGATCACCTTATGGAAAAGCGGTATCGCGCGCTGCGGCATATTCAGTTCCATATACAACCTTCCCAACTTGTCATACCCTGCTATGAACTCAGGATTCAACCGAATCAGCGCTTGGTAAGTAGCAACTGCGGCTGATATATGCTTGTGTGCAACATGAATTTCCGCTAATTTTAGTCGAAGTGCAGCGTTTGATGGATCTTCTGCCAAAGTGCCTTCAATTGCATAAGTTTTGTCGTAGTAGGTTTTCATCAGTTGGAAAAGTTTCAGTTGTTCCGTTGCTGATTCCATATCCCCGATGAGTCGGTAAGCCTTAGCAAGGTTATAGTAGGCACTCTGGATGTATGGTTTCTTCTGAATTGCAACCTTATAGCGTTTTATCGCTTCCTCCGGTTTATGTTGCATAAGTGCAATTAAACCGAGCCATTCATAGACTTCAGCAAAATCAGGTTTAAGTGTGAGTGTTCGCTTAAATGCTGTAAGTGCTTTATCAAATTTCGCTTGATGTGTGTAGATATAACCGAGGCGATAATACATATCAGCATTCGTAGGACATCTTTGAACTGCTTCCATCGCATGCTGCTCAGCAATATCTAATTTGCTCTGTTTGCAGTATATTTCCGAGAGTGCAAGGCGAGTAAATCCGTATACCCGATCATTTATAGGTATATTTTTCGAGTCAGCAATTATAAAAATCTTATTGAATGTTTCTATCGCTAATTCCAATTCATCTTGTAGCTTATAGACATTCGCCAATTGAAAAATTGCACTTATATCTGTCGTATTTCGTGATAAGATTGAATTGAAGGTATCAACTGCCTGCGGGTAGAGCCGGAGTTTGATGTACTCCATTCCTTGTTGCATTTCCGACATTGTTGTTTCAGTTTTACTAATAGACGGAATAAGCGGTAAAGCAGTCGTGAGGATTAAAACTGCACAAGCAAGTTTTGTACACATGAAGCGTTGGGGTTTATGATCAACTTCCATGCGAATATTCTCAATCGAACTATGTCTGTTTTTCTACGACATCCTGAATCCAAGACAAAGCTGCCATACTTGAAGACCAACCGATGGAAGTTACCGCCAGTAGGGCAACCTGTTGTATCTCCTCTCGCGTGATACCTTCACGGAGTGCGCGGCGAGTATGTGAATGTACCGCACCTTCAGATTTCGCACCGATAGCCAAAGCCAGCTTGACAAGTCGCACCGTCTTGGGTTCAAGAGGTCCAGCAGTACCGCACGCTTCACCTAATGTCTGATACGCTTTCCAAACTTCAGGATATTCTTCTATGACATCCTGAAGAAAATCGGGTAATTTATCTTTCATTGTTAGGTAAGGATTTAGCTAACTTCCTCTTTCTGTGGTGTTTCCTTTTCCTGTTGTGCTGTAGTTTCAGTTTCACTTTGTTGTTCTTCATTAAGTCCGGATTTAAAATTTGTCACACTCTTACCAAGTCCACGTGCTAATTCAGGTAACTTCTTTGAGCCAAATAGGAGTAACACAATCACTAATACAATCAACAATTCTGGTATGCCAACACCGCCAAACATGTTTTTATCTCCATTATATTTATAATTAAAATTTTGCATCTAAAACCATGCACAAGATATTTAAATATATAGTTTATCATATTTAGAAAATTAATTCATCTAAAATTTACATTGAACCAGAGGCATTCACTTGTCGAGTTTCTAATTCAGAATCGTCCAATTGTGCCTCAAACTAAAAAGAGGCGCAATGAATTGCGATTAAAAGCGTTTGTTATTAAATCGGGGTTACAAACCCGCTGAATACCAAAAGGCATTCATAGCGTTGATTTTTCTCCCACAAGAACACTTCGCGACAATTGAATGACTCTGGTTGTTTGACCAGGGTTATTCAGTTTTTTGGTTTTTCGGACGAAGAGATTAACTATCTGCTATCATACCCCAGAACGGTACGCGTGCGGTTAGAAACCGCACCGAATTTAGAGCAAAAACTTTCTATTGAGATTAGGTCGCTTGTAGGATGCGGTGCGGCTTAGAAAGCCGCACCTACCGCCTTGGATATTAACTTTTAGTACAACCTCAACAACGGTAAACTCTTAAAACGTGAATAACCCTGTTGTTTGACACGCATCGCTTGACAACTGACTTTCTAATGAGATTACTATTTTTTATCAATCGAGCGACGCGTCGCTTCCACTGTCGAGAGTCGATTTTCGTTGAGATTAGGTCGCCGTACGACACACTTCTGCTGGGAAGTCGCACCGCTGAGGACTTCAAGAAACAAGCTCAGCTTTAAACTCAGTCGGTGAATTTTCTTCGTTTCGCCATCGGATAACTCCTTTCTAATGCAGATTGTATTGGTATCAGCAATCTTCCGAATCGGGTGTGGTACTAAAAAACCCGATGGCAGTACACACAGCACTACTCAAATAGCGCTGCATTTGGTTGCCCACGATAAAGAAAGACACGATACTGCAACGTCAGAGTTTCATCGGGGGTGAGACGGAACGGTTCATAATAGACAGGTGAGGGATGAATTAAGCAGTAGTTTTGTCGGTTGCGTACCCACCATGTTGTCGGATAGCGAGGATTGTCGGGATGGTCTACGATAGCGACACCGTAGGTTTCGTTGTCAGACGGGTGTTGCGAAGTGAAGCTGCACCACCGACTCTGCTTTCCGAAGATGTCCATCGGTTCAGTGCGTCCGTCAGCGTCCAATAGGTTGCCCGGCGTGATGATATTGTCAAATCGGATTGCCATGCCGCTGTAGTATCTACCCATCTCACCGGGATCGCCACGTCGCAGATCAAGTACAACTTCGCGCGCGTTAGGTTGGAGAGTCAACCCTACAGAAATCCGCATTGCATCTGCTGTGGGCGAATGAACAGTAATTTTTCGCTGCTCTGTAAGGTGTGTTATGCCTTGCCAATCTATCCATGCGTTTTCTGCTGTTATATTTGCGCTGTCGGCATCTGCTTTGTGTGAGATAATCCGTTGATGGATGATTTTACCGAAGCCAGTCGGGTCTGCACCTTGTGCGGGTTGTTCCCAAAAATTGACCTCATTAACCTTTTTCCACGCAACCCATAATCCTTGATGATGTACGTGATCTCCCGGCTCGTTCATTGTAAGCGGCGGTGCACCGGGTAGATTCAACGGGTGGCAGAAAGGACGGTTGCCATCTTCAGGAAAATGGTATCCTAAAACTTGTTGATCGTTCCAAGCGATATTTAGACTGTATTGTGTTTTTGATAGTGAAAACATATTTTTATCCGTAATGTTGCCGACTTCATAACCGCTCTAAATCCATTGCCTCAGGTAGTGTCTCTATCATTCTGGTAATGGTAGTAATTGCATTAGATGCCATTGTCAGATCCTCCCAATTTAATTGAGGAATGGTGTAACAACTTCGCGCTCAATAGCCAAACCTTCCCATTCGTCATCACCGGGCCCGTCGTAAATGAGGGTATGCGGTCCAGCAAAACCGGCATTCTGTGTGAGTTCAAGGCATTGGATGTAATCTTCTTTATCCATTTCGCCCGGGGCATCAAAATGTGCTTTTGTGTGACACGATTCTGCCTTCGGTGCAATCGCTGCGAGGTCAGTGTATTTTGTATTACCACGCCAGTTGCCGAAGTCAAGACATAGCCCAACTTTACCATCTAATCCGTCTAAAATCGTATTCACATTTTCAGGTGTGGAAAAGATAGAGAACCAGTTTTCTGTCATCAAACGTATGCCTGCAGTCTCTGCACGTTCGGTTAGTCGGGAAAGGGCATGTTGGCTTTGTGCTAAGGTTTCTGCAGAGGGTGCTGCTTTACCGCCTATGACACGTGCACATTGTGCGCCGAGTTCACCAGCTATGTCAATCCATTTTTCAATCCATGCAATGTCGCGTTCTGCATCGGATGGGTGCGTGATGTCGCCATCGTCAATTAGCAGCGAAAAAAGTTCAACGTCAGCGGCTTGGAGGGCAGCGCGGAGTTCATACAGGTATGCTTTCTCAACCGATGGGAGATGGAAATGGCAGATTTCTACTGTATTGATGCCAAATTCGGCTATATGCGTAGGCAAATTCAAAAGTGAAACGGGACCTTTGTTATGGGTTTCAGTAGGGACTTGTAAGTCGTTAGCAGGTCCGGTAAATCCGGGTTTTCCGAGTTGTCGGTGCAAACTCCATGTTGAGACTGACAAGCGAGGTGTTTGCATAATAAATTCTCCAAAAATGTTGTGAATTGAATCTGTTATAGTTGTAGACAACCCCATTGTGCCATTAAACAACAATTTGATAGTCTATTTGGTTAACTTTTGTTGGCATGCTTTATTGCCGTGCCTACAACTATACCGAGAGTGATAAAAAATGCTATAAGCACAACGGCAACGAGTATTTCTCTCCAATCCATTATAACTCCTCCAATTTATTAATTTTTCGATACGTGACGCTATTAATCCAAATAATTACAAACATAATCAAGAGAGCCCCTCCTCCTGCTATAAGTAAAAGAAATGGGGATTCTTTTTGGAAATTTTGAATTAGCCATGCTATCAAGGAAATATCCGTAGCAATTGAGATAGCGAATATAACCTTTAACCAACCAATTTCTTCCTTGAGTTTATCAATACGTGCCATATTGACTTGTGCCTATAATTTTTCACTAATCCACGCGACAACTTTTTCAACCATGATTGCAGTTGAATCGTCAGAAAAAACATGGTCTGCCCCGGGGAGGTCAAGGAGTTCTGTTGGTTCGTTTGCAAACTGAAGGACATCAATGCTATCTTGAATTGGCACAATATCGTCCTCTGAACCGTGAACTAACAGCCACGGACCTCCAAATTTACTTGCTTGTTTTGCGACACTATCAATAGTTGTCATGTCGTCCACATAGGCTTGTGATAGCGGACAATCCGGTTCATCCCACATAAAACCTTCGTCGGGTGTAACATCACCGAATTCGCGTTCAGCAAATGCCTTTGTGTGTACCATTCCCGCAAGTGAGACGAGAACTTCAATACGTTCATCGGTAGCGGCACGCAGCACACCGACTGCACCACCCATACTATGTCCAACGTAGCAAACGGTGTAATCACTGAGAACATCAAGGATACTACCGAGGTCTGCGACCTCTTTTGTGATAGTGGAGTCTGTAAATGCCCCTTCTGATTCACCGTTGCCAGAGAATGAGAAGCGTAAGGCAGAGATGCCAGCATCTGCAAGTCCCTCAGCCAAAGCAACGAGGGCAGGTCTATCTTTATTACCAGTGACACCGTGTCCGATCACTACGATTCTATTGTCTTTGCCATTGTGGTATGTGTAATCAAGACGTTCGTCGTGTGCGTTTTTAATTTCACCAAACATAAGTTCTTTGTTTTCCTAATATGGATAATTAAAATATGATCTGTAAGAAGTAGATTCAGAACTACTCATCAGAAACCTTGTTTTCCTGCTTCATTTTGATACCAAGTTCTTTATAAATTTTTTCTATATTTTTTTCAAAGTCAGGTGGCGGCGGTGGCGCGGGGATATATTTCCTGCCGCGTGCTTTTTCCCGTGCATTGACTTCTTTCAGATAAGCATTGAGTTCTTCCATTGAATTAAATTGGGCATTGAATTCTTCTTTCATTCGATAGATTTCTTCAAGGACAGGATCAGTTGGAGGTTCAGGTTTCTCTTTCATCTGAATATCATGTATGAAATATAACTTGTGTAAGATGTTTACGGTTTGCGAGGTATACATACTTCGCAAACCGTAGAGAAAGGTTACTTGCCATGTCCATTATTCTTCAGTGCCTCAACAACCTTTTCGGGTTTGATCGGCAGTTCGGTGATACGGACACCGATAGCATCATTGACAGCATTTGCCATCGTAGCTAAAGTAGGTGTAATGGGTGGTTCTCCAACGCCTTTAGCACCGTAGGGACCATTCGGCGCTGGTACCTCAACGATGACAGATTCAACTGTCGGAAGGTCGGCAGAGGTAGGAACGCGATAATCAACGAATCCTGGATTAACGTTTCCGTTTTCACCGTATTGCATCTCTTCCATCATAGCCCAAGCATAGCCTTGCACAGTGCCGCCTTCAATCTGCCCTTCAACTGCCATCGGGTTAATAGCAAAACCTACATCTTGAGAGGCAACAAGTTTCAACACTCTGGTTCTACCAGTGTCAGGGTCTACCTCAACTTTGGCAATTTGCGCTGCGAGTGCAGGCGTACTCGGTTGCCGTGCGAAGGATCCCTTGCCAACAATCGGACCACCTGTTGTGGACAGACTATACGCTGCGAGTTCACCTAATGAGATAGATTTCGGTGGGTCTGCGGTGATAATATGCACAGCACCGTCTCTCAGTTCAAGGTCATCCTCGTTGGTATTAAGCCTTTCAGCTGCGAGTTCAAGGATACGTCTGCGTGCGTCTTCAGCTGCGAGTTTCGCAGTGTTCCCCATAGTGAAGGTAACAACGCTTCCGCCTGAACCCGTAGAATAGGGGGCTGAGTCTGTGTCTCCACGACGGATTGTAACGTTTCTGTATGGAATAGTCAAGATTTCAGCGATAATTTGTGTGATTGCCGTATCCGTTCCAGTAATGTCCATAGAGCCGTGAAAAATTCGCGCACTTCCGTCTTCGTGAACAGAAACATAAACACCACCAGGACCGCATCCGTTTGTCCAATCGCCAACAGCGACGCCCCAACCTTGGTTATCATCTGCCTCACGATCCCACCATCCGGCAGCATCTGCAACAGCCTCCAAGGTTTCCTTATAACCGACTTTTGGCTCGCTTCCACCTGCGGGGACAGCGTCACCCTCTTCGCGCATATTCATCAGGCGGAATTTGACCGGGTCCATACCGATTTGTTCAGCGATGTCATCAAGTTGTGATTCGCCTGCGAAAATGGCTTGTGGTGCACCCGGCGCCCTATAGGCAGCCGTGCCAGATTTGTTGGTATGTACACCATAAGCATCTACCTTGATATTTGGAATTTTGTAGACACCACGAACCCTGATGGTACTGCCAATGGAGGCACCTGAGACTGAACCAGAATCCCACAATGCAAGTGCTTGCCGAGCAAGGATATGACCGTCTTTGGTTGCACCAGTTTTCAGTTTGATAACACATCCGGGGGCTGGTCTACCATCAAGAAATTCCTCTTCGCGCGTCATTTGCACACGGACTGGACGTCCCGCCTTTTGCGAGAGTAGGACTGCGGGAACATGTGTAATAATTACACCGAAACGTCCACCAAAACCGCCACCCATTGTTGTGCCGATAACGTTAATTTGCGTCAATGGGATGCCGAGTGTGCCTGCGATACCTGAACGGATAGCGAACGGACCTTGCGTAGATGCCCAGACGGTGATCTTACCAGATGAGTCTGCGCTGGCAACTGAGACATGGGGTTCCATGTAGGTCTGATGGACACGTGGAATAAAGTATGTGTCTTCAACAACTATGTCTGATTCAGCAAATCCTTTTTCAACATCGCCCGCTTCTGTATGGCTTTCCGCAGATATGTTATAGTAAGCTTCATCGGCATATTTCTCTAATTCTGCCTCAAGTTTACGAATTGCATCACTGTTACCATCCGACTCATTGCCGGAGAGTTCCTTGATTTTTGCACTAATGTCTCTTCGGTTTGGACCGTCTTTTGTTTCATCACCGTGCAAACGAGGCGCAGATGACTTAATCGCTTCCATAACGTCTTGCACAACGGGTAGAACTTCGTATTCAATCTTAATAAGTTCTGCGGCTTCTTCGGCTATATCTGGATCGGTAGCAGCGACAGCGGCAAGCGGTTCGCCCAAATAAAGCACTTTATCAGTAGCGAAAACACGACGCCCACTCGGCACGTCGTCTTGCGTGATAATTGCCCTGACCCCAGGTAGTTTTTCTGCTTCGCTTGTGTCAATGCTGATGATATTTGCGTGTGCATGCTTACTTCGGACGATTTTGCCGTAGAGCATTCCAGCGGGGTGCACATCCGCACCGTATTGTGCGGCACCGGTCACCTTTTCAACTGCATCAACACGCGGTAGTTTTTGACCGACAACAGTATATTCTGACATGCAATTCTCCTTTCACTTTCGTTAAGTTATATGTATGTTGCACAGGTATCTGCTATTCCGCTGCGACTTGGCTTGCAGCTGGGAGTTCTATCTTTCCACGTCCAATAGCTGTATAACATCTTTTACAGACTACTACGGTATCCTCACCTACCTCTACGCTATAATGATCAGGTAGTACTTTGACACCGGTCCGCTTACAGGCGGGACAAGTGCCACGTCCATTATTGTATATACCTTCATGGACTGTTCCGTTTGGATCAATGTATAAATGTCTTATACCGCTTCCACGTTTTGTTTTTGCCATGTTTTTCTCCTTTCTAATTTTGGGCAGATCTAATCTGCACGTTACGCTATGAAGTTGCCCGTATCTCTTCTACGGCTTGTAGGACTGCTTCAAGTATTTTTGTATATCCGGTACAACGACAGATGTTTCCACCAAGTGCGTGTCTGAATTCTTCTTCGGTCCGATCAAGATTTTCATCTACAAGTGCTTTTGATGCCATGATAAAACCGGGGGTACAAAAACCGCATTGATAACCGCCTGTGTCAATAAAAGCTTGTTGAATAGGGTGAAGTTCGCCATCGCTGGCTAAACCTTCAATAGTGGTAATCTCTTTTCCAGAAGCGGTAACACCGAGCACCATACAAGACGTGACGGCTTTGCCATCAACAATGACGGTGCATGCACCGCAGTCCCCTGTGCTACATCCCTCTTTGGTACCTGTCAAACCAATTGTATCGCGCAGTACAGCGAGTAGCGTTTTGCGCGGTTCAATAAGTAAATCGTGTTCATCACCGTTAACTGTTAAACTGACAGGGTGTTTTGTCATATTTTTCTCCTTGACTTATATTATACGATGCGAGGTGTTAGAGAGGCAGTCCTCGCATTAGATATGAATGCTTTTTATCTCGTTGCGCTTGCTAAAGCGTGTTGTAGTGTTCGTCTTGTAAGAACATTAACCATTTCCTTGCGGTGTTCAGCGGAGCATCGCAGATCGGATATCGGACTGGTTCCGGATGCAGCTGCTTCGCCTGCTTGTTGCAGCAGTTCAGGTGTGGGTATTTTTCCTTTTAGCAGATTCTCTGCTTCTGTTGCGCGAATTGGTGTGGGAGCAACAGCGGCAAGTCCAATTCGTGCCTCTTTAATTATGCCGTTTTGCAAATTGACTGCAGAAGCCACACCGATAAATGCCAAATCCATGACTTCACGGATTTTGTGTTTGATATAATGGGAACCAGATGCAGGACTCGGCAGGCGAAATTGTGTAATAATCTCACCCGGTTTTAAGACGGTCTGTCCCGGTCCTGTAAAGAGTTCATTAATCGGTACTGTTCGTTCGCCATCGGCACTTGCGATGTCAACTTGTGCGTCAGCAACGAGCAAACCGGCAACTGTGTCTGCGGCAGGAGAGGCATGTGCTATGTTTCCACCGATAGTTGCGAGGTTGCGGATTTGAATTGAACCGATTTCTGATGCGCCTTCTGCTAATGCTGTGTGGTGTTGCAGTATATCTTCGGACAATTCAACTTCCCGAACCTTTGTCATTGCGCCAATAGTGATGCTGTCACCAACAGTAGTGATACCTGTCAATCCCGAGATTTTCTGAAGACTGATTACGGATTGCGGTATTTCGGTGTATGCCTTCATGCCGATAACAAGGTCTGTCCCACCTGCAAGCAGCTGCGCGTGCTCTTGTGCAAACAAGCGAGACGCTTCTGCAAGGGTGGTCGGTTCAAAATACTCAAAATTTTTCACATCTGTTCCTCCGTTTCGTTTTCTCTCTTCAAGATGTTTTGTTCTGTCTTCTATCGCTCTGTAACATTAGATAATTCTTTATTATAAGGATACCGAATTAAAGCATAATTGTCAACCTTAATTCTTTAAGGAATTTAGAGGTTTTGGTTTTGTTAGGGAAAATTTCGAATGTAATGGTTTAGGGAGGGTTCGTGTAAATAGGTAGCGTCAAAAACGTGTTCATGATGGACATTCTACGCTTTACTTTTCAGCATTGCTGTCTTGTTCACTGACATTAGCGTATAGAAGCATAGGCAGGTAACGCGATGTTACCTGCCACCTCGCGATGCATATCCGTGTTTAAGATGCGTTCAATTACCTCATAATCTCATTGGTTTCAGCAGAGTTTGTTTATAGGGCAACATACGACTGATACCAAGCATAGCAAATGAGTATCAAAACTACCAAGGTCCGCGACACCTTTCAATATCCATTGATGTATTCGTTCATAGCTTGCTGCTTTGTGATGGATTAAAAATTTCGTATAGAGATACCGAGCAAAACCAGCAAAACAAAAACGACGATGCCTAACAACATAATGTATATCATCCTAATAGTTTTTCAAATAAGTATTTGAAAATGCTTTGACCGCTGCATCTTCCGTGCTGAAATGTTCAAAAATGTTGATGAGTCGGCTTTGGACAATCAAGTTTTTGATGTGTTTGCCGACATTGATAATTGCGATACGTCCTCCTTTCGACCTTACCATGTTATAAACTACGATGAATGTACCGAGTCCGGCACTATCCATTTTATTAACACGCTTGAGGTTAATAAGGATGTAAGGTCTTTCAGATTTATCTATTTGTTTTATCAGGATTTCTCGCAATTCCGGTATGGCTTCTCCTATTATTTTACCAGTTGGTTCTAAAATAACGATGCCATCTTTTTGACGCATTGTAATTGACATAAAATACTCCTTTTCGCTGCGTTTAATGCAGTTGCAATGATTTTTGAACCCTCTACTACTTATATATCAGTCTTAAACAGAAAAAGTTAATAGCAAATTGCAGATTTTTCTTGCAAATTTTCAAAAATATTGTGGTAGTCGTTATGGAAGTCATTTTTCAGGATACAAACTGGATGAGGATTAAGTTTTTAATTTGGTAATTCTAATTGTTCCCAATCCCGGTAGGTGCGAAATCCTAACCGCACGATCATAGGCGTCAATTTAAGGAAATCACCCTTTGTTTCTAACACCGATTTCAGTCCAGACACCTCTCGCACCACTGGTGCTTGGGTTTTGGGGTGATATGGTTTCTATACACCTGCCGCACCGAAATCAACGCTATGAATGCCTGTTGGCATTCAGCGGGTGCTAAGAGGTCGTTAGCTAAAGCCTCGGAGAGGTGAAAGGTGTATAGCAATATCATAGCAACACACGTCCAAGCCCCAGAGGGGCGAAAGGTGTATAAAAAGACAGAATGCTACACTAAATTGACGCCTATGGTGCGAAATCCTAACCGCACTGGACTTCTCTACTAAATTACCGAATCTATTTTTACGCTTCATGAAGTTTATGCCATTTGCAGAAATATCTTGTCCGAGCGACCTCCCGGTCGCGACCAGGAGGTTGTTCCTACAGAAGAAAGGTCCCTTCAGCAGACAATAACAGTTGAATCTCTTGATGAGAGAGTATTTATTAGAAATGGTATAACAACAAGTATTGAAATAGTTGCCAGGTATTGGTAGACGCGTGTGATACACCCAAACAAAAGAAAAAAGGCGATTGCGCACCAGCTGCACTGCTGGCATGTGCAATCGCCTCTACATTTGAGGTGCAATTATTTCAAATAGAATGACCACCCACGCTTTGCTATAGGGAATTGTGAGTATTCGCCCTAAGTTCTATTCAATTAATCCGAGCTTTTGGCAATCCCTGCGGAATTTCTTTTCTACGTTTCGTATCAACTGACTTATTCTCGGTGGACTAAGTTTCAACATCTTGGCAATCTCATAATTTGACATATCCTTACGAATACAAGCGAAAACTTGTTGTTCACGGTGCGTCAGTGCTTCAAGAAGTTGAGGCAGGACTTTCTCAAAATTGGCAACAGATATCTCCCAAATGAGTTTATCCACAAAACATTCGGCATTAACATCAGGTGCATTTAAAATAGGGTTTATATCTCTCTCGTCTTCGGCATTTAGTTCCGCGTTGGTATCTGAATCCATATAGGATTCGGGGCATTCCCGTACATAGCGTTTGAGTTCTTTGTTCTTCGCGTTTATCAAACTACCACAAATCTTTGGACGGATGAAAGTTCCGAAACTGGCACTGCTTTCATGTGTAGGATTGAACGCGTGTCCTTTTTTTATCAGCGTTATGGAAGCAATTTGTATCAAATCGTCCCGAAAAGTGGGAATCGATGGTGGCTCAAACGCGATACAACTTGCACACCGACGCAAATCAGGTAAAAAACAGGTAATTGTTGCATTGTTCGGTTGGAATTCACCCTCATGCGAGTAAGGTGGACATTTCGCACCTGTCAATTGACATTTCAATTTCATGAGAGACCTCTCCCTTTTCAAGGCGTCTGTCTTTTAAGATATCTCTTAACCTTATATCAACCTTAAATAGAAAAAGTTAATAGCAATTTTCAGATTTTTTGTACAACCTATCTCATAAATAGTTGGAGGGCTTTGAAAACCGGATTTCAAAATCCTGTAGGAGCGATCTCCGAATCGCGACCAAAGCCACCCGTATTCGGGAATCGGAGTTCCCTCTTGCCTTTAACCATGTCTAATTAATTCTAAAATCTACCATAAATTACCTCTACCCTACTCGGTAGGTATCAATTTAAAGAATGTATATAATTTACGAGCATTAGGTGGCGTATTATCTAAATCTCGGATTTACATGTATGACAAGGATTTTTCTTATTTGTAGCGGATAGTCTCCATCTTGCGAAATCTTACTTTAGATAGCGTTGATTCCGTCCTATAATGCGATGCGCGCAGCCTAATCCACATTTGCAGATATGGAATCCCACAGATACACAACGGCACCACTTGCACTTACCAATGTCTTTCCATCTGGACTGAACACGACGCATTCAACTGAACCCCGATGCGCTTTTAATGTACGCAGAAGGGCACCTGTCCGCACATCCCACAACATCACGGTGCGATCACCTGCCCCACTCGCCAACATCTTTCCACCCAAACTGAACGCCACGGTGTAAACTTCTCTCCGATGCTCTCTCAACGTTTGAAGCAGTTCACCGGACAGTGCATCCCATAAACGTACGGTCTTGTCCTGACTGCCACTTGCCAGCATCGCCCCATCCGGACTGAATACTATGCAGTGAACTTGATCCTTATGTTTTAATGTCAAAAGCGGGGTGCCGCTATGCACATCCCACGTGCGCACGGTGTTATCACTGCTACCGCTCGCCAACACAGAACCGTTCGAACTGAACGCTATGCTCCTGACCCCACCCCGATGCTCTGTCATCATTTTTATGCGTTTCCGTGTTTGCATATCCCATATATAGATGGTGCCATCGCCTTCACCACTCGCCAACTTTTTCCCATCGGGACTAAATGCAACGCTCCCGACCCCAAATTTATGGCCAATTAATGGCGGCAGTGATGCACCTGTTTTTATATCCCACAAACCCACAGTCTTATCCGAACTACCACTCGCCAGTATCTGTCCATCTGGACTGAACGCAACACTACTGATAGGTTCGGTATGCCCTTTCAGCATGTGAAGCGATGCACACGTTTGCGCATCCCACAAATGAACAGTCTTGTCCCAAGTGCCACCTGCCAGTGTTTTTCCATCCGGACTGAACGCTATGGTCCGGACACTTTGCGTATGCGCAACTATCTTCCGAAGTTCTATGCCGGTTTCCACATCCCACAACCGGACAGTATCGTCCAAACTTTCGCTTATCAACGTCTTTCCATCCGGGTTAAATATAACGCTTATACCACCCAATGTATGCCCAAACAATATCTGCAAAGATTTCCCTGTCTGTATATCCCACAGTCGGATGGTTTTATCCGCACTGCCACTCGCCAGTGTTTTTCCATCCGGACTAAATGCAACACTAAGCACAATAGAGTTATGTCCTGTCAACGCCTGAAGAGGCTCGCCTGTCTGTATATCCCACAGTCGAATGGTTTTGTCCGCACTGCCACTCGCCAGCATCTTTCCATCTGGACTGAACGCTACGTCATAGACAAAACCTCTATGTCCTATGAACGGCCGCAGTGATTTTCCTGTTTGCACATCCCACAGTCGCGACATTTTATCCGCACTGCCACTCGCCAGTGTTTTGCCATCCGGACTAAACGCAACACTGGTAACAGCCCCAATATGTCCTTCAAGCGTTCGCAGATGTGTGCCGGTGCGTACATCCCACAGTCGGATGGTCTCGTCCCAACTTGCACTTGCCAGTGTTTTTCCATCGGGATTGAACGCTACGTCTGTAGTCCCATACCCATGTCCGTGCATTATCCAAAGTTCAGTGCCAGTGCGCGCATCCCATAAACGGACGGTTTTATCATCACTCCCACTTGCCAAAAGAGAATCGTCTGGACTGAACGCTACGTCCGTGACCCTCCTCGTATGCCCTGCTATTAGATTCAGTGCTTTATCCGTTTCTGTGTCATACACCCAAATGCCGATGCTCGACGCGACTGCCAAACGTTTCCTATCATTGGAAAGTGCTATATTTCCAGTTATCGAACCTCTACCAATCCGTGCACGGACACCTTCGGGTAAATGCCACAAATGCCAATCCTGTGTATCTTGCGCGATGGTGTTGAGAGAAATAGCGTATATTGCGAGCCCAATCGTTAAGATCAAAAACAGTGTATTTTTCATGAGGATTGTCCTTTTTCGGAGGGATTGCTTTTAATTTATATTATACCATCTCTATATGATAATATTAAGTTATTTCGTAGGTCGGGTAGAAGCGGTAGCGAAACCCGACTTTTCATAGCGTCATGTCCAAATCAACGCCAAATGCGCGAATCAAGAAATTAACGCTACAAATGCCACTAAGGCATCTGTCCAAATCAACGCCAAATGCGCGTATGGCATTTGGCGGGTATGAATCATGGCGAATGCCTAAAGACGAATGCGCTTTTGGCATTCGCCATGATTCATACCGTTGATTTGGCGCATTCGTCTTTAGGCATTCCCTGCCTTGCCAGCAATAGTAGGCACATGACTTGTGCAGACGAAAAATTACCGGATTTTTAAAATTAATCTTCATCAAAACGCGCCTACCGTTGGCGTATTTTGCACGTAAAGTGCCTTAAATTGAACCTATTACCTAAGTTGCCTTCAATAACTATGTGTGATATACTCTAAACATCAAAATATAACGTATCCGATGAGACACCTCAATGCCGCGAAACAAATGGACGAATAGTATTGTATATCTAACTGTTTTGGTTTTCAGTTGGGTCTGCCGCATTCTCCCAAGAAAATGGGCGATGGGTCTCGGAAGTAGCATTGGCAAACTCCTCTATCGGGTTCTCAAAAAACGGAGACAAATTGCTCTCAATAACTTGCAGATAGCCTTTGGAAACGAGTTAAAACAAACACACCAACAAGAAATATGTAAAGCATGTTTTATCAATTTCGGTAAAACTGTAATTGAATTCATGCGGTTCCCGAAATTCAATGCTGAAAATATCTGGCGTGAAGTCACCGTTCATGGTAGAGAACACCTCAATGAGGCTTTGGAAAAAGGAAAAGGCGCTATTGTGTTCCTACCACATTTCGGGAATTGGGAACTCCTCTCACTTGTTTACGGCGCACTCATTCCGAATAGAGCAAAGGCAATTGCTTTTCCGCTGAAAAATGCCCGACTGAACGACTTAATTTGGCGGCATCGGCAGCTTCTAAGTTTAGAATTAATTCCGAGAAAAAACGCAATTCGTGCTACCCTACGTGCACTTAAAAACAATGATGCTGTCGGATTTTTTGCGGATCAGAATGCTGGAGATCAGGGTGTGTTCATAGATTTCTTTGGTAAACCGGCATCTACAGCGAGAGGCCCAGTATCTATTGCGCTCAAAACCGGTGCACCGATCCTCTTTTCACTGGATATCCGACAACCGGATGATCAACACCACGTCCATATTTTGCCACCGATTCAGTTGGAGCCCTCTGACAATTTTGAGCGAGATGTTGAATTATATACAACACATCTGTTGAAACAGTTGGAAAAATACATACAGAAATATCCAGATCAATGGTTCTGGATACACAACCGATGGAAAACCCAACCTGAATCGGCGGGAAAAAAATAAAAAATCGTGATTAGCAGATGTAAGCAGCTTTGTGAAATTTATTGCACTAATGTCCGAATTGTGGTAAAATATAAAAACGTTAAAAAACCATACATCAACTTTAAAGCGAATATAATCGCAGTGGAGTATCCTCATGAAAAGATTTACATTGTCCTTCATCGTTTTAGTTGTCGCTATTGGGATTCCTTTGCTATTCATACATTCCAGTGAAAAAGATGCAACAAATGATGAACGAGTCACGCTGGTGGAGCTAAACAAAGCTCTCGATTTTGCTATTAGAACCGCCGAAAATAATTACTACAAACCGGTAGACAAACACGCAATGTACGAAGGGGCAATTAAAGGCGCGCTCGCTGCAATTGGAGACCCATATACTTATCTTCTATCGGAACGCGATCATCAACGTTCTGTTGAAAATCTATACAACGCGGAATTTGGTGGACTTGGTGTTAGCATTTACACCGATCACCGCGGATTTGTTAAGATTTCTAAACCGATGCCTGGAACCCCTGCAGAAACAGCACAACTCCAAGCTGGCGACTATATTACTAAGGTCAACGGAAAGCAAATTTATTTAGGTGAAAGGACAGGAATGACAATCCACGATGTGGTAGATTTACTTCGAGGTGCTGTGGATACAGATGTAACACTTACCGTGCAGCGAAAATTCCTTCAGCCGTTTGAGGTAAAACTGACACGAGCCAAAATTTCGGTACCAAGTGTTACATCAACTATGCTTGAAGACAAAATTGGTTATATTCGGATCACCAAATTCATTGGAACAGATAGGGCAGGCGGGACAGAGGAAGAATTCAACAAAGCACTCGCTGCACATAAAGATGCAGAAATGCAAGCACTGATTTTAGATTTGCGAAGCAATCAAGGTGGACTCCTTGACGCTGCATATCATATTGCTGACGCATTTATCAGTGGCGGCGTTATCGTCTCCACAAAGGGGCGGAAAATCGAATTCGATGAAAAATATTCTGCCCACCCTAACACCTTGTGCCCTCCAGATATTCCCATTGTTGTTCTCGTTGATGAGTATAGCGCCAGTGCTTCCGAAATTGTCGCTGGTGCAATAAAAGATACTGGACGAGGTATTCTTGTCGGCACAAAAACTTATGGTAAAGGCGTTGTTCAAAAACGATATCCCTTGACAGGGATCGGTGCAATCTCGCTCACTATCTCCTCATATTATACACCTAATGGAACATCAATCGATAAATCTGGTATTACCCCACAGGTCCCTGTTGCTGAGGTTCAACCGAATAGAATTGAGCAGGTGATGCAGCGACTCGCCTCCGAAAGAAATGCCGTTGAAGATTTTGTCACCAATTGGATTGAAGAAGAGATAAAACGTACCGGAGAAATACCTAAAGATTTTGCATTACTTGAAACAGAACTCCCACAGTTTAAGCAAACTCTTGCAAGTGAAGGCTTAAGGGTAAACCTGAGGTGGTTGACATTACGTGCAGAACAACTGTTTAACCTCAATGTCGGTATTGAACGGGTTGTGAATTTAAAATTTGACACACAATTACAAGAAGCAATTCGCATCATAAAAGATGATGAGGTTGGAAGTACTATCCAGTTGTACCACACACTTGATCAGACGCTGAAGTTTTTGGGCAAAGAATTGCAAAATCTTGCACACGGTCCTGGACAAATAAATTGAAAACTTACCTTATAACACAGTAGAATAGGTTCAATGAATGATATCAGAGATGCTCATCACACACTCGGTAAAGCATACCTACGCGATGCACAGTATGACGAAGCGATCACGCATTTCAATAAGGTACTTGAACTGGACCCTGATTTCGTTGATGCATACTGTGAGTTATGTCGTGCCTATCTTGCCCAAAATGCATTAGATAACGCTGAGATATCTGCCCTCACCGCACAGCGTTTAGCCCCCAACTCTCCTGTAGTCCAGTCCATCGTAGACGCATTAAAAGATGCCCACTACGATACAGGTATTACTGCCCTCAATGCAGCGCGTTATAGCGATGCAGTTGTATCATTGCAGAAGACGATTACTTTCGATGCAACATATAAAGAAGCACATCATTCGCTGGCACTTGCTTACTTCGGACAGCATCAGTTACAAGAAGCAAAAAATGCTGTGCAAACCGCACTCAAAATTGATCCGAACTATACCGCCGCGCTATCCTTGTTAGAAGCAATTGACCCCAACTCAACACGACCAACACCGAAAAATACCGAGACACCGACCACAGAAAAAACTGAACCTGCACCAAATCCCGAACCTGATCCAACAGATATTGACAAAGAGATGGAACGCGGACGCGTTTTCCTCAGCAATAAGCAATACCCACAAGCAGAAGCAGTATTCAAAAAGATAATAAAGGCAGAACCACAGTCCTATCAAGCACATCAACAACTCGGACAAACTTACTTGGAAGTCGGCGCATTAGACGACGCCAAAAGTGAGGCAGACATCGCATTACGGATTAAACCCGACTCCCGAACCGCACAAGAACTCCAAAACACCATTATTTTTGTCACCAAACGGGAAAAACAGCAGCAACTTCAGAAAAAAATAATTGGATACCTGCTCAACATCGCAATCCTCACAGTCTGCGGATTTATTGCTTTCAAATTCGGCATCTTTGATCGGATTTTACCTGAAAAGATACCACCCAATCTTTTAATCCACCCCACTTTAGAAGACCCAACCAACAAGAACGGACACATAGATGCCGGCGAAAATGTACGTCTGAAGTTGATGATTTCTAACTCCGGCGGCACCGTAAAAGAGTTGAAAGTGAGTATACTGCCAAAGTCTATCGGCGGATTACGCTATCAGGTACCCGATAGAACACTGGACATACGGAAAAATGGATTTGAAATGATGCGGATCCCGATGACAGCTGATAAACAAGCGCGCACCAGAAAAGTGCCTATAGAAATACAGGTCTTAGATAAAAATCAAACACCGCTGGCGACAAAAGATTTTCAACTCAACATCAAGTCAAAATAAGGGATTGTAGGTAACGATCACCGAATCGCGACCTATAATATAAATGTTAACACACCAATAGGTTTCGCAGCGTTTTATTCCTTGCAAAAATTAATGAATCAGCAATCCGCAAATACCACCGAGGTTATCACCAAAAAAGCGATAATCGTAGGTTTAATCCTCGTCATCGTCAATGCCTACTGGGTCGGAATAGCCAGCGAACTCTGGTACGCAGTCTATACACTTGTTTCCCCTTTTTCCAATGCAGTTTTTACGTTGGTAGTGCTACTCGCGCTCAACGTTCCCCTCCGCAGAATCTCACCGCGTATTGCCTTCACCCCCGCTGAACTTTTATTGATCTACATCATGGTGACGATGGTCTCCACTATTTCTGGGCATGCGATGATGGCAATCTTGATGGGGACTTTGGCACATCCGTTCTGGTTCGCAACTGCCGAAAATGAATGGGCACAACTCTTTTTGCACCATATCCCTCAATGGCTTACAGCACATGAGCCTGAATGGTTAGCCGGTTATTATGAAGGTGAGTCAAGTTTCTATTTGCCGGAACATCTCCGTGTATGGACAAAGCCGGTACTCATCTGGTCGAGTTTTATTTTACTTCTTTACGGATCGTTGCTCTGTTTAGGACTATTGCTCCGGAAACAGTGGATGGAACGCGAAAAATTAAGCTTTCCATTAACACAGTTGTCGTTACAGATGACAACGAATCGCAGTTTTTTCCGTTCACGTTCGTTATGGATAGGGTTTGGAATTGCTGCGCTGCTCCGTGTCATCGCAGGCTTGCATGATCTGTTTCCTGTTATACCTGCTTTTCCGTCCAGTTACCGGCTTGATAGACACATAACAGAAAGACCTTGGAATGCTGTCGGTTATGTCTCCATGTCCTTCAACCTCGCTATTGTTGGATTGACCTATTTCATGCCGCTTGACCTCGCGTTTTCTACGTGGTTTTTCTTTTGGTTGACACGCGCAGAACGTGTGATTGCGAGTGCAGTAGGTTTGACGAATATCAGTAAACTTCACCTCAATGACCGGGCATCCGGGGCTTGGGTTGGTATTGCTGTGCTAACTTTGTGGATGGGCCGCAGACATATCCTAAGGTTTTTCAAACATGTTATTGGGCTTGAACGTGGCGACGATAGCACCGAGCCAATATCTTATCGAACAACAGCAATTCTCTCAATTCTCAGCGTGGGAGCAGTGTTTGCTTTCTGTTATATTGCAGGAATGTCTTTATGGGTTATTACTATCTTTTACGCTTTATTTGTTGCGTTTGCTTTAGCAATCGGACGAGTTCGTGCGGAATTAGGACCACCCTATCACGAAGTAATCGGTATCAATCCACGCCAAATGATGGTGAACATATTTGGAACTCGCAGCTTAGGTGCAGCAAACCTCACCGTGATGACATTCTTGTATGCTTTTAACCGTTGTAACCGTTCACATCCGATGCCAAACCAAATTGAATCACTGCGAATCGGGGATCAGGCACGGATTCCCGGCAAAACCTTGCTTTTAAGCATGACTCTTGCCATTGGGGTTGGCGCAATTGCAACATTTTGGACGTACCTGCACGTAGCATATCACTACGGTGTACTTGCAAGATGTCAAGGACATGTTGGACATTTTGGGTGGGAAAGTTTTAATCCACTTCAAAGTTGGCTACAACATCCGAAGGAGTCAAATCTGGGTTCGATTGTATTTATGGGGGCAGGCTTCGGTTTTGTTTTCCTTCTCAATTTCTTGCGCACGCGTCTACTGTGGTGGACACTACATCCATCTGGATACGTCCTTTCTGGTGCTTCATGGGGTGGTTTGATATACTTTTGGTTTCCTGTTATGGTGAGTTGGTTCATTAAATTCATGATTTTAAGGTTTTCAGGCTGGCAAACCTATCGCAGGGCAATACCGTTTTTCCTTGGCTTGGTTTTGGGAGATTTTGTGCCGCGAAGTGTTTTGAGTTTAATTAGTTTTGTGATGAATCTTTATATGCCCTCTTCAGGTGCGGGGCATTCTCTTTAGCATCTATAGTACGCTATAATAGAATTAGATTATGACACCACTACTTACTGTCAATTCAATAACAAAACAGTTTGCAGCAACACCTATTGTAAAGGATGTCAGTTTTGAAGTTTATCCTGGGGAAATCTTCGCACTCTTAGGTGCGAGTGGCTGTGGTAAAACGACAACGTTGCGCTTAATTGCAGGATTTGAAAAAGCGGATGAAGGTGTAATTGCTATAGGGGATCGTGTTCTTGAGGACAAGAAAGTACACATTCCACCTGAATCACGGGAAATTGGATTTGTTTTTCAAGACTACGCTCTCTTTCCTGACAAAACCGTGCTGGAAAACGCGGCATTCGGACTTAGTCGGAAAATGCCAAAAAATGAGAGGCACACCAATGCTTTGGAAACTCTCGAAAAAGTCGGAATTGCGCATTTACATGCACGGATGCCACACCATCTCTCTGGCGGTGAACAGCAACGGGTCGCTTTAGCGCGCTCACTTGCGACACAACCGAAACTGCTGTTGTTAGACGAACCCTTTTCAAGCCTTGATACTGGGCTACGCCAAGCAACAAGAGAAGAGGTGAGCGTATTGTTAAAAACCTACGGAATCAGTGTGGTATTGGTAACTCACGATCAAGAAGAAGCGTTAAGTTTTGCTGAACGGGTTGCCGTAATGAACAACGGCACAATTGAACAGATTGGGACACCTGAAGATGTATACCGACAGCCCAAAACAGTGTATGTTGCGAATTTTTTGGGAAAAACGAATATCATTAATGCAGACATCAGAAACGGTGTTGCTGAAACGCCTTTTGGATTATTGGAAATAGATTATCCAAATGCAACCGATATTCTTCTCTCAATCCGTCCAGAACATTTCACTATAGAAAAACATGCCGCTGATACCAGTGACAAGAACTTTGGACGCATCATTGCTCGTGAGTTCAAAGGACATGATTTTACCTATCGCGTTGAGGTGGATGGAAAATCTTATTTTGTCCAAACCGATTATCAACGGCATTTCCAAGTCGGTGATAAGGTAATATTGAAACCAATTGAAGCGGTTGTTATTGAAAATGAAGACTAATTCTTTTCTGGTGTATCTATTAAATATAGCAGAGCATTTATCTGCTTAAGCCCTTTTATCATACGTTCAAACGCTTCAGCAAGTCGTTCCGCCTCCTCCTTTGCCTTTACAATATCTCCCTTTTCAATCGCATCGCGTATCCCCGGAAAAACAACGGCAGCATAACCGGTATTCAAACCCGGGGCATACACAAGATGCTTAAACCATGGACGCAAGGGCAACCCTGCTTCATCTGTCAATGTCCGTTCCAATTGATACAACCGCTGATTTTATATTTCCTATCTTCTCTTTGCTACCAGACAATAAATATGTTTCAAGCAGTGCATTCAGCTTTGTCGCTGTCTGTTCCCATTCTGTGAGAAGATTGTCTAATCTATCTAATTCTATTGGCACACTGTTTTTGAACGTTTCCAATTCTGACAGTAACGCTTTTGCATAAACTTCGTAATTCAGAGGCAAAATATCTGCGTTTGAAAGGCGGAGCGCGATAATTCCCCCAAATCTGTGCCATTGCAACCTGATACTGGAATGTCGGATCGCCAAAATGTTCCATCCAATAATAATTGTCCTGCATCGCATGATACACACCATAGGGTCCATCAAATCCCATACTCACGGCAGATATACCGGCATGTCCGACAAACGGCGAATGATCTGAACCACTACCGAGATTACCGATTCTTGGTTCCGGAGCATTATGCCGCTTTTTCCAGTTATCATAAACCGGTTTCAAAGTTCTCGGATCAATTACTTCCTTCGTTGCATCACGAACTAATTGTCTAAGCGTTGGAATAGCACTTGCATAAAATTTACTGCCCGTAGCGGCAATATCCACATTCAAGTATGCTATAGATTTCTCCTGTAATTCCAATTTTAGTTCCTCTACCCATTCAGTAGAACCGAGGATGCCAAATTCTTCTGCATCCCACGAAGCAAAAACGATTGTCCGCTTCGGATGCACACCTTGCTCCGCCAACGCTCCTAAACATCTGGCAACTTCAAGCAAGGAGGTTGTCCCACTATTCGGATCTGCCGCACCGTAAACCCATGCATCGTGATGATTCCCTAAAATCACCCATTGGTCAGGATATTCAGTTCCTTCTAAAGTTGCAATGACATTGTAAATTGGTCGGATGCTGTGTTCACATCGCACTTTGAGATGAACTTTTGCTGGTCCAGGTCCGATATGGTATGCAAGCGGCAAACCACCCTGCCAATTTGATGGCACATTTGGTCCTGCCAATGCTTGCAGCAAAGGTTTAGCATCCTTATACGCAATCGGGACAACGGGAATTTTGGGAAGGTCGGTTGCCTCATCCATTGGAAGTCTATGTGCGTCCTCAATCGCTGCCCAGCCTGGTGTCAATGGGTCGCTGGCATGTTGGAAGATATATTTTACCGTGCCGCGCTGAATAGCATCGGCAGAGCGCCATGGGCCGCGCGGGTAGACATCGCCACGCATATAACCGTCGTCTGTTGGATCGGAGTAAAGAATCAACCCAACCGCACCGTTATCCCCAGCCAACTTCGCTTTCACGCCACGATAACTACCACCATATCGAGCAATACAGATTTTACCCTCTACTGAGATGCCGCGTTCTTTCAGCATTCGGTAATCTTGAGGTAATCCTCTATTGACATAGACTAACTCAGCTGTTACATCACCATCAGGTGAATAGGCATTGTATCCCGCTACAATATCAGTCCGAAACGAATCTTTGTCCCATTCCCAACCCGATTCTTTGTTAACTGCTATATGTTTAGTCGGTGAAACGAGTTCAACATGCACCTCAAGCGGGTGCGGCAGATAGACCTGATATTCATATATCTTCACCTGCAAGCCGTAACTTTCGTATTCACTGCGAAGATATTCTGCTACCTTACGACTATTTTCTGTTCCTGCAAGATGTGGTTCTTCTGTTAACCTCCGTAATTTTGTCCGACACATCTCTGGAGAAACCAGTTCCTTAAATGCGGATTCTATATTTTGTTGCGCCAATGCGTTTTCAGCGGTGAACCCACGTATACCTGCGTCAGCATAAGTAAAAAGCGATGGAATCATTAACAAGCATATAAAACAATAGGCAAAATTCCATCGCGAAAGCCTAATAAGTTCAGTTTTTATGATTGCAATTGGCCTCTACCTCCTTCTGTGTTTTTAGAAATCATACCACAAATTCGGTTTATTTTCACTATGTTTTTAAGACTTTATATGTTACAATAGTACTGAAAGAAACACGGTTTTTAGTTCATTTTTTTTGACATTTTCAATGCGAATTGCAAGGAAATTCTGATGGATGCAAAAATACTAATTGTAGAGGATGAACGCGATATCGTAGAGTTGCTAAGATATAACCTGCGGGAAGCAGATTTTAAAGTTGATACTGTGCGGAATGGTGCCGATGCACTACAGCGTGCAGTAGATAACTCCCCCGACCTTATTTTGTTAGACCTCATGTTGCCTGAAGTAGACGGATTAATCGTCTGTCGACTCCTAAAGAACGACCCTCGCACCAGAAACATTCCTATCGTGATGCTGACGGCAAAAACTGAAGAACAGGACCGCGTAACTGGGCTTGAATTAGGCGCAGATGATTATATCACGAAACCTTTTAGTCCACGCGAGGTTGTTTTACGCATCAATGCTGTGCTACGGAGACTCCGTGCAAGTGAACAGGCTGGCGAGGAAAATCAGATAGAAACGCATGGCGTGACAATTGATTTGGATCGACATCAAGTATTGACTGAAGATGGGTCAATTGATCTTACTGCGACTGAGTTTAAACTTATCACGCTGTTTGCACGTTCACCTGGACGTGTTTTCTCTCGCGATATTCTGATGGATGTTATCTGGGGACAGGAGTATTACGGCATTGATAGGACAGTTGATACACACGTCAGTCGTCTCAGACGTAAGTTGGGTGCTTTAGGTAAACATATTGAAACTGTATACGGTGTCGGCTATCGGCTTAAGGAAGAGAAGTCTTGATGATAAGTAAATTCCTAAATCAATAGATAAACGCTGATAGGTGGATGTATAAGTTTTGTCAAACCTGCCTTAGAAATATAAGAGGCGCAATAAATTGCGCGACTACAAACACTGCAAATCTGAAGAAATGGAGCCATTTTATGAATTTAAGATTAAGAGACAAAGTTGTCGTTGTGACAGGAGCAAGCCGTGGAATAGGTAGAGCAATAGCAAACGGCTTTGCTGAAGAAGGGGCACGGCTCAGCGTCTGTGGTAGAGACCCAGATACCTTACAAGACGTAACTAAGGAACTCACTGCACACGGTATAAAGGTGTTTTCAAAACCTACCGATGTAACTGATACTGCTCAAGTAGATACGTTTATTACAGAAACATTGCATCGTTTCAGTAGAATTGATGTTGTTGTCAACAACGTTGGCGGAAGTCGTTGGACACCTTTAAACGAGATATCTGATGAGGAATGGCACGAGATTTTGGATCTGAATCTTGTTTCAGCAATGCGAATTAACCGACTTGTTATTCCAGCGATGCAGAAGCAAGGTGGCGGGGTTATTCTCATGATTGCCTCTATTTACGGCAGAGAAGGTGGCGGACATATTACTTATAACGCAGCGAAAGCCGCAGAAATCAGTATGGCGAAGTCGTTGGCAAAAGAACTCGCACCTGACAACATACGCGTCAATAGTATTGCGCCCGGGTCTATTCTCTTTCCCGGTGGTGGTTGGGATCGTCGTATCAAAGCGGATCCTGAGCGTATGAAGGCGTTTGTTGAAAGTGAGATGCCACTTGGACGGTTCGGAAAACCGGAAGAAATTGCGAATGTTGCTGTTTTTCTTGCATCTGAACGGGCAAGTCTTGTTACTGGGGCATGTATCAATGTTGATGGGTGTCAGTCTCGGTCGAATATATAAGGCAATTGTCTGAATCTCGGATAATGCATAGGACGCATAATTATCGGTAGGCGCGCTTTCCAAGCGCGCCGTTTTGCTTTTGGACAGATATAGGCGCGTTTACAAAACGCGCCTACCTTGAGTATAGTATGCGTTTTCATCAGATGTCACTTCGCTCTATCCAACTTACAAACTATTGGTTCTCTTTAGAAAACTGCCAGAGTGCCCGATCCAAAGTTCGCATATCTATATCGTTTCGGTCTGCAAGTTCTCTGCCAAAAGTTACATAATCCCACCAGAATGAAAACGAATAGTCGTCATTTCGCTCCCCAATAGACCATAATGCGCGGAAATCATAAATTGGATACCTGTCTTTGTGAAATAGGTGTAGAATTGCAGAAGCGGTTGGTAATCCTACACCATCTAAACAGCTTAAGACTCTTATTCTTGCGCGCTCACTTTTGGCAGTAAATGCACAGGATGTAATATCCTTTATATAGTCAGGATCATTTTTTCAACGTGGCCGGAAGACCTCGGTGATTTCCAATATGCAACTTTTTGCAATTCGTTTTGGTAAGATAACCGCGTTTTTGCACCTTGGGTTTAAGTCTCACAAATTCGGTTTCAGTACTTTGTGGTCCGTATCGTTCAGACCAAAATTGGATATTGGATTCAGGAAAACGTAATTTCATATCCTCCCTCCTTCAATAAAAAAAACGCACATCAGTTATCTGTCCATGACACCATTCAACTTCCACAGGTAAACAGCACTGTTCCATCCACCGCTTGCAATCTTTTTTCCATCCGGACTGAAACTGATTGCTCTTACACTATCAGTCCTTCCGCTGACGTTTCTTAAGCGTTTCCCAGTTTCTACATCCCAGAGTTGTGTACCTCCGCCCCAACATGCAATCGCAATCTTTTTTCCATCCGGACTGAAACTAAGATCCTCAATAATAAAGGCGTGGGTGTTCAAATTCTTAATATTGGTTTCAGTTTCCACATCCCAAAGTTTGACGGTTCCGTCACCACTTCCACTTGCGATAGTTTTTCCATCCGGACTAAAACTGACACATCCAACTTCTTTAGTATGTCCTATAAATGCAATTAGATGTGTACCGGTTTCTATATCCCATAGCCTAACAGTTTTATCATTACTTGCACTAACGATAAGGTTCCCATCAGGACTAAAACTAACTGAATTTACTTCGTCTGTATGTTCAGAGAGCGTATTTAGGAGTGTACCAGTTTCAGTATGCCATAGTCGGACGGTTTTATCGAAACTTGTAGTTGCGATCATTTTTCCGTTAGGACTGAATCTGATACGGGTTACACCCTGTGTATGCCCATTGAGCATATTTATACGTGTTCCCGTTTCCACGTCCCAGAGTCGAGGGGTGGTATCGCGGCTTGCGGATGCGATAATGTTTCCATCTGGATGGTAACTCAAGCCAGTTGTCCACCTACTGTGCGCTTTGATGTTTTTAATGTGTTCACCTGTCACAGCGTTCCAGAGTTGGATGCTACCATGGTCTCTGTCCCCTACAGCGATAGTTTTTCCATCCGGGCTAAAACAGATACTTGTAACAACACCAGTGTGGCCCGTGATAGCGGATATATGTGTTTCAGTTTCCAAGTCCCAGATAAGAATTGTGCCATCTCCACTTCCACTTGCGATAGTTTTTCCATCCGGACTAAAACTTATAGTCTTAACACGACCATTATGCTCAGTGAGTTCTATTAGGTGTGTTCCAGTCTCCGAATCCCATAACCGTAAGGAGCCCGTTGAACAACCACTTGCTATCATGTTGCCATCATTGCTAGTAAACCGATGCAAAGGACAGAACCAGGGTGTTCTGTAAGGATGTTTTTCTGATTTCCTGTCGCCACATCCCAGAGTCGAATTGTATGGTCATCACTTCCACTTGCGATAGTTTTTCCATCCGGACTAAAACTGACACTCCGAACTCGCTCGGAATGTCCTGTGAACGTACTCTTAAGTGTGCCGGTTGCTACATCCCAGAGACGAACTGTCTTGTCCCAACAACCACTTGCAATCGTCTTCCCATTCGGGCTAAAGGCAACATCATTCACAACGCTGGTATGTCCAGAAAGAACATATAAAGATGCGCCTGTCTTAACATCCCACAGTCTAACTGTAGGGTCGTTATGACCGCCTCCAGTAACGAGAGTGTTTCCTTTGGGACTAAAGGCAGCACTCCAGACTAATTCTGTATGTCCTTTGAAACTTTTTATATTGCCACCTGTTATTGTATCCCAAAACTCAACGGCGTAGTTGTCCCCTACTGCTGCAATCGTTTTACTATCCGGACTATAGGCAATGCTGAAAGCTCGTCCAATATGTTTTGTTAGTAAATTCTCAGCTTGTAGTGTCTCAGTATCGTATATCCAAATACCGACAGTACTTGCTACGGCGAGCTGTGTGCCATCTGGCGAATACGTTATTTTGTTTACTTGCCCTTTGCCGAGACGGGCAATAGCACCTTCGGGTAAATTCAATTGCGGATTGTCTACAGCCAAAGTGTAGGATACAAACATAAATGTTACTAAAGTCAATAGTGAGAATACAGAACGTTGTTTGGTTTTCATGGAGTTCCTTTTTGGATGGAATGCGGACAGAGAAATTCTTTGATTATATCGCTATTATACAAAGAAAATTCCCGATATGTCAACATATTCCTAAGATGTTTGACGCAATAATTGATTTGCAATAGAAGCAAGTCCGTGCTAAAATAATCTCAATCATGAGGCATATAGAGGAGAAATATGGATTACGCAGAACTGCCGCTCCCACAACGTCAGAAAGACGAAATTCATCAGATTTTATCGGGCGCATCCGACAGAGACGGAAGCGTAGATAATGACTCTATATTGCGAAGTCTACAAGAACTCGCCACTGACGATGCGGACGTCCAAACTTGTTTTGCCGACATCGTTATCCCATTATTAGAAACTTGTTTAACTTCCCCTAATCCTGAAGCTGCTCTAAATAATTTCTCCCGTTTCGCACATGTAACGTTTAACCGGAAATGGGTTTACCAACTCTTGCGAGATGCACCGTTTTTGATGCAAACTGTGATGCTCAGTTTCGGTGCTTCCTCATATCTATCAGATATTCTGATTCGTGCTCCGATCTATTTTTACAACATCATTGATGCGAACGTGATGGACATATCAAAGACGCGTGAAGATATGTATGCTGAACTTGCTACGACACTCGATAGATATCGGGACATTGAGCAGAAACTTCGAATCATTCGGCGATACAAACGACGCGAAAGTCTGCGAATAGCACTGCGTGACCTTCTCCAAGTAGTAGCCGTTGAAACAACGACATTGGAGATGAGTAATTTGGCAGAAGCAACTTTGCAACATTGCTATGAAATTGGACTTGACCAGATTATGAAGCCGAAGTTTGGCACACCGCTGAATGAGGAAGGCACTGCCCCCTGTCGTTTCGCTGTTATCGGCATGGGAAAATTTGGCGGATATGAACTTAACTTTAGCTCGGATATTGACCTCATCTTTGTTTATTCAGATGAGGGACAAACCGATAAAGGCGTTGATAATAGCGAATATTACGCACGGTTGTGTGAGTTTTTAATTAAGGCAATGAGCGAGGTAACGGTAGAAGGCTATGTGTTTCGTGTGGATATCCGTTTGCGACCTGAGAGCAGTGCAGGTGTCATCATCCGTTCTATGGAAAGCTACGAAAGTTATTATGAGGGTTGGGGTGATTTATGGGAGCGCCAAGCGTTAATCAAAGCACGACCTGTCGCTGGAGATATGGCGTTTGGAGATGAATTCATCCGTATGATTCAGCCATTTGTGTATCAACGCTATTTAGATGGTGTAACGCTCAATGAAATTAAGGCAGACATTCGCAACACAAAAGCACGCATAGAGGAACGACTTGTAGGAGAAAGGGCAGATCTTGAAAAACATGTCAAACTTGGTCCGGGTGCTATTCGGGATATTGAATTTACCGTCCAGTGCTTGCAGATGATTCATGGTGGAAAACGAAAGTCACTCTGTTCACAGAATACGTTGGAAACACTTGAAGCATTAAAGGCAAACGAACTGTTGGACACGGAAGATGCGGATGCTTTATCAGATGCGTATCGGTTTTTACGAAGGGTTGAAAACAGTATCCAAATTGAGTCAGACCAACAACGTTACGCAATTCCAGCAAAGGAAGAGGAAGAGATTCAGCTCGCCCGCCGTTTGAAATACTATGAAGCACCGCTTGAAACGTTCCGACAAGATTACCAAACCCATAAAACCCGTGTCCGTGCAATCTTTGAAAAAGTAATGGATGTCCGTGAACCGGACCAGTTAGATCTCCCTGTGCTGCTTAGCCAAGATGACTCCGAAGAGATCCAGGAACAATTGAGCAAGTTCGGTTTTGAGAACGTTCGCGAGGCACATCGCTTACTACGACATCTTGCCAACGGTAGTGACGGGCAGCAATTCTCTCCCGCGGTCAGACGGACTTTCTTCAAACTCGCGCCGACTCTTTTGAATTGTTTGAGTGCAGCCCCGGACCCTGATATGGCACTTCGTTATTTTGATGCGTTTGCCGCTAAAGTTGGTGCACGGAGCAGCTACTATACGATGTTCATGGAAAGACAAGGGGCACTTGAAGCGCTTATAAGTGTCTGCGGTTCAAGCCTTTACTTGGCGGATTTGTTGATTGCAAGTCCTGAATTGTTTGATCTGTTGACAGTGCGAACTTTTACCGAAACCCCTAAGACACTCGCTCAAAAACAGGAAGAGGTTTTACAACTCGTCTCGGACACATCTGATGCTCACCTGCTTAGGACACTTAGGCGTTACAAGAACGATGAAATCTGGCGTATCGCCTTACGGAACATCCTCGGTAATGCTGATCTTCCAACGACGACTGAAGAACTGTCTGATTTAGCCGAAGCAATCCTGCAAGCCATCTATCCACAGATTGACACGCAGTTACGCGAAGAACACGGTATCCCTCTGAGCGATGATGGAACACCTGTGACGTTCGCTATCATTGCAATGGGAAAATTTGGAGGCCGTGAACTTAACTTTAGTTCAGATTTAGACGTGATGTGCGTCTACACAACAGATGGCGAGACAACTCAAGGAATGCCAAATTCTGAGTATTTCTCAATTCTCGGTTTAGAATTGGTAAAGCAGCTTAGCGGTGATCATGACATGAGTATTTATGAGCTGGACCTACGACTCCGTCCCTATGGTACAGGTGGTGCAATCGCATTACCTGTGTCAGGATACCAGCATTACTATGATAACACTGCAGAAATCTGGGAACGGCAGGCACTCACACGTGCACGCGTTGTGGCGGGAGATGTTGGAGGAGTAGGAGACCAATTTATGGAAATAGCACAAGCGTTTTGCTATAAGCAACCACTCACTTCTGAAGAGATTGCTGAAATTGTGCATACACGCCAACGAAAAGAAGCACAAGCCACCCGAAATACGAAATCACGGCGTAGACGAGGTGGAAAAGTGCGAAAACCTACCGCCAACGTTAAGTCAGGATATGGCGGACTTGTTGATATTGAATTCGCTGTGCAAACACTTCAACTTATCCATGGAACTCGGACAACTTCTGTCCGCGTGCCAAATACCCTCCTCGCAATTGACAGATTGCATGCTATCAATGTTCTGACAGAGGCACAACGTCAAGGATTGTCAGAAGCATATCAATTTCTTCGACGTGTTGAAAACGCATTGCGGATTGTTCATGACCGTGCCTCAGATGCGTTGCCTACAAACCGTGCCGAATTGGCACAATTAGCACGAAGGCTTGGATACGCTGAAACCGAAAATACGTCTATTGTGGAGGCATTTTTACAAGATTACGGAAAATGGACGGAGAAGACTCGCTCGCTTTTCAATGAGATTCTCGTTAATTGAATTAAGGACGTAGGTAGGATTGAGCTTGCGAAACCTGATGGGAACGTATACTCAAGGTAAGCGCGTTTTGCAAACGTGCCTACAACGGATAGTTGCGTCCTTGATGCGTTACAAAAATATGAACCTTAAGGAAACATACATGATATCCGAAACGTCGCCTAATAATTCCCGTTTTCCGAAAAATGTAATTATATGCATCGGGGACGGGATGGGTTTTGAAGCGGTCAAAGCAGCAGGCTACTACGCATTAGGTGAAACAGGAACTCTATCCTTTGAAAGGTTCCCTCACCAAGCAGAAATAAAAACATACGCGGCAAACACACCGATGACAGACTCTGCCGCTGCTGCTACCGCTATGGCAACCGGACACAAAGTCAACAACGGCGTTATTAGCACGGAAATCCCCGGTAGCGGAACTCCGTTGAAAACACTGCTTGAAATTTCTCAGGAATTAGGGAAAAGAACAGGACTCGTCTCAACCACTTACATTACCCACGCTACTCCCGCCGCATTTGGTGCACATAATCCGCAACGTAACAACCTTGCTGAAATCGCACATGCTTACCTCCATCTTACCCGTCCCAACGTGCTGCTGGGAGGTGGCGGCAATGGAATTACAGAGGAGAAAGCCGAATCTGCTGGTTATACAGTCGTAACGGATCGAGAAGAGTTACTTACCCTCAACACCGATACGGAAACCTTTGTTTCTGGACAGTTTGGACAGACCAATATCCCGTATATGTTTGATGGACCTAACAACCTACCACATCTGTCAGAAATGGCAACCGTAGCGTTAGACCTTCTCTCTAATGACGAAAATGGATTTTTCTTGCTTTTGGAAGGTGGACGTATTGATCATGCTGGACATTCTAACGATATTGAACGCCAACTTTTAGAGACAATTGAGTTTTCTAAAGCGGTGCAGACCGTTTATGATCGGGTTTCCGAGGATGACGATACTATAATCCTTGTTACCGCTGACCATGAAACGGGTGGACTGAGGGTGCATAAAAACAATGGGCAAGGGAAAGTACCGGAAATCTCTTGGACGACTGGCGGACATACTGTGAGCAATGTGCCGCTTTTTGGTTGGGGCAAGAATGGTGAGCACGTTGAAGGTGTCATGAACAATACAGACTTGATTAAAGTGGTATCAGGAATGGGAGACTTGGATGGGGTTCAACTTACGCTATTGTAGTAAAACCCATAATTGTTTTATAAAACTGTAGGCGCGGTTTTATAGTAGATTCTGTAATTACTTATACACTCAGCATCGGTGCGGTTAGGAAACCGCACCATAAGCGTCAATTTAAGAAAAGAATTATGCACTGAATGCCCCAGGCCGGTAGGTTCGGTTTGTAACCGAACCGGAACCTACGCAGAAACCTCCACCTATCCTGTCCACTAAGCAGTGCTGCTCAACAAAACACCCAGGATTCGCCTGGGCACGGTAGGTTCGGTTACAAACCGAACCCGCCAAATGCCAAACGCGCATTTGGCGTTGATTCACCGTGCCTGGATGCACGCTAAATTGACGCCTATGGTGCGGTTAGGAAACCGCACCTACCGGGTGCTGAAAGTGTGTATGTATTTTTAGAATTTACTATAAACCGCGCCTACCATCAAATTGTGTTTACACGGACACTATCCCTCTGAGCGGAGTTGAATGAGTTTATTAACAGCATGGATATACGCCTTAGCACTTGCCTCAATTATATCCGTACTTGCACCGTTTCCTGTGATGACGTGCCCATTGTCCTGCACCTTCAGCGTAACTTCACCGATTGCATCCTCACCTTCTGTCACAGAACGTATCTGATAATCAATCAGGTTCAGCTTGATTTTGACGATTTGATTAATTGCCTTAAAAGCTGCGTCAACTGGACCATCACCAGTAGAGGCGTTCTCAACTATTCCCTCTTCCGTACGGATACCAACGGTGGTTGTTGGTGAAATCTTCGTTCCACTGACAACTTGGATGTAGTCAAGTTCAAAGGTAGCAGGAACGGTACGAATCTCGTCGCTCATGATCGCCTCAAGATCGGCATCATGAACTGCTTTTTTCTTATCTGCCACGCGGAGGAATCTTTCGTAAACCTTCTCTAACTGATCTTGATCCAATTCATATCCGAGTTCACTAAGACGATGTTTCAAGGCGTTCCGTCCAGAACGTGGGCTGAGAATTATTTGGCTTGTATGCCAACCGATTTCTTTCGGGTCAATGATTTCAAAGGTTACGCGCGACTTAATAATCCCATCTTGGTGGATTCCTGAACTGTGTGCAAAAGCGTTTTCCCCGACAATTGCTTTGTTTGGCTGCACCGGAATACCCATCGTGCGACTCACACGTCTGCTAATAGGCACAATTTCTTTGGCGTTAATATCGGTGTAATACGCTTTAAAGTAATCACGTCGGGTGCGGATTGCCATGACGACCTCTTCAAGTGAGGTATTTCCAGCACGTTCCCCAAGCCCATTGATAGTGCACTCTACCTGCCGTGCGCCTTGCTCAATAGCAATTAGACTATTTGCGACTGCTAACCCTAAATCGTTATGACAGTGGACACTTATAACGGCATCGTCAATATTTGAGACATTTTCTTTGATGCCTGCTATGAGACCGCCAAATTCAGCAGGTACCGTCCATCCGACGGTTTCAGGGATATTGACAACATTCGCACCTGCAGCGATTGTGGCTTCAACCACCTCGTACAGATATGCCAATTCCGTTCTACCCGCATCCATTGGCGAAAACTCAACGGTTGCATCTGGATGGTCAGCACACAAACTCTTTGCATAAGCAACCGCATCCACCGCCATTTCAAGGGTTCTCTCTGGCGTTGTGCGAGTGATGCGTTCCATGTGGATAGTTGATGTGCCAACAAATGTATGGATACGTGCGCGGGGAGCATCCTGGATCGCTTTCCATGCTGCCGTTATATCCTTTTCAACAACGCGTGAAAGCGCACAAATTTCGGGTCCCTTAACCTCGTTTGCTATGCGTTGAACAGCATCAAAATCTCCCGGTGACGAAATTGGAAAACCAGCTTCAATGACATCAACATTTAATTTAGCGAGGTGCTTGGCAATCTCCAATTTTTCTTCAATGCCGAGAGCGGCTCCGGGAGTTTGCTCCGCATCTCGGAGTGTTGTATCAAAAATATAAACCTTTTCTTGGTTAGCTTCAAAATCGTCCACGGTTGTGTCCTCCAAAGGATTACCCGTCCGTTGTTAGAAGGGATTGTACATACTTTGACAGTGGAATTATGGTAGATTTCAGAATTATCTATGCACTTTACACTGGCGAGGTTAGGAAGAAATCAACGGTATGAACGCCTGTAGGCGTTCCCCGCCTCGTCTACCGAGGGTGAAAAAATCTGTTTATTTCTATAATTCACCACAATATAGAATTCGCCTTGTTACCTATATCTCCCGTCCGACAGCGATAGCAATCGGTTTTAGTTCTTGTATGAGTGTCTCAAATTGATCAGGAAACAGAGACTGTGCACCATCACCCGTCATTGAATTGTCTGGATCATGATGTACTTCCAATAATAGTCCATCTGCCCCAGCGGCAACGGATGCTTTTGTCATATCGCACACCAAGCTGCGGATACCGGTACCATGGCTCGGATCAACGACGATGGGCAAATGGCTTAATTCATGGACAACAGGTACTGCGTTGAGATCAAGTGTATTGCGCGTGTGAGTCTCAAAAGTACGGATTCCTCGTTCACATAAAATCACATCTGGGTTTCCTTCAGAAAGTATATATTCTGCAGCAAGTAACCATTCCTCAATCGTTGAAGCCATTCCCCGTTTCAGAATAACAGGTTTGCGGGCACGCCCCACTTCACGCAACAGATAGAAGTTTGTCATATTCCGTGTACCAAGTTGAAATATATCTGTATATTCCCCGACAAGTTCAACTTCATTGGGAGTCATAACTTCTGTGACGATACCCAAGCCGGTTTCTTCTTTGGCGGCGACAAGCATTTTCAATGCATCTGTTCCGAAGCCTTGGAAACTATAAGGACCTGTACGAGGTTTAAACGCGCCACCTCTAATAAAGCCAGCGCCTGCTTTTTTCACCTGTCTCGCAATAGTTACAATCTGTTCAGTACTCTCTACTGCACAAGGTCCCGCCATAACTGCTAACTTCCGTCCCCCAATCTTAGTCCCATTCGTGGAGATAACAGTCGGTTCATCCCGAAATTGGCGGCTTGCTAATTTATATGGGGCAGTGATCGGCATCGTCCTTTCAACGCCAGACATTGACTCCATCGGAATATCGCCAAGCAATGTTTTATCTCCTATTACACCGATGACGGTGCGTTGTTCGCCAGTTGAAATCTGTGCTTTCAACCCTACACTCTCAATCCGTTTGACAATTGCGTCAATCTGATCGGGTGTTGCATCCGTTTTGGTAACGATTACCATGGTTATCAATTCCCTCCGACAATAACTCTGTTTCAAGTCAATGTTGATGATTAGTAAAAAAAATAACCCAACATCGAATTGTTATCGACGCTGGGTAGTGATATATGAGATCAATTAAAACTTTTTCATGATTGCTTACAAACTATCACCACCTACCGCCGTAGTACAAAAACGGGTACAACCCGAGCGTAAAGAGCGCCCAAAGGCTAAAATAATAGTCCCGTAAAAATGTGAGAGCGGACAGTGTTCCACTCGTTAGTACTGTAGAGGTGGCCGTGTGTTTCAACTTCTGCATCACAAAGAATCCTTAATAATTTCTTTGGTTGTAAGCCTTTTTCGGTTTTCTTACCTTATAAAACGTTATTCCAAACGAAACGTTTAAAAAATAGACTGCTTTTTAATATGATAACACACTTTAAAAGGTTAAGTCAAGTTTTTAATTGATTTTATCTTTTGTGACAAAACAGTTTTAGTCAATCCAATTTTTTCTGATAGGGAGCGCATTGCCCATCTATTCCAGACTTTCCTCAAGAACAACACGATGATAACGTTTTTTTCCTGCGCGCAGAAGCAACGCATTATCCTCTAACAGATTGGCATCAACGACAACATCTATAGCCTTATACTGCTTCTCATTGATATAGGCACCTCCCTGTTGAATTAGGCGGCGCGCTTCACTTTTTGAAGTGGCTAAGCCAACTTCATCAAATAACTCCATTATCGGGATACCTGCGTTGAGTATTAGCACCCCTCAGCGTAACTGAAGATTCTAAGCACATAACACTATTTTTTTGATTGATCGCTTTCTTGTATCGGTGGTGGTTCATTGAATTCCACACCCCGCGCTTCAGCCTCTCTTCGTCTGCGATCCCACGCTGCAATTTCTCTGTAAACTTCCGCTTTTGCCTCCGCTTTTGCCTCCGCTATCATTTCTTTTTCTTTTCGGATATGTTCTCTGAAACGCCGTAACATGATGTCTGCTCCTTCTCCTAAAATGATCAGCAAAGTTAGCGAGGTTAGGAAACCTCGCCAGCAGTCGACTGAAAGTGTCTATTTATCCTACGCTTCTTCAACCACAACGCGATGATAACGCTTTTTCCCTGCACGCAGAAGCAACGCGTTTTCCTCTAACAGATTAGCATCAATGACGGTATCTATCACCTTATACTGCTTCTCATTGATATAGGCACCCCCCTGTTGAATAAGGCGGCGCGCTTCACTTTTTGAAGTGGCTAAGCCAACTTCATGGAATAATTCCATTATCGGAATGCCTGTGTGAAGCCTTTCACCTGAAATGGTGGTTGTAGGCATCGCTTCAAGGTCAAGCCCCCCACCACCAAATGCAGCTCGCGATGTTTCCTGTGCTTTGTCTGCCTCAACCTTTCCATGTGCCAGTTTCGTTGCTTGGTATGCAAGCACAGATTTTGCTTCCCGGATTTCATCATGTTCCAAGCTACCAAGCCGCTTCACCTCATCCATCGGTAAGAAGGTGAAATATGCTAAGAACCGCTCAACATCACGGTCATCCGTGTTAATCCAGTACTGGTAAAATTGGTAGGGTGAAGTCTTATTTGCATCAAGCCAGACTGCACCGCCAGCGGTTTTTCCCATTTTGGCACCACCAGCGGTTGTAAGTAATGGAAAGGTCAGACCGTATACGCGTTTTCCCTCAATCCTACGCACCAGATCCACTCCAGCAAGGATATTGCCCCACTGGTCATCACCACCGAGTTGGAGAACACAATTGTATTTTTGGAAAAGACACAAATAATCGTAAGCCTGCAGTAGTTGGTAATTAAATTCAAGAAATGAAAGTCCCATTTCGCGTTCAAGCCGTTGCCGATACCCTTCAACTTTGATCATCTCATTGACACGAAAATGCTTTCCAATATCGCGAAGAAATTCAATATAATTTAGAGGAAGCAGCCACTCAGCATTATTCAGAAAAAATCCTGTGGAGTCATCTAAATCAAGGTAACGCTGTAATTGTTTAAGAATGCTTACACCATTCTTTTCTATTTGTTCAGCAGAGATCATTGAACGCATCTCTGTTTTATCTGTCGGATCGCCAATCATTGTTGTGCCGCCGCCGATGATTGCAATTGGTTTATGTCCGCCACGTTGCAGATGCGCCATTGCCATAATTGGCACAAGGCTGCCAGCATGAAGACTATCTGCGGTTGGATCGAAACCAACATAATATGTTATTTGATTTGCAGAGAGTAAACGGGAAACCTGCTCTGCATGCGTACACTGTTGAACGAAACCCCGTTCTTGTAGGATCTCAAAAAGATTTGACATGGGAGTTATCCTTGCAAGAAATTTTTACCGTTTATGGTAATAATGTGAGTTGAAAAATAAAGTAATGTGAACTGGGTGACCGAAAAAATTGAATTTGGGTATAGGTGTGTGTTTTTCCCTGTTTTCACCATCTAAAACTCTAAAATAGGGAAATCAGCTGTAGCACAAACTTTTATCGAACTCACGTTCTAAAAGGTGGAACACAAACGCAGACAACAACACGCCTCCTGCTAAGATTCTTCTACAATTTCTACTGCATACACCGCGTGCCGATACACCAACACCAACTGCTCTCTCACCTGCATTGTGAAGTTGAATTGGTTGTATTCCATCGGGGTACCGTACAGCACGTGTCCATTTCGCATTGTCACTTTGACCTTCTTACCCGCAATTTTGCGCATCGGGCGGACACCTCTCACTTTCTTACGTTTCCTCGGATCCTTATGCGTGCGCAGCTCTAACGCTTCTATTTCCCTGTTCATATACAAAGCAGCACCTAACTTGTCAGCCGCATCTACCAGCAGACTGAAAACGATATTGATTTTCGGGATCGTCCCTGCAGACGTCAACAGATCGAACTTCTCTATGCCGGTGATATTCACTTTTTTGTTACCTTCATAAGTTACCAACAGCACAGGAGTTTGAAAACGAGCCAGTGTGTCGGATTCAACCGCTGGCGGTGGATCATTGGGGTGTGGCATCTGATTGCTTCCTTCAAAGATTTTTTACGCTTATTTTAACGTGACTATAGTTTGGACAATTTTTTCAGACGTGGGTTGATATAAGAAATTAGTTCATCTCTTATGTTATCAAATCAAAACGGAAACCCTCTTTGCTCCAGATGAAGATTAAAAAATAAATTGGGTAATGTGGCGAGGTTCGGAAACCTCGCCAGCAGAGGTTTACACTTGCATTGGACAGAAAATTAGCGAATTTATTTTTTAATCTTCATCTGAAGTGCAAGAATGTGTGCGTCCCGTCTTCTATAAACATAGCACGCCGCTGGCGTGCAGCATTTCTTGGGTTTCCACTCATATTCGCAACTCGTGCAAAAATAGACTTTCTGTTGAAAACGCAACGTGAAACGGATAGAAACTGTCCAAACTATAGTTATAATACCATGCAAGGCAGAGGTTGTCAAATCCGTTCAACAGACATTCAACGTTTGTATTAATGGACACGGTGGATATAGATGTCGTAATCATCACCGCGAGCATCACTCCAAACTACAATGGCACTTCCAACACCAGCAGAGACTGCCCTCGGTGTAATCTGGTCTTTGTCTGCATCGCAAACCGGCACACCATTCTTTTTCCAAAGCGGTGCGCCATCGGCACCAATCCGTTGTGCATAGATAGCATCTTCAGTTGTATCCCTGAAATCCTCACGATAGTCAAGCCAATATGCTATAGCACCACCTGCCCCATCAGACACAAGCATCGGAATTTGTTGAACACCGCCTTCGGTGCAAACAGACACACCCTCTTTATCCCATAAGATTTTACCTTGGGCATTAACGCGCTGAGCGTAGATGTCAGCAAAAATATCCCGATCATCCCACCATACAACGATAAATCCCCCCTCAGCATCGCTGACACAATTTGCTTGTTGTTGATTGACAGGCAGTTCGCAAATCGGTATACCATCTTTTTGCCATAAGGCTGCCCCGTCTGGCGCTATATGCTGTGCATAAAGTTGGGCGCGCGTGAAAAAATTCGGGTCGTTTCGGTAATCCGACCAAATACAGAATGCACCACCATTACCATCACTGACGATAGTTGGATTACCTTGATTGCCCTGTGCAGTGCAAATAGGTTTAACTGTATCCCATACAGTATTTCCCATACTATCAATCTGTTGCGCGAAGATGTTCCAGTCAGGCGTACTAATATCCCACCACACAACAATAAATCCGCCTTCTCCATCACTGATTAAAGCGGGGTCATATTGGTCACCTTCTCCACTAAAAACAGAAATGCCGTTCTGTTTCCAAACCGCTTTTCCTTCAGCCGAAATTCTTTGGGCGTAAATGTCTTGGTTACCGGCACGCCAATCCTCCCAGACAACAATCACACCGCCTTCTCCATCAGGAATGACGGTAAAATCATCTTGTAAAGCTGCATCCGTACACACTTCAACGCCATTGGGATTCCACAGTCTTTTGCCGTTTGCATCAATGTGCTGCGCGTAACTATCTTGATTGCCGTTTCGCGTATCTCCCCAAACAATAATCGCTCCGCCATTCATATCAGAAACAATGGCTGGACTACTTTGAGGTGCTTCTTGATCACAGACAGCGATACCGTTAGGCGTCCAAAGCATGTCGCCTTTGCTACTCACCCGTTGCGCATAAATGTCGTAGTTTTCGTTGCGCGCATCGCGCCAAGCGACAATAACACCATCCTTACCATCATTTGTTAACACGGGGAAATGTTGTGCATTTTCAGCTGTACATAACGGCAGATTTTCCGTTGGCAGCCATTGTGCTTCGATAGGGAGGTGAACGATCACAAAAAGGAGAAAGGATAATAAGCAGTAGGATATAGACACACGTGGGAAACTATACGTCTGTGGATAATCAGACATTGCAGAACAATCAGAAAAGAGCATAAATTTAACGTTCTTCCGTCAAATCCCCATGCTTTAGCTTGCGGGATGTAGACGGCTAAGGGGTTTATTATTCAGAGGCATTCAATTGTCGAGTTTTCCCATTTAATTATATTGTAGGAGGGAACTCCGGGGAATGCCATACGCGCATTCATACCGTTGATTTGGATTCCCGACTATCATTGTGTTTTGTCGCGATTTGGAGATCGCTCCTACAAGAAGAAATCTATGTAGCATGTGTGATTACTGGAGAATTGAATGCCTCTGGTTTATTATTGAAATGGTCTTTACATTTCTCTCACCTTATGATATAGTCATCAAATCATGAAAACATATAGATACGAGTTTTCTCGCCAGTCTAATACGATTCGACTTGGCAACTTGCTTGACGATTTGCACCAAGTGCATGTTCACGTTATTAGGCTACAGAGAAGATATTACCGCCTCTTTGGTAAATATATATCTGCGTATACGATGAATGCTCATATTGCGAAGTTGAAAAGACGGACAAAGCCACATTGGAAGCAGCTACCCAGTCAAGTTGTTCAAGATGTTGTGTTTCGGGTTGATAAAGGTTACCAAAAGTATTTCCAAAATATCAAAGCTCGTCAAGCAGGTAAAACGACTCAAAAAGTGGGCAAACCACACATAAAACCGAAATACAAATACAACTCTATGACTTTACACACAAGCAGGATACAAAATAGAGGCTAATCGTATTTATATCGGTTGTTTGAAAAAGTGGTTCACCTTTTGGAAGCATCGCGATTGGTCAGGCAGTATCAAAGTCGTGACGATCAAACGCGATAATGTTGGGGATTATTATCTTATTCTTACTTGTGATAACTATGAAGCACCAGAAAATCTACGCCTAACAGGTAATAGAGTAGGTATAGATTTTGGGCTCAACACATTTCTGACACTTTCAGATGAGATAAAAATAAAGTCTCCAGAGTTCTATAAGAAAAGTCTCAAGGCTATCCGTTCCGCACATAAGGCACTTTCCCGCAAGCAATACCTTTCGCATGGATGGTATAAAGCAAAGCGTCACTTGTGCCGTGTCTATAAGAAGATAGCAAATCAACGGAGAGACTGGTTTTTCAAGTTAGCGTTACGTCTCGTTCGCAAATACGACCGCATAGCGATTGAAAGCCTCAATCTTGATGCGATGAAACGCCTATGGGGTCGCAAAGTATCCGATTATGCTTTCGGTGAGTTCTCTCTTATTCTCAACTATGCTTGCGACAAATACGGCAAAGTGCTTGCCAAAGCAGATAAATGGCAACCCACAACAAAATCTTGCCATCACTGCGGGCATAGAAATCCTGATATACAACTCAAGGATAGATATTGGACTTGCCAAGCCTGTCACACACATCACGACAGAGACATCAACGCTGCTATCAATATATTGCAGGCTGGAAAAGAGCGCGTGTGGCTCTTTTCTCCCGCATAACGCGATAAAACCGTTCTGATACGGAATAAAAGCCTGCGGGTGGAGCAAAAATAAGTCGTTTGTTTCTACGGAAACAACGCATTTGCGATGAAACCGAAACCCCTACCTTTAGGTAGTGGGTGGTATCACAACGCAACTTCTTTCTCCGAAAGTCTTATGCTGGAGTCTACAATTACATCAACAATTCTTCTCCGATCGGGAAAAATTGGTCTGCCATTGCTTGTAAATCCATTGACGTGTTATGCTCAAATGCGACTACCTCTATCCGTTTATGTTGCTGTTTAATGAGTTCAGCCAACGGGCAGAAATCTCCGTCTCCGCTTGCTAAAATAACAACATCTAACACTCCGAGCATAGAGACTACGTCTACAGCGATTCCGACATCCCAATCACCTTTTGCTGAACCGTCTCCACGCAGGCGTAAGTCTTTACTACGAATTGTATAGCCGTTATGCTCTAATAGAGAGATGAAATTACCTTGTTTAATTTCGGGAATCTGAACAATATAGACGTAGGCAGCAATGAGTTGTCGCGGTCCAACAATCAAGTCAAGAAGTTTAATGTAATCAACTCGGCGTTCAAATTGATCCTTCGCAGCGTAGAACATATTTTGCACATCAACGAATACACCAACCCGCGGTTGCGTCCCTGTCTGCTTCTCTGGATTTGTAGACTCCAAATCAGATTCATCAAAATAATCTACTGTCTGCCGAATTTGGTTGAGAGCATTTCGAGATGTTTGATGTGATTTCTCAATCACATCAAAATGATTCTGTAGATCAGCTTTTAGTTGTTCTAATGCTTGAAATTCCTTATAAACGGCTTCTTCAACTAACTTTAGCTCAACCATAAAACTTTCCTTAGCTGTTTTGATTTGTCTCAGTTCGTCGAGTTGTGCTGTGATATCCCCATATTTCGCCAGCAGCTGCTGGTGTTCAGACTCTAATTTCATGAGGGAAGTGTTGGTTTCCGCGTACTGTGTCGTTTTTTCGTGCAGACTTTCATTTTCTTGTTTTAGAAAAACAATTTGCTCTTTACTTTCCTGATACAGGTCTTCTTTTATTTTACAAGACTCATTTTCTTCAAGCAGGTGTTGGCATTGCTGCTCAAGTTGTTTATTTTTGTTCTCAATCGCTGTGTATTCTGCTTGCAAATCAACTAAAGCACTTTTAAGATGTTCAATTTCACCGGTTTGCCCGTCAATCTTCTCCTGTGCTCTGTCTAAATCATTGGTATATTTTGTCTGAATCTCTTGTATTTCTGTGGAAGGCACTTGTGGAGTATCAAGAAAAGCACTGAACCGTTGCTCAGCATCTGTTTCAGAAGGGTCTTTGTGGTTTTCATACGCTGTTGTTAATAATTGAATTCCATGTGAGTGCACATCTTCCCGAGTATCCGCTAAGAGTGCCCAGACCACTTCACCAAATTCGCCTGATTCAATCAGGGGACCAGGAGATTTAAAAAAAGTATGGATTTCGTCAACTACCATGTATCCAATTCTTGAGATCGCATCCTCCGCTTTTTGTGAGAGGTGTTGGACAACAATTTCATCAATTTGGGATTGTCTATAAAAAGCATTGGTTAACCTGTTCAACAACTCCTGTTTTGAAGAAGAATATAACTTATCGGTATCAACGACAGGGTTGGTTTGTCTCAGTAGTTGGAAAATCTCTTTTTCATTTAAAAGTATAGCAAGAAACCATGTAAATTGGTCATGATGTATCTTTAATTTTAGATTAGGTTTTGTCATGAGAGTCCTCCGAAATATTTAACTCACACAGAGAATATGGACTAAATTAGTTTTCGCGTGTGAACTGTGTTTAGATAACTTTATATGTTTTAGATTTCAGGAGTGATTGTTATACCTCCTAATACTGAATAATAAACTGAAAAAATAAACCGATCTGTTTGGTTGATGTAAGGCTTTAAATTTTGATTATCTTGTTGGATCCATTCTGGACGCTGCGGGTTGCGTTGCGCGTATCAACGACGATTGCAGCGTGTTTTACAACCAAATCGTAGTCTACAGTGCTGTGATCAGTAAGAATTACAACGCAATCAACACTTTCTATTAAAGCGGATGTTAGCGTTTGTGAATGGTATGTTTCCCCTTCTCCAAGAACAATTTTTGAAACATGTGGATCATGATATAAAATATGTGTACCTTTGTCAAGCATTAATCTTATTACTTCCAATGCGGGGGATTCACGGATGTCTCCGATGTCTTTCTTGTATGCTACACCTAAAATTAAGACATTTGAGCCATTGATAGGTTTTCGATGGATATTTAGGGCATGAACAACTTTGTCAAGCACATATTTAGGCATGCTGCTGTTAATTTCACTCGCAAGTTCAATGAATCGAGCGTGGTAATTATAATTACGCGCTTGCCAAGAAAGATAGTGCGGATCAATCGGTATGCATTGTCCTCCAAGTCCTGGCCCCGGATAGAAAGACATAAATCCGAAGGGTTTGGTTGCAGCAGCATCAATAATTTCCCATACATCTAAATCCATCCGATCGCATATAAGCGCAACTTCATTTATTAATCCTATATTCACACTCCGAAATGTATTTTCTAACAATTTTACCATTTCCGCTATTCGCGGAGATGAGACAGTATAGATTTTATTGATAAATTGCTCGTAAAAAGTCTTGGCAACTTGGGTGCATTTTGGCGTAACACCACCGACAATTTTGGGCGTATTTGTCATAAGGTATGTACTATTCCCTGGTTCAATTCGTTCGGGTGAAAAAGCGAGATAGAAATCGAGACCTACCTGTAATGATTCAGTGGAATCAGAACTAAAACTCGGAGAGTTGGTGTTGCAGTCGGTTTTAAGTTTTGTTTTGCTGACGTTGGGTTGGAGTTTTGGAAGCACAATTTCTTCTGTCGTACCAGGATAGGTTGTGCTTTCAAGAATTATCAGTTGTTCGGAATGTAGGTGTTGGGCAATTTGCTCGACTGCATCGGTGATAAATTGCATATTCGGTGTCTTGTTTTCATTCAAAGGGGTTGGCACGCAAATGTTGATGGTATCCAGTTCGCTCAAAACACTATAATCTGTTGTGACCTGAATTTGTCCTGACGCAATCAGCGGACCGAGGATAGTATCAGGAACATCAGGAACATCAGAAATACCGCGTTTCAGTCGTTCTATCTTTTCTGGATTGATGTCAATCCCAGTGACTTTGAAACCCGCATCTGCAATAGCAACCATAAGGGATAACCCGACATACCCAAGCCCGATTACGCCGGCTTGTGCAGTGCAAGATTCTATTTTCTTTATTAACATCATAAATTAAAATTGAAATTGAATGCTTGAAAAACTATATTTCATTGCAGACTCAACATTGAATTAGCCAACGTGAAGCAGTATAAAGGTTTGTGAAGATTCTATCTGGCTTAGATATTTTGGTAATTGAATCAGAACTGGTATAGCGGTTATAGGAATCGCGTCCATGTCCTGTTAAAACGAGTATCGGTGATGCCCCAGCACTTTGAGCTGCCTGAATATCTGTAATTGAATCCCCAATGAAAAATGTATTTGACACGTCAATATCGTGTTCGCGTGCGGCTTGAATTAACATACCCGGTTCCGGCTTTCGGCATCCGCATCCTGCTTCTGGACGGTGTGGACAATAGTAAACTTTACATATCTGTCCCCCTGCTTCCTCAATTTCAGCAAGCATCCGACAATGAATATCAGCTAAATGCTGTTCGGTATAAATTCCTTTGCCAATTCCCGCTTGATTGGTTACCACAATAATACGATAACCATTATGGGTTAAGTCTCGAATCGCTGCCAACGCATTCGGGAGAAAGGCAAATTCTGTCCAGTTGCAGACATAGCCGTAGTCTGGTGGATTTTTATTTATAACGCCATCCCGGTCAAGAAAGACAGTTTTCATGCTGTATCACCAATGCGGTTATTCAGTGAGATTTAGATATTCAGCAAAATTGGTATTAATGTTTTGTTTCGGGCAATGTGTCTATAGCCAGATGTAATTCTTCTGGAGTAACAGTTGCGCACCCCATTTTCCCGACCACAACGCCTCCTGCAAGGCTTGAGAGTTCGGCAGCACTGTGGTAACCGACTTGTGCCGCAAGCGCAAGTGTAAAAACAGCAGCCACCGTATCTCCTGCTCCTGTCACATCCGCCACTTCTTTTGTCTGGGATGGTAGGTGTTCTACTTGTAGGGTGCCATCGGAATCACGCGTAAATAGAGACATTCCTTCTTCCTCACGCGTAATTAATAACACTTTCAGCGATAACTGATCCAAAATCTTTTCACCTATAGCAATTAGGTGTGACACATCAGTAATTTCTTGCTGGACAGCCATTCCTGCTTCTTTATGGTTCGGCGTAAACGCTGTCACGCCTTGGTAATGCCAAAAATTATTCTGTTTTGGGTCAACGATAATCGGTATGCCATGAGGTTTGGCATGCATTATAACTGCCTTTATCAACTCAGCACTGACAACCCCCTTATCATAGTCAGCGAAAATGATGGCATCGCTCTCTGCCATCTGAGATATGATAGCACTCATTAGACGTTCTTTTATTAAAACACTGATCTCCTGCTTAGATTCCCTATCAATCCGAAGTAGATGGTGTCCTTGATGGAAAAACGAAGTTTCAGGACTGTCTAAACTTCGCTGTGACGAATCAGTGGCAACAGCACTAACAATCACGCGAGTTTTTTTGCTTGTGGGGCGTTGGACATCTACACAGATGTCAGTGGTACCAACACCTGTATGTTTTAGCATTTGGATCAGTTTTTCGCCATCTCTGTCTTTTCCAATCACACCGACCAATTCCGCTTTGCCACCTAAACTGACAATATTTTGTGCAACGTTAGCAGCACCGCCACAGCCCGATCTTTCTGCAGCCATTTCAAATACTGGAACCGGTGCTTCAGGCGAAATTCGGTCTACATCACCCCAGATGTACTCATCCACAATGATGTCTCCGATTATCATCACCTTTTTATTTTTCATTTGAGTAAAGACATTTTTTAAATTCACAAGATTATATTAGCATAACTCAATATGTTAAAGCAACAAACATTCTCCAAAGCCATTCAATTCTCCCATGATTTCTTCCGTACCAAAACTCCAAAACTCACCATCCGCCGAGATGCGGAAAACATAATACGCATTCAACCAAAATTCAAAAAACGCGTCAACCCAATTTTTTCAACAAACTTATTGTAAATATATTGGATATCTATTGTCCGGCAATAACAAAACTTCTGACTATCACCTATTACAAGGGTATAATATCAGTTAGAAAAACAAAAACGGTCCTAAACACTAATAGAACCAGACCAAAAATCTTGAGCAAAACAGGTTAGGTGAGAATGTCAGGGTTATTCAGTTTTTGGTTTTTCGGACGAATTTTTAACATCTGCTATATACCCCAGAACGGTAGGTGCGGTTTCTAACCGCACCGAATTTAGAGCAAAGACCTTCTATTGACTTTCCTTGTAAGATGCGGTGCGGTTCGGAAACCGCACCATAAGCGTCAATTTAGCGTGCATCCAGGCCCGGTAGGTTCGGTTTGTAACCGAACCGGACCGAGCCCAGGCGAATCCTGGGTGTTTTGTTAAGCAGCACTGCTTAGTGGACAGGATAGGTGGAGGTTTCTGCGTAGGATCCGGTTCGGTTGCAAACCGAACCCGCCAAATGCCAAACGCGCATTTGGCGTTGATTCACCGGCCTGGGCATTCAGTGCATAATTCTTTTCTTAAATTGACGCCTATGGTGCGGTTCGGAAACCGCACCTACCACCCTTGGATATTAACTTTTAGTAAACCTCAATAACGGTAAACTCTTAAAACTGAATAACCCTATGAGAATGTTGAAATTACTTGACAAAAAACGGCAGAGAATCCAACAAATTGGAAGCGCACTGAAAACCGAGTATGTCGCTGAAAAATATACCAATTTCGCCATAATTATTGAAAAATCGTCAAAGCCGGAAAGTCCGGAATTCAAAATTAATACCTTAATAAAAAATACTTTCTAAACCCAGTCACAGACTGAGTTTAGGGCAATTTTCAAAAAGTTGCCACGGTATCAAAAAAGTTACCAAATGGTAACTTTTGAGTAGCAGCAATTTCCACATTGCGGTCATAGCATCAACGAATTGCTACTTCATAACTCAAACGGATAATATATAGACAATTGAATGCCTCTGAAACATTCTCAACCAAATATGTGTAACTTTTCCAAAATTTCTTGAAGAAAAACAAAACCGATTACAACAAACAAGATAAACAAAGACTGACGAAAAACTGCTAATCAAAAAAAATCATAAGACCGATTCAATAGAAATGAGATAAACCCTGAAATTCTGTTGAATTGGAATGTAAATCAAGGTTGAATATCTTAGTAGTTTCCTATTTTCTCTTGAATCTTTGCTCTATTCCTGCTAAAATTCTTTAGCAATCATTTAAGGAACATTTTATACTGAAAAACGCTGTATTGCTGAAAGTTTGCGCGACGAATGAAATAAAGAATGTAAATGCCAAAAACACCAATATAAGATTACTCAAGATGTACTCCAAGAAAGTAAAAAAGGTTATGTAAAATTTATGAACACGTTTTTACGTTTTCTATTTCTTCCCCTGATAATTTTAGGATTACAAAGTTTCTCTCCATTTGTTTTTGCTGAGGAAACCTCTGATGAAAACATTGTGACCAAAAGTTCACAGTTCCCAGAAACATCCACTTATAAATTGCAAATTGGAGATAGTATTGTTGTTACTGTTGAAGGCTACCCTGAATATACTAAAGACCGCGTTCCCATTCCGGTTCAGCCGGATGGTTATATCTCCTATCCACTCATCGGACTAATCAAAGCAACAGATGTAACGGTTTCGGAACTTGAAGCAGAGATGCAACGGGTTTTCTCCAAGAAACTTCCGAGTGCTCGCGTGTTTGTTACACTCATGCAACCCAAACGACACATTTTGGTTTTCGGAGCAGTTGATCAGAGACCGAGAGGAAACATGCATATCTTTGAAACAGGACAAGTTTATTTGATGCATGCTTTGGCGGCGGCAGGAATTAATTATGAACTGGCGGATCTAACCAAAATTACAGTCTGGCGGGACGGTAAGGTTTTTAAAACCGTGAATTTCGAAGAGCATGTCAAAACGGACGGTGTTGATATTCCTTTGAAAGATTACGATATTGTCATTGTGCCTTCCATTTATGCACAACGACGGATTCGCGTAATTGGAGCAGTCATAACTCCCGGCTTTTATCCAATTACGAATGAGCAGATTCCTGCTGACCAAGCACTCAAGCTTGCAGGCGGTTCCAGATCAGATTTTGCCAATTTAAAAAAGGCTGAGATTATCACCGATGCAGGAAATACACCCGTAGATCTCACTTCTCAAGACGTTAGAGCCATGTTGGCACCAGGGGATACTTTATACATTCCCTTGGCTGAAGCCAAAGTTAGCGTTGTTGGGGCAGTAGATAAGCCAAGTCAATATGTAATTACTGAGCCAATACTTTTGAGAGATGCTGTGGCAATGGCAGGTGGATTAGACGAGGAGAAAGCCAACCCTAAAAAATGTATCCTTACACGGGCAGATGGAACACAAGAAGAACTTGACTTTAATCTGGCTCAGTCAGAAGTTTATCTTCACCCAAATGATCAACTGCGGATATTAGAACGAACCCGGATTGATTGGCGAGTTTTGAGTTTCGCTGCTTCGCTGACAAACTTAGTCGTAAGTGTTTGGTTAAGATACAGATAGAAGAAAGACGAGAAAGAAAATATATGTTCTCTATTCCATTTTTATCCTTTCTTATTTCCTTAGTGTTTAGTCTACATTTATATTATAGGTCGCGATTCGGAGATCGCTCCTACAGAAATCTTATCTATTGTAGGAGGGAACTCCGATTCCCGACTATTGCCTATAATTTTAGAATGGACTGTCCATTAGGGTGTATTCATGGAAAACGAGGATAAGGTTGATATGCCAGAAACAACTGATCGACAACTTGAACAAATTACAGAAATTCGATTATCAGACTATTTTTGGATACTTTTCCGGAATAAATGGAGTGTTCTTACAATTTTTTTACTTTGTGTCTTTGGTGCATTCCTCGTAACCGATTTCACACCACCAGTTTATCAATCCGAAACTACACTTCGTATCCTTGATGACCAATCCGCATCTTCATTACTTTCACAGTTTCCACTATCGGGATTCCTTAAAGGTGCATCATTAGGTACTTACGCGACTTTGATGCAATCCCGAGACTTAGTGATTGCGCCAACGGTTAGCCAACTAATAGATGAAGAACTGTTGAAACCACAACCAATTCACCGAGGTGACACAGTGAGATGGTTGGCAAATTTTCTGAATATTGAATTGGATTCAACCATAACTGAACAAGGTGAACTCACTGATACTGAGTGGAAAGACTATTTCATCAAAACGCTTATTGATGAAAAGTTAAAGGTTGAAGAGGCCCAGGATGGCAACGTTATTACTCTCACAGTGAAACAGCAGGACCCAGAGTATGCGCAGATGTTATGTAACAGAATTGCCGCTGTACTCATCCAAGTTGTTGATGCAGAGAAAACGGAAAATATGCAATGGTGGGAAAAACCTCTTCCACAAGCAATGTTGGCGGAAGCAAAACAAAACCTGGAAACATCTGAAAAACAGCTCTTTGATTTCCAGCAAGCAAATCCTGAGTTAACTTTAAATACAGAAGGGGCAACACAAGCACAACTTATTGTCGCACTACAGTTGAATGAAAACCAATTGACGAGTCAATTGGTTGATGCTGAATTAAGGCTTATTGCTTATAAGGATGAACTTGGTAAAATTGAAGAAAATCTTATCTCAGAAACGAAAACAAAAAACCCTTCATATTCTAAACTGCAAGACAATTTAAACGAATCTGAGATTGATAGAAAGGCACTTATCGGAAAATATGGAGACGTAAAACATCCTGAAATAACTTCTTTAGATGAAAAAATTAAAGAGACGAAGGCACTACTTGAAAATGAAGAAAAAGAAATTATCAGTACAACATCCTCTTTTAACCCGTTACACCAAGCCGTTTCTGAAAAGGTCAATGAGGCACAGGCTGCTATTAAGAGTCTTGAAAAGCAAAAAGTAGAGGTTTCTGCCAAAATCAAACAAGAAATCAAAAAACTTGGAGATTGGTCAGATGAGCATCTGGATATGTTTCGCCTCAAACGCGACGTTGAAATTCACAACACGCAAGTTATAGCCTTAGAAGCGAAAATACAGGAGTCACAAATTGTCGCTGAAGCCCGTACAGATAGTCTTAAGGTATTAGATCAAGCGCGCGTCCCAGAAGAACCTATCAAGCCTCGGATGAAATTGAATCTTGTTTTAGGGGCAATGCTTGGAGGACTACTCGGTCTTACATTTGCAGTTGCCAAAAATTACTTCAAAGACACATATTTGCGATTAGAAGATTCTGTCCGCCAATTAGATTCGCTGCCGGAACCACCGAGTTTTCTCGGTGTTATTCCCTCCATTAAGAAACGGAGTGCTTATCGAATTCCTCTCATTGTAAATGACGCACCTAACTCCAGAACAGCAGAAGCGTTTAGGGTGCTTGTAGCGAAACTACCATTTCTTAATCTTGGTGGTGGATTGAAAACTGTTCTTGTGACAAGTTCTACCCGTGGAGAAGGGAAGAGTACTGTTTCTTCCAATCTCGCTGCTGCGCTTGCGCAAAAAGGTAACAAGGTCCTACTCATAGATGCGGATATGCGTAGACCTTCGCAACACACATTTTTTCCCACAGAACAACTTCTTCAGATAATGTCTCAAGGTGAAGATGCCCCCGACGACCCTTCGGTGGTTACGCACAGTGACACCCGTAAACCGGGGTTGAGCGAAGCACTCATCAGTATAAATACCGAAAACAGTTATGATGTCTTTCAGTCAACAGTGAGGCAGACTGGTATTCCCAATTTGCACCTTGTGCCGGGTGGCACTGTTCCACCAAATCCTATTGAGTTATTAAATTCAGATATGATGACGCAATGGTTGGAACTGGTGAAATCTGAATACGATGTAATAGTGATTGATTCCCCGCCTGTGCGTGCAGTAGCGGACCCGGTTATTTTGGCGACTATCGTTGATGCTGTCGTTTATGTGTTTGACATTACGAAAACTAAACGTTTTGATGTCCTGACAGGGATAAAACATCTTAAGGAAGTTTTGCCATCAAAAGGTATCGGTGTGTTATGCAATATGATAAGTCCAAAGCACGCCAAATCCTATGGATACTATAACAGACATGCTGGCTATTATGAACTGACAGATGAGGGGAGTTAAGAAATCCCTATGCAACTCGTTTAGGATTCCATCTTTCCCAGTGCTGCCGGCGGACGCGATCTCCCAACAAATCCTGCAAGGACAACCATTGTTAAAATATGAGGGAAACTGCTGAACAATTGATGCGGAATTTGCCACTGATTAGCAAGTTCTAAAGAGGAAGCGAATCCAAAGAGTAAACACGCAGCAACACCATAAAGTGGACGCCATTTTCCGAAGATAACAGCGGCAAGTGCCACGTATCCTCGGCCGGCGGAAATGCCTTCTGTAAAATAATGGACTTCAGATGTAAGGAAACAACCGCCAGTCGCTGCAAAGACACCACTCATTATTACACCAAAATACTGCCACTTTGCACGACTTAAACTGAGTGTTTTGAGTGCTTCGGTAGACTCTCCGGCAGCACGTAACCGCAAACCCCACGGCGTTTTGAAAAGCAGGATATGGCTCGCTACCATCAATATAGGGAGCAGATACACAAGAATACTGTAGGAACCAATGAATGGCAAATCCATCTCTGGTAGCCCTGGCACCCTATCAGTGGTAGGGATGAGATACTCTGTAATGCCTAACGCCAAAATGTTTATCGCAATACCCGTGACAATTTGTTCAGCATGGAAAGTAATTGTGGCAATAGCATGTAACAAGGCTATTACAACCCCTAAACCGATGCCAACGGACAATCCAATCCAAGCCGAACCTGATGTTTGCGCCCCAACCACATAGCCGTACGCCCCGATGAGCATCATACCCTCAAGGGCAATATTAATAATGCCCGAACGTTCGGAATAGATTCCGCCAAGCGCTGCAAAACCGAGTGGTGTTGTCATTCGCAATGTGCTTGGAATCAAATCTAAAATCATTCGTTATTTCTCTTTGAAATGCCTTCCATGCAGACCAATCCGATAATCAGTAATCCTTGACCGGCAAGAAATAAACCGCGCGGCACTTCTAATATAAGTTCTATATCCAAGGCAACTTTATTAAGTAAGCCAAATAACAATGCAGCTGCAAATACACCAAACGGATGATTTCTGCCTAAGAGAGCAACTGCAATTCCTGTGAATCCCCACCCAGATGAAAAGTTATCCAAAAACCGATATCGATACCCCATTACTTCAGCGACACCTGCCAACCCAGCAATCGCGCCGCTCAGCGCCATTACCCATACAGTCACGGCGCGCGGGTTTATCCCACCATATTCAGCAACTTCTGGCGCGTTACCTACTAAGCGCAGCTCGTACCCCCATCGGGTATACTTTAAAAAGATATAACATAAAATTACACAAGCACACGCGAGTAAAAAGCTGGTATTTAGCAGGTTGCTTTGTGGAAGAAAAGTTAAGACACCTGCTAAACGCGGCAGTCTTGCAGCTTCATGGATTTGAGACGTTTGTGGGATCATCTGATTGGGTTCTCTGTATACAGATGTGACAAGGAAATTCGTAAGGGCAAACGCTATGAAGTTCATCATAATTGTGTTGATAACTTCATGCGCTCCGAATTTCGCCTTTAAGTATCCGGGAACCGCTCCCCAAAAAGCGCCTGTAATCATTGCGGTTCCAATGCACAGCGACACTAATAGAACAGAATGAAGGTTCAGATGCAAGCCCATCCACGTTGCTGCAAAGGCTGCAACATAGAGTTGTCCTTCGCAACCGATATTAAACAATCCGCCCTTATATCCAATTGCAACAGCAAGTCCGGTGAAAATAAGTGGTGTCGCATTAAATAATACACTACCGACTTCATCAAAACTGGAAAACCCACTGATAAAGATTGTCGTATAAAACTCCCATAGATTCTGCCCTCTCAGGATTAGCACAACCCCGCATAAAAGAAAAAAAACGCAGATAGCAAGTAGCGGCAGCAAAAGGTTACGAATCAATTGTCGAATCTGAACAATGAGACCGTTGAAGGACGTAGTGAAAGATTGGCGGATATTCAAAATCTTCTCAGAAATGTGGAGGCTAAATCACAAAAAATTGACAGTTTATCGCGAACATGATATTATGTAGGATGTAAACTTGGTTAGGACTTATTACGTTTCCTATTTATCAAGTTAACGAGTGCTGTTAGTATAACACAGGCTTGACATTAAGGCAATTGTTTTGGATTTTCCACTAATCTCAAATTGAAATCCGAATACGTGTATTCAAATAAATATATTCCAATCTTTGATTTGTAGGGTTGTGGTCAACCAGCACTTTAGATTTTCACTGATATTCCCGTTTAATTTTTAGTAAATTCTGTAAATAAGTTCACATATATTCTGTGAATCAACGCTGAATGCGCGTGGTAGAATGCGCCAAATCAACGGTATGAATGCCTTTAGGCATTCCCCGTATGGCATTCTACATGATTCCGCATGATTCAGCCAAATCAACACCAAATGCGCTTTTGGCATTTGGCGGGAGCGATCTCCGAATTGCGACGAAATCACTAATAGTCGGGAATCATAGAACGAGTTCTCTTATTTACTGAATTAGGAAACCCCACAAATCAAGCACAGGCAAATTACAATGAAAAACAAGCATCTTTCTAACACTGAGATTGATAGAAAAACCCTTCCCGCGATTTTAGGTGGAAAACCAGTCTTTGAAATTTCAGAAGAAACCCCTTTTCCAAAACTGGATCAATGGAAGCAAATAAAAGAAGCAGAGGCACAGATAGCCTATGAAATGACGTTACGAAATGAACTGTCCAGTGGGTCTTCCGTTGTTCAGGAATTTGAGCGAACTTGGCGTGAACGCCATCAAACCCAATTCGCTATGAGTCTTAGCAACGGCACTGCTGCACTACATAGTGCAATGTTTGGACTCGGGGTAGGTCCTGGTGATGAAGTTATCTGTCCGACCTATACATGGATGGGTTCTATAACGCCTGCACTCATGCTAAATGCAAGACCTGTTTTTTGTGAAGTTGATCCCAGAACGTTAGTGATTGATGTTGATGATGTCCGACAACGCGTTACAACGCGGACAAAAGCGATTGTCGCAGTACATTTGTGGGGTAACGTGTGTGATATGGACGCTTTAATGGCACTCAGTGAAGAAACCGGTGTTCCTGTGATAGAAGACTGCTCACACGCACATGGGGCATCATACAAAGGCAAGCCGTGTGGCAGTATCGGACATGCAGGGGCATGGAGTTTGCAAGGGAGTAAAGCAGTAAGTGCGGGTGAAGGCGGCATGCTCGCCACGAATGACATCACGGTTTTTGAACGTGCCTGTTTATTGGGGCAAGTCAATCGTGCTATAAATAGTATTGGCGACCCTGTTTTGGATCCTTCTGCACTTAACTACACACATCTCCCACCTATGGGATTAGGTGTAAAATATCGAGCGCATCCGTTGGCTATCGGCATCGCTTCCGTGCAGTTACAAAAACTTGATGATCTCAACGCAAACCGTCGTGCATATATTGAAGAAATCAGAGATGGATTGCAAGATATTCCTGGTGTAAGTTCTGTTGAGCGGTATGCAGGTACGGAGCCAGCGGCATTCTTTGGATTTCCTATCCATTACCGCGAGGAAGAGATGCACGGCTTATCGGCGCCAATGTTTGCCCACGCGCTACGGAAAGAGGGTGTCTTGGCAAATAATAACCCTTATCCGCTGATGGTCGGTGACGGCGTACCTGTTTTTTCTGGGAGTTTGCCAACAAATAGTAACCCTTATCCACTACTTCATACCCTTCCACTCTTTATGGAGGGACTTGATGTCTTTACAAATGGACGAGGATCTCTCTGTACATCTGAAATGGGAGGAGATTATGAAGGGTACATCGCTGGAGACCTACCCGTCACTGAAAAAGTGTGCTCACAATTAGTATTTTTACCACTCTTGACGAAACCTGTTCCAAAGGCAGCAGAACAGATATTGATAGCAATTCGTAAAATTTCCAAGCATGCGGACCTGTTAGCAAATACCCTGAAAAATGATAAGGTATAAAATACTTTAAAATGTCAATAGAATTTTCAAACCAAACTCGAACCCAAAATATAAAAACCTTAAAGACGGAACCGTTAGATGTGTTAGTTATTGGCGGTGGCATCGTCGGTGCAGGTTTAATTCGAGACCTCACCTTAAATGGAGGAATCAGAGCAGGCCTAATTGAGCAAGGTGATTTCGCCAGCGGCACGAGCGGTGCAAGTTCCCAACTTATTCACGGTGGGTTTCGATATCTTGCCAAACGCGATATTGCTCTTGTGAAACAAGCACGCAAGGAACGGGAAATCCTGCTTCACATAGCTCCGAATCTTGTTAAACCTATACCGATAGCGATCCTTCGTTACAAAGGGGACCCGTATCCACTTACCGGGATTCGGCTTGCTGCCCAATACTATAATCACCTGTCGAAATCGGATACAACAGAAAAAGCGAAATTACTTCTTGATATACATAAAATACAAACCGTAGTTGGTTCTGTCGCTACAAACGGACTTAAGGGCTGTGTAGTACTCTGGGATAGTACTGTTGATGACGCAAGATTAACTTTAGCAACTCTCAAGGATGCCCATTTAAATGGTGGCATCGTCACTAACTACGTCCAGTTTCTTGATTTTATTGCCCAACCGGATGCGTCAAATCCAATGCATCGCATAACAGCTAAAGATACCATTTCAGGCGACTGTTTTGAGATCGCTGCACGCAAAATCGTCTCTACGACAGGTCCGTGGACCGATCAGTTATGGTGTAAAGATCCCAGCTACGATGGTGCCCCTCGATTGGTAACCGAAAATGCTAAAGGAATTCATCTTATCTTGCCACGTTGCCTTGCAGGAAACACACCAAATCAGCACGGTATCGTGACATTAACACATGCGGAAAAGTCGTACAATGAAAAACAGCGAGCGATTTTTATTTTGCCCGGTGAGCACAATACCTCTATTGTTGGCACAACAGAAACGACACCAGAGAATGGACCGGAGTCTGCTCGTCCCTCCGCAAAAGAGGTAGCGTATTTACTTTCCGAAGCACAACGGGTTTTCCCAAGTATGTCGCTGGATCGCAGCTCAATTATCGGTACTTATGCTGGAATACGTCCTCTCATCGCTCCCAACCATTCAAAACAGGAAAACGGTGGTCGTAATTTCGTTTCAAGAGAACATATAATCACTGAAAGTCCAAGCGGCATTTTATATGTTTATGGTGGAAAACTGACGACACACCGTCTCATCGCTGAGGAAACGGTAGACTATTTGGCAGAATCTTTAAGTGTTCCTCGTGTTTGTAAAACCGCTGTCTGTCCATTGCCAAGTGCCACACCAAATGAACTTAACAGGTATAACACTGGCAAAGGAGGCACGCATTTAGTTGATAAGGAGCGACTTATTCAACGGTATGGAAACAAAGGATATCAGACCATTCAAGAATTCGTTGGTGAGGATGCGACACTTGCTGAACCTATAACTAAGACACTTCCATTTATGAAGGCAGAAATCCTCTATGCTTATTGGGGAGAAATGGCAATAACTTTAGAAGACTTGTTATGGAGACGCACCCGCATTGGATGGACACAGGGACAAGGCTTGGACATAGCACCAGAAATAGCGCAATTCTTGGGCAAAAGGAACAATTGGGATCAGGAGAGGGTTAAAGCAGAAGTTAAAAAGTATAAACATCGCATTCATTGGTTAAATCATAATTTGTAAGAGATTTTGTCCAAATTTTGGCTTATAGAACATGAATTGGTTTCGTTTCGGCAATCCGGAGTTCATCTTTTTCTTATGGATCGGATTGCCTATTTTAATTCTACTGCTTCTTTTTGGATTGCAAATGAAGCGGAAGGCGATGCTGCTTTTCCAAAGCAACGTCCGTGCGACACATCTAAAACGACACAAAATTCAAGCAGTGCTGTTGATGCTGAGTTACCTGCTTATGGCTATTGCAATCGCGCATCCGCAGTGGGGTGTTAAACCTGAAACTGTCGCTGAAAGATTAGATGTCATGCTTGTGATGGATATTTCTACGAGTATGCTTGCCATAGATGACAACTCTGTCCGACGATTAACTCAAGCAAAAGATATTATGTTTTCTTTACTGGAGCAGCTTAAAGGTGACCGAGTTGGTCTACTCTACTTTGCTGAAGCAAGTGTTGTCGTATGTCCATTGACAAACGATGTAAAAACGTTAAGAGAATTTTTAGCATCGTTGATTCCAGAAACACTTGCGCATAGAGGCACACATATCGGCAACGCTATTGAAGTAGCAACTGACCGATTTATTTCAGATAGGAGCGAGTTAACAAAAAATAGTAATTTCATCGGACAGAAAGTATTGATTCTTTTCACAGACGGGGAGGACTACGGTGGTGATGCTATTGAAGCAGCAAAAGCAGCTAAGAGAGAAGGTGTACATATCTATTGCATTGGTGTTGGAAACTCTGAAAAACCTGTACCGATACCTCTTCCTGTTGAAAGCGCGAGTTACAAACGAAATGTGGATGGACAACTGGTGCTAACCGCACTAAATGAGGTAGGTTTACGCGAAATTGCCAAAGAAGGGAATGGTAACTATTATCATGCAGACGAAGGTATCGCTCAGTTAACGACAGACTTGGCACAACTTGAAAAGCAGAAATTTAGAGTGCGTTCTGATGGTGAATATCAAGACAGGTTTCAGTGGTTTGCGGGGTTGGCACTGATTCTTTTAGTGGGAGAAATGCTTATTCAGAAATGGAAAAACGGGAAGGAGGATAGTTCAAGTAAGATGGGTTGAAGGACAGTTTTTATGTACTTGACCTTATTTAATGTGTGCTCATGTTTTTCTAAAATGGAAAAACGGGAAGGAGGATAGTTCAAGTAAGATGGGTTGAAGGACAGTTTTTATGTACTTGACCTTATTTAATGTGTGCTCATGTTTTTCTAAAAACCAATCCATCGGGACGATAACGCATTAATAATATTAAGATAATTCCAAAGATGAGAAACCGTGCATCCGCAAGTTGAGGGTTAAAGCCGAGAACGATACGTAAGACTTCGCCTAAAGAACCAATAATAACCCCACCTATTATAGCCCCTCTAATATTTCCCATTCCACCGAGAACGACCATGCATAGAATTAGAATGGATTCCCAAAATTCAAATACTTCTACGGCTAGATTAGACTGAAGTTGTGTAAAAAAGGCTCCGCCAAGGGCACCAATAGCTGCGCTAACTGCAAAGGCAAGTGACTTATATCGACTAATATTGATACCCATACTCTCAGCTGCTTGTTCATCTTCCCGGATGGCTACCCACGCTCTTCCAACGCGAGAATGCTGTAATCGATAGGAAACGAAAACTACTAATGCGATCAAGATGAGAATATGGTAATAATGGTACAAATTTTGATCAAGTTCTATCCCGAAAATTGATGCTCGCGGAATGTCGTTGACCATACCGTTCACATTCCCTATCAGCCATTCTTCATTCTTAACGATTTGGTATAACAATTCTGCAAACCCGAATGTTACTATCGCGAAATAATCTCCAGTGAGGCGTAAGGTAGGCACCCCTCTCAGCAACCCCCAAAATGCACCATTCAATACAGCAAGCGGTAGAGCTATCCAATAACTAAATCCAAAACGAGTCATCAAAAGCCCCACGGTATATCCGCCTACAAGATAGAAACCAACGTACCCAAGATCTAACAATCCTGTATAACCACAGACTATATTAAGTCCAACGGCGAGCAAAACATAGAGACCTGTCAAAGCGAGAATTCGTAGTATGGAACTTGCGCCCGGAATAGGCAGATCAATACCGAAGTTATCGAACAAAAGACGGGCAAGCAAATCTATTCCAAACAGAAGCAAGGGTATAAAACATACGATGAGAAGAAGGATAATATTCTTCGGTGTTAACTTATTTTGCATGATGCCTTGACATTAATTAAACTCAAGCATGACATAGATATGGATATTTTAGATTTAGGCACGTTGAGCTGTGGATTTCCCAAAAAGCCCGGATGGACGAATAAGAATAACGACAATCATGATAACATATGCAAACGCTAACTTATACCCCCCAGAGATATATCCACCTCCAAAGGCTTCAGCTAATCCAATTATGATGCCACCAAGCATCGCGCCAGTGATGTTCCCTATGCCTCCAAGGACTGCGGCGGCAAAAGCCGCAATTCCTTTATGGTAACCCATTGTAGGCATAATTGCTTCCCGTAAACCCACCATCACTCCTGCAACGGCACCTAAGGCAGAACCGATTGCAAATGTTACTGATATGACCTGATTCGTCTTGATGCCCATCAGATTTGCTGCCACCGGACTCTGGGCGCAAGCACGCATTGCTTTGCCAATTTTCGTCAGGTGAACTAACCTGTTTAAGGCAAACATCAACACAACTGCAAGCAAGATGATAAAAATATCTGTGTAAGGAAGAATGGCTCCATCGGGAAGTGGGATAGCGTTGAAAACCTCACCTGTTTCTAAATCAATTTTACTTTGGAATATAGCAGGTTTTGAGTCGTCAGGAAATGTTCGCTGGCGTGACGACCAGAGCATCCGCGCGAGATTTAGGAGTGTTAACGATACACCAATAGCGGTAATCAAGGCGGATAAACGTGGCGCGTTGCGAAGGGGACGATATGCTATATAGTCTATTAACATTCCCAACACTGCACAAAAAACCATGCTCAACAGTACAGCTGCCCAAAATGGAAGAGGTGTAGCTGTAACAAGAATTAGAGCAAAATAGGCACCCAACATGAAAATCTCGCCATGGGCGAAATTAATCAGCTGAATTATTCCATACACCATGGTGTAACCAACAGCAATAAGTGCGTAGATTCCACCTTGAACCAATCCATTAATTAGCTGCAGTAAAAAAACTGACATAAGTCTATAATCTTTGCTCTGTTATTGGAAAGTTGACCGTTATGTTACTCCTGAGATCCAGCGTTAAGCAATTGCTGAGGAGCAGTGATGAATTTTCCATTTTCAACAATTTTGACATAAGCAGGCTTATTAACAGTGTCACCATTTTTATCAAAATAGGTTAATCCTGTAATTCCTGTGTACCCTTTTTCTGGTGTGTCTAACGAAGCTAAATGATCCCGGATTGCTTTTCGCTTGTCCGCAAGTGAAGCGTCTTGATCAAAGGTTTTTTCAATTGCTTCAGCAATCATACCAACTGCATCGTATGAGAGTGCTGCCCATGTATCAGGTTCAATACCGTTGAACTCAGTTTTAAATGCTTCAGCAACTCGTAATGCTTCACCTCCACCTTCACTGAATATAAAAGGTGTTGTTAGGTAAGTTCCTTCCGCTGCATCACCTGCGACTGTAAGGAAATCCGGAGAATCTACGCCATCTGCACCAAAGAACTGGGCAGTAATTCCGACCTCACGCCCTTGTTTAACAATGAGTCCTGCCTCGCTATAGAGGCCAGAAATGAATACAAGGTCTGGATTCTTTGCCTTAATACCAGTGAGTTGTGCTTTAAAATCAGTGCTATTCCGATCATACGCTTCGGAAGCAACAATATTCAGACCAAAATTTCCTGCGGCAGAAGTAAAACCATCACGAAGACCACGTCCATAATCGTCATTATCAAACAAAATGGCGACAGTTTTAATTTCATTCATATATTTATTAACATATTCAGCCACGAATTGACCCTGAAAATCATCTCTATACAAATTCCTAAATGTCCAATCGCTTCCTTCACAAACTTTTACATTTGTCGAACCGGGTGATAATTCAACTATTCCTTTCTGTTTGTAAATTGGTTTACCGGCAAGGGAACAGGAACTGTTAAAATGTCCAACAACCGCAAGAAACCGTCTGTTATCGGCGATGCTATTTGCAACATTGCTTGCATCTTTCGGTTTGCCAGCATCATCTTTAAAGACAAGTTTCAACATTTTGCCATTGATACCACCCGCCTCATTAATCTCTTTTTCTTTAAGTTGTGCGCCGCGTTTAATCATTTCTCCAAACGCTGCTGCGGTGCCTGTAAAAGGTCCTGCTACAGCTACCCTTACTTGATTTCCAGTATCGCAGCCGTAAACAAATGCGAGTGACATTAACAACATCAATCCTACCAACCAATTTCTCATTTTATCAATACTCCCTTCGTTCAATAGCAGGTTTCTCAGTAACAACCTGCCTAAAATCAAAGTTAAATTTCAATTTTTCCTGCTTGCTATCTGAATTCACAACACTGATTTCGGGGACAATTACCCTCAATTCCGTATTGTCAAGGTCGAGTCGGTCAAAGATTAAAAGCCCTCTCCGCTTAGCACCTTTGAACAACTTCCCACTTTCAAAGAGACTCTCCGCAACTACCGCTTGTCCTTCCTCTAATGCCGCAACATCCAAGTAAGTTCGGTAGTATGGATAATAGCTATGATAGGGAGGGTGGTAATGTGGATATGTCCTTGCGGGTAAAACATTGTCCTCAGAACGAGTCACGTTGTCGTAGAGGTCTTCAAAGTAATCATAAGGTAGGTTTGCATATTGAGCACCATTCTTATCCAGTAGCGTAGCTGATTCTTCAACCAAAACCCGTGGCGTATCAAGATTGTGAACAGTCATTTGAAAAACTGTATAGATAGGTTCAACATTACCACGGTTTCCTACAATGAGATAAGGATTGATGCGCGGATCATCAGTTAGTTCAAAAATCTCCACCTCGTTAAGCGGTTCAATGGTAACAGCAACACCTTTTTGTAAAACGGTAACGGCGCCAGTTTCAGGATCTATTTTTGTGTTTGCCTGTCCTTCAATCGCCTCTATGTAGACATCAATTGAAGGCTGGGGTGCGACTGCACAACCAACTAAAAATGCACCGACCAAAATAAGCACACTAAAATAAAGCAATTGTGTTGGCATACCTCTCAAAAAATGATATGTCACGGCTTTGTCTTCCCTTCAACATTAGTTTCTAATCTATATTTTACACAATGGAAGTTTCATTGTCAACGTTTTTATCAGTTTTCTCTAACTTTTGATATTGTGACGTCAAATTCAGCACAAGTCCACTCCATATACATGATGCCACCATAGCAGTAATGGAAAATGCAGTGACGGGTATCGTTATCACTATCAGTCGAATCAGTTCAATTACATTCGCACTACCACTTTTGCCAAACCGATATCCAAAAGAATCTATAATCTGTTTACAGCGATAACGTTCGTCATAAGAAAGAGGCATGTAAAAAAGTTCTTTAGTAGCACGAAAAAGTGAATAATCCAATGCTTTAAACATAAGAAATGCTCTTGCGCCAGTTTGTAGTGACGGTTTTAATGTGAGAATAACACCATTGACCAGATGCACTATTGGAATGCCGATATGGATAATCCGGATAGAGACAAATCGTAGTGCAATTGGCACAACAATCAACTGCAAAACTGCCGCAATTGCACCAAGACCCGCATAAAATTTACCGAAATATGCTGTCATGGTATCTGTATTAAGTATTTCTTTTTCGACTAATCCATCGAATCGGATGACAAGAACAGCTGAGATAACTTGAGTGCATAAGATAAGTAAACCGATGAAGACAAGGTATTTTGAACTGAATAACGTTTTCACTCCTAAATGCCCTCGGCGTCCACCCTCTTCTGCTGCAGAAGGTTTTGGCTCTCCTGCCAAGTTATAAGCAATAACGCCAAAAATTGCTGTTGGGATGAGGGAAGCAGCGGTAAACAGTAGTAGGGTTTCAGAACCTAAAGTTTCTGCCCACCTCCCTACAAGCAGCCCTCCCACAACTGAGCCAACTGAGGCAATCGCGCAAAAAGGCCCGTTAATCTTCTTCGCTTGTTTTGTCGTAAGCGTGCTGTTGACAAAAGACCAAAATTGCTCAATGACAATCACAATGTACGCTTCGCGAAAAACATAGAGGATTGCAGCGGCGAAACGCACACCACTTAAAAGGGCAAAGTAGCATCCTAAGATCAAAGCCCCCGATAGAACGGCGGAAATTGCCAAGGAGCGTTTCGCTCCCAACCACGAAAGCAAACGTCCATAAACGTAGAGAATCAGAAGCATACCGGGTAGGACAGCCGCTAATACGCGTGAGAGGTTCTCAGAAGTGTATGCCGCAATAAATAAGGATTCTGAAACAGCACGGATAAACTCATAACCAAATAGAAGAAAACTCGCAGCAGCGGAAATAGCAAATGCAGCAAAAAGGATATGACGTGGGAGATTAATAAACTCTGAGAAGTAGCGGAACACGCTTCGCGGATTATTATTTTTATCCATATTTACGGGAATTCATGGTAGCCATTGCTGTTACGGGAGGGTATCCTCAGCAGGACGTGGGTTGTGGACCCAATGCCTATTCGGATCAGTGCCTCTGGCAATAATAGCCCTTTGGTTCCAATTGTTCGATGCTTGGACTTCTGGTGGGACAAATCGCATCGTTAAACCACATCGCCGTCTGTCTGAAGTGTTTGGTTCTGAACCGTGCAATAGTAAATCGGAATGCAACGAAAGCTGCCCTGCCTTCATTTCAAATGGCACAGGCGTATCCCCAAATTGCTCTGGTTTATGAACAGTCTGTCCAAGTACATTCTTTTCCTCTGCTGCGCTTCTCTCAAACGCGATCTGTCCGTGTAAATGTGATTTTGGAATAACAGCCATCGCACCGTTTTCAACGGAGGCATCGTCAATTGCAAGCCATACTGTGACGGTTTTACTCGGTGAAAGGGGCCAGTAAGACGCATCCTGATGCCAGCTTACCTGTTTTTCATCGCCAGGAAGCTTACAAAAATAATGCGTTCCCCAACAGATAAGGTTTTCACCAAGCAGGTCTTGGACATAATCCAGTATTCTGTCTTCAGTAATGAGATCGTGAATACCTGCACAACGTGTATGCCATCCGTTAATGGAATAACCGTTTCCACCTTCCGCCAAAACTTTTTCCATAAGTTGGTTAAAATACTCACGGTGTTGCGAGATTTCTGCTTGAGAGAAAACGTCTAAAGGGCTGATAAATCCGTTTTCATTAAAGTGTTGGATTTGGGCACGCGTTAATGTTGATGGGTTTTCGTTTTCAACAGGGAAGAATTGTAGTTTACGCTTGAGTTCTGGCATTGCATCCGTAATTGCCATTGAAAATCTCTCTCCCTAAATTATTTTAAATCTGTTGTAATTTTCGTTTAATACAATATGATATTGGTGTTATGATACCCTATCTGAATCCAGTTGTCAACTTTTTTGTATCAGTAAATAGTATTCACTTTGTTGTATTTACAAGTCCATGTCCCTCTTTAATATGAAGAATTTGATTTGTTTTTAAATTAGAAAACCTGTCCTTATGTCCACTTGGCCAATGAAGTTCAAGCGAGTCAATCTTCATGTTCTTTCCAAGACCAAAGTGAACGCGGAGATCGTTCTGTGAGAGATAACTTGAGCCGCTATGAACCTCTTTCAAGAGTGAAAGTGCGTCTGATTTCAAAGTAATTTTCGTGCCGATTCCAGATGTATTACTCTGCGTGCCTATTATGTGAATTGTAATCCAATTATTACTATTTCCACCATCGTTACGGAGGAGTTTTGCAGGTTGATTGGAGTGATTGAGAAAAATATCAATATCCCCGTCGTTATCGTAGTCCCCAAAAGCTGCACCTCTACCTACCATTTTGGTCAGTTGGGTTAACCGGACTTGGGCTGAAACATCGGAAAAAGTGTATTTCCCGTTTCGGTGATTGTTTTGGAAAAGCAGGTCTGTTTGTGCGTACGTGGCATCCGAAAAAAGTTCAATGGTATCCTGAAGATGTCCATTGGAAACATAGATGTCTTGAAGACCATCATTGTTGTAATCTAAAAAATCAACTGCCCACTTAAAGTATGGTAGGGTCACCGCACCGATGCCGGAAGAAAAGGATACATCTGTAAAAAATTGTGCATTTTCATTATTGAAAAGAAGGACAGGTTGGGATGGTGCATTGCTTACAACTAAATCAAAGTATCCATCATTATTATAATCCCCAAATGCACTCCCCATGCCGCTACCAGGTATACCGCTTTCGTCATATCCTGTTCCTGTGAAGTCCGTTACATCTGTATAAGTACCGTCACCATTGTTTTGGTAAAGTAAGTCAGGTTCCATGTCATTAGCGATGTGTAGGTCAGGGTCGCCATCGTTATCATAATCTCCAACGGCAACAGCGAGTCCGAGGGCGCGGTGTGAAATCCGTGATGCATCGGTAACATCTGTGAATGTTCCATCTCCGTTATTACGATAAAGAATGTCCGGTTCACTCTTGAAACGACTGTTATCCATTTGATCCACAGGGCTACAATAGATACGGGTACCACGTGATTCCCATCCTTGGTTTCCCTCAGTAGAAAATATCATATAGTTGACCACATAGAGGTCTACGTATCCATCTAAATCGTAATCCAGAAAAGCACAACCTGTTCCCCAACGTTTATCGCCAACGCCAGCTTTTTCGGTGATGTCGGTAAAAGTGCCATTACCATTGTTGTAATAGAGTCGATTGCGTCCGAAGTTTGTGATATATATGTCAGGGTAACCATCGTTGTTAATATCGGCGGCAGCACACCCAACACCATACCCCGTGTCTCCAACGCCGGCTTTTAGGGTCACATCGGTAAAAGTGCCATCGCCATTGTTCTGATAAAGAATATTTTTCGGTGGATCTGTTGTTTGGAGCGGCGATGAGGTGTGTGCCCCGTTTACAATATAAAGGTCAAGATTACCATCACCGTTAAAGTCAAAGAAGAGAGCACCTGACCCCAGTGTTTCAATAAGAAACTTTTCACCAGTTCTGCCATCAACGTGTCGAAAGTCAATCCCCGCAGCGGCAGTGACATCAACAAATTTAACCTCTGTATATGCGGAAGTACTCAAGAAAGTCAAACACAGCAGGAAATTAAAAACACATCTCATTTCTTTTTTGTGGGAAGGAGCGCAGCCTGCTTTTGGCGGGCTTGTTGAGCTTCACTGTTTAATCCAAGCTGAGTGTAAATTGCTGCGAGCGTGTCCCAATAATTTGCCTCAGTTGGTACGAGGTCCGTGGCAGTTTGCGCGTGGGATAGAGCTTTATTGAGATTCTTCTGCGCTTCAGTGTAGCAAACAGCGATATTATTATGGGCAATAGCGAGTGTAGCATCTGTAGAAATTGCTTTTTGATATGCACTAATTGCGAGTTTTATATTTCCTTGTTTGTGATAAGCAAGTCCTAAATTGTAATGCGCAGCGGCTAAAGATGGAGATAAAGAAATCGCACGTTTATAGTTTTCAATTGCTTTGTCATACCGCTTACGCGTTAGGTACAAAATACCAAGATTATTATAGCCTTTTGGATCATCAGGATGAATTTTGACCCACTTCTGTGCTTTTTGAAGAAGTGGGTCGGTGTGGCGGAGGATTCTGAAATACTCCATTGTTGATGCTGCTTTTTCCTTCTGCCCAAGTTTGATATATATCTGGGCGAGTTGGTAATGTGCATCCGTGTTATCATGCTGGATATCAATCACTTTTTTGAACTTTGTTATCGCGTCATCATAACGTGCCTGCTTGGCATAAACCTGACCTAAACCTAAAATGGCAGTGATACCTCTTGGATTAAGACGGGCTGCCTTTGCATAAGATTTTTCTGCTTGGGAAAGAAGACCTTGTTTTAAGTATGCTTCAGCAAGTCCGCTATGGGCATCTGACCATTTTGCATCAATAGTAACCGCTTGTTTAAACGCATCAACAGCAAGCGGGAAAGTTCCCTGTTTCAGATGAACCAACCCGATATTATAATGTGGTTCGGCTTTAGTCGGTGATAACGCTAACGCTTTCTTATATGCGTCAAGTGCTGCTTTATATTGTTTGAGTTCTGAGTATGTTACACCCAGCGCGTTGTAGAAGACAGTGGATTTTGGGTTATGTGTAATGGCTTCCTTATATTCTAATACTGCAGTTTCAAATTCCTCCAACGCATAGTAAGCGGACGCTTTCTGATAATGAACCTCGGCAAGCCAAATTTTATCCACGTCTGCTTTCACAGAACGGATTGCTTCATCAAAGACTTTAACCGCTTGCTGATACCGAGCTTTTTCTAAGTATTTTACGCCACGTTGGTAGTATTCGTTGGGAGGGCTGGCATGGGTAATGTGCCATAACCCACTACAAAGGATAAGTATCGTTACACATCTTAACATCCGTATTGAGTATTTGCGAATTTGAATAGGGTTTATGTGCGATTCCATGTTCAATTTACTTCAGAATTAACATTTTGCGTGTTGCGGTGAAATCACCTGCGGTTAACATATAGAAATAGATTCCGCTTGCGACAGATTCACCAACACTGTTTCTGCCATCCCAATGCGCTGCACGACTACGACTCTGATAGATACCCGCTGCCTGATGCCCCAATGCCAATGTCCGAACAACTGCACCATTCGCAGCATAGATCGTCAAAGTAACATCCGATGGTTTCGCGAGATGATACGGTATCCACGTCTCAGGATTAAACGGATTCGGATAGTTTGCAAGCAGTGCTGTCTTTTCAGGAATTAGCGATGCTAATAACCTTTTCAGATTCTCTAACCCTTGTTGGAAAACAAGCGAACCGTCGTTTTCAGCCTGTGCTTGATCTATCCATGCTTGGACCATTATAGGCATGAGTTCCTTATTGTTTAATGCAAGTAAAGGAGACGCAGCAGAGTTCGTTGACTCCCCAAAGTGCTGTGCCACAAGAATAAGGTCTTGGATATTGATAACGCCATCGCGATTTACATCAGTCCGCAAGTTAGCAGGTGTGCCTGAACCAAAGTCTCGTGCCACAAGAACGAGGTCCTGAATACTCACACGTCCATCCTGATTTACGTCCCACGCAGGATATTCTCCCACAGTGATAGTAATATTAGGATGAACAGTAGGAATGATCGCGCCACTGATAGAACTGAATTCAAAGTTTTCCAGTGTCACTTCTGTTTCGCCGCCTGCTTTTGCCTTGAACGCCACCGATAGCAGCGTGCCTGAACCGCTAACACCACTTTCAGCTATCCGCGCCGAAAACAGATCTGTGATTTTGCCTGCTGTGTTATCAATCGTGCCAGCTTGAAAGAAGGTATTGCCACCTTCTGACTTCAAGAAATCGCCTTCAGTAACTTCAACTGCTTCAAGTGCATTCGGGTCAAACGTAATATCGGCTTGCCAGCCTGCAAAATCGGTGATGTTTTCTGCGTTAAGGTTCAGTGTAAACGTATCACCAGCAAGGAGGTTTGTTGTCTCCGATGCAGAAAACGATATCCCGACCCCAGGAGGTGCCACCGTATACTCTGTGCCGTGCTCAAATCCGAAAAAGAGAGATAATAGATCATAATGTGCCCTGAACCCGTCAAGCCTTATCAACAATACATTTTTTCCTTTTTGTAACGTGATAGGAAAAATGTTCGATAACCAACATTATGTGCTCCAAAGGCATAGTCTGTATAGTCTTGATGCACTAACTTGCCATTAAGATAGACTTTCTGTCCCACACTGGCACCTATAAATATCTTCGTCTGTTGTATACTCGGAGAATACAAAGTCATAGAACCGTAGGCAACAAAATGCTGTCCGTAGATATTGGGTGCAATAGCATCTTGAGAGTCTAATAATCTCCTAAGATTCGTTTTATTCCCCCCAGAGTCATTCGGATAGTAAGGCTCAAGCATTCCGACTGACCATGCACTGTTTCCTATCACAGTACTCTCTGAAGCACCGAGAGTAGCAACCTGTTGTTCTGTAGACTTGTTGTTAGATGCTATTGCTAAATAATCGACATTTCTGTCTACTTTTACGGGCAAAGTCAGCCATAGCCAAGGTCCCTCAATATTTGGACCGCCTTGTGGAAAGGCGGGGTTACCAAACCAAGTGAATATTTCTATCGTCTCGCGTATGCCAGCCAAGGGAGAGAAATCGGAGATGTTATTCTCGTGAAGTTGTAAATTTTTCAAGTTACGCAGAGAGGCAAGGGGCGAGACATCTACGATTCGGTTTTCATTGAGTATCAACGTTTCTAAATTAACCAATTCTGCTAACGGAGTAAGATCCGAAATCTCCGTATCGGACAGGGCAAGATGCCTCAACTCTGTTAATCCCGACAAGGGTGAGAAGTCAGAGATATTATCGGTATGCGTAAGACCCAGCCATCTCAGTTTTGTTAAGTTTTTTAAAGGGGATAGGTCGGTTGCTTTGCAGTCATATAAGCGCAATCTTGTTAAGTTTGTCAGTCCTGCCAGGGGCGAGAGGTCGGAAATATCAGAATGCGTAGTGTCTAACTTTTTCAGATTTTTGAGTCCTGCCAAAGGTGCAAGACTTGATACACGAGTTATTGAGACATTTATCTCTTCAAGATCGCGTAAAGATGCAAGGGGTAAAAGGTCGGCTACTTCAGTATCGTTAAGCCCTATCTGACGTAATTTTGTCAAAGAGGCAATGGGTGAGATATCTGATAAAGGGTTGTAAGCGAGATTTAATACTGTTAAATTATTCGCAAATGCAAGTCCAGTCAAATCGCTAATGTTCTTGTTCGGCGCGTCCAATCTCTGCAAAGTTGTTATCTCATCTGCAGTAATTGGAACAATTGCAGTATTACCCTTGCCAAGTGCTTCCGCAATTGCCGCACGAAGGTTTGGGTCATTGATAGCTAACTCACCAGTGAGTATATTCGTAGTCTGAGCAAGTTCAGATAAAGGTGAGAAATCAGTTATCGGATTTTTGGTGAGTTTTAACCATTTCAGGTTAGTTAATGCCGCCAACGGAGACACATCTGATATGTTGTTAGCGTCAAGATTTAACCGTTCCAAACCTGTAAATTTCTGTAAAAAGGTTAAATCTGTGATTCCACAATTGATAACCCATAGTTCCTTTAAATTTATTGCTTCTGCTAAAGGAGACATATTGGGAAGATTTTCACCCGCTCCCCACAATTCAAATCTTTCTAAGGTATCTACTCGTGCTAATGGGGACAGATCAACTGTACCACCACCCCGAATATCGAGTTTTGTTAGTTTTGGCAAATTTGTTAGGGGCGATAAATCGGGAACAGGGCTACCAGAACCCCAGTAAAATAAGTCTTCCAAGTTGGTTAATTCTGCTATTGGTGACAAATCACCGCCCTCTTCAACACTTACCCTCATTCCCGTCAAGTTTTTCAAATTAGCAAGTGGGGAAAGGTCAGTAATCGGGTTATTATACATAGATAACCAATGTATCTTTGTTAATCCTGCAAGTGGAGATATGTCAGATATTTCATTCCCATATATTTCGAGTGAACTTACATTTTTTAATTTAGTGATCGGTGAGATGTCTGAAATTTTGTTAGCTGCTACCCGTAATAGAGTTAGTTGGGTTAATCCTGCAACTTCAGAGATGTCTGAAATCATATTGTCACGAATTTGTAACACACGTAGATTTGTTGCAAACTCAATACCTGTTATATCTTGGATTCCCATCCCTTCTGCATAAAATTCTGTCAGAGACTCCATTTCCTCAACCGTAATCAAATCACCTGCTGCTTTACCAACTGCTTCTTCAATTGCAGCGCGCAGGTTTGGATCTGGAATGTGGATACCAACACCAGGAATAATTTCTGGTCGCTCCACAACTGGAGGCAGGACACTATCAGGAGAATCCAATGCAGCAATCACATCATCAAAAGCTGATGTCCAAGCATCTCTTTTGATGACACCGTTTTCTACCACCAATGCCCCTAATAAGTTTTGTAAACTCACATTTTCGTTGATTTTTTCACGGAACGTTTCTGTTTCTAATCCAACGGCAGCTGCAGCGTGTGCAGCATCAAGTGGACCTTGAAACGCCTCGTGCAATCGTTGGACCGGTTCAATACCACCGAATACACCGCCTGCTGCTTCAAGTGCTGTCCTGTAACGTTGCGTATCCTCCGCAACAAGCGCATCCATCACCGTTTTTTCTACATAGAGGTCTAACGCCCGTTCTTTGTTAAAAGGTGGGTTATCTGCTTGTTCAACAACAGCACGCACTTCATCTTCAAACGTCTTCATGCCTTCCGTGTGGCAACCGATGCAAGAAAGTCCATTACGGACAGCAGGATCACTCGCAGCAGGATTAGAGACAATGTCTGTCGGTGCAACATCAAGACGGTTACCTTCACCATCTACGAGAAAATATGCCTGCAACCCGTTCGGTAGATTGAAGATAATTTCGCCGCCATCATGTATGAAATCAAGTGGATGTGTAAAGATGTTCTGGGACTCCGCACTTCCCGCAAAGTCATAACTTTTCCAGTATGCACCATGCTGAGATGTGTGACGTTCAACGACGCGATTGTGCCTTGAAACGCCGGAATTGTTGAAACCCGCACGCCAGACGCGTTTCCCTGGCGCATTTAAGAGGTTTTCAGTAACGCTGACCTTAAGTTCGGTTTCTAATTCACGGTCTGTTTCGGGTAGCGCGAGTATGTCATGATAGAGCGGTGGTAATGATGCAGTCGCAAGAAACCAATCTATATGGACAAACGGCACTTCACAGTTCATTTCTTGTTGTAGGGTCGTCAGTTTTTCACGGAGATGTGTTTGTGTTGGAGCATCAAACGTCATTTTGTAGGGATATGTCTGTTCAATCTGTGTCCATGCATCGCTTCGGACATCCCATTCATAGTCGCGCAGGTCAATATAGAAAATAGTTTGTTCCGCATCAATAGGATGCGGTTTAACAACCGTGCGTCCCCATGAGAGACTATTTATCAGTTTTGAGAGGGCGCGCCGATAGGCGTTTAGTACTTCAGTTGTCTCACCTGCGTTGTAGAGATGTGTTAATGTGAAATAGCGCGCAAACGATCTTTCAAGCGGCGAAAGAGAATTGACGTGGTTTTCAATTGTCTCAAGCACTGTATCAGTCGTAATGAAGTCAGTTTCTGGCATGGGAATAGCGTTCCAATCGGGTGCGCCTACTGCTATCCATTGCCGAATCGTTTCAATCGCTTCGGGGTCAAGCGGTGGTTGTCCGAGTGGCATCCGTTTAGCAACGTTTGTTTCAATGAGTCGTTGATAGAACACGGAATCGTCAGGGTTTCCGGGAATGACTTTTCCGTCATCAATGAGTGCCTTGTGTTCAATGATGAGTGATTCTCTATAAGAACCGTTTTCACCATGACATATCAGACAAGACTGTTCAAAGATCGCGTACGCTTCTTGTGCCAGATTCTGCTGTGCTTGGACATTCTGATGAAATAAAATGAGTATCCATACTGCAAAAATGAGGGCATTGAATTTCTTGCTATTCTTCACGTTCTCTTCTCCAGCGCGTTATGTATGGGATGCTTACACCGTGTACTGTTTTCAAACGTATCAGCGTTTGTAGTAACATAATTCATTATGGCTCTTTGAATTTGTTAGGGCACGCGCAACGCGCCTACAACTTTTATGGTGGGTCATTGAAATAATTGGACACTTTACTTGTAGGAGCGATCTCCGAATCGCGACGAGACATCTTTATAGTCGGGAATCGGAGTTCCCTCCTACAGTTCAAGAATGTCCAATTAATTCTAAAATCTACCATAAACGCACATTCAACATTAAATTATGCACACCGTTCAATTAACTAAAAAAGGGCAGATTGCTCTGCCCTTGTCAAATCACATTTATCGGCGCCGGTCTGCCTTAATGACAGCCCATGTCGTAGCCAGTTTCTCCGCGGGTTCTACCGGTGCAAAATCACCATTAATAATTGTATTCATCTCATCTTCGGTAATAACTCTATTAAAGAGATGCACCTCATCAATTATACCAGTGAAAAATTCCTGACCAGGGTGCCTTGCCCCAACCATAATGGAACCGTCAATCTCAATGATTTGGGCTGGGTTATTATCAGATCCGACTTTATCACCATCATAGTAAATTGCAGACTCAGATTTAGGATCATGTGTTACAGTGATATGCACCCAATCTTCAGGTTGCTCTACATCAGAAATAGCTTCTGGAGACCAACCCGGATCTTTGGAATAGAGGTAAGTTTTTTTATTATCGTTATTAAAAATAGTTGCCCAGACAAGTGAACCAGCAGAAACCATATAGTTCCATGCCCGAATTTGTTGATTTCCACGTTTGACCCAAAATGCTATGGTAAACTGTTCTCTTAGTTGTAAAGTGTCGTTGATAGGTACCATAACATATTGCCCTTTTGTACCATCAAACTCAAGTGCCTTGCCGCCAAATTGTCCATCAACCCATGTTGGATCTTTGAAAAGTTCGCCATCATGTCCGTATTCAGAGCTATCTTTGGCAGTGCCACCCGTACCTTCATCAAACGAAAGGTATAATACGAGGGATTTATCGTCCAAACCTGCATACGATGGCGAGACGATAATAAACAGCATCAATATTGCAGCGAGTCCTGTTGTAAATTGTAGAAATTTGCGCACAACTTTATCCTCCTTAAACAGTTTTTATTTTTTACTAATAGATGTTTCCCAAAATCAACTTAAACACAGCAAATTGTTTAGCAAGCACCACATTTCTTACAAACAGCGGTGTCACATTCGCTGGTCATAAAACCTTTTTCATGCTTATTGAATTCAAGTTGCAAAAATTGAGGTTTAACGTTAAGATCAAGATGGTCCCAGGGGTTAACTTCGTTAAATTCACGTTGACGCAGTGCGTAAAAATCGGGAGTTAATCCGTGTTTTCGGAAAGCATTATTCCACGATGTCCCTTGTGCAATTTCCAATATAACTTTGCCAAGTCGGCGATCACCGCGTGCCAAAACAGCTTCTTGATGTGCCATGCGTGCACTTGCAGACGATACCTTTATACTACCAAGACTGTTAATCTCTCGCTTCAAATAGTCAAGTTTTTTGGCGATAGTCTTTGGTGGTTCCATTGCCACCCATTGAAACGGAGTATGTGGTTTTGGCACCATTGGTGAAATCGTAAAACTGATACGTCCTATTTTTCCTGTCCGTTTGGCATGTGGAAGCAGAATTGTGCGCATCTCTTTCGCCATTTCTGCAATCGCTGTCACATCTGCAGGTGTTTCCTGAGGAACACCGATAAGAAAGTATAAGCGAAGATTAAGAATATCGCGTTTCAATGCTTCTTCAAAGACATAGTAGAGTCGTTCGCGGGGAATTGCTTTATTTACAACCTTTTGAAGTTCTTCAGTTGCGACTTCGGGGGCAATTGTTATTGTACCTTGATCACTATCAGCAAGTGCGTCAAGGAGTGGCGTCTCAACAGTTTCAGCGCGGAGTGACGCACACGAGATACGGAAGCCTCTATCAACTAAACCTGTAGCGATCTCATTAATCTGCGGATGGTCGGAGATGGATGCCCCTACCAATCCAATCCTATCTGTAATACCTCTTGCTTTTTCTGCCAGTGCAAGTGTATTTTCTACGGATCGGTGTCTTGGCCATCGCCTTGCGTAATCTGCCACACAGAAGCGACACTGTCTACCACATCCACGTACAATCTCAATTAAATGTGCATTTGAGAACTCAGTGTTTGGCGTATGAATCTGCGTGCAAGTTTCTACACTATTTAGGTCGGGCACTGCTGCCGAACGAATTTTCTCAGGTGCCCCTTGCTTCGAGTTAACCTGTAGAACCTTCCCATCAGAATGGTATGTGACATCGTAAAAACTTGGAACGTACAGTCCCGGTTCTGCACCAAGTGATTTTAATAGTTCTGCTTTGGGAGCGTTAGAAATCTTCCATTCGTGGAATTTATCCATCAGTTGATGGACAACCAATTCTGCTTCACCTACTACAAAGACATCAATAAAATCAGCCAACGGTTCTGGATTATAAGAGATGTTAATTCCACCCGCAACAACAAGCGGATCCCATTCTGAGCGTTCTTCAGCCAGGGGCGGTATGTTACCTAACTCTAATGCTCGGGGGATATTGACATAATCGGATTCAAACGAGACAGAAAACCCGACGATATCAAAAGTATTTAAAGCAGTTTGTGTTTCTAAAGAGAAGAGAGGTATCTTCTTCTTTATGAGTTCACGAACATATTGAGGTTCTGGTATAAAGACGCGTTCACACGCAGCATCCGGACGACTGTTTAGCGTGGCATGGATGACCTGAACGCCCAAACTGGACATACCAAGTTGATATGTGCTTGGATAAACCAAGGCAAATCTATTTGGTTTCCTGAACCGAGTATGTTTGTTTTGACTTGGCAACGCGTACTTTTCGGTTTTTAGCAGCTGCTGCACGTGCTCGCGTAAATCCAATTTAATCCCTCTTGAGTATAAGCATATATGGAACAAGAAAAGGATGTTATAGAATTAATTTCTACGTTTATCCCTTTTCTGTTGAACCCGGAGAAATGCGGGGATGTCCCACTGTTTTTCACGGTCTTGATTTTGTTCATCGTTGGTTTCATCATCATTATTTTCAGGTTTTTCTTGTCCTACAGACTGAGGCGAGGTATTTTGTCGATTCGCGGGAACTTGAGTGGCGGGAACAGTTGTTCCCTCGTTACCTCTTCCTTTTGGTTGCCTGTCCCAAGCAGGACGCTGCGTACCCTGTTGAGTCCGTCCTGTAGTGCCTGCCTCAGTATTTCGGACGCGACTACCCTGCAACATCGGATTAGGTTGTGTGCCTTGTGGGTGAAATCTGCCGCCTTGGTTTGGAACATAATCTGCATCTGACGGTGGATCAAAACCTGTAGCAATGACAGTGACCAACACTTCATCGCTAAGTTCGAATTCCTCCTTGTAAACTAAACCAAATATAGGTTGTGCATCTTCACATACATCCGTGATGACTTTCATGGTTTCACCCAATTCGTGCATCGTAAAATTTGGGGGAGAGGTGATATTAACAATCATCCCGACAGCACCTGCTATGCTGGTTTCTTCAAGTAGGGGTGAGGAGATAGCTTCAGCTGCTGCGACTTGAGCCCGATTATCTCCTACTGCGCTCCCCATCCCCATCAAGGCTGTTCCTGCATTTCGCATAACTGTTTCCACATCGGCAAAGTCAACATTAATTTCACCTGTTTCGGTTATAATATCAGAGATACTCTGAACAGCATGTAATAGGATCTCATCCCCCTTCTTAAATGCTTCAGGGATCGGTAGTTTTCTGTCTATTGTGTCAATCAAACGTTGATTAGGAACTACGATGACAGAATCCGCGCTGTCTCTGAGATCTTTTAACCCTATTTCAGCTTTTTCTGCCCGATGTTTTCCTTCAAAATCAAACGGTCGCGTGACCACTCCAACTGTTAAAGCACCTCTCTCCTTCGCAAGACCTGCGATAATTGGTGCTGCACCTGTACCTGTCCCGCCACCCATTCCGGCAGCAACAAAAACCATGTTAGCAGAATCAACTATTTCTTGTAAACATTCGCGGTCTTCCTGAGCCGCCTCTTTACCTATCTCGGGATTGGCTCCTGCCCCTAACCCATTAGTTATATTCATCCCAATCTGAACTGGTGTGGCACCATGGCATGAACCAAGTGCTTGCGCGTCGGTATTAACGGCATAAAACTCAATGCCGGTAAGCGCTGCTTCGATCATCCGTCTGACAGCGTTTCCGCCTGCTCCACCTACCCCGATAACCTTTATTTTTGCACTCGCTTTTTCAAATTCTTCTTGTTCAAAATCTATCATTTTTTATTTCAGTCACCTATGGACAACACATCCTTCGGTGCCTCCGCAGCATTATAACTTACGTTTCATTGTTGTGGAACGTTGTCTAACCAACGGCAACCTAATTCCTCCTTCTGTATAAGCACTTCATGCTGAAAACACTACATCAGTGTATAATTTACACTCATGTAGTTTACCAATATCTTTTTGCACAAATCTTGACTCCGCCAAACTTCCTTCGGTGTCAATACGTCCCGATAATGAATTCTACACACAGCGCGTCACTCAAGCAACCACACGCTAATAGTGAGATTGCAACTTTCCTTTCTCGTTGTTGAAATATTTATTTTTACCCTTAATAAAACAAAGATGTATACTTCCTTCCGTGCTTTATTCACCAAATTAGCAGTTCATCGTATTATTTTATTATACATATAATTTAGAATTAAATCAATACAATGAATTATAAAAGGGTGTATACATTAAATTTCTTTCAGTCTCAACTGGGTTATCACGATTTGGACCTTGCTACCTCGGCTTGTGTATTGCAAAACACTCTGTTTCTTACCGCTATTATTCCGATATATAGAAAACAAATTATCGTAATGGATTTTTTACAACCTAATAGCCGAACCATTCCTTTATACGACGGAAAAATCCACCGATTGGGCTTGAACCTCGTCTCAATGCTTGTACCTGTTTTTCTTCACGCCGCAGAGATTCTCCGTACATTGCTAATCCAAGACTCGTGGCATACATGGGATAATTTACCCTGTCCGTCAATCCCTTTAGTTCTATGGGATATCCTATTTGTACACGAAGTTGCAAAATTTGTTCAGCGAGTTCTGTCAAACCATCCATGAGTGCTGTTCCCCCCGTTAACACAAGTCCACCCGGTAGTTGCATATCTCCGAGTTCGTTAGCTATTCCTTCAAGTATTTGGACCATTCGATATTCAATGATTTGTGCTAATTCAAAGCGGCTGATAAACTTTGGTGGCGCTGAACCTGTTGTAATCGGAATAGGGTTAGTATCATCTTCTTGCACCCACTCTGTCCATGCACATCCTCGGTGAAGTTTCAGTTCTTCCGCCATAGGCAACGTCACTTTCAGATACTGAGCGATGTCGTTTGTTACATGTTGTCCACCTACAGGAAATACAACTACATGTTCAATAGCATCTTCTTTGTAGACAATGATTTCAGTCGTTTGGTCTCCGATGTCTACAAGTGCGATTCCGACTTCACGCTCGTCTCTCTGGAGAACAGATTTTGCTGATGCGACAGGTGCGACAGCAAGCGTTTCCACACTTGGAATTTCTGCACTTTCAACGCTGTTTAACAGACTTTGAATTCCGCTTGTGTTTCCAGTAATTATATAGGCATTTGCTTCTAAGCGCGACCCTGACATTCCAATCGGTTCCTTGGTCCGCATGTCCATATCAATAACAAAGTTTTGCTCAATCACGTGCAGAATGTCATGTCCCTCAGGGATAGCAGCAATTGTTCTTGCCGACTGTACTGCCCGATCTACATCATCCTTTGTGATTTGTGCAGCATTTTTTACAGTTACCACACCGCGTGACATTTGCCCAACAACATGTTCACCCGAAACGTTTAAACATACCGCCTCTACGTTTACACCTGCCATGAGTTCTGCTTCAGAGATAGCCTCACGAATTGCTTCTGCAGTGAGATTGATGTCAACGACAACCCCTCTTCGTAAACCCTTTGATTCAGCGCTGCCGACACCAATAATCTCCATCTGGCCATCCAGACTCGGCAAGGTGTGGCACACTACAACCGAGATCTTACTTGAGCCGATATCTAATCCAGTAATAATAGTTCCTTTTGCCATCTATCTGCCTTCACCTCCTAAATAAAGTGTATCTTCATATCGTGCATCCAAATACGTAAAATTTTCTGGCAAGAGGAAATCCTTTTTGCCTACACGTGTTTTTGTCAATGTCTTTACCTTTTCCATTTGTCTTTCTCTCTGAAGGATAAGGAGTCCTCGTTGTTGGACAAACAACCCAACATGGTGAAGTCCGGTTTCAATCAAATCTGCGGCAATCCACACTGACATTGGCAAATTTTCAACGTTAATTTTAATTTTCTGCGGAACTCGCGCATCAATGGTTTTGAGGTATTTTGCCAGTTCAGGTTCTTTTGATTTCGCTAACTTCAGAATGTGAATCCCAAGTTGAATTGTGTCAGTTTTAATCTGTTTGCCAACTTCAGGTTCCTGTATCCCTTCATCCAGAACAACTGTCATGTGGTGATATTTTTCTGGTGTAATAGATTCTAACACATAACCTGCACCATCTATCAAAAAAAATTCATCCGTGCTTTTCCTTCCTATTGTTTTTTGAGATTCTTTTTTAGATTCCGATTCTTTTAAAAATAGATGTTTTACCCGTGCAAACGGTTGACGTTCAGTAATTTCAATTGTCAATTGCCGTTTTACAAAACTTCTTGAAACGTAAGCATCCTTAATGTAACTCAGATTTTCCTTTAGATATGCAACAGTTTGTGCTTCGGAATCTGTGACGATATTATCAAGGTTTTCGCCTAATACATTGTAAATTTCCCCTTCCGTATAATGCGAATTACCGAAAAGTGCTACGGACACTTGTACGTGTTCAAAATCAAAAAAACTGAGAAGTATTTTCGCTAAAAACAATAAAGTTACGATCAAAGTTCCCAATATGAACATCCGTCGAGCGCGATATTTTGGTGCACGACTCCGTATCGGTTTAAAAATTCGGTGGGATGGACCATCTTTTCTCCGTCTACGTTTTCTTTCAAGTTTCATTAACATTTTAACGTGTTTTCGATGCGCGTTTGCTTAAAAATTTGTGTCCTACATTCACTACATCGCCTGCCCCGAGCGTGATGACTAAATCATTGGGGCGCGTAATTTGCATTAGCCGTTCAACTACCTCATCCATATCAGATTCATAAATTACATGTGTATGTCCGTGTGCTTCTATTGAACGAGCTAAGTTTTCCCCAGTTACATTTTCTATCGGTTCTTCACCTGCCCCATAGATTGACGTAACAATCAGGACATCTGCTTGATAAAATGATCTGCTAAACTCATCCGCGAGATCTCGTACGCGTCCGTATCGATGCGGTTGAAAAACAGCCACAATTCGTCGGTTGTAACCTTCTCTTGCACCTCGGAGTGCTGCCATTAGTTTTGCGGGGTTATGTGCATAGTCGTCAACAACTACTATATCATCTACAGTTCCCAACGCTTCAAATCGACGATGCACACCTTGAAAGGATTCAAGCGCGCCCTGAATTTTGTCAAAAGGAATCTCTAATTCAAGTCCTACTGCGATTGCAGCTAATGAATTCGCAATATTATGCCGTCCGGGCATTTTAAGATGTACATTACCGTAAACTTCATCGTTCATACGAACTTGATAATGTGAAGTCGGTCCGTCAATCTTAATTTCTTCAGCAATCAGGTCTGCTCTCGTTTCAAGACCGTATGTTACAAATTTTTTCTCTACTTGTGGAATGAGTTTTTGGATGTTTTCTTGGTCAAGACACAACACGGCACACCCATAAAATGGAACTTTGTTGATAAATGTTAAAAAGGTTTTACCAATTTCTTCTACGTTGTTGTAGTAGTCAAGGTGATCCGCATCAACAGATGTGACAACAGCGATAGTAGGATAGAACATTTCAATTGAACCGTACGCTTCATCTGCTTCAATCACCATCACATCGCCGTGTCCACTCCGTGCGTTACTCCCATTGACTAATTTGCCCCCAACAACGACCGTTGGGTCGAGTGTGCCTAACACAGCCGCTGTCATCGCAGTTGTAGTGGTTTTTCCATGAGTGCCACTGACAGCAACGCTATACCGCATCCGTGTTATCTCATTCAACATTTCAGCTCCACGAATAATCGGGATTTTGGCAAGCATTGCAGCTTGTAATTCGGGGTTGTCCTCCGGAATAGCCGGTGACATGACCACTACGTCTGCTCCGTTAACTTGGGAGGATGCATGACCATACCAGATTTTGGCACCACATGTCTTTAAATGTTCTGTGGTTGGTGACTTTTTGATGTCTGAACCCGTGACATCAAAATCAAGATCAAGAAGAACCTCAGCGATTCCACTCAGTCCAGATCCACCTATGCCTATTATATGAATGTGTTGTGTCTTTCCAAACAATGCCAATCTCCAGTGCAATACTAAAGTAGAATTAGCAATACGGTTATTTCTTTTATATTTTCAGGACTTACGCAATTTTCTCTATTTTTGCAATAATTCCGGCTAAAATGGTGTAATTTTCAGTAAAATTCTGCATTATCAGCGCGTTTACAAAACGCCAAATCAACGGTATGAATGCCATTTAGGCATTCCCCGCCTATCATTTGTGCGTAAGTCCTGATATTTTTAAGGAGAGGCAAGCCTAAAAATTGATTCGGCAATCGTATCACTTGCATACGGACGACCAAGATCCTGGCTTGCTGTTTTCATTTGTTGATAGGAACTTTCATCTGTAATTATTTGAGTTAATTCTTTCACGAGCGTCTCAGGCGTTACTTCTTCTTGTTCAAGAACGACAGCAGCACCTGCATTCGCCACTGTTTCAGCATTGCGAACTTGGTTATTACCTACAGCAGCAGGTAGCGGTATAAAAATTGCTGGAATACCGCATGCGGTAACTTCAGATACCGTCATTCCGCCTGCCCTACAAATCATCACATCAGCAATACTATATATTTCTTCCACAGGATCAAAGAATGGCTGAACATGATGTGCTATTCCATGTTCTGCATAGGCTGTTTGTACTTGCTCTGCATCCGTTTTACCTGTTTGATGGACAATTTGGAGGTCCCTCATGCTGGTGGTATCTGTTTCCGACATTGGAGATGCAGCAAATTTAGCAATTAATGGACACGCTTCTATCATCACTTTATTAATAGCACGAGCGCCTTGACTTCCCCCCATAACGAATACCGTTTTGCGATTTTCGCATAATTTAAATTTCCGATAAGTTTCGTCATTACGCGGATAATCCGTTATTCCGATCCGAATCGGGTTACCTGTTACCTCCACAATGTGATTAGGAAACCGTTTGGTATCTGGTGGTAACGCGAGGTACGCTGCTTTTGCACGACGCGCCAGCATGCTATTTGTTAAACCGGGAGACACATTTTGTTCTTGTATCGCTATCGGGATACCCAGAAGCGAAGCAGCAAAGAGAACAGGTCCAGACACATATCCACCTGTTCCAATAACGACACTTGGCTGGAATTGTCTAAGATATTTCAACGATTGTATAAGTCCACGACAAACTTTTATAACAACTGGAAACCATTTCCACGTCAAGCTGCGTGGAAATCCCTCAACAGAAATGGGTAGAAACCGAAAACCTTGTTGCGGAACAAGCGTTGATTCTAAGCGGTCTCGTCCACCGATAAAAACTATGTCCACCTCTGGATTTAAACGTTGAAGGGCCTGGGCAATACCGATAGCAGGATAGATATGTCCGCCTGTTCCACCTCCGGCGAGGACAAACCGCTTCTCGTTTTCTTTATGATTAGTATTTTTGCTGGCAACGTCTTGCCTTTTATATCGAGTTTTTTGCTTTTTCACATTAACTTATTTTACTGTTTTTGGAGATGACCGTGTAGCAGTTCGAGAAATGTTCAAAAGCATGCCGACACTTACCAAACTGATTACCAGAGATGAACCACCATAACTGAGAAAAGGAAGAGTAATACCTTTTGTTGGAAGTAGTCCCGTTACAACACCCATATTGATGAATGCTTGAAGCCCAATTATTATCGTAAGTCCGGTTGCAAACAGTGCTCCAAATCGGTTTTCTGTACGTCTTGCGATTGAAATTCCACGCCAAATAAATATCATAAAAATGGTTGTCACCGCTGCTGTACCGATAAATCCGAACTCTTCACCTAGTACTGCAAAAATAAAATCTGTGTGTGGGTAAGGCAAATAATTTATTTTTGCAACGCTGTCAACAATTCCGACCCCAAACAATCCTCCCCATTTAAGTGCATCAAGTGAACGCCCCAACTGAAAACTGGTAGCTTCCGGAGATTGTAAGGATGCCCAATAATCAGTTAAACGAGTTAATCGGTATGGATCATTGATAATGAATCCTGCTAATAATACACCTCCAACTGCTACTAATATAAATGTATGGGACAAGCGAATTCCACCAACGAATAGGAGGCATCCTGCTGTAGCTGCTAATAGTACAGCTGAACCGAAATCGGGCTGTATTGCCACTAATCCGAACATTAATCCTATAATTAGGACGTTTGGCAGTACTCCATGGAAGAAACTCTTAATACGTTCCGGCTTTCGCGCCAAGAAATGTGCTGTATGAATGAGTAGGGCGATCTTTGCAAATTCCACAGGCTGAAATTGGACACCTGCTAAGGCAACCCATCGGTTAAATCTGCCACCTTCCGCCCCACGCACACTGGTACCTAAAGGCGTAAAAACCAAGATCAGCAGACCAAAAGCCAAGAATAGCAATATGTTACTATATTTTTCATAAAACCGATACGGGATATATGAGGCGATCCCCATCCCAACCAAACCTATCATACAGGCAATTGCTTGGATTTTTAAGTAATGGTAACTGCTGTCGTACTGTTTAGCAGACAATACATGTCCAGCACTATAAACCATCAGGATACCTATTCCGACCAAGCAAAGCGTCACAGCAAGCAGACCGGTGTCTACTCTGCCAAGACCCGCAATTTGAGGCTGCTCTCTATCAGAAGGAAGAGTAGTCGGATTCGCATAATTAAGGGTGTTATAATTTTGCATAAGTCGTCAGTATATCCCAATTAAACTTTGAAACAAGTAAATTTCTTAATCAAGTGACTGATAAGTCTTAAGTGAATTCACTGCGTTTTTAAACGCTTGTCCGCGTTCCTTATAATCCGTGTACATATCAAAACTCGCGTTTGCGGGTGATAAAAGGACGATGTCCCCTGGTGTAGCATGTGTGTACGCATATTCAACTGCCTCTGCCATTGTTGCAGTATGATGCATATCAGCACAACTGGCGAATGTCTCTTGAATGTTCTGCGTGTATTCCCCAAGTAGAACTAAGTTTTTAACCTTAGTACGGACAAGCTCAATTAGCGGTTCGTAATTATTTCCCTTATCATATCCTCCTATGATTAAGAAAACGCGTTTTATATCTCCACCAAGATCGGTTGTTTTTTTAATTGACTCAAGAGCAGCGCATGTTGCTATGACGTTTGTTGCTTTAGAATCGTTTATATAATCTACACCTTTGATAACGCTAACTTTTTCAAAGGCGTGTTCAAGAGCAGGATGTATCCGATCAAATTCTCGAATAGCCTTACCCATTTCCACAGGTGTAATACCGAAGATTGTCCCTACAACTATCGCTGCAAGGACGTTTCTGACGTTATGTGCTCCTTCTAACGGCAAATCAGCGACATTACAAACCCAATGTTCTTGATGATCTTTATAGGTATAGATTCCAATGTTGTTTGCGTTGCTTCGCAGACATGCTCCAATTCCACCACCCATTTTGCGGCATAATTTTTTCCATTCTCCATCTGTATTTGAAAGGTGATCTGTGAAATATGCTTTTTTCGCTGCGGTGGCATGTGTAAAATTCTTAGCAGTTGTATCGGCAGCATTTAACACTATCCATTCCGAACTCGTCTGATTTGCACATATCTTTTTTTTCGCATTCAGATACGATTCCATCGTTCCATGGCGATCAAGGTGGTCGCGTGAAAAATTCAGCACTACACTTACTGCTGGTCGAAAAGTAACGGTACTCTCCAATTGGAAACTACTTGCCTCTAAGGCAACGACATCCTTACAGGTTAATGTCGCAACTTTACTTGCTAACGGAACACCTATATTTCCTGCTACTACCACATTGGAAAATCTGTCATCTGCTTCTAAAATTGCCGCAGTCAGAAGCGTTGTTGTGGATTTACCTTTTGTTCCCGTAATCGCGACGATAGGTGCTTTACAAAGACTTGCAGAGACTTCCAATTCGCCTAAAATTGGAATACTTCTTTTTTTCGCCTCAACCAAAATCGGAATTTCTAAAGGCACCCCAGGTGAAACAACAATCAATTCAGCATTAGCAATACAGGATTCACCATGACCTCCGAGATAGTATTCAATCGATATATCTTTCAATTGCGTAATTTCGGTAGACAATGCTTTAATATCACGTGAATCTGTAAGGGAGATATTCGCACCACGGTCATGAAGTAACCGTGCAATTGCTATGCCACTTCGATTCGCACCAAAAACAGTGATCCGTTTTGCCGAAAAGCAGTCCAAGTTCGGATGTTTCAAGCATTACCTCAATTGTAGAATTTATAAGAAAAGACATATTGCGGTGTAAACACGCCTACCCCAATTTTAGCGTACTCAACGCTATCAACATTAAAATAAGCGCAACAATCCAAAAACGTATGACCACTTTTGATTCTCTCCAACCCGAAAGCAGGAAATGATAATGGAGCGGGGACATCTTAATAACTCGTTTTCCAAATGTTCTATATGAGAAAACCTGTATAATGACGGATAATACTTCTGCCACAAAAATCCCGCCAACGATGATAAGAAGAAATTCCTGTTTTATGAGTAGCGCACAAGTTCCGAGCGTTGCACCGAGTGGTAAAGAACCGGTGTCTCCCATGAAAAGTTGTGCTGGATGTCCGTTGTACCATAGAAATCCTAATCCTGCCCCTGCCAACGAAGCACAAAAGATCGCTGTAACTTCCCCACCAACAGGCAAATGAAAAAGGTTCAGATGTTCTGCAAAAACAGTATGGCTTGTAATATATCCCAATACACCGATTGTGCCTGCAACAAATAGTGTACATCCAATTGCTAAACCATCCATGCCATCTGTCAGATTCACAGCATTTGAGGAGCCAACGATCACTAAGGTCGCAAACGGGATAAAGAAGATTCCAAGATTCGGTTGTAAGTGTTTGAAAAATGGAAGATTGAGCGCGGTACGAGTTGCTGTATCATTTGCCTCAGCAGGCCCCCATTGGTAAAGATAGCATGCAATTGCCACAGCCCCCACGGTTTGCAGTAAGAATTTCTGCCAAGCCCGAAGACCGAGCGACTGCTTTTTGCTAATTTTGAACATATCATCTAAAAAGCCGAGTCCCCCAAACCAAATTGTTGTAAAGATCATCAGGTAGATAAAAGGTTGATCAAGCCGCGCCCAGAAAATGACAGATATAAGGACCGCGACAATAATAAGGATACCTCCCATTGTCGGCGTTCCAGCTTTGCTTTGATCTTCATTATGCTGCTGTGCCTTTTCCACCTCTTCTTGAATATGTTCACCGATTCGCAACTGCTTCAACCGTTTTATCATAAAAGGCCCTAAAACAAGCGAAATAATGAGGGCGGTTGCTGTTGCATAAACTGCACGAAAAGGAATTGAACTAAAAATACTAAAGGGTTGAAATACGTTAACAAGGTATTTAAAAAATAGTTGATAAAACATTTTCTATGCTTCTTTACTTGCTTCATACCGAGGTAAATGTTATTGCTGAGGCATAATTAAACTTTAATAAATGATATGAGAATAGCTGAGTGATACTACCATGACCACCCTCTTAAATGCATTATGCAAGGTTACACATTTTCCTGTGATTGTGATTCGTCGGATTTCAATTTTGCAAAACTTGCCCCTGTCTGACTTAACAAGTTTGTTGAATAAGAATAGATTAATCGATTTTTCTCGTGGTGTGTTTCTAAGGCAAGGTTAACCAATTGGGATACTAATTCTGGGAATGAAATCCCGACCGGTTCCCATAAGTAGAAACTAAAAGAACCAGGAATTGTATTTATCTCATTTACGTATACTTGCTCTTCTTCATTCACTAAGAAATCTATTCGGGCAATCCCCGCACAGTCGAGGACTTGAAAAACTAAAGTAGCAAGATTTTGAATATGTAACGTCAATTCCTCTGGAATAGGTGCAGGAATTTCGCGTTGTGCACCTGCCATTCCAGAGGCAACATCTGCCTCAGATGTATCATTAGAAATAGACTCGGTTTCCGAATTTTGATGTATATACTTATCGTCAAAGCTGAGAAAATCTGCGCTGGCAATTGGTTGTTCACAAACCGAAGGAGTCGGAGTGTGTGTTCCCATTACGGAACAATTTATTTCAAACCCGTTTTCGATACCTTGCTCAACGATTATCCGTCGGCAATATCGACTTGCAAGTTCAATTGCATCCCGAAGTTCGTCCCCATCCTTCGCCTGACTGACACCGATGCTTGAACCACTCACAGCCGGTTTTATGAACATTGGATAGGTTATTTTTTCTTCAATTACTTTAAGAATATCGTCGCTCGCCGAATCCCAATCATGTTTGGTGAACGGGATATAAGGAACGATAGGAAGTCCATTCTCACTGAGAACAGCTTTCATCATGATCTTATCCATGCCGACACCAGAACCGATAACATTTGCACCGACATAAGGTATATCTATCAGTTCAAGAAGTCCTTGAAGAGAACCGTCTTCACCGTGTACACCGTGAATAGCTGGAAAGACGACATCAATAGGAAGTTCCCTTTTTTTATTAAATAAACCGCTGCGTTTTGGTAAGACGCTGAATTTTGCGTGCGTCTCAAATTCAATGCTAACTGTATCAAAATCAGCGGCACGAGGTAAGTTTCCTTCGGTGAATGTACTTAGTTCTTTGAGTTTTTCCCCTGTTAACCATGCCCCCTCTTTTGTGATATAAATTGGGGTAACGTCATGTGTTTCCGCTAAGGCAGAATTGACTTGATGTGCAGTTACAATCGATACTTCGTGTTCAGGCGATCTACCACCGAATATGAGAGCTACGTTCATATTTTATTCCTTTAAAAAGTTTTTATAAACACTCGTTTGACGGTAAGTATGTTTTTTATATTATAATGTTGAAAATCCAGTATCTCGATTTCTCTTTTTATTCCTCACAAAATTTTATGAAGAATTTCTTACCTTTTCATTTTTTTCTATGTTAAAAAACTTCATTATAATTATCCGGCAAATCATTCTCAAAAAGAACTACATCGCCTGGTTTAAGGCGTTCAGCAAGTTGTTGCTGTGCCTCAGCGAGATCCTTCGCAATATAAATCTGTTGTTCGGGATAGTTTGCTGTTTTGAGTCCATCTAAAATCGGTGCGGTTCTTGCTGGACCGACAAGGATAACAAGATCACATACCTTAGCTGCTGCTGAACCGAATTGTTTGTTTTCATCATATTCACGCTCACCAAGTTCCACCATTCCCGGCGTAACTAATACCTTTTTTCCATCTTTATCACTTACAAAATCAGTAAGCACTTCAAGAGCTGCTTTTGCACCTTCAGGATTTGCATTGAAACTATCGTCAATCACAGTTACACCCGCACCTCCAGCTATCAGCTGCAAACGATGTGGAACCGGTTCTAACGCTTCAAGCGCCTCTCGAATTTCATTCAATGTCATCCCACATTGCAGTGAAACACCAATGGCAGCAAGGATATTTGATACGTTATGTTTTCCCAGAAGGCATGTTTTTATCTCGGTTGTCCCTGTCACCTCGTCACTTACAGTAAAAGTAAGTCCTTTATCACTCTGTATAATATTCCGTGCTCTCAACCTTAAAGACGAATTCTCAACACCGTTTGCTTCTATGCCATACCTAATAACAGGAACACTGTCTGTCTTATCTGCCAATGCTGCACAAATTTCGTTATCAGCATTAATTACTGCAAGTCCATTTGTGGGTAAGCCTTCTATTAACTCGTACTTTGCTCGGGCAGTGTTTTCAATACTTTTAAACCTTTCTAAATGTTGTGGGCCGACAGCAGTTAGTATTCCTATTTCTGGTGGCGCCAGACGACACAGTTCGCGAATATCACCTCGTTTATACGCTCCCATCTCAACTATGAAATATTCGTGTTCAGGTAATAAATCACCTCTGATAACTTTACAAATACCCATCGGTGTATTATAACTATCTGGAGTCATCAGCGTATTATACTTTTTTGATAAAATTTGGTGAAGAATATATTTTGTGCTTGTTTTGCCATAACTACCTGTGATTCCGATAATTTTTGGTTGCAGGGTTTTGATACGTTTTCTTGCGTCACGTAAATAAGCACCGTTGATTAATTGTTCTAAAGGCCAAATTAAAAAACTACTCACAACGAGAATTGGCACTGTGAGTTCACTAAATAAAAAGACGGCTATTCGCGATCGATTACCTTCTATTAAAAAAGCAAGCACAACCGCAACGACAGTAAGCAGTCCGAGTGTCAATCCGAAAAGCCTTTTCGCACGTGCAGTGTAAACAAGCGGTTTTTTCGCTGTTGGCTTTTTACGCCATACAATTTTATATATTTGGAACGCTGTCCAGATTACACAAACCGTGGAAAAAAACCAATTGGTTTGAATGTTAGGAAAAATAGTCGTGATAGTTAGGAGACCTGCGATAATAATAATCTCTACGATTTCAAAGCAGTTTTTGAGGTGTGTCAAAATCCATTTTAAAAATCGCCCAGGTTTATAACCATCAAGTTGTAGTATATGTAATCCGCGGGTTGCCCGATTGACTGCCCTTACAAGACAAACAACAATGACAAGATAGAAGAGTAATCCGCTAACTGTTTCTAACATGTCTATGATTTTCCATAAATCGTCTACTTATGTAGTGGTTTAGAGTTCCGCGATGATTAACTCTCAACCCACATTAACAAAAACGCAATGAATTGTGCTGCTACGAAGAATATTAGCAGCGACATCATTCATTGCGCCATCACATGCAATTTAGGTTGAGCAACTGCAGAATTTAATTTTCTATTTTCGGTCAAATTATTTTCTTGGCAAAACTTGCCTTCGGTACCAGCTGCTCATGCTAAAAAGTTTTCCACAATTTCACAAAACTGCGGCAATTGGTCAAGGTATGAGAAATGTCCCGCATCCTTGAGAATCACCAAACCAGCGTCAGGTATCTCCTTCTCCATTATTCTCCCAAACGATACAGGCGTATCTGTATCGTTTTCTCCCCAGATCAATAGCGTAGAAGCCTGTATCTTGGGTAATAGTGGACGCAAATTTTGATTCACGGATTTCACCATCGTTGCTCTCATCGGACCTGCTTCTCGGTAATCTTTTGAACCTACTTTTTGTGTTATATTATTTGCCAGTCTGTTACCGAGCGTTCCACAATATCGCATTAAGCGCCCGATTTTTGCGAGACTGATCCGTATATAGTATTTCGTAGTTCGAGGCGGTATAATGCCAGCACTATCCACTAAAATCAGTTTGTCTATCTTCTCTGGTTCTTCGGCTGCCATAACTATTGAGATTCTTCCTCCATAAGAGTGTCCAATCAGATGTGCCTTGTTGATGTTGAGTTTATGAAAAAAAGCAGAGAGAAATTTGGCGTAGTCAGAGGCATCCCATGCTGTCGGAGGAATTTCACTTAATCCAAAGCCGGGAAGATCAAGCGCATACACTTGGTAGAAACGTGATAACCAATCAAAGACAGGTCTAAAACTATTTGCTTCACCACCCCATCCATGTAGGAGAACAACGGGGGTTCCAGTTCCTTCAACCTGATAGGCAATTTTTAGATTATCAATTTCTGTGAACATTTCAATTCGTGGATTCGCCTACCGAATAACTGGTTGCTGCGGCAACATAGGTAAATGTTGTAATATTTCCGATGCCACTTCGCGGTCATCAAACGGAAATCTTTTTCCGTGAATTTCCTGATAATTTTCATGTCCTTTACCAGCAATCACAACGACATCACCTGGATGTGCATCCATGATAGCATGACGAATTGCTTCGCGTCTCTCTGGAATACACAGATATGCTGCATCATGTGGTAAATTTGACACAATTTCTGAGATGATTTCTTCGGGATTTTCCGTGCGGGGATTGTCGGAAGTAATTACACTCATATCTGCAATCTGCGTGGAAATTGCCCCCATTTTGGGGCGTTTACCTCTATCACGGTCACCGCCGCAACCAAACACAGAAATTAACTTCCCTTCTGTAATTCCACGGGCTGCGTTTAAAACATTTTCCAAGCCATCAGGTGTGTGTGCATAATCAACAATAACAGCGAAATCTTTGTCTCGTTCTCCCAATGAGGTAACACGTTCAAAACGTCCAGGTACAACAGTCTTACCAAGTCCTTCACGAATCGCTGCAGCACTGCAATTATATCGGATTCCAACGCCAATTGCCGCGAGTGCGTTGTAGATATTATATGAACCAAGTAAACGGATTTTTGCCTTGATCTTCTGCAGTGATCCATCTGAATTGTTAATGCTACCGCTCCTATTCGGAATCGCTGTAAAGGCTAATTGCTTTAATGAAACTTCAACATCCTGCGCCTGTAAATCAGCCTCGCTTTCAAGTCCGTAAGTAAGTATGTTCCTGTGAGACGAAATATACTCAATGATGCGAGCCGCGGCAGAAGAATCTACGTTCAAAATTGCTACACCCTCTGGACTCAATTGCCCAAAAAGCATCATTTTCGCAGCGAGGTAATTTTCCATAGTGCCGTGATAGTCCAGATGGTCCTGTGTGAGGTTAGTAAAAACAGCGGTTTTAAAGGTAAGACCCGTTAACCGGTGTTGTGCAAGTCCTTGAGAAGAGGTTTCCATGACGACATGTTCTATACCAGTATCGGCTATTTGCTTTAACATTGCATGGAGTTCAAAAGCGTCCGGTGTTGTCAGAAGTGCTGGGATGTCAATTGTGGATGAGGATTCTTCGTTTGAAGTTGAATCATTTGTATCGTACGTATGTCCTACTGTGCCTAATACAGCAGTTTTCAACCCTTGCGCCTTAAGTATTCCATAAGTCAAATGGGCAGTAGATGTCTTACCGTTCGTGCCGGTGATTCCGGTTAATTTCAGTCGTTTCGCTGGGTTCCCGTGCCAATTAGCAGCACATAAGGCTTGTGCTATTCGTCCATTGGGAGTGACGACACCAGTTACACCGTTAGGTAGATCAGATGTCCGTTTTTCAGCAATAATTGCTATTGCGCCGTTACTGATAGCACCAGTAATAAACGAATGTCCATCAACGTTCAGACCTTCATAGCAGACGAAAGCATATCCTGGTTTGACTTTTCGATGGTCACTGACAACACCCGTAATTTTGGGGTTTCGATCACCAATTATTTCGATGATTTCAATTCCATCCAGAAGGTTTTGGAGTCTCATAACCCCTCTCCCTTCCTCACTAAAGTGTTATCAGGGATTGGTGTGTTTTTTATTTGCGAATTACCGGTTTGATCTATATTTCCCTTTTTGGTGAGAGAAGTAGTTGTTTTGTGAGGCGTTTGATTTGACGACTGTGTGTTGGCAATCCGCGTAGTCCCCCTGTTTCCATCAACATATTTACGGTCAGGGACACTTCTTCGCTTTGGTGCTGAGTCGAAAAAATGTGTTTGTTCAATATATTTAAGGGTTTGCTCGGCAATCCGTTTGAAAATAGGTGCTGCGATCCGACCACTAAATCTTTCACCGGTGGGTTCATCCAATGTGACAATAATGGCAATTTTCGGTGCATCAGCGGGAAGAAATCCCATAAAGGACATTACCTCTTTACCAGCAGCATAGCCTTTACCCCTTTCAGCTTTCTGTGCGGTGCCGGTTTTACCAGCGATACTTACACCTTCAATTTTCGCTCTCCTACCACTTCCTTTTTCAATTACTCCGACAAGAATATCTGTCATCTGTTGGGCAATTTCTGGTCGCAAAACACGCCGAATTTCAGTTGGACGATTCTTTTTGATAAGGTTTCCGCGTGCGTCTCGGATTTCCTTAGTAATATAAGGTCGGCGTAGTATGCCACCATTAGCAATAACAGCTAACGCGTTTACCATCTGAAGGGGTGTTACAGATATACCCTGCCCGAAAGGAACAGCAGCAAGGGAGTTCACGTTCCACCGCCGCAATGCATATAAGTTGCCTTCCTGTTCATACGGTAGATCTACACCTGTCTTCTTTCCAAAGCCGAATTTATCTACATACGTTTCCAAGCGTTCTGGTGTCAACTTTTCGGCAATTTTTATCATTCCGATATTGCTTGATTTCTGTATCACTTGTTCAAGCGATAAATACCCTTTTGCAGAAACGTCCTTTACAACACGTCGCTTACCAATGCGGTAACGTCCATTGTGACAGAAAACCGTAGATTCCGGTGTCATGATGCCTTCGTTCAACACTGCCGAGGAAGCAATAATTTTGAAAATGGAACCCGGTTCAAACACATACCAAATTCCGAGGTTGCGTTTTGCTTCTTCATCCGCGTTTGTCTGGTCATTAATGTCATAAGTGGGATAACTTCCCATCGCCAATATCTCTGAAGTTTCTACAGCGAGGACAATGGCAGTCCCCTTCGGAGCGTTCCAATCTTTACATCCTTGTGCCAGTTCTTTTTCGGTGATATCTTGAATTACCTGATCAAGTGTTAGGACAACGTTACACCCATTTTTTCCAAGTGTTTCAGGAATTGATTGTGCTTGGAGAAGGGCAGATGTTTCCCCGCCTCTTCTCTGCGGTTGCGGTGAATGTAAATTTTGAAGGTACGTGTGATATTGATATTCAATTCCTTCCCCCGCATCTAAATCATTCAGGTAACCAATGACCTGTGATGCAAGCGTCTTTTTCGGATAGACTCGGTTCGGTTCAATTTCAATTTTAAGTCCTCTATGTTTTTTAGCGATGTTGCGAATTGCATCTAACTTGTCATAGTCAATTCCTTTTTTAAGCCAAACGAATTCGACGTACTCTCCGTTCCGTTTCCGTTTCAGCTGCGCTAATAACTCTGATTTGGAAGTATCTAATAAAGGGGCTAATTCGGTTGCGACAATGTGCGCGTTAGATTTTCTGTTAAAGGTTTTGGGGTCTACAGAAACCGCAAGTTGATCTTGGCTAATCCCAAACACACTTCCGTGTCGGTCCAGAATTTTGCCCCGTTTAACCTCGTTCTTTCCCCGATAACGCCAATCTTTCCGAGACGTATCTTCATCCGGATATTGAAGTATAAAAAGTTTGCCTATCAATACCAAAAAGCCTAATTGTAAGACGATTAGCGTAACAACGAGTCGCCGAATTGAAAGAGAATCATTTTTTTTCATAATCTTGTTGTGTCTTTCTGCAATACTATGGAAAATGTATAATTCTATGTTATGTTATCCGTTTGCTTTTATCTTGCTGATAAGGAAACACATTTCTAACTTTTTTGTATATTCAAACTATCTATCATGAAGTTCAATTGATTCTTTATGTTCAACCAATCCTAATTCTTTAATAAGTGAACGGACCCTTTCAATATCAGTTAACGTGTTCACTTCTAATTCAAGTTTGTGAATTTCGTTTTGAATTTTCCCCGCCTCCGTCTCAAGGACAGGTCTGCGCCCGATGTAAACCTTTTTCGCATAAGATGAAAACCAAACGCTTGCTCCAAATACGCATAAAGACAATCCCAAAACAAGATAAACAAGAAACATTGCGACTTTCGGTTTGGGCTTCGTTTTTTCTTCAAACAGTGTAGAGTAAGTATTTGGATTCCTCATTAATTAATCTATACGAAAAATTTTAAATTTTGATACATCTTTTTAATGTATCAATTTTTTACTTTGACTGCCACCCGTAATTTTGCACTACGTGCCCGTGGATTTGCTTCAATTTCGCTTGTTGACGGTAGGACAGGTTTATTTGTTACTACCTGCAAAACTTGTTGATGTTCACAAATACAAATAGGTGTTTTCGGTGGGCAAATACAAGTTTTTGCCAACTGCTGGAACTGTCTTTTTACTATCCGATCTTCAAGTGAATGAAAACTAATAACGCAGAGACATTTACCTGGTTTCAAGACAGAGACAGCAGCGTTCAATCCAAGTGCAAGATTATCAAGTTCGGCATTGACTGCAATCCGCAATGCCTGAAAAACGCGGGTAGCAGGATGAATTTTTCTTACTTTTTGTGTGTTTTTCGCGAGTGTTTTTGAACGTTTATCTTTGGTGTAATATACATTTGCTACGATTTCCGCCAGTTGTAATGTTGATGTTATCGGTCTTTCTGATCGTGCCGCTACGATGTTTCGGGCGATCCGTTTCGCATGACGTTCCTCACCATATTCTTTGAATATTTTAATCAATTCGTCCGGCGTACTGTTGTTGATGAGCTGTGCCGCTGATATGGACGTTCGCTCATCCATCCGCATATCTAAAGGACCTAAATGTTGGAAACTGAATCCTCTGTCTGGTGTATCCAGTTGTAATGAGGACACGCCAAGATCCAACAAGACACCATCAACTTCGTTGATCCCGTGTGTTTCCAATAATTGCTCAAGTTGTGCAAAGTTACCGTGGATCAAACTGAGTCGTTCTTTAAAAGCGTGCAGCCTCTTTTCAGCAATAGCCAATGCGCTTGCATCCAAGTCAATTCCGATTAAGCGACCAGTGGGATGCGATTTTTTTAGAATCCAGAGACTGTGTCCACCTAATCCGATTGTCGCATCTACGTAAACTCCATCCTGTTCAGGTTTGAGAAAATTGAGTATTTCGTTGCGTAAAACTGGTATATGTGTTTCAGACATTCAGTTACCTCTATATATTAAGTAATGTGCAAGAATTGTGCCAATTTTCTTAGGTGTTCTATTGTTAACGCTTTATGGGTGAATTTTAGTTCGGGTAGAGCTTGCGAAAGCTAACCCACGATATAAATTTTAGTAACACTCATCAACTGGCAATTCATAAGACTAAACAGTCATACCTCCTATAACAGGGTCATTTATGGTAAACTTTGAAATTAAAGCGGCACATTTTCTGTGAATCAACGCTGAATGCGCTTGGCGAAATGCGCGTGGTAGAATGCGCCAATTCAAGAAATCAACGCTACAAATGCCTTTAGGCATTCACCGTATGGCATTCTACATGATTCCGCATGATTCAGCCAAATCAACGCTGAATGCCTTTTTGGCATTCAGCGGGAGCGATCTCCGAATCGCGACAAACCCCACTGATAGTCGGGAATCGGAGTTTCCTCCTACAATATAATTAAATGGGAAAGACTCGACAATTGAATGGCTCTGACTACCTAAAGAATTTGTCTTGATTTTTATCAAGGAAATTAGTATAATTGAAGATTAGAAAGTATAGTTTTATATCGTATTTCTCAGTTCATGTGTGTCTATTTTGAGACACACTCCAATAGATAATTGTGAAGAATGATTTGTGCATCTTCTTGGCCAGCAAACAAAAAAGAAACAGATGAAAATCGCTATCATGGGGGGTTCTTTTAACCCGATCCACTACGCGCATTTGCTGAGTGCCGAGCAAGTGCGTGAGGGTTTAGGCTACGATAAAATAGTTTTTGTCCCCGCTGCACGACCACCTCATAAAGCACAACCGGATATGGTTTCTGCTGAACATAGATATCAGATGGTGCTGTTAGCAACAGCAGGCAACCCATATTTTGAGGTATCTCGGATTGAATTGGATCGTGCTGGTCCCTCATACACGATTCAAACGATAAAAACGTTACGACACGTTTATGGCGATACAACAGAACTGGCTTGGATAATCGGCGCGGATTCGTTAATTGAGTATAAAATTTGGAAAGATTTTGACGAAGTACTGAAGCAGTGTACCATGATTGCTACAACGCGTCCCAATTACGATTTGGAACGCGTACCTCTTGAAATTCGTAATAGCGTAATAACGTTTCGGATAACTGGGTTTGATACTTCGGCAACCGAGATTCGTGAACGTATTCGGAATAATATCTCTATCCGGTACCTTGTTCCTGAAGCAGTTGTTGCTTATATTGAACAGCATCATCTGTATCAATAATAGTGTTTAGATATTCTTGTAGTGTGCTATCTGGAAAATACGTAGCACAAAATCCGCACCTTACAGTTCAAATGAAGTTTGCAAAGGAGTTAATATGAAATTGAAATGTAGTCTCTGCGGAACCGCTTATGAATTTATTTATGAAAAAGGCGCACCCTTACCTCCAAATTTTCCGTTCTGTAGTAAACGATGTAAATCAATAGATTTAGGTAAATGGCTCAACGAGGAATATCGTATTAGCACACGGTTATCAAAAGCAGAAAATTCAACAGAAATCGAACGAGAAATCTTTGCTGAATTTCAGGAAGAGACACTTGCAAAACTACTTGGAGATGATGTAAAATCTGAATAGTTTGGACAATAAACATGACGGAAAGTAAAATTTTTTCAGTAAACAGAAATTTGGAATCATCGTTTCCTACATTAACAGAACTCCGGGAACACCCAAAGTCAATAGAAATTCAACGTTACCTTTCGGAAAAACTTACTCCAGAACGTCTTGATCATGTGTTTTCTGTTCAGGAGACAGCAGTAACTTTAGCACTATGTCACAACGCGGATGTTTGGAAAACCAATTTAGCGGCGCTTTTGCATGATGTCGCAAAATGGAAGAGTGACGATCAATTATACAATGCGGCAGCCCGCCACAAAATAGAACTTGACCCAATTGAGAAGATAATGCCTGCGTTGTTACACGCGATTGTCGGGGTAAAGTGCGCTATTGAATTATTTGAAATTACCGACTTAGAAATTCTTGAAGCGATCCGGAACCACACAACGGGTAACGCATCAATGGGATTGATAGCAAAATTGATATATGTTGCAGATTTTGCAGAACCGACACGAGAATACAAAGAAGCCGCTCAGGTAAGGAAATTGGCTGAAATGGAATTAGATCGGGCAGTCCATAACGTCGCCCGTTATAAAATTGATTTTCTTCTGCAGAAAGGATGGATAATTCATCCGAATACCATCCTTGCCTACAATAGTACATTAGTGAATATTACATCCTAAGTCTCAAAGAGGTAATTTTAGCACACACTAAATACCTAAGTCGAGCTCAAATCTCATGCGATGACCGACACAATTGCAAAGCGATTCATAAACGCCCTCATTCTGTTAGGAGACCATTTGATGGCAACAAATAATACATTAGAAATAGTAAAAGCAGCTGCATCAGCGGCTGTGAGTCGACGCGCGCAGAATCCTGTGATTCTCGACCTTCGCGAATTAGATTGTTTCACCGACTATTTCGCGATTTTCAGCGGTATTTCCGATGTGCAAGTTGAAGGTATTTCAGAAGCAGTCTTAGAAGAACTTGAAGAAAATTGGGATCAGCAACCTTGGCATCGGGAAGGATCGCAAAAAGCGGATTGGATATTGTTAGACTATGTTGATTTCGTGGTCCATATCTTTTTAGATGAAAGACGTTCTTACTATAGTCTGGAGCGTTTATGGGCAGAAGCACCACATGTTGAACTACCTGAAATGGACGGAATTCCCTTATTAGAAGAGCCAGAAGAATATGATGAGGATGAAATGGTGTTGGGGCTTGTTTCAGCAGATGGGGAAGATCAATCCTAAGGAAAAGGATTTGTTAAGTAGGTTTCTTACTCAGTTGCATACATCCGCTTAACTAATCAACAGAAGTAAGCACAACAGTGACGTTATCCGTGCCACCGTAGGCAAGTGCTTTGTTGATGAGGTTTTCGCTTGCTTCCTCAAGCGTAGATGCTGAAGAGATGATATCACAAGTTTCAGTATCGTCAGTAATTAGATCGTGCAAGCCATCAGTGCAGGCAAGGATGATGTCACCAGCAGAAAGTGGACAAACGTCTGTTGTAAGCGAAACATCTTCTGCCAAGCCAATAGCTTGGGTAATGATGTTCCGTTTTGCATGGACACGCCCTTCTTCAGGTGTGATCTCACCTTTGTCAACCATTTTTTGGACTAATGAATCATCAACGGTAATTTGTGTAAGAATGTCGTTGTGGAGGACATACAACCGACTATCACCGACGTGGACATAAGCTAAATAACTCGGCGTCACAAAACCTGCGGTAAGGGTCGTCCCCATCCTATGGTATTGATGTGAGTCTTGTCCCATAGCGTAGACGCGCCGATTCGCTTCAAGGGCGAGGTTTTCTAAGATATCAAGCCTTTTGATGGGCCCTAAATCACTTGCCGGATTAGGTGTTTCTGCTACCCATTCCTCAAAGATTTGAAGGGCAAGCCGACTCGCAATATCGCCCCGCGCATGTCCACTCATACCGTCCGCGATCGCAAATAAACGATTTTCATCGTCAACAAAATATGAATCTTCGTTTCTCTCTCGAAGAGCACCGATGTCTGTTTTTGCTACAAAGTTCATCGAAAATAAGCCCTTCCTTTTTATTGTATATTATTAACGACAATAAAGTAAAATTGTTTCAAATTGTCAATTTGAGTGTCTTTTTATGGCTTTTGACATTGAATTTAACTTGAAAGTAGACAGACTATCTGTTTCCCCGAAACATCACTTCTTCGGATATTACGGCATAAATCCATGGGATAAATCAGGTCAATTTCATCTGGCATTGGAAACAGATTTTCACACACATCGTCCCGTTACATCGGATGTTGCAAATGTCGGACTCGTTGACCGTGAAACACATAACTTTATACCTTATGCTAAGACCTCTGCTTTCAATCTGCAACAAGGAAGCATGATGCATTGGATAGGAGAAGAATTTACTTTTAACGATTGGGAGGATGAGAGGCTTGTGTCGCGCGCTCTGAATCCAATGACAAAAGAGATGCGCACGATTCATGGTGCTATTGCGGCTGTATCGCCAACAGCACCTATCGGTATAGGATTGAACTATCAACGTATGGCGCATTGTCGCAGCGTTGTTGGATATGCCAGTGAAATCGAACCGACTGAAATCAAAACGCAGCCTGAAGATGATGGTTTATATCTGCTTAACCTTGAAGATGGAACATCAAAACTTGTACTTTCAATAGCGGATGTAATTGCAACGAGTAAGGACGAACGACTTGTTGGTGGACAAGCATGGTTTAATCATGTCCTTTTTAATACAGATGGAACTCGAGTGCTGTTTTTTTTGCCGTGTCAGACACGGAAAAGGGTTCTATTCATCATTATGGACAGTAAATCCCGATGGAACCGATTTGGAGATGCAGATTCCGTTCGGATATCGCGTTTCGCACTTTGATTGGAAAACACCTACAAAAATACTCGTATCTTCTGATATAGTGGATGAGATGGGTTTTGTTGAGTTTTCTGACGGTATGCAAAATTTCAGACCTCTCGGACGGGGTGTTTTACCAAACGACGGGCACGCTTCGTTTTCACCTGACCGTGAATCGTTGCTTTGTGATACCTATCCACGAGGTCCTGCTCGTTTAGCAGAACTTATGCTTTACGATATCGCGGAAAACCGAAAAATCGTTCTTGGAGAATTTCATCACGATGAACAGTTCAGTGGAGACATTCGGTGCGATTTACATCCGCGTTGGTCATCAGATGGAAAGACAATTACCTTTGATTCTGTCCACGAAGGTTCACGACAAATTTACTGTATTGACCTAACCTAATTCAAAGAACTTCCAAAGTATAGCCAATTTGCGTTACAAAGTCATCAATTTTCGTATCTATAGTGAAATACATATTTATACACTGTGGTAGGCTCGGCTTCCTAACCGGACCTGTGTAAGCGGTGTGGTTAGAAACCGAACCTACCGGGAGTGTCTACATTTTTTAGATTTTTCTATATTTGAGGAACATGCGAATGTCAGTATCTACCTCTATTCTTGATTTTCACAATCAATCTCTTGTGATTGATTCCCATAACGATGCCATCGTTGCACATATCCGCCGTGGCAACATTAGCCTTGCAGACGAACATACTAAAAACCCTGATCAGCATAGCGGTACTATTGCATACTTACGTGGACGTGTGCCGCCTGAAGAGGATGCTATCGGTATCCAACTCAACATTCCAAAGATGCGGCAAGGTGGTATTGATGTGGCGTTTTTTGCTGTTGATGTGACGCGTGCCTGGAAGAATCATCTCTCTTATGCATTAGATGCTTTTGGTTGGTTTGATGCAGAAGTGGCAGCAAATGCTTCTGACATTTGCATCGTTCGAAAAGCAGCAGATATTCATACTGCCAAGGATGAAGGGAAACTCGCCGCTGTGCTTGCTATTGAAAATAGCGAAGGAGTGGAAAGAAGTTTAAATATCCTGCGTTCTCTTTATTTATTGGGTGTTCGTTCAATTGGATTAACACACAACCCAAATACATGGGCATCAACGGGGAACGATGAAGGAGAAACTGGTGGAGGTTTGACAAGATTTGGAGTTCAGTTGGTAAAAGAGATGAACAAACTCGGAATGTTGGTTGATGTGTCACACATAAGTGAACGCGGGTTTTGGGATGTGCTGGATATCTCTGATGCTCCCGTCATCGCCTCCCATAGTAACTGCAAGACGTTGTGCAACCATTCTCGGAACTTAACCAACGAACAACTTAAGGCGATTGCAGTAAACGGTGGCGTCGTAGGTATAACCTTTGTACCGGGATTTATCACAGAAGATGGCTGGAAAAAAACACCACCGTTCGCCCAACTGCTCAATCATATCGAATATGCAATTGATGTTGCCGGACTTGACCATGTCGGCATCGGTTCAGATTTTGATGGTGGTGGTGATCTTCTCAAAGATGCAACCGAATTTCCCAGAATCACCGAAGGCTTAAGCGAACGCGGTTATTCTGATGAGGCAATTCAGAAAGTATTGGGTGGAAATCATCTGCGCGTTTTTGAAGCTGCGTGTGGATAACACAATGCATGTAGCGTATTTTAAGTTTGACTTCTCGGGGTAAAAGCGTATATATTATCATCCAATAATCTGACAGATGGAATTCCACACTTCATCTACCGTGATTTTTTTCATACAGATATTATCTTTACACTTTTCCGTAAACTGCTTACATGGACTGCACGGAACATCATGACGAATGATCGTGTGTATATCACCGAGAGGTTGGAATCGGACGTGGTTGCCGGGACCGAACAGTGCCACAGTAGGTGTTCCCACAGCAGCTGCAATGTGCATAGGACCAGTGTCGTTTGTCAGAAACAGATCGCACTTTTCAATACATGCTGCTAACTGTCGAATCTGAAGTGTTCCAGCAAATGAAATGGCAGGGGCGTTCATTAAATTCGTGACTGTGTTTGCAAGTTCGGTCTCCTTTGGTCCTCCAAAAATAATAACTTGTGCGTTGAAGTGTTGAACGAGTCTATCACCAATGGATGCGAAACGTTCTGGCATCCATTCCCGCAATTTCCATCCTGCTCCTGGGAATAGTCCGACTTTTAACTGCATTTCCGAAACGCCTGCTTCTTCAAAAGCATAACAGGCATCTGTACGTTCAGTTTTTGAAAGAAACATCTCTAATTCACGGTTTTCAGCTGGAATTCCAGCAGCATGCAATAAGTCAAAGTAGCGTTCAGTTGCATGTTTGTTTTCCTGTTCAGGCACACGAATAGTACAGAGTCTACTCTTCCCAACACGTTCGGATGCTCCGCTGAGATACATTAGCAATTCCGTGCGAAATTTCCGTTGGAAGTCAAATGTAAGTGCAAATTTCCGTTGGCGCAAAATGCGGACAATCCGCAGCATTTCTCCCGTATCCTTGTCTTTCGCGATTCTGTTGAATTGGATTATCTCATTAAGGTGTGGGTTTTGTCGGAGGACATCCGCTGATTGTTTTGCGACTAACATCGCAATATACGCGTTTGGGAAATGGGCGCGGACTGCTCGGATTGCTGGAGTAGTCAACACAATATCTCCGAGCGAACTGAGGCGAATGAGTAAGATTTTTTCCATGACCTTAATCTGGTTTTCGCAGTTGAGTTAAAACTCGGTTTTCAGTTAAGAAATTCTTATTAAACTAAAACCGCTTTCAATTACCATTTTCATAAGAAAAACTTACAATTTTCTTTTCAATTCCGTTCATTGCCGTTTCAACGAGTGCTGATACATCAAGCCCCTCTTCTGCTTTGTCTAACTCGGCAACTGATGCATGTGTTGCGGGATGTTTTGGAACAAAAAAAGAGCAACAGTCTTGGTGTGGTAGTGTAGACACCTCAAAAGTACCTATCTTTTCTGCTTTTGCGATAATATCAGCCTTATCATCACCGATAAGAGGACGGAGAATTGGTATGTCAGCTATCGCTTCAATTGCCCGAAGATTGGTAAGTGTTTGCGATGCTACCTGTGCCAAGCTTTCACCTGTAACGATTGCCTCCGCTTCAACAAGCGCAGCAATTTGTTGTGCAATGCGTGTCATCATTCGTCGATAAAGTAAAACTCGAAACGGTGCTGGTGTTTCTGTTACGATAATTTGTTGAAGGTCTGCGAATGGGACCAGATAGATCGCACTTCGATAGTTTGACTCTGACAAAATACGGGTCAATTCCATCACTTTCTCTAAAGACGCCTTATCGGTATAAGGATAACTGTAGAAGTGAACAAAAACGGCTTTCGCACCACGTTTAATCATTTGCCAAGCTGCAACAGGAGAATCAATCCCACCAGAAAGCATCACAAGAACTTTACCGCTGACCCCAACCGGTAGCCCCCCTATTCCTTGAAGCTTATCCGTATAGACGTAAGCATCATTATGTGATATATCTATCCATAACCGCAAGTTGGGATTACGCATATCTGCTCGTGCACCAGTTTTTTGAATCAGATACCCTCCTACCTCTCCACTGATTTCAGGCGATGTTAATGGAAAAGTCTTATCGGAACGTTTTGTTTCCACTTTAAGAGTCTCAAAAACCTTACTTTCTGTCAACTGCAAAGCAGTGTCTTTGATTACCGACATCTCTTTTTTGGTACGGTAGACGAGTTCAAAATGGGCGATTCCCATAACCTGACGCAGCCGTTTCTCAATTTCAGCAATATCTGTCCCTTGCTTAAGATGCACAATGATTCTATCGTGAAGTCTTTTTACTTCTGCATAACCTGTACCACGCAAGGAGAGTTTAATATTTCGCACCAGTTTTTTCTCAAAAAAAACTCTATTTTTGCCTTTGAGTCCTACTTCAGCGTAATGTATGACAAATAATCTTTCAGTATTAGACATTACTATTATTCCATTATACTGGCTAAAAATTCTAATTGTTGATTGGGGGTCCTTATTACCCTTGGCCATAGTTGGTCAATAATTTTGACATTTTCACAGCGCGCCTACTTTCAAATCAGGCAAGAACAGTTCCTGTTGTACGGAAATGAAGTTTGGCGACATTCCGTAGTGCCTTACCGCCATGTTTTTTTACAAATTCTTTTCCCGCTTCTGTAACTTGATAGGCCCCTCTCGGCAATTGCATCTCGTATTTTTGGGATAATGATTCTATCCCTTTTAGAAAAGCGTCACGCGCTATGACTGAAGCAGCAGCGACTGCGATGTCTCTTTCTGCACCAGTTTCCTGTTTTATCTGTATATCTCGTTGCGCCAACTGTGGTGTGATAACGTCATTATGAGCAAATTTATCCACGAGCGCGCAGTTCGTCCCCATGCGGTTAGCAAGCGTTTGAATGGCTTTAATATGTAGTTTTGCAAGCATTGTATTTAGGTTTTGTCCGCGCTTCTTGAGTGTTTCGTAAAGTGAATTGTACTCCTCTGGCATCTTTTGAGAAACAACTATATGTTGTTCGTAGTGTTTCCACATCCAATCCGCAAGTTTGCGGACACGCGAATTTGAAATCTTCTTTCCGTCGGTAATACCTATTTCTAAAAAATCATCGTAACATTCAGCGTTTATGTAAACTCCAGCAACGACAAGTGGTCCAAAGTAATCACCTTTTCCCGCTTCGTCTGTGCCGATCCACTCATTCCAATCGTGTATATCATTCATATTATATTTATATCTATTGGATAGTCCATCCTAAATTTATATGTATCATCAATAGTCGGGAATCCGAGTTCCCGCTTACAATGCTCTCTGTAGGAGCGATCTCCGAATCGCGACCTATACCCGCATTTTTAGAGTAGACAGACCACTATTTTGAATTACAGAGAGCAGCAAATTGAGTAACTTCGCGTCCGACAGCTTTGACGCGCGCTGCTAATTCTGGGTCGTATAAATTGCCGTTCTCATCAAAAGCTTCAGAGGCACGAGGGATTGAAACATCGTTCGGAATAACCAAAGCCCGTAATGTCGCACCTACTGTTCTTAACATTGACAACGCGTTTCCTGCACCCATTCTACCTCCTGAAACGCCTATTAGTCCTACAACCTTATTTTCAAATTCATCAAACCACATCAGATCTAATGCGTTCTTGAGGACACCGCTAAAACTACCGTGGTACTCAGGAGTCCCGAGGAGTATGCCGTGGGCGCGTTTGACTTTTTCTTTTAGTTTGAATACATCAGGTGGATATTCAGATTCGTCCGTAACTGCGCCGTGAAAAATGAGTTGATATTCACTCAGGTCAAGTAATTCGACTTCCGCACCAACCTCTTTTGCTCCTGTCAGGGCAATTGTTAGTGCTGCATGGGTGGTACTGCCTTGCCGCAGGCTGCCACATAGACCCACCACATAAATCTGTTTCTTTGATTTCATCGTGAATATCCCTAATTTAGGTATTTTAATTTCTCTTTTGTAGTTCACCTTCTGTTTCTTTGAGTTTCTCTTGTATTTGCGTGCGAAAACTTCCATAAGCTGCTTCACTCGGAGCAAGGGTGAGGGCACGGTCAATAGCAGCTAATGCCTCCGGGTACTGATCATCGCGGAAATAGGTGTAAGCAAGCGTATCGTAATGTTTCGGTATTGGAGACAAAGCAACAGCCTTTTCAGCGAGTACAATTGCTTGTTTTGTCTCTGTCCCGAGTCCGGCGTAAACGCGGGCTAAATTGTTATAGGCTTCTGCGGATGTGTCGTCGGCAGCAATAGCTTCTTTGAACGCCTCAACCGCTGGTTCAAACTGCTGACGATTAATATATATCACACCCAACTTCAACCACGCTTGAACATCACTGGGTTTTATTTCGGTTATTTTAAGATATACTGCTGTAGCCTTTTCTAAGGCACGTTGGCGAATCAACACCGTGCCAAGGCTATGGTAGGCAGGCAAAAAGGTGGGATGTAATGTTATTGCAGTCTGATATACGCGTTGTGCATCAGCAATGTTGTCGAATTTTTCGTGAAGTTCCCCTAACTTCACATATAAAATCGGAGTGTTCGGATTCTTGTAAATCGTTTCGCGAAACCGATGAACATTGTCTGAATAACTTTTCATCTGTTCAAATTGCGCCATTGCCTTTTCTGCTGCTTCCTGTTTTTGCAAACAACGATACGCCATCGCGAGTCGGTAGTGGGGTTGTGGGTCGTAAGGGTTTTGCTTAATGGCTCGCTGAAAGTCTTGAATAGCAGAAATATAATCTTTCTGCATTTCTGCGACTCTACCCAATCCATAATAGGACTGTGCAAAATTTGGGTTCAAATGGATGCTCTGGCGATAGGCATGTTTTGCCTTATCCAATCGACGTTGCAGGAGGTATACTTCTCCAAGATGGATATGTGCTTCTGGAGTTTTAGGAGAAAGCGCAAGTGCCTCTTTCAGATAGGTTTCTGCAAGACGTAATTTACCTTGTGCTTTATAAACGATTCCTAAATGGAGGTAGGCACTACCGTGTATTTGCGGAGGGGCTTGAAATGTTAAAGCGTTCTGGTACGCTTCTAATGCTTCACTCAGTCTATTCTGTTCTTGAAGCACCATACCGATATAACAATAGATGCCACTACTCGGTTCCTGCTTTCGGATAGCGTTAAACGCTGCTAACGCTTTATCATACTGTTCAATCTCCATATAATGGAGGCCAAGCGCAAACGGATTTTCAAGCTCAACATCGGTATCGCACCATACCGATGTTGTCCACCACTGAAAACATAGTGCTAAGCAGAAGCACACAAGTAGGCGGTAGGTTAACATGCGCTGAACCTGAAGGAGAGTGTTTAAGAAAACATGGGGAAATTTCTTGAAATTTCCCCATGTTCTTTGTTGTTTATGTGTGACGGTTAAGTGTTAATTCCGCTTTGTTTTGAGCAATCCCCAAGTTGTTGTCAACTTATCGCGTGGTTCAACAGAAATGAGTAAACCACCCATTATATCGGAAACCTCATCTTTGGAAAGGGCACGGTTGAAGAGAAAAAAGTCATCAATGTAGAAAGTCGCGGATCTATAGCCTGTTTTACCGATATACAACTTTTCTTCACCTTGAGCATGGTTTGCTGGCACGTCATATTCACCAACTTGGACACCATCAATATAAAAATGGAATTTTCCACCCGCTTTTACACCCGCAATATGGTGCCATTTACCAGTTTCAAACTGTTCGTTTTCTCCACCAGGACCAGCACATTGTGAACCTTGGTTTCCAGGATTGAACCGATAGTGAATATTCAAGGAATTCGGGCATGTCCACACACCAGGAGATCGATCAGAACCGGGTGCTTTTTTAGCGAAGATTTGGCTCCACGCACCGTTATGGCCCTGAATGAAGTGCAGCCAAAACACATAACTATTGTCCTGATATTCTTCTAATTCTGAGAAAGTTTCAACTTCCAAACTGGCATTCTGATCTAACATTTCCAAAGATCCTGCACCAACTTTCTTTTCATCTGTTGTAACACTTGCATTTGTCAGCGTACCGTTATTGCCTCCACCGGTACCATCAGTAATGGTGCCGTCTGCTTCTTTGTCAAAACTGAAGTAGAGAATTAAACCGTCGTCTAACGCAGCCTGAGTAGTGAGAACACCACCAGCAAAAAACATTACCGCAATAAACACATAAATCGTAAAACGCATGAGTAAATTCCTCCTCATGTATACAAAAACTATTTGGTTCTTTTGATGCGAAAAGTCTTGTTTATGTCATCCCACTTTGGATTGTATAGTGTTCGGAAGTTAAACAACATCTTTTAGGAGGAATAACTTGAAAACAAACTTTTCGTAATAATTACGTAATTATGTTAATATTCTACAAAAAACGTATAAATCTGTCAAGTTAAAATAACAATTTTTTCATTTAAGATTTAATTTTCGCATTTTTGTATTAAGCCTGAAGAATGTACCTTTTCACAAAATTTACTTTCTTTTTATAACAATCCTAAGAAGACAAATATTTGATTTTTCTTGACAAATTTAATCGTTTTTTGTAGAATAGATTCACTATAGTATTTGAGAAATAGATTTGAAAATAGTATGTGGGGTTTAAAAATGGACATACCTGCATCTAATATTAACCAACTTGTATACCCAAGGAGGAAATTACGGTGAAACTTACGACATATCTGTTTGCTATACTCCTACTTTTTGTAGGGATCCTAACTGCACAAGCTGCTATTAAAGATGACGGTTTAATTCTCTACTTCAGTTTTGATGAAGAGAATGGTGGAAAGATTGAGGATAAAACTGGTGGAGGAAATGACGCTGAAATAATTAATAACGCAGATATAACAACTGGTGAAAAAAAGTTTGGCAAAGGTGCATTGGAAATTAGAGATCAAAATGCTGATGTCCAAGTTAAATCTTTCAAAGAATTAGAACAGTATCAGGACAACAGTTATCTGTTTTGGATCAATTTCATTGCGGCTCATAACGGTGCGTGGAGCCAAATCATCGCCAAAAAAGCACCCGGTTCTGACCGTTCCCCCGGTATATGGATTTGTCCTAATTCTCTGAACATTCACTGGCGGTTCAACCTTGGAAACCAAGGCACCCAATGTGCTGGTCCCGAGGGAGAAAACACCCTGTTTGAAACAAAAAAATGGTATCATGTTGCAGGTATTAAGAAAGGTGGAACATTGACGTTTTACGTTGATGGCGAAAAACTTCAAGAATACCCTGTTCCTGCAAAACATGTTCAGGGTGCTGAGCAACTCTATATTGGTAAAACAGGATACAGAGCAGCAACCTTCTACATTGACGATCTATACGTTTATGACAGAGCTCTTGATGCCGATGAAGTTTCAGGGGTAATGGATGGTGATTTACTCCCTGTAGAACCGCGAGACAAGCTTTCCACTACGTGGGGAAAAATGAAAAAGCTCCGTGACTAATTCTACATCCCATAAATATAGGGACGGTTCTCATGCCGTCCCTATTCATTTTTTATCACCTTCTTTTTGCGCACCCTAATAGGTAAAATATTAAAGATCTTTTCATACAACAAAAAATAAAAATTCATATACAGAGGAGCATAATGAAAAAAGGAATATGTATTGGGTCATTGCCCGGAGATTCTACGGATGCACGGTTTAAACTCGCAAAAAAAGCCGGTTTTGATGGCGTTGAGATTGGACCTTTAAGTACTGAAACGGAACGCGTTGAAATAAAACAGTTAGCAACAGATAACGGAATTGAACTGTGTAGTGTGATGAATGGAAAACACTGGTCACACCCGTTTTCAGATGCGGATGCTTCGGTACGTGAAGTGTCCCATCATGCAATGCTTGATTCTCTTGCGACTGCGGAGGTAATTGGAGCAGATACCGTGCTGCTTGTTTGTGCGGTTGTCAATCAGAAGACGACTTATGAAGAAGCATACGAACGTTCCCAAGAAGAGATCCGAAAGTTAATTCCAACTGCGAAAGAAAAAGGACTCACCATAGCGATAGAGAACGTATGGAATAAATTTTTACTGAGTCCAATAGAATTTTCGCGTTACCTTGATGATTTTGAGAGCGATGCAGTTTCAGCTTATTTTGATGTCGGTAATATTGTAGCGTACGGATTTCCACAACATTGGATTCGTTCCCTCGGCTCTCGTATTTCCAAAGTGCATGTAAAAGGTTTCAATGCAAATGAACACCGTTTTACCTATCTGATTGAAGAATGCACAATTGATTGGAATGCGGTCATGGCAGCTTTAAAAGACGTTGGATATGACAACTACATGACAGCCGAGCTGCCTGTTGGCGCGGACAATCCGGAAGGCACAGTACACCAAATTAGTGAAGACATGGACAGAATTATTGCTGGAGAGGTATAGCCCTTTCATTTTAAAATGGAAATTATTATTCAGTCAACTTATAAGCAACTCGCTGCGATTGCTTCAGAAATCATTCGGGACGCACTTCTAAAGAAACCCGACCTCGTTTTAGGATTAGCAACCGGTAGCACACCGATAGGACTTTACAAAGCACTTGTCCGTATGCACAAAGAAGACGGACTGGATTTTTCAAGTGTAACCACCTTTAATTTAGACGAGTACGTCGGAATCCCATGTGAACATCCGCAGAGTTATCATACCTTCATGACGAATCACTTTTTCGACCATGTCAACATTCCTGGGAAAAACCGACATATCCCTCAAAATACTGCAAAAAATCATGAAGCGTTCTGTGCAGTGTATGAGGAAGCAATTACTCGTGCTGGCGGGATTGACATTCAAGTACTCGGTATCGGTACGGACGGACATATCGGCTTTAATGAGGTGGGTTCATCCCTTGCATCACGAACTCGCATAGTAACCCTGACGAAAAACACTCTTGTTGCAAATGCTAATCATTTTGATGGTGATGTGAGCGCGGTTCCAGAAATGGCTATTACGATGGGAATTGGCACTATTATGGAGGCAAAGCAGTGCCTGCTTTTAGCAAACGGCACATCAAAAGCGGCGGCAATAGCAAAAGCAGTTGAAGGTCCTATTACATCAATGGTGCCGGCGTCAATTTTACAAATGCATCCAAACACGGTTACCATAATTGATGAATCTGCTGCTTCTGATCTGAAAGAAATAGAGTACTATAAACGGTCTTATGCCAATAAATTAAAACTTCAGTCTCAGTAGAACACCCGCTACTTCAAACCGACTAAACATAGAACTATTCCGCTTTCAAATTATAGTGAAATCCATAATTATTTATACACTGTGGTAGGTTCGGTTTCCTAACCGAACTTGTGTAAATGGTGCGGTTAGAAACCGCACCATAGGCGTCAATTTAAGAACCATCTCTCTTGTGAGAGGGAAACCTTGTCCGTCCGATATTGTGTTATACACTTGTCGCACCGCTGGTGCTAAGATGCAATTTGCCAAAGCCTCGGAGAGGCGAAAGGTGTATAGCAGCGTAATGTCTGTATTTATCAAGCCCCGGAGGGGCGAAAGGTGTATCAAATGCACAAATGTTACTCACTAAATTGACGCCTATGGTGCGGTTAGAAACCGCACCTACCGAGGGAGTGTATACATGTTTTTAGATTTCACTATATGAGTCTTATGAGTCGTGACAATAGTCGGGAATCGGAGTTCCCTCCTACCATAAGCGGTTTATCGGTAGGAGCGATCTCCGAATCGCGACCTGAAATATATTGACAAAGTAATAGTTTGAAATTTTATCACTCGTCACACAGTCCGTATTCTTTGACTTTACGTTGAATAGTGCGTCGACTGATGTCAAGTATTTTCGCAGCTTTTGCCTTGTTATTGTCGGTATATTCAAGTGTGGCTCGGAGGACTTCACGGTTAATCTCTTCCAGAGACATGCCAACTTCAACGTTAAGATGCGAACTTCCGTTGCCAGAAGAATCTGTCTTGTGGAGGGTTGGGACAGAAGATATGATAGGATTCGTTTCTCCCATAGTCTTTAGAATACGTTCGGGTAGGTCTGCCAGTTGTAAAGTTTGTTGTGTTGACATCACAACAAGCCCTTCAATGCAGTTTTTCAACTCACGCACATTGCCGGGCCAACTGAATTTCATTAACGCTCGAACCGCTTCTGGCGTTAGAGTCCTCAATGTTTTTCCGTTTTCTCTACAAAATTCCTCAAGAAAATCTTTAACAAGTAATGGAATGTCTTCAATCCGTTCTTGAAGTGTTGGAAGGTTAATGGAAACGACGTTAAGCCGGTCATAGAGATCGTGTAAGAATTTACCTTTGCTACACGCAGCTTCTAAGTCATGGTTGGTAGCACAGATAATTCGTACATTCACCTGAATTGTTTTATTTCCTCCTACACGTTCAAATTCTCGCTCTTCAAGTACGCGTAGTAGACGTGCTTGGTTGGAAAGACTCAGTTGAGAAACTTCGTCAAGGAAAAGCGTGCCGCCGTGTGCGAGTTCAAATCTGCCTTTACGTTGATTGTACGCCCCACTAAAAGCCCCGCGTTCATGTCCGAAGAGTTCGGATTCCGCCAAATTCTCGTTGAGCGTAGCACAGTTAAAGGCAATAAGATTACCCTGGCGCAAACTCCGATGGTGTATAGCACGAGCCACAAGTTCTTTACCGGTGCCACGCGCACCGTATATCATCACCGTTGCCTTTGTCGGGGCAATTTGGGTAATCATCTCCCGAATCTGTATGATTTCTGGTGATTTTCCCGTAAGTCTGCAAAGCCCTTCCTTTTCATCAATTTGTGATCGGAGTTGCCTATTTTCAAAGGTAAGCCGTTGATTCTGAAGTGTTTTATGTAGGAGTGCCTTTAAATGGACAGGGTTAAGCGGTTTATAGAGAAAATAAGTTCCCTCATGTGCCAGCATCGCCTTAATACCGATATCGGTTTCTAAAACGTTTGGAGCCGTAATAAAAATAATACCAACATCCGGATGATGACGCGTTGCAGCTTCCAATAAGGCTAACCCATCAATCCGTTCTGCTTTTAGAGGTGCAATCAGGATGTCCATTGTCAAATGTTCAATCCGATGAAAAGCCTGATACATGTTCTCTGTGACAATTAAATTGAGGCCTTCCCCGTCAAGTGCTTGACAAATTACCTCGCGTTGTCGAGGGTCAGCATCTACAATTAGTACGTTTTTTTGAATATTCATTGTCACTTTGCCTCTTTTTAGAAATATTGTAAAACCGTTAGGATGGATGTGTCTACCAGAAATGTCTATTTGTTGACATCCATTTTATATAGATTATACCTAATGTTCCTATTCTTCGTCAACCAAGAATGTTGTATTTCAGATGGTTGATGTATTCTTATGCATGAAATCAGACAAGCAAGATTTTATAAGAAATTTTAAAATGAAATTTACTTAGAAAAAATCCTATATTCAGGAATTACAGTTTTTTGAGAGTTTTAATTGACTCAGAAGTCGCTCTTAGGTATACTTATTGCTATTATACTTTCACTTTTGCTTATATAGATTACTTCGTATATATACTTCAAATTGTCCGATGTGACTTTGTGGCATAATCAATATTATGCTTAGTGAAATTTCGGGATATTTGAATTGTTCAATTTGATCAGGTATATGAGATGAGATACCGAAGATATTTACCAATTTACATATAGGGTATATAAAGGGGTTATGTAAATGAATGATGATTCAAAAAATTTGTGTTTTCTCGGTGGCGTAACATCTGTTCTCAGTGGACTATCTATGATATTTTTAAGTTATTGGTTCGGTTTTCAACCCGAGTCAACTCATGATGCTATGCATGGGGTCAGTGTGGTAACGCTTATTTTTGTCGTGCCAACAGTTATTGCTACGACTGTTTTACTCATAAAAGATGCGAAAACAAGTGCTCTTTTAGGGGTGGGGTTCGCGACACTTTGGATCGTATTGGAACTGATAGCACACTGTTCCCAAACTTCACCATTGAAGACTGTCAATCAATTAATACAAACAACAGCGACAGAAGATTTTGGAAATACGTTTAATATAGTATGGCAGGAATGGGGAATGGCACTTACACTCATTAGTGCATTTTTATTTTCTGTAGCAGCCCTCTGCTATGGCGTATCCCTGCGTTCGTGGGGAAATTCTGTTTCTGCGTACTTACTGATATTTTCTGCGATCATCTTTGCGGTTACCTTCACACCATGGATAGATTTCTATTGGCATATTTTGGTAAGAGGCATTGCCTTTATATTTCTTGGTGGTGTCCTTATGCAGGCAAGTCGTGAGACAATTAATGAGGAATGGGAAGAATAATCGTTGTTGTTTGCAACAGTATTCGCGGGATTGTTGTTCTGGTTTTGAAAGTAGAAGTAGACGGGACAAGTATTTATGTATGTTTATGGAAACAATTGATATATTGTCCCAACTACTCTCTTTCAAGGTCTGGTGAATCTACTTCATTCAATAACTGTTCTAATTCAGTCAAGAGATCTACGTCCCCCTGTTCTTCATCCGTATCGTCACTCTCATTTTCTTCGCTGTCTTCTGTTCCGAGTGCCTCTAAATCAGATCGGAATTCAATGAGATTACTAAGGTAACGTTCGCGTGTAATATTTTCTGCTTCCCCGTGTTCCTCACGTAGACATTCTCCACAAAACTCACCAATCTGTTGAATTCCAGCGTCAATTTGCTGTAAAGCAGTGTCAGGATCATCCTCTTGCAGGCTCAATTCTGCTTTGGCGATGCTATTCATCATTATCATATATCCTTTATACTGATAACTTCGCCAAGCGATTTCTGACGACGCGAATTCTCGCGCTAAATTAGTCACGAATAGGTTTGCGTCAGTATCGCGTCGCACATCTTCCCACCGTTTGATGCCAGCAAACAGTAAGTATCGGGTATACCGATGGAAAGATTCTTCAAACAACGTTTCCCATTCCTCCTCTGTTAATTCAAAACCTTCTCGGGTTCCATTTTCTTCTTCATACTTCTCCAACTTCCCACGAAACATGTCATAGTATGAATCCATTCCGTGAGGACGTGCACCATCAGGGCGTCCTGTAGCATAGATACGCGAGACTGTGAACGCATTCGGTTGTACGACAATCACTTCTCTATCGTCTTCAATTGTCAAAATTCTGACAGGATGATCTTCGTCAAGATTAAGGACTTGGAGAATCCTATCAAGCGCTTGAACCCATCGGGTATTTCTTTGAACAGTATCGTTTGCCATGTTTTCACCTTACTTATGATAATCTTGAAGTGGTGTGACTGAAATTTCTCCGCTTTGTAGAGCGTCAATTGCGTTGACAGCAGCAGCTGCACCTGGAATAGTGGAAAAGATTGGGATATCGTGTTCTATCGCCATCTGACGAATAAGTAGTTCATTAGTTCGGTGCAAATCACCTGTTGGCGTATTGATTATTAGGTCAACTGCATGGTTCTTGATATAGTCATGAATTGTCGGTCTACCTTTGCCGATGCTATAGACAAGTTCAACATCCATTCCATTTCGTAGAAGCACTTTCGCGGTACCGTGTGTGGCTATGAGTTCAAACCCCATATCTGTTAGTTTTTTCGCTATAAAGATAACAGAGCGCTTATCCTTATTCCTTACACTGATGAACGCATTACCTTTTAGAGGTAATGTGTAGCCGCACGCTTTTTGTGCCTTCGCAAAAGCGCGGGAAACATCGTCGTCAATTCCCATAACTTCACCTGTCGATTTCATTTCAGGTCCCAATCGTGAGTTCGCGCCGGGAAATCGGTTGAAGGGAAAAACGGGTGCTTTCACACTAAAATAGGGAGGTTCAATTTCACTCGTAAACCCAAGTTCACTAAGTGTTTTTCCTGCCATCACACGCGCCGCCAGTTTTGCCAAAGGCACACCAATTGCTTTACTGACAAATGGAACTGTTCGCGAAGCACGCGGATTCACCTCAAGTACAAAAATTTCATCATTCTTAATCGCATACTGTACATTCATCAATCCACATACATTTAGTGCCTTCGCAAGCTCGTAAGTGTACACCTTGAGTTGATCAATTTGTTCGTCAACCAGTGTATAAGGAGGAAGGACGCAATCACTATCTCCAGAATGAACTCCTGCTTCTTCAATATGTTCCATGATACCACCGATGACGGTTAAGTGTCCATCGGAAATTGCATCTACATCCACTTCGATTGCTTCCTCCAGGTATTTGTCAATGAGTACCGGATGCTCAGGTGAGGCTTGCACAGCGGAGTCCATATACTCCTGCAGGAGTTTTTCATCATAAACAATCTGCATTGCACGTCCACCAAGCACAAACGATGGTCGAACAATTACCGGATATCCGAGCGATGATGCAATAGGTGCTGCTTCTTCACTTGAAGTTGCTGTGCCATTAGGTGGTTGCATCAGTCCGATTTCGTCTAACACCTCTTTGAAAAGTTGACGGTTTTCAGAACGAGCGATGTCCTCAGGGCTTGTACCGATGATCGGGACTCCCGCATCTTTAAGGGCCATTGCGAGATTCAGTGGTGTTTGCCCACCAAATTGAACAATAACTCCTATAGGTTTCTCTTTATCGTATATATTCAAGACATCTTCGCATGTCAAAGGTTCAAAATAGAGGCGGTCGGAGGTGTCGTAGTCTGTGCTAACTGTTTCGGGATTGCTATTCACCATGATGGTTTCGTAACCATCGGTTTTGAGTGCCATTGCGGCATGCACGCAACAGTAGTCAAATTCAATGCCTTGTCCGATGCGGTTTGGACCACCGCCAAGAATCATAATTTTCTGTTTATCTGTAGGACGCACCTCATCTTCACTTGAACAAGTCGAATAGTAGTAAGGCGTTTCTGCCTCAAATTCTGCTGCACAAGTATCAACTGTTTTGAACGTTGCTTCAATGCCAAGTGTTTTTCGTGTCTCCCGGACTTGTGTCTCTGGTACATCGTAGATTTCAGCGAGCTGCCGATCCGAAAAACCGAACTGTTTTGCCTGTCGTAAAAGAGATGTTCTTTCTGAATCTGACTTTCCATTTTCTGTAAATAGTTGTGTGTGTGGCGTGCCAAGGGTTTTTTCAAAGTCCACGATCTCTTGAAGATTATAGAGGAAGAACGGATCGATATGTGTATAGGAATAGATGTCGTCAATGCTCATCCCGCGTTTGAGTGCAGATTTGATATAAAAAATGCGTTCAACATTTGGGATTGTTAATTTACTGGAAAGTTCTGAGAGCGGTAGTTCTTCAAGCGGGTGATTATCAAATCCGTACCATCCTGTTTCCAAAGATCGCAAACCTTTCTGGAGTGCTTCCTTAAATGTTCCACCTATGGACATTGCTTCACCAACAGATTTCATCTGCGTTGTCAGTGTTTCATCAGTGCCTTGAAACTTTTCAAATGCCCATCTTGGGATTTTGACCACAACGTAGTCAATTGTTGGTTCAAAGCAGGCGGGTGTTTCTGCGGTGATGTCGTTCGGAATTTCGTCAAGATTGTAACCGACAGCTAACTTCGCTGCAATTTTGGCAATTGGGAAACCTGTTGCTTTTGATGCAAGTGCTGAACTTCGGGAGACACGTGGGTTCATCTCAATAACGACTTGTTTGCCAGTTTTCGGATCAACAGCAAATTGGATATTGGAACCACCGGTATCAACGCCGATTTCTCTGATGATTTTTATCGCTGAATCCCGCATTAACTGATACTCTTTGTCAGTTAACGTTTGGATAGGAGCGACGGTAATACTATCCCCAGTATGAACTCCCATTGGATCAACGTTTTCAATGGAACAGATGATAACAACGTTGTCTGCACCATCTCGCATCACCTCTAATTCAAATTCTTTCCATCCAATGATAGATTCTTCAATGAGCAATTCATTGATTGGACTTAAGGCAAGACCTGTGGCAACCATTTTTTGGTATTCTTCAATGTTGTAAGCGATACCGCCACCTGTGCCGCCAAGTGTGAATGCAGGACGGATAATTGCAGGAAAACCGATTTCGTCAACAAGTGCAATTGCTTCTTGCGTTGTGTGTGCTATACCGCTCTTTGGAACATCTAAACCGATTTTTTCCATCGCCTGTTTGAATAGAGCACGGTCTTCCGCTTTCTGAATAGCAGGTAATTTTGCGCCAATCAGTTCTACATCGTATTTGTCTAACACACCAGATTCAGCAAGTGCCACCGAGACGTTCAATGCTGTTTGTCCACCTAACGTAGGTAACAACGCGTCTGGTCGTTCTTTTTCAATGACGAGCTCAACAGTATCTGCTGTAATTGGTTCAACGTAGGTGCGATCAGCGAAATCTGGATCGGTCATAATCGTTGCAGGATTGCTATTGACCAAAACAATCTGATAGCCCTCTTCTTTGAGAGCTTTGCACGCCTGCGTTCCGGAGTAATCGAATTCACACGCTTGCCCGATGATAATCGCGCCGGAACCTATAATTAATATTTTTTCTATATCTGTTCGCTTTGGCATTTTCTATTATTTATCAGTTGTCAGTTTTCGGTTTTCAGAAAGAGGGTTAAGATGCTTTACTAAATGTCTTCCATCATTTGCGTAAATTGTGAAAATAGGTAACTTGCATCGTGTGGTCCGGGTGATGCTTCTGGATGATACTGTACAGAAAAAGCGGGATACTCACGATGTTGTATCCCTTCAAGTGTGTTGTCATTCAAGTTGATGTGGGTAATGTCAACGGTGTTCGGAAGCGAATCGATATCAACACAGAACCCATGATTTTGGGAAGTTATCTCAACCTGATCGGTTTCTATATGTTTTACAGGTTGATTTGCCCCGCGATGTCCAAACTTTAGTTTATAAGTTTTCCCACCGAGCGCAAGTCCTAATAGTTGATGCCCCAAACAGATGCCAAATATAGGTTTTTTGCCCAACAATTCCTGTATGGTTTTTATCGCATATTCAAGCGGCATTGGGTCTCCAGGGCCGTTTGACAGGAACACCCCATCAGGGTCAGCAGCGAGGATTTCTTCTGCTGTTGTTTTGGCTGGCACAACCTGGACCTCACACCCATGCTCTTTCAGCTGGCGTAAGATATTATATTTGATGCCAAAGTCCATTGCAACCACACGGAATTTTCCATTTTCTGGTGAGGTCGAATCCTCTGATTGCAGACCGTTAGAACTTGACGGATGTTGATTCCACGCGTAAGGGTTGGGACAGGAAACGCGTTGCACCAAATCCCATCCAACTAAACCGTGCCATGCCTGTGCTTTCTCAACGAGACTTGCAGCATCAAGATTTCCATCACCATGTTCTGTTGCAAGACATCCGTTCATCACACCGTGAACACGGAGGCGACGGGTTAGCGCACGAGTATCAATATTCTGAATTCCGATGATGTTGTTTTCGGCTAAGTAGGTGTCCAAACTCCATTTTGAACGCCAATTACTATGATATGCGCTGTATTCACGCACCACGAATCCCTCTACTTGTGGACCGATAGATTCAATATCCACCTCGTTACAACCGTAATTGCCAATTAACGGATACGTCATTGTAACGATCTGTCCTTTATAGGACGGATCGGTTAGGACTTCCTGATACCCCGTCATACTTGTATTGAAGACAACTTCACCGACAGTTTCACCTGTCGCGCCAAACTGTTGTCCCTCAAAAACGGTTCCGTCCGCTAATGCAAGAATTGCTTTCATAGTTTCCTCTTTATTGGAATGTTTAGCTCTGAATTCCCTCTCGGATAGTCATCACTGGCCATCCCTTAAGCTGCCAATCAGCGAAAGGTGTGTTTCGGCTTTTTGAACACGAATTTTCAACGTCAACCTTTGCGATTTTTTGTGTATCTATTAATGTAACATCTGCCACCACACCGATAGTAAGTGTCCCACGGTCTATTCCGACTATTTCTGCTGGAATACATGTCAACTTTGCAATCGCATCTTTCAGCGTCAGATGTCCAGCATCAACTACATAAGTCAGTACGAGTGGAACACATGTCTCAAGTCCAATAATTCCGTTAGGCGCATCTTTCATGCCGAGTGCCTTTTCATCGGGCGTATGTGGCGCGTGGTCAGTCGCAATCGCGTCTATTGTGCCATCACGCAAACCTTCAAGAACAGCGTCAATATCTGATTGTGTCCGCAAGGGCGGGTGCATTTTGGCATTCGTTCCCTGTTTTTCTACCTCTGCATCAGTCAGAATCCAATGATGGGGACATGCTTCTGCTGTGACCTTGATTCCTCGCTGTTTGCCCCTTCGTATTAATTCAACTGCACCTGCTGTGCTAACGTGTAGAATATGCACGTGTCCACCTGTCAATTCAGCAAGCAGGATGTCGCGCGCTACGATAATATCTTCTGCTGCATTCGGGCTGCCTACAAGATTTAGTTTTCTTGATGTCTCACCGAGATTCATCACAGCACCAGCATTCAGATTATGCTCTTCACAGTGAACCATCACCGGAAAATCGAGTTTCGCGCTTAGCGTTAGTGCTTCACGCATCAGTGCAGAATTCATCACGGTAACACCGTCGTCACTAACGCCTACCGCCCCTGCTGATAGTATGCCTCGTATATCGGTTAGTTCTTCACCAGCGAGGTTTTTTGTTATACTACCCACAGGAAAAACGTTTGCTGTAGGTGTCGTCTTTTCTTCTGCATTCCGATTTGCGATGTCGTAAATGTGTTTAATCTTATCAGGAGAATCAGTTACCGGAGATGTATTTGCCATGCAAACAATGGATGTAAACCCACCTGCCGCTGCCGCTGCTGTTCCTGTAGCAATTGTTTCTTTATGCTCAAATCCGGGTTCACGCAGATGAACGTGCATGTCAATTAAACCAGGCGTAACGATCAGGTCAGTTGCGTCAATAATGTCGCTGGCATTTTCCACCAAGTTTCCACCGACCTTTGCGATCTTGCCATCAACGATAAGCACATCACCAACTTCATCAACATTATTTGCTGGATCAATGATATGTCCATTGCGGATAAGCACACTCTCCATCTTTTGTGGCATTACCTCCTGTTGTCATTCAGAATCCGGTTCACAAATCATTGCCGAATCGACACCGTGTTCTTCTTCTAATTGTACTCTAACGAATTCTTTACGGGAAGTGGGTACATTTTTGCCGATATAATCAGCAGAAATCGGAAGTTCGCGATGTCCTCTATCAATTAATGCTGCCAATTGGATTGCCGCAGGACGACCAAAATCCATAACAGCATCCATCGCTGCACGGGTTGTTCGCCCTGTATAAAGCACCTCATCTACCAAGATAACCCATTTCCCAGTAACCTCAAAATCGATTTCAGTGCTGCTTACCTGAATCTGTGTTTCATGGAGGTTGATGTCATCACGATAGAGCGTGACATCAATTGCTCCTACCGGAACACTGATACTTTCTATTCGCTCTAAGTTTTCTGCAATTCGGTAGGCGAGGGTATCACCACGGCTTTTGACACCGACAAGTACCAAGTTTTCAATGTGTTGATGATTTCGCTCCAAAATTTCATGAGCGATTCTGACTAAGGAACGGCGTATTTCTTCCGCGTTCATGACCTGTGCTTTTTCACGCATTTTCATGATATTTTACCAACTATAAGTGTATTGTAGACTTACGTAACGTGTGCGATTTTGATACCATAAAAAAACCAACATCCTTTTTCCACCTCTCAGGATGGGATTAAAAAGGCTTTCTGAACATTAAGGTTAATTCGTTAAATTATTATACCATGCATAAGAAGAAATTGCAAATTTATTAGGCCTTAGGACAGAGGCATTCAATTGTCGAAAATGAGTTGGTATCTACAGCTTAATATTCAGAAGTGGTGTGTCTTTCACACCACTTCTGATATACTTCACCTCATTGTATAAACTACAATCACTTGAGGTGAATAATGACGAATAGTAAATCTCGCCACTTCCTTGATATGTTAGCTCCTCACTAAAGAGTGAGAAGGGTGTAATTCAATTTTTCTCTTTTACAGACGGGATGCTTTAAAAGTAAAACCAATTTTGCAAGTTTGATAGGAATTTTAGGCTGAAATATGGATTTTTGCTCTGAAAAGTGTGCATCGTGAGCACTTTTTTTCTGTGAACATTCTGCCGAAGTGTAACGCAACATCCTTTTTCCACCTCTCAGGATGGGATTAAAAAGGCTTTCTGAACATTAAGGTTAATTCGTTAAATTATTATACCATGCATAAGAAGAAATTGCAAATTTATTAGGACTTAGGATATGTAAGTTTTTGACATTAACCACAAGCATCAATTTGCGGTAAAATCCCTGCACACATTGTAAGGCGGAGGCTGTATGCCTGCCTTATATCAGTAAACAAGGAATTTGTGAAAATTAAACTTACGCAAATTGCCGATTCCAGTCATGATGCGATTTTGCAACGCTCTCCGGATTTTTCTGGCTCCGAGCAACAAACCCCGGAACTTGCGGACGACCGGTCGGCAAACCAATTTGGCTATAGCGCGTATCAACACTCCATCTGACCGTCTTCCCACAGTTCGGTAGCCCACGATGGACTACTCGCTCACTCGTCAGTAAGACATCACCGACATCAAGCTCAGCAGTAACGATGTCGCCAGGCGGCAATTCCGCTTCACTGATACCTTTACCACCTGTATGACCCGGTGCCGGATCTTGATAGTTGTGGTTTATTAGATTGAAGCGGTGTGAACCTCGGATAACTTGCATACATCCGTTCTCTTCGTATGCTCTAACCATCGGAAGCCAGACGTTTACAACTAATGTTTCCCCTGCTTCTTCAGGAATAAGATATGCTAAATCTTGGTGCCACGGAATAACAGTTATATCCTGATTTGGTAGTTTCGCACGATAATTAAACTGCGGATGTGCAAAAATTTCCTGACCAATCAATGAGCCAACAACATCAAGGAGTGCAGAAGCAGTTCTAAGCGTGAACATGCCAGCCGTGCGTATCTTCTGGTCACGGAAAAAGTTGCTCCAAATCCAGTTCGGATCGGAGCAGGCACTTGACACCATTCCCAACCTTGTTTCAAAAGGTTCGTCATCATACGTATTCGATGGATCAAGAACACCCGCTTTCACTGCCGCCTGAGTGCCATCATCAACTTTTTTAGTTAATTCATCAATCAGAGGTTGAAGTGCTTCGTTTGGTAACAGATTGCGGATATGCAAAAATCCATCGTCATGAAATTGCTGTTTCTGTTGTGCTGTGAGTACAACTTGCTCTTGTTGGATAGACATTGACATTCTCCTTTTTGGACTTATGTAGTTGGCTGAATCGCAACGGCACTGCCAATCTCACTGGACTTCATCGCACCATCCAGCATCTGCATGAGCATCACTGCTTGCGAACCTGAATTGAGCGACTCATCCTCTTCTCGGATTGCTCGTATGAACTCTCGCGCTTGAAGTGTTATCTCATCTGCCTTTTGCGGTGCTGGTTTCATCGGTTTGACCTTAACACCATCCGATGTTCCCACCAACAGTTTCCCATTTTCAAGTCCTGCCTTCGTGCCATAAAGGTGAAACTCCTGAATTTCACTTTTGACGAGGTCGCTATCGGCTGCTGGTGTGTGTCGGTTCGTCGTATTCAGCGAAAATGCGACAGCAAAATGTAGGGTACAACCATTCTCAAACCGTACGAATCCACACGCGGCATCATCTGCCGTGTAGGTCTGTTCTGGAGGCGCGAGGTGAGAAAATGTACAGTATAACCCCGCCATCACTTCTGTAGGACGCGGACAATCCATCATAAACCAGACATTGTCAATGGCATGGATACCGAGATCAAGCAGGACGCCTCCACCCTTTGCTTTATCGTGACGCCATCCTCGTGCGGAACACCACCGTGTCCGTATCCACCGAGTTTCAGCGTAATATACTTCACCGAGTTCCCCTGCATGCACAAGCCTGCGACCTTCCATTAATTGAGATGTGAAACGCGATTGACGGACAAACATATAGGTTAAGCCCTTGCTTGCGGCAAGTTGTGTGACCGGTATCAGTTCTGTTGCATCATTTGCGGGTGGTTTTTCGCAGAGCACATGCATCCCACGCTCTACTGCTTCCAGTGAAACGGGAGCGTGCATCCATGTCGGAAGTCCAATGCAGACAGCGTCTAAATCGCACGCGTCAAACATCTGTCGATAATCGTCGAAAACGCGAACACCTTTAATATCCCCCAAGACTCTTTTCCTGCGAACCGGGTCTATGTCAGCTAAAGCGACAAGTTGGACATTCGGTTCTCCATTGAGAATCACTGTTGTACTGCTGATTGTTCCCCCAACACCAATGATTCCGACCTTGACTTTATCTCTCATCCACACTCTCCATTTTATAGACTATGGTAGATTTTATATTTACATGGACACTCTGCACCAGCGAGGTTAGGAAACCTCCAAATCAAGAAATCAACGGTATAAACGCCTATTGGCATTCCCCGGGTATGAATGCGCGTATGGCATTCACCGCCTATCGAGAAGAAAGTGTCTATCTATTGTTATAATTCACCCAGAGCCATTCAATTCTCCAATAATCGCACATGCTACATTTACTTTTTGTTGTAGGAGCGATCTCCGAATCGCGACAAAACATAATGATAGTCGGGAATCGGAGTTCCCTCCTACAATATAATTAAATGCGAAAACTCGACTATTGAATGGCTCTGATAATTCACCATAAAAGAGTTGACTTTTTTTGTATGTTCCTATAGAGTATTTACATATCTGATTGAGAACGAAACTAAACTCCGGTTTTCAAACTGTCTCGGCAATTTGCATCACTCCAGTCCAATAGATGTTTTCAGGTTCTACATATTATCAAAACACATTCCGGAAGGAGGAAACTCTTACTATGTATCGTCACTTTTTCTACTCTATTCTCATGTTACTACTGTTAACAAGTATTGCTATGGCTAAAGGAGAAAAATTAGCTCTCGTCGGATCTGGGGCACCTGATCCGAAGGACAATCTTCTCATTGAAAACCTTGAAAAGTGGGGTTACGTCGTCGAACCTCACGCGCATGGGGCTAAACATCCTGTCGATCTTGCTGGCATAGATCTTGTCTTTATTTCAGAGTCAACCTCCAGTGCTAACATTCTGGGTGCTTACACAGATTCAACCGTCCCTGTTGTTAATGCAGAATCATTTACCTATGATGATATGGGATTTTCACCAGATGGCACATTCAACTCCGATGCAGGTGATAAAATAACTATTGTTGATACAGATCATCCCATAACCGCAGGATTCAAAGGGGACATCACGGTCAGTAACCCCGCAGCCCAACTCATGACGTGTAGCGGCTTAGGCGGTGATGTTGATATATTAGCCGTCCGTGCAGATAACAACGATCTCGTCACCATTTCCGTCTATGAAAAAGGAGCGAAAACACTCAAAGACACTACGAAAGCGATACATATCAACATCTGGCCCCACTCTACCGCTTGGCAGATGGTAACAGAGGACGGGTGGGAACTTATCCACCGATCAATCCTCTACGGTTTAGGTCAAATTGCGGCTGATGTCGCTCCAGAAGACAAACTTGCTGTCACTTGGGGACAGATCAAAACTTCCCGCTAAGTCGAATATTATAAGGGCGGGTTTGAACCCGTCCTTATAATAGAGATACCGACCCTGAATCCAGATACACTGTACAATCTGGATGCTTTTGTAAAATAGAGGCAGGGTGCATCGGTGTTATCTCGCCGTGTAAGCAATTCCGTACCGCCTCCGCTTTTCGCTCATCTGGTACGGTGCAAATAATTGTTTTCGCTTTCATAATTTGGCGTATAGACATTGAGATTGCATGAGTCGGCACATCATCTAATCCATTGAACCATCCTTCACCTACCTGCTGCAGACGGCACGCCTCATCTAATTCAACTACAATATATGGATCTTCAGTTTCAAAATCAGCAGGCGGATCGTTAAAAGCAAGATGACCATTTTCACCGATCCCCACAAAAGCCACATCTATCTGGTGTTGTAAAATAATCTGATTAAGCCTATTACATTCGAATTGGGGATCGTTTGTTTCACCGTTCAGGAAATGCACCGTTCCCGGTTGCACGATATCCACTAATCGCTCCTGTAGATATTTACAAAAACTCGCTGGATGTGTATCTGAAATCCCAATATACTCATCCAGATGAAACATCGTCGTTTTTGTCCAATCAATAGAAGTATCAGCGGTCAAGACACTGAGAAAATCGAATTGTGATGCTCCCGTTGCAACAATGAAGCGAGCATGCCCATTGGCAGAAATCGCTTCTTGCAGTTTTGTGCTTGCGGCTTTCGCTGCTGCTTCACTTGTTTCCCTTTTCGTATCTGCTTTGAATATCTTCATTTTCTCTAAATCAGATTTTTCGCTTGTAAGATGCGGGTAAAATCTTTTTTCCAACTCGGAGAGAGCGCTGGTAGTTTTCTCGCTTTTGCTATCTTTTCATGGTTATCTGTATTAAAATAACGTAGATTGAGAATCTCTTTAACGCTCATCGGTTCCGGGGCAATTTCAATACGTGAAATTGCATCGCCTGCGGTAATCTCACCTTCTGCAAGCACTCTAAAATAAAAACCGACGCGTCGACTTTCCAAAAACTGTTTCGGAAACTCCGACAATCCCATTTTATATCCCAATTTGAAACAGGGAACACGAGGTTGTGTAATTTGAAGTTTTACTGTTGTGCCTATCTGAAAGACATCTCCGATATGGATGCTTTCTTCCAGCATGCCCTCAACAGTGAGGTTCTCACCGAATTGTCCATACAACAAGTCATCTCTGTTCAATTCCTGTTGCCAATGTGAATAGTGTTCAATTGGATAGCCGTATATCGCTTTATAGGTGCCGCCATGCACCTTTAGGTCGCCTTGGCCATCACCGTCAATGTTCTTTTCTCTGAGCATAACAGTGCCGGATATTGGCTCTTTAAAAATCCCCGTATGTACGATTTTACCATTGTAGGTAATAGGTTTCGGTTTTGATACGTTTATGGATAAGAGTCTCATCATGTTGTTAATATATCTGTTTCTTTACATTGTGTCAAGGGTAAACTCTCCATTAATTGCGGGCGTTTGTTAGATTTAACGGGATTTAGACTCAAAAAACTCGTACTTCGTGATACACTGAAATTGAATTCAATGAAATTTCAGAATTTTTTCAATTTTTTTCAAATTATGCACCCTTTTGATACCAGAATTACGTCACTAATAATCATAAACCAATCTTTTGTGGAGGACTCCGATGGAAAAAGACGATGTTGAACTGATTCGCAGCATCTTGTCGGGTGACGATTCAGCTTTCAGTGATTTAGTCCAAAAATACCAAAAGAGTGTTCACGCGCTTGCTTGGCGGCAAATAGGTGATTTTCAGGTAGCCGAAGAAATCACCCAAGATACCTTCCTGCAGGCATATAAGAAACTTGCCACTTTAAAGAATCCGAATCAATTTGCCGGATGGCTTTATGTAATCGCCAGGAACCTCTGTACAGACTGGCACAGAAGGAAAAAACCAATTATGAAATCATTAGAAGCCACCAAAACAAAGACCTTGGAGAAAACTGCTTACGAACGCTATTTAGCAGAAGAGCGTGAAAAGGCGGCAGCAGAACACCGCCGCGAACTTGTTAAAAACTTGCTCGAAAAATTACCGGAGAGCGAACGCACAGTTGTCACACTACACTATCTTGGCGAGATGACATCTGAAGCGATAAGCAAATTTTTAGGCGTGTCCGTGAATACTATTAAGAGCCGCCTCCGACGTGCACGGAAACGTTTGCAAGAGGAAGAACCGATGATTCGGGAAACGCTTGGCAGTGTCCAATTGCCTGCCGACTTAACCGGAAACATCATGGAGCAGATCGCACATATTAAGCCAATACCGGCTTCAAGCAGTAAACCTTTGGTACCATGGGCAGCTTTAGGATCAGCTGCTGTGCTGGTTATTTTACTATTGGGTGCAAGCAATCAACTCCTCACACGTTTTCAGAAGCCTTACAGTTTAGCGGCACAATCAGAAACTGCCATTGAGATCGTTGATACATCAATCCTCCTTGATATCCAGCCAAAACCAGACACACGACGTCAGGTGGGAAATACTGTTCTTGCAAATGAGAACAATGGAGCGGGTCAACAAGTATCTGACAATGCTTTAGCATCTAATATCCAAGAAGATTCATCCAAAATTTCTGTGACAACACACCAGTGGAGACAAGCAAGAGGTCCGCAAGGTGGAAATATACACGAAATTTTTCTAACAACTGAAGGGAAACTTCTCACTGTTTCACCGACGGGTATCTACCAAATGACAGAAGATGCGAGTGAATGGGTGCAAATCAACAACACGCTTCCCACTGAAGCTTATTCCGAAATGCCGATGGCAGAACGTGAGGATACCCTCTATATTGTCGCTGATCGCGAAATCTTTGCTTCAACAAATGGAGGCGTAAATTGGAATCCCATTGGCTCACGGCCAAGTGGAACTGCTATTGACTTACTAATAACTGACGAAGCATTTTATCTTGTAATGGACAATGAAATTTTCAGATCAACCGATGCTGGTAAACAGTGGCACCTTTTCAACGACGGTTTAAAAGATAGAGAAATTACTGCAGCCGCTGCCATCGGAAACATGGTATTCGTTGGCACAAACCGAGGACTTTACCGACTCAATTCAGGTATCTGGAAACAGTTGCCAGTAGGTAAGTTTAGAACAATCAACTCGTTGGCTATCTCTGAAAATACGCTATATGTTGGAATGACTCCAAGTGATTCTACATTGACATCATCGGAGTTGAAAGACAAAGTTTATAAGGGAGATGATGCGAAGTGAAAATTCTAATAGCTGGGAGATTTTTCGCTCAGACGATTTAGGAAATTCGTGGACAAAAATAACACCTAAAAATAAATCTTTGGAAAATATAGTGTCAAGGGGTGCAAAAATTTTGGTTTCCGGCAAAACTATTTTACTATTGGGGACTATTCATTCCTACCGTTCAGAAGATGATGGACAAACATGGACTTACCTCGGAGTGAATATGGATTCAATTACAATAACCGATTCTCCTGCTTTGGCACTGGATGAAAGCACCTTTTATAAGGAGGGTTTTTACATACTTCAACGGACGATTGATGCGGGTGAATCGTGGCATTCCTTTATGAAAGGGATGATAGGTAACAAATTTGATAACTTAATCGCTTTCAAAGACCATCTCTATGTGCACTCCGATCAAGAAATTGTCCAATCTTCCGATGGCGGTGATACATGGACAACTGTTCCCGATGAATCTGAAAAACCGGATTCTCGCTACTTATTTTCAAGGAAAATAACAGTTGCTAATGATACTCTTTATGCAGTTGCGCGTGATGCAAAAAACAGAACGCGTATCTGCCGTTTATCTTCCAAAGGTAATCTGTTAGTTCCTGTCCAAGGAATGCCTGCAATAGACGGAAATGTTTTCTCCAATGAGTTTCGTAAAAATATTGGAGAGAGTGAAGATACCGACATCTCTAATAATAATGAAAAAGTTGAGACATTGGAAGAGCAAATCCGGAATATGCGGGCAATGCTTAATAGCGGTGATGTTGTAGGGATTGCAGTTACTGGTGAGACGTTCTATGTAGCACACGCTCACAGGCTTTTCAAATGGAGACCCGGATTTCCGAAGTGGATGGATACAGGATTAAATATAGGTGAAGATTGCAGTTTAATGGGAACCAATCTTGCTGCTTCAAGGAAAACTGTCTACGTTGGAAGAGATGACGGCAAACTTTTTCAATCACTTGATGTTGGAAAAAGTTGGCAAGACATTACGTCAACCCTTCCTCTTGAATTTGGCCGTTTCAACGAGATTGTCTTTGTGGATTCAACAGTCCATGTTGCAACTGACAACGGAGTCCTCACCTCAGAATCTGGGAAACATTGGCGCGTGCTAACCGATAGTTCAGGTACAAATATCGCCATTGCCAGTTTGGCAGTTGATGGAAACACAGTCTACGGTGTCGGTGATGCCGGAATTTATGAATTAAATGATGATAACGAATGGCAGAAAATCTCTCAAGAAGTTCCAGATGAAGTTCTTGATCTTGTTATCCATAACGGTAAGTTTTACATTGTAACCAAGAACCGCGGGATGTTTCACATTCCACTTAAAGAGTAATAGATGATTTTACATCATACCCACTTTTTTAGGGGCGTAGTCCTTTTTGTGGTAAATAATACGTGAGTGAAACTATAAGATCCACGTTCTGTGCAGAATGTTATAGTAAATTATGTAAATAATTGGACATATATTCTGTAGGAGCGATCTCCGAATCGCGACGAAACTACTAATAGTCGGGAATCGGAGATCGCTCCCGCTGAATGCCAAACGCGCATTTTGGCAATTCTGCCAAAAGCGCATTCAGCGTTGATTCACAGCTCAGATGTAAAGTTAATTGTAGAATCCACTATAAATCAGAAGCTTTAACACCTTATAACACAAAGGAGAATAATAAATGAACAAGTTTAACCGGTTCATACTTCAATCCACTTGCTTACTGTTTCTTTTTCTGTTGATGCCAATGACAGCAAAACCGATGACAGCAAAATCTGACCATAGTATCTATATTGAAGGGGTGAATATAAACAAAGGAAAAGAGAATATCGGTTTGTTGTCTATGCGGACCACTTTGTTACAATACTCACGCACGAATCCGTTATGGATTACTAACCTATACTATTATTGGAGATTCGATTCAAATGCCAATCTCGGCTGATAAATCACTCACAGCATTCATAGAATTTAGCGGTGGTGTTGGGCTCTCGTACGACATGCTGATAAGGTCGCAATGGGCATTGATGCCCTACTTTGGGATATTTTTATCTGATGGATTACATCCAGTGGATCGCATGGATATATTCTCAACCGAATTCGGTGTAGAGTTAGATCTTTGGTCAAAAATAAGTCTCTTCGGGTCGTATAACTATTCTTTGGTCCCTGTGGAAAATATGAAGACATTTCGATTTGGAATGATGATTCACTAACTACCCCAACAAGCCGTAAATCCTTAGCGTGCCACATGCACACACTATGCTCATTTGACACATCGTCATAGCACAGATTAATGTGTATAGTTACATAAATAAACTGACTCAAGCAAAAAATGAGTACACCTGAAAAATTAACTTGTATGAAAATTGTTTTCACTAAAAACAACCACACACCTTTTCACCGTAAAACAAAGGAGATCTCTCATGAAAAACCGTTTGTTTCCCATTGGAATGAGTATATGTTTTGTCTTGATTGAATGGCGTTTTTACTATCATCAGGCCCACAAGATGAAACACCGGAAAACGATAAGGAAGCAGCGAATTGGCTATTGAGAGAGTTTAAGACACCTTCTAAAATAAATGAATGGCTTTCTCAACAGGGGACAAAAACACCTCACCGCAAAAAGTAATTTCATTTGTAGGCGCGGTTTGAAACAGCGCTTTCCACAATCCAAAGTAAATACTTCATTCCGTTCAGCGTAAGGAGAATTAAAATGATTAAAAGGGTTTTTCACTTATCCCTAACCATGTTGGTAATCTTGACAATGTTTTTATTTGTTGGTGTTTTAACAGATGCCATAGCACAATCTGAGAAGTCTCTCATAGATGTATCTGTCCAAAAATCTGACGCAAAGCCGATTGCTGTCCCCAAAGATAGTGTTCTCCATCTAATCCCGCAAACATCTTTAGGACTCATTTATTGTCCCAGCTTAACTGAATTAAATCACAGGATCAACGTCATGGCATCAGATATGCTGCCGCAATTGGGACAAGCAGAGTTGCTTACGATGATTTTAGCAAATGCCTTCGGAGCAGGATTTCAGAGTTTTGCGGACTTAGAAGAGATAGGACTTGATTTGGACAAAGATTTTGCCGTATTTTTCACGAGTTTGAAGCCGATGCATGTTTCAGCGGCTGTGCATCTAACAGACCCTGAAGCAATAAAACAGGTAATTGCAGCAGAAGCAGAAGGAAATGCCGCCATGAAATATAAAGGTGTAACTTACTGGAGTTCTGCTGAAGGTGGTGGCAATTTTGCTATTTTGGAGAATATCCTTGTCTATTCACAACAAACAGATGTCTGCAAAAACGTGATTGATACCCATAACGGTACTATGCAAGCAATTACAAATAATCCAGATTGCGGCATGTTTTTAACCGAGATTTTAAAAGGTACTAATCAGTTGGGAGTTTTCTTTGACGTTGCAGCAATCACTACTAAACTCGATGGTTCGCTGGAAGAGGAACTGGAGTCAATGACGGAAAACCTTGAAGGCGAAAATGATCCGTTATCTATGGGAACATCGGCACTTTTTAGAAAAATGTTTGGTAGTTGGACAGGAATAATTGAACAGTTAGAGTTTGCAAGTGTCTTCCTACAGTTACAGGATATGGATGTGCAACTCAAGCCTTTCTTGAAATTCAGAAATGACAGCAAATTCTTGAATGGGTTCAAAACGCCTTCTACTGACTTAGCTAACCTTGACGAAATGCCAAATAATTACATGCTGAACTCTGGTTTTCAAGGTATCCCAGACATGTTGGTTGAGATCAGCACTTTTTGGTTTGATACTTTAAAAAAAGAAACATCGGAAGAACAGAAACATTTACACCCTCTTTTCCAAGAGGTAAAAGGCTTTTATGAATCATTAGCCGACCAGTGGAGTGTCTCTGTGAATTTTGAGAACTCCATCGTGCCTGATTACCTGTTCGTCTATGAACTAAAAGACGAACAAAGCGCGAAAAACTATATGGATGAGGTGTTGATAAAAAAACTCCACGACTTCAAACAAGCTCAGGCAGGTGAGCCATTAATGCACAACGGTGTTGAAATTAAAAGTTACATTTTTCCCAATTACGAAATAGCTGGTCAAGAAAGGTTTCCTGAAGCCTCTGAGATGATTCCCTCTGAATGGCACTGGCATTATGCGTTTTCAGATGGGAAACTCTTTTGGACAACAGGCACCAGTGTAGAATCAATTAAAATGGCGTTGGACAGGCAAGCAGGAATGGAGAACAAGTTTTCTGGCAATCCGAGTTATCAAAAACTTATTGAAAGTTTAGGAACAGATAATAACATCTTCTTGGCAGTTTCCCCAATTATCGCCGTTAAAAACTTTGTGCCGTTGTTAGCAAAAATAGAACCTGGCGAAGCTGCATCAATACAGATGTTTTCGGTCATGTTCATGAATCTACCAGATAATTATAGTTTCGGTTTTTCGGCTAAAGCAGAAGATAATGGAATAGATGCGAAACTTATCCTTACACTTGGTGATTTCAAGCCGCTTTTTCAAATGCTTGGAATGCTTTTTGGGGAAGGGTAGATGTAATACCATTTCTAATTGACAATTGTTATAACATATTGTAGGTCGGGTTGAGGAACGAAACCCGACATGACGCTATAAAAAGTCGGGTTTCGCTACCGCTTCTACCCGACCTACGAAATAATGTAATACTTTCATATAGAAATGGTATAATATTGAAAGGCATACACAAATAGTAGTCCGTCTTTTATAGTTCAGAATACAACATCGGCGTCACGATCAATAAGCGTGACGCTGATTCATTTTGGAATTAACGTAGGAATTCAATGTTTCCAAGAGTCTACAATAAAGATTGAAATCTGTATTGAAAGATGCTACGATAGGATAAAATAAAAACGGAGTGTCAAATGAAAAAACCAACTTGTCTAATTCTTACCGGTATAGGTGTTTTACTTCTGGTAGGTGTTATAATATTTGCGGTGCCATGGTTTGTTAACATGTTTCAAGATATGGGTGAACTTTTTGATAAGCAAGCAGAATATATGCGAACATTAAGGCAATATGCAAATGAACCATTAACTGTAGAACAAGAAAGACTACTTGCTCAACTTCTTGAAATAGCTGGAGAGACTTCCGATCCTCAAAGTCCAGAGAATTTAGAGACTCTTCTGTCCACTGAACCCTACTTAACTTACATAAAAGCACAAGATGGGGAAGACTATGCGTATTTTCCGGCTTATGTCGCCGCTATGCCAACCGAAAATCATAGAACCGTTGTTGTGACAAGACTAAAAGAATTTTTGGAAGCAGAGATGAAAGATGAAGAAAAAGAAATCTGGGTAGATTTTTATTACATAATTCGAGACTGGTCCAAGACTGGAAAAAGTCAAACAGATAACAAGAAAGAATTTGAAGAACTACTCACGAAGGATCTGGTAGAACCTTTAATGGAACATGGTGCTGGACCAAGTGGATTCACAACCAAAATTTTAAAGATGGGAATGGTTTCTGCGCTAATGATAGATGACACCGAAGTGTTTCACCATGCATGGCATAGGCGTTTGCAGAATTATGGAACACAAGAGGGTTATTTGCGCAGTGCAATTGCAACGCCAGCTGAATTTGCCTTAATGCGTTCGTTCTTTGAGGATGCTGTCGCGTTTGAATCGTGGATGACAGAACCGTTTAGGGTAGAGGAAGATACTGAAGGACAAGAGAACAAGTAGCACGTTGCCCTTCTATTCACCAAACTATTTTTTCTTTATCTGTTCCGCCAGGACTGCAATCAATTCTGCTAATATAGGGAACTGGTCTCGTGCCTCAGGCGACAGGTCTGCAAGGTGTGTTTCACTAACGAGACGATACATATCCGCTGCGCCCGTCAAGATATTTGGTGTCAATCCGACATGAGCAAAGGTATCTGATATTTCTTCCATTTCGCCAATCCAACGTCTCGCTTTCGGCGGCATGTTGGGTAACCCTCTTTCCATTCGTTCATAAAGCGCCGCCTGACTCAATTTAAACTCTTCTGTAAGTGCATCTGAAACGCCTAACACTTTTGCTGCAGTGAGCAATTCGGTGCAAAGTGCAGTTAAACCTTTTGTCAAAGAAGCGTAGCACATCTTAATCGCGGAGGCGAGTCCTATCTCATCGCCAAGTACCCGTACATCTAACCCATAATCATTCAGTTCTGTGAAAGCATCAAGTTGTGGTCCGGATCCATAGAAGCGTGTTGCCCCCGGTCTTAGTGGTGGCGGTCCGATGATAGACGCGTCAACAAAAATCCCGCCTGCCGATGTAATAACATCTCCTAATTTGCGAACTGTCTGTGGCGCGATGGCATTGCAGTCTGCATACGTCAGCGTCGTGTCAGTCTGTTGTAGTGCATCAGCGACCAATTCAGCGGCGTTCATCGCTTGTGCTGGCACCATAATTGATAGGATAAGGTCTGCGTCGGTGATGAGCTGTGGATACGTCTGCACATCCACAATACCTGCTTTTTGTGCAAGGTCACGGGTGCGTTGACTCCTTCCCTCAAGACAGGTAATTACGCGTAAACCGTTTTGACGGAGCACACCTCCGACGGTGTGCCCCATATCGCCAGGACTTAAAATTCCAATAGTCTTAGGCATAAAGTTCCCTTAAATTCTGTGTTTGTTTTCTTCAACAAATTTCGTTATTAACTCCATACCGTGAATCGGCGCGCTTACATGAAGTTTAAGAAAATAAATCGGTAATTTAGCGAGGTTCGGAAGAAATCAACGATGTGAATGCCATTTAGGCATTCCTCGCCTCGCCAGCAGAGGTAGAAACCTGACTTGTGCAGACAGAAAATTACCGAATAAAAAAATTAATCTTCATCAAAGCGCGCCTACCAGTAGATGTCTTTGGATTTTTATTATTCCACCATGTAGTTTAAATCTGAATACCTACATCGTTGAGAGCTTTGAATACTAATACAGCACCAAGCACGATAACAACCGTGGCACTGATGATCGGTAGACGTTGCAACCAGACACCTCTACCTGTAAAACGTTCAATAACCGGTTTTGCCAATACCATTAGGATACCTATGGTAACTAACACAGCAGCCAATCCGAGTGAGAAAGCACACAGGATAATTATGCCCCATGTAAGTTTGTTTAGAGTAATAGCAAACAAAAGTCCAATGAGTGCATCTACACACGGCACGATACCACCAGAAATACCGAGCGATAGCAATGCCCAGAAACCGGTCCGTTTTGAAGGAACGTGGCTATGGGTGTGCCCACCGTGACTGTGTGAATGGTCATGTGGATGGTCATGTTCATGTGAATGGTCATGCGCATGATGGTGATTATGTCCGTGGTTATTTGTTTTACCATTATAATACTGCTTCATATTTTTCGCGAGCAGCCATCCTCCGATTCCGACAATCAATAGACCAGATATGAGACTTAGCCACAAGACGACATCCTCTTGTGCAAAACGATCTTTCGCAAATAGCAGGACAACACCGAGCGTGATGACACTGAAGGTGTGTGTAAATGTGACAACAAGACCGAGAAAAATTGCGTCAATTATCCTTCCTCTTGTGCCGACGAGATACGCTGCCACAACTGCTTTCCCGTGTCCCGGTGTCAGTGCATGTAAACCGCCGAACACAAAAGAGACAACTAAGGCGATAATTGCAAACGAAAATGTGAGAGGTTGCGTAATTAATTTTTTTATCTGATCGCCTGTGTGTTCATGCCCCTCGCCTGCAAAAGCAAAGGTACATGCAACAAGAGCGATAAAAACAAGACTGAATATATAAAGATGTTGCTTTTTCAAAACTATTAAACCCTCGCGAACTTTTGGAAACGTCTTTCAGCGATAACTTCGCTGACATAGATGTCTCCATTTGAATCAATCCAAATGCCGTGGGGGGAATCGCTAAATTGGCCCGGTGCTGAACCTTTTTCACCCCACCGTCCGATTATGTCACCTTCAAGTGTCATGATGCAGATGCTTTGGCGTGCTTCTGCAATGTGTATGATATTATCAGGATCAATAAATAGGTCGTTAGGGGAACCGAGATCAGTCCACTCTGTCAGAAATTCACCATCATTGTTAAAAATCTGACATCGTAGGTTACCTCTGTCAAGGATATAGACCCTTTCGTTGTGATCTACAGTAACATCGTGCGGCAGATTAAATTCTCCAGGACCTGTGCCAGGTGCACCCCATGAGACAATAACTTCACCATCGGCAGTCATTCTGTGAACCCGTGATTGTCCGTACCCATCAGAGACATATATCTCGCCAGACGCAGATAGGACAGCACGTGTGGGTTGATTAAAAGGCGTTCCCGGTGCTCCCGCTTCATTGACGGTGCCAAATGTCTGTAACAATTCTCCATCAAGTGAGAACTTTCGCACAGTGTGGTCAATCGTGTCTGTAGTATAAATTTGATCTTCAGGACTAATCCATATACCGTGCGGTTTTTGGAAAATATCTTTGCCCCATTCTGCAACGAAAGTTCCATCTGCTTCAAAAACGAGCATGGCAGGTTGTGGGCTGCGGTTGTAGATATAGACGCGGTTATTCGAGTCGCATGCTACACCAGAAACGAGTCCAAGTTGTGGAATCATACCCCAACCTTCTACTACCTCATATTGGTAATCGCCGGTTCCAAAAGTTGCCATAGTGTGTTTCCTGTTAGATGTTGGTTTGCTTGTAAAGATAGATTTCAAAATCTAAACGACGGTTTTAACACTAAAATACCTTTTTTAAATGGGTATAACATCGCTTATATTCTGATTAAACCCAATAATTGCCTATGTGTAACGTATAATCATACGTTATTTTCAGTAAAATTGCAAACTTTTTTCTTTTAAAATTCAATGTACATATAGTCTTTTATGCTTAATGGAGAAATATTTATCACTTCCAAAGCAAATTTTGTGTTAAATTGAAGCAATATAGTAGATAAATATAAAAACTTGAATTTGATCCTATATACTCACAATAGGCGTTCAATTTTCCTTGCACAAAATTTGTCTTTTCTGTATCATACGCGTTAATAGAAAGGTGCTTGTTTAATATCACCTTCACTGTTTTGTCTACTAGTGGAGTATCTATTCTAAAGTTACAGGCATCAGTAATAGTCGGGAATCCAAATCAACGGTATGAATGCGCGTATGGCATTCCCCGGAGTTCCCTCCTACAAATAGCAGGCGGTGTTGGTAGAAGCGATCTCCGAATCGCGACCTATACCGCAATTTTAGAGTAGACAGACCACTAGAGAATCAAATCTCAACCCTCCACACAAGTAATTGAGATTGATCCAAATTAGCAATAAAGGAGATAAAAGGTGAAATATAAAGTGATTATGGTTTTAGTAGTTACCATTAGTCTTTGGTCTGTAGGTGCATTTGCAGCGGGACTAAGTGATGGACTCATTGGATACTGGCCGCTGGATGGTAATGGAAAAGATGAATCTGGCAATGGACATGATGCCGCCTTGGAACAAGGTGCGAAATGGACAAACGATGGTTGGATGGGTGGTGCGCTTGCAGTTGATGGCGCTGGTGCTCATGCGGTTGTTGATAGCAAGTTTAAGTTGGTTACGACTGCAATCACGGTGGTTGCGCGGATCAACGGTTGGAAGACGATAGATTGGTCCGGTATTGTTGTGGGAAGAAGTCCAACAACGTTCTGGATGGGTGTCGCAGCAAATAACACTTTAACGTATGTGTGGAATAATAACCACGCAACGACATGGAATTGGCAAGGCGCGCCTAAGATTCCACAAGACAAATGGGCACTTGTTGCGATAGCAATTGAAGCTGATAAAGCAACGAGTTATATCTATCACAGAGAAGATGGAAAACTTGATTCCGCTGAGAATGAGATTCCCCATATTGAGCAAACAGTGATGAACTTGAAATTCGGATGGGATGAATGCTGCGGTGCCAGATATTTTAAGGGAATAATTGACGAAGTCATGATTTTTGATCGCACGCTAAGTGCTGATGAAATCAAAATGGTCGCAGCCACTGGATTACCTGTTGAAAGTAAAGGGAAACTCGCGGTCACTTGGGGAACACTTAAGAGGAATTAAACGCGCAGTCTGCCTTCGGTGGGATTGGTGAAAACCTACTTAATCAGCAAATACACCGTTTCTTGGCGTGCTTACAAAGCGCGCCTACTTTTTTATTATATAGTGAAATCCAAAAATATATGCACATTCACTGGTAGATGCGGTTTCCTAACCGCACTGGATCTTTATCCAAAATTACCGAATTAATAAATTAATCTTCATACAGATTGTGCTACAACGCGTGTTGGATTTAGGATAATCCTTCTAAACTACCTGTACTATCCCCTAATTGCTGCAAATTAACATCCATTCGGTTCAGCATGGAAAGCCATAGATTGTTAAGCGGTGTTTCCTTTGGATATTGGATGTGTCGTCCACTCTTAATCGTGCCACACCCTTGACCCGCTAATAGAATTGGAAGATCGTGATGGCTGTGACGATTACCATCAGAATTTCCACTACCATATAAAATCATAGAATGGTCAAGCAGTGTTCCCTCACCTTCAGGAATGGAGTCAAGTTTCTCCAATAGGTATGCAAGCTGCTGTGTATGCAAAATGTCTATTTTCCGAATTTTCTCTATCTTTGCTTTATCTCCACCATGATGTGACAAATTATGGTGTCCATCAGTAACATTAATAGTCGGATACGTCTTGTTACTACCTTCATTTGCTAACGTAAAGGTCACAATTCGGGTCACATCTGTCTGGAATGCAAGTGCGATGAGATCCAACATCAGACACACATGTTCCTGAAAATCTGATGGAATTTCCTCTGGAGCAGTATAGTCTGGATTGTCTATTGGCGGGAACTTTTCTGCCGATTCTATCCGCATTTCAATGTCGCGAATGGCAGAGAAATATTCATCCAATTTTCGCACGTCGTTTCCGCTGACTTGTTGAATCAAGTCTTTTGAATCTTGTCTCACAAAATCAAGGATACTTTTTCTTTGTTCATCGCGTTGTAATTTTTGGGCGTTAGGTTCGGTTGAAAATAGGCGTTCAAAGGCGAGTTTCGGATTAACTTCTTTCGGAAGCGGTTGCGTTGCAGACTTCCATGCCATCGTTGTTGAATAAACGCAACTATAACCGGAGTCGCAATTGCCTGCTCTGTAACCGGCATCAATGCCAAGTTCAAGCGAGGGTAACCGTGTTTTATCACCGATATGTGAAGCAGCGGCTTGGTCAACAGAAATTCCAGCGTGAATGTCTGTGCCACTTGTTTTGCGCGGTTGTGCACCTGTGAGGAACGCCGCCATTGCTCTGGCGTGATCACCACCGCCATCACCATTTGCGCGTGCTTTATCTGCTGTCAATCCACTCAGAACTAACGTTTTTTCTTTTACATTTACAAGCGGTTTTAAGATGTTCGTGAGTTCATAGTTTGCGCCTACCTGTGTCGGTGTCCAATTCTCCATGATTTTCCCGTTGGGAACATAGAGGAATGCCATCCGATTAGGTGTTACTTGTCCTGTTACGCCTTTCGTGGCTGCGGTTGCCCAACTTGTGAGCGGTCCCATCGATTCTAACCACGGTAGGGCTATACTGACTCCTAACCCGCGTAAAAATGTTCGTCGTGAAAGCTGTTTTGATGTTTTCATAAGTGTATCTTTTACTCCTTTGTACCGTTTCATTTACGAAACAGATCACAACTTTAATCTGTAAACTTTGTGTGGAGTTGATATAATATTATAATTCAATTTGTGGTAATTTGCAACTATAGTAAACTACATAGTCAATTTCAAGAATCTAAAAAAGTGGCGCCCCTTGTGCTTCAACATAAACCGAATAGAGAGATTGACTCGCTGTCATAAAGAGTCTATTCCTTTTAACGCCACCAAAACAGATATTGGAACAAATCTCTGGGAGATGAATCTTACCGATGAGCGTTCCGTCTGGTGCGAAGATATGTACACCATCGTAACCTTCGCCAACCCAACCAGCACCTGCCCACACATTTCCATCAATATCACACCGTAGCCCATCAGCGTTGCCGGGTGCTGTCTCATAAAAAATCTGTTTTTTCCCTAACCGTTCACCGTCTACAACATCAAAGACAACGATGTTCTTTGGTGAGCCTGTGTCAGCAACATAGAGTTTATCGTAGTTCGGTGAAAAGCAGAGTCCATTCGGTTTATCGGGTTCACTTGTTATGACTGTGGCTTTTCCCGTCTCTGGATTGAGGCGATAAACGGAAGTCGGCAATTCAAATTCAGCTTTATGTCCTTCATAATTGAACATGATACCGTATCCAGGATCAGTAAACCAGATATGTCCATCGGGATGGACGACTACATCGTTAGGGGCATTGAACCTTTTTCCTTCAAAGTTGTCAATCAGTACGGTAATTGTGCCATCATATTCGGTTCGTGTGACGCGCCGTGTGCCGTGTTCGCAACTGATGAGTCTACCTTGCCTGTCACGCGTATGTCCATTGGTATAGTTAGATGGTTTTCGATAGACACTCACTTTTCCGGTTGCTTCTTGCCATTTCAGAATACGGTTGTTTGGAATATCGCTCCAGAGAAGAAATCCGCCATCGCCGAACCAAACAGGCCCTTCAGACCAACGCGCGCCTGTCCATAACCTTTCCACAACAGCATTTCCAATTTTGTATTTTTCGAAACGCTGGTCAAGGACTTCAACCGCTGGGTCCGGATAACGTTTTACGACTTTACCATCTGCGAATGTGTCTGCCCAAGATGTTAATGGTCCCATTGCACCGATACAAGGCAGCGCAACGCCTACACCCAGTCCGCGCAAAAATGTTCGACGTGAAAGTTGTTTTGAAGTGTTCATAAGCATATCCACTGTTGATGTTTAGTGTAACATACGTCAACGTTTTTGTCAAATTAATATCTGAGCAAATGGTCAGATTCACCTGAAAATGAAGTGTCCTGCATCATATCTGGCGAAATATAACGTTCACCATACATAAGCATAATCCGATTATGAATGAAGTCATATTTTGCAGAAGAGCAGGAACGGAGTTTATCTGGATATACGAGGTAAAATCCGATACTTTCTGCCAAATCCTCGTTCGGATTCTTTTGGTATGCGTAATCCGTTACAAATTCTTCTCGATTTTTAGTCGTTGACCAACCCGATTCACTTTTTGAGTCTTTTTGCCATCCACCAAGTTTTGCCCAATCTCGTTTAAGCTGGTCAGAAAACAGATACGTCCATAAAAAATGCGATTTTTCGTGCGCAATTATATGACGAATTCCATCTACATAATAATGATCAAAAAGGTTTTGTGAAAGCTCAATATAACCTTCGCTTGTCCACGCTATACCAGGGTCTCTAATCTTATCATCAATTCTACGTACGACATATCTTAATTCAGGGATTTTATGTAACGCTTTAGGGAATTCCTCAAGTATTGAAATGAAAAGCATCAGATCTTCATTTTCAAAATCCGAATAGTGTTCTGCTGTCTCCTGTGTGACGCGTTGGGTAAGTAAGTCATAAGACGGGACATCTACACTGATGCCATACCTCTCTTTTATTATCAGTTTGATCGTCTCTGTATTCGTTCCATTTTCCGTTATGAATTCAATGGCAGCATAAAATAAGCATTTCTCTGGAGAAGAACGTTGTTCAGAACCTTCAACTGGAAAAACATCACTATTGATAGTAACAGATTTCAAACTGTTTTGAAATTCTATCTTAATATCTTCTTCTAAATCACCACTTATTTTCCATATAGAAGGGTGGTAATTTAGGTCTGTAGAGAAGGATTCAAAGATATTTAAAAGCGAACTCGCCTGTTCTGTTGTCCACGTAGTGTCTAAATAGACAGAATATTTCTGTTTGAGTCTTAAAATCGGATCGTCACTAAATGTCTCTAAATGAACTGTATAACAACCTATGAGAAAAACTGCGATGGTAAAGAGAATAACATTAATAACTCGCATTATCAATTAGCCTTTGTGCCACGTCGTAACAGAAACGGATCACTTTTAACGATTTCTGTAATTAAAACGGAACTTCTATAATCGTTTGCCTCAAGCGCGGTGACAATTCGGTCAATAGTTGGCTTATCGTAATACTCTAATCCTCTACCTAACGCAAAGGTCAACATCTTTTCTGTTAAGCATCTGGCAAACTGAGTTTTTCTATTTTTAAGAATCTGTTTTAAATCTGCTATTCCTTCAAACGAAGTTCCATCAGGTAATTGTCCGGCTGTATCAATATCTTGTTCCCCGTCCTTCGTTCGGAACTTACCGATGGCGTTGTAGTTTTCCATTGCAAATCCGATTGGGTCCATTTTTGCATGGCAGTTGGCACAAGCAGGGTCTTCGCGGTGCTGTTCAAGCCGTTCTCGCAATGTGGTTCCGGTAATAGCATCGTGATCCTCTTCCAATTCGGGCACATCTGGCGGCGGCGGAGGTGGTGGTGAACCAAGTATCTGTTCCAAAACCCAACGTCCTCTTTTCACAGGTGAGGTGCGGGTCGGATTAGAGGTTACCGTTAGCACACTGGCTTGTGTCAGGATACCACCGCGTGCAGAGTCTTTCAATGTAACCCGCCGAAACGCGTCACCTTTAATCGGTTCTCCTTGTGCATCTCTCCAAATCTCATAATGTCCCCCTAAACGTTGATTGACAAACGTATAGTCTGCATCTAACAGATTGAGGATACTCTGATCTTCACGAAAGATTGATTCCAAAAACAGTTCCGTTTCCTTTAACATCGCTTTTCGCAGTTTCGGATTGAAAGTAGGAAAACGTTCGGGGTCGGGTGTAACCGTTTCTAACCTTTGGATTTGTAGCCATTGCACACCAAAATTGGTAGACAATTCCGTTGCTTTCGGATCTGCGAGCATCCGTTTAACTTGTTCTTCAAGGTTTTCAGTCAGTTGGTTTTTCTCTGCTAATTCAAGGAGTTCGTCATCAGGGATGCTGCTCCATAAGAAGTACGAAAGCCGCGAGGCGAGTTGAAATTCATTTATTGGGATCGGGTCTTTGCTTTGTGGACGGTCATCTAACTCCAACCGAAATAAAAACTTTGGTGAACAGAGGATAACTTTAATCGCTTGCTGAATACCTGCTTCCCATTTAGCACCGTCCGCTTGGATAGATTCAACAAACTCAGCAAGTTGTTCCACTTCATTTTTAGTAGGTGGACGGCGATATGCTTTGCGAAGCAGGTGTGTTAAGACTTCCTGAGTCTGTTCTGCTTGAGAGATGTCCGGTGTGCAGGCTAATATTTCAAGTTGCGATTTCGGTCTCGTTTCCAATGGACCTTCGGACCAAACTGCTCTAATTTGCAGCTTTGCGTTCGGTTCACCCTGTTCAGGTTTTACCATTGCGATGCCAACCTTTTCAACGTTTGCGACACGGCTAACGAGAAATTCAACCGTCTGTGTCTTTTTTGGATCACGTGAGGTAATCTCAAAAATCTTCAAAATCTTGATATTATTGTCTGCTGTGGGGTCTACGCCTACTAATCGTGTAAGTTCATCTGGCGTAGATACATCTTCAAGTTCTTTTCCTTGAATGAGTAGCGCAACTTCAACAGGTGTATTACTTTCGGTTTCAGCATAAAGTGTTGCGCGAAGATACGTTTCTACATCTGGGAAAAATTTGAAATACGATGCGCCTGTCGTAAAGGGACCAGATTTCCACGGTTCTGTTGCAGCGGGATCAAGTATGCGAAAACGTTTGTTAGGGACATCTTTGTGACGCGGATCAAGACGTGTGACGTTTTGGTAATGTCTTGCTGGTTTTGGCGGATTTACTATGATAACACGTGTGGCGATGGCTTCTGCGGCTTCAAGATACCGTTCCATTAGCAGTGGTGACATCGTTAGCACATCACCGATATTATCAAATCCGTGTCCGACATCGTCTGCAGGAAAATTTTCAGTCGGGTCAAAATCCGCACCCAGCAAATCTCGAACACTGTTCTTATATTCAACTCTATTAAGCCTTCGAACAGTTATACGGCCTGGATCCGGTTTTGCCGTTCGACTTGCGTCCTCAAAAATCGTATCAACATGCTGGACAAAAAATTCCAACTCCTCCAGAGGTGGTTGATCAGCATCCGATGGTGGCATTTGGTTTGTCTCTAACATTCCTAAGACTCTCTCCCAAACATCGTAATTCTTGATTAGCGAGGAGTTGTCTTTAAATGCGTCAAGTGAGAGGTCAGCGTGGGGTTGATCTCCCGCATGGCAGCCAAAGCAGTACTGTTTTAAAAAGGGAATCCCTTCTTTAGCGAAGTCGGGCGTGCTTTTTTCACCAATGCTGGGTGGCAGTGAAACAAACACCAGTAGCAAAATGAGAAAAAGGGATAGCAGTATAGATCTGAAATAGATTAGTGGTTTCTTATGGAAAATGGCGTATTTCATTTATTGAATCATAGCCGATATTGTATTGTTTTATCTTATGTGTATTTTACGATAATATTATGATAACGTATGATCCCATAAATGTCAAAGAAACTGACAGTTATGTATGATTGGTTCCGTAACTTTAGCTATCCTTTACAATCAAAAGTTCATGCGACTGCTTGACATGTCCTGTCCCATTTTCGATCCGATTCTTACCGATGCGGGTTTCACCTTGTCCTAATGTGTACTGCCATCGGACCTCAAGAATCCTGAAATTAGCGTACCACTGGCGAATAGTTTGGCAATCGTTATACGAAAGGACAAAACCTCCCTTGTGATTGTGAAGCAGGTCACGCAGCAATTCATGGTTAAAACCTTTGTGATGGACAGGGAAATTTCGTTGCGGATAGATACCTCGGAACATCTCTCCCTCGTCAAGATAGTAAGGAGGATCGCAATATAGAAAGTCATCTGAATGCGTTGGAAGGGTTTCCTCAAACCTACCGGTATGGACAGACAAGTTTGGACATTTAAAATTACGTACTGTCTCTAATGTACGGATATATCTCTCTGGAGATTCATAAATTTTTGACATCCACCCAAGAAAACCGGGGCCATAAGAGAGATTGTGATTAAACCAATAATGTGCCGCCAATTCCAAAGGATCAGGGATGACCTTTTCACCGTTCCAATGCGCCTTGAGTCGACTCTTGATCTCTGTATATTGCGTTTTTGTGGGTTGCCACTGTCCAAGTTGGTCAGCAAGCGCGTTGCTTAACGAAAGCTGCACCTGCCAATAGTTCACGAGAATATCAAAGATGTCGTAAGCACAAACTTGTATACCGAGTTCTTTAGCACAAGCAATTTCAACCGCACCGCCTCCCATAAACGGCGACACGAGTTTTTCCAATCTATCGGGAAGTTGCTCTACAATATGTCCTACACCAAGACTTTTCCCGCCAGCGTACCGTAGTGGGAGGCCTCTATAACGTGCATATTTGTACTTGCCTCGACTTCTGAGTTTATTTAAAAATGATACTCTTAAGGAGGTCCCAAAAAGGTCAGAATCGACTTTAGCGACCATAATATCTCATTTGAAATTATGTGAGAAGGTAAAATTTGATACATTTGGTTCGGTGGGTTTCAAATTACTACAACCTATCTCATAAATAGTTGGAGGGCTTTGAAAACCGGATTTCAAAATCCTGTAGGAGCGATCTCCGAATCGCGACCTGTCGGGAATCGGAGTTCCCTCCTACAAAGAGAATCAACTCATAACGAACCAACAAATCCTATTTATGAGATACGCTCTACGTGAATGTAAGAGGCGCAATGAATTGCGCGACTACAAACGGTGTAACGCCAAATATTGACCATTATTTCTTTACTTTAGTATAAAATAACTTGAGTTGAGAATAAGCCGGATTCTGTATATGATGATCATTCATCTGGGATCAATGTTACCATTAACCTCAAGCGGTTACCCGGGACGAGGCGGGCACACCTCTGAATGTCCACATTTTACCTTGCTCCAGATGGGGTTTGCCAGCTCCATAAGTCACCTTATGGACTGGTGCGCTTTTACCGCACCTTTTCACCTGTACAACGTTTTAATACGTTGTAGTCTATTTTCTGTTGCACTTTCCATAGCGTTGCCGCTCCTGGGGGTTACCCAGCACCCTGCCCTACGGAGTCCGGACTTTCCTCACCCCGAATTCGGGACGCGACCATCTACTCAACTCAAGCGTCTCTTAAGGATACCATATTTATGTTGAATAGGCAATATCAAATTAAATGTATTTTATCGCTTCAATGGGCTTAAAAACAATAGGACTTACGCGAACCTTTACTTTGGTTTACGTAAGTCCTACTCGTATGATAGTGGTGGGTTTATGAACAGCCGCTCGTAGCGCCGCAATTGGTGCAACGGTAGCAGATACCGCTTCGGATCATAATTGTGCCACATTCGTGACATGCTGGCGCGTCTCCATGTCGGAGTGTAATTATTCTCTCACGATCAGTCCACGGATCTGATTCACCATTATTTCCGTGTGCATGTGGATGGATTTCTTCAGGTAATGCCATCTGTTCATCCAACTCAAGAACATCAGCAGAGTCTTCTTGGATATCTTGTTGGAGAAACTCTTTTCCGAGCCAGCGGAAAACGTAGTCCACAATTGATTTTGCCATCGGAATATCACGGTCTTGTGTGAATCCTGATGGTTCAAATCGGACATGACTGAACTTATCGACCAGTGACTCTAACGGCACACCGTATTGCAAGGCAACAGAGATGAGAATGGCAATAGAGTCCATGAGACCAGAGATTGTAGACCCTTGTTTACTCATGGTGAGGAAGACTTCACCTGGCGTGCCATCTTCAAAAAAGCCGACATGCATGTAACCCTCATGACCACCAACACTGAATTTATGTGTTCTTGAGTCTCGGGTATCTGCGAGTCGTCTCCTAATAGGACGTTCGCTGGCTTCACCTTGTGCGTCCTGCTGGCTACTGGTTGAGAGCGGTTGGCTGCCTTTGCTCCCATCACGATAAATAGCAAGGCATTTCACACCGAGACGCCACGCTTCAATATAAAGTTCTTTAATATCGTCAACAGTTGCTTCACGCGGGACATTAACTGTTTTTGAAATAGCACCTGAGATGAAGGGCTGCACAGCTGCCATTAATCTCAGTGGTCCCATGTGATGAATAAAGCGAGTGCCGTGCTTGCCGGATTGGACCGCGCAATCGAAAACGGGATAATGTTTAGACGACAGATGTGGGGCACCTTCAACAGTCCCTGTACCGCAAATGATTTCCTCTGCGGATGCAATTTCGCTTGGGTTGAATCCAAGATAAGTGAGTAGGTCAAAATCTGGAGACGCAGCTTTATCAGCAGCAATGCCTAATCTTTCCAGACATGCATCCCCCAAAATACCAGGTGCAAAAGCGAGGTTCAGGTCAAAAGCACTCGGCAACATCTCTTCAACACGTTCAATATCTTCCTCAGTGAACCCTTTATATTTGAGGGATTCAGGATTGATATATGGTGTCCCCTCAAGTGTTCCTGTCCCGACAATATGCGTGACAATCGCCTCAATATGTTGTGGTATATAGCCGAGTTTTTCCAAAGCGTCGCGAACACTCTGGTTCACAATCTTGATATAACCGCCACCCGCCAACTTTTTAAACTTAACAAGGGCGAATTCAGGTTCAATTCCAGTTGTATCACAATCCATTAGGAGCGCGATGGTTCCGGTTGGTGCGATAACACTGATTTGCGAATTTCTGTATCCCCAGTTTTCGCCTTTTTGTTGGCAGATATCCCAGTCTTCGCGCGCTGCCTCTAAGAGATCAGACGGGCAAGTTGTGGCATCAATTTTGTATGCAGCATCCCGATGCATGTTGATAACGCCTAACATTGAATTCCGATTCTTTGCATATCCAGCAAAAGGTCCAATACTTTTAGCGATTTCAGCACTTGTTTGGTAACCTTGTCCACTTAAGATAGCGGTAATAGCCCCTGCGTAGCTGCATGCTTCTGCACTATCATAGGGAATACCCAATCGCATTAAGAGTGCGCCTAAGTTGGCAAATCCAAGTCCAAGAGGACGATATTCATGAGATCGTCTGGCAATTTTTGCGGTCGGGTACGAAGACAAACTGACAATGATTTCCATCGCAGTGATAAAGACACGGACAGTCGCTCTGAATCCATTGATGTCAAATGTGTCGTCATCATTGAGATACTTGACAAGATTTATGCTTGCGAGGTTGCAGGCTGAGTCATCTAAGAAAAGATATTCGCTACAAGGATTACTTGCATAAATACGATCTGTCTGTTTACAAGTATGCCATTTTTGAATCGTATCATCAAATTGTACACCCGGATCGGCACAAGCCCATGCTGCCTCTGCTATCTTTTCCATCAGCGTTTTCGCTTCATACTCATCAGCAACTTCACCGCTGGTCCGATAAGTTGTTTGCCAAGGTTTTCCTTGTAGATAGGCTTCCATAAAGATGTCGGAAATCCGCACGGAATTATTACTATTCTGTCCACTGACAGTGCCGTACGCTTCACCATTAAAGTCAGCGGGATATCCAGCAGCAATGAGCGTTTTTGCCTTTTCTTCTTCCTTCATCTTCCAGTCAATATAGTCAACGATTTCCGGGTGGTCCATATCTAAAATGACCATCTTTGCGGCGCGTCGGGTTGTGCCACCAGACTTAATACTACCTGCCCATCTATCGAATCCTTCAAGAAATGAAAGCACGCCAGAACTTTCACCGCCACTGGAAAGGTGTTCACCTTTTGCGCGAACCTTACTGAAATTAGAGCCTGTTCCGCTTCCATATTTAAAGAGTCTCACCTCAGCTTTTTGCAAATCAAGCATCGAGTCTAAAGAGTCGTCAACACTTTGGATAAAACACGCTGAGTTTTGTGGATATTGATACGCGTTTTGAGTGATATTAACTTTCTGTGCTTCCCTATCCCAATGGTAATTGCCACCTGCGCCCTTAATCCCGTATTCATGCCATAAACCACAGTTAAACCAGACGGGAGAATTGAAAGCGCCTCGCTGCGTGACAAGAATATGTGTTAACTCCATCTCGAACGTTTCCGCGTCATCAGGGGTAGCAAAATAACCACCGATTTCTTCACCAGCACGGCGAAGTGTACGAGCGACGCGGGTAACCAATTGACGTGCGCTGTCCTCTGATTCTACATCAGGAACACCAGCTTTTCGGAAATATTTTGAGGCAGCGATATCCGTTGCAAGTTGGGTCCAAAAAGTAGGCACTTCAACCTGATCCTGTTTAAAGATGGTATTACCTTTCTCGTTGTAGATAGCGGCATCACGGCGTTCCCATTCAAGCTCATCAAATGGGTGAACAGCCGATTTCGTAAAATAGCGACCAAAGGTAAGCCCGGTCCCATCCCCTTCCATCGGATTTTCTGCTGCATCACCAATTTCTTTGGTATTGTTAGCAGCCATAATCATTCCTCCTATTTAGCCTTCAATTGTAACAGAAAAATTAAAGTTTGGCAAGGTAAATGAAACCGTTAAACTTTAATTTTTATCAAAGAATCTGCTGAGTCACCCATGTGAAATATAATCTTAAATTGAAATAATTCCTATAAAAATATTATACCATACATTCACAATGCGATTAGAAAAAATTGCACATGGTTATACATGCAGCACCGTTCTGAATTTAATTATTAACTTCAATATGTTAACGTTAAGTACAGAATATTTGGAACAACATTGGATCATGGAAAATTAATATTCTTGCTGTGAATGCCTGCTATTTCTATAAATACAGAACTACAAATATATAATACTCATTTGTAGGGGTTGAATGTTTTCGATTCAGACAATCGCGTGTGAGGTTTTAGAAACATTTAATAAAGAAAGGCAGGTAACACATCGGTTACCTGCCTTTGGTATTGTTAGAAACCTATGCTATTTTTCTTGTTGCAACTGGCGTATCACAGCATCTGCAAAGTCCTCATCCCATTTCTGCAATAACGATTGACGAGCAGCAGCAATTGCTTGCTCTCGTTTCTGCTTTGAGAGTCCTTTCAACTGTGATGCTAACAACGTAGCATATTCCTTGTGCAATGCCGATTGACGTTCGCGAAAGTATTGCCGCGAACCTTCACTTGGTAGTTTTTGTGATAAGGCATCACGCGACTTGGCATCTGGATACGCAAATATATCAGGAAAATCTTTAATCAACGCTTCATTCCAACTTCCGACCTGTTCCATCAACTGCTTGACTTCAATAGGCAAATCTGGATCCACAACAGGAGGGACTGAAACCGACTCGCGTGATTCTACTGGGGGTATTGGAGCATCTGATAACGTGGGCACCCCTGATGCTTCAGGTGCTTCAGGCTCATTTAAAAACTTATCTAAAACGGCTTGTTGTAAATGAGGTGGAATGCTCGGCACAACTTGCTCAAGATAGAATGCCCAATCTTCATCTGATTGAGCCATGAGTCTTGCCATATCCACGTTCATTTCAACCATCTCGTCATCCCTTTCTGCATCCAGTCGCTTTCGTTCGCGCCGTTCTTCCGCACCCGCTCTCCACGCTTTTTCGTCCGCAATATCTTCCTCTATAGAGGCAATTATAGATTCAAACGTCTCTTCATATTTTGAACCTTTTGCCTCTAAGACCTTGCTTTTGAAGTATTCAAGGTCTGCTTCATAATAATCCAGATCAGACGAGAAATCTTCACGCCGTGGAGGTGGAATGTAGTCTGGATGTCTCCCTGCACTTATCAATTCCAACTCCTTCGTAAGCTTAATGAAAGATGGATCGGAAGTGTCTAACATATCCAGCGTTATTTTCGTGTTATCAAGTTTGGCAAGATATGCATTCATTTCGGCATCAGATGCACCGGGCGAAATCGTCCCAATTTCGGGCGTGGTGTCCTCTAAATCGAATGTATCGTCTTGTGAAGATACCTGTATTTTGGGTGGATCGTCCTGTGATACCGAAGGGGAGGTTACCTCCACCTGTTTGTCCGCAGGCTTTTCTGGCTTTGGGAACAGCATGACAAACGATGTTATTCCCACAACAAGCAAAACGACAGAAATACATAGCATTTTGATAGACGTTGCACGTATCATTAATTATCCTCCTTGCGCTGCGTTTTGTGCAGCAAGGCCTTTTTTATATGCCTTGTATTCTGCACGTGCCTTTTTGTAGTCTCTATCAGCCGCGTCTCTCTCACCTTCTTTGGCTTTGATTTGTGCTTTCTTATCCTTTACGCGTTGTTTCGCGTCCTTTACTTGTTGGTCTGCGATATCCGCCCAGCCTTCCCATAAATCACGGTAGTATTTGTGGTGGTTCATTCGTTTCCGCGCACTTTTGAAACGCCTGTCTGCATCCGCTTTATCTTTGATGGCTTGACTTTTTCTGGATTCCGCATCACTCAAATTGGATTCGGCTTCGGAACGTTGTTCCTCCCAGTACGCATACATTGCTGAGGCATTCGCATCGGTTCGCTTGGAAGCAGCATCAAGCATACTATTGCAATACGAGATACGACTTTCCGCCGTATTTATATCCCCTATGGCAGCAATACGGGCATTTTCCGCTGCCTTGTAATCCGAGTTTGCACTCCAAAAATCAGAACGGGCTGACTCATAAAGTCCTTTCATCTCGAGAAAAGTGTTCCATTTTTGAGTAAACACATCTTTTGCCATATCGCGTGCTGCTTGTAAGTCTCTCAACTCAACCCTTAAATCTTCTACGAGTTGCCGAAGGTTGTTGTAAGTACTTAGCGTTTCATTCATGTATTTGAAAGCTTTTGCTAATCCCTTAGCAGTATACTCCACCGCGTCGCCAATTTGACCTAAAATACCAGTTGTCCATAAAGTGCCTACACAAAATATGAGTAAGCAGATTATTGCTAAACGTTTATTGACTAGCGCGTGAAATACTTGACTATTCTTAATATTCATCGGAATTCTCCTTTTCCGTGTAAGGTGCTAACCTAAAAGTCACACAAAACAGGTCGTTTCATGTTGCAATTAGGTTAACACTGCCATAGGCATGATATGGTAGTGTCGCGTCGATCAGTGTTGATACCACCGTCGGCGCACCCTATAAACATTATAGGAGACTACCAAGAACGTAAATTATTATAAAAAACAAACATACAGTTGTCAAGAAAAACTTAAGTTTTTCTGATAAAAATCAGCAATTTACCATCAACATTACGAAGGTAAACTTGGTAAAATAACTGAATTAGATGCGTCTAATTCAGTGCCGCTAACGCTTCTCGTGCCTGATTAAGCTCACGCACAACAGCCTTGATATTTTTCGCATTCGCTTTCATTTGCCGCTGTACAGAAAGAAGGTGATCCGCCGCCTCTTGATGTTCGGCAATCACCTCGTTTAAATAATCAGTTAAATCGTCAACAACACTTTCCCAATAGGCTTTCCAAAACCTTGCGTCCTCTATTGCGGCTGCGTCGTTTCCGTTTAGAGCGTTGTTAAGGTCAAGTGTAGCGTGCGTTAGCTCTTTTTCAGCTTCCGAAAGCCAATATCTTGCACTGTCAAGGGTTGCAGAAGCACTTTCTAAGTTGACCTCTGCGTTCCCTAAATCTATTTCAAGTTGTATCTCCTCAGCATGCAACTCAGCAAGTCTGCTTTCTAAGGCATCAATTTGTGCCTGCAACTCTGCTGCATTTTGTGCATAAACTGTTTGACTTGTTGTAAATATAATGAAGATACCGAGGAATACGGTAAGGATAGGCAACTTACACTGTTTCATTGAAGTTCTCCTTTTTTGTGTAAGGTGCTAACCTAAAAGTTACACAAAAACAAGTGATTTCATGCTACAATTAGGTTAACACTGCCATAGGCATGATATGGTAGTGTCGCGTCGATCGGTGTTGATACCACCGTCGGCGCACCTATAAACATTATAGGAGACTACCAAGAACGTAAATTATTATACAAATTGTGCAAAAAGTTGTCAAGGAAAAAGTTAAGTTTTTCAAAAATAATAATAATAATTTCTCATTAACGTTGATTTTTCTTAAATAACCCTTTCCTCCCTGATCAGGGAGGATTTTTTTTGTAAATCTATTTGGCAACTTATTACAAGGAATTGACATCTATGGGTAGCACGTAAGCAAAATCACAACCTCAGACGAAACTTTACACACCCTATCACCCAGAGCCATTCAATTGTCGAGTTTTCCCATTAATTATATTGTAGGAGGGAACTCCGGTGAATACCAAAAGGTATTCATACCCGCCAAATGCCTTAATGGCATTTGTAGCGTTGATTTCTTGATTTCTTGATTTGGATTCCCGACTATCAGTGAGGTTCGTCGCGATTCGGAGATCGCTCCTACAAGAAAAAATCTATGTAGCATGTGCGATTATTGGAGAATTGAATGGCTCTGACGATGTTGATAAGAAAATTGACTTGAGGTGTCTGTTGTGATATAATTCGGTTACTGAAAAAACGCTAATTTAATAAGAAAATGACACATAAGTAGAAAGTTTTATAGATATGGATGAAATCAAATCAGAAATATACGATATATTAAAAGGTGCGATCCGTGCTGCAATTGAGTCAGGGGAACTTCCAATATCGGACGTTCCCGAAATCCCTTTTTCGCCGACTAAGACTCCCGAACATGGTGATATAGCCACTCCAGTTGCATTGGGATTGGCAAAAAGCGCAAAGATGGCACCACGGACAATAGCCGAGATAATACGCAAGCACGTAGATAAAAATAAACACCCGCGTATCCGCAAACTTGAGATTGCTGGACCGGGGTTTATTAATGTCTATCTTTCCAATGAATGGTTGTACGATACACTCAGGATAATTGTGGAGGCAAAAGACACTTACGGAAATAGCGAAATAGGTGTTGGAAAGCGGGTTCAAATTGAATTTGTCAGTGCCAATCCGACAGGTCCGCTTAACATTGTAAGTGGACGCGCTGCAGCAGTTGGCGATACGCTTGTCAACCTGTTGAACGCAGTTGGTTATGAGGCTATCCGTGAGTATTACGTTAACGATGCGGGTGGGCAGGTTGAACGGCTTGGAGAATCAATTGATGTGCGCTATCGGCAAGCGTTAGGTGAAAAGAACTTAGAAATTCCTGAGGGTGGCTATCAAGGTAAATATTTGCAAGAGTTCGCACAAACTATCGCCGCTGAGGAAGGTGATGCCTATCTAAAACTTAGCCAAGAAGAACGAGTTGAACTTTTTCGAGAAAAAGGAGTTGAACACCTACTTGGGGAACAAAAAGCCTCTCTGGAACGTTTTGGTGTTAACTTTGATGTATGGACAAGCGAAAAAGCAATCCGAGACAGTGGAAAACCGGACGAAATTATAGAGATGTTTCGTGAAAAGGATTATCTCTACGAAGCAGAAGGGGCGACATGGTTTCGGATGACAGATTTTGGAGACGATAAGGATTGTGTCGTAATCCGCACCAACGGTGAATATACCTATTTTGTTCCAGACGCTGCCTATCATCACGATAAATTTGATCGCGGATTTGATAAAGTTATTGACCTGCTTGGACCGGACCATCAAGGACATGTAACAAGATTAAAAAACTTTGTAAAGGCACTCGGTTTGGCAGATGATTGGTTAGAAGTTGATATTATTCAGCAAGTGAATCTGGTTGATTCTGATGGCACTCGACGGGATATGTCGAAACGGCAAGGACAATTTTTGACGCTTGATTCACTCATTGACGAACTTGCGGATGCTGTTGGCGAAAGGTTTGCTGTAGATGTAGCACGATACTTTTTCCTGATGCGTGCTAACAATACACACCTGGATTTCAATCTGGAATTGGCGGTTACGCAAGCAAACGAAAACCCTGTTTTTTACATACAATATGCACACGCTCGGTGCTGTAGTATTTTTCAACAAGGGAAAGAACAACAGATTGAGTTAAAACCGATTTCTGAAGTTTCTCTTGCACTACTTACAGAAGCGCATGAACACGAACTTATTCGAAAGTTGGCGGAATTTCCATCAATTGTCTTATCCAGTGCAGAAGATCGTGAGGCACACCGAATTCCGCATTATCTACACGAATTAGCAGGCATATTCCATCCGTATTACAATCAGCATCGGGTCCTTGATACCTCAAATATAGAACGGACTTATGCAAGACTTACCCTGATTCAAAGTGTACAAACAGTGTTGGCAAATGGGTTAAAACTGTTAGGCATTTCAGCACCGGAATCAATGTAAAATTTTAACGGAGATTTCCACAAATGGAAACAAAATACAAAGAAATTGATAAATCTCATGTTTGGCATCCACTGTTCCAACACCAACGGCTTGACGAAACGGATTTGTTGGTTTTTAAGTCGGCACAAGGTACAACCTTGATAGATGCAGATGGGAATGAATATTTAGATGCATATTCAGCTCTGTGGAATGTCAATGTCGGTTATGGGAGACAAGAAATTGCGGATGCAGTCTATGCACAGATACAGGAATTATGTTATTATCCACATTCACAGATTAATGTCCCAGCGACTGAATTAGCAGCACAGCTGGCAGCATGTCTTCCTGGCGATTTGAACCATGTCTATTTTTGTAATAGCGGGTCCGAAGCAAATGAAACCGCAATTAAAATTGCGCGTCAGTATGGTAGACAAACCTATCCTGGAGAGAACCGCTACAAGATAATAAGTCGATATCGCGGTTATCACGGATTTACTTATGGTGCTATGTCAGCAACAGGACAAGCACGAAGACGAAAAGCGTTTGAACCGCTGGCCCCCGGATTCCACCATGCACATCCACCCTATTGCTATAGATGTCCACTCGGATTAGATGAAAAATCGTGCAATGATGCGTGCGTAAACGACATTGAACGGATAATTCAGTCGGAAGGACCCGAAACCGTGATTGCAGTTATTGCTGAACCTATCATCGGTGGCGGTGGTATAATTGTGCCATCTGATGATTACTTTCCTAAATTACGAAAAATCTGTGATGATTATGGTTTGTTGCTTATTCTTGATGAAGTTATTACCGGTTTCGGACGGACAGGGAAGATGTTTGCATGTGAGCATTGGGACGTACAACCTGACCTAATAACGCTTGCGAAGGGATTGACGAGCGGATATATTCCGCTCGGTGCATGTGTTGCATCAACGTCTGTATTCAACACCTTTCTTGGGAATTCTGATGAAAATCGAGAATTTGCGCAAGTTTGTACCTATGGGGGACATCCTGTTGCATGTGCTGCTGGTGTAGCAAACCTGAAAATTTTGCAATCAGAACGTCTCTGGGCAAATGCTGAAAAGGTCGGTAGTTATCTGTTTGACAAACTAAAGACTTTGGAATCACTACCTATTGTCGGCGATGTGCGAGGCAAAGGTTTGATGCTTGCTGTGGAACTCATTCAAACTGATGGTGCACACCTTGAAACTGCAAAAACGAATCATATTGTGGGACAATTGAGAGAAAGAGGCGTTATTGTTGGGAAAATCGGACACGCAGTTGACGAACCGGAGAATATCATTTACATTGCGCCGCCTCTTATCCTCACCGAATCGGAAGCAGATCAGATTTTCAACACGTTACGTGAGGTACTTGTCCAATAGAAGTTTTAGCTGATGCCGTTTCGCAATCGGAATCTTGTCTTGTTGCGTAGCGATCGCATATTGAAGGGCATTGGCACAATAACAATTCCGTTGTTTATCTGGAATTTTGGAAACCAAATTTTTTACTATCTGTTTGGAAATCTCTACATTGGATCGGAGGTTATCCAGAATCATCTCAGTGGTAACGTTATCATGTTCTGGATGCCAGCAATCGTAATCGGTAGAACATGCCAGGACTGCGTAACAGATTTCTGCTTCGCGTGCAAGTTTTGCTTCTGGTGCTGCGGTCATGCCGATAATGTCAAAACCGAGATGTCGGTATACATTAGATTCGGCTTGTGTAGAAAATGCTGGGCCCTCCATACAGATGTAGGTGCCGCCATTGTGGACGGTTGCGCCGACTTCTGTCGCAGCACTGTATAGAAGTGTGCTTAGATGCGCGCAAAACGGATGTGCAAGGCTAATATGGGCAGCGATACCGTCACCAAAAAAGGTGGATTCTCGGCTTTTTGTGTGATCGTAAAGTTGATCCGGCACAACAAAGTGGCGTGGTTCAATTTCTTGTTTGAGGCTACCTACTGCGCTAACAGAAATTAGCCATTCTACACCTAATGATTTTAGGGCGTAGATGTTGGCACGGACATTAATATCAGAAGGAAGAAGTGGGTGTCCTACACCATGACGTGGTAGAAAAACTACTGGTTGCCCATCAAGATTACCGGAAATCAGGTTATCACTTGGTTTTCCAAAAGGGGTGTCAATATCAATTGTTTCAATGTCGGTTAAGCCTTCTATCTGATAGAAGCCGCTACCGCCAATTATACCGATTTTGACATGCATATATTTCTATTCTCCAGAGGAAGTAACGAAATTCACTTTTAATTTACTATGCCATTGTTACAATGTGGAAACTGGAAACTTGAAGGAAAATCAAGTTCGGCTGTTGCGACTTACATCAGGATAAAAGAACTTGATCTGATATTTGATCTGGGTAGGTGCCCGATGCATTTTATTGGGACTAACCATGTTTTTATTTCGCATTTCCACCTTGACCACTATTTTGGGTTACCGATCTATATAAGTCAGCGTTGGCTTGCCGGAATGCCGCCTGGAAATATCTATGTTCCATTGAGCGGATTCAAACAATTGAAGAACATCCTTAATAGGATTTCTGCGTTAGACACAGGACGGGATTGGAATTATCAGATTATACCAGTAGAAGCAGGTGATTCTTTTCCGTTTCGGCGAAATTTAATTGCTCACATTTTGCCAGGAAACCATAGTGTACCTGCGGTCTCCTATCTGATTTGTGAGGTTCGCAAAAAACTGAAGCCTGAATACCGCGATTTGTCAGGAAGAGAAATCGTGGAACTCAAGCTTTCAGGGATTAAAATAACAAACGAAGTACAGTTGCCGTTGGTAGCATATTTAGGTGATACACGAGGTATTTCGCTTGACGCGCATCCATTGCTAAAGCAGTGCAAACTTCTGATTTGTGAATGCACCTTTATTACACCCGAGCATCGTGAGCGAGCAAAGAAAACAAAACATCTGCATTTAGATATGTTACCGGCTTTGTTAGAACATTTTGAGAGTGAGTATATTGTTCTAAATCACTTTTCACGCCGCTACACACCTGAGTTAATCAGGCAAGAAGTTTTCAAAAAGTTGCCAACTTCTGAACACTCCCGTGTTAACTTGTTTATATGACAAATACATCTACCGCATTTATGCATCGGTAGATTTAACTTCGTACAGTTCTAATTTATTAGGTGGATTTACTAAGAAAAACTTGAGTTCAGCATAAGCAATTTCTTGGGTCGGTGCGGTTAGAAACCGACCCTGGCCATGAATAATAATTGCTTTCCATTCAACCCACCCATCAGAAATTTAAACCACGAAAACCGTTAGTTTCCTGCGCCAGGTTGTGAGTTCGGATCTTGATCAGAGGTGCCGTTTTCCAGTTCCTGATAGAACAGGTAACCGTCTTGGTCTTGATCAAGTTCATATTGGCGTATGATCTGTTCAGCCTCTCGAAGATAGGGTCGGTCACCTTTTGCGAGACTCATATATGTTTTGAACCCTTTATAAGCGGAACCAAATTCACGAATAGAACGATAACAGACTGCCTGTTGATATACAGATTCGTTCCGCCATGTGGATTCTGGTGCATTTTCAAGCAGGTCATCAAAAGCTTGAATTGCGCGTTCATACTGAGCGCTTTGCTGGTAGAGTGAACCGACTTGGAAAAAAGCATCGGCAACCGCGTACTTTTTATGTGAAAGATCGCGAATTAAAACCTTATATGTTTCAATAGCGTTTGGATAGTTACGGAGTTTTTCCCAGTTATTGGCAATTTGTTGATAACTCTGAACAACGAGGTCGGTTTTTCCCATCAACCATTTTTCTGATGGCAGCACATACCTTCCAAGTTTTTCATATTCGACTGCTGTTTGCCTCTTGTTTCGCTGGATTTCATCCTGGTATTGTTTGATTTCAGTCAAGAGATCTTTAGCCTTATTCAATTCATTTTTAACCTGCCCAGCCTCGTAAGTATCAGGAAATTTTTCCGCGACTGCTACAAAAGCACCCCAACCACCAGAATTGGTATAATCATACAATTTGTAAAAATAGATGTTTCCAACCTGATATTGAGCTTGCACTGCCTTGTCATGATTGGGAAATTCCTTAACCAATCTTTCAAAAGTAGCAATGGCTTCAGGAAAATTTTCCAATGCTTCATACGCCTGTGCAACCTTGTAGAGCGAGTTTGCGGCTATAGCATAAGTTTCATCAGTCGGTTCGGTGTCATAGATGGCTTTGTAGTTTTGATAATTTGCTAATTCATCTCTAATTAGCTGGCGATTCTTACGAATACTTGCGATGCCACTCTTTGCTTCACTTGCGTAGTATCCTGTTGGGTCAAGTTCAACAATTGCTTGATAATGTTCATTTGCTTTATCCCATTCATAATGCTTCTTGTAGATTTTTGCGATTTGATAGTGTGCACGCTGAGCATATTTTGCTTTAGCATCTTTTGCAATGACTTCAAGGTAAAGGGACATCGCTCGATCATAAGCTTTTTGCTGCCTTGCCCGTGCCTTTTGCTTCTCTTCAGGGTCATCTGAACGGGTAGAAACAGCTTCTGCCTCGTCAAATGCGTTATCAGCATTTTGGATTTTCGCACTCAATGGTACGATGTCAACCCCTCCTATGCACCCAATATGTGGTATCACAAACAGGACAAGTATGATAATAAAAAGGTAGTTTCGATCTATTCTTAGAGCGAAACTTGGTGTGAAACGGGTCATCGTTGCTAATCCTCCTCAGAATAAAATAATGAAAACCTGCCAGTAGATTGATGAGATTTACTGGTTTTGATTTATATTTTTAGTATAACAAAAATACAAAAATTGTCAAGAAAAAAGTTTTGAGAAAATTATTTTGAAAAAAGTGAGATAATCTATTGTTTACAGGACAAGAAAACCTGTTGACAAATCAGCGTAAAATTTATACAATAATCTAATAACAAACTTATAGTAGATTGTATTTCCTTTGTGAATCTTGATTAGAGTAGGGAGGCGAATATGGCAAACGCAGATTATAAAATTGGCGTTGTAGGTGTAGGTAGGATGGGAGCGAACATCGCTCAACACCTTAATGACGAGGGATTCAAAGTAGTTGCTGTTTACGATACTGCAAGTGAACGTGCCGATGAATTAGCATCAGAACTTGGCACAACGGCTGCAGACAAATTAGCACAAGTCACTGAACTCGCTGATTACATCATCACAGTTGTTACAGATGACGATTCAATGCGGCAGATCTATTCTGAGGATGCGGACGATAGTTTGCTTAAGGGGGCGTCAGGCAAAGTGTTTATCAATTGTGCCACGATTAGTCCACAAGTTCATGTAGATATTGAGAATCTCGCGGAAAAACACGGGGCAGAAAGTCTTGAAGGCTGTATGGCGAGTAGCATTACACAAGCGAGAGAAGGCACACTTTATTTGATGTGTGGTGGCAAAGAGGCAACTTTTGATAAGGCACGTGCAATTTTGGATTCAATGAGTGTTTCCCTCCGTTATATCGGTGAAGCAGGAAAGGCTGCACAAGTAAAAGCATTAGTCAACATGGTGATGAACATCAACACCGCGGGTCTTGCAGAAGGACTTGGGTTGGGTGCTGCACTTGGTTTGGATCTGGAGATGTTGCAGGAAGTTTTTGCTCAAACTGGGGCAAACTCTCGCGTTTTAGAGACAGACGGAGAAGATATGCAGATACGCGATCATGAATGTTATTTTTCGGCCGCGCATGCCTCTAAGGATTCGGGTATCGCGCTTGACCTTGCGAATGATGCGGGGATTGCGCTTCCACTGGCGAAAGCGACAAAAGAGCAGTATGATCGTATGATTGAACTGGGATTGGGTGAGCTGGATAAGTCCGGTGTTGCAGAGTTAACCTTCCCTGGACGCGGAAAAAACTCGTAATTGTGGAAACGTAAGAGGTTCTAACGATATTTATTTAATGAATTGTTAGAAACTGACTGATGCCGAAAACCAGAAGAGAGGCGATGCTAAGAGGCGTAATTCTTGCGGGAGGCTTGGGTACCCGCTTATATCCGCTAACCAAAGTTACCAGTAAACATCTTTTGCCTGTTGGCAATGAACCGATGATTTTTCACGGTGTCAGACAACTAACAGAAGCAGGAATTACCGAAATTCTTATTGTTACAAATCCATCTTACGTCGGGGATTTTGTGAACGTGTTAGGGAGTGGAAAAGAGTTCTGTTGTGAATTCACCTATCGAGTGCAAGAAGAAGCAAAAGGTATTGCGGATGCACTTGCTTTAGCTGAAGGTTTTGCTGCTGGCGGTAGAATAGTTGTCTTACTTGGCGATAACATTTTTGAGTCCTCAATTCAACAAGCCGTTTCTGATTTTGAGGCACAACAAGCGGGGGCTCGCGTTTTACTCAAAAAGGTTGATGATCCTGAACGATACGGGGTAGCAACCTTGAATGGGGACCGAGTCGTCAAAATTGAAGAGAAGCCAAGCCAGCCCGAAAGTGATTACGCGGTAGTAGGTGTCTATTTTTACGATTCATTAGTATTTGATGTTATTCGTACAATTGAACCTTCATCACGTGGGGAATACGAGATTACTTCGGTTAACAACGTTTATATTGAACGAGGGCAACTGGAACACAGTTTTTTGCAAGGTGAATGGATTGATGCGGGGACTTTTGATTCCCTAACGAAAGCACATCAAATTCTTTTGAATCGGAAGGAGTAGCATTGAACGCTACACAAAAACCATATTTATCAATTGTTGTCCCGGTGTACAACGAGGAGGAGAATGTCCGACCACTGTATGAAAAAATTCGGTCGGTATGTGAGTCAATTGGCAGAACTTATGAAGTGCTTTTTGTTGACGACGGGAGTCAGGATAACACCTTTGAAGTACTATCAGAATTGCGTAATCAGGAACTCCATTTAGTTGTGATCCGATTCCAAAAGAATGCTGGTCAAACAGCTGCGATGGCAGCAGGTTTTGAGTTTGCCCAAGGTGAGCGGATTATAAGCATGGATGGTGATCTACAAAATGACCCATCCGATATTCCGCAATTGCTTGAGAAACTTGACGAAGATTATGATTTGGTATGTGGATGGCGGAGAGAACGGCAGGACAAATTCTGGACAAGACGAGTCCCTTCTGTAGCTGCCAATTGGATTATTGGTAAGGTGACAGGTGTTGCTATCCATGACAACGGTTGTTCACTCAAAGCATATCGAGCTGAGGTAATCAAACAGGTTCCACTTTATGGAGAAATGCATCGGTTCATTCCAGCCATGTCCAAGGTCGTAGGCGCGCGCATCGCAGAAATGGTCGTCAAACACCACCCTCGCCGTTTTGGAACAAGCAAATACGGTCTCAGCAGGTTTTGGCGCGTTATCTTAGATATATTAGCATTTAAGTTGATTCTCTCAATTTTCGCGCGACAGCCCAATCCAAATGGTAATCCTTCTACGGAACAATCCTATGCCAACCAAATTAACCCAAAATTCCATGTTTATCGGATCGCTGCGTTTCTAAGTCTTCCTTTCTTCATTATCGGGTTTCTCCTTATTAATGTTGCCATAATTGCTGCCTTTAGTTGCATAGGAATGGGAATATCGCTGATGGGAATTAGTTTAATAACAAGCTGGTCAATTTCCAAGGCACAGCGCGAAGCTGCAGATTTAAGTCCGCTCGCGCCTTTTTTTATATATCGTTGTGCAAGACGGCCCATTCGATATTTTGGTCCCTTTGGCGCTCTGTTAACCGTATTGGGCGGTATTTTAACAATAGGTTTTCCAAACGTTAGTCCTATTTTGATAAATACCGGAATTTTGGTTTTCTGCTGTGGGTTATTTGGTGAAACAATAGTTTTTGCAAATGCAAAACGAGTTAAAGATTATACTGTTGAAATAGTTTTGAATGCAAGGGAAGAGGTCAAACGTTTTGAGAGCGTTCTTTGAGAAGTGGCGTGCCGAATTTCCGGTTACCAAATCCTATGTTTATATGAACCATGCGGGTGTTGCGCCGTTATCGAGTCGAGTAAGGGATGCAATGGTAAATTTTGTAGAAGATGCGACTGTGAACGGTGCTGTAAACGTTGACACTTGGACGGAAACGGTTGAGTTGTGCCGATCCGTTGCGGCACAACTTATCAACGCTGATGCCACAGAGATAGCGTTTATGAAAAATACGACGCAAGGAATACTGATCGCTGCAAACGGTATTGATTGGCGTGAGGAGGATAACGTCGTCACTACAGCGGTTGAATTTCCTGCGAATGTCTATCCGTGGTGGAGTTTGAAGGAGCGCTATGGCGTTGAGACACGCATGGTACCTGAGCGTGACGGTCGTATTCTCTTAGAAGATATTATTGAAGCAATTGATGAGCGAACACGAGTCGTAACAATTAGCCACGTGGAATTCGCCTCTGGATATCGGAATGACATCAAAGCAATTGGGGAGATATGCCGAGAACGCGATGTATGGTTTGTGGTGGATGCAATTCAAAGCCTCGGTGCGATTGAGGTGGATGTGAAGTCAAGCCATGTTGATATTCTTGCAGCAGATGGACACAAATGGTTGCTGGCGCCAGAGGGGGCAGCGATTTTCTATTGTGCTGATGACAAACTGGAACGGCTTATCAATACCAATGTTGGATGGGCAAGTGTTGTGAATCCTCGCGAATTTCTCGATTACGATCTAACACAGAAACCGGATGCAACACGTTTTGAAGAAGGATCTTACAATAGCATCGGTTTATATGGACTTAAAGCAGCGATTGACCTATTAATTGAGATAGGTATCTCTAACATTGAGACACGCATTTTGGAACTTACATCAGGCTTAATTAAGGGATTGGACGCCAAAGGATATCGTGTCATCACACCAAAGTCGGATTCTGAACGGGCTGGGATTGTGGTTTTTGAAAGCGACCGCTATACACCTGCTGAACTTTTTACGCTACTCAATGAAAGGAATATAATTACCGCAGAACGCGGTAGCGGAGTCCGAGTCTCACCACATTTTTACAACACGGAATTAGAAATTGCAGATTTGCTTGAAACTTTACCCGCAAATTAGAGGCATTTTCTAAGATATGACTTTCAATCGGAAATGAAAATTGATGATACACACAAATGAAAAAACTCAGATTCTATCTATGAAATATTGGCATTGGCTTATTTTGGCATTTTTGGTATTTTTTGCTGGTTGTACGTTCCCAGGGGGCAAACAGAAGACAAACCGCATCCGATTTACTATTCAAAATACACTTGCTATTGATAGGGAAAATGTTCCAATTGTAATGACTTTGGACCAGCTGCGAAAGGTCAGTCCAGACTTCTCCCTGAATGCTTATCTTGTGGTTACTGGGAAAGCACAGCGGGAGGCAATGATTCCCGCGCAAGCGGATGACTTAAACTATGATGGAGAACGTGACCAATTGGTTTTTCTCTTAGATCTTGAGCGGGAGCAAACAAAAGAGATCTCAATTCTCTACGACCCTAATGATAAGACAACATTTACATTTGATGTAAAAAAGCAGACACGCGCAGGTATTTTTCCTGAACTGGATGCTGTGGCGGCAGTAGAATCCGATTTAATCGCATATTTGCTGAAGCCAAGCGGGGCAGTAGTCGCTTATGGCAAAAAGCGAGAAGAACTTTTCAGTGTTGATGGAATGTTTCAAAGTGAATTAGAAAACGATGTTCCGTTGTCACCCGAATTTAGGTTCCATTTTGAAAGTAAAAATATATCATTGTCCCAAAAACCACAGGCGTTAAAAAAAGAAGTTAAAAAACCTGAACATCGTTGGGTAATCCATGACTTGGAGAATCAGGAGGATTACTTTGTCCGAAAAACTGAGGAACAACTCAATCTTTTCAAATCAATTGGATTGTCCCTGAATACACTCCTTGAACCCGAAAACACCGCAATGGTTATGTTAACACCTTTGGATGAATTGATCGGATGTGGTGGTTTCGCACTATGGCATAGGGAAAAAAACGAATTGATTCCACTGCCAAGTGATGAGGATTACGTTCGGATTCTTGCCGATGGAGGTATGCGTTCTGTCGTTCAACGGATTCTCCCAAGTTGGTACGTTGACGGTGAAACATACCATCTTCAGTCAACAACTTTTATTTATGGCAGTAATCCTTGGATTGAACACCAAATCCAATTAGATAGAGAGTTACCTGCGGATTATGCTATCGTCGCGGGTATTCCAAAACTGGGGGAAACATCTGGTGTTGACGAAGACCAAGGTTTGTTATGGAGTTGGGGAACAGACCCTGATGGAACATATCCTCTCGGTATAGCATTAATATATTCCACAACACAGACAAGTAGTTTGGTTGACACAGACGTATCCCGTTTGTCTATTGTCCTGAATCCTGATAGTGAAGGACGGATCAGTTATCGGACATTTGCTATTTGGGAAGGTGGTATTGATGGGATAGAAACTCAATCGGAATTTTTGCAACATCTCCAAATTATGATAACTGCGATGAAAAATAGACCAAAAATCAAATTTTTACCGTTAGAGGAAGGCAAAAAGTAAAATTTCTTTACCAAAAATGGAGGATTCATGCTCGTCAAGGAAGAATGTTTACAACTCATTGCATCTCAACGAACAGATGAAATCGTCGTTGCTACGATGGGGATGAGCGTGCCGTGGGGAAAAATATCAACGCATCCACTGGATTACGCATCTGTTGGGAGTGCTATGGGGCATGCTGCAGATTTCGCACTCGGTATTGCACTTGCAAAACCTGACAAAAAGGTTGTTGTGCTTAACGGCGATGGGAGTATGCTGATGTGTTTAGGAACACTCGCGACGATTACAGGTTTAGCAAAACCGCCTGCGAACTATCTACTTTTTGTTTGTGATAACGGAACGTATGAAGTGACAGGTAATCAACCCGTTCCACGAAATGCTGACTTTAGTTGGGTAACAATTGCGAAAGGAACGGGTTTTGAGCAAGTATATGAATTTGATGACATAGGGACACTTGAAACCGATCTTTCAAAAGTTTGGAATGAACCCGGTCCTGTTTTTGTAAATCTAAGGATCGCTCAGGCACATGAACCCCCGCCGGATCGGTGGGGTGGTTTTCCATATCCGTATTTACAGGAGTCGCTTGCTACATCTACACACAAACTACGAAGGACACTTGAGGATCAGTAAGACGACATTTTAAGGAATTTTATTATGGCACAAAAATTAGAGAAGCGCCGAATGGGACGAACTGAGATGCGTCCGAATGCTTTAGCACTCGGTGCGGCATGGTTATGTCATAAACCGGATGCCGAAGTTATCAGTGCAATTCGTCGTGCTATTGAACTCGGTATCAACTATATTGACACCTATCCGGGACACGCAGAACATCTTTGGGGAGAAGCACTTTCTGACGGTCTGAGAGAGAAGGTTTATTTGCAAGCCAAAGTCGGTACACATCCTGATCGCAGGAAAGATTTTTCTGCGGATGGCACAAGATGGAGTGTTAACAATAGTCTCAAAGACCTTCGCACTGACTATCTGGATGCTGTTTTAATCCATGACCCAGAAAACATGGAGAGTGTGTTAGATAAAGGACGCGCGTTAGATACGCTTTTGGAGATGAAAGATGAAGGCTTAATCCGACACATCGGTGCGGGGGTCCGTTCCCACGATTTTCATAGACAACTGATCGAAACAGGACATATTGATATTATTCTCACCTTCTTGGATTACACGTTATTATCGCAATCCGTCGCGCAGACGACTTTGCCGTTAGCACGCGAACACGATGTCGGTATTATCCTCGCCAGTCCTTTAGGGATGGGAAGTTTAACGGGGGCAGAACCAAATGTTGATGATGAGCGGAGACGGAACCCGAATGCTGAACCTAAAGCATACTCTATGTGGAAATGGTGTCAAGAACGGAACGTTAATATCCGTCATTTAGCAATGCAGTTTTGTCTTGCTGCACCTATAGACGGGGTTGTGATGTTTGGTCCAGCAGACAAAGCGCAGGTGGAAGATGGATATGAAGCGGCTACCGCTGACGTATCGGAAGAAATTTGGGAAGCGTTTGAAACGGAATTTGGAATCAAACGTGGAATGTAAACCAAGTGCATTATAAAAATTCGAATTCCTAACAGAGTTCTTAATTAGTTTTTTGGAATCTCGTCTTGACAAATGTAGACAACGCAAGTATACTGTTGAAGGTACCGCTCAGAAGCAAAAGGTGAATTGTGAACAATGGCAGAAACAGTTGAAACGCTCGCTGAACGGTTGAGTAAGGTAGAAAAGACGTTAACAGAGGTAAAACTCCAATTGTCTTTGTTTCTTGAAGAAATGGCACCCCATTGGCAGAAAACGAATGAGAAGAACGTAGAAGTTGGCAAACCGGTTTATGCAGATAAGCGAGAGGCAGTAAGAATTCTGCGTCCATTTTTTGAACGGCACGGAATTATTGGTCTTGATCCTATATCGATTGAAGAACTCCACAAAAGTATGGAGCGTAACGGCATTCGTGCCGAGGAAAACGAATTTAGCCAAGCGATCATTGAAGAACGGGAAAATAAGTGTGTATTATTTCTATTACGATGCCAGCGCGCTTGTCAAGCGGTACCTCCTTGAAATTGGTAGTAACAAAGTTAACTTCCTTTTGCTAATACTCCTCTCGGATATTTCAGGTGTTTGGCTATCGGTGCAGCAGAGGTCTTATCAATTTGTGTTCGCAAAAGGAATGACAAGCGAATTACACAGTATGACTTTAATCATGCGGTGGTCAATCTAAACCTTGAAATAATTGATGCAGCCTCAGATTTCAAAACAATTTCAATACCCAATTCCCTAATTTGGGCATCACTAAATTTGATGGATAAGCATTCAATCAACAGCGTTGATGCGATGGTGTTACGCTCAGCGTTAGATGTCGCAATAGAACTTCATAACACCTCCGGTAATAAGTTAGTTCTGGTCGCTTCCGATCAACGGCTGCTGAAAGCATCGCGCGATGAAGGTTATTAACTTTCAATCCAGAAACTGATCCTGAACAAGTGTTGAGAGAGTGGGTCAAGTCGTAATTAAGCCGAACTTCTTACTCGAAAAAACTAACAAGTTACACCTATAACGATCTGAGTTTAAATATCAACTATTTTGTTCCAGCCGCTAAATCTGAAGCAAACTGCTTCACCGATGTAAGCAATTGTGTTTCGTCATCCATATTCTTCTCAGCGATATTGATAATAGCACTCGCGACAATCACGCCATCGGCAAGTTGCACTACTTGTGTTGCTTGTTCAGGAGTTGATATACCGAAACCGACACAAATCGGTTTGTCTGTGTGCTTGCGTAGTTCTGCTATCATTGGTGCAACCTCATCCGACAAGGTTGCCCTTGCTCCAGTTACACCTGTTACCGAGACGCAATAGATAAATCCTGTGCTGACCGATGCAATCAATTGCATTCGTTCCGGTGGACTGGTCGGTGCGACGAGAAAAATAGTCGCAAGATTGTATTGTGATACAACTTTAAGAAGCGGATCCGCCTGCTCAGGCGGCAGATCCGGAATGATGACACCATCAATACCAGCAGCTTGCGCAGCCTTGCAGAATGACTCCTCGCCCATCCGAAAGATCGGATTATAGTAACTCATCAAAGCGATGGGAATTTCTGTCTGTTGACGGAGTTTTTTCACAATCTCAAGAATTTGTTGGAGGGAAATGTGGTGTTTGAGTGCGCGTTCGCTGGCACGTTGGATAGTCGGCCCGTCTGCTATCGGGTCGGAGAAGGGAACACCAAATTCTATGATGTCAGCACCAGCTTCTTCAAGCGCAAGAAAAAGTTTAGGGGTTAGTTCTGGGTTTGGATCTCCAGCACAAACATACGGCATAAATGCGCTTTCACCTTGCAGCCGGAGTTCCTGAAATTTCTTGTCAATTCGATTCATAGGTATAATTTCTTTTCGATTTTCTGATATTGAGTTTTTCTCAATTATACGCTGTGTAGATTGAATTGTCAAGAGGAGTTTTTGGACGTTACAACTTAGTTTGGCGCTACAAATGCCTCCTGTGCCTTGCGAGGTAGTTCAATGAAAATGAAATAAGATTCGGGATACAAATAGTCTTCCTGAGATTCGTCAACGACTCGCAGGTATCCCTCTTTAGCCGCTTCTTCGTCAGGCAAAATTCGATAGAATTTTCGTGTCTCAAGGTCTTCACAACCGTTGTTCTCAATGCAAAGTACAAATTGTGCTTCTAATTGTTTCTTTTCCATGATTTTAGTCCAAGAATCGTTTGATTTTCATCTTTTTTCTACCAATACCATGGGCTTCATACCAGTGAACTTCTGCTCTACGGATGTTACCTTTAGTCAGGCGGATATCAGCAATTCCTTTGAGTTTCCGCCATCTACCCAAACCAAATTGTTTACGTAACCTCTGAATTTCACGGATTTGCCTACCGACAGCAATTGTTTCAATATTTTCAATTGAGCCAATGATTTCAAAGTGCATCGGTTATTAGAAGTATTTGTCAAAATATATTATGCATGTGTATTTTGTTGTCGGAGTTCCTGAAATTTCTTGTCAATTCGATTCATAGATATAATTGCGTTTATGTTTTCTGATATTGAGTTTTTCTCAATTATACGCTGTGTAGATTGAATTGTCAAGAAGAGTTTAGGAAGTAATCAGAGGCATTCAATTGTCGAGTTTCTAATTCAGAATCGTCCAATTGTGCCTCAAAACTAAAAAGAGGCGCAATGAATTGCGATTCAGCGCGTTTGTTATTAAATCGGGATTACAAACCCGCTGAATCATGCAGAATGCCACACACGGAATGCCTAAAGGCATTTGTAGCGTTGATTTCTTGATTTGGCGCATTCTGCTAAAGGCATTCATACCGTTGATTTACTCCCACAAGAACACTTCGCGACAATTGAATGGCTCTGAGGAAGTAATTTGCAACTCTCTTGAAATTAGCAACAATATCTGATATAATCATAATATCAGTTTCCCAACGAATAAAGAAAAGCAATCAACGGAGTAGAAAACTCAGGAGACAACATCATGAATCGCTTTGAAAGAAAACATCGTTCACTGAATGCCTGCCTGATTGCCGGAATTATACATCTCTGCTTCGCAATTGTCTTAACCATTTTCTATTACACACGAGTTGCTTATTACTCTGAAGATGTTGTCGGCGTGGAATTCATAGATATGAAAAACCCGACAAAACAGAGACGCCAACTTAAACGACCTCCTCCCAAGCAGCTGCATAACCCAAGACAGACGAAATCATCGGCTTCAGGACAGCCAAGACATGTAGCGTTAGCTGCTTCTTCCAATTTATTTGATGAAACCGTTCGTCCTTCTGAAAAGGTGCTGATGCATAGTGCTACAGAAGAGGTATCAAAAACAGCGACAGAGTTACCTGAGTTGACAACACAAGCGGAACAGTTGAATAGTCAAACATCATCGCTTGCCAAAACAGTAACAAGCCCTTTTGAGATAACCTCTGGCGCGGGAAAAGAAAGTCTGCGGCAACGAGTCAAAGGCGATGGGGAAAGCGGATTTAACAGACTTGAATCAACGGGAACTGCCGAAATTGCTATCGGTGAGGGAATTGGACAAGGAGACGGTGAAAGCGGTAAGGGGAAAGGAAATGGCAACAAGGACGCTTCCAACCCATTTGCCGAAGCGCTCAAACAGATTGCAGACCATATTATCGCTACTCGTACACTTGATAAAGTCAATGTTGTCTTTGTGCTTGATACAAGTAAAAGCATGGGCGATAACATTCAACAAGTTGCCGAAAACCTATTTAGTATGACAGATGCATTTGATCTCGTTAACATAGAATATCATTTAGGCATGTCCGAATTCAGTGTTCGGGAACGTGGACAAGAGCTTGAAACCCGCGCGCTTGCGCCTGATGTAGGTTATCTCCGTCGTCGTATGCAAAAAGTGAAGTTGAGTGGAGATGAACATGCCCTTGACGCACTAATAGATACTTTGAACTATATGGATTTTCATGCTGATGCTGATAAACACTTAATCTTAGTTACGGATGAACCAGCATCAACAAGTATGAGAGAGAGAAATGCTTCCGAAACAGTGCGAGCAAAAGTGATTGATCAGTCTCAAATAGAGGATATTCACGTTAACGTCCTCGGATTCAATGAACCTTTTCAGCAGGAATTAGCTACGACTACAGGCGGCGTATGGACAGAAATTCCCGGAAGTGCCTATAATCCGGCTGCTCTCCCTGCTAATCGTGTTGGAAACCAAAAGTTTCTCAAAGTATTTCGAGATATCGCAACTGATATTCGGCGCAGCGGTGCCAAATTACATTTCAGTCTTGATTTACAGTTTGATGTGCTTTTTGAAGAAAATGATATACCTATAAATAAAACACAACACGAATTCGATAAGAAGGAACTTGGATTGAAAACGGATGCTTTCAGAGCTGGATATACAACGGTTTTAGAAAAACAGAACAGTGATTTGCTAATAATTACAGACTACGACAATGGGCGAATTTATGCCATGCGCAAAGTAGAAAATAAATTACGAGTTTATGCAGGTGAATATCCAGAACACTGGAGTCTGAATCCGCATCTTATAGCTCGGACAAAGCAATCCGCTAATAAATGGACCTTTACTAATCAGAAGAACCACCAAATTTACACGATCCGTAGGGATCAGGATAGTCTAAAAGTTTATATTGGGGCGCAGCCAGGCGGTGCTTCAAGTCGCAGCGAACAACCGATTGTTGATGTTTTAGTGATGTTAGACTATAGCAGAAGTATGGGTGGAAAGTCGCAAGCGATCATGCTTGGATTAAGCACGCTCATAGGGAGATTATCAATATTTCCGCTAAAATATCGAATTGGACTTATCCGTTTTGCTGAAGCAAAAGATGCTATTAAGATTGTTGATGGTGCTGTCGTGTCCCAGATGCCGCTCAACGAAGTTTTAATAGAAAGTCTTATGGAAGACCCATTTGGTGGAGATGAACATCTTATTGACGCGATTGTTGAAGGGCTGCCTGAGGTAAAATTTAGTCCTTACGCAAGGCGATTCCTGCTTATTTTAACTGATGAACCTACAACCGGAAAATATCCTGCGGAGCAAGCACTGGAGGTATGTCAATCATTAGGCATTACCGCCTATGTGGTAGGTCATCCAGCCCCTAACGATTTTCAGACAATTCTCGCTAAACAAACTGAAGGAATCTTTTTTCCTATGCCGCGGCATTTGGAGAAGGGATATCCAAACCAATAATTTGACGAAAAGAGGAAATTTCATGACGACATTAACAAGTACGCAACAACACAGGGAGATCGCAGCAGAAGAGGGCCCCGTATCAGTTGCCATTGTGACCGTAAGCGATTCGCGCACACCAGAAACAGACACAAATGCTGCTTTTCTCCGTGAACAACTTGAAGCAGAGGGAAACAGCGTAACTGCCTATCAAATTATAAAAGATGAACCTGATCAGGTATCTGATGTCTTGGATAAAATGGCTGAAACTGATGCACAGGTAGTCATATTCAACGGTGGAACTGGCATCGCACCGAGAGACACTACTTTTGACGTGCTTGACCGCAAATTAGAAAAGACGTTACCGGGGTTTGGAGAACTATTTCGGATGTTTAGTTATGACCAAGTCGGTGCTGCCGCCATGCTATCGCGGGCAACAGCGGGAGTCTATCGTGGGAAAGTGGTTATCTCTACACCGGGGTCAAATGCTGCTGTACGGTTAGCGTGGGAAAAACTTATCGGACCAGAATTGCAACATTTGGCATGGGAGGTCGGACGTTAAAGTACTTCGCGGGTAAAAGTATACACACCTCTCAACCACGACCCGTAATAGATACCATTCGCATAACAGAAATACAGCACCTTCAAACCGATGACGCAAATCAAACAGAAGGATAATAACGCAATCAAGCAATAATCCCATTTCCTCATCTGTGAAGTGCGTAAAGATGTCCGTTGTGTCGTTATATCAGTTGAAAATCCACGACTTTCAACTGATTCGCCAAGGTTCGTTGCATGTCGAATGTTACCTGCCAAGATAGGTCGGAAACTATTGATAACACCCCGCACAGTGGCAAACAAATTGAGCTGTAAGTAGCGGAATCCACGTAGTCTTTGTGACCGAATGACTGCAACGGTTTCACCGGCAATCACAGGAATGAAATGCAGCGCAGTTGTGACCATAAATGCAAGCGCTCCAGGCACACGCAATTGTCCCAACGCGAGAAGTAGGTCGCGAGGTTGTGTGCTCCACACAATATAGCAACCAATCACAAGAGTGGTATTAAACCGCAGCGATTGGATAATGCCGTGAAATAACCCCTCCCGATAGATTCTAATACCACCAGTCCACTCCCCGATCAGCGGAAACTCCGCTGGAACAAGGGTTATCAAGACGGTACGAGGAAATGCATTGTAGAACATTCCTTGACTGTAAATCAATCCCCACGTTGTGAAAAAGAGGAAGATGAGTAGCAATCGGATTTGTCTTAAGGTCGGCTTTGAAATAGCAATCAATACAAGGCTGGCAAGGAAACATGTCAGCAATGCGGTTGGACTGTCCAACAAAATGACAAGGCAACCGCAAATCATCATGATGAGTATTTTGGTGCGGGATTCCAGCTTGACTTTATGTATAGTCATTTAAAATTTACTTCCTTATCAACATTTTTCGTGTAGATGTGAAATCTCCTGCAGTGAGTGCATAAAAATAGATTCCGCTTGCAACGCGTTCACCTTGTGCATTTTTGCCATCCCAATACGCTGCACGTTTGCGATGCTCATAAATCCCCGCAGGCTTGTGTCCCAATGCCAAAGTCCGAATCAACGTGCCGTTTACCCCGTAGATGCGGACCGTTACTTCTGCAGGTTTTGCTAAATGATACGGTATCCACGTCTCTGGATTGAAAGGGTTTGGATAGTTTGCCAAAAGTGTCGTCTTTTTGGGCAACATGGAAGCAAGCAGTTGTTCAAGCACTTCAATTCCTCTCAAGAATGTTACATCTTTGTTAGCAAGTTGCTTCGCTTCGTCAATCCATCTTTGCAAATTTTCTGCTGTCAAAACAGTTGCAGGTGCTGCGGGTGTCGTTTCTAATGCTGCCATGACTAATGCTAAATCATCACTATTGATGACTCCATCACCATTTACGTCTGTATTAGGTATGGTGCCATCTGGTGGGGTTGTGCCCAAAGTGGCAGCAACTAACACAAGGTCCTCCACATCCACAGCGCCATCTCTGTTCACATCTGCCGCTATTTGTGTTTCCGGCTCTATACCAATAGCAGAAAAAGTCGCCCATGATTCAATACCTTCTCCAGTAACTCGAACAGTATTCCTCCCGGGTGTCCAACCTAACATTAAATTAGTTTGTGCTCTACCATCAGCATCGGTTGTGGTAGTCGGAGAAGTGAGTTGTCCGTTACCAGTTTCCACAGTAAAGGTGACCGGGATGCCCTCCATGGGTTCACCGTTCTCATTCTGTGCCTCGGCAACGAAAGGAGATAAAAGGACTGATCCAGCAAAGCCTTCCTGATTATTTCCAGAGACGATAGAGAGTGCTGGATGGACTACGTTATCAAATGATACTTCAATTCCTTTCGCTTGCATAGCGGGAATATGTGTGTTGATAGAATCATAGCTAAGGGGATTGTTTTGAAGATATAGCCCTGTGCTGTCCGACTGCGTTCCTATAAGGTTTAATGCTAACAGAGGGGACACATCTGAAATGTTGTTGCTGTCAAGATACAACCAAGTCAGTTGTGTTAACTCCGACAGCGCCGACACATCTGAGATACTGTTGTTCCAAAGATATAAGGTTCTCAGTTCTGTCATGCCTTGCAAGGGGGACACATCTGAAATGTTGTTGCTGTCAAGATACAACCAAGTCAGTTGTGTTAACTCCGACAGCGCCGACACATCTGAAATGTTGTTGCTGTCAAGATACAACCAAGTCAGTTGTGTTAACTCCGACAGCGCCGACACATCGGAAATGTTGTTGTCGTCAAGATCCAAATAAGTCAGATTTGTCAACTCTGATAGTGCCGACACATCGGAAATGTTGTTACTCTTAAGATGCAACAAATTCAGTTGTGTCAACTCTGATAGTGCCGACACATCGGAAATGTTGTTGTCGTCAAGATCCAAATAAGTCAGATTTGTCAACTCTGATAGTGCTGACACATCTGAAATGTTGTTGCCAGTAAGATGTAGACCTCTCAGATTGTGTGCGTGTTCAAGACCCGCGAGGTTTCTTATCCCGTTGTTGTGGGCAGCAAGTTCGCGCAAGTTTAGCATAGAGTGCGTTGTAGTATTCCCAATAACTCGCTGTACTGCCGCTGCCAAATTGGCATCTGAAATAGACACAACTTTAGCACGCGGTAGCAAGGAAGTAATATTGATCGGAAACTTCCTCGACCAAATGGCATTTCCATGCACATCAACAACCTGAAGGGATACGGATGGACTTTCCGGAGTCAAGTCGGTAGTGACAAATTCAACCGTGGTATTTGTACTTCCGTTTAATGGTTTATAGCTAACCAATTCAGAGGATTCGTAAGCAACACCTGTAAGGGTGGATGTGAGGAGCTGTACTTGATGGAGTCCATCCGGATCGGCTACCTTAAAACGGAGGCGGATAACATTTGGTGGAGCGGCAAGACTTGGTGGAAACATTTCGACCTTTGTGTTTGTGTTCACAGCAGATGGGTTAGGGTTGAAAGCGCGGTGAACATTTAACCATTCAGCGGTACATTTAGAAAGTTGGTGCCGAAATAGACCGTAGGACATGATGTAGATATCGCTGCCGGCGCGGAAATCGTGTTGCAATCCAAAGGCATGTCCGAGTTCGTGGGCAATGGTAGTCAAATTCCAACAGAAGATTAGTGCGAAACCTCCGAAATTGCCACCGCCCCCACGACCGCATACTCCAGGTTCTTTCTCTTCTGCCATGTAGACCTCGATATCTTTGCCAATGTCACGCCCTCCATGATGTGCCACGCGGGGGCTGTCAAGCTCTCCATGATGTACCACGGTGTTCCCGCTTGCATCTGCTTCAAACTGAAAAGTTTTTCTGCCGAACCCGTGGCGTTCCATTTCATCGGCAAAGAAAAGTTGTGTTTCCTTGATTAATGCATCAATTTCTGCATTAACATTAGGGCGAGGTGGGCTTCCAGGTAAGGGGCGGTAGACGACCCGCACTATCGGTCGAGAATCTTGTGCGTATGTAAAATCTGCTACGAAATATAGTGTAATAAGACAGACAAGTCCAATCCATAATAGTTTTCTATTCATTTATTTTCTCTTCATTTTACAGCGTAATGAATCTTGTGAGACTACACCGATCCTATTTCCTTATCAACATTTTTCGTGTAGATGTAAAATCACCTGCAGTGAGTGTATAAAAATAGATACCGCTTGCAACGCGTTCACCTTGTGCGTTGCGACCATCCCAATATGCCGCACGGGTCTGATGTTCATAGATACCAGCATGTTTATGTCCCAACGCCAATGTCCGAACCAATGCTCCATCAATTCCATAGATATGCAAGGTCACCTCAGCAGGTTTTACTAAATGATAGGGTATCCACGTCTCTGGATTGAATGGGTTTGGATAGTTTGCCAAAAGTGTCGTCTTTTTGGGCAACATGGAAGCAAGCAGTTGTTCAAGCACAGCAATTCCTTTCAAGAATGTTACATCTTTGTTAGCAAGTTGCTTCGCTTCGTCAATCCATCTTTGCAAATTTTCTGCTGTCAAAACAGTTGCAGGTGCTGCGGGTGTCGTTTCTAATGCTGCCATGACTAATGCTAAATCATCACTATTGACAACACCGTCTCCGTTTACGTCTGGATTCGGGTATGTCTCTTCAGGTGGGGCTGTGCCGATAGTGGCAGCAACTAACATAAGGTCCTCCACATCCACAACGCCATTTCTGTTCACATCTGCCGCTATTTGCGTTTCCGGCTCCATACCAATAGCAGAAAAAGTCGCCCATGATTCAATGCCTTCTCCAGTAACTCTAACAGTATTCCTCCCGGGTGTCCAACCGAGCATTAAATTAGCTTGCGCTCTACCATCAGCATC
>CBDCOJ010000031.1:0-785600 GCA_965219695.1 Candidatus Poribacteria bacterium | reverse complement strand
TGTATCTTTCTATCCTCGTCTGTTGGAAGACGGACGTTTGCCTGTCCTGCTGCAGCGGCACCCGTATTTGAAGTAACAAAAACTGCATCTAATTTTGTAGCGTCTTCACGGACTGCTATGCGCAGAATTGTTTCACCAGCTTTATCAAACTTCCATTCCCTGTCAAAAGTTCCAGCATCTAACCAGTGATTGATGCGATCCCAGTGCCATATATTTTTTGTGCCGATACTCCATCGGTACTCAGTATTTTTTGTTACCTGAGCATTTTCGTTTGGGTCAGCAGGTTGCCATGTCACCCAGAATGAATCACTGTTGCCATCCCACGCGAAAGTATGACCCCATAGTGCATACTTCCCACTTTCAGGAATGTTGATAATAAATTCAACCCAACCTTTGTCCCCACCACCAGTCAACGGCGCGCCCTCCATCCAGACATATTTTCCATCGGATGCCAGTTCATCATCCGCAATAACCATAGGTTCTTGGAGGACATTTGCTAATTCTGCTTCAAGTGCAATTTCAACATCCGCACCATGTCCCACAGACGTTAATAAAAATATAGGAACTATAAGCATTAAAAAAAGAATACCGTATTTCATAAAAAACTCCTTTCTGTTTAATAGTATGTAACCTAAGTTGCTACCTACGAGTTTTTAGATAAGCAGACACCGTATGTATAGTGAAATCTATAATTATTTTTACGTTTTATTCTTATGTGGCTTCAAACATACCATAAATGTAAGAGGCGCCAAATGCCAAAAAGCGCATTTGGCGTTGATTTGGCAATGAATTGCGCGACTACAAACGCCGCTAACCTTAAGAAAATGTAAAGGTATTTTAGATTTTACTATATAGTGGACTATAGAAATAATTCTACATTTCCTCTGTAGGAGCGATCTCCGAATCGCGACAGAAACTTAGAAGCAGTCGGGAATCGGAGTTCCCTCCCGCCAAATGCCAAATGTGCATTTGGCGTTGATTTGGATGGATGCCATACGCGCATTCAGCGTTGATTCACAGTTCAGGAATGTAGCGTTAATTCTAATCTCTACCATAATAACTCAAGTTGCTACCTACAAGATTTTAGACCTGCAGACACCGTTTTTAATAAAAAATAGGACATTTTTCGCAAGAATTTGTAGAGCAAACTGTATGAAGTTTAAGAAATAAATCGGTAATTTAGCGAGGTTAGGAAGTAATCAACGGTATGAATGCCATTGGCTGAATGCGCTTTTTGGCATTCAGCATGATTCCCCGCCTCGCCAGCAGCGGTAGAAATCTGCCTTATGCGGACAGAAAATTACCGAATTAAAAATTAATCTTCATAAAGTTTGTGCTACAAAAAATTGCTTATAGTAAACTTTAAAATTAACGAGACATTTTGAGACGTAGGAGGGAACTCCGATTCCCGACAGGTCGCGATTCGGAGATCGCTCCTACAAAAAATGTGTATCTTTATTTTTAAAGTTCGCTATATACCAAGCTGATGTTAAGTTACTACCTTGCTGCTTTAATTTTTCCCCACGTTGTTGTGAGTTTATCTCTCGGTTCAACGGGGGTAATTTTATCTTCCGGACCAGGAAAACGCGGGTTGACATCTGCCGCATCTGCCGAGAGGTTGTCAGTGACAAAGACGACATCTAATTTCGCTCCGTCTTCTCGGACAGCAATACGGAGGGTTGTTTCTCCAGCGGGGAGTTCCCATTCTCTGTCAAAGGTTCCACCATCTAACCAATGATTGATACGGTCCCAATGCCATGCATTTTTTGTTCCAATACTCCATCGGAATTCGGTATTTTTTGTTACTTGTGCGTCTTCATCTGGATCGGCAGGTTGCCACGTCACCCAAAACGAGTCGCTGTTGCCATCCCACACAAAAACATGAGCCCACAATGCATAAGTGCCTGCTTCTGGGAGATTGATTATATATTCTGCCCAACCTTTGTCGCCGCCACCTGTTAAAGGTTCACCTTCCATCCAGATATATCTTTCGCCAGATGCTTCACCATCTTCAGCAACTACCATCGGTGCTTCAAGTGTGTTTGCCATTTCAGCCTCAATTGCGCGATCATAACTGTAACTGATACCATTTGTCAGTAGTAAACCAACTATAAAAAGCATACAAAAAAACAATATATTGTAACGCATAAATATCTCCTTTATATTTTAAATTTGGCACAAATATGTGCCACCTGTCTGCCGTCTTTTTCACATAGACGACGATCCTATTGGACTTTAAGTTTGCCCCATTGTTGATATTGCAAAGGCGACGGTTCTATTGATAACATGGTAGAACTACACTGCCATTTTGGTTGTGCTGCCCAAGCACCGTTGTCAATTAGTTCACGGCGTTCGCTTCCGTCAGCATTCATCAGATGGATTACCCATCTCCCATCCTGTTCAGATTGAAAAGCGATCATACTACCATCCTGTGACCATGCTGCGACTGCCTCATCTATTGGCGTATCAGTGAGGGCTTTTTTGTTACCACCATCCGCAGCATCCATTAGATAAAGATCGAAATCTGCTTGATCAACGTCCTGTCGCATTGAGGAATACACAATATGTTTTCCATCAGGCGACCACGCTGGATATGTATCCATCAAAGGTTGGTGCGTCAATCGGTGCTCCTTACGGGTCGTTATATTAATGGTGTAGATGTCCCAATTAAACTGACGTTTTGAGTGGAAAACCAAACTGTTTCCATTAGGGGACCAAGACGGAATCTCATCTTCAAACGAGTTTGCAGTAAGGTTTTTCACAATACCGCCTTCCAATACTAAAATATAGATATCAAAATGACCTTTGCGATTTGAGATAAAAGCAAGGCGTTTACCATCTGGTGACCAAGAAGGTGCTTTATCTGTTGCCGGGTGGTAGGTCAACCTTTTCTGGTGCGTGCCATCAGCGCGCATCACATAAATTTCGTGATTGTCATCGCGCTGTGAGAAAAAAAGCAATCTCAGTTCCATCTGGCGACCACATTGGATAGTAATCCGCTGCAGGGTTAAGCGTCAGATTCACAGGTGACTTTCCGAGAGAATCTGTCAAATAAATCTCCCAATTTCCACTGATATCCGAAGCAAACGCAATTGGCACAGCATGTGGTTGACTGAATGCACTATCTGTTCTAAATAAGAGTGCCAACATCAGAAAATATACAATTAATATGCTAATAGGATTCGCATTTTTTGTCAATACTTTATTTGGCATTTGGTATATTAAAATTTTACCGTCGCGCACAGTCAAATGGGTCGGTTTTTGCAATGTTGTCCCACCTATCTGAACCCATTCTGCCCCCCGCTCAATCATTAGGTTTCGCTTTGCTCTACCCAACCTACAAATTGCTGCGCATTACAATCTGTGTTTCGGACCTATCTATTCACCTAAATGCTCTGCTTTTAGCATCTGTACATAATTTTCAGTGATCTTACGCGATTCATGTGCAGGGTTTTGATGCGGTTCAGGAAAATCAGCGAGTAGTTTTTCGTACGCTTCTATCGCATGTGTCATATCCTCAATTTCTTGATAGATTTTTCCAACCTTGTATTGCGCTTGTAGCCGGGAGTCGTAATCATGCGTCGGGTCATCAGCAAAATTCTGATACACTTCAATCGCGCGAGCGGTATCCTTGTTATCTTCAGCAATCTGACCGATGTAAAATTTTGCAGTCGTAGAGATCGCGTTATTCGGATAATTTTCTATTGCCCCTTCAAGACGATCAATAGCTTCATCGTAATCTTTATACAGATGGTATGCCCACCCTATGTAGAAATGTGCATCTTGACCAACCTGAGTATCAGGATATAGATCAATAACTTGTTGGTACCAGGTGATAGCTTCCTTATATTTTGCTTCTGCTTCCCCATATTTTGCCTCTGCTTCCTTAGGTTTGTCTTCCACTTCCTTAAACTTCGCTTCCGTTTCTGTAATTTGTCCTTCACCAAAATAGGTTTGCGCGATACCGAAACTTGCACGTGGTGCATATTCCGTATCCCCAGCATCTGCTATATTTTTGAATTCAACTCTTGCATCCTCATAATTCTTTTGTCCAAGGTGAATCCATCCAATATTATATAAAATTCGAAAAATAATTGGACTATTGCCGAGTTCTATTTTGAGATTTTCAAGTTGGTTGAGTGCGATATTTACATCATTTCTCCCGTAGTAACACATCGCCGCGTTAATCTGTGCATCCTCTTGAAGAACACTACCAGGGTAGGTGGCTATTAATTGGTTGAATAAAGCAAGTGCCCTGTCATAGTAGGCTGTAAGAGATTCAAGTGTACCAGTTTTTTCTAATTCCGTTGCAATCTCATAGGTTGCAATGGCTATAGCGTACATTGCATCATCTGCCCATTCACTGTCTGGATAGTCGCGTATTAATCGACGGTACAGTGCGAAACCCTCTTCATCTGTTCGAGGAAGTAAGCCAAGCTGATAAAGGGCATCGTCTGCCCATCGGCTGTCTGGGTAATTTTCAAAAACTGCCCGGTACGCAGCGCGTACTTTTCGCAAGCGATCTTTATCTGGTTCATCATACGTTACTGGCGGATTGTTCATTTCTCGGACTTTAATCCAAGCTTTATCGGCATTTTCGTAATACTGTGCATAATCATTAAAAGAATTTGTAATTCGTCCAATCCAAAATCCCGCGGCGATCGCAATAATAACGCATATTTCCGCGATTATGAACTTTTTCATTTATTTTCCCCTTTCGGATTACTAAATACGGTGTATAAAATTGAATTTTAGCAATGCATTTAAAACATGTCAAGTATGTTTAGGATAGACGTGTAGTTTAAAGTTATAGATTTTTGATGAGAGAATCACTATGCCTGATTATAAACCTTAATAATCTATCTTATGGCTTTGAGTTGTGCCCAAGTAGTTGCTGACTTTCCATGTGGTTCTACATTTAAATAGTTCCCACTATAAGTTAAGTGGTGTCCATTACCAGAAGCATCACGCCACTTCGAATTAGGAGTTCCATCAAAATCAAAGTGCCACAATGCGACTGTATGTTCGTCAGGTTCAAAGGGACCATTCGGCACCTCAATCGTCCCTTTCCAAGATTTCTTGTCTAAATCCTCTCTTGGATAACGATCAATGTTTGAAATTCGGATCTCGTCAATCAACCCACCTGTGAACGGTGTCCAAAAAGGTCGTCCAAAAAATGGTTCGTTAGGGATAACTCCAACAGGAGCGGGAACACCGCCACCAATGCGGAGAGAAGAAGAACTATTAAGAACTCCAATAAATATAGTACGCCCTAATTTGGCTGCACCCCATAGGTTATTGTTAATGACTTTCTGTCTATATCGTTCTACCGTAAAAGCAACGTAATGCCACTGATTTATGGGCAAATCTACTTTTCCGACGGAAGTACCAACTATTGAACTCTTTAAATTAAAAATTACGTTATTGGCAATAAAAGAAATATATATGTCGTAACTCCCAGATTTATTTATCAGATTCCATCGTTCACTTGGTTCAATTCTCATTTTATCATAAGGCTTCATTGCACGTTTCATATAAAACCAAAACTCAATCGTGAAAGCACCACTTTCATGAAAGTTTGCCTCAAAGTCATCGTGATCAGGAACAAACGCGTAGTCACCAGGATTGTATATTTCAAAATATCCGCCGCCTGCCGGAGATGGAGGCACGGTATCTGCATAGACACATGCCCACACCGTAAAGAAAAAGGTAATGGTAAGCAAACGCAATTTATATCTCCTCTGCTACAATGTCTTCTTACTAAGGGACTTTAAAATAAATCTGATCTTATGTAAAGAAACCTATTTTCTTAAGAACAGAAACGACTTAATCTTTTTAATACATAAGAATGAGCAATTTATATGCCAAATCCAAAACCGATAATATACCGAATTATCAACCTTAAAATCTATGACTGCACAAAAATGTGCAACCCTGTTTACGCTTGCACAATATGGGGCATCCTCAAACATGAATCACTATATCTTCCAGAATCCAGCAATCCCGCAAATTTTGAATGAAATTTAAACCGATTAGTGTTATACTATTTAAGATTATTGAAAGTGCAACGCTTTACAATATGAAATTTTTCAAGACAATAGGATTAAACACGACACTATGAACCTTCCATTTACCTTATTTATTACTGCTACCGCGTTTACATCACTTGCAACAACAACAAATTTATCTTCACCTGCCGATACCATTCAGAACCCAACCGCACCCCCACCAACTATTCAAGAAAAATTTGAGTTGCCACGATTTTACCAACAGTGGATTGATGTGGACGGGTTCCCTGTTGTTGCATCGGAGAAGGTGAAGCCGCATGCTATGCAGGAGGCAGCGTGGCTCATTCGGCAGGTCATTGGACACCGTCCGGATATATTGCAAGCATTAGCAGAAAACAATGTCCGTTTCTCCGTCATGGCTTATGATGAAATGACAACACAGATTCCCGAACATAGCGACCTAAAACCTGATTTTTATTGGGATAGACGTGCTCGCGGTTTAGGTGCAACATCCGCACGTCCGTCTGTGAGTTGCGGCGAAGAAAACCTGCTTAATTATCCAGGGGATCCTTATGGGACTGAAAACCTACTGATTCACGAGTTCGCTCATGCAATACATCAAATGGGACTCAGTACCGTTGATCCGGATTTTGATAAACGGCTTAAGGCTTTATATGAGGTCGCGATGGAAAAAGGGTTGTGGAAAGGGACTTACGCCTCCACAAACAAAGAGGAGTATTGGGCTGAAGGCACACAATCATGGTTCAATACGAACCGTGAAAACGATGCCCAGCATAATCATGTTAGTAAACGGGGAATATTGAAAGATTATGACCCGGAGTTGGCAACGCTGCTGACTGAAATCTATGGTGATGAAGATTGGCGTTATACAAATGCTATAACCCGGACGCATTTACCGCATTTGGATGGATTCAATCCTGATAATTCACCAAAGTTTGAATGGCCTGCAAAACTTGATGCATGCTATGAACAATTGTTTGATCCGAACTGCGATGGCGGGGCAAAATGGGTGAATTTGAAACATCACGAACCGAGTCAACTTTCAACGTTAAAATCAAACGACGGTGAGCATACTGCTGTCCTTTTCGTGAACAAAACCGAAACGGATATTACTTACTATTGGATAGATGCTGATGGCAATGAGTTTTACCGCGGCCGTGCTGCCGCCAATGCATTCAGTATTCAACATACGCATGCCGGTCATATTTGGCTCGTAAAAGATCCTGATGGGCAGGATCTTGTTGTGTTTCAAGCTGAAGAAATGACAGGTCGTGCATTTATTGGCAAGTGATATGCTTATATATGCTTATATATAGCATTATCTAATTATTCAACAATTGATTAAAAATATATCATGGGAGAGATATTTTATGAAAAAGAAATGGTTTCGTATTATAGCATTGGCTTTAACAGCCTTATTAGTGACACCGCTGCTTGCAGACAAACACGAGGGTAGTATTCTTGACAAAGTAAAGAAACGGGGAAAATTAGTCTGTGGTGTAAACGGTGGTCTACCAGGTTTTGGGTTCCTTGCTGAAGATGGTAAATGGAGTGGCTTTGATACGGATTTCGGGCGCGCAATTGCATCCGCAGTACTGGGGGATGCTGATAAAGTTGAATTTGTCCCGCTAAATGCTGCGGAACGTTTCACCGCACTTCAATCGGGTGAAATAGATGTCCTAATCCGAAACACCACTTGGACTTTGGGGCGAGATACAGAACTGAATACTGACTTCGCACCACCGACGTTCTACGATGGACAAGGATTCATGGTCCCTAAATCCCTCAATATAAAATCACTTGATCAGTTAGATGGAGCAAGCATTGGTGTTACCGCGGGCAGTACAACTGAGTTAAACCTTGCTGATACGATGCGGACCTTAGGCGTTGCGTATAATGAGGTGACGTATGAGGATATTGACACGCTTTACAGTAGCTACGATGCAGGTCGAGTGGATGCCGTTACCAGTGACAAGTCGCAGCTTGTTGCGCGTCGGAAAGATCTTAAGAATCCAGATGATCACGTTATTCTGGATATTACTATCTCAAAGGAACCTTTGGGTCCCCTCACAATACACGGTGACAACAAATGGAATGATGTCGTGAGTTGGGTGGTCTATGCAACGTTCTTTGCAGAAGAACACAATATTACACAGAAGAATATCAAGACTTTTGAAACTGAAAATCCGGAAATCAAACGTTTTTTGGGTGAATCCGGAGAAATAGGTAAAAAGCTTGGACTTCCTAAAGACTGGGCAAAACAGATTATTATTTCTGTTGGTAACTATGGCGAAATCTTTGAGCGTAACCTAACTCCGATCGGCTTACCTCGTGGTGTTAATAAACCTTGGACAGAAGGCGGTTTGCTTTATTCTATGCCGTTCCGTTAGGCTTTACGCATTTACTTGTAGACGTGCATACACAGCACGTTTACAAGTAAATGTTGATCTATTGTATAAAAATCAGGTGGATACACCGCCTTAGATAACCCAATATAGAAGGAAATACATGGCAAATTATCAGGAACTGGCACAACTCGTTTGGAATGTAGCAGATGATGTGCTGCGGAACTTATTCAAACAACACGAATACGGTGACATCACCCTCCCATTTCTGGTGCTGCGCCGATTAGACTGTATTTTAGAAGAGAGCGGACGAAAAGAAGAAGCCATCAGAACCTACAATCAGTTTAAGGATCAAGTCGACGAAGAATCCCTGCCACCGATTATTACGAGTAAGATAAAGACCAATTTCTACAACACCTCCAAGTATGACCTATCTCGATTGAAAGACGACCCAAATAACATATATCTCAACTTTGAGAACTACATTGGTGGATTCAGTCAGAACGTAAGCGACATTATTGAGAACTTCAATCTTGATCGGTTTATTGACCGGTTACACACAAACGACAGACTGTATATATTTTGCGATAAGTTTACCGAAGTTGATTTGCACCCCAATGAAGTGGATAACCGTACGATGGGATTGGTATTTGAAGAATTGCTCCGCAGATTCTCTGAGATGTCCAACGAAACCAGTGGGGAACACTACACACCGCGCGATGTCGTGCAGTTATTGGTTTCCTTGCTATTTGCGGAACACCATGAAGATTTACGAGGAAAAGGGGTTATCCGCAGTATCTTTGATCCGTGTTGCGGAACAGGCGGCATGTTAACGATTGGAAAGAAATACTTCCACGAAAACATCAATTCCAACGCGTACATACGGCTGTTAGGACAGGAACTAAATGCACAGACTTATGCAATCTGCAAGTCAGATATGCTTATCATTGGTGAGGACCCTGATAATATCCGACACGGTTCAAGTCTCTCTAAAGACCTATTTCAAGGGGAACGATTTGACTATATGATAACAAATCCACCTTTTGGTGTCAGTTGGAAGTCGGATGAAGATGTAGTCAAAGCGGAAGGAAAAACCGCCAATGGCAGATTCTCCGCAGGGACTCCCCGTTCCTCCGATGGGGCGTTGCTGTTCCTGCAACACATGCTTTCCAAGATGGAGCAAAACGGTAGTCGCGTTGGCATCGTCTTTAACGGGTCGCCACTTTTTACGGGGGATGCGGGCAGCGGTGAGAGTGAAATACGAAAATGGATTATCGAAAACGATTGGCTTGAGTGCATAATTGCGCTGCCTGAAAAACTGTTCTTCAACACCAGTATCGCCACTTATATTTGGATACTAACAAATAAAAAATCGGAGACGCGACAGGGAAAGATCCAACTGATTAACGCTGTAGACTTCCATGACGAGATGAAGAGGAATCTTGGGGACAAGAATGCTCTCATTTCCGATACCCATATCTACCAAATAGTGGAACTGTACACCAACTTTGAAGAGACTGAACACTGCAAAATCTATCCAAACGACTTTTTCGGCTATACAAAAATAACGGTTGAAAGACCGCTCATTGACGAGGAGACAGGGGAGGTTGTCACGGACAAGAAAGGCAATCCGAAACCGGATACCAAACTACGAGACTATGAACGCGTGCCGCTCTCTGAGGACATTGATGACTACTACCAACGAGAAGTGAAACCGCATGTGCCTGATAGTTGGATAGACAGCAAGAAGGATAAGGTAGGTTACGAGATCAACTTCAATCGGTATTTTTATCAGTACACGCCGCTGCGCTCATTGAAAGAAATTGCTGATGAAATACTGGCACTTGAACGGAAAAGTGAAGGTTTGCTGAATGAAGTTTTGGCGTTATAAAAGGGATAAGTTATGATTACCGACCACTATCTATTCCGAGCTCATGTTAAATTCTGTTGTCACTTTACCATAAAACTTTGAATCCCGCAGTTTAATCATGTATAATAAGCATTAACATAATCCTTACTACAGAGGTCTCAGATGAAAAAGTCAAAACTTGTCGTTGGACACCTCATGAATGACCGATTAAGCGTCCAATCCGTTGCGACCTCAAAGTCCTTTGATTGGCTTAAATGGTTAGAGGCAGAAGAACTTGTTGAATGTTTTGCTGAATTGTTCAAGCTGCTAACGCATATATCAGAAGGCAAAAAAGACGCTGAAACACTTTCTATTTTTCTCTCTGAATGGCGTGAAACCGCCTTAATCAATTCAGAGCCAGATGTCTTGGCAGATATGGCTGAGGCGGAACAGGAATTGGATGCTGGCGGTGGAATACCCTGGGCACAGGTCAAGAAGGAGATTGGTCTGTGAATCATCAGCCATATACGCTTGAATCACTGCCAAGAAAAGTCGTAAATTTTATCAGAAGACGAGATCAGGTAACGCAGGAACGAATTAATGACGCTTTTGAGTACATCCTTCGTTCTCCGTTTCGGCACGAAAATCCTACAATAATAAAACGACTGCGTGGAACAAAAAGGGAACGTTATCGCTATCGGATAGGAGACATTCGTTTCATTTATCGAGTCGATAGAGAAAAAAGAACGATCCGTATCATACAAATTGACAATCGTGGTGATATTTATTAAGAATGCGCTATTCAGACTGAAAGTGAAGGCTTGCTGAATGAGGTGTTGGGCTATGAGACTGTACTGCCATCGGATACTCCTTTCAAGTAGATGGGTAGTATACCACAATCTTCGTTTAGAGAGTGGTCTAAATCTCCGATGCCAGTGCAGATTTATCAACCCAAAAGGGAGTTAAACATGGATTTTATAGACGAAAATAAAAGAGATGTTTTTTATATTTTTGATCCCGATGAATCTTGCCATTTTACCACTAAAGAATATTACTATTCAGAATTTTGGGACATCAATGAAAAGTTCTGCCAAGTATGCTATAGTGAAATAGAAGAAGAAATAAAAACATACCCTGATGAACACCAAAGTCACCTTATGCAATCATTGGGAAAAAAACAGAAAGATGCTTTTAAAGACAGGAAATTCCATGCCGCATTCCGCCATAAATACTGCAACCACAAATACTGTGAGAAGTGTAATAGCCAAATAGTATTAAAACAAGATTATGTGTTGGTAAATCCTGATAACAAACAACATCTGTTTTCCAACGTCAAACAGAATTACCTTGTATGTTCCTGTTGTGCTTCAATCTATCTACCCGTAATTGAGGAAGACATATTTCTTGAACCTACACCAACAAATGAAGATAATAGAGAAAGATCCGTTATCTCAATAGATAGAATCCAAAAGGGGTATTCATTATTAAAAAACCCCCAATACCATGATGCAAACACCAAAATAATTAGAGTTAACAAAATTGACATTGAAAATAGAATTTGGTTTTTATCCGATCATATACCCATGAAATGCAAAGAAAAGCACCCTAAACTAAAAGCACGGAATTGGAATAAGATAGAAAATATGATAAGAGGCTATTATGAAATATGGGTCAAATTAAATAGAAATTATAGTATTCTTGATAGTTTGACACCAAAAAGACATTTATTCCAATATGCTGGCGATCCACTAAGATGGGGACTCGTTAGCAATATGGAAACTATACACAATGAGAATCCAGTCTTTTGGTTTGACTACCGTAAAAGAATCTATACAGACATAGTAATAGATATATGTAATTTAATGGATAAACGCACAAATAACGATACCGTTTCCTTCTCCTTTTATACTAACTACGGACATATAAAAGGCACTGATATTGCTAAACAGATTGAAATTTTATTAGAACCATATCATAATGATAAAAGCATTCCGCATGATTTTAGAACCTTGAAAGCATTACGAGACCAATTATTAACTCATACAGATTTAGATTATCTGCCTACTAAAAACGCAAATGAACTATTTTCAGAATTGCAAAATTTACACATAGACCTTCAACCAATTCACAATTTCTTAAAAATACTTTCACAGATTTTTGAATCTATTAGCGAGTATTACGAATTGCATATTGATTTTAAATTAAATGAAATAACAACCACTATGCATTCAGACCTTCTTATCGGAGACATTAATAATGTTCTCCAAAAATTAGATGCATACCCTTTGATAAAAAACACTGCTCACGAAAAAATTGAATTTCATATTACAAAAGAAGTTATAGAAAAGTGTCATAAAGAAAAAAAGAAAGTAGATACAGTAAAGAACATGGTAAAAAATAACAATATATACTATACAGAAAATATGTGGCGTTGCATAAATGATAAAAATGAGACAGGATTAGATTCTGACGAGTTAAAAGAATTAATCAATAAATATGTAATAACATGGGAAACAGATAATGGTAAAGCAATCTCCATACGGCCGGATGATCCTGAAATTATTGATCCTTTAATTGTAAGTCTAAATAATAACCCGATTCTCAAAGAAAATCTAAATGCTCACATCCTTCTTTTTAGATATGGCAACAGATATATGGGGAGAGATATGGGGATAATTGAAGAATCAAGGAGTGTTGGAAAGCCTGCTTACACAATTAAAGAGGAACTAATCCTATGGGTAGAGGATTTTTATGCTAATAAAAAAGTCAGTCCCATAACTTGTTTTATTGAACATCAAGGTGTAGATAAATTTACAGGTGTAAACGAATCTAATGGAACAGTTGGTATCGTTGAATAAAAACAACAAGGTGAAAGGTATTGCCATTATGAAACGTTATCCTGAATATAAAGACAGCGGCGTGAAGTGGATTGGAGAAATACCAACACATTGGAAAAAATCTCGGTTCAAATATGAATCATTAGTGCCCGTTCAGTACGGTTTAAATATAAATTCCGACCTCTATGTTGGCCAAGGAATAAGGTTTATTAGAACTACAGATATTACAGATGATGGAAAACTTATCGATAAGGGGGTTTATCTGGAGAAGGAATCTGTCGCAAACATATACCTAACACAGCCAAATGATTTTCTAATTTCGAGAAGTGGGACTTTAGGAAGAACCTATCTTCATCAATCTGGTGAAAACTATACTTATGGTGCATATTTAGTTCGATTCAACTTTGGATGTTCTATTAAATCACGTTTTATATTTTATTTCACAAAATCTGACTGCTTTGAAGATTGGATAGCGTTGAATACGATTCAATCAACTATTGGAAATGTAAACGGTCAAAAATACTCTAATTTGGAGATTTTTCTACCCACGAGTGCCGAACAAACCCAAATCGCCAACTTCCTTGACCGCAAAACCGAACAGATTGACGAACTCATCCGCATCAAAGAGCGACAGATAAAACTGCTGCAGGAACAACGCACCGCACTGATAAATCAGGCAGTAACAAAGGGACTTGACCCACATGTGGAGATGAAACCGTCGGGTGTGGAGTGGATTGGAGAGTTACCAAAGCATTGGTGTAAAGTCACCGTTGGTAATTTAGGAAAGGTGATTACAGGTTATACCCCACCAACCCAAAATATAGAGTATTTTGGTAATAAATACCCCTTCATTACTCCGACGGACATAATGACAGATTCTCGAATCGTTCACACAGAACGCTTTTTGTCTCAGGAAGGTTATGAATATAATAAAGGTCGCTTGCTTCCTCCAAATTCTGTTTGTGTTACCTGTATTGCAAGCATCGGTAAGATTTGCATGACAACTGTCGCCAGCATAACGAATCAACAAATAAACAGTGTCGTAGTGAATCAAGACAAATACAATCCGTGCTTTGTCTATTATCTTCTAAAAAACACAACAGATGTAATTCAAAGTGTAGCGAATAGCGCGACAACTCCTATAGTCAATAAATCAACCTTTGTAAGCATCAATATTTGTGTTCCACCACTAACCGAACAGACCCAAATCGCCAATTTTCTTGACCACAAAACCGAACAGATTGACGAACTAATAACCGTAGAACATCAAAAAATTGAACTCCTACAAGAATACCGTCAATTTCTCATCTCCGAAGCAGTGACAGGCAAAATAGATGTCCGAAACGAGGTGTAGCCCATGCCGAACTATACAGAAGAAAACTTTGAAGATCATATTGAAGCACACTTAAATCGGTCAGGCTACCGGACACGGCAATATACCGTCTATAATAGAAATCTCTGTTTAATACATGAGGACATGCTGCAATTTATTCAGGGTACGCAGTCAGAAGTGTATCAGAGATTGGAACGTCAGTATGGTGAGGATACACCTGTTAACTTCCTTGACCGTGTGAGCAAAGAGATTCAGAAACGCGGGGTGTTAGACGTGTTAAGAAACGGGGTTAAAGACAGGGCTTGTTACTTTGATCTAACCTATCCTTTACCATCCAGTGGTATGAACCCCGACCTTGAACGGCTCTATGCTCAGAACCGATTCTCTCTGATTCGGCAGCTTCGGTATTCACAGCAAGATGAGAAATCGCTTGATATGGTGTTGTTTCTCAACGGTATGCCGTTGGTAACAATGGAACTAAAAAACAGCCTAACTGGACAGACGGTGGTAGATGCGGAGAAACAGTATCGGACAGATCGGGATCCGAGAGAACCTCTGCTCCAATTTAAGCGGTGTCTGGTACACTTCGCGGTGGGCAACGAAAAGGTATCAATGACAACTCACTTGCAAGGGGACAATACACGGTTCTTTCCGTTTAACAAGGGCATAGAGAACCCGAGGAACCGTAAAGGACACAAGACTGCCTATCTGTGGGAGGATATCTTACATCCCGAGAATCTGATGGAATTAATCCAAGACTTTATCCACGAGCAAACAGTCATAGAAAAGGTATATGACGAAAAAATTGACGGCGTGAAAGATGTTAAGCGGCGTGTGCTTATCTTTCCTCGATACCATCAACTGGATGTAATTCGTAAATTGAAAGCGGCTGTTGTTACAGATGGCGTTGGGCAGAAATACCTCATCCAACACACGACAGGGAGCGGAAAGTCAAATTCTATCGCATGGTTAGCACACTTGTTAACACATCTTTACCAAGCGTCGACTGATACTGATCGCATCTTTGATTCTATCATTGTTGTGACCGATAGGCGTTTACTTGACCAGCAACTTCAGAACACAATCAAGCAGGTTGGACAGGTTGAGGGTGTAGTTCATGCCGTTGATAAGAATTCAGCACAACTGCGAAGTTTCCTTGAATCTGGCAAAAGTATCATCATTTCCACGATTCAGAAGTTCACTATGATTGCTGCGGAAATTGGCAAACTTAAAAGTAAGACCTTTGCCGTGATTATTGACGAAGCGCACTCCTCACAGAGTGGAGAATCTGCCCGAAATCTCAGAATTTCGCTTTCGCAAGGAATTGAGAACGATGTAGAAGATGATGATCCCGATGAGGTAGAATCAGATATAGATGCGAAAATCCTTGAACAGATGGAACAACGTAGGATGCAAGATCATATCTCCTATTTCGGTTTCAGCGGCACACCGAAGAACAAGACCTTAGAACTGTTCGGACAAAGAGGCACAGATGGGAAATTCGCCCCGTTTCACGTTTATTCTATGCGACAGAGCATCAGCGAAGGGTTTACGCTTGACGTGCTGCAAAACTATACCACCTATAAGAGATATTTCCAATTGGTCAAAAGTGTGCAGGAAGATAGAGAATATGAACGGGCTCGGACGCTGCGTGCACTCACTACCTATGTTGACCTCCAACCTCATAGCATTGAAAAGAAAACACAAATTATCTTGGAACATTTCACCGAACATACAGAAAAGACTATAAAAAATAAGGGACGAGCGATGTTAGTTACACCGTCCCGTTTGCACTGCGTCAAATACAAGTTAGAATTTGATAAACAGATGCGTGATAAGAATCTACCATACAAGTGTTTGGTAGCGTTTAGTGATACAGTCCACGACACCGATAGCAGGGTAGACTACACGGAAAACAGCATGAACGGTTTACCTCTAAGAACTTCTATTGCGGATGCATTCAAAAGTCCTGAATATCGTATTCTGATTGTCGCGAGCAAATTCCAAACAGGCTTTGATGAACCGATGTTACAGACAATGTACGTAGATAAGAAGTTAGATGGGCTGCAGTGCGTGCAAACTTTGAGTCGTCTGAACCGAGTTGCCCCCGGCAAAACAGATACGTTGGTGCTTGACTTTGTGAACGACCCAGAGCAGGTGCAGGAAGCATTCCAGCAATATTATCAGACAACAACACTCGCTGAGGAGACCGACCCAAACAAGTTGTATGACTTGCAGGAACAGCTGAACGGTTTTGATCTCTATGATGAGAATACTATTGAAGAATTCTGCCGTATCTTTTATGATGAAGATACGCCTGACGAATTACTACAAAGCATTCTTGATGGCGTTGTTGAGAAATGGTTAGAACTTGATACAGAATATAGAGAAGAATTTCGTTCTACCTTACAAGGTTATATTCGTCTCTACGGATATATTTCACAGTTGATTACCTTCAATGAAGTTAAATGGGAAAAACTTTATGTCTTTGGTCGCAGTCTGAATAGGAAGCTGCCGAAACGGGAACATCCTGATCTGACTGATCTCTTAGATTCTGTTGACTTGGATTCGTTTAGGGTGCAAAGAATTCATGCCAGTCAACAACTCTTCCTTGAGGGGTTTGATAGTGAGGTAGAAGGGATTAGCAGCGATGCCGGAACTTTCAGGGAACAGGAGCAGGATTTACTTTCCAATATCGTGAGTGCTTTGAATGAGGCTTATCAAACAGAGTTTACAGCAGAACATAAGGTTGATATAGAAAACATCTACCAGAAAGTTCGTAACCATGAGGAACTACAACAGGTGGTTGAGGCAGATAATACGGAGACAAACATACGGAGTAAGTTTGATGATGTGATTGATGAAATGATATTGGATTTCGTCAATAGCAAACTTGACCTCTATAAGAAATTATCAAAAGCAGATGTTAATGAGGATCTCAAAAATCAACTTTATCAAGCTTATCGTGAGCAGTCGTCCGCTGCTGCGCAGAGGAGCGATTAGAAAGGTCAACTCGAAAATACTATGTCACAAAATTCTTCAAACACCCCCTTCTGGCGAGATGTCCGATTTTTGCAAGTCTTATTTCAAGTGCTTTTCCTTCTTGGAGTCGCCGCGATGGCAGGATTCTTTTATTCAAACATGATGAGCGGACTGAGTGACCAAGGCCATCCACTCAGTCTGTCCTTTTTGCTTAATGAAGCTGGGTTTGAAATATCCGAAGGCATTGATTTTGATCCATCAGATACATATCTTAAAGCATTTTGGGTGGGTGTAGTAAATACACTCAGGGTTAGTATTTTAGGTATAATTTGTGCAACGGTATTAGGTTTTATATTCGGCGTTGCTCGACTATCCACTAACTGGTTAATCCGAAGCATAGCGGCTGTTTACGTAGAGATATTTCGCAACGTTCCGCTGCTGCTACAGATTTTGTTCTGGTATGCCATCACACGTTCGCTACCAAGAATCCGAGAGAGTATCACAATTGTTGATACTATAATCTTAAACGTACGTGGCATCTACCTACCGACAATTGCTGGTAATGAAGGCTTACTCGTTTGGTTGTGGTATCTGCTTTCGGGTGTAGGTCTCGCGATAATTGTTGTACTCTGTTTTGCGGTATTTCGGCTTCTCTTTGGTTCAACTGAGGTTCAACAGACAGACCGTCCATCCTTTGCATCCAATACCATTCTTGGTGCGAAGTGGTTTGCTGCCCCTGTTTTTTTGATAGTCGCTATCGCAGGGTGGTTCCTATCACCAGGGCAACCACTTCAAATCGTTCGACCGGAGTTACAAGGGTTTAACTACGTCGGCGGGATAAATTTCACACCAGAATTCTTGGCACTCTTAGTAGGTCTTACTGTCTATACAAGTGCATACATTGCGGAAGTCGTGAGGAGCGGAATACAAGCAGTGGTAAAGGGACAACGGGAAGCAGCCAGAGCAGTCGGTTTGACTGAAGCACAGGTCCTTCTATTGGTTGTGATACCCCAAGCCATTCCGATTATTGTACCACCACTCACCAGTCAATATCTGAACCTTGCCAAAAACTCCAGTCTGGCAATCGCAATTGGATTCTTAGACTTATTCCACGTCGGACGAAGAATGATTGCACAGACCGGACAGACAATCCCTATTTTCGGTATGATTATGGTAAGTTATCTGATAATGAGTTTAACAACATCAGCTTTCATGAATTGGTATAACCGACATATTACACGATTTGGACGATAGAGGTAGACCTAAAAAAAGGAACAAAAAAAGTGGAAGAACTCACATTTACACAGGAAATTAAACCACCAAGTACCAAAAAAGGCCCAATACAATGGCTAAAGGATAACCTGTTTAGCAACTGGTATAATACCCTCTTAACACTCTTTGCCATTGTTTTTTTGTCCTTCCTATTCAAAGGTGTTTATACTTGGGTGTTTACGCAGGCAAAATGGGCAGTTATCCCTGCAAACTTACAGATACTATCTGTTGGTTCATATCCGAGAGAGCAGCTATGGCGAGTCGCCTATGTCATATATGTACTTGCTGTCCTAATGGGACTGAGTGCAGGTATTTGGAAGGGGTTAAACCAACAAATTACATCTGCTGTCGCTTGCATCGGGGCAGTCATAACACTCTTGCCTATTCATGTTAATACTTCTGTCCGAGAAGCCGCTGTCATAGCAACTACACTGATCGCAGTTTCTTATGTAATTGGTCGAGATCGGCAGAATTTGAAGCGATGGGTTATTATAGGCTGGGTCCTCATGTTTCCGTGGATGATGTTCATGCTGCGTGGATTTGGTGAAAATTCCATCTCAACGATAAATTGGGGTGGATTGCTCCTAACACTAATCCTGGCAGTTGTTGGTATTGTTGCGTGCTTTCCAATTGGAGTACTGTTGGCACTCGGTCGGCGCAGTCAACTACCCGCGATTAGATGGATCTCAATAGCATATATTGAGGTCGTTCGCGGGGTGCCGTTGGTAACCATACTCTTTATGGGAAGCCTGATGTTACCTATTTTTATGCCGGGTGATTTTCAACTTGACAAAGTTGTACGTGCAATGATCGCACTGACGCTTTTCTCAGCGGCTTACATGGCAGAGAATGTACGTGGTGGACTTCAAGCAGTTCCGAGAGGACAATACGAGGCCGCACAAGCCGTTGGACTCTCCTACCCAAAGACGATGACGTTTATCGTTCTACCGCAAGCACTCAGATCGGTTATTCCGGCAATTGTAGGACAGTTCATCGCGCTCTTTAAAGACACATCATTGGTATCGATCATCGCACTGTCTGAACTATTGGGGGTGTCAGATAACATTCTCGGCAATCCTAAGTGGACTGGACTTCAACCGGAATTATATCTATTTATCGCTGTGGTATATTTTATATTTACTTTCGCAATGTCCTATGTAAGCCAGATTGTTGAAGCAGACTTAGGAGTCGGAAAACATTAGGATTTTGAAGCATCAATACGCGCCAAAATGTTTAAATCAGGAAGGTATCTAAAATGACTGAAAACGAAAATACAACGAATGACCCAATAATTATCTGTGAAGATGTCCACAAATGGTTTGACGATTTCCATGTCCTCAAAGGCATCACAACGTCATTCAAAAAAGGTGAAAGGGCAGTTATATGTGGTCCATCAGGATCGGGAAAATCTACGTTCATTCGCACCATCAACCGACTTGAAGAACATCAGCGCGGTACAATCATTGTTGATGGTATTGAACTGAGCAACGATCTCCGCAATATCAACCTAATCCGTCAAGAAGTAGGGATGGTGTTCCAACAGTTCAACTTGTTTCCACACTTGTCGAATTTACAGAATATAACCTTGGGGCCAATTCGGGTTCGGAAGATGTCAAAGAGTAATGCGGAGGAAGCGGCGTTAGCTCTCTTGGAACGGATGGACATTGCGGATCAAGCGTATAAATATCCATCAGAGGTTTCTGGTGGACAGCAGCAACGGGTTGCTATCGCAAGAGCATTGGCAATGGAACCTAAGATTATGTTATTTGATGAACCGACAAGTGCGCTTGATCCAGAGATGATCTCGGAAGTATTAGATGTGATGCGTGAACTTGCACATTCTGGTATGACAATGCTCGTTGTTACGCATGAGATGGGATTTGCACGTGAAGTAGCTGATCGCATCATGTTTTTTGATGAAGGGGTGGTTGTAGAGGAAGCAGCTCCCGCCGATTTCTTTGATAACCCACAGCATGAACGCACAAAACTTTTTATCTCGCAAACGCTGCAGCATTAGGATTTTTGGTGGCAATATAACATAATGAAAGCAGAATACGATTTATCAAAAGGTGAACGTGGTAAATTCTATAATGCAGATGCTGTTTCCCAGATTCCCATCTATCTTGAAAAAGATGTTGATGATTTTATGCGGCATCTCGCTGATGTCAAGGGGAAAGACGTTAGAGAATTAGTAAATGAATTGCTGCGTCACAATATTCAGTTAATTCAAAGAATCCAATAAATTAACAGAGCGATTGTCTTATGCTATATAGAATGAAACTGTTTGTCTATTAGTTGGTAAGAGTTTGCAATAGCATTATCGGAATCGTTTCTGAAATTGAGGGCGTGTATGATGAGAGCAAAAGTACGTCACTGGCCGGGGGACGTTGAAGGACATCTATAACAATGTCTCGAAGATCGTCAGACAATTCGGATAAACCTGTGAGTGGAAAACTCCGAGGTCCCATGTCAATTTTTGGGGCAAGTAAGGAATACTCCAGAAAAGTCATCCCAATAGCGCGGCGATCTTGTTTGTTGAGCCGGAGCAATATGTGGGGCGTTAACTCAATACTTGTTGCTTGTTCACCGGGGCATAAGAGATGTAAAGTATATCACTTACTTCGTCGTAGTTATAAATTGGTTGGGTCATATCTATTTTAATTGCATAAGTACTCGCTTCAATCTGCAATTTATTATACCACACAAATAAAAAAAGAATACGAAAAACACATCATGCGGTTAAAAGATAAAATAGCCATTGTCACAGGAGCAGGACGCGGTATCGGCAGAGCAATCGCCATTCGGTTTGCTAAAGAGGGTGCTAAGGTTGTCGTTGATGATGTAAACGATGCCATCGGCACAGCAACGGTATCTGCTATCACCAATGCAGGTGGGGAAGCGATATTCGTTAATGCGGATGTCTCCGATGCTGTAGAAGCAGAAACACTTATCACTGAGGCTGTCAGTGCTTATGGAACAGTTGATGTACTCGTAAATAATGCTATCTGTTCCACAGAAAACGTTTTGAACAACAACTGGGAAGCAAACTTAGCGGTTGCACTTCGAGGCACGAGTCATTGTAGCAATGCGGTTATCCCAATTATGCAAAAAGATGGCGGTGGTAGTATTGTCAATATCGCATCAGTTAACGGACTCATCGGGTTACAGGGAATTCACGCGTATTCTGCTGCGAAGGGTGGCGTTATCGCTTTAACTCGTTCTATGGCAGTTGCACACGGAAAAGACAACATCCGTATCAACTGCATCTGTCCTGGCACTGTGCAAACTGAAGTCTGGGAACCGATGATTGAACGCAATCCGCATATACTGGACGAGATTACGCCGTGGTATCCGTTGGGACGCATCGGAAAACCGGTGGACATCGCAAACGCTGCACTTTTCCTTGCATCCGATGAAGCAAGTTTTGCGACTGGTGCAGTTTTCGTGATTGATGGAGGGTTAACCGCAGGTAACCACCAGTTTCCGATTTAAATTATACAACTTCGTAAATTTTGAATGAACATCAAATTCGCAAGGAGAAACAGAATGGCAACACAGGAACAAGTTGACTTTTTTCAGGAAAACGGATATCTCAAATTCGGTAAAGTTTTAGATAGCGATGGTGTAGAGGAGATGCGCGAAGGGTTAGATACCATCATAGAATTGGAACTCAACGAAGGTGATGATTCATCCCCAGAGTTCAAGTATGGGCATGACCGCCAAGGACAGCAACTCAATAGAGGCAGAGGTCATCCACGCGCAATCCATCAATTCGTCAACATGTGGAAACGGGAAGCCAGTTATGAAGCAGCCATCCATAACCCGTTAATTGCAGGCACAGCGTGTGCATTACTGGATACCCCCGAAGCACGACTCTGGCATGATCAAGTTATTTCTAAACCACCACAAGACAACGGACATTTCGGTTTTCATCACGATTTTTTCTTCTGGCCCCTTAGTCCTCCAAACATTGTGAGCTGCTGGCTTGCATTAGACGATGCAACGGTGGATAGTGGATGCATGCACGTCATGCCGAAAAGCCACAAAGATGAACGTTTCTCGGTCAAAGCGAGAGCAGCGTTCAATGCAGAAACAGCAAAAGCACAAGAAGAAGGTCGCGAACCACCCCCGAATCCATGGAATGAGAGACGGAGCTTGGACATTAGTCATGGTATTCCAGTGGAGTTGAAAGCGGGCGAGTGTATGTTTCATCACTGCCTCAACTGGCACGGCACACCACCAAATGTCACGGACCGTCAACGTAGAGCATTTGTCATGATTTTTATGGCACAAGGCGTTCGCTATAACAACGCGCAATCTCCAGGACACGTCCTTGTTCCGACAATTGAGGTTGCAGATGGCGAACCACTTGTCGGTGATGGATTTCCGGTGGCATAATGAGGTTTGGATACTCAGATGAAAGATTCAACGTTTATTACAAGAGTGATTTTAAACAACTATAAGAGCATCGCAGCGTGTGATGTACAGTTGCAGCCTTTGACGTTCCTCGTTGGACGCAACGGTTCGGGCAAAAGTAATTTTCTGGATGCCCTTCGATTCGTGGCAGATGCGTTGAATTCATCACTTGACCATGCCGTACGCGCTCGTGGAGGGATTAGGGATATCCTACATCGCTCACCTGGATCCCCAAACCATTTTAATATTAGACTTGAATTCACTTTGCCCAATAGTAGTGCCACCGGATACTACACTTTCAGAATTGAATCTCGTTCACGTGGGAGGTACGTGGTCCAAACTGAAGAATGCAGAATTCAGAGAGCACAGGATAACACTCCAGAAGCATATTTCAGAGTTGAAAATGGAAAAACAATTGATACGAGTGTAAAGGTGGCACCAGCAGCTATAAAAGATAGACTCTATTTAGTAAATGCCTCTGGATTGCCCGAGTTTCGTCCTGTCTATAATGCGTTCTCTCGGATGGGATTTTACAATCTCAATCCCGATATAATCCGAGACCTGCAAGATCCCGATCCCGGGAACATGTTGATGCAAGACGGAAGTAACTTAAACAGCGTCTTCAAGCAACTTTCATCTGATGTAAAGCAAAATATTGAGGAATATCTGGCAGTGATAGTGCCTGGTGTGCTTAAAGTACATGCCCGGAAGTGTGGTCCGAAGGAAACTTTGCAGTTCAGACAATATGTTGCAGAAGACAAAGATTCATTGATATTTTATGCAAACAATATGTCTGATGGCACCCTTCACGCATTGGGAATTCTCGTAGCACTGTTTCAGGGAAATCAGAAGGCAGAAGAGAGCGTAACACTTGTCGGAATAGAAGAACCAGAGATTGCACTTCATCCTGCTGCATCAGGAGTATTACTTGATGGATTACGGGATGCTGCCCATAAGAAACAAGTAATCATTACAAGCCACAGTCCAGATCTGCTTGATAACAAGGACCTTGATGTGGATTCAATCCTTGCTGTTGAAACACAGGATGGAAACACGATAATCGACCGTGTTGATGAGGCATCAAGATCAGTAGTCTATGATCGGTTGTTTACAACAGGTGAACTATTACGCCTTGATCAATTGCAACCCGATCCAATATCTGTTGAAGCTGCATCAAAAACTAAACAAACAACACTTACGGACTTTTTAAAGAACGAGAACATTTGTATAGATAAGAAAAAGCAAAGAACAGATGACCTTTAAAATTGGATGTATTGTTGAGGGTGATGGCGAAGTGAAAGCTGTCCCTGTTTTGATTAGACGTATAGCATGGGATCTCAATCCAGAAATGACGATTATCGTTGAGACACCAATCCGTGCTCCAAGATATCAGGTTGTAAAAGATGGCGAACTTGAAAGCAGGATAGAATTAGCGGCTCACAAAATTGGGGGACAAGGGGCTATTTTCATTATTCTTGACAGTGAAGGAGATTGTCCTGCACACTTGGGTCCAGCATTGCTTCAAAGGGCATCACAAACTCGTAACGATATACCAATCGCTGTTGTAATTGCTAAAAACGAGTTTGAAGGCTGGTTTCTGGCAGCAGCCGAATCGCTACGCGGAAAAAGAGGTTTAAAAGACGATATTACCTCTCCAAATAACCCAGAAGGGATCCGTGATGCAAAGGGATGGCTTAGTCAGAGAATGGAAAACGATAGAAAATATCGTGAAACGCTCGACCAACCCGCACTCGCAGCACTCTTCGACCTTGAACAAGCACGCCAAGCAGACTCATTTGATAAATGCTATCGAGACATCGTTCACCTCCTTGAAGAATTGCAAAAAGCAAATGATTTAACAGATGAATAAACGTAAAAGGATATAGTCTATCGCATCAAATTTACCAACTGAAATGGAGAATACAAATGGAAAAACAACCAAATGTCATTTTTGTATTAACAGACGACCAGGGACCTTGGGCTGCAGGATGTTGCGGTAACGACGAGGTTCGCACACCTTTTATTGACCAACTCGCTGCAGAAGGCACACGTTTCCCTAATTTCTTCTGCACAAGTCCTGTTTGCTCACCGGCACGCGCAAGCCTGATGACCGGACGCATCCCTTCAGCACACGGGGTACACGACTGGATTCGCGATGGAAATATGCCGCCTGACCCCGCACGATATCTTGAAGGATTAACCTGCTATAGTGATGTTCTTGCTGAGAATAATTACACTGTAGGGTTGAGCGGTAAATGGCATCTCGGAGATAGTTTAACGCCACAACACGGGTTCAGTCACTGGTTCGCGTTACCCACTGGTGGAAGTCAATACAACAACGCGAATATGATTAGAGATGGACAGGTAGAGCAGCAACCCGGTTATCTCACCGATGTTATTACCGATGATGCTTTAGATTTCATTTCTGCGAATAGTGAAGGCCCGTTTTATCTCAGCGTGAACTACAATGCGCCACATACGCCGTTTACTGGACACCCACAAGACATCGTAGATTCTTACGATGATTGTCCGTTTAAGACGTGTCCACAAGAACCGTTACATCCGTGGGCAGTGCAAGGTGCTGCAGCACACATGGGCAATCGTGAGTCGTTGAAAGGTTATTTTGCAGCAATTACGGCACTTGATTTGAACGTCGGACGGATTTTAGAGCGGCTTGATGAGTTAGATATCCGCAAAAACACGCTTGTTGTCTTCAGTAGTGATAACGGTTATTCATGTGGACATCACGGATTTTGGCACAAGGGCAACGGTACGTTCCCGTTGAATATGTATGAGAATTCGGTTAAGGTGCCTTTTGTTATTAGTCAGCCGGGTAGGATTCCAGAAGGACACGTCAGTGAGGCGATGGTAAGTCAATACGATTTTATGCCGACACTTCTCGACTATCTCGGTTTGCCTGACCCTAATGATGATATGTCACCCGGCAGAAGTTTTGTCTCCGCACTTATAGGAGAAACAAATGACGCTCAAGATGAGGTCGTCGTCTTTGATGAATACGGACCTGTGCGTATGATCCGCACGCAAGAGTGGAAATATGTTCATCGCTATGCCTATGGTCCGCATGAACTCTACGACTTAGTGAAAGACCCTGGCGAACGCAATAATCTAATAGATGAAAAGGAACATCACGCGCTGATAAGCGATATGCGACAACAGATGGGCGCATGGTTTGAACGGTACGTCGTGCCGGAATTAGATGGTGCAAGATGTTCGGTCACTGGCGGTGGACAAGCGGCTAAGATTGGTGATGGACGATATGGTGAAGATTCCTTCCATCCAAGATACGCTCCACCTCGACGAAATGTGTAGACAACATGTCTCCATTTGCATTTGGTCTTAGCATCAAAAGGAAAGAGCATGTCGGATACGGAGAAAAGACAGAACCCGAATATCTCACGCCGGCGTTTTTTGAAGAACGTAGGCACTGGCACTGTTGCGGCTGCAGTTGCGCCAGCGATCTTGATCGGTGAAGAGAAAACATTAGGAGGTCAAATGGAAAACCACTCAAATGTCATTTTCATTTTAACGGACGACCAAGGACCTTGGGCTGCAGGTTGTTGCGGTAATGACGAGGTTCGCACACCTTTTATCGACCAACTCGCTTCAGAGGGAACACGTTTTCCCAATTTTTTCTGTACAACCCCAGTATGTTCACCGGCACGGGCAAGCTTAATGACTGGACGCATCCCTTCTGCACACGGGGTACACGATTTTGTCCCTGTTGGAAACATCCCGCCAAATCCGATACGCTATCTTGAAGGGCTTACCTGCTATACCGACGTACTCGCTGACAATGGTTATACTGTCGGGTTAAGTGGTAAATGGCATCTCGGAGATAGTTTTTCACCGCAACACGGTTTCAGTCACTGGTTCGCTTTGCCAAGAGGGGGCAGCAAGTACAACAACGCTGATATGATCCGAAATGGACAGGTAGAGATGCAACCCGGCTATCTTACTGACGTTATTACCGATGATGCGTTAAATTTCATTTCTGCTAATAAAGAAAATCCATTCTATCTCAGTGTCAACTATAACGCACCGCATACGCCGTTTAACGGACATCCGAAAGACATTGTGGATTCTTACGATGATTGCCCATTCAAGACATGTCCGCAGGAGGCATTGCACCCGTGGGCAGGACGAGGCACACTCCCCCACATGGGAAATCGTCAATCGTTGAAAGGTTATTTTGCTGCGATAACAGCACTTGACCTAAACGTTGGACGCATTTTAGAGCGACTGACTGCGTTAGGTATTCGCGAGAATACCCTCGTTGTTTTTAGTAGCGATAACGGATATTCATGTGGACATCACGGATTTTGGCATAAAGGCAACGGCACGTTCCCACTAAATATGTATGAAAATTCAGTTAAGGTGCCCTTCATCATGAGCCAACCCGGTAAAATTCCAGAGGGACGCGTCAGTGAGGCGATGGTAAGTCAATACGATTTCATGCCAACACTTCTTGATTATCTCGGTGTACCCGATCCGAATGATGATATGTCACCCGGCAGAAGTTTTGTCCCTGCACTGACCAGAAAAACAAACGATGCTCAAGATGAGGTTGTTGTTTTTGATGAATACGGTCCTGTCCGTATGATCCGCACGCAAGAGTGGAAATATGTGCACCGCTATCCTTACGGGCCACATGAATTGTACGACTTGGTGAAAGACCCTGGAGAGCGAAAAAACTTGATAGACGACAAGTCGCAGAAAGCATTGATAAGCGATATGCGTCGGCAGATGGGGGCGTGGTTTGAGCGGTACGTAATTCCACGGTTGGATGGTACAAGATGTGCAGTTACCGGAAGAGGACAAAGGGCAAAAATTGGAGATGGGGTGTATGGTGAAGATGCCTTCCGTCAAAGGGACCCCGAACCCCGACGGAATAGAAGAAATATGTAGAGCGTATCTCATAAATAGGATTTGTTGGTTCGTTATGAGTTGATTCTCTTTGTAGGAGGGAACTCCGATTCCCGACAAGTCGCGATTCGGAGTTCCCTCCTACAGGATTTTGAAATCCGGTTTTCAAAGCCCTCCAACTATTTATGAGATAGGTTGTAGTCACTGGATTTACCAATTTAGAATACAAAAAAATAGCTGGATAATACAAGGAGAATATAATAATGACCAAACAACTCAAACGTGCCTTTTCAGAAGCATCTAAACTTTCGCCTGAAGAACAAAACATCTTGGCTGAATGGTTGCTTACTGAACTGTCGTCCGAAAAACGCTGGTCTAAACTTTTTGAAAATTCACAAGATATTTTGGCTACGTTGGGGCAAAAAGCCCTTGATGAGCATCGAAAAGGGAAAACACAAGGACTGGATCCAAAAAAGATTTGAATTCGAAAACAACAAGCAACTTCCAGGATATGCTTGCAGCTTTGCCATTGCAGATTCGGCAGAGCGCGCGTGAAGCATATAAGTTTTTTAATCTTAATCCCAATCATCCGAGTTTACAGTTTAAAAAGGTCCACAAAACGCGACCAATTTACTCAGTTCGAATAAATGTCAATTATCGGGCGTTAGGTGAAATAGATGGAAACGATATAATTTGGTTTTGGATTGGTCCACATACAGAATATGAAAAGTTGCTTAGGCGAATTTGACACTAATCAGAACGGACGCAAATTGAGCAGAAAGGGGACCATTTTGCTTAAAAAGTTGTTGCAAATAGACAGGACGGGACAGGTTTCCTAAGACGTTTCGTTTTCAGTTTTCTGCGTTGACACCAGAACAGATTTTGTGTATGCTACGTGACAGAAACTGAAATTACAATGGGCGCAGATTTTCCGTCCGTTAAGGAGGATACCATGACAGCTATTGCCGTGCAAACCCATTTGACACCTGAGGAATACCTCGCGTGGGAACGCAAAGCACCTTTCAAAAATGAATATCTCAGCGGACAGATACTCGCGATGTCCGGGGCAAGTCGCGCCCATAATCTCATCACGGGAAATGTATTTAATGGACTTTACAACCAACTGATGAATCGGGATTGTGAGGTTTACACAGGCGAAATGCGCGTGAAAGCAAACCCGATAACATCTTATTTTTATCCCGATGTCGCTGTTGTCTGTGATGGCCCCCGTTTTGAAGATGATGTGTTTGATACGCTCCTCAACCCAACTGTTGTTGTAGAGGTGCTTTCCCCATCAACTGAAACTTATGACAAAGGGGAGAAATTTGAGTCTTATAAGCAGATCGCGTCCTTGCAAGAATACATCCTTGTTTCGCAAGATAGAGTAAACGTTGAACGCCATTTACGGGTAGGAACGCAGTGGAGGACTATCGAATTTCAGGATCTCGCGGATGTTTTGCCACTGACTTCAATTCGCTGCGAACTGCCTTTGAGTCATATCTATAGACGTGTCCAATGGGCGGATACACCCTGATCCTACCGTAAATACACTTTGTAAGCGCGCGGGGAGTTTAAGGTTATTCATCTTGATAAAGAAAGGAGTGATATGGCGAGTGCGTTTGCCCCTGGCAACATTTCATGTGTCTTTAAAGTTATTCTGCATGGCGATCCAGCGCGTATGCATTCTCTCGGCATGGGTTTTACCGTCAGAGAAGGAATAGAAGTTACTGTTTCTGAACATCATGAAACAAAGGTGCTGTTTAACGGTGAGGACATCAATTTTCCTACTGTCCGCGCTGTTGTAAAACGGCTAATTCAAGATAAAGAAATCACAGGTATAAAAGTAAATCTAACATCTCCGCTTCCTTTGGGTTGTGGCTTCGGCTTGAGTGGTGCTGCTGCACTTGCTACAGCGTATGCATTGAACGAGTTGATAGAAACACATAAAGAAAATGAAGCACTCGCAATGATCGCGCATGTGGCTGAAGTTGAAAATCGAACAGGGTTAGGTGATGTCTGCTCACAATATCATGGAGGATGTCTTGTCAAGTTAAAGGAAGGCGCGCCTTTAGTTGCCGACAAGTTGCCGATTCCAGAACAGCCTATCTATTATCGCTACTTTGGACCAATTCAAACGAGCGAAGTACTCAGAAACAAGGAACAGACGAAACGCATTAACCGTGCTGCGGACACAGCGTTAGCCGCGCTGCAAAGGCTTACACATATTCCGTCGAATCCTGAACTTTTTAGCGCATGTTTTGCAGTAGCCAAACAATTTTCAGTAGAAAGCGGTTTACTAAGCGATAAGCGGGTGATAGACACAATTGCACAGATTGAGGCATCAGGTGGTGTAGCGTCAATGATTATGTTGGGAAACGGAGTTTTCAGCACACATGCATTTGATGGGGCAGTAGAAACACAACTCTCTAAAAATCCTGTACGACTCATCTAAAATAGAAGTTTTACGTCTTATACTTAACCATTTCGTTAACTGGAGTTGCAATGAAAACGAAAGTTACAGTTTTCTTATCGTTTTTTGTGGTATCTTCAGCCTTCTGCGCGATGGATATTGAGGATGTGACGTTTGGGTTCGACAACGGATATAAACAAGGAAAATGGGCAACCCTTAATGTTACCGTGAGGAGTCAAAATGAACCTGACACGTTTAACGGAGAACTCACAGTTGAGGTTCGTGACTTTTTTTCGGATAAATCTATTTACCGTTATGCAAGCCCGCTGCAGCTGAGTAAAACAGACCTGAAACATAAAAAACTCTATATTTACTGTCCCAAAAATGCTATAAAACTTTTCATTCAAGTGGTTCGGACAAGAGGAAACGAGATTATCAATTCAGAACCACGTGCTGCGCAAGAATTCTCACCACTGACACCGATAGGAAACAAAGATTATTTCGTGTTGGTATTAGCACCGAGCGGAGACAAACTAAAAAAAATCATTGACAAAAAACAATTGGATGACGATGGCATACAAACACACATCAGATACCTTCCGAATTCAAACGCATTACCAACACGATGGGTAGGTTATAGTGCAGTTGATTTGATGGTTATTCGCGAGGTATTACTAACTGAAAGACGCGTTTCTAAAAAACAACAGACAGCACTTTTACAGTGGGTACAGCGTGGTGGAACACTTATCGTATCGGGCGGCAGCACCTTTCGTTACCTGAAGGGTAGTTTTATTGAGCAATTTCTTCCGGTTAAATTGATACGTGAAGAAACAATTGATAAGGTGCCGCCTCCTTTGCAACAACGATTTGGACTTAATACAGCATCTGAATCCAGCACCACAAACAGTGTAATTGCTGCATTCAAGAACATTCATTTTGAACCTAAACCCAGATGTCACACTTTGCTCGGAACAGATGAACATATCTACATTGCGAAACGGAACGTTGGAAGTGGACAGATCATATCTTTGGCATTTGATTACAATGCACCACCATTTTCAGATCTGAAAGCAGCAGAAACCTTTTGGCGTTGGCTACTCAAAACACACGGAAAATCGCCAAGACTATTTGCCGAACAATATGCGCCATTTAGACAACACGAGGGCAAGATTCATAAGCAGTTTCTGTCAAGAATGCCAACACAGATTCCACTGATTAAACTTTTGGCGGTCGTATTACCGATATATCTACTCGGTTTTGGTGGATTTCTTCTCTATTGTGGGAAACGCGGGCAATTTTCACAAAAAAGAAATTTAAGATATTGGCTTGGAGGATTAATTTTTGTTCTCGTATCTGCTAGTGCGATTGGTGTTGCGCGAGCAGTCTTACCTAAAAAAATAGAGACAGATCGGTTTTCAATATTATCAGTTTATCCTGAAGATAAAATTGCACATTTACAAAGTTATATTTCGCTTAGGACTACTGCACGTAGCAAAACATCAATTGCGCTGGGGCAAAACACTTTTATCCGTCCTTTGCAGCATGAAAGTGTCAACAAACCATCGCAATTTTTTCAAGGCATACCGTTTCAACTGCAAGAAGTCTATTTAGAACCGTGGAGTCCCAGCACTTATGTAAAAGAGACATTTTTCCCGTTGGATACGCAACAATCTCAAATAACACTTGAAAACGCGTGGAGAATTATAGGTGAAGAAGCAACTCGTTTAGGAAAAATCACACTTGGCAGTAGTGATTTACGGTCATCAGAGGCATCAAGTAAAACAATAAATAAAATACCTCCGCACGAGGGGCTTGAAGGACCTCAAAAAACGTTCGCACAAATTTTACAGCGGGAAGGTTTACTACTATATTTATTAAAATCGGAAAACGCACTTACGATTAACAAAACTCAAAATCGCACAGTATTAATTGGATGGACTTCGCAGTTGGAACAAGTTTCAACAACGATCCCGTTCATGTCTGCAGACGAGAATATTACCTCAAATGATGAAACTTTAGTTATTATGTATCTTAGTGAAAAAGACAAAGGGATGTAACCTCACGCTAAAACTGTAGGCGATGAAAGGTGAACAGATGGATGTGTTATCGCTCGGAATTTTTGTTGTTGATGTGCTTGGCAGGCCGATAGATCGTTTTCCTGAAAAAGGTAAACTGGAATTATTTGATCAATTGGAAATCCATGGCGGTGGTTGTGCCAATAACACAGCGATTGCGCTCTCACGGTTTGGTGTTTCTGTTGGTGCTATGGGTAAAATCGGCAATGACCATTTTGGGGATTTAGTTCTGCAAACACTTTCAGAAAATCGGGTTGACACAGCAGGTATAAAACGGGACAGAAACGCTAACACCTCCTTTACATTCGTGGCGATCGCTTCCGATGGCGAACGAAGTTTCTGCCACTATATCGGGGCGAATGGCGAGTTGAGTGAAGACGATCTCAATTGGGACGTTATCCAAACTGCCAAAATACTACACATTGCAGGTGCGCTTGTTATGCCTAAATTTGATGGGGAACCGATGGCAAATGTCCTGGAAAAGGCAAAATCACTTGGAATAACGACTTCACTTGACACTGCATGGGACGCTACGGGAAAATGGCTGGAAACGTTGGAACCGTGTTTACCGTTTGTTGACATCTTCCTACCAAGTTTAACCGAAGCAGAACATCTCACAGGTACATCTGATTTACGCGAAATCTCCAAATTTTTGAGGAACTACGGTATTAACACTGTTGGAATAAAAATGGGTGAACGCGGTAGCTATGTTTCAACTTCCGAAGAAGAACTGTTTGTCCCTGCATATTCTGTGAATGTTGTTGATGCGACTGGTGCTGGCGATGCGTACGTAGCAGGTTTTCTCACAGGAACGGTAAAAGGGTGGGATCTTAAAACAACAACCGAACTGGCATCTGCCACCGGTGCCGCATGCGTGACTGCTATTGGCACCACAGCGGGTATCCAAAACCTTGAAGAAACTATGAAAATCTGTAAAGACAACATAGTATTGTAAGTGCAAAATAGGGATTCACTTCATGAATGGTGCTGCGATTGTTCAAACAGAAAACCTATCCAAATGGTACGGCGAAGTCATGGGCGTGAATGATGTCACATTGACGATTCACCCTGGAATTACCGGTTTGCTTGGTCCTAATGGTGCAGGTAAAACGACTCTACTGAAATTAATGACAGGTCAACTCAAACCTAACCAAGGGGGTATCACTGTCCTAAATCAAGATGTTTGGAATAACTATCTGCTAACGCAGCGTGTCGGTTACTGCCCAGATATTGAATTAGCCTACCAATTTATGACCGGTTTTGAGTTTATCTCTTTTTTCGCAACGTTGAGTGGATTTGAAACAACAGAAGCAGAATCTCGGTGCCTTAAAGTGCTTAAAACGGTGGATATGCTTTCAGCAAAAGACAAGCCAATTGCATCCTACAGCAAAGGGATGCGACAGCGTATAAAACTTGCCCAAGCACTCGTGCATGATCCGGAACTCCTTTTTCTGGACGAACCGCTTACCGGACTTGACCCAATCGGTAGACGACATGTCATGAACCTGCTTTTAGAACTTGCACAACAAGGAATCAGCATGATTGTTTCAAGCCATATCCTCTATGAGATAGAAGCAGTAACAGAGACGATCTTACTTATTCATCAGGGACGAATCCTTGCAGAAGGCACTATCTCTGACATCCGCGAACTGATTGATGAGCACCCGCACAAGGTCTTCCTGAATGCTGACGAACCACGTCGTTTAGCGCAAGTCTGTCTTCCGTTTGAAGATATCCTCAGCGTTACTTTCGGTGATGGAGCGGGTGATGTTATCATTGAAACAGCAAAACCAGATTCTTTTTACGCCCGCCTCCCGCAAATCCTCATTGAAAACGAATTGAACGTCTCCCAACTCTACTCACCCGATGATAACCTCTCTGCTGTCTTTAAGTATTTAGTTGGTTAGATTATTTCTCCCTTTCCAGAGCATCTACAACCTATCTCATAAATAGTTGGAGGGCTTTGAAAGCCCGATTTCAAAATCTTGTAGGAGCGATCTCCGAATCGCGATCTGTCGGGAATCGGAGTTCCCTCCTACAAAGAGAATCAACTCATAATGAACCTACAAATCCTATTTATGAGATACGCTCTACATTTTTTACCGAATTATGTAACCATTTCGCACCCAACCCGCGTCATTATATATTGATGGAATATTGAGCAATCTACGACTTTCTTGAGGTGTCTGATGAAAAACGAAGATGTTAAACTTATTCATCTCATTCTTTCAGGTGATGAAAACGCTTTTGTGGAATTAGTGAAAAAATACCAAAAGCGAGTGCATGCACTCGCTTGGCGCAAAATAGGCGATTTCCACATCGCTGAAGAGATTACGCAGGACACCTTCTTGAAAGTCTATCAAAAACTGTCAACTTTGAAAGATCCAAATCAGTTCTCTGGTTGGCTCTATGTAATCGCAACTCGCCAATGTCTCTCATGGCTTCGTAAGAAACGTATTGAAACTGAATCGTTAGAAGACGCTGACACCGAGTGGATAGATGAGTCAGCATATTCTCGATATGTCGCAGAGGAACACGCGAAAACTACGATAGAGGCACAACGCGAGGTGGTGAAAAAGCTGCTTGCAAAACTGAAAGAGAGTGAGCGTACGGTGATGACACTCCACTATTTAGGTGAAATGACGATCGAAGAGATTAGTCGATTTTTAGGTGTATCTACGAGTGCGATCAAGATCCGTCTTCATCGTGCACGGCAACGCCTGAAAAAGGAGGAACCGATGATTAGAGAGGCACTTAGCAACTTCCAACTATCCCCAAACCTTACTGACAATATCATGCAAAAGGTCGAACATATCAAACCCGCTGCACCATCAGGGAGTAAACCGTTTATACCGTGGGCGATAGGCGCGTCAACTGCGCTTTTGATTGTGTTGATGCTCGGATTAGGCAGCCAACACTTAACTCGTTTCCAACAACCCTATAGTCTGGACTCCCAGTCTGAAATAGCGGTGGAACTCATTGATGCCCCTGTTGTGATGAATCTTGAGGCAACACCAGATATCCGAAATCAGTTAGGAGTCCGTTCTGAAAATTCGGGCAGAAATGATGGAACCGGTCAAGAATCAAATAAGATAGTATCAGACAAAGGAGACTATACGCAGTGGGGTTTACCCAAAGAGGCAAAAGCACGTCTCAGCAAAGGGAGCATAAATGATATAAGTTTTTCACCAGACGGAACTCAAATTGCTGTTGGAAGTGCTACTGGTGTTTGGGTCTATGATGCTCGCACCGGTGCTGAACTTTCACTGCTTACTAATCATGCAACAAGAGCAGATATTTTAGCGTTTTCACCAGACGGTAAAACCTTGGCAACTGGAACGCGTGAGAAAATCTTGTTGTGGGATATATCCTCCAGAAAACTTTTAAAATCCTTCAACGGATTTGATGGACGGTTAGAGTCACTAAGATTCTTTGAAGACAGCAAGACCCTCTTGTGTGTATATCATGATGGTACAGCTTGTTTATGGGATGTCACTACAGATGCAAAAAAAGAATTGCGTGCGGCATCTTCACGCGGCCTTGGTAAAGCCCTGAGATCCTTTCTTGGAAATTTCGTTTTTACTGCTGACTTATATCTTGATATAAAGAACGGCAAAGGTATGTGGGCACTCGGGTACGATGATGGTAAAATTCGGGTAGATGATGTAACTACTGGACGGCATCTAAAAACACTTCAAGTTGGTGATCAACCTATTCAGAGGTTGGAATTTTCACCTGATGGAAATCTTCTTGTTGCTCAGCCTCTTAATGGGCCGCTCTATTTATGGGATTCTACAACTGGAGAATCAGTGAGAATTTTGAAAAATCCGAGTCTTGATAGTATACTTTCGTTCTCTAAAGATAGTAAAACCTTGATTTGTCAGGCAAGGTCAGGGGAAATAAAGTTATGGGATGTTGCGACTAAGACATTTCACACCACGCTTGGAGAAAAATTAGACACCTCAAGACATGTGTTTGCATTTTCACCAAATTTTGAGACAATCATAGGGGCAAATCAAGACGGAATTATAAGAACTTGGGATGTTAACACTGGCAACGAAATGTCTTCTTTTTCAACTGGACATACGAGCGTATATGGTGCGTTAGTATTCTCGCCTGATAGCAGCACTTTGGTAGGCGAACATGGTAAGACAATTTTGTTGTGGGATACACGCAACTTTATTCAAACTTCAAAACGTATAGACTCTGATACACAGATATCGGCTTTGGCATTTTCACCTGATGGCAGGACAGCGATTAGTTCAGGAGGGTTCAGTTTTAAGAAACAGGTCCGTAAGACTTCTACTAAGGAAAGTGTACTCGGTTCGTTGAGTTTATGGGATGCACGTAACTGGAGTAAACTTTCTGACTTTCCTGTTGAATCGCATACTTTGCTTCCAGGACAGGAGTCTACATATACGTCTGGCACATCAATGGGTGGACCACTTGTGTTTTCTCAGAATGGTTATATGCTTGCCAAAGTTTTAAATGATCCTAACAGAAAGGATCCGGAACTAATGGGGGTTATGGTTGATAATGAACAACGACCTACCGAGGATAATCGATTTTCCATACTTTTATGGGAAGTTCCTGATGGAAAGTTGCATTTTATTCTCAAAGGACACACAGATAATATTAACGCGCTGGCATTCACACCTAATGGAAAAATGCTTGCAAGTGGAAGTGACGACGGCACAATTCGACTCTGGGATGCAAGTACCGGCACTGAACTGTTGAGTCTTTCTTCAGAGAAAATTCAGAAATTAGCATTTTCTGAAAATCGTAAAATGCTTGCAAGTGTAAGCAAAGATGGAATAATTCACCTATGGGATATTGCTACAGGCAAGCAACTGAGTTCTCTTAAAGGGCAAAAAGAGTACTGCAGTGTTCTGGCATTCTCCATTGATAGCAAAATGCTGGCAAGTGGGACAAGGGATGGAATAATTCACCTATGGGACATTGCTACAGGCAATAAATTATCTACTCTTGAAGGGCATACCGATTGGGTTGGCTCGTTAACATTTTCTTCGGACGGTAAAACTCTCGCTAGTCGTAGTAGTGATGGTACGGTGTTCTTGTGGAATCTCACGACCCCAAATTAAGATGAAGCGGATGTTCGATTTTGTATAGAAAAACTTAAGTTTTTTATGATACAATAGTCCTCAAGAGAGTTTTTCCTAAAAATGTCTTGTCAAAGTTTTTAAAACGCTAACCATTTTAAAGTGTGCGGACATTTTGAGTTTGCGTTACTCTGAAGCAGGTTCGACTCCTGTCTCTGTGGTAGGGTTGCCAGGGGTAACGCACGTCCTGCGGGGAGACGATAAACCCCGCAATTAAAAAAACATTGTAAACCCACCGAAAGGTGGGTTTGTTTAATTTGCTTGTTCATGCTATACTCCTTTAAGCGTTTTACTATCACTTTTGAGGATGTAGGCATTTTGTGCTGCAAGGTGTTCGCTTTATAAGAAGGAGATACCCATGCCATCAAAAAAGAAGAAAGACAAAAAAACCGCAAACGAAAATATCAGTGGTGGCGCAGAGGCTTATACACCGACGCGTATAGAATGGCTCTGTGTAGAACTCAATAGCTTAGGATTTTTCCAGTGGCGGACTGAAGAAATTGGGTTAAATGCAATGTTTGTTCCTAAAACCGGAGATTCTGATACGGTGTTGGTAAAGTTCACATTCACCGAAAACGTAGATGAGGATACTAAAAACGCCATTATTCGCATGGCGGAGGATGTGATAAAACACTACGCGTGCAATCGTGGTTGGGATAAGTGGCTTAAAATGGAAATAAAGATCGAAATTCATGAAGAATAACCCACATCAAAAAGTTATTGTTTTAGTGCAGACCATCTATTCTATTTATAGAAGGAGTTATCATAAATAATGGAATCTAACGATGATAATGTTGATGTAACGTACACTGAGTATCGTTCTAAACCCCTAAAATCGAAAGTTGACAATAAGCATCTTGTTGTTGTCAAGGTTACCTCTCCCTATCAAGAAGACGCTAAACGCCCCTTCTCAAAAAGTAAAGATGAGACAACTCAATTTAGAGAGACGATACAAAAATATATGGAACAGATGTTAGTAGAACTCGGTGATGTTAAGATTGTTGAGAATGATATTCAAAACGCGTGGTCGCATTTTATACAGATAGTATTCAAAATATTCTATCGACCACGCGAAAATGGAACAGATCTAACCTTTGCAAAAATAGGTGTATGCTTTTACTCTCAAGATCATGTTGGGGTTGCTGGTTTCTATAAACCGGTTACCGAACCAACCCTGGATCAACTTGACGAGTTCTGTAAAAATGTTGTGATAGATTTTTACCGGCAGTTCCTTCAACCACAAAGCGAGAACGAACAACACAGTTTGGAAGCCAAAAAACCTATACCACTCCCAGTTCCTTGAACATCAACGGAAGAACGAGACACATTAGAGTTGTTTGGGATAATATGGCAAACGCTTTTGAGTGGAATTTAGGATGGTACAATCCTAACGTCCTCAACTAACACTAACCAACATCCTCGGTTGGTTGTCCTAACTTCACCAATGCACCAATATCCGGTTCGTCAGCAGATAACGCCGCAAAACTACCATCACAGATAGCACGTCGAATCCCACGCATCAGACTAACATAAAAATGCAAGTTGTGCAACGTGTGCAGCTGCGAACCGAGTATTTCATTTTCAACATGCAGGTGCCGCAGGTAGGCACGTGTGAAATTTTGGCAAGTATAACAACTACATGCTGGGTCCAAAGGACTAAAATCACGCGTGTATTTTGCGTTTTTAATTCGGACAATGCCCTCAGATGTAAAGAGTGAACCGTTGCGTGCGTTTCGGGTCGGCATTACACAATCAAACATATCAATACCGCAGCGGACACCATAAACCAAATCTTCAGGCGTGCCGACACCCATCAAATAGCGCGGTTTATCGTCCGGTAGGTGAGGCGCAGTATATGCTAACATCTCATACATCAAATCCTTCTCTTCACCAACGCTCAACCCGCCGATAGCGTATCCCGGAAAATCAAGCGATACCGTGCCTTCCACACTTGCAAAGCGGAGATCACGTTCCATCCCACCCTGTACAATTCCGAATAGCAATTGATTCGGATTCTCATGCGCTTTCTTACTGCGTTCCGCCCAACGCAACGTCATTTCCATTGAATTTTTGAGGTATTCATATTCGTTTGGCAGGGCAGGGCATTCATCAAATACCATGATAATGTCAGCGCCAAGTGCATTCTGGATTTCAATGGAACGTTCAGGACTGATAAACCTTTCTGTGCCATCTATCGGAGAACGGAACGTGACACCCTCCTCCGCGATCTTTCGCAACGGACCGAGGCTAAAAACCTGAAATCCACCGCTATCAGTTAATATAGGTTTATCCCATCCCATAAACTGATGCAAACCGCCTGCCTCTTGGACAATCTCATGTCCAGGGCGGAGATAAAGATGGTAGGTATTCGCAAGGATAATTTCTGCCAGAATCTGTGCGGATAAGGTTTGGGGTGTGCATGCTTTCACAGTGCCGCGTGTGCCGACAGGCATAAAAATCGGGGTATTCACAACCCCGTGGCTCGTATGCAGTTTGCCAACGCGCGCTTCAGTCTCTTTGTCTTTATGAATAAGAGTGTAGGATTTTTGACTTGCTTCCATTTTCGGCATTTTATCACACCCCTATCCAATAATCAAGCCTAATGATAGAACCCACAGAACCATTCAATTCTCCAATAATTCTTCCTTTACCAAAACTCCAAAAATCCACGTCAACCGCCATGCTGAAAACAAATTCCGCGCTTAGCCGAGATGTAAAAATATATCAACATCCAACTTTTCCGGCAAACTTATTGGAAATATATTGGATATTTATTGTTCAAAACTCCCAAAAACTTCTGATCACCACACAAAATCGGGTATAATATCAGTACGAACACAAAATGGATCCCTAAAACACCCAAACCACAAACCCACACAAAACAGGTAGGAGAAAATGCTGAAATTACTTAACAAAAAATGGCAGAGAATCCAACAAGTTACAAGCACACAGGAAACTTAGGATGCTGCTCAAATATACCAATTTTGCCATAATTATAAAAAAGTCGGGAAAGGTGCTGAAGTCCTAAATTTAAAATTAATAAAATAATAAAAAATCATTCTAAACCCAAGCATAGAGTGAGTTTATAGCGAATTTAAGAAATATACCGTGGTATAAAAAAGTATACCGTACGGTATACTTTTAGTGGTAGTAATCTCCGAATCTCGGCATTACAACTTGAACGGAAAAAAAGGGAAATTGGACGCCTCTGTAGAATCTACTCCATCTTTGTTGTTGATATGCAACCCTAAATTTGCTAAAATTACCCAAAATTCTTGCGAGGATACGAATTAATGGAATGTATCTTTTGTGCGATTGCTGAAGGCAAAATTCCCTCTGCAAAAGTATATGAAAACGAAAACATTTTCGCTTTTATGGACATTGCCCCAGCGAATCCCGGACATTTAGTAGTTATACCCAAACAACACTATCGGAATATCTTTGATATACCCGCAGAAGTAGCCAGTAAAATTATGAAAGCCGTGGTGCCACTCGCTACAGCGATCCGCGCGGCGTTAAATCCAGATGGTCTCAACTTGATCCAAAATAACGAACCAGCTGGATTTCAGACAGTTTTCCATTTCCATTTGCACCTCATTCCTCGATGGGAAACAGATTCGTTGCAGCCACTTTGGCAACCGAGAAGTGAAGGAAATATTGAAGAGATAAGTAACATTGCAGCGAAAATTCAAGAGGCTTTGTAAAATCAACAACCCAAATTTTGAGAGAGAAATTTTATGAATGTTTTAATTACTTCGGCAGGTTCCGAATTGGCGCGCAAATTAGCAAAATCTGCATCTGAATCACATACGATTCGACTAACGGAACTTCAACCTGTTGAAACCACCAATTTACATGGATGTGAGTTTGTGCAGAGTGCGTTAGGACACGACGAGTCTACAAATGAATTGGTGAAAGGCATGGACGCTATTGTCCATATCGCAGAAACACCGCCCGAACTTAAGGCAAAATCCGACGAACCAGAGAACTTTGAGATTGATTATCAGACGCGTTGCACCTATAACTTGTTGATGGCTGCATCTGCAGAAGGTGTCCAACACTTCATCTATGCCAGCACACTCCGTCTGTTTGAACAACACGGTGAAGATTGGACCGTTAAAGAGAATTGGAGACCGCGTCCCAGCATTGATGGTTTGGTGCTTGCAAAACATCTCGGTGAATTTACGTGCCGAGAATTTGCGCGAGAAGGGAAAATTCATGTAACATGTCTTCGACTCGGTACTATTATCACTACTGAAGAAGCAGCTAAAGCAGAATTCAATTCCATGTGGCTTGGAATGGATGATGCCGTCGCAGCATTTCAAGGCGCAATTGATGCACCGTCAAGATGGGGTATCTTTCATGTTCAGTCAGAGTTTCCCGGTTCCCGCTTTGCTATCGGTAATGCAAAGGGACACCTAAAATTCGCCCCACAATTTGTGCCACCGACACAATAACAAGCACATTCCGTGTTTCACTCATAACACAAGGAGATAGGCAATGAAAGTTCTGATATTAGGTGGTAACGGATACCTCGGTCCACATGTTGTTAAGGCATTAGAACCCTACTACACCCTACGCGTAACGGACATAAATGAGCTTGACACAAAACATGAATCTATGCATATTGATGTCGGATCATTAGATCAAGTCTTACGAGCAGCAGAGGGGATGGATACTATTATCAACTGCTCAGTGCTTCGGGATGACCGGCAGTTAGCATTTGATGTTAGCACGCGCGGATCCTATAACATGATGCGTGCTGCTATCAAACACGGTATCCGCCGTGTTATCAATACCGGTCCGCATTTCACCATACAAGGTGATGATTATACAAATTGGGATTACGAGATTAACCCAGATGTTCCACCAAAGACAAGCACAGGACTCTATCCGTTGACGAAAGGGCTTGGGCAGGAAATCTGTAAAGTCTTTACCGAGAATTACGACATTTATGTTCTCTGCTATCTGTTCCTCAGTTTTCGAGAACTTGACTATGAAGCAGAAGGTGTCGACCTTAACCCATTTTCTGTCAGTTGGCGAGATGCGGGTGAGGCGTTTCGATTAGGACTGGAAATTGATCTGGAAGAACTGCCATCAAAGTGTGAGATTTTCAATATTTTTGCGGATTTGCCGCATCAGCAATTCTCAAATGCGAAAACGAAGCGGATTTTAGGGTTTCAACCGCAGGATAATTTTGAGTGGATGTGGCATAAAAAGAAGGAAGAATAGCACCATTATTTCAGCCATACAGAACGACTTGCAACCCCAAGAAATCTGTGTTAAACTTGTGATATACAAGCCAAAACTAAAACGATTTTGAATCTTGACTACCATACATCCTCGGAGGAACGATAATGTCTACCGTTGATACACCTACCGAACTAAGAGTAGAACATTTGTTGAATAGCGTTAAACAACTATCACCAGTTGAATTGGATGAATTCACCAAGAAATTGGTAGAATGGCAGCAACAGCAGGAGAGCAGAGTAGATGAAAACGTCGATCCTGATGCATCGGATGATGAGATAATAGCATTTATCAAGAAAAACACACGTTTACCCGACAAAGAAAATCTACGTTATTGGGAATTGCGACTTAAGCGAGAGGATACAGATTTATGCGATGACGAAACGGTTGAATATGAGGATTTTTTAACAAAGTTGGCAGAAATGAATGTCAAACGTCTTGAAGCACTTGCTATCTTAGTACACCGTTGGGAAAAGCCAGCAAGCGAAATTCTCTCAGAATATGGACTACATATTTCCCAGCATGATGAACCCGATTATTATGAATCTATTTCTCAAGTAATTCATTCGAAAACCAAAAGGCAGGAATATAATAAAGGATGATGTCCACTGATCGTATTTCTGCTCGTATACGCCGACAAGTTCAAGAACGTGCGAAAGGATTTTGTGAATATTGCAGAACACCTGACAATTTCGCCACCTCTTCTTTTCATTGTGAACACATCATTCCTCAAAAAACTGGTGGAACTAATTCATTAGACAATTTAGCGTAGGCATGTTCGCGTTGTAACAACCACAAGCATGCAAAAACACACGCACAGGACCCGCAGACAGGTCAACGCGTCCGCTTTTCAGTCCTCGTCAAAAACATTGGCATAGACATTTTATGTGGAGTGAAGATTTTCTCATTATTATAGGACAGACACGAACGGGCAGGGCAACAGTTGATGCGTTAAACATGAATCGTCTTGAATTGGTAAATCTGAGAAGAGCGTTGCGAAACTCGGGTGAATACTCACCAAACATTGATTGACAATCGAGCAATTGATAATGAACATTCAACTCTTGGCACATCGCGGTGGCATGGGGCGCGCACCCGAAAACACACTTGCATCCTTTAAACAAGCACTTGCAGATGGTGCTGATGGATTTGAATGTGATGTCTGCCTCACCCAAGATAAGCACCCTGTGCTGATTCACGTCGACTTTAACCGAGATGATATTCGCGAAGCCACTGGATGCACGACTCCCCTCAGTCAATTAAACTGGAAAGAAGTACAGCAGTTAAAGTCACAAAACTCAGATGAACCTGTTGCTCACCTTGATGACGCACTCAGATTTGCACGGGAAAACCAAATGCCGTGTTTTGTTGAACCGAAATCGGACACACCAGAACTCCTCCCTATCATCATTGAACGCATTCATCACTTTGATGTTGTTCATCTCGTCAGTATTCTCACCTTTTACTTAAAGAAACAGAAACAATTGCTTGTGGAAGCTAAGCGATTAGAACCCCGGATCCAAACAAGCGCCATTTTAATCAATCCGATGGTAAATTATCTCAAAGCAGCCACTGAGATTGATGCAAACCGTATCATCTTCGGTTGGAGCAAAATCAATCATTTTGGAATCTATAATTTTTTGACCCGTTCTATTCCGCGGCAAGTAAATGAGTTGCGTGCAAATGGAATTATTGTTGAAGCTGGTTTTATTCAAACATTTCAAGATGTTGCTTGGGCGTTGAAGAATGGAGTTGAAGGGTTGTGGGTAGATGATGTGTCTTACATCAGAAAATACGTTGAACAAATTACCAATGAAACTGGATCATAGAATCAGAAAAGAATGAACGTCACTATCTGCAATCCGCTTCTTAGAACTCCATTATCCCTTATTGTTGACGATTCGTGTCCGGTAATCAATCTCACCTACTATTGGATACAGCAAAGGCATGCATGGAAAACACGACACCAACCGAATGTGCCTCCTGATCGATGGGAAGGTGATGCGGCGCAACATAAAAAAATACCGCCAACAATTCCCGCGGATTTTGCATGGGAGTGGGCAGAATGGTGCTGGGAAAACGGTGTGAAAGGCAAATTTAGCCTTATTCCTTATCCCGCAGGAGTCGGGCGCGTTGATGAAGGGTTTCCCGCCCAAGTTGTAGAAAAAAGTCCAACACACGAATATCAATCGTGGCTGCGAATTTATAGAGAAATTATCTGGCCAAACTTTGATTTAACACCGGAAATGTTAACCCACACTGCTGTTGTTGATTTAGAAACGTTTGCGTTGACTGAAGAGTGGGAACAAGTTGAATGGGTTAATCCACCTATTGACAATAGACTGACAGATTATATTATCACAGCGATGGAAATGCTTAATAATGTCGGTATTCCGTGTGAAGGTGTGACGAGTCCCGGCGCATTCGGAAAACGACAAGAGGCTGCATACTCGCAAGCAGTTTTAACCGCATCACAGGAAGTTAATAAAAATCCCCGTCCCTTCTACTTTCTTTGGCTTAAACATGATGAACTGCCAGATGTGCCTATCTGGCACGTTGAAAAAGAGAAGGGGATCGCTATTGCCAGTATTGTTGCATGTGCTGGTGATTGGTTTGGTGGGTGGACAGGCTATGATTTGGGAAAGGCCGATCAGTTTATTACAGAAGACTTACAAGATGGTCGGTTACCTCCAATTCTTGAAAAGGAGTTACCATGTGTCCTCGTAGGACATTGGCCCGGTTTCTATTTCAATGGAGAAAAATGTGGGTTTGATGTATTGAAAACCGTCAAATCACGATTGGATGATTACGACCCTGATGGAACGAAAACGATTTGGATGAAGAACTCGGAAATTGGACACTATTGGATGGCGCGTGAATTTACAGAAATCACAGTCCTTGAAGAACTACAGAAGGTAAATCTTTCCACGCAATTCCCGACAGCAAACTTTACGTTAACCATTGATGTGCCAATACGTTATATTCAGGTTGATGGTGGAGATTTGCGTAAGGTTCATTCTCGGCGCGACTTTCAAAGGGACACGTTTCTCTGTGAGGGCAAACAGACGTATGTTGCTTTCGATCTGGAAATTGGAGAAACAGAACTGGTAATTACGGTATGAGGATACGCCCTCCACTGGCAATCACAGTAGCACCCGTCATAAAACTCGATTCCTCACTCAAAAGGAACACTATTACGTTTGCCATCTCTTCTGGTTCACCGAGTCTACCAAGCGGTGTCGTAGAGCGGAGTTGTTCTACCATTTCTGGCGATACTTCACTCAACATATCTGTGGCGATTGCCCCTGGTGCTACTGAATTGATGCGGATATTGTGCTGTGCAAGTGGTCCACAACACGATTTCGTCAGAGAAATAACGCCGGCTTTCGCCGCCGCGTAAGGCAGTTGATTCGGACGGACTGCTAATGCTGCAATTGATGACACATTGACGATACGTCCGAACTGTTGTTTGATCATCCCCGGTTTGACTGCCCATAACACGTTGAAGGGTCCGGTCAGGTTAATCGCTACGATTCTATCCCAATGTTCAGGTGTAAGTTCGTCGAACGTCATATCGCCGACATCACCTGCATTGTTCACAAGCAATTCAATTGTGCCGAGTTCTTTTGTCACCGTTGTAACCATACTATTTACTGCTTCTCTGTCTGAGATGTCTGCTTGGACAGGTATTGCTTTCTGTCCCAAAGCATCAATCTGTTTGCAGACCGCTTCCGCTTTAGCAGCCGATCGAGAATAGTGTACGGCAACGGTCGCACCTTCTCCAGCAAGTTTGAGAGCGGTTGCCTTTCCTATACCGCGACTTCCACCAGTTACCAAAGCAACCTTTCCCTGAAATTTCATTAAATCTTCTCCTACAAGAGCGTTTGTAGTTGTTTCCACACATCATCAGAAACAGATGTTGTGGCAGCAGCGAAATTCTGTTTGACTTCTGTTGCATTTTTAGAACCTGTCAAGGTTGTTGCAATTAACGGTTGACGTAGGGAAAATTGGATGGCAAGATTCAGCAGACTCAAATTGTTGTCAGTTGCCCACTGCCAAAGTTGGTGTGCTTTTTTGGCTTCAGGTGATCTGTTTCCAACATCCGGTTCAAGTCCAGTCAGTAATGCCATTCCCAAAGGGCTGCCGTTGATGACGCCAATGTCGTTGTCATAAGCAAAGGATAGTAACCACTCATTTGCAGTTTGGCTCAGTAACGTATAATCCAAATGGGTTAGGATGACATCAACGATTCCAGTTTCTATGGCAATTTTATGGAATTCATGTTCTCGGACACCGAGTCCAATAAATTTAACCAATCCTTCTTCACGCATCCGCTGCAATTCATCTAATGCACCACCTTTTGCAACAACCGGATCCATGCTTGACGGGTCATGCACTAAGCAAACATCAAGATAATCAGTCCCCAACAGTCGGAGGCTATTTTCAACGCTTCGTCGAGTGCCAGCAGCACTATAATCACCGCGCCATTTCGGATGTGTGCCTGTTTTCGTAGCAAGGAAAATCTTCTCACGCCACCCATCTGCAAGTGCGAGTCCAACCCGCCTTTCGCTTTCACCATATAGCGGTGAAGTGTCAAGATAATTCATACCTAATGAAATGGCACGACGTACTGCTTCAATTGCCTCATCATCAGTAATCTCCCCTCTACCGATACCTGCACCGCCCATACTGAGGCATGTGACATCTAACTCTGTGCGCCCTAACCGCCGCAAGGGCAGCGGATGTTTTTGTGTTGACATAATTCCGCCTTTCTTAATGAGCGTGCGCTATAGAATTATTCGCTTTTCTCCTTAAGGATCTGTTGGATTTCTGTCTTCAAAATCAGAATATTTGATTGCACCACACCCCAGACAATCTCAAGGTTGACATCAAAATATTTGTGAATGAGGATGTCTCTCAACCCAGCAATCTTCCGTCATGCGACACTTGGATACTTTTCTCAAACGGAATCAGGCACCTGTTTAACAACTTCACCAATGACTTCAAGGTTTCGGACGACCGCGTCAATCCGCATCCGATCCGTTTCAAAGGTCTCGCGTGTAACATCCTGTACATATTCTTGAATCCTATCTATTGCCTCTAATATATCCTCAAGATAGATGTCAAAGTCCTGCGACATACTCAACTTCCTTTTTGATGCGTGGGCGCAAACGTGGTTTAAGCGAATCAGCGATGACGAGGTCAATCTTCTTCTGAAATAGGTCCTCAAGAAAAATACGGAGCTCCATATATTGATCAAATGACACTTCCTCAAGTTCTACAAGCAGATCGATGTCACTTTCGCTATGAGCAGCGTCTTTAACATAGGACCCAAAAAGTCCAAGGCGTTTCACACCGTATGTTCTCAGCGTGTTCTGATGACTAAGAAGCGTTTGTTTAATTTCACGTTTGGTAAAAATTGTTGTATTCATTTTCTGCTATCCGTGTTACGACACAACGAGATATGCCTACAACTTTATACCGATGGGAATTCTCGGTGCAAATGCCCACGGCGCGCATCCGGATGAATCACACTCACCCACTGCACACCTTTGACAACATCGTCTGGAATGTGTCCATGCTCCACACCCTTGGGAGTGACAACTAAATCCCCTGGACTAATCCGGTAGGATTGAGACTGTCCGTCAGCGGTTCGGAGTGTCACAGTTGTTGTGCCTTCCGTAAAATACCAATACTCATCGAAATCGTGAAAGTGAAGCTTAGTCGGATGTTCCTTAGATACAGCAAAGGGTCCGATCGTTGTCATATCTGGGGTATCCAAGATTTCTCCGAGTGTATCACCAACGCGTTCTCCATCACCGAGTCGAATGACACAGAGATTCGTATCCATCAGATTACTCCAATGTCTTTCAGATGCTGCAGTGAATCAGCCACGCGAGCCTTAGCGCCTGCTTCATCAAGGTTTTCACCTTCAATCCCTTCTAATTCCATTGTGAAGGGGCCATAGAAACCGGCATCATTCAATGTCTGAAATACGGCTTTGTAATCAACTACACCTTCTCCGAGGGTTGGAAAATGCCACGTCCGATAACCACCATTCGTATCCTTAAGATGGACAGCACCGACATATTCAACAATCTTCTTGACCTCTGTAACAGCATCTACATTATGATTATAGTAATAGACGTTACCGGTATCAAAGTTGATACGGATATTCGGATGGTTAACACCTTTCATCGTTTCAAGCGCGATGCCACCGTTGTGCGCCATATCGGGATGCGTTTCTAAACAGACTTTAACACCTAACGGCTCAGCATTTTCACCGATAGCACGGAGACGGTCGTATACAGCGTTTCGGTCTGCATCTCCTGCGTGAACGCTAACAAAAATAACCTTCACACCCATCTCGTTTGCGGTTTCTAACGTCGGTTGAAAATCCTTAACAACCGTGTCCGATTTCACATCGCAACTGCCGGTTAAACTTGTAGCGGTAAGTCCGTGCGCTTTCAAGTTTTCCTGTACTGTATTAACCGCATCAGCCGAAGGTGCTCCGATTTCAACATTAGTCAAACCGATTTCTGCCAAATGCTCATAAGCATTCGCTCCAAACTGCCGATAACTACCTAAGTTACATGCAATAATGTTTTTCATTATGATCTCCTACAAAATGATTGGAAATGTAAGGGTATTATGGAATTTTCCGTAAAACCGTATTGCTCAATAGAATTTCAAGTCCTAACAGAAGGGCTGCAGGTATTAGAAAATACGCTGTCAATTCTTTGTGATCAGTATAGTTAACAACCTGAAATTGTGTTCTTTCAAGTTTATCAATTTCTGCATAGGTATATTTTAACGATTGTACGTCCGTAGCGCGAAAATAACGTGCGCCAGTAGCGTTAGCAATTAACTTGAGTGTGTCCTCATCAAGATAGGTTAATTCCTCTCGATATCGCTTTCCGAATGTAGTATCTTCATAAGGAATACGGGCACCACCTTCTTTACCCATGCCGATGGTATAAACCCGAATACCAAAGGATTGTGCTAACGATGCTGCTGTCCCAGGGTCAATTGTACCAGCATTGTTTTCCCCGTCTGTCAGAAGAATGACTATTTTGGTTTTTGCCTCTGAATCTCGTAACCGATGTGTAGTAGTTGCAATTGCATCGCCGATAGCCGTGCCATCTTGTAACTGACCTCCCATAGCAATTTCCACGTCATCAAGTAATTCTATCAATATTGGATAATCCAGTGTAAGCGGACAAAGTGTGAAACTTTCCCCAGAAAAAACGACTAATCCAATCCTATCACTTTCACGGTTCCTTAGAAAACCTTGGATAACTGATTTCGCTGTTTGAAGCCGATTAGCGTCTTTAAAATCCTCTGCGCGCATGCTTTCAGATACATCAAGTGCCAAGAAAATATTAATACCTTCAGCGAAACGCTGCTCTTGACTTTCGGTTAGTTGTGGTCGGGCAAGGGTGAAGATCAGAAGGGCAATTACGATGAACCTTATTACCTTGAGTAATGGCAGCAGTTTGAGCGAAAGAGTTTTTGGAATTTGTCGGATACTATCAAGTTCACCGAAGCGAATAGCAGACAAAGTTGCATTTTTCTGTATCCACCATAGATATATTATCAACAGCGGCAATATGAGGAATAGACCGAGAAAAATAGGGGATTCAAGATGCATTATTAGCGCACCCTTTCAGACCAGTGAATATTCTTACCCTGACTTTGTGATGACATGGCACTCAAAACTCCCAGTATACAAAGACTAATACCAATACCATTGAAAGTAAGAAAGGCTATCCAGTCCACATGTGGGATTTCAGTTGCCATAAAGTAGGGAATAAAGCCAAAAATCACTGCAAGCGGTTTCAAACGTCCAGCGAGAAGTGTGCTCCCGAGTGTAAAAAAAATTGCAGCTTTTCCACATAACGCCAGCGGCACCAAAAGGCAAATACATAGCAACAAGAACGGATACCCTATAATAGAAAGTATTAGGACCACAAAAACTGCTGGAATAACAACAAACATTAGGATGCCAAATAGAATACACTCAATAGGTCTACGGGTCAACAGCGAACTTATCGCATTTATCGGTCTCGGGAATGCCAGTGTAATTAACAAATATGTCAAAAGTAGAAGCGCAAATTTTAGAGTAGTCAACCGAAAATTTCTATGCTTTCTAATATCCCAAACGGTATGAGGACGCATCAACACATCCGCTATAGCTGGTAAGGTTCTCCAATGGTTACTCGCGCTGGAATTCTTTGCCGATTCAAGGTTCCCGGTTATTTCCCCTCCAATTACTCGTAGCATTCCTTTCACCTGAGCACCAGGTGCAAGCGCAACATCTCCACCGATTACTAAGATATTTCCTGTTACTGTGCCTTGTATTGCCGCATCACCGGCAATCATGACAAGCGTTGTTATGACATCATCAGTTCTTAACTGATAATCATTAACAAGCTTGAAAATCCGCTGTCTCCCTTGCCACTTCGGCAGTGCAGGATCAGACAGGTCAGATGCTTCTTCGGTTTCTACTTTTTCTTTTTCAAGCATCGTATCCTGTTTGTTATTATCTATAGAGATTTCTTCAGGAGTAGGTGGCAACGCATTTTCGGTGTTCTGTTTCTCGTTTTCCGAAGACACCTCTTGTGTTGATGGTGAAACGTCCTCCGTTTTCTGTTCATCGTTCTCCACAGGTTTTTCTTCTTGCGTAGGTGGAGAAGAAGGCTCCGTTTGCGAATCTGGCAACTGCCCAAACAGCGGTTGAACACCAAAGATTACAATTATAAAAAAAATAAATTCTATTCGTTTCATGTCCATTTCTTTTCAAGGATAGATAGGGAAATCCCTTATAGTTGTGATGATATTCGTATTTATTATAGATTGAAAAACTACTGATGTCAACTCTTTTTCAGAGCTATTCTTGGGTTTTTCTTGACATAACCACTTAAATTTGATATGATATAAATATGTATGTTTTATTTCGAAATTGAAACAGTGTAGCCATTTATACCACATAAAACAACTACTTTTACGCTGCAGTGAAGGCTTTTGAGGTAGTTCGACACTAAATTATGTGTAAAAAGATATTACAACTGAGGAGAAGTAAATGGATTTCAAACTTGACGAAGAAAAAATAGATACTTTTGATCAAGATAGCGATAATAATATTACTGATGAGGATGAGTTTGATCCTTTAGGTTTTAATGACGACACCGATGAGGAAGATTCTGATGCAGTGGCTTATGAATCGCCGGAACCAGAAGAATCGGAAAGTGAGTATGATGAAGAAGATGAACTTGAGGAAGAATCTTCCTCATTAGTTTTAGAACAGGAACGTGTGGAAATAGCACCTTTTAATTCACAGGAAGAAAATAACTTTGCCTACGCAGAAGCAGTTAGGGCCTACTATGAAGAAAAGAATTATGAACAAGCAATAGGAAAATTTACCGAAGCTATTAAAAACGAAAAAAAGCAAACGAAAGGTAAACGGTCCGTGGCAAACGAGATCGTTGCCAAATCTATGTATTGGCAGGCAGAGGCTTATGTCAAAACGCAAGACATTCCAAAAGCGATTAAGACTTTTGAATCTCTTGTAAAAACCTGCCAAGAGCATTACCTTGCTATATCGGCGCAACGGCGCGCAGAAATTTTGAAAGCAAAACACTCTTAAACTTAAAAAGGAAGGATAAGCGAAATTTGTGAATACCTTGAAGAATCTTCTCGAACAGAAAGCGACGAATTTACGAATTCACTCTATTGTCTCTACATCGGAGGCAGGATCCGGACACCCAACAACGTGTCTTTCAGCAGCAGATATCGTCTCTGCTCTCTTTTTTCACGCAATGCGCTATGATTGCGCAGACGCGCAAAACCCGAACAATGATCGGTTTATCTTATCAAAGGGGCATGCTGCGCCACTGCTTTATGCTGCCTATGCTGAGGCAGGCATCATTCCAATAGATGATCTGATCACACTACGGCAAATTGATAGCATTCTTGAGGGACATCCTACCCCTCGTTTTGAATGGACAGAGGTAGCGACAGGCTCGCTTGGGCAAGGTCTATCGCTTGGACTCGGTATGGCGCTCAATGGTAAGTACTTGGATAAATCTGATTATCGTGTCTATGTGCTTCTTGGTGATGGCGAAACCGCTGAAGGCGGTGTATGGGAAGCAGTTGCCTTAGCATCGCATTATCAGTTGAATAACCTCATCGGAATTGTAGATGTCAACGCCCTCGGACAGAGCCAACGTACTATGTATGCGTTTGATATTGATACCTACTGCAAGCGTTTTGAGGCATTTGGATGGCAAACAATCGGTATTGACGGACATGATTTTGATGAAATTTTACCTGCGTTGGAAAAAGCCAAAGCCTCAACTGATAAACCGACAATGATTGTGGCTAAGACATTTAAGGGGAAAGGTGTTTCGTTCCTTGAAGATGAAGATAATTGGCACGGGAAAGCCGTTTCTAAAGGCGAAGACCTTGATAAGGCTTTAGCCGAACTCGGTCCGCTGCGATCGGATATTCCGTTACAGATTGAATCTCCAAATCCTGCAGAAAAACAGGTTTCTACCGCTGTGGAATGTGAACCACCGAATTATCCATCCGATGAAGAGGTGGCGACACGCGGCGGTTACGGCATTGGACTCGCTAAACTCGGCACGGCAAACCCCAACGTTGTGGCTTTAGATGGCGATACCAAAAACTCTACTTATGCAGAACAGTTCATGGAACTCCATCCAAACCGCTATTTTGAGATGTTCATCGCAGAACAGAATTTGGTAGGAGCAGGAATCGGTTTGGCAAAACGAGGGAAAATTCCGTTTGTTTCTACATTTGCAGCATTTCTATCGCGTGCCTATGACCAAATTCGGATGTCCGCTATTTCACAAGCGAATATCAAATATGCTGGTTCACACTGTGGTGTTTCAATCGGTGAAGACGGTCCCTCTCAGATGGGTTTAGAAGACATCGCAATGTTCCGCGCGATTCCAGAGTCAGTTGTGCTATACCCAAGTGATGCTGTTTCAGCCGAACGTCTTGTCGCTGAAGCTGCTGCACATGAAGGCATCGTGTATATCCGCACCTCTCGCCCCAAAACCTCTATTCTTTATAGTGCCGATGAAAGTTTCCCTATCGGTGGATGTAAAGTCGTAAGACAAAGTTCTGAAGACAAAGTAACGGTTGTCACAGCAGGCGTTACGCTACACGAAACCTTAAAGGCACATGAAATACTCTCCGCAGAAGGTATCGCAATCCGCATCATTGATCTGTATTGTATCAAACCGATTGACACGGAAACATTGCTGACAGCAGCTTCCGAAACGAACAATACCTTAATCACCGTTGAAGACCACTATCCTGAAGGTGGTTTAGGTGATGCAGTGTTAGATGCTGTTGCGACTAACGGTGTCTATGTTCACAAACTTGCTGTTACAGGGATACCACGATCTGGTAAACCGGATGAGTTATTGGAATGTCACGGCATCAGTGCAAATGCTATCGTACAGAAGGTGAAAGAAGTTGTCTGATAGTCTCAAGCAGAGTTTGAGGTTTACAAAAACATGCAGCAGACTATTGTTTGGATTGTAGTAATAGGTGTTATCCTTCTGGTAGGCATTGGGATGATTTTCGCCTTACGCGCGCCACGCTCTGCCGCTAAAACATATCCTGCTGATAAAGGACCAAACTATATTGATGTTTCCGAGTATCCACAGAAGATGCAAGAACTTTACGAATTGTTTACTCGAAAATGTAGCCGATGCCATACCGTTGCACGACCAATTAATTCCACCTTTACACCGGAAGAATGGCGAAAATATGTGCATAAGATGCGGCAAAAGCCAGGTTCTGGACTCACCCTTAAAACCGCTGAACAGATAATAGAATTTTTAATTTATGACGCTCAACATCGGGAGAGAAGTACGCCATGATGAAACTCATATTTACGACTTGTGTGATGCTGTCTTTTGCAGTAGGATTGCAGGCAGCACCTGTCAAAAAACTTCAAATTTCAATTGATAGTCTACCCGTCACATTTACCTCAACACCAATATTCAAGAATGGCACATGGTTTGTGCCGTTAGAATCTGTCTGCAAACAGTTAGGATTAAAGGTTGAGACCCCAGATGGCGGAGATATGGTGGTTATCTGCGGCGGTGGTGAAGAATTGGAGATGTGTGTTCCGCTACAATTTGGTGAGAGTGCATTCAATATTGACAACGTTACTTACGCTAAACTTGAAAGCATCACTGAACCGTTCGGCTTTGAAATTTACAATGTCTCAGAAACTGAATTAGAGGTCGTCTACCCGGAACAACTCGCCCCTAAATTCACGTTACCCGACCTTGACAATACACCGAGACGTTTGCAGGATTTTCGCGGAAAGAAGACACTTCTCTATATTTGGGGTTCATGGTGAGCATGCCGTGGACAGCTGCCGGGTTGGCAGAAATTCTACGCGAAACATCGTGATAAGTTAAACCTTGTCTCCATTGCAATTGATGCACAAGGTGCTTCTGTAGCGCGACCATGGCACGATAAGGCTAATGCTGAATTCGTTACACTCGTCGATTCACAGAATATATTGGGCAACAGTTATAATCTCAAAGCGATTCCTTATGGTGTTATGATTGACGAGGCAGGACGATTGGCCAAATCGCCTTTCAACATAAACGTTGCCAAAAAAGAAACTATAACGATGCTGGAAAAATGGTTATCTGATCCCATCTACAACGCAACCCTCCTTCATAATTTAAAACCGCTCAACAAATCGCAAAATCCAAAGGTTATTGAAGCGAATGCGCGTTTTCAACTTGGACTCACCCTGTTAGATATAGGAAAAAGGACGGAAGCGATGGCAGAATGGCGGAAAGCACTTGCATTGGACCCTAAAAATTGGATAATCCATAAACAGATTTGGGCAGTTGAGCATCCCGATAAATTTTATGATGGCAATGTGGATTATGGGTGGCAAAAGGCGCAGTTAGAAGCGGAAAAGAAATAGTTTGAAAAGGGATTTATTTTATGATAATAAGACAAATATTTTGCAGATCGTTATGGGTTCAGTTATTGCTTTACCCATTGTTGGCCTGCTTATCTACGCAGAGGATGTCAAGGGATTAAAGTGGTGTTGGCCTACTCAAATGGAGGAACTTACAGTGAAAAAATTTCTGAGTATTTTTTTCTTTATTTTCTTGAGTGCCTTAGCATTCGGGGAACTCTCTATTCAAGAAAAAATTGAAGGGCGAAACCGACCTTCGATATTTTCACCGTGGTCTGACTGGTTTGTCAACACGCCTGATATGTCATACGAAGAAATGACAGCGGCGCACAACCTGTTGTTCGCTAGGGCATTTGGACTCCGTTTCCAACGGACAGGTACTGACGTTCAATTTGCCGGTAATTTCATTGAAGCAAGAAGACAACGAGACGAACTCCTTGAACTCAATCCAAACATGGTATTTCTACTCCAAATAGATATGAGAGGAACCGACCCTAACTCATGGCATTTGAAAGAGCTTTATGATGGTGATGACTTTCCTTTTATCGTTGAAAACGGAGAGTTAGTCCTTGGAACACCGCCTGAACGGTATACAGATATTCTCATTGATTTCACACATCCGTTCGCGCAGAAAATAATAGTTAATCAAGTTATTGCGGTTGCTGAAAGTGGATTATGGGACGGAATCTTTTTCGATTTCTGGAATGAGAAAGGGGTCGTTCTTGGCGGGCATCGGACTTACGAAGAAGAACAACACGCGCGTATAGAGATCCTGAAAGGTATCCGTGCTGGTGTCCGTGATGATTTTCTGATACTCGTCAACGGGTTGTCGGTTACCGAAAATACCGCACCTTATATCAATGGAAGTTTCATGGAAACTTTTAGGGGACAGCGTAAAAATTACAATCATGAAGGGCTCAAGGAGATGGAAAATGCGTTATTATGGGCGGAAAAAAATTTCCGAGAACCTCAAATCAATTGTTTCGAGGGAGAAGGGATAGGCAGCGAACTGCCGACAAGTCCGAATAACTTACGCGACATGAGACTCCTAACAACGCTCAGCCTCACGCATTCTGACGGGTATGAGCTTTATACAATGGGTGTGCAGTGGGGTGAATCACATCCACATGATAGTGCCTATTTGGATTATCAAGGCGCAGCTTTCCATAGAAATCCAAGATATTGGATAAGACACAGAGAGCAACATGATACATTATATCATCCTCATCACCATGAGCATTATTGGCATAATTTTTGGGGTGCCGATCTCGGACAACCCGTCGGTGAAAAGGGACAACTTTATGAAGGTATTGATGGACTTTTTATTCGAGAGTTCACTAACGGCTGGGTGGTCTATAATCGTAGTGGGAGAGAGCAGAGCGTCAAGCTTCCTGTCAAATCAAGTGGGGTCGAAAGTGGAATTACTGCTATCGAACACACTATTCCCGATTTAGATGGTGAGATGTACCTGAAAGCTGAGGTAAATGCCGATGTTAATGGTGATGGTGTTGTAAATATCCAAGACTTAGTTATAGTCGCGAATGCGTTTGGCGAAGCAGAACCCGATCTCAATGGTGATGGTGTTGTGAATATTCAGGACTTGGTCATTGTTGCGAATGCGTTTTGAGTAAGGGGATTATCTTATGGCCCTGAAAGAAATATTGTGTAAATTGTTCTCGATTTGGGTAATACTTTTGTGTGTTATAGGCATGTTTGTCTACAATGCTTTTGTCTATGCAGAAGGTGCCGAGGAATGGATACCAGATCCAAATCTACGAAAAGCTGTCCGAGAAGAGATCGGTGTTCCAGAAGGTGTGCCTATTACAGAAGTGGACATAGCGAAGGTTGTTAGCCTGAACGCCGCATCAATGGACATTACAGATTTGACAGGTTTAGAACGTTTTCTAAACCTTGAAAAACTTTTGGCCTACCATAATCACATCCAGGATCTGCGTCCCCTTGCGGGGTTAACGAATCTCGGAGACTTGCACTTAAGTCACAACACTATTCAGGATCTTCATCCCCTTGCGGGATTGACGAATCTTACAGCCTTGACATTAAGTTACAACACTATTTCAGATGTATCGCCTTTGGCAGGGCTAGTCAATCTTGAAAGACTGGAGTTGTGGGGCAACCAAATCAAAGACATATCCCCATTGGCAAGTTTGATAAGGCTAAAGACCTTGCTGCTGAACGACAACCAGATTGAAGACATCTCACCGCTTGTCGCTTTGACAGGTTTGAAGAAATTAAGTGTAGGCAATAATTGGATTGTTGATCTTTCACCCCTCGCAGAACTCCCTAACGCAGAAATCTTGGATACTGAAAATAATCCTGGAAGCTTTGTCCAAGAATGTGAGTTACCCCGCCCCTCTGTCGTTCCCCGGATCCAGGATCGGACGTATCCATCGGTTTTCGGAGCATGGACCTCCGTTAACAATCGTCCACCTATACTACCAAAGTTGCCATGGCACGAGACACACAGTGCTATTGTCTATTTCGACCTCTATCTCTGCTGTCCTGAAACGCTTGGGTTAAAGTTTAAAGATACCAATACCGGCGTTCACCTGATTGGCGACTTTCAACGAGCTAAAGAGCGGCGAGATGCAATTTTAGAATTTAATCCGAATGCAATACTCCTTGTCGCTGTTAAATACTATAGTGATGTTAAGCCTCACGACTATCCAGAAGATTGGCCGCTTTGGTTGCGAGATGAAAACGGCAACCTTATCTTTGATGCCCTTTCAGGGGAATACCCCGTAGACTTCACGCTCCCAGAAACGCAAAAATGGGCAATTGATCAGGCGAAGGTGATCGCAGCGTGCGGATTGTTTGACGGTATCTTCTTGGATCATTGGGGTGGACTGCCAAAGCTTCATGAGGTTCGAACACTTGAAGCAGAATACGTCGCACGCGATAAAATCCTGCAAGGCATCCGTGCTGCAGTTGATGACGATTTCTTGATAATGGTAAATGTCGGCGAAAACAAGATTCCGAGATGGGCGGAATATATCAACGGTGCTTTCATGCAAACATTTCCTATGCTTGAAACACCATTGAAGGATCTCACAAATTTAAGCCAGCGTGTCCCTATCGGTTATACACATGCAGACATCTTTAGGATTGAACAAACCCTGATTTGGTCAGAATCACATTTTCGTGAACCCCGTATCAACTCCGTACATGGGTATGGGCTTATCAAAGAACCGGGGGACTCTCCGGGCAATAGAAGATGGATGCGCCTCTTTACAACGATGAGTTTGACACTCTCAGACAGCTATGTAGCATTTTCTAATTATACAACGGGTATGTGGTATGATTTTTGGGATGCTGACCTCGGCACACCTGTCGGCGAGAAAGCACAACTATACGAGAACCACAATGGACTCTACATCCGCGAGTATACCAACGGCTGGGCAGTGTATAATCGCAGCGGTAAAGCACAAGAAATTAGCCTCCCGATGCAAACTACTGGTGTCGCAAGCCGTATCACGAGTAAAACACACACGATCCCCGATTTAGATGGCGAAATGTACCTAAAAACTGATATCCATGCAGATGTCAACGGTGATGGTGTTGTAAATATCCAAGACTTAGTGATAGTTGCTAACGGTTTTGGCAAAGCAGAACCTGATCTCAATGGTGATGGTGTTGTGAATATTCAGGACTTGGTCATTGTCGCAAATGCGTTTTAATATTCCTGCAATTGTGTGCCACTTCCAGTTATCTATCCCATCTCAAGTCGTTTTTTCTGTTCTTCTAACATCTTCTTTTGACGTTTGACGCGTTCCGGGACCAAACGTTCCCTCGGTGCTGTCGGTTTGAAATCTAAGCGGTCTTTGCCCAATCCGCTTAGAACTGCCAACTCTATCGGTGAGAAATCGTCTGGATTGTCACGATTGAAATTCATCGGTTCTTTGAGTGCAACTGGCGGATTTGTGATAAAGCGGGCGCGCCCTGATGGATTCTGTGATGCTGAATGTAAGATGAACGGATGTAGCAGAACAACGTCCCCCGCATTCCCAGTAATTTCCGCAAAGTCTTTACATTTTTCGTACAACTGACCGAAACCTTGTCCCGGCAGCAGACCTTCTGGATGTGCAAACAGATGTTGTGCCACATGTTGGACTGAATCGCAAGCAACATAAGTGCCACCGCTTTTTGGATAAATATCCGACCAGACGACGATAGTAAGCAGCCCTTGCTCAGGACTATCCAAAAAGTGTCGGAAAAAATCGCCATCTTTATGCCAACCGGTGTAGTGAGACTCAGGCGGTTGCCATTCTATATCTGCACCTAATTTAAAGTTAATAATAAAGCCATCACCCCAGGAAGGTTCTGTATTGGCAATCCTGTCTTCACCACCGAGCAAATCACAGATAGCGTCCCATGCTCTCGGCGCGATTTCTCGGATTGGCAGACGATTCATGGAAGGTAGATGTATGCGCGGCTCTTCCCAAGTTGTGAGATCATCAGGGTCATAACCGAGGCGTTTAAAGGCAAATTCTCGCCATTTTGCTGCCAATTCTCGTGAAAAGCAGTCTTTCAGGACAACATGTCCCTTTTCAACAAAATGGTCTACATCCGATTCTGTGAGTGTTTTGTAAGTTTTTGGCATCTATATCCTCTCATTTCAGGCTATCCAACAACGTTTCTGCAAGTTTCGCAGCGAATTCGTCATCGTTGATATGCGTGTCCATTTCAATGACTGTAACGTTATCCCCGATGTGTGCCTTTAGGTTTTCTCGCCATGCATCTCGCGCTTCGGGTGAATCAAAAGGTTGTCCTGTTTTGTCAATTGCAGATACACCTTGTGTCGGAATGAGTACAGTTGTCCGTCCTTTCGCTTCGCTGAGTTTGTGTGCCATGATTTTGCCTAACTCGGCAGTTTCTTCAGGTGTTGTCCGCATCAATGTCACCGTCGGATTGTGCTGATAGAAATGTCGTTCACTAAACTTATCTGGCACTGTGTCAGGAGGACCAAAGTTCACCATGTCCAAGGCACCGGGGGCAATAACTTGGGGTAAACCTGATTGTCCTGCGGCTTCTAACCGTTCGGGACCGGCACTGAGAATTCCACCCACCAATTCGTCTGCAAGTTCTGTCGTTGTTACGTCAAGCACACCCGCAAGGAATCCGCCTTTAACGAGGTCTTCCATCGCACGTCCGCCTGTGCCTGTTGCATGAAAAACGAGGACTTCATAGCCAGCATCTTCAAGGATTTCACGCGCTTTTGTAACACACGGGGTTGTTACACCGAACATTGTCGCAGCAATTAAAGGCTTATCATCTGTCGCCTCTGGTGCTTCTGCGGTTACCATGCCGACAATTGCGCCAGCAGCGTTAGCGAGAATCTGCCGTGACAAGCGGTTGATGCCAGCAATATCAACGACAGAATACATCATACTTATGTCCTTGGATTGCACATAGGGACTTGTGTCGCCAGATGCCAGCGTTGATACCATCAGTTTCGGGACTCCCACAGGTAACGCCTGCATCGCTGTTGTCCCGATAGTAGTCCCCGCAGAACCTCCGAGTGAGATGATGCCGTCAATCTCACCAGCAGCATGTTTCTCTGCGATAAGCGTAGCTGCACCTTGTGCCATCACAGCGACGCTATTGCCTCGGTCCTCTTCGTCCCGCAATGCCTTTAGCGACGAACCGCCAGCCTGTGCAACTTCATCGGCAGAAATATCGGGTGTCAACTGTGGTTCTCCCAAGATGCCAGTATTGACAACGCACGTTGAAACACCGCTTGATTCTATCTGTTCTTTGATGAAGCCAAATTCTAAACCTTTGGTATCCATTGTTCCGACAATGCAAACTGTTTTCGCCATCGGCAGAATCCTCCATTATGTTTGTTGAATTGTGTTGGTAATTATATGGTGAGGCGTAAAATGTGTCAAGTTAATTTCACAATACAACTCATTCCGAATTATGCACCTTTTTCTTTATAACTCGCGTCTTTATATATGAGTAAGTAAAGGGACGCTTTCTGGAGGCTTTTGGTGAAAAACGAAGATGTTGCGTTGATTCAACGTATCCTTATAGGCGATGAGAATGCCTTTGCGTGTCTGATTGGCAAGTACGAAAAACAAGTTCATACACATGCATGGCGGAGGACAAGAGATTTCCATATCGCCGAGGATATTACGCAAGAAACCTTCCTACAAGTGTATCAGAAACTGGAAACATTGGAAGATGCGACACAGTTTTCAAGATGGCTTTATAAGATTGTGAATAATCTCTGTAATGCATGGTTTCGCAAGAACCGAATACCGACAGAATCGCTGGAAGAAACCGACATTTCAGAGATAGAGACAGAGGCGTATTCTCAATATATCGCTGCAGAACGCGCTCAAATCAATGCTGAGGCGCAACGCGACCTCGTCAAAAAGTTACTGGCGAAGTTGAATGAGAGTGATCGGGAGATTATTACACTCCACTACTTTGAAGAGATGACCTCCTCAGAGATAGGTACGTATTTAGGCGTATCAGAAAATACCGCCAAGAGTCGGATCCGCCGTGCGCGGCAAAGATTAAAGAAGTACGAATTCATGATTCAAGAGACGTTAGACATTACAATTGAAGGGGAATATCGTTCCCCGCACCAGTTGAAAGGAGATATTATCATGGCAAAAGAAGTGAAAGATGATCCCAAAGTTGAGATAAATCCCGAAGAAGTCAATCAAAGTCTTACTGAGATACGAGCCGAGATTGCTGAACTCCGTGAACAGATGCAGTCTATCGTTGAGGAACTAAACACTCGTCGTTCTGAAGATGATATGCCGCGCCCTCCTCGGTCACAACGAGGTGATGCCCTTAAGACATTAAGCACACTTCCTGAAGATGCTGAAAATCATGTAGCATGGGGCTATGTAGGAGTATATAAGACCGCTTCCAATGCTGGCAAATCGCGCATCGCATATTGGTCAGACAGCATAGATATTTTCCTAAACAAAGCACCAAATGCTGACATCGTAAATCTTGCCAGTCTCTTTACAAATCCGACTATAGTTGCTGTTTTAAGACAGTTAATAGAGGGTGCCAAATCTGTTGCAGATTTGGCAAAAGGAAGCAACATCTCAGAAGATGAAATAGAGAAATCTGTGCAGACGTTAATGGACGCGACATTAGTGGCACGCACGGAAGACAAGCTTATTAAACCTCAAAACGATGTTATTTCTTTTTTCCTAAACTTTGTGAGTATGACAATCGTACATCTCGGTCACATCAAGCCTGGGGATTAAACTCGGTTCGGTAGTTTGTAGTGTTGTGTCAATTTGCAATTGTGGGTTGCGACAATAGTCGGGAATCGGAGTTCCTTCCTACAAAGAGACAACCGTATTAGTAGGAGGGAACTCCGATTCCCGACTATACCCATAAAATTTGAATGGACTTGGCAGTAGCCGTAAGGTGCTTTTATGAAATGACGATTGTTTCTGATTAACATCCGATTGACAACCAAATTAATGTTTATGTTGTGGCGAGGTTCCAAACCTCGCCAACTCACATTTTCATATTATAACAACCCTCCTAAATCCACTCCCACTTTAAATATATACAACTATTTTCACCTAATTCGCGTCACTATATAGTAAAATAAATTGATTTGACGTTTCATTGAGTTTTGTAAACTCACTTACCCTACAGTTCTCGTAGGTTGGGTTGAGGGACGAAACCCAACAGGTATACACTCTTGCCAGAAAAGACATCTCACCGACTACCGAATTCCGACCACCAATAATTATACCTTTTTCTTGCTGGCTCATGTTATAATATAGTAGATTATGTAAATTAGTTCACATATATTCTGTAGAAGCGTTCTCCGAATCGCGACTAAACCACTAATAGTCGGGAATCAGGGTTCCCTCCTACAGCTCAGATGTAAAGTTAATTGTAAAATCCACTATAAAAACAATCTCTCAGAAAAAGGGAAACTCTCATGCAAAAAACATTAATTTTGATTTTAGCGATTGGATTAGCGATGTGTGTTATTTCCCAAGACACGTTTACACAAAACATAAAAGAAGATCAAATGGCTCACAAAACATTGACGATTCCGGATATTCTTAAAATTAAGTCGTTTTCATCTCGTTCACGATTGCAGCTCTCCCCTGATGGAGAGTTTCTTGCCTATGTTGTGCAAGACCCTCATAACAAGTCATCGTTCCAAGAAAAAACCACAGAATACTCCATGTTTCTACCGACCGGAGTATTCATTGAGCATCATAGTAGTGCAGTCTGGGTTACCAATATCAGAACAAAGGAAACTTATAAACTCGGTTCAGAAGACGGAGTTGACTGGGCACCACGGTGGTCTCCAGATGGACGCTACTTAGCATTCTATTCTGACCGAATGGGCGCACCACAACTTTGGGTTTGGGATAAGATGAAAAATAAAGTGAGACGAATTAGTGAGAAACCGATTGTTGCCATATATGGTTTTGAAGCACCACAATGGACATCGGACGGAAAGCATCTCATTGCGAAGTTACGTCCAGAAGATTTAGATATTTCCAAACTTATTTCACCCGATACCAATCCACAAACGATAAACGTGTGGGATACTGAAACGTATAAACCGTCTTTTTTAGAGGGGCAAGCAGATCGATTCGCATTTCTCAAGGGAGATTTAGGGGTATTTGACTTTGACACAGATGATGTGTTAATTCTTACAAGTGGATTGTATACCACAAATATATTTTTGTCTCCAGACAGTGCTGCAGTTGCCGTGATCAACATAATAGGTGCGGGGGAATTGACAGCCCAAGAATTCATTTTTGAGCTGCTATTGGTGCCATTAGATGGAACGCCAGTACAACGTTTAGCAACAGGTATCAAATCAGGATCGCAAATCGTAAGTTGGGCACCAGATGGCAAGCATCTGGTCTATGGACATCCGGACGGACTGTTTTTGGTTTCAGTCCAAGATGGTGAACAGAAAAATCTCACGGCAAACCTTGCAGAAAACCCTCGATTTTTCATGCGTCCACTATGGAATCCATCAGCGACCTCTATCTTCTGCGGTTTCGATGGACATGTGTGGAAACTGACAACAGACGGTAGTAATGCGCGGAAACTTACAGATGGTTTGGTGGGGCGAGGGGTCTTCGGTGTCGTGGCAAAGCGGGATACACATATCGTTTGGCAATCAAACGAAACACAATCTATCTGTATCCAAACTCATGATCCTGTAAGAAAGAAAAATGGTTTTTATTTGCTAAATTCACTACAGAAGGAAGTGCTACCTGTCTGTTTGAAGAACCACTTTCTATATACAGCCGTTTGGGAGACGAATTCGACATAATATCTGTAGGTTGTGGTGGGAAGATTGTCTACAGAGCGCAAAATGCAACACAACCAGAGGAAATTTGGATGCTTGATACAGACACTGGCAAACGACAGCAGGTGTCCGACCTTAATCCACATCTGCGTGATTTACAGTTTGGTGAGGTGCGTCTCGTCGAATCAAAAACGGCGGAGGGTCAGCCTTTACAGGGTGTTTTGATGTTGCCTATCAACTATGAGGAAGGAAAACGTTATCCTTTAGTCACGTGGGTCTATGGAGGTCGTAACCTTTCTGGGTATGCTTATCGTTTTGGATTAACGAGGACAGATTAACTTTCAGTTGTTAGCGACCCGTGGCTATGCTGTTCTTGGTGTTGATACGCCATTGAAATCCAACGACCCCATGATAGAACTCTCAGGACTCGTACTCCCTGCAGTTGATAATGTTATTGAGATGGGAATCGCTGATGAGAATCGTTTAGGGGATAATGGGATATAGTTACGGTGGATACAGCACAGTCGGACTGATCACACAAACCAACCGTTTCAAAGCCGCGGTTAGTGGTGGAGGCATATACAATTTGACAAGCCACTATGGGATCCTTTCGAAACGGGGAAGTAGTTATGGTATTGGTTGGTCAGAAGGTGGACAGGGGCGTATGCGCGGTTCGCTCTGGGAGCAACGCCAGCGGTATATTGATAACTCTCCGATATTCCATCTGGATAAGGTTGAGACTCCCATCTTAATCTATTGTGGTGAAGGGTATGATGGCAATGATTACACGCAGTCCGGTGAGCTTTTCTCCGGATTACGCAGACTTAAGAAGAAAGCCACTTTTGTCTGGTATCGTGGCGAAGGACATGGCTCGATAACTTGGCGACCTGAACATCGAGCCGATTGCTGGGAACGCATCATTGATTGGTTTGAAAAACATCTGAATTAAAGAACAGGAATTGTTTGAATCTCGGGTTTACACGGATTACCTCCTAATCACTGCGCGCTTTGTAAGCGCGCCTACCAGTGAACGTCCGAGCCGCAGCGTGTTACACGCGCACGTTGCATTGATTGGGTAGTGAATTGCGAGGCTACAAACGCCGCTTACCGAGAAAAGTGCTTATATTTTCTATTTCGCCATAAATATATGCAACTTTTTTCGCCTAATTCGCGTCACTATATAGCGAAATGTATTGATTAGCGTTTCTTAGTGCTTATAAGTATCCTATCCAAGAACGCTCAAACCATATAATTCCCTTGATAAAATATCTATTTGCATTTGGAGATGTCAGATGAAAAGCGACACTGTTGCGTTAATTCAGCGCACCCTTGCAGGCGATGAGGCTGCTTTTGCCAGTTTAGTGAGCAAATACGAGAAGCAGGTTCACGCATACACGTATCGGCAAATAGGTGATTTTCATATCGCTGAAGACATTACCCAAGAAACCTTTCTGGAAGTTTATCAGAAGTTGAAGACGCTGAAAGACTCGGAGAAGTTTTCAACTTGGCTATATGCGATTGTGAAAAACCTTTGTATCGCTTGGTACCGAAAAAATCAGTTTCTACCTGAATCATTGGAAGCGATCCATATCTCAAAAATCGAGACAGATACATATTCTCGGTATGTCGCCTCCGAACATGCGAAAGCGAATGCTTATGCACAACGCGACCTCGTCAAAAAACTGCTTAGGACGTTGAAGGAGAGTGACCGAGAGATAATCACGCTCCACTATTTTGATGAGATGACAACTGCTGAGATAGGGACACACTTAGGAATACCAGAAAATACGATTAAGAGTCGGCTATATCGTGCACGACAGCGGTTGAAGAAGCACGAATTCATGATTCAAGAGGAATTAGATATTACAATTCAAGGGAAACACACTTCCCAACAACATTTGAAAGGAGACATTAACATGGCAAACGAAGTGAGAAATGAATCCGAGCTCGACGCCAGGTTGGCAGAGATGCAGCGTCAGATCACCGATCTACAAGAGCAAATTAAGGGCATTGCGAAAAACTCGGATGCTTCTACTGAATATACGGATGTTCCTGTTACTGGTAGTGATGTCGAACATCGCTTTGTGGCTGACTCGGATGCTTCTACTGACTCAGACAAAAAACAAGCACTTGATGCATTACTCCAACTCTCCCATCATGTAAAAGACCCGATCACGTGGTGCTACGCAGGTGCCTATCAGGCCGCCCCTGGCCAGAGATCAAGCCGTGGTTCAGTCTGGACGACCAACGTTGATCACTTCCTATCGTTCGCACCGGATGCTGAAATCATGAAACTTGCGACATTCTTTACAAACCCTACCGTAGTCGCTGTTTTAAGACAATTAGTGGCGGGCAAGAAATCGATTACGGATTTGGCAAACGACTGTGGTATTTCCGAAAGTGAGATGGAGGAAACCGTGGAAATGTTAGCAGACGGAGCGTTAGTGAAGCGTACGGAAGACGATCTCATCGAACCTAAAAACGATGCCGTTTTCTATTTCCTGAACTTCGTCGGTATGGTAACCGTCTATCTTAATCCTGAAGATTATCATTATCAGGATTAACTGTTAGGACAGTATTGCGCGTTGTATAGGAGAAGTCGCCGCTCAGAGATTGATCCTATACAACGCGTTACGGTTACAGATAACACATACCCTGTTCAGATTTGATTCTCTTTGCTAAATGTGCTATTATTTTAATGGTTGTAGTTTTCCAACCCTAATTCCATTGACTATTTCCTTTATATTATTAGAGCGTATCTCATAAATCGGATTTGTTGGTTCGTTATGAGTTGATTCTCTTTGTAGGAGGGACTCCGATTCCCGACAGGTCGCGATTCGGAGATCGCTCCTACAGGATTTTGAAATCCGGTTTTCAAAGCCCTCCAACTATTTATGAGATAGGTTGTAGTTAAGTAATCACAGCAGTTTACTCAGAGAACAGATGCGAAAACTTTTTTCTGTCCGATATAGTCTCTTAATCTTCTTATGCCTCTCCGTCGCTGTTGCACATGCCCAAGACAGTGTGCCGACTCACCCCGTTGATGGTACGTTCATCAAAGAATGGTTGGTGCTGGGTCCATTTTTCCCTGAGGATTTAGAGACGGATTTCCTCGCCCCAGCGAATGGTGAGACTCTTGCTAATCCCAAACCCGGCGATACAGTAACCACTGCTGAAGGTAAAACGTTGACTTGGACGGTATACCGTACTGAAGGAAACCTTATTGATCTGCATCATGCCGTTGGAAATTATCAAGAGGCTGTCTGCTATACGTTCTGCCTACTGGAAAGCGATCAGGGTGGTGATGGAGAATTCCTTGTCGGCAGTGATGACGGCGTTGTGGTTTTTCTTAACGGTCAGAGGGTACACACTCAGCCAGTTAGGCGGGCAATTGTCGTAGATGAAGATAGGGTTCCTGTTTCATTGCGCCCGGGTAAAAACCGCTGCCTGATGAAGATCTCAAACGGTGTTCAAGATTGGGCATTAACAACGCGTGTTCTTCCACCCACACGTGCAGTGATAGCAGGGGTTATAACCGATGAGTCGGGAAAGACCTTAGCCAATGTCCCCGTGTACCTATGGCAAAGCAGTACCATGATTGCCAAAGCAGAAACCGATACCAAAGGTAGTTACCAGTTTTCAGTCTACCCAGCAACTGGACACTACGATATTCAAGCCACCCTTGGGAACAAGGGCAATTGGGAAATGGGGGTTCACCTTTCTGCAGGTGCGCGTGCGAAAATGAACATAACATTAGAGAAGGCTATTAGTATCTCTGGGAACCTATTGGCACTTGACAATAATACCCCAAATGCTGGTGTTCTTGTGGAGGCAATTTTGATCGGAGAGGATGGTGCCAGTCAAAAGAGAGCAACGACTCTCTCAGACAGCAGAGGTAGGTATCAATTCATCAACCTGATTGCTGGGTCGTATCAGGTACGTTGCCACACCTGGGACAGGCATAACGATAATCCCATAATCGCCCATGTTGACCTACAAAATACGGTTAATGTTAATATAGATTTTCATTTTCCTCCTTTTGAACATGGAACATGGAAACACTATACTTATCTCGACGGGTTAGGTAGTAACCATGTACGGCCGATCTATCAAGACCGAGAGGGTTTCCTCTGGTTCGGAACCAACAACGGTGGGGTTTCTCGATATGATGGTGAAAAGTTTGTTAACTTCACAACCGACGATGGACTCGCTGATAACTCCGTATGGGCTATCCATCAAGACCGAGACGGATACCTCTGGTTTGGAACCTTGGACAAAGGGGTTTCTCGCTACGATGGCGAAAAGTTTGTTAACTTCACAACAAATGATGGACTCGCTGATAACTCTGTATGGGCTATCTATCAAGACCGAGACGAATACCTCTGGTTTGGAACGCGGGGTGGGGTTTCTCGCTACGATGGCGAAGAGTTCGTCAACTTCACAACAAATGAGGGACTCATAGCTAACTCCGTATTTGCAATCCACCAAGATCAAGGGGGAGACCTTTGGTTCGGGTCATACAGTGGGATTTCTCGCTACGATGGCGAAGATTTTGTCAACTTCACAACAAATGAGGGATTCACTAACGATTTTGTCTCGGTTATCCACGAAGATCAAGAGGGACACCTTTGGTTTGGGACAAACGGAGGGGTTTCTCGCTACGATGGCGAAAAATTTATCAACTTCACAACCGATGATGGACTCGCTAACGACCTTGTCCGGACGATTCATCAAGACCGAGAGGGATTTTTATGGTTTGGCACTTGGGAAGGCGGAATCTCCCGCTACGATGGCGAAAAATTTATCAACTTCACAACCGATGATGGACTCGCTGATAACTCCGTATGGAATATTATTCAAGACAGAGCAGGAGACTTTTGGGTTTCAAGTCCTGGCAAGGGAATCAGCCAATACGATAGCAACGGTTTTATTAACTTCACTACTGCTGATGGTCTCGTGGACAACGTTGTTTACACCGTTTATCAAGACCGAGACGGACTCTTATGGTTCGGAACCGAGGGCGGAATTAGCAAATATGATGGCGAAAAATTTATCAACTTTACAACCGATGATGGACTCGTAGCCAACTCGGTATGGGCTATCCATCAAGACCGAGATGGATACTTTTGGTTTGGAACAGATAATGGAGTCTCTCGCTACGATGGTAAAAAGTTCGTCAACTTTACAACCGATGATGGGCTCGCATTTAACCAAGTATGGGCTATCCATCAAGACCGAGACGGATACCTCTGGTTCGGAACCTCTGATAATGGAGTCTCTCGCTACGATGGAGAAAAGTTTGTCAACTTTAGACCCTGGGGAATGGGGAGAAAAAGTGTGACCTCAATTTATCAGGACCGGGAGGGTTCCCTCTGGTTTGGAATTTCTATTGGTGGTATCTATCAATACCGTGATAAAAAGTTCGTCAACTTTAAAACCGCTGATGGACTCACATCCAACTCTGTATGGGCTATCCATCAAGACCGAGATGGATACCTCTGGTTTGGAGCCCGAGGCGGCGATGGAGTCTCCCGCTACGATGGTGAAAAGTTCGTCAACTTCACAACTAATGATGGACTCGCAGAAAATGATGTAGCCTCAATTTACCAAGACCGGGAGGGTTCCCTCTGGTTTGGGACGCACAGCGGCGGGGTCTCCCGATATGATGGAACCTCATGGACATCTTTAGATACGCGAGATGGACTTATAAATAATCATGTTTTGGGAATTACTCAAGATTCGGACGGGAAGTTCTGGTTTGGAACACTTGAAGGGGTGACCCAATACAATCCGAATCGGGTTCCACCGCGTGTACGTATCGTTTCGGTTCAGAGCCACAAAACATCTACACAAACTGGTTCTCTTGAAACAATTAAGGATATTACTACTGATACTCGTGTAACTATCAAGTATAGCAGTATAGACTTCAAAACCGTCAAAGAAAAACGACAGTATCGGGTTCGTATTAAAGAAATTGATTCCAATTGGCGCAAGCCAACCCGATCAGATACATTCAACATCAGTTTTGAGATACCCGGAACTTATACTTTTGAGGTCGTTGCGATTGACCGTGACTTAAACTACTCTACCCCTGCAAGTCTAACGTTGACCGTTGTGTTGCCGTGGTACCAAAATGGATGGATTCTTTATCCTTCAGGTGGCGCAATTGTGGTTTTACTGTTGCTTTGTGGCGTTTTAGCCTACCGCTACTATCATCAGCGACAGCAGGTCTTATCCTATCAGCAAGAGGCGGTAGCCGAACTCGCCGATGCAAGAGAGATGCAGCTGGGGTTAATCCCCCAAACAGCACCTGAAGTTGCAGGGTTTGAAATTGCGGGGATCTGTATCTCTGCCCGCACCGTCAGTGGGGATTTCTTCGACTATGTGCCTCTTGGTAACGGCGCGCTTGCCGTTGTGCTGGCAGATGTCACTGGCAAAGGCATGAAAGGGGCAATGAATGCTATTTTATCTTCCGGGGCACTTCATTCTGTGGCTAAGTTGGAGATGTCTCCATCTGAAATGTTGTGGGCATTAAACCAGAACCTTTATCCTCGATTTCAGCAATATACCAATTGTGCGATGGCAATACTGACTATTGATCCAAAAGATAAAACACTTAAATATGCTAACGCCGGAATCCCTTATCCTATTATCAAGTATGGAGAAGACGATACCGAAGAACTCTCAATAGATGGAATGCCGTTAGGGGCATTTAAATCTTCTGAATATGATGAGACACCTCCCATTGAACTGAAACAGAAAAATTTAATAATCCTTTTCAGCGATGGCATTACGGAAGCATCTCAAAGTGATAATCCTGACCAACTTTACATGGAGACTGACCGCTTAACCCACTTAATCAAGGGACTGGATAAAACGATGAACGCAGATGCGGTGGCTGAGGCAATTATTGACGATGTGCGTGATTTTTCTGGTGACACACAACAGAACGACGATATGACTATTGTGGTTATCAAAGCACTATGAGAACTTGCCACCTCACGAAAACACCGAAGGAAAGCAATGTCAATACTAACACAAACACATCACGATCATTTTGATGAATACGGCTATATGATCATTGAAAATGCTGTTCCCATTGAACTGTGTGAGGCAGTTGTTGATGCGATTTTCGCGTTTTTGGAGATGGACCCTTCAGCCCCGAATGACTGGTATCGCGCACCTCATAAACCTGGGGCAGGCATGGTAGAAATGTATTTTCATCAAGCGATGTGGAACGTCTATCAACATCCACCAATTTATCAAATCTATAAGGAAGTGTATGGGACTGATCGGATTTGGGTTCATATTGATAGAGTCAACATGAAACCGCCTAAACATCACGACTATCCTGAGTGGGACCATAAAGGGATGTACCACTGGGACGCGGACACCTCGAAACTTCCGGTTCACTTCAGCACACAGGGTGTTTTGTTCCTCAGAGATACAGCAGCTAACCAAGGGTCTTTTGTGTGTTGGCCCGGTGCGCATAAGTCACTGATTGACGAAGAAAACCCATGGGTACCAGAACTTACACCGGAAATATATCGGGAAAAATTCATACAAGTGCCAGCGAAGGCAGGTTCGCTACTGATATGGCATGTAGCACTTCCGCACGGCAACGGTCGCAACACTTCCGACAAACCGCGATTGGCGCAATATATGAACTATTATCGTGCTCCTAATCCAATGAATGAAGAACGACGTCAGGAACGACTTACACTGTGGCGAGAGCGAAGAGCATTAGGACACGGACCCTATCCCGGCGATCCACGCGGGTGGGAAGCGAAAAACTATGGATCACCGGAATTAACACCTTTGGGGCGAAAACTGTTGGGGCTTGATTTGTGGGATTAATCAGCATCGCGACCGGGAGGTCGCTCCTACATGAAAACAGATTAATACCTGATTTACCCCAGTTTTTTTGAATGCCTTGTTCATGAAAGTTTTCAAGTAGTTTGTGTGAGGAAGTCAATCGTGGACTGCCAATGTTTCATGACAAGGGACACTAAAGGTAAAAAAGGGTCGAGGAAGATACCGGGGTCCCAAGCAGTTTCAATCACACGTTTTATCACAAAGATTATAGAATATGCTTTATAAGTGCTGGTGTTATAGGTTTGCATCCAACGGTCACCATATTTTTCATAATGGAGAAAACAGATACCATAACTTACACAGACGATAAACCATAATAATGTGATATGTGGCAGTTCTTGCCGTTTCAATCGTAAATGCCGAAATCCGAAAAGTGTCTTTATATCTCGGAAACATTCTTCTATGGGATCAACGCAAAACTATTTACTTTGTAGGGGGTAGTATGTTTCATCGTAATACCTCAAAAGTATTCGTAAAATATCAGAGAACTTTCGCTCAAGACTGACAGTTTACCAGACAAAACATTTCTACGAAACCTTTACATAAGATATGAATAAATTATACTGCCAAAGCTGGGGGTAAATCAGATTTTTACAAAAAAATGTTAACAGAAAATGTTACAAGTTTTATAATACTAAAGTTTGGACAATTTTTAAGAAATTTATTTTCAAAAGCAGAAAAGCAGGTATCCTTTCAGAAACAACACTTTTTGAAAGGAATGTAAAATGGGCCTCCTTCTCTGCTTAGAAAAATAGTATCAGATTTTCGTCCTTTATTCAACCAACAAAACTTTGCGCTTTTACAAGCGTTTATTTTCGGTTTCATCGCAAATGGCGGTAATGGCACACTAACAAGTCTTTATCAATCAAGTTGTTCACAGACAAGATATTGGTCTTTTGCTAAGTTTCTATCACATGGCAAATGGGATGCGGATACGGTCGCAGCGGCTATAATAAAACGGCTTCAAAACACATTTGCGATGGGTTTATGATGAAACCAAAGCAATAAAAACAGGCAAATCACAATGGGGATTGCACTTTTTTAGAAACTTCAGTTTCCAACGGCGTCGTATCAATCAATCCAAGTATCAGTTCGGTCATCAGTTTGGCGCACTCGGTCTGTTATGTCAGACAGCAACAGGGTGGATGCTTTTTCCGTATGGGTAAAACTGATGTGTCCACAGAAACTTCGAGATAAAAGTAATGCGGTATTGCAGCATATTTGTTCAAAGTTAGCCCGGGTCTAATCATCTTTGATAGGGGGTTTGCGCGTTGCAGAGTCTTTACAATAGTATTGCGTTTCGGGCATCATATTTTATGTCGTGCTAAATCCAATGCTGTGTTTTACCATTTACCCAAAATACCGAAGCATCGCAAACCGGGTAGACCGAAAAAATACGGAGATCGTCTTGATGTTCGCAGATTGCGGTATAATCTGATGGAAATAGCAGGCAAAACGCATTCAATCGCCTCAAAAGTAGTGCGAACCAAATGTGTGATGCGAATGTGCGGCTCGTTGTAATACGCACAAAAGCGTCAAAACCTTATCGGTATTTCTTTGTTTTCACAACAGATATGACACTTGAAGTGCCACAGATTATCCAATACTATCGCCACAGATGGCAGATTGAAACAGCATTTCGCGATGTGAAACAACATTTTGGGTTTGATAAGTATCAAGTCAAATCTCGTAAAAGCATTAATCGGTTTGTGCAGCTCAGTTTCGTTGCAGCAAGTTTGACGAAACTTATATTTACAACACAACCGACAACGGAAAGGGTGAGTGTTGAGGATGTTTGTCAACAACTCGGTATACATTGGTATCGTCCTGTGAGTCTCACACTCGGATTGCGTGTCGCTTTTCTGCGATTGCGAATAGCGCAAACGCTATTTTCTGTGAGTTCCAAGCAAAAATCATACATGCAGAATATTACACCTGTCTTTCAACAATCAAAGACAAACCTATGGACAAGGCTACTTGAATCTAACAATATTGTCCAAACTTTAGTATCACAAACGTTAAATTCCTATAGGAGTATTGTAGGTCGGGTAGAGCTTGCGAAACCCGACCCGTTTTGTTGATGTCGGGTTTCGCAAGCTCTACCCGACCTACGATATAAACTTTCTGTAACACTCATCAACCGATAATTCTTAAAACTGAATAACCCTGGGTCTCGCAAAACTTGTCTGGCAAAGAAAATTAAAAAATGGTATACTTGTTAATCAAAATTATCCGTATACCACCAACCGTAATTGATTCAAAACACATTTATTATTGATAGCGAAGCACCCATCCTGCTACGCGTAAAATAAGGAGAAAGTAAAATGCAACGCCTATTCACTATTTGCATCTGTTTCATACTGATAAGCGGATTTTGCCTTCCAATAATCGCGCAAGAACAGAAGAAAGAGGCTAAACCTGCTACACAAGCAACACCTGCAAAACAGAAGAAGGAATATGAAGATTTCAATAAAGTAACTGAAGACAGCAAAAGTTTTCAAGGGTTTTTCAAACTATACCAGAAAAAAGAGAATCTTTATTGCGAAATACAACCATCGCAATTGGAGAAACCTTTTCTATGCATGATTAGCATCGCACGCGGCTTAGGTACAGGATACCTTCTCTCAGGCATGACCATGGACGAATGGTTGCTTGAGTGGCGGCGTGTTGGTGATAAGGTGCATCTTGTCCGTAAAAATGTGCGTTTTCGTGCAAAAAAAGGAACACCGATAGCAGAAGCTGTAGACTTAGGATATCGCGACTCTGTACTTTTCGCTCTCAAACTTGAAAGTGTCCATCCGCAACGAAAGAGTTTGTTAGTAAATATTTCGCCTGTTTTCATGTCCGACCTACCACCATTGTCAGGCCAAATAGGAGGGGGTGCACGTTTTGATAAAGGACGTAGCACATGGGGAGCAATCAAAGCGTTTCCCAAGAACGTTGAGTTGAGAGTTGATGCGGTTTATTCTGCAAGTGGTAGTCGTGAAACAATTCCAGACAGTCGCGGTATCCAATTATCCGTGCATTACAGTCTCGCACAACTACCATCAAACAATTATCAACCGCGCTTGGCTGATGATCGTATGGGACATTTCATGACGACAGTTAAAGACTTCTCGCTTCAAACCAGTGATGAACCGTATATCCGTTTTGTCAATCGCTGGCACTTGGAGAAGGCAGACAAAAATGCGAAGCTTTCTCCACCGAAAGACCCCATTATATTTTACATAGAGAAAACCGTCCCACACCGTTTTCGTCCTTATGTTCGACAAGGTATTCTGGAATGGAACAAGGCATTTGAAAAAGCAGGATTCATAGATGCAATTGAAGCGCGAATCCAGCAAGATCATGAGACCTGGGATCCTGAGGATGCACGGTATAATACGATTCGTTGGGTCGTTGGTGCGTCCTTTGCAATTGGACCCTCTCGCGTGAATCCGTTGACAGGACAGATACTGGACGCGGATATCCTTGTCGGCGAAAGTTGGATCAGGTCTTGGATGCGTGAATATACGACTTACTTTGATGAAGTAGAACATGAGCGTAACCACCCAATTGATCATTCATCACGACATAACTGCCAAATGGCTACTGGGCTTGCACGTGAAATGAGTTTCATGGCGAGCGTTTTACAAGCACGCGGCATAATTGACGATGGAGAACTTCCAGAAGAGTATATCGGACAGGCACTCAAAGCATTGATTATGCACGAAGTCGGGCACACATTGGGATTACGACACAACTTTAAAGCAACTACGATATATTCACTTGAAGAATTGAACAAGAAAAAAGATGAGGCACTCCACGGTTCAGTAATGGATTATGATGCAGTAAATATTGCGCCAGAAGGAAAAAAACAGGGAAATTATTATACACCAACAATCGGTCCCTGGGATTACTGGGTGATTGAGTATGCTTATAAGCCCGTTGGTGGAAACAAGCCAGAAGCAGAACTACCTGAGTTGCAGAAGATTGCATCACGTGCCGCATCCTCAGAACTTAGATATGCAACTGATGGCGATGCTTCCATGTATCAATATCGCGATCTTGATCCGTTAGTCAATCGTTGGGACCTTGGTGCGGATCCGCTTGAATTTGCTAAACAACGTCAAGCTATTGTCGCTGATCTATGGGACGAGATTGCAGATAAAATCACCCAAGATGGAATGGGGTACCAACGCGTTCGCCGCGCATTCAGATCACTGCTGGGGCAATATAGTCGTGGCATGTTCCTCGCAACGCGTTTCATCGGTGGGCAATATCACCACCGGGACCATAAAGGGGATGAAAACGGACGTTTACCTTATGTGCCTGTTCCAGCGAAGAAACAACGCGAAGCACTGAAATTTATCAAAGAACACGCACTCTCTGATAAAACTTTTGATTTTCCACCTGAACTACTGAACAGCATCGCTATTACTCGGTGGAGTGATTGGGGAACAAGTAGTGGGAATTCATCACGATTGGATTATCCAATCCATGACGTTATTCTGCGAAATCAAAGCCAAATTTTGGGACGATTGCTTGATCCGAACGTTCTTGCGCGTGTTCAGGACACAGAGCTTAAGTTTGGGGACAATGAGGATGTGTTCACAATGCCCGAACTCTTTATTGGGATTACGGATGCTGTTTGGGTAGAACTTGATAAAAATGCCGATGCCAAGCAGTGGACAAATTCAGATGCGTTTGTCTCCAGTTTCCGACGTGGGTTGCAGCGTGAACACCTGAAGCAGCTTATTAAGCTGGTGTTAGACGCGGATAGTGGCACACCTGAAGATGCAAGATCGCTTGCACGTCTCCATCTCCAACAAATTAATACCCGTCTCAAGAACGTGCTGCAAGATTCCAAGCAAAAGCTGGATGATTACAGTGTAGCACATCTTGAAGAATCGCAAGTTCGCGTTGAGAAAGCGTTGGATGCCAACTTCCAGGTTGAGAAACGTTAAATACTCATCTGTCGTTCTTTTCAAGAATAATATTTCATCTTATGGTGTTACATTGTAGGCGCGCTTTATAAGCGCGCCTATCAACAGTCTCTCCTTATATGTAATATCTACCACAATTCCAAAAGGAGATGAGAAAGATGAAAACAATATACCGATTCATCATTAACTTATTCTTGCTTCTTGTGTCGTTTCTGCCAAACGCATTTACTCAAGACTATACCCAATTTAGTTTACCTGTGGGGGCAGAAGCGCGTCTTGGTAAAGGACATATAGAAGATATAGCATATTCTCCCAATGGTGCTCTGTTAGCGGTTGCAAGTAGTATTGGAGTTTGGCTCTATAACGCCAATACTGGTGCAGAAATGAAGCTGCTTATTGGACATGCGAATGCCGTTCGTTCCGTTGCTTTTTCACCAGATGGGATAACAGTTGCTGGCGGTGGTGGTTTGGGACGAGACTACACAATCCGACTCTGGGATATCAGGACAGACAAACAAGATAGTATACTTTTCGGACATACAGGCGATATCCGCTCTTTAGCGTTTTCTCCAGACGGAAATATACTCGTGAGTGGGGATGATGATGCCAAGGTTCATTTGTGGAATACAGTCATTGGGCAACTAAAACGAACACTTTCTGGGCATGGCAGCAATGTTTATTCAGTGGCATTTTCTCCTGATGGAAAAACCGTTGCGAGTGGCAGTTGGGACCACACGGTTCGTTTGTGGGATGCTAACACTGGACAACCCAAAGCCACGGCTTTGGGACATACACATTGGGTAAATTCAATTACGTTCTCGCCAGATAGCAATGTCATCGCGAGTGGCAGTAGAGACCAAACAATTCGTTTGTGGGATGCTAATACTGGACAACTCAAACATACCATTTCTGGATACAAAGGTAGAGTTAATTCTGTCGCGTTTAGCCCTGATGGTCGCACACTCGCCGCGGGTGGAAACAGTGATGGCGGGAACATCCAGTTGTGGAATGTGGAGACAGAGCAGCTGGAGCGGACTCTTTTCGCGCGAGGAAGTTCTGTCCAAGAGGTTATATACTCTCCTGACAGTAAAACGCTTGCAAGTATGGGTTGGGATGGTACGATTCAATTTTGGAACGTTGGAACTGGAAAACAGAAACTTATTATTACAGGACATAAGGGGACTATTAGTTCTGTGGCGTTTTCTCCAGATGGTAAAACATTGGCAAGTGCAAGTGGATATACTATTCTATTGTGGGACGTAGGTACCAAGAGTCACAAGTTGACCTTGAAGGGGCAAAATAGACAAGTAAATTCTGTGACATATTCACCAGATGGTCATATACTCGCGAGTGGAAGTGGGGATGGTATGATCCAATTGTGGGATGCAGATACAGGAAAACATAAATTTCCACTTAAAGGTCATACGGATTCTATCCGTTCCGTGGCTTTTTCTCAAGATGGTAAAATATTAGCAAGTGCCGGAAATGATCGGACAATCCGCTTGTGGGATGTGATTACAGGAAAACAGATACATACTCTTGTTGAGGAGAGGGGGAGGGCTTTTTCCGTGGCGTTTACGCCAGATAGCAAAACGTTAGCGAGTGGTGGATTTAATGGAATGATTCGTTTCTGGGATGTTGTTACGGGAGAACAGAAACTCACCTTGCCTAATACAGGAAATGGATTCTCTATTGCCTATTCTCCGGATGGGAAAAAGCTTGCAAGTAGTGGACGGAGGATTCAGTTATGGGATGCAAAGACTGGGAAGAAAAAACAGACGTTTGAACAACATGCAACAAAGTTTGCAGTTGTTAAATCTATTGTAAGTCTTGGGCAAAATAGAGACACACTTGAATGGCATGAAGATGCCGCTGGTTTCATAGCGTATTCTCCAGATGGCAAAACGCTTGCTGGGGTAGGTGATGATGACCGGATCCGGTTGTGGAATGCAAAAACTGGCAAGCTGAAGCGAACCTATTCCGGGCATAAATGGAGTGTCAAGTCAATAGCATTCTCCCCAGATAGTAAAACCCTTGCAAGTGGCAGTTTAGATGGAACAATCCTGCTGTGGGATGTTGAATAAAAAAGAATGAAAAAACAAATGGAAATTTTCGAATATACTCCTGACCTGCTAACATCTTTAACCGAGTTTTATAATCGTCTGGTCGCTGACGTGCCACATTGCTACCCCGTAGAGGATGAAGAATTCGCTAATGCGATGCTCGGTGTTATAGACGAAACTGATGATATTGATGATGCCCTTGATTACGAAACTGTCTTTATCGCAATGCAAAATGGGAAGGTGCGGGCATTTGTTCATTTAGGTTGCCATCCGAAGGAAGATGACAATCAAGAGAACGTAGGAAATATCCGTTTTTTGGGTTACGAACGAGGTGAGCGGCATGTTGGACAAAAATTACTTGAAAAGGCGGAGGAATATCTGAACACATTTAACGTGACTCGAATTACCGTCTTTTCATCGTATCGCTATCGTTTTTATTTACTTGAATATGCCCGTTTATCAAACACCCTTGATCAAGTTCAGGCTCTCCTCGGATTTAACGGATATCACCGTCACAACGGATGGGTCTTTTTGGATTGGGAAAACTACGATGTCACACCAATATCTTCACCTCTACCGGTAACAATTTCTGTTGATTGGAAAGAAGGGCGTGGGAAACTGCCAAACTGCGACGTAACGGTTCACCAAGATGGTGAAAAAGTTGGGGAATGTGAATCTGTTTCTGGCGGCGAGTATTCAAGCCACGCTGATGCACAAAACTGGGTTTGTACCGAATGGCTTGGTATTGAGGATGACTTTCAGGGAAAAGGTTTAGGAAAATATTTACTTTTTTATTCACTTCATGAGATGCAAAAGGTTGGATACCGACATGCATCAATCAGTACGAGCTTGGATAATCATCGCGCACTCCTCTTATATAGCAACTGTGGTTATAAGGTTGTAGATTGGACTTATGACTATGAAAAAGTTCTTTCTGAAATCTCGGTTTAGACGGACTTTTCTTGTTAGAAGGTCAGTAAAAGAGAATTGAAGAATCAAATGGAAATTATCCAATATACGCCTGACTTACAGACACCCTTAACACAATTTTATAATCGCCTAACTGCTGACGTTCCTCACTGCTATCCCGTAAAAGAGAAGGAACTCGCTTCAGTAATGAATGTCGCTACCGGTAAAGCAGACAAAACCGATGATGATCTTGAGGCAGAAACAGTGTTCGTTGCAATGCAAAATGGCGCGGTGCAGGCGTTTATTCACGTAGGTTTCTATCAAGACGAAAATGAAAAAAATGAGAAAGTGAACACTGGTGTTATCCGATTTTTTGGGTACAAACGCGGTTCGCGACATGCGGGACAAATTACGCTTGAAAAGGCCGAAAACTATCTAAAAACATATAACATCTCACGGATTATTGCGTTTTCTAAAATCTATCGATACCGTTTCTATCACTTTGAATACGCTCACCTGTCGAATTCACTTGACCACGTTCAAGCACTGCTTGGACTCAACGGCTACAAACGTTGCAATGGGCAAGTATTTTTGGATTGGGAAAACTTCTCTGTGATACCAACGACTTCAAATTTGCCAGTAACGATTTCTGTTGACTGGAAAGAAGGGCGTGGGCAACGTCCAAACTGTAACATAACAGCACACAAGGGTGAAGAAGAGGTTGGCGTCTGTTGGTCTGTTTCTTGTGGAGAGTTTTCAACCCATCCAGACGTGCAAGACTGGGCCTATACAGATTGGCTTGGTGTTGAAGATGAACATCAGGGACAAGGGTTGGGCAAATATTTACTTTTTTATTCACTTCAAGAGATGCAGAAAATCGGATACAAGCATGCTTCACTTAGCACGGATTGGAATAATCATCTTGCATTGCTCTTTTACAGCAACTGCGGCTATAAGGTTGTAGATTGGACTTATGCTTTTGAAAAAGTGTTGTGAGAGGAAAGAAAAGATAGGAGAATACATGGAAATCCTGCAATATACGCCTGACATGGTAACACCTCTAACACAATTTTATAATCGCCTGATTGCCGACGTTCCGCATTGCTATCCCGTCCAAAAGGAGGAAATGGCTGATGCTGTAAACGGGATTCTCACTGGTAAAGATGACAAAAAGCAAGGAGAACTTGAGCCTGAAACAGCTTTCGTAGCGATAATTGATGGTGTTGTAAAAGCTTTTATCCATGTCCTTCTAAGTCCAATTGAAAAAAATAAAGAAGAGGATGTTGGTTTTATAAGGTTTTTTGGTTACGAAAACGGTGCGCGGCACGCAGGACAAGCCGTACTTGAAAAGGCAGAAGCTTATGTGAAAATGTATAACATAACCAGAATTTTCGCTTTCCGATCAAGCCGTCGATATTGTTTTTATCACTTTGAACACGCTAATCTTTCGGGCGCACTTGGTCAGGTCCATGCACTGCTTGGAATCAACGGATATGGACGTTGTGGCGGTGAGGTATTTTTGAACTGGGAGAACTACACTGTTACACCTGCATCTTCAATTCTACCTGTAATGCTTTCCATAGATTGGGAACAGGGACGAGGACAACGTCCAAATTGCAACGTAAAAGCTTACCAAGATGATAAAATGGTTGGTGAGTGTGATTCTGTTTCTGGCGGTGAGTTTTCAAGCCATCCCGACGCACAAGACTGGTTACATACGGTTTGGCTTGGTATTGAAAACGAGTTTCAGGGACAAGGCTTAGGACGTTACCTACTCCAATACGCGCTTCAAGAGATGCAGAAAGTCGGATATCAGCACGCAGCTATTAGTTCTGGCATTGACAATCACCGAGCGTTCCTCTTTTACAGCAATTGCGGTTATCGGGTTGTAGATTGGACTTATGAGTATGAAAAGGTGCTGTGAGAACACCGATTGTGAAACTAAAAGAAAGATAGGGAATACATGGAAATTCTGCAATATACGCCTGACATGGTAACACCTCTTACACAATTTTATAATCGCCTGACTGCCGAGGTTCCTCATTGCTATCCCGTGAAGGAAGAGGAAATGGTGGATGCTGTAAACGGGATTTTCTCTGGTAAAGACGACAAAAATGATTCCGAGACAGCATTTGTAGCCACCGTGGGTAGTGTTGTGAAAGCGTTTATTCATGTAGGTCTATGTCAGATTGGACCAAAAGCAAACAAAGAAGATGCGGGTTTATTACGATTTATGGGTTACGAACGCGGCGCGCGGCCTGCTGGTCAAGCCCTGCTTGAAAAGGCGGAGGAATATCTGAAAGCATTTGACATAAACCGTATTTGTGCTTTCCGATCAGACAATAAATATCGTTTCTATCATCTTGAACACGCTAATTTATCAGATTCACTGGATCACGTTCATGCACTTCTAGGCCTCAACGGTTACTATCCTCATCCAGGTTGGGTCTACTTAAACTGGGAAAATTACGATGTTACACAAATACCACCACCTATACCGGTAAAAGTTTCTGTAAACTGGGGGCAGGGACGTGGAGAACGTCCAAACTGTAGCGTATCACTCTATCAAGACGATGAGGAGATTGGTGTATGTAATTCGGAGTCTGTTGGTGAGTTCTCTACCCATCCTGATGCACAGAAATGGTTCCATACATATTTGGTTGATATTGAAGGTGAGTATCAAGGGCAAGGTTTGGGAAAATATTTGCTCCAGTACTCACTTCAGGAGATGCATAAAGTAGGATATCGACACGCTGCAATCAGTACAGGTTGGAGAAATTACCGCGCCATTCTTTTTTACAGCAACTGCGGTTTTCGGGTTGTAGATTGGACTTATACATTTGAAAAAGTTCTATCTAAAACATAAACGCACAAATAGATAAGCACAGCATATCATGTTTTGTTTTTTAGACATGATGTGCTGCGCTTCTTTGGCATTTGTTTTAGAATTGAAATTACCAAGTAAACGCTACCTTCGCAAACACCTGATTAACAGTCTCCTCCGCATCTTGATCTCCATAAACAAGATAGAAGACAAGATTTTCAATGAACATGTATTTAAAAACTGCATTCAGATTTGGTTTATGGTCCTCTGCCGAACGCAGCCGGAAAGTAATCCATTTCTCATTACCGATTTCAATGTTTGCACTTGAACGAAGGGAAAACTTGCGGGTTTTATGTCCATTGGGAAAAGTCTGCCACAGATTTTCTCCAGCAATCCCGATGGATAAAAACTGGAACGGAATAAGATTCATCGCTGTGGTGACAAAAGTCGCTTTCGCTCCCTCAAATTCACCATATTGACACACAACAAAGATACGATCAGGTTGTTGACGGTTATACACCGCTTGCGCTGCAACCACCCAATTTGTGTGGACATCGTAAGACCAAGTTCTACCGAAAAATCCAGTCTGAATCTTTTCACCCAAATCGAACTCTACCAGTTGAAAATGGTCACCTCGTATCTTTTCACCTGCTTGGTTCCAAGTTAGATTTTGGACGGATTCAAACTTTACAGTCTGTAATAAACCCTTCTCAATAGGCCAACGATATACACCCCAGAAACTGGGTTGTCTAATGTCCGTGAGTCTGACAAATCCGTTAACCGGGTTGAATCCTGCGGTAATGTCTCTATAAGCAAGACTGAAAATAGGATTACCTCTGCGATATACTTCCGCTATGATAGCGCGTCGATTCCCACTATCTGGTTCCCAATTTCCCGCATAATTAGCAACAAAATTGAAGGCTTTTGGCAACCGAATTCTCGTATCAATAGCAGCCGATCTGTTATAAGTTTCCTCCATCTCCTCTGACGCAAAGAAAACACCAACAGATGACGAATTCCCAGCATCCCATGATCCGCGTGCCAATACGTTATGACTGTCGTCTACTGTTTCTTTGACATTCATTAATCCGTATGTTGCCCTTCCAGTCTTACCGATTAGTTTTGCTCCATAATCTATCTCACCAATTCGACGACTGTAAAACAGGGCTATTGGTGCTCTAAAAATTCGTCCATCTTCTTGAAAAAACGGTCGCCGATCTGTCAACCGCTGCTCAAGATCGGATAGGACAATTCCTTGCACTTCAGACTCAATATGGCTGAAATCAGGATTGATTGTACCTATAAAAGAGGTACTTGTTGTTAGTTTATATGTAAAATCACCGCCTAATGTTGCTGTCAATCGTTCTGATAACTCGTCAGATTCTGAAGCATCTTCCAATTTCGCAGATAAATACCCACCGAGTTCTAATTTCTTCCCTATATTCTTCAGATTGAATTCAAGGTTTGTTAGGCTACCGAATTCGTTTGCATCAGATACATTAACTCCTGTATTTGCCCAAGTGCTGGTTCGATCAAGACTTTGATGACGGCGCACAAGGTTAAGACCCCATGTCTGCTTTTCAGCGCGCGGCAAATCAAGTATCTGATATGGTATTTTCATCTCAACATACCAAACTGATTCTTCTACGATTGCGGCAGCTAACCATTCACCATCCCAACCAAGATCACCCTGTTTTTCATCCAGTTGTGTACCAAGTGGGTTTACAGTAAAGCCATAGGTGCGGCGTTTGTCATGATACGTATCAAGATAGACTGCAACATGGTCTTCAAACTTAAAACTTCCATCTTTCCGCGTCTGATTCGCAATCATAGTTGACTTGTCTTGAAAACACCGAAAACCGACATAGAGTGCAGCATCGTCAAATCCAATGTATACTTGGGTTTTATCTGGAACTGTCGTTTCTAATTCAGCGATTATGAAGGTTTCAATTGGCGTTGTTTGTTGCCACACATTATCATCAAGTTTTCCATCAATTACTGGTGCCGTTTCAAATTTTTTTGCTTCTATCGTCTGAGAATAGGCGGTTGGATTCGTAAGCAGGAAGCAGACGATGAAGCTTAACAAAAGTGATCGAGATAGAGAAAAGTGTGTCATTTTTTATCCTCTTTTATATTTCAGGTTTATAGTAAGTTAGAAAAATAAGTTTACACTTCTTCTGTAGGAGCGATCTCCGAATCGCGACTAGTGGATTGTCTGCTCTAAAATTGCAGGTATAGGTCGCGATTCGGAGATCGCTCCTACCAACACCGCCTGCTATTTGTAGTAGGGAACTCCGATTCCCGACTATTGCAGATACCTATAATTTTAGAATGGACAAACTACTAGACACAATGATAGTCGGGAATCGGAGTTCCCTACTACAACTTAATAATGTAAAGTTAATTGTAAAATTCACTATAAAAAAAGAAAATCTGGCACTAAAACCAAAAGGTTGAACGAAATCTCGTTGATGATTTTCAACCAAATTTAGCTTAGCACCAGATAATCATGGGTTGTTTATTTGTAGTTTGAATCACGATCTTTGAAATTTTAGTCTGTATCCGTGAATAGGAAGAATAGGTTTGTTTTAGGATTAAGGGTGATTAACTGAAGTTTCTATTTTTACTTCCTGTAGAACCGCCACGGCTCTTTGAGCCATCTCAGTTGTCGGATCACGTTTGATAATTCGGTTTAATTGATACACTGCGCGATCATCACCGTCTCTTGCTAACTCCAACGCTTCCTCAAACCCTTTGTTTCCGTAACTAAAATCTCTTGGAATAACGGTGAGATTATGGTCTTTCCAATAATACTTCAGTTCGTCAGATTCCCAGTTGCAATAAACATCGTCCCACTGCAACGAGTTGAAGATGTTCAAGTGTGGTTCAAGCATGTGTTCTGCGATTGGGTCATCAATAGCCTGATAGCGGTTGTCAAGCGACACGCGAAGTCTATCCTCAGTCAAATTCGGTAGTGCTTTATGGATAGTCAAGGCTGGAAAAATGAGTGTGTCGCCTATCTCGTAGTTTGTTGAGTGCCATTCACCTAACAGTTCATCTGTATTAACGCATAGACCACCAGCACCAAGCGAAAAATGATGTTCCATGACCTCATTGACTTTATGTGAACCCGGTAGAACTGCTAAACCGCCCAACTCAATCGGACAATCACCAACTGGTGCCCAACAGGTATAGGTCTGGAAATTGCCTTGGAAGTGAACGAAGTCTTGATGTATTGGTGTCGTGTGCGCGGTATACTTCGGATACCAGAGACGTGCTATCTTCTGTGGGTGGGGCAGCACTTTTCTACCGATAATCTTCTCCACCATATCAACGACTTCAGACCAATGCCCAGAACGGTGGAACGCCTCTAACTTATACACTTCATGGTAGACATTGGTGTATTCAGGATCGCCCTCAGTACACTGCGTAGAAATATCAGCAATGCCATCCATCGGGTCTGTTCCGGCAACAAGCCAACCGCCTTCCTGCATTGTCGTTAACATCTCTCGCCGCAACGCCCTGAGTTTGTCAGGGTCTTGCAGTTTTTTGAAGAAAAGATACCCCACTTCTGACATCCGGGCGCGTAACTCTTCCGGATCATCCATTGCATCGTTTGATACGCGAAGTTCTTTTAGTGCATCCATCTCAACTTCTCCTTGGGTCTTTCTTTATCTGAAAACCAGCTTTTTGATGCTATTTCTGACAATCCCTGCATCTGTCTATAGAACGAAGAATCTCATCTGAAAGCTGATACAAATGCTTATTCCTTCCGAGACCAATCATCGGCTCTCTTTCACCCATGCCCACGTTGTCGTCAGCTTATCTTCCGGGCAACAGAAAGTGGCTGAATATTCAAATCTTTGGTAACATCAACATAATTCGGTTTGCCAAATCCACCCTCGCCATCATTTCCGTTTTTAGAATTATCCTTGTCGTTGCGCTCATCAAAAGTGTAGGACGCGTTCAAGCCCTTTTCATTGCCACTCAGCACCTTCATCATGAATTCATTAATCTCTTTTTCCGTACGAGCGACATTCCAGATGCGGATTTCATCAATGAACCCTTTGCAGAACCAGCTTTTATTATCACCGACACCGATATACAACGAAGCATCGGTTGCTGCTAATTCCTTTGCCTCAAAAGGTATGGAACCCTTTTTCTCTCCATCAATATATGTCCGCATCTCTTTACCGTCCCAAACACAGCGACATGCTGCCATTCAGTTTCAATCCAGCGACATCAAGAATTTTCGTGCCAGGCCAGAGGACAAATCGTAATCCATTTCCATTCTGGATAATCTCTGGAAAGATGTAATCCCTTTTGCCTGCCCAATCCTTTGCAAGGCACTCACCGACAGGTTTGCTCATGTTCATCCACGCTTCTATGGTTATAGCAGTTTTCGGATTTAAGCTGTCACTGTTTGGAACTTCAATAGCTGTCGCGCCATCTAACTCCAGTGCCAGATTTTTCGCCCAAAGTGTGCAAGGAATTACCAGACCAATAACGAGAGTTATAAAAAACAAAACTTTCATGGTCTTTCTCCTAAGTCGTCAATTTCAAAATGTGTATTGTCAACATGTATGTTTGTTAAACTTTACAATTAGTATAGCCTCTCTTTTGGAAAATCACAAGAAAATACCTTACACGTTATGCGACCTTTAAACCTACGATGCTAAATCATCAAGCATTTGACGGATATTATGTTCACCGCTATCAATAAACAAAGGTGCTAAAGGACCTCTTCCGTGCAATGTTTGAAGTAAGGTATCAATCTGAATCATCCGTTGTTGTGGTGTATAGCACCTGAGCCATTTTTGGATAAATTCTCGCGCAGGTTTAGGATTACCAGTTCTCAGTGTCTGTGTGCTTTTCCGCCATGCTTGCCACCGAAAGGAATAACCACAGCCAGCGCAAGTAAGTTTTTCATCTTTCTTCTTCAGGCTTTTACGGTAATCTCGCCACCTACGTTTGTAATCGCACACTGTACACTCAATATTGCCAGAGACATGCAGTGCTGTCTCTTGGCACTTTGGACATTGTAATTCAGGTTTAGAGTGGCGAGATTTAACCTTTCGCGTTGTAGGAAGTTTATCCGGTCTGCGGACAAGGTTTTGACAGTGTGGACACGGTAAGCGAACACGAGTTCTCACCGATTGGGTGTAGGCTTGTTGAGACCAACTTTTACCGCAAGCACACTGCAAGTCATCACTTTGCTGCAAGACAGAACGACATGAGAAACATCGTGGTGTGTCGCGCAATGTTTGACGGCAATCGCGCCAGAGCAACCGTTTTCCACAGTGTTTACAGTGAAACCAATTCTCACGAGTTCCGCCTTCACCAACACTATAATGTACGTCTATCCGTCGTGTTATCTTTGTACTGCATTGTGGACATGGAACGTTTCCCTCTCGGTAAACATCAGCAACCGTTGCTATATCGGCACAGCGCGCATACAGTTCCCAACCCACATCATGTAGCAACATATCATCATAGATGCCGAGGCGGGCATAACGGTATAAGCGACGAATTTTGATAGGTTTTACTCGCGGTGCCCAATTCATTGTGATTCCTTTAATTTCAAATTACAAGATTGGTAGACGACGAACACGCACCTTACGATCATCAATAGTTACAGCACAACCTTCCGCTAATCTGTCTACAATATGAGGTAAGATTTCCAGCAATTTCTACGTAATAATCTCAGGGTCAGGAACAGACAAGCGAAAGGTGATCAAACTGGGTTTTCTATGACCACCCAACGCCAGTAACGAGGAAAAGACTAAATCTTGTGTAATGATCACACGGTTTTGTTGTCGGGCAACTCAAGAAATTCGGAATCTTCAGCATCCATAGGCAAAACTTGTGATACTCTAAGAATATCCCAACCGTGTTCCTGCAAATTGGTAACTGTTTTTGGTGAAGGTTCATATCAACAAGAAAACGAAGCGAGGTCATCTGTAACTCCTACTGCATCGCTTGCGTCTCTAAAAACTGATCTGAAACCACCCAAGCCGCATACTTCATTGCCTCTTGGACATCGGGAACCTCTAACTCTGGATACATCTCAATAATATCATCAGTTGACTTATCGCTGGCTAACAATTTGAGAATCACACTCACTGTGATTCGGGTGCCTCGAACCACAGGTTGCCCAAGACAAATCTTGGGATTAATCTGGATCCGATCTAATTTTTCCATTTCTGCCTCCACTAATCTGATATTTTAACTACCTCACTTGTTTCAGTACTACGGCTAATTGCTTCCAAAACGCGCATATTTTGATACGAATCTTCAAGACTGGAGTGCGGTTGCGTGCCCGCCTGTAAAGATTGTGCCCAATGCCGCATCTCTTCCAGATAACCGGGTCTGCCGATACCATGATATGCAGTATTAAGATTCCACTCTTCAGTCGGTGTGTCGGCATAACCCCCACCACTATTGAGCCATGTCGGCATACGGTAACGGCGTAACTTGCGCGTCTCAAGTACCTGAATCGCCTGATTGTTCGTGCCTTTGATAAAAACCATTGCTTCCAAAACCGGACCAGTACCAAGCGTCATTGTGCCGATGCCACCGTTTTCGTAACGTAGATTCACAGACATTGACACAGTGCTTGATGCGGAATCAATTTCACCCATAGCGAACACTTCGCTGACCTGTCCCATAAAGAAACGCATGCAATCTGTTGGGTGAATCACCTGATCAAGCATGAAGGGCCAGGCAAAGGGTGATCCTGCTTCATTAAGGCGCGGACCTGGTGCGAGATAACGTGTATGGTATTGGCATGTCGATCCGAAATCATCTTCATCAATCAAGCGTTTTGCAATCTGATGTGCGGGGGCATGTCGCCACATTGTACCGACCATACCCGTTTTGCCGGTCTCAACAGATGCGTCTACCAGCATTTTCGCGCCTTCTGCAGTGGTTGCAGGTGGTTTTTCGGTATAGATATGATAACCTTGTTGGAGGCATTCAATTCCTATGTCGCGATGTAGTTTATCCTCCGGTCTTCCTACAACAGCCACCGCATAGAGGTCTTCATTTTTGAACATCTCATTGTAATCAGTGTAGTGGCGCAAAGCACCAAACCTCCGAGCGTTCGATTTCGCCTTATCTTCTACAAGGTCACATGTAGCCACAAATTCAAACTCGGGCACCATCGGGATGCATTGCTGCAACTGCGATGACATCCCACCACAACCTATAAAAGCAACTCTAATTTTGTCCATAAATCAAACTCCAAATCAATCTTTGCGTAATCATTAGATAGGATTGAGCGAACATTAAAAAAACGGGTTATGTGCAACTTCCCAATAAAAACCGTCTGGGTCTTTGAAATAGCCAGAATATCCACCCCAAAATACTTTTTGTCCCGGTTTAACGAGCTCTGCTCCTGCTGCAACCGCTTCTGCTAAAGTGCGGTCCACCTCTTCTGGCGAATCAACGTTATGAGCAAGTGTAAATCCTTGAAAGCCTGTCCCTTCCGGCGAGATTGTAATATCTTCAGCCAGTTTATCTCTTGGATAAAGTCCAAATATTATTCCTTCCATCTTAAAGAATGCGATGCTATCCGAATCACCCATTAAGGGAAAACCTAACCCGTTCTGATAAAAATCAACGGAACGTTGTAGGTCTTCAACACCAAGCGTAACGATAGTGATATGTGGTTTCATTTATCTCCTGAATAATGTGCAAATCTAAATATATGACCCGCACCTACCTAAGTTTATGCGGGTCATTTGTAGTGTGTTGATATCCTTAATCTTCTCCTAACGAACCAGATTGCGGTTCGTGCCTATTACTTTGTAGAGCTAATAATTCAACAGAATCTGCAAGTTTTTCATGTGCCCGCATCGCCCGCTAACCGGTAATCATCCAAAAAATTGTCACAAAAGAACTGACAATCATTCCAAAAATAGCTAAAGCGGCAACATCTCCCATTTTCAACCTCCTATAATGAGAATAATAAATTGAGGACTTGACCGTTGTATATGTAACGATCTTTCAAAATCCACTAATAAGCCTTTGAAAAAAGTTTTATTCCAAAAGTCAAGAATCGAACACTATATTTATCGTGAATTATTGAAATAATTATACACCTCACTTGTAGGAGCGATCTCCGAAACGCGACCAAAACCATTCGTAGTCGGGAATCGGAGTTCCCTCCTACAAGTGAATAATGTCTAATTAATTCTAAAACCTACCATATTATGTCTATGTCCGAGATTCCCCGTGATACTCCCTATTCCCTATAACGTAGTAGGTTTAAACGGCTCTAACGGCAAGGACGGTTGTCGTGTCGTAAGTAGTTCAGCAATAAGTTGGCCCGTAATCGGCGCAAGCAAGATACCATTTTTGAAGTGCCCAGACGCTAAAACTACATTGTCATAACTCGGGAGAAATCCGAGACAAGGACCGTTTTTGTAATATGGACGCAGACCTGCCCACGTTTGCACAAATGTGCTTTGCGTGAGCTCCGGTGCAATTACAACCGCAGCGTCTATCATTTGCTTTACACCGTCAACCGATGTAGTTTTATCATATCCGACAAACTCCACTGTAGCGCCAAGTATAATCTTGCCATCTGCGCGCGGAACGATATAAATGCCGAGACCATCTATTGTACGTTGAATGAACGGCGGCATCGTTTCAAGAAGGACTATTTGTCCTTTCGCTGGAGAAATTGAGATCGGACGATCAAGTAAGGCTGTTAGATGGCCTGCCCAACACCCTGCAGCGATGACAAATGAGTCAGCATAGATAGCCTCACCGTTGACAACCACGCCAATAACACTTCCATTTTCTCTAACAAATCCAGTAACTGGATTACCCAACAGGAATTTTGCCCCGAAATTTGATGCACCCTTTGCTAAGGCGGTAACCATCTTGGGATTTCGCACATGTCCATCTTCGGGAAACAGCACTGCACCTGCAATGGATTTTGAAACAGCAGGTTCTAATTCCCACGCTTGTTCTGGAGATAAAACTTCAGCTGTAAAACCTCGGTTCACCCTTCGTTCCGCTAAACCGATTAAACCTGCAGCTTCTGCCTCGTCAAAAAAGACTGAGAGTGTTCCTGAACGGATAAATTCAATATCTATATCTGTCTCGGATTTCAATTCTGTTGCCAGTGACGGATACATGGCAAGACTTGCACGACACAATTCTGGATACGGTTCGTGCGTTGATGCATGCGAGGTCAAAATCCCTGCCCCTGCCCAGGATGCTTCGGTGCCAACACGCGATGCTTTATCGATTAAGATGACATCTACCTGCCTTTTGGCAAGTTGGTATGCAATCGCGCATCCGATGATACCGCCGCCGATGATAGCAACATCAGTCTTATTCTGTTTCAAGTTTTTCTCCATTCTTTTAGACTTGACTTTACCCGTTAAAATAGTTTAACATGATGATAGTAATTTGTCAATTTCTCATGCTTTACGCTGTAAACATCAGAGAAAAATCATTGATTTAAAACAAAAATAAAGGCTTTTGAATGATACTTGGAAAGGTTACGGGGACAGTCGTTGCAACGCAGAAAGATGAAAAACTTGTCGGTAGCAAATTGCTGATTGTCCAAGATGTGAATTTAGATGGGGAATTAGAGCGGAAGTACACAGTCGCAGTAGACGCGGTTGGTGCTGGCATCGGTGAAATTGTGCTCATCGCAACAGGAAGTTCAGCGCGTCAGACGAGTGTGACCAGCAACAAACCTGTTGATGGCGTTGTCATGGCGATCGTTGATACCATTGAAGTCGATGGTGAAGTCCGTTACATGAAATAGAGAGACTGACTGATATGGAACAGACACAATTGTTCCAGGAAGAAGCAGTCAATGATGAACTGCCGTTAAAACTGGAGTTAATCAAGCAAATCGGATGGTTGGTGCGGCTTCGTTGGATTGCAATCGGAGGTGTATTCTTCACTGTGACGGTTGCCAATTTGGCGAGAGATATGATTGCGAACCCCATTCCGCTTTATATCATAGCCGGACTGATGGTGCTTTACAACTTTGAACCTCAGATGTATCGCAAAGCACCAGCGCAGCAACGGTTGAAGTCCATCAAACGACAAGCGTGCATCCATATTATCCTTGATTTGCTGTCGTTGGTTGCCCTCATTCACTTCAGTGGCGGTGTTGAAAATCCATTTATATTTTATTTCATTTTTCACCTAATTATCGCGAGTATCATCTTATCGAAACGTGTCAGTTATATATTAGCAACACTGAATACCGTCCTATTAAGTTCTCTCATTTTCCTTGAGTATTTTGAGATTCTTCCACACTATCATCTGAATAATTTTCTACCCGATGAGCTATGGCGCGACTCAATTTATACCTTTGGCGTGCTATTTGTTTTCACAAGTACTTTATTCTTTTCCGTCTATTTAGCAACTACCATCACCCAAACAGCAAGAGAACGTGAAGCAGAAACGCGGGAACTTAAGGAGAATTTGGAAGAAAAAGTTGATGAACTTGTTGAAACTCGGAAAGAGGTTGTGTTTGAACGTAACAAATTGCAATCTATCATTGAATGTATGCAGGAAGGTGTTGTATTTGTAGATTCTACTAACCAAACAACCCTCTTCAACAAAGCAGCACAAATGATTCAGAAAGATCGATCGGAGCAAGATATGACTCCCGATCTGCAATTTGGAAGTGCAGAAACACTTGCTCAAATTTCACAGGACTTTTCCGAAGGTGGAGATGCGATTGAAAGGAAGAACCAGCAGATAGGTGAAAAACATTTAGAGAATACTTATGCTGCTGTTCGCGATGACGAGGATAATTATCTTGGGACTGTTCTCGTTTCGCGCGATGTAACTGATCGAAAACGGATGGAGCAGCAACTCATCTTTTCAGAAAAAATGGCTGCCATCGGTGAATTAGCAGCAGGTGTTGCCCATGAAATCAACAATCCGCTTGACGGTTTGTTGAACTGCATCCTCCGTATACAGCGGAACCCGAAAAACATTGAACAAACACAAGAATATCTCGGTTTAATGGAAGAAGCCATTCGGCGTATTGAAGCGACAATTGGGAAACTGCTTGATTTCTCCCGACCCCATGAATTAACCCTAACCGCCATCAATCTAAATGATGTTGTTAACGAAACAATTGGGCTTATAGAATATGGAGCATCCGAAAAAGGCATAAAAATAGAAACTGACTTCCGAGATCAAATTGCATTCATTCACGGTGATAAACATTTATTAGAACAGGTCATCCTCAACCTTGCATTGAATGCTATTACTGCAATGCCAGATGGTGGAAGGCTTTTATTCGAAACTGGCGAAATAAATTTAGATACCTTGATAGGTAAACCGAGCGTTTATGTGAAAGTAATTGACACCGGAATCGGTATCTCAGAATCCGTTCAAGACAGAATTTTTGACCCGTTTTACACGACACAGATTACAGAAAAAGGTACTGGGCTTGGACTTTCAGTGTCTGACAGAATCGTTAGACAACATCAAGGTGTTATTGAGGTAGAAAGCGAAGTTGGTCACGGTTCAACATTTACAGTCAAATTGCCCATTGCCCAAGAACAAACATAGGAGGTCAAAAATGAAAATCCTCGTTGTTGATGATGAAAAATTAAAACGTATGACGCTCCGTGATGATTTACGTGAATCAAATTACGATGCTATTGCAGTTGAATCGCCATTAATCGGGCTTCAACTTTTGCAACAAGAGGCGTTTGATGTGTTGGTCACCGATTTACGGATGCCACAGATGCACGGGATTGATTTTCTTAAAAGAGTGAAAAAAGAACATCCACATATCACCGTAATTGTGATGACAGCATACGCGAGTGTTGAGACTGCAGTTGAGGCTCTAAGATTTGGCGCATACAACTATATTAAAAAACCTTTTTCAAGCGATGAGTTAATCCTCATGTTGGATAAACTCAAAGCGTTGAGAGGGAAAACATCTGTTGAAAAAACACAATCATCTCTCAAAACGCCTGATACAAACCAAGAACCTTCTCTTTACCAAACACTCATCGGAAAAAGTCAACAAATACAAGAAATCTTTAAATTAATACCTAATGTTGCTGCGGCTGACAGCAATGTAATGATTTGCGGAGAAGAGGGTACAGGCAAATCACTCTTGGCAAAAACGATTCATCTGCGAAGTTCACGGCAGCATCAGCCTTATGTTAGCCTTAATTGTTACGGTCTTACTGCAGATGCTATTGAATCAGAACTTTTTGGCGATCAATCCCGACAGGGAAAACTACAATTAGCGAATAATGGTACGCTTTTCATTGCAAATGTGGATACTGTTCCACTTGACCTACAAGCAAAACTTTTAGCTATATTGGAGGAACAAAAGTTTTTGGGATCGTCTGAATCTGAACACATTGAACTGGATTTGCGTATCATATCAACGTCACGGGAAAATCTAAAAGAGAAGACAAAACGCAATGAGTTTCTTGAAGACCTCTACTATCAATTGAATGTCATCCCTTTGTTCCTACCGCCGCTACGAGAACGCAAAGGTGACATTCCGATGCTCATTAACCATTTTTTGGAGATTTTCTCACCGCATCAAGCCATCCGTATGAAACAGGATGCAATTAACGTCCTTACTGAGTATCCGTGGCCGGGGAATATTAGCGAACTTGAAAACATCATTGAAAGACTTGTCGCTGTCAACAATGGAAATGACATTACAACCGAAGAAATACCGATTGAGTTAAAGCTTCCTACATCTCAAAAACTTGACAATACGCCAAGTATGACCTCTTTCCACGAAATTATCAAATCCACTGAACGTGAACTAATTGCCTGGGCAATGCGAAAGACACAAGGGAATAAGACGCGAGCGGCTAAGTTACTCTCAATGAAACCTTCTACTTTCCGCGACGCACTTGCTAAACATATACATCAAATTGAATGGGAAAAATAAAAAAGTCATATATGGAGATCGCACAAAAACGGGAATCTATCAGGGAAGAAACATTGGAACGGCGCGAAAACCTGTCACCTGCAGAACGTACTACGCGAAGCAAACAGATTGTGAGGCATGTGATTGAATGGATTCAGCAAAGTGAAAAAAATGGGGGAAAAAGTTCTTTTGATGCGGTGATGGTTTATTTTAGCATGAAAAGCGAGGTAAAAACAAACGAACTGATTGAAACTCTTTTCAATCATGGAAGACAGGTTATTGCCCCAGTTGTTGGGACGAAAAGCGGTCAACTCATACCAAGATGTGTTCAGAATTTGGAAAAAGATTTAGTCAAGCACCATTATGGGATGCTTGAACCCAATGAAAACTGCCCTATTTTCTCACCTGATAAACTCCAACTCATCTTCGTTCCCGGTATTGCTTTTGATTTGAGTGGATATCGTCTCGGATACGGCAAAGGGTTTTATGACCGTTTTCTGCCTTCCTGTCCGAACGCGGTTACAGCCGGCATCGCTTTTCAAGCCCAACTCGTAGAGGACACATATCCGCAACCGTGGGATATTCCCGTACATCATATTTTCACAGAAGAAGGCATACTATAAACATTTTAATTCCAAAAGTGAATTAATGTTGTAAGTTCCATTTTTTTCATATTTTGCACCCTTTTTGATATTATTTTGTGTCTTTAAGTTACGAAAGCATTATACACTTTTTGGAAAGTATGATGTGTAAGTTCTGAATAATCCACGTAACTTGGCAGTCTCCTATTTTTATAGGTGCGCCGACGGTGATTAGTCCACCGATCGACGCAACACTGCCAAAGGCATATTTTGACATTGCTACCCTAATTGTAACATGAAATCAGTATTTTGTGTAGCAATTAGGGTAGCACCTAACTAAAAGGGAGTATTTAGGAATGAAACGTTTGTTTAATTTTGCACTAACCCTGCTATTCTTAATTTCAGTTTGTTTTACGCTATCGGCAACTGCTGAGGAGCTAAAGTTTGAGGGAGGCCCAGGTGAGGTACACCCACAGTTATTCGGTGTTGTTTATATCAGTCTTAATCCCTATAGTATATGGTACGATGATGGGACACACGCGTATACGAATACACAGCACGGTTTTGTTGTTTGGAACTTTTCAGATAAAAGTTATACTTACGAATACGAATTTAAACAGTCGCTCTCAGAATATGATCCAGCAGAGAGACAAGCTGGAGCCGTTATAAATGAAGCAAAAATTCTGGGTAATGGCAATACAGGTAAAAATGGTCAACAGGTCAGCGATTTTGGTTATGCATATCACTACCTTCCCGAGTGGAATTTAGAGGATGGTGAATGGTATCAAGTTGGCGGCTATACCCGTATCAGTGTCAGAAGGGGAGGACGGCCAGATTCCTGGCAGGTATCTTCAAATACAATGGAATTCCAATGGCAGGAACCTGATAACTAAGGACATGCCCTAACAGAATGCGGTGTTCCGAGTGAGGCACCGCATTTTTACAAAAGGAGCAATATAGCATGAATGTAAAACTACTTATCGGTTACTGCCTCTGTTTTAGTTTGCTTTCCTCCCTCGTATCCGCAAAGATTCTCTTTGATTCAACTCGTGGAACCACCTTTATCCAGGGCAAGGACCACGACTTTAGTATCTATATGATGGATGATGATGGCAGTAACGTTCGAAAGTTAACTGATACGCCGTTCCTTGAGATAACTCCGCGGTGGTCTCCAGATGGAAAAACTATCGCTTTTGCGAGAGACGTGGATATCGCACTCACTACGAGAAGACAGACCGACCTATTCATAAAAGATGTAAAAGGTACTTATGAAATTAGACTGACCGATCACCCAAAACAAGATGGGGGTGACCTCGCGTGGTCCCCAGATGGAGAACAGATCGCCTTTGTTAGTTTGCGGAGCGGACATATTGATATTCACGTAATAGATGTGGCAAGCCGCGCCGTAAAGCAGCTGACGAACAATGCCGTGTTAGGCGGGTTATCCGCTGCTCCGGATTGGTCTCCAGATGGCAAACATATTGCTTATCAACAACTGATACCGGGGCAAGGCAGAACCATCTACACGATGGAGGCGAATGGTCGGAATCAAAAGCCGCTTGTTCCCGCCGATGGTTTATCAAGGGGTGCCCCGCGTTGGTCCCCAGACGGTGACGCAATTCTATACCGCGAAACTGAATACCGTATCATTAATGAAAGACCGCAGAAATTCTCTAAACGGTTGGTGATCTATCAGTTTTACACGAAAGAGATTCAGAAAATTATCACACTTCCGAAAGAGTATGATTTCAGTAGCATGTGCTGGATATCTCCTGGGCATGAGATTGTTTTGAGTGCTAAGAACACGCTCACTAACAAAATAGACCTCTATCGGTATCATATTGGTAGTAAACAGCTAACGAACCTCACAGAGGGACCGGGGGGTGGTTCCAGCCCGGATTGGATAGATGATGCAGCACTTGTTGTGATGCCAGCGGGTAAACTTACGCTTCAGTGGGCACAACTCAAACGAAAACGAGATGAGTAGGATTGAGAGTAATTGTGGGATGTGCAAAATAACCAGCGTCGTTCCAATTAATGTATAATTGAGTTATGTGAAGTTTTTGTCTGAACCAAGATTTACAGGATTTCAGGATTATAGTATCTGATCTCAACTTGGTTTTTCACAGTCCTCAATAGATCAAAGGCAGGTAAATACTTATGTTACCTGCTCTTCTTTTGTCACAAAATATATTATTCCACGGCAATAAAAGGTTTCAACTTCTCCAATGTCTTTTCTCCCAAACCCTTTACTTCAGTCAACGCATCAACCGATGTAAAATTGCCGTGTTTTTCACGATATTGAATAATCCTTTTCGCCATCTGTGGACCAATACCGGAAAGTGATTCCAGTTCTTCGGCAGAGGCAGTGTTGATATTGAGAAGTGTGGGTTTATCTTCGACTGATTGTTGCGGTTGGTCTTTGTTGGGGACAGCGATAAAATCGGGTTTTCCGAGGAATAAGGCAGGGTTAAACCGTCGCAAACCCCAGAATCCTGCTCCGATTAAAATGACAGCTACCAGAAAGATGACCGCACGCCAATAATGTTTTGCAACGACACTTTCAATATTTTTTCCCACCGTTGTATTCCTTAGGATTTCCAAATCGGTTCCGGCATCTGAGAACGATGATTCACCACACGTGCCAAAACAAACAATAGGTCTGATAAGCGATTAAGACATCGGATTATTTCTGGGTTCACGTCCACTTCGCGCGTGAGACGGACAACACACCGTTCGCTTCTGCGACACACAGCCCGCGCAACATGTAAAACAGAACCGGCTTGGCAACCACCAGGGAGAATAAAGTTGGTTAGCGGTGGAAGTTCCTCTGAAAGCGTATCAATTGCTTTCTCCATCTCTATTGTGAAATCTCCTGATACTTGCAATTCAGTAGATTTTGTATGTGTGGCTGGCGTTGCCAAATCTGCACCAAGCGAAAAAAGGTGGTTTTGGATGCGTTCCATCAGTTCGCAGAGGTCAGAATCATCAATCAGTGTCTGCACATAACCGATATAGGCGTTGAGTTCGTCTACGCTTCCTATCGCCTCAATCTGCAGCGAGTCTTTTGGAATCCGAGTGCCACCGTATAGTGCCGTTTCCCCAGAATCACCAAATTTTGTATAGATTTTCATGGTGATTTATTTTATACTGTGTAGCGAAAGGAGTCAACTCAATTATGGACAATGCTATAACACAACTTGCTCACATAGATTGCAAAATTGAAAACGTAAATGTTATTGATTTACGCGTGCCTACATCTGACACACTGCTCGGTTCTGACCCATTTCACAAGAAACCGAACTATTCCGCAGTGCTAACAATTATAGAAACGAACACGGGACACACTGGAATTTCAGTTGCATTCACTGCTGGTGCAGGAAACGACTGGATCGCTTACGGTGTTAAAGACCTTGCACAACTTGTAGTGGGAATGCAGGTCGAAACCTTTGTAAATGACCCTGGAGAGTTTCATAAGCTTCTCATAGATCATCACCAATTACGCTGGCTTGCAGATGGTGTGAATCGGATGGCAATTGGTAGTATTGTCAATGCAATGTGGGACCTGTGGGCGAAACTGGTTGAGAAACCGCTCTGGAAACTGCTTGTTGACTTACCACCAGAAAAAATTGTGCAATGTATTGATTGGCGGTATCTGCGAGATGCTTTGACTCCCGATGAAGCAGAAGAGATTCTTAGCACACACTGGGACAGTCGCGACACCCGTGAACAGACACTCCGCCAAAAGGGTCCAAAGGCATATTCCACTGCTGGTTGGCTCGGTCTAACAGATGAACAAATCATTGAAACAGTAAATCAGGTAAAAGCGGCGGGACTTGATTGCTTTAAGATGAAAGTTGGACAGGATTTAGACTTTGATAAGCAACGACTCGCCTTTATTCGGGAAACTATTGGTGAAGAAGCAAGCTTGATGGTGGATGCAAATCAGGTCTGGGGTGTTGATGAAGCCATCGCGCACATGGAGGCGCTTGTGGAATTCAGACCGACATGGATTGAAGAACCGACCGCGCGAGACGATGTTCTGGGTTTTGTGAAGATCGCACGTGCATTGGAAAAACATGGTATCGGTGTTGCGGCGGGTGAACAGGTGCCGTCACCTGTTATCTTCAAGCAGTTGATAACCAGCGATGCTATCCAATTTTGTCAAATTGATGCAACGCGCCTTGGCGGTGTTAACGATGTATTGGCAGTGATTCTGATGGCAGCAAAGTACAGTGTACCTGTTTGTCCGCATGGCGGTGGCATCGGTTTGTGCAACATGATTCAGCACTATGCCATGTGGGACCAAATCTGCGTTGCAGCACATTCAGATACGCAAGTAGTGGAATATCTTAATTTTCTTCAAGATGATGTGTTCATTGAACCGATTAAGATTAGTAATGGTGCGTACATTGCACCGACCGTACCGGGTTGGGGTCTTGAGATGTCCCCTGATTTCGTAGAAAAACACATCTACCCGACTGGCGCAGTCTGGCAAGGGAGAGAAGAGTCTGGTGGAATAACGTTTTTGGCATAATTTATCGGAATCGGTGGACACCGAATCAACACTTAATTCCAAGCCATTTTTACTCTCCATCTGGCAAAATCGCCTGATTATCCGTATCCTGCTGAGGTTTAGACTGATTCTTTATATCTGTCAGCGTGTCGTTCATGTCCGACAGAATGATCAAAACTTCACAGATGATACGCAAAATAACCGGAATTAAAACAAACCAAAAAATCGGTAATAAGAGAAGTCCATACCAAAATTCGGTTCCGAATAATCGGTAACTTCGAACAATTTGGTAGACACCGAAAATGAAAGAAAAGTAAAGACCAATCCGAAACAGGACAGGGATTATGACCGGAATTAATATCTTTTTAAACTTCAGAAAATCTTTCATGTGAATTTCCTCATCTAATTTGTTGGGGCATAAGCAATTTTGTTTTTTCGCTCCATTAGAGATGGTTTTTTGAACTTAGCATCCATCGTAAGGTTTTGCATAGCCTGCTTCAATCATGTGTTCACCGACGTTAATCTCTTTTCCATCTTTCAGGATATATATTTCACATTCAATTCCAACTTTATGGAATCCATTTGCAACCCACCACGCCATCCACATCATGTTTTTGATAATAATTTGATTGTTTGCCTCACGTATCAACTTTTTGAGGTATTTTGTCGCCCCTTCAATTCCTTGGGTTGAAATACCGGTAATCTGCAAATCCGCCTGAGCAAAAATACCTTGAGGTGTCAGTTTGATAGCAGGCCAAATATGTTTAGGTTCGGAAATAAAATCTTTAGGTAGCGGATGCATCGGAATCATAACATCATAAATTCTTTCATTCCATATCTTATTAGAAGTCCCAAGCTTAACCTGAAAAATCTTCTGAGACAATTTGCCAACGTCAAAAGATCCATTAATCACTTTTATCTCTTCGTTTTCCTTGATGGTATAAATATCAACTTCCATTGAAAATGGATTTTGGTAGAGCATAAGATCGTACGACCAATGACTCCAACGTATCCGTTTTAGCAAAATTTTCTGATTGGTATTCTTAAAGAAAAATCCGATGCCTCGTGTAATTGCTGCGTAGTTCTCCATACTTCCCAGTTGAATATCTAAATCTGCTATAATTCCTTTAGGTGTAAGTTTGATAGAGGGCCAGATTTCTATCGGTTTTTTAATAAAACCTTCTGGTAGTGTATGCAAAGGGAGATTAACGCCTGTGAGAGTGTCTCGATTTTCAATCCGCGCTAAGTGCTGGAAGGTTCCAGTGTAAACGCTCTCGTTTGGACTCTGATTATTAAATTGCCCAACGACTGAACAGATCGTGACAAAACACAAAGAGGCAATTGTAATTATTTGGGTAATTCTTCTCATTCCAAAACTCCTACGTTTTGCTGTGTAACTCGTAATTTGCCACAACTATACAAATACGCACCAGCCTCTATTATAAAAGTTAAGACTTCGCACTTTGCGCCCGCTGCTTATATTCCGCCGCGCCAGATGCAATCCATCCACCGACGCCAACAAGTAGAAACTGCACACCAGCCTTCACATATTTCTCAACAGTATCATCCAGTGCCAGTGTGCCGGCGATACGTCCAGCATCTTGAATACATGCCAATGCGTTATCAATAGTATTTTGCACATCGGGATGGGTAAGATTGCCGATGTGTCCCATTGATGTTGCTAAATCCGAAGGTGCTACAAAAAACACATCTATATGGTCAACAGTAAGAATCTCGTCCAAGTTGTTTACTGCAACAATATCTTCAATGAGAACAACGAGCAATGTTTGTGAATTGGCAACGTCAAAGTAGTTGTCCACACCATATCCTTGGCGACTTGTGAACATGCCCCGATGTCCGATTGGCGCGAACTTTCCACCATCTACAACGTTTTGTGCCTCCGCTTTTGTGTTGACATGCGGTACAACAATACCCATTGCACCACAATCTAAGGTGCGATAGATGAGTGCTTGATCGTTACGATTGACACGCACCACAGACGTCATACCCCATAAATCACATGCACGTGTGAGATTGCCAAGGTTTAAAGCATCTACATTGCCATGTTCGCCTTCTAACCAAACGCCATCAAATCCGTTGGGGCCGAATGTGTCTATATCATCTGCGTTTGTTAGTTCTGCGATAACGTACGCGAGGTCTCCATTTGCTAATTTCTGTTTAACCCGATTAGGTCTTATTTCCATTATTTTCTCTCTTTCAGTTGTTAGATTTTACAAGGAATTCCGTTGGTAATACTTGATGTGCTGTATCAATTACCAGCTGTTCAACACCAGGAGCAAACCGAGTCGGTTGACCGAAATATATCATTGCACCGCCACCTTCATATCCGCCTTCAGCTAATACCCGCTCAGACGGGATATAGCCGGGAAAAGCGTTTGCGTAAGCACCTACCCATAATCTTGTAGCATCAAACTCTTTTTTCAAACGTAATGAAAAATCTACTACCACTTCACTTGCGAGGAATATCACAGCCAGCTGATTCCCAAAAGTCCATGCTTGGACTGGATAGGAGATATCCGTCTTGATCGCTTGCCCATCTTGTAACATTTCAAGATGTTTTTTGGCATGGTATGCACCTGCGCCACCCTGTGCGGCTCGTTCCTCCCACTCCTCACGGGTTGGCAGTTTATCAAACGGCAAATTCACTCTCGCAAACGCACCTTTAGGCACATCAGAAATGCTGATTGCATCTCGTTCAAGTTGGTGTGCAACCTCTTGGGCAAGTGCCTTTCCGTGTTCTTTTGCATAAGCGAGCCGTGTTTCAAAAACTTCCTGTTTTCCTTCGGGCATTGGACGCATCCGTGACTCTGGGTTGGCATCTGCACCACATCCAATCGTTATCAATGCAGTTACATCGGGATGTGCTTTCTGAATTTCCTCTTGGGCAAATCCTGCCCAGTCTCCGCAGATATGGTTGTCCGCACCTGCTAACGTTGTGCAATGGCAGGCATAACTTGCCCAAACAGCATGCAAATTGTCTTCTGTATCAATAAACTGCATGACAGGCAGTGAGTGATCAACAGGTCCACCTTCAGTTCGCCTGTTTTTTGCAAAACCGAGTTCACCGATGTTCCATGCTAATCTGCAAGGCTGTCGTCTTGTGAGTGCCTCCAGCGCAATGGTTTCCATCCAGTTTTTAAGCTGTTGGGTGTAGCCGTCAATTTTTTCCTGTTCATCTGGTGAAATATCAGCACTGAAGATAAACGATGCAGCGTCTGTTAAGCACGGTGCGCTGTGTGTATGTGTGTAACATGCTACGAAATTCTCTCGCGAGATTCCTGTTTTATTTTTTACGCGTTCGGACACTTCTTCAGTTAGCTCATCAGGTAAGCCGCAGTTTTCTACGGTTATCATTACCACAGGACCATCGTCGTCGCTACCAATAGCGAGTGCTTTTGCGTATATCCGCTGGATAATTCCTTCGGACTCTGCTCGTCGACTACCGTAGCCGTTGAGCCGAATCGGGTAATCGGGGGTTATGTCTATTTGTGCGACACCTACTTCTATGAGACTATCTTTATCTGCCATACACAATCCTCCAAATTGGAATTTTATTGAGGAGCACCTCTGAATTATTATATATATTACAGAGCATTTGCTACAATAACGAGGTCTTGGATGTTCACTACGCCATCACCATTTAGGTCTGGTTCAGTCTTACCAAGAGCGTTTGCTACAATAACAAGGTCTTGTATATTCACTCGCCATCACCATTTAAGTCAGCTGGATGGGAAGCACCTTTCAGATATATCTCACCATCTAAATCAGGAATTACATGACGCCTGGCAATTACTTTACTGGATACACCACTGACATACTCAGAGAATTCAATCTCTTGTGCTTTTCCACTGCGGTTGTAGACTGCCCACCCGTTAGTGAATTCTCGAATAAAAAAACCGTCTTGATTTTCGTACAACTTTACCTTTTCTCCAATTGGCTTTCCTAAATCAGTATCCCAAAAGTCGTACCAATAATGTTGATGCTGAATACCATCATTGTAAAGCACATAACCATCTGAATGGGTAAGGCTCATCGTGGTAAAAACACGCATCCATTTTTTGTTCAAAGGACTATCGGGTGATTCCGTAGTAACACCCCAGCCTTCCAAGCAGTTAATCCGAGGCTCTCGCAGATTTGCTTCTGACCATGAGAGTGTACTTTCAATCTGTTTTAAACCCTTATAAGTATAACCTTTATCGTAATCTCTTAGCGTTTCCATGAAGGTGCCGTTAATTGCCCATGCAGTGCGAGGTATCTTACGACGATTAGTATTAACCAGAATTAAGAAGTCATCAGGAACTGCAGCACGTATCCGTGAAAGGATAATATCACGTGCGTTTTGTTCAGCTTGAAAACCTCTATACCCAGCCGTTTCATCCGCGCCCCATGGTCCTTCACTCGAACCATCAGCAAGTATAACACCATTCTCACTCCACCAATCAAAGAAAATACCATCGTAGAGTCCACATTTCGCAACAGCGATTGTCTCGTCAACGATTTTGTCTATTACCACAGGTTTTGTGAAATCTAAGAAAAACGTCCCAGGCCATCCATGAACACGTTCCCCGTTTTCATTACGCAACCAGTACGGTGAATCTTCTGGATGAGTTTTCGAAAATGCTTCCCGCATCCGTATTTCAGCAATAAAAAGCATGTTTGGATTCTGCGCAAGGTATGCGTCACGAAGCTCAATTGCTTTTGTCATTTCACCCATAACACGTTTTCCATCGGACGTGTCTCTAAATTTCTGTCCGAAAATCAGACAGCAGAAATACAAATCATGAAGGGCCATCCGCTCTAAATCCGACTTTTCAGGACGAGTCAGAACAGAATCCCATCCTATAATACCGTCCCACGCTGCGAAAATAGAAGGAAAACGTCTGTTTAGGATACGATCCTGAACAGGAAATCTTGGTAAAGCACAAGTTTGATCGTATTCAAAGACCGTTAAAGATAATGCATCAAGTGGACTGTGGTCCGCAATCTTATTCCCTTGAATCCACAATTTTTCTAAGTTAGTTAACTTCGCAAGCGGACGGGCATCCACAATTTGATTGTAGCTCAAGTTTAATGCAATAAGTTGTGTCAAATTACCAATCGGTGTAACGTCCTCAATCAAATTGCCGCGAATCTGCAAGTACTTCAATTGCGTTAGAGAAGCAAGCGGGGTCAAATCTGTAATTTTACATCCACCCGCATCAACTGCTACCAAGCTCGTTAAAGATTCCAAAGGCTTTAAATTAGAGACAGGCGTAAGCCAGAAATATAATGTCTTCAAGTTTTTAAGATTGGCAATCGGACTCAAATCCTGAACTTTCGTTCCTGAGAAAGATAACCAACTCAATTTTGTTAGGTTAGCAAGAGGACGTATATCACTTAACTGTCTGTTGTTCCCCAAATTAAGTTGTTGTAAATTTGCTGCATATTCTAATCCTGTTATATCTGTAATGGATAGGTCAAGGGCAACTAACCGTGTTAACATTTTCATGTGTGCAGAAGTCAGTTGTGTTGTATCAGGAATACCAATTTCTTCACGTATTGCTTGTTCCAAATTTTTATCTGGAATATAGATCACTTCAACATTTTGTGCCGAGACAGTCGCACCAAAAATAAGCACTAACAAGAAAGGCAAAAACAAAAATATTCGTTTCATTTTACTGTTTTCTTACTCCATTTCCATAGCGTCAGCAAACACATCCTCAAGAGAATGCTTTACCTCACGCAATTGCCGAAGTTGGACACCCGTTTCATGTGCCAATTTAAAAAAGAAAGTGCCTTCTGTTTCCTCTTGTTCTTTTGATATGACGCGGACGTGACCATCTGGTCGTAATTCAGTATCGTATGGATAACTTTCTAAGGCGGCAACATAAGCATCACGATCACCTACAATTTTTAAATCAAATGCTTGCCCGTGATTCTTTCTGAGTTCTTCTATATTACCTTGGATAACAAGACTACCGTGAGAGAGTGCCATTACGTGCTGACAAGCAGACTCTACATCAGGTAACAGATGGGAAGATAGCAGTACATCAATTCCTTTATCCGCTGAAATGTCTTTTACGAGTAAAAGCATCTCCTCTCTTCCAGCTGTATCCATGCCATTTGTCGGTTCGTCAAGCAGTAGCAACTTCGGATCATGCACCAATGCCTGTGCTAACTTAACACGTTGCCGCATTCCTACTGAATATCCGCTAATGGGACGGTAACGTTCTTCATCAACACCGACGTAATACAGCACTTCGTGTGCGCGCTGCATCGCATCACGTGACGGCATACCACAGAGTTGACCGGCATAAGCAACCAGTTGAACGGCATTCATCTGAGGTATTAAGCAGTCGTCTTCGGGCAGATATCCGATCTGTTGTCGGATAGCCACTTGTTCGGTTTGCACATCCAGTCCGAATACTTTTGCTTCACCTCTGGTTGGTTGGACAAAACCGAGCAGCATTTTAATCAGTGTGCTTTTCCCAGCACCATTAGGACCCAATAATCCTACAGCACCGCCCTCTAATTCTACCGAAAGGTCGTCTAAAGCAGCATTTGTGCCAAAAAAGACTGAGAGGTTTTTTATTTCAATTAGCATTTTTTATATTATGAATAAATTCGGTTCACACGTTTTGCTATACTTATCAAAATTTCATAAGGAATTGTGTTGGCACGTTCTGCGACTTCATAAATATTGATTTCTTGATTTCCTTGCTTTCCTATCAACACAACTTCATCACCCACTGCTACGTTATCTGAAGATTCTAACTGAACTACCATCATATCCATACAGATACGCCCGATTATCTGACGGCGCATCCCACCAATTAACACTTCACCGATTCCTGAGAGTGGTCGTGGATAGCCATCGCCAAAGCCAACTTGTATCCCTGCCACACAAGTTCGAGAAGGTGCCTTATATAACAATCCATAACTGACACCTTCACCTGCTTCAATATAATCTATCCATCCGACACGCGCCTTCCATGTGAGCGCAGGTTGCAACTGGATCGGTTTTTCGTGTCCGGGATAGATTCCATATAGACTCAAGCCGGGACGCACAGCGTCAAAATGAGATTCAGGTATTGCCAGAGCTGCTGGACTATTCGCGGCATGTGTTATCGGTATATTCGGAACGCTCGCAAGCACAGAAGAAAATCGATTGAGTTGAAGGTGTACGAAACTTTTATCGGTTTCATCGGCAGTTGCAAAGTGTGTAAAAATACCCTCAACTTCAAGATTCGGCAATGTTTTTATTTTTTTTAGGAATCCTGCCGCTTCGGTGTAGCGAACCCCGCATCGATTCATCCCGGTGTTAACGTCAATATGAACTTTTACTTTTTTTGTAGATGTCTGTTGTGATTGGAACTTACCATCTTTAACAACGTTGTTCAATTTTTGCGCCAGGGTGAAATTATCAACTGCAGGAGTCAAGTCGTGTGCAATGATTTCCTCTGAAAAATCGGGTAAAGGACTGAACAGAATGAGGATAGGTTTTTGAATGCCCGCTTCACGCAGTTCAATACCTTCCTCAACCGTTGCAACTGCAAACATGTCTGCTATTGTATGCAATGCCTCTGCAACAGGAATAGCACCGTGTCCGTAGGCATCTGCTTTCACAACGGCGATTAACTGCTTTCCTGTGTGTGCTTTTATCGCTGTTGCATTGGCTTGAATAGCGTTTAAGTCAATTTCTACATGCGTTTGAATGCTTGCGTTCAATGCAATTTCCTGTGTGTTAACGTAGCTCAGCTATTGTGCCTTCAACCCCAATTAGTGTCAGTTTCCGTAACAACCAAGCATCTTCCATAACGTTTACGACCTCCAGTGTCAGTGAAAGTTCATAATTGCCCGGTGCAGTTAAAATTCGCGAAACATCTACACCGTCTGCGATCAACAGCATCTCAGCCGGCTGCACAGCACCAATTGCCCGGTTTCTAATAACAGGCGTCCCGTTGAGAGTAATTGTCAAAAATGCCCCTGCTCGTGCTGTGTCCTGCAATATCTCATATCGTAACGTGATGTTATCACGGAACAACTCTTCTACGTTCAACCGATATGTTAAAGTCTGCGTGAAAGTGTTCCCTTGCCAATAGCGATTTGGCATTGCAACAATCGCATGACCGATATTTACCTCAATCCGAATGTCGTTACGCTCCGTTACTGTGCCATCAGAGACTTCAAGGGAAATCGTATAAGTGCCAGCGGATTCAGGCGCAACATAAACAACGGTTTCACCATCACCTATAATCCTTCCACCAGTAGCGTTCCATTCGTAAACCAGCACAGCTGGGTTTCCAGAATAGTTCACCGTTGCATTGATGGTTGTGGTATCCCCGATATTGAGCGTTTGAGTCTCGGATTGCAAATCAATATCAAGCATCTCCCTATCCATGTTCAGCAAGTTTTCTGTATCACAAGCCGATACAAGTGCAATTACACACAACAGACAGAGAATTTGGATATAAAATTGAAGTTTTTGGTTTTTCATATTACTTAACATTAACCTGAGTTCGACACAACATTTTTTTTATAGTAAATTATGTAAATAAGTTTACATATATTCTGTGAATCAACGCTGAATGCGCTTATGGCATTCAGCCAAATCAACGCCAAATGCGCTTTTGGCATTTGGCGGGAGCGATCTCCGAATCGCGACGAGACCACTGTTAGTCGGGAATCGGAGTTCCCTCCTACCGTTCAGATGTAAAGTTAATTGTAGAATCCACTATATTAGACTATGCTGAGATTTTCAGAGTCAGTCCTTAGAACAGATGCGAAACTGCCGGTAAATCCAGTCTTAATAAGGGTTCTTATCATTTTTGAAAAACAACAATTTCAGAGTAACTCTGAAATTTCCGTATATCTTCTGAAAGATTCTGACAATTGTTTCAAGAAAAGAAGTTTGGAAACAACCTTCAAGAAGGCTAAATTATTATATTCGAACTCCCACTATATTATACCATAATTTCAAGTAATTGGTTAACTCGTTTGTGTGTTTCGTCCCCTAAACCACAAGAATAACAAAATGAAAACGATTGAATTCACAAGCAGCATTGTTGAAATAGCGTTGAGTTCTGGTGTGATACCATACTTTAGACTGGAATAGATATATACTGAAAGCGTTGTAGAACCAACGCCTGCGGTAAAGAACGTGATAACAAAGTCGTCTATTGAGAGCGTAAATGCAAGCAGTGCGCCGCCGATAATACCGGGAGCGATAAGCGGGAACGTAATCCGCCAAAATGTTTGCCATCGGTTTGCGCCAAGATCAAGCGCTGCTTCCTCTATGGTGTCGTCGTAACCCTCCAGACGCGCGCGGACAACTATTGTAACGTAAGCGATATTGAAAACTACGTGCGCAAGAATTACCGATATTATACCTCTACGGATTTCAACATTCAGATAGTTTTTCAAAAGGGTTTCAACCTGTACGTAGAATGCCAAAAGTGCAATTGCTAAAACAATATCGGGAATAATCAGTGGCAGATACAGAACACGGGTTAAGGTGGTGCGAATCCGAAACCGATATTTTTCTATTGCAAATGCTGCAGCGGTTCCGATGGCAGTTGAGATGACAGTTGCTACTCCTGCGATGATCAAACTGTTTTTACAAGCATGCCACACATCACGATTCTTGAACAGTTTTGCATACCAGTTGAGCGAAAATCCTTCCCAAACTGCAATCTGATCCCCACTGTTGAATGAAAACATGACAACAACTAAAATGGGGATATAGAGAAAAAGAAAGACTAAGAGGATATTGATTTCAAGGAGTCGTTTCATTGAAGTAGTAGGCACACTCCGGGTTCCGTAACCTTATCTAAGTTTCTGCAGATTCACTGCCTTGCAAAGCACGAAAATATAGCACAGTCCCTGCAAGTACTATCGCCATAAGCATAAATGAGAGTGCAGAACCAAATGGATAGTCCCGCGCTGTTTTGAATTGTCGTTCAATTACATTACCGATAAAACTTACCTTTCCGCCACCGAGGATATCTGGCGTTAGAAATGCACCAACTGTTGGGATAAAAACCAACATTGAGCCTGCAAGGATGCCGGGAAGACTCAGCGGCAGAGTGATATGCCAAAAAGCGTGACGTGGGGATGCTCCTAAATCTTTCGCTGCGTCTATCAGAGACAAATCCAACTGCTCTAATGCAGCGTATAATGGGAGTATCATGAACGGTAGATAACCGTAAACCAATCCAATCTGCACAGCGAATGGTGTATTGAGGAATTCAAGCGGTTGAATCCCTGGAATTAGTAGAGCGAGAAAACTGTTCAGAAGTCCTTCCGTGCGTAAAATCAGTATCCACGCGTAGGTGCGAATCAGGAAGTTTATCCAAAATGGCACAACTACAAGCAATAACAACACATTTCGCCATTTCGGTTTGTAGCATGCCAAGTAATAGGCAAACGGATAACCGACAAGCAGACAAATGGCAGTGCAGACGAGTGCTGTTGATACTGAACGCCAGAGTATACCGAGATAGAGTCCATCAAATAAACGTTGATAGTTTTCCAGTGTAAAGTTCCACTCTACGCCACCGTAGGTGCCGCGCTCAAAAAAACTATAGATGAATACTGAGATGAGAGGAAGAAAGAAGAAACAGATAAGCCAGAATATAACGGGGGAGAGTAGGATTAAGAGGCGGTAATTACGACGCATTTACTGTTTCAAAACTGACGAATATTGTTTTTTATTTCACCGATGCGTGTTGTCAGTTTGCTTTAATCGGCTATTAGGTACGTCTTTGCTCACGTCTTTCATACAAATAGCGGATGTTTTCCTCACATAAAAATTCAACAACCAATCCATTTTCAATAAAAACTTCTCGCAAGCCATACCATTGACTGTCCACAGATTGCAAGATAGTTGCTTTTTGATGATGTTCATTTTCATACACGACTGCTACAGCAATAAACTTTTTGTCATCCGAGTCAAATTCAATAAAAGCATTGGGTAATTCTTCAAAACCAATTGCATCTGCTGTAGGCGTAATATTTACCTGTACACACTGCTCAGGGTTTTTATAGTTACGGATAAACCATTCCAAAAAGTATCCACCGTTCCGCGCGTTCGTCGTAGAATAGTCATCATCAAGATAATCTAAATATTCTTCAAGAATTATCCTTTTATCATCAATTACGACTTTTTCGGTTCCATCAATAATCTTGTCTAACCGCTCCTGACATGCTGTTACACACTCGTCCCACGCTTGTTCAGACATCCCTTTTGCGACAAGGATAACGTTTGTATCAATAACAACTGCGTCCATTAACCCTCCGCTTCCTTCTGCCGCTTTATCTGTTCACGGGTCATTTTTGTCAGATCGCCTCTCACATTCCCAAAAAAGTTTTTCGGCCAGTTTGTGATGTTACCGAGTTCATCTAACTCCAGAGGCTTAATTTTAGAAGTGCCGTTTTCATTCTCACAAAAATAGAGGGCTGTCTGATCTGCAGCAATTTTTTCTTCTGCAATTCTTCGTTGTAAACGAGTTAAGAAATGTTCGCTATGACTTTCTACCAAAATCTGGAGCTTCCGTTCATTGACAACCTCTATCAGAAGATCCGCAAGTTGAGATTGAACCAGCGGATGTAGGTGAATACCGGGTTGTTCCAGAATTAAGGTTGAACCTTCTGGAGCATAGTAACAGAGGACTAATACCGGCAAAAATTGGGCAAGACCGTACCCCATGTCAACTAACGTCACAGGTGGACTGGCAGGAGTTTTTTGGATGCGAACTTCGTAGTTTTTTTTACCTTGTATTCTTGCCCAATCAAGCGAAAACGAATGCGCCAGATCCATCTTTTGTAACCAATCCGATATTCTTTGCTCAATGGGAACTTCTTCTGCTTCATGTGATGTTTTCAGATTTAGCACCCGGGCCGAGAGAAGCGCGTCAATTGTTTTATCCCCCCATTGTCCAGAATGTTCTGGATGGCCACCTTCCCATTGATAGAATCTACGCGGATTCACTCGAGTCGGACCAAGATAAAAAACATGAGAAAATAATTCCTCAAGGGCAGATATAAAAATTGTAAGACCTTTTGGAACTTCTGCATTTTTTGAAGATGGTAGACCATAGTAGTTTTGGATATAAAACGGGGCAAAATATTGATTCCCACTTGAAAGTTCGTTATTTTTCCAAGTGATCACATTGTCGCTAGACAAACTTCTATATTGAAAGGAATTAACACATAGTTTTTCATCTTCTTTTCGGATAACAGAGTCAAAAGCAAAACGGACTACTTGAAATGGTGTTCTAATCAAGTCTGGAAATGAGTGACTAAGTTGACACCAAATTTGCAAATGAAGTTCGGCATCTAATTGGTGCCCATGAATCACTTCACGAAAATTACCAAGATTTACATAGGAAGAGTCATTGCCAAAAAAAATAACTTCTTCCGCATCTTTATGCTCCATTGTCTGCTTAAGCAACAGCAGCATCTGCAATAGGCTACTCTTCCCAGAACTATTTGTCCCGAAAAAACCTGTCAACGGCGCAAGTTCCACCTTACCACTATCTGCCCACGATTTGAAGTTTTTCATTCGTATATGTGTAATCATAGTTCTTTTTCTTCTTGATATGGACGTTAAAGGTCGTTTTCACAGATGGAATCAACTTGCACACCGCGGGTGGCAAGCGCAGCTCTAAATTCCTCCCAACCACTATCCTCTGCTTTTAGAATAGGGGCTTGTTTTTCAGCAACACTTTGATAGGCAAGCGCAACAGCAACAAATTTTTTATCTTTTTTATGAAAATCGCTTAGTGCCGTGTCGTTGTTAGGAAATTCTTCAAATTCGGTCCCGTTTCCTGCTAATGGTGTAATTTGAACAGCGATAACCGTTTCAGGATATCCTTTTGGATTATAAAATCTTCGCTTCAATTCCAACCAGAAACGATCACCAAATCCACGTCCTTTTTCATTCAAGTTATTTCTGTACTCTCGAATTATTCGTTTTTTGTCATCAAGTAACACCCTCTCGGCACCTCTGAGTATTTCAGCAAGTCTTGCTCTGCAAAGTGTAACGCATTTTTTGGATGCCTGCGGCGCAGCAGCCTTGCCGTTTGCCACTACCAAGACGTTCGTGTCAATTACAACTGCGTCCATTAACCCTCCGGTTCCGTTTCTGCAATGCTTTCAACCTGTTTATCAGTCATTGCAAACATATCACCCATCACATCACCGAAGAAGTTTTCAGGCCAATTTTTAATATCACCGGACTCTTCGTCTACTTCTAACTTTTCAATCGTGGAAGCACCATCATTATTACGGCAAAAATAAAGGGCAACGTTTTCTTCAGGAATTTGTTTTTCTGCGATTCGTCTTTGAAGACGCGTTAATAGGTGTTCGCTATGGCTTTCTACCAAAACCTGGAGTTTTCGTTCGTTGACAACTTCTATCAGAAGATCTGCAAGTTGTGCTTGTGCCATTGGATGAAGGTGTACACCGGGTTGTTCTAAAATCAAGGTCGAACCTACTGGGACATAGTAGCAATAGACCAAAACTGGTAGAAAATCGGCGAACCCGTAACCCATGTCTACAAGTGTTACTTTGGGACTGTTAACACTTTTTTGAATTCGAATTTCGTAATTATTGTCGTTCAAGGCACCACTGGGTCCAAGGTGAAAGGAGTACCCTAACTCCATTTGCCTAAGCCATATAGATATACGTTTTTCAATCGTTAGAGCGTTTTTGTCGTGGAAGGTCTTCAGGTTTCGCAAACGGGCAGAGAGAAGAGCGTGAATAACTTTATCTCCACACACACCTAAGTCTCTTGGATGTCGGTTGTTCCAATGATAGTAACGTTGAGGAAGGGCATGAACGGGACCGAGATAATATACCTGAGAAAATAAGGATTCAAAGGCTTCGGAAAACTTTTGGAGAAGAATCGGGACATTCTGTGCCACACCATAACAGTTTTTAATTGGAACATAGTCATCAAGTTGTCTACCATTTAAATCAAGAAGGTCATTCATCCACAATATCTTAGTTTGTTTGTCTAGGTTAACGTAGTCGAATTCTTCAACAATAGCACCATGTTGCGTTTCAATAAGGCATGTGGAGAAATCAAATCCATCTATTCTCACTTTACCATCCTTATCTTCCAAAACTTCATACGGAGGAGAGTTTAGGTTACAACCAATACCAAATTGGAGGGTTACGAGTGCTTTTTCACTATGGCCATGAATCACTTCGCGGAAGTTACCAAGATTTACATAGGAAGATTCATCACCAAAGAAAATGACTTCCTCTACGTTTGAACGTTCTGCTGTCTGCTTAAGCAACAGCAACATCTGCAACAGACTACTCTTCCCAGAACTATTTGTCCCGAAAAAGCCTGTCAGCGGCGCAAGTTCCACTTTGCCACTATCTGCCCACGACTTGAAGTTTTTCATTCGTATATGTGTAATCATTTTCATTCACCATCAAACTACGATTCAGATTATGGTAGATTTTAGATTAATTTATACACTTTACATAGGCGAGGTTAGGAAGAAATCAACGGTATGAACGCCTGTAGGCGTTCCCCGCCTCGCCTACCGAGGCGTGAAAATGTTTATTTATTCTTTTAAATCACCCTAAATGTCCGAGGCGCAATGAATTGCACGACTACAAACGCTCTAAATCGGCTAATCAGCAGCAGGTGCAAAGGTTTCAGGATTTTCCGCAGCTGCATCGTAGTCATCGATTAGTTTTGTAATGCTCGGATTTTTACCGCACAGTGGGCAATTTTCGTCTCGAGGGACTTTCATTTCACGATAGGTCATACTGAGTGCATCATATAGGATAAGTCTACCAATCAATGGTTCACCGATGCCGATAATATACTTAATCGCTTCCGTTGCCATCATCACACCAATTACGCCTGGGAGCACGCCCAGGACACCAGCCTCACTTCAGCTCGGCACCATGCCGGGCGGCGGTGGTGTGGGATACATGCATCGGTAGCACGGACCCTCATTTGGTTTAAAGAGGGTAACCTGTCCTTCAAACTGGAAAATACTACCATGAACAACCGGTTTATTCATAAGCACTGCAGCATCGTTCACGAGGAAACGAGTCGCGAAGTTATCACATCCATCAACAATCAGGTCATATTCCGAGAAGATCTCTTCAACGTTGTCAGCAGTGAGACGGAGATTATAAGGTGTAATCTCAACATCCGGGTTAAGCGATTTGATAGTCGTTGTCGCGGATTGTACTTTTGGTGTGCCAACAGCCTCTGTGCGATGCAGAATCTGACGTTGTAGATTGCTTAACTCCACGACATCCGAGTCAATCACGCCCATGTGTCCGATACCAGCCGCACCGAGATAAACGCCCGCGGGTGAACCTAACCCACCTGCACCGACAAGCAACACCTTTGCATCAAGCAGTTTTGCCTGTCCGCGTTCACCAACTTCAGTTAGCATAAAATGTCTGCTATAGCGGTCCAGTTGCTCATGCGACATCTCTTTGTCTTGCGCGGTTGGAAAACCGGCGGCACTCCAATCTCGGTATCCACCAGCCATAGATACGGTATCTGTATATCCCATTTCACGAAGCGATTTTGCGGCGAGGAGTGAACGGAGTCCTGCAGCACAATAAACGATAACCTTTTGGTCACGGTCAGGAATGTAATCTTCAACGGAAAATTCCAACATCCCACGTGTGACATGCACAGCATCGGGAATGTAGCCAGCGCGATATTCGTCTTCATCGCGAACATCCAGAAGCACAAAATCGCTGCCGTTTTCTTGTTCTGTTTTTACGTCAGCAGCAGTCACTTCCGGAATCTCTGTTTTTGCCTCCTCTACAATTTGCCTGTAGGATTTCATATCTGTTCTCCAAAGTTTTAGGTTTCTGTTTTGTTAAGACTGATAAATGCATAAATTAAGCGGTGATAATCAGCCTATTATGATGGTGATTAGCAGTTTTCTATCTACACAAGTTGATGTCCGAAATGTAATGAATCGTTCTAATTCTGAAAAGATTATACCATGATACCGTGCTGTTGTCAACTGTGCTTGGAACCTTTCAGAGCCATTCTATTGACGAGTTTACCTGATTAATTGTGATGTGTTGTCCAATTAACATGACAACAATGTTTTGTAGGAGGGAACTCCGATTCCCGACTATCAGTGTTTTCGTCGTGATTCGGAGATCGCTCCTACAAGAAGAGACCTATGTTAGAATGTACAATTAATAGACAATTGATGTCTTGAGAACCTATCAAATTACGTTGACGTAAAATCTGAAACGTGATATACTTTAACGGATATATAGATGTTATTTCATAATATAGATAGCGTGGTGATAAACCACGTATTACCGAATTTGTGTAAATGCTATTAAGAGATTATAATATAGGAGGAATTCACATGAAACGGGGAATTTTATTTTCCATCATCCTAACTTTATTGCTCTGCGTAACGCCATTTGTGTTCGCGCAAAAAGAGTGGGTAACCGTCAGTCAATCTCGATGGCAAGCCGCCTTTTCTGATGTATTTTTCGTAGACGCTCAAAACGGATGGATAGTAGGGAGCGATTCAACCATTTTAAATACCACCGATGGCGGTAAAACTTGGAACCATCAACCGAATCAACCTTTGCCTTTCAAAATTGAATTAAAAAAAGTGCGATTTATCAATCCTAAAATTGGCTGGGCTGTAGGCGAAAACGGGACTGTATTAAAAACACTTGATGGGGGGCGACAGTGGAGCAAATTAGCCACTAATACTCGTGTTGCCTTGTTGGGAGTTTCATTTGCTGATGAACAGCATGGCTGGGCATGTGGTGATGGCGGATTCATCATGCATACCAACAATGGAGGAACCTCGTGGACACAACAACCGATTGAAACCAATAACACAATTGAAGGTGTCCATTTTGTCACACCGGAAGTTGGTTGGGCAGCTGGTGGTGGTGGAACACTACTTCATACAACTGACGGTGGGGACACTTGGCAGTTCCAGACCAGTGCTACCGTCAACACGCTTGACGCGATTTTTATGCTCAACAACACAACCGGTTGGGCAGTCGGCGCAGGTGGTGCAGTTGTTTCAACGGTGGACGGTAAGAATTGGGATGGTCAACAAAGTAATGTGCCACATTCCAACGGAATGCCTGAACCAATTTGGGATGTCCATTTTGCGGATAAAAGCGTAGGTATAGCTGTTGCTGAATTTGGTGTTATTCTTCGAACAGCAGACGGTGGAAAAACTTGGAAGCCGCTTGAACGTAGTGCAATAAAAGACCTCATACGTGATCCTCCTCAAGAAGTTGGGGCAACTTGGGGTCCACTTGAATCAAGGGGCGTAGCCGCTCGACTACAAGGTGTTCACATGGTAAGTCAAAACGAAGCATGGATTGTAGGAGATGCGTCAACAATACTACATTCGACTGATGGAGGAGTAACCTGGGAAGTTGTTTCTTTTTTTCCAGCTTTACAAGCGGCTCACTTTTACAACGATCTACTTGGATGGGGAGTCGGTCTATCAGGTAGTGTTCTGCACACAAACGATGGCGGTAAAACATGGATACCTCAAAATAGTGGTGATGTTTTTGAACTGTTCGGAGTCGGGTTTGTTAACGAAAAGAAAGGGTACATCGTTGGTAGCAATGCAGCCTTGCTTGAAACACTTGATGGCGGAAAAACTTGGAAAAGCGTCAGTGACCCCGGCGATGAAGGACACGGTAGAGCCGAGCGGATACAGTTTGGTGGCACCATGAGTTGGAAAAGCGCCATGGCATGTTATGCAATGAGTTTTGGCTCTCCAACACACGCATGGGCAGCTGGGGAGACAGGGAAGGTTATGCGCACCACCGACGGTGGAGAAACATGGGTTGGAGTAGACATAGACCAAGATTTTACTGGAGCAGGTTTTCTCAATCTGTTCGGTGTTCATTTTTTTAACGAAAAAGTGGGTTGGATTGTTGGTGCTGGTGGAACGATCGCGAGGACAACTGATGGTGGCGAAACTTGGCAGATTACCCCGGGCTATACAGAATTGCAGGATGTCTATGCAATTAACCCGCAAACCGCTTGGGCTGCTGGCAGCCAAGGCTCTATCATGGTTACCACGGATGGTGGAGAGACATGGATTGATCAAACTGTTCCGACCGAAGAAAACCTAAACGCCATTCTCTTTGTAAACGAAAAAACGGGATGGGCAGTCGGCGACAAGGGCATAATCTTACACACAACTGATGGTGGTGTTACATGGTTGAAGCATAGTACCCCAACTACAAATAACCTTAGAGATATTATAAAATCATCAAATGGCACGTTATGGATAATTGGTGATTCGACGACAATTCTCCGTTATTAAATCTTTCTTTTACACCGATACAGATGCTTTAGAAGCCTATCGCATATTATGAAATAACATCTAACGAATTAGTCTTGTGATGGGCGCAAATACAATATTGCACTCATTTGGAGGAAACAGTACACATGAATTTCTCACGGTTCCATTACTCAAGTTGGGTAGGAACCTTTTTATTACTATTGGTAACTTTCTCTGCATCCGCTGAAGAAGTTAAAATATTAAACCTTGAAGAAAGTCTACACATTGCGCAACAGCGCAATCTCACTGTTCAGTCGGCTGAACAAAATTTAAAAACTGCTAAAGCACAAATTAGTGTTGCCCGTGCTGGAATGCTACCCCGACTCGCAGCAAATGGTAATTATACCTATTTTAAAGATGTACAAAAATCAGTAATTCAGGCGGAAGGCGGTTTCGGATTCCCTGTACCTGGTGAAGATATGAATGAAATGTCAACACCGAATATGGATAATGAAGCTGAACTGATTGAATTGGAGTTTGGCGCACACCACAATGTTCAAGGCACAGTCAATTTGACGCAGCCTGTCTTTGCTTGGGGACGCTACTATTACGGTTATCAAGCTGCCAAACTCAAATACGAAGCAGCGCAAAAAGAATTAAATGCTGCTTATGAAAAACTCAGATTAGATGTATATGAAGCGTTTTATCGTGTGTTAATAGCACAGGAATTCGTAAAAGTTGCTGAACAGAGCGTCACACTTGTAAAAAAACAACTCGGTATAGCGCAAACGTCGTTTGATGCAGGGGCAACTACAAATTTTGATGTGCTTCGGGCAAAAGTGCTACTCGCAAACGCTGAATCCCAATTGATACGCGCAAAAAACGGAGTCAAAACAGCTAAAGATGCTTACAAAACACTACTGAATCTGTCCCTCTCTGAAGATGTTTCAGTGCAAGGTTCGTTTGAAATTCCTGAAATTGAAATTCAATTAGATGAATTAATAAAGTTAGCACTTGAAAAACGACCAGAAATCACACAATCCCAACTCAATGAACAAGCAGGTCAAAAACAACTTAGTGTCGCTAAAACACGTAACCTACCAGATCTCGCTTTTTTTTCTAATTATCAAATATCCCATAACGAAAGACTGACGCAAATGAACCGTATCTGGAGTCTTGGACTGCAAATAAATATTCCAATTTTTGATGGGTTTGCTTCTCGTGCGGGCGTCCAACAGAGCGAATCGGTTTTAGCGCAGCTCCAATTAGGCACAAAACAGGTCATATCCGCTGTTGAATTTGAGGTGCGTAATGCTTATCTTGCACTACTTGAAGCCAAAACACTCATTGATGTCCAGCGTGAAACTGTGGCACAAGCACAAGAAAGTGTGAGGATTGCCACACTTCAATTTGAAAACGGTATGATTACAACTGTTGGACTAACTGACACACAACTGGCATTGACACAAGCAAAAGTTAACAGTCTCCAAGCACAACACGATTATGTCGTTAGCTTAGCAAGACTGGAAAAAGCAATAGGACAGAAAATACAATAAACCACTTTATCTTATAATAAAATACTAAATATAAGAATGGACCCTTTGTCCATCGGTTGAAGGAGAACTACACAATTGAAAAAATTTTGGATTGGTATAATCATAATTGCGGTGATTGCGGTGATTGCAATGTTTCGATTTTTGAAACCCGATAAACCAGCAATCGAAGCAACAGATCAAACAGAGGTTTCTAAACCCGTAGAAATCGCTAAAGCGAAACGCGGCGAAATTCGTTCAGAATTGCAGTTGTCAGGGACAATTGAAGCAGAATCTCGTGTAAGCGTAATTCCCAAGATTTCTGGTCGTATCATTGACCTTCGTGCAACTGAGGGGGACCGTGTTAAAGAAGGGGACACGCTTGCGGTCATTGAACATGAAGAGTTAAAACTTGCAGTTCAACAAGCGGAGGCAACGTTGGAATCAGCCGAATCTGCATTTTCCCAAACACAACAACTCGCTAAAGTTCGCGTACATTCACAAGTTGCGCAAGCAAAGGCGCAGTTCAATGCTGCGGAAGTGTCGCTACAGCAGGTCAAAGAACTTGCAGAAATTCGCACTGTCACGCAAATAGATCAAGCTGAAGCAGGGTTAAAATCTCTTGAGGCAAATCTGGAAAAAATAAAAACAGGCGCCCGCGATGAAGACCGACGCCAAGCAGAAGCTGGCTTGACGCAGGCAAAGGCAAGCCTTGTTAATGCACAAAACAACTATGCCCGTATGGAAAAACTCTTTAAGAACGGAGCAATTAGTCAGCAATCATTGGAAAACAGCCAGACACAGTTAGATGTTGTGATAGCACAGCATAAAATAGCAACTGAACAACTCCAACTGATTGATAATGGTGCGCGAGAAGAAGACATTCAGGCGATGGAAGCACAGGTTGAACAAGCGAAAGCGGCGCTCAGATTGGTACAAGCACAAGCCTCCACAAAAACATGGGAAAAAGACATCGCACTCGCTCAATCTCAAGTGGATACAGCACAAGCCGGTCTTGTATCAGCGACAGCCTTGGAAAAAGCAAAAAGTTGGGAAGCCGAGATAACGACTGCAAAGACTGCACGTACACAAGCCAGTATTGCCCTTAAACTTGCCAAAAAACGACTTAGAGATGCCACAATTGAAGCACCTATTGATGGTATCGTTTCACAACGTTTCTTAGATTTAGGTGGTATGGCAGTTCCGACTGCACCTTTATTTGAAATTGTAGAGGTTGACACAGTTAAAGCAGCAGCAGATGTTATTGAAGTACACTTGAGCCAAGTCGCACTAAATCAACACGCATTAATCAATATTGATGGGATCAACACCCCGATATCAGGAACGATCACATATATCAGTCCAACGTTACAGCCGATGCAGCGTACTGCAAAGGTTGAAATTCGTATTGACAACCTTGAAGGAATGCTCAAACCCGGAATGTTCGCCAAAGTTACTGTCCCTGTTGAGGTGCGCTCAGATGCAATTTTGGTGCCTCGCGTTTCACTTATTGAAGACGTAGAGACAGAAACTCAGAACGTCTTTGTCGTTCAACAAGGCGTGAGTGAACGCCGTCCTGTAGAGATAGGACTCTCGCGTGGTGGACAGGTAGAAATACGCAACGGATTGAACGAAGGAGATTCTGTTGTCATCGCTGGGCAGCACTCTCTTAAAGTGGGTGAAAGTGTTACGGTTGTCAACCCTTAAGGAAAGTCGAAAAAAGTGTTTATCTTGTAGGAGAACTTTGTAAGTCCGAATACGCAACTAAACCTGATTACTGATAACTGACAGCCAAAATACAAAATGAAAGTTGAGCAGCTTCAAGGTCCCAAAGAAAAAACACTTCAGGTTGTTGAGCTTGAATATCTATTACAAAGCGATTCTCCTGAAGTTTTCTGTCCGCACGGATTCCAAAAGCATGGGAACGTAATGGTCGCTCGCGCGCCGGCAAGACTTGACATAATGGGGGGCATCGCGGATTACTGTGGATCAAATGTTTTTGAAATGACATTAAACCGCGCTGCAGTTGCAGCCTGCCAAGCAAGGGAAGATAGAAATCTCTATGCATTGACACTACAAGCAGATAGCCGATTAAAACCCAGTTTTCAGATGTCGCTTGATGATTTCTACGCTGACGGCGATCTCAAATCGTATACACAGATACAAAATCTCTTCAGCACAGAACAGCGAACAACTTGGGTAGGATATGTCCTCGGTTGTTTTTTTACGCTACTAAAAGAAAAAAAGATTGAAGAGTTTCCGCACGGTGCTGCAATAGTTATCAAAAGTGATATTCCGATGGGAGCAGGCATCGCTTCATCTGCAGCAATTGAAGTTGCGACTTTGACTGTCCTCAATCAATTTTACAGTCTGGAATTAGAGACGATGGAGATCGCGCGACTTGCACAAATCGTTGAAAATCAAATTGTCGGCGCACCATGCGGTATCATGGACCAGGTGACTTCCGCAGCTGGCGCGAGGAAAAAGATGCTCTCTATTCTCTGTCAACCGGACCAAATTCTTGAACTCGTTGAATGTCCGCAAGATATTAGTTTTATCGGTATCCATACGAAAGCACCCCGAAGCACTAAAAGCGATGCCTATATTGACACACGAACCGCAGCATTTATGGGATTATCAATCTTAAAAAAAGAACTCGGATGGGAGAAGTTAGAAGACAACTATTTGTGCAATATTTCTGTCCAAGAATTTCGTGAGCATTGTGAACCGCTTTTACCTGAAAAGATGCAAGGTAGTGAATTTCTTGATGAATATGGTGAGACCGTCGATTCCGCCACAAAGGTTAATCCTGAGAAAGTTTATGCAGTCAAGGACCGCGTCCAACATCCGATATATGAAAATGAGCGGGTTAAGCAATTTATAGATGCCATCAAAAATGTTGATAGATATCCAGAACGTGCAAGTGATTTTCTCAAAGTGGCGGGTAGTCTCATGTATGAATCAAATGCAAGTTATAGAGATTTAGCAGGACTCGGATCTCCCGAAATTGACGGGCTTGTCAATATCGCGCAAAAAGTTGGAGAACAAGGTGGTATCTACGGTGCCAAAATCACCGGCGGTGGCGGTGGCGGTACTGCGGCTATCCTCTGCTATGGAGATGTCTCCACTTCGTTGACGCAAATTATCTCAGCGTATAAATTAGCATGGGGGATTCAAACAGAAACCTTTAGAGGTTCATCACCTGGTGCTTGTGAATTCGGACATGCCCTATGGGAATTAAAAGAGAGCGAACCGCTGACACACTTTTAATTTGAAGAAACTATTGCTTAGACATGCACGAGGTGATATGAACTACATGTCGGGTTTCGTTATCGCTTCTACCCGACCTACAAAATATTCATAAAATCCGATATGATGCTTTTTTAATTAGAAATAGTATTAGGAAACCTCGCCTACCAAGAAGCGAAAGTGTCAATTTATTTTTTTAATTCACCACAAAAATATGGAATCATCAGAACAAAACCTCAACGAACTGAATAAAAATCGTGATTTTGGTGTCACATGGCGTGCGATACTCATTGCGATTTTCTTAATCCCACCCAATGTATTTTGGATCATTGAAGTTGAGTGTGTTTGGCACTCTGGACATCCAACCACTATTTCCCTGTTTTGGAATGTTGTTCTCAACATCTTTTTCCTAATCCTCATTAACCTCTTCATAAAGCGCGTAGCACCCAACTCTGCATTAACACAGGGTGAGTTGATTACGATCTACGCGATGCTCTCTATCGCCTCTGGTTTAGCCGGACACGATATGTTGGCATTAACAATTCCAGCGTTACCACATGCGTTCTGGTTCGCTACAATAGAGAATGATTGGGCTGGTACATTCCACAGTTATATACCTCAACACCTCGTTGTATCAGATAAAGAGATTATCCGCGGATTCTACGAAGGCGATACACCTTTTTACAACGCACAGATTGGCGGTGCATGGATAATGCCGACCTTATGGTGGACATCCTTTATCCTTGCACTCGGTGCAATTATGATCTGCCTAAATGTCCTAATCCGTAAACAGTGGACTGAGCATGAAAAGCTCGCATATCCTATCATTCAACTTCCTATGGCAATTACAGAAGGCGGTGGTAGAGCACAACTTTTCCGAAACCGACTTTTGTGGTATGGTTTCATCGCTGCCGCTATACTGAATGTCTGGCACGGATTAGCACACTTTTTCCCAATACTTCCAGATTTCAGTGTTCGCCATAACGCAAGAAATTGGGGGACATTTTTCACTGAAAAACCGTGGAACGCTGTTGGGAATATCCCTGTTCCGCTATATCCATTTGTAATCGGTTTAGGCTTTCTTTTACCGCTTGACCTGTCTTTCTCGCTATGGTTCTTCTATCTGTTTGAGAAGTTACAACGCGTTTTCGGGAGTGCAGTCGGAATTCCTGCACCTTTTCCGTATGGTAGTGAGCAATCCATAGGTGGTTGGATGGCAATTTTTATCATTGCGTTGCTGGTAACGCGTAGGCACATTGTAAAGGTTGCCCGAACTATTTTGGGTATGCAAGGTGGTATTGACGATGCACAGGAACCGATCCGATATCGCACAGCATTTCTCTTAATAGTCCTTGCAAGTCTTTATATTATCTGGTTCTGTCTAAAGGCGGGGATGACGCTTCCAATTATTCTGCCCTTCTTCGGATTTTTCTACGCTATTTCAATCGCTATCACACGTGTTCGTGCAGAATTGGGTCCTCCCGCACATGAAATGGCAGGAATGTGTAACGCGCAGCAATTTTTACTGAATATTTTGGGCACGCGACGCATCGGACCTAACAACCTAACAGTTTTTCCGTATTTTTGGTTTTTCAGTGGGCGCGGCTATCGTGAACACATCATGCCACACCAACTTGAATCCTTCAAGATGGCAGAACGTGCAAATATGAACACGAAAAAGCTGGTGTTGGCAATGATAATTGCTGTTGTCCTCGGTTCACTCTCAGCGTTTTGGGCAACGTTGAGTGAACTTTATCGTCTCGGTGGGGCAGTCACAGGTGCGGGTGGCGGCATCGGCCCGTCTGTCGGTCATATCGGCCAATTCGGATGGCTTGCGGGTCTTTTCGCTTTTCCGCGCGACCCTAACGTGCCTGCGATGACTTTTATGGCTGGTGGTATGGGATTCACGTTTTTATTGATGTTCATGCGTATGCGTTTTATTTGGTGGCCCCTGCATCCAGCAGGATATCCAATCTCTATGACGTTTGGTGTCGGTTATTTTTGGAGTTGTCTTGTGATTAGTACATTTATTAAGTGGATGGCGCTACGATTTGGTGGACCTACCACATACAGGAGGATGATTTTCTTTTTCTTTGGAGTTATTCTCGGTGAATACTGCGTAGGAGCATTTTGGAGTGTCTTAAGTGTCATTATCCGGGCACCGATCTACGACTTCGCACCAGGGTAAAATTATCATGAAATTAATAGAACTCTCTTTCTTTTTATTCACAATAGGTGTTTTCTTCCCCTTAACCTCATTTGCTGCTGATGAAGGCGCACATGCAGCCGAGTTTCTCAGCCATGGCGTTGGTGCGCGTGCGCTCGGAATGGGAAGCGCATTTGTTGCCATCGCAGATGATGCTACCGCAACTTATTGGAATCCCGCCGGTTTAACAAATGTCAAAAAACATAGTTTTTCAGCAATGTATTCTGATACATTCAGCACTGGAGATGGGGGCTTTTTTAGTAAAGGCTTAGTAAATTATAATTTTGTTAACTATGTGCATCAGATTGAAGATATTGGTAGCCTCGGTTTGAGTTGGATCCGCCTCGGAATCGACGACATACCCCGTACTACTTTCATTGATGTTGATAACAACGGTTTTCTCGGTGATTATCAGGACATCAACGGAAACGGTATTAAAGACGAAGGTGAACCCTACATTGACAGACCTACAGTTGCAGAGTACTTTAGTAATACAGACAACGCCCTGCTTATCTCCTATGCACGTCAAATCCATTCAATTGCTGCTGTCGGTGGAAACCTCAAACTCCTGAGTCAATCTATTTTTGAGAACAGTGGAAGGGGTTTCGGCATTGACATCGGTCTTATTCTCGCTCCTTACAAAGGTTTACGGCTCGGTACAATGTTGCTTGATGCTACTGGCACGCAAATTAGGTGGGATACCGCAGATAAACCGATTTTTACTCGTGGACGGAGGTTGCGGTTTGGTGGTGCATATCAATTCACTTTTCCAAGCTTCGGTGAAGGTGCTATCAGTGCAGACTTTGAAACCGATCAAGCGGATTTAGAAGAAGGTACAGATTCTGGTGGTGGACTTCTCTTTCGCACAGGCGCGGAATACTGGCTTTTCAGGACACTTGCTTTGCGCTGTGGTTGGAACGGACATGGACTTTCTGCCGGAACAGGACTCCAGTTGCGCGTTAGCACTATGACGTTTTTTGTTGACTACGCTTTCAATACGCATACGCTTGGTGGTTCGCAACGTATTTCTGTTTCTGGGCAATTTTAACCTTTCGTTAGGTTAGTTCAGGATTCTCATATTAAATTTTGCAAATTGCTAAATATATTAAGTTTTTCATAACCATACTATTAAACATCAAGTGATACCATTCTAATTGACAAATTGTCATAATATATTGTAGGTCGGGTTGAGGAACGAAACCCGCTAAATACCATACGGGGAATGCCAAAACGCATTCATACCCGCCGAATGCCAAAAAGCGCATTCGGTGTTGATTTGGCCAAATGCCTAATGAAGTTTAAGAAAATAAATCGGTAATTTAGCGAGGTTAGGAAACCTCGCCAGCAGGGGAAGTAAATCCACCTCGTGCGGACAGAAAATTACCGAATTAATAAATTAATCTTCATAAGGCATTTGTAGCGTTGATTTCTTGATTTGGCGCATTTGGCGTTGATTTGGACATGACGCTATAAAAAGTCGGATTTCGCTACCGCTTCTACCCGACCTACGAAATAATGTAATATTATCATATAGAAATGGTATGAGTTCTGTTTGACTTACAAGACTAACATAAGATATAATAACCATATCAGGCAAAATATTTCGTTTTTAATTTTAATTGTTTATTTTGTCTCAGTATAACAATTTTTTGAAATAAGAAAGGGGATTAATTATGAAGAAAAAACAAATTTACATATTCTTAACACTGTTTTGTGCTTTAATGTTTTATCAACCAAACATTTTCGCCCAAGATTCACCGCAATGGCATCTGCCAGAAGGCGCTACGACACGGCTTGGCAAAGGCTGGCTATATGAGATTCAATATTCACCCGATGGTACAAAACTTGCCGCTGCAGGCACTCTTGGTGTTTGGATTTATGACACAGCAACCGATAAAGAAATTACGTTATTGAATGGATTTGGATGGGGCGTTTCGGCACTGACCTATTCCCCCAATGGTAAAATACTCGCCGCTGGAAGTACAAACGGGGATATCCGTCTGTATGATACGGAAACAGGTGAAGTCCAACATACCTTTGAGGACCATTGGCGGAGTGTGCGTAGTCTCGTATTTAACGCTGACGGGTCCATACTCGCAAGTGGTAGTCGTGATAGAACCGTCCGTTTATGGAATCCTGCCACAGGCGAACTTTTGGGGACACTTAGAGGGCATACGGATGGTGTCAACAGTGTTGCTTTCAGCGCAGATGGCGGCACCATCATAAGTGGTAGTCGAGACGATACTATTAGAATATGGGATGTTGCATCAGGAGAAGAGGTGCAAACGCTGGAAGAACATCGTGATAATGTTGCCAGTGTTGTCGTCAGTCCAGATGGGAAAACGCTTGCCAGTGGAGATTTGAACGCCATTATCCATCTATGGGATACTGCTACATGGACGATAAAGGATACCCTTATCGGACATACGTCTCATATCTATCACATGACATATAGTCCGGACGGAAGATTCCTTGCGAGTGCGGGTGAAGATGACACCGTCCGTTTATGGAATACAGCCACAGGTAAACCTTTACACACAATCACTGAACATACAGCTGACGTCTTTGGACTTGCTTTTACGCCGGATAGTTCGGTACTTACCAGTGGCGCGTGGGACGCTTCAATACGTTCATGGGATCCTGTCACGGGAAAACATCTAAAAACTCTTACGGGCCATACTGATGCCGTTGCGAGTGTAACCTATAGTGCTGATGGCAGAATCCTTGCCACTCGGAGTTGGGACAAAACCATTCGTCTATGGGACGCTGATACAGGGCAACTTCGTCATACGCTTATTGGACACCAAGATGATGTTGATATAGTTGTGTTCAGTCCGGATGGGGAAACACTTGCAAGTGGTAGCCAAGATAACACCGTCCGTTTATGGGATGCAATTACAGGCGACCATGTAAAGACGCTCAGAGGACATTGGTCCTATCTGATTAGCCTTGCATTCAGTCCGGATGGAAGTATCTTAGCGAGTGGTAGCGAAGACGACAGTATACGTTTATGGAATGTATCCACAGGTAGATACATCGGAGGACTATGGGAGCATGAGGCAGGTGTTGAAACGCTTGCGTTTAGTCCAGATGGCACCATGCTTGCCAGTGGTAGCCGTGATGATAAGATTATAATATGGGACCTTGAAACACGGGATGCCATCCACACTATCAGTGAACATGAAGACGATGTTTGGGCAGTTGCATTCAGTCCGGACGGAACAAGACTTGCAAGTGGAGGTGGTGACACAGTTTCCTTATGGGATGTTGAAACAGCGGAGCTATTACAAACATTCCGTAGACCGATTGATCGCGAAATACCAGTCGGCGCGCCGGAAGAGTCGACAGGAGACGTACCTACGGATCTACCTGCAAATGCCACCAGTATTGTTTTTAGTCCGGATGGTAAAATCCTTATTAGTGGAAGTTACGACAGAACTATCCGCTTATGGGACACTGCCACGGGAGAACAACTTCACACCCTTGAAGGGCATACCTTTTCTATTACGAGTGTGGCAGTTAGTCCAGATGGTGCTACAATTGCGAGCGGTAGTTTCGACGGAACTGTTATTTTGTGGGCTTACCCACTTCCGATGGGTGTGAAACAAGTACTCACGGTATTCGCAGATGTTAACAACGATGGTGTTTTGAATATATTGGATGTCGTGTTGATCGCATCAAGTTTCGGTGAATCTGGTGACACTCCCGCAGATATTAACAATGATGGTGAAGTCAATCTATTGGACCTATATTTGATTTCAAACGCATTGGAAAATATCGAATCAGCACCTTCTATGCAATCGCTTCCAAGAGAGCAACTGACTGCAGCGCAAGTGCAAGAATGGTTGAAACTTGCTAAGCAAGATTCATCACAAATTACACTGACCTCAGAGTTGGATATGTTTTCATATCAACGGGGAATTCAAGTGTTGGAACAAATTCTGCAAAACCTGACTCCCCAAGAAACAGCGCTACTTGCTAACTACCCAAATCCGTTCAATCCTGAGACGTGGATTCCGTATCAGTTGGCAACCCCTGCCGGTGTTAGCATCTCTATCCATGCTGCTGATGGTAAATTGGTTCGGACACTTACGTTAGGACATCTTCCCGCGGGTACCTATCAAAGTCGCAGCTATGCGGCGTATTGGGATGGTAAAAATGCTCTTGGTGAGGCTGTGGCAAGTGGTGTGTATTTCTATACGCTAACTGCAGGTGATTTCTCTGCCACGCGGAAAATGTTGATACTGAAATAATATTTTCAAAAACCCGGAAGAATGGAGGCTTTTAAGTCCTCATTCTTCCACGCTTCTGCTCAACAATCTGATTATAGGTTGCAATAGAACCTTTATAACCTAAACTTCTCTCCAAAAAAGACATTAATTGATCCCTTCCCTGTACCTAATTCAGCTAATTGCCTGCTCTCATTTGGCGTTGAATTTTTGATAAAACTTAATTGACGAATAAGTTAATATGTGGTAGGATGCCGTAAAAAGACATTAGTATAAATTAAAATAGTGTTTAAAATTATTGGCTTGATATAGATATTTTAAATGATTGGTGAGAATTTTCCCTTATATGACAACTTATGTAATAAGAAGGAATTGACTATGAAAACACGAGCTTTAAGACAAAAAGGTTTTGAATTTATTCTGGTATCCATTTTGCTTGTTACTTTTGGAACACAAAGTATTAGTTACGCACAGGAAGCAAACCCGACAATAACTGCATCTGTTGAAGCACCGTTATCTGAGCCAACCTTGAGTGGGAGTGTCGTGACACTTACACTCAGCGGTGCAGCTTTTGAACGTTCTACATTTACGGTTAGAGATGGCGTATCAGTCTCCGGCATAGATGGAGTCACTTATGATTCATGGGATGTGGATCGTGTCAGCGATACGAAAGTAACCGTTGAACTCACATTCTCTGGCAACATAGATACCGATACGAATCTAGTTTTTACAGTGGGAGCAGAGGCAATAGCGAATTACAACGGTGCTGCGCTTACTGCACAAGTCCCTGTAACTGCTTTAGCAGAGACGCTGGTCGCAACAACAGAGTCTCCCTTGACGGAAGCAACATTGAGCGGCAGTATTGTGACACTCACACTCAGCGGGCGTATTTTCAACGATGAATGGGATGTCTATAATGCACTGACGGTCTCTGGCATTGAAGGCGCATCGTTTTACAAGTTTGATGTAGAACGCATAAGTAGCACGAAGGTGACTGTGCCATTGACCTTCTCTGGGAACATTGACGCTGATGCTACACTCACACTCACCGTGGGGGCAGGAGCGATCACTAATTATAATCAGGCGTTCACCATCCAACTTCCTGTCACAGCAATAGAAGAATCACTGGAAGCAACAACAGAGTCTCCCTTGACAGAGGCAACGCTTAGCGGAAGTGTTGTGACACTCACACTCAGTGGACGTGGCTTCACCCGTTGGGAATCAGACATCAGAGAGGCGTTGACGATATCTGGTATTGATGGTGTCACCGTTGATACATGGGACTTAGATCGTGTGAGTGCCACAAAAGTGGAGGTCACACTGTCCTTCTCTGGCAACATAGATACGGATAGTACGCTCACTATCACTCTGGGCGCGGGCGGTATCAATAACTACAATCAGGCGTTTACTGTCCAACTACGTGTCACAGCAGTAGAGGAGTCATTGGTCGCAACAACGGAGACACCTTTGACAGAGGCAACACTTAGCGGAAATGTGGTGACACTTACTCTCAACGGACGTTCTTTCGATTCATCGCGTTATGACATTGAGCGTGCTTTGACAATATCCGGCATTGATGGCGTAACCGCAAGTAATGTAAGACGTTTGAGCGACACAAAAGTGACGCTTGCACTAACCTTCTCTGGCAACATTGACGCAGATGTAACGCTCACTCTCACCGTGGATGCGGATGCTATCACAGGCTACGATGAGGCGTTCACTGTCCAACTCCCCGTCGCAGCAGTAGCGGAGTCATTAGTCGCAACAACAGAGACACCTTTAACCGAAGCGAACCTTAGCGGAAGTGTTGTGACACTTACTCTCAACGGACGTTCTTTCGTAGAATACAGCAGGGATCCTATCATAACAATATCTGGCATTGAAGGTCTAAATATCGCCAGGTTTGGAATAGAACGTGTAAACGCCACTAAAATGACGGTTGAACTGGCATTCTCTGGCAATATTGATACGGATGCTACACTGACCATCGCTGTTGGCGCGAATGCTGTAATCGGCTATAATAAAGGGTTCACTCTCCAACTGCCTGTGACTGCTGTTGAGGAGTCGCTTGTCGCAACAACAGAGACCCCTCTGACAGAGATAACGCTGAGTGGCAGCGTGGTGACGCTTAAGCTCAGCGGGCGTAACTTCGCCAGAGAATCGGACATCACAGATGCTTTGACGGTTACTGGTATTGAAGGTGTTTTTGTCAGTCGGTGGGGCGTTGATCGGGTAAGTAACACAGAAGTAAAGATTACACTTGTTTCTTCCGTAGACTTTGACACGGATGGCGTGCTTATACTCACCGTCGGTGCGGATGCAATCTTAGGCTACAATCAAGGATTTTCCTTTGAATTTCCTGTGGCTGCTGTTGAGGAGTCGCTTATCGCAACAACAGAGACCCCTTTAACAGAAGCGTCCCTTACTGGCAGCATTGTAACACTCACACTCAGCGGACGGCATTTTACAGACGAATGGGACATCAGAGATGCATTGTCCTTTACTGGTATTGAAGGTGTTTTTGTTAGCAGGGACAGTGTAGAACGTGTAAGTAACACAGAAGTAAAAGTTACCTTATTATTCGCTGGTAACATAGACACAGATGGCACACTTACTTTAGAGGTCGGCGCGGATGCGATCTCCAGTTACAATGAAGTATTCATCTTTGAATTCCCCGTCACTGCGGTTGAGGAAAGGCTGGAAGTCTCAACAGAATCTCCGTTGACAGAAGCAATACTGAATGGTGGTACAATCACACTCAAACTCATCGGACGGCAGTTCACGTGGTGGCGGTGGGACATTGAAGATGCAGTGACATTAACCGGCATTGAAGGTCTGAGCATCGGCAGGCTCGGTGTTGACCGTGACGCAGCGGATGCGGTGATAATTCCGCTTGCTTTTGATGGCAACATAGACACAAATGCTGTACTTACCATTGAGGTTGGAGCGGGTGCCATTGCAGGCTACAATGAAGCATTTACCGCACAAATACCAGTTACGGCGGTGGAGGAATCACTGGAAGTATCATCTAAGTTTTCCTTGAATGAGGCAACCCTTGGTGGTAGTAAGGTTGTATTAAAACTGAACGGTCGTTCTTATGCGTCGTCATTCTTTGACATCAACGATGAAGTATCAGTTACCGGTATTGAAGGTGTCAGTTTTGATGATTTCTTTGATGTAGACCGTGTGAGTCACAATGAGGTCGCGGTTGAATTGAGTTATGACGGAACAGATTTTGACACCGATAGCACACTTACCTTTACCGTCGGTGCAGGGGCAATTTCTGGTTACGGAGAAGCATTAACCGCACAAATACCTGTTACTGCCATAAAGCAATCGGGCGCGACAATAAGCATCTCGCCAAACCCAATCGTGTCTCCGCCACTTTTTGAACTGTTGACTGTCAGTCTAAAAATCGCAGGTGGGGAGAATGTTGCTGGGTTTCAAGCCATTGTCTCGTTTGATGATAATTCACTTGATTATCGTGAGAGTGCCAAAGGCAACTATCTGCCAGCGGACGCGTTCTTTGTAGCGCCAACCGTTCCAGATGACGAGTTTTATCCGTATCACCGTGTGCCAATCGCTGCAACCGCTCTTGATGATGTTAGCAACGGTAACGGTACACTCGCCACCCTCACCTTTGAGGTGTATGATGTTGTAGATTCTGAGATGACTTTGTCCGATGTCTACATTGTTGACCGCGAAGGTGTGCGTTGGGAAGTCGAGATTGAAGGCGCTGAGGTGACGGAACCAGCACACGACATCCTTGGAGATATCAACCGTGATGGTGTCGTGAACATCCGAGATTTGGTGCTTGTGAGTTGGCGTTTTGGTCTGCGCGGCGAAAATCGTGCTGATATCAACAGCGATGGTATTGTTGATATTGCTGACCTTGTGCTCGTGGCCAACGAACTCGGTGCAGATGCTGCTGCGCCAACGTTGAACGCACAGATATTGGAGCTGCTCACAGCGGCAGACGTCAAGGATTGGTTAACCCAAGCACAGCGATTGTCAATTACCGATCCTGCATACCTGCGCGGTATTACCGTGCTGGAACAACTCCATAAGGCACTGACACCCAAAAAGACAGCACTTCTACCGAACTTCCCAAACCCGTTCAATCCTGAGACGTGGATACCTTACCACTTATCAAAAGATGCAGATGTTACGCTGCATATCTATGCTATGAACGGTACATTGGTGCGGACATTGACGCTTGGACATCAAGCTGCGGGGATGTATCAGAACCGTTCCCGTGCTGCGTATTGGGATGGTAAAAACGAATTCGGTGAACCTGTTGCGAGTGGTTTGTATTTCTATACGCTTACTGCAGGGAAGTTTTCTGCTACGCGCAAGATGTTGATACGGAAGTAATTATCCTTCCAAAGTTTCTATAAGCGAGGCATACAAGCCTCGCCTACACAAGGAATTTATCTCATGATAAAAACAAATAAGTTTCCAGTCGTTAATTTTCTAATCTTATTAACTATTGTGTTTGGTGGATCCTTTGTTTTTACCGGCTGTGGTGAGAACGATCAACCGTTCATTGAAACTATAGACAATCATACAATTGCTATTGGTGCCAGGAAAACGCTGGAAATCTACATAGAAGATTCAGATAAAAAGGACATGCATACAGTCAACGCATTCTCTGAAAATAGTAATATTGCCACCGTATCTATAAACCGAAGAAACATCAATACCGAAGACACAGTAGACCTTTTCATTGAAGGTGTAGCAGAAGGAAACACGTTTATCACCGTCTCTGCGACAGACGATAGTGGGCAAGACAACGCAACTTTTGACCAAGTGTTTGTAGTCACTGTCGTTGAGCCAGAAATAATCGTATCCACACCTTCACCGTTGAAAGAGTCTACTTTAGATGTAAGCATTATCACAGTCAATGTGAAAGGTCTTACATTCGATTCGTATTTAACGAATGCCAGCATGAACGTATCTGGAATTGACGGTGTTTATTCCAGCACAACACGTATAAGCGATACTGAAGTTGAGGTTTTTCTTAGTTATAATTATACCGACTTTAACTCAGACAGTATCTTGACCTTGACTGTAAATCCTGATGCATTTGAAGAAGACTATAGAGGCCCCTCCTTCACCTCGGAATTATCTGTTCTTGCAGACTTGCGAGGGTATGTAGAAGGCCCCTGGCTCTGGATGATTGCGCCTGGTGGAGATATAGACGTCGATAATCTCTCGGAAGCAAGTGATGACGTGATTACGGAGGCACAGATCGCGCAAAGTGGCGTTAGTGAAGGAGAACACTTTAACTCGCTGCAATGGACACGCGGACGTTTACTTCCTACGACCGTTTGCGGTATTTTCTTATGTTCGTCCGATAATGTCATCAACGTGGTCAGATCGATCGGACTTACCAATAGGAATCAACTCACTCAATATTCTGCTTATGCATTGATTAACATAAACTCGCCTCGCGATCAGAACAATGTTTTGATGGGTGTAGGAAGCGATGATTCTGTCAAAGTATGGCTGAATGGCGAAGTTGTTTACAATATTTTTGCTCAAAGAAGGACAACAGGCATACAAAACCAGTTCCGTGTAAATCTGAATGCTGGCAACAATCTACTGTTGGTTAAAGTATGCAACCACGGTTCTTGGGTCGGCAATGATGATTGGGGTATGTTTTTTAGAATATACATTAGCACTAAGGATTATACCCTATCTCTTCCAAAATGATTAGAGGTATATTTAAATGTGCCTTAACGCTCAAGATTCCATCACGACTATTCCAAAGCTGCAACCGTGCGGCGTATCGGGATGGTAGAAATGAGTTGGGCGAACCTGTGGCAAGCGTTGTCTATTTCTACACACTCACAGCAGGCGATTTCACTGCTACGCGCAAAATGTTGATACGGAAGTGATCCCTTTCAACCATACACGGAAGGATGCAAGTTAACACCCTTCTATTATCAACCTGATTGCAAATTAGACTCGAAAGACAATCAAAGGAGTTTTAATGAAAACCTTAATTGTGAATAAAAAGATAATTGTGTCAACCTTGACGATGTTTAGTTTTGCTTTTCTAATGTTAGCGACTGTTCCTGCTATGGCAACTGATTTTGAAATAGGAACTCAATTCGGAATTTCCCACCTCATCCCCGAAGGTGATGATTCAACGACAAGTATCACATATACTCGGTTACCATCAGGTACATTTCTTGATATAGGATCCTCTCCGACTTCACTATACGCAACTTGGTTTCCGAATAAGCAGTTTGCGATTGGTCCAGAATTCAGTTTTGGAAGAACATCAGTGTCTGATGAATATTGGGACGAGGAGGATACCGAAAGCATGACGACACTCCATCTTGGAGGTCGAGCATCATACTTTCTATTCAGCCATTCAGTATCTTCGCCTTACGTGTTGGGACGGATTTCTCACAATGTATTTAGCGGTGAAGATTCTTTCCTTTTTGATGGCAACCTGTCTCTGACGAGTTTAGGGGGTGGTTTTGGGTATCAATGGCGGATAGGACCTGCTTTTGTCCTTCGTTTAGAAGCACAGTATCAACGACTGTGGCTATCTTATGAAGATGAAGATGAAAACGCAAATGAGTTCTCCTTGATTATTGGGATTGGCACTCGATTCGGAGACAGTAAATCCAATATCTCTGATGTGTCAAGCATGCAGTAGCATCTTCACTTAACAAGAAAAATGTTGACACGGTAGGAACCTGTATAGATAATAACGGTCTTTGTGTTTTTTCATACTGCCACCTGGATACTTTCACCAATAAAGGAAGAACCAATACGTGAAAACGAAACTACGGCTTATACTCACACTAAAGCGTATCTCATAAATCTGATTTGTTAGATTTCGCTCTATCTTATCCAACCCTCACCTATATTGTAGGGCGAGTCCTTGTGTCCGCCCGTTATTCCACATTTGAGAAATGACGAGGCACAGGGACCTCGCCCTACAAGTGATTTATGAGACGGTCTATACTCACTTTGGCAATGCTCGCGTTTACGCCGAACATTTTTGTGCAAGACGGTGTAACCGGTAATCCTTGAGGAAAGTGTTATGGTGAACAAGTCGGATTATATGGTGAGGCTTTTCTATTTACTACCAATCGACCGTGAGGCTCAACTGGACATTGACAGGACATTTGATGTTTGAAGTCATATTGAGTAAAACATAAGGATGTGATAAAATAGGGCAAGAAAAGGAGATAGTTTATGTCCCTTTCTTACCACTTACATCCACATTTTCTTTATGAAGATGTTACTATCGCAGACGAAACCCAAAATGCTCCGAGATATAATGGTATTCCGAAACAGGTTTCGCGTAAGGATTTTAATCGTTATATCTTGCCCCATCTATGGCATAATAGATGGTCAAAAGATGGTTCTTATGAGAAGTTCTTTGAAGCATCTGTCATACATCTTCATGATACGAACCAACTTGATACCACTCGACTTCATGGCGATGGGGCAATACCGTCAACTTGCCCTTAGCTACGATAAACTCAAAGAAACCCGCTTAGGTTTTCGTAATTTAGCATATTCACTGATAAATTTTCGTGTGACTTTCAACGATTCTTAACTCGTTATGAGTTCTATAGCAACTTATCCCTTCCTTTTCTTAAACGATTGCCGAATTCTATCTCAAAACACATCTATCGGTAAGTTTGCGGAATTATGCAACCTTTTCCTCTCCATTCGCGTCACATAGGCAAAATATAGAAATGTTAAGAAGCGTAGAAACCCTGCATTTTTGGTAATTCCATTTGTAGTCGCGCAATTTATAGCGTCTCTTACATTCTGTGGGCGACAAATACCAAACGCGTATTTGGTGTTGATTCCGACCTCCATGTCACGACTTTACAATTAAAACGCATAAGAATTGAAACTGAATACCTCTGTGCCATATTGATAGGAGAAACAAATGAAAAACGATGATATTGGATTAGTTCAAGACGCCTTGTCAGGCGATGAAGCAGCCTTCTCAGCTTTAGTGGAGAAAAACCGAAAGCAAATTCATGCGATTGCATGGCGCACAACCGGAGATTTTCATGTCGCGGAAGATATTGCGCAGGAAACTTTCCTCATAGCCCATCAAAAACTTGGAATGCTAAAGGATCCGCATCGATTTTTGGGATGGCTCAATGCAATTACGACACGGCGTTGCATCGCGTGGTTTCGTGAGAAGCACTTGGATGGCAGGCTTTCAGAGAATATGGACATAGCCACAAGACGGAACGATCCATATTCTGGTTACCTCGTGAAAGAACAAGCAAATTATGCAGCGCAAGAACTACGCGAAATCATCAAAAAATTGCTCGCGAAATTGCCGCAAGGCGAACGCAACGCCATAACCCTCCACTATTTTGATGGGATGTCTTGTGAAGAGATCGCTGCTTTTTTAGATGTAACCACAAATACGATAAAAAGTAGGCTCAATCGTGGGCGCAATCGGTTGAAGAAAAACGAACCTCTAATTCAATCAACGCTTGACGATTTCCAATTTTTTACAACCTTGAATGAGGTGACCGAAGCCGGACGTAAGATTAGGGTGTGTATTAACGCTGCTACTGAGAAAGGTAGGCAATTTAGAGAAGGGGGTGCCTCCTTACTAAAAACCGATATGTTTTTAGGACTTTCCAGTTTCGGTTGGGAAGAACACGATAAGGGAGAGCCAGTTACAATGCCATTGTTAGGAACTTCCATTACACCTCATCTTTTCAAATTTCCCTCGGCTGTGGGGAATACATGGACCCAACCAGGTTTCTGGGATTCACAGGCAAAGACAACTTTAGAGGTAGCTGAACAGGTAGGTGTTTCTGCTGGAGATTTCCCGACTTGTCTCAAACATAAAAGCGTTCTTTTTGACACTCCACCACACTTAGAGAACAATCTGCTTGCAACTATGAATGACAAACCTTATGAACGAGGCTCTAAAAAAGAAAGTCCGTATGTTAACGGCACACGCTATTTGTGGTTTGCCAAAGGTATTGGGCTTGTGAAAATGTATTACGAACATGCCAACGGTCTCACAACGGAAGCAGAATTAGTTGAATACAGAGTCCCGGGCAGCACAGAAGAATATCACCCTTTACAGATTGGCTCTACGTACACATACAAATACCACAGTGTCTTTCTCAATGAGACAGTTTTTGAGAAGTGGCACGTCACAGAGAGTTTTTGAATCCGATCAACATCTATTGCAGTCTTCGTAGTTGGGAAGAGCTTGCAAAACCTATAACTGACAGTTTCGCGGTTCGTCCAGTAGGTGCGTTTTGTAAACGCGCCGATTCCAGACCTCAAACGTAATAAACGGCGCGTTTACATGAAGATTAAAAAATAAATTGGGTATTTTCCTTAGTCCCGTAGGGACGATATGTTTATAGAAAACGTTGCATACACGCTCTTTAGTCCCGTAGGGACGATATGTTGAGTAATCTCTTTTTTCTCACATATCGTCCCTACGGGACTAAGAGAAGAGGTAGCACCTCCGGCTATAAACATTGCGTCCCTACCAAATCAACGCTATGAATGCCTTTATGGCATTCAGCGGGACTGAAGAGCGTTTGACATATTCAGAATATACCTAACAAGAAATTACCGAATTAAAAAATTAATCTTCATCAAAACGCGCCTATTTTGGGTAATAAATCGGTTTACAAGGTTTCCCTCCAACAAGAGAAGAAGAAGGTTAATTGAACTTATGGGTAAATTGCACTAAACGAGGTAATGTGGTGCTTTGGACAATAATTAGAAGAGAAATTACATCAAACATCTTAAGTTTCAGATTTCTCATGGGATTACTCATCTATTTTTCTTTGATTGTGACAAATCTGTTCGTTTTAACTTCGGATTACGAAGATCGGTTACAAAGCTATCAAACAGCAGTGCAAGAAAATGAAGATCAGATAAAGTCGGTCAAAAAATATTCTGAATTCGGACAAACTCGCACACTAAAGTGCAATAGAAAACCGAAACTGCTCAGCATCTTCAACGAAGGCATGGACAAAAGAAAGGGAAATTCCGTAGCCGTGGCGCACGGATATGTTCCTGCCGTTGCCGAACAACACGGATCTGATAATCCTTATCTGAACATTTTCTCTTCTATTGACTTTACAATCATCTTCCAAGTAGTGATGAGTCTGCTCGCGCTGCTTTTCTCTTACGATGCAATTTCACGAGAAAAGGAAGCGGGAACTTTGAGACTAACGCTTTCTTGCACGATTTCGCGACCTACGCTGCTCTTAGGAAAATACATTGCAGGAATGGTGTCTATATCTCTCCCACTTGTCGCAAGTTTCGTTGCGGGTTTATTGGTCATACAATCTTCCCCTTATATCTCTTTCAGCAGTTCAGATTGGGGACGGATATTGCTAATCTTCCTTTTATCCCTGCTTTATGTGTCCCTCTTCTTTCTCATCGGACTTTTCCTTTCTACTCACACAAACCGATCCTCTATTACCTTAATGTTTTCAATGTGTGTCTGGGTAATTTTCGTACTTATCATTCCAAATTTAACAGTTTTATTGGTGGAACATGCGAGTCCAATTCAATCAGAAGAACCATACAGAACACAGGCGGATGAACTGTGGGCAGAATTTGGTAAGGAAGCTGGAGATTATTTAAAGAAACATGGGGTTGACCTACCTTGGGAACCTGCCAATCCGGGAGGCTTAGGTATATACGAAACTGCAGAAGATTACGGAAGCGGAGAAACTATCGGCATGAGTAGGATTGGAAATGAGGAGGGTGTGGCGTTTGTTCAAGGATATTATGGATTCAAGGAAAATCTCCGAACACAATATGCTGATAAGGCGTGGCAAATACGTAAAACGTATCTTGATAAAAACCAAAACCGACAGTCGTTGTTGGCACTGAACCTCTCCCGTATATCTCCAGCACCCGTTTATTACAATGCCGCTGCCATTCTCGCTGAAACTGACTTGGGAAGTTATTGGCAATTTATGGAACAGACTCGCCAATATCGTCGTGAGTGGGTACAGTATCTGGTAGATCAAAAAATATTCTCCTCGCGCAGATGGTTCACTGGCAAAGATTCCCAAGAACCGCTCGACCTCAGTGGAATGCCTAAATTTAAGGAACAAAACGAAAGTATCCGTGGCAGCATACAGCGTGCCTTGCCAGATATTATGATATTGGCAGTGTTAAATATCCTACTCTTCATGGGATCATTCATCTCATTCTTGCGCTACGATATATAGTGAACGGCTTGCATCGTTTACAAAGAGGAAACCACATGATTTGGCACATAGCAATACGAGAAATCCTTGACAACCTAACCCGTTTTCGGTTTGCACTCACGCTAACTCTCGTAATAGCATTGATGGTAATAAATGCTGTGATATTTGTGAGCAGCAAATATCAGCGAAGGATAACAGCATATTCTCAAGATACAAATGCTGCAATGGAGTCATTGAAAGAGCGGAGTTCCAGTCTTGGTGAGTTGGCTGTAAAAGGACCAGGAAATCTCTATAAGCAACCGAGTCCATTAGGTTTTATCGCCACGGGGACAGACGCGAAATTGCCAAAGCGGGTTACCGGAAGCGGTGTCTCTGGCAGCAGCTGGAGAGCTCCTAATTTTTACTACTCAACTTCAAATAATTGGTCGCTTGAATATCCACAAGATGTCTTTCAGAAAAATGATACGCTCCCGAATTTCACGGAATTAGATTGGACGTTTATCATCGGATTGGTTATGAGTTTTATGGCGATCCTGTTCACCTACGATGCAATTTCTGGGGAGCGCGAAACAGGAACGTTAAGCTTGCTGATGTCTAATGCTGTATCACGTGCCGCTGTGCTTCTGGCTAAATTCATTGGTGCGTTTCTTACCATCATGTTACCTCTATTTATTGGGATACTGCTTAATTTGATGATTATCAACGCATCAGAGTTAGTGTCGCTTGATGGAAGCGAATGGGCAAGAGTTGGGATAATTTTTGTCATTTCTGCCATCTATATCTCAATATTTTTATGGCTCGGACTGTTTATCTCAAGCCAATTTTCAAATTCATCAAGCAGCTTGCTGGTGCTATTGCTAATTTGGGTCGTGTTTGTTGTGCTTATTCCAAACACAATGGGGACATTGGCAAGCCGTTTTCAGCAGGTCCCCTCGAAAAGTGAAGTCTTTCGGCAAAAGCAGGCAAAATTAGACGAAATCAATGACCGATACTTTGAAAAGGATAGAAGACTTTTCCAATTCGGATCTCCTTCCGACAATCCGCCGAAAATTCAGGCACTACAGACGTGGGCTGACTATCTAACGGAACGCGCTGATACGCGAAGCAAATTCGATGATGAGCATCTGAATAAGCAGTTTGCTCAGGTTACTTATGCAAGACAAATTACGCGCCTCTCTCCTACATCCATCTACAAATACGCTTTAGAATCTCTCGCTGGTACAGGATTCGTTAGACATCAAAGATTTGTCCAACAAGCACGCCGCTACAGACAACAGTTCATAGATTTCGTCAAATCGGAGGACAAAGCAGACAACGAAAGTTATCACGTCTATCTTGTAAAAGAAGGATTATCCCAAAAACCGGTTGTCTTTAATAGCATTCCGAAGTTCTCAGAACAGATGACGTTGAATATCACGGTCGGAAAGGCACTGTTGGATATAGCGTTGTTAATCTCACTCGCGCTACTCTTGTTTATGGCCGCGTCTTTAGCGTTCTTGTGGAGCGATGTAAAATAAAGAAGGAAATTACTGCTTCGTCAACATATTATTGTAGGTCGCGATTCGGAGATCGCACCTACAGAAAATGTGTATCTTTATTTTTAAAGTTTACTATAGTTTCCATATTTCTGACGTATTTTATCACATACGTTAATGATTTGATATTATCGTAGGTTGGGTTGAGGGACGAAACCCAACATGTAACGCTTTACATATAGGAAATGTTGGGTTTCACCTGCGGTTCAACCCCGCTGCATGCCCAAAAGCGCATGCAGCGTTGATTCCCTACGAAATAAACTTTCGGTAACACCATCAATTGATAATTCTTAAAACTAAATAACCCTGCTTACTACACAGAGGCATTCAATTGTCGAGTTTTCCCATTTAATTGTATTGTAGGAGGGAACTCCGGGAATGCCAAAAGGCGTTCATACCGTTGATTTGGATTCCCGACTATCATTGTATTTTGTCGCGATTCGGAGATCGCACCTACAAGAGACGTGCAAACTTATATTTTAATCCACCATAGAGATATAAGCAAATTGCTGGACATCTGTCGCCCTGCTGGGGCTTAGGCAGAGCCGTTCAATTTCGGCTTTTATCAGTTCAAGTTGTAAAGTCGTGATTCGGAGATCGTTTCTCCCAAAAGTATACCGTACGGTATACTTTTGAAAATGCCTATAACACCAGTCTAAGTATAGGTTTATAGGCGTTTTTCTTGTTTTTAATTAAATTTTATTTTCTCTACTCCTCTATATATCGGAACACGGTTTTTCTCTTGCTGTCCATATTTTATTTTGATAAGTTTCGCGTTGTCGTCTTTGCATTTGCTTGTTTATACTGATATTATACCTGTTTTTGTGTGGTGCTCAGAGGTTTTTGTGGTTTACTGGACAATAGATATCCAATATATTTCCAATAAGTTTGCTGGAAATGTTAGCGGTATATAGTTGCGAGATGGGGTTCGGAATCAACGTCAAATGCGCTTGGCAGAATACCAAATCAACGCTATGAATGCGCTTTTTGGCATTCAGCGCGTTTGGTATTCTGCATGATTTGTCGCCTATAGGAAGAGGTTTTAGGGAAAGGTAAAATAATTGGAGAACTGAATGGCTCTGGCTTACTACATTTGACTACTTTCCTCAAATGTGGTATCATTTATAATAATAAAGAAATACGAGTTGGACACATTGTTACGTCTGTGAGGTTAATCTGTAGTCGGACGTGGTGGGTTACCCCAGTGTCCACTGCTATCTTTACCACTCACAACGACACCTTCTTTGTCCCAGCGATAGGACGCTCGGACATCAGAGGTGCAGTAGCGTAGCGTGAGACCGCATCGTCGCTTAGGTGAAGGATTAGCGTTTGAGCCATGAAGTAACAGGTCTGTATGGATAGAGATTTCACCTGCTTTTAGTTCAACATTCACAAGTTCGCCGTACTGCTCGGCATTTTCAACGATTTGACCTAATACGCTGTTGTCTTCCGGTCTACTGTGTTGAGATGTCAAATGTCCTTTGTGATGTGAACCTGCGATGAAACGCATAGCACCGTTTTCAACGGTCGCATCGTCAATTGCGAGCCAGACAGTAACAGTTTTGGAGGGCGTGAGGGGCCAGTAACCAGCATCTTGATGCCAACCGACAGTTTTCGGATCATGAGGCATTTTACAGAAATAGTGTGCGCCCCATCCGATTAGATCTTCACCGAGCAGGTCTTTTACACATGCCACAATCTTTGGGTGTGTGAGGAGGTCATAAACTTTTCCATATTTCATGTGGGCGGAGATAATTGAGTAACTACTTCCACCTGCCGACAGCACATCCGCTAACAGAGCGTCAAAGTATTGGCGGTGTTCACTGATCTCGTTGTCGTTGAAAATTGGAATGCCTTTGATATAACCGAAGCGGTTGAAAGCATCCACTTGGTGTGGAGTCAGCACATTTGGATTTTTGGAGACGCTTGGGTAAAATTTCAGTTCACGACCCATTTCAACGAGTTGCGCTGGTGTAGGCATTATTTTATCTGTTTTGTAAAAGGCCCGTTCGGTTGACACTGTTGTTTCACCTAATCTAAATTTTGAATTCATTTTATCACATACATATTGAAAATAAAAGAATTATAATACATCTTGCAGAGCCATTCAATTGTCAAATTTTTCATTTAATTGTATTGTAGGAGGGAACTCCGATTCCCGACTATCAGTGTGTTTTGTCGCGATTCGGAGATCGCTCCTACAAGAAGAAACAGATGTAGCCTATGCGATTATTGGAGAATTGAATGCCTCTGTAGACCATAGGGATATTTAGTTTTCGGTTTTTTGGTGTATTTTGTCACAAATGTTAAATTTTTTACAGTGATATTGTAGGTCCAAATCAACGCTATGAATGCCTTTATGGCATTCAGCGGGTAGAGCGATAGCGAAATCCGATAGAGACAAAACATGTCGGATTTCGCTTTGCTCTACCCGACCTACGAAATAAACTTTTAGTAACACTCATTAATGGGTAATTCATAAAATTAAATAATCCTGAATAGACCATAATTTGAGGTTAATGAATGGCGCACGCATATACCCCCGGACTTAAAGTCACGGAGGGGATGACAATCGAGAAAAACCGTCGACTTCCGCTTGAAGGTGAGGTGCTTGTAGAAACAGGTGCCACAGTTAAAGCAGAGGATATCGTAGCAAAGGCGGATCTGCCGGGTAACGTGCAATTGTTGAACGTTGCGAATCTACTCAGCGTTCCGCCAGAAGAAATCCAAGAATACATGCTTAAACCTGAAGGCGAAACCGTTTCAGAAGACGAAATCATCGCTACAACAAAAGGACTCTTCGGGCTTTTCAAATCGCAGGCACGTTCACCCATCACTGGCACGATTGAATCAATATCTGATGTCACGGGACAGGTCATCCTTCGCGAACCGCCTATCCCTGTTGAACTCAAAGCATACACTGATGGCACGATAACTGATACTATCCCGAATGAAGGTGTCACTGTAGAAACCTACGGCACTTACATTCAAGGCATCTTTGGCGTTGGCGGTGAGACATTAGGAAACTTAGTTATGGTGGCAAATTCACCGAGCGAGGAGTTAACAGCAGAACAGATACTACCTGAACACAAAGGGAACATACTCGTTGGTGGTGCGCTGGTTGCTACCGATGCTATTCAGAAAGCAATTGAACTTGGCGTCCAAGGTATCATCGCTGGTGGTATTGATGACGCGGACCTGCGGCAACTTCTCGGCTATGAACTCGGTGTGGCAATTACCGGCTCCGAAGAACTCGGCATCACACTGGTTATTACTGAAGGATTTGGCAGCATCGCAATGGCGGAACGCACTTTTGCACTGCTAAAAGCGCGCGAAGGCATGAAAACCTCCATCAACGGTGCTACCCAAATTCGCGCTGGTGTTGTGCGTCCAGAAATCGTAATTCCGTTGGTTACAGAAACTAAAAATATAGACACTGGCGCACCTGCGGGCATGTTAGAAGTTGGCAGTCCTGTCCGTGTTATTCGTGAACCGCATTTTGGCAAATTGGGACGCGTCACCGAATTACCAATTGAATTACAGAAATTGGAAACAGAAGCGGAGGTGCGCGTGCTGCAGGTTGAATTTGAAGATGGTGAAAAAACGACCTTGCCCCGCGCCAACGTCGAGGCAATTGAAGAAAGATAGTCTTATAATACGTAGGTCGGGTAGAGCTTGCGAAACCCGACATGATTCACTGGAGACACACCATGCCAGACACAAACGAAAACACGCAAGACCCACAACAGCAAATCAACCGACACTTCTTACGTTATCTACGTGAAAACGCCAAACTTACACATGAACAACTTGCACAAGAAATTGGTGTAGAAACCGAACTTGCCCAGCACTGGGAAACAGGAAGACGACAACCGAGCCAAAGACACCAATTTGATCTGGAAAAGTTGTTCGGCATTGAAGCAGGGGCACTCTGCCTCGAAATACAAGAACTCCTCATTGAAGATTTTAATGCCGCATATTTTGGCGATGAATCTGCTCGTGAACGCCTTGAATGGATCGAGAAAAATAGACGACTCGGACAATCCCTTTCAGTTATTCCTACACAATCCAAAACACGCGCAAGTGAACTTTTTGCAGAATTGCTTGAAGAAGTCATAACTCCTTAAAAATCTCCTTTAAACGCAAATTTTTAACATATTTTGCACAATTATTGTTAAAAAACCATAATTTATTGTTAATTATTTGACATTTACTGATTATTTGTGTATAATTATTGTCAATATTATACAATTCAGTGTTAATTACTTGACATTTGATTATATCTATTGTATAATTATTGTTAATCGTTGAGAGATAGACATGCCACTGTGGTGTGTCGCACAACAATCGGAGGTTATATAGATGACTCGAGACATCACCCCAATAAAATGGATTATTGGTGCTATTGCCCTCCTCATAATCATTGCTGGTGCGTGTGTTTTATGGTACCGATATGACACGGCATCTGACAGGAAAGCGGCAGCCGATGCCCTCAAGTTACTCCGTCAACAGGAAGCAACCCAAAAAGCGGATACTGAGAGCGAAGTGGAACAGGCAGCCGATGTTTCTGTGGAAGGCAGTACGCTAACCACAGAGAAACCTATCAACGAGATGACTGCTGAAGTGGAAAACAGCACCGAAGCGGAGACACAACAACCATCCGAAATGTCTGCGAAAGAAGCAGCGGCAAAGGATGTGCCTGTTTCACCGCACGGCTTCGGGCCTTATCCCGAAATTCCTGCAGACTACTCAGGCACAGCTGCATGGCATTTATATACTGATCCCGAAGATGAATTACTCGTTCGTGTTCGGATCAAGTTATGGCAACAAGGTATTAAAGCCGAAGGCGTAACTTATAAACGTAACGGCTTAATTTATCCCATTATTAAGGGTGTACGTTACGTTGAATGGGACACAAAAGAGTATCCAGATGGTAGTTCTGAAAGGTACGTTTCTCGTTCTACAGGACATCCTGACGATAGTTTTAGGCGTGAAGATGGGCGCCCCGTTTTTGAAAGTGATATTCCAGGTCATCTCACAATTTACACATATCCTGATGGGGGGATTGATCCCTATCAATTTTTGGATTTACCAAAGGAGTAATTTAATATGAAGAAGTCTTTTTGTGTTTTTCTTATTATTGCCCTAACTATGATTGGGGTATCCATAAGTTTTTCATGGCGTGGCTTTGATAATGGGCGTTGGACAAATCGTGATGAGCAAAACGAAACATCGGGGGGTATTATGGGCCCCTATGGATCGGGTAATGTTTGGACCCAACGCGTCGGACGTGACTCTGATGACAAACTCAAAACGGAAAGCATCGGTAAAACATCACAGAGCTTGTTTGCTCATGATTGGTCTGCTTCTTGTGAACTTTCCAATAGCGATCCGGCCTTGACGAAAGGCCATTGGCATGGATATGCCGATGTACCGAACAAAGACCCCGACGAAGACTATAAGTACAAGGTCGATGGTGTAGTTAACGAATCTTTCAGCCGTGACGACACGGATTGGTTCGCGTACCATGACACTGACGAGTCTATAGATGATTGTAGTGCATGGGCTTCGATAAGCATGTACGATGGTGTTAACAATATTTCGTATGATTCTTATTCACATGTTCCGTTCTAAGTCCATTTTGTTAACCTCAAACAGGCAGGTATCCGTTTTGGGTATCTGCCTTTCTTTTTTACCTACTTTCACTCTTTCCTAATTCTTGCTATAAACTTCCAAACGATTTCGCTCGCCGCACAATATCAAAAAAATAGTAAAGTCTTTCATAATACCCCATCACCTGCTTCACCTAAATTACTGTTATTTCCTTGAGCATTCTGTTTCAGTTCTTGTATAATTATTGTTAATAACAGAGAACATTAATATTGAAAACTCGACGCGCATGGTGTGTCCTCCACTGACGAGTGGAAACCTTTGGTGCATCACAGTAAACTCTCATAACAGACATCCCACTGTGGTGTGTCACACAACAATCGGAGGTTATAGATGACTCGAGACATCACCCCAATAAAATGGATTATTGGTGCTATTGCCCTCCTCATAATAGTTGCTGGTGCGTGTTATTTATGGTACCAGCACTCACTGGCAGACGAGAGAAAAGCAGCTGCTGATGCCCTCAAGTTACTCCGTCAACGGGAAGCAACCCAAAAAGCGAACGACAAGGCAGAACGGATAGCCGATGTGGTATCTGTGGAAAGCAGTACGCCAACCGCAGAGAAACCGAGAACCAAGAGAGGCGAACCTGCAGCGACGAAAGACAACGCCCCTGGCGAGACTCAAAATGTTGCCGCAGGTATGCCATCCGTGGAAAATGCGGAACCCGTTCGCGTCTCACCTTACGGTTTTGGCCCCTATCCTAAAATTCCAGAAGGGGCACCAATTGCCGAATTTCATGAATCGGATGATGTAGAGATGGAGCTTCTCCTTCGCACTGCTGTCAAAGCATGGAATGAGGGCGAGCGTTTCCTGGGTGCAAGTACCGACAGTTTCAGTGGAAAAGTGTATCTCCATTATCCAAATACTTTGTATGTCTGGTATACCACGGTAGACAATGGTGATGGAACTTTTAGCAAACGTATTAGTAGAGGGAAATCAGGTGGAGATGTGAACATCACTGAAGAACAGGTCCGGACAGGGAATCTTCCTCCCGGTCTCCGTATAATAGAAATGGACAAGGCTGGCATAGAGCCTTATTCATATTTAGGTTTACGTTAATTACCAAAAAGGAGTTATTAAAATGTTTTACAAGAAAATGAATATCGCATTACTAATTCTGATTGCAGTTGTCGGAATTGTGTTTACAGTCTCTTATGTATCGGCGATCCAGAAAGATATGTATCCTGATGGTTCTGGTACGTGGAGCGATATTGACGCGAATACAGCTGTATCCGCAACCGCTACGGCTGCGGCTTCTGTTTCCAAATGGAGTGCAACGGGCGGGACCATGGTTTCGACTTGGGCACGGGCGCGGTGTCGTTCACCCCTCAGCACTGGGCAAGTGTCAAAAGGCACTTATACGCTCTTTTCAACCGAAAGGGAAAAGAGATAAACGGGAAAAGTGAAAGTCAGTGCTATCGTTAGTGGTTTCACAGGCGGGGTGTCTTGATTTCCTTTCAGGTGAAGACAAACATTGGTTTAAAAGCATTAACGAGGCGCCCGGTGGTGCTCAGACATCTGTGATATTAGATCACCTCATTTTGACGGCAATGCCGATACCGAATACATACTTTGGGGCCCCGCTGAAGCCTTTGAGTAGAGACCTCAGGAAGGTATCCTTTATGGGTATCTGCCTTACTTTTTTCCTGCCTTCCAGTCTTTTATCACACTTTTGTTTTATAAACGGACAAACGATTTCGCCCGCCGCACAATATCAGAAAAATAGCACAACCGCTCATAATATCCCATCACCCACTTCACATACTGCTGAGTCTCTTGATACCCTCTAAAATACCCGTGCGGCGGCATACCCGACTCCATACTTCGCTGTGTAAGTCCGTATCCTTTTCTGTAAGTAGACTGAGACTTCTACTGACACACTCCCACTGATGTGGTTCACCCTCGCGTTAATTTGGTATTAGACATGCCCCATATTGTGCAAGCCCAAATAAAAGTTGTACGTTTCTGTGCAGCAAATTAATTCCAATGTAGTAAACATCGGTATATTAATAGTCCAAAGTTGGCATACAAATTGCTCCTTCGTATTAGTAAGAGTGATCCCAATATAGGATTCAAGCGAAAACCAGCCTAATTCTATTTGCACTAATGACGGAGGATGGCGATGTTAAGACATTTCGTAACCCACCGAATGTTATACGCTCTGATTTGTTGCCTTTTGTTGTCGCTTCCGAGTGTGGCATCCGCGAAAATCGTTTTTGTATCCAGCCGTGACGGTGTCTCTAATCTATATGTGATGGAAGATGATGGCAGCAATGTGCAAAGATTAGCATTCTCACAAGCAGACAAGTATGAAGGTGCACCCGCTTGGTCTCCTGATGGCAAACGTATAGCGTTTTGGAGAAATGTGTCTGCAGACAAAAATATATCTAATTATGAATTGTTCATGGTAAATCGAGATGGTAGCAAAGAACAGCAGCTCACCGACCATCCGGCACAAGATGGAAGATTTCAAATTACATGGGCACCAGATGGACGGCGTTTTGCATTCAGTAGTAACCGTAGGGGGAGTAGGGAAATCCATGTGATTGACATCCTAACCCGGAGAGTTCGTCAATTGACCCATTCCGGTGGTAATGTATTTACTTGGGACCCATCTTGGTCTCCTGATGGTAAATATATCGCCTACAAAGAAGTTCCTCCGCGCGGAGGATTAACAACTATTATCTGGGTGATGAATGCTGACGGAACAGAGCAACACCCACTCGTTCCTGAGCGCATTTCGTATGGCTTTTCACCTTGCTGGTCACCAGATAGCAAATCTGTTATGTACTGCGAGTTGCTTTCTGCAGATCCAGAAGAGAAGAGATTCAACTCTTTTTATAACGTTGTGATCCAGAAGCACGGTGCTAAAGACCGACAGGTTTTAAAGACGCCCAAAGCATGGTCAATTTGGTGCGTTTCTTGGATGGACAGTGGTAAACAAGTTTTGATTGCCGCAAAAAACCGTGGAGATCAGAATCCTCAGTATGATATCTACAGTTACAATCTTTCTGATGGGATCATAATAAATCTTACAAACCATCCAGAAGATGATCGCTCGCCGGACTGGATAAGTGATAATGTGCTTTCTGTTACCCCATTAGGTAAAGAAAAAACGCTGTGGGGGAAGTTAAAAAAGTGAATCCTTAATCCTAAGCAGCGAATGAGCAAAGATAACGTCTTGTGATAAGGCTTTTCACTTCACGGGTCAACCTGATATGTAGACTTTCCTAAATCTCTGCTATAAATTTAGCGGCGATTTCACCCGCCGCACAATATCAGAAAAATAGCACAACCGATCATAATACCCCATCACTCGCTTCACGTGCTGACGCGTCTCGTTGTAACCTCTAAAATACCCGTGCGGTGGCACCCCTGCTTCCCAAACTTCAGAATGCAATTCCTTATCCTTTTCTGTGAGTAGACTGAGGCTTCTGCTGACGCACTCCCACTGATGTGGTTCACCCTCGCGGTGTTTGGCAATTTTCTGCGCGTCTTTGATATGTCCACGTCCGCCATTATAACTCGCTAAAGCGATACGGATACGATTCGGATGCGAACTCTCTGGATAGAGGTCGTATAAACTGCGTAGATAACGCGTCGCACCTGCAATGCTTGCATGTGCTTCAAACGGATCGGTGACCCCCAATTCTTCTGCTGTTTCAGGCATTAGCTGCATTAGTCCCTTCGCACCAGCGGGACTCACCGCGTATTCGTTAAATCCAGATTCTTGGACAATCAGTGCAGTAATCAGCCGCCAATCCAATTGATGTGTTGCCGCATGTTTTTGGATTACGCGGCGATACTTTAGAATCTCTGGAGAAACAGCCAGAAGCCGAACACCGTTCCAGTCACGGACAAATACGACGATGCCCCCAATCAGTAGCGCACATACAATAATCTTCACAAGAGTGCGTTTTGATATCTTTGCCATGTGAGTCTAATCCTATTCTCGTCAATATGCGGTAGATTCGGTTAGTTGCAGGTTGGATAAAACAAAGCGAAACCTATAAGTGTCAATTTAGCAGTCAGATATGTTTGAAATATATCTTTTGTAGGAGCGATCTCCGAATAGCGACCCGTCAGTCAGTCGGGAATCGGAGTTCCCTCCTACCATTGCAACGAATTTGTTCTTAAGTTGACAGCTATGAGTAGAGCAAAGCCCAACAATTAACCTTTTAATTTCCCCAAGCATACGCAAACAGAAAAACAAAACGGTGTTGCTGTTCGATCTCACCCTCTGCATGCTCAGAGTTTCGGATATATCGCCACGCATAGTTGACAGAACCATTCAAACCACTGTTCGGACGATATTTCCAACCAACTCGAATTTCAGAAAGCCGTTCAACTACACCTGAAGGAAACGGAATGTCCTGATACTTTTCACCATAAAAACGGTCGGTAATATCCGCCTCCCCGTTCCGCTGATGACTAAAACGGCTCTCAATTATAGATGAAGGTGTGGCTTGATATGAAACACGCAAGGTGAATATATCTGCATCTGTGCCAATTGGATGTCCAATCATCGCACCGAAATGCGTAAACTGATTATCAGGAACAAGGTGCGTATAAGCCCACCGATTGACACGGACATACTCTGTGTGTACGCCAAGTTGACGCGCCGTCTGTATCGGATACCACTCCAGACCGGTGAGCCAAGTAACCGCATGCGGATCAAAAGTGTTGGGATTATACTGAAAATCATCTGCAACCCACTCCGCATAAAGACGAACACCATCAATCGGACGCACAGCCCCATCTAAACTAAACATGATGTTGTCATCTTTTTTGGCATTGTATTGCACCGCGTAATACGGAATAACGGGATTGAGGTAGTTCCACTCCACCGATTGCACATTACCACCGTAAAGCACCCATTCAGCAGCACCGATTTCAAGCCAATTGCTGAATTGGTAGTCAAGTCGATGCGCGCTCAGATAACGTTTCGCGAGATAGCGCGTTGTGCCATCGTCAAACCACGTTGAATTGAGTTGTGCAGAAAATGCTGTTGCTTTAAGCGTTCCTATTTTACAAGGAAAAGTGCCAGTGAGTCGGATAAGTTCAAAAGGGGGTGAGTAATCCGAAATCCCAACAGATTTGTCAGCACTTGCCCCCCAAAACACAAAATCTCTCCCGATCAATATATCTAATTCGGCATCTCCGAAAGGCATCAAGTGGTACTGCAGATAACTCCTTTTTAAGTCAACAACATAATCACCACGCCACCTCTCATAGCGTTGGTCAGCAGATTTCAGTAGCGGTGGCGGAACGGGTAGAAAAAAACTCTCTATAAAATCTGGGCCTTGCTCAAAATTAGATAATTCTAACTCGGAATACACACTTAGTTGATGCTTGTTATTTCCAACAGCATAATGCAACCCACTTTGGAGCGCAGGTGCGATCTTTTTATTAGCAAAACGCAACTCTGGCTGAATCCGTATGTCTGTCCTTTGCTTTGTTCGTGCTAATTCAAAACGAAATTCGCGTTTGAGTTTTTCTATTAGTTTTTTATCTATTGGCGATACAGCGACTTCACCAGAGCGGATATGCGCTTCAGCATGTTGGATTATATTTGCCACATCGTCGCGGGATAGCGGTAAAGAATGCCGATGAAAACCGCCTGTAACACCTGATACCTCAAGCTTATCAATCGTTTCAATTATCCATCCGTCAAAGTTAAGGGGTATATTTGGCGCAGTATGAACTGAAGAAGTGAGTAGAAACAACAGTAAAATGAAACACAGAAATGAAGCGGACTTCCTACATGCTATGCTGAAAAACTGCGATTTCATTCAGTTTCCATCTCCTCTATTATCTTATCAATTCTACGAAACTGCCAACTCCAGCGTGTGTTGTATAGGAACTGCCGTAGGTCAAATCGGTTATCATCGGGTGAATACGGTTCGGCATGATATGCAGGTGTCAATGTTGTCATCTTGTGCCGATTGATAGCGTAGTAACGGAAAAACCTTTTGACCTTCTCAGCGACTTCAGTTGGCGGCAAATGATTCCACTCCTGAACCAGTTTCTCAAACATACTGACGGGACCGCACCGATGCACTTTTCGGAGTTGACCAAACCGACTGAGCTCAGCGTAAGTCATTCCCATATCTTCCTCATCGGTTTGCGTATAAGTTTCGGTGATAGGTTCAAGTTCTGCAGTAGGGGGTGCCTCTAAGATAGTGCCGAGACTCGGATAGCGGAGATGTTCTTTTGCCCAATGGAGAAAACTCCGTAAATCCGTTTTACTAATGCTTCCAATCGGATTGATGTCGGCACTGCTACAATCATATTTAGTGAGATAACCACGCAATGCCTCGTCAACGTTGCCAGTGCCTAACACGAGGAGTGTTCCGCTTCTACCGCGAACCCATGGCAACGTCTGCGCGAAGAGATAACTGATAACCATCCGCAACCGCGCCTGTATGTTTTGTAGAGACTGATTTTCAACAGTGCTGCCGCCTTCGGTTTTAAACTGAGGTGTCTTTCCAGTTATACCGCTAAACAGTTTTCGCAAAGCACCGACAAGCGACTCCATATCAATATTAAGATGAAAACTTCCGATTTCGCTTGCCAACTGTTTAGAGCGATGTCGCGTTTCACGAGAACTGTTTGCTGTGCCCATATAACACGTATAGAGCAACTTATTGGCAAGATGCTGCGCAGCGTGCCACGGATCGCTAAAATCGGTTTTGATTTTTTCAATACATTCTGCACCGAGCAGCCGTTCAGCATCTCGGATGACGTGTGACACATCACTGAGAATCCCTTTTGCAACAAGTTGACACATTGAACCAACAAGCGTAGCAACTGCACCGCTATCCGACCCCCCCGAGAGCGGCACGAAATATCCAGCTGCTTCAGAACGTCTGAGATAATCCCATAACCAACACGCTGGGCCAAAGGCTATCTCTTCTTCTGGCGTATGAATGTTGAGGTCAACCTTCGGGGCGGTGACAGGACGTTTTTCAGTGTCCGTCACCTTAAAATCGACATAAATTTGTGGTATAGAAACACCACGACTCGCCTGTACTGCACCACTCATTCTTGAACCGCGATAGGAGCGAACATCCCGCAAATCCACAGTCGCTGTGACCACTTCAACGTCATTGATAGAAAATTGTGACCCCTGCGCGAGGACGTGTCCATTTTGTGCAATCGTTGCACAACCATCAAAGTAAAGTCTGCCGCCATCACACCCCTGCTGATTAGCGTATAGATAAACACCACCACATTTTTCTGTCGCATTTCGTATCAGTGACAGGCGCGTGTCAAGTTTGCGGAGTTCGTGATGTGAACCCGACCCGTTGGCAATTATCTCAACACCGTTGTATGCGAGATCAATGTGTGGTGAATGCGGTGCAAACAACTCTTCACAGGTTTCCGATGCCAAAACCGTGTCGTGCGTTACAATGACTGCACATCCCATCGGCACAGTGGCATTAGGCGTGATTTCAAGTATCTCAGGTGGCACTTGAAAGGGTTCTGTTGTCCATCCTTTTTGCCACGCGGCAAACCAACGCGGTTCACGATAGTTTCCCTCAGCCGCAAGCACTAACTTCGGACGAATCAGAAGTATCTTACCATCACAGACGAACACACGGCAGTTGTAACGCACACTTTTGTGCATCACCGGCATACCTATATCACACAAGATGCCGTCCGTATGCCCCCCCATGATGATGCGTGCAAGCGATTCCCAACTGTGTCGCAATGTATCTTCTTCAAGGAAATGGTCTTCGCAAGAATAGCCTGTTATCTCAAGTTCAGGACCGAGACGGTAGCGCGCACCTGCTGCTTTGGCAAGTTCTATAGACTCAATAGTGCGCTCACAGTTGCCCTCAAAGTCCAATGCCCACTGATTCAGGTTGCAGGTTGCGAGTGTTGCTTTCATATTTTTATAGTTATAAGCCATCAGTATTCAGTCTTGTAGGTCGGGTAGAGCAACGCGAAACCCGACAAATGCCACGGATATCTTTAGCGTTGGTTTTGACAAATACCACTTACGAGTTTGGCACTGGTTTGGATACGTATGATTGTATTTGGAAATTCATGTCGGGTTTCGCAAGCTCTACCCGACCACAAGTTGATGGCTATTATGTTTTTTGTGGTTTCTTACGAGCAGCAGGAAACAAAATATTGTTCAGTATCAACCGATACCCTGGTGAATGCTTGTGCAGGTCAAGATTCGTTGGTATCTTCCCTTCTCCAACGAGGTGGCGGTAATCCTCAGGGTCGTGTCCACCGAGAAAAGTAAAAGTGCCTTTACCTAAAGTGCCGTGGATATATTTGACATAGTTTGTGCCTTCGATTTTCCCTAAAATCGTAACCGACTTGTGAATCCTGTCTAAATTAAAGGATGTCGTCTGTCCAAGAAAACCGCGCACTTCAGAGACGTGGTTTTGTGTGAGCATTGTCGGAATGGGATCATGTTTTGCAGAAAACTCAAAGAGTTGGAAATCCTCTACGCCTGTATGCGGACTCCGATCAGGATTTGGATTGTCAACATCGGAGAATTCATAACGGTTTGGATTGGGATAAAGCGTGAAATCTTCAAATGCAAAAGTTCGATCAAAGTCCAAATGTTGATGGAAATCGGGCGCGAGCGGTGTTGCGTCTAATACAGGATCGACAATATCAAGCATTCCCCCCTTTGTTGCTAAAGCGATGTCCAGAGTTTCAGGTGCTGAACACATCGCAAAGATAAACCCACCCTTTGCGACATAATCGGCTATATCCAGTGCTGTTTGTCCTTTGTGACGAGGGACACGTTTAAATCCTGCCTCCTTTGCTGCAGTCTCAAACAGTGCCATCCGTTGTTGATACCACACTTGCTGTGAAAAGGAACCGTGGAATTTGCCGTGTTGTCCCGTAAAATCTTCGTGGTGTAGGTGCAACCAATCGTAATCTTCTGTGTGCAATGCACCGCGTTGCACCTCTTTGTCCCAAATTTGGTCGTAAGGAATTTCTGCATAATCCAGTGCGATTTTCACCGCATCGTCCCACGGGTCACGATAAGGCGATGCTTCTGATGGTGCATACACAGCGATTTTGGGTGCTTTTTCAAGCAAAATCTCATCCATATTGCTTGTTTCAATGACGGTCTCTTTGATTGTCCGATACTCAACATCGCTCATCTGTTCAATGGTGACACCCATCTGTGCAGCACGTACGCGGACATCGGGAGCATCGGGTATCACAAACGATCCGCCACGATAGTTCAGCCACCAATAGCATTGGTATTCACGTGGCACCTCTAATGCCCAATATGTTAGCCCGTAAGCCTTCAGATGGTTCGTCTGTTTCTGCTCCATCGGTACGAGTAGATACTGTGCTGAGGCGGTAGACATAAGCATTGTAAGGCAGACTATCATCAATAATAGGACAAATCTATTCAATTTAAACATGGATAAAACCTCATATCATATCTATAGTTATAATAAACTGTCCGTCGGGGAGAGTTTGCGAAACCCGTCAAATACCAAACGCGTATTTGGCGTTGAATTGGACATGGAAACCCTATCTAAAATCATACGTGTCGGGTTTCGCTTTGCTCTACCCGACCTACGAAAGAATGCTGCATTTTCTTGTAGAATGGTATAAGTTTGTTTAGTTTATACAAAGTGCTTTACCTATTTTCAAATTGTGATTGGATTTACTGCAAATTAGGTTTTGATTTTCTTAATCCTAATTCTATGAGAGCCACTTCTGTGATTGGTTTAACCTTTATGGTATTTTCGTGATTTCGCCCTGGGACAAAAATATCTCTAAGTTTTCTTGGGTATTTAACATATTTTATATCGCACCATTTAAATATAGGTTTACCCTGGTTACTCAAATCTTCAGGAGGGGTGCAATATAATATATAGTAAGGAAGTATTTTCCAGAGATTATCAAAACCATCTAAGAGGCCTGCGTTCTTCCCATTAAACGCTTGATATGAAATATCTACATAAAAGCCTGTTATAAATGTTTCTGATTTGTATTTTACTAAATGCAACTTACTATCAAATAAAATTGGCAGTTGCACTTGACCATTTTCGTTCTCAATATCAACCCAACCAGTTCGTATGTTGGTCAATTTGGATGGCATGTTTATACCCAACAAGCTAAAACTAAGATATTCCATATCTTCCTATAGCACTCCCTGCTCTTTGAGTTTCGCAATAAGTTCTGCCTGTGTTCCAGTGCCTTTCGTAGAATTACAAGCCCCACAGAGAAGTTGCAAGTTATCTTCGTGGTCTGTGCCGCCGTGTTTTTGTGGGACAATATGATCTACAGTCAAATTACGAAATGGAAAGTGAGTTCGGCAGCCATTGCAAACACCTTCCTGTTTACCATAAAGTGTGTGCTTATGGGTGTCATATTTGGGTAGTTTTTCACTACGTTTGGGTATATCAGTTCGGTGTGTCACGTCATAGAACATTCCAAGCTCTTTCTCAAGCCGTATTTTGACAAGTTCAACAGCTTTTTCTGATATATCAATACCAATCCACTGACGGTTTAGACGTTCTGCTGCCACACAGGTTGTTGCACAACCGCAAAAAGGGTCAAGGACTATATGACCTTCATTGCTGCTTGCTTTTATGATACGTTCTAATAAGGCGATCGGTTTTTGGGTAGGATAGCCAACACGTTCTTTATGTGCAGAAGTTAGCGGTTTTATATCTGTGATAATATCTTTAACAGGAACACCTTTAGCTGTGTCTAAATATACCTTTCGTCTTGGTATTTTTCCTCTTTTGGGCCAATGAATATGTCCTGTTTCGTCAAGTTCCTTTAACCGCTCCAGTGGAAATTTCCAAATATCTTGGATGCCTTTGTAAATGTAATTATAGCCTCCACCTGATAATGAACGTGCTTGAAGAGGTGATGTTGTATATCTACCGCGTTCATCTTTGTATCGGTATGTCTTTTCTATATATTCCTTTTGGTATGGTTCGTATGTTTTATTAAATTTAGTACTGGAACTTGCAGCATAAAATAAAAGAATATCATGAATTTTAGCAAAGCCGTTTTTCGCGTCATTGTGGGCACTAAATCGTTGCCAAATAATTTCATTCCGGCAATTATCTTTTCCGAATATACTATCCATTAGCATTTTAAGATAATGGCTTGCAGTTGGATCGCAGTGTAGATATATTGAACCCGTTTCTTTTAAGACACGCTTCATCTCTAATAACCGCACTGCCATCATAATGAGGTAAGACTTCATACCTCTGCCATGTGTGAGTTCTGCTGTGTGTATTGCCTGATATAAAGCGGGTTCACGGTCAGCTATTTCACCATGCCATGCGTTATCTACATCGGAGAGTGTCCAAGTGTCTTTAAACGCTGCGCCTGCTGCTTCACTGCCGATTGGCGCGGAATAGTTGCGGTTACTGTTGAAGGGCGGATCAAGGTATATTAGATCTACGGACTCTGTGTCTAAACCGCGCAATATATGTAAATTGTCATTACTAAAGATTGTTCGGTTATTGACGTTCATTTATTAGTTCCTTACGGGGTCGCGAGTCCTACGTTTTAAGAAACTTCCAAAACATGTTGGTTGCTTGGTAGTTGTAGTAAATTATACAAATAAGTTAACACGTCTTCTGTATCTGTAGGAGCGATCTCCGAATCGCGATCCAAACCACTCGCAGTCGGGAATCGGAGTTCCCTCCTACAACTCAAAATGTTAAGTTAAATGTAAAATTCATTATATGCTCATCACTCAACCCAAACCGCAATAGGCTGATACCCAAACACTGCTTTTCCATTGCTCATCAATGGTGATTCACTGCCAGGGGTTTGCATATCAACTGTCCAGAGTTGTCCGTTATTTTCATAGAGTATCCAGCGTCCATTGGGTGGCACCCAAACAGGACGGCTACCCCCCATTGCGGTCATCTGTTGTTCTGTCGGTTCACCAGTATCAGAAAAAGTGACGATCCAAATTTGACGCGGGTTACCATCTTCACCTCGTGAAAAAGCAAGTGTCCTTCGTTCAGCAGGATGCCATGCCGGTTCTGCGTCATCCGCAGGCGAAATCACTATCGGTTCAACACTGTTGGATACATTGTCAAAAGCATAGATATTACGGTTTTCGCCAGCATTAGGATTTTCAATTGATCCTGCCGTAGCATAAGCGAGTAATTCCCCATCTGGACGCCATGCCGGATTTGACATTTCAACTGCTGTTGAGGGAATTCGGAAGATCTTATCGCTTCGGAGACTTTGAATAATAATCCGTTTGCGTTTGGTCGGTGCAGTTTGTGCGTACGCAATATACTCGCCATTTGGAGAGATAGCGACATCTTCTGCGAGGTGTCGGTTATCAAGCAGAATCATGCTTTTTCCTGTCCCAATATTCCTTACGATCACATTATCATCAAAATCGTGGAAAACGAGCGTGCCATTTTCCGATGCAGAAGGTCGAAAACCCGGTCCGAGTGGTGCCACACGTGTGTCCACTGGGACTTCCCGATGAACGTTTGTAGCAGTATCAATTGCATCTGCAGGTGCTATTCGCCATAAAACACCTTCATGACTATAATAGATAAACACGGACTCTGCAGCGATGGAAAATCCATCTACAATCAAATTCTTGGGCTGCTCAGTTTTAGGCGTAGTCTCGTTATCTTGTTTATCCTCTTTAGGAGTTTCAGTTTCCTTCGGGGCACTCTGTTTTTTAGGCTCAAATTTATTCTGGTTTTTGAGTTTCCACCCAGCACCATCCGCTTCAAAGTTAAACCCTATACCTTTTGACCAATACATCCACTCTTCAATCATTTTTCCGTTCTGTGTGTATTTGAAAATATCCTCTGGTTCGCCAAACCTGTGTGCGATATTCCACCGTCCCCCATCTGATAGTTCTGCCATCGTGCCTTCCTCGTCAACATAAGACGCCAAAATATCAATATCTACATGCGGCGTTATCTTGCCGGGAAAAACGGTAACAGCAGCGGGGGTGCCACGCACCGGTAGGTGTGTGCCATAGATCCCAATTCCATCCGCAGTTCCCGAACGTCCGTCACTGTTTTGGTCCACGACTGCCATGATGTAGTATTGTCCGGGTTTAACATCAACGTGGAATCTCCCATTCTCGTCAAGAAACAGCGGCATCCACATCGGTGAACTGAAGTCTGGTGTCGTGGAAAGACTTAAAATGCCATCAGGGACACGCTCTTGATTCTCCGAATTAGGGTCTTCACTATCTTTTTTAACGGTGCGAGAGGCGAAAAATGATGTTATTTTTCCGGTGATACCGCCCACTTGTTCATCTGGCGTTGCATCTGCGGATGCATTCACTGCTAAATTGCCTGTGAGTAGGTTGCCTTGTAAAGTAACAAGTTGTCCTTCCGCATCATAACGCGCACTCATCTGAATGTTTGCGGCGCGCGTTTCTCCTGCATCAAAAACAACTGCGGGTGGAGGAGTTGAGGCTATAGCGTCTGTTCCTAAAGCACCAAGCGTATCCCCTTCGCTATATCTCCCGTCTCCATCTGCGTCATGATTGGCGATAAGGTAATATTCACCAGGCGGCAGTTGAAAACGAAACTTCCCTTCAGAATCCGTTGTGGCACTCGCGATAGGATTCACTAAAGCGGATGTCGGATAAACTTCAACCCGAACCTCTGTTTCAGTCTGCGGAATAGGGGTTACACGACCAGAAATAATAGCGGTTTTCTTTTGATTTTTTGATTGATGTTTCGTGGTATAGGTAGCAGAAATTTGTATTTCTAAATTCTCAGTAAATGTGTTGCGTCTAATCAGGATAGGCTCTGGAAAAGCACCGCGCTTATACATATCTGTAACGCCGTAAAATCCGAAGGTATCTCCAGCATCAAGTTTGTTGCTGGCATTCTTGTCGACTATCGCCATCAGATAGTATTTGCCGGGTTTTAATCGGAGTTCCCACTGACCTGTTTTCGCATCAACAGCAGCAATTCCAGCGCGATATTTCCATGATGTATCAGTATATGCAAGGATAAGCATAGGCGCTTTTGAAGGCTCTGGTTCTTTCGCATATTTCAGTATGCCGCGACAACCTGATGTCACACGAGATAACTCAGTCTTGAATCGTTGATATTCGCTCGGTTGGTATATGGACGTAGCAACCAATTTCTGTTTATCGCCGACACGTTGTAGTCGGGCAGTAATTGGAATCTGTATACCCTTTAATTCAGCGTTTGCACCTATATCAACCGCTTGGTGCTTTTGCGCTTCATCTTGCCAATCTTTTATTCCCAAAACACCGTAGCCATCGCCTTCGTCAAATTTACCAGAGGCATCAACATCAACGTAAGCAACTAAATAATACCTACCCGGTTCCACACGTAGTTCGAACGCCCCTGTCCCTGTACGGGACAATCCACTGGTATAGAGGTCTTTGAGTTTCTCATCGCGGTACACCGACACATTTGTTTGTGACAGGTTTTGTCCTTTCCAAATAACTTCTCCAAACAGTTTGGCAGTGAAGGGGTTGGTTGTAGGTTGAGTTTTAGTCCCATTGGGTAAAGATGTCTGTTGTGACGATTGCTGAGCATGAAGTTTCGGATTACCGATTACTCCGATGCCGATAACAAGTGCTAAAAGTATCAATCGTTTCATGTTGCTCTATCTCCATTTTGAGCGATTTGTTTGTTGTGTTATCTTTTAATCTATTGCTTTGCATGTTATCATATCTATGAACGGTTTTCAAGGAAATCATTTTAGCGTACTCTAACCCGGTAGATGCGGTTTCCTAACCGCATCTACGTGCCTAAGTAAACATCGGTTCGGTTAGGAAACCGAACCTACCGTAGTGTGCAAATAATTATAGATTTTACTATAACACACACAAATCCAAGTGATAGAAATCTATGAATATGGTATCATGTTTTTAATACTACACAACAAGGACAACCAATAAATGATTCGCGTTTCACACCTCACGAAAGAATATGGAGAAAAGAAAGCAGTTGACGACATTAGTTTTGAAGCTGCAAAAGGCGAAATTGTCGGTTATCTCGGTCCAAACGGCGCAGGGAAAAGCACTACGCTTAAAATGTTAGTCGGTTTACTTCAACCAACATCAGGTGATATTTTAGTTGCGGGATATAGTGCAGAAACCGAACTGCTGGAATTAAAGCAGCGTGTCGGCTATGTGCCTGAAGAAGCGCAGCTATATGAACACCTCACTTTAGTAGAACACCTTCAGTTGATGGGCAGACTCTATCATTTAGAAGAAGAACTGATCGCACATAAGATCATAGAACTTGCAAAATTGTTCGACATGGAAGCGCAAGCAAACCAACGGATAAGCAGTTTTTCGCAAGGTATGCGTCAGAAATGCCTTATCATGGCAGCACTGCTGCACAATCCAGATGTTCTGTTTTTAGATGAACCCTTTACCAATCTGGATGTTACAACCGTGACATTTTTAAAATCGTTACTGCAACGTTTGGCAGAATTAGGTAAAACTATTCTCTACTGCACACACATTCTTGAAGTGGCAGAAACACTCTGCCCACGCATTATGATTATCAATGAGGGAAAAATCATTGCCGATGCACCGGTAGCAGAGTTACGGGAACAAACGAATCAAACAGCGCTCAATGAGATTTTCGTCCAGTTGACAGAAACGACAGGACTTGATGAAAAGACTGATGAAGCAATTCGGATTGTCATGGAGGACACGCCGAATGCTTGAGTCTTCTAACAGCAAGCTACGCGAAAAAATCGCTGCAAAGTTTGGCGCATGCCCTATTCAGTATAAACTGCTTCTACAGACCGAGAAAACCGTAGAAGAACGAGCACTTGAAGGAAAACAGGGAACTGCCAAACTCTCACTTTCTGTAACTTGCGCTTTCTGCTTTTTAACAAGCATCTTTTCAGCGCTGCCGGTGTGGAAGGCATCTTTGGCATAGACGTGTTCACTTACGCACTTATCGGTGTCACCATGTCTATGTTCATCGTAGGGATGTGGACGCTGCCGTACTTTGATCTCCTTCTTAGTCCTATCAACTATCCTGTTATAGCGCATACGCCGGTTTCATCGCGCACCTATTTTCTTGTGAAATTAACACAAATCCTCAAATATGCTGTGCTGTTGTTAACCTGTCTGAATATCTTTCCATCAATGTGTGGTCCCTTTATCCGTGGAGATAACATCACTTTTCTGTGCTACTTTTTTCCTATCTTTTACCTGCCTATTGCCTTTATGGCAGGGTTTTTCACAATTGGGGTGATGACTGCATTCGCCGGGTATTTGACCAAACTCTATTCTGTAAAAAGACTCCGAAAAATATCAAAATCTGCTCAATTTATATTACCTCTTCTTTTACCCGTATCCTTTTTCCTAATTCCAACCGATGTCGTTGCGGACAATTATAAATCGGTTCTAAAGTGGCTATACGTGCTTCCGAATGGTTGGTTTGCCGGAGGTGTTTCGCTCGCGGTTAGCACGATTGACCGTCCTGGATTTACTCGTGACCTGATTTTGACAGGAGTGGCGACTTTTTCAACGCTTCTGTTAGTCTTAATCCCGCTCCGAAGCATTGCGAAGACCTATTCAAAGTATCTCTCCTTTCTGATGGAATCTGGAAGTAGGCAAAAGGACAAACTAAAAATAAGACGACCTTTCCTTGCAAGATTTTTCCGATCCCGCGATGCTTATGCCAGCTTCTGTCTCAGTGCAGCCTACATGCGCCGTGATAGACAAATCCTACACCAATTCACTTCTGGGGCGGTTGTAGGTGTTATGATGTTTGTTATGTTCTTTGTTCGGGATATCTATCCAATAGAATTCATTGAATATCATTACGCTATCGGTCTTAGTCCCGGATTTACGGGTTTGTTCGTCTTTTTAGGGGTAGTTACGGTTTTTGGTTTCCTTAGTTCTGTTGGATATTCGGAACACTGGAAAGCTTCATGGATGTTATCTCTTGTACCGCTTCAGAAGCCGTATGACTTATGGCGTGGCGTTGTGTCAGTTACGTTTATTTACATTGTCTTCCCATGCACACTCTTGTTTTCTATACTCGCTACATTTCTCTGGGGTGTTATGGGGATATTTTTTGTCTTGCCGGGACTCCTCGTTGTGCTATTTTCAGTTATCACTTATCCAAAACCGGAATCCGGCATACCTCTTTCCAAAGAACCGGTTGAAATAGATAGAATGGCAGGATGTCTTGCTTATGGTATAAGTATGATTATAGCAGGTGTCTTAGTCGGTATCCTATTTTTGGCACGTTTTATTCATGTATGGGTGTATATTGGGGTCTATTGTGTTATTGTCGTAGGCGGACTTATCGGTTTTATCAAATTTTACAAGAAAGAATCTATGAAGGAAACCTCTGATGCTTGAGAAAATTGCGGGAATGTTTGGCGTATCCTCAACCCAGTACAGCCATCTCTTACAAACAGAGAAGACAGTCGAAAAACGAGGACTTGAAGGGCAACCCCTTGCTTCAAATACATTGAACTACGTGTTCAGTTTTATTATTAGTGCGACGTTTTTCTTTATTCCAATGCTGATAGACATTTCCGTCTATAGTTACGCGCTAATAGGAATAACCGTGTCAATGGTGATGATAGGGATATGGACGCTCCCCTACTTTGATATTCTCATCTATCCCCTAAACTACCCTGTTGTGGCGCACACACCGATATCGTCACGCACCTACTTTCTCGTCAAGTTGACACAGATACTCAGTTATACTGTCAAGTTGTTGATTTGTCTAAATCTCATACCTGCAATCGGTGGCATTTGGATTCGTAGTGGAGAATCTTCTCAGCTCCAATACCTTTTTCCGCTGGTCTATCTTCCTATCGCTTTTCTTTCCGGCTTTTTCACCGTTGGTATTATGACAACATTCGCAGGGTATCTGACAAAATTATATGCCTATAAGAAACTACGAAATACTGCAAAGATTTTTCAAGGTTTATTTCCTGTGTTGTTTCCATCCGTCTGGATGATTGTCTATTTCTTCCCTAAAGACATCCCGCAAGACAACGTTATGGAGATGTTTTCCACCGCTGCAAAATGGCTCTATGCACTTCCGAACGGTTGGTTTGCTGGCACAGTTTCGGTCGTACTTGGGCAAATAGAGGTGCGTTTTCTGATTTTAACTGCACTTGCAGTTATTTCCACTGCTTTCTTATTCCTTGTGCCACTTCAAAGCATTGCGAAGACATATTCTAAATACCTTTCCTACCTAATAGAATCTGATACGAAGCAAAAATATAAATTAAAAGTGAAAATCCCTCAGTTTGCTAAAATCATTAAAAACCGTGTTATCCGTGCGGGTTTTTGTATGAGTTCAGTATATTTCTACCGAGATAAAAGGATGCTACAAGGTATATTAGCTATGCTTGGAAGCTCCATAGTCTTTATTGTTCTCTTTACACAGGCAGATAACTTTTATCTGGGATGGATGATGAAGTCGTACATTCCCGGACTAAATCTCTCATTTTTTTTGATGTCCAGTTTTTTCGGTGTAGGCTTCGTGAGCATGTTTCTTGCTACTGTTGGCAGATATTCGGAACATTGGAAAGCATCTTGGATGTTTCGGGTTATACCGCTTACAGCACCCCTTGACTTGTGGCGCGGCGTACAGATAACCACTATCCTTTATTCTATCATACCGTATACACTTTTGATGTGCATTATTGCGATCGTCTTTTGGCGGGTAGCAGGGATTTTATATGTTTTACCGAGTCTGGTCTTTCTCTTGTATAATATCTTGACTCATCCGAAACCCGATTCAGGTATTCCATTCTCCGAAGAAGTTAACCCAAAACGGGGTATGGGCTGTAGCTATTTTATTTATGTTCATTTGGCAATGATGGGTTTTATCGCAGTCTTTTTTATCGCGTATCTGATTCATGTGTGGGCATATATTACGGTGTATTGCGTTATTGTGGTGGGTGGATTTATCGGGTTTGTTTATCTTTTTACGAAAAGAGGACAAAAAACTGCGTAGGTTAGATAGAGCACAGTGAAACCAATAACCATCAATTGACGATTATCCAATACGATAGGCGCGTTTTGACGAAGTTTAAAAAAAATCGGTAATTTGGCGAGGTTAGGAAGAAATCAAGAAATCAACGGTATGAATACCTTTTGGTATTCCCCGGATGTGAATGCCATTGGCTGAATGCGCTTTTGGCATTCAGCATGATTCCTCGCCTCGCCAGCAGAGGTACACCTACCTTGTGCAAACAGAAATTAATCTTCATGTAAGCACGCCGATTCCCACTTACGACGTGTTTACTACTTCGCTAAATCTTTTGCTTTTTTGAACTTCTGTTTGGCGAACTGTCCCCACTCTTTGATTTTTTCGTTTCGGTAGATAGGGTCTTTCCATTTATCAGCGGCAACTTGCATCGCCTCTTGTTCGGTTATCGGCATCTCTACCAATACCGATATCGCCGCATCACGCTTCCCCGCATCTTTACATTCCCCGATTGCTTTCCACGCATCAACAAGGTCTATATGTGAATCAATGATGAGTATACCAAAGAGATCGTTGACAATATCCCACCGTGCGCTGCCTTTGTCAGCATCATAAGGAAACGGTGATGATTTCAAGTCAAACGGATTTGTCACAACGCACCGATCGCCTAATTCGTCATAGAGCGCGGGCAGCACGCTGGCACGATTGAGTCCGCCTTTCCATTTTGGTCCCTCATCATCCGTGTCGCGTAGCATCCACAGTTTTTGCGCCTGTTCAGACAAAACGAATTCAACAAATTTTTTCGCTATCTCCATGTTCGGTGCACCTTTGAGAATTGCGATGGAGTCCGGGTTGACAACAATCCCATCGGTTGGCAGAACATATTTGATTTTTTCATGACCAAGTGCTGCAATCTGGCTATACGCATAAAAATCAATGGCTAACCCGTAAATCACTTGCCCCGCGCCAACGTCTCTTGGAATAACATTGGCGCCAGCAGAGAATTTCTTCACGTTTCCGCCCAATTTCGTGAGGAGCGCAAACCCTTTTTCCCATCCGTGCGTCTGAAGGATAATCTCATACATCATGTGTGCACTTCCGCTATTTCTCGGATCGGCAGCACCAATCTGATTGATTAAAGCGATGTTTCCCAAATCCTCCCATTTTGTGGCTTTGGGTAATTTGAGCGTCTGACGCAACTGATCATTATACATAATGCCGAAACTTGATAACGCTGCACCATACCACCGATGTTTAGAATCGTAGACAGGAATCCCGTGGTACGACTGCGGAATCTGCGCTAATTGGGCATCGGGTAGTTTGTATGAAGTCAACAAATCCATTTCAGCCAAACGGAGATAATTGTCGGTACCACCGCCAAAGAAAATATCAATCCCGATACCATCAGGTACCCGTTTAAACTCAGATTCAATGAACCGATAGTTGTCGGAAGTGCCGCCGACATCTCGCCAATCGGTTTTGACGGGTCTGCCTGTCTGTGCTTCATACCATTTTTCAAAATTACTGCCGAATTCTGTCTCAATGCTTTCGGGATGGGGTGATATAATGATGAGTTGATCCTGTTGCTTATCCGGCGACTGACAACTCCATAGGACCATTAGGCAGAGCAGTATCATCCCTAATGTTGCGATATGCGTTGCCTTGAATGTTTGCCGTAACGGATTTAGATAGGACATGGTTGTGATTTCTCCTCTGTATATTGAAAGTTGTTGCTATAGTGAATATATAAGCATGTAGATACCTGCTGGCAGGCATGCCTTGTAAACGCGTTGTATACTGTGATTATTACTAATCTTTAGGCAATTTTTAAGGCTGTGATACGGTAGAATCGGTTGAAAACAACGTTCTATCTATATAAGAAATTTGTACACATTTCGCCCCTCTGGGGCTTTGTTCGTGTGTATGTTGTGCTGCTATACACATTTCGCCCCGCTGGGGCTACTCTAATATGTTTCTTTTTTTACAAGTTACGATCCTACACGAAACTCGTAGAAAAACAAGAGAACACTTGAAAATTCAACATGAAACTAACAGAAATTGTCGAACCTTAGTATGTTAGACTCTAAACAGCGAAATGATATCCTGCATTTTCCACGCTAAAATCAGGATGCCTGCAAGCAGTATTATATACCACACGATCATCGCTTTTACCTGTTTTTTCTTGAAGAAGGAACGTTGTGGTCTCTTTTGGTTCATAGGATTGCACCTCCGGCATTGCTGCGATTATGATAGCATATATCACGGAGAAATGTCAAATCGCATTTCATAAATAGTGGTTGCGATCGCGGTGATTGCTACTACCGCGATTGGAATTCGTTACAACTAAAATGATACCGTATGGTATCATTTTTGATACCACGGTATGTTTTTGAAATTCGCTATAAACCCAGTCTGTGATTGGGTTTGGAATGGTTTTATCGTAGTTGCACTTTTTTGCATTTTTTGACTTTTTCAACTTTCAGGATTTTTCAATATTATGGCTAAATTGGTATAATTTTGAGCAACATTTTCTGGTTTATGTTTTGCTTTAGATTTGTGGACTGGCTGTATTTGTGTTTGGGGCGTGGTTGTGTTTTTCATATTGATATTATACTTGCTTATCGGTGATGGTCGGATGTCTTTTGTGGTGTTCGGAACAATAGATATCCAATATATTTACAATATGTTTGCAGGAAAAGTTGGGTGTTGAAGGGTTATTTTGCATTTTGGTAAGGGAGGAAATTATTGGTGAATTGGATGGCTCTGTTGGGAACTTTCAATTATCGTAATTTGCATTGCTATTTTCTCGTATTTATGGTATAATAAATTATTGCATTTTAATAACATGCCTCAGAGGGACAGCATGGAACAAAAAACACGACATCTACTCGGACTTTCGGGTGGGAAAGACAGCTCAGCACTTGCCGTTTACATGCGCGACAGAGTGCCAGAGATGGAATACTTTTTCACGGATACCGGAAAAGAACTGCCAGAGACGTACGAGTTTTTGGACCGCCTTGAGGCATTCCTCGGCAAACCGATCGCACGTCTCAACGTTGAACGCGATTTCGATCACTGGTTGACGTTACACGGTGGATTGCTGCCATCGTCTCAAGTGCGTTGGTGTACTGTGAAGCTTAAAATAAGACCTTTTGAGGCATACGTCGGCGAAGATAAAGCGTTCAACTACGTCGCTATACGTGCTGACGAAGACCGTGTCGGTTACAAACCGCTGAAAACAAGTGCCCTCCAAAACATTATCCCCAAATACCCATTCAAAGATGACGGCATCACCAAAGAGGACGTTTTCCGAATTCTTGAGGAGAGCGGACTCGGTTTGCCCGACTATTACAACTGGCGCACGCGTTCCGGGTGCTACTTCTGCTTTTTCCAACGCAAATCTGAATGGGTGGGACTCTTAGAGCAACATCCCGATCTCTTTGAACTTGCAAAAGGATACGAGAAATTTAACACAGAGACAGGGGAACGGTTCACGTGGAGTCAAGGTGAAAGCTTAGAGGAATTGGCGGATCCTGAGCGGATAGCACAAATCAAGGCAAATACTGAAAAGGCGAAAGCATCTAAGAAAAAAGAAAAACCGAATCGTCGACTGATAGAAATTCTTACGGATGTTCACGATGACGAGGATGACGAGGAACCTTGTTTGGTTTGCCATAAGTAAAGTCAGTACCAATGAACAAAGAACAAATTCTACAGAAATTCGAAACCTTACAACAGTGGGGCAGTAAAGGAGAACGAGCACCACACAAACCCTTGTTAGTGCTTTATGCCATTGGCAAATTGCTATGCGGTGAAGACAGACTTATTTCATACAAGGACGATATAGAAGAAAACCTAAAAAGTTTATTGAGAGAGTTTGGTCCACGCAGCAACTATAATACCCATTACCCGTTTTGGCGATTGCAAAACGATGGAATTTGGGAAGTCACCGATAGTGACAAAATAGGTCTAACAGACAGTAAGGATGCTTACGTAACTGATCTCAGAAAATACAAAGTTTCTGGTGGCTTCAACGAAACTATCTCCGAACAACTTCAAAATGATTCCGATCTCACGGTTGAAATAATTCATAGTCTGTTAGATGCCCACTTCCCCGCATCATTCCATGAAGACATATTACAAGCAGTTGGCATTGAACTTCCTCTACAGGCTTTTGAGACAAAAACACGTCCATCCAATTTCCGAGCAAACATTCTCAGGGCTTATGAATATAGATGTGCTGTTTGTGGCTTTGATGTGAAATTGGGGGATTCGCCTGTTGCGTTAGAGGCATCCCATATCAAATGGCGCAAGGCAGGCGGACCCGATGAAGTGGTGAATGGATTAGCACTCTGTTCACTTCACCATAGGTTGTTTGACCGTGGGGCATTTACCTTATCAAAAGAACGGCAGATTTTGGTATCCGATGACGCACACGGCACAACAGGTTTTCAGGAATGGCTTATGGACTTCCACATGAAGAAAATCAGGTTACCGCAAAGGCTGTCCTATTATCCAGAAGCAGAGTTTATCGGTTGGCATGTCAAAGAGGCATTTAAAGGAGATTATCGGGAATTGTGATGTGATGATCTAGTTTGTTGGAAAATGCTTAATGTCTCTATTACTCTTAATATTTACTTGACATCCTATCATTGAATGTATTACAATTCGTAATTATTTATATAACTTTAGGGACAATAGTATGCAGTCAATCTATACAATAATTGAAGATCATGAATTTTTGTTAGAAATGGAACCTGAACAGTTAGCTGGTTTAGTTCTGCATCTTTTCAATTCTAGTGTGAAAACTGAGAAAGAGTTAATATCGATCAGTTATTTTGTTTCTGATGATCGTCTTAGGCACTTCCCTGACGAACACCAAACAGATATTCGTTTTGCACTCTTAGAGGCATTGGAATGGCTGAAAAATGAAGGACTCATCGCATCCGAGCCAGACACAGAAAGAAGATTAAATCAGGTCTTCATTACAAGACGTGGGCAAAAGTTTAAAACTCCACAAGACGTTGAAGTATATCGCAAAAAAACACTTTTACCTAAAGAACTCCTCCATCCTGCAATAGTAGACAAAGTTTGGTTACTATTTTTGCAAGGTGATTATAATAGTGCTGTATTTCAAGCCTTCAGATCTGTAGAAATAGCAGTTCGTGATGTTGGAGATTTCGCTGATGAAGTTTGTGACGTAGAACTTATGGAAGAAGCATTTAACCCTGAAACAGGAGTATTAACACAGGAATTCCAAATAGAAGAAGAAAAACAGGCAACATTTGCTTTGTTTTCGGGTGCTATGGGGTTATACAAAAAACCAACTAGCCATCGAAATCTATATATTACTTCAGACACAGCAATAGAAAAAATAATTTTCGCGAGTCACCTGCTTAAAATTGTTGATTCTACAATTTCGGAGTCGACACCAGCGGAATAACCAAATCAAATTTGTTATAGGTATTAAGAAATGCAAGAATATGATTATGATGTTGCCTTGTCGTTCGCTGGGGAAGATCGAGAACTTGCAGAGGCATTAGCAGAACTGCTGAAAAACGATGGGTATAAAGTTTTTTATGACAAATATGAGGTTGCCCAATTGTGGGGCGAGAATCTATACGATAATTTTTCCGAAATTTATAAGAATAGATCACGTTACTGTGTCATGTTTGCATCTAAACATTATGCCCAAAAGCCATGGGCGAATCACGAACGGCAGAATGCTCAGGCGAGAGCGTTTGAGAATAGCGTTGCGTATATTCTTCCAATCAGACTTGATGATACGGAAATTCCAGGGATTTTACCAACAGTTGGATATCTTGATGGACGTTCAATGTCTATTAATGAAATATATCTGATATTAAAAGAAAAGTTAACTGGAGAACCTTCACCCGTAACATCTGTTCCAACAAGTCCTACTACAGTTGAGGATGATTCAGGTGAATTTGTATTATTCGGTTCAGAGGAAGGTGAACTGTATTTTTTCCCTTTTCAAGATGTTCGTCGAGATTCAAATGAAATATCTCTTAAACTCCTCTCTGAATCTTCCGGACACGTTGCTTTTCTTAATACATTACAGAACAAGTTAGACAGTACATTTTCCACTCGTATCACTCTTTCTTGTGCTTACAAGGAATATGCCGCGTGGGTAAATCCGAAAAATATTGTTGAAGCCCATTCTCACTGGGAGATCCTTCTAAATTCAGATAATAGATGGCAAGACGCTGACTTTTTTGCTAATATGACAGTTGGTAATTTTTCACCACATCAAATTGCTGAAATGCGCGCACGAAGAATTCTCCTTAACGAGAAACTGAATGATACTGTTCCCGCTTTGGGACAAAACAATCCTTTGGATCAAACGACATTAGAACTTCATGTCGGTGGCATGCCTCCATCAACTCCACATGAGCGCAAATTACAAGTAACTGTTTCACCTATCCCGGATCTCTATCAACAATTTACACAAACTCCAGGACGGTTCAAGAAATTCGCTCGTCTGATTTCAATTCTCTATTTGAAATTAACAAACACAGTTGAAAATATTCTTGAGTTGGATTTTGAATTGTTAGCAAAAGAACAATTACAAGTAAAATTTAAAGGTACTCGTCCGCAAATTTATACGAGCGTACCCCCTTCAACTCTTGAATTTGAGGGTATCTGTGCACTCTCTGAGTGATTTAGAAATGTTAGGTGAAGTCATAACATGACAACCACGGCAATCCACACCACACCTAACCTTTTCAAAAAACTTCCCTTGACAAACCACCCTCCCTCAAGTATAATCAATAAAAGAACCTTTAGGAAAAGGCGGACGACTGTGCATGGCACAATATGATGAGATCGTGAAGCATCTGATGCACCAGTACGCCGATGCGTTCGCCATGCTATCCTTTGGCACGCCCGATGTCCAAGTTTTAGAGACACTTGACACCGAACAACAAACGGTTAAGGTGCATCGCAATGACATGACATTTAAGGTGCTATGGCACAATGAGGTAGTCCTGCTTCATATAGAGGTGCAAACGGAGGATAGTAGAGATAAACCGATGCCGTTGCGCATGCTCGCCTATGCAAGTGAACTCCTGCTACGTCATGAACTGCCCGTGTATTCAGTGGTGATATATCTCAGTCCAAATGCGGGGCAGACTGACCCGGGCGGCTATCGTTATGGAAATGATGTGTTTGGTTTGCAGTATAAGTATCAGGTGATTCGGTTGGCGGATTTAGAAGGTGAATCGTATTTGGAGGCAGCATCGGTTGGATTGTTACCGTTCACGCCTTTAATGAGGCCGCCAGAAGGTATGGACGCGGAAACATGGTTGGAAAAATGTGTTGAGAAGACTGTTGCCGCGCCTGTTGATTCACAGACGCGTGGCACACTGTTGTTTGCGATGACAACGTTGAGTAGTTTAGTGCATGACCTAACTTTTTTACAACGACTCATATCGGAGGAAATGATGCAAGAATTTCCATTTATAGAACACCTTAAGCAACAAGGTGCGCGTGAAACTTTCGCTAAAAATATTCAGTCTGTGCTTACAAAACGTTTTCCGCTAAGCGATGTGCAACCTGTGGCAGAAGCACTTGAATCTATTCAGGACATTGATCGTTTGACAGATCTACATCTGACGGCAATTGACACACCGAGTGTTGAGGCATTCTTGCAAGTTGTAGATGCATCAGAAGTATAAAGACCTTATTCTATAGGAGCGACCTCCGAATCGCGTTTAACAAAACAAAGGATCGGAAACACCGATGCATCAGCCCAAAGTCACCGTAGTCGGCAGTGCAAATGTTGACCTTGTGATACGCGCCGAACGGATGCCAAACAGCGGCGAAACTCTTATTGGAGACGCGTTTGACATCTTCACTGGTGGCAAAGGCTTCAATCAAGCGACAGCCGCAGCCCGATTAGGCGCAGAAGTCACGCTTATCGGTAGAATAGGGGATGACCCGTTTGCTGAGATACTCCAATCCGCGATAGAGTCCGAACATATTGACAACCGATTTGTCACAACTGACGCAGAGAGCGGTACCGGTATCGCCACCATAGTTGTGGAACCGGATGGTGACAACAGTATCATCGTTGTGCCACGTGCCAATATGCGTCTCACATCAGAAGACATTGCAGACGCAGCAGATAGCATTGCCGAAGCAGACGTTCTGCTGCTACAATTAGAAACCCCGATTGAGGCATCACAAACAGCAATAAACATTGCCAAAGCAAACGACACAATTGTGATTCTTGATCCGGCGCCAGCGCGTCCACTACCGCCGAGTTTGTTAGCAGAGGTGGATATTCTGACGCCAAACGCAACGGAGGCGGCCCTACTATCGGGACATACTGTAAACACATCTGAAGATGCTTTCGTTACAGCAGAGACATTACAAACACAGATAGCGACAGATTCCCATGCCGCTGTCGTGCTAACGCTTGGTGAACAAGGGGTATTGCTCTGCACAGCAACGCAATCCACACATATTCCAGCGATATCGATTGACGCAGTGGACACAACCGGTGCAGGAGATGCGTTCAGCGGTGCGCTTGCAACAGCACTTGCTAATGGAGATGAACTATCTGAGGCAGTGAAGTTTGCCGTAGCTGCGGGTGCAGCCGCAGCTACAGTGCTCGGTGCAACACCATCAATGCCGACTCGGGAAAAAATTGAGGCAATCCGATCAAAATAGTAGAAGGATTTCAAAAACCCGATTGCAAAGTAGTAGGCACGCGCCGCATGCCGTAACCATATAAAAAGAGGCGCAATAAATTGCGCGACTACAAACGCTGCAAATCTAAAGAGGACGTATAAAAATTTTAGATTTTCTATAATTCAACAAGAACTACCCAGACACGTAGGAGAAAAAAAATGAAAAAAATAACAACACTACTTATAATAATACAACTCACAATCTTCGCAATCACAACAGCAACCTTCGCACAAGAAGAATGGGAAAAAGATATGCAAAAAGATTTTGCGAAGGTTCTAAAAGCAAAAAAAGATGCCCCCGAAAAACATCGTAAATTAATTGCAGAATGGCAAAAAGAGGGACACCTCGCTGAACTCATCCAACGCTATGAGGTTGAAAAAGTCAACAGAGCAAATGATGCAGCATTCATCTACGGATTGGGTTACGCCTATGCCCTCACCGACACAAAACAGAATGCGGATGCCGAAGAAATAGCAATCGGCTATTACGACACTGCCCTCCAACTTGATCCATCACTATTTTGGGCACATTATAGCTTGGGCGCAATCTACCAAAAACAACAAAATTACGATCAAGCACTCACCAAATTTCAAACTTGTCTTACTTTAAATCCAGAGTCTTATCCCACACACTACTACATAGGCGAAATCTATCTCAAACAGGGTAAACATGCCGAAGCACTCCAATCCTTTGAAGTTGCACAAACCTTAAATCCGAAATGGGAATACCCAGTTTATGGTAGGGGGTTGGTTTACTTTGAGCAAGGCAATCTGAATCAGGCGCGAGAGACATTTGAACGTGCCATTCAAAACAACCGGAAATTCGCACCAGCATACATCAAGTTGGGGCAAGTGCTTGCAAAGGAAAAGTTTTTTGATGATGCGTTACAAGAATACCAAAAAGCAGCAGAATATCAACCTTACACCGCAACAGATGTCTTTGATCTTGCAGTAATTTTCGCTGATGCAGATAATGCAGATGGCGCAGTCCAGTTGTATCATCGCACACTGGAAATTGACCCGGCGTATGCTCCCGCACATTTCGCTGTCGCTGATGTTCTCTACGTGCAGGGCGATATCAAAACCGCAATTATCCATTATAAACGCGCAATTGCAAGCGATCCAGCCCTTAAAGACAAAATCTATAAGCCGTTAGAACCATACTTCGCAGAGACAATGGGGGCAGATGAAGCACGCGAACACTTAAAGAAAGCGATGAGTATTTTGCCAAACGACCCGCGCTCCCACTTCTATATGGGCAAACTTGAAGCGGATGCTGGCAATTTAGAAAAAGCAATTACACACTATAAAAAAACGCTTGAGATTGTTGATGCAGACCCAACTTATTTAGAGTTACAACTTCCGCACGGACACTTTCACGACTCGCATGTTCAATTGGGCGACCTATATCGTCAACAGGGCAATCTGGAGATAGCGGCAACCTATTATCGGCAAGCCCTTGAACTCAATCCTGATTTAGCCATCCGTTTTTGGGAACAGGGTAAAATTGCTTTTGAATCGGACAATTATAAAGATGCGGTTGAGCCGTTAAACGTCCACATCATTCTATTCCCTAAAGATATTGATGCAATCTATCTTTTAGGGCAGACTTACGAGGCACATGAAGACAAAGCAAACGCGCTTGTCTATTATGAAAAAACGTTGCAGTTAGATGCGAATCGGTCAGATGTACTTTACAAAATGGTGCATATCTATCTTGAAGGCGAATCTCATCAGAAGGCAATAGATGCGTTGAAGAAGATTATCGCTATCAATTCAGAGGACGCACAGGCACACTATCTGTCGGCACTTTCTCACGTCGAACTGGAACAGCCTGACGAGGCACTCGCTGCGTTTCTGGAAACCGTGCGCCTCACACCTGAAAATGTCGCCGCACAATATCAAATCGGCATGTTATATGAAAAGAAAGGTGATATTGACAACGCTATCGTGTATTTTGAAAAAACCATTGAGCTCGATCCAGAAAACGCAGAGCCGTTTTTCCGCCTCGGTGGTATCTATCAGAAACGAAAGGATGAAGACAACATGATCCGTGTGTATCAACCTGCGTTGATACTGGAACCCAATCACCCTAATATTCACCATACACTTGCTGTTGTTTTTGAAAAACGGAGTAAGGAAGGTCCCGAAGAAAATCATGAACACAATATCCAACAAGCATTTCACCACTACGCGTTAGCAAACGAGCATGATCCCGAGCATTTCGACTGGCACTTCAGCTACGCCCGCTTGTTAGACACTTACGCGGAAACACTTGAAAACTACCATACCTATGCTGAAATGGCGGTTAAGGAATATACTGCCACTATTGCACTCAAGCCCGATCTTGTTAACGCATATTTTCATCGCGGCATGATTACGAACCGATATAAACGGATTGGCAAAACGCTTTATCGTAGCAGCCAGATTTTAGAGGATTTCAAGCAAGTTGTGGATTTAGAACCCAAAAATGTTGATGCACACTACCATATCGGCACACTTCAACTCTATATTGAGCAACACAAACTTGCTGAAGAAACGTTCCAAAAGGTCATCCGACTGGATCCAAAATATAAAAGTGTCCACACACAGCTTGGAAAACTCGCTGAACGGGAACAAAATTGGAAAAAAGCAATCCAGCTCTATGAAAAAGAGATAGCAATTGATGATAAAGCCATTGAAGCATATCAACGTCTTGGCGATCTCTACTACAATTCTGAAATGGAGTTAAATAAGGCGAAAGATATGTTGATAAAAGCACTCGCTTTAAACGACGCACATGTTCCCACGATTATAGTGTATGCCAATGTGCTTTACAGTATGGATCAGCTTGGTGCGGCAGCTGATCAGTTTGAGCATGCGCTGCAACTGGAACCTCGCAATTTGACAGCGAACTATAATCTCGCTTTGATGTATCAATACACAGAACGGACGGAATTAGCAAAAGAACAGTGGAAACAATTTCTTAAGTTGAATCCGCCTGAACAGTGGAAAGTCGAAGCAGAGAATCATCTCAGCAAACTTGGTGGGAAATAATTCGTAGGTCCGGTAGAGCGTAAGCGAAACCCAACAAAATTACTTTTGCAAAGGTAGCCATACACGGTGATAGCAATTGAAACCTTTCGCGAGACACTCAAAACGAAAATTATTGGAAAATCACACATAGAATTCCATACCGAAGTCTCATCAACAAACGACATTGCTATCGCACTCGGAAAAGCAGGAGATATTGAAGAAGGAACACTCATCATTGCTGACCATCAAACAGCAGGACGTGGCAGGTACGGGAGAACATGGGATGCACCACGCAGAAAATGTATTCTCGCTTCAATCGTGTTCAGACATCGACTGAAACAGGAGCAGGTGCATCTACCAAATCTCATCGGAGCACTCTCTATCGCGCAAGGTATACAGGTTATTACCGGACTAACGGCACGTGTTAAACATCCAAATGACGTGCGAATTACAAGGAAAAAGGTTGCAGGTGTCCTAACAGAACTTGAATACGACCAACATCGTCAACCCTTTTTCGTGTTAGGTTTTGGTGTTAATGTCAATATCTCAATGGAGGAATTCCCAGCGACACTTCGCGAAACAGCAACCTCATTACAGATAGCTGCATCGGAAAATAGTAACACTGAAATCTGTCGTGTAGGACTTCTCCAAACGATATTATATCATCTTGAAGAAAACTATTTACACTTGAAGTCTGGAAATATTGCTGTGATAGAAAACCAATTGAAAACATGGGAAGAGGCAGCATGAAAATCCTTGTTAGTGCGTGCCTCCTCGGTGTTAATTGCCGATATGACGGAGGCAACAGCCGTAACGAAAATGCTATCAAACGCCATCAAACAGATGAACTTGTTCCTGTCTGTCCTGAAGAAGCAGGCGGGCTTCCTACACCCCGTCCACCCGTTGAAATCGTAGGTGGCGATGGAAATGATGTTTTAGATGGCAAGGCAAAAGTGATGACTGCTGATGGCGAGGATAAGACTGAAGAATTTTTGAAAGGGGCACGACGCGCGCTTGCGTTGGCACAATCACAAGGCGCAACGTGCGTTATCCTTAAAGCTAAAAGCCCCTCATGTGGTTGTGGTACGATTTATGATGGGTCGTTTTCAGGAACGCTAATTTCTGGCGATGGCGTTACGACTGCCCTGCTTAAACGGCACGGCATAGAGGTAATTTCAACAGATTAATTCCTGATTTTAATCATAGTGAATTTCCCGCGTCTAATTAAATTTTCCTACCATGGTTGCTTATACGATGGCGTATTAGCAAAACGTTCCATCCCCACCGCTAACGCAATATGCGTGTTAGGTGGCAGATGAACTTGAAGATACGTACCGTCTATCTCAACAGCACTCTCACTGTTACCATCTTTGGCACGTGCAGTTGTGAAATTGTGTTCACCCATTGATCCTGCTTGGATAATCACATCGCGTGCTTCGTTAACGTTTAGGTTCACTAACTCCAATTCAGTGGAATCGTCAGTCAATTTAGAGACCAACGCTGCAACGTCCGCTGGAAGTCCGGGACGTTTATCCTGTGGGTCAAAGTGCCGCAGTCGGGTCACAAGTAATCCACCGTTGTAGTGAGGTAAAGGACCACCACACGTGAGTTCAACCAAACCTTCGCAAGTAACAGGGTTGCGTCTTTGGAAATAAGCATCTCCGTATCCTGCTGGGTCTTCCTCATCATTTTCCATGAAGTTAAGTCGTTGTTCAACTTGTGATAAGTTATGATTGAGGATTGATTCTGGATATTCAGGAAAATCGCCTCGCATATATGCTAACCATCCGCCATCACGTCCACCTTGGTCTTTGGTGTGATGCCATGCGTTGATGTCAAATTTTGACCCTGTCTTTTTTGCGATCTGTATAGCACGGTCTTGGTCTGCATCATCCATTGTCATTGCCCAAAGATGTGCGACATCGGACGGATGCATCGGCGCGAATTCAAACCAACCATCAATCTGTAGTGTGGTATCATCCTCGTTTTTTATTGGATACTGCATCCACGGACCAGGCGTATAGTTGGCAATACCGGGATCACCATACTTCTGCGGCACGTAGAGTTGGTCGTTATGTTCTATGCCTTGCTGTATGAGAACATCAATCTGGGAACGCGGGAAGTCCATATAAGTTAAATCTCTGTGTAGGAGTGCCGCATTCTGTCCAGCAACGCTAACCGCTTGACCAACACTATGCCAGCCGTGGGGCCAACTCCATCCATAGCGAGAACCGTACCACTTTCCATCAATGTGTTCACCGATTTTGCCCGAAAGTCCAACGTTATCAGGTACGATCCCGTCGTTTTCTTCTGTGCGGTTAATCCACGCATCAACATATTCCTGAACCCATGCCTGATATTTTTCATCACCTGTGAACATATAGGCATTGGTAGCAAGGGTCGTTGCAGCGAGATTGTTGACTGCGTCACCTTTTCCTTGTCGTTCATAGATTACCCGTCCCATCAGATCGCGCAATTCTTCACTTTCCAGCATCACATCACGACTTGTGCAGCCGGGAACATCTATAAACGGCAAATTGTAACCCATTGAGGGATAAAAGGATTCTCTTTCAAGTATCCAGAATGCGGGTCCTTTACTGCCGTTCATCACACATTTGATGATTTTGTGTTCTGGGTCGTAATTCTGTGCATCAGGGTCTTCGTTCATAAAGAATCCTGCGAACCGTTTGGCACGTTCAACATTCTTTGTATGTGAAGGGTCTGCCATGCACAGCATATAAAACAGGTAGTTCCCTTCGCTTTGGTGAAACCAGTCGTATCCCGGTTGATACTCCTTATAGACCATCGGATAGTCGTGTCCAGAGCCGTATCGTGCCATGTCTATCGTGATGACCTCAAATTCGTTTTGCGCATCTACCAAGAACTGTGCATCTCCACCAAGCATGTAGAAGAGGGGCCAGTTATGGAAACTCTCATAAGCATCATCCAATCCATCAAAACTTTGAAAATCTGGGTGTGTTGGCCAGAACAACGTTCTGTCTGGACGTGTGTATTTCTTCAAAACCTTCGGTGCCGCGTCATTGATTTTGTCAATTAGTTCACGTTGAAGGACTGCCCACGTCGGCGGCGTTTGGACATGTGTTTGCGCTGCAATTGTCGGAAACATAGTTAATTACCTCCACTAAAGGCGATGAACGTTTGGACTTCGGTTTGTCGTAGTATAGCACATTTTTGCATGTTTGTGTCCGTTTTGTTTTATAGAAACAATTTGCGATGTGGTGGGTGTCATGCTATACTTATGTAGGAACCAAGAAATAGAAAATAAGGACTATAATCTACCTCTTAATATGATTTGATGGAGTTTGGATATACGTGTGCAAGCCGATTCGAGACCTTTGAAAATTTATCTTGATACCTGCTGTTTGAGTCGGCTTTTTGATCCACTAACCCAGGTGCGGGTTCGTCAAGAAGCCGAGGCTGTCAATCGTATCTTGACTTATTGCTTCAGTGGACATTGGTATTGGATTGCCAGTGACGTTTTATTGAATGAAGTCAACCGGACTCCGGATTTAGAAGAACGCATGCAAATTAAAACTTGGCTAACTTTTGCATATCAGACTGTCCACATTGAAGCAAACGAAATATCAAGAGGGCTCCAACTTGAAACGTTGGGATTTAAGGAGCGAGATGCTTTACATCTCGCTTGTGCTGAAAGTGGTGAAGTGAATTTCTTTCTTACAACCGATGATCGGCTGCTCAGTAGAGCAAAACGTTATCCGAATCGGCTTCACATTCATGTTGAGAATCCTTATACATGGTTGCGGGAGACAGAAGATGGACATCTTAGAGATGACAGATCTTGAGATTTATGAACTTGGGACGAAAAAACTTACAGAACAAATGGGGACGACGTATGCTACGCAGTTTCTGCAGAAATGCAAACCACGTGACTATGATTATACTGCTGAGCGACATAAATGGCTGACTGACGACCCGGATATCCTCACGATGGCAAAGCAGATTCAAGAGGAAAAAGCGTTGCAAGCAAAGGAAGAAAGCGTTAAAGCTGAAAGAATTGCCGCGTGGCGAAACGGTTTATTAGAACTCACCGATATTGAGATCTATGAACTCGGGTTTAAAGTCCTTGCGGATAGTCTTGGTGCTTACGGGTTGTTGCGGTTCATCACGCAGCATTTCAAAAACCTTAATGTTGAGCAGCTTACTGACCAACCGCAACAGTTTCAGTCGGACAGTGGTGCCAGTAGTGTCACGCAGACGATCAAAGAGAACAAACTACCGCAAGATTAAATGAAGGACGAGCATTCGGAACACTTCAATATTTACCTTGCCCATAGGAAAAAGTGTGTATTTTGGCAACGAAGATGTACTGACGACCAATGCAATTGAATCTGTGGAAAAGAAATGAGGTGCGAACACTAATTCAAGGGACAGTAAATGAATATCCGCTTTAACACCGATCGAGAAACTGGCTTGCCTCATATTTATAAGCATGGTGTTAATGTGGATGAGGTTGAAGATGTCTTACTTTACCCAGGTGAAGACAGGACAGGAAGTGATAACTCAAGAGTTGCTATTGGTCAAACACGAGCGGGACGATATTTACGAATCATATATCTTCGCGATCCCCAACCTAATAGTGTTTTGTGCTTACGGCTTACGACTTAAAAGGAAAACCCTTAACGGCTTACCGATGACGACAACGACGGAGAGGCAGACGATGAAACAGAATAAATTTTCCCCTGGCTGGGATGAGGAACGTGTGCAAAAAGTCATTGATTATTACGAAAATCAAACGGAAGATGAAGCCGTTGCCGAAGATGAGGCTGCATTTCACGATGAATTTGTTACACTGATGGAAACCCCTAATGATGCTAAATCGTATTGTGAACGGGGCATTGCTTACTATAAAAAACGTGAGTATGACAAAGCCATCGCAGATTATAGTGAAGCGATAAAACTCAAACCCAATTATGCCGAGGCATACAGCAGTCGTGCAAAGGCATACCTCAAAAAAGTTGATTTTGACAACGCTATTGAAGACTACACCAAAGCGATAGAACTCAACATCCAAGATGCTGATGTATATTATACTCGTGGAAAACTTTACGTCGAGGGAAGTGAGTACGATAAAGCAATCGCTGATTTTAGCATGGCAATTAAACTTGATCCTGAGCATGCTGATGCGTCAGGTTATCGTACCACCCTTTACGGTGAACGAGGCGAGTATGACAAGGCAATTGAAGGATTGAGCAAAGAAATAGAACTCCGACCGTATGACGCTGAGACATACCAAGAACGTGGCAAATTATACGTCAAAAGGGCGAGTATGATAAGGCAATCGTAGACTTTACTGAGGCAATAAAACTAATCCCAGACTTCACAGAGGTTTACTTTGAACGCGCTATGACTTACTTGCGAATCGACAATTTGGAGTCTGCAATGCAAGATTTTGATAAGATTTCAGAGTTGAAAGAGGAATTTACGTAGATCTATATTATTTGGCCTTAATTTGATTAGACCTGAAAAATTGGTAAATGCTAAAACAGGTTTGGGATGTACCAAAATTTTAAAGTGAATCTCGTCAGTTTTTCATACATTTCACAATAGCATTGAGGATATAAATGTTGGCGCAAACAATTTCAGATATTGTTCAGTGTATGCAAACAATTGAAAATCATCAATTTGACGAAACTGCTACTAAACAATACATCGTTTTACCTATCCTAAGAGCTTTGGATTGGCACGATAGTAATTTGTATACCTTAGAAGTTTTCCCCGAAAAGAAGATTGGGAGTGGAAAAGTTGACTATGCTTTACAACATGACCAAACATCTTTGGTATTCATTGAATGTAAACGTTGGGGAGCAAATATTGAAAAATTTCAGGAACAGATATGCCAGTATGCTTTTCGTGCGGGGATAGAAATAGCTGTAATCACCAATGGAAAAATATGGGATTTTTATCTTCCTGACCAAACAAGTACAACCGACAGAAGAGTTGTTCCATGGGAGGATAGAATTTTCTGCTCTATTAATCTTGAAATACAACAGGAAGCCATATCTGATTTTCAAAAGTACCTTTCTAAAGTGAACGTTGAACAAGGAAATGCTAAATCAGATGCTCAAGAGGCATTTCAACCCCAAACTGTGGAAACACCTTTACCGAGGCAAAGTTATGGAATGCCGATTTTGAGATCATTAGTAGAACTTGGAGGGTCAGCAGCTACACATCAAGTTTTAGATATGGTTTATCAACTCATGGAAACAGCTAACGAGATACGAAAAATAGATAAATCACGTCGATCAGATGGACAGTTTTATTGGGATAACCGAACACAAGATATGCGACGACAATTGATTAGTAAAGGCTTGATGAAAGGCGATTCTCCATGGGGCATTTGGGAAATTACCAACGCGGGGCGTGAACGTGTCCGTGTTACAGATACCTATGCTCCTTCTCAATCCCTACAACTTGATACCTCTTTTCAAGACAGCAATATTGAATCTTCCCATGCGCCCCTAACCCGAACACGTTATGCTCTACCTATCTTAAATGCTTTAAACCAACTTGGTGGTACTGCAGCAACTAGTGAAGTACTCAGGACAGTTCGTCAATTAATGGCAGATGAACTGAATCCAATAGATCTATCACAACGACCAGCAGGACATCTGTACTGGGAGAACCGAATTCATGATATGCGTCGAGAATTGATAAACAAGGGCTTAATGTTGGCTAATTCTCCGCGCGGTGTATGGGAAATCTCTGACGCAGGACGTAATCACCTTCTTAATAACGGAGGAACCTAAACAGTGAAGAATGAAATTGAAACTATTAAAGCAGTACCAACAGCGTGTGGTTTGCGAACTAATCTTGATGGAATAAAAAACATTCTTACGGATGCTTTCTACGAAATGGGTTATGATGACACTTTAGTAGATGCACTAATTGAAAGAAATGTCGTTGATTTCAGTAATGTTAACGACGTGAGTGATGTCATGGGTCGCCTCATTGAACACTATGGAGAATCTGTTTTGTGTGGTGGTCTTCCAAATGCTGTAATCTGTGAAAGTTTAGATGCTTGTTTGACAGGAGAACTCGGGAGAAATTGGCGTACTTCCAAGGGAGACACTTTTAGAGAAAGAATCTTGAATTTAATTACTACACAAATTGCCTCTCTTGGATTAAAGACGGTTAATAACAAGGACTTGGAAACCACGAAGTTAGGCCCAGAATTAAGTACTGTCATGCGAAATCTTGTAGTTGATTACGGTGAATTTGGTATGTATTTACCAGAATCTGATATAGTTATTTACAATCCTAAAAATTCACAAGTTATCGCTATAATCTCATATAATACCTCTTTGAAAGTAGGAGTTACCCAAGCAGGTTATTGGAAGCATAAACTTAAAGACGCTGGATATACAAAACACATCAAAGTTTATCTGTTGGTATTTGATGCAAACATAGACTCAACAAAATATTCTTCCACTGTGAAATCGAGAGTCGTTGCAGAGGCAGACATGGATGGTGCTTACATACTAACAGCGGAGGATCTTAAAAAACCTGACAGATTTAGATTTTTTGAACAATTTATCATTGATTTAATACAAGTCATAAAACAGAACCAATAAACCCATGAAAATCGCAAATGCCCCATGTTCCTGGGGCGTCCTTGAATTTGACCTACAAGGCAAATCCCCCGACTACATCCAAGTATTAGACGAGATGCAGGCAATCGAGTATCGAGGCACCGAATTGGGAGATTGGGGTTTCATGCCGACTGACCCTGCACAACTCCACGACGAACTGGCAGCACGCGAGTTAGAGATGTTAGGTGCTTTTGTGCCGGTTGCGTTAGCAGATGTTGAAGCACACGCAGCGGGTGAAATGTCAGCATTACAGCATGCGCGTTTGTTAGCAGATGTAGGTGATGCTCCGTTCATTGTGCTTTCAGATGACAACGGCACTGTGGCACAACGCACGCAGAATGCAGGACGTATCCGTGCTGAACACGGCTTAACACAGGAGCAGTGGGATACTTTTGTGGCAGGTGTGCATCGTATCGCGCAGTCGGTGCAGGACGAGGCGGGACTCCGCACCGTTTTTCATCATCACTGTGGAGGATATGTAGAAACACCTGCGGAGGTGGACACGTTAATGCAGCGGACCAATCCGAATTTGGTGGGGTTGTGTTTTGATACGGGGCATTACCGATTCGGTGGCGGTAACCCTCTTGACATATTTGATCGACACGCTGAACGTATCTGGCATGTGCATTTTAAGGATTGCCATCCTGAAATCGCTACCCGTTCTCGTAAAGATGGTTGGGATTATTTCAAGTCTGTCGAGAATGGTGTTTTTTGCGAATTGGGTAAGGGTGATGTTGATTTTCCAGCTTTCATAGCAAAATTGCGAAATCGGAACTATGATGGCTGGATAGTCGTTGAGCAGGATGTTTTACCGGGGATGGGCAGTCCCTACGAAAGTGCAAAACGTAATTTCCAATATCTGAAATCAATTATCGCAAAATGAACAAACCTCCAAAAATCGGTGTCGGTGTTGTCGGCACAGGACGCATCGGCAAACTCCACATTGAACATCTCTCCCAGAATATACCTGACGCAGACCTCATAGCGATTTGCAGTTTGGACACCGAAACAGCAGAAATCTTTGCCGAACAGTTCAATATCCCGAAGGTAACCTCAGATTATCGCACCCTTTTAGATGACTCACAGATTGATGCGGTTATTGTGGCTTCCTCAACGGATACGCATGTTGAGATATGTCAAGCTGCAGCCGAAGCAGGCAAGCACATCTTTTGCGAAAAACCGATCGCCTTAGATTTAGGACAGATTGACGAAACATTAGCGATTGTTGAAAAAGCAAGAATAAAGTTCCAGGTCGGATTTAATCGTAGGTTTGATGCGAACTTCATGCGGGTGCGTGAGGCAGTAGTCTCTGGACAGATTGGCGAACCCCACATACTGCGCATCACAAGTCGTGACCCCGCACCGCCCCCAATAGAATATGTGAAAGTATCGGGTGGGATATTCCTTGACATGACCATCCACGATTTTGATATGGCGTGTTACCTAATCGGTGATGAAGTGGTTGAGATATTTGCTGTAGGTGGTGTATGTGTTGATCCGAAAATCGGTGAGGCAGGAGATATTGACACCGCGATCATAACACTACGTTTCAAAAACGGTGTTCTTGCGACGATAGATAACAGTAGAGAGGCAGTTTATGGATATGACCAACGGGTAGAGGTTTTCGGTTCAAAGGGAATGATTACGGTTGGGAATCCGCTGACAGATACTGTTACTTTCAGTGGGAGTGAGGGGAGTCGCACCGCATCGCCGCCGGACTTCTTTGTGGAACGTTATAAGGAGGCATATCTGGCGGAGTTGTGTGTGTTCATACGATGTATTCAGGAGGGGACACAACCGCCAGTTACAGGTGCCGATGGTCGCGTACCTATTGTGATGGGTTATGCTGCTTTAAAATCGCTGCGTGAAAATCGTCCTGTTCTATTGTCTGAAATCTTGTAGTAACACCAAAAAGATTACTCGTGACCACCGACTTCGCCAACCTCGATTTCAATCTCATCACGATTCCGAATCCGCTCTACAAGTCCGTCGCGTATGTCCACAATGCGATCCGAAACATCAAGCATTTTTAGGTCGTGTGTCGCAGAGATAACGGTAACCCCTTGCTCCGTATTCAACTGTTTGATGAGGTCAATAATCTCGCGACCGGTAATCGTATCAAGATTTGCTGTGGGTTCGTCAGCAAGGACAATACTGGGGTCATTCGCCAATGCTCTTGCAATGGCAACCCGTTGGCGTTGACCGCCAGAGAGTTCATCGGGAAGGTGATACATTCTGTCCCCTAAACCGACTTTATCTAACAGTTTTTCCGCCTTTTCATTCCGTTGTTTTTCGGGAATACCTGCGAAAATCATCGGCAAAGTAACATTGCCGTGTGCTGTGCGCACATTCAACAAGTTGTAACTCTGAAAAATATAGCCGACGCGGTGGCACCGAAACGCTGCGATCTGCCGTTGTGAGAGATGTGACATATTTTGCCCATCAATGTAAACCTCTCCTTCAGTTGGTCGGTCAAGCGCACCGATCATGTTAAATAGAGTGGATTTTCCAGAGCCTGAAGGTCCCATCAATGAGATATATTCTCCGCGTTGAATTTCGATATTGATACCGTCCAAAGCGCGAAGGACATTTGAACCCATTCTATATTCTTTGACAACATCTTCAGTTTTTACAACAATATCCGGCATAACATTCCTTTACGATTATTCCAAACTTCCTGTAGGAGGGAACTCCGATTCCCGACTACATATCGCGATTTGGAAATCGCTCCTACAAGAAATGCTTCCAATCATGTTAACCTATTTCCATGTTCTACTCTAAATTGATTTATACCTCAGTCCGCATTGCTTCAGCAGGCGGCAATTTCGCAGCACGCCATGCGGGAAACGATGAACCGATAACCGCCAAAATCATTCCAAGCACGCATCCAAATAGGATTAGCAAAAGTACACCAAGTTGAAAGGGGCCGTTTTCAGGACGTGCAGGCAACAACGGAAAGTAGAAAAACAAATCGAGTCCATAGTTTTTCAAGCCTAAAACGACAGCCCCCAACAAGCCAATGAGTGCCCCAATAAGTGCTCCAGCAAATCCTTGGAAACCCGACTCCAATAGAAACAGCCGCACGACAAACCCATCTAATGCCCCAAGACATTTCATTGTTCCGATTTCACGGAACCGCTCAGTCACAGCCATCAGCATAGAGTTTGCAATGCCGACAACACATACAATCAGGGACATAATGATAAGCCATATATCCTTGGTTGAAATGCCTTGTTCCGCTGCTTCGTCTATATTGGCAATCTCGGAACTTCGTCCGCTTTCCTGAAGTGCAAATTCTATTTCGTTGTTTGTCCAAACAGAAACGAGAAATGCGATACCGAGCGTAATTCCTGCTGTCGTGATAATGGAACGACCAAAGCGAATTTTTAGGCTTTGAAAGCTTATCCGTAGCGATTCTAAAAATGGTAGATCAATCTGTTCCTCAATAGGTGCTCGCTGATTCAATTTTTTCTCCTAAGTCTTTTGTTTATAGGAGTATTATATCAAATACTCAGTTTTTGGTCAAGTTTTATTGAAATTTGTATGAAGCATTGTCTTCCTGTAGTTGCGAGCTGGAGCTCGCTCCTACAGAAGACGAATGCCCTTAAAATTTACTATAGTTTGGAGAATTTTATCCTTTCAGGGCTTCCAAACAAGTGTTCAGTCTGTTTTGCAAGCATTCCTATTTCTCTGAATTTTGTTGGAAATCGCGGTATCTTGCGATTATTTGTGACAGAATCTTCAAAAATGTGTAAATCTAATCAGTTCATGTCGTGTCTTTATCTATTTTTAGATTTTTTGCTAAGTTTTGTTTCGGATCGTTACTCGCAGAAAAATAATGTTGTTGGAAACATCGTTGCATATAAGCGACCATCAATCCGCGTGTCAGATATTTTGCTTTATACCAATGCATATTCAGTGTGCGCAACACGCACGCTATACTAAAAGACATATCCTCTTTTTTCGTATCTGATATTGTATTTGTGAAAATAAGTTGTGTGAGACTTGCTGCAACAAAACTCAGTTGTGCGAACCGGTTCAAACTTGGACGCTTTCGTATCTGATATGTATCAAAGCCGAAGTTTTGTTTTACATCCCGAAATGCTGTTTCAATCTGCCACCGATTTCTATAGTGTCGGATCAACTCATCTATTGGGCGTTGTAAATCAGAGGTAAATAAACAAAAATAGTGATAAGATTTAGACTTTTTCTTGCGTGTGCGTATGACAACAAGCCGCACATCCACCGGACACATTTTTGCCCGCACGACTTTGCGCGACAGAGTAAGTGATGTCCTTGTGAAAGGATTTCTGTAAACACTTTACGCCTATTGAAGCCTCTGTCAAATACGATCAGTCCCACAGGCATCTTAGCACAGAAAAACTGGAATCCTGTTTTTTGCACGGACACATCACCCGAGCAACTAACAGAAACAGACGCACGCCTTGTGGTGTTTCATAGAGCCATCCGATAGCACCGAACTGGTGTCCGTGATGGAACTTGGATTGGTTCTTGTTGCGTTTGTTATATTGAGTATTTCTGAAGAAATGTGTGCCAAATTGTTGCGTGCCATTATGGGCAGAATAGGTTTCATCATTGACACCTTTACTCAGGACGCTTTGAGTTTGTTGTGTCAATACGGATGCGACTTTATCAACACACCATACGCCACGAGAGAGAAACTTCGGTAGTGTCCAATAGGTCTTGGAGTGGTTTGTTGATTGATATATCTGTGTCATTGTGCCACGATGCGGTGTGTTTATCAACCCGGTTACGATAGTGCGAAAATGGTTATAGTTTTTATACTTGAAGAGGTGTTGATACTCTGATAACATAGAACCTAAGCGGAAGAGAGGATCCATTGTAAAACAGCCTTTTAAAAAATGTGGACTTTATTTGAAAGGATACCCTCTTTTCTGCTTTTTGTCTCCAAAAAAAGAAAATTGTCCAAACTATAGTAAAACTAATTCATTATAATGTCTATTATGGTGAATTATTGAAATAATTATATACTTCACTTGTGAATCAACGCCAAATGCGCTTGGCAGAATACGCGTTTGGTATTCTGCATGATTTGGCGGGAGCGATCTCCGAATAGCGACAAAACCACTAATAGTCGGGAATCGGAGTTCCCTCCTACAGTTCAAAAATGTCCAATTAATTCTATAATCTACCATATATATAATTCACCATATTTAACAATGAATTATAAGATTACCCATAACACCCAGTACAGCTATAACAGTTTTGTCAATCTTTGTCATAACGAAGCACGACTGACCCCACGAAGTTTCGCTCAACAAGTATGCACACAAAGTGAATTTACTATTGAACCGGAGCCAACAAGTTACCGTGAGCGAAAGGATTTTTTCGGAAATACTGTTTGCTATTTCTCTATTCAACGTCCACATCAAGATTTAAGCGTTACAGTTACAAGTCAGGTAGAGGTAAAAGAGTCCCAAATACAAACGGATGCTGTGAAGGATATAGTCTGGGAAACTGTTCATAAGCGGTTAAAGACCAATCAGAATGCAGAGACTTTGGAGATACGACAATACATGCTTGACTCTCCAATGATCCAAGAGATGCCTGAACTTCGTGCTTACGCGGATAGTTCATTCACCAAAGGACGTTCCGTGCTGGAAGCGGTAGAAGATTTAATAAAGCGTCTTTACGAAGATTTTACCTACGACCCAGGTTTTACTACCGTTGCTACACCTCTGACGGAGGTTATAGAACATCGCAGGGGTGTGTGTCAAGATTTCGCGCACCTCGGAATTGGTTGTTTGCGCGCAATGGGTTTGGCAGCGCGATACGTCAGTGGATACATTGAAACGGTAGCACAGCCAGACCAAGAACAGTTTGTAGGCGCAAGTGCGTCACATGCGTGGTTTTCAGTTTATCTCCCAGACATCGGTTGGATAGATTTTGACCCGACTAACAACCAAATTCCGACTGACCGACACATTACAGTTGCTTGGGGAAGGGATTACTCAGACGTAACACCGCTTAAAGGAGTTGTTTTTGGAAGTGGCACGCACGAATTGTCTGTTTCGGTGGATTGCAGAGCCGTTTAAGTTTCGGATAGTTGAAAGTGTGCAGCAATTGGCAGCTGAAAAAGTTCTTCCCGTAACAAACGCGTAGAGAAAAACAAAACTTCAAGGTTTTCTATTTCACCTGTATCGGGATTAAAACGCGCAATAATTTCGTCATCAAGTTTTTCGCTTTGCTGTTCAGGGTAAGGTTCACAAGTGTTTATATACAAAATATCTGCTTCGCGATTATATTGAAATGTCATATTTGTCCTATTCCCTGATAGAAAGCATACCATCTCTGCTTACACTGACAAGCTGCTGTTTATCGGTTTGATCGCTGCCCCAGAACGCTAATTCCCACACAAAACCTTCTGGTGCCGGTATAGTAGACATGAGTCCTTGTGCATTCACGTTCCACAATCGGATTTCTGGATCTCTCCCTCCACTTGCAAGTGTTTTACCATCAAGAGAGAATGCTAAAGCATTAACCGAATCTGAATGTGCGGTGAAGGTTGAAAGAAGATGCTTACTTTCCAGTTCCCACAACCGAACGGTAGTATCTGAACCGCCACTGGCGAGTAATTTACCGTCAGGGGAAAACGCCAAAGTTAACACTAACCCATCGTGTGCTGCAATAGAAGACAACTGTCGACCTGTTTCTACTTCCCATACTCGTATCTTACCGTCTGCGCCACCACTGACAAGCGTATTTCCATCTGATGAGAAAACTAACGCTCTAATTCTGGCGGGGTCAGCAGTTGAGCCGCTCAACATACGCGCTGTTTCTTCATTCCACGCGGTCAGCGGCACACCGTCTGGAGATGACGCTAACACACTGACTAAGCTTGAAGATTCACCTGCCAATGTTGCTATTTCGTTAGCAGTGTCTGCGTCCCATAGTCGGAGGGTGCTATCTTCACTTGCACTGGCGACGGTGTGATTATCTGGCGCGAATGCTATTGAACGGATTCTATCTGTATGCCCTGAAAGCACAGCAGATTGCGCGCCGTTGACTAAATCGTATACCCAGATTCGATCATCACCACCCGCGGCAAGTCTTAATCCATTCTGTGAAAACGCGATCTCTGTTATCTGCTTTCTATCAAGTCTTTCCTTAAGACTTTGCGGCAATTCGGTTTGGGTGTAGTTGTTGAACAATTCATTGTTATCCATCTTATTTTTTAAATTTTTCGTATGAGTATTCACATGTAAATCAATCGTTAGTGTTTGCGCGAAACCGTTCAAGTTCGGCTAAAGCTTTTGTGAGTTCAGCTTCAGCATGTTTCCGAGCAATGGATTCCTGTTCCGCACGTTGTTCAGGTGGTTGCAACCATTCCTGGATGTCTGGATTGTATAGACCCAGTACACCGTCACGTTCACCAAGTTCTAAACCAAGCACATGGGATGGAAGCCGTTCATCAACAAACTCAATCTCTTGATACGTACCTTCTACGAAGCGATAACATAAGAAGTACGGATTTATCTCACTATACGGATCGTAAATATAATACTCCTCAACCTTAAGTACTGATGCATAAAGATCCTTCTTATGCCCGATGTCATTTTGATGTGTGCTTGCACTTGCCACCTCTAACACAAAGTCTGGAGTTTCCCCTTCTTCCCATGTCAAAAAGGTACGACGTGGTTTCTCTGATACGCCGAAGACGACAAACACATCTGGTGCTACAGACTTTTTAGGGTTACCCTCCTCATAGTATATCAGCAGGTTGCCCGAAACATATACTTCATTTCTGTTTTGAAAATAGTGTGTTAACATTTTGATGATATCAAACATCAAATTTCGATGTAAATCGGTCTCTGCCATAGGTTTACCGTCCGATTCGGGATAGACGATTGCTGGGGCTGAGTGTATTTTGGGTTGCATCGTGCCATCTCCTGAATAATAGCTGGGCAAAGATAGATTCGGATTCTACTATTAATTGGGTCTTTCTTGTAAGTATATCAGATAAATTATGGAAAGTCAATCAATTTGTAAGTGGTACAGGGTTATTCAGTTTTCGCTTTTTCTGTTATATTTTTCACATTTCAATATAACCATCTGTAGGTCGGGTAGAGCGAAGCGAAACCCGACAATCTTAGTATGAGAGTACGATCATGTCGGGTTTCGTAAACTCTACCCGACCTACAATATAAACCCTCGGTAAAATCTATTAACCGAGAATTCTTAAAACTAAATAACCCTGTAAGTGGTAAGGGAAGTGTTTTGTCAACATATTATTGTAGGTCGCGATTCGGAGATCGCTCCTACAGAAATGTATCTTCTTGTAGGAGGGAACTCCGATTCCCGACTACATTCAAGAACCATCAATTAACACTTGACTAAGCAGTAGATTAGGATCGGTTAGTCAGATGTATTATTTAGAAAGAGCATTAAATGCCCCTGATGCGATGAGACTTTCAAAAGCCCGTTCGTCCATCTCTATTGAATCAAGACGATCACGGAAGTCTTGAATAGATGTGAATATGCCGCTTTGATTTCTTTCCGCAAGAAGCAAATCTATCACTTCATCACTTACGCCTTTGAGGACAACAAACCCCAAACGGATATCGTTGCCATCCACAGTACAATTCTTCTCACTGGTGTTGATATCAAGCGGTAACAGATTGATTTCTACACCCAAGAAGTCAGCAAGTCTTACACATTCAAATTGGTAACGTTTGATCTTTTCTTTATCTGCTGCCTCTCCCGTCATCATCGCTGCCATGAATTCATGTGGATAATGCGTTTTCAGATATGCCATACGGTAGGCTAACAGGGAATAAGCGACGGAGTGCGATTTGTTGAAGGCATATCTGCCAAGTTGTTCAAGATGGTCGTATATCTCCTCTGCTTCTATGGTGGAGAAACCTTTTTGAACTGCACTCTCAATGAATTTTGGACGTTGTTCTTCAAGCACGTCTGATTTCCTTTTTCCCATTGCACCGCGGAGTATGTCTGCTTCACTAAGCGTGAAGTCAGTTACATCACACACAATCTGCATTACTTGTTCTTGATAAATACAGACACCATAAGTGCTTTTGAGGGCATTTTCAAGTAAGGGATGGCTATATTCTATCGGTTGTGCCCCGTTTTTCCGATCAATGAACTGCTGCATCATACCGCTTTCTAATGGCCACGGACGATAGAGTGCTGGAATAGCGGAGAAATCCTCGAAGTTATCCGCTTTGAGTTGTGCAACCACCGTATACATGCCAGAGGAGGTTTCCAGCTGGAATAAGCCAGCAATCAGACCTCTACTGATGAGCGAATAGGTTTGTTTATCATCAAGTGGAATATCTTCAAGTGCGATCTTACGACCATGGTTTTCCTGAATCATATTGAGGCAGTCCGCAGTCTCTGAAAGACTTCGGACACCAAGCGTATCAAACTTAATGAATCCGACATCTTCAACCGTTTTTCCTTCAAATTGCGTTGCGACTTGTCCATGCCTATCCTTGAAAAGCGGAACATAATTCGCAAGAGAACCGTTTGAAATCACAATTGCAGATGCATGACATGAGACATGCCGTTTCATACCTTCTACTGCTTTACTTATTTCGATTAACTCTCTATTTTCAGGGAGTTCAGCAAGTGTCTGGAATTCAGGCACTTGTTCTAACGTCTCACCAAGCGTAATACCCGGCTGGTTTGGAATCAGTCTTGTCAACGTCTCTATGTTATCAAGAGGGATTTCAAGGGCACGTCCGACATCTTTGATAGCAGCTTTTGCCCCTAACGTAGCAAAGGTAGCAACTTTACCAACAGAATCATGGCCGTATTTTCTCACAATGTAATCAATCACATCGTCACGGGCATGAGCGGCGAAATCTATATCAATATCTGGCGGATTCATTCTATCAGGGTTTAAAAACCTTTCAAACAAACATCCGTGGTCCATCGGATTAAAATTGATTACACCAAGCGCATAAAGTACGAGGCTGCTTGCAGCAGAACCGCGAGCAGAGAGTAAATATCCCTGTTGATTCGCGTAGCCGACATAATCCGCAACAATTAGGAAATAATTAGCATAACCGGTTTGTTGAATAATGTCCAGTTCATATTCCAATCGCCTACGAACAGGTTCGGAGAGATGTTCCCCCAATTTTTGGCGCAAACCTTGGTAGCACTGTTCCTTCAGATAACTATCGATTGTATGTCCTTCTGGTATCTCAAAAATCGGCATCACACTTTTGTCGTAATCCAGTTTCAGATTACACCGATTGGCTATTTCAACTGTATTGATAATCGCTTCAGGTGGATAATTTTTAAGTGCTTCTTGCATTTCGTCAACATTCTTGAAATAGAATTGATTGTCAAATCGTATCCGTTCTGGGTCGTTGACGGTTTTCCTTGTTTGGATACAGAGCAGGATGTCGTGCATGCGGTGGTCAGATTTTCGGAGATAGTGGCAATCGTTTGTGCCAACGATAGGGAGATTGAATTCATTTGCGAGTTCCACCATCACTGGATATGTTGCTAACTCCTTATCAATATAGTGGTTTTGGAGTTCAACAAAGAGGTTGTCTTCTCCCATGATGTCTTTCAATTCTAACAAGTTTCGGACTGCTTCGTCTTTTTGATTAGAACAGATTAGCCGCGGCACTATTCCATTGATACATCCTGTCAGAGCGATAATACCCGCATGATACTCACGCAGCATTTCCATATTGATGCATGGTTTGCGGTGGAAACCTTGTGTATATCCGAGTGATGTCAATTCTAAAAGATTGTGGTATCCTTCAACGTCTTCTGCAAGCAGCGTGAGATGGGACGGTGAATATTGGGAATTGCCATCTGACTTTTCTTTTTCCGTTTCAATATATACCTCACATCCGACAATGGGATTAACGCCTGCTGCTTTTGCCGTGTTGTAAAACTCCCATGCACCGAACATGTTACCGTGGTCTGTAAGTGCGACAGCAGGTGAACTGTTCTCAATTGCCCACTGCACCATATCTGGTATCCGACACGCACCGTCTAACAGACTATATTCACTGTGATTGTGCAGATGAACCAATTCTGAAGCGGTTGAAGGCGAAATAACATTGCCTTGTTCGGTAGATGCGCCGCGCTCGCTGGAAGATATAGAAGAAACTTGTTCTTTTTCCGGTTCAACCCCAGTTGCAAGAAAAGTTATAAGGACTTCATCTTCAACTTCAACGGAATCTTCTCTCTTCATACCAAAAATGATTGATTCTTTTACTCCTTTTGAAACAATATCCATTGCTTCACTGATCTCTATCTTGTTGAAGAAATTTGGATGGACGGTAAAATTAATAATCATTCTTGCAGCCCCCTCTATCTCTATTCCTTCAAGAAGAGGAGAAGAAAGAGCATCCTCTGCGGCAATTTTGGTGCTGTTTTCACCTACAGCTTTTCCTATCCCCATTAGGACAGTTCCTTGGTCACGCAGCATACTTTGAACATCATCAAAGCCAACATTAATTTCGCCGGATTCTATTATAATACCTGTTATAAGGTTTACGCCTTGGAACAAAATATCATCGCTTTTTTGAAGAGCCTCCTGTATCGGTAATTCACGGTCGGTCAATTCCAATATCCGTTGGTTTGGCACAACGACAACAGCATCCGCACAAACACACGACCTATTTTGCAGTTCTCCTAATCCATACTCCGCTTTTTCAGTCCGGTGTTCACCTTCAGAATCGAACGGGCGTGTTACAAAGCAGACTGTTAATGTACCTTGTTCTCGTGCAAGAGACGCGATCATAGGTACAACAACTGTTCCCGTTCCACCACCCATGCCACCGGTAATAAAAACCATTTTTGCATCAGAAACAATAGAGCGGAGTTCATCTATGTTTTCCGCAGCTGCTCTTTTGCCCAATTCCAAATTTCCATCTGTGCTACTTCCTTGAGTAGTGTTAATACCTATTTGCACTTGTGTTGCACCGTTGCATGCGCTAAGTGCGTGCTTATCAGTATCAACAACACAGAATTCAATTCCTGTGAAGTCTTCTTTAATCATTCGTTTTATAGCATTGCAACCTGCTCCGCCGACTCCTATCACCTTAATTTTCGTTTGCAAATCCTCATTTTTTTTCTGTTCAATTGACATAGTTCCGCTCCTTATAGGTTCTATATCTACCTCAAATTCCTTGCGGAGAAGTTGTCGCACTTCGCTTAGCCTCGTTTTGACTGTGCCGATTGCTAAGTTAAGTTCATCTGCAATCTCTTTAGTACTCCACAGTTCAAGATAATACAATATTGCGACAGAACGCACTTTTTGTGGTAGGTGATGTACTGCCTCTCTTGCCTCTGCTCTGAGTCTTGCTTCATTAAAACGCTGCTCTGCTTCTCTATCAATCTGCAAAGCTAACTCTTCGTAACTCAACATAATTTCGTTTTGCCGATGTAAGTTGGAGGCATAGTATCTGTTGCAAGCGGTGAAAGCGATTCGGCGCAACCATCCACCAAAACTTTCTGCTTTTCGTAGACCGATGATGTTTTCCCAAACAGCCATCCAGATGTCCATCAGAATTTCTTCGGCATCCCGTCTTTGTCTTGAATTTTCGACAACGATGTTCCAAATTCGTGGACTATATCGGGACATTAATTCAGTGAATGCTGCTTCATCACGAGCTTGGACAAGCCGAACCAGTTCTGCATCCGTTAAGTTGTTTGGGTTGACAAAATTGTAGTTCATAAACAGAACTCCCAATTAGATTTCGGTTATAAAGAGGAGGATATTTCGGGAAACGGTTTAAAAAAATGCGAAAAAGGTATATGTTGCGGAAATTTAAAAGTGTTTTATATGATAAAGTCTAAATTATGGCGAATTATAAAAAATTGGCATCTTCATTCTCAGTAGGCGAGGTTTCCTAACCTCGCTCGGTGAAAAGTATAATAACAGTTCTAAAATCTACCATATATAGGACTTACGCAATATTCATTTTTATGACGAAACCGGTATTTTTATTTTATGCACCCTTTTAAGTCTATTATTGTGTCATTAAGTACAAAGGCACAAAGGGAGATAACTTATGAATATGACCAAACAAGTAGCAAGATTAGGAATATATTTTTTGAAGGAAGCCATAATTGAAGTCTTAGTCAACGCACAAGACGAGGAACCACTCCAACTAAATGAAATTGAAAAACGTATTGGCATACCGGATAAGAACGAATCAAATGACAAAAGCAATGCTCTTATTTCTAACATCCTTTTTCTGTTGAAGAGTGAAGGACGTATCGTGGATATTACTGAAAAAGGGCATGGATGGATAATCACTGAGAAAGGTATATCACTCTACTTTGAAAAGTATCATCCGATGAACCTATAGTAACGACTTGTGCTTGTGGTCTGTCTGCTCTAAATTGCGGTATAGTTCGCGATTCGGAGATCGCTCCTACAAGTTTTATTTACCACTTGTGCTTGTGGTCTGTCTATTCTAAAATTGCGGTATAGTTCGCGATTCGGAGATCGCTCCTACCAACACCGCCTGCTATTGTAGGCGGGAACTCCGATTCCCGACAGTTCGCGATTCGGAGATCGCTCCTACCGGTAAGGTCGAGACTATGTCTCAGTTAGTGCTTTTGTATCCTGATGTTTCATATCTTCAATTTGTTCGTTTTGTTCGTGTTCATCAACCTGATTTTGATGTTCTTTGAGGTATTGTGTATGCAATTTATTCTGTTTTTGTTCGATTTGCTGGGCATACTCAATCTCGACCTGTTCTTGAAGTTTGGGCAGGTCTTGGTTGTATTTGCTATCTGCCTCGTTGCCGTATAGGTATTCGTATTTCTCTTTTAATCCTTCAAAGGAGACTGCAAAGTATTCATCTTTGTCAAGTTGATCTTCTATGCCTTGATCGTTGTTATGTTGTTCCTAATTTTCATGAAGTATTGGGAGCTGTTGCATTGGCGGTGGTTGCGGTAGGACATCAGGAAATTCTTCAAGAAATGCGTCTGTAACTTCAGTTTGTGTCATAAATTGTGCGAAACATTTGACAGCAAATTGTTTGTGTTTTTCTTCAAATTTCACTGGCATCTCCTTCTTGAAAAGTTACCATTTGGTAACAATTTTGTTACCGTGGCAACTTTTTGAAATTCGCTCTAAACCCAGTCTATGTATAGGTTTATAGCAGTTTTCTTCATAAAATTAATTTTTAATTTTTTTATCTGCGTTGAGATGTCACGTTTTTCCTTTTGAAGTCGATATTTTATTTTGATAAGTTTTACGGAGTCGTTTATGCATTTGGATGATTTTTGCCTAATGGATAGGTTTTGTTTTTTCATGCCGATATTATAACTTGTTGTGGGTGGTGTTCAGAAGTTTTTGTGGTGTTAGGAACAATAGATATCCAATATATTTCCAATAAGTTTGCAGGAAAAGTAGGGTATGGACGCGTATTTTGTAATACAACCTATAATTACTTGAACACAATTGGTTACGTGCTAACCTGTGAATGTAAGAGGCGCTATGAATTGCGCTTGGCGAATGCGCCAAATCAAGAAATCAACGGTATGAACGCCATTTAGGCGTTTGGCCAAATCAACACCGAATGCGCTTTTTGGCATTCGGTGGGTATGAATGCCATTTGGCATTCCCCGTATGGCATTCACATTGAACGGTCTATTTCTTTAAGAGAAGTTATTTTTAGAAATGGTATAAGTTAATCTTCATGAAGTTTGTGCTACATAGGCGGCAACTTGGTTTATTAAAGCAGAAAAAATCATTTTCGCGATGCCATGTCAAATCCGACTGCTGCAACAAGGACAACGCCTTTGATAATATCTTGTCCTGCGGTGCCCATGTTTGCCATCTCCATTCCGTTGCTCAGACTTGCCATGACAAATGCACCTAAGATAGCGCCGAGAATGCTGCCACGTCCCCCCATTAAACTGGCGCCACCGATAACACAAGCAGCAATTGCATCTAACTCACGTAGTCTACCTGCATCTGGACCGGCACTTCCGAGGCGCGCTGTCATGACAATACCTGCTATTGCCATTAATGCCCCCATTATTGCGAACACCCGTAATGTGATGCTCCGCACGTTAATCCCGGAGAGATAGGCTGCTTCGGCATTTCCACCAACAGCATAAACATATCTTCCAAAACGGGTATGGTTTGCAATGAAGTGGAACACAAATACCAATCCGAACAAAATACATACTGAAAACGGAAGTCCTTTGTAAGCATTCATCACAACAACAAATGCGATAATACAACCCCACGTACCGAATATTTTTAGAATCATAGGTGCGTATGCATTTTCCGTGTGCGTTGCCTGTGAGGTAGAGAATTGGCGGTAAAACACATATACACTTATGCCGAGTCCAATCAGCATAAGAGCCCATCCAGTAGAACGTGGCAGGTAGGCGTTGCCGATAGCTTTTAACCAATTATCATGCAAAAGGATCGTTTTACCTTTTGTAAATGCCAACATCAGTCCACGAAATATCAAAAATCCGCCAAGTGTAACAATAAATGCAGGTATGTGTTGATATGCTACGAGGTAGCCCTGCATCAATCCTATTAGAATTCCGAGACAGATCACGATGAGGAGTGTCAGGATTATCGGCTGTCCCAATTGAACGTGTAGAATTGCAGTGATTGCACCGAGCAAGCCAGCACCGTAACCTACAGACAGGTCAATGTTAGCAGAGACGATAACTAACGTCATACCGATGGCAAGTATGGCTGTTACTGCTGTTCGACGGGAGAGATTAGAAAGGTTTCGTGTGCTGAGGAATGTGCCACCAGTTAGCCATGTGAAGATGAGCCAGATAAAGACGAGGGCAATCACCATCGCATACATGCGAAGATTTAGATGCTTCATATATGAAAGCCTTATGATTCTGCTTAATCAACTATGAACAGCCTATCGAAATTCTGTGTTGTAATTTCACCGATTGCGTCTATGGAAGTCTCACGAAGTTCTGCGATTTTTTTTGCCACTGCAAGTACATAAGCGGGTTCATTCCGTTTTCCACGCCAAGATTGCGGTGCCAACCACGGACAATCGGTTTCTATCAATAGTCGTTCCAGCGGTACTTCCTTCGCCACGGCTTGCATGTCTTTTGCGTTTGGATATGTAACAATCCCACCGATACCGATATGAAATCCGATTTCAACACTTTTATGCATCAATTCAACGTCGCCTGTGAAGCAGTGTAGGACACCTTGGATTCTTCCGCTTCGTTTTTCTAAGATGGGAAGGATGTCCATATAAGCGTCACGGTTATGAATTATGATCGGCATTTTCATCTCTTCGGCGAGGTCCAATTGTGCCTCAAAAGCCTCTTTTTGCATGTCAGGTGGTGAGAGGTTTCGGTAGTAATCTAAACCTATTTCACCGAGAGCCACAACTTTCGGGTGATTTACGAGTTCACGAAAAGTTTTTAGCACATCGGGGGTCAATTTTTTGGCATCATGCGGGTGCATACCAACTGTTGCGTATAGGTTTTTATGTTTTTCAGCAAGTTCAACCGCACCAAGGCTGGTTTCTAAATCAAATCCAATGACAAGGATAGTAGAGACTGTGGCATTGTGTGCACGTTTTAATACTGCTTCCTGATCACGTTCAAATTGTGAGATCTGAATATGTGCGTGTGAATCGATAAACATGTTTCGTATATGCTCAACAAGTTACATTAACGGTGTGCGGATAACAGTTTCGAGGGTATGCGCGCGTGGTGATTGTGTTACAAGGAAAAGAATCAAGTCCGCTACATCTTCTGGAAGTGTTAGATGCTCAATTACATCGTTGGGGTGATTATCGCGTCGCATCTTCGTATCGACTGGACCGGGGCAGACAACCGAAGCTTTTACACCGTGCGGTCTTCCCTCATTGTTCGTTGTTTCTGTGAAACCGACAACAGCGAATTTAGAGGCGCAATATGCACCACCGTTCACATGCCCATATTTGCCCGATACTGAGGAGACATTGACTATATGACCATATTTCTGTTCACACATGTGGCTGAAAACGGCTTGTGTACAGAGAAATACACCTTTCAGGTTCACTGCCATTGTTAAATCCCAATCCTCTTCACGTATTTTGGAAATAGGGTTGTGGATAGCCACGCCTGCGTTGTTCACAAGGATGTCAACCTTACCAAAAGTGTCAAGTGTTTGTATCATCATCGCATCTACTTCGGTTTTTTGTTGAACGTCGGTTTTGATGGGGAGTGCACGTCTACCGAGTTGCTTCACCTCATCGGCGACAGCAGCTATCTCATCTTCAGTTCGTGCTGCGAGAACGATGTCTGCACCTTCTTTTGCGAATGCCAATGCAGTAGCATGACCAATTCCACGTCCTCCACCTGTAATAATAGCAGTACGATTTTTAAGTTTCATGTGTTGTTCCTCAAAAGTCAATCGGGCTTACAAAGTCCTTCACCCCTGGTAGGCGCGTTTTGTAAATGCGCCGATCTCAGACATTGACGCTATAAACGGCGCGTTTACAAAACGCGCCTACCTTTGGGGAATATATCGGGCTTACAAAGCCCTCCAACAAGATTCTGATTACGATATTTGATACTGTGTCAATTTCTGCTTATCAAAAAGGATGCCGTGCCCCGGACGATCAGGTGGAGAAAAATGCCCATCTTTGAGTGTCAATGTATCGCTAAGTACCGGATCAAGTGATGGGATATACTCCACAAAGAGTGAATGCGGCACCGCAGCAGAGAGATGCACATGCAAATCCATCAGGAAGTGTGGTGATACCGAAAGACCAAAACATTCAGCTGTATGTGCTACCTTCATCCATTCGGAAATACCACCGACACGTACAGCATCAGGTTGTAGAATATCCGCTGCACCTTGCGCGATGTATTCTTGAAACACAAATTTATTGTAGATCGTTTCACCAATAGCGATCGGAATGGTCGTTTTTTCTCGGAGTGCAACGTGGCTATCAACATCATCTGCCTCAATCGGTTCTTCAAACCAGAAAAGGTCTGCCTCTTCCACACGACAAGCAAGTTGAATGGCTTGGCGTGCATTCCATTTCATGTTGGCATCAATCATTAGGTAAGATTCTTGTCCAATTGCTTTTCTAACAGCGAATATCCGTGCCACGTCTTCATGTAGACTATCACGTCCTACCTTGATTTTTATCCCTTTAAAACCTTGCTCCACATATTCTACGGATTGTCTGACGAGTTCGTCTTCTGAAAGATGCAACCAACCACCATCAGTGTTGTAAACAGGAACAGAAGCTCTTGCACCACCGAGTAGTTGAAATAACGGCAATTCTGCGCGCTTTGCCATGAGATCCCATAGGGCGATGTCTACGGCAGCCATTCCTAACCCGACAATGCCACCTCTCCCGACCCAATGTGTTTCCATCCACATGCGATTCCAGATGCGGTCAATATTAGAAGCATCCTCTTCAAGAAGGATAGGTGTGAGATAGGCATCCATAATCTGTCTAATTGCTTCCCCACCTTTGCCAATAGTATAGGAGAAGCCAGTGCCTACGACTCCATCTTCATCTTCAATCTCAATGAACGGAAATTCCATTGAGACAAAGGCTTGAATGGCATCGGTGCGTTGGACTTGTGGTGGAATGTCGTAAAGCGAGGTGCGAACTGCTTTAATTTTCATATTTCTGTTGTTCCTCTTTCAATCGCTCTATTTCAGCTCGGAGGCGTACCACTTCTGCTTCAGCTTGCTGCGCTTTCTCAGCAGGTGTTTGAAGCCACTGCTCTGAAGTCGGAACGTAAAGTCCTATATCATCACCCTGAATACTAAACTCTATTCCCAGAACAGCAGAGAGTATCCCGTTATCTTGCGAAGATGAAATATTATCGTATTTTCCTTCTTCATTTAGCCGAAAACCGATCAATGAATCAGATAAATAAGATCGCTCTGGGTCATAAAGAAAATATTCCCGAACACCGATGTGAGCGTATCGGGTTTTCTTTTTCCTCAGATCATTTTTATAGGTGCTTCTGCTGGTAACTTCCAATACGAAGTCCGGTGCTTTCCCCTCCTCCCAAATTTTATAGGTGCGGCGCATCTTTTTTTCTATGCCGAACACAACCATCACATCAGGTGAAATGGAACGCCGCGTTTTACCGGGCACATCATAGATGAGCAGGTTTCCAGAAACATATACATCGTCCCTATCTTCGTAGTATGCCTCAAGTTTCTGGTAGGTGTTGACAATAACGATCCGATGTAGGTCTGTTTCCGCAAGCGGCTTCCCATCAGATTCGGGATAATAGATACCGTCGTCATCTGTGGGGGCATACTGAATAGGTTTTGTGGATTTTTTGGATGCCATAATGAACTAACTCCTATCGGGGTTGAAAACCCCTCCTACAAGAGAGCGTCGCACACAATGTAAGAGGCGCAATGAATTGCGCGACTACAAACGCTGCAAATCCTATATCAGAGGCGCAATAAATTGCGCGACTACAAACGCTGCAAATCCTAAGCGAATCTATAGATATTTTAGATTCACTTTATTTTTTTGATCATTGCCTGCAATTTTTCGATGCAAATCCGTGAGGCTTCTTCTCCAGCTTCAGAGAACGCTTTTCCACCTGGTCTATTGAGCAAATCATCATCAATTTTGAGAGAGGGTCTCCAATGCGTTTCAAGACAGAGGTGTCCTTCATATCCCTCATCAACGAAGGCTTGTAGTTGCCCTTGCCAATCGATAATTCCATCCCCGACAGGAACGGATTCTATTTCCCCGGTATCAGCGTTTGGCGCAGCATCTTTGAGATGTGCATGTATCATTGTCGGTTTCATTTGATTGTATGCGTCTGGATATGGTGTAACGCCACCCTTTGCGTGTGCTTCATTTGCTGGGTCCCAAATGCCGCGGATGTTTGGCGAGTCTATTTCTTCAATAAATCGCGCGGTAAGTTTCGCGGTACTTAGAGATGTTGTAGATTCGTTTTCCATGCCGAGAACGATGCCTTCACCATCTATCATTCGGCGCGGTTCATCGTAAGAAGCGATAATTTCATCCCATCGTTCCTCTGTTTTACCGGTATCCCAAAAAACGAAGGTGCGAATCAGATTTGTGTCAAACGCTTTGGCAGTGCGGATACACCCTTTTAGGATACCAAGATGTTCTTTACGTTCTTCTGCATTGTCCATATCGCATTTGAAGAACGGGGATGCGACACCGATAATCTCAATGTCTGTGCCATCCAGCAGACGTTTCATTTCATCTATATCGGTGTCGGTGAGTTGATGCGGAAGTTTGTCCCATACCGAACGGATTTCAATGGAATCAAGGTTGAATTCTTGGACAAAATTGACTACGGTGGCGAAGTCTTGTGAAACCTCGTCTCCGATAACGCCGATTTTAAACATATCTATATCTCCTTTTGAACTTTTACGATATATTAGCATGGGAGGAGATAATTGGCAAGCGGGATTTTTGATGTCTGAATCGCGGATTACGCGGATTATGGGTACTGGATAAAGTTGAATTTCCCTTGACTTTTTTATTCCAATATGTTATCATTAAAATAACTGAATCCATTGTTGTATTTTACACTTTCTAATCCAATTTTGAGAACAAGTGAATGAATAAAAAATCATATAGCAGATACCGCAAATCAATCCGATGGAAAGGCAAACGCCGGACAATTATGAAACGTGCATGGTATAGATGTCGGAGGTGTAAGAAAAGACCCGCAACACAGTTGCATCACGAAACTTATAAACGTATTGGCAAGGAACGGCTTAGTGATCTAACTGCAGTGTGTGGAGACTGTCACAAACGGATTCATAGGAATAGAATTTTTCTTTAACTTTGAAAATATCAAGGACAGTAAAATGAACAACCAATCAAATTCCCAAGATAACCTTACCAGAATTTTGAAAAAGATCAACGAAATAGTAGAGAAATCCGCAGGAGGAGATTACATCTATCGTGGTGAATCTGAACACTTTGACAAGGTTTCATCAAACCTATTCCGTGAATACCCTCATACTGAAGGTGAACATTCTGATATAGAAGCTGCTCAAGAAGCAATTCTGGAGGAGGCGAAAGATTATACTGACAAAACCGACCGAGTTGACATTCTATCCGAACTCCAACATTTTGGCGGCAAAACTAACTTAATAGATTTTACGGAAGACTATCTTGTTGCTCTCTTTTTTGCTTGTGATGGTTCCCACGCAGAACCGGGGCGAGTTATTCTACAAAAAAGAGAATCGGATAACTATAAAACAGTAAATCCTCCGAAAAAAATTGATCGTGTTGTATTTCAGAAAAGCATTTTCGTTGAATCTCCAGATGGTTTTATTGAACCAGACATTGAAATCACAATTCCCGCCGATCTGAAATTCCCTATACTTGACTATCTTCGAAAACACCATAAGATTTCTGCTGAGTCAATATATAATGACCTACATGGATTTATTAGACGTAGTGCCTACACAGAATTTCTTAAAGGTCTTACCTGTCAAGCTAAAGGTAATAAAGAGAGGAACTTAAAAGAAAAACAGAATCATTATCAAAACGCCGTTAAGCACTATACAGAAGCCATAAAACTAAAACGAGATTATATTGTTTCTTATAATAATAGGGGCAATACCTACCGTGCTAAAGGAGACTATGATCTTGCTATTCAAGACTATGATACGGTGTTAGAACTAAAACCCGATTTTGTTGAGGTCCGAGTCAATCGTGGTATTGCATACTTTGACAAAGGGGAGAAGGATCTTGCTTTGCAAGACTATAATGCGGTGATTGAACACAATCCCGATTTTACCCTGGCATATCTTAATAGAAGTGCTACTTATGATTTAACCGTTGAAGGTGATCTTGCTATTGCGGACTATACAACAGCGATAGAACTAAAATCAGATTTTGCGGATGCCTATTACGGTCGTGGCTTTGTTCACAGTAGTAAAGGAAGGTATGACCTTGCTATTGAAGACTATACCAAAGCAATAGAATTCAATTCAAGGTTAACATTAGCATATCACAATAGAGGGAATGTATACTATCAAAAAGGGGAATTTGATATGGCTATCACGGATTATTCAGATGCTATAAATTTAGACCCATCATCTGCAAAAATATATTTCAATCGTGGCAGTGCTTACTATAAAAAAAATAATATTAATGAAGCGATTTCAGATTATACTGAAGTAATCAAGCTAAAGTTTGATTATGCTGAAGCCTGGTATTGGCGTGGACGCGCTTACTACGAAAAAGGTAATATCAATCGTGCTATTGAAAATTATGACCAAGCAATACAACTCAAACAAGATTTTGCCGAGGCATATCTTGCTAGAGGATCAGCTGACGAGAGGCAAGGTAGATTTAAAACGGCTTTGGCTTATTATGACAAGGCAATAGAACTGAACAGAAATTCGGCAGATGCATATCATTTTCGAGGCAATCTTTCCTTCACTACAGGTGCTGCCAACTTTAGTATAGGTCATGTTGATTTAGCTGTTAATCAAGTTAATAGTGCAATCAATGACTTTGACAAAGCACTTGAACTGATTCCAAATGATCGTAAAATATTTTACGTTCGTGGTTCTGCTTATCTTATCTTAGGCAAGGTTGATCGGGCTATACAAGACTTTAACAAAATACGTGATTTAGAACCTAATAATCCCGAAGCGTATAGCAAACTCGCTTATGCTTACCTTCAAAATGGTGAATTTGAAAAAGCCATGAATAACTGTAACAAGGCACTACAACTAAACCCCAATTTAATTGAAGCATATAACAACCGCGCTACGATCTACGAAGCAGCAGAGCAATACGATTTAGCAATGGATGATTATAATAAGATGATCGAATTAGATCAAAACGATGTAGATGCATATTATGGTAGAAGCCTTGTTTACTATAAGAAGCATGAGTACCATCATGCAATCACTGAATTGACCGAAGTAATAGCACGAGAACCTAACTATGCTTTTGCTTATTGTTTTCGTGGTTTGACATATTTACATTTAAAACAATGGATAGAGACGAGAGAAAACTTGATAATTGCAAAACACTTAGGATTAGATATTATCACCGTTTTTTGTGAAAACCACAACAGCGTTGCGGATTTTGAAAGAGAATATAATGTTCAAATACCGGAGGACATCGCGGCAATGTTAGGAAAAATAACAGGTTAAAACTTGCACACAAGTATTCAGCATTAATTCAAAATAGAAAATAAGAGGTATAATGAATTGCGCGACTACAAACGCTGACACTCTAAAAATCCGTGTCCATCTGCGATTCAGACATTTAACTCTGGCAACCCATTCACAATCTCAACCGTCTGCAAACTGACACCGATAACCCGTCCAATCAAATCCACAATATACCGTGGTTCATCTATACGATTCGGGTCGTTCACAATACCGCTGCGTTTGTCCACCTTGACGCGATACTGGTCAATTACCCACTCCAACGCAGAACGTGTGCCGAGCCGATATTCAAACGTCTCCGCAGGGATACCGTCGAGCGTGAGGTAATCATTGTAGACCAACTGCGTTTTGTCTTTAGAGAGTTTCATCTTCTCCACACGCCAATCAATCGGCATATCCGGTGTTTCATCTTCCGTCAAACCTTCATATATCGGTTGTGATTCGTAGCCAACGTGGATGTCGGCTAACTGTGCGCCAGCGTTGGCAAACGCCCAAAAATCGGGTGTGTATGGGATATGCGGTAGGTCGCGCTTGAGGTTCGCCTGATACTTCTCACGATACTCTGGATGGTGCAGGATGCCGTAGGTGTAGTGGAAGATGTCCCATTTGCTGATGGTGTCATCGCTGTAGTGTTTGCGGAATGCTGTGAGTGCCCAATCGGTGATGTTCTCTTGGCGGTTTGTGCCGTCCTCGTTGTAGGTGTAGAAGGGGAAGCATTGGGTTTTTTCGAGGAAATCAAGGCACGGAATTGTATTTGAAACTAAAAAGTGAAATGGTTTGTTACTTCCAATACCACTAACACAAATTACCCTATTTTTTGATTCTGCCTCTGATGTAGGGAAGATGAAAGGAAATTCTCTTACCCTCTCGTTAATCATTCGATCAAAGTAAAGGTGTGATTTCGTAAATGGTCGATAGAAAGATGTTCTCACCTTTTCCAATGAAAAATCAGCGGTTTTCCCTCTTTGTAAGTTACGTTTTAGTGCTTCACTCCAACTTATCTTAGTATTGTCTGACAACACAAAGACATCCACACTGGTATCCCGATTTGTCCGTTGTAACCAGCGAGCCACTTCAATGTTGTATGTTCCAATCATTTGATCAACGTTATCAGTTAGATTTCCCTTGTTGAAATTGTATGCCCATGCATCACGGTTTGTGCTGACTCCGAGACTATAGGTTTTGAAAATGACATCCACCGTTGTTCCTTTCATTGCCTTTGCCTCCTTCGTTCCCAATGGGATAAAGGTATTGAATTCAGCGTGGAGTCCTTCTGTGAGCCATGTATATCGACTGTCTGGTGAAATCTGTTCCCATTTAATGTCTTGATAATGTTGATTTGATTTGAGATAGTTATATTTCTCTTCTTTACGCCAAAACTCATCAACACGTGCATAGAAGATTTGAGTAGTTTTCTGGTCGTCCCTTTTCTTGATGAAAAAATTGATGCTTACGCCAACCTGAATCCCAAACACGTTGTGTGTTGTTCCTGACAACTTCGGATTCTTACGGACGTTTCCGCTCAAATCCAAAATGTAAATCGCGTCAAAATCCTGTGCAAGATGTTTTCGCATTCCATCAAATGCTGTTCCATCAAGGAAACTGTTATTGGTTACAAAAGCGACAACCCCTTCCTCTCCGATTCGCCGTGAAGCCCACGATATAGCCTTCACATACGGATCCGAAAGAGGCTTTTTGCTTGATGCTTTTGAGTCTTCTGAATACGTTTCTCTTATAAGTGTGTCTATAGTCTCATACGTCCGATTTTTGTTATTATCGTTTTCATTTGCCTGCCCCATGTTATAGGGCGGATTGCCGATAACGACAAACATATCCGCTTTTTTCTGCCGTTCCACGCGTTCTGTGTTTTCCTGCGCGAAGAGTGAAATCTGTCCACGTTCCTCAAGCAGCTCAAAGGTATCCGCAAGCGCGATGCCCTCAAACGGCAGATATGTCCGTGTGCGTTCAAAGTATTCGTGTTCAATGTTCATGCTGGCGATGTAGTATGGCAACAGCAGAATCTCGTTGCAATGCAGTTCGTCGCGATACTTCTGCTCTAAAGCGGCACCCGAAATGTCACGCATCAGTCGGACGATGAAGTTGCCCGTGCCAACAAACGGGTCAATGATATGCACGCCTGTGTCCGACAGTGACCGATTGAACTCGGTTTTGAGGATATGCTCCGTGCTATTGACCATAAAATCCACAATCGGTTGCGGTGTGTAGACGATGCCGTGTGTGTCTGCGACCTCCACCGAAAATCCCTGAAAAAACTGCTCATAGACGGTATTGAGAAAGTTCTGTTTTTCCGAGAAGTCTTTGCAATGGATTGCGGCTCTCTCTATTGCTTCATAGAACGGGTCCAACTCTTTGAGAAAGTCACCCCGACTGAACGCTCGCCGTGTCAGTGCGTCAATCACATTTTCGATCTCGCGTGCGATGATATTTCGGCGTGTGAAGTCAGGGTTGTCGAACACGGTGCGGAAGATACGTTCTGTGAGTAGGTGCTGAATGAGCATCTCCTCAACGGCAGCTTGCGAGAGGTTTGGGTTGATAGCGTCTCGGCACTGCTGATAAAAGGTTGTGAAGGCGGTATTGAATTGTGCGTTGGTTTCGTGTTGTTCTGCAATCAGTTCCGCGAGTCTTTTGCCAAGTGCAGGGACTTTCTCTTTGAATTCGGTGACAGCCGACTGCCATTTTTTGACGGCATCTTGTGGCGGGTCGAACAGCTGTTTGAGTGCGGTAACCAAGTTGGACCGTTCCCTGATGTCTGTGTCAAGCACCTTCTGCTCGTTCTGATAGAGGATGCAGTGTTCTGGGTTCTGAAATAGGATATTGTCAAACGGATAGCCAGCATCACGTTTCTGTTGCACCGCGGTATCCAAGTTATCGTCCATATCCTTCGCTTCCCAATACGCGATGGGGAGTTTGGATTGTGCGAGGAGTATTGCGCCATCAAGATATATGTATTTGCCAGCATCGGTTTTTATCTGGTGTTGCGGGACGAAGGTGGCGTTTACCTGCTTGGCACAGGTGTTTAAAAGTAATGCAAACGGATTGCTAACCGCGCCTTCGTGTGTGATGTTGCGTTGTGCGTATTGTTGGAGTGCGGCGTAGTAGTCGCGGATTGGTTTATGTGTGGGTTTTAGGTTCAGTTGTGGCATGCAGGGTATGATAGCAGGTTTCGGGGTGGTGGTCAAGAGAATTGTCTGAACCAAGATTGTCAGGATTTCCAGATTTCCAAGATTGAGAATATCTGCACAGGATAAGTTTAATCTTGATAATCCTATAATCTTGTAAATCCTGGTTCGGACAGTTCGCGATTCGGAGATCGCTCCTACAAGTTTTTTCTGCATATTTCTACAAAAACTTTACATACCCTATTCAGACAGGGTTATTCAGTTTTAAGAGTTATCAGTCAATGAGTGTTACTGAGAGTTTATTTCGTAGGTCCAAATCAACGCCATGTTTGTCTAATGCGCTTTTTGGCATTTGGCGGGTAGAGCTTGCGAAACCCGACACGTTTATATCCTGTCGGGTTTCGCAAGCTCTACCCGACCTACAGGTAGTTTATAGAAATGTGAAAAAATATTGGAGAAAAACCGAAAACTAAATAACCCTGCTTATTCAGATTTTTTACTTGTTTTTGAAATGTAGGTGTGTTATTATATTCTTAATGTCCACCATCAAACGATGAGAGGTCAAGGGTAGCAACGGACGTGAAGATGGATTAGGGCATAAGAATGTTACTGAAAAACGTATAACAGTTAGAAAAGGAATCAATTGGTACAAATATTTACATATCAACATCGTCAAAAACTAACACTTATCCCGCAGGTGCATATTGTTTTGACGCTTGTAGCGGGACAGATTAAGGAGAAGCATTCGCTGGCATAGTTGCTTGCGTTCAAAATGCTGTAAGAATACATGAGATCAGGATTATGGATCCCCGAATATGATACACCCGAATTATGGCATAATGAAATTTCGCGACGTAGTTTTTTTAAGTATGGCGTAAGTAGTTTTCTTGGACTCGTTGCGATGCAACACTTCGGTGCTACAGGTAACGCACAACTTGAAAAAGTTATCCCGCGGGCGAAACATTGCATTGTAATGTTTATGAGTGGTGGACCGAGTCAGTTAGATACCTTTGATCCAAAAGACCCCTCAGTAGAAAACAGCGGGCCTTTCATGCCAATTCAGACAAGTGTGAAAGGTATTGAGTTTTCAGAACATTTACCCCTTGTCGCTGAACAAGCACATCATCTTTCCGTTATCCGCTCAATGGTGACTGGTGAAGGTAACCATGAGCGTGCACGCTACTTATTGCATACTGGATATGCACCTGGCGGGGCAGTTCGTCACCCCACAATAGGCTCATTAACATCGTACTACCTTGATGACAATGAATCGCATTTACCGAGTTGTGTCAACATCAACTCGCCGACATATTCAGGCGGATTTCTCGGTGCTTCACACGATCCGTTTGTCGTGAATAACCCGATGGAAAAGGTGGAAGACATTGAATATCCACCACAAATGGATACCCACCGCTTTCGCGAACGTCTCAAAATGCTCAAGAATCTTGAGAAAGATTTCATCTCCAAACGTACTGGACGAGGAACAGAAGCGCATGAAGCTATCTACAAAAAAGCTGACGAACTAATCAATTCTCCAAATATTAAAGCTTTTGAACTTAAGGAAGAACCGGCTGAAATTCGCGAAGCTTACGGTATGAACCGATTCGGACAAGGTTGTTTAATGGCAAGACGGTTAATTGAGGTAGGTGTAAAATTTGTAGAAATTACGCTTGATGGCTGGGACACACACGAAAATAACTTTGAAAGAACTAAAGAGCTTCTTAACGTTGTTGACCCAGCGTATGCGATGCTCATCAAAGACTTGAGTGAACGTGATCTGCTTGACGAAACCGTTGTCCTATGGCTTGGTGAGTTCGGGCGTACTCCGAAAATAAACCAAACTGATGGACGCGACCATCATCCGAACGGTTGGTCTGCTGTGATTGCAGGCGGAGGTACACGAGGTGGACAAGTCATTGGAAGTACCAATGAAGATGGGACAGAAGTGGTTACTGATCCTATAGGTGTACCAGACTTGTTTGCATCCCTCTGCTTCACATTGGGGATTAATTATGAGGAGGAAAATTACTCCCGCTCTGGTCGTCCAATACGTGTTGTCAATGAGGGTACAGTAATTAAGGACTTGTTTGTTTAGAAATCGTATTAGCCATGTGTCTGTTATAGTAGATTTTAGAATTAACTTGACGTTTCAATTGTAGGAGGGAACTCCGAATCCCGGCTATCAATACGTGCATCGCGATTCGGAGATCGCTCCCGCCAAATGCCAAAAGCGCATTCAGCGTTGATTCACAGAATATATGTCCAATTATTTACATAATTTACTATAATGCGAATTATCGCAGGCAAATTTAAAAGCAGACGCTTGACAATATACAAAAACATGGCTGTCCGGCCCACAACTGATAGGGTTAAGGAATCTGCTTTCAGCATATTAAGCCAAAAAGTGATTGATGCCAGATTTCTTGACTTATGTGCAGGCACGGGCAATATTGGTATTGAGGCACTCAGTCGTGGAGCAAAGCAGGTAACCTTTTTGGAACAGAACCTGAAGTGTTTTAGATTGATTGAACAGAATCTCCAAGCATGTGGTTACGAAACCAACGATCCACAGGTTCAGTTGATTCGATCAGAAGTTTCAAAAGGGATTACAATGCTGCATACGCGGTCAGAGACGTTTGAACTTATTTATTTTGATCCGCCTTACGATGCAGAACTTTACGATAAATGCCTTTCACACATTTCAGACACATGCATACTTGAATCTACAGGGATTCTTCTGGTAGAACATTGGAAAAATAACATCCTACCATTGAATTTTGGACAATTAACATGTGATAGACAAAAGCATTACGGAGACACATGTTTAAGTTTCTACCGTTATCTGTAGGTTTGATGTATTCTGCATGGTGATATATTAAAGTTCGTGTTTACTTGCTTGGAGAAAAAGGAAAACGTGCATGAAACTTGAGGACCTAGCTATTTCGCGGCGTGGTAAGCTCGTCGTGATCGATCATCAAAAATACCAAATTGAATTTAATTTATCAAAAGGAACATGGAACTATAGCAATAAAAACGGCAAGACAATTATCAAGAACGCATTCACACAGATAGGATTGAAAGATGAAACGACGTTAAAAACTTCGGATGCTGGGTTTCGGGAATTTCACACAGAACCTTTGAAAACAGATTCGTTTGGGACGTACCAAACGCTACGGTTTTCTTATGAAACTGCAACCACCCATGAATTGCGTTTGAAGGACGATGGTCACAGTTCGGACGAAAATCCACACGATTCGCAACAGTCATCTAAAGATTCTCCTGTAGAAAAAGATGATACATCTGATGGAACCGGTATACGTATACATACCTACCTTACCTGCTACACCGATCACCCGTATATTCTATTAAAAGCTGGTGTTGAAAACCTAAATCAACCCCCAATTTACTTAAAAAATATCACCCTCATTGATATTTCTGCACAGCATGGCAGCATTCAATTGGGTGGACACCTCTCTCAATATCACCTCTTTTTAAAGACGCCCCCGATAGCCCTTTCGCAAGGGACTCATCGAAAAATCTATGATGGATTTAATTTAAAACAAGATAACACTTCACAACCGTGTCAAGATGGTATCCTACACGATACTGATGGCAAAGGATCGTTTGTGTTCGGGTTTATCACGACAAATAAATGGTGGCCCCGCATGCAAATTGGCTACCAAGTCAAAAAACGGAAGCCTCCACAAGGTTTAACAACTTGGGCTCTTTACCATGACTGTGAAGACAAAAAATGTCAAACGGGTGAAGAGGTCACATCGGAGATTGGCTATCTTGATTTTTCAGAAGACGTATCCGCATCTTATACGCGTTACACAGAACGTCTCGCTGCTCAAAATGGCGCGCAAACACTTACATCTTCATCAGAAAACATTTCCGACAATAAAGGATTGACAAACCCTATTGTTCAGAAAACTTTTTCCGGATGGAGTTTATCTTCAGAAAATATTGAAGAGGACATGGGGGCAGATGTTATTGTCGAACAAACTCGATCAATAGCCAAAAATCCATTGTTTAAACCTTCACTCACTGGTGGAATAGACTACATTCAACTGGAATCAGGATGGCAGGAAAGTCCAGGGAATTTATCAATAAATCAGGATCGTTTCCCCGAAGGAATGACCTCTGTGGTTGAGCAAATTCATGCAAGTGGGTTTAAAGCAGGTATCTGTATAGACCCATTTAGTATTGAACTGAATTCTAAGTTAATTCAAAAGCATCCTGAAGTATGTTTGCGAGCCATAAACAGAGAAAAAACACCGTCAGAAGATGGTAAAGCACAAACTGGTGTTTTTAATGACCCTGTAGAAGTTCATCTCCCAGGTAGAGGAATGCCGCTTGCTATATTAGATGTATCACATCCGCAAACACAGGTACACGTCAAGAAAGTTATTAAACAGTTAGTAGATGACTGGGGATATGACTTAATTAAGGCAGATTTGTCAAGTTATACAAGTGGCATGATGTCCGTTGCGCCGAATGTGACGTGGCATGATAGTTCCTTGACTTCGGCAGAATTGTACCGCTTAGCCGTTCGTTTGCTTACAGAAGCAGTTGAGGCTGCTAAAAACGATGTGATTCTTGCTGGTTATAACGTAATTGAGAGTGTCGGTATCGGAAATTTTTCTCTTAATTACCCTTTATTGCGGCAGAAGTATGTGGATAACAGTGACTCATGGCATCAGCAAAATGGGACCAAGCAACGGGTTAGTCGATATGCGGGGCATTTTAATGCGCATAAAACATTATGGCATCACGCGTATGGAGATTTAGTGGTTGATGAACCTCGTCCTATAAATGAGGCAATCGTTGAAATGACGGCTGCAGCATTGAGTGGTGCTACAGTTTCCTGCGCGAATAGTCCAAATACCTTTTCTACACCACGTGCTGAATTAGTTGCAAAACTGTTTCCACTTTCTGGCGAAGCAGCCACTCCTATTGACCGATATGATGAACCCTTTCCACGAATTTGGCACTTGCTGGTCAAAACACAACGCGAATCTTGGAATCTTATCGGCATATTCAATTGGAAAGATCACCAAGACGATATCCATCTGAATTTAGATGCTGTCGATCTAAATCCTGAAAAAGACTATCTTGTCCACGATTTTTGGATGCGACAATACTTAGGCGTTGTTTCAAAGAATGTCACTTTGATGAACATTGCACCGCGTACAGCCAAATTGCTCTGCTTACGTGAAGAACAACAGGTGCCCCAACTACTTTCCACAGACATGCATTATACCCAAGGTAGTGTTGAGGTGTTATCAGCAGGCTGGGATAACCATAGCCAAAGTTATCTTCTTATATGTCAACCGCCTCGGCATGCAAAGGGGACATTTTTCATTCACGTGCCAGATGACTATATACCGATAGGTGTATCTGCCTACGGAAGTGATTATCAATACAGTTGGGACAAACCGATTTATCAGTTAACATTTGGTGCAACTGAGTCATTGATCCACGCGAGTATTCAATTTACGAAAACTTCAAGTGGTTCGCAAAAAACTTGATGCATAATATTCTACATAAAACAGATTTTACAATTAACTTGACATTTGAGTTGTAGGAGAGAACTTCGATTCCCGACTATCATTGCGTTTAATCGCGATTCGGAGATCGCTCCTACAGCAGAGGTGTCAACGTAATCTATAATTTACTATAGGTGCATCTAACTGTGGACGCTGAGTTATGGAAAATTTCTCGACTCGCCACACACAAATACAACGTCTCAAAAAGCGGACCAGTGTTTGTACGGATTGTGATCTGGCAAAAACCCGAGTTAATGTCGTCTGTGGTAGTGGAAATGTCAACGCAAAATTAGTTCTTGTTGGTGAAGGTCCTTCTGCAGCGGATAATCATACAGGATTTCCGTTCTCTGGACCCGCAGGCAACATGTTAGATGAAGTGCTTGTAGCCAGTGGATTAACACGTAGCGATATCTGGCTAACAAACATCATTAAATGTCGGGCAGTGGGATTGAAAAATGGTGAGTTGAAAAACCGTCCGCCAAAGTCAATTGAAATAAAAACATGTTCAAAATGGCTTGATAACGAACTAACCTTGATTCAACCTTCGGTGATTTTATGTTTAGGAGCACCCGCTGCAAAAACACTCCTTACCCCGCGCTTCCGTATTACCGAGGAACGCGGAGTATGGTTTACAGATACCCGTTATGCGCCTTTTGCTATGGCAACGTTTAATCCAGCGTACGTTCTCCGACAGGAAGGTGAAAATTTTACCGCTTTACGTACCATCATTATTGACGATATTAGCGAAGCGAAACGAAAACTACACGAAGCGAAAGATATTCCAAAATCAACACTCTTTTAAATAAACGCGTTGTGCCAATTAATATTTAGTTAGTATGTTTTTATTTCACGTGACCGTCTCGTTTGGGTTGAATTCCGCAACTTTTTCGATACCTACCGCCTTAAAGGTAGGAGGGAACTCCGATTCCCGACTGCAAACGTGTCGCGATTCGGAGATCGAAATCAACGGTATGAATGCCATTTAGGCATTCACCGCCTACAGAAGATGAAAAGTCGCGATTCGGAGATCGAAATCAACGGTATGAATGCCATTTAGGCATTCACCGCCTACAGAAGATGAAAAGTCGAGATTCGGAGATCGCTCCTACAGAATATGTGTCAACATATTTTTATAATTTACTATAATAGACACGCTCCGCGTGCCGTAACAAAGAATGAATTCAAGAAAACAGATCGCAATAAATGCCGTGTTAAAAGCAGGCAAACTTTGCCAACAAGTTCAGGATGAGATGGTCTCAACAGATGCCATTCAAAAAAGCGACCGTAGTCCTGTAACCGTAGCCGATTTCGGATCACAGGCACTGATATGCAGTGCAATTGGCGATGCTTTCCCTGAAGATGTTATTGTTGCTGAAGAAGATGCGCAATCTCTGAAACAGAATCCTACGCTATTGGAACGGGTCACTGAATATGTTAAACGTTTTGCAACGGAGGACACACAGAAGCAAAAAATTATCTCTACAAAAAACATTTGTGAATGGATCGACAGCGGTAGTGGTGAAATTAGCAGTAGCTTCTGGACGCTTGACCCGATTGATGGTACAAAGGGATTCCTTCGGAACGATCAGTATGCTATTGCATTAGCATGGATTGTTGAGGGTGAAGTTCAACTTGGTGTTTTGGGATGTCCGAATTTGCCACATCAATTGGACGTTCCTGACCCTGAACGTGGATGTCTCTTTGTTGCTGTTCGGGGTGAAGGCACAACTATCTACACAACAAACGGTGAACTTTTAGGAAAAGCACACGTTTCTGAAAACGCATCTCGGTTGGCTGAAAGTTTTGAATCCACACATGGAGACAGCAACACACATATTAAAATTGCAAAAGAACTCGGGCTTAACAAACCGCCACTTCAAATTGACAGCCAAGCAAAATATGGAATTGTCGCACGTGGTGAAGCGTCTCTCTATATCCGTCTCCCGAATCCAGCGTATCCTGACTATCGTGAGTGCATTTGGGACCATGCAGCTGGACTTATTGTAGTTGAAGAGGCTGGCGGAAAAGTAACAGATGCCAACGGAAAATCACTGAGTTTTCTTAGCGGCAGACGCATGACTGAAAATCGTGGTGTTGTAGCAACCAACGGATCGTTACATGAACAGGTTTTGTCAGTTTTATCTTGTATGTAGAAGCAAGTAGGTTCTTACGGGATAAGCATAGTTATAGCAAAATCCATAATTACCTTTACATTAGCGAGGTTAGGAAGTAATCAACGATGTGAATGCCATTGGCGAATGCGCTTTTGGCATTCAGCATGATTCCTCGCCTCGCCAGCGGTGATGGTGTGAGGATTGTTGTTCATTGAAATGTGAACATATTTTCGGATTTACTATAAAAGTTGAAAAGGAGTTTTTATGAAAGCGGGGCAAATTGTTGCACCACATCATATTGAAATTGTTGACATAGATAAACCGAATTTGGTAGACTACCCTGATGGCACAGTGATGATTAAAACGATCCACAGTGCTGTCTGTGGTAGCGATATGCCTTCTTTTGTACTTGAACATCCTGCTGAACGTTACCCGCTTGGGCATGGGCTTTCTATTCATGAGGCAATTGGTGTTGTTACAGATAGCAAGTCAGAGAAATTCAACGTTGGAGACGAAGTGCTTGCTCTCCCGCGCCATATCGGTGGCTGTTCTGAATATTTTCTTTCCCATGAGAGTGTTACTATACCTTTAGTGGAATACCACCGTAAAGATTGTATTTTAATGTCTCAACCTCTTGGCACTGTCGTTTGGGCATGTCGGAAGTTGGACAATCTGCTCGATTTAGATACAGTTGTTATCGGACAAGGTCCAATGGGATTACTCATTACGCATATGTTAAGCAATCTCGGTGCAAAGACTGTTATCACTACCGATTTGGTTGACTTCCGACTTGAAGTATCCAAACAGATGCGCGCTACACATACTATCAATTGTGCAAACGAAGACCTTGTCGCGGCAGTTAAAGAGATCACTGATGGTAGAATGGCAGACCTTGTTGTTGAAGTTGTAGGACATCAAACGGAGACAATCAACACGTGCCTTAAGTTATTGAAACGCGGCGCGACACTTCTCGCTTTTGGTGTGCCAGACGACGAAGTATACAATTTCAACTTCTCGGAGTTCTTCAGGAACAATATCCGATTCATCGGATCTGTCGGTCCGGATGTGTTAAACGACTTCCCGTTGGCGATGGATATGATTGCACAGGAACGTATTGATGTGTCACCGATTATTACACATCATTTGCCATTTACTGAAGCACAAAAAGGTTTTGAGATGGCGCTGCATAAAAAGGATGAGGCTATCAAGATAGTATTTGATTATCCGTAAAGACAGGTTACGGCACAGCGGAGTGTGCCTACTACTATTAAAGAGGTAATTCAACGATACGTCCTTCGCGGCTTGACTGATAAATGGCGAGGATAATTTCAACTGCTTTACGCCCCTCGCTACCGTCAACCAGATGGGATGCATCGTTTTCAAGGCAATAGATAAGGTTTTCCATTTGTCGGCGGTGATTTGCGTGATTGATTGCACGCGGGTCGGACGCACCGCCACCAGTGTCTGTCTGTTGGGCAAATTTTTCCCGAACCTCAGTGTCTGAGCGAAGTTCAGGGTCAAATTCCCATTTTACGATGTCCTCTTCCTCTAAAATTGCGGTGCCTTTTGTACCACAAATTTCGGTTTTTTTGAACATGCCCGGATACGCAGCAGTTGTGCCTTCAATGACACCTAACGCACCGTTTTCAAACCGAAGCGCAGCAACAGCTACGTCTTCAACTTCAATGCGTTCGTGTGCTAATGTATCAGTAAATGCTTGCACAGACTTGACGGGACCCATAAAATACTGGAGGAGGTCGATAGCGTGGATAGATTGATTCATCAGTGCACCGCCACCGTCAAGGTTCCACGTGCCGCGCCAACCACCGCTGTCATAGTATTCTTGGGAACGATACCACTTGATGTAGGCACTACCTAATGTTAACTTACCGAACCGCCCGCGCTCAATTGTTGATTTTACCAGATGTGCCCCATCGGTGAATCGTGAATTGAAAATGGCACATAAGCGAACATCAGCCTCATCACAGGCTTGGATAATTTCATCGCACCGTTGCAAAGTGATTTCCAGGGGTTTTTCAACAATGACGTGTTTACCCGCTTCTGCTGCGGCAACAGCAGGTTCAAGATGTGCACCACTCGGCGTGCAAACACAAACGATGTCAAGGTCATCCCGTTTGAGCATATCATTGTAATCGGCATAACTTTCAACGTTGTATTTATCTGTGAGACGTTTTGCATTGTCTGCATTCCGAGAACTCACAGCAACTAATTGACCGAATTCTAATTCGGAAATTGCGGCGGAGTGAAAATCAGAAATCATTCCGCACCCTATGATACCAAAACCGTAAGTTTTCATTTGATATTTTCCTTCTTTGGAACTGAGAAACCTATTTCAAAATTTACTTTTACAATATAAAAATTATGACTTCTGACGGAAATCAAACTCAAGAACATCAACCTATAGAAGATTCTGATGCTGAACAAGCACCTATAAACAAAACATTCAGAATCGGTTGTATGACGTTTTGCCTTGCAGCGATTGTATTATTTCTATGGGTTTGGCATCACCAAACACAGTTCAATGACAACTACCGAAAAGCATCCTTCCACATGCGTAATGATGAACCAGAACAGGCAATTGAGGCGTATCAAAAAGCGATTAAAAACAAAGGTCGCACTATTTTATTTACAAAAGCTCCTTCTGCGTACAACAATCTTGGACATGCTTACTTGTCTGCTGAACGATATTCACAAGCCATTGCTACTTTCAAAAAAGCGATACAGATGGCACCAGATATTCCAGAAGGTTATGTCAATTTAGCAACCGTTTACCTCCAGAAAAACGAACCTGCCAATGCTCGTGCAATATGCCTTGATGCGCTTCAAATCTTTCCTAAAGCACCACTACTCCACTATAATCTTGCGTGTGCTTACGCTCTAACAAATGAACCGCAGAAATCTTTAAACTCGCTCAGGCAAGCTGTAGAAATTGATCCGGAACTCAGAAATTTCGCAGAACAAGAAGATGCCCTAAAGCACATTGTGCCTAAACTTCCTTGAATTTTTGTGATGTGAATGCCTTATATTGTTTACTTGTGCAACCTCACGGAATCACAGCAACATAAACCTGCGAATGCCCCGAAACATCTGAAGTATACACCACAGCCGTTTCATCGGGACTAAAGGACGGATGTGGATGTGTCCACTGCGGACCGTAAACGGTGTCCACTTTCATTTCCATCCAACTCAACGATTTCTCTCTATCTCCTGCTTGTTGTGCTGCAGCCCAATCTTCAGCGACTGCATACCGATCCTTTTTCCATTGGCTACCACTCGACGAACTCTGCGGATAACAGATAGGGGCATGTTCCCCCGTTTCCACATCAACTAATCGTAACCCAATGTCAGGATGCACAGTGTCACACAGCACCTTTGTCCCAGAGCGATTACTTGCAATATGCCATGCATTAAAATCTGAGATTGTCTGCATCTCAAGTGTTTCTAAAGATATGCGCCGCAAGGAGTAAGGCCAATGCGTTACAATCAATTCGTCTTGTGATCCGAGGAAGGTTTCGTGGACAAGGAATTCGTTATTGTCATGCTGATAGAGTGATCGGTTTTCAGTGCCATCGCGTTTGATCGTCCACATACGTGGCGCGGGGTCGCCAGAATAGGCAATTAAATCTGCATGTTTTGGATGGAACTGCGGATGGATGATCGTCTGTTCAGGTGAAGTATAGATGATCTCACCACCATTGCCATCGGTAGCAGTGACAGTGATGTGCGATTTGTCATCACGTTTCATTGCCGTTACGATAAATTTTTCATCTGCACTCACGCTACACTCTCCAAGGCTACTACCTGTAAATTCCGCAAGCACGCGTTCCTCAAAAGTATCAAGATGAATCGCTTTGATGGAGTCATCTTCTGTATAAAAGAGTTCTGTTCCATCTTTTGCGATTACGCCAGAATACCCGTGGACTTCTTCACCATTCGTCAACTGCACAATCTCTCCATTCGGAAATTCCAGTTTGAAAAAATTGGCTTTCCCTGAACGATAAGAGGTGAAAATCATAAGGCTTTGGTCTGGTGTGAAGGATGGCGTGAGAAAATAGAGATTATGGTTAATTGTGTTATCGTTTGTGAGTTGATAGATATGTGTGCCTGTTTGGTTATCTTCAAATTCCAGTAGTTCTGATGGGTGAACAGAACCTTTTGCATATTTTGCCATAATTTCTCCTAAAAGCAGCACTTTTGTTTTGGTTAAAATGGTGTATTTTATTGACGGTTTTTCAGATGGAATAGCGTGATAATTGTCGTTTATAGTAGCAAATTTACCCTATTTTGACAAGTGTAAAGTTTTTTGCATCAAGGTTATTCAGTTTTAAGAGTTTACCGTTATTTAGGTTTACTAAAAGTTAATATCCAAGGGCGGTAGGTGCGGTTTCCTAACCGCACCATAGGCGCCAATTTAAGAAAAGAATTATGCACTGAATGCCCAGGCCGGTGAATCAACGCCAAATGCGCGTTTGGCATTTGTCGGGTTCGGTTTGTAACCGAACCGGAGCCTACGCAGAAACCTCCACTTATCCTGTCCACTAAGCAGTGCTGCTCAACAAAACGCCCAGGATTCGCCTGGGCTCGGTCCGGTTCGGTTACAAACCGAACCTACCGGGCCTGGAGGCACGCTAAATTGACGCTTATAGTGCGGTTTCTAACCGCATCCTACAAGGAAAGTGAATAGAAGGTCTTTGCTCTAAATTCGGTGCGGTTTCTAACCGCACCTACCGTTCTGGGGTCTATAGCAGATGTTAGAAATTCGTCCGAAAAACCAAAAACTAAATAACCCTGATTGTTACAGATAAATATAAATAAAAGTATTGTAAAATGGTATAATCCCAATAAGGTTGTCTGAAGATGTTGATTTCGTAGGCACTATAAATTCAGGTATCATAAATAAATGAAAAACTATCTAAATGATTATCCGGTTACGGACACAACTATTCAGTTGAGTACCAGAGAGATCCAACTGACGATAGTAGATAAACCTGACCGTTTCCTGGATAAACTGAGTAGAGAGAACAGAGAGGGTAGGCTTTTTCTACCCTACTGGATTTATCTGTGGGAGTCTGCTATTGGCTTAGCGCGCCACATATCAGAGTTAGGTGGTACACTTTCTGATACGCATGTTTTAGAGATCGGATGCGGTTTTGGTTTGGCGGGAATTACTGCATGTCAAGCAGTTGCAAAAGTTGTTTTTACCGATTTTGAGCATGATGCGCTTTTATTTGCAAAGCACAATGCAGAACAAAACCAAGTTCATTCCGCTATTTTTGTCCAAATGGATTGGAACGCGCCATGTTTTCAAGACAAATTTGATGTCATCCTTGCATCAGATGTAATATATGAAGAACAGAATTGGCAACCTATTTTGAGTTTACTTCAGAACCTGTTAAGCCCTGACGGTGTTGCTTTCTTTTCAGAACCAAATCGTAAAAATGCAGATGGATTTTTCAAGTGCATCCGTGATAACGGATTTACGCACCAAAAATCCATCTGCTCAATTTCGTTAAATCAGAAAACGACCCGAATTAATATTTACACAGTTAAACGTGTTTGATGGAAGGATTGTGAACTTGCCTCACGGTTGCTTGGGCGGATGAATTTCATAACATGTTCCCTTGTGACACACAATTACTTGCTTCCCAATTGCCAGATATTTTGTCAATTCCGGTTCTTTTGCCAACAACTCAAAATACGCGTCGCTTCCAAACTCAATTTTCTTTGTTTTGGTTTCAGGTTTGTGGACGCTATCTATCCAAACTTTATCTTGAAGATGGAAGGTTTTGTTTTTAACCTGCTGAACAGTAACAGCTGTTTCGGCTACTTGCGCTTGCGTCTGAAGTTGTTGCAATGTTTCGCTCTCTTCAACTTGTTGTGCAACGCTGCGCGAGAGTTTTGGTTTTGCAGATCGGACTTGAACTGGAGATAGGGGTATAGACTGATCTGTTGCCACCCTTGAAAATTGAGGTGCCCGCCTTCGCTGTGGTCCATCTTCTGTAACAAGAAATGAGGTATACGGTGTCATAATTCCGTATTTTTCACTGAGACGCGTAATTTCTTCAATCAATTCCTTGTTTTCACCGTTGAGCCTGATTTCGTCAACAAGATATGCGACCTTGCGTTGTGCCCACAGTGCCGGCAGGAATTGATGATCCGATTCCTGTTTTGGGAACTTTGCCGAATTGGAGAATTCATGTTTCTTGCCGTTGATGTCTCCACGTAGGACAAGCTTCGTTTTACCGCTACCTGCATATCTACCAAGTACAGTCAACTGTGAACCGCGAAACAGATGTGGCAGCTTCTGTGGATATAAACTCTTGGTTCTGATGTTCAGGATTTTCAAAGCCAAATTGACAAGAATAGGTTCGCTTACCTTCGTGAAGAAAGAGGATACAGCAACTTCCAAATTCTCTTTCGGCTTCACATATTGACGGGTGCCGCCATTTTGCTCTGCCATTTTATCAAGCAAATTGACATTGACATCATAGCCAACACCGAACACAAATATACGAGATTTATCATTGTTTTCGGCAGTAACATTCTTAAGAATATGTGTTGTATCTGTTTCACCGACAGTGGCTTCTCCATCTGTCAAGAAAACAATGATGCGCGGTCGCTTCGGATCGGGTTTATCAGACAATGCAGCAAGTAAAGCGTCGTTGATATTTGTGCCACCGTTTCCGACAATATCATCAACGAAAGCGAGTGCGTTTTTCCGTTCTTGTTTGACCGAAACTAACTTATCAGAGAAAGGTTCAACATCAGTGTTGAATAGAATTAGGTTAAAACGGTCTCCATCATTCAAACTGTTCACACAGAAGCGGAGAGCCTTTTTCGCTTGTTCTATCTTCGGACCTTTCATACTTCCAGAACGGTCGAGAACGAAGATGAAATCTTTTTCAATAATCTCCTTCTTATCCACCTCATATTTTGGTGAAATCAGGAGCATAAAGAAGCCATCTTTTTCAACATCATCGCGATGGGTAATCAGGTCAATGCCAAAATCTTTGTCGGAAAGCGAATAGTAGCAGACAAAATCGCGTTTTACGTGAACATTTGTGCCTTCATAACTGATTTTAGCACGATGATCATTCTTGCGATTGACAGCAACTTCATGTGAAGGCGAATAGATCGTTTTGAGCGCATGTTTACTTTTCAGGTCAATTGAAACAGCAAGACTTCCTACGGGTTGGTGGGTAAATTTGTCAGTTCGGAGTGGGTATGTATACTTAGCAAGACTTGAATCAACGCTAATAACTTGTGAGTATTCAAGTTGAATCCGTCTTTCGCCATTAGGTGGAATCGGGAACACCCTTGCCTGAAAGGCGCGTGTTCCAATATACTCTAAAAGTGCGGGGTCTTGCATGGAACGGACAATGCCTTCATAGATACTTCGAGCTCTGGCTTTTGCGAGCAGTTCTGCTTTGACTGGCTTCCCATCTATGTATAACACAAAATCTGAAACGGCTACATCATCTGGAAGTGGGAAAAGATAGGTGCCTTCCAATTGGAAGTTGTTCGGATTAGCAAAGACCTGATCTATTTTTGTTGTTGCCAGTTGGTTCTCAATAGATACATTCACATGGTGTTTTTCAATTCTTAATGTTTCAACTCTCGGGATTTGGCGTTGCTGCGTAACAACAATACCTTGTGCTTGTGCAAGTTGGACAAATCCTATAAGGAATAGGATTACTAAAGCTGCGTGGAAATTCAATCTTTTCATTGGAATCTCCTTTAGATTTTATAGTAAAATCCCAACATACCTTTACATTCTTCTTTAGGTTAGCTGCGTTTGTAGTCGCGCAATTCATTGCGATTAAACGCGTTTTTGTTAATGAAAGCTAATCAATAAGAAATGGTATAATTTGTTTTAATAGGTTTTATAGATTCTGATAGGACTGTCGTATGTTTTAGACGTCTAAGTGGTGACAAAGTTGAGAAATGCTACAGATTGTGCAGTTTCATTCAAAGGTTGTCATAATCTCTTGTAGGAGGAGTTGCTAAATCTGATATTCACTGTAACAGACATGACTATATTAGCAATTAGCGTGCCAATTCTATGAACTCTAATTTCAAGCATTGTGATAGCACAACAATCAGAGTCTTGCACCAAATGGGGCAAAATTATGTTATGATGCACGAAAAAGAACAGTTATCTATTACTTTTTTGTTTGGGTGTGAAACAGATATTCTAAAATTTGCAATCGTAACCGTGTCTCTAATTCTTGCATTTCAGGCAATCCCGCAAGATTGTTCGTTTCATCTGGATCGTTTTGCACATCAAATAAGAGATACGGTTTTCCATCTGTATTTAATGCTATCTTCCATTCTCGATTTAACAACATAATTTCACCCGATATTTCAGAGATTGCAAACTCACGATGTGTTGCTTCTGTGTCAGCAAGAACAGAACGCAACGATTTTCCGAATTGGCGATGTTGTAACTCACCGCCTGCCAGTTCAACAAGCGTAGGACCGATGTCAATCCATTCAACTGGACTTTCGCAGATACGGTCAGATGTTGCGTTTTTTAATGTATCAGGGGTGCGTGCAAGTAAGGGAATTCGGACTGCTCCATTGAGAAAATTGCTTTTGTATATCAATCCGTAATCACCATTCATTTCACCGTGATCGGAACAGTGAACGATAACGGTATTCTCCAGCTCTCCGCGATCTTCAATTGCGTCAAGGATTTCACCTATTTGTGCGTCAATAAGCGTAACATTACCAGCATAATCAGCTCGCAGACTGCCGACTTCTCCCTCTTCAAATTTTGGGTTCATTCGATTCATCATATTATCCAAATTTCCGAGAGGGCGGTCTCCTGTAGATGGTCTTGGAATGGGTGGGGGCATATCATTCGGATCATACATACTGGCGTAAGGTTCAGGCGTATCCCAAGGTTCATGTGGTCCGCCGAAACTAACCCAGCAGCACCACGGTTCTTGCCTATCATAGTTTTGGAGGTACTGTTTTGCTTGTTGCCCGACGTAGACATCTGCATAGTTTTCAAAACCGAGTGTTGAGGGGCGAACCATGTAAGGTTTTGTGCTGAATCGTTCCTTATAATCTGCTCGGTATGCATCCCACAGCCCTTTCTCCTCCCACATCGCTGTCATGTGCGACTTGACGCGTGCACTTGCTCGCGGTCCCCCGATTTCATCAACATCATCTAACCCATATTCGTTCATGAAATCTTCTTTATCCCGCAAATCTCCATTGTGAGGATGAAGGTGTGTTTTTCCGAAAAGACTGGTGCGATACCCAGCGTCACGTACTGCCTGCATCCATGTTGGCGTTTCTGGAGACATTGTATGCCCCATATTATTCCAAACACCTGTGTTGTGTGGATACAGTCCTGTCGCTAAACTGAGGCGTGTGGGAATACAAACCGGAGAAGTAGTAACGCAGTTCGTAAATCGGACACCTTCCCTTGCGATCCGATCCAAATTTGGTGTCTGCACCCAGCCGCCGCTGCAGCCCATCGCATCCCATCGTTGCTGGTCTGTCATGAGAAGAAGTATATTTGGTTTCATAGTTCACTTAGTATGTTAAACGGTCGCGATTCGGAGATCGCTCCTACAATAAGATGTTTCGGTTTTAGTGCGCGGTGATCAGTAGGTATCTACATTCTTTCCATGAAATAGAATATTGTTAAACTCAATTTCGTTTAATTCCTGCATCAACAAATGCTTTGGACAAGGTTTGGTATGATAGTGTAGCAGCAGCAAGTGGATCATAGTTTTCACGTGCTTGCACCATAAAACTTACCTCGGCAGTAATAAACCCATCGTATCCGTGTGTTTCCATCCTTTTTAGATAATCAACATAATCAAAAGTGCCTTCGCCAGGGATAAGAAATTCAAAGTCGGGGTGAATTCCACGTTGGTCCTTAACATGTGTATGTGCCGAAACTGCTGCTAATGCAGCTACTGTCTCCTCAGTCGGGATTCCAACAATATCAAAATGGCTAATGTCAAAGTTAACTTTGAGGTATGGAGAATTAACGATTTCAAGGAGTTCAAGCACTTTATCAGGAGTGTCAATGATGGCACCGATATGGGGTTCCATCGCAATTGTAACACCGCGAGAAGCACCATAATCAACTAACTCACCGATACGTTCAGCGAGGAAGTCTTTTTTTGTTTCCCATTGATCGGGTTTTCCACCAGGAGTCGTGTTCACCGCAGGCAGTTCATCTCCCTGAGCGAGTTCAACTGCTAAGTCAACACCGCCTTTAAGTCGCCACATGTTTTTTGCATGTGCATCCGCATCAGTTTCCAACAGACTTGAATGTGCTGCAATCGCTGGCAATGCTAAGTTATGCTGTTTCAGTAGGGACGCAATACGTTTCCGTTCTGCTGTATCAAGCGTGCTAAGCTCAGTTGTAAAGCGGGGGATAATGGTCAGTTCAATCCCATCAAATCCGAGGCTTGCAATATGGGAGATAGCAGTATCTATAGGAACAGTCGGCATACCCCATGTGCTGTATCCGATTTTCATTTAGTATTCTCCTTATGGGCTGAGGTGAGTTCCTTGTCTTTGTAGGAGGGAATTCCGATTCCCGATTATAAACGGTCGCGATTCGGAGATCGCTCCTACAAAGATTTCGCGATTCGGAGATCGCTCCTACAAAATTGACGGTTATGCCTTGTCAGAACAGCGCACCAAAAGAACCGAGCCATTCGTTTATGAGGAAACCGACGCGGTGGATCATGAGCGCGACACGTCCCATAACGGTGTTTCCGAAAGCCGCACCGAATCCTACCATAAGGAAAGCGATACCGACCTTTGAAAGCCAATTGATGGGACCACGGTGTTCCACAGAAAAGAAAAAATAGGTAAGTGTGCAAATTACACCGATAACCATCAAGATTGCACCGAAAATATCAAGAGTAGATAATCTTGCCTCTGGTGGAACATCAACAATCGGTCCAATAGTCCCAAAAGGTTCAATTGTTGCGCGTGTTTGCTCAAAGATATTCGCCTGCAACATATTTGGAATTGCGATCCCCGCACCAAACCCAATAAGGATAGCAATAGGATAACGAACTAACCAATTGTGGCGAGGGGACAAGCGTGCAAAAAATAGTAAACCGATAACTATAGGAATTATTTTGAACAGTCCCCAAAGCGCACTTCGTGTTTCTGGAGTTGTTTCTCCTATAATCTCAGTCCAGAGGGCTGACACTGCTTCAGATAATGGTTCCCATGCTAAGGGTATGACCCCTTGGTGAATTGCTATAACAATACCATACCCAACAGAGATTCCAACAAAGAGGTGTTCTGCAAACCGATAGAAGGGATTATCTCTATAAAGAAAACTATAGATACAGAGAGTCAAGAACGCTGCAACCCAGATTCCAAAAAGTTCCATCAATTATTCTCCCTTTCTTGATGTATGAAAAAAGCGATATTCCCTAAAATGACCAACCCGATAATCAGAAGATGGGCAAAGGATGCGGTGTTTAACCCTATAGTGCCATCTCCAGGGGCATTCAAAAGTTTTTCATACTGAGCGGCTCCCAAATAACCAGGCAACATCCCCACCAACTGTCCTGATTGCAGATAAGGGTACATCTGGGCAATAATAACGGCAGTAACCCCTGCAGCAATTTTCAAGCCGTATCTCGTATTTGCATAAATGATCCATGCTTCGGTTAGACTGCCAGAAGAAAGGTCAAGCAACAGATCAATCTGATCATAGTTCGTGATATTATCCATTAACGGAATTTCAGTAATAGGTGTTTTCGCATAATCTGTCTCAAAGACATTGGCAATGTCAGTCCCCATTCCGAGTATAACCGGTAGTGTTCCGGGACGGTAGCCTAAAAACACATAATCTACTCCATAGACCGCATTGTTCTCTGCTGCAATTTTTCGCATAAGTTTATCTGCTAAGGTCGGCGTATTAGGATAAAGGGTCATACCGATGACTCTCACGCCTTTACTGAAACAGTGCTGCATTACTGCTTTTGCCATCGGTTCCGGTTCCGCGAGAGAGGATGGTCCATAATCAAAAGCCATCATAATAGTTGATCCTGACGGAAGTTCCTCAATAAAGTCGTACAGTTTTTGTGTTGGTTCTGACACCGTTATTGGTAACCTGACTGGAATCAGCGTTGGAATGATAACAACTAAGGCAACTAATATGAAAATTATTCGCCTATCCATATTCATGAATTTTTCAAGCATTGACTAATCTCCTCCACCAAGATATGAACGTTCAATTCCCAATATAATTCGGATAGATTGTGAGATGACTCCTAAACTGACCCCAAGGATAATACCGCGTCTTGCTGCGCCATTTGGAATATCCAATATCCATTGGCGAATCCATGATGCCCCGTCTTCCCAAGGTGTCCAAGACATTACTGTATTCCAAATCAGATCACCGACTGGCACATTACCAATCATGACAATCATTGCGGCGATAAGAAGCAGCGTAGCTTCAAACGCTCGTGCGCGGAAAGCGCGAAACGCTGCTGAAGCAATAAAGAACGCAAGCAAAGAAAACATTGTTGCATCCATTGGTACTTGGACATTGTCATATAACCATACAAAAACTGAGTTCTGTGGTCCAAAAGGGAGACCTACACAGACCATTGTTATCATACCTACGAATACAACGAGACTATACTGCCAATGTTCTGAACGAAAACGTACTCGCGACACGTGGGTCTGAACGAGAGTCGCCACTGCCAATACTAACGCGAAAGGCGATATAATGAGTCCCCAAACAATGACCTCCTCATAAACTGCTTGAGAATATGAATGTGGACTGAACTGAGTTAAAATCATTGCTATGCCAAAAATGAAGCAGAGTGCTAAGGGTACTTGTCGCTTCATAAAACCTCCTAACTCACCCGTTGCAAGAGTGTTGTGATCCAGTTGATACCGAAAAACTCAAGTGATACACCGATGATGATTGCTGCAAAGATAACCAGTTTACCCCAATCTTGTCCTCTGAGGCTTCCAAGAAACAAGGGGTCTTTAGATAGGTAAGCTGTCGCAGCATAGAGTTCTTCACCTATTAAGGTGTAGTCACAAGCGGCGATGAAGAAAGGGAGCTGGTGTTCAGAATCTGTTCCTGCGATCTGGATTGCACCGATAGAATTACCGGTTTCTGCCATAAGAAGCGATTCAGCGTAAAACTGTCCTTGTAAGAATATAGCTGCTGGTTTTTCACGAATCATCATACCGTTGACACCTGCGGCATAAGCAAATTGCTCATTAGTAAGGAAAAAAATATCATCCTCGTTGTAAGCATCAGGGCGTCCTTCGTCAAGATAAGACGTCTTCACCATCTCACGTACTACGTTCAGGACAACTGGGTCCCGACAAGGAACACGTAAAGGCGTTTCGTAATCAGCAGTTCGACGTGCAACCTGTCCTAAAATTGTCATGCTGGCAATAGTAGCAACATTGTCCACGTCGCCCAATCCTAATATGTAAAGAATAGAGCGTCCCATCTCGGTGGCTCTGCCGATGGCTTCTTCAACAGCTTCCAAACCCGGAATACGTCGGACAAACACCTCTTTTCCACTCCGCGCATGATAGATATTCCAAAAAATAGCGGCAGAAAAAAGGAGCATGGCAAGAAAGAGTGCGAATTTACCTGTATGAAACCACTGTCCTTTTGCTTTCACAGCAGCAGTTTGCACGGAATCCATAAGGGTTTCGTTGTCATAAACAGCACGTACAATATAGGCGTGTGTCTGACCTTTAATTATGGTTTTGTCCTTATATTCTGTTACATTTGCCTCTAACTGTTTGCTAATCTCCTCAAACTCTCCGCCATCACTATTTCGTAGAATTACATATCCTGCAATACCGCTATCTGCAGCTGCAGCGTCCCACATAACAGTAATGCTTGAGCCATCGTCGTTGGGTGTATCCTTTGCGGTTACGTTTGTCGGAGCCGCTGGCTCTTGGCTGAAGGCAAAAGTGCCGCATAGAAAGAAAACCAAACAAGCGACTACCCATAAGGTTGATTTACTATGTGTCATATATTTCCTCTAAAAAGAGTTAGTGTTAAAACTAATAACATTGTGAAATTGCTTGGACAATCTGTGTATCTGTCACATCGTCTCGGATAACAACTTCGCCAATCTGTTTTGGTAATATCAGGCGAAGTTTGCCCTCAAGTGCCTTTTTATCATGGGACATCGCATCGCATATCGCTTCAGCAGTGAGGTCGGATGGATAAGTGAGTGGCAATTTCGCACGATTTAGTAGAATGCTTTGACGTTCAAAGTCGGTTTCAGAGAACATGTCTAAATTAACCGCTAATCGCGCCGCACAATTCATGCCGATAGAAACAGCCTCCCCGTGTCGATATTTTTTATAGTGTGTTAACGCCTCGAGTGCATGACCAAAGGTGTGTCCATAGTTCAGCACCATTCGCAATCTACTCTCTTTTTCATCTTTTGCGACTATGTCTGCTTTGTTCGCACAAGCACGGGCGATCATTTCGATTAATGTCTCCGCATCTAAATTTAATACCTTATCAAGGTTTTCTTCTACCATTTGAAACAACGGTTCGTCACGAATGACTCCCATCTTGATTACTTCAATTAATCCAGCTCGAATATCCCGTTGTGGTAAGGTTTTGAGCGTATCAACGTCAATTAGCACCAGTTTCGGTTGATGAAAAGCACCGATAAGGTTTTTACCTTTTGGATGATTAATTGCTGTTTTACCACCAACGCTTGCGTCTACCTGTGCCTGCAAAGTTGTAGGAATCTGCACATACGCAATACCTCGCATGTAGACTGCTGCCGCAAAGCCTGCTAAATCTCCAACGACACCACCACCAAGAGCGATTAACGTTGAACCTCTATCAAGTTGATTTTCAACTAAACTATCTTGTATCCGAGCAAACTGCTCTAACGATTTACTTTCCTCTCCGACAGGAACATCAATAATAGCAACATCAAACCCCGCACTCTTTAAACTTTCCAAGACCAACGGAGCATAACGATGATTGACGAAGGTATCGGTAACAAGCAGTGCTTTTGTTGATTTTGCATAGGATTTCAGAAATTCGCCAATTCGCTTGAGAATCCCTGCCCCAACGAGAAGTGGATAACTGTTTTCATTGAGTTCGACGTGTAAAGTTTTTACCATTTACTTTGGGTTATATTTTTTCTTTGGTGCTCTAACGGTATTTAAATAGATTCTTTTTATATCTGCGATGATTTCTTCAAATGATCTTTCGGTTGTCTCTACTGTATGATCCGCTTGTGCATAACAAGGCGCGCGTTCAGTTAACATGGATCGGATCGTTTCCAATGGATCTGGAGTTTGAAGCAGGGGACGGTGTGTTTGATGACCAACGCGGCGATAGATTTCTTCGGGTGTAGCAATTAGACAGAAAACGATTCCGTTTTCTTTTAGTTTAGCGACATTTGCTTCCCTCAAAACAACGCCGCCTCCAGTGGATATTACATGGTTGTACAGTTTTGAAACTTTGGTAACCGCCTCGCTCTCAAGTTGACGGAAAACGGTTTCACCATCTTGATCAAAAATATCACTAATACACCGTTGACTATCCTTCTCTATCACACTGTCAGTATCAACGTATCGCATACGAAGTTGTGAGGAAAGTCGTTTGCTTATTGAGGTCTTTCCAGTACCCATAAATCCGACAAGAACGATATTAGGGTTTCTTTTCTGCGATTGATTCACGTGTTTTTCACCTTCCTACAATTGTGCAAACGAAGGATATCTACTTACGAGCATTGCATAATGTCATCCAATTATAGCATCTTTGAAAAACAATGTAAAGGTTTGAAGTGTAAAATTTTTGCCTTTAACCGCTCAAAGTGTTGAAATAAAAGGTATTGCTTCATCATTTGTTTTCTATTCATTGCCTCATACGAAGCCCAGAGAGGCGACAGATGCATTGCAATAAGCAGACTTCGGTCCTTTGCCAAAATATTTACACACTCAATTAAATTTTTTGACTCTTTCTGTCAAAAATGTTATCATATTATTTCTTATTAATTGTATGGACGAGGTATCACAAGTTTTCCTCCCGTTTATGAGATAGGCTGTAAAAATGTTGTACCAATTTTTTCGCAATAACCTTTTTATTATCGTTATCTGTGCTTGTGGACTTCTCGTTATAGCAGGACATAAAATCTTGTTGAGTACCGAGTTTTCAAATAATCCGGAGATTATCTCTTCAGGCACCCCTTCTGCTCAGGAACAAACCGTTGATGATAGAAAAGGGAATTGGAAGATACCAAAAACATCTTCGCGCCGTAAGGGGAACTTCGGGACGGGGCATAGTCATTCCGTAGGAGATCTACCTATTCCAGAAATTTCAGAAGAAAAAAGAAAAAGAATCAGCGCATTATATGATGGTTATCTTGGAAACGACGGTAATCTTGGGAACAGGGATCCTTCTTGGGCGAAGGATGGACCACCTCAAGAAGAAATTGATATTCTTGTTGAAGGAATGGATAACTTAAGTGCTGCGAAGTATTTAAAAGCTTTGGTATTTAATGATTACGCCCGTGAATATGCGGATAAAGCACTCGCGGAAAATCCAGATGATTTTGAAACACTGTTTATCTGGACGCGACTTCGATCGTCTAACGAGGATGCTGATAGAGTAGCAGGATATCGCAAGCTCTTGGAAATGGATCCGAATTTCGTTCCCGCGTTGGTAGGTTTAGGTTCTAAGCTTAAGGAAGAATCGCCAGAAGAAGCGATCGAACTCCTACAAAAGGCAAATAGCCTTGATCCGTCTGAGGGACTCTATCAATTAGCTTGGGCATATCAAAGGATAGGTGAGTACGATAAAGCAGTCCCTATGTTACAAAAAGCCTATGAACGGTATAATCGTCGGTGGATGCTTAGCGAAATTAAGTCAATTGAAGCTGGCACCCCCCAAATTCCACTTATCCAGCGTGAATCTCAAGAGGATCTGCAAAACGAAGGTGATAATAAAGTGGATAAGGCATTGCTTACGGAACCTGTTCCACCTGCATCTGATGAGTTTATTGAGATAGAGACAGAAAAAGGGGCACACAACCCGTTTAGAACTGACTTAGATAAATTGAATAGTGATACTCCGAACAGTGATGCAGAGATTCGGGCATTTTTTGAGCAGTTGGCAGATCCTGAACTTGCAGAATTCAAAAAGTACTTAACTAAGGAGTTTCCTGCGCTTTTCCCCGAAGAACAAGCAGAAACGCAGCTTCGCGAAGATATTGATGCGGGAAACTTTTCACCTAAAAATTTCAATCAAGCCTTAGAGACTCTAAAACGTTACGGACCACAAGAAGGTCTCCACCGTATCAGTAAAGATAATCCAAAACTTGCAAGGTATATACAACACATGTTAAACCAAAATTCTCCAAAAGAGAAATAGGATAGTTTACACAGGTATTTTGTCTTTACTACTATCAATGAACAGGGTTATTTAGTTTTATGAATTATCGGTTAATAGGTGTTACTGAGAGTTTATATTGTAGGTCCAAATCAACGCTATGAATGCCTTTGGTAGAATGCACTTGGCAGAATACGCCAAATCAACGGTATGAATGCCATTTAGGCATTCCCCGTATGGTATTCTGCATGATTCTACATGATTCAGCGGGTAGAGTGGACGAAACCCGACATGATCGCACTGCTACACTGAGATTGTCGGGTTTCGCTGCGCTCTACCCATAAATCAACGCTGTGAATGCGCTGTTGGCATTCAGCCAAATCAACGCCACATGCCTGTTGGCATCTGTCGGGTGTCAACTTAAGGAATCTTCGATTGCATAAACCTTCTTCAGTCCCGTAGGGACGCAATGTTTATAGATATACGTCATGAAAACCTCTTTAGTCCCGTAGGGACGATATGTTTGTCTAATGTCATTGTTCTACACATATCGTCCCTACGGGACTAAAGAAACCTTGTTTAGCCGTGATTCTATAAACATATCGTCCCTACGGGACTGAATATAAGACAGTCTCAATCTCCATGCCGATTGAGAGGTGTTCACAATAACTCATACATTTTCTTAAGTTGACACCTATGGGTTTCGGTGCGCTCTACCCGACCTACAGATGGTTATATTGAAATTTGAAAAATATAACAGAAAAACCGAAAACTGAATAACCCTGTTTTTTATTTGGTATCCCTTGACACCAACACCATTTTAATAATATACTAAAACAACACGCGAAATACTTAGACCTTGATCAGAGTCATTCAATTGTCGATTTCTAAACCAGAATCATCCAATTGCACCTCAAAAACTAAAAAGAGGCGTAATGAATTGCGATTAAACGCGCTTTTTATTAAATCGGGCTTACAAAGCCCTCCTACAAGATCATTTTTCGACAATTGAATACCTCTGGACCTTGATGCTGGGAGATGACACGATGCAGAGAAAAATACAGTCTGCGCCGACAATAGTCTATCCGGAATCGGACGGGAAGCCTATGGCAGAAACAGATGTTCACCGAAAATTGATGATGAATTTTATTCTTATGCTTGAAGACCATTTCAAAAGTGATAATGATGTTTATGTATCTGGGAACCTTTTAATGTATTACGAAGAAGGAAATCCCCGGAAGTCCATATCTCCTGATGTGTTTGTTGTTTTTGGGGTAGAAAAGAAATTGCGGAACACCTATCTAACGTGGGCAGAAGCAAACACACCGGATTTTGTGCTGGAAGTTGCAAGTCCGGGTACTTTTAGTAATGATATGGGAAAGAAGAAGGAACTCTATGCATCTGTGCTTGAAGTAAAAGAATATTATATTTACGATCCGCTTGGTCAGATTGTCCCGAGTTTTATCGGATATCGGCTAACTGATGCTGTATATCACGAGATTGATTTTGTGAATGAACGTTTACCTTCGGATGTGTTAGGTTTGGAGTTGGGGGAACATGATGGTGTATTAAGGCTCTATAACCCCAAGACCGGAAATTGGTTGCAAACACCACCTGAGCGTGCTGAAAAGGCTGAAGCACTCGCACAACAAGAAGCTAACGCACGGCAAAACGCTGAAGCACTCGCACAACAAGAAGCTAACGCACGACAAAACGCTGAAGCAGAACTTGAGAAGGCTCTTGCAGAAATAGAACGTCTACGATCAATGAAAAATGACTCAATTTGAGTTTTTTTAACATAATGTCAAAAAACTCTCACCTTTTATCTCTCCTATTTATTTTCGCTTCCTTATCCTTACCTATTTGCAGTGTATCAACAGGAATTTGTAGATGGCACGACAATTGAGAATGGTTAGACCTAATCTTGATAATTTACCAAAATTGGAACTCCCCGATGGTTACGGTTTACGGAGTTACCAAGAGGGTGATGATGTACATTGGGCGAACATTATCAGTGATTCATTCGGTGGGAGGGAGCGCACTGCACAAGACACGCTAAATGAAATTACCGGACGAGATGTTTTTGTTCCAGAAGGATTCTATTTCGTGACACATCAAGATATCCCTGTTGGCACCGCATGTGCTTGGCGGCAATCCGTTGAGGAGACAGATGTTGGATACGTTCACATGGTAGGTGTTTTAGGTGAACATACAGGACATAAACTCGGTAGATGGGTTTCACTTGCCGTTCTCTACTATTTTCGTGACCACGGGTTTGTCTGTTCTATGCTTGACACAGACGATTTCCGCATCCCTGCCATTAAAACCTATCTCAATCTTGGATTTGTGCCTGTCTATGTTGACGATACTCAGCCTGAGAGGTGGGAAGAAATTTTAAACAAATTAAAACTCCCACTTATGACCACACAGATTTCACAATTGCAAGTAACCCTTTCTACCGAATTGTGGGCAAAAGTATCGCGTTAGCGTCCAAATGAAATCACCTATCGCACTAAGAAATAGCACATACTATCTCAATATATTGATTTTGCCTGCTATACTTGTAATCGGTTTTGGACTTCGTATTCTCGGCATAGGTGTAGGTCTACCCGATACACCTGATTCTCGCGAAACCCTAATAGCCCAAGACATTCTAAACCTCATCAATTTCACCGCCCCTCCCGAAATCTATAACTGGCCGGGAACAGCATGGTTCTACCTGATTGCACTGGTAGGGAAAGTTCTTTCTATCTGCGGTTTGGATATGACCGAAGCACGTATTATCTGGTTGGCACGGTTTATAAATGTATTGTTGTCCACAAGCACGATATGGTTAACCTATTGTCTTGGAACACAGGTTTATAACAAACGTGTAGGACAGATTGCTGCAGGTTTTCTTGCAGTCGCGATGTTACATACCACTAATGAATCGCGTTTCGCGCTTGTTGATATTCCAGCTACATTTTGTGTAACCTTATTCCTTTGGTTAGCTGCACGAGATACTCACCTCTCGCTCCGAACTTGCTTATGGTTAGGTATTATCGCTGGGATCGGTATTGCGGTGAAGTTCCCAACGGTTTTTGTTGGTTTCTCTCTTTTGATTTTCATTAGGACAGATAATTATTATCGGAAGTTTGCTACGATAGTTGGTGTTGCTGCTATTACCTTTACATTAATTTGTCCGTATTGGCTTATTGATTTGCTGTCATCAGAGTGGAATTATTTCTTTGATGACTTCTGGTATGAAACAAGACATTACCATAAGGGGCACTTCGGACTATTCGCAACCGGGGAGACAGACTGGCTAAGTCGGTTTCTGTATTTGTGGATACTCTTAAAGTGGGGTATAGGTTTGCCGCTTGCTCTGCTGGTGAGTTTGGGTGTAATCTATACACTTGGTAAATCAGCACTATCTTTGAGAAAATCTGGGGCTATAAATCTATTTACTGATGAAAAAATACAGAAGGGATTGATGATACTGGCTTTTGTCATTCCGTATCTACTGTTTATTGGGACGTTCAAGGTGTCCTTCACGCGCCACCTACTGATTCTGTATCCTGCCCTTACAGTGCTTGCTGCTATTTTTCTCGTCTCACTTGACAAGCGGATTGGTATTGTCCTCGGAAGTGCAGTTTGGCTTTATTCATTTGTCTACGCCGCAGCATTTGCTTCCGTAATGCTATCTCAACCGACTACCCAAGAAGCATCTGAATGGGTTTCAGTGAATATACCACACGATAGTTCAATTTCACGCGCTCCAGAGATTCTATTTGATTGGCTTATACCTGAATTAGATAGAGATATGACAGATTTGGATGAAGATACGGAATGGGCTTTAATAATCCAACCTAACAGGGAAGTCTTTGATAAATATGAACAAAATCCACAAGACTATGAAAAGACTGATTGGTATCCCCTGGAAGGGATTGAAATTGAGGAGACACAGGAATATTACAAAAGGATTTTTGGTGAAGATTCCCACTACGAATTACATAACACTTTTCGGAGGATACCACAATTCCTTAGAATCCAAATATCTGATAATGGAGCACCTTTTCCGATGCGAGCGTTAACTCACCCAGAAATACGTCTATATCAACGGAGAGAATAAAGGCTATATTTTATGCCTTGCAAAATCTGTAAGATGCACATCGCTATGTCGTCAACAGCAGATCACCACTGGGTGGTTCATTCACTGCTATTATATCATGTGGTAGTTATTTATATCAAGATTCAGGTTTTTTGGGTTTATAGTGAATTCTACAATTAACTTTACACCTGATCTGTAGGAGGAAACTCCGATTGCCGACTAACAGTGGTTTCGTCGCGATTCGGAGATCGCTCCTACAGAATATATGTCCAATTATTTACATAATTTACTATAATCCTACGGGTATCATTATTGTTTAACCAAAAAGAAACCGAAAGGTGGTGAACTGACATCGTCTGAAAAAGCAAGAAACAGGGAATATCGTCTATCCGTATCCGCGTTGAACATGTTATTAGAAGTGTCAAAAGATACCGCATTGTCCAAGACAAGTTGCGAAACTGGAAACAAGGTTTCAGCGATTTAGTCATGGAAATCTGTTGTGGATTACATAACTTCTGTCTAAACTTCAGACCTTGGCGTTATGACAACATTCCGATTAAACATATATAATGTCTATTCATTTCTTTCTATATCAGAAACGACCCTTTTGTCTAATTCAGATTTTGATAAAGCCACTGATGCAACCCATTCCACCTGACGCGCTTTGTCAATAATGCCCGTAATAAATATAGGGCGCGTGCCAAAGTGCTACACGGGCATTCTATGCGTTATTTTTTGGGAGAGTGAAATATTTTTCAACCCTTATGTTATATTCCGCATCTGTGAGTTTATATTCCCTCTCCTGATTACATTCAACACAATTTTTTTCCTCTAATGATTTCATAATTTCGGTTGTCTTATCAGTGTGGGTGGAATCACATTTTTGACGTGGTGGCTTTGGCAGTCCAAGTTTGTTTTGAATATCATCGGTTTTTACTCGCTTTACCCCTGCTGTATGTTGATAGCACATGTAATCTAATATTGCGTTTTCAATCTTCTGCTGGTTATTGCGTTGTAAACCTTTTTTGACTCGTATGCGTAGTTTGGACATTCTTTCGTTTAGTTTCATGCTTAACAGAATCCTATTGTTTTTATGCTGTCTGTGGTTTCACTTGTGTTTGTATATGAGTTCGCCCTCAAATATTATGCCGATGATGACAAGCAAATAGCACCTATGATTTGAATGATTGTTAACATATTTAGTGGGTTTTCCACGCTCCCTTATATGATTGTATAATCCCACTCCCGTTTTTGTCTGCCCGCATGCCGACAACAAGGTCGCCTTCGTTAGTAAAAATAACCATTGCTCCCCCATATTCCTCTACCCCTATAGCAGTAACAGGTCTGTTTGCGTTGTTTCCAATAAATAAGTACCCACCATTATCGCCTGCCACTATGCCACTAACGCCTTCACTTTGGTTATCGCTGATTTTCATTGATCCGCCTTGTTTTAATGCCTCAATCTTAGCGACCTCCGTACCTTTGCTATTACTAAGTTTTAGACAAGCAACACCCATTATATCACCTAAGTGGGCGACCCTAACGCCTTTAATGTTGTAAATTGTTAGTCCGCCACCATTAAGATAAACACCATCTGTTTTTAAGTCGATGTTATAAATTATCAGTTCACCTTGTCCGCTCCTATGGGTGTTTAAGCGTATAGCTGTTTTATCTTCATTGTTGATAATTTGTAATTCTCTACACTTTATGACATCATGAATTACCTTATCGTTGTCTGGTTGTGCAGTTGCATTTTGTGTAGAGATTCCACCGGTTGTCAATATAGCAAGGATATATCCTGCTATTGTGAATATAGCACCGATTGCCATATATTTGATTTTTTGCTGAAAATGCATGTTTATCTCCTAATCTTTTCTGGTTGGGATGTGAAACCAAAGTTTGTGTGTATGTCGTGCAAGAAATCATTCCATTCATTTGCGTCACATACGATGTTGGTTCAGGTTTTGAGTGAGTGCTCTGGATAAGTCGTGAATTATAGATGTGGCGGGGAAAAACATTTCTTCTGAATTGGAACTAAAACCGATAAGATTTTATGCAATACTTCAGCTGGAATAGCATCAGCGTCAACAATTCTAACCGTCTCTTGCGGATAGTAATCTATCATCGGCTCAGTTAGCTGTTTATAAATATCCCATCGGTCGCGAACAACTAATTCATCGGCATCGTCATGACGATTTTCTTTAAGTGCCCGTCCGCGTATACGTTCAAACATAACTTCCCGATCCTCACAGACCATAAATAAAATCTGAATAACATTAATATACGGAGATAATAATTCGGCTTGTGCAATGCTGCGAGGGATGCCGTCAAGAACAAGCAGGTCAGTTTCTGGATTATAAACCTTTTCTTCTATTTTAGACCAGACATATTCCTTCCATATTTTAATCGTAGCTTCGTCCGGAACAAATTTACCTTTTGTTGCATATTTATGAAAGAGTTGTCCGTATTCAGAATTTTCATCAAGTTCGCGTAGCATATCCCCGCTTGAAATGTGAAAAATACCGGGGACATGTGATAGTAGTTTTCCCTGTGTGCCTTTACCGACTCCGGGAGGACCAACGAGTAGAACAGATTGAAAACAGGGGCCTGTCTCCTCAAATAGTGGTTTGTCAGGGAATAGTAACTTCTTCTCCATTGTCATGTTCGTTTTTTCCTCAATCGTCCTATAAATTTAGTGAGATGGGGTTGAGTTTTTGCAAGGTAGGTTGGGAATATCAGGGTGCTGGATAGCTATACCCCGAGTAAGTGTTCAAGTATGTAGAAATCTAAACCTTCGTAATCTCTCGCTGTAATAAACTCCTGCTCCACTTTTCTGTCAAACGTCCGCACTTTTTCAAGTAAGTTGAGAAACGTCTTGCGGCTACTCAATAAATGTTTTGTGGAAATTTCGCGCGGTTGTGTCCGCATTACTTTGACATCTAATCCTACAAATTCTCCGTTCTTACCGTACCCGTTTTCTTCAAGCACTCGTACCTGATTAAATGCGCGACGTAAATTGGCTGAACCGAACGCTTTATCCTGATCAAATTTAAGACCGTTCTGATCATTCAGATGTACACTCCACAGTTTGTTATGATAAAGTGCATAACCCATTTCATCCGATGGTTCTAAACCTGCAAGTATAGCGTGCGCGGTTTCGATGAGTCCACCCACGCGATCAGGGTCTGTGCTTGCATAAGCCAAGCCTATAGCGTGTCCAATTGTTGGGATGTAAGCAATATCCATCGGCTCATTGGGTTTCGGTTCAATCAAAATCCGAATTTCGGGATCATAATCAAGCAATACATTTATTGCATCAAGAATCTGACCGACAGCATCTGCGGAACTTTTTGTTTCCCGGATATAGGTACCTTCACGGGCAAGCCATAATACAAAATTTTTACATTCAAGTTCGTTGGCAATATCAACACAACGTTTTGAACGTTCAATAGCGTACTGCCTCTCTTTAGCAGAATTTGAGGTAAAAGCACCATCAATTGTCAGCGGTGATTCCCACAATCGTGGTGCTATCACTTCAGCGGTCAAACCGTGGTTATCAATTTGTGTTTTCACACTTTTGGCGCGGGATATGAGCTGAGCATGCGTCTTTTCATCAATATCAGGCACGACATCATCATCATGAAACTGGATTCCAACAAAGCCGAGGTCTCGGTAAGATTCGACTTTTTCATCAAAACTGAATGACTCCCGCACAGGAGGTCCAAAAGGATCAGCCCCCTCGTGTATATTCCAGGGACCAAAAGAAAAACGATATTCTGTAAGCGAATTGGACATCAAATTACTCCGATGATAACTGGTTTGTGGACGGCAACCCTACCATAAGTTTTGTTATTTATCATACGGTAACGATTATATCTATATTGGGTTACCAATGCAATAAACTGCTTGACTTTAATAATAAGTATAAAGTATTATTTTAATAGTGTCAAGTCATTTTTCATCAAAATCAATGAGGAATTTTGGGATGTTGTCTGCAACTTATATGATTGCCTCTAATACGATACCAAACAACTTTGCAGATTTATATCCTCATACCTCTAATTGCCTCAATATTATTCTACGTTTTCTGATTAAGTTAAAATATATTCTTTTAATGTTTTGTTTTATATTCTCGGGAACGTGTCTCTCCGCGCAACCGATGAAAGCTGCCGAAGATGGTACAACAGACACACCAAATTCCACATTTTTCAGACAGCAACCGCAAAATCCCATTCCAACTTCTTACGAAACTTTCAGTTTTGACGATGTCTATCGAATTGAACTCGACTTAGATATACCAGGGAACGTTAGAATAATCGCTATAGACAGCAAGGAAGAAGACAAAGATAAAATCAGTGTTACACTTGAAAAAAGTGTGCGTGAACATAATCCTCTCTTCACTGTCCTCACGAAAAACTTTTTGGAAAATATCTCCATAATCGGCAGAAAAAAAGATGGGACACTTCAGTTGAATTCACTACTGCCTGCAGAAATATCTAAGGCAGAAATTGAAAACCGAGGTGAATCAGAGATAAAAAAACACCTTCATTTGAGTTATGTGATTAACACACCTCCAGATGTCTCAGTTCAACTGAAAGTAAAGGAGGGTGATGTATATATTCATCATATACGCGGAAAGATAGAAATTACAAATGAAATGGGGCGGGTGCATCTTGATGAAACGTTGGGAAGCTATCATGTTGAGGTAAAGTCCGGCGGCATTCACGGCAAAATTTTGTTGGCTCCAGGAGAAAATAAAATAAAAACGGACAACGGTTCAATTGACCTTACTATACTTGATGATCTTGCTGCGCCGCTGGATTTAACTGCGTTAAAAGGAAATATAGGACTACTTCTTCCTAATAATTATGCTGCTGATGTGAAATTAAAAAGTGAAAAACGACATTATGTTATTAATCTCCCCGCAGAAATCGACGATAACGAAGGTATCATTAACGGTGGAGGACCATTACTCCGTTTAACAGCGACTAATACAATTTCAGTATTGCCAAATCCAAGATTACGCAGCCGATCTAAAAATGCTGAATCGACAGAATTGGAAGAGACATTCCCCTCTGAAGTTGTACAACCGATCCCGCTAACTTCACAATCTCCGATTATTGACGGCAATTTATCTGAAAAAGCGTGGTTAAATGCCGCGCAACTCTCTCCTTTTCAGAATCCAACCGGTACCGAAACGGCAGAGAATTTGACAGATGTTTATTTATTATGGGATGCACAAAATCTTTATATTGGTGGTAGAGCATACTTCGCCAATTACCGAGTGCCCCGTGTTTCGCAAACACAACATGATTCACCTATATGGGAAGATGATTCCGTTGAAATTTTGCTTGATATGAATCCAGAAACTGATGGTTATCCACATCTTATTATAAACCCAATTGGAGGTTCTTTTGATCAGTGGGTACAAAAAGTAGGATTCCCCAACTTTCGACACGCTCCACCTGAGGTGCAACGAGAGATAATTGATAAATCGATAGAAAAGTTCAAAGCAGACAGTTCATGGAATTCGGATGCTAAAGTTGCGACCCAAATTAATGCTAATTTCTGGAGTTTTGAAGTTGCTTTTCCGCGTAGTTCGGTGGACAAAAAAGATAAAATAACGTGGCTCTTTAATGTGCACCGTAGAGCACAGGGAAAACGGGGCAGTGTTGAAGATTTTAAACGGACTGTTCATCGTGAGTACAGTTATTGGTTACCGATTTACGATGAAGAGTATCCATGGTGGCCCCATTGGAAAGAGGGGATGGGTACCTTAAAATTGGTAAAAGACCAACCGTCTGCCTCAGGGACATTTGAGATTTCGGAAAATTTCAAAGTTACTGCTGTTGAAATTGAGGGGAACAAAACGATTCCAACGGAAGTTGTGTTAAAGAGAATTCCAATAGCACCTGGGAACACATTTACAAATGAACAACTGTCTCGGTTGATTGCAGAGCTAGAACACTTTGATTGGTTCCAAGAGGTGCAATTAAAAACAACTGTCGTGGAAACCAATGAAGCGGAATCCCCACCAATCAGTCTGTCCAGTTCCTCTTTCAGAGATGTGGAGTCTGACAGCACCGATGGCAGTAAATCCAAAGAACTTCCAAACATTGAACCTTTGGAAGTAACTGTGCAAATCGCCGTAACCGAGACACCAGTAAAGTTTGCAAGGCAAATAAGAATCAGAGGAAATAAAAGTTTTCCAGCACTTTTCATCAAGAATTGGTTTGACTTAAACGCAAACTATTTGAGTGTAGCAAGCCTAAAGTTGAAAGAGCAAATGATAGCCGATTTTTATGTGAACCGCGGCTTTCCATTTGTTAAAGTTACACACGAGTTTATAAATGATGTGCTGCAATATAATGTTAACGAAGGTTACTTAGATGAAATCCGGTTTACAGGAAACCGTCGAATCTCACGTTCTGAACTTATATCAGCACTCAATTTAAATACTGAAAGTGTGTATTTTCACTCACTGGGACAAGCCAGGATCAATGAATTGCGTAAAAAACTCAGTAAGAGTAACGAAGCTTTTAAATCAATTCGTGATTGGCGTGTACAACGTGAAGGTGGTAAAAATATACTAATTGTTGATATTGAAGAACAACCGTTTCTTCGCCCCGGATGGTATCCGATTCTTAGTTTCAATCGTGTTCATGGGGTTGTTCTTGGTGCGGGGGCAACTCTTACGACACATTTTACAGGTGAGGAACAACTCTTTGGATCTGTTAGTGGCGGAATTTCGAGCAATATTTGGAACTATAGTTTTGGAATTGAAAAAAGTTTTTTTAGGCGTTTCCCATTGACAATGGGTTTCGGTCTATTCAAGGTAACAGATAGCAGTTCTAATGCGTTTCGCCTATTACCTTATGATAGTAGTCTGAGTGCTGCGGTTTATGGCACTACTTTTGATAATTATTATCAACGTAAGGGAGAACAAATTTGGATCGCTCAAACGTTTGGAACATCATCATTACTGAGGCTTGACTTCACCCAAGAAGACCACGATAATTTGTTCAAATCAACTGACTGGAGTTATTTTGACCGTACACGTCCTAAGCCTGACAATACCCGAATTGATCGTGGACATCTGAAGATGCTTTCTCTTGGATATACTTTTGACACACGAGACCGAAGATCCACAATTAAACGTCAACAATATGTTGGAAGCCATCTATTACCTTGGCCAAATGAACGAACAAAACGTGGATGGCGCGGACATTTCGGGGTTGACATGGCAGGAGGTTTTCTTGGCGGTGAATATACATTTAACCTATACAAATTTAAATTAGTTCGCTATACAAGGTTGTTTGGACCACATCAATTGAATTTACGGGTTTCTGGTGATTTTTCAGACGCGCCTTTGCCAAGACAACGTCTTCTTTATCTCGGAGGTGCTACTACGCTCCGCGGGTACAATTTTAACACTTTTGCAGGAGATAAGCGAATTCTTCTCAATATTGAATATCGATTCTTTGAAGAGACCCGAATAAACATTGACACGGATGCAGCGTTTGGATGGGCATTTAGCACTTTCCTGGATACTGGACAGGTGTGGCAGTATGATGAAAACCCTTTGTTAGATTTTTCTCTAAGTCATTTGAAAACTGCAATAGGTGTTGGATTCTCAATTTTTATTAGTCCACCTGGAGATTTTCAACCTTTGAGCACTGGTGTTGAAATCGCATATCCTATTAATATTGAATCCTCGTTACGTACACCAAAGTTAATTTGGCGTTTAACACGAATGTTTTAATTATGAAGACATCTGAAAGTATCTCAGAGATGCACAATCAGCAATACAGAAAGAGATAAAATGAAAACAACTCCGCTATATGAAATCCATTGCAAGCTTGGTGCTACCTTTGCTGAAAGACATGAGGGTTGGAACTTGGCGACCCATTTTACCGATGCAATTTCTGAGCACAAAGCCGTTAGAAACGATGTCGGCATTGCTGATATTTCGTACCATGGTATTCTTACTTTAACTGGAGAGGATCGGGCAAAATTTCTGCACCGTCTCATTTCTAATGATGTTGAAAACCTATCTGTTGGCGAGGGTAATTATGCTACACTTTTAACAAATCGTGGTAAAATTATCGCTGATATGAACGTATATATCCTTGAAGATGCGATCTACATCAGCACTGCTTCTGAATGTGCAGAAGATGCTTTTACAGAATTGGACAAGTACCTTATTGCAGATGATGTAGAACTTGCTCTGGAAACGGATAAGATAGGGGCAATTGCTGTTTACGGACCGAAATCGCCTGAACTCGTTCAATCTGTCTTGAAAACTGAGAATCTGAGTGCTTTATCTGAGTATCACTCCGAATTTTGTGAAATTGATAACCAGCGGACAGTTTGCGTGAGATCCAATACTGTCGGAGAATATGGATACCATCTTTATACTCCAATTAATGCGTTGGAAGCACTATGGGAAAAGTTAATAGCTGAAAGACCTCATGTCGTTCCTATTGGCTGGGATGCACTTGAGTCGCTCAGGATTGAAGCAGGCACGCCAAGATATGGAACAGAATTAACCGATTCTATTATCCCACTTGAGGCGGAATTAGAACACGCCATTGATTTTGAGAAAGGATGTTATATCGGTCAAGAGATAGTGGCGCGAATGAAATATCGGGGACATCCCAACCGTCTATTGCGTGGGATTGAAATTGATGGTGAAAATTCAGGGCAACAGCACTCAAAAATTTTCAATGGTGCCAAAGAAGTCGGATGGGTTACAAGTTCAGCTTATTCCCCTACACTCGGACAACCGATTGCTTTAGGATACGTACGTATGGCATTTACAGAGCACGGCAGTCAAATTCAAATTGAAACTGAAGAGGGGCGAGTCGACGGTACAGTTGTTGTGTTGCCTTTTTTGTCCAAAGCAACATAAGGTATTATAGCGACTTGTGCCAGTTAACTAAATGTTTTGTTCTTTTTACGGATTTTGGGTTTTGTACTATAAACATATCGTCCCTACCGGACTGAAGAGCATATCAACCAATAGGAAACACGGGTAAAACGTTCTGTTTATGTGAAATAATATTTTACATAAAGTTGTTTAGCACAACTCGTGAATATCGTACTTTTGGGATCAATAACTGCGTCTACAATTGGACGTACAACACTGATAGGGGTAAATTCGATAAATGATATACCACAAGTTTTTTCTTAGAATTGGTTTTTTACTTCTTCTACCTATTCTCGTAGGTGGATGTGGTCTAAGTAAGTTATCTAAAATTCAACAAGAGGGCGATTTGGCGGTGGTAGAAACCACCCTTGAGAAAAACCTCAAGACACTCGAGCGGTTAGCTAAGTTAGGAAATAAGTCGCTGGTTGTTAAAACTGCCCGTGCTTTTTCATCTTACAGCGGATTTATTGAAGATAGGATGGAAGAAGCGGAGATAGCAGGTGATTTTGAGACAGCAGCGGAAATGCGCGCCCAAGCCATTGAACACTACGCACGTTCCGAGATGTATGCGTTCAAGGCACTCGCAAAATCAAATAAAACTTTCATTAAAGCAAGAACTATTGGGATGGAAGTGTTTGAAAATTTGCTTAAGAGGGTGAAAAAGGAAGATGTAGAACCGCTGTTCTGGGCAGCTTATGCTGTCGGACGCGGTATTAGCCTGCAGAAAGATGACCCGATGCAAGTGATTGATCTTGCTCGTGTTGAACTGATGATGCGGCGTGTGCTTGAATTAGACGAAACTTTCTATTTCGGTAGTGCACATCTGTTCTATGCTGTCTACTACGGTGACCGATCACCAGCAATCGGTGGTGATCCTGAAAGGGCAAAGGAACACATTGATAAGGTTGATGAGATTAATGATGGCAGATTCCTGATGAGTAAGTTCTATCTGGCGCGATACTACGCCTATCCGAAAATGGATGTGGAACTTTATAAGAAATCGTTACAGGAAGTCATTGATGCACCGTCCGACATATATCCTGGCGAAGCAGCAGCAACATCGTTAGCAAAGTCTCGGTCAAAACGTTGGCTCTCTCAAATTGATGAACTTTTTGATTTAGAAATGGAAGAAGGAGAAATTGAATAATGAGTGATAAAAAAATAAGCAATAAGATCTACGCCGCAAGTATTTCGAGTGTGATTCTAATCATATTAGGTATGTTATGGTTACCAATTTCTGTAAGTGCTGTAGAGTCAATTAAATTCGCCACACTGGCACCGAAAGGCTCTACTTGGATGAACAATTTTGATGCGATGGGAAAAGAAATACGAGCCAAAACCGATGGTGGTATTAAGTTCCGATTCTACGCGAATGGGGTAATGGGGGACGAACTTGATGTAATCAGTAAGATGCGAAATGGCCTCATTCATGCAGGTGCGATGACTGCTACGGGACTCGGTGAAATAAAAGAAGATGTGTTGATTTTTCAATTGCCCCGATTGTTCAAGACTTACGAAGAACTTGACTATGTGCGCGACTTTCTCTATGAAGACTTACAAAAATCCTTCTTGGAGGCAGGTTATGTTTTAATCGGAATGGGGGATATTGGTTTCTATTACATTTTCAGTAATCATCCGATTAGGACGATTGCTGACCTCCAGTCGCCAAACGTCAAGATGTGGGCACGAACAAGCGATAGGATTGGCCTTGAATTCTACAAAAATGCGAATATAGCAACTGTCCCCAGAGAAGTTACACAAGTGTTACCTTCCCTCTATTCAGGACAACTCAATGCGCTAACTGCTTCACCTTACGTCATTGTAGCACTGCAGTGGGGCAATAAATTAAAATACATGACAAACCTTCCGGTCAGTGTCGGTGTTGGTGCTACAGTGATTACGAAAGAGAAGTTTGATCAACTTACCCCTACACAACAGAAAGTATTGCGTGACGCTGGCGACAAATATCAGAGCAAGTTGATTGCGGACATTCGGAAAGATAACGAAAAATCTATTGAAGCACTAACAACGAAAGCAGGGATTAAGATAGTTGAGTTTCAGGAAAGTTCACTTGAGGCTTGGGACGCTATCGCTGCTGAAACTCACAACGCGCTTGTCGGTCAAATATATTCGCAAGAGTTTCTTGATAAGATTAACGCGCTATTGCGTGAATACCGGGAAAAGAAATAGGTTAGGTATCACTTAAGAAGTAGACGGGTTCACTTGAATTCGTCTACTTTTATAATTGTTGTCTTACAAGGTTGTGGGGAAGTTCTGTTATATGGTAGAGATTAGAATTAACGCTACATTCCTGAACTGTGAATCAACGCTGAATGCGCGTATGGCATCCATCCAAATGCCAAATGCCAAATGCGCATTTGGCATTTGGCGGGAGGGAACTCCGATTCCCGACTGCTCCTAAGTTTCTGTCGCGATTCGGAGATCGCTCCTACAGAGGAAATGTAGAATTATTTCTATAGTCCACTATATATAGGACTTACGCAATTTTCTTGATTTTTGCAATAATTATGGCTAAAATGTTGTAATTTTCAGCAAAATTCTGAATTATCAGCGCGTTTACAAAACGCGCCTACCGTCTGTGCGTAAGTCCTGATATATTTGAATTTACCAACGTTCTATCTGCAGTGATTCGATTTCATCAAAATGTGAGTCTCGTGTAACGAGGATTAGGTTGTGCTGCATAGCAATTGCTGCGATCCAAATATCGTTGTCGGGGATGAGACGACCTTTCTGTTGCCAAGGGGTAAGTTTGTCTAATCGCTGTACAATTTCTTGGACAGTCGTTGGATTTTCCATTGTGTTGCCTCCTTTTCGGTTCAGTAACGATAAAGGATTTTATCGTGCCAAAATACTGATAGGTAGTTTACCATAATTGTATTCAGAATCAACGCTATTCAAACCTTAGATATTCAGCAATTTCGAGTAATTCGTTTGCTGCCCATCTTTCTAAGAGGAATTTTTCTGACAGCGTTGGTAACCGATTCCGTTTACCCCGAACTTGACGGATGAGGTTATCGGGGCGTGAAATCTCAACTGTCAAAGCCTTGTGTCTTCCATTTTTATCCTCCGACTCTACTGTCCAAATTGACTTTTTTCCAGAGTAGCATGACCTTGCATAACTACTAACACAGTGATTCATTTTTCTACCTTCATAAATGAGCTCGTCTGTGCTAAGAAGTTCCCGAATATGCCAGAATTTCAAGTTCCCCTTCTTCTCACTTCCTACTCGGAAATGGAATTCGCCGATTTCTGATCGAGGCCACTGGTAGTGTCCGCCTTTCGTTACCTTACCGAGTTGTCGATGCCATTCATTAACTTGGCGAAGCAGAGTATTAGGTGTTCTCCCATTCATACTAAAGTTCGGTTGCGGCGGATCGATTTCCTCAGCGACTCCTCTTTCAACAAACACCCGTTGATTTTCGAATTTCTGATTCCAGATATAATCAATAATCGGATGCACGTGACTAACGTCTAACATCGGATTCGCAATAAAGAAGCGGATTACATTCAACCAAAAACCATCGTTTTTGAAATTCCCTAACATGCGCGTTCCACGGAGTGCGTCCATTAACCGTTTATCCCCACCGAGTGCATGCACCTGTCCCCATCGAATTGCTTCTTCAACTTTGTACTGCTTTGGTGCCAAAAGAAAATGGTGTGCCATCTTTTTTGTCAACGCAACCGGTATCCCTGGAGCAGTTCGGATATTTTGTCCAGCCCCAATATGTATATACCAATTCTGATGTGTCTCGTTTTCAGTTAACCAAACACGATCCATGAAAGATGGGACATCATAAGCCACGAATAGGTGGTGTAGAAGTTCTGCAAACTGCCGATCACGGTTATGTCTTTTGACTTGCCACGTCTCAAGAGGACGAATCCAACTTTCAGAATGGTTTGCTATTGCTTCAATTCCCTTAATATAGGTAGGTTCTTTAGCTAAGAGATCAGAGTTTTGTTCAAGGTACAATAGAAGTTTCAAAAGAATCTTCGGATAATAGCTTCTCTCAAAAGCAAGTGCAATTTCCTTAGCCGTTCCTTTCCTTAGATTGTGACTTTGCAATTCACCGTTATATATCTTTGGGATAATCTCATTCAAGTTACGTGCTTTCTTCTTCTCTGCCATTATCTCGGATGCATTAATTGCGGTTACCATGTTTAGTTCGTTTCGGAGTTGCCGAGTATTTTTTTCCAATCCACGACTAAAATTATGCTGCTGGCACCATGTTTTATAGTCTTCAACTGTAGATAAACCAAGTTGATGGATATGTGCTTGCATTTTGAGTGTACATTCTTCTATAGAGATTTTTGGGGGTTTCACTTTACTCTTTTTCGCCATCTGATTCCTCCGATAATACCAATTTGGAATGATATTTACAAAGTAATACCAATTCTATGAATTATTTTCTCTTTTGAAAAGAAATATAAGAGGCGCAATGAATTTCGCGACTACGAACATCCTATTTCATTAAAAGAAGTTATTTTTTAGAAATGGTATAAGTTACAAGAAAATATTAGTGAATTACTTAATATTAATTAGATGTGCGTTTAAAGGTAATAGGCGCGCTTCGCGTGCCGTAAGGGTTTTAATGGTAATTTTAACGCGCATTTGCCGTGATTGGATTCGGCATTGATATGCGGTTCGAACTTACGCCTGATAGGGTATCAAAGTACTTTAAAATTTTACCATGAAAAAATGGCAGAATCAACTATTTTTTTACGGCACCAAAGGTAACACCGCGCAACAAATGACTCCGCATCAAAAAAGTGAAAATTGCGACTGGAAGTAGGAAGACGAATGTTGATGCTGCAATTTTTCCCCAGTCCATGCCTGCTAAACCTACAGCACTTTGAATAGAAGGTGGCGCAGTTACAGCTCTACCACCTGTTTCAGTCAAAACAAGTGCAAACGCGAACTCGTTCCACGCTGTAATTAGACAGAATACCGCAGTTGCTGCGATTCCTGTAACGGATTGCGGTAAAACGACTTTCAAAAAGGTCTGAAAGCGGGTATATCCATCAACAAGTGCAGCATCTTCGTATTCTCTCGGGATTTCATCAATAAAGCCTTTCATAAGCCAAACAGCAAACGAAACATTGAAAGTCGTGTACAGCAGTATCATGCCAAAATGGGTATCTCGCAGTCCAAGCGCGTTATACATTAAAAAGATTGGAATTACGACAACAACTGGCGGGAGCATGCGGGTACTGAGAATAAAAAAGAGGAGGTCATCTTTGCCAGCGATCTTGAACCGAGAGAAGGCATACGCTGAGAGTGTGCCTAATCCAACTGCAAGCACAGTACTGCCAACACCGATAATTATACTATTGAGCAACTGATAAAAATACTTTGACCCACCATTTGCTAAAGCAATGCAAACGCCGATCGTGGCTAAAATGACTGGAATGATAAATGCAAATAACTCTTTTTTATCAACAAGTAGATCGCCACCAGAAATGGTGTTTGCTGCAGCGATCTTTTTCTTCCAAGGTACAAACAGGAGGTAGGCAACTACGTTACAGGCTATCAGTGTAAAAAAGTGAAAACGAACATCAACTTGTAATCGACTGAGGATGGGTTGCGTGCCGAAAAAACTATAAATACACATTAAGACAAAAATTATATTAAATATCAGCCCTATGTTTCTAATCAGTTTGGCGCGCAACATTATAGGTTTCGCCAGTGAAAATAAGGCGAACAGGAATAATCCGCCCAGCGTCTGTGCCAGAAAGAGATAGGTTACGCCCGGTACATTCTCTTCGGGTAGCAACTTTTGATAATTTTCCAATGAAATATTGAAGACGAACTTTGGATCTATCGTGTTAATATCCCCAGGTGATTTCAGCGACGTTACTACTATCCAGTAAATCGGGAGGATGTAGAGGATAACAGCGAAGACTATTAACACCATTATAAGGTAGTATCCAAATGTCTTTCTTTTTACTGACGGGTTTGCCACAACGTATTATGTTTCCCCCTTCACACGATTTAGATATTTCACGTAGATATTGCTCAGTGCCACAATAATAATCAGCAGAATATATGCCATAGCACACGCTTTGCCGGTGTTATAATTCCGAAAAGCAAGCTTATATAAATTCATTGAAACAGTTTCGGTAACAGTACCAGGACCGCCTTCGTTTGTTAACCACAAAGACGATGTCAAAACATCTTGAAAGCGTCCATAGTCCTGAACAGGAGGGCAATAAGCAGCAGCGGAGAAACTAACGGTAGCGTAATCCATCTAAACTTGAACCAGGCTGAGGCTCTGTCCACATCAGCAGCTTCATAGAGGGATTTCGGTACCGCACTCAATCCCGGCAAGTGCAATCAACATCATAAAAGGTGACCACATCCACGTGTCAACAATGACAACAGCTAACATTGCGACTTTCGGGTCCTGTTGTCCATCCGATAGGTGATTTAAGTATAGGACTAAGAAAATAGTTTAGCAATCCCGAATTATCTGAGTAAAGAATAAACTTCCAAAAGAGTCCGACAACTACTGGTGATAGCATCATCGGAAGTAGCAGCAGTGTTGTGACGAATCCTTTTGCACGGAATTGGCGATTTAATAGGAGTGCAAGACCAAACCCGATTAGAAACTGGGCTGTTACTGCTAAAATTACAAAATAGGCAGTAGTCCGAAAATAACCCCATATTTCAGGATCGGTAAGTAACCGAGCGTAGTTACGTGCCCCGATAAATTTCGGTGCTGTTGGCATAGAGGCTTTGTAACGATGAAAACTCAAATAGAGCGACCACAAGAGGGGAAATATGTTCATCAAGATGAGCAATATCATCGTTGGCATGATGAACGCCATCTTAAGTTGGTAATCGCTCATTCCACGAGAGAAGCGGTTGGTCTGCATATTTTTTTGTTAGTCTGTAACACCCTGCAGGCACTATAGCAGGAAAAGCGCGCTTATATAGCGCGCCCATCCAAAAATCCAAATAAGTTATATGTCTACAATCAACTTAATCGTCGTAGTAACCTGCGTCCTCAAAGATTTCCTCATGTTTGCGGGCAATAGAATTGAGAGCATCTTTTGCAGATTTAATCTTGGTGATCGCCTCACTCCAGTTTGTCTGACAAACTTCTAATAGCTCAGCATATTCCGGCACTGCCCAGAAATCACGAAGATACGGGAAACTCGCGGCAAACGCTTTGTTAAACGGTGTGGCGTTTTTGAAAGTATCCGATTGCAGAACCTCTTTATGTGGAGTAAATCCACCCAGTTTTGCCCATTTTTCTTGGACATGTTTCTGCATGAAACCATTTCATATATTGCTTGGCAATAACCTGATTTTTCGAATAAGCAGAAATGGACATACCTTGTCCACCAATACTAATATAATGTCCTTTTGGGCCGGCAGGTGCGACAAAGAATCCGCTTTTATCATGAGAGAGCGGGTTAGTTTCAGCGTTCACTACCCCAGGGAAAAATGCAAAATAGTTCATCCCCATCGCAACCTTACCAGAGATATAGGCGTTTAAGGTCTCTTGCCAATAGTAGTTAGGTGCATCTGGCGGTGCGAATTTGAGCAAATCTGTGTAAAATTCAAGGGCTTTGACTGCATCTTTAGTATCAATGTGTCCTTTAACTTTAAAGTCTTTGGGATCGCCATAAGAGCCCCCAAAACTCCACATCACTTGCTGAAATCCCATTGTAATTCCGTCATATTGTTTGCTATACCATGTAGCAATACCGTATAGGTCTTGTTCAGGTCGTGTAAAGAATTCAGCAATATCTCGGAGTTGGGTATATGTTTTCGGAGGGGCGAGCGGATACCCATATTTTGCTTGGAAATTCTTCATTTCTGTAGGGTCTTCAAAGAGGTCTTTCCGATAAACATAACCTGCTGCATCCACTTCAGCTGGAAGTGCCCAATATTTCCCACTGCCTTTCGGATATTCAGCAAAGGCGGTCATAGCAGGTCCATAGATTGAATCAACATCTATGTTTTCATTAATCCAATCGGTCATATCTATGTAGTGTCCGCCAACAGAATTCCTACCGAGCCATTGGCTATCACCGATTACAATGTCATAAAGGTCACTCTTCCCAACGAATGCGGTGAAGACTTTATCCTGAAAATTACCCCATGGAATCTGTACTACATCAACAGCAATTCCTGTCTCTGCGGTGAAGTCCTTAGAAAGTTCTTGTAAATAGTTTGCAGGATCCCATTCTGCCCAGACAATGGTTAAAGAGTGTTGTGCATCAACATGGAAGGGCATCCAAATCATTACAATCATTAGAATCAGGACTGCACTTATACATAAGCGTTTCATTTCTATAACTACTCCTTTTGAATAGTGCTATATGCACTGTTTTACGATATGTTGGTGGTCAGCTGCACCAAATTTCTAAATAAGGATTGTAGCAAATTGCATAAATTTTAGCAAGCGAATTTAAAGGGAAAGAGATAAGTGTGTAATTTTGGGGCAGAGATTCAATTTGCGGAGAGTTACGTAACGTGAGTTTGATAAATCCCGTAGGTTGGGTTGAACCGAAGGTGAAACCCATAAATCAACGGTATGAATGCCATTAGGCATTCCCCGGGTGTCAACTTAAGGAAATCACCTCTTGTTGGAGGGGTTTTCAACCCGATTTTTCTGATTGAATTTCAAATATCGGGCTTAGAAAGCCCTCCAACAAGAGATAAACCTGCAACTTTTTCTTAAGTTGACACTTATAGGTTGAACCGAAGGTGAAACCCAACATTTCCAGTCTGTAAAAGCGTTTCATGTTGGGTTTCGTGCCTCAACCCCAACCTACATCTATATTCAATCTAATTATCAAACTCACGTTACGTAACATTTTTACTGTAGGAGGGAACTCCGCTTCCCGACAATAGACATCATAATGATTTAATCGTAAGTATCTGACAATACTAAGATCGAAATATAGTCTAAACACTAATGGACCTACGAACTTTAGATTTTATTAAAGACCAATAACAACATACAATTAAAACGTTATAATGTCTAATAATCATGATGGTTGCGATTCGGAGATCACTCCTACAAGAAAAGACTTATGATAAAATGTGAAATTACTGGAGAATTGAATGCTTCTGTGCGTAAAGTGTAGAAATTGACACCGCTACATTAGCATTATGGTGCTATATTCACCCTTGAATCTTATTGACCGTCAAGTAAGCAGTTGGTATAATACTCATCAATTGGGAAATAGTCACGGCATATTTTGGAGGGACAAATGGAAAACGAAGTAATGAGTAATGAGGAAAATTATGCTTTTGATGTGGCAGGTTACTTACACATTCCGGGTGTTCTAAATCAAGAAGAAGTAGCGGCACTCAATGACGCATTAAATTCAGATGGAGAAAGTGAAACACTGTTAGGTGGAGACAGTCCACATCGCGAATTGTTCCGTGATCTACTGGTACACCCTAAATTAGTGTGGTATTTGAATCAGATCGTGGGGCACGGATTCCGACTTGATCAAGCCCCTCAATTGTTGGGACAGCGAGAAGGTGAAGTAGACGCAGCGCTTGTCGGAGGCGATGAACCGAGAAATCCATCCTTAGCATATCGTCAACAAAATGGTCGTAGGCGTTGCCAAGGCGTGAAAGCAATTTGGGCATTGGAAGATGTCGCAGAAGGGGACGGTGGTTTGGTTGTTGTGCAGGCGAGCCACAAGAGCAATGTTGAAACGCCAAATGATTTAGCAACAGGCGTTGATGATATGGGTTTGGTGCTGCAACCAGCACTGAAAGCAGGGGATCTATTTTTACTCGCGGTCCCTACGCTCCAAGGTCTTCGCCCGTGGAAAACCACACCGAAAAGGTTGCTTACCTATAAGTATGCTGCGCGTGCAGCTATTCAATCCAATCCAATCGGACCTCACTCAGAAACCGAACCTTTGCCCGGATGGGCGGACGAAGCAACACCTGCACAAAAGGCGGTCATGTATAGACCTGGGTTTAAAGGTTCAAATCCACCACCTGTGATAAATACAGATGGCGAAGAGACGTGGGTAGAGGAAGATTCATCCGTCATTCACCCATCTATTTATGTCCGTGACCCTGATTCGGGAATTGATGAGAAAGAGTTTTTCTTTTGGGATCTGAATGGATATCTGGTAGTACGTGGTTTGATGGATGAGCAGTGGCTTGCGGAGGCAAATGAGGCGGTTGACAAATTCCAAGATCGGATCGTCGTAGGTAGTGAACTCGCTGGAGGATCAGTAAGCCAAGCAGGTACAGGTCGTCCGCTTCTGTCGGGATTGTTAGACTTACCTAATCCTTACAACGCACCATTTCGACGTATGATTGCGCATCCTGCTGTGGTGCAGCGACTGAATTGGATGGGCGGTAGCGGTTATCGAACAGGTGGCGCGACGGTGTTCTGCGCTGTTCAAGGTACATCGGGGCACGCACTACACGATGGCAATGAACCGATGACCCCATCACGCGGTTATTATTTTAAGAACGGTCGCAGTTATGCTGAAACCGTCACAATTACTTGGCAATTACGCGATGTGGAGCCGGGACTGGGTGGTTTTGCATGTGTGCCCGGGTCTCATAAGACGCAGTACTCCATGCCGCGCGGCATTCGGACGTGTGATGATACGATGGGCTTAGTAGTACAACCTGTTATGAAAGCAGGTGATGTGTTGTTCTTTATGGATGGCGGTTGCACACACGGTGCCTTAGCGTGGAAGAATCCAATCCCCAGACGTGGGGTCCTGATTAAGTATCAATCTAAAAATGTCAATTGGGGTGGTGGTGTAGTTGATCCACAAGACCGATGGGGGGATATGGTTGAAGATATGACCGAGGAGCAATTTGCTGTAATGCGGGGACCTGAACGAGATGGTCGTCACCGAACTGTACCACGATTGGTTGTGGAAGATGGACAGGTATCCGTTTCGTACGATCCGGAAGGGGATAGCTATTCCTCTAAGTATCGAAAACCGGGTGAAAAACGCGGATAGTGGTTCATTAGACTGTGCCTCGGTACCGCATTTGCTGCCACAGCAAATTTTGCATCAGACACAGACACTGAAAGGTAGGTATCTTATGTACAAAACGACGGACAAGACGCTCGTAAGCTGGTTCTGCTTTGATGAGGAAGCACCCAAAAACTGCAGCGTGATTACCGTGCAGGCAGCTGAAAAGTATGATGCACTCGCTTTCGGAGAGGATGTTCAAGGAAAGTGGTCCATCGCCAGCGAAGATAACACACGCACGCAACCCCCCGAACAACTGGCGCAAAATCCAAAGCAGGAAATTATCCTCGGACAGTTCATGATGATGGCCGCTGTCTACAAGGACAACACGGTCACCATTTACCGTGACGGGGAAGTGTACGCCGACTATACTATCCAAGAACCTTTTGATTTTTTAAACAGTCCCTATCTACAACTGGTAATCGGTTCGGTCAATCTAAATCCTAACTACGCCACATCGTTCAAAGGAAAGGTTAAAGACGTAAGGATTTATGCACAGGCTTTGACACAAGAACAGATTAAGGAATTGAGACCGAACGAGTCTTCTACAATTCAACCTTTCAGCTGGTATGATTTCTCGATAGATGGTTGGTGGGATGATCGGGCAGGAAAATTTCCTGAGTTTAGAAACATTGCGGCGAAAAAAGAGAATGAAGAAGACACTTTTATAGTTTTCGATCGAGATGATAGACACATGTTTACCATGGACAACGAAGCTGTCCGTATCGCTCGAGATTTTCGCCAACGCCTGATGCATGACCCTACTCGTCCGACATATCACTTGGTTAATTCCGATGGTGATACCGAAAGGAACTATTCGACGGATCCCAATTTCATGATCTACTGGAAAGGTCAATATCATTTCGGTTATATGTTAAAAGGCGACGAGCACGCTTTCGGTCACTTCACCAGTACTGACCTTGTTCATTGGCGACGACGTGGGGACTGTGCATTGGGCAGCGGAGGTTGTGGAACGGGCGGTACGATTATTACCAAAGACGGCAAGAAGGTTATTTTTGTCGGTATATTTGGCGGCCGTCCAACATACATAGAAGCATCAGATGAGCATTTGGAGAACTGGTCTAAACCGATAGAGATTGATGTACCGCAAGAGGCACGGGATGCTGATTATTGGACATTCTGGGATCCGACTGCTTGGGTAGAGGGAGATTACTATTACATTTTTACTGGTGATCACGCTATGGAGGATACACGGCCAGGATTAGGTAATTGGTATAAAAGAACAACACTCATGCGCTCAAAAGACTTTAAAAAGTGGGAATTTCTCGGTGAATTTATGACGAAAGAGTTACCGGGACTTGAACATCACGATCATTCTTGCACCGATTTCTTCAAACTGGGCAACAGGCACATGATGCTGCTCATTAGCCATAGCTGGGGGGCGCGGTACTATCTGGGGGAATGGAAGGATAACAAGTTTACGCCCGATTTTCATACCAAGATGAGTTGGACCAACAATTATCGCGGCATACCGATCTATTGGGCACCTAAGACCTTCCTCACACCAGATGGACGCCGAGTCGTGATTACCAGTCTACTGTCTAACCTTGGCAATACTTTGTGGAGTTGTGCATTCTCATTGCCTTGGGAGTTGAGTCTACCTGATGACGGAATTGTACGTATTAAACCGGTTCGTGAGCTTGAGTGTCTACGCTACAACAAAACGGTCGAGAAGGACATTACGGTCAAAAACGGCGAGGACTACAGGCTGAAGAAAATATCAGGCGACACGGTTGAGTTGAATGTAACAATAAAACCTACCGGAGCGAAGGATTATGGCGTAAAAGTGTTCTGCGACAAAGACAATCAGAATGGGATGGAGATATTCTATTCAGCCGATGAGAAGACGATTTCGATAGGTGATGGCAATGAAGAGCCAAAACCGTATGGTAGTTCCCAACCTTATGGCGTTGCCCCGTTCGAGTTGAACGCGGGAGAGGATTTGAGTTTACGGATATTCATTGACAGAGCACTCGTGGAAGTCTTTATCAATGAACGTCAGGCAGTCGTACAGAGTCAACTACATAAGTCGGAAGACGTTGGAATATGCCTTTACAGCATCGGTGGGGACATCAAGGCAGACGTAACGGGTTGGAAGATGGCGCCAGCCAACCAATGGTAAGAGATATGCCGATTATTTAAGTGAATGAAACCGTTTCTAATATCTACAATGTTCCTTGGAAAGCAACCATTCAGAAGAAGGATTTCAGCCAGATGAGTAGCACGTTGACATCTCGTCCCAATATTGTCCTGATTATGTGTGACCAAATGCGATGGGATGCTGCAGGATTCGCTGGTAGTACTATCGTTCAAACGCCCCATCTGGATCAACTGGCGGTGAACGGAGTCTGCTTTGAAAACGCTTACTGTGCGTCCCCGGTTTGCTCTCCCGCACGGGCAAGTTGGTTGACTGGACTCTATCCGCATGCACATTTACAACTGCGGAATTATGGACCCAAAAGAATAGGTGAGTTCGGTGCTTACTTGCCTCACGACCGTACTACTATCGGGGATGTACTCAAGCGGGCTGGTTATCGCTGTGGTATCGTAGGACCGTGGCACTTAGGGGATGATCATCGTCCACAACACGGATTTACAGATTTTTGGTGTGCCTACCGTTACCTCGGAGATTATCCTGACCCGTTGTTTGACTATTTTGAAACGGAAGGAGTTGAAAACCTCTATCGCTCAAGTGCCGCGGGAATGACAAAGTACGGCAATATCTTAGAATTTGGTACAGTCACAGACCCTCGCCAACAGCGCACCACTTGGACAATAGACCGTTCACTCGAATTTGTTCAGCAACAAGATGATGATACACCATTCTTCCTATTTGCCAGTATCAAAGACCCGCATCCTCGTATCCTTGTGCCGCCTGACATTCTGACACACTATAGAGAAGAGGATATGTTGCTACCTTCCTCTTTTCGTGATCCGCTTGATGGGAAACCTGAATTTCAGAAGAGTGGTAAATTTCGGATTCCAGCAATGGTCACTGACAGCGAATTCCGCCGAATGATGACATACTATTACGCCCTAATCACGCACATTGACGACCAGGTTGGACGTTTGCTGAATGCACTTGAGGAGACAAATACGATTGTTGCATTTATAAGCGATCATGGAGAGCTGCTCGGTGACCATGGTTACACAGAGAAGTGTTTGATGTATGAGGGTTCGGTGCGGGTGCCGTGTTTACTCTCATGGCAGAACCATTTGCCATCCGGTTTTCAAGTCACAACGCCATTGGCAGGTGTTGACCTGATGCCGACCTTGCTGAGTTTCGCGGGTCTGGCACCCGAAACACCAATTGATGGGAGATCAATTGCAGAGGTGATTATGAACGGACGAGAACCAGAGGATCAACCAATCTTCGCCGAAATCGCCAGTTTTGATGCGATCTATCACAATGCAGACGATCCAGAAGAATTGGCTGCGCATGTAATGATTTTAGATGACCACTGGAAATATATTCGCAACCGTTTTGATATAGATGAACTGTACGACCTAAAGTCAGACCCAGATGAAATGCACAACGTTGCTGATCATGCAGAACACCAGAACCGCATAACACAGATGCGTCAGCAGATCGCAAAGATGGTCCGTCGGACAGGTCCCGGTCCTTATGACTGGGTATTGTAACTTTTTATACTTAAGATGAAATTAAAAGAACTCGAACAACCAGAATCCACAAAAAAGATTGCCATTTGGGTAGTGTCAACCCTACTCCTATTTTTCGGGTTTTACACTAACTTATGGCGCGTGGCAGATCAAAACTGGTTTGACAATCATCAAAAAGACACCGAAAGCCATATTATGGGAAGAATGGTTAAATCACGCCAAGATGGCATCTTCTCGGCTGGTGGTTTAAATGGATGGGGGACAGCGAAAATTACTGATGCGGAGTGGATACCTCCAACAGAAAGGACGCCTCAATATACAGCCTATCTTCATAATCTCACCTTTGAAAAATTTTCAACTTACAATTCACAACCTGGTGGTCAAGGGATGATTTTTAGTCTACTTGATAGACTCCTCCCATTCTCTCCTCAAGTTAAGTTACAGATATTCTATGTCCTGACAGCTTTACTTTCTGCAATCGCGTTAACATTCATTATAGATTGGTTCTATGAGGAATTTGGTCTCTTGTCTGCTTTATTCGTAATTGGTTCAGCAGTGCTATCTCAATGGTTGACAGTCTTTGGAAAGAATCTATGGTGGAGTCTATGGGCATTTTACCTGCCGATGATTGTCGTTCTGTACTTCCTTAAACGCCACAGAGTTCCAGAGAACCGTCAGTACCTCTGGTTTGGAATATTGATTTTCATCTCAATGTCCATTAAATGTTTTATCAACGGTTACGAGTATATTACAACCACCTTGATAATGATGATGACACCGTGTATCTATTACGCTATCCTTGATAAGTGGAGCAGGCAGCAATGTTTGAAATGGGCACTTGCAGCCGGGATCGGTACTGGTGTAGCAGTTCTCCTGAGCATGCTAATGCTATGTTTCCAAATCGGTGCTGTCAAGGATGGGTTTATGGATGGAATTAAGCATGTGATATGGTCATTTGGAAAACGCACGTATGCCAGTCCCGAAGATTATCCACCAGTATATGCCGCCAGTCTTGAAGCAGGGGCAATAGGGGTGGTCATTACCTACATGAACGGTATTTTCTTTGATTTCAACAACTATCTTTCTCAAACAAATACATTTGTTACGAAACACCTATTCAAAATACGCTATTATTATCTGATAGTTCTCTTTATGGCGGTGTCCGCGCTGCTATTTTGGCGTAGTAAAAAAATGGTAGCGGAGCGACAACGGGAGCACATTGCGTTAATCTGGACAACATGGTTTTCAATTCTGGCACCGTTATCGTGGTTCGTAATCTTCAAAGCGCACTCATACATTCATACGCACATGAGTTTTCTGCTGTGGCAGATGCCTTTTACTTTCTTCGGATTTGCTGTACTCGGTTATGCCATTAGATCATGGACGAAAAAGACTGAATCGTAGTAAGCTTAGGTTGCCTTGATGAGAAAGAACAATACTTCACTTGTTAATTAGAAATAATTCATTGAACCTTTTTCTTATATCAAAATCACGCTACCTTGAAACCTTTATCTCTCCCCATGCGATAGCGAGCTTCTCTTGAGGACTGACCGCAAGTCCTTGTGAATTGAAGTTCCGTTCGATTTCATTATCTGTTAGCACACGATTATAGATGCCCACCTCGTCAATTAGTCCTTCAAAATATCTACGAGTAGTTTTGCCGATTCGGACAGACGCGCCGATGAACAGGGGAGATTCTGTGGTAATATCTGTGCCTTCAGTCTCTCCTCCTTCAGCGTCTAACTTACCATCAATATAGATGCGGGTCGTGTCCGACCTGTCTGAAACAAAAAGCACATGATGCCATTTTCCATCAACTACTCCCTTGGCTGAAGCTAAGACGAGTTTCGGACCACCACCAGCCTCGTTTGCAATCGTTACGTTCACTTGAGTCCCAATGATTTTCCAGAGGATCCTGGCGTTGTTACCTCCATCTCCCTTGCTAACAATTGTAGACTGTCCCCCATCCAATTCCGGTGGTTTATCAACCTTGATCCATGCCATCATTGAGAAATCTTGGTCTTCATCAAAATCCAAACTACCATTGGCAGGCGATGCTACGTCAACAACATCTGGTTCCCCTCCGAATTCAAACGCTTCTCCGAATTTTCCTTTGACCTGCTTAGTTGCACCAACAATCGTTCCGTCATTGCCTCCTACAAGGTCTTTAACGATATTACCTCGAACATCTGATGCATCAAAACTCCAGTAACTAATTAGTCCGTCTTCAACAACTTGGCTCATAACGGGATTCGTCTGCAAAACCAGGATCGCTAAAGCCAAAATCAACCCTTTTCTTGCGTTCATCTTACTACTCCTCTCTTACATTGAATAATATTATATTTTTAAAGAGGCTCAAACCCTTCCCACAACATCTATCAATGACACGATTTCTTCCAATTATAGCATACATAGGAAAAGAAGTGCATTTTTTCTCTGCCACATCCACACTAAAAAGATTGTAAAATGGAGATAGTTGTGGTAATATAATTCAAGTATTTGTGATAAAGGAACGATCAACAGAGTAGGATGGAGAGTTTATGAGCGTAAATGGATTAGATCGATGGATTGGCAGAGATCAGTTGAGTCCCAACGAGATAGATGGAAATCGCTACTTAAAAGCTGCCAGTCTCTTCGCAGATACAGCGATACAATACGGCAGAGATAGGTACAGCGGCAAAGATATGCCGCTCTTTGCCGACTGCCTACATATTGATCATCTGAAAGCACCCAGATCAATGACATCACACCGCTCAGGCACCGAGCCAAAACCTACGGTCTGGAGTTTCTTTCAGAATCAGCAGAATCTTCTACGATTGCTTGCCGCTTTAAGTCAGTTCACCGGTGATAGCAAATATGTCCATGCCGCAGGAGAAGCCGCCGAATACATGTTCAACAACTACTGGTATCCAGAAAGTGGTGTTCTGCATTGGGGCGGGCACGGCTACGTAGACTTGGTAACCGGTAATAAGTATGGTATGAAAGGCGTTGTCCACGAAATAGAAGACGTATATCCATATTGGGAATTGCTGAGAGCCGTGGATGCAAACCGTGGCGAAATGCTGATGAAAGGCATTTGGGAAGTAAATATGAAGGATTGGGATGCCTTACACTACAACCGACACGGTGATTTCAGAAAGCAGGTTGATCATGCTAACACATGGAACAGACCTTGGAACGGATACCAAAAACCCCACATCAGTGGAGACCTTTCGTTTATCAGTGTGGCACTGGATTTGGCTTACGCGGGTTACAGCTTAGGCTACCAAACACACGAGGAGGCACCGCGGACTTGGGCGGAACGCCTCTTAAATTTGATTATAGCGCAGCGAGATCCTGAGACTGGGATTTGGCCTAATCTGGTTCATCCACAAAGTGCCAAACGAGGGCTAAACATATTCGGCAGGAAATATCCACAGGCGACTGAACCGAGAGTCTACGTCGGCAATCAGTTAAACCACACTATTACCCAGATGATGGGTATGCTGACAATCGTAGAAAATGCCCAAAAATACAGCCGCATCGGGGAAATGGCGCACATTAAAGAAGCAGTGGAGCAGCACATCATCGGTTTCCTAAATGCCTCCTACGATCCGAAAAACAATACGTTAAAAAGCATCGTTATTGATGGAACAGACCTCACAGATTTTCGGATACAGGGGCCTTTCAGAGATGCAAAGTTATACTTTGGAGCGAAAGAAGGCGGCGCATTCTTGCCGCAAAACATTACGCCACTCTTTACCTCTGTTTGTGCGCGTGTATATCGGGTTTCAGGGGGCAAAAGTGCATTCAGGGACTACCTCCGCACTATGTTTAATGCCTTTGGCATTGGAGACATCGGTGCTGACAAGAACAGCGAACCGATACTCAATTTTGACACAACTGCTCTGGAACCCGCTTATATCTTCGCGCTGGTGGATCTGTATCGGGTAGAACCAAAATCAGAATTTCTGGCAATGGCGGAGCGAATAGGGGACAATCTGCTGGAAGGCAGACAAAATGTGGATTCTGGCCTATTTACGCTTGAAGATGACTTCATTTTTCACAGCAAGGTTATGGATAAACCTGAGTTACAGGAAGGACATGAAGGGAGAACCGTCGCTGAACTTCTGCAGGATACCCATAGAACCGCAAACCTTGATGCGATGGAGCCACTTGCACTGCTCAGCATCTATGCTGCACAAACGGGACAGTACAATATCCTGCCCGGTTGGACTGCTGGTGGTCTTTACCTCAAAGTGAGCAGTGTCGGTCATATTGTTAGCAAAGAGATGCAGCTATGGTTTGATAAGCCTGCACTCAAGCAATTTTACAAGGATAGTAATATCAACTGCACATGGTCCATTGATGAAGACTGAGATGGCTGATGGCGAATAAAAATGTTGACAACCGCGCCAAAGTTAACATATCATAGCGAAAAACATTGCTTGTTGCTATTGTTCAAAAGGAGTACTAAAAATGCCGAAAGTTCTCTCACTCGTCGCCTACAACGATTTAGAAAGCCAAGTTGAAGCACTGGAAAGGGATGGTTATGTCTATTTCCCCAGCGTGCTTGATGCCGATGAAATTGCAGAATTGCGAGCAGCCATGGATCGCTTAGAGGCGATTCCAGAGTGCATGGATACACACCAAACGCCCCAAAATGGCGGCAAATTCCTCAACAAAATCATTAACAACTCCTTTAATCGAGATCCGCTGTATCTCCAATTTCTTGACAAATCACCGATTATTGAAGTCGCCGAGGCGACGCACGGCGACGATTGTCATTGTATCGGTATGCAATCGTGGCTAACAGGACCGGGACGTCCAGATCAGGGTTTACATACCGATTGGCTGCCAGTCCCACTTCCGGCAGACATTCGTTCCGATCCACGTGTCAAAATTCCAATCTTCATCACCACCGCCCATTACTATCTCAATGATATGTCCGAGGAATTGGGACCGACGAAGTTTGTTCCAGGCAGCCATTTTTCCGGTTGCTCCCCAAGCGGCGCAACCGAGTGGAATAACCGGGGTGAAGAGAGTATCTTATGCAATGCGGGGGATGTGGTGCTTTTTCGCAGCGAAGTTTGGCATCGTGGTTCTGCCAACACGACTGACGAAACCCGCTACCTCTTACAGGTACACTATGCCAAACGGATGATTACACAGAAATACCCACCTTATCTGAATAAGTTTCAGTTTGATGAATCCATTCTCGCCCAAACGAACCCTCGGCAGAGACGGCTCCTCGGCGATCATCGCCCCAGCAACTATGATTGAGGTGCGTCCTTGCAGGATTCGGGCGGATGGGCAGTTAGTAGTGCACGCCTTAAATTGCAAGACTTTGGACAATTTTAGATTCCTAAAGGAGTACCGTATATGGCGAAGGAACTATCACTCGTCACCTACGACGACTTAGAAAGTCAAGTTGAAGCACTTGAAAGGGATGGGTATGTCTATTTCCCCAGCGTGCTTGATGCTGAGGAGATCGCTGAATTGCGTGCAATGATGGATCGATTACAGGCAATCCCAGAGTCTCATGACCGTGACGAGACACCTCAAAATGGCGATGCATTCCTTCACAAACTTATCAGCAACTCTTTTAATCGCGACCCGATGTATATCCAATTCCTTGACAAATCACCTGTTTATGAAGTCGTTGAGGCAGCACACGGTGAGGATTGCCATTGCATCGGTATGCATTCGTGGTTAACTGGACCTGGACGCCCGGATCAGGGCTTACATACCGATTGGCTGCCAATCTCTTTACCTGCAGATATTCGCTCCGATCCACGCGTCAAAATCCCAATCTTTATCACCACAGCCCATTACTATCTCAATGATATGTCCGAAGAATTGGGACCGACGAAGTTTGTCCCAGGCAGCCATTTCTCAGGATGTACGCCAAACGGTGCAACTGAGTGGAACAATCGGGGTGAAGAGAGCATCTTATGCAATGCGGGGGATGTGGTGCTTTTTCGCAGCGAAGTTTGGCATCGCGGCTCTGCCAATACGAGTAACGAGGTCCGTTACCTTTTACAGGTACACTATGCTATGCGGATGATTACACAGAAATACCCACCTTATCTGAATAAGTTTCAGTTTGATGAATCCATTCTCGCCCAAGCGAACACTCGACAAAGACGCCTCCTCGGCGATCATCAACCCAGTAATTATGATTGAGGGCACCTATTGACGATCACCTAAGACACCATGAACACACAACTTACGGACGATCAGATTAAATTTTACCGTGAAAATGGATTTCTGATTATTGACGATTTCCTGAATAGCACCGAATTGTCATCGTGGCAGGATGCAGTAGACGAAGCTGTCAAAAAATTTATGAATCGTGATGATATGTATCATAATCAGAAAGGAAAAGACAGTTACTACAAGAACGTCTTTGTTCAATGTGTCAATTTGTGGAAGACAAGCGAGAAGATTAAACAACTAATTCTCGTCCCCGAATTGGGTAGGATGGCAGCAGACCTCGCTGGCACTTCGGGCGTGCGATTGTATCACGACCACGCAATGATTAAGCAACCGTGGGCAAATCCAACGAACTTCCATGTTGATAATCCCTATGACCCGTTTTATTCGCATCAGGCGATCATGTTCTGGATAGCACTCGATGATACAACGGTTCAGAACGGCTGTTTATATTTTCTGCCCGGAACGCATAAGACCTGCGGCTTTGAAGTTGGTGGAATTCTTGGAGAGGTAGGAATCGGCGAACTGTTCCGCGAATACCCAGATTGGGCAGAGATTGAACCCTACGCTGCTGAGATGAAAGCAGGAGCCGGTGTATTCATCAACGGATTGATCGCTCATGCGGCGGGTCCAAATATGACAACGCATCCCCGACGAGCGTTTGCAATGCTCTTTATGCCAGAGGATGCCACATTTAACGGTAAGAAAAGTGCACTGCCCGATGAAGTGTTTGCGAAGTTAAAGACTGGTGACGTGCTGGCGGATGAAGAACATCTGCCATTAGTGTATGGAGATAGAGGTGAGGCATAACACCAAATTAACGCGATAATTCTCGGTAGGTGCGGTTTCCTAACCAATGCAGAATACCTCACGCGTATTCTGCCTGACTCCGATAAAACAAGATAAATCCTGTTAATGTGGTATGAAACAGTTAATAAGACGAAAATCGAATGTCTCTGAAAATGTGTCAAAAATTTGACAGGGTCGATTACATATTGTATACTATATATCTTGCCCCGCACTTATAAACTCACAAATTATAAAACACCCAATGGAGATTATCATGCTAAATACAAAAAGAATCCAAAATGCACAAGAGAGAATGAAACAACAAGGCATTGATGCCTACCTCATCTTAACGCATGATGATTATATCTACTTTTTCGGAGAGGATCGATATCAACCACGTGCGATTATTCCGTCAGATGGTCTACCACTCATTGTCACCTTTGCTGGAGAGGAGGAAGAGGTCAGAGAATCGTTAGGTGTTGAAGATGTCCGAATTTTTGCTTCGGTCGGTCAACAAATCAAAGATGTTGTTCAGGTGATGCGTGGCATGATAGGTGATAAGGATAAACTAACAATCGGTGTACAGATGTGGTTCGGAACACCTGCGTTTCTATTGAACATGTTCCAGAGAGCAAATCCTATTGTTGATGTTGTAGACATTGCTTCAGTTATGGACGAACTCCGCATGGTCAAAGATGTATCCGAGATTGCACTCATGAAACGTGCGGCGGAAATCGCTGGTATCGGTATGGAAACGGCTATCAAGACGCTCAAACCCAATATAACGGAGAATGAGGTTGCAGCGGAAGTTGAATACGCTATGCGGAAAGCGGGTGGACATGGTGTCGCAACACCTGTTTTTGTAAATTCCGGTGTTCGTTCAGGCTGGCTGCACGGGACTGCGTCTGACAAAGTTATTGAGGAAGGTGACCTTGTCGTTCTTAACTTGGTACCACGTTACAAGGGTTATTGTGCAAATCTGTGTCGGACATTTGTTATCGGAACACCCTCCGCAAAGCAGATGGATATGTTCACAACTTACAAGCAAGCACAAACAGCAGGAATAACGGCATTAAAACCAGGAGCAAAGATACGAGATATTGATGCAGCAGCAAAGAAGGTTTATACTGAAAACGGGTACGAAGAATTCTACGTTGCTGGTATCAGCCATAGCATTGGTTTAAGTTTTGAAGAAACACCTGCTCCAACAATCCATCCGGGTGATTCGGGCATTCAGATTCGTAACGGAATGACGGTAACAGTCGGACATCCCGTTCTTTCTGTGCCTGGAACAGGTGGAGTGAGGATAGAGGACACATTCCATATTTCTGAAGGCAAAGCACAACCTTTAACAGTTTTCCCCGTGGAGTTAACGTTATCCGTATAAAGAAATGATAACATTAAAGAAACCAGAAAAAATCCGAATAGGAACACCGTTTGAGTTTGGTGAACATTGTTTCCATTTTGGTAAGGAGATCGTTGAATTTACAGACTCTACCTCACTTCTCAATAATCTCGGTGCGCTGCACAGAAGGATGTGTGAAGATGGCTACCTCTTTATTCGGGGTTTCCATCCGCGGGAGCATGCGGAGAAAGCTGCACATTGGACATTGCAAGCCATTGCAGAAAGAGGTGGGTTAAAGCTTGATACTCAGGTTGAAGAGGGTATCATCGGGGAAGCGAATCAGACATTTAGTTTCTTTCGGCAAACCGAAGTGGCGCATGCCAAACCGATTCTTGATGTTGTGGATAGCCAGCGAACGATGCAGTTCTACGAAGAATTCCTCGGTGGTCCAGTCATAACGTTTGACAAGCGATGGCTTCGCTGCATGGCGAAGGGTGGGCATAACCATTTTCACTACGATAGCGTTTATGTTGGCCGTGGCACACAGAACCGTTACACGATGTGGAGCGCATTGACGGACATCGGTCTGGAAAATGGGCCTCTCGTCATCTGCCTCGGTTCCCATCAACACGATAGATTAAAGTCCACCTATGGAGCGACCGATATGGACCGCGATTTGACGGAAGCTGTGTTCAGCACTGATCCACGGGAGATGGTTGAGAAATTTGGTTTCACGTTGGCAACAGCGCATTTTCAACCGGGTGACGTAATTATTTTTGGACTTTACATGATGCATAGTAGTGCTCCCAATCGTTCTGACCGCTATCGCATCAGCATTGATACTCGATACCAACTCGCTCGTGAAGAAAAGGATGACCGCTTCTTTTTCCGTGAAGACGGTAGTTGGCTCGGTAATTTTTACAATAAAGGAGCGAGTTACAAACCGATGGCCGAACTCCACCGAGAGTGGGGATTGGAATAAAACCTTTATTAAGGAGGATTAATATGGTTTACAAACAATGGAACCTTACAGTTTTAATCGGTATGCTGATTTTTTCCTGGATTGGAATCAGTGTAGCAGCGGATTCAACTGCAACTGGTACTGTATTTCTGGATACAAACAAAAATCAAGTAAAGGACGACAACGAAAAGGGGTTATCTGGAGTTCGCGTATCTAATGGGCAGGATGTTGTCCTATCCGATGCCAACGGGAAATACTCACTTAAAGTTAGTGATGACACCATACTTTTTGTTATAAAACCTCGCGGATATATGACACCAACTAATGAAAATCGCCTTCCGAAATTTTATTATATTCACAAACCGCACGGTTCACCAGAAGGACTGAAGTATGCTGGTGTTGCTCCGACAGGTCCATTACCAGAATCGATCGATTTTCCCCTCACTGAACAGTCCGAACCTGACACCTTCAAGGCACTCGTCTTCGGGGATACACAACCCAATAACATGCAAGAGATTGAATGGTTGGCTCATGATGTGGTTGAAGAAGTTATTGGTACTAATGCAGTGTTTGGACTCAGCCTTGGTGATTTGGTAGGTGACAATTTAAACTTATTCGATCCTCTTAACGAGGTGATGGCTACTGTTGGGATTCCGTGGTACAACGTTTACGGTAACCATGATATGAATCGTCGTGCTAAAGTTGACCGATTCGCCGATGAGACATTCGAACGTGTTTATGGTCCCACGTGCTATTCTTATGATTGGGGTCCTGTCCATTTCATCAATATTGACAATGTGCATTGGTCCCGTGATGAGGAAAATAACTCTATCTACTTCAGTGAGGTAGGTGAGCAGCAGTTGACGTTTATTCGAAATGACCTTGCTTTTGTACCGAAAGATCAGCTTGTTGTAATATCCATGCATATTCCATTGACGGAGATGCGCGATGTACAGAAATTGATGAATCTTCTCGGTGACCGACCCAATACATTATCCCTGTCCGCGCACACACATGTACAACATGATGATTTTATCGGACCTGAACATGGTTGGCATGGCGAAGACCCGCATCATCACCACAATCATGCAACGGCATCAGGCAGCTGGTGGCAGGGAACGTTTGATGAAATCGGTATTCCACACACAACCATGCGAGATGGTGCACCGAATGGATATGGTATTTTCACATTTAGTGGAAATCAATATTCAATTCGGTTTAAGGCAGCCCGTCGTCCTGCAGATTATCAGATGAATATATGGACACCTTGGGAAGTAGCAGAAGCGGACACAGGTAAAACTGATGTTCTTGTGAATATATTTGGAGGGACTAAACTTTCAAAGGTTGAAATGCGTCTGGGAAACACAGGGAAATGGAAACCTATGTCCTACACGCCGCAGAAAGACCCATACTTTCAAGCACTCAGGAAGCGGGACGAAACCTACGATCTTGAGCGGAAAATGCATACTGCTCTACGGGAAACAATGAAACCAATGTTAAAGGAAGAGGTCCAACTACCACAAAGGGGCAAACGCCTTAGTTTCGGAGTACCAAAATCGACACACATCTGGCAGGCGAAGCTCCCAGCGAATTACCGCAAAGGAACGCATGTTATCTATGTCCGCACAACTGATATGTTTGGTCAAACTTTCACAGGGCGCCGAATCATCCGAGTGCGCTAACCCGGTAGCAGTATTAAACTGAAGTGAGTTCATAAATGGTTTGAATCCGTTGGATCGGATGAGCAGCGGAGCTAATACCTTTTGTGGTAGGCGTTTTCAACGCTGATACGTCATTCAATCGGGCTTACAAGGTTTCCCTTCCACAAGAAAAAAATCTCTTATAGTAAAATCCACAATTACCTTTACATTAGCGAGGTTAGGAAGTAATCAACGATGTGAATGCCATTGGCTGAATGCGCTTTTGGCATTCAGCATGATTCCTCGCCTCGCCAGCACGAGTGTGGGGGATTGTTGTTCATTGAAATGTGAATATATCTTCGGATTTTACTATAAAAGAAATCAATAGTGAGACTTACGCCTCCACACTTCTATCCATGGCTCGTCTTCACCAAACGAATATGTAATTAACAAATACAGATAAATCAGAAATGCTCGGCTTCCTCAGCTTTCCAGTTTTCCGTTTTATTTAGGCAATTTTTTCATCTGAACGTGGGTAGTACTTTCATCGACGATTGTAAATCCCAGCCGCTTATAGAAGGCGATACCACGGGTATTGACCTTTAGTACTTGAAGCACCACAGGCTTTTGCTCAAGATTGACATCATCAACAATATGCCTCATGCACGCAGAACCGATGCCTCTCCCTTGATATTCAGGAAGTATAAAGAGTTGATTAACCTTGAGTGCATCAGAAGTACTGGACATTGCCAAGAAACCGACATCAATCCCATGAAACTGGATAATGCGAATATCTTGGGCCGCAAACCGTCTGTCATGTATTTCACGTTGATAATTATCATCCCAATCCCATACCTGTTCTACATATTCACGGAATGCCGCTTCTTTTACCATAAAGGTAAATTCACTGTCGCTTGCATGTGCCTTGCGAAGATTTAACTCCTTCACAGTAAGACCTACTTTCCAAATACAAGTTTTTTAAAAATGGACTCCAGTCAATAGAGAAGTGACTTACGCCTTCACGCTCTCTATCCACGCTTCATCAATTTCAAGCCCGAAACCTGGTGCATCAGACGGAACAAGGTAGCCGTCTTTGATGACTGCAGTTCCGGGTAACTTCACCATCTCTTCAAGTGGCACCCCCGGTGCAGAAACACCTTCGGAACGTTCACCCCACGTGATCGCTGGTATAGCAAAGGCAAGATGTTGTCCATAAGGATAATTCATGCCGCCGTGTGTGATCACCGAGATACCGTTTGCTTCTGCGATGTGGCATATTTTAACTGCTGAAGTAATACCACCACACCACAAAACGTCAGGTTGGAAAATGTCAACTAATCTTTGTCCTGCTGCTGCCGCAAAGACGGTTGGCAGATACCAATGTTCTCCAGTAGCGAGTGTTTGCCACGGTATCCGTTGTCGGACTGTTTTGTAACCTACCAGATCATCAGCGGAAATGTAATCCTCCATCCACTTTAAGCCGTAAGGCTTCATGGTTTCACAGACACGCACCGTGTACTCTACATCAAAGTTGGTCCACGCATCTAACATTAATTCAACGTTATAACCAATTATCTCTCGCGTATTTGCTACCAATTCTTCAAGTTTTCGCAAACCTTCCAATCCGTCTTCTGGTCCATAAGGAGTGAACAGTTTTGTCGCTTTGAATCCGAGTTCCATATACCATTCCTGCTCAAAGCCAGATGCATAACAAAATATTTTATCTTTTTGAGGTCCACCAAGTAGTTCATAAACCGGTCTTTTCAGGATTTTCCCTTTGAGATCCCATAAGGCACAATCAACAGCGCTAATAGCGTAACTCGTCAAACCGGTTGCACCGAATGCAGTTGACAGTCGCACCATCATGTCCCATAATTTTTCGGTAGCCATGCAATTCTGTCCAACAAGATGAGGAGCAAAATGGTCTCTGATAATTTGACTGACCGGTCCACCGTAGAGTGAAATTCCGAATCCCCAGGTACCGTCTTCAGCCGTAATAATGCAAGCAGGTCTCTTCCATTCTGCTTGTGATATGTGTGTGGAATTTGGTGTTTGATAACGGTCAATGGGACGGTTTAAGCGGAATGTTTTGGCACGATTCGGTGTGCGTCGTGGTGTCTTTGGTTTTGGATTTAACGTAATTTCTACAACGCGAATGTCCTTGATTTTCATAATATATCCTTTATACGTGTTCAACTCTGTGCCGATATTATACCAAACCTTTTTGGGTATGTAAATATTTTGTCAAAGTATTGCAGGAGCGATCTCCGAATAGCGATCATTTTAATCGGGAATCGGAGTTTCCAATCATGTAGTCGGGAATCGGAGTTCCCTCCTACCGTAAATGTGATCAACCAATAATTAGGGCGTTTCCACCTTCCATGTAATAAATGGCACGGAATTTGCTTAATATGGTTAGAGTATAAACATAAATAAAACGGAATTGTGTTGATACAGCAAGTATTATACAGGTTTTTTAAAAGGATTTATTGAAAGAGATAGCAAAAGGTGTATAGAAAATGAACATCGTTGTCCAAATAGTGAACAAATTTAAATTTCTCACAAGACAGAATCAGCATAGTTTGCATAACGGTTTTGGCATTGGAAAACTTTTTTTCAGCAGCTTCTTACCGAATACGCCATTTATACTGTCAGTCTGTTTACATCTGATAGGTATATCAATTATCGGTCTATCTTCCGTTAAAACGACAGATAGTAATAGCAATGCTATGCAAATTGATGTTTTTTCAATGTCCGCTCCCAAACCTGTTGCGATCCGTCCTCCTACTAAACAACATATCCCCAAATTAGTTGTGCCGCAACCTGTTCGTTTGGATCGTCAACAGCCTCAAGTAGTGCGTCCAGTTACACCTGTGACAACGACTGAAATTCCAGAAACCACATTGACCCAAGCTGCGACATTAACTGAAAACTTCACCCTGAATACTCCACAAAATTCTTTATCTGATATTGAATACCCAATTGCAATGTCAGTTAAAACAAAGCCAGTTAATACTTCATCTGCCTACGTTTTCCCACAAAGAACTGAGCGAAAGTTGGATGTGCCAGCACCAGATTTAGACAATTTACAGATAGATGCTATTCCTTTAAACATGCCGACTATTAATGAACCCACTCAAAACGCTACCTTCCTTAAAAAAGTTGAGCCGATATATCCCGAATCTGCTCGTGCCACGCACCAAGAAGGATTAGTCGTTCTTGAAGCCACAATAGGTATAGATGGGAAAGCGCAAAACATTCAGGTCGTTGAGGTTAGAAAAATTAGTGGTCTTGGTTGTGAAGAAGCAGCAATTCAAGCACTCAAATCGTCGTTATTCACACCAGCGATGCAGGGCAAAACAGCCGTTAGTCAGCGCCTTCGCATTCCGTATCGTTTCAGTTTAAAAAGTTAATCTGTTTTAAATATACTCCCCTAAACTTGCCATCAATGCAATGTGGCGATCTCACCTTATTTTTCCATCATTCAAATATCTGATTTACCCCAGTTTTTCAGAGTCCATATTTGTATGCCTATCATCATAGTTGTGCAAAAGTGTTTTGTGTGAAAAACTGTTTTATAGTAAATTATGTAAATGAGTTTACAAATATTCTGTAGAAGCGATCTCCGAATCGCGACGAAACCACTAATAGTCGGGAATCAGAGTTCCCTCCCGCTGAATTCCAAAAGCGCATTCAGCGTTGATTCACAACTCAGATGTAAAGTTAATTGTAGAATCACCATATAATCTTGTTTTATAGCATATATATTAGAGGTATTCCACTGAGACACATTACTTCAAACAAAGTAATCTGCGTATGCTCATACCACAAGTAAAGCGAGGGTTCAAAACAGTATTGAAGCGTCCTGCTCTCAGAAATCTGATTTTGGTCATACTTGTGAGTCTTTGCATCAAAATATTTCAAATCAACACGCTTGCGAACCATTTGCCTGTTCACGTTGCCCATTATAAAACGAAACAAAAACGACTGCTCCGATTTATCAACTCAAACTTTCCGAAACCTATTACTATAGGGCATGGTGTGCCTTTGTCTTATGGTGGCTATATGACAAACAGGGTGTGTGCCACGCATTGTGCTTATTGATGAAACAGACATTTCCCAAGACTATAGGTTTATCGTTATCGCTGTGCCATTCCGCAAGCGCGCTATTCCAATCTATTGGAAAATCTATCGAAAAGATGCTTTTGACAAGATGGTCTATCCGAACCATAATGTGCTTGTTCAAGAGTTTTGCTATCAGTTCATCAAGCAGTTTGAAAGCGCTTTACCCAATGTCAAGAGACCGATTTTAGTATTTGATAGGGGGTTTGCCCGCGCAAGGTATCTGATGAAACCTTTGATGGAAACCGGTATTGAGTTTGTCATACGCGTTTGTAAAAATGTCTGTTTTTATCACAAAGGAAACCGCATCAAACTTGAAACACTAAAAGATACAAATGCCTATCCTGATATATCTTATCACAACACGGAGAAACTCAAACTCAATCTTTATGTTTTGAGAGATACAAACCATAAAGAACCCTTTATCTCGTATCAAAATAGTTTACGAAATACACACTCTATCTTACCTATAAACAGCGGAGGCGGATAGAAGAATGTTTCCGAAATATAAAGACACTATTCGGTTTTCGGCATTTACGATTGAAACGGCAAGAGCTGCCACGGCACACATTGTTATGGTTCATCGTCTGTGTAAGTTATGGTATCTGTTTTCTCCATTATGAAAAATCTGGGCAGCGGTGGATAAAAGCCTATAATACTTATTATAACGTGAGTTTGATAAATCAGATTTTTGTATTCGGTACGGTTAGGAAACCGCACCTACCGGGTCTATGAGAGTGATTTTTTTGGGCAAAATGAAGTTCAATATCTATTATCAAACTCACGTTTATGTGCATTGCCTCTACAAAAACTGGGGTAAATCAGGAAGGAATACATAATTGCAGAACCATTCAATTGCCAGGTTTTCCCATTTAATTGTATTGTAGGAAGGAACTCCGATTCCCGACTATCATTGGGTTTGTCGCGATTCGGAGATCGCTCCTACAAGAAGAAACAGATGTAGCCTGTGCGATTATTAGAGAATTGAATAGCTCTGATACATTAACTCAAATATACCTTGACAAATTTAGTTTTTTGTGTAAAAATAATTATGCATCCTCAATATATATATCGCTCAAATACTATGATTTGACTTGTTGAAAACCAAACATGCGAATAATACGATTTAGGAGAAAACGCAACCAATTTGTTGAATATGAGTGAAATGGAGACTGAAAACTTGGTTTCTCTGGAATAGGCGACAACTTAGGTAAATTAGGGAACTTAATCTTACCGAATAGTATTCAAAATTCCGAAACGGAGGATCAAATGATTAACAGAACTCCGAAACAATTATTTATTCTAACCATTATAGCAACTGTTTTAATGGCTACTAACGCAGCTTTAACCCGCGAGGCGATTACCGACGGGTTGGTGAGTTATTGGTCCTTTAATAAATCTTCGGTCATAGATAAAACGGTTAAAGATATTTTTGGTGCCAACAATGGAACGATCAGCGGGAGTGTTGAAGTCGTTGACGGTAAAGTTGGTGAGGCTCTCAAGTTTAGTGGGGGACATGTTGACTGTGGAGCAAGTAAGGATTTAACCGAAATTGGCGGTCAGGTTACATTGGAAATGTGGATAAAGCCTGAAAAAGCAGGTTGGGCAATTATCGCTGGCGTATCGCGGTCGGGCAATAATACGTATGTGATAGCGTGGTCAGACCAATCACGGCTTGATTTTAATATCTGGAACGGTGCTAAAGAAACGTGGCCCTTTCACAGCGTGGCGCAGCTTGCCCTAAATGAATGGCATCATGTCGCTGGTGTTTACGACGGTTCCGAAGCCATCATTTATATCAATGGTGAGTTGGATAGTAAGAAAAAATTTGAAGGCGACCTTAAACATAATGGTGAGAATTTTTGGATGGGTGCCAGAAAAGTCGGTGGGCTTCCTTTCAGCGGGCTTCTTGACGAACTTCGTATCTACAACCGCGGTCTAAGTCAAGCGGAAATTGAAAAGAACCGTGACGCGGTAGGGCTTGCTGTGGAACCTGCGGAGAAATTGACACTCACTTGGGGAACAATAAAAATGTCCAAGTAAGACTAATAGTTTATCTATTCTAAAATTATAGGTATCTGCAATAGTCGGGAATCCAAATCAAGAAATCAACGCCACACGCCTTCTTGGCGTCTGTCCAAATCAACGCCAAATGCGCCAAATCAACGGTATGAATGCCTTTTGGCATTCCCCGTATGGCATTTGGCAAAATCAACGCCACATGCCTGTTGGCATCTGTTGGGTATGAATGCCTTTTGGCATTCCCTGGAGTTCCCTCCTATAAATAGCAGTCGGTGTTGGTAGGAGCGATCTCCGAATCGCGACCTATATCGTAATTTTAGAGTAGACAGACCACTAAGTTCATTGTGGAGTAACAACTCGAGGAACGGAAGAAATTAGGAATTTTATGTTAGTTAAATAAATAAAGGAGTTTTGCATGCAAACGGATCCGAATCACGTAGAAGAAAAAGAACTTCCGCTTTTTCCGTTGAATGTTGTGCTGTTCCCTGGTGGTTTGCTCCCATTACACATTTTTGAACAACGGTATCGTGAAATGGTGAAGTTTTGTATCAGAAACGAATCGTCTTTTGGGATTGTAATGATTGAAGAAGGTGAGGAGACCGGGGAAGCAGCGAAACCTTGTAAAATTGGTACTGCAGTTGATTTGGTTGAAGTTAATCGGTTGCCAGATGGACGTATGAATATCATGACATCTGGACACTCTCGCTTTGAGATATTAGAAGTTAAGGACGAACTTCCGTATTTAGTCGGACGGGTGCGAATGTTAGATACGTTAGACGCTGAACCAGACACAAGTCTTAAAGAAACTGCTGCTAAAACACGTGAACACTACATTGAATATGAAACTTTATCGAGTTACTTGATATTTAGTTGGCAAGTTCCTGATGAAAATCCAGAGCATCCGCAGCAATTAGCATATCAAATTGGGACACGTCTGCGCATTCCACTCAATGAAAAGCAGGAACTTTTGGAAATTTCCTCATTTGATGAACTCCTCAAACGTGAAAATGAAATTCTGCAAATTCAGAACCAACAAATAGCTTTCCAATTGTCAGCGCGAAATAATTGAAATATGATTAATAGGACACGACTTTTGTTAGCGTTTACATTGGTGTGTAGACACCGGTAGGTCAAAGAGATTCATGGCGTTCAAGGCTCCTATTCACCAATTCACTGAAACTCGGACGATCCATATTTCAGGGAGAGATTTTTTATATATAAGCAATCTGATTTCAACGTTCAGGCTGCTGATTGCTCCCCTCCTCTTTTGGATAATTTACACGGAAAATTATCCACTCGCTGTTGTAATAGGAGGTGTGGCGATTGTTTCGGATCTGTTGGATGGATTCTTTGCGCGTGTGCTAAATCAACACTCGGAACTTGGTTATATTCTTGATCCCGTTGCGGACAAGGTTGCTATTGGTGCGGGAATCTTCGCGCTTGTCCTATCACATTCTACATTTCCGATATGGGCATTTGCTGCTGTGATTTTCCGAGACATAGCAATTGTGTTGGGTAACGTGTATCTTGCTTATAAGGCGAAGATGATAACTCGTTCAAATTGGTGGGGTAAATGTACAAGTTTCTCTTTGTCGATCGCTGTAATACTTTACCTTATTCATGCGATACAAGCAGATTTGTTCCCTGAGTGGGTTGCCTTTGCTATACTCTGCGTTGCTCTTCTATTTGTTGGAATCTCATCAGTGAGTTACGCACGACACATGCTGCGTGTGCTAAAAACGGAAGTTACAGATTAGAATCATAACAAAACTTGATATTATCTATACAAAAAATGGGGAACCTCCATAGCGGAAAAAGTTACAAGAGGTTTGGAAATCAAAAATGGAACTCTATTTGAATCCATCAGATGTTGCTGAAGTAATTGGTGTTGATGAGGAAATTATAAAACAGACAATGAATCGGAAACATCCAGAGATTGAACCTTTTCTACGTACTGTTGCTGCGCCTGCAGAAGAAGAAAATGCAGAGCCGAAGGCAGTTCTACAGTTAAGGATTGATGGTTTAGCACCATTAATAACACAACTTAGTTACAATATTCCTACAAATGAAATAATTGAAAACCTAATTTGCCAAGTCGTCCACATTGCCTACCTTAATGAAAATAACGAAAAATTGGAAAATGAAGTAACTGAACTTCGAAAAAAAGTAAAATCACTTCAAGAGGAAAGGGCTGATTTGCGGGTCCAGATTAATAACTTACAAGAAGAAAAACCGAAAACTTGGAAAAACCGATTATTCAAACTTGGTGATTGAACATACAACTTGTTATACTGATTTGTTATTAAGATTTATGAGAAAACAGAAACGAAATCAGTTAATTACTATCATTTTTTTTCTTGTTAGCAGCATTTTTTTATATGTAGACCTGGAAAACGTCTCATGGGTGCCGGACCGTGTGGTTCAAAGTAGTATACTGATAAAGGGTATCTCATTTGTACTGCTCAGCATCGCAGCGATTCTGGCAGGGATTGCTTTTGAAAATAAACAACGAATTGCCATACTATCGGGTATCGGTTTAGCGATAGGACTCGCCTTTCTTTATTTACCTGTTCCTTCGGTTTTGCGCGGTTCAGCGTTTCACCTTTTGTTTGCAAGTGCAATTTCGTTTGGCATGACGACCAAAACCATACGGGTGGCAACGGTTGTATCGGCAATTTGTACTTGTATCGGCATCTTCTTTCTTTACCAACCCGTCTTTCCATCACTTGCCAGCACTGCACTATACTTACTACTACCAGGGATAATTGTATTCTCGATTGTCTATTCACAGAAGCTGATATGTGAACGGATATCCATCGGTTTCATAGTTTTAGGATTAATTTCGCTCTGCCAACCGTTTCTGATGCTGTTTTTTCAAACAGGTTTTCAATTGCTGCTTGCAGGATTAACAGGATTTATTGTCGTGGCACACCGATAGTTTGCCTTTAGTGAAGGCAACGAATTTCCCACCTCAACGATAATATCCAATTGGCTTAAATCAGTGAATCCTTCCGCCACGATATTTAAAAGTTGCTTATGACTTCAGCAAAAACCACAAAAATTGTCATTGTCGGCGCTGGAGTTATTGGTGCATGTTTAGCCTACCACCTTTCCCTTCGTCCGCGAAATATTATAACTGTTCTTGAACGCGATATTCCTGGTGCTGGGGCATCGGGGCACTCCTTCGCATGGGTAAATGCTTTCGGGAAAGATCCGCGCGATTACCACACACTTAATCGGCGTTCTTTAGATATGTGGTATCGGTTAGCGCATGAACTTGATGCAGATATCGGTCTCCATTATGGCGGTGAGATGCGATGGGAGAATAGGACTGAACGCGCAGCGCAATTAGAACAACGTATCCGGCAGCTCCAAACATGGGGATATCCGTGCAGACTCATTTCACGTGATGAGATGTTAACATTAGAACCTGAACTTAGTCCAGATCCCTTACTTGCTGCATCGCATTCTGAAGCAGACATCCATGTAGAAACCGATAAATTCATTTCTGTATGTCTTCAACACGCACAAGAATCTGGTGCTTTTGTGCATTCGAAAACAAGTGTTACAGATTTTGTCACTCACAACGGGAAAGTTGCTGCTGTCAAAACATCCGATGCTGAATATTCATGCGATATCGTTATTCTGGCAAGCGGTGTTCAAACGACTGAACTGGCTTCTTTACTTGATGTCTATATTCCGCAACAGAAAAGTCCAGGCATTGTTATTCAGACAACACCGTGTGCCCCTGTTTTAAAAAATGTCGCAGTCATTCACGCACCACCGACCAACGAAAATTACCAACACCTACATCTACGACAACTGACTGACGGGACACTCAGAATAGGGCAAGGAACACAAGAAGGAATAAACCGAGACGATTCACAGGAACATGCTGATGCACTCCTTGCTCAAGCCAAAGACTATCTACCAACGATAGCAGATGCAGAAGCAATTCCGACTCCTGTGGGTTATCGTCCGATGCCGCTTGATGGATTTCCAATACTCGGATTTACCGAAGCAGTACCGAACCTATATATAGCGTTGATGCATAGTGGTGTGACCTTAGCACCTTTGGTGGGTGAAATGGCAACTTTGGAAATTGTTGACGGTGCGCGGGTAGATTGGTTCTCCCCTTATAGATTAGAGCGGTTTGGGTAGGCGTGCCCTGAAGGACATGCCTACCGAACTAAGACTACTAAAAGAGTTCCAACTTACCACCCTTGACAATCAGGATTTTCGGATCATAAATTGCGTCTCCATTTTTGTCAAATGAGAATTTGCCTAAAATAGTGTCAAAGTCGCTGATATTAGCAAGGGCATCTCGAATATCTGCTGCATCATGCGATTTTGCGTTTGCAATCGCCCTTGCCAAAATATGAAGTGTTGCATAAGAACGGGCAGCATAATTATTGGGTGCTGTATTGTACGTAGTAGTATACTTCTCTATAAACTCTTGATTTTCCGGTGTGTCAACTGCAGAACCCCACCCTACAAAAGTTATAGCACCTTCGGCAGCTTCGCCCGCGGCTTCAACATCAGCGTCAGTTAACGTCCGAATGATAAAGGGTGCGGATATACCAAGTTCGTGGCCCTTGCGAAGTATTTCAGGCTTTTCTCCCGGTAAAGATGAGACAAAGATTGCATCAGGATTTAACGCTTTTATCCGCGTTAACTGCTCCGTAAAATCGGTGGTTTCACCACCTCGAAATGTCTCAGTGCTAAGAATTTTAACTCCCCTCGCTATAAGTTCTTCCTGTACTGCTTTGTCTCCATCAATGGAAAATTCATCGGTTTCATCATATAATGTAGCCACATTTTGATAGTTAAGTTTCGCGTGCGTTGCTTCAACACCGTTAGGCACTAAAACATCTGTGGTAAGTGCCACTCGAAAAGTAAAATCACTGATTGCACTGAGGCTACGCGCAGCTGATGTCGGGCTTATTGCGACAATCTGATGTTCTTTTGCAATAGGAAAAGTCTGTTTGGTCGCTGAAGAGGTCACGGGTCCAAGGATAACAGAAACGCCATCATCTTTAATCAGTTTATTGTAAGCCTCGATTGCCCCTTCCACGGTGCCTTGATCATCAACAGTAATAAACTTAAGATTCAAACCTGCAAGTTGCGAGTCGTTAATTTTATTGAGAGCCAATTCAAAAGCCTCTTCCACGTATTTTCCAAATACGGAAGCGTTTCTTCCTGTCTGGGTTAAAACAACACCGATAGCAATTTCTCCATCTGATATGTCCATTTCAGAAGTGGGAGGTTCAACCATTTGTGAAATCCGTTCACAGCCAGATAAACCTACAAATATCGCAATAATTGCGAATGCCATAGTTATTGTTGAGATGTTTCTTATGTTCATAAAACTCCTTTGATAACACAAACGTGTCTTATATTTGGTTTACTTATGACATACAGGGTATGCTTTCTGCTTTAACAACATTATAATTATACCATTGCTGTGTTGCAAGTCAAATTGAATTGCACCAGGTTTATTTAGTTTTGGTTTTTCGGACGAATTTCTAACATCTGCTATATACCCCAGAACGGTAGGTGCGGTTTCTAACCGCACCTACCGCCCTTAGATATTAACTTTTAGTGAACCTCAATAACGGCAAACTCTTAAAACTGAATAACCCTAGAATTGCACGGATCTGGCAATTCCTATCTCTTGACCAATTTCTCTTTATACGGTATAGTATAGCAAACAGAAGATAAGAAAAAATCTCACATTAAACGGAAACTTATGAAAACAGAATCTAAAAAACCTGTCCGCTGGGGAATACTTAGCACAGCGAATATTGCTACAAAGGTTGCCCGAGCCATTAATCTTGCTGAAAATGCCGAATTGGTTGCCATCGCAAGTCGCACTGAGGAACGTGCAACTGCATGGGCACAAAAACACAATGTTCCAATTGCTTATGGCAACTACGATGCCCTCCTCTCTGATTCATCCTTAGATGCCATTTACATTCCGCTTCCCCCTTCAATGCACGCTGAGTGGACAATCAGAGCAGCTGAACGCGGCAAACACGTCCTTTGTGAAAAACCACTTGCCGCTGATTCTGATGAAGCGACCATAATGGCGAATGCATGTCGCCAAAATGGTGTGCAACTGATGGACGGGGTCATGTGGGTGCATCATGAACGTACCGCTATAATGAAACGTCAGCTAACAAGCTTAGGGCAAATGCGTAGGGTCACAGCAGCTTTCACATTTTGCTGGAATACAATTCAGACCAATAATATACGGACTCAGCCGGAACTTGCAGGTGGGAGCCTTGGTGATCTCGGCTATTATTGTGTTCGTGCGATTCTCTGGGCATTTGAGGAGATGCCGACAAAAGTATTCGCGACAGCGCGCTACAAGGTTGGTGTGGACTTTAATCTTGCTGGTATACTCTGGTTTGAAGATGATCGTATCGCAACTTTGGATTGTGGGTTTGATACAAGTCACCGAAAGTGGTTTGAGGTCGCTGGAACAAAGGCATCCTTAGTTTGTGATGATTTTACCGTGCCTACATCGGAAGAATCTGCTCGGTTTTGGATACATGGATCGGATAATGAAAAGCACGAAACGGGTGCTTGCATACAAGAAGTCAATATGATTGAAAGGTTTTCAGGAATAGTGCAATCTGATAACCTTGAGTCAGAATGGTCAGATGTGGCAGTAAACACGATGCGAGTTTGTGATGCATTGCGTGAATCTGATCAGCGCGGAGAGGTTGTAAACCTCTAATCTAAACGAATTCCGAGGGCTTATGAAGATTACAAATATTGAAACTTTTATTGTAGATGGAGGATGGCGACCTTGGATTTTTGTCAAGGTGGAAACAGATGAGGGTGTGACAGGTTACGGTGAATGTAGCGATGGCAGAAACCCTAACGGTGTTGCAGGAACTATTAAAGATTTAACACCTCTGCTGATTGGACGCGATCCACGTGCGTATGAAATGCGTTTTTGGGACATGATTCGCGGTTCACGGCAAAGTCCGGGTGGCATAGCTGCAAAGGCAATTGCTGGCATTGAATGTGCGCTTGTTGACATAAAAGCGAAGGCATTGGGCATATCTGTTGTAGAACTCTTTGGTGGCCCGACACGTGAAGATGTGCGCGTCTACTGGTCACACTGTGGGTCATCTCGTGCGAGGAATTTTGAACTCATAGGTGTGCCTCCGTTAAGAACAATGGAGGACATCGCAGCATTAGGGCGTGAAGTGGTTGAAAAAGGTTTCACAGCCCTTAAAACTAATATCGTTATTCCGGGAGATCCCGCTTCTGTCTATTTTAGCGGTTTCGGTGGCGGACTTGGCTCTACCGATGGAAATGTAACGCCTGAGCTTCTGGGACATATTGAAACACTTATTGGCACTTTTAGAGATGCAATTGGACCTGATGTAGGTCTCAACCTTGACTTGAACTTCAACTTTAAGCCTGAAGCATGTATGCGTATCGCGAAAATATTGGAACCTTATGATTTGCTCTGGTTAGAGATTGATATGTATGACCACGAGGCAATTCGTCAAATCAAGGATTCCACAACGACAAAGATATGTACGGGTGAGAATCTATATTATATGCGCGAATATCTTCCTTATTTTGAAGCACGGGCTGCAGATGTCTTTATGATAGATGTACCTTGGAATGGATTTGCGCAATCTAAAAAGATTGGTGATTTGGCAGATGTGTACCAATTCAATGTCGCACCGCACAACTATTATAGCCATCTCGCCACTTACATCAGCGCGAGTCTGTGTGCTGTGCTGCCAAATGTTCGCATTATGGAGGTTGATATTGACGATGTGCCTTGGAAAGACGATTTGACGACACATACGCCAGAGATTGTAGATGGTTTTATGAAAATTCCTACGCGTCCGGGGTGGGGCACGGAACTAAATGAGGAAGTCGTCAAGGCACATCAATGGGATGATCGGAGAGGGGATTGGTAAATAAAGTTTATGTTTTTTGAGTAGGGCGGATTAATAGTGTTGCTGCCCCTTTTTTGTTAACGTGCGACTGCTTCTGAACCGAGGTTTTCTTGTATCCATGCGCGGAGCGGCACATCGTTGTCACCGGGAGATGTATAACCCATTCCACCAGTGCTTTTCCCCAAAATCTGCTGACGGATTGGATCAGATTTTTCCATATAATGTTTCACCGTCATGTCGTCTCTCGGTTGCAGCCAGCGATAACTATATCCATAGAAAAGCACCTTGCGCATGATGTCAGATGTGTTACGTCCAACTGCATGCCATAGCCTACGGTCGAAAAAGACTGCCGTTCCCGGTTTCGCAAAAACTGGTGTAGCGTTTTCGGGGTCAGTCTTGTCATCGTCAGGCATTTTTACCTTGTTAGATTTTTGACTGCCCGGTATCACGGAAAAATTGCCGCGTCCTGGCACAGATGTGTCGGTCAAAAAATATGCAACCTTCAACGACACGCGCGGACGCGGGTCACCTTCCAATTCAATGTTGAGTCTGCCGCTATCTTGATGCCATCCAAGGCGTCTATGTTTATCGCGCTCTTCAGGTGGAAGTGGTGGTAGTGCAATCAAATGTGAGTGGTAGAGTTTGATATTCCAACCCAGAATCCCCCACACTTTTGGAAACGTTGTGTGCCAATCCAACATCTCTATAAAAATATCATCTCTACCAACGAAGTCAAGTATGTTGTAGCTTGCATCGGGAGGGAGTTCGTCTTTGCCCAGATGTTCTGCACCAACACGGTCAAAAGCTACAATCAGTTTCTCAACTATTTCTGGCGGAACGGCACCCTCAACTACGAAGTAACCGTCGTCTTCAAATTGTTGTTTTTCCGATTCGGTCAAACAGTGTTCTAAACATAGCGGGTCCATTGTTTTCCCCTATATGAGCAGTGCTTTAGTTTGCGAAAGTTTACATTGAATATAAAATCTTGTCAAAGTCAAACAGTTCTAATGAGGAAATTCAGTATCAGTGAAAATTCCAAGTTTCCGTTGCATATTTTGTATCAGCTAAAGTCTCTGCTTGTATCTTCTCTGTCTGTGTTAGCTTTGCCGAATTAAACGTAATACCTACTTCGAATGTTTCACAGATTGCTTGGATAAGCGAACTTCTCTTTATAAAACGTCCTTCCATATTTATAGCTGCAGATTTCTCGCGTAACATCTCTTGAATCTCAGGATGCTTTGAAACACGTTTGAGAATGGGGTCTGGTGGCATATCCAAAGAGATATATCCTTGAAACAGTATCCCGTTTCGGTTGCGTCGGACCGAAACGCCTGCAAGTTTTTTGCCGTTGCACATCACATCATTTTCGGTTGGATTTGTCAGGCAAATATTTTCGGATGATTGAGTGGAGTCTACTTTTTCAGTATAACATTCTACTGGTATAGTCAGTTTCTCAAATGCTTTGACGAGACTTTTTCCTAAAAGGTGATAGGTCTCAGAAACACCCATTTCTCCTGCTTGGCGGGGGAGGATCAGTGTATAGGTTACATCCCATCCATGCACGACGGTGCCTCCTCCAGTCATCCGTTTCACCAATTCAATCCCCTCTGAACGGCACGCCTCAACATCTATCTCTGCGGCAATCTTTTGAAAATAACCGAAACTGAACGCAGGTGTTGTCCAATCGTAAAATCGTAACGTTGGGTTGGGTTTTTCCTGCTGCGCGATCAAAATTGCTTCATCAATTGCCATATTCATCGCCGCACAATTTTTTCCCATAATTAAGAGGCGACCAATAGTTTTCATTAGGATAGTGCTACTCGGCAGACAGCAGTTGTATGTGCATCACAATACCAGAAATATCCATTCCAATAGGTCATGCCGTGCGGTTCAGGATGTGGTTCAGGTATCTCAATTTTGTTGAGATGGCTGCCATCTTCTGGATTGAGATGATAGATTGCGCGATGATTAGTTTCAACGCACCAAAGATCGTCTCCGACCCATGCAATACCGTGTGGTCTATCGGCTGGAGCAGGGATGGTATGAATCACCGTAAAGTCGTCTTCAACATCAACTTGATAGATAGTGGCAGTGGGTGGCACTGCTACCCAGAGTTTATTGTCGCGCCATTCTAAGCCGTGTGCGCCTGTCTGTCCTGCACCAGGCGTTTCATAAGCGGCAAGTGTGGCTCCGCTTTCAGGATCGGCTGACAAAATTTCGCAACTATAGGTAGATGCAAGCCAGAGGTTTGTACCAGTGTGGGTGATACCGCTACCTCTATCGGAACCGGTTTCCAGTCTCTTTTTTACTTTTCCATCATAAGAGACAAGATGAACTTGGTTGACATGTTGGTCGATAATCCAAAGACCTTCTTCTGTTGCTTGTAATCCGTTGGGTTTATGCCCAGGAGCATCAAATACTTTTTCGATTGTTGACATGAGAAATCTCCGCATAGATGTACGTTTTGTGGGTTATTGTATGTTGTTTTGAGAAGAGTGTCAAGGATTTTTAATCTGATTTGCTTTGCATTCCACAAAAGATTGTAGTATAATCTCTTGGAGTCTTTAATAACACAATACGGTTTTAATAAGGAGGGACATAATGGAAGCGATCACTTATGATCAAGTTCAGCAGTTAGTAGAAAAACTCCCAGAAACTAAGTTGCCGCTTGTTTATCATTTTTTAGTTGAATTAGCGGGTAAAGAAGTAGAACCCCAGTCGCCTCAAGCAGATTTCATGCGTCTTTCACCAGAAGAGCGGCACCAACTTCTATCCCAACAAGCGGAGCAGGTGAAAGCATATTATGAACAGACTGCCGACGAACGTACCGAATGGCAAGCAGGAGATTTCATTGATGAACCGCGGGGAAATTTGGTTAGTTAATCTGGATCCGACCCTCGGAGCAGAAATCCGAAAAACGCGTCTTGTCATCGTTGTAAATTCTGATTCAATAGGCGCATTACCGATTCGGCTTGTTGCACCAATAACGGAGTTGAAAGGTCATTTTTCAGGAAACGTTTGGCATGTCCAACTACAACCGAATCCCACAAATGGACTTACAAAACCTTCTGTAGTTGATACATTACAACTACGCGGTATTGATACACTGCGATTTGTTAGGAAGTTGGGTGAGGTGTCCCCTCAAGTGATAAGGACGATTGTCGTAGCAATTGCAGCAGTGATCCAATATTGATTTGTCCTACCAACACTTAAATCAGTCACATGAGTCACTTTTCTATTTTTGGCATGAGAAATCTCCGCTTAGATATGCTTTGTTTAGGGTTTTTACTGTTACGTGGTCTTGAGAGGAGTGTCAGGGTTTTTAATGTCTTATAGTAGAATCCATAATTATTTATACATGACGGTAGGTTCGGTTCCCTAACCGAACCATAGGCGTCAATTTAGTGAGTAACATTTGTGCATTTGATACACCTTTCGCCCCTCCGGGGCTTGATAAATAGAGACATTACACTGCTATACACCTTTCGCCTCTCCGAGGCTTTGGCAAATTGCATCTTAGCACCCGCTGAATGCCATAAAGGCATTCATAGCGTTGATTTCGGTGCGACAGGTGTATAGAATAATTGCCTCACCAAAACCAAGCACCAGCGGTGCGACAAGTGTATAACACAATATCGGACGGACAAGGTTTCCCTCCCACAAGAGAGATGGTTCTTAAATTGACGCCTATGGTTCGGTTCCCTAACCGAACCTGTGTAAATCGTGCGGTTAGAAACCGCACCTACCAGGGAGTGTAAACATATTTTTGGATTTCACTATAAAAGTAGTTTGAATTATAGATTGGATTACACTTAGCCTTGTTCATTGACGAATTCTAATACGATGTCCTTCTACCAAGAAAAGTTTACCTTATAGAATTCCATATCAGGATTGGTTGAAAGATGATCTCTTAGTCGTGACAGAATTTGTGATAGAACTTCAGGATGGCTTCTCACTTGAAGAGCTATAATTCCATGATAATTTGCAGGTGGATAGTCTAATATGTTGGCAAAATCGCCGTTCAAGGTAATTAGGATTGCCTTGAACTCTTGTACTTTAGAAATCACCACCGAGTCAACTGATTCTATCGGTAGGAAATCTCTGAGAGACAATACTTTGTAACCTGCATCACGAAGAAAAGTGGTAACAGTAACTGGAACACACTGATCGGCAAATAACCGCAATCCCATTAAGCGACTTCCTCGAATTCTGCTAACTCACGCGCGTAATCAAGACAGGCATGAATTTACATTTCTTTGAGATCAGGAAATTCTGCAATGATTTCATCTGTTGTATGTCCTGCTGCCAAGTATCCAAGTAGAAGGCTTACAGGAATCCTTGTGCTTTATAGTAAATTATGTAAATAAGTTTACATATATTCTGTGAATCAACGCTGAATGCGCGTATGGCATTCAGCCAAATCAACGCCAAATGCGCTTTTGGCATTTGGCGGGAGCGATCTCCGAATCGCGACGAAACTACTAATAGTCGGGAATCGGAGTTCCCTCCCGCTGAATGCCATACGCGCATTCAGCGTTGATTCACATTTCAGATGTAAAGTTAATTGTAGAATCCACTATAATACGTGGTTTACCCCTTAAAATATCAGGTGTGCTAACGATATGATCTCTCCAATTAATTGGCATGTGAATTTTACCTGCTTTGTTGTGAAGTTTCTGTGTTTTAAGGATTCGGAGTTTCGCACGCGAGAACTATAGCCCCATGTTCTATCAAAGACTGTTAACGTTCTCGTTTAGCATAACCCGGCCGAAAATCATTGATGAACCTTGTTAACCCTTCCCCTTCTTTCGCCAATTCTTTCATCTCCTCAACATCATTCTTGTCAGCACTTTGATATGTGTACAGATAGATGCTTCCGCTCGTGAACTGGATTCTGATAAACTTAGCTCCCGCTTCATAAGCAGCGATTCCAGAGTTTCCGTGACGGTTTCCATAACGTTTCATGCGTTTTTTTTTTGCACGGTTTCCTCCTATGTGAGATTAGTAGTAGTTTCGTCTACAATAGCACATCCGAAACTTTTTGTTAAATGAAAATGACTCATTATTAAAATTACGGACAGGTGTCTTTAGTTAGCATATCCCTATGTGTTTTTCTTGTATAAACTTTACCTCGAACTAAATCACGACTTTTAAAATCTATGAACAAATTCCCATCACCCTCTCGGTAAGATATGAGAATTTTTACATCAGCTATTAATGCCAAAGCAATAATGTGCTCGTCATCTGATCTAATTTTGTCTTTTAATTGATTTGCTTTTTCTTGCACGCCTTCAGATACCAATTTGAGTTGACCAGCACGCATAAGTTGGTCTCTTATGTGGCTCATTCCACCTCTGTCCCATTCTTCTTCAAATTTTGGAGTATTGGCGTAAACTAATTTACCACTTTTGTTTTCCAACCAATTCCACACGGGGTCCATGTCTTCATCGGCAGGGTCCTTAAATTTGCTAAAAGTATTTGCATCCAAAATTGCACACATTATTTAATCCTCAAATCCCATAAGCCGTTTAGATTCTTTGAGGAAAAAATTCCTATAATGCGGTGGAACATCTGTCATATTCGCCATTTTATCAAAGCCAATATTATGAACATTGACAATGTTTCCCTTTGGTTCAAAATAGATTAAGGATACATCTTCTGGCTTGATGTTACCTTTCCTGATTTCAATACGTGCTCGGTCAATCATATAATCGCTGTGCGTTTCAATGATGAATGCTTGGTTTCCCTGATTTGCCAATTTCGCTAACAGAGAAGAGAATTCCGCTTGTGCTCTTGGATGTAGGTGAACCTCTGGCTGTTGTAATAAGAAATAAGACATATTCTCATACTCAGGTTCAGTCCCCTTGCGAATACCATGATTTAGTATTTGCACTAAAATTGCCAAAATTTGACTCACACCGTAGCCGACATCAATGATATTAGAGGTAGGGCCTCGGACCTTGAATTGCAATTGGAATGGTCCACCAAGGGATTGTCCAAAGTTTTTTATTTTTATATCTTGGAAAAGTCCAGAACTTATCCCAAATTCGATGAGTTGTTGTTTTAGCTTCTCCCATTCTTTTTTTTGAGTCGCTTCAATCCGCATTAAATACATAGGGATATCGCTACCTTCTGGATCATCAAATTCCCGTGCTGGATCGTAAGTTCGCTTAGGCCGTGACCTAATCGGTGATGTGCTAAATACGGATAAAACGCTTAAGGAAGCCCACGGTCGGTATTGACTTACTCCAATATAGTGACTTTTTGTCCTTAAATATTCGTCTAAAGCAATTTCTCCATCAGATTCCCCTCTAAAAAGAGGAGAAAGTAAGTTAATAGGAGGCGGGACTAAGGTGTCAGTACTACAAAATATTTGATATTGATTTCGTTTTTCATCATAAGACTCTAAACGTACAGTTTTTTCTATTTGTTCTTCAGTTTCAAGAATGATTTCACCATCACTAAAATTTACTTTTATTGAACTAACAGTCGGTTCAATTCGTCCTTTTTTTGCTACAAATTCAACTGTAACTTTGACATCTTCATTGCTGTATCTTCCAGCAAACTCAAGCTTAAAGTTTTTTTCTTTTTTCTTATTATTTCTGACAATAGCCTTAAAGGTGCCTAATGAATAAGGATCCGAATTAAAGTCTAATTCTCCATTTCGCAAATAATCTGCTAATATATGAAAACAGGCAAGGACAGTCGTTTTGCCCGTACTATTTTCACCCACCAAAAACGTCAAGGGGCGAATTTCAAGCGTCTGCCGTCCACCGAAACAACGAACCTCTTCCATTGTAAATTGGGTAATACTCATGCTATTATCCTCGCAAAGTCTTATGAGAACTTAAGTTTTAGTATAGCATGTTCTATTGGAAAACTTAAATCTTTTCTATTCCTACATCAGATGACAACTTCTTTGACACAGAGCGAAATCGTCAAGTGTTTTTTCATTCTCTAAATTCTTCCGATTTTGTTCCTAAGTGTTGCTGCAAAACAGGAGAAATATCAATTTCTTTCTGATTTCGTTGTTGACGGAAACAGTTAGCTAAATCTCTACAAAAAGCAAGTAAGCTCTCAGAATCTTCAGCATGCATCTTATCAAAAAGGAGTTTGTATTGGGCGATAGTTGCTTGTGGCGTAGATGTGTTGTCTACGATTTGCTGACAGTTTTTTCGTTCACGATTGAGTAAGTCTTCAGGACACCATCCTAATTGGACAAGTACCCAATTGGTCATATACTGGGTAATCGCTTCAACAATGGAATCACAAAGCGGTGCAACATCTCCACCGATCCAACAATGAAACAACTCATGCACAAAAAAATGATATGCTAAATCTCGTTCTTCTTGTGTAAAACCGTAGTTCGGTGGAAATTCACATATAAATTTGACTTCTATAGTGGAATCTTGCGAGGAATGAATCTCTTTGTTTATTTCAGCTCTTGCACTCAACTCGTTAGGTTCGCAGATTAGATCTTCGACTTCAATAATGATGTTCAAACCTGGTCCCATAAGTTTTTCAAATTCTTTATAGGATTGTTCTAACAATTCCAGGACCGTCTCAGGTTCCCACGGACGCTTTGCTTCAGTTTTATAGATGAAATGTTGTGAGGATGCGCTCGCCATCCAATTTGTAATGGTCATCTTGAATCCTCAGATAGGCGTAAAGTGCCCTACTACTTTACTTTCATAATAGTGTGGTGATAGTTTGGGAAACCAGATCATCAACACTAACTTATAATCAATCAAATCTGGCGATCCATTCTTGAATCTGATTCGCTTTCTCTGTTCTCCCCAATTTTCGATACGCCTGTTCCTCATATTTTAAGGATAACACAGGCAATTTCATAAATTCAAATGTAACAAATTCACGATACCTTTCCACTTCAACAGGGGATTCCCAAGTGCCATTAGGAAGTTTCTTCTGTAATGCGCCCATGATCTCAACTTTTACACCTGCTATTTTTAATTCTCCCCAATGAGACGCTATTTTATCTGAAACAGAGAATTTGACCTGTCGAACGACGTGTTTTGCGAAAGTATTCTCAATTTCGTAAGCACCACTGGCATCGGTTTGTAAATCAATATCGTTGACTTTGAGTTTCATACCGTGAAGAGCGAATCCGAGACTGCCAGTGATTGCCCAAATAATTTTGGTTTCCTGAAGTCCATCGTGGATAATTTTTAAAGCGCGTTTCTGTTGTGCTGAAATCATTTATTTCAATTGCTTTTTCTGGTATCCTTATCCTGAGAGATTTCTAAAATCAATACGGCGCAGGGCAATATCAATGAGCAATAGGATTAGGGCAATAATAAGGAATGGTCGCCATAGATGAATCCGCAGCGTTACAGGGTTTTCAGGAGAACGAAACGCCTCCTCAGCAGAAATGTTGAACTTTCCACCGGACACTGTTGAGAGTTGTGTCAGAAGTGATTCGTTGGCATTGTGGACAAGATATTCTTCAGGATAGGAGACAACAGTACCGGTTACTTGCGTATTGACGATTTCGCCTGCTTGTTTTTGCATGATATTCAGGAAGTAAGGACCGACGTCTTGCGTTGGGAATTCGAGTTCATATCGTCCGGGTGAGGTTTGTGAGATAGCAAGTTGTTTCTTTTTCAGATCGGGGCCAATTAGCGAAATATCACTGTCCAACTCGTTTAGAAAATCCCCAGTTTCACTGAGCGCGTCAATGGCAAGATGTGCAACCCCTTTCTCTTTAGTGATTTCAGCTTGGAAATTGCTAAGTGTTGTCTTTCGCATCGTATCGCGCACAAGCTGCGTCCAGAATTTACCATAACCGGGCCATTCTAACCAATCTGATGCCCATCGTGCTTTCGCATCAGATGTGAACGCGACTGCCTTTCCTAAACCGTATTGCCAACTTGCAAGGACAGGATCGCCACGGTCAGAGACGAGGAAGATTTCCGCAGTGGGACGTGGATGGGTTGCCACATATCCGAGGAGGAAAGGCGCAAGTTCAAGGTCTATGCCGCTCAAGACTTGAGTTGGTTTAATACGTTGGGGTATAAAAGGTTCATCAATAATAGCGGATTTAGAGGCAGTAACGGTTTCCTTAGCAAATATTTGGGGAACGTTATACGGGTCTTGCGTAAAATAATCACGACCACCACCCCACTTTGCGAGATCACCAAGCATATTCATGTCAGCACCGCTGCCGATACCGACTGTAGAAACCGTGATACGCTCAGAATACATGGAACTTGCTATCCCATACCAGTCTCCGGGTTGAGAATGTCCATCACTTAGAACAATGACATGTTTGAGTTTAGCACTTGTCTCGGTCAAAGCGAAATATGCTTGTTGGAGTGCTGGATAAAGATTTGTGCCGCCACCTGCAGTGATTGATCCTACCTGATTGGAAATGAACTGCTTGTCTGATGCGTCATGCATTTCTGTAATCCAGAACGGTGAACCGTCAAAAGCGATAACACTAATCTTATCGCGCGGTCCAAGTAGTTCGACTGTTGCGCGTGCAGCCTCTTTCGCTAATTCTATCTTGATTCCACCCATACTTCCAGATTTGTCTATCACAAGCGCCATTGCCAAGGATGGTGTTTCCTTTTTCTTCTCTGTGTCGGTACGGACGGGCAAAACCTCTTCAATTGGTGTCTTATAGTAGCCACCCAAACCGTAACTGTTCTCGCTACCGAGCATCATGAAACCGCCCCCAAGGTCTTGCACATAGGTGCGGATTAATTCCATCTGTTTTTCGCTAAGACGGTTGGCGGGAACATTACTGAAGAGAACAAGTTCATAGTTTTGGAGGTCGGCAAGTTCATTCGGGACACCTAAGCCGTTGCGGACATCAACGCGAATCTTAGCATCCTCAAGCACTCGCATTAAGTATCGGGTTTGCGACTCGTTTTCATCAATAAGTAAGACCCTCGGTTTTCCGGAAACTGAAACAATCCCGAATGCCCGATTGTTGTCGTAGCGTGTGTCCTGTGTTGTGCGGCACGTTGCGTCATAAGTCAATGTGCCGCTTTCCATAGATGTTTCAGTGAACAAGACACGATTTTCACCTTCAACAAGTCGTACTTCTTTTTTTGCCACCTCAAATTTATTTTTATAGAGGTTTATTTGTGCAATATCTTCATGATTACTGTGAATTAGTACTTCCAAATTGAAAGGAGCACCTTGCTTAACCTGTGCAGGCGCATCAATTCGCTGTACCATTACTTCCGGGTCATCACTTGGATATATCGGAACTGTGTCAATTTGTATGCCGAAGTCTTTTCCACGAAGCCCTGTGTGAATAGCATCGCCTTGTGTCTCAATACCATCCGTGATTAAGACAATCCGTTTGTTTGCATTTGCCGGAAAAACACTCCAAGCCGTTTCAATTGCTTGTGCGATATTTGTTGTGTCTGCTGCGTCCTCATCTGCATCTATCCAAGTCTGTTTCGTTTCAGCAAGATCCAATTTTTCTTCGGAACTTCTCTGATTTTCCAGATGGGCTGCCTGAAGTATCTCTGCCTTATCTGTAAATGCAATGACACCTACTTGCTGATTTCCGCTACGCGATTCAAGTGCTTCGTTAATGTATTCTGTTGCTTTTGTCAATCCATCCTCTGAAATGCTATCCGAAATATCCGCGAGGAACATAACTGCAAGTTTATCATCGGTTTTCAGATACTGCAGATCCGCAACACTTAGAATAAGTAGTAAAACAATAATAATCCTGACACATAGACTAATTATTCTTTGTGTTCGAGATAAATCTACGAGGCTGCGGCGAAAACCGTAATAGAGAACTGGCAATAAAAGCAGCAATAAAAGCAAAAAAGGTCGTGTAATTTCCATAATCTTATGTTATTTCACTGGATTTTGATTAGTCTTGGTGACAATCAAGTTTTACGGCTGAGTTTGGTGGTATTGATAAAAGTATATCACAGAAATTCGGCAGATGGCAAGACAAAAGGTCAGAACAGCAATATCGGCAGGTATACTTATACCTGCCGATATTGGCAAATTGAGATATTCTATTCTGTTTAGAGTTATCCTACTTCATAATAACCATTTTCCGCGTTTGAGTTAAATCGGAAGTAATCAATTGATAAAAATATACACCTGATGCGAGTCGTTCACCAGAATTATTTCGACCATCCCAGTAAGCAGCACGGGATTTGCTGATATAAAACCCCGCAGTCTGCAATCCAAGGTCAAGATGGCGGATAAGATGTCCTGCTGCATCGTAGATGTTGATTGCCACATCGGAGTCGGTGACTAATTGGTAAGGAATCCACGTTTCTGGATTAAACGGATTCGGATAATTGTTAAATAAGGCTGTTCTGCTGGGTTTGAGTAAGTCTGGTGTCAAGTGTAATTCAGTGAAAGCTTGTTGTATATCTTCAGCATTGATTTGGTGTTGTAGCGTTCGAATCAAGTTGTTATTAACGTCACGAACTTCAATCATTAGAACATCTCCGACAGAAACAACGGGCTTTAGATTGGTGTCTGCCCAGACAGCATGTGTGTTGTTTGCATCAATAGTTTGAGAGATGCTTGTACGTGGGTTGTGCACAGTCAGTTTTAAACTTTCAACATCAAATTGAGTGTGGAAGATGAACGCCCATGCACTGGCTATAGATGTCTGTGCAGGAGCTGCTGCTAGTATTTTGCCACGCGCTGCCAGTGAAATTTACCTTTTGTGATTCAGTGACGTTCACAATGTAGCCTTTACCCCCTTCAATCTGTGAAACCGTCACCAGACGAATTCCCTGTGAACCCGATGAACTTACTAAGTGAGGAATCGAGTTCAATAATCATTGTTGAGTCTGTTTTTTCCATGAAGGAACGTGCCGTATAAGGTTCATCTGGCATGAGCGGCAGGCTGATCATGTTCAAACCTGTTGCCAGTTGGACATCAAAAGCACTCTGGGATGTCGTAGGTATAGATAAACTGTCAACACGAAATGCAAGATTTTGAATCCGTTCATCGCTATCGGGACCGACATCAGCAATTGAAAAAGGTATTTCTGAAAAGTTCGCAGCAAGATATTCCGCAAGCGCATCTTGCTCTGTACCAGGAGCAGCGAAAGTTGCTTTCCCACCTGACTGTTCTTCAGTCATCATTTCGGAGAGTTCTACAGGATTCGCGTTTGAAAAGTTGGGAAATGGATAATCGTCACCACCAACTGCAAGAAAATCAAGGGTTACAATCTTGAAAGTTCGCGCGGAATCACCAACAACGGATCCATTCTGAGCAACAATATTTGTAATTGATCCATTATTATCAGTGATGACAAGGGATTGTACTCTTGAACCTTCTAAGAGTGAAGTGTCATAACTAAACGCAAGTCCTGCGACTTGCGGGAAGCGTCCTGGTGTAGAACCCGTATCTGACGCTGCGACACTATGTTCAATCACTTCAAGTAGTTCAGATGCGGTCAAAGTTAAAAGTGTTAGTCCGTTGTTGAATCGAAGTGTGTTTTCAATATCAATCTGGGAAATCTGTCCTTCTGCTTTTCCGACTAACGGGTTGGCAGGTGGAGGCAGCAGCATGCCGCCGATTTCAATACCGATTGATGCGCGGATACCTCCTCCGTTTTTCAGTGAGGCAACAACTGTTGGGTCGATCAGTCGTGCAGCAGCTAAGTTGGCATCAGCGGACAAATTACCGATGTTGGTTTCCTCTGTTCGCACTGAACCCCGATTACCATTCAAATAGACGTTTGTCTTTCCAAAAAGATTCCCGTCTTTCAAACTTACAACATTTCGGATTGCATCGGTAATTTCAACGACGTGTGGAGACGGATCAACGTTGCCAGTATCTATTACACCTTGTTCGTCGGTTACAAAAGCACCACTTATGTTAACGTCAATTGATTCAGGTAGTAGGATACCAGCATTATCAAAGTCTACAACGAGTCTGCCTACATATCTGTAATTTCCTTCCGTGCCAACGATAGCAATCGGTTCATTCATAGCAGATTGTGCTAAGATTGGATATGGTCTTCCTGCAATATCTCCATCATGCAGACGGTCTGTTTCGTCAGCAAGTAATGTGTTTGAACCGCCTGCGATAATAATATCAACATCACGTAGATGTGTTGCCAATGCTTCGTCAACGCTAATTTGCTGCAGATGAGCGGTTAAGATGATTTTGTTAATACCAGTTGCTGTCAGCGCATCAACATTTTCTTGGATAATAGCTGCGAGTGCAGCAATATCGTTTGGATCTTGAGGTGCAATCTTCACATCTTCTGGTGAAGATATGCTTCCGAGTATCGGTGTAGTTATACCGACAACGCCTACTTTTTCGCCTGAAACGGTGGTAATAATAACACTTTTTGTGATGCTATTTGGAATTGTGCTTGCTTCCTGTCCTGCATCTACAACAAGATCGCCGAGGTTGCTATCAAGACTGAAATCTAAGTTTGCACTTAGGAATGGAAACGCTGTACCAACATAGTCTCTGTCTACTTGAATCACACTTGCCAGCGTTCCAGTACCAGCGTCAAATTCATGATTGCCGAGGGCTGATGCCATAAATCCCATTGCATTCAGCATCAAAATATCAGCGCGTCCTGACCCTTCACGACCCAAAATGTCGCGTAGACTTCGGTCATTTCCCGCTGCAAAGAATGGTCCCGGAATAAAACTGTCCCCAGCACCAATGATAACCGTATCTTCAACTTCGGCTTTGAGTGCGTTTAGGATAGACGAGAAACGCGGCGCATTTTCAAGTGCTTCAATACCGCCTTCCATATCTGCGGCATGGAGTAGTTGAAGTGTGAAATTTTGTGAGGTTTCTTGTGAGTTTAATTCTGCTTCATTTCCTTGGGAAAAGGCGGGACTAAGAAAAACTAAAATGGAGATTGAAAGAACAACAAATGTTAGAATAGCAACACTTTTATTATTCATCAGCAAATTTTCTCCTAATGTATCAAATATCAAGTTTATAATACCATTTCTGAAATATAATATCCATTGGAGATTTTATGTCATATTGGAACGCAACAAAAAGCAAATGTAAGAGGCGCAGTGAATTGCGATTCAATACGTTTTTGTTAATAAGAAGCTATCATTCAGAAATGGTATAATTACGTCTTGCTTGTGTCACTTGAAACCAAAGAACGTCAATCACGAGATTGAGGCAAAATCAAAGGAGTTTGTTCCGTCAATAATTTAGTCACTATAGATTTCCATACAATACAATCAGTATAGCCGATGAAGACTTGAAAATCATCGCAGAACCCGCGCATGGCACGCTACAGATACACAACTTTGCTGCCCTTTTCTGTGCAGTGAAGTATTTAATTTGTTCTTTTTTGTGCAGATTCCACTCTCAATATAGCGTTTAACCTACTTATATCGTGCGTTGTGCGACTGGCACATATCTTGCTCTTAGTGGTGTAAGTTTATCTTTATCTTTTTCAAGGTGAAATGATGAGACCGAAAAGAACGACAGGGGCCTTAATGACTTCGCTTGTAATCCACTTCATTTTAGTTTTTATTGCTGGACTCTACTTCGTCACGCAAACGCAGAAATTTCAGAACATCATTAATTTAGATATTGATAAGGTTGATCCACCGAAACCACCAAAAGTGCGTAAACCAATAGTCAAACCGACCGTCTCAGTAGAAAGCCCGGTTGTTACTAAACCTGTGCCAGTTCAACCTCGCCTAACAACCATTTTCGCGCGCAATACAATTTTAAATACCCATCAAACATTATTAGAATTTTCTAATCGAGCTGTCAAGGTAGATACGCCGATCAATCCGACCGTGCCGAAGCTTGTTAATCCCAATACATCAATGTCCGATGCAAGCACTGACACAGATTTACCTATGTCCAATTTACCGAATGCGTTACCTTTTGCACGTCCATCGGCAAGTGCGCCATCTGTGGGTTTCGCTAACGTTGCACGCGGGATGGCAGGTTACGTGCAAGTGAAGGTATCATTTGTGCATCCACCTGGGTTATCTATGGTTGAAAACGTGGGCGTAGAGCGCAGTGCACTTGAAAGGATGGCGGGTAGCATTACACTTGGGGACGATGACATTCCGCCCATTCCCAAGAATGATCCGTATGGGTACGTCGTCGGCAGGGGGCGCGATATTCGTGGGGGAATCCGTTTCGCACGGGTGCGGCACAGTCTTTCTGACTGGTGGGCAGATTCATCTGCACTGAATGCGCTGACGAAATGGCTCAATGAGAAAACCAAAATCAGAGCGGACATGAACGTTGAAGGCGGTTCCATCAAACTAACCGATACGAACCTACATAAAACGCCAATCGTTTTTATGACAGGACACGACCCGGCATTCACAAGATCACGGAACCTGCTCGGCAGACAGTACGGCGGGGGTAAGATAGATAACCGGTTTACCGTAGCAGAAGCTGCGGGGCTACGAAAATATCTTGTTGAAAAAAGGGGTTTTCTCGTCTTTGACGATTGTGGCGTCAATGCACCCGCACAAGCAATGGTGCGTTTGTTCCTTGCACAAATGCGTTATGTTATGCCTGAATATCAAGTACAGCGGATTAAAAATACCCATGAGATATACAACAATTTCTATCAAATGGGCGGTCCCCCTATCGGCTTCGATATTTTCTGGTGGGGCACTCGTCCGCCGAAACGGAATTTTCTCGAAGGGGTCTCGGTTGGTGATAAATTGTCCGTTATTGTTGTGCGACGCGACTATATGTGCGCAATGGAGGCTGTCAGCATACCAACACGTACTGCCCGCTATTCACCAGGTGTTTATCGTTTCCTGACAAACGTCATGGTATACGCATTAACAAGCGGTGCTATCTCAGATTACTCCGGTTATGTGCCTGAAGATTCATTAGTCAAAAAAGAGCTGCCAACACGTGCACCTCAAGCAGCAAAAATTGGGGCAACTGAATGACTCTTTCACATCAAGATGCCACTGCAGAAACCATGGGAACGCCGCCTTCGCATCTATAGGTGTGAATTTATAGTAAAATCCATAATTACCTTTACATTAGCGAAGTTAGGAAGAAATCAACGGTATGAATACCTTTTTGGCATTCATACCGTTGATTTGGGTTTACCAGTTCTATCCAACTTACAAGTTGACTTTCAGCAAAACCTCACGTTTCAATCCTTTTGTTTGGGAGTGAATCTAAATGATTAGGTATTGTCTGCAGTGAGTTCAACATCAGAGCTCTCTTTACGTGTCCGGCGATCAAAATATAGAAGCGTGAGTCCAATTGTCCATATCGGAAAAACAAGAGTAGTAAGAATTAGATCAGCGCATATCATAATTGTGTAAAAATAGAAGTTACTGGTATCAAGGAGATTTTCCATTATTGCCCATTCTATAACACTTCTTAAATCGGTATTGCCAGCGAATTTTGCGAAAACGAACATGAATCCAAGTGATACCTTAAATATGACTGCAATTGCGTAACTCGTCAGAAGGATCAGAATTAGAATTCCAACGACTTGCCACCACGTACTACGAACCAGTTCTGTACTCCGTTTGAGTGCGTATACGACACGTGGCACTTCAAGTAGCACAATTGGTAAGTGAAACACCCAACATATAAGAAAATAGAATGCTATTGGAAAACCAATTAATCCTAAAAGTATACCGGATGCCCCTTGACGTATCGTTAGGATAATTGAAAAACCTATACTCAGAAATGTAAGAACAAAAAACAGTCTCCATATTAGATGACTGCCTAACACTGGGATAAACCTTTTTAACACTTGTTTAAGTGCGGCACTGCTTGTAATGTTTTCACCTAAGTAAACAGTGGCACTTGCCAAGATTACCCCGCCTATGCTTACTATTGCGAATGGCATCGCAGTGAGGGTTGGTATCAGTGCTTTTTGGATAGTGCCTGATATAAACCCTTTCAACGAATATTCAATTAGAATTGCGAAGAAGTATATGCTTGCAATTCCCAAAAACAGCAAGAAGTGCTTCCTATACAAACTAAAAGTCGTATCGAGAATGTCACCAACACCCATTGGTTGAAGATTAGATGTATTATTTATGTTTAAGTGGGATGTCTCTGTTGCGTCTGACATATTCTCCATTCGCTCTACTTTCAGAGAACGGTGTGGTGGACCTCAGATCTGAAAAATAAAACTATTGTTTTGATACTAACCATTTTGACCTTTATGTTATCCTTCTCTATTACCGTCCTTCTTGTCAAATATTTCGGTAATCAACATATCCAAATTCACGAACTTTACCACGATACCGTTGTACTCTCTCGTAAAAGGGTTATCCACATCGTGTGCGACAACAAAATTCTTCCCATCAGGATATTGTCTACGAAATGCAAGCAATTGACGCGGTGAAAATCCCGCAGCAGTCCATTTACACTCAATGGCAACTGGTATGTCACGTTTACGTGTAATCACAAAATCGACTTCATGCCCTCTTTTGTCGCGCCAGTATTGGATATCGCGCGATTGTGTGCGCGCCATAATCTCATTTAGCACAAAGTGTTCCCATAAGACACCTAAATCGTCTTGCCGCAATTGTGACCATCCTCGGTGATAACAGACAAAGCCGGTGTCAAATCCATAGACTTTCGGAGCAGCAACAATTTCAGTTGAGCGGCGGGAGCTAAAGGGTCGTAAGATATTCACAACAAAAGTCGCTTCTAATATAAAAAGAAAATTAGAGATTGTACCTCGACTGACCTCGCAGGCTGCTGCAAAGCGGGTAGCTTCAAAAACACCACCGCTCTGTGCCATCAGGAGTTCTACAAATTTCTGAAACGAGTATCGGCGTTCAAGCCGAAAAAGTTCTTGAATATCTTTTGCCCAATAGGCATCTATCCATTCTTGGAACTCATACTCAGGAAATTCCAACTCAAGAAAAAATGGAGGCAATCCACCGTGCAGTAAACGATGTTGAAGGTCTGTTTGATTAAAATCAGCAAGATCGGCTTTTATAATTGGGGTTAGCCACAATTCCGTTTTACGCCCGGCAAGCGTATCCCGAAATTTTGCACTTGCCCCCAGTGTTGATGAACCGGTTGCGATAATATGAATCTGTGGATAATGATCAGCGGCGATTTTTAGCAATTCTGACGGATTCGGTAATCTATGGATTTCATCAAGGACAATTCGTCCATTTTTAATACTATCAAGAAACCCTTGCGGGTCTTCCATCAGACGCCTGACACGAGGGAGTTCACAGTCAAAATATTCAATGTTCGGAAGTGTCTGGCACAAACACGTTTTTCCGACTCGACGTACACCAGATAACCATACGACAGAACGGCGTTCCCAAGCAGTTTCAATACGATTAAGCCAAAATTGTCTTTTTACCATACAATTAGAGTAACATATAGTGCTACTATATGTCAAGTCTATTTGCATATAGTAGCACTATATGTCAAGTCTATTTGCATATAGTAGCACTTTGCATGGCGGTTAAGGTCAAATTTCGTTTAATCAATTCTTCTACGCTGATACAGAAACCACTCTACAACACTTAGAATTACAGCAAGGAATACCAAATATATCCAAGGCGGATAACGAAAAAATGAACCGCTGCCTAAAACATCTGATTCTGCTAATAAGTCTTCAATTCCTTCAGCAATACCGATATTCGATTCTGTCTCACTTGCCAAGTTGACTGCCCATACCTGTTTCTGGTCATCGGCTTCTTCGTTGTTGTTTGTAGATTCATTTTCGTTATTGTTAGTAGTTCTATCTTCATTGTCAGCTGCGGGTTTATCTGAGAAAGTTAACTCGTAAAAACCGGCATGTAAGGTTTGATCAAAAAGTATCTCATCATTCTCAATGGGAACGTCCCACGATTTTTCTCCTGGACCGTTAACTCTTAGGGTTTTTTGTGAGTTTTCAGAAGGGGTATCTTCTTGATTAATTTGGGCGTCGGAATTAGTTTGGGAATCTACCTTATAGCGGAGGACTTCACCTGTGTGCAGGTGATATTCCTGTATACCTTCACTTTGTTGAAACCATTGGATAGTATTAGCGATAATGACGGGAAATGCAATGCGCAATGGTAGGTCAGATTCAAGGATGTTAATCGCAGCAAAAACAATTTTTCGCTTCGGTGTTACATCAACGAACAGCACAGGAGATTCAAATGAACGCGCGAGAATTTGTGCTGTAGAGGGTGGAGTGACCTCGTATGCCTCACCGATTAACACATTTTCTAAATGAACGTGGCGTAAGATCGGATGTGTTCGTTCCCAATCCGTGATAATGGGCGTTTCAAGTGCTTCTCCGATGTTCCATGTTGCAATGGGGTTGGTTTCACCCTCATTGACTTTGGGAGGATAGATGAACATATAATTCCCATCTCCAAGCGTCGTTGGGCTAAACCGGTCAAAAACAACAACCTCAGCGTCTTTAGCACCAGACTCGTATTCTGCTGGAGTCATAATACTTAGGTTTAGCTTTTCATCAACCGAAAGGACTTTTTGCAGAAATGGATTCTCGTTTGTCACCAATAAAACAGAGATGAGTTCTCGTTTTGGTAGCGTTGCATAAGCAACATTATCAGTAGGAAGCGCGTCTGTAACGTCTAACACTGCTTTTAATTCTCCGCCCTCAAAAGTAAAATTACTGAAAATTTCGGACTTTTTCTCTCCAGGTGCAAGTGTGTAAGGACGGACATCAAATAGACTCTCATTAAAATAGAGTTCTATACTGCACTTCTTTTCTGCATTAGAAGCGTTAACGACAGTCAGTAGTGTTTCGTAATCAAAGGCATTAACGATACTCTTTCGGACTCGGAATTGGGTGATGCCAACGTTATTGCTGTCTTCACCAACCCTGATGAGATGGAGTTTGATATTTTCTTTTTTATCCTGTTTTTCTTCGGCTGTAGTGTTTTGTTGGATAGATTCTTGGAATTTGGCAAGCGTTTCCTCAGAAACTGACTGAAAGTCGCTGAGGATAACAATTTCTGGGTTCGGTTTTGTTTGTGCCACATCAAACGCTAAATCTATCGCGGACTTTAGGTCTGTCTTTACATCGGTTGGTTTAATTGATTCAATTGCTTCTCTAAGCGTTTTTTGGTGGTTTGTAAATGGGGTATGGATTACTGGACGTGTATTGCAGCTGATAACTGACATTTCATCCATAAACCGTAGTCCTTTTACCATCTCAAGCGCTTGCTGTTTCGCAGAATCCAAGCGGGATTCGGAAGAAGGATTATCAGGATCAAGATTAAGAACAGCATTCATGCTTGCTGAATGATCTATAATTAAGATGAGTTGTCGAGCGGATTTCGTGATAAAGGCAAACTGCGGTCGGGCAATAGCAAACACTAAAAGTGCAAGAAATAGCAATTGAAGCAGTAAGGATAAAAGATGTTTTAGTCTTTGGAATAGAGAGGTTGTTTGTCTTTCTTTGAAAAGTTGTTCCCAAAACATCAATGTGGAGACAGGTTCGCGTCTCCGCCTCAGTTTTAGGATATACAAAGCGATTATGGGAATGGCAAGGCCAAATAGGAATAATGAGATGGGGGATAAAAAATTCATCAATCAATTTCAGATGGACAATGTTTGCTAAAATTGATCCGTTAAGATACAAAACCACCCATTCGGAAAATACGTAGGATGAGTTCTTCAAAAGGTGCTTTTGTCATTGTCCGCACAATGCTGATCTCTCGTTGTGTACAGTATCGGTCAAGGTCATCACAATATTTTTTGAAAAGAGCCTGATAGCGTTTAATATGATTTTCGTTAATTGTTACAGGTCGGAGTTGATCGGTTTCAACGTCAACGAGATGGTAATCCCCCAGCAGGTTGGGTTCCGCTTCCTTTTCGTCAATTATGTGAATCACGAATAGATCATGCTTTTGGAATTTCAGCATATTCAGACCAGCAGTAAACCCTTTGGGATCAAAGAGGTCAGAAATCAGGACGACTAATCCACGACGTTTGGTCAGGTGAACAAAATTGTGAAAGGCGCTTTCCAGATCGGTTTCTCCAGTCCCATCAATCTGATCCAGGAAATTGAGCACAGTAAAAATCTTTCCTTTTCCACGTTCAGTAGGTAACCGATTCATGTCGGTGGTATTAAAAGCAGTAATCCCGATGCGGTCAAGGTTGGATAGTCCGATGTAGGCAAGCGCCGCAGCAACACGTTTGGCATAAATCAGTTTTGGTAATTCGCCATAAGTCATGGATTGGCTGACATCAACGAGGAAGTAGATGTGCAGGTCTTCGCGTTCTTCGTAGAGTTTGAGCAGGAGTTCATCTAATCTTGCGAATGCGTTCCAATCAATATAACGAAAATCGTCACCAGCGGTATAGTTCCGGTAATCGGCAAATTCAACACTAACACCGCGCCGCGTGCTGCGGCGTTCAGCTTTAATTCTTCCAGCAAAGATCTTCTTTGAAACGATATAAAGGTATTCAAGTTTTTTGAGAAAGTCGCTGTCAAATGCAGATTCAGTTTCGTTCATAGGAACCTCGCGCGGTGAGAGTTATATCAATTCTATGATTTTTTCTTTGAAATGAAATGTAAGAGGCGCAATAAATTGCGCGACTACGAGCAGGCTATTTCTTATAGTAAATTATGTAAATAAGTTTACATAAATTCTGTAGGAGCGATCTCCGAATCGCGACGCAACTACTAATAGTCGGGAATCGGAGTTCCCTCCTACCGTTCAGATGTCCAGTTAATTGTAGAATCCACTATAAGAGAAGTTATTTTTTAGAAATGGTATTTACAACTCACTGAATGCCTTACGCGCATTCAGTGTTAATTCACTCCTGTAGGAAGGAATCAATCAATAACTTCTAACAGATGTTGGATGATGCTGTCCGGATCAATGCCTTCAGCTTCGCCTTCAAAACTAAGAATTAGACGATGACGCAGACTTGGCAGCGCAACTGCTTGAATGTCTTCACGGGCAACATTATATCTACCATCAAGGATTGCACGTACCTTACTTGCGAGAATCAAAGCCTGAGCACCACGAGGACTTGAACCGTATCGGACATATTGTTTTGTCTTTTCCGGCGCATCTTCTACTTCTGGGTGTGTTCCCATAACAATTCGTAAGGCGTATTTGCGAACGTCTTCAGCGACGAGAATGTCACGGACAATCTGTTCTAATTCGTTAATCGACTTACCATCGCAAACCTTTTCAACAGTAGGCATTTCGCGTTTCGTAGTGCGCTCCATAACGATGTCAAGTTCATCAAGGCTTGGAAATTCAACTTTGAGTTTGAAGAAAAAGCGGTCAAGTTGTGCCTCTGGTAAAGGATATGTCCCTTCCATTTCTAACGGGTTTTGAGTTGCCATCACGAAGAAAGGTAAATCCAGGGAGCGGTGCTGTCCCGCAACTGTTACGGATTTTTCCTGCATCGCTTCAAGCAAGGCAGATTGTGTTTTGGGGGTTGCACGGTTGATTTCGTCTGCGAGAACAAGATTTGCAAAGACAGGACCAGGTTGAAATTCAAAGAATTTGCGTCCGTCTTCATCTTCAGCAACGACGGTAGTGCCTACGATGTCAGCAGGCATAAGGTCGGGTGTGAATTGAATCCGAGAGAATTCAAGGTCAAGCACTTCATGCAGTGTTCGTATAAGAAGCGTTTTGCCTAAGCCAGGAACTCCTTCTAATAGCGCATGTCCACCTGTCATTAAGCAAATAAGAACGCCTTCAATGATCTCTTTTTGGCCAACGATTCGTTTGGAGACCTCTTGTTGTATTTTTAGAAAGGTTTCGCGGAATTCATCGTGTTTTTGTTCAACTTGTTCGGACATGTTTCCCTCTAATGGTAGTATTGCTTAGACATTAAATCACCGCAAAGACACATCATCTCTGCGGTGATTTACATGACAACTCGGTTTACTTACTCATCAGTCGGTTTAATCGATTCAAAGTAACGTTTCACATAGAACTTATAACCAAGAGGGATCTGTTCTTCAGTGAGTGCATCTTCAGAAAGTTTCTGATACTTCATATAAGCATCTTTGTAACTGAGGGCAGATTCTTGACCTTCCGCCGATGCCTTGGAGGTTTGAACAGTAGAACTACCTTCGCCTTGGACACCCGTGAGCTGTTCAAGATTAAGGGTAGAATCGAGGGAAGTAAGATCACCTTGTTGGGTCTCAGAAGTTTTATTACCTATACCCTGACCCGGTTTGTTAGATAACAATTTTGTCAGCCCTGTAGCAGGGTTAATACCTTTGCTGTTGCAAGCACCTGCGATACCTGCTTTGCATGCCTCACATTCGGACAATAACTTTGCCAACCGTTGGTTGCGACTCTTGAGAAGATCAAAATCACGGATTTTTTTCCCTGAAGCGCGCAGGCCTTTTTGAGCACCTTCGGCATCGTTTCCGTCAAGTGATTCCCCTGTGCCAGATAATTCGCCTCCAAGACCGTCGAGGTCAGTATTCTTCAGGCTTTTACCAGCACGTTTGAGTTCATCGGACAAGTTTTGACGTTTTTCTTGGTCAAACTTCGGAACATCTTCTGCCACTTTGTCCAGTTTGTCAGCTGCTTCTTTGTAATCACCGCGTTTCAACTGTTGCCCAAATTCGCCGAGGATCGGATTACCAATGAACTGTTGTCCGAGTCCCTTCATCAACTCTTCTTGTTGTGCCATTTTGTGCGGGTCTATTTTCGTTTTCAAGAGCGCACTCAATTCGGTCATTCTGGCGAGAGCATCCTTTGGAGCAATCTGCGGTTTTTTCAACTTAAGTGTTCTTTCCTCAATTTCTTTCAAGATTTCTTTAAGTTCCTGATCTTCACTCAGTTCAGCTTCTTTCTTTGCCTCTTCAATCTTTTTTAACAGCGTATCTGCCTCCGCAGCGATTTCTGGCGAGAAGTCAATCTCTGTTGAGGTGGCAGGTGGGGCAAAAAACTCAACAAACGAGAAAGTAATGAGAAAAGCGACAACAATAGCAAGGTATTTAGTTTCACGCGGGACAGTATATCGAGCAACCTGTTTGATAGGAATTGCTTGTAACCTTTTAGAGGTATCTTGGATTTGAAGAGTGGTCAACGTTTCATCGGTTTTGCGTTGAATCTGCTCCAGACCGCTGACGACGCGGTCTTTAAGTGATGCGTCTATATCAATTGCGCGGGCTGCTTCCTGTAGATTAACTGGCCGAATAAGACGGACAATCAGAGCGATGACTGCAATGCCGCCTGCAATCCCGAGAAATACAAGTGGTGGAATATTAAAAGAGGTAATGAGGCTATCAACGATAATTACTGGGACACACACCAAAAGTCCAAATAATAGAAACGTCGCGAGTGTTTGAAAATATCCTTGTACGTTCAAGCGACGGCGGACATGACGAATCTTTTCAAGAATCAATTTTTCCTGCATGAAGTATACCTCCCGATGACCATAGTGCGCTGCTCTAAACAGGGTATTTCCTTAACAAGAGCGCGACCATAGGCATAACGTTATTGGGAAAATGATTAAATGCTGAGTTTTCTACGAGTTTGTTAATAGTGTACTATATTATTACATTATATGTCAAGTTCTTTTTATCTATTTTACAGAGTTATTCAATTCTCCAGTAATCGCACATGCTACACTTTCCTTCTTGTAGGAGCGATCTCCGAATCGCGACAAAACACAATGATGGTCGGGAATCCAAATCAAGAAATCAACGGTATGAATGACGTTTAGTCATTCACCCAAATCAACGCCACATGCCTGTTGGCATCTGTCCAAATCAACGCCAAATGCGCGTATGGCATTTGGCGGGTATGAATGCGCGTATGGCATTCCCCGGAGTTCGCTTCTACAATACAATTAATAGGGAAAACTCGACAATTGAATGGCTCTGAACTATTTTAGGCGTTGATTCACACAATTTGCTTAGTTGAACCACATTCAATTTTAATTTCTCTCTGAGATAGAAAATACTAAATCATCAAAGGGTTTTCCATCTGTGTCGGTAATCCGCAGATAAAATCCCGAACCTCTGGTCTCTTCACACACCTTGATGAGGATACTATTTTTTCCTGGAGAGAGAGTCACAGGAATAATATCTCTATCAATATCTGTAGCATAGGTTCTTGTGTGTGCATGCATCTCTATACCGTTTAACCAGACTTTACCTTGGTCATCGGAATCAAAACGGAATTCGGCTTCCCGTTCATCTGGAGAATGGACAGTTGCGAATGAATATGCAACACTCCAATTAACGGTGGGTTGGATACGGATATAACCGTCAATAAAATTATCCTGACATTTTTCCCAACTCACTTGTCCATTTTTCCCATCGTATTTTGCGGTGGCATCAATCTGCGGCAAGTTTTCCGGAATGTATTTAGTATTAAAGCCGATTCTATCAACGTTGTCAAACGGACCAAGAATCGTCCATGCGTCTTCGGTGATAAATCCTGTTTTTTTGGATAAGTGCTTCTGCTTTTTCATGCTGGTTATTGACTGTATAGAATTGGGCTAAAGCCATGATAGTATTTAATTGTGCAGGTAGATCAAAGGTCAAATTATCAATAAGTTGATTTAACATCACAATATATCCGTCTTTGTCTTTGACATTTTTTCCTGCCTGAACAATTCGTTCAAACATGCTACGTTCAGTATATTCATAATACCCAGCATTGAGAAAACTGCTAATTTGGTGAAAAGCCTCATCGTAGAACTCATTTACGAGTAAGGCATGGGCACAGGTAATCATATATCTTGAGCCAGATATTCTTTCCAATGCAATTTCCGCCAATTCCAACGCAGTATCAGGAAAAAGATTCTTCTTAAGTAGTTCTTCCGCAAGGATGCGATATTCAGACGCACGAGCTTGCATTTTTACTTCCTTCATTCGGATGTTAAGCCACTGTGTATAGGCAATTTCAGCTTTTTCTTTCTGACCAGCGTTTTTGTAAGCATCACCTAATAGTTCATGCAGAACAGAACTTCCTTGCATTCTTGGTTTCAGTTCTTCAAGTATTGTAAGGAATTCATCTACTGCATCTCTCTCGGTGTAAAGTCTCCAGAGGTCTCTTATTGCATCGTTTTGTTCGCTTTGCGTGAGGTCTACCTTTAATGCGCGTAAATAGACCTTTTCTGCATCTAAAATACGTTCTGTTTTGATATAAATTTCGGCAAGATAACGGAACGTTTCATAATAGTTTGTTCCTTGAGAGAGTGCCTCTTCATAAGCAATTGCTGCTTTTGCCAGTTGTTCCTTACTGGTCAAGGCAGTAATTGGACGGATGTATTCTGTCAGTTCTGAATTGCCTGCCAATCGACCATCGTTACGATTTGGGGACATATCCGAGATAATACCGTCTGTTACTTTATTAAATTTCCAATATCCAACTAAGCCGGGTTCATCCCCGTTAAGTGGAGTAATCATATCAGATCGGATATCTGCATTAGTGCGTGCAATGTTCCAGATACGCACATCGTCAATTTGCCCGACAAATGAAGATTGAGCGGTCCTATTCTCATGTGACCACCCAATACGCAGCGGGAGCTGACTTCTATAGATACTTTCTTTCCATTTAAAATCTCTATTGCTGACTTCAATTCCATTAACAAAAAGTTTCATGTAATTCTTTTCTGCATCAATAACGCCTGCTATATGTGTCCAGATGTTGTGTTTGATGATACCATTTGGGGAATAAAGAGACGCTTCACCTTCACCGACAGGAGACGCTGCAAATTGAATTGAACCACCTTCCTTATAATTCATTATGAAACTTCGATGCGTGATACGGTCAACCCATGCGTCGGTCTTTGATAAAATCGCTGTGTATCTATTTGGATTACTTGTTGGTCTTATCCACACTGACACCGTCAACTGTTCCGTAATATTGTTTAAAGTTTCACTGTCTCCGATTTCTACGTAACTTGATTTTCCGTCAAGATCAAGCGCAGTATCTACAATTCTCTCATCATATCCGGTAGAATTAACCTTATTACTCTGGGCAGTCTTCTTTTCATTCACGGAATCTTGTGCGAAGATATAGGTAGAATAACTGAAGTTAAACATGAATACCAATAGGACGCATACAAATATAGGGAAGTTTCGTTGCATGGACATTAAAATACCTCCGAATAAAATAAAAACTATTGAAATAAACAAGACGAACAAGCAAATTTAGAGTGCCCAACGAATTGAACCAAAATTGCTAAGAACGCACAATGAATTGTGCTACTACAAACTTTCGAACGCTTGAAACTGCAAAGTGCGTAGTGCTTTGTCAGCATATCATTGTCTGTTGCGATTCGGAGATCGCTCCTACAGAAGATGGTCCGTCTTTGTAGTCGGGAACTCCGATTCCCGACTATTACTAATACCTATAATTTTAGAATAGATATTTCACTAAATCGCTAAAGTACGTTCAATGAATTGTGCTATAACCGTTGGAAATCTGCAAATAAGTAGAGGAGTCTGTCGTAGTTAGTTTTGTGTTTGGTCAGTGATTTTTAAATCATCAAACGGTTTGCCTTCAGTATCAGTAATCCGCAGATAAAATCCCCAACCACCTGTTTCTTCACAAACTTTTACAAGAATACTGTTGTTACCCGGTTGGAGGGTTACAGGAATAATGTAATTGTCAATTTCAGCAGTAAAGGTTTTCGTATGTGAAAAAACCTCAATACCGTTTAACCAGATTTTCCCTTGGTCGTCGGAGTCAAATCGGAATTCTACTTGCCGTTCATCTGGTGAGTGGACAGTTGCAAACGCATACGCTGCCTGCCAATCTACGCCTTTTTCGCCAAGTTGTATATGGCCATATAGATTATCATCTGTGCTTTTTTGCCAACTCACCTTTCCATTTATCCCATCGTATTTTGCGGTGAGGTCAATCTTAGGTAGGTTTTCTGGGATGTACGCTGTATTAAATCCAATCCCTCCGACGTTATCAAATGGACCAAGAATCATCCAAGCATCTTCGGTAATAAAGCCTGTTTTTCGGATAAGCGCATTTGCTTTCTCATCTTGGCCACTTTCTCTATAAAATTGTGCCAATGCAAGTGTAGTACTTAGCTGTGAGCGAAGATTATCAGACATAGAGTCAATCAGTTGATTCAACATTTCAACATAACCTTCTTTGTCTTTTACATTTTTTCCGGTTTTGACAACCTGCGATAACAGATCACGCTCAACATAAGGTAAAAACATCATATCAAAAATGCTCTCAATGATTTGATATGCGTTTTCATACTGTTCATTCACGAGAAATGCTTGTACAAGTGTAATGATGTAATCTGGACTTGATGGTGTTTCTGTTGCTTTAAACGCGAATTCCAAAGCCATTTCAGGAAACATGTTTTTCTCAAGAAGTTCTACAGCAAGATCGTAATATGTCGATGCATCATTTTTCCTGTCAACTTCTTTTTTTATGATCTTTAGCCATTGGGAATAGGCGATTTTAGCTTTCTCTTCCTCACCAGCGTTTTTATAAGCATCCCCTAACAGTTGATGTAGAATAGCACTTCCTTCCATTTTCGGTCTCAGTTTTTCAAGTAGATTGATAAACTCCTCTTTTGTGCCGTTCACAACGGAAAACTTATGGAGGACTTGAATCGCATCATCATGTTCGGATTGAGTGAGATCAGCCTCTAAAGCACGAAGATAGATCTTTTCGGCATCGGATAGACGTCCTGTTCTGATGTATATTTCTGCCAGTGAACGGTATACTTCATAAGAATTCGTATCACGAGTGAGAGCCTTTTCATAAGCGGTAGCAGCTTCCTGCAGTTGTCCTGGGCCGACAAAGGCTGAGAAAGGACGAATGTATCTGGTAAGTTTTACGCCACCGATTAAGAAAGCATCGTTCTGATTTGATGAGATATCAGAGACGATACCATCTGTTTGTTCATCAAATTTCCAATAACCCACTAAGCCTTTTTCATCTCCGACCAACTGCTTTTTCATACAAGTTCGGATCTGATTTTCAGTCAAAGCAATGTTCCAGATACTGACCTCATCAATTTGACCGACAAAGGAGGAGTGAGTTTCTCTGTCATCTTCATGTGAATTCCCAATTCGTAATGGAAGTAAACTTTCATAAAAACGCTGCTGTCCTCTAAAATTTGTCCTACCAACTTCAAAACCGTCGATGAAGACTTTGATAAAATCTCTTTGTGTATCAACGACACCTGCGACGTGATGCCATTTGTTAAGTGTAATTGCCTCAGATGGTGAAAAGATATATTGTTCTTCCAATCCCCTTGGTGATGACGCGAATTGAATAGCGCCGTCATCCCGTAAAAACATGGCATAACTTCGATTACTAATATCAGGGGTGCGTGGGTCACCTTTGTAGACGATAGGAGCATATCTGTTGGGGAAATCAGTCGCTTTTATCCATACAGATACATAACCTGTTCGCTAAGTGTATTCAACACATCGCTGTCAACGGTTTCAACATAACTAAAGTTGCCATCTAAATCCAGTGCAGTATCCTCAATAGATTCATTAAATTCGGTCTCGGTATCTTGTGCTGATAATTCGATGGAATAACTGAAGTTAAAGGCGAATAGTAGTAGGATACATACAATTATGAAGAAATTCCGTTGCGTGTACATAAAATTACCTCCGTAATCAAGTAAGCAGCATTTGGTAAATAAACAGGATTTACGTAACGAATAAAAGTAGTAGACACATTCTGTGTGACATACGCAAATGTAAGAGGCGCAATGAATTGCGCGACTACAAACGCACCTCTACTGTTCTGTCTACTCTAAAATTGCGGGTATAGGTCGCGATTCGGAGATCGAAATCAACGGTATGAATGCCATTTAGGCATTCACCGCCTACAGAAGATGGTCCGTCTTTGTCCGAGGGAACTCCGATTCCCGACTATTGCTGATACCTATAATTTTAGAATAGATATTCCACTAAATCGCTAAAGTACGTTCAATGAATTGTGCTATAACCGATGGAAATCTGCAAATAAGCAGAGGAGTCTGTCGTAGTTAGTTTTGTGTTTGGTCGGTGATTTTTAAATCATCAAAGGGTTTACCTTCAGTATCAGTAATCCGCAGATAAAATCCCCAAGGAAGTGATTCATTACAGACTTTAACGAGGATAGTGTTTCGTCCAGCAGTAAGTGTCACTGGGATAGTTCTGCGGTCAACTACAGCACCACGAGTTCTTCTGTGTGCATACACTTTATTGCCGTTCAACCACACTTTCCCTTGGTCGTCACTATCGAATCGGATTTGTGCTTTTCGTTCTTCAGGAGAGGTGAAAATTATCCACGCATACGCGGTGTACATTTTTTCTTCGTCACCAAAATCGAAGAACCCGTTATAGGTTTCATCAGTGCCTTGTTTCCAACTAACTTGTCCAGTAACCCCATCGTATTTTGCTTCAGTATCAATCTGAGTTTTTTCTTCCTGAATATAAGCGGTATTGTAGCCGACTCCCTTCGTATTGTCAAATGGACCAAGTGTCAACCATGCAGTTTCAGGGAAAAAGCCAGTTTTCAGAATATAGGTTTTTGCCATTTCTGTCATTCCAAGTTGATGGCAGAATTCGGCTAATGATAGATTAGCGTTTAACGGGTTGTCTGGATGGTCAGGTATTGCATCGACCAAATTACCTATCATCTCAATGTACAGTGCTTTGTCTTTTACATTCTTACCTACTTGAGAGATACGCGTTAGTAAATGTTCTATTCTATCTCCGCTAACTTTTCCGTTACGATTCATAAGTTGAAGACTGGACTGAAAATTTTCTAATGCTTTGCCATACTGTTCATTAACCAGATAAGCATGCCCTAAGGTAGAAAAGTAGGTTGAATCTGATCGGGTTCCAGCTGCTTGTTTGGCAAGTTCCAACGCAATATCTGGCATGATATTCTGATTAAGAAGCCGCTCAGCAAGTTGGAAATATTCTTGTGCGTATTTTCCCTGATTAGGCTCATTTTTAAGTATTTCCAACCATTTTCTATATGCAGATGCTGCCTTATCCGTATCACCCGATTCAACATAGGTATCGCCTAACATTTTATGTAGAAATGGACTATTTCCTGATTTTGATCCAAGTTCTTCAAGAATAGTAAGTCGCTTATCAGCATGTTCTTTACCTTCGTAAAGTTCCAAGATGGCTTTGACAGCAGAATCATGTTCTGTTGGTCTGAGAGATGCTTGCAACGCTTGACGGTATACGGCTTCGGCTTTGGATGGATCATCTTGTTTCGTATGAATTTTTGCGACCAAGTTATAGAGTTCATACGAGTCAGGTTCAAACGAGATAGCTTTTTCGTAAGCTGCTGCTGCTTTTTTCAATTGTTCCGCGCTGGCATCGGCAAAAACAGGAAAATTATACTCGATTAGTTTAGCATTGCCGATTAATTTTCCATCGTTCTTATTTGGTGATGCATCTGGAATAGATACTTCCGACTTTCTGTCAAAATTCCAGTGTCCTACTAAGCCAGGTTCGTTACCTGTCAGTTTCTTTTTCATATTAGAACGAATTTGCTCTGGTGTCAGTGCGATATTCCAAACACTTACGTTGTCAATTTGTCCAACAAAGGTTGCGTGGGTGGTCACTTCTTCCTCGTGTGAACCACCAATTCGGAAAGGAAGTATACTTTCATAAATATTTGGTACACCACTATAATCTTGTTGACCAACTTCAATACCGTCAATGTAAAGTTTTATGTAATTTCTTTGGGTATCAATGACGCCAGCTAAGTGATACCATGTATTGAGCATAATTGATCCGCGTGGGGAAAAAATTTTGCGTTCGCCGAGTCCCTTAGGCGATGAAGCAAATTGAATAACCCCATCATCCCGAAGCCACAATGTGAAACTCCGATTACTGATGTTTGGACTTCGTCTGTCACCTTTAAAAATTATAGGCGTATATCTGTTTCGAAATTCAGTCGGTTTAATCCAGGCAGACACAGTAAGATGTTGATTTATGGTGTTTAGTGTGTCGCTTTTACCGACTTCAACAAAACTATAATTCCCATCTAACTCCACCGCTTTATTCTTCTGAACACCATCCTTTGCCTCGCGTGGCTTTTGATAGAGATCTCCGATTTTTTTGTGCCATTGCGCTTTGTCAGGTTGAAGTTCGCTAATCTTTTGGTATTGCACAATAGCTTCTTCAACCTTATCGCTTGATTCATAAGTTTCTGCGAGCGCGAGACGGGCATCTACATCATTAGGATTGTCTTCAACATTCTTAATCTGTTCAGGAATCTTTTTGGCATGAAGGTTTCCATCTATATATGCTTGTGCAATCGCTTTTTCGGCAGCTTGTTTTTTTCTGTTATCACGTGCGATTTTTTTCAACTGCTGATATGCATCAATGGCTTCTTCATACTGTTTTGTAGCAAGTGCACTTTTTCCGATGAGGTCATATAATATCTCCTCTTCCCATCTATGCCCACCGTGTCTGTGCATCGTGTTGGCAGCAATAGCGCCTTTAAAGAGTTTGATCGCAGGTGTATACATTTTAGCATCATAACAGATAGAACCGAGAGCACAGAGATACCACATTTCGTTAGGACGGTTGCTGGATTCAAGGGCAGTGGCACCTTGTTTTAATAGCTTTTCAGCGAGTTCTGAATTTCCAGTTTTATTCAGAGCGGCGGCAGCATAATAAAAACTGCGAACATTGCTCGGATCCGCTTTGCAAAGTGCTTGGTATGCCTCAGCACTTTTCTCATGGTTTTTTGCATTTCGATAAATCTCGGCTACTACCTCAAGAAGTATCGGGTTTGTAGGTTCCTTTTCGAGTTTAGAATCAAAAATTGCTTGCAGCTGGTCCAATTTCCCTTTGTTTTTGTAGGCATCAATCAAGATTTTACGTGCTTCATCTCCACCGAAGGTGACAACGAAACCAGATTGGTTATGTCTGATAGAGGTAGTGAGTGAATTTGGCTGAGATATAGAATCGTGAAGTTCAATTGCTAAATCATCTTCACCACGTCGGACGTACTCCTGCATTAATTCGCTATAGACGTTATTTACTCCATAGTCTCTGGATGACATGTTGATAGCATTCTTGTAGGCAATAATCGCTTTATCCGATTCTCCTTTAGAACGATATTGCCGAGCAAGTTCCACTTGCATAGTAAAAGTAAGCGTGTCATTCTTTTCCGCTTCTTTTAACTTTTCTTCTAATTTACCTTGCTTTCGATAAATAGTTATAATTTGGCGTTCAATATTACGCTCCTCATATTCATGAGGGGCAACCTGAAGTGCTTTTGTATATGTCTTAGCGGCTTCATCTAATTTACCCTGATTCTGATAGTTGCGTGCAAGTTCCTTCAGCATATCAAAGGAAAGTGCCCCTTGATTTTCCACTTCTTTTAAGTATTCTTCAAGTTTACCTTGACGACGATAGATTTCTATCAATTGTCGTTGGATATTCTGATGTTGGTGTGTCTGCGCAGCATACTGAAGTGCTTCTTTGAATGCTTTCTCTGCATCATCCAGCTGATTACTACGCAAATAGAGAACCGCCAATTTCTCATAAATATCGGCATTTCCTGGTGAGAGTTCAATTGCTTTTTTGTAGGATGCAATTGCTTCTTTACGTTGACCCTTGCTGTAGTAAAGATGCGCGAGACGAGCGTGATGAAGACCGTTTCCAGGTTCGTCCTGAATATATTTCAGTGCGAGTGTTATTGCCTCCTCAGATTTTCCTGTGTTCTGATATGCCTCTATGATCCCATCTTGGAATTTGGTGTTTTCAGGATCGGCTTCAAGCAATGCCTTCCAAATTTCTAAAGCCTTTACATGCTGATTTTGGCGTGAATAGAGATTAGCGAGTTGAGAGCGGGATTCAAGGTCTTCCGGCATCGCTTTCGCTATTTGTTCATAAACTTTTATGGCTTCAGGGATTTGATTACGGCGCATGAGTTGTTGTGCCATTGATCGTTGCACCCCAATATTAACTCGTCCTGTCCTTCTGTTAGATTGTTGGTTGTCTGTAACACCATCCCGTCTCTGCTGGATTGTTACAAGTTGTTCTTGTGCGCGTTCTTTGTAATACTGTTGTGCTGAAAGATCGTTGATTACTTCGGTTAACAGGATTTCTGCTTCGTCCCACAATTCGTGTTTAATATATGTTTGTGCCACGTTCTCTTTCTCATAATATTGTGGTGCACCACGCCGCATAAGTCGGAGTGTTCCCATTTTCCTGATAGCATTCTGTGCCTTCTCTTTTTCATCCTTTTTAGAATATGCCGTTCCAAGTTTCATATAAACATCTGAAAGTTGCCAAGAATTCTGCGGGTCAACTTTCTGGGTTGCAGCTTCAAGTATTCGGATTTCGCGATTAAGGTCTAATTTTTCTCTGTATGTATTCGCTAATGAACTTAGCCATTGAAGCCTTGACTGTGATGGAATCTGTTCAAGGAGTCTATTGACAATTGGATCAGAGCCTTCTAAATCATTTGTCACAATCTTCGTAACAGCGGCAAGATAAAGTGTTGCCGGATCAACTTTTTCATCAGTGATTGCTTCGTCGTACTCGGTTACAAAAGTTTTAATTTCATCTTGTGTTTCATCAAATTTTGCAAACTTTAACAAGATGTTAACCTTTGATTCTGCTTTTTCTGATTTTAGTTTCTCGCGTAAGAGTTGGATTGCCTTCTCGCGTTGACCCGCTGCTGTATAAGCATCTGCTAATTGGCTATAAACATTCCTTCTACCAGATTCCATTATTTTTTCATAGATTTCAGCGGCAGCCTTTGGATATTTGTTTCTAACACATTCTTGAGCCGCTCTCATTGCGAATTCGTTTCCCATAGAATATTGGTTGCCTTCCCCAATTGCCTCTTTTGCGATTGCGACCAATTTATCTATTTCTCTGGCATCAGTAAATGTACGGACAATTTCCCAGTAGTTGTAAAATATAGTTTGGAAATTCTTTTTATCTTTCATGAGAATGCTGTATTGTTTTACAGCGTTTTTTGCTTGTCTATTGCGTTGTAGCATTTGTGCATATCGCATGCGGGTAGAATTGTCTTTGGGGCGTAATGCAAGTGCTGCATCATAAGCCGCTGAAGCCTTATGTATCTGGTTTCTACCTTCGTAGTATGACGCTAATCTCAGCTGAGCTTGAAATGAATTTGGATTTTTTTCCGCTGCTTCAATTAACTTTTCTGCACGGTTTCCGCCAGACACAGACGTGGAACGACTGGCGAGACGCGATGCTTGTTGAAGATAATATGATTGTAACGTGCGTCCAAAGCGGTCTTGTTGGTTTGCGAATTGTATAGCGCGTGCTGCTATGCGCGCTGCATCTTGTCCTCTACCGAGTTGAGCCAAGTGTTGGCTTAATTGCACGAGGAAGTTCGCGTCACGTTCACGCATCGCTAAGGTCGCTGTTTTCTTGGCGACAGCTATAGCGTATTGCGTGAGACCGTTCTGCTGCAGTTTTTGTGAAAAATTGAAAAGTTCGCGCACACTAATCGGAGAGTTCAGCACTTTTGTGATCAAATCGCGGACAATGAGCGTATCACCTACATGGACTGCGACCTGTAAAGTCAGGTCAAAATATTGGCGACGGTTCCTTGGGTCTGCATCCGCAAGATTCTGAAGAAGTTCTAATGCTGCTTTATGTTCACCTGCCTGTATTGAAACCAGAACAGTATTGAGTTTAAGTGTGAGGTCATCATCAAATTCCTGCTGCAGCCCAGAAAGTATTTGTAAAGCAGTTTCGCGTTTGTTTTCCCACCAGTAACAGTAGCACATCGCTAAAGCAGGATAGATTCGGTCTCTTCCTTCAGCGGCATCTATCTGTGTTTGTAAAACATTATACAGTGCTTGATGTTGATCGTTTATCCAAAACTGATTAAAAATTTGCTGTAGAGACTGCAACCGGTCTTGTGTATAATAGGTTGTGGGTGCAGGAAAATTTGCTTGAATCTGGGAGTATCCGCCGTAGGAGTAAGCAGTGGACGTGCTAAGTGCCATAGTCCGGCGTGGATTCGTAACGCTTGGTTTCGTACGTTCTAAATATTGCCAATAGATTGTTGCTGCTTTGTCATCTTTTCCATTGCGGAGATAAGTAGTAGCAAGTGTTTGATAGATGCGGACATGTTGTTGAGATAATTGGGGCGTTGTAGCCGAAAATTGCTCAATAAATTTCTCTGCCGTGTCTGTTCTCCCCAACTGTACAAAAGTACTAACTAACATGGTAAAGACATTCGGGTTAATTACTTTTATTTTTTCAAGATCGTCTAAAAGTTTTTCAGCATCTTCTCTCTGTTCTTGGTAGCTAAACCTTCTGGCAAAGTCTGCCATATACCATTGCCGATCTTCTGGTGTCAACCACGTCATCTGTTCAAGTTGTTTCATTAACGTATCATAATTAAGTTTTTGCTGTGTTTGGAGTAGATTCAGCTGCATTCCTTGATACGCAGGATTGTTTGGGGATACAGCGATTAACCTTTCAGTAATTTGTTCGGATCTGTCACGTTTTCCAGTCAAGACATAAAGCTGTGCTAATTGTTCAAGAGTCTGGACATCTTTCGGATTCTCGTCAGCATTTTTCTCAAATTGCGCAACAAACTCGTCTATTTTATCCTCTTCTTCCATGATAATTTTCAACTGAATAAGTGCACCAACTTGTGCGTCTTCAAAACTCTTAGGTATCCACGCTTGTCTGCTTGTATAAACATAAGGCTGCCTTTGAATGCGATTAAGTATATTTGACGCAAGTGTCAGTTTGTTTTTACTAAGTCCGGGGGGACCGTAGTAGGAAGTGGGGACATTTGTTGTGGTGTTATTAGATGTAACAGTCGTAGTAGAATCAGTTGCCGGTTCGGGCATTGCTAAAATTCGCTGAAAGTGGGGAATTGCCCTTTCCGCTTCGTTTATTTCAACAAGCTTAGCACCGATTTGGTATAGTGCGAGATGTGCATCTTTGCCCGAAATCTTTTCAGCGGCGTTATCCAATGCAAAGAGTGCTTCCTCTAACAAACCGTATCGAATCAGCAATTTGGCAAGTTTAACTTCAGCTTCAAGTGTCTGGTTTTTAGCGTGAAGAACTTTAGACCATGCTTGAATCGCTTCCTGTTCACGCCCAGCATCAAATAACAGTTCGCCCAGTTTTTGCTGATGTACTGGATCGGGATTTGCCTTGACCAGCCTCTGTTGGTAAGTGAGCGCTTCCTGCATATCGCCAAGGTCTGAACTTATATCAACAAGTTCAGATAGAAGTTCAGCATTTTCGCGTTGTCTGTCTAATGCACGTGCAAGTTGGAAACGTGCGCTTGAAAGGTCTCCTTCAAGTCGATAGACTTGTGCAAGACCTAAAACTGCGCCTACACCAGAGGTGTTGGATTTTGCCATCTGCTTTAGTTTTTCTTCAAGTTCTCCGCGCCTACCTAAGTCGTAATATGCTTCGGATAACGGTTTAATGAAGCTGAGTTTGTCACTTATATTATCGCTTAACTCCCAACATCTCCAGTATTGTGCGATTGCTTGCCGAGAGTTCCCTGAGCGATTGTAAAGTGCAGCAAGTTCGATTCGGATGTCAATTGCTTCAGGTCGTAATCTAATTGCTTGCTTATAACTGTCAATTGCCTCTTCGTATTTTGTAGACTGTTTGGCAATTTCAGCAAGCAGCTGATGTCCTTCAGGATTGCGTGGACTATGCGCAATTACTTGCTTTGCAGCGTCAATAGCAGCTTCAAAATCCATCCCTTTCAGATATGCTTTTGCAATATTCGCATGATATTCCCGCGCATTTGTGCTGTCAATTTCGGTTAAATGCTTGTAAATTACAATCGCTTCGTCACGTCTACCTTGCTTTGTATAGAGGTTTGCTGTTTCACGATTAACATCAATGTCATTAGGTTGAAGCGCTTTTGCTTTCAAGAGGATTTCAAGGGCATAAGTAGTGTTGCTTAACTTTAGATACATCTTTGCGAGTCGCTTCAACTGTGTGAATTTGTCAGTATCAGAGAGTCCGGGTTTTTCAAATTGTGCTTCAGCATCCTCAACCTTTTCGACAAGCGTTCCTTGCTTGCGGTAGAGTTCAATACGCTGATCATCCATCTGTTCCGCAAAAAATTCATTCGGTGCAAGTTTAATTGCTTCCGTGTATTCTAATAGCGCATCATCGTATTGTTTGTCGTTCATGAGTCGTTTTGCTAAAGCCTCACGAAAACGGTAGGCATCGGGCATCAGTTCCACTGCTTTTTTACTTGCGTCAATTGCTTCGGTGGGAAACTTTTTTGCCTCTAACAATCGCGCTAAACGGTCATAATTCTCAGGAGTGTTTTTGCCATCAGCAACCATCTGGTTCCATGTCTCTATTGCCTTTTCACGGTTGGCTTGGCGGAAATAGAATTCTCCAAAATACTCAATATAATCGAGATTTTGCGGCGCAAGAGAGATTGCTTTCTGATACGCTGCGACGGCTTCTTCTATCCATTCGTGTCCTGTGTAAATTTCTGCAAGTGTAAGGTGTGTGCTGGCATTCTGCGGATCGCGGTCAATCATCTTTTGATATATTGTCTTTGCTTTGTCTTCATCTTCAAGCTGCAGATACAATTTGCCAAGTTCACGGTAGATACCGAAATCGTCAGGTTGTTGTTCACTGAGTGCCTCGTATTCAGTTGCTGCCGCTTCAAACTTTTCTGCATTGCGAAGTGCAGCAATAAGACTTAGACGAAGACTGGTATCTGTTGGTGCAAGTTCTAACCCTTTTCTATACGTGTCTGTGCCTTCGTCAAACTGTTGATCTTCAATGTACGCTGCAGCAAGTAAACCGAGCAATTCGACATCGTTGGGATCTGTTTCAAGTTTTCCTTGATAATACGTAATTAGGTCTTTCCAATTTGCGTCTGTTGAGTAAATCGCAATAATTCGATGTTGCAAGTCTTTTCTCAGCCAATTGCCGGGGGCAGTTAAGTCCAACGCCTTATCATAGTGTTCACGCGCTTTATCATACTCACCTGTATCTTCGTGTATTTTACCGATTTCGCGCAGACTGAGACATCTACGATACGGATCGTCTTTTTTAGTCTCTATAATCGCTTGGTGTTGTTCAATTGCTTGTGGATAGAGTTCTTTTTCCCGAAAAAGGTCGGCAAGTTCAATGCGTGCAAACACGTTCTGCGGATCAAGTTCGGAGATTTTTTCCCATGCCTGTATTGCATCGTCTAATTTATCTCGGCTAAAATACGCTTGTCCGAGTGCCTTGTAAATTGCGGTTAATTCTTCAGGCGACACTGCTTGAGATTGCTCTGATAAGGTGACGGATTTGGTTAATTCGCGAATTGCGTCTTCATGTTGACGTAGCGTTACATGCAGCTGCCCGAGTGCAAAATAGGTATAGTAATTGTCAGGAGCAAGTTCCACTGCGCGTTGATATGCTGTCAGTGCATCCTTATCCTTACCAAGTCTTTTATAGATATGTCCTAATATGAGTTGGATGTTTGGATCATTAGGTTTGGCTTGTGCTTCCGCCTGATAATCTGTGACCATCGACTCTAAACCATCACCTTCAAGGTAAAACTGATAAAGCCGATCGAACGTGCTACCTTCTTTCGGTTTTTGGTTAAGCATTAACTTGTAGCGTTCAATAATTTGGGCATCGTTTATTCCATCTTGTGCCAGAATGATTGGTGAAAGAAGTAGGGTTGAAAATAAAAGACTTAACACACATAAAGCAATTGCGTATTTTTCACGTCCAAACATCACAGGTCTCCTTTTGGATTAAGCTATGGTAGATTTTACAATTTCGATACATTATTGCTGGCGCGTTTACAATTATGTGACACGTCTACAGGCATATATTCACATATTTCGCTATTATTTTTCTTCTGAATTATTAAATTTCAAATCTTTGAAAGGGCTTCCGTCTGAGTCAGTAATCCGCAGATAGAATCCCCAAGGTAACGTTTCGTTGCAAACCTTTACAAGGATAGTATTTTTTCCAGCCACAAGAGTCACAGGAATAGCACGACGGTCAATTACAGCACCACGATTTCTTCTATGTGCATACATTTTCTTGCCGTTTAACCATATTTTTCCTTGATCATCGCTATCAAATAGGAATTGTGCTTTTCGTTCATCGGGTGAAATAACAGTTGTCAATGCATATCCAGTATGCCAATTATCATCTGCACCGAAATCAATAAAACCATCATAGGTTTCATCAGCGATCTTCCGCCAACTCACCTTTCCGTTTATTCCATCGTATTTTGTAGTAGTGTCAAACTCTTTTGTGCTTTCAGGGATATAAGTTGTATTGTAGCCGACTCCCTTAGTATTGTCAAATGGTCCTAAAAATAGCCAAGCACTTTCAGGAATAAACCCAGTTTTGTCAATATATGTTCTCGCTATTTCGGTTAAACCGTTTTCGCGGCAGAATTTAGCCAGAGAAAAGTTGGTTTTCAGTTGATTTGTTGAATTATCGGGGATGGCGTTTACCAATTGCGCCACCATTTCAGTAAAACGTTCTTTGTCCTGTGCGTTTTTACCGAATGCGGAGATACGTGACAACAATTGGCGTTCCATATCTTTTGGTTTTATGGTGTTAAGGCTACTCTTTAACTGTTCCAGAGCCTCGCCATACTGTTCGTTAGCGAGGTATGCCATTCCAAGCGTTAACCCATATTTTGGATTATCTCCAGTTTTTATAGCACGTTGCGCATAATCCAATGCCACATCTGGATATATATTTAGGTTTAGTAACTGCTCAGCAAGTGTATTAAAGTCTCTATGATATTGTCGCTTGCTTACCTGATTCTGGCGAATCTCTAACCATTGAGAGCGGACAAGTTCTGATTTTTCTGTGTTACCGACGTTTTTATATGCATCTGCTAACAATTCATGCAGCGTGGAACTTGTTGGCATTTTAGGTTTCAATTCCTCAAGAACAGCAATTCCTTTTTCCTGTTGCTTTTGCGAATCATAAAGTGACCAGATTGCACTTATGACCCTATTGTATTCGTACTCGTTAAGTTGTGCATCTAAAGCACGCCGATAAACAGTTTCAGCCTTGTCTAATTCTGATCTTTGTGTGTAGATTTGCCCCAATTTTTCGTAAAGTTGATATGTATTTGGTTCAAGTTTAATCGCTTTTTCATAGGCAGCAGTGACCTTTGCTAATCGTTCTGTCCCATGTGTTTCACGAGACCTTTGGTAGAGGTCGCCAATAGTTTTGTGCCATTCCGAAGTGTCAGGTTGGAGTTCAATAAGTTTTTCATATTGTTTTATTGCATCGTCAACTTGATTGCTGGATTCATAACTTTTTGCAAGAGAAAGGCGGACATCTGGATCATCAGGATTTTCTTCTGCCATTTTTACCAATTTTGGAATTCGTGTTTCGTGAAGATTGCCTTCTCTGTAGGCACGTTGAATAGCCTTTTCTGCTTCTTTTCGTTTCCAATCACTTCTGGTTATATTTGCCAGCTGTTGATACGCGTTTGCAGCTTCTTCATACTGCTTTGTCTCGAAATAGCACTTTCCAAGCAGTCCGTATGCACCGTCTTTGAAAATATCGCCGCCAGCACCTTTGGTAACAGCTTGTTCAGCATATTTTACAGCTTGATCAGGCATGTCACCTTCAAGACAAATAATTGCAAGTGCAACATGGACTAACATGTCATTTCTATAATTGCTTGAAGAGAACGCAGCCTCTCCTCGATTAAGAAATTGTTTCGCCAATTCTGGTTGCCCGGTTTTATTGAATGCAGCGGCTGCATAATAATAACTGCGGATATTATTGGGTTGTACTTCACTGAGAGTTTGATATATCTCAGTAGCTTTTTTATAGTTGTGTGTCCTACGATAGATATCACTAAGAACTTGAAGTACAGCAATATTTCTTGGCTTTGACTCAAGACGTTCTTCAAAAAGGCTTTTCAACTTATCAAGTTTTCCTTGGTCTTGATAGGTCTTAATGAGATCATCTCGGATACTGTCGTTTCCGAATCTGATTGCCGTAATAGACATACCACTACTTCTGATTGACTTACCGCCCAATGAAATTGAATTTGGGTTATATGCAGTTTCAAATAGTTCTAATACCAATTTATCCTCACCGAGTTTTGCGTATTCCTCCATAAGCTGTAATGAGATATTGCGCCGCTCATGGTCTTGGGTTGCTAAGGTGAGTGCTTTCTCATAAGCAGTAATTGCTTTTTGCGATTCTCCTTTATCTTTGTATTGTTTAGCAATTTCGGTTTGCATTTTAAGCGTAAGTGTGCCTTTCTCCTCTGCATCCTTCAGCATATCTTCAAGTTTACCTTGACGGCGGTAGAGGTCCATGAGTTTCCGTTCAAAATGCTCCTTATCCCAATCTCGTTCCGCGAATTTGATTGCTTCCTTGTATGTTTCTTCAGCAGCGTCGAATTCATTATTTTGTGTGTAAAGCCGTGCTAAATTCTCATAAATTTGTCTGTCCCCTGGCTTAAGTTCAATTGACTTTTTATAGGCAGCGATAGCTTTTTCAACCTGTCCATCTGATGAATAGAGTCTTGCGATACGTGCGTGATGAGCACTATTCTGCGGTTCTGCTGCAAGATAATTCTGTGCAAGTTCAAGTGCTTCACTAATTTTGCCTGATGCACGATATGCATTGATGATACCATCCTGATACCTTGAGTTTTCAGGATCGGCTTTGAGTAACGCTTCCCAAGTTTTAAGCGCTTTATCGTGTTGTCTCTCGCGGGAATAGAGGCTTGCAAGTTGTGAGCGAGATTCAAAGTCTTCGGGCATCTGTTTAACTATTTGCTCATAAATTTGTATCGCCTCTTTGATTTTATTATTTCTTGTATGCTGTTGCGCCAATGCTTTTTGCGAACCGATATTCATGTTTTGAGTTTTTTGAGGTGATTGAGTCGTCGCAGTTAATCCTCGCTGCATCTGTTTTATCATCATGAGCTGCCGTTGTGCCTGTTCACGACTGCTTTGGTTTGCTGAAAGATTGTTGCTGATGTCGGTGAAAAGCACTTCTGCATCGTCCCACATAGCATATTGCATGAATGTTTGCGCGAGACGTTCTATTTCCCAATAACCGTGTCCACCACCTCCCGACATGAGAATCGCGCCCATCTTTCTGAATGTATCTTGTCCCTTGATTTTTTCGCCTTTCTGCATATAGGCGGTTCCAAGTTTCCGGTAACTTTCCATTAGTCCCCATGAATTCTGAGGATTAACTTTCTGTGTAGCAATTTCAAGTACACGCATTTCGCGATCACGATCCCCTGCACTTCTATATGCATCCGCAAGGATGTTTGCCCATTCAAGATTAACTATCAGTGGTGAATTTCTAAATAATTGTTCTACAAGTGAATCTGAACCTTCTAAATCATTTAAACTGATCTTTATCAATGCAACGGGAAAGATTAGTAAAGGGTCATTGGGTTTCTCAGCAAGTTTTGCCTCATATTCAGTTGCCAATTCTTTTAGTTTTCCCGATTTCTTATAGAGTTTAATTAGTTTTAATATGAGCTCTACCTGGGCAAAGGGTTGTGTGGCATTAAGTAGATGTGTATTTCCCATACTTTCACGTAAGAGCTGCATTGCTTTTTCTGTTTCACCTACATTTTCGTAGGCAGAGATTAATTGTGTGTACATGTACATGTCATTCGGGTTTACTTTGATTATTTTTTCATAGATTTCAACCGCTGCTTTTGGGTCATTGTGTCTAAGAAAGTGTTGTGCAGCATTTTGTGCAAAATTAATTGCACTGTTTTGTCCAACAGAGGGAGCAATCAGTTCCTTGGTAAGAGCAAGAAGCTCGTTAACTTTTCCTGCTACTAAGAAAGCATCTATCACGCGATGTGAATTGTAACCTAATGCACTTGGATTTTCCTTGATCAAAATGTTGTATTGGTCAACAGCCTTATTTACGTCTCCGCTCTGCTGCAGCATCTGCGCGTATTGATGTCGAGTTGTACTATCTTTAGGTCTGAGTACGAGTGCTGCTTCATAAGCCTTTGTTGCCTTTTGAAACTGTTTGTTCCTTTCATAGAAGTTAGCCAAATTGAGTTGTGCACGGAACGAGTTTGGATTCTTTTGTGCAGCTACAAGCAACTTTGGTTCACGGTTTTGGACAACTGAAGTATTTCTGATGAGACGTGAAGCATGTTGAATATTCCACTGATGTAAGGTTCGCCCATAACGGTCGCGTTGATTGCCGAATCGTAAGGCGCGTTCAGCAAGGAGGGCGGCATCTTGTTGCCTTCCCAACTTTTCTAAATGTCGGCTTAGTTGCATCAGGAAATTCGGGTCGCGTTCTCCCTTTGACATATCTACTGCTTTCTTTGCTACAGCAAGGGCAAATTGCGTTAGACCAGCATTCTGGAGTTTCTGCGAAAACTGATAAAGCTCACGCGTTCCACTCGGAGAATTTAGAAGTTTTGTCATTAACTCACGAATAATGACAGTATCACCCGTGTAAACTGCCAACTGGAACATCATCTGATTATACTGACGGCGGTTCCGAGGGTCTGCCTCTACAAGCTCCTTAAGTAAAGTAAGAGCAGTTTTATGTTCGCCTACATTCATAGAAACAAAACAGGTATTCAGCTTAAGTGATAAGTCGTTCGTGAATTCTTTTTGTAGTGCTGAGAGAATCTCTTGCGCTTTGTTACGTTTTGCTGCCCACCAATAACAATAACTTAACGCCAAGCCCGGGTACATACGGTCCCTTCCATTTGCTGCATCCAATTTAGTCTGTAATTTGCTGTATAAAGCTCCTTGTTGGTTTTTTATTAGCACTGTGTTGAAGAACTGTTGCAAGGAGCGCAACCTATCTTGGTTGTAATATATCGTGGGCGAAGGAAAACTTGATCGAATAGGTGTATATCCTCCAGATGAGAATGACGCGTACGCAAGTGGGGATACACGTTTGGAATTGGTAGTTTTAGGTTTGGTACGTTCAAGGTGTGTCCAGAAATACTCAATTGCTTTTTCTGTTTGTCCGTTATTAAGGTAAGCGATTGCAAGCGTAGAAAAAATTTGACTGTGGAACCCCTGCCGTTGCATTGGAAAATATGGCACACCAATTGCGGAGGTTTGGGGATGCGCTTGATTCACCGGTATCCGAATTTGAGCAAGCATTTTCTCAGCCTGATCCATTTTTCCCAACTCAGCAAGAATAGGTACTAGCATCAACCCTGCCCTGAGGTCTGTAACTTTCATATTTTCAAGTTCACCCAAAACTTTTTCTGCATTCTCTGTTCTTCCGGTATAAAATGAAATGGATGCGTAGTTGATAGCAAGCCAAGTTCGCGCATCTGGTGTCAATGCTGTCATTTTATCAAAATGAGTTTTCCATGTTCCATAATCAATGTTTTGTTGTGTCAACTGATTCAACCACATGTGTTGATACGCTGGATCGTTAGGAGAAATAGAAAGCAATTGCTCAGTAATTTCATTTACCTTTTTGGAGTTGTTGAATAAGGTATAGATTTGGAGTAATGTTTCAAGAGTCTTTATATCTTTGGGGTTAGCGGCAGCATTCGTCTCATATTGCTCAATTAATTTATTCAATTTGCCCTGTTTTTGTGCAATTGTTGTCAATTGTATGAGTGCGCCTGCTTGTGCGTCTTCAAAACTATTTGGCTGCCAAGTTTGCGTACTTCTACCACTATAATAATAAGATTGTCGTTGAATTTGATTGAGAAGATTTCGTGGCAGGTTAAGTTTACCCATGTTGATAGTGGTAAATGCATAAGGTGTATAAGGGGTATAAGGTGTCGCGTGTGGGATGTTAGTCGTTATAGTTGCTGAACTTGGTTTAGTTTGCGGCGTAGGCATTTCCAGAATCCCCTGAAAATGTGGTTCTGCGCGTTCTAATTCGTTCATTTCTACCAACATCGCCCCTATTTTATAGATGTCTTTTGCATCAGTTGCCTTTTCTCCAGCGCGATCAAGTGTAAGTAATGCTTTCTCAAGTAGTCCGTGTCTTATAAGTAAGTTAGAGAGTTTAATTTCTGCTTCCAGCGTTTGATTTTTAGCGTGTATCAGCTTTGTCCATGCCTGAACAGCTTCCTGTTCACGTCCTGCATCGTATAACAATTCACCCAGTTTTTGTTGATGCACAGCATCAGGGTGTGCCTTAACAAGCTGCTGTTGGTAGTTTAAGGCATCTTCTATATTTCCCAGGTCCGTATTAATTTTTACAAGTTGTTCCAGCAGTTCTTGATTGTCGGGTTGCCGATCTAAAGCCCGCGCAAGTTGGAACTTGGCATTAGACAGATCTCCAATATCCTCGTAGATATTCGCAAGTGCAAGTACAGGTGCAACACTGGAGGCATCAACTTTAGAAAGTTGTTTCAGTTTTTCTTGAAACTCGTTATGTTGCCCGAGGTCGTAATATAACTCTGAGAGCGGTTTGACAAAGGCAAGTTTATCACTGACGCTATCGCTCAATTTCCAACACTGCCAATACTGATCAAGTGCTTGCCGCAGATTTCCTGAAAGTTTGTAAATTGACGCAAGTTCCGTGCGAATATCGGTTGCATCTGTGCGAAGCCGTATTGCTTGCTTGAGACTGGCAATAGCCGTATCATAGTTGCCGGATCCTTTTGCGATTTGTGCTAATAGTTGATGTCCTTCTGGGTTCCGTGGACTATGTGCAACGACCTGTTTTGCCGCTTCCGTTGCTGTCTCAAAATCCATGGTGTTTAGATGGGCACGCGCGATATTTGCGTAGTATTCGCGTGCATTTGCGGAGTCTATCTCAATTAAGTGCGTGTAGATAGCGTTTGCATCATCTTGGCGATTCTGCTGTGTATATACTTCTGCAAGCCTTCTGTTTACAACGATGTGGTCCGGACGAAGTGCTTTTGCTTCCAATAGAACTTCAAGCCCGTAAGTAATGTTCCCCAATTTGAGGTACATCTTGGCAAGGCGCATCTGCAGTGCGAAAGTTTCCTCAACATTGTCCGTTTGTTTTTTCAGCTGCTCTTCTACTGTTCCAATTTCATCTAAAAGTGTGCCCTGCCGCCGATAGATTTCAATTCTCTGGTCACCCATCTGTTCAGCGAAAAAAGCGTTCGGGGCAAGTTTTTCCGCCTCCGCGTATTCCGTAAGCGCATCTTCGTATTCTTGATTCTCCATGAGTCGCTTTGCTAATGCTTCACGATAGCGATACGCATCAGGCATCAATTCTACTGCTTTTCGGCTTGCTTCAATCGCTTGCGTAGGAAACTTTTTTGCCCCTAACAACCGCGCTAAACGGTCATGATTCTCGGCACTGCTCTTATTGTCAGCAACCATTTGATTCCATGTTTGAACTGCCTGTTCACGGTTGCCTTGCCGGAAATAAAACTCTCCGAAATACTCAATGTAATCCAGATTGTCAGGCGCGAGCGAGATTGCATTTTGATATGCAGTAACAGCATCTTCTATCCATTCATGTCCAGTGTAAATCTCGGCAAGGATAAGATGTGTGCTTGCATTCTGTGGATCGCGGTCAATCATTTTCTGATATACTGCTTTCGCTTTGTCTATATTTGCAAGTTGGACATACAATTTTCCAAGTTCTCTATAAATACCAAAATCATCGGGGTGTTGTTCAGTGAGAGTTTCGTATTCAGTAGCTGCCGCTTCCAACTTTTCTGAGTTGCGAAGTGCAGTAATCAGGTTGAGACGTAGGCCGGAGTCTGTCGAGGCAAGTTCTAATCCTTTTCGATATGTCGTAATACTTTCGTCAAGTTGTTGATTTTCAATATACGCTGAAGCAAGTAAACCGAGCAATTCAGGTTCATTTGGCGTTGTTTCAAGTTTGTTTTGATAGTAGGTGATTAATCCTTCCCAATTTCCGTCAGCGGCGTAAATACCGATGATGCGTTGCCGTAGGTCTTTTCGGAGCCAATTCCCGGGTGCCGTTAATGCCAACGCCTCATCGTAGTGTTTACGTGCTTCCTCATAAGTGCCAGTGTCTTCGTGTATTTTACCGATTTCTCGCAGGCTGAGACATCTACGATACGGATCGTCTTTTTTGATTTCAAGAATGGCTTGGTGTTGTGCGATTGCTTGTGGATAGAGTTTTTGTTCATGGAAAAGGTCAGCAAGTTCAATCCGTGCAAATATGTCTTCTGGGTCAAGTTCAGCAATTTTTGACCATGCGTTGATTGCTTCTTCTACCTTGTCACGACTAAAATAGGAACGTCCAAGGACTTTATATATTTCAGTTAATTCTTCTGGAGAAGTAGATTGTGTTTGTTCTGTTAATTGCACTGCTTTTGTCAATTCAACAATAGCATTCTCATGTTGCCGTTGTGATGCATACATCTTTCCCAAAGCGAAGTGTGGATAGTAATTGTTCTGTGAGAGTTCAACAGCTCGCTGATATGCTGCCAGTGCTTCTGTGTCTTTCCCAAGTCTTTTATAAAGATGCCCCAAGATAAGTTGGACGTTAGAATCATTAGGGTTCGCTTGTGCTTCTGCCTTATAATCGGTAACCATAGCATCTAAGCCTGGTCCTTCAAGGTAAAACTGATAAAGCCGATCAAACGTGCTGCCCTCTTTGGGTTTACGGCTAAGCATCAGCTTATAACGTTCAATGATTTTAGCATCATTTGTTTCATCTTGGGCATGGATGGTTGGAGAAATAGATAAGGTAAAAAATAAAACGTATAATACGCATAAAGCGATTGAATATTTTTCGCGTTCAAACATCTGAAGACCTCCATCAGATAGGCGTTGTTGCAAATGATTTGTATTTCAATAATTCCTGTTAGACCGTTGATGAAATTTTTCGATTACGGTATAGCGTTGATCAGCGGATTTTGTAAGCACGCTTAAACATATTTCCACCAAATTTCTACTTAGTGGATATTTTCAAATCAACTCAGAATTTTCAGAGTCGGTTCTCAGAGTTATATAGAAAACTTACGATGAATCCAGTCTCAATAAGGATTCTTAACGTTTTTGATAAAACAACAATTTCAGAGTGACTCTGAAATTTTCATATATGTTTGTAATGAATCTTTAAATTGTTACAACAACGTAAGTTAGAAACAAAGTCTTTAAAAATTCTCAATTCTTATATCGAATTCATGTTAATTATAATTGAGACACCGTTGTGAAAGAAAATAGTAGTTTGTCCATTCTAAAGTTATAGGTATCAGTAAAGTCGGGAATCGGAGTTCCCTCCTACAAATACAGACCATCTTCTGTCCGAGCGATCTCCGAATCGCGACCTATACCCGCAATTTTGGAGTAGACAGACCAATAGTAAATGCTTATTGAATCTTACTTTTCGGTTTCATCTGTGGCGTTAGCAGTTTGACCAAAAGATGCCAATGTGAATGTATCATGAAACCAACCAGTGCAGTTGCTATGTATATAGGTGATGTCATTTATCACAATACGACGATTGTTAGGAAACTTTTTAAGCAGATCACCACGTAAATATCGACCGTCATAACGTCTAAAGAAGACCGTGCGCCCGGTTTCTTCTTCAATATAAACTTCCGCGAGTTCATCACCGTGTTCTTTGGTAATATCAGCATCTAAAACACGGAGACAGTGGAAGGTGTTCTCACCAATCGTCACATCATACGTGCCTGCACCAAACCCTTGTCCGTCCGTAAGTTTGTAGGAGCCATCAGGTTGAAGTTCATAGCGTCCATCGTCAACGATGCGGCGTTTGGCATCTGGTCCCCATTGGGCTTCAAACCATTCGTCGCCGATTGTATTGAAAATGCGCCTGTCATCAATTGTATTTACGACTGAAATCCATCTTGTGTGAGTTTCATCAATGGCAACGTACATTAAATCTGGAGAGGGCGGCCAGTCCTTCGCGAGCCATTCATTGAATTGGATTTCAACGCAATCAATATCTCGAATAATAGCGGGAGCGGTGGGAATCATCTCTGTTACAGCATCTAACTTCTGTGTCTCGCCATCGTATTCTGCCCACATATAACGTTCACCCATCTTGGGGATAGCGAACCACCATTGTAGTTCTTGACAATCTACTTCATAAATCCGATCTGAACTTTCAACTATCTTGATATCAGGACGGGTCGGCGGAAAGGGGTGATCTATTACTTCGCCGGGATGTTCGATTGTGAATTTCTGCTCCATCTTTCTATTCTCCTTAGAACTTCTCTTTTATCTATATATTCTATAGTGGATTCTACAATTAACTTTACATTACGACTTGTGCCAGTTAACTAATTGTTTTTGTTATTTTCTCGCATACTGAACTCATGTTATACACATCAGTCACTACCAAATCAACGCTATGGATGCCTTTATGGCATTCAGTGGGACTGAAGAAAGAATCAACTAATGATAAAAAATTAAAAAACGCCATGTAATTGTGAAACAATATTTTACAATTAGTTTTTTAGCACAACTCGTTATTTCTATATCTGATTCTTTATCTTATTGCGTATCGTCGTCCACATTGCTACATTTCAAATTTATATTGCCGCCGACACTACGGAGTGTTAAGAGAGGTCCGTCTCCATTAATAATCCCTTGCAATTGCCATTCTTTTGGCGTTTCTTGACTAATTCTATTGACCGGAAGTTCAGTTTTAATGTTGCCACCAATACTTCTTGCATCAAGTTTTGCTAAAATCTCGGAGATCAGAGAGACAGTGATGTCGCCACCGGATGACTCTAAAATCCAATCATCTTGGGGTTGTCCCAACATATTTGCAACGATAGAGCCACCAGCAGTTTTGGCTGTAACAGGTCCATCGTTATCCAAACTTATACTTCCACCTGATGTTTCAACATTTGCCCCACCTTTGCATCGGATTAGCTTAAGAGTCCCACCTGATGTTTCAGCAGAAATTGCACCAATTACATCAGTACATCGCACATTCCCACCAGATGTGATCGCATCAACTCTACCGATGTTCTCAACTATCTCAATATTGCTTCCAGATGATTCGACCCGAACATCACTTTTACATTTTGTCAATCTGACATTCCCAAAACCGGTATATCCAAAAACAGCACCTGTAACATTCTCAAACTGAAGTTTACCCTTACCTGTCCTACTTTGGACTATTCCGTTTGTATTAGTAACAAATATATCCCCACTTGCAGTTTTCAAAAAAACGTCGGAATGAGTTTTTGGAATCGTAATTTCAAAATGAATGTCCATACGATCGCCTATTTTTTTCCAGTCCTGTTTCTCCTCATTGAACTTTCCGTTGATCTGAAGTTCCTGTCCCTGTTCGTTAAAGTTTACCTGAAAGTCTTTGAGGATTTCAGTGGCATTTCTATCTGCTTTCAACTGGGCAGAACGACGGACGATAACGTTGACGACTTCGCTCTCTCCTGTCCGAACGTCAATTGTCCCTAAGTCTGTATCAAGAGTCAGTTTACCATCAGGATTTACGTTGAACGATTCTTCAATGTCGTCTAAGGTAGTTTGTGTCAAGAAGTCTGGCATAGATTTACGTATTAAAACGCCTATCTTCCCTTCCTTGAATTCTTCACCAATGTTTTCAATAAATGATTTTCCAAGAATATTGGTCATCATGCTTTTTAGATCAGCTGATATTCCTAATCCCTCGCTGAGGTAAGCCGCGAGGTGATTACAGGCAATACTTATTTCACTAAAAGAGGCATCCTCTGGTAATGGATCAAAAAGCCCCTCTGGTACGGCATTGATCTCACTTAGCCGATACAAGACCTTATTAAATTGGGAGACGCACCGATTTTCTCCACCCTTATGTGTTTGTGTCAATATTGAATCATCTGCGATTTCTGCTGTCTGCTCTAATATCTGAAAAAGTCCGCGAATTTCTTGTTGTCGTTCTTGTTGCATTTGAGATACCTCTGAATGTAAACGCTAAATTTGTCTATTTGTCCTGATCAACTTCAAATCACTGAACAATTCAAACCTACAATATATCTCCATATCCTCGTTTTTCTAAAAGTGATTTTAACAATTCCTTTGCTTTGTGGAGTCGCCATTTAACTGTGGTTAACGGAATCGATAAAAATTCTGCAATACGTTTCTGCGGCATATCTGCCCAATAATAGAGTGTGATAACCTCCTGAAATTCGTCGGGTAAGGAGTTAATTGTATCTCTGACTGCCTCGTGAGTGGATTCTTGAACTAAAATTTGTGCAGGATCAGAAGAAGCAGGATCTGCCTCTACTTGCAATTCAGCATCTTCATCTTCATGCAGTTGAAATTTGCTTGCTCGTTTTACGAAGCGCAGCGCGCGGTTACGTGTAATTGAATAGAGCCATGAACCAAACCTGTTTAAATTATCCAGTTGCGGAAGTGCCTCAAAAGCAAGCAGAAAAGCATCTTGGACAATATCTTCTGCCTCGGTAGGGTCTCGGACAATTTGTTGAGCCACCGTTAGCATTGCTCGTTGATACCGAAAAACCAATTCATCAAATGCTTTTAGATTGCCAGCAAGCACTGCAATTATTAGTTCCGCATCTTCGTCATCTTTCAATTCTTCTGTGCTCATCAAACAATTTCTCCTTTTCCTACATATTAGAGACATTATTGTCCGAAAAGGATAGTATTTGCTGTATTTTCTGCAAGATGCGATACTGAAAAAAGTTAAAAAATTGCAGGATTTTAGGTATTCCTATCAATCCTGCAAACATCGTCTGGACAACACTTCTTAACCAGATAATTGGCGTGAAATGATCTGGTTCAGCGAGATATTTTATTTTCGCGCTAAGAGCCAGGTTTAAAAAATGTTACTAAGCATCCACCTGCCGCTGCAAGCAAAATCCCAAGTACAAATTGCCAGCGGATAGCACCCCAACCACCTTCAGGTGGATGTGACAGCGTCGCAACTATAGCATTCACTATTGGTGCTCCCGCGAAAACGATGGACATAACTACCGCTGGTCTGCCTTTTGCACCGAATGCCAGCAACACGCCAAATGCACCGATAGCACCGACAACGCCTGCAAGGAAAGACCATGATACGCCTTTCCCTGTAAAAGACCATTCAGCGCCATTTACCATGAGCATTACGACAGAACCGATCACGGCTACCAAAAGATATGCAAGACCGACAAAGAGAAATGCTTTATAACGTCCATGCACAGCATCAGCCATAGACAATTGACCTTTATGAAGAAAAACTCCGTAGAGTCCCCAGGATGCTACGGTCATTACAACGAAAATTATCCACGTTTTTACCATTATTATCTCCTTTTCTTTTATCTACTTAAATTCTTAATGTCATTCAAATACTTCAGTATTTAGGATTTTGTAGGAGGGAACTCCGGGGAATGACTAAACGTCATTCATACCGTTGATTTTTTGATTTGGCGCATTCTACCACGCGCATTTCGCCAAGCGCATTCAGCGTTGATTCACAGAAGAAGTGTAAGCTTAATTTTTAAATTCACTATAAGTATGAAAACAGGAAAACGCTTGACGTATAGGAAACGCTAAAGATATTTTTCAAACACTTTCATAAGCTGCTGTGCAGTAATAATGTCACTGAAATTCTGATGCACATTAGACTTGCCTACTATTCCTAATTGCTTCCGTTTTGATGGGTCTCGGAATAGTTGAAATATGCCTTCAGCGAGTGCCTCTGAAGATTCAGGTTCTACCAAGAGCCCTCCTTCGGTCGCTTTAACCATCTCAGGAAATGCTCCATGCTGAGGTTGAACAACTGGCACTCCATTCGCGAGTGCTTCCAAGATAGATAGACCTTTTGATTCACGGTAAACTGTCGGAACAGAGAAAACATGTAGGCGATTCAAAAAATCTATCTTTTGTGAACGCGTCACTTCTCCGTAATGCACAAAACTATCTTGCAATCCCCAAGCATGAATTTGATTAACTAACTCCTGAAAATAGGGTTCATCTTTTTGGCCAAGATACCCCGCGACATGCAGTTCTATGTTATCCGCACCTAACTCTTTTGTCAGTGTATAGAATGCGCTGACTAAGAGATGTAACCCTTTTTCAGGACAAATGCGTGCTAAATAGCCAATTTTAAGGGGAGGAGGTCCTGCTTTCTCCACCAAATTTCCGTGTCCATCCAGATTCAAACCGAGTGGCACGACATCAATCTTATCAACAGGTACTTTTAGATACTCCTCTGCCATAAATTGTGCATAGTAGTTGCAGGGTGCGACAAACCCATCAGCATCCGCAGCGCGTTCTGCAAGCAAGCTTAATGCCTTAGTTTTGTAAGGATCAATCAAATCACGAAGAAAGATATCTTCACCTTGAAGTCCACATATAACCGGTATATCTAAGGCATTTTTAATTTCTCTCGTAAAACCTACAAACATGGAGTTCGTCAAATAAACGATGTCCGGTTGATCATCTTCTTGTAGCCATTTGACCAATTTTTCCAACTCTTTGCTTTGATACCCTTGTTCAGCACTGAGCATAGACACCGTCAACATACCCAAATCTCGTGCATCTGTAGAAGCACTGAATCGCGACAATCCGTTCAATAATGATGAATTATCAAGAAGTTTATCAAAAACCCATGGTGTATGCCGAAAGAAAGATAGTTTCTGTTGAAGATATACGTTAATTCCCCCAAAAAAGACGCGATTCAAACTGACGTTCACTTCATCTGTTCGAGTAGGCGTATAAGTCGGAATCAATGAAACGTTATGTCCCTGTTTCTGTAGCACCGTTGCTACAGTATTATCATGGATGCAGGTGCCACAATACATACCTGCAGCGCCTGCTGTAATATAAGCAACTTTCATCTTTTAACTTTCCGCTAAGTTCAATAAATGTTAACTTGCAAATCTCCCCTAAGTTGTCAATTGATGAAAAACCTTTCAACAGTTTCTGTTGATGGCGGTTTTGTAAGTAAAGAAACAAATATCAAGGTTAATGAAGATATAAGGATAATTACTGCTACAGGCATAATTCCTGTTCCACCAACAGTATATCCGGGTGTTTTCCAATTGTTGAGAAAGAAATATAACCATAGTAGTATGACACTAATGATAGATGCGTATACACCATGCTTTGTACTACGTTTCCAAAAAAGTGCAGCAACTACTATCGGAAATAGTCCAGAAAAACCTGTAAAAGACCAAATTGCGAGCTTAAAAATACTCGGTGTAGCAATAAGAGAAATGATATAGGTAATGCATAGGACACAGACTACAAATAATCGTCCATACCATACCTGTTGTTTTTCGGACATCTGTTCTTGTCCATGTTTTCTAAGGTAAGGACGAACGATGTCGTGTGTAAACATGCTGCCAAGAGAGAGCGATTGTGAATCTAATGAAGACATGATTGCTGCAAACACACCTGCTGCTAAAAAGCCTGACAAAATGCCTGGGGCGTATTCACGAATCATCTGAATCAGCACATTGTTAACTTGCGGTCCTTCTAAACTCGGAAAACCCACGTTACCCAATATCCCAAGTAACACGCTTGGAATCCAAACAATTGCGATACAGATCGGATAGAAAATTATTGGATAACGAAAGGTGCTAACATCTTTCGCTGTCAGGCAATGTGAGAAAATATGCGGAAACATGCCAACAGAAAGTGGTATACATGTATATGTGAAAAGTTCTAACGGCTCAATGTGATTAGCCTGCATCAGCAAATTTGTATCGACTTTAGAAAGCGCGTTGGAAAATCCTCCCATACGATTTATAATAACTACAAAGGCAATACCTCCAAGTGTCATAAAAACAAGCGTTTGAAATGTATTGACCCATGCTGTGCCACGCATTCCGCTATAGGTAACATAACATAATACAACAGCGCACACCAGTAATCCACCTAACCACTGTGGAATCATGTCCTCTGTAATTGTCGCCAATGTTCCACCGCCTCCCATTACCCCAATAAGTAGATAAGGAATGAGGAGTAGCACAAGGACTAGAAAATAAGTATACCCAAACTATTTGATTCCCAACGATCGCGAAAGTATTGTACCTGTGTCATGTATCCAAACTTTTTTCCGATCTGCCACAGACGGGTTCCGATAAAGAAGAACACACATGGTACGATGATAGCAGAAGAGGATGCCATTAATGCAAAAACACCGATACCTCTGTGGTAAGCCTCTCCAGATGCGCCGAGGATAGAAAACGCTGTCATGTTTGTGCCAAAAAGCGTCATCAATAGCACAAACCAATTAATGTTACGACTTGCCACAAAATAGTCTTCGCCCGTTTTTTGGAAAAACTTATGGCTTAGAATACCTATGCTCAGCACTAAAGCCAAATAAATAATAATGACCGTAAGGATCATTTTTCCCTCCATACGAATTTGACTATAAAAAACATAAGTAGAGATGCGGCAAAGCAAAACACAATGTGATATAACAATCCAACTGGTAGTCCTAAAACAAGTTGAGGTGTCCCCCATAACCAAAAATCGTTGTGGAGAATAAATAGCAGCACCAGCAAACTATAAAGAACCCACTTAAGTGTAGTTTTCATGGTTTAACGTTCCTTTACGCCAATTATAGTAAAAGATAAGAGTCCCCGCAACTATTGCTATAACATGGATCCAAATGAAACCCATTTCTGTAGGTGCAAAAAACAGAATCGCTGCCGTAATAAACATAATGCCGCGCTCCGATAGAGATATGTCCTTGAAGGCGTATCCTGCTATACTTGCTGCAAGAATCACTGTCCCAACTAATGTTAATGACAAATTAATTATAAATGCCCATAATTCTGGACTACCACCATCTATGTTGAGCCATAGAAGTTCGGGGCGTAGCACAAAGGCATAAGGTAACGCAAAGCCTACGAGTGCAAAACGAAAAGCAGCGAATGCTGTTTGCATTATGCTGGCCCTGGCAATTGCCGCGGCGGTATAGGCAGCTAAAGCCACAGGAGGTGTGACCATTGACATCATTCCAAAATAGAAAATAAAAAAGTGTGCTGCAAGTAAAACCACGCCCAAGTCTACAAGCACTGGTCCTACCATAATCGCTACCAGCAGATAACAAACTGAGGACGGAAGTCCCATCCCCAGTATAATTGTGGAGATCATCAGCAAAAAAAGCGCAAATATTAAATTGGTTTCCGCCAGTGACAACAAGGCTGACGCCATTTCGGATCCTACACCTGTCAGGTCAACTACCCCTAAGATGATTCCAACACACGCAGCGGCAGCTATCAGTGATACACCGCTATGTGCAGCGTTTTCCATGGATTTCAAAATTCCAGTAATACCTACACGAGTTTTTGAGTGAAATAGACTTACAATTAATATTGTGAGAAGACTCCAACTAACAGCGCGAAACGGCGTAGAACCCATCAATAGAAACAGTATCAAGATAATAAACGCGGCGAAAAAAACAACACCCTGCATCTTTGAAAGTTTCTCTATAGGTGAGTCATCTTGGCCAGTGTCTTGATCTGCGGCTGTATCTTGTGCAGATTGATTCAATGTTGTATTGCTAATGCGTTTCGCATAAAAATGTACGATGAGTAACAGCGCGGTATAGTAGAGAATAGCAGGAAGCAAGGCTGCTTTAATTATTTCAAGATAGGTAACAGATGGCTCCACAATTTCTAACATCATGTAAGCTGCAGCACCCATGATTGGCGGTACTAATGCTCCACCTGAACTTGCTGCAGCTTCGATCCCACCTGCAATAGTTGGTTGAAAACCTACACTCCGCATCAACGGGATCGTGAACGTTCCGGTTGTCGCTGTGTTTGCAACTGCTGATCCTGAAAGTGAACCCATCAGACCACTTCCAATCACTGCCACTTTTGCCGGGCTACCGACGCTTTTGCCAAAAATACGTCTGGTTAACTTTAAAATATAGGCTGTAGCCCCCGTCCTTTCAAGAAAAGTGCCAAACAAGACAAACAGAAACACATAAATAAACATTACCCGAAGCGCGATACCGAATACACCGCCATGTAAATACGTTTTACTAATAATCCGTTGTAAGGAATACCCGCGATGTTGAAATAACCAACCGGGCATGAACTGACCGAAACTTGCATAGAGGAGGAAAGCAATAGCGAGAAGTGGCAATGTTATCCCAATTGAGCGGCGGGCAGCTTCAAGAATTAAAATGAGACCGAATCCACCGATGAAGTAATCCAATATATGTTCTGCGGAGGCGCGTTCACCGAGAAATACGCTATTCAACCAAAGCCTTTCAAAAATAGGTTCTGTTTGGATTGCGATATAACCGAAACAGATTATTACACTGCCTACAAGTACGAAATCAAGTATTTGGCAAAATCGGTTTTCAGCAAAACGGGAATGAAGTGGATACCTCAAGAATACGACTATTAATCCCAACATTGCGAAAATCGCTAATTGAGATTGAGGTCTGAGAAATGGATAGTTGACTTCGGCTAAGATAAAGAGGCTCAGCAGGACTGCAACTGGAATAATAAGAGTCTGTTTTGTCTGTTTCAAAAGATTGAGCGAACCTGCCTTTTCGCTGACGCGTTTCGTTAAGTTGCCGCAAGGTTAACACAAAACGCTTGTAGGACTGACTGTTAGTGTTATCACGCCTACTTTCTATACTGGACTTGCTTTATAGTTTAGCAAATAATAGGATGGGTGTCAAATAAAATAGCAAGAGGCATGTAAAATTTTTCTTGACTTTTTTGACATTTATTGAATAATTATACTGTAGTTTGGACAATTTTATCCTTTGAGGACTTCCGAACAAGTGTTCAGTCTGTTTTGTAAGCATTCCTGCTTCTCTGAATTTTGTTGGAATCACTGTATTTTGCGATTATTTTTGACAGGATCGTCAAAAATGTGTAATCTATTCAGTTTCATGTGGTGTCTTCATCTATTTTTAGATTTTTTGCTAAGTTTTGTTTCGGATCGTTACTCGCAGAAAAATAGTGTTGTTGGAAACAGCGTCGCATATAAGCGACCATCAATCCGCGTGTCAGATATTTTGCTTTATACCACTGCATATTCAGTGTGCTCAACACGTCTGCTACGCTAACAGACATATCCTCTTTTTCTGTATCCGATACTATATTTGTGAAAATAAGTTGTGTGAGACTTGCTGCAACAAAACTCAGTTGTGCGAACCGGTTCAAACTTTTACGCTTTCGGATTTGATATGTATCAAAGCCGAAGTTCTGTTTCACATCGCGAAATGCCGTTTCAATCTGCCACCGATTTTTATAGTGTCGGATGACATCGACTACGGGGAGTTGTAAATCAGAGGTAAATAAACAAAAATAGTGATACGGTTTAGATTTCTTCTTGCGTGTGCGTATCACAACGAGCCTGACATTCTCTGAACACATCTTTGTCCGCACGACTTTGTCTGCGACAGAAAGTGTCTTGTTTTTCACGACAATATCTCTATACTTCAGATAGGGGAGATGCACACGATTTCCATAGCGACGTGGTCTGCCTCGTTTCGGTTCTTTCGGTCGCGTTGGTATCTGATAGAACACAGCATTTGACTTTGCGCGACAGAGTAAGTGATGTCCTTGTGAAAGGATCAAAGTAAATACTTTGCGTCTATTAAAACCTCTGTCAAATACGATGAGACCGGGTGGTATATTGGCACAGATGCGCTTGAGCACCTCAAGACTCGTATCCCGTTTTTTTCCGGGACACACGACCCGTGCAGCTAACGGAAAAAGACTTGTGCCTTGTGGCGTTTCACAGAGCCATCCTATCGCACCGAACTCGTGCCCGTGGTGGAACTTGGATTGGTTCTTATTGCGCTTGTTATATCGGGTGTTTATGAAAAAATGTGTGCCATATTGATCAGAACCTTCATGGGTAGACTTGGTCACATCATAAACATAGACACCTTCGCTAAAAACGCTTTGAACTTGCCGTGTCAAAACCGATGTAAGTTTGTCAATACACCAGTGGCTGCGATCAAGAAACTTCGGCAATGTCCAATAGGTTGTTGAAGGTCTTGTAGATTGATATATCTGTGTCATCGTTCCACGATGCGGAGTATTTATCAAACCCGTGACAAAAGTGCGAAAATGGTTGAAGTTTTTATACTTGAAGAGGTGTTGATAATCTGATAACATAGTTTCTAAGCGGGAAAGAGGATCCATTTTGATGTCCTTTCAAAGTAAATGTTATACTGAAAGGATAACCTCTTTTCTGCTTTTTGTCTCTAAAAAAATTAAAACTGTCCAAACTATAGTAGCTTTACAAATAGAAAGAAATACACAATGAAACTCAGTTGTCTCCCCGTCTCTCTTTACGATGACATTTTTACAGGAAAAAGCACTGTCGCGGATTGGATCCGATTCGGAGCAGAATTAGGTTTAGATGCAGTAGATTTTAGCATTAAATTTTTCCCACATCGTGATGAAAATACGGCACACATAGTCCGGGCTATCCTTGCAAAACGTGGATTAGAGGCTTGCATGCTCGCATGCTATTCTGATTTCACGCATCCGGATAAAATACAACGTGCACAAGAATTAACTAACCTAAAATCGGACATCGCATTAGCAAAAGCGTTGGGAGCAAAATTTGTTCGGGTGACAGCAGGACAAAATCATCCCGGTATTGAACGCGAAGCAGGGGTAGATTGGGTTGTAGACGGATTCCGACATGCGCTTGACGAAGCAGAAAGGAAAGGCATCACACTTGCTTATGAGAATCATACCAAAGGCGCACCGTGGCAGTATTGGGACTTTTCACAACCCACAGAAATTTTCTTGGAAATCATGGACGCACTTTCGGACACACCACTCGGAGTGTGCTTTGACACAGCAAACCCTCTTGTCCTTAACGAAGACGTCTTGGAACTGCTGGACAAAGTGATTAACCGCGTTGTTGTGTTGCATGTCTTTGACATGCGCGAAGCAGGAAAGTTTGAGCCTGTGCGTGTCGGTACTGGTGCTTCACCGATTCCGCAAATTTTCTCACGCATGCGGCAAGCCAATTACGACGGTTGGCTCAGTATAGAGGAAGCCAGTCGTCAAGGACAGCGAGGATTTGAAGAGGCAATCCAATATGTTCGGCAAGCATGGCAACAAGCATCATCCGCGTGAAGGTTCACTCATCCGTTCCTGTGCTTGACGAGATAACTCCGCGAGATGTCCATCGTTCGCCCTCACCTGTTCAAGATGTATCTGCCGTTCCGGTGTAGCGGAGTTTAGCATTTTTTCACCATATTTCCGATCAATCCAGAACCTTGCTGAACCCGCGATATATGCTTGCAATGCATCCAACTTATCCTCTGGATATCGCTGGCAAAGATTCATCGTGAACATACGTCTGCGTTTACCGCCGCCAAACGCTGCATGCTTGGTATTATGGTTAAAAAGCACAAGATCGCCAGGTGTTGTTTCAAAGACGACTGCGGGCACATCTTTTCCATGTATTTCCCACGTTTCCTGACTTCTTCCAATCTGCTGACTCAACCCATCAGCATAGTTATCTCCGAACAGATGGCTACCCGGAATAACACGAAGTGCGCCAGTGTCACGTGAAAGTGGATCAAGGTAGAATGCAATCTTTATGTGCATTGGGTCTTCCAGTTTATGTCCACCATCAGAATGCCATCCTGTATCACCGACATAGAAATTCCCATCACTTCCCATATAGTTAAAATCGTCTCCGAGCAAGGTTTTGGCAATCGCCAGAATCCGCGGGTCATCCAGCAGCGATGACAACTCTTCACTCTGATCAATGAAAGGCACAATACAAGAGCGCGCTGTTCCTTCGTGCGGTTTGCCGTTATGTCCACCGCCGCGTTCTGCCCAGACGGTTTCAAACGCGTCCTGAATCGCTTCAATCCTGTCTGCCATCAATTGCGGAAAACTTAAATAACCGAATGTCTTGAAGAAATTAATCTCCGAATCGGTGATATTATAATCGTTTTGGTTCATTTTCACACCTCCCGTTGAATTGATACCGTTATCGTATCATACCTGCCATTAAATTTGCAACAAGGATATTTCAAACCTATAAATAAAAAAGGACATCTACCTCTGTAGATGTCCAATACAAAACTAAGAATGTTATACCGTTTCTCAAAAATAACTTCTCTTAAAGAAATAGACCGTTCGTAGTCGCGCAATTCATTGCGCCTCTTATATTTTTCAAAAGAGAAAATAATTCATAGAATTGGTATTAGTAATTGTTGATTTTCTACGCGTCTTCGAAGATAATTTCAGCATCTTTTGCAAAGTCGCTGAGCAATGCGGGTGTGGCAGTATCAAACCCGACAAAATCCAGCATACCAGCATCCTTCGGATCGGCAATCGAAAATTTGTTCGCTACCATCGCGACAACCGCTAATTTTGCGGGTCTTCCCATCTCTTGCCGATACATGTCTAATGCGGTCTTTGGATGAATATCACCATACCAAGTTTCACTATCTGTGTAGATTGTGAATATATCTACTACTAATTTTTCTTTTATTGCGTAGAGTATAGGAAGCGAACAATCAGTGCGACCATGCGGCAATCCAGAAACAGCTTCAATTACACTTGCCAACTTATCAGTTGCTGAAATTGGCAGACTTACAAAATCGTCTGAAAATCCAAAGAAATGGTAATTCGGTTCAGTGCGTGCAGTTACCAGTGCCATCGCAGCGGAAGCATTACGCGGCGTAAGTCCTACGCAACCTGCTACAGTACCACCCATCATTGAACCAGAAACATCAAGTGCCAAGAAGGTGTTCTTATGGCTCGGTTCCACGTTATCAAACGCCATATAGAATGCAGCGTCCAAACCATCAACAATCTGTGGAACAGGTTCCCATGTCAAACTGCCTTTGACTCCCTTGCCTGATCTGTATGTTGTCAACGCCATCAAAATCTGAATAGGGTGGATAAGTGACCGCTGAATCGCCTCATCGGAAAGTCTCTTCAACACAGTCTGCACCTCTGGCGCAAAAGGTTTCAGCAAACCAACCTGTGTCATCTTACCGAGATTTCGCACCGTTGCCATCACAGGCATGTTAGCCAATAACGCTGCCCAAACATCGGGATCATCTTTCCACTGATTTGACACCATTTCGTGGGTAAATTGATGCGTTTCAATGAGCTTAATCACATCTGCACATTTCTCTGTGAGTTTTAGTTCTTCATATCCAGCAAGCAGTTCAGGCAAAGCATCGGTTGCATCGTAAACGGTAGAAACTTTTTTCTCTTCTAAACCGCGATGCACAATTCGTTTTCCGGTATCAAGTCCTTTCATCCAGCGATAAATACCTCGGTTTTCGCCGTAATGGCACTTCGCAAGCACGTCTGCATGCCGCCATCTGTTGCGAGACTGATATTTCAGGACTTGATATGCCAAAGCATTATCGTCTTTTGTGCGATACCATTCGCCGATTAACCGGCGCAATGCTCTACCCCATCCGCGCATACCGTCAACAAAGGCTACGAAGTTGAATAGGTGCGTTCCGATACGCGCCACGTCACAGAATATCTCTTGCACCTTCTGTTTTGTGGCTGTATTTCCGTGGGTGAAAGCGAGTGCCAATGCGTATAAAGCGGGATCGTTTTTCGGTGCACGCCCAGAAACAGAAATCTCCCGAATCCGTTCAACAACCTGAACACCATCCTCTGCAATGCACTGCTTAACAGAATCAACATTTTCCTTTGTCAAATCCTGCTCTTTTGCATAATAGGATCCACCTTCGGTTCCTAAAATTAGAAACCGGTCTAAGTTTGTCCAAATGGAAACAGGATAAACATATCCGCCAGCAGAGTTTTCTACCTGCTGTTCATCCAACGGCTGCCGCTGGTTTGGATGTAATGGAGAATATTGTCGTAAATAACTCATGATTTCGCATCTTTTATGGAGCGCGGGCAAGGTGTGTATTACGTGCATCTTAGCGTGTATTGATAAAGTTAACGGAATACTTCGGCCCGCCAAAGAAGGCTCCGGATAAGGATTGGAGTCCGTTTTGATATGCTCTACCATCTGAGCTACAGCAAGTTTATGTCCAACACAAACTTACTAACAGGACTCGAACCTGCGACCGTATCATTAAAGATAACACACTCTCTCGACCCGGAGCTGCGTTTGGATTATCTTCGATTTTCACATGGTAGCGGGCAAGGTGTATATTGCGATCAGTTTTGGTAGATAACGCAATACTTCGGCCCGCACAAACAACTCTGGATAAGAAGTCGGAATACATCGCTCTACCACTTAGCTACAGCAGGCTTCGCATTACACACTTCACCTGCTGGCAGGATTCGAACCTGCGACCCGATAACGCATCCACACGACCCAGAGTTTAGTTTTTATGCCTAAGGATGGTGCTCACACCGGAATTGAATCGGCTTAAGCAAAATATATCTTTTTCGTATGGAACAAATATTGTACTATATTCAGAGGCGGGTTGTCAAATTAAAATCAAATAGAGGGTATGTAAAGTTTTTGTAGAAATATGCAGATAAAACTTGTAGGAGCGATCTCCGAATCGCGAACTGTCGGGAATCGGAGTTCCCTCCTACAAAGTATATCCGGGGTAATAACCAAAACTTTACACACCCTCAAATAGAAATACAAACTAATTCTCGGTTCGCTTAGATTTCAGGTATCCCCACGTGGTTGTGGATTTTCCCTTTGGTACAATACTTAAGGGTTGTGCGATTTTTGTTAAATCTGTCCTGTCAAATGCCGAATTGTAGACGATGACTTCGTCAATGACACCGCTAAACCAGTCTACATTGTTGCCTTCTTGAATACCGTCATGGTAGACCGTCTTCTGAGTGACATGCCCGATTGAGATATTATTGCCATGCATATGAAGTTGCCCACCCTTCTCTTTAGCGATGAGTTTACCATCTAACCACATTTCAAACTTATCGTTCTCGACTCTATCAGAAGCATCCCGAATGACTAAGGCAACGTGATGCCACCGATTCGATCGAATTTTCACTGATGACCAAGCACCATCCCAATTGTACTCTGCTCGATTCCAACCTCCAACGTAGACCTTACCGTTGTGCACATAGATGGCTAAACCTCGTGTGCCACCACCTTCTTGATAAATAACTTGTTTCTGATTTTTACTAATGTCAGCACATTTAAAAAATGCTGCGACCGTTCGGTTGGTATATGGACCACCAGTGTTGATATCAACAGAATCAGGGATATTAACAGCATCGCTTTTGCCATTAAACTGTAATGCTTTTCCGACAATACCATTTACGGATTTCGGCTCTCCCACAAACTGACCATTCAATCCTTTCCGTGAACTATCCTTGGCACTGCCATCATCAAACGTCCAATTTCCAGCGACTGTTGCTTCATTTCGTTGTGCTTCCACCAACATGATGGGTAAGAAAGTAAATAGCAATGAAACAAGACAGAATAATAGAACTACGGATAACATGTGAATTCTGTTATTTGTCAATGTTTGAAACATTTCTAAAACTCCTTTAGAACTTTTCCCCGTGTATTCTACTGTTAATGTTTTTGTAATGGTTATTTCTAAACTTAAAGGTATTATGGCAAATTAGCAAAATTTTATCAATTAATAGTTTCGTTTCTCAATCCAGAGCCATTCAATTCTCCAATAATTGCTTCCTTTACCAAAACTCCATGTCAACCACCATGTCAAAAACACAATAAATGCGCATCCGAGATTCAAAAGATACACACATCAACCCCAACTTTTTCTGCAAACTTATTCTAAATATATTGGAAATCTATTGTTCAACGCGCAACAAAAGTATCCGATCTCCCACAGAACCAAGTATAATATCGGTATGAAAAACAAAACCGATCCTAAACCACAAAAACAACAGGTCCAGGAAATCTGCAGCAAGAGGAAAACCGTGCTCCTCAAATCAGGTGAGAAATAGAAAAAATCAAATTAATTGAAAATAAGAAAAATATCTATAAACCCATACAGTAACAGGGTTTATAGCCAGTTTCAAAAGTATACCACGGTATAAAAAAGTATACCGTACGGTATATTTTAGGTAGGTGCAAACTCCGAATCACAACATGCATCTGCGGAGTGGCCACAAATAGTGACTTTACGACTCAAACAGATAAAAACCCGAAAATTGAATACCTCTGTTTCTCAATCCAAGATTATTTAGTTTTCAGTTTTTTTGCGCATTTTATTACAAACGCTAATATTTTATAATCGCATTGTAGGTCGGGTAGAGCGAAGCGAAACTCGACAATCTTAGTGTGACAGTGCGATCAGGTCGGGTTTCGTCCACTCAACCCGCTGAATCATGTAGAATCATGTAGAATACCATACGGGGAATGCCTAAATGGCATTCATACCCGGGGAATGACTAAACGTCATTCATACCGTTGATTTCTTGATTTGGCGTATTCTGCCAAGTGCATTCTACCAAAGGCATTCATAGCGTTGAGTTGGACCTACAATATAAACTCTCAGTAAAACCTATTAACCGATAATTCTTAAAACTAAATAACCCTGTTCTCAATCAATCTTTCTTGACAAAAAAGCAGATATTCGTTATACTATTTATTATGGTTTCAGTATAGGGGATATTGATGGAATATAAAGGCTTTGCGTTAGATCGGTTTCAGGAAGAGGCAATTACAGCAATTAACCAAGACCACTCGGTGATAGTAACAGCACCTACTGGGGCAGGTAAGACTGTTATTGCTGAATACGCTGTTGAAAAATGTCTCCAGACAAACAAACGCGTTATCTACACCGCACCGATCAAGGCACTTAGTAATCAAAAATATAGAGATTTTCAATCTGAATACGGTGATAAAATTGGTATCGTAACCGGCGATGTCGTCTTAAATCCTTATGCTCAAGTCCTATTGATGACCACTGAGATATTCCGAAATATCATCTTTGATGATATAGAAAGACTACAAGATGTTTCCTATGTCATTTTTGACGAAATCCACTATATCAACGACATTGAACGCGGCACCGTCTGGGAAGAAAGTATCATTTTTGCACCGCAACATATCAAATTTGTCTGCCTGAGTGCGACAATTCCAAACATCAACTCATTTGCGGAGTGGATGCAAAGCGTTAGAGAAATTGACATTGCAGTGGTTGAAGAGTTAGAACGTCCTGTGCCTTTAGAACATCACCTTTATTTTTCGGGTTTTGGAATAGGTAAATTGGGACACCTTAACGATCTGCGACAGATGGCAAAAAGACAGAAACGTAAGGATAATGATCAGGATAAAGGTAAATCTAAAAAACCAAAAGGCATAATTAACACGGAATTAATACCTTACCTATACAAAGAAAACCGACTACCATGTCTCTATTTCTGTTTCAGTCGTAAAAGATGTGAAGGTAACGCCCACTATTATGCCTCTTCAGGACAACATGAGTTGCTTGATTCAGAAAAGCAGGAACAGATTTTAGAAAAATTTGACGCGCTTTGTAATCAATTCGATATTGTTGAAGAAAAGGTAATTACAGATTTTCGCCACTTAATCAGTTGCGGAATAGCCTATCATCATGCGGGTATGTTACCTACGCTGAAGGAGGTAGTTGAGCGGTTGTTTACTTCAGGATTAATTCAACTCCTATTTACCACTGAGACGTTTGCTGTTGGAATTAACATGCCTGCATGTACAGTAGTGTTTGATAGTTTGGAAAAATTTGACGGTGTGAGTTTCCGTTATCTCAAAGCACGGGAATATCATCAAATGGCAGGCAGGGCAGGAAGACGCGGGATTGATGATGTCGGTTATGTCTATGCTCAAGTTGACCCAGAATATGCAACACAGAATGATGTCAGCGAAGCCATTTCTAATACCATTGAACCCATCACAAGCCAGTTCAATCTCTCATATTCCAGTATCCTCAATCTGTATGAAAAATTTGGCGACGAGATTTACGATGTCTACACGATGAGTCTAAGCAATCACCAAAATTATAGACGCATGAACGATCTTAATAAACAGATTGCTCTTTTAGAGGAAAAACGTGTTTCGCTACCGCTCCCCACTTGTATCCACGATAACATTGAGGGTATGAAACAGATTGAAAGTTATCACCGACTTAAGCGGTCAAACCAAAAAGGGATTGAAAGGTTGCAGTTGGAATTAGCATCCCTTAAATCCCGGTCTTTTCGCGGAAAGTCCAGGAAAAAGGAACAAAAAAAGAAGCTGACACCGATTTACAATAAAATAAAGACGCTGAATGCTGGCCTCTCTAAAAACCTTTGCCACGAATGTTACGAACGTAAACAATGCACTAATAGATATCAGGCAATCCGTAAACAGGAACAACGTATTCAAAATTTAAAGCAAAAACAGACATCAATTCAAAATTATCAGCAAGAACAGATAGCCGCCCGCTTAAAGGTCCTTGAGACGCTTGGGTACATTGAATCACAGACATTGCTGCCGCGCGGGAACACAGCATCACATATCTATGGATACGAACTCCAATTAACACAACTTCTCTTTAAGGGATTTTTCGAACGGTTAACCGAAGATGAAATCAATTGTCTCATGGTAGCAATAGTGTCTGAACCTCGCAAAGATGGTTATTTTAAGAAGATAAAAGATAAAAGATTGTTATCAATTCTGGGGACAGCTTGGGACGAAATTTTAGACATCCAAGGGTTAGAAAATCAACTCAACGTCTCTGAAATTGTTCCGATCTTGGAACTTCGTTTGTGTTCAGCTATGTTGGCGTGGAGTCGTGGGTGCGAATTCGATAAATTAACAGACTATGCTGCACTGGATCCGGGTGATTTTGTCAGAACCTTCCGACTTGTGATTGACCAACTGCGTCAAATTCGTCGTGCTATGGCAGGACACACTGCCCTCACAGATAAATTGAATCGGTGTATCGGTAAAATTAATCGTGATGTTGTTGATGCTGAACGCCAGCTGCGAATTGGTCAGGAAGAACCGTTTGAAGAGGAAGGGAACCCACAAAACGCTGTTCTTCACAACAGCAACTAATAAGAATTAGGATAGTCAGATATCCGTTGCAACACTCACTCATTCTGAACAAATAAGGAGAGAAAAATGGCAACTAAGGACTTCGACTTGAGAGGCACACTCAATGTCCGATCAGCTAAAGAAGACGATGCTAACCATTTACAGACATACTGCTTCCCTGAGAAAACCATAGAACAGGTAGCTGATGAACTAAAAGCCGATTTGGCTGCAGATAGTCAAACGACTCGCCTCGTTGCTGATGCCAGTGGTTATGCTGTCGGACACATCACGGTGAAACAGCATCCGCTAAATGATGACGTAGGTCAAATTAGCGACCTTGCAGTGTCCGGCCCCTTTCGGTTGTTAGGCGTTGCTGACCATCTCATTGAAGCCGCCGAAGCAGCAGCAATAGAAAACGGCTTGAAAACCCTTGAAATTGAACTCGCAACTTCAGATACTCCTGTCATACAAAGATATAAGGATTGGGGGTTCTCAGAAAAACCGATCGTCACGCTCCAAAAAACCGTCAATACCGAAGAATCGGACGATGCTGAGGATGCTGAGGAAGAAAGCGAGGAAAATCAGGCAGATGAAACAGGGGCAGAACAGCAAAGTCTCTTGAATTAGAATAGACCTTTTGACAGTGGTCCCCCTATATATTTATAAATCTCAAATGAACAACATGGATAAACAGCGTATGAAAAAGATATTTCTTATTTTTCTACTTGCCTTATTTATAGTTGGATGTGGCAATCAGAACGAACACCTTGCCAAAGGAAAAGAGTTGATAAAATCCGACAAACGGCGTAAAGAGGAACGCGCTGTCCGAGAATTTAAGCTCGCTATTGAACAAGAAGGCGATAACGCTGAAGCGCACTATCTGCTCGGTTTCTATGATTCGCAGGAATTTTATGAAACTAACCAACCAGACTGGAATCAAGCATCAATCGCTCAGAGAGGACAGCACATGTTTAAAGCGTATCAAGAGGACCCGGGTGAATACCTTGAAATTCTTGTTTTTGATACGCTCCGAGACGATGATGTGAATGTGCAAAACGCTGCATTGGAAGCACTCACGCTCGTTTATCAGCAAGGTGATCGCAAACAACTCCTTAAGCAATTACAAAAAGCGATTAAATCCAAAGACAATCGTGACAGGCACGATGCCCACTGGGTCATGGCGAATATCGGCAAATCTGATCCAACCACTATGGTGCCGATTTTGATTGAATTGCTAAAACATAATCAGGTAGGGACCCGTTTGAATGCTGTTAAAGCACTCGGTGAGATAGGTAATGAAGATGCTATTCCTGTCCTTGCCGCTCTTATTGAATCGGGTTCTGCAAAGCGGAAACGGGATCGTGAAGAACCGGAGGTGCGTCAGTTGGCAGTGGCAGCACTCGGAAAAATCGGAGGCAAAGCGGTTCCTGAACTGGTCAAAATCACCAAAAACAAAGGTTCTTCCCTTCGAGTTGATGCAATTCGAGCGTTATCCACACTCGGTGATGAGAAAGCTGTTCAACCCCTCTTAGACGCATTGAAAGAGAAAAGTAGTCGTGAAGTAGTCGTGGAGTTAAGTAATTAGAGCGTATCTCATAAATAGGATTTGTTGGTTCGTTATCAGTTCATTCTCTTTGTAGGAGGGATCTCCGGGGAATGCCAAAAGGCATTCATACCCGGTGAATGACTAAACGTCATTCATACCGTTGATTTCTTGATTTGGATTCCCGACAGGTCGCGATTCGGAGATCGCTCCTACAGGATTTTGAAATCGGGTTTTCAAAGCCCTCCAACTATTTATGAGATAGGTTGTAGTTCCAATTTGCAAGCGGTATAGGGCAAAACCACATTAGTTTTCTGAATGATTGAAAGGAACGTGGATGTTTAGAAAAATATCAATAATCTTAATTTTTATCACCTTAGCATTTACGCTGGGATGTGACAACTCCTACTACGATGAACGCTTGCAAATGGAAGTGCAACAGCTTGACAGTGATCTTGAAAATCGCTGGTCAACGAGTGGTGTTGTCATAAGTGCTATCACATCTAACGGTCCCGCTGATAAAGCAGAACTTTCATCTGGAGAACTCATTTCTTATGTAATAGGTGAGTACCCTGTCCAAAATCCCCGCGAGTTCAAACGTGCGCTCAAAAGAGCTATGGCTGACGACAATAACATGCTTCTGTATCTCAAAGGTAAGCATCCACTTCGTATTGCAATCCGAAAACTTGGGGATAAAGTTGGTTTAGAGGTTGAAGGCAGCGGTCCTGTTCGTATTAAGGAAATTACACCCGGAACCCCCGCTGCAAATAGTGCAGTTATTCAAGTTGGTGATGTTGTTGAAAAAATTGTTGATGAGCGCAAAATTTACAGTTTAAACGATTACAAGAAATCCGTGGATGAGTTCGCAAAATTGAATGCTGACTTGACCTTCAGGACAACAGAATTAATCGGTGTTAAAATAGCAGCTGTTTCCGCCCTCGGTAATTTAGGTGATGCCCGCGCTGTAGAATCCTTGATAGAAATTCTTAAAAATAGCAATGAACTCGCACTCCGCAAAGCGGCAGCACGAAGTTTAGAACGGCTTGTCGCCCTCAGCGAGCTCAATCCACTCTTTCAGCAGTTTCAACAGGAAGATGTGAATCAACTTCCCGCAGATACACTTGATAGTAAACATAGTGACTCCGCTGAAATTCTCGGATTACTCCTCGTTGATCCCGCTGCACAAACGGCAACACTTGAAGCGCCATTCGGAATTCAATTTCGTCACCGTTCAGAAGCACTGTACCAGAAAGTAAACGAAGGTTCTCTTGTGAAACTTGCCGAACAATATATTCAAATTGCCACTGAACCGGAACAGGAAATTCGTCGAACATGTCTTTCCATTCTTGGCATCCTCAAGCCTATCTCCGCGATTGAACCTCTTGTCAAAGTACTTAGAGATAATAATGAAATTCCCGGCATCCGTTTCCAAGCGGGTTTAGCACTTAGCCAGATCGGTACACCTGCTGTTGATGCGCTCATCGCAGCATTCAATGAAGCTGATACCGCTGCGAAAGATATCGCTGCTTCAGCCCTCGGTACTATCGGTGGAATACAGACACGTGATTTTCTGATTAATGCTTTAGAAACCACCGATGATCCCGCGATACAATTAACTTTGGTGGACGCAATTGCTAAAATTGGAGACGAATCCGCACTAAGTGCTCTTGAACGACAACGACAACGTTTTCAAGAAGATGATTCCGCTATCCGTATCTTTCTTGATGAGGTTTTTAGCAGTTTGACAACTCAATCTCAGTAATTACTGTTTTCTGATTTTTGAATACTACGCCAAGTTTGAAATGTCAACGCACAATATTTACAGACTTTTTCTGAAATACGGAGTAAGTTGGCGGACACAAGATCAATGAAAATTGGACTAATTTCCGATCTGCATGCGGAAGCAACTGAAGCCAACAAAACAATTGTTCCATTTCTCATTGATGCGATCAAAGCGGCAGAACTTGATGTTTTTGTCCTTGCGGGTGATATAACCCCGAAATTATCAGAATTCTACGAAGTCCTCGGTGAATTTGACAAAGCAAACTTGACTTGTCAGAAAATATTTGTTCCAGGTAATCATGATATTTGGGTTAGCAAGGATGCGAACATGACAAGTGAGCAGAAGTGTCGTGTAATTTCAGGAATTTGCCAAGATCACGGGTTTCACTCACTCGTTGATGCGCCATATATCAGAGAAAAAATAGGATTCTGCGGTACCATAGGTTGGTACGATTACACATTTGCTTCGGACAAATACAGTTTTTCCGCTGAACAGTATGCAGAAAAACAGTTGATGGGAACAGTCTGGAGTGATAAACGATATGCCAGATGGACAGATACAGACGAAAACATTGCACATCGTTTTGAGGTTGATCTTGATAAGCAGATAGCTTTCCTGAAGGGCAAGGTCCAACGCATTGTTGTTGTTACACATCATGTGCCGTTTCGGGAGTGTATTCGCTACCGTGGTGAATTGCCATGGGACTATTTTCCTGCCTTTTACGGAAGCGAAGGTCTTGGTAGGTTGTGTTTGCAAGAACCGCTTGTTACACATGTCCTCTTTGGACATGTGCATTATGCTGTTAATCAGCAGATCGAAGACGTTAAGGCAATCTGTGCACCTATCGGTTATCTTCACGAACAACCGACTGAAGGCTTGCAGGCTTACGCTGAAGGAAGTTTGACCTCTTTTTCTTTAGAAACGGTTTAATAGTATTGAAAGTGACGACTTGTGTTAGTTACACAGCAGTTTTGTTGTTTTTCACAGATGTTCATATTTGTAGGAGCGATCTCCGAATCGCGACCTGTTTGTAGTCGGGAATCGGAGTTCCCTCCTACCTTTGGCACTGTCAGGTATCAGAAAAGTTGAGGGAATCATCATAAACAAGACGGACATGTGAAATATAAAGATACGAGATGTTAACTAACACAACGAGTTATAGTAGTAAGGAGAATAATATGGAAATTACGCTAACAAATAGTAATGAATCTGGTGCCCTTGAATTTCCATGGGGAGCAATCAAATGGCTATGCAATGATCAGATTGACCCAAACGCTGAAATGACATTCGGTGTTGTTTATATAAATGCTGGTGAGGGCAACCCAACTCATTACCATCCGAATTGTGAGGAACTAATCTATGTGCTTTCAGGCGAGTGCGATCATAAGTTAGGAGACGAAATTATCCCGCTCAAACCTGGGATGATGTTGCGTATTCCACGCAATGTCAAACATAACGCAGTCAACACCGGTTGGCAACCGGTAACGATGATTATCTGTTATTCAGATGCCGACAGACAAACAGTTTTTTGTGATTAATAGGAATTGCATGTCATGCATAGAGAATCACGGTGCAAAGTCAAAATCTGCGGCACGACCTCCATCCACGATGCATGTATTGCTGCTGATGCTGGGGCGAATTACTCTGGCGTATTAGTTGACGTTGCATCCTCAGAACGATCGCTGACCACCCCCCAAGCAGTAGAAATCGCTAAGGCAAGTCCTATCCCGACGGTTTTACTACTATACAATCGCACAACATCGGACATCCAAGAGGCAGTAGAACAAATTCAACCTTACGCGGTTCAACTCCTTGGACAAGAAACACCACAACAAGTTGAAAAACTCAAACAGGTGGTGAGTTGTCAACTCTGGAAATCTGTCTACCTACCAGCAGGAAGTCCAGAAAATGTTGACATGTCTGAAGTCCGAGCACAGATGCAAGCATACCGTGATGCTGGTGCAGATTTTCTCCTCTTTGATACTGTTGATACCAGCATTGATCCGCCTCGGTACGGTGGAACAGGAAAGACGTGTAATTGGCATGTTGCTGCTGAGTTAATAGATGAGAGTCCGCTACCTGTTTTTTTCGCAGGCGGAATTCGACCTGATAACGTCAAAGAAGCTATTGAAACCATGAAACCACACGGTATTGACCTCTGCTCTGGCGTAGAAGCGTCAAAGGGAATTAAAGACACTCAAAAACTACAACGGCTTATGGAACAAGTCAAACTTACAGAGGAAACGTAACCTTAATCTACAAACAGTAGATTAGGTAGAACAAGCAAAACCCAACAAAACATTATAGTGAATGAGAACGGACAAAATCCGATGACAAAAAGAACAACCCTACTGTTGTCCCAAAATAGTTGAAATCAGCCTGTATGATAAGGTATACTTGTTATATTCCAATGTGAAATGCTCTTACTTCGGGCACATCTTATTAATTTGCACAACCTAAGGAGACTTTTATGAAGATCAAAGCACTTCAGTTAACCTTTATCTTTCTAATGATTTGTATAATTTCCGTTGTTGGTACATCCACCGTCTTCGCAGACGCACATGAGTCTGAAGGGGAAATGGCACCAGAAGCTAAAGCTGAAATGGCAGAAGAAAAGCCGGGTGTTTCAGGATGGTTCCAGATTGATGTTGATAGTTTAGGCACCTATTTCTTGGTTGGCGCGAACCATCCGATCGGAAGTGGAGGTGTCTCAATTGCTTCTAACATCTACGTAAATGACCATCTCGGTGAATTTGACCTTGGTGTCACACTCCCCGTTGTCAAGGGTGACAGTGTCTCACTTGCGCTGCAGCCTATGCTTGGTGTTGGGTTTGACTACACTGGAGCGGATGGCCCTGATGCTTTATTTCCCCAATTCTTTGCTTTTCTGAACGCACCCGACATCTTCTTTTTTCACTGGACAATCGGAACACTTTCTACCATATTTGATGACGAAAGTGTAAATGAACTTTACAACCGCAGTTTTCTCACCTATTCACTGAATGATACCATTGCTATTGGTCCCCAAGTTGAATCAGTTTTCGTTTTTGCCGATAATCTGGATAAACCTCTGAAATTAAATTTTGGAGGACGCATTAACATCGGCTATGGTACAGCGAATACACTTGGCATATATGTCGGGTATGAAACAAAGAAAGAAGAAGGGGAAACCGGTCTTACCGGTAGAATGAATTTCACTCGTTTCTGGTAGGACACTTTTTCTCATACTGAATTCGCAATGAAGAGCGTTCTTACCCGATAATCATTTGACGCGCTTCGTCAATCTGCGAAGCGCGTCAGTCTTGTTACAACGATACTTGTGTAAAAAAATACCCTCCAAGCCCTTGTATCTTGTGCGTCAATAGAGTCCTGATTCAGACAATGAACAATCCTTATCACCGTTACGATATTAATTATGCAGATGCCCCAAGCAGTGTCAATTTTGATGTCTTAAAGAAAAAAATAACACGGTTGACACAAATAATTATACCATTCGTAGTTTTAATCTTTTTCTTTTCTGTCAATACTATTAACGCCCAAACACCTCTATCACTAACCCGTATAACAGAAGCAATTAAAATTGATGGCTTGAGCGATGAACCTGTATGGCAGAAAATCCCGCCACTGCACTTCACTATGTACAAGCCTACATATCAGGGGGAACCAACCGAAAGAACTGAAATCAGAATTGCTTACGATAATGACTATCTTTACTGTTCGGCGCGATGCTATGATTCCAACCCCTCCGATATCCGTGTAAATTCGCTTTACCGAGATCGTTCAAGCGAAGATGATAGGTTTGGAATCATTCTTGATACCTTCAACGATAAAAAATCTGCCTTGCAGTTTTGGACAACCCCAGCTGGTATTCGAGGCGATAAAGCCATCTATAAGGACGGAAAATCGAATAACAAACATTGGAACACTTATTGGGATGTCGCTGCTGTTCAGAATGAAGAGGGTTGGTTTGTTGAGATGCGGATTCCTTTTTCCAGTTTAAGTTTTCAGGATGAAAACGGTAAAGTTGTTATGGGGTTAATCGCTTATCGAGATATTGCCCGAAAGAATGAACGCCTTGTCTTCCCCGCGCTATCTCCTGAACGCGGTATTGATACACCTTCTCGAGCACATCCCGTGGTTTTAGAACAAATTCATAGTAAAAAACCGATTTACTTTACACCTTACGTAGTTGGCGGACTTGAACAAACACCGACGTTGAAGGATGCAGGAACTGAATATCATCTGAAAAACGATTTTGAGAGAAACATAGGACTTGATATTAAATATAACTGGACGAGTAACCTAACCCTGGATACAACGCTAAACCCTGATTTCGCGCAAGTGGAAGCAGATGATCAACAAGTTAATTTAAGCCGATTTTCGCTTTTCTTTCCAGAGAAGCGGCAATTTTTCCAAGAACGTTCCGGGATTTTCTCTTTTAATTATGTCGGACGTACTCGGCTTTTTCATAGCCGTCGAATTGGCATCCAAGATGATGAACAAATTCCTATTATTGGTGGTGCGAGATTAGTCGGACGTGTTGGAAATTGGGATCTCGGTTTTCTTGACATGCAAACGGCACGTAAAGATGAAATTCCGACTGAAAACTTTGGGGTGCTGCGGCTGCGCCGCCAAGTTTTTAATTCACACTCCTATGCTGGTTTAATGTACACAAACCGTATTGACGAAAAAGGCAATTACAACTTCGCCTATGGGATTGATGGCATTTTTCGATTGCTTGGACAAGAATATTTAACTCTTAAATGGGGACAAACTTTTGAAGATGAGATCATTCAAGAAAAAGCATTCAACTTTTGGGATGCCTCAATGTATCTAATAGACCTGACTCGACGCACCGACGTTGGTTTTGATTATCGGCTTACTGCCGCTCGACGCGGAGATGATTTTTTACCCGGAATTGGGTTCACATCTCGGAAGGATTTCACGCAACTGGAAGGGAGTATTCGCTATGATTGGTTAATGGGCAAGCGAACCTCACTTAGACAAGTAAACCCATTACAGTTTGCTGGAGATGTAGCGTTCCGAAATGAAGATTGGTCTGTTGAGTCTGCCAACGCTGAATATGCTATTGATCTGCAGTGGAAGTCTGGCGCAAATGTATCTATGGATTTGGAAATGGATTATGAAGACTTCAAAAAAGATGAAGACTTTCCTGAAGGAACGATAGTCCCCGCAGGAAGTTATACCAATTTTGAGGTTAAAGGTGGTTATGAAATGCCAAGTGGAAATTTATTCCGAACTGATTTCGATTGTTCCATTGGTGGATTTTTCGATGGTTGGCGATTTGATTTCGGTGTTAAGCCAAAATGGAATGTCTCCCGACATTTGGAGATGGGTAGCGAATATGAAATAAATGTTGTCCGTTTTCCTAATCGCAATCAAGGGTTTAATGCACATGTGGTTCGGCTTCGGACGCGGGCAGCGTTCAACACGCAAGCCTCTCTAAATGCGTTTGTGCAATACAGCAATGTTAGTGATCAATTCTCAACAAATATCCGATTTCGATACAATTTCGGTGAGGGAAACGACTTATGGTTGGTTTATAATGAAAATCTTAATACATACCTTGAAGATGAAATACCGAGAAAATTACTAACGAAGAGACGGACACTATTAATGAAATATACCCATACCTTCGGAATATAACCCTGTGATCTATTTGCTTGTAGAATTCTTTTCCAGCAGATAGATATGAATTGTCCTATCTTTTGCCCGTGAGAACGCTGGTAACGTTTCTATCATACGTCCTCGTTCGCGAATCCAATTACGAACAGTCATATCCGCATCAAAGACGTTAAAACTCGCTACGTCTACGATAAACCATATCCGTTTACTACCCGAATTTTCCCATTCCCTTTCAAAAGAGACTTTGTCCTTTACCAATTTGTCAACGTCAATTGATTTTGATGTTGGCATATAAAACCGTGCCATTTCTGGTTCTGATAGTACTAATTGATCGGTTGGTTTACGCTCAACTCTGATAACTCCAAATGCCTCTCTCCATTTCGGTCTACCACCATTTTCAAATCGAAAGTAGAGATAATCTTGAGATAACAACACAACAATGATTAGGCAAGGTAGTAGTACCTTCAACAAGTTGAATTTATCGCCAGTGATTGCTTCCCAAATATAGGTGCATGCCACTGCAGCAAGAATAAAATAGGCAGGAGTTGTCCAAAACAGATAATAGCCCGCTACATTCTGAAACTGGGACGCAATCAATAGAAGTCCCAAAGGCACGCCTGCTAAGCAGAGTAAAAAACGGGTAGGACGGTTAAATGGTCTTACAATAACGGCAAAAAAAGCAGCAACGGCTATCGGAACGCTAACCCCTTGAACGAGCGTTAGAATAATATAAAGCGGGCTACGTCCCCATTCGTTATGCCCCCATCCTGAAGATACATATCCGCGAATCTGTGGAAGTGCAAGCATCAATACAGGTACAGCGAAAGGCACAAAAAATAGTAGCAGGTTTATCCATCGCTTTCTGCTACGTTCCTCTAAAAGACAAAGTATTGCATAAACTGCCAGCGCAGGTACAATTGTCGCAGCGAGCAAGTGCGACAGGATAAGACAAATAGAAGAAAAAAGCGCCCATATTGTTAATAACGTCGAATCGCTTTCAAGGGAGCGATAGAAAAACCATGCCGTCAACACAGCAAAAAGAAAAGTGAAGATATACGAACGCACATTTTGCGACCAAAACAGATGCCAATTTGACAAGGCGACAAATGCGGCGGCTAATAACCCAACTTTACTATTGTATAAAGTCTGCCCTAAACTAAACACTATCGGGATTGATACGATTCCTACAATACAAAAAATGAGGCGACTACTCCACTCACCCCCGTCTTGCCCTACAAATGGTAGTTTATTAGCTACAAAAACAGAGAATTTCGCTGCGATATAAGGAATCGGATTTATCGGGGAATTGGAAAGAGAAAACGCTTCGGCATCCAGCACCGTGAGCACTTCATCAATCCAGAAACTCCACTGTCCAAGATTCCAAAATCGTAGGAGTCCACCAATACTGACGATACTGATAAGCAAAATATGCCTATTTTTTAGGCAGTTTTCTGATGAAAATTTCAGCATTTTTGGTAGAAAATGTTCTCCTGAAAGCGTGATTTTACCGGCTATTTTAAAGTAATTTTTTTACTTTACAGTGGTTAGAATTAGGATACCACTAAAGTAAATCTTATGTTTATGGCATATCAGTCCTAACAAAGAAAATCAATAAAGTCTACATAATTATACAATTGGCACGCATATTGCTTTAACTGAGGCAGTGCAACTAAGCACAAATTCTATCACAAGTTGATGCCAGAATCAAGATTAGTTTCGAAAACTGGCACACAAAGTATTCCGGCACGACATAAGGAGTGTTGGAATATAATATAACTAAGGAGATTTTAATGAAAGTTAAAGCGTTATGGTTACCCCAATTATTGGCAATAGTTTGCATCCTCGCAGTTGGTAGTGTTCCGATGGTTTATGCTGACGCCCATGAAGCGGGTGAAGAAATGGAAATGGAAGAAGAGTCGAGTATTTCAGGTTGGTTCCGTACCGATACAGACAGTCTTGGGACGCAAATTTGGGTTGGCGCAAGCCATCCGGTTGGCAGTATTTCCATAGATAGCGATATTTATGTTGTGGATACCTTTGGTGAATTTGATCTCGGTCTCGGTATTCCTGTTGTTGATAGCGATTCTCTATCTCTCAGTCTCCTCCCCATGGTTGGGATTGGATTTGACTACGGCACACCGAATGGTCCAACGACATTGATTGCACCGCAGCTATTCACATATCTTACCGCTGGTTCCATCTATTTTGAATCATGGATTCAAATGTTCCTCAATTCACCTTTTGATGAAGAAGGGGCAGATTCGTTCTACACACGCGATTTTATCCTCTATTCCATCAATGATACCGTTGCAATCGGTCCACAAGTTGAAGCGACAATTGATTTAGGTGACGATGGTGGACTCGGAAGCCTCGTTGTTGGTGGACGTATCAACCTCGGCTATGGCGAAAACAACACGCTCGGTCTGTTTGTCGGTGTTGAAACCCAACTTGATGAAGATTCAGAAGATACGGGACTTACCGGTAGAATGACGTTTGTCCGCAGTTGGTAAGAAATAAATATTTTTGTGAGGACAACATTGTGTTGTTCTTATATCGGTTGAATCATCGCGAATCCGAGACAACAATTCTTGTGTGATTCGCGATAGATCCAATGTATCACATACGGATGCAAACTCTCAGTTCCCCGGAGTTCTAAGTAGAAGCAGTTTTATTGAAAATAGGAGATCTTTTCAAATGAAAAAAAAGATTATCATAACAATTTTTGCACTCACCTTCCTGCTGAGTCTCAACGCTTTTGCCCTAAATGGTTTGACAGATAGCGATGGAACTCTTGAAAAGGTTGATGATGCAAAATATATGGCAGATACACTGTGGGTGTTAGTCGCTGCATTTCTCGTTTTCTTTATGCAGGCGGGCTTTGCTATGGTGGAGTCTGGGTTCACACGTGCCAAAAACGCTGTCAACATTCTCATGAAGAACTTAATGGACTTCTCAATGGGTTCAATAGCATATTGGGCAATCGGTTTTGCGATTATGTTCGGTGCAGGTAATGTCTTTATGGGAACAAGCGGGTGGTTTGTTCCTTCTGAGGCACTTGAGGCAGGTGCAGCAACCAATACGAGTGTATTTAGCGCTTTAGAATGGAGTTCCGTTCCGACTTATGCGGCGTGGCTTTTCCAACTCGTATTTGCCGCAACAGCAGCAACAATCGTCTCTGGTGCGATGGCAGAACGAACACAGTTCAAAAGTTATCTGATATATAGTGTTTTTATCACAGGTATCATCTATCCGATCGTTGGTCACTGGATTTGGGGTGGTGGCTGGTTAGACGGTGGAATAGTAGAGTGGTTAGACGTAAATGACTTTGCAGGTTCAACAGTGGTTCATTCCACAGGGGGATGGCTGGCATTGACAGGTGCTATTGTTTTAGGTCCGCGACTTGGTAAGTACGATGGCGAAGGCAAACCGAGACCGATTGCTGGACACAATCTACCCCTTGCTGCTCTTGGTGTGTTTATTTTATGGTTGGGTTGGTTTGGATTTAACCCTGGTAGTGAAATGGGCGCAAGTTCCGCAACTATTGCTGGAATTGCTGTCACTACGAACCTGGCGGCATCTGCAGGTGCCATTACTGCTATGATTACCGCCTGGATATTCCTCGGCAAACCTGATGCTGGTATGTCACTTAACGGTGCACTCGCTGGGTTGGTAACAATTACTGCTGGTTGTGCTTCCGTTAGCCCGACATCCGCTGCGATTATGGGCGCACTCGGTGGCATCGTTGTTGTTCTGAGCGTATTATTATTAGAACGTTTTCGTGTTGATGATCCAGTTGGTGCCATCTCTGTTCACGGAACGTGTGGCGCGTTAGGTACTCTTCTTGTTGGATTCTTTGATTCATCAAGCGGGGTTTTTGCTGGTGGTGGATTTACCCTTCTCTGGGCACAGTTTATTGGTGTTATTGCAGTTCTTGCATGGTGCCTTGTTACGGGATTCATCCTCTTCTACGGAATCAAAGCAGTTACAGGCTTGCGGGTTACACAAGAGGAAGAACAAGCAGGACTTGATTACGAAGAACACGGCGCAAGTGCTTATCCTGACTTCAATGTTTCATCCATACGTTAGATATTTTCAGATAACCTTTGATTGGAAAATTCAAGGTTATAAATTTAAAATAGGACGTCCATAAGAAGTTTACTTATATCCCTGAGTTTTACTTCTTAGCTTATGGGCGTTCCTATTTTACTGTTTGTATGGTGTTATCTTGTTTTGCCGTTGATTGTAGTCACTTGAAACCTTTACATTATTTTGATAGAATGCTAAATCAAATACTTGTAAAAGTTAGACTTTTTAAGAAGCGTTCGTAGATTGGTTTATTTCGTTTTTAAAACAGAATTGGTAAGGTAGACAAAGTTGTCTGCCTTTATAGAAAATCACTAAACAAGTACCATCACTTGTTAATACTTAGGAGGATACAGATGCAACAACGATGTGCATCGCATTTTACAAGGAAGCGTTTTGGTTATGCACTAATTGGAACGCTCATACTATTTTTATTAATGTCAGGTGTGCCAAGCCTAATTTTGACACAAGATGTGATTGCAGACCAGCATGAAGCAACTGAAGTGGAGGCAGAAGCACCTACTGAACAAGCGGAAGATGCCGAAGAAGAGGAAGCCGTACTTGATTCCGGTGACACTGCATGGATGCTTACTTCGACTGCGCTTGTGTTGTTTATGACAATTCCTGGGCTCGCTCTCTTTTATGGAGGTCTTGTGCGGGTGCAAAACGTGCTATCCGTGCTGATGCAGTGTTTCGCTTTGACTGGACTTATCAGTATATTATGGATTGTCATTGGGTATAGTCTTGCATTCAACACCGCTGGTATGGAGGCGGGAAAAATAACACTCAACTCTTTTGTTGGAGGACTCGGCACGTTTTTTCTTAAAGGTGTTACTACAGATAGTTTAAGCGGAACTATACCCGAAACCGTATTTATAGTTTTCCAAATGACGTTTGCGATCATAACCCCCGCACTTATCGCTGGTGCGTTTGCAGAACGGATGAAGTTCTCGGCTATGCTGATCTTTTCTATGCTCTGGTCGTTAATTGTCTATGCACCTCTCTGCCACATGGCATGGTCAGGCGACGGTTCACTCTTTGGCGATATAATCGGTGCGCTTGATTTCGCAGGTGGGAATGTAGTACATATTAACGCAGGAATCGCCGCGTTAGTCGCTGCAATTTTAGTTGGAAAACGGCTCGGTTACCAGACAACTGCAATGCCACCGCACAGTTTGACACTCACTGTAGTCGGTGCATCAATGCTCTGGGTAGGTTGGTTCGGTTTCAATGCTGGTAGTGCTGTTGCCGCTGATGGCACAGCAGGTATGGCAATGCTCGTTACACAAGTTTCAACCGCTACTGCCGCAGTTACATGGATGTTCATTGAATGGGGCAAACACGGCAAACCAAGTGTGTTAGGTATTGTTACAGGTGCTGTTGGCGGATTAGTTGCAATAACACCTGCTTCAGGTTCAGTCGGTCCAATTGGTGCACTTGTTATCGGATTCGTTTCTGGCGCTGTCTGTTTCTGGGGTGCGACAAGTTTGAAAACGAAACTCGGTTATGACGATTCACTTGATGCCTTCGGTGTTCACGGCATCGGTGGGATTGTCGGTGCCCTCTTGACAGGTGTTTTTTCAGCTGCAGTTTTAGGTGGTGCGGGGTTAGCTGAAGGTGTCTCAATAGGATTGCAGGTCTGGAAGCAATTGCTTAGTATCATCATAACCATTGTTTGGAGTGGTGTGCTTTCGTTTATTATCCTTAAAATCGTTGACGCTATAGTTGGCTTACGCGTTGAAGAGGACGATGAACGCATGGGTCTTGACCTATCACAACATAATGAACGTGGTTATAATATCTAAATAGATTATAGTCAAATTTTAGAATTCCTATACATTTCTTTGAGTTGCTGCGTTTGTAGTCGCGCAATTTATTGCGCCTCCTATATTTGCAGCAACCCCTTGAAATCACCCTAATAACAAACGGGCGCGGTTAAAAACCGCGCCTACCGCTGACAGACAGACTTATGTCCACCTAAATTCTTTTACCAGATTATAACTCAGCTATCCTTCCTGCTATTTCCGCATCTGACATAATTTCGTTTCTCACAAGCAGATGTTGTTCCCACCCAATGTTCCGATACACCTCTTCAATCCATGCAGTGTCAAAAACGTCACCCGTATTATGAATAATAAGATTTCGTGGTGCTATCAGTGTGCCTGCAGTGCGAAAATCACCTACTTTGCGCAGACTTGGAATCGGTAAAGTTTCTAAGTAAGCATCATCATTCTTGTTATCAAATTGTGCTGCATCAACGACAACGTTTTTGATATTCGTGAATCCTGCTGCAAGTAGTGCCCATAAACCCGCCTCACCTATCCCAATTAGGCTTACTTCTGAAACGTCACCTCTGGTTGAGAAATAGAGCAGTGTCGTCAAAATGTCCTGCACCCGTAATGCTGCAGTTGTTCGGTTGTAGGTGGTGAAAAAGTTTGTGTCCTCCGATCTTTCATATTCGGCATGTTCTCCTGTTCCGATGACGTCAATAATCAGTACCTTACGATCAGAACTCAGTAGATCTGTAATCATTGGTAAAGGTTCTCCTGTCTCCGAATCGATTAACTTTTCTTTGCCTTCCGGATGCACGATGACAACTACCGGATCATGCCCTACCAAAGGTTCTGTACGGAATAGCACAGCAGGGATTGCGTCTCCGATACCTTTTCTACCAATAACAACGTGCTGCGCAGAATAGTTGGTCTGATAGGTTGTTGGAAAAGCACCTTCAGGTTCAACAAGTGTTACCTCACTGCTATTTGGCAAGTGCAATCCGAGCGAATATTGGAGGGCATTACCCATCTCTTTTCTAAAAGTCTGATGTTCAATTTCATTTGTCGGTTTACGTTTTTGAACCGCTTCTTCAGAACTTTTCACCCAAGCGGGTAGAATTTCCGCTTGTTTCAGCGCATGTGCGGGCATATCACGATCAGAGAAAACCAATAGATCATCATCTGACTCAACCTCATAAGAGACCTCTTTGAAACCTGACGTATCCTCTGCTCCCAAAAGCCATTTTGCGAACCACGCATATACTGCCTCACGACTCTCCTTATTGTAGTTATGCTCTGCATCTACTTGAACCTGATGTATCTTATCTTCCGCATCAAAGTGGGTATAGATGCTTCGGATGGCAGGATATTCAACTGTAGGGGTTTTGGATGTCCAATCTCCTGTGCAAGAAACAAGCAAGAGTGGACGAGGTGCCATCAATGCACCAATTTCAAGGTTACTCGCTTCCAACCGCAAATTCGGAGCGTTTTCGCATAGACAACCGCCCTGCATCGTCGCAGAAATCATATTGACAGGAGCTGAAACCTTGACGCGTTCATCAACTGCTGTCAAGATAAAGGTCTGTGTTCCACCGCCCGACGCGCCTGTGCAACCGATACGTTCCTTATCAACATCTGGTAGGTTTTGCAAGAAATCGATGGCTCTAATGCCGTTCTGGAGTTGGAGTCCCATCGCGCTCAAGCCCCAGAGACCTTCCTGCGCGCCGCCAAAACGATGTTCAAGCTGCTTGCCGCTATCGTTGTAACCTATCATATCGTAGGCAAAGATAACGTAACCCTGTTTAGCAAAGTTAATACAGCGACCAGGAATCGATCCGCGTTCGATATCTTCTAACCGTCCGCGTCCCCAATGTCCATGAGGGCTAACAATTCCCGGAAACGGACCGGATTTTCCTATGGGGCGGTAGAGATTTCCAGTTGTGAAAAAACCGGGAAATGGTTCAAAATAGACCTTCTCTACGGAGTAATCTTCATGCTCAATTTTTCCAAAGATTTGTGCGTTAATCGATGTCTGTCCATGTGTCGGTAATAAACCGGTTGCAACGCGAATCTGTTGGCGTAACGCTGCAGCTTTTTCAATCCATTCTGATTTGGTGTAGTTAGGAAAGGTATATGGTGTGTTGAGATCGCGTGCAGCAGCGCCTCGTGCATCGTTAACAGTCTGTGAAGGTTCAGCAAAAACGTGAGCGAGTTCGTGGTGTTGTTCAGCCATGGTTTATTTCCTCCAAGTGTTTCGCAACGATAAACTTTAGAAGTTGCACGATCTGATCCGCATCCCATATTCCGTTGTATACCGGTGAAAATTCAAGTGTGAAGGTTGGTTTTTCGGTTTCAATGTCGATGACGGCACCGCGAACGAACGCCCAGCTGTCATTGACGGTGTAACATCCAAAAATTTCTTGTTCTGTTACGGAATCGGAGTTGACATCTGTTTCACTGTTTTTTTGCCAAGTGAGCCACGCAGCGGCGAGCATTTCCCCGTAGAGTTGGAATTGTGGCTCGGGTGCTTGAATGCCGCGTTTTGCCTCGTGTACGATGAGATAAGGTGGGCGAATCTGCCCGCCGAGTTCAGGGGCAAGTGCACCATCTGCTTCTCCTTCCAATTCAAACGTCAAGTAGCTGGCTTTTAGCGGCACGCTGCTCCACGCTTGAATATGTTCCCGTTCTGCAAGCATTAACATCGGATAAATCGCGCGCGCCCAGAGCGTCGTCTCGTTCATGACGACCAAATGACGACGGTACAAAGTCGATTTGATATCTTCAAGCCGTCTGCACTCCTCTGCAGTGAGGGCTATTTGCATTTTCTCCCATTTTTCTGGAGCAATATACTTTTCGTTCAAGGTTACAAGTGTCTTGAGTGTTTCTTCTGTGAGTTGCGAGAATATGTATGTCTCCATCGTTCAAACCTCTGTCTAATACGGTTATTCAGAACTTTGCGATAAGTTTTTAGCGTGAGTATGATATGACGTTTATAGTAGCAAAATTTATTTGCGTCCTTAACAATATCCTCAATCCGGACTCATGTTCATTTTGCGTAAATTGTTCACTTGATTCCAATGATGCAACCCAAGTTACAATACATAGTATAACAGATTTCGAAATTAATCTCAATTTTCGCCTGTCCGTTTAATATGTCCTCTAAAGTACAAACTTAATCTATATTCATATAACGCTCAACTGGTTCATCCAATTCGGCAAGGACTTTTGTTCCTATTTTAAGGTATTTCGCATTGAGTATCACGAATTTATCTCCACGTAAAAACAGATATTCTCCCACAAACTCGACTTTTTCATCTGTCTCCGAAGTTGACATCACTGCAAAGCCATCATCAGAAATTAAAAATATATCCGTTACACCATTAGATTCTACCGTGAAACCTGTAGCTAATACATCTGGATCAGTATTGACAGAAACGGAATTAATCGTGGGACAGTGTTCCACATTAGGTTTCATTGGAAATAGAGCTACATTTAAAACTACGGGTAATTTACGCTGGACCGAATAAGTAAGCCGATCACCATTCAACTTAACGTCAAGGTCAGTCGCATCAACAGCACCGATAAATACATTACTATGCTCTGATTCTCGCGTCCATGCCTGTCCAATATGTGGTGCGGTAATTAGCTCATCACCTGCGTTGAGGTGAAAAATCTGCTCCAACGAGTGTTTCCCATCGCCCAGAATGACATCATGTAAAATAAAGTATTCGCCTTTAACATAAAAAATAGAGCGTTTATGATGGTAGTCGGATGTCTTATACCAGCCTTCAACGAAATCATAAGCAGAGGTGGTAATCCAGCGTGTATCAGGGTCAGGGACAATTTTCAGTTCAGTCGGTTGCCTTTCGCCGTCAATTAGAATAACGTTGTGTACTTCGCTTGCCGTGCTGGAAGAATTGTTATATCTATTTCCACGGTCGTGTGTAATCAGTTGTCGTCCATGTGCGTGCAACACAAAGCTCATTTTATCTTCATACCCCGGTTTCCCCAACGGACCACTATCAAAAAGTAGATATTGTGCATCAGGTTCCGAGCTATCTCTCATTATATAATAGCCAGTATAAGGTAGCGCGTAGGATAAAATCTGCGACTTACTATTTCTCGGATTAAAATTATTGATATTACACAATTCATCAAAGTTTAAATTATCAGGAACAATAGCACCGACAGGCGGAAAAGACAAATCGGGTTGGCAAATATAGACGCATGCTTCTAACTGCTTATTCAATAACCCTCTCACCTCTTCAACAGACGCAAAATGATAGGAAGGTGCTTTATTGTAAGTATGTAGAAACCTTGTAAAATCAGTAATTGCTTCTACTTGAGACCTTAGTGACGTGTCTTTGTGAAAACCATCCGAGTAAAAGAACGCATCAACAATCCACTTGTAGCGACGAGATGTCAGCATGAAAAGTTGCTCACTAAACTTAAATTCTGGAAAAAGGACTGCTGCAATACCGATCTCCGTAGTTGCAGAAATTGAGGGTGTTGGATAAATAGACAATTTTAGCAAACATTCAAGGAACAATTTCGTGGTGTTAAAGGAATCTGTTTGTCCTAAATGTGAGGCATCTTGGAATTTTTTTAAAAAATCCGTACGAAATGCTGTATATGCCAATTTTGCTGAGTCTATGTTTCCCATTAAAAAAGCAGATTTGACATCTTCCAACCCACCAAATTCCAAATTGAGATAGTGAAAGAACGTTTTATCACTTAACGGAAACTTAAATCTGTTTTGAGTTGTGAAATCACAGTTCATAACTGTGTTATAGCATTCAACTGCGGAATCCAGAATTGGAAGATTTAACACATTCGCAAGCAAAAACGCTGCTTCAAGCGGCTGAATAACATGTGTATCCGATGATGTAGGGGATACTTCACTGAGATTTGCAGCAATGCGTCCAAATCCAGCAAGTCGCCATAGTTCGGATTGTGGCACCTTAGCACAAACGCTGCCTGCTAATGTCAACGCGCTGCCTGCTGCCAATTTTTCACGTGCTGTGGGTGCTTCAGGATATGTGTACAGATATTCCGCATGCTCTAACAGAATTCGGGCAAGTGATCGCCATCCGAGATCATTTAACGGCTCATGTGCAGCGAGCGCGATTGCCTCAATTACGCGTGCTGCTACTGATTCAAGCCGCCATGCGGGGTGTTGTTCAGTGAATTCAATTGGTGTGGGATATGCTTCAGAAAAGGTGTGAAGTTCTTCAAAATCGGCAATTGGCTCAAACTGATCAATGACCGGTAACTTTCGTTTCGCGAGTTCAAACGCTAATAACTCAATGTGTTCGGATTGAATTGTCGTATATCCATCTAACGACATAACGCCACTCTCTTGATTTCGTTTATCGTGTGTGATATAATAACACTATTCTGAAATGGTGTCAATTGTATTACCACAATAGTCAACGCATTTGTCCGTCTACTTTATTTTTCATTTTGCTATCGTAGTGAAAAGATCACACATCAAAATCAAAGGACAGACTTTCCGATGAAAAAAGCACTTTTTTTGATTGTAACCATTTGGTTTTCAATACTCGCTGTAGCCCCAAACTCCTTCGCGCAAGACTATACACAATGGGGTTTACCCGAAGGCGCAAAAGCCCGCCTCGGTAAAGGTTCAATGAATGAGATAGCGTATTTTCCTGATGGAATGCGATTGGCGGTAGCGAGTAGCATCGGAATTTGGATCTATGACGCACAGACAGGCGAAGAACTTGATCTGCTCTCCGGGCATACCTCATATGTCAAAAGTGTATCGTTCAGTCCAGACGGTTCAAAACTCGCTAGTGCGAGTGGTGACGAGACTATTCGTTTGTGGGACGCGCGTACCGGCACACATCTTCTGACGCTTAATGGGCACACGTCTTATATCTCGAGCGTTGTGTTCAGTCCGGATGGCTCAAAGTTAGCGAGTGCAGGTATTGACCAAACCGTGCGTCTATGGGATGTACAAACCGGTAAGTTTCTACGAACATTCAAAGGGCATACAGGCGGGATCAGAAAAGTAGCGTTCAGTCCAAACGGTAAGTTATTAGCGAGTGGAAGCAATGACAAAACTGTGCGTTTATGGAATGTGCGAACTGGCAAGTCTCTAAAGACATTGAAAGGACATTCAGAAGGAATCAGGAGCATATCGTTCAGACCAGATGGCAAAACATTGGCGACTGGAAGCTATATGGACGAAACTATTCGTTTATGGGATGTGCGAACCGGTAAACCTCTTCAAAGGCTCAAAGGACATAAGGGTTTTATCTCAAGTGTTGTGTTCAGTCCGGATGGTGAAATACTTGCGAGTGGGAGTGATGACCAAACCGTGCGTCTGTGGGATCTAAAAACAGGCACATCTATTCGGGTGTTAACTGGACATATCGAGTTAGTCGATAGCTTAGTATTCAGTCCAGATGGAAAGACACTGGTGAGTGGGAGTTATTTGGGTGAAACCATTCATCTGTGGGATGTACAGACCGGCATATCTCTTAGGACACTGACTGGACATATGGATATTGTCCATAGCATCATGTTCAGTCCAGATGGGAAAACACTCGCGAGTGGCGGTAGAAGCGGAATTGTACGTCTATGGGATTTGCAAACTGGTGCGTCTCTACGAATGTTCAACGAACATACGAAGCGTATCTATAGTGTCAGGTTCAGTCCAGATGGCAAGACATTGGCGAGTGCAAGTGATGACAAGATCTTTCCTCTATGGGATGTGCAAACTGGTGCACATCGTCTAATACCGACAGGAGGCAGATACGTTTTCGCAAGTGCAAATGTCGTGTTTAGTCGTGTTGTGTTTAGTTCGGATGGAAAAATGTTGGCAAGTGTGGGCTGGGACAATGCCGTTCGTTTGTGGGATGTGCAAAAAGGTACTCATCTTCGGGGGTTAAAAGGGGATAAGGCTGGTTTCAACAGCGTTGCGTTTAGTCCAGATGGCAAAATGATCGTAGGTGGTGGTAGAGACAATACTGTTCGCTTGTGGGATGTGCGAACTGGTACATCAGTTCGAACGTTGGGGAAGCATACGGGCCGTGTCAACAGTGTTGCGTTCAGTCCGAATGGGAAGGTGATAGTGAGTGCGAGTGATGACACCACTGTGCGTTTATGGGATGTGCAAAGTGGCACTTTACTTCGAACAATGAAAGGACATACGAGTAATATCTATAGCGTTGCGTTCAGTCCGAATGGTAAAATATTAGTGAGTGGGAGTAATGACGAAACCGTGCGTTTATGGGATGTGCAAAAAGGCGCATTCATTTTGACTTTGGCAGGACACAAATCTGCAGTCACTGATGTTGCGTTCAGTCCAGATGGCAGGACGATTGCAAGTGCAAGTAGTGGTGGTAATGTGTTGCTGTGGGAACTCACAACTACGTCTGTGGAGTAGACAGTACTCCAAAATATTCGGTTTGCATGCACCAAATTGTATTGAAAATTTTATGCTAAACAAGGTATATTATTAAGGTAAATTACCATTCTTGAGTTACATCATGGTAACAACGGAATTCTTCAAAAAGTCGTGAATTACATATTAGCAATTTATCAAAAGGAGTTCTTTATGGCATTTACATTTCATCATATACATCTCAGATGCGAAGACCTTGACGGTGCAATCGAATATTACGAAAAAATGTTTGACGGGAAGGTAACCGATACCGTTGAAGTCAGGGGATTAAAAATTGTGCGGATGGAAATCGGTGGTGAACGGATTTTCCTCTCCCCCAAATTTGGCGATATGGATGTTGAACCGACAAGTGGCAATCCTCGCTGGGGTGTCTATCAACTCGCTTTTACTGTCCAAGACCTTGACGCTGCTGTAGCAGAACTACAGGAAAAAGGCGCGGAACTTGAAGACCTGAAACCTTCCGGACTCATGATGGCATTTTTTAAGGGGCCAGATAACGTTCAGATTGAACTCATTGAAGCTTAAGTGCTTTTGAGAAACAGTGTGTCTCCTTCTTCCTAATTCTAACAGTGGAATCTCCTATGAAATATAGCGAACTGTTTCATACAATTCAGGGTGAAGGACAACTCATAGGGGTTCCATCTGTTTTCTTTCGAACAAGTTACTGCAATCTGAGATGTACTTGGTGTGACACGCCTTATACATCTTGGGAACCTGAAAATAAAGACATTACCGTTGCTGACAGTGTCGCAGCAATTACTCAATTCGGGTGTAAGCATGTTGTCATCACCGGTGGTGAACCGTTCATTCAAGCCAAGGATTTGATAGATCTTTGTTATGAATTAGATAAACGTGGACATCACATTACAATTGAAACGAATGCGACGCTATTCGCAGAAGTTGCTGCACACTTAATTTCAATGAGTCCAAAGTTACGCAATTCTAACCCTTCGTCAGAAAATCGTTTTTATAAACGGCACGAACGGGGACGTATCTGTCCTGAAGTTATCCGCAAGTTTTTAGACACCTATACGTGTCAAGTAAAGTTTGTTGTAGATACACCGGACGATCTTACGGAAATTCAAGCCTTGCAAGCAGATATTGGCATTCCCGCTGAAACTATTATGTTGATGCCTCAAGGTAAAACCTCACAGGTACTAAATCAGAAGCAGGAATGGTTAGTTGCACTTTGCAAAGTAAATGGGTATCGTTATTCACCGCGCGTGCATGTTGATATCTGGGGTGAAAAACGTGGTGTATAGCCAATGAAATACGATATTCTACTCAAGGGTGGTACTGTCATTGATTGCGCCCAAGGATTAAATGCACTTCGCGATGTTGCGATTACGGACGGAGTGATTGCCGCAATTGACGATGATATTCCAGAAACTTTAGCGAAACAGACTATTCCTGTCAAAAATCAATACATCACACCGGGTTTGATTGACATCCATACGCATGTGTACTACGGTGTGACAACGTGGGGTATCAAAGCTGACAGCGTCTGTTCCACTTCAGGCACAACAACGACTGTTGATGCTGGTAGTGCCAGTTGGGCAACTTTTCCCGGTTTCCGTGAATTCATCGCGGAACCTGCACAAACGAACATTCTAAACTACATCCACATCTCCGGTATTGGACTTGTCTACGGTCCAGTCGGAGAGATGCATGACCTCGCTTATGCTGATCCAGACCGAGTTGCTGATACGTTAAAAGCCAATCGTGACATCACGGTAGGAGTAAAAGTGCGACAAGGCAAAATGCAGGTAGGTGATAACGGCGTAGAACCACTGAAACTTGCTATCCAAGCGGCCGAACAGGCTGGAACGCCTGTGATGTGCCACATCGGAGCAGGTGTACCACTTCCAGATGTTTTGGAATTGATGAGACCGGGTGATGTAATTACCCACTGTTTTCAAGGAAATGGTGATAACATCGTTGATGAAAAAGGAAGGGTAATCCCAGAGGCATGGCAGGCACAGCAAGATGGTGTGATCTTTGATGTTGGACACGGGGCGGGAAGCTTTCATTACGAAATTGCACAGCGAGCAATGGAACAAGGTTTTATTTCCGATGTTATCAGCACTGATCTTCACACTGGTAATATCAACGGTCCTGTTTATGATCTGCCAACAACATTATCAAAGCTGATGCATCTTGGACTCTCGTTTGAAAAAGTGATTGAAAAAACAACCTTCAATGCTGCTAAAGCCATCAAACGCGAAAAACAACTCGGTAATCTTAAGATTGGGACAACAGCGGATATTGCGGTTTTAGATGTGATTGATGGTGAATTTGAATTCTACGATGCACACGGAACGAAATTTATCGGTACTCAGAAAATCAATACTGTTTTAACGATTCGCGAAGGAATTATATTATAGATGTCACTCATAGCGCAGAAAATTAGTGGTTGTTACCGACGTGTTCTTATTTTTCTCTTTGTAATTCTCATTGTGAGTATAGGTGCCGGATTATTCGTTTACAACCGAGTCGGAGGTGCTGAAGGTTTGCGGTACTGGATGGCATCACGCGCCTTAAACGGCACTGAAAAACTCCTTTTAACAAACCGTCCGGATGGTGTCTCACAAGAAACTGTAAAGGAACAATTTAAGAATGTTCGCGATGCCATTCACAAGCGGCAGGTTAATTTAAAGTCCCTTTATGATTTGCTCGATTCATTTCAAACTAAATTTCACAACCCAGGATTATCAACAATAATTAAACCTTCAACACCGGAGGCTGAGGAATTTCTGACCAAGCTTGGAGAAACTATTATTCTTGACAACTCGGATAATCCTGAAAAACTTTGATGTGATTAAAATCTTATCTATGTAATGTCTGCCTGAAATTTTCTAATCATTTCACGGATTTGGGTAGTATAAATATTATCACTCAAATTAGTGTTAATAATCAATTCCATTGCCCGTTGAAATCTCAACCGGGTATCTCTCCACGCATCTAACAAAATTTGATTTTCAGCCGTTTCGGGTTTTGCAACCGCCTGCAATATCCGATGCAAAATTGAGAGATAAAAAAGCAAATGATGTCCATCAACACGTGCGGCTACGTCTGCGATGGAACATCTTTCACGATTTACAACTACCCATTCTGTGTATGTATCAACCAATTCACGGTTCAACAAAGATACAAAGTTAGCATTTTCTTGGGACGCACCGATACTATTAAAAAATTGCACTAACCTTCGTTCTTGCCAATCCCAACCAACACTCGCAAAATCAATGAAATACGGAAGTTCCCTGTCAAACACAATATTACGTGCTTGGTAGTCAAGACCGCCCAGAGTTGGTTGCGCGCCAAGCAGATGATTTGAAAGAGAAGTCCATGCAGCGTCAACCTGTGCTGCTTGCGATGCTGTAGGTGGTGTCCTACTCAGGTGTTGCAAATAACCGACTGTTTTCCTGCCCTGTTCAAGTAGACGTTGCAAGGTCTGCTTGAGATTAAAATGAAATACATAGGGTTTGAATTGTGTCTCGTTTTTTCTAAAGACTTCTTCAATATGACAGAAGGCATTAAGGATAGTGTGTAGCTCAGGCATCAGACTTGAGACTGATCTACTCTGTGCTAAGGAATCAAGGGTATGATTCCCACGCCATTCCAATAACAATGCTTGGTGTTGTTCAGATTCCCAAATAATTCGCGGTACAAGACATCCACCCTTGCGAAGTGTTGATAAGGTGAACTTTTCAATCTGAAATGGTGTAAAACCTATTTCGGTAACTGGCTCAGTAATTTCATGCTGTTTGAGTAGATAATTCTTGCTTCTGATTTTCAGGCGGCAAACGTTCTGCTTTTGTCGTTTACCGTGGTAAATCGGTTCAACTGCAATATCAGCTAAGTTGATTTGGAGATGTGCGGTTATCTGATCGAGTAGTGCTTGCATTTTGGACTCCAGACTTGCAAAATAGACGCTGCAGTATCGTTTAAGTTGAGATCAGTTTACCTATCAAATACAATTCACTTAGCGCAAAATAGCTCACTAACTAAAGAAAAAATGTTGCATGCCTGCTACAAACGTGGTATAATTGTTAAAATTTGATTACAGATATAAGACGGTATTACCAGAGATACACACCTCCAGATTTGCACGGCGGGTTCTCTCGTCATGAGAGTCTGATGCAAATATGAAGGAGGTGGACGTATAAACCCGATGAGGAGTCTTGAGACTCCAGTAAACCCAGGAGGTTATTTTTGGCAGTTACAATGAAAGAACTCCTTGAATGTGGAGTTCACTTTGGTCACCAGACCAGACGTTGGAACCCGAAGATGGCAGAGTACATCTTCGCTGAACGCAACGGAATCTACATAATTGATTTGCAGAAGACATTGAGAATGCTGGAAACAGCAGTGGATTTTGTCCAAGGCGTTGCTGCGGGAGGCGGCACAGCACTTTTTGTCGGCACAAAACGGCAATCCCAGGAAGCTGTATTAGAGGAAGCAGCTCGTTGTAGTATGTATTACGTCAACCACCGCTGGCTTGGCGGCATGTTGACAAACTTCCAGACAATCCGACAAAGTATCAGTAGGTTAGACGAGCTTGAGGCGGAAGAAACAAGCGGGAAACTTGAAAAACGTCCCAAAAAAGAGATTATCCGGTTGAGACGAGAAAAAGGTAAATTGGCGAATAACCTCACCGGCATCAAAGAAATGTCTATCCTCCCCGAAGTCGTTATTGTCACAGATACTCGAAAAGAACATACGGCTATTGCTGAAGCAAACAAGCTCGGTATCCCAATAATAGCGATAGTAGATACGAACTGTGATCCTGATCCCATTGATCTACCGATTCCTGGCAATGATGATGCTATCCGTTCAATTCGGTTAATTTGCGCTGTTTTAGCAGAAGCAGTAATTGAAGGACGAGGGGATGCGTTAGAAGGCGAACAAGCTGAAGAAGCGGAAAAGTCCGAAGAATCTCAGATTGATAAAGTTGCTGAAGCTGAACGACATGAGGAACAGACAGCCCAGATGTTAGACGAAGCGCAGCTTTCTGCTGAACCTGAAGCAATTGGCGATAGTGAACAACGGCAAGCACGTCAACCTCGTCCAAAAAGAAGAACAGGACGATCACGAAGACCCCCACAGTAATTTTATACTCAAATACTTTCAGGTGGTAGATCCAAATCACTGAAGGTCTTTAACTTTAGCATTCAAACATGGTGGTAGAGAAAACTAAATTGAATCTAATTCGGAGGAAATATGGCAATTACAGCAAAAATGGTCAGTGAACTACGTTCGCGTACTGGTGCCGGCATTATGGACTGCAAAAAGGCATTAGCAGAAACGGATGGAGATATAGACGCTGCGATTAAGAAATTGCGCGAGCAAGGCTTGCGCGCTTCTGAAGTCAAAGGCGGACGAGCCACTGAAGAAGGTCTTATTATCTCTTACATCCATCCAGGGAACCGCGTTGGCACTTTAGTAGAATTAAATTGCGAAACCGACTTTGTCGCTCGAACAGAACAGTTTCAAAAATTAGCGACAGAGATCGCTATGCAAGTCGCTGCAGCAAAACCCAAATATGTTGCTGAAGACGAGGTTCCAGCAGAAGATCTTGATGCTGAAAAAGCAATTTTGAAAACACAAGCACTCCAAGAAGGTAAGCCTGACCATATTGTTGATAAAATTGTTGAAGGACGGCTTTCTAAATTTTACTCGGAAGCATGTCTACTAAAACAACCGTACATTCGCGATGCCGATAAAACTATTGAGGACCTTGTCAAGGATGCGATCGCGCAACTTGGTGAGAATATCGTTGTAAAACGTTTTGTACTCTACGTCCTTGGACAGTGAAATGATTTCAGACATGACGCCTTACATCGGAATCAGCGAAACAGAAAGGAATAGGGAATCCAGATGCAAGAAGTACTAAAAGATGCTGAATCACGAATGCAGAAAACAGTCGAGTCTACAACAGCGAAGTTGTCGCATGTCCAAACAGGTCGTGCCACCACCGCGTTGTTAGATCAAGTTACAATTAACTATTACGGTAGCAAAACCCCTTTAAATCAGGTTGGTACAATAACCACGCCGGAACCGCATCAACTTGTTATCCAACCTTGGGACAAAACATTAATTACGGAAATTGAAAAAGCAATAGCGCTTTCTGATTTAGGACTCGCTACCAGCAACGATGGTAGCATTGTTCGGATCCAGGTGCCAGAGTTGACAACTGAACGGCGCGTTGAACTCACTAAATTGGTGAAAAAATTAGCTGAAGAAGGCAGAGTCGCTATTCGAAACATACGCCGAGATGCGAACGATGCCATTCGCAAACTTGAAGGCGGTGATTCCGGTTCAGGCAGTCGAAGAAGCAAAGGCAGAGGCGGCGATAAGAAAAGTAGCCGCAGTGATGCTGACCCGGTCCAGAAGTTAACCGATACCTACGTTAACCAAATTAACGATTTAGCTGATGCAAAAGAATCTGAACTATTAGAGAACTAATTATGTTTTGGCGGCGAGCTTTGAGTGTTGTAGTGCTGGTTCCGCTAATCCTCCTGATTGTCTATTTTGGCGATCGTAATCCGTTTGGAGGTTGGCTCTACCTGCTGCTCGTTTCCGCCGCTGTCCTGATGATGCAAGTTGAATACTGTCGATTAGCGGAGAATTTCGGTGCGAAATTGAATCCGGTTCTACCAGTGATTCTAACATTAGTATTTTGTTTGTTCGCATTTTTCTTGCCTACACCCATAGAAAATCCAACTACCTCGCTCATCCTGTTCAGTTTCTTTGTCGTTGTGTTTATCTATGCTTTTGCATCAAGCATCTTCCGAGGGAAAGTCACAGGAGAATTACTTTCCGTCACTCTAAAGTTTACAGGAATCCTGACAATCGGATGGTCATTCGGTTATCACTGTATCCTCTTACGAAAAGCAGATGATGCTGGCATGCAACTCATCTTCCTGCTAATTGGGACGATTTGGTGCAGCGATACAGGTGCATATCTCATTGGGAGAGCAGTCGGAAAACATAAACTTAGCACACCAATTAGTCCGCGTAAAACAGTTGAAGGCACTATTGCAGGTTTTGTCGTAGGAACCTTGGTCAGCATCGCACTTGGTGTGATCATCCTAAAAGGAACTCTCTCTTTAGCAAACGCAGCTTTGATAGGACTGTTGTTAAGTATTTTAGGCCAACTTGGGGATTTGAGTGTCTCACTCATGAAGCGCACTGCTGGTGTCAAAGATTCTGGCGATGTCATACCAGGGCATGGAGGATTCCTTGACAGGTGTGATAGTTTAATCTTTAGCACACCGAGTCTCTACTATTACCTTGCCTTGACTGGGGTTATTACATAAGTCCGTTCAGGCAGAATATGTTTGTTCACACTATCTACACAAAATAAGTAACCATTCGCGGACGCGCGTATCTACTGTCAAGAAGGCGGGTGCTTCGGCACTGCCACCATAGTCTATACCCATGAAGCACATCGCCATTTTAGGTAGTACCGGTTCTATTGGCAAAAACGCCCTCAACGTTGTTGAAACACATAGTGGAGAATTTAAGGTTGTCGCACTCTGCGCGAATAAGGATGTTGACACGCTTGAACATCAAATTCGTCAGTTTCGTCCACGGTTAGTAGCACTTAATGAACCTGCAGCAGCAGATCGTCTACGCAAACGACTCTGTGATCTTAATGACATTGAAATCCTCTCCGGGTTTGAAGGTATTCAAGCTGTAGCGACTATCCCAGAAGCGGATCAGGTCTTAGAAGGAATGGGAGGAAGCGCTGGGTTGTTACCCACACTCTCTGCCATTAACGCGGGGAAAGACATCGCCTTCGTAAACAAAGAAGTAATGGTGATGTGCGGTCCCATAGTAATGGATGCAGTCCAAAAAAATGGAGTAAACTTAATACCGATAGACGGTGAGATGAGCGCAATCTTTCAATGCTTAGAAGGTGCGCGAGACAGACAACTTGACATTCATCGAATAATACTAACTGCCTCCGGCGGACCGTTTCGTGATACACCAAAAGATGAACTCTACACAGTAACGCCTCAACAGGCACTTCGTCATCCCAATTGGGATATGGGAGCGAAAATTACAATCGATTCCGCTACCATGATGAACAAGGGACTGGAAGTCATTGAAGCCAAGTGGTTGTTTAATATTGAACTTGAAAAAATTGACATTGTTATCCACCGAGAAAGTATCATCCATTCAATGGTTGAATGGTCAGATAGTTCAACGCTTGCTCAGTTGGGACCAACAGATATGCGGATTATGATTCAATATGCTTTAACATATCCTAACAGACTTTCAACCCCAGTGCCACGGTTAAATTTATGTGAATTACGTACGCTGCATTTTGAACCGATTGATAAAGAAAAATTTCCTTGCATTTTCGCTTGCTTACACTGCTGCTGAGGTAGGTGGCACACTTCCAGTTGTACTGAGCAGTGCGGATGAAGTCGTAGTAGATGCTTTTCTTGAGGAACGAATCGGATTTATGGACATTCCTGCTATTTTACAATGTGTTATGGACAAACATGTCGTAATTGCTGATCCAACACTTGAGGACGTCCTTGAAGTTGACCAATGGGCAAAATCTGTTACCCGTTCAATTATTAAAGACAAAAGATGACAAAAGATAAATCAATATTCTATCAGATGCTAACATAAAATCCGAATCTTGCAATCATACATAGGAGATATACAATGGAATTTTTTGAACCGATTCTCTCAATTATTCCGGGCATCAAATCAGTACTTCTTGCAATTATTGCGCTCGGTTTTCTTATTTTTATCCATGAACTCGGACACTTTCTCGCTGCAAAGCGTACGGGAATTAAGGTGAACACTTTCTCGATTGGTTTCGGTCCAAGAATCGTCGGGTTTCGGCGGGGCGATACAGAATACAAACTTTCTTGGTTACCGTTTGGTGGGTACGTGCAAATGGAAGGTGAAAATCCAAGTGAACAGACAGGGGCTGAGGGTGAATTTGCGAGTGCGTCGCTCGGTAGCCGCGCATTCGTTGTCATCGCAGGTCCTGCTGTGAATCTCTTGTTTGGTATATTAGCGTATTGGTGTGTTTTTAGTGTGGGTCTCAACGCTGATGCTGTCCGGTTTTACAACGTATTTACTGGGAAATCTATTGACAAAACTCAAGAGGGAGTTCAGATAGGCTGGCTCGCTGATGATGGGCCCGCTGCTGTTGGAGGTGTGATGCCTGGAGACACAATTGTTTCAATAAATGGGTACCGAATTTCAAATTGGGAAACTTTCAGCCAGGAAATTCAGCTTAACCCTGAAAAGGAATTGGAACTTGTTGTGCAACGGGATGGAAATCTGAAAACTCTCACTGTAGTGCCTGAGGCAGTATCTAATCCAAGAGTTGAACTCGGCAGACTTAATGTGTTAAAACAAGACGATGTCATCGTGGCAGAAATTGATGAAGGAAGTTTGGCTGCGCAAGTAGGCATCAAAGTTGGCGATCAAATTGATACCATCAATGGAGAAAAATTATATAACGTTCCATATTTTGTGCCAGAAATTTGGCAACCCGAAACTGACTGGCGTATAAAAAAATACCAAACTATTTATGAAAATATTGATCAGAATAGAGATTCACTTAATCTCGGGATTCTACGAGGTGATGAAACACTTTCCTTTCAACTTCCAGTGCAATGGCAAATGAAGGTAGATGTTGAGAAAAATAGCACCGCACAAAAGGCGGGTATAAAAACGGGGGATATCCTTGCCACTTTTAATGGAAAAGTGGTTGATAGTAAATCGCTTCATTCTGTATTAAAAGCAGTGGAGAACAATTCGGTAACGCTCGGATTAATCCGAGATGGAGTTAAAAAAACAGTAACACTTTCGCCTGCAGATGATACAAAACCTGACGTAGAAGGAGCTTTTTACGGGTTAAGATGGTACACCTCCCTTAGTGGTATGGAATTGAAAACGCTAGAAATACCTACGCAAAAGTATAACTTATTCTCAGCATTTGGGAAAGGGATTGAAACCACTTGGCTCACGTGTACATCTATCACTCGAATCCTAAAACGGTTACTCAGCGGAGAAGTGTCACCGAATTACCTTTCGGGACCGATCGGTATTGTGCATATTACCAGTGAGTCTGCAAAGGTAGGCTTAACCACTGTCCTATTTTTTATCGGGTTTATCAGTATTAATCTTGCAATCGTTAATTTACTACCAATTCCAATTGCTGATGGCGGACACCTCCTCTTTTTTCGCTATGGAGAAAATCCGTGGGCGACCTGTACCACGGAAAGCGCAGGAAATCATTCAACAGGTCAGCTTTATCCTTCTCATTGCGTTTTTTCTATACATCACTTGGTTTGATAGCCTAACACTGTTTCATAACCTACGCAACTGATAAACGCTAAGAGGGAACAATGGATACAGACCACATCAGAGAAGAATATTTACAACTTGTCGCAACTGTGAGGGAACACGTGGCAGAAGAACTTCAGCTCGGTTTGTTTGAAACAGAAAAGAGTGAATCTGAACCAGAATCTAAATTTGCGGGTTTAGACTTATCTGCTTTAGATGCTGACGCGCAAAGTTGCACTAAGTGTGGATTACATGCGGGACGAAACACCGTCGTTTTTGGTGTCGGAAATCCGAATGCTGATTTAATGTTTATCGGTGAAGCACCAGGTGCCGATGAAGACCGACAAGGTGAACCATTTGTCGGCAGAGCAGGGCAATTGCTCACAAGAATCATTGAGGCGATGAAATTAACTCGCGATGATGTCTACATTGCCAATGTGCTTAAATGCCGTCCGCCCGGTAACAGAAACCCTGAACCAGATGAGGTTGAAACATGCAGCCCTTACCTAATACGACAAATAGAGTTGATTCAACCAAAAGTTATCGTCGCACTTGGAAGTTTTGCAGCTAAGATGCTGCTTGATACGAAAACAGGAATTACGGCACTCCGTGGGCAATTTCATGAGTATGCACTCGCTAACCAGAGCGATAATGCACCTGTCATTATGCCGACCTTTCATCCAGCATACTTGCTCCGCAACCCCAACGCGAAACGCGAAGTTTGGGAAGATATGCAACAGGTGATGGAACTTTTAAATAAAAATTGATATGTCCTCTGATACATAAGACAAATGAGTTACGCCAACGTCGCTTTTCCTATCTCAGTCAATCGCCTGTTCACTTATTCTGTCCCACAATATTTAGATGCAATTGCCCAACCCGGCGTGCGTGTATTAGTCTCTTTTCGAAATAGCACAGAGGAGGGCGTTGTTGTTGAACGAACAGATGAAACCGATTTAGAAGTTGATAAAATTAAAAGTATTTCCGACTGTCTTGACGAAGAACCAACATATTCCGAAGAACTACTCGTCCTCACCAAATGGATGGCAGACTATTATCTTTCTTCGTGGGGAAACGCGCTTTTTTGTGCTGTTCCTGCAGCTGTGCGAAATAAAAAACAGCAACTGATACAACTGCGGTCTGAATATACTGCTCCCACAGGAAAAGTTCAAAAGCAAATAGTTACATTTTTAGAAACAGAAGGTGCACTCTCTCCATATCAACTTGCACGGTTTATGGACAGGAGTCTCGCAAAACTCCGTCCTCAAATCACAGCACTCCGAGAAAAAGGTGTAATTGATGTGAAAGTTTCGCACAAACCCAAAACAACTGCTAAGTTTGCCAACGTCGCCACTTTAAACTTACCGTCTGCCGATATTGCAGCAGAAATCGCTGAATTAACCTCTGGCGAAGATGGATATGGAAAAGCGACTGATCAAAACCCAAAACGTGGACCACACACAGGCTCAGTCAAACATGCCAAAATACTACAAATCCTACTTGATGAAACGGCGCCTTTAGCCACAACTGAAATCCTTAAACAAGTAGGCGGAAGTGTTTCTTTACTCAACACTCTTGAAAGACGCGGATTCATCAAAATTGAACGTGCCACGGTAGTGCGTAACCCACTGAGTGCACAACCTGTCCCGCCGACGCAGCCCCTCACTTTGAATGAAGCACAAGCTGCTGCATTTACAGAACTTCAATCCGAAAACCGCTCAAATCAAACTTTTTTACTTCACGGTGTAACGGGAAGTGGTAAAACCGAAGTGTACATGCAAACGATGGCACAAGTTCTTGAAAGTGGAAAATCGATCATCGTACTTGTGCCAGAGATTTCTCTTACACCGCAAACTGCATCACGATTTATCGGACGTTTCGGAGAACGCGTGGCTGTACTTCACAGTCGTCTCAGCGATGGTGAACGTTTCGACCAGTGGCATCGCATCCAAAAGGGGGACGCTGATATTGTCATAGGACCTCGTTCTGCCGTTTTTGCACCTGTTAAGGAACTCGGTTTACTGATTATTGATGAAGAACATTCGGATTCCTATAAATCAGATACAGCGCCGCGTTACCATGCCAGAGAAGTAGCACAGAAACGCACCGAGCTTGCAAACTGCCCATTAATTCTTGGCAGTGCCACGCCATCCCTTGAGAGCTTCTTTCAAGCACAGCAGGGTAACTACAAACTCCTTAGTCTTCCCTCGCGAGTCTTGGACAGAAAGATGCCTGAAGTCCACATCGTTGATATGCGAAATGAACTGAAAAATGGAAATCGGACGATCTTTTCTGAACACCTCAGAAGTGCAATTGCTGAACGACTCCAAAAAGGTGAGCAAATTATTCTATTTCTTAATAGGCGCGGACATTCAAAATATGTATTCTGTCGCACTTGTGGCTATGCAGAAAGGTGCGAGAACTGCTCAATTTCACTGACATTCCACTTCGAAACAAAAAAGTTGGTTTGCCATCATTGTGGTCATAAACGCGACACCCACCCGTCATGTCCAGATTGTGGCAGCCCTGCAATTGACTATTTTGGACGTAGAGGGTTCGGCACTGAAACCGTAGAAAGAGAAGTACAAAAGGCATTTCCAACAGCGAACATCAAGAGATTTGATGCTGATTCTACAGCAAGGAAAGACGCACATCAACATATTTTAACGGAGTTCCAACAGCAGAAAATTGATATATTAATAGGCACTCAGATGGTAGCGAAAGGTTTAGATTTCCCAAACGTCTCCCTTGTTGGAGTGATTGTGGCGGACACAGCCTTAAATCTACCCGACTTCCGAGCAGGTGAACATACATTTAGTCTACTCACACAAGTCGCCGGACGTTCGGGGCGCGCCGAAGTCGCAGGTGAGGTTATCATACAAACCTATATGCCGGAGCACTTCTGTATTTCAGCCGCACAGACGCATGATTACGTAGGTTTTTACGAAAAAGAGGTTGAAGCACGAAGTGGCTTACAGTATCCACCTTTTTCACACGTCGCCACGCTTTTACTACGCGGCAAAAATGAGAATGAAGTAATTGATGCTGCGAACACTATGAGTGGTCATCTGAAAATCTGGCAAACCGACGAGTTTCCAGAGGTAATAATCTTGGGACCTGCCCCCGCACCGCTCTCAAAAATCGATGGAAAGTTTAGATGGCACTTCCTACTCCGTAGTAAGAATGTGAAAAAAATTAGTCAACTCCTTCAACGTTTAAATGATGATCTGCCACCAGCAATAAAATCAAACGCTGTTGAATATGTTATAGATATTGATCCAACCAATACATTGTAATACTAAATTAACCCGATGTGTAGGAGAACCAATCAGAATTATCCCACACTATTTCAAAGGAATTAATCATATATGGGCAACCGGATATTTGAAAAACTTGCTGACACAGACCTACTGGCACAAAGCCCTATCCTCGTTTTTGCCGCTGATCCACTTGCATCCGCTGGCATCAAAGGACTTGGACAGGTACAACATCCAAAACCACACTATCGTACTCACGCGGAGTTTTTACAACTTCAACGGGACCTTGCTGCAGATGGGCAGCTTGATGGATTACTGATGACACCAGCCGATGCGGAGACATTGGCACTTGATGAAAACCTTTTTGAAAGCACTCCCATTACCCCTATTGTTCGGATGAATTCGGAAACTGCTATTTGGAACCCGCGTTTTGGTGTTTACACTTCACGGCCGTCAATGCCTTTTCAAACAGTTTTCCCAGAAGATATGCAGCGGTATTGTGAAAATCTTATCGGTCCAGCACTGGATTGCCGTGTCAGTCTCGGATTATATTCAATCACCCTAAATAATGATCCTATTGTTGATGAGCGGATGTTACAGGCTTATGTACAATTCGCACATGTTGTCGGTGAAATTGAAGGGTTTGACCATCTATTAGAGGTGTTCCTACCCAATGTTAAATTGCCCGGAATGGATGAAGAAAAGCGCGGTATGTACGTTGCCGATTCTATCGTCCGGACGATGAGTTATCTGCGCAAACACCAACGTCCTCGGTTCATCAAAACTGCATACACTACTGCTGATGTTTGGACTGAGTTATGTCAATTTGATACGACACTTGTAATCGGTGCTTTGGGAGGTCCACGGCAAAATGCACGCAGCACATTTGCCCTTGCACATAACGTGGTTCAGAACGGTGGACGCGCCATTCTGTTTGGACGTACTATCTTCGGTGAAGATGATCCTATCAGTTTTGTGCAATGCCTTCGCCGTGTGCTTGATGGAGAGTTTGATCCACAAACTGCCCATGCTGAATATCAGAAACAATTACGCACACAGAATTAATTACACGAGTTTGAACATTTGGTAATATTCATCTTGTAGGCGCGGTTTCAAACCGCGCCTACCGTTGGTAAGAAAATTATTGATTTTTAATGCCTTTTGTAGGTCTCAACATGTCGGGACATTCTTCAGAAAAACCGCGAGTCCTTCTACTCCTCCCTACACGCACCTATCGCGCAACCGACTTCCTTGATGCCGCACTCAAACTGAATGTAGAAGTGGTTGTTGCATCAGAGGAACCTGCAACGACAGCAGAACTCTCCCCACGCGACACCTTAGTACTTGACTTTCGCAATCCGACTGTTGCAACACAAACAATCGCTGAATTCGCTGAAACACACCCTATTGCTGCTATTGTCGGTGTTGATGACGACACAACTATGCTTGCGACAATGGCCTCCGCAGCACTTGGACTTCCGCATAATCCAATTTCATCCGCAAAAGCCACACGCGATAAATACCTCTTACGACGGACGCTTGAGGAAAATGGTGTGTCTGTTCCCACCAACAGACGCATTTCGATTCAAGACAATGCGAAGGAAATTAGCACACAGATTAATTTTCCTTGTGTGGTCAAACCGCTCTCCCTATCAGCGAGCCGTGGTGTAATACGGGCAGACAATCCAACCCAATTTACGGAGGCATTTCATCGTATCACTAAACTTCTCAACAAAGTGAAAAATTCCAAAGATGTAGACTCCGACGATTCCTTTCAATATCTTGTCGTTGAAGATTACATCCCTGGCATAGAGGTCGCATTGGAAGGTATCCTCCTTGCAGGTGAACTCAAGACGCTTGCGCTCTTTGATAAACCCGATCCGCTTGAAGGGCCCTTTTTTGAAGAAACACTTTACATCACACCATCCCGTCTGTCAACACAGATTCAAGATGAATTGCATATTGCAACAGCAGAGGCTTCTGATGCATTAGGACTTCAACACGGGCCTGTGCATGCGGAATTACGATATAATGAAAAAGGCGCACACCTGATTGAAATCGCCGCACGGACGATTGGTGGGTTATGTTCCCGTACTTTGCGGTTTGGCACAGGTATGTCGCTTGAGGAACTGGTTATCCGACACGCAATTGGACAACCGATAGGAACTTTCTCTCGCGAGAAACAAGCAGCTGGCGTGATGATGATTCCTGTTCCAAAGGCTGGTATTTTAGGTGAAGTGCGCGGTAGGAAAAAGGCGCGTAATGTTAACGGTGTTGAGGAGGTTAACATTACAATTCCTGTTGGGGGAGAGGTTGTGCCATTGCCGGAGGGAGACCGGTATCTCGGCTTCATTTTTGCCCGTGGCGAGACACCTGAGATAGTAGAGGCTGCATTACGTGAGGCGCATCGGCTTTTGGAATTTGTGATATTGTAGTGTAAAATGCTATGCCCAGCAAAATAAAATAGAACATAAACACATTCTGAAAAACGGTATTCTGTCCACAATTTCGGGAAAACTTGGTGATGATGCCAAACCTTTCCAAGAAAAGTTAGTCAAAAAAACAATTGAGGGGTTCAAATGAGTGAATGTGCAAAATACATCAAAATCGTTGAATGGTCGGATGAAGACGAGTGTTTCATCGGATACTGCCCGGGAATCATCGGTCCATGCTGCTACGGTGAGGATGAAGTTAAGATTTATCAGGAATTATGCGTAATTGTTGATGAATGGTTTGAAATCGCACACCGAGACAATGAAGTACTACCGCCGCCAACTATCGGTAGAAACATTGAAGAATTATTAATGACTGTTTGACATCATAAACCATTTTGGCTCATGCAATAAAGTGTGTAGTTGCTTTTAATAAAGTCAATAGCCGCTTGGGTGAAACTTTTCATTAGCACCCATTCTTTACTTTACATGAGCCATCTTTTTTTCTGGAGACAAAGTAATTGAATGACTCAGAGCCATTCAATTGTCGCGAAGGGCTTTGTAAGCCCGATTTAATAACAATGCGTTTGTAGTCGCGCAATTCATTGCGCCTCTTTTTAGTTTTTGAGGGCAATTTGGACGACTCTGAATTAGAAATCGACAATTGAATGTCTCTGTTGAACGACTCAGGGTTATTCAGTTTTAAGAATAATCGGTTAATAGGTTTTACTTCGAGTTTATATTGTAGGTCCAAATCAACGCAGCATGCGCTTTTGGCATGCTGCGGGTTGAGTTTACGAAACCCGACAGGATCGCACTGTCACACTAAGATTGTCGAGTTTCGCTTCGCTCTACCCGACCTACAATGCGACTATAAAATATTAACGTTTGCAATAAAATGAACAGAAAAACTGAATAATCCTGTGAACGACTCCATTACGCTTGACATCTGAGGAAAATTAGTATAAGCTTAACGTGAGTTCGGTTTAAGAATGCAGAATCAGTAAACAGACGTAAATATAACTCTCAATTGTTCTAAACCGCTGTAATTCTTAAAAATAAAGGAGGGGCGATTGTGACTGAAAAAGAAGGTATTGAAGAAACTGGATCTAATATTTCCAACTCCCGTATACGGTATGCACCGACGAATGGGACGATTGTCTATCCTGAATCAGATGGGAAACCTATGGCAGAAACAGAACTCCATCGAAATGCGCTGATAAATGCGCTGATAATCCTTATTGAGGCTTTCAAAAATAAACCTGATGTTTGTGTTTCAGGAAATATGATGATGTATTATGTTGAAGGAGACCCTAAGAAATCAATTTCACCGGATGTATTCGTTTCTTTCGGTATAGGCAAAAAACTGCGGCGCACATATCGTGTTTGGGAAGAGGGTAAACCACCAGACTTTGTGTTGGAATTCTCAAGTGAGAACACACATAGGACAGACCAAAATGAAAAGAAACTACTGTATGCCTCAATAGGTGTGCAAGAATACTTTCTGTATGATCCCGAAAGGCAATATCTACCGACACCGCTCATGGGTTTTCGTCTTATTGAAGGAGAGTATGTTCCAATACCGGCGGGTCCTGATGGAAGTGTTATGTCCTCAACATTGAATTTAGAACTGCGTTTAAGAGGTGATATTCTCGGTTTTTATGATAGGGTTTCGTCAAAGTGGTTGGAAACCCCAGCAGATACAGCGGAGGCAAGAGCGGATGAAGAAGCGGCAAGAGCAGAGCAAGAAGCGGCAAGAGCAGAGCAAGAAGCTGAGATTAGAAAGCAGGCTGAAGCAGAAGCAGCAAGACTCCGAAAAGAACTTGAGCGTTTGAAAGCACAAAACACATCGTAGCATACAAACACTCAAAATAACCTTGCTCTATAACAACAATGCGTTTTACCGATTTCCGGTTACGCCAACTGCTTTCCGAACCTTCGCCAGAATTGGCACAGCAATGTCTCGCGCTTTTTCCGCACCTCTCTCAAGCACTTTATCCAATTCATCGGGGTTTTCCATCAACACATTATACTGCTCACGTTGTGCAGAAAAGGTTGTTTCTAACAACTCATTCAGTTCATTTTTCATATCGCCATACGCCAGACCACCATCAAGATAGAGTTGCCGCTTCGCCTCAACAGTGTCCGCATCTGCAAAATGACGATAGATAGCAAAGACGTTGCATTCATCTGGGTCTTTCGGTTCTTCAGGACGTTTAGAATCTGTCACAATACGCATCACCTGTTTACGAACTTGATTTGATGGTGCAAAAAGCGGGATGACATTGTTATAACTTTTGCTCATCTTTCTCCCATCAAGTCCAGTGATCGTCATCACCTCTTTTCGAATTACTGCTTCAGGAATTGTCAATATGTTGCCATAATTCTTATTAAAAGTGAGGGCAATATCACGCGTAATTTCAAGATGTTGCTGTTGGTCAAGTCCCACAGGCACGACATGGGATCCGTATAACAAAATATCTGCCGCCATCAAAACTGGATATGTATACAACCCAGCGTTAATGCCTTTATCCCCTTCACGTCCCGCAGAAACGTTGTCATCAACGATGGTTTTGTAGGCGTGTGCACGGTTGAGTAATCCCTTCGCTGTAAAACATGCCAATACCCATGACAACTCAAACACCTCTGGAATATCCGATTGACGATAGAAAATTACATCATCTGGGTTCAATCCCAGTGCTAACCACGTCGCAGTCACCTGATACGTCAAATTTTCTAATTCTTTTTTATTTTTAACGGTGGTAAGGGCATGGTAGTCAGCAATAAAGTAAAGTGCCTGATAATCTTTGGCGAGTTCCAGCGCAGGTTTAATCATACCGAGATAGTTGCCGATATGCGGCTGTCCTGTCGGTTTTATTCCGGTTAAAGCGATCTGTTTCAATTCTGTTCTCCTTTGTGTGTTCTACCCTATTATAACCTACAGAAACGAGGATGTCAATCAAACCTACGCACAATAACAGTATCGCCATTTTTTATTCCCAAACGCGCTTTGGCATTTCCTAAATTAATAGCAATTTCTAATACTCCAAAACTTCCGATAATTGCTAACGGTTCTCCCGCACCTGATTCAGTGTAAGCACCATTCAGTTTTTTAAGACTCGTACTACCTGCTATAATTTCAAATTTTGCAGACACTGTTTGCTTATCAAGTTGTCCAACTGCCTCCCCGTTTGATGCGGACGATAGCAAGAAAGCAGCAAGTGCGTTTTCCGAAATATTCGTTATTAAATTTCCAAAACTGTCAACATTGATAATTTGTCCTGTCAATGTCCCTTCTGAAATACGTATCGCTGGTACAGGAAAACGGACAAGGTCTTGAATCGGTGCCCCGATCTCCGCGAGTGGAACACCAAGCGATAGGTGTGCAGCGACAGGTGCGAAAATATCTCGGCCGTGGAAAGTATTGCAAACTCTTGGCAAAAGATAGGCTGAATTTTCAATGGCTACCGCGTTAGGCATATCGGTCTCTTTGGTTTCAATCTCCTGCAGCAGATAACTTAACACGCCGTTGTTGGGACACACAAAAAACGCGTTATCCGTTTGGCAAACTATTGCTTGTCGTTCACTACCGACACCCGGATCTACAACGATGACATGAATTGTGTCCTTCGGGAAATAGCGATATGCCGAGTTAATTGTAAAAGCCGCTTCGTGGATATTCTGTGGAGAGATGGCATGCGTTATGTCAACAATCTGAGCATTCGGGGTGATGTTTAGGATGACACCTTTCATGGCACCAACATACACATCACTTGTACCAAAATCGGTTGTTAGGGTGATGATGTGAGAAAATTTTTCCATTGTCCGAAGTTCACAGATAAACGGTTAGGAGACCAATATTAGAGTTGAAACGGCGCGTTTACAAAACGCGCCTACCAGTAAATGTATATCTAAATCTCATAATACTACAGATTTTCCTGCATCCATGCAAAACTTTTTCGTTGTCCAGTGCCATCGTTCTCTCTGCCTTCATATTCACAACACCAGACCCCATCATAGCCTGCATCCCGCAAGCAACTGATCGCCTTCGCAAGATCAATTTCGCCTTCACCGAGTGCTTCCCCACGGTAATTCCCACGTGAACCTGTTCCATCTTTTAGATGTGTGTGTAACGTCCAAGGCGCAATAATTTCATAATATCTGCCGACTGTTTCTAAATCATGACCTGCCCAACGATAATTCATGGTGTCCATATTCGCACCAACGTGTTTAGACCCCACACGTTCAAACAGCTCCACCTGCAAATCGCCATCATTGGTAACCAGACCGTGGTTATCTACCGCCAAATAGATGTCTTCTTTTTCAGCAAATTCAAGGCATCGGGTTAAACATCCTGCCATCGCCTCAACCCATCGACTTTCTGGTACAGAATCCTTCATAGAGCCACCTTCTGTACGAAGAACTGAAGTACCAACGCGTTTTGCGATTTTCGCGATACGTTCCATCCGCTCAATTTGCGCTTGGATCGCTTCCTCTTCTAATACAACGAAATCATTTCCTGCACCGAGTGCCGAGACCTGCAAACCGTAAGATTCAACTTGCTCGCGCACTGTATCAGCATCCTTTTCAGGATCGGCAGTATCCGATTTCCAAACATCACCGACCGAGAGTTCAACGTATCCGAACCCTGTTTCACTTGTGAACTTTAGGAAGTCATCAAGTGTTTTGCCTGCATAGTTATAATGAATAAGCCCAAGTTTTGACATGATTTTATTTCGTCCTTTTCCAAAAAGATTCCTTGCATCTGTAAAGTCTTTATGCTATAATACCTTTATTAAGAGATAAGAGTCAAGCAGTTTTTGGAAATGCTGGAGAAGTTACAGGAAAGATAATGGAGAATTACAATCTTTTTACAGACCCTAAGTTACCCACCATCTATGAAAAAGTCGAGGTGGAAGAGAGACTCACTTTTGAAGACGGAATCACGCTTTACGAAAGTCCTGATATTACAGGGGTCGGGTTTATTGCAAACTATTGCCGTGAACGCATAAACGGAAACGTCGCATACTACAATATCAATCAACATATAGATTATTCCAACGTGTGCATACTCCATGCGCGGTGTCATTTTTGTGCTTTTGCTCGAAAAAATATGCAAACAGAAGGCGCGTGGGAGATGAGTGTTGACGAGTTCTTAGACAAAGCGATGTATTCTATAGAACATGGATGCACCGAAATTCATAGTGTCGGTGGTTTACACCCAAAACTCCCATTTGACTACTATCTACAGATTATTCGTGGACTGAAAGAACGGATGCCCGCTGTCCACCTCAAATTCTTCACAGCTGTTGAAATCCATCATTTCTCACGTATCTTCAAAATGTCTGTTGAGGATGTTTTGAAACAACTCCGTGAGGCAGGTTTAGATTCGTTACCAGGCGGCGGTGCAGAAATTTTTGCGGAAGAGACTCGTGAAAAAATCTGTCCCGGCAAATTGAGTGCTGAAGGATGGCTTGAAATTCATGACATTGCGCATCGGCTTGGTATACCGACGAATGCAACGATGCTTTACGGACATCTTGAAACAAATGAAGACAGGGTTGACCATTTCATCAGGTTAAGGGAACAACAGGATAAATCAGGCGGGTTCGTCACGTTTATTCCGCTTGCATTCCACCCTGCTAACACGCGCATGGCTTATTTGCCTTCAACATCAGGCTTAACCGATTTGCGAAACATTGCAGTATCCCGTCTGATGCTGGATAATATGCCACATATCAAAGTTTACTGGATTATGACAGGGTTAAAAACCGCACAAATCGCACTGAGTTTTGGGGCAGATGATATTGATGGCACAGTGACAGAAGAAAAGATTACACACATGGCAGGAGCTGATACGCCTGAGGCTGTTTCTGTAGATGCGCTCACGCGCCTCATTGAAGAAACAGGATATATCCCAGTAGAACGCGATACACTTTACAATGAAATCATCCGAGAGGGGAATAGTTGGCACAGAAAAGCTGCACGTCTCAATATGGACTTGCAAGCGGCGCCCTAAAAGTCGGCGCAGTATCATTCTTGAACACGAAGCCGCTCATTTATCCACTTTTGAATGGAGAACTTCAAACCGAAGGGGTTGACCTCAGTGTTCAGGTGCCGAGTCATCTGGCAACGCTTTTGAGCAAAAACGAATTAGACATTGGCTTGATCCCAACCGTTGAATATTTCCGGGAAAACGATCAAGGTAAAGGTTACCGTATTCTCCCTAATATATCAATAGCATCGCGCGGTAGCGTCCTAAGTATCCAATTATTTAGTCGTGTGCCAATTCAGAACATTCAACAGATTGCTTTAGATACAAGTTCTCGGTCATCTGTAGCATTGCTAAAAATCTTACTCGCTGAAAAATATCAACTTTCTCCAACGTTTGTCCCTTGTGAACCTTCAATTGATCCTGCCACAACAGAAACAGAAGCAGTTTTACTTATTGGAGATGCAGCACTCAAAAATCTTGGTGCCACAGAGTATAGCGTTGATCTCGGCGCTGAGTGGCACGAATTGACAGGATTACCTTTTGTTTATGCTTGTTGGGTGGCAAGAGGAAAAGTAGAACTCGGCGATGTACCGAATCTACTTTTAGAAGCGAAGAATCGAGGTATTACACAAATACCTGAAATTGCACGGATTGAAGCACAAAAACTCGGTCTACCCGAAAACCTTTGTAAAGATTATTTACAACATCATATCCACTATGACTTGGATGAATCGGAAATAGCAGGGCTCGGACATTTTTACAAACTTGCTGTGAAAAATGGATTTGTTGAATCTGGACAATCTTTAAGTTTTGAAACCTAAACAATCCAAGTACAATATATCAAATCCAAATAGGTTAAAAAATGAATTCCGCTGAAGAAGCCACCACTACTGACGATATTACACAACAGTTTGAAGATTTTCTGAAAAGTTCCGGTCTCCGTTTGACCCAAACACGGATGGACGTTTTGAACCAAGTCTTTGCCTACCCAGGACATTTCCAAATAGAAGACCTATTAGTCCAGATGCGTCAAAACGGCTATCATGTGTCGCGTCCAACTATCTATCGCACGCTGCCGCTGCTTGTTAGAAGTGGGTTGCTCACAGAGTTTATTGATGCACAAAAAAACACCCGATATGAAAGCATCCATTCGCTCAAAGAGCATGCCCATCTCATCTGTCTAAGATGTGGTCAGATCGTGGAATTTAAAGAGCCGCAAATTGATGCCTTGCAGAAATCGGTGTGTGAAGCGCACCAATTTAAACCGGTGCGCTTTCGGAATGAGATAATTGGTTACTGTTCAGAATGTCAGGCAGAATTAGAGCCAACACCCTCTACTGAATCAGCACCGTCAACTCCTACCGATTCTTGAGTTCGCCCCAAGTCGTTGTCAGCAATCCTTTCGGATGAACAGGCAAACTTGCGACTTCAGCGTTTTCGTAATCCTCATCTGTCGGTGCATACGCTAAATCACTTGACCAACAAAAAACGTCATATTGAACGAGGTTTGAACTCTGACGATGGTATATTATCATAACATTTTCGCCGTCCCGCAATTTGTTGACAGTGCCACCATCCGCGCCAAAAATGCCAGTTCGTACCCATGCCCACTCAGGCGTATTTTCTTCAAAAATGATTTCCACATCTTTTTGAAAGTGGCCAGGTTTTTCCTTGGGGATTTCATCACCATCGTCACCCAAAACCCATAACCAATCTGAATGATTGTTTGGATTAATCACACGTCCAATAAACCGCCAATCACCTGCTTCTCCACCAGCAAGACTGATGTCAAAATTGTAGCGAAGCCATCCATCTCCACCTACATTCGTGACAATGTCGCCATAGGCACCATCAGAGGGGTCTTTTGCCCCTTCTGCCTTACCCAATTTGTAAGCCTTATTTGGATCGCGTTCGTCAAAGTGTTCCGCTTGAAACCAAACTTGTTTTCCATCTCCATATTCGGAAATCTTGGTCTCTTCTACGGCAAACACTGTTACAACAGCCATTAACGCAAAACTGAGGATTAAACCAAGGACAAACTGATATTTAGTAATCATTGAATTTCCTCCATAGAAATCTAAAATAAAACATAACTCTCGGATTTTTTTCACATCTTATCTTAACTTGTCCAATAGGCAGACTAAGTTCCGAACAAGTTGCTACGCCACTTTTGTTAGTTTAGGGGAATAACGAAAAAATTGCAACCGTTTTAAGTAAAATAAAGTTTTTATGATAACCGCTCCTTCTTTTGTAGGAGGACTTTGTAAACCGATATTACGGACTTCCCTTTATCCCAACCAAGATTAGTCTTACCTTGTATTATACTCTCAACCCTGATAATCTTGTAACCCTGTGAATCTTGGTTCAAACAACACGTGATTCTACAACTCTACTATCTGAAACCTACTGATCTCAGAGCCATTCAATTCTCCAATGGTTCCTTTCTTTACCAAGACTCCAAAAAATCGCGTCAACTACCATGCTGATAACAAATACACGTTCATACAAGATGGAAAAACGTATCAATCCAACTTTTCTTGCAAACTTATTGTGAATCTATTGGATATCTATTGTTCCTAACACCACGAAAACTCCTGATCACCCCACAGAACTTGGTATAATATCAGTATGAAAGGAGAAAACGGTTCCCTAAACACACCGAAAATCGAAAGTAACTCTCCAAATGCAAAACTTATTAAATATATATAGCTACAGCAAGAGAAAAATTGTGTTCATACATACAGATGAGAAATACAAAAAATGAAATTAATTTAAAACAAGAAAATTGCCTATAAACCCATACTTAGACTGGCTGTATAGGCAATTTCAAAAATATAGCACGGTATAAAAAAATATACCGTACGGTATATTTTATGTAGAAACGACCTCCAATAACAACTCTATGACTCAAACGGTTTAATGAACCGAAAATTGAATGCCTCTGCTACTGAATCTCAGGGTTTTTTAGTTTTCGGTTTTTCTGTGTATTTTATTACAAACATTAATTTTTAGAGTCGCATTGTCGTCGGGTAGAGCGAAGCGAAACTCGACAATCTCAGTGTGGCAGTGCGATCCTGTCGGGTTTCGTAAACTCAACCCGCAGCATGCCAAAAGCGCATGCTGCGTTGATTTGGACCTACAATATAAACTCTCAGTAAAATCTATTAACCGATAATTCTTAAAACTAAATAACCCTGGACTGAATCTACAAACACTTGACAAATCTATGTAAATTAGGTAAACTAAAAAAGATGTTCCAGAAAGCATCCGAAATTCTCACTCTAATTGTTTCTGCGATTGTGCAGTGGCTTTTTTACAGAAAACCTTTGCCGAAGGACTTCGTCCCAAAACGCATTCTTGTAGTTAAACTTGACCACATCGGAGATGTCCTGTTAGCAACACCTGTATTTTCTAATTTACGTCTGGCTTATCCAAATACCGAACTGCACGCGCTTACTGGTGCATGGGGGCGTGTTATTTTGGAAAACCATCCTGACGTAAACAAGGTGTTAGAATACAATTCACCAGCATTCTCCCGATCTGAACAATCAACATCCTTTAAAAATGCACTTCAACTCTATCAAGAGTTACGTACTCAAAAATACGATCTGTTAATAGAACTGCGTGGTGATTGGCGGACCATCTTGTTTGCACTCTTACGCGTTGCTCCGAAACGTCTCAATCGCGCATCTCTACAGATTGCGAACAAATTGGGTTTCCCACAATTCAGTGGAACACACGAAACCATCCGAAATCTTGACGTACTAAAACGATCTGGCATTCCAACACCAATACAAACTACCACGTTCTCAGTAACAAAAGAAAATAAAAAATGGACATCTAATTTTCTTGAATCGCATCAAATTCACAGAGAAACGCCTCTCATCGCAATCCATTCGGGTTCTCCAATTGCAGTAAAAAGATGGAATCCTGAACGTTACGCTGAATTAGCTGATTGGCTAATCGCACAAAAACGTGCACAAATCTTGTTTGTTGGCGTGAAAGATGAAATCCCGATAATAAACCAAATTCAAAACTTGATGCAAGGAAATGCAATTAACATCGCAGGAAAAACAAGCATAGCGCAGTTAGCATCAATTTTGCATATATGTAGTGTGTTTATCGGAAATGATAGTGGTCCGATGCATCTCGCTGCAGCTGTGGGCACTCAGACAATTGGACTCTACGGACCCAGCGATCCGAAACGATTCGGACCTGTCGGTGACAAATGTCAAACTATTCAAAAAAAACTTGATTGTCCCCCCTGCTCAGGTCCTACTTGCAGATTCGGCGCAGAAGGGTGTATGTCTAAAATTCAAGTTGCCGATGTGATTCAAACTCTTGAAAATTCTAAATATTTGCTGGGTGTATAAAGAATTTACCAGAGCGCCTACAGTGAAACGCAACGAACTTGCCAAAATGAAAATATTTTCTACAGCCGCAATTTTATTTGACAATTTTTTGTAGTTTTGCTATCTTCTTATTAAGAAATGCGAAATTCTGAATATTTACATTAACAAAAGACGCAGCAAACTTATTGCCTAACTTAATGATACGGTACAGTACTTATTTGAGAAACCACATTTGTGGAGATTCACTACTGATTCGGCAAATATCCCACTGAATCGAAGAGCAAGCTGCCCCATTTTGTGCAGCCCAGAATCTAATTGCACTTTTTCGTGCAGCATTTACGCTTTACAGTATTGGATTTGCCCATATACCACATACTTTTAATGGCATATAAATTGCATAGAGTTGTAACAGGTTTAGTCTTATAATTTTTAAGTTGTATCAAAAACCAATTTCGTTATATTTTTTATGAGGTGAAAATAATGAGCGCTAAAAGAACGTCGGGTGCCTTAATGACTTCGATTCTGCTCCACTTAGTTTTAGTTGCTATCGCGGGACTCTATTTTGTCACGCAAACACAAACATTTAAAGACTTAGTTGGAATAGAAACGTTTGATCCACCGGATCCACCGAAGCCGAAGGTACGGAAACCTATTGTCAAACAGATTATGAAACCGATTGTCCCGGTAGAAAATACGGTTGTCGTTGAACAGGTTCAAGTTCAACCCCGTTTAACAACCGCTTTCGCGCCGAAGACAACTCAAAATATCCAACAAACGGTATTGGAATTTTCTAACCAAGCCGTCAAGATAGATGCACCGATTAATCCAAATGTACCAAAAGTAGTTCGACCAGATGCTCCAGTCCCAGAGGTGGTTACTCACACTGATCTGCCTGTATCAGATGCACCGAGTGCTTTAGCTTTTGCGGGTCCCGCAGCAAGCGCTCCTTCCGCAGGTCCTACTAACATCGCACGCGGTGTCGCAGGAAGCCCAGTTCAGGTGAAAGTAACATTTCAACGTCCACCAGGTTTAGCGATGGTTGAAAACGTCGGTGTCGTTCGAGATGCACTTGGTGATGTTGCTGAAAGTATCACCCTCGGTAACGTTGAAGTTCCGCCATTGCCCAAAGGTGAACCAGGCGGACGCGTTATCGGTAAAGGTCGTGATATTCGTGGTGTCCTCCGGTTTACACGAATCCGCCACACCCTTTCTGACTGGTGGGCTGATTCCTCCTCGCTGAATGCTCTCACTAAATGGCTCAATGAGAAAACCAAAATCAAAACGGATATGAACGTTGAAGGTGGATCATTAAAGCTGACAGATTCAAATCTATTTAAAACACCCCTTGCTTTTATGACAGGGCACGATCCGCAAATGACACGGTCGCGTAACCTGCTCGGCAAACAGTATGGTGGTGGTAAAATGGATAGTCGGTTCAATGAGGCTGAATCTGCTGGACTACGTAAATACCTCGTTGAAAGAGGCGGATTCCTCGTCTTTGACGACTGCGGTGTAAACGCCCCTGCACAAGCAATGGTTCGTTTGTTTCTGGGACAAATGCGTAATATCATGCCTGAATACCAAATTGAACGGATTGAAAACACCCACGAGATTTACGACAACTTCTATGAGATGGGTGGACCACCTGTCGGATTTGACATTTTCTGGTGGGGTACACGTCCTCCGAAACGGAATTATTTGGAGGGGTTCTCAGTTGATGAAAAATTATCCGTTATCGTCGTGCGGCGTGACTATATGTGTGCAATGGAGGCTGTCAGCCTTCCAACACGGAGTGTACACTATTCGCCTGGTGTCTATCGTTTTATGACGAACGTTGTTGTATACGCATTAACACATGGCAATATTTCCGATTACAAAGGTTATGTGCCTGAAGACACTTTAGCAAAGAAAGAACTTCCAACACGTGCACCTGAAGCAGCAAAAATTGGAGCAACTGAATAACAACTATTTTAGAATTATTCATTTGCTACCTCTTGCTATTAGAATCTCCCGATGAAAAACTTTTCAAGTTGTCGTCGGGAGATTCTTTGTTAATAATGTGAGCTCAATAGGTATCGGAAAAGTTATGGAATTCAACTCAAACGAGACGGACATGTGAAATATAAACATACCAAATGTTAACTAGCACAACGCGTGAGATAGATTGTAGGAATATATGAAAATTTCAGAGTAACTCTGAAATTGCGGATTTTCAAAAACGCTGAAAACCCTTATTAACACTGGATTTATCAGCTTTTTGCGCACCTGTTCTGAAATTTGACTCTGAAAAATCAGCGTATGTGTAAGTAAATATATGTTTGTAGAACTCAGGTTGACAAAAATTATGTTATTATAGAACAAAAACAGTTAGAGGTGATAAATTGAAACTTGGCGTATCCACTTATTCATATTGGCATTTCACATCTGAAAAGGTACCGATTGAACATGTCATTGAAGAAGCCGCACGACTTGAACTTGATGGTATTGAAATCTTACATCAACAGATGGCATCCGAAGCCACATCCTATCTTCAGAAACTAAAAAGACTTGCCTTTATTCATGGACTCGATTTATACGCGCTTTCCATCCATCAAGGTTTCGTTTCTCCAGATACAAACACCCGGCAAAAAAATATCAATCACACCATACACTGCATACGGTTAGCACATGAACTCGGTATCCCCGCAATTAGACTCAACTCTGGACGATGGGGAACCATCAAATCCTTTGATGAATTGATGAAAACTGAGGGACAAGAACCTACGCTTCCAAACCATACCGAAGATGAGGCATTTGACTGGGTAATCGCTTCAATTGAAAAGTGTCTTCCTGATGCTGAGAAATATGGGGTACTTCTCGGATTAGAAAATCATTGGGGACTCACCTGTACAGCAGAAGGTGTCAATCGCATCGTTTCTGCAATTGATTCAGAATGGTTGAAGGTTACCATGGATTGTGGAAATTTTCTCTCCGGTCCTTATGATAAACTTGCCCAGATCGCTCCCGAAGCAGTGCTCGTCCATGCAAAAACCTATTACGGTGGCGGGGAATGGTACACCCTTGATCTCGATTATGCTAAAATAGGGAAGATTCTACGGAGTGTGGGGTTTCAAGGATATGTCTCTATCGAATTCGAAGGGAAAGAGGATGCACACAGCGGCGTACCGCAAAGCGTGGAGATGCTGCGTAACACCCTCAATATCAAAGGTGGGGAGTAATTACTCACAGGCAGGTGGATAGCGGTCACACTATTTTTTTATATGTCTTATATAGTAAATTATGTAAATAAGTTTACATATATTCTGTGAATCAACGCTGAATGCGCTTTTGGCATTCAGCGGGAGCGATCTCCGAATCGCGACGAAACCACTAATAGTCGGGAATCGGAGTTCCCTCCTACCATAAGCAGTTCAGCAGTAGGAGCGATCTCCGAATCGCGACCTATAATATCTCGACAAAGCACTAATAGATTAATTTGGTATTAGTCCTCTTCCCACGGTGCGACTTCACCGACTGCTTGTGGTGTTGGGAAACGACTTGATACATCAACAGGTTTTCCTAAATCTGACGACTCAATCACCCGTTCACATACCTCTAACACATGCCGTGCTTGCGCACCGTTACACCTTGGAATGCGGTCATTTCTGATTGCATCGGCAAAGTCCGCTACACCTTTTCCCCAATCCAAACCCGTAAATGCCTTCGGTGGAGATGGTTCATCTTGCCACCCTGATTGTGGTGTGAACTTCTTAATGCCCCGACCATCATCATGAGCCTGAATGGAGAATCCACCTTTTGTGCCATGTATCTCGTAAGGCGGAATTTGTGAGGTTACGGTAAAACTGTGATAAATAAAACCGTGTGATCCATCCGCTTGAGGCACTTCAAACTCAAGCACAGCAAACCCGTGATCTTTTTCAGTTACTTCAAACTCAGTGCCTTGACGTGGTCCTTGGGTCAAAACTCGTTTAGGCACTGCTACTCTCGCAAACCCATGAACTGTTTTGACTGGACCAATCATTGTTGTCATCGCAGTTAAAGGATAAGGTGCTACATCTCGGAAGGGTCCCGCATGCATCAAAAACGCATCTGCACTTGGATGCCAATGTTCCAAAGGTCCACCGAAGTTGCCAAGCGCAGAAATTACATCACCAATTTCTCCATCGCGAATTCGTTTCCAGACATTTTGTTGCACATAACCGAGTATTGCTGATGGCGCACATGCCAGTTTTAAACCGTTCGCTTCTGCTGTTTCTACAAGTTCGTTCGCTTCATCGGTCTTGATAGAAATCGGCTTCTCAGAATAGACATGTTTACCAGCTTTTAGCCCCGCTAACGACACAGGATAGTGTGAAATATGGAGAGTCAGGTTGACAATCGCTTCCACATTTGGGTCATTCAAAACGGCTTCAAGTGATGGATAGACCTTTCCACCATCTCTCTCTGCGAGTGCTGATGCGCGTGCTTCGTCTTGGTCATAAAAACCAACCAATTCAATTTGATTCGGGTACACTTGGCATCGTGGCTGATAGCCGCCTGCCGCAATCATACCGCAGCCAACAATTACTGTACGCACTGGGGTTGTGTTAGACATTCAAATTCTCCTTTTAATCGCTAATTCCATTTCGTAAGCATAGCAGATTCTCAGTTTCATGCCAACAGAAATCATGCCCACGTATTGATATTTCCTTGACATCATAAATGGATTCATTGTAAAATAAGTGAATAAGGATGATAACAAAATGCAACAAACATACACCAAAATCCAGATTATCTCTATTTTCATAGTCCTAACCTTGATCGGTTGTGCATCTCACGACACGACAAGTGTAGAAGCGTATAATCAGTTTGCCATAAAAGCAGCGCAAGCAGGTCTTTGGAATGAGGCAATTTTTCGTTGGAAACAGGCTGTATCCATCGACCCAGATAACGCTGCTACGCATAACAACCTTGGAGTAGGCTACGAAGCTTTAGGTAAAATAACTGAGGCAGTGTCAGCATATCAGCGCGCAACCGAACTTGATCCTGAAAGTAAATATTACCGCATCAATTACCGAAGATGTCGCCTACATATTCGCCGAAGCGGAGCCGACAACGAAGAAACACCACCTGAATCCTCCGAAGAACACGTAGAAAAATAACCTTGGAACTCTCCTGATGCAGAAAAAAACAATACTTTTCATTTTGCCATCCTATACGCAATGGATGCAACTGCTAAAGCAACATAGCATTATTTGCGTTTTGGTTATGGGACTCCTAACCTTCTGCGCTTGTGGCAGCAAGGTGGCGCGTGTTCCTATTCCCATTAAAGTACAATCCGAAATTGACATTAATACCTATTCAAACTTTGCCGTGCTGCCTTTTGTCAGTGAAAAAGCATCTACCAAGATGGGTGAATTGCCTGTTGAAATAGGAACCGAGATTGCTCAAATCCTAAGAAGCGGTTTAGCACGACAGAAACATTTTGAGGTAGTGGACAAACAAGAAACCACACGAATAATGACTGGAGAAGTTGTAGAAGAAGAATTGCTTGCGGACACCAAACGCTTGGGCGAATTAGGTCGGTACTTTGAAGTCAAAGGTATCATCGTTGGAAGCTACCGATTTCATACAGATACCCGACCAAGACGCTACTACGGTGAACGATATTCAGTTCGTCAACAACGTTATGTCATGGACTATCAGGACTATATGCAGAAGAGATATATACTTATACTTCGCGTGATGATAATAGATGTTGATACCGAAAAAATTATCTGGGATGAAGCATATCAACAACAGACTGCAGTCGCGCATAGTTTAGGTTCGTTCGTCTTTTCGCAGATGGCACCACAAGAAATGACCCTGAGGGAGCTTAGCAAACGTGCTGTTTCTCAATTTACACGCGATATCTCACCACACTATGAACAAGAGGATCGATTCCTGATGCGGTAGATTGCACCGTAAGGATAATACTTTAGATATTTGCTTTGCCGCCAACCAAAAGTCTAATCATACATTCAAAACTCGCGATGAAGATAACCACACAAAAGGAAGACCGATGAATACTCTAAAAAATACCACCTCAAAAAACACTATCGCTAATATCAAAGCCACGGTTTTTTTCTTCTGTTTAGGTCTAATAATGCTCATTTCATCAAGTGTTTTGGCACAAGGTTTTGGAAAAAACAAAATTACCGCCAAACGTTTTGATTGGCATATCCATCGCACCGAACATTTTGATATCCACTACTACCCAAGCGAAGCAAAACTTGTACCGGTAATGGCTGCCATCGCAGAAGATGCTTATGAGAAACATAGCGAAGACTTTGAACACGAACTTGAAGGAAGAACGCCGCTAATCCTTTATAAATCACATAAGGATTTCCAAGAAACTAATGTCATACTTCAGGAACTACATGAAGGTATCGGGGGCTTCGCAGAACTCTTTAAACACCGCATTGTCATACCTTTTACAGGTTCACTTGAAGCTTTTCGTGAGGTTATTTTTCATGAACTCATACACATCTTTCAATACGATATTATTTATCAAAAACCGCATGCAAGCATATACAGCGGAGAGTTCCTCTACTCCCCGCCTATCTGGTTCATGGAAGGAATGGCGGATTATTTTGCTGAGGATAACGATGCCATCGGTGAAATGGTATTGAGAGATGCCAGTATGAATAATAACATTGTACCTTTAACAGAGTTACAAAATTTCAATCGCCTTAGTTCACCTTATGTCGGGTATAAAATGGGTCAGTTAGCTGTTGGTTATCTCGTACAGACTTACGGAAGAGAAAAAATCGCTGAGATTATGCAAGGCTTACGTCAAAGCAAAAGAAAAAATTTAGACTTAGTTTTTAAAAATGTCTTGGGAGTCAGCCTCAAAGAGTTTGATACAAGATATCGGCAGATGGTTCGGAAACGTTATTGGCCGCTGATAGAAGATAGAGAGTTGCCCGACATCGTAGCAAAAAAACTAACCGAAGAATCCAAGTTTTCACACAACATCAAACCCGTATGGTCACCCAGCGGTGATATTATCGCTTATATTACCGGCAATGAAGGGTTTTTAGAAATTGTCCTCATGTCCGCAAAAACTGGACAAAAATTAGACCGCATTACCAAACGTTATTTCCGTGAAAAATATGAGGAAATCCGCACCGATTCCAGCGGGTTTGATCAAAGCCTTGCCTGGGCACCAGATGGGGACCATATAGTTTTTATCGGCAAACACCACGACAATAATTACCTATTAGAAGTTAATATCCTTACACACAAACTGACACAATATGTCAAACTTGATTTTGATAATGCCACTTCACCTAATTATGATAGTGACGGTAAACGTATCGTTTTTTCCGCCTTAAAGGAAGGACAAACAGACCTCTACATTATAGAACTTGAAACAGAAACAATCAACCGATTAACCAAAGACCCCTTTAACGATACCCACCCATCTTGGCATCCAACAAAAAACACAATTGTTTACGCTTCAGAACGAGAAGGAAAAAATAGACTCGTCTTAATTGATATTGATCAGCGGACAAAACAGATACTCACAGAACAATCTTCAAACGCTATCAGTCCGGTGTGGATGCCTGATGGCGAATCTGTTTTATTCTGTGCTGATCGAACCGGCGTATTTGATGCATATAAACTCCATCTCACTGACATGCAGGTTACACGCCTCACAAACTTCATGACAGGTTGTTTTAACCCAAGTTTTTCGCCTGATGAGAAGCGGTTTCTGTTTAGTGCTTATCAAAATGGGAAGTATGACGTCTGTGTTATGGAATCAGCAAATATACTGGACGAGAAAATTGAAACACCTCCGTTAGAGACACAGCCAATTCCATTCGTTTTAGATTCCGACACATCTGAACCAAACTATAGGATTGCCAAACGGAAGTACAGCACAAGATCTTCTTTTCGTTTTGACGCCATTTTCCCGCAATTTACTTACGGCGCTGACGGACTATTCCGCAGCCAAGTTCAAATGAGTGCAAGCGACATGTTAGGAAATCATCGCGTTGAAGTGAGTGTGATCAATCAGTCTGGTGGGTATCTTTTACCTGATTTTATCGCACAGTATGGATTTTTGACCCACCGTGCCGATGTTGGCGCGGTGATTTACAACTACCATCAATACCATCTTCTCGGTTCAATACGCAACCAGCGCGGAATTTTACAACGTGTTACAGGACTCGGCGGCTATCTGAGCTATCCGTTTGACCGATACCATCGGTTAGACCTTCAGTATTCAATGTATACAACGCCGTTCTCCTATAATTTTCAGACAAGTGAACCTTTTAACTATTATGAACGCGGACTGCTTTCACTCGGTTCCATCGCTTTTGTTAGTGATAATACAATGTGGAGAGAATGGGCACCCTATAGAGGCACGCGCTACCGATTTGAAATAGAACGTTCATTTCCAGCCATTGGAAGTCGGTTAGCTCTCACAAATGCGGTTTTTGATTTCCGAAATTATTTCGGCTTAGGAAGACGCTCTACTATTGCTACCCGACTGCTGCTCGGCGGTAGTTTCGGACCTGACAAATCTCTCTTTTACCTCGGTGGAATTGATACACTGCGCGGTTATAATTACGAAGATTTTGTCGGTTCTCGGATCGGACTATTCAGCGTTGAACTCCGTATTCCGTTCATAGATGCCCTCTATTTCGGATGGCCAATTCGATGGGCAATCGGTGCTATTGGTGGCGTTCTCTTTGCTGACTTCGGCGGCACGTGGGCAGATTGGCAATACGGTTCCGATAACCCTTTCCAAGCACTCCGACGCGAAGGCAACCGCATCCGTCTTGAAGATATAAAAGGATCGGTAGGTGTTGGGCTTAGATTAAAACTCGGCCTATTTTCGATTGATTTTGCTGCCGCACGCCATACGGACCTCGCAAGCATCAAACCGGGATTCAAATATCAATTTGGTTTGGGACAAGCGTTTTAGTTGACTTATCTCAGCCACATATATTGAAAATAACAGAATATTGAACACACGTTCTAAAAAGACATAATCCAAACAAGGAGAAAAAATGGAATCACGGGTCAAACGTTTTATTATTACGATATCAATCTTGGCAGTCCTCGGTGGTATTATTGCCGCTTGGGTCAAAATATATCCAGATTGGTTATGGTTTAATATGGTGGAATACCCCAACATTTACACCAAAATTCTCAAAACAAAAATCTTTGTAGGTGTAATTGTTGGCTTTGCCTACCTTGCAATTTTGTTAACTAATCTCTACATAGTCTATCGCTTGACACCCGCACATCTCAGTCCTGCCTTCATGGGAGGCACTGAATTCACGGGTGGGCAAACCAATACTCGAAAGATGGTTTATGGCGGACTCCTGCTGCTCGCAGTCCTTTTTAGTATTTTAATGGGATATTCAGCGACTGACCGATGGGAAATCTATCTGCGATATACGCACGCTAAGGAGTTGAATTTCCAGTCTGCGACGCCTATAGTAGTTCAAGACAATCTCGATTCAAGCGAAATTACTGTCTCATCTTTAGAACTTGCGGCAAAAAAAATACAAGTCGGAGATGAAATAAGCATTCACATTGAACGGAACGATCCAATTACAGCACAAGTTGAAGAAGTAAAACAGGGTGGTATCCGCTTAAATACACCGGTACAGATAGAGAATGGGCAAAAAGCGTATTTCAAATCACTTGCGCGCGATCCAATTTTTGATAAGGATGTTGCTTATTATGTCTTCAAAATGCCGATGGAGCGATATATCATCGGCACACTGTTTGGTATCTTTCTATTAGTCACAATTTTTGCAGTGATTATCTATTTTTTCCACGGGTTGATAACGGGTGACACAAATCAAATTCGATTTCAACCACCTGCCCGAGTGAAAGCGCACTTATTCACACTCGTGGGGTTGACACTTCTATTCCGCGCGTGGAATTATCTCTTTGTCATGTATGACTTGTTGTATACTTCAAACGATGTTGTGCGGGGCGGTGGTGGATACGCTGCGATCAATGCCCGTCTCCCTATCCTATGGATTATGTTGGTAATAACCGTTTTGTGCGCTATTATTTTCCTCGTTAGTATCTTTTTACGCCGCAATACATTCGCTTTTGGCGCGTTTGTCGTGTTCATAATCGCAGGTTTTCTCGGACAACTGTATCCGCAAATAATACAGAGATGGCGTGTTGAACCCCGAAAACAGGTCTTAGAGGCTGACTATATTAACTACAACATCAAAGCGACACTCCAAGCTTATGGCTTAGGAGAAAATAAGGTATTGGAAGAAGAATACCCTCTGACAGAGGCGATTAGTTACGATGACATCAAAAGCCAAGAAAATGCCCCTGTTTTCAATAGCATCCGCCTCTGGGATTGGCGACCTTTACGTAGAACATTCCGTCAACTACAAGAATTGCGGTCTCAATACGATTTTTATGATGTTGATATTGATCGATATATCGTTGATGATGAAATTAGACAGGTAATGCTTTCGGGACGAGAACTGAATATTAATGAGCTGCCCGCAGAATTCAGGAATGATTGGTATAAGCAGACCTATGTTTATACCCACGGGTACGGTGCTGTCGTTAGTCCTGTGAATGAAATTGATAAAGGCAAACCAAACATGTATATTCAAGGACTACCACCGATTCAATACCAAGAAGATTGGCAACATCGGTTTACCGAAACACCGGGACCTCGCATCTATTATGGAGAACGTACCAATCGCTATGTAATTGTGCATCCTGACCGTTCAGAAGCAGAAGCTCTTGAATTTGATTTTCCAATAGAGGGGCAACAATACGCTGAGTATGCCTATCAAGGGAAGGGGGGCGTGCCTCTAAAATCTTTCTGGCGAAAACTGGTGTATATGCTGAAATTTGATAACGAGATTAACTTCATCTTACCCGGCGAAATTTCATCTACAAGTAGAATCCTCTATGAACGAAATATTATTAGACGGGTTCAAAAGATCGCTCCGTTCTTGAAATATGAATCAAAAGACCCTTATATTATTCTCCATGAAGGTAGAATCGTTTGGATGATTGATGCCTATACTGTTACGCACCGTTATCCTTATTCCGTTTCACAGAAAAATTGGGGAAACTATATCCGAAATTCTGTCAAGGTCGTTGTTGATGCTTACGATGGCACTGCCGATTTTTACATTATGGAACGGGAACAGGATCCAATCGCGGAATGCTACCGAAAAATTTTCCCTGATCTTTTCAAACCTTTTGAAGAGATGCCAGATGAACTGAAAGCACATATTCGATATCCGATAGCAATGTTTCACATCCAAGCACAAGTCTATCAAGACTACCACATGAAGGACCCAGTAACCTTTTATGCTGGTGAAGATAAATGGGAAATTGGTAAGGAACTTTATGATCATACAGACGCACAGACGCGGCAAATTCCATCCCCGCAACCAAGACAACCCTTTGGCGCACAACAACAACAAACAGTCCAGAGTTCAGGAGCCAATGGACAACTGGTTGAACCGTACTATGTCGTTATAAGGTTACCAGGACAGGAAAAAGCTGAATTCATGTTAATGTTGCCGTTTACACCACTTAATAAACCGAATCTTACGGCGTGGCTTGCTGCACGATGCGATTTACCGCAATATGGGCAGCTCCTTGTCTACCGTTTCCCGAAAGGCAAACAAGTTGCTGGCCCGATGCAAGTTGAAAACTTTATTAGTCAAGAACCGGAGATTTCCCAGCAAATCAGTCTTTGGAATACCCAAGGGTCCCGCGTTTTGAGAGGGAACCTGCTGATTCTTCCAATGAACGACTCTCTGCTCTATGTTGAACCTATCTATATTCAGTCTGAAGATGAAAAAACTGCTATTCCTGAATTGCGGCGCGTTGTCATCGGATATGAGAATGAGGTCGTTTGGGGTGAAACTCTTGATGAGGCACTTAGAGAAATGTTCGTGGGTAGATTAGGGGGACAAATCGAACTCACGGCTACAGTTGATAGTACGCTTGAAGCATCAGATCTCCCAGAAACCGCTACATCGTTGCGTGGGCTAATTGAACAAGCAAATAGTTATTATAACAACGCACAAAATGCACAACGCAACGGCAATTGGGCAGAATATGGGCGGAATATTGAACTCTTTGAAAAAGCCTTTAAGCAAATTCTGGAAAGCGTTCAACAGTAATCAAGCAAATTCATAATGGAACGTGTTAAAGCACCATCATTTTAAGGAGGAGGTGAAGAAATGTCTCTTGATTGGAAACCACGTCACAGGGATATGGTTATCGGCGGTATCCCTTGGCTCGCAAGAATATCTGACAAAGCCAACGCAAAACTGCAAGGCATCATCGGTGAATACATATATCCGTGACCGCAGGATAAAATGTTCCTGGAGGAACATAAGATATCTGCTGAAGAATTTGTTGAAATGGTAAAAAACAATCCCTCAGATGATGAGATGATTGCTGCCATGAAAAAGTTGAACAGTTAAAACCTTTTTCCATGCAAAGGCAACACCTAATTACATTCTGTGGTAGGCGCAATCTTAAATCGCGCCTATCCAGTAGATGTTAACGTATCTGTTTTTACCATAAAATCCTATATGCAAATACAGACATCGCGCTGAACAATAATATCATAATGCGCGACTCACTTTCAGCGTTTCATAGGAGATAACTTCTTTGGAGCTAAAAAAATTACGCGATCAGATCAATAACATAGATGAGCAACTTCTGAACCTTCTTCAAAAACGGGCAGAGATTTCAAAAAAAGTAGGCTCTTTGAAAGCCGATACAGGCGATAAAATTTATGTGCCACAACGTGAACACGAAATCCGAAATCGTCTAAAAACGCAGAATCTCGGCATATATCCCGAAGATGCGATTGACAAAATTTGGACTGAAATTTTCACTGCTTCACGAGCCGTGCAAATACCAAATAAAGTTGCTTTCCTCGGTCCATCGGGTAGTTTTGGACATGCTGCAAGTTTATCGTTTTTCGGTACTTCCGCAGAAATGATTCCTATCACACCGCAGATTGATATTTTTACCGAAGTTGAGACGGGACGCGCTGATTTTGGGGTGGTAGCAATTGAGAATTCAGTTTACGGTACTGTCCGAGACGTTTTAGAACGTTTCTTACACACATCTTTAAATATTTGCGCTGAAATTTTTCAACCTATCAGACATAATCTGGTCTCAAGGTTTCCACTCTCGGAGATTCAACGTATCTACTCACATACACAACCCTTCGCACAGTGTAGAATATGGTTGAATAAACACATGAAATCAGTGGATCAGGTTGAAGTTGTCAGTACCTCTGAAGCTGCACAACGCGCGGCAGATGAACCAAACTCAGCTGCTATTGCAAGTAAACTTGCAAGTGAAATCTACCAAGTTCCGATCATAGCGGATTCAATCATGGACGAACCGGATAACACGACCCGTTTTCTTGTGATTGGCGACCAAAAAGTTGGCAAAAGTGGTCATGATTGTACATCCATCTTCTTTGCAATCAAAGACAAAGTCGGCGCACTGTATGAAATCTTGGGCGTGTTGAAAAAACATCAACGAAACCTGAGTTATATAGAATCACTCCCCTCTCGGAACGCACCGTGGGAATACATCTTTTTCGCTGATATTGATGGACATGTTGACGATGATAACGTTCATTCTGTTTTTGAACACCTTGAAGATTTGTGTCGCGATATCAAAATCCTCGGTTCTTACCCACGCGGCACAAAATAATACATTTCTGAATGATGACTCCCCCTTTAACAATACGCGTTTAATCGCAATTCATTGCACCTTTTCACTTTCTTTATAGAGCAATGGCAAACACATTGACCCCGCAAATCCAGACTCGCGCACACGAACTCGGTTTTGAACTTGTCGGAATTATACCCGCAGAACAGAGCCAAACTATTCAACGCTACCGACAATGGATTGAAAGCGGATATGCGGGAAAAATGGGGTACCTTGAAAGACACCTACCACTCAAGGAAGATACCCGACGACTTCTTGAAGAGACAAAATCTATTATTAGTCTAGCGATGAACTACTATACACTGGATACACCGAAAACGTTAGCGGAAGATCCGAGTCGTGGGCAAATATCTCGGTATGCGTGGGGTGATGACTACCACGATATCATTCGGGAACGCCTGCTTCTACTTGTAGAATTTATTAAAGACACTGCTGAAACAGAATTCAAAAGTCGTGTTTTCGTAGATTCCGGTCCAATTTTAGAAAGGGAATATGCTCAAAAAGCCAATCTCGGTTGGATAGGAAAAAACACTAATCTCATTAATTGGCGATCAGGGTCATGGTACTTCCTTGCAGAGGTACTTGTTAGCATTGAATTGGAAACCGATACACAACCATTCCGTGGTAGTTGCGGCACCTGCACAAAGTGTATTGAGGCATGCCCGACAGACGCAATTATTGAACCGAATTTGCTTGATTCAAGATTATGCATCTCCTATTTGACGATTGAATTGAAGGATAGCATTCCGAAAGAACTCCGTCCCAAGATGGGAAACCTAATTTTTGGTTGCGACATCTGCCAAGAGGTTTGTCCATGGAACAGTAAGGCAACACCTACAACAGAACCCGCATTTCAACCACGCGATGGAAACCTCGCCCCTGAGCTGCTAAACCTCATCAATATGACACAAACCGAATTCAGCAAAAAATATAAGGGAAGTCCCATCAAACGCGCGAAACGTAGAGGTATCTTACGGAATGTAATTGTAGCAATTGGTAATTGGCGGTCGCGCGCTGCCGTGCCTGCTCTCAAAAAGGCTTTGACCGACGATGAGCCGTTAATCCGTGGACACGCAGCGTGGGCATTAGGACAAATCGGAGGGAAAAATGCTAAACAAGCATTGGAAACTCAATTAGCGTGTGAAAGCGATTCAGAGGTCATTTCAGAAATTCAAGATGCACTGCAAGTCATTGCTGATAGAAGGGGCAAACTATAGGTGTCAATTTACCGACCTCCGGACTGTTCTAAATAGAGATATGTTGTCAAAATAGCCCAAATAGGTGTAAAAAAAGCATGAATGACGGTTTTCACTACGAGTATAATACCAATTGACCAAAACCGTGGCATACCCGATAGAGTTGTTTTTATATTCCCAAAACCAAATTCTATACCGTTAGACTGCACCCAAACATCAATACCTATAAGGATACCAATGATTTTTTCAGAAAGCAATTCATTGCGGATCAAAGTAAATTCTGGTTCTACAAAGGAAAGCGGGATAAATGTAAAAACAAATACCATACCTGTAAGGACACCTGCCCCCCAAAAGAGCAACAGATACCGGACAAAGAAGCCCCACCATCTGCCCCAAACAAGTTCATTACTTCGGCGGAATGCTTGAAGTGCCGTTAGATTTTCAATGATTATGCCTTGATTGAAAAGACTCCACCGCACCATAAAGTAAGATACGACAAAAATGAAAACGAGTCCAATCAGAAGAAATAAAGGGAAAGAATTAGTTGGAAGGGCAAACAATGCAGAAAGAAGGAGAAAACAGATTCCAATGCATAGAGACAACACTAACAATAAAAAAGATGCACCCAAAATAGTACCAATTCTACGGAACGTCCGTTGCCAGATACTTTGGACAGATACATTCATATTACGACTGAGTTGAAATGTTGTGAGCGCAAGAGGACATATAGCGAACCAAAGAAAAAGGGTGATGATGGACGAAAATGTGAAAGTAAATGTCCAATTCTGCATCAATCCAAAAACAGCAGTTACAGAAAGACCTTCTGATGTTCCAACAATCCAGGATGTGTTTGGAAAATAGCGATAAAAACCGTTTAGCACTACTAAATCAATCAGAAAACTGAGAAGGATAAGCGGTACCATCACTTGCCAAAATAGACCGAAATGCTTGCTATAAAAACTTAAGACACTGCTAAAAAGTTCAGGTATCCTGAAAGGACGTCTGTTTTCTACTGATCCTATCATTTTCTACCCTCCTTGGTGCACCGCCATCATTTCAATATCAAATCCCTCTCTCTGAATACGTTGATTGAAATAGAGGAGTGTCGCACCGATAACCCAAATCGGCATCGTTATGGTATCAATACCTAAGTAAATTAGATGCATGAGTTGATGCGAAAGCCGAAGTTCATTTTGAAAAACAGGCAGCTGCATGAGCCATACTGACTGAATCACGTTCCTTAACTCCTCAAAATTGGTGAGTTCCATTAAAATAAACAGAAAACCGAAGCCAAAACGAAATATAAAATTGACAGCTAAATATAGTAGAAAAATTGCTGTCATTATACCAGCGATTTGCAAAGACCTACGCCTGATTAATTCACCTCTACGCCGTATACCTTCCCACATTGATTTTCCTTCTACTAAAACTGCAGCAGCGAAGAAACACCAATGGCTTACAAAATATACTGCTGCAAAAATTACAACCCCAGAAGATAGTAGTGAGAAAACAAAAGTTAAGAAGAAATTGAAAGGAATCTGCATTAAAAAACTGAAGAGTCCACTTAAGAAAAGTCCTACGAGACTTGTGGTGATAATAGCGATCAATCCAAAAAGAAACGCACCGACAAAACATGTGATAAATTGCCGTATTCCCAGTTTTAACACTACACCTATTCTAATAGCGCCATCAAGATAGACTTGGGAAGTTGCGGATATGAGGCTGCTGACAACAAAAATAGAAACACCAAAAAGAACACCTGTCGTTGTGATCCAGATTGCTATCCTCTCATTTCGCCCTAACGAATCGTCCAAAAGACAGATTGAAAATCCGATAAGCATAGCGAGAAGATAGATTGATGTTATTCCAAGAAATCGCAGGAAATGTGTACGGTAGAAACTAAACGTTGCATCAAGCAGTTCACCGAAACCCATCGAACGCGGTATAGGAGGGGCATTTTCATTTGTTGTCGGTGATTCAATTTCCATAATCTGTTCTACTCTGTAGATTCAGGTGGGTTATCACTCTTTTCCTGAACAGGTTTAGGAGACTCTGATGTCTTCAGTGTGTAGACTTCTTCTAAAAATTTATCGTAGCGAATATCACCGTCCCTTCCCATCTTTTCGGCAATAGGATAGCCGATGGTTCGGGCGAGGTCCGTAAGGCGGATAGCAGAAAGTGTGGAACGACGCAAAAGATATTCACGTATCATACCTAACTCAGATTCTGTTACCAATTCCGGCTTTATCCAGTCAGTATAGAGTGATTCTTCTCGTGAGATGTTGACCGAAGGGGTAGAACCCTTTGAATTAACACCAGTATATTCGCGACTTTTTCGAGATGTTTTAACGACAAGTGTGCCTGCAGCTAAGTCACCTAACCGTTGCCAATTCTTATTTATCAGCATAACGAACAACCCCGCACCATAGCAGAACGGCAGAAAATCAACAACCCTCACTAAGTTTCGGATTGCTGAATCAGCGAAACTAATTGGGTAACCGCCTTCTTTGATGACGCGTAATCCGAGTGCAAGTTTCCCAGGTGATTGACCGTTCGTCGTAATCTCAAATACCATATAGTATCCCCAGAACAAAGCAAAAACAATAATACCACCAACTGCTCTCAGCCAGTTACCAAGTATATTTCCAAGTTCAGTGACAAATTTGATATTGACATAAGTGCCGACAAGTATTATCAACACAAGTAGTAATGTGTCAAGTAGTGCCGCATAAAAACGCGACCCGATACCTGCTTTCTGATAGTTGATGTCAATCTGTTCTGGGGTTTCTACTGATAATTGTTCGTTCATAATATTTGTGATTGTTATTCCCAACGCGCCCAAGCATTCGGCGTAACATAACCTTCGTCAGAATAAGGATCATCACCTGAAACAACGATCACACCGCGATAATTACGTTGTCCCTTCCATCCAAGCCACGACGCTGTTGAACAATAATGGCTTACCAGAACGCGACGATAACTATCACTTCTATTCTTTTTAGAACGATGTAAAAGATAACCGTTAAAAAAGAGAACACTTCCGGCAGTCATCTCAATCGGGATTTCATCGGAATCGTCAAAACCCATTGCCTCGTGGCAACTGTCAAACTCATCGCGTTTGTTATGCGGGTGCCGATCATATATCACACCGGAACGATGGCTGTTGGGCAATACCCATAGACACCCATTATCAATAGTAGCATCATCCAAAGCAATCCAAGCACCAACGAGTGAGCGGTCGCGCGTCGGTATCGGGTGTTCGTCTTGATGCCACGGATTACCCGTGTGTCCCGGCGTCTTACCCAACATCATGGATTGCATACACTTCACACCGCCATCCCAAAACGGGATATGTGCACCGACTATTTCCTGAAGCACAGCACAGATTTTTGGATGTTCAACATAACGATGAACCAGCGGACTAAATGTGTGTGGTTCACCGACACACATGATCCGATCCAATATCTCAGTTTCTGTCGCATTTTCGGGCATTGCCGGAATCGCTTTACATTCATAATCGCCGCGAAAGATTTTCAGCATTTCTGATTTTATTTCTTCACATTCTTCAGATGTAACGAGGTCTGGAACTAATAAATATCCGTCATTGATATACGATTCTGCCCAACTTTTAGATTGATCTGCCATTTACGGGAATACTCCTTTATATATTTCAAATTTGTTTCTTCATGATACCACATATTGAAAGACATGTCATTTCAAATTAACTCAAACCTTATCGGTAGGCGCGCTGAGTTGTCCGAATCGCAGATTATCGCGGATTTAGCAGATTTCGCTGATTATCGCATGGCATACCCAAACCGTCTTTTCCCAAGATTGCAGATATACATTTACATATTGTTTGCTATTCTCTTGGATGCGTGTAAGGCATAGCATAGGTGTAATCCGCGTAATCTGATAAATCCGAGATTTTGACAACTCGGTGCGTTTACAAAACGCGCCTATTTTAAGTAATAAATCGGGGTTACAAAGCCCTCCTACAAGATCACGTTGCGATAATTGAATGTTCTTCCCTTATCTTAAAACTCTGATTTACTCCCAGTTTTTTTGAACGCCTTTGTTCATGAAAATTTTCAAGTTGTTTGTGTGAGGAAGTCAATCGTGGATTGCCACTGTTTCATGACAACGGACACTGAAACTAAAAATGGGTCAAGGAAGATACCGGGGCCCCAAGCAGTTTCAATCACACGCTTTATTACAAAGATTATAGAATATGCTTTGAAAGTGCTGGTGTTATAGGTTCGCATCCAATGGTCACCAGATTTTTCATAATGGAGAAAACAGATACCATAACTTACACAGGCGATGAACCATAACAATGTGAGCCGTGGCAGTTCTTGCCGTTTCAATCGTAAATGCCGAAAACCGAATAGTGTCTTTATATCTCGGAAACATTCTTCTATCCGCATCCGCTGTTTATAGGTAAGATAGAGTTGTGTATTTCGTAAACTATTTGATACGAGATAAAGGGGTTCTTTTGGTTTGTATCTCTCAAAACATAAAGATAGAGTTTGAGTTTCTCCGTGTTGTGATAAGATATATCAGGATAGACAGTTGTATCTTTTAGTGTTTCAAGTTTGATGCGGTTTCCTTTGTGATAAAAACAGACATTTTACAAACGTGTATGACAAACTCAATACCGGTTTCCATCAAAGGTTTCATCAGATACCTTGCGCGGGCAAATCCTCTATCAAATACTATAGTGGACTATAGAAATAATTCTATATTTCCTCAGTAGGAGCGATCTCCGAATCGCGATAGAAACTTAGGAGCAGTCGGGAATCAGAGTTCCCTCCCGCTGAATGCCAAAAGCGCATTCAGCGTTGATTCACAGTTCAAGAATGTAGCGTTAATTCTAATCTCTATCATAAAATCGGTCTCTTGACATTGGGTAAAGCGTTTTCAAACTGCTTGATGAACTGATAGCCAAACTCTTGAACAAGCACATTATGGCTCGGGTAGCCCCTCTTGTCAAAGGCATCCTTGGCATAGATTTTCCAATAGATTGGAATAGCACGCTTACGAAATGGCACAGCCACGACAATGACGCGATACTCTTTTAGAATATCTGTCTCATCAATGAGCAGGATGCGTAAAGCACACTTGCCTTTACCATAAAGCGAGCGTAGCACATAAACGCACCACACCTCCATCGCACTGGTTGTCGGAAAATCAGAGTTGATGAACCGGAGTAATCGTTTTTGCTTCGTCTTGTAATGCCCTACTGCGACAGGCAACGCCGCAGTTAGTGTATTTATTCTGAAGACGCTTGTGCGAATACTCGCAAGTATCATCAACATTAGGTTCCTCTTTGCGGGCGTTTCAACTCTGGTTGAAATATCTGTGCGATCAACGGGATCAACGCAAAAGCATTTGCTTTGTAGGGAGTAGTATGTTTCATCGTAATACCTCAAAGAGTATTCGTAAAATATCAGAGAACTTTCGCTCAAGACTGACAGTTTACCAGACAAAACATTTCTATAAAACCTTTACATGAGATATGAATAAATTATACTACAGCGTATCTCATAAATAGGATTTGTTGGTTCATTATCAGTTCATTCTCTTTGTAGGAGGGAACTCCGGGGAATGCCAAAAGGCATTCATACCCGGTGAATGACTAAACGTCATTCATACCGTTGATTTCTTGATTTGGATTCCCGACAGATCGCGATTCGGAGATCGCTCCTACAAGATTTTGAAATCGGACTTTCAAAGCCCTCCAACTATTTATGAGATAGGTTGTAACAAAAACTGGCGGTAAATCAGTCTTAAAACTTACTTGACAGTGATTCTAATATATGCTATTTTCAATTGTAGGATGTACGTAGTAGATGGAATTTGTATAAAATTTATTTCAAAAGAATTGTAAACAAGGAATAATCAGATGAGTATTAGTGTCGGAATGGTAGGCTTGGGAATGTTCGGTCCCTCGTTTATCCAATCCTATAAAGCACACCCAGATGTCCATCGGCTTGCCTTATGCGATTTACGCGAAGATCGGTTGTCAAAATGGGCAAAAGACTTTGAGATTTCCGAGACATATTCAAGCCTTGACGAAATCTGCAAATCGGATTTGGATGCACTTGTTATCATCACACAGCATTGGATGCACGCACCACAGGCTATTCAAGCGATGGAAGCAGGAAAACATGTCTACACGGCTGTTCCTGCCGCTGCATCGCTGGATGAATGTGAACAACTTATCAGGACCGTTGAACGAACGGGCATGATCTACATGAACGGTGAGACAAGCTATTTCCGTCCGGAAACTGCCTTCTGTCGTCAGAAAGCAGCAGAAGGAGCTTTTGGCGAATTTGTCCACTGTCGCGCTGAGTATTTTCACGATATGGACCACGGGCTTTACGATGTGGCAAAAAATAGATGGGGTGAGCAGTTCGGACGTGATAAGACTGGTGGTATTCCGATGTACTACCCGACGCATTCAACTTGTTTTCCAATCTCTGTGATGAAGGCGCACGCGACATCAGTTTCCGCACAAGGATATATCTATCCAAACGACGATTGGTTTCGGTTGGATACCATCCACAAGAATCCGTTCTCCAACGAAGTCGGTCTATTTACAATGAGTAATGGGGCGACAATGCAGATCTGTGAATTTCGAAGGATTGGACACCCCGGATCTGAACGTGTTAGCGGTATCTATGGAACAGAAGGGAGTTACGAACAGAGTCTTGCAGGGTGTGTTTGGGCAAGGAAAAATGAACGTGAGGTTGTCCAACCTTCACAGATGCACGAAGACCTACCTGAGGCACTCGCGGCAAATCTCGGCGGACATGGTGGCTCACATGCCTATCTCGTACACGAATTTGTGGATTCTGTTAATCGTCAACGGTTACCGCGCATCAATGTTTGGGAAGCGGTTCGGTACTGTGCCCCCGGATTTGTCGCACATGAATCTGCCCTTAAAGATGGCGAATTACTCCAAATTCCGGATTGGGGAGATGCCCCAAAAGATTAAATGTCAGAGCCACTCAATTGTTGCTAAGCACTCTTAATTGGAGAACTTTGTAAGATCGATTTTCTTACAGAGAACTATACTTTTCTTGTAGAGCGGAGATTTGGTGCCTGATCGTTGTTTCGTAACTTAAAACATAGCGAGAGTTTGCACTTAGAAAACCGAAAACTGAATTCCTTAATATCCAAATATCATAGGACTACGCATTTTGCTTGTTTTTGAGCACTTCAGCGCTCATAGTAGCACAATCATTGTGTGTTCTTTAGCAATTAGACTGAATTATGTTGTGTCCTTCATAATTTACGTAAGTCCTCTAACACTTACTCTGCAAACTTATTGTATACCTTTGGATATATATACATATATATTGTCATAATTACCGATTTGTATGTTACCGTAATTTCAAAATTCGCTAAGATCATTCCACAATGAAAATTAATTTGACAAAGGACAATTTGTGCAGTACAATCAATATATTAGATAGCATAATATGGTATGGGATGTGAGTTAATCTTTTTAAACCTCTTTTGTACAACAATGACACTAATGATTGCACTGTTCTGAATATGTTTTAATATCCTGAAAACATAAGATCAATCAAAGGAGGATGGAGAATGTCTGCCGAAAGAATAACAGTAGAACAAATGGAGAAGGAATATCCAAATAAATGGCTGTTTATTATTGAACCTGAAATTCACGAAGGAACCACCAAACTTAAATCTGGAATAGTTCAAGTTTATAGTGATTCGAAAGATAAGATATACGAAGCATCAAGGAAATTCAAAGGCAACGCAGCTGTAAGGTTTACGGGAGATGACACAGCGCAAAAGCAAAGCTCTAAAATGACCTCGTATAAACCGAGAAATCCGAATTAAATTGTAGATAAACCCTTATTGCATTTGATAATCTATGATGCAATAAGGGTTTATCTATTGAGAAAAAAGGTGAAATTTTGATAAACATCCAAGAGATACCTATCAAATATAAAGGTGTAATAAATGAGCAGATTAAGGTTGAATGTGAAATATGGGCTGTTGATAATAGATATCTCAGAATATTTGACTTCGTAGTAGATACTGGCGCAACAATGAGTGGAATTAGTGAAGATGTAGCGATACAACTCGGCTATGATCCATCAGATCCATTATACTTTGATGACATGGATACTGCTGGCGGAATTGAAGAGAAAATGCCTGTAATTGAAGTAAGTATGATTAATATTCATGGAATAAAGATTGAGAAACCTCAAATATCATGCAATAAAAATTTTGATATAATAAATATACATGGTGTTTTGGGATTAGATTTTCTAACTGCCTATAATTTATGTATTAACTTTGATAAAAATTTTATTAAAATCTGTGAAAGAAAAGAAGCAATTCCAACGCCATAATTACCCCAGCAAATTTCTATAATTAAACCTTCCGTAATTGTTTTTATAAAATCAAACTGTCAAAGATTTTGGAGTAGTCAGATGTGTTGAAAAACATTCGACAAACGGGTGTGTTTGTAGTCGCATAGTTTATTGCGCCTCTTTTAATCTTTGAATTGCTATTTTTACTTTTGGATTAGAAACTCAACAATTGAATGTCTCTGGATTAAATGCAAATTTCTTCTTGCTTTTAATTCTTTTTTAAAGTATACTATCTAATTTAATAAAGGTTTCTAACACAGCACGCAACTCTGTATCACTGTTGTCCTGCAAGTTTTACCCAAATAAGTTATCGGACATTGACTAATGCACCCAATGAATATGAGGTTATAAGGAGTATAGAATGGCTATTGAACACGCGGGAGCTTATGATGCATCGGCGATCCCCGCAGATGTTGCCCGCGAAATTGAAATTTATGAGATTCAACTCGATCGGTTCCAAGCCGGTCAAGTGGAAGAGGCAACCTTTACTGAATTTAGACTTCGGCGCGGGGTTTACGGACAGCGCGATGACCGGTCGCAGATGATCCGTGTCAAGATCCCGTTCGGGGGGCTTACAGCGGCACAACTTGAAATGTTAGCAGATGTTGCCGAAGAATTTTCGGATAACATCATTCACATTACGACGCGTCAAGATGTACAATATCATTACGTAGACATCAACACCACCACTGAGTTGATGCGCCGCCTCGCAAGCGTTGACATCACAACAAAAGAAGCGTGTGGTAATGTCGTTCGGAACGTTACAGCATGTCCTCTCAGCGGTGTATGCCATGATGAGACATTTGACGTTACCCCCTATTCTAAAGCGTTATCTGCGTTCCTTTTAGGGCACCCGGATGCGGAAAATTTTGGTCGTAAGTTCAAAATCGCATTTTCTGGGTGTGAAGAACATGCCTGCGGCTTAGCAAATATGCACGACATAGGTGCAGTTGCTGCGGTTAAAGAGGTAGACGGTGAAGTCAAACGCGGTTTTAAACTCTATGTCGGCGGTGGACTCGGTGCGGTGCCGCATCAGGCGAAAGTGTTTGATGATTTTGTCCCTGCTGAGGAACTCCTGCCGATTTCACAATCAATTTGCAGAGTCTTCACCCGTTTAGGTGAACGCAGAAATCGGAATAAGGCACGTTTGAAATTCGTCATCGCTAAACACGGCATTGAGGAATTTCGCAAGTTGGTGCTTGAAGATCGGGAAACGCTACGGCACGATTCTGAATGGACAGCGTATCTTGACAATCTGGATGCTTACGATGAAAGTCCGCTTAAACCACCGACACAACTCAACGGCACCACGAAACCTGAAGGATTTGAAGAGTGGTATCAATCTAATGTGCAGTTACAGAGCCAACCCGGCTACGCTTTTGTAACGATTACGTTACCGCTTGGGGATATTACTGCCGATCAAACCCGCGCTTTGGCAGACATTTCTCGGAAATATGTCAAGGACACTATCCGTGCCACAGTGGAGCAGAACATTGTCCTACGTTGGGTAACAATGACTGATTTACCCGCACTCTATCGTGAACTAAAGGCAATTGGTCTGGGTGATCCAGGGGCAGAATCCATGGTTGATATTACAGCTTGTCCCGGCACTGATTCTTGCAAACTTGGTGTATCCTCTTCGCGTGGTTTGGCAGCACATCTGCGAAGCCATTTCATTGAAGCTGGTGTGCAGAATGAGATCAAAGACTTTCGGATTAAGATTAGCGGATGCCCCAATTCATGCGGACAGCATCACATTGCAAATATTGGCTTCTTTGGCTCTTCAAAACGAGTGGGTGGGCATATCGCACCTGTCTATCTTGTGCTACTCGGTGGACACATGATTGAAAACGCCAGTTCTTACGGACTTGCAACAGGAAAAATCCATGCCAACTATATCCCAGCGTTCATTGAAGAATTGACTGGAAAATATGTTGATGAAAAGCAAGATGACGAAACCTTCACCGATTACGTCGCACGGCTCGGTAAAGTGGAGATCAAATCAATCTTGTCCCAGTACGATCAAATTCCCCCGTACGATGAAGCACCGGAATTCTACATAGACACAGGTGACACGAAAGACTACCAACTCAAAACCGGTGTCGGTGAGTGTGCTGGAGAGGTGATAGCACTTGTTTCTATGAAGTTGGAAGAAGCAGATCGACTCATCTATGAATCCGGTTTAAATTTGGAAAAGGGTAAATATCAAGATTCCGCGGAGTTGGCTTTTGATGCAATGATTAGAGCCACCGATGGACTCTTGACAACGGTCGGTTTGCAATATATTGACGATGCAACCACCGTCAATGAGTTCCGCACACATTTCTTTGATCCTGGTAATTTCTTCGCAGGATTCGGTGCGCATCTGTTTAAGGCTACGGAGGAAGATAGTTCTACTTTCGACCACGAATTGGCACACCGCCGCGTAGAAGAAGCCACCCTCTTCGTAGAAGAATCGCATAACGTATATAATCGCATGCGTATCAAGCAGGAAGAAGAGGAAGCAAGTAAACGGAAGACGCGCAGATCGCGTCCTGCACCGAAGCCAAAAGTGGTCAAAGAAACAAAACCTGTTGAGGAAATCACTGATAGCCTTGATCTGAAAGGTGTCGCATGCCCGTTCAACTATGTCCAAGCGAAGGTTCGGTTGGAAACGATGCAAGTCGGTCAACTCTTGGAAATCACTATTGATGATGGTGAACCGATTGAGAACGTGCCGAAGAGTCTAACGAATGATGGGCATGATATTCTTGATACCAAGAAGATTGGGAAACATTATCGCCTGACTATCAAGAAAGGTGAGTAAGGTTACAGACCATCTTTCATTATAAAGTCGGATTGTTGAATATATGCTGTCTGGCTTACACATATAGGCGTTTGCCGCCGCGCCCAAAACGGGTAGGCAAACGCCTATATTTTTCAAATTTGCACTCCATAGAACCATGAATATAAAAACTTGTAAGGTGCCAATGAATTAATCAGCAATGCGTGATGTGCAACCACGAGAAATACAATACTATCGCACTCCAAACGGGCGGCGACCTTTCATTGAATGGTTAGAGTCAATTCAAAATACAAACACACAAGCTCGGATTCAGGCGCGGCTTGAGCGGCTTGAAGATGGTAATTTTGGCGATTGCCAATCTGTTGGAGAAGGTGTTTTTGAACTACGGGTCCACTTTGGTGCAGGCTATCGAATTTATTTTGGACAAGTAGGTAATACAATCGTTCTTTTACTTTGTGGTGGTGACAAGTCATCACAGCAACGTGACATTGAACGTGCCAAAACGTATTGGTTAGAATACAAGGAGACACACCAATGAGAAAAGTGGGAATATGGCGCGAGTACCTTATTGAGAAACTCGCTGACCGGGATAGGGCAATTGGTTACCTCCAAGCGATTCTTGAAGACTATCAAATCTTTCAAGACCCTGTCGTAGTTTTAAGGGCACTTGAAACCGTTGTAAACGCGCAAGGAGGAATTGACGAACTTGCAAAGCAGGCAGGGATGGATCCACAAGTGCTTTCGAAAATACTATCCAATGAAAATACATCTCTGATTGAGGTGCTTATCAATGTCCTTAAAGCACTCGGATATCAACTTTCAATAAAACCGATAGAGATCGAAAATCCGAATCTTGGAACCTATTCTAATATGTTAGAGGGACAAAACGCACCAGCACAAGTAGCGGAAAATCTGATCGATTAATATAGTGAACTTTGAAATTAAAGATACACATTTTCTGTGAATCAACGCTGAATGCGCGTTTGGCATTCAGCGGGAGCGATCTCCGAATCGCGACCCGTTTATAGTCGGGAATCGGAGTTCCCTCCTACAGGACAAAATGTCCCGTTAATTCTAAAGTTTACTATAAAATCAAAAGAGCGGACACTAATAGACAAGTGATATGTCAGGAAACAAGGGGAATGCCATTTGAGGCATTCCTTTTTTTGATTTGTCAATCTAATTACTTTTCATATTCAAAAACAAGGTCTTGAAATAAAAAGCAAAATGAGATAAACTAATCAATATCAAAAAGTTCTCTCAGAAGCGAGGAAACAATGCAAGAACACACGGATTTAGCACCTGAAAATAACAGTCAAACCGCTATACCCGCTATGCAACCCATGAGTTTCACGGATATTCTGGATGGGATGTTTACGCTCTATCGGAGTCACTTCCGATTATTTATGGGAATTGCAATCGTTTATCTCGTGGTGGGTTTCTGTATGAATCAAATCTATATGTATTTGACGATTGAGGGTGGGATGCAATACAGCCTTACAATATTTTTTGCCTATTTTCTTGGCGTATTTTTGCTGTCTCTATCGGTTGGCGGCTCACTGATTTATGCAAGTGCTCATACGTTTTTAGGTAGAGATATTACCGCTGGTGATGCATTAAAGCAGACATTCCAACGCTTCTTACCACTTTTTGGCAGCGCGCTGCTATGGGTAATAACTGTTTTTGGATTGTTTATAACCATCATAGGTATCCCATTTTCGATCTATTTCGGTGTCCGATGGGGACTTTATAGCCTTCCTGTGCTATTTGAAGAAACTTCAGCATCAAGAGCACTCAAGCGAAGCACTGAATTGGTTAAAGATAGTTGGTGGCGGGTTTTTGGGATCATGTTAGCAATTTTTCTCCTTACATTCATGATAGGATTTATAATTCAGACATCTTTCTGGCTGATCTTCTCTTCAATGATTGACACTACCGTATCAGAAGAACCTACTTTGTTGCAGCGGATCATGCTTTTCATTGCCCCTACGCCGAAGGATATTGGATGGACAGCCTTTTCAATCCGGAATATCGTAACGCTTTCTATCTCAACACTTTTGATGCCGATTGGATCCATCGGTTCAGCGCTTCTCTATTTTGACATGCGAATTCGCAAAGAAGCTTATGATCTTGAGATGCAGGCTACAGATTAAGGAATTTACCGTGCACTCCTCTGAAGTTACATAGGAAAACTAAATGGCTGACGACCAACGCGCTAACTTTGCATCAACAACTTTGACGCTCTACCGGAACAATTTTGGGCTGTTTTGGCGTATTATGATACCGGTGGCTATCATCGCAATTTTATTACATATTGCGATGTTTTTTCGTAATTTCAATGCTATTGAAAAGCATTTTGATGATCAACCTGACTACACTGCAACTGGAAGTCTAAACACATCTAATGGGATTTCTCCTACAATCTCTACGCCTGATAACCTATTTAAAACATTTGAAGATACAAGTTTCTTTCCTTACGTTGGTTGGTCACTTTTTCCTGTCCCGTATGTGATTGCAACCAGCAACGATGGCAAAACCGTTTGGCAATGGACACTTAATTTCCAAACCTACGACTACACGCCTCTAATAACCCTCATGTTACTCACACTTTGCCCACTATCGTTGGCTATTGCGACGCTATCTGCCACTTCACGATTTTCTGATGTTCTTCCGGATTCAACCCTTCTAAATGCGCGTGAGGCTTGGCGACAAACAGGAAAGAGGACGTTTAAATTATTGGGTGCGTTTGTGTTGTTTGTACTTATTGTAGATGTGGTAAATACCATTTTTCTAGGACTTGGATTATTGATTCCTTCAGTGATGGATTTGTCGTCCACAACTTTAATTACAATCTTGGTAATACTTACGAATATCTATTTTCGGGTAACGTTAAGTCTCTATAACCCGTGCCTCATTCTTGAAAACAGATCCATTATAGGTATTTTTAAACGCAGCCATGCACTGGTCAGCGGGACAAGATTACGTTTTTTGTGGATTTATCTTTTGACAGGATGGATCGCTGCCGTTTTCACTTCGGTTCTGTTGGGGACAGTATTGTTACTGTTTTCAGTCTTTTTCTCCGAACTCGCCCCGATTCGGGAAGCGTTAACGCCGCTAAAATTTTTGTCACTTTTCATCGGTGGAAATGTGGCAGTAGAGTTGCCAAAGGTGCCGAGTATTCTCCCCACTATATTACTCCTTATTGTCAAAGGTATAATCACGACCTTTTTAGTTCCTATATGGGCAATTGTAACCACGCGTCTCTATTTAGAAAGCGTAGAGAATATTGCAGAGGCTTAATAAGAACGTAATGGAACGAAAAAAAAGAAATTTTTTTTGTATCATAGTGTACTGTATCAGTCTAATTATGCTTTTGGCAGTTGCTGCGGAAGGGCAGACATTTCGCGATGAATTGGAGGCGAAACGTTCAGACCCCGCAGTTTCTTATGAAAAATATCAAAAAGATTTAGCAAAAATCCTTAAATCTAAAGAACCTAAATCTGAATGGAGTTTTAGGCTTGAGTATGTATTATTTCCGCTGAGTGCTATAGCACTTGGGATTGTGGTAGCCTTTTTTATCAGGCAAATTCGGATGAATCTGATACGGGAAGTGCGCGGCGAAGAAGCACCAGAAATAGCAGTAGATCAGGTAGACACAGAAAAAGTAGCCCTTGCTCGTGCTGAAACAGCAGTTGAATCAAACGATTTTCGCAGCGCGCTTCGCTATCTTTATCTCTCTGCTATTTTGCATCTCCAGGAACGTGGTATTCTTCCCTATGATAAAAGCCTCACGAATCGTGAATATCTTCACCAATCACCAACAGATATTGACCTACAGGCAACGCTTGGACCAGCGGTTTCAGTTTTTGATGAGGTGTGGTACGGGCACAAACCTTGTGACGCGGACACCGTTGCAAATTATAGAAACTTGTTACAAAAAATCTATAGCGGTTAGGTGAAGACAAATGCGAATCCTCCAAAAATCTGTTTTTATCCTGATTTTAATAACGCTAACCTGTTCTCAAATGTCGTGTGATTCGTTAGAACAAGGGAGTGTGCTTTATCTTATCTTGCGTAAACTAAAGTTCCGTGTCACTGCAATTTCAACGGAATATCCATCTCGCCTGAAAAGTTACGATGTGTTGTTTCTGCAAGACCTTAATGATGCACCTTTAGAAACAGAGATTGAGAAAATTCAAGATTTCGTTAGAGAGGGTGGCACCTTAATCGTGAGTGGCGGAAACCATCAAGTGATGGGGAAACTTGTTGCAGCGTTCGACTTAAGATTGCGTAGATTAGAGAGAAGGTTGGGATTCGTACAAAGAATTAGCGAGGCCCCCCTTTTCCCAATACATTCAGTAGACGAAATTCACGCACGGGTATATTTTGTTATTGAAGCTTTTGAACGAGATGTCGCAGTGCTTTACGGGAAAGAAAATGACGCAGTAGTTGTAACACTACGCGAAGGTAAAGGGCGTGTATTTTTCACAACATCTGCATATCTGTTTGACGAGGATGGATTGCGAAATAGTGGCAACGCAACGTTCCTCTACAACCTTATGTCAACACTCCCTCGCAACGCCCGCATCGGCCTTGCTGAAGGGAAATACATCACGCATGAATCTAAACGACCTGATTCGTTTACAACTCTTGTGTTCAAAACACCCGGTGGTTTAGCTGCTGTCTATGTATGTCTCATTCTTTTTGTTTTCCTGACACTGCGAGGGAGACGTTTCGGAAAGCCGTTGGATGTTCGAGAAAATAACAGGCGTTTGAGTTCTGAATACGTCTACGCGATGACAACACTCTATCAAAAAGCGAACACACGCATGGAAATTTTACGGCATATCCGCGACAGATTCAAGGCAGATTTAGGGGCGCGCTGGCGTGTCAATCCTAATTTAACTACGACGACCTTTCTGGAGGAATTAACACAGCGAGGCGCGATTGACGAAGAAGGGGAACTTAAAAATCTTATTCGTGACCTTGAACGGTCTGGTGATATATCGGAGTCGCAACTGCTTGATATGGCGAAGCGGGTTGAAGCATATCGTGAGACATCAAAGATTGGTAGGGCAAAGTAGAACGATCTCATAGGTGTTCAACTTAGCGTATGATTTCTTGTAGGAGGGCTTTTTAAGCCCGATTTTACATCTTGAGTTTTCTATAAACATACCACCCCTACGGGGCTGAGGAGCATTGCTCATATTAGAAAATCCTTAAGTTAACATTTATAGATTTCGCGCGCTCTATCCAACCGACATCTACAAACTAATCGTGACTTTCAACTGCATGGAGGATAAAAAGGCAAATAAATTATGGAGAACTTAGTTCAAACATCTTTTGAGAGAATGAAACAAGAAGCACAAAAAGTGATCGTCGGGCAGACAGAGCTCTTTGAACTTGTGGTCGTAGGTTTGTTCTCAGGCGGACATATCCTATTAGAAGGTGTGCCCGGCACTGCAAAAACGCTAATCGCAAAAACTTTAGCGATGGTAGTCTCAGGACAGTTCAGTCGTGTTCAGTTTACCCCCGACCTGATGCCGTCTGATATTGTCGGGACAAGCGTTTATGATTTGACAACAAATCAATTTAACCTAAAGCGCGGTCCCGTTTTCACAAACGTGCTACTTGCAGATGAAATCAATCGTGCACCCGCGAAAACGCAATCCGCCCTTTTAGAATGTATGGAAGAGCGACAGGTTAGCATTGACGGTGTGCGTCACGAACTTCCTGCACCGTTTATTGTATTAGCAACGCAAAATCCTATTGAATATGAGGGGACTTATCCACTTCCCGAAGCACAACTTGACCGATTTTTGTTTAAGCTGCGTGTGGACTACCCCGGTCCAGAGGTGGAGACACAGATTTTGATGAATTATCATCAAGGGTTCAACGCTACCCGCTTGGAAACGGTAGGCGTTGAAAACGTGATTGACAGCAATTCACTTCAAGAATGTCAAAATGAGATTCAGAAGGTCACAGTAGAAGATTCAATCCTAAATTATATTGTCGGTTTAGCGGAGGCATCGCGCAGTTCAAATGAGTTGATGTTAGGTGGGAGTCCCCGCGCCTCAATTGCCCTCTTGTTAGCGAGCAAAACTTATGCCGCGCTACAAGGACGCGATTATATTCTGCCTGACGATGTGAAATACTTGACACCTCATGTCTATCGGCATCGTATCCTTTTGAAGCCGGATGCTGAGATTGAAGGGTTAACCCCGGACGATGTGATTGATCGCTTACTCGCTGAGGTAGAGATTCCACGTTAAAAAAGATGCATATAAGCAAACGTTTCCTCATTTTTCTGCTTCCGATAGCCATTCCGATTGTGCTTTACACTGTCTCGCCGAACCTTTTATTTATCGGTGGTGTGTATCTGGCGCTGCTATTTATTATCGGCATCTTAGACTATGTTACAAACCCCCTTATTTGAAAAAGTTGAAATCAGCCGCGAGATGAATTCTAAGTTTTCGTTGGGTGTAGAGAACGTTGTGAGACTGAAAATCGTCAACCGTTCACGTCATCAGTTGAGGCTCCGTCTTAAAGACGATTTCCCTGAAGAATTGCTACATGAAAAGGTGACTTACGACTGTCGTGTTTCACCTATGGATGACGAGAATGTGTCTTATCATCTCACACCCTTACGGCGCGGTATTTACCAGTTCGGAGACATCCATGTGCGGTGTTTGGGCGTATTAGGTTTGGTTGTCCGTCAACGTCGTGTGCCAGCAGAGACAGAGATAAAGGTTTATCCGAATCTACAAGCAGTGCGGCAATATGAACTCTTGGTAAAACGTGGCATGCTCCACCGAATAGGTCTAAAAAATTCACGCTTATTTGGTGAAGGTACGGAGATGGAAAGGTTGCGCGAATACTCCCCTGATGACGATTTTCGTCGTATTGATTGGAATGCCACTGCACGCCATCGCAAACCGATTGTGCGTGAATTTGAGACCGAAAGAAGCCAAGATATTGTCATCATGTTGGACACTGGTAGACTTATGGCTTCACCAATCCTTTTGGAATCGTCCGAAATACCTGACGCAGAATCGAGATCGCAAAAGGCGATGCTAAAGTTGGATTACGCGATTAACACAACTTTGATGGCTGCGCATGTCTCAACACTGAAAGGTGATAAAGTCGGGTTAATTGCTTTTGCGGATACCGTTCACCAATATCTTGCGCCGAAACCTGGAAAAAAGCAGTTTCTGACGATGTTGGAAACGATTTACGGGTTGCCTGTTCATCCGGTAGAACCGGATTATGAATCGGCTTTCACCTATCTCGCTTCAAAACAGCGGAAACGTGCCCTCATTATACTTTTCACCGATATTCTTGACAAAGATTCTGCGGAGGGAATAGCCGCTTATGTTGCCCAATTCTCCAAACATCACCTCGTTGTTTGTGTTACGTTGACAGATTCTGGTATCGTTGAATTGGCTGAGCAGCGGTCATCCAATTCCAAGTCGGTTTATCAGAAAGCGATTGCTGAGCGATTATTGCAGGAAAAACACGCGACTTTAGAGGTTTTACGACGCCAAGGCGTTATCACGATTGATGTTCCCGCACATCAGTTGACAATGGCAGTTGTGAATAAGTATTTGGAGCTTAAGGCGAAGTCTAAAATATGACGAAACCCATAATTGTCAATTGAGTGTTCCACCATCCTCGGTAGGCGCGTTTTGTAAACGCGCCTACCATGTGGGTGGCAGAAGGCTTACAAAGCGCTCCAGCAAGAAAGAGGGTGGGAAGATTAGTCGGTTTTAGCAGGTTTCATGCCAAACAGGTAGGTGAATAGAACGACACCTGTCACAGCACCAAAACCGATTTTGATAGCATTTGGCAGCTCAGAAGGCGAGACAAAACCTTCAATCGTCCCCGCCACAATGAGCAAAGCAACACACCCACCAAGCATTTGAATAGCAGTTCTCGCTGCATTTATCAAAGCACGTTTCCGCGTGTATTGCGATGGCGCGATAAGTGAATATCCCAATTTCATGCCTGCCCCACCAGCAATAAAAATCGTTGTGAGTTCAATATAGCCGTGTGGCGACACAAACGACCAGAGTGCCAACGCAACGCCGTTGACATGACACAATCCCGCAACAGCCCCAATGAGAATCCCGTTGTAGACTAAAATATAGACGCTACCCACCATAAACATGATGCCCCAAGCAAATGCAAGGAACGCGACCCGGATGTTGTTCGTCATCACAAAGGAAGCAAAGAGATTTCTGTTTTCTGCTGATGTATCATTCCATGCACCGCTACCCAGTTCTTTGATGTGGTTTAAAGTAGGTTCAGGAATGAGTTGCTCAGCAAATTCGGGAGTTCTCAAGGCACTCCAATACGTGCCTGCAAACGCGATGGTGAACATCAGGAAGGCAGCGCCAACAAAATAGATATTTTCTCGGAATACTTGGGGAAAACCGTACCGAAGAAACTGCCAAAGTGATCCACGTTTTAGAGGTGAGGCTTGGTAAACAGTGGAATGTGCACGCGATGCCAATTCATTCAGGTAGGTTACACATCGGTCCTGTGGAAAATCGCGACGCGCAACCGCTAAATCGGATGTTATACGCCGATACAGATATCCGAGTCGGTTGAGTTGCTGCGCGTTCGCATTTCGGGGTTGGTTTAATAACGTCTCTAACTCATCCCAAGTATTTTGTTTTTTCTCAATAAATTCAGCAGCAGTCATGAATTAATCCTTGTTGTATATTTTTCTTGTGGGAGGGAACCTTGTAATCCCGATAGTCCGTAGGTCGGGTAGAGCGCAGCGACACCCATAGGTGTCAACTTAAGGATTCTCAACCTCTTTTAGAAGTTTGTAAGTTGTCCGCTTTCCTGCTCTATATTTCCCACAGTCGCTGTTTTGTATGTCCTGTTTTATGTATCTAAGTGTTCTATAAAAAGCCGTTTTAGATTTGTGAAAACTCATGGTGAGTGTGCGTGCGTGCCGACCAATAAGTTTTGCCGTTTTGATGAGATCGTGTCGTATACATTTCCATCCGGTTGCTAACATAATCCAGTGTCTTATCAGTTGTGCGAGGAGTTTAACATACACTTCACATAAGATACGCTCAGGTTTAGTGCTACGCGATGTGTTCACCTTGCCAATGCTTTTGAAGCATTTGAACATCAACTCAACTTGCCATCGGATGCTGTAAATGGTTGCGATCTGTTGAGGGGTTAGTTGCGTTGCTTTGATATTTGTAATATAGATATCCCATCCAGCGAGCCGTAGCCGTTCTTGTGAAGGGTGTGTGCCTCTGCGTTTGGCATCGCGTCTGATATATCGGCGACGCTTGTTTGCCTCTTGTTCACAACATCGCAACGCAACAAGCCGTGCGGGCAGACGCTTCTTTGCGCCAACGAAGCAGATGTTGTCTATCGTGTCTAAGTTCGCTGCTTTGAGATGTTTATGCAAACAGAAAGGTTCACCTTGTTCATCAAAGAGTTTACAATCTACTTTCAATCTGGTTAGCCAAAAAACACCTGTTTGTGTCAGTTTGTCAAACTTATCAAGCGAGAAATAACCTAAGTCTGCTAAGCGTAAACTCCCAGCGGGAAGCGGTTCAAACGCCTTTTCTGCTGTGCTATCGGCAGTGATACCATCGGTGAGGTGGAAGTGTTGGAAAGCACCCGTGGTAACATCAAAGCAGAGATGAAGTTTTATGGAGGCTTTTTTATGTGCGGTTCTACATCCTGTCCCCTTCCATATGGATTGGAGTTCATCGGGCAGGGAAATCCAAGTGCTGTCTTGCACATAAACACCTGTGAATTGTTTTAGCAAAGGGAGTATCTGCGGTTGTGCCGAAATAACTTGCGTTGCGGCGACTTCAAGCGTTGATTTTAGGGTTTGTGCTGCCTCATAAGTCATCCGTTTTTCAATCGCTTGACGGGTGACATGCACACCTAAAGCGCGTGCCGTTTGTGCCAGATCCGTGTAACTCGCATCAGGATTTTCAAGCCACCCGAATGCGAGCATCTGGACGAAAGCACTTCCTGAGAGTTTGCGTATCCTTTGGACGAACCTACAACTCAAGGCTGCTTCATTAGCAGGCGTTTGAAGTATATCTTGCATTTTATCACAAACCTGTGTTAGTATAGACATCGGAACACCTCTTTGTAGAAATAAGTAAAGTTGTTTTCTACATTATGCAAGAGGTGTCTCCATTTTGCAACGCTTTTTTGAAACACTTAAAACATACATAATATTTTCTTAAGTTGACACCTATGGGATACCAATGTCTTTCCCAAACATTATTCTTTAGCATACATCTCAACTCAAGGATAGCATTAAGCCCTTGATCTGTCCATCTCATAGATGCTTGTTTGCATCTATGCACCACAACCTGTTGACACACACTCAATTACGCCACTGCCAATCTGATACCCTTTTTCACGAAACGCTTTGTATTGCATCCGTTTCGCGTGTTTTTCAAAATACCTCGCTTCTCTTTCTAAAATCTCACAAACTGCCGACTGCTGTGTGCCTAAAGCACGAATGTGTGTTGCTACTTCTGGAATATGCCCATCAAAGAGGAGGGGTTCCACCACCTTGAGAACTTTCAAATCTGTTGACCATTCACGCACTTTCTTATTGAGGGTCGTGTGGCTCACTTTTATCCCTGACGAGATAACTCTTCAGATGCCTCCCTAAAGGTAAGACAGACTGACAATCTACACATCGATTCAGCAACGCGATATGTGTATTTACCTCTAAACTTTTGCCGCATATCCTAAGGTCTATGGGAATGTGCCGACTTACAACAATACTCCCAACGCTTTACACGAATGATGCAACACTGCGCCGTAAACTTTCGTTCTCTTTTACGCCTTTGCCCAGATGGTTCATCACACTTTGGACACGCAATCGGTTCCGGTTCTGGCACAAAGGCTTCTTAGTTGGCATACATCTCCAACAACTTTCGTCTTATGGATTGAGTGCCTTCTAAAATACGCTGCTCCGCTTCATCCAACGACACACAAGAACAGTGCCAAGAGTTCCTGCCAAATCGTTTATTTCTTCTACACAACTCAGTGCTGTTTCTCTGTTTTCTTTGACTTCACAACTATCTAATGATATATTAAACATCGGTATCCTCTCCTTCGGAGAAAAGATAAATTATTTGGAAGGATACCATTTTTACATACTTTGGACAACCCACCACTTATAATCTTCCTGTGACAAAAACTTTACACACCCTTAAGATATTTGTTGACAAAACCGCAACTAACCATATAGAATTGTATCATTATAGTCTATTTTCACCTATTGGAAGGAATTAAAAAATGGCATTAAAAGTTGGCGTAGTCGGCATGAGTGGTATTGGGAATAATCATGCTAATTGCCACGCAAATGATGATTTAGCAGAGCTTGTTGCAGTATGTGATATTGTGAAAGAACGCGCGGACAGCGCAGCGGAACGTCTCGGTGTGAAAGCTTACTACAGCTTAGCAGATATGATTGACGGTGAACCCGACCTTGAAATCGTTGATGTTACGACAGGCGGAAATGAGAACGGCAGTTGGCACTATGAACCGACGATGGAAGCACTTGATAATGGCAAACACGTACTCGTCGAAAAACCGCTTTCCAATGACGTTGGACAAGCACGTGAAATGGTAGCAAAAGCCACCGAAGAGGATCTCTATCTCGCATGTAATCTGAATCACTATTTCACGCCACCCGCAGAACAGGCAATGAAATATATTGACAATGGACAGATCGGGGAGATGGTCTACATCATGCACAAGATGGGATTTGCTGGTGGAGAATTCAACTACAGTTATTCAAAAGCACCGCGTTCCGACGGTTTTCCCTACTTTCATGTGAAAGCGTTTCTGTCACATCCGTTCAGTGTGATGCGTCATTTTTGTGGAGACGTGACGCATGTGCAGGCATTTATGGAACGCCCGCATTTTCGGCGCCGTGAAGGCGACTTAATGGTCTCTATTAATAGCATCCACCTCCGTTTTGAAAATGGTTGTATCGGCTATCTGCTGAGCCAACGCGGAGACGCTACCTTCGGACTCGGTGGATGGTGGAGCGTTGAACTCGCTGGCACGCGCGGCACATTCTGCATTGAAAACTGTATCGAAAAAATCACTTTTTGGCCCTCACCCGGTGCCCCTGAAGGTGGAGAGACAGTCGTCACCGAATCTGGTATCAGCGACTTTGGACAGACCTTTCCATTAAGAATTCATGCGTTTTTGGAAGACATCACGAACGGTGTACCGAAAGAGAAGATACGCGCCTCCGGTAGAGATGCACTCGCTGCGCTTGAATACACATGGGCTGCGATGGAATCTTATGAGCAGGGCGGCATCTTGGTACGTCCGCATCCACTTCCTACGTTGAGTGGACTGTAAGGCAAACACCTGAAACAGAACTATTGACCTTGAAATCATTCTTACGGCTTTACATAGAAGGAGAAAAAGCATTTGAAATTAGGAGCAAACTCAGTGCTGTTTGGCGGTTACGATATGGAAACCGCCTTTAAGCATATTGCAATGGCTGGCTATGATGGTATTGAACTTTCTGCAATTGATGGGATGAGTCAGCACCTTGTTCTCGCAAACTGGCAAGAGCTCGCTGATGACATTAAACGTCTCTCAAAAGAATATAACCTTGAGTTGTTAGCGATGGAACAACCCTCACGCGATCCTGAAAGAATGGAATTAGCATTTCAAGCAGCCTCCGAAATAGGTATTCCGATTATTAACTGTGGTCCCGGTGGTTCGTCAGACGATGAAGATGCTTGGTCCGGGGTAATTGATTCTCTGGGAAGTCTATCGGAAAGGGCAGAACATTATGGAGTAACGCTATGTGTCAAGGCACATGTTGGTGCAAGCATCTATAATACACCGACAACCCTTCGCGCTATGGAAGCAATTACATCGCCCGCATTTGGTATTGATATGGACCCATCACATATTCATCGCGCAGGTGAAAACCCCGTGGAAGCGATTGCTGCTGTTGTTTCACGCGTGAAACACGTGCATATCCGAGATTGCAAAGGCACGCAACGCGGTCCCGGCGATCCTGAGTTGCAAGCGAATGGACGTGGGGACATTGACCTTGTCGGTTACATTCGTGTGCTACATGAAAACGGCTATACCGGTCCGCTGAACCTTGAGGTTATTGGGGCAAAAGAATATAGCATGGAGCAGTGTTGCACAATTGCTGCGGAATCGCGTGGACACATGCAGGCGTGTTTGCAGGCGTGTGGCGCGCGTTAAGTTCCAAATCTGGTAGGTGGGTAAATAACCTACCTACTAAACTTTAGCAATATGAGGAACCCACCATGAAAAAGAACCCGCTTATACTCCCGATAGTAGGCGGAGGCGTTGCTTTTCTCTGCTTCTTTTTACCCTGGATGGCATTTGACATGTCATCTCTTGATTTAGACTTAGTAGTTCCCCAATTGGAGGGGACCATAACAATTGCAGGTTTCAGGATGGCAGTAAGCGGTGGAAATCTGTTCACCAGCATTGCCTTTCTCGCCACATTGACAATTCTTGGTGTGTGCATTTATATGTTGAACCAAAAAACGCCTTGGAAAGCCAGAAGTCCAGTGCTAATTAGCAGTGGGATAGGATTATTATTCATGGTTTTCACACTAATCCAATTTTTTCCAGGAACTAATCCTGAATTGCGTATGGTGTCTGACATGTTAAAATCTACTGACTTCAAAATAGATATGAGTAAAGTAATCAGTCCACAATTCGGCGGATTTGGTGTGGCGATTGGATTTATTGTTGCCATTATCGGGGCATGGAACATCCCAAAATCTGATACTTTGGTGGAAAAGACTGAATAGGGAAGTTTACTCTTCTTAACGTACCTCGCGTACTATCTATTGTGGGTATTGTTTTCTCAGAAACAAGATGAAAAAGTATTCGCAGTTAATCACGTTAATAGGTGGGATTTTAACGTTTGTCTGTTTTGCGCTGCCTTGGGAAGGCGACTTATCAGGTGTTCAGCTTGCTAATGGTGGAGGCACTTTGGTTACAATCCTTCTCATTGTTGCTTTAACGTTTATCTGTATCAGCATTTACATATTAAACCGATCCACCTCTTGGAATCTTATGTCTAAAATAGTGGCACTCATCCTAAGCGGTATTGGACTTTTTTTATATCTTCTTTTCTTTGAGGCGACGATTAGTGGTAGATTTACGTCTAACATAAGTAGAATAAGTGCTGTTGTAATTGTATTTATCCTTGCTTTGGCAGTATTTGGTGTTTGCGTTTATGTCGCAAACCGACATGTCTTTCGAACATCTTGGCGTCCAGTTCTGGCACTCATCGTAGGTAGTATCGGTGTCCTGTTCTGTTTTATCCCGATACTCACGAGTTTTTATGGAGGGATCAACTTCATTCTAATTGCTTTTTTTGCTGCCTTAACTATCACCGGTGCCAGTATCTTTAGATTAATCCGACAACCACCTTGGAAATCTTGGTCTACATCCTTAGTCCTTATCAGTAGTAGTGTAGGACTCTGCTGTTTTCTGATTTTGTTTTTCGGGATTAGTCTGAAAATTGCGATAGGAGGTAGAAAACTTTACGATCCAGGGTATGGCACATTTCTCGCCGCTGTTGGGTATATTCTGGCAATGATTGGCGTTTTATGTTCTATAGAAAAAGCAGATAGTCCAGAATCTCAGGGCACACAAGAAGCAGAAGTAAATGTTAGAGGAGATGAGGAATGAAACAGTACTCACGGTTCATTACATTAACAGGTGGAATCTTAGCATTTTTTTCTTTTGTGTTGCCGTGGAAACACACCTACTCAGGGGCAATGTTAGCAAATGGCAGAGGATGGTCTATTACACTTGCTTTTATTGCATCATCAATTGTTGTCGGAGTCGGTTACTATGTGCTGAGCCAAAAATCTCGTGATAATCCTCGACTCATAACTCTTGGACTTATCATGAGCGGATTAGGGCTTTTATGTTGGGTAGTAACGCTAATTCAGTTCCTCGAAAGTAGGATCAATTTCATTACAATTTCTTTTGTTGCTTCTTTGATAATCGTCGGGATCGCTATTTATATGTTAAACCGACAAACTCCATGGAAATCTATACCGACAAAACTATTGCTTATTAGCAGTAGCATCGGACTCCTCTGCTTTTTAATTCTGTTTTTTAGTGGAAGCCTCGCCATTGGTTCTGGCAATCGGGTTGATAATACGCGATATGGTGCATCTCTATCTGCAATTGGATATATTCTTGCCATGGTCGGACTATTATGTTTCCCTAAATCTGATGAAGAATAAAAGACGATGAACAGAATGCCGTACGTAAGCCCCAATAAATTATTTTATATAAGCCGCTTTTGAATCTTGTTTACCTCAAGTGTTTCTTGCTGCCATGGGTTCTCTTCAGTTGAACTAAATTCACTAATCTTCTCATCTAACGCATCAGCATTGCTTTGCAGCTGCCATGCAAATCTGATAGATGAATCACCGCTATTGTAGAAAACCACCTCCGCGGTGTTATCTGTCCCAACAATAGGTCTAACCAAAGAGAGAAGCGATGAAGGCATCTGACCTTGTTGATCTGATTTTTTGATGACTATGAGCGGGGCAACTCTACCCAAAATCTCACGAGTGCCGAGAAGCAAAGGACCGTAGCATGCGGTCACTGCACCTTGCCCCCAATTGCGTCCGTGCCCTGCAGCAATTGAGCAAACCGCGCCTCCCATATCTGCATGTTCTCTTCCACCGCGTAGCACACGACGTGCGATATTCAGACGTGTAGCGGCATTTTGCAATGCTCTAACCGCATAAGCAACCTCACCTGTTACCTGATAGGCGAGTGTTAACGTTGCTGTTGACGGTTCTTGAATAGGTTTAACTGAACCGTCATCCGACCATTCTCCCCAATACGCCATATCTGACCGTTTTCCCACGCCAAGCTCTCTGCGCCGAGTCTCCTGTGGAAAAACGAGTGCCAACAGTTCGGGTGAAGTTGGTGGAAGTTCTTGTAAACTTTCAGTAATAGCAGTGTCAAAACAGGTATCATTAAATGTCCACCGATAATAACTGAGGGCTGCGGCAGCAGGATCGTTGAAAGGATCAATGAGAGATGTGACAAGCGGTTCAACGATACGTTTCGCTGCTGTTTGGAAAATCTCTTCACCAGACAAGAGATAGAGATCGCCTAAGGCATAAATAGCACCAGAAGCAAGTAAGTTCTCAATTCCTGCTAATGGGTCCCCGGGAATGTGATGTGAACTTGCGACAAGTCGATGCAAATTCTTTGCGTCAACTTCTGCCTCGCTAAGTCCGTTTTCATTCAAATCCCAGAGTAGCGGCATTGGATTCGGCGCGTTGATGAGCCGTTCAGCACGTTTTCGTCCATACCGCAATGCCCATTCCATATACCGTTTTTCGCCTGTAACACTATACGCTGCCAAAGCAATGTGGATAAAGCGGAAGTGTTCAGCAAGTTCATAAGCATTCTTCTCATCGTTTTCTACAAATTGTGTTCCGATATTGTAGCCGATAAATGTATCTCGCGCGTAATCGTACCAGGCAGGTATCTCTGGCACCCAATTTCCGATATGCTCAGCGGCATCTGTTAAAAGGGAAATCGCCTCAGTATCATCAGGTTTTAACCCAATATAGCGAGGTAGAAATAGCAGGAAAGGTTCAGTTCCGTGGTGTGCTTCCGCCTTCGGTTCATATCCATGCAGACAATCCCGTTCCACCCAACCGAGAAGTGCGTCTTTAAGCATATCAAAGTGTCCCAAAACAGTTGCGTCGCCAGTGACTAAATAGTGTGGAAACCATGCAAGTGCGTAGTTTGCTTCATCCTCGCCGCCGTTGTTCGGACCGGGCGGGTCAAGGAGCATACTTTGTTTGAGCCAACGCCCCATTTCTGTTCTGATTTTGCTATAAGCGTTATAGCATTCGCGGAATTCAGATATCATAATAAGGAGTTCAAAAATTCGATACTTTGTGTTGCGATCGTTTTTGGATCGGGTTTGAAATCGAAGACCTCTGTTGAGACATAACCTTGATAATCAATTTCTTTTAATGCTTCAATGATTGGAGGATAATCCACATTGCCGGAACCGGGTAGGTAGCCGTTGTCGTCGTTGGAATGGAAGTGCGCAACGTGTTCGGCACAGTTGCGAATCTGTGTTGGCATGTCCAACCCTTCTTTTGCGGTACTACAAACATCCAAAATCATCTGAAAATTAGGATGGTTCACAGTGTTTACCATTTCAACCGCTTGGTCAGGATGGGAAATAAAGTTCGTTTGATCGCTTGACAACGGCTCCATGCATAATACTACGCCTCTTTCACCAGCAAGTTCTGCACCTTCTGCAAAGGTATCCCGTGCATAATTCCATGCTTGTTCAAAGCTGAGCGGTTCCATCACATTTCGCTGCTGCGGTGAACCAAAAACCAATATCTGCCCATCTAAATCTGCACAAAGTTCAATGAGTGCAAGCAAATAGTCTCGCGTTTCGTTTCGGATATCCGCGTCCGGATGATTGATATAGAGTCCTGGCGGTGAAACGAGCAGCCAGTGAAGTCCTGCAATCTCTATTTTTGCGTCTTTAGCAGCTTTGCGGATGCGCGTCCTCTCTGCTTCACTGATGTCCAAAACCGAGTCTGCCAATGTAAATGGTGCAATTTCTACCGCATCATATCCGAGTTCAGCAGCGTAGGTAAATACATCTTCAATTTTCCAATTTTCAAACATTTCATTGCATATCGCGAGTTTCATTCTTGTCTCCAGTCCGATTTTTTTTTGTGAATTCTAAACGGTATTCAGGATTTTGTCAAGCAATTTGACTTCTGGATTTAGACTCTTCATTGTAGGAGCGATCTCCGAATCGCGACTTTTCAGCTAAAAGTATTGTTAGGTTCACCGCGTTCAAACTGACCTACAACTAATCCATCACTAAGCCCCCCGATACAGTGACAGACAATCCCGTCAGATACGCAGCTTCGTCTGAGGCGAGAAACGCCGCCATATTCGCCACATCAGCACCTTCAGCGAGTCTTCCTAACGGCACGGATGTCTCGGCGCGACGGGCAAACTCTGCGCGTTGTTCATCAGCAGAGAGATCAGTAGGCATCATGGCGGCAGCTAAATGTGCCACGCGTTCCGTATCCACAAGGCTTGGACAGATAGCATTAACATTAACTTGATACGGCGCAAGTTCATGGGCAAGAGATTGTGTCAAACCGATTACGGCAAATTTTGACGCGCTGTATGCTGCATAACGTGCCGAACCTCGTTTGCCTGTTACAGAAGAGATATTGATGATTTTACCACCTGTTCCCTGTGCGATGAGATGGCGTGCCACCGCTTGGCAGCAGAGGAAAACCCCTTTCACGTTGACATTTTGCACCCTGTCCCAATCTTCCTCTGCAAGGTCAATGACAGGCACACGATCCTTCCCTGCCTTTGTTCCCGCATTGTTAACGAGAATGTCAATCTTTCCGAAATAAGCGACGGTTTTATCAACCATTCCGCTGACCTGCTTTGCATCTGACACATCTGCGACAACACTTATAGCACGTTGCCCCGTCACTTCGATTTCGCGCACGACACTCGACAACCCCTGCCACTTCGTATCGTCTGTGGCATAAGGGTGTTCGGTTATATCGTTGATGGCTACATCCGCGCCCTCTTTTGCTAAACGTGTGGCAATAGCACGTCCGATACCGTTTCTGCCACCCGCACCTGTCACTAAAGCGACTTTTCCATTTAGGTTATACATTGGAGGCGTTTTCCTTTGTAAGAAGAATGCTCGGACATTGCAAAAGCATGGAGGTTTTGATGAGACAAGCAGGAAATAAGTTCCAACTCAGAGGTTAATTTACGTTGGCAGGAGAAGTATGGCAAAGAAACTACAACCTATCTCATAAATAGTTGGAGGGCTTTGAAAACCGGATTTCAAAATCCTGTAGGAGCGATCTCCGAATCGCGACCTGTCGGGAATCGGAGTTCCCTCCTACAAAGAGAATCAACTCATAACGAACCAACAAATCCTATTTATGAGATACGCTCTACTGCTTGATAGCCGCCCATGTTAATGCAAGTTTGCCTAACGGTTCCACATCCAAAAACTCTTTATCAAAAGTGAGATCTCCAAAGGCGAGTGCATCCCATGCATTACCGGCTATCCATCCGATCTGATGTTCACGTTTCCCATTTTCACAATCATTCATGTGGAAACTAAACCCAATAGTTAACCCATCTTTTGCTTTAAAGTTCTTTCCAGCATTTGGGTTACCTGGATTTGGACCGCGTGGTTTCGTCGGGTCAATGGCAACTTCATAGATGTATTTATTACCATTCTTGGAAAGTGCCCATTTTGTATTGTCTGGCGATGCGGCTGCAGACATATCCTTTCCATTGGCACCGAGAGTCCACTGAACAAGCGCAGCCCTTACCACTTCGTTGTCAAAATCAAACATAAATTCTACGCTATCATCCTCCCACCATTTACTATTATGCGGATTGATGTCTTGAAGTTCATCGTCTGTAATCTCAACAAGAAAGTAGATACGTGTCGGGTCTTTTGCATTCCATGCGACCCGTCCTTTGCCCGTAAAATCATTTGCTTTAGGCAATTCTGCGCCAGCATCTTTTAACTCATCAAAGGCAACAGCTTCCGCGCGTTCCCATTCACGAATGTCACCGTCTACCCTGAAGTTGGCAATCTGTTTTGCGATATACTCTTTAGAACGTTTCGCTGCGAAAATTGGACTTGTTGAACAGACTACCAGAACAATTCCCATTAGTATCGCAACTAAATTCTTAGTGAAAATTAAAGATTTAGCATATTTTTTCATGGCAATCTCCTTTTTAAATGCGTTGTAGTTTACATTCTGCATAGTGTTCTGTCTACTCTAAAATTGCGGGTATAGGTCGCGATTCGGAGATCGCTCCTACAGAAGATGGTCTGTATTTGTAGGAGGGAACTCCGATTCCCGACTATTGCAGATACCCATAATTTTAGAATGGACCAACTAATAGTTAGTGTTCTCTATTTTTTTTAATCCGCCTGAGAATTAGGAAAGGAACTCCTCATGAACTTAACCATTTTAGCAGTTTACACGATTTTTTTACAATCTTTTAATTTCAATTAGGTGTGTAAATATTTTGGCAACCATATCATTTTTCTTGTTGGAGGGCTTTGTAAGCCCGATTTCTCGATTGCCACAAATGTATAAGGCATTAACTCATATCTCTTTTGTAGGAGCGACCTCCCGGTCGCGACCCGCTAAATACCATAGGCGCATTTGGCGTTGATTCGAGGTCGTTACTACAGAGGATATTTTCCCATTATATTTGATTCCATAAAATGTCCGTAATGGATCTTTATTGATTAGAATTGGTAAAAGGGTAATCGGTATTATCCTGTTACTTCAGAAATAGCGTGGTAGGTAATATCAAGAAGGGAATCTAATTCTGAAATCGAAATTTGTAAAGGTGGTATTAGGACGATGGTATTGACAAGTGGACGGAGTATTGCCCCTTGAGCAAGCGCAGCTTTGCATACCCGGATACCTACTTTTTCTTCAAATGGATAAAGTGTATCGGTCTTTGGGTTTTTCATTAATTCTATACCCGCAGCCATGCCGCAGACACGCACATCACCGACATGTGCCAGCGTGTAGAATTCCTGAAGACGTTTGTTGAAGTGATTGATAGTCGTTTGGAGGCGATCAAGCAGATTTTCTCGTTCAAAAATCGCAATATTTTCTAACGCCACAGCACATGCTAACGGGTTTCCAGTAAAAGTGTGACCATGAAAAAAAGTCTTGAGGTCACGATATTCGCCAAGGAAGGCATTATAGATTTCATCGGTGGTTAAAGTTGCTGCGAGTGGTAAATATCCTGCTGCGAGTCCTTTTGCCGAGCATAAAAGGTCTGGCGTAACGTTTTCATGTTCACATGCCCACATTTTTCCGGTGCGTCCTAACCCCGTCATTACTTCATCAACAACCAGCAAAGTTTCCCACTTTTTTGCTAATGCAGCAAGTTCTTTTAGAAATCCCTTCGGCGAAACTAACATACCCCCTGCACCTTGTATTAGCGGTTCTAAAATGATACCTGCAATTTGTTCTGGATGTTCGGATAATACCCGTTCTACCGCATTAAGCCAACGCGTTTTCACTATTTCAGATGAATTGGTTTGTGACGTGTCTGCTGATATAGAGAGGCGATAGGTTTCAGGCGCGGATACGTGTATGTTTTTAAAAAGGAGGGTACTGAAGGTGCTATGAAAACTTTTAATACCACCGACACTCATAGCACCGATTGTGTCTCCGTGGTATGCCTTATCAAAGTGGACAAACAGTTTGCGTTGTGGTTGTCCTTTATGCTGCCAGTACTGATACGCCATCTTCAGTGCGACTTCAACCGCAGTTGAGCCGTTATCGGAATAGAAAACTTTGTTGAGACCCGATGGTGTAATTTCTACCAGTTTCTTGGCAAGTAGAATGGCTGGAATGTTGCTGTAACCGAGCAGTGTGGAATGGGCAATCTGATCTAATTGTGTTTTAAGGGCGGCATTTAGTTCGGGATGGTTATGTCCGTGGACGTTTGTCCACATAGAGGCAATCCCATCAAGATACCGATTTCCATCAATATCAATCAGGTATACCCCTTCGCCGCGTTCAATGATAATCGGTTCCTCTGCCAGCCAATCACGCATCTGTGTGAATGGATGCCAGAGGTAATCTTTATCCCAAGCGGCTAACTTCTCTCTATCCCTTAAGCTTTGCATAGTGAACAGGTTGTTCTAACGCCAGTTCATTGTATGTTCCTGTCTTCGGCACAACAATTTCAAGCATCCTATTCCTATATTTTGCGTGGAAATCTTCGGGTTGTCCCGGAATAGGAAAGATATTCCTAAAGCCATCTGGAAATGAACTGGTTCGTCCAACGACCTTCTCAAACCGTGGATCGGCGAATTGTTGTGGTTTATCGGGATTTCTGGGAAGTTGTGTTTGCACCGTCACAACGCTCTCTGGGGCAGGAGAAGCATCCGAAGAAGCATAAGGAGAACTGAGATAAACTTCATAGTCATAATGTGGCATTCTATCTGGAAGTTCATAAGTTTCTTTCGCAGATGAATTTGGCACCCATCGTGGAAACTCAATCTCAATCTGATAGTAATCTGCAGTTTCCAAAACGCGATTGACCATTCCGTAGCGGCGGTATCGTTCTTTTATATCATCGGCGAAAATTGAACCGTCAGTCTCAACGGCACCGGGCATTGTTGTTCGCTGTGTTGCCGGGTCGTTCACCAAAACAGAACGCATCGCTTTGAGAATCGGCGTAGCAAAGAGTGAGGGTATCCATCCATAGAAAGAAGCACCATAGCGAGCTTGTTCATCGTCAGGAGTTGAAGTAAGTTCTGCTTTAAAACGAAACATACCTTCGGCAATAGCAATGACTATTCCTAAAAAGATCATAAAATTGCCTGCGGGTGTAAAAAGATTGGCAATATCCCCTCTTGTTTTAATGAAAAAAAGCACGAGTGGATACAGAATCAGATTGATTAAACTGTTAATCCCAGTTGAAGCAGCAGCACTGAAAACACGTGGATTTCCTGCCATCTCTTCTAACTGTGCTTTGAAACTTGCTGAGAACGCACCCAAGATCGGTTGTCCGAGCATAGTTAGCAAACCTAAAGGCGCACGCAAAGATGAACCGACTGCATCTGGCAGCTGCACAAATTCTTCTGGTACACCTTGTTCTTTCCCCTTGCCTTGTCCCGTACCGTCAGCTTCGTCATCTTCAGTTTCAGGATAAACGAATGTTTCAAAAAACTTACTGTTAATATCAATATACGATTCCCACTGGCTTGGCACTTCACTTTCCATATAGATTGCTTCTACAGGACATGCCGGAACACACGCTGCACAGTCAATACACACACCAGGATCAATGTAGAGTTGATTTTCGCCTTCAACGGTATGTATGCAATTCACTGGACAAGCCTCAACACAGGCAGTGTCCTTTACGTCTATACAAGGTTCACAAATTATGTATGCCATCCGTATCTCCGCCTCCTTTTCAGAATACCCACCTTAATTATACCACAATTACTAATGGATAGCAAGTTGAAAAAAGACGTAAATTATGCTATACTATAAATCAGGGTTATTCAGTTTTTGGTTTTTCAGACGAATTTTTAACATCTGCTATATACCCCAGAACGGTAGGTGCGGTTTCTAACCGCACCGAATTGAGAGCAAACACCTTCTATTGACTTTCCTTGTAGGATGCGGTGCGGTTAGGAAACCGCACCTACCACCCTTGGATATTAACTTTTAGTAAATCTCAATAACGGTAAACTCTTAAAACTGAATAACCCTGACTATAAATACGGAGCATAAAAAACTGAAAAAACAAGTTAAAAGATGAATCTCAACAACTGACAACACAAATTTACGTAGGAAACCCGTGAGCACAAAAAAGAAAAAATTAACCCCGAAACCCGGTATTGAAACCATTAAGGCATATCAGGGTGGTAAACCGATTGAAGAGGTCAAACGCGAACTCGGTATTTCTGATATTATTAAGTTGGCATCAAATGAAAACCCGCTTGGTCCCTCCCCATTAGCGATGCAAGCAATTCAAGAGAGTGCCAAGCAGGCACATTTTTATCCTGACGGAAATGCCTATTATCTCAAAGCAGATTTAGCCAAACATCTTGGTGTTACTGAAGACTATCTGATTTTAACAAACGGTTCTAACGAGGTGCTGCAACTCGTCGGTGAAACCTACCTCGGTCCTGGGGACGAAGTGATTTATGCAGAAGGTGCGTTTGTCGTCTATAAACTCGTAACCACAGTTTGTGGGGCAACGCCTGTTGTTGTGCCGATGCAGAAAGATACGCACCACTTGCCATCAATGGCAGCGGCAATAACAGATAAAACAAAAGCCATCTTCATCGCAAATCCGAATAATCCAACTGGAACAATGGTTACGGTTGCAGAAATAGCACAATTTATGGCGCAGGTGCCAGAAAATGTATTAGTTATCTTTGACGAGGCGTATTATGAATATGTCACACATCCCGACTATCCACAGACATTGCCTTACGTCATGGAAGAACGTAACTTCATTATCACCCGAACATTTTCCAAAATATACGGTCTCGCAGGCTTGCGGATAGGCTACGGTATCGCGCCGCCCTCCATCATTGCAACGATGAACCCTGTCCGTCAACCGTTTAACTGTAATGCTGTCGCACAAGCAGCAGCACGGGCATCACTCAAGGATACCGATCACGTTAAGAAAAGCCAAACGTTGAACGCAGCTGGTAAAGTATTTCTCTACACAGCATTTGACAAGTTAGGGCTTCGTTATATTAAAACTGAAGGAAATTTTATCATGGTTTTTGTCAACCAACCCGGTGCTGACTTAGTGGATGCTATGATGAAAAAAGGGGTTATCGTGCGTGGAATGGCGAGTTACGGTTATCCTGACGCAATTCGGGTTACAATCGGCAAGCAGGAGGAAAACGAACGTTTCCTTGAGGTGCTTACACCACTTATAAGATTGAGATAGAAGTGTTTTGAATAATACCTATTACGAAGAATTGACTGCAACAAAACAATCTTGAACTGATAACTGAAAACCGACAACTGACAACTACTATAAATATGAAAGAACTAATTCAGATTGATAATCGGAAACCAACACGAAAAATACAGGTCGGCACCGTGCCGATTGGTGGGGGCAGTCCTATCTCCATTCAGACGATGACCACCACGTTAACACACGACGTTGATGCGACGTTGGCACAAGTTGAGCGGTGCGCGGAAGCGGGCGCGCAGATTGTCCGCGTCGCAGTACCAGAAGAAAAAGACGCACAAGCACTCAGCGAAATTGTGAAACGTTCTCCAGTGCCAATTGTGTCTGATATTCATTTCAACTACCGATACGCGCTTGCCGCTGTAGATGCAGGGGTCGCTAAAGTTCGCATCAATCCAGGCAACATCGGTAGCGAAGAGCGGATCACACAAGTGTTGTCCGCTGCAAAAGCGGCGAATATCCCGATCCGCATCGGTGTTAACGAGGGATCACTTGAAAAAGATTTATTAGAGAAATACCCATCACCCACAGCAGAGGCATTGGTAGAGAGTGCGATGCGGCATGTCAATATTTGTGAACAACACGACTTTACAGATATTGCTATCTCCGTCAAATCCAGCGACCCACTTCGGATGATAGGGGCGAACCGATTGCTTTCGGATAAAGTTCGCTATCCGCTACACCTTGGGGTAACCGAAGCAGGCACACCGCGTCGCGCACACGTCAAATCTACGCTTGGCATTGGAACGTTGTTATTAGAAGGTATTGGCGACACAATCCGCATCTCTATCACTGGTGATCCGGTTGAAGAGGTATTGACTGCGAAAGAATTGCTGCGTTCACTCGGTATGGCAGAAAACATGCTGGACGTTGTCTCTTGCCCGTTCTGTGGACGCGGTGACCCTGATGCTGATTACGAAAACATCGTTGCTGTTGCTGAGGAGCTTTTGGAGAAACACGGTATTGATTTCCAAGTTGCTGTGATGGGGTGTGAAGTCAACGGACCTGGTGAAACGCGCAATGCTGAGGTAGGTATCCATTTAGGTGGAAAAGAACTCGCTGTTCTAAAGGTCAGAGGTGAGCGGGTGCGCACTTTCCGAGGAAAAGACGAAGTAAACCCACAATTTTTGGCAAATGCATTATTAGAAGCAGCGCTACAGTGGCAAGCATCTGAAACGTAAGATATTGATTATCTCATAGCAGAAGACAAACTTCCCTGTTTCATTACATATTTAGAGGAGGGTATAGGTAAAGTTTGCAGACCTATAGAATGAAGGGAATTTTCTAACAATCCCAGGTTTCTTTTAGTCTTCAAATCAACGCTACAAATGCCTTTTTGGCATTTGGCGGGTCCAAAAAAGTTGACATTTGGAGATATTTTATGGTATCCTTATAGCCCTGACTCAGTGGCGGATTTGTAAGGTCCGCCACCCCACTTACAATGGGATCAGAAACCTACAGGGGTCAGATATGCCTTACAAAACACATAAAATAGCATTGGATCCAAGCAATAAACAGAAGCATTGGTTTGGCAGTCAATGTGGGTATGCCCGTTTTGCGTATAATCAGGCGTTAGCCGATTTTAAAGCAGGTTTAGCTCATGATAACTTCCAATCATGGCGAACACTCAATACGAACTTCAATAAGACGAAAAAGCGTTATGATTGGACGAGTTCCCAAGATCAGCGTGCTGCGTTATATGCTATCAAGTATCTGGGTCAAGGCATTGCGCATTGGGTATCCAAGCGTGCGAAGTTTCCGAAGTTCAAGGGACGCGGACACAAACAAAGTTTCACGACAGATGAACAATCTGTGAAAGTTGAAGGGAAGAAAATAAAACTTCCTAAGATTGGTTGGATTAAAATGCGTCAAGCGTTACGTTTTGTTGGTAAACTTATCAAGGTGACAATCTCAAGAACAGCACACCGATGGTTTGTATCCATTACCGTAGAGACAGAGGACACCGAAGTTTCCGTTGACACCTCAACGCACCCTGTTATCGGTATAGATGTCGGCATCAACACATTGGCAACCTTGAGTGATGGCACAAAATATGATAATCCGAGACCGCTCAAACGGTATGAGAGAAAACTCAAACGGGAACAGAGAAAGCTAAGTCGTAGAGTGCGAAAGTCCAGGAACTGGTTCAAACAGAAAGAGAAGATCGCACGCATTCATTACCGTATTGCTTGTATCCGAAACGATACACACCACAAAGCAACGACGGATATAGTCAACAAAGCAAGTGCTATCGGCATAGAAACGCTAAAGATAACAAACATGCTAAAGAACAGAAAATTGGCAAAGGCATTATCTGATACAGCACTGGGTGGCTTCTTATCTAAACTCAAGACAAAATCAGAAGCAGTGGGCATACCCGTTACAGAGGCATCCCAATTCTTCGCATCCAGCAAAACCTGTAGCCGTTGTGGACACAAGAAAGACGACTTGACACTAAAAGAGAGAACGTATCAGTGCAGCCAATGTGATGTGTCTATTGATAGAGATGTCAATGCTGCACTAAACTTGAGAACTCTCGCTGTCGGATAGACAGAGAGTCTAAATGCTTGTGGAGTCCAAATAAGACCTCAAGCCGTTCAGGAGAGAGGCACGAGAGACGGAAGCAGGAATCACAGAGCAGGAGGGTGTGTGCTATAAAGAAGCACACGCCTTTAGGCGTTGTGAGTATCACAGGCAAATTGTATCCATGGGGTGACGCTGTACCAGATGGCACGCAATGTAATTTCGCTGATACAAACTCAGATAAGAATTACGCAGATCACAATGTTGATGATGGATACAAATTGAACGCGCCCGTTGGCAGTTATCTGCCCAATCCGTACGGACTTCACGATATGGCAGGGAACGTGTGGGAATGGTGTCTTGATGCGTATACCCTCAATTTTTATACTAATTCGCCTCGTAAGAATCCAATTTTAGGCGCCACCGCTGTTGACTGGCTTGAAAATAACCTTATTTTACCCAGCAAGGATGCAATGGCGAGTACAAACAACATAAACTGGGTGATAGAAAATGCCTCAACTATTCAGTCTAATCGTGTATTACGTAGTGGTTCCCGCGTTTGTAGTGCAACGGTCATACGGGTTGCTCTGCGGAACAGTGAAGTTGCAACGACCACTTATTACAACGATTTTGGATTTCGGTGTGTGAAGGATGTAACACCTTGAATAAACCGACGTTTTGTTAGGTTCGGATATCTCATAAATCCGACACCCGCGATATTCTCACAAGAACATCGCGGGTGTCGTTGCACTCTACCAAACTAATGAGAGACTGTATACGATTTTTTCAATTCCGCCCAACGCACAGATTGTTTGTTTATAGGTGAAACAGACAGTGCCCCGCCATGCCAATCTGCATTAGAACCTTCTGCCAAAAACGTAATCTCTTCGGAGGCAATATCATACTTATAGATCTTTTGCTCAGAACGACGGTTTTTTTCAAATTCATCATAATCAAACGCACAAAATAGCACAGACCTTTGATCGTCCATCCAATCAACAGAAACTGGATACCAATTATCTGGTATATTCAATATTTGTGTGGGACCGTCATCAATGTTCTGGATAATATAGCGAAATGTACCTGCCGACCGAATACTAATTCCTCTTCCTCCATTGGCATGTTCCCTAATATTCACGATAATGTCCATTTCTGTATACAGCATCTGTTGGTCATCAGGTGACCAACGCGGATTAAAACGATGCATTGTGCCTTTTTCAGGATCCGGTTGTGTCCAACTAATCGGGTTTTCTCCGTTCACATCAACGATCCAAAGGTTTTTCTCTATAACGTCATGATCATCATTGACATACACAATTTGCTTGCCATCCGGAGACCAGTCGAGATGAAATACATGGGTATGCGTTAGCAGGTTAGATTTAATGTTATCAAGATCTATCGCATTCAGGTTGATTATTTTAATGCCCAATAGTGTGGTATTGAACATTAGTTTTGTTCTATCGGGAGAGAACGCTAAGTCCAATATATGCCCTATATGGGCGGAGATTTGCCGCGCAGAGGTGCCATCGGCATGCATGATGTAAATATAGGGCTTAACGGAACCGTCATTCGGTGTCGTGTCCCTGACAAAAGCGATCCGTTTCCCATTGGGTGACCATCGCGGTTTCCAATCAGAATTTGTATTATCGGTAATTCTTTTGATATTTCCACCGTCGTCATCCATGACATAAAGATATGAATTTCCGTTTTGTGATGCAGAAAATACTATTTTTGCATTGGCAGCTGCTGCAAAGAGCAGTGTAAGACTTATGCATAATGTCGTATGTAGGATTCGCATTTGTCTTCTCCTTTGGTTATACCTGTGGAGGGACGAGCAATTTATGTGCCAATCGTTTCCCGCTGAATTGTTGTGAAACCGCACAATTACGTGCAAATGTTGTTGATGTTGCCCAAAAATGTGCGAGTGGTAGAGAATATAGCCCGTAAAATACTAAGTCCTTTCAGTGTTGATTCGTGAATCTCTGTTCAAATAAAAATCCTTGACTTCCACAATAAATATGATAACATAGTAGATTATGCCATAGTTTATGTCTTTAACTTGCCACATAAAACGTATGCATTTCCTTCAAAAAACGGTCCGATCCATCGTAGCACAGGTTTGTGCTATCGCGCTATTTTTCTGGTTATACCACATACTTGTGGTATATATCATGCGCGAAACAGGACTTGATCTCGGCGCAGTCGGCTATCACAATCACTTTGTTCCACTCTACGCCTCACCGCAACTTGACCTGAGTTGGTGGATTTTTCCTGCGCTTATTGTATGTATCGGATTTCTCTACCTCTGCTACAAATACCTCCTTCCAAATAGAATTAGTCCGCGTCGTCTAATCGGTATAGCGATTGCCAGTTTTCTTGCTATCAATATCAGTGTGGCACAAATTGATGGGTTCCGCGAAATAGGAACAGAGGACGAACCTAAGCGAATCTCAGCCCTATTGGAACCCTATACACGGACATCACTCGAATACTATGGAGACGTGCCGCGTATTGATGAATTGGGACTCCGCGTATTCTTACGAGATTTCAGCAAACCAGAGTTATTTGATACACTTTCAGGGCATACACGAACACATCCACCAGGGGGTGTGGTTTTCTTATGGCTTGTGAGTAAAATCTTCGGTTACAATCTCGTATCGGCATCGTTACTATCAGTTCTCTTTACTGCACTCACGGTGATACCCATCTATAAACTTGCTGAACGCCTCTACGACGAAAAGGTTGCGCTTTATGCGCTGCTGCTTTTCCTCATCATACCCAATTTTGTGATGTTTACAACAACATCTATGGACGGTCCCTTCAGCGTGTTCCCAATTCTCAGTCTCTATCTCTTTTATGAAGCAAGAGAACGAGAAACTGCATCTGACATTGCGTTAGACACATTCCGTCCTTACAGTTTATTAACAGGTATTTCCCTCGCACTCGGCATGTTTATGACATATTCAACAGTCGTCATCGGTGTTTTCCTATGTGTAGTTGCTTTATTAGAACGAAAACGGTTTGTGCAGTATTTGAAAGTTTTAGCGTTTGCGGCAACAGGTTTCATCGGATTTTACTTACTGCTTTATGTCCTGACCGGTTTCCAACCCATTGAGTCACTCTGGGCAGCCATTAAAAAGGACGAGGCGGGTATGGGATCTGGTTTTGAAAGCATAGACCGTTATTTTCACTTGAGTTTCGCAAACCTTTTCGCCTTTCTGATTGGTGTTGGCATTCCAATTACAACCGTTTGGCTACGTCAATTGGTATTAGCAGTTAAGGAATGGAAACAGAACAGCGCGTCCCCCGAACAGGAAAACAATCTGATTCCGTGGATTTTCAACCCTGAAAAGTCTGATACTTTTATTATTGGTTTCCTGATTACACTCATCTATTTCACGTTTTCGACATGGTTTACGATGGAGGTGGAACGTATCTGGATTTTCATGGTGCCATTTTTCGTTATTCCCGTTGCAAAATACCTTACGGCGCGCCCTCGTTCAGATTTATATTGGGTTGCGGGCATGCTTGTTGTGCAACTCATCGTATCAGAAGTTTTGCTCTATACATATTGGTAACGTGAGTTCGGTATAAGCAACTTTCGGAATCGGCAGAATATGCCTCCTAAAAACGATTGTTATTTTGTATACTAAAATAATACCGAATTTTTAGAGTCAAATATGACTATTTTAGTCATAATAAACCTATAGATCCAGTCATACCGAAGGATCGTAGCACATTACAAAATCCTATCATTTTCCAATTGACTCTAAAAACTCTAAAAATCTTTCATAACGTAAATACGGAGAAAAGATATGGAATTCTTCAGGTCTTTATACCGAACTACCGAACTCACGTTATTGGTAGTGAATCCCCATAAATTGAGAAATAGATCAAATGCGAATTCTTTATGTCATCGATTCTATGACCAAAGACGGTGCTGAGTCGCAATTACTCAAGACTTTAACACGGTTCTCACCTGACCAATATGAAGTTCATGTTGTGCTAAGTCGTGCCGAAGGAGAACGTATTAACGAACTTGCTGCCCTACCTTGCGTCCGAGATGTAACCACACTTGCTGGTGGAGACAAACGGATGAAAGTGTTAGAAAAAGCGTTCATACTTGGCGGTATTATTAAGGCAGTTAAACCGGATATTGTGCATAGTTGGTTGTGGTATTCCAATTTCCTTTGCGGTGTTTCCCGTAGATTTGGCCTATGGAAAAGAATTTCTTTTATCGCTTCACAGCGCGGTGATTATCATGCCAGATACGGTAAATTCCGACTTTGGCTTACGGAAAAACTGATTTACAACACTGCAGACTGCCTGCTAACAAATTCAGAACAGATTCAACGACACCTCCACCAACTGTATCCAGATAAGAAGATTTTTAGCATTCCCAATTTATTGGAATTACCTACAGCGGAATGGAATCAGGAGCTAAAAGATACTACAGAGGAGAAGTTAATAGTAAGTGTCGGACGATTCGCACCGGAAAAAGGTCACCGTTATTTGATAGAAGCATTAAGTTTATTGAACCGTAAAGATGTGAGATGGAGATGTACATTTCTCGGTGACGGTGAACTGGAAACAGAACTCCGCGCACTCACAGCAAAGCACAACCTCTCAAGCAAGGTGATGTTTCCTGGATTTTGTGAAGATGTCTTTTCTGTGCTTTTGAAGTCAGATGTATTTGTGCTACCATCACTACACGAAGGTTCACCAAACGCATTGATTGAGGCGATGGGTATCGGCATGCCGTGCATTGCATCAGATGTCGGAGGTATCAGAGACTTAATTGAAAATGAGAGAAACGGCATCCGAATTCCATCACAAGATTCTGCAGCTTTAGCAGACGCATTACATCGCATGCTGACAGAACCAGAGTTTGCCCGTGAGTTAGGAAAAAATGCACGCGCAACTATTCAACGGAAATTCAATAGCGCTGAATCTATCCGAAAATTAGAAGATATTTATCGCAGCTTCCTATAGAATATGATGCCTTACCGACTCGCAAACTTTGCCAAAACAGCACTTTCAACATTTATTTGCTTACTCGGTATTCCCTTGCTTATCCGAGAATTGATCTGCAGAAACAGGGTAGCCATTCTCTTGTACCATGATGTGCAGCCAAAAGTCTTCGCGAGGCATATCGCTCATCTCTCCCGTCATTATAAGATCATTTCATTAGGGACGCTTGTGTCAGCAATCTACAATAAAGATTTCTCTGAAATCCCTCCGAAAAGTGTTGTGGTTACGATTGACGATGGGCACGTAGGTAATTTCGATCTATTATCAATTATCAGACAGTACCACATCCGCCCAACAATTTATGTATGCACACAGATCATCAACACACACCGACATTTCTGGTTCAGAATACCTGAACGATCCAAAAAAGAACGCCTGAAAAAACTACCAAATGTAGAAAGGTTAACACATCTAAAGCAAGAGGCTGATTTTGAACCTGAAAGGGAGTATCAAGATAGGCAGGCACTTAATATAGATGAAATGAAAGAAATGATGCAAGACGTTGACTTTCAACCGCACACCCAATTCCATCCGATCCTGCCACACTGCACGGAAACAGAATGTAAACAAGAGGTGCTTGGCAGCAAAGCAGATTTAGAGAAGATTTTGGGGGTTGAATGTCTGCATTTCAGTTATCCGAATGGGGACTATACCGAACGCGAGATTGAGGTTGTTAAAACAGCAGGGTTCCGTTCAGCACGCACAACAGATATAGGATGGAATAACATTGAGACACCATCCTATAAACTGAAAGCGATACCAATTTCCGATGATGCTGGACTCATCCACTTCCGCGCAGAATTGACAACGATACCGCAACGACTTGGTAAATGGGTAAATTTTTTGTTATGGAGAATAGCGAATTAACAAAATGGCACCGTGCCTACATTCAGAACGCTTACCACGAATTGGAACAAGGTATAACACGAAAGCAGCTCAATACGCTTAATATCAAGACTACTGACAGAAAGGTTTTGGACGTTGGGTGTGGACCAGGAAACCTCCTTGTTGCGCTATCTTCAGACATCCCACAACTCCTTATCGGTGTTGATGTAGATGCAACATTCTTATCAATTGGACATTCTAAAATCAAGGAATTAATAGAACCGTCTTCAAAAGTTCCTACCCTGATTCGTGCATCACTTCCGACCTTACCTTTTGCGGATGAGACTTTTGACCTTGTAACCTGTTTCCTCGTTATGCCGCATGTGCCTGATGATAAAGCTGCCTTAACTGAACTTGCACGTGTTCTAAAACCGGGGGGGACACTCGCTATCTCTGGGCATGGATTGGGATTTCCGCTTCGCTATCTCAAAAGCCTTAGACTGAAACCGTTGCAGATGTATCTCGCCAGTTTGATTTATAAATGCACAGGAAAAAAGTTGATACGAAACACGCTTCAAAGTGAAAAGCAAATTTGTAACATTTTAAACGACATCGGTTTAACAGTAGATGTCCGAAACTACAACAAAAAGGTGTTTGGATGTGTCGCCACCTATTGGATTAGGGCAACAAAGAGCGAGACGAGTCCTAACGCGACGCAGTAATACGAAAATAGAGAGAATTTCCCGCGATTTAACACTACCAGTAGAAACCGCAACGCAATATAACCGACAATAAACGAGGCAAGCATGCCAGTCCCTATAATATAAAGAGGTATCTCGGTGTTTTCAATATCCGAGATTTTGAGCGCAACCGCACCGAGTATTGCAGGAATTGAGAGGAGGAAGGAGTATTCTGCAGCAGTCTTAGCGGGAATGCCTAAGAATAACGCGAGCGAAATTGTTGTTCCAGAGCGGGAGATGCCGGGTGTAATGGCACATCCTTGGGCAATACCAATCAGTGGCGCGTGCCATGACTTAATTTCTTTGTTTGGGCAGTCGGGACTATCCATACTCTCTCTACGGAGTCGAGGCAATTGAAGGATAACACCAGTGAGGATTAGCATGACGCTTACGATGTGGACTTTATCAAAAAAGGACTCCAACTGCGTCTTGAACAGCACGGCAATGATGCCTGTAGGAATAGACCCAAGCAGAATCAGCCAGATAAATCTGAGTTCAACTGATGTGTTTAACGTTGCAATCGGCTTCCGATAAAACTCTGCCTCTCCAAACGTTGATAATCCACCAACCACTAATCTTGCTATTGCCCCACGATACGCGACAAGTACAGCAGCTAATGTCCCTACGTGTAGCATTACATCAAAAAAGACGAGCGGCTCCTTCAATCCGAGGAATTGCTGGGCTAAGACGAGATGTCCGGAACTACTAACAGGTAGAAATTCAGTCAAACCTTGTAAAATGCCGAGAACAATCGCTTCAAGAAATGTCATATTGCATTTACGCCTGACGAAAACCTGTCTCTGTGCGATGCCAATTCTGTGCTTCGTCAGGGTGACGAAACGGTATATTTCTACCCAATAACTGCTTTAACACGCCGCTTTCATCTGCTAACACATCGTCAGTCAATTGCCGGGGCATATCCTCTTGCGGATAGATGACAGAACGGTTATACATGCCGAGCAATCCAACACGCGATGCATCCGTGGTGTTTGGCAGACATTGGTGCCAGATTGCTCCGTTCGTGAATAGGATAGAACCTTTTGGAGCGATTGCAACGCTCATCTCAAGCCCTTCTGCTTCTCCCAATTCGGGGCGGCGAAGCGTCTTATGTGAACCAGCAATGCATGCTGTTGCGCCGTTTTCCGCTGTGAATTCATCTAACATCCATACCGTTTGCCCTGTTAGTGAGCCAGACGGAAACGGGGCTTGCATCGCCCAATACGGGTAGTCAATATGCCAACCGCCTGCAGGTGCCCCAGGCCCGACAATGTTTGCTGTGAACGTAGAGGCAATCACATCCTCGCCAAGCATCCGTTTCCACACTGCTACAACGGTCGGATGTTGAATAAGCCTCCGAAAGATAGGCGATTTCCCTACAATCGCCCAGACGCGTCTGATTTTACCGTCACCATAACTGTGGTCATACCCGTTAGCAATGTCTTTGTCCACCATTTCCCAAATTGCTTCACGTGCTTCGTCTGCTTCTTCAGCCGAAATCACATTTTCAATAATGTGGAAACCGACTTCGCGCAGGTCATGTTCAACAAGGTCAAGTCTTTCCGAATTTAATGCTGATTTGATTTGCATTATATCTCACCTCTATACTTACTGAATACGTGGTAGGTTCCGGATAATCTCAATTATCCGATCCTCCAAATCATCTGCATCACTATCTGGAATCCGATTGTGTTTATCCATCCATGCGATGTTTTCTGCCACGCTTTCTGTTACCGGAATTTGTGGACTGAATTCAGGTAATGCTGCAGCCAATTTCTCATGACTGAAAATCTGTGTATGCCCGAAGTTGCCTCGTAGTCCGCTGAACCGCCCCGGTGCCATTGCAATAAGTATCTCTTGAGATACATGCACAATTTCTATGTCAACACCGAGTGCTTCTGCAGCAGCGCGATGCCACTCGTCCCACGTGCGTGCTTGCGGATGTACTATATTGTATATTTCACCAAAGCACTCAGATTTGCCAAGTATTTCTGCGAAGGCAACACCCGCGTCTCGTGATGCAAGGAATTGGAAATAGTTCAACCCATCGCCAGCGGAGATGATCGGTTTGCCTTTTCGTAAACGATCAATCCAACTGCCGTCTCCCCACACTTGTCGAAGAAGGTTCATGCCAGGTCCGTGGGTATAAGATGGCTTGAAAATGGTGACAGGAAATCCATCGCGCGCATGTGCCTCAAGCAAAAAATTGTCTGCAGCGACTTTATTCAGTCCATAGCCTGATGTGCCTTGCAAGGGTGCGGTCTCTGGTAGATTTATTCCGCTAAACGGCGGTCCATAAGTCATCACGGTGGAGCACTGCACGAAGTGTCCGACACGCCCCTGACATGCACGCAGTGCAGACGCTGCGTCTTCAGCATTGAAACTAATCATGTCAATGACAGCATCCCAGTTTTCCGAACCGACTTTTGCCTCAAAATCATCTCGATTTTGTCGATCACCAAGAATCACACGGACATCTGAAGGCGGCGGGTCAACATGCTGTCCGCGATTGAATAGGACGACTTCATGGTTTCTGTCTAACAGTGCCGCTACAATCCCACGACTGATATTGCCTGTTCCACCAATAACTAAGACTTTCATTTGTTAGATTCCTCTTCTATCAATTTAATTTCTGCCGGTGTTAATTCATATAGTTCGTATATCAACTGGTTTAGCTTTTCTTCAAGAGAATGCACATCTGGGTTCTCAGGATTTTCAAGTATCTGTTCAACTATCTTCGTGAACGCTGTTTTTTGCTTCTTTGTTATGTCAGGAACTGGGAAATCCTTCAGTTTACTTTTGTTAAGACGACCTCCCCCCTTTTTTTCATACTTATTCTGCACATACCATTCGGCAAGTTTGCTATTAAGAATCGCGAGCATAGAAAAATCCGTTGTAGGTATACAGTGTACAAACGGACTGACAACAATCGCATCTGATTCGTCATAATATGCAACGACAGGCGGTTTATCGTAGAAAGTAATTTTGGGACCGAGAAACTCAGGTTTATGTTCACGATGTGTGAGTTCCCAAGAATATTTTCCTTTGCAACTTGCATGGCGACCTTTTAAGTCTTTTTCAAAACCTTTTAGGTGATTGCTAATTGCCGGATAGGTTTGAGCAAATATTTTCCTTGCCTCTGTTTCATTTTTTGCATCCGCCCATTCCCACTGCTTGTTTTTACTACTCGGCATCCAGATTATATAATTGAGAACAGGTTTCCATAGGTTTTCCTGATGTTTTCCCACTGCTAATTTTATTATCTCAGCACTTTTGGGATCCTCATCAACCAACTCTTGGCATTTGGATTCTTCTATAACATAAGCTTTATTGCAACCTGTTATAACACCTTTGTGTATTTTCCAGCTTGTATCTCCTAAAGGCGTGCATGTTTTTTGCAGTTTTTCTAACAACTCATCAGGTGAAACTCGTGTTACGTTGTCCTTCAGATTTGTCTTACTTTCTATTTCTGAAGACTCTACCTCTTTTTTAGTTTTGAGCGTATCAGGGATCACATCTTTTTCATGAATATCATCTTTCTCATTAGCAGCACCCTCTCGCTCGTCTGTTGGTACGTAACGAAATAAGTCGGCAGGGATTTCATGTTCGGAACTAATGCTAATGCAAGTATTATCATGTGTCCAAGAAAGAATGTTTAGCTCAGCAGTGCGTCTATCTTCCCTTGGTAAGTCTTTGAAGTAAGCAAAAGCAAATGGTTGAAAAAACTCATCCGTACAGATAAAACGTAAATCTGCAGGGTTATTACCTTGTTGGTCTAAACCTTTCGCTACAGCCTGTAGAGCTCCGATATAGCCTGTTTCACTCTTGAATCGGATTAGGATGATGCCTGAAGGTTTTCCGGGTGAAATGCAGAGTTCTTGGCAGTCTAAAACTTGCTGGTCATTGAACCCACTAAGTCCAAGTACTTTATTTGAAAATATTGAGGTAATATCTTCAAGGGTCAGATCCTCAGGGATTGGTAAGTGCAACATATCCGTCAGAAATTCCATAAAAGTATCTTCATCTATAACGTCTTCAATGTCGTCTACTGTTATTGTGAACATACAAGTACCCTCTTCTATGAATAGTTTTCCTGCACAACTGTTTTATTTCGTTTTCGGCGTGTAAGGGAGATACCTCCAAAACCACTGATGATAGCGATGTAAAAACCGAAGTCATACCACCATCCTGTATTTTGGGGTTCATAGACGCGAATATCTGAATTGAATATACTCCAAATCAACGAAATAGGTGCAATCCATCCGTGCCAAATTCCCCAGAAAAATCCAGCAGGTTTTTCTGCGGTATGTTTCCCGTCGCCGGGTACACATCCTATGAAGGTGATAAGTGCTATCAATAGGAGTATGCAAATAAATTTTACGGTCATGGATCTCTTTAATGTTCCGTTATTTTTCTTGTTCTATTTGACATCGTTTGTGGATCAATGTTCAAAGCAATCTGTGGATTGTCTATATCAACAATTGCACGCGCCAACGCCCAATCTAATCGGCGCCGGTAGTAACCATCGCGGCGTAATCCTTTAAAGGCAGTTAAAAAAACGTCATGTGTCTTCTGACGGATTGTTGCTAAGCGAACATTAAGTGCGTCCATATTCACACACCATGGCACATTGATTTTCGTAATTGAACGGCACTGGTAACGCACAGGATATTCACCTAATTCTGCTGACGGACAAAAACGGATAGATGCATCAACGGTGTTGTCTATAGCGATAAGTCCCAGATTTCCATTCGGTTCATTGAAAACGATACTACGATTACGTGAGTGGGGAGGTAAATATTTTTGAAGTTCGCTCAGTTTTCCAAGCAGTTGATTGTTGCGCCACACATTTACATCCGATGTTTCGTGCGGGGTAAACAGTGCAAGACCTACAGGATGTTCGGTGTCATCAAACATATAACTTGTGTTTCTACTTTTATTATCTTGCGATGTTCCATTTTGTGTTTGCGGAACTAAAGAGATAAAATCGCACAGTCGTTGTAAGAACAGACCGCTCCGAATAAACGCCTCGGGGATAATTGCTGCGACCCACGGACAATACGTTAAACATTGCTCAAGCGCATATTTGTAAAGATCGTCGTAGTGAGTCGCCTCTGGAAATGGCAATCCTCGACGTGTTGCCGAATTTCGTGCCAACCAAGGTGGATTGGTAATACAAACATCAAACCCTTTAGGGAAATCTGTGAGCGTATCACGTTGAACGATTCCCTTTGCTCCAGGCTCAATATCGTAGAATCTCCAATCTCTGCACCGCAAATGTGCTGAGGCAATCAATTGTGGAATATCCTTAGCACCCGCAAAAGGTTCTAATACAATCTGTTGTTCTAAATTAGCATCTTTCGCCCACCTTTGGAAAGGTTCTAACTGAAAAGGATTTCCGCGGGTGTAGTAGCGTCCATTTGCACGTTTTTTGTCCATTTTCTGTTTGTTTTGTGTAATCTATGTACTTCTGTTTAGTTGAAGGATTATGAACTATATTTTAATGTACACTTATTTGCGTAATATATCAAGCGAAATTTGATACTACTGAGAACATAATACCTATTTCATAAAAAAATTTGACATAATCTTTTTTAGCATGTAATATATGAGTCAAATTCAAATTGTTTGAGGTTTAAATTAATCTAAAAAACCATGAAAATGAGTCTCAATATCATGAAAAGAAGATTTTTTAAAGTATTATTCAGCGCGTGTCTAATTTTGTGTTTCTGCGTCGTTTATGCCGAAGCATCAACCCGTGAATATTGGATTGCTGCTGAAAAAGTTGTCTGGAATTACGCACCGAGCGGCAAAAACCTCATCCGTCCAAAAATGGGATTAGGTGTCTGGGGAAAGGTATTAGCATATCACAAATACCGCTACATCCAATATACCGATGAAACCTACACCACACCGGTTGAACAACCGGAATGGATGGGTATCCTTGGACCTCAATTGCGTGCTGTGGAAGGCGATAACATCAAGGTGCATTTTCTCAATCGTGCTGACAAACCACTCAGTATACATGTGCACGGTTTGCAATACGACGAAGCAAATGAAGGTGCGGATATGAAAGGACTTGGGGGCTCTGTGCCGCCTGGTGGTAAGTTCACGTATCATTGGGAAGTTGGAGAAGACGCTGCACCCGGTCCAAATGACCCATCTTCTATTGTCTGGCTTTATCATTCACATGTTGACGCGGTTACAGAGGTATACGATGGACTCATCGGTACAATTATTGTTACTAAAAAAGGAATGGAAAGGCCAGAAACCGATGCACGTCCAAAAGATGTTGACAAATCCTTTACCACGCTATTTCTCATTTTCAATGAAAACGAGCGTGAAATAGCAGAAAACGGACAGCACGAAGCTTATGAATCCGATGAAGAAGCGGAAGAAGGAAATCTTAAACATGCAATCAACGGATATATCTTCGGAAATTTGAAAGGTTTAGAAGTAAATCAAGGTGAGCGAGTGCGTTGGCATCTCATCGGTTTGGGAACGGAAGTGGATATGCACACGGCACACTGGCACGGTCAAACTGTCTTAAATAACGGTAAACGCACAGACGTTGTTGATCTGTTACCGGGCAGCATGGTCACTGTAGATATGGTAGCAAGAATGCCAGGAAATTGGCTCTATCATTGTCACGTAGCCGACCACATTACAGCGGGGATGAATACGCGCTGGCGAGTCATACCTAAACGTTAGTTGGATGAGTATAATAAATCCGAACATTTTGACGCTATGTTTGCCAAAATATATAGTGTGAATCTTTCTATTTTATTCGTTTATCACTCTTCGGTGTCAAAACCCCATGCTTTAGCTTGGGGATGTAGACACCGCAAAGAACTTGATATTTTTCTTAAACCTTTTTCTTTCCCAACGTCTAATCACCATAAGTTTACGCACAGACACTTGTGTCGCCCGACTATAGAAAACAACTATAGTTTGCTAAACGCTACCGTAGGTCATACGGGAATTCACGCCTGTGGAGTCCAAATAAGACCTCACTCAGAGGCACGAGCGACGGAAGCAGGAAAAGCCATTAAGTTGTAAAGACTTACTATAAGAGCTCAGAATCCCCCATGCTTTAGCAGGGGGAGTATGTCAATCCACAACTTGTAATTCATTAAATCTAAAAAAGGAGACAACTATGCTTAAAAACCGATCCATTTTATTCAACTATTTTTTATCACTCTTTCTGTTACTTGTCTTTATTGGGACGTTGCATGCTGAAACAATAACACTCTATTCTGGACGAAGTAAGAGTCTCGTTGATCCAATTATTCAGCAGTTCGAAAAAGAAACCGGCATTGAAGTAAAGGTGAGTTATGCTAATACGACACAGTTAGCAGCAAAACTCTTGACTGAGGGTAAAAAAAGTCCCGCAGCACTATTTTGGGCACAAGATGCTGGCGCCCTCGGTGCTGTTAGCAAAGAAAAATTATTTGAAAAATTACCGAAATCTATTCTCAAAAAAGTTCCTAAAACTTTCCGCCATGATGATGGATACTGGATTGCGACAAGTGGTAGAGCACGCGTTCTTGCCTATTCCCCTGAACGCGTAAAGATGGAAGCACTTCCTGAAAGTGTTTTTGATTTAACACAATCAAAGTGGCGTGGCAAAGTCGGTTGGGCACCACTCAATGCTTCGTTCCAAGCGTTTGTAACAGCGATGCGTGGACAAATTGGTGAAAAACGCACCGAAAAATGGCTACGCGATATGAAAGACAACAACACAAAAGCTTATCCTAAGAATACACCGATTATAGAAGCACTTGCCGCTGGAGAAATTGATGTGGGTTTACCAAACCATTACTATCTCTTCCGTTTTAAAAAGGGAAATTCAAAATTTCCAGTGGAACAGACCTTCTTTAAAGCAAAAGATGCGGGAAATCTTGTAAATGTTGCCGGAATTGGATTATTAAAAAATAGCGATAATAAGAAAACTGCTCTTAAGTTCATCGAATTTCTCCTCTCCGCTAAGGCACAACAGTACTTTGTTAGTGAGGTTTTTGAATACCCCGTGATTGAAGGTGTGATTCCAAACACCAATTTGTTGCCCTTAGAAGAATTGCTTAAAATTGTGCCGAAATTCGACTTAAATGAGATGGACGATCTTGAAGGGACCATCAAACTCCTTCGGCGCGTTGGTATTATGTAGGCAAGTGTAGGAATCAACTACTGAGATATTGAGGTGAATCATCAATACGTCACGCACCTTAATGATCCAAGTTAGACAGAGATGGCACTTCTTCATCCCCGCGATTGTTGTCGCTATCAGTGGATTGATTCCATTAGGATACCTAATTGCCAAAGCGTTTGATGTAGAAGGCACTGCACTGGTGGAAAATCTGTTTCGCTGGCGAAACGCGAAACTTTTCCTTAACACGCTTTTGCTGACGATTGGTGTTCTGATCGTTGATATTCTTTTGGCAACCCCTGCGGCATGGTTGACCACCCACTCAGACCTCCGAGGCAAACGGGTTTTTAGCGTCTTATGTGCGTTACCTTTAGCGATCCCAGGATATGTGATGGCTTACGCACTCTTGGCACTTGGTGGAAATAACGGTATATTTGCCGCACTGTTTGGTAAAAGCCTCCCGCGTCTTAGCGGATACTGGGGGGCTTTAATCGCGCTGTCCTTCTACACAAGTCCATATCTCTTTTTGAATTTACGAGCAGCACTCTTAGGACTTGACCCGAGTCTTGAAGAATCAGCACGAAGCCTGGGCTGCCGACAGTGGGGCGTTTTCATACGTATTATCCTTCCACAACTTCGTCCGGCATTCTATGCAGCCGGATTGCTTATCTGTCTACATGTGCTTGGTGATTTTGGCGTTGTCTCACTTATGCGTTATGAGACATTTAGTTATGCGCTTTACATTGAGTATAATATGGCGTTTGAGCATAATTATGCTGCTTGGTTGGCGTTGATACTTCTTGCTTTTACCGGTTGCCTGCTCTACCTTGAAACGCGATTGCTCAGTAAGACAGTACTTCATCGTGCGGGACATGGCACTTCTCGACATCGCACGCTAATTCCACTGCACAAATGGAAAAATGTGGGCTACCTATATTTGACTGTCCTATTCATTGCAACTGTTGGAATACCGGCGGGGACAGTGTTTTTGTGGGTGTTCAGAGGCTTTGAGGCGTCGGCATTAAATGGAGTGTTGGAAGCGTTAGTCGGTTCTGTAGGGGTTGCAGTTCCGTCCGCGGCAAGCTGTGCAGTTTTAGCCGTTCCATTTGCATATATCGGTGTGCGTTATGCCTCGCGTTCCTCAAACACGTTAGCGCGAATCCCATATATCATTTACGCTATACCACCATTGGCATTTGCACTATCAATTATCTTTTTTCTTGGAAGTCCTGAAACCATAATAGTGCTAATCTTCGCGTGTATTCTTCACTTCCTTGCAGAAGCGGTAGGACCTGTACGTAGTTCGCTCTATCAAGCCTCACCGCACTTAGAGGAAGCAGCTCGTTCACTCGGATGTTCACCTATTCAAGCATTTTTCAGAACCTTGTTTCCACTCCTCACGCGCGGCATGTTAACTGCCACTGCCCTCGTTTTCCTCGCCACAATGAAAGAATTGCCGCTGACCCTTCTACTCCGTCCTGCCGAATATGAGACTTTAGCTGTCAATGTATGGGATTACACAGGAGAGGCGATGTTCGCACAAGCAGCACCGTATGCATTTGTAATCCTGATTTTTTCTGCTCTCTTTATCAGTCCTCTCACCCAAAAAGAAAAAGCGTGACACAATTTTTCAACAATTTCTTGAGTTTGTTGTCTAATTCTGATATAATGCGGACAGATTAACAGGTGATTGGCTCTCAATCATCTGTTATCGGCATTTCGTTATCCCTGCATATACTATGGAATACATATTTTGTTAGAATTTTTCACATTACCATCGTTTATCACGCTTGGTGAAAATGCCCTCAGATTACTCCTCTCATTTGTACTGGGTGTGTTTATTGTGCTTATCTATCAGTGGACACATGCCAAAGCGCCGCAAAAATCGTTTACCGATACACTCATTATCCTGTGTATGCTCATTTCAGTGGTGATGGTCATCATTGGTGATAGCATTGCACGAGCGTTTAGCCTTGTCGGGGCACTCTCAATTATTCGTTTTCGCACGGCAATCCAAGACCCACGCGACATCGGATTTGTATTTTTCGCGTTAGCAGCGGGGATGGCTGTTGGTGCGGGAAGTCCTGCAATTGCAATTCTCGCTACGTTTCTTATCGGCATCATAATTCTCTGCATGTACTACTGGCATCAGCATTTTGTAAAGAACAACGAGTTTATCCTTGAGATTTGCTTGCCACCTGACCAACCATCTGAAACTATCTATCGCTCTATTTTTGATAAGCATATTACCTATGAACGTTTAATTGAAAAACGAATCAAAAAATCACAAGTAGTTGAACTGAACTTCCGTGTAAAATTGGCAAATCCTGATGAATGGACCACATTCTACAATGAACTCTCGGAACATGAAAACATCACTGAAGTCAAATTAGACCAAGAATAAAACACGAACCTTTCTGTTACTGAGTTGTCTAAATTTAAAATAACAAGATGGAGAATATCGTGATCATGAAACATATAAAACTAATAGCACTTATTGGCATATTTTTTTGTGTTGCAACGTATGCATACACCCAAGAAAGTCAAAACACATCAAAACTTTCAGAGGAACAGAAGCGATTTGATCTTGATGGAAACGGTGTACTTAGTCCCGAAGAAAGCCAATTCATGCTTCGAATCACAGGTTTAGAAGCATTCACAGGTAGCAAGTTAAGCGAAGAAGAAATTAAGAAAATTGCCAGTAGTCCACCTCCTAACATTGGCCCTGGACAACGTAATGGTCCCCCTCCTGGTTTTGGCGGTGGCAGACGTGGACCGCGCCCCGCCGAAAAACTGGTCACACATTTTGATACAAATGAAGATGGTAAATTAACGGGTGATGAGCGGAAAGCGGCACTTGAAGCACGTGGTGAGGCATACTCGCCTGAACAACGCGCGGGAACCCCGACAGGTAATATTGATAGCGATGTAAAAGCCAGTCTCGCTTCTACACCAAAAGACTCACCCACATTTTATGATGCGAGGACACTCCGCACCCTATACCTCCGTTTCCATGATGAAGATTGGTACGCACAACTAAACGCATTTTATCGCACAGATGTTGAAGTGCCAGCGGAATTAGTTGTTGACGGGAAAGTGTATCCAGAGGTTGGTGTCCGTTTCCGTGGCACATCGTCCTATTTCACTGTTGAATCTGCAAAAAAGTCATTCAACATTGCTGTTGATTATGGTGATGATAAACAACGCCTTTACGGGTATAAGACACTCAACCTGCTTAACGGACACGTTGACCCATCTTTCCTTCGCGAAGTACTCTACAATCGGATTGCACGCGACTACATACCCGCTATGAAAACTAATTTTGTGAAGTTGGTTATCAACGGTGAAAGTTGGGGTGTGTATATCAACCTACAGCAATATAATAAAGATTTCTTGGATGAGTGGTTCGGCACAAGAGATGGTGTCCGTTGGAAAGTTGGTCCCGGTGGTGGAGCGTTGACTTATGCTGGAGACGATACAGAAGCATATCAAAGAACTTATCAACTGAAGACAGCAAATGTCGAAAATCCATGGGAAAACCTCATTGCACTCTGTGAAATGCTTGACGCTAAAACGCCTGATGCAAAATTAGAAACGGATTTACCAGCGATATTTAACGTCGACCGTGCCTTGTGGCAACTTGCTGTCTCAAACGTCTTTATGGATGACGATAGTTACATCCATAAAGGTGGAGATTTTTCCATTTATCAGGATGTCAATGAAAGATTCCATCTCATCTCGCACGACAACAACGAAACTTTTAGGTTTGGAGGTGAGCGTCGTGGCGGCGGTGGTGGACCCGGTGGCAGAGGCCCTGGCGGTTGGTCTTGGGGAGAATTGATATTAGGCACGGTATCTCCAACAACACACGCTGAAAACCCAATGCGTCCTGTTATTAGCCGTTTGCTTGATATTCCAGAATGGAAAGCTCGGTATATTGCACACGTACGTACAGTAGTAGATGAGTGGCTGGATTGGGAGGTGTTGGAACCGGTCATCAAAGAGTACCGCACACTTATCAAAGCAGAAGTAGAGCAAGATGATAAAAAACTTTATGATTACCGTAGTTTTGAGGAAAGTGTTGATGGCGATGGCGGCGGACGCATACCGAGTTTCAAGCGGTATGTAACCCAAAGGCGAGAAGTGCTGCTCAATCATCCAGAATTGAGCAAACCGACACCAAAGATTATTTCTGTTTCCACACCTGAAAATCCGGTTGCAAATCAACCCGTTGAAATTACAGCAAAATTAGATAAAACTGTTGCAGCAGATTCAGTTCTATTGTATTATTGTACTGACAGGCATTCGGTTTTTAAACAGACGGAGATGTTAAAGAATGGAGATAAATTTGTCGGTAGCATTCCGGCTTTTCCCGCAGAAACGACAGTTTTTTATTACGTTGAAGCGAGTGCAGTTAAAACACATGGCACTACAGTTTTTTCACCAACACGAGCAGAGTTTGGCGCATCTCATTATAAAGTCACATTACCTCAAGCAAAAGAGGTATCGGTTGTAATTAATGAGCTCATGGCAACCAATACCAATAGTATTATTGATCCACAGGGGGATCATGACGACTGGCTTGAATTACACAACATCACCGATAACCCGATGCTGCTTACCGGAATGTACCTCACTGATAAAATAGACAACCCCAGAAAATGGGAATTTCCTGAAAACACCACGATTCCACCGCGTGGGTACTTAATTGTATGGTTAGATGAAGATGGAAAAGCAAAGAAAGGACTCCATGCCAATTTTAAGTTATCTGCTAACGGTGAAACTGTTATGCTCGTGGATACGGATGCACGTGGAAATCAGGTGATAGATACAATTACATTTGGGAAGCAGAAGAAAGATACCGCCATCGGTAGATTGCCAAATGCGAGCGGTGCTTTCCAAACTGTGCAGATGACACCGGGAACACAAAACAGCCAAAAGAAAATAAAATAACGGACATCTAAAAGAAAAACGAACCTTTCCGTTTGAGCTATGTCATATAGGTTAAAAGCAAACTTAAAGCCTAAATACAACAAGACTTAGCAAGATACTTAATGGTCTCTGGAGGAGATAAATGTCCGTTATGACGCTCACTGTAGATATGGAAACCTATTCGGATATAATCCAAGTGGAAGATTTTGATAGCCAACAGGAACGCGAACTTATCTTGCGATGCCAAGAAAGAGATACTGCCGCAATGGGAACCCTCATTGTGCAATATCAGCATTGGGTTTACAACATCGCTTACGGCATACTTGGTCATCACGAAGATGCACAAGATGCCGCACAAGATGCATTCCTTTCCGTTTGGCAGAACATTAACAAATTTCAGTTCCGATCTCAATTTTCCACGTGGCTGTACCGGATTGTCAAGAACAAATGCCTGAACGTTATTGACCAACGTAAACGTCGCAAAACAGAACCGATGGAGATTGATGACTCGCAACCTTGGGTGCCGCTTGATACTGTGACCCCTGAACAGGAAGCACTGCGCTCCGAACAGAGTGAAATACTCCACGCTGCTCTCGGCAGACTTAAAGAGAGTTATCGAACTATATTAGTGCTGCGGGAATTACGTGAACTCTCTTATGAAGAGATAGCCGAAGTACTCAATTGCACGCTGGGACGCGTCAAATCCCGCTTACATGAAGCACGAAAGGCTCTAAGAGTTGAACTTGAACGTATTGATTGGAAATAGTAGAAGGCACACTCTGATGTGTCGTAACCTCTAATTAATTGAAGTCAGAAAAATGAAACATGAACGTATCCAAAAACAACTATCGGCATATTTAGATAATGAATTAGCACCGGCTATGCACAAACAGGTGGATGACCACCTCCGCGACTGCCAAGAATGTGCAGACATGTTGGCAGGTTTCAAGCAAAACCGGCAACAGATTTCTCAACTCGTGCATCCTGCGCCATCTATGAAAAATGCGGTTTTGGCAATGATTCGAGAGACCGAATCAGCACCGCAGAATAAATTACTCTCAATAGTTAGGCGCTGGATATTCCGTCCTTTCACAGTCGGCGCAACCGCCTTTTCAACGGTCTGCTTCGTCGTTGCGTTTTTCATCTTTACATATTCGCCTGCCCCTCAATACGATGAACTCCTTGATTTTTATTTCGGTGTTCATACAGAAGAGGTCACGAATAATCCCTTGAAATCAAACGTCGCAACGCCGCTTAGCAACCCCACAACTGACACTGAAGATATTGGTGAAGATACAGAAATGTTGCTCAATCTGTATCTGGGTGAGTAACCCGCTGTGGACCTAAGAAATGCGATAGGTGATCTTATGTTAACAAAACCATTACGCGCCTGCTGCTTTTTAGCACTAATTATTTCTCTGTTGGCAGTCACCCCTCTTTTTGCCGATGTTGCTACGCTTAAACGTATCGCAGAGGCAGAAGGTGATGTTGATTATGTCGGACTTCGTCTAAAAACATACAGTTCGTCTCGCGGCGTGCGGACGATGGAGGAAATTGTCATTCATAGAAAGGCAGAAGACGCTTATCGGAAGGTCGAATCTGTTATTGGTGGACAGAGCGCATTTAATGAAAGAAATGGGCGCGACAGAAATAGAGACGACAGAAACAGAGATAGGGAAAGAGACGATCATAGAAGAAGCAGAGACTTTAGATGGGCACGACAGGGAAGCCAATTCTCTATAAAAGAAATTGAATTTATCGCACAAAACTACGAATTGGAGCATCGACGTTGGGGAGAAAAAATCGCTGGTCATGAAACCGACCTTCTAATTATTAAGCCAAAGTTTGAAGGGAGACCGACAAAACATATCTATTTCGCGCGTAAAAACAACGTTATTTTGCGTGTGGAAGATTTAGACGCTGCTGGTGTCCTACGAAATATGTTCGTTTATACTCGCATTAGTTTTGACACCAAAATCGTCGAAAATAAATGGAAGAATTTTCAAAAGGAGATTAAGCCAATACCACGGAGTTACCACCCCATTTCTCTCGCTGAAGCTGAAAAAGTTCTTAAGAAAAAACTGATTAAACCGCAATATTTACCCCCAGGTTTTCAACTTCAGAGTCCGTATAAACATGAAACGAGAGGTAGAAATACAATTCGATTAAAATATACAGATGGCTTGTTGGATTTCAACCTATTTGAAACGACAGGCAATATTCGAAACCGCGGCGATCGCAATCGAAGCGAGAATGTAATTCAAATTGGTAACACATCTGTACAGAGATATCAGCGCGGAGCAACCCATGCATTCACATGGTCAAGCGGTGATATCTATTTCTTCCTATACGGAGCAATACCCGCTACTGAATTGCAAAAGGTGGTTGAATCCATCATCCCAAAAACAAATCAGAAGTAGTTTCAAATTGATATGTATATGGTGCCGTAGGTTGGGTAGAGCGAAGCGAAACCCATAAGTGTCAATTTAGCAGTCAGATATGTTTGAAATATATCTTTTGTAGGAGCGATCTCCGAATCGCGACCCTTATGCAGTCGGGAATCGGAGTTCCCTCCTACCATTTGCAACGAATTTGTTCTTAAGTTGACACTTATGGGTAGAGCGAAGCGAAACCCAACTTTTTTGTTATCAGGAATATCCTTGTTCAGACAAAATACCCAACAACTAAAGGAGCAATCATGAATATCTATCATGTATTAATGTTAACTATCCTCGTAACCGGTGCATTTTTGGTAAGCAGTGTAGCTGCCGACAGTCATGCAGACCCCATAAAAGAGGAACTTGAGAAATCACCGCGTCACGGGGAATGGGTGAAAATCACCGCTGCCGATAAACACGAACTCAACGCATTTATTGTTTTCCCGGAAGTGAAAGAACCCGCAACCGCTATCATCGTCATCCACGAAATTTTTGGGTTAACCGATTGGATTCGGCTTGTCGCAGATAGACTTGCCGCCGATGGATTTGTCGCGATCTGCCCGGACCTTCTTTCCGGTATGGGACCTGATGGTGGCGGCACAGAAAGTTTTGCCTCTCGGGATGATGTGCGGCGTGCAATTCGTGGACTCACAACAGAACGCGTGACGACAGACCTCGACGCTGTGCGTAAATATGTTCACGACTTGCCTTCAACAAACGATAAGGTCGCAGTCTCCGGATTCTGTTGGGGTGGTAAGCAGACGTTTAGTTATGCTGTGCATTCTGATGAGATCGCTGGGGCATTTGTGTTTTACGGTTCCGCGCCACCTGTAGAGGATGTATCCAAGATTTCAGCGCCGGTATATGGGTTCTATGGTGAAAGCGACAACCGTATCAATGCGACAATTGATGCAACAAAAGCAGCAGCGGATGCTGCAAAAGTTAAGTATGAACCTGTTATTTATAAAGGTGTTGGTCATGCATTTTTGCGGCGTGGTATGGCGGAAGATGCAAACGATGCACAGAAAAAAGCTACCAAGGAAGCATGGGAACGATGGGTTAAGATTTTGCGCGGATTGTAACGTTGTTTTCTATAAACCTTTTCCGCCGCTAATGCTCTATTTTATATCCTACATCGTCTGAAAAAGGTGTTGCAAAGTACTAACCGATTTGGTAGAATTTGCTTATGTCAGAGGAACAAATGCGATCTGTTTTTTGGTTGGAGACTCCAAAGAGAGGCTTTTAGAATTTCCAACCGATGTTCGCAAGAAAATCGGTTATGCGTTAGAGGAGGCACAAGGAGGCGAGATGCCTCATAGAACTAAACCCTTACGCGGTTTTTCCGGAGTATATGAAATTTCAAGAGATTACAATCGTAATACCTATCGGACTGTTTATGCTGTGAATCTCGGAGAGTTGATTTTTGTGCTGCACTGTTTCCAGAAGAAATCAACGCGCGGAATAAAGACACCGAAGAAAGAAATTGATTTAATCCGTAGACGTTTGAATATAGCAAAAAACCATGCTCAAATGGAGAAAGAAAATGATTGAAGAAGAAATTAAAGTTGAAAAAGGCAGTGGCAATGTATTTAGAGATTTGGAGATACCTAATCCGGAGGAATACCTCGCGAAAACCCGTCTTGCTTTAATAATTAAAGGTATTATATCCGAAAGTGGACTTGAACGGCGCGACGCAGCCAAGATGTTTGACCTCAGCGAGTCTGAACTCTCTGTCCTGCTGGATGATGGCTTGCTTGATGATTTTTCTGTTGACTACTTATTTTCGCTAATTAGAAAATTAGACTGTGAAGTTGAAATAGTTGTGCGAGGAAAACCCGTGTACAATCCTACCACAGAAATTAATATTTCAATACCTTTCTAAACACATGCCAAACCGACTCAAAGATAAAACCGCAATTATCACAGGGGCAGCGCGCGGTATCGGTGCAAAGAGTGCCGAACTTTTTGCAGCAGAAGGCGCGGGTGTCGCTATCTGGGATGTGAACGTCGAACGCGGCGAAAACGTCGCACAGCAGATACAATCTGCAGATGGCACCACAATTTTCTGCAAATGTGATGTAACCGATGCCACGCAGATACAAGAGGCAGTGAAACAGACCACATCTGAACTCGGCATGCCTAACGTGCTGTTTAACAATGCGGGGATCGCAGTCGTTGGTGAATTAGAGGATATTTCGGAGGCGGATTGGGATCGGCAATACGCGGTGAATGTAAAGAGTATCTATCTCGTTTCGCGTGCGGTTATCCCGTTGATGCGTGAGGCAGGCGGCGGTGCGATTATCAATATGGCGAGTGAATCCGCTTATGTTGGGTTTCCGATGCATCCTGCCTATACGTCCTCAAAGGCTGCTGTGGTGCATCTCACGCGTAGCATGGCGGTGCGGTATGCAGAGGACAACATCCGTGTCAATAGCCTTTGTCCCGGCACGATTAACACTGAACTTTACCAAGAATTCATCGCACAACAGGACGACCCCGATGCTGTCAACAAGGAGATTGAAGCGATGCATCCGTTGGGTATCGGTGAGCCGGAGGATATTGCTTGGGCAGCGGTCTATTTGGCGTCTGATGAATCCCGATATATGACGGGTGCGCCGATGTTGGTTGAGGGTGGTATTTTATCTCTCTAATCCAATACATTGTAGGCTTTCCCGTAGGTTGGGTTTCGTTCCTCAACCCAACCTACAAGAATGAAATCGGGCTTACAAAGCCCTCCAACAAGAAAGGTTTCTCCTACAACGCATGATCAGAAGGTTTCAATCCCTTCTTAAACGTACCGAAGCCAAAGAACGTCGGTTCATAATCACCGACATAATCAACATTGCTTTTCTCAGGGATAACGTCCTCCAACCCCATACCCCAATAACAACCGTTGACAAGCAGACGCCGCAACCCTTCGCTCTCTAAATCAACAGACGCGCCCATCGTCGTATTGAATACACGAGATGTATTCCCTAATTCACCTGTGTACGTCTTTATCCATGCCAACGGCATTGTGGAGATATCTGGTTTTGGCGGATCTGTCGGCTCCATACCGACGAGCACTTGTCCATGCACCAAGACCTGTGCATCGCCCGTCAATTCCTTAATACCGTAAACATCCGAAGGGCCCCATATATCCGATACACCTTTAAGTATAGGATGATCTTTGTGCCCTTCGTCAATCACACCGCGTGCGCTCTCTTTGCCGTGATGTCCGTGATGATTGATCCATGTCTCACCAAGCACTTGCCGACCGTAGCCACCATCAAATTCTTGACTGTTAAAACTATATTTCGCGTAGGGACTATCAGTGTTTTCCTTATAATTAAAGGCGTGTGTTGCAGTGCGCAGCCCCATCACAGCATTACCCGCGTTCGTATAGTCCACGATATATTTCATCTGTTCATCGGGCAACTCACGGAAACGCGTGAACAACACCATCATATCCGCAGACTCCAGATGATGCAACCCGGGTATGTTCGACACCACATTCGGGTCTATCTCACCTGTTTCCGGATTGATAGCGAACAGCACGGTGCATCGGAAGCCGTGATGCGTGGCTAACACTTTGCCCAACATCGGTAACGCTTCTTCGGAACGATACTCCTCATCACCGCTCACCAGCACAATATGTTTGCCTTTACCAGCACCATCGCCACCTTCATATACAACCCATTCATTACTCATTAATATATTAAACTCCAAATATCATAAGATTTATGTTATTGAGTATAGCACAGTTTTAGTTAAAAGTCATATCGTTAATTATCTGAATATATCAGGGTATTTAGTTTTAAGAATTTCAGTTAATGAGTGTTACTGATAGTTTATATCGTAGGTCGGGTTTCGCTTGTGCTCTACTCTATAGGTGTCAACTTAACATTGATTTAAAGTAGCAGGCACGCTCCGTGGGTTTCCGTCCGCTTCACTTTTTGGGTATACGGAAACCCACGGAGTGTGCCTACTACTTTGCATACGCATTAGTTTATATTAAAATGTGGAAAATATACCAGAAAATAGAAAACTAAATAACCCTGTGAATATATCTGCCCTAATTGACATATCAGGTGAATATGTTATCCTATATTTGCTATCTATAGACGCAAGCGGACAGACGAAGACAGAGCGGTGTCCTTGTGAATCTGACTTTTTGTAAGTTTTGGGGAGGTGATACCTGATGCTACGGATTGAAATTCAATCGTCCGATCTTGAAAAAGAGGTTGATGCCTTAATCGGAGTTGGGCCTTATCCTGATTCTCACACTTTGATTATTGATGCCCTTGAGAAGTTGGTACATAACAAAAAGAAATCCCGTCTTGATGCTGCAATTGAACTCTATCAAGTTGGGGAAGTAACACTTGGGAGAGCCTCGGAGTTTGCAGGAATGCACCGTTTTGAGTTTGAATCGGTTTTAAATGCGAGAGGTATCTTGAAAATTGTTGAAGTCGGCTCGGTAGAGAGGTTGAAGGAAGGTGTTTCGCTGATCAAATGTTTTCGCAGAGAAAATAGCGAGACTGAGGAATAACAGCCCCACCTACAAGAAAAATAGATAGAAAACAAAAAAGGCAGGACCATCCGCAATGGTTCTGCCTTCCATTTTTAATAGTGAAATAAACTTATCTACCGGCTTTGAGATGTCCCCAAGTGGTGGCAACTTTACCTTTCGGATTAACGGGTAGCGGACCGTCGGGACCGTAAACGAGTACGTCTTCATATCTTGCCGTGGTAGACCACGTTGCAACACCGACCCGTCCGACACCATCTCTGGTAGCATCGTCTATTTTTGCTACCTCATCATCGTTGAGAAAGAGTGTGTAACCGGTGGGTGTATTGACAATTTTGACGGTATACCAGTCACCTGTTTTAATGGTGTGATTGCTATGTGCACCAGCTTTGCCGCCTCCCCACGCTTCTACTTGTGAGCGGGTGTTTCCCCAACCACCGAGATTCCACCAATATTCTAACTGAGCCTGTTTCTGCATGCGCGGTGGATGTTCTTTAAGTGCTTTTCCTCGGGGATTCATCGGGCCTTGACACCGAAACATAATCAAGAACCCTTCAGCACCCCCAATTTTGTTGCCACGCACCTCGTAGGTATAATCAACCCATTCCTCATCCCAAAAATCATCTGCAATAATACTCATGCAGTTGGAATCATTTGAGAGTTGATGATATTCTTTATTTTTGAATTCCCATTCGCCCCACAAGGGAACCCATTTCTTTTTAGATTCGTTTGTGTTGTCGAAATTATCCTCAAAGTAGATTTGTGACATTGCAGCTGTCGCAATGCCGAAGGTAAAACAACATAGGAGGACAAATATACCATATCTTTTCATTTGATACTGCTCCTTTTTGCAAAGGCGGTTTGTCGATTAGCAAACCGCCTTTCTTATAGTTACGGTTAGCAAACCGCATCAGCGACTTTAATGGTTTAGTGAGAACTCTGCTGAATTCAGTAAAACCCAGTAGAGGTCTTCATAAGCTAAGTCTTTGTCTCTATATAGACTTCGTTCTAAATAACGTTGAAAATAGGTTTGTTCTTTACTCGTTGGTTTGCGAGACAGCACAGTGAGATAAATAAACTCAACACGATCAATCGCGTCTCGCCAATTATCAAGGACATAGTTGATGAAGGTGCCGCGTTCTTTGTAATTAGCACTATTATTCACCATATCTCCATTAATCATCATGAGTGCCTGTGGTACGGTACCGTTGAATGCCTCAATCTCTTCCATCTCACCATTGTCAAGTAAAAAGAGAAACTTATTGAGATGTTCGCGTTTCCTATATTCAAGCGATCGTAGCATTTCTATCCGGTCTTTACCACCTTGCTTTATACCACCCATTTCAATTTCTTGTAATCTTTCAAAACCTGTGGCTTGCATAAGAGAATAGAAGAACTGCTCAGCATTCAAGGGTTTCATATAGGCGTGTGAGTAATAGATTTCATCGTCCTCATTATTCTTATTTGTTTCTGAACTGCGCTGATACGTTTTAGAATTGAGAATAGTCCGCATTAGATGTTGCAAATCGTATCCGTGAATGACAAAATCCTCAGCTAACCATGCTAACAGTTCAGGATTAGTAGCGGGGTATTCCTCTCCAAATCCGTCAATAGGTTCAACAAAAGCGCGTCCCATGAAATGTTTCCATATCCGATTGACGATAGCTTTGCTAAAGTAAGGGTTCGTTTTTGCGGTCATCCATTCTGCAAGTGCTTGACGCTTCTTGGTGAGTTCCCCTTTATATTCTTCATTACTATCAAGGAAACGCGGGGGGACAGATTCTCTTGTGCCGTCGAATTCGTAGGAAGCCATTCGCTCGTTTGATGAATTTTTAATGAGGAAATTTCGCATCGTCTTCGGATCACCGAGCATATTCATGCCTTGATATTCTTCTTTTTCTTCACTTTCAATGCCTGTAAAGAAGGCGGCGATACTGTAGAAATCCTCTTGTAGCCATGCCTCTGTTTTATGATCGTGGCATTCGGCACACTGCATCGGTAGACCGAGAAACAACCGAGAAGTGTGAGAAGTTAAAAAGATAGGCGATCTTTCATAACGTAAGACATAGTTGCCTGCAGCGTTGTCACGTATTTCTCCATCAGCAGCGACAAGTTCTTTGACGAACTGATCGTAAGGCATGTTCGTTTCAAGTGCCTCGTTTACCCAGCCATTCAAACCGATGCGGTGATCATCACCATCGTCACGCCTACCGATTAACCAATTCACCCATAACAGTGTCCAAAAATCAACGGATTCTCTGCTCGCAATAAGTTCATCAATTTTCTTTGCACGTTTATTAGGTGAACCGTCGTCAATAAAATCTAACACTTCTTCTGGTGTCGGAATTTTACCTGTCATGTCTAAATGGATACGTCTCAGAAATTCGGTATCTGTTGTCTGCCTTGAAGGTTGAAGTCCTTCTCGTTTAAGCACAGCATCAATATGCCTATCTAAGTGTTTTGTGCTTGAATGGACGTGTCTATCATTAGTCGTCATCTTTGTAACTGTAGCACAACTCGTTACCAAAAAGGCGAAGGCAAGCAGAATTGCCCAATTCCGATATGTCTTCCAAAATGTTGTTTTCATCGTGCATCTCCTACACAAGTTCAGTACTTAAGGTCTAAATTCGTCCTATGATTTTAAGTTTAACGCATTTTTTTGTCGTTTTCAAGGGAATTTAGATTCAATTCCATCGGACACCGGTTGGGATGATGCCGACATCTTCACCACGCCGCATTGCTTCCGCTGCATCAAGGATACTTGCGATGTCATGCTGCGGTTCAAAATCTAATAAGGTTCTGATTTTGGTCAGGTCAAACTCAAAATAGTTTGGGTTGGTAAGTTTAATGTCTGCGTAATCCTTTTGATAGCGTTCACATAGATAAGGGATTACCTCTTCAAAATTAAAAACACCTTTTCCACCGAGGGTGAATTCTTCACCGACTGCAGCATCCTTTTCTATTCCTAAGACCAATCCCTGAACAATATCACGTATATCGGCAAAATGCTCTTTGTAAGGACGTCCATCAGGGTTCCGTTTGAGTATGAATTTTTCTTCACCGTTCCACGCTTTCATAACTGCTTCTGCGGTTTCTAATTCTGCTGGATCGTTTCCTTTATAATTCTTGTATCGGTTATAGATAGTGCTAAAGACAAATAGTTTGGGTAATCCATCGTCATTGAGAAATTCGCTCGGTTCAATGACAGTAGCAAACCGAAACACTGTAGAAGGCACACCGTATTGGTGATGATACGTCATGCAAAGTTCTTCACCTATCCACTTTGTAAGGAAATAAGGCATGTGGTGGTATTTGGCGACCATATCTTCAGTAATTAGTTCGTTGAAAAGTCTGCCTTTTTCCGTTAGTTGCCAATATATAGCTTCTGTGCATGCATATACAAGTCTATGAATGTCTTTATTGAATTCGCGGACACATTCCAAAATATTGAGCGTGCCCATCCCATTGATTGCCAAATAGTCACGGTTGTTAAAAGGACCGCCAAAAGCTGCTGCAATATGGTAGATGGCGTCAACGCCATCTACGGCTTTTTTGACATCTTCGTATTCGCGCAGATCACCGAGGAAGGTTTCAACTTTGTCATTACCTTTCCACCTGTCAACACGATTGGCATCGCCAGGATAGGTAAAACAACGGATTTCGTGTCCCTTTTCCAAGAGTTTTTTAGTAAGGTTTGATCCGATGCGTCCTGTGCCACCCGTGACTAAAATTTTCATTCGTTCTCCTAAAAGTTATTTCTGCTGAATTTTAGAGGGGTTGAGCTACCCACAATATAGCAGAAAAGGTTTATTGTAAGGATTTTATCTCTGCCCATCTCACTGCTAATTTACCTCTCGGTTCTACATCAAATGCAGTGCTTATGAGCTTTATATTATCAATTGCCCACCACCAATCATTCCGGGCATCAAGGACACCGAAACTAACAACCATTTCAGTAGCATCCGCAGGATTGTCAATCGGTATTTCTAAAGTTTCGTTTACCTGTTCTAAATCGTTTAATCTTTCCTCATTTTTCTTTAAAGTAGGAATGGTGACAAGGGTCTGCACACCGGAACTCTCAAACAATAAGATTCGTTCTTCCTTACCGCCGTCAAAACTCACAGTTATCTCAGCAGTTTGCGTATCTTCAGGTCGCCAACTGGAATCCAATGTTAAAACAAGTGAACCTGCAGCTGCCCCTTTGATATTAATGGGAGGTGTGATTAAGTGTCCATTCCATGCGCTTTTAGCCTCAGGTTTACCGTTTACTTCCCAATCATCCCATTCATCTGGGTCTGCGACAGCACCTTTACCTATGCCTTTACCGTCATTCTGTTTCATAGTGAACTTACTACGTTCTTGGTCTCCTGCAGTTTGTCTCCACCACTCAAGGTTAACAATTGCCCATGTTCGCCATTCGGGCATACCGAGGTCTTTGGGGTTTTCGTTCGTGATTTCCCAGCCCTCAGGTGGTGTATTTGACCAGACATCTTTTCCTTTAACTGCCTCTTCTATACTATCTTCAAGTTTCACTGCCTCAAAATCTTCTTCAAACAGAACAGTATCAATACCCCAAATTGTTGGTGCTGCAAGACAAAAGATTATTACAAGAACGGTATATATTAGAGATCTTATAGTGTTGCTATACATAATTAACCTCTGATGGTTTATAACAAATGATTTAATGTCTACGCATTTGAAAATTCACAAAAAACTTTGCCCTGGAGTTCAAGTCTTGCCTTGTATAAAGAACAATTTCTCTAAAAAGTGACAGCATACCCGTCAGTTCTTGGATCAGATCCGCCGATAAGCGCGCCCGATTCGGGATGAACTTTTATCATTTGCGCACTCCCTGGGCCGCCCCAATCTCCAACAATTTGGAGTTCATGTCCTCTTTCTGCTAAACCTTCTTGAGCATCTGACGAAAAACGGGTTTCTAACTGTAAGTGATTAGAACAAGTGTGTGGAATTGTGGATTCCATTGGGTTTTGGAGACTGCGCCAGCGCGGAGCAGAAACTGCCTCTTGTGGTGTCATCCCAAAGTCAAGGGCATGTGTGACTAACTGTAAGTTCGTTTGCACCTGTGTGTCCGCCCCCGGTGTTCCACATGCTAACACTGGTTTACCATCTCTTGTAACGATGACAGGGTTCATTGTGTGGCGGACACGTTTGCCCGGCATCAAGCAGTTCGGGTGGTCTTCCTCCAAATGCCAATAGGTCATTCGGTTGTTTAGCAGAATACCTGTGTCGCCTGCTACCAAACTGGAACCGAAACCTGATTGAATACTCTGTAGCACACAGACGAGATTTCCTGCGCGGTCAGCAGTGCAGAAACAGGTAGTATCTTCGTGTGCCTCTGGTCCACCTGCGGGAACATCAACAGCCGCCTTCTCCAAATCAATCCGTTTTGCCTGTTCAGCGGCGTAGGATTTAGATAACATGCCTTCTATGGGAACATCTACCCAATTAGGGTCTGCCATGTATTTTTCCCTGTCTGCAAAGGCGAGTTTTTTCGCTTCAACCATGAGATGCACACTTTCCACAGTGTTACACCCCAAAGCTTGTAGATCAAACAATTCTACAACATTTAATTCCTGCAATAAGATATGTCCGCTTGAATTAGGCGGCATTTCATAGACTTCATAACCGCGATAGTTAACGTGTATCGGATCGTCCCAATGTGCATGGAAGTTTGCGAGGTCTTCTGCTGTTAATAGTCCATCATGAGCATGGCTGAATTCAGCGATAGTTTTAGCAATTTCGCCTTTGTAGAATATATCTCTGCCATCTTTAGCAATTTTGCGGAGGGTTATGCCGAGATTGGGATTTGCAAGGAGTTCACCTGCGGGGATTGGTTCGCCATCGTTTGTGAAAATTGCACGGCTGTCTGGTTCGGCAGCGAAACGAGCGTTTTCGCCTCTCAGTCCTCCCGCGAGTCTATGACTCACAGGAAATCCTTCTTCGCAGAGGGAAATTGCAGGTGCAAAAACTTCATCTAACTTGAGTGTGCCGTAACGTTCGTGTGCAAGCAGCCACCCATCAAGAAGTCCGGGAACAGAAACACTTCGCATGCCTTTCATTGGAATGCCGCCATCTTTGAGATAGGTTTCGCGCGTTGCGGCGCGCGGGGCAGGTCCCGTTCCATTGACCGCTGCGACCTGACCTGTTTCCGCCCAATAGATGAGGATAAACCCATCCCCACCTACCCCTGAACCAGCAGGTTCAACGACACCGAGTGCGGCGGCTGTCGCTATAGCAGCGTCAACAGCGTTTCCACCTGCCATCATTGTTTGGATGCCTGCTTGTGAGGCAAGGGCGTGTCCGGATGTAACCATGCCGTTGCTGCCCATTACAGATGGACGAAAGGCTGAGCCGTGTGGTGATTGCATTTGAAGCCTCCCGACTAAGCTAACATCTTTTGTGCAAATGCTTCTACATCAACCCGTTCGTGTGTTCGGGCAGATTCGTTGCATGCTTCCATCAATATCCATGTGCCGAGTGTGCTATCCTGAATCCATTCTCGGTCTTTACCGGTAGCAATTGCTTCAGCAAAAGCATCAAATTGGAGTCTGTCATCTTCAATCAATCCACCGTGGAGGTCTTGAAGTGTAAGATTTTCGATTTCTTGTCCTGTTCGGAAAAGTTGCAGGTGTCCACCATCTCTGCGTAGGTCTCCCTCTTCACCGTGGAATGTCCAACTGCCACTCCATCCGTAAGCTCCCATGTGTCCTGCACGTGTGCCAGCATACGTGAACGGTGCGCCGTTGTCGTATTCCATCAAGGCGTTTCCACCTGCAGTGCCCCATGCATCAATCTGTCCTAATGCTGGGTCGCGCCGGTTATGAACCTGTGCTGTAACGTACTTGGGCAGCCCTTTCGCTCCAACAAGTTGGTCAAGTTGATGACTGCAGCCAGCGTGGAAGTAGAGTCCATCAACGTAAGCATCAGGTTGGCGAGAATCTGGTCCGGTGAACAAATTTTGGCGTATCCAGAATCGGCACTCGCCACCTAACATTTCACCGATGCCGTCTTCTTCTCGGAGCCATTCGCGCATCTTTGCAGCAGCAGGATTCCAGCGTTTGTTTTGTCCCTGCACCAATATCGTTCCGGGATTTGCCTTGTGTGCTTGGATGATGTCGTGGAATTCTGCTTGTGTTGTCGCAATCGGTTTGACACAGAGCGTGTGCATGCCGAGATTCAAACTTTCAACGATGAGTTCTGCATGAACTGTTGTTGATGCATAGATAAGACACGCTTCTGCGTCGTGTTTCTCTTTTGTTTCGGTTATTGTTGTATAGATGCGTTCTGATAAGCCTTCAGGCGCACCGTTTATTGATTCGACACCTTTTTTTGCAGCTTCAATGTTGATGTCTACGCACGCAACAGGTTCAAACCCGTGTGAATTGACTTGTGCTTGTAAACGTCCGTGTGCGAAATGTGTACAGCCAACATGAATAGTTGGTATTGCCATATATCGGTCTCCTTGTAAGAAACAAAAAGTAATAGTAGTAAGAATCTTTTCTCTGATTACATTCTTGTCGGTCAGCAAATAAGCATTGTCAGTATATAGTAAAATCAATCTTTTATGAAATTCGTCCGGTCCTAATACCGTCATAAAAATCAGGAGGTAAAGCACTGTCAACCATCCATTCCGGGCAGGACCAAGGAGTCTTCCAATCAAGCGATTCAGACAATAACGCGATCTGACTCCATTCCTCATAAAAGGCATATACGATATTTGGACAATGAAGTACTACTGCATTTTCAAGAGATTTTGTTGCATTGTAAGTGATATTATAACTTCCAGTCCAAACACAACTATCTATTGTGGGTTTTACCTTAATTACTTCCTCGTAAAGAGTTGGACCACCTTCAGGAGGTGAACCAATTGGTTCAATGCTGTCGTAGCCATTCATAAAGATTAAAAATTTATGATGCATGCGCGGGGATGCGGGTTCTTTATCTTTATTGTGATTTCCCATGCACCGAACGGCATTGATTTGATGATTCTCTAAATCTGAAACGGGTATCAATTGAGAAAAGACACTTCCTAATTGAGACCAATTATATACCGAAGGTAATGCATCATATTTCCTCCGCAATTTTATATAGAATTCTGTACTGGATGATTGAACAGAATCAGGTCTTAAGAAGTCCTCTTTCTGCACAATAATTTGTACAGCACTCTTCAGTGATAAAGCATCAAGGACATCAAAGTCAGTTAACCAAGCTACACATCCTAAGACTATTCGGTAACCCCTAATAAGTTCTATTAACTTTTCCTTGTGGTTGCGAAAAATTACTTCAACTTTGGGAACCTCAGTGGCATTCAGCGAAAAATCCCTTTGAGAAATTGGTTCTGTATCAGTCTGTATCCGAATATTCTGCAGCTTGTTATCGTTTTGATCCATTAGGACTTACGCATCAGCCATATTTAGAGTAGGTGATTTTAGTTGTTGGCGTAGAAAATCAGAAAACATTCCATTTTTGACTTGATAAAGCGTTTGCCCAGTTTCATAAGCTTTTTGCCTGAGATAAATCCATACTAAAACAGCACAAGTGATGTGGTTTCTAACAATACGGGGTAAACGGCATTGGCATTTTTCGATCCCTGTGAGTTGTTTCGTTTCACGGTGAAATTCTTCAATCTTCCAGCGTGCGCTACACACCTGTCGCACAGCGGACACATCCGATTGGTTATGGTCATTTGTAGCAACATAATCCGTGCGTCTTTTAGACACCACCCGGAACACTTTCACCTTATGATTTTTCGGAAACTTGTTGATCTTCACGCGTTTGCCTGACTGCTGTTCTGTATCGCTCCACTCTAAGCTGTCAATGCGTTGATATGGTTTCGTGTCGTTAGAATCATCAACGAGCCTATTTCTTTTGAGTGGACAATAATACTTTTTACCGAGACTTTCAATGAATAACATAAACGCTTTGCTGGCATACCAACTGTCCATCAACACCGTGCTAAAAGCAACATCGCGGGCGTTCACTAAAACATCAAGCATGTCACGAGCGTGATCTAATTTAGATTTGCCATCACCTTGCTTATCATAGATGCGAAAATCAATAATCCAATACCGGTCTAACTCCGGGTTGACATACACACAGGTGACAACACCTATGCCATTTATCGTAGAGTGAGCGTTTCCGCTATATTGTTTTTGAGCAAGTGCTATCTTTTTCGCGTGCTTTTTATCTAAAATAGTATCATCAAAGATGATATATCCATTGGATGTTTGCTCCAAGTGCGGTTTGACACTCTCCCATACATAACGGGGTGGCAAACGATCACCAGCAAGATAACGATTAATTTGATCATGACTGAACTGCTCACAGTGATCCGCAAAATGAGTTAGCGTATAGTTGACAGGGGTCGTGAGTAGATATTGACAATAATCAAGACGTGACGGTTTTGGCATCTTTATGAACCTCCTTACAGACTATATTAGTCAGTTGAGGTATATGTGTCAATCATGTTGCGTAAGTCCTGTCCATGATAAATGCCTTTAATATTTATTTGTTACTACATTTCATTGGAATAACCAAGAGGCACAATTTATCAGAAAATTTCAACAGTTGGTGGGTTGATGAAATCGTGATACTTCTGTGCGACCTTGCCGACAGTAGCATCACCTGCATGGATAAGCACACGGAATTGGAAGTGCATCTCCTCACCCTCATTTAGCGTATAAGAACCATCTTTGGATGAGTCACGTTCAAACGTGCCGCTTCCGAAAATGTTACTTCCCATCAATCCATAGTTGCGGACATGCCAATATGTCGGATATCGCGGATTGACAATGTGATCAAATACAGCGAGTCCAACAGGCGTACCATCAACGACACCAGAATAATCGCACCAATTGGCACGTTTACCCCAAGTTTCTCCTTCGTTGATACCGCCAAAAGCATTTTCTATCTTTCCACCGTCTGACGCATTCATTGACGGATGCACCCGAATTGACATAATGCCGCCCTCTTTAGTGTCGCCAAAATGGACATCACCAGCAGAGGCAATAAAACTTAAATCAAGGTCGACAACAGCTCCATCCTCAGGCAGGTTGTAGATACGGAAATTCTGTTTATCCGTCATCAATAATTCACCATCTTTTGTTTCCCAGTTGTTGTCAGTATAAATTCTACTGACAACGGCACCACCATGTTTTTGTGTGAAATTTTGATGAACTACTCTACCAGAATTGCTACCTTCACCCCACAAGTCAATATCATTGACTTCACCGTAAGCAACGTATAGCGAACGGTGATGGACGTGGTCTTTTGAGATGTCGCTTGTTTCACCACGTGTTACTTCACAGCCATTTGGTCCTAATACTGGAAAGAAATAGGGGCGATACTGTGTTTTACTGTAGCGGAACGTTGTAAAAGGTCTGCCGTTGAGCGTAATGTCAATCGTTTCAGACTCTTCTTTTAATTCAACACCTGCTTCACTACCAACGGTTCCCTCTGAAAGCGTATAGGTGCGTGAGGCGCCAGCGGCGAGACCGTCAAGTATCCATGCTAAAGTAGTAGATGTGCCATCAGCATTCGTGTAGCATTGCGCAGAGATAACATCTCCGCTCTCTGAATCCGTTAGAATGACATCTTTGTCAGAAAATTTACTAATTTCGGGATGATCAATATTGACGACAACAGGGCATCCATCCCGATCATGGAAACCTGCGTCAACAGTCAGTGTAAGGTCGTTCTGATTTGCCATAGATCTCCTTCGTATCGTATTTGGGTAATTACATTTCAGTTACTGATTGCCATTCAAGATATAATGATTATTCACTCTTGTCTGCACTCAGTTCAAGGATTGCTTCCTCTTCACTGTCGTAATTCTCAAAAACGGTCGCTAACCTTCCAAGCACGAGTAGGTTTCTGATATGCGCGCCTGCGTTAACGAGAGCAGTGCGTCCACCTTTACGAGTAATAGTGACGTGCACGGAAACGAGTGTTCCTAAGCCGCTACTATCCATTCGAGTAACTTCCTCAAGGTTAAAGATGACCTTTGGTGAATCGAAGTGCTCTTCAAGCTCTTCATGAATTTGTTGCCTAATTTCGACATTTGCTGCACCGATCATGCGACCAGTGGGACGTATAATAATAACACCTTCTCTGTGACGTATTTCTGCTAACATTTTTCTCCCTCATAGATATTCCGCATTTGAATGCGGGATGTTTTTAATGATAATAAGTGTAACGCATTCAAGTGATTTTGTCAAGGTTGTATGAAACGAATCTATTTATGTCATTTTCATTCATTTGCTGCATGAGCGATATTCCAGTAGGACTGATTTACCAATAATCTCAACGATACGCACTATTAATTCTGTTCCGTAAGCATCGGTGAGATGTAAATCGTCCCCCAGAACAAAATGAACTGGCTGTGGCTTTCCTTCGTTAATAGCGATGTTGGAAGCATATAAATAGGTTCGGTCACGAGAATCACGTTTAGGATTCAAATGTCCAGATAGACCTGGAATTTTACCCGTTGCTTCGAGAAAAATTACTGAACCTCCATCTTGAAGACTCTGCATCTCAAGTGAAAGTCCACCTTTCGCTGGCACCCAGTCATTTTCAAGAAGTGCCGCATAACCCGGAGCCGCTGCGAACACCTTCATCGGAAGGTGCGTCGTGTGTAGATCAATTTGTGCTTCTCCATTTTCGTCGGTAGTTGCATGTTTCCATGTTTTATTCGGAAACAGTACCAACAACTCAATTTCTGATAAGGCAGAACCTTCGTGGTGACAGAGGATAATTGCTGTCGATGGTGTCACATTTGTGTCCGCTGCCGGAATTGTAAGAATAAGGTCTGAATCGTCAATGAGTTGATACTTGGGCAATTCCCCACTTAATGCTTCTGTTTCACGTTTGATAATTGGTACACCATCTCCCCGTCTCTCCATGAAAAATTGTCGGTCACCCGAACCATGTATATTCCCAACAGACATTCTTCCAAGCATCGAAGTGAGTGCTTCGTTTCGTGTTGATTGGCGAACATCCATGCTTTCAATAGTCAGATTGTTTGGCAAACCTCCGGGAGAGATTATTTCAGTGCGATCTGCAAACATTGATAGGCGAATCTTACTACCCTGAATTGCGTAGTCGCGATGTGCAGCCGCGTTGACGATGGCTTCAAACAGAGCTTTTTCGCTGTATTGTGGCAAGTCAGTACGAGCGGGGTTTTTGTATGCGCCAACGCGCATGTTACGTACCGCGAAAGTCACTGCCTCAGCAATTTGTCGGTTCAACGGACCTGTAATGGTTTGAGCATCTATCTGTCCAGATGCACGGTCTTCACCTTGATAACAAGTCGCAGAGATGCAGGCATTGGGGAGCCATTCTTCAGGAGAACGGGTGCATAAGAGAACCCCTGCGACTGTAGCGCGCGTAGTTCCGTTTTCGTCGTCAGTTAGGAGTCCCATTTTCTCCAGTGCTAATTCAGGAAAGGCAGCACCTTCGGCACTCAATAATGGTTTCCAAAGAGATTCATCCAATGATCCAAAACCTGTTCCCGGAACTGGTTGTTTGTCAAACCAGAGGAAGCGTGACTGTGCGCGCTTCTGTGCAAGACGTAGCTGCTCATCGGTCGTCATTTGGCGTTTTGAGCTGCCGACGCGATGAAAGCTGCCACCTGGACTATTGTGCAATGCATATCCTTGTGGTACTTCAACGAGGAGGGATGGTTTTCCTTCCTCTATTTCTCTACGAAAAATAGTAGGGCGAATTGAGGGTTTAATCGTGTCAGTGCAAATCTCTACAAGCAACATCTCCAATTTGTCCATCTGCTCGCGCGACATGCCTTGAACATCACGGCTATCGGTCACACCGCATAAAACCACACCACCATCCGTATTAGCAAATGCAGCGAGTTCGTCAGCCAGATCGTCACGACTGGGACTCTTTGGCTTGTTTCCAGAAAACACAATTTCCTTGAATTCCCAGTGGCTATCTTCACCTAAACGCATGTGGCGTTTGATTTCCTCGTCACTGAAATTCATCATTCATCTCCAAAATTGAGTGTTGCAACGTCTTTAATCAACCCATACAAAGAATACCATACTATAGTAAAAACATTCAACGTCCAGTAGACGGAGACTGAGGCCAGTGAAGTCCACGCTGCCCAGATAAACTACGGTTTGCAGATGGTCGATACTCTCTGTCAGGTAAGCCAACAAGTTCACCATCTTGTACCCATTTTTCATCGCCTCCATAGAGTTCACCTATCAGGAGGTTCGTCAATCGCTCAAGGATTTCAGCATGCTCGGACGAATTGGATAGGTCGTTTAACTCTCTGGGATCCTCCTCCAAATCAAAGAGTTGTCGGTAGTTTCCAGTGGCGTAGTAGATAAGTTTGTAGCGTCCTTCATGTATCATTCGGGTGCCGCTATTTCCATCGCCAACTTCACCGTATAACCATTCCCGTTTTTTGTCGCCTACCATTGGCATTCCATCAACAGTATCTGGAATATCAACCCCTGCAAGATGGAGCAGTGTCGGCATAACGTCTTGCCATCCGACGAGTCTATCATCTACTCTATGGTGTCCGACTCTGTCATCACCTGCAGTGCCAACAAGAATCATTGGCACATTGGCAGAATCTTCATAATAGAGGCGTTTTGCCCACATCCGATGATTGCCAAGCATATCGCCATGGTCGGAGGTAAAAAGAATAATGGTGTTGTTCAATAACCCTTCTTCGCGTAGTGTTCCGATAACAACGCGTAATTGATGGTCAATATGTGTGCAGAGTGCGTAAAATGCCTGCCGTGCGGAACGGATTAGATTTTCATTGTATCGTGCATCCTGCATCTGACGGGATTTGAGGGGTAACGGTAGTTTGTCCGTGTCTTTAGACCATTTACCGTGATAAGGCATGTCTATATCAATATCTCGGTACATATCCATGTAACACTGCAGCGGTGCTAAAGGTGGGTGCGGATGGCAATAGGACAAGAACCAAAATCCGGGTCGCGTTGGATCACGTCGTTTTATCATGCGCACCATCTGTTGAGTGCTCCAGTTTGTGACGTGGCAATCTTCGGGAAGATGCCATGGACGGTTGAGATAATCGTTGTTACACATGCCGTGTGCGAATTGCTGTCCGGCATATCCTCTATCTCCAAGAAAGAGTTCATAGTCGTCAACTGCACCGTATTGTAATCTGCCTTCCTCACCTAAAATCACATCGTCAAATCCGATGCGGTCGCGTTGCGGATAGACATGTAGTTTTCCGACCGCGTAAGCCTGATATCCTGCATCCCGAAATGTCTGTGCGATTGTTGGAAGTCCGTTTATTCCTTTTTTGTCGTTGAAAACCCTGTCTTTATGTGTGCGTGTCGTTGTGCCTGTCATCAACGTTTTTCGTGCTGGGACGCAGACAGGGCATTCGCTGTATCCGTTGGTGAATCGAGTGCCTGCACGTGCAAGTGAGTCGAGTGTTGGTGTTTGGATATTTGGATGTCCATTGCCACCGAGCAGTGAGTTGGGCCAATGATCTGTGGAAATTAGCAATACATGGGGTTTGTCACTCATAGTTATTCCTTTTACCGAGTATACCGCGCGAAATAGAAAGTTATTAGTGGCTCATTTGTATCATTGATGAGACTATGTCCTGGATTTGATGGCGCAACAGAGACTGCATCACCGGGCATCTGACGATACACATTTCTGCTGACAACATGGATGCCGTTTCCTTCAAGCATATACCATACTTCGTCCATATCCGGCCCGTGTCCATGTGTATCAGGCGTTTGCATCGCTTCAATCCGTACTACCAACACCGAATGCAGCACCACCAAACCGTCGTCTTGACCAAAAATTGGATGTACGAGGTGTGTCCAATGTCCTTGACTTAAAGGACGTTCGCGGTAGTTTCTGATAAGTGCGTCCTTACGTGGTGCCTCCACGCCATCAGGAATAACCTCTTCTAACATCAGGAATTCTAATGGCGTGTTCTCTGGATTATTCAAGACATGGGAAAGCCCTGGAGGAATTAGGATTGCATCGCCTTCCGTAACCTGTTGCTTTAAATCACCTGCCTCAAATACACCAGAACCGTCAACGATGTAGAAAATAAGTTGTCGATCATCTAATGAAGTAGGAACTGAAGCAATTCGCGGTTCAAGATAGCATCGGGAGAAACTATCAACATATCTGAGTATTGCCCCTTCTTTATCTGAATTTTCCTCTGTTTGTTTGCTAAAGATTTCACGTTTGATGATGTTGCCGTGTGTAAGGCTTGAAGGACTTTGTAACCAATGCCGCATATACATAGTGAAGCACCTCCGATGTATATTGATTCGGTAGACAACATTCGTTAGACTTAATTTATGCCATCATACCAAAGGCTATGACAATTCGCAAGGAAAAAGTTCAAAGGGACATTCAATATCATAGACATAAATCGGGCTTACAAGGCCCTCCTACAAGAGTCTCTCACAACTTTAAACACTGAAAAGTTTATATTTTGTTCTAAATTTGTCTATATCTGCATTACAGCAGTATTTGTGAGATACGGAGACTGAAACTGCGTCATATCACCAGCTTTGAGTCCAGGAACGGGGAAAAGGCGGACCGATAGCGGTTTGTTAAGTTGTGATGAGAGGGTGGCAACGTCAGTTAGAATAGCGGCTATCTGAGATGTGGTAGTATCCCCAGGGATAGGAATTGTATCTAAACCAGTTCCACAAACGGTAGAATAGAGTAAAAGACTGTCTAAATTGAAAAGACCTTCCTCACTGCGTTTGCCCAATCCGACATCTTCAAGGACAGGGAGCATTAATCCTGAATACCCACACAGCGGTAGGGAGAGTGAGCGCAGCGTTTGCGTTATACCTGCTGCAACTGTCAAGGTGCCGCGTTCACCAAAGTGTCCTGCTAATTGTTGTTCCATTGCATAAGCGATGCTTTCATCACCCATCGGTGCAGGCGATACGTCAATGCCAACAAACTTTATACCCCATTTTTGTGCGAACCTCTGTGCCAGCGAGACAATTTTTTGTCCTTCTGCTTCCATAACTGTTTTCAAGTTTTGCATGGCAGTTTCTAAATTCGGGGTACCAGTGAAAGCGTGTTGTACAAGGTCTGCTGCTTGCCATCCTATGCCGAAGTTAGTTCTTGTATCGTGCCAGAAAGCAGCTGGGAAGAAGGGGGTATTTGGTGGACAATTCATCAACGCCGCAAAGCGGAGGTTGCCGTAACCATCATCAGTTTGGTGCGCTATCTCTTGAATGATGTTCGCAGTGCTTTCGGTGATGTCTGAGTCAACCTGTCCAGATTGTGTTGTAATGGTAGTCGTGGCAAAAAGGGATTCACTTTGGACAATTACATCGGTGAGAAGTTCAAGGTGTTCTACGGTGTGTTGTGCCTCTGGAGAGATTGTGCCTAAACTGAGGAATTCAATCCCTAATGTTTTGGTATTAGACTCTAACTTAAGGATTGTATCTACATCTCGTGCTTCATTCCAGATTTGACAACTTACGCGTGTTGACTGGACCTCATAGCCGTTTGCTTCAAAGTGGGATCGGCATGCGGTGTTAAATTCGGCTGCCTGTTTGAGGTAGGAGCGAAAAAAAGGGTTAGGTATGCCTGTAGTGATGCTTCGGATCTTCATGTGCGGTTAACTTCATCTTCCCCATAAAGTCCGAGATTTCGGTAGCGTTCATAACGTTGTTCAATTAGTTGTTTCTCCGTCATCTCCATTAATTCTGTAAGATGCTTCCGCATTGCGCGTTTGACGTTTCGTACTGCAGCGTCAGGGTTTCTATGTGCACCACCGAGAGGTTCGCGAATAACTTGGTCAATGATGTCTAACTTAAGTAGGTCTGGGGCAGTTGGTTTATAGCCTTCGGTTGCTTCGGGGGCGTGTTCGCCTTTGTCTTTCCATACGATACCGCTGCATGCTTCTGGTGGGGCAACGCAGTAGACAGCGTATTCCATCATCAGCACGCGATTTCCGACTGCTATTGCCAATGCGCCGCCGCTGCCACCTTCACCGATAATAACGACAAGGATTGGGACACACATCTGCATCATCTCAGCGAGATTTTCAGCGATTGCTGACGCTTGTCCATATTCTTCTGAACGGAGATCAAAATGTGCCCCTGGTGTATCAACAAAGCAGATTAAAGGACGGTTGAATTTGTTTGCTAACTGCATCAAACGTCTCGCTTTTCGGTAACCTTCTGGGTGTGTATAACCGAAGTTCATCTCCTGCCGTTCTTCAAGGTTTGTGCCTTTCTGTTGTGCAAGGTAGACAACAGGTTGTTCATCAAACCATGCAAAACCCCCAATGAGTGCTCGGTCATCTCCATACAACTTATCACTATGAAGTTCAACAGGTTCTTCAAGAAGTTCGTTGATATACAAAGAGGCTTGTGGTCGTTGCGGATGCCGCGCTAAGCGCACTTTATCCCAGCGGCTCAGCTTTTGGAAGGTCTGCTTTGTAAGCGTGTCGGCATTCTGTTTTAGCGCTGCAATACCTTCTGTGAGGTCTAACTCAGGATGTTCTTCCGCGAAAGCATCCAGTTGTGTGAGATGACGTTCTAATTCAATGAGAGATTTTTCGAAATCTAATTCTGTTGAATTCACAAAATAATCCTCTTATACGGTTTTAGTGAACTGTTTCCCTGGCAATTGCTGAATAGCCCCTTTGAGTTCCAGCATCAAGAGTAGACTTGAAACTTGGCTAATTGGTAGCTGCGTTGTGCGAACAATAGTATCAATATGCGATGAAGGGATTTCAATCGCATTGAACACCGTTTTTTCATCAGTTGTTAAATCTGGTGGCGGAACTACGGGGACAGTCGTTTTCTTTTCTGTAGCGGTTGTTTTTGGAGTGGTGATGCTTGTTTGATCAAGATCGCTTTTCTCAGCGGACGGTATTTCAGGAATTGCTGATGCTTTTTCTGACCCTGGTGTAAGGGCAGATACTTGACGTAAGGCATGCTGCGGTAATGCTTCTAACAAATCATCCACAGTGCTGATAAGTTTCGCGCCGTTATCAATCAATCTATGTGTGCCAGTTGATAATTCAGAGAAGATTTCCCCTGGTACAGCGAATACCTCTCTGCCTTGCTCACTTGCGAGTCGTGCGGTAATCAGTGCACCACTCCGATTTGATGCCTCTACCACAACGGTTCCGAGCGTCAATCCGCTAATGATGCGGTTGCGTCTGGGAAAGTTTTCTGACCTCGGTTTCATACCCATCGGGAATTCGGAGATCAACGCACCGGACTCTATGACTTTATCAACCAATTCACTATTAGCTGCAGGATAGATAAGGCTGAGTCCATTTCCCATGACAGCAATTGTTCGACCACTTGCCTCAAGTGCGCCTCGGTGTGCACAGGTATCTATTCCCTTTGCGAACCCACTTATTACCGTCAAACCGCGTTTAGCGAGTTGGTAGCTTAGTTGGTAACTGACGCGTCGCCCATAGTCTTTTGCTTGCCGAGACCCAACAAGCGCAATGCTCAATGCATCTTCTGGCTTCAGTTCTCCTCTGACGTAGAGTAGAAGGGGTGGCGTATCAATCTCCTTCAACAGCGGCGGATATGCCGCATCATAGAACGTTACAATTTGACATCCAAATTCGTGTATCAGTTCCAATTCGCGTTCTAATGGACATCCGAGTTTTTTGTGGATCAATCGCTCACGTGCTGATGGCGTAAGACCTTCAATTTTTTGCAATTCTTGCGAAGAAGCAGTCAACACTTTTTCAGCACTGCCCAAAATTTTGATCAAGAATTGAACGGTTTTTGGTCCAATACCTTGAATTAGGTTGAGATGGAGAAGATTCGTGGTTTCCTGAGATAACATCGTTTATATTATGGTGGATTAGAAAATAAGTTTACACGTCTCTTGTAGGAGCGATCTCCGAATCGCGACGAAACGCCTTGATAGTCGGGAATCCAAATCAAGAAATCAAAGGTATGAATACCTTTTGGTATTCACCAGAGTTCCCTCCTACAGCTTAAAAGTGTTCAAGAATTTCTAAAATCTACTACAACCTATCTCATAAATAGTTGGAAGGCTTTGAAAACCGGATTTCAAAATCCTGTAGGAGCGATCTCCGAATCGCGACCTGTCGGGAATCGGAGTTCCCTCCTACAAAGAGAATCAACTCATAACGAACCAACAAATCCTATTTATGAGATACGCTCTATATACCGTAAAAGGCGTAGCATACAGTTTGTGTAATCCTACGGCTTTTGAGGAAATGAACCTGGTGCCAACTGTATTCACTGCGTGGATGATGCTTCAGCAGCAGGTGTTGGCAGTGCATAATAGAGTTCTATCTCCTGAATTTTCCTATACTCTGCGGCAGTAGGGGCACCAGTTTCAGATCGTTTTGAACGGCTTTGCCCGCCAACGCGTCGCGAATCCCATCTACGCGGCACTTTTAAGCGAAACTTCTTCGTTACGATTGGATCTCTGAGAGTAAATTTATATTCAGCACGCATGTTATCGCGTACTTGATTTACTGTCACCCACTTTCCATCGTCATCCATATATTGAATCTCAAAGAATTCTAATTGTCCCTCTTTTGCCATAATGACAACTTGTTGGATCGTCTGAGGAATATTCCAGCTTAAGACTGCCTCGGTGAAATTATCTGATTCTTGTTGTGAAGCAATATCCCTTGCATCTTCACGTATAGTCGTGGTTTCTCCTTCGGTATATAAATTCTCATCATTTAACTTTGAATCAGTACTCGCAGCTATGACTGCAACATTCTCACTTCGGTTAAATGATGGGTTTGATGCAAGGATGCATCCTGACAACCCAAGTATCCAACAAAAAATTATAGCAAATAATCCAAAACGCATGTATGCCTCCTTATAATGTTTATCATCAGGACTTACGCACAAATGGTAGGCGGGGAATGCCTAAACGTCATTCATACCCGGGGAATGACTAAACGTCATTCATACCGTTGATTTCTTGATTTGGCGTTTTGGAAACGCGCTGATGATTCAGAATTCTGATAAAAATTACACCATTTTAGCTATAGTTATTGCAAAAATCTTGAAAATTGCGTAAGTCCTGAAATTATGCAATATTTGGTAAAATTTCAAGGCAGTGTTTTTCCAACGGCTGCCTTGAAATTCCGCTATTCTATTTCTAATAAATCATCAAGTTCTTTGTCACGGGTTTCAGCCGCACTACTTTCCCGCGTTTGCTCAACAGTTTTATAGCCGAAAAGTTCAATCTCTCGGATTTTAGCTTGCGCACGACGGTTCTCACCATAAAAGACTCTACCTCCGGTACGTGCACGCTGCCTCCGTTTCAAGTTTGCGTCATCCGATGTTGATAAAATCCTAACCCGAATTCGGTTGGTAGGAAATGGAACTAAAACAGGAATCTCAATCGGATTTGTTTTAACACTTTTAACATCCTTAATCAATTTCCAGTCTTGTTCGACGATGATACCCCCTTTATCAGCAAAGATATCAAATGTCTTGATGTTGTCGGAATGGATCACAATTCGACGGATGACCTTTTTTTCGGGTAGCGTGATGATAACTTCAGAGGGTGGGTTTGAACCGAAAGTAGCCTCTACTGGAAAGCTTGATTCCCCAATGGTGTTCATATTGCCATCAATCATTTGAGGACTTGTTGCACTCGTGCCTTCAAGTAGCGCGTAGTTGTCGCTCCATTCTTGTTCGGAAAACAAGGCAGCACAACCTATCATAACAACAGAGAAGCAGATCAGCGAGAAGAAAATAGTAATTCTAAAAAGCATTTTGTAACTCCTTAAATACACGCCTATATTAGTGTGTACAGTTTTTAGTAAATTTACCAAATTTGCTCAAAAATAAGTATTTTTAAAAATGGTCTATTGCTTCGTCAACATATTATAATAGGTCGCGATTCGGAGATCGCTCCTACCGATGGATCGCTTTTGGTAGGAGGGAACTCCGATTCCCGACTACTTTCAAAGTTCATCAATTATTACTTGACGAAGCACTATGTTGTAGTTACGATACAAATTTCCAAGTAGCCCCTTCACGGGTGTCTTGGATTTCAATATTTAGTTGTTTAAGTCGATCGCGAATCTTATCGGATGTATCCCAATCTTTCTGGCTCCGAGCGTCTTGTCTTATCTCTAACAGAAGTTCAAGCAGTGGATTGAGAAATTCAGCAGTGCCTGCAGTATCTTGTTCACCCATCATATAGATTCCGAGTACTTGACAAGTTTCGCTTAAAACCTTGTAAGCTTGCGCGAAAGTTTGCTGGGATACCTCATTAGATGTTCCAAGCCCCCTATTGATTTGACTGACAAGTGAGAAAATTGTTCCCATTCCTTGTGCCGTATTGAAATCGTTATCCATAGCATCAGTAAATTGCGATTGCATGGTTTCTATAGCGGAAAGAAGGGCAGCGTCTGCATCGGAAACGTCGCGTGGTGTGGAGCTATTTCCGTCAGTAACTTCTGGTGTTTCTTCTTCATATTTTTTCAACGCTTCTAAACAGTTTTTTAAGCGTCTGAGGGCAGATTCGGATTTTTGTAAACTTTCTAAACTGTAATCAAGTGGATGTCGATAATGGGCAGAAATGAGGAAATGACGGATTACCTCAGCGGGGTATTTGTCTAAGGCATCCCGCAAAAAAATAAAGTTTTGTTCAGATTTACCCATTCTCGTGCCATTTATTTTTAGGAAAGCGACATGAACCCAGTAACGGGCGAAAGGTTTACCTGTTGCCAATTCACTTTGCGCGATTTCGTTTTCGTGATGTGGAAACAGTAAGTCTTCACCACCAGCATGAATATCAATCGTTTCGCCAAGATGTTTCATCGCCATAGATGAACATTCAATGTGCCAGCCAGGTCTTCCTGGTCCCCAAGGGCTATCCCAATAAGGTTCGCCGGGTTTCGCTGCCTTCCACATGTCAAAATCGCGTGGATCTTCTTTGCGTTCATCTACTTCAACGCGCGCGCCTGCCAGCAAATCTTCAGGTTTTCGGCGCGACAATTTGCCGTATTCGTTAAAGGAATTAACGCGATAATAGACACTTCCATCAACAACATAAGCGGCACCTTTGTCAATGAGCGTTTGAATCAAGTCAATCATCTCAGGGATGTGTTCTGTCGCTTTGGGATGCACATCCGCAAGTTGGATGCCGAGTCGTTGCGTGTCCTCAAAGTATGCCTCACCGTTTGTATGTGCAAGTTGGCTCGGGCTGGTTCCAAGTGTTTGCGCACGAGCGATGATTTTGTCATCAATATCTGTCAGATTTTGAACTAACTTGACAGTATACCCTTTATAGGTGAGATACCGACGTATAATATCGGTGACGAGTGCCGTGCGGGCATTACCAATATGGATATAGTCGTAGACGGTAGGACCACAACTATACATTGAGACATGCCCTTCCTTCAACGGAGAAAACTCCTCAAGTTGTCGACTCAGGGAATTATATATCTTTAATCCCATTCGCTATCCCTTCGTTTTTTGTTTATGCTTATGACACTACGGAATTAGGCTTTTGTGAGACATGCAATTGCTTGAGCAACAATTGCCTTTTCTTCACCAACAATACCTAAACCTTCTGCGGTTGTGGCTTTGACACTTACTTGTGCTTCTGAGATGTCCAATGTTTTTGCGAGTACACTACGCATTTCTGAGATATAGGGTGCTAACTTTGGTTGTTGTGCAATTACTGTGCTATCAACATTTTCAATTGTGTAGCCTAACTCTTTAATCTTTTTTGCGACAGCGCGCAGGAAAAATTGACTATCTATTTCAGCGTAACTTGGGTCAGTATCTGGAAAGTGTGTTCCAATATCGCCCAGTGATGCTGCCCCTAAAATTGCATCGCAAATGGCGTGTGTCAACACGTCTGCATCTGAATGTCCCAACAATCCTAAATGATAGGGGATTTCTACGCCTCCCAAAATCAATTTTCTATTTTCAATAAGTCGATGAATGTCGTAACCGGTCCCTACTCTCATTTTGATAGATTCTTTCAGGAAATCTCTATGAGATATTATACCTTATATCCCATCATTTAGTAAAGTCTCAGCTATCCGCAAATCCCCTGGAGTTGTAAGTTTCACATTTTTGTAACTCCCCATAACCAATTTTACAGGGGATCCCAGATTTTCGATCAATGCGGCGTCATCCGGTGCATTGATTCTATCTTGGATTGCCTTTTTGTGTGCCTCTATTATTAGTGATTTCCGAAAGACTTGTGGTGTCTGTACTTGCCATAACTGATCCCGTTGAGGCGTATGATCAACAAATAGTTCTTCGTTTACGGCTTTAATAGTCTCCTTCACTGGTACAGCGGAGACAGCAGCACCCCATTCCGCTGATGCTTCAAGACATTCAAAGATAATTTTATCGTCTATAAACGGACGCACACCGTCATGGACAATGACAAAATCAACATCATCTGAAAGTGCACGAAGCCCGTTGAATACAGAGATTTGCCGAGTTTCACCACCAGAGACCAACTCACGAACCTTTCTATAACGGAAGGGGACGAGTACGTTTTCGCGGCACACCGTAAAATCTGATTCATCTACAATTACAAATATCTCGTCAATAACACTGTTCTGCTCAAAGCGGTCTATGGTATGCGATAAAATTGGTTTATCGGCTAACATTAAATATGGCTTTTTAACAGACGATTCCATCCGTTTGCCTTGCCCAGCAGCAGGGATAAGAACAGATATTTTGCTGTTTATCTGTGACCATCTCATCGGAATCCTTTTTCTGAGGAAGATTCATCCGCATTTCGTGCGAAAATCATCTGCCCAGTGCTGGTTCGCAACATCTGTGTAACGACAACATCAAGCGTTTGCCCGATGTAGGGTTTGCCATCTTCAACGATAACCATCGTTCCGTCATCAAGATAACCTACGCCTTGATTCAGTTCTTTACCAACTTTCTGCAGATGAACCTGAATAATTTCTCCAGCGACTACGATCGGACGGATGGCATTTGCTAATTCGTTGATATTTAGTACTGTGACACCTTGTAATTCAGCGACTTTATTAAGATTTAAATCGTTGGTAATTATTTTGGCAAAATATTTTCGAGCGAGGTGGACCAGTTTGGCATCTACCTCAGTCAGATGCGTTACATCTTCTTCTATAATTTCAACAGCGATAGACGGACTATTTTGGAGTGAACGTAAAATATCAAAACCGCGCCGTCCTTTATTTCTACGGAGCAATTCGGTTGAATCCGCTATATTTTGTAGTTCATTTAAAACGAACCGGGGAATTAACAACGTTCCATCAATAAATTGTGTCTCGCAGATTTCAAGGATACGTCCATCAATAATAACACTTGTATCTAAAATTTTAAATCCGTTAGAATCGTTTGTTGCAAATGGTGTTCCCGTTTGGATATAGCGATGTGAGTTCAGCAATCTCACGACTGGCAAACTTTCGGATATATGGTAGCCACACACCATGCCAATATAGCCGAATCCGAGGGTAACAGCAATTTTTAGAGTGGAGTTTTGAACGATTGAGTCGGGTTGATTGAGGAGTTGGAGTACTCCTTGAGAAATCAACAAACCGAACGCAAGTCCAATACCGCTTGAAACAAATCTGCGTATGTCAGGCACATGAAGGGATATTTCACCTGCAACGAGGATACATGCAATGGCAAACCCAATAAATGCGTCAGTAAGATTAGTATTTGGGAAATAGAAGGTGATAGCACTTGCGAATATAAAAAAAATACGAATACCCCAAATTTGCATAGTTCTTTCTCCGCGCCAAGTGGAAGCAATGAAATATGTTTGATTGATAGTTTGAACCATGTTGTAGATCAAAAGCCATTTAACATTGTCTTACGAAGACAACATCTACTAACTATATGTTTGTTAATCGACAGGGACTTTATTTTGTTTTTTAGTTGTTTGGGTTTCGCTATATCTATTGCATTGGAAAATATTGTTTTCGTAAACATGGTAGAATTGATTTTACCATTAACTCAACTATGGATGCACTGAAATCCTTATGTTGAACTCGTGTTCCAATTACAGTAGTGCACTTAGACTGTCAAAGATGTTTTTCACACCAATAAGTTCAATTGTTTCATTGATTTCTAAACCTTTCTGGTGGTAAGCAGGAAAAACTGCACGCGTAAATCCAAGTTTTGCGGCTTCTCGGATTCGCCTTTCAACATGAGGCACTGGTCGAATTTCGCCGCCCAATCCGACTTCACCAATTACAACCGTTCGTGGATCAATAGATATGTTCCTATGGTTAGAAATAATTGCCATTAACACGCCAAGATCAATACCTGGTTCATCAACCCGTAACCCACCAGTAATGTTTACAAAGATGTCTGAGTCACCTATATCTATCCCGATACGTTTATTCAAAACTGCAGTGAGTAGTGCGACACGATTTCGGTCAATTCCTGTTGCGGTGTTGCGTGGTGTTCCGTAGTGAGTTGAAACGACCAGTGCTTGCACTTCTAATAACAGTGGCCGTGTGCCTTCCATACTTGACACGATAACGGAACCAGAGACTTCCTCCTTTCTGTTGCTCAAAAAGAGTTGGGACGGATTTTTGACATCTACAAGTCCTTTGTTCTGCATTTCAAAGATACCGAGTTCGTTTGTTGAGCCAAACCGATTCTTAACTGCACGTAGGACGCGATATATATGGTGCCGTTCCCCTTCAAAATAGAGCACTGTGTCGACTATATGCTCTAAAACTCGGGGGCCTGCTAATGTGCCTTCTTTTGTCACATGTCCGATGAGAAACATCGGTATGTCCTGATTCTTGGCAGAAATTAAAAGATGTGCTGCGCATTCACGAATCTGTGTAATACTGCCCGGTGCCGACTGAAAATCAGATAGATAGACTGCTTGAATAGAGTCAATTACAACCGCTTGCGGTTGCAGTTTTTCAATATGTCTTTGAATCTCTCCTAAGTTATTTTCGCACAATACATAAAGAGTATCGGAATTCAGACCGAGTCGGGTTGAACGAATTTTTGTTTGACTCACCGATTCTTCACCAGTGACATAGAGCACACTGCCATATTTGCGGCTTAATGCATCACTTGCTTGCAACAGAAGCGTGGATTTACCTATTCCTGGGTCTCCCCCGATTAAAATAACGGAACCCGGAACAATTCCACCGCCAAGCACACCATCAAATTCGGGCATTCCTGTAAGTTGCCGTTCTACATCCTCCACCGAAACGTCAGAAATTAACTCTGGTTGGCTCGTGCGTTGGTTTATACTTCGATGTAATGGGGATGTGGTCACAAGTTCTGTCTCTTCAGCAAAACTATCCCACGCTTCACATCCAGGACATTTCCCAAGTGCTCTCGGTGTAGTATACCCGCATTCTTGGCAGACAAATTTGTGTTTTGTTCTTGCCATAACAACCCGCTCTCTGATAACTGACTATCAAAAACTATCTTACCAGTCGTTTGTGATCCACTTAACCCCAGTTGTCCAACGTCTTTCGTCACTCCACCAATTTTCGACACCGAAAAGAACATGTCCACCACGGAAGAAGCGGAAACTCATTTCCGCATTCAGTTCGGGTCTGTCACTTGTTATTCTAATGCCTTCCAGACCGATGCCTAACCTGCGTGATAATAACCGTAGGTCAACCCCAGCACCAAGATTAGAACGCATGAAACCGAATTTACCTCGGAGGTAGTCTGTAAAATTATAGGCGTATTGAAAATCAACGCCAATTTTCTCCTCCCGTATGCTGAGTCCAAAGTGGTACAGATTTTTTGAAGGCAGTGCCGGTATAAGTGAAAAACCAAATTCAGTATGTAGATTTTCCTCACGACTTAGATATTGGAATTCAGTATCCCATGAATATTTAGGAAGTTTAAAGCCTTTTAATTGTTTGTCTGTCTGCTGATAAAGCCCCTTCAATCCAGTTAGGACTTCATTCAGATTATTGAAAGACTCTTGTGCTCCTTTAATAGGTTCTGGATTGTTCAGAAGTTGTGCGACAGTGCCATCTCCATGTTGAATGGTATTTAATAGTTCACTGATATTTTTCTCCAATGTGGTGAATGCGGCTGTTACTGTCTCAAGGTTTTCAATAATTGGTGCAACATCTGTGCTACCCTTTTCAATGAAGGTGCTTCCTTGTGCGATGAGGTCAGATATTTCGGTTTTCAAAGAACTTGAATCTTGACGAAATTGTGTTGCTAAACGTCGAAAATCAGATGTGCTTCGTTGTAAATCCGCTATCATAGAATTTACTTTTGGCGAGTTTTGATCAATCATTCTCAATATGGAACGGCTCACATCGCTAATCTGACTGCTAAGTATTAAAGAATCATTACCCAGTTGGTTTATTAACTTATCCACTTGCGAAAGCGTTGATTCAAAGCGCACGTCGTATTTTGAAGTCAGGTTCTGTAAAGTCTCGACTGTTGTATCTATGTGTTCGCTGAACTTTGTAAGGGTCTTACTTGTCAATTCGACCAATTTCCGTGTTTCTTTTATACCTTCCTGAATTTCTTCTTGACTCGCTTGTAAGACCTCGTTCGCTGCAGTCGTCAACTCAATGGCTTTACTCAATCCTGAACTGGTTTGTTCAAGTAATTCCAGCGGATTTACAGGGTCAATTCCGATAATCGGGAGATCGGATGGTTGAAGGAGTGGATTTCCAACCTCTCCGTTATTAAGTGTGATGTATGTTTCACCGACAAAACCGCTCATTGAGATGCCTGCATCACAGCCTTTCCTTAGCCACTGAAATGCGTTTTTGACACGGGCTCGGATTTCAACAGTATTCGTCTCCGGTTTGAGTTCAATGCTTGTTACCTTACCGATAGAAACACCGGATAGAAGGACACCGGAGCCTACATAAAGCCCATTGACAGCCCGGAATTGGAAGTATATATCATCTCCGCTTGTTGCCCAGGGCCAGTTTCCAGCATTGGTAAGGAGGATTGCAAGCAGCACAATGGCTACAACAACCATCAGTCCTACTTTCACAGACGGGGTCCAAAACTTCATTGAGGTTTCCTTCCTGTAAACTTCTTCAAAGTTGGGTCGTCAATGTTAAGAATCTGGTCTGGTGCGCCAAAAAGGATGAACTGCTGTAAAACCGGATTATCTTCGTTAATCAAAGTTTCTGGCGTTCCATAAGCGAGTTGTTTTCCTTCGTGGAGCATCACCATAAGTGTTCCGACACTGAACGCACTGTGCATATCATGTGTAACGACGACAGAAGTGACTTCCAATTGCTGATTTAGGTCGCGAATCAACTCGTTAATTTCGGTGCATGTAACAGGGTCAAGCCCAGTTGTGGGTTCATCGTATAAAATGATTTCTGGGTTGAAAGCAAGCGCACGTGCGAGTCCTACCCGTTTTCGCATGCCGCCGCTCAGTTGTGCTGGTCTTAACTCCTGAACACCGTGTAAATCGACCAATTTCAGTTTTTCGTCTACGATTTTACTCATCTCTTGCTGGCTTAAATCTGTATGTTGGTCAAGCATAAAAGCAACGTTTTCAGCTACGGTCATTGAATCAAATAACGCGGCAGACTGAAAAAGCATCCCGATTTTTCGGCGAATCTCGTTCAAAGGTTTCTTTTTGAGTTTAGTGATTTCTGTTCCGTCAACCCAAACCTCACCAGTATCTACGGAAAGGAGTCCAGCGATAATTTTGAGTAGAACACTTTTTCCACAACCGCTTCGTCCCATAATTACAAGGGTCTCCCCGCGTGGAATTTCAAGGTCTAATCCGTTTATTACTTTTTTTGTATCGAACGCTTTTCTGACGTTTTTGATTGAAATCATAGGAATTGTGGATTGTTCATCGCAATTTGTAGTTCACAAGGTCGCGATTCGGAGATCGCACCTACCAGGAGATTTGTACTGCTGTTAAATTAATCCCAAGATATTAAATAGGATATGGTTTAGAACAAAGTCTAATACAAGAATAGTTATCAAAGAAATAACGGCTGAACCAGTTGTTGCTGTTCCCACACCTTCTGCGCCGCCTGCTGTTGAAATGCTAAACCCTTTATAGCATCCGACTGCGGCTATAGCCATTCCAAAAGAAGTTGCTTTGATTAAACTAATTAGCACACTTCCAACATACAGATTCTTTTGAACTTCTAATACATAGAAATATCCGTTGAAACCGAACAAGGAGACTACCGCAACATAGCCGCCGAAGATACCAGCAAACGTAGAAAAAATTGTGAGGGTGGGGAGCATAATTGAACAGGCGAGAAAACGGGGGACAACCAAATATTTAACCGGGTTTGTTCCCATCACTTCCAGCGCGTCAATTTGCTCGGTAACCTTCATTGTTGAAAGTTCGGCTGTAATAGACGCACCGATACGTCCTGAAAGTACAAAGGCTGTAATCATGGGACCCAGTTCTTTAACGACAGAAACACTGACGAATTGAGCAACCGAACCTTCAACCGCGTACGGCTTCAATTGCACGTAACCTTGAACGCCTAATACCATTCCTGTGAAGAACCCAGAAACTAAAACAACTGACAACGAGTTGAAACCGATAAACAGCAGTTGCTTCATTAATAGGTCAAATTGCAACGGCGGTCTGAAAATTTGGAAAATAGTTTCGGCGAGTAGACGACATGCATCCCCTATTTCTGAAAGCGTGTTGTGTAGCCGATTTTTTATTAAAGACGCCAACCCATTCGAAGATGCTGACTCAGAAGACGGATTGCGCATAGAAAATGTACCAGACAAAGAATTCTTTTAACTCGGATTTTCAAAACGCATCTGCGTCTTGCAATAATGCAGAACGATATTTCCAGTAGGTCCGTTGCGCTGCTTTTTAATTAACAGGGTCGCCTCGACCCTATCGTCCGTATAATCATCTTGATCGTCATAGTAATCATCTCGGTGTATAAAAGCGACCAAATCAGCATCTTGCTCTATAGCACCGGATTCCCGCAAATCAGAAAGTTGTGGAAGTTTGCCGGGACGGCGTTCAACTTCTCTACTTAGCTGCGCGCAAGCGAGGACAGGAATGTTCAATTCCCATGCAAGAATTTTTAAAGCCCGTGATATCTCAGAAATCTCTTGTTCACGCGCATGATAGCGTCCTGTACCTCGCAGTAGCTGCAGATAATCAACGATAATTAAAGCGAGATCTTCGTGTTCACCTTTCAAACGTCTCGCTTCTGCACGCAGTCCTTGCACAGTCATGCCTCGATTATCATTGATCAGCATAGGTGCTTCGCTAAGACGACCAATGCTCTGTCCTAAAGGTGCCCAGTATTCTTCACTGAATTTGCCTAAGCGTAAATGTTGATAATTAAGTTTCGCCTCAGCAGAGAGCATACGCAGGGCAATATCTTGTGCAGGCTGCTCAAAATTAAAGATCGCGACTGGACGTTTTTGTTCAATTGCAATGTTTTGTGCCATATTCAGCACCAAGGTGGTTTTTCCCATCCCTGGTCGTGCTGCGATGATAAGGAAATTCCCAGGTTGCAAACCGGAGGTCAGGTTGTCAAAATCTATGAATCCTGTAGGAATACCTAAAAACCGATCTTTCTTGTGATAGAGTTTTTCAATTATCTCAATGCCCTGTTTTAGCAATGATCGAATATGTTCAAACCCGCGTTTGCTTCCGGTTTGCCCGATTTCAAAAACAGACTCCTGCGATTGATCAAGGACTTCACTTATTTCTATGCTTTCATCTTGAGCGAGCTCTCGAATTTGAGTAGCTGTTTGAATTAAACGACGTCGTGTTGCCTTCTCCAATAAGATTTCGGCATAGAACTCCGTGCTTTCAGTTTCAACAATCGGGGCTTGCAGTTCATAAAGATAATCTGATCCACCAACACGGTTCAACTGCTCTGTCCGATTCAGTTCATTTGCCACAAGAATCGGGTCCACATTGTTATCACGATTGTAAACAGAAAGAATCGCTATATAAATAAGTTGATGGTCAGTCGTAAAGAACGCATCTGAGGTAGACCCGAGTAACGCCTCTACTCGTGGAATAACCGACTTTTCGGTCATCATTGAACCAAGTACCGCGCGTTCTGCCTCTTTATCCATGAGGGAGTCAACTGTTTGCATCGGTATTCCTCCCATATAGAGCCAATCGTATATATTGCCTCTATACTTGTTGGAAAGTTTCCTATTCGTCTCTTTCAACAACGACACGTATTTCTGCTGTTACATCAGCGTGTAGTTTTACAGAGACCGTAAAAGCACCGAGTTCGCGTATCGGTTCAGCGAGTTCTATGACGCGCCGGTCTAATTCAACATTAGCTGATGCCCGCACTGATTCCACGATATCTGCGGTAGTTACAGAACCGAACAGACGGTCGTTTTCGCCTGCTCGTCTGGTAAAATGACATGTAACATCCGCAATTTGCGCTGCAATTTCCTGCGCGTGTTCTTTATCTTTCGATTCTTGCTGTTCAATTACACGTATTTGATGTTCAAGATGTCGCCGATTTCGTTCCGTTGCGTGCACTGCAAACTGCATCGGAAACAAATAGTTTCGGGCATAACCGTCTGCGACTTTCAGGACATCTCCCGGTGCGCCGAGCCCATCAATCCTTCTTTTAAGTATAACTTCCATATCTTCCATCCTTGCAGCTCTGAAATCAATGAGATAATTCATGAGTCATCCCTGTACAGAGACTGGGGATGCCATGCGCGCATTCTATATCGATTTCATGCTACAGTGTAATAATATCTCCATGTTTACCGCGTAAAAGGCAATAAAGCCATATTTCGCGCCCGTTTAACTGCACGGGTTACCATACGCTGCTGTTTTGCCGAAAGTCCAGAGACCCGGCGGCTCACAATCTTTCCTCGTTCGTTTATAAACTTTCTTAACGTATCTACATCTTTATAGTCTACGGATTCCAGTTTACTAAAACGGGCTCTTCGACGATATGCCATATTAATTTACTCCTCTTAACCTGAACACTGTCGCGCCAGCACTTACTTTATAGTAGATTTTAGAATTAATTGGACACTTTTGCACCAGCGAGGTTAGGAAACCTCGCCTACTGCGGGATGAATGCCATTTAGGCATTCACCGCCTACCGCGAGATAAAAGTGTCTAATTATTTTTATGATTCACGTTATTACTGGTACTGACAGATGCAAAAAGGTAATGATACCGTATCACTCCATAATCTATAATAAATTTTGTCGTGTGGTATAAAAGTGAAATTTTGTTGTGTGTAATCTAAAATTGGACTGTTAACTTACTTTAGAACGGGATGTCGTCCTCAGTAGATGATGTTTCACTTTCACCTGCTGATGGTGCGGGCATCTGATCAGAAGGCCCCGACGTTGAACCACCTGACGGTGTAGCATCCGCATAGCCACCACCTGCACCATCTTCATCTCGTCTGCCACCGATAAATTGCAACCTGAAAAGTCTGACTTTTAGTTTGTTACGCTTTGTTCCATCTTCGGTTTCCCAAGATTCGAATTTGAGGGATCCTTCAATAAAAATAGGACTGCCTTTACTCAGATACTCGTTCACAAGTTCGGCTTGTCTGTCCCAAGCTTCTACATCAACAAAGCAGACATTTTCTCTCTGCTCGCCTGTCTGTCGGTCTGTGTATTTTTCACTCACGGCGATTCCAAAATTCGCGACAGCGGTTCCACTTGGCAGGTACTTCACTTCAGGATCACGGGTGAGGTTGCCCATCAGAATAACCTTATTATAACTTGCCATGATTATGCTCCTTTCTTTTCAGTGCGTGTTACAGGAAAAATATCTTGTACGCAATTTGAGATAATGTTATTTAAACAACTTCTTCACTATCTTTTGCAGGTTCTTCAGTATCTGCCTGTGATTCGGCTGAATCTTCTACAGATTCAGTTGTATCTTCGGCAGTGTCGCCCTCCGATGTTTCGGGTGCTGCCGCCTCTTTTTCTGCTAATTTCAGTTTTTCGACATCGTCTTCATAGAGCACAATCATGTGTCGTAAAATTGCTTCAATAACACGGAGTGATTGGTTCAACTGCGCAACAAAACTGGGTTCACTCTCAAAGACATAAACTACATAATAACCTTCGCTGCGCTTCCGTATCGGATAGGCGAGTCGTCTTTTTCCCCAAACATCTGTGTGGATGATATTTCCACCATTTTCAATAATACCCTTGACGTTTGCAATGAGTGCTTCCGCTTCATTTTCCTCGTGGTCAGGGGTAATGATAAGCATAAGTTCGTACGCTTTCAATGTATATCCTCTCTTTGGACTCACGGCTCCACTGCGTAAATCAGGGAGCAGAGATTAGGTATATCATTCTATCTATCGGATAGAATTTTGCTAATTTATTCAAGTGACATAATTATAACACATTCTAATCGGTATATCAACTTTAAATCATGTTTTCGCTTAATTATTGCAGATGCAAACCCATTAAGTAATTGTAAACTATAGTTTAACACATTTGATATTTTACGTCAAACGTTTTGATTGCTATTTTTACGCAAGCATGATACAATTTGTGCTATTGACAATGGGGTTTTGTTAGGGTTACTTAACACAAAGGAGCAAAAATATGGCAGTTGCTAAGATTCGCGAACGTGGACAGATAACTATTCCTAAACAGATCCGAGATAGTTTAGGGCTCAAGGAGGGCGATGTCGTAGATGCGCGGATTGAGGGTAATTGTGTAGTAATCATACCTAAAAAATCGACGACACCGGAAAATTGGGCGAAACTTTTGCAAGTAATGAAAAGTGTCCACGAACAAAATAGAGGAATTAGAGAAGAAGAAGTCTATCAAGATGTTGAACGTGCAGTTGCTGAACTTCGACAGGAAGAATATGACAAACAGAAGAAAACTGCACGTCGTACTTGATAGTGTTGTTGCTGTGAGTGCTTTTCTTACCGAAGGATTGACAGCAAACTTAGTGTCTCAGTGTCAGGAAAACGTTAATCTTTACACGGCGGCAGAGATTTTACAAGAAATTCGCCACGTACTTTTAGAAAAACCACACATACGGAATCGTTATAAATACTCCTCAGAACAAGTGGAAATCTTTATTAACCATCTGCGAAATATTTGCACGGTAGTTGAACAACTGCCAGAAATTCGTGTGGTAGAACGCGACCCAAAAGATGACATGATTATTGCATGTGCTGTTGCAGCGTCAGCCGATTATATAATCAGTCGAGACCGAGACTTATTGGATTTAGGCAATTATCAGCAAATACAAATCATTACCCCAGAACATTTCATGCGAATTCTGAGTGATGAGAGGGAACACAATGAAAATCAAGCCAGTTAGCGTGAAGGAATAATCATAATGAGTATAGATAATAAGCTTCAGCAATACACAATCCCTTTTAAAGACTATCTTCTTAAAGACCTTGCTCAACCTGAATTTGCAAAAGGTTATCTGCAAGCAGCGCTCCAAGATTTTGATAAAGATAGTAACATTGAAACGCTATTGCTCTCCATGAAAGATATAGCAGAAGCACAAGGTGGAATTGAAAGACTTCTCAGCTGGACGAATCTCAATCTGCAGGATCTCACTTATCTCCTAAATTCCAAGCACACACCGCAATTGGACAAAATGCTGGAAATTCTCTCCAGATTAAATGACTCCCTCAGTTAACTGGCGAGTTAAAGTCGAAATAGTAAAAAACACACAAAGAACCGAGGTAAAAATGCCAACAATTTTCGAGCGGTATCAAAAAACATTCGCAAAAGACAAAGAATTGGCACAAGCAGCAAATCAAATCTTCCCTGATGGTGTAACACATGATAGCCGTTATATGTCGCCATTTCCGATTTATATTACGCGTGCTGATGGCGCGAAAAAATGGGGACTGGGAGACAGGACGTTTATAGACTATTGGGCAGGCCACGGGGCATTGCTGCTCGGTCATAATCCTCCTGAAGTTGTGGAAGCGGTGACAGCACAGATGCATCGCGGCACACATTACGGTGCCTGCCATCCGCTTGAATTGGAATGGGGCAATCTCGTAACCCAACTGATACCATCAGCGGAACGTGTTAGGTTTGTCAGTTCTGGTACCGAGGCAACACTGATGGCGATTCGACTGGCGCGTACCTACACACGAAAAAATAAAGTGTTGAAGTTTGCCGGACATTTCCACGGTTGGCACGACAGCCTTATCTTTGGCGCATATCCTCCCTTTGATATGTCTGTTCCGGGCATTCCACAAGAGGTGCGCGATACTACCCTTCTCTGTCCACCGAACGATATTGATGCTGTTGAAAAGCACTTGAAAACAGATAAAGATATAGCATGTATAATCCTTGAACCGACAGGAGCTTCTTTCGGTATCGTGCCAACTGATGGCGTGTTTTTACAGCAACTGCGTGAACTTACACATGAATATGATGTCGTTCTCATTTTTGACGAGGTGATTACAGGATTTCGGGTGGCACCCGGCGGTGCACAAGCGCATTATAATGTCACACCTGATTTGACAACACTGGCGAAGATTTTAGCGGGTGGACTTCCCGGCGGAGCGCTTGCAGGCAAAAATGAGATTCTTGAGTTAATTTCAATGCAGGCAGAGGAAGATGGATTGAAGATGCCACATCCTGGCACATTCAATGCTAATCCGCTCTCTGCATCCGCAGGCATTGCGATGCTTAACATTGTCAAGACTGGTAGACCGCACGAACAAGCAAACCATATCGCACAAAAACTCCGCGATGAACTCAATAAAGTTATTGATAGATATGGATTGGACTGGGTGATTTACGGAGAATTTTCTGGTATAAGGATGCTCATCGGGCACGGTGAGAAGGATATACGTGCTGCTGAATTTGACCCTTATACGTGGGATTATCGGAAACTCAAAGGGGGCAACGATGAAGAGTTGCTTACACATCTCCGATGCGGTTTGTTGCTTAACGGTGTTGACCTCGCTACCAACGGTGGTATGACAACCGCTGCGCATACAGAAGCAGACATCACAAAAACAGTTCAGGCGTTTGAGCAGACAATTGAGTGGATGAAAGCGGATGGGTTAATCCTGAAATCAGAATAGGCAAACCGAAGGTGTATGGATTATTACATCAGCCAATTTGGTGACGATTCAAACTTAGGTATTTCCCAAAAGCAACCGTGGCAGAGTATTGACAGGGTGAATGCAACCCAATTACTACCGGGTGATTCGGTTTGGTTTCAGGCTAATCAGACCTTCAAGGGGAATCTCTCACTTTCTGTTGCGGATACAGATGCTTTGGACAAACCGATAACATTTGGTTCTTATGAGAACGGTAGGGCTACGATTGATGCTGGCACTGGTGCTGGTCTTTTCGCAAAAAACAGAGGCAATGTAGAAATAGTCGATCTCAACTTTGTAGGGGTGGGAGCAGAACAAAATACCAGCTCGGGAATCTGGTTCGTCAATGCGCTACCAGAACACAAGAAGTTGAAGCATATCCGTATTGATAGGGTTGAGGTTAGCGGTTTTAAGCATGCGGGAATTAGCATCGCAGCACAGCCGATTGATGAGGGTTGGTGTGGATTCAGTGATGTAAAAATTACGCACGCCAACGTCCACGACAACGGAGATGCAGGAATAAGCTGCATAGGCACATGGAATCCTGAAGAAGAAGGATATTCACACGCGAACATCTATGTTGGTAACTGTCGTGTTTATGGAAACTTAGGCATTCCCGGTAAAGGGAGTCATTCGGGGAATGGTATTGTCCTCGCGCAAGTAGATGGTGCTACAATAGAACATTGTGAAGCTTATGAAAACGGAACGTTAAACGATTACGATGTCGGTGGTCCAGTCGGGATTTGGGCATGGGACTCAAACTGTGTTCTCATTCAGTTCAATGAATCTCATCACAACCGAACTGGAAGCAGTAAAGACGGCGGCGGATTTGATCTGGATGGGGGTGTGCGGAATTCAATTGTGCAGTATAACTACTCACACGATAACGATGGGGCGGGATATCTATTAGCGCAATTTGAAGGAGCAAAGGCATTCCATAACAACGTTATACGCTATAATCTCAGTGAAAATGACGGACGAAAGAATAGTTATGGCGGAATTCACCTCTGGTCTACTGGGGCAGATGGTGGCATCAGAAACACAACTATCTATCGGAATACAATCCTCACAGGAAAATCTGATGTCGGTAATCCCGCTGCAGTTGACTGTATGAGCGAAAGGATTCATAATATTCGTTTTTACAACAATACATTTAAAACTGATGGTAAGGCGGTTCTGATTCGTGGAGAAAACAATCCAGAAGTGATCTTTGAAGGCAACACTTGTTTGACTGTTTAATTGATGACGAAAGATTTGAAAAGAGGGAGAAAAATGAGGCGTTTTGGAACTCAAGGGCGTGTGTATCCTGATCGACACTATGTTGTCCCACGCACCGAAGAAATTACTGACTTCATCGCACGTGTGAAAGATGGACGGTATATCGTTCTCTTTGCACCACGTCAGACCGGTAAAACCACTTTTTTTCGAATGGCACTTGACGCCCTTACCACAGAAGCCCCAAACTATTTCCCTATTCAGTTAGATTTCCAGGTGATGCGTAACGGTTCACCTCCTATTTTTTATGAGAGACTCGCACAATTGATTCGGTGGCAAATTGGATATGAATTACAGAAAAGAGGCAGGAAACCTGCCGAGGATTTAACGCAGTTTTTGAATGATACACAGTTAAGCGATCATTTTTCGATGTTAGCGTTCTTTGAGGAATTAGAAATACTGCTTGGTAATAAGAAGGTTGTGCTTCTGATTGATGAATTCGATGGCATTCCCCAAAATGTTGTAAGTGATTTTTTGTATACCCTCCGCCAAATTTATCTTTCCGATGTACTTCAATGCCCACACAGTGTTGGAATAGTCGGTGTTAAGAGTATTAGTCAACTTAACTATGACCGATCTGTTTCACCGTTTAATATTCAAGACGAGTTTCGCTTGCCAAACTTCACGTTACAACAAGTTCAAGAACTACTTTCGCAATATACAGATGAGGTAGGTCAAGATTTCGCACCAGAGGTGATAGCGTCTATTCATAAGCAGACAGCAGGGCAACCTGTACTTGTGAACCGTTTCGCACAGATTCTCACTGAGGAGATGGATATTCCCAAAACCGAAACCATTACCCCCATACACTTCTCAGAGGCACACATGCAGCTTCTTCGTAGACGAAATACGAATATACAGCATCTAACAACTAATGTCCGCAGAGACCCGCGCTTTGAAAGTGTGCTGATGAAAATCATGGCGCGTGAGGAAGGCGTGGATTTCAACCTTGATGACGACATCATCAGTGAACTTGCGACCTACGGTGTTATCAAAGAGGCAGCTGACGGAAGGTGTGAAATAGTTAATCCAATTTATCTCTACCGTATAATAAGAACCTTCAAACCGACATTCAATGGTTAGAGAATGAGTATCTGTCTGAAGAGAAGGATGAATGTTTCTTGGATTACCTTACACCTAAGGGACAAATTGATATGCTCTCTTTACTTGATAACTTCCAAGACTTTATCGCTCGTGTCGGTTTTCGCATCTTGCAAGTACCGGATAAACCGCAGGAATATGTTGGACAGCATCTGCTTTATGCCTACCTTGAACAGTTTATCCGCAGCGTAGGTGGGAGTATGTACCTTGAAGTGCAAACGGGTCGTGGAAGGATGGATCTCCTCCTTATCCACAACCAACGAAAATACATTGTCGAAACTAAGATTTGGGAAGGTAGTAACCGCTATGCAGTGGGCAAAAAACAACTCGCAGCGTATATGGAGTTGGAAAAAACGATAGAAGGTTATTATGTCGTGTTTGATCATCGCGAGAATCCAGAACCCAAAGTTGAGACAGAAACAGTTGACGGTATGACAATTCGCAGTTACGTTATTCCAGTGATACAAGCACGTCCTTCATCAGTTGAAATAGAGTTGAAATAGAATGGCGAAAAACAGAGCAAATATGAAAGGAACAGACGAAATATGAAAACAATTACCTATCGTGATGCTTTAAAAGAGGCACTGATAGAGGAGATGGAACACGACGAGGCGGTTTTTCTCATGGGGGAAGATATTGCTGAGTATGGCGGCGCATACAAAGTTACGGACGGGCTTTTCAAGCAATTTGGAAAGGATCGTATCCGAAATACCCCAATTTCTGAAGCTGCTATCATCGGTACTGCACTTGGTGCCGCTGTTACAGGGATGCGTCCTGTCGCAGAACTGATGTATATTGACTTTACTGCTGTTGGGATGGATCAGATTGTCAATCAAGTTGCTAAAATTCGTTATATGGTGGGTGGGCAGTTAGATGTTCCGCTTGTTATTCGCACACAAGGTGGTGCAGGTCGTTCCTCTGCTGCACAGCACGCACAAAGTCTTGAGGCGTGGTTTGTGCATATCCCAGGCCTCCTTGTTGTGATGCCTGCTACCCCTTATGATGCAAAAGGATTACTAAAAACCGCTATCCGAAACGACAATCCGATTATGTTTATTGAACATAAATTACTCTATACTGAAGAAGGTGAAATTCCCGATGAGGAGTATACAATCCCGTTGGGTGAAGCCGATATTAAACGTGAAGGTGAAGATATAACAATTTTAGCGACATCGCGTATGGTATTGAAAGCACTTGATGCTGCAGACGAACTGGCTGCAGATGGCATTTCAGCGGAGGTCGTTGATCCAAGAACATTAATGCCACTTGACAAAGTAACCATTTTTGAGTCTGTAAAGAAAACAAATCGGCTGCTCATTGCGCATGAGGCGGTGGGTAGAGCTGGGTTCGGTGCTGAGATTGCTGCGCTCGTTGTTCGCGAAGCGTTTGACTATCTTGATGCACCAATTGAACGTGTCGCTGCTGCGCCTGTGCCTGTTCCTTTCGCCCCCGTGATGGAAAACTTTGTTATTCCAGATACAGAACAAATTGTTGATGCTGCGCGTAAGTTGGTCAGATACGAAATTTGAAAACACCGTTAGCTGTAGTAGATGTGGTTTCCTAACCGCATCATAACATTAATTAAAAACATCGTAGGTCGGGTAGAACGGAACTGAGAAAGAGTGTGCTGATAGCCAAACATGTCTCAAATTACATATCTACATGTTCCATGTAGGTAGCAGTGAAACCCGACAACAGATTTATAAAGAAGGAGAAATAACATGGAACTTTCCGAATATTTGCATCTTATTACCCCAAAACGAATTTTATTTGTGATTATCGGTGTAGCAGTTTTGGTGAGTTTAACAACCAGTTTTTATACTGTTGAAGCAGACGAAATCGCTGTAGTCCTGATGTTTGGCAAATCTGTACGACAAACTGAACCCGGACTCCATTTCAAGTTGCCATTTGGCATTGAGAAAGCCGAAAAGGTTCAAGTGCGAAAGGTCTTTAAAGAAGAATTCGGGTTTAGAACACTTAAAGCAGGTGTCCGTACCCAGTATGACCCTGGTGATTTTGGAGAAGAATCTCTGTTGCTTACAGGAGACACCAACATTGCTGATGTTGAATGGGTCGTTCAGTACAAAATTAACAATCCCGAAAAATATCTATTTTCCGTTAGGAATCCGCAGTATGCTTTACGAGACCTTTCAGAATCAGTGATGAGTAGAGTCATTGGAGACCGTACTGTTACCGAAGTGTTAACCGTTGGACGAATAGAAATTGCTGCGGAAGTTGAACAACATCTGCAGTCACTTCTTGATCTATATGAAACCGGATTAGATGTAGTAACGGTGACTTTGCAGGACGTGAATCCACCAGAAAAAGTCAAGTCTGCCTTTAACGCAGTTAACGAGGCGAAACAGGAAAAAGACCGTCTTATCAATGAAGCGTGGCGGGATTACAACCAATCTGTCCCGAAATCTAAAGGGTTAGCACAACAACAGATTTCAGAAGCAGAAGGTTACGCGTTGAAACGTGTTAATGAAGCACAAGGCGACGCGGATAAATTCAATGCTATCCGAATGGAATATCAAAAAGCGAAAGAGGTGACGCGTCAACGACTTTATTTGGAAACGATGCAGGCAATCTTGCCTGATATTAAGGAGATTTATGTCATTGACGAAAATGCCAACACACCGATTCCAATTCTGCAGTTAAAAGAGTAATTTAGAACAAAAGGAGTTTTCAATGAAATTCAAGATACTGATACCTTTGATTATCGTAGTAATTTTAGCGTTTATATTTGCCTCAGGTGCGTTCTACATTGTAAAGGAGGGTGAACAGGTTGTCATCACCGAATTTGGTCGTCCTATTGGAGAGCCTATTGTCAATGCGGGATTAAAAATAAAAACGCCATTTATCCAGCAAATCCACCGTTTCGAGAAGCGCATCCTTGAATGGGATGGTTTGGCAAACCAGATTCCCACAAAGGATAAGAAATTTATCTGGCTTGATACCACAGCGCGTTGGCGCATTAAAGATGCCCTTGTGTTTTATCAGGCACTCGGTACAGAAACGCTTGCACAATCACGCCTTGATGATATTATTGATTCTGCTGCGCGTGATTTAGTAACTGCGCAATTGCTGATTGAAGTTGTTCGAAATTCAAACCGAGTGTTAGAACGTGATACGGAAACACTTGAAGATGATGAAGGCCAAACCGGCGAGCCGTTAGAAGAAATTATAATTGGCAGGGAGAAGATTACACAGATGATCCGTGAAAAAGCGCAGGAGGCTGTGCCGCGATTCGGTATTGAACTTGTTGATGTTCAGATAAAACGGATTAACTATGTAGACGAAGTTCGACAGAAAGTCTTTGACCGCATGATTTCGGAACGGCAGCGTATCTCTGAGAAATATAAATCTGAAGGCGAAGGCGAAGCGGCGAATATCATGGGGCAGAAACAGAAGGAGTTAGAACGTATCCAATCAGAGGCATATAAGCAAGCAGAACAGATTAAAGGGGCAGCTGATGCGCAAGCCATCCAGATTTATGCTGAAGCACACGGCAAAGACCCGGAATTTTTCGCTTTTCTCCAAACCTTAGAAACATATCGCAATTCTACAAACGCAAGTACGAAGCTTATCTTGACAACCGATAGCGAACTCTATAAGTATCTCAAAAGTGCCCAATTATTGAGCCGGTGAGTGTCTGAACGCTTCTTGTTGAGTCTTGATTTATTCAAAACGAGGGTGTATAATACCTATATGGCGCAAGACTACGATAATATGGCAAAAAGTCTGTTGGCAGATTATGCTACCGACATTTCACAGTTTGTTCTCAACGTAAACGATGTTGAAGTTCTTGAAAACATTGACACTGAACAATAGATCGTTATAGCACAACGCACTGATAGCACAAAACGTATCCGTGTCAACAATCATGAAGCTATCTTGCACATTGAATTGCAACTTCGCGATAGCACCCGTAAGCCGATGTGGGCACGAAACGCAATATATCACGGATACCTCGTCGGTGAACATCAGATACTTGTCTATTCCAATGTCATCTATTTCCATCCGAATGCTGGCAGGAATGATACAGGAGGCTATGAATATAGTTGGCACGGTTATGCATATACGCTGCACTATAAGGTGATACGACTCATTGAGATAGAGGGACAAGCGGTTTTGGAGATGCAGGCACCCGGCCTATTGCCCTTCACGCCGCTCATGAAACCACCCGTAGGGATGGGCATAGAACAGTGGGTCCGAGAATGTGTTGATGTAACGCTTGCTGTCCCTGTCGATCAAAGGACACAAGCGGATTTACTTTACGGAATCTACCTTTTTGGTGGAATAGTGTATGACTCTGAGTTGTTTAAACGATTTATACCGGAGGAATTTATGCGAGAATCTAAGACTTATCAATACCAAGTGGAAAAAATTACCAGAGAAACTACCATCAAACACATCTTGACATTATTGAAGTCAAGATTTCAAGCAGAGGCAGTGAGTGCTCTAATGCCATCACTTCAAGACATTACTGATTTACCACGACTTGAAGAGCTGCATCTCGCTGCTGCTAACGTCCAAAGTCTTGATGCTTTCGCCCAAATGCTAAGCGAATAGGAACAATCGGACTAAATAAACGCGCTAACCGAATAGCCGTTAAAATTTCTGACTTGCTGGTTCGTGATGAATTTGCAAATCAAGTTGTGGATTTAGTAAGAGAAAACCAATATCTGCATATTGAGTGAACACATGGCTGTCCCAAATACTAAACCTTATTCAAAGAAACTTAAAGAGGCTATGAACCAAAAGTCAGAGATTCTTTCCAAAGCACAGGCGCTATGGGAAATTGGCATGACAGAAACAGCACAACCACTTTGGCTATCTGCTGCAAACTATGAAGAGCATATCGCACCGATACTTGATGCATTAGGTCGCGAATTAGAGGGAGCAGTCCATAGAATTAGTGCGGCTTCGTGTTATGAAAAGGCAGGCGATCCGAGTAAAGCCGTGAACCTTTACCGTGCAGCACTTGCCGGCCCATTGCGTGAAGATACGCGTCAAGAGGTGGAAAATATGTTGAGTGCTTGTCTTGTTGCACTGAATCCTTAGCCGATACAAGTGTTAATCATGATAGACGCGCTAACCAAATAGCCGTTAAAATTTCTGACTTGCTGGTTCGTGATGATTTTGCAAATTATGTTATATCTCGGTAAAAGAAAACCAAGATATGCATATTGGGTGAAAAGGTTGTCATCCGCGTTCTGTTCGGAATGGAAATCTGCACGCTAAAACAAAAAAAAACAAATTATAGTAAATTATGTAAATAAGTTTACACACACATATTCTGTAGGAGGGAACTCCGGGGAATGCCAAAAGGCATTCATACTGTTAATTTGGATTCCCGACTATTGATGATAAATATAAATTTAGGATGGACTATCCACTATGTGCTCAATTAGTTCCAAAATGCTGTGCAACAAGCACTAAATCCAGAATATTAACTTTGCCATCTTTGTTCACATCTCCCTCGGTAGTTTCCTCACCGAACCGAGAAGCCACAAAAACCAAGTCTAATATATTTACAACACCGTCCCCTGTCACATCATAGAGTAGGTTGGAACTTACCAATTTATAAACAATATCCTGGGTATTCTCAAATTTCACGGGACCAAAGTTTGGGGCAAGCCATTGGTAAGCGGTACCATGCGTTGCTCCTAAAGTAGTAGTAGATTTCGTGTCAATTCTAATCTTTAGGCAGTTCTCAAATGTTCCTGCTGGTGTCACAACTTTTTCAACATCTACGACTTTGCTGGTGCTTGTAAACGTAACAGGTCCCGCTAAGTTCACCACTGTATCGGCAGTAAGTTCCCACGAGTCTCCGACCTCTAACGTCAGCGGGTAGAAAAGGGCGGGGGATATAACAAGGTTGTTGCTACACCAAAAGGAGGACCCAGTTCAACTACAATTTTATGAAGTTTAATACCTTCTTCGTCAAAATCAATGAAATACTTCTCAGTTAGAATAGAATCTGTTCCTAAGGTTTCAGTTGTAATTTTGAGTAGTGCCAAGTCTTTACCGTTAATGGACTCATCAGACGTTTCAACAGTGTAGGTAAGCCGTTCAGCTTTATCTTCGCTTACCATGACCCATCTATTGCCGGTAGTTGTCGGATAATAATTTTGTGCAGATACCATAACATTGAGATTAAAAAAGATCAGCATGACTATCAAAAGAGTCACCAATGAGGTATTTTTGAACATTTAATCCTCCTTCTGTAAAATATCCCAAAGTTATACCATTTCTAAATGAAGGTTCATCATTAACAAAACATACGTTTGTAGTCGCGCAATTCATTGCGCCTCTTATACTCTTCACCTGAGTGTGCGATTCAAAATCTCATAATAAAATGATATTTTTTAGAAATGGTATTATCTTGAACACTGAGGTGTTCTGTATAAAAGGAAACGCCTTGATTTAGGCATCTTAGTGCAATCTGTTAGGTTAATGGATTGCATTTAAAATCAAGGCGTTTCGCTTAGACAATTTGCAGCTATATCTATTTCAGAATGACCATTCGGCGGGTAGCAGAAAATTTATCCGTTTGGAGGGTATAGAAATAGATACCACTCGAAACGTGTTCACCCGCGCTATTCTTACCATCCCAATACGCTGCAGTTGAAGTCGTTATATATGAGCCGATTGACTTATGACCCAAGTTTAGCGTCCGAACTGCACTGCCGGACACATTATAAATCTGAACCGTTACGTTGGAGTCGCGACTCAATTGATAAGGTATCCAGGTCTCTGGGTTGAACGGATTTGGGAAATTCTGACCGAGAATCGTTTCCTTGGGACGCACGTCACCAACACGCATCTGCACGCTCAGATATGCGTTGTGAATATCTGAAGTCGTTACAGTACGCTGGAACGGACCGGACACGATAGTGCCCCGCTTGTCAAGGAGGGCAATCTCAAGTTTATCACCCACTTGAATGACGCTTTTACGATTCATATTTGCCCAAACAGCAGAGACGCTTGCTTTCTCATTGGCGACCTTTTCGGTAGCGACAACCCCTGTGCGTAGGTTTTTAGCAACAACGGTGTAAGTCGCTCCGTTTTCCTTATCCTGCAAGGCACTTGTGATGACAAATGCCCACGCGTCCTTAGCAGTAGAGACTTTAGGTGCAGCAGCTGCGTCATCGGATTTGTTTTGCCATGCAGTCCCTGTAAACGTGAACACACCGCCTGCGGGGGTATTCACGATATAACCGCTGCTACCGTCAATATCAAAACCGTCTCCCTCTTCAGCATAGGAATAACCAACTAAATGCTGCGTTGCTGCGTCTAATTTAATGACAACCGATGCTCCTAACATCATAGCGAGTGATTTTGCAGTATAGGGTTCTGCGGGCATCAGCGGGATAGAGATCATATTTAATCCCGACTCAAGTGCAACATCAAAACTACTCGGTTTGATTGGCTCTGGCATTTCTTCATCAGAAACAGGTGTAATCGTCAGCGTCGCAGTTGGTTCAGTCCAAGCAAAAGCTTCACTCACATCACCAACACCTTGAATGCCAGGGTGTGCTGTGATTACACCACCTTCTGTCGGAACGCGCGCGTTGCTACCTTCGGGATCTGCTTCAGCATCTAAACCGAGTGGACCCGGAATATCGGACGCGAGTTCTGTATTATCTTCACTACCAGCATCGTAAGCCATCAACTCTAACGTCGTTGAGACTGGCATTCCGGTTTCATCAAAAAGCGGCACACCTGATGCTGCGATGAATCCATCATTTGTTGAAACTAACATTGAAGCGACTGTGAGCGTAGCGTTTAACACATTACCATTCAACCTAACGGTAACAGAGCCGCCGGGAACGACAACGTTGTCTGCGACAACGGTATTCGCCGCTATAGAAGTTGCTATTTCTAATATCCCTGAGACATCTCCATTTTCAGCAAGTGCGACAAGTGCTGGAGCCGCTGGTTGACCGACCGGAGCAAGACTGTCTGCTTTAAAGTGTGTAGCAAAAATTGGTGATGAAAAAATTTGTCCACCTTTCCCGGGTTCACCAGTGGTAAGATTAGTTAACGTAATCTCAAACATGTGCTCACCAATAATTGGCGGCAGATCGGGAGGTGTCGGGATTACTTCAGGTGTTACCACTGCGGGTTCTTCTGGTGTCTCTGGTTCCGCAGGCGTTTCCACTGCGGGTTCTTCTGGTGTCTCTGGTTCCGCAGGTGTTTCCACTGCAGGCGTTTCCTCAATTAAGTTATAACTTTCCAATTCATACACAATATCCTGATCGTTTTGATATTTGACAGGACCGACATCAGGTGCCAACCATTGGTACAAAATTGGGCGGAGGGTTACAAGAGCTGTAACGATTCTTCTCTCTATCTTGAGTTTAACGCAGTTTTTAAATGTTCCGGCTGGGGTTTCAACGTCTTCAATTTTTTCAACTTCTATAGTGCTTGTTGTTGTTGCTGTACCAACCAAATCAAGTTCTGTTACCGTCACGATATCCCATGTGCGTCCAAGTGGCAAGTCTGCAGGAAAGAAAAGAGCAGACGGATCCAGCATTGCCGCTGCAATACCGAATGCACCTTCATCCAGTTTTGTACGATGCAGCTTCAAATCTCCGTTATCATCAGAGATGTAATATATATCGGTATCAACCGTCTCTGTCCCAAGAGTCTCTGTAACGATTTTCAGGATAAAGATTCCTGCTTCCTTATCAGTTTCGACATCAGATTCTTCAATAGAATAGGTGCGTCTTTCAGCACCATCCTGGCTTAGGAAAACCCAAGTGTTACCGATTGTTGTCGGATAATAATCCTGTGCTGTGGCTGTGAGCGAAAAACTACATACAAGGCTTAGCACCAATATCAGTTTTAGCCAAGACATTGGTTTGGTAGTTTGCATAATTCAAATCTCCTTTTCAAGAATACAATTGAGCGATGTTAGAAAAGCAACATCGTCTCAGCAGATTTTTTTGTTGGTAGGTGTGCTAGTACGAGCGGGGTTAACGCATCAGAAGGTTCATGTTGTGCCCTCGGGATGATTTCGTCCTGTTCCGATATGTACCGATATCCTAACCACATCCCGATCACCATAAAGAGGATGCCTATGGCAATCACAACTAATATCACTTTCCAATTTACCATATTGAATTTCCAAACGATGCGTGTTAGTATTCATATTCTATCAAATTTTTGAATACCTTTTCAAGACAAATCGCCGAAATATGTCCAATAATCACCAATTTAAGAAGACGACAACCGCATCGTCATCTACGGATCCTTATACCGTAAAGGTTATTTATCAATAGTTACCTTAATAGTTACTGGAGTTCTACCTTTATCATTTTCAGCAAAAAGCGTTATTGTGCCTACGATAGGGGCATTCCCAAAGATTCCAGCAACCCATAAATCTTGTTTTCTTTCCAAATTTGTGGCAAAACCAGTACCATCCGCAGGCGGAACAATTCCTCCAGTCACGGCTACAATTCCTAAATTGTGCACTTCAGATACATAATCTTCAACATTTTCAAGTATCTTGGCATTGAGTATTCCACCAACACGCGATCCAGTGACTTGAAACTCAAGAGAGGGTAGTTGCCACACGGGCGGACTCTGTGCTTCTCTGACAGGTGGTGGGAGCAGTTTGAAACTAATTGCCTCAAAAACCATTCCATCGCTGGTTTCATATTTAATAGGACCAACATTAGGTGCTAACCACTGATAGGAGGTTGTTGGGGCAAGGTTCAGAACCGCACTTGTAATTGAAACTGTTAAAGCAATTTTAGCGCAATTCTGAAATGTTCCGACTGGTGTTACGATGTCCTCAAATCCTATAATCTCTAAATTGGTATTGGTTTTTATAGGGAGTCCAAGGATTGTCGTATCCGCCACTATATTCCACTTATCCCCTTGAACTAATACTTTAGGAAAAAAAGTAACCGGTGTTGGAAAATTCGCTGCCGCAGTTGCCACAGTAGCACCAATGGTTTGTTGTAAGGCAGTTTTATGGAGTTTGATTCCTTCATTGTCAACCGTCACAAAATACTTGTCCGTGTCAATAACCTTGCCCTGCTGGACCGCTTCAGTTGCGATTTTCAGAAGGATAAATTCCTGATCGGCAAAGTCTTCGGGTTTCTCAAGTGTGTAAGTCTGTCTCTGTTTACCATTAGTACTCTCTAAAACCCATTCGTTACCTATAGTAGCAGGATAATAATTCTGTGCGTATGCTGTAAATGTGAAACTACAGATAACCCCTAACACCAAAAGTAACTTTAGCAGATTCCAAGTTGCAGTCGTTTTCATGGTTTAACCTCTATACCGTTTTCCATTGGGGTATGTAAAGTTTTTGTAGAAATATGCAGATAAAACTTGTAGGAGCGATCTCCGAATCGCGAACTGTCGGGAATCGGAGTTCCCTCCTACAAAATATATTCGGGTTAATAACCAAAACTTTACACACCCTTTCCATTGTGCAGATATTGACTTTTTGCAGAATACGTGTGATAATGTTCACATGTTACAACAATTACAATAGATTTGCAAGTAAAAAGAGCGTAGGGAGAGTTTCAAATTAGCCTGCACTCACTACAATAAAAATTGGTAAAGGAGAAACATAGATGCGGTTGGATGGACGCGTTGCGATTGTGACAGGAGGAGGTGGCGGCATTGGCAGAGCAACCTGTCTTGCATTTGCCAAAGAAGGAGCAGATATTGTCATTCCTGAAGTAAGCATGGCGAATGCTGAGGCGGTTTCAAAAGAGATAACCGCACTTGATAGACAATGCATCGTGATTGAAACGGATGTTGCTGATGGTGAATCCGTGCATGCAATGGTAAACAAAACACTTGAAGAATTTGGACGGGTTGATGTTTTGGTTAACAACGCTGGTATTTTCAGTTATACCCGCATAGACGCGTGCACCGAAGTGGAGTGGGATAGGATGATGGCTGTGAACCTCAAAGGTCCCTTTCTCTGTTCCCAGGCGGTTATGGAGACGATGAAATCCCAAAAGTTTGGGCGTATCATCAACCTCGGTTCTTTAGCAGGACAGGTGGGCGGTTTAGTCGCATCTGCGCCTTATTCCGCCTCAAAAGCGGGTGTGATGTGCCTGACAAAATCGTTCGCAAGGGTTTTAGGTGAGTACGGCATTACGGTCAACTCTATTGCACCAGGGATCGCAGCGACAGAGATGGCAAAAAACCACCCAGATATGACAGACCAGATTCCGTTGGGGCGTGTCGCAGACCCCTCAGAGGTTGCGAATGTTATCCTTTTCCTCGCCTCGGAAGAAGGACAGTACATCACTGGTGCAACACTGGATGTAAATGGCGGCATTCGGATGGCGTAACGCATTTGGAAAGGGGATCGGATATGGAATATAGGACACTTGGACGTGCAGGCGTGAAGGTATCGCCACTCTGTCTTGGTACAATGATGTTCGGGGGACCAACAAACGAAAAGGATTCCATTCGTATCATTCACCGTGCAATGGATGCGGGTATTAACTTTCTTGATACAGCCAATGTCTATAACACAGGCGAATCTGAGCGAGTTATTGGGAAGGCTATTAGTGAAAACCGGGAAAAGTGGGTTATTGCTACGAAAGGGCACGGTTCAATGGGTGATGATGTCAACGAGAGTGGTTCGCACCGATTTCATATCTTGTCTGCAGTTGAAGCAAGCCTTAAACGTCTCGGCACTGACCATATTGATGTCTATTATCTTCACCGTTGGGATTCATCCACGCGAATTGCGGAATCTCTACGTGCCCTTGATGATTGCGTGCGGCAGGGCAAGGTTCGTTATATTGCCTGTTCCAACTTTGAGGCGTGGCGGGTATGTGAGGCACTCTGGACAAGCAAGCAACAAGGATTAGAGGAATTTGTGTGTGTTCAACCGCTCTATAACATTGTGAATCGCGATATTGAAGTAGAACTACTGCCATTTTGCCAAAAGTACGGTGTCGGTGTCGTGCCTTATAGTCCATTGGCGCGTGGCGTGTTGTCCGGCAAATATTTACCCGGCAAAAAGCCACCTAAAGGGTCAAGGGCAGCACGCAAAGATAGACGAATATTACAGACTGAACTTCGCGAAGAAAGTTTTGAAGTGGCACAAAAGTTGATGCCTTTAGCAGACGCACACGGCAAAACACTAACACAATTTGCATTAGCATGGGTGTTAGCTAATCCGACCATTACGTCTGTCATCATAGGTCCCCGCACAATGGAACAGTTAGAGGATAATTTAGGATGTTTAGATTGCGCGATAACAGAGGATGATGAAAAAGCAATTGATCAGTTAGTGCCGCCTGGAGAGCATACCGGTAAAGGGTATAATGATCCGGCGTATCCTGTTCTTGGAAGACGACCATAGGTCGCTTATGTAAAAAGTTCGTAGGTTGGGTTGAGGAACGAAACCCGCAGCGTGTCACCCGTCAAGCAATTGAAAAACGGATGACTTAACTGCCGATAGCACGGCAGAAAAGGCGTTTGAAACGCTCCCCGCTGGGAGTTTACGCTTGGCAGACCTCAGCTATTTCTCGCTTGACGCGTTTGAAAAACTGGCACAAACAGGTGTCTTGTGGATAACAAGATTGAAAGTAGACTGTAAACTCTATAATAAACAAGGAGAACCTTTCTGCTTGTATAAGCACCTCAAAGCAACAAACTTAGATACGATAGACCATAACTGCTTCGTTGGAGCGAAGAAACGCCTGTCAGCACGCCTTGTTGCGCTGCGATGTTCCAAGCAAGAGACAAACAAGCGTCGCCGATACATCAGACGCGATGCCAAACGCAGATGGCGAACACCCTCACAACAACGATTACAACTTGCTGGTTGGGACATCTACATTACAAATATCGATACGAAACGACTTACCCCAGAACAAGTTGCTACCATCGCTGGGATCCGATGGCAAATTGAGTTGATGTTTAAATCCTTCAAAAGCGTTGGTAAGGTGAATACATCCAAAAGCACCAAACCTGCGCGTATCTTATGTGAGGTGTATGCTAAACTCATCGCACAACTGATAAGACACTGGATTATGTTAGCAACTGGATGGAAATGTATACTACACGATCTCATCAAAACAGCAAGACTTATTGGGAGGCACGCACGCACACTCACAATGAGTTTTCACAAATCTAAAACAGCTTTTTATAGAACACTTAGATATATAAAACAGGATTTACAATACAGCGATTATGGAAAACATAGAGCAGGAAAGCATACAACCTACAGGCAACTAAAGAATGCTGAAAATACTTAAGTTAACACCTATGCGATACCATTTCAACACCCCGACACCGCAACGACGCATCTAAGGGATCCGAGTCATACGCTTTGTCTTCTATCAACACTGCAGGTGTTGCCGATGTCCAACACGCATCCAATGCAGGTTCAACCAGACCTATTTCATGGAAGGATGCGCTCGAAATCAGAACACTTATCGGTCTGCCTCGCTTTTCTGTAATCGCTACCAACTTGGAGCCTTTGCCACACTTCGTCTTGCCTACACAAACTCCCCTTTTTTAGACGCAACGAACTTCGCATCAATGCTACACTCACTCATATTCAGGTGGCGGCGTTTCTTAAGTATTTCTGTGATCCTTGTTAGCACTTTTTCTATTGTGCCATCCATAGACCATTGCTGGAAACGAGGATGACACGTTTGGTAGGGGGGATACGCTTTCGGTAAATCCTGCCAAGGTGCTCCCGTCCGCAACACCCAGAGTATCCCTTCTAAAACCTCTCTATGACCACGCCAAGGTCTACCGCGCTTACCTGAAGGAAGTTCAGGGAATAAGGGTTCAATGATTTCCATTCTTTATCGCTTAGTTCCATTCAACCATCTCCTAACTTTCAGATTTTTTCAAAAGTTTAACAGAGATCGTTACTTTTTAAAAGTCTTATTTTCAAACATCCACTATTTATGAGATACGTTGTATTTATTTTATAATTCGCTATTTTTTAAATCGCGGTTGGAAACCGCTCCTACAAGAAGATTTTGCCCGGATTCATTAGGTTTTGTGGATCCAAGGCATGCTTGATGGCACGCATTAAGTCAACTGCTTCTCCATGCTCTTTCTCTAATGCTGCCCGTTTGCCGATACCGATCCCGTGTTCGCCAGTGCAAGTGCCATCCATTTTCAATGCGATGTCTACAATCTGATTGCTGATTCGCTGTGCTTCTGCCAATTCATCTTTATTCCCTGGTTCAAGCGGAAAAACAACGTGGAAATTACCGTCACCGACATGACCAAGTATAGATGCACTGAGGTTGGAACTTTGAAGCAATGTCTTTGTTTTTGTGATACACTCAGCGAGTCGAGAAATGGGAACACATACATCAGTAACATACCCTACGGAGCCAGGACGTCGGTTGAGCGCAGCGTAGTAACTATCATATCGGGCTTGCCAGAGCCGTCTACGGTCAGTTTCGTCTGTCGCCCATTGAAAATTGCTACTTCCATGTGCTGATGCGATTTTACCAGCAACCTTTGAACTTTCGGCAACAGTGTTAGCCGATCCGTGAAATTCAAAGAAGAGTGTCGGGGCAACTTCATAAGATAATCCGGAATATTTATTGACTGCATCCATCTGAAGTTCATCTAACAGTTCTATGCGAGCGATAGGAATACCCGCACCTATCAGCTCAATTACGGTGTTTACTGCGGCATCCACGGTTGGAAAAGCACTAACAGCGGAGGCGACTGCTTCCGGTAACCGCGCTAATTTGAGTGTAATTTCAGTGATGATTCCCAGTGTGCCTTCTGAACCAATGAAAAGACGTGTCAAATCGTACCCTGCAGCGGATTTTCGCGCTCTACTACCGGTCCGGACAAGTGTGCCATCAGCAATAATAATGGCTAAGCCAAGAACGTTGTCCTGCATGGTGCCGTAGCAGACAGCACTTGTGCCTGAAGCGCGTGTTGCTGCCATTCCACCTAATGAGGCATCCGCACCTGGATCAACAGGAAAATGCAGTTCCGTCCCAAGTTCGACAAGGTGTTTGTTTAATTGCAAACGCGTTACGCCTGCTTGAACAATAACATCTCTGTCGTTCTCATTGACACTGAGGATGCGGTTCATTTCGTTTAAAGAGATGCAGAGTGTCCCTTCAGTTGCAACGACTGCTCCTTCAACACCGGTGCCTGTGCCGTAAGGGATTATCGGTATACTATACTTCGCACAGATTTTAACAATATCAGAAACTTCATCGTTGGTTTTTGGAAAGGCAACAGCATCAGGTAGTGCAACTTGGTGATAGGAAGCATCCTGTGCGTGTGCCTTTCGGATAGCACTGTCTGTGCTGAATCGTGTTCCAAGAAGGGAACGGAATTCTTGATGCGGACGTTTTAAATCGTGTTGGTTCATGCTATCGGTATTTTAGCATGATTTGCGGGTGGAGGCAATATAATATGAAAGGAAAGTAAAAACTTCGGACGCAAATGATTAAGTGCTCTCCTGAGCCATGTTTATTTAGTATCAGTTCTATTCAGGGAATGTAACACGCTCGTATATTTCCTGTAAAGGCTATTCACACTCAATGGAAGTAAGTGTAACTTGCTGCGTAAGTTCTTGGAAGAAGATTATACTCCACTCATCCGGTTTTCGGAGGTAACGTTCAACGTTCACCTTGTCTTGGGAGACGACGATGTATTCTTGCAAGGATTCAATCTGCCGGTAGTGCGAAAATTTTTTACCTCTATCATACGCTTCAGTTGTGGGGGAAAGCACTTCTACAATGACAATTGGGTTGAGGAGTATGTCAAAAACATCATCTTCAAATCGAGGATCTTCACAAGTGACAACAACATCAGGATAAAGATAGCATTTTGCCGAAGGAATACTGACACGCATTTCGTTCATTAGGACTGCACATCTGCTACTTTTCAGCTGAGTGTGAAGTTCAGCAGCAATATTTCCTGTAATCAGATTATGTGAAAGGTTGGAGCTGGACATCCCAATTATTTTACCATTCACATATTCACTTCTGACTGTTTCAGCGTCAGGGATTGCTTTACGTTCTAAAGTGATGTATTCCTCTGGTGTCAGAAATGTTTGCGCGCCTCTGGTTGCCATGATTCCCTCCGATAATTTTCTGGTAACTCTATTATAGCGGAACTGTGCAGGGATTTCAAGGTTTAGATTTAATCGCTAACTTCTAAAGAGGTTTAAGTACTTCTCAAGAACGAATAAACGGTTACGAGAATGCCCTGTTGTTTCATTGAGTACACCGAGTTCTGTCAAAGATTTTAGGAGTCGATTCGCGCTTGAAAAACTTATACCCAACCCTTTTTCAACTGATCTTGCGTTAAGAACAGGTGTTGCATACATGAGTTGAAGTAACTTTTGTGCGTTTTTCGCACGAGAACCCAGCGTTATAACTTTGGTATCACATTCTTTGCGAAGTTCAATAATAGCTTTGAATGTCTTGAGACCATGCTGAGCGGTTTCTATGACTCCACTTAAGAAAAATACGATCCACTGTTCCAAGTCGTTTTCAGTGCGAACTTGGGTCAGAGAATTGTAATATGAATTTCTGTTTTTTTCAAAAAAGGTGGACATATACAGGACAGGTTTTCTCAGTATATTTGCGTCAATAAGCTGCAAAGCAATTAACAACCTTCCACACCTACCGTTGCCATCAAGGAAAGGATGGATAGTTTCAAATTGATAATGCGTAATAGCGATTTTGATAAGATATGGCAGTTGTAGCGATTGGTTATGCCAGAATTTCTCTAAATCGCTTAAAAGATCAGGAACTTCCTCTGCAGAGGGTGGAACATAATAAGCATCTGCTAATGACGAACCTCCAATCCAGTTTTGACTTCTGCGAATTTCACCAGGTGCTTTGTGTTTGCCTCGGACACCGGACATTAATATTTGATGAGTCTCTTTTAGTAGGCGCATTGAAAGTGGAAGTTCAGGCAACTTGGCAATCGCGAAATTCATGGCTTCAATGTAATTTTGGACTTCTTGCCAGTCGTCCTGTCTTTCTGGATTAATCTCTACTTGCGGTAAAACAGTTTCATCAAGTTCAGTTTTGGTGCCTTCAATCTGGCTGGAGTCTGTTGCTTCTTTCGCGATATTCATTGGAACAGACAAATTAACGTCTGGACGGAGTTCAGTATAGGCGTTGAACTCTCCTAAAAATTTCGCTGCTTGTTCAATCAGAAGACTTATCTGCGGATTTTCCCAAACAAATTGACGATTAACGGTGGAGGGTGTAAAATTCTTATATTCTCGTTGTTGTTTGTATCTGCCCGCTATAAAGTTTTTCATATTACCTTGTTTGCCTATTTTGAAGACCATAAAAATTGTTGTTGTCATTTTTACCTATTTTTGACAATGATAAATTTTATTTTATCATTTTTATCTATTTTTGACAATCGCAATTATGTATTGTCAATTTGTGGAAGATATCTTTTTTCAACCTTCAGTTGTAAAAAGATTCAGCAAGTTTATGATGATAAAGGTTTTATGGTGCTGCGGACTTCGTTGACAATGGTATCAGGGACAATACCTTCACCTTGCCCTTCAAAGTTGAGAAGGATACGGTGGCGGAGTGCAGGCAAAAGCACACTATCAATATCCTCGTATGCAACATTATAGCGTCCATCAAGGAGTGCTTTGATTTTTGCAGTGAGAGTTATCGCTTGAATACTTCGAATACCTGCACCGAGATGAACATAACGTTTTACAACTTCTGGTGCGTCTTCAGAGTCGGGATGTGTAGCACGCACAAGTCGGATGATGTGTCGTTCAACATGCTCCGCGATGATAACCTGTGGAACAAGTTGGCGCATCTGATTAAGTGTTGCGGCATCTGTAACTTTTTCTATTGTGATATCTGCACCAGATGTTGTGCGCCGCATAATTTGAACTATCTCGTCTTCATTAGGAAATTCGATGAGAAGTTTAAATAGAAATCTATCCAACTGAGCCTCTGGAAGTGGATAAGTGCCTTCCATCTCAAGCGGATTTTGTGTGGCAAGCACGCAGAAAGGTTCCTCTAATTTATGACTCGTCCGTCCGACGGTGACAGTGCGGTCTTGCATTGCTTCAAGGAGGGCTGATTGGGTGCGTGGGGTCGCACGGTTAATCTCATCGGCAAGGATAAGTTGGGCAAAAATAGGTCCCTGCTGAAATTCAAATTGCTTTCTACCGTGTTCGTCTTCAACAAGGAAGGTTGTACCTGTAATGTCAGACGGCATCATATCCGGTGTAAAATGAATCGGTTTGAAAGTGAGGTTGAGTGCCTCGCTGAGCGTCCGAATGAGTTGCGTTTTGCCTAACCCAGGTATACCCTCAAGCAGTGCATGTCCATTGGCAAGTAAGCAGAGAAGGACACCTTCAACTATCGCGTCTTGACCGACAATCCGTTTTTGGACTTCGGTCTTGACACGATAAAAGGTATCACGAAATTCTTGGATTTGGGTCTCTAAGTTCATATTTATCGGCGTGCTAAGTAGGCGCGCCTAACAGTTTATACAGATTCATTTTTTGAATATTACCAGTCGCGCCTGCCAACATAAAGACTCCGATTTTCCATCGGGAGCGAGACACGTTGACCACCCAACCGATGTGATTCTATCATTCCCATTAATGTCTCTTGACTGCGTCGCGCGAGATGAACAGGTCCTTTCGTCTCACGATCCTCGTCAAGTGCTTCTGCAACGTCTGTGATACCCATGACGGTGCCAGTGGCACGAGATACGTCTGGAAACGGCACATCCTCATAGAAAGTTCCCTGTTTCTTTCGGAATTGGACTTCTCTACTGTTGTTTTGGATACGGATTTTGCCGCCGGTGCCGCAAACCTCATATTCCGGTCCTGTGCCAGCAGTATTATATCCATGGACTCCATTTGAAAACCGGATATACCCGCTGGTGACTGCGGGATCAACATTTAACCGATTACCATCCCAATCAGAATCCTTGCATGAAACAGTGCCTTGTACAAAGTCAACTTCTGGGTCTTTAGCGAGAAATAAGAGCATGTCGGCGGCGTGTGTTAAACCCCAGAGGGCTGAACTTGCTCCGTATTGCGCGATAGTACACTGAATATCTCCGATTTCACCAGCATCAACGAGTTCGCGCACCTGGCGGTAGATCGGCATAAAGCGACGTTGTGTGCCATAGTTGAATTTAACACCGTACTTTTCAACTATATCTACCATGATGTCTGCTTCTTCCATAGAACAGCAGAGCGGTTTTTCACAGTAGATACCTTTGACATTATTTTCGGCAGCGAAAACGGTGATTTCGGCATGTGGGCCGGGACGTGTTGCAATACAAACTATGTCAGGTTTTTCCTTCTCAATCATCTCTTGATAGTCTGTATAGGCACGCTCAGCTCCGTAGCGTTCACGAATAGCTTCTGCTTTGTCCGCAAATACATCCGAAACAGCGACAAGATCAGTTCTTTCACAAGCCACAGCAGCTGCAGCGTGTGAGAAGGGTTGCCAGATGAAACTATCGGCACGACCTGCGACTTCGTCGTCAATGGTTGCGCCCATTCGTCCGCATCCGATGAGGCAGGTTTTGTATGTGTGTGGCATGTTTTCTCCTATAAACATAATGTTCTATTGGAACTTTACACGCTTGTAAACTATAAATTCCAAAAATAATGTTCTAACGAATAAGAAAACTCGGTTCTAAATTAACACTCCAACAAGAGTAAATATTGTATAACTTTCCTTTAGCCAGTATTACTCTCCAGAATAGAGTTTTCCAAAATACGGACGGTATCCTGCAGGTCCAGGATACCCTTCCCAATACTCAGGATTTTCAGGAAATGCGTCCTCACCACCACTTCGGAGCCAGGCGATAAGTGCGGGATCGGTGCCGCGACTTTCTATTTCGTCAACAGCGGAAGCATGCAGTTTCGCCACAATATCCTGATGTTGATCCTGCACATATTCTAACTCACCGAGTTTAACAAGCCTTGAATTTTCAGGCTTAGCGGCAACCTCTAAACTCCAATCTTGGTCGAAAGCGGTGAAGAGAACGAATTTTTCCTTATTAGATGCTTGTTTCCATCTTTCAACGCTTCCACCTGATAGTGCCAGTCCTCTTTTCCCTGATTTTCCTTCACGAGCCGGCGTTAAGAAGTCGTGTCCTACAATGCCTTCGGGATAATCTTCGCCAAGAACGCTCAAAATCGTTGGAAAGAAGTCCTGCGGTTGCACGATAACGTTACTACGTCCTGAATCTCCTTCTGGTAAACGGACAAAAAGCGGGACATGTCCCTCCTGTTCACGCACAGGTTGTCCTTTGCCAAACGAACCACGTTCACCGACATTTGTACCGTGGTCGCCTGTTAGAAACACCGCTGTATTTTTATCAAGTCCAGTAGATTCAAGAGCATCCAAGAATTGTCCAAAGCAGTGGTCCATCCATGTCAACTTTGCAGAATATTGTGCCTTAATATGTTTTCTCGCCTCATCCGAAAGGCTTGGCTTATTCCTACCGCCAAGACTGCGCGGGTCAATGTTTCCGTCATAGTCGGGACGTTTGTCATATTTTTTCATGAATTCAGGTGGTGCATCCCAAGGTTCATGCGGATCAAAGCAGTCTACCCAAAGGAAAAAATTCTCTCGCTTAGCGTTGTCTTTGAGGAATTGCGCGGCTGTATTGAAAAGTTTGGCACAGTTCCAATCTTCAAGTTTTTTGCGATTTCGGTTGGCACGTGCGTAACTCCGAAGCATATTTGATTGAAATGCCTGATCGCCAAGACTATCAAAGAGTGGTTCTTTAACCCAATTGTCAGGCCACGGAACGGTATCCATAATCCAATCGCGGTCTACTTCTGCCCCGCGAACGAATGTCCATGCGTGAAAGGGCCAATCAAAGTTATGCCCACCATTGACAAGATGTGGTGTGTCGTGAATAAGTTGTGTGGCATAACCGCGTTGCGCGAGTGTCCACGGGAGCGTTTGTCGTTCATGTCGCAGCGGTTTCCACGGATGAAAAGGCGCACCGTATTGGCTCGTGATAACATCAGTCCGGTAAGGGATTGTCGGGAAACTGGAGCAAAAAGCGCGATCATAAGTCCATGCTTTAGATGCAAACCTATCGATATTTGGCGTTTCTATCCAATCATTGCCGTTTGCGCCAATGTGATCGTAGCGTAGTGTGTCAATAACAATAAAAGCGATATTCATATAAATCCTCCGTTGGTTATGGTACAATCCCCGTGCCTATGTTTTGTCCCCTTATATTTATGAGTCGCGATTCGGAGATCGCTCCTACAAGGGTATTGGAAAAGGGTTGTGCCTACAAAATTGTTTTACCATTTCGGGATGGCACCAAGCAGTAACTTTTGTTGTGGCGTGCCTTCTTCGCGAAGTTTTGTTACGCGCGGTCCGTTGAACGGTTCACGGGATTTCATCCAGGCGTTTTGATAACACATCAAACAAACGCGTCTGCGTTGCGAGGAAGTATTTGCAGCGCCACGATGCCACGTCCATCCATCAAACATAACTGCTTGTCCGGGGGAAACTAACACACGTTTTTCGTCAGGAAGCTGGACTGGACTTGGCGGAGGACGGAACGGCGCTCTATGGCTGCCAGGCTGTACAACAGTCGGACCTTTTTCATCAGTCACTTCGTCAAGATAATAACCACAGTTAATCTGTGCTGGCAAACTGCCGTAAGGTGTTCCGAAAGGATCAACTGGCCAAGGCCCATCACGATGCCAGTTTTGGTCAGGTGTTCCCGGTTCGACGATACGGGCAGTTGCACTGTGAAGCTGCACACACGTCCCCAATATCGCTTCCATCCGTTTCATCACAGGCGGATTGTCAAGCAGAAATGCAAATCTATCATCCTCTTCAAGCAATTCACCGATGAATTGGCTTTTGTCGCGTCGTTCATAACTTTCATCAAGCGCGTTGCGCAGCGACTCAATCTGTTCTGGTGTCGCTGCATCATTGACAATGAGATAGCCCCATTTTAGGAAAAAATTAACCTCTTGCTGCAATTGATGGTCAAGTTCAACATTGAGCGTTGGTGGCACTACAGGTCCTTCAGCCATCGTCTATTCCTCCTTTATCGCTGCGCGATCAGCAGCTGCCCATGCTTCCCACCGTTCTTCGTCAGATTGGAGAAAGCCAGAGTTGCAGCGCGGTTGCAGCTGCTCATCAACACCAAGAAGTCGCATCAGTTGATGGTTGTTTGCAGCTTTTGCGTCTGCAAGCAACTCTTGTGTATGCGGTCCGGTATGGTGATCGGTGTGTTTGAGCCAAGTTAGGTTGTAATAGATACTGAAAAAATAGCGTAGTTGCCCTGAGGTATTTGGTGTACCAGAATGGATAAGTCCGTTGTGCGTAATGACGACATCCCCAGCTTTCATGTGAATAAGAATTTCATCGGGATGTGGTACGCCGCGGTCAGCATCTTCAATAGTGATTGGTTTTCGGTGTGAACCGACAATAACGCGTAACGGACCAAACTCATCTGTGAGGTCTTGCAGGTATGAGATTGCATTGATTGCATTCGGACGATGATACGCATCAGTGAAAGGCACATGTGCCCACCGATCACGATGCCATCCGGAGACTCTGCCCTCAGCTTTTTCAGGTTCAATTGATGGAAACGCAGCAAGCGTCAGATTGTCTAACTGCACAAAAGGTCCCATCACCTTTTCTATAAACTCAAGGATAGTAGGATGTGAAACAGCGGGCCACATCAGTTCAGGCGCTAATTCAAGCGTGTTGCCGAACCATGTTTGCCCATTGTGCGCGGTAGAAAGTTCTTGGTGCTTCTCTTTCCAGAATTCCATCTGTGTTTCGTCAAACACTTTTTCAAAGATAGTGAAGCCATCCGTTTTATATGCTTCAAGTCGTTGCTCTAATGTAGCCATTGTTCCTTCCTATTGAACTATTTAAACTATATTTCGGTTTTAGTGTTATCATACACATTCGATTAAATCATTATTTAATGTCTATTGTTGTGTCTTACTTTCTAATCAACATCTTCCGTGTAGCACTAAATTTGCCTGCGGAAAGCGTATAGAAATACACACCACTTGCCACAGATTCGCCCTGGGCATTTTTACCATCCCAATGCGCCGCACGCTTACGCGTTTGATATATACCTGCCGGTTGATGCCCCAAATCAAGTTGGCGTATCACAGTGCCACGTGCATCATAGATCGTAATCTGCACGTCACTGGCATTTGCTAAACGATACGGTATCCATGTCTCCGGGTTGAACGGGTTCGGATAATTTTGGAACAGTTGATTACGCTTTATCTGCGCGAGTGTGACAAGTTTCTTGCCGCGTGACTCAACGGAAGACGGCTCATCCACATCTTTCCCATCATCAGTCTCATCAGCAAGGGATGTGTAATCCCATAAGAAAATGGTGCTGTCCCGACTTCCACTTGCGATAGTTTTTCCATCCGGACTGAACGCTACGGTTGCGACACTTCCTCTATGTCCTCTGAGTATTCTCTTTTCTTCGCCTGTAGCCACATCCCACAGACGGATGGTGCTGTCCTGACTTCCACTTGCGATAGTTTTTCCATCCGGACTGAACGCTACGCTATTGATCCACCCGAACACCCCTGTATGTCCTTTGAGTTGTCTCTTTTCTTCACCTGTAGCAACATCCCATAGACGGACGGTTTTCTCCCCACTTCCACCTGCGATAGTTTTTCCATCCGGACTGAACGCTACGCTATTGATATTTCCTCTATGTCTGAGTATTCTTTTTTCTTCGCCGTTAGCAACATCCCATAGACGGATGGCACCGTCAAAACCTCCACTTGCGATAGTTTTCCCATCCGGACTGAACGCGACGCTTCTGACATCTCCTCTATGCCCTTTGAGTATTCTTTTTTCTTCGCCTGTAGCCACATCCCACAGCCGGGTGGTAACATCCCAACCTATATCCTGACCTATGAAAACTTCCCCACTTCCACTTGCGATAGTTTTCCCATCCGGACTGAACGCGACGCTATTGACCCGATCCGTATGTCCTCTGAGTATTCTTTTTTCTTCGCCTGTAGCCACATCCCACAGCCGGATGGTGTTGTCCCGACTTCCACTTGCGATAGTTTTTCCATCCGGGCTGAACGCGACGCTTTCGACCCAATCCGTATGTCCTTTGAGTATTCTTTTTTCTTCGCTGGTAGCAACGTCCCACAGACGGATGGTGTTGTCCCAACCTCCACTTGCGATAGTTTTCCCATCCGGACTGAACGCGACGCTTTCGACCCCCGCTATGTATCCTTTGAGTATACTCTTTTCTTCGCCTATAGCAGCATCCCACAGGCGGATGGTGTAGTCCTCACTTGCACTTGCGATAGTTTTTCCGTCAGGATTGAACGCTACGCTTGCGACAGGTAATGTATGTCCTCTGAGTATTCTCTTTTCTTCGCCAGTAGCAATATCCCACAGGCGGATGGTGTAGTCCTCACTTGCACTTGCGATAGTTTTTCCATCCGGACTGAATGCTACGCTTTCGACCTCCGCTATATGTCCTTTGAGTATTCCCTTTTCTTCCCCTGTATCAATATCCCACAGGCGGATGGTGTAGTCCTCACTTGCACTTGCGATAGTTTTTCCATCCGGACTGAACGCGACGCTAAAGACATCTCCTGTATGTCTTTTGAGTATTCTCTTTTCTTCCCCTGTATCAACATCCCACAAACGGATGGTAGCGTCAAAACCTCCACTTGCACTTGCGATAGTTTTTCCATCCGGACTGAACGCGACGCTAAAGACAACTCCTATATGTCTTTTGAGTATTCCCTTTTCTTCCCCTGTATCAATATCCCACAGCCGGATGGTCCTGTCCCGACTTCCACTTGCGAGTGTCCTTCCATCCGGACTGAACGCGACACTATTGACAGTTCCTGTATGTCCTATGAGTATTCTCTTTTCTTCCCTTGTAGCGACATCCCACAGCCGGATGGTCCTGTCCCCATTTCCACTTGCGATAGTTTTTCCATCCGGACTGAACGCTACGCTACTGACCCACGCTGTATGTCCAGTATATACCAGTTCTTCACCTGTTTGTGCATCATATATCCAAACACCAATGCTACTTGCCACTGCCAGTTTAGAGCCGTCTGGGGAATATGCAATTTCACGGTTCTCTCCTTTGCCAAGCCGCGCTTTTGCGCCTTCGGGTAACCCCCAACGTGTGTGCTCTTGGGCGAAGATGTTTGATGTAAAAGCAAATATCGTCAAGAGGACAGTTAGAATGAAAAATAGTTTGTTTTTCATGAGAAAGTTTTTCTTCCTAAAACGTATAACACAAGTGCCTACTTTAATCCGCTTAAAATATCCGCTGCAAGTTGCATCGTTTTTACTGCTTCGTCCAAGTTGGCTGCGGGTAGTGAAACAGGCGTATCAGATTTAACACAATCAAGAAAATACCTATTTTGCTCTACGGAACCACTACTTCCAGGTTCGGTGAGTTTGTGTTGTGTGCCATCACAAAAAATTGTTCCCTGCGAAACGCCTTCAAGATATGCTGAGATGTCTCTGCCGTGAATCTCGTACCGTTCAAGACGGGCATCTGTAGTATAGTTTGCGATGAGTTGCGCAACACACCCGTTCTTAAAGAGAATCAAGGCGGCATGAACATCCTTGTAATCTGAAATACTCCGTTGGACGACACTATGCACTTCCTGTACATCTGATTCGGCAATTGCGCGGAGTGTATCCAGCGCATGAATTGGTGTTTCCAGAAACATGTTGTCCATTAGATGTTCAGGAAATCTGCCTGATTTTGCTAAACGTGTGATACTCTTGTGGAATTCGCCTACCAATTGTGTAACGTTTCCACGCGCTTTTACTCGTTGCGTTGCTTCCACAATAATTGGATGAAAACGGCGATTCCAACCTACCATCCCTTTCGCACCAGTTTTCTTTGCAGTATCCCGCAAATTAATGGTTTCTTCAACACTCATCCCTGGCGGTTTTTCGAGCAGTGTATTAACCCCACGTTCTAAACACGGCGCAGCGGCTTCTGCGTTAAGATGTGCAGGCGTCGCAACGAAAACTGCATCAAGTGTTTCATTGTCCAGCAATGCTTCTATCGTGTCATAACGTTTTGAGACGTTGAATGTATCACCAGCACTGTTTCGTGCGTTTTCTACCAGATCGCAAACTGCGACAAGGTCGGTATCTTCAAATTCAGAGAGGATTTTCATGTGACCGCGTCCGCGTCCACCACATCCTATAACTGCGCTTCGTAGGTTTGCCATAATATTCTCCACTAATGCCTTATGTGTGGTGCTTCCATCACTTCGCGTTGTTCAGGCGACATGTCTTCAATATAGTCTGGATATTCAATGCGATGTGCCCCTGCACTATATGCCTGAAAACCGGGACTAAATTTATAGAGCAATGCACGCCGTTGGTGCGAGGCTTTCCAAGGAAGCGTGCCGTGTGTTAAGGTTTCAGTAAAAATAACAGCATCGCCTGCCTTAGCGTTGACTTCAAGCACCAAGTTCTGGTGTTTTTCGTATCGTTTCATATTACTCGGACATGGAAGATTCGCTTTATGGCTGCCGGGAATAATCGCAAGCCCACCGTCACCAGGTCCCTCATCGGCAAGCATATATTCCACGACGGTGAGTCCTGTGTAGATGCGACCATATTTGAAAAAGTATGCCTCCGAGAAATTAGGGCGTTCAATTCCACCACCGTGTAGTGTGCCGCCTTCAGTACCATCTTCCATAGCGATTAAGCCTGGTCCGTGGTCAAGCCTGTATTTTTTCCCTAAAACTTCCTCCAAGTGCGGTTTAACATTTGGATGTACCAGTAACTGACGAAACGGTTCGCACCAAGGTTTTTCCCATGCCAACATGCCACCCATATCCATGCGGTGTGCCGTTCCTGCAAGTGCTTCTGAACCACCAGCCAAAGAGTTCTCGCGTTCTCTGAGATTTTCTATATGGTGGTCAATTGCTGCATTGCACTGTCCAACCTCTTCGGTGGAGAGCGCATTCTCAACTATGATATATCCCGTCAAATCAAATAGGTATTTTTGTTCTTCGTTCATAGGTAATTTCTCCAACGTTGATGACGGTGAAGTACTAAAAACACTGGTAGGCGCGTTTTGCAAGCGCGCCGAACAACGACGTATTATCTGTCTTACATATCTGCTATTGTTTCCCAACGTTCTGCATATTAGCAATGTCCGAAAAGTGTGTCAAGAAAAAAGAAGACGTATATGAATTTTTTCAATGGTTGCCTATATTTTCTTTCTAAGATGGCCAGGGTGCCACGCCACGTTTTTGTCTGAACCAAGATTTTCAGGATTACAAAATTTATAGGATTGTGATATTTGCCGGAAAAAACGGGTTGCGTAGGATAGACATTACTATCGTTCTGATACACATTATGGGTTAATCCTTGTAAAAAGACTTGATGAAATATAATCTTGGAAATCCTATAATCCTGAAAATCTTGGTTCAGACAGTGAAAAAGTCTTGTATTTTACTTACTATTATGTGTATAATGCATTTAATCGATAAATATTCAACCTCACAAACGTTTCCCAACAACTATTTCAAACAGAAAACATCTTTAATCAATGTCAATACAGATCGAAAACCGACTTACACAATTCATTCCAAATCTAAACATCTCTCAAGTAGTGTTGCAACAACAGTTAGCCGCTTTCATTAAATCTGAGCGAGAAGCACTCAAAACTCATATCTTAGCGGGAGAGAGTGGGTTTTCAGCGTGCTCTATGCACACACAGATATGGGATGCTGTTATCCAGAAAGTCTACGAAGTCGCTTCCTATCAAATTCAGGATGAATACACAAAACAGGTTGAAGAACTCCTCAAGATACCTGGTGTTGATTACAGTGATTTCTCAGATGACATTCCTGACGAATGGTCCCCGGATGTTGCGCTGTATGCTGTAGGCAGTTATGGCAGAAATGAACTTTGCTTCTATTCAGACGTTGATGTTGTGTATACCTCTTCTGTTGATCTTGAGGATGTGTACGACGAGGGAACTTTGGAACTCATTCGATGGTTCTATGATTTTTTTGATAGTCTACATACGGCGATTCCCGGTTTTGAGTTTAGTTTTATTTACCGTCCGATGGCAGATATAACCAAGTGGAATTATCAAGACATGACCGCACTGATTGATATGCGGTTTATCGTAGGAGATACGACACTAACAGAAAAGTTTCGAAAAGCGGTCCATTCCGATAAATCTGACATTTCACTTGTGCTTGACCTCCTACAATCAAAAGCGGATTCCTTTAAAGCTTCCGAGGATACGATCTATCTAAATCAACCAGATATAAAAACGGGGCGAGGCGGGTTAAGAACACTTCAATATGCCCTCTGGATGTGCGGACTTCCGCAGTTTACCTCAATACTTGAACTTTATCAACGTTTTGATGATGAACAACTGATGCCATCTCTTGATTTTATGTTCAAGGTACGGAATATGTTACACGTTTTGGCAGATGCACCCCACGACTCGCTCTCCTACCATCCAGAACAAGAGGACACACTCCAGTCGCAAATTGCAGCTGCACTCGGTTATTCAGACAAAACAGAGGAATCCCGTTATGATTTTATGGCAGACTATTACGCTAAAGCCAAATATCTTCATTTTAAGGCTGAATTATTGATACGGAAATTTCTTGCAAACGGCATACCCGTTTCTGATGTACTCGGAGTGCGAACAGATGTGCTTTACTGTATTGATAACAACTTCGGCGAACTTGATACAGATGAACTCTTTAAACTATTTGCTTATTTCCAACAATACGATTTTGAGATTGACCCATCACTTGCCACCTTTATCTTCGCTTATGTTGATGCGTTTGATTGGGAACGTTTTAAACCGAGAATGGCTGAACTCATAAACACACCCGGTAATGTAGAAAAGAGCTTGACACGTCTACATAGACTTGGGATTCTGTCTCGACTCGGTGAAGGAGGGGAACGTTTTGAAAAAGCGATGATGACGCGAAGCGAACGCAGCCTTGATCCATATACCGTAGGTAAACATACACTAACAGCGATCGGACATCTTGATGAAATTCGCCGCACTGAATCAAGTAGTCCATTTGGAGGTGCTCGCCTCGGGCAACCGATGGGAACCTCTCCAAGTTCTGAATTGGAGGAGTTGAACACCGCATTTCGTTCACTTTCCGATCCAGCATCGCTGTACATGGCACTTTTTCTACATGATATTGATAAACCTGACCCTACGCATCCAGAGACAGGCGCAGAAAAAGCGAAACGTATCGCGCCAGAATTTGGGTTTAATCCACAACAAACAGATGATATCTCCTTTCTGATTCGTGAACATCTTACGATGATTACATTGGCACGTTATCACCAGTGGGATGAGAGCACAATCTCAGAATTTTGCGAAAAGGTTAATTCATTAGAACGTCTAACTGCGCTTTATCTGTTAACTTATTGCGATTCAAAAGCGAACGGTTCACAAAGCTTTAGTAATCTGGTAAAACACAATCTCAAGCGGTTATACGAAGTTGTTCGGGTGCGTTTCGTAGGTCAAGAGGAATCGCAGTGGGGGGTTTCCGCGCCACCAGCAGAATTTCAACATTTTCTCCATCAGATGCCGGTCACTTACCGTATCGGTATTCCGCCAGAGGAGATTCCCATGCACATGAAAATGATTACACAAGCGGAAGCGACATCCTCTGATGATGCAAATCAGACAGCAAATGCGGCTATCCTTCAATTCGTTGATAAACCGGGGTTTACTGAATTGCATCTTTGCGGTCATAGTCGTGTCGGTAAGCTGCACACAGTGAGTGGTCTGTTTTTTGCGAATAATATAGATGTCCGTGATGCGCGTGTCTATACGAAACAGGATACGCATGTTGAGTTGGAAATTTACCGTCTTGTGCATCAACCACCACATTCTAATGCGGAACCCCTGCCGCTTGACGAGGAATTAAAACGTGATCTGGATTTTGACATTCGGAGCTTGATGGCACAAGAGGTAACTCTTGAACAGATTTTTGAGAAACACTATGTAGACCCGGAAGGCGCATGGCGTGTAGATGATGTCAGTGTAGAAACAGCACGAAATTACACAGAAATTGTGGTGACAGGCGAGGAGAAGGTCGGTTTTCTCCACTATTTCAGCGGAATTTTGGCGAAATTGGAGTTGAACGTTGAGATGTGTAAATGTTCTGGTTTAGGAGGACAAGCGATTGACCGATTTTATGTGCAACCTGTTGCTGATCCGCAAAAGGTACGTGATCAAATTTTAGCGGAGTTGCCAGCGGATGCGTAACGTGAGGTATCAATCGTCTAATCCAAGAATTATTGAAAAATCAGACTCGGACAAATATTTATACACCCTATGCTCCTAAACTTGTTTGACACCTTCTCAATTTTTAGTTACAATTAACACATAATGCAAACCGTGTATCAACTTCCGAACACCCTATTTTCACACACCTTATGGCAAAGGAGAAGGACCGATGACGACTGATCTAAAAGGACTCGATATCCCTTACGCACAGACAGATGACTCAGACCTTTATCCTGATACGGATGGAAAACCGATGGCAGTTAGCGACCTTCACAGACGAATCCTTATCCGAACATTACAAGTTCTTGATACGCATTTTGAAGAAGACCCGGAAGTCTATGTATCTGGTGACATACTGATGTATTATGTGGAGGGAGACCCGCGGAAATCAGTTGCGCCAGATGTTCTGGTCACTTTCGGTTTAGGTAAGAAACTCCGGCGGACGTATAAAGTCTGGGAGGAAGGGAAAGTGCCTGATTTCGCGATGGAGTTTTCAAGCAAAAACACATACCGAGACGACTTAGGTAAAAAGTTGGAACTTTACGGTTTATTGGGAATACAAGACTACTTCTTATATGATGCGGAGGGATTGTATTTACCGTCTGCGCTGATGGGTTTTAAGTTGGTTGATAATGTGTATGTTCCGATTTCAGCAGGTCCGACTGGCGGTTTACATTCTGCTGCTCTGGGTTTAGATTTCCATGTTGATAATGTCGGTTTAGGTATTTATGACTCAGTTGCAGATGAGTGGCTTCAAACACCTGCAGAGTCAGCGTTATCGCTTGCTGAACAAGAAGCTATACGTGCAGAAACTGCTGAAGCACGCGCAGAACAAGAAACCACACGCGCAGAAACTGCTGAAGCACGCGCAGAACAAGAAACTACACGCGCAGAAACTGCTGAAGCAGAAGTCGCAAAACTCCGAGAACAGATCGCGCGCTTGCAAGCCCGCACCTAATACCTGATTAGTGAAATCCAAATATGTTAACACGTGGCTGTAAGTTTGGTTTGAAACAGCACCTTATGCGTCAACTTATGAAAAAAGGCAAGCACAGTCCTACCTTGCCGAGTTGGAGAAAAAGATGAAACAACGAGTACTTATCACAGGTGCAGCGGGGACAGTAGGTTCAACACTCTGGAAAGCTTGGGAAAAACAGAATTTATATACATTAACCTTGATGGACATCAATCCAATTGAGGGGGCAGCATCACGCGTAGAGCAGGCGGATATTCGGGATTATCCAGCAATGCAAGCGCTGTGCCAAGAACAAGATGTCTTGGTGCATCTGGCGTATATCCGTCAAGATTCACTTGGCAAAAATCCGGGAGAAGTCAGTGACATTGGAGCATCAATGAATTTATTTGAGGCTGCACGAGAGGGTGGAATTAAAAAGATCGTATACGCAAGCACAAATCATGTGTCAGGATGGAATGAACGATTGAGTTCACCGCCAAGGTTCTCTACTGGCGATCAATTCAGACCTGATGGGTGGTATGGCGCAATGAAAGGCATGGCAGAGATCGCAGGACGCTATCTTGTTGATGCACATGATATGCGATTTATCAGTATTCGAATTGGCAGTTTTAACGGCACTTATGAACCGAATGGGCTTAGGCACTGCAGCACACTTTTGACACCGCGTGATTGCGTGCAAATGTTTGGGTTAGCAGTGGATTACGATGGGCCCGTTAAATATCTGATAACCTATGGTCGTTCAGCGAATTCAGATGGGTACCAGCAGAGTCACCTTGACATCAGTGGCGCGGTAGAAGTATTGGGTTATGAACCGCAGGATAACCTGATTAAGACGCATCTACACAAATTTATGCAAAACGAAGAATGAATGCAGAACCTCGTTACAACGACATCTACTATAAATGCACCACTTCCCATTCGCAGATAATTGACGCGGTGCAAGATAATGCTATTTCTTTACATGATCAACCTACTCCAATTGATTGGCAAAAACTGTTCGGCAATTCACATCCGGTAGAAATTGAGGTCGGTCCCGGCAAGGGGCGATTTCTGCTTGAAGCGTCAAAGCAATATCCCAATATTAACTATATTGGTGTGGAACGTGCACAAAAGTATGTAGAAATTACACGTGAACGGTTTAGGAAATACATACGGCATTTCTCAATAGACAACAAATCGGAAATGTTCCAAAATGTGCGCCTCGCGTGGACAGATGCCAATTACTTTTTGACGCGATATGTACCTGATGAATCGGTGCAAGCGTATCATATCTATTTCCCTGATCCGTGGCCAAAAGCGCGTCAGCAGAAACGTAGAATCTTTCGCAACAAAGATTTCCTCTCAGCCATTACGCGAACGCTCACGTTGAATGACGGAAAGTTGTACGTCGCAACAGATTTTTTAGAATATTTTAGCGAAATCCAAGAAAGGCTTGCAGATTTGACATCATTAAAATCTGTCTCTTTGAATCTGACTGGCTACGAACACATCACTACCAACTTTGAAATGAAGTACCGTTCAGAAGGTAGGAAAATTTATCGGGCTGTTTATGAGAAATCGTAAAGATATTTGGAAAAAACAATGGCAACTGTTGCTGCAAAAATCCTTCTAACACCAGAAGAATATCTTGTGAAAGAACGAAAAGCAGAATTCAAAAACGAGTATCGTAATGGACAAATTGTTGCAATGCCTCGTGCAAACCGTCAGCATAATCTCATTACCGGTAATATTTTGTACGGATTCCACAGACAGTTGTTGGAGCAAGCAGATGAAGTTTATACTAACGATATGCGTGTGAAGGTTAGCGACAGCAGCTTATACACATATCCAGATGTTGTCGTTGTATGCGATGAACCGCGCTTTGAGGATAATCACTTTGATATGCTTCTCAATCCAACTGTCATCGTAGAGGTGCTTTCGCCATCAACCGAAGATTATGATCGGCATGACAAATTTTTGTCCTATCAGCCCCTTGAATCTCTGCAAGAATATATCCTTGTTTCGCAGAGTGGTGTGCATGTTGAACAGTATGTACGCCAAAATGGAAACTGGACTTTGAAAGAATTTCGCTCGCTTGACGATATGCTTGTGTTAGCATCAATAGAATGTCAGTTGGCTTTACGAGCAATTTATGCGAAAGTCAAGTTTTCAAGGTAGATCGGAAATGAAAGAAAACCAACCGAAAATGTGGCAATCTCTTCCAGGATCCCCTGGTGTTTATTTGATGAAAGCTTCCGATGGGGCTCCGATCTACATCGGTAAAGCAGTAAACCTGCGGAATCGTGTTCGTTCTTATTTTCAGCAGAGTGGGCTCACAGAAAATCCTCTTACGGCGCAAATGATGCGATATGTGACAGAGGTTGATTATATCGTCACAAGCACTGAGATAGAGGCACTGATTCTTGAAAATAATCTGATTAAGGCACATCAGCCACGATATAATGTTAAACTAAAAGACGATAAACGCTATCCATTTCTGCGGGTAACAACGAATGAACCCTTTCCGCGCATTACGATCACGCGTAAAACAGAAAACGATGGCACACGTTATTTCGGTCCCTTTGTTCGTGTTCGTTCCACCCGACAAGTGCTGAAACAGTTAACCAAACTGTTTCCTATCCGCACTTGCACACTACCACTTGAGGAAATCGGGAACAAATATCGCGCATGTCTTGATTATCATATCGGTAGATGTCCCGCGCCCTGTGCGAATAAAATAAGTGTTCAGGATTATAAAAAGATAGTTCGCAAAGTATGTCAGTTCTTAGGTGGGAATACGAATGCTGTTGTAAAAGAGTTGCGCCAGCAGATGGAAGCCGCATCAAAGTCATTAGATTTTGAGACTGCAGCGAAATATCGGGATATGCTCAAAGATGTCCAACAGGCTGTTACCACACAACAGAGTCTCGATAATGTTTCAACTGTTGATGAAGATGTTATCGGTATTGCAACCGCTTTCCAGCACGACTTGCAAAGCCGTCTTGGCGATATTGCCTGCGTGCAAGTGTTGCACATTCGAGATGGTAAGTTATTGGAGCGTGAGCATTATTATCTCAACGATGTACACCCTGAATTAATCTCTACTGCTATAAGTGCATTCATCTCTCAGTATTATCAAAATGCAGTCTTGGTTCCAAAAACGATTGTCCTACCGATGCCAATTGAATCAGTGGAACTGATTGAAAAATGGCTTAGCGAAAAACGTGGAAACCATGTCTCTTTGCACGTGCCACGGGCAGGCAGACTCAGACGACTACAAAGTTTGGCAATGAAAAACGCTGAAGTGCTTCTGATACAGCGGGAACAGAGCGTGGTTTACAGCAGCAATGTTGACCCCGCCTTAGTTGAACTACAGGAACTTCTTAAGATTAATCATCCTCTCAGACGGATTGAAGCTTATGATATTTCGAATCTTGGAGATAGATATGCTGTTGGGTCTATGGTAGTTTTGGAAGATGGCAAACCTACTTCAAGTGAATATCGACAATTTCGGATCCGCGATGTCGTCGGGCAGAACGACTACGCAATGATGCAAGAGGTCATAACACGGCGTTTTCGGCGTGCCGAAACTGGCGATAACAAATTTAGTAAATTACCGGATTTAATGCTGATTGATGGTGGCAAGGGACAATTGAGTGCGGCACAAGCGGCACTTCAACCTTTTGCCCAAGCAAATTTGGATCCTGTTCCCACGCAGATTCCAATGATTGCATTAGCTAAAAGGATTGAGGAAATTTTCGTTCCGGAAAATCCTGACCCAATTGTATTACGAGAAGACAATCCTACTTTACACTTAATTCAACGCTTACGGGACGAGGCGCATCGGTTTGCGATTACCTATCACCGTAAACTGCGACAAAAAGCTCTGAGTGAATCTGTACTAGACGAAATTCCAAATATTGGCCCGAAGCGAAAACAAGTATTGCTCCAACAATTTGGTTCGATTGATGCAATTCGACAAGCAAGTTTAGATGAACTTCTCTCTGTGAAAGGGATTCCGAGAAGCGTTGCCGAAAATATCCGAAAACATCTCTGAAATTACAGATATGATACCTTATTCTATACTAATTTGATAAAGCTGCCCGAATTTGTGCTTTTTAATTTGTTCTGCCCCTTATCGTGCAACTGTAGTGAGTGCTTAAGTGTGTTTTCTCGGAAGCACGATATTTTTGTATTGGCATATAATTTGCTCTAATATCTTTGTTAGACTGCACAAAAACCGAGAGGAAAAATGCGCGAAACACACATCAAATTTGTCGGCATTTTACTTATTCTATTTTGCGTTGCCTTTTTACATGTGAAACTTTATCGTTTCGCTGAGATGACGAAAGATGGTGAGTTGCAGGTTCTGGTATGCTTAGGACGGGTAATTAACATAGATACAAGTGATGAGGCAGACCAAATACTTTCTATCCGGATTCTCTCTGGACAGTTCCGTGGCGAAACAGTCCAAGTAGATAATATCTGGATTGGTCGTGCTTTCAGTGATCGTGTCTTGAGCAAAGGTGATGTACTGTTTCTTGATATTCCAATCCGTGATCCTCAGAATCCAAAAATAAACACTGTATCAATAGGTCATTACTTTCGTACACCATTTTTGCTTTATCTCGCGGGCACTTTAGGGGTTTTGATGATACTTGTTGCAGGAATGAAGGGTGTCCGAGCAATTCTGACACTGTTTGTTACTGCCCTTTCTATCCTTTATCTTCTTATCCCACTAACTATCATGGGCTATAACCCGATCGTCGTAGCGTTGTTGATTGCAGCCCTGCTCACATTGACGACCTTCCTTCTCATCACAGGATTTAGTTTCAAAGTTATCTCAGGTGTGCTCGGAACGCTTGGCGGTTTGACCGCTGTTGGTGTCCTTTCTATCCTTAGTCAACATCTGATGGCACTGACAGGATTAGCACAAGAATTTGGTTTTCTGGAACTTGGGATTGCACTCTGGCGCACACCAGAATCACACCATTGGAATTTCACAGGTATCCTATCTGCTGGTATCATTTTAGGTGCAGTTGGTGCCATGATGGATGTCAGCATGTCCATCTCCTCAAGTGTGCATGAAGTCAAACAAGTGAATCCGAACATAAATGTGCGACAAGCGATCCGTGCGGGATTGAACGTGGGACGGGATATTATGGGGACGATGGCGGATACACTCATTTTCGCTTACCTCGGTGCACACATGATCACAATGTTGTTGCCACGCATCGATTTTCCTGAAGCAGGTTTCTTATATCCGTTTCTGCGATTGGTCAATGAAGAGGCAACAACAGTTGCTATTATTCAGGCGGTTGTCGGAACAATCGGATTAGTCCTTACTGTTCCGATTGCAGCCACGGTAGCGGGTTTTCTTACCAAATATACAAAAGTAAGGCGGTCAGAAATACACCAAAATTTGCCTACGGAGGAGGAATTGGAAGAATTATTCGGTGACGAAACAACACAGGGCGGAGTTCGAGTTTTTTCAAGCCGAATTGCAATACCAATTGCATTGATTCTTGTGCTGGTCGGAACAATTTTTGTTTACTATCGTACGCGTGGACTCTCTGCTACAATTTTGGAATACAAGGACGAGCAGGGACAACTTACTGACAAATCGGAGTATGCGAAAGGGAAAGTAATCCGATTGCTTGAATCAACTGGGGATCTTCTATTTACTATTGATGGAACTAATACAACTGATTTAGACAAGAGAATTGTGCCTTCGGCATTACGAGAGGCATTTGCTAACAATAGAATTAATTTATCTGATGATGTGACTATCTCAATAAAACCGTGGAAAGACAGTCGGTGGTTGATTTCCGATGCAGAGTACGAACAGACTTACAGTATTCGGATCACGCATGATGGAACAAGCAATCTCAACGTATATGATGCTGAAACTGAAAATCATGTGCTTGAGGTTAAGATGTTAAGCGGCATGCATAAAGGTGAACATTTGGTATTACGAAATATTGTGAACCACAGCATGCCGTTGTTAAGCATTCCTGCAGAGCCGGGGGATATTGTGCTTTGTAAGATTGGTGGTGACTCTAAACAGATTAGCCTTGTAAACATTGTGCAAGAATATGCGCGCGATAAATATCTTATCTGGTTTGTCGGTGGGATGTTTTTACTTATCATACTTGTCGGTAGAATTGAAGGTATCCGTACCGTGTGTGCAATGCTGATTTCTGGTGCGGTCATTTACTTCTTTATGCTGCCGTTAATCTCACAGGGCATGAACGCTGTTTTCGTTGTAACATTAACTTCAGGGGTAGTCGCTTTTGTGTCGTTAGTGTTTGTGATCGGTCCGAGTCGGAAAACCTATTCCGCTGTGTTGGGAACAATGGGTGGAATACTTGTTGCGGGTCTAATTGTCCTGTTTGCACAAAAGCAGTTGCATTTTACTGGGTTAGAGAGTGCAATTGCTGCAGATATTGTCGAGGCAACGCGGACACCGCCCTTTGATTTTGTACAAATTCTGTTGGCAGGCATGCTAATGGGAGTTTTGGGGGTAGCAGTTGACGGTGCGATTGAGGTGGCATCAAGTATGGAGGAAATTCGGCGTGCAAATCCAAATATGCCGACGTGGCGATTGATTGCATCCGGTCTCAATGTCGGGACCGATATTCTGGGAACAATGGTAAATACGTTAGTATTTGCTTATCTTGGCGCGGAGTTGTTGTTGGTGATAGCAATAGCAGCACCAAATCTTGAATTCTTTAAAGAACCAACAGTGCAGTTATTGAGCCTTGGAGTCGTGTCAGCAGAGATCGTGCGATTGCTTGCGGGGACACTCGGTTTGGTGTTAGCAATTCCGATTACTGCTGTAATCTGTGCATTCTGGAATCCAAAGAAAGTGTAGTGGTGTTCAGTGCTGGTTATGTGAATTCAGGGATTTGTATATAGGAAGTACCAGTTTGTAAACGTGAAATGACATTTGGGAGATGTTGGTGCAGAATTTCGCGCATAACAGCATTTGGAATATTGCCGCATGTTATCCAAACAATCTGCGGTGGGGGCCAAATCGCTGTAATAAATTAAGAAAATCACTATCCTTTGTTAACACAACTACCTTTTCGGTCCGTGCGGCAAAGAAGATTTCTTCATCACTTGCGTTTCGTAGCCCAAACCGTTGAACAGAGAATGCTTCAATAGCAAAAGTGTCACTGATCCAAGGTGCAAGGGCTGGTGAAAGTTGGGCATCAATCCAAAACTTCATGCGGTCAGTATGGGAACGTCCATTTTATTTGCAGCGAACTGCAAACAAGCAAGAATATCTTCGGATTCCAGATCCGGCATTTCTTCAAGAATCTCATTAAAGGAGAGCCCGCTTGCAAGCAATCCCAAGACATCTGTAACTCGAATTCTCATACCTCGAATGCATGGACGTCCTCCACACTGCTGTGGATTCAAAGTAATTCGACTCAATCGCAGCCGTTGTTCAATTGTGATTTTGAGAGCAACATCGCCTGTCTGTTTTGCTAAATCGCCAGCGATCTGAAAATCCGACTCCGCGTCACAAATCTTTCCCAGTTTATCTTTTGCAATTCCTCGGTTGTAATATACATACGCAAAATCTGGTTTTAGATCGATTGCCGCATCATAATCAATTATAGAACCACTATAATCACCCAACTCACTCTTTTTGTTCCCTGACTGAAAATATGTTTCTGCAGATGATAATTTGTTTGCAGGTTTCATCTGAATTTCCTCTATAATGTATGTCCAAGTTGCAATCCTATCATACCATGCAAAAACCTGTGTAGCAATAAAATTCATCTATTACGATGTTTAATACTTTCAGTTTATGGGTTTCTATCATCCTCTATACAACGTCCGCATCTGCTTAATGACTTTGGGTAATTTGGCAATTACCGTATCAATTTCCTCTTCAGCCGTATTTCTGCCAAGCGAAAACCGAACTGTTCCCTGTGCTAACCTGGGAGGTAGTCCAAGGGCAGCAAGCACATGTGACGGTTCCATAGACCCAGACGTACACGCAGACCCTGTTGACACACAGATTCCCTCCATATCCAGTCGCAAGATAAGACTTTCGCCTTCCACTGCCTCAAAAGAGACGTTAAGTGTGCCGGGGGCACAGTGATCAGGATGTCCATTGTAGTGTAACCGCTCAATGTTTGCGTTTAGCCCTTCGCGTAACCGATAGGTTAATTTGTTCAGGTGTTGTGCGTAAACGTCAAGTTCTTGTTTAGCGAGTTCTGCTGCAGCACCAAGTCCGACAATAGCAGGTACATTTTCAGACCCCGCCCGTCTATTGCGTTCATGCGAACCACCATGCACAAGGTTTGCCAAACGAGCACCGCGGCGGATGTATAATACGCCAATACCTTTTGGAGCATATATTTTGTGTCCCGAAAGCGATAACAGGTTAACACCGAGTTCCTGCACATTTACCTCCAATTTGCCGATTGATTGTACTGCATCGGTATGCACGGGTATTTCATGTTCCTGCGCAATCTGACAAATTTCTTCCAGCGGTTGAATAGTGCCGTTTTCATTGTTAACATGCATAATGGAAATCAGAATCGTTGTATCGCGGATGGCAGAACGGAGTTGTTCTATCTCAATACGTCCATATCGATCTACCGGAAGATAGGTCACCTCAAAACCACGTTGCTCAAGATATTGACAAGTATGTAGAACAGCGTGATGTTCAACCGATGAAGTGATGATGTGATTTCCTTCACCTCGACTTTTTTGGAGTTCGGTCAGACCTTTAATAGCGTGGTTATCTGCTTCTGTACCGCTTCCGGTAAACACAATTTCACTGGGACTTTTAGCACTGATGAGTTCTGCTACCTGTTCGCGCGCTGTATCAATTGCGTTGCGTGCCTCACGTCCATAGGCGTGAATGCTGGAGCCGTTACCGAATGCCTCTGTCAGGAACGGCATCATCGCGTCTCGGACTTCAGGACGGAGTGGGGTTGTGGCATTGTAATCAAGATAAATACGTTGCATGTTTATTGCTCTATTGCGATTAGAAATTTGGCTTATGGATAGGTTACTTGTATGTTCGGTAATTGAAAATAGTAATCTGATTCGGAGAGATTTTTACATCCTTTATAGACTCACTTTTTTTAATATTTCCGTTAGTATTTAAAAAAGAGAGGTTGACCTTGTGAGTACCAGCAGGGAGTGACATCCGCACCATAAAAATCTGATTAGGCAGTGTTTGCCACGAACGCGTATCTGCACTTTCAGTTAGCACACCCGCGAGATTGACAACTGCTCCTAAAACTTTATTTTGCTTCTTTGCTTCACGGAATGTTAAGTATTTTAGTAAGGCACGTGCCAAAGTCCGAATAAGTATTATAGGACGTTCAGATTCAAGTGTTTCAATTGCCATGGTTTCTATATCCTCTATTAACACACCATCGGCTATCTCTTCTCCAGCAGAAACACGAATCCCTGCGAAATGTGGACGATTAGAACGGATTGTCGGCATTGCCACATGTAAAAGATATTCCAGTTTTATTTCCTCAACGACTAACCCTTCGCGTGTTCTAAGCGTGACAGCAAACTCACTGGCATTATCTTTGTCAACTTTATCGGTTTTGAGGATAGGAAACGTCAAGGTCTCTTCTCGTTTACGTGGGACATAACCGGTTTCGTAAAAGAGGATCAACTCGCCATGGTTTTCTGGTAGTGGAGGCGGGTCACCGTATTGCTTACGGTAACGCTCATATTCCTCAGTAAAGCTGAGCTTGCGTGCCATTCGCACCAAAGAATGACCTACATCTTTAGGGGTTGGTACACCAGTTAGCTTTGCAGCATTTTTATAGTATTCTTCTGCTTGCCTATATGAGATAAAAGCATCATTCCACTCTCCCGCTGCTTCAAACACCATGCCGCAGAAATGAGCAAGAAACCCAGTACCAAAGAAATTATACTCCTTCTCTTCACCTTTGAAATATTGAATTAGATTAGTGGCACGGCGGCATTCTACCAACGCATCGTCTAACTTATTCAGATATATATAGTTTAGCGCATGGTAATAGTGACTCAACAACCTCTCGTATCGGGTGCCGGCATAAGGACGGAGTTTATCAGTGGTAATAAGCGATAAAGCTTCTTTAGAAACGCTTTTGGTGAAGCGATCTTCTGCGATCATTTCCGCTACTTCAAATGCCTTGCTGCTTTCTGGAAAGAGATCAGCGTAATGAGCAGACATTCCTAATTCATAATGATGCGGGATATCAGGTTTTTTCGGAGCGTGTTTTTTAAGGTAATTGTAAGCGTCTGCTGGCTTACCCGTTTCCAAGTCGGTTTTGACTTCTTGGAACTTATAGCCAGCGCACCCCATCATTAGAGCAAAAATAAGGAGAAAGGGAAATATTTTGGTCATTGTATTACAGATTTTAAAATTATAATAGGCGGGAATTAGCCCCGCCCAACAATTTAACTAAAGAATGTATTGAATTGGACTACAATTTTAACTTTTTTCGTCCAATATATTTCTTAATTTCTTTCTGACCAATCCAAACTTTTTCATTGCTCTCAATGTTGGTCAAAGTAAGATCGGTCTGATACGAGATGGTTTGTTCTCCGGATTTGCTATCCTCGATAGTGTTAATTTCACCGGTCAGCATGTAATCAGCACCTTTTTCTTGTCCCATCCGCTTGATGGTTTCAAGTGCTGCGTGTTCACTCTGATCCTCACGCTCTTCCCGAATTTCACCGCGTTCGCTACTACTGGCAACAACCCCAACCTTTCCAGAATTGACAAACGCCTTTTCAATATCACCAATAAATGTTTGTGTGGCGATATGCTCTGTAGTTTTATTGCGAATTCCACCTACAATCACAACGGGTTTTTTACCGGCTGCTGTATTGTGATTGTTAATCCAAACGTGGCTTAAACAGTCAGCAATCATACTTTCAGCGACATCGCGGGAATCTGTGTCATTCCATCTACCAGAGAGATCAATGGTGGTATCTGGATCAATACGGGTGACCTGTGTGGAGGGGCCACATCCGCTGAAAGCGATCATTCCGATAAGTAGTAAGCATGACAATATTTTGTACATTTGATTCGCTCCTTTTAAATATGTTTTAGGAGCAGGTAAAATATCTACTCCTAAGCAGGTGAATAAAACCCGCTTCAGCAAAAGATATGTTATTAGAAATCTAAATCGACTTCAGAAATTATTCTATCAACGAAACTATCAAGCGGCATTGCTCCGATATCGCCTTCATCGCGGCTTCTGACACTGACAGTTCGGTTTTGTTGTTCGCGTTCACCAATAATTAACATATATGGAACCCGCTGCAGACGGGCTTGACGTATTTTCGCTCCAATTTTGTCATCACTATTATCTAACACAACACGGCAATTTTTCTGTAGTAAAATCTGCTGAATTTCCGTTGCGTAATCAACGAATTTTTGACTGATTGTCATTACAACGCATTGAACAGGGGAAAGCCATGTTGGAAAAGCACCTGCATAGTGCTCAATGAGCATTGCTATGAACCGTTCAAAACTTCCGCAAATCGCGCGATGGATAACTACCGGTCTCTTTTCAGAGCCATCTGGTGCAATGTAAATCAATTCAAACCTTTCAGGCAGCTGAAAATCAAGTTGAACTGTAGCACATTGAACATCTCGGTTGAGCGAGTCTCGAACTTGAAAATCAAGTTTTGGTCCATAAAACGCTGCTTCTCCTGGATCAACAGTGTACTCAATCTGGTTATTTTTCAGCACAGATTCAAGTATATCTTCAGCCCTATTCCAGACATCTACATCCCCCATAAATTTATCAGGATTGCGTGTGCTGAAATCACATCGGAACGGCAGATCAAATGTGCCGTAGATACGTTGGAAAAGACCAAGGATGCGTTCGTATTCATCTGCTATTTGGTCTTCAGTTACGAAGTTGTGTGCATCGTCTTGACACAATTGGCGAACACGAGACAAACCACTCAACGTCCCTGTTGCTTCATTACGATGTAATACCCCTTGGTCATGCAGCCGATATGGCAAATCACGATAACTGTGGCGTACGCTTTTGTAAATAAGCATGTGCGCTGGACAATTCATCGGTTTAAGCGCACTTGTTGGATCACCTTCCTCATTTTCAATCAGAAACATATCGTCTTTGAAGTGTTCCCAATGTCCCGAAGTTTCCCATAGGCTACTATCATAGATAAGCGGTGTCCGAACCTCTTGGTAACCTTCACTGAGATTGAGTTTTCTAACCTTTTCGGACAAATGATTGTAAATGAACGCACCTTTCGGAAGCCAAAACACACTCCCCGGAGATTCAGGATGCATCTGAAAGAGTTCTAATTCACGTCCCAATTTCCGATGGTCGCGCTTTGCTGCTTCTTCACGTTGTTTCAGATACGCTTGTAGATCGTTTTTTGTTTCCCACGCTGTGCCATATATCCGTTGTAACTGCTCACGATTGCTATCACCCCGCCAGTATGCACCTGAGACGCGGAGCAGCTTGAAATGTCTGCATTCGCCTGTCTTTTCAATGTGCGGACCTTTGCAGAGATCGGTAAAGTCGCCGTTGTGATAGATAGAGACACCTTCGTCTGCAACACCTTCATTTGACGCGCTGACTTCGCGGTCAGAAATTCCATCTATTAATTCAAGTTTAAATGTCTGGTTGCGTTCAGCGAACCATTCACGGGCTTGTTCATAAGTCCAAGTTTCCTGTACAAAAAACACATTGGCTTTAATCATCGCCTTCATGTGCTTTTCGATTTCAGGAAAATCGTCAGGTGTAATTGGACGCGGCACCTCCATATCGTAATAGAATTCGTTTTCTATTGGAGGACCGATTGCCAATTTGACAGTGTGTTCACCATCAGGAAACAGTTGTTGCACGGCATACGCCATAATATGTGCAGTTGAATGGCGAAGCCGTTCTAAATAGTCTACGGGTTGATTAGATTCTGGCATAGCGGGGTACTCTCACATGTTCATTCAAATGAGTTCAAGAATTGCACTAATAGACTTAACGTCTGTTTTTCTACATCGTTTACGAATAATTTTACATGATTTTAAGGAGAAATGCCAATTAAAATGGTGGGTAGGGTGAATGCATACGTCCTGAAACGTAAACCAAGACTTACGCATTTCCTCTTAAAGCCCTTGAATGAAGATTAAGAATTTAATTCGGGTAATTTTCAATTTCTTGTAGAGTCCAGTGCGGTAGGAAGCCGCACCTTATGCGTCAATTTAAGAATGTAAGCGTTTGGAGTCGCGCAATTCATTGCGCCTCTTACATTGTTGGAGGGCTTTCTAAGCCCGATTTATTACCCAAGGTAGGCGGGGAATGCCTAAAGACGAATGCGCCAAATCAACGGTATGAATGCCTTTTGGGCATGCTGTGAGTAGAACTTGCGAAACCTGACGCGTATTCTGCGTTGATTTGGATCTACGAACTTTAGATTTTATTTCGCCATTAATCACTCATGATTAAAACTTGTATTCCTCTAAGTCTGAAACCTTTACCGATTTTATCAGATGCTCACGTTCCACATCGTCAATTGTCTTTCCAGATATATCCTGCAGCAACTCTTCAGCACTGGGAGGGGGTACCTTCATTCCGTTTTTTTCATAGTAATCCCTTTTTAGCATAGCGAGAAGCAATCTGTATTGAGGTGCTTCTGCTTCCCTGTCGAATTGAATCGCCGTGTTGAGATACTCTTCGAGTTGGCGTGCTTCGTTAAGAGACAATGTCCTTAATAGTCTCCCTCCGATTTTTGCTAGGGCATAATAGTAATAAACTTGCGGATCCCTTGGCGCAGTCTTAATAACTTGTTCAAATTGCGGCTGTGCCAATGCATACGCACCCGTTTCTAAATAGCTTAATCCGAGAGTTAGCATTGCCTTAGCATTATGTGGGGCCTCGTCAGCAAGAACTTCGAGGGCATTTAGATATTCTTTAAGCCTGTCGGAATCAACCTGTGCATAAGATGCCAAGCTGTTCGGAAAAATAGGTTGATCGCAGTATTCACAAAGTTCAGCATCCAACTTATTTTGAGCGCCACAATTTGGACATTTCATATACAGTCTCCTAATTCATTTAGATTAACTCAAGTTGCTCCTATTACGCAACATTTCGCAGCACGGGGAATGCCATTGGCAGAATACACTTTTGGTATTCTACATGATTCATACCGTTGATTTCACTGCCGGTTTGCGTCCTCATAGACACAATCTAACAGATTGGGTTAAAATTATTAAAACTACAACCTATCTCATAAATAGTTGGAGGGCTTTGAAAGACCGATTTCAAAATCCTGTAGGAGCGATCTCCGAATCGCGACCTGTCGGGAATCGGAGATCCCTCCTACAAAGAGAATCAACTCATAACGAACCAACAAATCCTATTTATGAGATACGCTCTAAATAACCCTGCATTCAATATGTTCTACATGGAGTCAAGAATTTGCTTTTTCTTTTCATTGAATTCTTCTTCTGTGATCAGTTCAGCCGCTAACATCTCCTTGAGTTGTTGGAGTTTTGCAACAGGGTCATTCTGTGTATCACTCTCAATCTGCTTTTTCTTTTCATTGAATTCTTCTTCTGTGATCAGTTCAGCCGCTAACGCCTGTTTGAGTTGCTGGAGTTTTGCAGCAGAGTCATTCTGTGTGCCACTTTCAGTAGGATTACTGGTTTCAGATTGAGTGTCCATTGCGCTGCCGATTTGCTGTCCCAAGGGACCACCAGCACGGAGCCCTATGCCCAGGCCGAAACCGCCGCTTAGCGCTTCCACTAAGCCACTGTTTGGGTTTGCCGCTTTTAGCTTCTCAATTTCATCTTCCTGTTCCTTCTTGCCAATTAAATTATAGTTATCAAATTTCCTCAACATGGCTTTGTCTTCATCGGTGATGTCGATAATTTCAACATTGAAACTTTTTATTTCAATTCCGTTACGCTGAAATACCGGACTGATACCACGCTTAATGGATTCACCAAGATTAGTAGTGTGATCCCTAAATTCAGTCTCAGAAATACTCTCGTTATTAACGAGAGTATTAAGATCCCTGGACAACTGTTGCTGAATCGTACTGCGGAAACTATTTTTGACCGACTTAGAGCCAAAGTAACCCTCTGGTAAAGTTTTGTTAATTACCATTTTAGTCAGGAATTCCTGTGACTCAATTATTTGCATGCTCCAATCCCCACGAGATACGACGTGGAATCCGATAGGGGTATCGCTGTTGCCCCATCGTTTCTTAACTAACAACGGCGCCGTGGTTCCCCACCTGATCTCCATTATTTCCATTTTGTTGACGATCCAGACTTGGGCTGGGTTGCGCGTTTGACCGCCAAACGCGCTCGCGACTATTCCTCGCAGCCAAGGCATATTCTTAGTTGATAATACATGTCCTCCTTCTTGTGGACCCAATGGTTCACCAACTATTTTTCCATCCTTTAAGAAGATAGCCTCCTGGCTCTCACCTACAATCAACTTTGTCCACTTGCTAACGTCGTCTCTCGGAAACTTCCATGCAATTACTGCATCGTCTGCTTTCGGTTTATACATAATATTGTCTACGTCTATAATGGCCATTTTTTACCTCCATATAGTAGTTAAAGTGCATCGGCACAACAGTATTCAGATTGAGTTGTGCTGATGGCGGCTCCGTAACTATGATGCCTTTTTATCTCTTTTTTTATCTCTTATCCGCCTGCTTATAGCAGTTACAGCTTTGTCCGCAAGTTCTACTTCTTCTTCGGCCCCGTATATTTCAAACAGCGTGCCTTCTATTAAACACGTTAGTGCTTGTCCGCCACTCAAATCAAGTTTAAATGCCTTGCCTTCTACCTCAAACTTGTTATTTTTATCTCCTTCTCTATCACCTTCTTTATATCCTCTTTTTACTTTCAAGGAGTCGGGCAATTTATAGTTAAACGAGTCACCGAACGCATCTCTTAGTGTTTGGTGAGCCTGACTGGCAAGGAGAGGACCAACGAAGAAGGGGTTCAGGTAACCTAAACACCCAGCACCTAAGCATCCACAGCACCCTATATTAACGCATCCCGGATTAATGATATTCATTTCCTTCTCCAACCTGATGACCTCGGATTCTTCACTTGATGTACTAACTCGCACGATATCTTCGTAGAAATATTCCGATGTGCTCTCTCTATATAGGCCATCACTGGGCCAAGCATATAGGCATTCGTATACAGCGGCGGAATTCTCAGCGATGTGCAGGATCATCAAATTCCAATGTGAATACAGATATTCCTGTGTGTCCGTCTTTCCGCGCTGTATGTCTTCTTCTTCTATACCTGTCCCAGGCACGCTCCACCAGATCGGTCCCTTCAAAATTACTGATTCCGCTATTGTTTCGGATTCATCTAATCTCGCCTTTTCAAGAGACTTCTCTTTCAGCTCTTCAAGGTCTTCTTGCAACCATTGGATCATTTGCTCGGTTGATGGTCGTGCATCATACCTTGCTTTCGCTTTAGTATACGCATAATATGTGAAACCTCCCAATATAACCCCTATAGATCCCACAACTACACCAAAAAAACCTGAAATTAATAGACTTCTGAAATCGCCTTCAGTAACAGCAACGAGACCGGGGATAATAATAATGATACCTAAGAAAATGAAAGGCAAGGCAATTATAATTAAACCCCGTTGAAGTTTCGGTTCTGGCATAAACCATGACTTGATCTGACCACGTTTATCTTCTGTTTGCATTTAACATTCTCCTATGTGTTTGTGCAAAGAATACCAAATCCCTCTTCACTAAGTAGAGTAAACTGTCTTGAATGGAGGGTTAATTACACAAGTAACCTACCCTCTTGTTGAATGTTGTATCTATTTTAGGACTTACGTATTTTTTTATAAGTTCCTACATATCACCCGCCGCTGAAGAGGTTTGAAACCTTATCAATAAAGGTGTTTGCGTAAATCATGAGTCTTCCAGATACCGATGTCCAGTGCATCAGCAACAAAACCAGGACACGACTGTGAAGTATAGATACACAACCATCACTGAATCAGAAAAATAGGGTATTTGGACGTTGTATTTTCAGACGCATACCCAATTGCCAGTTGGGTGGAGACGGGAGGTAGAAGGATCTACCCCGGCAATCCGTCTCCAACGTCCATTCGTAATGTTACAAGATATTCCAAAGAAAATCAAGTAAAATAACGATGCTGTTTAAAATATCATGCATATCAATTGCGATGTATGATATAATAAAACCCGCACTGGCAATCTACACTTGGCAGTGCCGCGGTTCGGGAGAATGACCCTCTCGCCGAACCACCTATAAAGGATTTCACGGATGCCAAAATAGATTATAGCAAGAATAAAAATAAAATACAACAATTTTTTATTTTTTAACTCATTTTTTGTGTGAACATCAGTCGGTATCCAACAAATTTGATGGTTCATGAATATTTTCCACGCAATTTCTGTATACCGACATGTCTTTTTTTATTGAACTTGCGCACAAAATGTAGGAGCAAGATTCATGCCAAGCAATTTGCCGAATATTTGGCGTAAAAATAGTGATTCCAGCACAAGTCTTGTAAAAACTTGCACAAGTCTTGTAAAAACTTGCACAAGTCTTGTAAGGGAAATAGAACTATTGGTGTAAGAAGAAATAATCGAAGCCGTGTATACGCGAAAATCCATTATTGGGAATACAGGAGACAAGGTAATGAAGGAAGTATTAATAATTGATGACAACCAAAGTTCTGGTGAATTGGTGAATTTCCTAACGGATAAGGGCTATTCCCCCATCATTGTTGACGACTTTAACAAAGGCTTGGAAAAGATTAACGAATCCACGAATCTGGAAGTTGTCTTGCTCAGTGCGGCATTGTCAGCGAAGAGCGGTCTGGGTGAGTTGAAGGAAATTAAGGACAAACACTCAAACGTAATTGTAATCGTGATCAGAGCGGGCATACATATAGTGAGAAGTGCAATATCTCAGGGGGCATTAGAGGTTTTACTAAGACCTATTAATATGGAAGAGCTTTGTGAGGCACTTGAGCGGGCGTTTGACAGGCTATCTATCCGAAGAAACACATCCTGGATGCCTGATGGAGAAGAGGTTGAGGAACAAGCTCCTCTCGTTGGAAAGAGCAAACTCATGCTTAAGCTGAATAAACAAATTGGACGTGCAGTCAGTTTTAAGGTTTCAGTGCTACTTACGGGTGAGACAGGGACTGGGAAAGGTGTGGTTGCGCGCTTAATTCACGAAGAAAGTGAACGGGCAAAAGAACCCTATATCCCAATTGATTGTGGGGCTGTACCCGAATCACTCTTTGAAGATGCACTTTTTGGTCATGAAAAAGGAGCATTCACAGATGCGAAAGACAAGCGCACGGGTGCATTTGAACAGGCTGATGGCGGCACCCTTTTCTTGGATGAAGTCAGCAATATGACACCAGCACAACAGGGAACACTTCTCACTGTGCTGCAAGAAAGAGAGTTCCAACGAGTAGGCAGTGAGCAAACACGTAGCGTGGATGTGCGGGTCATCAGTGCTACCAATAAAAACTTGAAGAAAATGGTGGAGGCAGAGAAATTTCGAATGGATCTGTACTACCGACTCTGCGACTATGAGATCTCCGTACCGCCCTTGCGAGACAGGATAGAGGATATTGAGTTACTCACCACGCACTTTCTGCAGTGCATTGAAAAAGACAATGATATACCAACCCTCGCTCCTTCGCCAGAAGCGATGGCATTGCTTGAAGCGTATAGCTGGCCGGGTAATGTTCGAGAGTTATATACCTGCCTCAAAAGAGCAGCAATGAATTCCCGAGGCGGCGTGATTCTGTCAAGAGACCTTCCACGAAACCTCCAGATGGTTAATGGAGATAAGGTATCAAGACGGGGCACACCAGAAACGCGATCTGCAAAAACGCCAGAAACATCGATATATCAAAACATGCTTGATCTGCCGATCGCGGTGTTCTGTCAGTTTATCTCGGATGCTGCCCCAGATGTCACTGACAAACAAATTGCTCTATGGTGGAAGGAGTTTTCTAATGATGGGCGCGACCGTGCCTATATGGCAAAACGCGAAATTGAGGATTGGCTGAAAGAATATTACACAACTAAAGATTTAGACGTCCCTAAACTTACGAAAGAATATTTTAAGGCGGCGATTGACAATGCCATCTCTCAATTTTCAAAGTTTCGGCGTAGAATGGACACCGAACGCACAGAGGAAGCTGAACCGGTCTGTATAATAGGAAAAAGCCTCCAGGATAGCCTTACTGCGGTCCTTCGCGAAATCGTAAAGGAATGTGGTGGAAATAAAGAAAAAGCGGCTAAAGAATTGCGTATTTCTCGCGATAAACTTGACAGAGAATTGTCCTATTGGGCAGAAGATAATGGAAATGGCACGAACAATTCATCACATGAATTTGAACCGACTTTACGCCAGATCCAACGGTTTCCTATTGACGAGATCATGAGACTTCATACAGAACCAATCAAGCATTTTATTTGGGAGCATCTCTCTCGCGCAGAATGGCGAAACAAAGGACTAAAAGGTGAAATGCGGACTGTTCATCACGCTCTGAAAGTGCTATCTAAGCGTCTGGATGGAAAACACGGCTGTATATATTTCAGTGGACTGACCTTTTCGAGAATTGAATGGAATATTTATCGCCGATCCCCCTACTTATATACTGATCCTGCTAAAGCAGCTGAGGTACTAAAGGTAGAAGACGTAAGAACATTCAGGAAGTACTGGGATAAAAACAAACCATTTCCAAGTCATCATACTCTATTTACGGGTTAGAATCCGTTGTATCTCATCGCGTTGACGCTTGCAAGGGAGTTTCTAATTTTCGGCGGAGGACGACACCCCACTGACCAACAACCCAGAGTGTTTTACCGTTTTTGGCACGGGTAATAACGTAGAGATTGTTGTCAATATCGGTATGTTCCTGTTTCCATGTTTCGCCACCATCAACAGAACGGATAATCGTTCCTTCTTCGCCAACTGCATAAAGTTCTTGTTCAGATAGCGCTATAATACCATGTAGTGTTTTAGCAATGCCGCTCATTTTAGGTTGCCATGTAAAACCACCATCCACTGTCTTTAGCACAATACCACCTTGTCCTACCGCCCATCCTATTCGTTTCGTAATAAATGAAACTGAATTGAGGTCATAAACTGTATTGGACTCGTGCATTCGCCAATAATCACCACCGTTGATAGTTCGCTGAATGGTTCCGCTTTGTCCTACTGCCCAACCGAGAGGGGCAAATTTCATGTCAATGCTCATGAGCGTGTCGTTTGTCGTGGTACGTTGGAGCGTCCACGTGGGACCGCCATCTTTGTTGTGAATAATGTCCCCAAATCTACCAACTGCCCAACCTTCAGAAAACTTGCCGAAGTCAACGTCGGTCAGTGAGAATCTACCGGGAGAATCCCCTTCAAAGAAGGGTGGTCGTTCAGGTGTGTCGCCTGCCGTCCACGTGTTGCCATCAGTTGTATATAAGACTGTGCCATCTCTACGCATTGTCCAACCCCACTTCGGTTCAAGACTTGCGAAATGGATACCCACAAGACTTTGACGAGCATGGATTGTCATTTTCTCCCATGTTTGCCCAGCGTCTTGTGTTTCCAATAAAGTTCCATCACTATTCGCAATCCAACCGATTTTGTCGTTGAAAAAGAGGACTTTTCGGAAATCATTGCGTTGCTGTTCACCAAGTTGACGTTCCCATGTTTGTCCACCATCTGTGGTACGATAAATGCTGCCTGCACTCCCCACTGCCCATGCATGTTCTGCATCAAGGAAATAAACGCTGGCGATTCCACTTCCGCCACGTCCGAACCGTCTCCTTCGTTCAGGTGGTGGAGGTGGCGGTCGTTCGGTTTGGGTGGGATTCGCCTGCTCAGGATTCTGTGGTAGTGTGCCTTCAGGGGCAAGGCGTCCAGGACGTTGCAGCTGCTGCCGCAGTTGTCTTTGCCATATATCCGCGAATGTTTCTTCCGCAGATTGCGTACTTTCTTCTCCTTTCTCCGTTTCTTCTTTTTCAGATTCTTCAGGTGTTTCAGGTGATGGTTGCCGCATTGCAAACATATTGTCTCCTGTTGCGACAGGAATAGTTTCCCAATTTACACCTTGATCTTCAGTGATATATGCACCGCCGCCTCCGATTCCCCACGCATGTGTATGTGAACGGAAGGTAATACGTCTTAAACCACGCGGGTTTTGCGTTGTGGATCGCAGTTTCCATGTTTCGCCGCCATCTTCAGTGAGCAAGGAGTTTCCGTTACCGAGAATAACCCAGCCATGTTTTTCGTCATCAAAATGGACTGCAATACCCGGTTGATTGGTCTTAGACTGAATTTTCCAATAATTACCGCCATCAACGGTATGTAAAATAAATCCACCATCTCGGCGTTGCGGGGCAACTGCCCAACCTTCCAGACTATTGATAAAATGGAGGTCTGTGATATTTGCATTCGTTGTACCAGTTTTTTGAACTTTCCACGTTTTTCCACCATCAGTAGTATGTAAGATCTGCCCAATTGATGCGCCAAGCCACCCCTCTTTTTCGTTTATAAACTGCATCATACTGATACGTGGTAGATTCTGGCGCGTTGTATTGACAATAGGTTTTCCACGTTTCGCCACCATTATCTGTTTGAAGTAAAACGCTTGACCCAAGAATTCGTCCATTTTTTTCATCTGTAAATTCGATCTTACGCAAATTTTCACTGATGCCGCTATGTTGCGGTAGCCATGTCTTTCCGCCATCTGTTGTACGAGCAATTGCACCACCAGAACCAACTGCCCATCCGTTTTCAGCGTCCACAAAATGCGTGTCTGCAAAATCTGTTCGCCATGTCGCTTGACGGATAATATCCCAATGGTAGACAACGGTTTCAACAGGTGTTTCTTCTTCAACAACTACGGTTTCTGGTTCTTCAGCAATAGGTGGTAGTTTTGCGGGCAACTTTGCATTTTCAACTGTGTAATGCATCGCTATTCCACCTTTACCAACAGCTACCACCCCTTCGGGTGAGAGTGCTAATCCGTAAAGATCATTTTCGGTGCCACTTTCTTGCTGTTCCCACCTTCTCCCACCATTGATAGTGGTAAGCATTACACCGTTATCACCAACGACTAATCCGTGCTGAGCATCTGCAAAATAGACTTTATTTAGATTCTCTTGAGTTCGACTATATTGCAAAGCCCATTTTTCCCCACCGTTTTTTGTATGTAGTATCTCGCCAAATTGCCCAACAATCCAGCCTATGTTTTCATCTACGAAATAAACAGCGTAAAGTTCATTAAAGGTATCAGTAGACTGCTGTTGCCATGTCAAGCCACCATCTTGAGTCGCCATACATACACCTGGCCACCCGATTGCCCATCCTCTCTTTGCATCAAGAAAAAATACTCCTTTTAACATAATTGAATGGAAATCGCCGACAGGAATTTGCGGTAGCCAGCTGTTTCCACCATCAATTGTGTGTAGGATAGTGCCGAGGTCTCCAACAATCCAACCCGTTTTTGGAATTAATAAAATGAACAGAACGTAGCGTAAACGCTGAAGGCGCACGCTGCCGTTCCCAGTTTGCCCCACCATCGCTTGTATGAATAATAAGTCCTCGTTCACCGACAGCCCATCCATGTTTGTCAGTCGCAAAATAGATATTCCAAATTCCGTCCCAGATATCTGTATCCAGCTCGTTCCACGTTTGTCCGCCATCATTTGTCATAACCATCGTGCCGCGCTTACCAACTGCGACAGCACGGTTAGCATCTGTGAACTGCACATTTTGCAAATCGTTTGCTGTTGTCCCGCTGACCATCTCCCACGTCGCACCTGCATCCGTTGTGTGCATAATAGTACCAGACCATCCGATTGCCCAAGCCTCTTTTTTCGTTGTAAACTGAACCGCTGTCAAATTGTTTTCCGTTCCGCTCTCCATCAATTGCCAATTATCACCACCGTCTTCTGTCCGGGTGATGAACCCGACATCTGCAACAGCAATTCCATAGTTTTCATCTGTAAAATGGATACTGTTAATTGTATCACGGACATGTCCATTAATTAGTGGAATACGACTATCTTGACGTTCCCAATTGATACCACCGGAAGTCGTATGAAAGATGGACCCGTCGCTACCAACGATCCATCCCTCATTTTTACTAATAAAGAAAACCTGCTTGTTGTCGTTAATCATTCGGTCGCGTTCACCCTCAAAGCGATTACTCTGTTCTTGCCATGACTTACCACCGGTTTTGGTATGAAAAATCCTATCATACGTCCCAACAGCCCATCCTCTGTCATCGTCAACAAACCAAACACCGTTAAGCGGAAATTCACTTACATGTTCAAACCGATTCCACGATTTACCACCGTTTTGTGTGTAGAGAACATCTGCATCTTCACCAACAATCCAACCTTCCATACCATTTGCAAAATAGACATCGCGCAGCATCGCGGAAGTTCCGCTTTCTTGTAAGTACCAGTGTCTACCACTATCATCAGTCGTTGCGATGAGCCCGTCATGACCTACCGCCCATCCATCTTTTTCGTTAGCAAAATAGACCGCTTTGAAATCCCCTGTAGTATTTACCTCTTGCTTCTGCCACGTTTTTCCACCATCCGCTGTATGAACAATTACCCCACCAAGTCCGACAAGCCATCCCTTTTTTGCATTCACAAAGTGCAGATCAGTGAAGTTCGTCTCCCAATCCGCTTTACGAGTCGCTTCCATCTTAACACAACCGTTGATAAAGAGCATGGCTGTCAAGATAAATATGATAGTGTATGAAACGATGTTGCCTTGCCAATTTCTCACTGAAAAATTACGATATTTGAATTGCATTCTGATTTCCTCCGATTGAATAGTTAATAAGCGTCTTCTCCGAAAAAGCCTGAGCGGACTACTGCTATGATTATGGCAATACTTACACAAAGTGCTATGAGTCCTACCTGAATAAAAACTGATTTTCGACCTTCTAACCTCTGAATTACTTGTATCTGTCCAACTTGTGCCAAATAAGGCGAAACGGCTAATAGAATAATACTAATAGATGGTGCCTCCGCGTAAAAATATCCGTTCATCCAGATACCAACAAAAAGAAACGTCACTAACGGAGATACACTGATCGGAAAAACGTGCAAGTTGCTGTTGGCATTAGATTTTATACCACGCAGTAAAATAATATTAAGAATCCAAATCACAGCAAAAAGTGCTACTAAAGTTCCAGCATGTTGTGCAATTCGCACACTTCCCGAAAGCGCGATAATCAGCGCGGTCCCCCCTGAAATCCCAAAATAGACAAACGGGATGGAAGCATTAGATGATGGTATCGCAGAAAAACTTTGTATTACTATATTCCAAAAGAAAAAAACTCCTACACTTAAACAGACCCACCATATAATCCCTTCATAAGTTCCCCAATTATGCTGAAAGTATGAATTCAGTAGTATACGCGGCAAAGCAACAGAATAGATGAGTTGTGATACTAATCGTCTCCAACCGGAAAAATCCCAATAAGTACTGCTGAAAATTGCAAAAAGTGTGAAGTAGAAAAGCCAGTGTATACTTTCTTTCGGAATAAAGGTTACTTTACCTTCTATCCCGATGTATCCGACGATGTATCCTATTCCAAGAGCAACGGCAGTTAACCATAGCAAAGAAGTATTTTCTTGATCGCTTTTCCTGATGTATGCTACGACAGCATAAATCCCTCCGCAAACGATAGCAGGCAAAAGCAAAGTGATAAACAACTGATTCAAAGTTGGCATTGCTTAAGACCTCGCATTTTATTGTATTTTCATTTTTGCTTGGTATGTCTATTTATGTGCTGCCTCTATACTTACCGTAATTCGGATGTCGTCACTGACGTTTTTCAATTCGTAGTTCATGCCGTAATCGCTCCGTTTAATGTTAAACGTCGTTTCGAATCCAATCAATGCTCCTGCTCGTGGGTGTTGCCCCTTTCCTGTCATCTCTACATCAACAGTGACAGACTTTTTCACACCGTGCAACTCAAAATCACCTATTACTTCCAGCATATTCTCTTGTCCTGCTTTCTCACTCACCTTTGTGCTTTTGAAGGTGATTACAGGGAACTGTTTTGCATTGAAAAAGTCGGGACTTCTAAGGTGTTGGTCGCGTTTTCCATTGGCAGTATCAACGCTTGCGGTTTTCACCTCTAATTCAATCTTGCTCTTGGATATATCAGTTTCGTTTACCGTGATTGTACCCGAGAAATCGTTGAACCGACCATAGTTATAACTGACTCCCAAGTGTTTTGCGCGGAACATTACTGCTGAATGTGTCGCATCAATTGTATATATTTTTGCGTCATTCTGCGATTCAGTTTTTTGTGTAAATGTTATGATGAGTAGGGTTAATATCAAAGTGCTGATAAATGAAATCTGCCAGTTGTGTTTAAACCATGTTTTCATTAAAATTATCCTCCAGATAAAAGTGATTTTCTACTGAGGTGTTCTACTATATCCATAATGCAGTATACACTTTTTCTGAGAAGAAATCAATGAAAAAGCAGAGGTTTCAATGTTTTTATGAAGCGAATGTCAATTTTGTGTTAGCGCGACTACTGAAAGGCAGGTAGTCTTATAGAGAAGTCAGAGATTAATTTAGGTATCGAATTTCTGAATTTGCTTGACATTTTCTTGAAGATATGTTATCATTCTTCAAAGCAATTGAGATGCTGGAGGAAAATGAGAAATGGGACATGTATTTATTTCCTATGTGCATGACAATATGAGCGATGTTGATAGACTTTGCCAAGAATTGATTTCGCGGGATATTCAAGTCTGGCGCGATATTCAGAATCTTTATCCAGGAGAAAGGTGGAAGAAAAAAATTCGGGAGGCTATTCAACAAGGGCGTTTTTTCATTGCATGTTTCTCAAGAGAATATAATGAACGTATTAACACTTACATGAATGAAGAAATAAAAGTAGCAATTGAAGTCCTAAGTCTATATCCTACAAACAGAGAATGGTTTATTCCAATTCAGTTGAACGAATGTGAGATTCCGGACCGTGATATAGGGGGTGGAGAAACCTTACGAGATTTTCAATATTTTAAACTCTATCAAGACTGGGATATTGGTATTGAAAGATTGCAGAATGTCATTCAATCCGAATCCACTTCTGGACAGGAATCTACACCTTCTGAGGAATCTGGAACTCAACCTTCTAATATCTCAGGGCAGATTGAACTTGCAATGGATGGGGACTCAGAAGTAATTGAACCATCAACCGTTGAATCAGAAAGCCAACATACTGAAGAAACACCGCAACCCATAAACGATCAAATGGTTATAGAACAAATTAACAGCTCAGTGAGTGTTGACTCACCTCCGAATCAAAGAACCCAAGATAATGTTAGGGCATATATCAACCGGGGCCGTATAGAGATGGATAGAGGTGAACTTGATAATGCAATTGAAGCCTATACCAAAGCATTAGAACTGGATCCAAATTGTGCAGTAGCTTATTCCAATCGCGGCAACGTCTACCACAGCATAGGCAAATTTGAAAATGCCTTAGAAGATTCAAATAAAGCGATAGAATTATATCCGAACCTTGTCGAAGCCTATAATACTCGTGGTGCAACATTTCGTGAATTAGGTGAATATAGCAGTTCTTTTGAAGATTTTGATAAAGCAATAGATCTCAATCCAAGTATTCCCGAACCTTATGTCAATCGTGGTCTTAATTACGTCCAGATAGGTGAACTTAATAAAGCCATCGCTGATTATAACATGGCAATATCTCTCAACCCAGATTTAGCAGTTGCCTACTTCAACCGCGGCATCTATTTTATCAAAAAAAGTGAATTTGACAGAGCAATTCAAGATTTTAGCAGAGTAATTCAACTTGAACCTAATTCTGCTCATGCCTACTACAGACGAGGGAGTGCTCACAGAAAAAAAGACGAACTCGACAAAGCTATCGCTGATTATGACAAAGCTATTGAACTTAAACCGGATTTGGTCGAAGCTTACAACGACCGTGGATATATTTATCTAAAGAAAAGAGAACCTGATAGATGTCTTGTGGATTTAAATACGGCAATTAATCTTAAACCCGATCATTATACAGCCTATTACAATCGAGGTAATGCATATTTACTTAAAAGGGCGTATAATCAAGCAATTGATAACTATACCAAAGCAATCGAGATTAAACCAGATTTTAGAATGGCATATTTAGGTCGAAGAGAAGCTTATATAGAATTGGGGGAAGTGGATTTGGCCAGGGCAGACACAGAGACATTTCAGATGCTTGAGGAGAATGAATAAATATGTATATATTGCAATGTGAAATATAAAATATGTGGCGACAAGTAGCAGTCATTTTCTACAATGGCATCAGTGCATTTAAAACTAATTTTGGGCTTTGTAAATGTCCGATCTGCACACACAGTTAATTGAAAAATCTACTAAAAACTAAAAGGCGAGGCACATAGCCCCGCCTTAAAATTCCTACCACCTATCACTTCATATCCTCACTACTCCTGATAAGCCAACTCCGTCTGAAGTGAATTCACAATAGTATTTATGTTGTAACGCATCATTCCGACATAAGTTCCTTCACGCGTTCCGGGTGTTCCCATTGCATCAGCAAAAAGCCCGCCGCCGATTTTAACATTAAACCCCTTAGCCTTAACGGCCGCTTGAACCGCGTGGATACCTTGTGGTGCTGCAGAAGTCTCAACGAACATGGTTGAGATTTTACGCTCAATGATAAACTGAGCAAGTTCCCTCACATCAGCAATTCCGACTTCGTCTTCTGTGTTTATTCCCATAAGTCCACGCACCTCAAAACCGTAAGCTTTTCCGAGGTAACCAAACGCATCGTGCGTCGTGACAAGAACCCTGCGTTTAGCAGGTATCTGTGCAGCAAGTTTTTGCATATCTTCATGCAAAATTTGCAACTTCGTTATGTAATTCTTCGCATTAGAATGATAAAAATCGGAATTCCTTGGATCCGTATGAGACAATGTGTCGCGAATCCTTTCAGTTGCTTTCATCCAGAGAGACGCATCATGCCACACATGCGGGTCATAACCGCCCATAAATTCTGTTGCTACCCGAAGTCGTAAATGATCGATCCCATCCGTAACAGCGACAGCTTTCGTTTTATCCTTCATTTTATCAAAAACAGTACCCGTAATCCTCACTTCAAGATGCAATCCATTATAAAAGATAATATCAGCGTCCAATAGCCGTTTGGTATCTCTGGCAGTCGGTTTAAAGAGATGTGGGTCAACCCCTTCACCGATAATACCAGTAACATCAATCCTATCGCCTCCAACATTGTTAACAACATCGGTAATCATACCAATTGTCGCGACGACGTTAAGTTTTTTCTCAGTCGTCGGTTTGGCGTTTGTAATGTCTTCTGTTTTCTCGTTTTGACATCCCGCAGAGATTAAAAATAGTAATAATCCGAAAAAACATAAACTCCTCTTGAAAAAAATTTTAACCACTCAATCAACTCCTTTTACTTGATTTCATAACATTATTGCTTCATGATAGTTTTTTGTCATAATTGGAAACTTCTCGTAACAGAAACTCTAAAAACCGCGAAAGTATAAAGAAAATACGTTATTTCTATTGCAAATGTTACATTAAGTTAAAATAAGTGAAAACCCGAAATTCATAGACGTTAATCATTAAATAGTGCAATGAATTGCCCTAATAGCGGGCTTTTTGCTGATGCAATTAGAGTATATTGAGAATGCTATTTAATTATGTGATAATAATATTAACATAAACACATTAGTTTGTCAAGTTAATTTTTTAAAAAAAATAATCATTGACAAAAACTTTACACCCCATAAATGGATTTTTCTTGAATTGTATAGTGAAATTGTGGTATAATTACTTTAAAAATATATTAAAATTTCATTCTATATTAGGTAGCTTGGTATAAAAACGTTAATAATTAGAGGAGTGTTTTCAACAAACATGGAAAAATCAATATTTAAGTCTTTGAATTATTTAGGGTTTATTCTGTTCTGTTTCGTGGTGTGGAATCCGTTCGTGATGGCGGATGGTCATGACAAAAAGGAGCCAGTCAGTTACCATAAACAGATTGTCCCGATCCTCAAACGGAGTTGTCAAGGATGTCATCACCCTGGTGATCCGAATGCAGACCTAATAGTTACATCTTATGCCGAACTCAAGCGTGGCGGAATGGCAGGAGAAGCAATCATCCCCGGCAAACCGGATGAGAGTCTGATTATTGAACTAATCTCTGGTGACCCACCCGCAATGCCGCAAAACCAAGAACCGCTCACGGCAGAAGAAATTGACCTATTCAAACGTTGGATTCTTGAGGGGGCAAAAGACGATACACCTGCAGAAACAGACGAGGCTGACGGAGAATACCCAAGTTACACAGTGCCTCCCGTTGTCTCTGCTATGGCTTACTCCCCCGATGGAAGTATACTTGCAGTGTCTGGTGTCAATGAAGTTTTGCTGTATGACTCAAAGAGTTTTGAACTAAAAGCGCGATTGGTAGGAAAAGCGCGCCGCATTCAATCAATTGTTTATGCTGATGGCGGGAAAATAGTTGGGATTGCAGGCGGATCCCCAGCACAATTTGGCGAGGTGCAGCTATGGGATACCGCTACGAATAAACTTATCAAAGCAATACGTTCCACTTATGATACGATTTATGGACTTTCTTTCTCACCCGATGCCAGTCGTGTTGCTTTTGGAAGTTCGGATAAAACGGTACGCGTTATCTCTATTGCAGACGAAAAGGAACTTGTCAAATTTGACAATCACGGTGATTGGGTTTTCGGTACAGCTTTTTCTACTGACGGTTCACATTTTGTCAGTTGTAGCCGTGATACAGCGCTCAAATTGGTTGAAGTAGATACAGGATCGTTTGTAGATGATGTCAATTCAAGTAACAAAGGATATGGAGAAATCAACGCTATTGCGCGGCACCCGAATGCAGACCAAGTTTTGAGTGTCGGAGAAGACCGAATCCCGCGTCTTTACAAAATGTTCCGTGAAACCAGAAGAGATGTTGGTAACACAGACTTCAACCTCATCCGGGCTTATGAAGCGCAGTCAGGGTCAATTGATGCAGTAGTGTTTTCGGCAGATGGTAGCAAATTTGCTGTCGGTAGTTCTTCGGGTGAAGCACGCATCTATAATGTAGCAGACGGAAAACGGCTTTTATCCATGCAAGGTGATGCCGTTGGCGTTTTTGCCCTTGCATTTCATCCTGATGGCACGCAGCTCGCCACGGGGGGTTTTGACGGAAAAATCCGCATTTTTGACGCTAACTCTGGTAATCAATTGAACATCTTCATGTCCGTACCAATTGAAACGACAGCAAGCGAGGATGTAGCTTTAACAGTGACAGGTATGACGTGAGGAGCTTGTGTAGCAAAAGTGCAGGATGCACTTACAAAGAACCAAAACGTTATTAGCGCTGAAGTTTCTTTACCCGATCAAGCAATTATTAAGGTTCGGAAGAACAGTGTTAAAGTTGATGAACTCACTAACGTAATTAAAACAGCTGGCTTCACTGCGACAGCGAAGTAAATGAAACGAGAAATGTCTGTTGAAACGCCAAATATCCTATGGATTTGCACAGACCAACAACGTTATGACACAATAGGGGCATTAGGTAATCCGCATGTATCAACACCAAACATTGATAGTTTGGTTGCAGATGGCGTAGCATTTACCCACGCCTATTGTCAAAGTCCGATTTGCACACCGAGTCGCGCAAGTTTTTTGACAGGCATGTATCCAAGTGCTACACATGTTAATGGTAACGGCAACGATTATTTTCCAGAGACATATCCACTTATAACGCGGACGCTTTCAGACATCGGTTACGATTGTGGATTGATAGGAAAACTTCATCTCGCAAGTGCTTTTCGCAGAATAGAACCACGTGCAAAAGACGGGTACCGTTATTGGCAATACAGCCATGCACCACGAGATGATTGGAAGGAAGGTCACGATTACGCGGATTGGGTTCGTTCAAAAGGATATATACTTGGTGAGTTAACTAAAAATCCTGAAGGCGTGCCAGCAGAATTACACCAAACGACTTGGTGTACAGAAAAGACGATTGAGTTTATTCAAGAGGAACGAGAAGGTCCTTGGCTTGCAAGTGTCAATATTTATGATCCGCATCCACCGTTCAACCCGCCGCAGTCATATAGAGAGCAGTTTAATCCTGCAGACGTGCCCGAACCGCTTTTCAAGGAGAGTGATTTAGAACAGCAGCAGAGGTTAGGTCAAATTGATTTTCAATCAAAAGTTTGTACTCCTGATGAATTAGACATTCGGAATCCGATTGTGCCGCAGTCCCCACGTAGCAAAACTAAAGCTGAGATTGTAGGTAAAAGAGATGCTAAAACGCTTAAAGCTGCATATTATGCAATGATAAAACTGATTGATGATCAGTTAGGGCGAATTCTTGAAGTGTTGAATGAAACGGGGCAACGTGAAAACACCGTTATTATTTTCACAAGCGACCATGGCGAGATGCTTGGTGATCACGGACTTATACAAAAAGGGTGTCGGTTTTATGAAGGATTAGTCAGGGTGCCGTTGATTTTCTCTATGCCAGGGTATTTTGAAAGTGGTTTAAAAAGCGATGCACTCGTTGAACTTGTTGACAAAACACCTACTCTGCTGGAATTAGCAGGATTATCTATACCTGAAGGGATGCATGGACGATCATTATTGCCTATACTCAGAGGTGAAGTCGATGGAAACCATCATCGTGACTTTGTTCGGTGTGAATATTACGCTGCACTTGATATGCGTGATCATACTTTCGCGACAATGTTCCGAGATAAGCGTTATAAGTTAATAGTTTATCACGGACACGAAGAGGGTGAACTTTACGATTTAGTTGATGACCCTGATGAGTTCAATAATCTATGGCATGTGTCAGAAAAACAAGATACTAAGTTGGATTTGTTGAAAAGAAGTTTTGATGCGTCTATGTTTGCTATGGACAGAGGTCCTGAACGCGTAGGTCCAATGTAATAGCGTCTATTTCAAAAATTGGTTGCTCAATTTGTAATAAGTGTTATAATGAAGGATGTGAGACCTCTTCTAAATCAGGAGGAAAAATGTATCGAATATTTCTATTTTGCTTGACATTAATGCTAATATGTGGTTTAAATGTAGGAAATGCAGATGTAGTAGAGGTAGGATTTCTCTATCTGGGTGATAACGGTCCTTTTACTAAACCTGCAATGGAATTCGCAAAAGACACGTTTAGTACAACGGTATTAGGTAAAGGTGACATAAAGAGTGATAAGTTAAAAAATTTCGCAGTCGTTTGGTGGAATGAAGGGGATTCTGACCCTGGTGCTTTGTCCAATGCCGAACTTGACGCGTTCATGGATTATGCGGAAAGTGGGGGTGCCCTCTTGTTAACAGGTAAGGCATTCAGTTATGCTACACCGATGGGGCTTGAGAATGCTCAACCGCGTGCATTTGGACCTAAGCTTGACGATGGTAGCAGAGTTGGCATTATCGTGCTAAAAGAAACCCTTGATCTCGGATTGGTTGAGGGACTCAAGAATGTTGATGGAGATGCCCCAGAGGTTAATGATTGGATTCAGGTAAATTCGACCGGTTTTCCGAAAAGCGGTGACTATTTTGATAGTCTTGCAAAGAATTTTACAACTTTAGCACATGCTTGGGAGGGTGGTACAAATTATGCAGCCAGGATTGCCGCATTCGGTTACTGGAAAGCAGGAGACGGCAAAGTGTTTAATATGAATTGGCGCCTCCCGAACTACCACAAGAATAACGAAAGTATTGACCAGTTAGAACAACTCACAGAAAACGTTATAAATTGGTTAGCAAGTGAATCAGCGTATTTAGACGTATCCTCACACGGCAAATTGCCGGTAGTTTGGGGAAATTTAAAAAATCAGAGGTAAAAGTAGATAGGCGGGTTATACCGCTTTGTTAAAGTTTCATATCATCTATGGAGGTTAATGTGAAACTCAGCTATAATTTGGTGATTGCACTTCTTGTTGCATTCTCTTGCTGTTTGGTATTCCAATCTTCAAGTTGGAGCCAGATGGAGGAGACCGCGCCGAGTGTAGACATTCCTGAAATTAAAGCGTTGAAGACCCATCCTGAGTCGTTAACGTTGGAGCATGCGCGTGATGGTCGCCGTGTGCTTGTTTCGGGGCAAACGAAAGATGGAAAATGGGTTGATGTAACGTCTTGGGCAGTGCTAAAACCGACCTCAGAAGGGGTAAAAGTGCATGAAGATAGTTACGTCTTTCCGAATTCAGTTGGAACTGCAGCAATTAAAGTTACAGTCAAAGATGTTAGCACAGATTTACCGGTAACCGTCAAGAGCATTGATTCACCACCAGTAAGTTTTGTGCGAGATGTTATGCCGATCTTAAGCCATGCAGGTTGTAATAACGGCACCTGCCACGGTGCTGCAAAAGGTAAAAACGGTTTCAAACTCTCACTCCGTGGCTACGATCCGGAATTTGATTACGAACTCTTGATTGAAGATATATCTGGTCGTCGCTTCAATCGTGCGTTTCCCGAACAGAGTCTCATGCTGCTCAAACCGACATCTGAAGTGCCACACAAAGGTGGTCAGGTGATCGTGCCGGGTTCGCGTGATTATAAACTCATCCACCAGTGGATAAGTGAAGGCGTAGCGTCTGATGTCCAAAAAACCAAACGAGTTGAAAGGTTAGAGGTAATTCCGGGATCCGCGGAGTTGTCTATGCCCGGAAATAAGCAACAGCTGATAGTCATTGCACACTATCCTGATGGCACAACACGCGATGTTACCCGTGAAGCAAAATTCACCAGCAGTGTGGGTGAAGTCGCGAAGGTGACAGACGAAGGTGTGGTTACTGCGGAACGCCGTGGTGAAACTGCTATCCTAACCCGTTATGAAGGTGCTTATAGTACGAACGGCATCATCGTTATGGGTGATAGAAGCGGTTTTGAATGGGTTGAAACACCTGAATACAACTACATTGATACGCATGTCCACAACAAACTGAAACGGTTGAAGATTTTACCATCTGAATTATGCACAGATGAAGAGTTTGTTCGTCGTATCTACTTTGATATGACGGGACTTCCACCAGCGCCCGATCAGGTGAGAAATTTCCTCGCGGATAAAGCACCGTCTAAGGAAAAACGCGAAAAGTTGATTGATACACTGGTTGAAACATCTGAGTATGTTGACCATTGGACACACAAATGGGGTGACCTGTTACAATCAAACCGTAAATTCCTCGGTGAACGCGGCATGTGGCTTTTCCAGCAATGGATACATGAATCAATTGCTGAAAATCGCCCTTATAATAAATTCGTGCATGACCTGATTACTGCAACTGGTAGTGCTTATGCTAATCCAGCGGCAAATTATTTCCGTGTTTCGCGCGAATATACCGCTGCTGTGGAAAACACGACTCAGCTTTTCCTTGGCGTTAGATTCTCTTGTAACAAATGCCACGATCATCCGTTTGAAGTCTGGACTCAAAATCAATATTATGAATTGGGGGCATTTTTCTCAGATGTCAAACTGAAAAACGGACGGTTGCCGGGTGAAGAAGTTGTATATGCAAGTTTCAATCCTACACCGGTTAAACATCCAAGAACGTTGGCAGAAGTTCCACCATCAGTTCCATTTGGTGAAACAAAGAAAGATGCGACTGATAAACGAGAATCTCTTGCAGAATGGCTCACATCTGCTGAAAATCCGATGTTCGCGAAAGCAGGTGTTAACCGTATATGGAGTTACTTCATGGGACTTGGTATCATTGAACCCGTTGATGATATACGAACAAGTAACCCGCCAAGTAATCCGGAATTGCTTGATGCACTGACGAAAGATTTCGTAGATAGCGGATTTGATATAAAACATATCATGAAAACAATCGCTCGCTCTCGAACTTATCAACAGAGTATCAAGACGAACAAGTGGAATAAAGCAGATACGATTAATTTCTCACATGCAACTGCTCGACGTTTGACAGCAGAACAGTTGTTAGATGCTATCGGCGTTGCTACGGGAAGTAAACCGAAGTTTGAGGGTGTTCCGAAAGACTTCCGAGCGGTTCAATTACCTGACAGCAAAGTTAAGGATGACGGATTTTTGAAATTGTTTGGTCGTCCAGAACGTGAAAGTTCATGTGAATGTGAAAGAACAACTGAAGTAAGCCTCGCACATGCGATGAACCTTATCAACGGACCGACGGTTGCAAATGCAATTATTGATCCTAAAGGACGAATTGCTAAACTCATCAAAGAAGATAAAGATGATCGTACACTCATTGAAGAGATGTATCTCGCAACATTTGCTCGGTTACCGCAGGAAAATGAATATAAGACAGCGGTTGAACATCTTGCAAGTGCCGAATCTAAGGAGGAAGGCGCGCAAGATTTAATGTGGGCATTAATTAATAGTCCCGCGTTCTTATTCAACCGATAAGTCCTACTTACAAAACTGTAGGACTTCAATGTTTGATAAAATATTGAATACACGAAGTTTATTTATAACTTGTTTGGTTTAGACACCGGGTGACCGTTATTTTTTAAGGGATCATCTGGTGTCTAAACCGATGATAGGGTATCCGTAAAACAAATAACGGACAACTCGTGAGTTGTCCTTAGCCACTACACGCTGATTATGTGTAGTTGTAGTATCAGATCGATAGGAGGTATAAGATGCTTCGCGACATCTTTACCAATAAATGGATACTGGGCGGTATAACCCTTTTGATTATTATTGTCGGTGGGTGTTATTTATGGTACCAACACACGCTGGCAGCAGATAGAAAAGCCGCTGCCGAAACTGCCGAATTTGTGCGCCAATGGGAAAAACAGAAAGCAGTAAAGGCAGAAACAACGTCAACCCAAGCCCCTGCGGAAAGCAACACGCTAACTGCAATGAAAGAAAGAACCAATGTACCCCCCGTGCCGAAAGACATAGAAGCAACACACGGACAAACGGGTGCATCCGCGAAAAACAGAGAGACGGCAGAAGTGCGCGTGTCACCTTATGGTTTCGGGACTTACCCAGAGGTGCCCGAAGATTATCCGATTAAAGTCATCTGGAATCGTCCTGAAGCGAAAAAACATCTTCCTGACCACGCGCTGAAAGGCATTGAACTATTAGATCGCGTTCTTGTTAAGTTATGGGGAGAAGGAGACAAAAACTTTCGGGGTGGCGTTACTGATAAAGGCAAAGTTTATCCTTACTACCATAACACTGTTTATGTTCGTTATGGACAACAGGAAATGCCTGATGGGACAATTAGGCGGTACCTTACTAAGGCACTGTCAGGTCCCTATGTCGAATATGACGAAAAGGACCTCCTATCAGATATGCCTCCTGTTCACCTTCACATATTAGATTTAGATTCTACAGGAATTGATCCGTATCAATTCCTTATAGTTTACGACTCGATCTTCTAAATATAGGAGAGTTCATCTTCCTCCGGAAGTAAAACGTCAGTCGTAGAAGATTGCGATAACAATGATAGCAGTGGCAGTTCAAATGATCACACCCTAGGAATTATCGGATGCAGAAAACTATTTATTCAATCAAAATCGATCTGTGCGCTTCTACAAGGGAAATGGCACAGAAATAATGGAGGAAATAATTGATGTTATCGTTACCACAAGCACCCGGAAGATTATGTGATGGGTTCTCACGTAGAGAATTTCTCCGCGTGGGTGGCGCGGCGATGCTGGGCATTAGCATACCACAAGTATTGTCACTCCAAGCCAAGGCAAGCACGACAGTTGACCCCGCGAAGCCTCTGAACGGTTGGGGCAAAGCCAATTCTGTCATTCTGCTGTTCTTGCAAGGCGGCCCAAGTCACATTGATATCTGGGATCCAAAACCAGATGCGCCTTCTAATATACGTGGTGAATTTAATCCTATTCCAACGAATGTCCCTGGCATTCAGTTGTCAGAAACAATGCCACGTTTGGCACAACAGATGGATAAAGCATGTCTTATCCGTTCAGTAAGCTACACGCCAGCAGGACTTTTCAATCACACCGCTGCGATGTATCAGATGGTTACGGGCGAAACACCGGACAAGGTTGCACCTTCAGGGCAGCTTGACCCACCTTCACCTGCTGATCATCCAAACGCTGCAGCGCATATTTCCAAGTTCAGACCACCAGACGAACCGATGTTGGCAGCAGTTCAACTTCCGCGTCCAATGCAGGAGAGTGGTATCATCGGTAAAGGTGGAAATGCGGGCTTCCTTGGCAGAGCGTATGACCCATATTTTCTCTTCCAGGACCCCAATACGGAAATAAATCTTGACGATTTGGCGCTACGTCCAGAAATTCCACCTGCTCGTTTACAGCGGCGGAAAACGCTCCTCGAAACGATTAACGCCAATATGCCCGAAATTGACAAGGTAGCAGATTCCTACGCATTGAACGAATACTACGAAAAAGCGTATGACCTCATCTTATCACAGAAGGCACGCAACGCGTTTGATTTGTCGCAGGAAACCGATGAAATGCGTGACAAATACGGTCGTCATACATTTGGTCAGAGTGCACTACTTGCACGCCGATTGGTTGAAGCAGGTACCCGATTTGTACAGGTGAACTGGCCCTCTGTTGCGAACGGCAATCCAAATACTACGGCATGGGATACCCACGCAGCTAACTTTGGTCCGCTGAAAAACCTTCACTGTCCCAAGTTAGACAGCGCGGTTTCTTCACTGCTTGAAGATTTAGATCAGAAGGGCCTGTTAGAGGAAACGCTTGTGCTCGCCATTGGTGAATTTGGTCGTTCGCCGCGAATGGGTGTTAGCACCTCTGGTAACGGAAATGCACCCGATGGGCGTGACCACTGGCCGTATTGCTATACTGGTCTAATCGCTGGTGCTGGTGTCAAAGGTGGTCAGGTTTACGGTAAGTCTGATGACACAGGCTCAACGCCTCTTGAGAAACCGGTGCATCCGCGGGATATCCTCGCTACGATTTACCATACACTCGGTATTGACCCGCACACTATCGTGATGAATCACTTAGACCAACCACGTGAATTGGTCAAAGGCGAAGTGATTACTGGGATATTCTAAATTAGTTTTAATACTGAAACCTGTGCTTGGACAATTATTATTCAAGCACAGGTTTTCTAATATATAATGAGGTTGCGAATACCCCAATTCGTAGGTTGGGTAGAGCGTAAGCGAAACCTAACTTGTAGGTGGTTTAAACCGAATACTATAACTTCAAGTTCAGATGCCTAATATTACCACACTTCCTAAGAAAATCGATTCCAAATTTAGTTTGACACAGAAATGGCAACATTTGCTAAGAGGTAATCAAAATGCCTGAATCGCTATTTTGTAAGCACACAAAGACAAAGTACAAACGAAAGCAGCTCCTTTTTGAAATAGTCTTGATTCTCTTTATGGCTGCCGGTATAGCACATGCACAGGTTGCACCGCAGCTAACAAGTATATCACCTCGCGCAGCACAACGCGGGCAAACCATTGACGTTACACTTGAAGGCAAAAACATCAACGAGAATGCTGAGATATGGTTTAACAATGAGGGAATCACCGCTGAAATAAAGAAAAAATCTCCCGCAGCAACAGTTCGCTTTAATGGTTCCGGTATTTCTGGAAATATTCCAAACAATCCTCGCTTAGTTATTTCATTTCAAATTGCCCCTGAAGCCCCATTAGGCAACCATCAAATACGTCTAATCACACCAAACGGTGTTTCCAACCCGCAGAACTTCATTGTTGGCGACCTTCCTGAGATTAAGGAACAGGAGCCAAATGCCACACCTGCAGAAGCAAACATGCTTGAACTACCTGTTACTGTTAACGGTGTGGTTTCGTCAATTGATGATGTTGATATGTTTCGTTTTAAACTGAAAAAGGGGGCGCGTCTTATTTGCGACATAAACGCACAACGTATGGGGTCTCCTTTAGATTCCTATATTGAACTATTCGACCCAAGTGGAACTGAAGTGGTGAAAAGCGGAGATGGAAACGGATTGGATTCATTTATTGATTACACAACCGAACAAGAAGGAGAATATACACTCTACCTACGTGACATTCGCTATCAAGGTGGTGGAAATTATCTATATCGCTTAAGTATCGGAGAGTTACCATATCTTCAAAGTGTTTTTCCACTGGGTGGAAAACGTGGCGCTGCAAACAATGTCAACGTTGCAGGAGCAAATTTAGGCTCAGTGAATGCGATACAACTTGACATATCACCTGACGCATCTCTCGGCATTCAACAACTTCGAGTCAGTACGCCAAGCGGTTTAGAGACGAATCCCTATCCTTATGCAATAGGAGAATTTAACGAGACAAACGAAACAGAGCCAAATAACGCTTTAGCAGAAGAAAACAAAATCGGAACACCGATCACTGTAAATGGAAAAATAGAGAAAGCAGGTGATGTAGATAGATATTCCATCAAGGTAGAAAAGGGAACACGTTTCGTTTTTGAAGTTAAAGCCAGAGAATTTCGTTCTCAATTAGACCCGATCCTGACCATATATTCCCATAAAAAAGGAGAAACTGAGGAAAGCGTTGAAGAACAGGTCCTAAGTGTTAATGATGATGCAAGCGGAGTGGATGCGATTGTTGCGTTTACGTTCCCAGAAGCAGGTGATTACGGTATTTCAGTGCGCGATTTGAATAACGCAGGTGGCGGTGATTATCCTTACAGACTCACTATTCGCCCACTTAACCCCAGTTTTCGAGTAAATGTTAGTACCGATAACCCTCGCATTAGTCGTGGTGGTACTTTGATGATGACTGTCTCTGCTGCCCGTGTTGATGGATTTAATGGAGCACTGCGCTTCTACTCTCCAGATCTCCCCAAAGGATTCGTAGTGAGTCCAACAATTCTTTATGCCGGCCAAAATCAAGGGTTGCTGACAATAACTGCACCCGCGGATGCAGCGCTTGGACTCCATCCATTTTCTATTGTCGGTGTTGGTGCTGTTGGTGGTCGTCGGATAGAAGAAACCGCATCACCTCAAGAAATTCTGCTAACAGTAATGGAAGCACCTCCATTTACGCTTTCATTTGCTGATGTTGATATAAATGTGGTTCACAACAAATCCACAAACTTCCACGTAATAGCTGACCGCCAAGATGGTTTCAACGGCCCTATTGCTCTTACGGTACAGGGAATGCCCGTACGTATTTCAGGCGGAAAAGCCACAATCCCTGCAGGAAAAAATAGTACAGTAATTTCACTTCGGGCAGGAACCGTTGAACGACGGGAACAATTCTCTGTTGTTCCTACACCCGGTACGAGTTATATTTCAGTGAGTGGAACAGCAAATATCAATCGGGAAAGTTTCACCGAATCAACCCCCGCAATTCCGTTGACGGTTGTTGAAGCACCTTTCATCGTTACGATTGAGCCGTTACGTTTTAGTATTGTTTTCCCGAAAGCAGCAAGCGAAACGGAAGCTGCGGCTGCAGTTCAAAATGGAGTTGTCGCAGTTTCTAATCCAAGTCCTACGGAAAAACCTGAGCAAACACCTGAGAAAGCGGAGAAAAGTGAATCGATAAAAAAATCTGCTAAACTTACAATGAGTATTGTTCGGCGAGGAAGTTTTACAGATTTCGTTACTATCAAGCCAATAACGGTCCCGGAAGGCATCACTGTTCCTGAGGCGACAATTCCTATTAACGAAAACGACGTTGAGGTTGATCTTGAGGCACTCAGTTCACTTGAACCCAAGACTTACCAAGTTAAATTCCGCGCTACAGCAGTGATCAATGGTAAGGCCTTTGTACAGGATAGTCCTGTTATTAATGTAAAGATTATTCGTTAGATGTTACTTTTTTGGGTAGTTAAATTGATCTTTTCTCGTATCAGATTATTTATGATAGTTTGTCTATTGAATAGTTGTAATCGCCAATACTTGGTTTCATTTCATCGTCGGGATAGGTCCTTGTACCTGTCCTTTTTTTATCTGAACATTTGATTAGGGTTAGTGGTGTTTGTAGTCGCGCAATTCATTGCCAAATCAACGCCAAATGCGCGTATGGCATTTGGCGCCTCTTACATTTCTTTTCAAAAGAGAAATAATTTATAAAATTGGTATAATACCAAATTAACGCGATAATTCTCGGTAGGTGCGGTTTCCTAACCGCACTTGACTTCAATAAAACAAGATAAATTCTGTTAATTTGGTATAAGATAACGTGAGTTCGGTATAAGCAATTTTCGAAATCGGCAGAATATGTATCCTAAAATAATACCGAATTTTTAGAGTCAAATAGGACTGTATTTGTCATAATAAACCTGCCAATCCAGTCCTAACAAAGGATCGTAGCACATTACAAAATCCTATAATTTTCCGATTGACTCTAAAAACTCTAAAAATCTTTTATAATGTAAATACGGAGAAAAGATATGGAATTCTTCAGGTCTTTATACCGAACTTACGTTATAATACCATTTCTAATTGAAAAAGTATCATATTAGATTCCTATGGATTTTTGTAGGTCGGGTAGAAGCGATAGCGAAACCCGACACGTAGTGCATATCACATCGTGCATGTCGGGTTTCGCAAGCTCTACCCCCATAGGTGTCAACTTAAGGATATATCCTCTTGTGGGAGTAAATCAACGCTATGAATGCCTTCTGGGCATTCAGCGGGTTTTCAACCCCGATATAACGCATTAGGTCTCACAAAATCGGGCTTCCAAAGCCCTCCCACAAGAGATAATCTGGCAATTATGTGCTTAAGTTGACACTTATAGGTTTCGCAAGCTCTACCTGACCTACGGATAATGTCCTATCATCATATAGAAATGGTATAAGATACACATAATCCTGAAAATCTGGTAATCCTGTGAATCTTGGTTCAGACAATAAACAGGACGATGCACAAATCATTGGTAAGGTCAGGGAAAACAAAACCTAAGGGATGTTTTACAATACGAAATAATTCACGGATATCCGTGATATAGCAATTTTAAAAGGGTAAAAATTATGCCAGAGTATCTTGTATTGTGTTATACTTTTGCATAATAAAAAATCTTGGTTAGGTAGGAAACAGAATGTCATCTCGACGTAATTTTTTCAAATATCTCGGTTGGGGGAGTTTCACTGCGGCATTGGGATTATGTTTCGGTCCAGGGTTAGTCCGATATCTCTATCCGCGTGTTCTGTATGAGCCATCATCTGTTTTTAAAGCAGGTTTTCCGGCAGAATATCCACCTGGTAGTGTCAGCGAAAAATATAAAAAAGATCCGTTTGGTGTTTGGATTGTTCGGAGAGAGGATGGAATATTCTACGCGTTGTTAACGACTTGTACGCATTTGGGTTGTACGCCGCGATGGCTCAGTTCCGAGAGTAAATTTAAGTGTCCTTGCCACGGTAGTGGTTTTGACCGAGATGGCATAAACTATGAAGGACCTGCACCACGCCCTCTTGAACGGGTGAAGATTACTTTGGCTGAGGATGGGCAGCTTCAAATTGATAAGTCGGTCAAGTTTTTGGGTGAAAAAGATCAATGGGGTAACCCTGGTGCTTCTCTAAAAGTCTAATTTAGGAGGACACGATTGCGTCTGAGAAGATGCGGTGCATCATCAGACTGAAAAAGGAAGACAATGAACGAAGAACGTAAAGGTCTAAAGGAAAAGATTACAAATTCCGATATTTGGAAATCTATTTTTCGACACGGTTACGAAAACACTGGTCGCCGTTACACATTGCAAATTCTGCAAAATGTGTGGCTGCATTTACACCCACCTCGTATTTCTCGCCACGCACTCAACTTCCGATTCACATGGTGTATGGGTGGCATTACCTTTTTGATGTTCCTTGTCACTGCTGTCACTGGCGTGCTACTAATGTTCTATTATCGCCCTGTAGCCGAATACGCTTTCCGTGATGTGCAGGCACTTGAATTTGACATTCCCTTCGGTATGCTCCTCCGCAACATGCACCGCTGGGCAGCACACGGTATGGTTATTTCCGTAATGCTACATATGTTCCGTGTCTTTTTGACAGGTTCCTATAAAAAACCGCGTGAGTTTAACTGGGCAGTCGGTGTTATATTGTTACTTATTACATTTTTCCTGAGTTTTACCGGTTATTTATTACCGTGGGACCAACTGGCGTATTGGGCAGTTACAGTCGGAACAAACATGGCACGTGCTACCCCTGTGCTGGGACATGAAGGACCTTTCACACCAACAGACATTGTTACCCAAGCAAACGATGTGCGATTCGCTTTGCTTGGCGGGACAATCGTTGGTCCGTCAACGTTGTTAAGATTCTATATTTTACATTGCGTTGCTGTTCCGTTAGTGGCAAGTCTACTGATGGCGTTGCATTTTTGGCGTGTTCGTAAAGATGGCGGAATATCTGGACCTCTATAAAATCTGGCTATTGTAGTGATCTGTTTCTCTTACCTTCTAAAAGGAGACTGAATTAAGATATGGAGAATTTTATAGCATTGGTATCGAAACCTGATAATGTTCCGATTTTGGCGATGCTCTTTTTGATACCCTATTTTATATGGTTAGCCTATAAACAGGCACGCCAGACTGATCGTACAGGTGTGCCTTCGGATGCTGCACTGAACGACAAAGTATATGTTTGGCCATATCTGTGTCGGAACGAATTTGTTTGTGCTATAATCATAATGCTGGTGCTTGGTGTTTGGTCAATTATGATTGATGCGCCGCTTGAGGAGCCGAGTGATCCCGCCAAAACGCCTAACCCATCCAAAGCCCCCTGGTACTTCCTTGCGCTCCAAGAGATGCTCGTATATTTTGATCCGTGGATTGCAGGAGTCGTGTTACCCGGATTCATTATTGCGGGTCTTATCGCTATTCCTTATATAGACATCAACCCTAAAGGCAAAGGGTATTATACAATCAAGGAACGACCGTTCGCCCTCGCTGTGTTCAGCTTTGGGTTTATCGTATTGTGGATTGTCTTGATGATTGTCGGTACGTTCTTAAGAGGACCGGGCTGGAATATATTTATGCCATGGCAGTATTGGGATCCACACAAGATAGTACCATTAACCAATGTTAATCTGTCATACCTCTTCGGAATTCGTGATGACACGACAGCTAATTTCTTTGGGTTTGCTGTTGTTGCTGGCTATTTTGCACTCGGGCCCATTTTCTATTTTTGGAAATACAAAACAAGCCGTTTTTTACAAGAATTGGGGCTCGTGAGATATGTTATTGTTTCATTTCTGTTCTTAAGTATGGTTGCACTACCGATTAAAATGATTCTTCGATTAGCATTAAATATCAAATATGTTTGGGTATCACCCTGGTTTAACATCTAATTTTCTACGACTTAATGGTTATACTTTAACTTTTCGTTCTCAACACTGTTCATAAATATTGATCAACTTGGAGGTTATATATTTCGTGGAGAGCAAAAAAGAGATTCACGCTGAAAAAAAATCATATTCTGTTTTGTTCTTTATTCTCTCAGCACTGTTAGGGTTGGTGACAATTTGGGGATTTTGGGATGAAATGATCACGCGCCGCCCTTGGAAAGAAATACAACAAAACTTCTATCAATATGAGTATGAAAAGACAAAAGCAGAATTGGAAAACGCTGAACAAAACTTGCCTGAAGAACCCTCTGAACCTGAGATTGACGAGAAAGCGTTGAGAAACTTGACGAAAGATGTTAACACGAAGCAAGTTGCGTTAGACGAAGCAATGCAAGAACGAAAGTTCGAACAAAGCAAATCAGACGCGATCAACTACAAATACCAACATAGTCTACACGAGGAACACGGCGAATATACTGAAACAGTCAAAAAATGGAAAGAGAAATTAGACGACTTTGAAAAACGGATAGAAGGTGAACTCACATCTGCTGTCCTAAATGCTGAAGCTGAATTTGCTGATGCCAATAAAGCACTTGCTGATTTTTATCAAAACAGCGGAGACCCCACAGAAGCACTCTCAACCTACCTAATCGCACAAAAATATAAACCTACAGACACTGAAATTGCTAACGGAATTACAACGGCACAAGAAGCACTCGTATCACTTGATGCAGATAAAGCTCAATTTGAATCTGTTTCTCGTCTTGAAGAAAAATTAGCAGATGTTGGAGGTATCAAACGTAATTTCCTCGGAAGTCTTCTGGAAAACCCCTTTAGAGAAACACGGACAATCGTACAATACTATCTTGAAGAATTTGATTATACCGCAGATAGGTGTGCGACTTGTCATTTCGCAGTTGACAAAAGTGGTTATGAAACCTCTGCACAAGAGACTTTTGAGGTAGAAGGCGATGGTGAAAATCCTGTTAAACACCAACTTAGACATCCAAAGGTCAAGCCCGGCAGCGAGGAAATTGTTATAGATGGTTTTGATGCTGAAGCAGATGAATATGAATTGTCAGAAAACGGTGTCCTCACATTCACTGACCCTGATGTCTTCGGCGAAGTGGAAATATCTTATGAAACAGGCTATGACGCAGTTCTTCAAACACATCCGCATAGAGATGTCTTGCTTGCCAAACATCCGCTTGAGAAATTCGGTTGCACACCTTGCCACGGCGGCCAGGGACACGGGTTAACTGCTAAATCGGCTCATGCGCTAACACATGCCGAATACTGGCTCACACCTGTGCTTGGGATGGATAAAAAAACAGGCAGAACGTCCGAAGAGAAAAAGGGATATATGGAGTCTAATTGTCGGCGTTGCCACGATGGCGTGATGAAGTTAGACTTCGGACTGAATCCAGAAACAAACGCACCGCAGGACTATGCACCGAACCTCACGAAAGGATTAGCTCTCTTTGAAGACCTCGGTTGTCATGGATGCCACGCAGTAGAAGGATACAGCGCACTTGATAAAATCCAGAAAGTGGGACCTTCACTGAAAAAGGTCGGAAGTAAAGTAGATATTGCATGGCTTGAGAATTGGATTAAAAAACCTGAAGCATATCTCCCAAATACTACAATGCCGAATTTCTTCCCAGTAGAAGGCATGAGTCAACTCGTCTACTTTAAGAATGGCGGACAACGCAACGGTGTCGTCACTGAAACTGACACTGGTTATGTAATCAAGGCTGATGATGGCACAGAGTATCCTTACGCGAAAGATGATGTGTTACGTATCGTTGACGAGGTAAAATCTATTGCCGCATATCTTGCTGATATGAAAGATCAAGACTTAGATGAGTCACAAGCCACATACTCCACATCTGAAAGTGCCATTAAAGCAGGCGAAGAGACGGTAAAAACTGTCGGATGCTTAACATGTCATAAAGTTGGTGAGTTAGGCAGCGATTTCGCTCCCGCGCTGGACAGCGTTGGATCAAAAGTTACCTCAACCTATCTCCGCCAATGGATTGAGAATCCAAGAGCTTATGATCCTGATACGGCTATGCCAAGTTTGCGGTTGAGCAATCGTGAACTTGATAATGTTGTTGCATATCTCATGAATTTGCAGAAACCGACCCCGACTGCAGTCTCTGCTTCAATTGGTGAAGTAGACGTAGATGAAGGCGAAAAACTTGTTAGGACTTACGGATGCTTCGGTTGCCACGAAATATCAGGATTTGAAAATGAATCCAAAGTTGGTGCTGATCTTGGAGAATTCGGTGCGAAACTTGCTGAAGAACTTGACTTTGGTGATACTGTAGATATTGAGCATAGCTGGCACGATTGGACGATTGGCAAAATTACGAACCCGCGGCGTTACCAAACGCGTCGTATTGTTTCCCGTATGCCTGTATTTCAGATTAGTGACGCAGATGCTAAGGCAATCGCCGTACTATTAAAAAGTTTCCAACCGCAGAAATACCCACTCAATTACATCTTTGACCATGCAGTTGAACCACATCGCGTTGAAAAGCAGAAGCAAATTGATGCTGGCAGGCGAGTTGTGAAAAAATACAACTGTACTGGATGCCATGAGATTGAAGGAGAAGGTGGAGATTATCGTGATATTATCATCGCGCACGAGGGTTTGGATGAAATCACAGCAAAGCAGTTAGCGCCGCCTACCTTACAAGCTGAAGGTGCAAGAGTTTATCCTGATTGGTTGTTTGAATTCCTCAAAAATCCTTCCGATATACGCTACGGACTCAAAGTGCGTATGCCAACATTTGACATGTCAGACGAAGAAGCGACAACCCTTGTAAAATACTTCTCTGCTTTAGATGACGAACCGTTCCCCTACGAGACGCTTGAACAGCCTATGTCTACAAGTGCAGAATTACGTGTCGGCAAGCAGATTTTTGACGAACTAAAATGCGATTCATGTCACCCTTCACAAGGTGAGATTATTCCTGAAGGTAGCGATAAAGCAGGCAGACCAGACCTCTCCTTGGCGAAACAAAGACTGAAAGCAGATTGGCTTATAGACTGGATGAAAAACCCACAGACGTTCCAACCCGGAACTGCAATGCCGCAGGCATGGCCTCTTGTCGGTGGACAACACATGGCAGTTGATGGATATGCTGATAACGACGCTGAAAAGCAAATTCAATTGGTTCGTGATTATCTAATCTCGTTAGGTCGTTAGTGTAGGGACGGATTCAATTCGTCCCTACTAAGGGAGTTCCGTCCTATATGAAGCATCTACTGATCGTTGTCGTTATGATCCTTGTGTGGCTAAACGGGTTCATTTGGTTAGGGAAACAGGTTGACCCCAGCACAAAATATCGGACGGAAGTTGAATACAAATATGCAAGATACTGCGCAGGTTGCCACGGGAACAGCGGAGAGGGTAATGGACGGATCGGGCGCTTCAAAAAATTAGACCCTGCTAATCTGACAGATAACAATTTGTGGGATATGCACGATGATGAGCAACTGATTGAAAGTATCCGTGAAGGCAAAAACGATATGCCAGCGTTTCACTACTATCTCAGTAATGAAGAACAACAGGAACTTCTTGAATATATTAAAGTAACCTTCCACCCTTAAAACGCACGGATATCCGTGATATTTATTTTTAAGGGTTTGCCTTTTCAAATCTTAAGGTGTTAACATAATAAAAAAGAATTATATAAGGAGAAAAACGATGAAAAATCTAAAAACCATCATTACGCTACTTCTTTGTAGCACAATGGCGAGTATTGCTTTTGCAGCTAACATCACTGGAACTATAACCTATGATATGGATGAACCGACAACACGTACCGTATTGACAATCAACACACAAGAGCAACACTGTATTGATGCTACAAAAGGTGCTAAATCTGAAGAACTTGTTGTTTCAAAAGGAAAAGGCATCCAAAACGTAGTGGTTTACGTACGCATGAGCGGACAGAAGGTGACACCACTTAAGGAAAATCCTAAGGTTGACCAGAAGGATTGTCGCTATTTGCCGCATGTGCTTGCTGTGCCTGTAGGCACTACCGTTGATTTTACTTCTGACGACCCAGTTGCTCACAATGTTCATTCGCATGCTACGAAGAACAAAGCACCAAATGTTCAGATTCCTAAAAAAGGTGTTGTAATCCCTTACGAAATCAAAAAAGCGGAAGAAATCAAATTGACATGTGATATCCATGCTTGGATGAGTGGTTATATTGTCGCTGTTAATAGCAACTACTATACGGTAACCGGACAGAAAGATGATAAGGGTAACTGGATTCATCCAGATGATTATGAAAAATCGGCGGATACTGGTAAATATACCATCAAAGATGTTCCTGCTGGTAGAGCGCGTGTGGTGGTGTGGCACGAAAAACTCGGTTCCGCAAACAAAACCGTTCAGGTACCTGAAAGTGGCGAGTTAAAAGTTGACTTCAAAGCTTCTGAATTTAAACCACCAAAGAAAAAATAGGTGGTTTCATTTGTTTTATTTCATAAGAATTGTGATTTTGACACTAAATTCCTAACAATTGAGAGAACTTAAATGCGTTGTTGCTCTTCTCTTATAACTAAAAAGAGACTATACTTCATACTCGGTTTTGTACTGCTCGGTTCTGTATTGTTAGCAGTTGTGCCAGCATTTGCACAGGACATGACTGATGCAGAATACCGTCCATTCCCTCTGATTGGCAGTCGAAACGCTGCGTGGATTGCCGCGCAATTACATCTGTTGTTCGGTTCTTTCATCCTCGGTGTCCCGATGTTTGCCGTTATTATTGAATTTATCGGGTGGAAAACCAAAGATGAGCGGTACGACCGGATGGCACAAGAGTTTATCAAACTCTGTATGGGGGCATTTTCAACAACAGCACTACTTGGTGGCGTTCTCGTCTTTATTCTTGTTTGGTGTTATCCCAAAGTATTGAACAAGTTGAGCGGAATCTTCGGTCCGACAATGATTTTCTACGTCGTGTTGTTCTTTGGAGAGACCTTTACCCTCTACATATATTCGTACGGTTGGGATAAGATGAAGGGACGTTTTAAGTGGGTGCATCTGGTGCTTGGTGTTCTATTAAACGTATGGGGTACAGCGATCATGTTTGTGTCTAATACGTGGCTCACCTATCAAACAAGTCCCGCTACAATGTTCGGAAAGTTATCTGATAAGACAAAGGAAGCCTGGATTGAAAACTCAATAGCGCAAAACCCAGAACTAACCCGTGCTGAACTACTTGAAGGTGTAACAGATAAAACAGTAATCCCGCTCCACAACGAAACCTCAGGTGAGTTCTTAGGAACGGTATGGGAAGCAGTCAATAATTTCACATGGATGCCGGTCAATATCCATAGACTTATCGGTAACATCGCATTTGGTGGTTCCATTGTAGCTGCTTATGCCGCATTTCGCTACCTTGTGGCTAAAACTAAAGAGGAAAAAGCACATTACGATTGGATGGGTTATAACGGTAACTTCATCGCTTTGTGTGGGCTTATCCCATTGCCTTTCGCCGGTTATTGGTTAGGTAGAGAAATCTACATGTTCAACACCACCATGGGTGTAAATATGATGGGTGCGTTATTCTCATGGCTATTTATCATACAGGCGGTGATGATTGGTGTGTTGTTTATAGGTGCTAATTATTACCTCTGGTCTGGAATGGGAAGGATTCAAGGAGCAGAAATCTACGCTCGCTATCGTCCGTATATGATTACGATTATTGTCATCGGTGTAGGTATCTGGATGACACCCCGCTGGCTTGACAAAATATCCTCTGCCTCTGAGGTCAGCGCAATGGGCGGTGGCAGTCATCCGCTTCTCGGATTCTTCGGTCTGATGACTGCCAAAAATACGGTTGTCAATATTGTGATCTTGACAACTTTTTTGAGTTTCCTGTTTTATAGACGTTCTGGTAAGACACCCACGGTGAGTTGGAAAAATTTTGGCAATATCGTTATATCGGGAATATTCTTTTTAGGCGTGGTTTCAATTGTCGTCATCGGTATCGTTGGGTTTGGAGTTGAGACAGATACTCGCGTCAATGTACTGACACCTTGGCAGGTGCTAATCGCACTCGGTGTTATGGTTGTCGTAACAATCATTGATATTTTCATGTATCGAAAAGCAACAACATCAGGTACTATAAATTGGGGAGAGATGACAGAACGATCTCAGTACGTTTTAATTTTGCTCGCAATTACTTTTACCTCTCTAATGGGGTTGATGGGATACGCCCGTTCGGGTCTACGCGAAGGATGGCATATCTTCGGTGTTCAGAAAGATACTTCAGTAGACGCATTTACACCTGCTCTTGGAGATGCGGTGAACATGGTTTCAATCATTATGGTAATCTTCTTCGCACTTGTGGGGTTTATCTTCTGGCTCGGTTTATGGGGTGACAAGAAAAAACAACCGGCAACGCCGATTGAAGCAGAGGCAACTGCAGAAAGTGATGACTAATGGGAGAACAAAACGATGAAAAACACACTCGTTAGAATTGCAAGTCTAATCATAATGGTGGTGAGTTTTATTGCCTTTGTGGCGAAAGCACCAGCCTTTCCGATCCCTTCTGAAAACTTACTCCCGTGGTCGGTCTGGTTTATGATTTCACTGCTGGTGAATATAGTTGTTTGGTTCCCTGTCATGAAATTGGTGTCGTTTGCTCTTGGCGTAATATGGTTTTACGCTTTCATCGCAGGACTTGTTCCGGACACATCTACAGCATCAGGTCCAGTAACAACATTACCTTGGGAAGACCCAGATGCAGTCGCTGAAATCGGTTTAGCTATTTTCAACGGAAAAGGTCAGTGTGCTGCATGCCACACCTTGGATACTTCAGCACCGAAAGGCAGATGTCCTGATTTGACAGATATTGGCATAAACGCCGCAAACCGCGTACCAGGAACAGATGCGAAGACGTATTTAATTGAATCTCTATATGACCCGGGGAAATATTTAGTCACAGGATACGGTAAGATCATGCCAGAGGTATGGAAAAATCCAATTGCGCTAACAAAATTAGAGATTGAGGCTGTCATCGCGTTTCTACAAAGCCAAGGCGGTGAAATTGATCCAACCCCGTTTGATGAACCGATTGATAGAGCGAAAGCCGAAACAACAGCAGAAGTACTCCCTCCCTTGCTTTCTGGTGATCCTGAGAAAGGAAAAAAGGTATTTATAGAGGCAGCATGTATCTCTTGTCATGAGGTAAAAGGTTTAGAAAATCCGAAAGCCGGAGAAGGAAATGAAGACTTTGAAGTTGTCACCGCACCAGAACTCTCAGAAATTGCTGCCTTTAACGAATTGCGATATCTTGAGGAATCAATCCTAAAACCGCATGCTCAAATTGTGAGTGGTTTTGGCACGGTTAAAATCATAGCTAAAGGGATAACCTACGAAGGCACACTCGTTTCACAAGATAATGAAAATATTGTTGTTCGCACGAAAGCAGTTGACGGTACAGAGGAAGAACACACAATACTTTTGAGTGATATTGATGATGAGCCAATAGAAGACCTTGCTAATCTGATAGAAAACGGGTATTTCACATTAACGCTGACACCTATAGGATCAGACACTTCTGTAAGTGGTGAGATCGTTGAGGAAACCGACACATCGGTAACATTGAAAGTCGGCGGCGAAACGCAAACGCTATCTAAAGTTGATACTGATTTGAAAAAACAGTTGGCCGCTGTCATTTTTGATGGCGGTGACATTCTCGGCGAGGTTGTTTCAGGAACTTTAGATGACATTGAAATTGTCGTAATCGTCGATGGTAGCGAAGAGAGTTATGATCCATCATTTGATTTTGATGAAGCTACCCTGGCACTCGGTTTTGGTCGAAAATTGTCGGTTAAATCGCCAATGCCAGATAACTTTCCTATTCTCTTAAAGGTAGAGGATATGGCTAACTTACTCGCTTACTTAAGTACGTTGACTGGCGAAACAGCACCGACTGATACAGCAGAAGAAGTTACAGAATAACCGAGAAACGCTAAGGAGGAAACCCATGAAAAGAGTATCGCTTTTCACAATATGTTTCGTAATTTTCATAATATGTTGGGTATTTCTGGAATTTGTTATAGGTGGCGTTATCTCAAAACCAATACCGAGTAGTGTGATTTCTATGTATATGGGGTTGGTCCTCATCGCTATTTTGGTGCATGTTTCTGTTGAAGATTCAAGATTTAAAGAATTCCTCCGTCCTATCCATGAGACGCTCGTTAATGAAAATCGTCGTGTTCGGCGCATCGTTTTGGCAGTCCTCATACCACTTCTTATGCTTGGATTTACCTACACAAATATTGCAAAAAAGGTGAATCCGCCAGGAGATCCACGAACGGTACACCCAACACCACCAGACAATTTGACATACAAGGATACAGTAATTGGGACAATGGAAAAAGCAGAAAACCCTTTCCGCCATTTAGAAAAGGATGATCCTGAAGCATATAAGTCACATGTGGAGAACGGTAGAAACGTCTATTATCAGAACTGTTTTTTTTGTCATGGTGACCATCTTGATGGTAAAGGGCATTTTGCAGATGCATTGAATCCGTTACCAGCAAATTTCCAAGACCCAGGTGTTTTGCCCAATTTCACAGAATCGTTCTTTTTTTGGCGTATTAGCAAAGGTGGACCTGGAATGCCTGCAGCTGGTACTCCCTGGAACTCTGCTATGCCTGTCTGGGAAAACTATCTAACACAAAACGAAATTTGGGATGTTATCCTGTTCCTATCCGACTATACTGGTTATAAACCACGTACCTTTGGGGAGGGACATTAAAATGAGAAGCAAAAATGTTGTCTACTTAGTCCTTATTTTAGGTCTACTCTCTGTTTTAAACTTAACATTTGCACAGGATACCTCGGAAGTCTCCGAAGAAGGAAAAGAGGTCTATGAAGAAAGCTGCGCGCACTGCCATGGTATTGAAGGTCGTGGAGATGGAAGTGCAGCAGAAAATCTCTTACCAAGACCGAGAGATTTCACGCGTGGTTTGTATAAGATTCGATCCACAGAAAGCGGTCAACTGCCAACTGACCAAGACCTCTTTGATATAATTACCATAGGCATGCCCGGTTCGTCAATGCCGGGATGGGAAACCTCGCTGAGTGCTAACGACCGTTGGGAGGTAGTTGAATATATTAAAACCTTTTATGAAGGCTTTGCAGAAAGTGAAACTCCGCCGCGACAAATCAGTTTAGATGGAAAAATTCCCTATTCTGAAGAGAGTGTGGAAATTGGGAAGATACTTTATACGCAATTCGCATGTTTTGAATGCCACGGTAACTTAGGACGTGGTGATGGAACATCCGCCCCTACTCTGCAAGATGAATGGGGTTTTAAGAGCTGGCCAGCAAACCTCACACAAAGTTGGAATTACAGAGGTGGTAACGATATAGACGACATTTACAAGCGGTTCACTGGTGGAATCGCAGGTTCAGCAATGCCCATGTTTGAAGACCCCGCATTCGGTTTAACTATAGAAGAATCCAAACGTTATAACGAATTGGACAGTAAAGTCGAAATGACAGAGGTTGAGGAAGAAGAATATAACCAACTTGATGAAAAAATGGGGAATGCTTACGAAATCTTAGATCTTATGGCTGAAGGCGGGGCAGATGAGGAACAGAAACAAGCCTATGCCACAGCGATGAAGGCGTTTTACGAGAAAAGTTGGCACTTGGCGAACTATGTCAAATCCCTTTCTCCTGAAAAACGACCGGAGCCAGCGATTGGTAAAAATGTTCTCCGTTCACAATATATAGCAAGCGAGTTACCAGAAATGGCTGATCCTACTTGGGAGACACTCGAATCAAGTTACTTTCCCCTTGTCGGACAAATAATTATTGAACCACGCCAGTTTAATCCGACAATTGACTCGGTTAGTGTCAAATCATTTTATAATGATACAGAGGTCGCCTTCTTGTTCGTCTGGGATGACCGGACACATAATACTGAAGTTGAAGAAGACGAAGATACTGGAACAACGTTTGAGGACGCAATTGCAATCCAATTTCCGGTGAAAGTGCCGAAAGGACCCACCGCTGAAAAACCTTATTTCCTTTGGGGCGGAAGAAAAGCTGTCTATCTGTGGCAGTGGAAAGCATCTGATGCAGACAAGGTTACCGAACTCACAGCGAAAGGAATCAACAATGCTGAGGCACAAGAAGTCCAAGGTAACATTGAAGCAAAAAGTGAATACACTGATGGACAGTACAGATTGTGGGTCAAACGTGCGCTAAAAACGGATGACAAGAAAGACCTGCAGCTTGAATCCGGTGTATTTGTACCAATCGCCTTTTCCGCATGGGATGGTGCGAATGGTGACGTTGATACGAAACGGGTTATCTCAAGTTGGTATAGTTTTGTGTTAGAACCTGTTCCTTCATCAAGAAGGTTTATTTATCCGCCATTAGTGGCACTTCTCTCGTTCGGTCTGTTGGTCGGACTACGTCAGTTCGTACGTCATAGAAATACGTAATTCTATAGAATCAAATAGTGAGGCAGCGGTGCCTCATAAACTTAAAATTATATAAGGAGATAAAAAAATGAAAACGAAAATGTTGGCATGTCTCGCGCTTCTTCTCGCATGTGGCTTCGGTCTGTTTGTGTTTGCAGACAACCATGAAGAAGAGGAGATGGATAAACTTGTTTTTCCCGCCGATGCATATAAAACCATGTCCGTTAGCAATGGCGGTAAAATTAGTGGTGTTGTAAAGTTTGAAGGTGAAGTGCCTGAAAAGAAAAAACTCGAAATCACAAAAGATCAAGCAGTTTGTGATGTTACTGAAAAGTTTGACGAAACGCTTGTCGTTGGTGAAGGGAACGTTTTGAAAAATACGATTGTTTATCTGATGGATATTTCAAAAGGTAAAGATTTTGACAAAAAAGCAAAACCGGAACTTGACCAGAAAAATTGCCGATTCAATCCGCATGTCCAAGTTGTTCCTGTTGGCACAGCCTTGACGGTATTGAATAACGACAAAGCAACGCATAATGTGCATATCTTCGGAACAAGCAAGAATAATACCTCAGTAAACAAACAACAAACAAAGAACCGTAAAAGAATGCGCCTCACTGGTGCCAAGGGTGCGGAAGGTCCGATTGAAGTCAAGTGTGATATCCATGGATGGATGAAGGCATGGGTTGCTTATGTGCCGCATCCGTATTTTGCTGTGACGAACGAAAAGGGTGAATTCACACTTGAAGATGTTCCCGCCGGAACCTATAAGTTGGGATATTGGCATGAAGCGTGCGGTACCAATAACAAAGAACCTGTTACTGTTACCGTTACTGCTGGTGGGGAAGTCAAGCAAGATTTCACGCTGAAACTTAAAAAGTAGTATGGAGTGAAAGATCAAATTACGGTAGAAAATCTAACGCATACCTACGGTACACGGTGTGCGTTAGATAATGTTAGTTTCACCGTATCTCGTGGCGAGATTTTTTGCCTACTCGGTCCGAACGGTAGTGGAAAAACAACTCTTTTTAAAATTCTGTCTACACTCATGCTGTCAACGTCCGGGAGCGTTAACATTCTTGGGCACGACTTGAGCAGTGACGCGAAAGCAATTCGGAAGTTATTAGGGGTTGTTTTTCAACGTCCAGGTTTAGATGTAAAACTCACTGTTACAGAGAATTTACGACATCACGGACATCTCTATGGACTCACAGGCAAAAGTCTGAAACACAGAATTTCCGAGTTATTAGAACGGTTTGGGATCGGTGACAGATCACACGACCTCGTAGAAAAATTATCAGGAGGTTTACAAAGGCGTGTAGAAATAGCGAAAGCAATGCTACATTCCCCACAGGTTTTACTACTGGATGAGCCAAGTAGCGGGTTAGATGTAGGTGTGCGGCGACAACTTAGTGAATATCTAAACTCACTTGTGAAGACAGAAAATATCCTTGTTCTGCTCACAACGCATCTTATGGATGAGGCTGAGTTATGCAACCGAGTCGGTATTTTAGATTCAGGGAAGTTTGTTGCTCTCGGAACACCTGACGAGCTCAAGGCGCAAATTGGTGGAGATGTTGTGTTAATAGAGACTGAAAAAGGTGAAACACTCAGCAGTGCAATAGCTGACCGATTTGAGATTTCCCCGATTTTAACGGATAAATACTTACACATAGAATGTGAACGGGGACATGAGTTTGTTCGGGATGTTGTAGCCGCGTTCCCTGATGATATTCAAAGTGTTCGGTTCGGAAAACCTACATTAGAGGATGTTTTCATTAAACTAACAGGAAACCCGTTTAGAATAGAGGAAAAACGACGTGGTTAGCGTTCTGCTACCAGTTACAACGATTTGGCGGCGTGAAATCATCAGGTTTTATCGACAACGGAGTCGCCTCTTCAGTGCAATCGCACAACCTTTGGTATTTTGGATTTTAATCGGAAGCGGCTTAAGTGCTTCTTTTCAACCCGTTGGCGTATCAGGAAAATCGGAGTATATTGCGTATTTTTATCCTGGGATTGTCGTTTTAGTCTTGCTTTTTACTGCTATTTTCGCTACAATCTCTGTTGTCAATGAACGGCACGAAGGTTTCCTGCAAGGTGTGCTTGTAGCACCAGTGGCGAGATGGGGTATTGTCCTTGGACAAGCATTGGGCGGAACAACTTTAGCACTTATGCAAGGAGTGCTCCTACTATTCTTGGCACCATTTATTGATATCCGATTCGGGGTTACGTCCCTAATACTTACGTTAGGCGTAATGACACTATTGGCGTTTGGCTTGACGAATCTCGGTCTACTCATCGCATGGCGGATGGACTCTACGCAAGGTTTTCATGCGATTATGAACCTAATACTCATACCGATTTGGCTGCTGTCAGGTGCTTTCTTTCCAAGTACTGGAGCACCAGGTTGGTTGGCATGGGTAATGAAATTAAATCCTTTAACTTATGGTGTCGCTGCCTTTCGGCGAAGCCTCTACTTTGATACGGAAACAACAATCGGCAACATGCCGACGTGGACACTTTCTCTATTGATTGTCTCTCTATTTTGTTTTTTGACCTACTTAGGCGCGACACTGACTGCTTCTGCAGAAACAGCTAAAAAGCACGCCTAACGAATATTCTACTTAATGATTTTGAAAAAGGAGAAATGAATGCTTGAATGGCTACTACCAGAGAACATATCAACTTTCGCACAAGGTGTTGATAAGCTCTTTGAACTCATTTATTGGATTACCGTGGTGGCGTTTGTCCTTGTGATCGGCACTCTCATCATGTTTCTGATTAAGTACCGTCATAGAGAAGGACACCGTGCTGAATACATTGAAGGAAGTACGAAACTTGAAATCATCTGGACGGCTGTAACGACAGTAATTGTGTTCGGCTTGGCAATGCTCAGCTTCCCGCAGTGGAACAACCTTAAATCACCAGCTGAAAATCCTGATTATGTCGTTCAGGTACGAGGAGAACAGTTTAACTGGTATATGGTCTATCCTGGTCCAGATAATGAATTAGGTACAGAAGACGATCTGGAATTGGAAAACAAATTGTATGTGCCAGTTAACAAAGTAGTGCAAATCCTACTAACGTCTAAAGATGTAATTCACAGTTTTTTTATACCTAATTTACGCCAGAAACAGGACGCACTGCCAAATCGAACTATTGACACTTTAAAGTTTCAGGCGGCAAAGACAGGTCGTTATGAAATTCCATGTGCCGAACTTTGTGGATTTGGACACTCAGGCATGCTTGGATATCTCATTGTGCAAACACAAGAAGAATACGATGCATGGGTCGCGGAACAGTGGCCTGAGTAAGGAACGTCAGATCGGCCTGAATCAATAGCAATTCGTAATTGCAGGGTCGTGAAAGGAGTAAAAACAACATGCAAGATAACGAAAATATGTCACATGAGCATGACGATAACGAACATCACGATCATGCACATGACGATAACGATACGACAGAACATACACATGAGCATGACGATGATGAACACCACGCGCATGCACATCATGAAGAGAGTTTTATTCGCAAATATATCTTTTCGCTTGATCATAAGATGATCGGTAAGCAGTTCCTTATCTATGGGTTGATCATGCTATTTCTTGGAGGCGGGCTTGCACTGCTTTTTAGATGGCAACTTGCTTACCCAGAAACACCTGAACTGGAGGGTGGAAAAGCTGCGAAAGCAGCGAAACCTTTACCCATCATTGGTGCTTCGCCAGAGTATATTGAAGATGGAGAGGTCGTGACTGGTGCTGATAGAAGGTGGGAGCGGATTTATGATTCCGAGAAAGAAGAATTTCTTGAAGTAAACATGCCGAGTGGTCTTATTGAACCACATTTCTACAACATGCTGTTTACGATGCATGCCACAATAATGGTGTTCTTTGTCGTTGTTCCTATATTAGTCGGGGCTTTTGGGAATTTCTTGATTCCTCTAATGATAGGCACGCGGGATATGGCGTTTCCCGTTCTCAACATGCTATCATTTTGGCTTGCCGTGCTTGCAGCAGGTATAATGGTAGCTGGGTTTTTCGTGCCAGGTGGACACGCTTCAGCAGGTTGGACAGGTTATGCCCCGCTATCAGCTGACCCACAGTGGACCGGTGTTGGGTGGGGAATCAACCTATGGGCAATCAGTTTGTTGATTCAGGGATTTTCGTCTTTAGTAGGTTCCATAAACTATATCACAACGGTTATCAACATGCGCGCGCCAGGAATGACATTCTTAAGGCTTCCGTTAGTCATCTGGTCACTATTTATCGTAGCGATTCTGTTGCTCCTCGCTTTCCCCGTGCTTTCTTCCGCTTTGGCACTTCTCATCTTTGATAGGCTTGCTGGAACTACGTTCTTCACTTCAACGGCTGAAGGTGGTGGAGACGCGCTTCTGTGGCAACACTTGTTCTGGTTCTTTGGTCACCCAGAAGTGTATATCCTTATTTTGCCGGGAATGGGAATTGCTTCCGAATTAGTAGCAGTTTTTTCACGAAAACCAATTTTCGGTTACCGCTCCATGGTCTACGCCATGATTGCGATTGCGTTTTTAGGATGGGTTGTCTGGGGGCATCACATGTTCCAAAGTGGCATGCGTCCCGGAATGGGGGCATTCTTCATGACGACTACAATGCTTATCGCTGTGCCTTCAGCCATTAAGACATTTAACTGGCTTGGTACGATGTTCCGCGGTTCAATCCGCTTTACAACACCGATGCTCCATGCTATTGCTTTTGTGTCTATGTTTGTAATCGGAGGACTCAGCGGCATCTATATGGCTAACACACCTGTGGATGTTTACATACACGATACTTACTATATTGTAGCACACATTCACTATGTCGTTTTTGGTGGAAGCTTGTTTGCTATTTTCGGTGGTATTATTTTCTGGTTCCCAAAGATGTATGGACGCTATATGAACGAAACGTTGTCCAAAATTCACTTTTGGTTAACCTTCATAGCGTTTAACTGTACTTTCTTCCCAATGCACATTTTGGGCGTAGGTGGTCATATGCGGCGCATTTCTAACCCGATGCAGTATGAGTACCTGCAAACCTTTGAAGGAATGAACATCTTTATCACAATGAGCGCATTTACGCTCGGTTTTGTGCAATTGATACTTGTCTTCAATTTTGTCTGGAGCATATATCGTGGTAAGGTCGCTGAAAAGAATCCGTGGAACGTCAACACGTTAGAGTGGGAGGCACCGACACCTGTGCCACACGGCAATTTTGCCCAAATTCCAACTGTTTATCGTGGTCCTTATGAATACAGCGTTCCTGGCGAAGAATCCGATTTTATTCCACAAGCACAACCTGAACATGCACCAGCAAGTGCTGGAGATTAGTGGTATAAGTATTTCTATCGGTAGGTGTTAATTTAAGGATACGAATTAGATTTGTTTGTATATTGTCTGAACCAGGATTTACAAGATTTTCAGGATTGTTTAGGCGATAAATGTTGTTTTTGTGTATCTGTGTACCTGCTTGATAAGCGCTTTTGTTTTCTTCAGAAAAGGTATTTATCTGAGCATATCCTAATCCTGGTAATCCTATAATCTTGTAAATCTTGGTTCAGACAGTAGGAATCATGTAGTATCAGGTTCAAAAAGTCCTCGAAAAAAACATATATACGAATTGATGCCTACAATGTGAACACTTCGTGAATTACCATGAACAAACAAATCAGTTATAGCCCCTGGCTACATCGGATTGCACTCCTCACCGCAGGAGCAACGTTTCTGTTGATTGTCATTGGAGGGATTGTTACAAGCACTGAATCAGGATTGGCAGTACCAGATTGGCCAACAACCTTCGGCTACAATATGTTTCTATATCCATTTTCCGAAATGGTTGGCGGGATTTTATATGAGCATAGTCACCGATTAATGGGTTCGTTAGTCGGTCTGTTAACGATTGGACTGCTAATCATGTTATTGGTCAAAGATTCACGCATGTGGATGAAATGGCTTGGAGTCGCTGCCCTCATCGGAGTAAGCGTGCAGGGTATTCTCGGAGGACTACGGGTTACCGAACTTAATCTTAATTTGGCGATAGTACACGCGTGTCTTGCACAAGCATTTTTCGCGCTGCTATGTGGGATATGTTGGTTCACCTCACGTGATTGGGTTGAAAATCAAAATCAGCCTGGAAGTATTGTTGATACTGTTTCAGTAAAGAAATTACGACGGTTGAGCTTAATTACAACTTGTTTAATATATGTTCAACTCATCTTTGGGGCAGTCCTAAGACATACTGGGAGTAGACTTGACGCACATCTGCTTTTTGCATTCTTGGTAACACTACATATTTTTTTATTGTTAAGACGTTTCTTTAGTATGGGTGAGGAAACCCAAAGTATTGGTCAATCATTGCCTTTGTTATTACTTGGGTTACTTGCGGTGCAGTTGATACTTGGTCTCGGTGCTTATATTACAAGATTAACAGCCGTTGGCGAGACAGTATCAGCACTCCTTACAGATATCGTTACGACTGCTCATGTAGCAGTTGGCGCGCTGATGTTAGTGAGTAGTTTTGTGATTACGTTGAAAATTTATCGGTCCACAGATACTTCAATTGCTATGGAAACACCTGTTACCCGTTCACTGGTTACAGAATGAGATTACATAATGCGTTCAACAACAGCAACATTACCAGATAAAACAGAAGCGGTAAATCCACCATCAAAAGCCTTAATTTTCGTCAGGCGAGTGGAGGATTACATTGAACTCACTAAGCCGCGATTGGTAGCGATGATATTGATTACTACCGCAGCAGGTTTTTATCTCGGCACACAACATCCAATAAATTGGATGCTTTTCCTACATACACTTGTCGGTGCTGGGTTGACAGCTGCTGGGGTTTTAGGACTGAATCAATACTTGGAACGCGATATAGATTCGCAGATGAAACGGACAGAGCAAAGACCACTTCCTGCAGGTAGAATGCATCCCATGGAAGCACTGCTTTTTTGTGCATTTCTGACAGGAAGCGGAATGTTATATTTAACATTCCTTGTTAATCCACTAAGTGGATTTGTGATTTCACTAATAGTTGTGAGTTATCTCTTTGTTTATACGCCGCTTAAACAAAAGACGTCGGTATGTACATTAATTGGAGCAATCCCAGGAGCACTCCCGCCTGTCGTAGGATGGGTAGCAGCAAAAGGAACGCTTTCAGGTTCGGCGTGGGTGTTATTTGCCATTCTCTTTTTATGGCAACTTCCGCATTCGCTCGCAATTGCCTATATCTATCGTGAGGACTATGCAAACGCAGGTTTAAAGTTGTTACCTGTTATCCATCCGGATGGCGCAAGCACACGTCATCAAATCGTAATTAACTGTGTAGCACTCTTTGGTATTGGACTTCTTCCTACGCTGTTCAACATAGCAGGAGGAATATATTTTCTTGCTGCACTACTCATAGGTGGGATGTTTCTGGCAAGCGGTATTTATTTTCAGAAAACACACTCTGTAAAAGCGGCACGATATGTCCTGTACGCATCTCTGCTGTATTTACCATTGATATTTATTACGATGGCAATTGACAAAATATAGTGTGATCATAGGAGTACTCAAATGGAAAAGCAGGAAAGTCGCAGGCGAAATCGGAAAGTTGGATTTATATTATGCCTTGTCTTTATAGGTATATTCGCCATCTCAACGATAGGGCTTGTTTTAGGGTTTGAAGCATCTCCACCGATAAAAAAAATAGTTTACTGGAGTACCACAATAATTGCCGGCGTCATTGGCTTCTTCCTGATAGGTGCATCACTTGTTGAGATAATTGTCAAGATTGTCAAGCCGCTACTTGTCAAGATAGAAAAAAGAATAGCTGGTAGATTACGCGAATGATGATACATAGTGAGAATTGGAAATGACCGAAAGTCGCCCATTAAGCAATGCTAAATTGGGAGTTTTAATCCTTCTCGGTGCTGAGACGATGTTATTCGTCGGTCTGGTTGGGGCATTTTTGGTGTTTCGGATGGGAAATTTGACATGGCCGCCGTTGTCGCACGCCGACATTCAACTCCCACGCTTAATAACAGGTGCCAATACCTTACTTCTGATTATAAGCGGTCTTACAATGTTTCTGGCAGTTCGTGCAGTTCAACAAGATCAAGTCAAACCACTACGCATTTGGTTGATGTTCACAGGAATATTGGGGTTACTTTTTCTGGGAATCCAAGGAAGTGAGTGGATACAACTTGTTCATAAAGGATTAACCCTGCAGTCTGGCATATTTGGCGGTATCTTTTATGTGCTTATCGGCTGCCATGCAGTGCACGTATTAGGGGCGGTGATTTGGTTAGCAATCGTTGTTAGTAAGGCAATAGCAGGAAAGTTTTCAGCTGTCCGTTATACCGGTGTTGAAACATGTGCAATTTATTGGATTTACGTGGTCGCGTTATGGCCAATTCTTTATGTTTTGGTATACCTTGTTTAATGGAGATCTTATGATTCGTCAAATTATCCTATGGATTCTGGTTATTGGGATTGCAGGCTTAATTATTCCAATTACACTTGAGGCATGTCCGGCTTGTAAAAACCTTGACGAACCGATTGCACGAGGTTTTAATTGGAGTGTGTTATTTATGATGGCGATGCCGTTCACGGTTTTTGGTGTTATCGGTGGCAGCGTTTTTTATTATTATCGTCGGGCAAACAGAAACCTAAATGCATAAAACGCTTTCATATATGGATTCGCTTTAGATGGACAACGTAGTAGATGCACTTGTAAGTGCTGTCAAAAATGTTCAATTTATAGGTTGCAATAATTTTTACAATAAACTGAAAGGAGTTTAGTATAGTGGAACAAGTTACCACTTTAGAACATACTGAAGACGTATACGAACCTTCGCTTACGCCCGATAGTCTCGGTAAACTCGGCATGTGGATTTTCCTCATTGGGGATACCATGTCGTTCGGTGCGCTGCTTGCGGCTTATGCAGCTATCCGAGCTGGGGCTGGTGTCATCGGATGGGTTCCACCAGACGAGATACTTGGTATTACCCTGACCGCGGGCATGACGTTCTTATTAATTTGCAGTAGCGTCACAATGGTAAAAGCGTTGGAGTCAATTCAAAAAGGCAATGCATCTCGAATGTGTATGTTCCTTGCCTTAACTATCTTAGGTGGTGTCATATTTCTCGGACTACAGGTGTATGAATGGACACATCTGATTAAACACGGGTTAACACTTACCGGTCTCCCTGAGCACGGCTTAAAAGGAGATGCTATCGCCGGTTCAACGCTCTTTGGTCCTACTTTTTATGCCATTACAGGTTTCCACGGGTTACACGTAACAGGTGGGGTAATCTATCTTATCGTGATATTGATACATGGGTTGCGAGGCAGATATACTGCCGAGTTTAACCATGAGGTGGAAATTGTCGGACTTTATTGGCATTTTGTTGACCTTATTTGGATTATGGTTTTCACCTTTATCTATCTACTGTAGGAGGATATAATTATGGCTCAAGACGAACACAAAGATCATCCAAAGTACATGTATATTTTCTTGTGGCTTGCCATCCTAACTGTTATTGAAGTCGTTGTTGCAATTCCAACCTATTCGATCGTACTTAAAGCCATCTTACTAATTGGCTTAGCGTGCGGTAAGGCATTCTTAGTCGCTGCCTATTTTATGCATCTCAAGCTGGAAAAACGCACTTTGGCAGTAATCGTAATCACGCCTTTCCTTATCTGTGTTTTCCTTGTGATTATGCTGATGCCCGACCTAACATCAGATAAGCGGCACAATGAAATTGAAAGACCTGCAGCTGAGGTTGTTGAAACAAACTCTCACTAATGTCCCAGCAGTGGCTATATTCTATCTGTTGAAGGCACGGCAATTATGGAGAACCAAACTGAGAACCTTGATGAAGATCAACGCAAACTTGATAAAAGCACGCTGCCGTGGATTATATTAGGTCTCATTATTATAAGTATTGCTATTTTCAATTTGTTGCCATTTTACAATAAAAAAAAGGCGCAAACACCAGAAGTAGTTTACGCAAACGTTCCCGATTTCAGCCTGACCAACCAGCAAGGACAAACGTTAGGTTTATCCGATTTACAAGGGAAAATTTGGGTTGCTGATTTTATTTTCACCCGTTGTCCAACGATTTGTCCTGTGATGACGCAGGAAATGGCAAAGTTGCAATCAGAATTTGACACACAACTTGTCTATTTTGTTTCCTTCACTGTGGATCCTGAGCGGGACACATCAGAGGTTCTTTCGCGGTATGCAGTACAATTTGGTGCTGACAAACAACGGTGGCATTTCCTAACAGGTGAAAAGGATCAGATTTACCAATTGGCGAACGAAGGTTTTAAGTTGTCTGCTGCACAACATGGGGGTGGGTTTCCGCATAGCACAAAGTTTGCTCTCGTCGCACCAGATGGAAAAATACACGGTTATTACGATAGTCGCAGCAAACCCGCGATGAAGCGTTTACGTAAGGATGTTAAAACACTACTTAGAAAATGAAGGTCTGAAACTTTTAATTTCTATCGCAGCCTTTGTGGTTCATTTTCCGTTTGGATTTTTTCGTGTACGGTATAAAAAGTTTAGTCGTCCTTGGAGCAGATGTCTATATATTCCAATTGTACTAAACATCGTTATGCGACGTTTCGTCCTTGATTGGCAATGGCAAACAGCAATAGTATACCTATGGCCAGCAACACTGTTGGCACACATCCTCGGAGGTTTTATTGGTTCGCGCTACAGACCTTATGATAAGACAGAAATAGTAGACGATAAGGATACATTATGAAAAAGATATACGTGCCAGTAGATAATTCAGACTATTCAGATGCCAGTATTAACTTAGCAGTTGAATTTGCAAAGAAATTCGATTCCCAGCTGGTGGGGTCTCACGTCTACGCGGCAAAAATGCACGATGTGCGTTTCAAGCAGATGGAATATACGCTGCCGGAGGAGTATCAGGACGAAGTAGAACTTGAAAAGCAGCGCCGTATCCACGATACACTCATTACCATGGGACTCCAACTCATTTCGGATTCCTATCTTGAGGTAATGAAAAAGAAGTGTGAAAAGCTTGAGATTCCGTTTGAACCGAAGATGCCTGAAGGCAAACACTACATCAAACTGGTTGAGGACATCAACGAAAGCGATTACGATCTTGTTATTATGGGTGCACTCGGTATGGGTGCTGTCAAGGATAGCCTCATCGGTGGTGTGTGTGAACGCGTTGTGCGACGTATTACCACAGATACGCTTATTGTCCGCAACCTTGACCCTATTGAGGAACAATCTGGCAACATCCTCGTCGGAATTGACGGAAGTCCTGAATCTTTTTTTGGGCTGAAAACAGCAATTCGTCTTGGGCAAATGTTCAACAAACAGGTAGAGGCTGTAGGCGTATATGATCCCTATCTGCACTACATCGTTTTCAATTCCGTTGTAAATGTCCTAACAGAACGCGCCGCGAGAACATTTAGATTTAAAGAACAGGAGCAACTGCACGAAGAGGTAATAGATACCGGTCTTGCTAAAATATATCAATCACATCTTGAAGTTGCTCGTTCTATCGCTAAAGAAGATCACGACTATAACCTAAAAATCACACTCCTTGATGGAAAAGCCTACGAAAAAATACTACAATACACCCGAAAAACTAATCCATGGCTGCTCGTTTTAGGAAGAATTGGTGTTCATAATGAACAAGATTCGGATATTGGCAGCACAGCTGAAAACCTTTTACGCCTTGCTCCCTGTAATGTGCTGCTGTCAAGTCAACGTTATTTCCCTCAAATTGATGTAAAAGCAGAAGAAACCCTTGTTTGGACACAGGAAGCAATGGATCGTATGGAGAAAGCACCTCCGTTAGTGCGCGGCATTGCGAAAACTGCAGTGCACCGTTTTGCAATTGAACGCGGGCATTCTGTTATTACCGAAAGTGTTATTGACAAAGCAATGGAAGCAATTATGCCGCAACGTGCCTCTGAAAAACTAACACGCGTTGCCAAAGAGATTGCAGAGCAGAAAGTTTTGGAAGCAGGTGACGTGCAGACCTATATTTGTGGTGAATGTGGCTACGCGGCACACAATCAACAACCCGTCCAATGTCCTGTCTGTAGTTCTCCACCAGAACGTTTCCAGATGGTAGACAAAGATTCCATTGAACACATTGCTGTTGACGAAGGCGGCACTGCAGAAGAGGAGACGTTTGATGGTGTTCGTTTGCAATGGTCTGAACATGCAAAGAAAGCGCTCCGAACTGTGCCACGCGGCTATATGCGGCGAAATGTAAAAGCACGCATCGAAAAATCTGCACGATCACAAAAGATTGGCACAATCACAAATGAATTCGCCACGCAGATAATTGACGACAGCATGGGTGAAGCAGCAGCTGTCCGCGAAGATGCTCCTGAACTCAGAGCCATGCAAGCGCAAACCGAATCTCAAGGCATTGAAACAACAGTAAATATCGAAAGTATTCTTAAATGGACAGAAGATGCTGTAGAGAGATTGAATTTAGTCCCCGCAGGATTTATGCGGAACATCACCCAAACCCGTATTGAACAGCGCGCGCAAGAGGTAGGTATTTCAGAGGTTACGCTTGATTTCGCAGCACGTGTCATAGAAGACGGTAGAAGCTTGGCAAATGAGGTGTTGGGTGAATATTACCAACAATCAAGCAACGGTGGAAGCCAAGACAACTAAAATTGGTATAAATTATGGCGGATATTCCGACAATTTCTTTCCAGATTCTTGGTCCAAATGAAGGAACAGCGGAGGGTGCAAGCAAAGGCTTGTGGTTTAAGTTAAAATCAGATCCGCCACCATCCGATGATCTTGTCGTAGGTTTGAAAGTACGTTCAGCTAACGGAAATGTCAGGCAATCTGGCGTCATCATGATTCTGAAACATGAAAGCCATTCTGCTGACTTTTTTTATAAGACAGTAATTGGCGATCTTGATGTATGGTTGGAAATAGAACCTGCTGAATCCCTCACTAAACTTGAATTCCCTATTTTCACAAACGAAGGCTATGTTATAGAGGTAGAGTCCAAATTCCCAGAGTACAATGTTGGAAGTTTATCAAAAATAGTTCCTTATCAGTGGAACGGTCAAGATCGAGGTTTATGGACAGACGAGAATCGTTGAAATTTCGTAAAGTAAATGACCCACAATATCACAACGAACTATAAAACAGTCGTTTAAAAGTGGAGGTTTGTCATGCAAAGATATATTGTCAGTAGCGCGTTGATTTTTCTATTTATGCTTCTTATCCTAATTAGTAATGGTTTTGCTGAAAACTGGAATCAATGGCGAGGTCCAAACAACGATGGAATTAGCCAAGAAACCGACGCACCTATACAGTGGAGCCAGACCGAAAATGTCAGATGGCGGCTACAACTACCCGGCGAAGGGGCATCTACACCTATTGTATGGGTGGATAAAATCTTTCTAACATGCGCAGAAGACGATGAACTTGTACTGATGTGTATCAGTACCGAAGGAGAAGAACTTTGGAAACGAACTTTGGCACATGGCAACCGATCAGCGCGTCGTGGTGAAGTTAACTTTGCAGCACCATCACCAACAACTGATGGTGAACATGTTTGGGCATTTCTCGGTAACGGTGTCCTCACTTGCTACGACTTTGAAGGAAATCAAGTCTGGAAAACAAACCTTGAGGGGCGTTACGGCAAGTTCAATCTGTATTTTATTATGTCGACGACACCGCTACTGGACAAAGATAAGTTATATATTTCACTTATTCACAGTAACGCATGGTTAGTCCTTGCGCTCGACAAAATGACAGGGGAAGAGGTTTGGAAACATGAACGGGAAAGTGATGCAAGGAGAGAAAGTGAACAGGCTTACACCTCCCCAATTCTTTACCGTGATGCTGAACACGAATTCCTTGTTGTGCATGGCGCAGATTATGTCACGGCACATAGTCTTGAAGATGGCAGCGAAATTTGGCGTTGTGGTGGGTTGAATCCGTTGGACAATTACAACGGTTCATTCCGACTTGTCGCTTCACCTGTAGCTACTGAAGGACTCATAGTCGTTCCGTCAGCAAAAAACGGACCTGTTTTGGGTTTAGACCCATCAGGAACTGGTAATATAACAAACACCGAATGGCAAACCTGGAAACTTGCAGATGGCACACCGGATGTGCCTTCACCACTTATCATTGACGATCTCGTTTATCTGTGTCGGGAAAACGGAGATCTTATTTGTCTGGATGCAAAAACAGGAGAACAACTTTATCTGAAACGAACCCATCGCCATCGGCATCGCTCTTCACCCATTTATGCCAACGGTTATATCTATCTAACAGCGAGGGATGGTGTTGTTAACGTAGTGAAAGCAGGGCGAGAATTTGAAATTGTGGCTACCAATTCAATTAACGAAACCGTTGCTGCATCGCCAGTGATTGCAGATGGCACGCTCTACTTGCGCAGTTACGATGCCTTGTATGCCATCGGTCAGAAAAAGTGAAAAGTTATAAGGAGCTCCCGGATGACGCCGGTTCCAACATTATCGGGCAAGTCACAGCACAAGCGAACCGTCTGAGTGAACGCCTCGCTTCAGTAAAACGAACAGTCGCAATTATGAGCGGAAAAGGCGGTGTCGGCAAAAGTGCTATTACTGCCAACATTGCTACCGCGCTAACGTTGGCGGGATATGCAGTCGGTGTCGTTGATGCTGACATCAATGGACCAACAATTGCCAAAATGATGGGGGTTCGCAACGCAACGCTTGAATATGCTCCGACAGGCGTTAAACCAGCTATCACTCCTCTCGGCACTAAGATTATCTCAATGGATCTGCTCTTGTCTGAAGATGACGCACCGGTACTGTGGAATGCACACACGCAAAAAGACGCTTTCACATGGCGTTCCACAATGGAGGTAGGTGCACTGCGGGAGTTTATCGGCGACACGGAATGGGGAGAATTAGATTATCTTCTGCTTGATCTGCCACCAGGTTCTGACCGCCTACCAAATGTAGTTGAACTTATCCCAAATCTCGGTGGCGTAGTCGTCGTAACAATTCCCTCCGAAGTTTCACACCTGATTGTCAAAAAATCAATAACGATGGCGAGAGACGTGCTCAAAGTGCCAATTATCGGTGTTGTAGAAAATATGGCTTTCTATGTGTGTAAGCATTGTGGTGAACACGAACCGCTCTTTTCTGCTGAAGGGACACCGGATAATAACGCGTTTCAGTTAACTACACTCGGCAAAATTCCTTTCGATCCCAAACTTTCCCATTGTAACGACAGCGGTACACCTTATCTGAATGAACATCCCGATACCCCTGCAAGCAAAGCGATTATAGAGTTGGCACAAAAGATTCAAAATTTCTTTAATACCTGATATAAGCCACTGCGCTTCGACTTTTCCGCTCATGATATGGAGATTAACCGATGAAATTCTTATGTATAGACTGCGACACAGCAATGAAATTTAAAGACGTAACCCGCCCTGAACAGGGGTCTGTCACTGCTGTATTTGAATGTCCCGACTGTTTTACAGAAATTGCGATGTATCTCAATCCTTCAGAAACGCAGATGCTAAAATCCTTGGACCTGAAACTCGGTGGTAACAGCGAAGCGGCACAACCGATGCAAATGGTGCGTTCACAGTTAGAGACTGCAAAACAGGATTCAATGCCAAATATAGCGTCAGAAATGGGGGAAGGGGAAACTGCTGAGGGCGGAAAGTGTCCGTTTACTTCTGTCATATCAGATGCTTTTGAAGAAAAATCCGAACTTGAACCCGATGGTCTCACGTGGACACCTGAAGCATTGGAACGTTTGGAACGTATCCCAAGTTTTGTCCGACCAATGGCAAAGATGGGCATTGAAAGTTTTGCCAAAGATAACGGACATACTGAAATTACTGGTGAAGTGATGGATGCTGCACGTGGAAACTTTCCTGCACAGTTTTAAATCCTAAAATGCTTGATACCCTCTCGGTTTTCGGTTATAATTAATGCACAATATTGGCAGAAGTCATAGTCTTAATCGCTGGCTACACGCATCTTATGTTATAGGAGCATATTATGGCAACTAAAGCAGAGAAGGAAAAACTCTCTGATGTCCCCACAGATAAACTTTATCCTGAAGAAGATGGAAAACCGATGGCAGCAAGCGACCTACACAGAGAACAGTTGTTTTGGACATTAGAAGCACTTAAAGCACATTTCTCACATGATCCATCAGTTTATGTCTCTGGTGATATATTGATGTATTACGTGCAAGGTGTCCCCAGTAAATCTATATCTCCGGATGTGCTTGTCTCCTTCGGCATAGGAATGAAGTTAAGGCGGACATACTTGGTATGGGAAGAGGCGAAAGCACCAGATTTCGTAATGGAGTTCAGCAGCAAAAACACATATCAGAATGACTTAACTGACAAGATGGATGTCTATGCATCCCTTGAGATACAGGACTATTTTTTGTATGATGCGGAGGGTTTGTATTTACCATCACAACTGATGGGTTTTGAGTTGGTTGATGACAACTATGTGGCGGTTCCACCAGATGAGAGTGGTGGTATTCGTTCATCGTCCTTGGGTTTAGGTTTTCGCATACGGGATGGGGAAATAGGTATTTATGATCCTGTTGCGGGGGGCTGGGTGCAAACACGTGCGGAAGCTGCCGAGGCACGCGCAGCACAAGAAGCATCCGCACGACAAAAAGCAGAAGCGGAAGTTGCAGAACTCCGAGAAGAGATCGCACGCTTGCAAGCACGCTCTTAATATCCAAATCAACGTAATTTCTTAAAACCGCCCGCGAAAAGAGCTCACACGATGAACCATCAAAACATCCGTTGGACACAGAGGGCTGATAGTTTTCTTAAAGCGTTTTTAAGATTAAAAGAAGCTGTAGTGCTTGCAAATCAACGTGAACTTTCAGATTTAGAAGCACAAGGATTGATACAAGGTTTTGTATATACCCATGAATTAGCATGGAATACGCTCAAAGATTTTCTTCAGGCACAAGATTTCAAGTTGTATGGCTCAAGGGACACAACACGTGTAGCATTTAAAGAGGGAATAATTGAAAACGGAGAAGCGTGGATGGAGATGATCCGCCACCGCAACTTAACGACTCATACCTATAACGAGGAAACCGCAGAAGAGGTCGTTTCGGCAATTCTTAACATATATTTTTCTGAATTTGAGGCGTTATTGGCAAAAATAGAACACCTAAGACAGGAAGAGTCGCTATGAAATACGGATTATCCGACAAGACTATTCAAAAAGTACACGGAGTTTTCAAGCAGTATCCACAAGTTGAAAGAGCAATTTTGTACGGGTCACGTGCTACAGGCAATTATAGAAACGGATCTGATATTGACCTAACTCTCTGTGGTGATGGGTTAACACACAGCGTACTCACTAAAATTGACTTTGATCTTGATGATCTGCTTTTACCCTATACAATTGACCTATCTGTATTCAGCAAAATAGGAAATCCTGATATGGTTGCGCAAATTGAGCGGGTTGGCGTAAACTTTTATGAGAAATCTGAGGACATATAATTCAATACCCTATCGTAAGGTAAATCCTGCAAAAAACAAACAATGCGTCATATTGTAGAACTTTTCATTCGAAGTATCCATTTAATCGCAGCGATAGTCTGGTTCGGAGGTGTCGTTTTTTCAACCTTGATTGCAATGCCGATAGTTCGGCAAAACTTACCAGCGCAAGACCTGTTAGAAATTCACAATAGATTTCGCCACTGGATCCGATTGATGATTAATATGCTTTTATTGACAGGCGGGATTGTAATTTTTATTGTTGCATGGAATAGTAATATGGAATTAAAATCGGAGTATATGATATATTCTGCTGCAAAGTTAGCAGCTTTCGGGTTAATGGCACTGTTTTGGGGGCTATACAGTTCACTCTATCGGCGGCATCTTGAGGCATCACAACCAGATAGCAAACCCAATGTTCCCCGTTATATCAATGTTTTTGGACATTTAACACTTTTTTCAGGATTAATTGTTTTCGCGATCGCATTGCTATTGAGAAATTAAATGGAAAAAACAAAAGTTCAGGCAGTCTCATGGAATATCACCCGATTGTGCAATCTGAAATGTACGCACTGCTATCTGCCCGCGGGGTTTGTAGACACAGCCGAATTCCCGCAAGGGTATCATAGGGATACAGAGTTGACACAATCGGAGTGTTTTCGTGTCATTGATGAGATAGCCGAAATCAATCCACATATTCTGCTGATACTCACGGGTGGCGAACCGCTGCTGCGTCCCGATATTCTGGAAATTTCAAAATACGCTTCAGATACCGGATTCCTTGTCGTGATGGGAACAAACGGTGTTCTACTGAACGACGAAGTGGTTGGAAAAATGCAGCAGCACGGCGTTACTGGTGCAGGTATTAGTCTTGATTCTATCCAACCATCAAATCACGACAAATTTCGTGGGATGGAAGGTGCGTGGCAAGCCACAATGAAAGGCGTTGAAGCACTCAAACGCGCACAACTTGACTTCCTTGTACAAACCTCTGTGACACAGTGGAATTACGATGAAATCCCAGAGATTGTTGAATTTGCCTATCAGTTAGGTGCGAAGGTGTTAAACCTCTATTTTCTCGTGCGAACAGGAAGAGGTAAAACGGTAATGGACATTACGCCTGCCCAATATGAGAAGATGCTTGAAACAATGTTCCAGCTACAAGCAGAATATAGTGGGAAAATGCTCATTGCTGCAAAATGTGCGCCGCATTACAAACGCGTTATCTATGAACAGCAATCCGATTCAGCGTTCCTTCAAGGCTATCCGAGTGGCACATGTCCTTGTGGTATCTACTATTGTCGCATCAGCCCTGAAGGTGAGCTCACACCTTGTCCGTATCTACCTGTTAGTGTTGGCAATCTCAAAGATGAGAGTTTTGTAAAGCTATGGAATGATTCGGAAACTTTCCATGACTTGCGAAATCGAGATATGCTTCAGGGTAAATGTGGTGCTTGTGAATTCAGAGAGGTGTGTGGTGGTTGTAGAGCGCGTGCGTATGCTACGACTGGTAACTATCTCGCCGCAGATGAGTCTTGTGAATATCAACCCGGGCAGCAAGGACAACAACCCGTTCAATTGGAAAAACGAACAGCCTTCGCAACAGAACCTGATTACGATTTGCAGTGGAATGATGCAGCAGAAAAAAGATTAAAACGTGTTCCCTCATTTGCCCGAGGGATGGTTATCAAAAGCGTTGAAAAATACGCTCGCGAACACGGTTATCGTGAAATAACGCCCGAACTCATGAAAGCGGTCAAAAAGCGGTTTGACAAAACTGGCATTCCCTCTTTCAGACCGCGGCGATAGAATTTTATATTTTCTTCTGTAGGAGCGAATCAACGCCAAATACGCCAAATCAACGGTATGAATGCCATTTGGCATTCCCCGTGTGGTATTTGGCGGATTTGTAATCCCGAATGTCTTATATTTAACAATAGAGGAAACTTGTATGCTAACAATAAAACAGGTGGAATTCTTTCAAGAAAACGGATACCTTATCCTTGAAAACGTTATAGATTCAGATGTAATTGATGGGTGGCGGGAACAGATTTGGAAGCATTTCAATTCCAGTTTGGAGACTCCAGAGACATGGCCCGATAATTACGTGGTAGAAAATTTCGGTTTTTCTCCAAACTTCGGACAATTGTCCACCATGCAAGCAATTATTGAGCAACTCGGTGGTGGTGAATTTGCTGGAGGCGGCGGCTCACCACTTGTGAAATGGCCTAATCCGGATGCGGAATGGTCAATGCCCGGTAGCGGACACATTGATGCCTACGGTCCTGGCGGGTGGAGTCCATTTATGATGGGTGCAACGACCTATCTATACGACGTTGAACCTGGCGGTGGTGCTTTCGTATTTTGGCCTAAGAGTCATCTCACAACACACGAATATTTCCTCAAATATCCTGAGCAGGTTGATGGAAGTTTTAGGGATATTGAAGGGTGGGGTTGGCACATATTTTCAGATTCATCACCAGAGGGACCGCGTGAGTTCATCGCATCTGCTGGGGATGTCGTGCTGTGGCACGCATACTTGTGTCATACGGGTTCTGGCAACATCAGGGATATTCCACGAGTTGGCATTTTTGCCCGCTATCACCACAAACGACGTGAAGAAATAAGATATGAAATACCAGAAGACCTTTGGAAATATTGGGTAATTTAAGGAGAAAACATGAGCGATCAAACTAACGTTCAGGAACGACTCACGAGTGTTGAAGACCGTTTGGAGCGTCTGGAAAATCTGCTTACCAGCATTAACGATAAGTTGGAACAGACACCACAAACCGATGCTGCAGAATCTGAAAACACTGAAAAATTCCAACAGTGGGTGACCGACTATGTCTCCATGCGGTTACAGCAACTTGTACCTGAAACATGTGATCATCCTGCCGAAGCAGCGGCACAGGACGGACCTTTTCTTGATAATACCAACGTGCCATGTACGGAAGAGGTTGTGCATCGTGTGAAACGCATACCAATTCCGTTTGTTCGGGAGATGGTCGTGCAACGTGTGGCAGAGAATGCACGTTCCGCACAAATTGAACGTGTAGATATTGAGTTCTTTGAACAAGCAGCAACGTTCTGACAATGTAAAGCTACAGAGGAGTTCCCTCTGCCCGATTTTGATTGGAAGAACTTCTTGAAGGCTCCTGGGTTATAATGGATCCATTTGTAGTCGCGCAATTTATTGCGCCTCTTACATTCTGATCAGTGTTTGAATAGCAACGTGGGTAAAATGTACCAATAATCGTAAACTTTTCTCTAACCATATCCATGGAGGCATGCATGTCATCTCTTGGCGCACAAACACTCTATACACCAGAGGAATATATCTCTTTGGAACGCAAGGCGACGCTCAAAAGCGAATACCTCAGCGGAGAGATACTCGCGATGTCCGGAGCAAGTCTCTCACATACACGTATCACATTAGATATAGCCACTGAACTTAACATCCAATTGAGAGGACACGAGTGTGAAGTTGTCACCAACGATATGCGTGTGAAGATCAGTCCGATGGTTGCCTATTTTTATCCTGATATAGTCGTTTTTTGTGGTGAACCAGAATTTGAGGACGATACCTTTGACACACTTCTCAACCCAGTCGTTATAATAGAGGTGCTTTCATCCTCGACCGAAACTTATGACAGAGAAGAGAAATTTGAATACTATCAACAAATAGCATCCTTAAAAGAATATATCCTTGTTTCACAAGACAAAGTCCACGTTGAACATTACCAGTTTCAAGATACGGAGTGGAAGTTGAATACATTTCACACGCTTCAAGACTCACTAACACTTCCTTCCATCGGATGCCAGCTGCCTTTGCGCGACATCTATACACGTGTTAATTTTGATTGACATCTCTATATGCCATCGGTTCTTACTTGAGAAGGGCACTAATCATGGATTGGGTATTTAACACGTTCTCAGAATACCTTGAAAACGATTTCAAAAAGCGAATTGGAAATCTAAATCCCACTGTTGCAGACTTGTGGGATGCTTTTCAGGTGCTTTTTCCGGCTACTTCTGCCCAACTGTTAGTGCAGGAACCTGTGGGAAACACCGTCCGGTTTAAACCACTCGCTTTCTACTATGCCGACGAAATGGGTCCGTTGATTGATGCTCCTTTAGATTATCTCAAACAGAATTTTGGCGGCGGAAAGTTTAAAATCAACTTCTATCACGGTATGCAGTTCATTGCGACAATAAATTTCAAACCAGAAGGTCCAGAAATATGGCGAGATTTACCAGAAATGGAGGCAATAGGTCCATCATGAATCAACAACAAGAGTATGGGGAATGCCCTAAGTGCGGCAAAGGGAACGTCCAGCAGTTAGATGCCAATTCATGGTTCTGCTTGGATTGTGATTGGGATACTCTTAAGACGATTGGCACCGGCAATGACGAATTACTTGCGTCCTTACGGCATGGTGATATCCACTCTCGACGCATTGCAGCACAATCATTGATCAATATCGGTGATGTGGAACGGCACCTTGCCACCCCTTCAGACACGGAAGCACTGCTGGAAGCACTCGACGATGAGGATGCTGATGTCCGCTATTTCGTAGCAGTAGCACTTGGCAAATTGGAGGTAAAACTTTGCCTTAATAAACTTAAACAACTCGCCCAAAACGATACTTCTGCACTTGTGCGGGAAGGTGCACAAACAGCAGTAGAACAGATAGAATCGTTTACAGATAAAGGAGACCGATAGATGGAAAGAGTTAAAATCGGTTATATCGGATGTGGGTTCATGGCACAGAAGGTGCATATTCCGAATTTTGCAAGTATTCCTGAATGTGAAATTGTCGGACTCGCAGAGGTGCGTACTGAACTCGGTAAAAAAGTCCAACAACGATTCGGTATTCCGCATCTGTATCCAGACCATACTGAACTTGCCCAAAACACCGAAATTGAAGCAGTTGCAGTGTCCGCCGATTTTGCTCTACAAGGTGAGATTGCAAAAGACCTCCTACGTGCTGGAAAACACGTCTTCATGGAAAAACCGATGGCTGTTTCAGTTGAACAAGCACAAGCTATCGTGGATGCCTCACAAGAATCCGGTAAGAAATTGATGGTAGGCTACATGAAACGTTACGATGCTGGCAATGAGATTGTAAAAGAAAAGATCGCACAATTCCGTGAAACAGGTGAAATGGGACGTTTAACTTATGCCCGCAATCACGCCTTTGGTGGCGATTGGGTATGCAATCTTGATACGCCTATGGACAGCACTGATGAACCGAAACCGAGTGCACCGCAGAAATTCCCTAAATGGCTACCGGAAAAATGGTGGGGTGGATACATCGGATACCTTCAGCAGTATACACACAATATCAATCTAATGCGGTGGTTTCTTGATGCTGGTGATAACGTTACCATTAAAGCAGTTGATTTGAATGAAAACGGGTATACAGGCGTTGTGATTTTTGATATGAATGGCACACGCGTGACACTGGAAACCGGGCATGTTTCGCATTACCGTTGGGATGAACACTCACAAATTTATTTTCAGCACGGTTGGATTCATACTTGGGCGCCGCCGCTGTTGTTGAAGAACACACCTGCAGAGGTTGAAATCTACCGCGCTGGAGAAGAGCAGGAGATAACACGACCAATTCCGAGACCGTCCTGGACCTGGGCATATCACAGAGAAGCTGAATATTTTATTCATAACCTACGCAATCCCGAACCGTTCCGTTCTTCCGCTGAAGATACACTAACAGATGTAAGATTGTTTGAAGACATCTATCGTGTCCTTGTTGCTCAGCAAGGGAGCTAAATGTTCTTCTTAGTCGTAAAGAATGTTGCATCTCAGGTTTGTAACATATATACTATATTTTATAGCGGATTCTACAATTAACTTTACATCTGAACGGTGAATCAACGCTGAATGCGCTTGGCAGAATACGCGTTTGGTATTCTGCATGATTCAGCGGGAGGGAACTCCGATTCCTGACTAACAGTGGTTTCGTCGCGATTCGGAGATCGAAATCAACGGTATGAACGCCATTTAGGCATTCACCGCCTACAGAATATATGTGAACTTATTTACATAATTTACTATAAAAGATCCACTCAGTTATTTTCGCAATAAAATTTCTGTATTATTGAGATTAATAGCGAGTTCGTAGTTTTCCTCTAAGTACTCCGCGATAAGCGGATGGCGTTCCTCAACTGGAATTCCGTCTACTCTATCAAACCACCCCCCAGTCTTAAAAATAACCAAACGCGTCTGATCACTTTCAAGTGCGGATATGACCTCACGCTGCATCCCCGGCGTTGCGGCATACGACACCATATGAAATCGGGTAACACTTGGTCGATCTGCAAAAAAGAAATAAGCTCCTTGGCTCGTAAAATCAAATATCTTTTCATTTGGTGCGGTATTTTCTTGTATATAAGCCACAACTTTTTGGATTTGTTCAACTTGATCGTCTGGAATGTCCACTTGTCCTGCACGTTCCAGTTCCTCTGCGCCAAGACTCCGATCAAACGGATTCTGACGCAGCTGCTGCCATCTATTTGAAAATCTTGTGAAAGGTCGATGGACTTCACCAACATACCAGACAAACATTGCTATTGGTATGAGTATCCATGCTGCTTTCAGCACACGTTGCCAGCGCATTTTATCAGTCAGCAAAGAGAGACGCGCGCGGAGATTTTCGCCAGATTCTCTTCCAAAAAGATTGTTGAACAATCCTGATATACCTCTGTCTATTGGAAACAGGCAGAGAAGCCATAAGAAAGTAGCACCGAAATTCAAATGCCCACCATCCGATCTGCCAAGTGCAGTTCGGAAAAATGCAATTCCACCAAGTAACAAAAGCAGAAGTTTCAATGCGTCTTCTGCAGAAATATTGGTTCTGCATAGTCGACGATAGGTAAGATATGCCGCCGTAACTATAAAGACACAAATTGGAAGATACCATCGAAATCCGTTACTAAGGGTAAACGCTCGCCATCCGCTTTCTGACAATATAGCAAGCGTGGCAGATAAGGATGGAAATTTGAGTCCCCACGTGGCAAGCTGATATTTGCACTGAATATACGAATTCCAGATAGCATCGTCCAACGCACCGTGGGACAAAAAATAGATTGCGACAGGAAGAAAACCTAACAAAAGTCCACAACAATAACCAACTAACGGTAAAGGTCGTAGGTGTAGTTGTATCCTCCGTTTTAGGCTGTAAATTAGTAAAAAAAGACCGATAGCACCAAGTGTATACAAGCCAACTTCAGTGCTATACCAGAACGCTAAACTCGTAAAAAGTCCTGCCAGAATAAGTTTCCAACCGAATCTAAGGAGCCAAAATATCCAAGTCGGTTTTTCAGACAAATTCCGTTGCCAAGGCAGAAAAAGTCCTTTTTCATGATCGTATGTTAGATAATTAGCAATACAAGCAAAACTGAGTAAACCGAAACTGTGTCTTGCCGATACAGAAAAGTTGTCTCCAGAAGCGATTAGGAAACATAAGAAGGCAGTTAAGAATCGTCCTCGAAAGACTTGCAAACCGAGCAGATATAGTGCAATATAACCGAGCGGTCCCAACACACGTTCCATAGAGCGCACTCCCATCAACGTCGGTTCAAAGATTTTACTGCCGAACCATGCCAAATATGCATTTTGAAAAAGTCCATGTTGAACATATACATCGCGGAATACGACACCACCATGGAGCATCTCGTTCAGAGGCGCTAACCGTTCTCCTTCATGGAACATATCAATACCACCATTGACATTGCCATTATAAATAAGCAAGTAGATAAAAATGGGAAGGAGAATATATTCACACCCACGGAACAAAACACGCACACTTCTTGGCAATGCAAATATTTTTCCACTTTGAAGGGTAAGAGGTTCTGATGAAATCGTATCCACTTTTCCTTCGATAGGTTGAAACCTGAGACCTAATAGAACTAACTTAAATAAGAGCGTTAGTCCAATTGGTAGTGTTAATGCCAGAAAGCCTGCCTGATCGAAGTTAAAAATCTGTAGCCAACTCAACCACAAAGGCACTGAAGCAAGCGCGTTCAGTTTCAACACGCGGTCTATCGGTTGATTAGTTATCTGGGCAGCCCATTGTGAGTAAGTATGCCACGCGAACCAATAAACCCAAATAGTGGCGGGGATTCCTATAAGCGCGAGTAGATAATAGAAAAATTCTTGTTGTTTGGGATATTGATCAATACTTATCCGACCAACAATGCCTGAATTGTCATGAAACTCAAATACGATGTAATTCTGAAGTGCTACACCTAATCCGATTGCAAGCGAGAATGCTGAAATCGCAATAAGACACACGTAAGGGCGGAGATGAATACTGTAACTTACATTAAAGTCTGGTAGTAGTCTTTGGAGGGAACGGAACAGGCCTGTTTGCGGAGAGTGCATCAATTTCTCTTATTGGTACCACAGAAGTGTTCAGTGAAGTTAAGAGTAAAAACTTATTGGACAACATCACCCTCAACAGGTTCAACTTGTACTTTGATGTTTTTTAAGTACTCGATGGCGCGTTCAATTTCATCTGAAGCCCCTTGAATTTCTAACATCACCCAACCCGACTCTTCAGTTACGTTGGCACGGCGTATGTTGGTGACTACACGGAATTGTTGTCCAATGTTATAAATTATAGGTTCAGTAATTTTTTCGGGCGGAAAAGTTAGACGTACCTTTAAAGACGTAGTTTGCATTGCTCCTGATGGAGTTTTTTGGACGGGAACTTCAATAAAATCAGATTTAACTTCATCCCATGTAAAAGCCTTGACCACGCGGATTGTGTCTTCGTATATTGAGATGACGAGATATGCCACCCCTGGATATGCGGGCTCATCCCACATTAAAGCGTCTGATTTATCCTTTTCAGAAAAGTATGCCTCATGGTTCGGATGTGAATGGTAAAACGCCTTAATCGGGCGATGCTGTGTTTCTGCTTCTTTATGCACAGAGATTAGGTCATCGGGATGCATTAAATATGCTGTGCGAGCATCACGCGGATATGCAGCGGGATCGTCCTTATGCATTTCGTTTTGGATATTCCGACAAGGTCTGACAAACTCTTGCGTATCCTCATGTAAAATTACACCACAACATTCCTCAGGAAACTGCGCCTTTGCATGTGAACATATTTCATTAAAGGTTTTTGATAGTAGCGTTACCATATCTTTTGTGATAATACATGTGAATCGCATATAGGCGGATGTCGTATCCGCCTGTACACGAAATGCCGTTTTAGGAAAGGTTTCTGCCGCCAGCAATAGCGGGAATTATTGATATTTCAGCGCCATCGGTGACAGATGTCGCTTTGCCATCAAGAAAACGGATATCTTCATCGTTGAGATAGATATTCACAAACCGACGAATATTACCTCCTTCATCGCAAAGCCGTTCTTTCATCCCCGGAAAGTCTGAGTCCAAATTTTCAATGATGGTTTCAATATCGGCACCTTCAGTTTCAACCTCCGCGAGATTTTGTGTCAAACGTCTCAGCGGGGTTGGAATACGAACTATTACAGCCATTTTTTTCTCCTTTGTCTGGGTCAGAGTTCTGACGCCGTACTATTTGTAGAATATAGTAATAACGGTTAAAAATCTACCGTTTTGTTTAGCGTTAAATAGCGTAGTGTAACCCACATTCTTTGTCGTTTTCCTCAGTGTCTGTTGCGTTTTGCCAACGCCATCTACCTGCACGTTTGGGTTCACCCGGACGGACTCGCGTTGTACAGGTCATACATCCGAGCGATTCATAGTAGTGTCCATGGGCATTAGGTTTAAAGAGCGGATTGATAGGCACATCATTTTCACGCACAAATTGCCATACTTGTTCGGTTGTCCAGTGAATTAATGGACTCACCTTGAGGATAGGATGTGTCTTAGATGAGATGATTTCTACCTTCTGGAAATTTTGCCGGTTTTCAGATTGATCTCTCCGTGTTCCAGTAATCCAAACATCTAATGTCTCTAAAAGTTTTTGCATTGGTCTAACTTTTCGGACATCACAGCAGTACTTCTGTTTTGCTCTGCTATCGAAAAACAGGAATTCCCCATGCTCGGCAATCATACCTTCTACCTCAGTAGTGTTTGGTTGGATACGTTCAATCTCAATGCCGTAGCGTTCTTCTACTTGACCAAAGAATGCGTAGGTTTCAGGAAAGAGGCGAAACGTGTCTATCGTACACACTCTAAAAGGTAATTTACTTTCAGCTGCAAGATGTATTTGTACCATACCCGACAGCTGACCACTCGTTACAATAGCTGCTCGATCATTAAATTTCTTAAAGAGGCAGAAAAGAATTTCTTGCGGGTCCTCTTTTAAGGTAATCTGCTGCTTCAATTCTATCATTGAAGCAGTTTCAATTTGAAATGCCATTCCGTGTTTCCTGTTTAGACTCCTTTTATGGTAACATCTCCATTATATCGGTTTCAAGTTCAAAATAGCGACTCAAACTGAAGTAACGTTCACCTGTATCTGGAAGAATAGTGACAACAGTCTTATCAGGTCCCTGCGCTTTAGCTACTTGCAATGCTGCATGCACGTTTGCTCCAGACGACATGCCCACCAACAAACCTTCCTTTTTTGAAATATCTTTCATAGTTTGATACGCTACCTCTTCAGAAACTGCAATGACATCATCAATGATGTCCACATTTAAAACCTCGGGCACCATGCCAGCGCCAAGTCCATCAATCCGTGTCGGGCCGGGCACTCCACCTGAAAGTACAGATGACACCAAAGGCTCTACAGCAACGACTTTGATTTTCGGATTTTGTGCTTTAAGTACTTCGCCAACACCTGTTAACGTGCCTCCTGTTCCTACCCCGATGACAACGAAATCAATATCACTTCCTACAGAATCCAAAATTTCAACAGCAGTCGTCTCACGATGAATCCATGGGTTCGCAGGATTCGTAAACTGGTTCGGCATATAGTGTCGTGAATTTCGTTTCAGGATTTCTTCTGCTTCCCAGATTGCGCTTGCCATACCACCGTGCTCCGGTGTAAGCACAATATTCGCGCCAAACGCAGACAGCAGGGCATATTTTTCACTACTAACGTTCTCTGGCATTGTCAAAATTACTTGATAACCACGTGCTACCCCAACAATAGAAAGGCCAATACCTGTGTTTCCAGCTGTCGGTTCAACAATAGTATCACCCGGTTTCAGGATGCCGCGTTCTTCAGCGTCTATGACCATGGCATAACTGATGCGATCCTTAATGCTACCACCCGGGTTGTAGGATTCTAACTTTGCAAAGACAGTTGCATCCCCTTTTTCCGGCAACGCATTCAGGCGAACCATCGGCGTATTCCCGATAAGTTTTGTCAGGTTTTCAGCAATTTTCATATAAAGAACAGATGTGAATGTGTCGGTTGCGACACCTGTTTAAATTTGCGTGCGTGACAACAGAGTTCATGTAAGGTTTTAGTGTTCAATACGTCGCGGACCTTTTCCTCTATTTCGGCGAAAAAAGGTTCAATTTCAGACGATTGTTGTGTTTCAAAGCCTTTTGAGAAATCAACGGGCCCCTCTACAGCAGCAAAGATATCGCCAATCCGTATTTTGTCTGGAGGTAGTGCTAAACTATACCCGCCATCAGGACCGCGGCGGCTTGTAGTCAATCCAGCACCCTTGAGTTGTAAAAGAAGTTTCTCCAAAAACGGACCGGGAATACACCGTTTTTCAGCCAACGTCGTAACTGAAACGAATTCTTTACGATACTGCAGACCGAGTTCCAACATCGCACAAACTGCATACTTCAACTTGGCAGACAATTGCATCTGTATTCCTCCCCCCTAATTAAATCCTAACCAATTTAGGTAACTACATTATAATATATCCTACCAAAAAAGTCAATTAATTATACCATTTCTTACCAAAAAAGTCAAATTTAATCTCATAATTGCAAGGTTATTTAGTTTTCGGTTTTTCTCCAATATTTTTTCACATTTCTATAAACTATCTGTAGGTCGGGTAGAGTTTACGAAACCCGACATGATCGCACTGTTACACTAAGATTGTCGGGTTTCGTAAACTCTACCCGACCTACAATGCGATTATAAAATATTAGCGTTCGTAATAAAATGCGCAAAAAAAAACGAAAACTAAATAACCTTGAATTTCATTGCCATATACGTTGACACATTTGCAGTTATGCTATAAAATGGAATCAAACTCAAGATAACAGAATGGCACAGAGATAAGTTCATATAGGAGAGAATAGATGGCTAACGATATTTTTCCGCCAGTAGAGACTGCATATCCAATCGAGGACGCTCACGTCAACAGTTTAGAAGCGTATCAGGAACGATATACTGAATCAATTCAGGATCCGGAAGGTTTTTGGGCAACAATTGCTGAGCGGTTGACGTGGTATCAAAAATGGGATACGGTTCGAGATTATGACTTTGTTAAAGCACAGATAAAATGGTTTGAAGGCGGCACGTTAAACGCTTGTTATAACTGTCTTGATCGGCACGTAGAAGCAGGGCATGGTGATGAAACAGCGGTTATCTGGGAAGGCAATGATCCTTCCGAAGATAAGACATTTAGTTTTAGTGAGCTGCTTGCAGAGGTCAAAAAGTTTGCTAACGTCCTGAAAGCACAAGGTGTTGAAAAAGGCGACCGCGTGTGTATCTACTTGCAAATGGTGCCAGAATTGGCAATTGCAATGCTTGCTTGTGCAAGGATTGGAGCCGTTCATTCCATCGTTTTCGGTGCATTTTCAGCCGAATCACTACGAGATCGGATTAACGATTCTGCTTGCAAACTTTTGATAACGCAAGACACAGCGATGCGTGGTACCCGAAGCGACATTCCGATGAAAGCAAACGCCGATGCTGCAGTTGCAGATTGCCCGTCTATTGAAAAAGTTGTTGTCGTGAAACGCACTGGTGATGCGGTAGATTTTGACGCATCGCGGGATGTTTGGTGGCACGAAGCGATGGCAACTGCAGATGCTGAATGCGAGCCTGAAGTTATGAATGCTGAAGACCCGCTTTTTATACTCTATACATCTGGGTCAACAGGAAAACCGAAAGGTGTTTTACATACCACAGGCGGCTATCTGGTGTATACCTCTTACACACATCAGCAGATTTTTGACTATCACGAAGGTGATGTGTATTGGTGCACTGCGGATATTGGTTGGATTACCGGACATTCTTATATTATCTACGGTCCATTGGCTAATCGTGCGATTACCGTTATGTTTGAAGGTGTCCCGAACTATCCAGATTTTGGACGATTTTGGCAGGTCGTAGAAAAACATAAAATCAATCTCTTCTATACCGCTCCTACTGCTTTACGTGCTTTGATGAAGGAAGGGGATACATGGGTAGAAAAATACGACAGGTCTACACTCCGATTATTAGGAACAGTTGGTGAACCGATCAAGGAACCAGAATGGTTGTGGTATTATAACATTGTTGGCGATAAGAGATGCCCGATTGTTGATACATGGTGGCAGACTGAAACAGGTGGAATTCTGATTACGCCATTACCCGCTGTAACGTCTCTGAAGCCTGGCTCTGCAACGTTCCCATTTTTCGGTATTGAACCCGTGATATTAGATGAAGAAGGGAACGAAGTTGAAGGCAATCCTGCTACCGGTTATCTCTGCATTAAAACCGCTTGGCCCGGCATCATGCGGACAGTGTATGGCGACCACGAACGTTTCATTGATGTCTATTTTAGCAGGTTCCCTGGCTATTATATGACGGGTGATGGCGTGCTGCGTGATGAAGATGGATATTACTGGATTACAGGACGTGTGGACGATGTGTTAAATGTCTCTGGACACAGGTTAGGCACGGCTGAGGTTGAAGGTGCCATTGGGCAACATGATGCCGTTGCAGAAGCCGCGGTTGTCGGATACCCACACGAGATCAAAGGACAAGGCATCTATGCGTATGTAACACTCATGACAGGTGAATCTGCCTCAGATGATGTGGCAACAGGCATCAAACAGGCAGTGCGGCAACACATTGGTCCCATCGCTACACCAGATAAAATTCAGTTTACACCTGCTTTGCCAAAGACCCGATCAGGTAAAATCATGCGGCGCATCCTCCGTAAAATAGCAGAAGGTGATATATCTGATCTCGGTGACACTTCAACGCTTGCTGATCCGACAGTCGTTGACGCATTGGTTGAAGGCAGACAATAAAGTTGATGTATCGTCAGAATGTAGATTAATTTCATAAGGGCAGGTCACTGTGCCTGCCCAATTGCATGAATCAGGAGCACTTGTGGCGTCAGCACAAAAAATTGTAGATGCATTGAAAAGACATAATATCACCCATGCCGTTGGTGTGCCAGATAACGGCAGCGCACGAATTTACGAGCTTTTGCGTGAAGAATCGGAGATTGAGGTTATTACTGTAACCCGCGAAGGTGAGGCATTCGCTATTGCAGCAGGGTTGTATGTTGGTGGCAAGAAACCTGTGATTATCATACAAAATACAGGCTTCTTAGAATCTGGTGATGCAATCCGTGGTACTGTTTTCAATATGCAAGTGCCTGTTGTCGTATTCATTGGATATCGCGGTTATCACAACCGTGATGCTGATGGGAAATGGATTGACTCTGTTGCTGCGTTCCTTGAACCGACACTCAAAGCATGGAATCTGCCCTATCATAAGTTAGAAACGGACGCTGATATTGGCAGTATTGATTGGGCTTATAGCAAGTCTGCGGAAACTTCTTTACCTGCTGCAGTGCTTCTCATCGGACATGCGAAATAACAACAAAAGATCTGCATAACAAACACCTTGAATTTACCAAACTGAAGACTCAACTGGAGCAAATTAAATGTTAAGTGTTGAAGTAGCACGTCAACAGATGTTAGACACCATACCTGTTTTACCGACAGAAAAGCGTGGCATTCTCAACTGTGCAGGTTATGTTCTCGCCGAAGCACTGCATGCCACTGAAAATATCCCTCCTTTTGACAATTCTGCGATGGACGGTTTTGCGGTCCGTTCAGCAGATGTGAAGGACGCGTCCAAAGAGAATCCTGCGATACTTTCAGTTGTTGAAACTATCGCTGCTGGATATGCCCCTGAAAAACATGTTTCAAGTAGGCAAGCAGCACGGATTATGACCGGTGCGATGATGCCTGATAGAGCAGATGCTGTTGTCATGCAAGAGGTGACCGAACTTGTAGGTGATAATGTCAAAATCTTTGAAAGCGTTGAAGAATACGAAAATGTCCGTTTTACTGGTGAAAGCGTTAAGCAAGGTGATTGTGTGATGACTCATGGAAAGGTGCTTCGTCCACCGGAAGTGTCAATGCTTGCTTCGCTTAATTGTGCTGAAGTGACAGTATATCGGAAACCGACAGTTGCTGTTGTCTCCACAGGTGATGAACTTACGCCACTCGGTGAACCGTTGCTACCGGGTAAAATTCGGGATAGCAATCGTTACGGTATGTCCGCGCAAGTTCAGAATGCTGGCGGTATTCCAATTGATATGGGTATTGCTCCTGACGATGCGGCTGAAACGGAGCGTATCTTTCGTGAATCCCTTGCTAAGGCAGACGCGCTTATCACAAGTGGCGGCGTTTCGGTCGGAGAACATGATATAGTGAAAAATGTGCTGACGAAATTGGGAAAAATGAATTTTTGGCGTGTGGCAATGAAACCGGGCAAACCGCAGGCTTACGGCATTATAGACGGAAAACCGATTTTTGGATTACCGGGTAATCCTGTGTCTTCGCTTGTTGTGTTTGAGCTTTTTGTACGTCCTGCACTCCTGAAAATGGCAGGGCACACTGACCTGTTGCGTCCTACCTTTAAAGCCGTTTTAGCAGCGGACGTTACGAACAAAGATGGGCGTGTAAATTATATGCGTGCGATCCTCACAGATCAGAATGGAGAATACATTGCTAAAACAACTGGACCACAAGGCTCTGGTATCCTCCATTCCCTTGTATTAGCGAATGGATTGATAACCATTCCTTCTGGTGCGACCTTACATGCTGGTGAAACAGTGGACGCGCAGTTTCTTACCTAATAGAGCAAAGGTTTATATAGCGAATTATAGAAATATGTTGACACCTCTTCTGTAGGAGCGATCTCCGAATCGCGACTAAGCACTTTGATAGTCGGGAATCGGAGTTCCCTCCTACAACTCAAATGTAAAGTTAATTGTAAAATCCACTATAATGATTATAGATACCCATGTTCATGTCTGGGAAATTGACCCACCGAAATATCCAGTCGGCCCATCGGCTCCGGGTTGGACTTCCTATCCTGATGAACCTGGAACTGCCGATGAACTTTTGGCAGAGATGGACATGCATGGGGTTGATTGGGCTGTGTTGGTGCAAACGAGTTGGTCAACCTGGGATAACGGTTACATCGCTGATTCGATGGACCGTTTTCCAAATCGATTTATAGGACACGGTTTGATTGACCCACAAGACCCAAAGAATGCTGAGTTGGTGCGTTATTGGATCAAAGAACGGGGATTGGTCGGATTTCGATTTCATCCGATGTACTACCCAGATGAGAAGATTCTTCTGACCCAACAAAACACAGCAATGTGGGAAGAAATAGGAGCGGTTGATGCAATCATCCAATTTCACCTGCGTGCGGAATTTGCTGATCAGGTTGCCACTATTGCCCGAGAGTATCCACACCTTAAACTTATCCTTGACCACATGGGATATCCTCAGATAAACGCCGATCAATCAGCGTTTCAGCCAATTGTAGACCTTGCTGATTTTGACAACATATACTTGAAACTCTCAGATGTAGCGGGTCGCTCTCATCAAGATTTCCCTTACGTAGATGTTCATCCAATCATAGAAAAACTGCTATCTGCTTTCGGATCAGAACGAACGGTTTGGGGTACAGGATACCCCGGGCGTCACAGAGAAAAGCATAACTGGCCTACGTTAGATCAGGAACTCCGCCTTATTCGTGAAGGTTTGCCTTTCTTAACGGATAAAGATAAAGAAAATATCCTCGGAACTACAGCCACGAAAATATGGAATCTTTCAGGTCAATAGTGCGATAAGTAAGTCTACCAATATGATGGTTTTTCACTATGGCGTCAGTAGAAACAGATTGGGGACGAATGGCTTACACCGATTCAGATGGATCGGGTCATTCTTTATTATTTCTACACGGTACTGGTTGTGATTCACGGGATTGGAAGTCCGTAATTGAACAGCTACCTCGCTACCAACGTCATATAACGCTCGATTTTCGTGGACACGGACAGAGTAGCGTACCCACCGAACCGTTTACATTAGCAAATCTTGCTGATGATGTTCTACACCTTACAAACGCAATCGGAATTCAGGAGGTAATACTCGTTGGGCATAGCCTTGGTGGTATGGTTGCAATGGAAGTTGCTAGACGTTCATCTTGTATCACAGGACTCGTTTTGCTTGAGGGATGGACGGGTCTTTCATCCGCAGGTAGTGCTTTTGATTCGGGGCGATTTTACGGTGCGCTGTCCCAAGCAGAGATTACAAACATTCAGCGGAAAGCTGAAGAGACGCGAAACCGCTTTAAATCGAATGTCTGGGAAAGTTTTTGGACATCTGTCAAAGATTTTGATGCTTACGCATATCTTGAGCAGGCATGCATTTCTATCTGTGAAGTATTTGGCGAAATGGGTAGGAATGAATTAACTGAGCAGAAGTTGCGCATCCCACCTAATCCCAATATTCAGGTGATATGGGTGCCTAATGCGGGGCATTATTTACCAAACGAATGTCCGGAGGCAATATCTGAAATCTGTTTTAATTTTGTGGAGACATTTTCCTATCCGCTTGATTGAATATTGGTAGGTTCGGTTAGGAAACCGAACCTACCAAGGGTGTCACACACTATAAATTCACTTTTGCTCAGGAATTTCAACCGGCAAATCCAGCCGGTCTCCCCATTCTTTCCAAGACCCAATGTAGTTGCTTACCTTTGGATAACCGATAAGTCGCAACGCCAAATAGGTTTGGGAAGAACGGTATCCACCCTGTCAGTAACACATTACCTGCTTTTCCGGTGTAATACCCACTGCTGCATACATTTGCTGAAGTTCATCAGCAGATTTGAATGCTCCCGTTTCATCAAGATTATTAAGCCATTCTAAATGTATAGAACCGGGGATTGCACCTGCGCGTTCAGCGCGAGCAACTCTACCGTAGTGTTCACCATCTGTCCTTGTGTCCAAGGGAATGAAATCCTCTTGGTTTAGCGAGGCATGAATTATATCTGCATCCATGTGTATATTATGTTTTGCTTCTATCGGAAATTGTGGCACTTCAGGCGGTTCAACGCCTTCAGTGCTAACCGGTCCGTCTGCTGCCACCCACGTTTTGAAACCACCGTCAAGTAAACGGGTGTTAGAGTGACCTAAATACTCACAAAACCAGAAGCCGCGAGAAGCACGTATGCCTGAAATATCTTCATACCATATAATTGTTTTTGTATGGTCAAGACCGCGTTGTTGGAACAGATAAGCAATCATCCACATAAAAGCGTCATAAGTTTCTTTACGGGTATTGATAAGGCTCAACCCAAAAAGATCAAGATGAAGTGCTCTTGGAATATGTCCGTTTAGATATTCATGCGTTGGACGCGTATCAACGATACAAAACGATTCATCATTAAGATTGTTTTTCAATTCCTCAGCTGAAACAACGAGTTGAGGATTCACGTAACCTTTGGACGTCATTTTCAAACCGCCTTTCTGGTAGGATTTTTACTACCATTTTTAATAATCTTTATTGTTTTCCATCTTCCCGTGTGATACCAAAGCCACATAGCGGCACCTTGCACCACATTTGAAAGCGCTATTCCGATCCAAACCCCTTTCAACCCGATAAAATATGACAATAGAATTACAAGTCCTAAACCAACTCCCATCTGCGCAGCGAGGGTAATAATCATCGGTGAAAAAGTATCGCCAGCACCGTTAAGTGCTTTGCCTAACACTAAGGAGAACGCTATAAATCCAAATGTGAGTGATAGAAACTGGAGGTAAACTGATCCAATTTTTATCACTTCTGAGTCATTGCTAAAAATCTGAATAAACATCTGCGGAAAAATGAGGAAAAGCGTACCTATACCTGCCATAACCGTTGTGCCTAATATATTTGCCAATCGAGTTGATTCTACCGCTCGTTCTATCTGATTTGCTCCTAAATTTTGTCCGACTAACGGAGCAACAGCGTTGGCTATTCCAAAACCGGGGTTCATTACCAGAATACGGAGTCGCATGCAAATCGTATAAGCAGCAACTGCATATTTGCCGTAAGGACCTATGACCCAAAGGAAGCCGAGACGTGATAAATGTCGCCAGAATCCTTGCATAGAACTATAAATCCCTAATCTAAAAATGTCAAGCATTTCTACAAGATCAGCACGATATTGTACGTTTCGTAAAGATATTGGGGCGCGTCCACTGAAACATAGAAAAAGCAGAATAATGACGCCAACACCTCTACCAATAAGTGTAGCGTAAGCCGAACCTGCTACACCCAGTTCTGGAAATTTCCAAAGTCCAAATATTAACAGCGGATCAAGCGTAATGTTAATTAATGTGGAGAAAATTAACACAACCATCGGTGTGACGGCATCACCACCAGCACGGAAGATTGAGCCAAGTGTCATTGACAAAAACATCGTACTGATACCAACAAGAATGATATGCATATAAGTAGTGCCGAGTTGTATCACCTCTGGGTCTGTTGTTCGGACCGCGCGTAAACCAAATTCTGCTAATGGATAGCCAATAATACCGATACCGATGGCAAAGAAAAAGGCTAAAAAAATCGCCTGCATCGCCACGTGCCCCGCTTGTGCGTGATTTCTTGCACCGAGGTATTGTGCTACCATAATCCCCGCACCCGTTGAAATACCGAGAGAGAAAACAGCAATTAACCGAAGCAAATTGCCACTCACTCCAACGGCTGCGATTGCAGCAGGGCCTAATCTGCCAACGAAAATCATATCAACAACGTTGAACGCGTCTTGAAGAATATAACCGAAGGTTATCGGTCCTGCAAGTTGCAACAGATGCCGTAGCAGACTACCTTGGGTCAAATCACTCCGTGTTTTGTTCATTCATATCCTTACTGTCCAGTGGGGTGGGCAATATATAGTGGATTTTACAATTAACTTGACATTTGATTGGTAGGAGGGAACTCCGATTCCCGACTATCAAAGCATTCGTCGCGATTCGGAGATCGCTCCTACAGAAGAGGTGTCAATATATTTTTATAATTCACTCTACTTATCATCGTTACCTAATCCGAATTATAACGCTCCAATTTTACGCTTGAATTTAAAATGCGACTGATTTATACTCAAACTAAAACACAAAATCATAAATAAGAAAGGAATAGAATAGTGCGCGTATTGATTATGTCCGATATGGAAGGCGTAAGCGGCATCGTTGTGTGGGATCAAGTTGATGGTGGTGCTGCAATGTTTGAAGAGGGTAGACTTCTCTACACTGAAGAAATCAACGCTGCTGTGCGTGGTGCCAAAGCAGCGGGTGCTACTGAGATCGTCGTTGTGGATTGTCATGGTGCCGGGCAAGGTTGGACATTTAATTCGCTTATACCAGACAAGATACATCCAGATTGTGAGTGGGTGGCACACCACGGGTGGGGACGGTTTGATGACCTGTGGAAAGATGGATGCGATGCTTGTTTGCTCATCGGGATGCATGCTCGTAACAACACTCCCGACGGTGTGTTGTGTCATACTATTTCTACCGTGCGATATCGGAATCTTTGGTTCAATGACGATCTTGTTGGAGAAACGGGTGTAAATGCGGCACTCAACGGACATTATGACGTTCCGATTGCACTTGTTACTGGCGATGCAGCGGTGTGTAGAGAAGCCAAAGAACTGCTCGGTGAGACATTACCAACTGTTGCTGTTAAGAAAGGGCTCAGCCGATACAGTGCAAGACAGATTCCACCAGTGCGTGCCCGTCAGATGGTAGAAGAAGCAGCTAAAGATGCTCTCTCAGATTTAACACGGGTTCGTCCATACATACCTGCTCAGCCAACGACAATCAAAATTGAAGTGTCAAGTGTAGATAAACTTGCGGACTTCAAAGGACGACCTGGCGTTGAAATAACGGGATCTGTTACTGCTGAGAGCCATGCAAAAGATTGGATGACAGCGCGGAATCAGTTTTGGCCTTTTGTCTAAGATTTTCCACTTTGGTAGGCGCGATTTCAAAGCGCGCCTACTATTGGAGTGTCTACCGAAATTTTACGAGTAAAGGTCGCGATTCGGAGATCGCTCCTACAGAACACTATAGCACATAATCATATATTTTAAGATTCTTCAAGCACGTCAAGTGGATCGCCAGAAGCATCTTTGCGTTCCAACAGTTCAACCTCATATCCATCGGGATCAGTAATAAATGCCATCTTCATGCCCCCAGAGGTAAACTGTTTGCGCCACTCGTCCGGCCAAATCTCTAAACCTGCTTTCTCCAAACCGTCGCAAAATTCGACAATATCTGGCACACCAATCGCAAAATGCATCAAGTCTTCCTGAACCTGAAGATCAAAATCGGGTGAATAGGTTAGCTCCAATGTGTGTGCGTTCCCCGGTAGTTCAAGATGAACTATTTGGTTTCCTGCGGGGGATTTATCACTCCGACTTAAAACTTTGAATCCCAGATGGTCACAATACCATTGAATAGAATGGTCAAGGTCGCTGACGCGAACCCGTGTATGTAGAAATACTGCCATATCTTTCTCCTTATTTTTCTTATGTATGAAGGTCAATCAATTATGTAGAGATAATAACGTACTCTTATAATTTTGACAATCTTTAAAAAGCATTTGCAACAATAACTAAATCTTGGATATTCACAACGCCATCACCATTGAGATCAGGTTCTGCTTCACCAAACGCATTTGCCACTACCACTAAATCGAGAATGTTAACTTCACCATCAGCATTTACATCTGCCTTTACTTTAATTTTCAGATAGATCTCACCGTCAAGATCCGGTAATGTATGCTCTGTTCCTGTGAGACTACTCGTTACGCCCTTCGCTTTTACTGGAAGCTGAATCGAATGTGCTTTTCCACTGCGATTATAGACTGCCCAACCGTTGGTATACTCACGAATATAAACCCCATTTCGGTTGTTGTAAGGCTGTGCTTTTTCACCTATAGGCATGCCAAGGTCAGTATCCCAAAAATCATACCAATAAACATCACCCTCGCTACCACTGCTTGGACTATCAAAGTCCACATAGCCATCTGAAAGCGTCAGGCTCATCGTTGTGAAAAGCCTCATCCACTGCTTGTTTTGAGGAAATTCGGGCGGTTTTTTGATCACCCCTTCCGCACTTAACACATTAATCCGTGGTTCACGAAAGTGTTCTTCCGACCATATCAGGGTTTGTTCAATCTCAAAAATATCCACATGCGTATAGCCAATAGGGATGATCTGACTTGAATCAGAAATATCCTCTCTAGGTATTTCCAAGATAGGATATGTTTGCATGAATGTGCCGTTGATGTATTCTGCCCATCTCGGAATCTTCTCTTCGGTAGTGTTTACCAGTATCAAAAAATCGTCATTGACTGCAGCACGAATGCCTTGTAGGATATTGTCGCGTGCGACGTGTTCTGCTTCAAGGGACCGAAGCCCATGAAGTCTTTGCCCCTCATCCCAGTGGTCGAAGAAGATACCGTCAAACAATCCGCATGCTGCAATCGCCTTGGCTTGGTCAATTGCCCATTTTTGCGTTTCTGGGAGCGTGAAGTCCACGAGGGCATCCCTCCAGATGTCAATGATACGGTTGCCGTTTTCGTCTTTCAACCAAAGTGGCCAATTTTCTGGATAGTCGTGAGGCTTAACATCGCTATAGTATTTAACAGGGACAAGGAGTATTGCATTGGGATTAAACGCCAAAATCGCATCTCGTCGCGCTTTCGCTGCCTCGAAATCACCAGTCAGATGCACACCGGCACTGGTATCTTTGAATTTGAGATTAAGCGGCACCGCAGGACAACAGAAATAGATGTCGAAATAGGCAATAGCACCGTGTCCCTCGTGCCACGGCAGCTGTGGCAGTATAGGTTGACGGTTGCGGATAGAACCCCATGAACCGCTGACTGATGGATACGTCCGATCCTGAATCCGGGGAATGACGGCGGGTTGGGACAATGCACATTCAGCTGGGAGATCACTGCCAGGATTCTCTCCAGTCTCCAGAATCTCTACATTGGTAAGTTCGCTGAGCGGTGAAAGGTCAACAATCCAATTCTTGATGACATTCAACTCTCTCAGATTTGTCAATGCAACAAGCGGTGAGATGTCTTCAATCTGGTTGTTGACGAGCATCAAGTTCTCTAACTTTATCAAGTTTGCCAAGGGCGATATGTTTCTGATCTGGTTGCTCCATAACCACAGCGATTTAAGATTTACGAGTCCAGCCAAGGGAGATACATCTGAAATAGTGTTGTGAGTTAAGCTCAACTCTTCGAGATTTATCAATTCTGCCAAAGGCGATATATCTGAAATAGAGTTATGATTTAAGTGCAATCCTTCAAGATTTGTTAATCCTGCAAGTGGGCGAAAATCGTGTATGTAGTTGTGTGAGGCATGAAATTTTTTTAGATTTCCAAAGTGTTTTAAGCCTGTGAGATCCACAATGTCCATTGACTCGGCTTTGAGTCTAACAACTTTCGCTATGTCCTCTGGTGCTATGGGCACACCCTCTGGAACACCTATCACTTCTCGGACAACTTTTCGTAGGTTCGGATCCGGCATCCACTCTCCAGCATCTTCTGCATAGGTGAAAGTACTGCAGAGAAACATGCCCACAACAGATACGAGGATCAATTGAATCCATAATGATTTACAATATGTTTCTTTTGTTTTCATAGACAAATTTCCTTATATAGTAGATTTTACAATTAACTGGACATCATTGCTCGGCGCGTTTATAAAACGCGCCGAGCAGCAAGTGTAAGCAGTGCAATGAATTGCGCGACTACAAACACCGCAACCTAAAAGAAATATTCACTTATTTTTTTATTCTCCATAATCAATTCTTTTTCTTGATTCCTGTTTTATATAGTTGGTTTCACAATTAACGATATACCTTCAATCGGTGCGCTTACAAAGCTGCATACTATGGGATATTTATTTTTCTAAAGCAGAATAACTATTTACGTGTTCATGGATTGGCTGTCGTTCAAGATTAGCATGCGGGTCTGCACGGCGGGCAATACCTGTAATTGCGTCAACGGATTCATCTGCTTTAAATCGCAAATATAGTTTTTCGGATTTATCAGCCATAGACCGATTTTTGAGTGCGCGATAACACCGCATCATATTGTAATGTGCATCCAAATCTTCTGGATCAACCTCAAGCGTTTTTTGAAAATGTGTCAAAGCGGTTTCATACTCACGTTTCAGAAAGTGCATACGTCCCAATTCGTTGCGAACACGTGTATCACGTGGGAATTGTGTCGCAGCCTGTTGGAGATGTTGAATTGCTATATCATAGTTACCATAAGATTCTTGAACAAGGGCATAAAAGTAATGCACCTTTGCGCGATGTAAGTTTTTTGATGGTAACGTCTTCTGAATCTCAAAAGCCTTATTGAGCATTGTTTCGGCACCTTGCATATCTCCTTCTTTGATGCGACATCGTGCGATATTCACCCACCCATCCATGTAGCCAGAGTCAATCTTGGTTACCTTAAGAAAGGCGGTTTGTGCGGCTCTGAGATCACCTTGTAGGAGAAGTCCGATGCCGTAGTCGTTCCAACGTTCACGCGCGTTTTCTATTACTGTTTTTTGTTTAGGAGCGTTCTGTGAGGATGGTATCACATGAAGCGTTGTTTTTGCCTCTGCCATCATCGTAATTGGCAGGTTTGGAATAGCCTTGATTTTACCAGCGACATTAGACATATCACCTGTCCAAACCCATTTACCATCATCGTAGCCTTTATCCACCAGAAAATCTGTATCCTCAGGGTCGCGAACACCTGCATAAGCCCACTGCGTATGCCACCAGTTAAACTTACGATAATTGAGTTTCGCTTCTACGAAAAGCGTGTCACCACAATCAGAGGGAATTTGTAAGCGATATCGGACAGTATCAGCAGCACCGGGTGGAATAGTTCGTGAATATAACACAGTCCGCATTGCCCACGCATTGCGTTTATTGATTAGGTTGCCGTGTGCATCCAACATATAAGCACGATAAAAATGTGCACTTGGATCGACAGGTCCGTTACCATCGGGGACGTCAATCATACCGTTCCAGAACACGATTTTTCCGTTTTCATCTGTGGCTTTCACCTCAAGCCAGATGTCAAATGCATCAATTGTTCCCGCGGGGAATTGATGACCGACACCTCGTGTTCGCACGACAACCTCAATGAGAGGGGCTTCACCTCGCGCTACTTCAATTCCGTTTTTGGGAATTGGCATACCATTGGCAAACAGGTCCAACGTAATCACATCATTTTGCAAAAAATCTTTTACTGCTTTGAGCTGTTCTTCGTGTTTATTTACAAAGGGAAGTGCGGTGTTGGCAGCAGGAAAACGATGGCTGTGAACCTTGCCGTTAATATTACCTGCATCTGTAGAATCTACGAGCGGCATGTGACAATCAGCACATTTCTTAGCTTCTTCAGGATAGTAAAACGAGAGCGCACCTTGTTGGGAGACACCACTCTTTTGCCATTGGTCGTAGTCGTTGAAACCACGTACCCATTTAAAGTTATTGACAGGAAAATCCAGATGCACCTTATGACAGGTTGAACAGAATTCCGCAGTATTGTCTCGGTGGAACGGTTTTAGAAAACTTTTTTTGTGTGGTTCAGGGTCAAGACGTATAAGATAATTATGCAGACTGCGGACGATACGGTTTTCGCTTGACGCGAGGTCATGGAGTGGTGGGTATTTAATCACATATCCACTGTTACCCATGGTATCCTTTACCTTTTCCATAGAGTGACACGCAGTACACGCTAAACCCGCTTGCGCAGCAGGTGTATGTAGATTTTCCTCAATCGGTCTATCCATAATACCGTTGAGTAGAATCGCTGGATCGTGGCATCCACCACACCATTTAGAAGATTCAATTCCGTTCACCTCCTGCATATAGACGATGGACTTTCGGTACCACTGGTTATTGAAAGATGAGAAATGATGTGCAGATTCGTTCCACTGCCGAAAAATATCGGGATGACATCCCTTTGTGGCACATGTTTCCGATGTAAGAAAGAAGTCAGTCGGAATTAGGTTGCCTGTTTCCGTTTCAACAGACGCTGGGAAAAAGTGTCCGGTTGGTCCGCCACCTTCCTCGTACATACTTGTGGGTGGCAGTGCGGGGTTTTTGACAAGATAGTCCTTATTTGGAAAATAGTGTTGGGAGAGTTTTGCGCCAATCGGGAAAAACACAACGCCAACTAATACACAGATAATTAAGTTTTTGAATCTTGGTGAAAGATTTGTGCTGTCCTTCAACAAGTGAACGGTGAACAGAAGACTTCCAACGCTAATACTAATAATATGTGTAATGAGAAGCCAACGATAGGGCGTAGTGGCACCGACTATCATCAGAAAACCGCCGGTAGCAATTCCAACGATTAACCCAATAACGCCAATACGGCCAGGGGGTGATATGTCTTTGAATTTTTGAGAAAGGTAGATACCAAACGGAATTATTAATACAATACCAAGTGCTAAGTGGAACAGGACATTTAAAATGTAGAAAAGTGTCGGTTCACCGAAACTGAATAGATATGCACTGTTGAGTAGTAATATGAGAAAAACCAGTACGGATAATTTTCGCATGAATTCGCCTGCAAAAGGTTTGTCAGTTTAGTTGTTCTACATATTCCAACTTTTCAATATATTTAGGACTTACACAATTTTCAATATTTTTGCAATAATTATGGTTAAAATGGTGTAAATTCAGCAGAATTCTGACTTACCGGCGCGTTTACAAAACGCCAAATCAACGCCAAATGCGCCAAATCAACGGTATGAATGCCTTTTGGCATTCCCCGTATGGCATTTGGCGCCTACCATTCGTGCGTAAGTCCTAATAATTTTATCCTGCGGTATAGCCGCCATCAATTGGCAAAGCGATGCCCGTAACGAACGCAGATTCATCGGAGGCGAGGTATAATGCGCCGTAGGCGATTTCTTCAGGTTGACCGAGTCTACGCATCGGATGTTTATTTGCAAGTTTCTGATATTCTTCTGGGGTTTTGATGACTCCTGCGACCAAAGGAGTTTCCACGAAGCCCGGACAGATGCAGTTTACACGGATATTGTCTTCTGCATAATCAAGTGCCATGCCGCGTGTTAAGTTTGTGACAGCACCTTTAGATGCCACATACGCTGCGCGAACATCCGCCCCGACAATTCCGTAAATGGAGGACATGTTGATGATTGATCCGCCTCCGTTTTTCTGCATTGCAGGAATTGCTGCCTTTGCACAAAGAAAAACCCCGTTAAGGTTCACATCTAAACAACGGTGCCAGTCTTCTTCTGGCAGTTCAGCAACAGGTAAACGCATTGCGATCCCGGCACTATTGAGCAAGGTATCAAGTTTGCCATAGTTTTTTAATGTTTGCGCGACCATCTGGTCAGTGTCGGCTTTAATTGTTACGTCAGTTTGAACAAAAATTGCTTCATTGCCAACACTTTGAATGTCAGTAACGGTCTGGTTCCCGCCATCTTCATCAATATCTGCAACAACAACCTTCGCACCGTGTTCAGCAAAGAGTTTTGCTGTCGCTTTACCGATCCCAGATGCAGCTCCTGTGATGATGGCTACCTTATCTATTAGTCGCACAGTTATACTTTTTCCTTCCAAGCGGCAGGATTTTCTTCAGGTTCACCGATACGATTTTTCAGCACACCGATATTTTCAACTTCAAGTTCAATTACGTCTCCCGGTTGAATCCATCGGTCAAGTTCCCAACCGCACCCATTTCCGACAGTGCCAGAGCCTAAAAACTCCCCTGGAAAAAGAGTCTCAGACTGCGAAACAAACGAAATCATTTCTGCGAAGGTATAATACATATCAGAAGTACTACCCTCTGCCCAAACTTCTCCATTTACCCTTGCTGTCATTTTTAGGTTATACGGGTCACCGATTTCATCGGGTGTAACAAGACATGGACCCATAATGTTACTGTTATCAAAGTCCTTGCCTTTTGCGGGACCGAGTGAAAGTGTCATGTGTCGGAATTGAATATCGCGCGCGCTGATGTCGTTGTAAATAGTAAATCCGGCAATGTACTCAGGGGCATCTTCAATTGAGATGTTCTTGCCGGTTTTGCCGATGTAGATACCCCATTCAAGTTCAAAATCAAGTTTTTCTGTGTAGTTGGGCCATGTCACTATAGCCTCATGTCCAGCAATGGAGGCAGGGCTTGTGCTGCCTCGATAATAGTTAGGAAGTTTGAACCATTCTGACGATATTTCTTTTCCAGTGATACGCGAGGCGGCATCCATGTGGGTTTTGAATACACCGAAATCACGCAAACTCGCTGGACGTGGAAAGGGGGCAAGCAGTTGGACATCCGATACTGGGTAGACCAAATCGGACAAGTCTACCCCATTACTGAGTTGTTGGACAGTGTCAATCTGTTTTTGTGCCGCTGCGGTACAATCCTGTTCAAAGAATTGGATCATATCTGAGACATCTAAGTTGAGATCAATAATCTTATCACCATCAACCGATGCACCAAGTCGGGAATGTTCGTCTAACGATGACTTTTTGAATGTAACAAGTTTCACAAGTATTCCTCTTCAAAAAACGTTTCTGATTTTATACCACAGATTTATTAAAAAATCAACATTTTTGAAAATCCTATCCACTACTACACCTAAAAAAAGCACCTTCCAATTAGGAAGATGCTTTCGGTATAGTCAACTTAAAATTGATGATACAATCTAAATTTTACATCAATTTCATATTGGAATTAACGCGTTGTTTTGAGGTGACCCCATGTGGTTGTTGCTTTTCCAGCAGGTTCAACGGGTGTAACCAAATCTGCTTGCTGTGAAATAAAGTCAATCATCTCAATGAGGACTTGACCACGCGGGAGAGAGCCGTTATTTGGCTCCTGCATGCAAATACCGACACGACCGCTGCTGTCGTTCAACTTAATGATACCTGGATCAAAACGTTCAGCACCGTTATCACCAAATGCAGCTTCAACGCTCCACGGATCAACGATCTGGTTGGCTTTGAACGGACGCTCGGAGGTAAAATCCACCAGTGAAGGTGTATGTTTTTTCCCGAGATCAGTCGGCTTAATAGCAGTGCCACCACCCCACATATCTGCATTGATATTGATAATTGTCTTCAACCCGTTCTCTCCGTTTGCACCGCCGCCTTGTGTTACATAGAAAGCGTAGTCAGCGCAGTTCAAGATGATATTGCCGCCATAGAGAAAACGTTCGGCGATAGAATCGTCAACTTGCACGTTTCCAGGTGTGTAAAGTGTTGTTGGAAACCATCCGAAAATGATGAGAATATCTGCATTCCCATCGTCAATGCGTTCTTCTGCATACGGACCAATTTCGGCATCGGTTTTATATACGACTTCGCCAACAGATGGCACATCTTTTTTTAGGTTATCAAAGACAATTTTGCGCTGAATATCAGCATTCTCTTTTGAAATCCATCCTGTGTTTTCACTGAAAATCGCAACATCTCCGAGGCCTGCCCAACTTGATGCTGTGACGGTAAAAGCAAACAGGATTGTAAATAAGACTAACAAATGTCTAATTTTCATTATTTTCTCCTTTTAGATTTAACGTAATGGTTTGTAGGGACGTACCGAACAGGACATCCCTACAGATATAGGTTAATTAAATATCAGATTTGATGTGTGCCCACGTAGTTGTAACCTTTTCATTGGGATCAATGGCTGCGGCACCGAGAACCTCAAACAGATAGTTATCAATCATTTCGGCAAATACTTCACCGCGTGGTAGACCAGCATTGTTGGGTTCTTGGAAAAGGATGCCGATTCGACCACCGGTATCAGTATCGTGAACAATTGCTGGATCTATACGATCACCGCCGTTGTCACCGAAAACTACCTCAACTTCCCATGGATCAACAATCTGACCTGACTTGAATGTGCGTTCCGAAGTAAAGGCTTTAAGGCTTGGTGTATATTTCGCACCGTCAGCTGTCGGTTTGATACCAGTACCACCAGACCACATGTCAGCATTGATGTCCATCATATTTTTCAAGCCTTGTTCTCCGTTGGCACCACCGCCTTGTGTGACATAGAAAATATAATCCGCTGTGTTGAGGAAAATATTTCCGCCTTCAAGGAACTTTTCTGCAACGGAATCATCAGGTTTGGCATTTCCAGGTGGATAGAGTGTCGTTGGAAACCAGCCGAACGTAACGATAATATCTGATAAATCGTTATCGGTCCGTTCTTCTGCCCAAGGACCGATATCTTTGTCGGATAATGTGACAACCTTTTGGGGTTTCTTGAGAAGTTTTGCTAATTCTTCACCTTCTTTTTTTGCGGTGGCTTGCGCAATCCAACCAGATTGTTCGGTAAAGATTGCTACTTCTCCCATAGGTGCTGCTATGCTTATATTCGGGATAGCGGCTATTATAAGAAAGCACCCCAAGGTGAGTGCCGTTAAAATAATCACTCTTTTCATGAAATAACTCCTTTTTGAAAGTATACGGTAAAGTTCCTAAAAAACATTAGGAATCCTCACGCGTAGTGTTAATGAATGTTAGGTGGGAATATGCCACCTTCTTAAAATAAAAAGCCCACACATTCTCCATGCTAAATGGAAAGCGTACGGGCGCGATGAAAAATTGAAATATACCATCAATATTTCGTTGTTCGTTAACTGTCGTATTATTACAACTGTTAATGCGTTGAGGGGGGGTAATAACTTAAAGTTAATAGAGCGTATGGTAGACGAAGGCATAGAAAGGATATAAACAAACCAACTGTGGCGTTGACTTATTCTAATTGAGATTGCTTTTTCAATGTTGGAGTAGATATTAGTATTTCGCATTTTTGGCATTCTTGCAATATTGAGAATTTGCCTTAATACCGATCAGACATCAACTATCCTTCTGATCACTTAAAAAAATAAACCTTATTTAGAATTTCCTATAACGCTTTTTTCGTCAACTTGTTGCGATTGTATAAAACTTTCAAAATAATGTCAAGAAAAATTGGCAATTTATCAGTGTCATTCAATTGTCCAGTAATCGCACATGCTACATCTGTTTCTTCTTGTAGGAGCGTCTCCGAATCGCGACGAAACGGACTGATAGTCGGGAATCCAAATCAAGAAATCAAGAAATCAACGCTACAAATGCCATTAAGGCATTTGGCGGGTATGAATGCCTTTTGGCATTCCCCGTATGGCATTTGGCGGGTATGAATGCCATTTAGACATTCCCCGGAGTTCCCTCCTACAATATTAAATTAAATGCGAAAACTCGAGATAAGAAAGGTTGTTAATCAATTATGGTTGACTAAGAAAAGATGGAACACCCAATTGGATTGGGTGAACTTATGGGAGATTTGGTTTTATTAACAGATGTTCAGGTGGCGATTCACCTGTCAAGGTAAGGAGAAATTCTACCAAATCATTTATTTCTTGTTCATTCAAGTTGATCGGTTCAAGTGTGCCTTCGCGCATGCCAGCAAATTCGGTTGTTGGTACCTCTGCACCATTGAATTCAAGGATGGAAATTAATGTAGGAAAATCGCCTGTATGAAAGTACGGTGCAGTAAGTGCGACGTTGCGAAGTGTTGGTGTTTTGAACTGTCCTTTATGTTGTTGTGTTGGCTCCAGAAAATCCAATATTCTTTGTGGAACTTCCGGATCGTCGCTATAGATGCCACCGCCATTAAACGGGTTGTTCAAGAGTTGTTTAATGCCTTCATATCTCCCTGTGTCTTCTGGCAGCCTTCCTTGAGGAACACCAATATTATGGAAATCGCTGTCTGTAAAATTTGTGGTATCGTGACAGAGAATGCATGCACCTTTACCAATAAAAATCTTCAAACCGCGCTTTGCTTCAATACCAATTATATTCAGATCACCTGCTACGTATTGATCGAACGGCGCGTTTCGACTAATTAAGAGGCGTTCATAAGCCTCAATTGCCTTGCCAATATTAGCAAAAACGGTATTAACGGCAATCTTATCCTTTTCGGACATATTGTCAAACTGCGTATCACCGGGTTTGCCCTCAAGTGGAAAGCGGATTGTATCTGCTAAATTTGGTAATGGACCAAATACTGCCTCATAATCTTTACGATACAGACGTTTGATGAGATGTGCATACTGAAGACGGGTGCCTGCTTGTTCTTTTTCACCTTCAAGCGCAATTAGTGCTTGCGACCAAAGTGTATCTGCTCTCCCATCCCAAAACTGCCATTTGTTGTAAGCCACATTGAGCAGTGTCGGGGCGTTTCGTGTGCCTCTCCCTGCACCTAATGATGTCGCTTCTACATCTGCGAACCCGTGAAATGGTGAGTGGCATGTTGCACAAGCGACGGTGCCATCTTTTGAAAATCGTTCATCAAAGAAGAACATTTGTCCTAATCGTGCGGCATCAGGATTTTCAGCAAAGCGATTTGTTGGATTTGGTGGGGGTTTCTCAGGGAGTGGTGATAAACGCTGGATTATTGCCCATTCACGTTCTGTAAAGATATCTACTTCTGTTTCAATTTTTTCATTGATTGGTAGAGAGCTTTCATCTCCACAACCGATGACGGATATTGTGATACAGCATATCATCCATATAGCGATAGAGTGAATAAGTTTCATTTTTCTTTGCATTCAGATATAGGGCGAGGTCTCCGCTGAATGCTAAAAGGCATTCAAAGCGTTGATTTGGTGCCTCGCCATTCTTGGTAGGCAAATAACGGACGGGCACAAAAACCCGCCCTTACGACTTAAAGTAATTTAACGTGAGTTTGATGAATAGTTACTATAGTTTGGACAATTTTAGAGTTCTGGAGTCATAACTTAAATTGATGGAACACATTAGGTATTATCTGGATTATATGCGCACCTGTCGCCCGCTGAGGCTTTAATCCCATGTAATAGTCTTGTTCTATACACCTGTCGCCCTGCTGGGCAGAGGCATTCAATTGTCGAGTTTTCCTATTTAATTGTATTATAGGAGGGAACTCCGATTCCGACTATCAGTCCGTTTTGTCGCGATTCGGAGATCGCTCCTACAAGAAAAACAGATGTAGCATGTGCGATTACTGGACAATTGAATGCTTCTGCCCCGCTGGGGCTAATGTTTGATACTATATCATTATTTTTTTTTGACCTTGCTGACTGAAATAACTCTTAGAAAATGCTTTTTGGCAGTCCCAGCCAAATCAACGCCACATGTGCCAAATCAAGAAATCAACGGTATGAATACCTTTTTGGTATTCACCCAAATCAACGCAGCATGCGCTTGGTAGAATACGCTTTGGTATTCTACATGATGCTGCGGGTTTCGTCCCTCAACCCAACCTACGATAATATCAAATCATTAACGGATGGTGATAAAATGCGTCAGAAATATGGAAAACTAAATAACCCTGATAAAGTTGTTTTATATTGGTTGCGATGATAAACAAAAATAGTTTCAACTCAAAACCTGTCGCAGTCACTGCGTGTATTGACTTCGGTAATAGTTGTGTAATCAGACTATTTGTCACTTCAACCTGTTTTCTGTGCAGATGTTGCAGATGAACTTTCCAATGTGAAAACTGACACTTGAGGTTTTTCTTCCGAAAATGCTTCTTGCTCTGTAGTAAGGAAGTGGATAGTCTGTTCGTGAACACAGAACCGCAAGAACACATTAAGGAAGTTCAGTATTTGGGACTTGATCAGGTTGCTTGGAAACCCCAACTCTTTCTTTTAATCCATCAAGGAATGCGCCTAATTTTACTTTAAGTTGCTGGCGAGAACTGAGTGTTGGCTCGGGTGGGAAGAAAATAGTGCCGCGTTCACGCTGTACCCACCCTTTGATACTGTCATTGACTCCGAGAAGAAGCCATTTACTTTCAAGATCAAGAAAAACCTTCAACCGTCCATCATCTTTTTGGACGTTATATCTTTGAGAACCGTTGGTAATTCTCCAACTGACACCATCTTCACGAGCCGTCAGTTTAGCATTCCGCGATAACGGAATTCTCTGAAGCACAAATCCGTTGCGCAAGTCTTTAGAAAAGTCTCCTTCGGTTAAGGCAGTTATGGCTGCTAAATCAACATTGAACAGAAACGTTTGAATAGGATACTTAGATTGTTGAAATACATCCAGTTTCTTTTTAGCATTTCTTATTTCATACACCTGCAGAGACTGATTATCTTTTATCAACCACTGTTTCCCTATTTTTTCAATAGAGAGTTCTAAATCTGTAGAAAGTGTGGTCTTATTGTTTTCAAATGCTTCTTGTAAATTAGGTAGATAGATGTCAAGCGTATCCTTATTTTTTTGGACGGTAAAACCTGCCCCAGTACTGTCCGTAAGAAACCAATCTCTACCACTTATCAATACCTTTATTTTTGGTGATCTTGAACTTAAGCGAATTTCTGCCTCTGAATCTGCGAACATTTTTTGCCAATTAAATACGGTTTTTAATTCACTGTCTAAGAGTTCAGCACTATACAGCGTCCGTTGTCCCAGGGGGACACTAAATAACAATTCGTTTGAAAGTAGACCACTGTTTAAATTACTAATAAATATTTGATCAATACTAAAACGGTAGACATCTTTTGTATATACAATGGGTTTTGAGTTGACGGTAGGTCTATCGCGTAATGCTGTGCGCGTGTGGACTTGTAACTTCGGTGGGTCTTGCTTTGCAACAGGAGGAGCTTGTAGAATATAAACACAGAAGCAGAAACCGATGATTATGACAACAAATAAAAATATACTCAGACCTTTAAGAAATGACTTCATGACTGACATGTCTCACCTCCACTTTATTCCGGATAATACAACTACTTGTTATTTTAAACTGATATTAGCAAAATTTAGTTGACATTAAATTATCCTCTGTACACAATTATTACATAATGTCCGATTCACTCATGACTCCTCATTCAGTCACCTTGTTTTATAGTCAACTTTGAAAATAAAGACACACATTTTCTGTAGGCGACAAATGTCAAAAAGAGCATTCGGCGTTGATTCCGATCTCCGAATCGCGACGAAACGGACTAATAGTCGGGAATCGGAATTCCCTCCTACATCTCAAAATGTCCCGTTAATTTTAAAGTTTACTATAGTTTACTAAAGTTTGGACAATTTTACCCGTATTATGTTGAGTTTTCAAGTATTTTTCTATTTTTTTTTTGAGTTTTGTCTATGGTCGTAACTCACAGAAAAAACCTGTTGTTGGAAACGCATCTGTAAATATGCCACCATCAACCCGCGTGTCAAGTGTTTTGGTTTATACCAATGAATACCCTGTGTGTGAAGAACAGTTTCAACCTCAAGCAGGTTTTCATTTTCTTGTGATAAGGTTGCCGATACTTTTGTTTCTATCGGTTGGGTAAAAATCAGTTGTGTCAAGCACGCTGCGATAAAACAAAGTTGTGCGAAACGATTTAGGTTCTTGCGATGTTTGAGTTGACAAGCATCAAATCCGAAATGTTGTTTCGCATCGCGAAAAGCGGTCTCTATTTGCCATCGGTTTTTATAGTGTCGGATGAGGTTCGCCACAGGTATCTCTAAATCGGATGTGAACAAGCAGAAGTATTGATAGGGTTTATACTTTTTGTGGCGTTTGCATATGACAACGAACCTGACATCTACTGGGCACATCTTTGTCCGCACAACTTTATTGGCAACAGAAAACGTGTTTTTGTCTATTTCCATATCAATAAACGGGAACCGAGAGAAGTTGATGCGTTCTCCGTATCGTAAGGGTCTGCCCCGTTTCCGCTGCTTTGGGATGGAGGGTATCTGATAGAAAACAGCATTGATTTGGCACGACACAACAAGTGATGTCCTTGTGAAAGGATTTGTTCAAACACTTTACGCCGGTTGAAACTCTGATCAAAGACGATAAGACCGGGAGGCGCGTCGCCACAGAGGCGTTTGAGCACTTCGGCACTTGCATCACGCTTTTTGCTCGGACACATCACGCGCACGGAGAGTAGGAAAATGTGAGGGCCTACAGGTGTCTCACAAAGCCAACCGAGTGCGCCGAACTGGTGTCCGTAGTGAAACTTAGACTGGTTCTTGTTGCGCGTTTGATAACTTGTGCTTCTAAAAAAATGTAGTCCATATTGGCTTTTACCGGTTTTAGTGGTGTCCGTTTCATCATACACATAAACACCTTTACGAAAAACATTTCGCACCGGATGGGTCAAAACAGAGGCGACTTTATCAGCACATCATTGCCCACGGAATAGAAACTTGGGAAGCACCCAATACGATGCCGTTTTCGCACTCGTTTGATACACATTTGTCAGCGTTGCGCGATGCGGTGTGTTTATCAACCCGGTTACAATAGTGCGAAAATGGTTATAGTTTTTATACTTGAAGAGGTGTTGATAGTCTGATAACATAACTTTAGTAAAAAATTATCATATCGGTTTTCTATTTTTCTATATAAACCACTTATATGTCGGGTTTCGCAAACTCTACTCATAAGCGTCAATTTAGTGAGTAACATTTGAGCATTTGATACACCTGTCGCCCCTCTGGGGCTTGATAAATACAGGCATTATGTTGCTATACACCTTTCGCCTCTCCGAGGCTTTGGCAAATTGCATCTCAGCACCAGTGGTGCAATAGGTGTATAACACAAAATCGGGCTTACAAAGCCCTCCAACAATAGCGAAACTCGACAATTGATTGGCTCTGTTCTACTGATTGGCTCTGTTCTACAAGGAAATTGTATGGACAGACTGAAATGGATATGTTATAATAATCAAAAGTGAAGGTTATGTCTAAAGGAGATAGAGAAATGAATTCGAAAGCCGCCTTTATATTACTGTTTCTTTTTATAACGATAACGCTTGTTGGGTGTTATACAAAACTCGGTTATTATGAACCAGCAAATCTCAAAGAGCAACAAGAAAAAGGCAAGAAAGAGATAGAACAAGCTTCCGATTCTGATGTAGAAACTGAAGGTTACTACGGTCGTCGCAAGCCCGGTTACAGTTCTTCCTATTCGGACGCGAGAGATTCCTATTGGGTGCCTTACGCAACGTATCCGTCGTATGCATATTATCCACCAATGTATTATTCCCCACACCCCTGGTATTACGGGTATGGGTATTATGGGTATCACGCACCTTATTACCGGCATTATAGAGGTTATTATCCATACAGCGGTTATTATGGGAGGTATTACGGTAGTACATATTATCCGACTTCCCGTAGCACCTACAAGAAGGGATACCGATCTGAGAACCGTCGGTCTCGGGCTTCACGTAGTGTCTCTTCTTCAAATCCGCGATCTGAACGTCCGCAACGGACTCCGAGGAACAGGAATGAGAATTAGCATAATAAATGGTTGATTGAAAAAACAAGTGAATACGGAGAAAAAAGGAGAAAACAAAATGAGACGAACAATTTTGGGTGTTTTTATCTGTCTATTTGTCACCGGTTTGTTTACAGTGGTATGTCCAGCACAAGTGGAAGAACTGGCAATCGGTAACACGTTTGGTGTAGGTGCACGGTCAATGGGAATGGGCGGTGCTTCTCTGGGACTCGCTGATGATTTCACCTCACTATATTGGAATCCTGCGGGACTGGTACAAATTCAGAAGTTTGAATTCTTTACAAGTTTTTCGCATAACACAGCAAACACTGATAGTTTTTTCTCAAGCGATGAAGTCACTGGAACAAGTCGTTCACGGATGCGTCCGAATTCAATTGGGTTTGTTTATCCGATCTACACGCAACAGGGTGGACTTGCGGTTGCATTTGGTTATAACCGTCCTCAAAACTTTGATTTCCAGACAGCGGTTCAAGGAGTTGACCCAAGTTCAGGCAACCTATATAGCGGTCTTGTTGTTGATGAGACGAATATAAATTCTGGAGGTATTGGGATTTGGAGTTTTGGTGGTAGTGTGTATGTTACTAAGAATTTCCTAATTGGAGGGTCGGTTGACTTCTGGAATGGACATAGCAGTAATCAATTGGATGCAACAGCAACCGATACGTTGAATGTGGATAGCGATTTATCCCGTTTTAGATTTGATGACGAAATTGATAGGGAATACTCGGGTGTAGGTGGTAGAGTTGGAATTTTAGCCAACTTTACAGATGTGATCAGTCTCGGTGTGACATTGGTTGCTCCCACAGAATTGGCAGTTGAAGAGCTATGGCGTGAATATACTGTTGTATTTTACGATGATGGCGAAGAGGTGTCCGATCCTACAAACGGTGCTCAGTCGTTTGATATTGAGAGACCGTTTGAGATTGGAACAGGAATTGCTCTTAAACTGTTGGATAAACAGTTGATTTTGGCAGGTGATGTTCAATTGACAGATTGGCGGCAAACACGTTACGATCCGGCACCTGCAGAAGACATTTCAAAGAATCACTTTGAGGAATTCTATGCGACAACTCTACAGGCGAGGTTAGGTGCAGAATTCCGTATTCCTACCATTGATACACATCTACGTGTCGGCTATTTCCGTGATACGATTCCGTTTACGGATACCGAGATTGAAAATGAACGGGATTTCCTAACATTCGGTATTGGAAAGATTTTTGAGGATGCCCTGAAATTTGATCTCGCATATATGTGGGGTAATTGGCAGCAACACAGAAATGATTTGACCACGAAGCGTAATACACATAGAGTTTTTGTTTCGGGTGCATATAGATTTTAATTCATGCTTGCTTCAATAAAAAAGGCGGAGTCGAAACTCCGTCTTTAGTTTTTTATAATAAAATCTGAAAATCCATGTTAGGTGCGGTTAGGAAACCACACCTACCACAGCACATAATGATTATAACATTCGAATAACACTTATCAAACAAGCTGAATATAAGCCATTTGTGCGCCATCGCCCCGTCTTAATTCGCCCCGTATGATTCGGGTGTAACCGCCATTGCGATCCTGATAACGGGGTGCGATATCCTCAAAAAGTTTCTGAAGTATAGCCTGTTTTTGTATGGCACCCGATTCACCTCGGCGTAGGGTATGATGCAGGTTAGCCCCATATAAGTGTCGTGCAGCGCGTCGGCGTGCATGTAAAGTGTCCTGTTTTGCGAGCGTAATGAGTTTTTCCGCGACGCGTCGGAGTTCCTTGCATTTGTGCAAAGTTGTCCGAATTTGTTCATGTTCAAACAAAGCGGTGGCTTGATTGCGGAAAAGAGCGTTTCGGTGGCTTGTGGTACGCCCTAATTTTCTGCCACGTTTTCTATGACGCATTATTCTGATTCCTCCTCGTCCGTGTCAATAGCTTCGTCGTCATCTAACTCCATTCCAAGAGACAAGCCCATGTTGGCAAGTTGGTCTTTGATTTCATTCAGAGACGTTCTACCGAAATTTTTGTATTCCAACATCTCTTTTTCACTTTTGACGACAAGTTCACGGATAGTTTTGATATTTGCGGTTTCAAGGCAGTTGCCAGCTCGTACTGAAAGTTCCAGATCAGCAACAGGTTTAGAAAGGTACCTGTTTCTTAAGATTTTGGCTTCGTCAATTTCGGGTTCAGGTTCCACGTAGGACTCATCGAATTCAGTAAAGATATCAAGTTGGCTGCGTAAAATGTCCGCTGCTTGCGTAATTGCTTGCTTCGGTGTGATACTTCCATCTGTCCATATTTCGAGATTGAGTTGATCAAAATTGGTCACATCCTCAACCCGAGTTTCACTTACCGAGAAGTTAACTTTTTCAACAGGTGAGAATTTGGCATCAACCGGAATCCATCCGATGGGCTGTTTTGAATCCCTATGTTCTTCTGCGAGTGAGTAACCGCGTCCTGTTTGGACCTGAATTTCCATATCAACCCCCTGACATGCATCAAGTGTTGCGATGTGTTGGTCAGGGTTAATAATTTCAACGAGTGAATTGGGACGAATATCCGCTGCTGTGAGTTCTCCTGAACCATTCGCTTTAAGTTCTAATATCATGGGTTCGTCCTGTAGAAGTCGAAACCGAATTGCCTTAAGGTTAAGAATTATCTGTACTACATCTTCAAGGATCCCTGGAATGGTTGAATATTCATGCTTGACCTGATCAATTTGAATGGAAGTTATGGCGGCTCCTTTAATCGAGGAGAGAAGTACTCGACGAAGCGAGTTGCCCAGCGTAGTACCGAATCCTCGTTCAAGCGGTTCTGCGGTATACTTTGCATAATTGGGTTGTAAGGTTTCGGTATCCGCTACCAGACGTTCGGGCATTGTTAAACGCAATCTATCCATCGATTTCCTCCTATTGGCTTAAGTTGTTCTATAAACAGAGTCAAACAGCTTTTACTCCAGAAACAATTTTTACCACGAGTATTGTGCGTGGGAATGAAGTGGTTTTGCGGAACAGTGATTTTTGTAGTATGTCTCGCTATAACTACCTATTATCGTTGACATGTCCGAAATACGTAATCATTTCTCCGAGTCATATAAAAACAGCATATCAAGACGATGACAGCGGAGTTGTGAAAACAACCTGAATTGTCTCTTGGAGTGATGCAAAAGTAAGGTGGATTCCAGTATTTTTATATTGCCCTAAACTATAGCGAACCGCATACTTACTGATTTATCCCAATTTAATCAAATCAATCAGAAGTATTGTATAATATCTGATTGATAAATGGATCAAATTCGGATTTACACTCAAGAGGCAAAGTGGTTAGGTGTTACTTAGAGTACAATTCAATAATTAGTTGTGTGTTCAACTCAGATGCAATATGCTCTACAATTGGGGCACCTTGTACTCGTCCTTCAGGTTTATCAGCATCAATTTCGAGCCATTCTGGTGCGCCCCGTTGTTTTGAAAATTCTAACGCCTCTTGAATCGTGATGTTTTCGCGGCTTTTTTCGCGAGGGGTGATAACATCTCCTACTTCAACAAGATAAGAAGGTATATTGACGCGCTTCCCATTGACGGTGAAGTGATTGTGTTTCACCAGTTGTCGGGCTTGCTTGCGTGATGTCGCAAATCCCAATCGATAAACAACATTGTCTAAGCGGCGTTCAAGGAGAGCGATTAAATTCTCGCCAGTGATACCGGTTTGACGTGCTGCTTTGAAGTAATAGTTGCGAAACTGCTTCTCAAAAATACCGTAGATTCGCTTTGCTTTTTGTTTTGTACGTAGTTGCCGTCGAAAGTCCCCGCGAGCCCGTGTAGGTGGTTTTTGCCCATGGTCGCCAGGTGGATAACTTCGCCGTTCAAAGGAGCACTTCGGCCCGAGGCATCTGCGCCCTTTTAGGAAAAGTTTTTCACCCTCTCGACGGCATAACTTACAGACAGAATCTAAATATCTACTCATGTGTCTCCTTGGTTTATACCCGTCGTCTTTTCGGTGGACGACACCCATTGTGTGGGATAGGTGTCATATCCTTCATCAAAGTAATTTCTAAGCCCGCGGCGGCAAGAGCGCGAATAGATGACTCCCGTCCTGATCCGGGTCCCTTGACTCTCACTTCAACGCGTTTCACACCGTGTTCCATGGCTTTTCTGGCACATGCTTCGGCTGTCTGCTGTGCGGCAAAAGGTGTTGACTTGCGCGAACCTGGGAACGTCATTCCTGCGCTCGCCCAAGCAACCGTGTTGCCGTTGGGATCAGTGATAGTCACAATTGTATTATTGAACGTAGCCTGGATGTGGGCAATGCCCTCCGGCACATTTTTTCGTTCCCGTCTTCGTGAACGCAAACTGTTTCTCCTTTACAAATATATTTTGTATTGAATTTTGAGCGATTAACCGCGAAAACACCTTAGATATAATATCGGAAATCACGAAACAATGTTTACCCAAAATTCAGCAGCAGCAAATCCGCATCGGTTGTTTTTCTGTGAAAAAATAATACCGTTGCGGAACACTGTATAAATCAACCAGCTTTGCGTGCTGTCTCTTTGAGTTTTCTACCAACAGAAATCGTTCGGGCTTTACCCTTTCGTGTGCGTGCATTCGTATTTGTGCGTTGTCCGCGCACAGGCAACTGCCGTCGGTGACGGAGTCCACGATAACTGTTAATATCCATTAGGCGTTTAATGTTTTGGTCAACCTCGCGGCGCAAGTCACCTTCAACTTTATATTCTTCAGTGATTTTATCTCGGAGTTGACTGACTTCGTTTTCAGCTAAAGCATCAACCTTCTTGGCGGGGTCAATGTTTAGGTCGGTAACGATCTGTGATGCGGTATGACGACCAATACCGTAAATAGCTGTCAACGCAATATCAATCCGTTTAGTACGAGGAAGATCTACTCCTGCTATGCGTGCCATGGGTTTCTCCTTATATTTGGACGAGATTATCCCTGCCGTTGTTTGTGCTTCGGATTTGAAGAACAAATGACGCGGACAACCCCTTTTCTTTTAATAACTTTGCAACGATTACACATTTTTTTGACAGATGGTCGGACTTTCATAGTTTTCCCTTTAATTTATTTGCCGTAGGTGAACTTTACAAGCAAATTCCTTTCATACAGCATACATGTGGTATAGTGTTGTTATCTTCTTGAGCGTCCTTTCAAACGTCTATCTTTTAAAAATCCATCATAATGGCGCATCGTTAAGTAAGATTCAATTTGGGAAACGGTGTCCAATACAACACCCACAACAATCAAAACGGATGCCCCCTCAACCATACCACCAACGCCGAGCCAACTGGTGATAGAAATGGGGATTACGGCAATGGCAGCGAGGAACAGAGCACCGGGGAGCGTGATACGGGTTAGTGTGGTGTTGATATAATCTGCTGTCTGTTTTCCGGGACGAAGTCCGGGGATAAAACCTCCGTATTTCTGCAAGTCCTCTGCCATTTGAACGGGGTTAACTTGGACTGCTGTGTAGAAATAGGTGAATCCAATGATTAACAGTGCATAAACAGAGAGGTAGAAAAAGGTCGGATTTCCCGGATCCATCAAAGTAGCCAAAGTACTGACAAATGTCCCAGTCTTGTGGCAACATGCCAATAAGTACTCCTGGAAACGTCATCAACGTGATAGCGAAGATAATTGGAATCATACCTGCGGTGTTGACACGTAACGGTAGGTGCATTGCGCGTCCACCGAACACTTTTCCGCCTCGTATTTGCCGTCCGTATTGTACTGGAATCTTACGCACAGAAAGATGGATAAAGATTGTGCCTGACACAGCAATTACAATGAGAGCAAGTAACATAGCGAGCTGAGCAAGTCCAAAACGCGTATCCTGTACCAGACTCCTGAACACAGTCGCTACACCATTTGGGAATCCTGCCATAATACCGACAGTAATAATTATTGAGATTCCTTGTCCAATCCCACGTTCGGTGATTTGCTCACCGAGCCACATCACAAAAGCGGTACCTGCTGTCAACGTTAAGACCGCCAAGCCGTGCCACCAGATAGTCGGATTGTCAACTATGGTCCCAGCTTCTTGACCGACGAGTTGTCCCGGATTTCTCAACAGAATTGTAATCATTACGCCTTGAACAATACTGAGAAGGACAGTACCGTAGCGGGTGTATTGGGTAATTTTCTTACGTCCATCCGGTTCTTTAGAGAGTTTTTCAAGGGATGGAACAATGACAGCGAGTAGCTGCATTATAATTGACGCACTGATATAAGGCTGAATACCGAGTGCAAAGATCGTCATCTGGCTGAATGCGCCCCCAGAAAATATGTTAATCAACGCGAGAACATTTCCCGTGCCCTCATTCGTTTCCATGAGTTGCTTGAAAAAATCTTCAAGTGCACCATCATTAATACCAGGTAGCGTAATGTGTGCGCCAAGTCGGTAAACAACCAGGAGTAGCACAGTAAAAATAATGCGCTTACGTAATTCAGGGATTTTAAAAGCGTTTTGAATTGGCTTAATCACTTAAATCACCTCGGCTGTGCCGCCTTTTGCTTCAATTTTTTCAATGGCTGATTTTGAGAAGCGATGTGCGCGCACGTTCAGCCGTTTGTCAAGCTCACCGTCGCCGAGTATTTTAATGAGGGCGTTTTTTCGTTTGATGATGCCGATTTCGCGCAGACGTTCAGGATTCACCTCTACCTCATCCTCAAATAGGTTAAGAGTTTTGATATTAACGACATCGTACTCTAAACGTTTGTGTGCGATTCTTCGGGGACCGCGCTTTGGAACGCGTCTAACCAACGGCATCTGTCCGCCTTCAAACCAAGCGGGAATTGAACTACCAGAACGCGATTTTTGTCCTTTGTGTCCACGACCACAGGTGCCGCCATACCCTGATCCACGTCCACGACCCACGCGTTTTCGGTTGCGATTTGCCCCGGGGGCAGGTTTGAGTTCGTTAAGTTTCATTGAATCTTTCGTTCCTTAGATATAACTGAGTAGGTTCAGCTGTTAGAATTTTTAGGACGTTTATGTAAGAGTTCTTCGACCGTTTTACCCCGAATTCGTGCGACTTCATTGACATCCTTGAGACTTCTCAAGCCAATCATCGTAGCCTCAGCGATATTTTTGACATTTCTTGAAGACAGACATTTTGTAAGGGCATCTCGGACACCTGCATATTCCAAAATTGCGCGCGTAGCATGCCCAGCGATGATACCGGTACCGGGGCTTGCAGGTTTAAGTAAAACTTTAGCAGATTTGAATTCACAGATGATTTCATGGGGGAGAGTTCCATCAGACAAGGGAACATGTATCAAGTTTTTGCGAGCATCAGCAAAACTTTTGCGAAGCGCGCCAGCAATTTCGCTTGCACTTCCAAAACCGATTCCGACGATGCCGTCTCGATTGCCGACAACAGAGAGGGTATTAAAACTCGGTGTTCTTCTCCCTTTACCAACACGCATGACTCGATTTATGTCAATAGGGCGCTCTTCAAATTCGAAATCATCAGGATTGATTTTTTCTATTAGCAAAAAAGTCTCCTTTCAGGGACGAAATCGGGCAGTTAAAACTTTAGCCCTTCTTCCCTTGCAGCTTCAGCGAGGGCTTTGACTCGACCGTGATATAAATAACCGCTTCGGTCAAAAATGACTCCCTCTATTTGATGTTCTTTTGCCTTTTGTGCGATGAGTTGACCAACGCTTTGAGCAACTTTTATCTTTCCGTCCTCACTGGTATTTCCCTTTACTTCAGGGGATAAACTGGAGGCATGAGCGAGCGTTTTACCGTTCTCATCATCAATTATTTGGGCGTAAATATGTTTTAAACTTCTATTTACAGAGAGCCGAGGGCGTTGACTTGTGCCGCTGATTTTACGCCGCACTCTTTTCTTTCTTTGGAGATGGCTCATCTGTTTGCTCTTCATCTTTTCCAACGGATTTCCTCCCGCAGCAAAACTCTAATTATACTTGATAACGCACATTTTCTGTCTCGGCGCGTTTACAAAACGCGCCTACCAAGAGTTTGGTGTTTTACTAAAAATTATCCAGCAACCTTTCCTTCTTTATCGCGAACACGCTCGCCATCGTATCGGATACCTTTACAGGGTTTATAGGTTTCGGGTTTTTTAATTTGACGAATAGAGGCAGCGACTTGTCCAACGACTTGCTTATCAATTCCGCTCACAACAATAGGAATATGTGCCTGCCCGTCAATATTCTCCGGAGGTTCAACAGTCAATGTGATTCCTTCGGGAGGGGTGAAGATTACAGAGTGTGAGTATCCGACATCAAGGGTTAAAACATTCTGACGATTAACGTCTGCGCGGTATCCTGTACCGACAACACGCAATTTCTTCTCAAAGCCTTCCGAAACCCCTGTCACCATGTTTGCGATGAGGCTGCGTGCTAAGCCGTGTAGTGCTTTGTGTTGTTTCTCATCGTTCGCGCGTGTGACCGTGATAGCGTTTTCTTCTATATTCGCATCAATTCCTTGTGGAATAATCCAATTCAATGTGCCTTTGGGCCCCTCTACTTGGACCTCACTGTCATTGAAAGCAACTTTGACCGCATTCGGAATTGGAATTGGAATTTGTCCAATGCGTGACATTCTATTTCTCCAATTTACATTTTGAACTTGCAGGTATACTGTTAAGTATTTAGCACGTAATTACCAAACATAACAGAGGACTTCGCCACCGATTTTGGCGCGTCGGCACTCAATTGAGGTTTTGACCCCTTGCGATGTAGACAGAATAGCAACCCCTAAGTCACCAAAGACTCGCGGCAACTTATCTGATTTTGTGTAAACGCGTCTGCCAGGTTTGCTGATTCGTTTGAGATTGGTAATAGCTTTTTCTTTTTTATGTGCACCGTATTTCAGATAGATGCGTATAATGCCTTGTTTGCCGTCCTCAATTAGACGGTAGTTTCGGACAAAACCTTCATCAGACAAAATACGGGCAATCTCCAATTTAACCTTGGACGCTGATATCTCAACGCGCTCATGCCCAGCCATATTAGCATTACGTATCCGCGTCAACATATCTGCGATCGGGTCAGTCATTGACATCAAAAATCTCCTTTTTACCAGCTTGCCTTTCTCACGCCAGGTATTTTCCCCGCTCGCGCAAACAGGCGAAAGCAGATACGACATAATTCAAATTTTCGCAGATACCCTCGTGCCCGTCCACAATTTTTACAACGGTTATATTTGCGGGTCCGAAAACGAGGTGTTTTTTGATTTCTGGCAATCCATGATTTACTCGCCAACTTCAGTACTCCTTTGGTCGTAACTTATACCATTTCTAAAAATAAAACTTCATTGTGAGATTATCGGTTCAAACAGAGTTGAAGAATGTAAGAGGCGCAATGAATTGCGCGACTACAAACGCGTTTTTTGTTAATGAAAGACAATCAATTAGAAATAGTATTACTCGTACTAACTTTCAAAATATAGAACGTATCTCACAAATCCCAATTTTTGAATATTGTAATTGGACTTACAAAGCCCTCTTACGATTTATGGGATAGGTCGTAACGTGTTACTCGCGAAAAGGCATGCCCAGTTCACGTAATAACGCCCGTGCTTCTTCATCAGTTGAGGCGGTTGTCACAACTGTCACATTCATACCGCGGACACCTTCCACGCTGTCATAGTCAATTTCCGGAAAGATGAGTTGTTCTGTTAAGCCCAATGAATAATTTCCACGCCCATCAAAAGCGTCGGGGGAAACACCTCGAAAATCCCGTATTTGAGGTAAAACAACATTAACCAAGCGGTTCAGGAATTCATACATCCGATTCTGTCGAAGTGTGACCTTACACCCGATTGCATCCCCCTGGGCTCCGGACATCTTTGACGGGCCTCTGATTTTAAATGCAGATATGGATTTTCTTGCACGTGTAATAATTGCACGCTGACCGGCAATAAGTGTCAACTCTTCAACTGCGTCTTCCAACGCCTTTGGATTTTCTTTCGCTTCGCCGACCCCGATATTTAGCGCAATTTTCTCCAATTTCGGAATTTGCATCACATTTTTGTAATTAAATTCCTTTTGTAATGCTGGAACAACTTCTGTTTGATAAAATGTTTTAAATTGGCTCATCAGCCTTGTATCCTATAACATGATGGTTGTGTAGTTGATATTAAGCATAGACCTCAAAAAAGTAGCTAATTGCTATTTCAATTCGTAAAAAGAATCTACCCATTAACCTTTTTCAAGTTAGAGATGTGGATAGTGCCTTCGCGTTCAACGACACCACCTTGCCCTGTTTGATTTGGACGCAAATGTCGTTTGACGAAATGAATACCTTCAACAACAGCTCTATTTTTCTTTGGAAATACTTGCAACACAACTCCCTGCTTGCCTCGGTCTTGACCACTCAAGACCGTCACTAAATCATCTTTTTTAATATGCAGCTTTTTCTTAGACATCGTACAACCTCCTAAATGACTTCAGGAGCGAGGGAAACGATTCGTGTGAACGATTTTTCGCGTAGTTCGCGAGCAACCGGTCCAAAGATTCGTGTTCCACGTGGCTCATTTTCGGCAGTAAGAAGAACTGCTGCATTTTGATCAAACTTAATATAAGAACCGTCTGAACGACGATACTCTTTGGCTGTCCGGACAACAACAGCACGAACCACTTCACCTGCTCTGACCTGTGTATTTGGGACTGCCTCTTTAATACTTGCCACAATTACATCGCCGACTCGTGCATAACGTCTTCGGGTTCCCCCAAGCACACTAATGCACATTAGATTTCTGGCACCCGTATTATCGGCACAGGTTAATCGAGTATAATTTTGAACCATTGCCGTACCTTCCTTCCAATTAATCAGCAGTCTGTGCTGCTGATATTATAGATTGTACCCGCCATCGTTTGCGCTTACTAATTGGGCGGCTTTCAATCACCTGTACAACGTCACCGACTTTACAATTATTCTGTTCGTCATGCGCCAAAATCTTCTTTGTCGTACGTATGACTTTTTTGTAAAGCGGATGTTGATAACTTCGAACTACCGCCACGCTAATAGTTTTTTCCATGCGATCACTAACGACCGTGCCGGTTCGGACTTTTCGGTGTCTTCGTTTTTCCACGTTTTATTTGTCCTTTTTAATCTTTTATTCTTCGGTTTCCATTTCACGAGTGCGTAGAACAGTTTTCACACGTGCAATGTCCCTCCGAATTTTTCCGGGGAGACTTGTATCTTCCAACTGTCCTAAGATATTCCGCGCTCTTTGGTTAAAAAGATTCTCTTTCAGAGCTTCTAATTCGTTTTGCAATTCTTCTGTTGACCTGGTATTTAACTCATGAGCCTTCATACATTACACCTCATCCCGTGCAACAAATTTCGTCTTAATTGGAAATTTGTGAGCGGCACGTTCCATTGCTCCTTTAGCAACTTCACGGGAAACCCCACTTAATTCATATATGATTCGTCCAGGTTTAACAACAGCGACCCAAAATTCTGGAGCTCCTTTTCCGCCTCCCATCCGCGTTTCAGCAGGTTTTTTGCTTACAGGTTTATGCGGAAATATCTTAATCCATATTTTCCCACCGCGACGTACGTGTCGTGTAATGGCAACGCGTCCAGACTCAATTTGGTTGCTTGTTATCCAGCCGGCTTCCATTGCTTGTAACCCGTATTCACCGAAGCTAATCTGTGAACCGCGGCGTGGTTTTCCTCGGCGTTTTCCGCGATGAACCTTCCGGTGCATCACGCGTTTCGGCATTAACATTTGAATCACTCCTTAAATCAGTTTATGAAACGTCCGATCAAAACTTATTGATCGGTTAGTTTTCACCTTGCTCACGATTATTTCTTTGTTGTCTGCGTCTGTTTCGTCCTTGGTCTCGTTGTCTGCGTGAGGAGCCACGATTGCCAGTTTGTCGGGTATCAGCGCGTGAGTCCCTTGCGCTGCTGCGTCTCGCGCCCTGTTGTCGTCGGCTCACTGGTTTGCCACTTAATGCCTCTGGTACACCGAGGATTTCACCTTTGAATATCCACGTTTTGACACCAATTTTCCCGTAAGTTGTATTTGCTTCAGTAAATCCGTAATCAACATTAGCTCTGAGGGTATGTAACGGTACTCGTCCTTCAAGGCTGGATTCAGAACGAGCTATCTCTTTCCCGTCAAGCCTGCCGCTGACCATAATTTTAACGCCCTGCGCACCAGCTTGCATTGAATCAGCAATTTTACGTCGCATTGCCTGTTTAAAACTGATCCGACGTTCAATTTGAGTTGCAACAGCTTCAGCGAGAAGTTGCGCATCAAGGTCAGGTGCTTTTATTTCTTCAACTTCAATTTTGACCGGTCGCCCGATGAGTTTTTCGAGTTCCGTTTTTAATTTTTCTGCATCTACCCCTCGGCGTCCAATCACAATACCGGGTCTGGCAGTATGTATATTAATGGTGCATTTTTCAGCAACGCGTTCAACTTCAATTCGAGAGATCCCAGCACGCGACAATTGGTCTTTAATGTGTTGCTGAATCTGTAAATCTTCATGCAACCATTTCGCATAATCGCGCTCACTATACCATTTTGAATCCCACGTCTCAATTATCCCTAAGCGTAACCCACGCGGGTGAGTTTTTTGTCCCACATAAACCTCCTGGTGGACACTACCCTATATATGATTTCGGAGGACATGTGGTGGCATCGATTACTCACCATCATTTTCACTCTCCTCATCCACGACTACAGTGATATGACTTTGGCGTTTGAAAATTCGGTTTGCCATACCTCGTGCGCGGGGGCGTATCCATTTTCGTGTAATTCCTTCATCAACACGAATCTCTTTAACGTACAAATTTTCGATTGCCACTGCAGGGTCTTGGTATTGGACATTTGCTGCAGCGGATTGAATCAGCTTATAAATTATAGGTGCTGCCGCTTTATGTGTAAAGAGCAGTTGATTCAGCGCATCGTCAACATATTGATTCCTAACCAAGTCGGCAACAAGCCGCGCTTTTCGCGGTGCTACTGAAACGTTCCGAATCTTTGCCCTTCCTTCCATTTTTTTCTCCTAACACAACTTAGACACAAGTTTGTGCACAATGTCTTGCTTATATTACCTCTAATGACGCATCAAACCAATAAACGTATCTATAATATATTTAGAATTATTTGAATATTCTGCACCGACGAGGTTAGGAAACCTTGTCTACTGGGGCGAATGTGTCAACCTATTATATAATTCACCGTAATACAGAAACATTCAACTTATAATATGAACCACAGTATAAATTATCTTCTCGTCGCGCCGCCCGCGTGAGAACGGAAAGTCCGGGTGGGAGCAAATTCCCCGAGTTTATGACCCACCATATTTTCTGTGATATAAACCGGAAAAAACTTTTTCCCGTTATGAATCGCGACGGTATGTCCAACAAATTCCGGTGTGATAGTAGAACTTCGTGCCCATGTGCGAACCACACGTTTACTACCGGATTGTTCCATCTCTGCTATATGCTTTGCGAGTTTTGCGTCAACGTAGGGACCTTTTTTAATAGAACGTGGCATCGGATTTCTCCTTTTAAGTGTGAATGTGCCTTAGAAGATAAGTTTTAAAAACCACTATTTACGCCTTCCCATAATATATCGACTCGATTTCTTTTTCGGGTTTCGCGTTTTATACCCTTTTGTTGGTACGCCCCAAGGTGTAACAGGGTGTCTTCCACCGGAACTTTTGCCTTCACCACCACCGTGTGGGTGATCAACCGGATTCATCGCTACACCTCGAACCTTTGGACGTTTTCCTAACCATCTTGAACGCCCAGCTTTACCGATAACGATAGTCGTAACATTTCCAACTTGTCCGATAGTTGCCATTGCATTTACTGGAACAAGTCTCACTTCACCGGAAGGCAAACGGATACGTGCATATTTTCCTTCACGATCAACTAACTGTGCTGCTCCACCTGCGCTACGCACGAGTTGTCCACCTTTACCCGGCTGCATCTCAATATTATGTATTGAGGAACCTAATGGAATATTTTCGAGGGGTAAGGCATTTCCGACACTGATTTCTGCATCTGGTCCAGATGTGACACTATCGCCAACCCGAAGACCGACAGGAGCAAGGATATACCGCTTTTCTCCGTCTGCATAGTGGAGCAATGCGATATGAGCAGAACGGTTTGGATCATATTCAATTGAGGCTACCTTCGCTGGGATACCAAACTTATCGCGTTTGAAATCAATGACGCGATATCGACGTTTGTGTCCGCCACCTCGTCTTCGTACGGTTATACGCCCTTTGCTGTTCCGTCCAGCATTTTGCTTGGTGCCTTTGACGAGTGATTTCTCTGGTTTCTGGCGTGTAATCTCTTCAAAGGTATATCCAGTCATGAACCGCCGACTCGGCGTGATAGGTTTATATGTTTTTGCCACTTTTAATTCCTCTTGTTAAAACATTCTTTCATGAGACCCAACGATTGACACGCGGCACCATGCATGAACGAAGCAAAGTTTAGATACTCTCAAAGACTGGGATACGAGTCCCTTCTTCCACGGTAATAATGGCTTTTTTCCAATGGGGGCGTCGTCCACGTTGGTAACGGTTTATTCTACCTTTCATTTTACCCTTCACTTGCATCGTGTGAACGTTAATGATGCTCCCTTGAATCTCAAACAACTCCTCAGCAGCACGGCGGATGTCTGTTTTCGTTGCGTCTCGGCTGACAACAAACGAGTACTTATTATCCTCGCGAAGAAGCGTGCTTTTTTCTGTAATGTGTGGTCTCAAAATAACTTTATATTTATCTTTCATAACATTAACCTTCAGAATCTACGAATTTCGCTTCTAATTTTTCTGCAGCGCGTTCTGTGATGACGAGTTTATCATGCCACAGTACTTGGTATATATTTAGCATATCCCAAGTACAACTGTTAACTTTTGGAATATTCCTTAGGGAAAGATAGATATTCGGATTATGTTCGTCAAGAACGAACAAGACCTTTCCCTCCAAGTTCAATGCGTTTAGGAGAGACACAATCTCTTTTGTTCGGGGACGTTCCAGTGTGAAATCTTCAATCAAAACACACTGTTCATTTTGGAATCGATCAGCGAGTGCACTTTTTAAACCGAGGCGTCGCACCTGCTTAGGGGTACGCTGACGAAAACTGCGAGGTTTCGGACCAAATGCAACCCCACCGTGTACCCGAATGGGAGACCCTGCATCTCCGACACGTGCTCTACCAGTTCCTTTTTGACGGTATAATTTCCTACCGCTTCCTCTAACTTCACTACGACTTTTGGTTGATGCCGTACCGCTCCTTTGATTAGCAAGGTAAGCCACCACACATTGATGAACGACATCTGTATTAACCTCAGCATGTGTAAACGAGTCCGCGAGGTTTTTCTCGTGAAGTACTTCTCCTGAACGATTGTGTACGTTTAAAGTTGCCATATCTTATTTATTTCTCCGATGTGCTGAATTTGGCATTAATTATCTTGCTCTTCTCTGGAAGTCGCTGGGATTGAAGGAATAACTATTACCAAGTTAACTTTCAGTACTGTCTGTTCCAGTAACCTTAACGGCTTTCCTGATTAAAAGAAATCCTTTAGGTGGACCTGGGATTGCTCCTTTAACAACCAACAAATTTCGTTCAGCGTCAGCTTGGATAACCTGCAGATTTTGGACGGTGTGTCGTTTAGCACCGTAGCGACCTGGCATTTTCTTTCCTTTAAAAACACGTGACGGAGTAGCACTTGCACCGATAGAACCCGGACGACGCAGATCTTGCTCACCGCCGTGGCTCTTTCTTCCGCCCTTAAATCCCCAACGTTTAACAACACCGGTAAATCCATGTCCTTTTGAAGTGCCGGTTACATCTACAAGTTCACCCTCTGAAAACAAACTTGCATCAACAGTGTCTCCAACTGTGACCCCCTCAAGACTTTCTACCCGAAATTCTCTAAGTACTTGTGTGGGTGGTGCATCGGCCTTAGCGAAGTGCCCGCGAATTGGGCTGTTAAACTTATTTTCTTTCCGTTTGCCGAACCCTAATTGTACTGCCTGATAACCATCCCGTTCCTGCGTTTTCACCTGAACAATTGGACATGGACCAGCTTCTATCACAGTGACGGGAATTGCCTCCCCAGAATCTTCAAAGATTTGGGTCATCCCAACTTTCCTGCCGATAATTCCACTAACCATTTCTACCTCCCTCAGAGTAATGTGATTTTGACATCAACCCCAGCGGGGAGATCGAGCCGCATCAGTGCATCAACTGTCTTTGGAGCGGTTTCCAGAATATCCAATAACCGTTTGTGAATCCGCATCTCAAACTGTTCCCGCGATTTTTTGTCTTTGAAAGTTGAACGTTGAACAGTATAGATGTGTTTTTTTGTCGGCAACGGAATCGGACCTGAAACTCTCGCCTGGGTCTGTTTTGCGGTGACCGCAATTTGCTTCGCAGACTGGTCAAGTAAACGGTGATCAAACGCTTTGAGCCGAATGCGAATTTTTTGATTGTCCATCTCTTGGCTCCTTCTTCTCAGAGTAACGGTGTGGTTCCCCGTGTTTTATTTTTAACAAGTATCTTGTCGGAACTCTCATGGCTAATCTAATCAACCATTGTCCTATTAGCCTTGAACGTCCCGACGAGATACATAAACACGTTGTGTGCCACACTAACCGAGGGAACGTATCCTACAACTCCCGTTACTCAAGGATTTTAGAGACAACACCAGCTCCGATAGTGTGTCCACCTTCACGGATAGCAAATCGGAGTTGTTCTTCCATTGCAATTGGCTTAGACAGTTCAACAGTAATCTGAGCGTTGTCCCCAGGCATAATCATTTCAATGCCTTCAGCCAGGTTCATTTCACCGGTAACGTCAGTTGTCCGGAAATAAAACTGCGGACGATACCCACTAAAGAACGGATTCCAGCGTCCACCTTCCTCTTTTGTTAAGATGTATGCTTCCGCTTCAAACTTGGTGTGGGGTTTAACTGTTCCGGGTACTGCCAAAACCTGCCCGCGTTCAACATCATCTCGTTCAATACCTCGAAGCAGTGCTCCGATGTTGTCGCCTGCTCTACCTTCATCAAGAAATTTATTGAACATTTCAACACCAGTGACAACGGTATCCGTGGTGTCGCGCAGCCCGACGATTTCGACCGTATTTCCGACCTCAACGATACCCCGTTCAACACGACCTGTGACAACAGTGCCACGTCCGCTGATCGTAAAGATATCTTCAATCGGCATCAAGAAAGGTTTTTCTGTATCCCGTACCGGTTCTGGAATGAACTCATCAACAGATGCCATGAGGTCAAGAATCGGTTTACATTGTTCACTCGTTGGATCACCAGCAGATTCCATTGCTTCAAGAGCGGAACCTGATATGATAGGTGTATCGTCACCTGGGAATTCATATTCAGTCAACAATTCTCGGACTTCCAGATCAACGAGTTCAAGCAGTTCCTCGTCATCCACCATGTCTGCCTTATTAAGAAAGACGACCAAGGATGGGACGTTGACTTGCCTTGCCAGCAGCACGTGTTCACGTGTCTGCGGCATAGGACCGTCCGCTGCGGAGACAACCAGAATAGCGCCGTCCATTTGGGCGGCACCCGTAATCATATTTTTGATGTAGTCTGCGTGCCCAGGACAGTCAACGTGGGCATAGTGCCGGTTTTCCGTCTCGTATTCAACGTGAGCGGTGTTAATCGTAATGCCACGTTCTTTTTCCTCGGGTGCCTTGTCAATGTCCTCATAGGTCATGACATAGTCTTTGTCAGCGAGTTTTGATAAGACCATAGTAATTGCTGCTGTAAGCGTTGTTTTACCGTGGTCAACGTGGCCAATAGTACCAATATTAACGTGTGGCTTTGTCCTTTCAAAAGCTTGCTTTGCCATTCTGTCCAAACTCCAATTATAGGTTATATATAAAGGGTTTTAAATATCGCTAAACCCGAGTTATATCTATGTTCTCATAGGCGCGCTTAGTAGGCGCGCAACGTGTTTCACTGTGTCCGAATGTTTCGGACTTTCACAATAGCCTTGTGATTATTATCTCACTTGGCATGCCACTTTTATTTTTTGAAGCAATCAATATTAGATATTGGCTATGTCAGCAAATATCTTGTTTGAAACATTTCGTCAAAATTAATAGCGTTCAATATAACATCTAAAGATGAACGCACTATAATGTTTTATGATGTTGATGTCGTGTTTGTAATCAAATCCTCTGCAACGCTTGTTGGGACCTCTCTATAATGTGCAAATTCCATAGAATAGTTGGCACGTCCCTGTGTCAGCGAACGAAGTGCCTTGACGTAACCGAACATTTCAGATAACGGTACATCTACTCGAACGACTTGAATCCGAGATTTTTCATGTACTTCTGTGTCTCTAATATGGGCGCGTCGAGAATTAAGATCACCGATCACTTTTCCGAGGTATTCATCCGGTACTATAACTTCAACTGCCATGATCGGCTCAAGTAGCACCGAACCTGCTTGTTTTGCAGCTTCCTTGAACGCCATTGAACCGGCAATCGAAAATGCCATCTCAGACGAATCTACTTGATGGAAAGAACCGTCTACAAGGCGAACTTCTACATCAACAACAGGGTAACCGGCTAAAGTGCCAACGTTCATTGCATTTTCAATGCCCTTTCGAACTGCTGGGATGTATTCTTGAGGGATAACCCCACCCTTTGTTTTATCACTAAATTCAAAACCAGTGCCTTTTTCAAGTGGTGTCACCTCAATGACAACATGCCCGAACATACCTTTACCACCTGACTGTCGGACAAATCTTCCTTCTGCTTTTACTGGTTTTAGAAGCGTTTCACGATATGCCACTTCAGGCGAACCTACGTTAGCGGAAACGTTAAACTCTCTCACTAACCTATCCACAATGATTTCAAGGTGAAGTTCACCCATGCCAGATAGTAGCGTTTGACCTGTGTCTGGGTCTTGATGAACTTTGAAGGTTGGATCTTCCTCTGCCAATTTTGAGAGCGCAAGATTCAACTTATCAATATCTGATTGTGAACGTGGCTCAACTGCCACTGACATAACGGGTAGTGGAAACACCATGGTTTCCAAAGCAATTGGTGCTTTAGGATCACAGATAGTGTCACCAGTACTTAAATCTTTTAATCCAATTGCGGCAACGATGTCTCCAGCGCTAACAGACTGGTGTTCTTCACGTTTGTTAGCGTGCATCTGCATTAATCTACCAATGCGTTCGTATTTTTCACTGTTGCTGTTGTAAACAGTATCACCTTTGTTTAATACACCCGAGTAAACGCGTAAGTATGTCAGTTTCCCGACGTGTGGGTCAGTAGTAATTTTGAATGCAAGCGCACAGAATGGTGCTTTTTTGTCTGCGGGACGAGGTTCTTCTTCCTCAGTTTTCGGATTAAAACCAACAACAGGTTTAACATCTGTTGGGGCAGGTAGATAAGAAACAATACCATCCAAAAGCGGTTGGACTCCCTTGTTTTTTAATGCGCTTCCGCAAAGTACTGGAACGACTTTGCTACTGAGTACTGCTTGCCTCAATCCAGTTTTAATTTCTTCGGGAGTAATCTCAACACCGTCAAGGTATTTCTCTAATAGTTCATCATCCCATTCTGCGACTGCTGCAAATAACTGATCGCGATATTCATGCGCCATTTCTTCCATTTCTGCGGGAATGTCAGTTTCATGAATAACAGCACCGAGGCTTCCTTCGTCCCACAATTGTCCTTTCATAGAAATAAGGTCAACAATTCCTTTGAATTGTTCAGCGGATCCGATTGGAAGTTGAATAGGCACGGCAGTTGCGCCTAAGCGTTCACCCATCATTTCAACAGTTCGGAAGAAGTCTGCGCCGGTTCTATCCATCTTATTGATGTAAGCGATGCGAGGGATTTCGTATTTATCTGCCTGTCGCCAGACGGTTTCTGATTGCGGTTCAACGCCGCCGACCGCACAGAACACAGCGACAGCCCCATCCAGAACTCTCAGGGAACGTTCCACTTCGACTGTAAAGTCAATATGTCCTGGTGTATCAATGATATTAATATGGTGTTCTTTCCAGTTACAGGTAGTTGCGGCGGCAGTAATTGTAATGCCGCGTTCCTGCTCCTGCACCATCCAATCCATTGTGGTCGTGCCATCGTCAACCTCGCCGATCCGATAAACTCTACCTGTATAGTATAAGATTCGTTCGGTTACGGTTGTTTTGCCCGCGTCAATGTGCGCCATAACACCGATGTTCCGCGTATTTGATAGGGTTGAGTGGCGTGGCATCCTTTGATTTTTGTCCGACACAGTTTTAATGACTCCTCATTTATTTAGTCTCTATAACATCGTCTTACAATTTTTCGTGTTGTTTTATGTTATTTTACAAATATAATTTGATTACCATCTATAATGTGAAAAGGCTCTATTCGCTTCAGCCATGCGGTGCTGTTCTTGTTTCTTACGAATTGCTTCACCTTCATTCTGCGATGCATCCAAGAGTTCACCTGCTAACCGCGCTGGCATCCCCTTTTCACCTCGACTCCGCGCAGATTGGATAATCCAGTTAATTGCTAATGTTGTTCGTCGTTCAGTTTTTACGTCTACCGGCACTTGATAGGTTTGGCTTCCAACACGCCGTGGACGAATTTCCAGCACAGGTTTCACATTATTGATGGCTTGACGAAACACGTCAAAACCGTCGTCTTGTGTTCGATCCTCAATAATCTTAAAACTTGTGTACACAATCCGTTGTGCGGTGCCCTTTTTCCCGTCCCACATCAGATGGTTAATAAACTTTGAAACTAATTTGCTGTTGTGAACGGCATCGGGACTCACATCCCGTTTTGCGACGTTTCCACGCCTCGGCATTTATTACTCCTCCAGAAATTGAGAGAGCGACTCACTCTCTTACCGGTATTACAATCTATCGCGTTTCCTTGAACAACGATGAAATTTATATTGCCAGTTACTTAACTGGGTTTCCGCGCTCCGTATTTAGAACGTCCCTGGCGACGGTTTTCTACGCCAGCAGTATCTAATTTACCACGCACAATATGATATCGGACATTGGATAAATCCTTGACTCGCCCACCGCGGACTAACACAACTGAGTGCTCCTGCAGATTGTGATCTATCCCTGGAATGTAGCAGGTGGCTTCATCAGCAGAAGAGGTAAACCTGACCCGTGCTACTTTCCGCAAAGCAGAGTTCGGTTTGTTTGGTGTTACCGTTTTCACTTGTAAGCAGATACCTCTGCGCTGCGGACATTGTTGCAGAATCGGTGACTTCGTTTTCTTACGATATTTTTTACGCGGTTTTTTAATTAACTGATTAATTGTTGGCATGTTCACACCTCGTTGACATAATGACAACTTATAGACAAAGAAAAAAGCCCTCACAGGGCTTACGCTTCAACCGAACACATTAACGTTGCTGTGAAAAACGACGTTAGACTGCTTCCAAATTGAATGCCTCCTGTGTTTCTCTCTGAACAAATTTGTTATAACACTACAAAACTTTAATTATAATGCGATTTGTGTCTTTTGTCAAGTTAATTTGGAAAAATTATGTAAATTATTAGAGATTTATTGTAAAATTGCTAAATTATCACGATTTAATCACTTTTCCACGCAGAATTACGTTCTGCACGTTCAAACTTTCATCAACGATAACTATATCTGCGGTTTTGTCCGGTGCAATTGAACCTATGTGATCATCTATACCTAAATTTTGAGCAGGTGTTAATGTCGCCATCGTCAAAGCATCTTCTAAAGAAAATCCCCATCCCACAACGTTACGTACACCGTCCATAAGGGTAATGATTGCACCTGCGAGTCGTTCAGTAGGTTTCCCGACATCTAACCACATCGCATCGTTTTTTATGTATTTGGGGGTATCTGAATCTGCTGCTATATTGAGTCGATACGCGTCGTGTTCAGCTTCATAGGCAGCATCTTTCTGCCATTCTTCTGCTGTTAGCCCCGCATGTTCAGTACAATCTGTAATCAATCCGACCCCTGAAATTCCTTTATGTTGGATCAGGTGCTTGCCCCAGAAAGGGTGAACGTGGTGCTCATCAACTATCAATTCAGCGTGGACATCAGGGTGTGCGAAAACGGCTTCAAGTGCACCAAGGTCGCGATGGTGCATGCCGCTCATGCCGTTGTAGGTGTGTGTGGCACGGGTAACGCCTGCATTGATGGCATCCATCGCTTGTTGATACGTGGCATTTGTGTGCCCCATTGCTAAAACAATGTCGTTATAGGCGTCTGCTTTGTACTCAGCGAGATGTTTGATAAACTGTAAATTTTCATCGTTTTCTGGGGCGACAGAAATTACTTTTAAAGTGCCATCAGAGGCTGCCCACATTGCGTGGAATTCTTCAAAGTTTGGAGGCGTGATGTATTTGGCGTTCTGTGCACCATTTTTTGCAAGACTGCCGAATTTGCCCTCAACATACGACCCTATAATCCGCGCACCATCTGCTATTGGTTGGTCAACGACCTGGGCAATTGCTGTTAGGGATGCGTTGATCTGCTCCATACTCCCAGAGGAGATGCCTACTACTAACGACGTAATTCCGTTAACAGCATGTGCACGTGCTATCGTTTCAATGTCTTCAACTTTACCCGTCATGCTGTCGTAGCCACCGCCACCGTGAATCAATCCATCAATCAGTCCGGGGATTACAAGATTCCCTGCAGCATCAATGACGTTGTCTGATGGCGGAAGTTGCTCTTTAGTTATTGCTGAAATTGTATCACCGTGAATGACGAGATTGCCCGGGCCGTAATGTGTCGGGGTATAGATGTCGCCATTCACAATCGTCAGTATTTCCATATTTCCAAAATCTTTTCCCTAAATTTGTTTTGATACCCAGAGAATGCTTTGTGCAAGAAATCGTAAAAAAGGCTCTAATTCGAAATCTTTTTGATGTCCCAATGAAGTATAACAGATGCGTCCACCATTATGCAAACGCGTCCATGCTACGGGTTCCGAATGTTCGTTTGTGTGTCCCATCAACAGTACGGAGGTATCATCACGAAGTGCTGGGTTTTTGTAAAGACTGCCATAACTTTCAAATTTTGGAATACCTTTCAGAATTGGATATTCGGGTGCTATTGTTTCTAAATCAACTATAGGACCGTGTCCGTAATGCCCCTGATAGTCTCCACCCAACACGACCTTGTCAAATTCCAACCAGTTCTGATACGCGTGGCTTGCCGTTCTAACGCCCACAAGTGGTCTGCCCTGTTCGCAATACGCCTGAAATTGTCTGAGCGATTCCCCTTCTGTATTGAGGCGACGCGTAAATACTAACAAGGCATCTGCATCATCTAATGCATCTAATGAAGGATTATCGTCTTCTGATTCGTAGACAATCAGATTTGCTTGGATCGGGTAGTTTTTCTCAACAAACGTTTTGAAAATGGTCAATGACTCTTCGGAGTCGTATTCAAATGAACCGGAAAGCATGCACACGTTTAACACAGATTACTCCATAAAGAATAATACCAATTCTAAATAAAATTGCATTTATGAGATTTTGATACGAAGGGAATGTAAGAGGCGCAATGAATTGCGCGACTACAAACCTACATAATTTTTAAAATTACGTCATTACAAACGGATTACTGCTAATTTATTTGAACTAAATCGGACTTACAAGGTTTCCCTTCAACAAAAAATGTTCGCGAATGTTGAATAGTTCCGATCAACGATCAACCTACCTTACTTCTTTTCTAAAAATAGAAAACTGTAGGGATATGGGTTTTTTTTATCTGCTTCACAGTCAATACGTTTTGTTTCTTCCCACTCATTCCAATCAAAGTCGGGAAAATAGACATCTCCCTCAAAAGTAGCATGAATCTGGGTGAGGTAGAACCGAGTAGCGTGCGGTAAAAATGCAGCGTAGATAGGCGCGCCTCCACAAATCATGAGTTCCGACCTGTCGTTTTCAGAGAGTGTCTCCGTAGTTTTGATGACATCCTCGACTGAGTGAACCACAATACAACCTTTGGGGGCTTCATAATCTTGATTGCGTGTAAGGATGATGTTTTGTCGCTTTGCCAACGGACGAGGTAGTGTTTCAAAGGTTTTACGTCCCATTACGACAGGTTTACCGATTGTCATATCCCGAAAATGTTGGAGGTCAGCAGGTAAACGCCAAGGGATGTGTGGTCCGTTGCCGATGAGCCGGTTTTTATCTATGGCGGCAATTATTGAGATTTGCAATATTTTTTTGTACTCCTCTGGAAAATACATAGGTTGTATTACTTGGCCCTGATTTTACGCGGGAAATAGATATTAACGGTCTCTCAAAAAGGGCTGGTTAGTTGGTCGGCTTTTCTGTGGGACAATCCTTATTATTTCGTTTTTCTTTGGAACAACCTTCAAAAATGCAATATGAATATCATCACCTAATTTCTTTTTATCTTCAACTTCTACTGTTTCATGAGGTGCAAGATCATCAAGTGGAAAACTCAACTTACGAATTAGTTTTTTGGATTTGGCGTTGTATGTTTCTATATTTATCATGCCATCTTCAAAGGTGTTAGCGGTCATAGTTGCGGATGTCCGTTTTACATCAAAATTAATCCAAAACATAGGTTTTTTCTTTTTTGGTTTTTTCGCCTCTGGAAGATAACAGTAAGCCGTTATCCTGTCTCCAACCCGAAAGGCACCAGAATTTGTGAAGGGTCCAGCTTTCATCTGCAAACCCTTTATTTCCCAACCACTCCAGTGAAAGGACGTTGTCCTGTTTCCGGGTATAGGAGAAGACACTGTTAGATGGACGACACCGTATCTATTTATCCTGTTTGTGCCGTGAATTTCAAGGGTTTCATTGGGTTCAGTTATTGGAAACTTATATACCTTATCCAATGCTGTTACACGTTGGTCAATCTTTTTACCGTTAGCAATCTCTACATGTAATTCTTTGTTGTTAATTTTCGTATCAACAATTTTTGACTTGTTGTTCATAGCCAAAAAGACTAAAAGGGTATCGTTAATCCTATAGATTTTGTAACCGGGGGTGGGTTTCCCACATCCGCTGAGTACTATCGTGAGGCTTATGAAGAGCGTTATCAGACCTTTTATTCTGGTCATTGAATTCACCTAATAATAGAAAATATAACGATGTTTAGTTCACAGAAGTTATTGGAAAAATAGAACCCATGATTAGTCTTGATCCGAAATGCAAACCTATACCATTATTTACAACTTTTTCATTGACATTTACAACTTTTTCAAGTGAAAAACTGTGTTTAATCATTCGTGTGCCTGTATTAAATTCCACATTAAACGCATTGTTGGCGAAATCGAATAGGTTTATTGGAACATCGGAGATTTCTTGCATAAAGTCAATGTCCTTAGGTTGAACAGACAAAACAAGAGATAACTTGTTTTCACTTCGGAACGCTCTAAACTTCATGCGATCTCCGTTCCGTGTCGTATAATTTTCAGCTATGGCACGTCCTGATGGAAAGTGTTTTGGCTGCGGCTTCTTGGCGAACGTCTTTTGGAATTGAAGGATGACCGTATCTTCTACTTTTCCAATACCCGTAAGCAATAAGTTTTCTGTGGCTCCAATAAGTTTGATAGCATCATTGGCAGCATGCATGACATTTTCCACAATTTCAACATTAGTGGTTTTAATTCTGCGTTTGGTTTGATTAATTTCTATGTTGAGTCCCGTGGTAGTGGTTTTAACATCTATGGATTCAACTTGACTATGCATGATCAAATATACAGAAATTAAGTTGCCATGCCCAAAACTAACTACATCAATAAAAGGATCGGTATTTGTCGGTTCGCAGCCTATAAGTGAAATGGCAATAAGTATCTTAAAAAATATCCGCATCTTCATTCTTTTTTAGACGATCATCTTGGCGCGAATTGCATCATGATGCTGATAGTTATTCAACTGCAAATCTTGGATTTTAAAATTATCAATGGAGGTAACTTCTGAATTCATGATGAGATCTGGAAGTGGATAGGGTTGTCGTTGTAGTTGTGTTTTAACTTGCTCAAAATGTGTGTGATAAATATGTGCATCACCTAAAACATGGATAAATTCACTGGGCTGAAGGTCAGTTATTTGTGCCACCATGGATAGCAGTAGCGAATAGGATGCAATATTAAAAGGCACACCGAGGAACATATCACAACTGCGTTGATACATCTGTAAAGACAATTTGCCATCCGCTACAAAGAATTGAAAAAACATGTGGCATGGTGCCAATGCCATTTCATCTAACTCAGCCGGATTCCACGCGGTAACAATGTGTCTACGACTATGCGGATTTACTTTGAGTTGTTCAATGACCTCAGCCAACTGATCAATTCTGCCGTTTTCTTTGCGCCACCGGCGCCATTGAACACCGTAAATACAACCGAGTGCGCCATCACGTCCCCATGCAGCAGCATTTGCATTCCATATCTGTGTGCCGAGTTCCTGAAATTGTTTGACGTGATCATAACCACGCAGAAAACCTAAGAGTTCTGCTTTAACTGATCGGAAAGCGAGTTTCTTTGTGGTTACTGCAGGAAATCCATCTTCCAGATTGTATCGCATTTGCATGCCGAAAAGGGCGCGGGTTTTTCCGTTTCTACCATCACGGTCAACACCGGTATCTAATATCTGCTGAAGTCCTTCAAGATACTGTTTCATGTTTTCTACAAAAGCTCCTTTAAAAATTAATAAGCGTTTCTATAAAAACGCATTTAGGAGCATAAAGTTACTTGTCTGTACTGCCAAACCCGCCACGAGATGGTGTCGTCATCTGATCTACCTCGTTCCATTCTGCGGTATCTACACGGACAAAAATCGCTTGTGCAATCCGACTGCCTTTTTCAATCGTTACAGGTTCATCGGTGAAATTGTAGACTTGGATTTTTAGTTCATCCTCTTCACCACAGTAGTCGTTATCAATGATGCCTAAGCCTTGCGCCATCATTAAACCGACTTTGCGTGGCGTACTACTGCGCATACATAACATAAGCATGTAGCCGGGAGGGGTTTCCACAACAACATTCGCTGGGATTAAGGCAATTTCTTGTGGTGCAATCTCTGCTGATTCTCGGCAGAGCAAATCAAATCCAACAGAACCTTCGGTTTCGTATTTCGGCAGTGGCAGAGACTTATCTATGCGTTTGATTTTTACCTCCATTACGACACCGCTATCCCTTCTACTTTACATTCTATGCGATAAACGGATGTGCTTGCTGTGATAAAAAGGCTTTTCCAAAAATCACCGCCCCATGCCAGATTCGCGCAGCGTTCAGGAACGATAATAATTCCAAGATGTGTCCCGTCTGGTGCGAATATCCAAATACCGTTTGGTCCTGTTAGATAGACATTCCCTTGTACATCTACCTTCATGCCGTCTGGGACTCCGTTATCACCCTCTTCTTCAGCGAAAACGCGACCATTTGCTATTGTACCATCAGGTTGTACGTCATAAGCACGTATATGCATGCGTTTGGTATCATTAACATAAAGGATAGACTCATCTGGCGAAAAGCAGATGCCGTTAGGTCTATCAAAATCATCAACAAGCAGTGTTAACGTTGCGCCATCGGGCGACAAGCGATAGACCCCGTGAAAATCAAGTTCTTTTTCCGATTTAGCCTTTGAAGATAATCCGTACGGTGGATCCGTAAAATAGATGCTCCCATCGGATTTGACAGCGACATCGTTCGGACTGTTCAGGCGTTTGCCTTCATAATGTGAAGCGATTGTTAGCACTTCTCCGTCTGCTGTTGTTCGAGACACACGGCGGTTGTCATGCTCACAAGCGATTAGGTGACCGCCTTTATCAAAAGTTAAGCCGTTTGATTTTCCAGAGGGGTCTCTGAAAACTGTCATACCGGATTGTTCATCCCATCGCCGTATTTTGTTTTCAGGAATGTCGCTAAAAAGCAGATACCTTCCGACAGCATGCCAGAGTGGTCCTTCAGTGAATTTGCATCCGGTAGCCAATTGTTCCACAGTCGCTTCTGCATCAACTAAATCTAATAGTCGTGAATCACGGACATCAAGTGCCATATTTTCCTTTCCTTTCAATATCCTTGACACGCATTCCTATTCATGATAACATTAATACAATTACGTGATTGATCCAATTAAAAAAGGGTTCCCTAACCGAGCGGAATATAAACGTGCCTGGGGCGACTCGAACGCCCGACCTTCAGCTCCGGAGGCTGACGCTCTATCCAACTGAGCTACAGGCACATACGTTAAAAGAAGTTTTAATAGTGTAACAAATTCGGATATTATTGTCAAGTTTTTTGTGTAAAGCATTGCGGAGGAATCTCAGTATGAAACGTATATTTCAACAACTTTCAGATAGTGGGGCAGCTTGTAAACGTATATTTTCATTTGCTGCGGTCATTATCTTCTTGTTCAGTGTTGCCCCCGATGTGGTAGAAAGTCGCCGTGGCGGTTTTGGTGGCGGTCGCAGTTTTGGTCGCAGCTTCAGCAGAAGTTCAAGTCGTAGTTATAGTCGCAGTTCAAGTTCAAGGAGTTACAGCAGACCGAAAAGTTCTACGCCAACACGCAGCACGCGAAGCACAAGCAGCAGCTACGGAAGTCGGACGTCAAGAACCACTTCCTCGCGTGGCAGCACCACAGCACGACAGAAACAGACTGCAACGAATCGTGCCAAGACGACTAACACAACGTCAAGACAAAAGAATACTGCTACGCGTAGCCAACAACGTCAAACCACGGCACAAAGTCGGAAACAGGTGCGGCAACTGAAATCTGAAAACCGTAGTTTGAAACGACAAGTCACAAGAGCAAACCGACAAACTGCCAGTGCCCGTAGGCAAAGTCGCTCAACCATTACAGTGAACAACTTTGGTGGTTACTATCCTGTGCATGGGTATTCAATCTACAGTCTTCACGCATCTATGGCATTTAATAACCTCATGTTCGGTCTCTATTTCCATGACTACTATAACCATTCCATTCGCCATAGTTATTTGTGGCACTATCACCATCGGGATTATGACCGTTCGCATTGGAGTAAAGAAAAGCAGGAAGAGTACGAGTTTTATAAAGAGTACTACGAAAGCCAAGGCGTTGAACCGAACCCGAATTACGTAGACCCCGGCACAAATCGTGATGAAGATTTTGTTGCAAGTTATGTAGAAGAGAATCCAGATAAGTTTTATGGTGAAAATGTAGAGACTGTCACTGTTGAGGAACTTCCTGACGAAGAGGCTATAAAACAGGAACTTCTTGCATCTGCCGAAACGCCGACTGTAACCTCTAATACGCAGCGCGCACCACCGCAGCCCCAAAGGGTTATTGTAGAAAAGAAAACCTCGGGCGCGACGTGGTTTGTTCTTATATTTGCAAGTCTTCTCATTGTTGGCGTTATTATGTTGGTATTGTATAACAAGGGTTATTTTTAGGTGGTGATATGGCATTATTCGGTAGAAAAGAGGGAAAATCTCTTTTTGGCAAACGGAAAGAGGAAAAGGATAAAAAGTCGGAACGGCATGAGTTGGTGGACATTCCGATTGAAAGTATCATTGAACTTTCTGATCTGACAACATATCAGGAGACAGGGGACACCTCACACGCTTTTACGCTTTATACGCGAAAGAAATACGAAGGCGATGGTCTGCTCCGCTATATGTATCACATCAAAGCCGTAGAGGGTGAGCTTGTAGTCGGGGTTGACCACATTGCTGGAACGAAAGACGAGTATGAGGTATCGCGGTGGATTGTTGACGGTGAACAGGAACTCGAAGACCCGTTGCCAGATGAAATGACGCTCTATTATCCTGACCCTGATAATGAGGGCGAGGAAATCGCTGTTGTCTACAATCGGCAGGAGGTTGTCTCAGCAAAACTCACCGTTACCGATGCACAGGGAAAAGAGGAATTTGAGGCAGAACTTCATGAATACATCAACGATAATGAGGAATTGATGTCTGTTGAACTCTGCGGGAACTGGCTTACCTTTTACGTTGGTATACTCATCTCTCGTTCTGATATTGAAATTTATCCTGCTACTTTAAATGAGCAGATACGTAGTTAAATGCTGTTTGTTATCTAAGAAGGCGAGGTTCTTGTGCCTCGCCTTATATCTGATCAACGGCAGGTAATTGGCATGACGCACCTTACCTAACGTGAGTTTGAAAAAGTTTTCACCTGCAGCGTTTTCTGTTATTTTTGGTAAAAACGGCACAACCTAACAGGTTATGCTACAAAAATACAGCTTTTTTGCCATGAAAAGTGTTTAGATCGCACTCACATTTTATTATCAAACTCACCTTACCTACACTAAATGAGGAACACTTATGATACCACCAATAACGAAACTACTCATAAAAATAGAACAACTTGAATGGGATTTGGCAGAGGTGAAAAAGGAATTAGAAAAACTTCAAGCACCTTTAATGAAGTCCCTCACACCCGAAGAGTACCAAGCCGCTCGATTAGCTCGCGTACGGGCACAGAATGAAAGGCGGCGCCCATTAATTGAAAAAGCGATCGGAAAACCCAATCTTGACACCCAATCTCTTACCACTGAGGAACTTCAGCAACTTTCTTTAGAGGAAGGAATAAATCCAGAAGATAATCTTTTTAGTAGTGCAATTACGGAAGAGCGGGAGAAACGAAGCGAGTGAATTTCTTCTGGTTGGATGCAAATGCATACGCTAAACGGTACATTGCAGAAAAAGGGTCGTCTTTAGTCAACTACTTTTTTGAGTTTGTTCCGTTAGGCCGTATGATATGCTTATTTGAAGGTGCAGGCGAAATAATTTTCGTCTTTGTTCGCCGCAGAAATGAAAATAAAATTACTGAAACGTTTTTCAATCAGATAAGACAACACTTTGAGGAAGAATTTACCAATCGCTCCGAAATAGAACATGTATTTCCAACTGAAGATCAGATAACTGACTCCTGGGAACTCATTGAAAAGCATTCCATCAATAGCACAGATGCAATTATTCTTCAATGTGCAATTGATTACGCAAATGATTTACGGATGAAAGGACACAGACTTATTTTGGTCAGTTCCGATAAACGTCTCATTAGAGCTGCAAGAAATGAGGACATGCTCACGTTTAATCCTGAAACCGATACACAAACTGCTTTGAATACCTTCATCAATGCCCCATAGAAACAAAACGGCTATTCACATACCAGACATCATCGCCGCATATTTACAAGGTAAATCCCCGCTGCTACAAGAACAGCGCCAGCTAACAAACTAAACGTCAATTCATCACCTAAAAACAGGTGGCTAAACAGTACTCCCGACAGGGGTGTAACAAAAAAGAGTACGACAAGTTTGCTTGCGCTATACCTTTCAAGAATTGCTGTCCACGCCAAAAAACAAAATCCAGCGATGACGGCGCCTTGATAAAGGAGTGCTGCGCTGCTTGCGAGTGTTAATTGGAATGTTCCGCCTCGCTCAAACAGAAAACTCAGAACAGCATAGACCGGTAGGCTCAAACTTAAGTACCAGACCAAGAGTCTATACGGATGAATAAATTGGACCAACAGTTTCGTCACTACCACCCGTAGTCCTAAGAAACATCCGCTTGCAAGCACCAAGAGGTCTCCAAGGATGTTTGTTTCACCGTTTCCGAGATCTGGCGCGACGGTTACGAACACTCCGCTGAAAGCGATAATAATTCCCAACGTCTTTGTAACAGAGAGTCGTTCCCCCGGAATCCAGAAATGTGCAAAAAGTGCTGTAAAGAATGGATATACGTTAACAAAGATAGTTGAACGTGAGGCTGTCGTGAACATGGTGCCAGTGTTCAACACAATGATTTGGGATATGAAAATTGCGGTGAGCAATAGCAGGCGGGAGAATTCGCCTCGGTTTAACCCAAGTGGAATACGACGATAGAGTGCCCATCCACCGACAACAATGAGACCAATAACAAAACGCAGAAATGCCAATGCCATTGGGGGTAAGTCTTCCAAACCGACTTTAATCGCAGGGGAATTCCCGCCCCAAAGAAAAGCGAGGAGTAGACTGAGGGCGATAATCTTCCCGTGAGGGTCTTCGCTGATAACATGTCGAATTGGTGGTGTCCCGATGGATTCTTTTCTATTCAAGGAAAACTGATGTCCTCATCCGAGGTTCAATGGCTGAAAATCTACCCGTTACATTAATCATAAGCACCCGGACGATGATTTCCCATCAGTCGCTGTTGGCGTTCTGTCGCCTGTTCTAAAATCGATTCATCAAACTGAAATCGATTCAAATAGGGTGGGAATTTCTGTGTTATCATTCTGTTAGCATAATGCACTTGTAGCAGATAACGGGTTTGGTCGCTACGGTTTGCGGTGCCTCTATGCCAGACCTCACTTCTGAAGATCACAACGTCTCCTGCCTTGCAGAGGATGCTCTGTTCTTTTGCCCCTTTCCATTCCGTTTCGCCATCAGGTCTACGCCCAGAAAGATGGCTGCCGGGGACAAACTTCGTTGGACCAAGGTCTTCATAAAGGTCATCTAAGTAGTAGTGAGCAGTTGTAATGTAGATTGGCACTTTAATACGAGGGTCTTCTAAAACGTCAGCAGGGAGCGAGATAGGCACCCAATCTGAATGTAACCCCTGGTCGGGACGGCCAGGGCCTGTCATCCATGCTGTCATTCCAATCACATGGCAATCGCCGCCGTGAACCGCTTCCGCTAACTCAATGACAGGTGACTTGTCAAGGTAGTGTAGGAAAACTGAATCACGATTAAAGGCATTATTTATATGTTTGTTAAGAAAACCTTCTCCATTTTCTGGCACGCTGTGTCTATCAAAACTCTCAGGAACTGCTGTTAACCTATCCATCGCGTCGCGAAGTTCTGCAAGTTCTTCCGCATCAATAACGTGTGGCAGATACGCATATCCATCTTCTTCCATTGCCCTGACTTGGTTTTCAAGGTCAGGATATGCTATGAGTGGTAACGCTTGGCTCATTATTTCTTCTCCTTGAATACGACCTTCCGAGTAACGAAATATTCCAATATCTTACCAACTTTTAAGGGGTATGTCAACTTTTTTATTAAACAATTCGTTAATTAAAGTGCATCCAACAGTGTGTTAAGTTAAGATTAATTCTTACTTAAAGATTAACTATCTATTCCTTATTTGCACCAGTGTGATAAAACTCATCTCGGAACAAATAGCGGTTCGTAGTATGTTGCGAATCAACATTCAAGTAAATTAACCAGATTGTCCAAATGTTACATTTACAGTGATGACAACTTATTGAAGAAGAAGGGAGTAAAAGATGAAAAATAAAGAAAAAACGCAAGACACAATGCAAGAAAGTTTGGAAACAACAAAAGATTCTGCCATCCGTGTGCCTGGGATTGTTTTAGAATCTCTACCGGGAAACCTATTTAGTGTAGAGTTGACCGAGAACGATCACAAAGTTGTGGCGTACCTTGCTGGCAAAATGATGCAACACAATATCTGGGTTCTTCCAGGGGATCAAGTTACTGTTGAACTTTCCCCTTATGATTTAACACGCGGACGAATTGTCTGGCGGAATCCGGGCGCATAATCATCTTATCTTTGGCAGACTATCTGATATGGAAGGCATTGTAATAAAAGCCCACGGCGGTGCTTATGAAGTGCAGATTGGCAACCAGTGCTATACCTGTACGTTGCGCCATCATCTCATTGAAGCGGAAAAGCGGCGCCTCAATGAAACAAAAGAGATGCCGTACGTTGATTTGGTTGCTGTGGGGGACCGTGTTCGTATTTCCCCTTCGTCTTCTACAATAAACGCAGGGTATATTGAGGAATGCCTCCCACGGCAAACTCAATTCGGACGAACACGCATGGACGGTTGGCGGCAAGTTATTGTTGCGAATCTTGAGATGTTGCTAATCATCTTCGCAGCACGGCATCCAACACTCAAATTGCGTATGCTTGACCGCTTCCTTGTCACTGCAGAAGCCTCCAATATAGACCCCGTAATCTGCATAAACAAAATGGATTTGGCAAAATTAGAGAATGTTCAACGCGAACTCAATTTATATGAAGAATTAGGATATAAAGTTGTTTATACAAGCATCGTGACAGATTTCGGGATTGACAACTTACGTGAAGTAATGCGGGATAGAATTTCTGCAATTGTTGGTTCATCTGGCGTGGGAAAATCTTCCTTACTAAATACGTTACAACCAGGACTGCAATTGCGTATTGGCGAGGTAGATTCCCGCATTCACAAGGGACAACATACCACTACAGAAGTTATGTTGTTACCACTTGAATTTGGCGGCTTCGTTGCTGACACACCGGGTATCCGCACGCTCGGATTACTTGAAATTGACGATGAACAAGGGTTAGACATCCATTTTCCAGAGATGCGTCCTTATATTCCAGAATGCAAATTCGCTGCATGTACACATCACCATGAACCTGCTTGTGCAGTCAAACAAGCAGTAAAAACAGGTAATATCAGTCCACTCCGATATGAGAGTTACCTCCGTATCTCTGGATTCACAGAAGGAAGATATGAACGAAATACAGATAAAAAACGAAAAAACCGAACTGACCGACAACGTAGACACCGATCCAGATAAGTGGGAAAGTGTTATTCATGGGATGCAGCAGATTATTGAAAGAACTGAGAAGAAACTCAGATTTTTTCAGAATCGTCTGAAGCAAGCGCAGTTCATGGAAACCCCAAGTCTGCGAAGAGTACGTGCAGCGGAAGCACAAGTCGACATGCATTCGGCGCAGCTGGAGAATTTGCGGAGTGAGTTATACAAATTGGAGCGTCTTCAAAGTGGCGGAATTCAACTCCGTTTGACAACTGAGAATGAACTACGTCAAATTTGGGGATGGATAAATCAACCTGATATGAGGGGTATGCTATATACAGAAAAAATAACGTTTGAAATCTTTGTAGAAGACTGGCAACGTTGGACAGCGGATGTAGAAACTCATGCACTTTCCATTAAAACTTGCACCACGCGACTCCTGCTCGGATTTATGCTCCTCCGATGTAGTGTTGATGCCGTTGTTGTGGAGTTCGTAATCATTCGGCCTGGTTATCGCTCTCGAGGCTACGGAACAGACGCGCTTACGGAGGCAGTGCGTTATGCTTTTGAGGAGTTAAACGTTGTTCATATCACCTTACAAGTTTCACCTGATAACGATGCTGCACTTACATGTTTTGAAAATGCAGGATTCCAATATCTCGGTTATACAGATGTAGACGCACCGATTTACACAATGGGAGTTGAACGAAGTGAGTGGGAAAATGACGATCCAGATAATCCAACAGATGATCAAATTACATCTCCACGGCTGCATGCTACGCTTCAAGAATTCTTAAAATGAAAAAAAATTACTATTTTTTCGCAATACAATGTAAAAAGTGCATCCGAAAATGTGTATAGGTGAATCATTATCATTTTTAATGGTAATGGTATCCTATTACCGCTGTATTGCGGAAAAGGAGGTATTTGTTATGTTAGCAAATCAGAGGAGGTGTGGCACTTAGTGTTACGCCCTTTGGTGTGGCACTAAGTGTCGCACACTTTCTGACCGGGACAGAGGTTTATCCTCTGTCCCCAATTTCGTAACACAAAACGCTCTCATCTCCTACAAACAACTTAATCAGGACTTACGCAAATTTCTCAACTTTTGCAGTAAATATGGCTAAAATGGTGTAATTTTCAGCAAAATTCTGAATTATCAGCGCGTTTACATGAAGTTTAAGAAAATAAATCGGTAATTTAGCGAGGTTAGGAAACCTCGCCAGCAGGGGAAGTAAATCCACCTCGTGCGGACAGAAAATTACCGAATTAATAAATTAATCTTCATCAAAACGCGCCTACCTCTTGCTAATGAATTTTTAGGAAATATTTATGTAGAACATTCCAAAAGTGCATCCGAAAATGTGTATAGTTAAAATCATTGCGATTTTTTAAGTTTTATTGTATACTTTTGCATGTAGGATACATGTATTAGATTTCACCGATGTCTGTTGACATCCTAACACTTTCCATATTTTACATTCTAAATAAGGAGGAACCATTATGATGTCTTTGAATCACACCACCCTTAATCTCAACGTATTGTGTCTAAGGCGATGGTGCCTCTGCCCATTCTCAAAATATTGATTTGAAATGGCATAGGTACCAGTGCCTCACTCTGAGGAGTCGTTATCTATGTCCAAATTTAATCCCGATTTCTGGGAAGTTCCGGTGCCACCGGAATATTTTGACCAATTGACTACGGAAGACCACTTCTGGTATCAGTCCCCATCTGACGAATATACAAGGGCACGTCAAGCAAAACGACAGAAAGTCCTAAAACAGATTCGTCAGATTGTCTCCAAAGAACTCACTGACCGTCAAAATGATTGCGTTCAACTCTATTTCTATGAAGGGAAAACACAAGAGGAAATCGGTTGTATCCTCGGTATTTCTCGCAGGGTTGTCAGTCAACATCTTTTTGGTGTGACGCGGGGCGGAAGGAAGGTCGGCGGCGCGGTTAACAAAATCCGAAAGATGTGCCGTAAATTGGGGATTCACTTCCCGTAGTTGCCTTGAAATAGAAAATATCTATTCTGTGTAATATAACATGAGAGGTAATCAAAGTGATTACCTCTCATCTTGAATATCTAATCTCTCCTTCAAACTCTAAGACGGATCGTTCTAAGCAATTTGCCGTTATTCAAAGTCTCTTTTAGATTTATTTCCTACCATGTTGATTGCCTTCCGTAACAACTAAGACTATTTCTAAGTCACTATCATACCGGTTTTCTGTATAGTCATCTGTAGGTCGGGTAGAGCAACGCGAAACCCGACATGCGTATCCGTATCCAATCATACGTGTTTGAACCAATTCTAAAGCTGCATGCAGTATCTGTCGGGTTTCGCAAGCTCTACCCGACCTACGATATAAATTCTTAGTAACATTCATCAACAAGTAATTCATAAAACTTACAGATTGCCAAAAATCCGTATCTGTAGTATTCTACTTTTCGTTTCTTATATTATTAAAGACTCACAGAAATTCAATATTAGAAAAAAGGTGAAACTCATGGCAATTCGGATTGCGATTATCGGTTGTGGTGGCATGGCAAATGGTCATCTCAATGCGTATCTTACAATTCATAATACAGAACCTGGAAAAGTGGAACTCGTCGCGATGTGTGATGAAGTTAAAGACCGGGCAGACAACTTTGCTGAGCGAGTCAAAGAGGTAACAGGTAAAAAACCTGCAGTGTTTGACGACACCGACACAATGCTCTCAGTAGTAGATTTAGACGGGGCGGATATTTGCACTTCACACGCGCATCATCATATCAATGGGATTAAATGTCTGAACGCTGGCGTTAACGTCATGGTAGAAAAACCGATGGGTGTTACAGTCAAAGCGACGCATGCGATTATTGCTGCTGCGACAGCGAATGGCAAAATCGCTGCTACTGCGGAGAATATCCGACGAATGCCGAGTCGCCGCACAGCGGAATGGTTGATGAATGAAAAACAGATGCTCGGCGATTTGCGTATGTTCTGTGCACAACACGCGAGTCATCGTGAACCGAACCCACAAAGTGAATGGCACTGGCGACTTGACCTAACGCTCGGTGGAGGCGGTATGGTGATGGATTCCGGCGCACATTATTGTGATACGCTTCGTTTTCTCTTTTGCGATCCGACCACCGTCTATGGACGTGTCTGCCAATTTGAGAATCTTGAAGTCACCAAAGCTGGAGAAATTGTCAAGAACGAACAAGAGGACACATGGGTAGCGACAATTAACTTCAAAAACGGTGTTATCGGATTGTGGACATGCACATGGGCAGCAGTGGGACACGGGTTTAATCAAGTCGTTTACTATGGAAGCGAAGGGTGTCTACTTGACAACGGAGACATCTTCCACGGACCATTTGAAGGCGGAGAAGTCATTCTCAAAGACGGTTCTAATCATTCAATGGAGAGTCTTATTGGTGAATATATGGCAAGTCTTTCTGACGAGGAGAAAAACCGACTTTTTCCACACAATTTCACCGATGGTGTAGTCCTTGAATGCTATGATTTTGTGGATGCTATTGAAAACAATCGTCCTCCTGAATTAGATGCTGAGGCAGGGCTCCGCGCAAAGTCAATCTGCGAATCAATCTACGAATCCAATGCATGCGGGCAAGCAGTCAACTACGAAGATGTGGTATCTGGCGACATTGAGGTTTATCAGAAACCGATAAACGAGCGGTGGGGGCTATAGTTGTCTGATAAAGAACAAGCTGCCGCCGTAACGGCCGATAAAGTCGTTGACGGCAAAGATGCATCTGCTAAAAGAGAGAAACTTGTCGGTTATTTAGAACTGCTCCTAACGAACTCAAACTTTCGTTGGCTTTGGGCGGGACAAGTTGTCAGTCTTTTAGGCGATTGGTTTAACATCATCGCTTCTGCTATCCTGATTCATAATCTGACTGAATCAGGATTAGCATTAGGGATGTTGTTTACGATACGGATGCTTGCCCCTTTCTTTGTGGCGCCCCTCGCTGGAATATGTGCGGATCGCTTCAACCGAAAGCATATCTTAATCATCACTGACATCGTCCGAGGACTGCTTCTTCTCGGTTTTCTATTTGTTAAAGATGCAAATGATATTTGGCTTCTTTACTTCCTCACGACGCTTCTATTTGGTGTAAGCGGCTTTTTCAGTCCTGCACGCAGTGCGATTTTACCGGATGTGACCTCACAGCGCGAACTTGGTACAGCGAATGCGCTGAGTGCTACATCATGGTCTGTGATGCTTGCCTTTGGTGCTGCTATTGGTGGGGTTACAGCAGGGTTACTTGGTGTGCACACTGCCTTTATAATTGATGGATTGACCTTTTTCGTTTCAGCTGTCCTACTCCTACAGATTAAACTACCGCAGCGTTCTACCTCTACAACAGAGGTTCGCGAAGGTTCAAAGTGGACGACACTCCGTTACATGTTTCGGCATCCCGATATTCTCTTTATATCCCTGCATAAGGCAGCTATAGCACTCCTACTGTCTTCTGGATTTCAGGTTGCACAAGTTGAAATTGCTAAGACACACTTCGTTATTGGAATTGATGGTGCGATCAGTTTAGGACTGATGTATTGTATGGGCGGTGTCGGCAGCGGTATAGGACCTATTGTTGCAAGATATTGGACAGGTGACGACGATAAACCGCTTCGACGGAGCATCAGTCTCGGTTATCTAATCGGAACGGTTGGACTTGCTATTGCTGCACCACTTTTGAGTCTCCCAATTGTAGTTTTCGGTGGTTTTGTGCGAAGTGTTGGTGGCGGAATTGCTTGGGTATTTTCAACACAACTGCTCCTCCAACGTGCGCCTAACGAGATTCGGGGACGCATTTTTGGCACTGAGTTCGCGCTCTTTACACTTATGGGTGGAATCGCTACGGCAACTGTCGGTGCAATGTTGGATATCTTTGGTGTACAGACTGTTCTATGGGGAATGACTACTCTCCCACTTATTCCTGCAGTACTATGGTGGTTATGGCAAGCACGGCATATCCAGACATCCCAGAAGTAATACCATCTCCCAATGACAAAGTATCAAAATACCTTTTAGGTCAGGTAAAGTTTACGAAACCCATAGGCGTCAATTTAGTGAGTAACGTTTGTGTATCTGATACACCTTTCGCCCCTCTGGGGCTTGCTTCCTGACGGGATTAACGTTTCCCTATACACCTTTCGCCTCTCCGAGGCTGCGGTGCAAAGGTGTATGGACTAAATCGGATTTACAAAGTCATCTAACAAGATACATGTTCTTAAATTGACGCCTATGGGTAAAGTTTACGAAACCCAACAAATATCACCCCCAAATATCATACGCGTATTCGGCACTGATTTTGCCATATCGCTCTAAAAGTCGGGTTTCGCAAGCTCTACCCGACCTACGAAATAATGCTACATAATCATTTAGAGATGGTGTTATTTATCACATCAGAACTTAATAGCGCGTAACTATTCGTCTTCCTCTTCGGCGTAAGAATGTCCGCCGAAAATAGCGCGAACCTGTTTTGCTGTTTTTGGACCTGATAGCAACTGTCCAATTCGGTTGCCTTCTTCTTTCAACAATGCCTTGACATTTGTTAACACCGCTTCCAACTTATCGCCTGGAAACTTGCATGCGCCGTTTTCGTCCATGTGGATAATCTCGCCCGGTGACACGTCCATTCCTGCTATTGATACTGGGACATTGACAGACTGAACTGCCATCGCACCGTGTCCAGGTGAAATTCCGCTCAACAGATACTGAAATTCCATCGGACGAATTTCATCAATGTCTCGTGAAGGACCGTTTGAAATAACGCCTAAACATCCCAGGGACTTCATTGCAGCTGTCATGTTACCGCCTGCTAATCCTACTTTGTTTGCTAATTCCGATGGAAATTTTTGCTGCAATGCTAAAATTGTCGGTTTTTCAGATGCATCTAACGCATCAACCACATCCATAAAAGAGAGTTCGGAATAGTTCGGATCGGGTAAGCCGTAGACACATGTTACTGCATACCCTGCCATTGCGCCTAACTCAGGATACATACAACGGATAGTGGTATCTGTGTACCAGTTTTCTGTCCACGGGTTGTAAAGTCCAAGACAAAGCGGATTTCCCGGATAGGTTGCTACCACATTTGTTATTGATGGTGTATCGTATTTACGCAATTCTGCTAACATTTCTTGTTCTGTTAATGCCATAGTTTACCTCAATTTATTTGAAAAAAGGTTCTCAATTTTAGAAAGTAGGGTTTTTAGTTTTCGCATATTTTACATATCTACATTGGAAAGTCGCGATTCGGAGATCGCTCCTACAGAAGTGGTCGCGATTCGGAGATCGCTCCTACAGAAGTGGTCGCGATTCGGAGATCGCTCCTACAGAAGATAACTAAACCTCTTTTAGACAGGCATTGTTCTGCCAGCATAAGTACGTCCGATACGCGCAGTTTCTTCACCTGAGCCACAGATTCTCACGCCAGCATCAATACTTGCTTCAATCGTATCTGGTGATGCGCTTTCCAAAAACTTTAGTCCTGCTGATTGGCATGCTGCGAAGACGCGATCCCTTGCATCTTGTAATTCCTGTGGGCGAGGGTTCGGTTGATGTTTATAGCCGAACGACATACTCATATCGCCTGGCCCCCATTCTGCAAAAGCGATTCCCGGCACCCGAGCAGTCATTTCAACGTTGGCTAATGCGCGCTTATTTTCAAACTTTAGACCGAGGAGCAATTCACCGTTCGGGTTCAAGGGCCACGGATCAGCAGTGTCAAGATATTGGTCAACGGAAACACCCCAGATGTGTGAGGCAGGACCTTGACCGGCAGAACCGCGTCTGCCAACATCCAATTGCGTCCCTACGCCGATTGTCTGAAATGGATAGCGGCACGCCTCTACGAATGCCTTGACTGCCTCCGGTGATTCTGCGTGGCAGAGCAGTAGCCCATGCACACCGCGTGCGAGCAGTTGGCGCATCTGCCATCCGTTCGCGCGAATTACATCTGCACTTACGCCATCTACGGGTAATTCAACGATTACGGCTGGTGTTTTGTGTCCGCTATTCGTAGGACCACCATCTGCCATCCCGCGCATGTAACTATCTAATCCGGACAGATCAAAACAACCGTGTTCCATACCGATGTTGATATAGTCTGCCCACGTTTTTGCCATCTCGCGCCCTGCATCATAATTCAAGTCTGAGGTTGTGTGGCTTCCTGTATAGAAAACTGGTTGATCGGCTTCTAACAATTCAATTGCTTTATTCACCCGTTTGGGCATTGTGATGCTCCTTGTAAAGCCCCGAAAATAGATTTTGAATAGTCCCAAATTAACTGGTTTTCTGGGTATTAGGCGCTTACAAAGCGCGCCTACCGAGTGGGATCAAGTTAATTTGGTATAGCGGGGCATGTATATGTAGTTGCTTATAGACTTTATCTTATAGTAGAGTCGGGCAATCTGTCAATAGAAATTTGGGATTATCCAGAAGCATTCAATTGTCAAGTTTAGCATTTCTTGGAAGTATTTCCTGTCCTGATTTCTACATATATCTGATTGTTAGAAGGGTTTCTAACCCGATATATAAGTGTCAATTTGAGGATTTATGTGATAATGAAATATCATCTTTAGTCCCAGCGGAGCGATATGTGACTATTGTTATGTCGCTCCTACGGAGCTCAAGACTTTTTTGTTTCTCCATTACTATAAACATATCGTCCCTACGGGACTAAAGAAATCAGCAGCAGACAACTTTGAACCACTAAATTGACGCCTATGGTGCGGTTTCCTAACCGCACCGCATCCTACAAGGAAAGTCAATAGAAGGTCTTTGCTCTAAATTCGGTGCGGTTAGAAACCGCACCTACCGTTCTGGGGTATATAGCAGATGTTAGAAATTCGTCCGAAAAACCAAAACTAAATTACCCTATTCTACAGAAGGTCGCTCCTATAGAATGTAAGAGGCGCAATGAATTGCGCTTGGTGAATGCGCCAAATCAACGGTATGAATGCCATTTGGCATTCCCCGTATGGCATTCACATTGAACGGTCTATTTCTTTAAAAGCAGTGATTTTTTGAAATGGTATCAGATAAGGTTGAGATTATGTATCTGTTAGTGCTTTTGTATCCTGCGGTTTTATATCTTCAATTTGTTCATTTTGTTTGATTAGATTGTGGGTAGCGATTGTTTTGAGGATGTTGTGTGCGAGTCGGACGTTTGTGGTAGCGTCTTTCTTGTCACTTACTTCAAATATCTGCTGTTTGATATATCCGTAGAGCGTTTCAAGTTCTATTGTGACCTTATCATCGTCCTTTAGGTTTTCGTTTCGGTAACGTCCAAGGTATTCATTGCGCGTTTGGTTAAATAGTTCGCGATATTTTTGTGGAAATTGAGGATTCTTTATGTTGTACCTTCGTAGCTGATTTGAGATTTCTATTCTGATATCTCGTTTGTGTGTATCAACTTGGTTCTGATATGCAGCGAGGTGTTGTGCGTGTAATGTGTTCCGCTTCTGTTCGATTAGCTGCGTATACTCACTCTCAATCTGCTCTTGGAGTTTGGGCAGGTCTTGGTTGAATTTGCTATCTGCCTCGTTGCCGTATAGGTAATCGTATTTCTCTTTTAATTCATCAAAGGAGATAGCGAAGTATTCATCCTTGTCAAGTTGATCTTCTATGCTTTGATGGTTGTTATGTTGTTCCTGATTCTCCTGAAGTATTGGGAGTTCTTGCATGGGTGGTGGTTGCGGTAGGTCATCAGCAAATTCTATAAGAAATGCGTCTGTAACTTCTTTTCGTGTCATGAATTGTGCGAAACATTTGAGAGCAAATTGTCTGTGTTTTTCTTCTAATTTCATTGGGATCACCTTGATTAAATCATACCGTACGGTATGAAATTTCATACCACGGTATGATTTTCAAATTCGCCCTAAACCCAGTATATATAAGGGTTTAGGGCAGTTTTCTTAAAATAGAATTAATTTTTAATATTTTAAGTTGGATTGAGGTACTACCTTTTTGCTTAAATAGTATATTTTTTGTCTTAAGGAGTGTTGTGTAGTCATTTTTGCATCTGGTTAGTTTTTTGCGTTTGTCAGGGGAGTCTGGTTCCAGTAGTATTCTCTGAAATGATTCGTCAAGTAATTTCAACATGTCGCGGAATAGTTTAAGATCCAGATTTGTAGTCTGGTTGTTTTTGTGTTTGATGGATCGTTTTCGTTTTTTCATACTGATATTCTAACAGATTATGGGTGGTGATGAGAAGTTTCTGCGGTGTTTGGAACAATAGATATCCAATATATTTCCAATAAGTTTGCAGAATATAGTTTTCAGTTGTCAGTTTTCAGTTTTCAGTTGGTAGGTGGGTTGGGTGGTGTTTGCGAAATTCTAAAGAGTCGAAAATTTTTGAGGCGTGGTTGATGTGTCGATCACTTCAGTTTTCGTTTTTTATTTTATTTGTAAAGTCGCGATTCGGAGATCGCTCCTACAAAGAAATCGGGATTACAAACCCCGCCAACAATGGTGAATCGTTAAGTCGCGATTCGGAGATCGCTCCTACAAAGAAATCGGGTTACAAACCCCTCCAACAATAAGATGCACATGGAAATCGGGGTTGAAAACCCCTCCAACAATGGTGAATCGTTAAGTCGCGATTCGGAGATCGCTCCTACAAAGAAAGAAATCGAACAACTTGACAAATTAGCGGGGATGGGTTAACTTAATAGGCAAAAGCACATCGATTTTTTAAGGAATTAAAAACTGTGAAAGCGATTGTCATTAAACTATTGCCCGATAAACGACGGGAAAAGACTGTTGTCACCGATTGGAAAGAACCTGCCCCGCCAGTTCGGAATGAGGTGCTGTGTGAGGCAGTCTTTACGGGATTGACCAATGGGACTGAACGCAATCAACTTATCGGCGGTAATTATGCCCCGTCTGATGAGAATTTACCGTGTGGTGGTGGTTATCAGAACGTTGGTCGAGTTATTGAGACGGGACCTGATGTTACACAACTTCAAATAGGTGACCTGATTTACGCGAGTGTAGACCATGTTGAAAGGTTTACGATTGCGGAAAATGGATTGCTGCTGAAACTGCCTGATGACGTTGACTCTGCTGAAGCGGCACTTTTCGGCATATCGGGAGTAGCGATGCACTGCTGCCGACGAGTTGATCCGCGTATCGGTGAAAGGGTGCTTATTGTGGGGCAAGGATGTATCGGCATGTTTGCTGCACAAATCGCTTATGCAATGGGCGCACGCGTTAGCGTTTGTGATATTGATGAATCCCGATTAGAACAAGTGCGTCAACTCGGTATCGCAGAAGATGTTTTCAACACGAGTGGCGATGGGTGGAAGTCGCAAATTGCAGATGGTAGTTATGACGCAGTGATGGATTTCGCTGGTGTCCCAGATATGGTTACACCGATGATTCAAGCTTGTAAAACCCGCGGGCGTTTGCTTTTAGTTGCTGGCCGTTTTGATGTTAACTATACCTTCAACGTTGGGCAATTCAAGGAGATCGGCATTCTTCAGTGTAGTCATTTTACGCGCGATGATCTGGAAAACCTCTGCCGTTTTCTTCGGCAAGGTTCGATTAAAATTGCTCCGCTTATTAGACATCGGGTAAACCTTACCGAAGTACCACAGATATATCGGTGGCTTCGTGATGAACCGATGCGATTGCTTGGTACTGTTTTTGAATGGTAATATCAATTGAAAAATAAAATAGTATGAGATTTTGAAACTTGACGAAAGTGAATGTATGGTGAATTTTGAAATTAAAGAGACACATTTCTGTGAATCAACGCTGAATGCGCTTGGCAGAATACGCGTTTGGTATTCTGCATGATTCAGCCAAATCAACGCTGAATGCGCTTGGCAGAATACGCGTTTGGTATTCTGCATGATTTGGCGGGAGCGATCTCCGAATCGCGACGAAACTCACTGATGGTCGGGAATCGGAGTTCCCTCCTACAACTCAAAATGTCCTATTAATTCTAAAGGTCACTATAAGAGGCGCAATGAATTGCGCGACTACAAACACTACAAATCAAAGAAAATGTCTATGTATTTCAGATTTGACTATAAATTACATTTTCATATACGACTTGTGTCAGTTAACAATACGTTTTGTTGGTTTTTACATATATTTGCATTAGTGTTATACACATATCGTCCCTACGGGACTAAACGTAGGGGATTCAACGTTTTCTATAAACATATCGTCCCTACGGGACTGAAAAAGGAATCAACTAATGACAAAAACTAACAAAACGCCATATAATTGTGAAACAATATTTTACAAATAGTTATTTAGCACAACTCGTTAGATTTACTATAAATTACATTTTCATATAGGAGAATTTATGTCAGACGTTAGATTAGGTTTTATTGGTACAGGTGGCAACATGAATCGTCACCTGCGGGAATTAACTCAAATTGGTGGCAACAAATTCGTTGCATTCTGTGATATTGTGATTGAGAAAGCGGAACGGGCTGTTGAGCAGTACGGTGGCAAGGCTTACGCAGATTACAACGATATGCTTGCGAAAGAGGAATTGGATGCGGTTTATATCTCAATTCCACCTTTCGCACACGGTGCGCCTGAGAAGGCTGTTGTCGCTGCAGGATTGCCGATGTTTGTGGAAAAACCTGTCCACATGGATGCCGACGAAGCAAAGGAAATTGCTGCACAAGTTGAGGATAAGGGTATCATCACTGCCTGTGGCTATCAGGAGCGTTACCTTGATATTATTGACAAGGCACAGGAACTGCTTGCCTCAAGACGTGTTGGCTTTTTTATGGGATACTGGATGGGTGGTATGCCCGGGGGTTGGTGGCGTGAGAAAGCGAAATCTGGCGGTCAACTCATGGAACAGACGACACACGAATTTGATATGGCGCGTTATCTTTTTGGTGAGGTGAAAACCGTCTACGCTGTCGCGAGATATGATCTCATTCCTGATACTGATTATGATATTGAGGAAGCGTCTGCAGTCTCTTTGCAATTTGAGAGCGGTGTGTTTGGGATTATGTTTTCTGCTTGCTTCACAACCAACGGACTACGGCGTTCTGGGTTAGACATCTTCTGTGAAGATGGGTCGCTGGAATACCATCTGCGTCGGGCACTTGTGCTATCTACTGCTGAAGGAAAAGAAACGTGGAATCCGGAAAATAATTGCACGATTGATATGGATAGCACCTTTATTGAGGCAGTTCGCACTGGAGATGGCAGTGCAATTCGTTCTCCGTATTCTGATGCTGCGAAAACTGCTATTCTGTCTATCGCGGCGAATCAGTCTTTGGAAACTGGTGAACCTGTGCATTTATAGTAGATTTTAGGGATACTTAAGATACCTGGCACCAGCGAGGTTAGGAAACCTCGCCTACCGCATCAGTAATTTGGTGATGTTAGGAAGTCTTGCCTACCTGTCAATGTAAGAGGCGCAATGAATTGCGCGACTACAAACGCTTTTATACTGGATTCTACAATTAACTTTACATCTGAACTGTGAATCAACGCCAAATGCGCTTGGCAGAATACGCGTTTGGTATTCTGCATGATTTGGCCAAATCAACGCTGAATGCGCGTATGGCATTCAGCCAAATCAACGCCAAATGCGCTTTTGGCATTTGGCGGGAGGGAACTCCGATTCCCGACTATTAGTGAGTTTCGTCGCGATTCGGAGATCGCTCCTACAGAATATATGCCCAATTATTTACATAATTTACTATAATCAGAAGCAAATATATAAGGATTATTAGGTTTACAATAAAAATGCAAGAGCAGATTACTTTTCCCATTACGGGCATGCATTGCGAAGGTTGTGCTGCCACTATCACGCATAGTCTTGAAGAGATGGCAGGTATCTTTACAGCAAATGTGAGCATTGCCACGGAACAAGCAGCGATTACCTTTAATCCGTCTGCCCTCAACGAGGCAGAAATCGTTGATAAAATCCGCTCACTCGGATTTGACGTTGTTGATGCGGATTCTGAAGCAGCCGCGCGTGCTGAAGAACTCCGTCAACAAAAGTTGCAATTCAGTGTGGGTATCCTTTTCACGCTGCCACTCTTCCTGCTCAGCATGGGCAGAGATATGGGGTTGATAGGTGGATGGGCACACGATCCTTGGGTCAACTGGATAATGTTTGTTTTGGCGTTACCGGTGCAGGTCTACGTCGCTTGGGATTACTATGTCGGTAGTGTTAAGGCACTACGTAATCGTTCTGCCAATATGGATGTACTCGTGGCGATGGGTTCATCTGTGGCGTTTCTCTATAGTGTGGTTGTGATGATTGCCTTATCGCTAAATATCCAGGGGCTTGGAAATCATGTTTATTTTGAGACAGCGGCTGTTATTATTACACTCATTAAACTTGGCAAATTTCTGGAGGCACGTGCGAAAGGACAGACAAGTGCTGCCCTGAAAAAACTGATGCGGCTCTCTCCGAAAACAGCGTGTCTTCTCAAAGATGGTGAAGAACAACATATCCCGATTGAACAAGTAGCCGTTGGGGATTTACTGATTGTGCGTCCTGGCGAAAGCATGCCTGTTGATGGCATTGTGCGAGAGGGTTCAAGTGCTGTTGACGAAAGTTTATTTACTGGTGAAAGTATGCCTGTAGACAAGTCAGTAGAGGATACCGTTGCCAGTGCAACAATTAATCAGAGTGGTATGCTTACAATTGCGGCAACGCGCGTCGGTTCAGAAACCTCTCTTGCCCGACTTGTTCAGTTAGTTCAAGCGACACAACAGAGTAAAGCACCTATCCAACGTACCGCGGATGCTGTGGCAAGCGTGTTTGTGCCTGTTGTTTTATGTGTCGCTGTTGTGACGTTTCTCGTATGGTGGTTTTTTGCGGGACAAGGATTTACATCTGCGATACTTCGGTTAGTGGCGGTGTTGGTGATTGCGTGTCCATGTGCATTAGGGCTTGCCACACCGACCGCGATTATGGTCAGCACAGGAATAGGGGCACATCGCGGTATCCTTTTCCGGAACAGTGAAGCATTAGAACATGTTGGTGCATTATCGCGAATTGTTCTGGATAAAACTGGCACCTTAACACAGGGACAACTGACACTCACTGACATTATTGCAAACGATGGAGACGAAAGTCAATTACTTCAGATTGCTGCTTCTGCGGAACGTGGAAGTGAACACCCTATAGGAAAAGCAGTTGTGCTTGCCGCTTCTGAACGCGGGATTGACACCTCTGCACCTACTGAGTTTACCGCTGTTACAGGTAATGGTATCATTGCACAACTTGGTGAGAATAAAGTGGTAATAGGTAATCTGTCCTTGATGGAACAGCATAAAATTTCAACTGAGGCTTTTGAAGCGGAGGCGGAACGATTACAGGCGGATGCAAAAACGGTGTTGTGGGTGGCAATAGATTTGCAGGTAAGGGGACTCCTCGCTGTTGCGGATACGGTGAAGCAAGAAGCGAAAGCTGCTGTCGCTGAACTCCGACAACTCGGATGTGAAGTTATAATGATGACCGGGGACAACCGTGGCACAGCCGCTGCTATCGCAAAAAATGTTGGGATTACGGATGTGATGGCGGAGCTTCTTCCTGAAGACAAAGCCTTTGCTGTCAAAGAAGCACAAGAGAGGACGGATGGGTTTGTGGCTATGGTAGGGGACGGTATCAATGATGCACCTGCGTTAGCACAAGCAGATGTCGGTATGGCGCTCGGCACGGGGACAGATATTGCTATGGAGACAGCCGATTTGACGTTGATGCACGGTGATCTTCACGCTATTCCTGATGCTATTCGGTTAAGTCGTGCAACGCTCCGCACGATTAAACAGAATCTGTTTTGGGCGTTTTTCTATAATGTGTTGTTAATTCCTGTTGCTGCAGGTGTGCTGTTTCCGCTTGCGTTTTTGCCATTAATGTTACGTGAGTTGCATCCGATGCTTGCGGCGTTTGCGATGGCGTTTAGTAGTGTGTCTGTTGTGCTGAATAGTTTGCGGTTGCAGTGGAGGAAATACCCGTTTTAATAAGGAGTTTTGAAATGAAACGTATTTTATTATCCATCACAGTTTTGTTGTTTTCCCTATCCAGCTTAGTTGGACCTGCATCCGCCCAATACACGCCGAGTATTGTGAAAAAAGCATTGAATTCAATTGTTGCTGTGGAAATAGATGATGCAGACGGCAAGACAATTTCACGGGGACTTGGATTCTTCGTATCCCACAATCAGATAGTAACCCACCTCTCGAACCTCAAAGGCTTTACCCCGGTACCAAAAGGTGTTGAAATCTATGTCAAACTGGTAGGCAAAAGAACAAGATATTTTGTTGGTAGCATATCAATGTCCGATCGAACAGACCATTTGGCTTTCTTAAATGTCCCAATTCCCGGTGTCAAACCACTATCTATTAGCAATAAAGCACAACATAGCGGAACAGTTTATACTATCAGCGATCCTTCAAAACCTAAGTTGGTAAAAGGCACTGTAAAAGGCAACTCAAAAGACGGCGAGTATATTCGAGTTTCTAATCAGATTTCTCATAAGAATAGAGGTGGTCCTTTACTCAATAGCAGAGGTGAAGTCATAGGGGTTGCTATGCTTTTGTCAGGATTAAGTAGTAGATTTATTTACGATGATGGCAACGTATCCATCTCTATTGGGAAGAGTGTTAGCGATGATTCATCAAAAATCAATATAGGTGGTAGTGCTTTTGCCGTATCTTCAAATGTTCTAAAAAATCTATTAGAAAATCCTACCAGTGATTTCGTTAATTCTTCGCGTCTCAAAGATATTACAGGTCAGCGGAGATCAAGTTCGAACAGGATTGAAAAAACTTTTGATGTGAATTCAGGTGGACTTTTAACAATTGATACAGAGATTGGTAATATTGATGTGCAGACTGTTGCAGAAGATAAAGTTAATGTGATAGTTACAAAAGAATCCAGAAAAAGGTTGGATGTGTACCAAGAGGCACTTGACGATTTTAAGGTGGTTTTCGATCAAAAAGGTTCTGATCTTTCAATTAAAGGCGAGTTTGAACGCGGACGAAACCACTGGCGCAGGCAACTGAGTGATCTGAAAATTAGTTTTAAGGTTTCAGTACCACGCCAATATGATGTTGACTTAAACACGCCGTCGGGAAATATATCTGTTAATGGTATAACTGGTAAGTCTAACGCAAGGACTTCTGCGGGAAATATTAATGTAGACAACATCGTCGGACCTGTAGAGGTCCATACCGCTGCGGGGAATCTACGATTTGGCAAAGTCAAGGGGTCTATCTTCGGTAGATCTTCTGCTGGCAATATTACATTATCAAATTGCCAAGGTGGTGTTGACACAAAGACCTCCGCAGGGAATATCAATGCGGATATAGCAACACAACCTCAACACGAATGGAATTTGCAGACATCTGCTGGAAATATAGTCTTAACCCTTATCTCTACCTTTGCAGCTGAAATTGATGCTCAAACAGGTGTAGGAAGTATTTCAACGGATTTTTTAGTAGAAGGAACTGAAATCCGAAAAAAGAGGTTACGCGGAACTATCAGGGGAGGAGGGAAGTTACTGAAATTGCGAACATCTGCAGGCAACATCCGATTGAAAAGTCGGTGAGATATGGAATAGATTTCTAAGAAGAATTAATTCATGGGATGTCAATTATTTAGGACTTACACATTTTGCTTGTTTTTGAACGCTTTAACACTTGAAAATGCATAAATTGCGTAAGTCCCACATACAATATACAAAAAATGCACAAAAAACACAAAAAGTGTTGCACAAAAAATGTAAATATTGTATAATAACTAAAAATGTGAGAAATCACTTGTAGAGTGATTGACATTTTTTGTAAAGTTGTGTAAACTTTACAAAAGGTGTGAGAAATGCACGGAAAGCGTGTGTTACACCTGGGCACGTTCACCCCCGAGCGGGGGCGCACTGACAGTGCTAATCACGACAAAAGCACAATCAGCGCGTAGCCATGCCATAGTAGTAGTATGACAGGCTGGTTTTCATTTTAGCACAAACACAAGGTTGCTGCTATAGAAATATGGAAACCAGCGAGCCCGAAAGGGAACAGTTGACAGCAACTTTTCACTTTATCCTGCCAACATCTCCTTTAGGGTCTGTCAAAATCAGAAATGACCGCTGGACGCAAATAGCGACCAGATGGATGAGAATCTTATATTCTCGCAGATCAAGTTTAATAAAGGAGAACACGAATGAAACAGAGACTTTATTGGGGCCTCACAAGTACGCTGATGCTACTTGTCATTTTAGCTTTTGCGAGTTTCGCCGAAGTTATAGTAGCTTGGAATGCTTTCACAAATGCAAAGGATGCGTATGAACTCGCAAAAGGCGCTGTTAATTTCCTAACCGGAGAGAAGGAAACATTAGAAGGCCAAGAATCCAGACTCAAGGCTGAATTGGATGAGGCAGAAGCAGCGGAAAAAGAACAAGTAGACAAGCTGGAAGCCCTGGATACCAAGATAAGGGAAGCCAGAGGACGTGTCTATGATGCTCAAGTAGTTGTTGACAATTGCGATTATCAAATAGAGACAGCTGAGCGCGGTATATCATACTACCAAAGGCGTCTGGATGGTACAGTAAGCGGTTCTGAAGCATCGCGTTTCCGGGCGAGCCTTGAGTATTGGCGGAAGCAAAAAACTTATTGGACATCAGAACGTTCCAGTGCTAATTACACGTTATCAATGGAAAAGATGATCTTGTCAGGGCACATTGCTGAACGAATAGAATTGGCACGTTTAGTAAGGGGGTATAAGCTTGCTACCCAAGGTGCTCGGAACCGCTGGGGAAAAGCTAAAGCTCTCTTGGCAAATAGAGTTTCAGCACTTGAGGTAAAACAAGCGGAGTTAGATGCAAAAACCGCCGAAATGCAGATGGCTATCAGTAACTTACAATCCGCACTTGCTAACCTTTCTACTCGAATGGATGCCAACGAACAACTTGATGCGAAACAACAGCAACAAATAGACAGTATGCAAAGTGATATAGACAGGATTTTGGAACATCTTGGGATTGAATAATTGTGTCTATTTTGTGAGCATCATAAAAGCGGCACATGTGCTATAGGCGCGATCTCCAAATCGCGCCGAAACTCACGGATAGTCGGGAACTCCGATTCCCGACTACACCTCAAAAGGTTCTGCTCATTCTAAAGTTCACGATACACGGAGACCAGAGATGCAATTCAACCGCAAAAAAGGAGAAACACTTATGCGCGCAACTTACAAGAAAATCGGGGTTGTCATCATAGTGCTTTTATTGGGTGTCGGTTCGGCTGTCTTATGGCAATCGTTAAAACAGACGAAAACAGAGAAGGGCTCCACCACAAAGACACCTCTCAACAAAGAACAGACCCCGCTTGAAGCAAGAATAGATGAAGCATTCCAACAACTTTCTGATCCAACAATAACCCCTGACCAACGAAAAAATCTAAACGCATTACTTGACGAGTATTTTCAAGACGAAGCCCCCATCAGTGAACGCCAGATCACACTTCCGAACGGCGAAACTGTATCTGTGAAGGAATACTTACGAGACGTGGATGAACTCCTACAAGCGTCAGAAGCAGCGAGTGTACAAACACAAAAATATATTGCGGAACGCAGGAAAGCTTTTAAGGAAATAGAAAAAGAACGGCAACAGTGGTCAAAAGAGAGAGAGGCTCTTTTGACACGTTGGGATAAAGCCCAACAAAAGATAGATGCGACAAATGAGAAAATGGAGAAAATCAACCCTCTGATAGATCGTCTGCATACCTTCTTTGGAACGACTCCGAATGTGATACCGAAGCCACCTGACGATGCTACTCCTGAAGAAAAGATTGCCTTCTACGAAGACCTCCAACAAAAAATGGAACAAGACCCAAATTATCTGCGGTCTATACAACCAGAGTTGACGGGGCGTAGTGCAAGTCAAACGCCAAAGACTGGCGTCTTCCATACATTACAAAATGCTGACAAGCAGAACCTTGATACTGCTGATTTTCAGAAAAATGCCCAATCTCAGATAACATCACTGCGAACGACATTAGAAACACAATATTTTGATGTTATTATTACACCGTCCCTCACACCAGAGGAATTTGACAATATTTTCCCGACAGAGAAAGAACGAGAAATCCTGCAGACAAGAAAAAACGAAATGACGCAACACGTTGTCAAAAACTTACAACGTTTCTTATCTGATAACCCTAACGATCAGAAAATCTCTGTTGTCAGGGAACTGCTCACGCAAAACTTTGACAAAGATTTTGCGGATGCGGTGATAGAAAAGTTACAACTTGACGAAAAATAATCAATCTTATCTAAACTGCTACAGCCGGCAAGGGGCATCAACCAACTTGCCGACTGCAGCATCTTTTAAATCTAAGCTGCCGCAGCCGGCAAGGGGCATCAACCAACCTGCCGACTGCAGCATCTTTTTAAATCCTGTCGCGATAAAATATTATCACGACAAAACCATACAGGAGTATTATAACATGAAACGCTGGACAGCGTATACTCTTTTTTTGTTAATCGCACTCTTTCTGGGTGCGATTCCCACCAACACTGCCAACGCAAACGATGCGGAAATAGAGGCGTTACTTGACGAAATTGCATCTTTGGAACAAGAGTTAACGCGTTTGGAGCAATCCGTTGCTTCAAAGCAGTCGGATATTGAGACAGCGAGACGCGACCTTTCTTATATTGCGGACACAATCACCAATGTGGATATGTATATTGCCAGTGCCAAAGTCGAGCTGGCAGCCGCTGATAACGATGCAGAACGCGCAGACTGGTTAGCCGTGATTGCGGATTTAGAGAAATATCGCACCGAGCGAGAATCTGAATATAACTCGGTGGCTTATACAATCCAGCTGCTTGAGTCGGAGATAAACGGTCTCAATGCTGATATTGCCACAGTTAAGAAAGAGATCACCATAGCATACGCACGACTCTTTGAGTTGCTCAACGACTAAAGTGTGTCGGTTTTGCTGCTTATCGGACAGGCAGGTATCTTTCAGATATCTGCCTTTTTCTTTGCGTTGATTGACAGCACTATCAGGTATAAGTATTGTCATAGAATACCAAATTAACGGGATTTATCTTGTTTTATTGGTGATAGGCAGAAAACGCGTATGGTATTCTGCATGATTCAGCCAAATCAACGTAGCATGCGCCTATGGCATGCTGCGGATGTCAATTTAGGGGTTTGCCATCCCGACAGGCGCGTTTACAAAACGCGCCTACCCTTGAGTAATAAACCTGCCCGGATGACACAGATTGCCACCCGATGTTAACCCGAAACTCGCGACGGACTTCCCAAAAACCCTTGATATCCGATGATGCTTGTGATAGAATAGTTCTACAAATTGATATTATTGCAGAGACCGGAGGTAGCAGGATGCAGGAGAAAATAAAGGCTGCACCGACAGTTATCTATCCCGAATCGGACGGTAAACCCATGGCAGAAACCGAGTATCATCGAGATATCATGATAGATTGTATTCAGATGCTCAAACACCATTTCCGCGAAGTTGACGATGTGCATGTCTCTGGAAATCTATTGATGTATTATGAAGAAGGGAACCCCAGGAAATCGGTTTCGCCAGATGTGTTTGTTGCCTTTGGGGTCAGTAAGAAACGGAGACGCACCTATAAGATATGGGAAGAAGGCCATGCTCCCGATTTTGTATTGGAAGTCGCGAGTCCAAGCACATACAGGCACGATCTAACACATAAAAAGGACCTCTATGCATCGGTTCTCGGTGTCCGCGAGTATTATATCTACGATCCGTATCACGAAGTTGATCCCTATTTCCTCGGGTATCGTCTTGTGGATGGTGTGTATGAAGAGATAGCATTTGTGGATGAACGTCTATCCTCTCTTGTGCTGGGTCTGGAATTAGGTGAAAATGAAGGTGTTTTCGGTCTCTATGATCCAAGCCGTTCGGTCTGGTTGCAACCGTTGGAGAAACAAGTTGAACAAGAAACGGAGGCACGGCAACGCGCTGAAGCTGAACTTGCTAAGGCTTTGGAAGCTCTTAAACGTCTGGAAGAGAAGAAAGATACCTAACGTAGAGGTATTGATTAAACGCCGCTGATAGTGCAATCTCACGGGATGCCTACGCAGGTTTCAAAGAGAAGTTCCGAGAGTGATGTGACGCTCCGCTGCAGCCAACACTTGTTCCACTGTAATCCCATCAATTATAGCGCAACTACCAGCACCGCACCCACCAGGATTTCGCCCCGGATGGCACGGATTACACCCCAACTCCATTCCACTCTGCACAACTGTATGCTTGTCACCATAGGGACCGCTGCGAATATGGTTTGTTGAACCGAAAAGTGTGATCACAGGTGTTCGGACAGCAGCAGCAATGTGCATCGGTCCCGTGTCATTACCGATGTAGACATCACACGCTGCAATCAACGCAGCGACATCTCGCAGGTTTTCTGTTTCAACGAGGATAGGCGGTGCATCCATCATATCTGCAACTTGTGTTTGAAGTTCTCGTTCATTTGGACCGGCGAAAAGTAAAATTAATACCTCTTTTTCTTTTGATAAAGCGGTCGCGAGTTGTGCATATTTCTCAGCATTCCATAATTTGTAAACCCAATTCCCGCCCGGATGAATGCCAATCAATGACCTTTCTGATGTAACACGTGCTTCGGCAAGAAAATTGTGTGCTGTCGCTTGTTCTGTTTCAGTCAACTGTAAGTGTGGCTGTGCATCTGTTGTGTCAACACCTTGCTTACTCAAGACTTCCAGATATCGGGTAACAGCATGGCGTTCTCTCTCTCCGCGTACCAATCCCCAATGTTCCGCACCAATACACCGTGCCGTGAAACTGTCCCGTAGATTGACAACAAGGTCAAATTTCTCACTGCGTAATGACTTTATGAGATTAATTCGCCCTTTTAAACCAACGTGTTCTCCTCGGTTGTCGTAAACAAGGGTGGCATCAAGTTGCGGGTCGTTAGCAAGAAGGTTAAATGCGCTGGGGCCCACAAGAAAGGTGATATGGACTTTTGGAAAGTGCGCTCGTAACGGTGAGATAACGGCAGTAGATAGCACGGCATCGCCGATAAAACTGAAACTAAAAACAAGGATTTTTTTCATTTTTTTAACAATTGGGTTTCTGCTCGTTTTGTCCGTTGTCAAAAACGGATTTTCGGTCCGGTCAGTCGTACTTGGTAGTGATTAAACGCTTTGGCGTTAAAGAGATTGTTAATCAGGAACACCCTCTATGGGCGGCGTTGGATCCTACGAATTCTGTTTCAGATAATTAAAAACGTGGGTTTGACATTAGCGTATAGTTGGAAACCCAACGTATTCTCACATGGGCGGCGTTGGATCGTTGGGTTTCGCTGCGCTCTACCCAACCTACATCAAGATTTGAGTCTTATTATCTAACTCACGTTTGTTTAGTCAAGGGAAAGGATTCAATTAGGTCAACCGCTTTTGTCAAACCATCTTCAGATTCCATTTGTGTTCCCAATATCTCTGCTTTTTCTGTCATTGAAGGTGTGGCAAAAACCTGTTCAATTCTTTGGGCAAGACGTTTAGCAGTGAGATTACGCCGATTTAGGCTTTTCGGTGCAACGCCCAAGTCGAAAAGCAACTTCCCCCAATAGAATTGATCACCAATGTGTGGCACTATGATAGACGGAACTTTAGCCTGACAAACAGATGCTGTTGTGCCTGCCCCACCGTGATGCACAACACAACTCGACTTTGGAAATAGCCATTGATGCGGTACATACTCCGTGCAAAAGATGTCCTCTTCAGCATCCTGATCACCTAAAAGTCCCCAACCTGCTTGTATGATAGCGCGTTGTTTTGTCATTTTGACGGCATCAATTAAAATATCTGTTGTTTCACGGCTATTGCTACCGCCCATAGAACCAAACGTAATGACGATAGGGGGCGGTTCGTCTGCTAAAAAATCTGTGAGATCAGACGGAGGCACGTAGTCTGGCTGTGCAAGATGCCATACACCTGTGAATTTGTGGTTTGGTGGATAGTTAGCGGGTGAACAAAGCGTAGGAGATGCCGCGATGAGGTTCAGATGGGGTGAATACATTTCATCCGATGCCACCGTTGCCCTCGGTTTTCCACCGACAGATGCAATAAACTGATTAAAAAGAGGGTCAATAGCATATTTAAGTCTGAGTTTTATCAATTTCCACACAATAGCATTGAATGTTCGACTCCAATTTGGAAAAAGATAGAGAGCATTATCGGGGATTTTAATGAAGCCTGGACAATACGTCACAGTTATCCAGGGCAGCCCATTTCGAATAGCTGCTTCTTGTCCAGGGATGTCTATGGAATGACAAATAGCTAAGTCATACCCTTTCATCGCTACGAGGCAGTCGTTATACCATTTTTCGCCACGACGCAGAACGCCTTCCTTCGCGATGAGTAACATTGGTGCCATAGGATCGCGCATAGAAAGAACGGTATCCATCGTTTGGTGAAATTCTGCTAAATCAAAAGGAACTCCTACTTCATAGAAGTCCGCGCCGATGTCAAGAGTCTTGTTTTTGTAGATGGATGGCGCACAGACACGCACATGATGTTTTCTTTGAAGTAAACGTTCTGCAAGTGCTAAAACGGGATAGACATCCCCTGTTGTTCCCCAAGCTGCTATGGCTATTTTCATTTTTTGCATCCTGTACCATTCTTGTAGGTGCGGTTGAAAACCGTACCATAGGCGTCAATTTAGGGGTTTGCCACCCCGGTAGGCGCGTTTTGTAAACGCGCCTACCTTTGGATAATAAATCGGGCTTAGAAAGCCCTCCTACAAGAAAGATTAGCACGCTTGCAAAGCGCGCCTACCTAAGTGAAGGGGCCAGCGCGCCTATCAGCTGTTATAGCTTCCCATACCATTTCAACGGGGAGTTTTTTGGTGCATTCCCATCCGATTTTGCACTTGTGGGCACTACAGGGCCAGCACGGCATATCGCGCCGCACGACAGATGCGTTTTCACTCATCGGATGCCATGCAACATGATCGGTTGGGCCGAAGATGGCTACCGTTGGCACGTCCAATGCTGCAGTGAGGTGCATTGGACCAGAATCATTACACACTACTAAGTCGCAACGGGAGAGCAGCGCCCCTAATTCCCGAATTGTCTTTGGGGCGTAGGCGATAGCATCAAACTGCATCGCTTCTTGAATGTTGTATGTTAAATCTGCTTCATCAGGACCGTGTAAAAGAAGAATTATGCCGTTGTAATGGCGAACGAGTCTGTCAGCGAGTTCAGCAAACTGCTTTTCGGGCCATCTTTTATCATAAGAACTTCCACCGGGATGAATGCCGATTAGAAAAGCATCATCCTTACCAACTAAAGACGTAAGGCGTGCTTCGGCATTGGCTATTTCATCGGGTAATAGGTTGAAAACCAGTTGGTGATTGCCTTCACCTTCACAGATTAGCCGTACTAATTCCAAGTTTCTATCGACTTCGTGAGTTTCGCCTTTTTGATACTTGCCGTGCCATGTATGCGTTAGTGTAGACTTAAACCGTTTCTGATAGCGACCTAAGCGATAGGGGGCACCTGAGAGAAAAGCAACAAGATTGGACTGCGTAGCGGTCTGCATCGCAATTACGAGATGAAACTTTTCACGACGTAGGGAGCGATAGAATTGGAGTTGCTCCGAGAAATGACGATGTTCCCCCTGCTTGTCAAACACGAGTACCCTGTCAACATCAAGGTTTCCGATCAACACAGGTGCATTGAGAGGACTTGCCAATACCGCGATTTCTGCTGATGGGTAGTTCTGCCGCAGCAACCTAATCGCTGGGGTTGCGTTCAGCAAATCGCCAATACCGTCCGCGCGAATGATGAGAATCTTTTCAATGTTGGGGAGTATTTCTCCGTTTTTTAAATCGCGACGTGTCATGCTGTTTCTCTTTAACTGTGAGGTGAATGCTGATACCTATTATAGCACAAGGAGGGGTGAAAGGCAAATCATAGAAAAGACACCATCCTGGTAGGCGCGTTTGAAAAACGCGCCTACCAGCCAAAGACAACATAAACAGCGCGTTTATAAAACGCTCCTACCAGTTATGTGGTATGGCTATTGACAAATTATTTACACCCGCCAAAAAATGTGTTATGATTACATCAGCCAAAAAATGTGTTATGATTACATCAGAATGACAAATGCAGTGGGTAAAAGACTAATGAATATTCGAACACAATTAATACTTAGCTACATTGGCATCGTGCTTTTAGTGCTATTTGCAGTGTATTTTTTTCTTGGTGAAGCGCTTAATGGCTTGCTCAGCAATCGTATTACCAATGAGTTGGAAGTTCAGGCGGCATTAACGAGAGAATTTCTTATTGAGGAACTTCCCGAAACAGATAACTTTACATATCAGGTGATAGATGGCCTTGTTGATAGACTTGGAGAGACAGGGAAAGTGCGTTTGACATTCATAGGTGTGGATGGGATCGTATGGGGGGATACAGAACGAAATGGACAGTCGCTAATTGAGATGGAGAATCACCTTTCTCGACCAGAAGTACAGGGTGCTATTGTGCATGGAAGCGGTATGATTGAGCGTAAAAGTGCAACAACACAGACAGAGTACCGTTATTTTACGCTTCCAGTTGAACGAAATGGAAAATCGATAGGTTTTTGCCGTGTAGCACTGCCAAAGGAAACAATTAATACGGCACTTGGTAACCTGCATCGGATTCTTTTGTTAGTGAGTATTGCCGGATCAATTTTTGTAATTCTGTTCAGTATTTTCGTGACTGGTGCTATTGTGAAACCGATTAAGAGTTTGACGCAGATCACACAATCCATTGCTGCAGGAGAAAACACATCACAGGTTGAGGTAAAATCTGATAATGAATTGGGACAACTCTCACGAAATTTCAATCTGATGACAGATAGGGTTCAGGATCAGATTGAAAAAATTTCCTCAGAAAAGCAGCGTTTAGAAACCATCTTGAACAACATGAGCGAAGGTGTGTTGTTGGTAAACGGCGCATCCGAAATTACTTACGCCAATCCAGCCTCGATTGTTATGTTGAATCTTCCAGAGATGTATCTCGGTAGAGCGTTAATTGAAATTAACCGTATTCCTGAACTACAAGCTTTACTCAGAAAAGCAGAACAAACAAAAGCTGTTGCTTTTTCAGAAATTCGTCTTGGGAATCTGCTGGAGTCTGAGGCGGAAGTAACTATTGTCCCTGTCGATGCTGAAAGTGAATATGTCATCGTTATCCACGATGTTAGCCATGTGCGGCAACTGGAGCGGATTCGCTCAGATTTCGTAGCGAATGTATCGCATGAACTGCGAACACCTTTGACTTCAATTCAGGGATACGCTGAAACGCTGTTGAACAATGGCTCTACTAAAAACAAAAAACGCAAGGAATTTATTGTCAAGATACTAAATCACTCATCTCGCCTCTCACGTTTAGTTTCTGATTTGCTGGAATTGGCACGGCTTGAATCGGGCGATGTTGAATTAAAACGTTCAATGTGTCACCTTAATGATTTCCATGAACAGATTTTGGATGTATTTGAACCAGTATTGGAAGAAGCGGGGGTAACTTTGCAGTGGAATATATCTGAAGGTTTGCCTCAGGTGAACGTGGATAGTCAGCTTTTCATGCAGGTTTTTGTGAACCTGATTGACAATGCCATTAAATATATGCCTGATGGTGGTGTGATTGATGTTTCGGCGGAGTTAATTGAAACAGAATCAGATGCTGCCGATGAAGTTGTTGTACATATAAGAGATACAGGCATCGGTATTCCATTAGAATCCCAATCACGTGTTTTTGAGCGGTTTTATCGTGTTGACAAAGGACGTGCGCGAAAAATGGGTGGTACTGGTTTAGGACTGGCAATTACCAAACATATTCTGTTGTGTCACAACGGACGGATATGGCTGGAAAGCGAGTTGGGACAAGGCACCGTGTTTTATTTTTCACTGCCAATTGAGGATACGGATTAAATTTCCCATTCTTGTTCTGTCCAAGCCATCTCCCAAAATAGATATTCATAACGACTGCTGAGCAGGAAATTTTTGTGAAGCCGCTCTTTTTCGGCAGGACTGCTTTCAGTTGTGATGTCATTCAACAGGTTTCGCAACCATTCACCTAAAGCGAGGAATTCAGGGGAAGCATACATATCTATCCATTCTTGGTATAGCGGTTCGGGTGAACCGCCTTGTTCGGCGAGGGAGGTTCCGATTTCGGCGTAACCCCATTGACAGGGCAGCACGCCAGCAATGACATCAGCCAACGTTCCGATTTGTGCAACGTGGAGCATGTGGCGCGTATAGGCATGTGTTGTCGGTGACATCGGTGCTGCTTCCATCTCAGCGGGAGAGATGCCGAATTTTTCGCAATACCCACGATGCAAATCCATTTCGGTGTTTAGCGTTTCGTCAAGCAATTTTGCAAAGAGTGCCATTGTCGCTTCATCGTGTGCTTTGATTGTGCCGTAAGCAAATACTCGGCTATAGTCCAATAGGAACAGATAATCTTGAATCAGATAGAACTTGAACTTTTCTGTTGGTAGCGTTCCATCCGCCATTCCGCGAACGAATGGATGCTTAAGGTCTGCCTCCCAGATTGGTGCGGCGGATTGTCTCAGTTCATCAGTGAATTTTGGATTTTGTGTCATAACGTCTCCTTGAAATGTATTTGGACTATTTATAGATTTCTTTTATATCATACCTTAACAGCGCGAGGATGTCAAAATGTTTGAAAGACTTGGGATTGTTACCAATATCTGGGCGAAAGAGATAGAAAATGGTACGCGGTTTGATGATTTGATGGTTGAATTCGGTGCAAACGGATTTAAAGATATGGAGGTTCGCGAAGGTGATTATCTCCGCAACTCTGAAATCGGCAACCTTATTCAAAAACTTGAAGAGGCGATGTTTGATTATACCGATGTCGAATTTAAAATTATCTGTGATGCTGTGTGGGATAGCACTGCTGCAAATGAAAGTTCTGATCTAAATAAGACAAAACATGCTGCTCTATTTAAAGAGGTTGCTGATTTTGTCCGAAAAGCAGCAGAATTAACGCTCAGTTATGCCATGTCGCATCCATGGCTTTCAACACCCGTTGATAGTGAGACAGATATACAAAAGATTATCAGCGCGAAGAAGTTGGCATATCTGTTATGTCCTTTACGAGCGAGGTTGCGTCTTGTTGATTTGGATACTGAAGGTGAGATTGATGAAAATGAAGCAATTGCCAATCTAAAGCGGTACGCTTTGATTTTGCCGGATTATCCGATGATATTTGCTGTGGAGAACGCGCGACAGTCAGCAACGTTAACCTTGAAGTTGGCTGTTGCAGGTGGGTCGCAACTCACGTATGACGAAACGAATACATACCTTGCCGATGGAACGACCTTAAATCCGCCAGAGGAATTTTGGGGCAACGTCAAGATGGATGATCTGACTTCAGTACATTTTAAGCAGAAAACAGAGGCGGGGGTGTTATCAGAAGTAGGCGATGGGTATGTGGATTTTAAGGCTATCAAACAAGGTTTGCAGTCGGGAAACTATACTGGGGATTTGTTGCTTGAAAATTCGCCGACTACACATTCGTTAACGGATGCAATAAATAGCAGGAATTATCTGTTGGGATGTTGATTTATAATTCGTAGGTCGGGTAAGTGCAGCGAAACCTATAAGCGTCAATTTAAGAACAAAAATACTGGATTATCTCTTGTGGGAGGGCTTTGTAAGCCCGATTTTGTGAGACCTAATGCGTTAAATCGGGGTTGAAAACCCCTCCCACAAGAGGATATATCCTTAAGTTGACACCTATGGAACGGTTAAAAAAACCGCTCCTACTTGGCGAGAAAAGGTATTATTGGCGGGTTGCCTTGATCGTTCCCCATGTGGTCGTCAGTTTTCCAGCGGCATGAACGGGAGCAGGTTGTTGCCCTGATTGATCAAGTTCCTTGGCTGTCAAAGGACGATTCCACACCTTCACTTCATCAATCAGTCCTTTGTAAAAACGATTCAGATGCTCTCCTATCCAAATAGACTGTCCGCTGTTGATGTCCTTTGTGTTGTCGTCTTTTTCATCAATTAACTTACCGTCTACGTAGAATCGGATCTTTTTTGCTTTCTGGTCTCGGACGCCAGCGAGGACATGCCATTCGCCATCGTTCAGGAAGTCCGGAGAAGTAATCCCTGCACTATTGGCGCGTCCCTTATCCCGGACAGAAAAACCCATTTTGCCGCGAGTTGCTGGGTTATCACCGCTAACGGACAATAGCCAAACTGCATCAGTGCTCGGACGATAGTTCCCTACAATTCCATCGTTCTTTGGTGGCTCATCATCTGTTTTCACCCATACCTGTACTGTGAGTGAATCGCCAGTGGAAAAGGCGATTGAATCTTCCAGTGGCACTTCAACAAAGTCATCCGTGCCATCAAATTCCAACGCATCCCCATGCTTCCCATCAACAGTCGTTGCACCGCCGTTAATCGTTCCATCATTGCCTTCTTCAGATAGATCCTTTACTGTATTGCCATCGATGGTGTTTTTATCAAAACTCAGATGCAGCACTAATCCATCTGGTGGATTTGCCTTACTAAGCACCGCAATACCGATGAGCATACCAATAATCGTGAGAAATACAAAAACTCTTTTCATGATAAACTCCTTTTAAGAGGTTTGTTATAGTGGATTTTAGAATTACTTGCACACTTTGAACTGTAGGAGGGAACTCCGATTCTCGACTATCATTGTGTTTTGTCGCGATTCGGAGATCGCTCCTACAGAAGAGGTGTGAACTTATTTTATATTCTACCATAAAATAAGTAGGTTGTAACTATAGTAAAACACACAATTACTTGTACATTGTTAACAGCGCGCCTACCGTGTTAGAGCAGGGCTATTTAGTTTTAAGTATTATCAGTTGATGAGTGTTACAAAGAGTTTACATCGTAGGTCCAAATCAACGCTATGAATGCCTTTATGGCATTCAGCGGGTAGAGCTTGCGAAACGCGACATGAACAAAACGTGTCGGGTTTCGCAGGCTCTATCCGACCTACAATACCCCTATAAAAAATAAACGTTTGTGATAAAACGCACCAGAAAAGCCGAAAACTAAATAACTCTGGTGTTAGAGTGCCACTAATTGACACATAAGAAACAAATTTAGTCTAATAATGAAGCAACAAGCGCTTCCATAGCCGGTGCTGTGCCGACATCGGGTAGTGACGACATTGCCGCCCATGTCTCATATCCGCCCTGCTGCATTAGTGCTTCGTCCGTGCAGATATAGCCGATATAACCGTTTGCCAAACTGACAAGAAAGAGCGGTTTCGCATCGGACTTTGATTTGATGTTCAATCCAGTCTCAACAAAAACTTCGCCAGGTAGAGCCACAATCACGGCCTCACCAAGACGCAGCACTTGAAGGGGTGCGGTCATCTGGTCGGGTAACTTCGCCAACCGTTGGCATTCAAGTGCATAGATATCAACAAGTCCTTTCGGAATTGGTTGCCCAACCACCCAACTAAATGGACCGGTTTCATATCCATCATAAGTCCCAGTTTCCACAGATAACACTTTTTCTGCGACTTCAAGATCCGCATTGGTAATCTGCTTTCTCGCAAAATTCAACGTATCAAGTTTTCCGCTGAGTTGTAAGGTATCATGCATCTCCATGAACTGCATTTCAGTGATGAAATGACCGGCAAGGACGTTTGCCATTTTCACTGCCTGTGCGTGTCCTCCTGCTGTCCACTTTGTTTGTCCGCTGAAATCAATATTGTTTATTTGTCCGGATGCTGCATTCCAAAGCAATGAAACACATGTTTCACCTAAATAGTGCCGCATGAGACGGTCGAAGTGTCCAAAGTAATCGGCAGAGAGTGCACTGCCGTTGTTCGTGCCAATATAGTGAAGCGAAAAGTTTGCAACTGCTGAGATTGGCGTGTTGTCTTCCGTCTCAACGTACATCATTGCGAGTTCGGGGTCAATTGGTCCGGTCGGTTGGACAAGGTCGGGATGTTCAATTCCTGGATTCATGCGAACAGTGCCGTCTTTCATGTGCCAACGTCGATTGAAGGTGATGCGGTCTTCAGAGACACTTGCAAATCCGACGCGTGCGGGAACAAGTTTCAACAGGGCGAGTTCAACAGCATCGGCAATCTTCAACGGCACCCAATCAGTATAATCAGTATCCTCATCAACGCCAAGTAGTTCAGCAACTGCAACCGCTGTATGTGTGTGCGTAGCGTTGACCATCACATGTTCTGGAGGAATGTCGCACCTATCGGCAATCCGTTGTTTGGCTACATCAACCATTCCCTGTGTGACAGCAATCAGGTCGCATGTGACAAGAGCAATACGGGTTGAGTCGTTTTCAATGACGAGTGCTTTCGCGAACAGTTCATCATCAACGTTTTGCGCGTATCTCGGACGAAATCCACCTGGAATTGCTGTTCCGAGTGGCGGTGTGATATTTGATGTGGCGGATCCTGCTTTGATAGACACTGTTTTCTCCTGTGTTAAAATTTAGCGGAATTGGTTTCTGCTTTCTCAGTTTCGGACTCATTGTAAGTTTCGGTTTCGTCCGATTCTTTAACGGTAGGTACTTCACTCTCCTCGTTTGCCGTGGTTAATTGCTTAATACGATTACACAGTTCGTCAAACAATTTCGGTGCGGTTTCTGCAGCTTTAAGTTCTGCTGCGAGTTGTGTCCACTGCTGTTCGGACATGTCGTTTCTGGATTCTACGCTGTACTTGCGTTTGATATAGTTCCAGAGGTCTGTCTTACTGATACTTGCCTTTTCGAGTGGTTCTGATAACTGATTTGCAATTGCGAAAGCGGCTTTTTGTGCGTTAGTAATATTATCCCCAGCCTGTTGCGGCTGCGGTTGTTGCTGGGGACTGCCGCCTACTTTACGATTCAGGTAGAAGTTCAGCACCTCACGAATTACAGGGACAGGTAACAACTGTTTGATGGCGTTTCGTTGTGCTTTATGAACTGCTTTGGTAAATGCGAACGGATCAGTACGACTGCCATTCATTTTCGGTTGTTCATACGCTCCCCAGCGAGATGAACCTGTGATTGTATCAACTGCTTTGACAGTCGCAATCCAAGAGTGCTCAAGTTCCTCATACTTCATCTCTTCTACCTGGATACCGCCACGGCGGTTTGCTGCTTCGTTAATACCTGCTAAAGTCAGTCCCTCAACGACGCGTCCCCCTTGTTTGAAAGAGTAGACATAATCTTGAATCGTCTGTCCGGTCATTAGTTCAACGATTGCTTGGTCATCTACTTGGTCAACGACTTCGTATTCAGCCGTTACAGGAACCATTTCTTCCTTTTTTTCTTCAGACATAATATTGTGTTCTCCATAAATTTAATACTGTTAATTTAGCATAACATGTTTTTCATTATACGTCAATAAGAATTTACATTCGTTAATAGAAATTCGGTTTTATGTGTATTTTAAGGTTTCTGTTTTTCTATCATATTCGTTCATACCTCTATTTGTCAAGTGTGGTTACTGGGTGTGTAAGTTTTTGTCAAAACACATACCTATAACCAGTAGGAGCGATCTCCGAATCGCGACAAAACACAATGATAGTCGGGGATCGGAGTTCCCTCCTACAGAAGAAATCGGGCGGACAAAGCCTTCTTACAAGAAAGATGATATGGTTAATGCCGAAATATTTACATATCTACTTTGGAGTGAGTTCGTTTTTGAGAAAGGGAACAAACTAAGAGTTTGTGCTACAACGACTCTCAACGTAGCACAAACTCTTAGTTTGCAGGTATGGAATTATTTTGAATGTGCTTACGGATTTCGGGTGTTTTCCGTACGGTATCTCAGTTTCACTTTTTCAAGTTGCCCCATTGCGTAATATATCTTTCACTTGCAGATACATGTCCACGGGTGCGAACCGTCCCTAACTGATTACGGAATCCGGTAAAAGAGACATCTTCTAAACGGTAATAGGAGGCAACATCCGGTTTGGCAGTTGTATCTGTCCACGTATAGGAACTGCGTTTACCTGTAGTGCCAGCACCTTGGATGAGTTTCGGATTGACTTGTACAAACGGACCTTGCTTAGATTGACTTCGTAGGATGTTGAAACCCGCATTATCTAATTCTGATTCAGTAACCCAATTTAGAATTATTTGTCCGTTTTTAGTTAGCTGAGCACGAAACGAAGATAGTGTGACAGGTAAAGTAACTCCGTCTTCTGTTCTATAACCCGGACTTCCTATATCAGTATATCTACCGTAATAATACTGACTCCTATTTTTAATCAGACGTTCAACTTCCTCAGCGGGAAACCATCCGAACTCTTTTACACCGAAAAGAAAATTATATTCTTGTGATCGAATAGATTTTAGCCTTCTAATCAAAGAAATTCTTTTCTCCCGAACAATTAGAGGTATTTCCCAAACGATTTCGTCTTCTTCGTTCAGATTGCCAATACGGTCTATAGGATTACCTTCAGCATCTTGTAATTCTAATACAAGTCCTTCATAATTCCAGAAGTTTTTGCGGTTTGAATCTAAAGCGTAAGTTTGGTCTGCTAAACCGTTGGAAATTCTGTCTCTGGAATTTGGCGTTGTAAAACTTACTATTAAAACTGTTCCTTTACCTTCAATTGTCCAAGATTTTGAAATCACCTGAGATTCCAATATGTTAATTGCATCTTTATCATCCAAATATCTACCGACAACTTTCCATCCGTTCATATCAATGTCTTGATCCGTCGTATTATAGAGTTCTATCCATTGCGGATACTTTTCAGGACGAGCTAACATTAGTTCACTAAACACGACTTTCCCAACGCCTTCTCTTTCATAATCAAAAGGAATTACAGTATAATTGGGTTCAGATTCAGGATCTGCTTCAGACTTTGGTTGTTGTACATTATCTTGCTGCCCTGTCTGAGAGTTCTGTTCACCTGTATCGGTGTCATCTGGTTGCCCTATATCAGCAACTTGTTGCTCTGAAACTGGGTCCGTTTGTGGAACAATAACTTGTTGCTGTGTTGTAAGATCATCGCTTGTGTCGTTTGCGATGTTGATTGTGACAGTGATAGAGGCTGTCCCACCTTTCCCATCTGAAACAGTGACCGTTACTTCATAAGAGTTCTTAGTTTCATAGTCCAGGGCCGCAACGGTTTTTAGCTGCCCAGTGCTATTGTCAATACTAAACAAGCCTGCATCAGCACCACTGAGCGTGTATTCCAAAGTATCACTGTTATCACCATCTGTCGCAAATACTGGAGAGCCGATATTTGTGCCTGCCTCTACGTTTTCTGTGATGGAACGCGTCGTGCTTTCCCCATCAGTGAACGCTGGCACGTTGTTAGTAGCATCCTGCTTCTCTGGCACAGCAACTTGTTGTTCTGAAACTGGGTCCGTCTGTGGAATAACTGTTACTTTTGGTTGAGTTGTAGGATCATCGCTTGTATCGTTTGTTATAGAGATAGTGACGGTGATTATGTCTGTCCCTCCTTTTCCATCCGAAACTGAGACATTTACCTCATAGGATTTCTTATTTTCGTAGTCCAACGCAGCATTGGTCTGTAGCTGCCCAGTCGTACTCACAATGCTAAACGAACCCGCATCGGTCCCGCCGAGTGTATATTCCAAAGTATCACCACTATCGTCGTCCGTTGCTGACACAGGCAAACCGATATTCGTCCCTATCTCTACGTTTTCTGCGATGGAACGCGTCGTGCTATCGCCATCGGTGAACACTGGCACGCTGTTAGTAACATCTTGCTGCACTGGCTTAGAAACCGGATCCGTTGGTGGAACAACTATGACATGTTTCTTACCTGTAGAATCGTCGCTTGTATCGTTTGTGACAGTGATAGTGACGGTGATTATGTCTGTCCCTCCTTTTCCATCCGAAACTGAGACATTTACCTTATAGGATTTCTTATTTTCGTAGTCCAACGCAGCATTGGTCTGTAGCTGCCCAGTCGTACTCACAATGCTAAACGAACCCGCATCGGTCCCGCCGAGTGTATATTCCAAAGTATCACCACTATCGTCGTCCGTTGCTGACACAGGCAAACCGATATTCGTCCCTATCTCTACGTTTTCTGCGATGGAACGCGTCGTGCTATCGCCATCGGTGAACACTGGCACGCTGTTAGTAACATCTTGCCGAGTTGTACGAGTAAGATCATCGCTTGTGTCGTTTGTGACAGAGATAGTGACAGTAATTGAGTCTGTCCCACTTTTCCCATCTGTAACAGTGATGGTTACCTCATAGGATTCCTTAGTTTCGTAGTCAAATTGAGTCCTGCTACTTAACTGCCCAGTTCCACTATTAATGCTAAACGAATTCACATCCCCGCTGCTGAGTCTATATGTCAAAGTATCATTGTCAATATCCGTCGCCAAAATTGGTTCACCAACATTTGCGCCACTTTCCAAGTTTTCCGCAATGAAACGCGTCGTGCTATCGCCATCGTCAAACGTTGGGGAGTTGTTCGGAGTATCATCACTTGTGTCGTTTGTGACTCTGATATTGACATAAATTGAGTCTGATTCATTATTTTGATCTGAGACATCAATCGTAAACCCATAACTAGTAGCTGTTTCATAGTCCAATATTACCGTGTTTTTTATCACCACTTTATACTTACCTGCCTCAGTCCTACTATATTCAAAAGTAAGGTCCCTAAGGTCACCACCAAATGGAGAAGCACTTCCAATCATAAGGACAAACGCAACATCGTCATCTGGATCCGTTACGGCTAGACTAACGATTTCTGTGTCTACTGCTGTATTTTCAACGACTGAAACAATCTTGGAGTCGCCATCATCAAAAACTGGCGGTGCAGCATAAGTAATGCCTTGATGGATTAGTAAAGTCACGGCGAAAATTAACAATACAATTTTCCGATTGAAATTTTTCATTTTCATTACCCCTTCTTAGTTTTAAGATAGATATAGGCACAAATTTTGATGTATTTATACCCAGTGATATATAATAATTTATGGGTGTATTTGAAATTTAGACTGTATCAAAATAACACCTGAGTTGTGTATACACGTTTTGACAGTCTACAAGGAGGGTTGACAGAGACATCTGTCAATGAAAGAGAAGAATATTTTAGGCAACTCGTCCTTATAGGGAGCTGGTTTCCACTTTAAACTGCCAGAAAGCGAACTTTCTGGTATAATAGAAACCAGCGCTGTCATACTCGTGCTTAACTTCTATGGCAGTGCTAAGCGTCGCTTGGTGTTGGTAGCACCAGCGGCGCACCTAAAAATTTAGGAAGCAGCCCTGACGTAACCCACGCGCGCTCCGTGAATTGCTAACGTCAACATATATTGTAGCAAACAAACAAAAAATGTGCAATATAAAATGAATCAGGTTCCGAATCAACACATTTTGCATAACTCAACGCCAAAAATGCGTAATCAGCAGGACAATTCCGCAAAAAGCGCTACATTAACGGCTGAAGTGCCAACGGTATGAATGCCTTTTGGGCATTCAGCGGGTTTGTAACCCCGATTTTTCATACTGTGTATCTGAAATCCAAATCAACGCCACATGCCTGTTGGCATCTGTCCAATTAACGCCACATGCCTTCTTGGCGTCTGTCCAAATCAACGGTATGAACGCCTATAGGCGTTTCCCGGGTATGAATCATGGCGAATCATGTAGAATACCAAAAGCGTATTCTACCAAGCGCATTCGTCTTTAGGCATTCCCCGCCTACCTTTGAGTGATAAATCGGGGTTGAAAACCCCTCCAACAATGTAAGAGGCGACAAATGCCAAAAAGCGCATTTGGCGTTGATTCACAGCTCAGATGTAAAGTTAATTGTAGGATCCACTATAATATGTAATACCATAACCTTGACATTTCATTTTAAATATCCGACCTAAAGAATTTTAGAAACGCTACGGTTGTTAGCACCACAGCAAAAAGACCGAGCAGCAGTACATCCATTAAGGATTGACGGAATGTCTCACCTAAGGTTAGAGTTTTCAAATCTGGCGGTTGCACAATTTTGATATTTTTCTTTGGATCATGCCATCTCGAATTAACATGATCTACGACTTTACTAAACCAATCTTCATCAAGGACATCGTAGTAGCGTTCTCCAGCTTGAAAGTAGCTGTTCCTTTTTGCCTTTCCAGTCTGCGTCAAGTTCGTAGAGAGATAAATGAGAGAGGATGTCGGTGAGATACGAGAAAGTGTTTCAGCTACCCCTTCTTGTCTGGTTTGCTCACGCTTATAACGTCGGTCAATCTCGTCCATTCTGTCATTGAATTTCTGTCGAAACTCCACATGAATTGGTTTCATCTGTCTATCAATCTCATCTCCCAATGCGAACTGTTCTTCATAAGAAAGTCCAGATTTGCCTTTCCATACCTCATCACCTATCTTAGTTTGGTTTTCTTTTATTTCTGCATTGATATCCTCGCGAACGGCTGTTTTTTCCAGATAGACACTCTGCAAAGTTTGTGTCGATGCGATGAATTTAGCACTGAGAAACCCAACGCGTGGTGTAATCAGTACCGCAAAAACCCATACGGTAAACGCAACGATGAGTGCCGTTTTGGAATTATCTAAATAGGTGGAAATCACTGTCCCTATAGCAAAAAAGACTGCGATATAGATCGACGAGACAAGTGTCAAACTAAGGACTCGTGGAAAAATCTCTGGTTCACCCAACGGGAACCCCTGAGCAACTAACAACAGCAAACCGAACAGAAATGATATTAAGAATGGAACAACAAACACGATGTATCCGCCAATCAATTTACTCCACAAGAAGGTATCACGTGGCAGTGAATTTGCCAATGTTATTCGGAGTGTTCCTGCCTCTCTTTCCCCGGCAACAGCATCAAAAGTGAACAGAAGCGCGAGCAAACTGAAAACAGTTCCAACGAGAAAGAGAAAGTCAAGATGTCCTAACAGATAAGAAAGCGAGGTAGAAACCAAGGCAGAAGGACCTTGGACAATGCCATTGCGTGTCATGCCGAGATAACTCGGAAGCGCGTCTCCTAATCCGTTAGCGAACACGCTCAATGGTGTTGGTTTCAGAAAAAGTTTTGCAACTTCCAACTCTGGATCCAGTCCCATGTTCGTGTTAACTTCAGTTTCTTCGGTGTTGGCAAGTTTGATAGCTTCTTGATAGTCAACAAGGTTTTGACGGTAATGCTGATAATTCATAGAAAGTGTGAGCGGAACAAGCAAAAGACACATCAGAAGCAGCACAATAAATCTAACGCTGAGAATATGATGCATCATCTCTTTTTGGATCAATGTTAATAACATATTGAATTCCTCTTATTTTTCCGAATTAGCGTAAGTTCAATATCAGGATCGTAGAAGTTAACCTTAAAGTGAGTTCGGTGTAAAAGATATGAAGTGCTTAATGCTTAGAATTCTACTCTCATAGGCACGGTAGGAGCGGTTTTCTAACCGCTCCTACTGGGAGGACCTCTCATATAAGCAGATTTTTAAATTGACACCTTTGAGGTAGGCTATGACTCAGAACGTTCAAGACGAAGCACGCCACGATGTTCTGTGCCAACGAAGAAGGTATCTCCATCAACGACGAGAGAAGTTATAGCATCCGGAATTTCAGGTACAATTTGTTCCCAAGTCCCTGTTTTCTTTTCTAATTGATAGATGCCATCATCATTCGCGCCATAAACAACATCTTCTGCTGCAGCTAACGACTTAATGATTACGGTTTTCCCCGCTTTATCGGTGGTTGTATTCCAAACAGCACCATCTATTGAATTGAAAACCCCTTTGTCAGTTGCGACATGAACCGTTGAATCAGCAAAGACAATTTGATTGAAGTGTTCAACCGACTGCGGTAGATTTTCTGTGATGTCGTTCCAATTATCACCACCATCAAGCGATTGAAAGAGTTGCCCATCCCGCTTGCCAACGTATACTGTTTCACCCGATGTCGCAAGTTTAAAACCTTGCGACATATTTTCATGTGTGAGTTCGCAAGTTTCTTGAACACCTGTATCGGCCCATCGTGCGTCACCAGGTTTCCATCGGAAGAGTTTATAGTTGTACTCCATGTAGTAAGTTTCTCCGCTCACCGCGAAGTTGCCGAATAAACCTTTCAACGTCAATTTGTAAGCCAGTTGATGATCGCCTTCGACTTGACCTAACAGTTTTAAAAAGCATTCTGCACCAAATTTTGGATTCTCACGTATTATCTCAGTTGATAAAGGTTCAACATCAGCATCAGGATCTGTAGAGCGAGAAAAGGAAATTTGCACCTCTTGTCCCGGTAGCCGATCAGAATCGAAGGGAAATGTCGCTTCTCCAAACACGGTCCACATGAGCCTTCCTGAATCTCGCGAAGGGGGTGCTGTTCCCTCTTTAAAAATATAACCCTCTACAGCAACTAAGCAATTTTTCTCGGGAACAAAACGATAATAAGCCGTTTCACAATTACGTCGAATTGCTTTTGCATACAGAATGCCATTGGCTTCGGAAATCTGAACAATTCTCGGTGTATATTCCGTCTCTTTTACTTTTGAATTAAATTTTGGCACTTCACTTATAATCTTTGGCAGTTCAATGCCAACAGCAGCCCACGAACTACCTCCATCAGTTGATTTGACTACACTCCCCAAAACTGTCGCATAGAGTGCATTTGACATTTTTGAATCTGGACTTGCCTTGAAACTGATCAAGTTTTCCACACGGCACGCAAACCTTGTATTAAATCGGTGCCAAGTTTCACCGCCATCTGTTGAACGATGAATTCCAGCGACTCCTCCAGTATAAAACGTGTTTTCGTCTAAAGCTGCAGCACAGTTGACGCTAAACTGCAAAGGTGTAATACCGGAATGTTCTATAGATTTCCAAGTATTTCCACAATCAATTGAGCGAGCCACAACACCCTCTTCTCCAGCTATTAGCAAGAGTGTTTTTCCATAAGCAAGCAGCTTAATCGGAGGCAACGTTCCTTTCATGAGATCCCGAGCATCCGAAGGCGTTATATTTGTCCAAGAATCGCCACCGTCGGTTGATCGGAATACCCACCACGAATCCTTACTGATATCACACAAATTATGGTAATTTTCTATAGGCGTACCGTCACCTTCCATAATATTTACCTTTGCTGCAACGTAGATATTGTCATCGGACACCGCTAAACAATTCACTATCACAGTGTTGTCCACCGGCAACTGTAGGCGTTCCCAAGTTTCTGTTTTAGCGCGGTATATTCCCAGATAAGTTCCAGCAAACAGCGTGTCTTGACTCGCTCTTAATGTACAAATTTCGCCATCTGCTATCAAACGGTTGTCTAAACCATCATCCATGTTTGTCCACGATTTTCCAGCGTCATCGGAGCGGAAAATACCTTCATTAAGGATTAAATAAAAAGCATCTTCTGTGATCAACAGTTCTCTTACATGTCCCTTTGGACAAGGACCGATGGAATCCCAAGTTTTACCCCCATCTGTTGAAGCAAATAATTCATCAGAGGGGATAATATAGAGCGTTCCGTTGTGTTCAGCAATAGGAATAGCACCCTCGGTCTCTTGACGTAAAAATTCTTCGTTAACAAGCTGCCAATTGTTTTCATCCGTGGGTAATTTGTAGATGTTCTCATAACCCATCACAGCATAAAGTGTCCCATCCGATGTTTTAGATAATGTGCCTACTGAAGCGGCTACACCGGGTTCATTCATCTGAATCCATTCCATAATATTCTCTGTAAGATCGTCTGGTAGTTCAAAACCACCCAATGTTTCGCGAACCATCAATTCTTCCTCCTTTAATCGCTTTCTTGCCCGATGAAGTCTACTCTTAATCGTATTCACTGGCACTTCCAAAAACTCGCTAATATCTTCACAACGCATGTCACCGAGATAGTGAAGGGTTATCACAGTCTGTTCGTTTTCAGGTAGTTTGTTGAGAAGGTGTTTTACAACTTCATGCCGTCTTTCATCAGCAATATCTTCGCGCTGTTTCTCAAGATATTGGTCATAGAAAACTCTTTCTAACTCTGCTTCAGGCATGGCCTCAAGAGATTCAACCGGTAGCTGCATTTTTCGAAAACATGCTAAGCAACAATTCTTAACAATAGCATATAGCCATGCGGCGAAACGACTCGGGTCTCTAAGTGTCCAGAGTTGGTTATAAACCTTAAGAAAGGCGTCTTGCGTGATCTCTTCAGCGAGATGGAAGTCACCTAACTTCCGCCATGCAAAAGCATGTACCTGCTTCTGATATTTTTCTACCAACGCAGTAAACGCATTTTGGTCGCCACTGAGGGACTGTTGAATAAGTGTAACATCGTTATTTTGCATAAGTGCCTCCTAATGGATTTCCCTTATGGTATAATGATACATGCAAAAAGGAAAAGGTTGCATAAAATGCAAATTTTTTCAAAAATTAGTCAGAATATAGAATTTTCTCTGATTAGAATAAGTAAACAGAAAAAGTAGGAAGTGGAATTGTTCAGGAAAAAGATCTATACTAATTCGCACAAAGTGTCATAGATATTTTGTGCTTTTTCAAAATCTTCTGGTGTGTTAACGTTGAAAAACGAGTGACCTTCAGAATCAAACGTTTTCCAAATTTCTGGGGCAAGGGTAAGAATATTAGCGTGTTCTTGTAACGCGTGAACGCGTAAGTCAGGTATATTCAGCATCTGTTCAATAATCGGCAAGCAACGTTTAGAATATACCGCACACAATGTTTGGAGGATAATCTGCACATTCTCATTGTCAAGGGAAGGTTCTTTGAAAGTATAAGGCATTACAGCATCATATTCACCTAAAACAGAGACAAGATAGGTCAGCAGGTTAGGCATTAGGAAGGGATTGTCGCAGCCAACACAAACCACTGTTTGATGGGAAGCATAAGTTAAACCTGCGTGAATGCCTCCTAACGCCCCCGCATTTGGGACAATGTCTTTGTGCATTGTAATACTGAGATGTGCATATTCATCAGGACTGTTTGTAATAAGTAGGAGTTCATCCGTGATGGATTGCATGCGGCGGATTACATGACCGATGAGCGTCCCATTGCCAAGTCGTAGCAGCGCCTTATTTTGTCCCATCCGTTTGCTTTTGCCACCTGCCAAGATAACGCCTGTTACCATTATTTTTTCTCAATTCTAATCAACAAGACTTGGTCCATAGCGACTATTCATCTGAGAACGTAATTCTTCAACAAGTTCTTTTTCGGACTCAGCAATATTGTGTAATTCATCTGGATCCTCATCAAGATTATACAATTCCACGAATCCATTACTACTTTCTATGAGTTTATGCGTGTGTGTCCGAATGCAAGTGAAGCTTCCGAGTCTACTGACAGTTTCTGAACGATGCGTCTCAGTTTCTCCTCGCACCACAGGACCTATTGATTGTCCGTCAATATTCTCTAAAACGGGCACGCCCACCAAATCACAAATAGTAGGATTGATATCAATGAGTTCCACTAACTCATTTGAGGCACGATTACCTTCTATTCCCGGTCCTGCTACAATGAGCGGGACTCGTAGTGATGCCTCATAAGCCAAACTTTTGGTGTAAAGTCCATGGTCACCAAGCATTTCCCCGTGGTCGCTTGAATAGATGATATAAGTATTTTCAAGCATGTCGCGTTCTTCCAATGCCCGAAGCATATTGCCAATCTGATCGTCAATCAGTTCAGTTGCTGCGCAATACTGTTGTCGCGTAACCTTAACTTCTTCGGGACTTATATTAACGATGCGTTTTTTCACCCATTCAGGTTTTCCTTCCATATTATCTACAATTGGGTCAGGCATTTCTGCTTGCCGATATTTGTCGCCGTATTCAGTGGGAGGGTCAAACGGATCGTGCGGTCCAACGAAACTGACAAAGAGGTGCCAAGGAAAATCATCAGGGATATTTTCAATAAATTCGGTTGAACGTTTGCCGATATATGAATCCTCAAAATCCTCAGTTGGAAGTACGGAATCGTAGGAACCGTTTTTTATCCAACCACCAGAGGAACGTCGGTTGCGGTAATCTTGATGAAATTTCTCCAATAGTCCTTTTTCTTGTAGATAATGCGTATAGGGTCCAATAGGCGTTGCGGAGCTGCCTGCATGCATCTTTCCTTCGCATTCTTCAGGGTGCGTGAATCCCCAGTTGTAAGTGCGTGGACGGTCGCCGTAGCGGCCATTATATCCATCCGGTTTGGCAAGGTCAAGTTTGCCCACACATCCAACGCGATACCCATGGTCTCGGAGTTGTTGATAATATGTTGGTATAGACGTTGGGTAAAAACTACTGTTTCCCAGTGATCCTAAACGCGAGGGTTGTATTCCAGACGCTAAGCCTATTCGAGATGGTGCACAAACTGGGGCATTCACTGTGCAGTTTGGGAAATTTACTCCCATTTCTGCTAATTTGCACATGTTTGGGGTGTTGAGTGCCTCAGGGGCATTCTCATGCGTTTCCAGATAGTCGTATCTGTGCTGGTCTGACATGATAAAGAGAACGTTTGGTTTATCTGTTTTTCTGTTCATATTTCCTCATTAGTTTTCACGATTTTGTGGAGTTGAATTGTTGAGTTCTTGAAGCTGCTCCTCAATAAACTTTTTGAGTTCTTGTTGTCCCTGCTGTCTTGCTAACTCTAAGGCTGTTTGGAAATCTGATTTTGCTTCATCAATTTTAGCTAAATGGACTTTGACAACACCTCTGTTAGCATAAACTTCGGCAAAATTAGGTTTTAAGGCAATTGCCTTGTCATAAGCAGATAGAGACTTTTCCTTTTTATTTCCTTGCCAAAGAAGATAACCAATTGAGAAGAATGCATAAGCAGCGAGTTCATCTTCAATTTCGGTTTCAATTGTTCCTTTTTCTGCTAACTTTGGAGATTGTTCTGTCAGTTTTGGTACATAAGCCGCCTCATAGCTGCTAATGAGACGAACAACAAGATCCATCAATGGTGTCAATATGTGATTTTCATTCTCACCAACAGAGTAGATTAATTCTTCAAAGACATCATCAAACCACTCATACTCGTTTTCTGTCAAATTGATCACACCGTAATGTCCGTGTCGGTTACCAAGATCGATTAATCCATCACATACCCCAGCTAACCATTGATAGGCACTTTCAGGGTAGGTGTAGACACCAACTGGAAGCGATTGGTGAATGTATACTGGTTTAGAACTCTCATACATCTGGTACCTACTCAATGTTATATCAAGAAATTTTGGATCTAATTTCAATGGTTTCTGGAGATATTGACGACAAATCGAAAGCGATTTTTATAACGATCAACGTCTATTACCTTTCAAGTCCGATTTCGCAGTTGAATGTCTGTTGGCAAATCCTTCCAATTTTCTTCGTCCAGTGATATGCATTAGTTATCTGGAGTGGATCTTCTCTATGTGTTTACTGCAGACCTAAATTCGAGATTATTATACCATACATAAGCTTGAGTTGTCAAAAATAGCCGTAGTGATAAACCAAGGAAAATCTTGATTTTTTTGCTCTTATATGATATTTTATCTGAACGAAATCATTAACGCGCATTAACATTTCTTGAGGTAGCCTTTGAGTTACAAACAAAAAGCCCTGATATGTGTTCCAATCTTTTTAGCGATATGTTTTTTCCTAATGTGGCAATTTCCCAATGTCGCATCTGATGACGGGAAAGTTGTGTGGTGGTATAGCGTTATTCCGCCGCTAATCGCTATCACTTTGGCAGTGATAACAACGCGTTTATTTCTAAGCCTTGGTGTAGCAGTAGGTGCAGGACTTCTGCTTGCATGGGGGCAGCAAAAGTTATCGTTAAACACATTCTTCTCGGAAGTGGTTTGGTTTGCGCGTGCTGTAACCGTTGGCAATGACGGAATTGATCTTTTCAACCTCTGGGTAATCCTTTTTGTTCTTTTCATGATGTCTATGATCTCCGTAGTCATAGCGTCAGGAGGAATTGCCAGCACCATTTCACTTTTATCTCATCTTGCGCGGGGACCCCGTTCTACCCAATTTATCACCGCTGTAATGGGAACAGTTATCTTCATCGGTGATTATAGCAATGCGATGCTCGTCGGTCCTACAATGCGACCTATCACTGATCGGTACAAAGTAAGTCGTGAAAAGTTAGCGTATATTGTGGATTCCACGAGCGCACCGATTGCCGGACTCGCTTTTGTTAGCACATGGATTGGATATGAGGTGGGTCTGTTTAACGCTGTTGCCGAAAATATTGCCTTAGATAGTGATGGCTATTCAATGTTCTTTGATGCGCTGCCATTCCGCTTCTATTGTATACTAACCATCATCTTTGTACTTATCAATACCCTCAGTGGACGAGATTACGGCTTGATGCGACGTGCACAGACGCGTGCTCGGGACACGGGAGATGTTTCAGCGCCTGATGCGAAAGTGATGGGAAATATTGCTGCGGATATTGGAACAGAAAACGGTAAAACTCAAATTTTTTCCGCAGTTATTCCGCTAACACTTCTTTTTAGCTTGATTCTTGGAGGATTATGGATAGATGGTAGAAGTTGGCTATCAGTATTTTCACTGTCTACATGGAAGTTAGTGTTCGCCTCAGCGAATAACGTCATTGAAATTGCTACTACTATAGCAATCGTATTTTATTTTACAATAGACACTCTTTTTTCTTTTGCTCTTTTTTCTATGTCTGCATGGCAGGACGCGCTTTCAAATGCTGAAAACGTCAAAATACTTGCCTCTGCAGCAGTTACCTCATTTGTTGCAGCAATTGTATGTGGACGTGTGTTCTCTAAAATGTCCTATTCAGACATCGGTAAGGCTGTTAAGGAAGGGCTTTCAGGAACATTATTGCCGATAGGAATTATTTTATGTGCGTGGGGCATAAAGGCAAGTTGTGATAAATTATTAACAGGGCAGTTCATCGCATCAATACTCAGCGATGTTGTATCTCCACTCTGGTTTCCGGCACTTGTTTTTGTTGTTGCATCGCTTACCTCTTTTGCGACCGGCACAAGTTGGGGAACAATGGCGATTCTTATTCCCACAGCGATCCCCGTTGCATATCTGCTTGATAATGACACTTATGGAATTACCACAATCATCTGTCTTGGGGCGGTGCTTGATGGAGCAATTTTCGGCGATCACTGTTCGCCAATTTCGGACACGACCATCCTCAGTGCAATTGTGAGTAGTTGCGATCCGATGCATCATGTGAGAACGCAAATGCCTTATGCGCTTACTGTTGCGGTGATTGCCTTAATATGTGGGTATCTCCCAGCTGCACTTGGATTGCCGTCATGGATCGGAATAGTAATTGGAACAAGCGTCATTGCCCTACTATTTTTTGGTTTATCTCGTCTGCGTCCTGATTGATTTTGCAACAACCGTTAGAAGATTTTAGGATACATCTTTATTTCAAATTCTATGAATTCCTATTGGGAAATCGTAAAAACCGTTTAGCGTTCCCACCCATAATATCCGCTAACTCTGATTCGGACAGATTCGGCAGCAGTTTTTCTATAATAGTTGTAAGTTCTCCGTACCCCGGTTCTTCCAAAATCCACGGAAAATCAGTTGCCCACATCAATCGTTTTACGCCAAAGTCATTTAGCAAATTCCCATGCCATCCTGCTAAATTCTGATATGGGTATGCCTCCCTACTAAACGCGTACTGACCTGATAAATGTACAGTCACATTTTCAAACCGAGCTAACCGATAAGTAGTGTGCATGTTGAGGTTATAGCCTGATACTTGAATTTGTGGTCTTCCAAACTCATCCAAGGTGAATTTACCTTTACCCGGTGTCATACCGAGATGATTAAGGACAATCCGCACTTGCGGGAAAGCTTGGACTAAATATGGCAGCAGATGTGCATCAATTGAACGTGGATAAAGCCACAAGACGTAATCTTTTTCTGCGGCACATTCCCAAATAGGATATGTTTTAAACTCGCTTGCATTCGTCGTTGCAAAAATATCCCTCGGTCCACCAAGTTCAAAGAGACGAAACCCGATTATTCCAGTTCCGTCTGCCAATTCTACCATGTGTTCTGCAGGATTGGGATGATCAGGCGGGACTAACCCTATTCCAAGAAACCTATCGGGATAACTTTTAAGACAATGCAACAGATAACTGTGGTGTTCTATACTCGTGCCGCCGATCTGAACGAGTACTGCTTGGTCAATCTGGTGTTTGTCCATTTCACCTAACAGTTTTTCGGCAGATTCCTCTCGTTCAGCAGGCCAATTCGGGGTAACTTCTCGTGGGAATTCGGGTGAAACCTTTGTAAATACGTGGACATGTGCATCAATTCTTGGCATAAATCATTTCCTTTGTGGGCAGATTAACAAAGCATGCATATTGAGGATTCAGTCAGCCAAACTAAACAATTTACGTCGTTCAGGTGTTGTGCAATATTCGGAGATAGCGGCGAACTGCTCAGGTCCAATACGTCCTGGGGTCCGCTTCTCATAGATTAGAATAATCGATTTTCGTGGCGTATCCGAAGCATTGTCCATTGATGTATGCCAACCACACGAATTGAACATAATTGCAGTCCCTGCTTTTCCCGGAAAAGTTTTATGTCCGGGCATACTTTCTTGCAGCAACGGACGTTTATAGGGACCGGAATCAGGTTTGTGACTACCGGGAACAAAGCCGAATTCACCACTTCCTTCGGCGACATCGTTGACATAGATTTGCACTTTAATATGGAGAGGATTGCTTTTCCCTACATCTGGATGCCATCCTGTGTAACTGACGGGCCACGGTGCGACTGTTCTTACTTGTGGTCCTAACAAAATTAGATCATCGTCTGTGAATTCCATCAACGCACCGTAGTAACTCGGGTAATCAATTATGTCAATGAAAATTGGGTTTTTTTCAAGCGGATTTGGAATGTCGTAGAAAGTAGCAGCAGCTTCACCCGCTTCAACTCTATCCAACCATTCTTCCTTACATTCTGCCGCCCAAAAATCAAAGGCAGATTGTAGACGTTTCAAGTCATCGCCTTGAATTGCGTTTTCAAAAACGAGATAACCTTCTTGTTCCCACTGTATTTTTTGTTTTGGTGTTGGTCGAATCATTACTTTACCTTCCCCCTGCCTGCAATTTGCCAGACTGTTTCAACTGTTTGTCCGCGTACACCTATAAGTTCATCGTGAAGATTGCTTGTCATTCCTTGGTGCAGCGGAATAACAGAGAGTTTTTCACCGACCCGAAATTGATGTGAACATTCACTTACATTTATATGCCCGTGTTCAACAGACATACCGTAAATTTTCGCTTCAGGAAATTCAATAATATGTCCATAAGGTGTTGGTGGATAACTGGTAAATGTCTTTTGTCCGCCATCAACGATTATCCTGTCTGATGTTGGTGTGCTGACAACTGTTACAAGCACACGAAGCACACATCGCTCTGGAGATAACATCTCTGAATTACCGATGCGTGTCATTCCTTCGTAAACATAAGAACCGCTGCGCGTTTCCGTGCAGTCAAGTTCTTTTGATGCCGCTTCTGCACCTGTTCCACCGCCACTGATTATTTCTACAGAGATACCATCATTCTTCAAGAGGTCAAGCGTTTCAGTGATAAACGGCTTCGCGTTTACGTTACTTGGATAGGTCATCACGCCCTGAAAATCTATGCCTGGTATTTTAACAATCTTTTGTGCAAGTTGTTGCGCCTGTTGTGGTGAACCAACACCACATCGTCCACCACCTGTATCCAATTCCAATACAACGGGAATGATACATCCATCCGCATTCGCTTGCTGAGAAATACCTGCCGCTGTCTCTTCAGAATCGAGAGCAACTATAATCCGCGCCTGTCTTGATAACGTTGTCAGTCGCTTCAACTTCGGCTTCCCGACGATGTTGTAAGGAATAAGGATGTCGTCAATTCCTGCATCTACCATCACCTCTGCTTCACCCAATTTTTGACATGTAATTCCTTGAGAACCTGCCTCAAGTTGTAATTTGGCAATTTCTGGGACCTTATGTGTTTTGGTGTGAACGCGCAGCGGAATGTCAATGTTACGGCAGTGAGTTGCCATTCCATTTATATTGCGCTCAAGCACATCTAAATCAGCGATTAGGGTAGGCGTATCTAAATCGTTGATGTGCATAGGCATAGATATTCCTCCAACAAGATTCTGTTTTTAGTTTATCTATAGAGAGATTTAATGTCAAGTATTTTGGTTATAACGAAGATAGAAATTATGGTATAATTAACATTAGAACTTTAAATTCGGGAGGTATATATGTCATCTGCTGCAGCCCGAACCTATCTTACACCTGAAGAATATATCTCTTTTGAACGCAAGGCGACCACTAAACACGAATATCTTAAAGGACAAATAATTGCAATGTCCGGGGCAAGTCGCGCACATAGTTTTATCACGGGAGATATTTTTGGGGAGCTCCGAGACCAATTAAAAGAACAGAAGTGTGAAGTCCATTCCAGTGACATGCGCGTGAGAATTCATTCAACAAACTCATATTTTTATCCAGATGTTGTCGTTGCCTGTGAAGAACCTCGGTTTGAGGATAAAGTATATGATACACTTCTTAACCCAAGAGTTGTGATAGAAGTGCTTTCACCTTCAACGGAAATCTATGACAGAGGTGAGAAATTTGAATTTTATAAGCAGCTTGATTCGTTGCAAGAATACCTTCTTGTTTCACAGGATCAGGTTAGCGTTGAACACTATATTCGTCAAAAGACTGAATGGCTGGAGAGTGAATATAGGGAACTTGATGATGTTGTGCAGCTGCGTTCAATTGAATGTGAGTTGCGTTTGCGGGACATTACTCGCGCACCGAATTTGTGTTAAACGCGTCTTAATAAGGAAGGATATAAGCAGTGTTGTTTACAAAACCGAAAGACGAAATTACATTTGCGGACGTGGAGCAGTTTTGTCGAGAATTCCCCGAGGGTGTGCGTGTTGAATATAAGCAAGAAATCAAACATATTCCAAAGATTGTGTCATCTTTTGCTAATACATACGGTGGAATCTTTATCTTAGGGGTTGAGGCCGATAAGACAAATAACATAGTTAAGTTCCCTATTCAAGGTATAGCCAACAAACCTGGGATTGAGGAACAAATTCAGCAAAGCGCTCTTACTGGCATCTACCCTGCTGTTATTCCAGAGATAATAGTCATTGATGTCCCAAATACTGATAACGTTGTTGTGATAATTCGTATTGACGAAAGTATCCATGCCCCTCATGCAATTGAAGAAGTAACAAGGGTCTATATTCGCGTAGGTAGCATCACTCAGCCGTATGAGTACAAACTTGCAGATATGGATCGCCTTGCATATATGTTCAAACGTAGTGAAGATTCGCAGGCAATTACCCAGCAAATAATCGAACGAATTGAAAATAGAGTAGAAGACTTCTTTTTTACAGATGATCTGAATCTGAACACAGATAAGCCAAATCTGACAGTGATCACTTGCCCTATATTTCCTTATCATCCTATAATTTCAGTAGAAGAAATTTTTAAACTAAATCGTGTGCGGAGAAGGGTTACAGGTGGTGCTTACTCATTGCCAGAATATAAGCACGGCAATTATATCGAATTAAATGAATATGGAATTGTTTATCAGAGAAATGAATTACAGCAAGAAAAAACCACGTATGACTCAGAGCAATGCCTTGTCTTTTACCATTTTCTTGATAGGATCGGCAATCAGATCTCTTTAGCTAAACTTTTTTATGAAAAATGTAGTTATATTGGACAAATTCAATTTACAGTACGATTGCACCAAGTTTTCGGTAAGAAACTATTGAAGTCTCAGGATCAGTTAGGTTGGCAGGAAGGACCTCTTGTTTGTGCCGATTCGAAAGTCTCAGTTTCTATAAATTGCCTACCACAAGATTTCTCTAATAGTGAACAGTTAATTAACGTTGTTGAGGAATTATCTGTTAGACTTCTCTGGGCGTTCAACACTGTTAAACCAGAAAAAATAAAGGACTTGATAAAGGAAGTTTTTAGACTTAAAAACTTATTGTAGGACATAGAGTGTACTACCTTATAGCATTGATATTGTGATTATTTCTTATAGGTATATTTTTAGGAACACATCATCTTAAAAATTATTACAACAAACGTATGTTCGAAATGTCCATTTCTTATTCCACATTCGCAAGAACAACACGTTCTATCCCAGCATAATCTTTTATAAACCGATAATTCTGATACGTAGATTGTTTCTCAAGCAATTCCTTAACCGGTTCCGCTTGTTTGTCCCCAATTTCAAAAATGAGTTTGCCTTCAGGGTGAAGGTAATTTGGTGCTTCGGCTATCAAGCGACGAATGACAGATAAACCATCTTCACCCGCGAAAAGTGCTATGTGTGGCTCATAATCCCGGATATCTGGACTTAAGGTGTCACGCTCGTTGGTCATAACATAAGGTGGGTTAGAGACTATCCAATTAAATCGTGAGGACTGAAGCGTTTTAATCGGTTGAAAAAGATCACCCTGCAAAAGGGCAATGCGATCAGTACATTCATGCGTATCTCTATTTTTTTCTGCAACTGCCAATGCGTCTTTAGATATATCGGTTGCGGTGATTTCCCACTCTGGCTTGTTAACCGCAAGGGCAATTGCTATAACACCGCTTCCGGTACCAATCTCTAATAAACGTTGCGGTGTGTCCTCTTTTGTCTTAAGAATTGTTTCCACTATGAATTCCGTCTCTGGACGCGGGATAAGCACTCTTTCATCAACGTAGAAATCTAATGACATGAACTCTTTGTGGTGGGTAAGATAACTGATCGGGGTGCGCGCAATTCGTTTTTTTATTAACTCTCGGAACACCGTAAGATCATCTTGAAAAACAGGCATATCAAAATGGAGATAGAGTTGCAAGCGGCTTTTTTGAAGTAAGTGTCCGAGTAGGACTTCAGCGTCTAATCGTGGATTTGGAATCTTATGTTTTTCAAAATAACCCGTTGTCCACTCAAGGAGTTCAAGCACGTGCCAGATTTTGGTAGCCATAAATTCTTATCTGATTTCAGAGAACTCCGTAACGTGAAATAGGAAGGTAGAATTTGGAAGAAGTAAGAGAATTTAGTTGTGTGAGTTTTCTATTTATACACGATACAAATATTAATATTATAATGAATAACTTGGTCTATATATCTTCGTTTTTTAACATTTCAGCTTGATCAGCGGTTGTTAAATTTTCTATAAACGGGTCTAATTGGCCATCTAAAACACCCTCTAACTGGTGAATGCTAAAATGGATCCGATGATCAGTAACCCGTGATTGTGGGAAATTATAGGTACGAATTTTCTCGCTCCTATCCCCGCTACCTATCATAGATCGACGGGTTTCAGCACGTTCCTTGTTCAGTTCCGCCTGCTTTCTTTCTTGTAGACGAGCTCGGAGGATTTTCATCGCTTTAGACCGATTTTTGTGCTGTGATTTTTCGTCTTGCTGGGTTACAACAAGGCCTGTTGGAATGTGTGTAATACGGATGGCGGAATCCGTTGTATTAACACTCTGCCCACCCGGGCCCGAAGATCGGTAGGTATCAATCCGTAATTCAGTCGCTTCATCTATTTTCAAATCAACTTCTTCTGCTTCAGGGAGTACCGCCACCGTAACAGCGGATGTGTGAATTCGCCCGCTCGTTTCGGTTGTAGGAATTCGTTGGACGCGATGGATTCCCCCTTCATATTTGAGGAGACTATATGCAGATTCTCCTTCAATGGAAAAAATCACCTCTTTGAATCCTTTTAATCCAGTTGCGTTTGCACTGAGCATTTCGACTTTCCAATTCCTTCTTTCTGCGTATCGGGTGTACATGCGAAATATTTCTGCTGCAAAAAGGCTTGCTTCCTCTCCACCTGTCCCTGCGCGAATTTCAATGATCACATTTTTTTCATCATTAGGGTCTTTCGGAATAAGAAGCATCTTAAGTGTTTCTGTCAACTCGTCTTTTTGCTTCTGGAGATCATCTAACTCCTCTTGTGCTAACGCCAGCATGTCAGCGTCACTCTCTTCTGTCAGTAGCGTCTGTGTTTCCTCAATTGCAGTTTCCAACTGTTGATAATCTTTGTATCCAGACACAATAGGCGAAAGTTCAGCATGTGTCTTTGAAAGTTCCTGCAGGCGTTGTGGGTTAGAAATTTGTGCAGGATCGCCTAATGATTTTTCAACATCAATAAATTTCTTATGAATGTCTTTGAGTTTGTCAAACATTTCGATTCCCTTATAGGCGATTTCATAACCGCACAAGAACGCTGGTTAGAATGACTCGGAAATATAGATTAACCAATATAGCAATGTTATGATTTTTCAGTGATCCCATAACGACGACGGAAACTCTCCACGCGTCCGGCAGTGTCAATAAAACGGGTTTGTTGACCGGTATAGAACGGATGGCACTTTGCACAAACATCTACACGCATATCTGATTGGATTGTAACTGTTTGATATGTAGCACCGCACACGCAGTTGATAGTGCATTCGGTTGTTTCTGGATGGATTTCAGGTTTCATAAAATCACTCCTTTTCTTTAGTACATTCAGGGCGTTAGTAGCAATGATAACTGACTTCAGTTCATTCTTACGCCTTGTGTTTATGTTTTAATTTGTATCTCTGGTAAAATCAGATAAAGAGGTGTAACTCTTATTTTCCAGTTCTGGTGGATTGAACGCGCTGTTTTCCTGTTTGTGTAGCATCTTCAACCATTTTTTCAAGAAATTCTTCATTTGATTTAGTCTGGCTAAGATGCTTAATCAAAAATTGCATTGAATCAGCAATGCTCATTTGGCTGGTCAATTTCCGTAAAATCCACACTTTGTTAAGCACATCTGGTTTTAACAATAGTTCTTCACGACGGGTCTTTGATTTTTCAATATTGATAGTTGGGAAAATTCGTAGTTCTAACAGTGTACGATCCATGTGAATTTCCATATTAGCTGTGCCTTTGAATTCTTCATAGATGTACGTATCAGAACGGCTTTCAGTGTCAACAAGAACAGAAGCGATAATTGTTAAACTGCCGCCCTCTTCAAATTTACGTGCGGCACCACAGAATTTGCGTGGTTCTACAATCGCCATTGCATCTAACCCACCCGAAAGAGTTCTCCCGCTATGTGGTGCTGTCATATTGTGTGCTCTTGCAAGACGTGTCATACTATCAAGTAAGATCACAACATCTTTTCCACATTCGACCATGCGTTTTGCTTTTTCGATCGCCATTTCTGCCACTTGGATGTGTCGTTCTGGATGTTCATCAAACGTAGAACTAATGACTTCGCCATTAACCGTCCGCACCACATCGGTGACCTCCTCCGGCCGTTCATCAATTAGCAAAAAGATGAGTGAAACTTCGGGATGATTTGCTTCAATACCGCAGGCGATGTTTTTGAGAAGGGTTGTCTTTCCGCTAAAAGGTGGAGCAACAATTAAGCCTCGCTGACCTTTACCGATAGGTGCCATGAGGTCAATGATACGCGTTCCAAATTCAGATGATTGGTGTTCCAATTTCATCTGTTCATAGGGAAAAACCGGCATGGGAGTATCAAAGGCGGTTCGCATTTTGACCGATTCAGGGGGTTCACCGTTGACTTTCTCTATCTGTAACAAAGCATAGTAGCGCTCTGTTTTGTTCTCCGATTTTTTAGGTGGACGGATCAAACCTTCAACGACGTGTCCAGTTTGCAATCCAAACAAGCGAATCTGTGAATGAGAAACATAAATGTCTTCATCACTTTGCAAATAATTAGAACGCGGAGATCGAAGAAAACCGATGTTCTGATCTCGGTCATTTATGATTTGCAACACGCCTTTTCCATAAAGTGGAATATTTTGTTCAGCGGCCTCGCCAAGGATCCGAGTAATGAGTTCATCTTTACGCAATCCATTACTGTCTTCTATGCCGTAGGATTGTGCCATGGTATTTAAGGCCGAAATCTCCATTTCTTGGAGCTTGCCAATGTCCAAGCTCTCCATAGTTTTCATACTCCTCAGTAATACCTCTCTCGATTTAACCATATTAAAGACGCTGACACTGCTGAGTCAGCGTAGAATCGTTAAAACGGAATCAGGTGAATACTTGTGAATCTGACAGAATCTGCAAGATACCGCAGAACTATCTTAGTGGCTAAATAAATATATACCGGATTATGATGCCGGGTGGATATAAAATATAAATAGTAAATGTATTATTAGAACGTTTTATACGTCGCAAGACGAATTTCATCATGCCCCGCGGGTAACAAAGCCAGCAATCGCACCCAATATACATTCTGGAGGGTACTTGTCTGACAAAATGTAGATTTAGTTTATTTTTGGGGTCCGTATGAAAGCGTTGGCAGGAATTTGACATCCTTTTGTGTTGGGACCGAATGCTTGATCCATTGATTTTGAATCATCTCAATGTATATTATACATAATTTACTTTTAAACGTCAAGTTTTTCTGGAAAAAGTTGTGTAAAAGGAGATTTTTCAGTGCAGAACTATGATGTAATATATAATATAGCCCCTATGTTAAGTACGTTTTTAGCGTACTTAACATAGGAAAAGGGGTTTTCGTTGCAGGTTTTCGTTTTCAAGTAATAAACGAATCTATTTTCCTACTCGTCGTTCGCTTTTAAAGGTTTTAGCCGACGGATCACTTTAGCATTATACCTGTCTTTTTCCAAGTAGTTTTCCCATAGAGTGATCGCCTCATCATTGTACCCTTTAGAAACGTAGTAATCGCCAAGTGCTATAACAGGTATATCTAAGCGCGGGTCTTTTTCTATAGCTTCTTTGAAAGCATCAACCGCTACTTTTTCGTCACCTTTGAGTAAGGCAATTTCACCTTTTGCGTATAGAAGCAAAGGGTGCTCAGGATATTCACCTGCCAAAGTATCAATCAAGGTTTGGGCATCCGTTTCTCTGCCCTGCTTGAAGATTGAAAGCGCAGCAAGAATAGTTCCGTAATTGTATTGGTGTGTCAGAATCTTTTTTTCTGCCGGACTTTCTGATTTTTCCAGAAGGCGTTTTGCGGTTCTTGCAGCAGCTTTATACTTAATCTGGGCTTTATTAAATTCTCCGTATTTGTAGCATACGTCTCCCAAGGTTTTCATCGTAATAAATGAATCCCGCTTCTGCTCAACGAGGTCTTGGAAAATAGCGGCGGTTTTTCTATCATTCAAACGGTAGTGGAGTACTTCTGCCAGACTTTGCAAAGCATCAGTATCTTCAGGGTTTTTGGCAACTGCCTGTTCAAAAGCATCTCGCTCTTTTTTGTGATCACCAAGTTTCTGATATGTCTTGCCGATAAACCAATATATCTCTGCATCTTTATTGCGATTTAAACCTACAATTGAGTTGAATGTTTCAAGTGCTTTCTCGTACTCTTCATTAGTATACTGATTTCGTCCAGTACTGATTATCGCCTCAATCACTTTGCTATCTTTGCTTGCAGCTTTTTTGAGAACCTCTGCGGCTTTTTGGTGCATTCCAAGTTTTCGGTAACAAATTGAGAGGCGTAGGTAACTATGAGGATCAATTTTTGCCTTCTCTGCTTCTGCGCGTGCAATTGCATCAAAGTACAATGCGCCCGCATCACGGTAGTTTTCATCACCGTAAAGGAAACCTGCGATCATCAGTTCTGCATCATGATAGCTGCCTTGTTCATCCCCCGCAATAGCAACGTTTCCTCCAAAATTTCTCATGACCTCATCTGCTGTAATACCAAAACCGGAGTCTCGTAAAACAACGTTGGATTTTACGATCGGACTTTTTTCAACACCGCGAGGGCGATCGCGTTCACGCCGTGCTTGTTGCCTTGCCAGCGCCCGACCGATCTGTGTGTCTTCAGGGTTTTCGGGTTTAGGAATTGAGGCGTTGAGTTCAGTTAATTCTTCTTTTGCTTTTTCAATATGCGATTGTGCCCCATCAATACGACCATATTTCTTGACAGTATATTGCAGGGTGCGTTTTGCCTCATCATCATCTTTAATCAATTCGCGTTGTATTCTCGCTTTATTAAGGAGGGCTTGTGCCGCTCGGTCACTCTGCGGGTTACGATTTGCGAAACTATCAAAAGCTTCCACAGCTTGTTCAAACTTTTGCCCTTCTTCAAAACTTTTTGCTAACATTAGGTGAGCATCGTGACTCAACTCCAGATGTGGGAATTGGTTAACAATCAGATCAAATTGTGTTTGTGCTGCGTCAAAATCCCTTTGACGATAGTAGTGCATTCCGAGACGGTAGTGTGCTTCTGCTGCTTCGTCAGTTTCAGGTGCTTCAGCGATGATTGCTTCGTAAGCCTTAACACCTTGTGCCGGTTGGTTCATTTTCTCAATGTAGAGTTTACCGATGGCAAGTTGTGCTTTACGTGCATCAGTAGTACCAGGTTTGGAATCAACGACACTTTGGTAAACTTCTATTGCCCCCCGGTAATCTTTCGCTTCAACTAATTTATCTGCGGTACCCATTGCACCGCCAGATAAACAACCGATTTGCACCACTGTTCCAAGGATAAAAGTAATAAGTAGGCAGTAGTTGATAAGTTTCATGATTTTTCTCCTTAACTTATATCAATGAATAGGACGTTATGAATCTGACTCACAAAATCGGATAAATCTTTTCCAATCGAATGATACTTGAGATGAGATGATTCTGGACTAATACATCTGTTTCGATGTGCATTGTTCAATTAGGTCTAAAACATCCTGACGACTATACCCTTCTTTTTCAATAAGGTTCTCGCAATCAACTTTATTCTTCTCATCAGGTCCTTTCCCCGCCTCAAGAATAGAGTTTGTTAACCAACTGGTTCGTACGCCGTTAATACCGGATGTGTAGTTTGCCTCGTATTCACCTTTCACAAGACCGACAAGTTGGTCAACTTTACTGCGAGGATATCCTTCGGGACGCGGGTATGAAAGCGGTTCAGGTTCGCCTCCTTTAGGAATGAAACGAATGCCACCTTTGATTTCAATCGTGCCTTCATCACCTTCAAGGATGACCCATTCTTCAAAACCTACACGTGTGTTTCCAAGAATAGTAATTGTGCCTTCGGCACCATTATCAAGTTGGACGTCAGAGTAGGAATTAATCTCAACGAACTTCGGTACAAGGTTTCCTTCATCGTCTTCAAATTTCATGTCCGTCGTGCCGTAAACCTCAGCGGGTAAGGCGTTAGTCATCCAAAGGAAAATATCTTGTAAATGGCTACCTGAGTCGTTCGGTTGCCCACCACCAGAAAAGCGAGGATCGCCGCGCCATCCCCCTGCTCCCCAACGTTGTGCCATGTATACCTCGAACTTTTTCAAATTACCGATGAGTCCTTCTGCAATCGCGCGTCTGCCTGTGATATAGGTATCTTCATAGTGGCGTTGGTAACCTCCGACGAGGTGTAACCCGCTGCCGATAGCAATTTTCGTTATTGTAATCGCATCGCCAACGATATTTGCCATCGGTTTTTCAACGATGACATGACAACCTGCGCGCAAGGCATATTTCACATGAATATCATGCAAGGAATGTGGTGAGAAAACTCCAACGATGTCAAGGTCTTCGTGGTTGAGCATCTCGAGATACTCGTGTTCACCGAGATAACGTTTGAGGCTATTGGGTTTATAATCTTCAACCCGTTCTTTAAGTGCATTTTCTAAAGCGTCTAAACTACCTTCATGGGCGTCTGCAGCAGCAACGACTTGGCAATCGGGCCGTGTTGCAAATCCCATTGTGTTACCTCGTCCAGCACCGCCAGGTCCAATTACACCAACTCTTAATATATCGTTCTTACTTGCCATTATTTATGTCTCCGGGATAGGTCAAAAAATTATAGTTATGTCAATTTGTATACTCATATACAGGCAACGTGACAGTTCGGACGGGTTGCTGCTGATTCCACACAATTTGTTGTAAACGGTCAACAGTTTTTGGTGAGAAAAATTGTTCTCCAGTTTCAACGTTGACACGGGCAGGTACATTTTCAATTATAAACAACTTTCCATCCATTTCAAGCGTGTACGTAACCTTTTGATCAATTAGGATTTCATCAATGAGGGGCATAAGCGATCACGGTTGTTTATCATCGGTAGGTGCGGTTTCCTAACCGCACTTTTTTCTTTCTCAAGGTAAGTAAAGTCTATCACAAATTTTGAAGTGCGTCAATTTATTTTAGGTTAATCTATTAGATAAATTAAAACAAAACGCCTAACCACTAAAGACACGGAATAACTTCTTAATCGGATCGTAAAATTGATCAACAACGCGTTCTTTTAGCGGAATAATCGCATTGTCCGTAATTGTGATATGTTCAGGGCAAACTTTCGTACAGCATTTGGTGATGTTACAGTACCCGATACCGTCAGAATCTTTCAATTCTTCCAACCGATTTTCGGTATCAATAGGATGCATCTCTAAAGATGCTGCATAGACGAAGAACCGAGGTCCGATAAATTCATCATGAAGATTATGCTCACGTAAGACGTGGCAGACATCTTGACAGAGAAAGCATTCAATGCATTTTCGGAACTCTTGGACATGGTCAATGTCCTCTTGTTCCATCCGCCATGTGCCATCTTCTGAATCAGGCGGTCGCGGTGTAAAAGGTTTCATTTTCTCTTTGACTTTAAAGTTCCACGACACATCTGTTACAAGGTCTTTTATGATGGGAAATGCCCGCATCGGCTCAACGGTGACAGGTTGGTCAAGTGGCAAATCGTTAAGGCGTGCCATACACATCAATTTCGGGTTACCGTTCACTTCTGCAGAACAGGACCCACATTTCCCTGCCTTACAGTTCCATCGGACAGCCAGATCATTTGCTTGCTCCGCTTGGATACGGTGAACAGCATCTAAAACGACCATCCCTTCGGAGACTTCTGTCTCGTAATCAACGAATTGTGCTTCGTTTACATCACCGCGCCAGATTCTAAAAGTTGCTTTAGCCATTTTCAAGTCCTTCCTGTGTGTCGTGTTATCCCATTTCCTCTATAATTTGCTGATACTCTTCAGTCAATTCAGGTACAGATTCACGTCGAATAGCCATCGTGCCATCATCCGCTTTTTGGAGGATAGTATTGAATTTTCCTGCTCCTGGTTCTTCTTTTTCTGGAAAATCATCACGTGAATGCGCGCCGATGCTTGCTCTGCGTTCAAGTGCTGCAAGTGCAATTGCCTCTGAAACTGTGAGCAGGCAGTCAAGGTCAAGTGCAGTATGCCATCCCGCATTATATTCTCGGTTGCCAATAGCATGAACATTGTCCGCTTTTTCGCGCAAACTCTGGATTTCTTCCAAAACTTGGGTAAGGCTTTCTTGGCTACGCGCGATACCTACTAATTCCTGCATCTTTTCTTGAAGTTGTGCTTGGATTTCGTAGGGGTTATCACCATCTTCTGGATTATCAAAAGGTTTAAGCACATGCTGCGCAATTTCATCAATTGCGCTTTCTTCAAGTGGAACGTTTCCGTTTTCGGTAGCAAATTGTGCAGCGTATTCACCTGCCCGTTTTCCGAAGACAAGCAAATCAGATAAGGAATTACCACCGAGACGATTTGCCCCGTGTAAGCCCGCTGCACATTCACCCGCTGCAAAGAGTCCCGGCACACACGTCATTTGAGAGTCTGCATCTACACGAATACCGCCCATAATATAGTGTGTTGTTGGACCAACCTCCATCGGTTCTTGTGTAATGTCAATGTCAGCGAGTTCTTTGAATTGATGATACATGCTTGGTAGTTTTCTACGGATATGTTCAGTCGCATTGGGAATTTTCTCTTTAATCCAAGCGATGTCTAAGAACACACCACCGTGTGGACTGCCTCTGCCTTCCTGTACTTCTCGGACGATGCAGCGGGCAATATGGTCGCGAGTCAACAATTCTGGCGGTCTACGTGCCTCTCGGTCTCCTTGTGTATATAACCACCCCTCCTCTGGACTATCAGCAGTCTGATTTAGCATAGAGTTCCGGTATATCGTCAAACATAAACCGGTTGTCCTTCACTGTTTGTCAGGATACCGCCTTCGCCTCTAACACCTTCAGTAACTAAAATACCTTTAACACTGGGGGGCCAAACCATTCCTGTGGGATGAAATTGGACGAACTCCATATCAATCAGTTCAGCACCTGCGTGGTATGCCAGCGAGTGCCCGTCCCCTGTATATTCCCAACTGTTACTCGTGACCTGATATGCCTTCCCAACCCCTCCTGTTGCTAAGACAACTGCTTTTGCAGTAAAGACTTTGAATCGTCCCTTTTTCTCGTTCATAACCGACAGCACCTGAGACTCGATCATCCTGTTTTTAGGAGTGATATGACGGTATTTTCCATGTGGACATCAATCCCTTGGTGAATTCCGTGGTCTTGTAAGTGCTCGAATCATCTCTAAGCCTGTACGGTCGCCGACGTGAGCGAGTCTTGGATACTGATGTCCACCGAAGTTGCGTTGTAAGGATACTTCCATCTTCTGTGCGATCAAAGAGTGCCCCCCATTTTTCGAGTTCACGCACCCGTTCGGGTGATTCCTTTCGCATGCAGTTCTGCCATCCGTGCATCTAGATAGGTACTGGCCGCCCTTCATCGTATCTGCAAAATGAACACTTTCCAGTTATCTCTTTCGTCTACATTTGCCAATGCTGCAGCGACTCCGCCTTCCGCCATGACAGTATGTGCTTTACCGAGTAAGGATTTGCATACTAAGCCGACCCTCAAATCACTTGTAGATGCTTCAATTGCGGCGCGTAATCCAGCTCCGCCTGCTCCAACTATTAATACATCATAATCGAAAGTTTCATAAGATGCCAAGTTAAAATTTCCTCTCTCAGCAATGTAAAATGTACATCACTTAAAACGTAATCCAATCTTTAAAATCATATACAGAAGCAATAAAAACATAGAAATCAGAAAAACCGACCCAGCATAAACTCATCCATGCCCACAACATGTGTTTGTTGTTAAGACAACTGATACAGTTATACATATTTCTCCGTATTGGTGCTTTAGATAACAGATCAACAACGCCCCCAACAAGATGCCTTAAAGAATGACACCCGAAGGTATATCCACCTAAAAACACTACATTTCCCGCTAATATGATAGTTCCTATTCCAACACCAAATTTTCCATCTTCAAACCAGAGTGCTTTCCATACATCATAAGATAGAATTCCTATGAATATAATAGCAATGTACATAAAATATCGATGGATGTTCTGAATAATCAATGGAAATGAATGTTCACCACGATAGCCTCTGCGTGGTTCTGAAACTGAGCATGAAGGTGGGTCTGCCCAAAACGCCTTGTAATATGCCCCGCGATAGTAGTAGCACGTAAAGCGGAATCCGAGTGGTGCCCACAAAATGAGAACAGCTGGTGTAATGAATGGTGGCATCCATTCTGGCATTACTCCTAACCAACTATGTGAACCATCTGGACTAAAAAGTAATGGCGAGTAAAAAGGTGACAAGTAAGGATCATGAAGGTAATGTTCCCCCCAAAAAACCCTAAACGTTGCGTAAACTACGAAGAGTCCTAATCCAATAAATACCGCTAAAGGTTGTACCCACCAAGTGTCTTTGCGCTGGGTTTGGAAGGGACGGTGTTCAGTTAATGTTAGTTCTGGATGTGCCATTTACAATTATTCCTTTATGTTGTTTGTATAGGATACAATAATTTAAGAATAAATGCAAGTTGTTTATATACCACCAAACAAATCAATTTGACAACAATTTACATACTTGTCTATTTTAGGCGTATTGCCTCACGCACGAGAGCGATTAGTTCATCTTGCTGCGGTGTGCGTTGATGCGGGAAAGGGAAAGTGCCTTCAAGCGTTTTCTTTACAGCGTCCAAACTGCCCTTCTGTGCCCCAATAGCTGCCGCGCAGGATTTCTGCAAATTCCGCAACAGAAGCAGCAAGTTGATATGAAGTAGAGGCTTCTTCAAATGTGTCTTTAATCTCGATCGCAAAAATTTCCCGACTAACTTCCGTTACATTTGCGGTGTCTGGATCTTCGTGACGGATGAAAACAGTCGCGAGTTTGCCGACAACCCCTTCACTATGGAGTTTAATCTCATAAAGTGCGGTTACACTGTGTCCTGAACCAATTTCTCCTGCGTCAACATCGTCATCGCGGAAGTCTTCATGATCAAGTCGACGGTTCTCATAGCCGAGGAGACGAAAACGACTTACTGTCTCAGGATTGAATTCAACTTGTACCTTAGCATCTTTGGCGATGACTTGCAGCGTGCCAGTCAAATTCTCTACAAAGATACGTCTTGCTTCATCAAGTGTATCAACATAGGCGTAACTCCCGTTACCATTGTTTGCCAGTTGTTCCATGAGAATATCGTTGTAATTGCCCATGCCGAACCCGACTGTGGTTAAATAAATGCCATGCTCAACATACTTTTCGATTTCAGTAAGAATTCCTTCTGCCCCCGTTATTCCGACGTTTGCCACACCATCCGAACATAGAATTACACGGTTGATGTGATCCGGACCAAAATTTTGTAAAGCGAGTTGGTATCCAAGCCTCAGCCCTGCCTCCGCATTCGTTACGCCTTCAGGTCTAAGCGAATTGATTGCCGCTAAGATATGCTCACGATTCACATTTCGCGTATGTGGCAGCAAGACCCGAGCAGTAGTGCCGTAAATAACGATACCTATTTCATCACCATCACGGAGTTGGTCAACAAGAAGCCTCAAAGCCTTTTTCACCAATTCCAGTCGGGGTTTCCAAGGACATTGAACCAGAAACATCAATCACAAACGTTAATTTCGCGTCTTTTCGGTCTGTGTCCGGTATAACTTGCCCTTGAATACCGATCCGCAACAATTGTAGCCGTTTTCCCTCACCAAATTTGGAAGGTGCACCTTCAAGGTGGATAGCAAACGTATCATCAGTCGGCGGTGTATAATCGTAATCAAACGCGTTCACAAATTCCTCTACACGCACTGCTTCTGGAGGCGGCAAAAATCCGTCTCGGAGATAACGGCGCGTAACAGCATAGGACGCAGTATCTACATCCATGCCAAATGTCGAAAAAGGATCATCCTCTGTATCAATAAACGGATTTGTACCATGTGCTTGAAAGAAAACATCGTGATAAGGGGCACTGTTGGGAGGATTTAAGTTAATGGTACCTGGAACTACTATTTTGGGTACGGTAGGAGGAGGCGTTATACCCGTTGCAGGTAAAGATTCAGCTGCTACTGTAGCGTCAGCAACAACATCAAATTCATCGTCTGGAGGCGCGACAGATTTAGCACTCAAAATTACTTCACCGAAGTATTGTGCAACAAGCACTAAGTCTAAAATATTGACGGATCCGTCTCCATTGACATCAGCACGTGGATTGTCTATCGGGGATATTCCGAAGTTTTTGGCCACCTGTGTCAGATCAAGGATATTTACCGTTCCGTCTTGATTGACATCTGCTGCGAGTAAGGGTGCTGGCGCAACTATGCCATCTACAGTCATTACTGGCAGCGACATCGCGGCACTATCAAAAAGCGTGACATTTATTAAATTAATAGCTGAAGACTTGGCTGCCACAACTTCGAACTTCACCGTCACAAGCGTGCCGTTTTCCATTGTGGCAACACCTGTCGCGGAAGTCGCAGCGACAGTAACACCATTCGCGGAATTTATCACTGAGGCGGCAAACGTCCCTGTTGGGAGGTAATCTCCATTTGTGCTATCAGTGTAGCGGAGTGCCGTTGGATCGAAGCTGATAATTAAACTATAACCAATAACGCTTTTGCCTCCTGTTATCTGAATGTTGAGTTGTAGTTCTTCTCCAACTGCTGGGGATGGAATTTGCTCTGGATTTATAGCGACAACCGCTTCACCAAAACTCATTGTAGTAAAACTCAGCACTACAAGAGCTATGAAACTAAAAAAAAGTAGGTTTTTCTTAAATTGTATATTCACATTTTCTCCTGTGGGTGATTTATAAATCAGATTTGTAATATTAACACCTTCACGTGAAGGCAAGATACAGATTTTCTACAACGCTAACGTATGTGTCAACGGTTTCCATCCTAATAATCGTTTTGCTTTTGAAAGATTGATCTCCTTCTGTTCATAATCTCCTGCAATAAACACAGCATCAAAACCTTCATGCTTAACCGAGATAGCAGCCAGATAGGCACGGGCGAGGTCTTCTTCATCTGTCCACCAGATATGCACTGATGAGTCTTTTGGTTGATTGCGGCGTTCTAACCACTGTTCCCGTGTTGATGGACCTGTAATTCGTAGGGCAATTAGGGACATATCATGTTCTCGCGCAAAGTATTCACAGACCTGTTCTCCAAAACTTTTCGTTAAGCCGTAAACGCCCGGATTATCTCGTGGGACGATGTCTTCATACGGATAACTATTTCGGGTGCGTTCATGCACGGTGAAAGTGCTGGTATAGACGCCGTGTCGGATTCCTACCTCCTTTGCAGCGTGCAGCAAGATATGAAGTCCCTTTGCGTTCACATCGTAGTTTGCAACGATGTCAGGGAAATCTGCGACAGATGAACGATCGCTTGTTGGACGTAACATCACCATGTAGACAAAAGTATCCATCCCTTTCAACGCTTCCTGTACGATGTCTACATCGGTAACAGACCCTTGAATATATTCTACGGATTCGTCTTTGGGTGGCGTGAGGTCAAGCACACGAAAATTGTGATGTTCCTTCATGTATGGAAGTGTCATCGTTCCGACGTGCCCGGAACCGCCTACAAGTAGAACGTTCATTTCTCAATTCTCCTATTTTCAGTTATTCCTTGTATGGATAAGCGCGGTGCTGAATCCGTAGGTCAAAATTGTCGTTTGGATCCCACGTCGGCATATCGGGTGGCACTTCGTAAGCGAACTGCTCGGAATCGGATTGATATGGGTTTGTACTGCGTTCATGAAGTGCCCGTTGATACATTTTACACCGTTGCGTTAAGAATTCCGTTTGCCACCACTTATAACGTGTGTTCCATCTCGGTGTCCGTTGATCGAAATAGATGACTCTGCGGAGTGTGTCGCTTGTGTTTATTTTACTGCCGTGTAAGACTTTGGTATGGTGCAGTAGAATATCACCCGGTTCAACCTCTGCAGGCACAGCATCTGGACGATCAAAATTAACTTCACCTTTATCAATAATGTTCCTGCGCTTCTTCAATTCCCCAGAGATGACTTTTCGGAATGACCCAAACACACCCGTTGTCAACAGTGGAATGATCAATGTATATGTCAACATTGAAAATTGGGTGGTTTTCCCGGATGGTATTGCCATCCCGGTGCCATCTGACAGAGGAACCGTTTTTCGGTAATTTAAAGACGAGTGACTCCCAGCATGGGATAAAATCGGGACCGATAATCCGACGCAATAAGTCACCTATAAATGGATGCCCAAGCAACCTTAGTGAAAATTCGTTTGGGTGGGAATGGAGATAGGTGAGATAGTAAGGAATCCCTTCGGGACCACGCATGCACCATTCATCTGCCGGTCCGCCATCTAAAATCTCATCTATCAGTCTTTGACTTTCGCCTTGTATGACAGCAAGTTCATCTGATTGGATAACCTGTTTGAGAATGAGGTACCCATTATCTTTGAAGAATTGAATTTCGTTGTCAGTAATTTTTCGCATAAAAATTGTTCCTATTTCTGTTTGAGCCGTGTCAGGCACTTGGAATATTGTCTGTCTCAATCGCAGCGTGCCATGCCGAAACAAATTCTTGGACAGATTGGTATCGCAACTGCTTGTCTGCATTTGTTGCTTTTTTCGCTACGTGCCACATGGCTGCGTTCCCTTTCCAGTCATCTCGTGAATCGCTGCTATTAGCGAGCAACACGAACGCTGTCCTTCCTAACATAAAGACATTTGTTCTTTCGTCAATTTGCGCGCCTTTCTGAAATTCCTCCGGTGCCATAAAGCGACTTGAGCCGTACAAACGCCCACGGTCATTTATGAAAGGTCCCGCATGATAATGATCGAAATCGTACAGATGGACCTGCTTTTTTTCAAAGTTGTAGATAATGCAGCCGTCGTAAAAGTCTTCAGCGATGAACCCTCTTTTTTCAATGAGAATGTGGACATCATAGATGACGTTGAGTGCAGCAATAATTTCAGTTGCTGGCAAGGCACAAAACCTGTCACGTGGATGGACTTCATTGGCACTTAATTCCTTCTCTGGACGCAACCCTTCCCCATCTACCCAATCGTAAACGAGAGCGAATCCATTGGGAGTCGTGAAGGCGTTGTGCAATCTGGGGAGTGCCGCATGCTGGACTGCAGCATGAAAGCGCATGGCTTGCTTAAGCCAAATGATAGGTTGCGGCGTATCGGCATATTTAACGAACCAGTGTTGATTGCCCACTACTGCACGGAATGATTGACACCCTGAGTCGTGTTCTGGAAATCGGTATGTCATTTCACCCATTTGCTGCAGATATGTTTCAATATCTGTGTCAATTTCCGTAACGTCCAAAAGTGGGTGCTGGGTGGGCATTTCATTTATCCTCAGGTGTGGCAAAACTTTTTCTACGCTGTTTTGCGTAGGTTTTGTAGGATCAAAATAATAGTATACACCAAAACAATAAAAAAAGCACGTTTGTTTTAGTTTGTCAGGGTTATTCAGTTTTCTATATTTTTCACACTTGTTTATTTTTTATGAAAAGCAGATATAGCGTATTTTCTACACTATATCTGCTATACTTCACCATAAAACTACCTATTTGAGGTGAAGAATGCCAAAGTGTAAACCTTGCCACTTGTTAGATATGTTAGCAAAACTTAGAGACCCACGCAAGCATAAAGGGAAACGACATCCGTTGAAATCCATTCTCACACTACTCGTCATCGGATTGATGTGTGGACATAAAGGGTATACATCTATCGCTACTTGGGCACGCTCACAGCCAGCACTCGCAAGGGCGCTCGGTTTTACAAAGAAGAAAACACCTTCTGCTTCAACTATTCATTATCTATTGAAAAAGTTAGATGCTGAAGCATTAGAAGAAACCCTGACACACTGGGTAAAAACCGTGATAAAAAGTAGACCCGATTTGACAAGATGCTTTGACGCAGTCGCTATAGATGGCAAAACGATGCGCGCCTCCCAAAGAAGTGGTGCGATAACGAGCCACTTGCCAGGGTTATTCAGTCTTATGAATTTTCAGTTAATGAGTATTACTGATAGTTTAGATCGTCCGTGAGGTTTTACTTGTGCTCTCCCCTTATGTGTCAACTTAAACGTTGATTTAAAGGTAGCAGGCACACTCCGTGGGTTTCCGTCCACTTTACATTTTGTGGGTGGACGGAAACCCACGGAGTGTGCCTACTACTTTGCATACGTATGAGTTTATACGAAAATGTGAAAAATATGCCAGAAAAATCGAAAACTGAATAACCCTGGGTTGAAGTTATTATACTTGAAAAGGTGTTGATAATCTGATAACATAGAATCTAAGCGGGAAAGAGGATCTATTTTGATGTCCTTTCAAAAGTAATACTATACTGAAAGGATACCCTCTTTTCTGCTTTTTGTCTCTAAAAAACTTAAAACCAGACATTATAACGTTTTAATTGTGTGTTGTTATTGGTCTTTAATAAAATCTAAAGTTCGTAGGTCCAACTCAACGCTATGAATGCCTGTTGGCATTCAGCGGGTAGAGCGAAGCGACACCCGACAATATAAGGGTTTCAGAGATAAAATATCAGATTTAGAAATCGTTAAAAAGGTAACTTCCTCCATCTGATAACACCACATTCAGAACTAACATGTCGGGTGTCGCTGCGCTCTACCCGACCTACAACTCACTCGCTTTTTGCATATATCTCGGTCTTGGCGTTATCAGACACTTCCGATTAAATCATTATAATGTCTACTGTCCAGACTATAGTAGAAACAGGAGAAATAATGGAACGAAAACCTAATTTAATTTTTGTTTTTGGTGACCAACACCGTCAGTGTGATGTCGGATGTGCAGGCAACCCACAGGTACAAACACCTGCTATGGATCAACTGGCTCAGGAAGGGATGTTCTTTCCAAACACCTTCACCAACGTCCCGATCTGTGTTCCCGCACGCGGATGCCTGATGACCGGCAAACACCCGTTAAGCCACAAAGCAGTTTCCAACGATTTACCACTTCCGTTGTCTGAAACGGGAGTGGCACAGGTCTTCAAAGATGCTGGATATGCAACAGGTTACATAGGCAAATGGCATCTTGGCGGTATGCCGAGGGATAAGTTTATTACCCATGAGATGCGGTTCGGATTTGATCATTGGGTCGGATGGAATTGTCATCATAACTATTTCAACGCACCTTACCACGATTCCGATGGAAATCGGATGCAGATTGAAGGCTACGAACCGGAGTTCCAAACCGATCAAGCTATCCAATACTGCCGCGAACATGCTGATGAACCTTTCTGTCTTTATGTGAGTTGGGGACCACCACACAATCCGTATGAACATGTGCCAGAACGGTATAAAGAGATGTATCCGCCAGAGGATATTCAGTTGCGTCCGAACGCGGTAGACACACCCGCAACACGAAAGGATCTCTCAGGTTACTACGCGCATATCACGGCTTTAGATGAAAACCTCGGACGCTTGATGACTGCTCTTGACGAAATCGGCATTGCTGAAGATACTATCCTTGTCTATACATCTGACCACGGAGATATGCTCGGTAGCCACGGGCACGTCAGAAAAGAACGCCCATGGGACGAATCAAGTAGAATCCCTTTCATGATGCGTTGGCCTCGAAAAATCCCAGCAGGCGTTACGCGTGACACTTTACTAAGCCTCGTTGATTTCATGCCATCAATGCTATCCTTATGCGACCTACCGATTCCAGAGGGGGTTGAAGGTATTGACCTTTCAGAAGCAATGCTTGACAAAACAATTGACGAACCACAGTCTGTCTTACTTGAAATTCCATTGCATGGGAGTGAAGGGTTCAATTTCGGTCTCCGCGAATGGCGTGGTGTTCGGACACATCGCTATACTTATGCACGCCATTACGATGGGACAGGTTGGCTGCTCTATGATAACGATACCGACCCATATCAGATGAACAATCTGATTGATGACCCAGATTCACAAACGCTCCGAGAAGAATTGGAAGCAGAACTCCAGCAGTGGCTCACCCGAGTAAACGATCCATGTCTCGCTGGCTTAGATCACATCCGACAACTTGGGTTATCGGAGTTGTGGAACATCAGTGAGCAGCGGTTTGGGGGCAGAAACCCGCGCTGGGCATAAGGAAGAAGCATGAAAAAACGGGTACTCATTATCGGTTGGGATTGTGCTGCGCCTGAATTGGTCTTTGAGGCATTCAAAGACGACATGCCCAATACACACCGATTGATGCAAGAGGGTATCTATGGGCAATTAGAAAGCACGGTCCCGCCAATTACCGTGCCAGCGTGGATGTGCATGATGACAAGTCGTGATCCGGGTGAACTCGGTATCTACGGCTTTCGCAACCGTTCGGATTATTTATACAACGCGCTCACCATTGCCAACGCACATGCAGTTGAAGTACCAACCCTCTGGGAATTACTTGGGCAAGTGCAAAAGCGGTCTGTTGTTTTGGGGGTGCCGCTCACCTATCCTGCAAAGCCGTTTCCGGGATGGATGGTTACCAGTTTCCTCACCCCATGTGATCTCAATTCCCCGCTGACGGAATCTAACTTACAGTGGACTTTTCCACCCCGTCTTACACGTGAAATCGCACAAGTTGCCCCTGACTACATGATTGATATTCCAAATTTTCGCACCGATAAACGTGCAGAGTTAGAACAGCAACTCCTCAAAATGACACGCGCACGTTTCAAATTCGCACGTTATCTGCTTAAGAAAAAAGCATGGGATTTCTTCATGATGGTAGAAATGGGTTCTGACCGACTCCATCACGCATTCTGGCGATTTTGGGATAAATCGCATCCTAAGTATGAACCGAATTCACCTTTTACCGACACAATGCGGAATTACTATCGCACGCTTGATGAAGAACTTGGACAGATGTTGGCGTGTGTTGATGATGACACCACTGTGATGGTTGTCTCTGACCACGGAGCGAAAAGAATGGATGGCGGTATCTGTGTGAATGAATGGTTACAAAAGCACGGTTACCTGACGCTTAAAACCGAACCGCAAGAAATTACCCGATTTACTACGGATATGGTGGACTGGCAGCAGACAAAGGCGTGGGGAGAAGGTGGGTATTATGCACGAATATTTATCAACGTTGAAGGGAGAGAGCCTCACGGAACTGTCAAGGCACAAGACTACGAGAGTGTCCGTGACGAATTGAAGGCACAACTTGAAGGGATCGTAGGTGAATCGGGGCAAAACATCAATACACGCGTTTTTAAGCCGGAGGAGGTATATCGCGAGTGCCGCAACATTCCACCTGACCTCATCGTTTATTTCGGCGATCTCTTTTGGCGTTCAGTGGGAAGTGTAGGATACAACAGTATCTATACTTATGAAAATGACACCGGTCCTGACGATTGTAATCATGCTGAGATGGGCATGTTTATTCTCAAAGACGGTAGAGAAACGCGTGGGCTTGTCCCTACCAGAAGCATATACGACATCGCACCGACAGTCCTAAACGAATTCAGCATTGACATTCCAGATGCAATGCAGGGTAAGTCGATTTAGGTAGTTACAGCAGCGACAATTGCCTCAGCAACAACTTCCGCAGCGAGAATGCCGATAGAATTTACACTACTGCCAGTATGTGCACCTGTGGCAAGGGTAAAAAGCGTATCACCATCAAACATTGTATGTGATGGTCGTATCGCACGCGCCATACCGTCGTGTGCCATCTCTGCAACCCGTGTCGCTTCTGCAACGGAAAGCGTGGCATTTGTGACAACAACACCGATAGTCGTATTTGTTCCGGGAACGATACTTGCATCTAAGAGTCGTTCCGTGATGTCCACAAAACTACCTTCTATTTTCCCTCCTGCAACGATTTCACCCGTTTCAGAATTCACAACGTTCCCCAACGCATTTACAACCACAAGAGCAGCAACAATTAAACCGTTATCAAAATGTTTACACGCTGAACCCACACCACCTGATGAAGGCGTAACACCGGGTGCTTTACCAACAGTAGCACCTGTTCCAGCACCAACAGCCCCTATCGCTACAGGTGCATCCGTAGCGTTGAGGCATGCCTGATATCCCATTTTTCTGTCAGGACGTACCCTTGCATCACCAACATGTAAGTCAAAAATAACAGCAGCGGGAACAATCGGCACACGAACGGGACCTGCCGGAAATCCGACACCCTTTTCTTCAAGGTATTGGACAACACCACCTGCAGCATCTAATCCGAAAGCACTTCCTCCTGTTAGTAAGACTGCATGCACTTTTTGGATTAAGCGTCCGGGACGAATCGCTTCTGTTTCACGTGAACCGGGAGCAGCCCCCCGTACATCAACGCCTGCTGTTGCACCCTCTGGACAAAGGATTACGGTACACCCTGTCAGTGCTGTCGCATCAGTAGCATGCCCGACCTGTATACCGTCAATTGCTGTGAGAGTTTGGTTTGTTGGTGTCATCTCATAACTATAACGGATTCGTATATAATCTGCAAGAGATATTGTATTCATACTGTATTGACATCAAAATGGTCTTGTGTTAGATTTTAAGTGTTGATAACTGAAAATCGCACGAGATACATATTAAGCAAATGAATGTTTATATATTTTTACCACAACACGTCAGGAGAGTTTAAAAATGAAAGTAACAGAACAAAACATAAATTCCTTATTCGGTAATAAAGTCCAATATAAGATTCCTCTTTTTCAACGACATTACGTCTGGGATAAAGAAGATCAGTGGAAACCACTTTGGAACGATATCAAAGATAGACTTTCACAGCAGAGTATCCATTTTACCGGAACTTTAGTTATTCAGAAGGAGACACTGTCTAATAAAAACGTGACATCAATGAATGAAATTTATGAGATTATTGACGGTCAACAACGCTTAACTACTTTCCAAATTATTCTTTGCGCGCTCAGAGATCTAAGTAAAGATATCAAGTTTAAAGAAATTGAAGACGATGCAAACACGTTCATATTGAATAGAAGAACATTGCAGGGTAGCGATGAACAATACAAACTTATTCCAAAAGATCTTGACAAAGAATCATTCTTGCAATTAGTTAATGGTAACGTAAAGGCAAGTAGTGGGCGCATTAGTGACGCATATGAATATTTCAAATCAGAAATAGTGGATTATGTAAAGGATAACCGTGCCAAAATATCCAATCTATATGAATCTATTTTAGCGAATTTTGGCTTTGTTCAAATTTTGCTTGATCCAGACGACGAGCCTGAAAAGATATTTGAATCACTCAACGCAAGAGGCAAACGTCTTCTTCAATTTGATTTGCTAAGAAATAACTTGTTTTTGCGTGCCCATCAAGATAGAGATCATTTATATAAAGAGTATTGGGATCATTTTGAAACTCCTTATTGGGACCCAGAAGATAAATCTGGCACATCCTCAGAAATATTTCTCCAGCATTTCCTCATGTCAAAACTCGGAGCAGAACGTGTTAAACCAGAATTTAACATCTATCAAAGACAATATCTCCGGAAACCTCAAAACACCAACAAAATAAAAGATGAATTCTCCGAGTTAAAACGGTATTCGAAAGTTTATCAAGAAATGATTAATTGCAAAGATGATTCAAAGATCGGACAAAGAATGCAGTTTTATAACACATTTGAGCTTACAACTTTACATCCGTTTGTATTATTTGTAAAATGTGAGACGAGTGTAACTGGTGATAAACTGAATTACCTTTTTGACATCTTGGAATCCTATACGGTTCGACGTATGTTGTGTTGCGGAGGCAAACGCGGACTTCTTAAATTCAACATTTTCTTTTCAGAACTGATAAGGGATCTTAGAAATAATTTTAGTTTGGAGAACTTTATACAACAACTATCCGATGAAACTTCAAATACAACAAAGTATCCTACCGATGATGAGATAGGACCTGCCTTGCATACGACTTATGACGAACATACAATACTTTTCCCTGACGATTCTACAATAGTTTTTCCTGATAATCTGACTGTTAAAGCTGCTTTGCACGGACTTTGGATTGAAACTGCTGGCGCAATTAAGATGAGACTAATTCGTTATATTTTGTATCGAATTGAACTTATGAAAAGGAACAAAAGGAGCAAAGACAAGTATACTGAAAACGTTACTAAACCTTTACTTTTTCAAGATAGTCTTACTACATTAGAACATGTAATGCCAAATGAATGGAAGGAATCTTGGGTTTTACCAATAGAAAATTGTACAGTAATTTATAGAAACTCTGGCAACAGTCCTGGTGTATATGTAAATACGGAAGTTAAAGGTGAGTGTCGTATTTTTGAAAAACTATTTTCCGATGCTTATAGAGCAAAAAATCCAGGATGGAAAACTCAACCAGCTAGAGATGGTTTGGCTAAAGAATCATACTTGGATGCTTTTAACTTGGCATTGGCAAGAGACCATTTATTGCAGAGTATAGGAAACTTGACGCTTGTCACTAGAGAGCTTAACTCTAAGCTTGGAAATCGAACATTTTCTGAGAAAAAAGAAGATTTAAGCGAATATTCAGACCTCAAACTAAATAAAGAAATTTGCGAACATGATACATGGGATATCAATGAAATTCAGACAAGAGCTGAAAAGTTAATCGCTGATGTTTGCAAAATATGGCCCTCACTGGACTGGTTCGCCGAAAACCTACCGTAACTTGACAAACGGATTCCAAATTTGCAACTGAAATAGAAGTTAATCACTAATCAAGGCATTGAGAATGTAGGAGGATATAGACATGGCAAAGTTAGCAATAAATGGCGGTGAACCCGTTGTCAAACACGGGTTAGGTAAAAGTTGGCCCATTTTTGATGAAACAGAAGAAAACGCGCTGTTAGAAGTATTGCGTAGCGGTGCTTGGAACCGGCGCGAAAAAGTTGATGAAGTCGGTGAAAAGTTTGCTGCGTATCAAGATGCCAAATACGGTATTCCACTCGCAAACGGAACAGTGGCGTTGCAATGTGCATTGAAAGCAGCTGGTGTCACCGCAGGTGATGAGGTCATCGTTCCAGCACTCACATTTGTGGCAACAGGGACATCGGTTGTGTGCGTCAATGCAGTACCGGTTATTGTTGATATAGACCCACTCACCTATAACATCGCGCCTGATGCTATTGAAGCGGCGATTACCCCGCGAACGCGAGCAATTATCCCAGTGCATAACGGTGGCTATCCTGCCGATATGGACGCGATTATGGATATTGCTGAAAGACACAATCTTAAAGTGATTGAGGATTGCGCGCACGCACACGGTTCGCAGTGGCGTGGAAAAGGGATAGGTTCAATTGGACATCTCGGCACATTCAGTTTTCAGATAGGAAAGACGCTGACGTGCGGCGAAGGTGGGATGGTGATAACAAACGATGAAGCACTTGCAAACAGCGCAGGTCAAGTCGCAAATTTGAACATGCGAATGACAAACCTTCAAGCTGCACTCCTGTTATCTCAACTGGAACGGTTTGATGAGCAGGTAGAGACACGCGAACGAAATATCGCATATCTTATGAAGGGTATGGAGGCGATAGAGGGAATCCATGCGATTCCGCGCGATGAACGCGTCACACGATGGTGTTTCTACTATTGGGATTTCCGCTTCGTATCTGAGGAATTTGGTGGCATTTCACGCGGTAGATTTTTGGAAGCACTTGGTGCAGAAGGTGTTCCATGCGGTGTCGGTGCACACGGACAACCTATCTATAACGAAGGTCCTTTTAGTAATCCAGAATGGTTTGACCAACTCGGATTGCCTCGTGAACACCTTGGTGACCAGGCAATTGATTATAGCAAGGTTCACTGCCCAGAAGCAGAACGGGTGTATCAGGAAGAAGTCTGCAGTTTTGGACATGCTATGTTTTTAGGTGGGACAGACGATATGCAACTGATTTTAGATGCGTTTCAGAAGATTCGGACAAATGTGGATGAGTTATAGGACATAAATCTGAAAGATGTTCTACATCTAATGCATCTTCAACGGGATATTCAATGTTTGTGGTAACAAACACTCTGCGTCATTGCAAGCTTGATAGTTGAGTTTTAAGGTGATCGAAATGTTTTTCTTAACAGCAGTATTCGGTTTCTGTTTCAACTTCAGAGGTATCGTAAACGTGCCCTCATAAACGTTTAGTGCTTCTGGGCTAAACTCAAACTGCACTGATTTGCCTTTTGGATATTTTGCTTCAATAATCTCAGCTGGAGTTTCTTTCCCGACAGTGATTGTGGTTGGAATTAAGTTATCTTGACCCGCTGGGTTTGCGTTAATATGCCAACCATCTGCAATTTTTACCTTAACCTCTACGTCAATTTGCTCGCCCTTAGTTGGCGTTTTAATTTTAGCGGTTGCCGTTATAAGTGATTGCGTTGAATCCTTGGGTTCTAATTCTCCAGCGGACAATTTTGGCAAAGTGGACGCATCACGATTTTCGCCTAAGCTTAAGTAACCGTTGAGCGCATAGAGCAAATGCATGAAAGACGAAGGGGATTGCTCCGTCGCTTGCGCAAAACTTAGAAGTGTTTTCTTGGCAAAATTCCGATAACTTGGATCAAGCATTAACAGATTATTCACTACCACTGCGTTTCCAGAAGGAATTGCGGAATCGTAAGGTTTTTTCGTTCTGACGATCAACTGCTTGGCATCTGCCTTTGTAAAATAGAATCCTCCATTTTTGTTGTCCCAAAAGAGTTCAATCATCTTGTCGGTAAGGGTTGTTGCAGCATGTAACCAACGGTCTTCTCCAGTTGCACTATACAATCCGAGTAGACCACGCACGAAAAAGGCGTAATCATCAAGATAACCATCGTATTTCGTAACACCAGCGGTGTATGTGTGCCACAATTCACCGTTCGGTTTTCTTAATGTATCAAGAATAAACTGCGCAGCTTTTGAGGCAGCGGTCAGATACTTTTCCTCGCCAAGCACTTCGTAACCGTAGGCAAGGGCATCTATCATCAAACCGTTCCAACTCACAATGATTTTTGTATCAAGCAATGGACGTTCACGTTCAGACCGAGCTGCTAAAAGCGTATCTCGCGCAGATATTAAAGACTGGAGAGAATCTTCCGATTCTACAGCGTTGGGAACATAGAGGACATTTTTACCTTCAAAATTCGGTCCTTTGTCTACACCGTAAACGGAACTGAATTGTTCGACATCTTTTTGAGGGAGAGCATTCTTAATTTCATCTGCTGTCCAAACATAGTATTTTCCTTCCTCAGCGTCCGTTTCAGCGTCTAATGCAGAATAGAATCCGCCTTCAGGTGCTGTCATCTCGCGAAAAATAAAACTGAATATCTCCTCTGCAATACGACGGTACTGCGGTTTTTCTGTTAACTGATACGTTTGAAGATAGATTTTTGCCAATTGAGCGTTGTCGTAAAGCATCTTCTCAAAGTGAGGCACAAGCCACTTTGCGTCAACTGAATATCTGTGAAACCCGCCGCCGATTTGGTCATAAATCCCACCGTAAGCCATCATGTCTAAAGTATGTGTCACCATCTTTATAAGCGATTCATCGGAAGTGCGTTTGTATTCCTTTAACAGAAATTCCAGATTCGCAGGACTTGGAAATTTAGGAGCACCACTGAATCCACCGTAAGCATTATTATAGGTGTTTTTTAGGTGTGCTACGGCGGCAGAGATGAGGGAACGATCAAGGGATTTAGCAGTGAGAGCAGAAAAACCTGTGCTTATTGCGCGCTCAATAACCTGTGTAATTCGATTCGCAGAGTCAATTACTTCTGCTTCTCGTGTTATCCATGCTTCATGCACTGCGGTCAAAATCGTTGGGAAACCGGGTCTATTTGGCATATCCGTGGGTGGAAAATAGGTGCCAGCAAAGAAGGGTTTCAAATCAGGGGTAAGAAAGACTGAGTTCGGCCATCCACCACGTTGTATCAGTATTTGCGTTGCAGTCATATAGATTTCGTCTAAGTCGGGTCGTTCTTCTCTATCAATTTTGATATTGATAAAGTTTTTGTTCATCTGCTCAGCGATTTCTGGGTTTGAGAAGACCTCCCGCTCCATTACGTGACACCAATAACATGTGGAATAGCCGACAGAGAGAAAAATCGGTTTGTTTTCTTTCTTCGCGCGTTCCAATGCTTCATCATTCCATGGATACCACTCAACAGGATTGTGTGCGTGCAGCAGTAGATAAGGACTTGTTTCATGGATGAGTTGATTAGTCCACTTCCATGAACCGTCAGAATTTTTGAGTGCACTTTCATCTGCACTCCCCATCCATGTGATACTAAGCAAAATTAAACATAAGAATATGTTCCGTATTATATTTTTCATGATTAGAGTCTTACCTTCATGATAAACTGAGTTAACAGTCTTATTGAGGGTATTACCATCTGCTGTACATTCATCAGCATCATTATCGAAGTATCCGCAGCCATCTGCATCCCAATCGTAGCTACCTGTTCTGTGCATGTTTACGCCATCGTAACTGCTAGCTCCGTTATCAGATGTATCAGATATAGTTCCTGCGATTCCAATTTCATCTTCAGGAGCTTCCATAGTTTCAATCCACTTACCTACTCCAATTTCTGCTTGAATGAAATTATTAGGAGCTCCTTGATCTCCTGTGTGAACCACTTCTGCAGTTAGGACATCCATACCTGCACTAGTGAATAAAACATGGCGAGCTTTGTTAGGATCTAAACCGTCATATATTCTTTGATATCTGTCGTTTGTTTTGTTAAATGTAAATACAATACTGTCTCCATTTTGAATTGAATCCTCGATGTGCATAGGATGGCCTTCAGGGAAAGCACGTGTATCAAATGTGCTATCGAATAATATTTGACCAAACTGATTCTTCAATTTCAAATGTACTGCAGTACTACTTTGTGGTAGCATTCCATAATTTGTAACTGTGATTCCAATATCAACGGGAACCATAGCTTCTACTGATCTCCAGTATTGAACGTGGTTAGGAATATCTACACCACCAATACCCATGTCTACATTCTTGGTTGATTCTTGTGTAACTTCCATCCAAGATAAGATAGATGCAAAGAAATCTGCTCTATCTGATCTTTTATTGAAAACTCCAATTTCATCAGCAAAGTGGAATGCTTTATGAGTTTGTGTTCCTGCATATGTTTCAGATGGGAACTGAACTGCATGATATTCATGTCCGTCTGCTGCACCTTTCCTTTGATCGTACCAGAAAGCACCTACTGATTCAGGACCTGTTGGCTTGATACCACAAGGCCTGTCTAGATAGTGAACACCTGCAGTATCTGTTGCGTACTCTTTACCTTCAAATATGGAACCTGAAACTCCCTTCATTGGATTAGAAGTACCGCCTACAATTAAGTATGATGAAGATTGAGTATCTGAGTGAAGATAAGTATTTTCAAATTGTCCTGAGTAAGCGTCAACCCAATCAGTCATTTGAGTTAAAAGTATAATATTTCTGTTTTCTACACTGAATGAATCACTTTGACCATCTTCTCCGTCAAGGTAATCTCCCAATACAGATGTTTCTGATGAACTGAAAATATTTGTGTTCCAGCCTGAATACCATATGATAACTTCATAGTCATCTAGCATAGAAAGGCCTGCGTCACCTGAAGGAATTTCTTTGTTAACTCCTCCCCATTTACCTCCTCTGTAAACATCGAAAGAATATCCACCATCGTTCAAAGCTGTTTCTACATGTGAAGCTTCGATCCATGGACCAGACATCCAGTTTTCAGCATCGTCGTCCATAAGAAGAACTTTAGCATCACCTGGCTCTTGTCTAGCAGGCGAAAACTTACCATCAGCCATAGTGACTGCCATTGGCATATCTTCTCCATCCATAGGAGCTGGATTAAATTCACTTACAATACCTATTTCTCCTTCGGATTCCGAAACTAATGCTTCACCAAGGGTAATTCCCGAGGTTATTTCTACTTCTTCATCTACATCATCGCTTGCAGACACCATAGCAGTAAAGCTGCTTAGGGCAAACAAAGCTACGACGAGAATTGCCATCATCTTCCCATAAAAGGAACTTGATTTTGATACGTTTGTATTCATTTTTTGCACACCTTCGCGTTTTGTCCTATTTACCGCATTACCTTGAAGGTAAACGGTTACATACCATTGACAAGGCCTTAATAAAAGAATACCCGGTTTTTTAATAACTCATATAAAAACTTACTGGTTTGTAATTTGGACATTAATGCAAATTTTTTCCAATGTCAAACACAAAAAGTGATGATGAGGGCGAGTATGCATGAACCTCTCTTTTGAGCGTACATTTAAACCCTATATCGAGATATTCAGAAATGTTAAACGAATTATTTTTTGAAGCAATATGATACAAATGAATTGATCCTCCATCTGAAACTAAATCCATCGCTTTTTTTAAATGAGGCATACTATTTGTTGGATTATTCATAACAATTCTGTCAAACTTTTTCTTGCCAAAGTCATAATCTTCAAATTTAGAGGTGTAAAAACTGTATTGATTTGATTTGAAACCATTGTTTTTAAAATTCTCCACAGCCCATTTTTTAGCTTCAGGGTTCGAATCTAATGATAGTAACTTACAACCTCTCTTAGCTAATGATATTGAAAAGGGACCAGCTCCTGCAAATGCGTCTAACACGTATTCCCCATTTCGAACAAGCATCGACACTCTATGTCTTTCTGTAGCTAGTCTCGGTGAAAAATAAACTTTGGATATGTCTGCTTTAAACTTCATTCCGTTTTCCTTGTGAAGAGAAACAAAAGTATCTTCACCTGAAATAATTCTTAATTCTCTAATTCTAAAATCACCATGAACACCCATATCAAGACAAACTGTTTTGATATTTTTGTGAGAGAGCAGTAAAGCATCTGCAATTTCCTTTTCGTGAACTTGAACATCATCTGTAATTTTAACGATAGCTATTTCCCCGAAAATATCAAACGAACGGGGGGCCAAATCTCTGACATTTTTATCTAGACTCAATCTGTAATCTCTTGAAGTTTTGGTATAACTTAGACCTGCCCGTTTCACAATAGTGCCCTCAAATGACACTGAATCTTGGTTTAGAGGCCAAAATATCGAATTTTTCTCCTTAATTGGCAAAAAATCTTCGTTCAGATAGCCCTCATTTTTTAAATATAATTTAGCTTCTTCAGCCCTATCGTTAGAGACTTTCAAGTAGTTAATCAAGTGAATTCTTGTAAGATTCTGCATCAATTAATACAGACATATCTTCAGAAGGCTCGATTACTACCATCCAACCAGAACCGTAAGGCGACTCATTTACTAATTCTGGAGATTCTTCTAGTTTATCGTTTACAGCAATGATTTTACCTGCAATAGGAGCATAAATATCACTGGCGGCTTTAACAGATTCAGCTACTGCCATAACTTCTCCTCTTTGGTAGGTATCTCCTACGCTAGGTAACTCGACAAAGACAACATCAGATAGTGCATCTTGAGCATAGTCAGTTATTCCCACTTTAACTCCATCGCCTTCGTTAGGGCCAACCCACTCGTGGTCTTCAGTGTAACTCAAATTCTCAGGTATTTCGCTCATAAGAATGGAGTATGAATTACACGCCCTTTTAATTGTTTATCACGCACCTGAATGTTAACGTTTGTGCCAATTGGTAAGTCTAAATAAGAAAGCCCAATTCCTCGTTTCAACATAGGTGATAAAGATCCACTTGTCAATTTAGATATTTGATTGCCATTAAAAAAAACTGGTAAACCCGGACGAAGAACTCCCCTTTCTTCAAGTAAAATACCGCTCAAAGAAGCGTAATCAGATTCCTTTTGTGAAACAAGTTTCTCTTTACCTATAAAATCATGCTTCCAGTCTATAACCCACGAATATCCTGATTCAAGTGTTGTCTGAGATCCATTGAAATCAGTTCCTGATAACAAATAGCCCTTCTCCAATCTCAAAGTATCTCTCGCACCAAGACCAATTGGTATTGCTCCCATATCTAAAAACGATTGCCAAACTGTAAGGCATTCGGATAATGGACCTATAATTTCGTACCCCTTTTCACCTGTGTAACCTGTTCCACTTATTATCAAATCATCTAGTTTGGTTAACTTAAAAGGAGATATTGATACGTTAAGATATTGGCGTAAGAGCCTAAGTGACTCAGGGCCTTGTACTGCAATACAGAAATAATCTTCTGATTTATTATCAACTTTAACACTAAAGTTTTTAGACTTCGAAAAAAGCCAATTGAAAACCTTTGAGATCATTGATGCATTAGGTACTAACATGAAACTTTTTTTATCAAAAGTGTAAACTATTGTATCATCAATTATATTTCCATCATCATTTAAAATGTGGCAATATCTGCAATCTCCATCTGCTAATTTACTGATATCCCATGTAGTAACATAAGATAGGAACGAAGAGGCTTCATCTCCTGAAATAAATATTTGACCCATGTGAGACACATCAAAAATGCCAACCCTTTCACGGACTGATTTATGTTCGGAGACAATGCCTGTATACTGGATGGGCATATGCCAACCCGCAAAATCAACCATTTTTGCACCCAATTTCACGTGCTCATCATGAAGACATGTTTGAGATAAAGACATTAGTAATCAATAGAGTGGGATGAATAAGGACTGGGGCGGCAATCTTATTAAGGAACTCCAGTCGAGATAACTGTGACTAAAGATAACGAGGAACTTAAAAGCTCTGATGAATCTAATACTAGTAGTGAAGAAACTCCAGAGGTAAATGAAAGTCCAAAAAATAAAAAAAGTAA
>CBDCOJ010000030.1:0-612052 GCA_965219695.1 Candidatus Poribacteria bacterium | reverse complement strand
AGTTCTCTGGCGGTTCATGAAGCCGCTCTGGCAGCGGGGGTCACAAGCCTCGTTTGGTCACCGAATGACCAGTATATTGCTGTTGGTGACGAGTCGGGTGGGGTGAGCGTTTTTTCGATAAGTTAGAGTTCAAAATTCAAACAGAGCCAGTTGCCCGAGTTCTTGCTTTGGTTATTTATAGTGGATTCTACAATTATTTTTACATCCGATTGTAAAATCCACTATAACTTATGATGTATGGACAGGTCTATTACTATCCATACAATTTTAGGAGAAAAAATTGAAAAAATATTTTAGTCAAGAATTAGTAGACAATACTGGCGCATCTCTATCTTTTGCGTGTGCAATTCATTGTATGGCGATGCCGCTTTTGGTAACCATTTTACCTTTAATCGGTCTCGGTTTCCTTGCCAGTGAACCCGCGGAATTAGCTATCATCGGTGGGGCAGTTGTGCTTGCACTGGGAAGCATCGTTTGGGGAGTTCGCCATCACCGAAGTTGGCAGGCATTCCTTGTACTCGTTGTGGCATTAGCATTTATCGCTACTGCTCACATTATGGCTGAAGGCATTTATGAGGTGATTTTACACAGCACAGGAGGTATCCTACTTGCATCGGCACATCTCATAAACCGCCATCTGTGTAAAACTTGCCCAGTATGTGAAAACGAACATGCTGGTGATTTACATTAATTTACTGTAGGCATCAATTTTATAGTGAATTAGAAAAAATTAGTTTACACTTCTTCTGTAGGAGTGATCTCCGAATCACGACTCAACCTAATAGTCTTCGGGAATCGGAGTTCCCTCCCGCCAAATGCCAAAAGCGCATTTGGCGTTGATCTTGATACGTAGTTCATATTACCTCGCGCATGTCGGGTTTCATAAACTCAACCCATAACTGTCAATTTAAGGATTTCCAAACAGGGAAAACCCTCTTCAGTCCCGTAGGGACGATATATTTATAGAAAAGATTGTCCAGTTTCTTGAACTCCGTAGGAGTGACATATAGTCGTATAAACATATCACCTCTACGAGGCTCAAGAACGAGACTGAACACATTTCCTATAAACATACCGCCTCTACGAGGCTATAGTTACCTTCAAAAAAGATAAATTTCCTAAAATTGACACCTATGGGGTTTCATAAACTCAACCCATAGGTGTCAACTTAAGAAAATGTATGAGTTATTGTGAACACCTCTGAATCGGTATGGAGATTGAGACTGTCTTATATTCAGTCCCGTAGGGACGATATGTTTATAGAATCACGGTTAAACAAGGTTTCTTTAGTCCCGTGAATCAACGCCAAATACGCGTATGGTATTTGGCGGGGACGATATGTGTAGAACAATGACATTAGACAAACATATCGTCCCTACCAAATCAACGCTATGAATGCCTGTTGGCATTCAGCGGGACTAAAGAGGTTTTCAGGACGTATATCTATAAACATTGCGTCCCTACGGGACTGAAGAAGGTTTATGCAATCGAAGATTCCTTAAGTTGACACCTATGGGGTAGAGCGAAGCGAAACCCGACCTACAAGATAATGTAATATCATCATATAGAAATGGTATTATTTCAGATCACATCTGAGAAAGGACAGTTGTGCTGCAGTAAAGAATAGGACATTAAAAAGAATTAACAGTGCGGTGGGAAAAAGGACGTTTTGATACGAGGGCTGCTCTTCAAACTTTGGTACAGCGTCCGGATCTACTGGTTTCTGAGATAAACCCTCTCTCACAAAATAAATATGAAGGCTATCCGGGTCGCCATTATCCTCAGACTTTATGAAATCTATAAACGTTTGTCTATAGCGGCGAACCTGTTGGACAAAGTTCATATAGCTGGTGATCCCTGAGTTTGCGAGTCCCTCCATCGCGTATTGAAAGCATGCTGTTGGAGAGATTTGGGTGAATTCGCGGGCGAGTCGGACTTGTCTAAATTGCTGGTCTACATGCCTATCCGCTATATGGGTTTTCGTTTCCGCAATAGATGTAAGATAGTCAGCCCAACGACGTGTAGCTAAGGGATTATCGGGAGAGGGTGCTTGTTTTAACTTGCTTGATTCCGATGCTTCCAAAGGACGAAAATCATTTTCAATGTTTGCTAATTGGGTTTGTCTACGCGATGAAATTACTTCTATTGATGGAATCGGATCAAGAGTGCCAACAAAAATACCGAGTAGACTTGGAAAAATAAACGCCAAACATACCCAACTTAATAGAAGCCAGACTAAACTGGTTATAGCATTTGATACCCAACTGGAGAAAAACAGTCCTAAAAAAATAAAGATTGAGATATGCAACGCAAAAAGCCCTACCATTCCCAAAATTCGTAGCCAATCACCCGAATGAAAAGGAATATTCCCTAAAAGATATATGATTAACAGGTTCATCAGGATACCGATTGTGAGTGGGACCATAAGCGTAAGAAACGCCCCCAAGTATTTTGCTAACAAAATCTGTCCCCGAGAGACACAGTTAGACATCATTAGACTTAGTGTCCCTTGTACGCGTTCTCCTGCAATGGCATCAAAAGTGAATAAAACAACAAAAAAGCTCATGAAAATACCGATAAAGACCCAGTCAATTTTGATGAATGTGGTTGCGTCACTGCTATGATTTGAAGGTAGATATTCTAACGACCACATCTCTCGCCATCTATATGCTTCCCCCTCGTTTCCACCTCTGCCGTAATTTGTACGGTCTGCTATTGTGATAGAACGCGGTATCGACTCATCAGCCCCATCGGCACAAAATTTTAATTGGCTTGGGTGCTTCGGTATTTCTCCGGGACCCATCATTGCCAATTTCCCTAAACTTTCTGAAGCGAATCTCTCAATATGCGCCAATCTCTGTGTTACTTTGCGATTATAATTGTAGATTTCTTCCGTATATCCGGTATTACCGAATCCGTATATGAGGGCGTTCGCCACCATCAGGACAGGCAGAAGAATTATCATCAAGACGAACCGTAATGTCATGAGATTGTGATATATCTCTTTCTTCGCAATGTGCCAAATCATTTTAATAGTTTGCAGTTATCAGTTGTCGGTTTTCAGTTAAGATGTGTATTGTAACAATCTCTCCACCTTGGAATATTCCAGGGGTGGTGAATTATTACCAGAAACCACTTGTGACTGATAACTGAAAACTGAAAACTATTAACCGATAACCCTCCTTTTCAACTCATATCATACCGAAGGAACGATAGATATGCGCCCATAAACAGAATGACATTCCACGCCAACAAAATAAAAACGTCGCCTAATGCGCGAGAGAGACTCTCAGAAACGGAGTTATATCGGTGCTGAAAAACGGGCAGGTCTCTGAATTCTGCCGACCTCATATCGCTTGAAAACCATGCCCGATCGGAAAACGCGTTTTTACCGGTAAGGTAATCAACAATCTGATGTTTATAACTTCTCGCCTGATCTATAAAATCGTTGTAACTTTCACGGTCCGTACCGGTTATCGTCCCTACAGCAAAGTGGTATGCATCCGCGAAAGAAATCCTGGAAATATCTCTGGCAAGTTGTGCATTTCTTTCGCCAATTTCCTCTCTCCGTTTGAGAAGTTCTTCAGCTTTACTTGCATAATCAATGCGGAGGGGTTCTTGATAACCCAATACTTCCTGAAATTTGGAGACATTTGCATTGCGAATCGGTTCAAAAGTGTAGAACTCTTTAAACCCAAGCTCCCATGGCGAACTCATGTAAATCTGTATTGAGAGTGCACCCTCCTGAGAAATCGCGCTTACTGGGTATTTATATCCCCACTTTTTAAGAATATAGGTATCCCGTTCCGCCTTGAAATCTTCCCATATATTTTCAATTTGTTGCCGTGCTTCTTTTTCGGGTTGAAGTTTATGCGGAGGGAATTTCGCGACTGCAAAGGTTGCTATATTTGAATGAACAATCGTCAGAATCCCCCAGATAAACATTGAGAGGATCAATGTAGTTGCTGCAGTCTTTGTCCATACAGATAAGAGCAACCCTAAAAGATAACAGACTGACACATATAATAGCGAGACAATGAGTACCATGACGAGGCGTAATATATCGGCGCCATTGAAAGTAGTCGTGGGAGAAGCGAACGCGATAACGAGTCCAACAATAAAACTAATCACTACAATTGGAAACAGCGACAACATCCCCCCAAGATATTTCCCAAGTACAAGTGTGTCCCTCGGAACCGGATTGGATAATACCAGTTTCAGTGTGCCATCTTCCCTCTCCCCGGAAATTGTGTTGTAAGCGAACAGGATCGCCAAAGCACTGAGTACGATTTTGAAGACGAAGATGACATCAATGGCAAGGAAAATCGAGAGGAAAGGGTTGTCCGAACCATGTTTCTGTGCCTCTTTCTCCCAAATAGGTGTTGCAAGGTCAATACTTACCATATCCGCACCAGATTTTTCCATTCCGACGTTGAAGATACTGAGCGGATTGGGTTTTCTGTGTGCCTTGGGATTAATTTGGCTATAGAGGTCCCATGTTCGCGTCTCGTCTTGATGTTCTTGAATGGCAACGTGATACGCCGCCAATCGTTTTTCGTAATCCGCAACCTGCACAAAAATGGCAGCAGCAGTCGCAATCAGGCAAACGACAAAACCGATCATGAACCGGGAGGTCAGCACATTTGAGATAAATTCTCGCTGGATAATTAGCCAAAGTGTTGTCATAGACTTATACCATTTCTAATTGACAAATTGCCATAATAAACCGTAGGTCGGGTAGAGCGTCTGCGAAACCCGACATGGAAAACCTTCATCTAATCATACGTGTCCAAATCAACGCCAAATGCGCTTTTTGGCATTTGGCGGGTTTCGTAAACTCTACCCGACCTACGAAATAATGCTGCATAATCATTTAGAAATGGTATTATACTGAACGTTCAAAACGAAGCACGCCGCGGTGTTCTGTCCCAACGTAAAAGATGTCCGCATCAACAACGAGAGACGTTACAACACCTGAAATTTTCGGCGCAACTTGTTGCCAAACACCTATATCGTCCCGTAGGCGATAGATACCTTCATCGTTAGCCCCATAAACGGAATCCTCTATTGCAGCTAATGACTTGATGATAATATGTTCTCCTGTTTCATCAGTAAGCACGCTCCAGATAACACCATCTTTTGAATTGAAAACACCTTTGTCAGTCGCGACGTAAACCGTTGAACTCGCACAGGCTATCTCCTTGAAGTGCTCAACAAACAGCGGAAGACTCGGTGTAATGTCGTTCCAACTGTCGCCATCATCAAGCGACTGTAAGAGATGCCCATCGCGTTTGCCGACATAGACAGTTCCATCCGACGCAGCGATTTTAAAGCCTCTCCATAACGTCTCACGGGAGAGTTCACCGGTCTCCTCCACACCGGTGTCGTGCCATTCCGAATCCCCAGGTTTCCATCGGAACAGTTTATAATTGTATTCCATGTAAAACGTATCATCGCTGACTGCGAAACTGCCCCATAACCCTTCCCATATTAGTTCATATACCAGTGGAGGGTTTGTTTGTACCTCTATCAACCTTTCAAAGAAACGGTCTGCCCCAAAGTCAGCGGTTTTTGATAATTCATCTAAAAGAGAATCAGACACATCAGAAAAACCAATTCGGAGCTCCGAACCTGACCGTCGCTTGTCTTTGAAAATAAAATGCTTCCCTTTTAGTATCTTGTGCATCAATCCAGTCGAACTGAAAGAAGATAGAACCTCTGTAACAGGACTGAGTGTATTGCCATCAGAAGACAATTGAAAAATAGAAGTTTCACAAACTCTTTGGATTCCTTTTGCATAGAGAATGCCATTGGCTTTTTCTATCTGTACAATTTCCGGTTGTTGCTTTTGGGATAGACGTTCTTTGGGGTTCACTTCTAAGCTGACAGCATCCCACGATGTCCCTCCATCGTTCGATTTGACGAAATGTTTACCAATACTGGCGTAAAGTGCTGCAGACCCGTTTGGTGCCTGATCTGCCACAAAACTGACTAAATTATCAACACGACTTTCCAGTCCGGTATGAAAGCGATGCCACGTTTTACCACCATCGGTAGAACGATGAATCCCACTGCTGCCACCGGTATAAAACGTGTTTCCATCTAAAGCTACAGCACTGCGTACACTAAACTGCATAGGAGAAATACCTGAAGATTCCATAGATGTCCAAGTATCACCACAATTAACTGAGCGTGCTACCATGCCGTCATCGTTCCCGATTGCCAAGAGTGTCCCTTCTGCAACCAACAGCGTAATACTTGGGCCCCAACCCATTAGGTCCCAGGTATCCGTAGGTGTTATGTCCTTCCATGAGTCACCACCGTCAGTTGATCGAAAAATCCACCATGAACGTATCTCACCCTTCCACAGTCGCTTCCAAATATCTTCCGGTGCTCCATAGAACCTTAAAATATTCACTGATGCCATGACATAGATTTGGTCCTCATATATTGCTACGGATCCAACACGTACGGCATCATCCCCTGGCAACCGTAAGTGTTTCCAAGTGTCTGTGTCAAGACGGTAGAGTCCCAGATCGGTTCTCACAAATAGCGTGCCTTGACTCATTTGTAACGAATGAATTCCTGAATGTTCGGGCAAGCGACTATCTAAGCCATTGCTTATATTCTTCCAAGAATTCCCTGCGTCAACGGACCGATATATACCACCACACAGACAAAGGTAAAAAGCATCTTCCGTTATCATCAATTCTCTAACATACCACTTTGGACAAGTACTGACCATGTGCCAGGTTTCACCACCGTTAGTGGAAGCAAACAATTCGTTGGATGGAATAATATAGAGTGTGCCGTCTCGTTCCGCTATAGGTATATTGCCCCCAGTTTCTTGACGCAGGAAGGTGTCATTGACAAGCTGCCACGCGCCCTCTCCTGCTGGCAATTTGTAGATACTTTCATCCCCTACAACGGTATAGAGCGTATTTTCGGAGGTCATTGACAAAGTACCTACCTCTCCCAATATACCTGGTTCATTTACCTGCGTCCATTTCACAATATCATCCATGAGGTCATCAGAGTTCTGAAAGTTGCCTAATGTCTTGCGAACCATAGACTCCTCCTTCTTCAGCCGCTTTCGCGCGCGATGGAGTTGGCTTTTAACCGTGTTCGGCGATACCTCCAGAAATTCACCAATCTCTTCACACGTCATTTCACTCAGGTAGTGAAGTGCCACGGCTGTCCGCTCACGCGACGGTAATTTTTGAAGGAGATACTCAACGACTTCGCGTTGCTTTTCTGTCCCTAACTTTTCAGTCTGTTCCGCCAGATATTGGGCATAGAACAGTGCCTCCACTTCTGCGTCACTCATTGCTTCTAAGGATTGCATTGGAATCTTCTTCTCCGTAATCCATGTGAGGAAGCGACGCGTGGCAATCATATAAAGCCATCCCGAAAACCGGTTTGGATCTCTCAGCGTGCCAAGTTTTTCATAAGCCATGAGAAAAGTATCCTGCGTAATCTCTTCAGCGATGTGGTAGTCCCTTACCCTCCGCCATACGAAAGCGTGTATCCGCTTTTCGTATTTTTTCACGAGAGCGGTGAAGGCATTCTCGTCGCCTGCTAAAATTTGCTGAACCCACTTAGCATCATCGTTTTTCATGTATATCTCCTAATTAATAACATTGCCTTGTGACACGTGACATATATTATGGGAAGGAAGGTTGCAAATTCGTAATTTTGTGTCTTAAATGTCTTGAAAAGTTCCTTCAGTTCGATAATAGGAATCAAAGTAGACGTAGGGAATCAGCATCGAATGCGTGTATTGTCTCGCAGTGAGAGGTGGTGGGTTGAGCGAAAAAAAAAGAAGTTCATCTCGTCTGTACGGAGGACGCAGCATTTAGATGTCGCATTAACATAGATAGATATAGCAAAACCCAACAATCCAAGTTTTGCCAGTGTGAGAATTGTTGGGTATCACTCGTATCTAACTAAAGTTGGGACAATTTTAAGATTTTTAGAGACAAAAAGCAGAAAAGCAGGTATCCTTTCAGAATAACAATATTTTTTTTGAAAGAACAATAAAATGGACCTCCTTTTCTGCTTAGAAGATATTCTATCGTATTTTCGTCCTTTATTCAACCAACAAAACTTCGCACTTTTCCAAGCGATGGTCTATGGCTTTATTGCTAATACACACGGGGGACCCTCACCCGTCTTTATCAATCAAGTTTCTCAGAGACGAAGTATTGGTCTTTTGCGAAGTTTCTCGCCCGCGGGGCGTGGGATGTTGATGCTGTTGCTGTCCGTCTCATAGAAAAGATACAGACGGTATTTACCGACTCGGTTTATGTTTATGATCTTACAAGTGCCATGAAAACAGGCAAGAAGCAATATGGACTGCATTTTTTTCGCAACTTCAAGTATCAGAAAAGGCGTTTGAATCAATCAAAGTTTCATTTCGGACATGAGTTTGCTGCCTTGGGGCTGCTTTGCCAGACAGCTACGCAATGGGTCTTGTTCCCTGTATGGGTCAGACTTATCGTGCCGGGAAAACTCCGAGACAAAGCCGATGTGGTCTTGAAACGTATCTTTTCAAGGATCCCCCGGGGGCTGGTCATCTTTGACAGAGGGTTCGCCCGTCGGAAAGTCTTTGAGATACTTTTGGCACTCAAACATCATATCTTATGTCGTGCGAAGTCAAATGCGGTCTTCTATCGTATCCCGAAACCCCGAAACGCCCTAAGCTGGGGCGTCCGAAAAAATACGGAGACCGTCTCAACATCCGGCGTTTGCGGTATAAAGTCGTCTCCATAATGGGGAAAGACTATCAGGTGGCTTCACAGATCGTGCGGACGAAAATGTGTCCCGCAGATGTCTGTCTCGTTATTATACGCACAAAACCGAGACGTTCAAAGCCGTATCGCTATTTTTGTGTTTTTACAACCGATTTGACGCTTCAGATCCCGCAGATCCTTGAATACTATCGCCAAAGGTGGCAGATAGAGACCACATTTCGGGACACAAAACAACACTTCGGCTTCAATGGGTACCAGGTGAAATCTCGGAAAAGTATGAATCGTTTCCTCCAGTTGAGTTTCGTCGCAGCGAGTTTGACGAAGTTGATCTTCTCTCTGCCAGAAACGACAGAGAAACACCTCAGTGTTGAGGAGGTTTCTAAGCATCTCGGCATTCATTGGTATAAACCTAAGAAACTCACGCAAGGACTTCGGGTGGCTTATCTCCAAGCGCAAATCTGGCGGTTCCGATATTCTACGAGTTCCAAAGAAAAAACAAACTCGCAGAATATTCAGATCCAGACACCACAAGATAACGCACTGCCTTTTGACAAGGCAGCATGAAATCTATAATATTGTCCAAACTTTAGTATTATATAATACCAATATGAAATTGACCACAATAATATTGATTGATAAGTTTCAATTGAAATAACTCCTTTAGAAATTGGAAAAATGCAGAATTCCTTAACTATTTGAAATGGACAAAAACCTTGAATCCAGCACTTGATCCTGCTACAATAACAGTTATATCAACATCGGAGTATTATCAAAAATGGCTGCCTCACTTCTCAGCATGCAGGCAATTACAAAAGATTTTCCCGGGGTACGTGCGTTAGATGACGTGAATTTTGAGGTGCATTCTGGAGAAATCCATGCGCTCTGTGGCGAGAATGGGGCAGGTAAATCAACGTTGATTAAAGTTCTCGGTGCTGTGCATCCTTATGGCACTTACGAAGGACAACTACATATCAATGGTGTGGAACAACGTTCCCGCAACGTGCGTGATGCAGAAGACGCTGGTATCGCTGTCATTCATCAGGAATTGGCGTTGATCCCTGAGATGACAGTAGCTGAGAATATCTATCTTGGCAGGGAACCGCGCCGATTCGGTGTAATAGACAAATCCCGTTTGTATCACGATGCAGGACAGTTGTTGACGCAATTTGGATTGGAAATTCCGTTACAGAGGCAAGTCTATAAACTCGGTATTGGACAACAGCAACTTGTGGAGATAGCAAAGGCGTTATCCCGTAATGCGCGGTTGCTTGTGCTTGATGAACCTACAGCGGCGTTGACTAAAAGTGAAGTAGACATCCTCCGAAAGATTCTGATGCAACTCAGAGACAAAGGCGTTGCTTGTATCTATATTACTCACAAACTCAAGGAGATATTTCAGATTGCTGACTGTGTGACGGTGCTACGCGATGGAAAAACAGTTGCAACACAATCAATTGATGAATGCACCGAAGATATATTGATTTCGCAGATGGTTGGTCGTGAGTTGACGACGTTTTTTCCGGATCGTGAGCATTTTTCGCGACCATCAGAGGAAGTCTCAACTGCGCTAAAGGTTGAAGATTTAAGCACCTATCCATTAGAACCTCCGCGTCTTGAGAACATCAGTTTTGAGGTGCGGCGGGGAGAGATCCTTGGGGTCGCAGGACTTATGGGAGCAGGTAGAACGGAACTTGTTAACACTATTTTTGGTGCATATTCGGGTAGATGGAGCGGAAAGGTCTATAGAGATGGTGCACCTGTACAGATTAGTTCGCCCCGCGATGCGATACAAGAGGGAATGGCATTAGTCAGTGAAGATCGGAAACGGTACGGACTTATAATAGATAACGATATTGTTCGGAACATGACACTTACAAGTCTCTGTGCATCAGGAGAAATCACATCGTTTGGTGTTATCAACCGTCAAGTAGAGTATCAAGAAAGCAGACATTCTGTGGAAATACTTAGTATTAAAACGCCTTCGCTTGATGTTCCTGTTAGTCAACTGAGCGGTGGAAATCAGCAGAAAGTGGTTTTAGGCAAATGGTTAATGACGCGCCCGAAGGTGCTGTTCCTTGATGAACCGACACGTGGGATTGACGTTGGTGCGAAGGCAGAGATACATGCCCTAACTGCTCAACTCGCTGACGAAGGCGTTGCTATCGTGTTAGTATCTTCAGAACTACCTGAGATTTTGGGGATGAGTGACCGGGTTTTAGTGTTACATGAAGGTAAAATTACAGGTGAATTTGTCAATGAAAATTTGACGCAAGAAGATATTTTGCGTAGTGCAGCAGGAGCGTAATGGAGAAAGTATTTAGGACAGAGAGTCCGGAGGAGACACAGTCCCTCGGTGAGAGACTTGGTAAAACACTGAAACCCGGTGACGTTATAGCACTGATCGGTGATCTTGGAACAGGTAAGACGTGCTTAACACAAGGTATCGCGCGTGGTGTGGGTATCGCGTCGGGTGAGGTTGTTAGCAGTCCTTCCTATATTCTCATAAACGAATATAACGGAAAGATTCCTATCTATCACATCGATCTATATCGACTTGAAACCGCTGCAGAGATTGCTGACCTCGGATTAAGCGAGTATGTGGAGAGCGACGGTATCTGTATTATTGAGTGGGCAGAACGGATGGCAGACGGACTGCCCGATATCTGTATAAAGATTTACATTACGTGGGAAGATGAAAACACCCGATCCATCAAAATACAACATCCTATATCTTGATAGCGGTTCAGGTATCGGTGGGGGACAGCGGAGTCTCTTGCTACTACTGAAGTTGTTGGATAAACAACGTTGGACTCCGTTTGTGGGTTGCCTTGGTGAAAGTGCGTTTGCAGCGGAAGTAGCGAAAACAGATGCACAGATTGTTCCGTTGTCTCTCCCTGAAGCACATAACAAAACTGATAAGGTAAAGCGATTTACGTTCCGAGATTTGTTCAACGATTTTCGACAACTGCGGGTTATCCTACAACTGCATCGGACAGTAAAACAACATGCAATTGCGCTTATCCATGCCAATTCGCTTTCCGTGGCACTACTGGGCGGTATCGTCGCGAAATTGAATCGTATCCCGATTTTAATGCACAAACGATACGCTACATCTTACGGTATTTTAGATAAAATATGTGAAAAACTTTTACATCGGGTGATTCTGGTGTCGGAGGCAACACGTTGGGATTTCGCACCTGAAGCCAAGCAGACTCTTATCTATAATGGGGTAGATTTAGAGGCTTTTCAGGCATCAGAAATAGAAGTAGAAACCCTTCGTTCAGAATTCTTTTCGGAAAATGCTAAACCTATAGAGAGTGAGTCGGAGCTGCCAATACTTGTGGGTGTTGTGACTCGGATTACACCAGAGAAGGGTATCCACTTTCTTGTAAGGGCAATGGCTGAGTTGAAAAAGACTTTTTCTGATGACTCAGATGACATCAAATTGCTGATTGTCGGCGGTCCCTATTTTCAGAAAGACTACGATTATATGGCATCGCTAAAACAGGAGGTAGCCGATTTAGGCGTTGGGGATTCGGTGATCTTCACCGGTTTTTTATCCGATACACGCGTGGTTACCACGTTGCTTGACATTGTGTTAGTGCCTTCTATTATTCCAGAAGCCTGCCCACGTACTATCATTGAGGCGATGGCGGTAGGTAAGCCGGTCATTGCTACGCCGCTTGGTGGAAGTAAAGAACTGGTCATACCTGAAACAGGGATTTTAGTGCCTCCTGAAAATGCCGAAGCAATTGCGTCTGCTATTGCAAAACTTGCTGCTGATCAGGAACAGTTAACTGCAATGGGAAAAGCGGCACGTGAGCGCGCTGAGCAGTTATTTAGCAGTGAAAAGAATACGGCTTTGACAGAAGCAGTTTATACAGAACTATTGACATAATTTTCAAACACATTCTTAGATGGGTATAGCACAAGCAATCCATAAGCGTCAATTTAAGGATATATCCTCTTGTTGGAGTGAATCAACGCTGCATGCGCTTTTGGCAGGCAGCGGGTTTTCAACCCCGATATAATAGTTATGGCTCATCAAATCGGGCTTACAAAGCCCTCCAACAAGTGAAATAGAGAAAACGCTAATCAACACATCCAGCAGGAGTCGCAATGAATGGGGAAAGAGGCAAACTGAGCAGTCCGACGCAGGACGCACAGGTTAGTCAAGGCAGATTGAATCAAGTTTCAGACTTCATAAGCGAGGAAGTTGGGGACACTTCTAATTGGGTTGAGATTTACCGCACTGACGATGAGTGGGAGGTGAAACTCATCCAAGCGACTTTAGGTGCGCAACAAATCCGCTGTCGTCCTATGCTGATAAAACAGGAACGCCAAACAGCGTTGTTTGTTGCGCCAGAAGATGAGGTTACTGCCTTAGAATTGGTCAGTCGTATTGACGTAGCAATTGCTGATAACGAGATCACCTCTCAATCTGAAGAAACCGCAGAAGCACTTAAACAACGCGACATGGCTGCTGTTGCAGAGGAAAATCCACAATTGACTACCGAATCTGGGGAGACTTTACTCGCACACCGTGAAGATATTGGTAGCGTTGTTTATGTAGAAGGGCAAGGGTATGAACTGCGAGTCGGTACGGAACCGTATATCACTGTAGCAGAAAAGGACTGGGAGGAGTTTACAGATTTCAGTGCGCAGCGTCAAGAATTCGTGATGCTTCTCCGACACGAATACCCGGAACTTTATGATTGGATTCAGGAGGAGAAGTTGTTAGCCGAGTTTATTCGACTCATTGAGATGACATATCAAGATGATGCTCCTGTTCCTGTGCCCCCACGTCAGTACAGCGAATTATCTGATAGTAAGGAAGTAGATACAACACCTTACAATTCATTTGCCTTACTGAGTTTGACGGTTGCTATAATTTCGCTCATCACTGTGCTTCTCCGAGTGCCATGGCATGTGAATCTTGTGTTGGCTGTGGTCGTGGTGCTATCTGGTGTTATTGCGTTTTTCAGGATACGTATGCAGGCAGAAAGTCTTGCCGATGGTGAAAAAACGGTGGGATCACCGATGGCACTCAGTGCGATTGTGTTGGCGTGTTTGGTGGTTGTGTTTGCGTGGTGGTTAGATCAGCGTCCTGAACCTGAAACGCCAGAGAATCCGCCTGTACGTGAGCAGGTTGGGGATCGGTAGAAGCAATTCCATGGGTGTCAACTTAAGAAAATGTATGAGTTATTGTGAACACCTCTGAATCGGCATGGAGATTGAGACTGTCTTATATTCAGTCCCGCCAAATGCCATACGGGGAATGCCAAAAGGCATTCATACCGTTGATTTGGCGTATTTGGCGTTGATTCACGGGACTAAAGAAACCTTGTGTAACCGTGATTCTATAAACATATCGTCCCTACCAAATCAACGCCAAATGCGCCAAATCAACGGTATGAATGCCTTTTGGCATTCCCCGTATGGTATTTGTCGGGGACGATATGTGTAGAACAATGACATTAGACATATCGTCCCTACCAAATCAACGCTATGAATGCCTGTTGGCATTCAGCGGGACTAAAGAGGTTTCATGACGTATATCTATAAACATTGCGTCCCTACCAAATCAACGCTATGAATGCCTGTTGGCATTCAGCGGGACTGAAGAAGGTTTATGCAATCGAAGATTCCTTAAGTTGACACCCGACAGATGCCAACAGGCATGTGGCGTTGATTTGGCTGAATGCCAACAGCGCATTCACAGCGTTGATTTATGGGTTTCGCTTCGCTCTACCCGACCTACAATGCGACTATAGAATATTAACGTTTGCAATAAAATGCACAGAAAAACTGAATAATCCTGCCAAACTAACCACTCTCTTGACACCACAAACCTGTTATGCTAAAATTTCACAAATGACAATTGAGAAACCTTATCCAGAAATTATCTTTGAACAGATGCAACAAAAAGACCTTGAACAGGTAATGGTGATAGAAAACGAAGCCTTCCCCGATCCATGGTCTGAATCATTTTTTAAAAAGGAACTTCGTAAAAGAAAAAAATATACACATTTATATAATGCTCGGTTAAATAACGAAGTCATAGGATATATTGTCTTTTACATCTTCCGCTGTGAAGGACACATCTTGAATATTGCCGTAGCCTCTGAATATAGGCGGCGCGGTGTAGCAAAATATCTACTTGCCTCTGCATTAGAGGTTGTTCGGAAAAATGCGGGGGAGGAAGTCTTTCTTGAAGTTTCTGTCAATAATATCGCAGCACAAGGACTTTACACACAATTTGGTTTTGAAGTTTACGGTATCCGCAAAAGATACTATAGCAACGGTGAAGATGCGTACGTCTTACGAAAAGACGTATAGAACTTGACTAAACAATAGGAGGTATTAATTATGATATTTGATATAGCCCAGTCTGCTTTTTCCGTAACACCTTCCGATGAAACGCTTTCGCTTTCAATCCGAAGGCAGGAAGCACGGACTGCTGGTAGAAATGGATGGCGAATTATTGAAGAGGAAGCCAACTGGCAGGCAAGCGAAACCACTATCATTGTTGTTGATATGTGGAATAAACACTGGTCATGGGGGGCAACCGAACGCGTTAACCTCATGGCGCCGAGAATGAACATTGTGCTACAACGGGCAAGACAACGAGGGGTGCAGATAATCCACGCGCCTTCTGATACGATGGATTTTTATAAGGACCATCCCGCACGCACTTCTATACTTGAAATTCCGAAGGCAGAACCTCCAAAGGAACGTGAAATACCAGACCCACCTCAGCCTATAGACGCATCCGATGGCGGTTCAGATACAGGTGAAACAAACATGTATGGTGCATGGCACCGTCAGCATCCAGCTATTGAAATTGATGACGCTGACGCTATCAGTGATAACGGGCAAGAGGTGTACAACCTGCTCGCTCACAAAGGGATTCAGAACATTATTATTATGGGTGTGCATACCAATATGTGTGTGTTGGGTCGTTCCTTTGCTATTAAGCAGATGGTTCGGTGGGGGTTTAACGTTGTATTAGTTCGCGATTTAACTGATGCAATGTACAATCCTTTCAAACCTCCCTATGTGAGCCATGAAGAAGGGACGCAGTTGGTCGTTCAGTATATTGAGAAATTCTGGTGTCCCTCAATTTTGAGCGGTGATCTAACCACCCCCGAACCAGAATAGTGGAGTATTATAGGACGATATCATCTACACAAAAATGCCCGCGGTACTGAAAGTGCAGCGGGCATTTTCTTGAATATGAATTCAAATATTTATTCACGGTTATTTTTTAACGCGCCCCATGTGGTTGTCAACTTAGCTTTGGCATCTACAGCTGTACCAGCAGCCTTCACTGCTTCCAAAGCACTGAACATTGCGTTAAGGTCACCTTTACCGGTTTCTGCATTGCCAGCAAAGTTGAAATCAAGCGTTCCATCAGTAACTTCAATGGCTTCATACTTCTTGATGTCAATTTCATGACGACCAGGGGTTACATAGAGCGGTTCCACAACCTCTTCTTCAATAATAATATCAAAGCCACGGTTGTTCGGAGACCAGTGTTCACCAACAAGATAGGTTACATCAAAAGAACCGTTGCCGGTTTTAAACTGATACTTAACGGTAGCAGGGAATGCTGCCCAACTCACAGCGTAAAAGAGTTCAACATCGTAGCCAGCCTCTTTCGCTTGTGCTTGTGCTGCTTCTGTCAATTCTTTGACTTCAGCAACACGTGGCGCTGCTTCAATCCACCCACCCCATGCTTGGTCGGTCTGTTGCGCACCGCGCCACACACGTCCTTTAGAGTCGGTAAAGTCGTCAGTCTTACCACCCCATACACGATATTCATCTGCAGATAGCAGACACGGTATTGCAAAGACCGCGAGAAAAACTGTTAACGTTAAAATACTCAGTAATTTCATATTTACCTCCGTTATATTATACCAAATCAACTTGATTTGGGTTTGTCTGATTCAGTCAGTATTGCGGGGCACAAGACCCCGCGCTACAAGTCAGAAAATTCAGTGTTAGTTTTGTCGTTGCCCTTTAAGAGCGCCCCATGTTGTGGTTACTTTTTGTTTTGGATCAACCGCTAATTTCGAGGGAACTACTTCTATCCCACTGAACATCGCGTTGAGATCACCTTTGCCCGTCTTTGCATTACCCGCAAATACAAGACTCATCACTGTATCCTTAACCTCAATGCCTTCATACCGTTTGATGTCAATCTCATCTTTGCCGGGTGTGACATAAAGCGGTTCTACAGTTTCGTCTTCAATAATAATATCAAAGCCACGGTTGTTTGGAGACCAATGTTCCCCCACAAGATAGGTCACATCAAAAATGCCTTTGCCCGTTTTCAGATCAACTTTGACAACATCAGGAAACGCTGCCCAACTCACGGCGTAGAAGAGATCTTCATCATAACCTTCTTCCTTCGCGAGTTTTTTAGCATCAGCAGTAAGGGTTCGGACCTCCGCTACGCGCGGTAACTTCTCAATCCAACCGCCCCAATCCTGTTTTTCCAACTGTCCACCGTGCCAGACGCGACCGTCGGAATCTTTAAAATCAACATTCTTACCGCCCCAGACCCGTATCTCTTTTTTGGCAGGCATTCCATCAAGGACAAGTCCTACTACAAAGGCAGTACATAGGAATATAAAAAATAATTTTCGTTGCATTATTTCCTCCATAACAAAGATTTTCCATACAACATATCAGAATTCAATCAAAGAGAAATCCTCTCTTTATTGAATTAACGTTATTCACAGAGAAATTATACAAAATTCCGCAAAAAAAGTCAATCATTTAAATTTTATACTATAGTTTGGACAATTTACCGCTGTTCAAAATTTGCTAAGAAACTGTTAGGTGTATAAAGCAAATAGTGTACACCTGTCGCCCCGCTGGGGCTAATGTGTGATCTTCTATGATTTATATTTTTCTGCAATTTAGCTGGCTGAAAGAACTCGTATAAAATACCTTTTGGCAGCCCCAGCGGGGCGACAGGTGTATCAATAAACGATATTGTTGTCTAAAGTTTCTCGTAATCCAGTTTATTACTCAAGAACCCAAAAACTGTCCAAACTATAGTAAATTTTATAGTAATTCCACAATTATCTTTACATTGGCGAGGTTAGGAAACCTCGCCAGCGCAAGTGTGTAGGGATTGTTGTTCATTGAAATGTGAATATATCTTCGGATTTTACTATAATTTACAATCACCTTAAAGAAGATAAATAATTTCAATACGTGTCTCACTCTACCATTTCTTTTACAACTAATTTTTGATTCACAGCGATATTATTCAAAGTTTGAACGATACCACTGGGCCACTGAATAATAATTTTATCAACCTTGTTATAGTTTGCCAGTCCGAATTCTACTTCGGGACTGTTTTGTGATAGGTAACTACTACCCGCAGCAACTTCACGAATTTGGTGGGTATCACCTGTGATAACTTTTACGCGCGCGCCAATCCCATCACGATTGCTCTCTATGCCGACAGTACGGATATGGATCCAATTTTGCTTATTTCCACCATCATTGCGGAGTAGCCGCGGTTTTTCTCCACTATTGACTATGAGAAGATCTAAATCTCCATCTGCATCATAGTCTGCGGCAGCAACACCTCTGCCAACTCCCGGTGATTCAAATTGTCGGAGTCCTGCCTTTTCAGATATATCGGTGAAAGTGCCATCTCCGTTGTTGCGTAGCAAAACATCTGGCTGACCGTGGGATTCCCACGACGCGGGATCAATATGTCCTGCAGAAAAGAATAGATCAAGGTCTGTGTCGTTATCCATATCAAAGAACACTGTTCCCCAGCATGTCTTCCCAAGTCCTGACTCAAAAACACCACTTTGTGCTGATACATCTGTGAAAGTCCCGTCTCCGTTATTTCGGTAAAGCACATTATTTTCATCAAGCCAATTTGTGACGAAAAGATCTAACGTGCCGTCGTTGTCGTAATCTCCCCAAGTAATACCCATCCCGCTGCGAATGTCTCCAGTACGACTTCTTGCATCGGGTTGGTTCGTATTCATAAACGTCATTTCTCCATCGTTCCTATAGAGTATGTTTTGGTCTGTATCGTTAGCGAGATAAATGTCCAAGTCTCCATCAGCGTCATAGTCTGCGGCGGCAACACCGAGCGTTAAGTGGAATCCACCGTTGACCTTAGAGGCATCAGTAACATCAGCGAAGCCCCCATCCCCTTTGTTCAAATAGAGGATGTTTGCCTGTCCAAAGAAATCGTAAGGAAAGAACACCTCATCTCCCTGTGGAACTTTGGTATATTCAATATAGTTGCCTACGTAGAGCTCAAGATAGCCATCGGCATCGTAATCACCCCATGCAATACCTGACCCAAAACCTGTATGCCCAATTCCCCCCGCACCTGATGTGAAAGGTTTGAACGTTCCGTCCCCTCTGTTCAAATAGAAAACATTTGCTTTATAGTTTGTAACGTAAAGATCAGCATCACCATCATTGTCGTAATCAGCAAACGCACATCCCATACCCCAACCTGCGTCTCCAACACCTGCGGTGTCTGTCACATCCGTAAACGTACCATCACCATTATTTTTATAAAGCACGTTTTTAGGAAGAGGTGTATCCGGTTCCGGTCTCACAGCAGTGCTGTTGACAATGTATAGATCAAGTGTGCCATTATTATCATAGTCTCGCCATGCTGCGCCGGAACCAACCAGTGCTGGCACTACACGTAGATCAATACCACCAGCATGTTTGAAGTGAATACCTGCTGCTTCGGTAACATCAACAAACTGAATTTCAGCGGTATATCCATTCCAGACAAACATCATGTTCAACAATAGTCCAACTGCGGAGATGAACACATCTCTGTTCTGCATCTGAAGTGCCTTTTAGTCAGGGCATTTTTCCATTTTGTTTAGCGTATCATATTTTGGTTTTAATTCCAATTGTATTTTAGATGAGAATATCTATGAAAAACTCTGGGGTGTATAAAGTTTTCGTACAAAGCATGTTGTCGGTTAAGTTTCGCTCGCCCTCCCCGATCTACACATTCAATTAGGACGTTTGCACGTCACATTTAGGACGTTACACGTCACATTTAGGACGTTTGCACGTCACATTTAGGACGTGCAAAAGTCAATCAGGACAAGGATTGTGACGTGGATTTTGAGATTTTTTGTTTTTTCTTCACTTATTCTTTAGAAATTTTGCGTATATTGAGAACGTTATTTAATTATGTTATAATAATATTAACATAAAAACATTGGTTTGTCAAGTTAATTTTCTAAAAATAGTCAGTGACACAGGACTTACGCAAAATGATTGACACATATACCTCAACTGACTAATATAGTGTGTAAGGAGGTTCATAAAGATGCCAAAACCGTCACGTCTTGATTATTGTCAATATCTACTCACGACCCCTGTCAACTATACGCTAACTCATTTTGCGGATCACTGTGAGCAGTTCAGTCATGATCAAATTAATCGTTATCTTGCTGGTGATCGTTTGCCACCCCGTTATGTATGGGAGAGTGTCAAACCGCACTTGGAGCAAACATCCAACGGATATATCATCTTTGATGATACTATTTTAGATAAAAAGCACGCGAAAAAGATAGCACTTGCTCAAAAACAATATAGCGGAAACGCTCACTCTACGATAAATGGCATAGGTGTTGTCACCTGTGTGTATGTCAACCCGGAGTTAGACCGGTATTGGATTATTGATTTTCGCATCTATGATAAGCAAGGTGATGGCAAATCTAAATTAGATCACGCTCGTGACATGCTTGATGTTTTAGTGAACGCCCGCGATGTTGCTTTTAGCACGGTGTTGATGGACAGTTGGTATGCCAGCAAAGCGTTTATGTTATTCATTGAAAGTCTCGGTAAAAAGTATTATTGTCCACTCAAAAGAAATAGGCTCGTTGATGATTCTAACGACACGAAACCATATCAACGCATTGACAGCTTAGAGTGGAGCGATACAGAACAGCAGTCAGGCAAACGCGTGAAGATCAACAAGTTTCCGAAAAATCATAAGGTGAAAGTGTTCCGGGTGGTGTCTAAAAGACGCACGGATTATGTTGCTACAAATGACCATAACCAATCGGATGTGTCCGCTGTGCGACAGGTGTGTAGCGCACGCTGGAAGATTGAAGAATTTCACCGTGAAACGAAACAACTCACAGGGATCGAAAAATGCCAATGCCGTTTACCCCGTATTGTTAGAAACCACATCACTTGTGCTGTTTTAGTATGGATTTATCTCAGGCAAAAAGCTTATGAAACTGGGCAAACGCTTTATCAAGTCAAAAATGGAATGTTTTCTGATTTTCTACGCCAACAACTAAAATCACCTACTCTAAATATGGCTGATGCGTAAGTCCTATGACAAAAACTTTACACACCGAAAACTCTGGGAAAACTCTGTTTCTGCTTGTCTATTGCTCATGTTAATGCTATTATAATCGCAAAAGTTTTTATTCGGAGAACGTTTATGAGACTAACGCAAGAACAGAAAGACACTTACCGGACAAAGGGGGTCTTGGTGGTCAAAAATGCTTTGACAGATGAAGACACCCAATCGGTTATAGACGAAATTGAGGATTGGATTTCAGAACGCGCCAATGCATTACATCAGGAAGGAAAGATTGAAAACCTTTACGAAGATGAACCTTTTGACAAGCGATTCGGAAAACTCCTTGCACAGGCTGGTGAAATTGGAAGCGGGATGGACATTATGCACTATCGGGGCAAAGCCATTTTTGAGTTCATGAGAAACGACAATCTGCTTGACGTGATAGAAGGAATTGTCGGTCCCGAAATAACATGCAACCCGATTCAGCATGTGCGTGCGAAACCACCCGTGATTGATGGAAATGCAAGTTGGGCGGGGGGCGTGCCGTGGCACCAAGATGCTGGCGTTATGATGGAGGAGGCGGAAGGTTCAAATGTCGTTACCTGTTGGCTTCCTTTAGGCGATAGCACAATTGAAATGGGATGTCTTGAAGCGTTGCCCGGTATTACAGAAGATATTGGATACCTCACACACCAGAAAGAGGGCGGCACCATGATTGTGCCGGATCTGATGCCGGACGTTGAACCGATGATGCTTGAATGTCATCGCGGTGACATCATCTTATTGAGCCGCTTTACGCCGCACCGCTCACAACCGAACAAGTCGGACCGGTGCCGTTGGTCGTTAGATCTGCGTTTTCAAACAACAGGACACCATACGGGTAGAACAGCACACCCAGATTTTATTGTCCGCAGCCGCAAGAATCCTGAATCTGTACTGACAGATCACGCGGAGTGGTGTCATCTGTGGGTAGATGCATTTGAAAACCCCCGTGGTGTTGCTAAACATCGATCTATATAGCCATAGGCAGATATTTGCACACCTTAACCAGGGTTATTCAGTTTTAAGAGTTTACCGTTATTGAGGTTTACTAAAAGTTAATATCCAAGGGCGGTAGGTGCGGTTAGATGAAGTTTAAGAAAATAAATCGGTAGTGTGGCGAGGTTAGGAAGTAATCAACGGTATGAATGCCATTGGCTGAATGCGCTTTTGGCATTCAGCATGATTCCTCGCCTCGCCAGCAGCGGGATACGCGTGTCTTGTGTAGATCGAAAATTACCGAATTAATAAATTAAACTTCATGAAACCGCACCTACCGTTTTGGGGTATATAGCAGATGTTAAAAATTCGTCCGAAAAACCAAAAACTAAATAACCCTGAAAAATCAGTTGAATTCTCACCTGAAATCTTATATAATTTTATTATTTAACAGACACTAAATTTAAACATAAATTGATATAAACACAGAAACTTGGAGGTGTTTATCATGTTAGGTTGGTTTGACCCGATGTATTTCGTATTTCTCGCGCCAGGACTTGCGCTATCTCTATATGCGACCTGGAAGACAAAATCAACATTTTCAAAATATTCGCAAGTCGGTTCGCGAAACCGGATGACTGGGGCACAAGCGGCAGCGCTTATGTTAGAAAGAAACGGCATTCGTGATGTCAAAATTGAACATACTGGTGGTTGGTTAAGTGACCACTACGACCCACGCCAAAAAGTGCTACGGTTGTCTAATGATGTGTATTCAAGCAATTCGCTGTCTGCAATTGGTGTTGCATGTCATGAAGCAGGACACGCGATGCAGGACGCGCAAGGCTATGCAATGCTAAGCCTACGTAGTGCGCTGGTTCCAGCTGCCAATTTCGGATCGATTTTTTCTTATATTGTGATGATCGCCGGATTTTTTCTTCAGATGGTAGGACTGATGTTGTTAGGTGTATGTCTATTTTCGTTAGTTGTAGTATTTTCACTGGTAACGCTTCCGGTGGAATGGGATGCGAGTCGGCGTGCTAAAATCGCTATAGACGAAGCGGGGATGCTTTCACCAGAAGAAAATCGTCATGCAAGCAAAGTACTTAACGCTGCATTTTTGACGTATCTCGCAGCAGCAGTCACGAGTCTTTTAACATTACTCTATTACTTGTTCCGTTTGGGGATTTTGGGTGGTGATGAGTAGATTTTTGGTAGTTGGCGCGGCATGGCACCGCGCCTGTTGAGGATTTAGCGATTTAACCTTTGCTTTCAATATCTACACCGGGCCACTGATCGTCGCGTTCGGTAATATCAACGACAATTCCGTCTGGGTCTTCAACTTTGAAAGCGATAGATGGTAATTCGTCGGAATTCGGGTCGTAAGGATTGGTGCCATCTAAACCTTCCCAAGTAATTTCAAAGCCGAGTTCTTCACATCGCTGTGCTGCTTCTCGCAAATCCGGAACACGGACACCGATGTGGAGATAGTCTAACATTCCTCCGACATGTTGAGGACGGTCGGGGCCGTTATGTTGAAACACGCGAAAATTGTGGTAACCGTCAGTCAGATCGTAGCATCCATTCTTCGTTGAGGAAATCCGTAATCCGAGTGCATCGCGCCAAAAACGGATGCTATTTTCAAGATTTGTTGTGCGGACACCGATGTGTACAAGTGTTGTTGACATGAGAAAATCTCCTTTTTAGGTATATAAGATAATACGAAATTTGCCTATGGTTTTAAACCCATACAGTTGGTTCTCTATCTTCAGCGCGGTGTTCATAGAGTTGTTGAACATCATCAGGAAACTTATCGAACGTTTCGCCGGGAATTGTGGCAGTATTAACACCGAAGAGTTCTAAATTCAACCACCACGGAGCATATCGGACGACAACGGCGGTTCGACGGCCATCGCTCGGATTTTCGGCATTAGAATGCCAAATCCGACTGTCCATGATAAGCACACTGCCCGCACTACCAACGGCTTGCATTTCACCCTCAAGTGGGTTGCGATCTCCGATGCCATCCTCTTTACCGCGCGGGTTTCTAAGGTCAACATGTGATTTTGGAACAATCCAAGTGCCACCATTTTCTGTCGTAAAATCGGTGAGCATCCAGAGCGTGGTAATACCGATAACGGCAGTCGGAAAAGGTTGTGTGATATGCCATTTCTGGTTCAAGTCATACGGAAAATCGGAATGATATGCACGCACCAATTGATAATGTGGTGGACGAATTTTGTACTCTGTTTGGGATATGCGGACTTGTGGTCCTAATAATTCGCGGATGACCGCAAGGAGTCGTTCATTTGCCAGATGTGATGCAAAGTTCGGCATAAAACTTATGACATTGCGTTCCCATCTGCCATTATCTTTACTATATACATTATAATCCGCTTCGGAGGTTTCTACCTCTTCGCGAACTGAATCTACTACGTCTGCGGGGACAACATCTTCTAATACACACCAACCTTCTTCGCGCATCTGTGTAACATAAGGATTGATGGATTCTGATAAATTTTCTGTGGGCATTCTACTTCTCCTTTAGAATAACGAAATTAGAAGGATAATAGAGTTTAATAAAATTGTACGGCAATCAAATACGTTCCTTGTTATGACGAATTGCTGCCTTAATGAGCGGTGTAAGACGCATAATCTTACCTAATGAACCAGCAATACCGATCTCGCGTGTTGTAATCGCTCCCATAACATTGAGTTCGCCTGTCCAAAATTTGTGTGCCACATCTCCCGTCATCGTCAGTTCTACATCTGGCGTAACGTCAGAACAAGTATCACGAGAAATGGTGTATCTGCCATTCGCTGCAGTTAACGTCATTACACAATCGGGTAAACTGTAATTAAATTGGACGCTTAAGTTTAGCGATTTCAGTGCCTCTTGCGCTTCCGGTAAGGTGGCAATTTCTTCAAAAAGTTCACTGATATAACTATAAAGTTGGTCTGATGTTTCAAATATAGCCATAGTTTGCGGTATAGCATACCTTATAATACACAAGAAGGTCAAATTAAAAATGAATATGAAACCCTCTCAAAATTTAGTTGATAACATTGAAACAATGTTGAATTCCCACGGCAAGGATCAAGTTACGGGAAAAATACAAGATTTTTATGGTCCGAATAATCTCCGATACAAATTGCCTATTGGACATATAGATATAATTCAAACGCGTTCCCACATTTCACATATATTTTTTAACGACGATTCCAGATTTTATGAACCGCCATTCACCCCACAGACCGGGTTGCTGAGACGCACAAAGGATATTTTAGACCGGTATTTTGATGGCGAGTCGGTAGATTTCAGAGAGATCCCTGTTAAAATAGAGATGGGAACAGACTTTCAGAATTCGGTTTGGAACACTATTCATCAGATTCCGTACGGTGAGGTGCGCAGCTACAAATGGATCGCTGAACAAATTGGCAGACCGAAGGCTGTTCGCGCCGTTGGAAATGCGACTGGGAGCAATCCGATTACAATCATAATTCCATGCCACCGTGTAATTGGGAGCAATGGCAATTTAGGTGGTTATGGAGGTGGTCTTGAACGAAAACAACAATTGCTAACGCTTGAAGGATATCCGGTTGAAATATTACAACAACCGCGTGAGAGGTCTTGATTGTGGAAAATAAGAAGTATAAGGGCAAATCAACCGAGGCTATTCATGCAGGTGAAACGTTACCGGTATTGCCAACAGGCGCGCAAGATCAGCAGGCAGGAAAAACCGGAATTCCGTTACTACCACCCATTTACCAAAACAGCACCTTTCGTTTTGAAACAGCGGCAGAATGTGCCTCAGCGTTCATTGATGAGGAGAGCGGTTACGTCTACACCCGTTGGGGTAATCCTACGCAGAAGGTGTTAGAGCAAAAACTCGCAGTGCTTGAGATAGGAGAAGCTGCATTAGCAACTGCTTCAGGAATGGGAGCAATCAGCACCGCACTGCTAACCGCCTTAGCCGATGGTGGACACGTTATCGCCATGGAAACGCTTTATTCCGCCACTTACAATCTGCTAAATGAAGAATTCCCCCGTATGGGAATTGAGACAACATTTGTGGATGCAACCGATCCAAACAAAGTTGAAAACGCAATTCGTCCTGACACAAAGGTTATCTACCTCGAAAGTCCAACCAATCCATTACTTAAACTTGTTGACCTTGCTGCTTGCGCTGAAATCGCAAAGGCACACAATATCACCTCAATCATTGATAATACGTTTGCAACGCCTTGCAGTCAGCAACCGATTGCGCTTGGCATTGACGTAGTGCTTCACAGTATGACGAAATACTTAAGTGGTAACGGGGCAGTTATCGCAGGTGCGATAGTCGGGGAAAAAGAATTTATCGTGCGCGCACAAAAAGGGGCATTACGCAACTTCGGTGCGGTAATAAGTCCATTCAATGCATGGCTCACACTGATCGGTATACCCACCTTGCCGCTTCGGTTTGCGCGACACTGTGCAAATGCAGCACATATCGCAGCGTTTCTTGAGACACATCCAGCAGTCGCGTGGGTTCGTTATCCGGGTTTGTCCAGTCATCCACAGCATGACCTTGCTAAACGTCAGATGAATGGATTTGGTGGTATGATAACGCTGGAACTTAAAGGAGGGCGTGCCGCAGGAGAAAAACTTGTGAATCAACTCCAAATTTGTGCACTTGCAGTGAGTTTAGGTGATGTGCGTACCTTAGTTTGTCATCCTGCATCAACGACACATTCACACATTCCAACCGAAGTGCGGCAGCAAACCGGTATCACGGATGGCTTGGTTCGGTTTTCAATTGGTTTAGAGGATAGTGAGGATATTATTTCTGATCTTGAACAAGCGTTAGATACACTACCTTTTTATAGTGAAATCTAAAAATATATGCACACTCTTGGTAGATGCGGTTTGCCAACCGCGTCGGGCTTATACGAGTGGTAACCAATAGACCATCGCCTTTCAATCCTACATAACGGAGTAAATCATCCGAACTTGTGGCACATTGATCAAGAAATCCATTTACTTGGGTTCTGAACGCCCCCCACTGGCTCACAAAACGATGCATCTTCAATACATCCACACGCAGCCATCTCCACAACTTCTCAATCGGGTTCAACCACGGCGCATAAGTCGGTAGCCAAACAGGATCTATCTGTGGCAACTCTGATAACGCCTCAAACACATCCGGATGTTGTGGATAGACCAGTTGTCTTGAACAACATAAAGCGTTTCTGCTTGTGGATATACTTGTGTCAACTTCACACGTCACATTTAGGACGTTTTGCACGTCACTGGGACGTGCAAAAGTCAAGCGGTACAAGGATTGTGACGTGATTTTCAGTTTTTTTTTAGTTCAGGGACGAACCCTCTATTGCTTTAGCGTCAAGTATCTGGTACGTTCGCGTTGACAGTCGGCATATCAACTGAGGGAGTTGATTCGGATTCATTTTGTTTCTTTGGCAGATTCTTAATTATCTCAAACATATCTGGATGGTATTTTGGAGCATATCTGAGATCAATTATCTCGTTTTGTCCGGGTGGGTCGATTACCTCATACACTTCTGGTTCAATTTCTTTTACTTTGACAATTTCGCGTATCTCTTCTTGCCCGGATAGTGTGATTGTCTCCATCACACCGGGTTCTATTTCTCTAACATGTAGGATCTTGTATGTTTCGTCTTGCTTATGTGAGTTGGCTTGCGGTCTGGAAGTGTTGCTGTCTTGGTTGACTTGCGCCATGCGAGCGCTGCTGTCGTATCCTTTATGCGTGATATTCCAGCGCCGCATCAGCGGATTTGCGATAGCAGCAAGTTTTTTGAGCAGATTAAGTTTGTCAACATACGTGGGACTCCCCTCATATTCAGGTTCTTGCATGAGGATGGTATATTCATCCAACATTATGTCGTATAGGTTGAGGAGGCGATTGATAGTGCGCTTGTTATCTTCTTCGGTGCGCGTATCAAGTTCTGATATGTTAGGTTTTTGTTTTTCTTTCATACCCTATATTCTATCTGATAATGGGCAGATTTTGTAAGTAATCAGTGATTAGAACAATAGATATCCAATAAATATCCAATAGGTTTGCAAAAAAGTAGGTTTGAAAGAAAATCGGGGGTACAAAACCCTCTTATACCATTTCTATCTGATAATAGGACATTATTTCGTAGGTCGGGTTTCGCTACCGCTTCTACCCGACCTACAGTTTATTATGACAGTTTGTCAATTAGAAATGGTATTACCAAGAGATAAACAGCAATTTTTCCGATACCTGTCGCCCTCAAGTGTCGCGATTCGGAGATTGCTCTTACGGAAGAAAGCCCGTGATCAGAATGCAGCAACTATCGGAGAATTGAATAGCACTGTTGCATTTGGTATAGTGACCTTTAGAATTAACAGGACATTTTGTTCTGTGAATCAACGCCAAATGCGCTTGGCAGAATACGCGTTTGGTATTCTGCATGATTTGGCCAAATCAACGCTGAATGCGCGTATGGCATTCAGCCAAATCAACGCCAAATGCGCTTTTGGCATTTGGCGGGAGGGAACTCCGATTCTCGACTATAAACGTGTCGCGATTCGGAGATCGCTTCTACAGAAAATGTGTATCTTTAATTTCAAAGTTCACTATATATTAAAATTTACCGTCGCGCACCTCAAAATGGGTCGGTTTTTGCAGTGTTGTCCCGCCTATCCGAACCCATTCTGCCACCCACTCAATCATTTGACCTAAAGACACGCACGGATACCCAAACAATTGATAACATAGCGAAGCATTGCTCAGCAGTGCTGTTTCTGCCTCTTCTCCCTCAAAATGGACAGGTGTATTGAAAATTTCACCGAAACGCGTCGCTAAATATCGTATAGAAACAGTCTCCGGTCCCGTTACGTTTAAAGTCAAAGGTGGACTTTGGCAGTGTGTGAAAGAACGCAATGCTATAGCGTTTGCATCCCTTTGCCATATTACATTGACATTTCCCATCTCAAGAGATATAGGTTCTCCTGTGTAAACTTTTTGTGCTATATCAAGTAGTATTCCATATCGGAGTTCAATTGCGTAATTCAATCGGAGGATCGCCATCGGTGTTCCGAATTGTTCCGAGAAATAACAACATATTCGCTCCCTGCCGAGACACGATTGGGCATATTCACCTATTGGCGCAACGATGGAACGCTCTGTCGCACCGCCCTGTGAAATAGGTGTCAACGGATAGACATTGCCTGTTGAAAAAACAACCAATCGGGAGTCCTGAAACTTTTCTGCAACACGTCCCGGCATGTAGGTGTTCAACGCCCAAGTCAAATCCTCGTTCCCGGTTGAACCGAACTTCCTCCCCGCCATAAAAACCACATTTTGAACATTGGGCAGGTTTTGTAGGTTGTTTTCCGAAAGTAGGTCCGCGATAATTGTTTCAATCCCGACTTCATGCAGGGATTCCTGTATGCCGGGGTTTGAAAAACGGGATACACCGATAACCTTTTTAGTGACACCCGCACAATCAATAGCACGTTTTGCCAGCTTTGCAAGCGACGGCCCCATTTTTCCACCAACACCAAGAATCAGGATATCACCTTCTAAAGAAGCGATTGCCGATATCACCTCGGTTGTTGGTTCTGATAAATATAATTCTAACTGCGATTCTGTTTTTATCAAAGCGACACAAAAGTAAGAGATCAAATAACTAAAAGAGGTTAAAACAAGTCAACAACATATAGTCAAACCCATAATTAATGGGACACTTCTGTAGCGCAAACATCTTGTTTGCGTCCTTGTCCTGCCAACTGTTAGATTGTGCCTGTGAGTGCGCAAACTTGAAGTGAAATCAAGTAATCAACGCTACAAATCATGGCGAATGCCATACGCGCATTCGTCTTTAGGCATTTGGCCAAATCAACGCTGATGCGCGTATGCGCGTATGGCATTCAGCGGGTATGAATGCCTTAATGGTATTCCCCGTGCTACAACAGCAGTAGTCCGTTATGTTTCTAAAACAGTTTATTTAAAAGTGTTCCAATAATTTCAAAGTTCACTATAATACATCGTATCAGAGGCATTCAATTGTCGATTTTCTAATTCAGAATCGTCCAATTGTGCCTCAAAAACTAAAAAGAGGCGCAATAAATTGCGCTTGGTGAATGCGCGTTTGGCATTCACATTAAACGCGTTTGTTATTAAATCGGGGTTTCAAACCCGCCAAATGCCAAAAGCGCATTTGGCGTTGATTCACTCCCACAAGAACACTTCTACGACAATTGAATGCCTCTGTACATCGTATCAACACAATTAATTATTGTCAAGGAAAAGCGAAAACTAAATAACCTTGTCCGTATTGATAATCTACTTGACATCAATCTGAAATAAAATATAATTGTGTTGACTATATGTGACAGTCGTGGTAAATTGAAGAAGGTAGCGAAAGTTGTAGAAAATTTAATTTTCCCTACAAAACTCCTATAACTATTATGTAAGGAGGTTTCTGGCATGAGAAGTAAAATATTTAGCAGAAATTTTACCTTGGCTTTTACGCTTGTTATAACACTGGTTTTTATGTGTGCCAATATAGCGCAAACCGAACTTGTTACCGAAGGATTGGTTAGTTATTGGAACTTCAATAAGGAGAATTTACATGGGGAAACGGTTAAAGACGTTTGGGGAGAGAATGATGGAACTATCAAAGGTAACCCCAAAGCGGTAGAAGGGAAATTCAGCGAGGCGTTGGAGTTTGATGGAGATGGTGATTTCGTAGAGGTGCCCGATTCAGAGGCACTTCAGATAGATAGCACAGGCACCATAGAATTGTGGGTTAAAATTGCGGAAATACAAAAATATCAAGGCATTTTCATTAAAGCAGCTGGTTGGGGCGGGGCTGGATATGTTCTAAGATATAGTTCCCAGTATCAGTTTCAAGGTGGTTGGGAATGGGTTGATTTCCACCAAGACGGTGAATTGAAAGAAGAGCAATGGTCTCATATAGTAATGTCTACCGACGGCAAGATGGCGTATCTATATCAAGATGGCAAGCTAATAAAATCTCAAGAAACTACTGTTGCCGTAGACAATGCCCCTTTTTTGTTGGGCTTTACTGTAGATGTTTATTGGAAAGGTCTCATTGACGAAGTTCGCGTTTATGATCGAAATCTAAGTGAAGACGAAGTTAATCAGAACATGAATGCAGAAGGACTTGATGTCCTAAGTCCTTCTGAGAAACTTGCCCTCACCTGGGGGAAAATTAAGGCTCAGTAATTTTGGAGAATTACAAGAATCGCTCATATTATGCCATAATTGACTGGACTGTATAAGTGCTATTTTTATTAAATTGAAAACTATGAATGCAATAGAATTGACCAAAACACTCATTGGATACGACACAGTAAGTCCCAAAAGTAACGTTGAGGTAATGGACTTCCTTACTGAAACGTTGGAATCTGTCGGATGTGAAGTTGAACGGGTTGAATATAACGATCCAGCAGGCACGTTGAAAGTAAATCTGATTGGTCGTAAAGGGAGCAATTCGGGTGAGCGTGGGCTTGCGCTTCTCGGACACATAGACACCGTGCCTGCCATCGGTTGGTCAGAAAATCCTTTTGAGGCAAGGATTGTCGGGGACAAGATGTATGGACGCGGCAGCTGCGATATGAAAGGGAGTGTCGCCTGTATGATTGAGGTGGCATCTCGGTACGATGCTTCTGACCTACATGCCCCGCTCTATGTCGTGATCACGGCTGATGAAGAAGTGGGTTATTTTGGTGCGCGTGCTGTCGCAGAAAAATCGGAGATGTTTACACAACACGGATTTCCACAATATGGGGTTGTCGGTGAACCGACCGAACTGAAAGCCGTTTATGCACATAAAGGAGCGGTGAGATTTTCTGTCACGGCGCACGGACACGCAGCGCATAGCAGCACTGGCGAAGGTGACAATGCGAACCTAAAACTTATTCCTTTTCTTTCAGAAATGCGGGAAATACATCAGGAATTGACCACCGATACGCAATATTATAATTCTGAATTTACCCCACCTTTTACAGATTGGAATATTACTATAAGTGATGGAGAATGTACTGCGAATATTACCGCACCGCGAAGCGTATGTACTATTAACTACCGTCCGATGCCGGGTGATGATCCGCAAGTATGGATAGATCGGGGGCGCGATGCTGCGGAAAAATATGGATTAGATTTTGACTTATTCATCAATGCTGGTCCCGTGCGTACACCCCCCGATGCCGACATCATCCAAGCAGCACTTGAAATCACCGGCGATACGAAACCGCATACCGTGGCATATAGCACCGATGCAGCGGTTTTCTCCAAGCACATGGAAACAGTTATTATTGGTCCGGGGAGTATTCTGCAGGCACATACGGTTGATGAATGGATGGCGTTAGATCAGTTTGAAAAGGGAAGTAGTATCTTTAGCCAATTTGTGGATCGGTTTTGTGTTTCGTCAAGTTAAGTTCTTTCTGGCATATTTTCAAAAAAGACAGCATCCGGTTTCACCCATTCCGCTTCGCCATCTGCCCATACTTCACGTTTCCAAATAGGTACAATCTGTTTCAGACGATTCATTGCATATTGGCACGCTTCAAACCCGTCTTTGCGATGCGGCGAAGCAACCGCTACAGCCACGCTTACTTCACCGATTTCTAACCTTCCCACGCGGTGAATCATTGCAACGCGATGGATACCCCATTTATCCGAGATTTCCTCAGCAATTTCCGCCATCTTCTTCTCTGCCATCGGTGGATATGCCTCATACTCAAGGTATTTTGTCGGTCTGCCACCTGTGTTATTCCGAACGGTGCCGAAGAACAGAACCACCGCGCCAGCGTCTGGTGCCTCCACAGCCTCCCGAACTTCTGCACCTGTAATGACTTCAGTGGTAATTTTAAACATTATTTCCTCCTGTTACCGGCGGAATCAATGCTACTTCATCGCCTTCAGTCAGTTCGGTGTCCTCGGTGGCGTATTCCCAATTCACAGACATATGCATCACTTCGTAAAACTCAGCAATTTCGGGCCATTCTTCCTCAAGTCGTTTTAAAATTGTTTGGACGGTAGCACCTTCAGGAAGCTGCATCTCCTCTTCAGATCTATCTAACATTTCGTGGCATACGGCAAAGTATTTGACTGTAACCTTCATTAGGGCTCCTTCGCTGTCTTATTTCCATATCAAATTTGATTTCTAAAAGTATATCACAACAGTTGAATAGTGTCAAACGGATGTGTGAAGTTCTCAAAAAGGGCTTTGACTTTTTTGATTAAATATGAGATACTTAATGTAGAAACTCGGTGTAAGTTGGTTAGGGTTGGGAAACATGGGGTTAAGATTTAAATGGAATACCCAGAAAGCTGAAGAAAATCTGAGAAAGCATGATGTTTCATTTCAAGAGGCGAGTACGGTTTTTTCGGATTTTCTCTCTTTAACTATCCCAGATCCGCTTCACTCGGAAACAGAAGAAAGATTGGTAATTATCGGATACTCTGAAAAACAAAGACTTTTAGTAGTTATTCACACTGAGATAGGTGATGTCATTCGCATCATTTCTGCTCGAAAAGCAACATCTTATGAAAGAAAAACCTATGAATCCGCCAACATCAAATCAACATGATCCGGATATGCTTGATGAATATGATTTCAGTACAGGAATTAGGGGAAAATATGCTGAGAGATACTACGCAGACAGAAATCTGATTCGGCTTGATGAAGATGTAGCCAGTATGTTCCCTGATGCGAAATCTGTCAACGATGCCTTGCGAGCGTTGGCAAAACTCATCACAGACTTCCAGAAAAAAGCATCATAAGTGCGTGAGTGGGATTCAACACTGTAGTCAAACATGGATAGTATCATCATAAAAGGTATACGATTTCACGGTCACCACGGTGTTCCCGAAGCGGAACGGCAAGTCGGTGGACATTACGAAATTGATGCAACGTTGCGTTGCTCGCTTGTAAATGCTGGCAGAACCGACGCCCTTGAGGATACGATTGATTATGCCAGTGTCGTTGATCTTATTGTTGACATTGGTACACAGCAGTCGTTTCAATTAATTGAAGCACTTGCAGAGACAATAGCCTCAGAGATTTTAAAACAATTTCCGATAGATACCGTCCAACTCACCGTCAAAAAACTTCACCCGCCGATAGAACAACCGATTACCTACTTTGCCGTTGAAATCTGTCGTACAAAGGAGTGAGAATGCGATTCGGACAACGGTTATGCACCATCATATTATTACTATGTCTAATATCTGTCTTGGCACAAGCAGGTGGTAAGAAGACACTGCTTTTTCCTGAATTGTCGGATGGACTCAATGTTTACCGTTACGACTGGGATGTTGAGACGTGCGTCATCTATGTCGCTGAAATGTCGCGGGGTAATCCAACACTGCACTTTGAAGTTGCCCTTGGAAATTCCAAAGTTCTTGGAAAAGAGACAGTGCGTTCTATGGCAAAACGCCGCTCGCAACGAGGTGATCGACGTGTTGTCGTGGCGGTTAATGGTGGTTTCGGTGTACTCGGTGATATAAGCGGGTACGGTGGCGTTCTGGAAAACCTACATATCCAGAATGGCGAGCTTATCACACAACCAACGGATACTGAGGCATGCTTCGGTGTAACTGAATCTGGCGAATTCTTAAGCACACCTGTGCAAATGAAAGCAAAAATACAGATTGGCACATACACGTTACCGCTCGGATGTATAAATCAACGCAGACTTGATGGGTGTCATATAATACTTTACACGCCACGACTCGGTGAATCCACACGTACGAGACGCCGCAGAGGTAAAGAAGTAATACTCAGCGAACTCCCACTGCCTTTAACGCCAAACTACGCACATCCCTATCAAGTAGAAAAAGTATCAAATGATGGAAACAGTCCTATTTCCAAAGATAGAGCTGTTCTCTGGATTAGTTCCCGGATAAAGGATGCCGGGGTCTCACAATTCAATCCTGGGGCAGGTGGTAAACTTACTATTTCTCTTTCGCCACCTGAGTGGAATAAAGTCCGCCATGCCATCGGAGGACGACACCGTCTTCTCAAAAATGGCAAAATAAATCAAACGCTTGTGGATATGCACCGTAAAGAAAAGAAACATACACCGGGCAAACGCAGCCAAGAACTAAACCTGAGCCATGAACCACGAACTGCCCTTGGTTACAATGCCGACACCCTGTTTTTAGTTGTTGCTGACGGTCGTCAACCTAAATATAGCACAGGATTAACCCTCTACGAACTTGCCAGCATCCTTATTGATCTTGGTGCAGCTGAAGCAATCAATCTTGATGGCGGTTCCTCAAGTACATTCGTTGTTAATGATAAAGTTATCAATAAGCCTTCCGGACAGCGTGAACGAGAGGTGCTTAATGCAGCTTTTATTATGATGGATTTGAAGTAAAAGCGTTATCCTTATCGTTACATACTCTATAGAAGCGATGCTTGTCGCGACATATAATCTCGGAGATACATTTTGAAAACCAATTATAGTTTAACCTTCAGATTCTCAATAGTACTATCTCTACTATTTTCTTTCGTTTTTGGTGCCAATTCAGCTGATACTCCAAAACTTTTAAAAGCAATTCCACTTTCGCAAACAGCGGTTCAACTTCAATTTGACGGGAAGTTGCAAGCAGAAACTGCTGAAAACGCTGAAATCTATCAGGTCACACCGGATATCAAAATTGAATTTGCATGGCTTGATAAACGCCTGAATCGTGTTTTGCTACTTACTTCTCAGTTAGAGATAGGGAAAACATATCGCCTTACAATGCAAAATACACCGACAGAGATAGAGATAACACTGCCTGCTGAAAACGAAATAACTTTCGGCACGGGCGACTTGGTCACATTTTCTGGTGGCTTTCAGGATACGAGTTTGATTGTGAATAAAGACCGTAAGACACGAAACAACAACGTGGGCGCAGAGCCGATCTTATTATGCAATCCTACAGGGAGTGTCTTCTTTGTCGCTTTTGACCTGTTTGATGCATTTGAAGATATGGGGATCCGTGAACCGAAGCAGGTATTAGAGGCATCAATCAATCTCCACGCACAGCAAGTTGATTCTGATACTGCTCAGACCGTTATTCTCCGCCGTGTCCTACTCCCGTGGCGTGAAGGCAGAGGCACTTCGGAACGCGCAAAAGAGAACGAACTTACTTATAACAGTGCCTTACATCGCAACCTTCCATGGAATAAACGACCTGCACAAGCTATGTTAGCAGGCATAGACGGTGATAATGAGAGTGATTACAACGGTTCTGAGGATGTCGCACATCGAATTGACGGTGCTTTTGAGATTCAGGAGGGTGGGAAACGCTATGCCTTCAAGGGTGATTTAATCACCGATGCGGTCCGATTTTGGGTGAAAAATCCTGATTACAACTACGGTTATCTTTTTGCTTTGCGGGATGGAAACGGAGAGATTACCTTTGCTTCAAAAGAGGCACCCGATGAAAACCTACGTCCGGTGTTGACAATTCGGTATCAAACACAGGTAGCAGAAGAAGACATTCTGCCGCGCTAAGTTTTTTATCCTTTTATTTTTCACATAAAAATAGCAGGGGAGATTTTTATGAAATTAGTTATAAATATCTTATCAATAGTCCTAACGGGGGTACTTGTTCTTTCTATGAGTGGCTGTGGGGACGAGACATTGACGACGGAAATGGATGCCGTTGTTAACATAGTCACTGAACCACCAATTCAAGAACCCATCGCACCACCAACGCAACCTGTCACACCGCAACCAACAGAACCTGTGCAACAGCAAACTGGATTTATAGTTTTGTCCATTGAACCTACTCGAATAGCCTCACCATCAATCGGGAGACAGCTGACTATTGATATTCGTATTAATAATTTAACACGCGCTTTTACCGGTTACCAAGTTGGCGTAGATTTTGACCCTACAGCACTTAAGTTTGTAAAAGCCCAACCTCGTACGGACACACACAGGAATAACAACACCCTTGAAGTTATTCCAAGTGTGAGTAGTATAGATATGAACACGGATGGAACACACAGGGTAAATCTGGAGGCTGAGACTAAGGATGGGGAAGCATTTGCACAAAATGGGACACTTGTAACAGTAACGTTTGAAGTTGTTGCTGTTAAATCTTCCACTATTCAGTTAAGTGATGTGGACATTTATTACCTTTTCACAGGCAGACAAGGTAACATAAACGTAGTTGATGTTCCTATTAGTCTGAAAACCGCTATAGTTGATGGAAAAGTCTATGTGCCTAAGTAAAGGTTCTTCCAACCTCGGTAGGTTTGGTTTACTAACCGAACTGGACTTATCTCGCTTTTATGTTAAGTTTTTCACATTTTACGGTTCTTCATTGCATATATTTTCGTAAATGAACCAATGTCCGTTCCACCGCGCCAAGGTTTTCCTCAATCATCTGCTTTCCGATACGTCCAACCTCTGTCCGCTTTTCTAAGTTAATTAGCCATTCTTTGAGGACATCTGCCATCTGCTGTGAGGTATGCACAAGTTTTGCCGCGCCTTTTTCCAGTAGTAAGGTCGCTTCATTGGAATTCTGGATTGTCGGTCCAAAGAGAACAGGTTTTGCCATCGCAGCAGGTTCCATCACATTGTGAACGCTACCGTGAAAACTCCCTCCTATAAAAGCGATATCCGCTAACTGATACAACTTTGCCAGAATCCCTACTGTGTCAACGATAAGGACATCTGTATCCTCCAAATTTGCATCGCTATTAAGTTCTGAGAAACAGCGGTGTGTTAATTTTTGTTTACTCAGTTCTGTTTGAATTTCGGCAATCCGTTCAGGTGTCGGTTCGTGTGGCACTAAAATTAAGTGTAGGTTATGCTTAGGTGTGTCTTTGCGAAGAAGCTGGTACGCCTCCAATATTACGTTTTCATCATTCGCATAAGTGCTACCAGCTATGAGAATGGAACGCGTTAAGGTCGATTGCCCAGGGAAAAACTCTGCATCAGGTTCAACCGAAAGTGCTCGCTGGTAAACTTGTTCATAACGTGTATCACCGGTGACAATAACTTGATGTTTTGAAGAGCAGAGCTGCCGAAACCGAGCGGCATCCGCTGCCGAAATAGCACAATGCAACGTAATATACCGATGCACACTTGTGAAAAAAGACCTCGCGAATCTGCCAAGACGTTTTGATCCAGCATGCAGTGTTCCAGCAATAACAACGATAGGAATATCTTGTGAAGATGCTTTCCAAACGAGGTTGGGCCAGATATCGTATCTGGAAAAAATCAGACAAGTAGGTTTGATGAGGTGTATCAAACGTTCTGCATTGCGAGATGTATCGAAGGGGAGATAAACGGCTGCGTCAACATAAGAATAGTCTGCTACATTTGGCGCAACTGAGGGGGAAAAGAAAGTTAAAACAATGCAAGTTTCTGCATAAATTGCTTCAATTAGCGGTTTTGCCTGCTCAAATTCGCCAACAGAAGTAAAATGAAACCATGCTGTTTTTTCTAAATTTCGGGTATCGTTGAGTTGACGCTCCAACGTTTCAAATACCCGTTTTCGTCCAGTGATACCCGCCCGAATTTTGCGATTGCAACACGCTGCCAAGTGAAAACCGATTAACAGGACAGGGATTGCAAACGTGTTGTAGATAAATCGCCAAAACATGATGCTCTATTAAGTAGGTCGGGTAGAGCGTATGTGAAACCCGACACGTTCATATCGTCAAAACAAAAACCCTGTTGAGAAGTAAATGCAGATTTCTGACGCAGCGAAATCAGCAGAAGCCTGCCGAAGCGATAATGCTCCGGCTCATTGCTTCTACATCAGGGTTAGAAACCCCTCCATCCAACAGTAATTCGTAATTAAATGGCGTCCAAGATTTTCTTTTTTAACGCATCTTTAGGCATCGCGCCGACAATCTGGTCCGCCACCTCTCCATCTTTGAATACGAGCAGCGTTGGAATGCTCCGCACACTGTATTTCATTGCTGTTTGACGGTTGTCATCTACGTTGACTTTTCCAACTTTAAAGGTGTCCGCATTTTCTGCGGCAAGTTCTTCCAAAATAGGTGCAATCATTTTGCACGGACCGCACCATTCTGCCCAAAAGTCAACAACGACAGGTGTATCTGATGTTAGCACCATTCCTTCAAACGTATCGTCGGTGATTTCAAAAGTATTTTCAGCCATGATAACTCCTTCACTTGAATAATTGAAAATGATTTCGAATATTTGCCACCACGGTTGGCAATTACGTAATATTTTATCAGAATGTTATTGAGACATCCACCACCTTTGATTTGGCAAGGTCTATAAGCATAAATTTCTTTATCAGACGAATCAATATGTTAATATGTTACCCTATTCTAAAATTAATTTCCACATATAATTAATCACTTTTCAATTTTAGTAGGGTGCTGCTCTGTTTCAATCTAAACTTTTGATACACATTACACGCCATAAGTGAATCGTCAATCAATCCGAGATGCAGATGTTTTTCCTCTTGAAAATGAGATTGATAAACTGTATACGCTTTATACGACTTAACCGACGATGCGCTTGTGATTGTGGAGGGTAGTGTTTAAATCGCGTAAATGCGCGATTTAAACACTACCACAAATTGAAATTGACAAATGACCTTAATACATGGTATGATTTAACATGTAGGGAGTAAGGAACAGAATAAGGTATATGAATAGTGAATTGCGTGAAAACCGAGTTTGCCAGGATTTAGGAGGTGTCAAAATGCAAGAATACGATGTAGCATTATCATTTGCTGGAGAAGATAGAAAGTATGCCAAAGAATTAGCAGATCTTCTTATGACAAAGGGCTATTCGTGCTTTTATGATGAGAATGAGTTACCAAATCTTTGGGGCAAAAACCTTTACGATTACTTGTCATCGGTTTATAAAGACTATGCACGCTATTGTGTGATGTTCTTGTCTGAACATTACGAACAAAAGTTGTGGACAAACCATGAACGTCAACATGCACTTGCAAGAGCGTTTAAGGAAAACCGTGAATATATCCTTCCCGTACGTCTTGACGATACAGAGATTCCAGGAATTCCACCGACAATTGGATACCTCGATCTCCGTTCAATCACAATTGAAGAAGTATATGAGGCTTTAGATAAGAAACTATCGGGGGCAACACCAAAAACCGCTGCAACGGACCGAACGACTTCCAATGTCGTCGAGAAAGACACAACCGAATATGTATTGCTAATTTCTGGAGATGAAAAGACGTATTTCATTCCATTTCAAAATGCACAATGGGACTCAACAGAAATTTCGCTTGAACTGCTTCCTGAATCTCCAGAAGAAACCGCATTTCTTCGTTCCTTAAGAAGACATATTAGTGAGGCATTTGCAAGAGATATCTTCATTGCGCTTGCTCTTCGGGAAGATGCCGCATGGGTAAAACCCCAGGAAATTGTAGAAACCACATCCGGTTCTCAAATCATTTGGAAAGTCGTTTTCAACGAAGAAAGACACAGGCAAAATGGGGATCCTCTTGGTGAGGTTACTTTCGGATCCTTTACACCAGAAAAGCTTGCCGAAGAGCGTGCAAAACGGATTTTACTTGATAAGAAATTAGGTGAACTCCCTGCAGATTTCCAGAACCGAACAGGACCCGCGGGGTTGCTCAACGAAGCCACGTTGGAAATGTATGTTCGTGGTACAAATGGATTTCAAATCTCTGCTTCACCCATTCCATCCTTATATCGAATTTTCGGTAAAAAACAAACTCAATTTGAGAAGTATGCCCGTTTAACGTCTATTCTCTATTTGAAACTTTCAAACACAGTTGAGGAGATACTTCAATTTGATTTGAAACTTTTGAATTCTAATGAGGTAGAGGTCAAATTTAAGGGTCGTCGACACAGACGGTATACGAATGTTGACCCTTATGAATTTGAAGTTAATGGCATTTGCCAACTCTCTGAATGACATTATACTTTCAAACACAAGGAATACTTGAATGGGGACAAAAAATCACTTTGGAAAATAATTATAAGGATTTTGCTAGAACATTGAACAAGTTTATAGATTGGACAGCACGATTTAAAGATGGTCAATATCTTTTTCGCGGTGTTACGAAAGAAACATATAGGATCGAAGCGTCTGCTTGTCGTCGCTTACCCGTTGCGGACCAAAATAATTCGAGCAAGTTACTCAAAATAAACCAAGAATTGATAGATAAAGCACGGGGTTTGGGACATGATCAGAGAGATGGGAGGCAGCTAACCGATCTGGAGTTACTTGCGGAACTTCAACACTTCGGTGCAGCAACATGTCTGATTGACTTTTCGCGTAATGCACTGGTTGCGCTATGGTTTGCATGCCAGATAAGTTCAGATAGGAAAGCAAGTGAGAAAGCAAATGGGAAAGTATTTGCTATTAATTGTGATGATACGGTACGCTTGAAAACAGTTAATCCTGAGTTAATGAAAAAAGATATTGATTATTTTCTTCAACCGGATGAAAACGGTAGATATTTGCAATATCAGTGGTCCCCTAAACTTCAAAATAATCGTATCATCGCCCAACAGTCTGTCTTTGTATTTAGCGGTGCCCAAATTGAAGCAGAAGCTGAATGTGTTATTGATGAAGATTATAAACAAGAGATTTTAATATCCATGGAACAAATATCGGGTATCACCGAAAGCAGTATTTATCCTGATTTTGATGGATTCGCACGCTTACATGCCCACACTAAAAAACATCGTGAACCTGATGCCCGTTACTATTTACAACGTGGAACTGAATCCCATCAAAAGGGTAACTTTGACGATGCGATTGATTACTACACTGAAGTCATACGTTTGGATCCAGCGGACCCTTTCACAGTTTCCGTGGCTTATTATAGCCGCGGTGTTGTCAACAGAGAAAACGGTAGTATTGACTTGGCTATAAAAGATTATACTCAAACCTTACGACTTAATCCAAATTCTGCTGATGCCCATAACAATCGTGGTCACGCTTACTATGAAAAGGGCGATTTTGATCGTGCCCTTGAAGACTATGACCCAAGCTATACAACTTAAATCTGACAATGTTCTCTACTACAATAATCGAGGCATGGCATTATTAGCCCTGCAAGAGTGGGAAAAAGCCAAATCGGACCTAACGATTGCCAAGAACATGGGGACAGATATCATCGCTTCATTCCGTGAAGACTATGTAAGTATTGCCGACTTTGAGCAGAAACATAATGTTAAACTACCCGAAGACATCGCCGCAATGCTAACTCCCCCGCAGGCATAGCAGTAAACAAATCCCTAATCCTGCTAAGTAGCGACCCCCATTAAATCCGTTGATAACTGGCTCAAGTTGTGGTATACTTTTAACTGTTTAAAAGGAAGAGGTGGATACCATGAACGACTATAGAGACATTATTACCATTGAACCGGGTAAACGCAGCGGGCAGCCTTGTATTCGGGGAATGCGGATCACTGTTTACGATATTTTTGAATACCTTGCATCGGGTATGACAGTAGCAGAAGTTCTCCACGATTTTCCCGAGTTAACCGAGACAGACATTCGTGCCTGTTTTGCTTATGCTGCGGACAAGGAAAAGTCGCAGGTAGTCGTTTACACAGATGAAACTTCTATTCGATCAGAACCTATCCGACCAACTGGTGGAACTACTGGCGGATCTGTTTCCTAATTCTACCCATGTCAAAACTATAGGGTTAGATACAGCAACAGATACTGAGTTATGGGATTACGCACGTGATAACGATTATTTTATCGTTTCAAAGGATACAGACTTCAGGAATAGGAGTGTTATGCACGGCTATCCTCCAAAAGTGATTTGGATCAGGATAGGGAATTGCTCGACGATTGCTGTCGAATACAATTTAAGAAAGCATTTCGCTGAAATTTAAAGAATTTGCGGAGATGCGAATGTGGGATTACTTATCCTAAGGTAATTGGCTTAAACCCTAACAACTTCGGTTCTGCGTAAATTTGTAATCATATTGAACAGAAAATGCGATTAAATTACCAGAAGACATCGCCGCAATGCTAACTCCCCCGCAGGCATAGCAGTAAAATAAAGACTTTCTCCTTAGCGGATTATCTGATGGTACAGATTCTCAATCCACGTCAATCCGCGAATCCAGACAATACCGTTTAGCAAAATAATTACACATCACATTATTAATTTCACTTGCTTAAAAAAGTGAAACATGATAAATTCTACTAAATTGAAGGATATAGATGTCTCCAGCTGTGATAGGTCAGGAGTATAGGCATTATACATTTTTTTATTTTATTATTTGGATATACACCAGCAAAGGAGGGAAGGCATGTCAGATAAAGAGAAAGAGAAAAAACAGGAAACGAATATTTCGCGTAGGAGTTTTTTGAAAGGCGTTGGGACTGGTACCGTAGCTGCAACCGTTGCACCAGCGATCTTAGTCGGTGATGCGGAAACGGCAGAAGCGCAAACCGATGGCGCAGTCTCCACAGCGAAAATTCAGTTGAATATCAATGAGAAGTCATATCGGATTGAAGTTGAGGCACGCACTACGTTGTTAACAGTTTTGCGCGATGGTATTGATACAGGCGGGAACAATGTTGATTTGACTGGTGCTAAACTGATCTGTGATAGAGGCGAATGCGGCGGATGTACTGTCCTTGTAGATGGAAAAGCTGTATACGCATGTATGATGCTTGCAATGGACGCACAAGGCAAACAGATAACGACCGTAGAAGGCATCGCAAACGGAGATGACCTGCATCCGGTACAAGAAGCATTCATTAAGCACGACGCGATGATGTGTGGCTTCTGTACCCCCGGTTTCATTGTTTCATCAGTGGCACTCTTGAACGAAAACCAAAAACCGACGATCGCAGAGATTAAGGATGGCTTATCGGGCAATACTTGTCGTTGCGGCACTTACCCGTTCATATTCGACGCTGTCGAAACCGCTTCAGAGAAGATGTAGTTGTGACTAAGCAACCCTTCATATAGGTTGCTATCACTATGAATGTGTTATGTATTGAAAAGGAGAAAACAGATGGCATCATGGGGAGAAGCAAGCCAATCTCGGCTTATTGGCAAGCGGATTACCCGTTTGTCCGGTAAAGAAAAAGTTACAGGAAAGGCTAAGTATACCTTTGATATAAATCGTCCGGGAATGCTTTATGGACGCATTCTGCGATCTGAAGTTGCGCATGCAAACGTAACGGATCTTGACCTAACCCGCGCGGAAGCGTTGCCCGGTGTTAAAGCGGTCATTCCATTAATCGAAGTCGGTAGAAAGCTCCGTTATCAAGGGCAAGAAATCGCAGCAGTTGCCGCAGAAACCGACGACATCGCTAAAGACGCATTACGGTTGATTTATGTAGAATTGGAAGAATTACCCTTTGTCGTTACAGAAGCGGATGCAATGGCAGAAGGTGCACCACAGATTCGAGATGACTGGAAAGGAAACCAAAGTAATCCGGGCATTAACGAAGATGGTGACGTGGACGCAGCGTTCTCTGAAGCTGCAGTTACAGTAGAAGCCACCTATCACACCCCCGTCCAAACGCACGTCTGCTTGGAAACACACGGGCATGTCGTCGAATGGACAGATGAACAAAACCTAACAGTTTGGGCATCTACACAGGCGGTTTTCGGAGTGCGTAATGACCTCGCGCGTCGCTTTGAGCTTCCCGCGAACCAGGTCAGAGTTATCACTGAACACATGGGAGGCGGTTTTGGAAGCAAATTTAATGCTGGTACAGAAGGTCTTGCTGCAGTGCGGTTGTCACGCATGACCGAAAGACCCGTAAAATTAATGTTGACCCGGAAGGCTGAACATCTGGTCGCTGGAAATAGGCCTTCAATGACACAGCATGTAAAGGCGGGAGCAACTCGCGACGGGCGACTTATCGCCTACGATATGCGCGGCTACGGCACAGGTGGTATCTCCAGCGGTGCGGGATTTAATGCACCCTATGTCTACCATGTTCCAAATAGACGAACCGAACGTTTTAACGTCGCTGTTAATGCGGGTAATCAACGTGCAATGCGTGCACCTGGACATCCGCAAGGTGCTTTTGCCATGGATTCGTTGATGGATGAACTTGCCGAAAAACTGGGAATGAACCCCCTGGAATTCCGAAGGATTAACGATTCAAGTGAGGTGCGTCAAGCACAATATACCCTCGGTGCGCAGGAAATTGGATGGCACCGTCGCAATAATGTTGCCGGTTCTGGGACAGGCGTTAAGAAACGCGGTATGGGTGTTGGTAGCGGCTTATGGGGCGGTGGTGGCGGTAGAGGCACGCAAGCGCGTGTTACTATCAATGCTGATGGCACTGTTGAAGCAGTCACTGGCACACAAGACATCGGCACTGGTATTCGGACTGTGATTGCTATCATCGTTGCAGAGGAGTTGGGACTCGCGCCGACAGATATTTCAGTAAAAGTTGGGGATAGCGGTCCTGGACTACCCTCTGGCGGAAGTGGCGGAAGTCAGACAACCGCTTCTGTTGCACCGGTTATCAAAACTGCAGCTGCGGCAGCGAAACAGAAGTTGTTTGAACACGTCGCTCCACTACTGCAGGCACCGGTGGATGATCTACGAGTGGGAACTGGCATTATCTACGTCGCCTCTGACCGAACGAAGACGGTTACTTGGAAACAGGCAACTGGACAACTCGGACAGGAAAGCATCAGCGAAGGTGGAAATTGGGATCAGGAACTCCGACAAGGTGGAGTCGCAGGCACGCAGTTTGCTGAAGTTGAAGTTGACACCCAAACAGGGCACGTCAAAGTGCTTAAGATCGTCGCTGTCCAAGATTGCGGATTAGCGATTAACCGATTGACAACGGAAAGCCAGATTAACGGCGGCGTTATCATGGGCTTAGGGCAAGCACTTCTTGAAGAGCGTATCATGGATCCGCAAACCGGACGCATGCTCAATGCTAACCTTGAGGATTATAAGGTCCCTGGGACCTTTGAGATACCTGAAATCAAGTCAATCGTTTTTGATACGCATCGGAAGGTTACGGGTGTTGGTGAACCGCCATGTATTCCGACACTCGGCGCAATCGCAAATGCTGTTCACAATGCGATCGGTGTCCGAATTCGGGAACTGCCGATAACACCAGATAAAGTCCTCACCGCACTTGCTGAGAAGAAGGCATAAGGAGGTAAACAATGGATAAATTTAGTTACGTTAACGCGAGCAGTCTAAAACAAGTTACCTCATTATTGAGTGACAGCGGATGGGGCGAAGTCATGATGATAGCAGGGGGAACTGACCTGCTCAGTGAACTCAAAGAGTACATTGAAACCCCTAAAACACTGATTAATCTTAAGACGTTGCCCGGTATGGATAGTATCACAGCGGACGCATCCGGCTTAAAGATTGGTGCGTTAGCGACCGTCACTGATATTGCAATGCACCCGGCGATTCAGCATCACTACACCGTGCTTGCACAAGCAGCAGCATCTGTAGCGACACCACAGATTCGGAATGTTGGCACACTTGGCGGTAATCTCTGTCAACGCCCACGGTGTTGGTATTACCGAGATGAGACTGTCAATTGTCTTAAGAAAGGTGGAGACATCTGTTATGCTATTGATGGCTTGAGTAAATACCACGCTATCTTCGGTGGGGACCCTGTCTATATTGTCCATCCTTCTGACATCGCGCCAGCATTGATTGCACTCAACGCGTCTCTCAAAATTGCTGGTCCAGAAGGCGAGAAGACATTGAAGGTTGAGGAGTTCTTTACCTTGCCAGCGGCAAATCCGTTTCGGGAAAATGTGCTTGAACCGAATGAAATCGTTGTTGAAGTTCAGGTACCACAACCGAAACCGAATACAAAGAGTTTTTATCTAAAAGCACGCGAGAAAGGTGCTCCTGACTTCGCGTTAGCAAGCGTTGCAGGTGTCTTTGAGATGATGGGGAAAACATGTCAAACAGCCAACGTCGTTCTCGGTGGTGTTGCGCCAGCGCCATGGCGTTCCACAGAAGCTGAAACTGCGCTTACAGGTAAGATGATTAACGAATCGGTCAGCATGAAGGCAGGCGCGGAAGCCGTTAAGGATGCAGAACCCATGAATGATAACGCATACAAAGTGACGTTAACCCAGAATCTTATCAGTCGTACCGCTATGATGGCAGTCAGTTAAAGGAGGATGAACATGTTAGAGGGGAAAACACTTCCAATTTTTAGTCGCCCGATATGCCAAGACCTTCGGACGAAGGCAATTTATATCCCCGGTGGCAACTTGCAGAATCTCGTTGAAGAAAATCCGGGAACACACTATTGGTGTAATTGCACAATGCAGGTGGTCGGTCCCGATGACCAATTTGTATCGCCTAACGCTTGTAAGCAATCGCGTTCCTGTTTTAATCCGGTCGGTGGAAAGCCGGTCGTATAGTCCACAAATATAGAGTTTCGGTTATCAGTTATCAGTGTTTGAGAATGTTGATCTGATAACTGGTAGCCGGTCTATCTTCATAAAATCTTGGTAATGTTCCTCAAACCTTTGATACAATGGTTGCATGTCGGTTCTGTTGTCTTGATGATAGGTGGCTTCTTCTTCTTTCGCGTTGTCCTCATCCCGGTTGCCAATCGTTCCCCCGATCCAAATACTTTAATTTCATCTGCACTCAGACGTTTCAGTGGAATAGTCTGGCCTGCCTTATTGACTGTCCTTATATCTGGGGTGTATAACGTAATTACCTTCTTTAGAACCGCCCGTATGTCAGCTGCAGAATCTGTTGATGTTGATTATTCACTTTACATACTCGTTTTAGGTGTAAAATTCTTTATTGTTTTTCTGGTATATACGCTGGCAGTTGTGTTAACTTTTCCGTATCCTGTGTTTGAGACATTTCAAAAAAAACCTGCACCATGGTTGAACGCCGTTATTATTTTAGGACTGATAATTATATTCCTATCCGCCTTTTTACGTCGTATGGCTTAATGGAATTGACTTTTTCACAACTATAGACATTATAGTAAATTATGTAAATAATTGGACATATATTCTGTGAATCAACGCTGAATGCGCTTTTGGCATTCAGCCAAATCAACGCCAAATGCGCTTTTGGCATTTGGCGGGAGCGATCTCCGAATCGCGACGAAACCACTGTCAGTCGGGAATCGGAGTTCCCTCCTACCGTTCAGATGTAAAGTTAATTGTAGAATCCACTATAAATAAGGAGCAAGCAGATGGCAGTATTAAGCAAAGAGGATTTAGCCTTTTGGGAAGAAAAAGGTTATGTCGTTATCCCTAATGCAGCACCAGCAGCGTTAATCCAAGATGCAGCGACAGCAGTCTGGAATTTCCTTGAGATGGATGCGGAATCTCCAGAGAGTTGGTATCCTGATCCACCTCGTGGTATTATGGTAGAAATCTATCAGCACCCTGCTCTATGGGCAACACGCCAATATCCGCGTGTGCATCAGGCTTTTGCCGAAATATGGGGCACAGAAAAACTATGGGTTAGTTTTGACCGTGCCAGCATGAGTCCGCCCAATGCCCCCGGCAAATATGAACGCACAAGTGTTGGACTTCACTGGGACATGTCCGTAGAACTACCCATTCGATTCCATGTGCAAGGTGTTCTTTACCTGACAGATACCGCCGCGAACCAAGGCGCATTTGTCTGCGTCCCAGGATTCCACAATAAAATTGAGGAATGGATAAAGAGTCTGCCAGAAGATGCTGACCCACGCCAACAAAATTTAGAAGCATTAGGCATGATTCCTGTCCCCGCAAATGCAGGTGATCTGATAATTTGGCATAGTGCTTTGCCGCATAGTGCCGGTATCAACACTGCTGATGCACCGCGCGTCGCGCAATACATAACGATGACACCAACGGGTGAAGCAAATCAAGAGGCGCGAGAACGTCGTATCAACGGATGGAAAAATCGGATGGCAGGATTTGGCGGCGAACGTCCAGAAAAGGAACATCAATCGGGTGAAACCGCAGAGTTAACGGAGCTTGGTAAAAAGTTGTTGGGGCTTGAAAAGTGGGGGTAAACAGTGTGAACCCATAGGTTTCTATTTTGTGCCTAATCTTAATTGTAGTTTTCGTAGGTTGGGTTTCACCTGCGGTTCAACCCATAGGTGTCAACTTAAGTATTTTCAGCATTCTTAGTTGCCTGTAGGTTGTATGTTTTCTTGTTCTATGTTTTCCATAATCGCTGTATTGTAAATCCTGTAGATTAGCAAAACAGCGCGCGGGCATGCAAACATCGCGACCAAAGGTAGACTACCAGTTGACGAACCTGTAGGAGCGAACTCCGAATCGCGACCTACGAAGGAACAGATAAAACAGGAAATCATAATCCGTCTTGAGAAATACAAAGGCAGACCCATTGGCATTGAGAAGGCATCCGCTTATTTCAACTGCAGCGAAGAACTCATTGAGGAAATACTTGATGAGGTGACCAGATGAAAAGATTTTACCGACTTTATTTTATAGTTACCTGCCTCTGCATACTTGCATGCGGCGACCGAACCAACGTAGACATTCTAACCAACATCGGCACACATATTGAAGAAAATGCTGTAACCGACCTAACGCCAGAAGTTTGGGAAATACTGCGGAAGTTTAGAACAGGCGACATGACCTACTTTGAGTGGATTAGAACCAAGTTGCCAGACAACTTTTGGACAGGTCAGTCTCAAGCAGATTATGAAAAAGCAATCGCGTACGCGAAAGAACTAAAACCTAAACAAGAATCCTTTTATAATCGCTATATTGACGCAGACGGACTCGCTATCATAGGCAAAGATTGTACGGCAGACAAGTATTTTATAGCAGCGAAAAACGCGTACCTATTGATGACCTCTAAACGACCAGAACTCCGAGACCGCTTGCGTGGAAACACTTATCTCACCGTTGTAGACGGATACCCCATACATTTTGTGCCAGAAGTATCAATGTGGTATGGAGGGAATCTTTATTTCACTGGCACAGTCTCCAGTAGCAGATGGTATCCATCCTACCATCAGAAATAGGCTCACAACTAATAAGTTTTTGTGTCTCGATAGTTTTCATGGTATGGAAACCGATGAACTCATGTCAACAGTCGTCCACGAATTAGCACATACATTAGAGCATGCAATACAATATTTTGACTCCGATTTTTTGGAACCCTATGCACAAAAAAGTGGTAAATTATACGAGGCTTACATAAATGCTAAAGAAAAAGCATTGTGGCCCGATTAGTTTCTTCCCAGTAACCATGGCGAATATTTTGCTAACATTGTACAAATATGGTTTTACAGAACAGGAACCGGCAGCCCTTATGATTGGTTTCAATCCTACGAAGAATTTGAGGCACGCGCCCGATGGGATACGCCCTTTTAGATGAATGGTTCCCTAAAATGTCATTCCGCGGTATAGAATAAGAGGTAACCAGATGAATACACAAATCTCCCTATTCATTGAATACGAAGAAAATAAATTATTTTGTATATATAATTTAAAAATCTACCAAAATAAATATGTCATACAATTGGAAAGTCCTAATAACTGATTATGCTTGGTCTTCTATTGAACCTGAACAAGAAGTGCTTGCCAAAATTGGTGCAGAACTTATCGTGGCAGAAATTGGAGAAGAAAAAGAACTTCTTTCTCTCGCCCCGACAGTGGATGGTATTCTTACATGTTGGAAACCAGTACGTAAACCTGTTATTGACGCAGCTAAAAAGTGTCAAATCATCGCTCGTTACGGTATCGGATTAGATAACATTGATGTGGAAACTGCTACAGAGAATGGCGTTATCGTTACGAATGTCCCCGCATACTGTGTTGATGAAGTTTCTGACCATGCAATTGCACTCCTCCTCACTTGTGCAAGGAAAATATCAGTTTACAATGAAGCAATAAAAACTGGCACATGGGACCAGAACATTGGTCCGCAGATGTACCGATTGCGTGGAAAAACGTTGGGTATCATTGGATTCGGGCACATTGCAAAGGCTATTATTTCCAAAGCGAAAGCATTTGGATTGAATGTGACGGTTTATTCACCGCGCACTTCACCGGAATTAATCAAACGGCACGGTGCAGAAAATGTATCTTTTCAAGACTTACTCAAAACAGCAGATTTTGTCACAATTCACGCACCATTGACAACTGAAACGCAGCACATGTTCAGCTATGATGAATTTCGTGCTATGAAATCGACAGCATTTTTAATAAATACTGCGCGGGGCGGTATTGTAGACACAGCAGCACTTACTGCATCACTCCAAAACGGTGAAATTGCTGGGGCGGGTATAGATGTCTTGGAAACTGAACCGCCAGAAATAGATGAAGTCTTGCTTACACTTGATAATGTGGTTATCACACCACACGCCGCATTTGTCTCTGACGAATCAATCCTTGAATTAGAAGTAACTGCTGCAACTTGTGTGGCACAGGTTTTAACAGGACAACTTCCAGAATCTATTGTAAACCCAGGGGTTTTGAAACGTCCAAACCTCCGCGCAAAATCACTAATACAAAGAATGTAAAATCACATATCTAAACATGAACAACATAAATTGGAGAACTCACATGCAACAGCTCCCCGACGCAACTGGACACTTCGGGCAGTTCGGTGGCAGATATGTCCCCGAAACACTCATGCCCGCACTCATAGAATTAGAAGAGGCGTACGCATCCCTCAAAGATAATCCCGATTTTCAAAAGGAATTTCGGTATTACCTCAGCGAATATGTCGGACGTCCGAACCCACTCTATTATGCAGAACGGCTAACGGAAACCCTCGGTGGCGCAAAGATATACCTCAAAAGGGAAGACCTAAACCATACTGGTGCACACAAAATTAACAGCGCAATCGGACAGATATTACTTGCACGGTGGATGGGCAAAAAACGGATTATCGCTGAAACCGGGGCAGGACAACACGGCGTTGCTACTGCTACCGTTGCTGCGAAGTTTGATATGGAATGTGAAGTCTATATGGGTGAAGAGGATATAGAACGACAGGCACTCAACGTATTCCGCATGCAATTGATGGGAACAAAGGTTGTACCGGTTAACTCCGGTTCACGCACGCTCAAAGATGCCATTAATGCCTGTTTCAGAGATTGGGTCACAAACGTCCGCACAACATACCTATTGCTCGGATCAGTTGTTGGTGCGCACCCTTACCCCATGATTGTCAGAGATTTCCAAGCCGTTATTGGTGAAGAAGCAAGGACACAAATTTTAGAACAAGAAGGCGATTTACCGGATTGTGTTGTTGCCTGTGTCGGAGGTGGGAGCAATTCTCTCGGCATGTTTTATCCATTCTATCATGACGAATCGGTACAGCTCATCGGCGTAGAAGCGGCAGGTGAAAGTATCCGAAGCGGACGTCATGCAGCGCCGCTTACTGCTGGAAGCGTTGGTGTTTTCCACGGGGCAAAATGCTATCTATTGCAAGAAGAAGATGGACAGATTACACCCGCACACTCAATCTCCGCAGGTTTAGATTACCCTGGTGTCGGTCCCGAACATAGTTATTATCGCGAAACTGGTAGGGCAGAATATGTCCCAATTACCGATGCTGAGGCAGTAGAAGGATTTCAGTTGTTATCAGAGACTGAAGGCATCATCCCTGCCTTAGAATCCGCGCATGCGATCGCATACCTACGTGAACTCGCTCCGAAACTTGGAAAAGATAAAGTTATAGCGGTCTGCTTGTCTGGACGTGGCGACAAAGACGTCTACACTATTGCAAAGGAATTAGGTATTACCTTGTAAGGTACTGAGGCAGTTCCCCATTTTCTTCATCCAAAAACCGATTGCCATTGGATAGAATGCATGCTATAATTCCACAATTCCATTACCATAGGAACAGCACAATGGCACGCGAAGTTTCGGATCAATCTCCACAACAAAAGATTCGTAGATTGATTCAGCTGCTTTTACACAAAGACGGTCCCTTAAGGAATTGGCGGTATTTCCCGACGCGGTTGTTACTTCGAAAATTGCGATCAGAATCCGCTGAAATGCGTGCCTATGCCGCTGAGGGATTAGGTGGTGTAGGGGATGTGCATGCTATTGCACCACTAATCGAAGCATTATCCGACGACAACACAGCCGTTCGTCGCTTTGCTATATCTTCCCTTGGACACCTCCGCGACGACCGTGCCATTGACAGACTTATTCCATTCCTACAAGACGAAGAACCTGATATGCGTTGTGCCACAGTCGTTGCTCTCGGTGAATTGGGACTTAGCGAGGAACGCGTTGCAAACCCACCCGTGCAGGTGATAGAAGCATTGATTAGCAGCGTCAACGATATTGATAGGTCAGTCTGTTCGGCTGCTGTTGTGGCTTTAGGCAGAATCGGCAATCCGCAAGCTATTTCTGCGCTCAATGACTTGGCAGAAACTACTGAAAGTGAGTGGGTTCGCCGCTACATTAGTGAAGCGTTACATCAAATTGAAGAACAGAATACATAATAGATATGCAGCCTTTTAGTGAATTTAATTTGACAATCTGTTTACTGTTCGCTATGGTAAATTGATCCTTTTGCGTTGAATGTTCTGCCGTGAGACAGAAAAATTATCTTGTTGGAGTAACTGGTAAATATGAAAATTCACGAGTTGCTCTGGTCTCACGACAGGCTTGAACATATTGCAAAACACAGTGTCACATCAGATGAGGTAGAGGAAGTTTGCTTTGGGAAGTCGTTTGTTAAACGAACGAAATCTCACGGTGCAAATCCTGTCTACTATGTTTTAGGACAAACGCATTTCGGACGTCATTTGTTTTGTGTTATAATTCAATTTCCTGATGGTAAAGGGTATCCTGTCACAGCAAGACCTATGACGGATAAAGAAAAACGACGATATAGACAGTGGAGAAATAAATGAAAAATCAAAAAATTCCACAAACTGATTCAATTCAAGAACTTGCCAGCTTTTGGGACTCTCACGACTTAACTGATTTTGAAAACGAACTTGAAGAGGTCCAGGAATCTGTTTTCGAACCTATCGTTCCACTTGCTTTAACGCCTGAAGAAGCCGCAGCTGTTATCGCCGCAGCGGAGTCACGTGGAATATCACCAGTGATGTTAATTCGCGAGTGGATTACTGAAGGTATCAAAGCATCAGCAAAATCAGCAAACTAACCGATAATACGATTAGTCTCAAATATGGCAGTAGTGTTAAATAAATCTGCCGATACACCAGTGAAGTCCAGCATCAAATTGAGAAACAAAACGCATAAACTCATTAATTTGTGTTATATGTTGAAAAACATACGATAGACTGGAGGAACTCATGAACCGTGATGAATATATACTCACTGGAGACGAAGAATACCTTGATGTCTATGACGAATATGAATTCTTAGCCGCACAAGAATTGGCTGAGTATGATGGTGCACTTGTGGAAACAGAAGATGGGTATAAAGCTTCTGTATGGTTGACCGAAGAAGAAACAGAGATGGTCCTGCAACTGGCTGAAACACGGGGCATTCCCCCAAGACACTTAATTCAAGAGTGGGTTACAGAATGCATTAAGACATCAGCGAAATTGGAAATTTAAAACAAGTGATCATTCGTTTCAAAAAAGGTAAAAACCAACATAAACACAAACCTGACACACTCACCTGCATTCGTGACGATGAGAGTGTTACGTGGATACACATCCATCGCGGATTTGTGCAACACGATTTTGCACACTATGTTGTCGAAACCACGCTGGGTTTTCAAGATGCGTTCTTCGGACTTGTTGCGAAAGGTTATGACATCCCTGATTTTAGCCTGTCCACATCAGAACGTCCGTTCAAAATTCCAAGAGAAGCAATGGTAGCAGAACCTATCGTAGCCCTGTTACAAGCAGAACTATGGGAAAGTTTTCCGGAACCGTTGATTCAACCTGATAGCGCCGAACTTCCGGCCAACGTTACTCCTGCACAGATTGAGACAATGCGCCAACATCTACGAAATTTATTGCATCAATGGGACAATTTGGTCCCTGGTGATTCTATGGATTTACAGTTTGATACGTTAGGAGAATATAATGGACATCTCGCATAGTATTCGTAGCGCGTTATCAGATGCACAGGACGCACTCAATCAGTTTATGCAAAACCCCGATAATATCAGAGTCATCGCTGAGACAGTATCCTTGATGCAAAACGTTTTTGAACAGCAAGGCAGAATATTTACTTGTGGAAATGGTGGGAGTTTGTGCGATGCCATACACTTTGCAGAAGAATGCACCGGGAAATTTCGAGAAAATCGGAAACCGCTTCCTGTTATTGCACTAAGCGATTCCGGACATATTACCTGCACTGCAAACGACTTCGGGTTTTCAGAGGTTTTCGCGCGCCCTTTGTTAGCGTTAGGTCATCCTGGCGATCTGTTAGTTGTCCTCTCAACGAGTGGGAATTCAGAAAATGTTGTGCATGCGGCGAAAGCAGCAAAATCAAGACAGATGCACGTGTTTGGATTGATCGGTAGAGATGGCGGGAAACTCAAACATCACTGTAATAAATACCTAATTGCACCAGGTGATACTGCTGATCGGATACAGGAAATCCATATTAAGGTTTTACATATTCTGATTGAACACGTGGAACGTTTGATGTTTCCAGAGAATTATTGACAAAAATTCTATATTTTGATACTATTGAGCATGCTCCGACTGTTTCCATTCCAAAAGTTTCCATTCCATGTTAATCGGAGGACAGTTTGTGAAACCATCAGATAAGAATAAATTATATTGGCGGAAAAATCTACAATATCTCGGTATCCTACTCGGAATCTGGTTCGTCACATCATTCCTCTGCTCAATTGTATTTGTGGAACAACTTGATAAAATTCGGTTTGGCGGGTTTCGCCTCGGTTTCTATTTCGCACAACAAGCATCTATATGGATTTTTGTTGTGTTAATTTTTGTCTATGCTTGGTTGATGAACCGCTTAGATAAAAAATTCCAAACTGATAAAGAAAATGCGGAGGATTCGGAACAAGAATGAACGTACAAGCTTGGACCTTCGTGATGGTGGGTCTCTCCTTTGCATTGTATATCGGTGTAGCGATTTGGTCTAAGGCACGTTCAACTGGGGATTTCTACGTCGCTGGTAGCAATGTGCATCCGGTTGTGAATGGCATGGCAACTGCAGCGGATTGGATGAGTGCTGCGTCTTTCATCTCAATGGCAGGGATGATCGCTTTTTTGGGACGCGACGGTTCCGTCTATCTTCTCGGATGGACAGGCGGGTACGTCCTGCTTGCACTATTATTAGCCCCTTACCTTCGTAAATTCGGCAAATATACTGTCCCTGATTTCGTTGGAGATCGCTATTATTCACAGTTGGCAAGAATCGTTGCTGTTGTGTGTGCTGTTTTTGTTTCATTTACCTATGTTGCTGGACAGATGCAAGGGGTCGGTATCGCCTTTTCCCGGTTTTTAAATGTTGATATTACTTATGGTGTGCTTGTCGGGATGGGAATTGTTTTCTTTTATGCTGTGCTTGGCGGTATGAAAGGCATTACCTATACACAGGTCGCGCAATACTGCGTTCTAATTTTTGCATTTCTTGTGCCTGCTATATTCATCTCTATCCTTGTTACAGGTAATCCAATTCCGCAGTTGGGGTTGGGCGCGGCAGACGATTCTGGTGTTTTCCTTTTAGACCGTCTCAATGGGCTACATGAAGCACTCGGTTTTGATAAATATACTGATGGAAGTAAATCTAAAATTGATGTGTTTTTTATCACTGCTGCGCTTATGTTAGGTACAGCAGGACTTCCACATGTAATTATACGGTTTTATACAGTACGTAAAGCATCTGAAGCACGAGCCTCTGCTGGATGGGCACTACTGTTTATCGCGCTTCTTTATACTACTGCCCCAGCAGTCGCCATTTTTGCGAAAACAAATTTGCTTAAGACTGTGACTTATGAGCAGGATGGTGAATTACAAGATATCAGATATGAGGATGTTCCTGAGTGGTTTACAAATTGGGAGAAAACCGGACTCATAAAATTTAATGATTTAAACAACAATGGGACAATACAGTACCGTGGTCCAAAATCTGCTGTGCCGAATGAGCTGACTATCAGCAACGACATTATGGTATTAGCTAACCCTGAAATTGCGAAACTACCGAATTGGGTTACAGGATTGGTTGTTGCGGGCGGCTTAGCAGCAGCACTGTCTACTGCTGCGGGTCTATTATTGGTTATTTCAACGGCTATTGCCCATGATTTACTCAAGGGTTGCATTGTACGTGATTTATCCGAAAAACAGGAATTAATGGCTGCGCGAGTCGCCGCTGGTTTTGCCGTCTGTATTGCTGGATATTTTGGTATCAACCCTCCTGGATTTGTTGCACAGGTCGTTGCATTTGCCTTTGGACTCGCTGCAAGTTCATTTTTTCCAGCAATCGTCATGGGAATTTTCTCTAAGCGAATGAATAAAGCTGGGGCAGTTGCAGGAATGATTGTCGGTTTTACTTTCACAGCAGCGTATATCATATTCTTTAAATTTATCAAACCCGACCTTAACACATCTGAGTATTGGCTGTGGGGCATATCCCCGGAAGGTATCGGCACTCTTGGTATGGTATTGAATTTTATTGTAGCGACTGTCGTTTCTGCTTTAACACCACCGCCACCTGAAGAAGTGCAAGTATTAGTAGAAGAAATTCGAGTTCCATAAAAGGAGGTTTCCGATGAAATTCCAAGTTTTAGCACAAGACTACAATTTGCGGTCACGACCTTGGATAAACTTACAAAAACTAATTATTACCATTGTCTTAACAGTCGGTATCCCAGTTTTCGCTCAGGCAGCGAAGGTTACTGACTTCATCCCACAGGAAAGTCTCATTTATATACAATTAAATGATATTGACGAAATTTACAACGAAATTCAGATTTCGGAAAATTGGGAAAAAACACTTAATCCACTGTTGGACGCATCAGAATTGCAGGAAATGCGCCAAGTGATGTTAGCGGCACAGGCAATTATCGGGATGGATCTGTCTGATGTAATTGATACTGTCGGATACCAAACAGGTTTTGCGATATGGGACGTAGGAATAAATAGCATTCGGGGCGGCATTGTTGTACATTCAGGTGGAAACCTTGCTGAGCTGCAACGATTAACTAAAATCTTGACCGGTGCTATGGGATTGTCTGGGGGAACATTAAAGCCTAATGCAGGAGAACATAGGAAAGTTAAATACGATACACTCCAAATGCCAGACACCCTTTTTAATTATGGATTTGTCGGTGATTTTCTTGTCGTTGGTATTGGTGAAAACAGTTTTGAGAAATTGATTGATACCTATCGAAAAAAATCCTTATCTATTCAAAAAAACGAATCATATTCTAAAGTTAATAAAAAATATAATGTGGGACAAGTGGCAGGCTTTATCAATGTGTCAGGTCTATTACCGCTGCTGCAAGACTTATCAGATATTGAACGAACACAACTGCAAACTTTTGAAACTGTTTTTGTATCACTCAACCTATTGGAAGTTGGACCGTTCCTGCAGTTTTACACGGAATTCGATCCTACATATCAAGATGGCAATATTGGCACCTTCTTAAGAGAAGGGACAGAATTGGCAACTCTTAAAGGATTATCTGGTGATGAAGACCTGTTTTTTGCTGCTGCACCAAGCGTTTTGGAAACAGTTTGGCAACTTATTGATACTGAGATTGAAAATACAGAAACAGGCGACGTTTATGCTTTCATAACGTTTATGGAAGGGATCCTGAATCTTAACTTTAAAGAAGATGTTATTGCTGCTTTGACAGGTGAAATTGCTTTGTCAGTGGATGATTTAACGCTGTTCGAACCGAGTGCTTTGAAAAGTCTTGATATTGAATTAGAGAACACCTTTGAGATTGACGCAGCGAACACGCATACACAGGGAGGCTTAATTTTTGCTTCCAGTCACCCACAAAAATGGGAACAAATAGGCAACAGTTTATCAAACTTACAGAATACTTCTGTTTCAAAGACAGCTCATAAAGATACACAAGTGTCTGTGTTTGCTTCAAATATTTACTATGCTGAAAAGGACGGACTGTCTCTTTTAAGTTTCTCTGAAAATCAGATGTATTCTATCATTGATAGACTCCACGCCAAAAAGAAAGCATCTTATCTAAAAATGTTGCCGAAAACGCCTGTTGTAGTTTTAAAACTCAATATATTGAAATTGTTAAATTTGATGGATGGTACATTACCGGTACAAGATGGCATTGAAAAGGAAAATAAAATATCTCCGCTCCTTGCTTGGATAACAGTCAAGAAAAATGAGGCAGTGTTAGAAGTGACACTCTCAGAGAAAGAATCACCGATTGAGGTATTGGGTATACTTGCTCCATTTATGCCTATCCTGCAGGATTAAGAGGAAACAAAGTAATGTCTGCATGGATTAGCACCATCAATCAGAAAACAAAATGGATGAAATGGCCGAGTATTGTTTTTTGCTTGCTCATTGGAATATACAATTTTATTGAAGGTTTTGGATTGTTACAAAATGTCCAAGGAGCCCGATCAGGTATTTTAATCATTATCTCTGGCTCGTTTTTTCTCTTAAGTGGTGTCTTTCAATTCTTACCGCGTTTTCTCATTGCTAATGTTGTAGGTGCAATCTCAGCCGTAGTTGCAGTGGTTTTATTTTTTATCGCGTAATCTCATTCTTTGACAAGACCTTAATTTGTGTGTGGGTAATTTAGAAAGGAGTCTGCATTTTCCCAATATATTACTTAATGGTGAATTTCTTTCCTGTCATTCTTTCTGATTAAAGTGGTATAATGGAAACATGCAGAAATTTAAGATGATAGATGTATGTTTTTTTGCTGATGAAGTTTCCAGAGAAGATTTTGAGGAAGCTATCAAGTTCGGTGTTGAAGCAGGAGCCACTACTGTAGAAGTGCGTGGTGGTGTTTGGGGAAAACACGTAACTGAAATTGACGATGACGACGTGAAACGCGCACAAGACGTACTAACTTCTTACGATGTCCGCGTAGCGAGTGTCGGTTCACCTTTTGGGAAATGCGCAATTGATAATCCACAAGAATATGAACGTCATCTGCGACACTTTGACCGAATGGTTGAACTCGCACACGCCTTTGAAACACAAATTATTCGAGGATTTGCATTTTGGAATCCAAATCGCAGACTTAAAGAATCGTCACGGCCGGATATAAATGACTATTTGGATCAGATCGTTGAAAAACTTTCACCCGTAGTGCCGATTGCTGAAAGTGCAAATGTGATTCTCGCTTTTGAGAATGAAGACGCTACGCTCGCTGGCACTTGTGAGGAGACGCGGACTGTTATTGATGCACTTGGCAATAGTCCTGCGCTTGCCTCATGTTGGGATGTCAATAACGGTTTACACTGCGGAGAAAATCCATTACCCGATGGATATTCGCATATTAAGGGACTTGTGCGGCATGTGCATGTAAAACCGAATCGTGAGAAAAATTTGGACCCGATAAGAGACACAGACTTGCGTTATGAACAATTGTTGCAAACATTAATTGATGATGGATTTAAAGGTGCTGCGAGCATTGAACACTGGGGAAACCCACAACAGATGTTAGATGGTATTCGCCAACTTCGCGCAGTTGTTGATACGATGTAACCGAATTGAAAAGTAAGGAGAGTTATCTATAATGCAATTGAAACCTGACACTCCGAATCTGAATTGGCAAGGTGTTGTATCCCTTGAAAAAACAGATTCTTCTATTATGCCGTGGCGAACACCTCATGAGATGCACGTGCTGTTTCCAGAGCCGTTATTAGAACGTTCAGCAATGCCTGCGGGAGTTCGCATCAGTTTTCGGAGCAACACCACGTGTATTTCAGGCAGCATTGTTGAACAACGCGAATCCGGTATGCTTGATCTCTGTTGTGATGGAGAGTTTATTGCGTCAATTGATTTAAAGGGAAAAAACAGTTTCGTCTTTGAAAACTTGTCAGATCAGGATAAATTAATTGAACTCTGGCTTCCACAATTCGGAAGGTTTCAACTTCGCAATTTAGACATAGAAGATGGTGCTACATTAGAACCGTTCATTGACAAACGACCAAGGTGGATCACTTACGGAAGCTCAATTACGCAGTGTCGCTCGGCAGCATCACCGACACAAACATGGCCAGGTATTGTTGCTCGTGATCGGAATTTTAATTTAACCTGTCTCGGTTATGGTGGACAGTGTCACCTCGATTCTATGGTAGCGCGCATGATTCGCGATCTCCCTGCGAACTATATCTCAATGTGTCTCGGCATTAATATCCAAGGCGCGTCAAGTTTAGGACCTCGTGCGTTCCGTCCAGCGATTATTGGTGCTGTGCAGATTATTCGTGAAAAACACACAAAAATACCTATTGTCTTGATGTCCCCTATCTATTGTCCAAACAGAGAGGAAAATCCAAACGCTGTTGGTTTCAATCTGCAAAAAATGCGTGAAGAGGTGCAGGCAGCAGCCGAAGCACTTAAAACTAATGGCGACGATCACATATATTATGTCAGCGGTTTAGACGTGTTCGGTTCAGATTTTGTAGATTTACTTCCTGATAATCTGCATCCTGATGCCGAAGGATATAGGGTGATGGGAAAGAATTTTGTGACTGAAGTTGCTAACAAATTTTTCGTTGAAGAATCTTAATTCTATGAGTTCAATTGACATTTATTGAGAATTAGGGAGGATACCGATGAAAACTTACCGTGCAGCTGTTATCGGTTGTAGCAGGATGGGCGCATTTATTGACAACGAAGTACCCGATTACGAGGCAATTAAGTTGCCCTATTCTCACGCGGCAGGCTTTTTTGCCGAAGAACGAACCGATCTCGTCGCGTGTGCTGACCTGCGTCCTGAAGTAATGGAACATTTTGGAAACCGATATAATGTGCCAAAGGTGAATCAGTACACCGATTATCGTGAGATGCTTGAAAAAGAACAGCCAGATATTGTAAGTGTTGCCACACAACCTGAACATCGCGCGGAAATAGTCATTTATGCAGCAGAACACGGTGTGAAAGCCATCTATGCCGAAAAAGCGATGGCAGCATCTATGGACGAAGCAGCAGCAATGGTTTCTTCGGTAGAACAAAACAACGTCGCCTTCAACCTTGGCACAAATCGCCGATGGCATACAGGCTTTGACAAGATGAAGGAAATCATTGATAGCGGTGAAATCGGCAAGTTGCGTACATTAATTATCTATGGGAACGGCTCGCTTTTCAATACTGCAAGCCATCATCTTGACCTGATTTTGCGCCTGAATAGCGATGCACCTGCGAGTTGGGTTTCCGGTTATCTCCCGCAAGGTGATTCCGTTTTTGATGGTGACGTGCTACAAGTAGATCCGATTGGTGGTGGGACAATCCAATTTGAAAATGGAGTAACGGCACATGCACTATTGACTCCTCGCAGTAGTGAATGGGAAGCAATTTGTGACGGCGGAACCGTTACATGCTGGAACAACGGTTGGGAGTGGCATCTCCGTAAACAACAAGATGTACCGGGATGGCGAGCGTGTAAAGTCCCTGACACCTTTCCTGCCTTTGAACGTACCAGTAGCACTGCCAACCTGATTAAAGACCTTGTTCACGCAATAGATACAGGTGAACCGACACGAGGTGGTGTCCGATGCGCGTATGCCAGCACTGAACTGATTTTTGGCATCATCGAATCGCATCTACACAACGGTGCACGGATTGACTTGCCTCTGAAAAATTCTAAAATCCGTTTACAAAGAAATCCATCTGCAAGACAACCACGGATTGAGTAACCATAATAATAGTGGAATTACTCTCCTTGGGTTGTCCTAAAACCTTTGTTGAAACGTCTAAACATAATGTTTTTAGTTCTAAAAGGAGGAATTCCCCATGAGATTTACAACTTTCTGCTTGCTTGTGATGGTAGTAATGTTAATAGCACCTGTTGTTTTCGCACTTCATGATGAAGACAAAGGACCGGAAAAATTTGGAATTTACGAATTCAAGGAGCAAGATATCAAAGCGGCAACAGATGCTTGTGATGCTGGCGGTAGAGCGGGTCCCGAGTTTGTACCAACAATTCGGGATAAACAACCGAATTTGGCATTACTAAAAGATGCGAAACCAGAGGCTTCTTCGCTACTAAATGGGTGGTGTCCTCAACGGCACTGCACCGAATACCTAAATGATGGTTTTTATAACAACTGCCGTAGTTGGATTATCGGTGCAATCCCCGGTTGGGCACAGATAGACATCGGTGCAGTCGCTAATGTAAACCGCATCTATTTCGGGAGCGATCATGCGCAGAGTTTTCTTGACCGGATGGCGGTGGATTTTGATATCCTCGTCGCAACAACTAAAGCAGACGCGAACTCGGAAGCAAACACTTGGAAAAAGGTCTATACCCACAAAGGTGCAGCAATAAGCAAAACCACTGAGATAACCTTTGACGATGTAGAAGCACGATGGTTGCGCATCCATATTCGCGCCAATGCTGGTGCTCGTATTGACGAAATAGAGATTTATGGTGGCAACGATCCGATGGCAGTTGAACCAACAGCCAAACTAACGACAATTTGGGCACAAGTTAAAACTGATAAATTCTAACAATTATGAATATTCTAACAATTGTAAGGAGTAAAGATGCGATATATAGTAATTTTGACGCTGATTTTTTGTGTCAACACCGTTTCAGCAGAAATCCTGTTTCAGGATGACTTTGAGAGTGGAAAAGTTGACAAGGCAAAGTGGTCTCCAGTCGGAACTTGGGAAATTGAGGATAATGCTGATGACCACGATGTACTTGGCAAGAAAGTACTCGCTGTTCAAGCGAGTGAAATTGGACTCAGTGTTGATGAGTTTCCCGAAGAGTTTGACTATTATGCCGATTTCAAAACCGTCTCCGCTGGTTTGACGGGATTCTGTTTTCACTGTCAAGACAGTAATAACGTCTATATGCATCAGGTGTCAACAGCGGGTTCCGGACATACGCCACAACACATTCGATGGCATAGAAAAGTAGGTGGTGGATACTCAGTCGAACCGGACCCATTCGCTGACAAGGTGAATCGAGACCAAAATGTATGGTATCGCGTGAAGTTTGAGATACGTAAAAACTACGAATTTAAAGTGTATCTGGGTGATGTTGGCGCGGAAGATAAGGACCTTACGCTTGTGAGTGAATGGCAAGATAGTCAAAAAGCTTTCAAGCAGGGCAAAATTGGAATCCGTATGAGTGGTGGTGAACGTGCACAATATGATAACATTGTTATTGCAACCCCAGAATTTAACATCTTCTCTGTGGAACCTATGGGGAAACTCGCAGTGACATGGGGAAATCTAAAAAGAGAATGACTTAATTGTTACGATTCTTGTCCTTATCCTTTTAGTGAACCACTTTACTTTCAATTACTCACTAAAAGGTTTTAATGGTATAATTAACTGAAATATATGTAAAAGACAAAATTAGCTAAGCTGAATTGTTTAGCTTCTTGCTTTATCAAAAGGAGATGACAAAAATGAGATTTTTAATTTGTTTAGCAATGATTCTGTGCGTTGGCACGGTTTCTGCTGACCTACTATTTCATGATGATTTTGAGAGTGGAAACATTGACGAATCTAAATGGGCGCCGCAAGGCACCTGGGCAATTGAAGACAATGCCGATGGGCATGATGTACTTGGCAATAGTGTTCTTTTCGTGCCAGGCGGCGACGTTGGACTTAGCGTTGATGAATTTCCAGAAGAATACGATTATTATGCCGATTTTAAAGCTATGCAGAATGGGTTAACCGGTTTTGTCTTCCATGGGACTGACGGTAACAACATTTATATGCATCAAGTTTCAACTGATGGATCAGGACATACTCCCCAACACATCCGCTGGCATAGAAGAGTGAATGGTGGATGGGCTGCGGAGCCAGGAGCATTTGAAGATGGTGTTGATCGGAAAGCGAATGTCTGGTACCGTGCGAAATTTGAAGTTCGGTCAGGATCCAATTTCAAAGCATACATTGGACCAGTAGGTGGCAGTGAAAACGAGTTGTCATTCGTGAGTGAATGGACTGATTCACAGAAAGCTTTCTCAGATGGAAAAATTGGGTTCCGGATGAGCGGTGCTGAACATGCCCAGTACGATAATATATTCGTCGTAACACCAGGTGGTACTCCTACGCCGGTAGAGCCACAAGGCAAAATCGCCGTGACATGGGGCAACTTAAAAAGTCAATAATGCAAAAAGATTCTACTTTCAGTGCCAAACTCGGCATTGACACCTTAGCTATCGGCATTATCGGTGCTGGTAGGATGGGCAGACATCACCACAATGCAATAACTAACTACGGTGCAAGGGTGGTCGCTGTTCACGATGTGCAGCTTGAAGCAGCACAAGAACTCGCTACGCTTGCTGGTGCTGAACTGGCAACAGATGTTTTAAACGATTTTTTTAAAGTAGAAATGGACGGGGTGGTGATTACAACGCCACCCCCTGTTCGTTTTGAGCCTATCCAGATGGCATGTGAACATGGCATCGCATTGATGGTTGAAAAACCGCCTGCCCTGAATTTTAGCGATGGGCAGAAATGCCTTGAATGTATTGAGAAGGCAGATGTCATAGCAGCTGTCGGGTTTCAACTTCGGTACCACCCGCTTTATGAACAACTGAAAACATTAATCGCTTCGGAGACAGTCCATCTGGTGCGAACAGTCTGCACAGTCAATTACTATCTCGATTTTCAAATGCAAGATTGGTTTCTACAGTCTGAGATTAGTGGTGGTCCCTTAGCAGAACAAGCAGTGCATGTACTGGATTGTGCGCGATTTGTTATGGGGGATCCAAAACCCATACAAGCACACGCATTGGCAGTCAAAAATATGGCATTAGAACGAACCGAATTTGATGCCGAAAATGCGATCCAGATGACTTACGAATTGGACAACGGTGTTTTCGGAACGCATATGAATCATTGCGGCACTGAAGGGTTTTGTTTTGATGTTGAGGTTGTAGGACCACATTTGCGCTTACAGGCGAATATGGGAGAGAACGCAATTCGCGGTTATCTAAACGGTGAAACGATAAATGAACCTGCTGCTTCGCAAAACAGTTTAGGTTTAGATAAAACGGAAGCGTGGCTACGTGCTATTGAAACAGGGGATAAAACACTGATCCGTTCATCTTTTGCCGATGCACTTCAGACGCTCGCTTTAATTGACGCGGCAGTAAAAAGCCGTAATACTGGTAAATTTATTCAAGCGGAGGAATTGTAATGATTGATTGGATCTATTTTCGGAATAGCTGAAACTCATGCAAAAAAGTGCAAGAGGTTCTTGACACAAACAACTTACAAGCAGAAAACAGAACTGATGCCCGAAAAGAGAAGTTAGAAGCAGATGCTGTATGGGAATTAATGGAATCTGCTGAACGAATAGTTGTTGCAAAAGGTAAAAGCGTAGAAACCTTCGTTCCCGATGAAGATGACCGTGGTGCAATTTTGAAAGCGGTTTTGGGGCGTAGTGGGAGTTTGCGTGCCCCGACTGTTAAAACTGGGAATACCTTTTTTGTCGGTTACAACGATACTCTCTATGCTGACGTGCCGTTCGCAAATGGATAGCTAAAAACCGATGGCTTTTGAAAAAATACTGATTACCGGTGCTTCTGGATACCTCGCGCAATTTATCATTGAGCGGTTGCGCACCGAATATCAACTAACGCTGACCGATATTGTTGAACCTAAAAGCGATTTTGATGGAACAACATATATCAAAGCAGATGTAACAAATGCATCAGAAATTGAAGCAGCATGTGCGGGGCAGGATGCAGTTGTTCATCTTGTTGCATTGGTGCGGGAACGGCACGGCAAACCTCACTCATTATTCGCTGATGTGATGGTAAAAGGTACATGGAACGTTGCGGAGGCTTGTGTGCGACAAGGCGTGCAAAAATTGGTTAACATTTCCAGTATTTCAGCGTGTCCTCCTGCTCCCGGAACAAAATTGCCATATCAGGTAGATGATGCGTTTCAGTTTGGTGCGGGTGACCTTTATTATGCACTGGCAAAACACCTTGGCGAACAGATCGGTTTAGCGTACCATCAGGCACACGGTTTGAAAGTAATCCATGTCCGTCCGGGTGTCATTGCAGGAGATGGACTTAATCCTGGTCCTTCAACACCTGAAATCGCAACTGATTCTTGGTTTGTCTATGTTGATCCGAGGGATGTCGCACAGTGCGTGGAACGTGCTATTGAAACGGAAAACGTGACTTATGGCGCATATAACGCCGTTGCAGGACGAAACGATTCGCGTTTTGACTGGAAGCAAGCACAAGAGGAATTAGGATATTCCCCGGAGCATAATTGGGATGAGATACCGGATAGTAATCAGTAGTAATTTTATAGTGGATTCTACAATTAACTTTACATCTGAACGGTAGGAGGGAACTCCGATTCCCGACTAACATTGGTTTCGTCGCGATTCGGAGATCGCTCCCGCTGAATGCCAAACGCGCATTCAGCGTTGATTCACAGAATATATGTAAACTTATTTACATAATTTACTATAACACCAGGGAGATGTCCACCAGTTCCCGTTTTTGCCCCTTGTCCACCTTTGAAGTGGAATGCTTATGCATAGTCCAACTTTGCTAAGTCCATTGCTTGCCAATTCCTGAATTTCAAAGACATAAGGTTCTTCGGGAGTGCCGTGAATATCTTGATAGTTTCCCTGATACTGATCACGGTGATAGGGTTGCGGATTCTGCTTTTCCCACCCACGAATTTCATCTTCGTCAACATATACAACGTCATCTTCAATCCATGCCTTAAATTTGGCGAGACGTTCTGTATTCTGATACTCGCTTATACCTGTATCGTAGCGGTAATCCCAAAAATGAACACCGCAAATTAGGTTTTCCCCATCAATATAGCCGTCTGCAAGTAGAGCGCCGCGATGATGACATCTTCCGTATAACACTGAAATCTGGTCATCAAATCGGATAATGACTAAGTCTACATTTGCGACAAGGGCGTAGGCGGGTTCACGGTCTTTGAGTTCGCTAAAGTCCGCGACTTTTGCTTTCGTCATGTTTTTCTGTTTTCTTTCTTAGGGTAGGAGATGGTGTGGAATCATTCTATGGATTCATCTTGACTATCGGATGTTTGGTGTTCCAATTGCGCAAGACGTTGATCTAATGCTTGTTGCTGCCTCCCCAATCGCAACAAGTAAAGCATAAAAACCAACCAAATAACGAGATAAGCGGAGACAAGGTATTTGAGGCGCTTGCGTTGTGCTGTTTCAAGTTTTTCTATTGAAAGGGCAACGGCTTGCCGTACAGTGTCTTCATCCTCTGTAGTAACTTGAGATTCCGATATTGCTTCCTTTATAGCTACGTCAATCTTTTCACTGTCTAAAGTCGGCACCTGAATTGCCAAAAATATGAAACCTATAACGATTAAAAAACTTAAAAAGATTACAATTCGCATCAAGAAGTCTCCTCTATATGTTTTCGGCGTATCACTTCATACCGTGACTCTGTTTTTTTGATCTGATACTGCAGAATTAATAGTAGTGAAAAAAGTCCAATAAATACGACTAACACAACAAGCCATGTATGCAAAATTGTGGGTTCTACGTCGACTTTAGCGCCACGCTTCGGATGTGCTTTTTCTTCCCATAATTTTGTAGCAAAATGCACTATCGGCACATCAAAGAAGGCTACAATACCAAGTACTGCCGAATAAAGTTTGCGTTTGTCTTCGGCTAAAGCAGAACGTAGTATGAAATACCCTATGTACATTAGCCAAAGAACGAGCGTACTCGTGAGTCGTGCTTCCCAGTTCCACCAAGTATTCCACGCATATTTCGCCCAAATCGGTCCAGAAAGTAGTACAATTGTGCAAAAAACAAGACCTATTTCTGCTGCGGATACTGCAAGTAGGTCGTCGTTTGATTTACGTTTAATTAGGTACTTTATGCTGAATATGAAGTTCACACCGAATGCCAGATAAACAGTCATCGCAGCCGAAACGTGCAAATAGAAAATCTTCTGCACCTCTAACATTGTTTTTTCAACCTGGGCATATCCGAAGATAAGATATAGGGAAATGAATAGTAGGATAGCGGTAGCAACTGTAAGTATTTTTACTGATTTTCCCATATTGGACTCCCAGTCAGTATTTCGGGACCATCTGAAAGAATAGCCACCGTATGCTCAAAGAGGGCAGACAAACTTCCATCTGACGTTACAATGCTCCACCCATCTCCCAAAGCATCTACACTTGAGTGTCCCGCATTGACCATTGCCTCAATTGCCAGCACCATCCCTGGTCTTAGACGAGTACCGCGTCCCGGCTTGCCAATTGTAGGCACTTGTGGTTCTTCATGCAGGTGCCGACCAATACCGTGCCCAGAAAAATTTTGAATCACGGAGAAGCCTGCCTTTTCTGCAACGTTTTGTAGTTGGAAAGAGACATCACCCATACGGTTCCCCGGTTTCGCTTCCGCTATTGCAGCATACAGCGAATCTTTCGTTACATCAAGCAACTGTTGTGCATCGGGTGAGATTTTTCCAACCGGAAATGTGAAAGCATTATCGCCGTGAAAACCGTCAATGCTCACAGCGGTGTCCACACCGATAATGTCACCATCCATCAATTCTTCTGATTTATCTGGGATACCGTGTATGACTTTGTTGTTGACAGAGACACAGATTGTGGCGGGATAAGGACTGTGTTCTGGAATTACGTAGTGCAAAAATGATGATGTGGCGTTCAGATTAGCAATTGCTTTACGAGAGACCAACTCTAATTCATAAGTCGTTACGCCTGGTTCAATTGCATTTGCAATTGCTTGCAAAATCTTTGCTGCGGCTTGTCCGCTCCGCTTCATTTTTTCAATTTCTGTTCTGTTTTTGATTCTAATTTTTTGCATATTTTAAAGTGATTGGTTTTCAATATAAAGAATATTGACGTTTTTATGCTTAGCAGAAAACCAATGTTTTAACCGATAAATTCAACTATTCAGCAATTTGACCAATCAACGTATGTGCGGTAGCAGAATGGATTTCAACATTTACAATGTCACCAACCTGAGCATCTTCCTTTGGGAAAACTGTCGTTTTGAATGTGTCTGTCTTACCGTAATACTGCTCAGCGTCGCGTCGACTATCTCCTTCAACTAAAACGGAAGCAGTTGTTCCAATCGCAACTTGATTGATGTCGGCAGAGATTTTCTCTTGCAACGCAATTATCTCGTTTAGTCGTCTTGCCTTTTCGGTTTCAGGAACGTCATCCTCTAATGACTTATTTGCTAAAGTTCCTTCTCTATCAGAATATTTAAACATAAACGCTGAATCAAAACGAATGTCTGCCATTAACCCATAAGTTTGCATAAAATCTTCTTCGGTCTCTCCACAAAAACCGACAATCACATCCGTTGAAAGTGCAATCTGTGGGACACGTTCCCTGAGTTTTGAAACCAGTTCACGATATTGTTCTGCTGTATAGGTGCGCCGCATTCTTTTTAATACTTGTGTTGACCCAGATTGCAACGGGAGATGGAGTTGTTTACAAACTTGTGGACAATTTTCCATCGCATCAATCATGCTGTCAGTTGCATCTGCGGGGTGTGGGGAAGTGAATCGCACCCGTTCCACGCCCTCAACTTCAGCAATTGACCATAGGAGTTCACCAAAATCATGCTCACCATCGTGATAAGAGTTCACTGTTTGTCCGAGTAGAACAATTTCTTTAAAACCTTCGTCAACAAGTCTTTTGACATCATCTGTAAGGGATTTCAGTGGTATACTCCGTTCTCTACCACGGACAAACGGGACAATACAGAACGTACACATCTTATCGCATCCGCGTTGAATAGTGAGCCATGCCCGAATTCCTTCTTTACGAATAGGCGCAATATCTGCATAGTCTTCACTTTTATCCAATTGTAAACCGAGAAAAGGATCGCCACTCGCTACAGCATTGAGCGCCATCGGTAGGTTGCGATAGGCATCAGGTCCCATCACAAGGTCAACATACGGGGCTGCTTTCAAAAGCTTGTCCCGTAGGTGCTGTGCCATACATCCGCAAACCCCAATAATTAGATTACCTTCTCGTCGCTTCCGATGATTCAAATGCTCAAGTCGATTGATAACTTTAGTTTCAGCGTTCTCTCGTATTGCACAAGTGTTCAGTAAAATTACATCCGCATCATCAATATGAGAAACAGTCCGATGCCCTGATTGCGTCAAGATACCTGCCATCAGTTCACTATCACTAATGTTCATCTGACACCCATAAGTCTCAATATAGATATTACGCGCAGATTGTCCATTGATACTTGCGGGATTGGCACTCATTTCAGATAGTGGTAATCGAGGATGGGAATTATAGATGGGGAGAGATGGTTTATCTTTCATGAATTTTCAGGATATTTGGCTATCTTGTCTTCAGAAACTGCACAGCTTTTACTATCAATATATTTTTCATAATAGTCCGACACATCAAAGGTAAACAGGTCTCCAAGATAGATAAGAACGCGATAATTTAACTCCCGTTTCTCGTTAGCATTTAGAGAAAACAGTGTTGTTTGAGCGAATAAAGATCCTTTGTATGTGTCTTCAGCGAGGAAGACTGTTTGTCTATTTTTCGGGTGTGGAAGGATTGCCACACCAATGGCAGCATCGCTATTGATACCACACAACGTTGCCCACTCTGATTCATTTCCGTTTACTTCAGATTCACCAATTTTTCCACCTGCGTTCGCTGCTTTCCTATGCTCCATCTCAACGGCATGGTAACCTAATCCAATTTCACCTTCAAACGTTATAGGGTTAGAAGCTGCGTGTAAGATTACTGTCAGGTCAAGTATCCGAACATTATTTTGGACGGGGTAGACTGTGACTTTACATTTCTCTGTCAACACGGGATTAGCGGCTTCCCAAGTTGTTTCACTAACAAATTTTACTGATTCTTCAGTGGCAGAAGACCTAAATTTTTCATGATCAAGTGTTGGACTACTTCTATACAATTCAATAGGTTTTCCATTATCATCGTTCACTGTACCAAGTGTGAAATAGATACCCGATAGATGTCGTTTTTCAGTTCCCTCTGTTACAACTTGTCCATTTGGGGCATAGAGCGGATGAAGGTATGAACACGATACTGACTCACCATAGCAATAGGTGAGCACAGACTCACCCTCTTCTGTTACAGTTACCTGTTTTCCGGGCACTTCGTCCAACATAAATATCATGTGCTATATTATACCATGCATGCCCTATAATTGCAAACGAATTCAGATTGACTTGTTATTCATCACTCAAATAAGATATACTTAAAACCTAACAAGACAAGGAGAGGATAGAATATGGCACCTAAAATTGGAATTCCAGCCGTAAACGAGAGAGCAGCAGACAATTTCAAAAACTATGAAAAAGCAATTGAGGAACATGGTGGAGAGACATGTTTTTTAATCCTTGGCAAACAATCTACAGCAAAGTTCATCGCTGATATTGATGCACTATTGCTTCCCGGCTGTGGTGATATACATCCAGACCATTTTAATCAAGAGTGGCATCCTAAACTAAAATATGTTGATGAAGCGCAGGATGAATTAGAATTATCCTTATTCAAGGAAGTAATTGAAAGAGAGAAACCTGTTTTTGGGATTTGCCGTGGAATTCAGGTGATGAATGTTGGTATGGGAGGAAGCCTCTATCAAGATATAGAATCGGAATATCCGCAGGAAGCTTTGACGCATCCAAATGTGAAAGGTAAGGATTCTCAACATCAAATTGAGATTGAACCTGAAAGCATGCTTAGGAGAATAATAGGGGAAGAGATAGATGTCGTTAACTCAGACCATCATCAAGCATTAGACAAGATTGGCGAGGGGTTTGTTGTTACAGCGCGGTCAAGAGATGGTATCGTTGAAGCAGTAGAAGACCCGTCAAAGCGGTTTGTCGTAGGCGTTCAATACCATCCTGAACGCATGCTGGAAACTGATGAATTCCGTGAACACAGACGTAAACTATTTGAGGCATTTATTAGAGTTGCCGCTGAATAATACTGTTAAAAATTCGCAATCAAAGAAAATCGGTGTGTTAGACCCAAATCACCAAACGGTATAAGTGCATAATCAACTTGGAATCTTCGGAGAGTCAGTCCAAAACCGCCTCTAAGACCTGAAGTTGCACCTAAATCGTTTCCCCCAAATTTGTAATTATAACCTGTCCGTAGTTGCAATACGTTCCCTATTGTGTAAGCGCCTCCTATACCAATAGAATTATCGTTGTCGGTAGGACGAATGAAATCCATTGTTAAGATGACTGCCTCGTTCCAAAGTCGATATGCTGTCCCTAATCTTAGAGTGAAAGGAAGTTCAAACGCATCCTCAACGTACTTTACTCGCGGTCCTATGTGTTGCGCGTTAAAACCGAATGAAAGGGGAACGTTAGAAAAAGCATATAAACCACCCAGATCAAACGCGATCCCTCTGCCGCTATCGTCAGCAATCTGTTCCCGTAAGAATTTTGCATTTGCACCAAAAGCCAACGTATTTCCGATACTACGTGCATAGGAGATAACTACGGCTAAATCATAAGGGCGGAACAAGGTCGTTTCATTTCCATCCTGATCGCGTCCTTGCAATTCGCCGAAGGATAGGAAATTAGCACTTGCCCCGACAGTGTTATTTCCAATCGGAAGGGCAAACCCAACAAACTCGTGATTGATTTCAGCGAACCATTCGTTATGCATAAGTGCCAGTTGAGGCTTTTGAAGGTTCGCAAGACCGGCGGGATTCCAAAACGATGCGTAAAGATCGTCTGTCGCAGCAACTTGAGACTCTCCCATTCCCACTGCCTTTGCACCGACACCTATTTTGAGGAACGTCATCGCGCGAGTTCCAGCATTTTCGTGGATGTCTGTACTATCAGCTGCAACGGGGATAGAAATAAGGATAGAAGTAATGATTAAAATAGAAGTGAAGATGTAATTCATAGAGTGTTTTTAACTATCAACAAGGTTCGGGAGATTTCTGGATTTGCTCCTAAATTGTATGTGAATATTATATCATATAGGTTTGTTGGAGTCAACTTCCATTTTATTCAAGTTATACCATTTCTATATGATGATAGGACATTATCCGTAGGTCGGGTAGAGCTTGCGAAACCCGACATGCACGATGTGATATGCACTACGTGTCCAAATCAACGCCAAATACGCTTTTGGTATTTGGCGGGTTTCGCTATCGCTTCTACCCGACCTACAAAAATCCATAGGAATCTAATATGATACTTTTTCAATTAGAAATGGTATTACAAACGTTTTGACTTCGTATCTCTCTAATGATATACTAAACATAAGTATTCTTTGCTATGATCAAATATGAATCTTGACAAAAACCAAGAGAAAGCTGTTAACCATTTTGTGGGGCCCGCTATCGTTATTGCTGGACCAGGGAGTGGTAAAACCCGAGTCGTAACAGCACGTATTCTAAACCTCATTCAAACCCACAATATCCCACCTTCTAAAATCCTCGCTATAGCATTCAATAGAAAAGCGGTTGAAGAGATGGAAACTCGGATTGTGCTTGGATTAAAGTCAAATGGCACTTTGCCTGTCATCCGTACGCTTCATGCTTTTGGAAAAGATATTGTCACCGCAAACTACAAACGTGCAGGCTTTCAACATTATCCCGAAATTTGGTCAGGTGAGATAGACAAAATCATTGCCAAAGAAAAGAGTCAAATTGATCAGGCTGCCGCAACTACTACGGTTTTCATCTATAAAATTGAAAACAAACAGACAGGCAAGTGTTACATAGGACAATCCACAAATCCCGAACGGCGAAGACGTGAGCACTTCAGCCACTCCTCAAATGATAGACTCCGTCAAGCCATTCGTGTCGAAGGTGAAACGCAGTTCACTTTTAAGATATTAGAACAAGTTGAAGGAAGAGAGGCGAACCGACGCGAAGCATACTGGATTAGACATCACAGAAACTGTGGTGAAGTATTCAACCGCGCAGACCCGATGCGAGAACAGTTCAGCAATCAAGTTATGCTTGAGATGTTCTGTCAACACTTTGATGTTCAATACACGGATCATCTGGATAGAGACCCCGATTTTGAAAATCTTCGTGACCGTTTCTACGATATAAAAGAGATAGTCATGCGTGCAAAGCGGCAGGTTGAAAGCGGACTATTTGATCCAAACACATTACAAAATCCTGTGGCACGCGAATTTGCAAAGAAATACGAAGATCAAAAATCAGCTGCGCATGCTGTTGACTTTGAGGATATGATTATTTACGCCGCACATCTGTTTGAAACTCACTCAGATATCCGCCAAACCTACCAAGACAGATATCCTTATGTGCTTGTAGACGAATTCCAAGATATCGCACCAATTGACTATAGGCTTATTTCTCAACTGTCCAAAAATCTATTCGCTGTAGGAGACGATGACCAAGCGATTTATAGTTTTCGTGGTGGTGATTCCCAGATTATGCAGAAATTCGCCAACCGACGAGATGTAAAAAAATATGAGATTACACGTAATTATCGTTCCACATCAACAATTGTTGAGCATGCAAGAGCCATCATTGAACGCAACACACCTCGGATTCGGAAAAACCTACGTTCTCATAATCCGATCAAAAAAGAAATAGACACTATAGAGACGACACCTGAAACCATCGAAAAACATCTTCTACAAGAATTATCCGATGCTGTTGAGACCGCAATCCTTGTCAGAACTAACTATGAAGTTAGTCGGATTGAGGAAATACTTGCAAGCGAATCCGTATCTTTTCCAGTAGAGGTTACGACAATACATAAAGCAAAAGGGCGTGAATGGGAAAAGGTTATTCTCGTTCATAATACGTTAGATCGGAGGTTTCCTCGGAAGGATACGATACTTGAAGAAGAACGGCGTGTCTTTTATGTTGCTATGACCCGTGCAAAGTCGGAATTAGTTGTCCTCGGTGGGACATGTCAATTCGTGCCAGAGTTTAAGAATATTCCGAAAAATATAGGTTATTATTATAGGCAGTTTGCATATTGGTGTGCGCGAAGGAAATTGAAAAAACTTGAGACGTAAAGTAAAAAATGTGCTATAATCGCCAGATATTTGAAACCAAATAGTATTTTACCTAATGAAAAACAATCGAAAAAAGACGAATTCATCTACACGCAACCAATTTTTCTTCCTCACTTTCGCACACACCATCCTTGACTCCTACGCAACACTTTTTCCACATTTGCAGCCCTTTCTGTTGAACAGGTTTGCCTCAATAGGTGCGCGAAATAGTTTTGCTGGTATCCTTATCTCACTGTATAGCATCTTTAGTTCTCTCGGACAAATTTTGTTCGGATGGCTCTCGGACAGAGTGCGGACAATACATTTTATAACCTTCGGCGTAGCTTTCACAGCAATCGGTTTAAGTCTGGTCGGGATTGCACCTACAGCATGGATCGTATTTCTGTTATTAGCCATTGGCGGCACAGGAGTCGCCGCTTTTCATCCCCAAGCAACTACTTACGCAGGTGCACTCGCCGCAGAAACGCGGGGGATGGGTATCGCCATTTTTCTGACGGGTGGAAATGTCGGACGCGCTTTAGGACCCCTGGTACTATTATTATTGCCATATCACTTCAATAATAACCTGAATATACTCGGTTGGGAAATGATACTTGGGTTAATCGTCGCGTTGTTAGTGCCAGTGGTATTAAAATTTGAACATGAACTTGACCTAACAGCGTCTGCCCGAGTGCTATCGCACGGAGGAGAAACAGAACGGCAATCTTTTTGGCATGTTGCCAGACCGTATTTTCTACCACTCCTTGCACTATTCATTATTGCATCGCTTCGAACGGTTACAATTGCCGGATTAGAGAATTTTCTCTCTATTTATCTCGATGACCTTGATTATTCTGACCAGAAACGTTCATTAGTGATTGCACTCTATATCTTCGCTGGTTCAATGGGTATCATGGGGAGCGGTTGGTTTTTAAGTCGGGTGAATACGCTCGTCTTACTTCTAATATCACTTGTTGTTGCACCGCCACTGCTCTATGCCTCACTTCACACCAGCGGTATCGCTTTTCTTGTGCTTCTCTTTTTTGGTAACGCGGTCCTCACAAGCTCAGTAACGATTAATATTATTTTAGCACAAATGATGTTACGCGGACATGAAAGTATCGCAGCAAGTTTTATGATGGGAGCATCGTGGGGAGTTGGCGGACTACTGAATTTAATAGTCGGTGCTTTAGGGGATAAATTTGGTTTGCCAATCGTGCTTGACGGATTAGTGGCAATTCCGTTGCTGGTTGCACCGCTTGTGCTTTTCCTACGCAATCAACCAGATTTGTCTAACCCAAAATCTGATTAAAAAGTCCACAGCACACTTAAAAAATGGGTACTAACCAGATCGCCGATGAGAAGCGCATAATCAAGACGAAACTGTTTGAGTTGAAGACCGATACCGCTTGTCAACCGAGCATCACGGTAACCGACGCGTAACGCCAATGGAGGACTAAGTTGATATTCTATGCCGAGATGTGTTTGTCCACCATAACGTTCTTGCCATTGATAGGATAGAATTAATTCGCGATTGAAAAAGAGTTTCGTGAAATACGCCAGACCTATATTGAAATTTGCTGGAATTGATTCTTTGAGAGTGGGCACGGTATTCCATGTCAAAGTCGTTTGTGATATGTCTTGGAGATTCACACCGAAAGCAAATCCACCTGCATTTTCCAAACCGAAAAGTGCATTCATATCGGGGAGACGTGCAAGCATCCCCGCATCAAAACCGTATCCGCTACTTCCGTAAGTAGAAAACACGGAAGTAACCTCGTCAAGTTCACCAACTCCATTGAAATTCTGGAAGATACCCTTCACATTTATACCGAACAGAAATTCGGGTGAAATAGAATCCCTTCCGAAGTTATCCCACCATGATTGACTAACAGCAAAGCGCGTTGCAAGTGATAGCACGAAAGCGTTTTCACTATCGTTAAGATAACCTGAAGGGATAAAATCTTCTTCTCGTGGTCGGTATTTCGGGTTGTTCTTACGTTGATCAGCACTAATTTCAGGATCAAATGCAGGCACATCGTAATAGATTGGAATGTCGTCAATACCAGCGCGAATCCACGAGAGACCGAGCGTTAGGTGCGGTAAAAGTTTTCCGATGCCGCTGACATAACTAAACGCCCCTAATCCTGAGCGGCGTGTGGCATGCATCATACAGACTTGATACTTTTGTGGAACACCTGCTATTCCCGCGGGATTCCAATAAGTAGCGGTGGCATCATCAGCGATGCTAACATACGCACCCCCAAGCCCAAGGGCGCGTGCACCGATGCCGTTCGTCAAAAAATCACCAGTATAGTTCTCTGCGGATGCGGACAATACGATGAGAAAACAGAATGTGATAAGTGCTAAGTTTTTTAGTTTAATCAATGATTATTTCCTTAATTTGTAGATAATTTGTTCCGCAATGCAAGTGTTTTATTTTTCGGGTTTTATATCTTGAACACATCTAAATCCAACATCACTGCTCAAAAGTAGAGGTTTTTCACCAGAGCGATTCGAAACGCGTACACTCTTTGCATTGAAACTCCACGAACCGCCACGCACAACACGTCGTGTTTCTATATCTTTGGAATTTTTGATGATTTGCTTAAGGTTTTCTGCTCCCGCGATAGGGTTGCGTTGCGGAGAATTAGCGTAATAATTTTTCTCGTATGCATCAAGACACCACTCCGAGACATTGCCTGACATATCAAATAATCCGTACTTATTAGCAGGATACTTTCCAACTGGTGTAGTCTGTTCATCATGTGTGCCAGATTTTGTGTTTTTGTTGTAGTTTGCTTTACTATTATCAATCACATTACCCCACGGATATTTCATTCCAATTAATCCGCCTCGCGCTGCTTTCTCCCATTCTGCCTCTGTCGGTAAACGTTTCCCTGCCCACTTTGCATAAGCCATTGCATCGTGCCAACTTACACCGACAACAGGGTGCAGGTCGGTAGGTGAACATCGAAAAACAGAATCTCGTAGTGCGCGATGTCCAGTCGCCTTGATGAATTTTTTATACTCTCCAACTGTAACCTCATGTTTATCTATGTAATACGCATCAAGATGAACGGTATGTACGGGTTTCTCATCACGATCACCTTTTATGCTCCCCATCTGAAATTCGCCTGCGGGAATCAACACCATACCTATTGGAACAGACGCTTTTTTAATGTTGTTATGACCGTCCGACAACAAACTTGCTGTAACACAGAAAACACTATACGTCAGCAAAATCAGCATTCTTATCATCAATTATTACACCCGATTAAGATCAAAATTGTTCCAATAGTACTGGTATTGTGTAGATGTCCAACCGTTATAAATTTCATCCCAAGGCATTCTGTTGAAATGGGGTAAAAGTGAACCTTCCGTCACAGGTTGCGAGCAACCCTGATACCGATAATCCACAGACAAACGAATCCTATCAGGACTTTGGTTTGGAAGCGCTTTGTGAACGGCATGGCTATGAAAGAACATGGCATCGCCTACTTCGTAATCGCCACCGACCCAATGTAATCCGTCCGCTTCTAACGGATCAGTATCAATACCAAGTCCGCCCGCGCCTAACGCTGGTTTCACAGGAAAAATCCCAAAACGGTGCGATCCAGCTAACACAGACAATCCGCCCAAATGATGAGGACATGCACCCAGTGGAATCCAACCTGTATAGGTCTCTTCAGTGCCTCGGATATGGATAAAATCTTGGTGTGCTGGCGTTGTATATTTTGTGTTTTCTGGGAACATAATTCTTCCGATATTCCGTGGATGCACCAGTGTCTTTTCACCGAACAATTTGTCACACATATCCAAAATGGCAGGATGATGTGCAAATGCATGGAATGATTCAAGGGATTGGAATTCGTCTAACACGGGCCAATATCCGTCATCACCTTCCATAAAAGGTCCGCCAGTCCGGATGCCATCCATCAAAGCTTCACCGCCTTGTGCCCATCCGTGCCGATGACAAATCTCTAAAAAATCTCTACGTAAGTTATAGATGGATTCTTCATCAATTAACCGACGAAAGTAGAGATAGCCATCCTGTTGTGCTCGTTCGCGGAGTTTTTCAGGTTGATCTAACAGTTCATTTGAGACAAAAAAGGGTTCAATTTTTGCCATTATGTGCTCCTCGCCTCTCCAATAGAATATTGTTGGTATGACTGATATTATACCAACAAATAGGAGGCGTGTCAAATGATATAGAACGGTGTCGGACGAAGTTTCAGTTGAATGTCGTTTCACCTCATAGAATTAAAATCTAATCTCATTACTATGATTTTGGTTGTTTGTTGTAATTTTCTCCCATATTCTTCAATAATTACAAATTAAAAATTTTCAAAATATGCTTAGAGCGTATCTCATAAATAGGATTTGTTGGTTCGTTATGAGTTGATTCTCTTTGTAGGAGGGAACTCCGGGGAATGCCAAACGGCATTCATACCGTTGATTTGGATTCCCGACAGTTCGCGATTCGGAGATCGCTCCTACAGGATTTTGAAATCCGGTTTTCAAAGCCCTCCAACTATTTATGAGATAGGTTGTAGATCATAAAACTGATATTTCTTAACAGATTATATTGAGAATGTGCTACAATTCACAACAATCTAAACATTAGGAGGCGTCTCATGCTTAGCATCAAACATATTGAAACAATACCATTGAATGTACCGTTCTATTGCGACCGTGTAAGTCGACACATGCACCGAGCAGCAACCCATGGAGAACGGGTTCATGTTTACCGAGTTGAACTTAGCAATGGAGTCATAGGGTACGGTGAAAACTTATCAGATGAATCAGGTAATATTGAGCGATTGATAGGGCAAAATCCGTTCGCGTGTATGCACGATGATGGTGTCGGATTTGGTATCCAGATGTCGCTTTATGATGCTGTTGGTAAAACGGTGGGTGTATCCGTGTCTGAATTGATTGCTCCAAAGGTGCGTGAAAAGTGTCCGATCTCATGGTGGGATATAGACATGCCGCCAGAGGATTGGGTTGCAGAAGTGCAGGAATCGGTCAAAAGAGGTTATACATCTGCCAAACTCAAAGCGAGACCATGGCGAGACATCTTCGCACAAGTTGATGCAGTCGGCAACGCAGTACCAGCGGATTACAAACTTGACATTGACTTCAACGGTTTCCTGCTAACAGCGGATAACGCTATTCCTGTATTACAGAAGTTAGATGAACATCCGAATGTGGCTATCTACGAGAGTCCGTTCTATCTTGGGACAGATATAGAGGGCGCAGCAAGGTTACAAGAGGCTGTTGAAAAACGTATCGTAGAGCATTACAATGAATCCTGTTTACATGCGCGTTGTTGTGGCGGATTTGTTGTCGGAGGCAGTGTCAACTCACTACTGCGGACGAATGCGCTCTGTGCCTCGTTTGGACAACCGTTCTGGCTACAGATGGTCGGCACTGGCATTACCACCGCTTACTGTGTGCATCTCGGTGCAGTACTATCTCAAGCCGAATTACCAGCAATTACCTGTCATGAGTTGTGGGAATCGGATCTGCTTGAAAACCGACTTGAAGTCGTTGAGGGAATGATCCAAGTTCCAGATTCTCCCGGACTGGGAGTCTCTGTGGATGAGGATGCATTAGCTGCATATCAAGTTGATAAATCAGCACCGACACCGCAGCAGCTGTTCCACCAAACTGATTATACGTGCAGAGTACATATTCCAAATGCGGATGGTGGAGAGACAGTTCACGATTTCAGCAGTGAGGGTGAATATTATCCCGCGTTCAGTGAAGGGAAATATCCAGGGTTTGTGCCGGGGGTATGGATGGAAGTGGTTTGACGGTTCTTATACAATTTTGTTTCAAATTAGATTTCTTTGTAAATATAAAATAGGTCGCGATTCGGAGATCGCTCCTACAGAAATCTTGTGCATTTTAGATATTGTAGGAGGGAACTCCGATTCCCGATTATCAAGTGCTTTGTCGTGATTCGGAGATCGCTCCTACAGCAAGAGAAGAGGCGCAATGAATTGCGCGACTACGAACAGTCCATTCTTTAAGAGTAGTTATTTTTGAACTGGTATAAGATGGTTTGGAGCGTGACAAAGGTGAGATTTGTTACGAAGGAAGGGTGCATGAGTTAGCGCAAAACCAACGCCGAATGCGTAAATGGCATTCGGCGTTAAGACAGGGCTATTTAGTTTTAAGTATTATCAGTTGATGAGTGTTACAAAGAGTTTACATCGTAGGTCCAAATCAACGCTATGAATGCCTTTATGGCATTCAGCGGGTAGAGCTTGCGAAACCCGACACGTTTTGTTCATGTCGGGTTTCGCAAGCTCTACCCGACCTACAATACCCCTATAAAAAATTAACGTTTGTGATAAAACGCACCAGAAAAGCCGAAAACTAAATAACCCTGGCGTTAAGATAGGGTCAATAAAGCAAGTTCAAAATTAATTATCAAGTGCAAAGCGGAGCACACCCTGTCCATCTGTTCCAACAAAGAGCGTATTATCATCAATAGCAAGACAGGTAACATGATGTGAGATTTTTGGCGTGACTTGCTGCCAGTTGCCAATGTCCCTGTTGAACCGGTATATTCTTTGCTCAGCCTCGCCGTAAACCGTTGTGCCTTCCACTGTGAGTCTATTCATAACGAGAGGTGCTCCTTCTGCATTGGTAATTGTGTGCCAATCAGTGCCGTTGCCTGACAGCACGACACCTTTGTCAGTTGCCACATAAACAGAGTTTCCAGCAAATACTATTGCTCTGAAATTGACAACAGAAAATGGTAGATTGGCAGTGACATCGTTCCAGGTGTTCCCTTCATCAAACGATTGCATGAGATGACCATCCCATTTTCCAACGTAAACATTATTCTCTGAGACAGCAAGTCTAAAGCCAACGGTGTCGAACAAAGTACTAGAATACCACATGCTCTCGCCACTATCACCTTCATCTAATAGTCCTGTGTCTACCCATTTAGTCATGCTTGGTTCCCATTTAAAGAGTTTGTGCATGTATTCCACATAGTACGTCGTTTCGTTAACAACAAAACATCCAAGCATTGATGTGTAAAGACTACCCTTTCCGTGTATCACAGATGTTATAGGTCTTCTATGAGTTCTATTCCTTTCACGGAGTTCATCTAATGCTTTGTTGGGTTTATATATATTGAAGTTTGGGACAGTGGACAAGTCAATAAGTCTATTATCTTTAGCCGAGAAGTGGTAAAACCGTGGTGTCCCAATTTTGTCGTCTCTCACATATAGTTGCCCATTAGATTCCACTATCCGTGTGATATAACCAGTATCGCCTGGAACAGGTATCCACGATTCTCCGCCATCAACGGAACTGAAAAGTCCAGTTCTTGTGTTGGCATAGAGAGTTCCTTTAACAGCAATTAATTCCCGAACTTTTGTGTTCACTAAACCGATATTAAATTGATGCCATGATTCTCCGCCATCAGTTGAGCGAAAAATTCCGAATCTTCCAGATACATAGAAAGTATTCTCATTTAACAATGCCAAACCAGAAGTCTTACCTATATCAGCCGTTTTGTCTAAGGTTCTCCAAGTTTCACCTGCATTGATAGAATAGAAGTATTCCTCACCGTCAATCACTATCACCTTTTCCCCCGCTGCAGACATTTTGAAGGTTGTATTCACTGGCGTTACAAAGGGAACATCACCTTCATTCTGGCGCGGTGGAAATATATTGGACAATTTAACCTTCTGTTGAGGTTTTTTCTCTATAGTGTTCTCGTCTGGCGTTATTGCATGCCATGAATCGCCTCGGTCATCTGTACGAAAAAGAGACCACACGTATGGTTTTGGCGGTTTAATTCCCATTCCTGAGAACGGAGAATTAGTTCTTATTGTTGTCATACCAAAACCTGCATATAATGGATCACGATCTCCATATATACTTTGCCTTGTGGCAACATAAAGGCTGTTTTCAGCAACTTCCATCGCAATAATTGGTAATAGGTTCTTGTTTCTATCTACTTGGTCGATGGACAACATATCCCATTTATCAGTATTTAAGCGATAAAGCCCTTTGTCAGTACCAACAAAAACAGTATTTTCTACATTAGTGATTACACCAATTTGTCTATCGTTGATACCGTCGGGCAACGGTGTCCACGTTTTGCCAGCGTTATCTGATCGAAATACGCCTTTCTTGTAAGCAAGGTAGATTGTCATATCGTTTTGTCCACCCGATATTTTATCCGTGATTACCATGCCGACAAGTTTACCTTTGATACACTCACAGAATTCTTTCCATGTCGCGCCTTTATCTGTAGAAGCAAAAATCTTTGTATCAATAGCACGGTAGAGCGTATTTTGCCATTCTGCCACACGCCCAAATACACCAGTGTTTATGAATTGCCATGCTTTTCCATCATCTGTGAGTCTATAGAGACCTTTTCCTGTTGTTGCATACACGTCATCACGGTTTGTTGTGAACAAGGTAGCGACTGCACCACCTTCCGGTCCTTTTGCATCACTCCATTGTCGTTTCGGTTTTGAAATCTCATCTTTATCCACTTGTGCTGCTGCAAACAGTGGCGCGTCCGGTTTTTGACCTTTCCCTTCAGTTTTACCAGTTACGTCAGATTTCCCAACCTGAGTCCGCACAGCAGGTTTTGCTGGCGTGTCAAAAACGAGTTGTGTATCTGTTATTTCAATCGTTGGCTCAGATTGTGCGTTTAAGCTATACGGTTTCTGAAAACGTCTTAGGTGTTGCATCCCAGCTCCCATCAGCAATAAGATTAAAACTGCAGCGGCGGCAGAAACTGCTATTGGCACTAATGGTTTGCTGCCAGAAGGTGTTATCGGATTGAGCCGTGAAATCTCTTTCATGATGTTTTCTGTTAATTGTGTTGGCAGTTGGAAACTGCTAAGGTTTTCTTTAATCATTGTTTCCTCCTTTTTCAATCGGTTGCGTGCGCGATGAAGTCTGCTGCGAACTGTGTTAGGAGATACACCTAAAAACTTGCCAATATCCTCACATGTCATTTCTGCGATGTAATACAGATTTACGACTGTTCGCTCACTTTCTTGCAGCTTGCTGAGTAGCTTTTGCACTATTGCACGTCGTTTTTGATTTGCTTTTTCTTCATGTTGTTGTGTCATATACACTGAATAATACACCTCCTCTAACTCAACGGGATTCATCGCATCCAACGATTGCGGTTGTGGAGTCTTCTTTCGGTGCCACGCGATACATTTGCGGTTGGCAATGACATAGAGCCATCCCGCTAAACGGTTAGGGTCTTTGAGCGTCGTGAGCTTGTGATATACCGTGAGGAACACATCCTGCGTAATCTCTTGTGCAATGTGAAAATCACCGATCTTCTGCCACGCTAACGCGTGTATCTGTTTTTGGTATTTTTCCACAAGTGCAGTAAAAGCTTGTTGATCCCCTTCTAAAGTATGTTGAATCAGGTCAGCATCATTGTACATCAACTAAGACCTCCAATAAGCAAATTGGTCTTTGATTAGTATAGACGCGATTTTGAGGTGCAAAATTGCATAATTTCAAAAAAAAATACAATTTCCAAAAAAGAATATGAATTTTTTTTGAAAAGATTGGAAAGATGGTGAAATTAGATTTATAGCTTACATAACCAGCTCGTTTTCAGAAGTAGGAATTTAATTTTATTGCGCTCTTCAGATTGATAAGTGTTGCAATTATTATAGCAGAGAACGAGTAAATGCTTAAATTCTATAAATTTAACTTTACCTTAAAATAAAAAAGCGGATTTTACTCCGCTTGAAGAAATATCAATTCAAAGTGAATCGAATATTGGAGATATTATAAATTGTATCACTCAATCTAATTATCAAGTGAGAAACGTAGCACGCCCCCACCAAAAGTTCCGGCATAAAGCGTGTTATTATCCACATCAAAACTGGAAACAGGATATGGGATTTCCGGTGTAACCGGTTGCCAGGTGCCAGTGTTCCTGTTCAATTGATATATTTTTTGCTTAGCTTCGCAGTAAACCGTTGTACCATCCACCACTAATCTATTTGTTACAAGAGGTGTCTCTTCTACATCGGTGAGTGTGTGCCAGTCAATGCCATTGGCTGACAGCATCACGCCTTTATCAGTTGCTACAAAGACGAAGTTTCTGGCGAAAACTATTGATTTATAACTTTTAACAGTAAAAGGTAAATGATCAGTAAGATCGTTCCAAGTTTCCCCTTCATCAAGTGAGTGTATGAGGCGTCCATCCCGTTTGCCGACGTAAATTGTTTCACCTGAAACTGCGATTTTAAAACTCATAAAATCGGGTGAAATAAAATATGGTGAAATAAAATATGAAGAAACACCATTCGGATAATCATTAGACATGATAGCCCTATGGCGATCAGATCGTTTCTTTTTATCCATTACACCTGTGTTGTACCATTTATACGTACCAAGTTTCCATCTGTAAAGTTTCTGCCCAGATTCCACATAGTAGGTATCTCCGCTAACAGCAAAACTTCCCAATTGTATCAAATGAGGTGGAACTCGTTCTTGGAAAATGAAATCGAATCCCTCAGAAACAGGCATATTCGGAATAGAGGTAAGTTCATTGTCTTCAGTGGATAAACGCAGAATAGGCGGTGCGTCTTTTAAGTTCCTCTTATATTGCCTTATATATAGTCCATCGTTGAATCCAGCCATTACAAAGATATTTTTAGCATCAATGGGAAGCGGTATCCATGATTCACCACCATCAACTGAAGTAATAATTTCGTTAGTTGTTCTTGCGTAGAGTTGGTTGTTAACAGCGACTATTTTTGTAACGGTTGTGTTTGCAAGTCCAGTATTAAGTAGATGCCACGATTTAACTCCATCGGTTGTACGATATATACCTGCCTCGCCAACTCTATAGAAAGTCTTTGCATCCAACATCAGAATAGGTGGCGGAATTCTGGTGTCTAATCTACCATCTAAACTGAAGAAATTCCATGTCTCACCAGTATTGATTGAGTAGAATAACTTTGTTGGGACAGCAACCATAACCTTTTCTTTTTCCGCTATTATCTTTAGGTTTGCACCTAATGCCAAATTGATACCATTGGGTGGAAATTTGATTGATACTTCGCCTTTCGATTCTATCTCGTCTATTGGTCTTTTCCTTGGATCTATGGAATCCCATGAATTGCCAAAATCATTGGAGCGATAGAGTGACCACCAAGAATCATGAGGCATCGTTGATTGGGACTGCTTTTTTAACCTATCTTCAAACTTCTTTCCTACTGCTGCATAAAGTTGGCGTTCTGAAACTGCAAGTGCATGGATAACATGGTTTTGTTCTGTATTATCTGTTTGACTAATTGATACTTTTTCCCATACACCTGCTTTGAGACGATAGAGTCCGTTATTAGTACCCGCAAAAACTGTGTTTTCCACTGAAGCAATCGCCTTTATTTTACTTGGTTTCATACCATCTTCCAGAGAATTCCATGGTTTCATACCATCTTCAGATTGATAAACTCCATTGGCAAGACCAAGATAAAAACCTGCATCGGTTATTGCTAAACCTATTGGCGGTTCTTCTGGATGAGTTCCAAGTGAATTCCATGTCTCACCTCTATCAACAGATGCCCAAATTTCTTTATTTGTGACGATGTAGAGTGCGGCGTTTGATTCTACCATCCGTCTCCCATCTATTGCCCAATCTGTCCATCTAAGTGAAGGTGCATCCCATATTTTGACAGGTTTCCATCTCGTTCCATTATCTGAAAGCTTGTAGAGAGTTGTAGTCGTCTCTGCAAAAATGTCCCCATGCGTTGTTGAGAAGAGTGTGTTAACTGAACCACCTTCAGGCACATTTGTTTGAACCCACTGCGGTTTTGTCCTTGATATTCCGGCATCATCCGATTGTGCTGCAGCGAATAGCGGATCATCAGATTTCTGTCCTACACCATTGCCTTCACCTGTTAAATCCGATTGCCCAATCTGATTTTGTATTGCGGGTTCTGCTGGAGAATCAAGAACAAGTTGGGTGTCTACGATTTCAATCTTTGGCTCCGATGTAGCGTTTAAGCTATACGGTTTCTGAAAGTGATTTAGACGTTGCGCTCCAAATCCTATCAATAAAAATATAAAAATAGCTGAGGCGGCAGTAACCGCTATCGGCACAAGAGGTTTGTTTCCAGAAGGTGTTATCGGATTGAGACGTGAAATCTCTTTGATGATGTTTTCTGTTAATTGCGTTGGCAGTTGGAAACTGCTAAGGTTTTCTTTAATCATGGATTCCTCCTTTTTCAATCGGTTACGGGCGCGATAAAGTCTGCTGCGAACCGTATTCGGAGATACACCCAAAAACCTGCCAATATCCTCACATGTCATTTCTGCAATGTAAAATAGATTTACGATTGTGCGGTCACTCTCTTGCAGCTTACTGAGTAACTTCTGCACTATTGCTCGTCGTTTTTGATTTGCTGCTTCTTCGCGTAGTTGGGTCATATACTCTGAATAATACGCTTCCTCTAACTCATCGGGATCTGTTGCTTCTAAAGATTGAAATGCTAACCTTTTCTTACGTCGCCAATTCTTGCACTTATTGCTGGTAATAGCATATATCCATCCTGAAAACTGGCTGTGATGTGTGAGCGTCGCGAGTTTTTGATACGCTGTTAAAAAAGCGTCTTGTGTTATCTCTTGTGCAATGTGAAAATCACCAATCTTCTGCCACGCCAACGTGTGTATCTGTTTTTGGTATTTTTCCACAAGTGCAGTAAAAGCTTGCTGATCGCCTTCTAAGGTTCGTTGGATTAGGTCGACATCATCGTATTTCATCGGATATTTTCAAATAAATTGGAGAGGGTTCCATTTTCTATAAGGATAAGTATAACATAATTAGAATTAAAAAATATAAGTCAAATAAAAAAATGATTTGCACTACTGATAGACCCTATCAGTTTTTGAACTGATTCAGAGCCATTCAATTCTTCAATTGTTTCTAATACCAAATTAACGCGATGCGTCTCGGTAGGTGCGGTTTCCTAACCGCATCTGTAATCAATAAAACAATATAAAACCCGTTAATTTGGTATAACTTCTTTCAAAAGTCTCTTCTTATTATTGGAAAAAAATCACGTATTATAACTTAAAAATCATAACTTAAAAACCTTCTGGATAGATTATGTCTGCGTTTCCTCTAAGCAGAGAATCGCCAAACATTTTAAGAATTTTTTTCTTCAGGTGTGCCAGGAAATTCAAATTGAATTCGCAAATACTCCGCGATAATGTCATCATAAGCACCGATAAATTCAAAATAAGGCTTACCATTTTGCAGATGGATTTTTTCTAAGTAAGCGAATTTAAAATTTTCATACCTTTTCATTGTAGCATCATCTATTCGCATGACCAACAACGCAGTTCTTAGGACAGTCTCCCAGATTACAATCAACTGATCCGCAAATTTCTCTTCAAATCCGAGGATTTCTTTGAAGATTTCTTCAGAAGTTTCAGGCAACGTGGCAAAATCATTTTCTTTTTCTGCTTGTTGGTATGCCTCTGTTCTTTTCTGATTAACCTTATCCATTAGTTTATGTGCACGTTTTGTAGGTGTTAATTTACCATCAACTTCTTCTACAGGCTCCTTGAGCGTCTCCTCTACCGCTGGTTCGGTTGGTTGGATAATAACAACGTTATCGTCTTCGTCGCCACAACCGAGTGCAAACGACAAGACAACGAGAAGTAACGAGATAATGTACATGAGAGTGCTAAGAGAAGTTTTCATGTTTGCGATCTCCAAATTAAAATGTAAAATATGTGAACATACGCCATTAAACGTGCCTCCCTAACTCTAAACACGCCAGGCTTCGGTGCATGGTTAATTGTGTTAAATCAACTACAGAATTATACTTTAAATCTATAATGAGATATTCTCGCAAATTGTCCCTTCATAATATATAGACACATTTTTGAGGTCAATAATTGCACTTTTTTGAAAAAAAATGCAATTTTTTTAGGAAAAAAATGATTTTTTCTTGGAAAAGAATGAAAAGGTGGGGTAAAAAAGAAAGGAAGTGATGTTTTTAATGTCGCTGGTAGGCGCGTTTAGAAAACGCGCCTACCAAGGTGGAACGCTTTGTCAGACCTCCCACAAGGAAAATCCGACATTTTTAGTTGACAGTTATGGATTTCGCTGCTATCTACGATATAAACTTTCAGTAATTAAACAATGTTGTAACTTCAATGGGTAAGCGTGTAGACAATAGCGTTAATTCCCATTTTGAATGCCATATTTGAAAACTTATGCGGATAAAACGACTCGGCAGCATTTTGCCATGCATCCCCCAAATCGGTATTGAAGTTAATCATCATCATAAGTCTACCTTTGTCGTCAAACACACCCATACATTTGACTTGATACCCATCTTTCTCATGTGTTCTGCCGCTTCGGTAAGCAGCGGGGGCGGGGATTTGCATCAGTTTGTCAATCTTAAAGAAGCATTGGAAAAGGGGGTGTGTCATCGGAATATCTATAGGTTCGCGTTTGGGGAAAATCTTTTTGTACTGCTTATAGAACCTTCTCCACTGTTCTGTGCCGTGAAAATCATCTGTCATGATAAATCCACCGCGTAACAGATATTCCCGAAGATTTTCAGCTTCAGCTTGAGAGAGGTTAAGTCGTCCCAATTCTGCTATATATGCAAACGGATAGTCAAAAATTTCAGGTGAACCCACCTCAACGACTTTTTCCAGAGGACTCGCTTTAATGTCTGTATGTTTGCGAAGCTGAATGAGTAAGTTTCGTTCTGCGGCTGGGTAATCTATATGCCACAAACTCTTATGCCGAAAACTCCCACTATATTTCAAACGGACAAAAGTGAAATCATATTCAATATCTTTTCCAGTTGAAAGCTGGGTACTGACAAAAGTGGAATCATCTCCAATATTTTTACTTATCGCAAGCGGGGTGATGAAAAATATGAATAGGGTAACAGCTATGCCGACTTTTTTATGTTTCATAGAATTTACCTACCTATTGTTTTGAGATATTTTAGGTTTGTGATAGACGATTCTTTTCGCGTATTTAATGATGTGGAATGAAATTTGCATGTTCTAATCCATATTATAACACAAAATTAGGGATATGTAAATAAGTATTATTCTCCGATGTGGAAATTGCCCTCATATTCAATATCTATCCCGTCTTCGTGTGCAATTTGTTTGGCAATCGTGAGCATTTCAATAGCGTCTTGGATACTCTCAAGCGCTTCAGGTGGACTGATTTTGGATACAAGCCTTACCATCGCCTCCATCCCTTTAATTGCATCGTCAATTGTCGTTGGACCGTTATTGCCGCGCCTGATAGTTTCTACGAGGATGTCAACATCAGGGTCATCGCCGTATTGTTCGCGAAAAGCATCATCAAGACGTTGGTAGGCGTATTCGGGATCGTTTTGAAGATACGCGTTGTAATCGTCAAATCCTGCTTTAACAACAGCCATATCATAAGGAACTTCTTCAGAACCATCGGTGGAGTCGCCTGTTGTTTGCTCAAGCCATTGGTCAAAAAAACTGTCCATGCCAGCACCGTCCGAGGCAGCTTCCACTACATCAGGGGATTCTGAAGCAGCTGCAGTGTCAGATTTATTCGTATCTTGTTCAGCTGTGCGCGTTCGGGTAGGCGAAATTGCATTTTCTGTTGTTTGGGCGATTTCCTGTGGATGTTCCGTTTGCCTTGCGGTAGTTTCCTCACCAGGTGCTTCCATACCCAATGGGATTTGTAGCGATTCTTCAAACCGCTTTGTGTCCCAACGGGTATAAAGCCAAAACCCTGTACAAATAAGGACTGTTAGAATCAGACCACCGAAGATGAATTGCAGGTTCATAGATTTCATAGTTTTCTCCTTTAATGTTGGTTGCACAGTGAAATTATTTCGGTGCAGGGTTGAAGGGCATTTTCTCGTCTGAGTTCCCTTGGCGTTCTAATATTTTCTGTACATTTTTACTTTGTTTGATGACGTTTGCTAAGTTTTTGATTTCATTAGCATGTTTCTCAGCGTCAATATCTGTGAACATCTGCTTTTTTAATTCAAATACGCGAATCGCTTCTGAGAAAGTGGCTTCCTTGGCACGGCAGAGGCGGAAATAGAGTTCCTTCCATTCTTCGGTGAGATCGTGGTTATCAAATACAAGTGTGGCAAATATGTCAAGTACGGCGCGAGCAGCTTCGGAGTTGTCGGGGAGCAGTTCAAAAAAGGTCCTATATACCACATCCGACGTTTTAGTTGTGTTAATCGGCTCTTTAAAAGGTTGATCGCCAATCACTTTGTGGAGGTTTTTACAATGTTTAAGTGCTTCCTGATGCAGTTGAATCTGGTTTGCGTGCTTTTCAGCACCAATAGCTGCCAACATTCGGATTTCGAGTTCATAGACACGTTTAACATCCGATAGATGCTTAGTTCCTTCACTTCTAATTCGGAAATAGAGAGGAACCCATTCTTTGTTAAGAGTGTGTTCTCCGAAAAGTTTTTTGGCAACGTTTTGGAGTTCGGCGTGTGCAGCTTGCGAATCCTGCTTTAAATTTAAAAGTTGCTGAAACGTTATAAAGTGTTCTCCCCACGGCACGGTATCTGCCTCTTTAGTGTGAGAATGTTCCTCATCAGAATGGACAGAAAGTCCGCCAATAGCGTAAAACATTAGAATGAGTGTGCAATAAGTTAGAATTTTCATGAGTTTCTCCTATACTCAAAGATGTGTAATAGCTGAGTAATTACCTGCGAATTGCAAGATATCTATACCGAACTCACGTAAAAAAAAAATAGCTTGTTCATTTTACAAAATCTCCGTTCGCCCATTTTAGAAAGATATCGGAGTTAGAGAAATCATTTAGAACCTGTGCTAATCTTAATGGATAATTCAATGCCAACATAATTATACCGTCTTCTTTCCCATATTCCTCGAATAATTGATAGCAGAGTGCGATGTCTTTCTCTTCTAACTCATCACTGTACAATCCAATATCCACAGTAAACAAAACCAGTCTCCGATTACTCGGAAATCTCTCATTTAGCCATGCCCACACGTGAGGCTCAGCAATCGTATCCGCAATATAATCCTCTGCAGCATCTTTAGGATAACCATGATATTCAAGCGCGGATCCATGCCTAAAACTAACGCTAATATAATATGTAAGGAGGTAATCCACATCATTTGGCTTATCAATCCAATCTTCGACGAGTTCTTTATACCAATCCTTAGGGGGAGAATTCGCAACTACGAAATCCGAGAAACTTTCATATTCTACATCCGGTGAGATAAACTGCAGATAAGTAGTGGAATTTACTAAAGCATTTATTGTCTTAAATTCTACATCAAGGACATCGTCACCAAACACTTGTTTTAGCTGCTTGAGTATTTTTTCAGCGGAGGACTTAGTTGCGACTTCGGCTGGTGGCACATCCTGTGACAACACGTTCCAACGTGCTTTTTCATCAGGATCTTCACCACACCCTAAAAAACAGATCGAAAAACTTAGGCAAAGTATAAATAAATATCTCATCTGTGTTCCCCATATTAGGTAATGCCTGGTCACCTAATGATATAAACAGGTGACCAGGCGATAGTATTATAGTGGACTATAGAAATAATGCTACATTTCCTCTGTAGGAGCGATCTCCGAATCGCGACAGAAACTTAGGAACAGTCGGGAATCGGAGTTCCCTCCCGATGGATGCCATACGCGCATTCAGCGTTGATTCACAGTTCAGGAATGTAGCGTTAATTCTAATCTCTACCATAATCATCATTAAGTGAAAAGCGGAGCACACCTCGTCCTGCTGTTCCGACATAGAGTGTATCTCCATCAACGTCAAAAGAAAAAATAAAATGTGGGATTTCTGGCGTAACCTGTTGCCACTTGTCAGTTTCCCAGCTCAATTGATATATTTTATGATTATATTCGCCGTAAACCGTTGTGTCATCAACTGCCAATCTACTCATAGCGAGAGGTGTTCCTTCCGAATCAATGAGTGTATCCCATTCTAAACCATTGTTTGATCGCACAACACCTTTGTCGGTAGCCACATAGACAGTTTGTCCAGCGAAAGTAATAGCATTGAAACGTCCAACAGAAAATGGAAGTTTTGTAGTGACATCATTCCAAATATCGCCTTCATCATGCGATAGCATGAGGTGTCCATCTCTTTTGCCGACGTAAACGACGTCTCCCGATGCAGCGATTCTGAAACCGATAGAATCAAGATCGTCAATTTTACCGCTAAAGTGACCTGATTCGCTTTCATCTGCTAAACCAGTGTCGTACCATTCAGAAGTGCCGGGTTTCCATCTAAACAGCTTCTGTCCGGATTCCATATAGTAGGTTTCACCGCTGACAGCAAAACTGCCAAAAGAAAATTGAAAGGATTTATTCATATTTTCATTCACAATCTTTCTATAGGTTTCATTGAACGTTTCTGCGTCAAAAAGTTCAGGATCAATCTTTTTTTCTGCTGCAAGGTCTGTCTTAGCCTTCTCTTCAAGTGTGGCAAGAAATGCCATACCGATTTCATCCTCCATTAACTTGTTGAAGTCCGGCACCTCAAAAATCGGCATTCCAGAGATGGGAGTTAACCTGTTGCCAGTAGATAGGCGAAAAAGATGAGGTGCCATTTTTTTATTCCCTTTGGCATAGAGAACACCGTTAGATTCCAACATACCATTGACGCTCCCTGTTCTTTCAAGTATAGGTGCAAGTACATGTATCCACGATTCACCACCGTCAGATGAGGCAACAAGTTCCGGTCCTATGTTTGCATAGAGCGTCCCATTTGCCACGACTAAATTAAAAATGAAAGTATTCACTAATCCCGTGCTGAGTACATCCCATGTTTTGCCTGCATCGGTTGTACGATAAATACCATCTTTGCCATTGCTGTAAAATGTGTTTTCGTTCAACATTGCGATGACAGGCAGTGAATCAATATCTAAAAAACTTATTGGCAAGGTATTCCAATTATTACCAGAATCAGTTGAGTAAAAGGATTCATTTGAGTAAGAATTGTCGCCTTGATAAATGATTAACAGGCTATCTTGGTGTGCAACTATTCTTACTGTGTTAGCAGATTCCGAATTACTTTTGTCAGAGAACCGAAAAGTGGTTGTTCCAGACATTTTCATAGGACCTTTTTCAGGGTCTATTGCTTTCCATGATTTTCCCAAGTCTGTTGAGCGATATAGCGACTTGGGGGCCTTATGAGTGGTCATCATTGACAAGAATTGAGAAGTTAATTGATTCTTAGACTCTTTTCCCACGGCAACATAGAGGCGGTGTCCAGCACTTGCCAACGCTCGAATTTTTTCCACTTTACCGCCTACTGGTAGTTGTTCCCATTCTTCTGATTTATAGCGATATAGTCCTTTATCGGTCCCAGCAAAGACGGTGTTTTCAATTGCAGCAATTGCGCGAATTTTCCTGTCTGTTATTCCATCGGTCAGCGGTGTCCACGATTTACCTGCATTATCTGTGCGGAATACACCGTTAGCATAAGCGAGGTAGATTGTCAGATCACTTTGGGCGCCGGGGATACCATCTGTTATTACCATACCAACAAGCTGACCTTTTATGCACTCACAGAATACGTCCCATGTTTCGCCTCTATCTGTAGAAGTTAATATTTCTGTTCCAGCAGCAAGGTAAAGGGTATCCTGCCGCTCTGTTACAGGCCACCATGTTTTTCCAGCGTATTGTGCAGTATATGAACGATCTTTGATTGTGTTGACGAGTTTCCATGATTTTCCATCATCTGTAAGTCTGTAGAGATCACTGAGCGCTCCTACATATACGTCCCCGCGCGTTGTTGTAAATAAGGTCGCAACTAAACCACCTTCTGGACCTTTTGTTTGCACCCATTGCTGCTCTGACTCTGAAATTTCTACGTCATCTATCTGTGCTGCAGCGAATAGTGGTGTGTCCGGTTTTTGTCCTGTACCGTTGCTTTGACCGTTTACATCTGAACGTCCAACCTGATTTCTTGTTGCTGGTTCTGTCGGAGATTGCAAGACAAGTGGTGTTTCAACGATTTCAATCGCTGGTCTTGATGTTGCTTCTATACTAAAAGGTTTTTGAAACCGAATTAGGTTTTGCGCGCCAACCCCTATCAGTAATAAAACTAAAATGGCTGATGCGGCAGAAACTGCTAACGGTATTAAAGGTTTACTTCCAGGCGGAGTTGTGGGTTTTAGTCGTGAAATTCCCTTCATGATGTTTTCTGTCAATTGTGTTGGTAATTGGAAACTACCTAAGTTTTCTTGTATCATTGCTTCTTCCTTCTTTAATCGGTTACGTGCACGGTGGAGTCGACTCCGTACCGTGTTGGGAGATACACCCAAGAATTTTCCAATATCTTCACATGTCATTCCTGCGATGTAATACATATTTACGACAGTGCGCTCGCTCTCTTGCAGCTTGCTTAGCAACTTCTGGACTATTGCACGCCGTTTTTGATTTGCTGCTTCTTCGCGTTGTTGAGTCATATATTCTGAATAGTACACCTCCTCTAATTCAACAGGGTCTGTTGTTTCTAACGATTGCGGTTGTGGTGACTTCTTTCGGTGCCACGCAATACATTTGCGGTTGGCAATTACATAAAGCCATCCTGCAAAACGATTAGGGTCTGTGAGCGTGGAGAGCTTTTGGAATGCTGTAAAGAACGCATCCTGCGTAATCTCTTGTGCGATGTGGAAATCACCAATTTTCTGCCAAGCTAAAGCGTGTATCTGTTTTTGGTATTTTTCCACAAGTGCAGCAAACGCTTGCTGGTCACCTTCTAATGTTTGTTGAATCAGGTCAGAATCGTCGTGTTTCATCTGAAACCTCAATAGGAAATTGATCTTTTAATATATAGACGCGATTTTATGGGAAAGAATTGCATATTTTTGAAAAAAAAATGCAATTTGGAGGAAAAAACAACAATTTTTTCAAAAATGAGAAGAGGATTTATGGAGAATTATAAAAAACACACCTACTGATAGAAGTGTTATTAACACCTCCTGGTAGGCGCGCTTTGTAAGCATACTGGACTTTCTCTGCATAATTACCCAAATAATTATTTAATCTTCATAAAGTTGTGCTATAAAAGATAATTATACTATCAGAGATGGTATTATGACCTAATCAATAATGATTGAATTACCTTTATGTAAGAAAAGTGAACCCTTGCTTGGATCATCAGATGGAATCTCATGGATCAAATTGTCTGCGTCTAAGTCTAATTGCTGTCGCTGTGATGGACTTGGATTAATGAAGTAAAGTATAAAATTACTTGTGTCTGATGGGGGACGGTGAAATATTAATCCACCACCATTTTCCTGCATAGTTCGGAGTGTCTGCAATACTGGTTCGAATCTTTCCTGAACACTTTCTGGCATTACGGTTGTTGATTCTTCCATCAGTTCAATCAGACCAGCAAGAGACGCAACTCCTGATTCCATCAAGTCAACAATCATGTTACTTGGATGAATATCCTTTGTACTTTCAGATTCCTGTTCTGTAAGTTCTGCAATCGTCTTTTTCTCATCCTCTTCTAAATCAAGACTTTCGATGAGCTTGACTACTTCTTCCTCTTCAAGTTCGTCAAGAAAATCTAAAAAGTCATAAAATGTAGCCTCTTCCACATCCTTTTCTTCATTGTCAGTTTCTTCTATTTTGTTATTCTCAGAGTCAGATGTTTCAGACGGGGCTAATGTTGTTGGTTGTTGAGGTGTTTCACCAGACTTTTCTGACTGATGTTTCTGTGAGGTATGAGTTGTCCCTTCTACCAACTTCTTTCTAAAACGTGTGAGGTCCCATTGATTATAAAGAAAAACCCCCACACATAAAGCGATTGTCAAGACAAACGCAATTCCAAGATGTTTCCAACTATATTGTTTAATCATTGTTGCACCTCATCTGTTAGAGTTGTTGTTAAAATAATGAGTTTATGTTTCTGAAGTGCCATTGTTCGGGAATCGGAGATCGGTAGGATCAATCCCAAATCGCAACCTTCTAATTTATATCCAAACCCGGTAGGTACGCTATGTAAGCGTTCCGAAATAGAATAATATTAGTTGTAAATCAACTGTAAACATTTTATTTCTCAATTTGAATGCGATGTACACCAGCTTCTGTACCAGCGTAGAGAACTCCGTTCAATACTGCTAACGATTGAACAGAACGACTTAGTGAACCTAACTGTTCCCACTTCTCAGCTTTATGACTCCACTTGTAAATCTCATTTTGCGTTGTGCTGAGGTAGAATTCATTACCATCAATTTCTACAGTTACAATTGACATATCTTCTATGCCAGCGTTTAGTTGAGTCCATGAATTACCATCATCTATAGACCGTATCAATCCTTCTCGTGCAGACAGTACGTAGTGTTTATTGTCAACATTTCTTGATTCTGCGAACCGTCTATTTGCCTTCTTATCTTTGATAAGTTCCCAAGGTCCTTGATGGTCCTTCAGACAATAGATTTTACCATGCTGTGTCTTTACATAGACATTGGTTTCACTTACTGCAATTTGAGTAATGTCAATGGCTTGATCTTCTAATCCGAGATTAAGCCATGAATCCCAACCTTCATTCCAGAGGAAGACTCCCTGTCCATGTGTTGTCCCAACATAGAAAGCTGTCCCTACAATATGCATACTTATGATCGCATACATCTCTCTGTCCGTTTTAACTTCAATCAATGAGTTGTTTCGCTCATCTAATTGGAAAACACCACCAACGAGTCCTCCATTGCTGCGCGAATATCTCGCGGCTCCAATGTATAATTTTTCATTAAAAATGGAAATCTTAGCAAAGCGGAATTCAGACAGTTTTGGAGGAATCTCAATTCGTTCCCAGGTTTCCCCACCATTTGTACTATAAAAAAGTCTATTGTCTGTCAACGCATAAATTCTGTCTCCCACAACTTCTAAATCGACCACAGATGTCTCCGTTATACCAGTATTTGCTTCCACCCATGAATTACCGGCATCTGTAGTGCGAAAAATACTGCCTTCAAACGTGGGCATGAAAACAATGTTAACACTATTATCTGACTTTTTTATTCGCAACCATGGTTTTTGGTGAGTAGTGTTGACAAAAAAAGTGTCGGTACTAATTACCACTAATCCTGAACCCACTTTATCTATGATTCCCTTGCTAATAGGTATCCAAGAATCTCCTTTGTTATCTGAACGGAAAACACCCCCTCCAGTCCTTGCAAACAGTGTAGATTCGAAAACTGCCAACGAATTTACACTACGTTGCATTTCTTTTGCGGTGATGCGTGTCCACGAATCACCTTCATCATCAGATCGAAAGAGCCCACCATCTTCTCCATCTTTTCCCATATATACACCCATGTAAAGCAGATTGTCCATAACAGCAATTGAGTCGACGCGAATTCCTGACGAAGATAGTCGCTTAGTAAATCCTGAATTGATAGGGCGCCACGAATCTTCGGTTGCTTTTTTGCGAAAAACGCCGTTTTCTGTTCCAACAACAAGCGTGGTACCAATATTTGCAAATTTACGAATTCTTAAATCTTTCAAACCATCGTTCATTGGTATCCAAGACTTCTCATCATCTGAATACCATACACCTCCTACGCCACGACCATTTGGACTGGTACTAATATATATGCGGTTGTCAACAGTTACAATACCAGTGATTGTGGTATTTTGTAGGTGGGTTGCAACATGGGACCATGTTTTCCCGGTATCGGTTGACATATATAATGTTGCTGGTGAACGAACTCCGGCGTAGATTGTGTTTCCTTTCTGCGCAAAAGCCGAAAGATAAACTTTATGACCTTCGTGCACGTAGTATAATCCAGTATTTGCTGGTGCCCAAGAATCACCAAGATCTGTTGAGCGATAAATGCCTTGGTTTCCTATTCCAGCAAAAAGTATACCGTCAGAAGTCGCAAAAAGTGTACGAATATTTCCGCCATACGGACCGTTGGTTTGCCTCCATTCCCTTTTTGACGTTGAGATTTCTGCTTCATCCGATTGTGCTGCAGCAAATAGAGATGTGTCCGGTTTCTGCCCCATTCCATCATTGTTATTGAGTACATCAGAACGCCCCACTTGATTGCTAACCGCGGGTTTAGCAGGGGATTGCAAAACTATTGATGTGTCAACGATTTCAATCATTGGTTTTGATGTTGCCTCTAAACTGTATGGTTTTTGAAACCGAATTAGATTTTGCGCACCAAAGCCTATTAGCAGAAAAACTATTATTGCTGATGCGGCAGAAACTGCTAACGGTACTAATGGTTTACTTCCAGACGGAGTTGTGGATTTTAGTTGTGAAATTTCCTTCATGATGTTTTCTGTCAATTGTGTTGGCAGTTGAAAACTGCTCAAGTTTTCTTGAATCACGGCTTCCTCCTTCTTTAATCGGTTACGTGCACGGTGGAGTCGACTCCGTACCGTATTGGGAGCCACACCCAAAAACTCAGCAATTTCTTCACATGACATTTCAGCGAGGTAATAGAGACTCATCACTGTACGGTCACTTTCCTGTAGCTTACTGAGCAGTTTTTGAACGATAGCACGGCGTTTTTCTTTTGCTGCTTCTTCGCGTTGTTGGGTCATATATTCTAAATAATGTGCCTCTTCCAACTCAGCGGGATTTGTCTCATCAATTGATTGCGTTTCAATTTTTTTCTTTCGGTGCCACGCAATACACTTTCGGTTTGTAACAACATAAAGCCATCCTGCAAATTGTCTGTAGTGTGTGAGGGTCGAGAATTTTTGATATGCAGTGATGAATACATCTTGTGTAATTTCTTGTGCGATGTGAAAATCACCAATTTTCTGCCACGCAAGGGTGTGTACCTGCTCCTGGTATTTTTCTACAAGTTGAGCAAAAGCATGTTGATCACCTTCTAATGTGCGTTGAATTAATTCAGAATCATTGTTTTTCATCGTACACCTTCATACAGAAAAAGAATAGAAAAATGCAATTAGAAATAATAGCACTCTTTATAATTAAAAACGCGATTTTGTGGGAAAGAATTGCATGTTTTTGAAAAAAATGCAAATTTGGAGGGAAAACGATAATTTTTTCAAAAATGAGAAGAGGATTTATGGAGAATTAAAAAAGGCACACCTACTAATAGAAGCGCATTATAATCTATTGGTAGGCGCGCTTACAAAGCGCGCCTAAAAAGAGTAATGTAAATTGCAAATCAACTATAAACAGTTTATTTCTTAATTTGAATACGATGGACACCTGCTTGAGTACCAGCGTAGAGAAATCCGTCCAATACCGCTAACGATTGAACTGGTAGACTTAGCGAACCCAACTGTTCCCACTTCTCATCTTTATGGAGCCATTTGAAAACCCCATGCTGTGTTGTGCCGATGTAGAAGTCAGTGCCACCACTTTCTACAGTTTCAATTGATACATGCTCTATACCATCGTTTAATTGGGTCCAGGAATTACCATCGTCTAATGACCGCATTAGCCCTTCTCGTGCTGACAGTGTATAGCGTTTATTGTCAATTTTTCTTGATGCTGCGAATCGCCTATGCGCCATCGTATTTTTGACAAGTTCCCAATGTTTTTCATCGTCCTTCAGACGATAGATTTCACCCTCGTCTGTCCTGGCATAGATATTAGCGTCACTTAGCGAAATCTCAGTAACGCATTGACCTTCTAATCCGAGATTAAGCCACGAATCCCAACCTTCATTCCAGAGAAAGACTCCCTGTCCTTGTGTGCCAACATAGAAAGTTGTCCCTACAATATGCATACATTCTATTGCGTACATTTCTATGTCCGTTTTAATTTCGATCAATGCGTTGTTCTGTTCATCTAATTGGAAAATACCACCGACAACGTTGTTCGGATCAAATCTCGTGGCACCAACGTATAGTTTTCCATTCAAAGCAGATATCCGTGAATAACTGAAATCAATCGGTTTTGGAGGAACCTCCACGGATTCCCACGATTCGCCACCATTTGCACTATAAAGAAGTCTACTTCCTGCTAATGCAAACGCGTAAATTCTGTCTCCCAAAACTTCCAAATCGACTACAGAGGTGCTCATTATTCCTGTGTTTGCTTCCATCCATGAATTACCACCATCTTTTGTGCGGAAAACACCTACTTCCATCGTTCCCGCGAAAACAGTCTCATCATCAACTGCCACTAATGTGATAACTAATTCATCTGTCATACCTTCACTGACGGGTATCCAAGAATCACCCTTGTCATTTGAACGGAAAACACCACCACCAAACGTACTGGCATACAGTGTTGATCCGAAAACATCCAACGCTTCAACGGTATGCTGCATCTCTTTAGCGGTGATACGTGTCCAAGAATCGCCCTCATCATCAGACCGGAAAAGTCCCCCATCTCGGAATACCCCTTTACCTTCTCCTATATTCATGCCAGTATAAAGTAGATTATCCATGACAGCAAATGAGTCAACACGGATAACTGATGGTAGCTGCGGTTCTTGAGATGGATCTGTTTCAGATTCTACATGCACTTTATTGATTTGTTGTCGGTTAGGCGATTGTGTACTAAATGCTGAATTGATTGGATGCCATGAATCCTCTGTTGCCTTTTTTCGAAATGCGCCTCCTTCTTCAGTCCCGACAACAAGGGTGGTACCAATATTTGCGAATTCACGTATCCTTACATCTGTCAAACCATCGTTCATTGGTATCCAAGACTTCTCATCATCTGAATACCATACACCTCCTACACCACCTCCTCCTGGAGATGAACTGATGTATATACGGTTACCAATAATTACGATACCGGAGATTGTGCTATGTTGTGGATCGGTTGGAACATGGGACCACGTTTTCCCTGTATCGGTTGACGCATATAACTTTGGAGGAACACTTGCATAGATCGTATCTCCTTTCTGCGCAAATGCCAAAGCTGACACGCCATGACCTTCGTATATGTCAGGTAATTCCACGTTCGCTGGTGCCCAAGAATCACCAAGATCTGTTGAACGAAAAATTCCGTGATTCATTGTCCCAGCTAACAGTATACCTTCAGAAGTTGCAAAAAGTGTACTGATATCTCCTCCATAAGGACCATTAGTTTGACCCCATTGTGCTTTTGACGTTGAGATTTCTGCATTATCCGATTGTGCTGCAGCAAATAGAGATGTGTCCGGTTTCTGTCCCGTTCCATCATTGTTACTGAGTATATCGGAACGACCCACTTGATTGCTAACTGCCGGTTTAACTGGAGATTCCAAAACTATTGATGTGTCAACGATTTCAACCATTGGTTTTGAGGTTGCCTCTAAACTGTATGGTTTTTGAAACCGAATTAGATTTTGCGCACCAAAGCCTATCAGTAAAACAACTAAAATGGCTGAGGCAGCGGATATTGCTAACGGTACCAAAGGTTTACTTCCTGAAGGTATTACAGGGCTGAGATGTGAAATTTCCTTCATGATGTTTTCTGTCAATTGTGCTGGCAGTTGGAAACTGCTAAGATTTTCTTGAATCACGACTTCCTCCTTCTTTAACCTCTCTCTGGCGCGATGCAGTCGACTTTTAACCGTATTCGGAGATACACCCAAAAACTTGCCGATTTCTTCACACGTTAAGCCTGCAAGGTAGTGCATTGTTACGACTGTTCGTTCACTCTCTCCGAGTTTATTGAGTAGCTTACGAACAATTGCTCGCCGGTTTTGGTTCGCTGCTTCTTCACGTTGCTGAGATACATATTCTGAATAATACACTTCTTCCAACTCCATAGGGTCAGTCTCTTCAAGAGACTGGAGTTTCGGTTTTTTCTTTCGGTGCCACATGTTACACTTATTACTGGTTATGACATAGAGCCATCCCGCAAATCGGTTGTGATGTGTGAGCGTTGAAAGTTTTTGATACGCTGTGATGAAGGCATCTTGTGTGATTTCTTGTGCGATGTGAAAATCACCAATTTTTTGCCACGCCAACGCGTGTATCTGTTCTTGGTATTTTTCTACAAGTGCAGCAAACGCTTGCTGGTCACCTTCAAGTGTGCGTTCAATCAATTCAGCATCATCATGTTTCATGGAACACCTCACAAATAGTCTAATCTTTTAATATAAAGATGCTATTTGGCTTATGAAGGTTGCATTTATGGGAAAAAAGTACGTGATTGAAAGAGAAAGACTAATTTTGTGCTGTTTCTTTCAGTATAAAATTATGAGGAGATTTCTACAATGGAAAGTTTGGTTTTAAAAGGATAGCATATAGTTGGACAATTGCCAACTATAGCAAATCGGGGAGGCGCAAAGTAAATCAGGAAGGGAATGTAAAATGTTGGTAAGAGTTAGCAGTAAGAATCTGCAGGGCATTGTACAATGTTAAATGTTACAATAATTATTGTCCGCCGCTTTCTTCAAAGAATTTTTCATTGAAGTTAGCGACAATATCTTTTGCAATTTTATCTATACTTTCGACATTGCTTAAAAACATTCCAACTTGAGAATCTTTTATGAGATTTTCTGTCTGGCTATTGACTCGTTTCCAAATTGAATCAGCAACATCTGGTTTCAGAACGGTATTGTCAAAATATTTTTGAGCGTGTGAGCAGACACCGATATTTCCCGTTTTGCCTTTAACTGATCTTGCTTGAACGACAACAACGGACATTGCGAATGATACATCTTGTTCATATTCAAAAACGACAGAGACAATTGGGAATTCGTTAAATGCTTGCAAAATAGATTCTGTGAACAACGGTTTCAAATCATTTTCAGCAACAACTTTAAGGTAAACTTTGAATTTTTCAGGTTTATCTTCTAAAATCGGTTTTAAATTCGCATCACTTTGTTGTTTAGATTGATCTGGCAAACTTTCTAAGGAATATCCTATAAATATCAAGATTCCAACAGCGATTGAAATAAATATCAAAATGCGTCTCATATTATTATCTGCCTTGGTGTCTATGGTGAAATAGAAAAGTAGGTGTATTTTGTTAGCGCGCTGATTAAATTACAAAATTTATTATGAACCATGCTTTTATATATACATGACGCAAATTTATGAAAAAAAGGTGCATAATTTTCGATCTCGTCGTGAATCAACTGCGAATACGTGTATGTTATTCGGTGTGTGGTATTTGGTGAATTATACGGATTTGTTGGGTTTCGCTCGCTATACCTATTAGTGTCAATTTAGCATTCCACCACCCTCGGTAGGCGCGTTTAGAAAACGCGCCGCCAATATCGTTTTTAACTCTGAGCACGGTGCGTTTACAAAACGCACCTACATTGTAGGTTAGGATCATTTGATGTGTTTAGATAGTGTTTCGTGCAAAGAAGAAGGCGCGCTTTGGAGCACGCCTAATATAGGTTCGGAGGTTAGGTCAAAACTATTCGTCAAGCATAAAACGTAGCACACCACTGCCAAACGTTCCAACATAGATCGTATTTCCATCAACATCAAGACAAGAAACAGAATATGGTATTTCTGGCGTGACTTGCTGCCACATGTTAGTATTTCCGTCTAATTGATATATTTTTTGCTCAGACTCGCCGTAAACCGTTGTGTCATCCACTGCCAATCTATTCATAACGAGAGGTGTTCTTTCTACATCGGTGAGTATGTGCCAGTCAGTGCCATTACTTGACCGAACAATACCTTTGTCTGTTGCTACATAGACGTTTTTACCTGCGAAAGTAATTGCATGAAACCGTTCGACAGAAAATGGCAGATTTGGTGTAATATCGTTCCAAGTGTCACCTTCATCAAACGATTGCATGAGGCGTCCATCCCGTTTGCCTACGTAAACTGTTTTTCCTGAAACGGTAAACCATAAATTCTTAGCAATGACAAATTTGGAATTTAAGTCTATATGAAAAGGTCCACCTATATCCGCTATTCCCGTGTTGTACCAATTCAGGGTTCCAATACGCCATCTAAAGAGTTTGTTTTGGTAATTTACGTAGTAAGCCGTGTCTGTAACAATGAAACTTCTGGGTCCGGGCGCAATCAAAAATTCGGTTTTGTGGGTTTTGTTTTGCCTAACCTCAATCCACTCATACGAATTTTGGCTCTTTGTCAAACTGAGTACATTTTTCAAAACAGGTACTCCTGGAATATCTGTGAAGCTATTTCCTTCGGAAGTCAATCGCAAAAAACGAGATGTATCTTCTCTACCTTTACTTGCATAGAGTTCTCCATTGAATTCTTCAATATGTATGAGGTTACTCGTATCGCTGGAAAAGGGTGTCCACGATTCTCCACCATCAATTGAATACACAAGTCCTGTTTCTGTGTTTACATAGAGAATCCCGTTAAGTACAATTAATTGTTGAATATTTGTATTCACAAGTCCGGTATTAAATTGATGCCACGACTTACCGCTATCAGTTGATCGATGAATTCCGTATATTCCACTTGTAAAGAAAGTACTTGCATTCGACTGCACTGCAGCGGTAGCACTACTTATTTTTTTACTTGCATCAACTGAAAATGTCCACGCTTCACCAGCATCAGTTGAGTAGAAGTGGTTCTCACCGTCTATCACCATCACTTTTTCTCCGGATGCGGTAATCTTGAGCAGACGGTTCTGAAGCTGTTTCTTGTTAGGAGAATCATGCCTCGGAGTGATATATTTCCACGAATTACCGCGGTCGGTTGAGTGTAAAAGGGACCATGCGATTCTCTGACCTTCATTTTCCATCCAGTCTTGCAATTCCTTATCAGAAGGTGAAATAATAGCTGTGATGGGACCTTCTGAACCGACTTTATATAATAGGTCATCCGCAAAATACACCCATCCCAATTTTGCTGCAACATAGAGATGGTTTTCTGTAGCTATTAACGCCACGATATTCAGTGTGTTATCTTGTGCCTCCTCAGGATTGATAGGCAATTGCTCCCACGTATCTGAATTGAGGCGATAGAGTCCTTTATCGGTACCCGCAAAGACGGTATTTTCAATCGCGGCGATTGCAGAAATTTTCTTGTCTTTTAGCCCTTCAGGCAATGGAGTCCATGATTTACCAAAATTATCTGTGCGATATATCCCGTTAGTGGTAGCAAGATAGACCGCCAAATCGCTTTGCGCGCCTGGGATTCCATCCGTTATCACCATGCCGACATGCTGACCTTTTGGACACTCACAAAGTGCATCCCATGTTTCACCTCTATCTCTGGAAGCTAAAATTTCTGTGTTGGTAGCAAGATAAAGTGTATCCTGCCGTTCTACTACGGGCCACCACGTTGGTATAGGTGTCAGTAAAGTATGTGAAGGTCCCTTAATGTTATTAATTAGTTTCCACGCAGTCCCATCATCGGTGAGCCTGTATAGGCCTTGCCGTGTGCCTGCGTATACGTCTCCACGTGTTGTTGTGAAGAGGCCAGATACTGAACCACCTTCCGGTCCTTTTGTTTGAACCCACTGTTGTTTTGCCTTTGAGATCTCAGTTTCATCTGCATTTGCTGCAGCGAATAGCGGATCATCAGGTTTCTGTCCTACCCCATTGCTCTTACCTGTTAAATCCACATGTCCAATCTGATTTCTAACTGATAGTTTTGCTGGAGAATCAATTACAAGTTGTGCTTCAGAGATTTCAATCGTCTGTTCTGATTGTGCGTTTAAGTTGTACGGTTTCTGAAAATCACTAAACCGTTGTGTGCCAAGTCCCATCAGTAATAAGACTAAAACGGCAGAAGCAGCAGACATTGCTAATGGCACGAGAGGTTTACTGCCAGAAGGTGTTACCGGATTAAGTCGTGATATTTCTTTCATAATGTTTTCTGTCATTTGTGTCGGCAGTTGGAAACTGCTAAGGTTTTCTTTAATCATTGCTTCCTCTTTCTTAAGTCGGTTGCGGGCGCGGCTAAGACGACTCCTAATAGTATTGGGAGATACACCGAGAAACTCGCTAATAGATTCACATGTCATTTCCCCAAGATAGTGGAGCGTCATCACTGTTCGTTCACTCTCTGGCAATTTTTTGAGCAGATCTCTTACCAGTTCACGCCGAATTTCATTGATGTCCGTTTCTCGCTGCTCTTCCACGTATCGTTTATAAGCCACTTGGTCCACCTCTTTGCTATCAACGGTTTCTAAGGATTGCATCGGCAGGCGTTTCTTTCGGAGCCATTCACAACACAAGCGTGTAGCAATTACATAGAGCCATCCAGAAAATAGATTGTGGTTTTTCAAAGTTTTGAGTTTCTGGTATGCCCTCAGAAAAGCGTCTTGTGTAATTTCCTGTGCGATATGAAAATCACCGATTTTTTGCCATGCCAGCGCGTGTACGCCCTTTTGATATTTTTCTACTAAGGCGGTGAACGCTGATTGGTCACCGTCTAATGTTCGCTGAATCAGTTCAGCATCTTTCTTTTTCATGGGAATCCTCCGGAGTTTTTTCATCCCTTGATTAATTAGACGCACCTTAGATCAAAAAATGTTGCATTATTTTATTCAGTGCAGAAAATTGATTAATTTTTTCAATTTTATTAGTAATTGTGTTATACTTTCATGCTATACTTTAATATATGAACACAGTAATGAAAAGGATTTTATAAACATACACTCACATGGTTGGAGGAAAGGAATGGAACAACTGATAACAGATGAGCAGTGGGAACATTTTACAGAACACGGCTATGTTCGCATTGGACAAGTTGCCACTGATGATGAATTAGCACAGTTACAACAACGCATGGACGACATCATGCTCGGCAAAGCGCCGCTTGATTATAACCAAATCATGATGCAACTTGATAGGGAACCTGGAACAGGCAGACCTGGACCTCAATCCTCAGGACATAAGGGTGCAACGTTGTTGTATCGGAAAATTCAGAATCTTGAATTTGACCCATACTTTTTAACATATCTTCAAAATCCTATCTTTAAGGAAGTTTGTGCAAAAATCTACGGGGAAGGTGTCCCAATACTATGTTTCCGTGCGATGTTTATGAACAAACCAGCACACGAAGGCACTTATCTTGTTTGGCATCAAGATAGATGGACAGACCTTGACCGTGACCCACAGATTACTATCTATACCGCTTTAGATCCAGCAACGATTGAAAACGGATGTGTACACATTATTCCCGGTTCACACAGCGACCTTATTAATCCTTCCCACGGTTCTGGATTTCTCACACAGGAACAGATTGACGACATCGTTGAAAACGCTACACCGCTGCCATTAGAATTGGAGGCAGGAGAGGTTGTTTTGCTGCACAATTGGATGCTTCACAGTTCCGGCACGAACCAGACAGATATTCCACGGCGTGCTTTTAGTGTCTGTTACATGCATGGCGATACGCGTTCGCATCGCGGTGGGTCTTTTAGATGTGTTTTTGGTGAAGGTGCGTTGAGCGTAGAAGATTTAGCGAAAACTGCTTAGACATTGAATTGAGCTTTTATTGGACTAAAATACATTATAACAATTTAGGAGTAATTATGTCAAAAATTCGGCTTGCCATGATAGGATGTGGCGGCAATTCTTCGGGACACGCGCGGCGGATGAACGGAAACCCCGATGTGCAAATCGTCGGTACCTGCGATGTAAATACTGACATTGCTAACGGCTATATTGACCGTAATCTATCCGACCTTTCCCCGCGTCCGAAGGCTTATGATGATATAGCGAAGATGCACAAAGAGACCGAACCAGATGCAGTGGTAATTTCTACGCCACATACGTTACATTTTGAGCAAGGCATGCAGGCACTTGAAGCAGGTTGCCACGTTTTGATGGAAAAACCGATGGTCACCGCCTCCGAAGATGCGTATACACTTGCTGAAAAGGTTGAAGAGACGGGACTTATATTGACAATCGGTTACAATACACCTTGCTCGGCAAACTTCCAATATATCCGCGAGATTGTCCGCAATGGCGATTTCGGCAAACTGGAGTTGGTCATAGGTTATATTACACAAAATTGGAAACGCGCCACAACCGGGGCATGGCGGCAAAAACCGGAACTTTCTGGCGGTGGACAAGCTTACGATAGCGGTGCACATCTCCTTAATAGTCTGTGCTGGACTGTGGAAGCGAAAGTCGAAGAAGTATATGCTTATACCGACAACCAGGAAACGGAAGTGGACATCAATTCCTCAATTAACATCAAGTTTGAGAACGGTGTGCTTGCCTCAATGGTGATAAGCGGGAATTGTCCGAGTCCTGGTGGCACGCACATGGCGTTAATTTTTGACAACGGCAGAATTGAAGTTGATGGATGGGGTGGCGGCTGGATTCGTGTTTGGAAAGGTGGCGAGGCATTAGATCCGCCTCCGATTACACCTGAGATGTCCGCTGGCAACCCGGATGACAACTTCATTGATGCTATCTTGGGAAGAGCGGAACCACGGACCAATCCGATGAATGGAATTATTCAATCTGAATTGATGGATCTGATTTACGAATCAGCGGAGACAAAGATACCTGCGCGTCCGAGAAGGTAAAAATGATTGTCTGGAAACCTGGCATTTAGGATATTGCTGGATACATTTTGGAAGGTTGTAATGGGTTTGTTCTACATTTTTCTATTGCCTTTTCCAGTAATAGTTGGAATTTTCGTGTATATGTTCCTTTTTTCAGAATTAGATATTCGGAGCTTAAGTTACACAGAAACCGATAGATTCGGACGCAGATACCGCAAGAAATTGTTTTATGCGGGACGATTTTGCATAGGGTGTGGTAGAAGGATAATAACAGATATTCCTAAGTGTCCTTCGTGTAGTCACGATTTTTCAAAAGACAGTTAGAGAAAGAAGATTCATCAGAGAAATTATTTTTTGTCCCATTTAAAAAAACATGTCAAAATCCTCATATCAAGGTTCAGAACAAATATCTGAAAATCAAAACTTTAGGTCTGGATATGTAAGCATCATCGGCGCGCCGAACGTTGGCAAATCTACATTGCTGAACACTATCTTAGGACAGAAATTAGCGATAGTCACGCCAAAACCGCAAACAACTCGTAATCAGATTCGCGGAATTGTCACGACTGACACACATCAGATGATTTTTGTGGATACACCAGGGTTGATGGACCCGAAGTATCGTTTACAATCAGAGATGGTTCGGACAGCTTATGGAGCTTTACGTGATGCAGATGTCGTGCTTTTTGTGGTTGATGTTGCACACCGAAATGATGAGATTGAAGACACAATTATAGAACGCCTACCTCGTGCCAAAGTTGTTAAAACTATTCTTGTTCTTAATAAGGTTGATATAGTCGATAAACGGATGCTTCTACCTCTTTTTGAAAATTTCAGCGCGAAATTTGAATTTGATGATATGATGCCGATCTCCGCTAAAACGGGTGATGGTGTGCAACTTCTCTTGGAACAGGTGAGTTCATATTTGCCACCTGGACCTCTCTATTTTCCGGAAGATCAACTCAGCGACCTACCCGAACGTTTTTTCATCTCCGAAACAGTCAGGGAGAAAATTATGCTTATCACGCAACGGGAGGTTCCCTATGCGTCTGCTGTTGTTGTTGAGGAATTTGAAAAAAGACAACGCCGCAACACTGAAGAGATTATTTATATCCGAGCAATCGTCTATACAGAAAAGCAAACACAAAAGCAGATAATTATTGGTAAAGGCGGAAAGTTGATTAAACGAATTGGAGAATTAGCACGTCTTGATATAGAGAAGTTCTTGGACACTTCAGTCTATTTGGAATTATACGTAACTGTTAAAGCGGACTGGCGGAGAGATGTGCGTAAACTGAAAGAATTAGGCGGTTTTTTAGAACTATAGTAAAAGAAAAGTATGTGATATAAAGCAAGCTCCTACCACGGGTTAGGTATTGCAGTCGGCATCGGAACCCATCAACAAAGGTTTCTAATCCCCATCCGAAATCCGACAGCATTAAGAAGAGGGAAATAATGCTATGGCAGACGCGTCAATTGACATACACGGCGCACGAGAACACAACCTAAGAAACATTGATATTCAACTCCCAAAAGATAAACTGATAGTCTTCACTGGTGTCAGCGGTTCCGGCAAATCTTCACTTGCTATTGATACGTTGTATGCAGAAGGACAGAGGCGGTACATTGAATCGCTTTCCGCTTATGCACGTCAGTTTTTAGGACAACTCGGTAAAGCAGAAGTTGACAAGATTGTCGGTTTGTCCCCCTCCATTGCCATCAATCAAGGTTCTACAGGACATAATCCGCGCTCAACGGTTGCGACTGTAACCGAAATATACGATTATCTTCGCGTTCTATTTGCCCGCGCAGGAGAATTTCACTGCCTTGAATGTGGACAACAAGTTGGCTCACAAACGATTGCTGATATTGTCTCACATATTCTGAGTTTTCCACCACGCACACGCTTGATGATTTTAGCACCTATCGTCCGAGGCAGACGCGGCGAATATCGCAGAGAGTTATCAAACGCCCGTAAGATGGGCTTCGTTCGCGCCCGAATTGATGGTGAAGTCCATGAAATCAGTTCTAACATTGCTCTCAATCCGAATCAAACCCATAACATTGATATAGTCGTTGATAGGATTATCATCAAAGATAACATCCATAGCCGTGTTGCTGACGCAGTAGAAACAGCACTCTCCCTCGGAGATGACAGCCTGATTGTGAATGTCGTGTCTTCAGATAGCGACACCTCACGAAAAGGATCGGAAGGGGAGGATCTGCTGTTTAGTAGACAGTATGCCTGTGCAAACTGCCAAATTAGTTATGATGTACCTGAGCCTCGCCACTTTTCCTATAACAGTCCTTATGGGATGTGTGAACAGTGTCGTGGATTAGGAGTGCAAATGGCAATTTCTCCGAAGTTAATTGTTGCAGACGAAACGGTGTCTATCTTAGAGGGCGCGATAACCTTGTGGAAAAAACCCGGTCCTGAAGAAAGGATGGTAGCTCAGTCCCTCGCGTCACATTTAAAGTTTAACATAAAAACGCCGTGGAAAGATCTGAAACCGGAACAGCAGCAGGCTATTCTTTATGGGACAGGTGACACTTTGCTTACTTTTCGTCAACCGTCAAAGGACAGTAGACGGCAAGGAAAACGTATTCGTGGCAAATTTCAAGGACTGATTCCGGCGCATGAACAACGTTTTCTCTTTTTAGACGTAGACGAAGATGGTGATGGAAATTCTCACCTACCCGACTACTTTGTTAAGATGGAGTGCAGAGAGTGTAACGGAACCCGTCTAAATCAATTGGTTAAAGCCATTACTATAGCAGACACCAACATTACTGATGTTATGGATATGTCAATTCAAGACGCTACTTCCTTCTTCAATACCCTTGAACTTCCGGATCGTGAGGCTTTCATCGCTTCAGAACTGTTAAAAGAAATTCGCTCACGTTTAGGATTTCTAATGGACGTCGGTTTAGGGTATCTCACCTTATCGCGTTCTGCTCCGACTTTATCTGGGGGTGAAGCACAACGGATCCGACTTGCGAGTCAAGTCGGTGCAGGTTTACGCGATGTAACTTATGTCCTTGATGAACCGAGTATCGGATTACACCCGCGCGACCATGCCGGTTTACTGAAAACTTTGATGAACCTCCGTAATCAAGGTAATACTGTTATTGTAGTTGAACATGACGAAGCGACAATGCTGGTGGCAGATTGGATAGTAGACTTCGGTCCTGGTGCTGGCATAAGAGGTGGAGAGATAACTGGTATGGGAACTCCGGATCAGTTGATAAAAGAGAACGATTCGCTTACTGCACAATATTTACGCGGTGAAAAAGAGATTGTTCATCCCGAATCGCGACGTCCAACAGGTGAAAAGTGGGTGCAAATCTGCAATGCCCGTCAAAATAATCTAAAAGAAATTAGTCCGAAAATTCCGGTTGGCACGCTCTGCTGTGTGACAGGTGTGAGCGGTTCTGGGAAAAGTTCTCTCATCCACGATATACTCTACAGTGCGCTTGCCCGAGACCTTATGAAAGCGAAAACCGTCCCTGGCGACTATGACAATATTCAGGGTATCATCGGAGAGGAAGCTGTTCCAGTTTCTGATGTTATTGATAAAATTATCAACATTGATATGGCGCCTATTGGGCGGACTCCCCGTTCTAATCCGGCTACCTATACAAAGGTATTTGATGCAATCCGCGCTTTCTATACTAACCTGCCAGATGCAAAACTGCGTGGATATAAACCGGGAAGATTTAGTTTCAACGTGCCTGGGGGTAGATGTGAAGCATGCAGCGGTAACGGTGCGAAAAAAGTCGATATGGGATTGCTCGCGGATGTTTGGGTAGAGTGTGAGGTTTGTAACGGCAAACGGTATAACAACGAAACACAGACTATTAAATATAAGGAAAAAAATATCTCTGATGTACTTGAAATGGATATTGAAACTGCACTCAATCATTTTGCAGACCTACCTAAAATAGCCAGAGGGTTACAATTACTCCACGATGTTGGCTTGGATTATCTCAAACTTGGACAACCGGCGCCTACGCTTTCCGGTGGTGAAGCACAGCGGATTAAACTTTCTAAAGAACTTTCCAAACGCAGCACTGGTAAAACGTTATACATCCTTGATGAACCTACTACCGGCTTACACTTTGACGATGTAAACAAACTGTTAACTATTCTCCACAGATTGGTTGATGAAGGGAACACTGTGGTGGTGGTTGAGCATAACCTTGAAGTAATCAATTCATCAGATTATCTGATTGATTTGGGACCGGAAGGGGGTGCAGGTGGCGGTAAGATTGTTGCTGTCGGGACTCCCGAAGAAGTTACTGAAATGCCAGAATCATATACAGGGAAAGCACTTCGCGGGGAATACGAACTTTGGAAAACCGAGGACACAGAACAGAAAATAGCAGAAAATGGTTCCAAGTTTCAACACGAACTTGATGAAACGGGATCCGAAGTTCCCAAATCTATTATGGTGCAAGGCGCGGAAGAAAATAATCTTAAAAGTATTGATATTGAAATCCCGCATCAGAGGTTAACAGCATTCACTGGTGTGAGTGGGTCTGGAAAGACTTCGCTCGCGCTTGATACGATCTATGCGGAAGGGCAACGTCGCTATATTGAGACACTGAGTACTTATGCACGCCAATTTATAGGCACGATGGAGAAACCGAAAGTGTCTAAAATTGAGGGATTGTCTCCAGCGATTGCCATTACACACTCAAGTCCAAGTCAAAACCCGCGCTCTACGGTAGCGACAATTACTGAAATTCACGACGGTTTACGAACACTTTATGCAAGATGGGGACAGCCATATTGCCCCGATTGCCAAACAGAGGTTCTCCCACAGAGCGCACAGGAAATAGTTGAAAATGTTTTCCAACTTTTACCGGAAAAAAGAGTGGATATCTTGGCACCGCTTACAAATTTTCGTATCCGAAACATCCGGAAAGTCTCGGATAATCTTTCTCGGATGACTGAAACTGAGGTGGTGATAGGTGCTGAACGCACTCCTGGTCTGAAGGGGAACGAGGACTATGCGGATGCGTTTCGGAGGTTGCAGAAAACAGGCTTTGCCCGTGTTCAAATTGATGGTGAGATTTACCGACTTGATGAGGCACCGGAAATCCATAAACGGCGCCGTCATGAAGTCTTTCTCGTGATAGACCGCATCCAACTTGCTGATGATGAAAAGAGTCGTTTCACGGAAGCAGTTGAATTAGCACTTATGGAGAGTAACGGCTTTGTTATTATAGAGGAAAAGAAAAGTAAAGGGAAACCCGATAGACATTTTTTTAGTGAACATGCCATGTGTTCAAAATGCGGTCGGAATTTTCCGCAGCTAACACCCCGACACTTCTCCTTTAACAATAAATTGGGTGCCTGTAGTTCATGCGAAGGGATTGGTAGGTCCCTTTCGGATGACCAAGAAATATGTAAAGATTGCGATGGCACACGGTTAGACGAATTTCCACGCAACGTCAAGTTCTCAGAAGCAACTATTGCAGAATTGATGGCGATGCCGATTTCTGACATCAATGTATTTTTTGCTGCGCGAGTAAACGCGATTGAAAAACATTTGACTACAACTGCTGGGGCAGAACAAGCAAAAGCAGCCAGAAATCAGGTGAGAGACGTGTCAACTTCCCGAGCAACGCACACAGCGCTCCATTCGCATACTTCACCGGAGTTTGAAGCACAACTGCTTCGGCAAATTCAGATTCGGCTTAAGTTTTTGGAGGATATTGGACTCGGTTATCTTGGGTTAGACAGACCCGCGCCGACACTTTCTGGTGGGGAAATCCGTAGGATTCGACTCGCAAGTCAACTTGGTACTGGACTTACTGGCGTAACCTACATACTTGATGAACCGAGTATTGGACTGCACCCTCGCGATCAAGAACGATTGATTTTAGCGATGAAGAATTTACGTAATATTGGCAATAGTGTGCTTGTCGTTGAACACGATAGGGATACGATTTTATCTGCAGACCACATTATTGATTTTGGTCCGAAAGCGGGTAAGCAAGGGGGCGAAATAATCGCTACTGGTTCACCTACTGCTTTTACTGACGGTGAATCTGTCTTAGCGTCTACAGCACAGACAAAAGATGCGGAGGATTCAAACGGAACAACACCTAATACACAAGATAAAGGATTGACACAAGCGTATCTGTCCGATGAAATGCAAATTCACGTTCCTGCTGTTAGGCGCAAAGGGTCGGGGAAATGGCTGAAGTTGTCTGGTGCGAAGACGAACAACCTAAAAAACATTGACATCAAGATACCGTATGGGACGCTTACTTGTGTTACAGGTGTTTCAGGTTGTGGAAAGAGTTCACTTATTGAAGGCACGTTACGTCCCGCTTTGGAAGCCCGAAAATCTATCAGAAAAGGAGACGGAAATTCGGATAATTCTTATGGCGCGGCATTGTATGACAGCGTTCAAGGAACGAATTCAATAGAACGGCTTATCCATATTGACCAGAAACCGATTGGTGAAACTCCACGCTCCAACCCTGCAACCTATACTGACTTATTTACCAAAATCCGAGAAATGTTTGCCGAACTACCGGATGCTAAACTCCGTGGATTTAACAGAGGGCGTTTCAGTTTCAACCTCTCCTACGGACAGTGCGAAGTGTGTGACGGACAACGTTTCAATCGGGTAGAGATGCACTTCCTTCCTGATGTATGGATACCTTGCGAAAACTGTAACAGCACAGGGTATAATGCTGAAACGCTTGAAGTTCGTTACAAAGGCAAAAACATCGCAGAAGTATTACAGATGACAGTACTGGAAGCACTTGAGTTATTTAGTAACATCAATCGCATTAAACGACCACTCCAAACGTTAGCAGATGTCGGTTTAGATTATATCCAGTTGGGGCAAGCAGCGACGACATTATCAGGAGGCGAAGCACAGCGTGTTAAACTTGCGAAGGAACTTGCCCGCCGCCAAACCGGTACAACCCTCTATATCATGGATGAACCGACAACAGGCTTGCACTTTGATGATGTCCAAAAACTGCTCAATGTGCTGAATAAACTCGTTGATGCAGGTAATACGATTGTTGCTATAGAGCACAATATAGACGTTATAAAATCCGCAGACTGGGTTATTGATTTAGGTCCTGAGGGTAGTGAAGGTGGTGGAAATCTTGTTGCGATGGGCACTCCTGAAGAAGTCGCCGAGATAGAGGAATCGCATACTGCGCGATTCCTACGTGCCGTATTATAAAGATAATCCAAAAGTCTCCAATGTTCCGCATATTTTGGGAACGTTGTGATTTTTTCTTGATATTTTGATTCCCATGTAATATTATAATAGCAACAGTTAATTAGGTGTGAATTCACTTCAAACATAGACATTCCAGATGAAGTATCCTTGTTGGAAAAAGGTAGGAGACACCAATGGAAAAAAAACTAAAGCATTTAGAACTGATTCAAAATGTCATCAATCGGCTGGCGAATAGTTCCTTTTTCTTAAAAGGATGGACGGTTATTTTTGTGGCGGCTGTGTTAGGTTTTGCTACAAAAGATTCTAAACCTGCCTATGTGTGGTTAGCTGCGATTCCTACTGTTTCTTTTTGGCTATTGGACGGGTTTTATCTCAACCAAGAACGACTTTTCCGTAGGTTATACGATGCCGTTAGAGAAAAAGACGAAGGTGAGATAGACTTCTCTATGAATACCGCTTCTTATAAGCAGAATGGTGACTGGATAAAAGCCGTTTTTTCAAAGACACTTCTGCCTTTCTATATCCCTATTATGCTTGTGATCGGGTTTGTTCTTCTTTGGCAGTTAACCTCATAAATAAGAAGGTATAATGGAATCTAAACCTTGATTAGATTCAACATCGGTAAGAATACGACCAGAACACACGAATCTTTTTAGCAGTCAATTTAAGAACCATCTCTCTTGTGGGAGGGCTTTCTAAGCCCGATTTATTACCCAAAGGTAGGCGCGTTTTGTAAACGCGCCGTTCATAACGTCTAATGCCTGGGATCGGCGCGTTTACAAAACGCGCCTACCAGGGTGGCAAACCCCTAAATTGACGCATAAGGTGCGGTTTCTGAACCGCACCGAGTCCAAAAATCTGATTTATCAAACTCACGTTAGAATAGATACTCCATTAGTTTATACTTTCAACCTTCCAAATTTCCACTTGACAAAACCTACAATACATGGAATTATAATACTATATCTATTCAGTAGACTTAGTATACCCATGCAAATTCCAAACTACTATCAAATTTTAGAGATTGGTAGAAATGCGAGTGCGTCCGAAATAAAACGAGCCTTCCGCAAACTTGCCAAACGATACCATCCTGATAAACTTCACATCAACTTTGGACCGGATGAGGTGGCACACGCCAAACATAAGTTCCGGGAGATTTGTAACGCTTACGATGTGCTGCAAGACGAAAAACGCAAATCTGACTATGATCGGATACTTCAGAACCTTGAACGTCAGAAGAAATCATATCGCTCATATTATGATAGGTTCAACGAACTAAACCAAGACTTTGCTAAGTTAGAGTTGTTGTTTCAAGCACTACTACATCAAAACTACGAGACTGGCATCTCCATTTATGAGCAGCTGCGTCAAGGATGTGAAAAGAAAGGCACGAAATGGTGTATTGACGATTTTTTCAACTATGAAGATAGCCGAGATTGTGAATTTCTTATTGCTGAAGCGTATCAGAATCTCGGTTTTTCCAATGGAAATGGTTCTATTTCCGAACGGCACAGAAAAATAGAGTTGGCGATGCAAATTTATGAGTCTCTGTTATCCGCGGAAGGGCAACGTCCCTGTTTCAAGCACTTTATTAAAGAGGTAAAAGAACGTCTCAAAAGAATCTATCTCTATCACTTCAGTGTTGAAGGATATAAGCAGATGGATCAGCTTCCATTAACGAAAATTCAGACATTAGAACTACCGAAGCGGGAAACTGCATGGATGTATAAAAAGATTGCTGAATTCTATGTTGAAATCAATCTGTTCACTGAGGCACGAGAGGTTTTGCTCATGGCGTTTGAACTGCAACCTAATCTTCCTGGCGCTAAGAAAATTTGCCGAACTTTGAATATGGAAAATCAGTGAGCAGCAGATTAGGATAAAGTTTTTCTGTTGGATATTTAGATTCAAGGAGAAACAGATGGCTGAAATGATAATAATGTTAATATTTGTTCTTGCTTTCGGCGCAGCGGTTTGGATTTATGCCTACCGTATCGGGGTTAGAGCGTCTTGTCCGAATTGTGCACAAAGACAAACGGGTTGGTCAACGCAGTGTCCGAGGTGCGGTGTTGTTTTCAAGGATTGGAAAGAGTAGGAATTGTAATCTGAATTTCTTCAAATAGAGGAGAAGGTTTATGCAAGATGAGGTGCGTTGGGAACGGATGTTCCCTGATGAATTAGAAGCTGCTTTTGAGGTATGCCCAGGTGTCTACTTTACTTATGGGCTTTGCGAACCGCACGGGCCACAGAATACCGTTGGGCTGGATGCACTGAAGGCACACGCAATTGCTTGTCGTGCAGCACAAAAGCACGGTGGCATTGTCGCACCACCCGATTATTGGCACATCCATGAACATGGGATGTATGCGAACTGGGCACAACAGAATGTCGGTGAAGTACGGAGTTGGCTGACGGCTATGCCTGCGTGGCAGCATTTCAAAAATGTGTGCTATCACGTCCGTGCTGCTGATGCGCTCGGATTCCATGCTGCTATTTTCCTCACAGGACACTATGGGCCGAATTGGCAAGACCTCAAAACACTTTTGGATTTAATCCAACCTCACTTTGCGATGCGTTTGTATGGACTGCCTGATTTTGAGGCTAACCACCTCGGTTTTAGCAAACAAGGTGACGGTGGAGACCACGCGGGTAGGGTTGAAACCTCTTTGCTGTGGGCATTAGAACCGGAATGCGTTGATATGTCTCGGATGCCAGCAAAAGACGAACCAGGACCGCACTTCGCAATGGGTGGCAATGCTTATGACTCAGACCGTCGTGTCGGTGAGCGTATGGTGAACGATGAAGTCACTTGGCTTGGCAACAAGATGCAAGAATTGCTTGATGCTTACGCACAACAGAATATTTCTGAACGTCAACCCGTAACCTTTGAAGAAGTTGAAAAGATTTGGACAGAACAGGTGACACCTGCTTTGAAAACCTTTAAGACGATGCAAAATACCGGTGAACCGCCACCAGAAGATTCACAATGGTTTCGCCAATGGAAACTTCCAGAACTATCATAGGAGAGGACATCGTATGGAAAAGACAAACACACAACTCGCCGAAGATTATGAAAAAAATGGATATTTAACTGGTATCCATGTTGCTGAAGATGCTGAGGCTTTACATTTTCGGGAAGAATATGATGCGTTAGAAGCAGAAGTCGGTGCAGAGAAATGTGAAATCGGGCTGATAGATTGGCATTTTGATTATAAATTTATATGGGAACTTGCGTCACATCCCAAAATTGTTGATGTCATAGAAGCACTTATCGGACCTGATGTGATGTTGTTAGCTACACATTTTTTTTGCAAATATGGACCGCGGGAGAAATTTGTCGCATGGCATCAAGATGTAACATATTGGGGACTTGAACCACCTGATGCGATTACCGCATGGTATGCTATAGATGACAGCGATACGGGAAACGGATGTATGCGAGTAATTCCGGGTAGCCATCATCAAGGTATCCAAGAACACGGAAAATCTGAACAGGTAGGCAATCTACTGAGCATCAATCAGGAAGTTCCGGTCACTGAAGCGGATGCAGAGACTGCGGTTGATCTTATCTTAAAAGCAGGTGAGATGTCTATCCATCACGGACAGATAATCCACGGTAGTTTGCCGAACCATTCTACACGGCGACGCTGCGGTCTCACAATCCGATATATCCCGCCATCAGTGAAGCAAGCGGAAGATAATTCACTGAAACGTCCGTGGAAACCGATTTTATTGCGTGGTGAAGATCGGTATCAGAATTTTAACACCGTACCAAATCCGTTCGCACTTCATGAATAATTTGTGGCAGATTTTAGAATTATTTATACACTTCGCATCAGCGAGGTTAGGAAACCTCCAAATCAACGGTATGAATGCCATTTAGGCATTCCCCGCCTACCAAGGGGTGAAAGTGTCTATTTATTCTATAAATCACCAAAATCTGCTGTAGGCGCGTTTTGTAAACGCGCTAAACTTTAAGAACAAAGAATGCAATCTCATATCTACGACGCAATCGTCATTGGCGCAGGTGGCATGGGGAGTGCAACCGCGTATCACCTTGCCAAATCAGGTGCGGATGTGCTTGTTTTAGAACAGTTCCAGCGTGGACATACTTATGGTAGTTCACACGGGGAAACACGCATTATCCGCTTCTTTTACGAAAAACCTTTCTACACCGAATTGATGAAAACTGCATACGCTGAATGGCGCGATCTTGAATCAGCGTCAGGAAAACAGTTGCTGTTCATTACCGGAAGTGTCAATTTAGGTGAAAGCGGAAATCCATACATGATTTCTGTTCGGCAGAGTTTAGATGCTGCAGGTGTTGAATCGGAATGGTGGGATGCGAAACAATTGGCAGAACGGTTCCCGCAATTCCGCGTGTCTAATGATATGGATATTCTCTGGCAGAAGGATACCGGTTTTCTCTATGCATCCGAATGTGTATTGACTCACCTGCAATTGGCTGAAAAACACGAGGTAGAAGTATGCGAAAAAACGCCTGTCACCCGAATAGATTTGCAGGCAGATGTTCCAACCGTCCATACTGAGGATAACCAGTTTCGTGGTAGAAAAGTCATCGTGACGGCAGGTGCGTGGACATCCTCACTACTCACAGAACTGAACCTACCTCTCACAGTGACGAAGCAGCAGGTCTGTTATTACAAACCTGCCGATGTTGCTCTGTTCCAACCTGATCGATTTCCTGTCTTCACAGAGATTACAACTGATGGTGAATATATATACGGTATTCCGTATTTTGGGAAAAACGGGGCAAAAGTTGCCCGACATGGGATGGGACAGACCGTTTCCTCCGATATATGTGATCGCACACCCGACTCTGATTACATCCAGCGCATAGATACCTATTCAAACGAACGCATTCCCGATCTTGGAAATGCTGTTCACGCTGAAGTTTGTCTCTATACAGAAACACCGGACGAAGATTTTATTATTGACGCACATCCGCACTGTCTGGATCTGTTAATTGCAGCAGGTTTTTCTGGACACGGTTTTAAATTTTGTTCACTTGTCGGACGAATCATGTATGAGTTAGCACTAACCGGTGAAACTGAATTTGATATCAGTCCTTTTCGTATTAAAAGGTGAAAAGAGGGTGTCTGATGGGAAAAAATAAGTTATTTTTAATCCTTAGTGGATTAGCGACAGCTGTAGTGGGAATGTTATATCTACATTTCTTTGGATTTGAAAAATCTCTATTTCGTGTTGATGTTCCACAATGGTCTCCAAGTCGGCAGCATCGAGGGAAAGTCACCAGAGCAGAATTTATGAATGATGTGCTGAGTCTGATAGATTGGGTGATTTTGATCGGAATAGTCATTATAGTAATATTGATTTTTGTTAAGACCATCAAAGCACTTGTCGTTTCTCTATTTCGAGGTAAACGATCTTCACAGAAGTAACTGCTCACGATAATTGACGATGAAAACTAAATAGCCTTGATTTACTTATTATTGTTCTTGACTTGCTAACTCGCCCTTGTTATCATAAAGCAAACCAAAACGAAGTCTTAAATCTTGACGAGGAGCAACGCCATGAAAGGCAAACAGATAATCATGCCAGCGAAACGCACGGCAACGTTAGAGGATTTTGAACTTGACGAAACACTGGCATCGAACCAGATTTTGCTCAAAACACATTACAGCTTGATTAGTCCAGGTACTGAAGGAGCAGGATATACAGGTTTAGAGAGCGGCACTCGGTTTCCGCACGGGTCAGGCTACACGGCTATTGGTGAAGTGCTAAAAGTAGGTGAACATGTAACAAAGTGTGCTGTTGGAGATTTCGCTTTCTGTTATAGCTCACACGCTTCTATTGTCAAAACTGCCTCTGTGATGCTGGCGTTCAAACCACCGTTGGAAATGGATGCTAAACTGATTCCATTTGTGCGGATGGCGACGGTGGCAATGACTTCGTTGCGTGTTTCCTCGGTTGAATTTGGTGATACCGCTGTCATAATCGGTTTGGGATTAGTTGGCAACTCCGCCTCACAACTTTTTAATTTAGCAGGCATGAAAGTCATTAGCGTTGAACGTGTGCCTCAACGGATAGATATTGCGCGAAAGTGTGGTATACAACACCTGATTAATCCTGACGAAGAAGACGTGCTTGAACGCGTCAAATCTTTAACAGATGGACACAAAGCTGAAGTTACCGTTGAAGCGATCGGCAATCCACGCCTTGTTGAATTGGCATATCAGTTGACTCGCACCAAAGGGGAAGTTATCCTGCTGGGTTCGCCACGCGGTGAATATATCACAAATGCTACAGCGATACTTAATTATTCGCATCTCATCGGCTTAGGGGCGATTACGCTGCGAAGTGCACATGAATGGGTTTACCCTACAATGCATTCCGGCGAGTCGAAACATTCGCTTGAACGGAATTCACAGATAGTTTATTCGCTCATCAAGGAAGGTAAATTCAAGGTTGAGGAATTGCTAACACATGTCATAAATCCCGAAGATGCACAATCAGCTTATGATGGTTTGACCGATCAGAAGGACAAATATTTAGGCGTCATCATGGATTGGACACAGATTTAAAAGTAGTAGATACAACTAATACCAATTCCAATAAAGAAACTCTCATTTATGAAATTGTGTAACAAATTTTAAGACAATGTAAGAGGCGCAATGAATTGCGCTTGGTGAATGCGCGTGTGGCATTCACATTGAACGGTCTATTTCTTTAAGATTAGTTATTTTAGAAATGGTATAATGTGTAATAAACACAACGAGATTTAAAATGAAAACGCTTCTCATTCTGCGGCACGCCAAGTCCAGTTGGGACAATCCACAACTTTCTGACTATGATCGTCCTCTCAACAAACGTGGTAAGCGAGATGCTCCGCGTATGGGAAAACATCTGCGCGAACAAGATTTAATTCCAAATCGTATTCTTACCTCATCAGCGAAACGCGCCAGAAAAACCGCTACTAAGGTAGCTAAAGCATCTGGTTATACTAAAAAAATAAAGCGATTGGAAAGTTTCTACCTTGCCCCACCGGGCGTATACATTGAAAAATTACAAGCATTATCCAATAAACATCAACGTGTCATGGTTGTTGGGCATAATCCAACGATGGAACAACTCGTGCGGCACCTAACAGGAAGAATAGAGCGGATGCCCACCGCTGCACTTGCCCATATTGAACTACCTATCCAAAATTGGGAAGCATTTGATTTTTCTACCAGAGGAACGTTGGTCAATTTATGGACACCAAAAACGCTTTTCATAGACTAAGTTTCCCGTTGGCAAAATTCATTCCTTTATACCTTGTGGGAGTTTTCTTTCTACTTCAATCCACTTCTGCATCCGAGCAAATATCTGTTTCTACTGCCAAAGATGGTCAATTCTTTCCATCTGCTGTTGTTGATGGTAAAGGTGGCGTTGTTGTAGTATGGGAGGATTACCGTACTGGTAAAGATTGGGATGTGTACGCTCAACGTGTGGATAGTAAGAATACGCTAATGTGGCAAGTAGAAGGTCTACCGATATCCATTGCAGATAGGAATCAACGCCGTTTACGCATGATACGGTACGACACACATGCCATTGTCGTCTGGAACGACAGACGTAACGGAAGCAGTTGGGATATTTATGTGCAAGCTTTGAATTTTGATGGCAAAGTGCTTTGGCAAAATGATGGAGCCCCTGTCTGTACAAATGCCGCTGACCAGTCCACACAAGCAATTTTGAGTGATGGTGAGGGTGGTGCTATCATTGTATGGGAAGATGAACGCCGAAGCACAGAATTTCAAGACCTATATATTCAACGTATCACATCGACAGGTATAATTTTATGGGAGGAGAACGGTATACCCGTTTACCCCTCAGAATCACTTCAGAGTAACCCAGTCCTTATTGCAGATGATCACGGTGGCTTCTATGTCGTGTGGTGGGACGTTGTAGGTATTGAAAATTGGCACATTATGGCGTTTCGGCTAAGTATGGAAGGTAAACCGCTATGGGATGAACCGCTTCTCATCACCCCAAAAGATGGCATGCAAGGCGAACCGCGTGTCGTGGTAGACGGTAAAGGTGGTCTTATCGTTGTGTGGCAGATATATGAAAACTTTATTAATGACCAACTCTACGCACAACGCATTTCTCCTGACGGAAAGAAATTGTGGCAAGAGACAGGCGTCCCAGTCTGTACAGCGGACGGAATTCAAAAAAACGCTGCGGTTGTCTATGATGGAGAAGGCGGGTTCATTGCTGTATGGCGAGACGAACGCGATATCTATGGTGACCTATATGCGCAGCGCATCCAGGCTGATGGAACGTTGGCTTGGCAGAAAGATGGGATCCTTTGTTTCACCGCTTTGCACTGTTGGTGGGCATCAGGATAGACCTTTCATCGTGCAATCCGCAGAAAATCAATTTTTTATCGCATGGATGGATTACCGAGGAGATATCGGAGAGAAAAATATCGACGCAATCTATTGTCAGAAGATAGATTTAGATGGCAATCTCTTATGGGAAGAGAATGGTGTGCCTGTCTCTACAAGCAAAGGTGAACATTTTCCACCCTTTGTCGTATCTGTTGGGAATGGGCAATGTGCAGTCATCTGGAGCAACAACCAGCGGGATAACGGGGATATATTTCTCAAGCGGTTTTAGGTTATTGCCAGGGTTATTTAGTTTTAAGAATTATCGGTTAATAGATTTACTGAGGGTTTATATCGTAGGTCGGGTAGAGCTTGCGAAACCCGACAAAACACCTCGGTAGGTGCGTTTTGTCGGGTTTCGCAAGCTCTACCCGACCTACAGATGGTTATATTGAAATGTGAAAGATATAACAGAAAAACCGAAAACTGAATAACCCTGGATTATTGCTCAGATTCACGACTCATCTCAATCAAATGTGCTCCATCCAGTCCTGCCCGCACCTCTTCATCATAGCTCGTTACAACCACTTGATGTTCTTCGGCAAGTTTTCGGATAAAATCCACCATCAACGCTTTTCGTTCATCATCTAAATGGAGGGTTGGATCATCAAATACAAAAAAACCCGGATTGCCTAATACTTTGGCGAGTGCCACCTTGAAACAGAGATAGAGGAACATTTTTTCGCTTCCACTGAGCAACATCAAACTCCGATCTACTCCATCTATTTTAAGCGAAGGGAGCAGATGTTGTTTCTGTAAGTCAATACGGGTTCGTCCAAAAAGTTCCATCTGTTCAAGCCTTTGGTGGAGTTCCTCCTCTGCAGGTTTAAGGATTTGGCGTTGAAGTGTTTCAATGGTTTTGTCAACACCTGCACAAGCCAGTTCAAGACTGAGCGTTGTTCTTTCAACCTGTTCTGCTTCAGCATTTACCTTCTGGAGTCGTTCGAGTCTATCTAATTGTACTGCTTCTTCCTGCTTCAGTTTTTCCAGCTTTTTTCGTTCGTTATCAATTCGTGCTTTCAACTGGGGTTTGTCTAAATTTTCAGGGATTGACTCTGTAGATTGTACATCGTCGTTGATTGATTCATCCGTTGTTTCTTCAGACACACCCTTCTCCCTTAGCCTCGTAGTGAGCGTGTCAAGCTCAGTCTGTGTTTTACCAATATCCTGTTCAAGCTGTTCTAATCGAGTTGCTTTTGTTTGCAAAGTTTGTAGCCTCTGTTCAAGTTCCTGTCGACTTTCTAAACTTTCAGTCTTCTCGGTAAGTGTTTTCTGGTGGTCATTTAATTCAGCAGATAATTGTGATTTTTCGGTTTCCCTTTCCTTCATAATCTTCTGAACGATTTCCTGTTCAAGCTTCTGATGGCATGTAGGACAGTGTCCATTGCCACTCTCAATTAGCGTGCGCAGCGTGTTGCAAACGTTTGCCAAAGCTCCAATTTGAGAGTTGAAGCTGCCAATTTTTTGGATGAGTTCCTCGCGTTCTCTTTCTAATCCTGTGGCTTCTTTAACTGCTGTTTCAATAGTAGTCATCATCTCACGTAAGTGAGAAATGTTGTTGAAACCGCTTAAGGTTTCAGAGCGCTCTTGAGTTAGGACATGTAATTGTGTTTGTGTCTGCTTAAGGTTCTGTTGCCATTCATCGATTAATTCCGCATCACCTGTCTCTATCCCGTATGCCTTCTCAAGTTTTTTCAGTTTTGCTTCTATTTTTTGAATCTCTGTTTTATGTGCGTTTTGTGCGCTAAACCGTAAGCTATTTTGATGTGCTTGAATCCTATTTCGCTCGCGTTTAGCAAGGCGACGCGCATCAATGAACCTTTCTCGGACCTCTATCAATCTGTCGATGCCGAGAAGCGCGAACAGGATATCACGCCGTGTGGCAGGTTGTCGGGCAAGAAATTCGAAAATCTCTCCCTCGCGAAGAAATGTTGTCAAAGCAAGTCGGTCATGCATAATTCCAAACTTTTCCTTTAGTGCAGCTTCAACGACTGTGACTCGCTTATCATCAAAAACAATATGCCATTCTCCGTTTTTTTCTTGTCTCAGCTGGAAACGCTTACCTGTCCCTCGGAAGAGCATGTAACGTTCACCATTTTCTACAAATTGCAGCCCTGCTGTTCCGCTATACGACTTTGCACTCTTGATGGCTGTAGCATCAACCTTTGGCACTATCGGTTTACCGGTAAGCGTAAAAAAGATCGCGTTAACAAGCGTACTTTTGCCACTGAAATTGGGACCAAAAATTAGATTGATCCCGTCAGACAACTCAAAATCTTGTTGTTGGAAACAGCCAAAGGTTTTGAGGCGAATCCGCTCTAAACGCATATTAGTTCTCTCTTTTCTCTTGGATAAGGTCATATATCATTTGTGCTCTGACCTTTTCGCGCCCATTTGTCAAAGTGAATTCAAAGGCTTTTACAATTGCTTCAAGTTCATCGGGACCAAGGGTAATATATTTTGAGTCGTGTTGGATGATCGCTTCTATTTCTGCTTTATAGATTTCTCGTGTTTCATTATCAAGAACAGTATCCATAATGTTTCCTTATAAGTTTTCCGTTGCCAACCCGTATTTGTAAATCAAATTTTCGATTTTATTTTCATCAACCGTTCGCCAGCTTCTAACAGAATTTCATCTGCCATGCTAAACATAAACCTAAACTTTGTCCTACCAAGATGTGGACGGCTATAGAAACTGGAACCCGGTACCCCTCCTACGCCAATCTCTTTGACCAACCAGTGTGCAAATGCAGTGTCATCAGGAAATCCAAAATCGGTGATGTCTGTCATAATGTAATAAGCAGCTTCAGGTGGATGACAGCGAAATCCTGCCTCTCTAAGTGTATTAACGAGTCTTTTGCGATTTACGTCATATTTTTCGACTAATTCTTGGTAATAACTTGGTGGTAAATTGAGGGCAACGACACCAGCACGTTGTAAGGGATGCGGTGCACCGACGGTTAAAAAATCGTGCATTTTGCGGATTCCATCCGTTAAATCTTCTGGTGCTACGACATACCCTAAACGCCATCCTGTCATTGAATAGGTTTTGCTCAATCCTGATACAGTAATCGTCCGATCCTGCATCTGCGGCAAAGATCCGATGCTGATATGCGATTTGTCGTCATAGATCATGTGTTCATATATTTCATCGGTTATAGCGATGCAGTCATATTCACAGCAAAGGTCAGCGATCTGTTGGAGTTCGTCTTGTGTAAAGACCTTTCCGAGCGGATTGTTTGGGGTATTTATAATAATCGCCTTCGTGTTAACAGAGAAGGCATTTTGGAGTTCAGCAGGATCGTAAGTAAACCGCATGATGCCATCAGCAGTTTGTGTCTCACGTAGTGCGACATAGACAGGCTTCGCACCAGAGATAATGGTATCCGGTCCATAGTTTTCATAAAAAGGTTCAAAAATGATAACCTCGTCGCCAGGGTTGATAATTGCGAGGAGCGCGGATAGCATGCCTTCCGTAGAACCACAGGTAACGGTGATGTTCTTAGCAGCATCGGTTGGAATGCGGTTGAACGTCGTCATTTTGTGTGCGATTGCTTCGCGGAACTCAGGTGCCCCCCAAGTGATACTATATTGATTATATCCTTCTTGAATCGCCTTAATTGCTGCTGCTTTGACGATGTCTGGTGGTTGATATGCAGGTGTGCCTTGCGACAGATTAATCGCATTGTGGCGTAGGCACAACTGTGTCATACCTCGTATAACAGATTCTGTGAAACGGGTGGATTTGTTTGAGAGTTTGGATTGAAGGGACATGTTATTATGTGAAATCTACAAACGACCTCTAAACTTCGGTTCTATAACTTAAAATTATACCATCGTCCAGCGGAATGTCAACAGAATTCAACAAGGGTGTGTCAAAGACGAATTCCACATAATCTTGCATCTCATCGCGCATTGTGACGGTATCATCAGCCACAATTAAACCGCCCGCGCGGATGTTAGGAAGTGCCAATTCAAGATAACGTAAATATTCGTCCTTTTGCGCGTCAAGAAATACAAGGTCAAAAGTGGCATCACACTTTGGGATTTCGTCAAGTGCGTTTCCGACGCGTATTTCAACAATATCGTCTAAATTGACTTCATTGAGATGTGCTTGTGCTTCAGCTGCTCGTTTTGGATCGAACTCAAGGGTTATAAGTTTGCCTCCTGTTTGCTTCAGCGCAGCAGCAAGCCAAATTGTAGAGTATCCATTACTTGTCCCGACTTCAAGGACATTTTGTGCCTGAGTAACGTGGATGAGAATAGAGAGAAATTGCCCGTTTTCGGTGGCGATATTGGTATACTGTTTTGCAGTTTTTTCAAGTCGTTTCAAAATAGGTTGATAGTCTTCCATTACCGGATTATACCTTTCAATGTTGTTGAAATATAGGAATAATATCACAAACTTGACCAACAGTCAAAAGATTCATCGCTGGAATAGCTGCCAACTTCTACCGGGACTGTCAGCGCGGAATACCTCTACATTTCCGCGGTCAGCCATCGTGACGTAACACGTGCGTCCATCTGAACCGCCAAAAGCGATATTGGTGCAGTGTTTGCCTGTTAACTCAACCTCTAATTGCACTTCCCCTTCCGGTGAAAGTTTCGCTATTGTGCCTTTGCCATGCCGAGTAATATAAAGATTGCCTTCAACATCACAACGCATGCCATCCATACCGAAATCCGGAAACTGAATCAATAACCGTTTATTGCTAACCTCTCCTTGAGGTGACAAGTCATAAGCCCAGACGTTACGCTGTGCTGATTCGTTGACATAAAGCACTTTTTCGTCGGGACTGACCTCAATACCGTTTGTCGTGCCCATATCCGCTTCTAACAGTGTAACCTTGCCATCTGTATCCACTCGCCAAATCTGCCCAGTTGACTCACCCCAATTCGGATCGCTTGCATAGAGAATATCGTTCGCACCGATAGCAAGGTCATTCGGTTGATTCATCGTCGGTTCGTGTGCATGCACGCTAATTTCGCGCGTTTGCATATCCACTTTGAGTACATTGTGATTCGTGTAGTCTGCGATGAACATAAAGCCTTTGCTGTTGAAGCGGATACCGTTGCCGATACTCCCAGTTGGTAGTTCAACAAAAATACTTGCATCACCTTGTGGTGTTACCTTGCCGATGGTGTGTTGTCGTTCAAAGTTGACGGCGTATAGGTTACCATCGGCGTCGCAGGCGGGTCCTTCGATTCCAGACGTAAATCCGTTGACAGGTGTAAATTCTTGACTGACAAAAAGTTCTTCGTTCATTTTGTGCTCCTCTAAGTTCTGTTTATAGTGTCTACTTTTATACATTTTAGCACAACTATAGAGATAATTGGTGGATTAAAATATGAGGCAATTTTGCTTATGGACTTTTGTGAATTAGTTTGACAAATTAGGTTGGATATGTGTCATGCTATACAACACATTTTGAATCCAAGAAAGAGAACTTTTATGAAAACTATGTAGAAGAACTGCTTGGGATCCAGATACTGATGCAAGAATACCAAATAGATTTTCCTGTAGATAGCGTTGTAGAAGAAGCCCTCGCTTAAACTTGATTATCCTCCTGAAGGAATCCATAATCAAGGAGATCGCGGAAGAAGTTGGCGGAACAATTTTCACTGACTGACGAACAGAAAAACGCTAAGTATAGGAACGCTCACTCGCATTTCTTGATCAATTTTGTAGGTAGAGTGACTACTAACCATTAGAGTAAGTCGGGGAAATTAGAGAGACTAAAGACGGACTAGGTAAAAAACCAGGCGGAGAAAAAATAAGTCATTTACCGTTCAAGAAACAGAGGAAAATTCTGAGGATGTCCGAAATTCGTCAGAAGAAGTCTATTGAAACAAATTATCAGCAAATTAGAAGAGAATTGGCTGCGGACTTGTTGCAGGAAATTAAGTACAATTCACCTGCTTTTTTTGAAGAACTCGTTATTGACTTGCTTGTTGCAATGGGTTATGGAGGTTCACGAGAAGATGCCGAAGCGGTAGGACGGAGCGGAGATGGTGGAATTGATGGTATCATTAACGAAGACAGACTCGGTCTCGATGTTGTTTATGTTCAGGCAAAGCGATGGGAGGCAAACATTGGTGAACCTCCAATTCGAGATTTTATCGGAGCATTAGATGGTAAAGGAGCACAAAAAGGAATCTTCATTACAACATCAGATTTTAGTTCGTCAGCTAAACAGTTTGCAGAAAGAAGCTCTAAGAAGATAGTTCTTATCAATGGGACTCAACTTGCGCAGTATATGATTGATCACAGCGTAGGTGTTTCCACATCAAAAACTTACGAAATTAAACGGGTAGATTCCGATTATTTTGCAGAAGAATAAAAAATGCTCCAGTTGAAGAACAACCGGAGCATTCTTGTTTTAAAAATAAGTTACAATTTATAATAAAACCAATAATTACCTTTACATTAGCGAGGTTAGGAAACCTCGCCAGCGGCAATGGTGTAGGGATTGTTGTTCATTGAAATGTGAACATCTTTTCGGATTTTATTATAAAACCTAAAGTTTTGACTTGAGATTTCCCCAAGTGGTAGAAAGTTTGCCAAGCGGATCAACGGGTGTGGCTGTAGCACTCAGATCTTTGGCGATATTAATATCATCTTCACTAAGCGCACGATTCCAGAGGCGCACTTCATCAATCATTCCAGTGAAGACATTGTTTGGTCTATCACAATCCTGTGCAATCCGCAGCGGGTCGTCAATACTCTTTAGTGCCCCGGGTACTGCCCCATCAGCAACGCTTTCCCCATCAATATAGAGTGTAGCAGTTTCACCGTCGTTCGTAAAAGCAACATGCACCCACTTTCCTGTTTCAGGCAAATCAGCATTGATATCAGCGCGACCATCTTCGGTTTCAAAACGAAGTTTAAAAGTGCCGCCTTCACTAAACAACCCATATTGCGCTCTACCGCTGCAACCGCCGTGAACAGATTTGCCGACAATCTGACGCGTACCGTCCCAAGTTTCAGCGTTAATCCACGCCATAAAGGTACATTCGTTAACATTGAGGGCATCGGTGCTTTCTACGGTAACCCATGTTCCACTGCCGCCACCACCAAATTTTAGGGCTTTTCCGAATTTTCCATCAACCCAATTCGGGTTATCAATTTTGCCATCATGACCGTTGCCGCTTGTATCTTCAGCAACATCACCTGAACCTTCATCAAAAGAGAAATTCAGTACGAGCCCCTCAGAAAAGTCCGCGGACGTGACAAGTGGTGTCAACACAAAAACTGCTATAATTAGGGTAAAAATACTCAAGGTTTTCATAAATTCTATCTCCTTTTAGAAATAGGGTACCTGTTTGAGGTAACCCCAAGTAGTTGAAAGTTTTTCAAATGGTGTAACAGCGAGAGCACCATCCACACCTTGATCTTTAAAAGTATTAATATCTCTATCACTTAAAGCCCGATTCCAGAGACGCACCTCGTCAATCATCCCCGCAAAAACGTTATTGGGTCTGTCACAATCTTGCGCAATCCGTAAGGGATCGTCGTTCGCTTTAAGTTTCCCTGGAACATTACCTTCTTGAACAACTTTGCCATCAATGTAGATTTTGCCGGTAGTGCCATCGTTGGTAAAAGCAACATGGAGCCACTTCTTGGTATCGGGCAAATCTGTGACGATATCAGAGCGTCCGCCTTCGGTTTCAAAACGGAGTTTGAAACTACCGCCTTCGCTAAAGAACCCGTATTGTCCTCTCCCGCTGCAACCACCGTGAACGGATTTACCGACAATTTGGCGGGTGGCATCCCAATGTTCAGCATGAACCCACGCCATGAACGTGCATTCATTTACGTTGAGTGCCTCGGTGCTTTCTACGGTAACAAACATACCACTACCAGCACCGTTGAATTGCAACGCTTTTCCGAATTTACCATCAACCCATTGTGGGTTGTCAATTTTGCCATCATGCCCACTGCCGCTTATATCTTCAGCGATATCGCCATCACCTTTGTCATAGGCGTGATATAAGATTAACCCGTCCGCAAAATCTGCTGACATCACACACGGAATAGCAACGAAAAGGAAGGTAAATAATAGAATACATATCCACATTTTGCGAAAGTTTTCACAAAATGTGGAAAATAGAGAATTATAATAATAACTTACTGGAACGATTCCAGATTTTGTGAGTTTTTTCACGATTCAAATCCTCCTTACATTTAAAGATGCCACATTTTACCAGTTCCCCATATTATAGTCAAGTCTAAAAATTGTCCGATAGATATGCAACAATAGGTGTATGCTTCTCAGTCCTTGACAAACCGTTTCTAACAAGTGCTATACCCCTAAATTATTTTCAATTTTGGAAAAAATTACACAAAAAATGTCTTTTTTTGAAAAAATGCACCTTTTTGCCCTCAAAAACGCGTCTATATCTACAGAGAGTCCTGAAAATAGAAAACTCACTAATATTTCTATAAATCTGAAAGATTCAGTTTTCTTGAAGATAAAGTTTGTTCATACATCTAACTGTTAACCGAAACAATTAATACAATGGGGCACAATCAATAAATAGGTGAAAAAAATGTTTGAAGAAATTTCTATAGACAATTGGATACTTGGCGGCACTATCTTCCTCCTGATTTTTACACTTGGATGTTATTTGTGGTTCCAAAATGAGATGGCATACCTCCAACCTCACAGGATACCGAAGTGGAAAGACAATACTTGGAGAAATCCTCAGAAATTAAGCAGGTAGAAACACCACAAATTGAATCAACTGACACTGTTCAACCGGATGCCCCAGAAAAAAGTAGTTCTGATTCTGAAGACACAGCTGACAGGGTTTCAGGTGTCAGTGATGGTCAAACTTCAAAGAAGTGGATACCAATTGATAAAATGAATGCCATTTAGGCATTCCCCGCCTACCGTTTGTGTGTAAGTCCTGATGTAACATATAGGTTTGCTTTGAGGTGTCCCTTTTATTCAACCGAAACCTATTTTCAACCTGTTCCAAAAGCTGATTTTATTGACTTTTCTTGAAAAATTACACAAAATTCACTTTTTTTCCAAAAAAATGCATATTTTTGTGAAAAAGTGCAATCTTTTTGTTTACAAATGCGTCTTTAATAACAGAAGGCTCAAATGGGAGAGGAATCGACTAAAATTTCTAAGATTGTGAAACTCAGTTTTCGTGAACACAATGTTTTCTCACTTGTCTAACAATTAACCGAGATAAGAAAAAACTAAAGGTATCATCAGCGAATACCACAGAAGATATGAATAGGAGAAAAAGATGTTAAAAGAATTTTCCATAGAAAATTGGATTCTCGGTGGAACCTGTTTCATACTAATCTTTACATTGGGATGCTTTTTGTGGTTCCAAAACCAAATGGCTTACCTCCAACCCGTGGATACTGACCCCGGAGTGGAAATGCAGCGCATGGAAAAGCCTTCAGGAGTAGAACAATTAGAAACGCCCCAAATAGACCTTACGGACACAGAACAACCAGACACACCTGATAAAAATAGCGATGATTCTGAAACTATGTCTAATGTCAGCGGCACACAGCAGCACACATAAAGTGATGTAGCGAACGGTAGATACGCTATTACATCAGCTGCCACTCATCCCAATACCGTATCTACCTTGTCCAAATACTTACCTAAGGCACGTTCCCATGCGTGCCTTTCTTTTTGTCACTCCTCTCCGAACACGTCTAAAAATCTAATCCAAAACTGGAATCGCAACTACCATATTACTTTTACCTGTTGTATTTGTAGATTGACTGTGCCCAATCATTATGCTACTCTTTAGACTACACTCTTTCCAAAGGGATGTTTTCTTTCAAATCATCTCTTAGGATAATTGCATTTTCCCTCAAAAAATACGATATTTTTACTAAAGTGCAACCTTCCAATTCAAAATCGCGTCTATAAATTAAAAAGATTAATTTCGTTTGTGAGGTGTCCTATGAAACACGATGATGTTGAGTTGATTGAACGCACACTTGAAGGTGATGAATACGCTTTCGCTGCACTTGTGGAAAAATACCAAGATCAGATACACACGTTGGTATGGCAAAAGATCGGTGATTTTCACATTGCACAAGAGATTACGCAAGATGTATTCATTTCTGCATATCAGAAACTCGCGACTCTCAAACATCCCAACCGCTTTTCAGGATGGCTTTACGTCATTGCGAATCGTAAGTGTATCACTTGGTACCGTAAGAAGAAGCCCCAACCGCAATCTTTAGAAGATATAGATCCAATGGAATTGGAAGAGGCTTATTATTCGGATTACGTGTCACAACAACGCGAGGAAGAGACGCATGAAAAACGGCGGGCATTAGTTCAAAAGTTACTCAGCAAACTCCGAGAAAGTGACAAAACGGTCATAACGCTTCACTATCTCGCGGGTTTGAGCTGTGAAGATATTAGCAAGTTTCTTGGTGTATCGGTAAATACCGTAAAAAGCCGACTACACCGCGCACGTACACGATTAAAGAAAGAGGAAGCGGTAATTCAAGAAAGTCTTAGTAGTTTCCAAGTGCCGAAACAACTGGCTGAAAATATTATGAAGGAAATATCAAACCTTGAACCAGCAGCACCATCTACGGGTAACCCGCTTGTGCCTTGGGTCCTTTCTGGTGCTTCTGCTATTTTGGTCTTTTTTCTGCTCGGAGTAGGCGCGCAATACCTATACCGTTTTCAGCAACCGTATGACTTTGATGCGACATCTGAACCGACGATTGAGATAACAGAAGCAAAACAGGTTGTGAATTCTCCGGACAAACCTACGGTGCGAAATCAAGTAGGAAGGCCGGATATTCTGAATCGGAATGACGGTGCTGCACAGGAATCAAACCTTGAATTAGTCGATTCAACACAGGTGGATGCGACAAAAGACTCACAATCAGACGATATTACACAGAAAGGCACTGCATCTCTCTCTGGCAAGGTAGTAGATGAAGATGGAAATGTTGTTCCGGGGCTGCAACTCGCAATTAAACCGGGAGAATTTAGTTTAAGTCCAATTACAGATGTAACACGCCGCTCACCTTTTTCTTCTTTGAAAAGAGTAGTAACGGATAAACAAGGTGGTTTTTCTTTTCCCAACATTAATCCAGTTTCATCACAATTAGTGATGTTTCCTGAAACGGGATCCAATTTTGAGATTATTTCCCTTCAAATTGGGGATTTAACGTTTTATCCTACAGGCTTCCACGCTCATTTTCCTAATTGGTTTGGTAAACCAACCTTTGCAATTGAACCAGGGATATCGCTCAAGAATATGGTTGTGACTGTGAAACCTCCACGAATGCGGATTAGGGGACGGATTCTTTTAAAGGATGGCACACCACTCGCCAATGCAGACATCGGACTTACTGTTCGGCGACGCAATAAGGAAACGTTCCTCTTTTTTTTCCGCGGTAGTGGAAGTAGTTCAACTACAGGCGGGGGAGCTAAAACTGATTCACAAGGTTACTTTGTATCTTACAAGCCAAATGAAACTGCTGAATACGCTGTGTCGGTAGAATATGAAGGCGAAAAAGTAAGCTCAAGATGGTTTCGTATGAAAGAAGGACAGCGCTACGATAAGTTGGTTTTTAGGCTAAAAAATATTGAAAAACTCCGCAAAATTCGGAAAGAACGCATCAAAGCACAACAAGCGGTATGGACAGTAAACCCTAAAAATGGACACGCGTATAAAAAGATCCAGTGCAATAGTTGGGATGATGCAAAAGCCAAAGCTGCCGCAGAAAATGCCTATCTCGTTGCTATTAACGATGAAGCAGAACAGAAATGGTTAGAAGCACGTTTTACTGAAAACTTGTTCTATTGGATAGGATTGAAAATCTCAGAAAATAACACCTCATCACAGTGGGACAACGGTGAACCACTCACTTATATTAATTGGTTAACAACGGAGGAATCTATCAACGAATCCAAAGTTCTCGTTGCTATGGAATTCTTTTCAAAAAGATGGATGCCGATAGAAACTGATAGCCCATTTTTGCCTATTGTGAAGCATGCAATCCTGGAAAAGAGAGGATATGCAGATTGTATCATCTGATGGTGATAAATAAATCCAAAGAGATGTCACCTTTTCTATTTCCGCTGGAGAATCAAACTCGCTATCATACTTTACAAATTTTCAGAATATTATAGTGAATTTTTCAGAATATTGTAGTGAATTATTGAATTATTAAAATAGATATATATTATGACTTCACATGCACGGGACCTTCTACGGTAGGCGAGGTTTCCTAACCTCGCCTGTTCAGAATGTGTCGTTAATTCTAAATCTACTATAAAAGGATCTGATTATGACTTATTTTGATTTTATAAAACAAGCACTTACCTGTATCACACTCATAATTGTGTTTAGCTTCGGTGCTGTATACCAAAGCATTGCTGAAGAACAGACATCAACCTTATCTGGACGCATTACCGATGCAAAAGGAAAACCAATTCCCAATATTTCTGTTGTTCTCCTTTATGTTGAAAATGATAAGGATGGTATATCTCCTGTATACAACAGCAAATTTTACCCTTTTCTTATGCAGCTACCGATGGGGCATAATACAACAAAAACACCTAATGAACAAGAGTTGCAAAAGCTTCCACCTTATTTAGAATCCAAAACTGATGAAGAAGGCAGGTTTACTTTCACCGATATTAGAACAAAAACCGCACAATTATTGGTGTTACCTAAAATACCACCGGGAAAAAAGATGCCGAGTCAAGACCCAGAAAAAGGCACCTTCATGACTCTCCCAAGAATTCAATCAATTCAGTTCGGTGAGGCATCGTTTTACCCACATCAATTCTCACCCTTTCCACCACTTGGTGCTGTAACATTTGCTATTAAACCCGGAACAAACATAGAAAATGTCCATCTCAAAGTCATTATGAAAAAAAACCCGTTATATGTTAAGGGAAGAATTGTTTTTGAGAACGGAGAACCATTGTCCGATACTGCTCTTGAAATTAACATAGGGCATCTAAATTTAGATGGAACCAGCCGCTATCCATTCAGTCTCCTTGTATTGATTCAAACGGATGCGGATGGATATTTTGAGCGGAGTGTTTTTGGTCCAGGAGTCTGCTCGTTCTCCCTAAATTATCGTGGGCTTTCTACTCTAACAAGACCATTTTTTCTTGATGGTAAACAACCGCCCGAATTAGTTTTAACGCTCAACGGTAATCCTGACGAACTTGAAGATTTACCAGTTGAAAACGGAGAAACAGAAGAAGTACGACCACTGTATCTGCCAAACTTTCCCGGTACGTGGATAATCAATCCCGCAAATGGACACGCTTACAAGTGGATCAAGTGTAATACCAGAATAGATGCGCAAATCCAAGCCGCACGCGAAGATGCATATCTGGTTACAATCACGAGCGAGGCAGAACAGATATGGCTTGAAGCTGTTTTTGGAATGGGGCCCTATTTTGGAATGGGGCCCTATTGGATTGGGTTGACTGATGTTCAAAAAGAAGGAAAGTGGCGGTGGGACAATGGAGAACCCCTCAAATATACCAACTGGATAAAGCTTGATGACAACTTCTCCAGCGACGTGCCTGCACTACTTAGGATTTTTGGGGTAAAAGGTGATTTACAAGTTAAACAAGAGGAAAAACAAGATTACGCAATTATGTCCTCTCCAAATCAACATGATAAGAATGGCAAATGGGTCGCTGTTGAATCAGAAAACTCACATTTCGGTACGACACGAATGGCAATACTTGAAAAAGACAGCGTGCAAGCTGATAGAGAAGTAACTGGCAAATAATTTTATGACTCACCTAAAGTAAGGCACGATTTCACGCGTGCCTTACTTCTTTTTGAACACTTCCTTCCAAACACTTCAAATATTCTACACCCAATTAAAAAATTGCTATCACTTGTCTCATTTATTCCCTTGCGGGGTTATTTATAGTGGATTTCAGAATTAATGAAACACTTCACATCGGGCGAGGGAACCTCGCCCCTACGAGGAGGGGGTCTCCGCAATCACTGAAATGTCTCTTTAATTATTGACTTTGCTACTACTTTTTTTATATCCGTTAATGATTATGATAGTCCCGTAGGTTGGGTTTCGCAAACTCTGCCCAACGGACAATATAAACTCTCAGTAACACGCATCAACTGAAAATTCTAAAAACTAAATAATCCTGATTCCCTTGGTTTTAAATTGACTGTAATCCAATTCTTATATTATCCTTTAGATTATTTCCTTCAAAGAGGAAACGTCTTCTTTTCGTCTATTTATTAGAAATTGTCTGTTTCTCTCAAAAACACTTTATTTTTCCTAAAGTGAAACCTTCCAATTCAAAATCGCGTCTATAAATTAAAAGATTATATCTATTTGTGGAGGTGTTGCATGAAACACAATGATGCAGACCTGATTGAACGTACACTTGAAGGTGATCAGCAAGCTTTTGCGTTACTTGTGGAAAAATACCAAGATCAGATACACACACTTGCATGGCAAAAAGTTGGTGATTTTCACACTGCGCAAGAAATCACACAAGACGTATTCATTTCTGCCTATCAAAGACTCGGTACTCTCACACATTACAATCGGTTTGCTGGATGGCTTTATGTCATTACCAACAACAAGTGTATAATGTGGTACCGAAAGAAGAAGCCCCAACCACAATCTTTAGAAGAGGTAGATCCAATGGAATTGGAAGAGGCATGTTATTTGGATTATGAGTCTCGGCAGCGTGAAGAGGCAGCAAACGAAAAACGGCGCGCAACGGTACAAAAACTGCTTAGCAAACTCCGAGAGAGTGATCGGACAGTCATTACACTACACTATCTCGCTGGGTTGACATGTGAAGAGATAGGTCGGTTTCTTGGTGTTTCAACGAACGCTGTTAAAATCCGACTGCACCGCGCACGAAATCGATTGAAAAAGGAGGAAACAATGATTCAAGAAAACCTAAGTAGTTTCCAAGTCCCGAAACAAATGGTAGAGAATATTATGAAGGAAATATCACATCTCAAACCAATAGCACCATCTACAAGTAAACCGTTTTTACCTTGGGTAGTTTCCAGTGTTTCTGCCATTTTAGTTTTTCTGCTGATGGGTGCGGGGATACAACACCAACATCGTTACCAAAAGCCGTATAGTTTTCAGGTACAATCGGATCCTACAATTGAAATAGTTGACTCATCCGAAATTCTCAAGACCCAGTTAAAACCAGATTTACGAAATCAGTTAGGACGATTAGACAGAGCAGGTAAAGGGAACGGGGCAGGTGAGAAAGAAGATGATTTAATTAATCCAGCAATGGAATTAAAAATAAACCTTCTTCTTTCCAAAGAAGCTGCTAAACTATTTGAACACCTCATGAAAGAGGTTGAGGCTTATGACGAAAAACTAAAAAGCGGCAAAATGGAATTTTCGATCACAGTAAGTACAGTAAGTCAGGAAGATAGAAATTGGGTCAAAGAACGCAAACCTAAACCGAAAAAATTCCAATATGAGGACACGGGACACTGGCATATCACTCATAATTTTGAAGGCAGACACCATTTTTACGATGTTAAAGCAAGAAATAAGCAGGAGCTCCTCGGGAAAATGCTTCCCAATTGGCAAGAAACCCATCACCAATTTCAGCTTGAAGGGAAAAAACTGACTGTTAGCGTAAAGACCGAAGACGGTTGGGTAGAGACTCCTGAAAAATTCACTAATTTTGAGAGTATGTATGACCCACGCTGGTGGGGATGGCACCCTTGGAGGTTTAATTTCAAACGCCTAACCACTGTTTTTAAACCTATAGATGTTCAACTATTGGAAGAAGATGGAACACCTCTCTACTTTCTTACGTTACGCCGTATTGATCCCGACTCAACCAGAACTACACAAATTTGGATAGACCCACAAAAAGGCTATCGCATAATTCGTATTCTTACATCTCGAAAGTCCATCCAGGAAACAGTAATTGTCGGCAAATTGCGCGGTCTTCCTTATGAAATAAGAATACCAAATCCGCCTGAAGAAATAGAGCACTTTTCCCTTTATACATACCAACTTGAACAGTTTGAACCAGGTATTTGGTTTCCAAAAACCGCTACGTGGGAAGTAAGTTATAATCCGGAAACAAAACAAGGGCATAGAAAGATACAAATGCAAGTGTATAAGGCTGTCTTTAACATTCCAATTACAGCAAAGGATCGTTGATAGACGACAATCAAGAAATATAGTAAAACCTATAATTATTTATACGCTTACTGTAGCGCAAATTTTCAGTTTGTGCAGCTACGGAAACACAAACTACAGCGTATCTCATAATTAAAAAACATTTTTTAATTATGAATCATTTCTGTTGCGAAGTAATAATCCAACGTCTTGTCCCACCACCCAAACTTTATTATTTAGGCTCGGGTGCGCAGGTCTTGATAGCAATTTTCCAGGAGATAAAAAAATGAAACGTACCTATATGTTGTTTGGAATGACATTCCTGTTCAGTTTTTTTCTGCTTACCGTAGACGCTTGGGGAGCTCCGTATATCTCCTTCTACACTGACCGTACAGGGCAAAGTGACATCTACATCATTGATACAAACGGCAAGAATCTACGCAACCTAACAAACCATCCCGCAGGAGACTATTGGGCAACGTGGGCACCAGATGGAGCGTTCTTTTGCTTTTATGTCGGAACGTGATGGAAATGGCGAAATCTATATTAAGACATTCAATGAAGCTCAGGCGCGTCGGTTGACAAACCATCCGGAGTTAGATTATGCTCCTGCCTGGTCACCTGATGGAAATTGGATCGCTTTTGTATCCATGAGAACAGGGGTAGGACATATCTACAAAATAGATATCAACGGCAAGAATCTACAGAGACTGACTAACCAGGGAGATAATTCCTCTCCAGCTTGGTCTCCAGATGGACAATCAATTGCTTTCAGTTCTACTGGGAATGGTCGCTTCGGTATCTATGTGATGGACGCAGATGGAAAACAGCCCAGACAGATTATAAACCTGTTACCTGGAGGTGGACTTCCTTATTCGCCTACTTGGTCGCCTGATGGAAAACAGATTGCTTGTACTGTTAGTTTCCCTAATTTCGCTGCTAATGTCGTTATTGATGATCATGATGGGAGTGGTATCTACATCATGGATACAGATGGACAAAACGCCCGCCGCGTGTCCCCTCTTGGGCCTCGGAGCTACAATCCTACGTGGTCACCTGATGGTAAGTGGATTGCCTACCAAGCCTACGAAGCAGATGCGAATCCTCTGGAAAACCTGAATGCGGTGCAACACATTTTTATCGTTTCTGTTGAGGGGGGCGAGTCACGGCAAATCACACAACATCCTGGGCAAAATGCTTGTCCCGCGTGGGTCCCCGAAAGTCCTTTCTCCGTTTCTCCGACTGTGGACACCCAGACGACTCTCTGGGGTTGGTTGAAACAAGCTGAACGAATGACGCAATAAAGATAATCACGGTTCACCATGCAGAAAATACCATTTCTAAGTGGTTATATTGCATTATTTCGTCTGTCGGGTTTCGCTTGCGACACCCGACAATCTTAGTGTGACAGTGCGATCATGTCGGGTTTCGCAAACTCAACCCGACCTACAATATAAACTCACAGTAAAACCTATTAACCGATTATTCTTAAAACTGAATAATCCTGTATGATAATAGTGTTCTGTTGACATCGGTTTCAACAATTAATGATTAGAAATTATGCTGAGGCGCGCATATACAGCGCGCCTATATTTTTAGGCAGATCATCCTTTGAATAATCAAAATTCCTCCTCTATACTTTGCTCACCCTACGTCAATAACGTAAATACAGATTTGACAACAAACCCCGTAATCTGTTAAAATTGTAAACACTGTAGCGAAAATGTCCGTTTAATTTTGCAACTTTATCATTAATATTTTGTATTAATGGTAATCCTCTCAGTATGAATCCATAGATACTGTTTGATTCACAACAGATCCACGCTGGAGTGGATGAGTTACTGTCAATATCCACAATGAAGTTAACTATTTTTGTATTCCTGCTACTTATAGGAACAGTGCTATTGCATGCACAATCACCTGATGGAGCGATCCCATTTGACTGTCCTGATGTTCCGCGTGCAATGTTTCAATTTAACTTGGATCGAGCATTGATCTCGCTTATCTCGACTGCTAAGCCCTTCAATGCTATTGAGAATCTTTATGTCCACACGTACGATACTGAAGATGGTCTTTTTGACAAATTTGTACAATATTATAGTGAAAAGTTACAGCAGAATGAATGGGAAAGTTTCACTAAGGATGAAAAAAGGCATATTTCTATTCTTACCGAAACAGCATCAGAAGATACATGCAGAGGTATCTTTGCTGTTGTCAAGGGTAGGACAGAGGTACATCTGCTCAACATCGTTGGACAGATTCCAAAAGAACAAATAGGTGAACTGTTAGCAAACCTAAATGCAATCGGCATTTGGATACCCGAATTGAGATCGCTCGGTGAAACCATTGAGTTACCAAGTGTTGAGACAGAAACAATAATACCAGAGACAGAAACAATAATACCAGAGACAGAAGAGGTATCAGAGACAGAAGAGATATTACTTGATAAAAAGCCGGTAACAATGTTTCGTATTTCAGAAGATTCACCAAATCCGTTTATCCAGTTTTCAGGGTCAATGCAAGAAACGCATTTTGCAGATTGGACATACCGTGGACAACCAATTCAAGAGATTCAGATACAATCACAGACGAAAATTGAGGGTATCAACCATAAAGAGAGAGTGAATGCGGTAAAAGATGTTTTTTTTGGAAATATCGTACCTGAAGAAGGTCCAGAAGACCTGACGGTATTGTTGAAAAAATTATCCAATTCAGATGTGGCGAAATTTGTGCAAAAAGTTACCGTGAATACGAGCGAAAAGTGGGTAAAAATACACATGGAGGATGTACCTGACGAAGACGGTCTAATACCGCTTTCAAAGAGGTATCTAACCCACGATGGAAACGTTATTGACGAGATTCAGGTTGAGGGGAATCAGTCCATTGAAATTGATACGATAATAATGGCACTTGAAACTGGACCTATAGAAATTGAAGAGACTACACAGAAACTGTCTAAGTCTATCCCGGAATTTGAAAACGCTCACGTAGAAATTAAAAATTCTGGTCAACAACGGATTGCGGTAATTTCTGTTGGTGAGAAACCGCTATCTTTTAGGGGGTATACAACTGCGATTCCACGAATAGGATTTAATCGTGTCACCGGTTGGGAACTTGGTGCTCGTGTTGAAACCGGTGCGCGCTTTCAAAATAGGAAAGGTATCACCCCGTTTGAATTCGAGTGGTATTCTAATATTCCGATTGAAAAAGATAACTCGAAACTCTTTGCCCAGTTTGGCTACGGATTCGGGAATAAACAACTTTATTATCGTGTTGGTGGTAACCGAATTTGGGGTAAACACAACAACTGGAATTTAGGATTGACCGCGCAGTTCCAGCGTGCAACCGCTACAATTGCCCCGGATCTTTACGCTGGCTATAATGAGACAGGGGCATTGTTTCTACGCCTATTTGGCGTGCCAGATCATCAGGATTACTATTTGAGAAAGGGCGCAGAGATAGCGTTGCATGGGCAACTGAATAGATCAATTTATTCATCTGTCTCACTTGTTTGGGAAACACATGACAGCCTCCAAAAGACGACTGATTGGCATTTTCTCAACTGGCGGTCATCATCAAAAGTACGAGAAAACCTTGTGATAACACCTTGTGATATTCGGAGCATCAATTTTAGGGTTGATACCAACAACCGAAACAATTACCTCGGTTGGCACAATACTTTCCTCGTTGAGCATAGCAACCGTGTTTTCGGTTCTGATTTTGACTGGACTCGTTTTCAAACGCATCTGCGAAATGCTTATCCCTTCGGTAATAATCAACTCCGCACACGACTTGTGCTGAGTTCAGTTGCTGGCAAACCTGCTGAAGACTATATCGGTACAGCACTCCTACCAATCCAGCGGCAGTTTATTGTTGGTGGAATTGGCACACTAAACGGATATCCGTTATATGCTTTTGCTGGAGATGAGGGCTATCTATTTAATATCGAATTACTTTTAGGTTTACCCAGTATTAATATTAACAACTTTAATATTCTGAAAAATTGGCATTTGGTACTTCTATATGATCAGGCACAGGTATGGAACGAATTGGACAGTGGTTGGAAGTTTAAACCGAAAACGAGTGCCGGTATCGGTCTACAGATTGCATCAGAGGTTGATATTTTAAGATTCAATGTTGCAAAAGCATTTGAATCTGATCAAGGTATTCAATTCAATTTTATGTTTTTCTACAGTTTTTAGGATTTGTATTTAATTCAGTTGTTTCTGTAACACAAATAATAGGGAAGATTGATCTATGAAAAAACAGAGAAACAAGATCGCTCTTCTAATTTCTTTAGGAATACATTTCGTTTTGCTGTTATTTATCTCACCGTTTTTGGTAAAACATGTCAAAGAAACAGATAATAAGATCTCACTTACGTTTTTTAAGGCGAGTACTCCTGATCGGGTGGAACGACGTGTCATGCGTCAACACAAAGCAGTGCAGCCGAAACGAAGTAACGATAGTGGGGGTACTTCCCTTTCGCGCGCAGCACCCAAGTATAACCCGGAGATGAATCCTCCAAAAGCCCCAGTTTTTGATGATGTTGCTCCCGAAATTGTTACTTTCGCTGATATACCACAAACGGATGCTTCTTCGCTACCCAATACGAGTTTCGGAAAAGATGCTGAAGCAGCGGGACCTGTTGTCGTGCCAGAATACCGTGGAGCAGGAGGAAAAGGAAACGCTCGTCGCCCTGGACAGGGTGGCTCGGGCACCGGACGTGGCAGCGGTATGGGTAAAGGACTGTCAGGTGTGACGGGTTTAGGCGACCTTGGTTCAGTGGTTCCGGATGAAGTGGATGACGGTATTATGGGGCTTGGTATCTTTGACTCTGAGGTAAAACCTGGACACGGATTAATAGGTCAGGTCTACATTCCCGGCGGCCCAATTCATAAAATGCCTGATTTTACACGAATGACTCCCCTTTATACTTTTGCAGCAACTCATTTGGATGTGCCTGAAAGAAGTTATACAGAGGGATTCCCTACACCTCAGCAACAGACTGTAGTTGAGGATTTTGCAATACGTTTCCGTGGTAAATTAGCAATTGATTCACCTGGAACATATATGTTTGAACTGCTCTCAGATGATGGGTCGAAGTTATATATCAACGGAAAATTAGTTATTGATAATGATGGGCTTCACGCACCCGAGAGCAAGCACGCATACGTGGGACTTACATCAGGTTTTCACTTTGTTGAGATACACTATTTCCAAGGACCTCGAGTTCTGATTGCTCTGCAGTGGTTCTACAAACCACCGAACCGTCCGAGACAGGTTGTTCCGCCTGAGGTGATTTTCCATCCTGGGAAACCGGACGATCCAGATGCGTTGAAAAACTTAAAACAACAGTTAAAAAAATAGAAAAGTGAAGTCGTAGGGAACTCAAATGAAAAACGTTGTCTTTGTAATACCATTTCTAATTGAAAAAGTATCATATCAGATTTCTAATCATATTTGTAGGTCAGGTAGAACGCAGTGAAACCCGACACGTAGTTCATAGCACCTCGTGCAGGTCGGGTTTCGTAAACTCTACCCGACCTACGGGATAATGTCATACCATCATATAGAAATGGTATAATGTGTTTTCTGCTTCTCTGCGGGACAGCGAGTGCACAAGAAGGTAAAACCATTTGAATCTGATCAAGGTATTCAATTCAATTTATGTTTTTCTATAGTTTTTAGGATCTGTTTAAAATTCAGTTGTATTTGCAACACAACACAAATAATGGGGTAGATTGATCTATGAAAAAACACAGAAGCAAAATCGCTCTTCTAATTTCTTTAGGGATACATTTCGTTTTGCTGTTAATTATCTCACCATTTTTGGTAAAACATGTCAATGAAACAGATAATAAGATCTCGCTTGCGTTTTTTAAGGCGAGTACTCCTGATCGGGTGGAACGACGTGTCATGCGTCAACACAAAGCAGTGCAGCCGAAACGAAGTAACGATAGCGGGTCTCCTACCCTTTCGCGCGCAGCGCCAAAGTACGATCCGGAGATGAACCCTCCCAAAGCACCGATTCTTGATGATGTTGCCCCCGAAATTGTTACTTTCGCTGATATACCACAGACAGATGCTTCTTCACTACCCAACGCGAGTTTCGGAAAAGACGCTGAAGCAGCGGGACCTATTGTCGTGCCAGAATACCGCGGGGCAGGCGGGAACGCCCGTGGTCCTGGACGGGGTGGTTCAGGCACTGGACTTGGCGGCGGCATGGGAAAGGGATTGTCGCGTGTAACAGGTGTTGGTGACCTCGCTTCAATAGATTTAGATGAGGGCATTATGGGACTCGGTATCTTTGACACAGACGTAATGCCGGGTCACGGATTAATAGGTCAAGTCTACATTCCCGGACGTCCAATTCATAAATTGCCTAATTTTAAGCGGATGACCCCTGTTTATACTTTTGCTACTGCTAATTTGGATGTATCTGCCAGACCTTATACTGAAGGGTTTCCTACACCGCAGAAACAGACTGTAGTTGAGAATTTCGCAATACATTTCCGTGGTAAATTGGCAGTGGATACACCCGGCACATATATGTTTGAACTGCTCTCAGATGATGGGTCAAAATTATTTATAAATGGAAAATTGGTTGTAGATAACGACGGTGTTCACGGCACTCAAAGTAGAAACTCTCACATCACACTTACCACAGGATTTCATCCTGTTGAGATACACTATTTCCAAGGACCCCGATTCCAGATTGCTCTGCAATGGTTTTACAAACCACCAAACCGTCCGAGACAGATTGTTCCACCTGAAGTCATCTTCCATCCCGGGAAACCGGACGTTCCAGATGCATTGAAAAAATTAAAACAACAGTTGAAGAAAATGGAAAAATGAAAAAAACTATAAGGAACTTGTTAAAAAACGTTATAATTGTCATGTGTTTTCTGTTTCTCTGCGGGCCTGTGAGTGCACAAAACGTTAGAGGAGGAGTATCCTTCAATTGGCCTAATGCGCCATCTGCTCAATTTAAATTCGATTTGGATCGCCGCATCATCACGCAGATAATGGAAAATCCGAATGCTGAAATCGCTTCATTGTATAAGACAGTGGATAACCTATATCTTCGCAATTACCATAGAAAAGGTTTAAATTATCAGCAGATGCTGCAGCATTATACGGAAAGACTAACAGCACGCAGATGGAACGCATATCAGAAAAGTGATAGATTTCATCTTTACACGTTTAGGCAAGAAGAATTTGTTGTTGGAATCTTTGTTATCGTCCACAGCGGAGAGGGTGTATATCTTATAAATATAATGGGAGAAATTCCACCGCAACGGGTTGGAGATATGTTACGCCATCTAAATCAGCTTGGTATTGATATACCGGAATTGAAAAGACTTAGTAGGTTGCCGGACTCAATTGTCGCACCCCCAAAATCATCTGAAACTGCAGTGCCAGTACCTAATCCATCAACTTCAGAGAGGACTGGTCCAAATAGACCTGTCCAAGGAAAGAAAAGTCTTAATATTTTGGATGTAGATTCACAAACACCTTTAGTCCCATCATCTTGGAAATTTGAAGGGATTCAGATTCATGATTTCGTAATTCAGAACACGAAAAGTTCAGAAAGAACCAATATCTTTAAGTTTCTGGAGAGCGGATCAGGTGACTTGGAGAATGTGCTGCCAATGATTACTAAATCGCTTGGTAATCGTCGAAAAATATCTGTTCGCATCACAGACGAGAAAGGAAAAAGCGTTGCTATCCTTACTGTTGAGAACCGTCGGAGATCAAAATCGCTATCAATACTAAAGTCTCTAACAATAACAGAATCCGGCGCGAATAGAAATATAAAAAAGACTATTTCTCGCCTTGAGACCGATGAGTTATTTACCCACGCAGCGACAAGATTCAGGGCAGGAGATGCACCTATTCATGAAATACGTATTCAAGGAAATCAGCAAATTTCAGAAGAACGTATCCACCAGACACTTAATAACGGTTCTGAAAATATTGAACAGGCACTGAAAACGCTGTTTAAAGTTATGCCCTATTTTAAAAAGATAAACCTAAAAGTCACCGAAGAGAACTTTACCCGTGTTGCGACGATTACCGTTGATGAAAAACGTCTCTCATCAAATGCCTATCTTGGACTCCGTCCGCCGCTGTTTTTGGGGTTTAACCGTGTGACCAATTGGGAAATTGGCACAGGTTTTCAGATGGGAAAACCAATTGATGTCGGTCCTTTGTGGATGTGGAACGTGCAGGATTCTTTGAACACGCAAACCTATAACCTTTTTGGGAAGATTAGTTACGCCTTTGGAAATCCACATTTTCATTATCGTTTTGGGGCAAGAGCAAACTGGGGAAAACCTTATATCTGGGATTTAGGCTTGACAGCGCAACTCCACAGACAAACGAGTGCGATAGCACCTGAACTTTTTCCTAACTATAACCATGGTCTATCTGTGTTTCAACGTATTTTAGGATATCCCGATCTTCAAAATTACTATTTGAGACAGGGCGGTGAGGTTGCCCTACGGTGGAGTCCTGCAATGCCGATCCACTCCTTCAAATTGGGAATGCTTGTAGAATCACATGCAAGCCTGGAAAAAAGCACAAACTGGAACACATTAAAATGGTTAGTCAAAGAGTTAGAAGCCAGAGAGAATCCTTTAATTGACTCCGGTCAGATGCGAAGTCTAACTTTTCAATACGATTTTGATACACGTGTAGATTTCCTCGGATGGCATAATACACTTCTCGTAGAGCATAGCAACGCTGTTGTCGGTTCTGATTTCGATTTTACACGTGTTCAATTGCACTTTCGCTATGCCTTTCCTTTAGACGACAACCGTATCCGCACGCGATTGTTTTTCGGTTTTGCTGATACATCCTTACCGATTCAAAGAAAGTTTGTTATAAGTGGTCTCGGTGGGTTAAGAGGTTATCCATTATATGTTCCCACCAACAGTAGTGAGAAAAGAGCATCTAAGCAGTCCTGGTACGGTTACTCACAATATGCGTTTATGGGGGATCGTGGATTTTTGCTAAACGTTGAATATCATTATCGTTTAGCAAACCTGTCAAAATGGAGGATTTTCAGAAACGCTTTTCTTGTTTTTTTCCTTGACGAAGGACAAGTTTGGAATATATCAGATACAGAGTTCACATTTAATCCGAAAGCAGATGTAGGTATCGGTTTACAGTTTCAAGAAGCGGGTTCATTTAGAATTAATATAGCAAAGACATTAGATTCATGGGAAGATTTCCAAACTTCTTTTGCATGGTATCACGGTTTCTAAAGCAATATGCGAATTATAATTTCATTAACCGTTCTCATTACAACGTTCTTACCTAACACACTTCGGGATTCGCAGGCAAACCGAGAGCCTGAATTTACCTTTGTTCGTCTGCAATATCGGGGCAAACTCACCCAGTTAAGCAATTGGGAAGTAGATTTTCCTGCTTCTGACCGAAATTTTATCTACCAACTCCGAAAGCAAACCAGCATTGATGCTGCACCTGATGGGAAAATTGTGCAAGTTTGGTCAGAGGAACTTTTTGATTATCCTTTTGCCTATTTATTAGAAGTGGGGAGTATGCGGCTGAGTAAAACAGATGCTAAGAACTTGCGGGAATATCTCTTACGTGGTGGGTTCATCTTTGTTGATGACTTTCACGGGGGGTTGGAATGGAAGCGGTTTCATACTGAATTCAAAAAAATATTTCCGAACCGTGAGCCAGTGGAAATTCCCGTTTCACATCCGATTTTCCGATGTTTCTTTAAAATCGAAAAACTGATACAGATTCCTGGACTTCGTGCGCTTTTCAGTGGACAGACTTATGAACGGTATGATGGACATCCGGCAAAATATCTGGGCGTATTTGACGACAAAAGACGATTGATGATGTTGATATGTTTTAATTCCGACCTCGGTGATGCGTGGGAACATGCTGCAGAAGATTATTATCCGAAGGAGTACTCCAATATAGCACTGAAAATAGGTATCAATGCTGTTATCTATTCGCTTACGCATTAATGTTTTTGACTATCTCCTTAAGAATTTTATCGCTTCAGTTCACCCCATTTAGTAGTCAGTTTCCCTTGTGCTTCAACTGGCATTGAGTCACCTCTCCAGAGGTCATAACCGTTTCCCGATTCATCTTTGAAGTTCCCCGACCAAGGTGCTTCGTCAAAATGCCATAGTGAAATAGTATGTTCATCTACTCTGAATTTTCTTTCTGGAATTTTCCAATTCCTATCCGGATACCGGAGGATATTCGAAATTCGCACTTCATCTATATACCCTCTAAATTTCACATTTTCTCCAACAAAACGAGGCGGTTTCTGATCTTGCGGGACAACAATTCCACCAATACGTAAGGGTTTATTTGAGTTAACGAGATGTCCACCCGGACAGCACCAAATACCGCCATTGCCGTTAATTCCCATGCCCGCTTTGGCATTGTACATCCCAACGACATGCACCCACTGCTTTATGAGTAGTGGTTTTGTTTGAACAGTTATTGAAGAGTCTTGTCCTCGGTCATTGTGAGCTGCCCATGATCCTAAAACACCCTTACTCCCAGCAATCACCAAGTTGAATCGTCCTTCCTGCCCAATAATTGACCAAAATTTTGATGGTCCTGGTGGTTCTTCAAAGTAGACCCAAGCTTCAACAGTCAACTGTTCAAACTGTTCGTCAGGAAACCACGTCTCAACAGTACCAACATAATTGTGAGTTTCATCCAGCCGCAACATCCTCCCATCTTGAGGGGATGGAGGTGGCACTGCTTGAGCACTTAGCAAAATATATATTAACAAAATAAAACTCGGAATGAGTGATCGGTATATCATCTTTTCTCCTTGAGGTATGAAACTTTATCTATTCAGGACTTACGCAATTTTCAAGATTTTTGCAATAACTATGGCTAAAATGGTGTAATTTTAGCAGAATTCTGAATCATCAGCGCGTTTACAAAACGCCAAATCAAGAAATCAACGCTACAAATGCCTTTAGGCATTTGGCCAAATCAACACCGAATGCGCTTTTTGGCATTCGGTGGGTATGAATGCCATTTAGGCATTCCCCGCCTACCATTTGTGCGTAAGTCTGCTATTTATAACGCGAGTTCGGTATAAAGACCTGAAGAATTCCATATCTTTTCTCCGTATTTAGATTATAAAAAGATTTTTAGAGTTTTTAGAGTCAATCGGCAAATGATAGGATTTTGTAATGTGCTACGATCCTTTGTTATAACTGGATCGGCAGGTTTATTATGACAAGAATAGTCATATTTGACTCTAAAAATTCAACGCTTAAGCTCTCCCCACAAGATACTGAGTTTCTTCTGTGCAGAGATTGGCAACAAGTCACTTCTCCAGAGATCGTAGCCGTTTCCAGATTCATCTTTATAACGACTGGAAAAGGGTTCTTCATCAAAACGCCATAGTGAAATAGTATGTTCATCTTCACTGAATTTTCTTTGCGGAATTTCCCACCCTCCACTCGGCGGATATCGGAGGATATTCGAAATTCGCACTTCATCAATAAAGCCCTTAAATTTCACATTTTCTCCACTGAATTGATGTCCCTCTTGATTTTTGGGAATGATGCCGCCAATACGTAAGGGCTTATACGATTTGACGAAATGTCCACCCGGACAACACCAAATGCCGCCTTTGCCGTTAAATCCCATGCCTGCTCTGGTATAGTACATTCCAACGACATGCACCCATTCCCCTGTAGACAACGGTAAAGAGTTAACAGTCAATGAAGTATCTCTTTCTGCTCGCCTGTGAGCTGCCCAAGACCCTAAGGAACCCCCACCGGTCACAATCAAATTGAATCGTCCTTCCTGCCCAATAATTGACCAAAATTTTGATGGTCCTGGTGGTTCTTCAAAGTAGACCCAAGCTTCAACAGTTAATTCCTCAAACTGTTCATCAGGAAACCACGCCTCACCCGTTCCAACATAATCGTGAGTTTTATCTAAGTGCAGCATTTTTCCTCCCGCGGGGGATGGTGGTGGCACTGCTTGAGCACTCAACGCAATCAATGATAAGAAAAGAAAACCTATGATAAGTTGTCGGAACACCATTCTTATCTCCTTTAAGAACAAATTTACACTTTAATTTCATTGATGCTTTGAACTATCACAAATATCGTATACTAATTGTTCCAGCAGAACTTCTCCATCACATTGTGTTGTTTTCAATTGAATTTCCACTTCCAAGGTTTTTTCTAAGGCAGTCACCAATTCTTCAGCCGTGAAAGCATGTAACGTCTGAAAAATCTTGAATGCGATATAAGGATTACGTTTCATGATGTTATAGGATGCCGAATTAGGTAAAATATTTCCTATCTCATCAGCGAGCGGCTGAAAGATTTTTGTAGTAAAATCAGGATAGCGCATCTGTTTACTAATCGGTTTCATGCCTTTTTTGCCAATGATCAATTTCGCTTGGAGCGTTAAACGAAGGTGGCTTGCTATTGAGGCAGTAAGTGGAATTGGCTCCTGACCGCCTGCTAACACTTCGCGAAGGCTTTTCAATGCTTGTCGGGTTGAACGTTTTCCAATTGCATCAGTTAGATCAAATATTCTGTCAAAATCGGTCTGTGTTACTAAATTACGGACATCAAGTTCATCTATTTGCTGTTTATCATCAACAAAATTAATAATTTTGTCAATTGCCTCAGCGATTGTGTGCATGTCACCACCCGTTCGGCTACGGAGTTGTTCAAAAGCGCGTGGCGTGATTTTCTTATTGTATGTAGCAAATTTTTCCACAACCTTTTTGTAGAGCGGATCTCGGTTGAGCGATGGACCTTTCTCTAAAGGATCAAAAGAGACATATCTGCCTACCTCTTGAATTGCTTTAGCGATTCGATTTCTCTCACTTACCTCATCCTTTACAGTAAAAATAAGCACAGTCGTATCAGGAAGGTCGCCTTGTAGCCATTCCAATAACGTATCCGCATCGCCATCATTGCTACTATTTTCTGAATGGACTTCAAGTTGCGCGGCAAGTTCAGGTAAACGTCCAAAAAAGGTCTTTACATCTTCAGTTAAACCACCTCCCAGTGCTTCACTCATCTCTTCCATAGCACTGTGGAAATTTGCATGTTGATCGGTAATTTGCTGTGTAGAAATGCCAAGAAGTTTAGCAATATCTGTAACACACTTGTCAATATCATCAGTTTCAATCTGCATCGCATTACGAATTGTATTTAACGGTGAGGTGCTTCGTTTCTGAGCCTTAAATGCCGGAAATTCCTCCACAACAATAACCCGCCATTTTGACATCATCGGATAGGTCTCAGCATTACTGAGAATCTCTCTGACAGTGACGGTGTTACCATCAAAAAAAGTTAAGTTGAAATCACGGGTATCGGAAGGCAGGAGTTTATCCAGCATCTGTTTGAGTGTGCCTTCAATAAGAAAGGTCTCTTTACCACAGAGCAGATAAACAGGGGCGATTTTGTTTCCCTCAATTTCTCGAAGGATATTTACAGGTTTTGCATCAGGTTTTTGTTTCATGAGGACAAACTGTCACTAATTGGGAAGTGCTCAGGTATCAGTATCTTTAGCGGTTGCCTTTTGAGTTCCCATAGCTGCAAATGCTGAAAAACGTCTTTTTGCGTCTTGTGTGCCACAGTGAGGACATTTCAGGGTTTTCTTTGTATCTTTTGTGCGTTGTAGCACCTCGAAATTGGTTTCGCAAGAGTTGCAACGGTATTCATAAATGGGCATTGTCTTTCCTTTTCTGCATAGACTCAAAACTATATCGGACGTATGATAACCTTAACTTTTGTGCCTTTAGGTGGGACTACATCGGTATTAACAAGATAAGTACGATCATCAGTGGCGCCGGGTAATGGGTTATTGATAAGTGAATCAGGATCGCGGTATACTGCAATGATATTATGCGTGAGTTGCGAGGTGAGTTGGTTTTTTTTCAGTCGTCCGCCGGTAAAAACCCAATGTGTTTTTTGCATCGGTTGCCCAGACATTGTATTCCACACCAACTCGCGTGCTGGATGCGAAACAACTTTTTCACCCTGTTTCCATTCAACCCATATTTGTACGTGAGATCCCTCAGGATCGCGTGGATCCCCCTGTACCTCAAGATTCATGCCGAATTCAAGATCAAGTAAACCGAGGGCAGTAAAAACATGAATTGGTTCCGCTTCAAGCATCAAGATGCTTTCATGGGATGGTCCGAGTATGCCACATGCAAAGAACTCAATTATTGCATCATCGCTCGCGATGTTGACTTCGCCCGGAACAACAATTTCCTTTTTTTCTATATCAACTACAACAACACCCATTTGAAAGACATTTTCAGATATTTTCTTTATCTTTGCCAACTGTGTGTCTGTTGCGGCCGTAGATTTTGGAAAGATATTGAGAATTACTGAATCGGAATTGTCACTTTTATCAAAATCATCAAAGTCTACTTGAACCGAAATCTCTATTTCACCTTCTTGCTTTGGTACCCAGTCAATTGAAACAACGGACTCATTGAGTGAGGATGTCCAGAAAACCTCTGCTGTTTGTATCTCAGTGTCATCAGCATAAAACTTGGCATTCAATGTTTTATCAAAAGGAGTGCCAGTATTCCTAAGTGTCGCACTCAGTTTAACTGCTTCGCCAACGCGTGGAGATGGCGGTGAATATCGTAAACTCTGTGGAACTACACCAATATTTGGTGCTGTTGGACCAACAAGCGCGCGGCTCAGAAACATAACTGCAAAACAGGTTGACATAAAATCAGTCGCCGCCCCAGGGCTATCCCAACTACCGTCCGATTTCTGTTCTGTGACCATCATATTTGCAATTTCATTGTACCAGTCATGACCCGCTAACTTATCAACCTTTGGTGGAATATCACTAAAACGTTGCAGGGAAAGAAGATAATAGTAGAGCCAAGAAGTCGATCCTGGATTTCGTGTAAGTGACCAGTGCTTTGCTATCCAACTAATACCTTTTCGCACCTGGGGATCGTCAATGGAAACACCACACGCACGTAGTGCCCACAAACCTGTCGCTGTCATGCTACCGTAAACGCCAATTCCCCAAAGTGAACCCTCTTCAACCAAATTATAGAGCCATCCACCCGTGTTAGTCTGATTCCCACGAATCCACTTCTCTGCGCGTGTCCATGTATCCTGTGGAATTTCAAGTCCCCACAGCTTTGCAGCATAAAGCGCATAGATAACCATGTTCATGTGTGCACCATCTGCTGAGTAACCATAACCCCAACCACCATCATCCCTCGGATCAGCGAACTCACTACCTGGGATAGGGAGTTGTTTTTTTACAAGCTGGTTCACTGCGAATTGGGCGCGTTCCCGATATTCCGGGTTCTGTATTGCAACCAATACCGGAATGAGTACAGCATATTGGTATACATCAAGCGTATTCCAGTCCCGTTCAAGAAGGTCCGCAAGACCTTTTTGCACAGATGGGTCAGATGGGGTGCGTCCTACGGCAAGCAACGCCTGCAATGCCAATGATGTTTCTTGCAACGGGTCTTCACCAAAATTCCAGACAGAACCCGGTATAAAATTCTCTGCTAAACCTTTCAGGCTTGCGCCACAGATAACACAAGTTAAAATCATCTGGTTTTCAACACCACATTGCAAACAGGTGCGACTACTTTTTCCCTGTTGTGCTTCTATCCACGCAACACCCCGGTCTATTGAGGCTTGAATTTGTGCTGGGGTTACTTCAGGGAAGGTTATCGCGGTAGCGACTATCGTAGCAGATGCTCTGTTATTAGCATAGTTAGATTCTACAATATGTTTATTACCTGTTGGGTTGACGTGGGCAAAAATCTCAGTTCTACCAGCAGGTGGTTGCCACTGTATCTCCATACGATCAGTTTTTCCGGGTTTCAAATCAAAAATGACATCATTAGATAAAATCTGGAGTGGATCTGTGGCAGGATCACCTTCATAAAGATCAACCGCCAAATCTTCGTTCATTGTCGGCGTTGCGGCTCCAACGTTTTTCACCTCAACCCAAATCGTAATCTCTTCACCTTCAACGGGGTTCGGATTAGAAAAGATAATACTTTCAGAATCAATCTGAAAATCTGGGAGTTGTGCGTCTGCATTTCCTAATATAGCAGCCACAAAAAACATGACGATTGCAAAAGTCAAAAATCTGTTCATAACACACCTCCCATATCCATTTTCAAACAAGCACCCGTGTTAGAGAACTTTGTAAACCCGATTTATAACGACTTACCTTTCTAATTATCGCTAACGAAAATCAATTCGCTTCCCAAAATCCAATTGAAACGGTAGAGGGATTCGGGATAGCATTTCCAAAACGCTTTACACCATTTGCTGTCCATTTGCTAACCTGCCCCTGGAACGTTTCACTAAACATGTCTGCAATCCAAATTTCACCGTCTGCAGGTGAATAGGTTACCGCAACAAGTGCCCCCCCAACCGTAAATTCTTTGAGTTTTGTGCCTGTCGGTGATAGCTTGATCAGTGTAGTGTTATTTCCTGCAAGCCACACACTCCCATCTTTTGGATTAACACTCGGTGAAACAGGATTAGGAATATCGGTTATCTTTACCAATTCTTCGCCATTAGGAGAGTAGCGGACCACGGTGTCCCCCTGCGTATCTGCTATCCAGACATTCCCTTGGTAGTCTACTGACAAACCGCCTTTCGGTTCGTTCAGCGGTGGAGCGTCTGCGATTTTATTTCCATTTGCATCGTAACGTGCGATCGGACCTTTTCCATCTGTTATCCAGCAACTTCCATCCTTTGGATTGACAGCCACGTTAAACCTACCGCTGTCTTCATTTGCTGGTCCGTCGGGGGGAATTATTTGGGCAAGAATATCTTTTCCATCGGCAGAGATTTTTCGTACGCCATCAAGTCCAGCAACCCAAACGGTTCCATCAGCAGGGTTAACAGATATACCTGTAGGTGCTTTAATTGGCGGTGTTTGTTCAAAGCTACCTGTAGTAGGATCGTATCTGAAAACAACATTATTTGCAGGAACGGCAATCCAAACAATCCCCGTTACTGGATTAACCTGTACAGTGCTTGCATTTGTTAAACCTTCTATAGCAGAAGGATCAGCAGCACCATTTGCATGTAATTTATAAACGGTATCTCCACCACTAACAACCCAAACTTCTCCATTGTATTCACCGTAACCGGTAGCAACACACATCAGAAACAGCATCGCTACCCATATCATTTTTTTCTTCACTTGTATATCCTCTTCCCTTTATATTAGGTTTGACTAAACACTCACACATAATAGAGCGTATTGTTTAAATTTTAGCATTTTTCAGGGCAATTTTCAAGGAATTTGTGTGCAATCAAGGGTAGTGATTTCGTTACTGATTATCCTCAAATGAAATATTAGCAAATATGATGCCAATTGTAGTAAACGGTTGCATCTTAGAATGACAAAGATTTATGCCTGCAATCGCGAAAAATATAGTTATAATATGAACATTGCTGTCTATAATATGAACATTTGACCTAATTCTTGAAAAATATAAGGTCGTTTTTTAAGAATCATACGCAACGATTGATTTTACACAGGGTTATTTGGTTTTCTGTTATATTTTCACATTTGAATATAACCATCTGTAGGTCGGGTAGAGCGAAGCGAAACCCATAAATCAACGCTGTGAATGCGCTGTTGGCATTCAGCCAAATCAACGCAGCATGCGCGTATGGCATGCTGCGGGTGTCAACTTAAGGAATCTTCGATTGCATAAACCTTCTTCAGTCCCGTAGGGACGATATGTTTATAGATATACGTCATGAAAACGTCTTTAGTCCCGTAGGGACGATATGTTTATCTAATGTCATTGTTCTACACATATCGTCCCTACGGGACTAAAGAAACCTTGTTTAACCGTGATTCTATAAACATATCGTCCCTACCAAATCAACGCCAAATGCGCCAAATCAACGGTATGAATGCCTTTTGGCATTCCCCGTATGGCATTTGGCGGGACTGAATATAAGAGAGTCTCAATCTCCATGCCGATTCAGAGGTGTTCACAATAACTCATACATTTTCTTAAGTTGACACCCATGGGTAGAGCGAAGCGAAACCCGACACGTCCCTTTTCTGTCGGGTTTCGCTTCGCTCTACCCGACCTACGAAATAAACTTTTACATTTTCTTCTTGACATTATGGTAAGAAATTGTGTATACTTCATAAAAGTTATTGAACTCGCTTGGGCCAGCAGACTACTTGAATGAATTAAACAGGACTTACGCAAAATGATTGACACATATACCTCAACTGACTAATATAGTCTGTAAGGAGGTTCATAAAGATGCCAAAACCGTCACGTCTTGATTATTGTCAATATCTACTCACGACCCCTGTCAACTATACGCTAACTCATTTTGCGGATCACTGTGAGCAGTTCAGTCATGATCAAATTAATCGTTATCTTGCTGGTGATCGTTTGCCACCCCGTTATGTATGGGAGAGTGTCAAACCGCACTTGGAGCAAACATCCAATGGATATATCATCTTTGATGATACTATTTTAGATAAAAAGCACGCGAAAAAGATAGCACTTGCTCAAAAACAATATAGCGGAAACGCTCACTCTACGATAAATGGCATAGGTGTTGTCACCTGTGTGTATGTCAACCCGGAGTTAGACCGGTATTGGATTATTGATTTTCGCATCTATGATAAGCAAGGTGATGGCAAATCTAAATTAGATCACGCTCGTGACATGCTTGATGTTTTAGTGAACGCCCGCGATGTTGCTTTTAGCACGGTGTTGATGGACAGTTGGTATGCCAGCAAAGCGTTTATGTTATTCATTGAAAGTCTCGGTAAAAAGTATTATTGTCCACTCAAAAGAAATAGGCTCGTTGATGATTCTAACGACACGAAACCATATCAACGCATTGACAGCTTAGAGTGGAGCGATACAGAACAGCAGTCAGGCAAACGCGTGAAGATCAACAAGTTTCCGAAAAATCATAAGGTGAAAGTGTTCCGGGTGGTGTCTAAAAGACGCACGGATTATGTTGCTACAAATGACCATAACCAATCGGATGTGTCCGCTGTGCGACAGGTGTGTAGCGCACGCTGGAAGATTGAAGAATTTCACCGTGAAACGAAACAACTCACAGGGATCGAAAAATGCCAATGCCGTTTACCCCGTATTGTTAGAAACCACATCACTTGTGCTGTTTTAGTATGGATTTATCTCAGGCAAAAAGCTTATGAAACTGGGCAAACGCTTTATCAAGTCAAAAATGGAATGTTTTCTGATTTTCTACGCCAACAACTAAAATCACCTACTCTAAATATGGCTGATGCGTAAGTCCTATTAAAGTTCGGCAAATTAGGCATGCAACAAATGATTTCACTTTTCTTCAGAAAAAACAGAACTGCTACACCTATAATTTGGCTATTTATCTATTTTGCCATAATTCCAATGCAGATGTCTAACCACGTTCTTTGCATTGGTGAAGATGGGCACGTTGAATTTGAGTTTGCTGTCAACGGTTGTTGTTCAGACGTGCCTTCTCCTGATTTGGATCACCCAGAGACCCCTGCTGCGCGTGATCACCACTGTGGGGAATGTGTTGACCTGCCCATTTTTGCTTCCCTAAACAGTGAATTATACATTGTGTCCTCGCAAGATAATTTGCTAACACATGATTCCGTTTTATCAGTTTCACTAATCCCACATGAAAAAGTTAATTTTTCCATTCCAACTCCTGTGCCATTTTCAGCTATTCCACCGTTAATTGACCCTACACTTATTTCACTTCGCACTGTTACTCTCCTCATTTAATCCTTCCCGCGCTTTTAAAGCACCCTATAATCTCTAATTCTGTTATAAATTTACAGCGATTTTAAGATGGTATTCTATTATTTTGAAATCGACACCTTAAAAATTTTTGTTATGTATCCCGTATAGTATGGTTTTCGCGGGTTAAGTCTATTCGCTATTGATACATTGCCAACGACTTTCATGTAATCTAACTTGTGAGGTGCAAAAAACGAATGAAAACCAGATTAAGCTTTACCATCACAACCATAGGAATGTCCATTCTAAGTTTCATTGTTTTGCCAATAACCACCTTTGCTGTCAAAAATGAAGGAGTAAATCTTGAAACCGCAATCCAGACTGCGTTGCGTGAAAACCCTTCGCTCAAAGCAGTCCGCGAAAAAACTAAGGTTGCACAAGCCCAACTTGATGGTATCGCTCTATTCAGCAATCCCGAATTGGAATCCGAATTTATTGGTGGTTCTCATGCGGAACAGACACTTGAATTAACGAAAACCTTTGAACTTGGCGGACAACGAGGGCATCGGAAACAGATAGCACAGATAAACCTTGAAAAAGTAAATCTTAAACTCACAGAAGACTCACAAAAACTTATCAAATCTGTGAAAATCGCTTTTTATCATCTTGTTCTTGTGCAAGAAAAACTTAAGTTAGCAAAAGAAATTATCAAACACAATCAGCAGATGCTTGACATGGCACGGATTCAGTTTGAAGCTGGTGATATTTCTGTTACACAGGTGGGTCTGGCAAATATTCAGCTGCAGTCTGCACTGCGTGAATCTGCCACGTTAGAAAGTGATTTACAGTTAGCACAACTTGAACTTAATGGTTTGATGGGAACTCCACTTGATACTATACCCACCGCAACTGGAAGTCTGACCGAAAAAACATCAAAAAAATTGAAACTTGATACTTTAAAGGCGCATGCACTTGCACATCGTGCTGACTTGAAGTCACTGAGATTAAACGTGAAACAGACCGAAAGCACCCTCAGACTTGCAAAATCAGCAAACATTCCTGACCTGAGTATCGGTGGCATTGTAGAACGTAGTTTCGGTTCAGCAGGATTCGGGGTGAAGTTCTCAATACCTTTACCACTGTTCGATTTGAATCGTGCTGAAATTAATGCTGCAAAGGCACAAAAACAGGTTAATACAGTAGAAATTTCCAACTCTGAGAGACAAATCAACCGTGAAGTGACAGCAGCCTTTCTTTCGTTGAATGCTGCGCAAAAAAACCTGAAATTTTATGATGGTAATTTATTGAAGTTGCTCAATGAAAATCTAACCCTCACCCGATCTGCTTACGAATTAGGGGAGGCAAAACTCTTGGAAGTGATATTGATGCAAAACGAATTTGTTAAAACACGGTTTGCTTATCTTGACGCACTCGCAGCGCACCAAAAAGCACTCGTAGAACTTGAGGCATCTATTGGCACGTCCATTGAATCAGTGGAATAGTCAGTTAACGCGTATTATCTATAAGGAGGCAGAAATGCAACGCAGCTTTCAAATCACACTACTATTTATGGCAATTTTTGTGTTTGCAATAGGCGGTTTGTTTTTATCAAATTCTTATCTCCCTTTAACTTGGGCAGAGGAAGAACAACAAGTTAACAATGAAAGCGGAAAGCAAACAGAGGACGATTCACGGCTCCATGTTGGAGAGGGTGGTCAGGCACACACAGCGGCAAACGAGGTAACCCTCACTGACAAAGCAAAAGCTAATATCGGTTTAAAGACTGCTGAAGCTGATATTCGCACGATTGAAAGGGTTGTTCAAGTTACAGGCAACATAATCGCTCATCCGGGGAAACAAGCAATCGTTACCCCAAGAATTGGTGGTATCGTAAAACGCATTCATTCAAATCTTGGCGACTCGGTTAAGAAAGGTAATGTACTACTTGAATTAGAGAGTCTTGACTTGCAACTGGCTGAGATTGACCTGATTGAAGCAGTCCGTCAACAGAAGTCGGTAGAAGCTAAATTTGCAAAACAGAAATCGGTTTTTGCTAAGCAGATACGATTGGAATTGCAAACGCGACAAATTGACTACTTACAATCACTCGCTGAAATGCAGGAACAAAAAGCAGCGTATCTGAAGCATAGAGAATTAGCTGCTACCAAGACCGTTTCAGCTTTAGAACAGATGCGTGTTGACCTTGTGAAAGCCGATGTTGAACGCAAATTAATTGAAATCACGCTCACGCGTATTAAGATGCTGACAGAAAAAAGTATATCTGCACCGAAGGAACTTATCATCCAAAAAGCAGCATATAGGAAAGCAACCAACGCATTCACTGGGGTAAAGCGACAATTTAAGATTCTTGGTATTAGTGAAGAGACGCTAAAAAAAATACTGAGTGATGATGGAACAACGCCTATCCTCGTTCTGCTGAATGCGGATAGTAAATCACAGCCAACATCACCAGAAACGACTGACAGTGTTGATGCATTGAAATATGTTACTTTAATTGAAGAAGCGTCTGGATTGGTGGACGCAGAAATAGCCTATAAATCTGCTGTTATCAAAGTTGAAACTAATAAACTGAGGGCATTGACTGCGGGTTTAACTGAAACCCATCTTGATAACCTTGCGAAAACTCATTCAATTATCTCGTTCAAAGATTTATCTGCTGATGAACTCATTGAAAATTACGCGCCTTTCATGACGAGTTCTGAGGCGTTAGAAGCACTCCTCCAAACGGAAGAGGCACAACGTAACGCTGCTATCGTATTAGCAAAAGTTCAACAAAAACTCAAAGTCTTCGGTATGACAGCAGATGAGATAAACAAGACTATTGAAACAGGAAAGTCGCATTCCAAATTCTACGTCACAGCCCCCGCATCAGGACAAATCATCAAGCAAGATGTAACACTCGGTGCGACCGTTGACAAAAGCGATTCTCTATATACATTGCTTGATACTGATGTTGTATGGATTCAAGGTGAGGCTTACGAAGATACACTGGTGCTTTTACATGATAAATTGCAGGTGGCAGGTGAAGTGCGAATTCGTGTTCCTGCTTATCCCAAAAAAGTTTTCACAGGGAAGATTTCTAAAATATCAGACGTAGTGAACCCTGTGAAACGGACAGTACATTTTTGGACAGAGGCAGCTAATTCCAGCCACCAATTGAAACCGGGAATGTTCGCAGAACAAACACTCGTCATTGAAAAATTGGATGATGTCTTGAGCGTACCGTTGAGTGCTGTACTTGAAGATGGGACAACGAAGTTTGTTTTCGTTGAGTTGGGGAATACTTATGTCAAACATGAAGTTGAAGTTGGGGCAAAAGATGACCAGTATATTGAAATCAAAGAAGGTTTATTCGCAGGTGAATTTGTAGTTGTCCAAGGAACTCATCAACTCAAAAGAGCTGCAGCAGGTTCCTCAGTTGTTATTGACCCGCACGCAGGGCATAATCATTAATCACAGGACCAAGGAGGAAAAATCAATGTGGTCAAAAATCACCGAAGCTTCACTGAGGAACAGACTCCTTGTTATTTGTGGACTCATCGCGGCAGTCATTATCGGCTTTAGGATGTTCCAAACAGCCCCAATTGATGTTTACCCTGACATCAATCCGCCCCGCATCACTGTACTAACAGAAGCGCATGGATGGTCTCCAGAAGAGATGGAAACACTTGTGACATTACCGATAGAAAGCTCAATGAACGGTGCGCCGGATGTTACACGGGTTCGATCATCATCTGCGATCGGTTTGTCCCTTGTTTTCGTGGAATTTGAATGGGGAATGGATATTTTTCTGGCGCGACAGATGGTTTCTGAACGTCTCCAACTCGTTGCTCCGAATTTACCGGAAGGCGTTGATGCTCCAATCATCCTACCTACTTCTTCCCTCTTGGGAGAAATAATGGAATACGCACTGGTTGATGAATCGAAAGAAAAAGACAAACTGGATCCGATGGAAATGCGCGATATAGCAGATTGGGTAATAAGGTATCGCTTGCAATCACAGGGCGGTATTGCCAACGTCATAAACATTGGCGGTTATATCAAACAATTCCAAGTTTTCGTTAATCCTGAACGTTTGGTAAGCTACGGCATTTCCCTTGAAGATGTTGCACATGCCCTTGAAAAAAGCAACGATAATGCTGCAGGTGGATTTCTCATCAAGGATGCGCGCGAATTGATGATAAGAGGGTTAGGACGGATTTCTACGGTTTCAGATATTGAAAATATTGTAATTGATGTGCGAGAACATAACACACCTGTCCTCGTCAAGGATATTGCAACAGTCAGAATTGGATCGCTTCCAGAAATCCGTCGTGGCGCGGGCAGCCGTAATGGCGAAGAAACTGTCTTAGGCAAAGTCGTCAAGCAACCCGGTATCAATACACTCGACCTTAGTGATAAAGTAGCTGCTGAGTTAGACTCACTTGAAAAATCGCTGCCAGAAGGTGTAAAGGTTGAAGTTGAGTATGCACAAGCTAATTTAATTCGCCGTGCTGTGGATACCGTAAAAGAGGCGTTGCGGGATGGCGCAATTCTCGTTGTTGTTGTCCTCATCATCTTTCTCTTCAATATCCGGACCGCGTTGATTACACTAACTGCTATTCCGTTATCGTTGATTATTGCAATCATTGTGCTGCTTTCACAGGGTGGCACGCTCAACATCATGACGCTTGCAGGTTTGGCAATTGCTGTTGGCATGGTGGTTGACGATGCGATTGTCTATGTAGAAAACATCTTTCGGCGATTGCAGGAATATTTCCATCTGCGTGATTTAGGGAATGAAACTGACGAAACACCGACACAGGTTGTGACACGGGCAAGCGATGAAATGCGTGTATCCATCGTTTTCGCGACTTTGATTATTATTCTGGTATTTTTGCCGTTGTTTAGCCTTAGCGGCATTGAGGGCAGAATGTTCCGTCCACTCGGTTGGGCAGTTGTGATTTCAATGGCAGCATCGCTGCTTGTTGCTTTAACCGTTGTTCCGGTTTTAAGTGACTTACTGCTTGGACGCGTCAGGGATATACCACTACATGAACCTGTTCCACAGGATGGCTCCTCGGGTAAACGTGTTTCTAACTTTTTCCGCAACCTTGTGGTGCGATGGCGGTTGTTTGTTGTCGCATTGGCACCTGATTCGGATGTTGAAACCGCTTTGACGCTCCAACCTGTTGTCATGTGGATTAAACGCGTGTATCGTCCGATTCTCTCATCGGTTATACGTTTACGTTTGCTTGTAGTGTCAGTTGCAATATTGCTGGTAATATTGACTATAGTAGCGATTCCTCGTTTAGGACGAGAATTTTTGCCTGTTATGGACGAAGCTACGTTTACAATCAGTGTTTTTTCGCCTCCTGGAACTTCTCTTGGAGAGTCCACACGTATTGGTCGCGAAATGGAAATTAGATTGAAGGAAGAAATTCCAGAAGTAACCAGCGTCAGCAGTCGAACCGGGCGCGCCGAAGCAGACGAACACGCACATGATGTAAATACCCATGAAATCGTAGTCAATTTCATTCCACCCGATGAACGTGAGAAGACACGTGAAGACCTCCTTGTCGAAGTGCGGGCGCTGCTCTCACCTGAAAACTTTCCGGGTGTCCAAGTATCCGTTGGCCAACCGATTCAACACCGTCTTAACTATCTGTTGTCCGGTGTGAGCGCGCAGGTGGCATTAAAACTTTTCGGTCCTGACCTCGACGCGTTAAGACAGAAAGCAGCGGAAATCGAAGCAACCATGTCCGGAATTGATGGCGTTGCAGATTTACAAGTTGAACAACAGGTGCAAGTTGAACAACTTCAGATCAAAGTAAAACGTCTTGAGGCAGCGCGTTACGGCTTAAGCGTCCAAGACATAACACATTTCGCGGAGGCGGCATTCAAAGGGGAAACTGTCAGTCAAATTATACAAGGACAACGGCAGTATGACCTTGTTGTTCGGATTGACCCGGTACTTGTCAAGACTGTTGAGTCTTTCGGCAATCTAAAACTCCGAACGTCTTCAGGCGCATTCATCCCGTTGAAGCAGGTGGCAGATGTCAGCTTTGGCTTCGGACCGAATACCATCAATCGCGAGAACGTCTCTCGTCGTATCGTGATTCAATGCAACGTCCAAAATAGGGACCTTGGCAACTTTATTGCTGAAGTCGAAAAAGAAATCGAGGTGCATGTTGATATACCTGAGGAGTATTTTCTTACCTATGGTGGACAGTTTGAAAGTCAGCAGCGAGCGCAAAGACGTATCATAATTCAAACAGGTTTTGTTTTTATCGGAATTTTTATTTTGCTGTATCTTGCGATGGGATCAATGCGGCTTTCAATTTTGGTGATACTGAACTTACCGTTGGCGTTAATCGGTGGCGTTGTCAGTGTATTTCTCACTGGTGGTGTGTTGAGCATTCCGTCTATGGTAGGTTTTATTCTGTTGTTCGGCATTGCCGTGCGCAACGGAATCATCTTGGTTTCACACATCAATGCTTTGCGTTCAGAAGGCATGTCGCTATACGATGCCGTGATGAAGGGGGCATCCGAGCGGATTAGTCCCGTCCTCATGACAGCCTTGACAACAGGGTTAGGTATGCTACCGCTTGCGCTTGCACACGGTTCAGGTGCAGAACTTCAGAAGCCGCTTGCCATTGTCATCAGCGGCGGTATGATTACCGCTACCTTCTTAACATTGCTTGTTTTACCAGCGTTGTATTACCTCGTTGAAAAACGCAATGCTGAGCAATAAAGAAGTATGTCAACTAATGTTTGTCGTAGTCGTTATACTTCAGCAACCATCAAGACGTATAGACAGGAAAAGTTAGAACAGCAAACTATATTCATTGCGGTTGATAACTGATCTGTAGACATTTTCTTTGCAACTTTTCTGTGAAATAGTGTATAATCTAAATAACGGATGTTAAATCAAAAAACTCAAGGGAGAAACACATTATGAAACGCGCGCATTTCAGCAGTATTATCTGTGTAACAATGTTTCTATTTCTGCTTAGTGGCATTAGCACACAAAGTGTAGCAGAATTACAAACCCTGAAGATAGAAATTACCGATGTTGTTAGTCATGCGGATGCCATCAAAATCCGCCGGTTGTTGTCACCATGGGCAGATGCAAAAGATATTACCTTCCATACACCCGTAGATAAGAACGGCAGAACAAGACATTTCACAACTGTTGTGGAAGTAAAACCGAGACATGGAGATACAAAGTACAACCGAACGCATACTTTTGATGCCTACGACATTATGCGACAGCTGAAGGATACACGCTATCGTGGACGACATGGACTCGGGCAGGTCCGTATCCTTAAAACCGAAGCCACAATTACAGGTAGAATGTTTTCACATGCTGGCTTCACACGTAGTAGTATCCGCGATATTCCCGCATGGGCACGTTGGAGACCTCAAACTTCTGAGGTGCGCCAAGCACTCGATGCAGGCAACGGTGGTCAGAAGTTTGTTTTCAAACCATCTTCAGAATTCGATGATCTACGAATTGATGCAACAAGAAATAATAGTGAGGTAGAAGTGCAAGGGAAGATAGTTGGGTTTGACGGTCCGTATCCGATTGTAAAAGTTCAAAGCTACAAATTCGGACCTCGTGTCAACCAAAGAAACGCGCCTCAACCACCACCAGTACAGATGGAAGGTGAAAATCCTAATCAGAGGGAGAAACCTAAATACGATTACATTGAACGCGATCGATAAATTACCATTTCCATGGGTGCGTTTGTGTGACGCGCCATAGGCGTCAATTTAAGAACCATCTCTCTTGTGGGAGGGAAACCTTGTCTGTCCGATATTGTGTTATACACTTGTCGCACCGCTGGTGCTTGGTTTTGGTGAGGCAATTATTCTATACACCTGTCGCACCGCTGGTGCTAAGATGCAATTTGCCAAAGCCTCGGAGAGGCGAAAGGTGTATAGCAGCGTAATGTCTGTATTTATCAAGCCCCGGAGGGGCGAAAGGTGTATCAAATGCACAAATGTTACTCACTAAATTGACGCCTATGGTGTGTTTGTTTGACGCGCCTATGGAAAAACTATTTGGTTTTAATCTTTCCTATGCCTGATAACCACCAGTGTTAAAAAGTACAATCTGTTCGGTTGCCTTTATAATTCCATTCTGTATGAGCGGTTTTAATGCAGCGACTGTAGCTGCCCCTTCAGGACACGTCAATATCCCTTCAGTTGTTGGTAATAATTGCATCGCATCATGAATTGCGTCATCTGTAACAGCAATTGCAGCACCTTCACTTTTACGAATAGCCTCTAAAATCAGAAAATCACCAATTGCTTGCGGCACCCGCAATCCGCTTGCGACTGTGTTTGCATCTTGCCACGGTTCAGCAGTTGACTTACCTTTTTCCCATGCCCTAACAATTGGAGCACAACCTGCCGCCTGAACTGAAATAAACCGAGGTCTTTTCTTACCGATCCAACCGATTGCCTCCAATTCAGCGAAACCTTTCCACATCCCAACAATACCTGTCCCGCCACCAGTAGGATAGATTATTACGTCTGGCAGTTTCCAACCGAACTGTTCAGCAAGCTCAAACCCCATCGTTTTTTTGCCTTCCACGCGGTAAGGTTCTTTGAGGGTTGAAACATCAAACCATCCCGCATCTTTTTTTCTATCAGCAACTATTTTTCCCGCATCTGTAATTAAGCCATCAATCAGTGTGACGTTTGCACCTGATAGTCGGCACGTTTCACGATTAAAGACAGGGGTATCTTTCGGCATAAAGATGTGAGCGGGGATACCAGCACACGCAGCATATACCGACAACGCTGTGGCTGCATTTCCCGCAGATGGAATAGCCAATTTGCTAATGCTAAGTTCCTTTGCTTTGGAAACAGCCATCGCTAAACCGCGCGCTTTGAAACTTCCTGTTGGCAAACGGGATTCGTCTTTGATCCAGAGTTCCGACAAGCCAAGCTGAGCACCAAGTCTTCTGGCATGAATCAAAGGGGTGATGGTCTCTCCAAGTGATACAATATGTTCATCAGCGCAGGTGGGCAGAAGTTCTCTATATCGCCATAATGATGGTGGTCTTGACTGAAGATGTTCAGGTTTCCAAGTTTCGGCTAATTGTTCAAGCGCGTAGCGCGCAAACAACGGTTTTCCACACGAATGACAGACATTTTGAGGTGTTTCGTGTGGGTAGATTTCACCGCAGCTGCTACATTCAAGATGGAGTAGATAGTTTTCCATGCTTAATTTTTATGAACGTCCAAGTAATTTAAGGATAATGGCTTTCATGCTGTGTAGACGGTTTTCGGATTGTTCAAAGATAATTGCTCGTGGGTCGTCAAGGAGTTCACCCGCAATTTCATAACCGCGATGTGCAGGAAGGCAGTGCATAATTTTACAATCAAGTCCCTTAAGAAGTGTCCGATTTAACTGGTAAGGCATCATCTTTTTCATACGTCGTTCCCGTTCCTCAGCAAAATCAGGATCCGTAAAGAATTCCATATCTATCCATGTATCTGTGTAGACGACATCATTTTGCGCGATAACTTCTTGCAGTTCTATGGCATTATCAATCGAATCTGTTGAAATCGGTTTATAGCAACCTTTTTGTGCCGCTTCAGACCATAACGCTTTATCAACTGCAGCAGGGTTTACCTCTGGTGCGATGACAGTCACTTCCAACCCAACCTTCATTCCCGCGGCAATCAGAGAATTACAAACGTTGTTATGAACACCGATAAAGCAAATTTTTATATCCTCTAACTTGCCAAGGTGTTCTTTTATCGTCATAAGGTCACCGATTGCTTGTGTTGGGTGGTATCTGTCGCAACATCCGTTAATTATCGGAACAGATGATGCTGTCCCTGACTTGCAGATATCGTCATGTTTCAGAAATCGCGCTAAAATTATATCAACGTACGCTGAAAGGACACGAATTTCATCGCTGAGGTCCGCCAAGCCAAAGTTGGTTGTTCGCCAGTCTAAATAGTGTGCGTGTCCACCCAGCTGCACGATGCCAATTTCTCCAGCACATCGTGTACGGGTAGAGGTCTTTTGGAATAGTAAGGCAAGACTCAACCCACCAGCAGCGTGTCTATATTTTTCAGGATGATTTTTGATTTTCAGGCAGTTTTCTATAGTTTCAAGGATATCCGATTCTGACCAGTCTTTCAGTGTAATTAGGTGCATAATTGCCTCCGAGTACCCATTTCTGCTGATTCTATTTAGATTTCCATTCAAAAAAGAAATGATAATTATAACAGGTTTTCTATCGGATGTCAAATGTTTTCTGTCTTAGCAGGGTTATTCAGTGGATGTCGTTTCCCTTTATGCTTGCGTGGGTCTCTAAGTTTTGCTAACATATCTAACAAGTGGCAAGATTCTCTTCTTGTCATTCTTCACCTCAAAATAGGTAGTTTTATGGTGAAGTATAGCAGATACGGTGTAAAAAAACACCCTATCTGCTTTTCATAAAAAATAAACACTTGTGAAAAAATATAGAAAACTGAATAACCCTGTCTAAAGACGAAAAAACTTGCAATTTACCATAAATCTTGGTAAAATTAAATAGAATGCCTTTACAATTAGGAGGATATATACCAAATGGACATTAGAATAGAGTATTGCACTTCTTGAAACTATCAACCACGGGCAGCCAGTTTGGCAAAAGCCTTGAAAAATAAATATAGTGGTCAGGTTAAAGATGTGAAACTTGTTGAAAGTAGTGGTGGTGCTTTTGAAGTATACCTAAATGATGAATTGCTCTACTCCAAGTTAGAGACACGACAATTTCCGACACCAGAACAGATCACCACAGCGATTGATAGCGTATAACAAATAGCAATGGGCATGGTAACAACTACCATGCCCATCCTTATTTTAATCTAACCTAAATATGTTGTTGTGATAATCTTTGCAATATTACATCCCAAACCCCAATTGCGTTGAGAGAACATCACATTATGTTTCTCTCCGTTTTTCTATAATTACACAAAAAGCACCCACATTGGATTTTCACCAACATCATAACTTTCAAGCGGTGCAAGAACACCACTTTCCCGATCAATAAGGTACGTAGCAAGCTTGCCTGACCCTTGCCCACCAGCAAATAGGAAGTTGCCGGTCTCGTCGATGTTAAAAACGCGCGGTGTAGGTTCCGTCAGTTGTTGTCCTAAAGCGGTTAATTCTCCACTCTCTTCATCAATTGAAAACATTGCGATACTGTCATGCCCACGATTGGAAACATAAAGAAACTTGCCTTGTGGATCAATATGGATTTGTGCGCAGCTATTATGTTCATCAAAATCCGCGGGGAGGGTAGAAAGCGTTTGGAACTCCCACAATAAACCTGGCGCATCGTGAACAGTGTAATCAGGAACACCTGACTTTGGAATTGAAACCTCTGGATCTCCTTTTTGGAGATTGTAAGCAGATACGCTTGAGCCTTGTTCATTTGAGAAGTAAAAGATCGGTTTATTCGGATGTTCGCAGTAATGGCGAGGTCCAACCGGATCATCGGGATTTAAATTCCCGAAGAAGTTTTCAGTTAGCCTTCCCGTATTCGGATCAAAGTGGAATTGATATATCGCGTTCCGAGGCACGGTGTGTGGAACAAAAGCAAAACGGTTTGATATATCTGTCTCAATATAGTGCGCGTGCGGCGCCGTTTCAATGGTTTGGATCAATTCATCTTGGACAGTTTTATCGTCCCCTATTGCATGCACGGTAACTTTGCCTGCACCGTAATACGCGGAAAGCAAATATTTGCCCGTTTTGTCTGTTGCAATGTAGCATGTATCCGCATCAAGTTCAATTGTTCTCAAAAGTGTTAGTTGCTTACTCTTTTCATCAATACGAAAAGTTGAAATTTCTCGGCTGGATCGGAGTCCGGCGTACAAGTAGTTGCCACAAGGAGAAAGCGTTAAAGGCCCGGGTGAACCGCTCACGCTAACATCCTCTTGGAACTCAATCGCTCCGTTGGAAACATCAAAGGTATAAATGGCGATTCTGTTTTCTCCTGCAATGGAGAGATATAAGTGAGATTGCATTTTTTTCCTCAATTATTAGATTTAAACTAAATGTTCAATATTTACGATAATCGGGTTTTCATTTTTTACTTTTTTTGAGCGTTGATTCAATCATCGCATGAGTTTTCGGTTCACTGCAGAGACTGAGAAATACCTCGTGCTCAAGGTCAAGCAGGACCTGTTCAGCGACATACTGTGGTGCTGAAAGCATACCTCCGCAGAACACATAAGCCAATTTCTCAGCAAGAGATTGTTCATAATCGTTGATGGTATTAGTTTGTCTCAATTCCTGAAACTGTTGTTTTAGGTAGTTAATCCCTTCTTCTCCTAACACAAATACTTGACGGGGTTGAGGTGATTGATAACCTTCCGAAAGTGAGAGGACTAATTGTTTAGCATCTTGAAGGTGATTGTCTCTATTGGTTGAGATAAGGTCAGTTTTGCGAAGATAACCCATCTCTACCGCATCTGTAGCATTTTGCGAAACCTTCGCTTGACGAATAGTCTCAATTGTTGTTTGGACAGATGAAAATAGCTGCTGAAATGGTAATGATGTCTGTTGACCTTCTAAACAACGATACGCCATCTCAGTAGTTCCACCACCGCCCGGGATCAACCCAACGCGAAGTTCAACAAGTCCAAGTTTGCTGTCGGTGAAAGCCTGTACTGCATCTGCACCAAATGCAAGTTCACATCCTCCACCAAGTGCCATGCCAACTGTTGCTGCCACGACAGGTTTTGTTGAAAGACGTAGCCGAGTGCAAACCTTCTGCAAATTTCTAAGGGTGTTTGAAATTGCATCCCAATCTTTGCTTCGGGCACGCTCAAGTAAAAGAATGAGGTTGAGTCCTACCGAAAAATTGTCCGCTTCCGTGCCGATTACCATGCCAGAAAAATTTGTTTCTACCTTGTCAATCGCAGAATCAAGAATTGCCAACATGCTATCCTCTATTATGTTCAGTTTACCATGTAGTTCAAAATAGGTGATACCGTCCCCGATATCAAAGAGGCTTGCTTCTGCGTTAGAAGTGATCGGTTTCATATCTGCTGTTTTAGATGTTGACATTCCTATGATTACCTCAATCGTGAAAACTTAAGTTGCTTGTGAATGAGTGGTTACGCATCAAAATAGTAGACAATTTGGTCAAAAGAATCACGTGCAAAGTTAAATATAAAAACAAGCGGTTCTGTTCCAGTGCAACGGACGGTATGCTTAGCATTAGGCGGAATGTAAACTGCTGAACCGGGACCAAGTTCTGCTTCACAATCGTCAATCTGCATGTGTCCGTTACCGCTGATAACATAATACGTTTCTTCAGGTTCATGGTGATGGAGCAGCAGTGACGCACCGGGTGGCACCTCTGCTATACCCATGACAAGTCCACTGCTCGGACCACGTTCACCTGTAATAAGCAGTTTCCAACGAATCGGACTTTTAGCAGCGATGTCAGGGTCATCCCAACCTTCCCATTCAAGTTCCGATTGATTGATAAAAATCGGTTTTTGGGTGTTCATAAGCGTACCTCTATGCGGACTTAGCATTCCTAATCGGATAGTTCAATCAACCCCAGAACGACAATCATGTGCTGATTTGGCGCTGCTGTTTTGGTAATTGATAATCTCAGGTTACTATGCTATTATACTGGAAAAGGAGAATTATGACAATTCAAAAATTTCAACAACAGATTGAGGCTATCTATTACCAGCGCGACGCTGAGCGTGGGGTACCATTAACTTTCACCTGGTTTGTTGAGGAGGTAGGAGAATTAGCTAAGGAAATTCGCAAGCAACCACAGGATAAACAAAGACTACGCGAGGAATTTGCCGATGTATTCGCTTGGCTATCTACTTTAGCGAGTCTGCTCGGTATTTCTCTTGAGGATGCTGCGCAAATCTATGCAGAGGGATGTCCGAAGTGTAGCACTACACCTTGTGATTGTTAACATACACCAGACTACATAATTGGGTTTATTCGGGAAGTGGACAGACTCCCTCAAATTCCAAAAGCGAAGGTTCTTGATTTATATCTAATTGGGATCGTTGCCCCTTAAATTTTACCTGCAACGCTGTTGGGTTGACCAGTTTTAGGTCTAACTGGAGTACATCTTCAATCGTGTTTGACAACTTCAAATAGAGTATTGAAGTCAACCGAGCCAACTTTTCAAAAGTCTTTGGTCTGGTTTTAAAATGTTGATAGAGTTCTGGGATTGGAGATGTTAAGGCTTGCAATCTATTGCCATATTGTGAGGAGAGTTCACCACGGATTTGAAACTCTAACAACATCTGATCAAAGATATTTGCTTGCGTTAGGGAAGAACTGGCTGCATCCAACTTTTCATCAACAAGGAGTCTCTTGGCACGCATATATGCGATCTGATCTAATGTAAGATGTTCAAAATCAACTTTTTCTGTCCGATACTTAAATGCTTTTCCTGTCGTATCCTCAGTAAGAATAACTTCCCATATAGTTTTACCTTCAGTTGAAAGTTGCGTAACCTCTCGTGGCTTTACCCATCCTGCATCATCTTGATGTGCGAAAGCGAGCACATCATGTTTCCCTTTTCTCATAGCACATAAAAAAGAGGTTTGTTCAGATGTCGCAGGAGAAAGCGTTAGAGAAATCTCCTGTGAATCCCAACGAACCTCTTGAAATGGTACAAAATAATGTTGTCCGTTTACTGAACGGAATAAGATACAATCCTCACTTTCTTGTTCTACTTTATTCGGACTGTTAATAGGTTCAGAAGATATGGATGGCATGATGTTAAGGATTTGTTGAATACCAGTTTCCCAGTCTTCATAGAGATTAACGTATTGAAGGTCTTGTAGAGTCTCACCTTCTCCGATACTAATGTCAGGAATCTCACATTCGTTCAATTTTACGGGGATAAACCATATCTTATCAACAGGCTTTTGTTGAAGTTTTTCAATTGCAATAAACAGTTCTTCTTCCATGAATGTCTTGTCACGTGTGTTGTATTCCTTTGAAAAACATGCAAGAAAAAAAACTCCGTGATGAATTGCTTGTTGAATCGCTTGTTTCCAAGGTGTGCCAGGAACTAAATTATCCCAGTCCACCCAAACAGAAACACCATTTGAAATAAGAGTATGGCATAGTTTATTTACGACATCTTTATTCTCATGGCAGTAGGAGATAAATACATGTCTCATTTCTCTGGCATGTTTAATCTCCATGTTGGCATGGTTGATTAAGCGCGCTCTAAAGGCTTCACGGCGTTCTTGACGCACTTCAGACGTGGGGCGAAACTTGGATAGATCTGGCGGATTATCTCGCGTGTGAGCCTCATAATCAAATTCAACTTCTTCCATAGTATCCATTACGAACCTCCTGACTGCCCTCATACGCAGTAATTAAACGATGAATTTCTGCATCTTCTGGAATGTAGATAATTACCAATATACGATTAGTAACGCTTTTTCCTATGAACATCCACCGGTCCGGGTGTCCTTGTGGATCGGGGCCGTCATATCCATCTGGATCGTCAAAAGCAGAAACAACTTCATAAAACTGGACGTTGTGTTTCCTTTGTACTTCCTGATATTTATCCGCATCCCATATAAACCCAATATCCATTCAGCAGACTCCAAACGTGTACACGCGAGTCAAAAATGCGAATTCACTTTTAGATTGACCAAGCTACAAATTAATTAGTTCCATTCAAAAAACGCTCAAAGTTTCCGCCGAATAAGTTGTTAACATCTCGTTCAATTTCTGACTGTGTAAGCGTCCAACCTACATCTAAAATAGATTGATATTTTTCTATCAAAACGTCCGCTATGATTTGACGTGAGTGCTTCCATTTGTAGATAAGTTGGTCTAAGATTCGTGCATCTGAATGTTGTGGGATGACGCTCAAACCGAGCAGCTCAATTCGTTCACGCGTTATTTCTTCAATGACACTGGGATTGTTCATAAACCACCAACACCCAAATATCATCAAGTTTTTGAATTTGCGTCCAATAACACACAACTCATGCTGATTTTCGCGTGAGAGCAGCGTCACAAGGAATTTGTTGTCGGGATTTTCACGGAGGAGTGCTTCCAGACTACTCAGGTCTGCTTTTCCGGTACCATCGCCTGCCATTTTAAGTTGTGGGTTCACCGCCCGTTTAACACCGATCATCAACGCAAATGGGACGTTGAATTCACGTGATATAGGTAAAATACAGTTATCAAACAACCGTCCGAGAACATCATCATCAGGATATTGAAAATCTGGCGGTAGTGAAACAGCCATGTATTTTGGGGCCATCCGCTGAATCCATGTCTCCAAAAATCGGCGGACCTCTTTATAACTTTTCTCAGATGATAGTTTTAGATCAACTTCATAACCGAGTCCCCGCAGGTGTTCATACGCTGTTTCTTCGTAACTGTTTATGAGAACATCCATCCGAAGTGCCGCCTCAAAACGTGTGTCGCCAATATCACCTGATTCCCACACGGGTTCTTCAGCAGGATCAAAAGGGTCATTTGTCATCACAACTTTTGAGACATTTGCACTTTCAAAAACAGTATCAATGAAATCTTCTACAGTGGTATCGGTAAAGTAGTCACGATAATCTTTCAGATTTCGCGAACCTACATCTAATCCTAATTCGTCCAACGTTGTAACAACGCCGCGGCATGCTTCACTGATAGGCGAGTTTTCAATGAAAAGCGTCTGCCAAATCAGTTCTGCTTGCTGCGTTTTTGGCATACTCCAAAATTGTTGATATGAAACATCGGATTTGCGGAATACTTCAGCAATGAGATAGTGATAGGTTAGCAGTTCATCAATACCCCAGAGTAAGAGTTCGCCAAAAGGTGGACTGAACAGATGCGTGTGGATGTCAGTGATGGTTTGAGAATGAACTGACTCTGAAATAGCAGTATTCAATTGATCAGTAGTTTTAATTCTTGAGTTGCCGTTTGTATTGGGATCGTTCATATTTAAGACTCCGAGTTGACTTTACCACGTATATAATTAACAACTTCTTCCGGCGGATGTTTTCCAAATCGCACATAAACGCCGCGGAAGTTTTCAAGACGTGTTGGTTTCGCGAAGGGGCTGAGCAGTACCCCGTTCTTGTCAACATAGTAGCTGCGGAACATTGACCAAGGACGCTCAAGTCTATAACAACATGCTGTGACGATGAGACTTTCTATTCCGCAGCTGTAATGAAAAGGTAAAAAGTATTTGTAGAGTGGGCAAACCAGAAGGATTGTTGATAACAACAGGACAACAATAGACTGGAATCCGAAATAGATCCAGAGAAGAATAGAAGACAAAAACAGCATCAGTAACACAGACCGCTTCCAACTCTCAACAAGTGGATGCACACGCCACGAAATTTCTCTTGTGTGTGGTTGTTCGGGCAGAGAATCAGTTTCTTCCACAGGTCGGTGTTGTTCCTGCACGTGCTACTCTGTGCCTTCTATAGGGGTAATCTTTGAATCTTCTTGCGGTGTTTCTGTTGGTGTTTCATCTGTGTTTTCTTCTGTGGGTGTAACGTTGCCTTTTGAATCTTCTTCAGTCGTGTCCTTTTCTACTTTCACCCCATTTTCTGCGCCAGCAGATTCTTGTGAATTTTCTGTCTCTTCATTTAGTGGTGTAAGGGCGCCATCTCCTTCTGTATCTCCATAAAACCGCATTAATAAAAGCGAAATGACCATAAATCCGATTGCCACCCAAGTGGTAAGTTTGCTAAGGAAGGTTGCAGCACCGGCACCCCCCAGAACTGATTCCATTCCAGATCCACCAAACGCACTTGATGAAAGACCTTCACCTTTGCTGTCCTGTAAAAGAATAATCAGTGTCAAAACGACACAAACTGGAACAAAAATTATGATTGCTATAGTTATTACAACTCCCATAAGATAATCCTCTCTAAAATGCCTTCATGGCTATTTAATTAAACTATATTGAATTTTTCACGATTTCAGCGAAAGATTCGGCTTGAAGACTTGCACCACCGACAAGGGCACCGTCCACATCAGGTTGTGCCATTAATTCCGTAGCGTTTTCTGGCTTCACGCTGCCACCGTATTGAATGCGCACCTGAGATGCGACTTCGTCAGAGTAAGTATCCGCCAGCAATTTCCGAATAAAACTGTGTACCTTTTGTGCTTGTGCAGGCGTTGCGGTTTTACCGGTGCCTATCGCCCATACGGGTTCATAGGCTATAACGCTCAACAATAATTGCGTAGCAGATAAGCCCGTAATACCTTTGGTAACATGATTTTCTATAACTCTTTCTGTATGTCCTGCTTCGCGGTCTTCAAGTTGTTCACCGACGCAGACAATAGGTTTCAAATCGTGAGATAACACTGCTTTAACTTTCTGATTAACACTTTCGTTTGTTTCACCGAAGTATTGGCGCCGCTCTGAATGTCCGATAATAACGTAGTCGCATCCAGCATCTTTCAACATCGGTGCCGACACTTCACCGGTAAAAGCACCACTATCCTCCGAATAAACATCTTGCGCAGCAAGAAGTATGTTGCTGCCTTTTACGACATCGCTTACAGCAGCAAGCGCTGTAAAAGTCGGTGCTACAATTATTTCTACGCCGGTACAGTCTAAAACTAAATCTTTTAACGCCGTTGTGAGTGCAACTGCCTCTAAAATTGTATTGTTAAGTTTCCAATTTCCTGCAATGATAGGTGTTCGCATAGTCCTTCCCATTAGAGCACTCGTGATGCGAGTTCAACAAGACGGTTTGAGTAACCCCACTCGTTATCATACCATGAGAGGACTTTAACCAATCCGTTTTCAATTACTTTGGTAAACGGAGCATCCAGAACGGAGGAGAGTTTATTTCCGTTGAAATCGGATGAGACGAGATCAAGTTCAGAATATCCTAATATCCCAGCCAATGAAGTTTCAGATGCTTCTTTCAAGGCAGCGTTAACATCTTCCGCACTTGGCTTTTTGTTGAGTTCAACGGTGAGATCAACAACGGATACGTTCGGCGTCGGTACGCGGATTGCAAACCCGTCCAATTTTCCGTTCAATTCCGGTAGGACTTTACCGACAGCAACAGCAGCACCGGTTGTTGTTGGAATCATTGACAGTGTTGCGGCACGCGCTCGCCGCATATCCTTATGTGGAAAATCGTGAACGCGTTGGTCTCCAGTATACGCATGCACGGTGGTCATCAATCCACTTTCAACTTCAAACGTTTCATGCAACACTTTGGCAACAGGGGCAAGACAGTTGGTCGTACACGAAGCATTGGAAATAACATGATGCTGTGTTTTATCATATTTATCATCATTCACACCGATAACTATTGTGATGTCTTCATCTTTCGCGGGTGCGGAAATAACAACTTTCTTTGCACCACCAGAGGCGATGTGTTTTTCGGCATCTTCTCGTGCTGTAAAGAAACCCGTAGATTCAATTACGACATCTACGCCCAGTTCTCCCCATGGTAAGTCAGCAGGATCACGTTCAGCAAAAACACGCATCTCGTTCCCGTTTACCACCAAACCTTGATCTGTTGCAGCGATGTTGTCGGATAAGATTCCGTGTACGGAGTCATATTGGAGAAGGTGTGCAAGCGTCTCCGGACTTGTCAAATCGTTAATTGCAACGAATTCTATATCTAACGCCGGATTCTGTAGCGCTGCACGAAACGCGTTCCTACCAATCCGACCAAAACCATTAATACCTACTTTAGTTGACATAAGACAGATAAGTTCCTCTCCAAATATTTCGCCTTTGTATGGCTTCTATTTATGACTACAATTTTTCAAGCAAATTTTGAAACTGCAATTATGAACTCGCTAAATGGATTCCAGATTAAATCATTGTATGATGTAATTATTATGATTTTACCATAAATACCTTCAATAATTATACTTCAAAATGTAGCAAATTGCAAGTGCGTTGTTGAGCTGTAGTTCTAAATGCCTCTTGAAAACATATTAGAGGCATTGTATAATATGCGCAAGTTTGTGCTGAGGTGTTATTTAGGTGAGCGATGTTCCAAAATCCCATCCACGCTATCTTTCGTTGACATTAAGAGATACAATAGTAAACGGCGTAGAGCAAGGAATTACCTCTATCCACGGTCTCATTGCGCACGGACGCGGGGAAGCTTATGATTATCTCATTGGGGAGAAAACTCAACCGTTCGCGAAAGCTGCAATCTGTGCTGCAGCTGCGATGCTGTGTTTGGCAAAGCATCCCGTTATCTCCGTCAATGGTAATGTGGCAGCGTTAGCACCAAATGATCTAATTGAATTGGGACGAGTGTTGAAAGCACCATTAGAAGTGAATATCTTTCATACAGAAGCGGGACGGGAACAGAAAATCAAGCAACATCTATTAAAGCACGGTGCGAAGGAAGCGGGACACAGAGATCCCACCCTACAATTTATCGGAGCCGAAGTATTAATGCCTACCACTGAATCTCAACTCTCCTATATCGACTCCAATCGAAAGTTTGTACACCCAGAAGGAATATTCAAAGCGGATGTTGTTTTTGTTCCACTTGAAGATGGAGATCGCTGCGATGCACTGCGTAAAATGGGAAAAGACGTTATCACTGTTGATCTGAACCCGATGTCAAGAACAGCAAAGCAGGCAAGCGTTACAATCGTTGATAATGTTGTACGGGCATTGCCGTTGTTATGTAAAAAAATTAAGGCATTAACAGAAAACCTTGCAGATCACAACACCTTGATACAATATAGCAACGAAGTAGTACTACAGGAGGCTTTACAACATATTAGTAGGTGTGCCAATGTCTAACGGAAGACAGCACCGTGTTAAGCCGCACATCCTGCTAATCGGGTTAGCACTCGTAGCCTTCAATAGCTACTGGTGTCTGATGGGAACAGAGGTGTGGCACTCCACGCAGTTGACAATCGCTTCGCTGTTTTTTAATGCAGTCTTCACGCTTCTTGTCTTTGTTCTTCTTAACCTACTACTTCAACGATTCTTACCCCGTTTAGCGATGTCGCAAGCCGATTTACAAACCATCTATGTGATGGTTGTGATGGTAACGACTATCAGCGGCCATACGATGATGGGGTATCTCATTCCTGTCCTCGCGCATACCTTTCAATTTGCATCACCAGAAAACGAATGGATTTCGCTATTTGGAAACAACATCCCAAACTGGATTGCCGTAAAAGATCCACGTATTTTAGATGGATTCTACAACGGGGATTCTACACTCTATAATCCATCTACTTTAAACGCGTGGATTCCTCCTGTACTTGCTTGGTCGAGTTTTGTAATCGCGTTATGGCTGACGTTGTTAGCGGTTACGATTTTTCTCCGAAAGCAGTGGACAGAAAATGAACGTCTGAACTATCCGATTGTTCAACTTCCTTTGGCACTAACAAGTAACCCGAAACAATTCTTTCGTTCACATTGGATGTGGCTCGGTTTCGCACTTGCAGGGAGTGTGGAACTGCTAAACGGTTTAAGTTTCCTGTTTCCAGAGCTCCCTTCCCTACCTATTAGAAACAAAAGGCTTGGGCAATTCACTTCAAAGCCGTGGAGTGCGATGGGACCTATTGACATTTCATTCTATCCGTTTAGCATCGGTTTGATGTTCTTTACACCACTTGACTTATCATTTTCTTGCTGGTTCTTCTGGTTATTAACACGTTTACAACTGATTGTAACAGATATGTTCGGCGCGCGGAATATCTATAACCTTGAACAGCAGACAGGTGCGTGGATTGCATTTGGGTGTATCCCGTTATGGATGGGGCGGCGCTACTACGGTCGCATTGTTCGGAAGGTATTCGGCATAGCACAACGTGGTGGAGAATCTGCGCCTGACGATTCGGGTGAACCGATGCGTTACCGATCGGCAGCGGTGTTGTTTACCGTTGGATTACTATTCCTTTTCTTCTTCTGTTTTCAGATGGGGATGGCATTATGGGCAATCGGTCTGTTTTTCCTGCTATACTTTCCGATGATTCTGGGAATTACACGGATACGCGCTGAAATAGGTCCGCCGCTGCATCAACTCATCTTGGTGGATCCGGGGCGGACAATGGTATTGGGATTGGGAACACGCCGGTTGGGCGCGGGCAATCTAACAGGGTTAACGTTTCTATACCCGTTTGTAAGGTGTTTCCGCGCGCATCCTACCCCAAGTGAATTAGAGGCTTTTCGCTTAGCAGAACGAAGTCGTATTGGGTATCGGCAGTTGCTTATCGGGATGATTTTGGCAATCGCATTCGGTATTGTGATAACGTTTTGGGCATATCTGCATGTTCTATACGATATGGGAGCGGGAAGTAAGGCGCGCGGTTGGATCGTCTATATGGGGTGGGAGACGTTCAACAGATTGCAAACATGGCTTGTTAGTCCCCGTGAGACGAGTGTCCCGGAACTTAGCGTTATCGGTAGTAGTTTCCTGTTTACGATATTCCTGATGGTTATGAAGATACGGTTTTTGTGGTGGCCCGTGCACCCAGGCGGTTATGTGTTAGTCAGCGGCACAGGTATGGGACGGTTGTGGTTTCCGATCTTCCTAAGTTGGTTAGCAAAAGCGACGGTGCTAAAGATCGGTGGTGTGAAGTTGTATCGACAGGCAGTACCGTTCTTTTTAGGATTGATTTTGGGTGATTATACGCTTGGGTGTGTATGGAGTCTCATCGGATTAGTAATGAAAATGCCGACTTATATCGTATGGCATTGATGGATGTATAAAGATAACTATTGAATGCTTAAGTTCTTTAAATAGGTGTCGCTTACGCTCTACCTAACCTACTTAAATCGAATTCACGTCAGTTTATTTTCTCTAATAGAGAACTCACCGTAATTTCCTTGAGCATCTCAGCTTGAGTGCCCTGAAGTTCCTGAAACATTTGTATCAATTCGGGTGAAGCCTGCAACGCTTCCGTAAAACGATTCATCAGTTCTTTATCCACGGATGTGACAAGGGAGTCAAGGGTAATTGTGCTTAATGAGCGTGCAGGGAGATACCCTTTTGTATCACTCTGCATCTCATAGATAAGGTTTGCATCTTTGAAGTGATCGAATATCTTTTGGACAAGTGATTCGGGCACTTTAGCAGTTGCTGCTACATCTGCAGCTGTGCATGCACCTTTACCATTGTGGAAGTGTGACGCTGCGATAAGAAATAGCGTTATTATTCCGGGAGCGTTGATATAGCCATTATTCTCATTTGGCAGCTTTCCAAATGGTTTCTTTGAAACTACGGTTTGTTGAATTGAATTTGTCACCTCAACCCCTAACAGAATTATAATCCAAGTAACATATATCCAGATAGCTAAAATTATCAACATTGCGAATGTTCCATAGATCTCACTATAGTTTTGCCACACTAATTCAAAGTAATAGGCAAATACGATGCGCGCGATTTGAAAAAGCGTGCCTGCCAGAAATGCGCCAATCATCGCAGCTTTCCAGTTTACTGTGGTGTTAGGCAATGCTACATACATCAGAAAAAACAAAAAGTATACTGATATCCACGGGAAAAGGTAGGCAAGAAATCCATTTGTAATAGCAGAAAAAAGAAACCAAATTACGAGTGGTCCTATCAACAACAGCATGTAAAAGACTAAGTATTTCTGAAACGCCTGTACTAATGGCAAACGCTTACGGCTTCCCCAAATATAATTGAAATGGTCTTCAATGGACATGAACAGTATTAGAGATATAACGAGGAATAATAAAAAACCACCTATTCCGAGTCCAGTTAGATTTCTATTGGTAAATTCAGAGATTCCAGTTACAATTTCGTCTGCTCTGTAGCGTGGAAGAAAATTATTTAAGGCAGCAATCAATGGAGAATTCTCGTTTTCTACAACGCCAAATGTTTTCAGTAGAAAAAGAGCAACCGCTGATAAAGGCACAAGACATAGGAGTGTAGTGAACGCAAGTGATGCGGCTTGATGCGGGCATTTATGTTGCCTGAATTGATGTAAAACGTTCTCGCTGATTTCTAAAATATTGGTGGAGAATGACCGAAATAAGTGTAACATTTTACATTGTCTGAGATTCGCTTAAACCGAAAAATCCTTATTAATATTACCCATTGAACTACAATGATCACATCCATCGTGAGATGATAACATATTTGGCAAAAATAGCCAAGAATCTTATGCCAAAACTCAACCAGGGTTATTCAGTTTTTGGTTTTTCTTACGAATTTTTAACATCGGCTATATACCCCAGAACGGTAGGTGCGGTTTCTAACCGCACCGAATTGAGATCAAAAACCTTCTATTGACTTTCCTTGTAGGATGCGGTGCGGTTAGGAAACCGCACCTACCGCCCTGGGATATTAACTTTTAGTAAACCTCAATAACGCTAAACTCTTAAAACTGAATAACCCTGAAACTCAACTTACGCACCTTGACACCCAAGCCAATTTATGTTAAAATTTGGAATTAGAGTATCTATCAGAAAACGAAGGAGTGGCAAATGGAACATACAACCCGAATTGAACTTGAAAATCTAAAAGATTTACATGCAGTAGAATTAGGTGTTCTCGAATCTGAAGATGTACGCCGACTTACCATTGAAGATGCGCTCGTTGATACCGGAGCGACAGGACTCTGCCTCCCCAAATCACTCGTTCAGCAACTCGGACTTACCCCGATCCGACAAATCCGGGTGCAAACTGCAAACGGCACCACAGAACGTACTATTTATTCAGAGGTAAAATATACTGTCTTAGAACGAAGCCACTCCATCCAAGTAACAGACCTTCCTGAAGACACACCCGTCCTCGTTGGACACATGATATTGGAAGCACTTGACCTCTGTGTTGATATAAGAAATGGATTGATTCATAATCCAGCACACGGCGGTGCATGGACAATAAAAATACTCTGATAAGATATAAATACTCCAGAGGATTTCACAAAGTAAAACATTACCTAAGAGGAACATCTAATGCACATTTCACCTGCCTATCAAGAAATAGTTGATTTTATTGCAGCTGGGACAACCCCTCAAAACTTAGTAGATTTTTGTCCGTCTGAAGAGGCTAAGGAGCGTATTGCAGACCTGATTCATCGCGAGAAAACAACAGGGTTAACCTCTGAAGAAACGGCGGAACTTAATCACTGTTTACAACTTGAACACCTAATGCGTCTTGCCAAATCACGTGCTCGGAACTACTTGAAAAATGAGTAAGACTTATGTTTCCGTTGCATTACGACAGTTGGTTAGAACACGTGCGAAAAGCTTGTGTGAATACTGTCTGATTCGAGAAGAAGATACCTACTTCGGTTGTCAGGTAGATCATATTATCAGCGAAAAACATGGCGGAATTACACATGAAAATAATCTTCCTTACGCGTGTTCATACTGTAATCGTAATAAGGGAAGTGACATCGGATCTATTGTGTGGCAGCCCCGACAATTCTCTCGTTTCTTTAACCCGCGCAGTGATCAATGGAAAGACCGTTTTAGATTAAATGACATCAGGATTGTTTCTCTTACATCTATAGGCGAGGTGACTTCCCGTATTTTGGATTTCAACCATGTTGACGCCTTATTGAGCGTCAGGAATTGGCTGCTCTTGGCTATTATCCTTCGTCAGCTGCTTTGGTGTTGATTTCATAAGAGTCTGGAATTCAATTTTTGAAGGATTTGAGGTTTTTAAGCCTGTTAGCAAACGGCATTGCGCTGTAGTTAGCGATGTCAAGGTTATTAAAATGATAGTTATGACAGATAACAACAAATTGAAAGAAAAACTACAATCTCGGATAGCCAAATTTGGAGATGAAAAAAGAAAATTATGGTTTGAAAATTACATTAAACACGATACCAAATATCGTGGCGTAGAAATCCCCACAATTAGAACCGAATTGAAAGCATGGTATAAGCAAGAAAACATTGACAAACTGCCACTTGACGAACAATTGAATTTAGCACTTTCATTTTTTGAAGAGGAGTATGCTGAAGATAAACTTGCGGGAATCTTATTTTTGCAGCTTTATCTCTATAACAAATTCGATTACAAAGTGTTACTTTCACGGTTTGATTCAATTTTTGAGAACGGATATATTTACGATTGGAGTGTGTGCGACTGGTTTTGTACCCGAGTGTTACGGCAAATGATAAAAGCAAACGGTAGGGAGTGTGCTGAGGCAATCTCTAAATGGCATACAGCCGAAAATGTCTGGCAAGCCAGATGTTCTGTGGTTGCTTTTACCACATTAACAAAAGACAATCAATACACGTCCCTATTACTGAAATCAATTGCGGAACTGATTAAAAGAGAAGAACGGTTTGCTAAAACTGCAGTAGGTTGGATATTGCGGGAATTATCAAAGGTAGATAAACAGATAGTGGTAGATTTTATTGCGGAAAATCGCCAGTATTTTTCAAGAGAAAGTCACGAAAATGCAATAAAGTATTTTGATAAAGATGAAAAGAAAAAGATGAGAGAATTATTACGACAAAGCGCATAATTATTGGTTTTATAATGTACTGTAGTTTGGACAATTTTATCCTTTGAGGACTTCCGAACAAGTGTTCAGTCTGTTTTGTAAGCACTCTTACTTCTCTGAATTTTGTTGGAATCACTGTATTTTGCGATTATTTTTGACAGGATCGTCAAAAATGTGTAATCTATTCAGTTTCATGTGGTGTCTTCATCTATTTTTAGATTTTTTGCTAAGTTTTGTTTCGGATCGTTACTCGCAGAAAAATAGTGTTGTTGGAAACAGCGTCGCATATAAGCGACCATCAATCCGTGTGTCAGATATTTTGCTTTATACCACTGCATATTCAGTGTGCTCAATACGTCTGCTACGCTAACAGACATATCCTCTTTTTCTGTATCCGATACTGTATTTGTGAAAATAAGTTGTGTGAGACTTGCTGCAACAAAACTCAGTTGTGCGAACCGGTTCAAACTTTTACGCTTTCGGATTTGATATGTATCAAAGCCGAAGTTCTGTTTCACATCGCGAAATGCCGTTTCAATCTGCCACCGATTTTTATAGTGTCGGATGACATCGACTACGGGGAGTTGTAAATCAGAGGTAAATAAACAAAAATAGTGATACGGTTTAGATTTCTTCTTGCGTGTGCGTATCACAACGAGCCTGACATTCTCTGAACACATCTTTGTCCGCACGACTTTGTCTGCGACAGAAAGTGTCTTGTTTTTCACGACAATATCTCTATACTTCAGATAGGGGAGATGCACACGATTTCCATAGCGACGTGGTCTGCCTCGTTTCGGTTCTTTCGGTCGCGTTGGTATCTGATAGAACACAGCATTTGACTTTGCGCGACAGAGTAAGTGATGTCCTTGTGAAAGGATCAAAGTAAATACTTTGCGTCTATTAAAACCTCTGTCAAATACGATGAGACCGGGTGGTATATTGGCACAGATGCGCTTGAGCACCTCAAGACTCGTATCCCGTTTTTTCCCGGGACACACGACCCGTGCAGCTAACGGAAAAAGACTTGTGCCTTGTGGCGTTTCACAGAGCCATCCTATCGCACCGAACTCGTGCCCGTGGTGGAACTTGGATTGGTTCTTATTGCGCTTGTTATATCGGGTGTTTATAAAAAAATGTGTGCCATATTGATCAGAACCTTCATGGGTAGACTTGGTCACATCATAAACATAGACACCTTCACTAAAAACGCTTTGAACTTGCCGTGTCAAAACCGATGTAAGTTTGTCAATACACCAGTGGCTGCGATCAAGAAACTTCGGCAATGTCCAATAGGTTGTTGAAGGTCTTGTAGATTGATATATCTGTGTCATCGTTCCACGATGCGGAGTATTTATCAAACCCGTGACAAAAGTGCGAAAATGGTTGAAGTTTTTATACTTGAAGAGGTGTTGATAATCTGATAACATAGTTTCTAAGCGGGAAAGAGGATCCATTTTGATGTCCTTTCAAAGTAAATGTTATACTGAAAGGATAACCTCTTTTCTGCTTTTTGTCTCTAAAAAAATTAAAACTGTCCAAACTATAGTAATTATAAACAGACGTTATAAATTCACGTACTTTGTATTATGGATTGCGTCTGGGCAGCTTACCTAATTTCGGTTAGGTGCGCCGACAGTGTAGTAGCACTGCCGACGCGGCACTGCCATAAATTGATCTTATGACAGAGCTGGTTCCTATTATAACATAGGCATGTTTACGCGTCATGTGTTTTTAATGGGAACCAGCACCCTATAGGGTGAGTTGCCAGATAGCCTTTCTTGTTTTCCTGCCAACGATTCCTATAGCCTGTCAATAATCTACAAAACATTTGAAAATCCTAAATTAGGGAGATATTGACAGGCAATTTGTTAGAAATCACTTAGAAAAACATACGTTATTCAGTATTCTGTTCGTTTTATCTTTATGTATACTAACCGGTGTATACGCTGCGGTGCCTTTAGCGATATTTGGAGTTCCTGCAGCTAAGTTTACGTGGGGTGTAGTTAGCGGTGCTTTAGCAGCTATAACTATATGGCAAACTGCAGATGCTTTAATAAAGAACTTGGACGAACAAATTACTGATTTGAACAATGAAATCATTAGCTTAACAAGGCGTAAAAACAGGTTATGGTCCGATTACCAATCTCGTCGTAAGAAGATGAAAGAATGGGAAAGCAAAGTTTCCACGAGACAATCCACTTATGACACTGCTTTAGCGGAAGAGGAGTCAGCTAAAACTGATGTATCAAATGCTCAAAATAGTTATAGTATAACTTCTGGTTATGAGCAGCAGGCGAAGAAAGAGTATATGGCTCATTCGTGCAGTACGTGCTTTACGCATGGAACGAGCAATTGCTCTGAGAGCACTCGGTTACATAACAATTGGCAAGGTTGGCTTGAAACTTCAAAAGAAGACAAGAAGACTTTAGACGCGGCTAAACGCACCTTAAGAGAAAAGACGAGTGCAAGACGCTCTGCTGATGTCAGTTTATCAGTGGCTAAAACTAACTTAGATACTTGGACGAGCCATGCTAATTACTCATTATCCACTTGGCGTAATGTAAAGAGCTCTATTGAAGCAAAAGGCACAGAGTTAGCGAATAAAGAGGTAGAGCGTGAAATAAACGAGGCAACTTTACAAGAAGCTAAAGGTCAGATTGATGCGGCTAAAGCTACGTTAGATACTGCTGAGCGTGATTATCCTGAAGCCTGGAGTCAAGCTATGGAGGATCCAGATTTGGCTGCTCAGGTTGCGAGCGTTAGAAGTCATTAGAAATAAAAACCTTATTTCTGATTCATATTTTTTATCATCTGTAATAAATTTATATTGTGGAATGTTTATTTCAATTAGTGAAATATCATTCCGCAATATAAATTCTAAATAGGAGTTATAAAGATGAAACGTATAATCTCAATTGCTATTGGTGCTGTATTAGTAGTAGTTTCGATTTCTGCTTTTCTGTATTTTCCCTTTAAGGAAGAACCTGCATATCAATCACATAATACCACAAATGATCTTTCCGAAGACGTTGTTGTGAACGGTAAAAGCCTCACGAAACCTTATATCTCTCCTGCACAACGAAAATCTTGGCAAAAAAAAAATGACGCGGAGATGGCAAAAGAGGATGCTAAGATGGCTATTGAATTATCTAATATACCTGTTGACATGGACTCAATTTTGAGCGATCAACGCTTAGACAGTCTCACAAAAGAAGATTTGGCTGAAATAGATTTGATGCTTAGTAAATTTAAATCACTGGACATTATGTCTCAATCAGCTATTATTGATACGCTTTTAGGTTTCTATGCGAAAGATCACCGTTATCCTGGCATCCGTGAATTTTATATGAAGTATTATAAAGATCTGGACACGCTTTATGGTAATAAACTAACGAAGGATCAAAAGTTGCTTGTAATGATACATTTTACCCAGGAAAAGGTATCCAATTTAAGAGATATAGATATTGAAGTTGCAGAAAAAATGCAATTGAGGGAAGAGCTATTAAAGACTGACCCAGATTTATATTATGATGCTGAGTTGGAAGATATTGCTTCAGAGATACCGGAAACTGAGGCATTAATTAGCGCAGCAGAGGCTCGCGGTGATATGAAATCAGCTGAATCTCATCGTAATCATTTAGAGGCGTTGCGTGAACGCATAGACGGCTTAGATTTTGAAAGAAATTTTGATGAATACATAGAGGCAATGAAACAGGAACTTTTAAAAGATCGTTTACCGAATGTTGAATCCGATTATCATGCTTGGGTGGAAGAATTGATAGATAAAACGAAACCAGACAATCCATCAGTTAATCCCTCACCTATTATTTCTGATGAAAGTCAATCTCCGTTATCTTTAGATTCAGTGCTTGTGTCTGTAGGAGAGGAATATCTTGATGTTGTTCTCTCTCGCTATTTTACACCTGACGAGCTAAACGAGTTTTATCCAACTGAGAGTGATAAAGCTATACTGGGTAGTCGGACAAGGAAAATGCAGAACGATTTGGCATCTCATATCCGTAGAGTTTTGGATAATATGAAAGGGGTATCGGCTGTTGATAAGCTTAAGGTTGCGACCAAATTCTTGAACAACAATTACGATAAAGAGTTCGTTTCAGAGGTTCTGAAAAAATTGAATAGTTCTGAGCATTAGATAGATTGCACGTCTATTCTCTATGGAGAAATTTCTCATGAACCGAAAGAGCGTAAGTATCATGCCGAGTTAGATGAGAAATACTTTGCTGTTGGGGCATCACAACAGTTCACACCTGCGGAACTTGCTAAGTATTTCGCGACAGTAGAGGCACGCGAAACCCTGAAGCGGCGGACTTCGGAGATACGAGAAAGGGTAGTGTATCAGATACGCAAAGTTGTCAATGAGGTCAAGGGTGTCACGGCTGCGCAAAGGAGCGAACTCGCCCAAGAACTTGTCATTGTGAAGTATGAGAAAGAGTTTGGCAACTCAGTGTTAAAGGCGTTGAAAAAAGACACCGAATAGCAGCACCAGCTTTTTTACACATGCAGGTATTCTTATGAAACCGGCGTACGTTATCGGCATCCTTCTCGTCGTCATCATGTATGGTCTTACTTGGTGGTTACCAAAACAACGCCATATCGTTAAGATGTACATGGACATGTTCCATCCGCATTGTAATTGTGATACGTGTGGAGAAGACTTGCTGCGTGCGACTACCATTATTTTGCTCCTGTCTGTTTGTATTTGCATTTTAGCAGCTATAAATGGGTGCTAACCGAGAATGTATTGGCATCGGAAATTTAGTCCGCTATCTTAGACAGGATTGTGATATAACCACAATCTAATTGAAAGGAGAAATCCGATGGAGGACCAAACGAAGAAACTTCACTCCCGAATTTAAAGCTGAAGTTGTGCTTAAGGCACTGAGTGGTGAAATTCACAAGCGGAACTATGTCGCAAACATAACATCAGCGATGTTCAACTCTCAAAGTGGAAACGCCAACTTCTTGAAAATGCGGCACCCTTCTTTGAACCTATTGATAAACAGACGAATGCGTCTCAACAGCGGATCACTCAACTTGAACAACTTGTCGGTAGGTTGACTTTGGAATTGGATATCCAAAAAAGTCTCAATCTTGCTGAGTTGACTCTGACTGAAAAACGAAGGATTGTAGAGCGTATCTCATAAATAGGATTTGTTGGTTCGTTATGAGTTGATTCTCTTTGTAGGAGGGAACTCCGATTCCCGACAGGTCGCGATTCGGAGATCGCTCCTACAGGATTTTGAAATCCGGTTTTCAAAGCCCTCCAACTATTTATGAGATAGGTTGGTAGAAACTTTGCGAACCGATTACTCAGTGCGACAGATATGCGATGTTCTCGGTTTCAACAGGAGTAGTCTCTACTATGCCTCCAAAAAGGATCCTTGTGAAGCACTACTTCAATAGGAGTTAGAAATGTTATCTGCCCGTTATCCAAGATATGGTTATAGGCGTATCATAGAGGAACTATTGCGTATGGGATACACCATTGGATACCGACGCGTCGCACGATTGATGAAATCAGCGAATCTATTGGTCTGTGTCAAACGCTCGGTCTGTGTCAAACGCTCCTGTCAAACCACGAAATCCGTTGAGGGTAAGTGTCAATGGGTCAACCGACTTGATAACCTTGACATTTGTTGGTGCTATCAGGTCTGGGTTGCGGATGTTACCTATGTTCAACTCAAAGGAAACTTTGTCTATGTTTCATTTCTCTTGGATGTGTTTACGCGAATAATAAGAAGTTGGCAACTGAGCCGATACTTAACACACCCTCTAACATTGAGACCCCTGCAGCGAGTCTTACGGGAAAACGTTCCAGAGATCCATCATAGTGATCAGGTCGTTCAGTATCTTTGTAACGCCTATATTTCTACTCTCACTGACCATGGGATTGAGGTTTCGTTAGCTTATAGAGGGTGTCCTTGGAGAAAATGGTTATGCCGAACGATTTATCCGAACTCTCAAGGAGAAAGAAGTCTACTTGAATGACTATGATGATTTAGCAGATGCTAATACTTACATTGGACATTTTATTGAACAAGTATATAACCAAAAACGACCTCACTCGTCTTTAGGTTATTTGACACCTAATTGAATTTGAGGAAAAAACTTGTCTTAACTAAAACTGAATTCTGGTCTAAAAAATCGATGGCACTTCAACTGTTTGTTGGAGTACACCGCATTTTTCTTCAAATTTGTTGAGCACCAAGAAAACAAGATTAACTTGTCGCTGCTACATTAAAACACGTTTTATTTCATAACGGAAATGAAACACGTCTACCTTCTTGTGCTGAACGATACGCACCTAAGACCATCTCTACAGAAACCCTTCCTGCTTCAACAGACACATCCGGTTCAGTATCATTCTTCAAACAATCTATAAATGGTCGTGGGACTCCTGCAATCCGTTCACCATGGCTGTTTGGAATTGCGATACCAAGGTCTTTCCACGATGGTTCTTCTCGCGTATACAGTTTTAGTGCTATTGCATCTTCAGGTCGTGGCATGTTACACGAAGGTCCATCACCATAGTTCTGAATGATAACGCCATCATCTCCGTATATCTCAGTCGTATTTTCACCAGCGAGTGTCACGGAGGTGTTAATCAGAATAGCCATCGCACCACCCGAAAACCGGTAGACCGCTATCCCCGTGTCATCAGGCGCGACATCTGTCAAAACATTATCAATTTCGGCAATGACACTTGTTGGTTTCCCGAGCATCCAATAAATAAAATCTGTCGCATGAGACGCATCGTCCATGAACATGCCCATGTTCTTCTCTGGGTCAATGTGCCAACGACTTGGTCCCGTTACAAACGCCTCATTAAAGAGAACGTTGATGCAGTGCCGCCTCCGCAGCAGCCCTATTTTCCCCAAGATTCCACTCTCTATTAGTTCCTTCATTGTTATGTTGGCAGGATCACGCCGCATCTGGTGCGCCATCATGAACTTAACGTCCGATTTTTGCACAGCCTCAGCTATTCTATCGCAATCTTCTAATGTGAGAGCCATCGGTTTTTGACAAAGGATGTGTTTGCCTTCTGATGCCGCAGCCGCCACTATCTCCGCGTGCCGATTTGTTTCACACGTTACAATAACGGCATCTATTTCAGGATGGTTAACTACATCCTCAAGGTGTGGTGAGTAGTGCATGCCGTATTGTGTTGCGGCGTTTTCACCGCGTTCAACGTTATCGTCCCAACAAGCAATGAGTTTAACATCCTCAAACCCTTGCATCTTGTTGCAGTATGCATTCGCGTGTCCATGTGCGAAACTTATTATTCCAATACCAATCTTTATATTCATATATGCTAAATCCATTCTGTGAGAGTCTGCTGTGAATCAATTTCGGGGTTAAAGATAAGTAGTCCTTCCTCCTGCGCAGCTCTCAGGAGATGTTGGTCAGAGGCAACGAGTACTAACCTATTGCCTGTATTGCGAAGTTCTGCTGCGATGTCTAATGCAGAGCGCAAGACAATTGCATCAACGGAATTAAGTGAGTGGGTTTCAGTCAAAGATATTGAGTTTAAAACAAGCGTATCTGGAACGGAAATCGTTTTGAAATCTGAACCACTGTCTATTATCTCATAATTTAAGTTTTTTCCTGCTTGAGAATAATCAAGGTTTGTAATTCGCCCATCATTTTTCTTCCTAACAAAAATCCAAAATAGTTCAACAACACCGAGAACCAAGCACATCAGGCGATTCAAGGGAACATTAGCAAAAATAAAATTGACTTTATCAGTACCAATTTCTTGAGTATAACGCTTGGCAAGCGCATTGGCATCAAAATAGAAATAGTACATACTTATTTCTCGCGTTCCTCAATGATGGCGCGACTAAACTCATTATCTTCGGCACGAATACCGCTTTTTGCCATGCGTGCTTGCAGCTCTTCGGCTGGAATTGGTTTGCCGGACATACCTATTTTTTCAAACACTTCTTGGACAATATCAGCATTTTGTTTTTTGTTACGTCCATAAAATGCCATCACCTCTTCCCCCGTTTTAAAGTTTTTCTGCTGGTTTGTTACTACAGCATCTACGAGTAAAGAAAGTTGTTGATTCAACTCAGCGATTCTCTTTTCAAGTCGATCTAAGCGTTCTATAACTTGACTAAGTGTTTCTCTTTGCATCGTAAGCCCCTTTATTTTCCCGTTCTTCAATAATTGCACGGCTAAACTCGTTATCCTCAGCACGAATATCGTGTTGCCGCATACTTTCGCGGAGTTCTTCAAGAGGTATGAGTTCAAAGTCGGGTGAAATACCCATTTTTTCGTATATTTCGGCAAGAATCTTCTTGGCAATGTGAGCATCACGTTTGTCACTGTACAAACTACTCTTTACCTCTTCCTCATTGGCTTTGGAATTCTCAGCGGGGTCTGACATTAATTCCTTAACCAATAAAGAAATCTGCATATTCATATTCACAATTACTTTTTCCAATCTATCTAAGCGTTCAGCAACACTTTCAAGCGTAACATTTTCCATCATCAAATCCTCCATTATTTTTTATGTAAAGCATTCTTATCTAAAACAATCCGCACCTCAGCATCCACTCCACCCTCACCGAAGTTAACATCAGCAGTAATCGGTCCGAGAGACTCCAACGGAAACAGATTGTTCTTGATATGCTGCATTAAAACGGCATCCAATTTTTGTCCCGAAAGAGAAGCAAGCAGTGTTGCAATCGGGATGAAACGTCTTATTTCTGGCACCAGCAAATTTGGCTGAATATACGTCTGTATTCCGTTGTCAGAAAAGGTAGCATCGCTTAATGTTGAGGCGTCACCTGAATTCGTATCAAGCACAGATTTTAGTCCTGCAAGCGTTGTGCTAAAGAAAAAATGGTTATCAACAATGGTATATCCACCTATAAATGACATTAAGAAATTTAAGCGTAGTTGGACTGGTTGCACCGTGATGCCTTTATATTCTTGTGTTTCAAGGAATTCAAGCGGTGTGCCAGCTATAGCAATTTTCGCGTTTTTTAACTTTATAATATTTTCAGCAAAACCGACCTTGTTTTGAATTGGCGCGTGCAAAACTAACGAAGGAAATTTAGATACCTCTCCTTCACTATGCGTAATCAACGCGATGGTCATTTCCTGTTTTAAGTGTTGAGACAAATTGAGTGTAGTTGAATCAATCTCAATCGCTAAATTATTTTCTAATATTTTCCAAGTCTTAGTCCAATCGTGATGCGGATTGAATGTAACTAATGCTGTTTGTTCTGGAAGAAATGGAAGTATGCGCTGCACTCCTGACTGAGATGAAACGGGTTTTTCAGGATTTCCAAAACGGTACCTTGAGATAATTACACCATCTTCATACCTATTGCCAAATGTCCAAAATCCCCTATTACCAAAGGATGTAGAAATCTGTTCAACAAGTGAATTGGAATTGTCCACTAAGCCTTTTAACACAGCAGAAAGGCGGGGAACGTCTAAGTATCCTGTATTTGCATCGTTATCGTAACTCTTTTGTATATTCCCTTTTATGGGGTGTCGGGCAAGGAAGCCTTCATTTTTTCCAGCATAGATGTCAATAACTTCAGCCAAAAGCAACGGATTCAAACTCAAAACACCTATCTTGCCGATGAAAGTGTAACGAAAATCAAGCGGATATCCGGTAATAGTGTTGATGGTTAGTCCATTGTATTCAGTCTGGATTCGTTTGTAATTGGGGTTAATTGCATCCGTAGCAGTTAGAGCTTCAATAGCAAGTTTTTCCGGTCCGCCCAATTCGGTGATAAGTAAAAACGAAAGTTCGCCTTCACGTTGGTAAAGGGCGAGAATAGCTTCTTTGCCGAAATGCCCCTTGACCGCCCGCATGTCAAGTTTGCCACCCATTTCGTACTCCCAAACCAGCTTTTGATATACGAGTTGCCTCCACCACATTTGTCTTGTGATGTGGCTGAGGATTGGCATTTCTGCGGCTTGTTTTCCCAATTCACTACGGTTGAACGTGTTAACAAGTCCTTCCAATTCCTTGAGCGTTAAGTAACAAATTGGGGATTCAGGGAGTAGCGTGATAAGACTTTGTTCAGGTTTCCAAAGTGCAGTTTGCTGATATATAACGGTGGACAAAACAATAATGCCTATGAATACAATCAAAATAATGAAGATGAGTTTTTTTCTGGAAAATCTCATAAGGTTCAAAACCCGCTCATACTTCAAGTTTATTATCATTGATTATAGCACATCTCGTGTGCAGTGACAATTCAAAATAGATTGCCTAATTGTGAAAACTGTTATAAAATTAAGACCGTAATCATGAAACAAGGCGAGCATCCAACAAATCCTCTTAAAATCCGTCCATTTTCTATCCTTTTAATCTGTGTGTTAGTGCCGTTAAATTGTTGGTGGGTTTCTGCTTCTATTCTGCGTGGCGGTGGCAGTCCAACACAGGTTTCCCTTTTTTACAATGCTGTTGTAACCATTTTAATTTTATTTGGGATTGGCCTCCTTTTACGTCGGTTGAATCGTATCCTTGCGCTAAATCGCGGTGAGCTGCTTGTAATATACACATGCATCTCCATCGGCGCTGGACTTGCTGGCGTTGATAGATTCCTCGTCTTGATGCCCCTCATCGGACATGCGCATTGGTTTGCTACGCCTGAAAATGACTGGATAAACCTGTTTCACTTACATATCCCACAATGGTTAGTAGTTAGCAATAAACGCGCCCTTGAAGGATATTATTATGGCTTTTCCAGTATCTATGAATCGCAAAACCTAATTGCTTGGATACCCAAGATTTTTTGGTGGACATTGTTTATTGTTGCAGTCCATCTTGTCATGTTGTGTTTAAGCCTTATATTTCGTAAGCAGTGGGTTGAATCTGAGCGTCTCAGTTATCCGATTATCCAGCTGCCGTATGAAATGACAGCATCAAATGGTAGATTTTTCCGATCCCCATGGATGTGGATGGGGTTGGCAATAGGCGTGTCAATTGATATTATCAACGGATTAAACTATCTGTTTCCTGCTGTGCCGAGTCTTGGCGGCAAACTATTTGATCTACGTAGAATTTTTACTGAGCGCCCATGGAACGGCATTGGATGGAGTCCTATCGGTGTTTTTCCATTCGGCGTGGGACTTTCGTTCTTCATACCGCTTGATTTATCTTTTTCATGTTGGGCATTCTGGCTAATTTGGCGCGCAGAGCGATTGATAGGAACAATTGCAGGCTGGCGCGGTCTCCCACGCTTTCCTTATGAAGCGGAGCAATCTCACGGTGCATATCTGGGGTTATGTGTTCTCGCTATCTGGATGAGTCGGCGGTACTTGAAACAGATTGTAGAAAGTGTTTTTACACGAAATTATGAACGCAGTGGACGAGACTCACCAATTCAAGATGAACCTATATCATATCGGCTTATTCTTATCGCGCTGCTTGCGGGTTCTGCTTTTATCATTGGATTTTGTCTCAAGATGGGGATGAGTCTTTGGATAATCGTTGTCTATTTCGCAATCTGGTTTGCAATCGCTATAGCAATAACAAGGCTGCGCGCGGAACTCGGATCGCCTGTGCATGATTTGCATTTTATCGGACCTGATGAGATGTTGCCGAGATTAGTCGGTATCCGCAGACTTGGTGCAGTCAATTTAACTGGCTTTGCTTATCTCTATTTCCTCAACCGAGCGCACCGTTCACACGCGATGCCACATCAGCTTGAAGGATTTAAACTTGCAGAAGGGGCGAACATTCCGATACGACGGTTTGCAATGCTCATGATGTTAGCATCTGTTTTAGGTGCAATCGGTTCATTCTGGGCATTTCTTTCAATGTATTATGCAGAAGGTGGCGGTCCGGGTTTTGGTAGAGAATCCTTTGGAAGGTTGGAGTCGTGGTTAACCTACACTGCTCCTCCTGATGTTCCTGCTATCAGCTTTGCAACGTTTGGCTTCGTTGTAACACTACTGCTCGCCGCAATGCGGATGCGGTTTATCTGGTGGAATCTCCATCCCGTTGGATATGCTATTTCAGGCAGTTGGGCAATTAATCCGATGATAGGATCCATCTTTGTCGGATGGTTACTCAAGTGGCTTGTGCTCAAATATGGAGGTATTCGGCTGCATCGAAAAGCAATACCGTTTTTCCTGGGAATCGTATTGGGTGAATTCGTAATTGGTGCTTTTTGGAGTTTATTGGCAGTTGCACTTGATCAACCAATGTACCGCTTCCTGTTTTAGTTTTGTTCATAAAAGAATTGCTATTTTTTCTTTTTGTGATATAATATTATAAAAATGCAAGGCACGGTAGAAAATTGAAATTACAGCAGAAAGCGAAAATCATATCAGAGACACTTGAGGATTTGTTCGGTGTTCCAAATTGGGATGGCACGGAAGACGTCTTAGAATGTCTCATCTTAACGATTCTGTCCCAAAATACCACTGATGTCAGTCGTGACAAAGGGTATACACAACTGAGAGAGAAATTTCCGACTTGGGAAGATGTTCTGCAAGCAGACCCTGCTACGGTAGAAGCAACAATAAAAATTGTCGGATTAGGGAATCAGAAAACTGAGACTATCAAAAACTTTCTGGCTTGGCTCAAAGCGGAATATGGTGAGTTGTCGTTAGAGTTTATTCACGATATGGAGACAGAGGAAGCATTAGAGTTCCTCATTCAGCATAAGGGTATTGGGATCAAAACTGCTTCTGTTACGCTCTCTTTCGCGTGCGGAAGAGAGGTTTTTCCCGTTGATACACATATCATCCGAATATCTAAACGTCTCGGATTGGTTCAACCGAATTGCAGTGCGGAAAAAGCACATTACGAGTTACCATTGATTATTCCGAAAGGAAAATCATATCCATTTCACATGAATCTGATTTATTTCGGCAGACAAATTTGTAATGCTCGAAAACCTTTGTGCGAACAGTGCCCTTTAACACAGCACTGCATTTACTATAAAGAAAATTTGCAAACATAGTTGTACTTATATTTATCGGAGACAGGATATGTTTAATTGGAAAAATTTATCATGGAAACACCTATTTGTGGTGTTGTTGATATTACATATCCTGCCACTGTGGATTTTTGCTTATTTTCCCTCTCAAGATGGTCCAAGCCACGTTTACAACGCATTGGTGCTGAAAGAATATGCCAAGCACGAAAATTATAAGATCAGGGATGCATGGCAACTCAATATCACTATCTTTCCGAACTGGCTATCACATATTTTTCTCGCCGCGCTTCTCTACATTTTTCCACCTGTCCTGACAGAGAAAGTCTTCCTTACGTTCGCAATTGGCATGATACCGATTGCGTTTTTCTATTTCATTGATGCTGTTCACAAAGACAAAAAAGAGAGGTTTATGTTCGCTTGGCTCGGTTTTCCGTTTGCCTATAATTACCTTCTCTACATGGGATTTTATAACTTCACACTCAGCATTTCCTTTTTCTTCTTTAGTTTCGGTTTCTGGTGGAAGCACAAGGACAATATGCAGGTTAAGCATATCTGCGTACTGTATGTGCTGTTACTGCTTACCTATTTGTCCCATATTGCATCTTATGGACTTGTCGTATTAGGCATTTCTGTGGCAGCCGGATGTATATGGGGATGTCAGGCATTAGCAGAAGCATGGCAAGCGCGAAGGGGAAATATGAGTGAGATGCTCAAACGATTCGTTATTAGTCTAATGCCTTTTTTCCGTTTCCTTCTCTACATGGTGCCGATCTATTTTGTATTGATGGATTACTATCTAAAAAGTCTCAAACTGCATCCTACAGGCAGCCATAGGGGGATGGACTATATTAGAGACTATTTCTTTGATATCGGATGTCTTGTTTATTTCACCTTTTGGCATGCATCGGCTAATTCTTTTCTGCTCATTGTTCTCGGAATTGCTATACTTGTTTCGTTAGGTTACCGAGTCTACCGTAAAGAGTGGATAAAACAGACTGATGTGTTTTTGTTGATTGCAATCATGTTTACTTATATGTTCATCAAGGCACCGTGGAGTTACGGACCTGGCGGGTGGATTAACGATAGAATTTACATTTACATCTTGCTGATGTTAGCACCCTGGTTAATCATAGATATGCACAAATTCGTGCGATACGGTATTACGACGTGTCTAATTATTTTCGCCTTGATCCATTTTGGTAGGACTGCCTACGAACACGGATCCATCTCGCCAGAGATGGCTGAACTTGCGTCAGGGGCAAAGTTGATAGAACCACATTCAACATTTTCCATTCGTACCGCAGATGGGCACAAATCTGAGGCACTCGGGCGGGTTGACCCTGTTGCCCCCTTTATACATACGCAAGCTTTTTATGGCGTATATGCGGATGATGTTGTCCACATGGCAAACTATGAGGCTAACTATTACTATTTTCCGGTAAATCGGAATAATAAGGATAGCGTAGGAATTGGTTATATTCCCGCTGACTATGTTGTAGCTTGGTACTATCCAGAAACCGAACCGTTTGCAGATCTTAAACCTAATTACGATATTATTCATCAAACGAAACACCTTAAACTCTTTAAGAGAAAAACACAGGAACCGATGCTTGAACTCTGGGATAAGACAGAAGCGGGTAATCTGATAATCCGTTTTGATATGCAGCCGGACAATGCTGAAGTTAAAGAGGGCTACAATATCGTCGGTCCGAAAACAATGTATGTGAGCGGAAATTACGGTTGGGATACGGAGTGGAATCCCAGAGAGCAGACGAATACGACAAACTGGAGAATTTCTCCACGTACTGCATATATCGGGCCACCTGAGGGGTCCACACCACTCACAAGAGATGCTGTCTATGGCAAAGAAGATGCTGCCTTCCGACTTGACCTGCCAAATGGTACATATCGTGTGACGAACATTTTTCAATCAGCAGAAGAAGCAACACATGAAGTCAATATGTTGGCAAACGGAGAGCAGATTATAAAAAAACTGATTGTGCCACCTCACAACGAAAAAGTTGAAAAAGTTGCTACGGTTGAGGTGGAAAAAGGTTATCTTGTTCTTGTAATTTATACCCCCAAAAAACGGATACCAACTGATAAGAAACATGGCCATTGGATATGGAACGGATGTGTCGTTGAACAGATCACCGCTGAGGAAAAATAACGTTATTTTGCTTATTTCATTGTGATTATTATAGATTTATGTGAATTATAAACTACTGATACACACTAACCAATATGATTCCTAATAATTTCAGAATTAAACGTTCTAAGGAGAATTGAATGATTAAACCACATGGAGCTGAAACCTTAACACCACTTTACGTTGCGGATGATGTGCAACGCGCCGAACTGACCAAGGAAGCAGAACAACTCCCGTCTGTGCTACTCTCTTCAGGTGCAGCTGCATCAGCCGTTATGCTCGCGTCAGGATACTTCACCCCGCTGACGGGATACATGAATATCGCTGAGGCAACAAGCGTTGCATCCGATATGAAACTGCCCAACGGACTTTTTTGGCCCGTACCTATCCTGAACATCGTCCCTGACGATCAACTCACAGATGCAGCAAAAAACGCTGACCGAATTGCCTTGCGCGATCCGAACGTTGACGGAAATCCCCCACTTGCCGTTATGAAGGTTTCAGCTATTGAGACGCTTACGCCAGAACAGAAACATCTTATTATTGAAAAGACCTTTGGCACAACCGATCCTGAACATCCGGGTGTCCCCGCTTTTGCTGATGTCGGAGACAATGTGCTCTCTGGTTCTATTGAAGTACTAAACTACTCCTATTTTCCCGAAGACTTCCCTGACACATTCCGCACAGCAGTTGAAATTCGTGATGACATTGCTGCACGTGGATGGGAAACAGTTGTCGCTTTTCAGACGCGTAACCCTATGCACCGTGCCCACGAAGGACTCTGCAAAATCGCACAAGAGGCAGTCAATGCCGATGGTATTCTAATTCATATGCTTCTCGGTAAGCTAAAACCCGGGGACATTCCCGCTGCTGTTCGTGATGCTTGCATCCGTACGATGGTAGAACACTATTTCCCCGAAAATACCGTCTCTATCACCGGTTATGGGTTCGATATGCTCTACGCCGGACCGCGGGAGGCACTCCTCCACGCCGTTTTCCGTCAGAATTGCGGTGCATCGCACTTCATTGTCGGACGCGACCATGCTGGTGCTGGTGATTTCTATGGACCGTTTGATGCACAAAAGATTTTTGATACAATTCCTGAAGATGCACTCGAAATCGGTATCTTCCGTGGTAATTTCACCGTATGGAGCAAAAAGCGCAATGAAATCGTCATGATGAGCGACTCTCCGCACGATGCAGACGACTACTTCAGCATTTCTGGGACAAAATTGCGTGAGATGCTCGCCGCTGGCGAACCACCCCCACCAGAAATTGCACGCCCCGAAGTTGCTGAAATTTTGATGGAGTATTATCAGAACGAAGTAAATTAGTTGACCACTGTGCAAGCCATCCAATACACCAAAAGCATCCCTCGTTATTTCGCAATGCGCTATCTTGGAAAAAGGTGGCGAAGCCTCTATACGTCCCCTTTCTCATGTGTATCCCTTGTTGATATACCGGAACCAGAATTGCCGACCCCGCAGTGGGTCAAAATCAAAACCCGACTCAGCGGTATCTGTGGTTCCGACTTAGCAACGATTACAGCAAAAGGGAGTCCCTATTTTTCTCCCTTTACATCAACACCGTTTGTCCTTGGACATGAGATCGTCGGTGAAATTACAGAAATTGGTGATGCAGTTGAAGGTTGGTCTATCGGTGAAAGGGTAGTTATTGAACCCGCGCTTTCTTGCCCAGTGCGCGAAATTGATCCGCCATGCCATCAATGCCAAAACTCGCGTTTCGCCAACTGTGAAAATATCACAAAAGGGAGTATCTCTGCAGGCATTCAAACTGGATATTGTCGGGATACAGGTGGCGGGTGGAGTCAATATGTTCTTGCACATCAATCACAACTTCATCTCGTCCCGGATGATATCTCGGACGAATTAGCGGTCTTACTTGAACCGTTTGCTTGTGCGATCCACGGCGTTTTACAAGCAGAATTCCATGACAAAGAGGATACTTGTATTATTGGTGGCGGCACCATCGGATTGCTCACCGTTGCAGCACTGCGAATGCTCGGATACCAAAACCGAATCATCATTTTTGCCAAACACCCTCATCAACAGCAGTTTGCTCGTGACCTTGGCGCAGATGTTGTAATACCTGTAAATAACAGTCGTTATGCTATTTTCTCTGAATTAATTGATGCTGAATCTTATCAACCCGAACTCGGACCGCAGGTTTTGCTGGGCGGGGTGGGTTTAACCTTTGACTGTATCGGTTCCAGTGTAACTATAGACGACGCGCTTCGTTTCACGCGGGCAGGTGGGGAAGTCATCTTACTCGGTATGCCGGGAATTCCGAAAAATATTGACTGGACATCTATCTGGTATAAGCAGTTACGTGTAAAAGGGGCATATACTTATGGAGTTGAAACGTACAACGGAGAACATATTCACACATTTCAATTTGGATTGCGTCTCTTGCAGGAGCATGGAGAGCAATTGTTTCCACTGATCGGCACACTATTTTCTATACGAGACTATAAACGAGCAATTCAGACTGCTCTCAATACAGGAAAAACTTCCACGGTCAAAACCATTTTTGATTTGCGGACAGAATAGTGAAAGGAATTTCTCAAGGCAAAGCAGACCTTAACAACGCTTCTATTTCCAATCCAATAGTAGGAGATGGAAGCACCCCATTCTCTTTGACGTGCGATCTCTATCCACTCATCAACAATCTCGCATAATTCTCGAGAAACTTCAACTTCATCATCACCATGACAACAAGGTCCGATAACTCCCGGACAATATCCGATATAACATGGGTCCTCGTCTGACCACTTCACAATATTGATGTACTTCGCGCTCGCTGTCATTTCTGAGTCTCCTTTTCCTGGTAGAATACCATAAAAACGGTTGAGTAGCACGTTATTTTTGGAGAAACTTGACTATTCCATTTTTAGTATCTTCACTACTATGTGCTTCTATGAGAATCTAATAAAACGTGAGTTTGATAAATCCCGTAGGTTGGGTTGAACCGAAGGTGAAACCCATAAATCAACGGTATGAATGCCATTAGGCATTCCCCGGGTGTCAACTTAAGGAAATCACCTCTTGTTGGAGGGGTTTTCAACCCCGATTTTTCTATTTAAATTTCAAATATCGGGCTTAGAAAGCCCTCCAACAAGAGATAAACCTGCAACTTTTTCTTATGTTGACACTTATAGGTTGAACCGAAGGTGAAACCCAACATTTCCAGTATGTAAAAGCGTTTCATGTTGGGTTGAGGCACGAAACCCAACCTACATCTATATTCAATCTAATTATCAAACTCACGTTAATAAAACTTGCACTATCCAATCAACTGTGATAAAATAAATGTGGATTCTAAACAATAACAAGACATATTGAAATATAGGTTTTTTCTATAAATGAAATACTTTACCTACTTCGGAAATCACCTCGTAAATGCCAAAATACCTGACAATTCAGAGGTATTCTACGCTAAACCACCGCTGCCGGGCATAAAACGGGCTGCACTCAGTGAGCATACGCAGCGTGCATTTGAGAACCCGCTTGAAATGCCGCCACTACGTGAACTCGTTGATGGCAATTCGAAGGTGCTTATACTATTTGATGATAACTGCCAACCTTTTCCGCTAACCAAAAAGCCAGATATGCGGCAGATTATGATCGAAACGCTTCTGAAAATGCTGGACGAGTATGGAGTAGACAAAAAGAATATCCAATTGATGTGTGCAGTCGCACTCCACCGAAAGATGAAGGAACATGAACTTGCCTATATGTTAGGTAAAGACATCATGGACGAGTTCTATCCGCACCAACTCCGAAATTTTGATGCTGAAGATGCCGAACAAATTATAGAAGTAGGGAAAACAGAGCATGATGAAATCGTTGAGACAGATAAAGCGGCTCTTGAAGCTGATTTGATCATTTATGTTGATATGATTCAGATTCCTCTGAACGGTGGACATAAATCTGTTGCTGTGGGGCTTGGCACATATAACTCTATCGCACCGCACCACTCACCACACATGACATCGGAATCTCCGCATGTGATGCAACCCGAAGGTTCGCACATGCATGCTTGTATTGAACGGATGAGTCGTCTCATTCAAAAAGAGACACCGATTTTAGTACTGGAAGCGGCGATGAATGGCGCGATATATCCATTCCATCTCCGTTATGTTGGAAAACCTAACCGAGATTGTAACATTGCTGAGAAGATTATCAAGACGTTTACACCCGCAACTTTGTCACTTTTACCTGAATCTGTCCGATATAAGATTTTAAAAAGCGTGCAAACAGACTATGAACCGATGGCAGTAAACGCAGGCGATATTGATGCTGTTCATGCGAAAACGTTAGCATTGATGAAAGATCAATTAGCAATAGATATTCCTCGTCAGTACAGCACTTTAGTATTTGGTCTGCCCGATATGAGTCCTTACGCTGTTGATGCGCGCATTAATCCTGTTTTGGTCGTAAGCGACATCTTGGGGTATGTATTCAACTGGTTCTATAACAAACCCATAATCAAAGAGAATGGCGTTGTCATCATCATGAACCCGACCTACGAGATTTTTCACGAGGAATATCATGTAGCATATAAGATGTTTTATGATGAAGTGCTTGCGGATACAACAGAACCGTTTGAAATGCAACAGAAATACCAGGAAAAATATGCAAAGGACGAGTATTTAATTGATTGTTACAGGAACAAGTTTGCGCATCATGGTTTTCATCCTTTTACTGTGTGGTATTGGGCAACCTATCCGCTGAAATATCTATCAAAAGTGATTTTAGTCGGTCCGAAAGAACCGCGGGTTGCTCAGCAGTTAGGTGTTGAGTGGGCAAAGAACTTAGACGATGCACTCGCAATGGCACGCGGAATTTCTGGTGAAGATGATGTTGTAGCCTTGACGATGCCACCGTTTTTCTATGCAAATGTAAAAAGTTAATAACCTGTATTGATAACCAAAAACCGATTTAGACATTATGGTAACAAATAAAAAAATACCAACTCAAGAAGAAATAGAAAAAGATTTTCAAGAATTCTTTAGAAAAAAGTACGGCGACGGTGTAAGTGTCAGCTTAGGTCGTGTGGCTGGACCTCATGTCTCACCGGATCAACCAGAAGATGAACCACCTGAACCACAGAAAACCTTTGATTTAAAGTTTGACCTCAAGCCGAAGGATATAAAAAAGTATCTGGATAGGTATGTCATCAAGCAGGATGATGCTAAGAAGGCACTTGCCATTGCTGTCTGTGACCACTATAACCACGTCCGAGAATGCCATGAAAATCCAGAGGCTGCGGATGCCGATTACTCTAAGCAGAACATTGTGATGCTCGGTCCTACTGGCGTCGGCAAGACATATCTAATTAGACATATTGCCAAATTAATAGGTGTGCCATTTGTCAAAGCAGATGCTACACGATTTAGTGAAACCGGTTATGTCGGTGCGAATGTAGACGACCTAATTCGTGAACTTGTCGCGCAAGCAGATGATAATCTTGAATTGGCGCAATATGGGATTATCTATCTTGATGAAGCGGATAAAATTTCCACACCACCGAATATTGTCGGGCGTGATGTGAGTGGACGCGGTGTGCAAATCGGACTTCTGAAGTTAATGGAGGAAACCGAAGTTGACCTCAGAGGCGGCAACGATGTTGCGTCTCAGATGCGTGCCGCAATGGAATTCCAAAAACGGGGCAAGGTAGAAAAAGAGGTGATTAATACCCGCCATATCCTATTTATTATCAGTGGTGCGTTCACTGGCATGGAGAAGATTATCAAAAAACGCATGCATCAAAGTCGAATCGGTTTCAACGCCGACATAGCAAGCCAAAAAGATGATGCCGCACAATATCTTGAGCATGTTACCCCAAAAGACTTCATAGATTTCGGGTTTGAACCTGAATTCATCGGCAGACTTCCTGTGCATGTCGTATGTAGTGAATTGGCTGTTGACGATCTTTATTATATTTTAAAACATTCAGAAGGTTCTATCATTCGGCAATATGAAAATGCTTTCCGTGCTTACGGTATTACTGTGCTGTTTTCAAACAGCGGATTACGCAGAATTGCCGAAAAAGCGATTGAACAGAAAACGGGAGCGCGTGCCTTAATGACTGTCTGTGAAAAGGTCTTGCGCAACTATAAGTTTGAACTTCCGTCTACTGGTGTAATGGATTTTGTTGTTACCGCAGAGGTTGTTGATGATCCTGATGCTGAACTCAAGCGGATTACAGAAGATGTGGATTACAACCGCAACGCGGTGATGCACGAGCAGGTTCGCAGATATGAAGCACGGTTCTATGCCGACCATGATTTAAAGATTGCGTTTGACGCGGAAGCAACAGATGCTATATGTGAGCGCGCGTCAACACAAGAAAAATCTATATCACAGATATGTGATGATATTCTAAAAAGTTATCAGCACGGGTTGAATCTCATCAAACAGAACACAGGACAATCATCGTTCACCTTTCCAAAAGAGGTTGTGGAAAATCCTGATCCTGTACTTGAAGAATGGATCCGTGAGTCATACACAACGAAACGTTGAATGGAAGGAATCCGTAGATCAATCAAATTATGCAAAGCAGAACAGAGAAACCTGCACGACCAGAACCGTTGGACATTCGCGAGATAGGCATGCCTATTGATGGGGAACCCCAATATAGTGATTGTCGGTTGTTCTTGCAACTTCATGTCTTTGAAGAGTGCCACGACCCAACATTTATCGTTGAAATGCTTGAAAATAGTGATCTGAACGCAGTCCTGTACGACGATCTGAATCATCCAACAGGTGTTGGTATACTTTTTCTGGCGGAAGATCCAGCGGTGTTAATTACAGAAACACGTTCCTTGTTACAAAAGGCACAAGAGAGATCTAATCTAATTTATCGTCCTGAAATGACGATGATTGGAAGAACATATTCAAGCGGTAGAGAACCCGATTTAGAAGAGTGGCTTCTTAAGAAACCGCGTAATAATGTCCTCAATCCCGATTTTCCTTGGGCAATCTGGTATCCCCTCCGCAGAAAATCGGAATTTTATCAACTTGAACCACGCGATCGTGGCAGAATTTTAGGTGAACACGCGATGCTCGGCAGAAGTTACGCCGCAGAAGGCTATGCAAGTGATATCCGCTTAGCTTGTTTCGGTTTAGATACACATGATAACGAGTTTGTTATTGGCTTGGTGGGATCAGAATTATATCCGTTATCGCGACTGATACAGGATATGCGCAAAACAGAGCAGACAACTAAATATATTGAATCCCTCGGACCATTCTTTGTCGGAAAGGTCCGAAAACAGTTTGGTTAACGTTCCTTGTTATCAGCACTACTCCATAAAGCGAAATGAGAAACATACTTGCAGTTTGCACTAAAGAACTCTATACATATTTCGTTTCACCTATCGCCTACTTTGTCTGTATTGTATTTTCAGCAATTTCAGGATTTCTTTTTTTTGTTGATTTACTTATAGCCAGCAGTGCCGGAAACGGTTCTGGTGCTGATGTAATGCAGGCTCTCTTCCTGCAAATGGCTACGATTCTCCTCTTTTTAACCCCAGTATTAACGATGAAGCTCTTTGCTGAAGAACGCAAGTCTGGAACAATTGAACTTCTCCTTACTTCACCGATTACAGATGGACAAGTCGTCTTGGGAAAATTTTTTGCAAGTTGGATATTACTCCTCATTATGCTTGCATTGACGCTACCTTTTCCTTTTTTAACACAGCGTTTTGGTCCCTTAGATAGCGGGGTTTTATTGAGCGGTTACCTCGGTCTCATTCTCATCAGTTCATGTTTTCTTGCATTCGGTTTACTGATGTCCTCAATGAGTAAGAATCAAATTGTTGCTGCACTTACAAGTTTTGCATTCTTTTTAATTTTATGGTTAATTGGGGCACTCTCTTCACGGGCAGGAACAATTGGAGAACTCCTAAGCTACTTATCATTTAATGAGCACTATAGCGATTTTTCACGTGGTATTATCCAGCTAAAAAATATTGTCTATTACGTTAGTTTTAGTGGTGTTTGTCTTTTCGCGACGTTCAAATCAATTGAGTCATCAAAATGGAGATAAGATATGGCAGGGAAAAACGTTGTAGGACCTCTGTTCGGTTTTCTCACCTTAATTTTCTGTTTTGTCACCATTGCAAGCCTGTTCCTAAAAGCGTGGTTGGCTTTTACGATTTTTTTGATTCTCTGCCTAATATCACTTGCAATTTTTGCTCGCTTGCACTTTAAAGAATTTGTGCATTTCTTTGTTAGTAGGCAGCTTCGTTATGGAGCAAACGTCGCGCTGGGTATTCTTGGTGTTATTGGTATAGCGGTTTTTGTCAACGTTATTGTAGCGCAGCGGTTTGATAAAAGAGTAGATCTAACAGAATTGCGGCTCTATTCGCTTTCTGAACAAACGAAACAGATACTTAAAAAGCTTGATAAGAAAGTAGATATTATTGCGTTTTTCAGCAATGAAATCCCACAGTTAGCAGCTCCCGCTAAGGAAATGTTGGGATTGTATCAACGCGAATCTGAATTAATAAACGTTTCATTTAAAAATCCTAACATTGAGACAGCGCTTACCCAAAAGTATGATTTGAAATTTGACGGAACGATCGTATTTGAAAGTAAGGATCGGGTAGAAAAGGTGACGATTGTTGACGAACAAAAATTTACGAGTGCACTCCTCAAAATTATTCAAAACAAAACCAAAAAGGTTTATTTTCTAAGTGGTCATGGTGAACATGGAATTGGCGACACAACTAATAATAGGTATAGGCAGGTAAGAACGGAATTGGAGAAGCAAAACTATGAAGTGCTTTCGCATTCTCTATTGAAGGAACCCAAAATTCCAGAAGATTGTGACGTTCTTGTCGTTGCTGGTCCAACAAAACCTATAGGACCACAAGGAATAGATACAATTGAAAAATACTTAGCAAAAAACGGAAAACTTCTTTTGCTGCTTGATCCTTCCCTTAATTCTACAGAAGATGTTAATCATGGACTTGTTCAACTTATGGAAAAATGGGGTGTGAAGATAGGGAATGATTTAGTATATGACCGCGTAAATTTTTACCTTTTGTTAGGTGGTCATAACGCACTGCATTTGCAGTTTGAACCGCATGATATTACCCGTTATTTTTTTCAGGAACAGATTCCTTTTATTTTTTGTCGTTCGGTTACACTTTCGGATGATATACCCAACCACCTCACTGTTAAACCGATAGCAAAAACGAGAGGGCCTAAAGGAATCAGTTGGGCAGAAACGGAACGGGAGGCGGAAGGGACATTTAGTAGCGATGGTTATACTGCAGGAGTAGATATTCCTGGACCTGTGTCTATAGCTGTGGCAGTTGACCAGAAAATTGATGAGAACACAGAAAAAAAAGAAGCATCAGCATCAACTCGTATTGTTGTATTTGGAGATTCGGATTTTGCAACAGATACCCATTTTGCAACCGGTAATCCTGATATACCTGCGTATGCGCCCCTTCTTCCTTCCATAATCAATTGGCTTACATTAGATGAAGACCTTATTGGTATCGTCCCACCTGATCCCAATGAACAGAACTTACGCGAAATGAATGCCCATCAAGTACGCCTTGTCCAAATTACATCCATTTTCCTCATCCCTCTAATTATATTTATTGCGGGGATGATTGTGTGGTGGCGTCGCCGTGAAGGAGGGACCGCGTGAGTTTCCGAACAACCTTCATCATAATAATTATATTGGTGGGAATTGCGGCAACATACTTTTTATTTTTTGATAAGCCCTCTGAAAATACTTCCAAGGACGACAAACCCAGAATTTCTGAAACTTACGACCTACCACGCGAAGACATTCAGAAAGTTAGACTTTCTTATGCAGATGATGCATATCAAACATTAACCGTAGTGAAAAATACTGATGGCATGTGGCAGTTAACAACACCTTTTGAGGCACATGCCGATAGCGCGAAAGTTAACGAAATGTTAGATGATTTTGTTAACAAACGGATTAGACAGACCCTTGAAGTATCAGAATACGACCAATATGGGTTAGTAAATCCCACAATAAAAATTGAACTATGGAAAGACCTTGAAGGTTCACCTAAGACTTTTCTCATAGGCAAAAAGGGGATAAACTATGCTGTTTATACCAAAGAACAATCGGAAGCACATATTTTCCTAATTGAATCCAGTGCGCTTGACGACCTCTCAAAATCGCCAACAGATATTCGAGACAAATCGGTTATTCGGTTTAATCCTGATACAATCACGGAGATTCAGTTTCAAAAACCGGAGGCGTTTTCATGTCGGAAAGAAGGAAGCATCTGGAAGATGACACATCCACTATCTGTAAATGCTGATACGGAGAAAATTGAGTACATATTATCGGAATTGCATTCTTTACAGGTGTCTACCTTTGAAGCAGATGGCGAAAACGTTACGCCACTATTAGAAAAATACGGATTAGATAAACCGCGTATTCAATTCACATTCAAAAATAAAAATAAAATCTATGGACTTGAAATTGGGGCTGCAGTACCCTCCACTGTTGATCAAAATAATGCGGATAAGCAAAACGTCTATGTAAAATCTGTCCATCAAGGTGGCATATATACAGTTACCGATGACATTCTCCAACTTTTCAACAAATCTATGTTTGACTTGCGTGATAAACGCGTGCTTGATTTTCAGCGAGGAGATACAACCAAATTTGAAATCCAACGTGGCACTCAGAAAATTGTTGGTATTAAGCTGGATAAAGATACATGGCAACTACAGAATGCCGAAAAAACTCTGGCAGACCCACAAGCGGTTAGCGACCTGCTATTTGGTGTCGATTCGCTTGAAGCAGTAGAGTTTGTTACTGATTCTGCGAAAAACCTGGCATCGTATGGTTTGGACCATCCCAAAATGCAAGTTTTATTCACTATCCGAGGTGAAGAAAAACCGGCAGTCCTACTTATTGGCAACAATACCAAGGAGAACGCCGTATATGTTAAAGCAAACAATTCGGATCAGATTACCAAGGTCAAGCGTGACTTGATTGATAAAATTGCAAAAGGTGGAGCGTGGTTACGTGATAAGCAAATTTTCAAATTTCGTATTGATGATCCAACTCGGGTTACTGTAAAATATAATGACGATTCGCAGGAATATGATGGTGTTCAATTCACCTGCCAACGTCTTGGGACAAATTGGCGGTTAACTTCACCCGTCCAAGAAAACGCAAACAATGCTGAAGTCAATACACTGCTTTATGGACTGATTGATTTAAAGGCAGAAGAATTTGTTGGTGAATCTTTCGGCGGCGAAAAAAATCAATTGCCAGACGCTACAACTGGTTTCAATTTGCCACAAATACAAATTACCGTAGAATTGCGGACACAGAAAGTATTCATATTGCAAATCGGTAAGATAGATTCATCTGGACGTTACTATGGAAGACTTCAAAACAAACCGAATCAAATTTTTCTGCTCAATGCAGAAGTAATTCCAAAAGTTAAAAAGAAACTTGAGTGGCTCCGTGCAACAGAAGAAGAGTAATCCCGATATATTGCAATTGATAGGAGGGAAGAAAAGCCTGCAGTTGTAGGTATTTGCTAATATTTACAAGTTTGTTTTATTGGTTTTACATTGAAGGGTATGCACACATATATTATTCTAACGACTTACTTTTTTTTCATCCTTGAGATATTATTGATTAGTCAATCCTTTTTCTATACGCGTCGTGAACGGAAGACCGAGAGACCTGTATACACACCAAAAGTAGCTATAGTCGCACCTCACTACGGTTGGGATGACGAAACAGCGGAGCATGCAAAGAGTCTACTTGATCAGGATTATGGAGGAGACTTTCAAATCTGCTTCGTGACCCACGAAAAATCTGACTCAGGATACGACGTTTCTTATCCACATTTGCGAGAACTTGTAGAAAATGTTCCTCATGCCGATGTGTTTTTAGCACCGAACATCATTGATAACAATCTACCACGTTCTCAAAAAGTGCAGAACCTTATGACTGTGATACAAAGTCTGCCAGAGGATGTCGAGGTAATTGCATTTGTAGACGCTGATGTGGCAATTCAAAAGGATTGGCTTAGACTCCTTGTAACGCCACTTCAAGATGCTAAAATCGGTGCTACCGTCGGTGGTAGGTTCTATTTTCCACAAACGTGGAACTTCCCATCACTCGTTGAAGCTACCTGGGTCAACTTTCAAATGGCATTACAGGGAGACCATTGGCTTACGATGGTTTGGGGCGGTTCTAATGCCTTTCGGCGCGAATTCCTCGAAAAAGGGCAGATACTACAACGTTGGGAACAAGCAACAATTGAAGACCTTAACACAACTCGCGCAGTACGAGACGTTAAACGTAAAATACATTTTGTTCCCGATTGCGTGGCAGTTACTCGTACCTCTAACCGCACATGGGGACAGATTTTTGAATTTACAAATCGACAGATGATTATGACGCGCCACATGGGTTTATGGGCACAGTGGTTCGGTAGCTTGATTCTCTTTTTGCCGAAAGCAGTGCTGGTTTTTGGTGCGATCCCTTTTATCTTTTCACGACAGGCACTGCTACCCCTTGCCTTCATACCATTTTTGGAAGTGCTCGGTTTTCAGCTCTGTTGTCGAAACCTTCCGCAGTGGCTGCGCGATATGCCAAGAGTCCAAGACACACTCCGCATCAGTAAATACGCTGCACCGTTTTCCATTTTTCTTGCGGGTATCAACGCTTTATACGCAATGTTCCAACGTAAGATTGTTTGGGGTGGTGTCCGATATGAAATCCTTTCTGCCACTACATGTAGGGTTTTAGGACGCGTAAAGGATCAAAATTAAGTATCAGGAGTTTATTCATCTAATTCTTATAAAGCATCATTGTAGGAGGGAACTCCGATTCCCGACAGTTCACGATTCGGAGATCGCTCCTACAAGTTTTATCTGCATATTTCTACAAAAACTTTACATACCTAAACTATCAGGGTTATTCAGTTTTTGGTTTTTCTTACGAATTTTTAACACCTGTTATATACTCCAGGACGGTAGGTGCGGTTAGAAACCGAACCTACCGTCCTTGGATATTAACTTTTAGTAAACATCAATAACGGTAAATTCTTAAAACTGAATAACCCTGCCTAAACTATAAAACATTCTTGCATTTTTTCCAAAATATGTGATAGTATAGAGCAATAAAAATGAGGAGTGAAAAATGGGGACTGAAAAAATAACGAAATCAGATAAAGAGTGGAAAGAGCAACTTTCACCTGAAGAATATAAAGTCACTCGAAAAAAAGGGACTGAGCGCGCATTTACAGGTAAATATCATGACTGCAAAGATCAAGGCACATACCACTGTATCTGCTGTGGAAGTCCGCTTTTTACCTCTGAAACTAAATACGATTCTGGAACGGGATGGCCAAGTTTTTGGGAACCTGTTTCACCTGATTCTGTAGAGACAAAATCGGATTTCAGCATCTTTTTCATGCCGCGCACGGAGGTCATTTGTAGTCGTTGTGACGCACATCTTGGGCATGTCTTTAATGATGGACCGAAACCAACAGGCAAACGTTACTGCCTCAATTCAGCAGCACTTACGCTTGTCCAGTCAGATGATGAATCCTAATTATGGTAAGTTACAAAATAATAGACACATTCATCTTCGGTAGGCGAGGTTTCCTAACCTCGCTGATGCAGAAAATCCAAGTGATTTTAAGATCTTCCATAAAAGACAGAAGGAGTATTAATGGCATTAAGAAGTCGAATTTCATCGCGGTTCTTGGTCAACCAACTTGCAACCGCTATATCAGAAGACTGGCGTACATCGCGCAAGTTCATGCGCTACCAACTTGCTAAGGAATCATTTAATTTACGTCACCCGTTTGGTGCAAAGCATGGCAAAGGCGATGATATTCAGTTAGTTAGCCTGCGTATTACAGATATGTGTAATCTACGTTGTCATTCCTGCGGGCAGTGGGGAGATAATGGGTATCTACTCGACAAATCTCTCAAAGAATTAAAGCAACGTGAAGTGCCTGTAGAAGTGTATAAAAACCTCGTTGACCAGGTTGTGGATGCGGGTTGGTCGCCTGTATGGTACATCTGGGGTGGCGAACCGATGCTTTATCCGGGTATCATTGAGTTAATGCACTACATCAAGGAAAAGGGAATGCCCATTTCTCTCGTTAGCAACGCGACTAACATCGCAAGACGCGCTGACGACATCTTGGAAACATGCAAAATTATCTATCTAAGTGTTGATGGACCCAATGAAGAAATCCACAATACACAGCGCCCTGGTGTTACTGAAAACTATGACAACTTCAAAGATGTTAAAGCAGCACTGGAAACGCTTAGTACAGAGAAAGAAAGGCGAAACCAAAATTTTCCTTATATTATCCCGCTCAGTTGTGTTACGATGTATAACATTGATGTTGTCGTTGACCTCTATAAGTTCACCAGTCAATATGCGGACGCGCAAATCTTCTATTTAACATGGTGGATTGATGCAGAATCAGCTCAGGAACACACGGAAGATTTTGAGAAACGTTTTGGGTTCAAACCACAAACGCATTATGGATGGATCGGTACTTGGCACGACTTTGATCACGGTGTAATTTTGGATCGGTTTGAAGAGATGGAGGAACTCTCTGAAAAGCAGAAGCGATGCCCACCTGTCATGATGCCACGTCTAAACTCAAAAGGTGAGATTCAACGCTACTATACTGACCATGAGCAAACCTTCGGTTACAACCAGTGTGTTAGTATCTTCATGACTTTGGAAATTGATAGCAACGGCGACGTTAGTCTCTGTAGAGACTACCATGACTACATCATCGGTAATATCAAAGATGACAAAGTCGTTGATATGTGGAATAATCAGAAAGCAATAAAATTCCGTCAATCTATTAGCACAGACGGACCGATGCCGGTGTGTCGCCGCTGTTGTGGGTTAATGGGATTTTAGTGGTTAAGTAAAACATTATATCTATAAACAATAGGAAGATTATATGAAAATAGGGTTACGTATCCCCGGCACAGCCCGACAAATGCCGTTCGCGGATTTCTGTAAGTGGTGTGCTGATAACGGATTTGAAGCAATTGATATTGGTGAAGCAACTCCCGAAGTCGTGAAAACTGCACGGGATGCTGGTTTAGAAATCGGGACAGCAGATTTGCCTGGGACGCGCGAACTTCTCAGTGCAAAGAAGTCTACACAAAAATCGGGGGCAGAAAAAGCAAAAGCAGCTATCCAAGCTGCTGCTGACAACGATGTTCATATCATGTTCTGTGTGTTTGTCCCTGAGGATGCAAGCCTCGGACGCGCAAAAAACTTTGATATATGGAAAGATACTGTTCCACCTATTGCAGAATTTGCTGAGTCCAACGGGGTAACGATTGCTATAGAAGGTTGGCCCGGCGGTGCACCTACGTACCCGGCACTCGGATGTACACCTGAAATGTGGCGTGCGATGTTTGCTGAATGTCTTTCCCCTGGCTTAGGTCTCAACTATGACCCGTCACACCTTGTCCGAATCGGTATTGACCACATCCGCGCACTTAATGAATTTGCTGCTTATGTCAAGCATGTCCACGGAAAAGATACTGCATTTGATGAGGAAGCGATGTACCTGCACGGCAATTTGGGACCGAGTTTTCAAGGTCCCCGTGGGTTCGGTGAAGATTGGTGGCGATACACCATTCCAGGTGATGGTGTTGTGGATTGGCTGAAGGTAGTCCAACGTCTTGAAGACGAAGGGTTTGATGGCATTTTTAGCGTTGAGTTAGAAGATTACCGCTATTGGCAGTCATGGGAAGCAGAATCGGAAGGTCTTTTACGTTCTCACGAATTTCTTTCCTGCTTTGTACGATGAACCTGCAATAGACATTTTAATAACACTATGGTTAACACGGATACTGTGTCTGCCTCTCTGTCCCTTGTGCCTGCCGTGAAAAATCTGATTGAAGCAGTTGGTGAAAGTGATACGCATCTCTTTGCCTCATTGACAGACGGTGATTACCAAGAACTTGTGAAAATATTAGACGATCTGATTGATGTGGTTGGGGAGAATGAGAATCACCTATTAGCAACAGTGATGGATTTCATCAGTGTCCTTATTGAGAATTATGAAGATGAACACGTTCCAGAACTAATGGAGGGACAAGTGTAAAACAATGCCTATTTTTAGATTAGAAGGTGACGAAATATCAAACGCTAAACTCGTCATTGCACAAGAAACCGATTTGGAACTTGAAAGCCATCTGGAGGATTGGCTTGAAAATAGTCCTTGGGCTCTTATCCAAGATGAACTCATTCTCTGGATTGGTAGGCAAACAAGTGCCTCTGTCGAGGGCAGTACTATCTTTCCTGATCTACTTGCAGTTGATTCTGAAGGAAATTTGGTCATCGTTGAACTAAAGCGAGACCAAGTTCCTTTGCAAGTAGTAGCACAATTGTTGGAATATGCAGCCTGGGCAAATGAATTGTCCAATGAGCAGATTCATGAAATAGCTGAAACATACTATGAGGCCCACAACGAATTCCAAGGAAAGACATTTAAAGATGTCTTCATGGATGTATTTGAAATACCTGAAACCGACGACCTCCCGGCACTAAATCGGAAATTGCGGTTATACATCGTAGCAGAGGATGTACCCGGAAGGGTAGCAAGTGTTTGTCGGTTCCTCCGCACTTCATATAGAATAGATGTTAGTTGTATTTCAGCGTCACTATTCCAAACTGAATCTGGAGAAAAGATCGTCAGTATGGAAACAAAGGTTGGAGATGAACCTTCACCTGGGTTGCTGCCTTTTCCTGATAAACCCAGGAGACAAGTGGTACTAGAAGCAGTGCAAGAATTAACAGAAGGGGACACGAACGTCGAATTTGCTCCAAAGGATGTCAAAACACGTATATCAGAGAAATTTCCTAGTTTTCCGTTGGCACCAGTGAATTATAACATAAGAGTTGACACTGTTAATCAGTCAATATACGACGTTATCTCCGTTGCTGAACGTAATTATTGGTGTGTAGAAGAAGGTGTATACCGCCTATACGATCCAGAAAAGGATAAGATAGTAGTAGATAATGCAGAGACAAACTAATATGGAAACAAAACTTACAGAGCGTTGGTCTGGCCCCGTACCTGTAAATCAGGTAGTCTGGGAAGCGGCACAGGAATTTACCGACAGAGATACAAATAGAGTTTTTATTAAGGCAGACCTTGAACCAATCATCAAGAAAAAGTACCCTGACTTTAAGATGGTGAACATAGGGGCAGAACTATCAATAGATTGTGTCAATTCCGATTCAAAAGACAGCAAATATAGAGGTAAGCGTAGATACTGGCGGGTAGGACATGGAAAATACCGTCTCTGTGGTCCTGAAAAGGATAAAATCAAAAGTGATGGAAACCAATCACTAAACCAAAAATGAAATACTTTGACAAAGAAGATATATTACATCTTGTGATTTCTGACGAACCACAAAGTAGCAGTTTAGAGTTGAGTCCCAATATCACAGCTGAATTGAATGATAACGGTGAACTCATCGGTATTGAGATTCTCAATGCAAGTACTTTCATTCAGGAAACAGTTTTAGATAAGGGATATGCTAAAGAACTTTCACTTACCAATGCCCCAGTTTCATAATCAAGGAGTCATTGAAATAGAGAAGGTTTAAAAGCATGGCAAAAACACTTTCTTTTTTTGATGAGTTTGTTCTTGATGTTCCCACCACAGAAGGCATAAAGTACGCTGGCTCCAAACTAAAACTGATCCCACAAATACTCGAACTCGCCAAAAAAGTTGATGCAAAGACAATTTTAGATGGTTTTTCAGGCACTACCCGTGTCTCACAGGCATTCGCCAAACTCGGCTATACCGTTATCTGCAACGACATCGCCCCGTGGTCAGAAGTTTTAGGCACTTGCTACCTTCTCAACACAAAACCGCAATCTGAATATCAACCGCTTATTGATCACCTAAACGCTGTGCCGCCAATTGATGGTTGGTTCACAGAACATTATGGCGGACATGTGAATGACGGGTGTGCAATCCAAGCAGATGGACTTAAAAAACCGTGGCAGTTACACAATACTCGTAAGTTGGATGCGATTCGGCAGGAAATTGAAAATCTTAACCTTGATCCGGTTGATAAAGCGGTAGCCTTAACAAGTTTAATTCTTGCCCTTGATAAAGTTGACAGTACCCTCGGTCATTATTCTGCATATCTCAAAGATTGGTCCCCGCGCTCCTATAAAGAACTTACCCTTGAAGTGCCAGAAGTCTTTACGTCAGAAGGAAACCACAAAGTATACCAAACCGACATCTTTGAACTTGTTGCAAGTGTCTCTACAGACCTTGCATACTTTGATCCGCCCTACGGTTCAAACAATGAAAAAATGCCGCCATCTCGTGTGAGATACGCGGCATACTACCATCTCTGGAAAAGTATTATTCTCTTTGACAAACCAACGCTTTTCGGTAAAGCCAAACGACGTGAGGATACCTCTGATCAACTCTCTGCATCCGTATTTGAGGAGTTCCGACGTGACACAAACGGTCGTTTTGTTGCTGTTAAGGCAATAGCAGAACTGATTCGTGCAACCCAAGCACGTTGGATTATCCTGTCTTACAGTTCCGGTGGACGTGCAACTGCCGAAGAATTAAACGAAGTGATGCAAACAAACGGAAAACTCCTCGCTGTTGTTGAAAGGAATTACAAACGGAACGTCATGGCAGGCATGAGATGGACACTTGAATGGGTGAATGCTGCCGAAAAACCGAACAGAGAATTCCTTTTCTTGCTTGAGAAGAATTAGCGGCTAATACGGACACCCCCCGCCTGTATCGCTTTTTCTGCTTCTGCTGCTGTTGCCCAGTTAAAGTCGCCTGGGAAGGTATGCGCTAAGGCGGAATATCCACCTGCGAAGTCAACTGCATCTTGTGGTGATTTTCCATTGAGTAGGCTATAGATTAATCCTGATGAAAAACTGTCACCACCTCCGACTCTGTCCACCAATTCTAAATCTTCATAAATACGTGACAGATAAAATTCTTTGCCATCAAACAGGAGTGTCCGCCAATCGTTCAGCCAGCCGGTTTTTGCATCACGCAACGTTGTGCCGATCATCTCAATGTTTGGGAAAGACTCTTTGACGCGCTGTGCAACCTCTTTGTAACTCTCAGGTTCAAGTTTGCTATACGATTCAGTTGTGCCTTCTGCAGCGAATCCCAAGGATTTCTCAAAATCCTCTTCGTTTCCGATGAGAACAGAGACATGTTCCATCATCGGGCGGTTTGCTGCTTGCGCTTGTTCAGCACTCCACAATTTAGAACGAAAGTTGAGGTCGTAGCTTGTTTTAATTCCTGCTGCACGCGCGGCTTTGAGCGCTTCAGCAGAAACAGCAGCTGCAGATTCAGATAAAGCAGGTGTGATGCCGCTCAAATGAAACCAACGCGCCTTGCTAAAAATAGATGTCCAATCAATTTCACCGATTTGGACCTTAGATATAGCCGAATGTCCGCGGTCATAAGTAACACTGCTCGCTCGGGGACCCGCCCCCATCTCAAGATGATAAAATCCATTCCGTTCAAAACCCACACCGTCAAAGTCCACCCATACAATATTGGACATGTCAACACCAAGTTCCTGCCCTTTGTTGCGGATATAGCGACCTGACCAATTATCCACGAGTCGTGAGACCCATGCTGTTTTTAGTCCGAGTTGTGCAGCGTTCACTGCGACGTTCATCTCCGCGCCACCTGCTGTGATTGCCAATGATGATACCTGCTCTAAGCGCATAAACTCTGGTGCTGTGAGACGGATCATCGCTTCGCCAAATGTAACTAAATCATACATTATCTATTCTCCTGTTTTATATCTCTTGATCTTTAAATTCGTTGTATAGTTTTTCGATGCATTCCCTACAGAAACAGTAAACCCGACCATAAGTACCTATCTCTTTTTCCACCAATTGGTTCATAGGAAATTCTTTCTGGCAGAGTGCACAAACTTCCATGGGGGCTGTTGATGGTGATTCACTGTCTGTTTTCTGCCGGGTAGAAAGGAGCAAAATTAGTAAAATTGTGATCGGTAGGATAAATATACAAAAGACGAAAAACATTGCAATTTCCTTTTTCAACATGGCAACAAATACTTTGTTACTATAGCCGATTAGTGTCATAATGTCAACGGAATTTGGTAATTACCAGGGTTATTCAGTTTTATGAATTTTCAGTTGATAAGGTTAACAGCGAGTTTAGGTTTTGAAGCGAGATATTTGATTGTATCAGAGACAGCCGTATACCCTGCAAATCGTAATACCGATAATGCTGTATTACGCATTGCTGCCATGACTTGTGGGATGGCGCCACATCGGACAGGCGAGGCATCTTCTCCAAGCACCGTATCCCGCATTTAGTGCGACTTGTTCTCTATTGACCAATGCCCGCGCCGTAAAGCAAGTAAGCGCTTTGCTGATGCTTCATCGGGATTTAGACTTGTTATACTATACTGGACTTTGTGTATTTCTTCTCTTGTGTTCAGATTTTTGTAAGTATAACGGTATTGGAACACTTGTGCTATACCCGGCCAGTCCAGATACGCATTGAGACTTGTGCTTGCTTTGATACACCTTGTTTCAACTCTACCATGTGATTTTTCAACTGTCTCGTGAATGTGAATAGGGTCTCCCAAAATAGGATGTGTTGTATCAGAAAGCGTGTCAGGTATGTCTTGAAAAAGTTTCTCAATCGCACCTAAAAGATCCGGTTGATTGTCTTTGACAGGGAGCAGATAGTCTCCATCACCCGCTATGATGGCGTGGCAAAAAGTTCGCTGTGTCAAAAGTGCGTCCGTTGTGATGACCTTCCCACTCACATCAAACGCTTTGAGGATCTCTGTTGAGATCGGTATTTCGTTGGTCTTGTCGCTAACACTTCGCTGCGTGAGGGTAACCCCTAACTCTTGGGAAACGACAGAGAGCAAGTGGCTCGTTATCGCACCACTTCTTTGGGAGGCGCGCATCGTTTTGCCATCTATAGCGACTGCGTCAAAGCACCTTGTCAAATCGGTTCTACTTTTTATCACGATTGTTACCCAGTGTGTCAAGGTTTCTTCTAATGCCACAACATCTAACTTTTTCAATAGATTATGGATCGTTGAAGCAGAAGGTGTTTTCTTGTGTGTAAAACCGAGCGCCCTTGCGAGTGCTGGTTGTGAGCGTGCCCAAGTAGCGATAATGTATACCCTTTATGTCCACACATCAATCCGATGACGAGTAGTGCGAGAATGGATTTCAACGGATGTCGTTTCCCTTTATGCTTGCGTGGGTCTCTAAGTTTTGCTAACATATCTAACAAGTGGCAAGATTCTCTTCTTGTCATTCTTCACCTCAAAATAGGTAGTTTTATGGTGAAGTATAGCAGATATGGTGAAAAACCCCACCCTATCTGCTTTTGATAAAAAATAAACACTTGTGAAAAAATATAGAAAACTGAATAACCCTGATTCCTGATTTATGTCTGCCAAAATTGCAAAACACTTCCACATGTGGTATAATAGTGATATGAAAGACTATATATTGCTATTTTTCAATGTTTTATTAACAGTGATCGGACAAATCTTGCTAAAACAGGGAGTCAGCAAGGTCGGAGTAATCAAATTTCGTGAATTAGTACCAAAACTTACGCAGGTAATATTAAATCCGTATGTGATTGGTGGTATTTCAATCTACGGTTTCACAACATTCGTTTGGCTTGTCATTCTCTCGCGTGTTAAGCTGAGTATCGCATACCCAATGTTGAGTTTGGGATATGTCCTAACAATACCATTTTCATGGTTGTTCTTCAAAGAATCTATTCCCAGAGTTCGCATAATTGGGGCGATTATTATCTGTATCGGTGTTTATCTTGTTGCGCAAGGAGAAACATAATTGATGCAAGAATCGACATCCGATATTCGCTCAGACGACATTTCTGCAGAGAAACATGATCCATCCGTTCCAACTCGTTCTTATTCTGCGATGGTATTATCAGCACTTCTCCCCGGACTTGGACAAATATACTTACGCCAATTCGTTAAGGGGTGTGTAATCCTTGTTGTATTTGCTTCGGCAATTGGAATTTTTTATATCAACTCATATCCCGTAAGAGGATGGCAAGACTTAATCCGATTTCAGGCTGTTGCGCAAGTTGAAACTCAGACAAATGATAATACAAATACGGAAACAGATTCCGAACGTTCTATTCATCTTTGGACACTTGATAGCGGAAAAAAGTTAATGTTTCGTCCTTCTTGGATTCTAAAAGTTACAGCGTCTATACAGGCAATAGTATGTTGGATATACGCAGTGAGTGGCGGATGGCGTGGTAGGCGTAAATCCATTATAGACAAGTTAGAGACGGATTAGAACCTTGAATTTCTGTGACACATCCCCACTTTGAGAAAAAAACTAAATATCAATTATATTGAAGTGTTACTATACTACAATGGATTGGCTCGATATGCTAAGAGCAACCCGAAAAGCAAAACTGAATTGCGCATTTATTTTTTGCTGCAGTTTATCTCTTACTATATTGGTATTCCTGGGATGTCAAGAAAACTCCCTGAACAAAATTGAAACACTTATCCATTCTGGGATGCCGCGAGAGGCTGCGGGAAAATTGGAGGCTTTTATTGAGACAAACCCTAAAAATCCAAGAGCACGGATGCTGCTTGGAAAAGCGTATAATGAATTAGGGCGTCATAATGATGCGATTGAGCAGTTTCAAAAAGCCTCGCTGTTTTATAGTGGGCAACCAGAAAAAAGGATCGCTGCTCGACTTGAATTGGCGCGTACCTATCTCATATTTGGTGATAGAGATTCTGCATTTCGTATACTCAACATTGTTCAAAAAGGCACTTCAGACTCCAATGTCTTGCAAAAACTTATAGAACTGGCGGGAGACAGTTATAAGACAAAACAGCTTACACGCGGTAATTCCGATAACTATTCACCTATCTTTTCCCCAGATGGCACACAAATTGCTTTCTCATCTTTTCGTCTTAATAATGGTGAAATTTATTTGATGGATTTGAACGGACGGATTCAACGCCGTGTAACCTACTCAACAGATTTTAATGACGACTCACCAGCATTTCTAAAAACTCCGAATCATATATTCTATAGCAGTGAACCCAAATCGTCACGAGAAGTAAAAATAGTCCTCCAAAGTAGTGGTTCAACCCCTATTTATACAGGTTTCAACGTAACACATATCCACAGCAAGATCACTCGTTCTGTTATTCCAATCAGTTTCGGTGTACGCGTCCCACGATCCTCACCTTCAGGTAATCAAATTGTCTACGAATCAAATACTGATGAAAATTTGGAATTATATCTTCTTGATTTAAACGGACTTGACCTCGCACAAATCACACCTGAGAAAATCAAACCGAAACGTCTTACACACAATGAAACTGACGAAGGAAGTCCCGCCTTCTTTCCAGACGGAAAACGCATTGTGTTTGTTTCCTCACGAAATGACGTGCACCAACTTTATACAATGAAGATTGATGGTCAAAATGAAAAACATTTTAATCCAAATCGCTATGATTGTTACAATCCCACAGTGTCACCAGATGGAAAAAGAATAGCGTATGTATCAGCAAGAGACGCGGATTGGGAAATTCACCTTATTGATACTGACGGGAGAAATGAACGTAGAATTACAAACGACATCGGTAGGTCTATTCAACCGGCTTTTTCATCTGATGGGCGTTACATAGCTTTTGTTTCCGATAGAAGCGATAACTTTCACATCTATCTAATGGATCTGAATAAACCCGTTACGCGGGAAGATTTAGTAAAACGTTTACAACAAAAAGAATAATACTTTATTCCATGCCCTAACAGGAATAACCTTTGGAGATTAGAACATGTTTCGGGTAACCAAACCAGAAGGTTTCGGCAATATTCAATTAGAAGAGGTGCCGATTCCAGAGATAAACACAAACCAAATACGGGTAAAAACAGATACAACCTTAATCAGCCGTGGTTCTGAACTTTTTAGACGATACATCCTTGAAGAAGCAGTTTCCCCATCAATTATGGGGTATTCCCTTACAGGAACAGTGGATGCTGTCGGAGATCAGGTTACGGATTATGATGTTGGTGATCGGGTAATGGTTGTAGCACCACATGCCGAATACGTAATTGCTGAACCGAACGCAACTGATGGTCGTATCGTTCCACTTCCTGAAGATGTCAGTTTTGAAGAGGGGACTTTTCTTCCTCTTGCGACCAGCTCTGTTGCTTGGACAGACTCATCAGACGTAAAAGAGGGTGATACAGTCGTTGTTTTGGGGCAAGGCTTGGTTGGCAGTTTGATGATGCAAGTCGTCCGTAGTTATTCACCTGAACGGATTATCACTGTAGATGCATTGTCGTTGCGATGTGATCTTTCACTCAAACTCGGTGCAGATGTATCAATAAACGCTGAAGAAGATGACCCTGTCCAAGCAATTCGTCGCCTTACCGATGGGAAAGGTGCAGATTTAGTTATAGATTGTGTCGGTGGGCATGCAGGCGTTAAGTCGTTTGAACAAGCGCAGGACATGGTGCGTCAATACGGAATTATTCAACTTATTGCGCTTTACCAACAAAAACCACTTCCGTTACATTCGTCAAAGATGATGAGCAAACGGCTTGTTGCTGGCATCCTTACTGATGAGCCACGCGCAAATATTGCTGCCCGCGCGCTGCAAAAAATACAAAACGGTGATATTAGCGCATCTGAAATGATTACACACCGTTTTCAATATACAGAAGCGAAAGCAGCCTTTGATCTGCTGTGGAATACACCCGGAGATACACTCGGTGTGTTGATTAAGTGGTAAAGCGAAACTCCTAAGTATGACACCAGAAACGCAATCAGAGATCACCTTTCACACTAAATTGCGCGGATATGATCTTACTTTTACCACCACGTGGGGACTCTTTTCACCGAAAGCAATAGACGCAGGCACACAAATGTTGATAGAACTGATGCAAATTGAACAGGGCGACACATGCCTTGACCTCGGATGTGGTTACGGTGCCATTGGCGTGTCTATGGCAAAGTGTACACAAACAGCAGATGTCTACATGGTGGATAAAGATTTTGTCGCAGTAGAATATGCTCGTAAAAATGTACAACAGAATCAACTCTCAAATTGTCAGGTTTTCCTAAGCAATGGGTTTAGTCATCTGCCTGAGGTTCAATTTGATGTTATTGCTTCTAATCTACCAGCCAATGTTGGTAAAGAACTCCTGCAGAAATTTTTTATAGATGCAAAGCGACATCTTAAACAGAATGGTAGACTGTACGTCGTAACAATTTCTGGCCTACGAAAATTTATTAAACGCAATTTTATGGAAGTTTTTGGAAACTATCGGAAGGTAAAACAACGAAACACACATACGGTTGCGATGGCAACTATGACTTAATTGAGTGAAATATAGGTTAAATTTGAGAACTATGGTAGAGATTAGAATTAACGCTACATTCCTGAACTGTGAATCAACGCTGAATGCGCGTATGGCATCCAGCGAGAGGGAACTCCGATTCCCGACTGCTCCTAAGTTTCTGTCGCGCTTCGGAGATCGCTCCTACAGAGGAAATGTAGAATTATCTCTATAGCCCACTATAAAATCAATCTAATAAGGGGATATGACTATGAAATTATCACAGTATGTCTGGATATCTGCGCTATTATTGACGGTTTTATGCTCGATTTGCGAAGCTGCGGAGACTGAACAATTGAAATTTGAAGAAATCTTAAAACAACCCGAGGAACATTGGTATGACCTGACGATGATGGGTATGAAAATAGGACACATGCATATATTTTTGGAAAAAGCCGAGTATCAAGGTGAGGAAATGATTCGAAGTAGAATCGATATGATGATGCAGTTTAAAGGGTTTGGGAATAACGTAAAATTTGAGACGAACCGTATTGAGTATTCAGATTCTAACTTTATGCCTCGTTACTTCGTGCTAACTTCTAATCAATCTGGGCAGAAGCAAGTTGAAGGGAAAATTAAAGATGGTGTGGCATACATCGCGACAACACTTAATGGTGAAACAACGGAATCAGAAGTTGCTGTCCCTGATAATACGATATTCGAAACTGTCGCAGCAAACTATCTGTTATCTAAAAGCCAAGTGAAAATTGGTGAAAAACTCAACTACAATATCTTCAGTTTAGATCTACTTCAACCCATAAAAACTGAACTTAGTGTTGTAGATGAAACGAGTTTAACATACGATTCTGAAGAAAAACAGGTCCATATTTTCGCACAAAAACTGGACATTATGGGCGGCATTACGAATCGTTTGTGGGTTGCCCGCGACGGCGTCACCTACAAATCTGTGACAGATATGATGGGATTGTCTATGGTGGCAACCAAAACAGATAGAGAAACTGCCCTTGGTGCAGTTGAAGAAGTTGATATTGTGTTAAACACTCGCGTCATCCCTACAGGCAAAAAACCAAAACGAGGAGTATCGCGGTTTGTTGCCAGTGTACAACTTTCAGAAGGCAGCCTGAATGATGCTATCATGACAAACAGTCGCCAGAAGCTTGAGGTGAATTCTGATCGGTCAGGGAAACTTTCAATTGAGATTCCGAGTGTTGTAGAAGAGAATTGTATTGATTTACCGATTCAAAATTCGGAAGTTCAGACTTTTCTTTCTGCAACAGCGTTTATTGAAGCTACCCATCCGGACATACGTGCAAAAGCGGTGGAAATTTTAGATGGTGAGATTAATTCATGGCGAGCCGCAAAAAAACTTAACACGTGGGTTTACAAATCTATTCGCAATAAAGAATTAAGTGGTGGTTACAATTCATCACTGAAAACGCTCGAATCGCTTTCTGGGGATTGCACAGAACACACCGTTCTGCTAATAGCAATGGCGCGTTCGGTAGGAATACCAGCCCGAATTTGCGCGGGTCTTGCTTCTCTTGGAGATGCATTTTACTATCATTTTTGGCCGGAAGTGTACGTCGGAACATGGGTTCAGATGGATCCGACTTTAGGACAAGTAATCGCCGATGCTAATCACATTCAACTTGGGGGCGGAATCTTAGAATCCGGCACTATGGTTGAATTCACTGAAGGGGTTTTCCGGACCCTCAATCAACTTGAAATAGATATTATTGAATGAGGGTTTGATCGGGTTTAAATAAATGAAATTCATTTTTGTAGATAATACACGTCAACAGGAGCAGATTACGATTGGCTTTTCTTAATCCATTTTTTCTTTTTGGCTTATTGGCTGCCGCAATTCCGCTGGTTATACATCTGTGGAGTCTTCGGCAAGCGGTGACAGTAGACTTTAGTAGTTTGATGTTTTTGGTTGCAGCACACCGCCAAAATGTACGCAGACTACAACTTAAACAACTTCTGCTTTTGCTTTTGCGGATGTTAATTGTGGCACTTATTGCCCTCGCTTTGGCACGTCCCTTTCTCACCCTTGGTCTTCCGCTTGCTGCAGTGCGAGCCAAAACTGACGTAGTCATCGTTTTAGATAACTCCTACAGTATGAGCTATCAAGATGTTGATGGTGTCTGGTTTGCTAAAGCAAAAACTTTGGCAACTGACATACTTCGTTCGCTGCGGCATGGGGATTCTGCCAGTCTCATTTTAATGTCGGATATTCCACAACCTGTTTTTCGACAACTCACTCCTGACGTTGAAAGTGTTATCGCAGCAATTCAAAAGGCGGAAGTATCTTATCGCGCTACAAATGTCCAACCGAGCATTGAACTTGCGCACGAAATTCTCTCTGAGTCAACTCAACAAAATAAAGAACTGTATTTAATATCAGATTTTGCTCAGAACGGTTGGGACAATTGGGAAGCCATTGCAAACCGATCTGGTTCTCGAATTGTTCTTTTACCCGTTAATGAAAGAATTCGACACAATACAAATATTGAAGAAATCCTACCCTCTCACCAACTAATCGGTGTTGATTTACCGTTCCACTTGAACACCACGATAAGAAATTATTCTGATACGCCTATAGCACAAACAACACTTACTTTTTATGTAGGAGATCAGAAAAGGAAAACACAGACATTTTCTGCTACAGCAGATGAATCTATAGTGACTACTCTAACACATACTTTTTCAACACCGGGAACGCATACTGGATTTTTTGAGTTAACCGATGATCGATTGAATGTGGATAATCGGCGATATTTCGCCCTTGAAGCACTCGGTGAAATTCGGGTGCTTTGTGTTGGCGACCAAACAGAATATCTAAAATTGGTATTGAACCCATTGGTTAGTAAACAAACGATTGGAGTGCCTCTACAATCATCTATGATACAACCGACAGCGTGTACTCCCGCAGAATTTGAGACGTTTCCACTTGAAGAATACGATGTTATCCTCCTTGCTGATGTTCCGAAAATTTCTGCAAAGGCTGATGCACAGTTACGTGAGTTCGTCCGTCAAGGGAAAAGTATAATTGTCTTCGGTGCAACTAATTATAACCTTTTATGGATACCCGCTCAATTCGGTCAGCCTATTATATGGCAGATACCGCAACAAGTCAGCAAATATGAGGAATCGCATCCTATCTTTGAGATTTTTTCAGAGAACATCCTTTCAGGTCAATACGGGCCGCAATTTTACCAAAGTATGACGGTAACTCCAGCATCAGATGCAACTGTTATTGCACGTTTTGGGGATGATACGCCGTTTCTCATAGAACGGCATAAAGAGAAAAACCATGTTTTACTTTTCAACTGCGGACTCCAGCAACAATCTAATAATGAACTACTTGTAAATCCATATTTCTTGCCTCTCCTTCAACATAGTGTGCTTTATGTTATGCGAAGTAACACACAGAAAAATATAAACGTTGGAGAGGTGTATACAGCCAGTTACCCCGAGAATTCTGGGGGGCGTGCGTGGATTAAAAGACTTGACTCGCCTGATGAAGATGTCATGGTAGCTGTTCCAATCAGTGAAGACGGTTCGTTGCGATTTGAGTCTACAGAACTTCCCGGTATCTATCAAGTAGATGTAAAAGCACAAGATAGACTATTCCGAGATTTTTTTGCCGTAAATACTTCAACTGCTGAAGCCGATTTGACTGCTATTCCTCTGCAACAAGCATCTGAACGCGTAAATGCCCAAGCTGGTTCGACGAATGAAGTAGGTGAATTGGACACTGAAGCGTTAGATATCCAAAGACATGGCAGGGAAATTTGGGGTGAATTGCTTATTTTAGCAGTTTGTCTCTTACTTCTGGAAGGATTTCTTTCCAACCGTGCCAGCACATTAACTGCAGGTGAAGCATAATGGTGAATTTCAAGGGAATATGCAGTTTTTACAGTACTGTCTGTCTTTATATGCGCCAGTTTGCTGCTCACATTTTGTTTCTAATAATGATATTTTCTCTCAACGCGCAACCTGTTTTTGGTAATCAAGTGGATGGTGTCCGTAGTCTTGTAATAAAAGGTAATCATACATTTTCAAAAGAAGAAATTCAGAATCTGATGCAAACAAGCGTTGGAAAACCGTTTGATGCTGATATGTTGAAAAAGGATTCTGAAAAGATTGCTCGTTTTTTACACAATAAAGGCATCACTTATGCAAGAGTGACCGAATCTCCAAAAAAGTTTGAAGATGGCGTATATATCAGCATTGAGATAGACGAAGGAATAATTGACACGATTACACTATCGGGGAATACAAAAACTAAAGATAATGTTATCTTGCGTGAATTGTTGTTTCAGAAAGGCGATATCTACGTTGAAGCAGATAAGAAAGAGAGTGAACGGATTTTAAGACAGAAACGTTATATCGGTGCCGCAAAGATTGAGCCGAGATGGGATGCAGAATCTGAAAGTGTCGCAATTCATGTTACCGTTACAGAACTTTTTTCTATTACTGGTGCAATCGACCCAGGAATTAACAACCAAAGTGGGTATTTTCTTGCTCAAGTCAGAGAAGCGAATATTTTCGGGTCTGGACAGGCAGGGCAAATTAGATATGAACGAATTACTGAAGCAGGTGAAAAAACTCGTGGACTTTTTACTTGGAAATATAGGATGCCCCGTCTTGTCAATTCTCACTGGAACTTTGACAGTGAATACGTTCAGAAGCGTGAAGGTGATTCATGGCGTGTTTTATTAGAACGACCGCAATATACCTTAAAAAGCCGTTGGAGTGCAAGTTTCAGCACCTCTGAATTGATAAATGAAGTGCGATGGTACGAAAACGGAGAAAAAACAGATATTTTTGAGCAAACACTCCACAAAACATCGGCTAACATATCACAATATTTTGGAGATCGCCACCATCAAAACTATTTAGGATTTTGGTTTGACTCACACCAGACAACCTATTTGCCTATTGAATCTATCAGGGTTTCAGAAGCGTCTCCATCTAATCGTAACATCAAACGTGTAGGCATTACTGTCGGGCGTAGAAATGTCGGTTTCCATCAAACACGTTTTCTCAGAGGGATGGGGGGAGAGGAAGATTTTATCTCAGGCTCTCAATTCAGCACTTCCTTTGGATATGCTTCTCCATTATACGGTTCTGAGCGCACCGAATATTATGCATCCCTCCGTGTTAATGGTGGCTGGGTAAATCATAACAGATTTTTTGGGACAGCACTCATAACATTATCAACAAGTTTTACTAACCAGATTGAACGTTCTGTTTTGCAAGCACGAACTGCGTTATTTTTCCGAGATGTGTTCAACACTGGTGACATATATAGAGTAGATACAGGATTTCGTGAGAACGGTCTATTTGATTTGCAACAGACGTTTGTCGCGCAATTTAAAACGGAGATGCAGTTTGGCTGGCGCGGTGAAAGCCAAGTTACCTTAGGGGCTGCCAACGGTTTACGGGGATATGGACTTCGACAGTTTAACGGCGAAAAAATGATGGTACTAAGTTTAGAAAGCCGGACCGTTTGCGGCGGGGACTTCTTCAGAAAGATGAATGACGGGCTGACCAAGGTTTCTACATTCTTTGCTAAGCCTTTTATTAAAGACCGCGTCGTTGACCTTGGTCTCGTCTTGAGTGCGACCGCTTTCACAGATATTGGTTACATCTGGGATAGTTATAATACATTTGATATAAAAGAAGTTAAACCGAGCGTAGGATTTGGATTACGCGGTAGCGTTTCTCAGGTAAGTGACGCAGGTATCTTTCGGATTGAACTCGCGTTTCCACTTGATCCACCATTACGATCACAGATTTTTTATGGCGTTGAGCGAGCTTTCTAAATTTCATCAAAAACAATGATACAGATTTATGGACAAACCGCCACGCGTATCAACCGAAAATATTACATGGCGAGCCATAATTATAGGTCTGCTGTCCCTTCCTCTCAATATATACCTTGTTGTCCAAACAGAGACTGTCTGGACAACGCAATATCCCACCACGATGGCGATTTTTTTCAACGCCGTCTTTACACTTTTCTTGGTTGCAATCTGTAACCTATTCCTAACGCGATACCTTCCAAAATGGCAGCTCACACAAGCAGAAATGTTGACTGCGTACGTCATGGTAACGCTTGCTTGTGTGGTATGCGGTCATGATCTGCTGCAGGCAACGATGTGTATTCTTGGACATGCAAGTTGGTTTGCTACGCCGGAGAATGAATGGCAATCACTTTTCTTTCGATACATTCCTGACTGGATTGCAGTGATGGATCGCAATGCTTTAACCGGTTATTATGAAGGCACATCGAATCTGTTTGAGATAGATCACATTCGGGCATGGCTTACGCCTATCCTGTTCTGGTTGCTTTTCTTTTCTGCGCTCGCCTTTTCTATGATAATGCTCAGCGCTATTCTCCGAAAGCAGTGGATTGAACATGAAAAGCTGAGTTACCCAATTATATTACTCCCTTTTGAAATGACGAAAGGGAGCGTTTTCTATAGAAATCGTCTTCTCTGGGTAGGCTTCGGTGTAGGATTAGGACTTGATCTGTTAAACGGTCTTAATTTCCTCTTTCCTTTCGTTCCCGGGATTCCTATCCGGCATGACATTGGTCGGATGTTCACGGAAAAACCGCTCAACGCTATCGGTTCAACCCCTATTCACTTAAACCCTTACGCCATTGGCATCGGTTTTTTAATGCCGCTTGATTTATCGTTATCTTGCTGGGTTTTCTATCTTTTTTGGAAGGTGCAACTTATATTCGGGTCTATGTCAGGCATGAATCAGACACCGGGTTACCCACACATTGATATGCAATCACTTGGTGCATACTTTGGACTGTGCTTCTTTGCACTCTGGATAACGCATAAGCATTTATGGAAAGTATTCCGAAACATTATCGGCATGAAAACTGACCTTGATTCGTCAAGCGAACCGATAGGGTATCGCAGCGCGTTTTTAGGTTTTTTGATTAGTATTGCTGTTGTGTTCGGATTTTGCCTGAAAGCAGGTATGTCGTGGTGGGGCATACTCGGGTTTTTCAGTATCCATTTCATACTGGTTTTAGCGTTCACTCGGATGCGTGCAGAACTTGGAACGCCGACACAAGATTTCTATCGTGCCGGTCCCAGTTTTTTCCTAACTTCACTTTTCGGTTCAAGGAAGATTGGGGCACAGACGTTAACAGGATTCTCCTTCTTATACGGATTTACCCGCAACTATCGTTCACAACCGATGCCGAACCAACTTGAAGGCTTTAAATTAGCAGAAAAAGGGGCAATCAACAGTCGTCAACTGCTTTGGGTGATGTGGGGATCAACCGTTATTGGTCTGGTCATTGGGTTTGTGGCTTTTCTACACGCAGGTTATCTACACGGTAGCTTAGGGACATGGCGCGGACAAGAGGCGTTCAATGACCTCCAACGTTGGCTGACATTTCCAAGTGAAACAGAATGGCGACATCTCGGTTTCTTCGGATTTGGAATTGTTCTCACTTTAAGCACACTTTTTATGCGATTACGGTTTATCTGGTGGCAACTGCACCCACTCGCCTATCCGCTTGCAGGCAATTGGAATTTCGGTAGACTTTGGTTTCCCGTGTTTTTAGCATGGTGCATAAAGTCTATACTTGTTCGACACGGTGGAATTGGTGCATACCGTAAGGCACTCCCACTGTTTTTTGGTGCAATGTTAGGCGAGTTTGTTATGGGTAGTCTATGGGCGATTTTGGGTTTGTCTTTCGGACAACGAATGTACTCGTTTAAGCATTGGTAAATACCGAAATTTATAAAAAGGGTTCTATGTCGTAATCAAACCACCTTTTACGCAGCCATAGTAGGTGGGCTATAAGGAATGCTACAAGCATATCGGAACAGAAGTTTAGTCAAAGCGTTATCCATTCGCAGTTTGCTATATGTGCGTTCAGCGTTGACTTGAATTTTTTAGTTGAAACATTTTGGCATCTCGGATACCTCTACCAACTCGTGGTGTTTCTATGGACATTATTATTTCACCTACATCTTTTACACGAAAAATGTAAACGTTACCTTCCACTTGGAGTGTAAAGTCACCAATCTCAACTTTATCTATAACCTCAATATCATTCAGCACCGAAGATGGCACATGGGCGATAACCTGGGTGCCTTTCGGCAGATTTGGCTTAAAACCCTTTGGGAATTCAAGATCATCTATGACACCAAACGATTCTCCTATGTAAAACGGTCCCACAAAGTCCGCATCACCGGTATCAATAAAATACTTACTATACGTATCATCTTTGACAACCTGATAATTATTTTCCTCCACCCAATTCAACGACAGCCTTTGACTCGCTCTGAAACCCTTTCATAGCTGTGGATGTGGGAAGTATCTGTGTCCAAGTGCGCCCCATTGTGAGATCATTTACTATTTTTAACCTAAGTTGCTATCTACAAGATTTTAGAGATGCAAATGCCGTTTTTAAGCAAGAAAAGTTCATAATTCCCGAAATATCGTAGCACGGGAATGCCATTAAGGCATTCATACCGTTGATTTCTTGATTTCACTTTTAGTTTGCGCCCATTTGACACAAACTAAAAGTTTGTGCTACTTATGTAGCAACTTGAGTTATTTTTAATGGCATAACCTTCTGCTTCGGTTTAACCGCTGCAATCTCGTTTAAAACGTCAACGGGTAAACCGTGCTTGTCCAACACCGTTTACCCCAATCGTGAGATATGTTTGATGTACTTCAAGGGTAATATCCCCGAGCGTTGCTCTTTCAAATTTGCCTAATTGGTTGGGTTGCCTTGCCTTAATTAAGAGAAGATCGCGATGTGTAAAAAAATATTCACGGTGCAGTTGCTTCTGACGCTTGCCAGGTATATGGTCAAAATAAAACGTCCGTACATCATTCTCTGATAGCTTAAGACCGTACTCATTTTTGTGCATCCACTCTACGATAACTTTTGCTTGTTCGCCATATTCTATGGGCGGTATACTCCCATCAATGAAATCCGTATACTGAGCAGCGACAATTCCAGTTGACTTTACTTCTACAGGCGGTTTACCGTCCGGCATCACAATACCACCACAACCGTCCACAGCACATCCCATGAAAATAGTCAATACGAATAGACAGCTGATTGAAAGTCTAAATACATTTTCATTTTATTTCTCTTTATCGGTAAGAGGTAGAGGGTTACCCTCGCCATCAAGAGTGAAGGCAGCTTCGCCAACATCTTTTATCCGAATGATGAAATAGTTGAGACGCACTTCAAGGGTCAAATCCTCTATCCCGATTTTCGTCCAAGCTACTGGGTCATTATTTGGCGATGCCGCACAGAGGCTTGTGGTGCCGAGTTCCAGAATATAGCATGGTGGATTGTTTTGAAAACTAAATTTTAGATGATAGTCTTTTTGCTGCATCCATCTTACTACAATTTTTTCCTGTTCTCCTAAGAACTCAGTATTTGTATCCTTGTTAATTACTTCCCAAATAGGCGGTTTACCGCCCGGCACCAAAATACTACAACCGTCCACAGCACATCCCATGAAGATAGTCAATACGAATAGACAACTGATTGAAAGTGTAGATACATTTTTCATTTATTTCTCCTTATAGATTAGATATTACAAGGGTTTAACGATTATCAGGTGGGGCTTGTATACCTATACCTCCCTGATTTACCACCTTGAGATTACCTTGCTCGTCAATATCAAAGACACCGTAACCGAAACCCGGAACCTCAATACGCATTTGCGGCACTTCTGGCATCCAATCGATAGTAACGGTAACACCGGACATGCCCATTGATCCTCGACTTTCTGGAATTACACCGACAGTATTTTCTAACGGTCTTGCCACGGCAGTGGGGTTTACCGATATATCCAATGGAACAGCGATGTGGTGTAACGTGAACATATCCTGTCTGTTTCCGTATAATATATCATACGTACGCTTGCGCTCCAGTTTATAGTTATGATGCTTCAGATACCAGAGGATTGTGCCTTCCTCCGCAGCTGTATCAGCTCCAAAAATTACTTGAGGCGGTTGCGAATTTTTGTAGACATTTATGCCAATCCAAACCAGCACACAACGACAATCCCAATAACTAACCATCTTAATCGTTTCATCTATCGTCCTCCATTCTATCTATCAATGCGCGAATAGTATCATCAAAAAGCATCGTAGACAAACCTATGTCACTACTCACGGTTGGATCTGGATTATTATAACTCTCAAACCCTATCACTTCTGAACTCCCCACTGGGAAATCTTCTACTGTTACTTTAGTGTAATCTTCTGTTTTACCGCCATCATCAATGGTAATGGTAAGTCCAGCGGTAAAACCTGTGTATACCTTCCCTGTATAAGTCAAGGTCTTTTTTATTACAGAACGAGCGATTGGGTCATCAGTCTTATTTTCTATCAATGCGCGAATAGACGCATCAATAGGCATAGGAATTGCGCCTATAACCGTTGCGGTCATTGAATCTATTTTATTTTCAACAGCGATGAGTATGGCTTTACCTTTTGTGAAATCTTTTATTTCGGTAGATTGTTTCCTGTAACTATCAATGTTTTTAGCTGTAAATGTGATAGTCGCGCGCTCTTTTATATTCTCTGTCGGAACCGATAGTTCTTTCACAGGAGGGACGACCTTATCATTCGTCTTTGGCTGCTGTTCGGTATCAGTTTGCTCAATCTTTTTGTGTTCACTATCATACTGAAACACGTAAAATAAGGCGACTATCACAATGATGACTAAAATAATGGCGCCTACATTATACTTCATGGGTGCTCCTCCTTATCGATTGGTTTCCTTCAAACCACCGATGAAAGTGGGGCGAGAGACTGAACAAAGTGATGATTGAAAAGTCTTGATACCGCTTCATTTTATTCTCCTTATAGATTAAATAATATGAGGAGTTTTAGCGTCTGCCTCCACCCACAAATCTAAGCAGATTGATATAAATATACAGTTACTGATTTGATTTGACAAGTACTGCTATTACGGCAAGTATCCCACCAACACCAAATATAACCAAAGCAAGTTCCATTAAACCCATACCGATCATTTTCATTCTCCTTGAGTTTTGAGTATTGTAGTTAAAGAGACATTTGCAAGTAAAAAGATTGTATTTTTTTGGCAAATTCGACACGGGGTATTGGAGCGAAACCGTAAGGTACTCCCCTTGTTTTTTGGTGCAATGCTGGGGGAATTTGTTATGGGCAGTCTATGGGGGATTTTGGGTTTATCTTTCGGACAACGAATGTACTCGTTTAAGCATTGGTAAAAGCAAACCTTAGGTATATTCTATAGTAGGAGCGATCTCCGAATCGCGACCAACCCTCTGTCAACCGGGAATCGGAGTTTCCTCATACATCTCAAATAATAAGATTTCCACAAGAATTTGCTGTCATTTAGTCGACTCATAATGCTCCTTCAGAACTTTTTCAAAGTCATCCGGCGGATTTGCAATTATCTCCTGCAAATTAACTTTTTCGTAGCCTTTAATTTTGGCATATTGTGCCAGGTTGCGATAAAATGTTGCACCATCCGCCATGAATTCGCCGAATTCACCGGGAACTGATTCATAGTAATCTGCCATTTTTAAGAGATCGGAAGTACGCACATTACCGTTTGTGTCCACATATTTTTGGTCCATCGTTGTTAAATTATTCATGTAGGTAAATATGGTGGGACCTCCTGCGGCTTCTTCAAAAAGGCGAATCAACTCTTGCATTTTTTCTGGGTCCGTAGAACTGTGTATACCTCCACCTATTGTGTTCCTGATTTTGTCCAAGAGTTCCCGCGCTTTTCGCCGCTCTTCTCGTTTTGCTAATTCTTCAGGTGAGAGCGTTTCTTTCGCCACCTCTTCTTCTTCCGCAGCAACATCCTCAAGTAATTTCTCTACGTCTGCCTCAGAGAGTTTCCCCTCCGCAGCAAGTTCCTTAAGAAATTTCTCTATATCTGCATCAGAGACTTCTCTTATATTAACTTCTTCAGTTTTGACACTATCAGCGTTAACTTCCTCAGGCGTTTCTTTTTTCTTCTCGCTTTCCGCTAACAGTTTGTCTGCCTCAGCAGCCTCTTGTTCAAGTTGACGAATATCTGCGCGATCGTTTAGAACCCACAATACGGCGGCTCCAACAAATAGAATGACAAGAGCGGCGAGTCCCCAGTATTGCATGCGTTTCATCGGTTTCCTCCTATAAGATTGAAGTTATCCATTCAGGTTAATTCGGTATAATTACTTGAAGTTTCTTTCGGCGCGCTATGATGAAGTATCAAATTTCACTCAGCATTTCCTAACAAGTAGAATTACCCTTAGATCGGTTGTCTCAAAGCGCGCTTTTGACACAATGCTACTACTGAACAATATCCAACACTTCATCATGCGCGAATAGCGTCCGTGCTGCTTCTAATCATCCTTTTTTTCCTTTTTACCTTTTTTGGATCGAAGCTCTTGAAGAATCTCTACGACAGTTTCCATCTGTTCCTCTAATTTGTCGAGGCGCGGTTCAACGGGATCGGGTTTCTCATCATCCTCTACTTCTACAACTTCTACCGTTGCAGATCCTGATGATTCAGAGTCCTCCGAATCCGTTTCCCTCATACTAAAGATAGAACGAGCTACAACATCACCAACGTCTTTCATCACGTTGCCGATCGTTTCCTTCTCTTTCTTAAAATCGAGGTCGAAATCAAATCCCATTCCTTCTTTGAGGTATGTAGCAACTTGATGGTATGCATAACCGATGTCACCGACTGATGCCTCATCGTCTAAATGTTCAAAAAGTCCCTCTGGCAGTGCCTCTAAATCATACAACCTTGACAATGCGCTGTTGAATTGTCGGATGCATCGTTTTTGACCATTTGAAAAATGGTCAAAAACAGAAGGTTTCTCAAGAATCCTTGTAGTTGATTCTAACATTCGGACAATTCGTCGAACTTCCTTTTGGGTTTCACGTTCATTACTCATTTTCAAATCTCCTTATCATGGATGCTTTTGACACTATAGAGTCTTTGACATATAAAAAGGATAGTAAAATTGTTAAAAAATGTTATTTTTTGCACTTAATGGGTGCAATTACAAAAATCAAAGAGGCGCAATGAATTGCGCGACTACAAACGCTGCAAATCCAAAATGTATATATTTTAGATTTTACAATAATTATCAACTATTCTTTAATTCCCCGACATTACGTCTGATTTTTATTGCCGCCTTAATAATGTCTTCCATATCTTCCTCTGTTCCCATTAAGACATTCTGACCAAAGGCGAGTCCTGATTGACATATTTTTTCGGTTTCGGCACAATGAACATCTGAAAAATCGAGGTCAGAACCTAAAAGGTTAGATGAAAGAAACGAAGCACGATACATCGGGCTGCTATACCAATATCCGATAGGTATACCTTCGGCACGCATTGCACTGATAAATGTTCCCCGTGATATGTCTTCAAACTCTTCAGAATCAAAGATTGCCTTGTAACCGTGTGAACCACATCGGGTTGCACGCGGATCAAGCGGTGTTACTTTGATACCGGGAATCTCACCGAACCATCCATCTAACCAACGCATATTCATGTGTCTATGATTAGTTTCGGCTTCAAGCCGTGTTAAGCGTGCGAGCAGAAGCCCTGCTTGCCATTCTGTCATTCTGAAATTTCCACCGAACGGTTCTATATTGTCGGATTCTGTGTCAGGTGGTGTGCGACCACAGTTGTGGAATGCCCAAGCGCGTTCATAGAGTTCCCTATCGTTCATCAAGACGATTCCGCCCTCACCAGCACATAGATTTTTAGAGGACTGGAAACTAAAACATCCGAAATTTCCCCAACTCCCAACACCTCTACCACGCCATTCTGCGCCGTGTGCTTGCGCACAATCCTCAATAACCTTTAGGTTATGACGACTACCTATATCTACCAGTGCGTCAAGATCGGCGGGATAACCAGCGATGTGAACGGGTAGGATCGCTTTCGTCTTCTCCGTGATAGCATCTTCTACTTTGGAGACATCCAACAGAAAACTGTCGGGTGCAGTGTCAACAAAAACAGGTACAGCGTGTGTCATCAGAATGGCAACGATGGTAGCCTGAAATGTATATGGCGTGGTAATAACCTCGTCGCCTGGACCTACCTCAGCTGCCTTTAATGCAATATAGAGTGCTGTGGTGCCGCTATTGACGCAAACACCGTAGTTTGCGCCTTGGAATTCAGCAAATTGTTTCGCAAATTCAGGCACTTTTGTCCCGCCGACACCCCATTGTCTGCTGTTATAGATACTCTCAAACGCTTCTATGTCTGCAGGATCAAGGGTGGGCCATGTAGGATAAGGCTTCGTTCGGATCGGTTCACCGCCATTTATTGCTAAAATAGACATGTTAAGTCTCCAATTGCTTTTGAGATCCGAAATTTTTTACAAATTCGGGAGGAAATTTTCCTGACACTACTTCACCGATTAAGTTGTTTAACGCATTCCTCGCTTTTTCTGCTAATTCGGGTGCAATAATACCCTTTTCAAGCGCAGTTTCAAACTCGTCCTCATCTTGAATTTCATAACTACCATCGGGAGTTACCCACAAATCAAGAAATAGGTCAACAATTTCAAATTTATCTGTACCCCGCTTAACAGGTTTCATAATATCACAATAATAACCTGTCCATTCGTTGTTAGGGTTGTAGATTTTACCGATGTCATACCACAATCCTGTAAATACAAACCAAACTGCTGTGAAGTTGTCCGCTAAAACTGTTTCACCGTTCAGAACGATTGGAGAGGACGGTTTTACCCGTTGAGATGTGACAATAACGTTTTCGTCTTCATAAAGCAGTTGCTGCTGAAAATAATTAATCCGATCTGGTAGTCTTTTATACGTTAGGGTTATTGTTGGCATCTTCTGTTCCTACTACATCAGCTTGTCTAACTGCCCTGATGAACGCCTTGATTTTTTGAGGATCCTTCCGACGTTTTTCTGATTCTACGCCGCTGGCAACATCAACAGCGTAAGGCTTAACATGTCGTGTTGCATCTGCTACATTTTCTGGCGTTAAACCGCCTGCAAGGATCAACCTATTTGTGTGTCCTCGTGCTTTCAGTGCTAATTCCAAATCTATCACCCCATCTGAGGATTTTGGTTTATCTACGAGGCATGCACTCACACTGTAATCTTCTAAGGATTGTAAGTCCTCTTTGGTTTGTAGTTCAAAAACCTTAACGATAGGTAATGAGAATTGTTGGCAAAATTTGGGTGATTCTGTGCCGTGTAATTGGACAGATGTGATACCTGTTTCTGTAGCAATATCTTCAATTGCCTTCTGTTCATCATTTCTGAAAACGCCAACTGTTGTAACAAACGGAGGTAACGCTTGGATGATTTCAGCTACATTATTAGGTGCGATGTAGCGCGGTGTTTCTGGTACAAAAATAAATCCAAGAGCGTCTGCCCCTGCTGCGATGGCTGTTTCTGCATCTATTAGGTTGGTGATTCCACAAATTTTAACGCGCGTTCGCATCAATCGCCTCACGGAAAGCCTTTATATGCACAGGAGTCGTGCCACAACAACCCCCGATTAAGTAAGCACCTGCTTCAATGAGTGAAGGGACATGACTTGCCATTTCTGTTGGTGTTTGTGTATAGACAGTTTTATGATTTTCATCCAACTGCGGCATGCCAGCGTTGGGATACGCCATCATGCGTTTACCATTAATACCTATTTCTGATAATGCGGCCTGTAGTTGTTCAGTTCCAGTGATTGCGTAAGGCATTCCCGAATGTTCAACACGTTTCGATTCAGCACCACAGTTAAGACCGATAATGTCAACACAATCCAACAGTGAATCGCCACCTGAAAACTCACCACTGCCAAGCATTTGGAGTAGGTCGGCAGCAGAATGTCCCCAGTCAGTTTTGTAGATCACTTTACCAGTGCGGCGTTCCTTCGTCCATTTATATGTCATATTCACTGCGATAGGTAGTTCGGTCTCGCGGGCGACATCAACAGCGATGGCAGCTTCTTTCGCTGAAAACATCGTTTCAAGACAGAGAAAATCAACACCTTCTTCTGCAAGTGTGTGGATGACAAGTTGATGTGCTTCCCGAACTTTATCATTTGCAATACCGAATGTTGTGTCACCGCTGTCCGCTTCTATTGCCCCCGGTGAAGGACCGACTGAACCAGCAATGTAAACATCTGCTTCGCTCTCTGCAACTGCGCGCTTTGCATGCGCTACTCCAAGTCGTGTCAGTCGTTGTGCATCCGATTTATCTTGCCCTGCCATTTCCAGGTGAAGCGGGGAAACGACAAATGTATTTGTGCCGATTGCCTCAGCACCTACGTTGATATAATCTGAATGGATACCAACAACATCATCAGGATGCAATTCATTGGCAAGTGCGCTGTTAGCGAGTTCTATATCGCGAGCAAATAGCTGCGACCCAAATCCACCATCATAAAGTATTGGTATGTCAGACTTTAAACGTTCACGGAATTCTATCACCTATTGAGTTCCTCTGCTATCGGATAATGGCTTTCCAACCACACTACGTGTGAATGTAAGAGGCGCAATGAATTGCGCGACTACAAACGCCACAATTCCAAAATGATGTCTATGTTTCCCTATATATCAATTGACATCGGCTTGAATTGACAACCCTCAACAAATATCTCAAAGAAATCAGGAGTTGTTTCAAGTTCAATATGTTCAATGTTTTTGACGAATGCTTCAATACTCTCCCGCTTTTCTCTTGAAAGTAGAACTGCTTTTGCTCCACCCACTGCTGCATTCCCTATTTTGACAATCCTATCTTGAGGCACAGGTGCGAGAAATCCTATGTCAATAGCGTCTCGCAGGTTAACGTAGTTGGCAAATCCGCCTGCTAAATAGAGTTTAGTGATCTCTTGTGGGGAACAACCGAAATGACGAAGAACAATGTATTGTCCACAATAGTTTGCAGCCTTCGCTTGTGCCAAGTTGCTCGCGTCATCGCGTGAGAAGGTAATACCGTGTTCAGGTAAAAGCGGCATTACACGCTGTTTTCTATCAGCAAAAACGCCTTTTGCACTCATCTGATTGTGCCGAAGTAGTTCAGCAAGTAGAGAAATAAGCCCTGAACCGCATAATCCTTGCGGTTTCTCTCCACCAATTGTCTCATAGTCAATCTTATCCTCAACCCAATTTACTGATTCAATTGCACCGGGATAGGCGGGCATTCCGTATTCTATGCCGCCACCTTCAAACGCAGGCCCGGCTGGACACGATGCAGCAACCATCCGTTTGGCGTTCCCAACAACGACCTCCGTGTTCGTGCCGACATCAACCAGCATAACGATTTCGTCTTGTGATTGCATGTCAACTGCCACCAAATCTGCTGCGACATCTGCTCCAACGTGGCTTGCAATCAACGGCAAACTATATACCATTGCTTTTGGATTGGAACGGATACCTAACCTACGGGATTTTTCGGTAAGCGATGTCGTTGAACGAACACCCTCACGATATTCATGCTCAATGGTAGATTTATACGGCTTTTGCCCAATACTCTGGACATCCTGCCTAAAGAAGATGTCGCGCATTGTTGTGTTACCCGCCACAACAATTTCATAAATTTCCTGCCGAACAAAGTTATGCCTTTCACACATTTCCATGATTTGACTATTCAATGCTGCTATCAGCGATTTTCGTAATTCGCCCTCAAACTCACCGTCATAGGATATACGGTGCATAATATCGCTGCCACCGAAACGCTGTGGGTTTTCAAAAGAACTGACTGAAACTGTCTCATCAGTTTCTAAATCCACCAGATTTGCAACCACAGTAGTTGTGCCAATATCTAAAGCGAGTCCATAGATATGTCCCCGAAATCGATCTACGGGCTCAGTGTCGTAGTAGACAATTCCATCACGATGTGTGACCAGTGGATCGGAGGATTGAGATGTATTGTCTTCTGTACCAGTATGTGTTAGAATCTTCGGAGTGCGCCGTAACGGCATGAATTCAATATGTTCGTCTACATTCAAAACAACGGCTTGGCAGGCGAGGCGATAGTTGTCTCGGAGGAAGTTTTCTGCTTCGTTAGGTGAACGGAGGCTGTCCATACCTTGTTTGATCTCAACGATACACTCGTGACATTGCCCCGTTCGGAAGCAAGAGGTAGGAACTTGTACGGCTAAATCGTCAGCATAATCAAAGACGGTTTTTCCGGGAGAGAGTTGATATGTTTTGCCATCACAGGTGATTGTGCCTTTTGCTTTCTGGTGAGTCTGAACTGTTTCGTCAGTTTCATCTATTTCCCAAGCACTGCGATAATCTAATTTGTCATCTCCTACACAGAGAAGACCGGTGCCTTCGTCAATTTTGCGTTGGTTTCGGCAACCGAATTTCGCTGTGCAGTGGTCAAACCTATTTTTGTAGGGGCAGCGGTAGGCTGACTGTTCATCTGCGTGGACGACCAGTTCCTCAAAAATCTGTGTTATTTTGTTCAGTCGTTTTTCGTATTCTGTTTTATCTATTTTTTTCATATATAATACAACGAAGGATTACCATTCTTCGTCAGTTTCTTCAAGAAACTGTTTTGCTAATGATACACATGCCAAAGCATCTTTACCGTAACCGTCTGCTCCCATATCATCGGCGAATATTTGTGTAACTGGGGCACCACCAACCATAATCTTGACTTCTTCACGCAGGTCTTCGTCAATAAACGCATCAATTGTTTTGCCCATGTTCGGCATTGTTGTTGTTAGTAGAGCAGACATCCCTAAAATTGGGGCTTCGTATTCTTCCACCGCCTCAATAAATTCGTCTTCAGAGGTATCCACGCCTAAATCGTGAACGACAAAGCCTGCACCTCGCAGCATCATGATACACAAGTTTTTGCCAATATCATGTAGGTCGCCTTTGACAGTTCCCATAATTACCGTGCCAACAGGTTCAATTCCCGAATCAGAGAGGATGGGTTCAATATGTGTCATACCTGCTTTCATTGCACGCGCACATGCCAGCACTTCGGGGACAAAGATAAAGTTCTCACGAAACTTGATACCAACGATGCCCATCCCTGAAATTAACCCATCGTCCATAATTTCCAGTGCTTCTATGCCTTCTTCCAGTGCCTCTTCTGTTAACTCGTCAACGGTGTGATGGTCGCCATCAATGAGTGCGGCAGCGATGTCCTGCATTTCAGGTGTTGCTTGCATGAACATCTCAATGAAAAACTCAATCTCATCGGGGCGTTCAAGGTATTCTTCAATTTCTTCTCGGATAAATTCGTTCGCGATGTCATTAATTGATGCCACAGGTTTCGTATTCCTCCTTGAAGATATAGGATACCACACCCATGCAAAAATGGCAAATAAATTGGAATAGCAAGTTAAAGATTGCGATAAATGGGAGGGATGTATCCTGTAAGAACATTTAATTTTATAAATGTTGGATCACCAACGCATTGCTGCTTCACGATACAATTGAATCTGTTCCATATTGCGTGGTACAGCAATTTGGAAAGATTTCCGTTTTCGATTCAAATCTTTTAGCACAATCGGTGCACGAAGCATGTTGGTCAATGTTACGATACCAGACTCAAAGTAGACCCACATCCGTTGCTCTGTATAAGGGTTGAGAACATAAGCAGAATTGAGGTTAGCAGATTGTCCAATGATTTCTGAAAATGAATCGTATTTGGGATAGGTGAGTTCTATGGTTTTGTCGTATCCTTCTAAAAAAAGTTGATCGGGCGGGGCTTTTGGGGAATATCCGCTTAATTTACATTTGCAAAACTGGATTGGTGCGCCTGATTTATTGATTAAATGGAGCGAAACCACAATCGCTAAGCGATTATTATCGTCCCGATTGATAAACCATGTATCATCCCGTATCAGTTCAACCGTTAATCCGGGAATTTGCCGCCATCTGTGGTAAACAACCGCCAATATAATAAAACATCCTAACCCAAGGATCGTCCAATGTCCAGTTGGTGTTGTAAGGAAATTTAGGAGTTGTTTGAAAGTCTGTTGTAACACATCAACTCCTTGGCAAGGGTTTCGGAGGAAATAACCCCCTCTCGGCGAACTTGTGGTGGTGATACAGAAATATCGTAGACTGTTGATGGGATAGGGCCGGGCGTTTGCCCGTCATCTACAATAAAATCAATTTTTGACGACAATTCCTGACCAAATTCTTGGGGGGATGTGGCTGCTGGTTGGCCTGAAAGATTTGCACTTGTAATTGCAAGAGGTCCGCCAAATACCTGAAGTATCTGTAATAGTAATGGCTGATTTGGAATACGTAACCCGACAGTGGTTCCGCCTGCTGTTAGCTGCGGAAGTAGATCTTTTGACTGGACAATGATTGTTAGTCCGCCAGGCCAAAACCTTTCCGTGAGATGAAAAAAGAACTCTGGCAAGTTTTGTGCAACCTTTTCTACGTCTTTTACAGAACCGAGAACTAAAGGGATAGGTTTTTCTTCGGGTCTGCCTTTTAAGGTATATAACTTTTGCACTGCATCCGCGTTAAATGGGTCAGCTCCCAATCCGTATACCGTATCGGTAGGAATAGCAATAATTCCTCCGAATTTTAGACAATCTACTGCTGATTTAATGCGTAAATCCGATTCCAAGTAGTTCTCCTTTTATGTCCAATCATTTAGTTTTCCAACACAGTATTGAAAAAAATCGGACTTACAAAGTCCTTCAACAAGCGTATTCTATTTGGTCTTAGACATCAACGATTGATCCGTTCGCTGCAGCATTGAGAGAAAGTCCATCCCGTAGTCCCTGTTGGTACTTTTCGTAAGCGATCCCAGCAATCATTGCACCGTTATCTGTGCACAGATTAATTGGTGGATAGAAAACATCTGCTCCAATTTCCTCAGCAGCTTCTTTCAGCGAAACACGGAGTTGGCTGTTCGCTGCGACTCCACCAGTCAATGTTATGGTACGCGCATTTGTGGTTTTTGCGGCATGGACGGTTTTGGCTACAAGCACTTCAACGACTGCCGCTTGAAAACTGGCAGCAATATCTTCAATGCTAATTTCTCCGTTCACCATTGTTCCCGCACGTTCCGCTTTTTCTACAAAATACCGCACAGATGTTTTGACTCCGCTAAAACTGAATTGGTAATCACCACTACGTAGCATAGGACGTGGAAAATCTATTGCTGTAGGATTGCCTTTTTGTGCAAGTTCATCAATAATTCGCCCTCCCGGGAAACCGAGTCCAAGATACTTTGCCACCTTATCATAAACTTCACCCGCAGCATCGTCTTGTGTTGTTCCTAAAACTCTGTATTTCCATCCTTCATGCACCTCTACGAGCAACGTGTGTCCACCAGAGACAGTCAAGCAGATATGTGGAAAAGTTAAGGTATCATGCACCATGTAGTTGGCATAGATGTGCCCTTCAATATGGTTGATGCCGAGTAAGGACAGATTATGGCAGTAGGCAAGGCTTTTTGCTGCTGCCACACCAACGAGCAATGCACCAATTAGACCGGGACGATTTGTCACAGCGATAGCATCTAAATCTTCAAATATAACCTCTGCTTCAGCTAATGATTTATTGACGATAAAGTTGATAGCTTCAATGTGTTTGCGCGATGCCAATTCTGGTACAACGCCGCCATATTCTTGATGTGCTTTTATCTGTGAGGCAACTACGTTTGATAGGACTTCACGCCCATCAACGACAACGGCTGCAGCTGTTTCATCACAAGATGTATCAATTCCAAGTATCTTCACAAGTTTATTTCACTTACAATTAATGAGAATTCCCATACTTAATGAGAATTCTCATATTGGTTTTGTAACGTTATTGAACTATATTTGGTAGATTTTAGAATTAATTAGACATCACAGATTTATAGGAGGGAACTCCTACAGGTGAGATGTCCAATAATTTCAATAATTCACCATTGATAACAAATTATCTCATTAATTTCCATCTTCAGATTGGGATTCACGCCTTTCTTTAATTAGCCCAACAAAGACACAAGCCCCCATGCCCAACAGCACAATTGCAAAGGGGAAACCTGTCGCGAGCGATGCAGCTTGTAATGCCTTCAACCCGCCTCCAAGTAAAAGCGCGATAGCGACTAATCCTTCCGCAGTGCACCAGAACACACGCTGCGGTATCGGTGCGTCAACCTTGCCACCTGCTGCTATGATGTCAATTATCAGTGAACCAGAGTCAGACGAGGTAACAAAAAAGATAATTGTCAGTAACATGGCAACGGAACCAAGCATTAATGTAAACGGTAGTTCATCAAACATTTTGAAGAGGGCTATTGGATAATCATAAGTCTCAACTTTTTCGGTTACTCCAGTGTAGCCATCGGCGAGGAATTGGTGGATGGCCGTGCCGCCAAAGGCACCAAACCAAATTAAACATAACAGCGTTGGTAGAAGAAGTACGAAGATTACGAACTCGCGAACTGTACGCCCCTTTGAAATGCGGGCAATGAACGTGCCGATGAACGGTGCCCAGGCAATCCACCATGCCCAATAGAACGTCGTCCAATCGTGAAAAAATCCGGTATCCTCGCGCCCGACCCAGTTACTAAGTGGGACAATTTCCATAATATAGGTGCCGAGTCCAGCGAACATGCTTTGAAAAATATAACGCGTTGGACCAAGCACAAAAATAGTTAATAGCAAAATAAACGCAAGGATAATGTTGAACTGGCTAAGACGTTTTATACCGACGTTAATACCTGTCATCACTGAAATCAATGCTATTGCAGTAATCCCAACGATCAGCAAGACCATGGTGAGAGAGTTAGCCGGAATCCCATACAGATAGTCAAGACCGGAGGTTACCTGTTGCACCCCTAAGCCAAGGGAGGTTGCCAACCCAAAGATACCTGCGAATATTGCAAACGTATCAATGATATGACCGGTCCAACCCCAGATACGGTCACCGAAAATGGGATAAAACGCTGAGCGGATAAGAAGTGGTAATCCCCGGTTGTAGGCGAAAAACGCGAGGGCGAGTCCAACAACACCGTAGATCGCCCATCCTTGCAAACCCCAGTGAAAAACTGTTGTTGCAATTCCCAAGGAAGCTGCCCCTTGAACTTTGGGATCCGCGGTGTCAGGCACATTTTCTGCCGTGTAAACCGTTTCTGCATCATATACCGTTTCTGCACCCAGCGGCGAATAGTTGCCTCCCTGAAAATAGGTAACCGGTTCTGACACGCCAAAGAAGAGAAGCCCAATACCCACGCCTGCAGCAAAAAGCATGGCAAGCCATGTTAAGTAGGAATACTCGGGTTTTGCATCTGCTCCTCCGAGGCGTATCTTACCGAGTGGCGAGAGTGCCACTACCAGACAAAAGAGAAAAACGAGATTGGTAGTGATCATGAACAACCAATCAAGGTTGGTGGTAAGCCAGACTCGGACATTCCCGAAAAGTGTTGTCGCACCTTCTTGGAAGATAAGAGAGCCAATGATAAAGGCAACAATAGTGATACTGGAAATTACGAATACGGGGGTCAGGTAAATCTCTAAACCGAATAACTTTCTGTACTTCCGTTCCTCCATGTATTGCGGTTGTTTTCCTTCTTCGTTCATTTCAATATTCTCCTTTTAGAGAAGTGAACGCTCTTTGTTAACGCGTTCACCTTAGGATGGCATCCGCCAATTAGAAATAATAACCGAAGTTAAGGTTTAGTCGCCAATTCTGCTTTTTCTCATCGTTATCTTCGTTTGCAGCAAGATCACCAGCCCCATCGTTCCCAACAAAGGGGTTGCCATCAGAAAGTGCAAAATCGCTATAAACATATAGTGCGCCGTAGAGCGTCCAACTTGCCCCGATTGTTACAAGAGTGCTTGGGTTATAATCCTCTACTGTTTTAATGATAGAGCTCCATTCCACATAAGGTGTGACACTGTCAAGCCAGGAGATACCTGATGTATCTATACCGTCGTACCGCAGCGATACAGCGGGTATTATTCCCTTTGAAGCAACAAGGGATGCGTAATCGTAAGCTCCCATGAGAATCAGGTCTCCGGTGCCCCAAGGCGTTTCGTCAGCGATATTATGGGCGTAATAGGAGAACTGTGAAAAGAGCGTAAAGTTGGCATACGAGTTTTTCATGTGTGCGGAAAACGCGTAGTGACTTCCGTTCTCATCGTCCCCGACATTCGTTGCTTTGAGTAACCCGTATTGAAACGACACACCTACGTCTGCGATATTCTCGATTGCGTAAATTGCACGGAGGTTGAACTGATGTTGCTCATCATATCCTTCTTCATCGTCCCCATCTCCAACTCTCCGTGTTACAACGTCATAAGCATATCGAGAACTTTTGAGGCTAGACCCGTCGGTTTGGAATTCGCTTTGTAAATAGTACGCAACATCATACGTCAACTTGTCAAAAGAACCGGTCCATCTGACACCTAAATCGGGATCATCTGAGAGACCGACATAAAAATGCTGGTCAAAGAACCAACTTGTAGAAACACCGTAAGCGGTTGGTCCGAAGGGCACTCGAACAATACCTGCTTTAAGTGTGCCTAAATCTTCAAAATTATATCCTAACCAACCAGTATGTATCATACTGTATCCGCTGTCATATCCGAACCACCTTGGATACCAACGGTATTCCAATCTACCAATGATGTCATTAAAGTCAAGGTCGGCATTGACACGGAGAATCTCAAGATCGACATCTCCATTATCATCACCTCTGCCATCTGTGTAAGTTCCGTATACGTAATTGGCCCGCATCGCCCCACCAATTTTGATTGGACTTTTCTTGGGTTCTGCTGCCTCTGCTGCTTCTGCGGTTTCTTCGGTGGTATCAGCGATCGCGAATGAAGCAAAAATTAGCAAAAACGCGACACCGAAGCCGAAGAAATATTGATACTTCCGATTTTTCAAGAAAAATCGGTTTATGAAACTTTTATGTTTATACACCAGCTTACCTCCTTAGGTAAGTAATACTCTCTCAGAGGGTTTTGCCTAAATAATGATGCGGAAGCGGACGCCCCTCTCAACCGTGCACTACCGCAAATATTTTTGATATAATACCATAAACACCAAAACAGTTAAATAAAAAACTCGCCCACAAGACTTTGTGGGCGAGTCTAAAACACTTATTACATCATGCCCATACCGGACATCATCATAAAAGTATTTATCAACTGCTTAAAGTCGCCAAGTGTGATGAGTAGTTTAGCGCCAACCCCACCATCCCGAACTTTACTTGAAATACCGATACTGTAGGATTCAGTGAGACCCATTAGGATAGGTGAAAACATCCCAATTTCTGCGGCAGCGTTAGGATCAGCCTTTGCCGCCAGATTCATAGCACTCTTCGCCATGGCTATAGGCGAAATTCCCATGATTATGTTATTTTCCATTCCCAACTTCTGAATGAGTTTCTGATAACTCACGTTTTCAGAGATGCTTTCGCCTACTTTCGCTTTGCTATCAAGTGCAGACTTAATCTGTTCTGGATCACCTATAGCGAAGTAGAAGAGTCCCTCTGAAAAAGCATAAGACCAGTGCATTTCTTGAGGCATTAAATTAGCAGCGTCAGGCACATCTGTGAATGCAGCGCCGAGATTGGGAAAGACGAAAGATTTAATCTCAATGCCGTTATGCATTATAGGGTTCCCAACATACGCCCCATCGTACATACTCATCTGAGGGGAATCACCCAATTTATTTTTCATGAGCTGCATTGATTTTTGGAATTGTTCTACAAACTGTTCATCCATATACGTTTTCACTTTTTGTTCATCTTTCGTTTCACCGATGACCAAATAATCTGGTATAAAACTGTCACTAAAATTAACAGAAAAACTCCACTCATCACCCATAGATTCGTAAATTTCTTCCATCTGTTCGAGAAGTGTCGAAAATTCCTCAATCAGATCAGCGTCATCTTCCAGAAAATACTCTAACCAAGACATATTCATCTTATAAAACTGCTTGGCATTGAGTTGAATTGCGCCGTTGATAAAACCTTGATTCGGTAAATCATTGAGGAGTACTAATTCATCAGGAGCCAATTCTTTTAATGTTTCTTGAATTTTGCCATCGGTTTTGAATTGCAAAAACGGTGCAAGTTGCACATCAGTTCCTTCAACTTGGAGTGTTGCGCTAATAGATTTTAATTCTTCAACAACTTCTACTACCTTGTTAAACATATTTTCAATCATCGGAGCCGCAGCCATAGCGGCAGGATCACTTTCGATAGTGTCAATTGTTACTTGCAATTCTTCTTTCAGTTGTTCGCTAAAGGGTGCGATAATAGATTCAAGATTAAAATAGGCAGCTAACTGATCAGCCCCTTTCATGATATTAGTTAAGAATGACGCGTACCCCTGATTTGCAACGATAGACTTCATTGTCCCTTTGGTAATATCAATCACATTTTGACATATCTCAGGTTGTTGTGAGAAGACAAGTGTGTTTCCCAAAATTGCGAAGCTGCCACTGCCTTCAGGAGTGCTCCAATAAGTTTCACCATTATATTGGACAGGTTCACTCCCTTCTGCTTCAGTCTCAATTACCTGCATCATTGCGTCTGGGTCTGTAAGATGTACAGTTGCGGAAAGACTGGGCGGGTCCAAACTCGTTAAGAAAATTGCAAAATCTTGGTTCAAATCTAAGCCTATTTCCTCTAAATCGGCTAAACTTCCAAATCCAGCACCGAACGCCTCTGCTAAAATTTGCGAAAGAAGTTCTGGTGATTCGCCTGCTTGAGGGACCAGGGCCGATGCCACTGCGTTAATCCTGTCATCCAAATCAAGCAAGCTGGGACAATAAATTACACCTAATGTCGTCTCGGGAATTAAATGTAGGACACTGTCTTTGGGGATTTCAAGAGGGGCTACTTCAGTTTTTTGCGGGGACGCATCAGTCTGGTGGCTATCAGCCTGTGCAACGTTAATTGGTTGCGTTATAAAACAAGTACCAAATAAAATAGTTGTCAAGAGTGAGAGAACAATAATTGGTAAGGTAAAACGTCTGTTCATTTTTATTTCTCCTTAGAATTTCTCTTAGAAGCAGATATGCTATTATGATATCTGCTCCGAATAGGTGTTATTTTTGATTTTCGGCTATTTTTGCTGCGAGCGCGTTAATCTCGTCATTGGAAGTTAGGACACTGATTTCGACTTCATAGTGGCGGCGACCACCGGGTTCAATATGTTGTAAAGTTCCACTTTCGCGTTCTGATGCCCTCCCCGCAACTCGGCAGTTTGATGGTTCTAAACCCATCACATAGGCACCCTGGCCGCACATTTTCCACTGGACAAAATGAGGGAATTGTGTTTTATGGTATCGTACAGCGATTCCGATGCCTTGACCATTGTTAAAACTCCGGTTGATAAGTGCTGCGCGAATATGGTTGTCAACATCGGGTTCCATTTCATGATAATAGACCTGTTCTTGGAAATCAACGGTGGGTGGTTCCCCAAAGTTATAATTTGATAGGTTGTTTTTAGCGTGTTCGTCCCGCGGTGTTACCTGTGAGGAGGGTGCCAAAAGTTCACTCCCATCTGCAAGTATTGGGAAACCAATATTAATGTGGAAAAGATACATGTGTGGACAGTCCTGATACCCATGGTTTTCTATAATGTCTTCAATATGCAGTTTGTTCGATCCTAATTCTGTCCAAATACGTCGGGTACGACACAAATGTTCACCTAACGCTGTGGTTTCTGTAACCTTTCCTTGCACCCATAAGATGTACCGGTCACCTTCCCAACGGCTATCAACCCAAACGTTTTTCGCCGGAATATGAGAAACCCTGCCGTGAAGTCCAAGTTCCACATCCTCATCTACGTTCGGAGCACCTGCTTGCGTCATACCACAAGTTGTAAGCAATCCTCCATAGAATCCGCGTAACCATCCCAGACCTTCAGGTTCATAATACGCTGCTGCAACATCACCAGTCCCTGAACGCCAACATAATGGGATTCCATTATAATCAGCATAAGATATATCAAGACCACGGTTTGGAAGTACTGTGAAATTCAATCCTGAACCAGTCCTGAAACCGATCGCATCCGTCCCTTTTTCGTTTCCATCAGTCAATTGGTATATCTTGGCTTCAGCCACTTGTGAGATGTCTCCTAAGTGGCGAAGTAGCTTTACTCTATCATAAGCTTCTCCATATAAATGTATCAATTATAGTTCTCCTTAGCGTTACGGATGTATGAATCAGGTTAAGCAATCCCAATTGACCGAATTATAGCATAAACATATAGAAAACACAAGTAGGTATTCTAACCTATAGAGAAATTACAAGGAAAAAAGATAGAAAAAAAATAGCAGACCTTATACTTCTGAACGCAAAATTTCTGCTGCTTTATGTATGGTTTGCAGCTTCTGCCCGGCAATTTCTGTTGTATTTACAGGACGATCAGCAAAAGTACCAAAACCACAGTCAGGATTCAGATAAATTTGTTCGGCGTTGCGATGTTTTAAAAGTGAACGAACCTTTGCTAAAACAAAATCAACAGATTCCACTTCTGTGGTGCGCGGATCCACTACGCCGAGTCCAATCTCTTTGTCTGCAGGAAGTTCACCGAGAACGTCAATGCTACCCGCGCGTTCTGTAGCATATTCCAACACAAACTGATTGACGTTCATCTCGCTAAAATAGGGTATCAGAAGGTCATAGGAACCGCGGAGTAGAACATCTTCCTGTTGACTCCAGTTGCCTCGGCAGACATGGAGTGCGGTTTTCATTTTTCCGTCTATTCCATCAACGACGCGATTCATCAGTTCTACAGCGAAATTGAGTTCTTCTTCTGGGCTGCTTTTTTCTGAAAGTGCGGCGCACATAAAAGTGTGCGTTTCATGCGGTCCTGTAAAAGCTACTTCGGTTAACACAGGTTCATCAAATTGCACAAATTCGCAGCCTGCTTCTTGTAAATCGTGCAATTCTTCTCTTAGGATAGCTACCACATCATCGCCCAGAGATTCTTTATCGGGATAAAATTCGTAGGATAACTTTTTAACCCACATTGAACGAGTTAAAAGATAAGGACCGGGAAGTGTAACTTTAATTGGTTTTGTTGTGTGCTGTTTGAGAAAAAGATAATCGTTTAACACAAGGGACGAGGTGCGTTTTAACTCCCCATCAACGACTGGATTTTTTAGGGCAAATGCGGGTACATCTAAGGCGTTGAGCAATTGTTCAAATGCAGCTTTGTCTTCAACATAGTCAAGCATTTCTGCAAGTGTCATTAATCGGATGCCGTCAATACAACCTGTGATGAAAGAATAAAAATTGTCTCTACGTTGTTCTCCATCACTAACAATATCAACTCCGTTTTCTTCTTGCAGTTTGAGGCTTTCCAGTACCGCATCGTCTGCTATTGCATAGAAGTCAGTATCTGTAACGCGCCCCTTTTGTCTATTTCGTAATGCCCGTGACACGGCTTTTGAGCGGGGCATGCTTCCAACGACGGTCACAGGGAATTGTGGTAAATTGTTCACTGTTTTGTTCTCCTCCATTTCATATTTTTCATATACATTTGTGAAAACTTAATGTGTTGCAAGTATTTTTACACATTGACTTTATACTTCAGATCGTTAACTTCGTCTCCTGTTATACCGCGAAAACCCCAGCAATGTGGGGGCTGTTCTTTTATTGTAATTTCAATATCTGTCGGAGAAATGGATAATTGACTTTCGATTTCTTTGAACAGGGTTTTTATCAAACTTTTTTGCGTTTCTGCCTTGCGACCTGCCATCATATTGATTTCAATGACGGTATAGGCATCTGAGCGACCACTCGGATAGTAAAAATCCTCTTTTTCCATAGGAATAAAACGATGTGCTCGTTTGTCCTCTGGCATGCCAAGTACAGACTGCATACCCTCATGAATTACATCTGAAAGTTTTGCCTTTATCGGATTTAACTTTTCTTTTATGCCATACACTACGATCATGATTTTCTTTCAATAGATTTTAACACTAACTTCAATGCCGTGTTAGGATTCGGTTACATAAGGACGTGTGTCAATGTAATAGACCAGATGCCCTTCGTTTTCTCTGAAACCAAGTGAGCGATAAAAAGACTCTTCACAATTTTCAACGATGTAACCTGTGATGAAGGTTGCTCCCATTTTTTCAAGTTCAAGTCGTAGACGTTCACCCAACAGATTCCCTACGCCGCTATCATCTGATTCAATCAGCGATCCGTTGTTGTATTTCAGATCATCTCCTTGATAGCGGACGTCAACGGAAAATTCCATGATGTGCGCGGAAAGTCCATCAAAAGTGGCGCGTGCGAGTCCAATAAGTTCTGTTTCAACGTAGGCAGCTACGATGAGATGCGGATGTTCCAGTATCCGTGCTGCTACTTCTTTGCCGAATCCAACTTCACAAATGTTGTTTCGTTCATAGAAGTCGAATAACTCGTCGGCAGTGATGGTGGGGTTGACTCTGATGTCTATGTGTTGTTGTGGTGTCATGGTTTTCCTTTAGACTGTTTGAAACTGACACAAGTTGACATCAGTCCATGTTACAGGGTATTGCTTCAAATTTTCAATTATCCACTTGCGTTCGTACATTTGCACTTCATTCGTACGACTGAGACGGTGTGCCTCGTTAGTAAAAGTACGATTTGTTATGACAATGGGTTTAAAAGTTGTGCTATATTTTTCTTGATAAAAAGGTTTTGCAGCGATAATTTCATCCACCGCCTCGCCCCCTGGTTTGCCACCAGCATTACGTTGCTTGACCTGTATAAGAAATCCTGGGTTACCTGACTGCATTGGGTGAACGACTACATCCGCTCCTTTATCACCTGAGTACGGTGTTAATTCAATCTTGTACCCCTGTTTTTCAAAGAGAGCAGCAACAAAAAACTCAAAAAATTGGGGTTCCAGTTTATCAACGTCTTCTATCGTTAGTGGTGTGTCATGCTTTGTTCCAGGGGATGTGGTTTGCAACGCATCTAAAATATCTGCAGGTTTTACTTCCGCCCGTTCTGTTGGGAACAATGTATCTTGTGAAAGTTGACGTTTTCGCTCAAGGAGTTCATGCAGTATAACATCAAAGGTTTTAAACTCGCTGTGGGTTGCCATGGGGAGATAGATATGCACTGGTCGTTCTTGTCCGATACGGTATACTCGGTCACTCGCCTGGTCCTCTTTAGCAGGATTCCACCAGCGACTATAATGAATTACATGGTTTGCTTCAGTGATATTCAAACCGACACCAGCAGAAAGAGGTGACATGATGATAGCGTTGAATCCTGGAGTATCTTGGAAACGATCTACGGCTTGTTGACGACTGATTTTCATTGAACCTTCTCTCTGTTTACTTCCTGGCGTATCCCCGTTGACAATAGAAATATCCCCTAACTCAAATTGTTCCTTAATAACGCGTGCAAGAAGATGCTGCGTTTTTCGACGGTCTGCAAACAAAATCGCCTTTTCGCCAGCAACCTGAATGTCCTCAAGTAGTTTTACAGTTACTATTAGTTTAGCAGACTGTTCGATCAATTCAGAAATAGGAGATTCTTCTCCTTTTGAATCAGATAACAAGGGATGGTCAGAAATGTCGCGTAATTGGTGAAGAACTTGCAAGATACGGTTACGTTGTTGCGGTCCTGTTGCTCCACTATCTTTTGTGGATTGAAGAGCGGCTTGATAACGTGCCGCTTGTATCGGGGGCATCTCTTGTTGACAATTTTCAACATGAATGTGTTTTTCGGGAAGATCATCCAGAATTTCAGTCTTTAACCGTCTTTTAAGGTGAACGCCAATACGTTTACGGATTTGTTCACCAAGTGCGCGAATGTCAGTTTCAGGATTTTCAAGGGGGCGACAAAATTCATTATTGAAATTTTTCGCGCTATCAAGATAGCCTGGTGCCACAAAATCGGTGATACACCACAAATCCATCAGCGAATTTTCTACAGGTGTTCCTGTCATTGCGATGCGAAAATCTGTATTGAGTGCTTTCAGCGCATTCGTGACAAGTGTTCCCGGTGTTTTGATTTTTTGTGCTTCGTCTATGATAACCGTAGCCCACTGGATTAAACCTAAATCCAGTTGGAAATCTCGAACAGTCTCATAGGTAGTTAGTAATACATCGGTTTTTTGGAGACGTTTCACATCAAGTGCGCCACGCTTTTTCCGTAATTCTCTTAGCCGTTCTACGCCTTCTATCTCAGGAATTGCGATCTTGTTGACTTCGGATAGGTCAATTTTATAGTTTTGCAGTTCTTTTCCATATAACGTGATAAAATTCAATGCGCCGTTGTTAAAAAACTTTGGATACTCCGCAGCCCAATTTTCTAAAAGTGCGATTGGGGCAACAATGAGATAAGGTTTGTGTTGTGATGCTTGCGAGCGATATCTGACATGATGCCATTCCAAAAAGCAGAGCACTTGCAACGTTTTGCCGAGTCCCATATCATCAGCAAGTAATCCGCCATGATACTTTCTCTGCAAAAGTTGTTGCACCCATGCAAGTCCTTCCTCTTGATGCGGTAGGAGGTTGACTCCCTGTTTAAGGTTCGGTGTAGATTCAAGCAGATGCCGAAACGTTTTTTTAGTGGTTGAATCGGGTGTTTTTTTAATGAAACTGGGCTCGTCAATATTCTCATCAATAATTAAAACCGCATTATCCGATTTTTCACATGGTTCTGGGTAAGGTTTTTTGCGCCGTTTGAGTCGCTTTTTAATGAATGGAAGATGCTGCTCAACCTCAGAAATAGGTAGCTTAGTTCCCTTCCATGTCAAATGGTTTTTTCCTGCTTGCTTTTCCCGTTCAATTGTCCTTTCCAGTTCTATGAGTTCCTCTTCGGTTGTAATCGGTATCTTTGTGCGCGCCCCAGATTCATCATTGTCAACTAAAATGCCAGGGATCCATTCACTTTTGTATGGTGAAACAAATGGATATACCCTCGGTTGGTAAATACCAATTTCAAGGACACGTTCACTGAAGGATAAAGTATCGTCCGTTGGATCAAGTTCAACGATTTCAGGATCAAAGTATGCTTGTGGGTGTTTAGCCATCTCCGCGAGTTGTTCGCGAGAAACACGCCGATTTTCTTTAATAGATTCCAACGCTTCACGTTGTTTCTCTTGAAAAAGGACGCGGGTTCTGCCACCGTCAGGACGCGGTAAATTATAGGTGGTTTCAGAATTAGGAAATTTATCAAAAACTTCTTCAAACTTTTCGCTGTCAACTCCTGCTACATCAGGAATTATCTCAACGTCATGCCCCGACTCGCGTAGACGTAAACGAACGGTTTTCGGTGCTACAACTTCTTCTTGATTTAGGTAAAGTTCAAGGGCAGCACCAGTACTTTTGGCAAGTCCTTTTATCTTTGCAAATTCAAGTAAATTAGTTTCAAAATTTTTGTCAATAGCATTTCGTGCATTGAACGTATCTAAAGCCTCCAGAAGTACAAACTGTTCATGTGGCAAGAGATATACCCAATTCTTTGTCAAACGCAAAATACAGCCAATTCGTTTTGGATGCAAAGGTTTTTGATCCGGTTGTAGGAATTGATAATTGTATCGGAACTCTGGTTGATTGAGCGTACCATGTGATCGGATTTTAATATCAAACGGATACGGTTCTGGCAAACCGAGTAACCCGTGTTCAACTGACTCAAGTTGGCATACTTCTTCATTAGGGATGTGAATTCCATTGTCTGACAATTTGGCTTGACCGTTATCAAGCAACTCCTTGAGTAACATCCATTGTGCTTGTGTCTGGTGAGCTGCTGGTAGGTTCGCGGCGTATTCAGTTAGAGATAGGTTTTCTGATGGTGAAGTAAACAGAATGCCGGTTGGTGTTTCTTGCCAGTTTAATTGTAGTGATTCAGAAGAGTTCTTTCGGAATATATCTAACATCGTTACCATTTTTCTACCCTACTCTTTGTCAACATTTCAACTCCAATTTCACTGTTTATCCACGATTCTAATTTTTCATAGTGTTTGGTTAAAGACTTGTTGCGTAATTCGTGTATACTGAATTCTGTTACATTTAAATGAAAGGGCACGTCAACGTTGTCGTAAATATAACATAGTTCAGTGGGAAAAAACAGAATATACGTATGATTACCCATTTGAATGATTAAAGCATGCTGATTGCGTTCACCGTCCTTCAAAGTTGCCATGCTGAATTTTTGCTTTTGGTAGTACTGATCGTTTCTAAACAGATATTTTGTGTTTTCAGACAACACGATACGGCAAGAGTCAATCTTTCCAAAATACTGCAACCAAAAACCTTTTCGATAGAATTTTCTGTTGCTTCTGGTTTTGACAACAACATCAAAAAAGAAACTGATGTCTTCCTTCATAATCCATTGCCTAAATATATTTCGTGCTTCATTGGAAAGACCGTGCCAGCGTATATTCACATCAACAGTTCTGGGGTCACCCCAATTTTTCAAAATGTAGGATTGCACAGGTTGTCGCAAGTTTTCTTTTGCACTAATGCCTAGTTTCTGGATAAGCTGTGACAGAAATTGACGAATCATTTCATCACCGTTGTGTTTTTTGACAAATTCAACGATATCAGCTACATCTAATGGAGTGCTGAGAGTTACAGCTTGAATATAAGTAGTGGTAAAAACACGGAAGTACGAATAGGAATACATACAATTAGGCAATTCAAGAACAGAGTATAAATCCGATAAATTCTTCTGCGAATGCAACAAAGTCTCTACAAGTATAGATATACCGTTATCTCGTGTAAAATATGCAATGTTCGTTTTAAGTTTTTGAATGAATTTCACAGGACCATCGTAATTTTTCAGATGCTTTTCAATAAATGCTCTTAGTCTATCTGTGTCTGCTTCTGATGAATCCCATGCTTGGAGCAACGCATCAAATACTCCTAGTAGAGTACTAATGCGAAAACGATTGTCAATTAATTCCAGAACGTTCTGAAGTCGAGGGGTATCTATAATACGAGGTAAGTTCTGTTCGGAACAGGTCAGTACCCATGCAAGTTTCTGCACTCGTAATGACGTATTAAATTCTTCAGAATATTTACTGGGAGGACAGTCAATAAAGCGGAGATAAATTTGACTAAGACTTTCTTCATCTAATTCACTTTTCTTAGCACAATGTTCGTTCACAATTTTTTGAAGAATTTCATATACTTTCTGACTAGGGTTTTTTAGCTTAGGTGCAAGGTCAGCAAAGACATTAGCATTAAAATCTAATATGTTTGAGAATCCCATATTTTCTTCTCTTCAGGGAGATAGACCAGTCTCTATCTCTAATAATTTCTCAGCTTTAGGGGAAACAAGATCCCAATCTCTCAATCGAAATTGAAATTCTACCCGTCGATTTTGGGCGCGTTCAACTTCGGTATCATTGTACTGATTTACCCATTTTCTTAGAGTATCTACGCCGTTCTGGTACTGCTTATCCTCTGCTTTATTTGAAACAATTGGTTGGGCAAAACTTCGTCCGTTTGCCGAGAGTAATTTTTTCAGATTCTCTGCATAACGAAATGTGCCAAACTCCTCTGTAAAAAGGTAGGTCGCTACACTTTTCGCACGACGTAAACTCAAATCAAGATTAAGTTCCCAACTACCAACGTTATCAGTATGTCCTTCGATGATCACCTGTGCAATATGTTCACTCACATCAGGTTCAGAAAGTAAAACGCTTACGTATTTCGGAATAAAAAGACGCAAAAACTCCTTTCCAGCTTGGTTAAGTTCATCTTCGTTAAAATCATACAAGATACCTTCCTTGATGCGGATTACCCCAGTGTCAGGATCAACTTCAACATCAAAATCGGCAAGTTCTTTAAGAAGTCTACGGATTAACAGTTTCTTAATTAATTCCCGCTCATCAATCTGTTCTATTTGACTTCTTCTTTCTTCCATCAAATTTTCAAGTCGCAACATAACGAAAGAAAACATCAGTACAAAGATGAGTAGGAGTCCAGCCATCAAGTCACCTAACGAAAGACCAAATGGATTTTCGTTAGTAAGTTTTCTGGAATTGAGAGAACTTTTTCGCATCACTTGTTACTTCTTTACGAATTTCTTAGTTGATCAATTACGTCATTCAATATCACAACACTTTCTTTAAGAGCATTTATACTACCAGATAGAGCATTTGAGGCATCAGCCAGTTGTTCAGAAAATTTTTCAAGATACTTGTCAATTGATTTTCGTGTTATATCGGCATAAGTATTTAAACCTTTCTCAATTTCCTCAAAAATACCCTTCAAACTATTGTCAATTGTTTCGAAATTTTGTGCGAAGTCATTCAGCATCTGATGTGATTGCGCAAGCGCACTCTGAATTTGCTGAGTTGTTTCACGATTTGCTTTAAGATATTTCGCATTTTCTATGTTGAACATACTACTTGCTTGTGTCAGTTGCCGTCCCGCTGTTTCAAGTTGATCCGCTCCTACTTTCAATGTTCCCGATAGAGACTTGGTAGTCTCTATCAGTTGGCGAACGCTTGTAACACTTTCATCCATCTGTTCAAACATTTCCCGTCCTTTATCGAGTATTGTCTGTGAGTTAGCGAGTTGGGCGTTAATATTTTCAATGCGCTCGTTTTGTAATTGTAAAAGTTTGATTGATTTTTGTTGAATGTCTTGTAGATTTTGTGCTGTCCTATCAAAGAAATCATCCATACCAGCTAACCTTCGTTCAAACTTATCATCCTTCTGATTTAACACATTATGTATGTCATCAGTAATCTGCTCCAACAATTTAGGTAAATTCACCATGCTTTCACAAACCTTACAGACCGTCTCCACTGAAGTTTCAATCTGTGCAGTTGACGAAATCAATTTTTGAAGTTCATCTACAATTTCCTGTTTGCTTTGCACACTATGTGTAGAGAAGTTTATCAAATTTTGATCCAAACGATCTATTAACTTAGATTGTCCTTGTAATTCTTCAACAACAACATCTATATTTTTGAGATTAGGAGATAACTTCGTTTCTACCACATCGCTGATATTTTCAGGTAATTTGTGAAGGGCCTGAATAATTTCTTGACTTTCCTGCACATTCTGTCCGTTAGATTGCTTCAAACTTTGGTGCATATCATCAAACTTTTCAGACATAATATCATTCATTGCAATTTTAATCTTGTCTGCTAAGTCTGTCGAAAAAGCTTTGAGTGCTTGTGTCTGTTGTTCAAGTTCATCTTTTTGTTTCTCTGCAATCTCTTCTTGAGTTTTCAGTGTAAACGGTAGGTCAAGTGCACCTTGTAAGTTCGCAATTTTACGACTTACCATGCCGATGCCTCCCTTCTCCAACCAATTGAACAAAAGTGAAGCCAACATCCCCCAAACGGAGGTTACAAATGCAGTTGATGCACCAGATAAAAGTATTTTAATTGCATCTTGAATATTATCTTGAATATTTTCGGTATCCCCAAAGTCAATCTTCGAAAAAGGTTCCAATCCCGAAACTAATCCAACGAACGTGCCAAGAATACCTAACCCGACCAATATAGTGGAAACACTGTTCCAAAATCGAAGATTCATATATTGTTCGATCAAACGTTCTTCGCTAAAGAATAGGGATGCCTCGTCTGTTTTGTAAACCACTTTACGACGATCAGGTGTAATGAGTGATTCTCTAAACTCTTGCCATGCTTTATTAAAGGGTTTAAAGAATTTATCGCTGCGATTAAATATCTCCTCCAACTCGTTCAAAATACCTGGATCTGCAGGCCTGTCATATTCACCCCCCAATTTGTCTATTTTTTTATTTAAACCACTAATTAAGCGTATTCGGCGAATGGTTTTCCAGAGGAAAATCACCAACAGTATGCCAAATAATGCAAAAATACCATAAACAAAATAGTCCGAAATCTGGTCATTAGATGTCTCTTTCCACGGGAGTAACAATGTTAAAAATTCATTCATGTAATTTGCCTTATAATCCAGTTTCAAGTGGTCTAATGTTAAAATTATTCCACTGTTGTAGTTCGCCTTTAGGCATTTTCTACTCGCTATGATCTTACACGCACAATTTCCCCACTATTGACTGTTTTCAATACAGCATTAACTTGAGAAATCAACGACACCAGATCCTCAATACGGTTACTTTCAGCTTCCAACAGTATAATTCCAATTTCAAAATTATCTAAGTTTTGCTGATGAGGAATTCCCCGATCCGTTGTGATAAAGACATCAAATTCGTCTGCCGCAAATTTCAACAGTTCGCCATTCTCTTTTCCTTTCCACCCGCGATAACTTACTGTGACTACCTCAATATTGTCTACAAAAAATTCTCGTAGTTGATGTGGTAGATTTTCATCAAGCAACACGCGCATCGGCAACCTCTAAAGTCATCTTCAGGTACGCGACAGCTTGCTCATGAGATACGGTAGGAAAATCGTCAAGGAATTTTTTAAGTGAATCCCCTGCCGTTAGGTGCTGAATCAAAATCTCAACCGGTACACGAGTGCCAGCGAAAACTAAAGTGCCGTTCATCACTTTTGGGTTACGCGAGACAATCTGTTCTTTTTTCATAATTAAAATCTCCTAAGATTCAATTGGGTTCGTCTTTTATCAATCTCCATTTTTTTACACGTCCTGCCTTAATATCAGCACGCACTTTTTGAGCAAGTTGATCTTGCGATTCAGCAAAAGCTTTATCCCATTTTCGTTCATCTTCCAATTCTTCCAGAATTATAGCAGCGATGGCATCCTGTTTTTCGGGAGGTAATTTATATTCCTCAGTGAGTACTTTTTCAAGAAGCTGCGTCATAATCGTTTCTCCTTATATCACGCGTAGGTCAACATCAATATCCACATTACGCGTCAGTGTGTTTGTCACGGGAGAGGCGGCGAGGGTTTCCTCCCAAAGCCTTTCTAATACTTCGTCATCTGCATCCGATGCGACATAGATTGTGCCGCGCACCTCTTTAAACCCGCTATGCCCCTCCTGTTCCGTGCCGAGAAAGACAAAGATATTGTCAATTTGACCGCTCAAAGAAACCTCTAACTCATCAATCTCAACCTTCTGCTGTGATGCACGAATCTGAAAACCCATTGCCAAACAAGCACCAAGCGCACCAAGGACGTATTCCATCGCACTCGGTGCAGCATCCCGCACATCAAAACTTGCAGGTTGTCCTACCGACCAAGAATGATTTCTGCAGAAAACCTTTGCTTGTAGTCCGCCATCCCAATGGATACGCGTCTGCCATCGGTAATCTCGTGCTTGTTCATAAGCGGCATCCGCATCTTGCTCCGCTTCTCCGCGTTGCACAAAGTATTTGTTATGTTCTGGTGAGGGACGCCAACCGAGGTAAGGGTTTTCAGTCATCCGACACCATGCGGGCAAGTCCTCTTTGACGCTAATCTCTGTGCTGCGAATTTCCAATACTTCTCCATCTGGCACTTTTTCCATAGATTTCCGAATGAGCAAGAGTAGTCCGGAACCACAGTCAAGGTTTCCGCCTTCGCATATATGAGATGTCTGAAGTGAATCAGGTGCTTGTAAGTCTTCTTCTCGCATTTGCTATTTAAACCTATTATATTTTGAAATCTGAGGTAAGAATTTTTTGTGAAGTATATTTAGAAGGACTTAATAAAGTGTTTTAGGTAGGTTATAATGGATTATAATTTGGATGTGCTGTTTTTAAGGTGTCTGAAATGAGAAACCCTCCCTGGTAGGTGTGTCAACAAAGTAATGAACATACTCATTAAACCTTCGTAAGAAAACCTATTCCACAGCGGGAGGGAGTCTCTTTGATCAGGCTCAGGATTCAACTGATCCCTGATGGATATTTCTGCTGCAGTTAGCAGGAACTCCTTTTCCCGATGTCAATAGGTAATACTTGAACCGCCAGTGATTAAAAACTCAACAGCCTTAGCACCACCAACAATTGTGGCACTATCCACCAGATTATCTTCATCAAGGTTGCGTTTTTTGAAGCATGGTGAACAAACCCAAATTGTTCCACCGACTTCAACGAAATCTGACATGAGTTGTTGTAGCGGTGCGAAACCTTCTTCGTGAATATCATCGGCGTAACCGTTTTGCGAAAGATGCACGCCCTCAGTACTGAGGAACACAACCGTTTCAACGCCGGATGCAACGGAAGCGTTCGCGACAACAAAACCGACTGTCGCTTTATCCGTGTTATCTTTCGCATGTGTTATGCTAATCATCAGTTTAGCCATTAGGAATTTTCTCCTTTTTTAATATAAAAATAGGCATTGTCTTCACCGCAACAATCTGCGAGAAGCTCATTGCCTTTCATATTGCACCATGCCGCGATGTCCACAGGTGCGCCTGGGTCCACTGCGCGGACTTGTGCAATCTGTCCCGATTCAAGAGTTCTCATGGATTTCAATAGTGCGATAATAAGGTCACCACATCCGAGTTCTCCTAAATCGAAAACTGCATCTGGAATAATATCAGGTAAAATGTTTGTCTCTTCCATACACATGAAGATACCACAGAATCAATCTGAAGTCAATCCAAATTCTTGTAATTTATACTAAGTGTTTTTTGTGAGTCTTTATAAATTGCAAGTAGGATTAGATGCACCACCTAACCCTACTTGTCTCTGTAAATTCTGTATGTATATGAGCGCACTATTTTTAGCGTTCAAGCCATCCCGGTAGTTTCAAATCCTCAGATAATTTCCACGCAGTGAGGTATATAGAAGCAGTCCAACGTACAGATTCACGCGAACGTTCTTTTGTAAAATCAACCAAAGCAGAAGATGGATTCTTTAAGTCTTGATAATCGTCCACAAGTTCATAAACACGATCTACCAAACTGTGTCCATCCTTAATCTGCTTTTCAATCGCAGACATCAAGTCGCCTACCGGTTTAACTTGTTGCTTCTTAGCAAGTTCAGTTGGATCAAGTTTCAACATTTCAACCGACGCATCAACTTTTTCATGAATACCATCATGCAACTTCGTACCGTCTTTCTGAACGATTCCGTTGAAATGTACCGTTAGGTGCAAGGGCTGACACATATCCTGTGCATAGTGTCCAAGGAAGCCTGCGTATACATAACATTTGTATTGTATCATGGGGTTATCGGGCCATTTGCGATACTCTGCAAAAGCGATGGCAAGCCTTTGTGTCCATTCCGCCACTGTGTAAGGCAGATATCCAACTTTACTTGGTTCAAGTTCCATCTCTGCACACAATTTTATAAAAGCGTCCCGATCCGCGGGTATGGCATTTTCTTTGATTAGTTCAAGATCAAAGTAGTGTTCGGCGTGTTCTGCTACCCGCGCATGCAGCATATCACGGTTCTTTGAAACATCAGGGTCATAAGCGCAGTGGGCAATCATTTTTTGTGCTGATGCAGAACGGAAAAATTCAGGCATCTCTTCTGGTAGTGCTTTTACTGATGCTTGAGTTAAGATGTCGTGTCCACCGCCCCACCATGCCCACGCGGGCGTGGTAAGGATAAGTGAAAACAGAATCAATACGTTAAGAAAACGTTTCATAATTCTCCTTTCAGAGTTGTTTAAGGTAAAATAGGGTTTAGTCAGCGGCAAGATATTCACCAGACTCAGCATCTTGCCATTGAAACTGGAGTTCAGCAGTTTCGTGTGGTTTAAACGCTATTGCAACATCCTCAACAGGTGGACCTACAATTTCAATCTGACTGAGATCCGCAGTGCCGTAACCTAATTCATCTGCATAGCGGAATAGACCAATTTCCAACGGCTCAAATCCCATCGTTTTTGAAGTAACAGCGTCCGCTGCAAACACATCACCACTTGCAACTGCAATACCGAGCGGAACAGAATTAGTGCCACCAGGGCCGTTACCTTGCAATCCAACAGTTCCATCAACGATTGCAATGTCAGGTTTTAGATAGCGTGAGAGTCGAAGCAGATTAATATTGAGTGTTTGTGCCTCGCGCGGCAGCACCCGGTCACCGTGACTGTGATACCCGTGCATTTTAATCCGATCTTCCTTGTGTAGCGTTCCCATTATCATATTCTTCATAGCAAGGGTCACAACACCAGCGTCATGTGTTTTGGCGATGGCGACAGAAATTGTGCATGGGCAATCCAGAACAGTCTTCGGCATACGGACTGTATCCTCTTCCCGACCAGAGAGAAATACTTTTGTCTCTTCCCATTCTGTTTCTTGATGTAAATCAACGAGCCGAATCGGGACATCGTATTCCGCCTGTAGTGCTTCATAACCGAAAATTTGAAATGCTTCTCCAGAAAAAGACTCATTCGCACCTTCTGCGATAATGACCTCTTCAGGTGGTTGTGGTGTGCTTAGGAGGAAATCCAGCGCGCCACGCATTACATCAACATGTGAGGAAGCGAGTTGATTTGTGCTGGAAAGAAAATTCGGTTTTAACAACACCTGTTCACGGACTTTCGGTGTAATGTCTTCTCGTATATTGTTTAGTGCCTCATAAACATTAGCACGTCGTCTGCCAGTTTTGGCAAGACCAACTTTTGTAGCATTCGTAGCCATAAGGTTCTCCTTTTTATGGTAGGTTTTGAATTACTTCGGCACACTGCGATAGGCGTGATTCAGAACCTTGTCTATTGCAGTGTGTCTGAGGCGCAGCATGCCATGCACATGCTGCTTTGATTTGTCAATGAATTACGCGACTTCAAACGCCGCAAATGCCAATAAAATGGTTCGCTTATTTTCATAATTCGCTATTTTAGAATAAGCATTCTACGGGTATCCGTAAAATTGCCTGCTGTCAATGTATAGAAATAGAGTCCGCTTGCGACCGGTTCACCTACGGCATTCTTGCCATCCCAATACGCAGCACGGCTACGCGCTTGATAAATACCAATAGGTTGATGCCCGATGTCAAGTGTTCGAATGTGTGTTCCATCTATCGCATGGATAGATATAGTTACATCTGCGGACGTTGCCAGTTGATAAGGTATCCAAGTTTCCGGATTGAACGGGTTAGGATAGTTTGCCATCAGTGTTGTCTTTTCAGGTATCAATAGATCGGCAAGTTGTGCAAGTTTTTTTATTACCTGTTGCCATGCTTGTGATCCATCATTTGCTGCGCTGAGTATATCAAGTGCGTGTTGAACCATCTCCGCCGTAATACTGGTATTGACGAAGGCACTGGGTGCGGCTTGTGGTGTTGTTTCCTCATCAAGATGTTGTGCAACGATAATGAGGTCATGCTTATCAACGATGCCATCTCCATTGACATCTATGCGTGGATTGTCAGGGTTCACATATCCGAGAGCGGAAGCAACCATAAACACATCGGTAACGTTGACAATACCATCTTCATTGACATCATAGGGTGGGTATTCAGATTCAATCTTTTTCACACCGACAAGTACACCTGTTGGATTTGCGATGATAGTGTCTCCTGTGCTTGTGCCAGCGACAAATCCGTTTAGTGTCACCTGCGTTTCTCCAGCATTTATGATGATAAATGTGACGGATAGCAATGTGCCTTCTCCGTCTACACCGCCTTGTGTGGTCCGCGTAGAACTTACCCCGATGATTCTACCTGCTGTGTTATCAATCGTGCCATGTTGGAAGTGCGTACTTCCACTGTTTTGTTTTAGGAAACCCCCTTCCCTCACAGCGGTTACTTTCAGTATTGCTGGATCGAAGTGAATATCAGTTTGCCAACCTGCTAAATCAGAGACATCGGTTGCTTTTAGCTGAAGAGTAAAGGTATTATCCACTGTGAAATCTGTGGCATCTGTAGAAAGAGAAAATTTGTCGTCAGGTCTCACCGTATATTCGGTATCCGGTGCAAACCCAAAATATCCACGTAACCCATGATTCCAATTGTGAATAGAAACCAACAAGACATTTTTCCCTTGTTTTAATGTGACGGGGAAAAATACTTGGTAATCCTCATCCCAACCATCACTCTCGTTCACTAATTTTCCATTCAGCCATATCCTATGATTTGCACCACTTCCAGCAAACATCTGCGTTTCTTGTGTCTGCGGCGAATTCAAGGTTATGCAGCCGTAAACCACATTCTCTTTATTATGTGCTGCTGGTGTTCCGAGTGTCGCTAACGTTTGAGTAATATTATTCCCCTGTCCGGGCGCAATGTTTTGAGCACCCCAGATATGATCTCCGACAGAGGTGCCTGCTTTTGCGCCGTTTGTAGCAATCTCCTGTTCTGTTACAGCACCTTTACTTGCCCCCGCGAGTAAATCTTTGTTACGGAAATCATTATAAGATGTTTCTGGGAACAATATCCACAACCAAGGTCCAGATATTTTGGGACCACCACGCAGGAAGACACCCGGATTACCATTTGATTGGGTAACCGCACCCTGAGGCAAACCTTCCAACGGTGAAAAATCAACGATGGCGTTTTCTCTTAGGTCTAAATGCGTCAAGTTTGTTAGGTTTGCCAGTGGCGAAACATCGGTTATAATGTTATGCTCAAGGTTTAAGTCATTCAATCGTGTGAGTTCTGCCAAAGGTGATAGATCGGAAATTAAGTTGAAGGAAAGATGTAGTATTTTCAAGTTCTTTAGATTGCGCAGTGGCGATAGATCGGCAATTTGGTTATCGCGTAACTTGAGAAGTTCAAGTTGTGTGAGTTCAGATAGTGCCTCAATGTTTGTAAGCCCCGCAGCACCTATTGACAAACGTTTCAATGTTTTAAATTGACGGAACCCATCGAGGTTTGTCAATTCTCTGTTGCCAGAACACTTTATCTCTTTCAATCTGCGAGCGGGTGCTAATACAGAAAAATCTGAAATACGGGTATTCCAAGCAGAAACAACTTCGAGACTTGGTAATTTTGCGAGTGGTGATAAATCCGTAACAGGTGTGTCATCAATCTCGATGTTTTTGAGACGCACCAATCCGCTAAGGGGTGACAGATCCGTAACATTAGTTTCTTCAAGACCGAGCCAATCCAGGCTTTTTAGATTTGCAAGCGGTGATACGTCGGTAATGTTGTTCCCGCGTAGTTTTATGTTATTCAGCTTGATGAGTCCTGTGAGTGGTGTCAAGTCGGTGATTGCATTTCGTCGTAGTTCTATGCGTTGTAGTTTTATTGCTGTTTCAAGCCCCGTCAAATCGCTTATACCGGCATCATCTGCTATAAGAATCGTCAATGTTTCCATTTCAGCGATAGTGATGCTTGAAGCATTCGGTTTACCGAGTGCATTTGCGATGGCAGTTAGTAGATTAGGGTCTGGGATACAGCAGGGTGGCGGGGGTGGGATACAGCAGGGTGGCGGGTCGGGACTGTTGATTGCATCGACTATATCGTGAAACTTTGCTGTCCATGTGTCCCTGTTGATAGTGCCGCCGCCTAAAAGAGCTGTCAATCCTAAATTTTGTAGCGATGTCTTTTCCTGGACCTGTTGCACCAACGTCTCAGTTTTTAATCCTAAAGCAGCGGCAGCGTCTGCAGCGTTAAGCGGTTGTACAAACACTTCGTGAGCACGATGTATCGGTTCAATATCCTCAAACCCTGCCCCAGTGGCTTTGACAAGTGCCTGCCGATACTTTTCAGTATCTTGTTCAAGTAGTTTATCCATTTTATCTTGCCCGACATAAAGGCGAAGTGCTTGTATTTTATCATAGTTTGGGTTTTCTGTGAGCTCAATGTTTGTTTGCATTACATCTTCAAACGTCTTCATTCCTTCGGTATGACACCCGAAACAAGACAGTCCGTTCCGTACAGTCTTGTCACTTGCAGCGGGGTTTGAAACAATATCGATTGGGGCTTTATCAATACGGTTCCCCTTGTCATCCGAAATGTAGTATGCTTGTAGTCCATTCGGCAGGTTGAAAACAATCTCGCCCCCATCGTGTTGGAAAGAGAGCGGGTGTGTTAGGATATCCTGTGCGCCGACACTCCCCGCGAAGTCGTAACTTTTCCAATACGCACCATATACAGAGGTGTGACGTTCTACGACGCGATTGTTATTTGATACTCCCGAATCAACGATCCCCGCACGCGAGACACGGATGCCAGGAGATTGCTGTATATTCCGTGCTACATTTATGCCTAATTGCTGTTCTAAAGCGAGGTCAGTATCGGGGAGACGCAGAATATCATGGTAAAGGGGCGGGAGTGATGCGGTCGCAAGAAACCAATCCGCGTGGATAAACGGCACGGTAGATCCAGTATCTTGTCGGAGTTGTGTGAGTTTATTGAACCGAGCGGTTTCCGTTTCCGAGTCGAATTCAAGGGTGTAAGGATAGTCTTGTTCAATGTGTTTCCACACATCGTCGCGCGTATCCCACTCGTCCCATTCATAGTGGCGTAGGTCAATGTAAAGCAGTGTCTGTGACGGGTTGATAGGCTGCGGCTTGATAATATCGTGTCCCCAAGAAAGACTATTCACCAGTTTAGAAAGTGCGTTCCGATAGGCTTGTAGGCTTTCAGCGGTTTTACCTGCGTTGTAAAGATGCGTCAATGTAAAATAACGTGCATAAGGACGCTCATAAGGTTGCAAGCTATCAAGATGGGATTGGATCGTGTCCAGCATTACATCCGTAGTAATGAAGTCGTCGTGCCCACCCTCCCAATCCAGGGCGCCTTGTGTGATCCAATCGCGTATGATAGCGATAGCGTTATCCGATAAAGCGGGTTGGGCAAGTGGCATCCGTTTCGCTGCATCCGTCGTGATAAGCCGTAGATACAGTTCGGAAGCATCAGGGTTGTTTGGCACAACACTGCCACCCGCAATGAGTTGGTCCCTATCTGCTATCAGAAGATTTTCAGTAAAAGAACCGCCGGTACCGTGGCAGTTGAGGCATTTATTTTCAAGGATTGCGTAGGCTTGTTGTCCAAGTGTGTCTTGTGCTTGTGCTGTGTTTATGCCGAAAACAATAATAGCTAAGAGTACAGCGAAAAGGATATATTTTTTCATGAGGTGCCTCCTTATTTTAAAATTAGCATTTTACGGGTGGCAGTGAAATCCCCTGCCGAAAGTGTATAAAAATAGATATTACTGGCAACCGGTTCACCAAGTTCGTTTTTGCCATCCCAATACACAGCACGACTTTTGCTTTCATAGATACCCGCGGGCTTATGTCCTAACGATAGCTTCCGAACCTGCTGCCCATCCGCAGTCCAAATCGTCAAGGTGACGTCCGCGGCAGCTGCTAACTGATAAGGTATCCAGGTTTCAGGATTAAACGGGTTCGGATAGTTCGCGAGCAGTACCGTCTGCTGTGGGGTTAGGGTTGTCAAGATCTGTTGAAGCGTTGCGATCCCTTGTCGGAAAACAAGCGATCCGTCATCTTCAGCCTGTGCCAATTTTATCCAAAACGACAGCTTTGTTGGAGATAGACTTTTGTGTGTGAGCAACTCAGGGGCGGCCGGTATGCCCGTTATTTCGCCCAGGTGTCCAGCGACAAGAACGATGTCTGTTATGTTCACCGTGCCATCGCCATTGACATCGGAGCGCGGATTGCCAGGCGGGGATTTGCCAAAGTCTTGTCCAACCAATATCAAATCCAAAATATTGACCTGTCCATCTTCATTCACATCATAAGCCGGTATCAAATCGCGTGAAATAGGCTTGTTCACTGTGTAGTCTGTATCCACGTCAAATCCAAAGGAGGCATGGAATTGATGGACATGGTTTGGGTGATTGTCAAGCCCGACTAACAACACATTTGTACCAGCGGTGAGCGTAACAGGAAAATAAACATGGTAACCTTCTTGCCAATGTCCACTGTTTTTCTGGTAAACAACATCACCATTGAGATAGAGGCGAATACCATCACGATGTCCAACGAACATGCGCGTCTGTTGTTCAACAGGTGATTCTATCGTCGCAGAACCGTAGACAATCCCATTGTTCCCTACGCCTTGACGTTTTAGCATTTCACCGATATTATTGTTCCCAGAACGTGCAATCGTATCCGCTATCCAAACGTTGTTGCCAACGCGTTTGCCTTCCGATGCCCCCACGGTCGCGACTTTCTGTTCTGTTCTGCGCCCATTACTCGCGACAGATAACGCATCCCCATCCGTAATACGATCACCAGCAACAAGCACCCAAAGCCACGGTCCCACAATCTTTGTGCCACCACTCGGGAATGCTGGATTAGTGTGCCAAACAATAACAGTATCCTCAAATAATCTCTCTATAGATGATACATCGGAAACAGCATTATGGTTAAATGCTAACCATTTCAAATTGGGTAAACCGGCAAGCACCGATACATCTAATATATCATTTTCACTCAGATTCAGTCGTGTCAAGTTTGTGAGGTTTGCTAACGAAGATATGTCTGTTATATCGTTGCCTACAAGATATATCTCTGTGAGGTTCGTCATCTTTGCTAAAACAGAAATATCCGAAATTTCCCCACCACAAATATCAAGCACGCGCAGCTTCGGTAAGTCTTTCAATGGTGCGAGGTCTAATATCGGTGTGCCCCAAGAATGAATACTTCGCAGACTCATTAACTCTGAAAGTGGCGTAAGGTCTGCAGGTGGATTACCACTCATCCGTATGAATTCAAGCTTTTTTAGATCCTTGAGTGGCGTGAGATCAGTTATCAGATTGTCACCTATAACTAAATAACGCAAATTATGTAAACCGGCAATCGGGGATAAATCTTCTATAATGTTCTGACGCATGTATAAATCATACAAAGTGGTTAACTCGGTAAGTGGTGATAGATCCGAGATAGTGTTCCCCGTAATGAACAGTATATTCAAGTTGGGCAAACTTGATAAAGGTGTCAGATCAGATAGTATTTCATTGTGATTAAGCTCTAACCGATATAACTTGTTCAAACTTGCAAGGGGTGAGAGATCGGTTATCACATTATTATTGAGATACAGGTCTCGTAAACGGCTTGCCGTCTCAAGACCCGTCAAATCAGAGATGTCTCTGTTATTTGCTCGCAACACTTTCAACGATCCCATCTCCAATGCTGTTATCGGTGCATTCGCTGCTTTGCCAAGTGTTTCTGCTATCGCAGCCCGAAGGTTGTCATCCGGAATGTCAACAACCTGGGCAAACGTATTGCCGGGAATACAAAATAACAACAGAACGACAACCATCAATCCACCTATATAATTCATCAAATTACTCCATTTCTCTAAGAAAAAGACCTCTTGATAAGAGGATTTAGGGTTAAATCATTGGATAACGACTTTTTAACCCCTTACCCTTTATCAATGGGGGAATGCGTCCGTCCTGCATCTGCTAAAATCGGACGTAGAAATCCTTGATGTTCTTCCAATAGTGCAACAGCATCAGTTCGGTTAATTTCTTTTGCCAACATAACAATTGCAATCTTTGCGCTTCCACCTGCTTGTTTTAAAGTAGCATCAGCGAGAGCGGCATCAACGCCAGTAACCGTTTGAACGATTCGGATGCTGCGCTCAACCAGTTTTGTGTTTGAGGCGTGCACATCCACCATCAGATTGTTGTAAACTTTGCCCAACTTTACCATTGATATAGTTGTGAGCATATTGAGAACTAATTTTGTTGCCGTTCCTGCTTTCAATCGGGTTGAACCTGTGATTATTTCAGGACCTACAATCGGTGTAATGAAATGATTGACATACGTTTTCAATTCTTCTGCTGGTGGCACACAAGAGAAGAAAATCGTCTTAACTCCGATGGCGTGTGCTTCTTTCAAAGCCCCTAATACATAAGGTGTTCGTCCGCTGCTTGCGATTCCAACAAGCACATCTTGTGGCGTGAGTTGATATTCTCGAACGACTTGTGCACCGCGTTCAGGTTTATCCTCTTCACCTTCTACTGCTTTGCGTAACGCTATGTTTCCACCTGCTATAATACCTTGAACCATCTCTGGCTCAGTGCTGAAAGTTGGCGGGCATTCAGAGGCGTCTAATACGCCTAATCTACCGCTTGTTCCCGCACCTATATAAAATAATCTACCACCGTCACGAAGTGCCTCAACAATCATCTCAACTGCATGAGTGATAGCGTCTGATTCTGCGGCAACTGCCTCAATAGCTTTCCGATCTTCCTCATGAAAAATTTGGACGATCTCTGATATTGATTTTAGATCAATGTCAGTTGAGTTTGGGTTTCGCTGTTCTGTTATCACTTAAAATAAAACTTCGTGTCTCATTGCTTTCTTAATGGGTTATAGATGCGCTTTTGCCAACAAGACTGCCCCATACATTGGTTCGTGTTTCGGATGTAGCACGGATGCAGTTGGTGCGATCTTCGTAAGACAATCATGTAGTTTATCTTTAAATATTTGTTGGTGTAGTAGATTGCCTCCACTGAGAACAATATCAAATGTTTCCACGAATTCCAATTGTTTTATCACTGCATCTGCGGCACAAGCAAGTTCATCGGCAGCCAAATCAACTATCTGATTTGCAGTTCTATCACCTTTTTGTGCAACATCAAAAACAACTTGTGCTAACTGTGCGATTTCGTCTCTGGTTGCTGCGTGTGCCCACCGAATTAAATTATTTGGTTCATTCAACTCAAGTTTATTCAGAATTTGATGTGTCAATTCAGTGGGAGGTTCACGTTTATCTGCGGCGCGTGCCACTGCTTGCAGTCCTTTTAACGCAATATCGTAGCCACTTCCCTCATCACCAAGTAGGTAACCCCAACCACCTGCACGTGCTTCTACACCATTTGAATTAATGCCGTAAACTATTGACCCCGTGCCAGAAATAACAATTACGCCTTCTTGCTTCCCAGTTCCGCCAACTAAGGCAATATGTGCATCATGTGTTAGGATACGATTTTTGCTTATTCCTATCTTATCACAAATCTGTCCTATAACTTCTTTGTCTTCTTCACGTCCTAAACCTGCCATGCCTATACAAAAATGGATAGAATCTAAAGCAGTTTTTCCAACGTTTGCGGAAAGTTGGGAGATGATTTCTTGCAGGACTCCTTGTGTCCTTTCTGTTCCAACCACGTGATAATTTGATGGTCCTGCTTGAACTTTTGCTATATGCTTACCGGTCTCTGTTGTCAATAGACCAACCGTTTTTGTGCCTCCCCCATCAATGCCGACGATATAACCCATTTTGTTCCATTTCTTATGAGAAAATGATCTTTACAAGGAATTTCACAACTACAATGAATGGCTTTAAGGTAAAACAATTGCTATTGACAAAATCCATGAAATCACTTACAGTAATATATCACAATTCAATTGAAAATACAATCAAATTTAACCTGGAGTCTCACATGATAAAGTCAAATCCCCTTATCCTAATAATTTTAATCGGAGGTATTGTATATCTTGGTTGTTCACAAGATGCGTCACAAATAGAATGGAAACAGATAAACAGCGGCACTGACGCACATCTCTACGGTGTCCATTTCGTGGATGCTAAACTTGGGTGGGCAGTTGGTACTGATGGCGTTGTTTTGTCCTCAAAAGATGGTGGTAAAACTTGGAATGGATCAGATACAAAATCCATAACGAAAGACACTTTTTTTACCCAAGTAAGTTTTACAACGCCAAATAATGGTTGGCTTGTGGGCATTGGAAAAGTGTATTACACGGGCAGCGGCGGTAATTCATGGAATGTTCAACACCAATTGCGAGTTGCAGGGGCGAAATCTCCCGGTATCTTGGATCTGCACTTTGTCAATAAAACAGAAGGATGGGCTGTTGGGGGAATTGACCCGAAGGGAATTAGCACTATTCTCCATACACAAAATGGCGGTGGCAAATGGGAAAAAGTGATGAATCCTGCAGAGAAACATCTGTGGGGTGTGTATTTTGTAGATGCTGATCATGGTTGGGTTGTTGGTGAAGAAGGTGTGATTCTGCATACACAAGATGGTGGAAAACAGTGGGAACTTCAAAACAGTAACGCTGAACAACCTTTATTTGCTGTCCATTTTGCGGACATTATGAATGGTTGGATTGTGGGAACAAACGGACTGATTCTGCATACAGTTGATGGAGGGCAAACTTGGGAGCGCCAGCAAACCCCAATTAAACTAAGTTTACGAGATGTAGAATTTAAGAATGGAAAAGAGGGGTGGGCAGTCGGAGAGGAAGGTTCAATTTTACACACAACGGATGGCGGGGTTATATGGAATCAGTATGCTTCGCCTACAACAAACAATTTGCAGGATATTTTTCTCTTAAAAAATTCGTGTTGGATCGTTGGTGAAAAAGGCGTTATTCTGCGGAGTCAATAAGAATTAGTGGACAATGGATGAGAATTTTTTCGACAAAGGAGATACCTATGAAGACATACCGAGTTGGTATTTTGGGTTGTAGAGGACGGGGAACAGCAGCTGCGCGGGCATATCACGCGCATCCACGCACTGAGATTGTGGCACTTTGCGACTTGATTGAGGAAAGACGTAATACATTAGGAGAAGAAGTCAACGTCACAGCGCAGTTTGCTGACTTAAATGAGATGATTCGGGAAACCTCACCAGACATCGTTGCGATTCCTACCGGCACCGAGTTTCACTACGATTTGTGCATGAGCGTATTAGAACACGGTGTGCATATTGAAGTAGAAAAACCGATGTGTGTCGATCTTCTACAAGCAGATGATGTCATCGTAAAAGCAGAAGAGAAAAGCGTGCAAGTTGCGGTGCATCATCAAGGTAGAGTTGGTGCCTCCATGCAAGCGATTGCGCGTGCTTTCAATGCTGGTAAGATCGGTAAATTGCGGTATATGTATGGTAGCGGCAAAGGTTATTATGGCGGTTACGGTTTGATGAATATTGGCACACACATGCTCAACAACATGCTACATTTTGGGAAGCGGTGTGAAAGTGTTATGGCACAACTGACAACTGGTGGAAAGCAGATCACGCCCGAAGACATTGCTCCATCACCGAGTGGTATGGGAACTATCGCAGGTGAATATATCACCGCAACGATGCAGTATGAAGGCAATGTTACTGGGACACTGCTGCAACACCGTTTCAACAAGATGGACACGAACGCCTATTCTATGGAACTTTTTGGCACCGAAGGTAGACTTTTTTGGAAAAGCGGCGGCGCATGGCATTTACCCACACCACACTATCTTCCCGATGGCAACAACGACAATTGGGAGTCATTAGAACTTATTTATCCTGACCATTATGATCCAAAAAGCAGCGCATCCGAAGCGGATTATTGGTTTGTTGAGGAATATGTCAACGCCTTAGATGAGGGCAGAGAACACTTGTGCAGTGGTTATGCGGGGCGACATATCGTTGAAATGATGATGGGTATATTTGAATCTGCGGCTTATGGCACACGTGTGAATCTTCCGCAAACTGACCGACGACATCCGTTGCTGCGGTGGCGTGAGGAATCGGGATTAGAGCCGCCAGCGGAAATGCCACGCGGCTACGGTGAGTGGGTGAATTTGGAATCCAAGCGGATTAAGCAATAAAACCCATCTGGTAGGTGCGGTTAGAAAACTGTACCATAGGCGTCAATTTAGCGTGCATCCAGGCCCGGTAGGTTCGGTTTGTAACCGAACCGGACCGAGCCCAGGCGAATCCTGGGTGTTTTGTTGAGCAGCACTGCTTAGTGGACAGCATAGGTGGAGGTTTCTGCGTAGGCTCCGGTTCGGTTACAAACCGAACCTACCGGCCTGGGCATTCAGTGCATAATTCTTTTCTTAAATTGACGCCTATGGTGCGGTTAGAAAACTGTACCATAGGCGTCAATTTAAGAATATGGGCGTTCGTAGTCGCGCAATTCATTGCGCCTCTTTAAATTTGTTACGGCACGCGGAGCGTGCTACTACTTTAAACGTCTGGTAGATGCGTCTACATTATTTGTGCAATGATTGCATTTGTTTGCAATCCTGCTTCACCTGAACATCGGATCGGTTCGCCTGTTTTGAGGTGATTGACGAAATCTTCCACAAGTCCTGTGTGTGTATGCGGCAAAGGCGTTTGATTCAATTCAACCTGACCATCTGATTTTGTCTCAAGCGTTAGATTCCCTGAATTTAGAGGAGAGCACCGCAAACTGCCCGTAGTGCCGTAAACCTCAACATCGTCAATACCGATGCCGACATTCCAGTTAATATTCGCAACAGCATGCGCGCCACTCTCAAAACGGAGGGAAAACACGGCGGAGTCGTCAACGGCAGCGTCCAAATGTACCGTCTCAGCGTAGCCTTGTGCGGATGCGATGTCTCCCATCAGATACTGCAGCAGACTGATGCGATGACTGCCGATGTCCATCAACACGCCACCACCGCTAATCTCTGGGTTAATCCGCCAATTCTTCAAATCTTGACGATTTGGGTTATAGTAACTTGTGCAGTTGATACGTGCCAGCACCACATCACCGATTGCCCCTTCATCCATCAATGCTTTCATCTTCACGACATTCGGATAGTGGTTTCGGTAGTATGCGAGCATTAAGGTAACATCTGCTTCACGGCATGCATCCACCATCTGTTGACACTCTGCAACTGTCATCGCCATCGGTTTTTCACAGAGAACGTGCTTGCCTGCACGTGCGGCACGGATTGTCTGTTCGCAGTGGAGATATGGCGGCGTTGCAATGTAAATCGCATTGATTTCGTCATCTGATAGGAGTTGGTCTATATCGGTATAGAAACGTTTGGCGCCGTGTCTCTCGGCAAAGTCTTGTGCCTTCGCGCTGTCCCGCCGCATCACAGCGATGAGTTCTGAATCGTCAACGGTATAAAGCGGTGGTCCGCCTTTATGTTCAGCGACGTTGCCGCAACCGAGTATGCCCCATCTCAAAAGTGCCATAAAAATGTCCTAACTATACAAACTACTGTAGGCGCGGTTTGAAACCGCGCTGAATAAATCAAAGAGGCGCAATGAATTGCGCGACTACAAACACTACAAATCAAAAAAGGTTAATTTTGATGCCAAAAGATGTAACACTTGAAAGAATCTACCCATTTTTCATCGTTGACAACCTTGCCGAGTCAATAGATTTCTACAATCAAAAACTCGGATTTCAGACAGATTTACTTGTCCCAGAAGACGATCCATATTTTGGTATCGTCAGTCGTGATAATGTCAAGATTCTGTTGAAAGAGATAACCGAATATATCCATCCAGTGCCAAATCATACGCGACATGAGTGGGCACGTTGGGATGCATTTATATACACACCTGACCCGGATGTAATCTACGCTGAGTTTCAGTCACGTGGGTTAGAATTTCACGAACCGCTGGAAGATACTGATGACGGTTTGCGTGCGTTTGAACTGAAGGATCACGATGGTTATGTTTTGTGTTTTGCGAAACCGTTATGAAAGTAAGAGACGAACTTAAAAGTCGTGACTTTCTTAAAACGACTTGAATATAATTCTAATTCAGGATATTTAGCCATCTATTTTCTACATCCTCCTAAAATTAAACAGAATAACGAAACTTCTATTGAACTTCAACAGTCTATTGTTGTGCCTTTTCAATTGCTGTCAAAAGTTTTCGGGCAGGTTGATAGGTAGCATCAATGCTTAACGCTTTTCTGACAGCCAGTTTTGCCGCTTGCAAACTGTTTAACCTATAATAAGCGAGACTTCGGTTATAATACGCCTCCTTAAAATTTAGGTCAGAACCTACTGCCTTATTAAAAGCATTTATGGCATTTCGATACTCTTTCATTTGCAAATATGTACAACCAAGGTTGTAGTGTGCTGTTGCAAATTTTGAGTCAATCTTCGCAGCCTCTTTGAAATATGTAATCGCTCTACTATACTGTTTACTATTAAAAGCATTAAACCCCTGATTATTTTTTTCTGCTCTTTTAGAATACTTAGATAATATACGTGCTCGAGGGCTAATATTATTCCGTGTGAGAACTTTTTTAGGGAGGGCGGCACGAAACTGATCGTTACCAAGATAATCAGGTGATTCTTTGCTTTGATTAGAATTTTCTTCCTTCACTTTTCCTAATTGGTTCAGTAATGTTTTATTTTCATTCTGCAACTTTTGGTTTTGGATAACTAACTCTTTGTTTTTTCCTTGCAACTTTTGGTTTTCGCGAAACATCTCCAATTTTTCGTTTCGCAACTGCTGAATAAGGTTACTTTGGTTTTTAGTTTCTGGCACTTTTTCTGGTAATTGAGACCGTGGTTTTCTGTTTTCGCTGAGTGCAACCGCTTTTTCATTCCGTAGTTTTTTGTTTTCGCTGAGTGCAACCACTTTTTCGTTCCGTAGTTTTCTGTTTTCAGCATTTTTCAGAGTAAGTTGTTCTTCCAACTTACGATTTATGTCTTTTTGCTCATTCAATTGTCTTTGTAAACTTACCACATTCTTAGATGTTTGGCTATCAGAAATAGTTTTACTTTCCAATTCTTCTTGTAAAGTTTGATTTTCTGTATTGAGTGATTCGTTATCACTTTCTAATGTTTGAATCGAAGAATTCAATCCTTGGATTGTGTTTTCCTTTTGAGCAAGCTGGTTTTTCAATCCAGTGCTTTGGGCGAGAGCATTATCTTTTGCATTCATTTGTGTTAGAAATGCAATTAAGCAAATGATTAATCCAACCCCCAGTATTCCTGGTGTTATGAATTGCCAGTGCGTCCTTAGTACACTAACAAGTGATTGCCAATAATTTGGTGAAGGGTCAGGAGGATTTGGAGGGTCAGGAGGATCTGGAGGTACGGGTGGATCTTTGATTGCATCCAAAAGTTGTTTAGCGGGTTGATAGAGTGGATCAATTTTTAAAGCTTCATGAGCTGCTATTGTTGCCTTACTATTATGACCAGATTTGAGATGAGCGAACCCTAACACAAGGTACGCTTCTTTATAATTTGGTTCAATGTATATTGCTTGTTCACATGCGTTAATCGCTTCATTATACCTATTACAATGTAGGTATGATAAACCAAGTCCGTAAAGTGCTTTTTCGTAATTCGGATTGAGGGCTATAGCCTTTTGGAATTCTGAAATTGCATCGTTATAGCGGCTTTTGTCTATGTGATTTTGTCCTTGGTCCGTATAATACTTAGCATCATGTTTTGGTAATATCACTTCCAATGGATCTAAATCATCAATTGATGTTTTTGCACAGAATTCCTTTAAAGTAGAAGCCAAATTTTGAACGTCAGATGACAAATTTTCAAGTTCTTTGAAAATGTCTGATTGGTCAGAATTCTTAAAATCTTCCTTTGAAAACAACAACCCTTTTTCCGTTTTATCCTTAAACTGATCCCATAGCTCAGGCTTTTCTGATAGACTTAGAAAGGAGAGATAAATAACAAGTTCCGAGAAATAATCCATCTTTTCGTCACATTTGTCGCTTCTTGATGGATGTTGGTATTCTGGAAGCCCAGGAGTAGGACTTTTTTGTCCACGAAGAGCAGGAACAAAAAGACTGTCGTAGTCAATAAGTTTAATTATTATATCTGTCCCGTTCTTTCTAAGCATAATATTTCCACTTTGTAGATCGCCATGGGAAATTTGATTTGCATGTAGTGTTTCAAACATTTTCCGAAACTCATCTGCTACTACACCGAAGATTTTAGGATCATGCAAATTATGCTCTATAAAATCACGAAGCGATTCTCCAATAGCCCATTCCATACGAGTGATAGGCCATTTTTTACCGTTTATCAGAATTCCTTCTGGGACATATTCAAAATCAACAAAGTATGGTAATTGAACCTGTTTCAAGTAATCATCAATCTTTTCATAACGATTTTTTGAATTACCAATGTCCTGATTCCAGCACCGCAACGCATGTTTGTTATTTACGACTTCAATAGGAAATACAGTTGAAAAACCACCTGTATAAACAAGTAGTTGATTAGTAGGAGTTTTCTTAGGTTTTCCTCCTTTAAGTTTTGGATCCAGCAAGCAAACATCTGGATATCCACCAACAGCTTGTGCATAATCCGCTGGGGTTGGCCAAAGCATAACAACTCCTACTTTTTCATTAGTTTTTGTTTAATAATATAAAAACGAGTATGATAAATCCTACTATAAACCCAAAAACACCTGCAAGTATCACCCAAAAAAGGAAACTTATTAAGTTTGATGTCGGTTGAACATTTTCAGATGAAATATTTTTTGTATCCTCTTTATCTTCTGACAATTCAGATTCTTCAACAGAAATAAACATTAGTGTTACGTCGTCATTGACTAAACGAACTTCTTCATTACGTGCCTGATCAACAAATTGTTCAAATTGTCCATTGTTTTCTATTTTTTTTAGTCGTTCAAGAATGTTATTTAAATTTCGCGCTTCGTCATGTTGTATAATCCATTTTGAGAGAGCATCAGTTGCCAAAATGAAAATATCACCAGGAGACGCTTTTCCACTGATTATTTCGGGAGTATCTCCAACAGGCTTCTCCTTTGGAAAACTAGCAAAACTATTAGGTCTGTGTGGAAAGTCTTCTAACTTTTGTAGCGGATAGCTTCTGAATTCGGATTCACTCTGATGGAAAAGGCAACTATCCCCTATAATTAATGCTTTCCATTCCTCTTTATCTCGATTGAATTCAATTCCTATAAAAGTAGAAAGCGCAGATTCAAGGCGAGACAACCGATCGACAAGCATATATGTTTTGGATTCTTGAACAGTTTTAGATACATACTCCAACCATTCTTGTTGGATAGGTTCTATCCATTCTTCCCAATTTTCATCTTCCAATGACAAATATATCTCTTTTTTGTCGCAGAAGCAATCAACAAGAAGTCTTGCCCATTCTTTTGGAAAGAATGATAATGTTGCACCATCTGCTATAGCATAACGTCCTATATCTTGGTTGTGTGCGTAATCATCTTGACAATCATCCTTTGTCTCTCCCTTTTTATGGGTTTTGAAATGTTTTACCTTCAATTTTATCATTGTAGAATCCATTCTATTATCATTGATAATGCAAACAAAGATCGTAACATTATCAGCAAGATAACTTACCCACACTTACATAATCAGATCTAAGGGCAATCTATTCAGCGACTCTTACAAGGAAACCTGGTGAGCCAAATTCTATTATCCGAGTAGTTAGAGTTTCATCTGCGTCATAAGCGAAGCATCGAGCATCTGGTTGAGGTGAAAAACTTTGAGCGCGAGCAATAGGAAACAAAGATTCAGGTAGAACACTTGAAATACTAAAAAGAAATTCCGCAAATGGATTATCAGAAAATTGGGAATTGTTGGATGGAAATTCCAACGGAAAGTTAGAATTAGCAATATGAATGTTGTAGACTAAAACGTTACCATCTGTTGTTTGAAGATTCATTATTGTTCTTGCTGCATCCCCGGCTAAGTCTGGATAGGTTGGATCACCATCTGTAACGTTTATTACAACTGGAGGAAAACTGTCAGGCCAGTCAGAAATCCAATCGCTGACAATATTTGAGGCACGTTCAAATGCTTCATGCATTGGAGTACCTCCACTTGCGTGAGGTAATAACCATATTGGCAATTCCGCATCTACCTCAACTATTCCCCCAGCACCATCTGGAATTTTTTTCGTAACTGTCTTAACTTCAATGGGTGAGGCATAAACGTCAGCTATCATGCCCTCTACAACAGAATTAACACTTTCACCATAACTGATAACACTTACATGGCATCGCTGTCTTATTTCTGTGCCTTGTTGACACTTTAAAGCAAGATTATAAATTGCACGATTGACTATTATTGCAGCTTGTTCAGCTTTTATTCCAGTTTGCCATTCTTCATTCATTGACCACGATTGGTCTACTAATATTATAATACAACCAGGATTTGATGTACCAATAGGAAGATTACTATATGCCATTCTAACTCCCACATTCTGTTAATTTACATCTGATTATATGTGAACTTGTAAAAAATCGCAACTCAATATTACAAAATAATTTATGGAGTGAAAATACTACATCCATTAGAAGAAACTCTACCGTGTTAGTTTAATATCACTCACCATCAACTTTAGGCTTTTCCTCCTGCTCCTGTGCAAGTTGCAATGCCTTTGCATATCCTTATCTGCCGCGTTCATTTGACCCAATTCACGTTTTGCCGCACCGCGATGGATATAAGCATCATACTGTTTGCTTACTTAAGAACTCGCTTCTCAAAATCAGAACGATTAATTTGCCGAAATCGATTGTGACGTAAATTTTCATAGAAGACCCATGAATCTGGATTTATGTTAGAAGCAAATATACCAAATAACGTGTCGGTTGCACAGAGATAACTCTTTAGTGGTTCGTGATTATATTCACCATGTTGGGAACCTGTGAACAATTTACACTCTACGATAGTTATAAAATTACCTTCTGCATCGCAAAGCACAATGTCAGCTCTGCTATGGATTGTTCCCATCTGGATTTTACACTCTCTCAGAATGGAAAATTTTGAGAATTTGGATTCAGAGAAATAAGCAATTGCGGACTCTACCACATCAATTTCTTGAAGTCGTTCTTTAATGGCTGTGCTGAAGTTATCTTCTCCTTGTTTCTCCGTGAGTTTCAATGCACTCTGGAGGTCTTCCTTTGCGCCAGTAAAGTCATTTAGACTTGATTTTGCTTCACCTCGACTTGTGTGGACACTGGCATAATCAGGATTTATACTAATTGCCAAGTTGTATGCAGAAATAGCTTTCTCTGACTTGCCGCCCTTCCAAAGAAGACAACCAATCGAAAAGAGAACGATGACAAAATCTGTGTCAATCTGTCCTGATATGGTAATAGTCGCATCCTTGTTTTCACTGTCAATTTTAACAGCGGCACCCTCTGCAAGTTCAGGAAAGAGCGAATCTAACTTTGGAAAGCGTTGATCCTCGTACATTTTAATAAGAGCACCGACCAATGTCATTGTTGCCGACAAAGGGTGATTTTCATCGTCACCGACACTATAGATTAAATCATCAAGGATTCCTGAAAGTTGTTGGTACTCGACTTCTGTTATTACAAGGTGACTAAGGTCTTCGTTCCGATTCACGATATCAGCGAATAGGTCTAATAAACTTATGAGCCACTGTGCAGCACTTTCAGGGTAAGGTGGAGCATCAATAAATACCTTAGTGAGAGGTTGTGTCGGCGCAAGTAACGTCTGATTTGGCATGACGTGTCCGCTTAAGACCGGTGGTCCAAAAGGAGCGAACGTTGACAATATATCTTTCGGAATTGGCATTCCAGTTAACATCGTATGTTACCTCTTCTTGTTCCATGCATCGTACTCAGCGTGTGTCATCACTTCATGAACAACGACTTGCCGAGACTCATACCGCATAATTGTAATAAGCCGCGCTTTGTTACCACCAATGTTGAAAACTGTAAACGTTGTTTCTCGGTTGCTGTAAGGAACCTGTTGTCTTAGTTGAACAGGCGTTTCTTTTTTTACAAGGTCCGCGTGGGGAAAGGTCTCTCGTAACTCATTTACCGAACTGAAATTTTTTTGCCGTGTCAAGTTGATCCAACGGAGAAGCCCTGATCTGAAGGTTGAGTGTCGTTCTGCAAATTCAGTAAGTTTATGTTGAAAAATAATCTGCATTGTCAACCTATCTCAAAGATGTGAATTGCAAGTGTATCCGATTGTTATCAGATGCTGATAACACAAGCGATCTTATATGTTCTGATAGGAACGTTATCACACGCAAAAATAAACCTCCACTTACCATCGTGTTAATTAACGAGAAAATTATACATCAATTTGTGAAAGATTTCAAGAAAAAGAGATTTTTAATCAGAGCCATTCAGTTCTCCAATTATTTCCACATTTTCCCTAAAACCTCTTCCTGTAGGCGACAAATCATGCAGAATACCAAACGCGCTGAATGCCAAAAAGCGCATTCATAGCGTTGATTTGGTATTCTGCCAAGCGCATTTGACGTTGATTCCGAACTCCAGATCGCGACTATATGCCGCTAACATTTCCAGCAAACTTATTGGAAATATATTGGATATCTATTGTCCAGTAAACCACGAAAACTTCTGATCACCACACAAAACAGGTATAATATCCGTATGAACAAACGAACATCCAAATGCAAAGACGACAACGCGAAACTTATCAAAATAAAATATGGACAGCAAGAGAAAAACCGTGTTCTTCAATGCAGAGGAGAAAAGAAAAATAAAATTTAATTAAAAACAAGAAAAATGCCTATAAACCTATATGTAGACTGGTGTTATAGCCAATTTCAAAAAGATACCACGGTATCAAAAAAGATACCAAATGGTAACTTTTTAAGTAGCAGCGAGCTCCAAATCGAGACACATTCTTTGTAGAAGCAACCGCAGAATCGAAACCCGTTCTTTGTAGGAGCGATCTCCGAATCGTGACAAAACGACTTAAACTGATAAAAAACCGAAATTGAACGCCTCTGCCTAAGCCCCAGCGGGGCAACAGGTGTCCAGCATTTTGCTTATACATCTATGGTGGACTAAAAATAAGTTTACACGTCTCTTGTAGGAGCGATCTCCGAATCGCGACAAAACACAATGATAGTCGGGAATCGGAGTTCCCTCCTACAATACAATTAAATGGAAAAACTCGACAATTGAATGCCTCTGGATTTTTAATCAGAACAGATTTTCTCTCAACAAAGGATCCATTTGTGGGTATTGTGTGCCATGACAATCTGCAGATACTGTTAAGGTTTCGCGTTCTCTTGCTCCTGCTCTTTCGCAAGTTGCAATGCCTTTTGCATATCCTTCTCTGCCGCGCTCATTTGACCCAATTCCCGCTTTGCTGCGCCACGATTGATATATGCCTCAACAAAATTCGGATTGAGACGGATCGCCTCGTTATGGTCAGCGATAGCCTCCTGAGATTTACCAAGCGCATTTTTTGATACACCGCGATGCGTATAGGCAGCAGCAGAATTCGGATTGAGACGGATCGCTTCATCAAAGTCGGCAATCGCTTCCTCATGTTTTTTCAGTGCACGTTTCGCCCTTCCGCGATTGATGTAAGCCTCAGCAAAATCGGCTTTTAGGCGAATTGCTTCATCATGGTCAGCAATAGCCTCCTCAGCGTCTCCAAGTTTGCTTTTCACAACACCGCGACCGGTATATGCATCAGCGAAATCTGGCATGAGTTCAATTGATTGGTCATAAGCAGAGAGTGCTTGATCGTTTTCATTTTCTTCAGAATGGAGGTATCCAATTGAGAAAAACGCACGGGCAACAAGGTCGTCATTGACTCCTTTGGCAGTGTTAGCGATAGATCTCCATTTTTCGATCGCCTCTGGTATTTCGCCAGCATTCTGCAGCCTATAAGCCTCAATGATAGCCTTGTTTTCAAGAGATAAGTCAGAATTTTGTTGAATATCTTCAATGGTAGTCTTAAAAATTTCAACCTTATATGGGTTGTTGAAGTCTTTGCTGGTTAATTTGGATACAATTTCTTTGAGTTTGGTCTGATGATTCTCGATTTCCTTGAGAGACTGTGCTGCTGCATTGGCATGTTTTTCTGCTTCGGTAGCATGTTCACTCGCTTCGTTAACTCGGTTTTGCAATTGGGATTGTATACTATCAAACTTTTCATAAACCAAATAAGCGGCAATACCCGTAACAATTGGAATCATAATCGTAAAAGAGACAAGCACTATGCAGATAAAAACTAACAACCGATTCACTGAATTAGAGCGATTATTTAAATACTCATGCTTTAATTCATTGAATTGCTGTTGAATTGATACTTCAGTAGAGGGTTTAACTTCCGGGTTTTTATCTGATCCGTTTGTCTCCTCATCTATAGGAGGTTCTGGTGTCTGATCGAGCTTTTCTTTCATATTTCACCGCCTTCACAGGGTTCTATAGAATATCTTAATTCAATAAATGTACTACTCCTTATTCTTTTTATACATAAGCGATTTTAACATATACACAAATTCAAGTCAAACTGAAAATCAGTTGATTTTGGCAAAGAGATGTGGTAACTTGATTAGAACACAAATACAACGGATAACTATGAAAAGGGGATAATACCTTATGTCTGAAAAACTTTCCCGCCTTGAAGTGGTTGAAGTGAGTGATGTTTGGCCTGATGAGGCACAAGATTTTACGCCGTGGTTGGCAGCGGAGGAAAACCTTGCCTTTCTTGGTAAAACTCTTGGGTTGAAACTTCAATTTGAAGCACAAGAAATACGCGTTGGAGATTTCCGAGCAGATATTCTGTGTAGGGACCCAGAAGATCCAGAAAATGAAACGCGAGTGCTCATTGAAAACCAGTTAAAAGAAACAGACCATAAACACCTTGGACAAATTCTGACATATTCGGCAGGTTTGGATGCAAACACAGTAATTTGGATTGCGCCGAAGTTTCGTGATGAACACCGTGCTGCACTTGATTGGCTAAATGAGGCGACAGATGAAAAGTTTCGCTATTTCGGTGTGGAAATTCAGGTGTGGCGAATTGGGGATTCTGCGCGAGCGCCTCAATTCCATGTTGTCTCCAGTCCTAACAACTGGAGCAGAAACATGCAAAGTACAGTGGGAAAGGATCTCTCTGACACACAACTACAACAGTACAAGTATTGGACAGAATTCCAAGACTATATGATCCAAAAAGGCAGTCAAATTAAACTTCCTGAACCCAAGGCGCAACATAACTTTGATATCAGAATAGGAACTGCCGGGACTGTAATAAGACCATGGGTTTATAGAAATAATTATATTGGAGTTACACTCAACTTAAAAGGGAAAAAGGGAAAAACACATTTCCAGTTGTTAAAGGAACAATGTAATGAAATTGAGACTCAATTAGACGAATCGCTTGAATGGGAAGAGAAACCCGACCAGAATAATTCCAAGATAACCTTGAGAAAAGAGAACACAGACCCTACAAACGAAACAGACTGGCAAAATCAGCACGAATGGCTGGCAACAAAAGTAGAATTATTTTATCAAATCTTCAAACCTCGTATTGACGAACTCAAAAATGCTGACTCTGAACCCGAAGACGAGAATGACGAATAAACTCAATGGACAACTATTTTCACATCCTCGCTTTGGATGGCGGCGGTACCCGCGGCATCTACACCGCCCAACTCCTAAACAAAGTCGAGCAGCTGCTTGACGTGCGTATTAAAGACTGTTTTGATCTCATCGTTGGGACAAGCACTGGTGCAATCATCGCGGGTGCTGTTGTCTCCGATATTCCGATGGATGAGATTGTTGAACTCTTTGAGATAGAAGCACCGGATATATTCCGAGAAAAGTGGTATCGGAATCCGCTGTTTTTCAGCAAATATTCAAACGAAAACCTCGCGCAGATTATCGCTAAACATATCCCCGCAAAACCCCTCTCAGAAATATCAAAACCCTTGATGATAACAACTTCGGAGATTACAAAAAGTGAACTGCACATTTTTAGATCAAATTATACAGAAAAACTTGGAGAATCCGATTATTCAGACGGGGATGTCTGTTTACGAGATGTGATCGTTGCCTCCTGTGCTGCGCCGACATTTTTCGCACCTAAACAGATAAAAAGTCATCTGTTAGCAGATGGCGGTTTATGGGCAAACAACCCTTCTGTTGCCGCCTATACAGAAGCACTGACGAATTTTGGCAAACAAGCGACTCAAGTTAAAATAATGTCCATTGGCACTGGACACTCAACTGCTATGTATCGTAAAAGGCGAGGTTGGGGTTTTTTATCGGGATGGGGCGGTATAAAGTTAATCTCTTATGTGATGACGTTGCAATCTCACGCATCCGCAAACATGGTGAAACTTCTACTGAAGGATAATTACTTGCGGATTGATCCGCCAATAGATTTTTGGGATATAGATACAGTAGTGCAGTTAAAAAATCTGAAATCGTTAGCGGAAAGAGACTTCACCGAGCATGCTTCAGAGATCGAGTCGTTTATTCGTTAGTCGAGAAAATCTCTAACGGCTTCACCAAACTGATCAGGGCAATCGTCGAATATAAAATGCCCCGAAATAGAAGTTGTCTCCGAACAACCGATAGATATAAACTTCGCATCAGGTATAAATTCTTCGTACTCCTTGCTACCATTTAGTGAAATATCGTCATCATCTCCGTGCAGAATTAGGGTCGGCGCTGTGATGTTTGCAACAGCATCGCGGTAATCCGGTGATCTACCAATGCTAAAGTAAACTGCAAATGTACTCCATCCACCAGGCGTGGGCGGCGCATCCATAAGAGAAATATCATATCCCATCCCTTTCAAGAGATAGTGTCCTACTTCCGTATGTAAATCTACAAGGTCGCTATCCGATTTTGAGAAGATACTGCCGAAATTGAAGTATTCCTTTACGAGCGAATCATACTTGGTTTGTTCTTCTGCGGGAATTCTGAACCGGACATTATCAAAGATATTGTTTCCCTTCTGCGGTGGTGTGAGCATACCTGCAGGTGCAACAAGTATCAGTTTTTCAACCTGTTTCGGGAATTCTGCCGCGTAAAGTGCAGCAATAAAACCGCCAAAGGAATGTCCTATTAACAATAACTTCTCTTTTTTGAGGATACGGCGAATACGTTCAATATCTGCAATCTGTGCGCCTATGCCGAGGGTTTGTTCAAGTTTTGTCATGTTTTTTGGATAGTTCTTTGACTCAAAACGGTCAATAGGTCTGGTTGAGTTCCCTGCACCTCGTTGGTGATAATAATAGAAAGCGTATTGCTCCTCTAACCATTTTAACCCTTTCCATGCGTTTGGATAAGGAATTCCTGGACCACCATGAACAATGATGACAGGACGACCTTTGCCGTACACTTCAAAGTGAAGGAATATATCAGATTCCACACGCCACACAGTCGAGTCGGTCTGCTCTGGCGGGTCTAACGGGCCTCGTAAGTTTTCAGCCGCACTGACAGAACCGAACTTGTAGAGAGGTTGTCCCATCTGCCAGAACATATAGACTGCAGCAATACCTACCAATACTATGATGCCCCCAACACCTATAAGCACAAATTTTAGAACTCTTTTCATATTCACCTCTGCTATTCCGAATCAGTTTTCACTTTTATTTTTTCATCCTCTACGATAACGAGATAGGTTCTAATCCGTAGACGCGGATCAGTTTGGCATTCCCCGGTTTCTGTATTATAGGCATACCCGTGAACAGGACAAACAACAATACCGTTCCGTATTCTACCCCGACCCAATGAACCCATCGCATGCGGACAAGTATTATCCACAGCACAGAACTTTCCATTTTCATTCAAAATAGCGATCCGTCTTCCATTGACCGTAAAAGATTTTCCGCGTCCTTCTTTAATCTTTGACGTTTTTGTGACCGTTGTCCATTCAGACATTGTGTTTACTCCTTAACGCTTCCAAGTGTAATCCCTTGTACAAATTCCCGTTGCATTGCCAAAAAGAGTATGACGATTGGCAACAGCGATAGCAGCGTTCCTGCCATTAACATACCGTAATCTTGCCGATAAATGCCAATCAGATTTGCTAAACCGATAGGTAGCGTGTATTTTGCTTCATCACGTAAAACAATAAGGGGCCAGAGATACCCATTCCACGAACTTAAAAAGGAATAGATGGTTAACGCACCAAGTGCTGGCTTGATAATAGGTAGAACAATTCGATAGTATATACCAAATTCCGAACAACCGTCAATCCGTGCAGCATCAAGTAGTTCTGATGGAATAGTGACAATAAATTGCCGCATCAGAAACACACCAAACGCTCCCACAGAAAATGGGATTATAATTGCTTTGTAGCTATTGAGCCAGCCAATGTCATACATCAGTCCAAACAACGGAACAAGTAATACCTGAAACGGTACCATCATGGAAGCAAGTAGGATACCGAACAGGATTGTCTTACCACGAAACTGATATTTCGCAAACGCATACCCACCGAGTGAACAGAAAAACAGTGTGAGAAGCGTTGACGCAGTCGCAATGAAAACGCTGTTGATAAAATACCGATTATATGGCACTGCTTTCCATAAATTACGATAGTTAGAGGTAAGTTTGTTCCATACAATTGACAGATATGCTGGACGATGAATTGTTAACTGTAGGAATAACCTGTTTTCAGCGTCTGCTTCTAATGTTATGTCAGGTTTAGCAGTTTCATCATTTGCCTCAATTTGCCGCATCGGGATGTGCGCCGATTCTAACTCGCCAGGAATACCATGCAACCGCCATACGGTATCCTCCTGTAGCGCAGTGTCTAATACATAAGGATGTATAGGTTGATATGTAGTACCGTTCATCGAAACAGTTAAAGAAAGGTGATGATATGATGCATCACCGTGAACGGGGAATATAATGCGGCGGATACGGTCTATCGGCACAGGCGACGAAATCGTAGTTGTCAAGCGTACATCGTTTTTATTTTCGTAATCATAAGATAACGCGGCAATTGGTTCTGGATCATCAGACTCGAAAATTTGCTTTAATGTATCTGAGTCGGCTTCCCATTTTGCAGACTCTACCGCTATTCGGTTGAATTCCACATCTTCTATTTCAATGGTACCTAAGGTAACCTGACGGTAAACTGAGTTCCAAATTGTTTCGATTGTTTCAGGAATAATAGAGGTATCAACTTCCTTAACAATGGATTCTGTTGTGTCACTCCAAACTTCAGGTGGTAGTGTCGCAACATGCTGCTGCCAGACACCTTTTGTCATTTCAGTTTGTAAGTCCTCAGGCATAGCAGAACTTGCAAGTTGTGGATTTTCTGCAATGTGTTCCTTTACATTTTTCCAGATTGTCTGTTCTAACGCAGGTTGCAGCGTCTTCCATGTCTCAGGATCAACTGAAGCAGGTTTTCTGATTTTTGGATAGGCATTAGTAACGGTATAGGGTGAGAATGTGACACGCGGTGGCAGTTTAGGAAACCACCGAATTGGAACCGCAAAAACTTCGTCGGCTGTTTTAAAAGAAGAATTTAATAACCATAACAGAGGCACCATCGTGCAAAAAGCAGCAGCGACGAGAAGCGGGTATCCGGTACCGATGAAAATTTTCCTCTGAATACGTCGGGCTTTATTATTTCGGTTCATCTGTTTGCTTATCTAATTCGCTTAGCTCCACTGCACGAGCGCTTTGGATATCATCCTGATATTTGAAAACACATCCAAGGGTTTCAGCGACGAGATCAGCATCCAATTGTGTTTTACCGAGTGCCAAAATCGCTAATCCCCAATCCAATGTTTCAGCGATACCGGGTTTTTTATAGTAATCTCCGTCCCGCCACAGTTGCATCATCTCACATAACTGCTGTGCAAGGTGTTCATTTATCTGCGGCAGCTTCGTTTGAACAATCGCCAATTCCTTCTCAACAGTCGGATAATCTATCCACTGATAGAGGCAACGGCGTTTGAGTGCTTCATGTACCTCACGCGTCCGATTTGAGGTTAACACAACATAGGGAATCTGTTTTGCACGGATCGTGCCGATTTCAGGTATCGTAATTTGGAAGTCGGACAAGATTTCAAGCAGAAAAGCCTCAAATTCACTGTCACTCCGATCAACCTCATCAATAAGTAGGACAGGTGGGACATCTCCGTTGCCTTGGATAGCTTCAAGCAGTGGTCGTTTTAACAAAAATTTTTCGGAAAACAGATCCGTTCCGATCTGTTCTTTATCGCGTCCTTGCGCTTCATCTATACGGAGTTGCAAAATTTGTCGCGTGTAATTCCATTCATACAACGCGCTATTTACATCTAAGCCTTCATAACACTGCAACCGAATTAATTTCGCACCAGTTGCATCAGCAAGCACTTTGGCGACCTCGGTTTTGCCAACACCGGGTTCACCTTCTAAAAAGATAGGTTTATTGAGATGATGTGCAAGATATAGCGTTGTTGCTAAACCTTTATCAGCAATGTATGCCTGTTTTTCACATAAAACCTGGACGTTTTCAATTGATTCAAACATAGTGTTACGAATTGGAAACCAAATATCCTATAAATTATTGATTTTCTTTAATGGCACGCTCATAATCTTCTCGGTAATCAATATCCCGCAGCACATCGTCAGTATCAACATTGACGTAATACATATCTTCACTGTGGGATTTAAACAAGGAACGGACTCCACCGCTTTCCACTCCTAATGCTAAAATTTCATCAGCATGCCGATGATGGAAGATGACAGGGTGTCCGCGGCGATAATTGTAACTCGGTAAAACAATACCTTTATCTGTTTGTCTGTAAGCGTCAATAACCTTGTCGATTAATTCAGATGCAATAAAGGGTTGGTCAACCAACATGAGTGAGAATGCATCTCTTTCAAATTTATTCTTTTTATTTTTAAAGTCGATTGATCGGATCCCCGCTTGCACAGAGGTTAACATACCTTCACGATAATCAGGATTAAAAACGAATTTAACCGGACGTTCTCCCAATATATCTTGAACTTGCTCAGCACAATGTCCAACAACAACGATAACCTCACTAAACTTTGCATCAAGCATATTGTCAATCACAGTTTCAACGATTGTGCTTTTACCGAAGGGAAGCAGCTGTTTCGGTTGCCCCATACGTGTTGAAAGTCCTGCAGCAAGCAGAATTCCGGAAATAAATGGAAGCGATATTTTCTTCATAACTCAACGCTTGACATCAAAAGACTTATATTCACCAGTGAAATCACGTTCCTCAATTTTAACGTCGTCAACTTTTGCTGCAGGTGGTCCCTGCCATAATAACTTCACTAATGCATCTAACTGCATCTTTTCACCTTCCGCGACAACCTCAACCTTACCATTCGCTAAATTCTTGGCATAACCGTTGATTCCGAGTTGCTTAGCATTCCTTTTCGTAAAATTACGGAAGAAGACTCCTTGCACCTTACCGCTGATTAACACATATAGTCGCATTTTTCTATTAACCTCAATCGTGAGTTTGACTGGAGTTCCAAGTTCTGGCAATAAGTCGTCATTCTTCTTATACAAATTTTCTTCTTCTGATTCAAGTAAAGGGTTAATAAACAAGGTGCTTGGGTCAGCATGATTAAGGGCAGCAATATCGTTGCTGGAAAATGCTAACGGAATCATCGCATCTTCATCCTCGCCATCAAGGTCATACACCATCCGTGAACCTGTGTACATCCATGCGACATGTTTCATAGGTTTCTTAGTTTTTACATTATATAAAAGGTCTTCGCCGCGTGCTTTTTTTGTTTTTTTGTCAACCGTCCATTCAACATTGATGATAACAGTAGGCCCTTTAGCAGGAATTTTTTCTTCCGTTTCCATATCTTCATCAACAGGATTTCCGGGCTTAACACCGAGTTTATTCATCGCTTCGTAGATTTCTTTCGCAGTTGCATCAACAACGATGATACTTTCGTATTGTTTACCGTTAGGTCCACAAAATAGATATTCAACAGCACCCTTCAGATGTGAATCATATTCACCGAGTGCTTTGGATATTTGTCCTTTCAAAACAATTTTTTTCTCTTTCTCCATAATTTGGAGATGGCCATCTGTCCAGGCAATGTTAGATATAGTTAAGACACACAAACCTAAGCAAACAATTATTGCTATAGTGTATGAGAGAGATTTCATGAGAGAACTCCTTAATGTATAAGACAGTGTTTTTAGAAAGTATAACTTAAGCCGTTAAAAATTTCCAGATCATGTTTTTGGATACTGGTAGGGGGTTCGTTATCATAGCGGAAATTTAAGCGAAATGGAAATGACAATTTCGTTGTCAGACGGAATATTATACTTCCTTCAAATAGAATGCGATAATCCGCTACACGTCTTAAATGCACCTGATAATATCCTGTTGCGCTTGTAGATATACGTTCATCCAGTTGTGCTGTCCAATTAATGTAGTTCGTAGAGCGAATAATACGGGTGGTAATATCTCCTACTACCTTCTCTTTAATACGTTCGTGTTCCCACATTGCCCCAGTGCCAAAAAAGAGGTTAAATCTCGATTTAGATGAACGTACAGCGAAACGGACACCACCGCCTATTAAATTTCGGTCATTAAGTAGAATTGATTCATTGTATTGTTTCTGTACGAAAGATTCTATCAAGATATGATCTGTCAAATTTCGTATTAAACGTCCGTGTGCTATGCCCTTGTTGGTAAAAAACTTACCATTTTTTCTCCCTTGCTGAAGGCTACCAAAAACAAAACCGTGATATGTTTTTGACAGGTAGTCGGAACGGAATCGGGTTCTCAAGGTGAGTAGTTCCGTATTCCCACTGCGGTATGCTAAATCCAGGTTGATACTGTTATACCATCCGGGTTTCATCTGCATCTTTTTCATCGTTTCGCCTGTAAAAATATTGACTTGTGCCGCAGCAGGAAAGCAGAAAGATAGGAAGTAGACAAGACACAATACAACAGCATAAAAAATAAGACGAGAAATTGGACAAAAACACTCTTTAGGTGTAAAATAGTGAACACTTTTTAGCATATCAAAGATGGAATGTATAAAAAATGCATCGAATTCTAATAGATACTGACCCTGGTGTAGACGATGCTTTAGCAATCCTCCTCGCGATGAAATCTCCCGAATTACAGGTGGAGGCAATAACAACCGTTAGTGGAAATGTGCACGTTGAACAGGCAACACAAAACCTGCTGACGATTTTAGGTCTGCTTGAATTATCTGAATATCCCATTGTCGCAAAAGGCGAAGCACAGCCGCTTGTAAAACTACTTGTGAAAGCAGAACACGTACACGGTGAAGATGGATTGGGCAATATCAGTAACCTGCGCAACTCCGATGGGAGCCCGCGTTATCCGTTAGTAAACTGTGAAATTTCAACGCTCTCTGGTATTGACTTAATCCTTGAGATGGTAGATCGTTATCCTGATGAGTTGATTATAGTTGCATTGGGGCCTTTAACTAATATTTCAAAGGCAATCAAAAAAGACTTAGAACGTATGCGGAAACTCCATAGCATTGTTTTGATGGGTGGTGTTTTTAGTGTATATGGCAATGTTACCACAAATGCAGAATTCAACGTCTTTGTAGACCCGCATGCAGCGCATGAAGTTTTCAATTCTGGGATTCCTGTTCACATCGCACCCTTGGATGTAACACATCAAGTAGCATTAACGGGAGAAAGGCTTGATGCCGAAATTAAAGGACGAGACGATAGAATTTCCAGCTTTATGAAAGAATCAACACGAGCGTGTATGGAATTTTATCGTGAACACGTAGGTTTCTACGGATTACATATCCACGATGCACTTCCTATCAGCATGTTGACACATCCGAACTTTTTTGAGAGCGTTGATGCTTTTGTGCAGGTTGAAACCGAAGGCAATTTGACGAGTGGTATGACGGTCGCTGACCTGCGGCGCGAACGTCAAATTTCAATTCCTAATGCAAGCGTCTATGTCCAAGTTGATGCAGATGCGTTTTTAAATCATTTTTTTGAACGAATTTCCTCTTAAAGTTTAAACCTTTATTTATACGTAGGAGTAGGCGCGTTTTGAAAACGCGCCTACTGGAGGGTGCTAATACACTCCCATCAGGTGTCTTGGGATACGGCGTAAATCTGCATGTGGGTCCCGTCTTAATGAACGTGGTATCTCCAATTCAGGCATTTTAAGCTCATTGAAAGCAACTCGCTGCTCAGCGGTAAGTTCAGCGTGAATCTCGCGTAGGAGTTTTTCGATTTCTTTCAGGGACGTACTTCTTTGTGAAAGGAATTTCCTTACTTTAGTTCGAATTTGGGTAAGATTCCGTTGCCTTTGTGCTGTGCTTAGCCCACCATCATAACGGTAAAGTCTCCTATCATTTGTTAAGGCACGATATTCCCGCAAATCCCCTTCCAATTCCCTCTTCTCAAAATCGTAATCAGCAACAATATCAAGGATAAGTTTCAGTTTAGGATGAATTGCCTGCTTCTGTTTACTTGTAAGTTGAAGCGCAGAACTACTTTTTGGAATATCAAGTAATTTTGTTGTACCACACCCAACAAGAAAGTAGCAGAGGAAAGAGGAAAACAGAATTTGCCGAAATATCATAAGGCACCACAATATTGTAGGTCGGGTAGAACTTGCGAAACCCGACAAAGTTAGTATATTAGCACACATGTCGGGTTTCATTTCGCTCTACCCGACCTACGACAAGAAGATTGGATGGACACAAAATAGTAGTCATCCGCATTTTTAATTTAACGTGTATAATTCACCATATTTTGTTCGTAAATAGTCAATATAGGGCGTGATCGTCATAGGTTTACCCGTTGCACGTTCAATAATTTCAGGCGCAGTGTATTTTGACCCATGTTGATAAACGTGGACTTTCAACCAGTTGTGTAGTGTGTTGAATTCTCCGTTTTCAATTTCAGTCGTTATTTCAGGATGCGCTTCAAGCGCAGACGAGAAAAATTGTGCGCCTAAGATATTACCTAATGTATATCCCTGAAATGAGCCGCCAATTAGTCCAAAATACCAGTGAACGTCTTGCATAACACCATCTTTGTCATCTGGTGGCACAATACCGAAATCTGCTTCAAAACGTTCACGCCAAGCGTTAGGCAGGTCTTTTATTTCCATTTCACCTTCTAACATTGCTAATTCAAAGTCAAAACGCAGCATCACATGCAGGTTGTAAGTAACCTCGTCAGCTTCAGTACGGATGAGCGAACGTTCCACCTTATTTATCGCACGATGGAATGTGTCAAGAGGAACAGAACCGAGTTGCTCAGCGAATATACTTTGTAGATGCGGATAAAAATACTTCCAAAATCCTTTACTTCTTCCAACGATATTTTCCCAAAGACGCGATTGACTTTCATGAACACCTGCTGAAGTGCCGCGTGCAAGCGGAGTGCCTTCATAATCCATACAAATTCCCTGTTCATAAAGTGCGTGTCCTGTTTCATGCATTGTGCAGAAAAGCGCTTCACCAAGACTATCTTCTTTTGAACGGGTTGTAATCCGAACATCCCCAAGTGAAAACTTTGTCATAAATGGATGGTGTGTTTTATCTTGCCGTCCACGATTGAGGTCATATCCAAACTTTTTGGCAACTTCCATCCCGAATTCCAACTGTTTCTCTTCTGGATAGTGTTTATGCAGACATGAATCGTCTGCAGGATTTTGTGAGGTGATGGCAGATGCAATAGGGACGAGCTCTTTACGCAGTTCGCCAAAGACGCGGCTGACATCGGCTGCTTTCATACCGTAATCTCTCGGTTCAATCAGTGGATCGGCAATATGATCATATCCTGGGAAGAAATTGGCAGCTTGACGACTGTATTCAAGTGTTTTTTTAAGATAAGGACGCACCCTCTCAAAATCATTCGCAGGACGGGCTTCTGTCCAAACCTGATACGATTCTGATGTGTGGGTTGTGACCTCTGCCATGAATTCTGCGGGGATTTTTATGGCGCGCTCATATTTTCTTCTGGTGACACGGAGCAAACCTGCCTCGTCGGAATCGTAACCGAGACTCTCTCCATAAGATGTGAGCGCGTCAAGCAGTTTACCAATGGCCGGGTCAGTAAACTTTTCGTGTGCTAAACGGCTGAGTGTCGCGGTTTGCCGAGCGCGTGCTGCAGCACCACCGGGTGGCATGTAAGTTGATTGGTCCCAGTGCAAAAGTCCTGATGCGGATTGTATGTCATTTACCTCAATGAGACGATTTTTAAGTTCTTGGAATTTGGATTGCAATGTGATTCTCCTTAAAAAAGGCGTTAGGATGGAATGCTTTAACCTACATTCTATCATAATTGGCTAAGGTATTCAAACGATATTTGGTAATTCCCAGGGCTATTTAGTTTTCGGTTTTTTGATGTATTTTGTCACAAATGTTAAATTTTTACAGTGATATTGTAGGTCAGGTAGAGCGATAGCGAAACCCGCCAAATGCCAAAAAGCGCATTTGGCGTTGATTTGGACCTACGGAATTAACTTTTAGTAACACTCATCAATAGGTAATTCATAAAACTAAATAACAATGGGTAATTCCGTAGGAGCGTCCTGTTTTTGTTTTCAACCTTTTTCTCTTTGGAACGTGGATTATACGGTTTACACAGATTTCTCAGATAAAATAGACATTGACATAAAAATTTTGGAAACCCATAATCCTGTGAATCATGGTTCAGACAAATAGGTATAGGCGAGGGACGGGGAACACAACCTATAATAGTTAGTATCTCTAAGGTAGTGTAATTGCCACATCTTTAACATACAAACCAAAGATTTTTGTGACAAAATAGTAGTATAATCCAGAGAATTCATGTAAAATCGTAGTATACATTAAACGAAAGGAAACTAAAATGAAACATATTTTCACATGCATCGGACTGCTTTTTATCACCACAGCAGTCCTTGCACAAACATTAACTTGGACATCAATAGATTATCGTCAAGATATGCTTTTAGCAACAGAACCTGTCGTAACGGGGTTTAAAGGTTCATCAGCGGTTGTGGAATTTGAGACGTTAATAGATGCCCCTGCAGCAGTAGCATACTACGGTGTTCCACATACAGAAGGCTACTTGACAACACCCCGATATCGTAAGGTCGCAAAAGGAACACATATTGAAGACAACAAAACGCGGCATCAAATCAAATTGGATATATCCAAACTTGAGGATGTGCATTACGATACGGGTTTGATCGTGAACAACGGAGGCGCAATAGTTTACCGCATAGAGATTTTCGATTCGCGCGTTCAAACAACACGTGCTTATGACCGACGTTTACGCTACAAGCGTGACGGAGAACCGAAGACAGGCACTTACACATCACTTGTTACTTTGACAGAAGGTCCATTTGTTGATCTTGTTACGCACGATTCTGCAGTCATTTCTTGGGAAACTGATACGCCTACAAAAGGAAGTGTTTTGTCAGATAATCGGGAGTTTTTATCCTTGGATCCTGCTATCCGCCATGAGGTTACTCTAACGAAGCTGAAACCGGATACAATCTATACCTACCAAGTAAATTACGGCATTTGGACGCCATCATATACTTTTAAAACAGCACCATCTCCTGGAAATAGAGTCCCATTCAAGTTTGGATTTATGTCGGACTCGCGTGCTGGAGTCGGCGGGGGAGAACGTGCGCAAAACGGGGTCAATGCCAAAGACCTTGGGCGTTTCGCAATAGAACTCTATAATAAAAATGCAGATTTTATCTGTTTCGGTGGAGACCTGATTAACGGCTATACTTCTGATGTGAAAGATTATGAGTGGCAACTTGAGACATGGAAGCGAACAATCCAACCTGTCGGGGCAAATATCCCTTTCTACGAATCTATTGGTAATCATGAGCAGGTTGGGAAGTATTATAAGGTTGAAGCACCGCATCTCAAGCAAGGTGAATACTACATCCAATTTACTGGCACAGTTGGTGCAGAGAGTGCTGAAGCAATTTTCGCAAAAGAATTTGTTAATCCTCGCGGTAGTCGCTATTGGTTAGATGTGCCAAAACCTGAGACAAAGGGAAACACTGATATGGGTGGTGCCGATGTAGGACCGTCTTATGATGAAAACGTCTATTCGTTTACTTATGGCAGAACCCATTTTATTTCTTTGAACTCAAATTATTGGTCAACCGGTTATAGGAATCAAAGCGCGTTCGGTCAGAAATCGCAGGATAAAACAGCGATCAATCTTGCCCTAAAAAACCTCGGCGGTAATAGGGAAGGGTATGTTATGCCAAACCAAATGGAATGGTTAGAAAAAGAATTGGATGCTGCCCAAAAAGATCTGAATGTGGATTGGGTGTTCATTATTCTTCATGAACCACCTTTCCCGAACGGTGGACATGTCAAAGATGCGATGTATTGGGGAACTCCAGGACAAGGTGAACTTGGTGGTTATAACGATAAAAATGTGCCGATGGGTGATGTGATTGATATGCGAAATCGGTTTTGGAAAATCGTCTCAAGCAAGTCAAAAGTGTTAGCCGTGCTTTGTGGGGACGAACATAACTACAGCCGCACTTTGATTGATTCAACAATCAATCCAGAATTTGAGTTTCCTGTATGGCAGATTATCAGTGGTGGTTGCGGTGCGCCTTATTATGTGCAGGACAAATCTGTGCCGTGGGTTGACAAGGTCAAAGCGTTCACGATTGATAAACACTTCTGCTTGTTCTCGATTGATGGGACTCAAGTAGGGTTGGAAGTCTACAACGACAGTAACCAAAAGTTAGATAGCATTTCGAATCTGACAACAATTCGCTCTACTCAATAGTCGTTATGAAAAACCACAATTTTGTCTCATTTTCGTAACAATTGATTGTTATAATTAACAGAAAATTGGGTAGAGAGGTAAATTGATGCCAAAAAGAGACTGGCTAAGTTACGCTATCATAAGCATTCTCGTCTTTTCAATATACGGTTTTGTCATACGCGGTGATTCATCTGATAAACAGGAGGCAAACGGAGCCGATAAAGAAACGGGACGATCTATTATTAAGAACAAAGGTTCTGACACAATGGTAAACTTAGCACAGGCGTGGGCAGAAGCATATAGAGGCGTTGCTGACACTGTATCTGTTGAAGTATCTGGGGGTGGTTCGGGAACAGGTGTTGCCGCGTTAATCAACGGCACTGTGGATATTGCAAACTGTAGCCGACAGGTGAAAGACAAAGAAAAGCAACAAGCTTTGGAGAACACAGGCAGAGAACCCATTGAGTTTATTGTTGGGTATGACGCGCTCGCTGTTTATGTTCACAAAGAAAACCCTTTGGACAAAATTACTATTCCGGAACTCGCAGAAATATATGGTGAGGAAGGGAACATAACCAAATGGGATCAGCTTGGCATTGCAAATTCTGGATGTAAAAGTGATAAAATTATCCGCATCAGTCGTCAGTCCAACTCTGGGACATACTTCTATTTCAGAGAAGCACTTTTTGGTAAAGCGCGTGACTTTGAACTTGGCTCCTTAGACTTACACGGTTCCAAAGACGTGGTGGAAGTTATAGGACGAACACCTTGTGCTATCGGCTATAGCGGCATGGGATACGCGACTGATCATGTCAAGATGTTAAAAGTTGCAACTGCTCCCGATGAACCGTCCTACGCGCCGAACCTGGAGAACGTTATTGCTAAAACTTATCCAATTGCGCGTCCTTTGTATATGTATTCCCTCGGCGAACCTTCGGGGGAGGCGAAAGCATATCTGGATTGGATTTTATCGACAGAGGGACAAAAGATTGTTGAAGAACTCGGCTTTGTACCTTTAGAGAACAATTAAAGGAACATTCTGTATAAAATGAATTTTTTTCAAATTTGTTTCTCTTATAAAGGGAGAATCAACAGAGCAGCATGGTGGCTGCTGAACTTGCCAATTTTTACAATCTTTGCAATTTTCGCAATTGCTTATGATTTTCCTACCAAAATATCACTCGGATTTCTCCCATTATTAGTCCTTGTTTGGATCCACTTAGCAGTTACCGCAAAACGTTGGCATGACAAAAACAAGTCAACGTGGTGGGTACTGTTTCATTTTATACCACTAATTGCCGTCTTTTTTGTGATGTCAGCACAGCCATCGTCTGGATGGTTGACAGTAATTCATCTAATCGCAATAGTCAATGGACTCTGGACAATCATCGAATTAGGTTTTACGAAAGGCACAGAAGGGAGTAATCAGTACGGACCGGATTCAGAAACCTCATCCGAAGCTGTAATTGATGTATATATTAGTATATGCGGGGTTAGTGCAATAATCTTTGTTTTTGGCATTTTCTTTTTTGTCTTTAAGGAGGGGGCAGGATTCCTCTTTGGTGGTTTAGATGTATGGGAATTTTTGACAAGTCAAGAGTGGTATCCGACATCACAAGCAATCAAGGAGAATTCAACCCTTGGAGAACCTGAAATAAATAAAAGGTACGGCACTTTCGCTTTAATTCTCGGCACGTTTAGTGTTACTTCATTAGCGATGTTAATTGCCGTTCCGTTTGGTCTTGGTGCAGCGATCTTTGTGTCAGAATTCTGTAGTCCAACGTTGAGAGAGACATTCAAGATCGTTATCGAATTCCTTGCTGCGATTCCATCAGTCGTTTGGGGATTCATCGGTTTAACATTGATGAATCAGCTAATTATTGCAGTTTTTAATGCCCCAATCGGTTTAACAATGCTAAACGGTGGTATTATGCTGGCACTTATGAGTGTTCCGATTATCGTTTCTATCGCGGAGGATGCTTTGAAAGCAGTTCCGGATTCCTATCGTGAAGCAGCAGAAGCGCTCGGCGCGACTCGATGGCAAGTAATTTACCGTGTGCTTTTACCTGCAGCGAAAAATGGGTTATTGGCAGCAGTTTTACTCGGCGCAGCCCGTTCTATCGGTGAAACGATGGCAGTCTTGATGGCAACAGGACATTCAGTTAACATTCCGTCTGGACCGCTTTCTTGGATTCGTACACTTACAGCAACAATTGCAGCGGAATTAGGTGAAGTCGCAAGGGGTGATGAACATTATCAGGTCCTATTTATCATCGGTATCCTCCTTTTTTCTATTACGTTCGTGGTGAACCTCATCGCTGATTTGGTCATCAAGGGGATTCGTCAAAGTTAACAAGTGTTTTGAGGAATATATGAATAGCAATACAGACATATCACCAGAAGCAATGTTCACGGAAACAGACGTCGGAAGACAAAACCGATTTATAGAAAATGTGGTCAAGATTTTCTTTTTACTAATGACCTGTCTGATGATCCTGCCGTTGCTTTTAATTATCGGATACCTTTTCTATAAAGCACTACCAGTGTTATCTCTTGATTTTCTGTTTACAAATCCCAGGGATAACATGCGCGCGGGAGGATTGTGGGCACCGTTTCTTGGAACAATTTATCTGGTAGTGGTTTCACTATTAGTCGCAGCACCGATTGGTGTATTTGCTGCTGTTTATCTCAATGAATATGCGCGTGATAATTGGTTCACGCGAATTGTAAACTTGGCAGTCGTGAATCTGGCTGGTGTGCCAAGTATTGTGCATGCATTGTTTGGCGTTGGGGCGTTTGTGTTGTTTGCAGGTTTAGGTGAGTCTATTTTAGCAGCTTCTCTCACATTGGCGATTATGACGCTTCCTGTTATTATTGCAAGCACGACTGAGGCACTAAAAGCAGTCCCGATATCTTTCCGAGAAGCCTGCTGGAACCTGGGGGCAACGCGCTGGCAAACCATCAGACGAATTGTGTTACCCAATTCAATCAGTGGTATTCTTACAGGTGTCATTTTACAAGTCTCTCGTGCAGCTGGAGAAACAGCACCGATTATGTTTACTGGAGCAGTATTCTATAAAGCTATTGCGGAAGGAAACCCTTTTGCATATAATATAACAGACCAGTGTATGGCACTTTCATTACACCTCTATACGATTTCAACACAGGTACCGGATGTAACAGAGGGCATCCCTTATGGCACAGCAATTGTGTTGGTCGGTAGTGTTCTACTTGTAAACGCTGCAGCAATTATACTAAGGATATATCTTAGAACGCGAAAGAGGTGGTAACCTTTCAGGTATGGAAGATTTGTGGTGCCACAAGCTGGCAACCTCGTTTCTAAACTGAAATTTGCTATCTCGCCAGAAGGCGTAAAATAGGATGTTACCCATGTTGAATGATGATAACGGAGGACAATCTGACTTACAAAAAAAATTAGGAGAAATCGTCGAAGGGGCTGTTTTTAGCGGAATTATTCAATTTCTGATTCTTGCCTCAGCAGTTGTCTTTGTGCTTGAAACGGAATCAGCCTTTGATAAATATAAAATCCATTTTGAGATTGTAGATTGGACTTTTCTTGTACTGTTTACCGCAGAATATATATTACGTATTTACACCGCACCAGTTAAAAAAGAATTTATATTTAGTTTCTTTGGGATTGTTGATCTGCTTGCAATTTTACCGTCTCTTGTGCTGATTCCTGGGTTTCGTGTGCTACGTGTTCTCAGATTCTTACGGATTTTCAGGATATTTAAAGCCACCCGATTTATCTTGGCAGTGGATAGAATGATCGAGGCATTAGGTGGAGTCAAAAGGGAACTTCTGGCGCTTGTAATTCTATCTTCCTTATTAGTTTATTTATCTGCCTGTGGCATTTGGTTCTTTGAAAAGGATGCACAACCTGAGGATTTTGGTTCTATCCTTGATTCTATGTGGTGGGCAATCGTATCGCTAACCACAATTGGTTATGGCGATGTGTATCCAGTGACCGCCGGAGGTAAAATTTTCACTGCTTTAGTTGCTTTAGTCGGTGTCGGGCTCATTGCCATCCCATCAGGATTGTTAGCCTCTGTTCTGACTGAGGCAAGAGTTGAAGAAGAACTAAATGAAGATAGTGAGGATGATGAAAAATAAAGTGGGAATCATCCGGAAATTCTTGGCTGCAGTTGTATTATTACTGGTCCTGGTTTTCTTTTGTGCTTGTGGTCTCTACTACTTTGAAAGAGAGACTCAACCTGAAGCGTTTGGCTCAATTTCGGATGCAATAGGGTATATTTTACTAACATTAACAACAGTCGGTTACGGAAGTATATATCCCCTGACATTCGGTGGGAAACTTGTTTGTATATTAACTGCTGCAGTTGGTTCATTAATATCCATAGCATGCTTTATCTGGATAGTTTTCGGCACATTTAGATTAGGACAAATTTTAAGAAAGCACTGGTAAGAATACCGAAAAGTTAGAGAAGCGAGGCAAACGTGCAAAACAAAATTGAGATTTCCGACCTGAAGGTTCATTATGGAGACAAACCCGCACTAAACGGAATTTCCTTTGATGTCCACGAAAACGAAATACTCGGCATCATCGGACCGGCACAATCGGGGAAAACGACTTTGTTAAAAGTCATCAATCGAACGCTGGAATTTGCACAAGATACAAACGTTGAAGGTTCAGTGAAACTTGACGGGGTTGACATCTATTCTATTGGTGATGTGCACGGCTTACGCAGACGGATCGGAATGGTGTTGCCGTTGCCAGTAGGCTTGCCATTATCTATCTACGACAACGTTGCCTTCGCTCCGAGAACGTCAGGACTTCGTAATACAGCGGAATTGGATGAGATTGTTGAGCGATGTCTTCAACAAGCAGCATTATGGGATGAAGTGAAGGACCGATTGGATAGCCTTGGCACGAAACTTTCGGGGGGACAACAGCAGCGATTGACAATTGCCAGGGCGTTATCACATCAACCGGAGATTTTGTGTCTTGATGAATTCTCTATTGCAGTTGATCCCATAACTACGATGCGTATTGAAGATGTACTCAAAACACTAAAAAATGAGATGACAATTTTACTCGTCACAAATTTGGTTCAGCAAGCAAAAAGGTTGGCAAATCGCACCGCCTTTATGCTAAATGGAGACTTGGTTGAAATTGATGAGACAGATGTAATTTTTTCCGATAATCCTGCGAGTCAATCCACCTATGACTACGTCAACGGGAACTTTGGATAATGGTAGAAAGAGGAGAATCTTACTTGGAAACAGATAACCACAGCATTGAAACACAAAATCTTAGTCTTTGGTACGGTGATTTTCAAGCACTGATTGACGTAAGTGTTAAAATTCCAGCAGGGAAAATAACATCACTGATTGGACCTTCTGGATGTGGAAAAACGACACTCCTCCGCTGTTTCAACCGAGTAAATGAACGATACGGTAACGTTACGACAAAAGGTGAGATAAAAATATTAGGGAAAAATATATACGATCCGGATGTCTCTCTGCTTGAGTTGAGAAAAACAGTGGGTATGGTATTCCAACGTCCGAATCCGCTGCCGATTTCAGTTTATGATAACATATTATTCGGTTTGCGCATTCATTCCCCATTTGGAAGTTTGACACGCTCGCAATCTGATGAGATTGTTGAAGAAGCGCTTACCTCTGTTTTTTTGTGGGACGATTTGAAAGATAAACTGAAGACACGGGCAACATCATTGCAACTTGAGCAGCAACAAAAACTCTGTATCGCACGCTTGTTGCCCCTCAAACCACAGATTATCTTAATGGATGAACCGTGCTCGGCACTTGATGCGAAAGGCACTCTCGCTGTTGAAGAACTGATGTCGGTTCTCTCTGGAACTTACACGTTTTTAATCGTGACACATAATATGGCACAAGCACGTAGGGTCAGTACAGAATGTATTTACATGTTCCTCGGAGAACTCATTGAACATAGGGAAACACAGGCACTGTTTGAGACCCCCGAACATCCAAAAACAGCAGATTATGTGCAGATGCGGTATGGATAGGTTAAATTTAGGGTGTTCTAAAGTATTGTAATTTTATGAAGATTTGAATAAGTGCCTGTCCGGAGACAAGCATTTCTTGATGAAATGTTAATATCATGAAGAGGCAGAATCAACGCCAAATGCGCGTGTGGCATTTGGCGGAACTGATTTATCAGAGCATCGCCTTAATTACGCTGGTTGTTGCATTCATACTTTTTTGGAATTTCACTAAAGGGACTCCATTTGTAGAAAGTGGTTTAACATCTGATGAGACTGCTCCAGACTCATATTCTGTTCTACAAGAAAATCTCTATCGGATGGTGCCCATTTTATTAGGATCAATACTTTTAAGTATTGCAATTGCCTTTTACTTAGAAGAATGGATGGCTGAAATAAGTTGGAAATACCGAGTTATAGAACGCCAAATTGCGATATTGGCATCTATCCCCTCACTATTATATGGACTGCTGGGACTTTACTTTTTTGTTTTTCAGTCAGGAAAGAGTTCGTTTTTCACACACGCGTTCACAACTGTTTTACTTGTGATGCCAATTACCATTCAGTCAACGCAAAAGGCTATTAGAGGCGTTGATATTTCTGTTCGGGAAGCAGCTTTTGCATTGGGGGCAAACAGGTGGCGGGTGGTTGTTGGCCATGTTTTTCCAAATGCTATTTCTACAATTGTTGCTGGAATTTGTGCTGCGATTTCACGCGCGTCGGCAGTTGCTGCACTAATCATCGTCGTTTATATCTGGAAAAAACATTCGCCACAATCAGGAAACACATTTAATTTTCCAAATAGTGTAATTGTGCTTCTATCGTCTGCACTCATATCCAGTGTGATATCAAGTTTTCTTAAAAAGAAAACTAATTTAACCTAAAACTCTCAGGTTTTGCAGGGGTTTTACATTAGGATTCAACGAAAGCATGCAATCACGAAAGACAGACCCTATCTTGCAAGTACACAATTTAAATGTATGGTACGGCGAAGATCAGATACTTAAGGACCTCACTTTTGATGTGTTACCGAAGCAGGTAACAGCTTTCATTGGTCCATCAAATAGTGGCAAAACCACCTTAGTGCGTTGCTTTAACCGATTGAATGATTTGACTTTGAATTTCAAACTGACAGGGCAGATACTCTATAAGGGAGATGAACTTTATACGCCAAAGTTGAAAGCGTCTAAAATTTCTCGGCAGATAGGTATGGTTTTCCAAAAACCTATTCCTTTCCGCAAATCCATCTACGAAAATGTGGCATATAGTGCGCGCCTCCGTGGCGTAAAACAGTCCGCTCAACTTGATACCACCGTCGAAGAAAGCCTCAGAAAGGCACAACTCTGGAAAGAAGTATATAAGGACCTTCATGCATCACCTGATATTTTGTCTAATGGTCAACAACAACGACTCTGCATTGCACGCGCGTTGGCAGGTGCTCCAGAAATTCTGATATTTGACGAACCGTGTGAGCAGCTGGATGCAGCTGAGACACCGAAACTTGAAGCGATTGTTCAGAGTCTCAAAAACCGTTACACTTTAATTTTTGTTACGAATAAAAGACGACAAGCTGCAAGGGTGTCCGATGTCGCTGGATTCCTATATGATGGCGAATTAGTGGAGTTTCAACAAACTGAACAAATTTTTACAAACCCGAAAGACAAACGAACAGAAAACTATGTTACTGGCAGGTTAGGTTAATCTAAACACGCGAGGAGGATCATGCAACATTATCTTGAATCAGAACTCAAAGCACTTCAGCACCAACTCCTTAAAATGGGCGGGATTGCAGAAAACATGTTGCACGATGCTGTTCAATCAGTCCTAAACCGTGATGAGGATTTGGCACAATGTGTAATCGCAGTTGATGATACAGTTGACAAACTTGAAAATGAAATTGAAGCAAGATGTATCCAACTAATTGCCCGTCACCAACCTGTCGCTTTTGAATTACGCTATTTAACTATGGCACTGAAGGTTAATCGGAATATTGAAAGATTAGCCGACAAATGTGTTTCTATTGCCAGGCGCAGCATTGAACTTTTGGCATACCCGCCGATGCAGCCGTTTGTTGATCTTCCTTCTGTCACCCGTATAATTCAAGAGATGGTCAAAGATGCGCTTGATGCGCTTGTAAATAGGAACGCGGAACTGGCAAAAGAACTCCGCGAACGCGACAATCAAGTTAATACTTTCTATGAAGAGATGGTCAGTGAACTTTGTGCTATTTTGGCTGATCAACCGCAACTTATTCAATCTGGTATCAGTTTTCTACTTCTTTTTCGGCATTTGGAACGGGTTGGAGACTTGGCAGCGAATATAGGCGAGGAGGTGTATTATCTCGTAAAAGGAGAGGTCATTCGACATTCAGGCATCACGATAGATGCCTCCGTAGAATCGCAGTAACTGTTGCCCCTAATTTCTTCCTACCGTTCTTCTGAGTAAAGATGCACATCCCGTTGCGGGAAAGGGATTGTGATGTTGCATTCTTTAAACTTTTCCCAAATCATAAAATGAAGATCGCTTGCAACATCAAAACGCTCAAACGAATCTGGAATCCATGCTAACAATTCAAAATCTAAGGACGACTCACCAAAATTAGTAAATCGGACAAACGGTGCTGTAACGTTATCCATTTCAGGGGTTGGTTCTTTAATCACTTGAGGGTGTGCATGCGCCACCTCAATTAAAGCATTTTTAACAAGTTCTGCGTCTGAATTAAACGACACACTTACCTGCACGCGAACCCGAAAGCGATTGTTATAATGGGTCAGATTATGAACTGGTTCAGTAATTAATTGTGAATTTGGAACAATAATTTCCTTTTCATCAACTGCCATAATCACTGTTGAACGGAGATTGATACTACTCACCCTACCGAATATGTCAACGTCCATGATTTCTACTAAATCCCCGATTTTTATAGGACGTTCAAAAATTAGTATCAACCCTGATATCAGGTTTGATACTAAATTCTGCAAACCGAAACCGATACCAATACTCAATCCACCGAAAATAATCGCTAAACTTGTGAAATTCATCCCCAGGCTTTTGAGACTGATGAGGATACCAGTTGTGATCAGGAGGAGATGAAAAATGCGAAGTATTACGAATTGGGTGTGCTTCTCAATTTGAAAGGCTTGTAATACTTGCCTACGTAATACCCATTGCGCGTACTTAGACAGGACAAACATGCTGAAGACGATAGCAAAAACATAAAAAAGATTTGCTAAGGTCAATTTACTTTTTTCTGTGTTTTCCACTACTGGCGAAGGTTTTTCACCAGTATCGGTTTGAATCGCTTCTTGTGAAGGTTGAAAAAGTGTGGTCAGATCATAATGAAGAACTTTGCCAAAGCCACCAGTGCTTATTCCAGCAAATTGGAAAGCAAAACTTATCGCAATTATCATAACGATTAGGAATAAAACAGCAAGCAATCGATCTTCAATGTTTTCCGATATATTCAACCGATTAAAGAGGCGGCGGGACCAGCGACGTAAAAGTCCTGCAATGAGCAACGATATTGCTAAAAATCCTACGAACTTTACGATTTGGAAGACCTTTACAGATTCATCCAAAGTAATTACAGGACTATTAAGAAAGTCCCCAAATTGTTGAAAAAAATCGCCCATCTTACGCTATCTTATCCGTTTTTGACTACACACAATAGGTACTTAATCGATTGCAATCGGCTCAATTGAGTGGACAAACAACACATCATTTACACCTTGATATCGTTGCAGTACGTAATCTAAGTCAGTAGAATTTATATCATCAGCAGTTAATCCCGCGATAACTAAATCTGCCTGGGCGGATCTGAGTGCAACTTCTTGTTCCAATGCTTCTTCACTTTCATAAGATACAGATGTTACATTCTGCATTGAAATGGGTAGTCTTCCTTCTTTGATGACTGTTGAGAGTTCATCAGCATCAAGTTCAGTATCCCAAGAAGCAGAACAAGCGAAGAGGCGGATTTTCGCTCGCTTCCATTCGGGATGTCCCACCAGAATATATGCAAGCAATAACATCATTGGAACATTAGCGATATTGTCATCTGTTACCCAAACATGAATTGATGAACGATAACCAAAACGGTGTTTTGTTGATCGTAGTATCAAGACATTAAATAACGATTCCACAGCAAGACTGGCACCTTGCTGAACTTCCGGGATTTCTTCGGGATTGTCTTGATCAAACTCGAGTAGGATAGAATTGTTTGGCAAGCCAGAGATTCCTGGCATCTGCAGTACTTGTGCTAAGGCAAGTTGGAACGTCGGACAAATAAGGGAATCAACATAAATACCGGCACCACTTGCCTCCGATTGTTGGATGAGCGCGTCAACATGAATGCGTGCTGAAATCTCTTCAGGAAACGAATAATCTCCGGGGAAAAATTGGATAAACTGTCCGAAACCTTGTCGTTGGCAGAGCCAACGCAGTAGATCGAAATGTCCAAGCCGCCGTTCACCGAATTGGGTGATGCCGACAATTGAAGGACGCCACCCGCTTTCCGAGAAATTTGCCCTATTTTTTTGTAAGGTAGTCTGCAGCCAACGGGTTAACTGGAACATTGCTCCTTGAAAGATCCCTATCATACCGCGTTGTTCACTGTGTCCGCGGCGGAGACCAATGTAAATTGCTAATATGAGAAAAATTGAGATAAATGCGTATAACACACTTATCTGAAACATCATCAACCCACACATCACAGTGCCTAATAATGATACATACCAGCGGGAATGGAAGGTCGGTCGATAGGATGGATTACCTGCAAAATGTTCAAGGAACGAAGCAACACATAACGCGCCGTAAGTCACCAAAAAAAACATTGTGAGAATCTGGGCAATGAAGTTGAGTTCACCTATTGCCACAAACACAATTGCAATAGCACCGGATACGAAAGTTGCTGGCACAGGTTCTTGTGTTTTTCCAACACCTGTTCGCATCAGGCGGTTTGAGCCCGGAATCGGTAGAACATTGTCCCTGGCAAGTGCCTGCAGCGTTCTCGGTGCTACCATAATTGAACCGAGCGCGGATGAAAACGATGCCGCGCCTAATCCAATAAATATTATAGGTCCCCATACCGATATGTCTGCCATAACGATTCTGTCTGTATCAGCAAGTTGCTCTGGTGTGGCACACTGCCACAGTTTAATAGCGACAAGAACATATATGACCATGCCTGCAAGCGTTGCGGCGATAGTGCCAAGAGGAATGCTTCTTTGAGGGTTCCTGAGATCACCCGATAACCCTAAACCGGCAATCATTCCTGTGAATGCTGGAAAACAGATAGCGAAAACCATACCAAACGGATCACCATTCGGAATATATGCTGTGATGCTTCCTCCCCTCGGACGGGTTTCCTCAGGTTCCTGTTCTACAATTTCAGGTATCTTATCCTCACCTTCGGGTGTCGTCTCACCTACAACTTCGGACGCCCCATTTGCAAGCTCAGGGGCAGTGTCTGTCACTACTCCACCCATAAAAAAAGCGATAAGTGAGACTGCCAGAATTGCACAGATGATCCACAGCATTGAAACTCCTATATTAGCCCCTCTGGTCAACATCATCACAATAAGTATTAATGTAAACGGAACACTCAAAAAACGAGGCTCATAGGAGATTTTTAACATGTACTCATCTTTGATTAAATTAAAAAGAGGTACAAAGGCTTCTGCGAACGCAACCATATAAAACGCTATCGAGATGGCTTGCGAAATATATAAGGCAATACCGATGGTGCCACCTATACTTGTACCAAATGATCGGCTAACGATATAGTACGCACCACCACCAGCCACACGTCTATTTGTTGCTATCTCAGATACAGCCAGAACTGTTGGAATTGTCACGAGATGCCCGAGTACAATGATGGCAAGTGTCCTTAAGAGTCCTACATTTCCTACAGCGTAACCAAAACGTAAGAAAAGAATTGCACCGAGAATTGTACTGATTGATGCAAGAAAGACAGGAGCAGTGCCAAAACCGTGTCCGTGTTGTGGTTGTGGGGAATTACCACCAAATCCGGATCGCGATTGTTGTCCCAACTTTGAAAGCATTATTTGATTTCCCTCATTGTTGAAATATATTCATTAATCGATGTTGTCAAAATATCGCTCATCAAAAGAATTAAACGACCAAGCGAATAATTCCCTGTTTGTTGAAAATATATAAACACCAATTTAACTGTTACAGTGTGACTCGTAAAATTGATAGATATTTGTAGTGCAAGTTCTCTGTTAATGGTGCACTATTGTAAGTTAAAGAGCCGCTCAAACGCAAGCCAAGCCGAGTTGTAAGATCAAAAGTAAGAGCGGGTTCTGCCGAAAACCTATAATTCTTAAAACCTACTTCTGGTGTGAATTTCAATACCGTATTCAACCTTTTCCACCCTACAGAAGAAAACGCCAACCAGCGAAACGAAGTAGGGTCAAATTTACGTATTGTAAGGTCTTTATGAGGTTGAATATTTTCAATGAAGTAGCCAACACCTCCAGAGATACGAAGTGTGCCTTTTTCATATATCCCTGGTCGAATATAACTCCCGATCTGTGAGGTCAATGCACTTCCTTTGGTAATGTTCCGTTCCAAATCTGTGAATGCTTCGATCCCAAATTTGTTGACACGCATTCCTCCCTGTATATGAATCTTGACTATTTCAGAATCCACTCCATCATCATCAGAAGCACGCGAGCCAAAGATACCTCCCCAACCGTTTATATTTTTGAAAGGTAAGACTGCAGTTAGAGACAGCGTTTGCGAACCGATGTCACCGGAAATCCCAAAATCTACTGTTTTCGCATCGGTTGGCAGGTCAGCAAACTGGCAAAATGCTGGCAAAACAAAAGAAATTGTAAAGAGCAATGCAAACGTGATTTTAAACACTTATTTAGATCTTTTCGATCTGATTGGCAACAATCTCTGAAATCTATAGATAATATAATTACAACCTATCTCATAAATAGTTGGAGGGTTTTGAAAACCCGATTTCAAAATTCTGTAGGAGCGATCTCCGAATCGCGACCTGTCGGGAATCGGAGTTCCCTCCTACAAAGAGAATCAACTCATAACGAACCAACAAATCCTATTTATGAGGTACGCTCTATTTATGTATTGCAAAGAGAAAGAACGTATATATATTATCCTTTAAGTGCCTAAATGTCAAGAAATATGTCAAAAGAGTGATCTTGTATATGGTAGAGATTAGAATTAACGCTACATTCCTGAACTGTGAATCAACGCTGAATGCGCGTATGGCATCCAGCCAAATCAACGCCAAATGCGCTTTTGGCATTTGGCGGGAGGGAACTCCGATTCCCGACTGTTCCTAAGTTTCTGTCGCGATTCGGAGATCGCTCCTACAGAGGAAATGTGGAATTATTTCTATAGTCCACTATATATGCAAAATGGTATCTTGCGATCAATGTGTACTTAAAAAAGATTGACACTCCAATGGAATGGAGTGTCAACCCAGCAAAATTATGTCCTGATGTAATTTAATATCTAAATAGCGGCACGCCGCTATAAAGTAATCCGCAAAATTGACATATAATTATATCTTATATTATCTATTAATGGCTCACTATTGTAAGTTAAAGCACCGCTTAATCGTAACTCTAAACGAGTTGTGAGATCGAACGATACGACAGGCTCTGCACAGACTCTATAGTTTTTAAATCCTATTTCTGGTGTAAAAGTTAATTCCGTATTGAGTTTTTTCCAATCAACAGAAGAAGAAATTAACCATCTAAATGAAGTTGGATCAAATTTTCTTATTGCGAAATTGTCAAAGGGCTGAATATTCTCAATAAAGTAACCAAAGTTAGAGGTAACACTGAGAGAACCTTTTTTATATTTCGCCGGTTCAATTGCACCTCCTAATTGAGCCATCAATGCATTCCCATCGGTAATGTTACGTTCGAAATAAGAAAATATCTCAAACACGTATTTTTTGACTTCTATCTCCCCCTCAATGTGGATTTTAAACATTTCAGAAATTACGCCTTCTTCACCTGAAACACGTGACCCAAAAAATCCTGCCCAACCGTTGATATTACTTAACGGGAACACAGAGGTCAAGGAAAGCGTTTGTACAACACCATTACCAGTTACACCAATATCTACGAACTTCACATTTTTCGGTAAGTCAGTAAATTGGCTCTCCGCTGGCATCACAAAAACTATTAAGAATACTACTACAAACAAAATTAAACATTTTTCTTTTAATATTTTTAGGTGCGCAAATTCTCCTTGTTCACCTTTTAGCGTATGCATATTGATTGGCGCTCGGTACAAACGACCTAACTTTGCTTGCATGCTTGACTCAATCTATATGAGTTGGCTATAAATTCGCCAAGATGCACTTCATAGCAAAACATGCCACTATCATGGAATTTTTCCACAATCAGCTTTACTTCACTTATGTGACTCTCTTTCAGTGAACATTAAATTAAGACGTTAATGCACAAAATTCAAGTGGAGCATCTTTCGGAACAATAAACAATGCTGAGTACACGAACACTGGGTTGGGAACATCCTCCTGACTAAATAGTAAACCTAATATTATTAGGTCAAGTATATGTTTAGACATATTGAAAAACCATAAATCAGGTTTTTAACATCAAATCTATTCATGCCATTGACATACAACTTTTGGGTTAACAACGTGATTCTACTGTATAGGTTTCTGAATTTTTGGTATCGTAAAACATAATTTTAACTCGTATTTGATTTCAAAATGCACATTAGAAATTAGTTGAGTAATTTTAACCTGTAAATTTCTGAATTACAAATTTTTTTTTCAACAATTTTGCTTTTTGTAATTTGAAATAATTAGTGTTTAATTAACGAGTTGTGCTAAATAACTATTTACATAACTGTATTTCACAAAAGAATATATTTTGAAAGTCACTATCTTATATTTTTATGGTCTTCAGTCCCGTAGGGACGATATGTTTATAGAATAAGGTCGGACGAGTCCTTTTTAGTCCCGCTGAATGCCATAAAGGCATTCATAGCGTTGATTTGGTAGGGACGATATGTTTATAACACTAATGCAAATATATGTGAAAACCAACAAAACATATTGTTAACTGGCACAAGTCGTAAATTATGTAAATAAGTTTACATATATTCTGTGAATCAACGCTGAATGCGCTTTTGGCATTCAGCCAAATCAACGCCAAATGCGCTTTTGGCATTTGGCGGGAGCGATCTCCGAATCGCGACGAGACCACTGTTAGTCGGGAATCGGAGTTCCCTCCTACCGTTCAGATGTAAAGTTAATTGTAGAATCCACTATAAAGGGGAAAACTCGACAATTGAATGCCTCTGAAGTTTTTGACAGATTATTGATTACATGTTAAAATGCTTTACGTGAACATTGAGTTAAAAGGAGCATTTGATGGCTTACAGAGAGCTTGCAACGAAGACACCATTTATTGTCAACAAAAACCTTGGTAGTGCTGTTGAGGTTGAACCCGAGGAGTTAACGCAGACTAATGCAGACGGATTATCTGTTGTTATCCCTACACAAAAACAAAAATATGACTTTGATCGAAAAGGTTGGTTGTTAATTCCGAGTGTCTTATCTGACGCGGAAATAGTGGAAATGCGTGAATTTTGTGAACGTTTGAACGACAAACCTGACAGCATACCTGAACCACAACGGTGCGGACTTGGCGGTCCATTACAGAAACTTGCAGATCATCCAGTTGTTGTTGGATTTTTGAATGAATTTTTAGCATATCCTCCTGCTGCCAGTGAGGATTGCTACGGGTTTCGACTGGAAGAGACTGATGTGCTTTTTGGTATAGGAGAGAAAAAAGCTGATAATCAGTTTTCATTTCAGAAAGGAAACGGTTTATTCCGATTACCTGGTGATTCTCATATTTACCGATGCGTTCCCGGACGTGCATGGAGTGGATTGACGCGCGCCATTTGGGAATTATCAGAAGTTAATGCGGAAACAAATAATTTTCGGTTTATAACTGGCAGCCACAAGTCTGCATATACAGCACCAGAGGCAGTGCAGGGTCAAAATTCACCGCTCTGGGATACTTATGAATGTCCACCAGGATCGCTTTTTCTTCTTACGGAATCAATAATGCAAATGAATGGACATGCAACATCTCATTCCACTGATGTAGACCGTGTGAAGGTCTCAAATTTATATAATACTGTGGCAAGTCGTTGGTCTAATTGGATGCCGCACCCCGAACTTCTGGAAGCAATGCCATCTAAACGACAAACGCTATTTCGAGAGACTTACGCAGGAGGGAATGTTGTCAACGGTGATTTTGGTAATCGCACTTCCGCATATCCTATGGAGATTTAACGAAGGTATACATAAATGGAAAAGCAGCGAAACAACACTCTTAAAGCATCTTTGCCAGCAGGAACGTGTGAGCTGCCAACTCACAACGCCGATGGTATAGCCATCCCAGAATTGACATCTGAACAGATATACGCATTTGATACACACGGTTGGTTTTTAATACCAGAAGTGTTTACAGGCAGTGAACTAAAAGAAATGCGTGAATTCAGTAACAGACTTCACCATGAACCCGATTCTATCCCAGAACATGAACGGAGTACGCTTGGCGGTCCCCTCCAAAAATTAATTGATCATCCGCTTGTTGTCTCACTTCTCAATGAATTCACGGCACATCCCGCAGTGACAAGTCATGAGTGCTACGGTTTTACAGTAGAAAGCACAAATCTGTTTTACCGAACCCCTGGTATGGGTGGGTTTGGACCGCATAACGGCAACGGTTTGCTTCGTTTCCCCGGTGATGTGCACTATTATAATGCCTTCCCTGGCAAAGGGTATAGTCCGCATACCCGCATTGTGTGGGAGTTGAATGAGGTAAAAAAAGGGCAGGGTGGAACACTGTTGGTAACAGGTAGTCATAAATCTGTTTATACAGCACCATCTGAAATTCAAAATCCAGAGTCAGATATCTGGAGTACTTACGGTTGTCCACCGGGTTCACTGCTCTTTTTTACAGAAGCACTCACGCACAGCGCAAATCCGTGGACAAATACCGACAACGATAGAATAGCGATTTTCAACCTGTATAGTCCAGTTGATAGCGGTTATGCCAGGGTTTATAAACCGCATCCGAAATTACTTGAGTCAATGCCACCGCTGCGTAGAACGCTTTTCCGAGATCGGTATGTCGTGGACAATTTGAATGGTGTAGAATAGTTTTTGTTCAAAACATTGAAAGGAGATAACTTTGGCAACAACGCAACCGAATGTCTTGTGGATATATGGAGAAGACCTATCACCAGATTTGGGATGTTACGGCACACCTGCAGTGCAAACACCAAATATTGATCGGCTTGCAGAAGAGGGAACACGATTTTCTAACGCTTTTGTTACTTGTCCAGTCTGTTCACCAAGCCGCTCCGCGCTGATTACGGGTACGTATCAAACCCATTTTGATGCACATAATCATCGGAGCAATCGCGAAAAGCCTTTACGAGATGATATGAAACTCATCACCGATTGTTTTCGGGAGGCAGGATATTTCACATGTAACAGCCCTGGACCCCCTTACAATCGTCGTGGTAAAACCGACTTTAATTTTCAACGTGAACAACCCTTTGATGGCATAGATTGGTCTGAACGAGCAGAAGGACAACCTTTCTACGCCCAAATCAATATCCCTGACACACATCGCGTGTTTAAACCGGATCCAGAACGTCCAATCAATCCTGATGATGTTGAATTACCGCCTTACTATCCTGACCATCCGCTTACCCGTAAGGATTGGGCACTTTATCTTGAAAGCATTCAGATTTTGGATAGGAAAGTGGGTGGAATTCTCAAACGTCTTGACGATGAAGGCCTCTCCGATAACACAATTGTCTTTTTCATGAGCGATCATGGACGCGCCCATATCCGCTGCAAGCAATTCCTCTATGACGGTGGAATTCATATCCCTTTGATTGTGAGATGGCCCGGAAATGTTGAAGCAGGAAATGTCAGTGATGCCCTTGTCAGCGGTGTAGATTTTACACCGACTACACTTTCTCTCACTGGAATTGATATTCCAAGCTATGTGCAAGGGCAGATTTTCTTAGGTTCTGATGCGACATCTCGCGATGCAATCTTTGCGGCTCGTGACAGATGTGATGGAACAGATGATCGCATCCGCTGCATCCGTACACATCAATACAAACTCATCCGAAACTATCATCCTGAACTGCCTTATATGCAATTCAATGGTTATAAAAAACTGCAATATCCTCTGTGGACACAGATCCGCATTTTATCCGAAAGAGGGGAATTGTCTGAAGCACAACAACATTTCTTACAAGAAACGCGTCCTGCCGAAGAACTATATGATTTACAGGCAGACCCACATGAAGTTAACAATCTTGCAGATGATAAACAGTATGATGACGTGCGAAACGATATGAGCGAAAAATTGGATGCGTGGATAGATTCAACAGGAGACATGGGGGGAACTCCTGAATCTGATGAAATTGCTACCTATTGGGATAAAAATATGGCGGAGAAGTATAGCGAAAATATGGAAAAACGGGGTCTTTCACCTGACATAAGTGATGTTGATTACCTTGAATGGTGGGAGAACAAACTTCTATAAATATGTGTGCAAGATTTAGAAAATCCATGATTTGTGGACACTATGTAACGGCGCGCTTTCATGAAGATTATTCTTTAATTTGGTAATTCACCTTCTGCACGAGGCAGATATATACCGCTGCTGGCGAGGCGAGGAATCATGCTGAATGCCAAAAGCGCATTCAGCCAATGGCATCCACATCCGGGGAATACCAAAAAGGTATTCATACCCGCCAAATGCCATACGGGGAATGCCAAAAGGCATTCATACCGTTGATTTGGCGCATTTGGCGTTGATTTGGACAATGCCATACGGGGAATGCCAAAAGGCATTCATACCCGAGGAACGCCTAAATGGCGTTCATACCGTTGATTTCTTGATTTCTTGATTTGGCGTTGATTTGGACAGATGCCATAAGGCATGTGGCGTTGATTTGGGGGAATGCCTAAATGGCGTTCATACCCGGGGAATGCCTAAATGGCGTTCATACCGTTGATTTCTTGATTTCTTCCTAACCTCGCCAAATTACCGAATTATATTCTTAAACTTCATCAAAGCGCGCCTACAAGCAGAAGTTCCTATTGCAATGTCTATCGATAAAACGAATACACAGACACACCCCAGATAAGTCGAATCAACACCCATGTTCCGCCAACAATAAATTCACCTAAAATAAGTCCCAAAAACAACGGTAATACTCTATGATAGAGACGGATCCCGCCAAATCGCAAAATAAGGTTTTTGATGCCCCAGCTAATAAAGACCGAAAACCAGAGCCAACCAAATGTCCACATACTGCTCGCTACAGCATAACCAGTTGGATGAAACGGAAACATCGGAAAACGGGTGCGGAGCCACCACAACAACCCTGTAAAAAGAAATCCAACACCCATAAATGCTACGGCGGGGACATTCGTTTCACTTGGATAATAGAGCCAAGTCCGTAGCCTGTTATAACCGCCGTTTCCCAAACCCGGATTTGCCCCTATATCATAGGACACAACCAAATATGACCAAAACGAGGCGAGAATTCCGAAAAAGACGGCACACATCATTGCAATGACCATTCTCCTCGCCTTCATATTTGCTACTTCGACGAGTTTAAATCCTTCCAACGTATGGGGCATTGGGTGTGCACGGTACCCGCGATTGAATGCGTAATAAAGCGACATCATCGTTAGACTCTGTGGTGGAATCTTCCGTGAACCGAATGCGTCTAAGATGAATTGCCTTGGATTTGCGACAAACATTTCGTGTGTTGGAGGTCCAACTTCAGCCCGCACACGCGTAATTCCCAAAGCGAGAAGATAATAGATTAGGAAGTACAACGCAATCATCCAAACAGCCATCCCACCATATCCTGAAAAGATAAAAAGAAATAGTATTCCTGCTACCAATCCAGCGACCGGCCACCGATAATTTGTTGAATCTCGCATTTCAGCTGTGAGATTCCCGGTCGACGACACAACATTATTCATTTTGAATGTGCCTATGAGACCTCTGAAGACGTTAAGAATATGTTTGCGTCCACCATAAAGCGCAAAGCAGGCTATAGCAAGGTATGCGCCAACACCTTGCGGCCCGTCATAAGGAAAACCGGGCAATACCTGTAGTCCCATTGCCCTACCCAAGATACGTTCCCCTTTCCAAAATAGGTAAAAGAACCAGAGGGAAAAAGACATCTCTAACGGCATTAAGAATGCAAGCCCCACACCAAATGAAAGAATATAAATAGGTGTCCAACCCATAGCATCCCAAGGTTTTTCTGTGAAATACATACCGAGATTTGCCTTACGAACTGGAATCTCTGGAAAAGCAGGAAAAAAGGCGTGGATACCGTTAATCAGATCGATCCCGCCTGCAATTGCAAAACCAACCCACAACATTTTATTTTTAAAGAGCCTGCCATCCGAGTGTGTCATTTCTATCGGCAGACGAACAATCGGATAGGTCAACCGTTCCCGTTCAATCCACTGTTTCCGCAAAAGCAGATCAATGCAAATCATCACCCAGATTACAACTGATAGAAACAGAGTCCACCACAAAATCGGTTCCCACCATGCAGTCAAATATCTTTTAGTATAAAAGGTTGTATCCCCATCGTAAAAATCTTGCAAAACGGATAAATCACTCAACGTCATCCAATTGGGCAAATATCGCCAAAAGAGTTGTTGCCATTCATTTTCAGGTGTTGCAAACCAAAAACCGTTCGGAATTACAGGCACAACGGTTTGCATCATGTCGTGTCCTGCAATGGCGGATGAAAGTGAAAGAATAACATAAATCGTAAGTAGTTCTCCCTGCCGAAGTGCGAAACGCGGCAGAAGCAATTTGAGCAAAAAATTGAGACCCGTCAATATCGCCAACGTTACCACGACGTTATAAATCAGAGACATTGTCGTAGGCAGAGTGCTCCAAAAACGTAGATGATTCGCCATGATGAAATAGGTATTAGGCGGGATTAGGATAATGCCAAGAAGAATCGCACGAAAAGTTACACCTGGGTGTTTAGACTGTGCGATTTCTTGAGGTTTTAGGGAATGAACAGTTGGTGTTTTTGTCATAAGATAGATTGAAAATGAAGGTAAAAATTTAAAGTGTACTACGACTATTATGTATTTTAAGCGAATTCATGGAACGGAGAATTGTATCTATTGGAGTATCCATTCTAAAATTATAGGTATCAGTAATAGTCGGGAATCCAAATCAAGAAATCAACGCCACACGCCTTCTTGGCGTCTGTCCAAATCAACGCCACACGCCTTCTTGGCGTCTGTCGGATATGAATGCGCGTATGGCATTCCCCGGAGTTCCCTCCTACAAAGACGGACCATCTTCTGTAGGAGCGATCTCTGAATCGCGACCTATACCCGTAATTTTAGAGTAGACAGAACACTATTTTCAAATAGGACTTAGGACACTCGTCTGCACAAAATAGGAAAAATCAATAGACAAAGTATACAAAACAGGCAAACGTGCCAAATCCACAAGTGGGTTGGATCTGAACGAATGATTGACAGTAAAGCGCAAAGTGGACTGACAATATTTAACATTGAAATATCGGTAAACGGACTAATCGGCATTAGAGGAAGGAAAGTGATAGCTAAAATAATCCCATAACTTATACCTTTTGCGCGGGTAGTAGTATTCCATAATGCGATACCGATTCCGATCAGCGTGAAAAAGATGCAGCTAACCAAAATCACCACACAACATTTGACTAACTGCGATATTTCTAACCCACCGATGTAACTTGAAAGTGCTAATAATGGAATTGTCAGCCATATATCCCACAATGCCCAAATCACTACTGCAGCTAACTTCCCACCTAAGATTTTCCAATTTGATAAAGGTGTCAGTGCTAACATCGCAGCGTTTTTACTATTTCCCAGTTGACGATCTTTGAAAAAAGTTTGAGACCGTTCCATATAAACCGCTTCAACGGCATGTCTGGGCACCAGAAACTGGACAATAAAAATGCAGATAATGAAAAGGGCATAAGTTTGTTTGCCAACATCAATTTGACCTCTGTCCAGTTGCGTATCTGTTCCTTGTGCATAGAACTCCATTGTACTTACAAAGAGCATAAACACAAGGACGGATAATATGCCAAACTGGATTATCTTGTATTTACGAGAATTGGTATATAAACGAAGGTCTTTAAGGATTATAGCTAACATTATAGTGTGTTTATCTGTTTAAGAATTGGGTTTTCAATTCCCGACCTGAAAACTAATTGGCTCAAACAATACGAAATTCCCAGGGTTATTCAGTTTTTGGTTTTTCGGACGAATTTTTAACATCTGCTATATACCCCAGAACGGTAGGTGCGGTTTCTAACCGCACCGAATTTAGATCAAAGACCTTCTATTGACTTTCCTTGTAGGATGCGGTTCGGAAACCGCACCTACCGCCCTTGGATATTAACTTTTAGTAAACCTCAATAACGGTAAACTCTTAAAACTGAATATCCCTGCGAAATTCCATTGACGGATTGTCACAAAGATGGTATTTTTTATTCTGTAATCTTATACTTTAAAAGTATCACAGTAGATTTAGGAGAAAGTTATGTCCATGCTCAATATCGCTTTAGTTGGTGCTGGTCGTCGTGGTGGAGGTTCTCATCTTCCTGTAATTGCTAAACTCAAAGATGTCTACAATCTCGTTGCAATTTGCGATATAGACGGAAAAACTGCAACGCGTTTTGCAGAACAATATGGTGCAAACCCCTACACTAATGTCCGTGATCTCGTTGAACATGAAGAACTTGACGTTGTGGATATTACGGTACCTGGAGTAGCACATCATGCTATTGCTTGCTTTATGGCAGATGCGGGAGTTCATATCCTCTGTGAAACACCCATCGCAGTTACCCTTCCAACATCGGACCTGATGATTGAACGAGCAAAAGCGAACAACGTTAAACTTGAAGTCGCAGAAAATTATTATCGCGCACCACGAGAACGATTTTTATCTAAGATTATTGAAGCAGACGTTATCGGTGACGTCGCTCGGATTTACCGAATTTTCTATGAAGGCGGCTACCACGGCATGAGTATGCTCCGTCTCCGCGCGGGCGGTGAACCGAAATCCGCGCTCGGTGTTACACAATCGAGCCCAGTGATCCCTATTATTGATCGGATGAAACGAAATCATACCAGTGAAAATTGGAGTCTTGGCTTTATTGAATTTGACAACAACGCAACTGCGCTTATGGTATATTCTAACGTCATCCATGCGCGTTCCCTTGGACGCGGACAAACGGGTATCTCACAAATTGATGGTAGTAAAGGCACAATCGTTGGTGAAGATATCTACGTAACACCTGCTGCAGACTTGCAGTCTGGTGCTAAAGGTATTGCTCATCGTGCCAAACGCACAACAATTGACGTCAACGGTGTTGATGTAATAGAAAAGATTGAACTTGAACTGCCAGACCAAACAGTGACTTGGGAAAACCCACTCAAGAACTACCCACTTTCAGAAGGACAGATTGCCGTAGCAGATGAACTCCTCAGTATTGCCACTGCCGTGCTTAATGACACAGAACCAGAATATGGTGCCGCACTTGCCAGACAAGATCAGGAAATGAATATCGCTATGAACGAATCTGGTAAACGTAGCCGAGAAACCTTGCTTTTCCCTCTGACTGAACTAACCGAAACCGAGCGCAATACTCACGAAAACTATGAAAAACAGTATGGACATTCTATTGAAGACGTTGAAGCAGGAATTGATACCTTTTTCCCACGCCGTTGACATGGTAGCAGGTTAAGTAGGACAGGTCAACAAAATTTGAAATTTTACATATAGAAAGTGTATTTTTCTAAACTTTTCAATACCCGAAAATCGCCAAAATTTCCAGAGGCATTCAATTCTCCAAAAATCGCACATGCACATCTGTTTCTTCTTGTAGGAGCGATCTCCGAATCGCGACAAAACATAATGATAGTCGGGAACCCAAATCAAGAAATCAACGGTATGAATACCTTTTGGTATTCACCTAAATCAACGCCACATGCCTGTTGGCATCTGTCGGGTATGAATGCGCGTATGGCATTCCCCGGAGTTCCCTCCTGCAATATAATTAAAGGTGAAACTCGACAATTGAATGCCTTTGCCAAAATTTCTTGTAAATGGGCCTCGTTTATGATATACTATAATTTATAGGACTTACGCACAAATGGTAGGCGCCAATGCCATACGCGCATTTGGCGTTGATTTGGCGTTTTGGAAACGCGCTGATGATTCAGAATTCTGATAAAAATTACAACATTTTAGCCATAGTTATTGCAAAAATCTTGAAAATTGCGTAAGCCTGTAATTTATATTAGTCAGCAACATCTTGTTAAAGGAGGAACCAAGAACATGGGAATAGGTCCAATGGAAGTATTTTTAGTCTTGGTGGGTGCCTTGATAATTTTCGGCCCAAAAAAATTGCCGGAGATGGGACGATCTTTAGGTAAAGCAATCCGCGAATTTAAAAGTGTTGGAAACGATATCCAAGATGAAATCACGAAGGCGACAGACGACATTGATATTGATCCAGATAAAACTATTAAACCTCCTAAATCAAGCTAACTCCGTGAGCAACAAGTACTATGAAATCTAAAGATGTTGCAATGACCTTCTGGGAACATCTTGAGGAACTCAGGCGGCGTATCATAATTTCTCTCATCGCTTTAGGCGTTTTTACAGTACTGGGTTTGTCCTTCACTAAACCAATAAAATATGTCCTTGAGCTCCCGATGAAGAGTCCTATGATGAGTATGGTTGCGAACGCGATTGATGCAAGTGCAGGAGCAGAAGGATCAGCCCTCGGTTTTTTGGCACTTGCACTGCGCAGCGGCACATCAAGTGTGGAAGCTGAACTCATCCTAACAGGTCCATTTCAAAGTATCATGGCATTCCTAACAATTGGAATTACGACTGGCATATTACTCTCATTACCGATAATTCTTTATCAGATTTGGATGTTTGTGTTTCCCGCATTGAATAGATCAGAACAGCGATTAGCGGTGCCGCTTTTCTTCACCATTATCTTCTTTTTTATTCTTGGCGCAGCTTTTGCATATTTCATCGTAGTTCCCGTTGTATTGCAATTCGCAGCAGGTCTTTTTCAGTTAAAAAATCTTTGGGATTTAAAATTTTATATTACCTTTGTAACACAGTTAATTTTAGGGTTCGGAGTTGCCTTTGAATTACCTATCGTAATGGCATTTCTCGCGCGTATCGGAGTTATAGACTCGCAAGGTTTTCGTAGCAAACAGCGGCATGCGTTGTTAGGCATTTGTGTAATTTCGGCTTTGTTAACTCCTGCAGACCCAACTTCAATGCTACTGATGGCGATTCCACTCTTTGTATTGTATCAACTTGGTATTTTTTTCGCATTCCTCGTTGAACAGGAGGCAGAAATATAATGGCAAACGAATCTTTAAGACAGCAGCTCGCTTTGCTTTATCAGTTACAAGAGCATGACAGAGAGTTGTTGTCATACCACCAACGACTACAAACTATCCCCCGAAACATCGCACAATTGGAAGCGAGTGTTACAAAATATAAAGAAGAAGTAAAGGCAAAATCTGATGAACTTGCCGAAGTTGAAAAAGTACAGCGTTCCAAAAACGCGGAATTAGAAATGAATGCTGTTCAACGTGAAAAATATAAGAATGAGCAGCGCGAAGTTACCACAAATGATGCGTATGCCGCGCTGGAAAATCAGATTGTATATCTTGATGAGAAGGATTTTGAAACTGAAGAAGAAATCTTGGAACTGATGGAAAAAGGCGATCAGTTGAAGTCGGAATTGGCAGAGCTTGAAGCGGAGGTTGTTCGTGAAGATGAAAAGACCACTGAAAAAACAACTGAATTCCGAGCAGAACAGAAAAATTTGGAAACCGAGATAAATGAAAGATTAGAGCAGCGGAACACATTTCTGCCTAAAATTGACAAAAAACTTAGCACACAATATCATCGGTGGATGGAACGGCATAAAACCGATTTTGTTGCATTGGGCAAAAATGGAACTTGCGGAAGTTGTCGTCTTACAATTCAGCCGCAAAACCTAAAAGAAGCACAAAAATATGAAAAATTGGTTTATTGTTCCAGTTGTAAACGAGTTCTCTATGTCGAACCCTCCGATCCAAATACACCTTTTCCATAGCGAAACCCTATTACTGATTTTCACGTTTGTCAAGTAGAGTGGGGTGGTCTTGATGCCATTTGTTGATATTAATGTTCAACCTGAAAAACAGGTTTTTGATGGAGTGACAATTCGGACAATCCATGGTGAAAAACTTATGATGTCCTATGTCCATCTGCAACCGCATAGCACAGTTGCAGAACACAGCCACCAGCATGAACAGATGGGCATGGTTTTAGAAGGCACATTTGAATTGACTATTAACGGAGAATCGCGAACGCTCAAAAAAGGTGACACTTACCTTATTCCCTCACATGTAAAACATAGTGCTAAGGCATTCGACAAGATGGCAATAGCCCTTGATATTTTTAGCCCACCTCGGGAAGATTATATATCTTGACAGCAAAGTTGTATCACACAATTGATGAGTTAACTGAGACGTCCCTTGTCAATGCGGGGATAAGTCTCCGCTTTAAAGGCGTAAGTAAGACACCTTATGCCTCTCTTAATTTGGCTTCACATGTAGGGGACAATCCAGATGCAGTTTCTCAAAATCGGCAACTCTTTTCAGCCCATACCGGTATTAAAACGCTAAAATATTGCAGACAGATTCACAGCGATGCTGTTATAAATGCGGATACAGTTGCAAAGTTATATTGGGACGTTGAAACCCAAAATGTATCTGAAAAAACAGGAGACGCCTTAATTTCAGCACAACAAAGCGAGACCTTAGGTGTTTTTACTGCTGATTGTGTCCCGATTTTTATCCTGGATGTAGCCTCACCTGCTATCGGAATTGCGCATGCCGGATGGCGTGGAACTTTGGCGCGGATTGCCGCCAAAACACTTGCAGAAATGAAAACCCAATTTGGCACTATTGCAGAGAATTGTCTTATCCACTTAGGACCTTCTATTCAGAAATGTTGTTACACCGTTAGTTCAGATTTAATTTCTCAGTTTGTACAACATTTCGGTCAAGCCGTACACAACGGGCTAAATTTGAGTTTACAGACAGCCAACTTTTGCCAATTAGTTGATGTTGGCGTAACATCTGACTCAATTTCAATTTCTCCATATTGTACCGCCTGTTGCACTGATAATTTTTATTCACATCGTGCTGAGGGGGGACAAACAGGAAGGATGTTTTCATTTATTCAACTCATCCACGCGGATTAAGAAAATCATCCTGCTACTACTTGATAAATTACTATACCTTTGTCAAGACAAATTGCTGTAGAATACTTTGGGCTATGGAGTGAAACAAATTTGCATTGCTGATAAAAAAATGGTATCATTAAGTGACTGAAGTACGCCTTCGGTCTTGGATCAAAGTGAGAATTGAAATGCGTTCCATTTTCACATCGTTATCTATCTTAACGAGTATTATAGGTCTTATTTTTATCATACGGGGTTGTGCCCATCCTGCAAAATATCAGAAGGAGTTGTCTAAGGAAACATCAACCGCTGTAAGAGTGACTCAAGTTTACACGGAGGCTACTCATCTTGTTGTGGTCGGTATCGGAATTGTTAGTTTTGGGATATTGATAGCCGTAATAGGAACACTTTTTCACGTTGATGGCTGGAAAAATCTGTATTCACGCTTAATTCGTAAAACCGCGAAAAAACAATTAGTTACGGATGAAACTGAAACCTTACAACGTGAGGAGAATGGAAATTGAATCAGATCGCTGAAAACCTTGCAAGTGTCAAGGAACGTATGGCGGCAGCAGCAGAACGGAGTGGGCGTTCGCCAGATTCAATTAAGCTCGTTACAGTGACAAAAGGACGTCCAATATCAGAGATCCAAGCGCTCCTTGCTGCCGGTGCTACGGATATTGGTGAAAACCGTATACAGGAAGCACAACAGAAATATGATCCAATTCGTGCTTTTTTGGCAGCATCAGACATGCAAACGTGTGATTGGCATCTTATTGGACACTTGCAGAGAAATAAAGTTAAGCCTGCTTTAGAAATATTTACGCTGATCCATTCAGTAGACAGTTTAAGGCTTTTAGTTGAGATAGCGCGACGGACAGAAGTCTTAAAACAACAGACAGACATTTTAATACAAATAAATACGACTGGTGAGGAAAGCAAATTCGGTTTAGATTCGGAAAATGTGTTTGATTTTATGGAAAAGTCATTGTCATATTCCAGTGTGCGTATTGTTGGGTTAATGACGATGGGAACGTTAAGTCCTTCTCCAGAGACAAATCGTCCTGCTTTTGCTTTGCTGAGAACCCTTTCGGACAGGATAAAGGCTGAGAAATACCCGGGCATAACAATGCAATATCTCTCCATGGGGATGACAGACGACTTTGAAGTTGCAATTGAAGAAGGGGCAAATCTTGTGAGGATTGGTAGGGCAATCTTTGAAACCGCAGTTTAATCTTTACTTATCTTGATTAGAATTTGTTAGGAGTAAAATGGTGGTGGATAACCAGAAATTGGGTGTGATTGGTGTTGGGAAAATGGGCGGTATCATTGTTAGGAGCATTGTAGACCGCTTGCTACCAGCACAACAGATTTGGATAACTGATCTGGACAAAAATTTGATCACCCAACTGTGCGATGAAAAGGGTGTGAACGCTGCATCAGATATTGACGAGTTAATACAAGAAACAGATGTTATTCTATGTGCTGTTCCACCTGTAGCTATACCGCACATCATACCACAAGTAGCACATAGTTTATCAGCGCCACAATGGATCGTTAGTATAGCAGCAGGGGTTACAACTGAAACGCTTGAATCGTATTTTAAAACGCCACCACCAATTGTTCGTGTGATGCCGAATATAGCGGCTTCCGTTGAAGCAGCTATATCTGTTTTAACAGCAGGTAGTACTACAGATGTGGAACATCTTAACTTTACAAAGAAGTTATTTGACACTTGTGGAACAACATTAATAATGGAGGAGCGCCATTTGAATGCTGTTACTGCGGTCAGCGGTAGTGGTCCTGCTTATGTAGCCCTTTTTGTAGAGGCAATTGCGGATGCGGGCGTCCATGTTGGTCTGCCTCGTCAGGACGCACAAACTCTGGCAATACACACTGTTTTGGGAGCAGCAACAATGTTGGCGCATTCACAAGAACATCCTGCTGTCCTGAAAAACCGAGTGACAACACCCGGCGGGACGACAGCAGCCGGGCTCCATGCACTTGAACGAGGGGGTTTGCGCGCAACACTTGCAGAGGCAATACTTGCTGCAACAGAACGGGCAAAACAACTCGACACGGCAAAATAGGAAAAGACATATAACGTAATGGATCTGCTTGCTTTTATTATCAGTCGGTTACTTAGAATTTATATGCTGATTGTCTTCGTAAACGTGTTTCTCTCATGGATCGTATTTGGCACGCAAAATTTAACCATACGCCGAATCTATTTGTTAACAAGTCAAATTGTTGATCCTGTTTTGCAACCGATACGCAATGTGCTTCAACCGATGAGTCGAAATATAGGAATCGATTTTTCACCAATGGTGTTGTTATTCCTCTTATACATTCTCACAAGTATATTATAAACTTGAAATAAATTGTTTCTATAATTTTGCCCATTTTATAACCGGTGGAAATTGTGAATATATTTACCGGAACAATATCAAATTATGAAAAAGGCGAATTCTCCATCAAAGGACACCACAACTAAACGTTCTAAGGGTAAATCTCAGAAAAAAAACCTAACATCTGCTCCTACCGAGAACGTTGTACACAACCTCCACGAATCAGAGATTCTCAAATTGTGGGCAACACAAAATGTCTACAAGATTGATGAAAAGACTACAGAATTGCCGACCTACGTGGTCAGAGAAATGCCGACCCCTGTTGACAGGCTAAGTGTTGATACACTACGAAGGAAAATTTACCAAGATATTTTTTTGAAATATGAAATGATGCAGGGTAAAACCGTAGCTTATTCTCCACTTTGGGAAACCTTTCCTTTTAGTGTTGAAGCGACCGTAATTAAGGAGAGTACGGCTAAAGTTTCTGGAAATATCATCAATTTGCGTAAACAGTGTAAACAGTTTTATGGCGAACAATTAAAAATACAGCAACAGAAATTACAGAAGCTCGGAATTTTTGCTGATTGGACTTCCGCTGAAAAGACATTAGAGACACGACATGAGACTAAACTCTTTGGCTTCTTTGATAGGCTACGGGACGCTAAATTTTTACAAGATGAGCTAAAACTCAGTCATTGGTGTCCAAAATGTATGTCGCCATTGGAAGTAGGTAAAACAGTGGCATCTGTTTCAAATAACGTTTTAGATACCTATGTGAAGTTTCCGTTCAACACTGGTTTTGAAGAATTAGGTAAAGATGTTTATTTCGCAGTCCGTTTTCCCCTTTCTCAATTGTCGGAGATCGTGGGGATAATCGCAATAGGTATTTATGAAAATAGTACTTTTTTGCTCACTGAATTTGAAAACCAATTTCTAATTTTTTCTGAACCGCAATTCAATAAACTTGTTGATCCAAACGCCAAACGCAAAAAATATCCAAAACCGATTACTGAATTAGAAGTAATGCAGTTTAGTAATTGCACTGTTTCCCATCCACTATTTTCATTAACTGGTCTGCCATTTTTTATAATACCAGAGCAAATTGTTGAAAGCATCTCTGATTCTTTAGAAAAAAAAGAATTAATGGGAGGAATTATTCCACTAAACCCTGCACATCATTCGTTAAGTTATAATATTTATAAAACATTACCAAACATTGATAATTCTACTCAAGCAAATTTTATCTCATCTACACCAACAACACCGGTTTTTGATGAAACTGGCAGGTTCACAGAAGATGCAGATTCTTTGTGCGGATTAAATTTGTCAAACGCGATTGAGTTTATCATTGATGAATTGGAAGGTCGTGGATGCTTAATTAAAGCGCGTAAACAAAAAATAAAACAACTTGAATGCCAACATTGCAATGGTTTATCGGTTTCACGCCCTTACCGCCACTGGATGTTTTCCATAACTTCAAGTGACATTAGAGAAGAACTCTCAAATTGTCCCGAGTACTGGAACCATTACGACGACGAAATACGTGAGAATATTCAAAATGAAATGATGAATGTCTCCGATATGCCAATTTCATCGCAACGGCAATGGGGAATTCCGCTTCCGGTTTTGAGGTGTGATAATTGCAACAGTCTTATTACAGATAAAAAAATCCTACGTGCCGTTCGTAGTTCTATTCGACGCGGTTCCGAACACTGGTTCCGCCTGAGCGTTGAAGAACTCTTACCTGCTGATACGGTCTGTGTGAATTGTCATTCAAAAGACTTCAGAAAAGAGTCAACATATATTGAAAGCCATTTTGCGAACTTACTCCAAACGCTTGATACTTCGGATTTCAAGAAGTCAACTCTTGCAGCTTCCACAAATGTTGCTTTTGTGCCGCGTACTCCTTTTTTAAAATGGTTAGGAGAATTGAGTGTGCTTTCAGCATCTCTCCAACTGAGCCGCCCTACGAAAGAGAGCCAACCTTTTAAATTCCTAAAATTAAACGATATTGCTGAAAAGGTTTGGGATACTAAAGTGCAGGAAAAAATCCTACAAAAATACCCTGCGGATGTTTTGCGGTTGATCTCAATAGTTCCAGATTTACATCAAGTTCAACTTGAAGAAGATGGTGCTAAACAACTTGAAGAGTTGATAGCGGAATACAACCAAAAATACGCCCAGTTTAAAGAAATATTATATCAGGCAGTCGAATTGTTAGCAGATTTGCAAGAGAAAGGGAATACTGTTACACATACTATTTTTTCAAAAGGACTCAACGAGGACATCACTGCCTCACTGCAAGAACCTGACATTCTTGCGGTTTCATTAACTAATCGACTTTTGATTGATATTGAGGCAGCATACTATGTAAAAGATTTCTATGAAATATGGCGTTTATTATACGATTTTTGTCGTACTGAACTTCTTTTTTATATAGAATTCTGTTGTGGTAAAATTCCGAAAAAGAGATCGGACTCTGTCCAAATTGCACTACTATTAATATCCAAGAGTATTTTACAACGCCTTGCCCCGATTCACCCTTTCTTAGCTGAGGAAATTTTTGCACAGACAAATATCTTCTCTAAAAGTATATTTCGAAGTGAGTGGTGTCAATTGCCAGAAATTTCTGGGCAAATTGATGCGAAAGTAGAATGGGAATCGTTTAAGAAGAACTATCAATCAACTACCTAACATTAGCAGGATGACTCAGGAAGTGATTTCTCCGATTCAATACTTAAGAAAAATTTTGCCATTAGTAATAGTCGCTGTTCCAGTATTGTTGCTTGATATATTAACTAAATGGCTTGTGCGTATGCACATCCCCCAAGGGAGCGGTTATTCAATTATTCGGGGTTTTTTTAATCTACGACATGATAGAAACACTGGTGCTGCATTCGGAATTTTTTCAGATCAACGCACACTATTGATTATAATTACAATCGTAGCGTTGATATTTATTCTTATCTATTCTTTTAGATTTCAGAATAGTCGATGGATGCAAACCTCACTCGGTTTTCTACTTGGTGGAGCAGTTGGTAACTTTATTGACCGTGTATACTTGGGGTCAGTAGTTGATTTCCTGCAATTTGGCATAGAAAGCAAAAACTTATTTTGGCCTACTTTTAATGTAGCGGATGTGTCCGTGTGTATAGGCGCGGGGATGCTTATTGTTTACCTCTTTCGTATTGAGCATCGGAACGTTAATTAGGTTACAACCTATCTCATAAATAGTTGGAGGGCTTTGAAAACCGGATTTCAAAATCCTGTAGGAGCGATCTCCGAATCACGACTTGTCGGGAATCCAAATCAACGGTATGAATGCCTTTTGGCATTCCCCAGAGTTCCCTCCTACAAAGAGAATCAACTCATAACGAACTAACAAATCCTATTTATGAGATACGCTCTAGCAATATTAGGTGCTATACTTAACAAAATCAATTTATATCTTGTATCGTGTTTTGTAGTAACTTTCACAAAAGCTAAGAGGTTAAAATTATGCTCAGATTTAGAAGTCGTATATTTGCACTCGCTTTAGCAGCTATTTTCATATTAGTACCACACTCACAAGCACAAAACCAAAGTAGTCCTCCCACACAGCAAACTCAGGGGACACACCAAGAGGAATATCACGAAAGCGCATTACGTAGATTCGAGATTGTTACGCTAAGTGCCCTCCCATTTACGGCAGTACACAGTTATTTGGGGGTTCGCGGTGTAAAAATGATACAGACAAATAAAATTGCACCGGAATTGACTTCACAGAATTACCGCGTGATGGGTATTTGTGCTGTTTCGTTATCACTATTCATTGGTATTTGGGACTGGCTACATACACGAAATGTTGATAGGTCAGCGCCGAGTGTGCCGGGATACAAACCGCCATCACGCCCAACGGACGAAGTGATTCCTTCTGATGGAAGTATTGCTCGTGGTCCTATTTTTGGTCCACATGCGAACGTATATAATATCTCAACAAATTTCCGACAACATGGACGATACACGGTAAATACCCAATTGAATATGTGGTCAGCAGAACAGCCTGCTGATTTAGTCATCCCGCTGTTTGAAATACGATTCTAATCATTTTCTTAGCACTCAATAACTGACAGAAGATAGGTAATATACAAAAAATGCGTGTTCTCTTTATGGGCACCAGTGAATTTGCAATTCCTGCACTGAAAGAACTTATTGCCCATCATTTTGAAATTGTAGCTGTGGTAACTCAACCTGATCGTCCCAGTGGAAGAGGAAAAAAACTAACTCCGCCACCGGTGAAGCAGATTGCAACAGAGTATAACCTTAAGGTTTATCAACCAGAAAAGGTTAGAGCACCAGAATTTGTTGGGGCTCTGAAACAACTTACTCCAGATGTAATTATCGTAGCTGCTTTCGGTCAACTTCTACCGCAATCAGTATTGGATATTCCGCCTTGTGGTGTTATAAACTTACACCCTTCTCTCTTGCCGAAATATAGAGGTGCAGCCCCAATTCAATGGGCTTTAATTAACGGTGAAAAAGAGACAGGTGTAACGCTCATGCTCTTAGATGCTGGAGAAGATACAGGTGATATAATTTGCATGGAGCGAATACCTATAGAACTTGAAGATACGGCAGATACTTTACATCATCAATTAGCAATTATTGGCGCAAGGCTTTTAGTTGAAGTGCTGGACAATTTGCCGCATGGACAACCCCCAGTAGCGACAGCACAGAATCATGCTGATGCAACGCATGCACCACGTTTAACTAAGACCGTTGGACATATCAATTGGAATGAACCTGCAACGACAATACATAATCTAATTAGAGGAACAACGGGATGGCCAGGTGCATATTCATTTTTTCGAGAGAGGACGCTCCTTAAGATTATTCGGGCACTGCCACATGCAAATACGCACGAAGTGAAACAAAAAATTCCAAATGAACAACCTGGAACCATTAAAATTACATCCAAACGACAGATGTTTGTTGTGACAGGTAAGGGGGAACTCCAATTATTGCAAGTTCAACCGGCAACTAAAAAGGTTATGGAAATATACGACTTTGTCAATGGGTATCAAATAAAAAGCGGCGAGAGTTTATCAGCTTAGGTGTATAATTCGGTAATAGCCGCATAAGGATTCAGAAATGGGATGAACAAGCTTAATAAGATCTTATGGGGAATGGTCAAGATTGCTACCTATTGTCTAATTGTAACTGGAATCATAGGTTTTTTGACGGTTTTTATTGTGATTCCGCAGTGGGTTAAGTCGACTGAGATTTTGGTTCCAAACCTTGTAGGTAAACACTATTACCAAGCAATAAATTCACTTTCCAAGGCTGGGTTGGAGGCAGAAAAAACAATTTTGAAAGCCAGTAGCAACGAAGAACCAAAAGGAAATGTCGTTTCACAAGACCCCGTTGCAAATATCAGTATCAATCCCCACCATACCGTTAAACTCACAGTTAGTATTGGGCCAGATCTAACGCCTGTTCCCTCAGTAATTGGAAAGTCGAGAGATACAGCATACGAAACGCTCAAGTCTGCGGGTTTCCGCCTAAATTCAGTTGCTTTTGTCCATTCGACAAAGTATTTGCTGGATACTGTCATTGCTCAAAGTCCATCTGAAGGCAGCCAAAAACAACGCGACAGCAAGGTGAATATATTGGTAAGTCTTGGAAGAAAACCCTTGCAAATTAAACTGCCAGACCTCAAGGACCAACCTTTGAATGAAGTTTTACCAGCACTTGAAGCGGTTGGGCTAAACGTTGAAGTTAAAAATACGCCACACCCAAAAATCAAACGGGGGAGAATAATTACTCACGAAAAACTCGTCCAAAGTGGAGATTTGATAACACTGGAAGTGAGCGGTATAAGGGGGGAAACAGAAAACAGTGGCAGGTGGTTAACACATAAGCACACTGTGAGCGAGGGTGGCAATCGGAAAATTAAAGTCAAAATCGTTGTTTTTGATAAATATAGTGAACGCGATGTAATTGATGCATCTTTTACGCCTGGAACCGTTATTGACTTAGAAGAGAGAGGGGTCAAGGTTTTTGGTCCAGTTCACGTAATTGTATTTGAAGATGGTAAAAAATTGTATGAACGTCGTTATCAATAATCTTGCGGAGCATCAGTAATTACAAATCGGAGGTAGTACAAATTTTCAAACCACCCAAAATTGCGCCATCTCTATTAGCAGCTGACTTCAGTCGTTTTGGTGAAGAGGTCAAACGAGTTGTTGAGGCAGGTGCTGATTTGCTTCATTTTGATATAATGGATGGTGAATTTGTCCCGAACTTCGGTATAAGTCCCCCGTTAATTGCTGCAGTGCGTGAAAAAACAGACGTGCCATTTGATGTGCATATCATGGTAACCCGTCCGCTGCGATACATAGATGCCCTTGCCTCTGCTGGGGCAAATCTGATTACCTTCCATGTTGAGAGTGAAGATGATCCCAATGAGACAATTACCGCAATTAAGGCACATGACATTAAAGTTGGCTTGGCATTTTCACCGAAAACACCAACAGAGATAGTTATCCCCTACCTGTCACATATTGACCTCGTATTACCAATGAGTGTTGAGCCAGGATTCGGCGGACAATCATTTATACCAAGTACCCTTGAGAAAATTGAAAAATTGCATCATAAAATTCAAGATATTGATAATTCGCCTGACATTTCGGTAGATGGAGGTGTAACAGTAGATATAGGCCCACAGGCTGTCCGTCATGGTGCAACGATTCTTGTCGCAGGCACAGCAATTTTTAAAAGCGAACATCCGAAAGCAGTTATAGAAAAATTACGAACTGTAATATAAACTTGAATTCCTAAATGATAGACATAAGAATAAGATGTATACGTTCTATGTTCCCTCAATTCGGATTGATGAAAACATTGCTACGATTACTGGTTCAGAACAACACCACCTCCGAAATGTACTTCGTTTGGAACCTGGCGACACAATCCGAATAATTGATGGAAAAGGAAGCGTCTGTATCGGAAAAATACTTGAAATTAATGCCGAGTCAACGGATACAAAAATCCTTAACTACGAGTTTTATGAAAATAATACACCGTCTTTAACGCTTTTCCAAGCGTTGCCAAAAAATGATAAAATGGAGATGATTTTACAGAAGACGACCGAACTTGGAGTAACACGAATTGTCCCTATGTCAGCAGAACGCTCACTCCAGAATCCGAGTGAAAATCGTTGTGAACGTTGGCATCGCATTGTACTATCAGCAACAAAGCAGTGCAAACGCGCGTGGTTACCAGAACTCCATGAGGTCCAAGAATTCGATGAATCTCTGAACACGATCCAAAAATACGCGCTCAGTTTAATCTTCTGGGAAAATGAGAAGCAACAACATATCAAAACAGTGTTGAGAGAAAAAACAAAGTTAGAATCTATCGCATTTTTAGTTGGCCCAGAAGGTAGCTTTACCGATAAGGAAGTTAACGCTGCAATTGAAAAAGGGTGTATTCCCGTGACGATTGGTTCAAATACCTTGAGAACAGAAACCGCTGCAATTGCGGGAATTACCGCCGCCGCTTATGAATACCAACTTTAATTCAACACAAAAAGCAATGAAGACAGCAAAGCTCATTACAATGGGTTGCAAGGTTAATCAATACGACACGCAATCAATGCGGGAAACACTTGTCCGCAACGGTTACACCGTTGTAGACGAAACACAACCTGCGGACTTGTATCTCGTAAATACATGCACGGTTACAAACGCTGCTGATCAGAAAGCACGCCAAGTTATTCGGCGGGTTGTCCGACAGAATCCAAACGCTGATGTATTGGTTACCGGATGTTATGCTGAAAGTGATCGAAAGGCAATTGAACAAATACCGGGTGTGACGTTTGTGTTCGGCAATCGTGAGAAAGCAGATTTTCAGACTTATCTTGATAAGTTGCATACCGAGACACCTCTCCAAATTCAGCCCGTTCAGCACGATGCCATACGGGAACATGCGCGATTTAGCAGTGGGGTAAGCAACGCTGGCAAACGCACACGCGCCCTCATAAAGGTCCAGGATGGTTGTAGTGCTTTCTGCACTTACTGCATCATTCCTTATGTACGGGGTAGGATGACAAGTCGCCCACTTTCAAAGATAGTTGATGAAGCGCATCGCATTGCAGACAGCGGCATCAAAGAAATAGTAATTACCGGTGTCCATCTCGGTGCTTATGGACAAGACACAGGAAGAGACAAAGACATTGCAGACATCTTAGAACGGATACACGGAATTAATGGGATTGAACGCATCCGCTTCAGCTCAATAGAACCGATGTTTTTTCCAGATATCCTTTCTGAACGGATGTCGGCGTTGCCAAAGTGTATGCCCCACTTCCATATTCCTATTCAATCAGGATCAGATAATGTTTTACGTAGAATGCGCCGCCGTTATACTACCAAACAATTCGAACATCTTGTTGATACGCTACGTGCGCGTTTTACCGATGATGTAGGTATTACGACTGATATAATGGTAGGATTTCCCGGCGAGACAGATACAGATTTCAAGGATTCACTGCAGTTCATTAAAAAAATAGGATTTAGTCAATTACATGTGTTTCGGTACTCTTCGCGTAAAGGCACCCCTGCAGCGACTTATCCAGATCAGGTTCCGCCTCATGTTTCCGCAGAACGAAGCAGCGCTATGATTGAATTGGGAAACCAGATCAATAAATCGTTTCGCAAACGGATGCTGGGTAAACAAAAAAATGTGTTAGTTGAAGAAAGTAGGGAAGGTAAAAGAAACTTTCTTGCGGGATTTACAGACAACTATCTCCGCGTGCTTTTAGATGCCCCAGATACTGCGATTAATCAAATTCTTCAGGTTAAGTTAACAACTTTAGATGACGAATACGTCTATGGAGTATGTTAGTGGCGCCTGTTACAAAATAGACTGAGATACAAACCTCATCTTATATTATTTTCTTTCCCTGGAGGAAAACATTTTGTCAAAATTAAAAATTATTTTTGTATTATTTGTCCTACTATTTGCCGTGTCGGGATGTGAAAGAATTGCAGATAAAGTAATATTGCCGCCTGATACGACACCAACAGATACGCAACCGCTCACAGTAATGACCTATAATGTATATGTTGGCAGCAGTGCCGAACCACTTCTGTCCGTAGAGAATGTGCTACAAGCTCCAGCAGAAGTTGCAAAAATGTATAATAACGTAATGGCTTCTGATTTCCCCGGACGTGCTAGGGCAATCGCAAAAATCATAAAGGCACATCAGCCACATGTCATTGGACTACAAGAAATATCGCTTATCCGTCGTCAAAGTCCTGGCGACTTTATTCCAGACAATCCAACTCTTGCTGAAGAAGTTGTCTTAGATTATCTCCGTATCTTGATGGAAGCGCTTCAAGCAGAGGGTTTAAGTTATCAAATCGCGGCTCAAGTTGAAAACATTGATGTTGAAATGCCTATGTTTACTGCTGCCGGCATTGTTGATGTTAGATTAACCGACTATGATGTAATACTGTCTCGCACCGATGTTGAAATATCAAATCCGATGGCTGTAAACTACGCAAATGTACTTACAATTGACAAACTTGGTCTGAAAGTGAAAAGAGGGTACGCTGCGGTAGATGCTACTGTATCAGGTGTTACTTATCATGTCGTCAATACACATTTAGAAAGATTTACTGAAGAGAATAGGGTGGCACAAACACAGGAACTCGTTGATACGCTGAGCGACGAGACTATGCCGATTATATTGTTAGGAGATTTCAATACGAGAGCAACAGATGGCACGGGATACCAAATTTTATTGTCCGCGGGATATGTTGACGTATGGCAGATGGATTCGGAGGGAACAGGCAATACCTGTTGTCAAGACGATGACATTCTAAATGAAGTGAGCGATCTCACGGTACGGATTGACCAAATCTTTATACGAAATATGGATCTGTCCCTGCCTGTCCTATCATTCACAGTCGGCGATAAACCGTCTGACCGACTTCCTTCCGGACTATGGCCGTCTGATCATGCTGGTGTTGTTGCACAGTTTACATTTGAGTAGTACAAACCTGTCTGGTTATTCAATAAAAGACGAGTTCTCACTACAGAGAACTCGTCTTTTATTTTATGAACTCATAGCGAGTACGGGCTAAGAATCGTTAAAAGTCACACGAAAGTTTATCAGCGAATATGCTAAATTACGAAAATCTAAACGGGTCTCTTTAAGTTTATCATAACTGAGAACGAGTCTCCGGTAAGTATCTTGCCAACCGAATGTTCGTTCCACTTTATATCGGTCATCGTAGATCTCTTTATTAAACCAACGAAACGGACGAGCAATCACAATAAGTTCTTTCGCATTCCGTCTGAAGTTTCTGAACCGACCCAAAGCGACGCACGTCGCGAGTCCGCGTCCGAGACTTTCGTCCGTGACAAGTTTCGCAACGAACTGACACAGTGGCAAGGAGGCATCAACAGAAGCTACGCTGATGTTTTTCTTCCAGAAGACCTCACCCCAGAAGCGTTTGACTCGTTGTTCCCTACGGAGGCTTCGCGGAAGGAACTCCAAGCACGGCAGAGACAAATGCAAGCGGACATTGCCAATCGTGTTCAACGCTTTTTGTCATACAATACACCTGGCAGTCGCGACGAGAAACTCTCTATCATTCGTGAGGCACTCACAGAAAACTGGGGTGCTGACCTCGCTAAGAGTGTCCTTGAACAACTCGATAGTGATGAGGACCGAAAACCATAAGAGCAGAACGCAGAAATTCTTTGCTCGCCACAGGCAGGTACCCATTTGGGAATCTGCCTATTTCTTTTTGTTGAATGTAAACCTGAAAAAGTGATTTACGTTAAAATATGTGTTATAATAAATATAGACAAATATGTTTACAATATAAATAAAGAGGAGGCGTGTTTGTAGGTGACTTATTTACAGTTCCTATGAAAGTACGGTGTGTTGTTATGATGAGAGTTTTGACACTACTTTTTTCGGTAGTTTTCTTTTTCCCAATCACAGTCTTTGCGGGTCCGGGAAGGACAGGTGCGCAAATTTTGAACTTAGGGGGTGGTGCACGTGCAAGAGCCTTGGGTGACGCATTTTCCGCTATGTCCGGAGATGTGACCGCATCGCTTTGGAATCCAAGTGGGTTGGCGGAAATGCCGGAAAGCAAATTACGTGCTGGCAAAAAAGGGGCACAAGCCTCTATGTTTTACACAGATTATAGTGCACCATTTGGTGAAGCTGGTGAGGGGTTATATTACACTTTCATTTCTGGGGCAATGCCGCTCGGAGATGCAGGAACTGTTGGTACAACCCTCCAGTTACAGGGACAAGGCACTATTCAAGTAACGAGTGATTCTCCCGATGTCCTTCGCGAAGAAAGCCTTGGAACTAACATGGCGTTGACCTTCTCCTATGCTGACAGAATAACAGATTCTTTAACCGCGGGAATTAATGGTAAAATGATTCGGATGGTGCTTGGCAGAGAAAGTGGAAGTTCTTATGCGGTTGATTTGGGAATGCAGTATCTTCTTCCTTTCGATCTGGTCCCTACAACTTTGGGTGTGGTTGTACAGAACATTGGACCCGGTATCTCTTTTATTGATGAAAACCAAGCGGACCCATTACCGAGAATGCTCAGGATTGGCACTTCCACGAGTCTCTACCTTGATAGGTTTAATCATCTTCGCTTTGTAAGTGGAATTTCAGCATATATTGATAAGTTGACAGAAGATGAGGCGGAATTGCACGCGGATTTGGAACGGCTTAACGTAGACAGGACTGAAAAATTAACGGAAAAGCAGTTGCTATCCGATAGAGGTGTTGGACTACGTGCATTTGAATGGCGACATCTGCAAAAAAATCTCGGCTTAGAGTACTGGCTTGGTAATCTATTGGCATTAAGGGTTGGCTACAAATCCGAACCAGGAATTAACCTCCCTGAGCTAACAGATTATATTACTTACGGTATTGGGATAAAATTATATCTATTCAATTTGGACATAACTTATGGACCCCGTTTTGGTCCAAGCCAAGCACGGCTTATTGAAGCAACAGGAGTCGTCGCCTTTTAAAATTATTCAAGGTCATCAGTTCAACTATAGTTGGAGCTATGCTGACAACTACTATAGCGATTTGCAAACATAGTAGGAAAAATACGATATTCGTATGAATTACTTTGAGGTAATATCAATACAGTGAAACCTAACCTTACTATTATATGTCTGACAATTTTCTGTCTTTCGTCAGGTATATGCCTTTCATCAAATGAATCCCAGACAGATCCATTAACATATTTCCATCTGGATTCTAACCTCGGAATCCGAAAGTTGGCGCAACAATCTTCTGTTTCAGCGGCAACAACCGAAAACATTGTATCCATGAAGTCCCCAAATGAAGCATTTCTATATTCGCTTGCTATTCCGGGCATGGGGCAGCTGTACACTGGTGCTAAGCACGGTTATATCTACACGGCTGCAGAGGTCGGTTTGCTTGTCACCTATTTTATTCTACGAAACAATGCCGTGAACACTCGTGACGAATACCGTGAAGTTGTTAGACAAAACATTATTTTTGAAGGTCCTGGGAATTTTGAAGCGTGGGATCCAATTGAGGATTTTGAACACGCCACACAATATGAAAACTGGAACCATGTCTATGATTCAGAGGAAACCCGAACACGGACTGGTAAGTGGTATTGGAAAGACCTTGACCCATCATTAAAAAATGATCGTGATAGCACCATTGAGTTTGATTCAAAATATCGGTTGGAGGCTTTTGACTTGAGACAAAAAGCGAATGACACATTTCAAAATGCACGTACTGTTTTAGGGTTAGTGATTTTAAACCATGTTTTCAGTGCTGTGGAAGCGCGTATCACGACCAAACGTTGGAACAAAAAACAGCAACAAACTCGTTCGCTTGAGATAGGTGTGCAAACTGATACGTCAACAGGGGCACTCACAGGGATACTCGTTTTTAAGAAAAAGTTTTAAAAGGAGGAATTTATGCCATTATCGTTACCACATCTTTTGGACGCTCTAAATTCAGTCACCGCAATTCCAATTATTCCTTTCAAAAATGGCAAAATTGATTACGTTGGACATGCAAAGAACATTGATTATTTAATGACCAACAACTACCTTGATGAAGGACGAAAACGCGTCATCGCCATTGCGGGTACCAGTCTTATACACCACATCGCTGAAACGCAACAGTTACGTCTCATTGAAAAAACAGGTCAGCAGATGGGTGATGACGGTATCCTCATATCAGGAATCGTTCCGAATCCAATTAGACAAGCTGGACAACTTATTGAAGCTCAGTCTGAACTCAATAAACCACCGGATGCATATCTGTTAATGCCGTTAACTGGGGTTTCTAACCCCGAAGGTATCTATGAAGAATATATGAAATTAGGTGAACATTACGGCAGCAAATGTGATGCAAGGTTTCTTTACTATTTTCGGCAAAAACGCGACTTAGAAGCAGTTATCCGATTGTTAAACGATTCGCCGCATTTTATTGGTGTAAAAATTGGCACTGATGAAAATGATGTACAGCCACTTATTGAAGGTGTTGGCGACAGTGGAATTGTGATGTGGGGTATCGGGGACAGGTGCACACGTCCAGCACAACTCGGCACAAAAGGACATACGTCCGGTATTGCAGTCGCTTATGCACGCGCTTCAGACGAAATCAACAATGCCCAACGTCGTGGCGATTACGAAACCTCTGTGCGCATTGAAGCAGATATTGCTCCATTTGAAGAGATCCGTTTTATGAACGAGCGCGTCTATAACTATTCTGCTGTTGTTGAAGTGATGATTTTAAGCGGTTTTGATGATGTTGAAGCCGGAGCCGGGGGTCCATTCAATCCGCGCGTGCCTCCTAAAATTCAGAAGCAAATCCAAGTATTGACGCAGGATTTGAAACGGTATCATTAGAGTTTGATTCTGCTGCCTAAAACTGAAATCAAAAGCCGTTAATTGACAAATGCTTTGTCTCATCATATAATATAATGTGTCTGTGGAGTTCGTAGATTTTAACTTCAACACACGAAGGAGGTATAAGATGAGATTTTGGGCGTTTTTCGTTATTTCTTTCTATCTTTTCACTTTACCATTATCGTTTGGTGAAGATAAGAACCCGATTGAAAAAAGTGAGGCTTTGATAACAGAGTTAAAGTTTTATGATGCAATACTTGCTCTGGAACCCTTGCTGATGACTGACAAGAAAAGTGAGGAACAGGAGAAAGCACTTTGGATTGCTAACATGCTTTGTGATAGACTTCCAAAAATTCTCTCCGACGAATATCTGAAGTATTATCAAGAGCACAAGGGACGAGGATTTATAAAGGGTGACCTCGTAAAGGAATGGGGTAAAGTTGACATTTTAAATCAGTTAGGTGCTGGTTTCACTTACTTTGAAATAGCTGGTGGGTTTCTGTATCATTACGGCTTCCTGAAACGCTTGGTTGAACTTTATCCAAATAGCAGTTGGCGTCCCACCGCTGAATACTATCTCATACAAGAAGGATCTCCCGTGCCTCTATTTGCCGAAAAGACACTCAAAGCACTATATGCTTATGTGGAGAAATACCAAAAAAGTGGACTTTCTGAGCTCTACATGGCTTATCTTGATATTGCTCATATAAATCACGGTCTATGGGCTTTTTTAGCACATCCGGAAGATGATCCTTTTGGTAATGCGGCTGAGTATAGCAGTGGTGATCCTGAAAAAGATAAAGAACTTGCCTCAGTACACAAAGCGGAAGCATTGAAGTATTACGCGAAGTTTATTCTCAGTGGATTTCAGGGAAGGTATCCAGATCAGCAAGCTGGTGCCCTTGCAAACTATAAAGAATTAAAGCAGAACAAAGTGAGAGGATACAGTTTTCTTGTTATAGATTGAAAGTGATGACGTGGCATAGGATTCAACTTAAAAATCATTAGTATAGTGAATTATAGAAATATGTTGACACCTCTTCTGTAGGAGCGATCTCCGAATCTCGACTAATCACTTCGATAGTCGGGAATCGGAGTTCCCTCGGACAACTCAAAATGTAAAGTTAATTGTAAAATCCACTATAAATACAAACATCTAAAAAGAGAATCCACCTATGTCTTTTGATAGTTTAGCTCTGCGAATTGTTACCGAAGAACTATGCCAAACCCTTATAGGTGGTACAATTCGTCATATTGAACAGGCAAACCCAACCACCTTTTCATTTAAGATTGGGCAAGGCACAGATACGCATTGGTTAACTGTATCAGCACATGCTGTGCATGCCCGAGCACACCTAATTCAGAAACCGCCTCCCGGACAAAAACAATCCTATTTTGCTGATTTTCTTTCGACACATCTCAAATACGGAACTATCACCGAAATTGAACAACTCGGTTGGGATAGGATATTAAAAATAACCTTCCAACCCAAATCTGATGAACCGATTCAACTACCGCGTAAGGCAATTATTGCTGAATTTATGGGAAAACATAGCAATATCATTCTAATTGATGTCACCGACGATAGAATCTTGGAGTGTCTGAAACATATTGACGAAACAATAAGTCGATACCGAGAGGTATTGCCCGGTGAGACTTATTCGTTGCCACCTCAACAGGAAAAGTTGGATCCGTTGACTTTGGATCAAGCAACTTTTTCTGAACATTTTTCTACGTCAGATGTAACTTGGAAATCACTATTTAATAAAATTGATGGACTTAGTCCAACGCTTGCAAAGGAAATTATCGCACGCGCAGAAAAAACAGAACTATGGGAGGTATACCAACAAGTAATCGCCTATTTTGACCCTAACCAGGCTTCTCCGCAATTAATTATGGATGGAGGGAATCCTTTGGCTGCCTCACCAATACCTTTATATCAATTGCCAAGTGCCTCCTCTCAAACTTTTGAGACAATGAGCGAAGCATTCTCAGTCTACTACGACGCAATCACTTTGAAAGAGAAGAAGATATCAGAAAAACATACGCTTAGACAGGCATTGGAAAAACAGAAAAATCTACTGCAGCGAAAAGAGAAGGGACTATACGAGGATTTAGAACGAGCGGAAAAATCTGAAGATTATCGCATCCAAGGCGAACTTATACTTGCAAATCTACACAAAATTGCTCGTGGACAAAAACAGGTTGAACTCCAAAACTACTACAGTCCAGAACTTGAAACACTTACAATCCCGTTGAATCCTGAATTAACCCCTTCCGACAATGCCCAAACTTATTTCAAACAATACACGAAAGCAAAACGTGGATATTCTCAGATTCAACAACGGCTTGCTGAACTTGAAGCAGAACAAGAAGTTTTAAGTTCCTATGAATCCAAAGTAGAGTCGGCGGATACGCTTGAGTCACTAAACCATCTCCATACTGAATTTGTTGAAAATGGATATCTGAAAACACAACAACGAAACAAGCAGCAACAGGAAATAAGCGAAGGTCCTTTCCGTAAATATATCTCCACGAACGGTTTTCATATCTATGTCGGGCGTAATAGTCAATCCAATGATCTGCTTTTACGCCAGATTGCTAAACCGCGTGATATGTGGCTCCATGCCAAGCAAATTCACGGATCTCATGTCATCATCCGCAACCCAGAAAACCGTCCTGACATTCCAATGCCCACCTTATTGCAAGCCGCACAACTCGCCGCATACTACAGCAAAGCACACCATTCAAGCTATGTCCCTGTAGACTATACATGGGCACGCTATGTTGTGAAACGAAAAGGTAATGTTGCGGGTTACGTCCACTACACACATGAAAAGACGTTGTATGTGGAACCAGCAGTACCTTCCTCAAAAGGGAAATAATAGATGTTTAATCCTTCTTAACCATCGGATGGACACGATTCTATTGTTTTAGTCTCCCAAATACCTACAATACTGCACACCAAATTCTTTTGGAGATTCAAAATAGTTGACACTATTTACAATTGTAATTATACTGCATGCAATGAAAAAACAATGGAGGAAGTAATAATGAAGTTAGTTAGGTTGCTTTTAATAATTACAGTGTTTTGTGCTGTTACACTTTTTGGTGTAGAACAGGCACTTGCATTGGAAGAATTCGTGCCTATTGACCTTGAACCATACTCAAACACTAAACTGGTAGGACATCAATGGTGGACGTTAAATGCAGGTGACAACACCTACTCACTCCTTCCTATAGGTGAAATAGGAGAATTTGAGGGGCCCGACAAAAAGGTAAAATTCCAGATTATAGACGGTGGTATTGTCCTCTTCGGAACTAATGCACAAAGATGGCCGAAGGCTGTTAATGACATCGTTGTTGAAGGCGTAGCAAAATTTATCTATTTTTTTCATGCAACCGGCTGGTCACATGGTGGGGGACCGAGCTACAAATTTGTCATGAATTACCGAGGTGGGAAACAGGAAACTCTTGAGATGAAAACAGGTTTTAATTCCCATGATTGGTGCCATATTGAAAAGGATTTTCAGGATAAAAATTCTGTATGGGGTTGGAAAGCTCACGAAAAACCGGCTTGCAACAAAGCTGGATTGATTACCACGAAATGGGAAAACCCACATCCAAATACAGAGATTGTCTCAATTGATGCAATCTCTTTAGAAACGGGAGCGGTTCCGATTATTACATCAATTTCATTAGGTGAAGGATCGCTTGATGTGCATCCTGTTCAAAAATTGTCTCTCACTTGGGGAAGTCTAAAGCAATCATTTGGACAATAAATTTACTCAATCTATGTCCAATAATGGGTATGTAAAGTTTTTGGCAAAGTCAACACAACTCTGATTGTAGGGCGGGTCTCTGTCCCGCCCGATATTTAGAAATTTCACACGTGTTGAGGCACGGGAATTTTCCTGCGATAGGCAGGATTGTGGTTAATAACAAAATATTTATACACCCACAGAACGCTAAAAAATTGACTTTATGCTCAGTGCATGCTATAATTTAAGCATCTCAATTACACAAAAAAACAGAGAACTATTTTAAAATTATTTGAGGAGGAATTTAATGCCAGCAAAGCAAATAATCTTTGACGAAGAGGCGAGGGTTGCACTCAAACGCGGTGCCGATACGCTTGCCAATGCAGTAAAAGTTACACTCGGTCCGCGTGGGCGCAATGTCGTGATCCAAAAATCTTTCGGTGCGCCGCTGGTAACATGCGATGGTGTCACTGTCGCAAAAGAAATTGAACTTGAAGACCCGTACGAGAATATGGGTGCTCAATTACTGGAATCCATCGCAACCAAAACAAACGATGTTGCTGGTGATGGAACGACTACTGCTACGTTGTTAGGTCAGGAGATCCTTCACGAAGGACTAAAAAACGTTACCGCTGGGGCTGACCCGATGCAGTTAAAAATCGGTATAGACAAAGCAGTAAACGCTGCTGTAAGTGCAATCGCTGCCCAAAGTCGCGAAGTTAACACGCATGAAGAAATCTTACAGGTAGCGTCAATTGCAGCCAATGATCCCGCCAATGATAGCAACATTGGTACTCTCATCGCAGACGCAATAGAGAAGGTTGGGAACGATGGCGCCATAACCATTGAAGAGGGGAGAACCTCTGAAACGACCGTTGACATTGTTGAAGGAATGCAGTTCGACCGAGGATTCCTATCGCCTCACTTTGTTACAGACCTCCAAGCACAAGTCGTTGAATTTGAGAATCCATTTATTTTAATTAATACCGGAAAAATCGGTGCGGTTATGGACATTGCACCGATTATGGAAAAGGTCATGCAACTCAGTCGCCCCTTGCTAATTATTGCTGAGGATGTAGAAGGTGACGCTTTATCTGCATTAGTCGTGAATAAACTACGTGGAACGATACAAGTTGCAGCTGTTAAGGCTCCAGGATTCGGTGATAGGCGCAAGGAAATGCTGGAAGATATTGCTATCTTGACAGCGGGCCAAGTGATCTCTGAAGACGCTGGCATCCGTTTAGAAAATATCGTCATCGGCATGTTGGGAACCGCTCAACGCGTTACGATTGACAAAGATAACACGACTATTGTGGGAGGTTTCGGTGCAAAAGAGAGCATTGAAGGTAGAGTTGCACAAATACGCACACAGATTGAAGACACGACCTCCGATTATGACCGTGAAAAACTGGAAGAACGTCTTGCGAAACTGGCAGGCGGTGTGGCTGTTGTTAACGTGGGGGCAGCGACTGAAATAGAAATGAAAGAGATAAAGGCACGTTGTGAAGATGCTCTCTCCGCAACCCGTGCCGCTATTGAAGAAGGTATTGTTCCTGGTGGAGGAATCAGCTTATTGCGAGCTATTTCGGGAATTGAAGCACTGGAACTTGATGGTGACCAAAATACAGGGCTCAACATTGTTAGAGAGGCTTTACGTTCTCCTATCCGGGCAATCGCTGAAAATGCTGGATTTGAAGGTGCTGTTGTCCTTGCACAAGTTGAGGGAAGTGAAGGAAACCACGGATTCAACGCTGCAACAGAGGAATACGGTGATATGTTTGAATACGGTGTTATTGACCCAACGAAGGTTGTTAGGTCAGCGCTACAAAACGCCTCAAGCATTGCGGGATTGCTCCTGACTACTGAAACGTTGATTACAGAGATTGAAGAACCACCCGACTTCTCTGAAGCGGCTGACCCTCATGATGACCACATGTACTAATATCAGTTAAATAAAAAAGGAAATCTTCACAAAACCCACACTTTAAGCGCGTTCATATGAGCGCGCTTAATCATTTAAATTTCCTTCCTATTCCTGCAGGTTTACTGTCAAACAAAAATTCTTGTTATACGAACAATTTACCTAAATTGGATGCGTCCAGAAAAGTTATAATCGGTACCGAGCAGCCATACCACTATCCCAATCACAATCTAAACAAAACATCTCTGTAGGACCCAAGTACTGAATTTTTTTACTGCCACATGTCGGACATTCGGCAATTTTTTCCACCGTTTCTGGATTTTCCGATTGCTGAAAAATGTTTAGATGGTAAACTTTCATCATGCCTGAATAACGGTGTCCAAGCGGGCATCTAATCAGATTCGTTTCTTCATTCTCAAAACGTTCTATCAATTCGCGGAGAAACTTCAGCGGATGATGGCAAATTGGACAAGGATTTGGCACTAATTCTTTTACAACGACAATATCGGTATCATCTGACTGAACTGAGATAGGAGGCAATCCGAGTTGATGTTCAAGTCTTTGTGTCTCATCAGATTCTGGTTCTGATGCTTCAAGGAGTTCAGCGACAACTTCTGCATAACTTTCGGGACTGAGTACCACTGCTGTTGGTACCATTGTTCCCCCTTTTAAACTCGAAATAAGCCTATGAATACGTTCTAAAATGGCTGGTACCTCCCATATTGGAAAACTTCATAATGATATGACTCAAAAAAAATAGATGAGTTGATCTTCCCGAATTATATACTTTTAGCAAAGATAACTTGTAATATTGGAAATTTCTTATTCTCCAGCCGGTTCAGTTGCCAACAATTCTTCACGAGAACGCGCTAATGAGGAAGTGCTTCGTTGTGATCGATACGTATCAGCTGATTCGCTTCGGAGGATGATAAGGTCATCACCATCTCGCTCAATGCTATCACCTGCCATTAGTGCGGTTTCCAATTTTCTCATACTGTCAAGAAGTTAATTATTACTCGACCGGATTCAAGTATATTGATAACCCAGCCATTATCTGTTTTGATGCGGTTAAATTGAAGTGGAATATCAATGGATTGGATCTGATCCACATTTACAACAAATCCACTTCCTGCAGTGTTTTGATCTGTATTTTCAGCAATTTCGTTCATACCATTTTCGTCTGCCATTTTTGTCCCCTTTAGTAAGAAAATAGGTTTATTCTTGTAATTCTACCTAAAGATATGAATGTTTGTCAACCTATTTATCAAAATGCGTTCGAGGCCTTCAATTCTCCGCCAGCTTTTACCATCTGATCAAGATTTCTTCGCTGTAAAAAGCGATCCCCGTTCACAATTTTTTCACTAAAGTGAGCAAAAAAACAAAATAACCCTACAATAGTTATAATAAAGTTGACAAAAATTGTGTGTGTGTGTGTACAATTACAGGCAGATTTTGTAGCGTGGATTTTTTTATAACAGACTTTCCTAACAAGGAAGGCACAATCCAAAGGAGGTAAAACAATGTTTTGGCGTGAAAACTGGCATTGGCTTCTGGCACTCATTGTTGTTATCAGTGTTGGTGGGTTCATTCTTTTTAAACCGAAGACACCTGTCACTGTTAAAAAGGTCTACAAGGTGCCGGACTTTAGTCAGGTTCGTAAGGATACGGCCAGTAAAGGTGGCGAGACCCCAGCAGAACAGACCGTTGCAGAGAACACAGAAACCCCCTTGGAAAAATCAGCGGATCCCGCAGACGATTCTCCCGAAACACCGCTTGAATCTCCTGGGGAGAAAGTATCCTTAGAAAATGTTGAGGACGTGGCAAAACTTGCAGTAGATCCCGATGATTGGCGAAATGCTTCCTATGGTGAATCGGACTATGGGTTTGGTACCTATCCCCAAATTCCATCGGATTATCCTGATGAGTATCGACCTTTCTGGACTTTTGATCTTGACCGAGACGGTCATCAGAATACCCTCCGACCAAGGGAGTTGCTGGCTCGTGTTCGTATAAAATTGTGGAAACAAGGGCAAACTGATGTCAAACTTAGTTTTGATCACCATACTCAGAAAATATATGTGATTGAACCAAATATGGTGTATGTTCGGACCAAAGAGACGAAAACAGCTAACGGAACATCTAAAATAGTTCGTTTTGTTGGAGACTCTAACGCTTTGTCTTCAGAAGTGCAAACAAAAATCCGATCAGGAGAGAAAACACCAGGGATTCGTATCCTTGATTACGACTCAAGTGGATTTAATGTGTATGAATTTTTAGGTTTAAACCCTTAGGAGGAATTTAAAATGAAAGTTAAAGGTTTTCCTTTACTCAGTTGTTTGTTAGTTTACGTTGCTGTCGTGCTTTTTACGCTCGGGGGTATTCAATTCGGAGAAACACATAATAGTGGGAGTCTTAATGGTGTTGCCGCTTCAGGCAATACGTATACTTTTGGCAATCCCAATGCAAATAATAACTCTATAGACCTTAATGCTGCTGCAGTAGGTGGAACAACATCCCCTACAAGCATAAACGGTTTTAATGCAACTATGCACTGTTACGTTTATGTGAAAGGAACTGGTACTGATTTTATGGGGACCCCTGACGATTCTCTATGGGTTAGTACCACAGATGGTATAACTCAAGGAACAAGCGTTGATAATCGATGGAATGTGGCGAATAATCCGAGTCAGGCTACAGCCCAAGCTAATGCTAACGCCTCAAACACGACCGATTATATTGAACTTGGTCCTGTGCCACCTGCAGGAGAACGTCGTAAGGCCGAATTGATTCAAATTAGACATCATCATGATGTCAATTCCAATTTTCCACCGGACAATGGAGACACTGACGGTGATCACAATGTAGGACCACAAAGCGATCCGCATTAAAACTTATTAACCACACAATCAGAAACCAATTAACTTTAACCCTACTTAAAAGAAGAATGCCTTTCATATATTGGCATTCTTCTTGAATTGAAATGAAGTTCCTATTGAATAGGTATTTCAAATATCTTTGTGCAACAATATTATGTTTTGGTATTCTATCCATTACATACTGAATTCGTGTTCAAAATGTTCCGAACATACCTGATGGGCAGTTTACCGAGAACGATGCATATCTGCACTATTGGCAGGCGCAACTTATCTCCGAAAATGGTAAGCTGCCTGCACGTGACTTTCATCGTTGGATGCCTATGGGTAGAGATTTTGGACAAAGCCTAAATTTCTATTCATATATTCTTGCCTACTCACACAAAGCGATTTCGTTGTTTTTTCCAAACATCTCGCTTTATCAAGTTACACTCTATGCCCCCGCAATCTGTTATACACTCGGACTCGGGGTGCTGTGTTTGTACCTCTATAGTACTTTTGGATATCTCCTATCCAGTATAGTAGGTATAATTTTGACGACATTACCCGGAACAATAATTCGTAGTGCTGCTGGCTTTAGTGATCGCGACAGTTGGTGTCTTCTACTCGGTATTCTTGCCATCACAACCTACCTTACCTCTTTGCAGACGCGATCCTTTCGTATGCGTCTAATATGGACACTCACAAGCGGAATTTGTGTTTTTCTTGGTGGACTCTCTTGGGAAGGGTTTGGCGTTTTTGTCAGCGTTATCCTATTTATAGAACTCTGGCGATTCCTTACTTCGGAAGCAGAGGATGGATTAAATTTTTATTTTTTATGGGTATTAACTTTCGTGCCAACGCTTTACTTCGTATCCCCTGCGTATCGGAGTGGACAAGGTCATGCAATGCACCTTGCTGCTGTTGTGCTATTTCCACCCCTGCTCCTTTTTATACTTCGTTTGTTGCGATTTTTTCTCATCACAAAAACATCTTTCGCATATAAATTGTGTCCCGATACGCGCCTCCTTGCCTTTGTCTTAACATTAGTTGGTTTTATCGGTGCACTTGGCTATGTTTTGGTACAACTCAACACCTTCTCTAGTACACCTATGCCTTTAGGTCAAAATCGACTCATGCAAACCCTTAGTGAATTGAAAGCACCTGATTATAGTTATTGGGTATACCTTACGGCTATATCTTTTCTTTAGGAAGTGTCGGCGTTATATTAATTGCTATTCACAATTGGAAAAAATTAGGGGCAATTTTTGTTGTTCTGTTTGCTTTGGTCGTGATTGCCATTTTTGGTCGAGAACATCTTGATGTAGGAATAGGTACAAATTTCAGCAATATCTTCTATTTCACTGCAATTGCTTGTTGTGTCATTGGTTTTCTTTTTGTCGCATGGAAGCGAAATAAACAAACAGAAAACGAACTCATTTATGTAGCATTCACCGCATGGTTTCTTTTATGGGGCGCACTCTCCCGGGACACATTACGATTCGACTTTTATCTTGGACCCGCTCTTGCTTTCTTTACTGCTGCATTCATACATTTTCTCTCAAACACTATCAGTGAAAAACTAAGTCATTCAGCACCAGAAAACAAGACAATGAATCAACACATCCCACATTCGGTATTAAAAATTGGAATTTCAGTGCTTTTACTCGTCCCTCTCCTATTCTGGACACCCGCAGCACACACCAAACGCACCTTATATGTTGCAAAACACCTACGCAAACCTACGCCAGGTGAAACACCTATTGCAAAGACATTCCGCTGGATGAAATCAGAACTCTCCGATACTGCTGTTGTTGCTGCGAGTTGGATATACGGTAGCCAACTGAACGTACTTGGCGGGGTCAAAACCATTATTGACCAAGACCACTATCTACAACATTGGATTTATCTCTACAATCGGTATGTTTTCTGTAACCCCAATAACGATGAGGCATTGGAATTCTTAAAAACTCACAAAGCTACACATATTATGTTAACCCAACACAATATCCTCAACAGTGATGTCCATGCATTCGTCGGTAATCATAAAAACGCCGATCAGTTTAAGCCAATATCACTTCAAATTGGCACTAACAAAGCGAAGCTACCACAACGCCTCTTAACATCACAACATACTCCATTTAAATATATAGACGTGATAGATTGGAATGCCACAACCCCTGATTTCCTAAATGCTCGCCTAAAAAACGGTCAAGTTGTCACGCTTCCTTATATTGCGCTCTTCGGTAAGCAACGCAAGACGTTATTTATTCAAAAAACAGCGCGGCAACATGGAGGTGTTGTATTCTATTTCAATGAACAGCAACGTCTTGAAAAAGCTTACTATATCCCTGCGGCAGGGTGGCATAGCCTTGCTATTCGCCTCTATTTTCTTGGAGACCTACCTAACATCTTTATTCCTATTTACCCAACAGATAAAGATACCACTGCAGACGTTAAGATTTGGAAAATCCGCTACCCATCAGATATAAAAGAAAATTTGAAATATCTTGAAATAGAGTCTGCAGAGTAATGGATTCTGTCTTTAAATGCGATAACCTTCATTACATATCAGAACCATTCAATTTTTCAATAATTCTACCTTCTCTAAAAAGTCTCTTCCTGTAGGAGCGAGCTCCAGCTCGCGACCTTTCGATTAAAATAGGTAAAAACCGACAATTGAATACCTCTGCATTACACTAAAAATCTATTGACAGAGACCGCTGTTTCAAGATATAATTTGATAGATTATATAAAGAAAGCACTTACCGAATGCAGTTCACATACTATTGGCCGGTGTGGGCAGTAATACTGGGTATTATCATTACTGTTAGCATCACAGTATATGGGTATCTCAGAATAGGAAACCCATTACGCCGCATACTCCGATTTTCACTCATCGCTTTACGATTTTTCGCTATTGCAATTTTACTTTGTTGTCTGTTAGCACCTGTAATTAGAGAAAAGAAAGACGTAACACCTATATCCCATCTATCTATATTGGTTGATACTTCACGGAGTATGCAATTAGAAGACAATTATTTTGGCAAATCCGATACCTCACGGCTGAGCCAAGTGAACCAACTGCTATACGATGAATCAAGCAATTTTTTGGAAACATTGGGCAATGATTATAATGTCCATCTCTACCGTTTCGATTCAGTTCTCCACCAAGGGGCAACCACTGAGGAAAATTTTGAACCGAAAGGCACACTTACCGATATTGCCTCTACTATCCGTGAAGCAGCACAAATGTGGAGAGGACAACCAAACGCAGGGATCGTTTTAATTACTGATGGCGGGCATAATGCCTCTAAGTTATTAGTAGAAGACATAGTCGCTTTGAATATTCCAGTTTACGCGTTAGGTGTCGGTTCGCCGCAACCACCGAAAGATATACAAATCCAAAACGTTGACGTTTTGCCTGTTGCCTATACTGGACATGAAACCGTTATCCGAGTCACGGTGGCGCAGACAGGGTATGCCGCTGAATCAGTTCGGGTTTCCCTTCGTGAAATGGGTAGCAATCGCCTCGTTGATGCATCAATGATAACTTTTCCGCAAGTTACTTCAGAACAAGCGGTTACATTAAATGGGCAAAGTATTGTAAATGGCACGCAACATGTCGTTGAACTAAAATTGACACCTGAGACCGAAGGCAATTTTCAGTATAAGGTGATACTCCCTACCCTTGAAGGTGAACTTACAAATGCGAATAATGAAAAAACCTTTACTTTGAAAGTTGTGAAAGCAAAACTAAGTGTCTTTTTTTTAGAAGGGAGACCACGTTGGGAATATGCATTCCTCAAACGCACTTTGGAACGCGACCCAAATATTGAAGCAACTTTTGCTGTTCTGTCTAAAAAAGTTCGTCCTGAATCAGTGCTTGCTCGCAACGATGGGTATTACCCACAAAACTTTAATACACAAATTTTGCAGTTTCCAAAAACTCGTGAGGAGCTCTACAAATACGATGTATTGATTTTAGGGGATTTATCTGCTGAACATCTTACTACCACGCAGCAACAGGCTATTGTTGATTTTGTGGAACAACGTGGGAAATCGGTTATCTTTCTTCCATCGCACAACGCATTAGGCATAAAAGGTTTTAGGAACACACAACTTGCCCGGATACTTCCTATTCAAATTCCTGCTAATGGATGTCGGGAACAGGAGGGAGAGTTTTCACTTGACCTTACGCAATCGGGTATGTTTCATCCAATGATGCAACTTACAGACGATATAGAACGCAATACTGAGATTTGGCAAAATCTACCCGCACTTTCTCGGATATTTCTTGGTTTCCAACTGAGAGCAGGGACAACGACACTCATCAAAAAACAGAGCGGAGAGCCAATTCTAATTTTTCAGCGAGTTGGTCTGGGGAAAAGTCTGCTCTTCGCTGTTGAAGGAATATGGAATTGGGACTTTGGCGTAAATGCTTTTAAAGGCACAACTTATCAAACAGTGTATCCACGTTTTTGGGCACAAGTGATCCGATGGATGGCACAGCAATCCGACGAAAATCGGATATATATCACAACCACTGCACCGACTTATGCACAAGGTGAGACAGCGCAGATCAATGTCCGAGCATACTCACATACTTTTCAACCTCAAGATGATGCTGAAATTCAGTTGTCGGTTACATCTCCCAGCGGTTCAACATTTCCGCTGAAAACACGCGCTGCCGCTACTGAGAATCAGACAACAAATTCTGGCAGCTATACTGCTCAGTTGAAAGTAGAAGAAAAAGGGACATATCGGATTCAAGCTGCTGGCGTAATAGGCAATATACCTTTGGGAAAAGATGAAATGGAAATTTACGTTCATCCACAATTGATTGAATTAGAAGCACCACAACTGAACGAACCACTACTCAAGGAAATCGCAGAGCAAACTGGAGGTGTTTACCTGACAATTGAGGATGCTCTCTCACTCCCTGAAAAGATTGATACTGTGCAGAACCCTGTCTTTGTTGATATAGAACGCGATTTATGGGCACATCCGCTTATCCTCTTCACAATTGTCGGGTTATTAGGAACAGAGTGGTTTATACGAAAACGCATCGGACTCGTATAGAAATTACGTTATGTTGGTTTTCATTTATAACCATAGGCAAACGTATTATCCCTCTTGTAGGAGGGTTTGTAAGTCCGATATATTGTCTGAACCAAGATTCACAGGATTACACGATTTCCAGGATTATAGATACTTCTGAGAGAATAGACACTTTTCACCAGAATACTAATTTGACACTAATGCTTAGTCAAGTGCTAATTGATAGGTCTTGAAAGTAGTCGGGAATCGGAGTTCCCTCCTACCATAAGCAGTCCATTGGTAGGAGCGATCTCCGAATCTCGACCTATACCCATAAATTTGAGATAGACGAAGCACAAATGCTAAAAATAGACAAGTGCTAATCAAGGAAATCCAGGGTTATTCAGTTTTCGGTTTTTCTGGTGTGTTCTATCACAAACGTTAATTTCCTATTAGGAGTATTGTAGGTCGGGTAGAGCGAAGCGAAACCCGACATGAACGCAACGTGTCGGGTTTCGCTTCGCTCTACCCGACCTACGATGTAAACTCTCTGTAACACTTATCAACCGATAATTCTTAAAACTGAATAACCCTGAAGGAAATCCAATAATCTTGAAAATCTATAAATCCTGAAAATCTTGGTTCAGATGAACGTTAGGAAATCGGATAATGTGCATGTTTCATAATATTGTAAAACTTTTAAAAATCAACACTTTGAAATTGACCGTAATTGTTGTCAGTTGCTTGCTATTTTGTGTTGTAATTAGTACACAACATGCAGGTGAACTTTTTACAATCGCGCAAATACAGTACGGTGGTGGAGGTGATTGGTACGGTGATCCTTCCACTATCGGCAATTGGCTGCGTCTACTCCGGGAACGAACCGAGATTGAAACCGCAGATGATCGTGTAATTCTCAAATTGACCGACCATGCACTTTATCAATATCCTATGCTCTATCTTGTCGGACACGGAAATATCCGTCTCACTGAAAATGAAGTAACGGCATTGCGACAATATCTCACAAACGGTGGATTCCTCTTTGTCAATGATGATTACGGGTTAGACAAAAGTTTCCGGCGGGAGATCAGCAGAGTATTTCCTAAGCAGGAGTTACAACCTATACCAAACTCACATCCGATCTACCACTGCTTTTATGATCTACCGGGACTCCCGAAAATCCACGAGCATGACTCTGAACCAGCACAAGGATTTGGTATTTTTCACGATGGGCGAATGGTGCTTTTTTACGCGTACAGTGCTGATATCGGCGATGGATTAGAAGACCCAAGAGTACATCCAGATGACACGCCAGCAGTCCGCGAACTCGCGACAAAGATGGCTGTGAACATAGCAGTATATGTTTTAACGAACTGAATAAAATCTATGTAGTTAGGCTTTTGACCACGTAGTTTTTAGGTTTAGAAAGAACAAGGGAAATATTAATGTCAAATCAAAACATAAATCAGGTTTATCAATCCATCATTACCAAACTGAGTGCTGTGCGGCGAACATGGCGATGGCTCATTTTCTCGGAAAGCTTCCTCAGATTGCTCACAACGCTTGCATTAGTGATGACTCTAATCCTTCTCTGTTTTCAACTTCCGCTCCATAGTCTTATCCGCAGCAGTATTGTGATTCTCTCTGTGGGTATCGCTATCTACATCACCTTTCGTATTCTAATTCGTCCACTACTGCACAAATTACCACATTCTACAGTCGCGGCATACCTTGAAAAAGCCTATCCAAATATCGAAAACAGAATCCTCAGTACTGTTCAACTTAAACCGACTTTAGAAAATAACAGACTCGGATATGCACAAGAATTCGTTGAACAGCTGATTTTTCAAACGCAACAAGATGTACAGGAAATTGAATCAAAAAAGATTTTTCAGAACGAATTTCTGAAAATCAAGCGGAATACGGGGATGGCAGTAATTGCTTTGGGAATCTTGATGCTTACAAACTTTCTTTTACCTTCTGCGTTGAAAGGGTTTACCCAAACAATCGAAACTTTGCCAAAAACACCGATGGAAGGTTTTACAGCACAGATAGAAGAGGTCCGCCCAGGAAACATCCAAATTAAGCGCGGTGCAGATGTTACCGTCACCGCAAAAGTCAGTGGACACCTTGACGCACCAGTTTATGTCTATTACCGTTTGGCACAAGCGGATAGTGAGTCAAAAAATGACGCGAATGTGCAGGAATCTCCTGATACAGACATGAATGTAGGACAGGATGAGCAACAATTGCCACATCTATCGGATAGCGAAACTTGGCAATCCTTACTAATGAATCGCGAACCGACTGAGATTCCGTATAGTGCCAAAATTGGAAATATTGACCGATCGTTACAATACTATGTTTCAACTAAAGACGTAGCATCTGAACATTATCAGATTACGGTAAGCCCTGAACCGATTGTCAAGACCTTTCAACTTCAACTTAACTATCCTGCATACACACAAATACCTTCTCAAACCCTTGAAGCAGACACAGGCGATCTGGAAGTCCTTTATGGAACAGAGGTTGTCCTTACAGGAGAAAGCAATAAACCGCTTACGGAAGCACATCTGATTTTTGAAGAATCTGATCTTGTAAAGCTCGAAATCGAAGCGGAAACCCAAATGAAGGGTAGTTTTATAGCAAAGGAAGCAGGGACCTACCACATTCAGATTCAAGACACTGACGGTTTAACAAACTCTGAACCGCTTTCTTACACACTCAACGTTTTCAAAGATACTGCGCCTCAAGTGGAGATTATTGAACCCGGCAAAGACCTTGTATTAGATAACGATATGATCGTCAAACTCAAAGTTGAAGCGGCTGATGATTACGGCATTCAGGCGCTGCAATTGGTACATCGCATCCAAAAAGAGAATGCTGATGATGTTACTATCATGCTAAAGCAAATCCCATCAATCACTTCACCGCCACAAACATCGCAATTTCTAACGTATAGTTGGGATATTGAGCCGATTGGACTTTTTCCGGGGGAAGCAATCTCCTATTATGTGCAGGCAATTGATACCGACGATGTCTCCGGTCCCAACATCGGTAAATCGCGTACATACACAGTCCGTTTTCCAACGCTTGACGAATTATATGAAAATATCGCAGCAGAACAGGAGACAGAACAACTCGGACTTGACGAACTATTCGACGAACAGACCGAAGCTACTGGAATTGTTGACGAACTACTTGATAAAATCCGAAAGTTTAGAGAATTTACACTTTCTGACAAAAAACTGATGCAGCAGGTCGTTGAATCCCAGAAAGAAATTGAGCGAAAGGCAAATGAGCTCATATCAGAGATGGAACAGACAGCGACTGAAATGGAGAAAAATCAACTCTTTGAACCTGAAACCATTCAAAAATATCAAGAACTGCAAGAGTTGATGAAGGAAGCACTATCTGAAGAACATCAGGAACTTTTAAAAAAATTGAGTGAGGCATTAGCACAACAACAATTGACTGAACAAGAGAACGCTATGGCTGAAGCCAATTTCAATCAAGAGCAGTTTCAGCAGCAGCTTGAACGTTTGAAATCGCTTTATGAGCAGCTTATTATGCAGCAGAAACTCGAAGCAGCTGCAAAACAGGCACAAGAACTTGCGGAGCAACAGAAGCAATTGATAGATTCTTTAGAAGACACATCCGTATCAAAGAAAACGGAAGAATCTGAATCTATAAATGCTACACAGGCACAGTCTGAACAACAGGAACAAGCTGATAATGTATCCGAACTCAATGATGCTGCCCAAAAGGAAGATCGGATTAAACAAGAATCTGATAAACTCAGTGAGAAATTGGACACACTCGGTAACGAAATGTCTGATATGGCAAAATCTCAAGAAAATGCTGCACCACAAATCCAGAAAGTCGCTGATGAAGTGAAACGCCTCAACCAATATGCACAGGAACAGCAACTTTCCGAAAATCTGCAGAATACGAGTCAAAGTCTGCGGAATGCACAAAGGCAAGATGCTCAGCAAACAGGTAGACAAGCCGAACAGACCATGACAGAATTAGCGCAAGGTTTAGATAATGCGTTGGAATTTATGGAAGGTTCAAACGCTGAACAAGCATTAACCGCGATGCAAGAAGCGGTTAAAAGTGGTTTATATTTTTCTCATCTTCATGAGAAGGTTATCAATCAAACGAATGAATTGGTTACGACAAATATGCAGGATTACATCGCGAGTGAAATCAGGCAGCTACAACAACTTGCCGCTGAGGAACTCAGTGCTGCCAAAGGCATAACACAACTTGCAGATAAACTTTGGGAACTTGGAAAACAACAGATGCAAATTGATCCGAAGATTGTATGGAGGCTGAACGCTACAAGTGATGCGCTCAGTCGTGCTGCACGCGCGCTGGAAGATAGAGAAACAAGTCTCGCTGTTCCCATCCAAAGAAAAGGTCTCGCCGACATCAATCAGGCGATTTTTGACCTGCTTAATGCTATGGCACAGATGAACCAACAAATGGGTGCAGGTGGACTGCAAGATATGCTTGAGCAGCTGCAACAACTCGCGCAAAGCCAAGAGCAGCTCAACGAGATGGCACAAAACCTCAGTCAACAGATGCGCGAACGAGGACAAACACCGGGTTTACAACAACGACTTGAAAGAATCGCTGCGCAACAACAACTCATCCGCGAGGCAACGGAAAGACTCGCGGAAATTACGGAAAACGCTGCGGAGATGCTCGGAAGCCTAAAAAATGTTGCTGAGGAAATGGCAGACGTTGAGAAAAAACTTGAGCAAGGCACACTCAATGACCAAGTCATTGACCAACAGGAACGAATTTTGACCAGAATGCTTGATAGTTTAAAATCGCTACAAAAGCATGATGTCGGTAGACGACGTAAAGCACAAGTAGCGAAAAAACCTTCTGCCACGCCGCAGGAAGTACCAGCACTGCATCCGGAACTGTTAGAAATCGTCCGCAAACTTGAAACAACACCTAATGCTAAGGAATTGGAAAACATCCCATTTCAATATCGTGAACAACTCCGCCAGTATTTCAAAGCACTCTCGCAAAAGACAGTGGGCGAATAGGTAAACGCCATAATTGGAGCGCAAATGTATAACAAATACAAAATCCTTTTAATCTTTTTCCTAATTCTCTTTGCCACGAACCATGCCGATACCCTCACCGATACAGAAATAGAGGCACTCATTGATAGAATGTCAGTTGAAGAAAAGGTTGGACAACTTCTTATTTTTGGCGTTGGTGGTAGGGATGTAGGTCCAGTTGCCAAAGCACATATTACCAAACGTTTTGTCGGTGGGATTGTTCTGTATGCTCGGAATATCAAAGACCCAACACAGGTAGCAGCGTTAACAGTCGGTTTACAACAGGTTGCTCAAGAAACCCCAAACGCCATACCTCTGTTCATTGCGATTGACCAAGAGGGTGGAATAGTTACACGGTTAGAGAAAGGTGCTACAGTCTTACCCGGGAACCTCGCTTTAGGCGCCACACGGTCTAAAATGTTGGCAGAGAAAGCGGGAGAACTCACGGCTATTGAATTAGCAGCAGTAGGGGTTAACATCAACTTAGCCCCAGTTATGGATATTAATACCAATCCGCGTAATCCAGTCATTGGAGTCCGTTCCTATGGGGAATCTCACGATCTCGTCTCACAACTCGGAACGGCTTACATCCGTGGATTACAACGAAACGGTGTGCTTGCTACAGCCAAACACTTCCCCGGACACGGTGATACGAGTGTCGATTCGCACAAAAAATTACCTGTTGTTAAACATGATAAAAAGCGAATCAATACGATTGAATTGGCACCTTTTGATGCTGCAATTAAAACAGGTGTTGCCGCTATTATGTCAGCACATGTCCTCTATCCAGCGCTTGACGCCGAGATGCCAGCGACACTTTCATATCCAATACTTACAAGACTTCTCCGGCAGATGCTTGGTTATAACGGACTCATCATTACCGATGATCTTGAGATGAAAGCGATTGATGACCAATACGAAACGGGTGAGGCTGCTGTCTTAGCGATCCAAGCGGGTGCAGATATGGTTCTCGTTCCGTGGACTTTGAAAAAGCAGCAACGCGTTTATAACGCACTCCGCCAAGCTGTGCGTCGACGAGACATCACTGAAACACGACTCAATAACTCCGTACGCCGCATCTTAAAAAGCAAAAATGATTGTGGTGCTTTTGAAAAACCGATAATCCCTATAGAAAATCCAAATGCTATCAATTCACCTCTTGCCGTCGTAGGAAGTCTAAAACATAGAGAAATCGCACAAACTATCGCAACACAAGCAATTACCCTTGTCAAAAACACGAAAGGCGTCCTCCCTTTAAGCGCGGAACCGCAGGAACCTGTTTTACTCATTAGTTCATCGCGTCTGTTTTCAAATACTTTTCTTAAAGCACATACCGATCTCACGCATATCAACCCAGTTTCTATTCCCGCTAAGGTGAACGCGAAACAATTACTGCCGCTTCTTTTGATGTCAAAACCTTCGATTATCGTGGCTGGGATTGTCAATGCACAGCAAGCGGACCTTATTCATCAGTTGAGCCAAAAAACTGAAGTGCCGATTGTCGTTATTTCACTTAAATCGCCCTATCTACTTGGCAAATGTCCTGATGTTGCATGTGCTATCGCTGCCTACGATGGAAACTACCATTCCATTGCCGCTGCTGTGGAAGTGTTGTTAGGTAAAAAGCATGCATTAGGCAAGTTACCGATTACAATTCCATAAACCCATAAGGCAATTTACTATACGTTATCCTACTTATGATAGAGATTAGAATTAACGCTACATTCCTGAACTGTGAATCAACGCTGAATGCGCGTATGGCATCCATCCAAATCAACGCCAAATGCGCGTATGGCATTTGGCCGAATCAACGCTGAATGCGCGTATGGCATTCAGCCAAATCAACGCCAAATGCGCTTTTGGCATTTGTCGGGAGGGAACTCCGATTCCCGACTGCTCCTAAGTTTCTGTCGCGATTCGGAGATCGCTCCTACAAAGAGACTCAAAAATCGGAATGAAACTTTGTCAATTAGAAATGGTATAAGTAGGTATTGATAAAAAGAAAAGGCAGATACCCTTTCGGATACCTGCCTGTTGTAAGTTTATGGTGATTGCGTGCTTACGAACCGTCGGCATCCCGACACCACATCTCACCTGTCGCACACTGCCAATTGCCATTGGTGCATTTATAGAAGGTGTTGGTGCAGCGCACTTTCACCCACCTCCCATCCACCTGTAGCCACTTTTTCTTTGTGCAGGTTCTGGATTTATGCCAGTTGTTAGACGAATAGCTGCTCGGTGTATAGACTCTATTACATTGCGAACAAGTGGCAGTCGTCGGATACTGGTGCGTGTGCGTTTGACACGCATAGAAACTTGACACCGTGCAATATTGTCCGCTGGAATTAGTTACCGTGCAACTCGCTTGCAATGAATGGTCTGTACCATCACAAACATAATGACCCGAAACGCCGCACCCCGCAGCAGCATGATCGCCTGAGACAGATGTCTCATGAACGCCACATGTATGGTAAGAGGGCGTAGACGTTTGTGTCTGCTCGGTCTGTAAACCCTCCTGCGTGTCCGTTGTGTCTGTGCTGTCATCATCGTCATTAGTGCTGCTATCAGCTTCGTCAGAATGCAAAGTTGGGGATTTACGGCTGTCGTGTTTAAAGGTGTGATACATGCATTTTCTAAACTTGCGACCACACTTCGTCCTTACATAACGGTTACGAAAGTGAGAATCATAGGTATAGACCCACTTATTGCAGGTGAGCTCTTCATGAACTCCTACCTGGTATGAAGAACAGGTATAATAATAATCGCCACATCCCTTTGCAACTCTTCGTTTTCCGAGGCGTTTCTTTCTTTCCGCATCATACTCAAGACTATAAGGAATATACCCTGCGTCTATGAGTTCTTTTTTTATACTATCACCAGTGCCACAGGTTGTGCGATGTGCTATCAACGCCCTATAAGGGGACCTGAAATAGGCAGTGCAATTCACCTTCCCTGGACACCTGTAATCGTGCGAGGCGTCATCCGTATCCCAGTCAGTTTTGGGGCGCCGCGGATTGACAGAATGCTTAAAACTTGTGCCGTGATAGTACGGGCCAGTATTAGACGGTGTTGTGTTGACAGACATATCAAGCGAGGCTTTGGTTATGCCAAGATGTGTCGCCATCATACCCAAATATTTTTCATACTGCGTTTTGTATGCTTCATAGGCGGTATTTATATTTCCAACAGCGGTTGCTACGGCACTATCAGTGGTTGACATTGCCGAGACATAACTGCTGCTGGCACTTATTGCCAGACCAACCTCCACAGCCTTTCTTAATGTTAAAATGCCACCAGCAACAGCCGTGATAGGTGTGCTTTTAGACAGGGCAGAGGCAAGCGCACTGGCAGTTGTTGCAAAAGCCCCTGAGAGCGATACCTCGGTGCCACTTTTTATTTTACTCTCGTTAACAGACCATTTCCCTATCAGCGAACTCAGGGCACTTTTATAACGCGTCAATCTCGTTTGCGCACCGTCCAAGTCCCGCAACTTGATCTGAAGTTGATCTTTCTCATAAGGATTACTGAGTTTGTCAGCAAAAGATACGTTCTGATAGAGCGTGAGTGATAACACAAAAACAATAAGGGTTAGCATCAATATTTTCTGAAACATCTGTAAAATCTCCTTTTATTTTAGATCAGAAAGATAGAGTGGAAAAAAGTCTGAGGGTAACCGACGTATCTTATCCTCATGGCGGATCCCGTCTACATCAAAACGGATCACGGGTTCATAGACAGGTTTAACGTCCTCAGCACGCATATAAGGATAAATTAACATCATTAAATCACAAGCGCGCGCGCTAAACGGCATATCCATCATGCGATCTCCCTGATCCCAAGCTGCACTATTTGCCTTTTTGTATTCAGGGTTGTCTGTATCTCCAGTACTTTGATAGTATATGAGAAGGTATCTCGTCCGTGCGATTTCGGCAGCTTCTGTGTCATCTGGCGGGAATGGCGGTATCCATTTTGCACTCCAATGCCCGCGTTCTTCTGCTTGTAGCCGCAGTGCTTTCACGGGATTTGTTTTCAGCAGTTCCTCGTGAAATGTCAAGGGACCGTGGTATGTTTGGGTTACAGGCGTTTTTGCCACAGGTGCATCTTGTGCTACAAGCGTATCGTTCCACGTATCAGGTGCGTCTATTGGCACCTGGTGAAAGTGGTCGCCATGTGGCACCCACTTCTTACCCGGTTCGGCAGGCGGCAGGTCATTCTCTGCAACCGGTTTCTCCCTTTCTTCAGGCATTTTCTCATCTTGTGCAATCTGCTCTTTGAGCTGCTGCACTGTTGACCTCTGATAGTAGATAAAGCCACCTGCAGCAATCAGGACTATAATCAGGGCTGCGATGCCCCAATAAGTTTTACGGTTCATTTCAGTTTCTCCTGTTCAAGCTTGTCATTCTCCCTGCTATGCGCTGTTTTTAGTGGGCAGGGTTGTCTCGGACTTGGACAAATCAAGCCCGGTTTCGGTGCTTCCTTTCTCGGTGAACATTCGCGTTTGAATTGTTGTTCGCAAGCAGGTGGGTCTACCTGTGTGGCATCTATGGTGCCAAACAGCAATAAACCGCTTGTGATGAATGCGAAAGTCAGAATAGCGAGAAGGAGTGCTTTGTAGTCTCGTCTCATCTTGTGTCTCCTCATTAGTTGAGGTTAATTGTTTTTGACAGACTACAGAAATAGGCAGGAAATACCTAAATGGTATTCATACCCGGTGAATGTCTAAATGGTATTCATACCGTTGATTTCTTGATTAGGTATCTGTAAGGTTTTAGCTATCTCTGTAGAGGCCGCTGGTCTCTATACACGTAGACATCAAGGTCTTTGTGTGTTATGATAGAAACCAGCACTGTCAGAGTATTGTTCTGTCAGTGCTTTAGCATCGGCAGTGATGGTAACACTGTCGGTGCATCAAAAAGCACCTCTACCGTTAAAAATTCGCATATATCGTGAATTTCTAACGAATATGAGGTATTATACAACTTTTGTCATTTTTAGTCAACAACTTTTTTTAATTTTATCAAAAAATATAATTTATCATCAATAACCTGATGGACTGTTGACAAAATCCCCTATTGCAATTTTCCTACAAACATGCTAAAATACCCAAAACTATTTATGATAATGGAGAAAGATGAAAACAACTGTCAGCATCGTAGATGATGCGTTTTACATTAACGGAGAAATTACATACCCGGGACGTTCCTACGAAGGTAACAAGATTGAAGGTTTGCTCCTTAACAGTCGCATGGTGCAAGGCATCTTTGACGATCGAAACCCAGAAACTATACACCGATGGGAATATCCGGACACAGGCAAATGGGATCCCGAACGCAACACACGCGAATTTTTAGCAGCGATGCCAACATGGCGTGCACATGGTGTGTTGGCATTCACGATTAACTTACAAGGTGGAAGTCCGGAAGGCTATTCCAAAGCACAACCGTGGCACAATTCAGGCATAGAAGCGGATGGAAGCCTAAACACAGACTATCTTTCTCGACTGAAACGTATCATTGATTTTGCAGATGAACTTGGCATGGTCGTTATTCTCGGATATTTCTACTTCGGGCAAGACCATCGACTCACCGATGAAGATGCAGTAATAAGGGCAACGGACAACGCAACCCAGTGGCTTTTTGATAACGGTTATACAAATGTCATAATTGAGGTTAATAACGAATGTAACGTTAGGTATTCACACGAAATTTTACAGCCAGAAAGAGTTCATGAATTGATTGAAAGAGTGAAAGCGATAACACGCGATGGCAAAGGATACTTAGTAGGGACAAGTTATGGAGGGGGTCGCGTGCCATTAGAAAATGTTGTTCGTACATCAGATTTTCTGCTTGTTCATGGAAATGGAGTCAAAGACCCGAACAGAATCATTGAGATGGCACAACAGGCACGTCAAGTACCAGGATACCGTCCGATGCCAATCCTTTTCAACGAAGATGATCATTTTGATTTTGATAAACCGCTTAATAACTGCATCGCTGCTATCAGTCAATATGCGTCATGGGGCTATTTTGACCCAGGTGAAAATGACTACTACCACGGTTACCAATCAGTGCCAGTACAATGGCAAATCAACACACCGCGTAAACGCGCCTTTTTTCAGAAAATTCGCGATATCACAGGACATAACGCTTAGAAAGGAATACTTAGAATGCCAGAAGGAATCCAACCGTACCATTTTGCCATTGCAATTGGTGTTATTATTATGCTTGCAACCAGCATTCGGATACTCAAAGAATACGAACGGGCGGTTATTTTTCGATTAGGGAGACTCACAGGCACACGTGGACCTGGGCTCGTTCTGATGATACCGTTCTGGATTGAACGGATGCAGCGTGTTAGCCTACGGGTTGTCGTCAACGACGTTACTCCCCAAGATGTAATTACAAAAGACAACGTTTCTGTTAGTGTCAACGCAGTGTTGACATTCAGAGTAACCGAACCGGATAAGGCAGTAATTGAAGTTGAAGACTTCGGTTTTGCCATTGGGCAAATCGCACAAACCACACTCCGAAGTGTCCTTGGACGTGCAGAACTTGATGATCTACTTTCCGAACGCGAAAAACTTAATCAGGATTTAGAGGATATTATTAAAAGGCAGTGTGAACCGTGGGGGGTTGAAGTACAAGCGATGGAGATTAAACACGTTGATCTCCCCGTAGAAATGCAACGTGCAATGGCAAAACAAGCGGAAGCAGAACGGGAACGCAGAGCAAAAGTAGTGCATGCCGAAGGTGAGTTTGAGTCCGCAGATATCCTGACCAACGCCGCTGAAATCCTAAGTAAAACGCCTACCTCTGTACAACTAAGATTCCTTCAGGCATTAGTGGAAGTCAGTGCAGAGAAAAATTCAACCGTCATCTTCCCAATTCCGATTGATTTATTGACCCCATTTATAAATAATAAAACAAAAAAGGAGGGAGAAAAGGAATAGAAAAGGGTATGATGTTTTACCAGTCTTCGTCAAAGAACGGTGTACTCGGATAACTGTAAACGTTGTCCTCATAGTTGCGAAGCTGGATTTCATCGTCATCAAAAGCGACGATGGGATCAGGGATTAAGGCAATTTTACCACCGCCTCCGGGCGCGTCAATGACATAGTGCGGCACACCGAGTCCTGAGATATGTCCACGTAACGCAGCTACAATATCTAATCCAGTTTTGACCGCTGTTCGGAAATGATCAGTTCCGACCACTAAGTCCGCTTGATAGATATAATAAGGCTTTACACGTATTCGCAATAAACCCTTCATCAGTTCTACCATTACTTTCGGGTCGTCATTCACCCCTTTGAGCAGAACTGCCTGATTACCGAGCGGAATCCCCGCATCGGCTAACATACCGCATGCTTTTTCTGTTTCAGGTGTAATTTCTCGTGGATGGTTGAAGTGGGTGTTGATATAAAAAGGGTGATTCTGCTTCAAAATTGCGCACAACTCAGGGGTAATCCGCTGTGGTAATGTTACTGGCACTCGCGAACCTATGCGGATGATTTCCAAATGCTCTATAGCACGTAGTCCTCCAACAATTGTCTCAATTTTTTTATCTGTCAACATCAGCGGGTCACCACCGGAAATAATGACATCCCGAATCTCTGGATGAGAGCGGATATACGCAAGTCCGGTCTCAATATTGTTTTCTGAAATTGAATGAGGATCACCGACCTTCCGTTTACGAGTACAGAAACGGCAATAGATAGGACACATATAATTGACATAAAAGAGTGCCCGGTCGGGATAGCGATGTGTGACATTAGGAACTTCACTGTCATCTTCTTCGTGAAGTGGATCTTCTACGCCTGAACTGATTAATTCGCGGGGGTCTGGGACTACTTGTTTCCAAATAGGATCCCCAGGTTTTTCTATAAGACTCAGATAATATGGATTGATGCGGATCGGAAATTCTTTATGGATCCGCCGCATCTCTTCTACGTCAACGTCAAATACAGCTGCAAGTTTTTCAGGGGTATTAACAGTATCCCTAACAAGTTGTTTCCATTCTTCCATAGAATACGATCCTCTGACAGATATAAGACTGATACGTTTGCTAAAATGCTTTCTGGAGAAAGTTCAATTATTTACGTTTCCATTATCCATTTTAAGCGTTACAATAGGTAATTGACTAATCTATATCAAAATGTTCAAGAGAAAAATAAATAGACAATTTCTGTATAACGAATTCATGATACATGTATTTATGCCAGAAGTCAAGTGAAATGTATTCACTTTTATTTTATGCAAACTTGACAAAATAACAATTGGTATGATATAATTATACATTATAGCAATTTGTTTAAAAGAAAGTTCTCCTAATATAACCTTGACATTACGCACTTTAATGTGTTACTTTAAAACTGTGACAGTGGGAGATGAGAGTTGTGTTGAAAATTCCAACCGAAAATCAGAAGGAACGGGAACTCGTTGCCACGTTAAAACTACTATCTCCTGGTACCTCTTTAAGAGCAGGTATTGATTACATTATCCAAGCCAAGACAGGCGGTTTGATCGTTGTTGGAGATTCTCCTGAAATCCTAAATTTAACAGAAGGGGGTTTTCGGATAAATTGCCAGTTTACGCCTACGCGCCTTTCTGAATTAGCAAAGATGGATGGTGCTATTATCCTCTCATCAGATATGAAACGTATTGCGCGGGCGAATGTCACATTGATGGTGAACCCATCTATTGTCTCTAATGAAACAGGATTACGCCATCGTGCAGCAGAAAAATTCGCTAAAGAAACTGGGCATATTGTACTTGCTGTTTCAAGACGCCGTAATACACTTACCCTATACACGAAAAATCAACGTTATCTTTTTCGTGATCGTCCTGTTTTGGTCTCAGGTGCTAATCAAGCTATGCTGGCGTTGACGCAATACGTCAAAACCATGCAGCATGTAGTTGCAACACTAAACTGGTCAGAACTAAATGGGACAGTCACGCTGTCAAATGTAATTATGGCCATTCAGGTATGTGAGCGGGTTAGACGTACTGAACACGAATTAAATAGATACCGAATTGAATTAGGCACGGAAGCACAATCTCTCCAACTTATTCCTTCAGAATTATCTACAGAAATTGAGAGAGCATTACTTATTATTAAGGATTACTATAGAGAGGAAGAAAGAGACGAATATCAAGTGTATGAACAGATTTTTGGACTGAGTGCAACGGATTTAGCTGCGGAGAGCAATATCAGCGAAGGTCTCGGCTATCCACGGGATTTTAATGATGATGTAGAAACATTAGCACCACGTGGGTATAGAATGCTTAGCCAAATACCGCGTATCCCGATGAACATTGTTGAAAATATTGTACAAAACTTTAATACGTTAGATGCAATCATCACATCTAATATTGATGCGCTCCAAAACGTTGATGGTGTTGGCAAAACGCGTGCAACAGCAATTAAAGAAGCACTTGTGCAAATGAAAACAGGCACTTCACAACCACAAGTTTTAGCACTACCCATCTATGATTGGGATTGAAGGGGAGTCTTGATTTTTGAGGGCGTAGAAATTACAGGGTTATTTAGTTTTTGGTTTTTCGGACGAATTTTTAACATCTGATATATACCCCAGAACGGTAGGTGCGGTTTCTAACCGCACCTTATGCATCAATTTAGCGTGCATCCAGGTCCGGTAGGTTCGGTTTGTAACCGAACCGGATTTTACACGAAACCTTTCTTGAGAACTTTAGACATGAAAACTTTTCCAAAACACCGCAGTCACCCCTTACGCACAGGGAGGCATTCTATACCAGGCACATATTACCACATTGTGATCGTCACCAACAAGCGTCGGCGAATTCTCTCCGATAACAAGGTCGCATCAATCATTTTTCAGGCCTTTGAGTGGATGGAAGCAAAAAAACGTTTGGGGTGGATATGTATTATGGTGATGTCTGATCACGTACATGCTGTCATTAGACTCGAAGAACAGCAGACACTTGCGAAAGTTTTGCATTCTATAAAACGTTATACTGCGCGTGAAATTAACAAACAGTTATTCACAGAGGGTGCCTTTTGGCAGAAAGGTTATACAGATTGGGGTATTCGAGATGACGCTGCATTAAATAATACCCTCCGTTACTGTTATGCGAATCCAGTAAGAGCCGGCATAGTGGAGGCACCTCGCGATTATCCGCATTGGCGATGTAAATTTCAAATGGAATACTGATAGGAAACGGGCTTGAGCGGTTTATGAAGTCTTCGAGGTTGCTGCGTAGGATCCGGTTCGATTACAAACCGAACCTACCGGCCTGGGCATTCAGGTATAATTCTTTTCTTAAATTGACGCCTATGGTGCGGTTAGGAAACCGAACCTACCGCCCTTGTATATTAACTTTTAGTAAACCTCAATAACGGTAAACTCTTAAAACTGGATAACCCTGTAGAAATTACCTGCGTGGTTGACAACAATAGATATAAATATCTTTCAAATTAGAATTACTACAAAAAAGGAGTCTAAAAAATGAAACAATTCTGTGTTTTATTTAAAGGGGAGATGTTCGTAAAACGCTATCAATTATTAAATCGGGTTCTTTTAACTTGTTTGTTAATCGTTCCTCTGTTTTTTAGTGCTTGTGGTGGAAAACTGGGAACGATTCAACAAGATGATGTTGACACACAACTGCTTCAAGCAGAAAAGGCAATCAATTTAGCACGTGAAGTAAATGCCCCTTCTCTCGCATTTGAAGAATTTGAGCAAGCAGAAACTTACCTTGATAAGGCGAAAGAAGCTTTGAATGAGAACAATGGGATTGACGCGCTGCGCTTCGCTACCCAAGCGATTACGCATGCAAAAATTGCGCAACGGAAAGCAGTGCAAAACACAATGAATGCCGAATTAAACGCTACCATTCTGGAAAAAGACGCTCTCATTGTTGAACTCAGAAAAGACATCAGTACGAAAAAAACTGAAATTACTGGTTTAGAGAATGGAGTCCAGCAACTTCGTGAGACTGAGAAGGAACACATGCAAACCATTCGTACACTTGAAAATGAAAAACAAGAACTAAGCAACGCTCGAAATGTTAAAGAGCAGAAAGTTTCTGAACTTAGTGAAACTCTAAAATCGCTCCAAGCAAGAGTAGCAAGGTCTGAGGGAGATGTCCGTAATTACGGTTTGCAAGTGAAAGAACTCACTCGGAAACTTGAAGTGGCTGATACTATGGCAAAATCTGCAAGTAAACAGAAACGTGCAGCAGTTGCTGAAACAGAATCTCTCAGAAAACAGTTGCGTGAACAAGCCAAGATTTATACTGACTTGTTGGAGAAAGCCAAAAAGCAGAGCATTGTAGCTGAACATCAAGAATATCTAAGAAAAACCGCAGAACAAGCACGTGCGTATGAAAAGCAGCTGCATAGCGATGAACCGAAGCGAACAGGAAGAACATCACTTTCTACACAGCAAATCAATGCTGGAAAAGCAGCTCTGAATAAGTGGGAAAAAGCATGGAATAGTAAGAACGTAAACGCGCACCTTGCATTCTATAGTCCAAATATTGCGGTCAATAAAATCGTTACTCGAGAAAGCAAAGAAAATCCGAGTACAGTCAACCGCGCTGATTTTGAGACCGCGCTCCGTAAAATGAACGCTCAGTCTTGGCAGAAAGCAGAAAGTCTCTCTGAAGTTGAACAAGAAAGCGTGATCGGGACATATAGATTAAGCCGGTTAGTCGCTCCTGCGGAAACAGAGGATGATACCGCTTTATACGATATCTGGATTAGGGAAGTATGGGTACATCAAGTACAAGGTGCATGGAAAATATATCGGGAAACTTGGCAAATCTATGAAAATGTTCCCAAACTATAAGGAGGCGAGCTGATGAGCGATTTTCAAAACAACGCCCTAAACACTTCAAAATTTTCTTTGTCAACTTCCCTAAAGTGGGGAGCGATCATATTAATTGTTATTTTGGCTGTTTGTGGTATCCTGCTCACCCGATCAAGTGAAACGCCTGCCGGTTTTTTGGCAAAATGGAAAAATGCAGTTGAATCAGGAGATCTACAAAGTTATAATGCGCTCTGGGTTAAAAAATTTCAAGAGCAACCTACTTCAGGCTATCATAACACCACACAGTTGTTTGAAGAAAATATCAAAATTGAGGTCAATATCGCTAATGCTGTAAATAGGACACGCAAGGATCCACAAGATCCGAGTTATTTGCGGATTGAAGAAATCCCTATGCTTCTCCATACCATTGGCGAGCCACTGATCCAATCAAGAACCCTGACTGTTGCTAAAACAGGACTCATTCGGCAACGCTGGAAACTCATCAGTGAAGAGGTCGTTAGTGAAGAATTTGGCTCCGATCTCAGTGCTTTTGAAGCGGACACCCAGGAAATCCCTGTAGATACTGTTGCTCAATCTAACAGTCCCGTTGCCCCATTCGTACTAGAATGGAAAAAAGCACTTGAATCCCAGAATATAAAGAAGTACGATTCACTTTGGGATAAATCAGCTCGGAAAAAGCGATTAGATAATTATCGGCTTGCTCGCCTACACATGGATCAAGAATTAGATGTTGATTTAAACCAGGCAACATATACGCCTGTTGCACACTCAAATACCCGACATGTAGTTGACAATATTAGTGTTACGGTCAGTAGCAGTGGAACATTCATAGAAACACATCCACGTACACTAACGATTGAGAAGAAAGGTTTCTTTTTTAGAAGGTGGAAACTTATCAACGACGAGGTCGGAAGCGATTATATTACAGATCAACCTATTTCTCAACACGACCAACCAGTTGTTGACGTTATATCAGAAGAATCTGGTTTAGGTATGAATGACGGTGATGCACCGATTGATACGCAATACAAAATAAGACAAATTCTCGGTAAATGGCAGAAGGCATGGGAAGAGGAAGACCTTGATACCTATATGTCAATCTATGCTGAGAAAGCTTTAATTACGCGTGTCACTGTGCGAGATGGAAAGGAAATACCTTCTTATCTGAGAAAAAAAGAACTCCATCAGAAAATGAAACAGTTAAACAGACACTATGCTGATATTCAGATTAGGATCTCTAAATTGGAGATTAAAGGGGATAGAGCAGTTGCGGATGCCAAATTTTTGCAAGAATTCGAGGGGACACCCGCATCAGGCAACCGCCCCGCATATAAAGATATCGGTGTTAAGAAGCTAACACTAATGATTGATCCTTCTGATGGATATTGGAAAATATATGCCGAATCTTGGAGTCTTTATGTAGATGTTCCAGAATTTCCTAAAAACTAATATTTAACATTGTGAAATCCGTAAGCGTCAATTTCAAACAAAATTACCAATACAATTCCTTGTAGACGTGCTTTTTAAGAGCGTCAAACAACAGTAATTGCAAACTAAACGTGAATCACCAAAAATAGAAACCGTGATTTGACATCAATGCACACTGAATATAGAACGAAACGGAAGATTGAATTTTCCGATACGGATATGGCAGGTATCGTCCATTTTTCAAGATTTTTTATCTTCATGGAGTCTGTCGAACACGAATTCTTACGCAGTTTGGGAACAAGTGTCGCAACTGAATGGGAAGAAAATAAAATCGGGTGGCCCCGACTTACCGCTTCCTGTGAATATCTTAGTCCCTTACGATTTGAAGATGAAGTGGACATCCGACTTTGGATATCAAAAAAAGGAACGAAATCACTCACATACCAATTTCACTTTACCCATGAAGGTAAAGATATTGCACGTGGACAACTGACCACAGTCTGCTGCATAACAAATCCGGGTGAAAAAATACGCGCCATTCCAATACCCGAGTTCATCACTTCTCAAATTGACACAAAATAATACTTGTATTTTCCAAGTACTACGCGTGTCTTATTCCCCTTCTGATTTATCTCCCTATAAATATGAAAGAAATTACTGATAAAGCACATCAGCTTAAAATTTCAAACCTGTCTAAAGATTTTGGGAAAATCCATGTCTTACAAGATATTTCATTTAGCTTCAACGCAGGAACGTCAGTGGCAATTACCGGTCCTTCTGGCTCTGGCAAAAGCACACTCTTGCATATTATCGGGACATTAGAAGAACCCTCTAACGGCAAAGTTGAGATTAACGGAACCGATCCCTTTAAACTTTCTGAACCTGAACTTGCTCGCTATCGGAATGCTGTAATTGGGTTCGTATTCCAAGATCATCATCTCCTTCCACAATACTCTGTGCTTGAGAATGTTTTAATCCCGACACTTGCCTTCAAACAACAACCGGATGCTACACAACTTGCACAAGAACTCCTGAAACGCGTCGGATTGACTGATCGCGTATCACATCGTCCTGCAGAACTTTCCGGTGGTGAACGCCAACGCGTTGCAATTGCTCGGGCCCTCATCAATAAACCCAGTATCCTCCTTTGTGATGAACCAACTGGCAATCTTGACATGACCACTGCTGGAACCATAGCGGACCTACTTTTTGAACTACACCGCATTGAACGAAACATATTAATTGTCGTAACGCACAACCTTGAACTTGCTGGTAGGTTTGAAAACCAACTTAAACTCGCTGATAGTGTTTGTACTTTAGAAAAGGGGAATGGCAGATAGCCTTAGAATCAGAGACACATCTGAGCGATATTCACAATTATGCGAACATTTTGGTCAACTGCAAAACACTATTGGCAAATTCATCTTATTGTTGCCCTCTGCACCGCAGTCGCGACCGGCGTTCTTGCTGGTGCTTTGATTGTGGGTGATTCCATGCGCGGCAGCCTACGGAACATCACGTTGGACCGCCTCGGTACAATTCAGCACGCGCTTATTGCTGATCATTTTTTTAAACCAGAGTTATTAAACCGACAGAATATGGTACCAGTGATTCTGCTGAACGGGACAGTTGTCGCAGCGGAAACCGAAACACGTGCATCAAAGGTTAACATCTACGGTGTTGATAATACTTTCTTTAAGCTATGGGAAGATGATGCTGTACCTAACTTGAATAGCGCTACTGGTTCTCCTTTTGCAGACATTGTGATTAACGAGGCACTTCAAAACGAACTGAAGGTCCAGATTGGTGATGCGATCCTTGTTAATTTTCCGCAAGCAGTTGAAATCCACCCAGAATTTCTGCTCGGTAAGCGAGATGCAGCCGATGTTATCCAAAGGCTGCGCTTAATCGTCCGTGATATTATCCCGACTGAGAACGCTGGTAGATTTAGTCTTCAAGCGCATCAAAGCCTCCCCCTAAATGCATACATCTCGCTCCCTGTATTGCAAAAAGCACTCGCGCAATCAGGTAAAGTAAACGCGCTGTTTACTGCTGAACCTGCACCTATCTTGCCAGATTCGTTAACTTTAACACTTGAGGAACTTGGTTTATATATCACGGAGCACGAAAATCACATTGATCTACAAAGCCAGCAATTCCTTTTAGAACCAGTGGTGTCGGAAACTGCCCTTTCCGTTGCATCACAAAACGAAATACCAACGCTCCCAACACTAACTTATCTCGCAAACACAATATCGACTACAGATTCGTCCCAACAAGGTGAATCAACAGGTACCATCCAGAAAATTCCATATTCAACAATCTTGGCACTTCCTGTTGAAGATGGAGTATTTGCAGATTTCGTTAGTAGATACATTACTCAAGAGCAGCAGAATCTGTATGAACAAGCATTTCAGGGAGAACTCAAACAACGAGAATCAAAAAATAGAGAAGAAACCAAGAAAATTCGTATAGAAATGAATAGAATAGAAAAAGAGATTACCGAATTAAAAGAAAATAAGCGTGAACTGCAAGGCACTCCTGAATTTTCACAAAGATTAGCCGAAGTGAAAAGTGCTCTATCAAAAGTAAAAAACAAAGCAAATGAACTCAGATCTCCCATTCAACTGTCTGAAATTTATCTCAATAGATGGGCAGCAGACGATCTCAGTGTAAAAGTAGGAGATAAAATTAACCTAACCTACTATAGCGTGAGTGCAGAGGAAGAGTATATTACAGAAAACGCTCAATTTATACTAAAAGGTATTGTGCCAATTGAGAGCATCGCTGCAGACACAAACTTGATTCCAAAATTTCCGGGCATTCACGACACAACTGATATTTCCGAATGGGAACCCCCTTTTACGATTAACTACAGTCTCATCCGCAGCAAAGATGAGGACTACTGGGATAAGTACAAGGCAACACCGAAAACGTTTGTTTCGTTAGATGCTGGTAAACGTCTTTGGCAAAATCGATTTGGCGATCTCACCAATATTCGGATGAGAGCAGCACTGGGACAAGATATAAGTACAACCAGATCACTTTTTGAAACGGAATTTCTCAAAAAGATTAAGCCAGAACAGATCGGATTTCAATTCTTGTCTCTCCAACAAGAAGGTCTAAAAGCATCTTCCGGTTCTACAGATTTTGGCATGCTGTTTAGCAGTCTGAGCGGTTTTATCATCATTGCGGTAGCCTTGTTAGTTGGGATGGTATTCCGAATCGGTGTAGAGCAAAGATCACGCGAGGTTGGTATCCTCCAAGCAGTGGGCTATCCACTTGCCAAAATTCGCCGTAATTTTCTTTTTGAAGGTGTTTTTATTGCATGCATTGGAAGCTTATTAGGGTGTCTTCTTGCGGTAGGATATGCCCAATTGATGATATATGGATTACAAACGTGGTGGTTACCTGCTATCGGCACCCCCTTTATAAAACTACACATAAACTTATTGAGTCTACTTAGCGGAGCCCTCATCTCACTTGTAGTTGTAATATTCTCCATTCACTCAACTGTCCGTAAATTGGGGAAAGTTACGACCGTATCACTTCTTGTCGGTCAAACCAATTTGGGTGAAACAAATTCAAAACCGAAGGCGAAACATGCCAATGTGTCAAAAATTAGCACAACAAGAATTGCCATATTTATCATGGGTCTCTTTTTGGGCACCACGGACAACGGAAAACTCTTTACTGGAGATTGGAGCGGAATTATTATTGTTCTCTTACTGGCAGCTTGCTGCTTATTTGGTTTCCGTTTGGCACGTAAAAGAGACGATGGGACAAACCCTAACCTTACCCTCAAAAACGTTAAAATAAGCTCTATTTTCTTTTTTATCGGACTTGTTGTTGGTGTATTAATAGGTTATTTTTCCTTTGGTAGAAGCATTTCGGACACATATATTGCTTTTTTTGAGCATGCAGTAGTAGAATTTATAATATTCACAATCACAATTCTTACGTTTGGTTGGGGAATTTTTGCAGGATGGTTAAGTTCACAGAAAGTTAGCAAACGGTTAAGCAGAATGCAATTTGCACTTAAAAATGCTGCTCGACAACCTGCACGCAGCAATACCTGTGTTACGACAATCAGTTTAGCATGCTTTATTATTGTCGCCGTAGGAATAAATCGGCATGATGCACTCCCTGAGACTGAATATGCTTTTGTAGCGGAATCTTCTTTACCTTTACATCACAGTCTAAATACACCAGATGGAAGGGACAAACTTAATTTTGATGTAAAAGATTCTGAATTGTTATCAAAATCAGAGGTATTTCCCTTTCGCGTGCTTCCCGGTGAAGATGTAAGTTGTCTTAATCTCTACCAACCAGAAAAGCCGCAGATTTTAGGGGCATCGGATGCGACGCTAAACGAGGATCCGTGGCAAATTTTAAAATTAGAAAATGATCAACAGGGTAAAATACATGCAATCGGCGATGAGAAGTCGCTGCGTTGGATTTTACATCATGACCCGAAAGAAGATTTTCTTATTCAAGATGAGTTTGGAAAATCATTACTGTTGGAACTTGAAACGGTTGAAAACAGCCTTTTTCAAAGTCAATTGATCATATCAGAATCTGATTTTACAAAGTACTTTCCGAGTCAAAGCGGATATCAATTTTTCCTTATCAAAACCCCGCCTGAATTACGGGAAGAAACATTACAGATACTTGAAAAGACATTAGAGGACTACGGATTTGACGTTACCTCAGCGTCAGAACGATTAGCAAGTTTTCGTGCAGTTGAAAACACCTATATCTCTACATTTCAGAGCCTTGGGGGGTTGGGAGTATTACTCGGCACTTTCGGTTTAGCACTGGTTCTATTCCGAAATATCATCGAACGTCGTGGCGAATTGGCGACGCTGCGTGCCTTCGGTTTCCGGAAACAATTGCTTGCAAAAATGTTGTTTCTTGAGAGTTGCTTTCTCCTGACAATCGGTATGCTTATTGGAGTTGTCTCAGGGGTCGTTGCAATTCTTGGTTCACAAGGACATCTTCCATCATTTCCATGGGAATCGCTCACGATTACCTTGTTATTCATCTTTGGATTTGGTATAATTGCAAATAGTATTGCGGTTGCAGTGGCACTCCGAAGTCCATTATTGTCAACCTTAAAAACAGAATAGAAAAACTGGATTTAAAGTGTCTGTGTTGGTGGTTTATGATGCGTTCTGTTTATACAATTTTCGCAATTTTTATATATGTTTTTGTACTTCTAACACAGATCGGTTGTTCAGATGATGTGGGAACAGGTGCTGCCTCTGCCTCAAATCATACCGGACAGGGATGGCATGCATACAATTTGGGAAACTATACGCAGGCACTGCTCAGTTTTGAACGTGCGCGCAATATTGATCCAGAATTAACTGATGCACATAATGGTATAGGATGGAGCCACCTAAGCCTAGCGCTACCGTTAACATTAGCACAAGAGGCTTTTCAAAATGCTGTGCGTTACGATGCATCAAACGCTGATGCTTGGGTTGGCTTGGCAAATGTACTCTACTTGCGGTACAAAGATAGTTCTGATTTCAACGCTGCTATCCGAGCAATTGACAACGCGTTACAAGCAGATCAAAAATACCTCTATCGGCATGACTATCGTTCTAACGCAGAACTATATGCACTGAAGGCGGCGTGTTATATCTATCTTGGCGAGACTCAATTGGCAAAACAAGAAATGGACAAAGCATTTCAAATTGATGCGGAAAACAGAACTTTCATTGTGCTTCAAAATATGTTAAAGGAATAATTTACAGTTTATAGTGAATTGAAAAAATAATTGGACACTTCTTCTGTTGGAGTGATCTCCGAATCACGACTCAATCTATTAGCTGTCGGGAATCAGAGTTCCCTCCCGCCAAATCATGGAATCAGAGTTCCCTCCTACAACTCAATAATGTAAAGTTAATTGTAAAATTCACTATAAAATTTAGGAGAAAAATATGTCACAAAATGTTATTACGTCAACGAATTTAGCGAACTACACACCGGCACACCGTGGAAAAGTTCGCGATCTTTATGACCTTGGAGATGAGTTTCTGATTGTGTCAACTGATCGAATCTCAGCCTTTGATGTTGTCTTACCCAATGGTATTCCAGATAAGGGCAGAGTTTTAACTGGATTGTCAAAGTTCTGGTTCAATTACACCAAATCTGTCGTAGCAAATCATATTATTGCAACCGAAGTTGAAGAATATCCAGACGCGTTACAGACTGATGCAGAACTTTTAGAAGGACGTTCAATGCTTGTTCGCAAAGCAAACCGTGTTGATGTAGAATGTGTTGTGCGTGGTTATCTCGCTGGTTCAGGATGGGCTTCGTATCAGAAGACTGGAGAGATATGTGGACAAAAACTGCCAGCTGGTTTACGCGAATCGGAACGTCTACCGGAACTTCTATTTACCCCAACAACAAAGGCAGAACAAGGTGAACACGATGAACCGATTACTATTGACCAAATGCGTGATGAGGTCGGCGCTGATCTGACTGACCAATTAATTGACATCAGTTTCGCACTGTTCAGAGCAGCGAGTCAGCATGCTGAAAATTCAGGTATTATCCTCTGTGACACAAAATTTGAATTTGGACTGAGCGATGGTGAGTTAATACTAATAGATGAGGTATTTACACCAGATTCATCGCGTTTTTGGCCAGCTGATCTATATGAACCTGGTAAGCCACAGCAGAGTTTTGATAAGCAGTTCGTTCGGGATTACCTCTCTGAAATCGGTTGGAACAAAAATCCGCCTGCACCTGAGTTGCCAGACACCGTAATCACAAAAACGAGCGAAAAATACAGAGAGGCATATCGACTCATTGTTGGAGAAGAACTTTCATAATCCTTCTAATCCCTATCTACAGCGGTGTCCACTATTCCACATAAAAAAGATGACTCCGTTCAAAGAGTCCATCAAGGAAAATTTCAACAAACCATTCGCCTGTTGCAAATTGGTCACCGCTTAACCCACCTGTTGGCGCGTCAATGTAAAACCATGTAATTTTTTCACCAGTTGTTGAAGAAATAGTCCTTTTTTCGTTCCAAAATGGTGGGTCGTCCAAGTCATCTTCTGGTGAAAACCACGAAACTTCTACTGTATGTGACTCCTCAATGTTTTCCCATAAAAGCCATAAATACACTTGGTCGTTTACTTCAGCACTAAATGTATCAGTGATGCCATCTGGTCGGTCTTCATGAACTGAAATTGCTAACACTGATTCTACGATATTCGGCTCCCCGCGTCCGAGGTCAATCGCGCCACTTCCACCAGATTTACTCTCCTCACAACCGTTCAAAATAACTGCAAAAGGAAGTAGCACTATTACAAATAATGGTATGTATTTTTGCTTCATCATAGATCTCCTTGCATATATAGTTTCAAAGTAATTCTTGATAATTCTTATATTAAAACGCTTGTATGTAAAGATCTGTTTACACTTCAGAAAAATTCCCCAATTATTCTATGAAATAGTATACCAGAAATAAAGCCTGCATTCAAGGAACTCATTCATAGGCTTCTATTAAATGATTGACAAAGACGACAATAACATGTAAAATTAGAGTCAAAAGTGGACATAATTTAAAACGCGTGTTGTCAGACACCCATGTGTCTGATTGCAGGTATGTGATGCCCATGTTTTCAATCATTAAGGAGTGTATATGTCAACAAAGACAAGAATTGTTTTCGTAGCCGGAAGTGCAAGTCATGGCAGTGGATCGCATGAGCATCCGGGCGGATGTGCCTTCTTAGCAGATCAGTTGAACGATGCTGTTGAAGGTATTGAGACAGTTGTCCATCAAGGATGGCCTTCAGATCCAACAATTTTCGCTGATTCAGATGCTATTATAGTTTATTCAGATGGTGGCGGTGGACATCTTAGTATTCCTCACCTTGACCAGATTTCTGAATTAACAAGTCAGGGTATGGGACTTGCAATGCTGCATTATGCAGTTGAAGTGCCGAAAGGTGAGCCAGGAAATTGTTTTCTTGATTGGATAGGCGGCTACTTTGAAACACATCTCTCTGTAAATCCGCATTGGACAGCAACGTTTACTTCGTTTCCAGACCATCCGGCAACACGCGGCTTAATCCCGTTCTCATTGGATGATGAATGGTATTACCACATGCGATTTCGTGAAAATATGGAGGGTGTTACGCCAGTATTGAGCGCAATTGCACCAGAGTCAACATTGCAGAGACCTGATGGTCCTCACAGCGGTAATCCGCATGTTCGGGCATCTGTTGCAAAAGGTGAACCACAACATCTTGGATGGTGCGTTGAACGTCCAGATGGAGGGCGTGGATTCGGATTTACAGGTGGACATTATCATAAGAACTGGGGAGATGACAATCTCCGGAAGTTTATCCTCAACGCTATTGCTTGGACAGCAAAGGTAGAGATTCCCGAAGATGGTATATCTACGCCAACACCGACAGAAGCAGAACTGAATTCGTATCTGTAAAAAAATATTTTTTATCATATATGGTGAATTATAAAAGTAAGTGCGCATTTCTTCTTGGTTGCAGTGTTTGTAAATGAAGTATTTATTAAGAAATAGGTTATTTGACTTCGTAATCCTATGTCTTTGTCTTTACGGTTGTTTTGATTCTCATCAAAGTCAGCTGAAAAAGATGCTTATTACAGATGATGAGGTAGAGGTCACGGGCATTCCACCAGAACTAATAGAAATATACAAGGTGCATCCTCATGCTTATAACTGTTTAACTTATTATACCAAATACATTGATGCTGAAGGCATCGCAATTGTTGGTAGTGACTGGGTGAGGGATGAGCAGTTTTATGCGGCACGGGAGATTGTCTTGCTAATGACATCAAAACGTCCTGAACTTCGTGAACCGCTATCACTCAAAACAGGATTTCGTATCATTCTTTTGAGTGCGGATGAACCACCGGATAGTGAATTTGAACTTTCAATAGATGGGGTAACAATTCCTGAGGAGCCAACCAAACAACAACTTTTCCTTGGTTGGTACACAGAAGATTATGCTGTAGCAACTGTGTGGTGGAAGCATCAGCTTAAGCCTGACCCGGACAAGATTGAGATGACGCAGGGTGTTCTTATACATGAAGTGGCACATGCGATTCATCTAAAAGCACTTCATAAGTTAGACCCAACCTTTAATGGACGACTGTTAGTCGCTTACGAATACGCCTTTGAAAACCCTGATAGTAGTGTGGAAAGTGCTGGTAGCTTTGGGTTGAAAAACCACGCAGAGTATTGGGCAGAACAGGTTAAAGATTGGCATGGCAAAACGCATATACTATAAAGCATAGATACAAAGTCAGAAAAAACGATCAGCTTTTACTCCCCTAATTGAAGAATGGTTGCCTAAAATTTACTTACGTCCACTTGATGATGTGCTTAACGCGCCTTCAAGTAGACCGGTTGAATGGGATTGGTATAGTCCTGAAACTGATGCTCACTGGCACCGTGAAACTTATCCTGGTGCTTATGAGGATGGTCAGGAGTAGAAGTCGCGTAATTCATTGCCTCTTACACTTACCGGTAGGCGCGTTTTGTAAACGCGCCGAGTAATAATGTCCAGTTAATTGTAAAATTTACTATAAATAGCAGAACGGTGACTATCTCAGGAGAAAAACATGGAGCAGGAACAACTCGATTATCTTTTTGACCTACAAGGATATTTAATTTTAGAAAACGCAATTTCAAAAGAAGACCTTGCTACGATAAACGATTGGATTGACACACATTGGGCTTATGTTGAAGAACCGTGGGAACCCAATTCTGAAGATAGACGGATTCCGCGCTGGATCGGTAACATTGAGACACATACCTACAATATAGAGAATGGTGTCAATTTCCAGAATATCATTGAGGGCGGGAATGTATTTGAAAAGTTAATTGACCACCCTGCGTGGATAAATCTGGTTCGCAAATACATCCATGAGGTGAATGGCGTTTCTATCCATGAGAATTTTCTGAACGTCCGAGGTCCCGGTGGTTTTATCCATATTCATTGCGGTGGACATGTGCCGCTGAGTTATCTGACGTTCCGCCAAATCAATACCGGAGAATGGTTGGTAGGGCAGATAAATGTTCTGATGGCACTCAACGACATCGGTCCGGGGGACGGGGCGCCAGTATTGATACCCGGGAGCCACAAATCTGCTGAAATTCACCCGCGTTTGAAGCACGATGGGAAAGGCATAGTTTATGACGGTTATACTGGTAAACCTGCGGGGACAGCCTTCGCAACGCAGGAGGTACATCTGAATGCAGGAGATGTAGTCATGTTCACAGATGCAATTACGCACGGTTCAGCAGAGCGGACTAATCCAGGCTATCGTCGGTCAATCGTTTATCGCTATTCTCCAAAGTATGTCCGTGAACGTTTCGACTATCCGCACTCAGATGAGTTGTTAGCACGGTTAACTCCTGATCAACGTAAGATTATCCAACCGAATGCACCGCGGCGACCTCCGAATGTTAGATGATCTACGGATTGAAAAAAGCTGCTGACTGTCTCGACTTTTTGTAGAAACGGTTTATAATAATACTATAGTTTGGACAGTTTTTGGGTTCTTGAGTATAGTCAACTTTGAAATTAAAGATACACATTTTCTGTAGGAGCGATCTCCGAATCGCGACCCGTTTATAGTCGGGAATCGGAGTTCCCTCCTACAGAACAAAATGTCCTGTTAATTCTAAAGGGCACTATAATAAACTGGATTACGAGAAACTTTAGACAATAATATCGTTTATTGATACACCTGTCGCCCCGCCAGGGTTGAAGCGGGTTATTTACCGCGTTTCTATGCACTTGTCGCCCCGCCGGGGCTGCCAAAAGGTATTTTTCTACGAGTTCTTTCAGCCAGCTAAATCGCAGAAAAATATAAATCATAGAAGATCACACATTAGCCCCAGCGGGGCGACAGGTGTATAGAAAAGTAAGTGCCTCAGTCTAAAGCCCCAGCGGGGCGACAGGTGTACACTATTTGCTTTATACACCTAACAGTTTCTTGGCAAATTTTGAACAGCGGTAAATTGTCCAAACTATAGTAGAGCGTATCTCATAAATAGGATTTGTTGGTTCGTTATGAGTTGATTCTCTTTGTAGGAGGGAACTCCGATTCCCGACAGGTCGCGATTCGGAGATCGCTCCTACAGGATTTTGAAATCGCGTTTTCAAAGCCCTCCAACTATTTATGAGATAGGTTGTAATAATAATAAAGAGCATTAAAGGTATTTTTTGAGTGAAGAAACAGAGGTCTCCGTTTTTGTCAACGCGACAGGATTGGATAAGTGTTGAGATTTTTACGTTGTTTGTCACAACGATTATCTATGCTATTATCGTATGGTGGTATCAGAGTGGAAAAACACAAGGGACAATGGAAACAATTCTTATTACAATGCGGCATGTTTCTGCCGCGATATTGCCTATGATTGTTGGGATTGTAGGCACTTTTGAAATTATAGGTGAAATTATGATTAGATTTACAAGTCTCATGGAAAAAATGAAAGCTGAAGGCAAAGCTGAGGGTAAGGCTGAAGGGATTGTTGAAGGTAAAGTACAAGGGAGAGCAGAAACCGTAGCGCAATTCCGTGAGTATTTTGCATGGGAGAAGCGGCGTGATGAGGCGGCTGCAAACAACCAACCTTTCAACGAACCTCCCCCACCCAAACCGGAGGGCTACCCCGAAGAATAAACAGTTGACTACCCCAGCAGAAACAAGCTGTATTGCTATTCGTAAAAAGTTAAGAAGGCTCATAATGCAAAGAATAGACTTACAAAAACAGGCGACTATGTTAATCAAACAACTTTCTACTGAAAAACTCAAAGAGGCTGTTGATTATCTTGCTGAACTCCAGGAAAATGACGCAAACAACACATTACCTATAGAGTTTACCGACGAGATTCCAGAAACTGGACTTGGAACGTATATACACAATCTTTTCAAATAGGTTGGTGGTGTGGACCTTGAGATTCCTCCGAGGGATCCAATGCGGGAACCCCCTCGTTTTGATGAATAATATGACATCTATTGTTGTACTTGATACAAATGTCATGTCAGAAGGATTATATATACAGCAGAAAAACATGAATACCCCACAAAAAACGCTCTGGGGCGGACGTTTTAGCACAAGCCTCACCACAGAAACAGTGGCTTTCACACACTCCATTGAGGCAGATACGCGCCTCATCGGATACGATATTTGGGGAAGCCAAGCACATGCGATTATGCTGGCACGGCAAGGGATTATCTCTGATGCAGACCTACGAGAAATTTTGCAATGGCTCCGTAAGGCAGAGGAGGATTATCAAAACGGGGACTTCACTCTTGATCCGAATAAGGAAGATGTACACATGAACGTTGAGTCGTATCTGATTGAAAACGCTGGACGTGAATTCGGAGGCAAACTCCATACTGCGCGTTCTCGCAACGATCAGGTGCTTGTAGACGCACACCTCTATATTCGGGAAGAAATTCTCAATATCCAGGGCGGTGTCTCAGCATTGTGTGATGCATTCCTAAGCATTGCGAAAGAACATGTTGGCACCGTCATGCCCGGTTATACGCACACACAGCATGCACAACCGATTAGTCTCGGTTTTTGGGCAACTGCTTATGTAAGCATGTTCCTAAGAGACCAAAAACGGCTGCAAGCTGCCTACGAACTTGCTAATACGAATCCCCTTGGTGCATGCGCCTTAGCTGGCACAACTTTTCCTATTGACCGACACCTGACAACAAAACTGCTCGGTTTTGACTCTCTACATGAACATGCACTTGATGTTATCAGTAGTCGAGATTTCATAGCAGAAACACTCTTCGCTTTGTCGCTTGTGATGGCGAACCTATCACGAATTAGCGAAGAGTTGATATACTGGACGACTTATGAATTTGGGATAGCAGTGCTGGACGATGCGTATAGTTCTGGGAGTTCTATCATGCCACAAAAAAAGAATGCGGACATTGCGGAGCTTGCGCGTGGACGTACAGGACGTGTCTACGGCGCACTGTTGGACCTATTGACAAATCTCAAAGGATTGCCGATGGGCTACAATCGCGATTTCCAAGAAGATAAACCTCCGTTATGGGAAGCATTTGATATTGTGAAAGCATGCCTCAGTATACTACCCGAACTTCTCAAAACAACAGAATTCAAAACGGAACGGATGGCTGAATTGGTAAATGCGAACTTCGCCACGGCGACAGAGTTAGCGAACTATCTGGTTAAGGAACATCAGCTCAGTTTTCGGGAATCCCACGAGATTGTAGGATGGCTTGTCGGACAACTCGTTCAACAGAAAAAGACGTTCACCGATAGGGAGTTAACCCAAACACTTTTGAAACAAAAAAATATTGACCTACCGATTGCACAACTGAAACAAATTCTGGACGCGGAATTGGCACTTCAAAATAACAGAAGTCTCGGTGGCACATCACCAGCAGAAGTAAGTCGGATGATAGAGCGTTTTGAAGGACAACTAAATGAGATTGCAACGCGCATCTATACCTGTCAGACGCAGATTGAGGATGCCCAGAAAGAAACACAGCGAATAGTTGACGAAGTTTTGGGAAAGAGCGAAGGATATTGAAAATGACACGTGATGAAGCACTTGAGATTTTAGGATTAGATTCGGATGCTTCGTTAGAAGATGTAAGGGCAGCTTACCGAAATTTAGTGAAAATATACCATCCAGACAAAAACTCAGCATCCAACGCTGCAGTGATGTTTAGGCTTATTTCCAATGCCTGGGATTTGATCCAGAATGATGCTGCTAATGAACATGATAGGGCAAAGACAAGGCAGGAACAATATGAAGCTGAAGCGACTCGTAGACAATCCTGGGAAGAATCTTATCACAAACGTGCAGAAGAAGATGCTAAACAAAAGCGTCCTGAAAAGACGCGTCAACAGAATCAAACTAAACAGAAGCCGGCTCAAGATATACATAAAAGGATAGAAGCAGAGATTGAAGATAAAATAAGAACTTATTGTTATACGGGATGGTTTATTTATGGTTTCTTCTCCGTCTGTATATGTATAATATGTATAATAGGAAATTTACTGGGAATAAGCAGATTTAGCGGATTCGGCGGCAGTGAACCCTTAAAAAATATACCAGTTATATTCCTTATATTTATAGGGACCTTTGCTCTAGCTGGTATACTTGGTTGGGTTACCGGATCAGTTATCATTAAAATCAGAAGATGGTTCAAATGATATAAATTGAAGAAACCACCATCAAACACTGCAAATAGTTGGTAGTGTTTTGGGAGTGCCGTTTTGAAACAATAATGTAAGAGGAGGAATACAAGGAATCAATGCGTACAGGTCCGCACAAACTATTGCGAGATTTTGCACAGAAACATCCGAATACCAGATCGGCACTCGACCATTGGTATAGATTGATAAACGGAAGAAATTTCCGTTCGATTGCAGAGTTGCGTGAGGTCTTTCCTCACGCTGACCGAGTTGACGGTTGGACTGTTTTCAATATTGGAGGGAACAAGGCTCGCCTCATTGCAACTATCCACTATGACCAGCAGATAGTGTTTATTCGTCATGTGTTAACCCACGCTGAATATGATAGGTGGAGGCCTTGACAAACATTATTAGAGCTGCTATTGATACATTTAGGAGTTATACTATGTCTACCGAAAAACACGCTGCATCTAATGTAGCGCAAGTTAAATTTGAACACAATATTTCGAGTGATTCTCGATCCTTTGCAGCATTGGGCATTTTAAACAATGCAATTGGTAAATGCCAAGATAACACCATCGTAGCCTTAACGGAAAACGATTACGAGCAATTGGTAGTCCTGCTCGGAGAATTAACGGACGTGGTACGTGACGACGAAACTCATCTCCTTACTCCATTGATGCAATTCGTTTTTGGGCTCATTGAAAATTATGAACGTAAACACATTCCAGAGTTAGCAGAACTTGGATGAATGAAAACTGAGTGCTCCAGTAATCCTGACAGAAGAACACTTTGCGTTAGGTAATAGACAACGCCCCCCTACACAGGAGATTAGAAAATTGAAAGACAGATTGATTGTCGCATTAGATACGGGCGATGGTGAAGAGATTGACTGGCTAACTGGAACGCTTATGGATATAGTCGGTTGGTTTAAGATGGGCTTTCAAGCGTTCAGTGCGCTTGGAATGGAAGCTTTTCCATGGTTCGAGCAGAACGGATATAAAACCTTTATTGACCTGAAATTCCACGACATCCCGAACACAGTAGCACGTGATGTCGGCATGATGACGAAACATGGCGCAAATATGATTAACATGCACGCCTCCGGTGGGCTTGAGATGATGCAAACTGCCAGAAGCAGCGCAGATGATGCCGCATACAAAGCAGATATTCCGAGACCTATTCTGCTCGGTGTGACTATTCTAACGAGTATAGATGAGGCCGGATTTCAGCAAAATTTCGGTTCAGAACGACAACTTACAGACCAAGTAGTCTATCTTGCTCAATTAACACAGGCAGCTGGATTGGACGGTGTTGTCGCATCACCATTGGAAATCGAACCGATACGGAAAGCGTGCGGCGATAACTTTTTGATTGTCACCCCCGGTATCCGTCCGAAATGGGCAGACCCAGGAGACCAACGCCGTATCACAACACCCGCAGAGGCAATTAATCGTGGGGCAGACTTTATCGTTGTCGGCAGACCGATTATTGAAGCGGAAGACCCGTTAGAGGCTGCCGGAAAAATTTTGGACGAAATGAGAGGAATGTAACATTATGAACATTGTTTGTATCTGTTTAGACACTTTTCGGGCGGACATTATCGGAGAAGGCAAGAAGTTTAGCCACGTGCAGACGCCGAACCTTGATGCATTTGCATCGGAGAGTGTGCGTTTCACCCGCGCATTCGGAGAAGGACAACCCACACTGCAGATACGTCGTGGCAATTTCACAGGGATGCGGAGTTTTCCGTGGAAATATAACTTTGATCGACGTGGACATTGGCATCACGCCCCTGGTTGGCATAAGATTCCACCGGAACAGGATACAATTGCTGAAGTGCTGTTGGAACGGGGCTACTTAACTGCCCTCATAGCAGATACGTATCACATGTTCAAACCGACAATGAATTTCTCACGCGGATTCGCACATTTTGATTTTATCCGTGGACAAGAATCGGATAACTGGCACAGTGGTGATCCAAGGTTGATTGAGGAAACCCTTCGTAAACATGTTCGTGAGCCGATCAATTGGAAACGCCATGCCGGTCTTGTGAATTATTTGTTGTCGCAACGTCATCGTCAGTCAGAAGATGACTATAGTTGTGCGCGCGTCTTTCGTGCTGCTGCTGATTGGCTACAGGACAATCACACCGTCGGTCCGTTCTTCTTATGGGTGGATAGTTTCGATCCGCATGAGCCTTGGGATCCACCTAAATCTTATGCAGATATCTATATGCCGGACTATTCTGGCAAGGATTTCATCACACCAGGCAGTGCAGGTGAAGGCGGTGGCCCCACAGAAGAGGAGCGCGACCGAATCGAGGCACTCTATCTTGGTGAAGTGACTTTCGTTGATAAATGGGTCGGTGTGTTATTGAACAAAATTGAGCAGCTAAATATCCGTGATGAGACGCTTATCGTGGTGATGTCTGACCACGGCACACAATTGCGCGATCACGGAAGTTTCGGAAAGGGTGCGAACAAACTACATCCATTCAATACGCAGTTAAACTTGATGATTCGTCATCCAGAAGGACCACATGACAAAGATATTTCAGCATTTGTGCAAAACCACGATCTGATGCCGACTCTGTTAAACCTACTTGGTATTCCGTGCGGCTGGACCGACGGTGAAGATATGTGGCAACTTGTTACACAGGAAAAAGCATATCTCCGCGAACGGATTATCAACGGGTGGGCAGGATTTACAACGGGCAATGCTGTTGGACGCGTCAGTGTGCGCGATAACCGTTGGAACTTCTGTACATCGGTCGGCTATAAAGATGAGAAAGGTGATGAACTTTTTGACACACGGAATGATCCGGAGGAAAAAATAAACGTTGCGAGCGATCATCCAGAAGTTGTAGCATATCGGCGGCGTGATGTTGAGGCGTTAATCGGGCAACCGTTACCAGGGCATTTCATTGAGGTTTGTGATCCTGGGCATGCACCGATGCGGGTGTGGCTGCAGAAGAAATTGGCTGAGATGTAAATAAATATGTTGTAGCGCAAGGTCTCTGTGCCCTGCGATTATCATCGAACCGAGGTCCCGAAGTTAGTAACGATTATGTTCTCTTAACTTGGAACATTTTTCCCAATCCCAGAGGAGAATTGTGCCATCGTCGCTGCCACTTGCAAAGGTTTTACCATCTGCGGAGAATTCGATGTTTCTAATCCAACCGTTGTGTCCAGTGAGCATAACGGTTGGGGTTTGACGTTTGTTTTCCACTTGCCACAATTGAATTCTGTTTGATTGGCTTGAACTTACTACTGTTTTACCATCTAAAGAAAACTGCACCTCAATAATACCACCCATAAATCCATCTCCACGTTGAGAGATTTGGGTTTTCTTTTTGATGTCCCACAAACGCATTGTGCCATCCCAACTGCCACTTGCTAACGTCTTTCCGTCTGCTGAAAACGCCAAAGATTCAACCCTCTTTGTATGCCCGTTGAGAGTGAAAAGCAGTTTGCGAGTGGTTGTGCTCCAAGCACGAATTGGTCCATCTTTGCCTGCACCTGCAAGGGTTTTTCCATCCGGTGAAAACGCCAAAGCAATAATTGCGTTTTTAAAACCTGGACGAATCATCATTAGTTCGTCTCCACTGGCAATATCCCATATCCGTATTTTTTTGTCAATCGTTGAGGCCGCAACCTTAGTCCGATCTGTAGAAAAAGCAATTGACGAGTATCCTCTTTTTCCTGTATTCATGGTTTGTTTTAACAGATTGTGGTTAGCAACAACATTTAATGCTTGTATTGTAAAACCGCTCATACTAAGAAGTGTTTTGCTATTACTGGAAAATGCCAATATACTGATTGGGCTGCTTCGTATTTCTTTATTGGGTAAATGTAGGGAACTGGTATTTGCATACCACAAACGAGTAACGCCTCTTGCGGTACCTGCGGCAATGTTCCCATCAGGTGCGAATGCCATCTCTTCCACAAAATGTGGATGACCGGTGATGATTGCGATTTGATTGCCTGTGTCGGTGTTCCACAATCGAATTGTAGCATCCCAACCTCCACTTGCTAATATTTTTCCATCAGGAGAAAACGCTAACGCTCTTATTGCATCTGTATGTCCTTTGAATGTAACAATCTTTTGTTTTGTTTCCAAGTTCCAAGACTGAAGACCGCCACCAAAATTCCCATTCGCGACTCTTTTTCCATCAGGACTGAATGCTATCGCATGGGTACTAGACAATCGTGTTAGGGTTTGCTGGCGTTTTTGAGTAGTAACTTCCCACAGATGAATCTTTGAGTCTTCACTTCCACTTACCAGAGTGCTGCCATCCGGTGAAAATGCTAAACCATCTACACTGTCCGAATGTGCTTTAAAGGTAGAGATTCGGTTCCCCGTACGTGTGTCAACTAAATGAATTGAACCACCTCCACTGCCAACCGCTAACAGATTACCGTCATGTGATAGTGCTGATGCCCAAAAATATCCTGTTCCAGACAATAGATTGCCTATTTTCGGTATGTTAGGTTTTTCTGGTGAAGATTCTGTTTCCACCTCCCAAGTAATAATCCTTCCAGTGGGGCCGTCTATACCAGCACTTACAATTTTTGTTCCACCTTCTATATACATTAATGCGTCTATCTGATATTTATCTGATTTCAAAAAGGTAACTTCTTTACGAGAATGTACATCATAGATCCAAACCCCGATGCTGGTTCCAACGGCTAACAGATTTCCATCGGGAGAAAACTTTATATCGTTTATTTCTCCTTTTCCGAGCCGCATTTTCGCGCCTTCGGGCAGCCCCCATTCTGTGTAATCTTGAGCATACCCATTTGACAGATATAGGCTTAGGATTATACATAGCGTAAGATAAAAAAGTGGCATGTTCTTCATTTCAGTCTCCTTTTGTCGTATTGTGTTAATGTCACACTTGCAGGGATTAATGGCGTCTTTTGCTAACGCACAGATGCGATTTTCTCCCAATCCCACAGTAAAACTGTCCCATCCCGACTTCCAGTAGCAAACGTTTTACTATCTTTGGAAAAGGCAAATGCTATTACACGATTCGTATGGCCGGTATGTGTAGACAATAACTCACCGGTTCGACTATTCCACAATTGAAATATTCCACCGTCATCTGAACTGGCGGTTGCAGTAACCCAACCACCACTTGGCAACATTACTTCACGATCTGCAAATTTGAGGATTCTTGCTCCGCAGGCACTCACGAGGGTTTTGCTATCTGGAGAAAAAACTAACGTCATACTTGTGGTAATACGCTCCGGAATGCATACGCCGATCTGCTTTCCAGTTACAGTATCCCACAAGTAGATTGCTTCTCTACTACCACCTGCAAGTGTTTTCTGATCGGGTGAAAATGCTATAGCTTCAACAGAATTTAACTGTGGTGTGAACGAAAAAAGAATTTCACCAGTCTCTAAGTTCCAGAGATGAATTGTTTTGTTTTCACCACTTGCCAACATTTTTCCATCAGGTGAAAATGCTATTGTCTTAATCCATTTTGTGTGTCCTTTAAGTGTTTTCCAAGGTTTACTCACCTGAGAGGCGTTAGCAATCTGCCACAAGTGGACGACATAATTTTTGTCGCTTGCTGCAGCAGTTTTACCATCTAACGAGAATACGAATTTACCACTCAACGCATCTTTTTCCATCTCTGTGATGGTGAACAGCGTATTTTTCGTTTCAATATCAAGCATCTCAAATTTACCATCTTTATTTTTTATGATAACATTTCTACAATCAGGTGTTATCGTTTCAACGCCTTCAAACTCCAAAAAGTCTGTTGATAACATACCATTCGTATTTATATCCCAATGCTGAAGATACGTGTCGTCTGTAAGCCATTTGGAAGCAAGAAAATTGGCAGTAGTAAGGATTTTTCCATTTTCAGAAATTGCCAGATGCAAAATTTTCCCAACATGTCCTATTATCTTAAAGCGCTGACTACCAGTCTCTATATTCCAACCTTGTATTGTCCCATTTTGAGTTGATGTAAGAAGTGTTTTTTCATCTGGTGAAAATCTCATTATAGAAATATTCTCTTTGAGTTCTTTAAAAACCTGACTTTGTGGCGTTTGTCCTTCATCAGAGGAAATATCCCAAAATCGCATTATATTATCCATATCAGCAGTAGCAAGCAGCTTCTTTTCCGGAATAAGCACTAAAGTTCGAATTGCTTTTTTGTTTTCTTTGATAGTAAACCAATTTGCGCCTGTGTCCACTGCCCAAAACATAATTTCTCCGTTATGATCTGCAGTTACCAATGTTTTTCCATCAGATGAAAATTCAAGTGTCGTTATACGTGGTTCTTCCCCATATAGTTTGAACAGCATCTGTTGAGTCATCGTATTCCAAACCTGAAGTCGGAAATTTTCTACAGATTCACCAGAACTCGCATGATGTGGTATCTTAGTAACTGCAATTATTTGGGCATCACGTGATATTTCAATATCATTAACACTTTGTTCTGTATCATCTACAAGTATCGGTTCGTTGTTCAGGTCATTCAAATCCCAAACTCGGAACCTATTATCAAGGTTCACAGTGACAAGTTTTGTACTGTCCGCAGAGAGAACAACCTTCTTAACGATGTCATTGCCCTCTGTTAAAATGGAAAGTTGTTCACCCGTAGCTGCGTTCCACCTACGGCTTTCACCGTTGGAGTCAACACTAATAAGGGTGCCACCATCAGATGAGAATACCGCCGACATTACCTCTACTTCATGCCCAGTAATCAACGAAAGTTCTTTACCGCTGTCCGTACTATAAATCCATATACCGATAGAGGTTGCTACCGCAAACTGCGTGCCATCAGGAGAAAAGACAATATCGTTAATTCTACCTTTGCCAAGACGAGTAGTCGCCCCTTCAGGTAACTGCCATTGTGTGTAATCCTGAGCAGAGCCAATTATTAAAAATGTTCCCATAGTTAGCAGTAGCGCTATGCTCAGCAGTAGTATCTTTTTCATTTCTAACCTTAATAGTATCCATCTCTTAGATATATAAGTTTTTCAATTTAGTTTATCACGCTATTTCTTTGAAAACAAGAGGTATTTACACATTACGTCGTGCCATTTTGCCATAAACATGTTGTATAATCCACTATTCAAAAAATAATTGATAAAGATTTAGGTTTTAAGTATAATATAGGTTAGGAAATCAAACTCCACTATTTTTTATTATTGAAGGAAACGATTATGCAAAGAAAAAGCTCCAGATCGCGATACTGTACAGGCGAACTCATTGAACGTGAAGATTTTTCAGAAGATTTAGCTGCATTTAAGTTCAAAACCGATCAGCAACTTCCTTTTATTCCGGGGCAATATGCCACTATCGGGTTTGAAGTTGATGAGAAGATCGTCCAACGTCCCTATTCTATTGTGTCCTCACCTCACGAACCGTTTATGGAAGTTTTCGTAGAATTGGTACCAGAGGGGGCAACCACACCACTGTTTTGGGAACTAAAACTTGGAGACACAGTTTTCATCAGAGACCGCCTCGTTGGCAAATTTGTGATGGACACCGAGAGCGGTATGACTCGCCACATCATGGCTGGAACTGTTACAGGCGCTGCACCATATATCAGTATTGCTCGCACGCAGAAGATTGAGCAGGAACAAGGTAAATCAAGTCCGCATCAGATTCTTGCGATTGTTGGAGCAAGTCGTTCATGGGAACTTGGGTATTACATGGATGAACTCAACGAACTCGCGGCACAGGAAGAATGGTTCTCGTTTGTGCCGACTGTGAGCCGTCCATGGGAAGATACAGAATGGCAAGGTGAAAGTGGTCGTGCGGAAGATGTTGTTCGGAAATACGGTGATCAGATGGGATATGACCATACGAATTCAGTTGTTTATGCGTGTGGCCATCCGCAGATGATTGAGAATGCCAAAGCGATCTGGGCGCGCGCGCGTTTCCCCGAAGAACGGATTAAAGAGGAGAAATTCTTTGTGATTAAGGAGTAGTGTGGATAGTTTGATAAACCATAAAAGAAAGATATTGTAGTTACAGCGGCATAGGAGGAAAGAGCCATCTTCACCTATCCCGCTGTTTTTTGCAAGGGTTATTTACCTTGATAATATTCTATTAAGGTCAAACCGAAGGATAGTACCATCTTCACTGCCACTTACAAGAGTTGCATCATCCAGCGAAAACATTAATGTAGTAATTTTCCGTGTATGTTGCGTTAGAATAGGTATTCTACGTTCAGCCTCAAGATCGTATAACTGAATAGTACCAGTGGTGCCACCGATGGCGAGATAAGAACCGTCATTTGAAAATGCTAAAGATGTAATTGCACTAAAAACACCCCTAAAATTTCTTACTTCTTCTCCAGTTTGTGCATCCCAACGTCTTACAATACCACTTTCTTCTCCACTGAACAGATGGGTTCCGTCAAAGACGAATGTTAAAGCAGTAATTGTACTCTGCGCTCCTCTTAAAATTTTCAACTGGTTGCCAGTTGAAACATCCAATAAGTAAATTCTGCCATCAGATTTGATATTATCGTAGGTTGGGTTGAGGGACGAAACCCGCAGCATCATGTAGAATACCAAAAGCGTATTCTACCAAGCGCATGATGCGTTGATTTGAACATGTAACGCTTTACATACAGGAAATGTTGGGTTTCACCTGCGGTTCAACCCCGCAGCATGCCAAAAGCGCATGATGCGTTGATTCCCTACGATATAAACTTTCAGTAACACCCATCAATTGATAATTCTTAAAACTAAATAACTCTGCCTAAAATAACGTTTTCACTTGACATAGGCGGTAAGATTCTCTTAAAATAGAATGAACACTGGCGAAGGAATTTTGCTTTATGTTTACAGACGACAAACCGAAACTTACCACACAGAATATAACAAAAATCCGTAAAATCACAATATGGGGTGTCGGCTTAATAGGCGGTTCGCTTGGGTTAGCACTGAAGAAAAACGGATTTCAAGGACAGCGCGTCGGTTTGGGACGGAATATCGGTAGGCTTGAAAACGCCCTACAGCAAGATGCAGTGGACTCTGTGACAACTGATGTAGCAGAAGGAATTCAGAACAGTGACCTTGTAGTGCTTTGCACACCAGTGAAACTTATACCAATGTTTGTAAAGCGCATCATTGAATCTGTTGTTGACAACCAGAAGAAGCAGATTGTAGTTACCGATGTGGGAAGCACAAAATCGTTATTAGTCCAGTCTGTTGAGACGCAGGTGCGGGAAGTGCCATCATCAGGTATCTCTTTTGTAGGTGGACACCCAATGGCAGGATCACATGAAACAGGTGTTGATGCTGCACGGGCAGACCTATTTGAAAATGCTAAGTGTCTTTTAACACCGACAAAATACACAGATGAGGATGCGCTGCAATTAGTCAAAAACCTCTGGGAATTTGTTGGGGCACAACCGTATTTGTGTTCGCCTGCAGTTCATGATCAACTTATCGGTGCTGCGAGTCACTTTCCCCATCTGATTGCAAGCATTCTTGCTAACTGCGTGGCAAACGTAGGAAGCCCAAACGGCAAGGCACTGGATTTTACGGCGACAGGTTTTCGGGATACCACGCGCATCGCTGCTGGGTCGCCTGAATTATGGACAAGTATTTTCACACAGAATGCGGATGTCCTTTTATCATTAATGGACGCGTTCTCCCAAAATTTAAACGAATTCAGAACCTTTCTTGAGACATATAATCATGCTGAAATTGAACGCGTACTTTTGGAAGCCCAAGATATTGTAAAAAAACAGAGAGAAAATCTATAAAAGAAATGAAACAGATTGGTGATCGTGTAACAATTGCAATGGATGGACCTGCAGGATCAGGGAAAAGCACTGTTGCTCGACGGATCGCAGAAAAACTTGGATTGCTTTACCTCGATTCCGGTGCAATGTACCGAGCAGTAACAGTGCTTGCAATACAGAATGAAGTTGAAGATGATATTCCTAAACTCATAAAGCTTGTGAAAACATGTCGGATCAACTTTGAGGAAAACGGTAGAAAGATTTTGCTTAATTCTAATGATGTTTCAGTTCAGATACGAACTCCAGAAGTGAATAATTTAGTTGCGGATATCGCGAAAATTCCTGGGATTCGACATGAGATTGTTAGACATCAGCGTAAAATCGGTCAAGAGGGGAGTATTATAGCAGAAGGGAGAGACTTGACGACTATTGTGTTTCCAGATGCCGATTTTAAATTCTATCTTGATGCCTCTGTAAAGGAACGTGCGAAACGAAGGTTTGCAGAACTTCAAGCCCAAAATGTGGATACAACTTTAGAGGCAGTGGAAACAGAAATTAGCGCGCGCGACGAGAAGGATACAACCCGTGAACATAGTCCTCTACGAGCTGCTGAGGATGCTATTCACGTAGATACAACTGGTAAAACAATTGATGAAGTAGTAGACTTTATAGTTGCACGGTTAAGTAGTAGGAATAGATGATGGTTGATTTTTTAGGGAGGGTTAAAGCATCAATGCTATAACGAATTTTCATGTGGTATACCAATAACCAGTTCTGGTCATCACGCCGCTTGTATCGGTGGGGGCATAGACTTACAAATCTGTTTTGTAAAGTAATGGGACGCCTTGAAGCACGTGGTGTTAAACATATTCCAAGGGGAGGCGGAGTTTTGCTCGTCTCAAATCATATCAGCATTTTAGACCCGGTGATTATAGGGTCTGCCGCAAATCGTGAAATACATTTCATGGGGCGTAGCAATCTTTTCAATATTCCCGGTTTAGGTAAGTTAATTACTGCATTTAATGCTTATCCGGTGAATAGATGGTCCGCTGACTTCGGTGCTTTACGAAGGACAATTTCTCTTCTGAAAGAAGGAAAAGCAGTTCTAATTTTCCCAGAAGGCACGCGGAGTGCTGATGGCACTATGGGCAAAGCACATGATGGTGCATGTTTTATTGCTCATAGAGCAAATGTCCCAACAATTCCGGTATATCATTGTGGTGCAGGGGAAATGCTACCGCGCGGGAGTAGTCGTATACGGCGTGCGAAATTGAATGTAATTTTTGGAGAACCAATTGATTTTTGTGGAATAGATGAAACTGAAGTGAAACGGGAAATGTATCAGCAGATGGGGGTAAAAATGAGAGAAGCAATCATGAAATTGCGGGATGAGTTGTAGGATTTAGTTGTAGATAATATATTACACGAAATAAACCTAAAAACAATTATTAGTCATTCATTTAGTTGCGTTTGCTAAAATCGTTAAAACATCACCCTCTTGAACCTGATATGTTTTTCCCTCTGCCCGAACTAATCCTTTACTACGCGCTTGCGTGTAGCTGCCACAAGCAGTTAAATCTTGCCAGTTGATGCACTCTGAACGGACAAATCCACGTTCAAAATCGGTATGAATCAATCCAGCAGCTTCCACAGAGGTTTGTCCACTCCGAAGTGTCCATGCCCGCGTCTCTTTTAGACCACCTGTAAAAAATGTGATCAATCCCATTAATTGATATGAAGTGTGGATGAACCTTTCTAATGCGGATTCTTTCAATCCCATTTCAGTCATAAAAACTTCAGCGTCTGCGGAATCAAGTTGAGCGATTTCCATCTCTAATTGTGCTGCGAGTACAATAACACCCGTCTGTGGTAACCCCTCATATTTAGCAAAGCGCCCTAAAATCTTATCCGCTTCGTCAAGTTGCGTTTCACTGATGTTGCAAATAAGTAGTAGAGGCTTTTGTGTTAAGAACCCGTAACCTCGTATTAACTTTTCCTCAATTTCTGATATTGTAAGAGAACGAAGCGGTTGTCCTTCCTCAAGGGACTGTTTACATTCTTCTAAAATTCGTAGTTCATTTTGATGTTCAGCGGACTTCTGGTTTTTCAGCAGTTTTTCAAGTCTATCGATTCGTCCTTCAATGATTTGGAGATCGGAGAGTGCAAATTCCAAATTGACAGATTCAATGTCTCTTTCAGCATCAATGTTACCATCAACATGTGGCACTGTTTCATCTTCAAATAGCCTGACAACATGAGCAAGGGCATCTACAGTGCGGAGTTCACCAAGCACTTCAGGGTCTAACGCTATGTGCTCAGCGCGTTCAACATTAGGATTAATTGCTGAACGAGAGGTGCCGCCGCCATCCATATAGTCAATCGTCGCGGGTATAGTTTTTTCAGATTGAAACACCTTTGCCAAAGGTTCTAAACGTTCATCCGGAACAGATACAGTGCTGAGATTAATCTGTTTTTTGCTGGTGTAGCCCCCGATTTCAGCATTAGAATGTGCTAAAGCGTTGAAGACTGTCGTTTTTCCTACGTGTGGTCGACCTACAATACCTATTTTCATAATGGTTATTGGTTAATTGGTTCTGATATCAAGATGGATTATAACTAACTTGATGAACATTTCAGAGGCATTCAATTCTCCAGTAATTTCACATTTTATTATCAGTCTTTTCTTATAGGAGCGATCTCCGAATCGCGGCGAAAACATTGGTATCGGGAATTGGAGTTCCCTCCTACAATATAATTAATTGAGAGAAACTCTACAATTGAATGGCTCTGATGAACATTTGGTTTTCTACAGGGTTATTCAGTTTTAAGAATAATCGGTTAATAGGTTTTACTGTGAGTTTATATAGTAGGTCCAAATCAACGCAGCATGCGCTTTTGGCATGCTGCGGGTTGAGTTTACGAAACCCGACAGGATCGCATTGTCACACTAAGATTGTCGGGTTTCGCTTCGCTCTACCCGAACTACAATGCGACTATAAAATATTAACGTTTGCAATAAAATGCGCAGAAAAACTGAATAATCCTGGGTTTTCTATTGACAACATTCAGGTGAGATGCTAATATATCCTATCATATTTAATAATGCAATTATATTAGTGTTGTGTAAATTAAAGAGGTAAATTCAAAATGAGCACAGAGAACCGCAATTGGAAACGTCGTCTGACCAAAGTGTTAACTATTTTGCTGATATTCATGGTTTGCCTCTCTATTTTCCAATGGTTTATCATTGTTGCACTTTTCGAATTTGGTGCGGAGACGTTGAAGGACGCTATGGTTAGACAAGCGCCAGAAGGTGTAAATCGCAATGACATAATAAATACATTTGAAAGAGTTAAAAGTGCGGCACAGCGAATACCATTTAGTTTTATCACAGGAAAAATCAACCTTCGTAAAATTAAAGCTGCAGGTGAATACGCAATTGAAGCGAACAACGATGAAACCTGGAACGCGGAGGAAATCAATACCCTCCTGAGGATGCTCAATGCTGCTGTAGGATATAAAGAAGAATTGAGTAATTGATATCAATGCTATTAACACCGCCTTATGAAAAATTTGCCTACGCTTATGACAGGATGATGAAAAATGTCAACTATCCACGATGGAGTGATTATATAGAATCGCTTTTTAAAATGTACGATTGTGAACCACGAAGTATCCTTGATTTGGCATGCGGAACAGGAGCATTAAGCGTCTTGTTAGCATCAAAGGGATATCTGGTGACCGGGATAGATAGGGCAAAAGGAATGCTGAACATTGCTTGTAAAAAAGCTAAAGATCAAAATTTACCAATTACATTCCATCAAGGAAATATGCTTAATTTCCGGTTAGATCGGCAGTTTGATGCGATCCTTTGCACCTATGACAGCATAAATTATGCAGACAACGAAAATGAATTAAGTGGTATGTTTGAAACTGTGTCTAAACATCTCGTGCAGGACGGATTATTTATCTTTGATGTCACGACTGAACGGAATATTGTAGAGCATTTCCACAACAAAACATTTTCTGAAAACCACGAAGATTATACCTACATTTGGAAGAATAATTATCTCTACCACACCAAAATGTGCCGCACCTTCCTAACTTTTTTTATACGTGAAGGCGAGTTGTTTAGGCGCTATGAAGAGGTCCACAAACAACGAATTTATGAGGTAGATACGGTCAATAAATTACTCAAAGCAGCTGGCTACAAAATGCTAAGTGCTTTTGATATGTATACCTTCAATAAGTGGACTCGCACTTCAAATCGGATTAACTTCACTGCACAATTGATATAAATAGCATCGTTGAAATTGTTGTTATACCAAACTCAATTTACAAACCTTGTGCGATAAGGTCTCCAACCTCTTCAGTAGTGTACCCCATTCTTCCAGCCCCGAGATCTTTAATTTTTCCACTTGCAAGCAGATCACTAATAGATTTTTCTACTTTTGCTGCTGCGTCAGAGTGTCCAAGATGATCCAACATCATGCCTGCTGCACCGACTGCGGCAATTGGGTTAATCTGATTTTTTCCCGTATAACGCGGTGCTGAACCGTGAATCGGTTCAAACATGGCGACACTTTCTGGATTCAAGTTGCCTGATGCTGCAACCCCCATACCACCTTGAATCATCGCGCCAAGGTCAGTGATGATGTCTCCGAACATATTACAGGTTACAATCACATCAAACCATTCAGGATTTTTAACCATCCACATCGTTGTCGCGTCCACGAATGCGTATTCTTTTTTTATATCTGGATAATCTTCCCCTACTTCGTCGAAGACACGTCGCCACAAGTCATGTGCGTAGGTAAGTACGTTTGCTTTATCGCATGAGGTTAAGGTATTCGTCTTGTTGCGTTTTCGGGTGAGTTCATACGCATAGCGGACACATCGTTCCACACCTTTATAGGTGTTAATCATTTCTTGGATTGCGACTTCATCACGTGTGCCGCGTTTCAAATAGCCACCGATTCCGGAGTATAAGCCTTCTGTATTTTCACGCACGATGATGAAGTCGATATCTTCTGGACCTTTGTCCTTCAACGGTGTTGGCACACCGGGGTAGAGTTTTACAGGACGCAGGTTAATATAGAGATCAAGTTCAAACCGTACTTTTAGTAGAATTCCTTTCTCTAAGATTCCGGGTTTGACGTCGGGATGTCCAATAGCACCAAGATAAATTGCATCAAGTTCCCGGAGTTCTTCAAGCACAGAATCTGGTAACACTTCGCTTGTTTCCAAATATCGGTCTCCACCGACATCGTACTCAACAGTTTCGTATTTAATTCCTTCTTGTGCAGCTGCCGCCCCGAAGACTTTCATTGCTTCACGCGTTACTTCGGGGCCAATTCCGTCTCCTGGAATGAGACCGATTTTATACATCAATTTCCTCCAAATCGTCGCTTCATAGTTTTGACTCTCTATATTTTAACATATTTGAGGTGATATTGCAAATTACAGGGTTATTCAGTTTTCTATATTTTTTCACAAGTGTTTATTTTTTATCAAAAGCAGATAGGGTGGGTTTTTTTCACCATATCTGCTATACTTCACCAAAAAACTACCTATTTTGAGGTGAAGAATGACAAGAAGAGAATCTTGCCACTTGTTAGATATGTTAGCAAAACTTAGAGACCCACGCAAGCATAAAGGGAAACGACATCCGTTGAAATCCATTCTCGCACTACTCGTCATCGGATTGATGTGTGGACATAAAGGGTATACATCTATCGCTACTTGGGCACGCTCACAGCCAGCACTCGCAAGGGCACTCGGTTTTACACACAAGAAAACACCTTCTGCTTCAACGATCCATAATCTATTGAAAAAGTTAGATGTTGTGGCATTAGAAGAAACCTTGACACACTGGGTAACAACCGTGATAAAAAGTAGACCCGATTTGACAAGATGTTTGGACGCAGTCGCTATAGATGGCAAACGATGCGCGCTTCCCAAAGAAGTGGTGCGATAACGAGCCACTTGCTCTCTGTCGTTTCGCATGAGTTAGGGGGTACTCTCACGCAGCGAAGTGTTAGCGACAAGACCAACGAAATACCGATCTCAACAGAGATCCTCAAAGCGTTTGATGTGAGTGGGAAGGTCATCACAACGGACGCACTTTTGACACAGCGAACTTTTTGCCACGCCATCATAGCGGGTGATGGAGACTATCTGCTCCCTGTCAAAGACAACCAACCGGATCTTTTAGGTGCGATTGAGAAACTTTTTCAAGACATCCCGGTTACGCTTTCTGATACAACACATCCTATTTTGGGAGACCCTATTCACATTCACGAGACAGTTGAAAAATCACATGGTAGACTACAACCTATCTCATAAATAGTTGGAGGGCTTTGAAAACCGGATTTCAAAATCCTGTAGGAGCGATCTCCGAATCGCGATCTGTCGGGAATCGGAGTTCCCTCCTACAAAGAGAATCAACTCATAACGAACCAACAAATCCTATTTAGGAGATACGCTCTACAAACAAGGTGTATCAAAGCAAGCACAAGTCTCAATGCGTATCTGGACTGGCCGGGTATAGCACAAGTGTTCCAATACCGTTATACTTACAAAAATCTGAACACAGGAGAAGAAACACACAAAGTCCACTATGGGATTACAAGTCTAAATCCCGATGAAGCATTAGCAAAGCGCTTACTTGCTTTACGGCGCGGGCATTGGTCAATAGAGAACAAACTGAATAACCCTGGTCTTTAGAATAGAGGCATTCAATTCTCCAATAATCGCATAGGCTACATCTGTTTCTTCTTGTAGAAGTGATCTCCGAATCTCGACAAAACACAATGATAGTCGGGAATCGGAGTTCCCTCCTACAATACAATTAAATGGGAAAACTCTACAATTGAATGGCTCTGTCTTTATAGGGTTATTTAGTTTTAAGAATTATCGATTGATGGATGTTACTGAAAGTTTATATCGTAGGGAATCAACGCAGCATGCGCTTTTGGGCATGCTGCGGGGTTGAACTGCTGGTGAAACCCAACATTTCCTATATGTAAAGCGTTACATGTTGGGTTTCGTTCCTCAACCCAACCTACGATAATATCAAATCATTAACGTATGATAAAATGCGTCAGAAATATGGAAAACTAAATAACCCTGCTGTCTTTAGAATAGGGTGACATTTTTTATTGTCTGTGGTATGCTTAACTTCAATTTCAGCGATTGTCGGAAATCTTAACCAGAGTTAATAATGGAGGTAATAACCATGAAACGCTTGTTAAACGATTTCGTGTGGGTATTTTCTGTTCTGCTTCTACTGAGTTTCTCGCTACCAACAGCGTTCGGGCAGAGTGATAAGAAAGAGGATTTGATTGGACACTGGACTTTTGAAAAAGGGGATGAACTGAAAGACCTTACAAATCATTTTGGTGATATTGAACTCAAAGGTGCACAAGTCAAAGATGGCAAATTGCACATCGGTGATAATAAATGGGCAATGACGACTGGATACAAAGGTCCGAACATTGGTCCCGATAAAACTTTGGTAACGTGGCTCTATTTGGATGACCTCAACATCAAAAGAGGTGCGACACTGGCAGTAAATAGAAGCAGTGCGGACAAATTCGATGCTATCGTTTATGCCGAACGGCAGGAGCGGCGATGGATGGCAGGTAGTAGCCACTTTAGACGCACACAAGATGCTGTTCCTGGCTTTGAGGAAAAACAAACGGGAAAACTCGTACAATTAGCGATTTCTTATGAAGATGACGGTGGGAACGCAAAAATTATGATATACCGTAATGGAAAGATAATTGGCAACTACAAGCAGGGACCGATTGTGTCTTGGGAAGAGGGTGATGTAGAGGCACTTTTCGGACCACGCGCCCTCATCGGCGGTACGGCTTACGGTTGGGTTGTCGCACGTGTTGAAGATGCCAGAATCTACAACGCTGTTCTGAGTGAGAAAGAGATTAACAATTTAGAAGCGGATACGCTTGATGTGGAAGCACGTCGTAAACTTGCCACGACGTGGGGTGCTATAAAAAACAGATAAACACTTACTTGTAGGCGCGCTTTGATGAAGATTAATTTATTAGTTCGGTAATTCTAATTTTTACCCACACCCTGTAGGTGCGGTTTCCTAACCGCACCGAACTTTTCTGCGAAATTACCGAATGTATTTTTTATCTTCATCAAAGCGCACCGATCAACTCTAAGGAAATGTGAATTTGAACAACGTCCATACACTTGCCAATGGCACGGAACTATTTATTGATGATGCTCTCATCGCCTCTAAGCAAGGCGTGAAACGCACATTGCATCCATGTGTAAAGCATGAGGTCCCCGTGCTTGAACCTGACCCAGATAATCCGTGGGAACATGGGGGACCAGACCAATCCAGACGTGTGCACCTCTACGGCACGACGATGTATGATTCTGCGTACGGCAAATATCGTATGTGGTATATGTGTCGTATGGGACCACACTGGCGGTTTAAGGCGAATGAGATACCTGGGCTTTACGTCCCGCGCCCAGATCGCAACCCGTCAACATACAGAGGAAAAACACATGATGCGTACGGACGAAAGTTTGTTGAAAATGACCGTGGTGACCTGACCTGTTATGCCGAAAGTGATGACGGATTGACATGGACAAAACCAAATCTCGGTCTTTTTGAATTCAACGGAAATCCGAACAATAATATTGTGTGGGACCTACACGGAGCATGCGTATTTCGTGATGACGATGAATCTGACCCGCAGAAAAGATATAAGATGATCGGTTTTTGTAGGCGGTATCGTAATGTGTTTCTACTCACATCACCTGATGGTATCCGATGGGATGACTCAGACTATTTAGAACCGGTTGCTGATCGAAACAACGAAGGTGCATTCAATGTTATCTATGATAGCAAAACCTCTCTATTCCGAGCGTACGCACTAATACGTGGCAACGACAAAGATGCACGACGTATGATAGCATATACTGAAAGCCCTGCATTAGAAGGTCCGTGGAAACCGCTTGAACCGATGTTCGGCGCAAGGGATAAGGATGACGAAGTTGGCGTAGAGAGGTATGGTGCAGATCGTGCTGAAATCCACAATATGTCCGGTTTCCTCTATCACAATATCTATATCGGTATTGCTGGCGTGCTGTATGTGACAGGACCGGGTGCAGCGGAGCATGAGATTCCCGTTGATGGACCGATTGATGCGCAATTAGTTTGCAGCCGAGACGGATTCAATTGGGATTATCCTGACTCTGATCGAACTCCTATAATCCCACGCGGTGAAAGCAATACTTATGATACCGGTATGATTATGGGGACTGCCACACAACCCATCATCACAGACAATGAAATTCACTGGTACTATACTGGAACGGAACATACCCACGGTGCTGCGATGAAGGATAGACATAAGGCAATTGGACTTGCGAAATGGCGATTAGATGGATTTGTTTCTCTTGATGCGGGCGAAACTGAAGGGGTAGTTGAAACCGTGTCGTTGCAAATATCGGGTGGCACACTTGAGATCAATGCAGATGCAAGCGGAGGTCGGATTGGTGTTGAAGTTTTAACTGCTGATGGAAAGGTTCAATCCGGATTTTCACTTGACGATTGCGTTCCATTGACAAAGGATAAAATACATCATACAGTGCAATGGAAATCCGCTAAGTTAGCGGATGCAGAGCAACCGTTGCGGCTCCGTTTTGTGTTAAACCGTGCGCGACTTTATGCCTTTCGTATTGAGTAGCTGCTTTTGGATCAAGCATAGGAGTTAAAAAAAATGAGACACACCACGCAAATTGAACTTGAAAATCTATACGATCTGGTTGCTGTAAAGTTAGGCGTTATGAATCCCAAAGATGTGCGGCGACTCACGGTTACAGATGCCCTTGTTGATACCGGTGCAACGGGTCTTTGCCTACCAATACCGCTTATAGAGCAACTCGGCCTTACCCCTATTGAAACAACGCGTGCACGTACCGCCACCGGTATTGTTGAGCGCTTTCTCTATTCGGAAGTCCAATTTACGATATTGGAACGAACAAGGTCAATACAGGTTACTGATTTGCCTGAGGGATCTCCTGTACTCGTTGGGCACATGGTCCTGGAACATCTTGACCTCTGTCTTGACATAAAAAAAGGGTTAATCTATAACCCCGCACATGATGGTGAGTGGATTACAGAAATTCTCTAACAGTCTATCCGACATGATCATTGCCCTATGTTAGGATCTAATTCCTTCGCCTTTTCAAAATCCACTTTTGCTGCTTTCTTTTGTCCAAGTACTTCCTTCACTTCCCCACGGTCATAATAGGCTTCAGCATATTCAGAGTTTATCTGGATGGCTTTATCAAAATCTGCAATCGCATCTTGAAGGTTACCAAGCGCAACTTTTGTAACACCCCGATATCTGTAGGCATAGGCGTTTTCCGAATCCAATTGGATGGATTTGTCTATATCAATAAGTGCTCCTTCATATAATTCTTGAGATGTGTCCAAGTCTCCGAATACGACTTCAGCCTTCCCAAGTGAATACAACGCCCATCCGCGATTGTTGTATGCATACGCGAATTCTGAATCTAAATGTATTGCCTGCGTACAATCCTCTATTGCTCCTATAAACATCTGTCTTGCTTGTCCTTTACGACTTTTTTCAACGTGAATTTGTGCTACCTTGCTTTTTACCCACCCCCTATCAACGTATGCGTTTGCAAATTCAGGTTCAAGTTGGGTTATTTTAGTAAGATCTTCTATTGCTTCTTGATATAGTTTTAAAGCTTCTACCTGATGTCCTTCTTCAACTTCAAATTCTCCCATCTCGCTCTTTATCCAGGCTCGTTGGTGGAATGCTTTTGCAAACTCTGGTTCAAGGCGGATAAACGTTGTAAAATCTTCTATTGCTTCTTGATAAAGTCTTCGTGCATCTACTATATCCCTTTGCTTCACTTTAGATCTACCTTGACGGGATTTGATTAGTCCTCGATTGTAGTATATACTAAAGTCGTTTGGCTCTAATTTGATTGCCTCAGCATAGTCTTCAATTGCTGCTGCATACATTCTAAGTGCTTCCTCGGCATTTCCTTTATTGGATTCAAGCTTTCCTATATCAGACTTTGCAGCCCCGCGTAGGTTGTAAGCATCGGCGTAGCCCGGATGTAGTCTGATTGTTTCATTAAGGTCTTCAACGACTTCTTGGTATAAAACACGTGCTTTTTCCATATTTCCCAACTTGACTTCAGACTCAGCCAGTCCGAATTTTGAATTGGCACGCCCAAAATATGCGTAACTAAATGCAGAATTTAATTGAAGCGCTTTGTTTAAGTCAACTATAGCTTTTTCGTAGTGCTTGTTTTGATATTTAAGGTTTGCCTGCGTATAATAACGATAAGCGATGATCTGTTTTCTTTTTTGCCACTGTGCCAAAGGTTCTGTTGACTCTGAACGAGAAAGCAATGATCTAAGTAGATTCGAGGGAATAGCGGTACTATAAGAAGGTAGAAATCCAGCATCGTCCACTCCCACGACTTGCCCTTTGCTATTTACTATAGGGCTACCACTGCTCCCACCAGACGTATTGATTTTCATTACAAGCCATTTATCATGATTTCGGATACTGTGAATAGTGCCTTCTGTAACTTTGTAATTCCCTCCAGAGTACCCTACTGCGAAAACAGGTTCACCTATTCTTACATCATTGCTATCGCCAAGCGAGAGAGGTATCCCTTTACCTGAGATTTTTAGTATAACAAGGTCATTTATCAAGTCATACGCAGTCACACCTTCAACTGTCCATTCTATAATAGTGTCAGCAGATTTTACGACAATAGCCCCAGGAGATACAGCACTGTGCAGGTTGGTTGCGATTTTGTCACGCGCAACAAAAAAGCCGCTTGCTGATCCGAACTCATCCTTAACCAATACTATAGAAGGTCTTATTTTCTCAGAAATTCCGTCGACTGTAGGTGCCATAGATGTTTCGGTAATTACTTGCTGGGGCGAACGCGCACAGGAGAGCAAAAATCCTAATGCTAATAGGACCAGTAAAACTTGTCTATTTGTTTTCATAGGTGCATACCATATCTATTAATTTCATTTCAATTATACACGAGATTTAAGACTGTGCAAAGTTTATGGTAATGATTATTTTTAGATAATTAACTTGACAAACCAATGTTCTTGTGTTAATATAATTATCACATTATTAAACAGTGTTCTCAATATACTCAAAATTCCTAAAGAATAAAGAGAAGAAAAAACAAAAATCTGAAAATCACGTCACATTCCTTGTCCTGATTGACTTCTGCACGTCACATAGGACGTGCAAAACGTCCTAAATGTGACGTGCAACATCCTAATTGAAGGTGTAGATCGGGGAGGGCGAAGCGAAACTCAACCGACAATATGCTTTGTACGGAAACTTTACACACCCTAAAGTTTCTATAGACTAAGTGATATGTAAAGTTTGTGTATTTAACCATTCGAATTGTTCAATAAAAGCATGTTTTCATCGCTAATTGGTATTCGTTCCCTTATAGGCAGCCTCAGAGAGGAATGTGTGTTGGAATGAGTCGACTTTATTCCTTTGATGATATTCATCCACCCTGGACTATAGAAAAAGATTAAACAAGTATTCCGTAGATTGCGTTATAACATTAACAGCCAAACCATACAATTCTGGTCCCCAATCAAAATTGAGATATAAAGATGCTTTACCGAACCTTTCTGCTTATTTTTACTATAGTTGTCATGATACCCTTAAACGCCTATGCCAACAAAGAAATTAAGGCGGTGAGAACTCAGGAATCAATCAAAATCGATGGTTATCTCAACGAGAAAGATTGGTCTCTAACACAAGTGATTGACGATTTCATCCAACAATATCCTGATGAAGGACAACCGCTATCCGAACGCACAGAAGTTCGTTTGTTGTATGACACAGAGAAACTTTATATCGGCTTTGAGTGTTACGACTCACAACCAGATAAAATCGTGGCGAATGAAATGCGGCGCGACGGGATGCTCTGGCAAAATGATAACATTTACATCATGTTGGACACCTACGGTGACAAACGCCAGTGCGTTTTCTTTCGGATAAACCCGCTTGGCGCACAGTCAGATACCGCTGTTACTGATGGGGGCGAAAATCTCAACGGAAGTTGGGACTGCATTTGGGAATGTGTTGGGCGACAACACGATAAAGGCTGGACAGTTGAGATAGCGATTCCTTTCAATCAGTTGCGGTTTAAAAAGAAAGATGCGATGGTATGGGGCGTGAATTTCGGACGCAACATCCCGCGAACAAATGAAACATCGCAATGGATTCAGGTACCCAAAAGTCAGAGTTGGCCAGGCACCTTTCATCCGATATATCAAGGTAAACTGACTGGACTACAAGATATTGCATCTCCATCATACTTTGATGTCAAACCGTATCTAATCGGTGGGTTAGCGGAAAATCTTGATGATGCAGATTGGCAGTATAACACTGCACGAGACCTCGGATTAGACATGAAATATGGTTTTACGTCAAATCTTACATTAGACTTAACGGTGAATACTGATTTCGCCCAGGTGGAGGCAGACCAAGAACAAGTGAATCTCAACCGGTTCAGTCTATATTTCCCTGAGCGGCGTGATTTTTTCCTTGAAGGTAGCGGACTCTTTTCGTTTGGTGCGGGCATTGGAGGCTGGGGGCCACCGCCACTGGCTGTTTTCTATAGTCGCCGTATTGGTATTGTAGATGATGACAAAGAAGTGCGGCTTCTTGGTGGAGGCAAATTGACAGGAAAGGTCGGTGCTTACAGTGTAGGTGCACTCAACATGACAACCGCCGCTTCCGAAAAAACGCCTATTACAAACTTTTCTGTGATTAGAATGCAACGAAACATTCTTAGTGATTCAAGTGTCGGTTTTATTTTCACCAATCGGCAGAACAATTTTGGTGGGGGATATCATCGCAACGGCGGCATAGACCTATTCTTAAGACCTCATGACCAGTGGCGAATGCGTGCAATGACCGTTGGGAGTTGGTCACCAGATCCTAACGAACGCGACTATGCATGGTATCTTTCAAACAATTGGCGGAACAAACATTTTCGTATCAACGCTTCATATCTTGATATCGGACCTGATTTCACAAGTGAAATGGGATATATGTATCGTAGAGACATACGGTCTTTCAGAATGAATACCGGCGTTAACTCACAAATCAACCGATACTTGATACGGGACCTGGGAGCAAGTATTTCAGGGAATTATCTACTGGATCACGACAATAGACTAATTGGATGGGAAGCGTATATTGGCGGAGATATATCCTTTCCTGCAGGGGACGGTATCAATATTGATTTTCAAAGGTATTTTGACCGAGTTGATGAATCGTTTAGTATTGATGACGCTGAAATACTGGCTGGTGATTACGAAATGAATCAATTTTCACTTAGTTTTTACTCTGATTCCAGCCGTCCGTTTTCAGTCTATGGAGGAGGAAATTACGGGGATTTCTTTCAAGGAGATAGGTTAGGTATTTATATAGACAGTCAGTGGCGGGTAACGCATCAACTTGCAATAGATACACGATTTAATCGAAATTTTATTTACTTGCCTGAGATAGATCGTTTGACGACAACCGTCCTTGGCGGACGGGTTAGTTACGCTTTCAACACTCGCATCTTTACTAAATTGTTCACCCAATGGAACCGTAGTGAAGAACGTGCAAGTGCAAACTTCTTGCTCAATTACATCTATCGTCCCGGTAGCGATTTCTACCTCGTGTACAATCAGACATGGGGAACATCAGATGGCTTCTACACCGACGAATGGACAATATTGAGCAAGTTTACTTTTTTACTTAGCTTATAAGGTGAGTTCGGTGTCCGAGATATGAAGTTATTAATGCTTTTAATTCTACTCTCACAGCCACGGTAGGTGCAGTTTCCTAACAGCACCCGTAGGCGTCAATTTAGCGTGCCTCCAGGCCCGGTAGGTTCGGTTTGCAACCGAACCGAGCCCAGGCGAATCCTGGGTGTTTTGTTGAGCAGCACTGCTTAGTGGACAGGATAGGTGGAGGTTTCTGCGTAGGCTCCGGTTCGGTTACAAACCGAACCTACCGGCCTGGGCATTCAGTGCATAATTCTTTTCTTAAATTGACACCTATGGTGCAGTTTCCTAACAGCACCATAGGCGTGAATTTAAAACATGTTTCTTGTTTGATAGCTTTGGAAATCTGATCTTATACCAGACACCTTTCGCACCGCTGGTGCTTGGTTTTTGTTTGATACCTTTTCTATACACCTTCCGCACCGCTGGTGCTGAGATGTGATTGACCATAGCCTCGGAGAGGCGAAAGGTGTATAGTAAGCGTTAATCCCGCCATGAGCGAGCCCCAGAGGGGCGAAAGATGTATCAGATACACAAACGTTATTCACTAAATTGATGCCTATGGTGCGGTTTCCTAACAGCACCTAACATCGTTAGGAAATTACCAAGTATTATTATCATTATAAACTTCATTCAAACGCGTGCAAAAGTGCATCCGAAAATGTGTATAGGTGAATCATTGTTATTTATTGAAAATGGCATCCTATTACGGTTGTCTTGCGAAAAATACGATGTCAAACAAACAACAATTAATAAAAAGGAGTTACACCTATGCAAAAGCAAAAAATTGCAGCGAGTTACCAACAGTTCCACGTCATTGCTCACGATTTGGACGAGACAGAAGACCTCAAAGCTGAGTGTAAGGCACAATTGGGTGAAGGCGTTCGACTCGCTGACTGGAACGACATAGTTGCCTACGTGGAAGCGGGCGGCTCGGTGGAAGATTTCATTGAGGCTCTTAAGATACCGCTTGAGTATGTCAAGCCCGAAGATATGGAACCGATACCGAATACCTCCTATCGTATTTCAATGAACGGTGAACTGCACTGGAGCGGGGATCGCCACTATTTCTTTGCGCGACATGATCACAAATTACGTGGAGATTTCTTAGCACACAGCAATCTTGATAATTACAGACTGTCATTGGGGTCATGGTTCGGCAAGGGAGGCTTTGCGCTCTGCTACGGAGACCCAGATAGCACGGTGGCACCTCCTGAACCAGAGGTAATTGTGCCCGATGAGATAGATAACGACTCCACTCCAGTTTCTGAGCCAGATACTACCGAACCAATTCTGGCACATGTAGTGAGTTACCAAAAATTCCACATATTCGCTCACAATTTGTCCGAAAGAGGTGACCTGAAAGCTGCGTGTAAGGAAAAATTGGACGTTGGGGTTCGACTCGCTGACTGGAACGACATAGTGGCTTATGTTGAATCGGGAGGCTCAATGGAAAAATTCATAGCAGCTCTTGGGATACCGCTTGAGTATGTCAGACCAGAAGATATGGATCCGATCCCAAATACCTCCTATCGCATTTCAATGAACGGTGAACTACACTGGAGCGGGGATCGCCACTACTTCTTTGCGCGACATGATCACAAATTACGTGGAGATTTTTTAGCACACGGCGATATTGATGATTACCACCTAACATTAGGTTCATGGTTCGGCACGGGTGGTTATGCGCTCTGTTATGGAGACTTGAATGGTACGGTAGCACCCCCTGAGCCTGAAATCAGAGAACCGGTGCAGACATCGGGTGGCTGAGGCTGCGGATGCTAACGCAGTGGCGGTGCCATTGCCCTATTTTTTCTACACATTTGTTCAGGACGCTGACTTAGACAAATCAAGTCCGTGAGATAACATATCTTTGTAAGCGTGATGAAAACCGGGCCTACAAAGATATGTTCCTTTATTATAAATCTTGAATTAAACTGAATATTTACAGACTACGCCCACGGCTCTAACACAACCTTACCACACTCACCTGTCGCCTGCAATTCCCACGCTTTCTGCACTTCACGCATCGGGAAAGTGTGCGTAATGTAGGTATCTAATTTATCGGCAGATTCTTGGATAACCTTCATCAATTTTGGATAGAATCCGAGGTTATAATGCCAATTTCCCCGCAGAACCAGACCTTTCCGAATCATATCGCGGCTTGCGGCAAGTGGAAACTCTCCGCCTTCCCCAACGAATGTCACCTGTCCTTTTCTTCGGGCTGCATCAACCATCAATCGATGTGCTGCAGATGCACCTGAGCAGTCAACTGCTTTGTCAATACCGATGCCGTTTGTCAACTCACGAATTTGATCCAGAATATCTTCATCACTTGGGTTTAGGACGACTTCTGCACCTAACTTTCTGGCGAGTTCGGCACGGTAGGGATGGCTTTCTACGCCAATGACACGCGCGCCACGATAACTGGCATTGATAATACCACCTAATCCTACAGGACCTAAACCGGTTACCATCACAGTATCCAAAGCATCAACTTCCATCTGTTCCATTGCACCAAATGTTGGTCCAAGTCCACAACATGCCATACCACCGTGTGCATAACTCATCCCATCGGGAATCGGAAATAGTAGATCCTCCATTTTGTGCATATATTGTGCGTAAGTCGCTCCTGCAACGTCAGTACCGACCATTTCTCGGATGTTACGTCCACCAGTACAATGGATATGTTCACCGATAACACACATATTACACTTGCCACATGAATTCTGCGGTTGCACTACAACGCGATCCCCTACCTTCACACGACCAGGTTGTGCCACTTCAACAACTTCCCCTGCTGCTTCGTGACCAAAACGCTCACCTGTGCCACCACCTTTAAATGATTTGTATTCAGTACACATCGGAACGGCATGAATTTTAACAACGACAACATCGCCTCCTGCCTTGGGATCAGGTTTGTCAACTACACCACCTTTACCTTCACCAAACATTGCTGCTACTTTCATATAAACTTTGCCCAAATACCGATACCTGAAAAGCAGGTTTTTACACGCGAGAAAGGGCATTCCTCCTTTTAAGATGTGTTAATACCATAGCACATGCAATCAAATCTATCAAGACATAATTGATCTTGGGTTTGTAAAGTTTTAATATTAATCACTTTCCCTCTTGCGAGAGGAAACCGCGATCGGAAGGTCGTTTTCTTAGTAAAATGTCCTCAATCAGAGGATTAACTTCAGAAATAATTCCTTAGTATCACGCGAAATAGAATTATGGTATTATTTCCGCTTTAAAAGGTTAGCTAAAGGCGAGTATTCACTGTTTTGAGTTAATTCTTGAATAACGACATTTCCCCTATGCTTATAGAGTTTGTATGCCTTACCGTCAGAGGTAGAAGTAAGAATTCGGTAATGCTCTCCAATGATCTCAATAGCGGCATTATTGTCACAGGCAATTCCGATGCCACCTCGTTTTGTGATCATCCCCGAAAGAGAGTTTTCGCGCTTCTCAAAGTGATAATGCGGACAAAATACAGCATTGATAAATCCCAATCCTCTCACGCGGATATAGTCCCAGTTCGGATTACTGGAAAAAGACCGAGAATCACTATGTCCATATCTAAACCAGCAGATCGCACCTGCACTCAGACCGGACAGAATGATGCCCCGGGATGCAGCTTGTGCCAATACTTTATCTAATCCCAACCGTCGCCACAACTTCATCATTTTATAGGTATTTCCGCCACCAACATAGATAAGGTCAGAGTTCAACACCATAGCAGCCATCTCGGCAAAAACTGGTGGATTTTCAACGAGCTTGAGAATGCGCGTTTGACATCCAAAATGCTTACCGTAATACGCCTCAAAAGTTTCAATGTAACCAGGGGCATCGCTGCTCGCGGTTGGAATAAAGAGTGCTTTCGGTTTAGTTTTGTCTGTCAATTCGATGATGCGTTCGTCAATCGCAGCCGTTTCCCGCGCATTAATTTCGCCTCCGCCGATCGCAACAATCTTCGGGACTGTTTTCATCAATCGTCTCCTTGTTTGCTTCGGGAGGTACAACATTCTGCCAGTTCAACACCTGATTAATTAAACGGTGTCTAAAAGAGTATATTGCAGCACTGAATGAAAACCTACCACCCGACTTCCACCTGAACTAATTGGAAGAATGATAACATTTCTAATAAAAACAGTCAAGAACACTCCAAAATTCCATTCTGTCTTTTTGTTGAAAACTTCTGCATAATATGATATTATTCTAACGTGAGTTCTGCATAAGCTACTTTCGGAATTGGCAGAATATGTCGCCTAAAAACTATTGTTATTTGGTATACTAAAATAATACCGAATTTTTAGAGTCAAATATGACTATTTTTATCATAATAAACCTGTCGATCCTGTCATAATAAAGGATCGTAGCACATTACAAAATCCTATCATTTTCCGATTGACTCTAAAAACTCTAAAATCTTTATATAACGTAAATACGGAGAAAAGATATGAAATTCTTCAAGTTTTTATACCGAACTCACGTTATTCTAACAAAATTCATTGTAGTCCATTGACGAGTTTTCACATCGTTATAAGTTTTATATTTACGCTATTTCAAAAGGAGGAATCACTATGAAAAGCAGAATTCATTTTTTGGTATTTACGATAGTAATCGGTATGTTCTCACTAAATACGGCACCTGCAGCTGTTGTCACAGATGGGCTTGTAAGTTATTGGACCTTTGATAACATACACATTATTGATAAGACAGTAAAAGATGTATGGGGCGATAACAATGGTGTAATCACCGGAAATCCTAAAGTTGTTCCCGGACACGTAGGGGAGGCACTTGAGTTCGATGGTGCTGCCGACTTTGTAGATTTAACCACACTTGTAGATTTTGGCAGAAAAATGGGGACATCTACGTTTGAAGCATGGTTTAAAACCAGTAACACGACTGATTGGATGACCCTCATCAATACCCGTGGCGCTGATTGTCCGTATTGGGGGATCCAATTCAATGCAGTGAATAATAGGCATGGATTTTTTAAGGGAGAGGGACAGATATTCATTCACAATAGCACAATAAAAGAAAAAGGATGTCAACCCTATATGACAGGTGGTAAATTCAATGTCCAAGATGGGGAATGGCATCACATTGTTTATATTAATGAATATAGGAAAGACGAGGGAATAGGTGGAAGAGGTATTGATACTGTCTATATAGACACTGAATCCCACGGTGTGGTTCAGGGTTCAAGACGGGGTTGGATAAATTCTCCATTTACAGAACCTGTCTATCTCGGTGCAAGGAATTTTGATGGAAAATCAGAAGGGCACTTCAAGGGTTTGATTGATGAAGTCCGATTCTATGATCGTCCGCTTACAATAAAGGAAATTAGGCGGAACTTTGAATCGACCCAGCCTTTTAACGTTGAACCTAAAGAAAAATTGTCAACACTCTGGGGATCAATCAAAGACGCTAAATAATATAGGAATATGCAATTCTGTATTGACGATTCATTGAAGTTCTTAAAAGAAAATGGCATCTAAAAATATGGGATTAAACCCTGAACAACAATCGTTCTACCAAACAAACGGGTATGTTATTCTTGCCAGTGTTTTCGCTCGAGATGAATGCCAACGTTTTGTTGAACACATGGAGGACCTACACGCTGGACGGAAGGAACTACAAGGGTTTTTTCAGCAGGATAAGTACGGACGCCGCACATTCAATCAGCATCTATACGATCCCAATGTTTTGAAATTTCTCATTGATGCTCGCTTGCATAAGCCGCTTGCAGACTGTTTTGGTGATGAACCTGAAGCGATTCAAACGATGCACTTTTATGAGGGGTCAGAACATCCACTACATCAAGATCAGTACTATCTACCCGACTGTATGTCAGCATGGATTGCAATGGTAGATGTTGATATAAATAATGGTCCCTTGATTGTACAACCCGGTTCACATAGAGGCAGGTTAATTACGAAAAGTGATGTGCCGATGACTCTGCAACCAGATGAAACTTACGAACAGCAACAGACCAATCGCTACTTTCCTGAAGTTGAAAAGGTTTTTATCCAAAACGGTGGCAAAGAAGATCAGGTACTGGTAAACCAAGGTGATGTCGTTCTATTTCATGGCAGACTGATTCATGGCGGAGCCCCAGTGCTGAAACCCGGTACACGGAGGCATGCATTAGCATGCCATTATATTCCGTATCATTCTGAGAATTGGGAACGCGATTGGCCCCGTATATCATTTGATGGTAGTCAGAGAATCCATTTCCACAATAGTTAAAAATATTTTGTATCCGAATAGGGTTTTTCATTTTTCTATATTTTTCACAAGTGTTTATTTTTCTGAAAAGCAGATATAGTGTTTTTTTTACACCATATCTGTTATACTTCACTTGATCAGGTCGTTTAGCATAAAAACAGCGTATTAATCCGGGGCATACTCAGATGCTAACACATAAAGGAAGTGGCAAGTTAGTTTTGCTGCTTCTTTATTTTTTTGATTTTCTGAATCTTCTTGCCGATCAAATTCTAATCGTGAACCTGCGGGTAAGAAAATAGGTTCACTGTAATGAAAAATATCCAACCATTCATTCAGCCATTCAATGGGAGATTCCTTCACCCATAACATCTTAATGTGTTTACCTGTGGAAGTTTTAGCAACAACCCGCAGCCCTTTTTTATCAACATACGTTGGTGGATGTACAGCGAATACATATACATCTTGATCAAACTGATGTGATAAACTATCCTTTTGCCGATTAGCATCGTTAGATCTCGTCAAGGTTGCCTTGTGTAACCGTGCTGTTTTTGGTTTTTTAGATAAATAGAGTCCTACTCGCAAGAGGTCTCGTTCCTCACGGTCAGTGCCTTTGTATAACACATTTAGAATTATTTGACTTCCCTTTGGTAGCAGATGTCCCACACCTTCAGGCAAAAGAGCAGGTGTCAAACCTGGTGCCCAAGTTCCAAGTCTCACCTCAACAGCGTGATTTGGATTGGTCTGTGCCTTAAACTGGTTACCATCAGGTGTGACATTTCGCGGCGTTTTGAGGTATGTTGTAACACGGCGTGTCGTCTTTGTATTCTTAGACTGAAAATCGAACCCTCGCACATACTCATCTCTCCCAAAGTCTGTTTGGATGGTGATAGTGAGCGATGCATGTTTTCCTTCAGCAGACAACGCTTTAAATTCGATTGGAATTTCTATGATGTCTGGTTCTCTCGGTATACTTGTCTCCGAAGATTGTGCTACAGGAAAATCATTGAGTTTAGGACCCACTGGGGTGTCAGTATTAACCCAATTTGCTATCATCTCAATTTCGGTATCCGTGAGTTGTAGTTCATTCTTGAATTTTCCGTAACCCTGTCCCAACCTCCAAGGTGGCATGAGGCGTGCCTGCGTCTGTTCAACAATTTTGGCTGTATATGCCTTCACATTATCATAATCAGTAAGTGCAACCGGTGCAATCCCATCCTGATGGTGGCAGGTAAGGCAATTCTTTTGGAGTATCGGTGCGATGTGTTCGCTATAAGTAATCTGCTTTTTGATAGGCAAATCAGGTAAATGGATCGTACACCCAAATGCCGCAGTCTCTTTCACAGACACAAGTTTTTCATCAAGGATCGCAACGAGTGCATCTTTCAAGTAATGATGTTTTATCCGTGTTTCGTAGCGATTATCGTCAATTGAACCACGATAGCGAAGTACACCAAGCGAATCAATTAGATGTGCTTGTGGTGTCATCGTTGCTCCGAGGCGACGCGCTAAACTCCCATCGGTATCCTTTACAATTGGAAACTTGTATTCTGCTCTCGCAATATATGCCTTGACATCATCTACCGAATCGTTTTCGTTGGAATAGACACCGATTAAGGTGACATCTCTATCGGCAAATTCGGCGTGCATCCGCTTCAGGCGCATCGCGTATCTCTGTGCGACAGGGCATTCTGCTGAGAGGAACACAAAAACTACTGACCCCTGCTGTACAAGTGCCGATAAGGTGTGCGTGTTACCTTGCAGATTCGTAAAACGAATATCTGGAACTTTAGCATCTACCAGCACACTTGGCGATTGCGGCGATTTTTCTTGGATGACACGGTGTTTTTTCGGTATTGTGTAGTCGGAATCTACCTGTGCGTATGCTGCTATTGGTAGGGCGAATATGAGTAAAATAAATGCAATTTTGGGTGTCATTGATTCGGATGTTTGCTGCGATTGTTGTGGGTTGCTATGATAATTATAGTATATCGTTATTGATTGTGAACGTCAACTGTTTTTATACTTGTAGTTGGCAATACCTACAGTGTTGATTCTCGCGTTAACTAAACAGATGTTTCGGCGCCAATACTGTCAACAACGCACCGCGTACAATCAAAAGCAGTGTTAATGCACCCCAAAGTCCATGATTACCAAAAGGCATCAACAGATACACCGCACCTAAAAACAGCAGCATCGCAACAATCATAGCGTTTCGCAACGGTTTTGCGGTAGTCGCTCCAAGATAAATCCCATCCCAAATATACGCAGCAACATTGACAATAGGCGCAATAATTATCCAAACAAGATAAGGTGTCGCTTGTCCAATGAGATCACGTTGATCCGTGAAGAAATGGAGCAATTGCTCTCCAAAAAGACCAAAAATTAACATAATCGCGCCCCCAAACAGAAACGCCCATAGAAAAATGTAGCGGGTTGTCCGCTTCAAATTCTGCATATCCTGCGCGCCTTTGTATTTACCAACCATACTCTCTGCAGCAAAAGCGAACCCATCAATCGCATAAGACATGAGATTGATATATTGGAGCAGAATAGTGTTAATTGCTAAGAAAGCATCACTCAACGCAGCGGATTTCGCAGTGAAAAAGGCATGGCTAAACACAAGGCAGAGCGTGCGAATGAAAATATCGCTACTGATGCTCAGAAATCGCTTCAGTTTAGAAAACGCAAGAACTTCTCGGAAATCCCATGTTGTTAGGAGATTACGATAACGTGCGAAAAAGAACACACTTGCCAGTAGGAGTCCAACATACTGTGCGATGACAGTCGCTAAAGCAACACCCTCCACCTTCATGCCAAGCATATTTACAAATACCAGATTCAAAACGATGTTTATGAGATTGACAAGAATTGTCAACAGCATCGGATAGTGGGCATTCTGTAAACCTAAAAACACACCGTGGAATGCGTGTAGACAGAGCGTAGCGGGCGCAGCATAGATACGGATATGAAAATAGGTTCGGGCAAGTTCCTCCACATCAGAACTTGTTGCAATCAGTGCAAAACTGACATCTGCAAGAACCCATTGTACCATTAACAACAGCAGACTCCCGATGATAGCGATGGATAGCCCCCGCTGTAGCAAAAGACCACAGGCTGCGTTATCATTTTCTCCATAAGCTTGCGCTGTCAACCCTGTCGTCGCCATCCTGAGAAACCCGAATCCCCAATAGATAAAACTGAAAATGACACCGCCGATGCCAACTGCACCGAGATAGTGTTCGGATTCCAAACGCCCCATCAAAGCAGTATCCACAGCGCCAAGCAGTGGAATAGAAAAATTGCTGATGATGTTCGGGATTGTAAGACGAATTATCTGTTTGTTGATGTTTTCAGATTTCTGCATAAGAGTTCCATCTCGTTTTAGAGTTTACCTGAAAATACATTGAAAAATCAAGTTGTGTTAACAGAATCAATATGTTGTATATGAAAAATTTACAAATAAAATACGTTGGTAATGCAACAAACTGTTATGTCCAATCTATGTAGTGTAATTGTCTCAACATTACGACTTATGCTAGTTACGTGGTAGTTTTGTTGTTTTTCACAATTGTTCATATTCTGGAATCAACGCCAAATACGCTTTTGGCATTTGGCGGGAGCGATCTCCGAATCGCGACCCGTTGTAGTCGGGAATCGGAGTTTCCTCCTACCTTTGAGGGCGGCAGGTATCGGAAAAGCTATGGAATTCAACTCAAACGAGACGGACATGTGAAATATAAACATACCAAATGTTAACTAGCACAACGCGTCAACATTACATTTTTCTTTGTAATTTTGCAGGAAATTTGGTATACTATATTCCTAATGAAAGATTGGTGCTATGGATTTACTGCCAAACTGATAGGATTCTGTGTGTCTCGTCTTCCGCGTTCGGTGGCATTGACTCTCGGCGGATGGTTGGGTGTTCTCGGTTTCTGGTTCGCATCACAAGAAAGAAGGTTAGCATGTGAGCATATAAGACAGAGTTTGGATATTACGGATGAACGTCAGGTCAAAACGATAGTGAAGAAATGCTTTGAGAATTTAGGAAAAACTGTGGTAGAGTTCATGCAGTTTCCACGTATAAATCCGAAGCAGATTCATAGATCCGTTAGTTTTGAAGGTATCCAACATGTGGAGAATGCCTTAGCAAAAGGAAAAGGAGCAATTATATTAACCGGACATTTTGGGAACTGGGAACTTCTTGCAGCAAGTATCAGTGCTGCTGTGGCACCATTGAGTCCGATTGTGCGGGAGTTGCGTTCACCTCGGCTAAACGCGTTGGTCAGTCGTTACCGAGAAAAAGCGGGATATACTACCATAGATAGGGATACTGGTGTCCGACAGGCACTCCGATGTCTAAAACGCAATGAACTCCTTGGCATTGTCGCTGACGTAGACACTACTGTAAATGGGGTTTTTGTTGACTTTTTTGGAAAACCCGCTTATACACCCTATAGTCCTGTCGCTTTTGCGCTTAAAACAGGTGCAGCAATACTACCGTCTTTCATTGTCCGTCAGTCTGATGGAAGACATCGGGCAATAATTGAGCCACCGTTATCATTAGAACGGTGCGATGTAAAAGAGAAAGAGCTTGTTTTTAATACACAAAAATTTACCAAAATTATTGAATCTTACATCCGAAAATATCCAGAACAGTGGATTTGGATGCACAGACGGTGGAAAACGCGTCCTAAGTGATGTAAAGACACTTTTGAAGTTTATGTTATTGAGTAATAGACATGTCTTAGCGTTGCTGTGTATCTGTCTTATTGTCATTGTAGGTTGTGAGCGTGAAGAAGAAATTCCGTCTTCAAAACCGCCGCCGATCCAGGAGTTTGAAACGTTTTCTACACAGCATAGAGAAGAAGGTATCTTAAAGTGGACACTTGTTGGTGAGTCATCAGAAGTGCGACGTGAAAAGGTAATAGTCCAGAACCCGAAGGTTCAGATTTTTAAGGAGGGACAACTTTCTATTACTTTGACCAGTAAAACAGGGCAGCTTTTCCGCATTGGGAAAAGAAAAGATAACCTATATCTCGAAGGTGAGGTAGTCGGTGTGAACGAAAATGGAACGTTGTATACAGAGGAACTCCAATGGCAAAACAAAGATGGAACGCTGTACTCACCAACTGAAGTTAAGGTAGTACGTGGGGACTCTACATGGTATGGAACCGAAATGGTTGCAAATCCGGACCTTGAAACCGTAAAGATGTCAAAAAATAGATTTACACTCTATCCCAAAGATGAGGAAATAAATGATTAGAAAGAATATTATCGCTAAAATGAATACTGAAGTGGCATGCAAACTACCACAATTGGTTAGAAATTGGCTACTCTTTCTCGGTGTCATAATTTGTCTGATAACATTTTCAGTGGTGGCAGACGAAGTTCCAAATACTGAGAAAAAGGAAGGCGAAGTTGTCCAGCAGAGCGAAGAGAAACCAGCGGACTCTGTTAAATCGGCAGAAAACAAGAACGCTAAAAAAGATGCTAACACACCAAGTTCTAATAGCGATGGTGCCACGACCGAACCAACTAAAGAAGTTATTGTAGGTGATTCAGATGAAATGGACCGGGATATGAAAACCGGTATCACAATTCTTATCGGAAATGTAAAGACGATAAGACTTAATGAACAGGGCATTGAAATCGGATTTCTAAATGCCGACAAAGTAACACTCAAGGCTGATACAAAAACAGGTAAAACTACAGAAATTATTGCTGTAGGTAATGTAGAGATACGAGATCAAGAAATCTTTGCTACCTGTGACCACGCTACGATGAACAACCTAACGAACATCATTACGTTAAAAGATAATGTCGTAGTTTTACAAAACAAAGATAGGCTTGAAACAAAACTCTTCACCTTCAATAGAACAACAGGTAAACAGAAGGGTGTAGGGGACGTTAAATTCAGCGTAACCGTTACGCAAGCAACACCAATAGAAACACCAGAGGAATCAGAAGAAACCAGTTCCGATAGTAAGGATGCTACAGAAACTACAAGTGAAACTGATGAAAAGGCTTCCTCTCCAGAAGCGGGAAAAGAGACTGAAAAGAAATCTGATTCCGAAAAAGAGGAAACAGAAGAAAAAAGGACACCTACTGAAACGGATAAAAAAAAGAAAGATGCAGAACCTAAATCTGAAGAAGATAAAGAGGCTGAACCAACAGAATCAGAAGAAACTGAGTCGACCGAATCAGAAGAAGAGGAAGATAAAGAAGAAACACCAGAGGAAACAGAATGATTTCTGGTAGTTGGTTTTCGGTTGTTAGTCAGCCAAAACGACAATTGCAAGCAATGGAGGGCATAGGTAGCAATAACGTGGCAACAGAACTACAAACACATAACCTTGTGAAAAGGTATACGCGGCGCGGTCCAATTGTCGTTAACGAAGTGAGTCTATCGCTACAGCAGGGCGAGATAGTCGGTTTGTTGGGACCAAACGGTGCCGGCAAATCAACGACATTCTATATGGTAGTCGGTCTTATTCGTCCAAATGCGGGTCGGATCACTTATGGAGATAGAGATATAACGTTCTTGCCAATGTACAAACGTGCCCGCCTTGGTATAGGTTATCTTTCACAAGAGACATCAATTTTTCGTAAATTGACGGTAAAACAGAACATTGAAGCGATTTTAGAGGCGCGCGGTATACCGAAGGATGAGCGAGAAACGCGCATACAAGAATATACAGATGAACTCGGTATTTCAAATCTTTTAAATCGTAAGGCATATACGTTATCAGGTGGAGAATGCCGTCGCGCGGAAATTGCCCGCGCCCTTGCAGCACAACCAGAATTCATATTATTAGATGAACCGCTTTCGGGGATTGATCCAATTGCAGTTGCTGATATTAAGCAGCTCATTTTACATTTGCGAAACAGGAATCTTGGTATCCTTATCACAGATCACAATGCAGTTGAAACCTTAAATATCGTTGATCGTGCATATCTTATAGCAGATGGGAAAATTACGCTATCCGGCACGCCTGAAGAACTTCTCAGTAGCGAAGTGGCAAGAGAACTCTATTTCGGTCATAACTTTTATTATGCAAAAGAGGAAAACAACTCATAGAAGAACTTAGCATCGGTTATCGCTTGAGAACTACTTTATAATAAGACGTTTACAGGCACAACACGCTAACGTTCTAATAGTGATTTATTGGAGTGCCGCGTGATGAGAATGCAACCGAAACTTACGCAAACTCAGACTCAACAACAGAAAATAGTCATGACACCGAAGTTGCAACAAGCAATTAAGGTACTTATGATGCCGCAGCTTGAGTTAAAACAGTTTATAGACCAAGAGTTAAACCAAAACCCGCTTTTAGAAATTGAAGAAGAGTCTGAAACAGCACTTTCTATGGAAGATTATGATCCAGCATCTGAATGGAGCAAACCTGAAGAAAATGCCAATCACGAGGATACGGCTGTTGATATTGACTGGCATTCCGTGTTTGACGACATGCGAGTACCTGTGACGAAAACAAATGAGCAATATGATGATCCCGATGTTCCTGAACCAGACGTAGCCGAGGCAGTATCTCTCCAGAACTATCTTTTTCAACAACTCCAGTTATCACCTTTTACCGAAACAGAACGTGCTATCGGTGAATTAATCATTGGGAATCTGAACGATGATGGTCAACTAAAGTTAAAGTTGTTTTCTCTCCCTATTGATTTTGCTGCTGACTTTGAAAACGAATGCCTATCAGAAGAATTACAGAATACATTATCGAAAAACCTCAGTCCTATTAGGAATAATGGTAAAAAATCAAAAGAAGAAGTTCAAGGACTTTTATTTGCGGTCAATCCTATCGTAGCAGATCCGGAAAATTTGGAAAGCGAATGCGAATCTAAAAGTTGGCAAGTCGTTGATACCGTCAACAAAAAAACATATACCGTAAAACACGAAGGAAGTCAACTAAACCTCTATGAACTTACTTTAGAAGATATTGCTGTAGAGGTAGGATCTACAGTGTCCGAAGTAAAAACAGTTCTGCACACTATACAAGAGACATTTGAACCTGCAGGTGTCGCTTATCGTGACCTTAAGGAGGCACTGAGTATACAGATTCGCCACCATGAAATGGAGCATCATAAACATAATGGAGTGACTCCGTATGATGACGATGTTCCGTTTCAGCTTGCCAAAGAGATTGTTGAGCAACATTTAGAGGATTTATTAAATAATCGAATCGCTGCTATCTCTCAGGTGCTTGAGGTAGACAAAAATGAGATTCTAAAGGCATCAGAATGGATTGGGACCTTGTCGCCATATCCAGGACGGTACTTTTCCGATCCATCTGTCAAAGATTTAGTTAAATCACCAGAAACAGTCCAAGGGATCACACCTGATGTGCAGATTGTAAAAAATAACGAAGACTATTATATTTTGCCGATTGATAACTATATTCCACGTTTACGTATGAATCCTTACTACGTAAACCTTATGCGTGATGATAGTAAGACTTTAGATTCAGAGACGAAAAAATGGATTCAAAAAAAATATAATGATGCAGCGGATCTGCTGAGCAGCATTGCACAACGTGGTCGTACTATTGAACGAGTAACGGAAGCTATCTTCAATGTTCAATCTGACTTTCTAACAGAGGGACCTCAGAGCATCAAACCTTTGACATTAAAAACCGTTGCCGACATGGCAGGTGTCCATGAATCAACTGTCAGCCGCGTTACAAGTAAAAAATATGTTCAAACACCGATTGGGACTTATCCTCTAAAGTTCTTTTTTAGTAATCAATTAGCAACAACTGGAGGTAGTTCTGTATCAGCGGAGCAAGTCAAAGCCGAAATTCATGAGATGATACGTAAAGAAAATACTGCAAAACCTTTAAGTGATCAAGCGGTCAGTTTAGCTCTGAAAAAACGCGGTATTATTGTTGCAAGGCGGACTGTGCAAAAATATCGTGAAGAACTTGGCATCCTCTCTTCTCGTCAAAGGAAAAAAATTTAACTTCGCTCCGTTAGACATACTTTTGACAATGGATTGTTATTGACTTATGATTTTATAGAATCTATGAGAGAAATATTTTCAAACTTTTATAAGACTTACACACAAACGGTAGGCGCGTTTTGTAAACACGCTGATAATTCAGAATTCTGCTGGAAATTACACCCTTTTAGTGATAATTATTGAAAAATCGTGAAAATTGCGTAAGTCCTATTTAAAATATTTTATGCGGGAGGCACATTATGAAAATTACCTATTCCGGACATCACATAAAAATTACTGACGACCTTCATGATTATATTCTAAAACGTGCTGAAAAAATCGAATCTCGTTTCGGAGAGATGCAAGAGTTCAATGTTATACTTAAGGCAGAGAAACATCGTTTTGAGGCTGAGATAATAGTTACTGCGCCACGCGTATCGTTTTACGCAAAGAATAAAACCCATGAAGTTATATCAGCTATAGATGGTGCAGCAGATAAGGTTATGAGCCAGATTCGTAAACACAAAGAACGTGTAAAAGACAAACGTCATAATGTGCCACATCGCGAGGTAGTAGCGCAATTGAATCCAGAAGCACCAGAAATCTCGGCAGATGTCGACTCAACGGATCCTCCGGTTATCGTCCCAGTATCTGAGAAGTTTGCTGCAAAACCGCTTACATTGAGCGAAGCTGCAACTGAACTTCATACATCAGGTGAATCCCTGCTAATGTTTTTAAATTCTGAAACACGGCAGGTGAATCTGCTCTACCAATCCGATGATGGGGCTTACGGTTGGGTTGAACCGTCTTTTACGTAATATTATCGGATACCTGCATGTAGGCGCGATTTGAAATCGCGCCTTTTTGTTAGGAGCGACAATAGTCGAGAATCCGAGTTCCCTCGGACAAGCGTAGACTCAAAAATAAAGGCAGATACCCTAAAGGTACCTGCCTGTGAAATGATTAGGTTGTGTTATTGAACGATTTTCTGTGCGACTCTTGAAACTCTGCTACTACCGATACTATTGACAGCTCTGACCCGAAATCTATAGAATCCGCCGATTTCTAAGCCTGTGACGGTATAGGAAGTGCTTGTGCTGCCCGTTGAACTCCAACTTGTCCAATTGTATCTTTTCCATCCGTTATCGTATTTGCAGTATGTGATCTGATATTCGGTGATAGGACTTCCGCCATCGGCGGGGGCGCTCCAACTGAGATCAATGGATCCGCTTGTGCTGCCGAGAGCCGCACTGAGCGATGTCGGCGTTCGCGGCTCACGCGGTGCTGATGGATACGCGTGTGTATGTGGTGAACACGAATAATAAGTGCTGTAGATGCAACTCTGTCCGTCGCTATTGTGCGGACAGGTCACAGGGAACTTATGATCCGATGAGATTTGGCACGCATAGCCCGCGTGCGCGGATACGCCACACGACGGTGTTATCCAAGAATGATCACCCGATACAGAGGTCTCATGGATACCACACGCATGGTAAGATGGCGGCGTCGGTGTAGAAGGGGGTGAGGGGATGCTTGGCGTGCTACCCGCATCCACAGTATAACTATAATCTGTATAGTTACCATAGGTATCACCCGCCCACGGATAAACACGTGCCATGATTGTATAACTGCCGCTTGCATCAGATGGTAACGTGTAACTCAATGACAAACTTGTTGTCGTTTTCGCCATGCTACCACCAAACCAGTTAATTCGGGTGCCGTTCACATACAAATACGCACCGTAAATCGGCGCCGTGGATGTGACCTGTGCCTGATGCACTGTCCCAGCAGTCACCGTGTGGGAATGACCTGACGCAGGCGCAAACGTTGTGGAAGGCGTTGTGGTTATAGCAGTTGGCGGATCCGTGCTTTGTGCAGGAAGTCTAAAAGTTGGTGCTGCCGGTATTGGATTTGCCGGGGGCCACGGAGAACCACGCCAATCCGCATGCACATGACCAGTAGAATAGAGGTAGCTTTCCGATGCTGCAGGGTCGGCATTTAAGGCTGCCAGCCGCATCTTTGCCTGGTCATTGCCCGCTATACCATCAATGTTCATGCCGCGGACATCTAAGGCGAGACCGTATTGATGCAAACCGTGCACTGCATCAGCCCTTGCATGGTAAACGTTGTGATGCGGATTCCGGTACCCACTTGTCACAACCAGCTGGTCGCGTGTTAAATCAGGTAAATTTGGGCGTTCTCGCTCATTAATTGCCGTTACCCACGCGTCATGTTTGTCTTGCAAGTTTTCGTTAATCATCTGATCGTAATGACCGAAATCGTAGAAATCTTCAGGGTCAAAACTGCCGCGTCCCGGAATTTGACGCGCCAGATCTAAGTATTCCTGACGTATCTGGTCGGTTTCATCTTGGTTTAGCGGTAATGACTTTGTAACCGTGTTCCCCTGCGTTGTCTGTGCTGTAAACTTGATCGTAATCGCCATGCGCGTGCCACCGCGGTGTCTCGGTGTTCGATCATGACGATCATCATTTCTCGCGTCCGTACATATCGCTGGTATTGTGTTGGGATTAGGATATTGAGTTGTATCGTCATGCCTTGGGACGTTCAGCATCGCCACGACATTGAACGATGTGTACCCGCTAAGTTTCGATGGATGCGAACCTGACCAAGAGGTGCTAATGGAGTCGTCGTCAAGTTCCATGCCATGATTCGCGGAAAATGACCACGAAACCGTGTCGGGGTTAATCGGTGCAGTGTTTTGCGGCTGGTTGCCGTTATAGCCGACAGACGCGGATACCCAACACGATGTCTGGGTGCTGGTGATAAAGGTTTTATGTATAGGGACAGAAAGCGTATACCCCCTGACACCCCGACCAACACGCCACTCTTTGAAAACCATTGACGGTGAATTCATAGAACCTGAACCGGAACCCGTGTTGAGTGCCGAAAAACTCAGAATACTAAAAACAGACAAAAGCAGAAAAATAGATAGAAAAACAATATATTTCATTCGCATTTGAAATCTCCTTATTACTATTGAAATTGTTCAAGGGCTGCTCGCGCATCTATAACCGACCCTGAACTAAAACGCTCGAAATGTTCATCTGCAGCAATTATTGTGATGTTCGGGATGAGGATGTGTTCGACGATACCACCGAGGTCGTCGCGATGCTCTACAGCAATGCGAACTAAAATCTTTGCACCCATTCCTGCCCACACGTTATCTTCACGCAAGTATGGAAGAATGAAGGGCACGGCTGGAGGACCGATTGCGACCAACCCATCGAACATAAACCTGCCAGCGATGGATCCCTCACAAATGTTCGTGATTAAGACCTCCGCTGCGCGTGGATCATCTTGCGCGATGAGTTCGTCCATTAGAGCAGATACTCGGTCACTGTCAGCGTGGTCAGTTAATACTGGTGGTGGCATGAGTTTAGCGATGAGTTCTGTTGCACGCTCGGAGTGAACTCCACCCCATGCATACGGGTTGTTTTTGATATACTCAAGCCGTTCATAAGCGGCTTTGACCGGGTCCGCTTTGGGATCAACTTTTGGAAAATCAGGTTTAAGCACAGCCCCTTTTGGTGCTGTGTATTGCACTTTCGGTTCATCGTGCCTTTCAACCTGTGGCGTGCCATCTTGTTCTATCGGATCCGGCGGTTCGTCTGCGTGAAAAGTGCCATCATCGTGAACGTGTCCCTGTGGCACTTGTTCCGATTCCTGTTGCTGCCGCTGCTTTTGTAATGCGGCGGCTTCTTTTTTAAGCTGCCGTATCTCTGCTTGATTTTTCACAATCAGAAATACGAAAGCACCGATAATCAAGAGAATGAGGGGAACTAACCCCCAATACAGTTTTTTACTCATGAGTTTAGACTCCTTATTGAATTCAATTATCTCTGTTATTTCGCATTGTTTGGCGTATATTCAGAGAGTTTCATAACAGCATCCGATTAACAGCCTCCTTCATCTTCACTAATAATAAAATGCCAACCGTATTCTTCGTTTTTCTTCAAACGTTCGTAACTCTCATCATCAGGGAGTCCATGTGGATTGATATGATATAGTGCGTAATACTTTAATGCTTCAGCTTTGTGCATTGCAGCGCGTTGTTTGTCTTTTTCAGTGGCACTATATGTGAGTTTCCACCAAAACCCGTGGTTTATGTGGGCAATACCAAGGTAAGCCTTGTAGACTTCAGGACGCCCCGTTTTTTCGTATTTCTCGACGTAAGCGTGGAGGCGTTTTAGTGCTTCATCATAATTTCCGCATCGGGGTATACCCCGTTCATTGTATATCAGATAGTATTCTGCAATAGGGCGTTTTGGACTGTTTGGATACTCATCTATGAGTCGTTGCAGGAAACCTTTGTCATAATACCACATGCCTCTCATATCAGCATAATAAATAGTAGCACCGAGTTGATTTATGGGGATGGCTTTTTTCCGATCGAATACGAGGCACATTGCCCCCACTAGCTAAAAAAATTTCAGTGATTTTCTCACCGAGTTGATGAGCGATCCAAAGTGCTTTCTCTTGTGTCTCGCTTTTCTCATCGCTCATCAATAACGGTTTGAGTGCGAAAAGCGCCTCATAATAGTTTCCATCTATGATAAGTTCTTCCGCTGCGGCAATATGTGCATCTACAGTGTGTTTCTGATCTGCTTTGACATACAGAAACACACCTGTGCCGATGAGTATAATGAGGGTGGTTAACCCCCAATACAATTTTTTAGACATCAATATGTCCTCCTATAGAATAATCCCTTACTCCGCTTTTTCCAGCGGGCAAGGGGTGCGTTTTGAACAATCGGGCATTGGTATCGACTGTTTCTTGGGTGTCTGCTCACAGCGCGATATCCTATCCGGTTGACAACGTGACGACTTGGTTTGCGTGGTACGGAGACTCAGACTTTAGATTCAGAGGTGCCTATATTTTGATTTGTTAGTTGGTTGATGTGTATATCATATCACTTTTAAATTTTTTTGTGCAAGTTTTTTTGTAAAAAAGTTTTATATGTGGTAAAATAATTATACTTACAAATAGTATTGAGTTGTTTTCAGGTAATAATATGGCAAGTCTTCCAAAGATTTATGACCCTCAGGAAATTGAGGGAAAATGGTACCAATTTTGGCAAAGCAACGGCTTCTTTCATGCCGAAGCAACATCCGACAAGTCTCCCTACGCAATTGTGATCCCACCTCCTAACATTACTGGTAATCTACATGTTGGACACGCGCTTAATAACACACTCCAAGATTGCCTTATCCGATGGAAACGCATGCAGGGCTATAATGTGCTATGGATGCCAGGGACTGATCACGCCGGTATCATGACCGAGCTCATTATGGAGAGGCGGCTCGCTGATGAAGGCACAAGCCGAATCGCGCTCGGCAGAGAAAAGTTTGTTGAACAAATGTGGGAATGGAAAGAGGAAACCAGCGACTATATTGTCTCGCAGCTTCAAAAACTTGGATGCTCCTGCGACTGGGATCGGGAACGATTCACTTTTGATGATGGGTTCTGCAAAGCAGTAAATACAGCCTTTCTTTCCTTCTACAATCAAGGACTTATCTATCGCGATACCTATATGGTGAATTGGTGTACGAATTGCAATACAGTTTTAAGTAACCTGGAAATAGAACCGATTGAAATTGATGGTAACTTTTACCACATTCGCTATCCTGTCATAGATAGCGATGCTGTGCTTGAAATTGCCACAACACGTCCTGAAACGATGTTGGGTGATACTGCGGTAGCAGTCCATCCTGATGATGAACGCTATCAACACCTGATTGGGAAAAAAGTTCTTCTTCCACTTAGCAACAGGGAGATTCCGATAATAGCTGATGAATATGTGGATACAGAATTTGGAACGGGGGCGTTGAAAGTTACGCCTGCCCACGATGTCAACGACTATGAAATCGGTTTGAGACACGATCTTGAACAACGCACAATCTTTACCCAAGATGGGCATATCAACGAAAATGCACCAAAAAAATACGTCAACTTATCCCGTTGGGACTGCCGAAAAATGGTAGTAGAAGATTTAGAAAAAGAGGGTTTTCTTGTCAAAATTGTGCCACACAGACATGCTGTCGGACATCATGATCGGTGTAATACAGTCGTAGAACCCGCAATATCGCTACAATGGTTCATGAATGTACGGCCGCTTGCAGAACGCGCAATAGAAGCGACAAAAAAAGGTGAAATAAGATTTATTCCCGATCGCGAAACGACACGGTTTTTTCACTGGATGGAGAATATTGAACCGTGGCCGATTTCACGCCAAAGATGGTGGGGACACCGACTTCCGATATGGTATTGTAATGCTTGTGAAAAAGTAACTGCTGCAATGGATACACCGCAACAGTGTGAATGCGGCGCTACTGACTTTCATCAAGAGGAAGATGTATTAGATACATGGTTTAGTTCAGGATTGTGGCCCTTTTCAACAATGGGATGGCCCGAAGAAACAGATGAATTAAAAACCTTTTATCCCACATCTGTGCTTGTCACCGGGTGGGATATTCTGTTTTTCTGGGTAGCAAGGATGATTATGTTGGGACTCGGATGTATGGATGAAGTACCATTCCGTAAGGTCTACTTGCACGGGCTTGTTGCTGACGAAAAAGGGCAGAAGATGAGTAAATCAAAAGGAAATAGTATTGATCCATTGGAGACGATTGCAACTTATGGTACCGATGCCTTCCGATTTGCACTGGCAAACACAAGCACACCGATCCCTTATGTCCCGCTACTGGAATCTCAGATTGAGGCTGGCAAACGATTCACCAACAAAATTTGGAATGCAGCTCGATTCATTCTCATGAACTTGGAGAAGTTTCCTGTTCCAGCAGAAAATGCAGAGATGGCAGAAGGACAAGAATTATTAGAAATTCAATGGATACAGAGTCGTTTGAGTCATACCATAAAGTCAGTGACAGATGCGTTTGAAAACTTCAGATTCTACGAAGCAGCACAAACCCTCTATGCTTTTCTCTGGCATGAATACTGCGATTGGTATCTGGAATTTGCGAAACAACGTCTGTCAAAAGATGAACCTGAGGCGTTGTGGGTAGCTGCTGATGTATTGGAGCAAATGATGCGGCTCCTACACCCAATAATGCCGTTTTTAACAGAGGAAATTTGGCAACAACTTCCGCATGGTGGTAATAATTCCGCCGCGAACGATAACGCATCTGTGACTGTTGCACCTTGGCCAGAACCACTTGGAGAAAATCCAACAGCAGAAGCAACGATGACGAATATCATGGAAGTTATAGAGAATATCAGAAGCATTCGCGGTGAGTTGAACGTTCCAATCGGAGCGTCTGTGGAAGTGCACATTCAATCGCCAAATGCTGAAATTAGAAATCAGCTTGAAACATACCTTGAACAGTATTTACCTGCTTTTACACGGGTATCCAACATAACTATTGCAGAGTCTTTGCCGAAACCTTCCGCTTCGGCAGAAGCGGTGATTGGAGACCTCGCTATCTATATCCCATTAGCAGGAATAATTGACTTTGAAGCTGAAAAAGCTCGACTGACAAAACGCTACGACCAGACAGTCAAAGACGTGGCAGCAGCACAAAAGACATTAGAAAACCCTAATTTTATTGAACGTGCACCGGAAAAAGTTGTTGCACAAAAACGGGAACTCCTTGAACGTTTATTAGTTGAACAGAAGAAATTAGCACGAAGTCTTACGATGCTTTCTTCGTGATTATGGCGAGTTTAAAAAATGGCAATTGAAAATAACAACCGGTGTTTTGTTTGCGGCACGAATAATCCGTATGGCTTGCAAGTGGAACCGAAAATCAAAGATGCAGGCGCAGAAGTCCACATAGAATGTACACCGCCAGCACACATGCAAGGGTGGGCGAACATTCTTCACGGTGGTATAATAAGTACCTTATTAGATGAGGCAATCACCCACATCGGCATAGGAACTTTTGATGGGCCCGCGGTTACAGCACAACTTGAGGTTCGTTTTCGGAAGCCCGCACCAACAGGTGTGAAACTGCTTGTTTTTGCAGAACGTATTAAAGTCTCACGCCGTTTAGTTGAGGCAAAGGCAGAAATAAAACTTAGCGATAGCACCCTTATCGCCACTGGCACCGGCAAGGTAATGCCGGTTGATGAAAGTTACACACCCACGCCTCCAACTCAATAGAATAGGATGCCGAAAGGCTTGCAAGAAATATATGAACACAGAAACAGATTCTTCTGTGCTGAATTCTGACGTCCGTTCAAGCTGGTATACAGATGTCCTTATAATCGGTAGTGGGGCAGCGGGGTTGCGAGCTGCACTTGCCGCAAGTGAACGGGCGGATGTCACCCTAATTACAAAAACAACTCTCAAAGAGAGCAATACGCTCTATGCGCAAGGTGGCATCGCTGTTGCTATGAACGTTGATGATACAATAGACCTGCACGTAGAGGATACATGCAATGCTGGATGCGGTTTATGTGATGTAGATGCGGTTGAGACGATGGTTTCTGAAGGCATTCCCCGCGTAACTGAATTGTTGGATTGGGGTGCTAATTTTGATTGGGAAGGAACACTTCCGCGTTTTACACAAGAGGCAGCACATAGTCGTAGGCGCATTGTTCACAAAGGTGATGCCACAGGACGTGAAACAACCGACGTTCTCGTTCAACGCGTTTTAAACACAGAACGTATACGGGTTCTATCAAATGCTTTTGCAATAGACCTACTCACAGACGTGGAATCAGCACAAGTAAAGGATGATATTGCATGCTACGGTGTTACTGCTATTGTGGAGGGTGAACTGGCCCGCCTTTATGCAAAAGCCACAATTCTTGCAACAGGGGGACTTGGACAGTTATATCCTTGCACATCCAATCCAGAAGTAGCAACCGGTGACGGTTTTGCAGCAGCATGGCGTGCGGGATGTGAGATGATAGATATGGAATTCGTCCAGTTCCACCCAACGACACTCTATCTTGATGGTGCGCCTAATTTTCTTATTTCTGAGGCTGTACGGGGCGAAGGGGGACGACTAATTAATATACGCGGTGAGCGATTTATGGAGAAATACCACGAGAAGGGTGAACTTGCTCCTCGCGATGTCGTCAGCCGTGCTATCCAAAATGAGATGCATCTGACAGGATTTCCGTGTGTCTACCTTGATATTACTCACGAACCCGCCGATTTTATTCAGGAAAGATTTCCTACAATCTCCGATACAACAAAACGTTACGGTTTAGATATTAATATTGATTTAATTCCTGTCCGCCCCGGTGCACATTTTATGATGGGGGGTATTCTTACCAATATCGACTCAGAAACAAACCTAAAAGGACTTTATGCATGCGGCGAAGTTGCCTGCACCGGCGTACACGGCGCAAATCGTCTGGCAAGCAATTCCCTGTTAGAATGTCTGGTTTTCGGAGTGCGTGCAGGAGACAACGCTGCAGATTATGCATCGTCCCAAACATTACAGTCTCCGCCAGATATCCAAATTCCAAATGCTGAAGAAATGACCTCTGAATTAGACGAGGACTCTGTATTCGCCGCAAAAGATGCTATCCGCGAGACACTTTGGGAAAATGTTGGAATTGAACGGGATAGTGAAGGTTTAGAACAAACACTTTCTGTTTTAGAAGAAATTGGAGCAGAGATTAACCCCTGCCCCAATTCTCCTAAATCTCTGCAAACAACTGATGTCGCACTATGTGAAACATTCAATATGCTTAATGTGGCATGGATAATAACACAAGCAGCACTTGCTCGAACGGAAAGCCGGGGTGGACACTACCGCGCGGACTTTCCTGAACAAGATGATGTTGATTGGCTACAACGCATTATCATGACCAGAGATAATGACCCTGATATTATCAAACTGTAAAACTTTCCTCTCCAAACAGAACCATTTAATTCTCCAATAATTTCTTTTTTTGCTAAGACCTGTTCCTACAGGAGCAGCCATAACCAAAATATTGAGAAAACTCGAATCCTGAATTGTTCTGCCCTCCAAAGTCCATAGGTACATAAAAAAGTGCGGTTAGAAACCGCACTTACCAAGGATGTCCACATATTTTAGGTTTTACTGAAATACCTTTTACTACTTATTCAGCTGCCCAAGGATAGGAGTCTCAAGTTGCTCTTTTGGGGCATCTAAAGCGGAATTTACTGCTGGCACTTCCGGCTGTCCGTAAATCTCAACATAATTATCATAACTGTTGATGACCTTTTTGATATGCAGCCGTGTTTCACGGATGGTAATCTTTTCAACAAATTCATCAAGGTCTTTGATGTTTTTCGATTCCAGCCACCGCCGCATTCGTCCCGGACCTCCATTGTAGGCACCAGTTACCAACATCGCATTCCCATCAAAAATTGAGTTGAGATAACCGATATATTTGGTTCCCATTCGGATATTAATTTCGGGGTCCTTTAGCATTGAGGTGCGGAATCGACGAATTTTAAGTTCCCGTGCAAGTTGCCTTCCAGTTGCGGGCATAATCTGCATTAAACCGATTGCACCAGCCCAACTAATAGCGTCTTTTCTATATCTACTCTCTTCTAAGATCATAGCGTAAATTAATGCGGTCTCTACATTATACTGCTTAGCGTACTTCTTAACCAGCTGTTCGTAGTGCAATGGATAGAGCCATTGACGAAGTTTGGCTAAATCTTTATTTGCTTGATTTTCAAACGATGGACTTATGAGTGCCCTTTCGGCGACCTCACGCGCTTTATCATACATTGACATATTTTCGTAACTTGTGATTAAAGCGTAAAAACATTCCTTCGCGGCATTCGGTGTTGCGTCAATGTAACGGGTTAATTGATATACCGCGTCTTCATAGAGTTTCAGTTGCATCAATAGCGGCAGATGATCAGGACACGCTTCCTGTGATGGCAATTTCGCATCCGGTACTGCTTTCGGTTCTAATTCGGAGGCAGTGATTCCAAGAATTGCCTTTGCTCTGGCACTGTAATACCAGTATCGTGCCATTGCTACTTCGGAATATATTTCTTTCGCAAGTTGCGGCTTATTTTGGCGTTCTCTGATTTTTGCCATCCAAAAATGGGCACCCATAGCATAGCGGTTACCAGGGAAATTCTCCTTCAAACCCTCAAACGCTTTATAACTTTCTTCATAACGTTTTTCGTTAAAACGTTGCCATCCAATTCGCCACGCTGCCCAATCAGCATAATCGCTTCCAGGTGCGACTTCAATTAACCGTGAATAAGCCTTAAGTGCTGACTCTGATTTTTCGCGTCTTTCATGAATTTGGGCAATATCGTAGAGTGCCTCATCTACAAATTTACTCCAAGGATATGTTTTTACAAAACTTTCAAGTCGGTTTAAAGCGGTTGTTAGACTTCCCTTTTTTCTGTAGCATTGCGCAATTTGATAGTGCGCTCGGGTTAAATAATCTGATTTCGTTCCAAGAACGATAACGGCATTGTATTGTTTTATTGCAGTGTTATACCATTTGCGTCCTTGATAACTTTGTCCCATATAGTAGTAAGCACGTCCTCTCAGTTTCAGGTCTGACCTTTTCGTAAGAGGTGTAAGTTCTGTGATTGCAGATTTCCAACTGCCATGATAGTAATGTACTAGCCCACAATTCAAACGATCATTAACAGTCAAGACAAGCGATTTATTATCCCGGGCAAGCATTTTCAACTTGCCGACAGCATCTTCTGCTACGGTATCTGAATGCCTTTCATCAATAAGCTTTTGATGTATTTGAAACGCTTTTGCAAAGTTGCCTAATCCTTCTTCACAACGCCCTAATGCATAAGTCGCCTTTCGCGTATAACGTTGTCTGTCTATAATATCAACTAAAAATGCTTTTGCGTCTTTATACTGTTTATATTTTAAATGTAGTTGAGCAAGTGTCCATTTTGCATCAGTGAGATATGCGCTTGCCGGATAATCCCGTACCATCTGCGTATACCATTTTATCGCCTTTATGTCGTTATTCATGCCTTCATATAACTTGGCAAGACGGTACGCAGCACTATCAGCGAGAGGGTAGTTCCGTGTGATAGCCCTTACGTAATGCCGAACTGCTTGTGGGCGATTTCGCAGCTTCTCATAGTTATAACCAAGCGCGTGATGGATTTCAAGTTTTTCCGATTCAGACAGATCCGTTTGCAGTAAACTTTCTAATTTTGAGACAGCAAGTTTACGATTTCCCTTATCAATAGCTGCAAAAGCAGCGTCCCATATTGGACTATGCCTTTGTTCCGCGGAAACCAGTGTTCCAGATATGAAGCAGCATAGAACAATAGCAAATAGACCTATTAGGAATTTTCGTATTTTAGTGGTGCGAGTTTTAGCAGAAGACTGTACGGTTTCCATTTTTATAAATGATAAGCGTAAATTTACGCTTTTTATCCTCCTCATTTAAATTCACGAGAATAGTGTCAAGATGCCAAGAATTATTATAAAGCGGCGCATGAATAGATTTTCCCATAAACAATTAATTGTAACGTAATTTTTAAGCAAATGGCAACAAAAAATAGAATTAGATACCAATTGTTGTGAATATAGCGGAAAATTTTGTCGTAAAATATAGTTTTAACTGTAGGTTGCACATATCTCTAATCGAAATCAGAAGCTTTCAATCGTCTGTCATGATTCGCTATTGTTGGAGGGGTTTTCAACCCCGATTTTCATCCTATGTATCTGTTATCGAGGTTAGAAACCCCTCCAACAATCAGATGTATGTAGAAATCAGAGCTGGAAATACTTCCAAGAATGCCAAACACAACAATTGAATGCCTTTGAAGCGAAAATCAGGTTATTCAGTTTTTGGTTTTTCGGACGAATTTCTAACATCTGCTATATACCCCAGAACGGTAGGTGCGAATTCTAACCGCACCGAATTTAGATCACAGACCTTCTATTGACTTTCCTTGTAGGATGCGGTGCGGTTCGGAAACCGCACCTACCGCCCTTGGATATTAACTTTTAGTAAACCTCAATAACGGTAAACTCTTAAAACTGGATGACCCTGAGCGAAAATAGATTTTGTTGCCAGATTTGAAAAAACATGGTATACTTTCATTAATTTTACCGAGAGAGGAGAATTGTGATGGAAATTGTAGCACTTGGGAAGACAGGTTTAGATGTTTCACGACTCTCAATTGGGACAGGGTCGAACGGTTGGAATGGTCGCTCAAACCAAACAGATTTAGGGTTTGAAGGTTTACGTGATTTACTTTTGTTTGCACACGAAAATGGTGTTACGTTTTGGGATTCTGCTGACCAGTACGGTAGCCATCCGCATATCAAAGAGGCGCTAAAACATGTGCCTCGGAGCAGTGTAACTATCACTACAAAGACGGTTTCCCGCACACGGGAGACTGTGGAAGCAGATGTTAAGCGGTTCCTCAAAGAGACCGGTTCTGACTATGTGGATATTGTATTACTCCACTGCCTTACGCAAGTAGACTGGCCAAGTCGTTATCCGGATGCGATGGAAGCACTCACCCGTTGTAAAGAGCAGGGGTTAATTCGCGCACATGGCGTATCTTGTCATGATTTCGGCGCGTTCCAAACATCCGCTATGACAGAGTGGGTTGAAGTTGTATTGGCACGGATTAATCATTCTGGAGTTCAGATGGATGCATCCCCTCCAGACGTCATCCGAACAATGGAACAGATGGCATTTGCCGGCAAGGGTATCTACGGCATGAAAGTCTTAGGCATGGGTAAGTTAGCAAAAGAAGCGGATGATCAGCGCGAGGCGATCGAATTTGTTATGGGGTTACCCTGCGTCCATGCCATGACTATCGGCATGACTTCCCAGGCTGAAGTGGAAGCAAACGTAGCCGTTGTTAATGAATTGTCGGAGAAGGGCTTATAACAGATTATTATTGTATGTAGCGCGAGATGTCTACCTTGTATTTTTAAGGATAGATACTCGCGCTATTTATCTTAGCACGCAGCTAAAATGAGAGTGAATTCATGGAAAAATATGAAATAGTTATCGGTTTGGAAATCCACGCAGAATTATGCACAGAGAGTAAGCTGTTTTGCAACTGTGCTTATACGTTCGGCGCATCGGCAAATGACTGCACGTGTCCAATCTGTTTAGGAATGCCGGGAACGTTGCCGGTTATCAATCAACGCGCTTTGGAGTTCGCTGTTCGCGCAGGTTTGGCGATGAATTGTGAAATCACCTCATACAGTAAGTTCGATCGAAAAAACTATTTCTACCCTGATTTGCCGAAAAACTATCAGATTTCGCAGTACGACCTCCCGTTGTGTAAAAATGGGGAGGTGACATTCGATTTTGATGGTGAGTCCAAGACAGTTGCGCTCCGTAGAATTCATCTTGAAGAAGATGCTGGAAAATCTGTTCATGCTGAAGTTACAGGCGATCCCACTCGTAGTTTTATGGACTTCAATCGTGCGGGTGTTCCCCTCATGGAAATTGTAAGCGAACCAGAAATCCATTCACCTGAAGAAGCAATCGCCTATTGCCGTGCTGTCAAAGAAATTTTAGAATATATTGAGGTGAGCGATTGCAACATGGAGGAGGGCAGCCTTCGTTGTGAACCGAATATATCGTTACGTCCGCAAGGCAGTCAAGAATTAGGAACGCGCACTGAGATAAAGAACAAGAACTCGTTTCAGGAGCTGCTGGATGCAATGGATTACGAGGTGAAACGGCAAGCACGTATTCTTGATTCAGGGGGCGAGGTTGTTCAAGAAACGCTGTTGTTTGATGCGAATACGGGTAAGACAGTCGCAATGCGTAGCAAGGAAGAAGCAGACGACTACCGATATTTTCCTGAACCGGACCTTGTTCACGTTCAGATAGATGATGAATGGATTGATGAAATTCAACCGACACTCCCTGAACTCCCTGCTGCCCGCCGCAGACGTTTTATTGCAGACTACGACATCTCTTCTGAAAACGCTGAATTCCTAACCACTACCCGACAAATAGCAATTTTTTTTGATGAAGTAGCACAACTCAGCGGAGAACCTACGACCTGTGCAAACTGGATTATGGGCGACCTTACCCGTTTACTAAACACAGCCGAGATAGAAATCCAAGATTCCAAAGTTACCCCTGCACATCTCAGTGAACTCATTCAATTGATTGGCAACAATACGATCAGCGGGAAGATTGCCAAATCTGTGCTGGATGACGCCTTTGAAACCGGCAAAATGCCGAAACAGATAGTTGAAGAAAAAGGGTTGTCCCAAATTACCGATACCTCCGAGATTGAGGTAATCGTGCAACAGGTCATTGAGGAAAACCCAGGTCCTGCGCAAGATTATCGTGATGGCACAAAGAAAGCGATCGGGTTTTTGGTTGGACAGGTGATGAAGGCAACGCGTGGAAAGGCAAATCCGCAATTGGTAAATCAGATTTTGACGCGGGTTTTGACAGAAGAATAGGATATCCAAACCGATATATGAACAAGGTGAATTAATGAATAAATCAACCCCTACTGAAGAGAATCTCAGTCTTTTCTCTGACACAACAGATGAGGTTACAAACAATGTATTCTCCACTGAGCGGATTGTACAAACCCCACCTATAGATTTACCCGATTTTCTGAAACCTAACACAAGGTTAAAGATGGATGGACTGAAATTTTTATCGCATCTACCAATGGAATCTGTCCCTGTAGCGTTTCTTGACCCACAGTATAGAGGTGTGCTTGACAAAATGAATTACGGTAATGAGGGAAAGAGTAGAGAGAAACGCAGATGTTCATTGATACAAATGTCTGAAGAATTGATTAGCGAATTCATTCGAGGCATTGACAATGTGCTTATCCCCTCTGGACATCTTTTTCTGTGGATGGATAAATTTCACCTTTGTCAAGGGTTCAAGTCATGGTTTGATGACACACAGTTAGATATTGTTGACTTGATCGTCTGGAATAAAGACAGGTTTGGGATGGGGTACCGTTCCAGACGCGTGAGCGAATATTGTGTTGTGCTACAGAAGCATCCCAGGAAGGCTAAAGGTGTTTGGAAAGTCCACAACATTCGCGATGTCTGGCTTGAACGTACGAAAACAAAGGAACATCCCCATCAAAAACCTGTCGGTCTACAGGCTGAACTTATCGCTGCTGTCAGTAACGAAGGTGATTATATAATCGATCCTGCCGCAGGTTCCTTTTCTGTCATGGAAGCAGCACGCTCAAAAGAACGAAATTTTATTGGGTGTGATCTGGAGGGATAAAATGGCAAAAATTAGAGGTAGAATCCCAAAGGAATCTTCTGGTGGATACGCACGTATATTTGGTAATGAAGCATTAGGTGAACTCATGAGCAAAGTACAAGGGACAGTAATTTCCGCTGGAAGTGAACTTGAGAAACTCATAACAGAAAGGATCGAAACTATAGACGACTTAGATGCTTTTCTTCGCAAAGATATTATGTCGGAGGGAGTGCTTTTAGCCCAAAAGAGAAAGATTAAGAAGTGTACTGAGTTAAATTCTCAAGGTTCAGAACCTGATTTTATGATTTTCAAGAGACGAGAGGGACATCAACACTGTCACCTTGTTGAGTTGAAGGATGGACACGTGTTTGACACCAAGAAAGTTGATGGCGAACGTGAAGCATTACACGGCTTTGCCAAACGAAATGCTGGACGACTTCCATACAGAGTTTCGACTCACTTTTGTGCCTTTAATCAAGATGATCCTGAGGTTATTTGGAAGGGATTTAAACAGAGAATTGACATTAAAGAAGCAATGACGGGTAGAGAGTTTTGCGAGTTGTTAGAAATAGATTATGATGAGATTGTAGAAGTCCGCAAACCAGATGCCGAGGATAATATTCGCTATTTCCTTGAAGAACTTCTACGTATTCCCGAAACCAATAGTATTATTGAGGATATTCTCTCATCCGAGTCTCACTTAGCAAAAGAGCTAAGACTATTTCCTGACTTGTAAATGGAATTTCAATGTGAGAGTTATCTACAGATTAGCGGAAAATCTGTATGAATGTATATGGAAAACTTGAGATACAAAGACGAATCATGGGACTTCCGAACAGCAGATACCAAAGAATATACCCACTGCTTCCACACCTATCCAGCAATGATGATTCCGCAGATAGCAAGAAAATTGCTAAATCAGTACGGTGTGGAAGGAGAATGGCTATTGGATCCGTATTGTGGCACTGGCACCTCTCTTGTTGAGGCATCTCTCTTTGGCATACACAGTGTTGGGTGCGACATCAATCCTCTCGTGCGTCTAATCTCCAACGCTAAATTAACCCCTATTCCCTTCAATACACTTGACAGTGAATTGAAAAAGTTAGATGACGTTCTCTTTCAAGTAGAATTCCGAGCGGGAAATGTGCCTGAAGCACCGATTCCGAAAATTCCAAATTTGGATTATTGGTTTTCTCAAGAGATGATCATAAGTATCGCTTACCTATTAGATTGTATTAACAAGATTGCGGATCAAGCAGTTAGGAATTTCATAACTGTCGCTTTTTCGGAAACTGTGCGCGAGGTTTCCTATACAAGGACAAGTACATTTAAACTGCATCGAATGCCAGCAGAAAAACTTGAGAGTTTTAATCCTGATGTCTTTGGGACCTTTCGCAAAAAATTAAATAGGAACAGGCAAGGTTTGGCAGCATATCTTGAAAAACGTAAAGATGTGGAAGCATCGGTTTGCGATGCCAATACAGTTAATGGAGAACAACCAATACCACGCCCACTTGGAGGCTATAATTTGGTAATTACTTCTCCACCTTATGGCGATTCACATACTACGGTCGCCTATGGACAGTTTTCTCGGCTCTCCGCAGAATGGCTCGGTTTGCCGAACGCACGAAAAATTGACAGAATTGCAATGGGTGGACAGAATTCCCGTGAAACATTAGCAGATTCCCCTATATCATCTGCCATTGAGAAAATTCGTTCAATTGATGAAAAGCGCGCACGCGAGGTTGCCGCTTTTTATATTGACTTAGAACATAGTATCAGGACAGTGGTAAAGACGCTTTCACAGCGATCCACAATTTGCTATGTTGTTGGGAACCGTCGGGTTAAAGACGTCACCTTACCGACAGACGAATTTGTTGTCTTTGCCTTTGGCAAACACGGGTTCTCACATAAAGAAACAATCGTTAGGAACATTCCGAATAAACGGATGCCTCTCAAAAATAGTCCTTCCAACGTCCCCGGTCAAACCTCCACAACGATGCATGAAGAAAATATCGTTATTTGTCAGAGAACGGATAAAACATGTCCGTAGGTCAAATTACCCTCACATCTTTAACAAAAAAGTTCGGTGATACAGTTGCAGTGGACGATGTCTCATTGCAGATAGAGGGTGGTGAGTTTTTCTCCTTACTCGGACCGAGTGGGTGCGGAAAAACAACAACACTGCGCATTATCGGTGGTTTCGTGTATCCCACCGCAGGTGAAGTCTTTATCAACGGCGAACTAATGGCAGAAACGCCTCCCTATCACCGTCCTGTGAACACTGTCTTTCAAAATTACGCACTTTTCCCCCATAAAACCGTCGCGCAGAACATTGCATTTGGATTGCAGATGAAGAAACTTCCGAAAACAGAAATTTCGGATGCGATTGAACGTTCACTTGATTTAATCCAATTACCTGGCTATGGAGAGCGAAAGCCTAACGAACTCTCTGGTGGCGAGAGACAACGCGTGGCACTCGCCCGTGCCTTAATCAATGAACCTACTATTCTGCTGTTAGATGAACCACTATCTGCACTTGACCTAAAACTCCGAAAACAGATGCAATTGGAGTTGAAGGCGTTACAACGCAAAGTCAGGATTACGTTTGTGTATGTTACACATGATCAGGGAGAGGCGATGACGTTGTCTGATCGGATTGCTGTGATGAACGAAGGGAAAATCCTTCAGGTAGGAACACCCACTGAAATCTACGATTCGCCACAGAGTCAATTTGTGGCAGATTTTATCGGGACTTCAAACTTTTTTGAAGGAACACTTATCAGCACGGATGGCGAATTGGCAGAGGTCGTGTCTAACACCGAACCATCCTTTAAATTCGTGTGTCAACACCGTGAAAATATTACGGTAGACACACCTGTGACTGTAGCAGTTCGTCCGGAGCGGATAGACATATCCGCAGAACCAAATCCAGATTTGCCAAATTGTTTACGCGGTGTGATTCAAGACGTAAGCTACCTCGGAACGACACAGCAATACACGGTGCAAACCGATTACCCAACACCTCTCATCGTTCACCAACAAAACATAGGTATTAAAGAAACATATCGCTTTAAACAAGGTGATAAGGTTTATTTGCAATGGGCAGCAGAAAGTACCACTGTTCTAAGATCCGATTAACTACCGGACAAAGGCAACTTGACCTTCCCATTATCCTGTTGTTGTGAAGTCAAGAAGCCAATGATAATCTGAACTACTTTGTGCCCTTCAGTTCCAGGAGAAACAGGTTCTCCACCTTCTGCAACCAGTTTTACTAACTCTTGAACACCCGCTGGAATGCCAGTGATTTCCCATGATGGTGCCTCAATTGCTTCATCCGAATCTCCTTGATGAATTGTAGCGCCGCCATCACTAATAAGAATATAGCCGTTAGTGCCGACAATTTCCGCACGGAAACCAGATTGGGCAGTTTTTGGACCACCAGCATAATAGCCACGTACCCCATTTGCAAAATGGATATATCCGTGTGCTGATGGTTCGGTTGCGGGATTATGTCCGCCATCGCCTTTATATTCGTTGTAGTCTTCGTAGCCATCCTCTAATTCCGCAGAAACCCACTCAGGATCAGAGTCAGCGAAATAGCAGATCGCATCAACACAGTGTGTTCCGTTACGGAATAGCATGGCGCGCCCGCCGCTCAACGTGCCGATGACATACACGACATCCCCGATTTGCCCACCGCCAACGATTTCGTCTCTGGTGTGCCGCCATAAAGGTTGCCATCTCCGCGTGTGGTCAATTGATAGAATGGTGCCGTTCTTATCCGTTGCTTCCAGCATCCTATCAGCATCTTCAACACTGGTTGCCATCGGTTTTTCACAGAAGATACCCTTTACACCAGCATTCGCTGCGTCTACCACGAGATCCGCATGCCGATGGTCAGAAGTCGCAACTGTCACAACATCTAAATCCTCAGCATCAAGCATCTCTTGATGGTTTGTGTAAAGAGAAATGTTATCCCAATTGCCCTGATATTTTGCCTTGAAGGCATCCAGTGTGCTTTGTACGAAGTCGCACCCAGCGGCTAATTCAACATTTGACAATCCGACTAATCCAGATGCGTGGGTTGTTCCGATTCCACTACACCCTATAATACCTGCACGTAGTTTTGCCATGTTCCTATTCTCCTTAATCCTAAAATCTCATGCCAGTGAATTAATGCTTTTACCTCTGATAAGATTGTATGCTGCTGCGAATTAGATGTCAAGTTTTTTGTGGAGAATAAAACGATTTGATATACTCACAAGATTTTGGTAAAATATTTTGGAAGGTTAACAAATTTCATGATGGAGAAAAATAATTATGGTTAGAATTATCGCTAATCCTGAAATACTTGGCGGAAAACCTGTAATTGAAGGCACACGCATAAGTGTTGAACATGTTTTGGGACTATTGGCAAACGGCATGACAAACGAAGAGATTATTGCAGATTATCCAGATCTCACTGAAGAGAGTATTCGAGCAGTGCTTGGCTATGCAGCACGTGCATTAAAGAACGACATCGTGATAGACATGCCTTTTCTGCGTGAGGGAGCATCTTGACGATGCTGCCTTCCACCTATTGCTCATAAAAGAGGTAAAAATGTCCAATTTTTGGAGCAAACTTAAGTCACTGAACTGGAGAAAAGGAATCTTTAGACTTACGGTTATTCTCTCTGTTATTAGTGGGATAGTTATGGGATTTGTTGGGTATATTCTTGAAGGTGGAGCAGAATATCCAATCCTCAAAATTCCTTATTTTTTCTTAGGGGTAGTTGTGGGATTAGTAAACGTATGGGGGACGTATGGAATATTATATCTATGTTATTGGCTACTGAAACTTCTTATTAATTGGATATGGCGAGGTCTATCAGACCCTGGGCCTTGATTAGATAGGCGAGTAATTTATGAAGAATTTCTTCATTGGACAATTGCATTCATCAACATGATCAAAACATTACCAAAGCTAATTCCTTCATATTGGATATTCCTAAGAAGTTAAGTTTCTATTTCTTCTATCTCTAAACGGTAGTGTGTTTTAGATGCACACACTTGTTGGATTCGCAAGTGTCTAAATTCGGCTTCATCGCGTTTTATAGCAGATGTTTTATCCTTCAAATTTTCAGAACTTTCGCACCCAAGGATTACACCTTTTATACACTTCGGAGGCAACCTGAAGAGATGCACATCATGACCATTAGTAACTCCGATTCTGCTGTGTGCATCCGTGAGATACTTCAGGTACCGCCACTCCATCTCATATTTCCAGTCAGAACCCTTAATCAAAAAGATTTTTTGCAGATTGGACTCTTCAGCTGTGTCTTCAATTGTCATACAAGGACGTTCTAAACTATATTTAACACGTTCAGGTTTGGCAAATCCTGGTAAAGAATCTGTTCCCTTGAAAAAATCGTGAGATCCGTCTAATACAAGGACAAAACCGGTATGTGCTTCAGCATAATGTGCCCACATAAGCAAATTATCTGAGGTCTCGGAAAGCGATAGACAGCCTACTTCGTTATGCAATTCGTAAAACCTTTCCTGTAGGTCACGTAGAAGGTCTTGTAGGTTTTGTTTATAAAGGCTTTCGTATAACGATTCAGCGTAATCAGGATTGTTTTCAACTTTTTTTGCCAAATCAAACCGGCCTAAGCCGCTACGTATAGCTTTACGGTGATCATCCCAAACACGATAAGGCCACTTTCTAATTGCCTCAGCAAACATTTTGGCTGATAGCTCTTTTGTTCCAAGTGAGCAGAAATATGGATTCGCCTCAAACGAATCGTTCAGAGCGCGAGGTTGTGTGAATCGAATTAGACGATTTCGCAAAATATCAATTCGTTCTTCGGGAGCGTACTTATAGAAATCCATTGTCAGACACCATTACTCTGCTATCTCAAAATCAAGAATTCTAATTTCCACTTTTGTGTTAGGTTTCTGTGCACCAACGTTGGTTGTCATATCTTGGACGCTCTTATCAACTTTACTTGTTACCCGTTTTGCCAACCCAGCAGGTATGGAGTTTCGCAGAAACACGACATCCACGTCAATTGGATCCTTTTGAGTGTCGTAAAAGATTACAAAACAATAGATATTTTTCACGTTTTGACGTAGATGGTTCCGTAAGGAAAAAGAGTAATCACCAAAACTCAAGCCTTTTGTGATCAATGGATGGATCCAGAGAAACTTGTCACCGCTTATAGCTTCTGAGCTTCGATCACCGAGGCTATCCATGATAGATTGTTTGGTATCAACAGATTTCGACTTTGGCAAAGGTTTGGTAGTACCTATCTGCACCACCAATTTCTTAAGGTAGTTGGATGGAATAGCAAAATTTAGATTTTGTCCTCCGCGGAAAGTTGCCACAGAAACACCAATGACTTGTCCTTTGTCATTTAGCACAGGGCCGCCACTACTTCCTGGAGAGATTGGGGCAGTAAGTTGCAGTATTTTATCTGTTCCAATCTTACGGATGCTACTGATGATTCCTTGTGAAAACGTGCCTTCTAATCCACGTGGGTTACCCACTGCATAAATAGGCGCGCCAACTTGAACTGTATCACTATCACCAAGCGAAATTGCTTTTGACCCAGGAACTGAAATTTTTAGAATAACCAGATCGCGTTCTGCATCAACTGCTGTGATGCCTTCAATGTCGTACTTTGTTTTTTGATCTACCAGTTTCGCGTAACCTCGCGAAGCACCTTTAACAACATGAAGGTTCGTTGCAACTTGACCATTGCGGACAAAGAATCCACTACCAAGTGAAAGTGGTTGACCGTTAGCGTCTTCCATGACCAAAAGTACCGTAGAGGCTAACGCTTTTTTGGCAATTTGCTGCGAACTTTGGGCATGTGCTGCAGTTATTCCACAAACCAAGAAAATTACCACACATAAGCAATGCCAAAACAATTTTTTGTTATGTGCCATTATGTACTCCTTTCTGCTGGTGTAAAGTCTACCATTAAAACCCATCAGTTGGCCAAAAGATGTGATGCGACTGGATGTCTTGTGTTAACATTTCCGATTGACTGTGGAATAGGTCCGGGAGTGTATCAGAAAGTTCTTGCCGCATTCTTGGTGGGAACGTATCAGGTTGTATTACACGATACATCGTACTTCCATGTGCGTCAACCTGCGGGACGTTGAATCCATCAGCAATCGGCGCGGGATACTCTACCTCAAGACTCTCCGCATCCATCTGTGCAATTATATCAGATAGCAGGACTTCAAAAAGGGCTTTGGCACTGTCCGCTGCAAATAATTCCTCCGACGCTGCAAACTCCTTGATACCCAATTCTCCATTCCGATCTCTAACAGAAACATAACCATCAATGGTACCATCACGTTCAGCTACCCATGCCTGTGGCGATTCGGTCTTCACCCAATCTGTCCAATATGCCGCTTCATCTCTGACGAAAGGACCGTTATATTTACGGGAATAGGTATCGTAGCGGGAAGCGATCTGTGCAACTTCATCCATATCTTGAAAATTGACTGGACGGATATTCCATTCCTTCTGTTTTCTACCGATGAAGGTTTTCTTGGCATAGTAACGTGGAACACTTTGCCATCCTTCAACAGAATAAATACGTTGGCTGCCGTGGAGCATAGAGAGAGCGATTCCACGTTTTTCCATGAACTGAATTGAATCCTTCAGCAGTTGTGTTGCAAGTCCACGCTTGCGGTATTCAGGACGAGTACTGACTTCACCAATACCACCAACGGATATCGGTTCACCGTGAAAATACATTTTTCGGATAAAGACGCGCACCGTGCTAACAATCTTGCCGTCATCAACAGCAACGCGGATACCCTCTACATCTTTCCATGGATCGTTATACCAATGGTTGGAAAAGTATTGACGACTTGCTGAGAAAACATGTGTCACATGGTCAAGCCATGCCTCTAATTCTTCAGGATAAAGTGATCGGAATTCCATATCTTATATTACGGACATAGAAATCGGGCTTACAAAGCCCTCCACAAAAACTTTTAGCGATAATTGAATGACACTTTTGACTTAACTTAAAACTTTATTGTGAATTCGCTGAGGAACTGCCGCGCTTGATTACGACTTCCGAAAACCTCGTAGAGATCGCCCGAAACATCATAAAATCTGCGGATAAAATTACGACTCGTCTCTGCGGGATTGAGGTCGGCATAACGGAGCCAGAGATTAGTCCGTGACCAGATATCCCAATTGAGCTCAATCACGGTAGAGTTTGCATCGCCAGTGTCAATTCTACTCTGCTTATTAAGGTCAGGAAAAAGCGCGTCCTGCGTCAGATCAGAGGTGCCATCAACACGTCCAACGGACAGATTCAACTCCTTATACCGATACGGATTCGGGTTGGTGATATACTTCAGATTCACGGCAAACGCATTCTCTAATGCCTGCGTCTCAAAGTCAAAACTATCCTCTATTTTAGCAGGAGTGGTATATCGTTCATCTTGTTCGCTGTATGTTAATTCATCAAGAAAAGTGAGATGCCACCGCTCAGAGAGACTATACGTCCATCCAAACAGATTTTTGAGTTCTAACTGGTTGAGTTTATCTTCAACATCGGTTGAAAAATCAATGTCCTCATAATCTTCCAGATATTCGTTGCTAAGATTAGCGACGCGGGTGCTATAAAAACCGTTCATGTGGGAAGGTTTTACAGTAAATCCAGTTACAGAATATTGCGCGATAGTGAAATCACTGGTGTCTCGCAGATAGAGATAGCCTGATGGGTCAAAATCAAGAAAAGTTAGGTCGTGTTTCTCCTCACTCAACTGATCTGTTTCATAAATAATTCGTCCAATATATCTGCCGTTGTTGTCAAATTTCTGAATGCGTGAGATTATATTATGAAATAGCGTCAGTCTAATATCTGCCCGTTTAAGTTCTTCTGCAAGTTCTTCTTGATTCTCATCGTCACCATAATCTTCATCGTCAAAAAATCGGCGATATTCTGCCTCTTCAAGCAATCGCAAACGACGATTCAAAGATGCCGTATCAACCGCTGCAAGCGGGTTCTGCGCAAACGGACCGTATTGTGGACGGGTTGCATTCGTAATCGTGTCAGCAAGGTCTGCTTGACCGGGTGTGCTTTCGGTGAGCTGCGTTAATGTCGGTGAAAGCGCGATAACCTCAGGCAATCCCCCAACTTTCCTACGGAATCGGCTTGCATCCTTGACTAAAATCTCACCCGTAGGCAGTGTGACAAGTGCCATCGGTTTTACAAATTCACCGTTGTCGCGTCCTTTTCTGCCGAAACTACGGACAAATTTGCCATTACCATTATATTTTACTATACGGTGGTTACCTGTATCTGCAACAAAGACATTTCCACGAACATCAACTGCAATATCTGCAGCATCCCTATCAAATTCACCATCTCCTGCACCATATCTACCGAAAGTCAGTAGTTTTTTGCCATCGTCAGCAAATTTATGAATACGTCCGCGTTTTGCGTCTAAGATATAGAGTTGGTTTTGTGCATTAACAGCAACGCGAAGTGCGCGGTCATGTCCAGCAGGTTGAATTCCGTATGCCGGTTTACCGTTTTCATCAATGATAACTTTGACAGGTAAAACCACACCGGGTTTTTCATCAACAGGGTCGACAAAATAGGTGTATTGTAACTCACCCATGGGACTGAATTTGTGGACACATGGTGCAAAGATATATATCTTTGGGTCGGTAGTTTCAGCGATGTGGTGTGTGGTTACGTCTGCAACATAGATATTTCCCATGTCATCTATAGTGAGATGCCCCGGTTTCCGCAAGATATTATCGGCAGATTCAGGGTCTGCAGGAATTTGGAAGAGGAATTCGCCAGTTGAGGAAAGTCTCTGAATTAGTCGGTTTTCTGTATCGCTGACGTAGATATTCTGTTTGAATGCAAGGTGAATTTCTTTGCTAAAAGCACCTTGAGACGAACCTTTGCCTGAAAATTCACGTTCTAATGTGATAAAATCTACTGCGAAAGCAGAATTTAAAGATATGCCTGGAAGAAGTGTAATTGTGAATAAGAATAGGGGGAAAAATATATGAAATTTGGGGGTGATCTTTTTCATTCTTAACCTTTGTTGTTTTTGTTACATAATACCAGTTATCCGTATGGATGTCAAGGGGTAAATTAAGAATGTGCAGAAGCCGTAACTAATTCCCTTAATTCAATTTATTGCTTAAAATTGTCCAAAATGTTATCATAATCTTATCAAATATTTTTAGCATCAACCATCTTCCACATTTACGAAGGAGAGAATTAGAATGAAACGAGTAATGTTTCTTTTAACATTCATTGTGTTTAGTATTGCGTTATCACTCCTCGCGTATGCTGAACCTATAGTGACTGATGGACTTGTGAGTCATTGGACCTTTGATCGAGATGACATTATAGAAGGAATGGTCAAAGATGTTTGGGGCAAAAACGATGCGGCAATTATCGGAAATCCAGAAATTGTCAGAGGACTTGTAAACCAAGCGCTTAAATTTGACGGTATTGATGATTTCGTGAACCTGGCTACTCTTGGTGATTTTGGCAAGCAACTCGGTGCATCTACGTTTGAAGCGTGGATCAAAGTTGGTTTGAAGGAAGAACGGCAAGCACTCTTTAAAATCATAGACTCAGAATGTATGGGTTGGGGAATTGTATTCAACAGCCATATAGAAGCCCACCTAAATAATGAAACTAAGCCGGTTGAACAATTATTTAAAGATATTAAAGAGAACATGAGTATGATGTACAATGTCAGAAATCAGTATTTTCATCAGAAGTGGGGAGAAGGGTGTTATTCCAGAGGTTATGGTGGTGGACGTCTGAAACGTGATGAAAAATGGCGTCTCATTGTTTTTTTAATCGAAGTAAAAAACAATGAGAGAGTAACTCAGTTCTACATAGACGGCAAACAAACAAGTGTTCAGAAGGTTCTTACTGAACGTGGAGTCTATATTCCGTTTACGGATCCAATCTACCTTGGCGCGACAAGCGTTGAGGGAGATCCAAGACACTTTTTTGAGGGCGCAATTGATGTGGTTCGCATTTACAATCGTCCGCTCACTGAAAATGAAATCACTCGCAATTTCAAATCTGGTATCGGTCTCAGTGTGGAACCAAACCAGAAGTTAACAACAGTATGGGGTGCACTGAAGTCAAAACGATAAACACGAATATGTCTTTACACAGGAATTCGGAAAAATAATTTAGGTTGGATAAAGCATAGCAAACCAACAGGTAGGAGGGAACTCCAAATTCCCGACTACAGATGGGACGAGATTCGGAGATCGCTCGGACAGAATATGAATATATGTGAAAACAACAAATTTAAACCTTTTTCTGTATTTTCAAGGAGTGAATTGATATGAAAAAATTAATGTTTCTTTTTTTATTCACGGTGGTTAGTATTACGCTAACTTTCGTTGCTCATGCGAAAACGATCGTCACGGATGGGCTTGTAAGTTATTGGACTTTTGATCAAGATGACATGATCCATGGAACGGTCAAAGATGTATGGGGTAAAAACGACGCGACCATCTCTGGAAATCCTACAATTGTTGACGGATATCTGAACGAAGCACTTGAATATGACGGTATCAAGGATTACGTGAACTTGACAAACCTCGGTGATTTTGGTAGTCAATTTGGTTCATCTACATTTGAAGCGTGGGTCAAAATGGAGCCTAAGCTGAAATGGAGAGTTCTTTTCAAAGTTTTTGATGATCAGTGCATGGGATGGGGAATTGATTTCAATAGGGCATTAGACCATCGGTTGGCAGAAAGACCGCTTGATGAGTTTCCAGATGAAGATCTAAATATAATTTCTTACTATTTTAGCAGGCAGCTGAAATTTATAGAGAATGGGATAGTGTGCGGGGTTAACACATTAGGAACGGAAAACTTCACTCCGGATGGAAAATGGCATCACATCGCTTACACAAATAGAGCAAATAAGACATCAAGAGAGTCACGATTATACGTAGACGGTGAACTATGGACTCAACATAGTTATCCCAGTGAAGGTAATATTTATTTGCCGTTTACTGCTCCTATTTTCCTTGGTGCGGCAAGCAATAGAGGAATTCCAACACACTTTTTTGAGGGCACAATTGATGAGGTTCGCATTTACAACCGTCCACTTCGACCAGCTGAAGTGACCAGCAACTTTGAAGCCGCTGTAGGACTCAGCGTGGAACCTACTCAGAAGTTATCAACGGTCTGGGGTGAATTGAAGGTAAGACGTTAACGTGAAAAAAGTCCCCAAACACGGTAAGTTACGGAGAAATCGTCATGAAAAAACTTATGTTGCTTTTATCATTCATTGTGTTTAGTGTTGCGTTGCCACTCCACGCACATGCTTCAACTATTGTGACAGATGGGTTGGTTAGTTATTGGACATTTGATCTACATGAAACTAAAGATGGAATTGCTGAAGATGTGTGGGGTGAAAACGATGCGACGATTATGGGAAATCCAACAATTGCTGATGGACACCTTAGACAGGGATTGAAATTTGATGGACTTGGGGATTATGTAATTTTGGATGACCTTGGAAATTTTCAAAATCAACTCGGTCCATCAACTATTGAATTTTGGATCAATACCAATTATAAAAAGGGTTGGCATCCCCTCTTTAGAGTACTTGAACCACCCTGTGATAGAAGGAAGCGGGGATGGGGGATACTTCTCAACGCGTCGCTGGATAGACCTAAATTACCTCCAATTCCCCCGAATTTTAATGATGACATAATTTTTAAAGAGGATTCCATTCATATCCAACAAAGTAATAAAGTTGGAGAAAATGGGTGTAGTTCTGGCACCACAGGTTTTCCATTTCCAATAGCGGATGGAAAATGGCATCACTTTGTTTATGTAACTGGAATACCTGTTATAGATGAATCTGGTCAGGAATGGAAAGAAGATGTGCTTTATTTAGACGGTGCACGGAGGTCATTGGGAAAGTCTCGTCATTCGAATCCGGAGCGTTTTCTCCCCTATACAGAACCGGTGTATCTTGGTGCTATCAACGATAACGGGAAGCCAAAAAGGTATTTCCGCGGTATGTTAGATGAAGTCCGTATTTACAATCGCACTCTCACCGATGAAGAGGTAATCCAAAATTTTCAATCTGGCATCGGTCTCAGTGTCGAACCAAACCAGAAGTTGCCCACGGTCTGGGGTGCACTGAAGGCGAGACGGTAGCTTGCAAAATGTCATCCAAAGGAGAAATCGTGATGAAAAAACTAATGTTTCTTTTGACACTCATAATGTTTAGCATAACCATAAATGGCACAACACATGCTGCAACTATAGTGACAGATGGGTTAGTAAGTTATTGGACCTTCGATTTACATGATGTTAATGATGGTATTGCTAAAGATGTATGGGGTGAAAACGATGCAACCATTAAGGGGAATCCAAAAATAGCTGATGGGTATTTGAAACAAGGTCTAAAATTTGATGGCGCAGGGGATTATGTGATCTTAGATAATCTCGGCGATTTTCAAAGTCGAGCCGGACCCTCTTCCTTTGAATTCTGGGTAAAAACCAGTTATGATAAACGGAATACGTTATTCAAAGTTATAGAAGAATTCTGTGGAGGAGCAAATCGTTGGGTTGATAAGGGTTGGGGTTTACAACTCAACGCTACAATTCAACCACCAAACTTTCATAATTTACCTAATAACATTGCTCAAGGAGGAGGAAATGATGGTATAGAACACAAAGAAGAAAATATTCTCATTGAATATGTTGATAATAGTGTTAAAATGTGTGGTCATTCTGCAAGAACACGCTCCGCGCCGATTTCAGATGATAAATGGCATCACATTGTATATATGTATAATAGGTATATAGACGAGTTTAATAGAGGAAGGTATGAAAAAGTAGTCTTTATTGACAGCATACGGGAGTTGTTTGATGTCAATGGTAATTCTACAAACCCTGGTAAATTAATACCGTTTACTCAACCTGTGTTTCTTGGTGCAATCAATGATAATGGTAAGGCAAAAAGGTCTTTTCGTGGTGTCTTTGACGAAGTCCGTGTTTATGATCGTACTCTCACCGATGAAGAGGTAATCCAAAATTTTCAATCTGGCATCGGTCTCAGTGTTGAACCAAACCAGAAGTTGCCCACGGTCTGGGGGGCATTGAAGGCAAAACGTTAACTTGTAAAAAGTCACCGAAAAGGGAAAAATTGTTATGAAAAAACTAATGTTTCTTTTGATATTCACAGCAGTTAGCATTACCTTGTCTATCCATATCCATGCTGCAACTATAGTGACAGATGGACTGGTAAGTTATTGGACTTTTGAACGACATACTATTAAAGACGGAATAGCTAAAGATGTATGGGGTGAAAATGATGCGACGATAATGGGAAATCCGAAAATTGCAGATGGATATCTAAGACAAGGACTCAAATTTGATGGAGCAGGGGATTATGTGATCTTAGAAAACCTCGGCAATTTTCAAAGTCGAATTGGAGCATCTTCCTTTGAATTCTGGGTAAAAACCAGTTATGATAGACGGAATACAGTATTCAAAGTTATAGAAGAAGTCCGTGGAGGCCCTAATCGCTTGACTGATAAAGGCTGGGGGATACATCTCAATGCTTCAATTCAACCACCAAACTTACATAATTTACTCAATAATATTGCTCAAGGAGGAGGAAATGAAGGAGGAGGAAATGATGGTATAATATACAAAAAAGGAGGGATTCTCATTGAATCTGTTTATAATAGTGAAAAAACTTTTGGTTATGTTGCAATTAACTACTCAGCACCGATTTCAGATGGTAAATGGCATCACATTGTATATATGAATAATTTGTATATAGACGAGTTTGGTAAAGCAAAGTATGAAAAAGTAATCTTTATTGATAGTATACGGAAGTCGTGGGAACTACCTGAACGACGTGAACGACCTGGAGTACCTGGAATACATGATATAAATGCAAACCCAAATAAATTAATACCGTTTACTCAACCTGTGTTTCTTGGTGCAATAAATGATAATGGTAAGGCAAAAAGGTCTTTTCGTGGTGTCTTTGACGAAGTCCGTGTTTATGATCGTATGCTCACTGATGAAGAGGTATTACAGAATTTTGAATCTGGTATCGGTCTCAGTGTTGAACCTACTGAGAAGTTATCCACAGTCTGGGGCGCACTGAAGGCAAGACGTTAGCGCTTAATAGGGTCCACCTAAAAGGAGAATTACAATGAAAAAACTATTGTTTCTTTTGATATTCACGGTAGTCAGCATTACTTTGTCTATCTATACACATGCTGCAACTATTGTGACAGATGGGTTAGTAAGTTATTGGACTTTTGATTTACATGAAACTAAAGATGGCATCGCTAAAGATGTTTGGGGTGAAAACGATGCAGCAATCATGGGAAACCCCAAAATAGTTGATGGACATTTAAGACAAGGACTCAAGCTTCATGGCACAGGGGATTATGTGATCTTAGATACTCTCAGCAATTTTCAAAGTCGAATTGGCGCATCTTCCTTTGAATTCTGGGTGAAAACCAGTTATGATAAACGGAATACGTTATTCAAAGTCATAGAAGAATTCTGTGGAGGCGGTGATCGCTGGGTTGGTAAGGGTTGGGGGATGCATCTCAACGCTTCAAAACAAGCACCAAACTTTCCTAATTTACCTAACATTCATCAAGGAGGAAGAAATGATAGTATAATACACAAAGAAGGATATATTCTCATTGAATATGTTCAAAATAGTGAAAAAATTTGTGGTTATTCTGCAGGAGGATTTCCTATGCCTATTTCAGATGATAAATGGCATCATATTGTATATATGTTTAATTGGTATATAGATGAGTCTAATGAGGCAAAGTATGAAAAAGTAATCTTTATTGACAGTATACGGAAGTGGTCGGAAGTACGTGGAACACCTGAAATACGTGGAGTCCCTGAAATACCTGAAATACCTGGAATACCTGGAATACTTCGTGTAAAAGCAAATCCTGGTAAATTAGTGCCTTTTACGCAACCTGTGTTTCTTGGTGCAATGAACGATAATGGTAAGGCAAGAAGTTTTTTCATGGCGTCTTTGACGAAGTCCGTGTTTATGATCGTATGCTCACAGAAGAAGAAGTCATCCAGAATTATCAGTCTGGTGTCGGTCTTAGTGTTGAACCTACCCAGAAGTTGCCAACGGTTTGGGGTGCACTGAAGGCGAGACGTTAGACTGTCACAAGTCACTCAACACTGTTTGAGGATAAGACTTTCTACTACATTTGAAAAAGGAATTTGTTATGAAAAAACTAATTATTGTTCTGATACTCTCTGTGGTCATCGGTGGGTTGTGTGGCATTACGGACGCAAAGAATATCGTAACCGATGGACTTGTAAGTTATTGGACCTTCGATTTACACAATATTAAAGATGGAATTGCTGAAGATGTATGGGGAGAAAATGATGCAACGATAATGGGAAACCCAGAAATTGTCGGTGGACGTGTAAAGCAAGCACTTGAGTTTGATGGTATCAAGGATTATGTGAACTTAACGACTCTCGGTAATTTTGGTGCTAAACTTGGTTCTTCTACGATTGAAGTGTGGATTAAAACGGATTACAAAGACACTTGGACAACACTTTTCAAAACTATAAACCGCCGGGACTGCCATAATCTGGGAACTATGATTTGGGGAATAGATATTAACAGAAGGACGGCTGATTTTGACGAACTTCAGCAGGATCCTTTTGGTGCTCGGATTATTTTTGCAGAGGATTTCATTCAACTGTATGTAGCATCTTTTTTCAAAAATAAAGCCGGGTGTTCACTTTCCTTTCTTAGGGGCGAATTTCCGATTTCAGATGGCGAATGGCATCACCTCGTCTATACGACTAAACGTGTAGATGAACACAATGCGGAATGGCGGGAACGCGCGCTTTTTATAGATGGAACACTGATTTCAGAGTATATTCCGAAAGTTCCGGGCGCTCAATCCAAATATGTGCCATTCTCTGACCCTGTGTATCTTGGCGCAGGAAATAATCGTGGTAGAGCCGAAAGCTTTTTCAACGGTATTATTGATGAAGTCCGCATTTATGATCGCCCCCTAACTGAAGAAGAAATCATGCGCAATTTTCAATCTAAAACAGGCCTCGCTGTTGAACATAAAGATAAGTTACCAACTGTTTGGGGCGCACTGAAAAAAAGATAGTTACCCACCCTAATCTACGTTTGTTGATCACCTTCCCCTTAATCTCAGATACAAGGCAGATTGCCTCCGCTGCACCAGCCTTTCTTTCCCACCTAAAAAGTTAAAACCCTATATCCAAATTTATATTGTCTAAAATAATCAAAAATGTTATGATTGATGTCAAACATTTCATGTAAATGGACAACCTCCATTCACATTTTTAAGGAGTAAAACCATGAAAAAACTACTCTATTTCTTTACAATTGCGATGATTAGCGTTACGATTGCTTTCAGTGCTACTGCGGATACTATCGTAACTGATGGTCTGGTGAGTTATTGGACGTTTGACGAACAGGATATTACGGATAAAACAGTTAAAGATGTCTGGGGTAAAAACAGTGGGACTATCGTTGGAGAACCAAAAGTTGTTGCTGGACGTGTGGGCGATGCTCTGGAATTTGACGGTTCTGACGATTATGTTAATCTTACCAACCTTGGCGATTTCGGCAGTAAAGTCGGCACGTCAACATTTGAAGCGTGGGTCAAAACAGACTTCAAGAAAGATTGGACATCCCTCTTCAAAGTGCTTGACGACGGTTGTAATATGGCGTGGGCAATTGATGTCAACCGAAGTGCGAAAGCCGGATTTCCGCTGGCAGAGAATATTGTTCACTATTATGTTCGACAGAAATCTGCTGCTGGGTGCAATCACATTGCCGTTGAAATTGAGTTTCCACTTTCGGATGGGAAATGGCATCATGTCGTTTTTATAATAGAGGATGCTGGGGAAGCAAAACTCAGTATCTATATGGACGGTCAGCCACAAGAGGTAATTGTTGGTGGAAAAAAGAATTTGGATACCTTTGTGCCATTTGTGCGCCCTGTCTATATAGGTGCAGCGAACAATCGTGGTAAGGTAGAAAGACATTTTCCCGGTGTGATTGATGAAGTCCGTATTTATGACCGTCCACTCACAGCTGAAGAAGTGACTCGCAATTTTGAATCCAAAGTTGGACTTGCGGTTGAACCTAACGATAAGCTGCCGCTTGTATGGGGATTATTGAAGAAAAAGCTATAGGGAAAATAGTTTGTTTTCTTTTTGTCTTTCAATTATGTAAGACGCCTCACCTTAAACATAAAGTCTTTTTCATCGTCTTAAAACTACAAAAACACATAGAATTGTATAGGAGGAATAGTAATTTGCGCTACTGCATACCGACTATTCGTCGGATATTCATTTTCTTTCTTTTAGTTGCCATTCCGATGTCTACCATAGCAAGCGATTGGGCGAGTTGGCGGGGACCTAACCAAGATGGCACATCTGAAGAAACTGGACTAATATCTAACTGGTCTGTTGAGGGAGAAAACCTTCTCTGGCAAGCAGATTTTATAGGACGATCCACACCAGTTGTCCTCAATGACAGGGTTTACGTCCTCGGACGTGTCGGCAAGGATATAACCGAACAGGAACGCATTGCTTGTTTTGATGCAAAAACCGGTGATCTGTTGTGGAATTATCAATTTAACGTTTTTCACACCACTATCACTTTCAACCGTGTCGGTTGGACAAATCCTGTCGGGGATACAGAAACCGGTAATATCTACATACACGGTGTTCAAGGACTTTTCATCTGTTTTGATAAAGATGGAAACATCGTATGGTCCCGTTCTCTTACAGAAGAATATGGACGAATTTCAGGCTACGGTGGACGCGTTCACACCCCAGTTATTGCTGGCAATCTTGTTGTTATCAGTTTTCTGAATGTGGGATGGGGTAATCAATCTATCCCGCGGCACCGTTACTTTGCTTTTGACAAACGGAACGGAGACCTCATTTGGGTATCTACACCCGGCGGCAGACCGCTTGACACAACCTATTCCACGCCAGTTGTCACAGAAATCAATGGACAGCAACTTATTATTGGTGGTAACGCCGATGGAGGCATCTACGCTATGAAACAGACCACTGGTGAGATGGTTTGGGGATTTAAGTTGAGTAAACGTGGTATCAATACTTCCGTCCTTGTCGCGGGTACAAAGGTTTATGCATCGCACAGCGAAGAGAATTTTGATACTACGGCAATGGGACGCGTTGTTTGCATTGATGCAACTGGCACCGGAGATGTTACCGCTACCCATGAAGTGTGGCGATATGATGGAGTCGGGGTTGGCTATGCTTCCCCAACACTCAAAAACGGGCAACTCTATGTCGTTGATAACTCAGCGAATATCCATTGTTTGAATGCTGAGACAGGTAAAGTCCTATGGCAGCATAGCATTGGCACCGTTGGAAAGGGTTCACCTGTGTGGGCAGATGGAAAATTGTATGTTACCGAAGTTAACGGCAAATTCCATATCCTTCAACCCAGTGCTGAAAAGTGTGAGTCGCTCAATGTTCAAGAAATAAACCGAGAAGAAGATGACCACTACGTTGAAATTTTTGGTTCACCTGCTATTGCCGATGGCCGTGTCTATTTCACAACAGAAGAGCGCCTCTATTGCGTGGGGAGGAAATAATGAAGAAATTTTGTTTTACCATAAGGCAGAAAAATTGTGTTTTCGGACAATATATTCTTTATTCAGGTTTGATAATCTGCCTTTTTGCTGTTGGATGTGCAACTAAAGAGATTGAAGTTCCAACGATGAGTACTGACCCCGCAGTTGCACTCCTACTCACCCCTGCCGAAACTATTACTTCAGGCGAACCTGTCGCACTCAACGTCATAGGTTTTGATGCAAATGGAAAACAGACAAGTGCAATCGGTACAATAGAATGGTCTCTCGTAGGTTTAACTGGAACACTTGAGAACAACCAATTCACACCTGATAATAGCGTTGGTCCGCATGCAGGCACAGTCACGGCACAATCAGGCGAGTTAAAGGCAACCACTCGAATTCGAGTTATCCCACCACTACCGTGGATAGAAGACTTTGAAAACGTTGAACTTGAAAAGACACCTTCACACTGGATTGCCGCTACAAATAAATATTTTGTTCGTGAAAAAGATGGTAACAAGGTTTTAGTCAAGACACCTGTCCAGCGTGGCTTGAATAAGTCAAACGCCTATATCGGTCCTCCAACAATGAAGAACTATCAGATTCAAGTTGACTTGTTGGGGACAAGGGACAAGCGTCGTTTACCAGATATGGGCTTAATCGCAAACCGTTATACACTGGATATGCAAGGTCGGCAGCAACGCCTTCAAATTCGGTCTTGGGCATCTGATTTGCGTATGGCAAAAACGATTGACTTCGCATGGGAGGCAGATGTTTGGTATACAATGAAAATGAAGGTAGAAGTTATTGATGAAAAAGCGGTAATAAGTGGTAAGGTATGGCGCACCAGCGAATCGGAACCAGATGAATGGACAATTACTGCCGAAGACCCTCTTCCGAATCGGGAAGGCAGTCCTGGTATCTATGCCTATTCCGCAACTGAAATCTATTATGATAATTTAAAGGTATGGTGATATATGATTTTTGAATGTAAAGGCGGTGCCAAAAGCATCGCTATGTTTTCTGGTTTCTTAACTAAACTTATACGCAAATTAGAATACACCCCAAGTAGAGTAGATTTATCACACGGAGACACCTCTGCAGAAAATCATAGTTACGAAATGCATTCGTATTCGTTTGTCCTTTTCATTTTTATATTTGGTCTTTTCAGTATTTTTCAAGTGCCAAATAGTTTTGCAGATTCCCATAAATCTGCCGAGAAAGAAATTGCGTTATGGGGTGGTTCATTAAGCAGAAACATGGTCTCGGATGAGAAGAACGTCCCCGCAAAATGGGATTTGGCATCAGGCGAAAATATCAAATGGGTAGCAGAGCTCGGTTCACAAAGTTATGCTGGACCTCTTATCAGCGGTGGCAAAATTTTTGTTGGAACAAATAACGATGCCCTAAAAAATCCGAAATTGACGGGTGACCGTGGGAATATCATGGCGTTTCGCGAGTCCGATGGCGAATTTCTGTGGCAAATTACGCATACAAAGCTCCTTTCAGGACGCGTTAACGACTGGCCTCTGCAGGGAATCTGTTCAACACCATATATTGAAGGAGATCGACTCTATTATGTTTCTAACCGTTGTGAAGTCGTCTGTGTTGATACAGAAGGTTTTCTGGATGGCGAAAATGACGGACCCTTTAAAGAGGAAACAGAAACAAGTAAAATTGACGGTGACATTATCTGGATTTACGATATGATGGATGAGTTAGATGTGTTTCCGCACAACCTCGCGACCTGTTCTCCGCTTGCTGTTGGTGACCTGCTTTTCTTGGAAACAAGCAACGGTGTTGATGAAACACACATCCATATCCCTGTTCCCGATGCCCCAAGTTTTATTGCACTAAATAAAAACACAGGTGAACTTGTCTGGGAGGATGCTTCTCCCGGTGAAAATATACTACATGGACAGTGGTCAAATCCTGCTTACGGCGTTATCAAGGGTGTTCCGCAGGTTATTATTCCTGGCGGGGATGGTTGGGTCTACTCGTTTGAACCGGAAACCGGCAAGATAATTTGGAAGTTTGACTGCAACCCGAAAGATTCCATCTGGGAACTGGGGCCAAGAGGAACACGGAACAATATCATCTCAACTCCCGTCATTCATGACGACAAAGTTTACCTCGCTGTTGGACAAGACCCAGAACACGGCGAAGGCGTTGGACACCTCTGGTGCATTGACGCTTCACTGACAGGGGATATTACCTCAACCGCTGCAATTTGGCACTTCGGTGATGAACAGTTCAATCGCACAATGTCCACCGTTGCTATCCATGATGGACTTCTCTATATCTCCGACTTAAGTGGATTCCTCTACTGCTTGGATGTGAAAACAGGCGACCTGTTCTGGACGCATGATACCTTCGCTGCTATCTGGGGTTCTCCTTATGTTGTTGATGGTAAGGTCTACCTCGGCGATGAAGATGGTGATGTTGTCATCTTAAAAACAGGCAAAACGAAAGTGGTACTTGATGAATTTAATATGGGGAGTTCAGTTTATACTACGCCAGTTGCAAAAGATGGTGTGCTTTACATCGTAACTCGTAATCGGTTGATTGCAATTTCTGAATAGACGCCTCTTAACCTTAAACAGGACTTACGTATTTCCTTTTAAAGTCCCCTGATAAGAGGGACTTTGAGGTTTCTTTCACGCAACCCACAAGCCCGATAAAGTAGGCGGTGCGTGAAAGGAAAGACAAGCGCTTATGAAAACAAAAAAAAAATATTAATCGGATAACTTTTTGTCGCAGTCCTCTGATAATTCCAATAATTGTTGCGTTTGTTATCGGTTTCATTATCGGAAGCATCAACAATGCCAGTTTAATGGGTGCAATAGCCTGCGGATTATTATCGGCTTATATTGCCTGGGAACTATGTTATTTCTTACGTAAAAAGCAGCATAGCAAAGACAACAGGTGACACACCTATACCATTTATTGTCGTGTGAGCGTTCCCACTATATTGTTTTTCAGCAAGCGATATCTTTTTTGCATGTCTTTTATCGAAAACAACGTGAGTGGAGAAGAATATTTGAAGTATTTTGTGTAAGTCCTACCTTAAATAATATCCCATTTTATTTCTTGTATTTAGGGATAATCGCATGTCGTATAGCAACTTTACTTTACCAGCTGTGCGAGCAGCATTTGAATTAGAAGAGATAGATACCGCCGGACTCTTTTCCGATATAGAACCGATGGCTCCAAGTGAATTACTTACAACCTTATTAGCGCGAAATTTACCATTAGCTACCGCAATCGGGACTGAGAAGGCAAAGTCAGAATTGATTGTTGCCCATGTTCTTGTCGAACTCCGTGAGCAATTAGACCGTAAAATTAGTCTTTTTTCCGGGATTGATTTCAACGTTAATGATGAGCTTGGATTGACAGGTGTGTGTGACTTTGTGATTAGCCTATCGCCTGTCCAATTTGACTTACAAGCCCCGATCATTGTCCTTGTTGAGGCAAAGAATGACAACCTTGAAATAGGGCTTGGGCAGTGTGTGGCAGAGATGGTCGCTGCCCAATACTTTAATGCCGAACAAGGAAATGATATCCCGCGCGTTTATGGTGCTACCACAACAGGTGTTCTTTGGCGATTCCTCAAATTGGAAGGGCAGGAACTACAGATTGATATGCTTCCCTACCAAATTGAGCGATGCGACAAGGTCCTCGGTATCCTTGCAAGTATGGTAGCGCAAAAAGCATGAACTGGCGAATCGTAATCAATTGATTGCAATAAAAAAAGAAATAGAGTAGTTTTATATTGCATGTATATTAGCAAATTAGAATGGGACGATTATCGTGTTGAGCATATTGCAGAACATGATGTAGTACCACATGAAGTCTGGGAAGTTTGTAATGATGATTCCCATTTACTCGCCGTCAAGGACGCAATCGTTATCTTGTTTATGGACAGACCTTGGATGGACGATATTTATTTGTTGTATTAGAGCAAGTCGAATGGTCTGTCTATAAACCAATTACTGCACGAAATATGACTGACCGCGAAAAAAGAAATTTTAGGAGGCTCCGATAATGAAAACGTTGCAGGTGCCAGAATTTTCGACTTATGAAGAAGAAGTCGCTTTTTGGGATAATCTGGATACAGCCGATTTTATGGAAGATGATGGGCAGTGGTTCCGTTTTGATACCAACAAAGCTATTCGTGTGGCAATTCTTCCGGAAATAGCGGAAGAACTAATCAAAAAAGCGCGTTCCCAAGGCGTTTCGATTGAAACATTAGTGAACGTTCTTTTAATTGAGCATATTAGGGAATCAGTTACTACAAACTAACTGGTTAAAGTTTGTGAAATTGAATAAAAGGACACTGTTTAAAAGAACTTTATGCAAAAAACCCTTTCTCAAAAAATTGAAAATGCCCGGATAGCACTTGATGCACATGTTCGGGAGATTATTAACTGGCACTTTAGTCCAGAAACTGGATGTCCTTTCTGGTTAGAATTTGCAGAAAATCTGGATTTTGACCCGCGAAAAGAGATAGGTAGTTATGCTGATCTCAAATGTCTTGGACATTTCCAAGATGAATGGCTACGTGGTGGTCCTGTGCGACGGTGGGTTCCAAAAGCTTATGCTGATAAACCGATTTATGTTTTTGAAACCGGTGGCTCAACAGGTGTACCGAAATGTCGTATCAGTATCCGTGATTTCCATATTGATTATGAGTTGTTCAGTGAAACGTTATCTGATGAAAGTTTCCCACCCGGCAGTGATTGGCTGATGTTAGGTCCCACAGGACCACGCCGATTAAGGCTTGCAGTTGAACATCTTGCACAGCATCGTGGTGGTATCTGCTTTCTTGTTGACCTTGATCCGCGTTGGGTAAATCAACTTGTGCGTTACGGTAAATATCAGGAATTGGATGCGTATAAGAGCCATGTCATCTCACAAGCACTTAACGTCCTAAAGGCACACGAAAACGTCCAATGTTTGTTTACCACGCCGAAACTGCTGGAAGCATTGTGTGAGAAAATTTCACTGGAAAAAGTCGGCATAAAAGGCATCTTCTGTGGGGGCACTGAAATGGATGCGCAATTCCATCGCTTTGCACGTGAGGAACTCGTACCCGGAATAGATTTTGTGCCGACCTACGGTAATACGCTTATGGGATTAGCCACTTGTAAACCCTTTGATCCTGCTGACAACTATGCGATTATCTATTATCCGCCGCAACCGCGTGCAGTTATAGAATTGGTTAACCCAGAAAATCCAGACCAACTTGTTGATTATGGTGAAACCGGACGCGTGATGCTCACAACGTTGACAAAAGAATTTTTTATTCCTCGTTTTCTGGAACGTGACGAAGCGGAACGCGCTAAACCGATTCCTGAATACCCGTGGGATGGCGTTGAAAATCTACGTCTGCTTTCTGAACTGCAAGAGAGTGTTGTTGTTGGTGTCTATTAAAGTCTCTTAATCAAAGGAGATAAACATGGAACAGATCCAAATTATTGAGATAGAAGATCCAATATACGAAGAAACCTATACTGCACACATTCAAAAAAATGGTACAACGTGGATCGGATGGGTCCCAGAAGTTCCCAAGGTGAAATGTGAAGAAAACACACAAGAAGAATTACTGAAGACTCTCGTAAAAACGCTTCATGAAACCTTAGTTGCTGAAGATGCAGCTTGGGAGAAGCAAATTGAAGAGGATGTGAAAGCCGGAAAACTGGATCACCTTCGCAAAGAAGCTCTTGAGGATTTACGGGCAGGGAAATGTATTGATCTATAGGACTAACCGTAAATTTTGGGAGTTTTATCAAACCCTTCCTGAAGAGATTCAAAAACGAGCAGATGAGAAGTTTGAACTGCTGAAGCAAGACTCACAACATCCTTCCTTGCGGTTGAAAAAGGTCGGGCCAGATTGGGTTGTACGTATCAGCAAGGACTATCGGGCTTTGGCAACCGAAGAAGACAGTAGTTTAGTTTGGTATTGGATTGGGAAACATGACGAGTACATGAGGCGGATCCGAGAAAATTGACGAAGCAGATCAAACCGAACCAATTCCTGATGAGAAGGTAAAATCTCTGTCTATTTCTAAACTACAAGAGAGTGTTGTAGTAGGTGTTTACTAAATCGTCCTGACAAACAGGAGAAAAAATAAAGTGATAGTGGACTTTAGTAATGTTCTTAGCAGTACAGCGGATGTGCAGGTGCAAGCACATTGGGAGCCAATCGCAGATGCCACTTATAACTTGCATCAATTAACGGAGGAACAGTTTGCTCGGGCAAAAGCAAAATGTCCAGAATTAGTGAATATGGAATGGGAACAAGCATTGGAACTTTTCAATCCTAAACCTGCGCATCCGCTTAAAGACTACAGCACAACAGATTTTCAAGTTTTTCTTCCACCTGCAACCGCTAAAGTGGGTGATATTTGGATGCTTGACCCAGAAGAGGTACTCCCATTCCTTCGCCAGTTCCACCCCGGAGCGGAGATGGAGTTATCCGTATTTTCGCACAGAACACCTAAATCTGAAGGTGCTAAAGCATGTTTGCAAGCAATCTCATCAAACTATACAGAAATTGTTTTCCGAATTCATGCCCAGTTCGTGCTGGACGCGTCTGGTATCCGTTTGTTGCCAGCACAGTTCGCAGGACGACTGGTGCTGGATCACATGGAAGGAGTAGTTGTCGCGTTTTCTTTGTTACTCCCACCACGCAATAGTAATGTGGATGTTAACGCTTTCAGAGCAGCAGACATGGCTTTCATTCCTCACATGGAACTCTCCACTTCACCAAACACATCTGTACGTGAGATAGCATGGGAAACAGCCATCACTGAGGAAGAAGCCCGCAAAAAGTTAGCGACTGCGTTCTACAAGTTTGCTAAAATTGAGTGGATCCCGATTGAGAAGACAGTAGAACTTGCACAAAAAACGAATCGTCCTATCCATACGTTAGTTTTGTTTGGTGCCCTTGATGATGAATCGTGCTGAGGGTCGGGCAAAATTTTGAGAGCGGGTCCGCTCTCTTCATCGAAAGTCGTCAAGTTACTCAACACCCACTTTGTCAATGTTTGGGTTCTACTGCGAGAATTACCCGAACTGCAGGACGGTGTCAAAGGAGCTGCTGCCGCTATGTTAGCGACAAAACTCCAAGAGCATTTTGTATATCCCGTGGACTCTCTGATTCTGACACCAGAATTGGAGTTTGTCCAACATCTGCCCACGAATGAGTTTCACAAATCTTTTCCCGGTAATGAACGAAAATCCGAATATTTTAGGTGGTTAAAGTCATCTTTAGCGCAAGTAGATAGACACTGAAGAGGAGTCCAAATATGATAACAAAAATTGAAAAAATCTTTCGTTCACCCTATTCTGTCCCAAACGGTTTACAGGTTACAGACGATGGTTTGTGGATAGTAGACCAAATCACCGACAGAGTCGCTTTGGTTGAAATCACCTGTGATCCAGAGTATCATGTGCCGAAACATATACGTGATATTCCAAGCGAATCTTCTAACACCAGCGGTATGGCGTTCGGCGGAGGATCACTCTGGTTAGCCGCAAACGGGTCAGGGGAACGCTGGCGTCCCGTCCGAGATACAGATGCCCAGACAGGCGAGATCTTTCAGGTTGATCCAAACACAGGTGAAACAGTTGGTCGCTTTCCAGTTCCAGAAGGCGGCGGCACACACGGTGTTGAATACGATAACTATGATGAAGGACATCTCTGGGTCCAAACGCTTAAAAATCAGGAGATACATAAGGTAAGGATTTCCGATTGGTCGATCCAACACACACTACCTTTGCCGTATGGTAGAGCACATGGCACCGTCCGAGTAGAAGATGGACTATGGGTAACACACACCTCTGATCGAGTTATCGTCAAACTTGACCTTGAAGATGGAACAATACTGGATAAGATTGAAGTGTCAGAAGAATACCCTGAACCACACGGTCTATCAATCTATGGTGAGGATTTTCTTTATTGTGATGCATCTTCTGGATGGGTCGCGAAGATTGCAAGGTAGCTGAAAAACAATGGTACACATCCCAATTCTACGTGGCGGACGTTCTTACAGAAGCCTGAAAACCGTCAGTGTTCCACATATCAAAACGGGTGAACCGTTGGTTGAAGTCAGCCAAGCCAACACAGGCTTGATAGCCAAGGACCTACGCGATTTTCCGCTCCATAAACAAACACTCGCAGCATATTCTGTTAAAGAATTGATTTCCATGTGCAACGATGCTGCCCGCCTATTTACAACTGCTGACTTACCGCTTGATGGTGGCACACAATCACCGACAGATTATATCAAACAGGTTTCTGGAACAACCGGTTTACCCGAAACACTTTGTCAACAAAACATGAGGAAGATTCAAGGTGTTTTAGAAAATATAGAAAGAATTCTGAGCGGCTTAACACGCGGACTGGATCTACAAATTTTGGACACAGGATGGGATGTCCAAAATGAGCGTACTCTGAGTTACGTTTGTGAAACGGATGTGCTTGGTGCTGTACTGCCAAGCAATTCTCCAGGCGTCCACTCTCTGTGGATTCCTGCTGTTGCTTTAAAAGTACCATTGGTGCTGAAACCGGGACGTGAGGAACCGTGGACTCCCTATCGGATAGCGCAAGCGTTTATGGAAGCAGGTGTGCCGCCAGAGGCATTCAGTTTTTACCCGACCGATTATCCCGGTGCTAACGAAATCTTATTCCGATGTGGCAGATCAATGCTGTTTGGTGGTGGTTCAACTGTAGAGCCATGGTTAAATGATCCACGCGTGGAAATCCACGGACCGGGACGCAGCAAAATCATCATTCACGAAGAACAGCAGACAAATTGGGAAGAATATCTTGACCTTATTGTAGAATCAGTTTCCAAAAATGGGGGCAGGTCATGCATTAATGCCTCTGGCGTCTGGGTGACAGCACATGGCAATGACATTGCCGAAGCGTTAGCGGAACGTTTGGGACGTATTGAACCGAAACCGCTTGATCATCCCGATGCGGGCATTGCTGCATGGGCAAATCCGAAAGCTGCTCACAGTATATCCTCACTGATTGACCGACAACTTAAACAGGCTGGGGCAACAGAACTAACAACAGGTGAACGTGTAATTGAATTGGATGGTTGCACCTTCCTTAGACCGACGGTTATTTGGTGTGAAGACCCAGAACATCTCTTAGCAAACACAGAATTCCCGTTTCCATTCGTAAGTGTCGTTGAAGTACCAGCAGCAAAACTCGTCGAATCTATCGGTGCAACTTTAGTTGCCACCGTTATTACCGAAGATGACAAATTGACTCAAGAACTACTATTGACACCTCTTGTTGATCGGTTAAATTTAGGTGCCATCCCGACGAACCAAATTTCTTGGGATAGTCCGCATGAGGGGAATTTGTTTGAACACCTCTATAGACAACGCGCTTTTCAACTTAGCGATATTCTGAAATAACATACTTTTTCAAAACCTTGGTATTATAACCCAAGTTGCTACCTATCGCCATAAAGTTGTTTTATATTGGTTGCGATGATAAATAAAAATAGTTTCAACTCAAAACCTGTCGCAGTCACTGCATGTATTGACTTCGGTAATAGTTGTGTAATCAGACTATTTGTCACTTCAACCCGTTTTCTGTGAAAATGTTGCAGATAAACTTCCCACGGCTCAAACTGACGCTTTGAGTTCTTTTTACGCAGCGGTCTAAAGTCAATACCGACTTCCTTCAGTGCGTCTTCAATACCATAGTTGCAATATGCTTTATCCGCAAACACCACAGAACCTTGTGGCAAATCAAATGGAAAATATCGCATACCTCGGACATCGTTCCACTTGCCAGGGGTGAAGAAAACTTCAACAATGTGCCCACTTTCAGTGACCATTAGATGCACTTTGAGACCATAAAAGTGGCGGCGTTTACTTGCGATTTTACCACGCCATTCTTCACCTTGATAGAGACGACACCGACTAATCCGAATGTTGTCACAGACAGAAACAGGATAGGTGTCAATCGCATAAATACCATTCGGATTATTGGATTTAGAGATTTCAGCGAAATACTCAAAAAGTATTTGAAACAAATGAGGTATCCGATGAAGTCTACGATTATATCGGGAGTGTCCCAACATATTCGGGATGTATCCAAGCGTTTTCAGAACACAGCAAGCTCTTTGATGATTGCCGCGAAAAAAGTGTGCTGCGATAATCGCAGTTGTCATCACTTCAGCATCTGTCATTTTTGCTTGTGGATGCGTTTGATGACCGAGTGAAATTAAAAGATCGTCACAAATCGTATAAACTGCTACAATGGTTAATTCCATGGGGTTTCTCCTTCTGTTTTATTTCATAAAAACATTATAGAGAAAATCCCATGGATTTAGAAGTATTTTATAGGTGGCAACTTAGGTTATTATAGTTATGACCGAAAACCCAAATGTAATTCTCATCTTCGCAGACGACCTCGGGCGCGGCATGTTAAGCTGCTATGGACAGCAACATTTTGAGACGCCCAACATTGACCGTCTTGCAAACGAAGGAATGCGGTTCAACCATGCCTACGGTTGCGCGTTCTGTGCGCCCTCCCGCGCCAGTATGTTGACAGGGATTCACGATTGCCATCAAGGCACATGGACATATACCAAGGCAGGTATCTATCAAAGCATAAGCACCGGTGAAATGATGCCTGATGAAATCTCGGAGTTGATTCATTCCACTGGATTGCAGGCGGGGCCCGATGATCTTTTCTTAGCAGAAATCGCGGAGGAAGCGGGTTATGTAACGGGACAGATCGGGAAACTTGAATGGGGTTTTGCCACAACAGCAGAACGTATCCGCCGCCACGGGTGGCAGTATCACTACGGTTATTATGACCACCAGCGTTGCCACGGCTTTTATCCGCCTTTTCTCTTTGAAAATGGTGAATTGACATATTTTCAAGGAAATACCCACGTAGACTGTGCGAAGCATCCGAATTCGGAATCCGATGAAAACATGGAAATTCGCAGGAATCGTCAGGGAAAGGCGGTATATTCTCAGGACATTTTCAACGACAGAATCATAGAGTTCCTTCGGAAACACAAGAATACCCCTTTCTTCCTCTACCACCCATCTCAGCTGCCACACGGACCAATTGCCATACCCGACATTCATCCGTCTGTCAGGCAATCATCGGAATTGACAACGTATGAAAAAGAATACGCCTCCATGATCCTGAAACTGGATGAGACCGTTGGAATCATTTTGGACGAACTCCAACAACTCGGTATTGATGATCGCACAATGATCGTCTTTTGCTCTGATAATGGGCACGAAGTATATTACCGGCAGGAAGGGCGAACTTCTGGTCGGCAGAGGAATTTGGAAGGTGAACCTTTTGATGAAATCACTACAAAATTCTATTCAGAGATCGGTGGTGATGTATTTGACGGTAACGACGGCATGGGAGGATTAAAGTTTTCAAGTTGGGAAGGCGGCACGCGTATCCCTTACCTTGCCCGTTTTCCTGGAACGATAGCACCTGATCGTGTATCAAACCACATGCTTGCTAACTACGATTTTATGCCAACACTTGCAGATCTCATCGGAGTGGAATTGCCGCAAGACAAAGATGGTGTGTCATTCTTACCAACTTTACTGGAACAGACTGAGCAACAACAAAAACATGAATGGATTGTATATGCCTCTCGACTTGGACCCGCCCTGGTGACATCCGATGGTTGGAAGCTACGATATATCAACAAAACGGATAGTTTTCAGCTATACCACCTACCTCACGACTACCGCGAAGAAAATGACATTTCTGCAGATCATCCCGACCTTGTCACCCGACTCAGCAAATGGATGCTAAATGCTTGTGATGGCGATTATCGGAATGGCACGCCACAAGCACATTTAGCTGAGTATCCTGACAGTAATTGACTTGGATGAATTTTATATTTACTGATAAAGTGAATCAAATAATCCTACCTACTTTCTTTCCTTGAATAACGAACCGAAATCTGATATAATTTGAATCATTGATAAGCCCAATCCGTTTGGAAATTTAATAAACCGGAAAACTTTTGCCATGATTTCTTTTGATTCTGATTTGGCACAACGCGTCATCTTTGGCGAAAACAGTATTGAGAAACTTGCTGAATCCTCAATAGCTCTTGGTGGTAGTCGTGTTCTAATTGTAACAGACCCTGGCATTCAAGAGGCAGGTATCCTCAAACGAGCATATTCGGCACTCAATAGTGAAAAGATTCCGTGTTACGTTTTCACAGATGTTGACCCTAACCCAACCACGAAACATGTTGAGGCTGCGGTTCAATTTGCAAAAGATAATGCACCGATTGACTTGATTATTGGACTCGGTGGTGGTAGCGCGATGGATTGTGCAAAAGGCACCAATTTTTTGCTAACAAACGGCGGCAAAATGGAGGACTATTGGGGAATAAATAAAGCAACGCAACCGATGCTCCCTTCAATCGGTATTCCAACAACGATTGGCACTGGAAGTGAGGCGCAATCTTTCGCGTTGATTGCTCAGGAAGACACACATATCAAAATGGCGTGTGGTGATAAGAAAGCGCAATTTAAAACAGTAATTTTAGACCCCACGGTAACAAAAACCTTGCCGAAATCTGCAGCAGCGATCACAGGTATAGACGCAATCGCCCATGCTATTGAAAGTTTCGTTTCAACGAGGGGCAACCCAATGTCGCAGATGTTCTCTCTGCGCGCATGGCAACTTTTAGATGCTAATTTCGAATTAGCACTTGATGCCAAAAATAGTGAAGCACGCGGAAAGATGTTACTTAGTGCTTATCTCGCTGGCGTTGCGATTGAAAACTCAATGTTAGGTGCAGCACATGCATGTGCCAATCCCTTAACAGCCAGATATGGCATTACACACGGCGTTGCTGTTGCCCTCATGTTACCACACGTAATTCGATTTAACAAAACAGTTTCAGATGAATCGTATCGTGAGCTTTACCCGCACAGAAATTTGGCAGATAGGATTGAAATATTAATGCAGAAAGGCGATTTACCGAACACATTACAAGATTTTTCTGTCCAATGTAATATAAGGTCAACAGATATAGCTGCACTGGCTAAGGACGCTGCAGCACAATGGACTGCTCAGTTTAACCCACGTTCTTTGGCTATACATGATTTTGTGAGACTATATGAACAAATTTTTTGAAAAGTTGAAATCACTGTCATATTGGAATATTACTGCTAATTTATTAGTTTTCCTGTTGATTCTCGGAATGCACTCCGCTTTTGGTGATTGGGCGAGTTTTCGTGGGAATCCGCAGCTCACAGGCGTAGCCGATTCACAACTCCCTGACAAACTTGAGTTAATCTGGACTTTTAAAGCAGGAGATATGATTGAGTCCACTGCTACAATCGTTGATGATATGGTGTATGTGGGTACATTTGATGAGTATCTTTATGCGATTGATGCACGAACTGGTAAAAGCACTTGGAAATACCATGCGGCTGCACCAATTAAATCATCACCTTCTATCAATAATGGCATTATATATTTTGGTGATGAAGATGGTATTTTTCATGCTGTGGATGTCGCCACTCATAAAAAGAAATGGCAATATACTACAGAGGGCGAAATCATCTCATCAGCAAATTTTGCTGGCGACAACGTGCTATTCGGCTCGTATGACGGATTTCTCTACTGTCTCAATATTAAAAATGGTGAATTGGTATGGAAATTTGAAACAGAAGGATATGTTCACGGCACACCTGCAATTTTCGGAAATTTCGTGATTGTTACAGGGTGCGATAGTTTTTTGCGAGTTATTAATATTGACGATGGCAAACAGGCACAACAGGTAAATCTTGGTGCGTATGTTGGTGCGAGTCCAGCGATTTTAGACGCTAACACAGAATCACAAACTACGTCCAAAGTTCGCGCGTATTGCGGAACCTATGGTAACGAAGTGTTAGGAGTTGATCTTACCTCTGCTGAAATCACGTGGCGGTATGAACACCCGGTACGCAAACTTCCGTTTTTTGCCTCAGCTGCCGTAACGGAAAACCTCGTAATCATTGGCGGGCGCGATAAGATGGTGCATGCACTCACGCCAGAAAAAGGGGAACCGCAATGGACTTTTACTGCTAAATCCCGTATTGAATCTTCACCCGTCATCGTTGGAAAACGCGTGTTTTTTGGTACAACTCGTGGGGTGTTTATTGCACTTGATATTACCAATGGAGAACAATTGTGGAAATTTGAAACAGGGTCGTCTATCGTTGCGTCACCCAGCGTTGCTGATGGGAAAATATACATAGGAACAGAGGATGGGATCCTCTACTGCTTTGGAAAAAAGTAATCCTACATTGACTTTTTTACCTGAGAAAGTATTATGAATCAATTTCTCAAGTTACACTTGTATTTTATTATATGTTCCCTGTTGTTTTAAACAGTTGTACGCATCTGAAAACATCAAGAGAGTTTGCGCACACAATGGAAGATGGTGCTCGTGTTAATATCAATATTGAGTATAAACCGAATAGCCAAATCGCCAGTGATAAAAAAGTTGGCTCTTACTACTACATGGTTTAATACTTCACTCCGAAGTCTCCTTCTTCTGCTAAACCACAATCGATTAAAGAAATGTTTCTTACTATTTCCTTTTATGACTGAGAAGGTTACTTACTTGTCAAGTATTTCCAACCGCATATCAGGGTTATTCAGTTTTAAGTATTATCAGTTGATGAGTGTTACAAAGAGTTTACATCGCAAGCTCTACCCGACCTACAATAACCCTATAAAAAATAAACGTTTGTGATAAAACGCACCAGAAAAGCCGAAAACTAAATAACCCTGACCGCATATAATTGTCTCTGGAGGAAACATTATAGTAAATTATGTAAATAAGTTTACATATATTCTGTAGGAGCGATCTCCGAATCGCGACGCAACTACTAATAGTCGGGAATCGGAGTTCCCTCCTACCGTTCAGATGTAAAGTTAATTGTAGAATCCACTATAATCAATATAAAAAAAATAAAATTGACGGTGGTTGGGAATGGAAAGGAAGATTTGATGAGAGTTTTATCACACTTGAAAACTTTCGTGATATCCATTCTATAAAAGTAGAGTAACTTCTATCTCGCGTTTATGGAATAAGTTTTTATGTGAATTCAAAAGACTTGTTATCCTGAACGAACCTATGATAAAATTTCTACAATAGTTGGGTAAGTGTAAAATTATGCTAAGGGATTAGAGTAAGGAGAGACAACACAATGAATCATTCGATAACTATTCAAGAGATAGTAGAAAGATTAGAGACGTTTCCACCTGTTCTTCAGAAGCAAGTTTTGGATTTCACCTTAGAACTTTCGGATGAAATGCCAGAAGGGGCCTCAATTCACGAATTCCTTGAATTCTCAGGTACAATTCCATCTGAAGACCTTGAACAGATGAAACAAGCCATTGAAGAAGGGTGTGAACAAGTCTATGCTTCAGAATGGTAAGTACCTGTTAGACACAAACATTGTTATTGCAATGTTTGCTAATGAAGTCAATATTGAAGTAGAAAGACAGAATACTGGTAGAGTTTTCTTGCCTTCTCCGGTAATTGGTGAACTTTACTATGGCGAGCGGAATTCTGACAGACCTATAGAAAATATAGCAAGAATAAACAGACTCACAGAACGAATTCCGAACATTTCTTGTAATTTGGAAACGGCACGGTGGTACGGTATTATCAAAAACCAACTGCGACGAAGGGGACATCTCATTCCAGATAATGATATCTGGATTGCTGCAATAGCTCTGCAACGTGAATTAATTCTTGTCACACGGGACGCACATTTCAATGAAGTAGAGTCTTTACACTTAGAAAAATGGTAGATTTCAATAAATTTGTATTTCCCTAATATTCTGAGATTTCTCTATCTTGTTCATACTTTAGATGAGGAACAGAAATGTCTACAACAAAACCGGAACCTGCAACAGCAGGTATAGAATCAAAACAAACAACAGTCGGCAGCGTTTTTGTATCTAACTATCCACCATATTCTACATGGAACGAATCGGCAGTTCCTGAAGTGCATAGCGCGTTGAGTGAAGAACCACGCCCAGACGCCACGCTTGGACTTTACCTGCACATCCCTTTCTGTCGCAAACGTTGTAAATTCTGCTACTTTCGGGTATATACTGATAAAAACAGTTCAGAAATTGACACTTACCTAAACGCATTGGCAAAAGAGGTTGAACTGTACAGTAAGCAACCTGCAATTGCAGACAGACCTTTGAAATTCGTCTATTTTGGTGGCGGCACACCCTCCTATATTAGTGTGAAACACTTGAACACCTTGGTGGACAGGGTGAAAAACCTCTTACCGTGGGATGCTGCAGAAGAAATTGCTTTTGAGTGTGAACCCGGCACACTGACACAAAAAAAATTGGAAGCGATCAAAGCTATCGGTGTAACCCGATTGAGTCTCGGTGTTGAAAATCTGAATGATGAAATACTTGCTGAAAACGGCAGAGCGCATCTCTCAAAAGAGGTATACCGCATTGCGCCTTGGATAAAAGAATTAGCATTCGATCAAGTTAATATTGACCTCATCTCTGGTATGATTGGGGAAACATGGGACAGTTGGCATGAAACTGTCAGAAAGACAATTGAACTTGATCCAGATAGCATTACGGTATATCAACTGGAATTACCCTTCAACACCGTCTATTCAAAAGACATTCTTGGCGGAGATGCATTACCTGTTGCAGATTGGAAATTGAAACGTGAATGGCATCAATACGCTTTTGAACAATTTGCCGAAGTTGGTTACGCACAATCCAGTGCTTACACAGTACTCAAAAAAGACAAGCCTTGTCAATTCGTCTATCGAGATGCAGTTTGGCAAGGGAGTGATATGATAGGCACGGGCGTTGCCTCTTTTTCGCATCTCAGCGGGATACACTTTCAAAATGCACCATCATGGGGAGACTATCTTGGTAATCTTGAGGAAGATAAATTGCCTCTCTACCGCGCACTGAAACCGACAGAATCGGAACGATTGACACGAGAGATGATTTTGCAACTCAAACTTGGAAAAATAAAACCTTCCTATTTTCAAACTAAATTCAACGCGGATATTCTTACACTTTACGCTGATGCGTATGAAAAACTGAAAAACGATGGTATGTTACGAGTTAGCGCGGCAGCAGATGAAATTGAATTAACGCAGCGTGGTTTGCTTCAGGTTGATAGTTTGCTTCCTGCGTTCTATGCCTCTGAATATCGGAATACTCGGTATACATAGAAATAATAGAAGGAACAAAACGTGGACACTAAACTCATTGAATGTAATCCATCAATCATGATGGGTAAACCTGTTATTGCTGGCACCCGTATACCGGTTGAATTAATACTGGAAAAATTTGCTGCAGGTGAGACAATTGAACAATTGCTTGAATCTTATCCTCGCCTGACTCATGAGGGTGTGCTCGCAGCATTTCATTTTGCAGCTCAGGCTCTTCGTGCGGATGTTGTTTATCCAATCCTTGAAGAAATGCCATGAATTTACTTGCAGACGAAAGCGTTAACAAGCTAATTGTGGACGAGCTTCGAAATGAAGGTTACAATGTATTATACATTGCTGAGTTTGCCCCAAGTGTTGATGATGAAACGGTGCTTTATGAAGCCAACCAAAATCATGCTTTGCTGCTTACTGAAGATAAAGACTTTGGTGAGCTTGTTTACCGTCAAGGACGAGTACACATGGGTGTAGTTCTAATTCGTCTTGCTGGTTTATCTCAACAAGCAAAAGCAAAAAGTATTTCAACAGTCTTTGAAAACCACGGAAACGAATTGCTACAGGCTTTTAGTGTTATCTCACCAGGAAGGGTTAGAATTCGTCATAATTCATAATCATCAGACTGATGTCAACCGTTTTTATTCTCAGTTTCGTTAGTTAATTTCAATAAGCATGAATGAAAAAACACAATTACACCGTCTCCGCGAAATGCTTGCTTCGGTTATAGAAACAAACGCCTTCTACAAGCAAAAACTCACCGAAGTTGGAATTACACACCCAAACGACATTCAAACACTATCAGATTATCAACAACTCCCCTTTACCACAAAAGACGAACTCAGTGCAGATCAGGTGTCTCATCCACCTTACGGTACAAATCTTACCTTTCCATTAGATCAATATACCTGCATACATCAAACCTCCGGCACAACAGGCGCGCCATTGCGATGGTTAGACACACGGGAATCGTGGGACTGGTGGGGAAAATGCTGGAGAGATATTTATAGTGCTGCGGGGGTTACATCGTCAGATCGACTCATGATGGCGTTTTCGTTCGGTCCATTTATCGGTTTCTGGAGTGCATATCATGGCGCGCAGCAACTTGGTGCACTTACCATTGCAAATGGCGGTTTGACATCCGAACAACGGATACGTGCTATCCTCAGCAACGATGTGACCGTGGTAATTTGCACACCAACCTATGCGTTACGGCTTGCTGAAGTCGCAGAGCAAGAGGGAGTTAACATCAGTAAAAATTCCAAAGTTAGAGTGACAATTCACGCAGGCGAACCCGGCGCAAGTCTACCAGCAACAAAACAGCGTATTGAGGACCGTTGGGGCGCGCGTGCCTATGACCATGCGGGTGCAACCGAAGTCGGCGCCTGGGGTGTGATGTGCAAACCGCAAGCAGGTGTCCACCTCAACGAAGACGAGTTTATCTGTGAAGTGCTTGATCCTGAAACAGGCAATCCAGCAGACGAAGGGGAATTAGTCATTTCTAATTTAGGTCGAATCGGGATGCCAGTAATTCGCTATCGGACAGGTGATTTTGTCAAACTCAAGTCTGAACCTTGTGAATGCGGAAGTCAACACCGTGTTCTTGATGGCGGTGTTATCGGACGTTTGGATAACGCTATTATCATCCGTGGTTTAAACGTCTATCCTGCTACGATTGAAAATATCATCCTGAAATTCCCTGATGTGAGTGAGTTTGCTGTTCGGGCTTACCGAACCGAGACACTTGATGAGCTTGAAATTCAGATAGAATCTACAAACCCTATACCTGCTGATACAGTAACGGCTGTAAGTGCAGCTATTCGGAATGCTTTAGGTTTACGCACAATTGTGAAAGTTGTCCCGCTTGGAACTTTGCCGAGATTCGAGATCAAATCAAAACGATTTATTGATGAACGCTCCCTAAAAAGAGAAACAGACTGAACGTTTTGTAAATCAATTGAAGTCAGAATCAATGTTCTTGCAGATTCTCTGATTATATGTTGAAGGTGAATATAATTTTATGTTACAATTGTTGTATACGACACTTTGTAGAAACAAGTTGTAATTGCGTCTTGCCTTTTCAAAATGTAAAGTTAAATTGTTGATAGCGTTGGATGCGACGTTTTCATTATTTATGAGGATAAAGTTAAACTTTTGGAGAATTATTATGCAATATTCTGATAATGCTTCTGAAGTTATCGCTGATCGTGGCGAAGAACTCTATCAGGAAAAAATACGCGATAAAGTTGAAGCAACGCACAAAGGTAAATTCTTAGCGATTGACATTGAAACAGGTGATTATGCAGTTGCTGATGAAGATTTAATTGCTACAGACCTACTTCTTGAGAAACGTCCCAATGCTACTGTCTACGGTCTACGAATCGGGTTTCCAGCTGCCTACCGAATTGGCTTTAAGATTTCGGTCCCAACACAATGATTATAGGAAGAATTACCAAGAATCAAGAAGCTATTGTTGAATTGGAGGTTGTTGGCTCAAATCGGCAGGAGAAAATTGAAGCAGTCATTGATACAGGTTATGATGGGTTTTTAACACTTCCGATCAAGCTAATCAACCGTCTCGGACTGCGGCAAGCTGGATACCGACAAGCGATTCTCGGTGATGGGAATATGGTCGTGCTTGAACTGTACCGAGCAAAAGCATTATGGTATGGCAAAGAACGTGAAGTGCCTGTTCTGCGTACAGATGGAGGACCGTTGGTTGGAATGGCGTTGCTTTATGGAAATCGTGTGATATTAGATGTTGTAAAAGATGGCGAAGTCAGAATTGAGAATTTAACCTAATTGTAGACACACTACTAAATATTGTCTTAAATGCACAAACACCAAAACTACGATACCATCATTATCGGCGGCGGACCCGCTGGAAGCACTGCTGCAACACTCATAGCACAGCAAGGTCACCGCGTACTCCTCCTTGAGCGCGACGCAGAACCAACATTCAAAATCGGCGAATCTCTCATTCCCGCCACATACTGGACTTTCAAACGACTCGGCATGCTTGAAAAACTGAGAGCGAGTCATTTTCCACAGAAGTTTAGTGTACAGTTTTTTACGCGCACGGGTAAGGCGACTAACCCATTCTATTTCTTTGATACCAATCCGCATGAAAGTGCGGTTACATGGCAAGTCCTGCGTAGCGAGTTTGACCAGATGCTTTTGGACAATGCAACAGAGAAAGGCGTAGAAGTGCGTAGAGGTGTCCGTGTTCGCAAAGTGCTTTTTGAAGGGGAAAAAGCAGTCGGTGTTGTTTCGCAGAATGGTAAATCACAAGAAAAAAATAATCTTGAAACGATACAGGGAACTGTTATAGTGGATTCAACTGGGCAGCGTTCTCTGATTGGAAGACAGTTAGACCTCAATACCATAGAACCGAACCTGAAAAAGGCATCCCTTTTTACACACTACGAAGGTGGGCATCGCGACGAGGGAATTGACGAAGGGGCCACCTTAATTCTGCATACTGAAGAAAAAGACTCGTGGTTTTGGTCGATTCCGCTTCCCTACAATCGTACGAGTGTTGGGGTGGTCGGAGAGTTGGACTACCTCCTCCAGAATCGCAGAGAACCTGACGGGAAACTCAACGCACAGAAAATATTTGACGAGGAGCTGGAAAAATGCCAACCTTTAAAACAACGACTTGAAGGGGCAAAGCAACTCTTCCCTATCCAGACAACAAAAGATTTCTCATACCGTGCCAGTCGTATCGCAGGAGATAATTGGGTGTTGATAGGTGACGCGTTTGGGTTTTTAGACCCAGTCTATTCGACAGGTCTGTTTTTAGCACTCAAATCTGGTGAAATGGCAGCGGATGCAATCATTGAAGCGTTCCAAGAGAACGATTTTTCTGAGACGCGATTAGGGAGTTTTGGACATACGTTTGTTGCTGGTATGGAAGCGTTTCGGAAACTTGTCTATGCTTTTTATACGAAGGAATTTAGTTTCGCACGGTTTTTATCAGAGTATCCAGAACATCTTGGTGGCATCGTTGATATTTTAAGTGGAGATGTCTATAGACGTGATGTAACACATATCTTTCCTGCGATGGCGAAGATGTGTTACTTTCCACCTGAAGTTCCGCTTGGATCTACTGTGTAACAAATCGTGTCCTTTAACATTCAGTTTTTATAGAGGCTAAAAATTTGAAGGAAAAACCATTATAGTGGATTTTACAATTAACTTTACATTTTGAGTTGTAGGAGGGAACTCCGATTCCCGACTATCAAAGTGCTTAATCGCGATTCGGAGATCGCTCCTACAGAAGAGGTGTCAACATATTTCTATAATTCACTATATCTTGATTGAAGTCTTACGGCTTTGTCATTATAGGAGAGCATTTATGAAGTTCGTCATATCTTATTTATCCATTTTTTGTCTTATCATTGCTTTGAGTTTTGGAATTGGGTGCGATAACGCATCAAAACAAAGTGAAAAAAGTGATCAATCTGGTAAAGTAGAGAATAATACTGAGAAACGCCGCTTTATTAGCATCGGAACAGGTACATTAGGTGGTGCTTTTCACCGCGTCGGTGGCGCAATTGCTGACGTTATAAGTCGGAACATCACGGATAAAGACTGGGAAGTAACCGCTGAAGGAACAAATGGCACACAAGAAAACATACGATTGCTTGTTAGGAAAGATGCCACTTTAGAATTTGCCATTGCCAATGCCGCTATTTCCTATTTTGCGGTGCGTGGTGATGGGGCGTGGCAAACCGAACAACCTATCCATTCAGTCATGACACTTGCACCGAATGTCGGTATATTTGTTACGCAAAAATCTTCAGGTATCCAGTCAATTGCTGATTTTAAAGGAAAACGGGTCGTTGTGGGGCCCGCGGGTGCGGGTTTTGAGTATTTTCTGAAACCAATATTAGCAGAACACGGTGTCACGTATGAGGACTTTTCCCCACTCAACGCGAAATACAGTGCTGCAGCAGATTTATTAGCGGACGGTTCCGCTGCTGCTGCTTTTATGGGCGGCGCAATTCCAACACCAGCAATAACGCAGGTGAGTACAACTCAAGATATAACTTTCGTTCCATTGGAGGAAGCAGCGAAAAAAGTACTCTTCGAAAAGTACCCCTTCTTTAACCCAGTAACAATCCCCGTGGATGCGTATGAAAAAGTGCTGACAGAGCCCTTTGATACCATGAATGTCGGTTCAATGCATATTATCACCGCTGCGAATGCAGATGAAGACATGGTTTATCATTTCACGAAAACCTTGTATACACATCGTGCTGAAGTTGTCAAAGCACATAAAGCGGGCAAAGCCATCAATGAAAAGAACGCAGTCAAAGATGTAGGCACACCTTTCCATGCGGGTGCTATCCGTTTCTATCGCGAAATCGGTATTTGGAACGAATAAAATTACTAAAAGATTTGACAATCGTTTTAATTAATGGTATTATAAATATCTGAAGCCGAGATAGCTCAGTCGGTAGAGCAGAGGACTGAAAATCCTTGTGTCGGCAGTTCGATTCTGCCTCTCGGCATTCCCTATTTATAACGCTTTGTCAAGCCGGTGTAGCTCAGTGGAAGAGCAACTGATTCGTAATCAGTAGGTCGGAGGTTCAAATCCTCTCATCGGCTTCTTTCTATCCTACCCAACCTGCAACTTCCACATTTACCGCTTTGAAAATGTATCGTGGTTATCTCTGACCACCTCGTTTTTTACTCTCTAATGGAGGAATCTCAATGATCAGTATGGCAGCCTTAAGACCCGCTTTGAATGCTGTGATTCCGCATCTGCCAAAAGCAGCTGGTGCAGCGTTGGCGCGCATGTTACCTTTTCTACCTTTAGCGTTAGAACTTGCTACAGTTTTATTCAAACATCGTGAAAAAATAGGGACAGTGGCGAGCAAACTTGCTGTGCATACCCCAACTGGCATAAAAAAAGGAACAGCTGGAATCGCAAAAACTGTTCCATATTTACCTAAAAGGGTGGGGAAAAAACTACGGCACTGTTTGCTATACTTACCGTTAGCTCTTGAGATTGCTAAAGCATCATATAGAAAGAATGGTAAGCGGTTATATAGACTAACGAATGAGTTCCCGAATGAAGTTAAACAGAAAATTTGTAAAACATTAAATAAATATCAATGTGCATGTTGTGCAAATCTTTTTAGGAAATTTCAGCGTTAAAAAGTCAATTTTAGATCAAGTTGCATTATTCCAATTCTCCGTTTTCCGCACCAATTTCTTCTTCGAGTGATTTGATTATTGCTAAGTAAGTTGCGTGCGGTTCAAGTTCATAGACGTTTCGGTACATTTCGAGTGCTTTCTGTTTATCCATAAGATAACCATCATAAATTTCAGCCATCTCCTGCCAAGCTTTTACATCTGTCGGGTCAAGTTTCACAATGCGTTCATAGACTTCCAACGCGTCTGCATACGGGCGCGTTGCAGCTTCGCGTTTAAGTGTGAAAGCACGTCTATGGAGTAAACCGATGAGGTCATTGACAATCTCTTGCATATCTGGTTGTTTTTGAAGTGCTTCCTCTAAAAGAAAAATTGACTGTGTTTCAAGTCGTAAAATTTCAGCGTAATCTTCATCGGTGAGTTCTCGATCAAGGAGACTATAATTTTTGAACATCTTATTATAGGTACGTGATAATTGAAGGCGCGCAAGCACACCGATAGGTGCTTTTTCAGACGGAATATGTTTGAACTCCAGATCACTTTCAATCGCTGCTCTATAATGTGTGGATGCCGCTTCATACTGCTTGTTCCCTTGATACAGAACGCCGAGAAGATAGAGTGCCTCAGCATTTTTAGAGTTCTTTTCTAACACTGCTAAAAACTGTTCAGTTGCCTCTTTTAACGCCCCCTCATCGCGAAAGAGTTTACCACTTAAGAGAAGAACATCTTCATGATCAGGTTGGATATTTGAAGCATGTTGTAGGCGCGACTTCGCATCTTTTAACCAATTACTTTGGGAGTAGATCTCTGCTATACGGAGGTTCGCATGCAAGCGATCCATTTTATTGTCATCAGTTTTTTCACTTTCCATTGCTTGGAGTGCTTGCCAATAGAGGTATATTGATCTACCTAAGTCTTGATTTTCGAAGTGTGAATCTGCTTCAGCAATTAGAGTCTCAACTTCAGATAACGGAAGGGATTTAGGTTCGGCTCCACCTCGCTGAGTATAGAGTACAGCAAGCACGACAAACCCAATAATTGCAATGATTTCGGTATATAAAAGCCATCGTTTAAAGGAAAAAAACGACTTCTTTTCAATCTGGTTATTAAATTCCATGTGTGTCCCCTTTATAAATCACTACCTTTAGTAGATTCAGCTTCAACGTTTTCGATTATCTTTAGCATCTCCTCTGCATCAACAAACTTTTCAATCCGCTTAAAAATGTTTTCTTGAGCATCCATAAAAATAACAACAGGTAATCCGCGAATCTGGTACTTTTCTGTTAATGCCTTGTCGGATTCAGCAGAAAAATCAAGTTTGACCGTAATGTAATTCTCTAATTTATCAACAATAGCTTGGTCGGAGAAAGTCTTATGATCCAGTTCATTGCAGGCACTACACCACGTCGCGTAAAAATCAAGCATCACCAATTTGTTTTCTTGTTTTGCAGTTTCTAATGCGGTTGGCTCATCATAAACCCAGTTCAGATGTGCCCCAGCAACGGGTTGTTGAAGTCCTCCTACAATCATAAATGCCCCAACTATAACTATTAAAAGTCCAAATGCTTTGCGGACTTTCATCCTCGCAGAGATCCCACTAAAACGTTGTGTCAACTTGCCGAGAAGCAAGCCTATAAGAATTAAACCGGCAGCGATGCCAAAGAATGGGAGCGAATTTTGTAAAAAACTTGTCAAAGGAGCAAAGATTTTAACATCTTTGAGGAAGTACAGTGCCATCGTGATGATCGCAATTCCAAAGATATTTTCCAAAACGTACATCCATCCACCTGAACGCGGTAAGGAGGAAATCAAGCCTGAAAATGTCCCTATGCAAATGAACAATATCCCCATACCCAAAGCATACGTAAACATTAGCCAGAATCCGATTACTAAGCTGCTCGTTGTAGCAATATACGCTAAGACAGCGGCCAAAGCAGGACCTGTGCATGGCGCGGCGATCACCCCCGCAACAGTTCCCATCCCAAACGCACCGATAAATCCAGTTCCACCGACAGTATTCAATCTGTTTTGCATTGAAGAAGGTAAGCGTATTTCAAAGACACCGAACATAGACAAACCAAGTGTAACAAGAATCACGCTGATGAAACCAATTACCCAAGGATTTGCCATAATCTGACCAAAAACTGCCCCTGTTGACGCGACCGCAACACCTAAAATTGAATAGGTAACAACTATTCCTAATACATACACAACAGAAAGCAGAAAGGATTTGAGAATACCGGAAGATTCATTTGCACCGAAAATAGAAACCGTTATCGGAATTAGAGGATACACACATGGCGTCAAACTCGTTACTATTCCCCCGACAAACACAAGTAGAAATGCAAGCCATAAATTCCCCCCAGAAAGTGCACCTGCAATTCCACCTTGATCTTCACCGCTGTCGTTTGTTGTGGTATCAAATGCAATATTGGCGAAAATAGCCTCATGAGTCTGTTGTGCTGTTTCAGCTAAACTGACAACATTAATCGGTATGGTAAAATTTAGTGTTTCAGGTAGCAGACACTGTTCATCATTACACGCTTGATAACGAAGCTGCATATCCAAAGTTGTAGATCCAATTGGTGTACTTTGAAGCAGAGTCGCAGGGATACCAATAGTGATAGTATTGTGATAGACTGGTGCTTCTCCTATTGAAGCGAGATTGAGTGTGTCACCTGTCGGATATATTACTTCCCCAAAAGTCAAGTTCGGTGTTTCGGGAAATGTTATCTCAGTGGGGATCAGTCCTTCGCGGGCGGGATTAGCATTGACATGCCATCCTTCTGCTATCTTCACTACAACTGCAATTTTGAAGTCTCTGCCGGGTTGGACCTTATCCAAAGAGATAAAACCTTCAGCACTTAATTTTTCTACAGGTTGATTATCAGAAAGGTCGAAATCAGGAAACTGTGCTTGTGTGCAAATCGGAAATATTATTGTGATAAATGTTAATAGTACCCAAAGTGAAGTTTTATTAGGTTTGGTGTTTTTTAGCATACGTTTCTTCTCCTTGTAAGAGAATATTCAAGTAATACCATTTCTCAAAAATAACTTCTCTTAAAGAAATAAACCGTTCGTAGTCGCGCAATTCATTGCGCCTCTTGCTTTTTTAAAGAGAAATAATTTATAGAATTGGTATAAGTTTTGATTCCTGATAACGTAAAAAACTATTTGACAGTTTACTTGACTACTTACCTCACCGCGGTTCAAGGACAATACATGGCAGAATCATCTCTTCAAATGAAATGCCCCCGTGTTGGAAACTGTCCTGAAACATCTCTTTATATATGTTAAACTGCCTTTCATATACAAAGTAGTAATCTTCTTTAGCGAGAATGTAGTTCTTTTCTGATGCGCTATGTGGTAATCTATATTCTTCAGGATTATTTATCAACAAGCCTGCTTCAGGAGAACAGGATATGTCTTTGCCCTCTTTTGCGCGCAGTCCACTCGAAAGTTCGTACGGACTTGAAATTTTGACTGCGTTTTGACATAGCACTGAACCGTGGTCTGAAGTAATTATTGTCGTAATTCCACGTTCAGCTGCAAGGTTGATTATTTTGTAAAGCCGTGAATTCTGAAACCACGTTTGCACAAGCATCCGAAACGCTTCTTCATTTGAAATTAGTTGCTGAAATAGAGACACCTCACTTCTGAGGTGCGTCAACATGTCAAGGAAATCGACGACTACTGCTGCCAAACTAATTCGGTTTGCATCTGTTAACCACTGTAGATATTGAATTTCACCGCGTGCATCGAAAATTTTGAAGTAATGTGGTGATGGTTTTAGCACTATCCCATGCCGTTCAAGTTGTAAATACATGAGTTCTTTTTCATAACGGTTGATACTTGTATGTTCTTTATTCGGTTCTGCATACAGATTTGGGTATCGTTCAGCCAAATCTCGCGGAAATAAACCGCTGAAAATAGCATTTCGAGCATAATGGGTTGATGTCGGCAAAATAGAATAGTAATAGTGCTTTGTCATCTGGAAATCACGGTAGAGCAGCGGTTCAATCTTCAACCAATGGTCCAACCGCATACAATCCATTACGACAAATAGTACAGATTTTCCCAATTGAATCTCTGGAATTACATATTTGTAAAAAACATCCACAGACAAAGTAGGAGAATCTTCATTTTCAAGCCACAAACTGTAAGTGTTTTGAATATAGTCAGCAAAAACAGAATTGGCTTCACGTTTTTCACTCGCATGGATTGTTTTAAGCTCATCAACATTAGAAAGCGTATCTAATTTAATATCCCATTCAACAAAATGGATATATGCGTCTATCCATGCTTGCCAATCATGTTGATATTCATCGGCTAAAGTATGAGTTTGATTGTGTTCCAGCGTGTATTGCTTATTAAAGTTATTGACGTACGCTTGTGGTGTATATGTCTCTCGAATATCCTGTTTTTCAAGTAAAAACGCAAGTGATGAAACCAACTGTCTGGGGTTTGTCGGCATTATTAAGACATCGTCAACACCATGAAGACTTGCTTTCTCCATTATCTCTTGTCCACCTGACTTCGTCAGCAGAATAATAGGAATATGCGGATCTTCTTTCCGAATAAGTGAAAGCAAATCACCTTTTCCCGTTGGTATTTCATAATTTAATAATACACCGTGGAACGTATTATCTTTGAGTAAAGCGATCCCTTCATCACCGCTATCTGTTAAGGATACATCATATCCGTGATACTCTAAAAATCGAACGTAAAGTTTCTGCTCAGACTTCAAATATGGATTTGCCAACGGTACTCTTAATGCGCTATCAATCCACAGAATCCTCCCTTTTGTGTTTTCCATGTTATCATCTCCCTTTTCAATGCATACTTAATGATAGGGTTTAACAACTCGGAACGGCTTATCAAAAATGTGGGCATGGTACTTCAAGAAATCATTCAGCTCTCGGTAGGCGAGGTTTCCTAACCTCGCTGGCGCAAAGTGTATAAATTATTCTAAAATCTACTAATACTAAATACTTGAGACAAAACGTCCAGGGTTTAATACACTCTTAACATCAAATTTTGCCTTAACCTGTTGCATCAAGTTGAGAGTGCCTCCTATCGGACCCCAGACATCTACCAGTCGTTTCAGTTCTGGCGGAGCAGCCTCTATAATAAGGTTTCCCCCTAAATTTATTGCACGTTGACGTAGGTGCGTGAGTGTATTTGCAAGTTGTTGAAAATCGATGGCAGAATCTATAGGAATTTTAAGGTAAAGCACACCGTTTCCCAACAGTATCATCATTTGACAAGTATCTTTCAATGCATGTTCGGCAAATTCTGCAATATCAGTCCGTTTGAGATTTACTTTTACAAGAACTGTATCGGATTTACGATCTACAACTGAAAATTCCTGAATAACATGGTTGATATTATCGTGTGATTCCCCTTCTATTTTTTGCACACCAATCGCGTCGTTTTGTTCCACGAGATTTTGAATCGAATTGAGTTGCCATGCTACAGTTTCAGGATCCCCGGCAAATCCGACTAACAGGGTCGGTTTTTCCTCATGGAATTGATTAATCTCAACGTTTAAGAACAGATTTACGAAAGTTGGCAGTGTCTGTGAATAGACGATATTTAATCCGGTGTTAACTGCGTCTTTGATGGTTTGAAACTGGATACCGAGTATTGCTTGTCGTGTAGGTAGTGGTGCTAATTTAAGCGTCCCTTCTGTAATAATACCGAGCGTTCCAAATGCACCGATGTAAAGTTTGTTGAGATCGTATCCCGCAACGTTTTTTACGACTTTTCCACCACTTTTGACAACTGTGCCAGTAGCATGGGCGACATGCATGCCTAAAACCAAATTTCGTGATGTTCCATATCGGAGACGCAGCGGACCACTGGCGTTAGTTGATACAATCCCACCGATAGTACATCGGTCTGCATAAGGCGGATTCAACGGTAGAAATTGACGATTTTTTGCCAACTCTGTTTGAAGTTCAGCCAAACGAATTCCCGCCTCCACTGTCACTGTCAAGTCTGCTGGTTCGTATTCAATTACCTTGTTTAGACGAGTTGTGGCAAGGACAATATCGGTTTCTTGTGCTAAGTTGCCTATTCCGAGTTTTGTCCCTGACCCAGCAGGCATAACGGACAAATTCTGCTCTGACGCAAAGCGAAGTACATTTTGTAACGCTTGAACGGATGCAGGCATGACAACTATTTTTGGAATACAACTGTCATAAGTATAGTCAGAAACTTGTCCCTCTGACAGTATGCCAGCCTCACCTACAATATGTCTGAGTTGATCATGCAACGAATTTGAAGTTTCCATAAACTTTCATTTCTTTACAACAATTAAGAGGTTTTAATACGGGAATCATGCCAAATTTACGCGATTTCCCAGACGGTAGACGCGTTTTGTAAACGCGCCTAATGCCAAGAAAATAAGATAAATCCTGTTAATTGGTATCAACACTTCTATTCCTTATCCTCTTCTGGATAATCGATTGACCATTTACCTTTGCCATCTCCTGTGGGAGGTTCCTGCCAGAGTGCTAAGAAATTCTCTGGTGCGTTATGTTCCAATAGGTGTGCCATAAAGAGTTGATGCAATTCAGCAACAAGTGCGGTATTGTCCTCAGCGAGATTATTCGTTGCGATAGGGTCAACTGTCAAATCAAACAACTCAGGCGTGCCATATTCACCAACGGGTGCGTATCCCCAACGTTCAGTGACAAGGAACGGTGTTGTCGCTCGTCGCGGCACAGTACCATCGCGTGCCCCGATGTGAGTACCTGTTACAGCATATTCTCTGTGTTGAGAATCACCAGAAAGAAGCGCATCTGCAAAGGAACGCCCCTCAAAAGGTTTCCGAGGTTCAAGCGTGACCCCTGCTAAATCACACAACGTTGGTAGAATATCCATCGGTTGTGCAATCATATCAAGACGTTGTCCTTGTGGAACGTCACCACCAGCAATCATGAACATTTGATGATTAATCTCTGGATAAGTAGGCCAATATCGCGGATCTTCAGAATCAATGTTAGATTTTCCTGTCCTTTCGTGTTCACCAATGGACATACCGTGGTCTGACATCACGACAACAAGCGTATCATCCCAAATTTCAAGGTCATCAACTTTTTGAACAATCTGTCCGATGTGTCGATCCACAAGTTCGGATTCGCCAGCATAGTGTGCCCACAGGTTATGCAACTCCGCATCGGTATAAATAGATGACCGTCCATAGTTCGGGTGCAGCATTGGCGGTCCAGAATAGGTTGGATCGTAACGTTTGACTATGTATTCAGGGGGATCCCACGGTTCGTGCGGATCAAAAAAATCAACCCAAAGGAAGAAAGGTCCTGAGTGATAGTTCTCTTCTAAGAATCGTATTGCGGTTTGCGATGTCCTACCAGAAAACGTCTCTGCCTCGTATTGGTAATATCGGTTTGTCCAGCGGTGCGTGTTGGGCAAGGTGTTCCCACGAAAAGAAGGATTCGGACGTGTCTTTTCATCTGGCATAATAGTCTGTATTTCGTCATTCAGATGAAGCAGCGGTTTATCACCTTCTTGTCCACGGTGTTGGAAAGCAGCCTGAAATCCTTGTTGGAATCGGGCATTGAACAGATGCGGACAATCGCAAATCAACTGTGTAGCGTATCCTTGTCCACCTAAGAGTTGTGCGATATGGTTTGGACCGCTCTGATCAATGGGTTGCCACCCGTAGTGAGGCCATCCCAATGTGCCTGTCGCAACATCTGTCCGATGTGGGATTGTAGGAAAACTGCTCATATAGAATTTGTCTATAGCGGTTGCGCGTTCCGCCTCAAATTTATCCAGCATCGGTGTGCGGATAGGTTTTTCTGCCCGTTCACCGAGGTTGTCATAGCGGAATGTATCGGTAATTAGTAAAACAATATTTTTCATGTTTATCCTTATAAATATACCATTTCTATATGATAATATTACATTATTTCGTAGGTCGGGTAGAAGCGTTAGCGAAACCCGACTTTTATAGTGTCATGTCGGGTGTCGCAAACTCAACCCGACCTACAATTTGAAAGTTGCCAGACCATTAATTTTTTATCTTCAAACCTCTTGTCGTGATGTTCTTAACAATAATACTGTAATCAATAGTAAAGGCAAAATAATAGATATAGAAATAACAAAAGAAACTTGCACACCAATTAGGCACGGAAAAAAGAGAATTGAACCTATCATTGATCCCTTTAACGCAAAATAACCGTTTTTCTCGTTTGGTTGCAGATAAAGCGGGATACGGGTTATTACCGCAGCAAGCATCCCCAGAATTACCCAGACAGCATAGGATTTTTGGGCAAGCGGTTCTTCCAACCAATACGGTAAAAGTGCAATGACGAATGCTAATATCGTTGCGGCAGCAGCCAATAACAGTGCTGGACGAATACCGAGTTGCATGGGTGTTGTTGTGATGCCCTGTTCTCTATCACGTGAAATATCTTTAAATGTAGTTGTTATATGCGTGCCTAAATCGTAGAGTGTTGTCGCCCCAAAAGCATACCAGACTAACCGCGGAACACTTCCACTTACGACCAATGCACCGAAAACGTTCAACAACCCAATTCCTAAAGGCAGTGTCAAGCTCCCTAAAATCCCTTTCGCTTTGAAAATCGCATTATAGAGATGCGAAATTGCGACTAACGCCATTACCAACAAACCCGCTTTCACGTTCAGCAAAAATCCGCTGAGAACACAGAGCGCATAGATGATGCTTGCAGGCAACAGTGCTTGCTTAGGTGTTAGCCGATTTGAAGGGAGCGGACGGTCCGGATTTGTCAGTGCGTCTGTTTCACGGTGAAAATAGTCGTTTTTTATCATCCCCGCAAAGTAGCCGAACATCGCGATGATCAGTGCAGCTACAACGCGCCACGTCAATTGTCCTTCACTTGCAATAAGCGCGCCCGGAAGTGTCGCGACAATTGGAATCGCAAATAGCGGATAGCGGATGAGTTCAAGATATGCTTTGATATGACTCATTTTGAATTAAAAATTGTCGCTCGGTACGCCAGCCTCTGACACTGGTGAGTTTCTCGGATCAAATACTTCGTCAACTCCATAAAACTGCTCGCCCTGTGTTCCGATGCTCAGTTCAGTGACATTAGGTCCCACCAGTTTGTTTCCACTGATATAATTGTCTCGGAGTCTTCCACCGTCATAGACTGCCCATCCACTGTTCAACGTAATATTGTTAGAAACGATCTCTGGGGACGAGGACGAATAGCAGATGATGGCATAATCATAATTTGATCGGATATTGTTATGTTGGATACGCGGGCGTGAATCGTCTTCACAGACAAGTCCATTTCGGTTGGCATTGAATTCGTTATATTCTACCTCGGGTGCAGCGGTACCCCGAAATTGCGCACCAGTACCATTTCTGTTGAATTCGTTGGCAGTAATAGTCGGATTGGTATTCTCGCAAAGTACGCCGATTTTGTTTTCACTGAATAGACATCTTTCAATTTGGACAGTATCTGTCTCACATATTATTGCATAAGTAGCATGCTGGATACGACAGTACGTGAGTCGGCTATTTGGACTCCCAGTTTCAATTTTTATACCCTGCCAATCTCCTGCTTTTGGCGGTGCTGCGGTTGTTGCTTGCGTTGTAGATTCAGGCGACATCGTAATTTGCTGTTTTAGCATATCCCTTGTGAACGTTTGTCGCGTTGCGTTCTTTGAATCTGTTTCAGTTTTCCCTTCCGATTGTTTGCCTAAAGAGCCAAAGACTATCATCCGGTCAGGAGCACCTTCTGCATAGAGTTCGCCATGCACAATCAATTCGCTGGGATTATCTGCTGGTTCAAAACCGACAATCGTCCCCGCACGGATCGTGAGCGTTACACCCTCTGGAACAATAACGGTACTTGTAATATAGATACGTCCGTCCCAAACCTCACTTTCTGTTAACTCGCCAGATTTTTCAATAATTCCTGAGACAGAACCACCCGTGTCTAAATTGAGGGCGCACCCTTGACTCCCAAAATAGAAACCTATTATGCATAAGATGTAGATAATGTTTACAGTTGTGTTTTTCATAACATGGTTTTACCACAAAATCGGAGTTCTGTCAAGGGTAACTTGACTTATGCATCAGCGTATGTTATCCTGTACGGACACTGCACACGGGAGGTATTGAAATGTCTGATCAAGATTTTCGAGAAAGAGTCCTTGAAGCCTTGTCGCGGATTGAGGCACAAGCAAAAGAAAATAGTACACGTTTAGGAACTTTGGAACGCGATGTCGGTTGGATAAAAGGGAAATTGGAAGGTAAGCAAGAAGGTAGCAGTAAAGTGTTGAATGTTCTCCCTCTGTGTACTGCTGTCGGTGCTGTGGTTATTGCCCTTATAGCACTGTTAACTTAAGAACCTAACTTACAACTAACATACACCCATGCCGAACCTCAACCTAAAACCGACCCACAAACCCATCCGTGACTACTACGCCACCTTACAACAATACGAACAGCACGATGTGACACACGAAGGCGCGGTGAGTGCGCCTTTTGAAACGCTGCTCAACACCTGCGCCAGACAGCTGAACGCAACGCTTATCCCACAATACGCCATGCGCACCGCAACAGACGACCGCATCGTGATTGACGGTGCCGTAATAGACGAATACGGTATTCCACTCGCCTATTGGGAAGCGAAAGATATAGATGACGACCTTGACATAGCGGTGCAGCAAAAACGAGATGCAGGTTACCCACTTGACAATATCCTGTTCCAAACACCAGAACGCGGCATCTTGATTCAGAACGGACAGGTAGCACTGGACTTGGATATTTCTGACTCAGCAAACCTTGTTGAGTCTCTCAAATACCTGTTTGCATATACTGCACCCGCACTGGACAATTGGCAGACAGCCGTTACCGACTTCAGAGCGCATGTCCCTGACCTTGCAAACAAACTGATGGAACTTATTGAGCAGCGGTACGAAACAGATGCGGGGTTCAAAAAAGCGTTCACGGACTTTTACGAAATCTGCCGTACCGCCATCAATCCCGACCTCTCACGTGCCGCCGTTGAGGAGATGCTTATCCAGCACATTCTCACCGAACGTATCTTCCGAACAGTCTTTAACAACTCCGCTTTCACCCGTAGAAACATCATTGCACGCGAGATAGAAAATGTCGTTGATGAACTTATCCGACACGCATTCAGTCGTGAGGCGTTTCTTAAACCTTTAGACCGCTTCTATGTCGCCCTTGAAAAAGCAGCCACGTACTGCAGAGATTTTTCACAAAAACAGCACTTCCTCAACACCTTCTATGAGAAGTTTTTTCAAGGGTTTTCGGAGGGTGTTGCAGATACACACGGCATCGTCTATACGCCACAACCAATTGTGGATTTTATGGTCAAAAGTGTGTCGCATATCCTTGAAACCGAGTTCGGACGCTCACTTTCGGATACGGGCGTGCATATCATTGACCCGTTTGTCGGCACGGGCAACTTCATCGTCCGACTGATGCAGGACATTCAAGGCACAGCGTTAGAGGAGAAATATCGGCACGAGTTGCATTGCAACGAGGTGATGTTACTGCCATACTACATCGCGAGTTTGAACATTGAGCAGGAGTACTTTCAGCGCACACAGACCTATCTGCCGTTTGAGGGCATCACGCTTGCGGATACCTTTGAATTGCTTGAAGACCAGCAGATGACACTTTTCACACAGGAAAACACAGAACGGGTGGAACGGCAGAAAAAAGCGGATATGTTTGTCGTTATTGGCAATCCGCCTTACAATGCACAGCAAGTCAATGAAAATGATAATAATAAAAATCGGAAGTATGAGACGATGGACGGTAGAATTGCGGAGACCTACGTAGCAGATTCCAAAGCGACACTAAGGAATAAGCTTTACGATCCTTATGTGAAAGCAATTCGGTGGGCTTCAGATAGAATTGGCGAGGAAGGCGTTGTGGCATTCGTAACTAACAATAGTTTCCTTGAAGGTATAGCGTTTGATGGGATGCGGAAACATCTCACAGAAGATTTTGACGCTATATATATTATGGATTTAGGTGGCAATGCAAGAAAAGGATTGAAGGTATCCGATGCAAATGTGTTCGGGATTCGCGTGGGAGTGAGTATTAACTTTTTTGTCAAAACAAAGCAGAATGCATCCGAAGCAGCACAAATCTTTTACTACCGAACCAATGAGTTGTGGAACAAAAATAACAAATTCAATTTTCTAAATGAAAGTCAACATATTAGCGGTATTGAGTGGCAACCGATTCAACCTGATGCACGGCATACATGGCTTAACGAAGGACTGCACGCTGAATTTGATACGTTTATGCCCATGGGAACTAAAGAAACGAAAAAATCCGCACGTGGAGGAGAAGCGATCTTTAATCTTTATTCTGCTGGTATAGTTTCTAGCAGAGATAATTTAGTATATTCATTTGACTTGGCACGTTTACAGGAACAGGTTCGGACATTTATCGAGATATACAACACTGTTGTTGACAGGAAAAGGAGACATGACCCTAAAACCCCTATTGAAGATTTCATTGATACGAATGACCCACGTATAAAATGGAGTCGTCAAGTTAAGGCATCACTGAAAAAATTAGAATTCAGCAGCTATGAAGAGTCACACTTTCGCAATACCTTGTTCCGCCCATTCTGTCAGAGATTCCTTTACTTTGATAATTTTTGGATTGAAGAACGTTATCAACAATTTCGGATTTTGCCAACACCAGAGACCGAGACCGAAAATCAGATGATTTGTGTTGCTGGCATAGGTGATAGAAAAGGCTTTGGATGCCTTGCTTCAAATAGTATTCCTACCTTTGATTTGGCGTTTGAAAAAACTCAATGCTTCCCTTTCTACACCTACAACGAAGACGGCACAAACCGCCAAGAAAACATCACCGATTGGGCATTAGCAGAATTCCGCAAACACTACGGCGATGACACTATTAGCAAGTGGGACATCTTCCACTATACCTACGGCATTTTGCACCATCATAAGTATCGTGAGAAGTATCAGGCAAACCTTAAGCGCGATTTGCCACATATCCCGTTTGCAGAAGATTTTTGGGGATTTGCTAACGCTGGCGCACAGTTAGCAGACATCCACGTTGCCTATGAGTCGCAACCGAAATATGACGGTGTGAAGTCCATAGAAACGCCTGACATGCCGGTAGATTGGCGTGTGGAGAAAATGAAACTGTCCAGAGACAAAACGCAGTTGGTCTACAACGATTTCCTCACAATAGACGGTATCCCCGCGGAGGTGTTTGATTATCGACTCGGCACACGTTCTGCGTTGGAGTGGATTGTTGACCAGTATCGCGTGAAGGTGGACAAACGCAGCGGTATTGTGAACGACCCAAACCGTGCGGATGCACCGCGCTATATTGTGGATTTGATTGGACGGGTTATCGGTGTGAGTTTGCGAACGGTTGAGATTGTAGACAATTTGCCAAATTTATCGTAGTGAATCAACGCCAAATACGCGCATGGTATTTGGCGCGGTTGAGGCACGAAACCCAACAGATTATAGTCTTGTGATTGCCTTATTTCGTAGGATTATTCAGTTTTCAGTTTTTCTGTGCATTTTATTGCAAACGTTAATATTTTATAGTCGCATTGTAGGTCGGGTAGAGCGAAGCGAAACCCGACAATCTTAATGTGACAGTGCGATCCTGTCGGGTTTCGTCCACTCAACACGCAGCATGCCAAAAGCGCATGCTGCGTTGATTTGGACCTACAATATAAACTCACAGTAAAACCTATTAACCGATTATTCTTAAAACTGAATAACCCTGCTTATTTCGTAGGTTGGGTTGAGGCACGAAACCCAACATTTCCTGTATGTCCAAGCGTTTGATGTTGGGTTTCGTCCCTCAACCCAACCTACAATATAAACCTTCAGTAAATTTATTAACAAAAAATGCTTAAAATTAAATATTTCTGTCCAAAAAGTAAAAAAAATGTTGCATAAAAACGTAAATGGTGTATAATATTTAAGGATGTCAGAAATTACTTAAAAAAGTAGTGGACATTTTTGTAAAGTTGTGTATACTTTACACAAGGTGTTAGGAATGCACGGAACGCGTGTGTTACACCTGGGCACGCTAACCCCCGAGTGGGGGCGCGCCGACAGTGCTAATCTCTACAAAAGCACAATCAGCGCGTAGCCATGCCATATCGCGACTATGACAGGGCTGGTTTTCATTTTAGCACAGACTTAAATTTGCTGCTATGGAATTATGGAAACCAGCGAGCCCGAAAGGGAACAGTTGACAGCAACTTTTCACTTTATCCTGCCAACATCTCCTTGAGGGTCTGTCAAATCCAAAATGACCGCTATATGGAAATACCATATAGATGGATGAAGGTTAGATATTTTTACAATCTAACTTAAATCAGCCCAACTGGATACAGGATTGTATCCGATAAGGAGATTATCATGATAATGAGAAACACAACAAGAAGAAAGCGGCAGGTCCTTTGTTTATTATTGCTATTCTGTTTCGCTTTACCCGTCATAAGTGCATGGTGGACATCACTTTTAAGTGGCATAGCGGACGCTGTAACGTATGTCGGTCTTGCCAATGATATGATAGATACGCTACAGGAAAAGAAGGATAAAGTCAAGAAAAAGATTGACAAAAAGAATGCTGAAGTGAAGGAAGTCCACCTTAGGTATCAATTATTTAAATCGGGACTTGATAACGCCCGACAACTCTATACCGACGCCGCAGCAGAGTTAATGAACATAGACAGTCAGATTTCTCAACTGGAAAGCGATATAGAAACAGCCAGCACCAATAAGAATATGGCTTTCGCTGATGTCAGATTCTATATAGAAAATTATTCCGACTATGAAACGATGGAAGGCTATTTATCGGCGCGTACTTCTTTTAACAGTTGGCGCACCACTTGGTCAACCCTTAAGCGCGAACTCAAAGCGAAAAAGAAGGAACGAAAAAAGGTTAATGGCAAGTGTCTTGAACAATTGAAGCGTATCGAACGGATAGAACCATTTGTTAATGGAGAGAGAAAACTTGTTGACACTCTTGCAGCTGAGTTAGTAGCCCTTGAAGCTGAAAAAAAATCTATCAAGGGTGACATAAAGGCGAAAAAGAAGGAACGCAGAGACAGAGCAAAGGAAGCAAAAAGACTTATTCTTGCTTACCAAGCAGAGAAGGCGATGCGTCCCGATGATCCGCCGCCGCCAGACCCTTATGATTTTGACAGTCTGATAAGTGAATACAACGAATATATCAATGATCGAGATTCAGACTAAATAAAAGGAGTGCCCCTGATGATAACACGAAAACGTATAATATGGATAATTTCCTCTTTGTTCTTACTTATATCTGTTTCTCTTATTGTCTTTATCAAGACCAAAGAAAGAGGACCAGAGTTACCCTTTGAGGAAGTAGATGCACAATTCATGGCGAAAGTGGAATCGGGGGCACCTCTTACCAAGCGAGACAAACGCGAACATAAAAAGGCAGCCGCCCGTGAATACAAAGTCATTGAGGCAGAACAGGAAGCATCACGCAAAAGGCGACAAGAGCATGAAGCACAAGCTGCAGCTTTCATAAAAAGGCATCAAGAAATTAACAAGATGTTTGAAAGGTTGGACAAAGAGGATGCACGTATTAATGAAAAAGTTGCAGCGGTGATGAAACTTCACAAGGAGAGTCTCGCGGATGATGAAGTTTTTGACGCACAAATGGCACAAATGGATGCTGAATTTGCAAGTGATTACGCAGATATAATGGATTTCATAAGGGAAGAATTTATCACCAATCCAAACGGAGTTCTCCAGCGTAAGAACAAAAGCACCGAAACTCCAAATAAGCAAGCTGACATAAATAAGGTTCGGGCACAAACCGATATTGCCTCTGAAGCAGAGACGCGGCCGCAACAGTCTAATATCACAGCAGAAACGCCAACATTTACATGGACACAACAGATGTCAACTCTAAACACTGAATTTTATCAAAAATATCCGGATGTTCTGATACGTCCTCACCTCACTGATGAAGAATATCAGTCCTTTTTTCCAACAGAACACACACGGCAAGAACTACAAAGGCGTACTGAAACACTCCAAAGCGAGTATGCTACGAGACTTCGTTCAGTGATCAAACAAACGCCGCGCCAAAGACATAGCGACCTCTTCCAGAGTATTCGAGAGAACCTAACGCAAAATTGGGATTCGGATTTTGCCGATGCTGTAATAGAACAGCTGCAACTTGACGAAAAATAATCAACCTTATCAAAACTGCTACAGCCGGCAGGGGGCATCAACCAACCTGCCGACTGCAGCATCTTTTTAATCTAAGCTACCGCAGCCGGCAGGGGGCATCAACCAACCTGCCGACTGCAACATCTTTTTAAATCTTGTCGCGATAACGTTTTATCGCGACAAAACCATAGGAGTATTATACCATGAAACGCTGGACAGCGTATACTCTTTTTTTGTTTATCGCACTCTTTCTCGGTGCGACTCTCACCAACACTGCCAACGCAAACGATGCGGAAATAGAGGCATTACTTGACGAAATTGCATCTTTGGAACAAGAGTTGACGCGTTTGGAGCAATCCGTTGCTTCAAAGCAGTCGGATATTGAGACAACGAGACGTAACCTTTCTTATATTGCGGACACAATCACCAATGTGGATATGTATATTGCCAGTGCCAAAGCCGAGCTGGCGGCCGCTGACAACGATGCAGAACGCGCAGACTGGTTAGCCGTGATTGCGGATTTAGAGAAATATCGCACCGAGCGAGAGTCTGAATATAACTCGGTGGCTTATACAATCCAGCTGCTTGAGGCAGAGATAGACGGTCTCAATGCTGATATTGCTGAGGTGAGGAAAGAGATCACCATAGCATACGCACGACTCGCAGAATTACTTAATGACTAAAGCGTGTCGGTTTTGCTGTTTATCGGACAGGCAGGTATCTTTCAGATATCTGCCTTTTTCTTTGCGTTGATTATAGTGAAATCAAAATATGTTTACACTCCCTGGTAGGTGCGGTTTCTAACCGCACGATTTACACAGGTTCGGTTAGGAAACCGAACCCGCTGAATACCATCTCTGGTTATCAAATGTCAACCAAACCCAAGCACCAGGGTATGTAAAGTTTTTGTAGAAATATGCAGATAAAACTTGTAGGAGCGATCTCCGAATCGCGAACTGGCGGGAATCGGAGTTCCCTCCTACAAAATATATTCGGTTTAATAACCAAAACTTTACACACCCATCAATCCCGAAAAAAACTTGACAGAGGCGGTTAAATCTGCTATAATTCTATAACTAAATCCCTTTGATATAGGATGCGTAGCCATGTTTGAGAGCCTAAGTGAACGCTTACAAAGCACCTTCCAAAAGATAAAAGGGCAGGGAAAATTGACAGAGAACAACATCTCTGATTCTCTGCGCGAAGTGCGTCGCGCCTTTTTAGAAGCAGACGTTAACTACAAGGTCACACGCGATTTTATTGAAAGCATCAAAGTGCGCGCACTTGGTCAGGAAGTGATGGGTAGCCTCACACCTGAGCTCCAAATCGCAAAGATTATCAAAGAGGAATTGACGACGTTGATGGGGATTGAATCTGCGAAGATTCAGATCGCACCCAACGGTCCCACGGTTGTGATGTTAGCAGGCTTGCAAGGTGCAGGTAAAACGACAGTCGCAGCCAAATTGGCACTCAAATTCCGTAAGGAAGGTCGTAATCCGATGCTGGTTGCAGCGGATGTTTATCGTCCTGCTGCGATCAAGCAGCTACAGGTACTTGGGGAACAGATTGAAACTCCAGTTTTTGCGCAGGGGACAGACGTTTCCCCCGTTGACATTGCTAAAGATTCTGTGCAAGATGCGATGAAACGTGGTTACGATTGTATTATCATAGACACAGCAGGTCGTTTACACATTGATGAGACGTTGATGGGAGAACTACAGGGTATCAAAGACGCGGTGAATCCATCTGAGATTCTGCTTGTTGTTGATGCAATGACAGGTCAGGACGCTGTAAACGTTGCTGAAAACTTCAATAACGATTTGGATATTAGCGGTGTTATCTTGACCAAAATGGATGGGGATGCACGCGGTGGTGCTGCACTTTCTATCCGTTCTGTTACAGAGAAACCTATCAAATTCATCGGTGTAGGTGAGAAGATTGAAGCAGCTGCACTTGAGGAATTTCATCCTGAACGGATGGCATCGCGTATTATTGGACAAGGCGATTTCCAAACGCTGATGGAAAAAGCTGAGGCTGTTTTCACCGAAGACCAAGCGAAAGAATTAGAACGCAAACTGACAGAGAGAAAAGGATTAGATTTCAATGATTTCCTCACGCAGCTTGAACAACTGAAAAATATGGGACCCCTTGACCAATTGTTGGACCTCGTCCCATTTAAGAACCAATTGCCTGTTAAAGACCTACAACCGGATGAGAGCCATCTCAAATATGCCAAAGCGATGATCCAGTCAATGACACCTGCGGAAAGACAGAATCCTCAGTTGTTAGATAGGAGTCGGAAAGTCCGTATATCCAAGGGAAGTGGCACCTCGGTCAATCAGGTTAATCAGTTAGTTTCCCAACTCCGAATGATGAATAACATGCTGAATCAACAAGCATCCATGGCAATGCCAAAGATGGGAGGTAAAATGGGTGTTCTCCCTCAAACTCAGCGAAAGTCGAGAAAGCCACGAAAACGTAAACGCCGTAAATAAAACAGAATTTGTAGGTTGAATTGAACGCAGTGACACCCGCTAAATGCCATAGGTGCATTTGGCGTTGATTTGAACGAATGCAGCATAATAGACACGTTTGTAGTCGCGCAATTCATTGCGCCTCTTGTATTATTGTAGGAGGGCTTTGTAAGCCCGATTATTGTATTCGCGCAATTCATTAGTGATAAGTTACAAGTCGCTACAGCACCAAAATATAAGAATAATTATAGGTTTTACTATATACCAGGAGGTATTTTTTGGCAGTTAGAATTAGATTACAACGGCTCGGCAGAAAAAAACGTCCTTTTTACAGGCTCGTTGCAGCCGATGCACGAGCCCAGCGAGACGGCGTATTTTTAGAACGTCTCGGTCATTACAATCCTTTAACGGATCCTGCAGATGTCCTAATTGACGAAGAGAAAGTTTTAAAATGGTTAAGACGGGGTGCTCAACCAACAGATACAGCCAAGAGATTGCTTTCTCAAGAAGGTATCTGGAAGAAATTTACTTACGAGAAACTTGGAAAACCACTTCCTGAAGACGAAGCAATGGAAACAGAGGATATAGACTCGTCTGAAAACGAACAGGAAGTCCTTGCGACAGAAGTATCTGAAACGGCTGAAGAAGAATAGTTTTTCAAGTCCTGCTGATTGGCATACATACTCATATTTTGTTTGTATAACCACAGAAAGTTAGTTATGTTCAAAGAACTTATTGAATACGTCGTAAAAGCTCTTGTTGATTATCCTGATGATGTAGTAGTCCGCGAAGTGACTGGCGAAAAGGTGGTTATTATTGAATTGAGTGTCGCAGAAGCAGATTTAGGTAAAATTATCGGTAGATACGGACGTACACTTAAAGCAATCAGAACACTGCTTTATACAGCTGGGTTGAATGGCAACAAAAAGGTAATTCTTGAACTACTTGAGGAACCGAGGACCGAAGAATAGCGATTATAGGCAAGCGACAAGATGAAAATGGATGTGCTCGCGCTGTTTCCAGAGATAATCGCACCCGCCCTTCAGACCGGCATTTTAAGACGTATTCAGGACGCAAACCGACTCAGCATTAACGTGTATAATCTGCGAGATTGGACAACAGATAAACATAAAACTGTTGATGACTATCCTTATGGTGGCGGTGCAGGTATGATTCTAAAACCTGAGCCGCTTTTCGCAGCTGTTGCAGCGTTGAACACAGAATCTAACGCACAAATTGTCTACTTAACGCCACAGGGCACCCCGTTGACACAATCACTCGTTGAAACGTTGTCTTTGGAATCTCATCTTATCCTTATATGTGGTCGCTATAAAGGGATTGATGAAAGGGTTCGTCAAAAAGTTGTCACAACTGAAATTTCAATTGGTGATTACGTTTTGAGTGGTGGTGAAATCGCAGCACTTGTGCTAATTGACGCTATCGGACGTGTCTTGCCAGGGGCATTAGGTGATTTTGAGTCTGCACATGAGGATTCTTTCAGTCAAGATTTGCTTGACCATCCACACTATACACGCCCGGCTGAGTATGAGGGAATGAAAGTTCCAGAAGTGCTGTTAAGTGGACATCATGAGAACATAAAAAAATGGCGGCATGCAGAAGCGATTAAACGTACTGCGCAACGCCGTCCAGATTTACTTCAAAATATTGAACTTACTGATGAAGAACTTGCTCTTTTGCAAACATCAGAAAATAAACCGTCTTATTGAATCATAGAGAAAAGGAGGAAAAACAATGAATTTGATTGAATCCGTAGAAAACCAATATAAAAAAACTGATATACCTGAGTTTGGACCTGGCGATGTTGTTAGAGTCAATACACGGATCCGAGAGGGACAAAAAGAACGAATTCAAGCGTATGAAGGTACCGTGATTCGTAAAGCCCATGGCGGAACTCGTGCTACTTTTACCGTCCGACGCGTTGCATTTGGTACAGGAAGCGAAAGAACCTTTCCACTTCATTCACCCAATATTGAAAGTATCCGGGTTGTACGATACGGTGCTGTTCGGCGTGCAAAGTTATACTACCTGAGGGATCGCACAGGTAGATCTGCACGCGTCAGAGAACAAAGAAGATAACGAGATGAACGCTTTTGAACGTGCTTGCCTTCAGAAAGGATACAAGCGAATTGCTGGGATTGACGAGGCGGGTAGAGGTGCTTTGGCAGGTCCCGTCGTAGCTGCGGCAGTTATTCTGCCAGTCGGTTGCGAAATTGAAGGTTTAAAAGATTCTAAGCAATTAACTTCAAAACAACGTTCATTGCTGACTAATGAAATCCAAAGAGTTGCAATTTCAGTTGGTGTCGGTTCAGTAGATAATCGCTTAATTGAGAAGCTTAATATCTTACAAGCTGCGCTGCGGGCTATGGCAGAAGCAGTCCAACAACTTTCACCCAAACCTGATTATCTGCTTGTGGATGGCTCCAAGCTGCCGAAAACAAACATACCGGGACAAGCAATTCCCAAAGGGGATAACCTTAGTTTATCCATCGCAGCGGCTTCAGTTATCGCTAAAACCACACGCGATAGACTGATGACTGAATTCCATCAAACATATCCAAATTACGGGTTTGAGCAACATAAAGGATATCCTACAGCACAGCATCGTCAAGCAATTGCACAGTTCGGCGCTTCAGCAATTCACAGGAATACGTTCAAATTGCTACCGGATTAGCATAATTGTAGGTTGGGGAGAGCGTAGCGAAACCCAACAAATTCCTAATTATGGAATGCCCCTGGCGTATAAATAATTTGCTTTTACTATATCTTGCGGTGAAGTCAAGGAAGTTCAAATGCGTCGTTCACTGTCAGACATTGCTAAAATCGGTGAAACATTCGCAGCTGAATATCTAAAAGAAAAAGGCTACCAGATTCTTGCGCAAAATTACCGTTTCCAACGCGGTGAAATTGACCTTATCGCAAAGCAAGATAAGAGAATCGTTTTTGTAGAGGTTAAAACACGACGTAGTTTAAAGTATGGCTTGCCACAATACGCGGTTACTGAACAGAAGCAGCGGCAAATTTCTAAAATCGCATTGGCATATTTACAAACACAAAACATGTTAGATGTCCCTTGCCGTTTTGATGTAATTGCAATCCATCTATCGCCACAATTTGAATTACTACGACTTGAGCAGATTGAAAACGCATTTGATTTTCTTCCCGAAACTATTTGAAGAGTTCATGGAAAATAGAAACGAACAACAAATCGTTGATTTTTGGAGGACACCGACCGAACATTATCCTGATCAGAGCGCAAGATGGTTGCTCCAGAACACAGAAAACTTGCGATGCCTAGTCCAGATCATCGCTGGCAACCTAACGGAAAAGATGGATTTTGAACGGATTGACCAGATTAAGAGGAGTTTTGTGCTGGAGATATTCAGAGCGCAGGAATCGGACCTCGTCTACCGTGTGCCGTTTAAAAGTGAAGGACAAACCGGTGAGATCGTTATCTATATTCTCATTGAACACCAGTCCACAGTGGATGAAACAATGGGATTCCGAATGCTGTTTTACATGCTGATGATATGGGACACAGAACGCAGAACATGGGAGCAAAACAATGTACCGAAAGCAGAACGGCGGTTAACACCGATACTCCCTATAGTGTTTTATACGGGGGATCGCACTTGGAAAACGCCACTGCAGCTTGACGCTATTATGGACATCCCAGATGAACTCACACAGTTTGTGCCACATTGTGAGATACTTTTTCTCAGCGTCAAGGAAACAGATGTGGAAACATTAACGAAGACCGATCATCCCTTCGGATGGTTGATGACCGTGCTTCAGCAGGAACATGCAGATAAGGAAACGATTAGTCGTGCTTTAGTTGACGCAGTTGACTATCTTGGCACACTTGGTCCGGGCAAGAAGGGACAAATAGAAGAGGCGATAAAGTATCTCATTTCATTGATACTACATCGCAGACCCGCAGCAGAACATGAAGAACTCGTCCAACTCATAGACCAAAACATGCAACAAATGGAGGTGACTCCCATGGCAGCATCAATGGCACAAGTGCTAATCGAACAAGGTATTGAACAAGGTATTGAACAAGGTATTGAACAAGGCGCGCGCGAAACTACCGTGGAAAATATACTCTCAATACTTACAACACGGTTCCCCAAAAATGACTTACATAACATAGAACAAGCACTTAAATCAATTTCTAATCTCGAACAGCTGAAGCAGCTGGTTGTTCTCGCATTACAAACTCCGAGTGTTGAGGCATTCCTACAGACTTTGAGGACATAGAAAGCAAGCACATACAAACACAGGTCAAGTTCAGGTAAATGCTGGCCCCTGAGAAACATGCTCATTGAATCGATGTTAGAGCGTATCTCATAAATAGGATTTGTTGGTTCGTTATGAGTTGATTCTCTTTGTAGGAGGGAACTCCGAGGAATACCAAAAGGCATTCATACCCGGTGAATGACTAAACGTCATTCATACCGTTGATTTCTTGATTTGGATTCCCGACAGGTCGCGATTCGGAGATCGCTCCTACAGGATTTTGAAATCCGGTTTTCAAAGCCCTCCAACTATTTATGAGATAGGTTGTAGAAAATGTTCACAGTCCACTAAGGAAATTACTTCATGCAAGCGATTATTCTCTGTGGTGGACTTTCCACAAGACTTGGCAAAACAACAGAAAAACTTCCGAAGATACTTCTGAAAATTGGTGATCGCACCGTTTTAGAATGGCAGTTAAAACTTTTGTCTGAGGCTGGCGTAAACGAGGTTATTCTCGCTTCTGGGCATCTGCACGACGTGCTGTATAAACATGTTGGAAAAAGGCATGCAGGTGTTAAGATCAGATATGCCGAAGAAGATAAACCGCTTGGGACCGGTGGTGCTATTAAAAACGCATTTCGCTTCATTGACGATTTTCCAGTCTTTGTTCTACACGGCGATATTCTGTTGAGAAACTTCTCTTTAGCAGACATGTTGTCTTGTTTGCGTCCAGAAATGGAAGGATTATTGCTGGGTGTTTCGGTACCCGATCTGACATCTTATGGGGAAATCGTTGCTGACACAGAAGGACGAATTACTGAGTTCAAGGAAAAGCAACAAATTGCACATCCCGGTTGTGCTAACGGTGCCGTTTTTCTTTTTAACCAATCTATCATTAACGGTTTTCCACAAAAGGAAGTTTTCTCTATTGAACGGGATGTCTTTCCTTACCTATCCCAACTTTACGTCCACAAAGTAGAAACTGAATGGATTGATATTGGAGTGCCAGAACGTCTTGAATATGCCCGGCAACATTTTGTATCATAAGCGTTTGTTGTTATACAGATTGTAAGTAAAATTTATCGTAGGCGCGCTTTGTAAGCGCGCTGTTAATCATGGTGTAAGTATATCTTTACCAATATTGGAGAAACTCATGCCTGTTTTTAGTAAAGAAGACTTAGAATTTTGGGAAGAAAACGGTTACGTAGTCGTCCGTGAGGCTGTTCCCCTTGAAAATTGCCGTGCTGCAGAACAAGCTGTATGGGACTTCCTTGAAATGAATGGCGATAATCCGGATAGTTGGTATCCTACTGATCCGCCACGCCGCGGCATCATGGTAGAAATCTATCAACATCAAGCTTTATGGAACAACCGACAGTATCCACGTGTGCATCAAGCGTTCTCAGAAATCTGGAGTAATGAAAAACTCTGGGTTAGTTTTGACCGAGCCAGTATGAATCCGCCCGAACGGGATAATTGGAAGTTCCCAGGTCCCTATTTGCATTGGGATATGAATCTAAACGATATGCCTGTGCGGTTGAGGGTACAAGGTGTACTATATCTGGCAGATACCCCCGGCAATCAAGGTGCGTTTACCTGTATTCCCGGTTTTCACCGTAAATTAGAAGAATGGTTAAAAAGCCTACCGGAAGATGCTAATCCAGGACAAGTGGTTCGTGAGCATCAGGATGAAGCAGTGCCTGTCGCAGGTAAGGCGGGTGATTTGGTAATTTGGCACAGTGCGTTGCCGCATGGCAGTAGTCCTAACTCTGCTGTACGTCCTCGTATGGCGCAATACATCACCATGTCACCAGCACCAAATGAAGGCAAAGATACAAGCGAAGGCAGGGTTACAGGGTGGCGCGAACGGCTAACAGGACTCGGTAAAAACCAGAAAGAGAAAGAGCATAATGAAGGTAAAACTGCAGAGTTGACACCTTTAGGCAAAAAACTTCTCGGTCTTGATCCCTGGGTTGCGTAAATCATTTTCTGTCTTGGGTCGGGTTCTTTTGCCTGCCTATTTTATTATTCTAAGCACTCCTTTGTAAGCGCGGTTTGAAACCGCGCCTATTTCCCACTTTGCAGCACAATTAGGTAGAAATCGTATGGAAGATCTATTAGCAGCACGCGCGCAGATGGCAATGTCCCTTGCATTCCATATAATCTTTGCTTCTATCGGCATAGCAATGCCGTTACTTATGGTCATTGCCGAGGGGATGTGGCTGAAAACAAAGGACGAAACCTATCTGACGCTCGCAAAACGCTGGTCGAAAGGCACTGCCATTATGTTTGCTGTGGGAGCAGTTTCAGGGACTGTCTTGTCTTTTGAACTTGGCTTATTGTGGCCAACTTTTATGGCTTATGCTGGTCCCATCATCGGAATGCCGTTTTCACTGGAAGGATTAGCGTTCTTTATAGAGGCAATCTTTCTCGGCATCTATTTGTATGGATGGGAACGCGTGCCAAAGACTGTCCACTGGTTCGCTGGCGTCATGGTGTTAGTAGGTGGTATGCTGTCAGGTATCTTTGTTGTAACCGCTAATGCTTGGATGAACACGCCAACAGGTTTTTCAATCGTAGAAGGGAAAGTTACGAACATTGACCCCATCGCAGCGATGTTAAACCCCTCTTCATTCAGCCAAGCACTTCACATGACTTTAGCTGCTTTCCTTGCTGTGGGATTTGCTGTTGCTGGCATACATGCCTACTTTCTCAGACGCGAGCCAGATAACCCGTTCCATAGAAAAGCGTTTGCTATTGCATTGTGTGTCGGTGGTGTAGTTGCCCTCCTTCAACCGATTTCTGGCGACATCAGTGCGAAACGGCTCGCCAAGCATCAACCTGTTAAACTCGCGGCGATGGAAGCACAATGGGAAACAGAACGCGGTGCGCCTCTACGCATTGGTGGAATTCCGGATGAAGAGGCAGAAGTAACCCGATTCGCCATAGAAATTCCGAAAGCACTCAGTTTCCTTGCACACTTTGATTTCAATGCCGAAATTATGGGACTCAAAGACGTTCCACCTGAAAATCGTCCGCCTGTTGCGATAGTGCATTTCGCTTTTCAGATTATGGTTGCATGCGGGATGGTGATGATTGTCGCGGGAATCCTCGGTGGATGGTTAGCATGGAGACAGAAAGGTTTACCTGTCAATAGGTGGTATCTCAGGTTTGTCACATTCTGCACGCCGCTTGGGTTTATTGCTATAGAAGCAGGATGGACAGTTACGGAAGTCGGTCGGCAACCGTGGGTTATCTATGGCATCATGCGGACAGCAGACGCAGTAACCCCGATGCCTCATCTTGTCGTGCCTTTTATTGGATTTACTGTGCTTTATATATTTCTATCAGTAATCGTTGTTATCCTATTGCGGCGTCAAATCTTCCAAAATTATTGATTAGCATCTAATCAGTTTTGTTGGATTTCTCAAGATCTTACATAATTTTCAATTTAGCGTATTACCTCTCTTGTTGGAGAAACCTTGTAAGCCCGATATTGTGCTATACACCTTTCGCACCGCTGGTGCTGAGAATGCTTGCTAAAGCCTCGGAGAGGCGAAAGGTGTATAGCAATTGATGTCTGTGCTTACCAAGCCCCAGAGGGGCGCCAGGTGTATCAGAAACACAAACGTTACTTATACTAAATTAATGCCTATGGTTCGATTAGAAACCGCAGCTACCAAGGGAAGATATTCCGCTTAACAAGGGAAAAATATGATCGGTTTTGAAATCTGGATTGCAGGTGTGATGTTAATCTCACTAATTATCTACATGCTGACAGGGGGTGCTGACTTTGGTGGTGGTGTCTGGGACCTGTTTGCGACAGGTCCTCGCGCGAAAACACAACGGAACCTTATCACAAATGCGCTCGCGCCAATCTGGGAGGCAAACCATGTCTGGTTGATTGTCATTGTCGTTTTACTCTTTGTGGCGTTCCCAGTGGCATTCGCTACAATCGGCACTGCATTACATATTCCGCTTACCTTAATGCTCATCGGCATTGTACTTCGCGGCACTGCCTTTGTCTTCCGTACCTACGACGATCAATCAGACAAAACCCACCTTAGATGGAGTCGTGTGTTTGCCGTCGCAAGCATAATTACGCCTATTATGTTGGGTGTTACCTTGGGGGCAGTAGCATCAGGAACAATTCATGTGGATGTAGAAACCGGCACTGTAGACACCGATTTTTTCTCGTCGTGGTTTGCCCCCTTTCCTTTCGCAATTGGCTTTTTCACCTTGACGCTCTGCGCATTGCTCGCTGCTGTTTATCTTACCCTTGAAACTGACAATTCAGAATTGCAGGAGGATTTTCGTGTACGTGCACTCATAGCAGCAGTCAGTGTCGGTGCAATGGCAGGAATCAGTTTTCTTTTATCTGCCAAAGGTGCGCCTTCAATACGACAAGGTTTGGGCAATAGCGTTTGGTCAATACCATTTCATATCTTAACTGGTGCTGTTGCAGTTTCTGCGATCTGGGCAATTTGGCGGCGTTACTTTCAGCTTGCACGTGTGCTCATTCCGATACAGGTCGTATTGATTATTTTCGGTTGGGGATTGGCACAGTTTCCTTACATTGTTGCCCCAAACCTCACCTTTTCAAACACTGCCGCACCGGACTCTGTGCTGCGACCTGTGTTAATTGTGGTTATCATTGGCGGTATTATGTTAGTGCCTGCATTCTGGTATCTCTATGCTGTGTTCAAAGGCGCGTCCAGAACAAGTTAGATACTCCCTTGAAAGTGTCGAATAGTTAAACCTTAACTGCAGTGCTTTCTGTAGAAGGGAACTCCGATTCCCAACCTTTCACGATTCGCAATGGGAATACACTCACAATTTGCAGTGGTGGGACAGTAATTCTGTGGGACATTACAACTGTTGATAAACGGTAAATTGAACTTTTACGGACTATTTCTACGCATAATACTTAATATTTGTCCTGTCATACCGCTGTCAGTCGGTTGCGTAGCAAGGAAAAGCGCGGATGGCACAACCTGCTCCGGCTCCTTCCATGGATCGCTCTGTCCTCTAAACGTATCAGTACTCTCCCAAGCAGGTTTTGAAAGTTGTGTTTTTACCGGACCGGGTATCAGGACATTGGCAATAATTCCATCTTGCCATACCTCTTCCGCAATTGCTTGTGTTAACCCGTGCAAAGCAGCTTTAGAAGCACTATAAATGCTAAGGTTCGCGTGACCAACCATCCCCAATCCAGAACCAATGTTGATGATATTTCCACTTTTCTGCTGTTTCATGATAGGCAACACTGCACGGCAACAGTAGACAACACCCATAACGTTGATCTTCCACACCTCATCCCACTCTTCATCGGTTGTGTCTAAAAACAAACCCCTTGGATTGATACCAGCATTATTGACAAGGATGTCTATTCTACCGAACTGATCCATCGTCTTATGGACAAGATTTTCCACCTCAGTACGGTTCCGTAAATCAGTTGGCACTGCAAGAACATTCCCACCGCTTGCTGAAATCACATCTGCCACATCATTCAGTTGATCCTCGCTTCGTGATGCAATCACAACCGATGCACCTTCAGCAGCATAAGCAATGGCAATTGCTCTACCGATTCCCCGTCCTGCACCAGTGACAATAGCGACTTTGTTAGTGAGTTGCATGGATGATTCCTTCCAATTTCCGTAAAATCAATTATTAGATTTGGCTTATGAAATAGTTAAGAGTTTTTTGAGCGACTCCACATATTTATCAGACGTGTCAATTGTGCGCGACTTGACTGCACTTTACGTTTCAAATCACCAGCAAGAGTCGTTAGTAAGTCTTGCCCATTTTTCTCGGCAGTTTCTACCTGTTCTTTCAAACGATAGGTACGTCCTGCTTTAACCCGATTTATCTCTGAGCGTAATTCTGCTGTCGCTCTATTAAGATTTCGCAATTCTGCCTGCAGTCTTTCCCTTTTCACTACTGTTGAATCTTCAGAATCAATTGAAAAGTCTGTTTCTCCTATACTTAAACGCTCCAAAATTTGAATGTCTTGTTCATGATATGCCCGGTTGATGAGCGGCATTAACTGTTCTCGTCGGTTTTGCTCTTCGGGATGCTCCGCTTTGTCTGGATGAAATCTCTTGGCAAGTTTACGGTAGAGATTTTGCAGAAACTTCGCCTCCTTGTCTGGAAGTTCGTTTTTCTCAGATTTTTGCTCATCCTCTTTCTGCGTTTCAGAAGCATCAATTCGCGCACGACTTTCCCTAAAACAGGATTCAACTCGTCCTTCAATTTCTTCCTCACTTATATCTTCTCGGTGTAATTGCAAGCGAAGACGATACTCCTTCGTTTCAAGTTCAACCTTATCAAGCTCAAGATAAACATGCCCAACATGAGCATTATACCTATGCTGAAACAAGTCAACCTCCGCTTTCAGAAGTTCCTTTGTCACAGTGAGTTCTTCAACTTGTCCTCGCTTTTCTTCAATAACTTGAAGTAGTCGATTAATCTCCCTCTGTTCATTGTTATTGATATGTACTAAGGTTGTCGGTTTCATGGCTTACGATAAGTGATACGACCTCGTGTCAAATCATAAGGTGAGAGCTCAACGGTTACCTTATCCCCAGGTAATATTTTGATAAAGTATTTTCTCATTCTGCCTGAAATATGTGCCAGAATTTCATGTTTGTTATCTAATTCTACACGAAACATTGCATTTGGTAAAGGTTCTACAACCACACCTTCTACCTCAATCTTATCTTTTTGAGAAGGGGATCGTTCAGTAACTTCATTATCTAAATCGACATCTATAGATGAATCATCTTGTCGTTTTTTCGGTTGTTGCTTCCGCTTTGAACCTCTCTGTTTTGCAGATCGCCCCTGCGGTTTCCTCTTATTCCCTGATCGTTTACGATTCAAAATACTGTTCTCCTTTGTTATAAAATAATAGAAATTATAAATCAACTTGTAGGAAACAATTACTGACCTACACACTAAGATTACGAGTTGTGCTAAATAACTACAGGACTTACGCACAAATGGTAGGCGGGGAATGCCTAAACGTCATTCATACCCGGGGAATGACTAAACGTCATTCATACCGTTGATTTCTTGATTTGGCGTTTTGGAAACGCGCTGATGATTCAGAATTCTGATAAAAATTACACCATTTTAGCTATAGTTATTGCAAAAATCTTGAAAATTGCGTAAGTCCTGAACTATTTGCAAAATATTATTTCACATAAGCAGAGCGTTTTGTCCGTGTTTCTTATTGGTTGATATGCTCTTCAGTCCCGTAGGGACGATATGTTTATAGAAGTACGGCAATAAAGCCCTCTTTAGTCCCGTAGGGACGATATGTTTATATGACAATACCTAATATCTGTGAAAACAACAAAAACAATAAGTTAACTGGCACAAGTCGTTAAGATTGATCTTCATAACTGAAAGATTTTCCGGCTTCAAGAACAAGTTCTTGAAAATAATCTATTGCTAATTGGAGCTGACTTTCAGACTCCTCTTTATCGCTACTTGTGGAAACAAAATCTACAGGCATCATATTGCCGCCAACGTCACGTAGTGCAACATAAGCCTTTAAATAAACTTCTGGGTGGCGTTCCATCACCTTTTGCATCAGTGGTGAAACTTCCGCTTCAAACATGCTTACAAAAACACGTGCAGTGCTAATCTCAGCACGGTAACGTTCAACGATAAGTGGCTGGATATGTGTTTCAAAAACTGCTTTCATCTCACGTGGCGGACCGGGCATCATCATGAGAGTCGATTCCTGGTGAGAAACACTGATACAAGGTGCCCATCCCGCTGGATTCTGAAGCACTTCCGCTGTTTCTGGCACAGTTGCCATTTTAGTCAGTGCTTCACTTAACGGATCGTTTTCAGACATCTCGCGGCGTTTGCGGTATTCTGCGATGGTCTCTTCGCTCACAACAGGTTTTGTTCCTATGAGCGATGCGACAACTGCCACTGTCATATCGTCTGGTGTCGGCCCGAGTCCACCTGTCATTAGGATGAGTGCTGTTTCACGTTCAATTGCAGCACCCAACGCTTCAGTCATCTCATCAAAATCATCGCGAAGCATAGTAACCCTGCGTAACTCACCACCGAGTTGAAGTATCTGCTGTGCAATCCAATGGGCATTCGTATCCTGAATTTGTCCAAGGACTAACTCGGTTCCGATTGAAAACAGTTCTATTGCCACCTAATTCTCCTAATCAGGACTTACGGACCAACGGTAGGCGCGTTTTGTAAACGCGCTGATAATTCAGAATTTTGCTGAAAATTACACCAATTTAGCCATAATTAATGCAAAAATAGAGAAAATCGCGTAAGTCTTACTAATTATAAAACCTTTTTGAGAAACTCAAACGCCTCAACACCGTAAAAACTATGTCCCGCTTCAAATACCTCAAAACCCAAATTATCTTCAACATTGAAGTACTTGAAGATTTCTTTAGCACGTTTTACAGATGCACGGGTAGCCGCAATTGGAAAAATTGTATCTTCCGTACCAGATTCAACAAACATTGCACGCGGTGCTATTAATCCGGCAATATCGTACATCTCCGCATATTGTAGCACATTTGGAATATAATTGTCTATACAATGACTAATGCTCAATATGCTATCCTTAAATGTATTGAAATATCCGCTTATAACCGCAGCCCTTACACGTTGGTCAATTGCCGCAGTAAAAAATGATGTAGTTCCGCCACCAGAGATACCCATGATACCGAGCCGATCCATATCCACCTCAGAACGAGTGGCTAAATAATCATACGCACGCATGGCATCGTAAACTCGCCATCCGACCATCGTTTGTCCAAGGAGCAAAGCGGCACCAGCACTCGGTTGACACGAGGAACTCCCGCCGCCTCTTTCACGCGCAACTTCATCTCTCCTATGACCAAACCCAAACTGTTCAATGGCAAGCACAGTATAACCGTGTGCTAAACATTGGAGTGCAAAATCGTTCTGATACCCACCAAATTCCTCACGCATGCTGCCATCTTCTTCAATGCCAACAATGTCGTCTACACCGCGCCCGTGTCCTGCTAAACAGAGAATTGTCGCGTTCGGCGTGGAAATGTCCACGTGTGTCGGTGTAAGGAAATATCCGTAGGTCGTCATATTCGGACGACTCTGGAACAGCACTGTTTCACGGATATACTTCTCGAATTCGTGTGTCTCCAAAGTCTCTGGTTGTAAGTCGCACTTCGTTGACGGAAAACCGCCTACCAATTCAATCAGTTTTTCGCGCAGCACCTGCTGCCATGCTTCCGCTTCAGCGATAGTCGTTGCTCGGAATTCCAATTCGCGCGGCAACTCATCGTATAACTGATGTGAAAAAGTTAGGGTGTCAAAATGTTGTTCGTTGTGCATTTTTTCTTATTTGTAACGCAATGAGCAGTTTAGACTCTATAAAAATCTGTGAGTCTTAGTTTATTTACCTATAAGTCTTTCATAAATATAATCAGATTACAATTTTATTCGCATATTACAGCTATTTCAAAATCAACATCTTTCGTGTTGCGGAAAACTTGCCTGCCGTTAACGTATAAAAATAGACTCCGCTTGCTACTGACTCACCGTTTTCATTTTTACCATTCCAATATGCCGCACGGTTACGATCTTGATAAAGTCCTGCAGATTGATTGCCCAATGCCAGTATCCGAACCAATTTGCTACCTGCAGAATAGATGGATATAGTTACAGGCGCGGATGTGGCTAACTGATACGGTATCCATGTTTCTGGGTTGAACGGATTTGGATAGTTAGGTAAAAGATATGTCTCTTTTGGAAGGGATGTTATCAGTAGTTGTTCGAGTGTTAGAATGCCGCGTTGGAATGTGGGGTCTGTTGATTCAACTTTCCTTGCCTCACTTAACCATTGTTGCACATTGAATGCAGAAAGCTTCTCTTGTGCATCTGCATAAACTGATGGCGCGCCCGCTGTATCTCCAAATGCACCAGCGACTAACACAAGATCTATGATATCCACTCTTCCATCACTGTTAACATCCGACGCATCTCCTCCGCTCTTTCCAAAATTAGTAGCAACAAGCACTAAATCTTGGATATTGACAACACAATCCTTATTCACATCTTCACTGATAATAGTTGAGCAAGTTATACTTTCACCATCCTCTGTAATGACGGTTTTTAATAATTGTGCGCCTTCAATCCATGCATAAGACTGATTTCCTTCATTGTCAGATAAAATAACATCTCGTAAACCCAATTTTGAAGTGCTAATTGCTTTTGCTTTAAATTTAATAGTTGCGAGTGTCCCGTCACCACTGCTTTCAGTACCAGATAGGGATAGTGAACCGAGTTGAATTGTGCCTGAGTGTTGGTTTGCTATAGGTTGAACTGGCACACCACCAGATAAAAAATCTCCGTATTTCGTTTCTACATACTCAAGTGATTCGGGATCAAATTCTATTGTTGCTTGATAACCAGAAACGTCTTTACCGTTTGTAATTTTAACATCAAATGTTAATTCATCTCTAATAGTTGATGATGTAACTGAATCTGGTGAAATACTCACAATTGGATAGGATGTAAAGTCCCATAAGAAAATAGAACTGTGATAATAAAAACCACTCGCGAGCGTGTTCCCGTCCGTGGAAAACGTTATAGAAACCATATCACTTTGGTAATCTGATAATGTATATTTATATTTACCAGTCTCCGTATCCCAAAAATGAATTTGATCGCTCCCATTATCGACACTTGCAAATATTTTCCCATCTGGAGAAAATGCGAGAGCAAGCACCTGATTTAATCCCCTCGAAATTTTCGTTGTAGAAATTGTAAACTTATGTTTTTTTCTTACGGCATCCCATAAATGAATCTCACCCCCAGCACCGCTTGCTAATGTGCCTCCATCTGGAGAAAATCCAATACAAAATGCTCCGCCTTTTTCTGTAAGTAATGTTATTTCAATGTTTGATTCTGTGTCGTATATCCAAATACCGAGTTCACAAGTTATAGCTAATTCTTTTCCATCTGGAGAGTAACTCAATCCGTAAATCCCAGGCACTGTTGTAGATGAGGTGGCAATAGGGACTGATGTAGGACTATCTCCAGGCGTATTTATAGCCGATGTATCCGTAGGCAGCACATTTATAGGTGTATCACCTACAGGCAATGCATCTGTATTTGGTTCTTCTACATTTGATTTCCAAAATCGGATGCCCTTGGTACCTGCTCCAGCTATAGTTTTCCCATCTGGAGAAAAAAGGACATAATCCGTATATCCATCTCCATCTAATAGTAACAACTTAGGTTCTCCGGTTGTTGCGTCATATACTACATCACCACATATAAGTGTCTTACCGTCGGGGGAATATCTAACATATCGTCCGTTAATGCCTTTAATAGTTAGTTTTTCTGTCCTATTTTCAGTATCCCATAGGACTACTTGTCCGCCGATTACGCTTGCTAATGTTTTGCCATCTGGAGAAAAATCTAAATCAATTGCAACGCCTCCATCCTGCCAACATAAACGCGCTATAGCATTTTCAGGCAAGCTTAATTGCGTGCAGCTTTTTGCTAAAATTTCTACTGAAGATAGATGTAATCCGAGAAATACTGTTAAAAATAACAAAGAATATAGTTTTTTCATAATTATGTTCCTTTTGTTCTTCAACACCAGAATAGATCACTCTAAGTCCTGCATAATTTCCTTACAACTATTATAATTTTCTTTTATACTTCGCTGTGCGTGCGATGGTTTTGCCTTGATATCCTTTAACTACTCAATAAGTTCAATACAAAACCCGTCGCCATCTTCGGATAGAAATAAGTTGATTTCTGTGGCATCACCGACCCCGCCATCGCCACGTCCAAAACCTGCTCAACAGGCGTTGGATTCATCAATAGTGCCACACGATCAGAACCTTCTTTTACATGTGCCACAGCATCTTCAGCGTAAGCGGTATAACTGATATGGTCTGCTAACCTTTCAACCTTAAACAACTCGCTGATAATAGTCTCTTGAACGAGCGTAACATCTAATTGTCCAGCAGATACTGAATGCGGAATTAACAGACGAAATTTATTGTCAGGCGTGGACATGCCAACCACAGGAGATTTGCCTTTAAACGCACCCAATTTTGCCATCAGGTTTGCAAGGGAATCAACTTCGTGTACCGCAAACACCTCAGGCAATCCAGCAATAGCATAATTGATCTGTTCAGTGGTAAGATCGCTGAGCAAGCGATGAATGGCTAAAACTGCTAATCCAGGTGATTCCATACGGACAAGGTTCACCATCATATAGCCGTATCCGAGTGATGTTTCGCTTTCCCCTTTTTGTGCTATTTCATCTTGAAACGCAAGGGCAGTTTCATAGCGGTGATGTCCATCCGCAATCAGAAGTGGTTTTGATGAGAAAAGTTCCTGAATTTCGCGATTGGATTCAGCATCATCTAAACACCACAATTGATGCGTACTCCCAAAACTTTCGGGACAGTCCATCTGAGGCGCGTTATCATCGGTAAAATCCTGCATTATCTGTTCAATATCACCATTTGCATCTTGATAGAGAAGAAATATCGGACTAAGGTTGGCATGGCATGTCCGCATAAGATTGAGACGGTCTATCTTCGGTCCTGCATGTGTCTTTTCGTGAGGTAGGATAACCTTATTTTCAAAGGGTTCAAGTTTAACAAGGGCAATTAAAGCGCGGCGGGTATAGTGCTTTCCATCGGGAGCATGAAACGATTGGTCGTAAATATAATAATAAGGAGTTGTATCTCGGACGAGGGTATTGTCGGAAATCCATCGGTTCATCAGTGCGGATGCGCGTGTATATTGATTATCGTTTTCAGTGTCATCGTCACGTGGCTGACTCAAAATAAGGTGTATGATATTGGCGGCGTGCCGTTTTTCCAAATCAACCCGTTCTTCAGGTTTTATAACATCATAAGGCGGTGCAATAACATCAGCGATTTCTCCCACCTTTTCAAGATTGTAGCGTAAACCACGAAACGGAATAACTGTCGTTTCCATAGAACTCCTATCTTTTATATAACCTAAATTCCTACCTGTGTAGCACAAACTTTATGAAGATTAAGAAAATATTTCGGTAATTTCTTTAGTCCCGTAGGGACGATATGTTTATAGAAATGTGATAACCTATCTTTCTTGAGTTCCGTAGGAACGACATATTTATTGTCAATGTGCTTCAAAACATATCGTCCCCGACAAATACCATACGCGTATTTGGCGTTGATTTGGCCAAATACCAAAAGCGCATTCAGCGTTGATTCACAGTTCAGATATAAAGTTAATTGTAAAATCCACTATAAGAAAATATTTCGGTAATTTCTTTAGTCCCGTAGGGACGATATGTTTATAGAAATGTGATAACCTATCTTTCTTGAGTTCCGTAGGAACGACATATTTATTGTCAATGTGCTTCAAAACATATCGTCCTCAACAAATACCAAAAGCGCATTCAGCGTTGATTCACAGTTCAGATATAAAGTTAATTGTAAAATCCACTATAAAAGATGTGTTAATCCCACAACCTTGTACTAAAATACCTCTCACCAAGGTCATTAAACACTGTAACGATAACGCCTTCCTGTATCTGTTGTGCAAGTTTGTACGCACCGTAAAGATACCCACCAGATGATTGACCAACAAACCAACCTTGCCGTGCAAGTCGGGTACACATCTCGTGTGCGTTCTCTATTGAAGCAGGAATTCGGACATCAATAACGGTCTCATCGAGAATTTCTGGCACAATATCATCCGGGTCTCCAAGAGGTTTTAACCCTTCAATTCCAGGGAATACCTCCGGCGCAATGGAACACACCTGTATATCGGGGTTGTATTCTTTGAGTCGTCTTCCCACGCCTGTAATAGTACCGCCTGTGCCAACGCCAGCGACAAAATGCGTCAGTTTTCCGCCTGTTTGCTTCCAGATTTCCACACCTGTCGTATCGTAATGGGCACGCCAGTTATTTTCATTTTCGTATTGGGATTTGAAGAAATACTTGTCCGGTTGTGCTTCATATCTTCGATCTACCTCTCGCAACGCTTCATCGTAACCGAGGATCGCATCAGTGTAGATAATCTGAGCACCGTGTGAACTGATACGTTTTATTCGTTCTTCACTGGCATTGTCAGGGATCACGAGTTCAACTTTATATCCGAGTGCTGCACCAATCATTGCATAAGCGATCCCCGCATTGCCCGATGTGGAATCTAATATAACTTTTTCGCGTGTGAGTTCTCCCGTAGCAATCGCCTCAGTCAGCATTCGCAAAACCGGTCGGTCTTTGATAGAACCGCCGGGGTTATAGGTCTCCACTTTCGCGTAGATTTCTATATTCGGGAATTCATCAGCAAAAATATCAATTTTAGCGAGGGGGGTTTGTCCAATCAGTTGAAGTAGCGGAAAGTCTGATAAATCCACTGTTGAACCAGTTAGGTTGCTCATGTAGCGTTATGTACCCTACCTTTTTCTTTTATTCCAACTTATACCAAATTAACTCGATCCTTTTCGGTAGGCGCGTTTTGTAAACGCGCCTAATACCCAAAATGTAAAATGAATCCCATTAATTCGGTATTACTATCTAAAAAGTTGAAAGTCGTTCACATATTAACCTTTTGATGTAGGTTTTCGCGGCATCTCCTGTTAATTCACCATCAAGGATAGGTTTAACCTCAAATTCTGCGAGTCTCACTGTCGGATTAAGTCCGTGTTGTGGCGGCAACCAATCCCGGAACGTATCAAAAAAAGCGCGTTGTGCGGCACGACCGTTTACGTAAGGAAAATCAGTAGTAACGCGGCGAAATCGATCAGGTCCCTTTGCAAGTGCTTCGGCGTGATATTGCTCACAAAACTTTAGGTATTTTTGGGGAGCGTAAGCCAGCGGTATGTCCTCAGGATAAAAACTAAATGTCTGTTCTCGAAACTGGGTGAAGTGCTGCAGCTCATCAAACTCAAAGATAAAATGGTAGGGTTTTGGAAAATAGGCGTCTGGTGTTAAAAATCCATCTGCTTTCGCTGATGTTCCCTCCCAGTCTCCCCCAAATTCATCGTAAAGTTCTATCAGAATGTCGTAGTAATCACCAAAATGCTCACGACTCGGTTTGTTACGAAGCCAATCAAACTGCGCGCGCTTTTCCGCTGTTGTCCCTAAAGCCTCTTCCACAAGTGCGATGATACCGACTTCTAACCGCATAAACAGAAAAACCGACTCTGTCTAAACAGACTCGGTTTCTAAATCTTTTAAGGAACGTTCGGCTAAAGGTGCTGTTAAGCTTGCCAAGTAGTCCCTGTCACGTTGTAAAGCCTCTAGTTTGTTATCACCGTGCACAAATTCTACCTGAATGTACCCATCATAACCAGCACCGCTGAGAGTCTCAACGACCTTACCATAGTCAACAACACCCTCCGCGATTGCACATGCTTTTCCATTTTCATCAAAATTTTGTGCATGCACGTTGACAACGTGGGGGGCAAGTTTTTGCGCAGCGGTATGTGGCTCATCTGCGTCATATCGAGCAAGCGGTTGATAGTAAGTTTTCAGAGAGGGTTGATTCGTAGTCTCAATTATCTCCAATATACTATCTACTGTGTCAGTTAGATGGTTATTGTGCATCTCCATGCCCAATTTTATGCTTCGGAAATTCGCCCACTGTGCCAAAGTCACCAACCGGAAAAAGATAAGTCGTTTATCAGCTGGAGCAATGGATTTTGAGGGACCCCCACCTGACCAGATTCTAATCAGATCGGTGCCGAGTTCGTGTGCAATTTTAAACGCTTCCTCTAAATGTTTTTGGTGGAAAGTCATCAAAGGATCAACGTAGGACCCAAAAGCAGAAATCTCCAATCTTTTTTGTTGTGCTAAATCCCGGATTTTTTCGATATACGCTTTATCGTATTCCGCTGGTATGTGCGGGGGTTTGCCCCAAACTTCTACGCCATCAAACCCGTTATCTGCCGCAATATCAATGACCTCTTCCAATGGTTTATCTTGAAAAGCGATGGAGCATAAACCTAATTTCATTGTTTTATCCCCATTTGTGTATTTTATATAGATAGGATACCATAATTAAAGTGAGATTGCAAGGAAAGTTTATTGTTTGAGTGTGTAAAGTTTTTGTCAAAATTGACTGAAGATACATCAAAGGGTGTTAGGAATTGTTTTTTTTAGGTAGTGGAAGTATTGATAAAAAGACAAGCAGATACCTAAAAGAATATCTGCCTGTGTTGTGATAAACTTCTAAAGTTATAGGTATGAAACAATAAGCAGGTAATAATGATATTACTTGCTTATTGTTATTTAGCGATCATAATGCCTATTATTCGCATTGGGACAATCCGAATAATAGGCATCTGTACATTTACTACAGTTTGGTGTTATATCTGAGCTATCATCATTAAAAGTTGAATAGATTTGAAACTTCCTCTTCGTGCTGCTGGTACGTAGTAAGCGTCCCCGTGACTCCGCGAATCCGGCACCAACCGCCTCCTGCTCCAGGGACATCTACATTCGGTTGATCCCGAAATACTAAGTTTGCTATTGCATTATCCCAAACACTTCCGAGATAATAAATGTCTCCACCGCCGCCGAGGAAGTCTTCGTCTCTTTCACCGTTTCCTGTAACATAACATTCACCGACGTACGAGCCGTCGTATTGAACACCCGCAAAGACTCCAATATCAACAGCGTGATTGTCATAGAAACTTGAGGAGTTGTTAGTTAACACACTCGTATCACCTCCCACAACACTAGCAAACATTCCCATGTCACTATTTGATGCAATTATTATCTCATCGTTGGCTATTGTGAAAAAATCAACTGCAAACAAACAGAACGCTAAAACGATAATGCACAAAAACGTATTACGGATCATTTTGATCCTCCTTTTTTAAAAATGCGTATGGATTAATGCCTGAACTATCATAGTCAAGAAGTTTGATATGTGCAGGCGTGTTTCCATTTTGGATCTCTTTCATAAAAGGGGCTATATCAGGTCCACCTTTTATTCTTTTGATAGGTTGATAAACATTACCATCCGGTAATATTATCTTCTCGCCGTAACTCACATACGCAGTATTTGCGTAATGCGGATAGACTTTTCCATCAGGGCTAAAACTTGCACCAGTAATGTTCTTATGTCCCTGATTCCATAATTTGATAAGGACCCTATCCATGATTTCAAAAGGCTCTGCTGCGTCCCCTGGCACCCCATTCGGATATTTTAGCCAACTCGGTTGTCTGAAATAGTCCGCAGGCACCTCTGGATAGGGACCGAAACCGTGTGGTGAGACCTTTACTCCCTCGGCGTTCTCTGTTTCCTGCGCTTGTTCTGTCAGGTTTGCATGAGTCTCGCTGGGAGTCGTGTCTTCCTTACCAGCATCAATTGTGTCGTTACTCTGTTTTTCTGTAGTTGGCGTTGTGCCTTCCACAGAGATATCAACTACCTGGTCCGCCCTGTTCTTGGTGCTCGCTTTTTGGGTTGCTTCCCATTCGCGGGCAACTTTGGCGGTTTCGGCTGCCTCTTGTTTATACGGTGCCGTGTCATATTGATACCATAGATAACACGCACCAGCAATGATTATCAGCAACAGGATGCCACCGATAATCCATTTGGTATAAAATCCACGTATCATTTTATACCTCCTGTTGTGCCACACTTAGATGTGGCGTTGATTGTTTATGGGTGTCCTGATATGTTGGCTGGTAAGCCAGGTATGCTTCCTGCTTAAAACAGAACGGGCATCCCCGGCCACCAAGCCAAAAGTCCAAAATTATATTTTAGAACAAGGATACCCATATTGAACTTTTGTTTTTGGTGGTTGTAAGTATTATAAAATCATAAGCAATAAAAAGTTAAATTAAATTTGGAAAAAATTGAAATTAGTGAAATTTGAGGGAATTGGACAATTTTTGAAATATTTACATATCCTTGCTGCTTTCAAGGATTTGACACAACTTGAAATGTTTGTTATAATCTCTTGCACGTTAAATCACGATTCGTGCTGAATTATATGCCTCAAAACACCAAACCTTATCTCTTAATTGTGTTAATTCTGATATTTCCACAAATTGTGGGATGTGGAAAGACACAAAAACATCCTGAATTAAGAGTTTTTGGTGCGATGAGTTTGACAGATGCGTTGACAGAAATTGGTGAGCGGTTTACAACAAAGCATGGTGTTAAAGTTAGTTTAAATTTTGCGGCATCTTCAACGCTGCAAAGGCAAATTGAAAAAGGGGCATCGGCAGATGTTTTCATTTCAGCAAGTCCACAACAAGTTTCTGCACTTGAAACTCGTGATATGCTTGAAACCAATAGTCGCTACGATGTGTTATCAAATCGGTTAGTCCTTGTTTCACATAAAAACTCTATTTTGTCCGTGGAATCTGTTGAGAGGCTTGTCGATGACGCTGTTTCAAGAATTGCCATTGGACAACCTGAAATTGTGCCTGCTGGCACTTATGCAAAAGAGGTTTTGATGCATCTCGGTTTATGGAAGAGGGTGCATCCTAAGTTAGTCTTTGGGACTGATGTCCGAGCGACACTTGCGTATGTCAGTGCAGGAAATGTTGATGTCGCGATTGTCTATCAAACAGACGTTACACTCAGCAAAAATGTCAAAATACTTTATGAATTTCCTGTTGAAGTACATAGTCCAATAGTCTATCCAGTTGTTATTCTAAAGGATAGTAATCAAAAACCGTTAGCACAACAATTTATAGCATATTTGAAAACCCCAAGTGCCACTGAAATTTTTGAAAAACATGGATTTACCTGTATATCGACTGGTTCAGCACAGTAGAAATATGCCTGCGACATTGCAATGAGGATAACTCCAGCTGAAATTACCGCTCTCATCTTATCTATAAAAGTTGCGTTGTTGAGTCTCATTGTAATGTTTCCACCGGGACTGCTGGTGGCTTGGCTTCTTGCAAAACGGGATTTTACTGGAAAATCTCTCCTGAATACGCTCGTGATGCTGCCCTTGGTTCTTCCGCCTGTGGTGAGTGGGTATTTACTTCTAATCCTCTTGAGTAAACATGGAATCATCGGAGGTTATTTATATAACGTCTTCAATTTAGAACTTGTTTTTTCACAATTTGCTGTTGTAATTGCTGTTTCGATTATTTCCTTTCCTTTATTAGTACGGGGTATCATAACAGGAATGGAGTCTGTGCCGTCTGAACTTGAAAACACAGCGCGGACGCTTGGTGCATCTCCATTCAAAGTTTTTTGGACGATAACACTGCCGCTTGCATCTCGCGGCATTATTGGGGGTACAATTCTCGGTTTTTCGAAAAGCCTTGGTGAGTTTGGGGCAACTATCATGGTTGCGGGTAACATCCCGGGCAAGACACAAACGATGGCGTTAGCAATTTTCAATGCTGTGAACTTAGGGGAAGATGCCTCTGTTTACCGATTGGTATTTATTTCAACTATTGTTGCATTTATTGGTATATGGTTAACGGAACGTATTACCCTTAAACAGGATTAGTGTGCAGTTATCAATATTGAATTTACCTTATAAAACCTAACTTAGTAAGACGGAAACACTTACAATTCTTTAAACACAGAGGAGAAACAAGATGGGTATGGAAGCACTTTTGTTTTTTATGGCTGCGGGTATATTTTTTGTGGTGATCTTGATTGTGATTCAGCGTCCAAAAAACAATCAATCACGAAGGAAAAAGCGCCAGCAGGATGGTCCTGTTGACGGGACAGATGATGGCATTCTAACTGGTATACTACTTGGTAGTATGTTAGGCAGTGACAATCAGAATGACTCGTCTACCGATTCAGATTCCGGTGGAAGTGATGGTGGAGGCGATGTTGGGGGCGGATTCGACGGTGGCTTTGATGGAGGCGGCGGCTTTGACGGTGGAGGCGGCTTTGATGGCGGTGGGGTCGACTAAGTAGATGTAGGTTGGGTAAGGCGAGCGAAACCTGACAAATATCATAGACGCATTCACCGTTGATTCCAAAGACATTTTCCAATTTAAGTTATTTTACATTTTACTACTATTAGTCTGTCTACCCTAAAATTGCGGATATAGGTCGCGATTCGGAGATCGCTCCTATAAAAGATGGTCCCTCTTTGTAGGAGGGAACTCCGGGGAATGCCAAAAGGCATTCATACCTGGTGAATGACTAAACGTCATTCATACCGTTGATTTGGACAGATGCCAACAGGCATGTGGCGTTGATTTGGGTGAATACCAAAAGGTATTCATACCCGGTGAATGACTAAACGCATTCATACCGTTGATTTCTTGATTTGGATTCCCGACTATTACTGATACCTATAATTTTAGAATGGATACTCCACTATACACTATATGAAATATAGATACCTATTTTTCACAATCACCTTTCTCATAATTTTTCCGCTCATTACCATTGCGCAAGAACACACCGCATTAACACACGGCGGCAGTGTTCAAGCAGTTGCTTATTCGCCTATTAATTCGTCACTTATAGCAAGTGCTGGGGGAAGTCACACGGTTAAACTATGGGATTTAGAAGAGGAAGTTGTAACGACTTTAGGTAGCCACAGAGAAACTGTCAATTCTATCGCTTTTTCTCCTGATGGACAACGTCTTGTTAGCGCAAGCGATGATTATACTTTTAAATTGTGGGATGTCCCAGGTAAACGCCATCTGTCGACGCTTTCACATAAGACCAACGGAGTCCAATCCCAAATCAAAGCAGTTTCCTTCTCACCGGATGGACAAAAGATAGTGACAGCTGGATGGCACGTCAAAATATGGGATATTCATACCCTCAGAGAGATAATGACGATCAGGCATGCTGAATGGGTTTTTGCTGTGGCGTTTTCTACTGATGGGAAATTCCTCGCCACAGGAGATGCAAGTGGACAGATAAAGGTAAGAAACCTTCAAAGTCAACAAGATGTTGTCCAATTTCAAGGTGATCCCGATTTTATGACTGCCGTTAAGTTTTCGCCTGACGACCAAACACTTGCAAGTGCTGGATATAACGGCGGTGTTAAATTGTGGAAACAACCGAATTGGGAACAAGCTGGCACGTTACCTACAAACGGGACAGTATCTGACATCAGTTTTTCACCAGATAGCAGCACACTTGCTGGCACTGACTATGAAGTAGTAAACCTTTGGACAATACAAAACGGTGAAAATATAGCCACGCTTAGCGGTCATGTGGGATGGGTGAACGCTGCCGCTTTTTCACATGATGGTGCTTCCATAATCAGCGGTGGTAGTGATGGGACGTTACGACTATGGGATGTTACCTCTTATCAGTCAAATTCGCAGGATTTGGTCCGGATTATCTACTTTATCCCAAATAATCGTAGCGCTCAACCGGATATGTGGACAAAACTGGATCGTCTCATCAGAGATGTACAAAGTTTATATGCTGACCAGATGGAAGCGAACGGATTCGGCAGGAAGTCATTTTCTTTTGAAACAGATGAGAATGGAGATACTGTTGTCTATCGCGTTGATGGCAGGTTGAATGACGTTTACTATCAAACGAATACGACTGAGAAGATTCTTTCTGAGGTTGCTACACAGTCTGATTTAGAAAAATTCGTTCACCTTATTGTGGTAGAGGTCAGTAGCCAAGCCATTGAACAAGAGGATGTGTGTGGAGTTGGTGGCAGTAATTGGCTTCTTTCACAGCATCAAATAAAGTCACGCGGTGGATACGCGGTTATCCCCGCATCTGGAGATTGTTTTGATGGTGACAGAGGCACGATTGTCACGGCACATGAACTCGGACATGCGTTCGGATTGGACCACGACTTCAGAGACGATAGATATATCATGTCTTATGGCGAAACCCCTGATCGGTTTTCCCAGTGTGCTACTGAATGGTTGAGTGTTAGTCGGTTTTTTAATACAGACCAAATTGCCTTCAATGATTTGACGACACTGCAGATGCTCACTTCGGAAACTTATCCGCCCAACGCTACCAGTTTCCCAATTCTTTTTCAGATTACTGATTTTGACGGCATTCATCAGGTTCAGTTGCTTGTTCCAACAACTCATGCAGACCCCGCACCTGGCACAAAATTACATAGTTGTCAACGAATTGACGCACAAAGTACCGCTGTTACATTCGACATATCCTCCCTTACCTCGCTGCCGATGAACACGGTTGTGTTACAAGTTATTGATACTCACGGAAATATCACACGGCAGACGTATGTGCTGCGGGCAGGAGAATCAACTGCAGTTGAAAACCGCGCTGATATAAACGGAGATGGAACGGTTGATACCGCCGACCTTGTGCTTGTTGCTGCACGCTTCGGTGAAACAGTTATCGGCAGTGTCAATCCTAATCCTGATGTCAATCGGGACGGTATCGTGGATATTATTGATCTGCTATTGGTCGTAAATGAAATTAATTCTGAAGCGAATGCAGCACCTGCACTACCTCATCAAATCGCCTCACTCAATGCAAAAACTTTACAACAGTGGATTGATATGGCAAATCGGATACCCAATAGAGACGCAACCGTTGAAAAAGGGATTGCTGTGCTTGAACAACTCCTTGCTACTATAATGCCAACAGAAACGCGTCTCTTAGAAAACTACCCGAACCCGTTCAATCCAGAGACGTGGATTCCGTATCAGTTAGCAACTGACGCTGATGTTAGGATAACAATATATGATGTGAGCGGTAACCTTATCCGCACATTAGATGTGGGGCATCAACCTGCTGGGACATATACTGGTCGGAGCAGTGCTGCGTATTGGGATGGTCGGAATGATGGCGGTGAGTCGGTTGCGAGTGGTTTGTATTTTTATACTTTGTCTGCGGGGGATTTCAGTGTGACTCGGAAGATGTTGCTGAGAAAGTAAGACAAGAATGATTATTGACGCAGCTCAATTCCCATTATCGTAAAGTGGTGGTCGAACGCAAAAGCCTCAGTAATGTTATTAACTCGGCAAATTACGAAACTGGTGCAATCCGTAAAGGATAACCGTGCCGAGTCATATTGGGAGAAAAGAGTTTTTGCCTCTGTAAACACCATTTCGTCAATTTCTGCGACAGTTAAAACCTCTGTTTCTACAAAGAGGTCAATACGGTTCAAGAATTGAACCGCAAGCGAATGGTTCGTATCATACCTGAGACGGGTAGCGGTTTCATCAATCACATAATCTGTAGTTAGCAGTCGAATTTGCTGTTGTTGCAGATTGTTAAACATGACCACAGCGTCATGATGATGCTGATCCCTTTGATTTAAGAGAGCGATCCAAGCACCTGTATCAACAAAAATCATGTTTTAGACTGCTTTTCGGATATAACGTTATCGTGATTGACAGAACCATCAGTTGGACCAGAATCGGCAATTCCAATCATCTCGCCCATAGCAGCATATCCTGCCGCCATCTGATTGTTTTCAACGATTTCACGGATCTGTCCACTTTTCACAAGCGTAATAAAGAAATCCAGGGCTTTTGTGGCACTATTGAGAATTTCAGTAAAAATATCGCGTAGGTTTTGATTTTCAATGCCGAAGTGCTTTGCTATTTTTTGGTAATTATGCCCCTTTCGATGTGCGCTACCACTTGAACGAAGACTCTGGAGTTTCCTGAGAAAATCAACATGCTCGTTTGCCCCTTCAATTTCATTCAAATGCAAGGCAGCTTCAAGGAGTGTAATGCCTCTTTTACCCTTGAACTGTTCTCGCTTTTCAAAAGGAATCATCTTTTTTAAGTATGCTTCGTTTAGAGAATCAATTAGTACCTTTGTCAGACTTAATATGACCTCATCAAAATCACGCTGTTCGTCAGTTGCGGGTATCCTCATACCTTGAAGGTGGTAGGTATCTGCAGTGTTTAGCGGTAATAACCACTGTTCTCCAAGATTTTCTTGACTTGCCTTTTGTAAATCACGATAACGTTGTTCAAAAATATGTTCAGGCATATCTGAATTTGTGAACTGAGCACCTAACTGACGATCGAAAAACGTTTTGCTTATCCCGCCTGTTGGTGGAATATTGTGTAGTCGCCAATGTTGCTGCTCGCTATGAGGTAGGTCGCGCCCAAGATCGCCTAACCATGCACAAACCCTATCTCCATGATGATTGTCAATAAAGACACCCCACAAACTCCCACACCTCAAAATTGAATCCTCTACACTGTATTTTCTTGGTTCTTGGTAATATTTGTCTAAGACTTTCTTACTAAAATGGACCGGTGTTAGATATTCAATACCTCCATGTGGATTACAAGTTGCATAGATTTCGTCTCCGTTTTTATCAACATCAATAATAAATTCCTCGTATTTTTTTTCTGTTTCCTCCGCGAAGGGCCAAAAACCACTTTTTGCCTTTGGCAGTGGAGCAACCAAACGTTTTCCAACCAAATAACTAAAAGTCTGACAGTTACTAATACCGCTAAGGCCACCGTAACGGTGCAGCCAACACATAAGTCCAGCTTGTTTATTTTCGTCACCAGTTTGCAATTCCAGTTCCTCCAATGAATATATTGAATTTTCATGAAAAACGAATTGAATCGCGAGATGCATCTCTTTGATAGCTAAGAATTGACGAATTTCTTTGAACCGAATCTGGATTTGATCTGGTTTGACAATTGCCACGACTTCTTCATTTCCAATATCATCTATTTTAATGTATTGATCCGTTTTTCTGTCGTAATAGAGTTCATGGAATAGACGGAATTCTTCAGATATTTCCCTATAGTCTTCACGCAATCTATAAAATTCTCTGTTAATAATCAAAGGTTCAACGCCATTATCAACGCCATAACGAAGGTATTCGCGCTGCAATTCACCTTGTTTGTGGTAGGTTATCCCACCAGGCATGCCACGATTAAGCGTCAAATCCCAATCTGAGTGAGCAAGGGCATCCTGAATTCTATCAGATGGGATTAGAGCGCAATAGATGTAATGTTTACTGTGTTCTGCTTTGTCTTCATATTCCTGGTAAACAGTGACCATTTCATTTAGCTTTAACTCGCGCTGCATTTTTGTTAATGTATGTGTTTGCGAAAGTCGTTTTTTGTCTGCATTTACACTCATGATGCCCTCCTTCTCATCTTCAGGATAGAATGAACATCTTTATTATACCACATTTTTCCCTTGCATTCCAACAGAATATCCTCTAAACTAACACATCAAATCAATTGCATTTCTCATAAGGAGATAACGGTATGGGAATCCGCGTGGGTATTGTTGGCACGGGTGGTATTTCGCGTGCACACCACAGAGCGTACACAAAAGTAGGTGGATTTGAGATCGTCGCGGTGTGCGACATTATTGGTGAAAAAGCGCGACAAGCTGCCGAAAACTGGGGTGTTCCAAAAAAGAATGTCTTCACAAGTTACAACAAGATGCTCGAAATGGACGAAATTGACACGGTGAGCGTCTGCACATATAACCAAGCACATCGGCGCCCCACCGTCGCAGCGTTGAACGCGGGTAAACATGTCTTTTGTGAAAAACCGATGGCGGCAACACTTGCGGATGCAACCGCTATGGTGCGTGCTGCGAAAACGTCAGGCAAAATTCTACAGATTGGGTTAAAAAGCGCGTTTACGCCACAACTCCAATTCGCTAAAAAAATAATTGATGAAGGCATCATCGGTGATATTTACTATTCCGAATCAGCAAGATGTCGGCGTCGAGGGAATCCTGGACGGACGTTTATCTACAAAAAGACAGCGGGTGCTGGCGCAATCGTTGACATCGGTGTCTACAACTTGCACAACTCGCTTTATGCAATGGGGTATCCGAAACCGGTGCGTGTTTCTGCCATTACCGAAGACTACATCTCAATGCAACATCCTCGGTTCAAAGATAAAATGGACGTAGAAGAGTTCGGTGCGGCCTGGGTTCGCTTTGAAAATGGCGGTGTGATGGTATTTAAGATTTCATGGGCAGTGCACCAAGACTCGCTCGGTGGTGTCTTCTGTCTCGGTAAGAATGCTGGAATTTCTTTAGACGGACCAATTGTATATGCAGATTCCTATAGCAAAGAATTGGAGAAACTCGTGAAATCCGAAGGGGTAACTGCAAAACCGGATCCGCCAGAGGGAATGACGACTATTAACTTCAAGGGATTTCCGGAGGTTGACGTTTGGGAAGCACAGATGACAGCCTTCCGTGAAGCGGTCAAGACTGACGGTGCGTCCCCGCTTCCACCCGAAGGTGTTCTGCTTACCAATGTGATTATGGATGGTATCTTCCGATCACATGAAAGTAAGAAAGAGATGGCGGTGAAGGTTCCTGAAATTTAGTGATATTATTGACGAGTTGTAATACCACTATTCACCCAACAGAGCCACTCAATTCTTCAATGATTTCTTTATCAAGCCTCCGAAAAATCGCGTCAACCACCAGGTTGACAACAAAATGCACGCGCATCCAAGATGCAAAAAACGTCTCAACCCCAACTTTTCCTGCAAACTTATTGGAAATATATTGGATATCTATTGTTCCTAACGCCATAAAAACCTCTGATTACCACACAGAACTTGGTATAATATCAGTATGAAAAGAGAAAACCGATCCCCAAACACACCGAAAATCGCAAGTAACTCTCTAATGCAAAGACGGAAACGCAAAACTTATAAAAATAAAATATCGCCAGCAAAAGGAAACCCGTGTTCCTCAACGAAAATAAAAAAAATAAAATTTAAATAAAATGTCTATAAATCCTTACAGATACTGAGTTTATAGCGAATTTCAAAAAGATACCACGGTATCAAAAAAGATACCAAATGGTATCTTTTTAAGGAGATGATTCCAATGAAAAAAAAGAAAAATACAATCAATTTGTGCATCTGAGGGAACGTTTTTTCGGTCACAACTTTTTGATAAAAACAGATAATTAGACGAAAATTGAATGCCTCTGATTCACCCAATTTTTTCCTTGCAATTCCAACTGAATATCGTCTAAACTAATGCATCAATACAATAGCATTTCTCACAAGGAGATAACAATATGGCAGTACGAGTAGGTATTATTGGTACAGGTGGCATTTCACGTGCACACCGGAGTACCTATGAGAAAGTAGGCGGTTTTGAGATTGTCGCGGTGTGCGACATCATCAAAAGTAAGGCAAACCAAGCCGCTGAAGAGTGGGGTGTCCCGAAAAAGAACGCCTTTTCAAGTTACAATAAGATGCTCGAAATGGACGATCTTGATGCAGTGAGTGTTTGCACTTACAATCAAGGACATCGGCGACCGACAGTTGCTGCATTAAACGCCGGCAAACACGTCCTCTGTGAAAAACCGATGGCAGCAACGCTTCCAGATGCGACCGCGATGGTGCGGGCAGCAAAGGAATCGGGCAAAATCTTACAAATCGGTCTCAATCCTACGTTTGATCCGAGGCTCCAATTCGCGAGGAAGGTATATGACGAAGGATTACTCGGCGATATCTATTACTCCGAGTCTGCTGGGTGTAGACGGCGCGGGAATCCCGGACATACCTTCATTTACAAAAAGACTGCAGGCGCCGGAGCAACCGTTGATATCGGTGTCTACAACATGCATAGATCGCTGTTTGCGATGGCGTATCCAAAACCGGTGCGGGTCTCTGCTATTACTGAAGACTACATCTCAATGCAAGATCCAAGGTTCCAAGGAAAAATGGATGTTGAAGAGTTTAGCGTGGCATGGATCCGATTTGAAAATGGTGGTGTCATGGTGTTTAAGATTTCTTGGGCAGTGCATGCAGACTCACTCGGTGGCAACTTCCATTGCGGCACAAAAGCAGGGATTTCTTTGGATGGACCAGTTATTTATGCCGATGCGTATGATGGTGATCTCAAGAAACTTGTAGAATCGGAAGGATTGACAGCGGAGCCTAATCCACCGGAAGGGATGACAACTATCCGTTTTGAAGGATTCCCAGCATCTGATAACTGGGCGAAACAGATGATCGCATTCCGTGAAGCCGTCAAAGCAGACGCGCCATCGCCAATATCGCCAGAGGGTGTTCTGCTCACGAATGTGATTATGGATGGTATCTTTCGATCACATGCAGCAGGAAAAGAGGTTGCGGTAAAAGTTCCTGAGTTTTAGCACTTACATAAACTTGTTGGCGAGGTCTTTGTGCCTCGCCATTTACGATTTCCAAATAACAAAGATCTTTCCGCGTTTCCCGCCTACGTCTACACTAACCCGTTGCCGTGTTTTGAGCGATTTTTGTTGTTTGAGTATCTTGTCTAAAAGTGCAGGTTGTAATGTAAGCAACACCATTTTTCCACCCTGCTTAAGCACAGTGTCAAACTCAACAAGACATTTTTTGTACAAGTTAGCGAGTTGAGAAGTATTCTCGTTTCTTTCAACTATTGGTAGGTTACAGACGATTTTGTCAACAGAATTCGGTTGTAGTGGCAGAGACTGTGTATCCCAACGAAAAAACTGACGCGGTTGATGCTGCCTTCCAAAATTTCTCTGCGTAGCGTTTAACGCATCTTTAGAGAGGTCACCACCAATAAGGTAACGATAGCGACCCGCAAAAGCGCGTTCCAATAGAATAGTTCCCGCCCCACACATCGGATCTAAAAAGAGATCGTTCGGATGCGGCTGCGAAAGCCACACCATGCTATACGCCAAAGTCGGTTTGATAGATTGCGGTACGTGTGCCTGCTTATATGAACGTTGGGCCATCTCAGGTTTTGAAAGCTTAATACTGATATAAGCGTCCTGACCATGCACTTCTGCCCAAACATCTAACCCTGAACTTGATTGCGTCAATTGCCAACCACGATCAACTAATACCCTTTCAACAACTTGATGTAAATCACGTTTTTGAAAATTGCGAAATCCTGACATCCGACTGATAACACGAAACGGAATCCGTCTTCGCATACTGATACCGACTTGCCGACAACAAGCCAACGTTTCCCCAAAGTTGAACCGAGTGAGTGATTGTCGTATAGCAGCCAAAGAACTACGTGAACGCGTCATCTTCGGAATATGTTTTATCACAAGGAACAGATGTTCCGCTGTTCGCAGAGAGAGTAATTCCTTTGGGTTGCCTGCGTATTGAAAGACAATTCGCTGCGGTTTCCGCATGACAATTTTGAATTGTTCAGTATCCCCAAAGCGCGCGATTATCTCTTGGCGGGCGATATTTTCCAGCCCCGCAGTCACAAAAATTGAATAAATCATCTATGTCCCTTTATGGCTGTGGCCAGTTTAGGTGTCGGTGCAGGAATTGGAATGTTTTATCGGAATTAATCTGATGTCCACCATCAAAGAATTCAATCTCAGTCTTGTCCGCTATTCCGAGACGAACGTAAAGACGGCGCACCGTAGCAAATTCATGTGCAACCCATTCATCAGGTGCTACGCCATCGTCATGACCACGTTCCACCATAAACGGACGCGGTGCGATTAACCCTGCCATTTCTGAGTAGTTAAACGTATTGCCCAAATCGAACTCTGGCATCTCATATTCACCAGTAAACATGTAGCTATACCGCGAATCAAACGTCGCATTTTTGACAATCCATTCGTTGAAATCCGCTGAACAGATAGAACATGCATATCGTTCCAGTACTGCTGGCACCCGCATCGCTGTTTTACCTCCGTAAGATAATCCATAGAAACCGAGGCGGTTTTCATCAACGAACGGTAATTCTGCCAACCAGTCAAGCGTACGTTCATGCTGACGGATGATCAACGAAAAGAGCGACCATTTGATTGGATTTGCTTTCCGTTGGATAACGCGAAAAGCATCCTGACCAATATACGGGTTCTGTGGTGCGTAAGTGATAAAACCCCTATCTGCCAACTGTGCTGCATAAGAGTGATACACTGATTGGATTTTTGGATCAGCAGTATCCTGCGGTCTACCCTCTAATCCGTGCTGACACACGACAACTGGACGGTGTTCTTCTGGTTCAAGGTCATTTGGCAGTAGTAAGATACCGTAAGCGAAAACATCTTTCCACACATCAAGCACAACTTCATACCCTTTCCATTTGGGTTCGTCATATATCAGGCGCGTTCTCGGATTAGCCGGCACGTCAGGCGGAGGACACCGTCCAATTACCTCATCCCAGAAATAGGTTTTTGCATCCGCGCATGTCTCTTCCCATTTTGTCAGTGTAGATGTATCCGTCTTATTCCAAAAGAACTCTTGCCGTCGCGTGGCTGCCTCCCGTAAAAAACGTTGTGTCAGATTGACGAGTTGCATAAACTGCCGTTGTTGCCGTGCCTCATAATCAAACGGCTCTGGAGTATCTAATGTAAGCGGTTGGTTTTTGTCAACATGTGCTTTTTCAACGCCAAGACTCGTGAGAAATGTGGTTAATGTCTCTGTAGAACCAGATAATCCATCTTCAGGACAAATTAGGTGAATATTATCTTGGCAACCAAGTTCTTGATAAACAGTCCTTGCACGATTAAACTCTGTTTCTACGGACGCTATTGGCGGCGATACAAGTTGCCCCGGTGCTGCACCACCTCGACCATCCCGTCTGGGTGGTGGTCCGATAACCTCAGTACCTCTGCTCGCCTCAACGATTAAAGAAGCGTGGGGCAATGAGACTTGCAATTTCAGAATCACCAAATTCTTGGATTTGCCCCCATACATTGCGATAAATCGGTTCACGCCAAACTTCTTCACGTGATTGAAAATAGCCGCTAACAACCGTAGCATGAATTCGTTCATCTATGGCAGCACTATGAAATGCAATCAATCCACCTTCACCGTACCCCATAACCCCAATAGGTTCATCAAAAGAGGACATCCAATCCACAAGTGATAAAACTTTCTGCACTTCATACCCAATGATATGTCTTCCCAATTGATATGCCATTCGATAGATAAATTCGCGGTGCGGCTGATTAGTAAATGCCCCGATTTTCGAATTACCAGAGTAGGTATCCTCACGATTGATAAGCAGCGGAATCACAACACGGCATCCCGCACTTGCTAAATGTCTTGCAAACTGTGCATCAGATGGAAGTTCATCGGTAACACCGGCAATCATTTCAGGCGTCCAATCCGCATCCGGCAATGCAATAATTTGAGCGACGACAGGTGTACCATCATTCGGTTCTAACAGCAATCCTTCACCATCAACTTCATCAAAAACTTGCCATTGAACACGGGATACGGAGTAATTCTCACCTTTTGCTATATGTGCAGAGGTTTTTGTCGTTCCAAGATATGAAATCGCATCAATTGGTAGGCGTTCATCATAACACCCAATCTGCTTCCTGAAACGTTGTCTGTTCGGTTCAACAGATTCGGTATATGCTGCGTGGGAACTATAATCCCGATGCCATAACGTTTCCCGTTTTTCTACTGCGGTTTCTATGGCACGGCTTACATAATTGTCAAGGTCTTCAACCATTTGTGCGGCAAGGTCACCTTCATAAGTCAAAAGTGCTGTGCCTTGTAATTCTGGCGTGTGATTTTTTGACATAGTTTTTCTCGCTATTATAGTAGAGATTAGAATTAACGCTACATTCCTGAACTGTGAATCAACGCTGAATGCGCTTTTGGCATTTGTCGGGAGGGAACTCCGATTCCCGACTGTTCCTAAGTTTCTGTCGCGATTCGGAGATCGCTCCTACAACGGAGTTATACAATTCCTTGCTGTCTTAACTCTTCCACTTCATCAGAGGACATTTTCAACATATCAGTCAATATCTCATCCGTATGTTCGCCAAGACTTGGTGCGGGAGCATCTACATCGCCAGGCGTATCAGAGAGTTTAATCGGCACACCCGGCACGCCGACAGCACCAGTAACCTCATGTATCACTTGTGTAATCATTTCTCGTGCTTTGACCTGTGGATGACTAACAACCTTGTCAATTGTGTTGATGGGACCGCACGGCACACCGATTTTTTTCAACGTTTCAATCCAATGATCAGTCGTACGTTGCCGCATAATCTCAGAGAGAATAGGAAACAACTCGCCATGATTTTCTGTCCGATCGGCATTAGAACAAAACCGTGGGTCAGAAATAAGATTTTTCTGATCTACGTGCTCACAGAATTTTGCCCACAACGTATCGTTGCCGATAGCAATAATAATGTGTCCGTCTGCTGATTTAAACGCTTCAAAAGGTGTTATTGCGGGGTGTTGACTGCCGAGTGGTTTGGGGACTTCATCTGTTGCAAAATAGCGAACTATTGCATTCTCCAATACTGCAACGAGACTGTCTAACATTGCAACGTCTACCAACTGACCTTTTTCAGTGTGGTTTCGGTGATGTAGGGCGGATAGAATACCGATTGTAGTAAATAATGCAGCTGTGATGTCGCTAATAGATGTGCCGACACGCACCGGAGGTCCATCTGGCTCACCCGTGATGCTGATGATACCGCCCATCCCTTGGATAATCATGTCATAAGCACCTTGTTCAGCAAAAGGTCCTGTCTGTCCAAAACCGGAACAAGCCGCATAAATCAGTGATGGATGTTCAGTTGCAAGCGTCCCATAATCTAAACCGAGTTTTTTCATCGTTCCCGGACGGAAATTTTCTACTAAAATGTCGCTCTGTTCAACAAGTTGCTTGAATATGATTTTGCCACGATCAGACTTGAGGTCAAGAGTTATACTACGTTTGCCACGATTCACACTCATAAAGTAGAGGCTAAACCCGTTTTTAAATGGACCGAAATTCCGAGATTCATCACCAACACCCGGTTGTTCAATTTTTATAACTTCAGCACCCAGATCACTCAAGATCATTGTGGCATAAGGTCCTGCAAGCACCCTCGTTAGATCCAATACCTTTATTCCGTCCAATGAGCCTGCCATGTATTATTCCTTGCCTTCTAAAAAGTTGCTTTTCTAATGCACACGTGCTAAAATGCTATCATGCCATATATTAGCAGCAAATAGCGTCTATGTCCATAAGTTTTTGTTGAAAGTATGATGTCGCTTGAAGGAGAACATCAATGGATAAACTAAAAATCGCACATATCGGAACAGGTAATAGGGGTTCCAATACGTACCTTCCACTAATTGCAAAATTGAAAGATGATTTGGAATTGGTTGCAGTGTGTGATACACACGAAGAAAGGGTCAAAAAGCAGGGTGAACAGTATCAAGTACCTGCCTACACTGATACTGAACAGATGTTGGAGACAGAAAAACCAGATTTCTGCTCAATAGTTATCACCCCGAGTAACAATCACATTCCAGGCATTCTCTGTTCACAACATGGTGTGAGTTATTGCACAGAAACACCTATAAATACCGACCTCAAACGTGCAGATATGATGATTGAAGTAGCCAAAGAGCATAACACAAAGTTGGAGGTCAACGAAAATTATTATCGCCGTCCATCTGAACGTATTAAGCGGGAAATGATTCTTCAAGGCATTTTTGGTAAGGTGAACGTTGCTCACAACGATTTCCGTGGACACGGCTATCATGGTATTGGTCTTATACGAAGTTATGTTGGGTTTGACAATGAACCGGTGCAGGTTTACGGCTTTAATAAATCGTTTAGTGTGCAAGATCACGTGTGGCGAAAAGGACAACCTCGGCGTAAGAAAGAGGATTGGTTACATTCAGTCATTGAATTCGCTGATGGCGCAGTCGGGATTTTTAACTTCACCAGTCTTTCTTACGGTTCACCACTTCGCGGATTTAATGGAACGAAATTCTTTGCGGAACGCGGGATGTGTTTCCGTGACGATGCCGTTATCTTAAATGATGATGCGGATGAACAACGACCCGTCACTATTACACGTAAAACGAACAACGTTGATGGTTATGAAACACTTGCTGCCCTTGTTACTGACACTAATCCCGAAGTCGTATGGGAAAACCCATTACAGAATTATCCATTCAGTGATGGCGAAATTACTGTTGCATCGGAATTAATGAGCATCGCAAATGCTGTCCGAAACGATACTGAACCAGAATATGGTGCATACAATGGGCGTAAAGATAGGGAAATTGATGTTGCTATGGGTCGCTCATGCTCAAATAATGGGGCACCTGTTACTTTTCCATTTGAGTACTAAACAAACGTGAGTTCAGTATAAGCAACTTTCGGAATCGGTAGAATATGTCTACTAAAAACTATTGTTATTTTGTATACTAAAATAATACCGAATTTTTAGAGTCAAATATGACTATTTTTATCATAATAAACCTGCCGATCCAGTTATAACAAAGGATCGTAGCACATTACAAAATCCTATCGTTTTCCGATTGACTCTAAAAACTCTAAAAATCTTATTATAACGTAAATACGGAGAAAGATATGGAATTCTTCAGGTCTTTATACCGAACTCACGTTAAACAAAACAAAGAAATGTTCCTATTTCGTAGCATGGCTTAGAGAGATTTTGCTTGTTATGATCATCGTATTGGGCTATACTTAAGGGGTAGATTATTTTACGTGGAGGATGAATAGGTGTTGAAATCTTTTCAGTCAATTTTCGTTTTACTTCTGATATTCGGTTTAGGTGTAACGTTGCTCGCTAACGAATGGGCAACGACTTATTTTCCAGACAAACTTGGGAGTTATTGGGTTTATACGGATCAAGACGGGAACGAATTAACTCGCTACGCTGTTGAGGAAAAAGATGTTGAAGGCGAGACATTTCGCGCCTTTGACTATGAACCTGAAATTGATGATTGGGAAAAATATCTGTATGCTGCGCATCCATTTCTGTATCAAGTTGGAGAAGAATGGGTAGCATTTTATGTTGGGGATGACATAGAAGCAGCTACTAAGTCAATCCTAAGTAAAAAGCTTGATGAAACACTCGGAACGATACGGCAACAGTTTGCCGGACAACTCCCAGAAGGAATCACGATGGATTTTAACTACACAATTGAACCTAAAGCACAAGATTATTTCTTTCTTTTTCCAACACCTGTGAAATATAATGAAGAATGGATTGCTATGCGACTGAAGGTAATAGTAAAGATGAAAATAGACATTCAAGGGGCACCCGTTGAAATTCCAGCAGAACTGAAATCCATCTCATCTACGACTAATGTTGTAGAAACCGGGAACGTTATCGGAACTGAAACTGTTGAAACACAAGCAGGGCCGTTTGAAGATTGCTTAAAAATTGAGTATCGTACCAAAACAACCATAGACACAACAATTCCTGCTGAGTTCAAGCAACTCCTTCCTGAGCAGCAACCGGCTGAATCGGTTACAACTCTCTGGTTAGCACCGAACGTTGGAATTGTCAAATTCAAGAGTGAACAGGATAATTCGGATGATGTGAAAACCTTTGAGCTAAAAAACTACGAAATCCAATCAAATGAATCCGAAAGCGGGGAGAAAAAATAATCTATAAGCATTCTTATAATGCTTGACATTTATTTATAATGCTTTTTAGGAGACACTCAGGATGCTGAAGAAACTGTGTCCTCTCTTGATATTCTTGCTATCTTTTTATTTCTGTTCGACTCTAATAGGGAACGAATCCACACATAAATATTTTCCAAGCACAATTGGAAGTTTTTGGATTTTTGAAGACCAAGACGGTAATGAGTTTACTCGCCAAATAATTGAAGCTGAAGAAATTACGGGTGAGATATATTACAACTTCAGTTACGAACCCGCGTTAGAAGACTGGACAGATTTTAACCGTTATGTGCATCTTTCTCTGTTCAATGTAGGGGAGGAGTGGATAACGTTTGTTGTGGGAGATAAAATAAAAAAAGCAGTGAAGGCTCGCCTCACCAATGAAATGGAAACTTTCTCTAAATTGGCAAAGAGTTCTTTGGAAAACAGTGCACCATCTGAACTCAACCTTACCGTTGACTTCAACTATAATGTGGAAGTAGAAGCGGAAGACGATTTCAATTTACTTCCAACCCAAACATCCTCCGATGCAGAATGGGAAGCAACACAAATTAATGCCAAAATCACAATGAAGTTTGACATACAGGGTCTACCAGACTTTCAGAACGCTGCAGATATACCTGAAATGACAAATGATTTTTCTATCATTGAGACAGGAAAAATCCTCGGCACAGAGACCGTTGAAACACCTGCTGGCACGTTTGAAGATTGTTTAAAAGTTGAGTTTAAAACAGAAACTGAAATGATAGCATCTCAACTATCTGGAACAGGAACAGAAGACGTACCGGGAGAATCGGTCACAACTTTATGGTTTGCGCCAAATGTTGGAATTGTGAAATTTTACCAAGAAACCGAGAAAATTTTTCTCAATATGTTATCAACAAGAGATGCCATAGAAACTTATGTTTCTGATGAAGAAGCCGCAGAAATTACAGCACCCTCAGTCAAGACTTATGAATTAAAAAAATACGAAATAGTATCTGAAGTTTTGCCAAACGATGATAACAAATAATAGATTACGATCAAATTTATACCAATAAAAAAACAGATATGGAGAATTCACATGTTAAGAAAATTTAGTGTAGCATTAATATTGCTGTTAGTCTTTAGTTTTAGCGTAACCCTGTTAGGAATGGAGTCAGCACAGGTATATTTTCCTGGGACTTTAGAGAGTTTTTGGGTTTATGAAGACCAGGATGGTAACGAGTTAACGCGTGTTGCGATTGAAGGCGAAGAAATTGCTGGTAAAACCTATCCTGCCTTCAGTTATGAACCAGAGTTAGAAGATTGGGCGGATTATAGTTGTTTCATTCAACCATCTCTATATAACATAAGCGATGCGGGTATCACACTTGTTGTAGGTGATGAAGTAGAGAATGGAGTCAAAGCACGTCTAAAAAAAGAAATAGATATATTCACCGAAGTTATAAGCCAAGAAATTATAACCCAATTGCCGCCAGCGGCAGAAATACCCAACTTTAATTTTGATGTTGATGTTGAGGCAGAAGCACACGACCACCTCTTTCTGCTGCCTGATACTATTACAATCAATGAGGAATGGGACGTTAACCAAACCGAAGTAAAGGCTAAGTTAATTCCTCAAGGTCTGGGCGATCCAGATAATGAACAATTGGCGGTAGATTTTACCATTGTAGAAACAGGAATTGTGCTTGGCACAGAAACTGTTGAAACGATAGCTGGGACATTTGAAGACTGTTTGAAAGTTGAATATCGAACAGAAACAACAGCAATAATGACACCTAACCCACCACCTGATGACGTAGATCCTCCAGGTGAAACCGTAACGACAGTATGGTTTGCACCTAACGTTGGAATTGTAAAGTTACATCAAGAATCGGGATATATGTTCTTAGACATGATACCAGATGATGCTGATATTCCTGTTGCTTTTCCTCCACCTATTGAGAGAACACTGGAATTAAAGAGGTATGAAATCAAAACTGCTGAATAGGATTGATGTAAAAAATAACGCAATGAGTAGTTTTAGGCTTATATCTCTGTTTGTAGTTAGATTGTGTAGTAGAATAAGATTTACTATAATGATACCATGAAAAATCCATACGCATACGTGAATGATAGTCTCGTAATAGCAAGTCGCGAATTATCTAAGAAACAAGACTTTATTTGCCCGAACTGCAAGAAACAACTTATTCTAAAATATGGAGATATAGTATCACCGCATTTTGCACATAAAACCAATATATCTGATTGCAGCCCTGACCGTATTACGCACTCAATTGCAATAGATTGTATTTGCAGTGGTAAAGAATTCAAATACACCTTTCATTGCAGAAACAATGCATCAGAATTAGACATCAATTATGAATATGGACTTTTTTTTAAAAAAGGTGATAACACAGAATGTGAACATGAAATGAGAGAAAATATAGAAACCATTAACGATACAGTTTACATGCCTACCAGATACTTTGGAGGTAATGATTACTCCTTCAAAAAAGAGTATTCAATGGACAAATACAGAGCAGATATTGCTGTGTTTTTAGATGGGAAACTAAAAGGTGTTATAGAAATTTGTAACAAGCACAAAAATGAACCTGAAAAGGTATCGTATTACAAGAATAATAAGATTCTATATATTGAAATAGATGCTCAATCAGTAATACATGCTTATGAACAAGACACACATGTCAAGATTCTTGATAGTAATGTATCTGATTTCCTTAATTGTACAACATGCAGAAAAATAAATAAAATCATACTTCTAAAGAAATATAATGAATCTCTAAAAAATAGGAAATGGTTACCCAAACATGAATTTAAAAGAAAAACAAGACAAAACTTTAATCGAGTATCCAGATTAAGCGATGAAGAAGTCTCTAAGGAACTCACCAATAAACAATAAATATGAACATCAGTATACATTGCTAAAACTTCACCAGTTTTTTTCATCAAGTGGTTTAATTTTGAAAAAATTGTTTGCGAAATTTTTTGAATCAATCCCGTATCTACTTATTGCCAAATGATATATTAGCCCTAAACTACTCATTCCGAAAAATAATATACCGGAATTCAACTACAAACTTCCTCTCAATTGGAGAAATTAATGTTGAAAAAATTATCCAATTTCTTGATATTTTTACTTGCCTTTAGTTTCAGTGTAACACTACTGGGAAATGAGTCGGCGACAAAATATTTTCCCAGCAAGCTTGGCTGTTATTGGGTATACGTGGATGAGGACAAGAATGAAGTAACGCGTCATGCGGTTGAAGGAGAAGAGATTGCTGGGGAAACGTATCATGCCTTCAGTTATGAACCTGAACTTGAAGAATTGTTTTATTTTAGTCGTTATATACATCCTACGCTATATCAAGTTAATGAGAAAGGTATTACCTTTGTTTTTGAGGATGAGATTGAAAAAGCTTTCAAGGCACGGTTAAGTAAAGAAATGGAGTTATTGAGAGAAATATTAGAATTAGATGAACCAGATGCAGCGAATTTTACTTTCAAAATAGATGCAAAAGCACAAGATCATTTTTATCTACTTCCGACTCCAGTAACCCCTAACGAAGAATGGGACGTAAATCAGATAAAAGCTACTCTTACAATACAAATTAAAGAAGAAATTGAAGACTTGTCAATCGATTACACCATCATTGAAACAGGAATTGTGCTTGGCACAGAAACTGTAATAACACCTGCTGGCACGTTTGAGGACTGTTTAAAGGTTGAATACCGCACAGAAACAACCGCAGAAGAAAACTCTGTGTTTTCACCTGAAGAAACAAATCCTCCTGGTCAAACCGTAACGACAGTGTGGTTTGCTTCCAACGTCGGAATCGTGAAATTACATCAAAAATTGGGACATATTTTCTTAGACATGATTCCAGATGATGCTGATTTACCTATTGTTATTCCGCCAAACAAAGAAAAAACACTGGAATTAAAGAGATATGAAATCCAATCTGATGAGGCGGAGGGTGAATGAGCGTTTTTCCTATCTGTCGTCCAAGACGCCTACGCGCAAATGAAAACCTGCGTCGACTTGTTCGAGAAACGAGTCTGTCTATAGATGACCTTATTTATCCAATGTTCGTTGTTCATGGGCGAGACACGGCAATCGAAATAACTTCTATGCCGGGATGTTATCAGTATTCAGTGGATAGACTCGTAAACGCTGCAAAAGAACTTGCATCCCTTGGTATCCCTGGAACGATTTTGTTCGGAATTCCTGAAACGAAAGATCCACTTGGGTCGGAAGCTTATGCTGAAGATGGCATTATTCAGCAGGCAGTACGTGCCATTAAAGACGCAGTGCCTGACCTACTCGTGATGACAGATGTTTGTCTGTGTGAGTATACAGATCATGGACATTGTGGTATCGTTGAAGGCGGCGAGGTACAGAACGACCCAACGGTTGATTTGCTTGTTAAAGAGAGTGTATCGCACGTGCAGGCAGGTGCTGATGTTATCGCACCGTCGGATATGATGGATGGTCGTGTTGGCGTAATTCGCGACGCATTGGACGATGAGGGATACGAAAATATCCCAATTATGGCGTATTCCGCAAAATACGCCTCGGCTTTTTATGGACCCTTTCGTGACGCAGCAGAATCAGCACCACAATTTGGTGATCGCCGTTCATATCAGATGGATCCAGCAAATTCTGAGGAGGGGTTACGGGAAGTAGCATTAGATATTGAGGAAGGCGCGGACATTGTAATGGTAAAACCTGCGCTCTCATATCTTGATGTTATCCATCAAGTGAAAACAGAATTTCAGGTGCCTGTTGCTGCATATAACGTCAGTGGCGAATATGCTATGATAAAGGCAGCGGCACAGAATGGATGGATTGACGAAAAGCGTGTTGCACTGGAGGTACTAACAAGTATTAAACGGGCTGGTGCAGATATGATTTTGACCTACTTTGCAAAGTCTGTTGTAGAATGGCTAAAAGATTAAGTTTTGCCAAATGGCGAATCTCTGTAGGGGCAATTTGATATCTGAACTACAAGAAAATCTGCAATACACAAATACTTTTCTTAGAATTCGAGCGTTTGTAGTCGCGCAATTCATTGCGCCTCTTACATTGAATATATGTTTTACTATAAACAACTTTAAAACGAAATTGGAGGAACGAATTGGAGCGTAGCAAATCTTTATCAGCGTGGAATAAATCACAACAGTTTATCCCTGGCGGTGTCAACAGTCCTGTCCGTAATTTTAGCAAGGTTGGTGAGCATCCCCGCTTTATTGATCGCGGTGCGGGGTCTAAAATTTACGACATAGACGGGAACGAATATATTGATTATGTCGCATCATGGGGTCCATTAGTTTTAGGGCATGCGCATCCAGATGTAGTCGCAGCCATCAACACTGCAGCCGCAAACGGAACCAGTTTTGGCGCACCTACAACATTAGAGACAGAACTTGCTGAAATCATCGTCAACGCAGTGCCTTCTATTGAACAGGTTCGACTTGTCAACTCAGGTACGGAAGCGACAATGAGCGCGATTCGTGTCGCACGCGGTTATACCGGACGGGATAAAATCATCAAGATAGACGGATGCTATCACGGACATGTAGACTATCTCTTAGCAAAAGCGGGTTCAGGGGTTGCGACTTTCGGTCTTTCAGATAGCGGTGGCGTGCCAGAGGATTTCGCACGTAATACTCTTACTGTACCATTTAACGATCCTGATACTTTGAAAACAACAATTGAGGCTAACGCTGATGAGATCGCCTGTCTCATCCTTGAGCCAATTATGGGGAACATGGGTATTATCCCACCGCGTGAGGGTTACCTCAATGAACTTCGCGAGATAACGGAACAGCACGGTATCGTGCTAATCTTTGATGAGGTAATTACCGGTTTTAGGGTGGCTTATGGCGGCGCACAGTCATATTATAACGTTACGCCAGATATGACCTGCTTAGGCAAGATAATCGGTGGCGGCTTGCCTGTCGGTGCTTACGGTGGAAAACGAGAGATAATGCAGTGTGTTGCGCCTGAAGGTGATGTGTATCAAGCAGGAACTCTATCTGGAAATCCATTAGCAGTTTCTGCGGGAATAACGACATTGAAAAAGCTTGCAGAACCCGGAATTTATGAACAACTCGAAAGTCGTGCGGCTACCCTCGCAAGCGGAATTGCCGAAGCAACGCAAAAACACAGCGTTGGTGCGTGGCATAGTCGCGTAGGTTCAATGTTGATGCTCTATTTCACATCAGAATCCGTTACAGATGCAGATGGTGCACGGACTGCAGATACAGAACGTTTTCGTCAATACTTTTGGGGTCTCCTTGAACGCGGTGTGTACGTTGCCCCTTCCCAATTTGAAGCAGGATTTGTATCCTTAGTACATTCTGAAGAGGATATTAACACGACCGTTCAAGCAACAACTGAAGTAATCGCAAATCTCTAATTTATAGCAAAGTTTAAAATAAGTGGTAGGCGCGCTTTGTAAGCGCGCTATCAGTGGAGCTAAATTATCATCAACATTGCTATAAAAGAAAAGGAATTGAATGTCAAGCTTTGATGGTATTGTTAAATTAATTGCCGATGATCTTAGTGCTGTAGAGGCGAAACTGACCGAAAACACTGTGAGTGAATATAGTTTTGTAGATATGGCAGTTCAACATGTGGTAGAAGGAGGTGGCAAACGTCTGCGTCCTATCCTTGTTGTGCTTTCTGCTAAAGCGTGTGGATATGAAGGTGCTGATGCACACACACTCGCAGCAGTTGTTGAACTCATCCATGTAGCATCCCTTGTGCATGACGATGTTCTTGATGAAGCTGCGATACGGCGGGGTCGTGAAACATTACATACAAAATGGGGTAATAAGGTAGCAGTGCTTGTAGGGGATTACCTCCATGCCCGTGTTCTTTCTATGCTCGTCTCCCGCCGCGCTGATGACCCCGCAATGAAAATACTTGCGGACACTACTCAGGCAATGTGTGAGGGAGAAGTCATTCATGCCTACAAAAGTGGAGATTTTGATATTTCGGAAGAAGAATACCTCAAGATAATTAGTTTTAAGACGGGTAAATTGATTGCTGCTTCTTGTACACTTGGTGCGTATCTCGGCACAAATGATATACACCAGATTGAGGCATTCACTACTTACGGTCAACATATTGGGACTGCATTCCAAATTGTAGACGATCTGCTCGATTTTGTTGAAGACCCAGAAAAATTAGGGAAAAATGCTTTCGGTGATCTTCGGGAAGGCAAACTAACCTTTCCTATTATACATACCCGAAAAGTCTGTAATGCTGTTGAGAAACAAACCCTTGAGAAAGTGTTAAACTCTGATACTGATGAAACGAAGGCAATTGCTGTCGTCGAGTCGCTGTTTCAAAAATATGATGTAGAACCACACTGTTTGAGGGTTGCTCAAGGTTATATTGATCGTGCTAAAACTGCAGTAGCAAAAGTGCCCCAATCAGATGCGAGGTTTGCCTTAGAAAACCTCGCTGATTATGTAGTCTCACGGGATTCATAGATAAGATGTTTTACCCTGCACACCTAAATCTTCAGAACAAAAAATGTCTTGTTGTAGGGGGTGGCACTGTTGCTGAACGAAAAGTTGTCGCTATGCTCGTTAGCGGCGGGGAAGTGACCGTAGTTAGTCCCGATGCAACCGAATTAGTAATGTTCCTTGCAGACATTGGCACAATACAATGGCATAAACGACAACTAAAGGCAGGAGATACAAAAGGTTACTTTCTCGTGTGTGCCGCAACTGATTTTTCAACTATTAACACTGCAGTATACACTGAAGCACATAAAAAAAATAACATCCGTTTAGTTAATGTTGTGGACGTTATTCCACAATGCACCTTTGCCGCCGCCTCCGTGGTAACAGATGGCGAACTCATGATCAGTATCTCCACCAGTGGCAAGAGTCCTGCAACAAGCCGTCGTATCAGAGAACATTTTGAAGATACATTGAATACGTCATCGTTGTATACGCTTGGATACGAAAATGAGAAACCTGTGCCTATAGAAAATCAAGAACTACCCTACCCGATTTATCTTCTATTGGAAAACCGGAAGTGTGTTGTACTATGTGAGCAGGAAACATCGGAAATTAAACGCCGAGTCTCGCTGTTAAAACAGTGCGGTGCTACAGTAGTGCATAATCCCACTGACTTTGAAGATGCATTCCTCGTGATATCCGATGCGTCTATACGTGATGCTTCTGATACTTTCTTACAGGAATCCCTTGACAATTCAAACTCTGGAGACTTCCTTACACCGAATTTAATTTTAGATAAAGATCTTATCATAAGCATATCCACTAAGAACGGCACAGATGTTAGCAAAGTAAAACATCTACATAAGAGACTCATTCATCAGTTTAAAAATAAAGGTTATGGTGCTTTTATTAATCTACTTGGTGCAAGGCGTGCGGAAGTTCTCAAAGCATTTCCGACTTCCAAAATCCGCGCAGACTTTTTTGAGACACTCATCGGGCATGTTGCAGACAGTCCCAAAACATGTTGTCTAAGTCTTACGAACCCAGAATGTTCTGCTGAATGTCTTTTCAACTGGGTTCGACACGGTAAAATTGAACATGCGAACAACTTTATATCGGAGTTTTTAAGCATACGACGCGCAAATCTATAATTAACATCAGTAGAATTATGCATTTTCTATTTCTTGTAACCGTTTTAGTCTATTTAGCAGCAAGTATTTTTCAGGTTCTCTACCTCGCTATAGGAGAACGAACTGAAACGCCGACTCTACGCCCGAAGATTGCCCTAACCGCTTTCTGGGGAACATGCCTTGGATTTGCCTTGTTAACACTTTTTATCATACTCTGGTGGTCTCGGCAAGGTCATTTTCCTATGACACATTGGACAGACTCAACTGCCTTTTTCGCGTGGGCAATTACCTTAATCTATTTGATTATTGTCCGAATAACGCAGCTGCGCGCTATAGGTAGTTTTGTGATGCCGCTTGCCTTCCTTACAATCCTGATTTCTTATAGTTTTTCTCGAAACACATCACCATTGCCTGAAAATTTGAAAACTTATTGGTTAGTTCCTCACGTTACACTTATCCTTCTTGCCTATGCTGCATTTATTACCGCATTTGGATTTGGGTTACTGTATCTGATGGCAGAGAAAAAGATACGGGAAAAGAAGCATCCGCTCTTTCAGAATCTTCTTCCGTCTCTGGGGGCATCAGATGAACTTGGTTTCCGATGTACGATTCTTGGTGTGATCTTGCTGACAATCGGTGTGATTATCGGCGCACTATGGACTCAGTATATAAATGAGTTAACTTGGAGATGGCTTGACGCGAAGGTCTTTTTTACTGTCGTGACATGGATCATCTATGTTCTGCAAATTAGTATCCGTCAACTGTGGGGTTGGCGTGGGAGAAAAGCAGCATATTCTGAAATCGTAGGTTTTGTTGCGGTACTTTGCACCTATATTGGTGTCAATCTATTTTTAGACAGCGTACATACATTTCGCTAACCACAACTATATCACGGGATTCCGTACGATGTAAACTTCTCTAATTTTGACATAGATATTAAAATGTGATATAATTTAATTACTTTATGGTGTTAACACAGTTTTAGTTTCCGTAGAGTCAAACCATGAATCAAATTGTATCTATTGGAACAAGCCATCACGTTGCACCTGTTGAATTCAGAGAAAAACTGGCTTTTTCCGAAGAACAACTCATTGAATCCCTCCATCACCTTCGTGAATCGTATAAGGTTGATGAGGCAGTCATTCTCTCTACCTGTAACCGCGTAGAGGTTTATGGGGTCGCTAATTCCCAACGAACAGCCGAATCGCCTGTCAAAGTTCTATTGGACTTTTTATCTAACTATCATCGAATTAGTGTGGATACACTCAAAAAATGGAGTTATCGCCACCATAACCTTGATACTATTCAACATCTTTTCCGGGTTACATCCAGTCTTGACTCAATGGTCGTAGGTGAGTCTCAAATTTTAGGTCAAGTAAAAGATGCTTATGATTTCTCGCGTTCGGCAGGAGGCGCTGGAACAATCCTAAACCGCCTTTTCGCGAAGGCATTCAGCGTTGGGAAACGCATACGTTCAGAGACCACTATTGCTACGGGAGCTGTCTCAATTAGTTATGCAGCCGTTGAACTTGCCAAAAAGATTTTCAATACTTTAGAAGACAAAACTGTAGCAATTATTGGGGCGGGTGAGATGAGCGAACTGACGGCAAAACATCTCGTAGCCAATGGTGTTTCCAAAGTAATTGTCGCGAACCGCACTTATGAACGTGCTGTCAAAATTGCCGAAAAATTCAAAGGTGTTCCAGTTGCTTACGAAGAGGACCTAAACTTTCTCATTGATGCTGATATCGTCATCAGTTCCACAGATGCCCCCAATTACCTCATTGAACGTAAACCCCTTGCTGAAATCATGAAAAAACGGAAGCATCGGTATATGTTTCTAATTGATATTGCCGTTCCACGTGATATTGAACCGGACGTGAGCAAAATTAACCACGCCTTTCTTTATAACATTGATGATTTAGAAGCGGTTGTTGCGTCTAACCTCAAAGAACGGAAACAGGAAGCGGTTCGCGCAGAACAGATTGTCTCTGAAGAGGCAAAGCGATTTCACGACCAATTGCAGATCCTTGAAGTTAATCCCACCATTAAAGCGCTACATCAGCAATTTCAACAGATAGCCGATTCGGAACTCCAATCTTGCTTTGACAAAACTACGTTATCTGATACACAGGAAGCGGCTGTTGCTTCAATGACGCAGGCAATTGTCAAAAAACTCCTCCATCACCCCGTAGAAAATTTGCGCCATGCAGTCAACGATGGCAATGCAGATCATGGGCAATTTGTTCATGCACTCCAAGAGCTGTTCGCTTTGGATGATAATGACGATAAGGAACAGGAATGAGCAGCTTGGTTACAATTGGCACGCGTGGCAGCCAACTCGCACTCTGGCAAGCCTCCTTCATCAAAAAGCAATTAGCGCACCATTTTCCCGATATTGAAGTTAACCTCAAAATCATCAAAACTACAGGGGATACTATCCAGAATCGCTCATTGTTAGGATTAGGCAAAGGCGTTTTTACCAAAGAGATAGAAATCGCACTGTTAGATGGTGAGATTGACCTCGCTGTTCATAGCCTTAAGGACCTCCCAACAGATTTACCTGAAGGGCTATGTATAGCCGCAATTCCGACGCGCGAAGACCCGCGCGATGTGCTTGTTACGTCTACAGGATTTCCTTTAGAAGATTTGCTGAATGGTGCGAAAATCGGCACAACGAGTCCACGCCGAAAGGCGCAGCTGCTTCACATACGTCCAGATTTACAAGTCGTTGATGTCCGAGGCAATGTTGACACTCGGATACGTAAACTTGAAGAAACTGATCTGGATGGAATTATCCTTGCTGCGGCAGGAATAAAACGTCTCCTTAAAGAAGAGATCATTACGCAATATTTCGATATAGAGCAGATGGTGCCAGCAGTAGGCCAAGGAGCCCTGGCGGTTGAAGCACGCGAAGGAGATAGTGATATTGAAAAGCTGCTTGCACCTCTGAATGACTTTACGACAGTAGCCGAGATTACCGCTGAAAGAACTGTGTTGGAAAGCCTTGGTGGTGGATGTCAACTTCCAATCGGTGCTTATGCTGAATCCGTTGATGGTGAACTCTCACTTATTGGAACTGTGTGCCATCCTGAGGGACGGGTACGGATTGTGGAGAGAGCCTCAGAAAAATTGGAAAATGCGCAGCACTTAGGCAGAATCGTTGCCGAAAAATTGCAGAACAGTGGTGCGAATGAACTGTTGAAGATACAGTTAGATGTTGGGTGAATTTATCTATGAGAACATCGCATATCGGTATCGTTTATATCGTAGGCGCAGGTCCTGGCGATAAGAAGCTTATCACCCTTAAGGGCGTGGAATGCCTTCAGCAAGCTGATGTTGTCATTTACGATCTGCTCCTGAACGATACGCTATTAGAACATTGTCCCTCACACACCGAGAAAATCCAAGCGCCCGACCCGAGAATCCGATCCAACCGTCAAGCAGTACTCAATCAATTGCTGATCCAACATGCTAAAGAAGGTAAGATCGTTGTGCGTCTCAAAGGTGGCGACCCTTATATTTTCGGGCGCGGCGGCGAGGAAGCGATGGCACTTGCCGAAGCAGGAATTTCGTTTGAAATTGTGCCCGGTGTTACCTCTGCTATTGCTGCTTCTGCCTACGCTGGAATTCCGGTTACGCATCGCGACTACGCTTCATCGGTGGCTTTTGTCACAGGACATTCCGCTGCATTGCACCCCGATTCAAACATTAATTGGGAACAACTTGCCACTGCGGTAGATACGCTTGTCGTCTATATGGGCGTGGCACATCTCCGCCAGATTGTGGAACGTTTGACGACACACGGCAGAAACCCCCAAACACCCGTCAGCTTAGTCCGCGTTGGAACGACCCCCCAACAATTTGTAGTTCAAGGCACGCTTGCAGATATTGTGGAAAAAGTTGAGGCAGTTAAACTGAAAAGTCCAGCAATTATTGTGGTCGGAGAGGTGAACAGGCTACGCGAACAACTCCAATGGTTTGACACAAAACCCCTCTTCGGAAAACGCATCCTTGTCACACGCGCCCGCGCACAGGCAAGCCAATTTGCTGACCTTCTGGAAGCAAACGGGGCAGAAGTTATCCAATTCCCTACCATAGAAATTCGTCCACTTGAAATTGATAGTGCTAAAATACCTTCACCTGATCAATATGATTGGGTTATTTTTACGAGTGTCAATGCTGTTGAGATATACTATACACACTTACGAGAAAAGGAAAAGGACACGCGAGTTTTCGGCGGATGCAGTATATGTGCAGTTGGCCCGAAAACAGTTGAAGCACTCAACAGGATCGGTATTTATCCTAATTTTGTGCCATCACATGCCAGCGGAAAAGTTGTCGCAACGGAAATAGAAGACGTGCAAGGAAAGAAAATCTTGCTACCACGTGCAAAAATCGCTACTGCTGACCTCCCGAATACTTTGCATAAGAGAGGGGCATACGTTGACGATATTCCACTCTACGATACCGTCAAAGTAGCAACTGAAAACAGTGATATTATTAAAAAAGACCTATTAGAAGGTAATGTTGACTTCGTTACGTTTACAAGTTCTTCAACCGTTACCAACTTCCTTGAGATGTTTCCATCTCATATTGCTAAGGATTTGTTGGCACACGTTCGAGTTGCTGTGATTGGACCTACAACTGAAGCAACAGCAACTAAACACGGTGTGTGTGTTGATATCGTAGCAAAAGAAGCCACGATTGAAAGCCTTGTTGAAGCAATTATTGCGGAATATCAAAATCCATCTGAATGGATGTCAGACTGATTTGTCGGTTTTTATTGAAAAATCGACAGAATATAAGGTGAAATCACCTTCTGGTAAACTGTTATTGTTCCAAAGATAGAATAGAATCCCGCGCACAACAACAATCCAATCTGTTTCCAAACCGGTGGTTGTATCTCCTTCGGTAAGAATCTTCGGTTAACATATAATGTGTGGAGAGCACATATCACAAGTTGATAACCACCCACAGTTGCAGATACAATTATCATCAAAAACGGTTTTGCCAAATACATTGCAATGACACCCCACAGAATATAGGCAATCAGAATTGGATAGTAGATCCACTTAGCGTTATGTTCCCCCATTTTTCGTGCGCTTCTAAACCCAGTCCAAATTATGTCAGTATAACGACGCGGAACACCATCAACACCCCCCAGTTGCGTTGAAAACAGCACCCAAAATCCACACAACAACGTCAGATACCACATGATTCTGCCGCCCTTTTCTTGAAGTCCTTCTGCTTGGAAGGCTGCAGCAGACCATTGGTCTATCTCTTGACCTGAAGGGACAAAAGCAATTGTCAGCATGGCAGGTAGCGCCAACCCAATGAAACATCCGACCAGCCAAATATAATACTGCTCAAAGCGGACATATTTCCACCACTCCTTGAATCGTTCCAGATTCTCAGGTGTTATGCGAAATACTTTGCCTAAGTGGGAAAGTGTTACGTTCTGTCCTCCGATTATAGATGGAATAGCACCTACCAATTTGCTCATTCCCCATCCCTTGTCGCGGACGTAATTAGATATTGTGATATTTCCCAAGCCACCACTTCCAGCATAAGCTGCGAACGCACCGAGCAACAACCAGTCAAACTCGCCGCCATTTATATCGTCAGGCAATGCACCAAAACTAAAGAAACCTTTTAGAACGGTCCACCATACTCTGGGCGGGACAAGAACCAAGTCTACAATAACCAAATATCCAATAATCCACACAACCATAAAAAGTAGTACTTTTTCAAGTGCGTTGTAAATCTTACCGCCGAACATCACTATTGCTAAACAACCAAAAAATATTAGATATGCAAAGACTCGGACAGTGTTTTGATCAGCGTCCTGAGGCATGTAACCCAGATAAGCCGCAGCCAATGCAGTTGCAGCAGTCATCGCCCATCCGGGCCAGATTCCGAAAAAATCAACACCAGAATAGAAAATTGCCCAAAACCTTGGTCCCGGTTTACACCGCATATAACCGCTCAACATCGGTTCTCCGGTGTAAAGGGTGTAACGGATCGCTTCTGTGTTGAGAACTGCTTGAAGCACGATTGCAATAGTCGCAATCCATAGCAACGTGCCTCCATATTGTGCTGTAATTGCCGGACCTAACAACCATTCCCCACTGCCGATAGAAGCACCTAAGGCAATGATCCCGGGTCCAAGTATACCTGCAAATGCAAGACCAAATTTATAACGCGGCGGTGCTGGTAATTCATCAACTTCCCAATCGGGAAGTGTACCGCCATCAACACGTTCATTTGTTTCTGCCATATATTACCACTCCCAAAATATGTTTATATCTAATTTCTTAGCGATGTTTGCAAGATTTCGTAAGTGATCTACGTGAATAGGGATGCCGCTCTCAATCCATTTATCATAGTTGTTCCACTCAATCTCACCGGGTAGATAAACTTGCGTAAATCCTTCTGCCGTTTTCGCACTGTGAATCTTGATGATTCCTTGGACTACGTCAGAAATGTACGCATCATAATCAGTAAAACTTTCAATGTTTATTGCAATAAAAAAGTGCTCAGATGAAGTGCCAGTTTTGTTGCAAGGCATCATGCCGCCAGTGAGAGAACCCGCCAAAATTCCCATAATAAGTGCCAATCCGTAGCCTCTCGGTCCTGCAGCAGGTGCCATTAAACCCCCTTGATTTGGATCGCTACTCGGTTGTCCTGAATCGTCCAAAAGCCATCCTTCAGGAACTGGTTTGTCGTACATTCGTAACGTTCCAATCTTCCCCCATGAGGAAACACCACACGCCATATCTAATACTATCGGATGTCCATCACCAGTTGGCAGAGCATAACTCAAAGCACTGTTTCCGACCACGGCTTCTGCACCCCCAGGTGCCACAATAGAGGGTCTCCCTGTATTCGTTGTTGAAAAACCGATCATCCGATTTTCCACAGCCATAATTGAATAGCATGCTGCAGCACCGAAATGTCCAGCATTATGTACGCCCGCGGCAGCAACACCGGTCATCTTTGCCTTTGATATCGCTGTTTCCATGGCGAGTGTACTTGCCAGATGTCCCATACCTTTGTCGCCATTTATGACAGCGAAACTCGGTCCTTCTGAAACAATGCGAAGATTGGGTTTTGGATTTAAATTCCCATCAAGGACTTGGTTGAGATAACCGGGCAATGCACGTGTACCATGTGAATGCACCCCTCGCAGATCCGTTTGCACCTGAAGTTTAGCCATCTGTTCAGCATGTTCTGATGACAAACCAGCCTTTTCACATAGAGACCGAGCGAAATCGTGCAACTTCGCTGCATCAACTACAATTTCTTGCATAAAACCCTCTCTGGAAATGAATTAGTTGCCATTTTAGCAGACAGAGAGCAATGAATCAAGCACAATTTTTGATGTTGTAAAATAGTTTGTAATTTCCGAAAATTTAGCATTTTGTTGACATATCAACTTTTAGAATGTTAAAATTCATTTCATGAAATACGTATAATGAAAACAGAGGGAAAGAGATGGAAAGACTAAACACATTGCACCAAATATACAAAAAAGTTAGCATAAAAAACATATCCACTTTTTTATGCTTTGCAATTCTCATTTTAATCTCTTTTGTTTATATGTCTTGTGGTAATCCATTAGAACCAGTAGAAAGTGAAGAGGAAGAACGTGTAAAATCGGAACTGAAAGATCGCTCATTTCGTCAATTTGATCCATCCAAAGACGCCGGAAAACGCAAAGGTGTTATTCTTGATTTCTTTGATAGCGAAGGTCAAATAATCAGTCTTTGGGCACAATATGCTGAAGGGGAAACTGCGTTGAAAGAGTGGGAAATTTTCGCTAACGATTTTCGCGTTGAAAAAGCAGGTTCGGAATATAGGATTTATTTTGAAGAACCGCGTTCACGTCAAATATTGCCTAACGAATGCAGCAATTGTATTGAAACAGAAGGAATCTCCATTTCAATTCGGAACCTGTATAATAGCGAGAAGATACAGTTCAAGTTAAACGACGAAGATGACATTTTGCCCTCACCCTTTCCTGTTTTTAATTCGTGGACAAACTTTAATGAAGATGAATATTTTGATTGAAATATCATCATTGTGTTACACGAACCGTAGAGAGTCCACGACACAATCACGATTTTCCGTCTTTGCGGTTGGCGATGAATTTTAATTTATTGGGTAGTCTCAAATTTAATAAAAACCTTGACAAATTATGTCGTTTTTGCGTAAAATTCCGTTATAACTACAAACGCAAATTGCATTTAGATTAAGGAGTTCATTATGCTTACGCAAGATCAGGTAGATTTTTACAACGAAAACGGTTATCTCAAGGTAGACCAACTTTTCACACAGGATGAAACTCAGGAACTCGCGTCAGAAATGGTGCGGATTATAAACAATTGGGGACAGGAGACTATCGGTTGGCCTGGACCGTGGCGCACCAAATACCTCAAAGAGGAAGACCAGCAGACGACAAAGGCAGTTTTCATGCACAATCCCCACTTCTATTCTGCTACATGGGGTAGGGTGATTTTCCATGAACGTTTGACAGGTGCTGTGCGGTCACTCATTGGAGACACTGTTCAGTGGCATCACACGGTGCTACATGCAAAACCGCCGGAAAAAGGTACGCCATTTCCGATGCATCAGGACTATCCATTTTATCCACACGATGGGCTTGATTTCGTTGACTGCCTTGTGCATCTTGACGATGCACCATTTGAAAGCGGCGCACTGAGGGTTGTACCGGGAAGTCATAAAGAGGGCCCACGGGACCATATCACAGGAGAAGGGACTGCTCCACATCTGCCAACAGACAAATTTCACCCTGATTTTATTGACTCTATCCCGATTCCGGCGAAAGCTGGAGATGTCATTTTCTTCAGTTACTGTCTCATCCATTGGTCTGAAGTCAATCGTACAGATCAATGGCGGAAAGCGGTGCGATTCGGGTACCACACACCTGAAATGCGTCCTGTTGGTCGAGATCCGAAAGAGCCATACAATAACATTATGGCAGGCGGTTTTAAAGATAATCCTTCTGCAGGTGACATACTTGCATAATTGAATCATCTTATACGCAAATATCAGTTTTTATGCATTGCAGCTGTCCGAGCATGTCAATGCATGAGGGGTCAATTTGCTTACAACTATTTTTAAATCTGAAAGTGTCAATAAATTAAATGATCTAATAGACTCAAATCGCCTATTATGGTAGGAGCGATCTCCGAATCTCGACCTACAATAATAGGTTGACAAAGCATTAGTATAAAAGGAAGAATACAGATGTCTTTATGTAAAAAAATCAAAAGTTTTCCTAAAGTGAATCATAATGTTTTCTTAAAACACTTCTTTTTTGTATCTGTTATAAGTATTTGCTTTATTTTTACTGTAAACGCTTTTAGTCAGGTACCTTCTCAAATTGATGCGGAACCTTCGCTTGCCCAAAAGGTTTTTGAGAAGTATCGGACGTTACTATTACGAGAGGATATCCAAGCACTACTGCCCAAAGTCCTTGAAGAAATCAAGAAACCAGAGAGTCAACAACTCTTAACACCAGATACAATTGGAGCTGTTGTAGATAACCCAGACATTCTAAAGCAGTCTATACCTGATATAGAGGATGAATTTATAACGCTATTAAAGGAAGATCAGGAGGTACAAGCGTTTCTAAGGGATGCGGACGTTCAAACTTTACTTCAGGATCCCGCTGCGATTGACGAACTCGCTGCGTTGCTTAAGGAGAACCAACTTTCACTCGCGAAACAGGTTTATGAAAAGCATAAAAACTTTTTTCAACGGAAAGATATCCGTGAATTGCTTCCCGGTGTCCTTGCAGGATTGAAGAGCCCTGATATACAAGCGCTCTTAGTACCAGCTACGATAGAACTTGTCGTAGAGGATCCTGACTTGCTCAAGCGTTTTGTCCCAGATATTGACGATGAATTCATAACACTTCTTAAGGAGGATGCTGAAGTTAAAACGGTGATTAGTGATCCTGATGTGCAATTATTGCTTCAGGATCCCGCTGCGATTGATGAACTTGCTGCGTTACTGAGTGTGGAACCGGTAGTCAGCGTGATTGTTAGGATTGTTCCAGCATCAGTTGAATCTCCTCAGGTAGGTGAACAACTTGTCATCACTGTTGACATCGCTGATGGTCAAGGTGTTACTGGATATGAGGGAACGGTCCAGTTTGACCCAACTGCACTTCGATTTGATTCATTAAAACATGGATCCTATCTTTCTGGTGAATTGTTGACCATTTCCACAAAAGTTGAGGAGAATCAAGTCTCTTTCGCTCAAATTGCTATTGAGACTCCAGCAAGTACAGCAGACGGAACTCTCGTTACAATAACTTTTGAAGTGCTCAACGCCAAAGCATCAACATTAACTTTATCTGATGTGATAATTGGAGGGTTCGGAGGGATTAATTTTCCTGTAACAATTGAAAATGCCGAAATTCTTGAGCCACCTCCAACAAGACCGTGGGATGTAAATAAGGATGGTAGAGTAAATATCTTAGATTTGACTTTTGTCGCATCACATTTTGGCAAAGAAGATGCGCCACCCGCTGCAGATGTTAACGGGGATGGTAGAGTAAATATCTTAGATTTAACGCTTGTTGCCAGCCATTTTGGAGAATAAGGTAGGAGTATTTTAACGAGTTGTGCTAAATAACTATTTGTATAACTATGTTTTATAAAAGAATATATTTTGAAAGTCACTATCCTATATTTTTATGGTCTTCAGTCCCGTAGGGACGATATGTTTATAGAATAAGGTCGGACGAGTCCTTTTTAGTCCCGTAGGGACGATATGTTTATAATACTAATGCAAATATATGTGAAAACCAACAAAACGTATTGTTAACTGGGACAAGTCGTTATTTTAGCAAACGGTTAGATTCGGGCGGGGTGTCCCGCCCTTTTTTGTTAGGAATAGCACGCACAAAAAAAAAAATCAACTTAGTGTTTCGTCAAGTGATAATTGAGGGCTTAAAAATAGTCGGGAATCGGAGTTCCCTCCTACCTTATCCGTTCTTTCTGTAGGAGCGATCTCCGAATCGCGACCTACAAAATAGAATTTTACACAGCATTAGCATATTATGCTTTGTAAAATTCTACTGTTGTACCAGCCATGTCAGCAACTTTTTCTATCAGTTTGTTCCGTTCTGTTTCACCCATGCCAGAGTAAGCCTTCGCGATGTCTATTTTCTCTTGCATTTGTGCCACATCGTCAGGTCCTGTGACAAGCGTACTCACAGGAAATGACCAGACAAAACGAATCGCTTCTGGAATGCTAATTCGATTTGGCACGACTCTTGGATTAGGACCGTGTTTGCCATGTTTAGAACCGCCAAAAAAACCACCATTTGCCAACGATTTCATTCCAATTACACCGATGTTTCGCTTAACCAGCGTCGGAACAACCCCTTCAATAAAACTTTCGTAACTCATGTCGGCTATATTTATAGGCAATTGACAAGCATCAAAAATGTCGGATTTCTCTAAGACACGTTGATGAGCGGACGGACTTGTGTGTCCTGTAAACCCAATAAAACGTGTTTTTCCAGATTCCTTCGCTTCTGCCATCACATCAAAAATACCTTTATCAATCCTTCCGTCTACGTCCTCGGGGTTTCGAACGGCGTGAACTTGCCAGAGATCAAGTTGGTCAGTATTGAGACGTTTAAGTGAACCTTCAAGGTGTTTTCTTGCGGTTGTCGCGTCGCGCGCTGTTGTCTTGGTCATCAAAAAAATGTCATCACGATATTTTGGAACAAGCAGTTTGCCTAAACGTTGTTCACTTTTACCTGCTTGGTAAGATTCTGCTGTGTCAAAGAAGCGGACACCACCTTGCAGAGCGGTTTCAATTGTATTTTGAGCTTCTTTTTCTGCCATTTCACCAATATGCCAACCACCAACTCCGAGTATTGTTACGGCTTCACCCGTTCTGCCGAATTTCCGCATCGGTAAGAGTGTACCTAAACGGTCACTTGAAGGTTTTGTGTCCTGACCTTCTGCATTTGCTGAAGATAGGAGAATACCAGTGGTTAATCCTGCTAATGACTTTAGAAATGCACGTCGATCAATCATAGTTATCACCTCCAATATCATCTTACAATTTTACCTCAATTTTGTCAAGAAAATTTGTATTTGACCCAGAGCCATTCAATTCTCCAATGATTTCTTCTTTACCAAAAAATCGCGTCAACCACCAGGTTGACAACAAAATGCACGCGCATCCAAGATGCAAAAAACGTCCCAACCCCAACTTCTCCTGCAAACTTATTGGAAATATATTGGATATCTATTGTTCCTAACGCCATAAAAACCTCTGATTACCACACAGAACTTGGTATAATATCAGTATGAAAAGAGAAAACCGATCCCCAAACACACCGAAAATCGCAAGTAACTCTCTAATGCAAAGACGGAGACGCAAAACTTATAAAAATAAAATATCGCCAGCCAAAGGAAACCCGTGTTCCTCAACGAAAATAAAAAAAATAAAATTTAAATAAAATGTCTATAAACCCATACAGATACTGAGTTTATAGCGAATTTCAAAAAGATACCACGGTATCAAAAAAGATACCAAATGGTAACTTTTTAAGGTGATGATTCCAATGAAAAAAAGAAAAATACAATCAATTTGTGCATCTGAGGGAACGTTTTTTCGGTCACAACTTTTTGAAAAAAACAGATAATTAGACGACAATTGAATGGCTCTGGTATTTAATTATGGTTATTTAGTTTTATACATTTTTTCACAAGTGTTTATTTTTTGCTATAGTTTGGACAATTGTATCCTTAACTCGCAGTTGATATGATAAAATAAGAATCTATAGAACTAAATAACCCTAACAAAATGGTCGTCCGATTGTTTTACGCTTGACATAGGATTGCTTTTTTTCTATAATCACAACTGAAATGTGTAGGAATTCCATTTTGGGCGGACTTTAAAATGACCAATGATTTCCAATAATTAACCGACCAGTTTATAGTTTGATAGAATTTAGCGATAGCTAACAGAATCATATCTATGAGGTAAATCTATAACCCTATTACGGGAGGAGAAAAACCATGGATGCCCTCAAGAAAGTTATAGGCGTTGTTCTCATCATCATTGCGGCAATAGTCGCAATCCATACAGTTATTGAACCATTATATCATACTTCTGATCCTAACAGTGATAATCCGTATAGTTCTGTTTGGGGTTACATTAACGTGCTCTCCGCGATTTCAATAGTGCTGGGGGTGATATTAAGTTATGTACGCATGAATCAAGTCAGTGAAAGTTCAAGCGTGCAAGAGTTTATAGCGGCTAACACATTATTCTACGGGTTCATGTTTGCAGCTATAATATTCTTCTGGAATTGGTTTGGCATTCTCAACGCAACAACCTTTACAGCAGTCGGAGCTGAAACCCGGTCAATAGTATGGATTATTGTTGATGCTCTACTTCCGCTATTGAATGGTGCTTTAGGAGCACACTTACTGCGATCCAAAACGAGTGAATAGGAAATGGTCTGGATGGTCCCTTCTGCGTTCGCGTTGCCGGACGCAGAAGATACCTCTGAGCGAATCAGTTCAAAGAAATGAAACTTTCTATACAAACTCATGCTATAATCGTATTGCTTAAATAAATAGAAATCCGACTACCTGACACTGTGACGGTAGTTACAAATAGGAGAATTTTATGAACACAAAAATTTTTAGGTTAACACTCTGTGTGTTCCTTACGCTCTCAGTCGCTTGGCTTTCCGGGTGCGAAAAAATGATGGATATGATGCCTCCTACGGATGACGAAATGGTATCTACACTTAAAGTAGGTTTGATTCATCCACATCCAAATTACATCACTTTTGGCAACGGGGCAAAACTTGCGCAAGCTGAAATCAACGCAGCTGGTGGTGTGCTCGGCATGCAGGTTGAACTTGTCTTTAAAAAGGAAACAACAGATACCGTGGTTCAGTCTGCAACAGATTTGGTTGAGATGGACAATGTTATTGCGATATTAGGCCCTTTGTTTTCGAGTCATGCGGTGAAAGTTGGACCGGTTGCAACTGTGCCTGTGCTTTTGGGAGCAACAAGGGCAGAGGTGACGGCAGAAGCGACTGACCCAAACGATCTTATGTTTCTTATTGGAGGTTCCAATGTTTTACAAGCAAAACTTCTGGCAAAGGTTACCGTAGAGCAACTTGAAGCAAAAACCGCAGCAATGATTTGGCAGGATAAAGATGTTTATTCTCAGGGTTTTGTCGGAGCATTTAAGGCAAGTTTTACAGAACTTGGCGGAAGCGTAGTTGTAGAACAAACCTATGAAGGGAACGACGGGACGATGTTTGATCCCCAACTTACTGCAGTTAAAGAGGCAAATCCTGATGTGCTTCTTCTCGCTAGTTTTCCGAAATCAGTACCACGGATAATGGCACAAGCACGCGCCATGGGAATTACATCTACCTTCATTGGTAGCGATGGTTGGGACGATCCGCTAATGTCTACGACTTTAGAGGATAATGAACCTGTTGACGGTTACTATTGTACCAACTTAGATCCGGATGCTGTAGGTTTTATATCTGCTTATGCGATGGAATATGGCTCTGTTGACGGGATTGCTGCAACTGGTTATGACGCTATGAAAATATTGGCAATGGCAATTGAGAGCGTAGGATCGACTGATGATCCGGCTGCGATTCGCGATGCAATTGCTAAAATCACAAACTACGAAGGTGCGACAAGTATTTCTGGGTTTGATGATAACCGCAATCCTATCAAAAGTGTCGGTGTGCGTCAAATTCTTAATGGCATGCCGCAGGATATGATAATTGAGGCAGCACCAGAGTAGCCACAGGACAAACAATACAAACTTATCATAGTAAAATCCACAATTACCTAGACATTGGTGAGGTTAGGAAACCTCGCCAGCGAAAGCGTGTCGGGATTACTATTCATTGAAATGTGAACATATCTTAGAATTTTACTATAGAACTCATATTGAGTAAAACATAAGGATGTTGTAAAATAGGGTGACACAAGGTTTTTTATGTCCTATTCTTTTCACTTCATATATCTATAACTTTTTGAAGGTGTTGTTATGGCAGAAGCCATTCAAGAGTCCCGAAATACAACGGTATTCCTAAGCAGGTTTTGCGTAAGGATTTTATTCATTATATCAAACCCATCTAAAGGAGCGGATAAAAGGCCCCAAGCCGAAACTTTCTTTTTATAAGATATTCAACTATATTCTCTATGTTTTGCATACAGATTTCAATGGAAACAACTCCGAACCCAGCGGAATGAACTCCATTGGTCTAACGTCTATAAATGGCACAATCGGTGGTCAAAGAGGGTTCTTATCAGGCTCTTTTTGAGGCATCCGTGATACACCTACTTGACACCGACCAACTTGACACATCTCACCTTCATGGCGATGGTTCAAATACCGTCGTAAAAAAAGGGGACGGCGCCGGCTATTCAGGACACAAACATCAGAAAGGTGAAAAAGAGTTGACCATCATTGACAATCACGGGTTCATCATTGCTCCGATAACTGTCAAACCGGTCAACGCACACAATACAACGTTTTGCCCGAAGCATTCACCGGTCTCACCACCTTTAGCCGTCGGATTGGCTTGGATCTGAGCGGTTCTGCTCTAACACTGGATTCCGGTTTTGGCTCTAAAGCGAATCATAAGATTATCAAAGAACAGGGTTTGCTTCCAGTGATCTATCCGAACCGACGGAATGCAAAAGAACCTATTGTGATTACTCGTCCGTTTCGTTGGTTTAATAAAGAAATCTACAGAGACCGATATAAAATGGAACGAACATTCGGTTGGCAAGATACTTACCGGAGACTCGTTCTCAGTTATGATAAACTTAAAGAGACCCGTTTAGGTTTTCGTAATTTAGCATATTCGATGATAAACTTTCGTGTGACTTTTAACGATTCTTAGCCCGTACTCGCTATGAGTTCAATTAAAAACGGAATTTGCATGTCTAAATCTTATAGGTAGCAACTTGAGTTAATTTACTATAATTTCATTTGTATCGCCTGTGCAGTCAATTCCAGGTTTCCGTAATAGGTTTCAAACTCCGTAACGCGAGCGTTCAAAGTTGATAACTCACTCGGCATCATATTCCTTTCAGCCTCAAGCGGATATAAAAAACGGCTCAAACCCAAGTTATTACTGGATTCAAGCCGATTTAGAAAATGTCCGACATTTGCGCTTATCGGACCTTTTTGATGCTTGCCCATTTGGTTGTGAGCTTGGCTTTAGGGTCTACGGGATAACTATCATCGCCGAAGAACTCAATTTCGCCAATTTGAAAGTACGCCCCAGCCGGGTTCGCTACAGTGTCAAAAGTAACATGCCGGAAAAACCGATACCCGACTTTTTGAACGTCGTAATCTTCCCCTGCCTCAAAAAGGACGACTTGCAGTCGCTGATCCCAAAAACTATCCCCATAGTGAGCATAGATGGTTGTCTCAAACTCTTTGCCGTCGTTTGATCCCCTGAACCTCCCACACTGTGGGTCCCTTGCAGGAACATCGTTCGCTGAAGATACGGTGAAGTGTGTCAATGCGTACGGCTCCTCAAACTCAGCTGTCACGTGTAGGCCTTCCTCCGGAATAGCCGTCCTCCACGTCCTCAGCACCATTTGGCATTGCCGGGTGCCAAGGGTGTTATCAAAGACGTTAAACGCAAATTCCCCGCCCGCGAATCCGGGTTCATCGTTGGCTGTGAAAATGGCGTCGTAACCGTTCATTTATCTGCTTCGGGATTACCATCGTCTTCTGGGTCGGTTAGGTCTCCTCCCAGCAGTGAATCTGTTCCTACTCCCAAGACTTCCTCCGCTTGTGCGGCTGTTTCAAGCGTTGTTTTAGGGTTTGTGCTGCTCATAAGTGCTGATAACACAAAAGGCTATCATCAACACAAATCCCGCTAATACCTTTGGACGACATAATTGCTTCATGTCGCTCAAGTCTCCTATAGAAATGAATCTCACTTTTGTAGAAATACGTGAGTTTCGCGTTAAGTTAGGTGAGTTTGAATAAACTACACCTATTTTACCATACCAATCTTTACTAATCTGTGTTCCCCTAATAACATATTATTTCAAGATTATGATAACCTAAGTTACCACTGTCACGTGTAGCATAAATGCTGTTAGATTGTGTTTGTGAGGACGCAAACTGACAGTTAAAATCTTGTAGGTAGCAACTTGAGTTAAATTACCGAATTAAAAACTTAATCTTCATAATAAGTGATTTCTCACATGTTCCGACAGTATTATACCTTTTTATAATTTTCTGTCAAGTTTTTTTGCTAATTTATCAAAAAAGGTGTTCAGATTGCACTATATCGCATTTTTGGCCTGACTATGTGGTTTAAGTAAATTACCGAATTAAAAACTTAATGCTTCATTAAGTGATTTCTCACATGTTCCGAGTATTATATTTTTACGTAATTTTCTGTCAAGTTTTTTTGCTAATTTATCAAAAAAGGCTGTTCAGATTGCACTATATCGCATTTTTGGCCTACTATGATACCTGGATTCGACAATTAACTTTACATCTGAACGGTAGGAGGGAACTCCGATTCCCGACTAACAGTGGTTTCGTCGCGATTCGGAGATCGCTCCTACAGAATATGAGTAGTTGTCAAAAACAACAAAACTTTCACGTAATTAACATAGGTCGTTATCATAGGGTTTTGTACAGTTCAGGGTCGTAACAACGATACCGAATGCGGATGATTTATCAGATTAGACGTGCAGTAGGAATGTATTTATATTGACACATTCAAGTTGATATGTTAATATTTATCTAAACTTTGTCCCTATCCTGTGGAATATATTTTGGATTTTGTAAAACGTTACCGATATTGGCTCGCTGCAAGTTCAGGTCTAATTTTATTCTGTAGTTTTCCCAGTATTAATTTGTTTCCACTTGCATGGGTTGCGATAATCCCGTTATTGATAGCACTTGAACCTGTTGAGAATTGGAAATCAGCATTTCTCGTAGGGTATGTAGCAGGATTTCTGTTTTTTGCAGGTCTACTGATAGCAATTGTGCTCTTATACCCTTATGCGAACATCTTTGCGACATTGCTTGGCTACATACTTTTAGTAGGGTATACAGCACTCTATTTTGCAGTCTTTGCGGTATTAGTACATCAGTTGCCGTGGCAATCAGGGATATTATTCCCATTAGGAGTTGCTGCTATCTGGGTTAGTTTAGAATGGGTACGTAGTTGGCTATTAACAGGCTTTCCCTGGGGCAACATCGGTTATTCACAGTGGAACTACCTACCCGGAATTCAAATCGCGTCGCTAACCGGTGTTTACGGTATTAGCTTTGTGATTGTATTTTTCAATGCGGGGATTGCAACATTAATTCGATGTAGACATGAGTGGCGAAAAGAATTAGTGGCAGTAATTATTCCTTGCTTATTAGCATTGATATGTTTAATTTATGGATATGCTGCAATAGCGAGAAGTGAAAATCCACCCCAAAAAAGTATGATGGTGGCAATTATCCCAGGAAATATATCGCAAATTGAAAAATGGAAATCAGAGAGTATTGAAAAAATAATAAAAAAATATTTGAATTTGACACAAAAAGCCGCAGTTGAAAAGCCTGACCTAATTGTTTGGCCCGAGACAACAGTGAGAGGACAAGTATTATCTGGGGAGTGGATAGTACAAGTATCGTCTAACAATTTTAGGAGATTTCATAACATATTCAAGCAGACGTTTGGTGAAATTGGTGGCATTCCAATGCTTATAGGTGCTACTGATCAAGATGCATTCGGAGATATTTACAATCGTGTTTTTTCTGTTTCATCAGAAGGTAAAGTACTTGGTAAGTATGCCAAGATGCACCTTGTGCCGTTTGGAGAATACGTTCCTTTAGCAGATTTTCTACCCAATTTTGTTCAATTTAAACCGTTTGAACATGGTAAAACAGTAAACCTTTTACCAATAACAAACGTTGAAACCATGCAAACTAACAAAGAACAAATAGAAGTCGGGACATCAATTTGCTTTGAATCCGCCTTTCCGAGTCATTTTCGGCAGTTCGTAAAAAAGGGTGCAGATGCAATGGGCATTCTTACGAATGATGCTTGGTTTGTTGGGACCGCTTTCCCTGAGCTGCATCTGTCAATGGCACCTTTGCGCGCGGTAGAGAATCGAATTGTTGTTTTTCGCTGCGCGAATGGTGGATACTCATGTGTTGTTGACAGTTTTGGACGGATTACAACACCGTTCGTCACACCCCAAACTGATGCAGAATTCTTAATAGCAGATGTGGCACTATCAGAAGAAAAACAAACGTTTTATACACGATATGGCGATTGGTTGCCTATCCTCTGTTTAGTGCTTAGCATACTATGTATTGCTTATAGAGTTGTAATACGATACACAAACACAGAGCCAAAAATCACAGATAATTGAAAGGATATAGATGCTTACAGACTTAAAAATAGAAGTTGATGCCGTGACAAATCAACTTCATGAACTCAGGGGGTATCTTTGACCTGCCCACAAAACAAAGAGAATTAGAAGAACTTGAAAAAGAGGCGATGACACCAGATTTTTGGGCGAATTCGCAGCGAGTACAAACAGTAAATCAACGTATTGCTGCCCTGAAAGATGAAATTGGTGAATATGAAAAAATAGAGAGTGCTATTGACGATCTACAGGTTCTCATTGAACTTGCCATTGAAGAGAGACGATTCCAGTTTGGAGCCAGAAATTCAGAACGATATCGCAACAGTTACGACGCAGTTAGAGAAAATGGAACTGCGTTTAATGTTAAATGGGGAATTTGATGAGAACAATGCAATTCTTTGCATTAATCCTGGGGCAGGCGGCGTTGATGCACAAGATTGGGCAGGCATGTTGATGCGGATGTATCTGCGTTGGTGCGACCAGCATAACTATACGACTGAAATCGCTGATCTAACCCCTGGAGATGAAGCTGGTATTAAAGGCGCAACGATTTTTGTCAAAGGTGCATCTGCTTATGGATACCTACAAGCAGAATCCGGTGTACATCGTCTTGTTCGTTTATCCCCGTTTGACTTCAACAAGAGACGTCATACCTCATTTGCAGCGGTGCACGTTACACCAGAAATTGACGAGAGTGTTGATGTTGAAATCAATGCTGAAGACCTGCGGATTGATACTTATAGAGCAAGTGGTGCTGGTGGACAACATGTTAATGTAACGGACTCGGCAGTCCGAATTACCCATGTTCCGACAGGGATTATGGTGCAGTGTCAAAATGAACGTTCGCAGCACAAAAACCGTGAAATCGCTATGAAGGAGTTGCGTTCTCGGCTATATATCCATTTTAGAGCGCAACGTGACGAGGAACTTGCAAAACTACAACCCGAAAGACGAGATATTGACTTCGGAAGCCAAATCCGCTCTTATGTACTACATCCATATCAACGGGTCAAAGATACGAGAACAAATATTGAAACAGGTAACGTTGAGGCTGTCTTGAATGGTGATATAGATACGTTTATTGAGAGTTATCTGAAAATGAAAGCGACGGAAAATAGTCCATAGCTGGAGAAAATGGTAAACATGCAAAAATATAGATTCTATATGTATGCAACAATTATTCTAAGCTTACTTTGTGTGAATACCCAAACATTCGCAGGAATGATACATGTTCCAGCTGAACAACCTACTATTCAATCAGGTATTGATGCTGCAAAGGATGGGGATACGGTTTTGGTTGCTGATGGCACATACAGCGGGGTAGGTAATGTAAACATCGACTTTCTGGGAAAACAGATTACTGTTAAGTCCCTGAATGGAGCGGAAACGACTACAATCAGCTGCCGGTGGACTGAGAATACACGAGGTTTCATCTTTCAGAATGGAGAGACTCATGACTCGGTGCTGGACGGTTTTTCAATTATGAATGGTGTTCATGATTTGGGTGGTGGAATCTATTGTAATAATGCTTCGCCGACGATTAAAAATTGTGTCATATCCTGGAACAGAGCGGCTGAAAACGACCGTGGGACAGGTCGAGGGGGTGGAATTTATTGTTTTAACTCTGATGCGAAAATAATTAACTCTAAAATCTCAAACAATAGAGCAGAATCTGCTTATGGTGGAGGTGTTTACTTTGATGGGGACACGATAATAGACGGTGTTATCTTGAGAGAAACCTCATTTCAACCCTCACTTCTCAATTGCACTATTTCAGACAATACTGGCAGTGGCGTTCATATCCAATCCGATGCAAGCTCTGAAATTAGAGACTCCAAGATATTACATAATAGCTGGCGAGGCATTGTATGTACATTTTTTTCTCGCGGCGGCACTTTCATTACAAATTGTGAAATTGCCCAAAATACTGGCGGCGGGGTGATGGTCGCCGAGTATTCTATTCTGGAGATCACCGATTCTATCATCAGGCAAAATACCGCTAAATATGGTGGTGGAATTTCTTGTAGCCCATCAGCAAATGTTGTAGTCTCTGAATGTATTATCAACCAAAATATCGCAACACGATGGGGTGGTGGAATTGGGGTTTCTGGGTTAAAGTGGGGGAACGTAGAAATTAACCATTGTACAATTACGCGTAATTCTGCAAGCGAAAGAGGCGGTGGTATTTATGTTCAATGCGAGACTGCCTTTAGATTAACCGATTCAATTGTTTGGGGCAATAATTCAGACAACACACACGATGAGATTTTTGTTTCAGGTAGAGGTATAGTGCTTAAATCAAATGATATCAGAGATGGACTTGATGGTATCGGTCGCGATCCAGATGGAGATTTATTTATCTATGAAGACAATATTGATGAGGACCCTCTCTTTGTTGATGCCGATAGAGGTAATTATAAACTAAAGGATAACAGTCCGGCTGCTGCAATGGGCGCGCATTCAATATTTGAAACTCTAACCAGTGTCACCTCAATCGGTAAACAGTTCGTAATGTGGGGAGAACTGAAGCGAAAAGGATTTTAGGGTTTTGAGGTAAAGTCGGGAGTTCGTAGTTGGGTTGTGCGTACACGAATTTTAACACACGTGTAACGGGCTTTCAAAGTCCTCCTACAAAAGCAAAAAATTGCTAACAATAACTTTACATACCTACCATTTGATGTTGCATTGGAGAGCAAATAAGGTTATAATTAAGATGGTCGTAAGATTGAAAGGAGGGTAGACGTATGGAAGAAACAAATGACTTAATGCGACAACGCAAAGAAAAATTAAATGAAATCCGAGAAGCAGGTATTGACCCTTATCCGCATCAATATGCCCCGACACATACAACATCCGGAATTCTCGACGCATTTGAAGATGTAGATGAAACACCTCACGAAACCAACCAAGTTACTATCGCTGGCAGGATTATGACCAAACGTGATCATGGCAAAAGTAGTTTTGCGCATTTGCAAGATAGCACGGGTCAAATCCAAATTTACGTGCGGCGAGACGCTGTAGGAGCAGACTCTTATCGAATCTATCGTCGATTTGATGTTGGTGATATTATCGGTGCAAGTGGTATTGTTTTCCGTACACGCACAGGCGAACTAACAATCCTCGCTGATGCGGTGGAACTACTCTCCAAATCCATCCGTCCCCTCCCAGAAAAATGGCACGGCTTACAAGATAAACAGACCCGCTATAGACAACGCTACGCTGATCTCATCATGAATCCTGAAGTGAAGGAAGTCTTTGTCAAGAGGACACAAATTGTCCAAGCTATTCGGGACATGCTCAATGAACAGAATTTTATTGAAGTTGAAACGCCTGTGTTGCAACCAATCTATGGAGGTGCAAGCGCACGTCCTTTCACAACTTATCATAATACCTTAGACCAACCGCTATATCTCCGAATTGCAAATGAACTTTATCTAAAACGTCTTATAGTTGGAGGGTTTGATCGGGTATACGAATTTTCGCGCGATTTTCGGAACGAAGGCATGGATAGGGATCATAATCCAGAATTTACGATGCTTGAACTCTATCTGGCTTATGCAGATTACCTTGAGGTAATGGAACTAACAGAAAATCTGATTGCGCAAACGGTAGAAAAACTTCACGGCACAACAAAAATAACCTATCAGGAACAGGAAATAGATTTTACACCTCCATGGCGAAGAATAACTATGATAGAATCAATTCAGGAATATAGCGATTTTGATCCAGACTCGCTTTCTGCTCACGAATTATATACAAAGGCAGTAAATGCAGGTGTTGAATTGGCAGGAGACGAATCAAAGGGTGAAATTATTGCCGAACTTTTTGACGTTTATGTAGAATCGAAACTAATTCAACCTACGTTTATCTATGACTATCCCATTGAAGTGTCTCCTTTTGCTAAAAAGAAACCAGAGAATCCGGAACTTGTAGAACGGTTTGAATTTTTTATCAGTGGCATGGAAGTCGGCAACGCCTTTAGCGAGCTTAATGACCCAATTGACCAACGCCAACGTTTTATGGAACAAGCAAGCAATTTAGCAAAGGGTGATGAAGAAGCGTTTATGGTTGACGAAGATTACTTGCGTGCGTTGGAATACGGGATGCCGCCAACTGGTGGACTCGGTATAGGAATTGACAGGTTAACCATGCTGTTGACGGATCAATACTCTATACGGGATGTAATCCTTATTTCCACAGATGCGTCCGGAAAATTAAGATGAAAACTTCACCGACACTACACACAGAAAGGTTAATACTCCGTCCTTTTTCACTTGAAGATGCTGGATGTAATCTTATTTCCGCAGATGCGTCCGGAAAATTAACAGATGAAAACTTGACATTCCGCACTCACTACACACAGAAAGGATAGGAAAATCGTGATACTGAGGCAGCGTTGTTGTCGCTTATTTAACACTTGAGTTGATTTTCGACGCCCGCAGAGGTGCAACGCTTCGCTGGCGATCGGGATGTAGCATCTACCACATGTGCGATTCCGCACCCCTATGAAGATGGTATGGCAGAAGAGTGGATTAGTACCCATAAAGCAGCCTTTGAAAAAGGGACTGGGATTAACTTAGCTATAACGCTTAAAGATAATGAAAAATTAAGTGACACTATTTTAATAGGGGCAATTGACTTGCGCATTGACCAAACTGAAAAAATTGGAGAACTCGGATATTGGGTTGGCAAACCGTATTGGAATAGTGGCTATTGTACAGAAGCAGCGAAGGCTATCCTAATCTATGCTTTTGACGTTTTAGAACTAACCAGCATTCATGCTTTTTATCTTAAGCGAAATCCTGCATCGGGTCGTGTCTTGGAAAAGATCGGCATGCAATTTGAAGAGTGTTTCCCAAAAGCAGCAGAAAAATGGGGTGTGCTTGAAGATTTAGTTAAATACAGCATACAAAATCAAAAACTTAAATCTTAATTGGATAAAAACATCATTAACTTCAGCAGGCTACTGATGCCTTTGATTATCTGTTCTAAACAATATTTTTAATATATGAAATTTGAATGGTTCGTAGCCTCGCGATATCTGCTTTCACGTCGCAAGCAGTCTTTTATTTCTATTATTAGTATTATTTCCATTGCAGGGGTTGGTCTCGGTGTTGCGACTGTTATTTTAGTGATCGCTGTTTTAGATGGCGTAGAACATGGGCTCAAAGAACGTTTTCTTGCAAATGAAGCACATATAGTTCTGAGGTTGATAGATAACGGGTTCTATAGCGATTATCAAAACAAAATTGAAGCGATTGAAGATGTTGAAGGGGTTATAGCAGCATCACCCGTTGTTTATTCACAACTTGCAGTTTTTCGAGAAGGTAGCGAACAGATCGAAGACGTAATTCTCATCAAAGGAATTGAAACTGAACTTGAAGATAAAGTTACAGGTTTCACGAAGTACGTGAGAGGTTCGTATAATTTTCAAAATGACGATTTAATTGAACAAGCAAGATTTTTAAGTAATGAAACGATTATTGGCGGAATTGTTCTTGGTTCACGATTAGCACAACGTCTCACTGTAAACGAGGGCGATGTCTTACGTCTTGTGGTAAATATGACTGAAGACAAATTTAGTCCTGGTGCTTTTATTCCGATAATCAAGAATTTTGTCGTAATTGGGTTTTACGAATCAGAATTGACTGTTTATGACGATCATATTACTTATATAGATTTAAAAGCTGCACAAAAAATATATAATGAAGTTGGTAGAATAAATACTATTTTTATTCGACTTGAAGATGCCGAGCTTGCACCGGAAATGAGTGAGGAAATAGAAGAAGCCGCACAGTTTTCTGTGTTTGAGATGCCGACAACAAGAACATGGATGAAAAAATATGCACCGCTGTTCGCCGCATTGGAATTGGAAAAGATCGCAACAGTTATCATTGAAGCACTCATTATTTTGGTCGCCGCCTTTAATATCGCAAGCACATTGATAATGACAGTCATGGAAAAGACACGAGATGTCGGGATGCTACGTACACTTGGCAGCTCACGCGGAAACATTGTACGCATCTTCATGATTCAAGGTAGTGTGATTGGCATGTTGGGAACTATAGCCGGAACAGCCTTGGGGCTTGGTATCTGTTGGCTTCTGAGTTCAAATGTAGTCCGACCTTCCCCATGGTTTGCGTTAGGTGCTGTTGTCATATTGATTCTGTGTCAGATTGTGATTGTGCTGCGGCGTATTATACCACATAGCAAAATAAGAAGAGTTGGATTATTCGTCTTTTGGTTACTTGTCGTATGTTTTGGACTTTACTGTCTTGTTGTACCTATCTCTTTAAAAGAATTAGGTTTGAGTGCTATTTACCAAATGAATCAACTACCAATAAAAGTAAATTGGTTCTTTGTAGGTTTCATAAACCTACTCTCATTCGCCATCTGTTGGCTTGCGACAATATATCCAGCGTGGCAAGCATCAAATTTGAAACCGATTGAGGCGTTGCAGTATGAATAAAGCCAAATTAAGTAACACAACTATGTACTTCAATGGATAAACTAATAAGAATTGACAATTTACACAAATCCTTTTATGATGGTGATATAGAACTCAAAGTGCTTAAAGGCGTGAATCTTGATATTCATAAATCAGAGATACTCGCGATTATGGGGGCATCAGGTGTTGGAAAAAGCACTTTATTACATATCATTGGGACGCTGGACCGTCCTACAGACGGGAATATTTTTTACGAGGACGAAGACATCACGGCTTTTTCCGAACGCGAACTCACTCGATTTCGGAATGATGCAATTGGTTTTGTATTCCAGTTTCATCAATTACTTCCAGAATTCACCGCGTTGGAAAACGTGGCTATGAGTAGAATAATTAGAAATACCAGAAATGCCGTGGACAAAGATGGAAATCGTTACAACAGTAATGACGCTTACGAAAAAGCGGAAGTCCTTCTTGAAAGTGTCGGACTTTCTGAACGTCTTGAACATTTTCCGGGCCAACTTTCTGGTGGAGAACGACAACGCGTTGCAATTGCCAGAGCTTTAGTCAATCAACCTAAGGTTGTTCTGGCAGATGAACCGACAGGTAACATTGACGACAAAACAAGTGCAGCAGTCCTTGATGTTTTACAAGAAATAAATGAACGTCTGAACCAGACATTTATTATTGTAACACACGATTCTCGGTTGTCCGAGCGTGCAAACCGGACTGTTCACCTTGTTGATGGGAAAATCGCAGACTAACAATAAGACCATTTGTACATAGGAAGGTATAGGTAATGTTGATTTATCTTGACGGAGAATTTTTACCGCGTGAGGAGGCAAAGATTTCCGTGTTCGACCATGGATTGCTCTATGGTGATGGTGTTTTTGAAGGCATCCGTTGCTATAACGGATTTGTCTTTAAGCTGGATGAACATTTAGAAAGACTTTACGATTCTGCAAAATCGCTTATGCTACAAATCCCGATTCCAATTGATGAGATGAAGCAAAAAGTGCTTGAAACGCTCCGTCGAAATCAACTTCGCGAGGGATATATTCGATTAGTTGTAACACGCGGCATAGGTGACTTAGGACTTGACCCTGATAAATGTCCGAATCCATCAGTTATCATTATTGCAGACAAAATCGCATTGTACCCACAAAATTTCTATGAAGACGGGTTGGAAATTGTCACTGTTTCGGTTCGGAGGAATTACCCTGAAGCAATTAACCCGCGTATTAAATCATTAAATTATCTAAACAATATTCTTGCGAAAATTGAGGCAAAACAATCAGGCGCAGTGGAAGCACTGATGCTAAATAATGGTGGATATGTTGTTGAGTGTAGCGGAGATAATATATTTTGGATAAAAAATGAGATAATCGTTACACCGCCTCCCTACATCGGTATTCTGGAAGGTGTTACTCGGAATAGCGTGATTGCACTTGCACACGAAGCAGGATTTCAAGTAGAAGAACGTGTATTTACGCGACATGACCTTTATATTGCAGATGAATGCTTCCTTACAGGAACAGCAGCAGAAGTAATTCCAGTTGTTAAACTTGACCAACGGGTTATTGGAGATGGAAAACCGGGAAAAGTTACGCAAAAACTTATTGCAGCATTTCGACATCTAACAAACAATTTTGGCACCCCAATCTACGCAGAGGATGCTTGAAAACAATAATACGACTCCATTCATCTATAAGGAGGAACTCAACCATGAGCGGCTCAAAAAATTTCACGTCGAATTTTATTTTTCGTTTAGTTAGTATTTCTATCTTTTCCTTTATTCTCAGTTTCGCTGTCTGGGCAGGTCAATCTACAGATACAACTTTTGGTCCCAAACCTGCAGATGAAACGCAACCAGTTGAATCCGCAGCAATAGAACAAGAATCTTCATCGGTTGATGAAACGTTTATGGTTAGAAAAATCGAGTTTAAAGGGGTACAATCACTCCGAAAGGAAATGCTGCAAACCCTTATTCAAACGCAGGTAGGACAAGAAATCTCAGATGAACTGCTAACGAAAGATATTGAAAGTCTTTACAAGGATACAGGTTTTTTCTACGATATAGCTGTAGATGTACAAAATGCCGAAGATGGTGGATTTGAGGTTACCTTTCTCCTTGATGAAAGTCCTAAAGTAGAAGGGATTACCATCATTGGAAATGAAGAGTTGGACATTGGAAAACTAATGGATAGGATCACTTTACGGCGTTCAGAAATTTACAGTGACCGTCTTCGTTGGGAAAGCGAACGTGCAATCCGCAGTTTATATCACGAAAAAGGTTATTATCTTGTAAGCATACAGGTCCATGATGATAGAAATGAAGAAAATAACACGACTCAAATAACATTTGAATTAGATGAGGGGCCACGCGTCAGAATTACAGAAATTAACTTTATCGGAAATGATAAGGTTGACGCAAAAAAACTGCGTAAAAAGATGAAGACGCGTGTGGGCAAACATTTTGATGAAATGTTGTTTAAAGAAGAAGATTTAGGTCTAAATCTACGTAATTACTACCAGGACCTTGGGTTTGCACAAGTAAAAATTGAAGGACACACCAAGCGTTTTTCTGAGGATAAAACGGGCCTGATGCTTGATATAACGGTTGATGAGGGAGCCCAATATGCTGTGGGAACATATAACGTTCAGCTTGAGGCTGGAGAAAAAATCGTCTTTTCCGAACAAAAAATCCGAGATATGTTAGACCCTGCTGAAGGCGAAAATTTCAACCGTGCTACTTTTGAAGAATCAATTCAGGAGCTGCAGCAAATATATTATGACAAAGGTTATCTACTTGCCGATGTAAATCCAATTCCAGTTTTTGATGAAGTAAATGCTCTTGTCAACATCACCTTGCAAGTTAACCAAGGCGATGTTATAATTATTGACGATGTACCAATCAGAGGATTAGCAAAAACGAAGGACTATGTGATTAGGCGTGAACTTGATTGGTTGAATATCAAATCGGACGAATTGCTTGATGTTAAAGTCCTACGTAAAGCGCGGCAACGTCTCTTCCAGATGGGTCCATTTATTCGTGCTGTTGATTTCGTTCCCAGTGATACCGAAAACGATAGCCGAAAGAATCTTGTTGTAAATATTGCTGAATCACCTACAACCGGAACACTTAGTGTCGGTGGTGGATACGGTAGCGAAGGCGGTATCTTTGGCACTGCGGAAGTCGGACAGCACAATCTATTTGGACGAGCTTACCGTGTACACCTAAAAGGTGAGTTAGGTACTCGCGACCACCATACAGCAGAAGCACGTTTTGGAACACCGTGGATATTCGGCACACCGACACGGCTTAATGCTCGTATATACAACAAGCGCCGTTTTCGTCGATACTACAGGACAGTTGGCGCAGCTCTAAATCAAGGTTATTTGGCTGACCGATATGTTTGGGACACAAAGGGTGCATCTGTGTCGGTCGGACGACCAATTGCTTTTGATATTGACGCATCTGTCAGGTTCCGCAACGACAGCGTCAATAACGTAACGCGAGAAGACTGGCTTATTTCGTTAGTAGATAAGCCGTTAAATGATGTTGTGGGTGAAGATGGGATTGAAGTCGTTGAAAAAGGGGCGTTGACGCTGGTAGATGAGGAAAGTTTCACAGATAGAGATAAAGAGTCTATTAAGGAAAGACTTCGGAGCAATACCCTTAATAAAAATACAGCTACAGAATATTCTAATCGTTCAACAAGAAGTATTCTTTTTGCTGTGGGACGCGATACGCGGGATTACCGCACATCCCTTTACGATCCGATGGGTGGAAGTTCAAACACTATTTCCTATGAATATTCTGGTGGATTTTTGGGTGCTGACAACGAGTTCCAGAAGTATACTGCAGACACCAGTTGGTTTTTTAACCCTTGGTGGAATCATGTCTTTGCTGTCCATGCCCGTGCAGGTTATATGCAAAATAAGAGTGAGGATAAGAGAGATCTTTTCTATGAGCGGTTCTACTTGGGCGGTGTTGATACAATCCGTGGTTATGAGGACTATGAAATTTATCCTGATCCTGATGAAACAAACATACCCAATCCTTTTGGCGGCAATAAGATGTTTTTCACCAACTTAGAGTATCGTATTCCTGTTTCACCACAACTCACAACTGCTGTTTTCTTTGATTTTGGGCAGGTGTGGGATGAAAGCATGCCAAATATTTTTAACCAAATTAACATAAAACGCGGGGCAGGTGTAGAAGCTCGTCTGCAGATGTTAGGCATGTTGGCACGTTTTGGTTGGGGATACGGCTTTGATCGACAAAATCGACCACCACAAGGTAGGTTTTACTTTACAATCGGCCCTGGTTTTTAATAATATTAACTAATACTATTCCTAAATGATTATGTAGCATTTTTCGTAGGTCGGGTAGAGTGAAGCGAAACCCGACAAATCATGCGGAATGCCAAAAGTGCATTCCGCCAAGCGCATTTGGCGTTGATTTGGACACGTAGGATTAGATAAGATTTCCATGTCGGGTTTCGCAAACTCTACCCGACCTACAGTTTATTTATGACAATTTGTCAATTAGAAATGGTATAATAATTGTTCTGAATGCAATGATCACATCAATTTCATAACAACATGAATTAGATACAATTTCGTTTTATTAAAAAGGAAAAATTATGAAAAAACTTGTGTTTATAACATTTTCAATGGTGCTCTTAGTCGGCTTAATGGCAGGAAGTATCGGGCAAGAAGCGTTCAAATTGGGTATAATTGATAGCAATCGCGTTTTGCTAAACTATCAAAAAGCAATTGAAACTGATAAAACTCTCAAAGATGCCGAGAAGCGCTTGAAAGAAAAACTTGATATTATAGGTGAGGAAATTAGAACCCTGAGAGAGAAAAAAACAAAATCAGAACTTTTTCTTGAACAACCAAAAATTGATGATTTAGAGAAACAAATTGAACAAAAAACGATAGAACATCAGCAAGAATTTGAACGAGGCAGGCAAGCGCTCTTGGAAAAGAGCCAAGAACTGATGACGCCTATTTATAAGGAACTTGAAGAACTTATCATTAAAGTTGGTAAAGAAGAAAAATATGATCTCATTATTGATAAACAAGCTGCTCTCTATTTTAATGAGAAATACGATATAACTGATAAACTCATTAAATTAATTAATGCCAATGCTGAGAAGGCAGAACCTAAAAAAGAAAATGCCGAAAAACCACAGACTTCAACTGAGAATGCGAAATAAATTCTATCTATATCAACAAGGTATTTAGGTTTCGTTTAAAACCTATGCCCGGATGCTACACTGTAACTCGCCCGAATGAGGAATATATGCGTATGAAACTAAAGGATATTTGTGACCACTTAGGCGGTGAACTCTCTGGTGATGGTGAGATAGAAATTACAGGTGTTTCTGGCATTAAAGAGGCAGTACCAAGTCAGATTACTTTTGTGGCTAATTCAAAATATTTGGGTGCAATTGCAACAACGCAAGCCTCTGCGATCATTATCGGGCGTGGAGTTTCTGGCAATGGAAAACCGACTATCTGTGTTGATAATCCATATTGGGCATTCGTCAAAGTTTTGGAATTATTCGCATGGGACATAACACAACAGCCCCAATCGGGAATTCATGCAACTGCCATTATAGGTGAGAACGTCACATTGGGAGAAGGTGTTACGATTCAAGCTCACAGCGTTATAGGTGACAATGTTGAGATAGGTAATGACACTGTTATTATGCCGCTTGTATATATCGGATCTGACAGTAAAATTGGAAACGACGGCTTAATCTATTCGCAAGTAAGTATTCGTGAAAACGTGACCATTGGAGATCGTGTTATTATCCACTGTGGTGCAGTGATTGGCAGCGATGGCTTTGGCTTCACGCCCGATCCTACCAACCATAGTCCGTATAAAATCCCACAAATCGGTACAGTCGTTGTTGAAGACGATGTTGAAATCGGTGCTAATACCACAATTGACAGGGCAACGCTCTCTGAAACACTTATCAAAAGCGGAACGAAACTTGACAATCTTGTTCAAATTGCACACAACGTTGTTGTTGGTAAAGATTGTTGCTTAGCGGCACAATCTGGTGTTGCTGGCAGTGCTATTCTGGGTGATCGGGTAAACATTGCTGGACAATCTGGCGTGGTTGGACACCTAACCCTTGGCGAAAATAGTGTGCTTTACGCTAAATCCGCAGTGACAAAAGATATGCCACCCGGTAGTCAACTTTCTGGATTTCCTGCCAGACCACATAAACATGAATTGCGTCTTCAAGCCTCCATCCGAAAATTACCCGAACTGCTACAAGATTACACCCAACTCCAGAAACGGGTTGAGGAATTAGAAGCAAAACTGCAAGAACTTGAAGACTAATAATTGCATATTTTATGAAACATACGATTGATCTGACTTCAACAAATGGTATTTGATAATAAACCTATATCTGAAATCACTGACCAAGATTTGATAGATCTAATTGGTAATGAAAAAGAAGAAGAAAAATCTTGGATTGATTTCAAACGGGAGCACTACAAAGGATACAAAAATAACACTGAAGACTATAAACGTGAGATATGCAAAGATGTTACTGCAATGGCGAACGCTGAAGGAGGCTATATCCTTATTGGTGTTGATGAAGAAGACGAGGTCGCACAGAGATTTTCGGACATCTCTGATGCAAAAAATAAATCTCTTAGCATCTATGACACTTGCCGCAAATTTATAACTCCGCCAATCGCTGATTTAGAAGTAAAATCTCGTAAATTGAGTTTTCAGGGCAATATATTCAACCTTATAATCATTCATATCCCTTTTAGTGAAAATCGCCCCCATGGTTTTAATTCGAAAGGAACTCTCAACTTTGTGAAACGGTACGGAGATACTACAATAGAATATCCAATGGAAGAGTTCATTCGTCAATTTTATATACGATATAATCTATCATTCATAGATGACATTAATGTAAAGTTGGATAGAATTGAACATCAAACAACAGATATTTTAAAGAAAATTGGAGAGAGCCAGTGAATCCACTTTTGTCAAGAGATTATTCTTTTGTTAAGGCTATATCCAATCAACCTTATTACCACATCTTCGCGTTACCAAACGAATCCAATGGGAAAGTTGTATCTACCGAAGATCTTTGCATACGAAAAATTTTATATAATCCGCCGAATAAGCGTTGGGCAGGTTTTGGTGTTACAGGACTGTTGGAACGGGACGAGCATCAATGGGAAGAGGGTATAGAAGGGAGCAATGTAACTGGTGGTAAAATTACCTTACTAAAAGATGGATATTTTGAAGTTATATGTCCTATCAATATCCAGTTTCAAAGAGGATGGAATTCCCCTCAATTTGCAATTCCTAATTCTGTAAAATGGTTGTACCCGTATGTAGTTATTGAGTTCCCTGTCTCATTTATGCGGTTAGTTAAGGAAATATACGATAAGTCTGATATTGACTCTGGTGTAACCATAGAACAGTACTACCATAATATCACAGGGTATGCTTTGCCAGAGGGACCTCCTACTTATCCTACGTTTGGTGCCTTCATTGATGAGAGAGGTGTGTACGAAGATGCGTCCCCCATCCATTCTATGCAACAGGTTCCCAACGATTTTATTCCTGACTATGTAGCTTATGATTTGGTGGCAGATGTGTACTCCAAATTTGGATTAGGTGCTAAAGCAATCCCTGCGTTTGATGAAAACAAAAGATTTATTTTAGTATAGCCTCTGGATTAAACTGTATGTATTTGTCATGCGCGATTTAATGGTGCTTTGTACAGGAAATCAGTTCTTAACATAACCCTAAAAATTACCGCTCATAATAAGTTCTGTTCCAACTCTCCCATCTACCACACAAAAAACTCACCAATTTACTTACCCGCTTTATACCACAAACGGAGGGACAGGTGGAAACCTGCTTTAATAAGGTTATTGATAAACACGATAAGTTGATCACATTCTTGGAAGTAGTTGACCCGAATGCTGAAGAGGTACTTCATTTTAAACAGGCATACCATTCTTATTCCAAGACAGGTGTATGGCAACAGACTTATCAGGTCTTTACCTCTGGGTGGCTAAATATAGACGGTGCTATGCTGATGAAACCAGAGGATACATTAGATGCTGACTATAGAGTTTACATAACTGCTACAACTGAACGAAGTTTAAGGGAACTACTGCTTGCCTTCCCAAGACGATGTGTAGGTATGTTCCACATTGCAGAAGAATGGATAGAAGAAAGAATCAAAGACATATTAGAAGGGAACTTTGTTCATACGGATTCGAGGAAATATTTTCGTGGTATCAAACGGGGAAGTCATACTCAAGCGGAACAACGAGTTGTTTCTAAAAGAAAAGACGAAACCGCAGCCCATATTCGTAAATTAGCATCCTTAAAAGGCAAATTTGAACATTCACAATTTGTTATTGAAGGGGAAATGATGGTAGAACGTGCTGTTACAGACGGGCTACCGATTGAAACAATTCTCTATACTGCAAAGTTTGTTTCAACACCTGATGGAAAAAAATTCATAAAACGGGTATTTGATGAGAATTTGTCTTGCTATTCGGTTAATGACGGTGTAATGGGTTCAGTCACAACGACGCGTCCCGTGCCCTCAATAGTTGCATCGGTCCATCTCAACTATCCACTCTTTTTGTCTGAATCTGGACAACTTAATTTTCACTTTAGCCAAAACTGCATTTTGCTTATCGCTGAAAATGTTAGGAATCCTGATAATCTGGGGATGACATTACGGACTGCTGATGCTGCAGGTGTGTCTGCAGTTTTACTCAGCGGTAATGGAGCGAGTCCATTTCATAAAAATTGCATTCGTGCCTCGCGCGGTGCAGTTGGTCGCTTGCCCATGTTCCATGTGCCAAATACTAATATGGCGATTGAGCAACTAAAATTATCAGGATGGAGAGTCATCGGTGCTACAGCCAAAGCCGAAAATGACCTCTATACTATGGAATATACCTATCCGACTGCAATTGTTGTCGGTAACGAAAATACAGGATTAACAGATGAAACGCGCGAACGCTGCACAGATTTAGTTCGCATTCCTATGGCAGCTGGACAGTCCTCCTTAAATGTTGGCGTAGCAACGGGTGTTTTACTTTTCGAATTAAGTCGGCAAAAACGAAGCATCATGACTTCAATTTGACAAATTGCTCAGACGGTGGTAAAATTGTTTAGTTTTTTCAGAGAAACATAAAAGACTTCATATACAAAGGAAGAGGTAATTCATAATGTCTGAAAATAATGAGGTAGTGATAGAAGTAGAGACAGAAAAAGAAAACATCAAAAGACCCGATTTTCTCATTGACGAGGTTGAAGAAGAAACGGATGCCACGGATGAAACCGAGGCGGAGACAGAGGAACGCACAATAGAAATCGTTGAGGCAGAACTTGAGGCACTCAAAGAAGACTTAAAAAAACAACTTGAAGCAGTTGCCGAAACTGAGCGTGAGCAATACGAGGAAGAACGAGAACGTTTGCTACGAACTGCTGCTGAAGCCGAAAATTCAAAAAGACGCACAGAAACTGAAGCACAAAAACAGCTTAAGTTCGCTAACAAAAACATTATAGAAGGTCTGATTCCGGTGTTGGATAGTTTTGAAGCAGCGATTAAAAGTGTTGATGGGAAAATTGAATCGAGTGAGACTTCATCAGATTTCTCAAACTTCAGTGAAGGGGTGCAATTGGTTCATAAACAACTCTTGGATGTCCTGAAGACACATGGGCTCATAGCAATTGAAGCAGCAGTTGGTGACTCGTTTGATCCAAACCAACACGAAGCTGTCTTTGCTACTGAATCCGATGAAGTTCCAGAAGGAAATGTAATAGAAGAATTCAGATGTGGTTACCAATTGCATGACCAAGTTCTTCGTGCCACGCAAGTCGTGGTTTCAAAAGGAAAACCTGAGCAGCAATCTCCTGCTGAAGAAAACGAAGAACAAGACGTTGAAAATATTACCGAAGATTAAATGACATTTTAACTACAGTGTAGGTAGGAAACAGATGACGCAAAAACGGGATTACTATGATATTCTTGATGTAGGCAGAGATGCTGATGAAGATGAAATTAAGAAGGCTTACCGAAAATTAGCGATTAAATATCATCCAGATAAAAATCCAGATAATAAAGAAGCTGAGGAAAAGTTCAAAGAAGCCACCGAAGCTTATGATGTGTTGCGGACACCTGAGAAGCGTCAACGTTACGATCAATTTGGACATGCTGGACTTGAAGGCACTTCAAGCGGCTTCGATTTTGGTGTTAACCTTGATGATATTTTCAGCGAAGTCTTCGGAGACGTTTTTGGCGGATTCAGTAGAACACAAAATAGACCTAAGCAAGGACGCAGCTTACAATATAACCTTGAAATCTCACTTGAGGATGCATTCAATGGCAAAGAAGTAACAATTGAAGTGCCTCGTATTGAATCTTGTCCAGAATGTAAGGGAAGTGGGGCAGAAAGAGGGACAACTGTTGAAACTTGTCCACAGTGTTATGGAAGGGGACAAATAACTCAATCTCAAGGTTTTTTCACGATGTCCCGCCCCTGTCCACGCTGCCGAGGTGAGGGAGAAATTATCCAAAGTCCATGCCGAAATTGCAATGGACAAGGACGCATCAGAGTGAAACGTGAATTAAAGCTGAAAATTGATAAGGGGGTTGATAACGGCATTGAATATCGATTGCGAGGAGAAGGCGAAGCTGGAACATTAGGTGGTCCTCCTGGTGATCTACTCGTTGTTATTCATATCCAACCGCATCAACAATTTAATCGTGACGGGAACGATCTGATTACCTCCGCTAAAATATCGTTTGCCCAAGCAGCACTCGGTAGCACAATAGAAATCAATAGTCTTGAAGGTCCTGAAAAACTAAATATTCCTGCTGGCACGCAGTACGGAGACCAGTTACGAATACACGGCAAAGGCATGCCAAAGTATAGAAGTTCAAGTTTTGGAGACCTCGTTGTTAAGATCGGGATTGTAACACCAAAAAATCTCAATGAACAGCAGCGAAAACTTTTAGAACAATTTGCTGAACTACAAGATGAATCAGTCGAATCTGGACAAAAAGGATTTTGGGATAAACTTTTTCACCACGATGATGACGAGAAAAAATAAGAATCTGGTATCTGGAAGTTGAAAAAATAGCATATTTATGTATTGGGCGCGGATTACCGTAACGACTTCTGACGATGCATCTGAAGCCGTTGCAAACTACCTCTTTGAAATGGATGCTTTTGGAGTAGAACTAAAAGACGCTGCTAATTCAACAACTTCACTCGTCGCATATTATCCACTGGACGACCGCGTAAACACAAGAGTAAAAAAATTAAAAGATTTTCTTTCTAAACTCCCAACGTGGGGTATCCAAGCACATCCTGCGAAAATTGACTTAAAACGAATTGAATCTGAAGAGTGGACAGAAGCATGGAAGTCATCTTTCCCACCCCAACGAATAGGAAAACGCCTGCTGATTGCCCCAACATGGCATGATATTTCCCCTGATGAAACAGATATTCTAATTCGACTTGATCCTGGCATGGCGTTTGGCACCGGTTACCATCCGACCACACGTTTATCATTAAAGATGTTGGAGCAAACGATTAAGCCAGATCAACACGTCGCTGATATCGGAACAGGTTCAGGTATACTCGCAATTGCCGCTATAATGTTAGGTGCAAAACATGTTGATGCGATTGAACTTGACCCGACAGCAATCCCTGTGGCAGAAACAAATTTTGCAATTAATGGTGTAACTGAACAAATCAGTTTGTCCCAAGGTGATGGAATTAAGGTAGTCCAAGCCAAATACCATCTAATTGTTGGAAATATTCTCACAAAAGCAATTCTTCCGATAATACCGTATTGTCCTTCGCGATTGCACCCTGAAGGACAGATTATTTTTTCTGGAATTTTGGAATCAGAATTGGAACAAGTCCAAGAGGTATTGGTCGAAAACGGGTTGGAATGCATTGATGTGACGCGCAAAGCAGAAGAGGAAGTGATGTGGATAGCACTTAGGACGCAGCTTGCAAGTCCATATTACAAATCAGCGAGATTCTTTGGCTAATCCGTGGCAGAGATTGCATCTACCAAGATTGAGGTGCGGCATTGTCGGTGATTTTTCGTCACCTTTCAAATGACATTTCAGACATGCTGCATCTTCAACTGATTGCCGATGCACCTCAATGTTTGAACGTGCTGGTGCAGCGTTAAAGAAAAGAATTACCATTACGATCGCAAAAATAATACCAATAACGAAGACGATATAAAATAGCACCTTTGGGTCGGCTTGTTCGGTTGGCATATATAAATAAGTAGACTCCGAATCCGTTGTAATTTATAACTCAACTAATAGGATACCTTAAAATCGACTGTACTGCAAATGAAAATAGGAAGCTGGATTTTTAGACTATTTGAAAAAAGGGAAAAGAATTGGTAAAATCTCGGTTGTCAGTGAAGAACCGTATTCACAGGATTCAAATGCTTCAGCATATTGAATGTTAGCACCAACTTTTTTTCCATAAAATTTAACTAACAGATCACGGTACTTTTCTGCAACACTACTAAAACGATTTCGTAAACGTTCCGCAAGCCATTCACGTCGATCTGGCACACTATCGGGAACGGCATTTAAGTTACCGCTGTTGTAAGGCAGCCATTCATAAAACTGCGATTCGTGGCAATGGAGCATATCAATTTTCTGTTCCACTACGGTGTCAATACCGACAACAACATCTGGCGTAAATGGATAAGGTTTTATGAACCCATCGCTCAGATAGACAATAACAGGGTTTTTCTCTAAATGTGGTGTAAGCGCGCAAATGTTTGGCACAGTCACCATATAGGCTGCGTCCTGCACGAGTATTGATGTATAACGATGGTCTGGATGATAGTCGTTGGGACGGTGCGTCATAATCAGGTCTGGCTGAAATTCACGAATAGTACGGATAATCTGATACCGATTTTCTAATGTTGGCATCAGTTCACCATCGTGGTTGTCAAGTAGTTCGTATTCAATACCGATAATTTCGGCGGCAGCTTGTGCTTCGGCATTACGTCTTTGTGCCAAAGGACCGCCGCCCATCTCATGGTGTCCTGCGTCACCGTTTGTAACGGAAACAAATTTGACATGATGTCCCTGTTGAACATATAGTGCAGCGACTCCACCAGCTTTAATGTCACAATCGTCGGGATGCGCTCCAAAGACTAATACGCGAATCTGTTTTGTTTCCATTTCGGGTTATCCGTAAAAAGTTAATTTTTAATTGGTACTTGTAAGTCACCATTCTCTTAATATGGAACTAAAATCTATGAACAACTGGAAAGTCGAAGTTTTCTATAAACCTGACGTACCTGACACTGTTGGACAAGGCATACTTGAAGATATTGCTGACCTCGGCATTAGTGGAGTGGAATCTGTGAAGACAGCCACAGTTTATTGGATTGAAGGTAGTCTTAACTCACATACTATTAAGCGAATCGGAACAGAACTGCTCGCCGATCCGATTACACAACTTTTCACCTCTAACGCTGACAACGAAAAAATTAAAGATTGGACGGTTGAAGTACAGTTCAAACCCGGTGTTACTGACGCAGTTGGCGATAGTACAGTCAAAGGCATCAAAGACCTTGGTATTGAAGGTGTAGAGACTGTTCGTACTGGACAAAAGTTCTGGCTCAGCGGCACCTTGAGTGCAGAAATAATTGAGTCTATTGCCCAGCGGGTTTTGATGAATGATGTAATTCAGATCTTCTCTTACCAAGAACCACAAACATAATTTACATCTGAACTTGCAAATTTAGAATAACGGTAGTCCTTGTGCTTCCACATATACTGAATATAGAGATTGACTACCTGTCATGAAGAGTCTATTTCGTTTCACTCCGCCGAAGCAAAGGTTTGCACAAATTTCTGGAAGGTGAATCTTCCCAATAAGCGTGCCTTCTGGTGCAAAAACATGGACACCATCATATCCATCACCTACCCAACCTGCGCTTGCCCAGAGGTTACCATCAATATCACATCGGATACCATCAGCAATCCCCGGTGCCATATCACAAAAAGCCTGTTTGTTGTCTAAATGTTCACCGTTTACAACATCAAAGACATAGATGTATCTCGGTGTTCCTTCTTTGTGAGTTACTCCTGTGTCTACAACATACAGCTTTTCATAATCAGGCGAAAAGCAGATACCGTTCGGTTTTTCAAGTTCATCTGTAACAACTGTAGCTTCTCCAGTATCTGGGTCAAGACGATATACAGATGTAGGCAATTCAAATTCTGCGATATGTCCTTCGTAATTGAGCATAATACCGTATCCCGGATCGGTGAACCAAATATGTCCATTAGTATGAACAGCCACGTCGTTTGGCGCGTTGAGTTGTTTTCCCTCAAACTTGTCCATTAGTACGGTAACTGTTCCGTCATACTCAGTTCGCGTTACACGACGCATGCCGTGTTCACAACTGATAAGTCTACCCTGACGATCTCTGGTATGTCCGTTACTATAGTTTGATGGTTTGCGGTATACACTTACCTTGCCCGTTGCTTCATCCCATTTGAGAATGCGGTTGTTTGGAATATCACTCCAGAGAAGGTATCCGCCATCTCCAAACCAGACGGGTCCCTCAGACCAGCGCGCGCCTGTCCATAATCTTTCAATAACGGAATTGCCTATTTTGTATTTTGCAAAACGGGAGTCAATCACTTCAATTGCAGGGTCAGGGTATCGTGTTATTGTTCCGTCCCACTTTCTCTCAGATTCATTCATATTGTTTCCTCCTTAAATCCATTGAATTCGGTGATAGTATAGCACAAATAATGAATTGGAGGTATAAATATTCGCGTAGTTAGTCAACAGTCTTGACATTAACGCAGCTTTATAATATACTTAAACAAACACCGAATCCTTGTTGCCCAATACTGGGAGGTGACACGATGCAGAAAAGAATACAATCTGCGCCGACGATAGTCTATCCAGAATCGGACGGTAAACCTATGGCAGAAACAGATACCCATCGAGACTTGATGATAGATTTCATTCAGATGCTGAAACATCATTACCGAGACGATGCAGACGTTTATGTATCTGGAAATCTGCTCATATATTACGAAGAAGGAAACCCAAGGAAGTCTATTTCTCCTGATGTGTTCGTGGTTTTTGGCGTTGCCAAAAAAAGGCGAAACACCTACCTAACGTGGGAAGAGGGACGCACCCCCGATTTTGTATTAGAAGTGGCAAGCCCAAATACATTTAGGAACGATATGGGGCGGAAGAAAAACCTTTACGCATCTGTGCTTGGTGTAAAGGAATACTACATCTACGATCCACTTGCTCAAATCGTGCCAAGTTTTATCGGATTTCGACTCATTGATGGCAAATACCAAGAGATAGATTTCGTAAACGATCGGCTCACCTCAGAAACTTTGGGTTTAGAGTTAGGTGAACATGATGGTGAACTGAGACTCTACAACCCAAATACATCACAATGGCTACAAACGCCGCCAGAGCGTGCTGAAAACGCTGAGACACGTGCTGAAAACGCTGAGGCAGAACTTGCTAAGGCTTTAGCTGAAATTGAACGGCTTCGCGCAGAGAGAAATGAGTAAAAATACAGTGGAGGTATAATATGAAAGATCAGGCGATTCAACTCACCGATCAACAAATGCGAGATTTCATCATTAACGGTTATATTACGGTTAAAACTGACTTTCCACCGAGCTTTCATGAAACCATTTACCAGCACCTTGACGCGATGTTTGAACACACAGGTAACTTGGGAAACAATGTCCTACCTCTCATTCCTGAAATTCAAGAAGTGTTTGATCATCCAGTGGTAGATGGTGCAATGCAGGGGGTGCTTGGCGAGAACTACATGATGCACCCTCATCGATACTGCCATTTCAATCCACAAGGAAGCGGAGGACAAGGATTTCATAAGGATTCTTATGAAGGCGACGAACAGATACGAAGGCACAAATGTCGGTGGGCGATGGCATTTTATTATCCACAAGATGTGCCTGAAGATAGAGGTCCAACTGCTGTGCTACCCGGCTCCCAATATTATGAAACCAGTGAAAGTGCACACGAACAACCAGATATTTCTCTCTGCGGTGAAGCTGGCACTGTAACTATCGTCCACTATGACTTATGGCATCGCGCTACACCGAATCGGAGCGATCAGAAAAGGTATATGTTAAAGTTCTTGTTCTCCCGATTTGATGATCCGAGCATGCCTTCATGGCAAAGTAATTCCGATGATTGGCATACCGTTACCAACGGTGCAGAATCCGAACATCCAGAATTGTGGGAATCACAATGGGATTGGTATTACGGAAAACAGCGTGGAGACGCTAACGGTGTTCCACCTGCCGAAGTTGATAATTTGGTTGAAAATTTACAAGATGAAGATGAGAAGATTCGGTTGAATGCAGCATATCGCTTGGGAAGAGTTGGTGAAGCAGCAGTGCCCGTTTTGAATCAGGCACTGCATGGGACATCTGACTCAATCCGCAACTACGCAGGGCATGCCTTAAGTTTGACTGGTCTACCCGCTGTTCCATCGTTAATTGACGCTCTGCAGGATACAAATGACTCAGTCCGTGCTACTGCAGCTTATACGTTAGCAGATATGGGAAAAGCAGCAGCGGAAGCTATTCCTACATTAACACATGCTGCACAGGATGAATCACCATTGGTACGTCGACACGCAATTGAAGGTTTAGGTATTATTGGGCAACAGTTAGGTGGAAACAACGATTTAGAACAAACGGTACAGGTGTCAATAGAAGGATTAAACGATGAACACTATTGGGTTCGCTATAATGCAGCTCGCACGTTAGCAAAACTGGGACCGCTCTCTGAACCGGCACTACCACACTTAATTGCTCAACTGGAAGATGAAAACCGATATGTCCGTTTCCATGCTGCGTTGGCATTAAAGCATATTGATACGCCAGAAGCCCGAGAAGTGCTATTCAATCATCTGCTTTCTACGAGGTGGTGTGCACTAACAACACGAGATACACCCTATTAACAGAGATTAGATGCTGCGAATTGATGTTATTCTGAATTAAAGCGACTCGGCTTGGTAGGTGAGGTTCGCCCCCCTCGTAGGCGCGTTTTGTAAACATTCCGTTTATAGCGTCTGATGTCTGGACTCGGCGCGTTTACAAAACGCGCCTACCTTTGGGTAATAAATCGGGCTTACATAGCCCTCCCACAAAACATCTATCACTAAATTGACATCTATAGTGCGTTTTCCTAACTACACTTACTACCAATAAAACAAGAAAATATCGTTAATTTAGTATTAGTCGTTAGTGTTTGTAATTTTCGTGTATCTTCTGTTTTTCTGTAGACCTATCTGTTATCCGTGTGTTGGCTATTTGGGATATTCCACACGATTACTGTGCCATCAGAAGCACCACTTGCAAGCATTTTGCCATCAGGACTGAAAGCAACTGATCGGATCCATGATGTGTGTCCAGTCAATGTCCCCTTGCTTTGACCGGAAACGACCTCCCACAATCTGATTACCCTGAGACTTCCACTTGCGATTGTATTTCCATCTTGGCTAAACTCAACACAGTAGGCGTTCTTGGCTGTCGGTTCTGAAAAACTACTTAACTGACTATTGGATTGTAAGTCCCACAATTTGACTGTGTTATCATAACTTCCACTGGCAAGTATAGTTCCATTTGGAGAAAATGCGACTGATGCTATCCTCTCGTTGTGCCCAAAAAGGTTTCTTTTTGACTCACCTGTGTGTACATTCCACATTTGTACCTGCTGCAGATTTGTAGCAGCGGCAACGAAATCCCCATCTGGACTTAGGGAAATACCACTAACTTCTGTGACTGGGACATTAGAATTTGTATTTGAAGCGTTTGCGGAGATTGTCTGTGAAATATCGCCGGTTTGTACATCCCAAAAACGAATTGTACTGTCCCTACTGCCGCTAATGAGTGTTGTGCCATCGGCAGAAAATGCAAGAGAAGTTACCGTTCTGGCATGTCCAGTAAAAGTCTTTGAGAGTTTTCCAGTCTGAAGATCCCATAAAAGAATTTGACCTCTGAAATCTCCTGATGCAAGTACCGTCCCATTTGGTGAGTACGCTACAGAATAAGGTCGATTTGTATGACCAATTAGCGTTTTTTGTATTTCTCCAGTCTGTACATTTCGCACCTGAATTGCGTTGTCTACTATCTCGGTAGTAGCAAGTATTGTGCCATCCGGTGAAAAAGCAACAGACCTTATGTAATTCGTATGTCCTGTAATAGTTTTCAAGAGTTGACCGGTGTTAGCATCCCAAATACGAATTGTTCCATCTGATCGACTGCCACTCGCAAGGGTTGCACCATCAGGAGAGGACGCTACAACGTCTACGTTAGCCTTATGTCCAACGAGCGTATTCAGAACATTTCCGGTATTAGCATCCAAAATATGGATTGTTTTGTCTATATTTCCACTTCCACTGATGAGGAATGTTCCATCTACTGAATACGCCAGAGAAGTAATGTATCTTCTGTCTGCCTTAAAGGTTTTGATAAGTTGACCCGTGTTGGCATCCCAGAAATGGATATTGCCATCCCAACTTCCAGTCGTGAACTTATGTCCATCCGGCGAAAATGTCCTGCTGGAAACAAGATTTAAATCCATGTAGACGGTTTTTTGAAGTTTTCCGCTATTTACGTCCCACAAGCGGAGAACTTTATCGTCAGAATCTTCAGCACTTACAAGTGTTCTTCCATCAGGTGAAAATGCCATAGAACGCACAGTATCGGTGTGTCCGAAGAGGGTTTGCACAACTTCACCCGTGTCTATATCCCACAGTCGAACAGTCGTATCTGCACTTCCAGTTGCCAATATTTTTCCATTTGGGCTAAATACCGTAGAATAAATTGATGAAGTATGCCCTGTGAAAACGTCTCGTAGTTTATTTTTAGCAATATCCCATAATAGAATATTGATACCACTTGCACTCACAAGTGTTTTACCATCGGGACTGAAAACAACTGAAGTCCCACCATACATACCGTCTGTAAGTAAATCAAGTTCCTCACCAGTGTTAACATCATAAATCCAGGTTCCAATTGAGCTTGCAACAGCAAGTTTTTTCCCATCAGGAAAGTATGTAATATCGCGTATTATACCCTTCCCAAAACGATAGGTAGCACCTTCAGGCAAGTGCCATTTTGTGTATTCTTGGGAGAAGCCTATTGATTGGCACAACAGCAGAATGAGAATTATAAATATGCTAAGGGTGTTTAGTTTTTTCATAGCGGCAGGATTGGTGATCGCAGATTTCACGCGTTGGACGCGGTCGGCAGACTCGGTGTTCCGTTCCCATGTATCGTCAAATTGTGCCATGATGTCCAAGAATCGCCATAGTCGAGGGTGTTGAAATGCGGTGTGATGTTCATATTCGGTTTTTGAGTTGTCTAAACATCCATTTTATTTTCTTTTTTATTTCAGTATTGCGACAACGACAGCGGCGATGGCGGCAACGACAGAGATCGTTGTGAGAATGACGTGCCTTGTTTCGGCGCGTCCTTCTAATTTACCTTTTATCCAGGCGATGTCGGCTTTCATTGTTGTGATGTCTGTACGGAGTGTCTCAAGTATCTGTTCAAATTTGCTTTCATTCATTGTCTTTCTCCTAACGTATTCCAGTTAAGTATAGACAAAGGGGACATCTAAAGTCAAGTTAAAGGTTAACAAGTCGTTAAGCGATGTCATTTTTATCCAACATGACGATGCGAACACAGTGCAGCTGGGTTCGGTGCAACCGTGCAAGAAGACATCGGTAAAATCGCGAACAGTGCGATTATCTTTAAAATTGCGTTTATTAATCCGTTTGGGGTTGGAACTTTGACATATCCCATAACAGTACCGTTCCATCAGCACTTCCACTCGCGAGCATCTTCCCATCTGGAGAAAACGCAACCGATAAGGCATATCCGGTATGTCCAACGAATCCTGTCTTGTGTTTCCCTGTATGCGCGTCCCAACAACGTACCATCTTGTCCCAACTGCAACTGGCGATTATATCTCCATGAGGGGAGTAGGCAACAGATAAAACATACCATGTATGACCATTTAGCATCTGTTTGTTTCCGAACGTCTGAGCATTCCACAAACCGATTGTTCTGTCATCGCTTGCACTTGCTAATGTGTCACCATTCGGACTGAAGGCGAGTCCTGTAATTTCATTCGTATGTACCACTGTCTTTTTAAGTATGCGCTGCAATGAGGATTTTTGCTGCTGTGCACCGGTGTTTGGGTTCCAAAAAAGTATATTATTATTCCCATCACCACTCGCGAGTGTGTTACCGTCAGGTGAAAATGCAACTGCTCTAACTTTAGCTGTATGTCCATTCAGCGTGTGCAAGAGTTCACCCGTTTGCGCGTTCCATAGACGGACTGTGTTATCATAACTGCCACTGGCGAACATACTCCCATCCGCAGAAAATGCTACTGATGCGACATTATTAAAATGTTCAGTGAGTGTTTGTTTTTGTTGTCCGGTGTTTGGGTCCCAAAAACGGATTGTACTATCCCAGCTGCCGCTGGCAAGCGTATTACCATCAGGAGAAAATGCTACAGTGCCAACTGTCTGGACGTGTCCGAAAAGGGTGTTTTTATATCCCCCTGTCCGTGGGTCCCATAGATGGATAGTGCTGCCCGAATCCCCGCTCGCCAGTGTTTTCCCATCAGGAGAAAATGCCACAGTTTTTACATCCCTACTATGTCCAACAAACGTATTTATTTCGCGACCTGTCCGTGCATGCCACAAGCGAACTGTACCGTCGTAACTTCCACTTGCGATTCTATCTCTTTTCGGGGAATATGCAACTGAGACAACATGATTTGTATGTCCTGAAAGCGTTTTCATCTGTACGCCTGTATGGGCGTTCCACAAATGAATATCATTATCCCAACTTGCACTCGCGACTGTCTCTCCATCCGGAGAAAAAGCAACTGATACAACATACCATGTATGTCCAGCGATAATCTGCTTGTTCTTACCTGTAGACGTTTCCCACAAACCAACCGTTCCGTCATCACAACCACTGACGATTGTTTGACCATCAGGGCTAAATGCGACAGAAGTTACTGCACGCCCATGTTCTGAAAGTGTCTTTAGATGCTCTCCAGTGTTGGCATCCCATAGTCGGATTGTTGTATCGTTATTTCCACTTGCAAGCGTTTTTCCATCTGGACTGAAGGCTACTGCCCTACCCCATCCTGCATGTCCAGTGAGTGTTTTTTTGTGTGTGCCTGTTTGGGTATCCCACAGACATACAGTCGCATCTTCACTGGTACTAGCAAGGGTACTCCCATCTGGACTGAATGCAAGCGATCTCACATCGTCTAAATGCCTAACAAGAGTCGCCTTTCGAGTGCGAGTCTCCATGTCCCATAACCGAATGGTGTTATCGTTACTTCCAGTTGCTAATGTATTGCCATTTGGACTGAAGGCAATACACTCAACAGCGGCTGTGTGTCCCGTAATGAGGGCTACTTCAGCACCTGTGTCTGAATCGTATAGCCAGAGACCTATTCCAGTGGATACTGCGATTAGGTTGCCATCAGGGGAATATTTGACCTCAAATAATTTTCCCTTCCCTAAACGAGCTACAGCACCTTGAGGTAGCTGCCATCGGGTGTAATCTTGTGCGAAACTGTCTGATAACGAGAAGAGAAAAATGGCGAGTATAAGTATCGTAAAAAGGTGAAGTTTTCTCATAGTCACCTCATTTTCTTAGTTTTGGGATTGAGAGGTTCTGAATCGTTGGTAAAGTCTGTGTTGGGTAGATTTAAGTTTAACATGATATTAGATGATATGTCAAGGCAACGTGTTTGGGGGTGTGTAAAGTATTCGTACAGGACATATTGCTGGTTGAGTTTCGCTTCGCTCTCCCCGATCTATACATTGAATTAGGACGTTACACGTCACATTTAGGACGTTTGCACGTCACATTTGGGACGTTACACGTCACATTTAGGACGTTTTGCACGTCACAGTGACGTGGCAAAAGTCAATCAGGACAAGGATTGTGACGTGGATTTTGAGTTTTTTTGCTTTTTCTTCTCTTTGTTCTTTAGAAATTTTAAGTAAATTGAGAATATTATTAGTTATGTGATAATAATATTAACATAAATATATTGGTTTGTCAAGTTAAATTTAAGTTATAGTAATTTCCAAAAACTTTTACACCAATACAAAAAAGTATTGCATTTAATATGTAAATATACTAAAGTTTGGACAATATTGTTAGATTCAAGTAGCCTTGTCCATAGGTTTGTCTTTGATTTGTTGAAAGACAGGTGTAATATTCTGCATGTATGATTTTTGCTTGGAACTCACAGAAAATAGCGTTTGCGCTATTCGCAATCGCAGAAAAGCGACACGCAATCCGAGTGTGAGACTCACAGGACGATACCAATGTATACCGAGTTGTTGACAAACATCCTCAACACTCACCCTTTCCGTTGTCGGTTGTGTTGTAAATATAAGTTTCGTCAAACTTGCTGCAACGAAACTGAGCTGCACAAACCGATTAATGCTTTTACGAGATTTGACTTGATACTTATCAAACCCAAAATGTTGTTTCACATCGCGAAATGCTGTTTCAATCTGCCATCTGTTGCGATAGTAAATGTCGGGTGACAATTGTACTAAACGGTTCCAAAATACAAGTATATTCCATAGCAAAACGCACCAGCGATATGAGGTCTGTCCGTCGTTTTGTGGTTCCATGAACATTCTCTGATGCCCGCCTTTTATAAGCCATCCATAATGCTTCACGACTTAAACTGGCTGAATGTTGAGGCAATGCTTCTTTCAGTTCTTTCAAGTTGTCTTCAGTCAGTGTGCCTTGCGCTCCCGGGCGTTCACACAAGGTTTGTAACGCTGGCAATGCATCCATGTGTTCATTAAGAAACCGTTTAAAGTCGTGAATGACATTAGCCGCTTGAGCAAAACTCTCAGGCTCAAATCCCGTTTCAATAACTCGGTCTCTGCTTACATCATCCATGAGCTGGTTAGGGTTTCCTTCTCCTTGTCCGTTTGATCCATTAGAAGATGGCTCACCTGGGCGTGATTGCGAATCGGTTTTGATGGATTCACACATCGACAGCATCAACGAAAATGAAGTATGTTTTTTAGTTGCATCACTTGTTACAGAACGCAGATCATCTTCATTTATAGTCCGAACCCCGCGTCCGATCATCTGCTCAAAATATCCACTGGATCGGACAGATCGCATAAAAAGTAGACACTCCAACGGTTTGATATCGGTACCAGTAGAAATCATATCAATACTTACGGCAATTCGTGGATTGAATTGTGTGCGAAATTGCCTGATCAAATCTTCAGGTCTATCGCTTGTGTAGGTAATCTTTTGGCAGAAATCATCGCCTTTGGCAAATACATCACGGACAAATTGGACAATATCTTCGGCGTGGGAGTCGTCTTTGGCAAAAATAAGCGTTTTAGGAACATACTTTCTGCTGGGAAAGAGTTCTGTGAAGAGTGCATCCTTGAAAGCCTGAATAACGGTGCGAATCTGGTCTTCAGCAACAACATTACGGTCTAACTGATTTCTGTATACGTTTCAGCTTCCTCTAACTCCTCATAGTTGAGTCGTCGAGTTTCTCTATTGCGTCTTGCGACATAACTCCCCTCCGCCACTGTGCTACCGCTTTCCGTAATTTCAGTCTTAATCCGATAAACGTAGTAACCGACATTCACATCGTCTTCAATAGCCTGTTCGTGGCGGTATTCATAAACAAGATTCTGATTAAAAAAAATTGAGTGTCTGTGTATATGGTGTCGCAGTGAGACCGAGAATGAAT
>CBDCOJ010000029.1:0-610599 GCA_965219695.1 Candidatus Poribacteria bacterium | reverse complement strand
TTGGTTGGATGGCACACAAGACCCGTATTACGGCGGCAGTGCAGGAAAACTCAAAGGACATAAATTTAGTCTATATGAAGGGGGTATCCGTTCACCAGGGATTATGAAGTGGCCTAACGAAATTCCTCCCGGAAACGTATTAAGCAAAGTAAATCTATATGGTGCAGCTATGGATGTTTTTCCGACTTTTCTATCCGCTGCCGATGGCGATCTTTCCAAATATGAACTTGACGGACTAAATCAAATACCTGTGGTATGTGATGGTCAATACACACCGCACACTGATATTTTTTGGGAGATGGGGAAACAGACTGCAATGCGTCGGGGGAAGTGGAAATTAGTACTGAATGGTCAATTGGTAGAAGGTGCACCACCAGAAGATGATGTGCATCTTGCTGACCTTGAAACCGACATGGGTGAAACGACAAATTTGAAAGACGAACATCCAGAGCTTACTGCAGAGTTGACTGAAGCGGCACAAACATGGCGGCAAGGTATTGAAGACTATTGGGAAGCACATAAGGAAGAACGAAACGGTACGACCGGGTATGTGAGGCAGTAATGTGTTAACCGACAAACAAGATGCTTTCGGACACCTGCTTACCGACTACCATAATGGAGAGGAAAACGTTGAAATCGTTGAGCGAGAGGATGGTTACATTGATATAAGTCGCTTAGGACCTCTCGCCTATTTTGCTGAATACACTGAGTGGGTAGAACATCAAAAGCTTGCAATGAAATATGCTACTGGACGTGTTTTGGACATCGGTTGCGGTGCAGGACGACATTCCCTCTACCTTCAAGAAAAAGGACATGATGTTTTCGCTACTGACATTTCACCGTTGGCTATACAACTTTGTCAACACCGAGGACTTAAAAACGCCGCTGTAGTGCCGATTACACAACTCAATTCCAAACTGGGTATCTTCAAAACGATCATCATGATGGGACATAATTTTGGACTTGTTGGCAGTTTCAAAAGAGCACGATGGTTATTGAAACGATTCGCGAGTATGACAACAGACGACGGAAAGATTATTGCTGAAACAATGGACCCGTACCAAACAGAAAATCCTGCCCATCTCGCTTATCATCAATATAACCGGGAGCGTGGCAGAATGAGCGGACAACTAAAGCTGCGGATACGTTATAAACAATATGCTACCCCTTGGTTCGACTATCTGTTCGTTTCAAAATCAGAACTGGAAGAAATTCTCATTGGCACAAGTTGGACACTTGAACGTTATATTGACTCAGACAAGCCAACTTACGTTGCAATCTTGAAAAAACGAGTTACGTTATGACACCCTTTAAATTTGCCTTTATTACAGACACACATCTCTATCCGAATGCCACACAAAACTTTGCGGGCGGACTACAACAGCAAAAAAACAGTGTTGCGTTATATGAAAAGATGATTGAACAACTCAACACTTTTGATCCTGCATTTGTAGTTCATGGCGGAGATATTGTGTGCGGTGGACAAAGTTTTGATATGTCTGCTGAGGAATATGTAGAAGCTTTAAATACGGTTAAATTACTTGGTGAACGTTTAAATGCACCGTGCTACTATATCCCCGGCAACCATGATCTTGACCCTGAGACAGGTTCTAAAGCTTCATATTTGGAACGATTCGGTATAAACGGCAGAGGATCCACCAGTTTCGTTAAAGAAAACATCCGTTTTATTTTAATTGATGCACAAGAAGTTCCTGAAGACCTAACACACGGATATGTCAGCACGAATCAACTTGCATGGGTAGAACGTGAAATGAAAAAAGCAGTGGATTACGGAGAAGAAATATTCTTCTTTTCGCACCAACTACCCTTTCCAAGTGTAGAATTTCAGGGCATTGGTTCGAGAATTGCAAACTCGGCTGAAATATTGGAAATCGTTGCCCCTTTTGAAAAACATATTTTAGGTTTCTTTTGTGGACACCAACACCTCAATCGCGTTTTTAGAGAACAAGGATTATTATGTATCGTCACTGCTGGCATTATATGCTATCCGATGATGTGGCGACAAGTTCATGTTTATCCCGATAGAATTGAGGTGAATTCTGTGCCCGTTGACCTGCCAGAGGTACTTGCCGAATCCGAAGCAGTGAATCCTGACAACAATCTCTATCTGTCGGGTCGTCCCAGAGATCAAGAATTTACTATCCAACGACGGTATGAAGGAGTCAATGGATAAAGAATACAGAGATATTAACAAATTCTGTAATCGTTTTTTATATCCTATGAAAGTAATGGTAATGGAATAATGCGAAAATTCCTAAATGTATTTTTGGGTGAATTGACAAATAACCTTGTAAACCGTCATACAAAAAGACATTCAAAACGGAAGAATACAAGTAAAACTTTTCGGGCTGAAAGAACTACACCATTAGACAAGCAGCTTCAGGAGTTAGCAGAAGTTTTTCTCCCAAATAAAAGTCCAACACAGAGGAAATCTCACAATACGGAGCCACCAACCTTACCGCAGGAAAATGAATATTGGGCTGAATTATCAACTTGGTATCGTGAACAAAAAAGATGGACGTGTGAACAATGTCATCTGAATTTGAGAAAAAATAAGCAATATCTTGATACACACCACATGCTGGGTAGAGGACATAACAGTCCGGAACATTTGATGGCACTTTGTGTCGGATGTCATGCGGAACAAAAAACACCGAGCGATCACAGTTTCATGAAAAATACCAAGAGATATTGGAAATTTGTGAGAACTTATAAAAAAAGGAGATAGTGTGAAAAGAATTTGGATACCTCAAGTAATTTTAGTTCTATTACTATTAATTGCACTCAATCCCAGTAATCCTTATGCGTACTACATTTATCTAAGATGGATCTGTTGTGCAGTTTTTATATATCTCACGATCCGCGCCTTAGGCTTAGGTAAATTCGGTTGGAGTGTCGTTTTGGTTCTTATGGCTATCATCTACAACCCAATCATTCAAGTCTTCGCGTTTCGTGGAATATGGAATATTATCAATTTAGCGACTATAGTTGTAGCAGTGGCATCTATCTTTGCTTTACAATACAACAAATGAGCTCAACGTAGCAAATATTCAAAATGATCGAAGTTCAAAACCTCTCAAAAAACTACGGGCCATTTCAAGCACTAAAGGATATATCCTTTAGCGTAGACAAAGGACAAATCGTTGGGTTTCTCGGACCCAACGGTGCCGGTAAAACTACGACAATGCGGATTTTGACGTGCTTCATGCCTGCAAGTGCTGGAAAAGTCTCCGTTGCAGGATACGATGTGTTCAAAGAATCACGCGAGGTACGCAAACGCATCGGATACCTCCCCGAAAACATTCCACTTTATACTGAAATGACGGTTACAAAATATTTGTCTTACATGGCAAAAATCCGAAGCGTTCCACGTAAACAAATCAAAGAACGGTTGGATATTGCTATTGAATCTTGCGGACTAACCGAAAGACGCAACCAAATTATTGGACAATTATCACGAGGCTTCCGACAGCGCGTCGGTTTAGCACAAGCTTTAATTCATGAACCCGAAGTCCTAATTCTTGATGAACCGACCTCAGGTTTGGACCCGCGCCAAATCGTTGAAATCCGAGAATTAATCAAGGAACTTGGAAAAGAACGCACTATTCTTTTTAGTACCCATATTCTCCCCGAAGCAAGTCAAACGTGTGAACGTCTGCTGATTATCAGCAAAGGCAAAATTACAGGTGACGTTCAATTGTCTAACGGTCGCGCTGTTTCGAACCTAACCCCGACTAACGAAGAAACCGATTCGCCAATAAAACCCTTTACCCTTGTGGTGGCTGACGGTGAACCAGATGAAATAATAGCAACACTCCGCAATATCCCCGACGTTATTTCAGTTGAACAATCAGAAGTAGGCACAGATGACACGCTAACATTCCATATTCAGTCCGCTCCCACAGGCGATATACGAGCAGCGGTAGCAAAAACTGTTGTTGATCGTGGTTGGAATCTGCTTGAAATGCGCACTGACGAAAAAAGTTTAGAAGAGTTATTCCTATCTTTAACCTCCGAAACTGCAGAGTAGAGAATGTATCTGCCGAAGATTGTGAAAATTTACTGCTATTCACTGTTTCTTATCGTATTATGCATCGGTTTGATTGCCTGCAGCAGCGAAGATAACCCAGAACGTCCTATCCAATCTGATGATCAAGAAAACCCTGTCATAATTGATGTTGAAGAGATGGTTTTGATTCCTGCTGGCGAAGTAACCATCGGCACCAATGAAAAAACTGATCTAACTTTTGGTAATGAAGCCGATTCGCAGGTCGTTTTTGTGGAAGCGTTTTACATTGATAAGTATGAAGTTACGAACGGACAATACGCGAAATTCTTGTCTGAAACAGGTCATCGAGAGCCAAAATTTTGGGACAACCCAACGCTCAATGCTCCTGATCAGCCTGTTGTGGGTGTCAATTGGGAAGATGCTGAGATTTATGCCAAATGGGCTGGGAAAAGATTGCCGACTGATGTTGAGTGGGAAAAAGCATCACGTAGCATGGACGGCCGTCTCTATCCTTGGGGTGATGGTTTTGACGCATCACTTGGAAATTTCAATGACGGTGAGAAAATGAACGGGGAGTTGGATGGCTATGCAATGGAAACTGCTCCAGTAGGGAGTTTTTTAAGAGGGATTAGTCCGTACGGACTGCATGATATGTCAGGTAATGTTTGGGAATGGGTGACAAGCGTTCTTGATGATAGTGCAATAGAAGCACACACTACAGAATTGACCAACGGAAAAACCTACACAATCCGAGGCGGTTCGTGGACAAACGGTCCTGGCGATACACGCACGACGGTTTTTTATATATATCCTGCACAATGCAGCGACCACAGTAGTTCTGTTGGATTTCGTTGCGCAAAAACACCCTAATGTTTCTTCAGCAACAAAAGAGTTTTTCCAGAATTTCTCTTATTTTAATCATCTAACCATGAAAATACAAAATACATTGAAATCATTGGTATGCCTCTTGATGCTATTGATGTTCGCCCTGTACGGTTGTGGTGAGGATGAGAAACTCCCTGTAGAAGAAGTTTTAGAACCAACCGATGACACACAACCTATAGAGGAACTTAGAAAAGAAGAGGAAAGTCCAATAGAGATTCCAGATGGAATGGTGTTTGTGCCTGCTGGTGATTTTATTATGGGTAGTGACCCAGATACAGATCCAATGGCGGATCCACTTGATGAACTCCCGCAACACAAGGTATATTTAGATGCTTTTTTTATTGACAAATATGAAGTGTCTAACGCTGACTATACCAAATTTGTCAAAGCGACAGGACATCGGAATTCCATCTTTTGGGATAATCCAAAATTCAATCATCCTGATCAGCCGGTTGTTGGAGTGACATGGGGTGATGCTGTAGCTTATGCAGAGTGGGTTGGAAAACGATTACCGACTGAAGCGGAATGGGAAAAGGCAGTACGCGGCACAGATGGACGTATCTGGCCCTGGGGCAATGAATTTGATCCTACCAAATGCAACTTTGATGACGAAGGAAAATTTGATGGACATCTTGATGGGTTTGCAATGGCTGCGCCAGTAGATAGTTTTCATCAAGGTGCGAGTCCTTACGGCGCACTGAATATGGTCGGAAATGTTGCAGAATGGGTGTCCGACTGGTTTGACCAGGAGTACTATTCGGTGAGCCCAAGAGAAAACCCGAAAGGACCGAAGAATAGTGGAATGGGGAAAAAATCATGGCGAGGTGCCAGTTGGTTTGCAGGTTTAGACCACATGCGGTGTGCTTACAGAGATTATGACGATATTGTCGCCAGTGGACAGATTATTGGATTCCGATGTGCAATGGATGCCCCTAAAGATGAGTAATATTATAACCTAAGTTGCTACCTATGAAATTGCTTTTATAGTGGATTCCATAATTAACTTTACATAATTTACTATCATGGTCACTGAAAGTGGACACATCGTTGAAGTTTTTTCACCCCTGGCAAGTGGAACGATGTCAGAGGAATGCGATATTTTCCATTTGATTTGCCGCAAGGTTCTGTGGTGTATGCGGATAAAGCATATTGCAACTATGGTATTGAAGATGCGCTAAAGGAAGTCGGAATTACTTTCAAACTGCTTCGGAAGAAAAACCTCAAGCGTTAGTTTTCACATTTGGAAGTTTATCTGCAACATTTTCACAGAAAACGGGTTGAAGTGACAAATAGTCTAATTACATAACTATTACCAAGTCAATACACGCAGTGACTGCGACATGTTTTGAGTTGAAACTATTTTTGTTTATCATCGCAACCAATAAAAAGCAACTTTATGACGATAGATAGCAACTTGGGTGTGAATAATAGCTTGAAAAAATGAAAATTCTTTTCCTATCTCCTACTGTGCCTTATCCTCTCACAGACGGTGGGCGTATTCGTGTATTCAACCTCCTCAAACAGATTGCCAAAAATAATGATGTGACGCTACTTGCCCTTGAAACGCAGCCGACAGATGTCGAGAGTATTACACACATCCAAAATTTAGGTATTAAAGTTCACCTTGTCCCAAATTCGTCAACGCTTCCACGTATTTCACTCAACACACTCTTCTCCGCATTTTTCAAAAGACAACCTATCACTGTCGCACGTTATAATGTTCCTGCTTATCGGGAAAAATTAAGGGAATTGCTGTCAGGAGAAGCTTTCGATCTTGTTCATTATGAGATGTTTCATATTGCTCAATTTTATTCAGAAACAGACCTACCCCGTGTGCTTTCACAACAAAACGTTGATTCCGCTATCTGGCGCAGGTTACAAGGCGAAACTTCTAATCTTTTCTATAAGTTTGCTTATTGTACTCAACAGATCGCATTTCAACGTTATGAGCGTGTGATAAGTCCCAAGTTTGATGCCGTTACGTGTACGTCTGATATTGATGCTGCTGTTTTTCAACAACACTGTGATGAAGGGGCAGTTAAGGTAATTCCGAATGGGGTGGATGTTACGCATTACAGTCCTGACTTCACATCTGAAGAACTGGCGCATCTTATCTATATCGGCAGCATGGATTGGTATCCGAACGAAGATGCGGTTTCATTTTTTGTTGAAGAGGTGTTGCCGCAAATTCAGAACAGTGTGCCGGATGCCAAATTTTCGATTGTTGGGGGAAATCCCTCAGCACGTGTGCAAAAATTAGGGGATAGAGAAGGTGTTGTTGTCACAGGACGTGTTCCTGAGATCAAGCCATATTTCGCAGAAGCAACAGTTTTCGTCGTGCCTTTACGTATTGGGAGTGGAACACGCCTAAAGATACTTGAAGCGCTGGCAATGGGAAAGGCAGTTGTCTCTACGACAGTTGGGGCTGAGGGTTTGGCTCTTCGAGACGGTGAAGAGATATTTATTGCTGATGAACCGAAAGCGTTTGCAGAGGCGGTGATTCGACTGATTGCAGACGCGTCACTGCGTCAAAATATTGGTGAAAATGGGCGCGCGCGAGTAGAACAGGATTATGATTGGCGGAATATTGGAAAGAAGTTGCTTGCTATCTATGAATCGGTTATAAACAAATTGTAAGTTGGGTTGAGCAAGAAGGAAACTAAATCAAGGATGAATACCGTGGTATTTATCGGGGTTGAAAACCCCGATTTCAGAGGTTATGGCTCATAAAATCGGGCTTACAAAGTTCTCCCACAATAGTGGATTCTACAATTAACTTTACATCTGAACTGTAGGAGGGAACTCCGGGGAATGCCTAAATGGCATTCATACCCGGTGAATACCAAAAAGGTATTCATACCCGGGGAACGCCTACAGGCGTTCATACCGTTGATTTCTTGATTTCTTGATTTGGATTCCCGACTAACAGTGGTTTCGTCGCGATTCGGAGATCGGAATCAACGCCAAATGCGCTTTTGGCATTTGGCGTCTACAGAATATATGTAAACTTATTTACATAATTTACTAAAGAAAAAATCCTACATTTTATTCTTAAGTTGATATTTATGGGTATCGCTGATGCTCTCCCGACCTACAATATTACTATTTCAAAACAATCATTCGCCGTGTCTGCTCAAAAGATGGCGTTACCAATCGGTAGAAATAGACACCACTTGCAACGCTCTCCCCTAAAGTGTTTCTACCATCCCAATAAGCAGCGCGTTCACGGTCATAATAGAAACCTGCCGACTGAAATCCGAGGGAAAATGTCCTGACAAGTCCGCCACTCGCGTCATAGATAGATATTGAGACAGGGCTATCCTCTGAAAGATGATACGGAATCCATGTTTCAGGATTGAAAGGATTAGGGTAATTTTGGAGCAAAAGACTTCGCTTCGGTGTGCCAATTCCATTAAGATTGACAGATAGCAAAGCATTTGCCAAATTGGTGGGTGTTACCTCAAATGTGAACTTTTCTGAGGCGATGTTTCCGTTTGTGTCGGCAATGACTAATTCCAATGTGTCACCGACCTGTACAACACTCCGGTAATTAAGGTCAGCAGTCGCAGCAGCAAAGTAATTGTAACGTACTTGTGCTGCCATAACAGCGTTTGTTCGCAAGTTTCTGACTGTAATTTGATAACCGTCAAACTTCTGCTTGCCTTCTAACTGTCCGCTTACAACGAATGCCCAAGTCTCTTGTGATGTTGTGATTGGCGTTGCAAGCGGTGCTGCACCTATAGGCTTATGATTTGTCCACCTTGCCCCGACGAAAATGACCTCACGAGGTTTTGGAACGTTAACAATATAACCCATTCCACCTTCAATTGAGAATCCATCGTTGGGTGCGCTTGATGTCCAACCGATGAAACGTTGATTTTCGGCATCAAGGGCAATAACAACTGTCGCACCCGTCATCCCTGCAAGCGATCTTGCTGTCATCGGTTTCAGGGATGCTAAAGGCGGAGAAACCATATTTAAACCCTTAGTAAGACTTGTAGTGTAGACGTTACCGTATTTTTCCGCTTCCGCCTGTGAGGTAGGACTGATAATACATCCGTGTCTACGTCCATCTGGCATATCATAGTAACCGGCTATTCTGCCTTCCGAGTCAATATCCCGTAACACTGTTACAAGACTACCGGGATAGCGCAGTTCAAGCGGCGGACTATTCGGATAGAGAACATAAGAGCGCTCAATATCGTCGACTGCCTTCGCTCTGAATACGATCACCCCTGCATCGTTGATGGCATTCACAAAAAGATACTCAAGGTTCGGCTTTCCCGGAACATCTATATCGGTAACATTACCGTCAGGGTAGTGAATAAACCCATGATATTTCTCGTTAGTATCTATGTAGCTTCCGACAATAACTCCGGCGGCGTTAATATCGTCAACGAAGGTGGTAGCCGCACCGGGCACATCAAATTGCATTTCTCCAATAAAACCGTTAACGACGTCTTCAGCGTCAATGATGTCTCCGAGCAATTGTCCTGCTGCACCGATACCGAAGATTTGTGTGTTTAAGGCATCAGGGAAATTCCACACCTTTAACGCACCATCTTGTAAGATTATCCCGTGAGAAATTTCGTCTTGATCTATGTAAAATCCTGCCGCCTGTCCCGCGTTATTGAAACCGTAGAAAGTCGTTTGACGGGAATCCGGCACATCATAAGTCGAAAGCACCCCATTTATTAGCGTGAAACCGATAAGTTTACCGTCCGCCTTCTTCGTATTACCAGCATAATGCCCATGGTCGTTGGTTCCTGTTACTTCTAAGAAATCAACACCAGGGACATTAATTGTCTCATAAATATAGGGCGTTGTTTGTGTTTCAGCAATAGTGACAGGGGTAAGTGGTAGATCATCCTGTGCTGCTGCGTGCCACGTGAAACAGATAATTAGGCATATAACCAAGGAGAGTATCGTTTTTATGTGGTGATGCATAACGATCCTTTTTAGGCTTAATAGTATTGTAGGTCGCGTAGAGCGCAATGAAACCCGACCTACAGTACTATACTAATTAACCCTATTTTAGAATGACGAGTCGTCGTGTCTGCTGGAAAGTTGGTGTTGTCAATTGGTAAAAATAGATACCGCTTGCAACCCGTTCTCCGAGAGCATTACGCCCATCCCAATAGGCAGCACGTTCACGACTATTATAAAAACCAGCGGATTGAAAACCGAGAGAAAGTTTACGGATCATCTTACCAGTTGTATCATAAATGGATACCGATACAGGACTGTCTTGTGAAAGTTGATAAGGAATCCACGTCTCCGGGTTAAACGGGTTCGGGTAGTTTTGTAACAACTGATTCTGCATCGGTTTACCGATACTATCAAACTTGACAGATAATAGTGCGTTAGCCAAGTTGTCAGGCGTCACCTCAATATTTAAGGTCTGTGATTCAACATTGCCACTCGGACCGATGACGCGTAATTCAAGCACGTCTCCAACTTGGACGACACTTTGTCGCGCTAAATCAGCAGTCGCAGCAGCGAAGTAATCGCCTTGTACTGAGGCGGTTATTGTGCTGTTTGTTCTCAGGTTACGGACGATGACTTGGTAACCGTCAAAGGTTGGTTTACCTTCTAAGTGTCCACTAACAACAAACGCCCATGCTGCTTGCTCCTTGGATATAGCAAGTGGCGCTGCAGCAGCCTGCATTCGATTTGTCCAGCGTGATCCCACAAAGGCAAAATTGCGAGTTTGTGGAACATTGACGATATAGGCTTTTCCACCTTCAATTGGGAATCCATCGTTGGGTGCGCTTGGTGTCCACCCGATGAACCGTTGGTTTTCAGCATCAAGAGCGATAACAACAGTTGCACCCGCTAACCCGGCGAGCGATTTTGCTGTCATCGGTTTTGGTGATGCCAAAGGCAAAGAAAGCATGTTTAAACCTTTCGTCAGTGTGACGTTATAGGTGTTTCCAAAGAATTTGCTCACTGCTTTGGCAGCAGGTCTGGCGATAAACCCGTGTGTGCGTCCATCCGCTGATTCATAGTGTCCGACAACTGAGCCGTCCTGATTAATATTCCAACCCTCTGTACTAACGCTGCCCGGAAACAGCAATGGACTTAGCCCATGCTGGAGTGAACCGACAGAAGTCCGTACGACATCTCCGATTCTTTTGGATCTCCCAATGAGTGTCCCCACATCGTTAATACCGTGCACAAAAAAGAATTCAAACATTGCTGCTTCTGGAAGGTCGAGAGATATAAATCTGCCACTTCCTTGACGCATGAATGGATGATAAACACCTTCAGTATCTACGTAGCTGCCTACCAGACGACCACTCGCGTTCACAAAATAGGCGTAAGTCTCCGGTGCACCGGGTGACTCAATTATCACGTCTCCTGAGAATCCACGGCGAATGCCAGAAGCATCTATATAATGCCCCGTTAATGCTCCAGTCGCATCACTAATTCCGTATATCTCTGTTTCAACAGCACCTGGGAATTTGTATTCACGCATCTCACCATTTTCTAAGACGACACCGTGGTAAAGACCGTCGCTATCCTCGTAGTGTCCGGCAGCTTGTCCATTATTACCGAGGGCATAGAAATAAGTGTTCTGCGATCCTGGGAAACTGTATGTCTTAAAAACGCCATCAATCAGCGTAAACGCGACATCTTTTTCACCATCAGCACTTTTGGTGTAGCCGGCGTAATCCTCAAAGTCGCTACTCGCCGTCACCGCTAAAAAATCTACACCCGGGACATCAATACTTTCAAAGGTATAGTTGAAGGTAGTGGGTGTGGCAACGGGTTCTTCAGGGACTTCGGGGTCCGTTATGGGTTTGGCAATGAACCCGTGTGTGCGTCCATCCGCTGAAAGATAGTGCCCCACTATTGAACCGTCCTGATTGATATTATAACCCTCTGTGAAAACACTGCCCGGAACATCAAATCTCTTTAGCCCGTCCTGAAACGTGCCGACAAGAGTACCCGGGGGACCATCCACCCGTTTCGTTCTGGCAACGACAACCCTTGCATCATTGATACCATGCACAAAAAAGTATTCCAGATTTGGTGCTTCTGGAAGGTCAAGAGATACAAACCTACCAGTCGGGGTACGTATGTATGGATGGAATAGCCCTTCAGCATCTACGTAGCTGCCCACCATACCACCACTGGAATTCACAAAGTCAGCATAAGTTGCTATTGCTCCGTCAACCTCAATTATTTCGTCGCCTGAGAACCCACGGCGCACACCAGAAGCATCAATAAAGTTACCTGTCAGTTTCCCGGTCGCATCACTAATACCGTATATCTCCGTTTGGACAGAATCTGGAAAATCGTATTGCCGTAACTCGCCATTTTCTAAGACGACACCATGGAAATTACCGTCGCTGTCCTCGTAGTGTCCAGCAGCATTCCCATTATTACCGAGGGCAAAGAAATAAGTGTTCTGCGAACCCGGGAAATCATAGCGGGTAAAAACGCCATCAATGAGTGTAAAGGCGACCTCTTTTTCACCATCAGCACTTTTCGTGTAGCCGGCGTAATCCTCAAAGTCGCTACTCGCTGTCAACGCTAAAAAATCTACACCTTCAACATCAATCGTCTCAAAAGTATAGTTGTCGCTAACGGATGCAAGACCGCCTTGTGCAGCTGCGTTCATTAGGAAAAAGGTATTGAGACACATGAACAGCGTAAACATGTAAAACAAAAATCTGGTTTTAATTTGGTTTGGCATAACATAAACTCCCCTGAATTATTTTCAATTATTTTTCCAAAGATTGAAACAATATCTCGGATACTCGTCCTGAATGATAATGTTTATAGTTGAAGTTTTTCAGTTTGCATTCAACTATGCAGTAAAATCAAGGATTGCATATCTTGGAACATTCAAAAATACTTTTATTTGTTTTTAAGTATCTAATATTTTCCACAAAAAGGCAAGAAAAATTTCACCTATTTTGTGGATTTTTGAATTAATTAAGTTGAATGGAATTTTTCCAAATCATCATTGATGTGTTCGCACAGACTTTTGCGAATACGCTGAATGTGTTTTGTTTCATGATAATGGTTATTCCATTACGCCAAATCGTTGAATCTCCCGGACAATGTGTATCAATTTTGTGTAAGTATACATTAATTGCCTTTGACATCAAAACCTTTTCGTGCTAAAATACCCACACGTTATGAACAAGCGGCGCAATAGGAGGTACTGCTTATGGCGGCAGACAGATTTTTGACAGTAGAACAAGGTGTCCAACATCTTCTGAAAACAACGCCACCGCTGTACTTCAACGGCACTACTAAAACAGAATGGCAAGAGTGGCGTAGGAAATTCAGACGCAACATTGTTCGTTATTTAGGTCCAAAACCTGAACCAGTGCCGTTAGAAGTAGAAACCTTAGAGCAGGTACAACAAGATGGATATACAAGAGAAAAGATAATCTTCAATTCAGATGCATTCTCTTCTATTCCAGCATACATTTTAATCCCGGATAGTGCAAGCGCTGGCAATCCTGCACCTGCGGTGCTATGCGCGCATGGACATGGTGTTGGTAAAGATGGGGCGGTTGGTATCGTGGAGGACTATCAGAAGCAGTATGCTGTAGAACTTGCACAACGAGGATTTGTGACACTCGCGCCAGATTGGCGATGTTTCGGTGAGCGGAAAGATCGAGATGAGTGGGTGCGCCGTCCAGGCAGAGACGGTTGCAACGTCGCCTATCTTGCACTCGGATATTTCGGTTATCAATTGCTGCAACTCAACATTTCAGATGGGCAACGGTGTTTGGACTATCTGCAGTCCCGCCCTGAAGTGGATGGCAGCCGATTGGGATGTATGGGATGTTCGTTTGGTGGCACGATGACGACCTATATTTCTGCTTTTGATCGACGGGTTAAGGCGGCTGTAATTATTTGTTATCTCAGTACTTTGATAGATGCGTTAGGCGATCGCGGGCGTGGAAATACATGTGGATCGCAATTTATGTTTGGACTGAGAGCAGCAGGCGACATTGCCGATGTCGCAGGACTTATCGCACCGCGGGCATGTATGGTGCAAATCGGTTCTGATGACCAATGTTTTATTGAATCTGATGCTTTGGCATCGTTTGAACATCTTGAAAAGATATTTGATGCATGTGGAAAACGCGATCGGTTAGTGCTGGATCATTTTGATGGTGAACATGAGATTGATTTGGAGCCTGGGATCGCGTTTTTAGAGGAGTGTTTGTAAGGATATAAGATGGAGAAAATCGCGCTTACAAAGCTCTCCCACAAGAGTGCTTCGCGACAATTGAATGGCTTTGGGCACTATCTAAACCTACTTAACATTTGATGACATATCCTATAACATATTTAACTTGCGTACTGTCAGGCGCGTCTCTTATGAGAAAGGAGATTCTAACAATGGCAATTACGTTTCACCACGTCCATCTTCGGTGTGAAGACTTGGACGGTGCGGTCAGTTATTACGAAAATATTTTTGATGGAAAAGTCCTGGAAACAGCCGATGTCGGCGGGTTAAAAGTCGTCCGTATGGAAATCGGTGGAGGGCGGATATTTTTCTCCTCTAAATTGGGAGATATGGAGGTAAAAGATACCAGCGGCAATCCACGCTGGGGACTCTACCAACTTGCATTCACTGTAGAAGACCTTGACGCGACCGTCAAAGAACTCCAAGCGAAAGGCGCAGAACTCGACTATCTAAGACCTGAGATCAAGAGGGCGTTCTTCAAGGGACCTGACAACGTTCAGATCGAACTCATTGAGATGTAATCGTTCTCAGAAACCCTCTCTCGTCCCACAGATCGTATGGGTGAGGTACCATACCTCACCTAAGAATTATGATAGAAAAAGAATTTAGAAATGAAGACCCGCCCGGGAAGATTATTGCCCTTGTATTGTCTACCGTTTCTCTCTTGGGCGGGAATTCGCTTGCTGTTAAGATCAGTTTGCAAGGCATTCCGCCGCTGAAAATGGCATTTCTTCGTTATATATTAGGGATGTTGGCTGTTGGCGGTGCTGGCTTTTTCCAGGGAATGTCAATGCGGTTGCGTTTTGGGGAATTGCGCCGGTTGATCCTAATTGCGGTATTGCATGCATTGCATACCGTTCTGTTGAACATCGGCACTGAGTTCACTATAGCTTCTCGCTCAACTATTTTCTTTGCGCTTTACCCAATTTTTACTGTCATATTTGGGCACTTTTGGCTTCCGAATGATCGACTCTCTGTTAGGAAGATATTCGGAGTTCTTGCTGCCTTTGGTGGTGTTATTGCAGCCATCGCGCCGAACCTACGAGCCAGTGGTGTCATGGAACATCTCATCGGAGACCTGATTGTGACGTTGGCTGCTTGTTTCTTTGGACTCCGCATTACACTCACGAAGGTGTTTGTTCAAGACATTTACCCGCACCGACTCCTCATCTGGTTGCTAAGTTTAAACATTCCGTGTTTTCTGGTTTTGAGTTATTTATTTGAACGTGGAAAACCGATTGAATTGACATTGGCAAGTGGAGCAGGAATGCTCTATCAAGGCTGGATGCTCACCGGTTTCTGCTTTTTGGTGTTGACATCGGTGCTAAGAAAATACAAGGCGAGCAAATTGGTAGTCCTGTATTTTTTCATGCCAGTGTCCGGCGTATTGTTCAGCAACTTGTTTTTAGGTGATGAGCTGTCGTTAAGCATATTAGCAGGAACTGCATTGGTAGCAGCAGGAATTTATCTTGTAAATATGAGGCGTTAAAGCAGGCATCACCACGGTAAGTGCGGTTTCCTAACCACATCCCGCCCTAACCGGCTGGAGATGGGAAGCAGTACCGTGTGCCTCCATGATTGAAGCATATCTTGAACTAAACAGCAACCACGCGCTGCTGTCCTTCTCTATCCTCTGAAGGAATAATCCGAATCTCAATATCGCGATTCAACTGATTAAGAAACCTCATCAATCGCTCAACGCTGTAGTCAGAAAGTTTGGCGGCTTTAAGGCGAGAAACTTCGGTATGTTTAATGCCAAGCAGCTTCGCCGCCTCTACCTGGGTTAGTTTACGTTCTTTCAGAATTCGGAAAATCTCGGCTCCTAACTGCGCTTTTAGGAGTTCTTTCTCCGAAACCTCATCAGAAAAACCCAAATCCTTGAAGATATTCCCGCTGCCTTCTTCAACTTTAATGTTACTGCTCATAATTCTTTCTCCATCTCCTTAGCTCGTCTTAATCTTCGTTTAATCAAGTCAATATCCTTCTTTGGGGTACTAATTCCACGTTTTGACTTCTTTTGAAAACAGTGCAGTACATACATGCTTCTACCAATCTTAACCGTGTAAACGACTCGGTAAGTATCCGTAGCATAGGTATCAACAAGTTCAAACACACCGGATTCTATACCTTTCATCGGTTTTGCCGACGGAGGGGTTTCGCCAATCTGCACACGATACAAGGCGTGTCCAATATCCTTACGTACCGGATCCGGGAAAGCCTGTAACCTTTCTTTTGAATCGCCAACCCACCGAACGTTTCTGGTGGTTGTTATCTTGTGATCCATATCCTATTGTAACGCATTAACTTATATTTTCGCAAGTTCAAACGTAATTGTTATTGGGGGCAAAGTTTTTGGCATGAATACTCTTTTCTCTTGTAGGAAGGGTTTTCAACCTTGCCAAATGCCATATGTGGATTTGGCGTTGATTTGGATAAATCGGGCGAACAAAGCCCCCCAATAGGAAAGATGACATGGTTAATGCCAAAATATTTACACACACCAATTCAACAAGGGATTTGACTCAGAATCAGTTTCTCCATGTCAACTTTGTGACTTACATTATCTATGTCAATCCCAACAAGTCTACCCTCGGCATCATAATCAAGCAGGACACCTTCAAAGATTTCTTGACTTTCTACGCTTGGCTGTTCAAACAAGTTGATATACAACGAGTCGGTCTCTGGATAGTAGTTGAGTCTCATGGTTTGAACCCCAAATTCACGCAGCCTTCCTTACACGTCAAACAACCGTAGATAATCGTCCAGCGTTTCAACCCTACGGATACAAGTAAGTTTATCCCCATCAACAAGATATTCGGGGGGACGCATCTTGAGGTTATAGTTAGAGCTCATCGCGTGGCAGTAGGCGCCTGCATCACAAACAACAAGCCCCGTACCTTCAGGTGGTGTCGGCAATTCACGTTCTTTTCCGAGAAAATCAGCAGATTCACAGACAGGACCTACGACATCATAAGTCTCAACCTTACCATTCACAGGTTCAATAAACTCAATATGCTGATACGCATCGTAAAGGCTCGGTCGGATGAGTTCTGCCATACTGCCATCTGTGACGATGAAATGCTTGTTACCATTTGTTTTGACACCTGTGACACGATTGACAAACACTGCCGTATTACCGATGATGGAGCGTCCGGGTTCAATAATCAACGTTATGTCATCGGTGAGTAGCCCACGAATTGAGTCTATGAGATCAGTCGGTGTAGGAATATCATCACCCGTACGTTCATAGTCAATGCCCAACCCGCCACCGATATTGAGATAACGTGCAGAAAAACCCTCCGCTTGAATAGAACGCATAAAATCAAGCATAATCTCTGTGGCATCTCGGAAAATTCGCACCTTCTTAATCGTTGAACCCAAATGGCAATGAACACCAACTAAATTCAATAAATCGTCTTTACGAATTTCGTCTAAAAACCAGTTGAGTCGTTCATTGCGTATGCCGAACTTGGAATTTTTCATGCCCGTTGAAACATAAGGATGAACCTCTGGGTCCACATCTGGATTGATACGGATAAGTACATTAGCGGGTATGTTCAGCTGCTTTGCTGTTTGTTGAATGTGTTTCAAATCAAATTCACTGTCAATGTTAATCAGCACTTCGTGCTCAACTGCAAGATTGAGTTCTTCAAAGGTTTTTCCATTACCGTTTAGGATTGTCCGTTTCAGGTCAAATCCAGCAGCAAGTGATAACCGCAATTCATTACCGCTCACAAGCACAGCCCCACTACCGAGCGCGCTGAGTCGTTTGAGAAGCGAGAGGTTGTTATTTGCTTTTACGGCATATCCAATGATTGCGTTGGTGCCCTCAAGTGCTTTTTGATATGCAGCGTAATTCGTCTCCAGCTGCGCGAGACTGTAAAGATAAAATGGACTGTACGGCACCTCTTCCTGAATGTCTTTAACTCTCAAATTTTCGCAATAGAGATACCTGTCTTTATAGTAAAAACTCATTGGCGTGCTTTTGCTTTATCTCCTTTGTTGATATCTGTCGTGAGATATATCATGCTTCATTAACTGATTATTACCATGCATCTTCAATCCAGTCGTCCCCGTGATCTGGATTATAGATGAGCCCGTTTCTGATATCTAAGCAGAGGTCTAATTGCTCTAATACCATGTGTCCGACAAGGACAGGTGCATCGGCTGGCAAGTCGGTTATGGGGAGCGATCCTTCCCGCGCTAATATCGTAAACCGAACTTCTGAATAAATGGTGCGGTCTACGATGCCAGCCGCGGTTCTTGCCTTCGCTGTGCTAAAGGGTGTCAAACCGAGTTGTTCAATAATCGGTTTCGGTAAGCAGAGCCGTGTTGCCCCCGTATCAACAAGCGCATTTTCAACAGTAACACGGCGAACCTCTTCGGGGGTGATAACACCTCTGTTTGCCAAAGCCATGTCTGCCAGATTTGCAAGTTCAATTCTTGTTGTATGTCTCATTTTTTTTTCCTGCAGGATTATCTGAATCAAGAAATATTGCGAAATCGTCAAGTAGTAATGTCTGTATTTTATAGTGGATTCTACAATTAACTTTACATCTGAGCTGTAGGAGGGAACTCCGATTCCCGACTACCCGTGGTTTCGTCGCGATTCGGAGATCGAAATCAACGGTATGAACGCCATTTAGGCATTCACCGCCTACAGAATATATGTAAACTTATTTACATAATTTACTATAAAGGATACCACAAAATGATTCCGAAGTTCAAGATTTGATGAAGATCCTCGTGAACTTAATACTCGCGTTTGTGCCAATCGTCTTCCCAAAGGTTAAATGAGCCTTCGCGATACGGATGCGCTGCAATGAGGTCCTCATTCAGTTCCATACCGAGTCCTGGTCCATCGGGCAAACTAAAGTATCCGTCTATAACCTCTGGGCATCCAGTTGCTGCCTCCTTAACCCATGCTTCAGAGAAATCGTTGAAATGCTCCTGAATTTTGAAGTTAGTAGTGCATGTAGCGAAATGCAAGGCGGTTGCAGTAGAAACCGGACCCCCAACATTATGCGGTGCAACCGTCATATAACACATATCCCCCATTGCGGCGATTTTCTTAGTTTCCAAGAATCCACCTGTCTGGGTTATATCGGGCTGAAGAATATCCGCTGCTTGTAAGTTAATCAACTCACGATACTCATATTTATTGTGTAATCGTTCACCCGTCGCGACTGGTAGATTGATTTTGTCTGCTGCTTTGGCAAGTGCTGCAATGTTATCGGGTGGCACAGGTTCTTCAACCCAACTCGGTTCGAATTTCTCCAATTCCGCGGCAATCTCAATTGCCGTATATGGACTAAATCTGCCGTGCATCTCAACAAGTATTTCAACATCCGGTCCTACAGCGTCGCGCACTGCTTCTACGAGAGAAACAGATTTCAGTTTTTCTTGATATGAAAGCTCATAATAGCCCGCGCCGAACGGATCAAACTTGAGTGCCTTATATCCTTTTTCAAGCACTATTTTGGCAGCATCGTGAAACTCCTCAGGTGTTCGTTCTACGCGATACCATCCGTTGGCATAAGCCTTGATTTTATCACGACAAGCACCACCAAGCAGACGGTACACAGGTTGATTCAATACCTTTCCAATAATATCCCAACATGCTATTTCAACAACGCTGATGCCTGTCGCAACGATTTCACCTGCACGCCCGTAATCATCGCGAAACATGCGTTGATAGAGGTCTTCTGTATTGAATGGGTCGCTTCCAATGACGTGTCTCCGTTTTGCACCGTCAATATATGCCACAAGCGCGTCGGTACGATTGTTCATCCGCACTTCACTAATTCCGGTCAAACCTTCGTCAGTTTCAACTTTTACAAAGGTAAGATTCCGCCAACTGGTACCCATCACAAGGGTAATAACGTCTGTAATTTTCATTGCTAACTTTTTGTTTCTCCTTCAGATACACGGCGTTGTCCGCCTCCATGTTGCGGTGCGGGGTCAATTGTAGGTGCTTCTTCACCTGCTTCAACCATTCGCCGAATAAGTCGCTCACGCATAACTTCTGCTACATTTTCATGCGAACGAAGTCCGATAAGATTTCGTAGCTCGTACGGGTCTGCATCAAGATCGTAGAGATACTGTTCTACATATACGTCTGAGCCAGCGTCTTTACCACCACCTTTGCCAGGCGCGTCAACCCCATATTTCCAACGTTGGGTGCGCACAGCACGCCCGACCTGTGCCTCGCTAATTTGGACGAATACCTCCTCGGGCCAATCATCTGTTTCACCGCGTAGAAGTGGTAGAATTGAACGTCCTTGCATCTCATCAGGCACAGCCAAACCTGCTGCATCCAATAGTGTCGGTGGGAGATCCACAAGACTCACAAGCTCTTGAATCTGTCCGCCTCCGATGAACCCAGGTCCGTGAAAAGCAGTCGGCACACGGATTGAACTTTCGTGGCATGAGCGTTTATATTCGCTGTTGCGGGTTTTGAAATGACACCCGTGATCAGAGGTAAACAGAATAATTGTATTATCAAGTAAATCAAGACTTTTCAGTGCGTCTAAAAGTCTACCGAGTGCTTCGTCTAATCTTTTCACCATGCCATAGTAGCCGCCTAAATGCTGATGCGTTGAGCCACCGAGCGCGGCAAGATCAGGTGGAATCCATTTACCAGTATACCTTTCCCTATATCCATCGGGCGGAGGATAATCGTCCAGATGATTTTGGTGATGCGGTTCAATATAAGAGGTAAAGAGGTAAAAAGGGTCGTTTTTATGTTCGTCAACATAACGAATCACTGCATCTGTTAAAGCATCTACACGATAGCCGGGTAGGTCAATCGGTTGGTTATCGTTATCAAACAACCTTGTCTGATATGCATCAGAGGTCATTTCCAAAACATTAGACGCTAACCAGTAGTCATATCCACCACGGTTCTCAGGTGGAACAGCTCCAGTACTTCCTGAATAGAGATGCCATTTACCGATATATCCCGTCGCATAGCCTGCATCATCAAAGTGATGTGCAAGCGTTTTGAGATTGGGTGACAATGGAATACCGTTTCGGAAGCATCCTGTGCGGGTTGCGTAGAATCCAGTTTGCAGACATGAGCGCGCGGGGCCGCACACAGGTTGACACGTAAAAGAGCGGTGGACATGTGTGCCGCGCTGGGCCATCCGATCGAAGTTAGGTGTTAAATCAAGCGGATTGCCGTGCAAGCCAGAGGTGTCCCACCGCTGTTGGTCAGTAAAAAAGACAATGACATTCGGTTGATTTGCGTCAGTTTGGGGCATGTTTCTGTTTTTCCTCATTATTCAGGGTTTGAATAATCCATTTTAATGAATTATTTGATTGGTGTCAAGCGGAAAAGCATCAGGGCATCGGTTGCAGAGGCGTTCAATTTTCGCAGCGAATTCACCAATAGACCGTGAAACCGAGACGAATCCTGCTATATGATCTTATTGGTGAAAAACGTTACGCTGGCTCCAATTTCCGGATACCGTTTTCGTAATTAACCTGATAAGGCACATCTGGTACTGGCATTGAACGAATAGCTAATTCACCGAAAGTGATAAGCGGCTCGGAAAGTAGTAGCAGCTCATCAAGCGATTCAAACGGCATTTTGTCAGTTGTGTCTAACACAATTTTGCGTCCTTTTTGGGTAAATAGAGATTTATCAATCTCCTCTTCAAAAAGCCGTTTAAGTGTCGGAATATCCTCTGCCTTGATAATCTGATATTCGTGTGGATCGACTTCCATCCGCGCCTTTATCGCGTCGTCACTTGCAGTAACGTGAATCAATACCACATCTGGCAACCTTGCCTCTATAACTTGTGTTTCATAGCCACGCTGCGCGCGGTAGTGATAATTCTGATAATATGAACTTTCTGGATCACCACCATATACAGTCGTGTAAACCGCTTCCTCTATGTGCCATCCCGCAATAAGTGTATTCGGATAGTTTTTAATAACTTCAACGTGATACTGTATCTGCATCCGTTGCATTCGCTCTTTTACATCATTTGGAAATCCGACGTATGCCTCCCTTGACTCTGCACTCAATGTAGAATCCGGGATAGTAAAATGATCGTCAACGTGAACAGATAATTTTCGGTGTTGATAGTATTCAGTTAACAAATTTATCAGTGTTGATTTTCCTGCATATTCAATGCCGACAAAAACACAACGCATAAAAATACCTCGCTATTGAATTGAAAAATGAAAATATTTCTTAAACCTGCCTTTACATTTATCACGAAATTGGAATAATGTCAAGAATTTGGATAGCTTGTGAAGCCGATTCCCTATTTTGATTTCCTTGACAATAGCACTGTTGCAAGGTATAATAACCTAAATCTAAAAAATCTTTGCATTAGGAGCCGCCTATGGAACAGATTCAGACTGTCAAAATCCTTGAACGGGACGGCGCAGAAACCTACACCGCACACATCCAAAAAAATGGGGATGGATGGATAGGATGGATACCGGAAATCCCGGAGGTAAAGATTGAAGAAAGCACACAGGAAGGACTTCTGAAAACCCTTGAAGATAAACTTCATGTTGCCTTAGAGACTCGCGCAGCGGCATGGGATAAGCAGATCGAAGAAGATATAAAGGCCGGACGGCTTGATCATCTGGGTGACAAAGCTCTTGAGGATTTGCGTGCAGGAAGATGTACTGATTTATAAAACTACTTCCGAATTTTGGGAATGTTACCAGAACCTTCCACAAGCAGTCCAACAACTGGCAGATGAGAAGTTTGCACTGCTGAAGCGAGATCCGAGACACCCATCACTGAATTTAAAAAAGATTGGTAGGTACTGGGTAGCAAGAATCAGTACTAACTATCGCACGCTTGCCCGTGAAGGTGAGGGAACTTTAGTTTGGTTTTGGATTGGAAAACACGATGAATATATGCGCCAGCTCCGATCCAGTTTCTGAAACACTTGAAATTCACATCTACTATTATGCTAACAATTGGCAACCTCAACATTCCAAATTTTCCACTTCTACTGGCACCGATGGAAGATGTCAGCGATCCGCCTTTTCGCGCAGTTTGTAAAGAAAACGGCGCGGATATCATGTATACCGAATTCATCTCCTCTGAGGCACTTATTCGTGATGCTGCGCAAAGTGTTGCTAAGTTAGACATCTTTGAAGCGGAAAAACCGATCGGCATCCAGATTTTTGGACACAATATTGAAGTGATGCGGGAATCTGTTGAAATTACCGAACGTGTCCAACCTGATATTATCGACATTAACTATGGATGCCCGGTGAAAAAGGTCACTTGTAAAGGGGCAGGCGCAGGTATCTTACAGGACATTCCAAAAATGGTTAAAATGACTGCGGAAATGGTCAAAGCGACCAATCTGCCTGTTACCGTCAAAACACGATTGGGATGGGACAACAACACAAAGTATATTGTTGAGGTAGCAGAACGTTTACAAGATGTTGGTATTCGTGCTATTGCGATTCACGGTAGAACGCGGCGGCAGATGTATAAAGGTGATGCTGACTGGACGCTCATTGGAAAAATAAAAGATAACCCGCGCATGACTATTCCCGTTTTCGGCAACGGAGATGTGGATAGTCCCCAAAAAGCTTCACAAATGCAGCAACAATACGGTGTAGATGGCATCATGATCGGACGTGCTGCGATTGGGAATCCGTGGATTTTCAATGAGATTAAACACTACTTTGAAACCGGTGAACTACTTCCGCCGCCCTCAATTGACGAACGTATCGCTGTATTTAGGAAACACTTGGATTTTTCTATTGAGTGGAAAGGTTTAAAGCTTGGATTATTAGAGATGCGGCGGCACTATACAAACTACTTTAAAGGCATTCCACACGTCAAACCTTTCCGTACCCGCTTGGTCACATGTGATAGTTACGATGGGGTTTTAGGAATTGTAGAAGAACTCCGCATGCATGCTTACCGATACGCAGAACGGACAGACCAATTTGCGTTTAGTCCCTCACTCAATTGAAAACTTGACGTAAAAGCGGAATAGTTTTATCATAGAATGAAAGACATCAATAAGGACAGGATATGAACAAAATACCTTTTATGAAACTTAGTGGTGCGGGCAACGACTTCGTAATCATCAACAATTTAAACCGAGTCGTAGATAGCACAGATTCAGAATTCATGAATTTCGTTACAAAGGTATGCCAACGCCGTATGTCAGTTGGTGCTGATGGCGTGCTACTCGTTGAACCGACAGAAGATGTTGATTTTCGGATGCGCTACTTTAACGCTGATGGTGGAGAGGTCGAAACCTGCGGAAATGGTGCGCGTTGTATCTCTAAATTCGCTTACTTAAACGGTATCGTGTCAGAACAGATGCGATTTCTGACAAATGCTGGTATTTATGAAGCCGAAGTAGTCGGTGAAAACGTTAAAGTACGCATGAGCGACCCGACAGATATTCGGATTAATGTTCCGCTTCGTCTTGAAGACAGTGTCCATAATGTGGGTTTTGCAAATAGCGGCGTGCCGCATGTTGTTTTCTTTGTAGATGACTTAGAAGCAACGGATGTTTTTGATCTCGGACGACAAACACGTTATCATAATGATTTTAAACCTGCTGGCACCAATGCGAATTTTATCCATATCCATTCACAGGAACTTATTGAAATTCGTACGTATGAACGGGGTGTTGAAAATGAGACACTTGCTTGTGGGACAGGTTCAATTGCCTCTGCGATTGTTTCTGCTACCTTAGGCAAGGTTAAATCACCTGTCTCCGTCAAAACAGCGAGCGGTGTTGTCTTAAAAATACATTTTGATTTGGAAAATGACGAAGCCAAAAACGTCTATCTTGAAGGTGATGCTCGCGTTATATTTGCAGGCGAACTTACATCGGAAGCATGGGATTATTAGCAAATAATAGACACATTCCGTTGTGTCATAGTTATCAAGGAGGGATTTAAATGTTTGAGGGCTCTTATGTTGCACTCGTCACACCATTTAAGGACGATGAATCGTTAGATGAAGCAAAACTAAAAGAATTGATTCAGTTTCAGATTGAAGGCGGCACGCACGGCATCGTCCCGTGTGGAACAACAGGTGAATCCCCCGCGCTTTCTGAGACTGAACACGACAGAGTAATAGAGATCACCGTTGAAACGGTAAATGGACGTGTGCCTGTCATTGCGGGGACTGGCTCAAATTCAACGACCCGTACGCTGCGTGCTACAGAACATGCCAAAGCCGCAGGTGCTGACGCGGCACTGATTGTTACCCCATATTACAATAAACCAACACAAGAAGGGTTATACGCGCACTATATGAAAATTGCTGATTCAGTTGACATACCGATTGTTGTCTACAACGTTCCGGGACGTTGCGGCACGGACATTCTCTCACCAACCATTGCCCGCCTCGCCGAACATCCAAATATTGTCGCGCTCAAAGAAGCAACAGGTGAACTCAAGCGTGCAAGTGAAGTCGTCAATCTATGCCCTGATGATTTCATTGTCCTCTCAGGCGATGATGTCAACACACTGCCGATTATGGCAGTAGGTGGAAAGGGTGTAATCTCAGTTGTCGCAAACATTGCTCCTTCCGATGTAGCGGAAATGTGTAACGCCTTTCACGCGGGAAATCTTGAACTTGCTCGGAAACTTCATTATAAAACCTTACCACTGGCAGTTAATCTGTTTATTGAAACAAATCCGATTCCAGCAAAAACAGCGTTGATGCTGATGAGCAAACTCAACGGGAAAGTGCGCCTTCCGCTTGCCCCGATGGAACCTGCGAACCTTGAATCCCTCCGAAATACGCTTGCGGAAACAGAATTGATTTAAATTAGGGTGTGCATAATTGAATTTAGTCAGGATATAGGTTATGCTTTCATCTAAAAATAAAGTGAAAAGGATATTAACCATGTGTTATCCTGACCAAAAAGTATTATACCTGTTTTCTTTCAACGCTACAAAGATTTTGAGGTATCTATCACCTGCGATTCCCGACTACTTGAAAACCCATCAATTAGCACTTGACTAAGCATTATTTTGCTATTAGTATTTATGCACACCCTCAACTAATTCAATTACTGGCTTAAATATTTAAACTTGATTTTAATATCTATATTAAATAGAATAGTTATCAGTTTCCTTTTGCACTCAAAAAGAAAACAGTTTAGAGCGTATCTCATAAATAGGATTTGTTGGTTCGTTATGAGTTGATTCTCTTTATAGGAGGGAACTCCGGGGAATGCCAAAAGGCATTCATACCCGGTGAATGACTAAACGTCATTCATACCGTTGATTTCTTGATTTGGATTCCCGACAGGTCGCGCTTCGGAGATCGCTCCTACAGGATTTTGAAATCCGGTTTTCAAAGCCCTCCAACTATTTATGAGATAGGTTGTAGATAGATTTATAAATCTTACTATATAAAGGGGAAAATAATGACATCAAAATTAGGTAGTTTATTCTTTATTCTTACTGTTGCTCTAATTGCGCTTACAGGTTGTGAAAGAGCACAAAAAGTGGTAATGGATGCAATGCCACCAGAAGATAACATGGTGGAAGCGATTCCTATGAAGATTGTTTTGCTAATTGACTACCCGAAAAATGGAAAGGATGCCTACATTAAATGGGTTAGATCCGTTGCTCCAACACTGCAAGCCTTTGAAGAGGTCCGCCGGATACGCTCTTACGACAATCAAGACCCAACTATGAGTCCGAATAGACTTGTTGAGTATGAATTTGATAGTTTCCTTGAAATGGCAGCATATCTGAATCGTCCTGAGGTAGCTGAGGTTATGAGTGAACTCCCAAACCATGCAACCGATGTGAACTTGTACACATTTATCCAACGTTCCGACTATTCAAAAGGTGAAGAAGGCAACTGGCCGGTTAAAGGCGTTCTGTTGATTGATTATCCCCTTGGTGGAAAACAGGCATATCTGGATTGGGTTGAATCCATTTCTGCTACGACAGTCGGACCTTCTCAGTTGAAGACAATAGCTTCATACGACAACTACTACGGTGAATCCCCACACCGGCTGGTTGAGTTTGAGTTTGCTAACGAAGAAGATGCTACTGCCTACGGTGAATTGGAGGATATTATGGCAAATGAAGCTGAGCTTGATGTGCGCACAGGCAGTTGGACACAGCACACGTTTGTCTTGCGTTCAGATTACATCAATGAATAACAGCTTAATTAATAGGACGATGCTGCCTAACAAATGAACTGACCATAATAATAGGTGGCCAATACCATTCTTTTAAAATCTGTGGTCACGCGTGGTTAAAGGTATTTCTATGCCAAATAAAAAACTAACAATTGGTGAGTACCTTCTAAAAAAACTAAAGAGCTACGAAATCAACCATATTTTTGGCATACCTGGCGATTATGTCGTACAGTTCTTTGATATGATTGAACAGAGTCCTATTGAACATATCGGTACAACGCGAGAAGAAACAGCAGGATTCGCTGCGGATGCTTATGCCCGAACAAACGGCATGGGAGCTGCGTGTGTGACTTACGGTGTCGGTGGTTTATCTATGATCAACGCTGTCACTGCTGCCTACGCTGAAAAATCACCACTTGTTGTCATTAGCGGTAGCCCAGGGGTAAAGGAGCGTACTGAGGGCGCACTTTTGCACCATAAAGGCAAAGATTTTTTTACACAGCAACGTATCTATGAGGAGATAACCGTTGCATCAGCACTACTTGACGAACCTTTCACCGCTTTTAACGAGATAGATAGAGTGTTAGATGCAGTCTATTGGCATAAGCGTCCGGGGTACATTGAACTGCCACGTGATATGGTGGGAATACAAGGATTAGTCCACAAACGTCCTTCAACGGGTGGACACCACAGTGACACCGAAACGTTAGATGCGGCTCTATCTAATGCGATTGCGTTCATAAATCAATCCGAAAATCCTGTTATTTTAGCGGGTGCTGAACTCCATAGATTCGGATTTCGAGACAAATTACTTCGGCTTGCCGAAAAAAAACAGATTCCAGTGGTGACAACGTTGTTGGGGAAATCGGTGATGCCGGAGGCACATCCGCTCTATTTGGGTATTTATGGCGGTGCAATGGGTAGAACAGAGATCACAACGCTTGTTGAAACCTCTGATTGTCTCATTATTCTTGGCGCATTTATGACCGATGTCAACCTTGGGATTTACACGGCAAACCTTGCGCGAAGTCGTTGTGTCTACGCTACCTCAGATAAAATCACTGTCTGTTATTCCACGTATGAAGATGTTACGTTTGAGGATTTTCTGGATGGTTTGTGCTCTCCGCAACTCCACAAACGGCCCGAAGTGAACTTGGAATGGGTACTGGAAGTTGCAGAGCCTTTTGTTATGGTCGCCGACCAAACGCTTACGGTGAAACGCCTATTTCAACATCTCAATCTATTTCTGCATGATGAACTGACGGTGATCCCCGATGTGGGGGACTGTCTTTGGGGTGCAGCGGATTTACGTCTTCCAGAACACACAGAATTTATTTCTCAGGCATACTATACCTCAATGGGGTTTGCAATTCCCGCTGCTGTTGGCGCGCAGCTGGGCAAACCCGATTCCAGACCACTCGTTATTGTTGGAGATGGTGCCTTCCAAATGACAGGCACTGAACTCTCAACGACTATCCGCTACGGACTTACCCCGATTATCCTTGTTCTCAACAATCACGGGTACGGGACTATGCGTCCCCTTGTTGAAGGACCCTTTAATGACATAATAAATTGGCGTTATACGCATCTGCCGGAAATGTTAGGAGCAGGACACGCGTTTGCTGTCCGTACTGAAGCTGAATTTGACAGTGCTATGAAGGCTGCACTTGCAGAAACGCAACATTTTGTCATGATTGAAGCAGAACTTGAAAAATCTGACATGTCCCCAGCACTTTCCCGGTTAGCAGAACAGGTGTCTAAGAAAGTTTGAGTCTGAAGATAATGTAAGAAGTAACTTCTGTGCATGTATTCAGGGTTATTTAGTTTTAAGGATTATCAGTCGATGAGTGTTACTGAGAGTTTATTTCGTAGGTCCAAATCAACGCTATGAATGCCTTTATGGCATTCAGCGGGTAGAGTTTGCGAAACCCGACAGGATATAAACGTGTCGGGTTTCGCAAACTCTACCCGACCTACAGATAGTTTATAGAAGTGTGAAAAAATATTGGAGAAAACCGAAAACTAAATAACCATGGCTTGTATTCCTTAACCGTTGACAAAAAAGACGAACCCCGTTAAAATTGCGAGAAATCCTCAAACCCTAATACAGAGGATAAATTATAAATGTATAGCATTAGAAAGGAAAACTTATGTTACAAACACCCCCAGAATCCGCAGTGATTCTCTTTGATGGAAAAGACCTTAGTAATTGGGTAGGTCGTGACGGCGAACCGAAATGGAAAGTTGAAGGTGACGCTATGATTGTTGAGCCACGCACAGGTGACATATCAAGCAAGGAAACCTTCACAGATCATTTTCTTCACGTTGAATTTATGTGTCCTGATATGCCGGAAGCAAGTGGACAGGCAAAAGGAAATAGTGGCGTTTTTCTCCAAGGCAGATATGAAATTCAGGTCTTGGATTCCTACGGTATTGAGGTGCCCGGCAAAGGTGATTGTGGTGCAATATACAATCAATTTGCTGCCCTTGTAAATGCTTGTTTACCTCCACTTCATTGGCAGACTTATGACGTTATTTTTCGTGCCCCCCGGTTTAACGATGCTGGTGAAATGACAGAAAACGTCAGAGTGACGGCACTACAAAATGGATTGGTAATCCTTAATAACGTTCAGTTGCCAGGTACCACAGCTGGCGCTGATTCAGAGGTGGCTAAGCCGGGCCCACTACGTTTACAAGATCACGGTAATTTGGTTCAGTATCGAAACATCTGGGCGGTTCCGTTGCCGCTTGAAGGTTCAGACCAATACTAATATTTTCACACATCATAGCGCAGTGTGTTGCTGTTTGAATAATGCAATTCATTGCGCTCTTATTATATCTTTTCTCGTGCCAACTTATACCATTTCTAAAAAATGAACTTTCATTATAAGATTTTGAGTTTGCCGTTGAAATGAAGAATGTAAGAGGCGCAATGAATTACGCGACTACGAACGAGTCTTTTGCTAATGATGATCAATCGTTTAGAAATGGTATTACATATTATCAGGAGAAATTTATGGCAAATCAATCCTTACCAACAATTCCTCGCCGCCGTTTGGGGGTAGAACTGAATTAAGCATACCTGTCGTTCCGTTCGGCACACAAGGTTTTGGTAACAATTTCGGTTTTGTTTCAGATGAAGATGCAGTGGCATTAATTAAACACTCTATTTCTATCGGTGTCAATCATTTTGACTGTGCCCGTTGTTATGGTGATTCTCTTCGTAAACTCGGTTTGGCAATGAAGGAGATTCCACGTGAAGATGTCATTATTACTGCCCGTCTGTGCTGTCATTCCGCCGCCGAATGGGGTGGCTACGGACAAGGTAGACCCGATTATTCCGCTGACCGCGCAATTAGAGACCTTGAAAATCAACTGGAAATTCTGAATGTTGATTATCTGGACGGAATGCTGATCCATGACCCGCATGAAATTGATCCAACGCTTGAAAAAGACGGCACACTTGAAGGACTGCTCAAATGTAAAGAACGTGGACTTGTCAGATTTGTCGGTTACGGTATGCGTCAGCATGACTTTCATCTCAAAGCTATTGCAACAGGTGATGTTGACCTGCTCTTGTGTTTCAACGATTACAACCTTATCCGGCAGACTGTTATGGACACAATTCTCCCCGCCGCTGCCGAAGCAGACATCGGTGTGATGAACGGATGGTCTATTCTTCGTGGTATTCTCACAGGTGTTGATCTTGATGCAGAAATTGAACGGGGACGTTGGAAAAAGGAAGGGGATGTTGCAGCATCATACCCAATTTGGGAATGGTGTGTTGAAGAAGGAATAAGTTTGCTGCAGCTTGCGCTTCAGTTCTGCTTGAAAGAAGAGCGGATACAAGGCAATAACATCGGCAGCCTCAATGTTGAACAACTTGAGGCAAATGTTATCGCTGCGAGTACGCCGTTACCAGATGAAGTGTGGGAAAAATACGAAGCAAAGTTCGGTTCAAAGGATTAATTTATCTAAAAATTTGTGAGTCGCACGCGGAAGCGGATAATCCTGCAGCGCAGTTAGTTTTACCCACTTTGAGTTTATCGGACCGTTCAAAACCACCTCACCCGACTGATATTCGCACTGAAACACATCCACGACTATTTTGAAATGGGTGAATGCATGTCTGACACGGGTGAGGTATTTTAAATTGGTGACAGAAAGATTGACAACATCTGTGATGTGACGGATACAGGCATCTTCTGCAGTTTCGTTTTCACCGATCTGCCCATTCGGGAATTCCCAGAGTCCACCAAGTAAACCTTCAAGTGGTCGCTGGACGATTAAGACTTCTGATCCTTTGTAAATAAGACCTGCAGCGATATGATGTTCTGGTGTCGGTTTCGTTTTACGTCTATGTGGAAATTCATCTTGACGGGCAGTGTGGAATGCCTCACAAAACTGGTTCACAGGACAAACAAGACAAGTAGGGGATTGGGGACGACAGACAGTTGCTCCCAATTCCATCATCGCTTGATTGAATAGTCCCGGTTCTTTTCGATCTAAAAGATCATCTGCTTTCTGTTGAAAGTGTTTCGCTGATGAAGACTCGTTGATAGGCGTATCTATCAGGTAAAGACGTGCCAACACACGTTTAATGTTCCCGTCAACTGCCGCATGTGGTGTGTTAAAGGCGATACTTTGCACCGCCGCGGCGCTGTAATCTCCTACTCCTGGCAATTTCCTAAAAGTAGCGTAGTCACTCGGTATCTTTCCGTCAAATTCTTCTACAATATACTTTGCAGCTTTATGTAGATTCCGTGCTCGTGCGTAGTAGCCTAATCCTTCCCACACCTTTAGCACATCCTGTAAGGGCGCATCAGCAAGTTGTTGAACATTCAGAAATCGTTCAATGAATCTTTCATAATATTCTACAACTTTTTTGACCTGCGTCTGCTGGAGCATCACCTCAGAAACCCAAATCCGATAGGGATCCTCAATTCCGCGCCACGGCATCTTCCGCTGATACTTTTTGAACCATGTCAGTAATGCATCACGGAATTCTTGTTGGGATTCGGCAATCTGTTTTTTAGTCATAACTACGATTTTTTATTGCAGGTTGGCTTCAACATTTATCTCAACTACCTATCTATTGCGATTCGAAACCCAACATTATGAACTGCGCGGATCGGTTCGTAGGCGGCGCGATTCGCGCAACGTGCAGCAAACTCACCTCGGGGTAGCCACGACCCACCTCGAATCACCTTGCGTCTCCCTTCAACTGCTCCCATTGGATTATCTGCAGGCGAGTATTTGTATGTTTCGGCATGAAACCAATCGCTGCACCAATCGTAAGCGTTTCCAGCCATATCGTAGCACCCAAAAGGACTAATACCCCCTGGATAACTACCAACAGACGTCAGTTTTTTTAATTGCGATTCAGATGTGTTTGCCCTATTCGCATCCCATACATTTCCCCAAGGATACTCTCTGCCATCGGTGCCGCGCGCAGCTTTCTCCCATTCAGCCTCTGTTGGCAGGCGGTATGCTTCTCCTGTTGCGTTGCTGAGCCATTCTAAAAAATTGGTCGCATCATACCAACTCACACCGACAACCGGATAATCTTTCCCATTAAACCGTTCATCTCCCCAATACATAGGTTGTCTATATCCTGTTGCCTTAACATATTGCGCGTACTGCACATTTGTAACGTGATAGATTCCAATGGCATAAGCATCCAATGTAACGCTGCGTTGCGGTTCCTCGGGATCAGTCTTCCGCATTCCTGTTGGGTAAGTTCCCATCGTAAAAGGTCCGGCAGGAATTTGGACTAAAGAGTAGTTGAGATGTTCTATGTGCATGTTGTGCGTAGAGATTAAAAGTCGGTGAATTATTTATCTTAGTATAACACATCTGGTGGCAATTTTCAATATCGCAGGAGTTCAATAATCCTATCTTATTTGACATTCGTTCAGCAAATATGTTATTATTTTCACCACAAACGGTATCCATCTGTTTTGGAAAGAATACGACACTAAACATAACAGGTGAAATTCTCTGTGGACTTTTAGGCTTATGATGGAGGCAGTCAGTGGAACAGATACCACAACAAAGGCTCTTTGACCTAACACAAGATGGCTTAATTATTGGTGAAAAAATTCAGCGTATCTATCCTGAATTTGATGTACTGACCTTTGTCGTGGACGTTCGGAAAGAGATGGAGGGTCAGACGATTTACAACGTGACGAAAGCCATCGGACGTGTATTGCGTCACCATCTGCCCGAAAACTATTCTGAAGCACTTGCCATCTTAATGAATTATGTTGATGCCGAAGCCATACCAATACCGACACCACATCCCACCGCTGAAACGGAGACGTGTCTGAGACCAATTTCTCACTTCATCAGTTTATACGGACTTGCTGATTTTGACGCATCTCTGGATGCTTTCTGCAAACTCGCAAAATACCGCTGCACTCGCGGCGGAGAAATCCGTGAATTTATCATCAAAGACCCTAATCGATGTTTTCAACGTTTTGGGGAATGGGTCAAAGACGAAAATGCAAACCTTCGTTTGTTTGTTGCTGCTGCCCTTTGGACACGTGGCACATGGCAAAAATGGTTGCGTCCGTTTATTCAAGACCCGCAGTCAATTTTGGCGCTTTTGGAAACACTAAAAGATGACCCTGATGCACGCGTTCGAGAGCACGTTGCAAAAGATATGCGCGACATTGTGAAGGATTATCCAGAAATGGAATACGCTACATTGGAACGATGGAGTCAGCACGGCAAAGCAGAAACAAAACAGATTCTTCGGCAAGCACTAAAATATCAAGTGAAGATTGGTGATAAACGTGCTTATAAATTACTCGGTTTAGGAATGCCGCAGGAGTTAGGAAAGGCACAAATCACTTTAATTGAATTGCAGACTGAATCCCAAACCCAACCAATCAACGTCCCTTTTCGCTTTTCGTTCAGTTTTCAAAGTGAATCTGATAAATCCCAAACGATTCTTACCTACTATGTAATCGCATATAAACGCCCAACAGGACACATCACGCGCAAACGCTATCGGTTCAGTCAGAGGAAGTTGAAACCGAAACAGCGCGTTGATTATGAAAAATCCCTATTTCCATTGCCCTCGCTGAAGCAGTTTGATGACGGGAAAGCGTGTCTCGGTTGGCATCGTTTTGAACTTGAGGTGAACGGCGATGTGATTGGCGGCTTTGATTTTGAAGTGACTGCTCCCATAGATAAGAAAGCAATTTAAACAAATATCAGTTTGTACCGAGAAAAAAGTATTTCCTTGCAAAAGGAGGAGTTGTATAATGACAGGTGAAGAGAGATTTAAGGTTGACCTTGAGGGGTATCTCGTCATTAAGAATGTTTTGACTGAAGATGAAGTGGCAGAAATGAACGCCTTTATTGACAACGGTGAAATGAATGGACGACCAAGTCTCTGGGGTGAGAGGTTTAAGAATCTGATTGACCACCCGAAAATCCTACCTTATCTGATTGAATTGTTGGGACCGCATGTGCGTCTTGATCACGATTATGCCATCTTGATGGACGCAGGTGACAAACGAGGTGGATTGCACGGTGGAGAAGATGGCGGACGTGCAGGTGGAAACATAGGGGATCACTGGTATAAATATCGTGACGGTGTGATGCGTAATGGGCTATGCGTAATGACATACAATTTGGCAGCGGCTCCTGCCGGGGCAGGCGGGTTCGCTTGTATTCCTGCGAGTCACAAAAGCAATTTCGCACCGGAAATTCCGAGAGAGGTTCGCAGTTTCGAACGTCCAGCACATTACGTTGTCCAACCTCCGCTTGCAGCAGGAGATGTGTTGTTTTTCACTGAAGCACTTATTCACGGCACAATGCCGTGGACAGCAGCGCATCAACGTCGTGCTTTGCTATACAAATATAGTCCGGGACATTCCGCGTGGTCAGGGAATTACTACGATATTAACCAATATACCGACTTGACCGAACAACAGAAACGGATGCTTCTGTCACCATCTATCGGTAGGAGACCGCGCGTTGTTGAACAAAAGGAAAATTAACTGATAACTATTACATTGAAAGGAATTCAAATCTTATGACAAGTGAAGAAAAATTTACTGTTGACCTTGAGGGGTATCTGATAATTAAGGACGTTTTGACTGAAGATGAAGTAGCAGAGATGAACGCCTTCATTGACGAAGGCGAGATGCAAGGCCCTCCGAGTCTGTGGGGAGAATCTTTTAAGCGGCTCATTGATCATCCGAAAATTCTACCCTATCTTGTAGAGATGTTGGGTCCAAATGTCCGCCTTGATCACGATTATCCTATTTTTATGAAAGATGGTGACGGACGCGGTGGACTGCACGGTGGTGAAGATGGCGGTCGTCCGGGTGGTCCTGAAGGTGACCATTGGTACAAGTATCGTGACGGTGTGATGCGTAATGGGTTGTGTGTAATGACATACAACCTTGCGGATGCTCCCGAAGGGGCAGGCGGATTCGCGTGTATCCCAGGAAGCCATAAAAGTAACTTTTTGAGAGAAATCCCACCAGACGTACGTAACTTTGAACGTCCAGTACACTATGTTGTCCAGCCTGCCCTTGGTGCAGGGGATGTGTTGTTTTTCACAGAAGCACTTGTTCATGGCACAATGCCGTGGAAAGGAGAACATCAACGTCGTTCCTTGTTATACAAATACAGTCCTGGACATTCAGCGTGGTCGGGAAATTACTACGACATCAGCAAATATGGAGAGTTAACCGAACAACAGAAACGGATGCTGATGGCACCTTCAATTGGCGGAAGGCCTCGTGTCATAGATACGAATTGAGAGCAACCATTAAAGAGAGGACGGTGTAATGCCAAAAACCCAACTCACTGGAAAGCAGAGCGATTTTCTTAAAATCGTCGTTGCTGCTGCAGGGCGAGGGGACCTTGAAGCAGTTCGACAGTTTTTAGAGGACAAACCGGAATGGCTTCATACCATCGGTTCGCACGGCAGGACGATGCTGTGGGAAGCCGCATATCGTGGGAAGTTAGAGGTCGTTAAATTTCTGGTAGAACAAGGTGCCGATATGAATCTTCCCGGTTGCCATCTAAGCCAACACGATCTTGAGATAACACCTTACTGTGTTGCACGGCACGAAGGACGCGACGAGGTAGCAGATTACCTACTTCAGCAAGGTGCAATAGTTGATATCCATACCGTGGCTTATCTCGGTGATTACGATACTGCACTTTCACTCCTTGATGACGACCCCAATCTTGTCAATAGCGGATACCTCCAATCTGTGATGCTACCATCTGGTGAACCACACACCGTTGAACACCGAGATACGGAATGGGCAACGCCTCTCTGCTATGCTATCGTAGGTGAAAACATACGAATTGTTGAATTGCTTATCTCAAGTGGTGCGATAATTGAACCGCACAGTAAACTTTTGCTGGATCACGCTGTATCTGCAGATAGAATAGACATAGTTAAATTGCTATTTAAAAATGGTGCTGATCCAAGCAAAGCACCGCGAATTTATGATGATAATTCTGAGATGAGTGTGCTGCTCAAGTCTCATGGTGTCCCATCCAAGGACATAAATGCCTTTGACTGGATGGGTTGGCCTCCACTTCCTTATGCATGCCGTGGAGATAAAGGAGAACATCCAGAAGCAGTTCTGAGACTTTTGAAACTGGGTGCAGATATAAATGTCCAAAGTAGCAAAGGGAAAACAGCATTGCATTGTGCTGCAAAGGCAGGGTTTCTCAAAGTCATAGATGTGTTGATAGAAAATGGTGCGACTATTGATGCAACTGACAACAACGGCGAAACACCTCTGTATGAGGCAATCCGATCCACGATAAAGAATCGTGAAAAACAGCGTGCTGCTTTAGAAGTGTTGCTCATCAAAGGCGCAAATCCCAATGTCAAGAACCGTAGAGGGTTAACGCCGCTACAAGCTGCTCAGCAGATGCAAAGGGCAGATGCAGAAGAAATTGTTGAAATATTGAAAAAGTATGGTGCCACCTAATTGCCGAATCCACTTTGGTTTTGGAATCTGACTTTGTAATACCATTTCTAAATGATTGTGTGGCATTATTTCGTAGGTCGGGTAGAGCAGCGAAGCGAAATCCATTGCCGTCAACTTAAGGATTTTTCGAATATAGATATTGCTCTTCAGTCCCGTAGGGACGCTATGTTTATAGAAAAATGCTGTCCTTCTCCACTTGAGTTCCATAGAAACGGCATAAAAAGATAGACATATCGTCCCTACGGGGACTAAAGAGGGTTTCCTAAAAGGTGGATATTTCTAAAATTGACACCTATGGGTAGAGCAAAGCGGAAACCCGACACGTAAGATTAGATAGAATTTTCATGTCGGGTTTCGTAAACTCTACCCGACCTACAGTTTATTTATGACAATTTGTCAATTAGAAATGGTATAAAATGAAAACTCCTTATACGCGCGAAAAACTCATTCAAGATTTTTCCAATCTCGGCATAGAAATGGCTGATACGCTTTTTATACATTCTTCATTCAAGAGTTTAGGTGCTGTTGCAGACGGTGCGGGTACTGTAATTTCTGCTCTTGAGGCAGTCATCGGACAAGAGGGGTTGATTTTGATGCCCTCATTTAACCTTCTGCCGAGTAGAGAAGAACGCACTGAATTGTGGGATATTGAGAAAACACCTTCTACGGTGGGATGGCTGACAGAGTTTTTCCGACAGATGCCGGGTACCTATCGTTCTGATCACTATTCACACTCCGTTGCTGCCCGTGGGAAAGGTGCGAAAGCGTTTGTCGCTGATCATCTCAGATGTGACGGCTATCAATCTCCGTGGGATTACCCACCTTGGGGAAAGACTTACGGCACGCATTCGCCAATGTTTCGTGCCTACAAGACGAATGGCAAGCTGCTCATGCTTGGTGTGGATTATCAAAGTTCAACATATATTCATCTGGTTGAGGTAATTTATTGGAATAAACGTCTTGCTGATAATGCCGAAGCAAATTTTATTGGACTAAATAGACCAAAACTTGGAGCATTTTGGGATGGACTTGGCAACCTTAAGCGGGGTAAGGTTGGAGATTCAGACTGTCGTTTGTTTCAAATTAAGACGTATGTAGATACCCTTCTCGCAGAAGTTGAAAGTAATCCTGAACCATACACTGGGTAAGTAAACAACGGAAAAGGATTGCTTGTTTCTTGAGGAATTATTGATGACCGACAAAGAGATTGTTGAACATTCCCGTTCACTACGGAACGAAGCAAGTAATCTGCTTAATCACGAAGGATTGCTGCCACTGTTAAAATCTTTCGGGACAACTCGTGTTATCGGTAGTTATACGTTGGATACAATGACATGGCGTGATATTGACATTAGTATGAAACTGCCAGATGCGCAAGATGTAGCACTTTTCTTTGAAATTGGGAGAAGAATCGCAACGAAGTTTAAAATAACGAAGATGTCGTATTCAAATCACTTTATTCGGAACTTTCCCGGTTTCGATCATGGGCTTTACTGGGGTATTCAACTTCTTTACGCTGATCAGGAATGGAAGATAGACCTATGGGGTTATGGCGAAACGGATTATCATAAGCACATGGCTGAATTTGATACGTTGCACAACCAAATTCAGCAGGCAGATCGTGCCGTAATTTTACGTATAAAACACGCCATATCTCAACGTCCCGATTATCGGGGAGATGTCTACAACAGTATGGCAGTCTACCACGCAGTGTTGACGGAAAAGGTTACATCTTTAGAGGAATTTAATAGATGGATTGAAAGGAATTCACATGCTAACTCCTGAAGAAAAATGGTTCTTTGACCATCATGGGTTCATCATCCTACGCAAAGTCGTGCCGCCCGAAGATATACAATTGATGATTGAATTGGGAAATCGATGGCACAACATGACGTTAGAGGAATTACCACCACCATTGGCTTCAACCTCGCGCACCAATGATTATAATTCAACGATTGCACACTGGATTAACAATGTGCAGTATGGTGATGCAGTCTTTCAGCGGTTGGTGTTAAATATTGAGGTTATGCGTGTTGTTATCGCGTTGACGCGAGCAGCACCTTGCCTCGTAGACTGTGCTTTGACCAAGAACTGCACAACCTCTGATGACATCAACTTTCATGCATCCGGGCAGGATTACGACGTTGAAAATGGTGAACCGCACGCTGGATTTATCAATGCTGGTACCTCTTTAGTTGATGTTCCTAAAGGGACAGGTTTTGTTTGCCTACCCGGAAGCCATAAACGTAATTTTGATCCTCCTGAAAATCTGTCCATTTACGACGGTCCGCCGACGGTAATCAATGTTCCTGTCAAGGCGGGAGATTGCGTGATCTTCACTGAGGCACTCTACCACGGCGCAAGACGTTGGACAGAAAATTATCCTCGCTTTACTGTTTTCAACCGATACATTGATAACGGGTCGCACGGAGCGTTACCTAAAGTGGAACATAAACATCTGATTTCTGATGAAGTTTATGAATTAGAGCAGCCAGCGATTCGTGGGCAGCAGAAACAAGTTGTGAAACGTATTTTAAAAGACTTAGCTTTCAGGTAAAACTTCCTTCCTATAAGTAATCTACAAATTACGACCTCTTACCTAAAACGATATGCCCCAAATTGTGCAGCACTATACCTATATTGTGCAGCAAGAATAAAAACTGTCCATTTTTTGTTCAGTTTTTCACCTTTATGATTACGGAATCTGTGTATATCAAGGTTTTTGCGTTGGCATAAAAATTGCTTATCATTCCAATAAGCATAATGTCGGGGCACTGCTAAGAAAACCGAAAGGGTGGATAGGCATCAAAATTCTTTGGAAACTGACTTGTGCCTCATATACAGATTTGTCTATGCGCGCTGTCCATAGGAGTATTAAAATGAGAAGCTTAACCTTTTTCTTGACATGCATGATAATTAGCGTTATGTTCTCCTTTCAAGTTTCATCAGAGACTATTGTTACTGATGGTCTCGTGAGTTATTGGACCTTTGATCGACTTGATGTTAAGGATGGATTCGCTGAAGACGTTTGGGGTGAAAATGATGCGAGGATCAAGGGAAACCCGATATTAGTAAATGGACATCGGAAATATGGGCTGAAATTTGATGGTGATGGTGACTATGTTATCTTGACAGACACTGGCAATTTTGGGAAACAGTTTGGTCCATCGACTTTTGAAGTATGGCTCAAAACCAGTGAAAAAAGAATTTGGAGTACAATTTACACAACTGTCGAACAACCATGTGATAAGATTGACGAAGGTAATGGTATCCTTATTAACGCTTATTGGGATCCTCCAGAAGCCGATCTTCATACCAAAAAGGATTATATACTTATTAAATTTCAACGTAGAAGCAATGGAAAAAATTGTGGAGGCTATTCATCCCATAGCACTAAGTTTCCTATTTCTGATGGTCAATGGCATCACTTTGTTTTCGTACACGGGTTTCGAATTAAACATGTAACTGGTTTGGAATTGGAAGAAACAGTACTCTATATAGATAGTATTCCAATAAGGAAGATTAGATTCAAGGTTTCGAATCCTATAACTACAATTCCATATACACAACCAGTTTTTCTCGGTGCCATCAACAATAATGGTAAAGCACAAAGTTTTTTTTACGGTGTATTCGATGAGGTGCGGGTTTATAATCGAGCTCTCTCTCAGGAAGAAGTGACCCGCAATTATAAAGCTACTGTAGGTCTCGCTGTTGAGCATACGTATAAGTTGTCAACTGTTTGGGGAGCACTAAAGAAAAAATAGTATTCCATTCTATACTATGTTGGGAAGTTCACTGTTCCTTTATATTTCAGACACAAAGATTCTAACAATGCGAAAACCAATCTATCTTTTTATTGTTGCGATGATTAGTTTTATGTTGTCCTTACAGGTAATAGCGGACACCTTTGTCACTGATGGACTTGTGAGTTATTGGCCACTTGACAAACCCCACATTTTCGGTAAAAAAGCAAAAGATCGTTGGGGTGATAACAATGCCGCAATTAAGGAAAATCCGGAAATTGTTACTGGACAGATAGATGATGCTTTGCAATTTGATGGTGTAGACGATTATGTCAACCTGACAAATCTTGGTGATTTTGGAAGTCTGATTGGTTCGTCTACATTTGAAGCGTGGATCAAAGTAGATGGAAAGCACGATTGGATGTCACTCTTTGGTGTTGAAGATGATTGTATGCAATGGAATTTTAGCATCAGGACTAATATCAGGGATGATATTGACCACGTACGACTACGAATGGCGTTTAAGATGAAATTTGAACAAAATGGATGCCAAGGTTTTACCTCAATACGAGGGATCCCTAAAATTTCAGATGGAAAATGGCATCACCTTGTATATTCAAGTAATATTTATATAGAAAATTTTGGTGCAAGAAGGAAAATATTAGGGAGTCATATTTATGTAGACGGTAAAACCTTAATTGGTCCAAAACCGACTGTGAGACATTCTGAACTCCTAATTCCATTTGAGAAGCCTGTCTACCTCGGAGCCTATAACCGTAAAGGATCCGTAACACAGTTTTTCAAGGGCGGTATTGATGAAGTGCGCATTTACAATCGACCTCTCACCGAAAATGAAGTAATACAGAACTTTGAATCCAGAATTGGATACAGCGTTGAAACTATCAATAAGCTGCCGATCATGTGGGCAACCTTGAAATCAAAATTATAGGTATATGCACATTCCATAAAAATGCCAGATATTGCTTACTTGATTCTATACTTTTCAACTGCATCCATGTCCAGATGAATGCCCAATCCCGGTTCGTCTGATAGATGGATCGCACCATTAGTGAGGTTCATACTACCACCTGATAGATCATCAACGCGGATATGTGGTAGTTCATCTATTGGCATCGTGCAGTTTGGAATAGTGGATACCAAGTGTGCCGCAAAGGTTGATGCGACACAACAACCGAACGCGAAGCACTGCACCCAAATAGGTAAATCTGCTGCTTCTGCAACAGCAGCACTCCTACGGAGCCCTGAGACGTTACCGTGTGTGTTTATTGCATCCACAGCATCAGCCCGGATGTTTTTTAATATCTCCTGCTGTCCACCTACATGTCTCGCGACTGGCACGTCTGTATGTTTCCTAAGTTCACGGTACCAAGATAAATCTTCAAATCGGATTGGGTCTTCGTAGACTTCAATGTTATACGGTAGCAATTCATTTGCAAGCCGTATTCCAGTTTCCAAGTCTCCAAATTCAGTGTTAGGGTCAACACGAATCGCGAAATCAGGACCACATGCTTCTTCGGTTAAACGGGCAGTTTCAACGATAGTCGCACTCCGAGCTTTGAGTTTATGGACTCGGAAGCCTAAATTTGCAGCGCGTTCTGCCTCTGCTGCGGTTGCTTCGGGTGGCATCGGTGGTGACCAATAAGCGAGTTCAACACTATCCCGATGTTTTCGACCGATTAACTTATGTGCTGGCACACCTAATGCTTGTCCTGCGATGTCATAAAATGCAGACTGAAAGGTAAACGATTCATCAGCAAGATCAATATCCCAAATATTTTTGCCAACATATCTTTCAGCAATCTGATCTGCTTGTTCTGTAATATCGCTATGAACAGCATTGCTTTCACCTAATCCTGTTATTCCTTCATCTGTGTGCACCCAAATCAGTGTAGTTGGATAAACCATCCCTGAATGCTCTTCTATCGCTGGAATAAACGGGATGGAAACGGTACGGTATTCTATGTTTGTAATTTTCATAAGGTTGCAGCTCCTTAAATATCCATTGAATGTAAGTTTTCAGGATTTATGCCTCCTGTAGTTTGTTCAATAACATTTTATACACGTTGCTGCTCTCTATTGTGTTTCACAGGTTATCATAGAACATCTTGCGTGTCAAGTTATACCAATTCTATAAATTATTTGTTTTTTGAAAAGAAATGTAAGAGGCGCAATGAATTGCGCGACTACAAACGGTCTATTTCTTTTGGAGTAGTTATTTTTAGAAATGGTATTGGATGTAAGAATATTCGTCAATGGTGTCGTAGAAACTTATCAAATAAATATCTTATAGGTGCGTAACCCAGATAGCGGTCCAATAATCGCCCACGTACTCCCAATCACATAATCACCTAAAATTAATCCCAAAAAGAGAGGTGCCACTCGTCGGTGTAGCCTCAAGCCGCCATGCCGTAAAATCATGTACTTCAGAAACCACGCGACAAAAAAGGCAAACCAGAAGTAATCCATCGCAAAACTGATGGCAAGTGCGTAACCTGCCGGATGGAAGGGCCACCATAAGAAATGCATTCGCATATACATCATCACAAACGTTAGCAGTGCACCAATACCCATAAAACCGATGCCGATTAAGTTGGGTTCAGAGGGATTATGTAACCACCGCTGAAGGCGACCAAACGACTCTCTGCCAACCCATCCCTTAAAACCACCAGCTTTTGCAACTGCACCGTTACGGAAGGTGATGTCAAGATTTGCCCAAAAAGTAGCTAAAATACCTACGACAATTGCAATTAGCATTGCCACCCATAAACGTCTGTTTCCCATTCCCGTTGATTCTGCGAGTTTAAACGCTTCAATCTGATTCGGCATTGGGTGATTTCGGTAACCACGGTTGAACCAATAGAAAAGCGACATAATTGTAAGACTGCTTGTGTCAAACTGGCGAGTCCCACCAACCATTGCCAACATATCATGCGGATTGACATAGTAAATCTCATGCGGTGTGCCGAGTTCCGCACGGACACGCGTTATCGCAAAAGAGAGTAGAAAATAAATTCCAAAGAAAATCCCTGCTATCCATAACGCCATCCCAGCAATGTTTGCAAAAATTCCAAGCGCGATTAGCGATCCGATAATGCCCAACAAAGCGGCACGATACGGCATCGGTTCATCTGAATCGTCTAAGTGTGATTTAAAACCGACAGCTTTTTTCAATACCTCTTTTAGATGACGACGTGTTACCCAAATGGCAAGTAGGAAAAGTGCGACCCATGCACCATACGCCTGTTCGTTCAATGCGGGAAAATAGCGCGTGCCAAGTGCAGCAGCAATCACAAATTCTGCTAAACGTACAACAAAGAAAAACCAGCACGAAAATGAGAGGTCAAGTGGCAGGAAAAATGCTAATCCAACTGCAAACGGATAGACAGAGATACGTGTCCCACGAATAGCACTCCAGGGCCGTTCCGTGAAGATATTTTGAAACACAGCTGTCCGTTTGATATACGGTATCTCTGGAATCTGCGGAAACAGATAATGAACACCGTTAATTACGCCAATAACTACTGCGATACTAAAACCTGCCCACATCATCCGATTTTTTAGCAAGCGAGTGCCACCTTCCTCCGAGAGCCGTAGCGGTAATTGTATTATCGGATACGCCAACTTCTCCTGTTCTGTCCATCGCTTCCGAACAAGTGTGTTGATGCAGAGCATCATAAACATCATGATGAGGAAAAAGAGTCCCCAAAATAAAAGGGGTTTTAGCCACACAGTAAAGTTGTGGATGGTATAGAAGTTGGATTCTCCTTCATAAAATCCCCGTAAACTCTGCGGGTCAGAAATGGTAAGCCACGAAGGCAGATACCGAAAAAAGAGCGTCTGCCATTCATTTTCCTCTGTCGCAAATCGGAAGGGGTGCGCGATACTTCCAAACATATTTTGCATTGTGTCGTGACCAGCAAACGTGCAGGAGATTGCTACCATGATGTAAATAGCGAGCAACTCGCCTTGTTGTAGCATGTGTTTGGGCGCAAAACGCTTCAATATGAAGTTCGCAACGACACACACAAACATTATGAAAACTGGCTGAATAAAAAGGGGTAGACATGAACCGTCAAGGGAGTAGTATTTCACCTCAACTATTGTCATCCAATACACATTTATAGGAATGAGCAAAACGCCTAACAGAAGCGAACGTCCTGTGATGTGAGTTGATGAGATTGGACTTCCATGAGTGTTCATAGTGCTATGTCTACCCAAAATTTATGGGTATAGGTCGCGATTCTGAGATCGCTCCTACCAACACCGCCTGCTATTTGTAGTCGGGAACTCCGATTCCCGACTATTGCAGATACCTATAATTTTAGAATGGACAAACTAATAGTATCCAGATAGGATTTAGGTATAATCGCTAACGGTAGGCTTTAACGATTTCTGAGATGACACCGCGTCTATTTTTCCAATTCAAACGGGCAGGTGGAATAAGGTAAATTCCATCAATTGGGATTGTATCCTGATTGCGAATTTCGCGAACAAGGTCAAGAGTTAATTGCATGCCGAGTTCATTCCCTGCTGTATCTCCAAGATCGCGGAATTTGTCCACAATGAACTGTGGAATGTAAAGACCCAGATTATCGCGAAGATAGGATGCACTGCGGTAACTTGTAAGTGGAAGGATACCGTAAAGGGTTTTTATACCGAGATGTTCAGTTGCTTTTTGTGCACGTGCGATGTCTTCAAAAGTCCATACAGGTTGCGTATAGGCGAACTTCGCACCTTCTTGTACCTTATTTGTCAAGTGCTTAACGTGAGGATCCAGATTCTCTGCTATTGTAAATCCACCGCCATAGTAGAAGCCACATGGTTCGCCGATTGATGTGCCATCAGCAAGTTCTCCCTGATTTAACCGAGAGATAAGTTTCATGAGTTGAACGGCACCGCGTACATCTGGTACAAGACTTGCTGCTTCGTACGGACCGGCTTTGGGGTGGTCGCCAGATAACGCGACTATCCCGCGAATGCCTAACGCTTCTGCTTCTAACAGATGTGACTGCATACTGATAAGGTTGCGGGATCGCGTTGTCCAATGAATAAGTGTCGGGATATGAGTTGCTTGCTGCAATCGAAATGCCGTTCCGACTGCACCTATGTTTACTGCAGCACCAGAATTGTCGGTGACATCAAATAGATCAACACCAATAGCAGCCAAAACCTTAGCTTCCTTCAACAAAGCCCGCAGTTGTGGGAAGGTATTTGCCCGCGCTTCAACGCTCACAATCCGTTCCCGCGTTTCAAAGACCTGCTGAACTGGGTTTTCTCTGTGTGATTTATATGTCGGTGAACGTTTTGGCAGAACAAAGATACGCGGATGTCGCTTAACAGGTTTTCTACCTGCAACTGCTTGTCGAATTTTAGCAGTGTATTCTGGTGTCGTCCCGCAACAACCCCCAATCATATTTGCCCCGAGATTGATTAATTTATGGACATAATCGCTGAAAACATCAGCGCCGACGGTATATGAGACCGCAATCTCGCCCTGTTCTACCCTCGGATTTCCTGCGTTGGGCTGCACAACAAGCGGCACGCTAATGACAGGTGCCAGAAGTTCCATCGCCTGAACAAGGTCATGTGGACCTCTACAATTGATACCAACAGCATGTGCACCGAGCTGTTCCAGTTCTTGAGCAAAAACGCGGACGTCCACACCTGTTCCGACAGTCCCTCCTGAAATACCGCTAATCTCTATGATGACAGGTATATCGTAGGTAAGAGCTTGCTTCGTTGCAATCTCCGCTTGTTTAGGAGATACAAACGTCTCCAACAACAACAGATCAACGTCTTCATCTACAAGCGCGTCCATCTGCTCCTTGAAAAGCAGACGCACCTGTTTAGTTGGCGGCTCAGTGTTTGTTTCAGTTGTCTCTTCCGTATTAAACGGAATTGGACCGACCGATCCTGCAATATAGCATGACTTACTCGCTCCTTGGCGCGCTAATCTTACACCTGCGCGGTTAATCTCTTCAACTTGATCGGCTAACCCATGTATTGCCAAAGCCTCCCTATTTGCCTGATAGGTGTTGGTTTGGATCACATCAGCTCCCACATCAGCGTAGGTGCGATGGATCTCTACTACTTTGTCGGCATGTTCTTCAGAGATATTACATGCATCTACACATGGCAGATTAGCCGAAATCCATTTCCGCAGTTCTGTCCCGATAGCACCGTCGCACACCAACACACGATGCTTTAGAGATTCCAAAAAGTTTTCTTTTTTTGTAGGAGTAGTAGTCATGCTGTTTCTACATAGGATTCCCCGCACCTACAGCGCAGGCACGGGGAACTATGGAAGGTTTCAAAATCTTTAACATTCAACCCATTGTAAAGAACACTATTGAATTATATCTCCCGCTTTTTCCACAGGAATATAATAATAACCAAAGATAATACACATCTCATCTTCGGATGTTAGTCCAAATTGGAGAGGCACATTCTTATCGTAGTTATTGTGCGTGCACCGGAAACTAAGACCGTCGTCCGGCCCTAAGACAAGGACTGGATCAAAGAGGTCAATAGGTGCATCATCATAAGCGATACTGCGATGGAGCAATTCACCTGTCGATTTCTGGAAAATTTCAAACAACTCACCGTGCCGATGCATGTGAGATGTAAGCAAGAAAACAGACAACTCGGTATCCGGGTCGTGCCCGCGTGCCTTTAATTCATCTTCAATGTACCAAGTTAATTTTGCTACACGCGTTAAGCCGGGTGGCACGTTTATTCCGCGGTTAGAAACAAAGATTTCTACAGCTTCGTACTTTACTTCTTCTTTTGGAATTGTGTAAATATTGACATAAGTTTCACCAATCAGGGTTTCATCACCGAGAAGATTGATGTAGTGCGAATTCAGATCGTAAACAGTATCACCGGGTAGCCGTAAACCTACACCCTCAGGAAACTGAAATACCGTATCATCGGTCTGTGTTCCAACAACGAAAAGTCTATCTACTCCGAAATGTCCAAGCACCTCTGGATTTTCCGGGTCAAGTTCTCGGAATTGATCTTCCGGATTAACGCTTATGCTGGGGTCTATACCCCTATATTGAACACCGTTTGCCACCCCCTCCTCTGTGAGTCGATATATGATGAAATGATGGCTTCCGGATGGATAGAATATCTCAACTCTGTTAATATAGATATCCCCATCTATAGGTTCTCCATTTTCATCCTTGATCTGTGTTGCGTAGTAGACCTCACGTTCGGTACCTGGCTCAATTTTAAAAGGTGGTAGACGAAGTTGATACCCTTCTCCAGGTGCTGGCGGTGCTGGCGGATTAAATACCTCTTCGGGATCACGGAGTACGCCAAGGTCCCCAACGCCCGCGACTTTTCCTTCTTGTGGTGCTCCTGCGGATATCCAGGTACGGATCGCATCTATCTTGCCTTTGTGAATGGGTCCCATACCAAAAGGCATACGCCTTCCGAACTCTGGCGCTTCTGGTTCCATTAACTTTTTTAAAAGGAAACTATTATCTGGATTACCAGGGTCAATAAGTTTCATCCCCATGGCTGCCGCTGCACCGTTGCGGGGGATTCGGTTGACCAAATCCTGATAAGACTGACCATAGGTGAGATTCAAATCAGCAGAATTTGAAGGAGACGCGTGGCAAGCACTGTTAGCACAGCTCTTATCAAAGATATTATCCTGAATCTCATGATAGGTTGAGTTATCTTCCTGTTCAGTTTTCCCGAAACTGTTAGCAACCCGAACAAGATCAAGCACATTCACAGTACCATCACGATTAACATCAGGGTTCTGTTCAGCGTTTCGGTCCCCAGGTTGTCCAATTGAATTGGCAACCAACACAAGGTCCTGGATATTTACAGTGCCATCATTATTCACATCTTCCAGCAAAGTAGAACCTTCATCGTGGCCAAAGACAGAAAACGACACGCCACCCATAAGCAATACGACCAGTGAGAAATAAACAATCTTTTTATACATTATCTACGATTTAACCTCCAAATGTTGGTATTAACACAATTCACTATGTTATGTGTTATTGAAAATCTTTGTCTTTGAAATAAACCTATATTTTAAGAGCGTCCATGCTGCAAATAATCCATCTGACCAGAAACGAAGTTTTTTGCCCTCTTTTTTTGTTCGTGGAAAATAAGAAACTGGCACTTCATGGATCTGATAACCTGCACGCAAAATCTTCGCTGTGACTTCAGGACAAAATTCAAAGCCTTCACAAGTCAAATTCAAGTCCTTTAATAAATCAGTTGAAAACGCTTTATACCCAGTAGATTCATCTGTGATTCGGCATCCGTAGAGGAGATTAGTGTAAATAGCGAGTACTCGATTGGCAATAAAATTATGGATACTTGCATTCCCTCTACCATTCAGAAAACGCGAACCGTAGACAACTTCAACTTTTTCATTTTTCAACGGTTCAACCAGTTGCAAAATGTCATTCGGAGCAAGTTCCATGTCTGCATCTTGTATTACAACAACTTCTCCTTCAACGGACGAAATTCCACTCCGAATTGCAAAACCTTTACCACGGTTCTCCTCACAATGGACAATAGTTAAATTATTGTCGCTACGGAATTCCTCAAGAATACTAAAAGTTTCATCAGTTGACCCGTCATTGACAACTATAATCTGTTTTTCAAGTGGCAGTGCTTGTACAGTTTCAAGTACCTGTCGAATAGTTTTCTCTTCATTATACGCAGGGATGATAACAGATACTAACATTGTGCATTTCTTAATGGTTATCGGCAGTCAGTTATCAGCAATTATGGTAGATTTTGAATTATTTATACTCTTGTATCAGCGAGGTTAGGAAACCTCGCCAACTGTGGGAAGTAAGTGTATAATTATTTGTATTCTTTACCATAGTAAAGAGAAGTCAAAATATCTGAAGTCTCTGTCTCTGATAATCACATGCGATTAGAGCAAGGATTTTACCATGCCTCCATCTGCTTGAATTGTTGTCCCGGTAATGTAACTTGCCCGTTCAGAGGCGAGAAAAACAACTAAGTTGGCAAATTCTTCTGGATCCCCTATTCTGCCGAGAGGGATATCCGCTGTCATTTTTTCAAGTGCAGCATCAAACGAGATGCCTGCTTCTTCAGCACGTACTGTTGCTAATTGCTTTATCCGATCAGTAAAGATTATCCCGGGACATACGTTATTGACCAATATTTTGTCAGGTGCAAGTTCTGTGGCGAGTGTCTTTGCAAACCCAATTACACCTGTTCGCGCCATATTTGATAACATCAAACCATCTACAGGTTGTTTAACAGAAACAGATGTTAGATTGATAATACGTCCGCCACCGCGTGCTCGCATCGTGGGAATAGCAGCACGACATAGGTTTATCGTGCTCATCAGATTCAGATGCACTGCATTCAAATAATCTTCTGCTGACAAGTCATCAAACCGTCCTGCTCTGGGACCACCTGCATTGTTAACTAAAATATCAATACCACCAAAGTGCGATATCGCTTTATTTATGAGAGATTCGACCTGCTCTGGCTGACTAACATCTGTCGGCACAGCCAACACTTCGGAATCCGTTTGGTTACGAATTTCCTCCGCTGTTGCCTCTAATGTGTCGTTATCTCTGGCACAGATGGTGACCTTTGCGCCTTCTTGTGCTAAACCGAGCGCAATTGCTTTTCCAAGCCCTTTACTTGACGCGCCTACAACTGCAATTTTATCCGTGAGTCCAAGGTTCATAAGTCGTCAATATGGGCAGCAAACTGCCCTTATTCCTTTCAAATGCTGAATCTACCTTATTTGATTAAGTATACTATTTTTGCTGTACAATTGTCAAGAATAATCCAAATTCGTGAAGAGTATTTTATATTGACATACTCACGATAAAATGATAAAATATAACTGGAATTTTGAATGAGAATAGTATCGCTGAACACGACAGAATTCAGATTTACTCAAACAGAAACACACACAAAATTAAGAATACCAGAGGTCTATCAAGAGTGATACTCTGGCAGAGGAGTTTTACATAAAACCATGAAACATTTTACATACTTATTCATCACGTTTTTTGCCATTGTATTGATGCATGGACAGTTTGCAGTAGCCGATGACTGGTCTCAGTGGCGCGGAGATAACCGGGATGGTGTTTGGAAAGAAACCGGCATCATTGAAAAATTTGATGGGGAACAAATTCCTATTCGGTGGAGTGTTCCTATCGGCAGTGGATATAGTGGACCGAGCGTCGTTGCTGGACGCGTATATGTCACCGACAGGCTTTCAAAACCCAAACAGGTCGAACGCGTTCACTGCTTCGATTGGGAAACAGGAGACGAAATTTGGTCTTACACCTACGATTGTGTATACAAGATTGACTATACTGCAGGTCCGCGTGCGAATGTCACCGTACACGACGGGCTTGCTTATGCTTTAGGTGCGATGGGACATCTACACTGTTTTGATGCTGTTTCTGGTGACATTGTGTGGAAAAGAGACTTGAACACCGAGTATAACATTAATATGCCGATCTGGGGGATCGCTTGTGCGCCTATTGTTGAAGCAGATAACCTGATTGTCCAGATTGGTGGCAAGCCAGATGCTTGTATTGTTGCGTTTGACAGAAAAACGGGTGAGGAAAAGTGGAAAGCACTTAACGATAACGCCTCTTATTCTGCGCCAATTGTCATAACGCAGGCAGGTGAACGGGTCTTAATTTGCTGGACAGGTCGCAACATCGCTGCACTTAATCCGCAAACAGGCGCCGTACATTGGCTTTATTCGCTTCCACCAAAACGTTTTGAAATTGCAATTGCAACACCTGTTTTCGACCAAAACGAACTGTTTATGACTCACTTCATTCAAGGTTCACTGATGTTGAAGTTGCCACAGGACAAATTGGATGTGGAACTCGGCTGGCACCGTAAAGGAAAAGACGAACAAAATACTGAGGCACTGCATACAACAATGGCTACACCTGTACGTATTGGCAATTACATATACGGGGTAGACAGTTATGGAGAACTCCGCTGTATAGATGCTCGAAACGGCGATCGGATTTGGGAAGATCTTACTGCTGTTAAAGTAGCGCGATGGAGCAATATCCACTTTGTTCAAAATGCTGATAAAGTATGGATGTTCAACGAACACGGTGAACTTCTTATCACCGAACTTTCTCCTGAAGGACTTAAGGTTATCAGCCGTGCAAAATTGATAGAACCAACGCGTGACCAGCTAAACCGTAGAGGGGGCGTTACATGGGCACACCCTGCGTTTGCATACAAACACGTCTTCGCGCGGAATGACAACGAATTGGTTTGTGCAAGCTTAGAGAAGAAATAATTTGGTAGAGATTAGAATTAACGCTACTTTCCTGAACTGTGAATTAACGCTGAATGCGCGTATGGCATCCATCCAAATCAACGCTGAATGCGCTTGGCAGAATACGCGTTTGGTATTCTGCATGATTTGGCCAAATCAACGCCAAATGCGCTTTTGGCATTTGGCGGGAGGGAACTCCGATTCCCGACTGCTCCTAAGTTTCTGTCGCGATTCGGAGATCGCTCCTACAGAGGAAATGCAGAATTATTTCTATAGTCCGTTGTAAATTAAACTGGAGGCAAAATGGACTCAAAACTTTCGGTTGATAACGGCGGGTCCCCGCACCTGCCTATTGACCTACACCCCGGACAACAACTTCACGGATTTGAAGTTAAAGCCATCACACCGATTGATGAATTGCGGGCAGTAGCAATAGAACTCTTGCATCCACATAGCGGCGCACGGTTGTTGCATCTCTATACAGACGACTCCAGAAACCTGTTTTCAATCAGTCCACTAACACCAACATTTGATGATACAGGATTACAGCATATCCTTGAGCATTCCGTAATGATGGGATCTCGGAACTATCCGTTAAAAGGAGGGTTCTTTGAGATCATGAAAATGAGCCTTGCAACTTATGACAGTACGAATGCAATGAACTGGGGCGATCATGCCTTGTACTACACCTCAAACAATGTCAAGAAAGACCTATTTAATGTTGCAGAAGTCCACTTTGATTCAGTTTTTCATCCACTATTGACAGAGGAAACTTTCAAACGTGAAGGGCATCACCTTGAGCCTGCGGACCCAGATCAACCCACAGGAGATTTAAAAATAAATGGAATCGTCTACAATGAAGTGAAAAACAATTTGTCCAACCCAGAAGCGTGCATGTTTTTCGCTGTGACTGGCGGGCTTCTGCCTGACACCTGCTATGCAAACAATGGTGCTGGAAATTCATTGGTTATGCCAGACTTAACCTGCGAACAATTACAAATTTATCACCAAACCTACTATCATCCACACAACAGTTACTTCTTCTTCTACGGCAATATCCCAACACAAGATTATCTCTTATTTCTCGCCGAAAAACTGGCGGCTATACCAAAGACAGATACAAACAGGTTTCTACACCCGCTCCGACCAGAAATTACACATCAACCGAAGTGGAAATCTCCACGAATACTAACAGATACCTATCCAATTAGCCCAGATGAACCACTCACTGAAAAGACATACTTGATGCTCAGTTGGATCATCGGAGGGACAGCGGATCCTGAAGATGCTATCTTGTGCAGAATATTACGCAGGATACTACTCGGTAATGAAGGCGCCCCGCTCCGCAAGGCAATTATTAATTCTAAACTTGGCACTGATATACGATACAATATCTTTGATGGTAAGATAGGACCAAATAGAACATTTAGTGTCGGTTTAGTTGGAAGTGAAGCAGATCGCGTTGACGTTTTCACAGAATTGGTCATCAATACACTCACGCAAATTGCAGACGCAGAAATTGACAAAGAGATAGTGGAAGCTGCATTCCAACAAATCACTTTTGACTATCAGGAAGTCACACCGAATTTCCCGTTTCAAATGATGACACGTGTTGTAAATACTTGGATATATGAAAAGGTACCGACTCTCTTTTTAAAGATGGGGACTCACCTATCAGCTGTCCGTCAACGTTGGGAGCAAAATCCGCAGATTCTTAATAAATTGATTCGCGAGCGGCTCCTTGACAATCCACATCGGTTAACGACTGTCCTTACGCCTGATCCGGACATGCAGACAAGGCTTGATGCGAGAGAAAATAAACGTTTGAAAGCAATTCGCGCGCAACTCACTGATGAACAGATGCGGCAGCTTGCCGTCGATGCCGCTGAATTGGAACGTCTTAGTGGACAGCCCAACTCACCTGAGGATTTAGCGAAGTTACCGCAACTGCATGTCTCTGAGCTACCCGAAAAACCGCTACATATTCCTACAACCGTTGAAACGGTTAATGGACGTCCCCTGCTTCGGAACGACATTTTTTCAAACGGTGTGAACTACCTCACGTTGAACTTCAACTTGCAAGGGTTACCGCAACATCTTTGGCAATATCTACCCAAATATACTGATGCTGTCGGCAAACTCGGCGCAGGTAAGATGAATTATGAACAAATGGCGCAGCGTAAAGCAGCAGCTACCGGCAGCATTGGATGTTCGCCAAACTTTACCACCCACGCGCTTGATCCATGTCGTCCAGTGTGGGATATGCAATTTCGACTCAAAGCACTTGACGGTAAAATTGAGGATGCGTTGAGCGTTTTGCGCGATTTAATTTTCGATGTGAACCCACACGATAAAGATCGCCTCTACAACGTGCTTAGTCAAGCAGTAATAGAATATCAGAACATGATACACGGTTATAGCGGTCCAAGTATCGCAAACCGTCGTGCTGCCCGCGGTCTTTCACAACGAGGATTTCTCACTGATATCGTCTACGGACTACCACGTCTCCGCACAAGTGAAATGTTGCTCAACCGTTTTGACGAATCTTATGAAGAACTTACCGGTTATATTGAACAGATTCGCGAGTTTCTATTAGTCCAAGATCGCGTAACCGCCAGTTTTACCGGCTCTGACGCAGCTTATGAGGTGTTTCGAGGACAATTCTCTGAATGGATTGGCGATATGCGTGATGAACCGATAACCCCGGCACCGATAGATTTTAAATCTTTTGATACGCCACCACGTGAAGGATTAGCGGCTCCTATTCAAGTTGCGCACTGCACACAGATGATGCCAGCACCGCACTATGCCCATCCGGATTCAGAACTTTTGACAATCGGTTCACATATATTAGAAAATGATTACATGTTGCCCGAGATCCGGTTCAAAGGCAATGCCTACGGTTTTTCTTTCTCATATAACGCATTTGAACCCATGCTGTACCAAGGTTCACAGTTTGATCCGCACGTCGCCCGAACACTTGACGTTTTCGCACAAACAGTTGATTATGTTAAACAGACAGAGTGGACGCAGGTTGATATTGACCGGGCGATTATTGCGAAATCGTCAGATTACCTACAAACAGTTCGCCCCAATCAAGCCTCAACTGATGCTATCTGGCATTATGTTAAGGGGCAGACACGCGAAGTTGTTGATGAAAAATATGCACAACTCCGACGCGCAACCCCCAAGGAAGTCCAACGGGCGCTGCTTCAACTTTTTGAGGAAAATCAAGATAAAGCCTCAATTTGTGTCATCGCAAGTCGTGAGAAATTAGAGGTAGAAAATAAGAAAATGGATCAACCGCTTGAAATTGAGGACATATAATGTAACCTAAGTTGCCACATAGTAGCACAAACTTTAGTTTGTGCATCCGTGTGACGCAAACTAAAGTTTGCTCTACAAAAAATTGCTTATGTCAAGCTCACGTTAAACTATTTAATTCTAAAATATAAAATCAAATAAAAACTGGAGGCAAAATGGATTCAAAACTCGCAGCTGGTAGTGGCGGGTACCAGCACCCGCCTATTGACCTACACCCCGGACAACAACTTCACGGATTTGAAGTAAAAGCCGTTAAACCTATTGAGGAATTACGTGCTGTAACGATTGAACTTGCACACCAACATAGCGGTGCTCGCTTGTTACATCTCTATACTAACGATTCCGAAAACCTTTTCTCAATCAATTTCCCTACGCCACCAACAGATGATACCGGTGTTCCTCACATCCTTGAACATGCTGTCTTGGCAGGATCACAAAAATTCCCGGTTAAAGAGCCATTTTTTGAGATGATTAAGATGAGCATGGCAACTTTTATCAACGCCATGACAAGTTCAGATCATACCTATTATCCAGTCGCGAGTAATGTAAAAAAAGATCTCTTTAACTTAGCAGAAGTCTACTTTGATGCTGTGTTCCATCCATTGCTAACAGAGGATACATTCAAGCGTGAAGGACACCATCTTGCACCTGCCGATCCGGAAGACCCTACAGGCGATTTGAAAATTACTGGCATTGTCTATAATGAAATGAAAGGTGTGTTTTCTGACCCCGAATCCCGCTTGTATCGTTCCATGACAAGCAGACTGCTCCCCGATACACTCTATGCCAAGGAGTCGGGTGGGGACCCAGATGCAATTCCTGACCTGACATATCAGGAGTTAAAAAGGTTTCATGAGACATATTACCATCCAAGCAATGGATATTTTTTCCTCTATGGTGATATTCCAACGAGTGACTATCTTGCATTTCTTGCTGACAAATTGGATAAAATCCCCAAGAATGAAACTGTCGCCTCCATGTCACCTCTTAATGCGGAAGTTACACACCAACCGAGATGGAAATCGCCGCAGACTGTGACTGATGCCTATCCTGTTGCTCCAGATGAATCTCTCACTGAAAAGACATATCTGATGCTTAGCTGGCTTATCGGTGATGCGACTGATCCAGAAGATGTAGCGATGTGTTACATTCTAACCCTAATCCTTCTTGGTAATGAAGCAGCCCCGCTCAAAAAAGCCATAATTGACTCAAAATTGGGAACTGACCTTATTTATTCTGGTGTAAGTTCCATCGGTCCGAACAGTACTTTCTATGTTGGACTCAAAGGGAGTGAAGCAGATCGCCTTGAAGCATTCTCTAATTTGGTCACCGATACCCTCACTGAACTCGCTGAAAACGAGTTTGAGAGCGAATTGGTAGAAGCTGCTTTCCAACAGTCAACCTATCACTATCAGGAAGTGGCACCGATGTTCCCACTCCGTATGCTTTTCCGTGTGATTGAAGCATGGATTTACGATAAGGGGACGGATACTTTCTTGAAGATGCGAGAGAGTCTCAATACCGTTCGTCGACGTTGGCAGGAAAATCCAAGTATTTTCAACGAAATAATCCGTGAGCGGCTTATTGAAAATCCACACCGTTTGACAAGTGTGCTTTCTCCTGACCCAAACATGCAGGCAAAGCTTGATGCTGAATTAGAACAATGCACAAAAGATATTCGTGCACAACTTACCGATGAACAGGTGAAACAGATCGCTGCGGATGCCGCAGAATTGGAACGGATGAACGGGCAACCGAATCCGCCAGAAGCATTGGCGAAGCTGCCACAACTTAATGTGAGTGATCTTCCTGACAAACCGAAACATATCCCCACCACTGTAGAGAAAGTTTGTGGACAAGACCTCCTCCACAATGATGTTTTTGCAAACGGGGTTAATTATTTTGTATTAGATTTTGATATACGGGGATTACCGCAACATCTCTGGGCTTATGTGCCGAGATATATTGACGCTATTCATAAACTCGGTGCAGCAGAATTGGATTTCGCTGAAATGGCACTGCGAAAATCGTCGGTAACTGGTGGCATCCGATGCGGTGTTGGATTTCGCACACATGCACTTGATCCTAACCGTTCACTGCAAAACGCATACTTCCATCTCAAAACACTTGATGATAAAATGGACGTAGCACTTGATGTGCTGCATGATCTCGTTTTTTCTGTAAATCCACGCGATACTGAACGGCTTCGCGATATTATGATACAAGCTGTTGCTGAATACCAGACAGAGATGGTTCAGGACGGTTCAAGGACAGCAATTCATCATGCTTCCCGTGGATTTTCACCACAAGCACACCTTACTGAAATCGTCCACGGACTTCCACAACTCAGACACAGCGAAAATATGCTGGACAGTTTTGACGAACTAAACGCAGACCTTATGAGTCATATAGAAGAGATTCGTGATTTCTTGTTAAATCGTGGCCGTGTGACTGCTGGGTTCGCTGGTTCCGACTCCGCCTATCAGACAACACGCACAAAACTCGGTGAATGGTTGAGTGCTATGCGAGACGAATCAATTGCGACAGACCCGATTGAATTTCAGCCGGACAACACACCGCCGCGCGAAGGATTAGCGGGGCCGATTCAAATTGCACACTGTGCGCATGTGATGCCTGCACCACATTATTCACATCCGGATTCAACATTGATCAGTATTGGCGCGCACCTTGTCCGGATGGATTACATATTGAGTGAAATCCGATTTAAGGGTAACGCTTACGGTGCAGGATTTTCTTATAATTCTTTTGATGCGGTACTCTGCCAATCCTCGTTTAGAGATCCGCACGTGGCACGCACGATTAATGTCTTTGAACAGACAATAGACTATATCAAACAGGTTGAGTGGACGCAAACGGATATTGACCGTGCTATCATCGCAACGGCGAAAGATGCGGAAAAACCGATCCGTCCAAGTCAAGCAGTAAGTAACGCGCAGTGGTGCCATATCAGCGGACAGACGCGCGAGATTCGGGAAGAACGTTACGCACAACGCCTCAAGGCAACACCTGACGCGGTAAAACGCGCGCTGCTCCAACTTTTTGAGGAAAATTTGGAAAAAGCCGCGGTTTGTGTTGTATCAAGTCGTGAAAAACTTGAAGCCGCAAACAGTGAACTTGCACAACCGCTTGCGATTGAGGATATATTAATTTAATTGTTGAGTTGTTGGGTTTCGTGCGCTCTACCCACAACTATCAATTTAAGAAAAACGTTGCTATAAGGGGTTGTTCTTTAGTCCCGTAGGGACGCAATGTTTATAGAAAAACGAAATAAACGCTCCTCTTGAGTTCCGTAGGAACGATATGTGGATGCCAATGACAAGTCTATAAACATATCGTCCCTACGGGACTAAAGAGGTGAGTTGAACATGATTCTATAAACATTGCGTCCCTACGGGACTGAAGAAAATACCCTATGTTTAGAAAATTCTAAATTTGACACATAAGGGTTTCGCAAGCTCTGCCCAACTTACGAATTACCATAACAAAGATGAAAGGAATTAAGATAATGAAAAAATTGGCATCCTTGACAATATGTATCTGTGCTTCAGCAGTATTCGCAATGTTTACTTTAAATACCATTGCTGACCATCACGGAACTAAGACTGAACAAACCTCCAATTTTGAAAAAAACTGGCATTACTGGCGAGGACCTCATTCAACAGGGATGGCAGTAAACGCTAATCCACCCACTACATGGAGCGAAACAGAAAATATCCGTTGGAAAGTGCGAATTCCCGGTTTAGGTCATGCTACGCCGATTATTTGGGAAGACATGATATTTATTCAAACAGCGATTGAAGGTGAGATGCCGGAAACTGAGAGCGCAGAAGATGAAAATACATCAGAAGAATCACAGTCTGAAAGAAGACGTAACAGAAGAAAGAGGAATAGAACTATACCCCCATATAAGTTCAATCTCCTTGCGCTGAAACGAAGTGATGGGAGTGTCTTGTGGGATAAAACGCTTCGGGAAATTGCACCTCACGAAGGTATGCACGGTCATTCAAGTTTTGCATCCAACTCACCAACAACCGATGGAGAACATATTTACGCCTATTTCGGTTCTCGTGGTCTCTACTGTTTGGATTTCACAGGGAATCTGATATGGGAAAAAGATATTGGACAGATGCGTAAAGCGGGTACTTTCGGTGAAGGGAGCTGCCCAGTGATATATGGTGATGCCATTATTGTGCTACAGGACCATCAAGGACAATCTTTTATTACTGCCTTGGATAAACACACAGGTGACGAACTTTGGCGTATGGATAGGGATGAACCTACTACATGGACATCTCCTATTGTTGTAGATTACAACGGCATCTCGCAAGTGATCGTTCCTGCAACAAACCGAACACGTAGTTATGATTTAGCCAATGGTGATTTGGTTTGGGAATGTGGTGGTATGACGCGGAATGTGATTCCAGCTCCTATGCATAAAGATGGACATATATATGTGATTAGTGGACATGGTGGAAGTTCACTACAATCCATTAACTTGGAACTTGCTTCTGGCGATATTTCTGGTACCGAAGCAGTTAATTGGCATTATGACCGTGACACCCCTTATGTTCCTTCACCGCTATTGAGTGGAAATATAATCTATTTCTTGAAAAGAAATGGTAATTTACTCACCGCTATTGACAGAAATAGTGGAGAAGTGTTATACGGACCTGAAAGGGTTAAAGGTGTATCCAATGTATATGCATCTATTGTTGGCGCGGCAGGTCGTGTGTATATTGCAGGTCGAGGCGGAAATGTTGCAGTATTAAAAGACGGTCCTATCCTTGAAGTAATTGCTCTGAATCACCTTGACGATAGTTTCAACGCATCACCTGCAATTGTCGGGTCAGAACTATATCTGCGTGGAACTAAATATCTATATTGTATATCAGAATAATCCCATATACAACTTGCTCAACTAAGAAAGAAGGAATATTATTATGAAAAAAACTGTATTTTTGACGATATTTGTATGTGTTTTAGCGATATTTGCAGTTTATACATTGCAGACCATTGCTGATCAACATCCCTCTGAGACTAAACAGAACCTTAATTTTGAGAACAACTGGCATCATTGGCGCGGACCTCATGTAACCGGTGCCGCTGTTAACGCAAATCCACCCACAACATGGAGTGAAACAGCAAACATTCGCTGGAAAGTACGTATTCCCGGTATGGGACACGCCACACCAATAATCTGGGAAGATAAAATCTACATCCAGACAGCAATTAAGGGTGAAAAACCGGAAGTAAAAGAAGATGCTGAAGAAAAATCCGCTGATTTCAATCCATTTAGTGGTTTCCTACCGCAAGAACGTGGGAGAGGTCGAGGTAATGACCGAAATGCAGTCCCATATAAGTTCAACATTATGGCTCTCAACCGGAGCAACGGGGACGTCTTGTGGAAAAAAACACTACGAGAGGTAGTACCCCATGAAGGAATCCATGATACTGCCAGTTTCGCATCCAATTCTCCTGTAACCGATGGAGAACACATCTATGCATATTTCGGTTCTCGTGGACTCTACTGCTTGGATATGAAGGGAAATATCAAGTGGGAGAAGGATATTGGGCAAATGCGGAAAAGGAATACCTTTGGTGAAGGCAGCTGCCCTATCATTCACGGAAATACAATCGTTATCGTCCAAGACCATGAGGGTCCTTCCTTCATCGTTGCGCTTGATAAACGAACTGGCGATGAACTATGGAAAATGGATAGAGATGAACGCACCACATGGACTTCACCAATTGTTGTGGAACAGGGCGGAAAAGCGCAGGTAATTGTCTCTGCTACAAATAGGTCGCGCAGTTATGATTTGGAAACTGGCGAAGTGTTATGGGAATGTGGCGGTATGACAGGAAACGTTATACCCACCCCTATAGCTGCCGATGGGTTCGTTTATCTTATCAGTGGTTTCAGAGGCGCCGCATTACAAGCGGTCAACCTTGCAAATGCTGTAGGTGACATTACCGGATCCGAAGAAGCTATCGCTTGGGAGCATGATCGCAACACGCCTTATGTGCCATCGCCGCTGTTACATGGAGATATTCTATACTTTCTTAATCGTGACAATATTATCTCAGCGATCAATAGTAAAACAGGTGTTCTACTCTATGGTCCAAGTAGGTTAGATGGTATAAGAGGTTTGTATGCTTCAATTGTTGGGGCTGCTGACCGTGTCTATGTTGCAAGTCGTAACGGTGCTGTGGCTGTTATACAACACGGACCTAAATTTGAAGTTCTGGCGACAAACACATTGGAAGATAGTTTCAATGCGTCTCCTGTAATTGTTGGTTCAGAATTATACTTGCGTGGAAGCGAATATCTATACTGTATCGCAGAATAATCAGAGTCTCATTTAGATTCTACAAGCGGGTCTCTGTGCCCGCTTTTTCTGTGAATCAACCCAAATGCGCGCATGACATTTTTCCAAATCCCCACATGTACATTTGGCATATAGCGGGATTTATAGGACGATGAAATTACCAAGATTGAAGGTATATCAGGTTGATAAATGTTACAGGGAAAACACTACTCAACAGCAATTGCATAATCCGTTAATGCAGGAGTCCGCTTTCTTGCACGTTTAGCAGTATCAATGAGTTCCCGGACTGTATCAATCAGGGCATCTAACGTTTCAGGTGTGAAAGAAGGTTCTCCATCTTCAGGACAAACCCATGCCCATACTTTTTCTACTCGGACAGATATATCGTCCTCACTGTATTCAAATACAGCCTGTTGCCACACTTTTTCTGTGTTGTGTTGTGCACAAATCGGTGTAGGTTTCATAGTCATAAGTTATCTCTTTTTCTGTACCCTATGCTTGAAGGTTGGGCGTTCCCATTGGGTTTCATCAGGAATATACGCAGTTACAAATTCTACAAAGACTGGGTGGGTATATTCACAGACAATATGCAAATAAAATGAGGTGTTTTCACCGTTTTCGCCGAATGTTGAATACCCACAAATCAATACTCGGTCTACTTCCGGATATTCCTCAATGATCTCACCATTTAGAATCGCTTCAACTATATGTTTGCGTGCAAATCCTTCTTTCAAAGCATGTTGAATAGCATGGGGCTTAGCAAGATAATTACCTTCGCGAATTCTACCTTGGATGGTTTTTATATCCACTTAAAAACATAATTGCTACTTTTTGCACAACAGTATAACACTTTATTATTTTGAAGTCAATACACTTTGATGTTGATCCAGGGTTATTCAGTTTTATGAATTTTCAGTTGATGAGTGTTACTGAGAGTTTATTTCGTAGGTCGGGTAGAGTTTACGAAACCCGACAGGATATAAACGTGTCGGGTTTCGTAAACTCTACCCGACCTACAGATAGTTTATAGAAATGTGAAAAAATATTGGAGAAAAACCGAAAACTAAATAACCCTAATGTTGATCAGGGTTATTTAGTTTTAAGAGTTTACCGTTATTGAAGTTTACTAAAAGTTAATATACAAGGGCGGTTTCTAACCGCACCGCATCCTACAAGGAAAGTCAATAGAAGGTCTTTGATCTCAATTCGGTGCGGTTAGAAACCGCACCTACCGTTCTGGGTCATATAACAGATGTTAAAAATTCGTAAGAAAAACCAAAAACTGAATAACCCTGGATGTTGATATTGAGCAGGTAATACAGTTTTCTACAGAAGAGGTGTGCCTAATACGTCGCCCTACCACCACTCACATCGTAGCACTGCCCCGTAACAAAACTCGCCTCATCTGACGCTAAGAAATTCACCACAGCAGCAACCTCTTCAGGTTTTCCAACGCGTCCCAACGGAATCTTACCTACCATATAGTCAATTGTAGACTGTGCCATACCCTCCAAAATCGGTGTTCCGATTACAGCAGGGGACACCGCATTCACGCGGATATTGTAGTCTGTCACTTCTTTTGCAAGTGCTTTTGTCAAGCAGATAACACCTGCCTTAGACACAGAATACGGAATAAGTGTTGGGTTGCCCTCTTTACCAGCAATTGAGGCGATATTTACGATTCTGCCGTAATCTTGTGCAATCATCGTGTCAATAACTGCCTTACAACAGAGGAAAACTCCCGTGAGATTCACACCGATTACGGTATCCCAATCTGATTCATCTAAATCTGTTAGTGGCAATGTTCGACCTGCGATTCCAGCATTGTTCACAAGAATATCAGCGCGTCCAAATTCGGAAAGGACTTTGTCTACAGCAGCGTTGACATCGGTAGACTGTGAAACATCCGCTTGAATAGGAAGTGCTTGCCGACCAAGTTGTTCTATCTCTTTGGCGACAGATTCAGCAGATGACAGGTTTAAATCCATAATTGCGACATCTGCCCCTGCATTGGCAAGTCTAAGGGCAATTGCTTCACCGATACCTTGTCCTGCTCCTGTCACAATTGCTATTTTATTATTCAGGTTCACTTGTCCACCTCTGTTGTAAAAAATCGTCTAATTCAATTCCGAATGCGTCCGCTATCCGATTGACATAACTGAAAAACCCTACAACCTCTACAATTGCAAACAATGCTTCATCAGTGAGACCATGACCCCGAAGGTGATCTAAATCTGCGGGGGTGACGGTATGCGCTGCTTCAGTCACTTTGACTGCGAATTCAAGCATAGCTTTCGTAGTATCATCAATGTCTGCGGTTCGGAAATCTGATGCAATATGTTTTGCAAGATGTTTATCTGTGAGTTGGTCCCGCAACTCATCCACATGTGCAACCGTTCAGTAATGACATTGATTTACCTTAGAAACAACAGTAGCAATCATCTCGCGTTGTGTCCGACTGAGCGGAGATTCAGGGTCATGCATCACCGCCTTGTAAAGATCAACAAAAGCGCGCATACTTTTCGGACGAACACTGAATAGTTTGACAATATTGTAAAGACGACCTGCCCGTGCTATCGCTGCGTCATATTCCTCTTTCACGATGCCGATCGCATCTGCTTCATCTACCGTTTGAATCCATGCCATCTTTTACTCACCAATAACGACACCGTATTCACCGACAACCGCACCTCTATGTCCAGATTGATAATGGAGATGTCTTTCACCAACGATAGGTTGTGAACTTTGCGCTTCAACAGAACCACGTACGTTCCCCATAGCGCCTTCGTCAACATCTGCACAACATCGAGGCTTTATCCGTCTATGAATTTGCCGTCGAATATCACCTTTTTTATTTCGGACAATGATATTAACCAATGCGTCGTCTTCTCCAACATTAAGGAAACGGAACCAGTCTTTTGCGCCACTCGCTACTTCCGGAAAAAACAGCCGAAGTCCTACATGACCACCTTCTTCGGATGCCCCTGGTAGATCAATGACAGCGGTACCACTATGCATGTGTCGTTCAGCCACAATCGGTTGATCGCTCCGTATCAAAATGGAAGATTTTATTTTAATATCCTCCATCTTCGGAATCCAGCATTCAAAAGGATCCAATTCGCGTTCCATCGTCGTCACGGGGTTCCCAGTGCCATCTTCATGTGCAATCATTGTTACCTCAGCACTTTCTCTACCGACGTTGACAATAATTGCCCAGTCTCGCCATGCGGGTCCCACCTCTGGAAAGTATAGGGTTTTCGGAGCATCAGAAATAACTTGACCGTATTGTCCAACACAAGTTTTTCCACCTTGATAGTGGAGGTGACGTTCCCCAACAATGGGTTGTGTGCTTTGTACCTCAAGCGTCCCTTGCACATTCCCCATCAAGCCTTCAGCAATGTCCCAACAACATAGCGGTTTGATTGGGTGGTGGCGTTGCCTGACGATATCGCCGCGTCGATTACGGACGATTATGTTTACCAACGCATCCGCCTCGCCAACGTTCAAAAATCGGAACCAGTCTAATGCTCCAGGAACCAATTCTGGAAAGAACAGACGCAATCCGACTGTTTCATATTCCTCCGCCGCACCTACGAAATCGAGAATATTTGTTTTGTTGTGCATGTGTCGTTCAGCCACAATCGGTTCATCCGCACTAAGCTGCATTGAGGAGTTCTGTTTAATTGCTTCTACGTTCGGTGTCCAACATTCAAATGGGGAAATCTCTTTTTCATCAGACCAAGTAGGTTGACCGTTGGCAGCGTGTCTTGCTATTCCTGTCACACGGGTTTCTTCTGTACCTACGTTAATAACTTGGACCCAGTCTTCCCACTGAGGACCTACTTCTGGAAAATATAGCGTTGTTGCAAGAGCCATTTATTTCTCCTTCTTTATACTTAGGAATGTTTTTACTTGATATTATCTTATATTTCCACTACAATTTTAACTTAATATGAGGTAATATTCCACTAAAATTTTACACTTCATTCTTGCGGAGGCACATCATGGCACGAAAGAAACTTTCAGATTCTGAAATTCAGAAAAACTTAGAGAAACTCAACGGTTGGACTATTGAAAACGGAAAATTACATAAGGAATTCCAATTCGATAATTTCGTTTCGGCGTTCGGTTTTATGACACAACTCGCGTTAATCGCAGAATCTATGAATCATCATCCTGAATGGTTCAACGTCTACAATCGCGTAACAATTGACATGAGCACACACGATGCAGACGGCATTACTGAATTGGATTTCAAATTCGCAGAACATGCTGATGCGTTTGGCAGCGGAGATTAGTTGATGGTTCAACATGACTACACGCAATGGCATCTCCTTGACGGTGCCGCTGTACGCTCTGGAAGAGGTAGAGTCTACGATAATAGTAAGCATCCTCAACTATACCTGACGAGAACATCACATATTAACGTAAATATCAAGAAGGATTAAAAAGATGTTATGGCACACACAAGTATCGTTTTAATCGCCGGACTCATCTTTTTAATTCGCTATGAACCACCTGAATCGGGCGTAGAATTCAACAACGTTCAAATCATCTATTGGACATGCGTAATTACAGCAGGACCTGTCTTTCTCGCTTATCTCACAAGGAGGTTGACCGCCTTACGTGCTACAATTATTTTTGAAATCTTAAGTTTAGTCGGTTACGTCTGTATTCTGTACTTTTTGAACTTTCCAGGATTTATCAATGAACGCTTCGCATTTTTAGAAATGGTTCATCACTCGCGGGAGATTCTTTCTCTTGTTCCTCTTTTTGTCGGGTTGCTCAGTATCCAAGTTTTAATGTATGAAGGGCACATGAGGCAATCCAAACAACGATGGGAATTTCTCAGTTTCAATTTCAGACTTCTTCTCCTCCCACTAATTCCACTGTTAGTAATTAATGCGGTTCTTGATCTGACCCATCTGCTTCCTGAAACGGTGCAACCTTTCGTCGCTGTAGGAGTTCTTCTTCCGCTACTTGTGCTTCCATTCGTAATTGCCCCTTTATTGATGCAATTCCTGTGGAAAACTGAACCACTAACAAATACAATACTGAGGCAGAAACTGCAGCTGTTAACAGAACGGAGTGGAATGAAGTACCGAGATATTGCCGTGTGGAAAACTGGAGGTTTAGCGATAGCAAACGCTGCTGTCGCTGGAATAATCCCACGCAACCGTAAAATCTTCATAACGGATGCGCTCTTACGCAATTTTACAGATGAACAGATTGAGACAATTGTGGCTCATGAAATCGGACACATTCGCCATAGACACCTCCTTATCTCCTGCTGCCTTGTGTTCGGTTATCTCATAAGTTCTGTGCTGTTTTACCAAGTGGTCGTAAAGCCGATAAAGCCATTTCTCGAGGGATACCCAATTCTCACCTCAATTGTCTCAATTCTCTTTTTTGTATTCTATTTTAAAGTCTTCTTTAATTTTCTGTCTCGACGTTTTGAACACCAAGCTGACCTATATGCAGTCGACCTAACCAAAAACCCGGAAGCATTTAAATCCGCATTAGAAAACATTGGATTTCTCAGCGGACTTCCGAAAACAATTCGTTTTGTTCTTGAGATTTTCAATACACATCCGTCTATAGATCGAAGAATTAGATTTTTGGATAGATCAACGGCGGAAAATTCTCCCATTCAACGTTATAGGAAGTGTCTACTTGAGGTAAAAGTATTGATTGCTTTAATCCCGATATTCGGTATCCTCATTTTTCTAATAAATTGGTAGACACACCTTTAGTTCTATATAACCCTATGAAAGAGGTATAATTTTATGAGTCAAAAGACATATCGCGCAGCAGCAATCGGACATACCGGTTCTGGAAACTTTGGACACGGATTGCATATTGCATATAAAAACATAGAAAATGTTGAATTTATCGCTATTTCTGACCCTGATGAAGCAGGTAGAGCAAAAGCTACCGAAGAAACAGGAGCGTTGCGCAGCTACGCCGATTTTCACGACATGTTGGAAAAAGAGACGCTTGACATTGTAAGTGTCTGTCCGCGTTGGACATCTGAACATGTTGCTATGGTAACTGCTTGTCTTGAAGCAGGATGTAGCGTCTACTGCGAGAAACCGATGACAAGCACACTTGCAGATGGTGATATAATTGTTGAGACAGCGAAAAAACAGGGATTAAAGGTGGCTATAGCGCATCAGGCAGTCTACCTTCCTGCAACACATGCCATCAAACAAATGCTTGACGATGGCAAAATTGGCACTGTTCAAGCCATTTATGCCAGTGGAAAACAGGATCATCGCGGTGGCGGTGAGGATATGATTGTCCTCGGCACACATTTATTCAATATGATGCGTTTTTTCGTAGGTGATGTTGCATGGATGCAGTCCCACGTTACCAAAGACGGTAAAGAGATTGCCTATGATGATGACCACGAACCGACTGAACCCGTTGGACCGGTTGCTGGTGATTGCATCAATAGTTACTTCGCTTTTGAGAGCGGCGTTTCTGGTTTTTTCCAATCACGTAAGGATCAAGCTGGTTCAGGAAGATACGGCATGGAGATTGTTGGGAGTGAAGGCACTTTTTCACTTCGTGGTGATGTTGCGAATCGCCTTATGGTTTATCCGTATCCCGTGTTAGTTCCTTCAAATCAAGAACAGGAGTGGGAAGCGATTGACCTTGACCAAACACCATTCTCCAGTGGTAACGAATTGGCTATTCGTGATTTAATTGATGCGATTGAGAATGACCGTAAACCGATTTCCGCTGCTGAAGATGCTGTTGCTGCGTTAGAGATGATTTTGGGTGCTTATGAATCGCAACTCACAGGTGGGCGCGTACCTTTTCCAATTTTGAATCGCGAACATCCATTAAGTCGAGGTGCTTGAGCAATGCAACACAAATGTTAATTCAGTAGTCCTCCCTTGGTAGGCGTGGTTTGTAAACGAGCCATAGCCATCAATTTAAGGATATTTCCTCTTGTTGGAGTGAATCAACGCTGCATGCGCTTTTGGCATGCAGCGGGTTTTCAACCCCGATATAATAGGTTATGGCTCATAAAATAAATCGGGCTTACAAAGCCCTCCAACAAGAAAGAGCCAGCAATTTTGTTCTTAAATTGACGCCTATAGTGCGTTTAGAAACCGCACCTACGAAGACGGTAGGCGCGATTTCTAAACGCGCCTAATGCCAAGAAAAATTATGTTAACTTGTTATTATATGTGCACAATGATTTCAATTAGTCTTTTGAAACAAGCCCGACACCAGCTGAAATAGCCTTATCCCAATCAGCAGTAAACACCCACCAATTTGTCATCGCCTTGTTCTCATACTGAATGCCGTTTTTGTATCCAGGCATATTCTGCATCCAGTAGATATACCACTGCGACTCTACACGTTGAACAATTTTGTCAGGGTTCGAGTCTGGCCATGCATATTTCAATTTTCCATAAGTATCAACATTAACTAATTTTTTTGTTCCACTATTATCTGGTGTCCAATCTTCAATATCGCTTTCAACGAGCGTCATCGTATCGGTATAGTCGTAGTGTTTCGTCGTATTCGGTGGCATGTGTGTCCAACCTGCGCGCCCAGTAATAAACTCCCCGTTTTCATCTTGACCAACGAATTTTTTCCAAAATAGATCCGTATTGCCGAATTGTAGATGGTTGACGTGGCTCAAAATTGCCTCCAACTGATGCCCATGATTATGCACCGCTTCAGCGTGGCTCCTCCTGAAATTTTGTCCATAAACGGTATAAGTTGAATTGTAGATAGGCAGATCGGTGTTATCTCGGTTACTGTTGGAAATATCACCCGTTAGTGAACTTGACATATTCGATTCCCACCAGTTCCTAAAATCTTCATGTTTATGGATAGCTGGGTCATAACAAGGAAAATCTGAATTTACACCACCCATCCATATCCATATCTCTTTCACACCTAAATCATTAACATAATGTTCCATATTGAATCGCTTGAAAATTTTGTGATAATCAGGCGAATACAAAGGACTCCCGTCCTTTAAATGACCAGTAACCGGACCTTGAGGCGTCTGTTCATAAACGGTAATGTATTCAATCACCCGATAACCGATTGAAGGCACAGACGAAGGGTTTTTATAGCCCCTAAACCGAGTTCCTTCTTCAAGCATAAACTTGACTCTTTTGTCAAAAAGATCAATCCTTGCCTTGAGTTCTTCTAAAGAAATTTCACCTAATTCCCAAAAATCGGGTGCTTTGGTAACATCCAGATTGACACCGTCTGTGGTAGGTAAAAATCTCATAATGACGACCGGAATTTCATAGAGGTGTCCTTGAGCAGGAGTAGTTAAATACGGATCTATTTTTTCAAACACAGGCGGAATTTCCTTCGCATATCCGCGCATGGGTTGCATTAACGTCATGATAAACGTGCATCCTAAGATAAATTTCTTCATTTTTACGTTGAAACTTTAAGCATAAAAGAAACCTCATGTGCTTTGTAGCGCATGAGGTTTAAACGATATTGAAATAGGGTTGAAAAAGAAGGGTTTTGTAAATGGAAGTGTGAAAATACCTCCGTATACAAACCCATTTTATTCAATCACTTTGGCAGTAAAACGGGCATCCGCTTCAACTGCTTGAACTAAGGCGTCAGTTTTAACTTCGCCCTTTTTCACTTTCACAACAGCCTTATTGTCGGCTTGAGAAACGCTGACGACCTCTGTGACACCTGTTACCTGAGCGAGTGCAGACTGCACTGCGGAGACACAGTTGCCTCACGTCATACCATTAACTGTCAAACTGACTTCTTCAATAGTACCAGCGATTTCAGCTTCTTGCGTCTCTTCTGCTGCTTCAGTTTCTTGTGCTTGCTCTACAGCCTCAGTTTGTTGCGTCTCTTCTGCTGGTTTCTCTTCAGTATCTTTTTGCTGGTTAGCACACCCAAAGACAAATGCCAGCATTACAATGCAGATAAGCGCTTTATTTAACATTTGAAAAAACTCCCTTTGATAGATTCACCACAATAATTTAGAATATTCTTATGTCTTGTAGTTTATCTTCACTATCTCCAAAAGTATTGGATATTATTGGGCAATTTGCCCAAATAAATAAGATGAAGGGCGAGTTCACTCGCCCTTATAAACTGTTAGTTAACAACAGTTGCCGTAAAGCGCGGATCTGCTTCAACAGCTTTAATCAGAGCATCGTTTTTAACTTTGCCCTTTTCAACTTTTACGACAGCCTTCTTGGTGGCTTGGTTGACACTGACAACCTCTGAAACCCCTGTGACCTTACTCAGTGCATCCTGCACTGCGGCGGGACACGCGGCTCATGTCATGCCCTCCACCTGAAGTGTCACTTCCTGATAGGCAGCTTTTTCTGGCGTTGGAACCGCTAATTCATCCATCGGTTTTTCCTCCGCAGCCATTGTGGTTTCTTCGGCCATTTCTGCTTGCTGACCGACCATACCACAACCCATCAAGAATACAAAGGTAACGAGAGTAATCAGCGTAAATCTCGCGATATACATCGTTTAACCTCCTTAGTTATTTACATACATCATAATACCATAATATTATATTTCTGTCAAATCTTTTTTAGCAAATATGTAGAGCGTATCTCATAAATAGGATTTGTTGGTTCGTTATGAGTTGATTCTCTTTGTAGGAGGGAACTCCGGGGAATGCCAAAAGGCATTCATACCCGGTGAATACCAAAAAGGTATTCATACCGTTGATTTCTTGATTTGGATTCCCGACAGGTCGCGATTCGGAGATCGCTCCTACAGAGGAAATGTAGAATTATTTCTATAGTCCACTATATTCCTCAAATTGCTATCCATAAGTGGATTTATTTTGGTTCTCTCTGTGTGCGTCAAGGAATGGAAATACCTTTTGTATCCGTTGAAGCTGCTTGTGAATAGCGGCTGCCCGTTCAAATTGAAGCATTGCGGATGCGCTGTTACGTCTTGCTACGAGGTTCGCTTGTACTTTTTCATATTCTCCGTCAAGCAAATTTATGATATTCATTATCATTTCTCTGTAAAGTTCACGGGTAATGAGCGCTGCGCAAGGCGCATAACAACGTTTCATGTCGTATTGTAGGCAAGCACGGTAACCCACAAGCGGTGTTATCATTTCTTGGCAAGTGCGTACCATAAAAATTCGCTGTAAAACATCAATTGCTTCATCAGTCCATCTACGACTTGATAACGGACCGAAATATCTCGCGTTATCCGCTTGAGGTTCTGGGACTCTTTCAAGTCGTGGAAAATCTTCATCTATATTTATCCGAATATACCATGTCTGCGTTCCATACTTCAGCGCAGAGTTATAGGATGGTTGATGCTGTTTAATTAAACGCGATTCAAGGAAAAGTGCTTCTTGTTCCGATTGGCAAATCTGATAATGTACAGCTGTTGTCCATCTGATAAGCCGCTTAATTTTGGAACGGCGATTTTTGATTTTATGGACGTAGGAACGTACCCGTTTTCGCAAACATTTCGCCTTACCAATGTACAGGATTTTCCCAGATGCACCATAAAAGAAGTAGACACCTGGTTCAGACGGAATGTCTTGTACCATTTCTTTCGTTAGCATTTAGTTTTCCGTATTTGTGTTTACAAAACATTGAATAAATTGTCTACCGGATTGAGTTGGTGAAGTGGAAACATGCGGGTGCCAATTTCTAAAACGAATTGACACTGTATTCAGTATCTGCTAAATTGCTTTTGCAGAATACATAAAGAAGAGAGATTTCTCTGTTAATTATAGATTTTGTGTTATCAAGCAAGAGAAATGCGGACAACGCCTTTAGCAGCATAGTTTCCGACTATTAAAACACCTTATAAAAAGACTACGTTAAAAAATAAAAGGTGGTTACAAAATTTTTACATTTTTTGTCAGAAAATCTAAATTTTTTGTATTTTACAAAGATTTTGTATAATTTAGACAGAAAGGACAACTTTTTATGGAGCGATGGGAACCGACCACTAAGCAGAAAACGCAATATGAAACCGAAGGCTATTTTATACTACGTAATATCATCTCGCGTGACCTTGCCGCTGAGCTTCGTGGTGTGATTCGAAACGTTATCATGTTACCTGAACCGGGGCAGTTCGTCGATTTAGACCCGATGGATCCTATGAACGATACACCACAAGGAAAGATTGCACGTTACCGTAAATTAGCAAACTTCTGTATCCAATCACCACTTATCTGGCACAACATCTACGCGGGTGAAAAACTGCTCAACATTGCGCGTTATTTTCTTGGGGACGACATCATTGTGAAGTACAATAGTTGTTTTCTAAAACCTTCTCGCACTGGAAGTGCCACGCCGTGGCATCAAGATAACGGACTGTGGCGCGATGGCGAAACAGAACCCTTCAATTTCTGGATACCGCTTGAACCGGCAACACGAGAAAATGGATGTATGCAATTTATACCGGGTAGTCATAAGACAGAAATTGTTGAGCACATGCTATATCCAGATAGCATACACGGCGAACTCCCACGTGAAGCAGTTAAGGAGATGCTCAAAGTACGTGACGTACATCATATTGAATTAGACCCTGGTGATGTCGTTTTTTGGCATAGTAGCATGTGGCACTATAGCCCGCCGAATCCAAGCGAACACAGCCGTATCGCTGTTGCTGGCGTATGGACAAATCCGCACATTATCAGAACGAGCAAACGCATCTTGAATAGCTTCCCCTGGGCAATGAAAAATGGTGAAGTCTGTAGTCAATTTCCTCCAGAAAATGTTGAAATAAAGAATGACAACGCTGAAAAACCCAAGCCTTTCCATATAGCGAAGGAATAATTGATGCAGAAACCGAACATCGTTGTTTACCTTTCTGATGACCACGGATGGGAATATCTCGGTTGTTATGGAAACACTCACATTCAAACCCCACACTTAGATCGTATTGCATCAGAAGGGATGCGTTTTACACATGCCTTCACACCTACACCGACCTGCGCACCGTCTCGTTCAACATTGTATACAGGACTCTATCCTGCACGGCACGGTGCTATGGGAAATCATACGGAATGCCACTCCCATCTTGACACTCTGCCGAAATTGCTTAGAAAACTCGGCTATCGGGTTGCGATTGCAGGCAAAACACATGTGAAACCTGAAAAGCTATTTGACTTTGAATATATCGGTGGCTTTCTGCCAAAGCGTGCAGAACATGTTCGGAAATACCGTGCAGAAGGTCTTGATACCGCGCCAGTGGAACGTTTTCTTTTCGCTCATCGGCAAGAGAATCCTAATCAGCCAATCTGCTTGATTCTGGGCGATAGCAACCCACACGTCACATGGGAACCTAACAAAATCTATGACCCCGATGCTTTACCATTACCACCTTACATCGCAGATACACCTATTGCCCGAAAAGCACTTGCTAACTACTATCAAGACATCACAACAATGGATAACCACATCGGTGACATTGAGAAAATGTTGGAAACACATGGATATGTTGACAACACACTTTTAATCTACACAACTGATCACGGTTCTGAGTGGCCACACTGTAAATGGACCTTATATGATACCGGTATTCGCCTCCCGTTTATCGCCAGGTGGCACGGTGTGATACCAGCTGCCACCGTTACTGATGCGATGATTTCGCATGTTGACTTTTTACCAACGCTCATAGACGTTGCTGGCGGTGAACCATCTAAAGATTTAGATGGTCGAAGTTTTAAAAATGTTTTATGTGGACAACAAGTAAACTTCCGTGATAAAATCTACGGTACGCATACACGCGATGGGGATATGAACGTCTTTCCGCAGCGCTGTGTCAGAGATAGTCAATACAAATACATTCTAAACTTGATGCCTGAAAATACTTGGACAACCCATTTTACGAAGGTAAAAGGGATTCCAGAAAGTCATGCTGAAGTGTGGAACAGTTGGATAGAAAAGGCAAAGAACGATCCAAAAACTGCAGAACTCGTTTATTTGACACAACACCATCCTGTTGAGGAACTGTATGATGTCCATGCAGATCCTTACGAATTCAATAATTTAGCATTTGAAGCGACATCGCGCCCAATACTTGAAAAGATGCGCGCCGATATTCACCAATGGATGCAATCACAAAATGATGAAGGGAGAAGTGAAATATGAGAATTAAAGTTATTAACCGACTCGTTTACATCGCGCTAATTTTCGCTGTGTTTCTGTGTTTTGGTTGTTTTGAAACAGACCAAATCGGCGATCTTTTAACACCTGATCCACAAGACACCGACATTATGACACCCGAACCAACAATGGAAACAACGCCAGAACAAACAATGGAGACTACGCCAGAACCTGATCCGTTGGGTCCCGGAGAAGGATTGGCAATCGGTGCAACAGCACCAGCATTTTCACTGCCAGATGCTGATGGCAATATCGTTTCGCTCTCTGATTATGCTGGGAAAGTGATAGTAATTCAGTTTTATTCAACTGGGACGTGACCGAACTGTTTAGGGCAACTCAGGGAGTTGCGAGATGGATATCAAGGGATTAAAGATGCAGGTGCTGCAGAATTGATCACAATTAGTGGGGATACCCCGTTTGGTGCTTCTCTTACGCGCAATGAACTGGGATTAACTTTCCCGGTGCTTTCAGACGAAGATTTTGAAGCTATTGATGCATACAACGTACTTGATCAAGGAAGTATGAATTGGGCAAATCCTTCAGCATTTATTGTAAATGAAGAGGGAACAATTGTGTGGACAGATATTGGACGCAGGTTCGGTCATCGGACAACTTCAACGCAGATTATCACAGCATTACAAGGATTGTAAGTATTTAGGATCATAGCATCTTGTTGTAGGAGGGAACTCCGATTCCCGACTACAAACGGGTCGCGATTCGGAGATCGCTCCTACCGAATACCTATGAACGGACCGGACACAATTATTAAACACAATGATTACGAACTAACTATCTATCGTGGAATTACTCCTCTTGATTCCAATAACGATAATGTTGATGTTGAAGTCACTTTTCCAAACGGAGAGAGTTACTCAGCTATTTTTTTTACGCTTCAAAATATTGAAACCTTAATGAAGCGATACCAAAAGACGGAAGAATGTGCTGATGGTCTCTATTTTTGGGCATCTGATATGGTGATTGTCCAACAGATTTCTGAAAAAACTATCTGTGCTACAATTGACAAATTATTAGCTGAAGATGAGTTTGAGTCCGTTTTTCCAAAAATCAAGAATCTACAGAAATTTCTTCTGATAACGATGAGGCCTATTACAAACGCTTCAATGAATCGTTGTAAATATGTTATATTCTCTAATGTTTGGTAAAACGCATGTAAACGGAGTCCAGTAATTTTTAGGATTCTTTTGATTTAGGGTTTAACTGTTCATTAGAATGTGTAAATTTTCAGTCCGATGGGAAATCCGTGATCTCCGTCAATTCAGATCCACCTACTAAGATCGGCATACCCCGCAGCACGCCTCGATTTGGTGTACAAACAAGATAGGTGTTTGACTTAAGTATTGCAATCACAAGTTCACCGTTACGAGGATTAGGTTTTCCAACCTCCACATAATAGTCTTCACCATGCTTCTGGTAAGCAATACTAAAAATACGCCGATCTGAAACATCCCATTCTAAGTTTTTTTCCGCAAACTTTTTGACAGATTTCCAGACTTCCTCTGCTTGGGCATCGTCTTTTGCTTTGGGAATAAAAAATTTCACTTCTGTAGTCATCTTAATCCCTCTTGAAAATTGATGTAAGATGGTTATTTGACAAATTTATATTTGCCGTGATATTAAGGCAATTGATGATTCTAAAGCAGTAAATTTTTTGATTAGTTAAGCAGCTGCTTCTTCAGTAAGCAGGCGATTTAACAATTCTTCTGACTCGAATAGAGGATCATTAAACTGCACAGGATCGATTTTCATTTCCTTTGCTTCAAGCGTAAAACTTTTTAACAGTTCTGATGTAATCACAGTATTTTCTAAATCAAACAGGAAATAGTTCAATTCTACAAGGTCAGTGTTTGTCTTTTCAAAAAATGTTGTTTTGTTTTGGTTTGCTGCATTTACCATATCCTCAATTTCTAGCGCTAATAACCTTTTTAGTGCGCGTTCTGTTACTTCCTCATAGATACCTTCTTCTTTGAGAAAATCCTCAAAGTTGTCACCTTCATATTTATTCATACAAAGATTCTCCTCTTTGCCATAATTTTCTTCGATTCCGTGCCACATTTAAATCCCTCTGCGGGGTTTTTTGAGATTTTTTGATGAAGCCATGTAACAGCAGCATCTTGTTATCTCTAATGGAAAAAAGAATCCGCGCAATCCGTCTTTTCCTAAGATGACTCCGAATTTCCCATAATTGATCTTCCATTTTTCTAACAAGAGGCATACCTAAGGGCCAGCCAAATTGCACCAATCTTATATCTTCACCAATCGCCTTTCTGTCCGCTTTTTCAAGTCCTCTGAGCCATTGCTGCACAGGAGCCTGTCCAGAATCAGCACGAAAAAAGATGACATTTAGAATAGGTTCATCGTTCATAAGAATACATGGATTGATATCAGATAATTTGCCACTGATTCAAGTCTATTACACAAGGTAGAACTTACGATTTACCCCATTGATAGTATACCAAATTAGTTATGATTTTGCAAAGTAAAACGGGTGGATATATATCCACCCGTTGCAGATTCAACAAAAATTAACGACTACATTCAACGTCAAAGCGCAACTACTCTGGCAGCCCGTCAACAGCTGCAAAGAAATCAGCATTTGACGCACTAAATCCATACTGCTGCTCTACTTCCCGAATTGCGATCTCTGTTGTGAATAGGTTATCGTAAGTATCGGGAAACTCTACACCTGTGGTAGCATCGCGGAGCAGAATAATGTTATATCCATACCTTGACATAGAACGGATACCGTAATCCCTACCTAAAACACACCAATTCGTTGCGAAACCAGCAAAGATAAGATGCAAGATTCGCCTTTCTTCGAGTAATTCATGCAACTGCTGTCCGGTTGCAATGACAAATTCATCCTCTTTCACGTCAATGGCGGGGGACATGGAAAGTTGTGAGGCAAGTTTGTCCCAATGGATGCCGATACCTGGTGGTTGACTGCGTGGACCACGGTAAACGGCGTAGTCACCCTCTCTGCCTCGGAAATCGGAGGGTGGCCACGCGGAAGGTGTTGAAGGTTCAGGTGGTTTATGCCGTTCAAGTTGTGGATATTGTGCCGCTACGGACGGTGAAGGGGCATGAACGATTGTCAGACCCGCTTTCCTCGCAGCATCTATCACTGGTACAACACAATCAACGGTTACCTGTTTTGCGCGTTCTATCCAAGTTTCAATGAAATGCACGTTCCATAAATCCACGAGGACCAAAGCGGTTTCCGCAATCGGCAACGGCATTTCAAATTCACGTCGGACAAACGCTGTTTCACGGCACGGTTCATCTGCTGGTGTGCTATCTTGAAAATATCGGACTTGCAAATTCAACGTTTTCACTCAGGCACCTCAAAAAGTGAATCGTCAAGTTCAGTGTTCAACTTGACACCCTTGATACGATTATCGGTGTAGAGTTCACCATTGACATTTTGCACAACGTGAAACGCGAATGTAATGCCTTCAACTTCGCGAAAATCAGAAAAGAAGGTTTCTTTGTCCATTGTCGCTCCCTGTTCAGTCTCGCGGAAGGCGAACTTAACTACATAGTGGGTTTCTTCACTGATGAAAACCCTGACCATTTCGCCTGAAGGTTGTTTGACAAGCAAAACAGCCGCCTGTTTTCCGTCCACTTCTTCCGTTCCTGCGTATTGAACCGGGACATCGTTCTCTGTAAGGTGTACCAGAAGCGGGACCGTGTCCCTAAAAATAGCATCATTCAGGGAGGTTGTCATTTCGGGAGGTAACGGTTGCACGCCCATTGCAGAGACAGCATAACCCGCTTTGCCATCAAACAAAATACTAATTTCGCCTTGAGGCGTTACGATATTTTGCCGCATTTTAGCCGGATAGACCTGATATAGGACAACTTTCAAGTCTATTTGTCCCATTGGCGTATGAGTGGTAGTCAGCATATCTGCTACAGCATTTTTCACTGCTTTCAATTTCTCAATTCCGCCGTGTGCCTCAACGGATGCAGCAACAATTTCTTTGGCTTTTGCGACATCTGCATCACTCGCTTCAGGGATCGGTTCAGCAGGTGGCGGTTCCGGTTGTTTGACTTTAATCTCAGTGACTTCTCCGAATTCGCTCAATGGTCGGTCAAAGTTATCCTGATTTCCAACAGTGACAATCGTGAGTGCATCGGGATGGAGATACTTTTGCGCGACTGCCTGCACATCTTCTGCGGTGACCTTAGCGACATTGTCTGTGTAGGTTTCAAGGAAGTCAGGTGCGAATTCTCGATATGCCAGCATCATCTGTTGAAATGCGATTTGAGAACTACTCTCAAATCCAAATACAAACGAGTTGATGAGCGAATCTTTGGTGCGCTGTAGTTCTTCATCAGACACTGGGTTTTCACGTAGGTCACGAATTATGCTGATAATGAGCGAAATTGCTTCAGCGGATTTTTCTGAGCGCGTTTGGGAATACGCGAACCATTCCCCTGGGTTGGTATAGAAGCTTGTTTGCATTAGACTTCCGACCATATAGGCAAGCCCATGTTTTTCACGTACTTCCTTCATTAAACGAGAGGTAAAACCGCCTTCTCCCAAAATGTCATTCATCACCCGGAGTGGAAAGAAATCCGGGAAATCTGGAGTCCGCTTGATGCCGAAATGCCCAATCAACATTGTTGTTTGTGGTAGATCTTTGAATATATAGTTGACAGAAGGTTTTGGTGCATTTTCAACGGCAGCAATGTGTGGAAATTCTATCTCACTGTTTTCCCAACCCTCAAACGCTTTTTCAAGTTGTGCAATCAACGTTTTGGTATCAAAATCACCAGTAATTGCAAGCATAACATTATTGGGCTGATAATATTTGGCATGGAAAGCCTTGAGATCGTCAACTGTGATACTCTCTACGTTCTCAATTTCAGAATACCAACCGAATGGATGATCCTTTCCATATAGAATCTCGGAGAAGTTACGCCATGCTAATTGGATCGGATTGTCGTTCCGCCTGCGAATGGCTTCAATTCCTTGCTGTTTGCGAAGTTGAAGTTTTTCTTCGCGGAATGCCGGGTTTCGTAATACATCAGCAAAGATTTCTAATCCTTTTTCAATATCCTCAGCCATCGTTGAAAGGCTCACTGTCCCGTATTCAGGAGACATACCGACCTCAACGGAAGCAGCCATAGATTCCAATTCTTCGTTCAATGCATCCGGTTCACGGGACATTGTGCCGCCGGTTCGCATAACACTTGCACAAATAGATGCTAAACCTATTTTATCCGCGGGGTCGTAGATAGTGCCAGTTTTGACAAGTCCACTGATGTCAAATACCGGCAACTCTTGATCCTCAAGTAGATAAAGCGTCATACCGTTTGATAGCATTCGCTTCTCTGGAACTGGAGGATTAAATTGTATTGGTTCATAAGTCAGCTCTTCATGGGGCTTAGCACATAACGGCAAGCTGCCCGAAACAATAAAAGAGACGATAAGGACGCATAAGAAAAGTTTTTTCGTGATGTGTTTCTGCATTATTCACTATCCTCCTCGTTAGTACTTTCAGATGCTATAGGTTCCTTCTTAACAAGCGTAGCGACGGTACGGTTGCTCTTTTTAAAATAGGTTTGTGCTACTCTCATGATGTCATCAGGTGTAATTTCATACATCTTTTTCCGCCAATTGAGTATATACCGCCAGTCGCCAGCAATGCCTTCATAGAAAGCGAGTTGATTTGCCATACCCGCATTTGAACTCAACGCGCGGATAAAGCCTGCATCAATCTGTTTAAGGATACGTTTAAATTCCTTTTCTGCGACAGGTTCCGTTTTCAGTTTTTCCAGTTGAGTGTAAATTGCTTCCTCTACGTCAGTGGTCGTATGAGGTGAACGAGGGGTAGCACTCACCACAAAGAGATTATCGTAACGTGCACCGGGATATCCGTTTAAAGAATCTACAGAAACTGCTACGCCTTCTTCAACGATGTTTTTGTAAAAACGGGATGTACGCCCATCCGATAGAATAGCACTGATCATATCCAGCACGTAATCGTCAAAATGCGGTATTGTCGGTTTATGGAATCCGATCATCATCTGCGGTTCAGCGTCAAATTCAACCTCAATTCGACGTTCGCCTTCTTGTGCAGGTTCACGAACGGTGACTTCATCCGGAAGCGGTTGTGATGGAATATCACCAAAGTATTTTTCGATGAGTTTGATGGTTTTTTCCACATTTATATCTCCGACAATAACCATCACGGAGTTATTCGGTGCATAGTGGATACGGAAAAATTCCGCTGCTTTCTTTCTATTGAGCATCGCGATGTCAGAGGGCCATCCAATAATCGGCATACCGTAGGGGTGCGCAGTAAAGGACGCCGCCATAAACTGCTCATATAGTTTGCCACCAGGGCGTGTATCCACAACCATTCGGCGCTCCTCTTTGACTGCTTCGCGTTCGACATAGAATTCCCGTAGTACAGCGTTTTTAAGCCGGTCAGATTCAAGCATTGCCCATAATTCTAATTTGTTAGATGGCAGTTCCACTGTATAAATCGTATAGTCAACAGATGTGCCAGCGTTGAATCCGGTGCTGCCGTGTTGTGTATAGATTTCGGTGTATTCGCCAGAGACAATCCATTCTTTCGCGGCTTCTTGTTGCGTTTTAAGTGCCGCTTCCAATTCGGCGATTTTTTCTGCGTCTGCCCTCGCGCCTTTGGCATGTTCCATGTCTAACGCGTCACCTATTTTATCAATTTCTGCAAGCACGCCTTTCTCTTTTTCATAGTCTGTTGTGCCAATTGTTTTAGTGCCTTTGAACAACATGTGTTCAAGCATGTGTGCAATGCCGCGCGCATCGTCAGATTCATCTACGGAACCCGCTTTAAAGAGAATGTATGGCGCGACAGTAGGTGAAGTATGGCGTTCAATCATCAAGAGTTTCAGACCGTTGGGGTAAGTGTGTTCCACCACCCGGTCTGCAAGGTTTTGGGCTGATGCTATTCCGTGTAATGCCACAAAAAAGAGAATCAGCAGATAACGTATCTGTTTCATTTTATATCACGGCATTTTGCCAATCGGTGTCAAAACCGACAATGCCGTTCCTTTCTGATGTTTTGTATAACCAAACAATTATTGGTATATTTTCTTCCACGTGATAATCCATACACACTGCTGTTGTGTATAAGAGGCGCAATAAATTGTGCCTCTTATACGCGGTATATACGGAGAAAGTGTATGGGTTTGGTGTGAAATTAAAATTACGAGAAAGAAACAAAAAGAAGCCCCGATTGAAAATCGGAGCTCCCAATTTTATTCTTTCTGTAGGTCACCAAGTAAACCAACCAAGGCGAATCGGATGTGTGAGGAGAGAGCAGAATTCTCTGCCCGCAGGTCAGCACCTTCTTCATCAGGATACATGACATGTGCTGCTACAGCACGTTTTACCCATCTTTCTGCTCTATCATCGTAAGGGATGTATTTCTCTTTGGGTGCGGTGCAAGCCGGACACTCGTCTGGCGGTTCATCCGCTTCTTTCCACAAATAACCGCATGCGATACAAACAAACATTGCAAATTCCTTTCATTTAAAAGCGCTATGTGCGTCTACAATCTATAAAAAATCAAAATCGTCAATAGTGTTATTTTAGCAAATTTCGTTTTGAGATGCAACGTTTAATTGTATAATGCCCTGCGGGTTTCAATTTTCGAATTTTCTTCGTTAGAAGCGTTAGATATTACCACAAAAGATAAAAAGAGGCAATAAATTGCGCGACTACAAACGGGTCGCGATTCGGAGATCGCTCCTACAGAAAATGTGTATCTTTATTTTCAAAGTTCACTATAAAGTCACTATTTGGAGAATCGCTCGGACAGCTACAGGTCGCTATTCGGAGATCACTCCTACTTAAAAAGTTACCATTTGGTAACTTTTTTGTTACCACGGCAACTTTTATAAATTCGCTATAAACTCAGTCTCTGTATGGTTTTATAGGCGTTTTTCTTATTTTGGAAAAAATTTTATTTTTTATGTTTCTCATCTGTATGAGGAACTCGGTTTTTTCTTGAGCAGGATGTGCTGCAGATTTTTGGTCTGGTTGTTTTTGTGTATGGGAGATCGGTTTTGTTTTCATACTGATATTATACCTGTTTCTGTGTGGTGATCAGAAGTTTTTGTGGTTTTCGAGACAATAGATATCCAATATGTTTCCAATAAGTTTGCAGGAAAAGTTGGGTTGATGCGTTTTTGCTTTTCGGCTGCTTGTGACAACTAATTGTCTGGCACATCGTTAATTTTCAAATCCTCAAAAGGTTTTCTATCAACATCTGTGACCCGCAGATAGAATCCACCCCTCATTTCTTGATTGCAAACCTTGACGAGGATGGTGTTTTTACCTGCCTTGAGCGTTACGGGAATAGCGTGTCTGTCAAGTATTGCTGTTTGAGCGTTGGTATCCGCGAATACCTCTGTGCCATTTAGCCATATTTTTGCTTGGTCATCACTACTAAATCGAAAAAACACTTCTCGTTTGTCAGGGGAAGTTACGGTTGCATAAGCGTAGGAAACTCGCCAATTGACATCCTCACCGAAATCAATGAAACCGTCAAAAGCAGCATCCATAAACTTTTTCCAACTTATTTGCTTGTTGACACTTTCATACTTTGCGGTGAGATCAATCTGCGCTGTGTCTTCGGGGATGTATTTCGTATTGTATCCGATTCCTGCTGTATTGTCAAATGGTCCGAGAACCAGCCATGCATTCTCATGAATGATGCCGGTTTGTCGCATCTGTTCTATTGCCTTATCGGGCATATTGTTTCTATCATAATATTTAGCAAGACCGATGCGGCTTTTCCAAAGGATTCTCAAACACGCATTCACAACCAAAGTGCGATTGGAATTCTGTGCTTCAATGATAGCGTTACTAACGCGTTCTATATCCGGATCAACGAAATTCTGTGCTTCAATGATAGCTTTACCAATGAATTCTATATCCGGATCAACGAAATTCTGTGCTTCAACGATTGCCTTACCAGCGAGTTTTATAGCCGGATCGTACATTTCATTCTTAAGACAGATGGTAGCAAGTGCGCCGAGGAATGACCCGTCCTGTTTATAGTTGATGAATGCAAGCTTAGATTCGGCTTGGTTCAGTAGTTCTTTTGCCATATCAGGTTGGTTATTTTTTTGGAAGGCAGTGGCAGCGAGATAAAAGCAGCGTATATTGTTCGGTTCTACTTTGCTAAGGGCGTGGTACGCTTGGGCAGCTTTCTGATAATCATTGGTATTCCAATAAATTTCAGCGAGCATTTCAATGATAGCAGGATTGTCAGCGTCTTTCTGGAGTTTGCCTTCGAAAAGGGTTTTCAATACATCAAGTTTTCCTTGATCTTTATAGGCATTCATCAAGATTTTGCGTGCGTCATCACTACCAAACTTGACTTCAAAATTGGATGGACCGGAAAGCGTTGAGAGAATTGTTGATCTGAACTGCTTTGATGCTTCTACTTCATAGAATGCTAATGCCGAGTCTGTCCTCCCATGTTTTAAGTATTCATTGAGCAATACGTTGAGGATTGTATCCCGCTCCTGAGAATTATTGGACATCACAAGTGCTATCTTAAAATAAGCAGCAGATTTTCCCAATTCACCAGTGTTGAGAAAGTGCTGTGCACGTTCTTTCGGATTTGATATTTCATAAGAGAGTGGGATGCCTTCATCTTCAATCTTTTGTAATACTTCTTCTAAATTCCCCTGATAAAGATAGAGTTTGATCAATTGCAGTTCGATATCTCGCCTATCGAATTCTGATCGTGTGTATAGCATGGCATTCTTCAATATTTTTTCAGCAGCCGCTATGTCCTCATTTAAAAAATAATGGTTTGCGAGTTTGAGATAAGTTTGTACTTGTACATCACCGGGTGCCAATTCAATCGCTTTTTCATAGTTGGCAATGGCTACATTCACCTTACCTTCTGCCTCATAAAGTCGTGCGAGTCGTGCGTAATGGGCACCAACTTCTGGGTATGTTTGAACATAAGTCTGACCGATTTCAAGTGCCTCGTTGCCTTTGTCAGCAACTCGCAAACTATAAACGAGTCCATCTTGATATTTTGTATTTTCTGGGTCCGCCTCAAGCAGTTTACCCCAGGTTTGTGCAGCTTTTTCATGCCGTTTTGTGGCTGAGTAGAGCGTTGCGAGTTGTAAGCGAGATTCTAAATCATCTGGTGCCCCTTTCACAATTCGTTCGTAGATTTCTATTGCTTCCTCAATTTTGCCGAGTTCCACCAATTTTTGTGCTGCTGTGATGAATTCTTGTGTTATCGCGCGCTCTTGTTCGTTGTTCACCTCCTCTGCCTCGAGTTGTGCCATGAAAGCACCCACTGTGATTAACATGAAAATGATTAAGAAGAAAGACAATTTTGAGCGTACCATTGAAATATACCTCCTATTAGGTTACTCAAGTTACTACTAAGCAAGTTGAGCAAATTCCATGCCAATCTAAAAGACATCGCACTGACGAGGCACTTTACAAAATACCCAGAAAAAGCTGCACAAAATAGTGCATTCTGGATACGCAGCTGCACAAAATAGTACAGATTTAATAATCTAAGTTGCCACCATAACTTTTTAGGTGGCAACTTAGACCAATTCTATGAATTATTTTCTCTTTTGAAAAGAAATGTAAGAGGCACCAAATACCATACGCGCATTCAGCGTTAATTCACAGAACATCCCTCTTTGTGAATCAACGCCAAATGCGCTTGGCAGAATGCACGTATGGCATTCTGCATGATTTGGCGGGGCTAAGGTTTGATCCTATATCATTATTTTTCTTTGATTTTACTGACTGAAATAACTCGTAGAAAATGCTTTTGGACAGCCCCAGCGGGCGGAATTTTTATAGAAAATGGTGAACTCATATTAAGCCCCAGCGGGGCGATATGTGTATAAGTTGGTGTTTCTTGTCAAAGGGAGGACACTGGCCCACATACCGCTCCTACGGAGCTCAAGAGATCGCACAAGCGCGTTTCTACAAACATATCGTCCCTACGGGACTGAAGATATTGTTTTGAATGATCTCGATTCATCGTATCAATGTCCTTTAGGATTTCACTATGACCAAGTCCTTAAACAGAGTCTAAAAACTGTCCAAACTATAGTAATAACTCAAGTGAAGAATGTAAAAGGTGCAATGAATTGCGATGAAACGCGTTTTTTGTCAATGCGAAACGAATATTCAGAAATGGAATTATGTCATCTCCAAAACTCTATATCAGGGAGATACCATTCTGTTTCTTTCATTCAGTTTTTGTTTGAAGCGGCTAAGTCCCAAAATAACACCGTGCCATCAACACTTCCACTCGCGAGTATCTTACCATTAGGACTAAACGATACGGTGTATACAATAGAAGTATGTCCGGTAAGGATGTGGGGTGGGTTATCTGTGAACACCTCCCACAGATAGATGGTATTATCACTTCCACTCGCGAGTGTTTGTCCGTCTGGACTGAATGCAACGCTATGCACTCTACCGGTATGTCCTATGAACGTGTGGAGGTGCTCGCCCGACTGTGGATGCCACAGATGAATGGTCGCATCGTCGCTCCCACTTGCCAGGATTCTACCATCCGGATTAAATGCAATGCTATTAACGATTGCTGTATGCCCCGTAAGCAGTTGAAGCTGTTCTCCAGTTTGTGTATCCCAGAGTCGGATCGTATTATCATCACTCCCACTGGCGATCATCTTTCCATCTGGACTAAACGTTACGCTATTGACCCAATCGGTATGACCAAAAAGCATGTGAAGATTTTTACCTGTCTTAATATCCCAGAGTCGGACCGTATTATCATCACTTCCGCTCGCAAGCGTCTTTCCATCTGTACTGAACGCTACGCTATTGACCCAATCGGTATGACCAAAAAGCGAGCGAAGCATTTTGCCTGCCTTAATATCCCAGAGTCGGATCGTATTATCATCACTTCCGCTCGCAAGTATTAGGTTATCCGGACTAAACGCTACGGTTCCTACATAATTTTTATGCCCAATGAGAGCGTGAAGTTGTTGTCCTGTCACTGTATCCCACAGACGAACGGTGTAGTCTTTACCACCACTTGCCAACACCTTACCATCTGGGCTGAAAACTACACTATAAACCACATCTGGATGTTCAGCGAGGATGCGAAGTTGTTGTCCTGTCCCCATATCCCACAGAGGGATAGTCCCATCTAATCCCTCACTTGCGAGTGTCTTTCCATCTGGACTGAAAACTACATTTTCTACATTAGCGGAATGCCCCAGAAACAACTGAAGCTGTTTACCAGTCTTTAAATCCCATAGACGAATAGTCGTATCATCACTTCCACTCGCGAGCATTTGACCATCTGGACTGAACGTTACACTACGAACCCAATCTGTGTGGTTTGAGAAAGTCCTGACAGATCTCCCAGTGTTTGTATCCCACAAACTAATGTTCATTTCACGACCCCCACTCACGATTGTCTTTGCATCCGGACTGAATGCTACGCTATTGACCGGAGCGTTCGTAGGGTTGAAGAGGATGAGACTGGTATCCGAAGTTCCTGATTTTAAGGTCCATAAACGAACGGTTCCATCATCACTTCCACTTGCAAGTGTTTTTCCATCCGGACTGAATGCTACGCTATTGATCCCATCCGTGTGCCCAATAAACATTCGGAGTTGCTCTCCTGTGTTTGTATCCCACAACCTGGCTATATTATCTCCGCTTCCACTTGCAAGTGTTTTTCCATCCGGACTGAACGCTACACTATAGATAATACTACTATGCCCAATGAGCGTGTGAAGAAGTTCACCTGTCTCAACATTCCATAACCGGACGGTAGCGTCACTACTCCCACTTGCTAACGATTGACCATCAGGACTAAACTGGACACACCAGACAGCACCCACATACGCCGTCAGCAGCTTGAGTTCTTCACCAGTTTGGACATCATAAATCCAAGTGCCGGTGCTACTCCCGACAGCGAGGCGCGTGCCATCAGGAGAATACCTTATCTCAGTACTCCAGCCCTTGCCAAGTCGCATCACAGCACCTTCTGGTAAAGGTAGGTGCGGGGATTGACCAAAACTGAGCGGTATAAATCCGAATATCGTGAATAAGATGACAGAAATCAAAGAAAACTTAATTTTCATTGTAATGTCTAATAATACCAATTTACCTTAATTCGTAGCGGTGTGTCACTGTGACCACCCGTTGTTTACGGAGACATGTGAGGCACAGAGACCCACTGGATGCCACGCGCGCATCTGTTCTATTGCCTTATCGCGCATGTTATTCTGACTGTAGTATTCAGCCAAGCCAAGGGTAACATTTACTCGCTAACCATTGGAGCGAGGTCTGAATATGCTGGTGGGATGGAATTTACCAACGCAGCTAACATTTGATTGTACCGTTCTTTGTTCTTTGCATTCTTGCTTACTTCAGCGATTTCTCGCCAGAAAAAATCCAATGAATTTTCACTGGGTATGATGCTTAGCATATATTTGTAATATTTCAGTGCATCATCATAAAGCTCATTGACGACACACGCATGTCCAAGTGTCATGGGGTAGTAATAACTCGTCCCTATATAGTCTTGAAATGCATGTTTTGCATATTTTAGTGCTGTTTCTGGAAAGATTCCTTTATCAAGAAGTTCTTCAGCAAACCAGCGTTTATAATTTGCACTCTGAATGTTGACCTTATTTTGTCGGATTTTCAACCACTTTGCATAGGCAAGTGTGGCATTATCGGAATCACCTATTTTATTGTATAGGTCCCCTAAAATTTCGTGAAAGACCTCACTCTCTTGCATCTTAGGCTCTACTTCTTCAAGGATAGCAAGCAGCTTGTGCTCTTTTCCATCGCCAGCGTAAAGATCAGAGACTGCCCAAATTAATGAATTATAGGTAGTTTGTCTGAAAGGTATGTCTAATGCTCGGCGATATACTGCCTCAGCATCAGATATCAGGTACTGTTTAATAAATAATTTTGCTAACAGATCGTAGGATCTGTATGATTTTGGAGCAAGAGCAATCGCTTTTTCATAAGCTGCTTTTGCTAATGCCAATTGTTCTGTATTCATAGTTTTATATACTGTTCGTGAAGAAGGTTCAAGTTTTGCGTCACCTATGAGTTTACCATGGTGGTTGAAAGACGAAGTATCGGAGATGCGTCCATCAGTCTCTTCGTCAAATTTCCAATAACCAATCAGACCTTTTTCATCACCTTTGAGTTGTATATTCATATCTACGCGAATTTGTTGCTCAGTACGTGCAATTTTCCATACACGCACCTCATCAATTTGTCCCACAAAGGAAGCATGATCCCACCGTTCCTCTTCATGTGAAGAACCAATACGGAGTGGAAGTGTGGTTTTACGTAAATGTGTCGCTTGTTTAAAGTCATTTCTCCCGACTTCATAACCGTTGAGATAAAGCTTCATGATGTCCTTTTTTGCATCAATGGTTGCCGCAACATGATACCATTTATTTTTTTGAATCGTATTTGGCGGAGACCAGATAAATTTCTGAGTATGTCCGCCCGGAGATACATTAAAGAGAATCTTACCTTCTTCAAACACCCATAGTGTGAATTGACGATGTGAAATGTCCGGAATCCGTTTGTCCCCTTTGAAAAACACAGGCGTATAGGTGTTTGGAAAATCTGTTGGTTTGATCCATGCAGAAATCGTAACTTGTTCCGAAATATTGTTAATGATCTCACTGTCCACGATTTCGAGGCAACTCCCATTTCCATCTAAGCTAAGTGCCTTGTCCTCTATTGCTTTATCTATCGGAGGATCCACTCTTTGAAACAGTTCACCTAACTTTCTGTACCAATAGATGTTTTCAGGTTGAAGTTTCGTAAGTTTTTCATACTGCTCAATCGCTTGTTTTATTCTATCAGTGGCTTCATAACTTTCAGCAAGTGTCAAGATTAGCTTGGGATCGTTAGGGTTCATCTCAACCTCTTTCAGTTGTTCTGGTATCCATTTTTCATAGAGTTTTCCTTCTTTGGTGATTTCACGGATTGCCTTTTTTGCCCTATTTCGTTTGCTGGCATTTCTGGATATGCTTGCTATTTCCTGATATATATCAAAAGCTTCTATGTAACGTTTAGTCTCACGGTAGCTTGTGGCAAGCATTTCATGCAAAGTATCTTGAATCGCACTATCTGTGTCGCTATCATTTTTATTCAGCGCGGATTTGGATAGTTCAATTGCCGGTTCAAACATTCTATTTTCAATGCAGATTGTTGCGAGCGAGCCAAGAAACCACACTTCATCTTTTTCACTGCAGGATGCAAGTGCCTGTTTAGCTTGATTAAGCACCTTTTTGGCTAATTCAGGTTGTTTGTTTTTTTTCAATGCAGCCGCAGCATAATATAAATAACGGACATTGTCAGTTTTTGCTTTCCCAAGTGTTTCATACATTTCAGCAGCTTTTTGATAATCCTTTTCAATCCAATGTATTCTTGCCAAAATTGTGAGTGCACCAGAATTGTGTTTATCTTCTCCAAGCTTACCTTGATAATGTGTTTTCAACACATCAAGTTTATCTTGACTTTTGAAAGCATTAATTACAGTATCACGTGCTGTATCTAAGTCGTATACTGCCGTAATTCTTGCCAAACTGTAGAAATACGTCCTACTGTTAGTATTCAAATAAGCATGCCTATCGTAGGGTTCTACGACTGAGTCGATTTTACCGAGTTCTACGTATAATTTGAGTAATTCATCAGACATTCTTTCTTTTTGATAAGGGCTGATTGCAATGTCGCGTGCTTTATTATATGCATTAACAGATTTTTCCAATTCTCCGATATTGCGAAAGTTTTCTGCAAGGACTTTCTGCATTTCGAATATGATTGTGCCTTCAGCTTCGGCCTTTTGTAGTTTCTCTTCTAAATTCCCATGATAGCGATAAAAATTGAGCAATTGTCGTTCGACCTCTTGCCGTTCCGAATTTGATGTGGTGGATTGAATAGCATTTTTCAATGCTATTTCGGTAGCATCTATGTCCTCATTGAAAAAATTAAGTCTTGCGAGTTTGATGTATGTTTGTTTATCACCGTATCCTAATTCTATTGATTTGACATAGTTGGCGATGGCTGCATCTACGTTTTCTTCGTCTGCATAGAGTTTCGCGAGTCGTGCGTAATGGACCCCAACCTCTGGATGTGTTTGAATGTATGACTGTGCAAGTTCAAGTGCCTCGTTGACTTTACCAGCAGATTGTAAGTTATTCACAAGCGCATCTTGATATTTTATGTTTTCTGGGTCATCCTCAAGGAGTTTGCGCCAGATTTGAGTAGCTTTTTCGTATTGATTTGTTCGGGTGTAGAGCGTTGCGAGCTGCGTGCGAGATTCGGAGTCATCAGGTAAAGCTATTACAACCCGTTCGTAGATTTCTATTGCTTTTTCTATCTCGCCAAGTTCTACGAATTTTGGTGCCGCTGTGACGAATTCTTGTGTTATCGCGCGCTCTTGTTCGTTGCTCACCTCCTCAGCTTCAAGTTGTGCCATGAAAGTAACCACTGTGATTAACATGAAAATGACCGAGAAAAAAGACAATTTTGAACATGTCATTGAAATATACCTCCTAATAAAGTGATGCCATTGCTTAAAATGTTATTCCATTTCTAATTGACAAATTGTCATAACATATTGTAGGTCGGGTTGAGGAACGAAACCCGCTAAATGCCATACGGGGAATGCCAAAAAGTATTCATACCCGCCAAATGCCTAAAGGCATTTGTAGCGTTGATTTCTTGATTTGGCGCATTTGGCGTTGATTTGGACATGACGCTATAAAAAGTCGGGTTTCGTTCCTCAACCCGACCTACGAAACAATCTGATATTATCATAGAAATGGTATTACTCACAACTGCGGCAAAATAATTTGATGTAGCCTAACTAAATCAACACAAATACGCGGTTGGCAATTGGTGGGACTTTACCATGTTATGAAAAACTAAAACTGATGAGTGGTGATTATACATCATCCAAACATATCGTCTCTTCAGTAATTCTGGATGTCTATTGTTGTGGGGGGACTTGTTCTTTCAGTTTAGATATTTGGTCGCGTAATGTTGCTGCGAGTTCAAATTCGAGGTCTATCGCTGCCTTATGCATTTGGCGGGTTAAATCATCAATTGTCACTTTAATATCTTCCTCATTAGTTTCTTCAATAACAGGAATAGGAATAGGAATAGTTTTCTCAGATTTCTTTGTTTTCTCTGTTATGTATTCCTCATTCGTTTCAGAGATAAGCTGCTCAATTGCTTTCTGAATTGTTGCGGGAGTGATGCTGTTTTCCTCATTATATTTCAACTGTATATCCCGACGTCGTTGTGTTTCTGCCATCGCATCTGCCATTGCTTCGGTGATTGTATCGCCGTATAATAGGACTTCTCCGTCAACGTTACGTGCAGCGCGCCCGGATGTCTGAACTAATGAGGTAACGGATCGGAGGAACCCGGGACGGTCCGCATCTAAAATTGCTACGAGTGAAACTTCTGGTAGGTCAAGCCCTTCACGCAATAGGTTAATACCAATAAGCACATCAAATTCACCTTCGCGGAGTTGACGTAAAATACGAGCACGGTCAAACACATCAATTTCAGAATGCATATAATTCGCACGGATACCTGCCTCTATAAAATACTCGCTTAAATCTTCCGCCATCCTTTTTGTGAGTGTTGTAACAAGTACACGCTGTTTGTGTTTTACCCGTTCTCTGATTTTTCCGATGAGATGATCAATTTGTCCACGAACAGGATGAACCGTAATTTGGGGGTCAATCAATCCGGTCGGACGTATAATCTGTTCAACGATTTGCCCACCACCTTTTTCCTCTATCTCATACTTGCCGGGGGTGGCAGAAACATATATAACTTGGTCGAGATATGCTTGTACCTCCTCAAACTGGAGTGGTCGGTTATCTAAGGCTGAAGGCAAACGGAATCCATAGTCAACGAGTGTTAGTTTTCTTGCACGATCACCACGATACATCCCTTTCAATTGCGGGATTGTAACATGCGATTCGTCAATGAACATTAGAAAATCCTCTGGGAAGTAATTAAGTAGACAGTATGGCGGTTCTCCCGGTTGTAATCCGGATAGATGGCGTGAATAATTTTCAATACCTGAGCAGTATCCTACTTCGCGAAGCATTTCCAAATCAAAACGGGTTCGTTGTTCAACGCGCTGTGCTTCCAGTAATTTATTTTCTTTCTCAAATGTGGCGATCCGTTCATGGAGTTCAAGTTCAATGTTTATGAGTGCTTCTTCAAAGAGGTCGGCATCCGTCATAAAGTGTTTGGCAGGATAGATTTCCAGGGTATCCTGTTTTCCCAAAATTTCTCCAGTGGTAGTATCAATTTCGCAAATTCTATCGACTTCGTCTCCAAAAAGTTCTATGCGGAATGCGCTTTCACTATATGCAGGAAAGACTTCAACGACATCGCCACGAACACGAAACGTGCCTTGCCAAAAATCAACATCGTTACGGACGTATTGGATGTCTACCAAGGAGCGTAGAAATTCATCGCGCCGAATAGTTTTTCCGATTTCTAAGTCAACTTTCTGCCCTTCAAATTCGCGTGGGGATCCGAGACCGTAAAGACATGAAACACTTGCGACAATGACAACATCACGCCGAGACATTAAGGAGGCAGTAGACGCGAGTCGCATCCGCGTGATCTCTTCGTTAATCCGCACATCTTTCTCAATGAAAGTGTCTGTAGAGGGGATATACGCCTCTGGTTGATAATATTCATAATCGCTCACGAAATAGTGTACTGCGTTATGTGGGAAAAAGGATTTGAACTCATTGTATAGCTGGGCAGAGAGCGTTTTATTCGGAGAAATCACAAGCGTTGGACGTTGGATGTTCTGAATCACATTCGCCATCGTGTATGTCTTACCTGAGCCAGTAACACCTAACAACGTTTGTGCTCTATCACCACGCAGAATTCCATTAGTCAATTTATCAATCGCTTGCGGCTGATCGCCCTGCGGATCGAATTCTGAGACTAACTCAAATGGTTTTGACGGTATCTCTGGATTTACATTGATGGGGGAAATTGTGGGGCGCGCGTCAAAATGCTCTCTCATTTCTATTCCTTAGTACAGCGTTAGTGAAAAATTATATTCTTGTGTTCTGCTTACTTTTAGGTTGTGTCTTTTAGTATAACACGTTTTTCTAAAAATTTGTAGGGGAGAGTTAATGAAGAGTGTGTAAACATTTGGCATTAACCATGTGATTTTTCTTGTTGGAGGACTTTGTAAGTCCGATTTTCTTCCAATGCTCACCCTTATTGTAGGTGCGGGTTTCTGGGAATGCCAACAGTTATTCATACCGTTGATTTGGCGTTTTGTAAACGCGCCGTTTATAGCGTCTAATTTCTGGGCTCGGCGCGTTTACAAAACGCGCCTACCTTTGGGTAATAAATCGGGCTTACAAAGCCCTCCAACAATGGGATGTATCCCTAAATTGACGCTTATAGTGCGGTTAGAAACCGCACATACTGGTCTGGATGATCGGTAACTTAATGCTGATCACATATTCTTGTAGGTTCTTGTCCCTTAATAAAAGGTTCGTTGCTAATGTTTTCTGGGGGACACTTATCTTTATTTTTTAGTAGACCTGTCATTTTATCAATTTCCCAAAATTCGATTCCTTCGGGTACAGGAAATTCCTTTTCTGGACCGCGGGCTGCATCTTTTATAAAACGCGCCCAGATTGGTAGCGCTGCCCATGCGCCTTGCTGGTTGTAGTTTTTTAGGTTGCGCCCCTGTTTATCAAGACCGACCCAAACACCGACAATCAAGTCAGCAGTATATCCAACGAACCAAGCATCCACGTTACCATTCGTAGTCCCAGTTTTTCCTGCTATAGGGCGAGTGATTTGATAATCAAAACCCTTTGATATCGCACGACGTCCTGTTCCCTGTTTAATAACACTTTCTAAAAACGAAGTAATCTGGTACGCCACCTTCTCATCTAATATCCGTGTTCGGTCTGGTTGGTAGTCTTTAGAGGGGTAGATCGTCACCCCATCTTGATCGGTTATATACTCGATATAACTCGGTTCAACTTTAATACCACGATTAGCAAATATCCCATAGGCTGATGTTAATTCAAGCACTGTCATACCAAACGCTCCCAACGTGAGTGACGGCTTCGCTGGATCCATGGATGTTGAAATGCCCATCTTTTTGGCAAGTTCTACGGTCCTCACTATCCCCTCCTTATAGCCGTCTTTGGTATCTGGTGTTTCCCATGCTGCCTTTGCAGTAGGGACGTTAATAGATTGTGCAAGTATTTGCCTTACTGTGATTGATCCGTAGTGCTTTCCTTCAGTATAATTGCGGGGTGACCACCATTGTCCTGGAACGTGCTCAATGGTCCAAGGTTCATCAACTATGATTTTTGCTGGCGTTATTAGAGCCGGTTCCTGCATCAGTGCAGCGAAAACTATAGGTTTAAATGCTGACCCTGGTTGGCGTTTTGAATTTCCTATTGCCCTATTGAGATAATTAATCTCTGTTCCAGCAATATGATAGTCCCGTCCTCCAACCATTGCTTTAACCTGTCCGGTTCGTGGTTCAAAAGCAATAAGAGCAGCTTGCAAGTAATTTTTTATAGGATCAATACCGTGTGGATTATCCTTATTTGTATCGTAATTTGGCAGGTGATTTCCATAGATTCTATCTAATTCTCTTAAATGGTCAGCAACAGCATCTACCGCCACAGATTGCATTGACATATCTATTGTGGTATATACTTTCAAACCGTCATTATATAGGGTCTTCTGCAGTTCAGGAATTTTTTCCAGTTCTGACTGAATGTGTTTTACAAAATGTCCTGCGGTATTTTGTTTGACTTTAACAGAAGTCTTTGATGGGTTTTGGACCTGTATAGGATGATTGCGACTATAACTGTATTCCTTAGATGTAATAAATCCTTGGTCGTACATTGCTCTGAGTACCACGTTGCGGCGTTTTTTGGAGTTTTCACGAGTCAATTTATTAACAGGTGAAAGTTTACTGGGTGCCTTGGGAAGTCCAGCGAGCAAAGCACACTCGTGAATTTCAAGTTCGGATACATCTTTGTGAAAAAAAGCCGAAGCAGCTTTTTGAACACCAAAAAGCTGCTGACCTCCAAAACGTCCTAAATCAATATAGTTGAGATATGCTTCCAGAATTTGAGACTTTGACAACGATTTTTCTATTCTAAATGCCAGTAAGATTTCTCGAAATTTTCGTGCAAGCGTGCGTTCATATTTCTCAGATTCCAAGTAGATATTCCGCGTTAACTGCTGTGTAAGTGTGCTTGTACCGCCAATACGTTCCCCACCTCTGAGAGAATCCTTAATTGCTCCACCGAGTCTGATAATATCAATACCAAAATGCTGAAAAAATCGGCGGTCCTCAATAGCGATAAACGCATTCACAAGTTTTCTTGGCATTTCACCGAGAGCTATAATTTTACGTGTTGTTCCACCATCATCGCCGGTAAATTCAGCAATTAACTCCGGTTCAAGGTAAAAATTACGGATTGAGTTCCGCTCATCGTTTTGGATAGATTCTATTTTTCCTTTTCTTATTGAGAGATAAATACGTTTTGCTTCTGTATCTTTTTCCATATACGGGTATTCAAATTCGCGAAGGAATATCTCGATAGTGCCATTTTGTTCGCCTTTTTTTCCACTGAGTTGCAGCAAATATTGCCCCTGAGAGTTTATACCTTTTCCTCCTTGCTTAATCTCTTCGTACTCCAAACGTTGAAGTTTATCTGTTAAAAAAACAGCAGAATCTTTGAGCTGCACTTCGCATATTGATGAATATACCTCAAGATGCTGCCGCCAAGTTTGTTTATCTACTTTGTAATTTAAGTTCGCAAGATCAAGCGCTGCCACATCTTCCCAACATCCGAACATAAAACCACCTGCTACACCGATTCCGAAACAGATAACAAAGAATACAAGCAGTAAACTGACAAAGATAGTACTAAGAATTACTTGCAAAGAATTATATAGGAAGTGGCGCATATTATTCTCCTATGGTGTTTATGGAAAGACAATCATCCCTTTTTCTAAATTCTATCTTAAGGCGTTCGATCCAAATCTGCTTTTCTGACCCGTTTAATGGTGCACCCTATTGCACGTGTTTTTTTCTGTTTATCTGGGATGGTTTTTCCATCTAATAGTAAATCCAGCACATTCTTGAGATAATGGGTTTTAGGCGTATTTCGACTATTGTCAATTGCACCTCTATAACGGAATACTGTTTCCGAATCTATGAGAAATACCTCTGGCGTTCTGCGTGCTTGAAAATAGTCTGCAATGTTGTTATCTGGATCTTTGAGAATAGGAAAATCAAAGTTGTGTTTCTGACGATACTTCTTAATTTTTTCTACCGTTTCGTACTTATTTGAATGAACACCTACAAATTGGACATTTTTCTCTTTGTAATCTTTAACCAGCGTATTGATACGTTCAACATAATCATCCATCGCCGGGCATTGTGTAGCAAGAAATATCAACACAACCGCCTTTTTTTCTTTACTCAGTGTTTTCAGGCAATGGGTTTTATTTTCAGTATCTTTGAGGCTCCACTCCTTGACTTTTTCATCGATTTTGACAGGTTTTTCCGCTGCTAACGAGATAGCGGCAAGTACAAATATGAGTCCAAAACTTGTGATAAACTTCCGCATCTTATGTCTCCTTATGTTAAAACGATGTAAACCTAATTTCGTTTATAATCCATGCTTTCTAAAAAACAAGCATCCCGTTAGGATTTTACGGATGACAGAAAATCGGTCAATTCGTGCAAATGGGAGAGTTGGACATCCACAACGGATAGGTCCGGACAATCTTTTGTTTGGTTTCCGATCATCCAAGCGGTCCACATTCCTACGTTCTTCGCACCAATCATATCTGCTTTATAACTATCTCCAACATAAATAGCTTCAGCAGGGGCAACACTCAATTCAGTCAAAGCGGCTTCAAAAATGCGTGGATCAGGTTTTGCTACGCCGAATACAGTAGAATCTATGATTACATCAAGCAACGGGGAAAGTTCATATTCATCACACCATCCACGCGTATTCCCAAAATTATTACTAATTACGCCAAGTTTGTAATTCCCATGGAGTGTTCTGAGCCATTGACGGTTTTTTGAAAGACTCTGCGAGACTCCATTGCAAAACCATTCCACATATTCATCTTTCAGTTGATCACTCAAATCAAGTCGTTTAAAAATCCCCGTACCGATAGCATCTGACGTTTCTCGTAAAGTACAACGCGCAGCCTCGCTATTTGCAACTGCACCAACAGGCAGCATGGAACCTTCTTGATAAGACCAATCAACCGAGGAATCACCGAATGCAAATTCCGATATTGTTGCATGGTCTGCTACATCAAATTCCTCTCGGGTAATTTCAGGATGATGTTTTTGAATAAACTGGTACGTTCGTTCTAACCAGTGGATGCCGTTGCCATCTAAAGTTCCACCAAAGTCAAAAATTAATGCTCTGATCATCTATATTTTTTATTCCTTTTCTGAGTTTATAGAGCGTATCTCATAAATCATTTGTAGAGCGAGGTCCCTGTGCCTCGCCATTGCATAGAACGTGCCAAGCAACGGGTGGGCACAAGGACCCGCCCCTACGATAGAGTTGAATTTTCTGGCGAGAACTGTGCAAAACAACTTATGAGATAGACTGTAGTAAAACCCACAATTACTTTCACATTGGCGAGGTTAGGAAGTAATCAACGATGTGAATGCCGTTGGCTGAATGCGCTTTTGGCATTCAGCATGATTCCTCACCTCGCCAGCGCAAGCGTGTGGTGGATTGTTGTTCATTATAATGTGAACATATTTTCAGATTTTACTATAATGTCTAATTAGAATTCTTCTGATTTAACTTTGTTGCTAATGCTTCAACAACCTCAGTTATTTTAATTTTTTCCATGCACAGGTATGGTGTATCTTGCCGATGGCAAGTGCGTTTATAACACGGTCTACACGAAACAGATTTCTCAATGACGGTATGACCCGTACCGTAAGGTTGATGACGCCTTGGGTCTGTTGGGCCGAAGAGTGCAATTGTCGGAGTCCCGACAGCAGCAGCAATGTGCATCGGACCGCTATCACAAGTTAGACATACTTCACAACGTTCTAATAGTGCGCCAAGTTGCAATATATCCGTTTTTCCTACAAGATTAACTGTCGATTCTGAATGTGGTAATTCTCCTACAAGTGATATTTCTGCTGTTGAGCCTGTTAAGACGATTTTGACATCGGGCAAAACGTTGGAAACTTGATTGATAACAGCAGCAAAATTACTTATATCCCACTGTTTTGTCCGCCATGTTGTCCCTAAATTTACTGCGATGAGTCTATCATTTGGAGCTAACCCTTCATTCTGCAGTAGTTTTTGAATCGAGCGACGTTCGGATTCTGTATGCCAAAATTCTAAATTGGATTGTGAAAAATCTTGGTTTGTATCTTTGGTACTTGAAGTAGGGACGGTGTTTATATTCAGTAGGTGTAGTACAGTTAGATAACGATCAACTTCATGAAGATTGGTGTTGTGCGGACAAGATGTTGTCAGTAAAAAACCACGTCCTTTATAATTTGATCCTATACGTATTGGTATTCGTGCTATGAATGAAAGCAGTGCATTACGGAATGAGGTTGGATGTAACACAACCGAAATGTCAAATTTATGTTCTCGTATCTGGCGAACCAATTTCATAAATGATCCAAATTGACCATCAGTTTTTGTGTCAACAATACATTTGTCAACATAAGGATTTGATTTCATCAAGTCAACGACAAACGGTCGCAAAAGTAATGTCAGAAAAGATTCTGGATACGCCTGTTTGAGCGCGCGCAAAGCAGGCGTAAGTAGGACCATATCACCGATCCAAGCACCTGTGTGACACACAAGTATTTTTTGCATTAAAAATAAAATGGATTTGACCAAGCTTTTTTGCCTGTCTCATCCGTTACTTCAATTCGGACATATTTTGTACCTTGAGAAACAGTATATGTTGCTTCTGTTAGGAGTTCACCATTTGATGGAAGGACACGCCTACCACGACTACGTTCCGCTTTAAATACAATTGATTGCGCCTCCGAGCACTTAACAGTTAGCTGATTATCAGTGAGGTCTATATCCTTGATTTCTGGACCGAGCGTAGAATAAAATGCCCCTGTTCGGAGTGCTTCCATAATGTTGTCAAGTGTCAGTTCCTGTGCTTTCACCATGATCCATCCGTGGAAACAATCGTGCTCTGTGCCGTGTGCATCGTCTGCAGCGATGCCGTGCACCGGACCACATATATCTAATAGATCATCCCATGACTGTTCAGAAAAACCTTTGCCAATTGTCATACAAGTATCATTGTAGACTTCAACAGCAAAGTAACCACGCAACGGCAGATAATCAGTAATTGTGTGCCCGCACCAGTAGGGATGACACAAAACTGCCTCTCCTCCTTGTTCTTTTATGTCATCAATGACAGCATTCGGATGCATCTTGGCACAATTTACAGGTTCATGGATATTTATTGCTACAAAGTGGTATGTGCCGCCGCCATAGGGGTTTGACGGATGTACTTCACTGCCTGATATTGCCAAAAAGTCTGCTGTAGTGTATGCTTGCACATCGTTAACTTTACGGTGATCTGTTAACACGAGGAAATCGTAACCTGCCTCCTGGTAAGCTGCGAAACGGTCTGGGACAGAAAGTTTCCCATCGGATTCTGTGCTGTGGCTATGTGTATTACCTCTAAACCACTGCCCTGGTTGCTGAAAAGGATTTGTGTTCAACATTGTTTGCTCCTTGCATATTGACATGATTCTTGAATTGGAAGAAATATTACATGCTCCTGCGTATATGAATGTCGCAGTTATAGCAGAACACGTTAAATTTTAACATAATCATAAGCCATTGTCAATATAATCAGGTTGTAAATTCAGAGGTATTCAATTCTTCGTTAGTTTTAATGTCTGATCAAGATTTCTGCACCGTAAAAACGATCCTCGGTTACAATTTTTTCACTAAAGTGAGCAAAAAACGAAATAACCCTGCAATAAATATTAAAACATTTGACAAAAATTGTGTGTGTGTACAATATATAGGATATAGGCAGATTTTGTAAAACTCTTGATATTTGAGCATTTTTTACAAACAGACTTTCAGAGCAAGAGAATCACAACTAAGGAGGAGATGAAACAATGTTTTGGCGTAAAAACTGGCATTGGCTTCTGGCACTCATTGTTGTTTTCGGTGTTGGTGGGTTTATTCTATTCAAACCGAAGACACCTGTCACTGTTAAAAAGGTCTATAAGGTGCCGGACTTTAGTCAAGTTCGCAAGGATAAGACCAGTAAAGGTGGCGAGACCCCAGCAGAACAAACCGTTGCAGAGAACACAGAAACCCCCGTGGAAAAATCAGCGGATCCTGTAGACGATTCTCCCGAAACACCGCTTGAATCTCCTGGGGAGAAAGTATCCTTAGAAGACGTTGAGAATACGACAACACCTGAAGCAAAAACTGACGATTGGCAAACTGGCGATTACGGTGAATCGCCCTACGGGTTTGGCCCCTACCCTCAAATCCCTTCAGGTTTTCCCGAGAAGTCTCGGCCAATTTGGACTTTTGATATTGACCGTGAAGGATATCATGAACGTCTAAAGCGCGTGGAGTTACTAAACCGTGTCCGTATCAAATTATGGAAAGAAGGTCACACTAATGTCACAGCACTTGATTGGGATGGTGCCACAAACAAGGTTTATGCACTTACGTCTAATACGGCATACATTGAGCATCGGGAAGGGAAAATAGGGAAAAAGATCCATGTTGTCGTCGTGGATTCTAACTTTCCAAAGAATATAATAGCACGAATTGAAGCAGGTGAAAAACCACCAGGGTACCGTATCTTAGATTACGATTCTGGCGGATTTGATGTGTATGAATTTTTAGGCTTAAACCCTTAGGAGGAATTTTATAGTAAAATCCATAATTATTTATACACTGTGGTAGGTTCGGTTTCCTAACCGAACCATGTTTATTCAGCCTCATAGATGCGGTTAGGAAACCGCATCTACCAGGAAGTGTGCACACATTTTTGTATTTCACTATAAAACGGGTAATAAACCGACAATTGAATACCTCTGGTTGCAAATTCCTAACAGGGTTATTCAGTTTTAAGAGTTTAGCGTTATTGAGGTTTACTAAAAGTTAATATCCAAGGGCGGTAGGTGCGGTTTCCTAACCGCACCGCATCCTACAAGGAAAGTCAATAGAAGGTTTTTTCTCTAAATTCGGTGCGGTTAGAAACCGCACCTACCGTTCTGGGGTATATAGCCGATGTTAGAAATTCATAAGAAAAACCAAAAACTAAATAACCCTGAATTTCTAAGAATAATACTTGACGGAATCAGAGTTATGGAGTATGCTTAAGAAAACAAATTAGATAATACACTTGATAAAATCATCAAATTAGTACTTGAAAGGAACGCGTCATGACAGGAGGCACAATTTTTGTTGAATGTCTTAAAACACAAGGTGTTGAGGTTATTTTCGGTCTACCGGGAAATCACCTTGACACTGTCTATGAGGCGTTGTATAACAATCAAGATAGTATACGGCACTATGTGACGCGCCACGAAGGTGGTGCTGCGTTTATGGCAGATGGATATGCGCGTGCTACAGGCGACGTCGGTGTCTGCATGACTGTTCCGGGACCTGGCTCAAATAACGCTGCTATAGGGATATGTGAGGCATATACGGCATGTTCGCCAGTGCTACTGATTACCGGACAAAATCCCTCTTACTTGGCGCAGAAAGATCCGAGAAAAAGTTTTCATGGATTAGATCAGGAAGCCGCCTTTGCCCCGATGACGAAACATATAGAAATTGTCCACCGTGTCGATCAGATTCCGGATGCTGTCAATCGTGCCTTCAGTGCACTACGGTCAGGACGTCCAGGTCCAGTATTGATAGAACTTGCAACGGATGCATTACAAGCGGATGCCGATCTGCCAATCCCACCGCGAAATAACGGTGTTCAAACGATGGCAAGTCCTGAGGATATTGACGCAGCGATGGCGTTGATTAGTTCCTCTGAACGTCCGCTAATTATTTCTGGTGGCGGCATAAACCATACGCGGGCAACTGAAGAACTGCTTGAATTTGCGCATCTGTTGGATGCACCTATTGCAATGACAGGTATGGGTAAAGGTGCTGTTCCTGAAGATTCACCCTATTCAATCGGTCTTTTCCGTGATGGCGTGGCACAAGCAGCGATGAAAGCATCCGATCTCATCATTGCTATTGGTACGCGATTTACCTATCGCGACACAGGCAATTGGTCGCTTCAGATTCCACACCCCCTCATACACATTGAAGCAGATGTCAGCGAAATACATAAGGAATACCCCGCAACCGTAGGAATCGGTGCGAACCCAAAGTTGGTGCTACAACAGTTAAACGATGCGCTCGGTGGAGAAAAGCTGATCGGTGGTTGGGGTGAGGACTTACAACAACTTCATAGCCAATTCACTTCAATTGAACCGCCGCGTATTCTCAAAGAGATGCGAGATATTATGCCGCGAGATGCTATTCTATCTGTTGATGTGAATATTACAGGTTACGGTGCGCTTCCACATTTCCCAACTTATTCTGCTGGAAGTTTTATTTTTTCAGGAATTTCGGTTGCTATGGGCATTGGGTTGACTGCTGCTATTGGTGCACAAGTTGCTTATCCGGATCGGAAAGTTGTTGCTCTCAGTGGAGATGGAGGTTTTTTGATGACGAGTCCTGATCTCGCAACTGCTGTGATGTATGAGCTGCCTGTTGTTACCCTTGTGATGAACGATAATCAGTACACTTCCATTGAGCGGGGGCAACTACGACGTTTTGGTAAACGCATCGGTGTTGAATTAGTAAATCCTGATTTTGTGCAGTTCGCAGAATCGTTTGGTGCAATCGGTTTGCGCGTTGAAGATATGGGTGATTTTAGACCGACACTTGAGAAAGCACTTGCTTTGGATAAGCCTGTAATTGTTGAAGTGATGAAGTAAATTCAATCTCAAAAAGGAACGACAAAGTGGTCGCGCCATTCACAAATTAGAGCAACAAGGTGGTTGTTCGGCAATCAGAACAGAAGTCATTTTCATTTTATAATCTCGATTACCACTTGAAGGATTAGGAGTTTAATATGCGAAAAAAGATAGGAGTTTTGACAGGGGGTGGTGATACCAGTGCGCTCAACGCCACCCTCAAAGGAATTGCTTTGAAAGCCGAAGAACTCGGTTTTGAACTCGTCGGTTTTATGGAGGGGTGGCGGGGTGTTCTGAAAGGTGGACGCTACTTTACACTGACACCTGACCTGATTGATGAAAATCACGGTGGAACGATTTTGAAAAGTTCGCGGACTAACCTCATCGCATCAAATCAGTTAGATGAAGCGATTGAAAACCTTAAAAAACTAAACATCAGTGGACTCATCCCAATCGGTGGTGACGATACACTAACGGTTGGGACCGCACTTTCAGAGCAATTTACGACAGTTTTCGTTACAAAGACGATTGATAACGATGTCGGTATCAATCCACCTGCGGGTGATTCGGTTGATTATTCTAAAATGGTCAACTATTTCTGTCCCGGTTTCCCATCGGCAGCAAGTCGGGTGATTAATGCTGTCAGCGATTTACGTACAACGACCTATTCCCATGACCGCGTGATTATTGTGGAAGCGATGGGAAGAGATGCGGGATGGTTGACGTTGTCCGCTGCTTATGGTTTGGCAGACCTTATCGTTGTGCCTGAGGTGAAGTATCAACCTGATAGGTTGGCAGAAGCAATCCGAGAGAAACACGCTGAACAGGGAAATGTCATTGTCGTTGTCTCGGAAGGAATCCGAAATGATGCGGGAGAATTAATGATTACCTCACAGGCAGAACTTGATGCTTTTGGACACACAAAACCGGGTGGTTGTTCAGAGATCATCGTGGAAGCGGTAAAGAAACGGCTGCCTGAAATTTCCAGTTCAGCGTTCCGTGCGTTGATACTTGGGTATATGCAAAGGTGCGGTAGTCCAACAGCATTGGATAGAGATACTGCAATTAATGCGGGGGCACTTGCTGTGCGATCACTGGCTGATGGTATGGTGAATGGTGTGGCAACAATTACCCGCACAGATGCTGGCATTGAACCGATTATGTTGCCTATTGATCAAGTCCTGAAACGGGACGAAACGGGACACGTTATCCGCCGCAGTCTTGATCCGAGGTTTTACGATGCTGAACGGTATCATTTGTCGCCTGAAGGTGCTGGATATTTCCGCCCGCTTTTTGGTGATCTTCCTCGACGTAGGCGAAACCCAGAAGAGCGCGGTATTGAAATTGGCGAAATTGAGTAATTCATGAAATGTTAACATCCCCAGGTAGGTGCGGTTTCCTAACCGCACCGTTTACCGACTTCACTAAACGCTGATGAGAAATCTAAGTACAAATGATTAATGAGTACACTCTACAAAGGCAGCGAAATTGGTTCTCCAGTTTGGGATGATAGATACGTCGCTTCTGCCAATTCAATCCCATCTCTGCCAATACGTCCGTGTGTTGTCGGTTCCGCTTCGCCAGCGATACATTGCAACCAATGATCAATGCTTGCTCCTTTTGCTGCGATGCCCCAATAGCGTTGATTTCGCTGCGCTTCTGGTAGATTACGATAGGTGTCGTCATCTGGGATAGGCTTGGTAAATTCCTCTGCTGATGCCATATCGTGGGTTTTCCAACGCAGTCCATGTCGAATCAGCGTTGCTGAGCCTTTGCTGGTGACAAGACCGTTCCCACTATTCCCAATTTCAGCTGCCCAACTCTTAATCATCATGCCGACGCCACCGTTTTTGAAATGGACAGTCAATACAGCATTGTTTTCTACCGCTTCCTCAGCAGGTGGATATGTGCCGCCGAGTGGCACATGAGTCGTGAACCCATAAACAGTCGTCGCAGGACCGTATAACCACAACCAGATGTCAAGGTTATGAATTGCTTGCTCCACAAGCATGCCCCCCGATTCTGCTTTGACGAAAAGCCATGGATGCCGTTCTGGTGAAAAATATCCGACTTGATTGGAATACGCCATCTGCAATGTGCCGAGTGTGCCATCTTCTAACAGCGATTTCAGTTTCATGTATCCCGGATCAAACCGCATCATATATGCCACCATCAGAAGGACATTTGCATTTTCTGCAGCGGCGACCATTTCGTCACCCTCCGCAACATTACAACACATTGGCTTTTCCATTAAAATATGTTTGCCAGCATCGGCAGCAGCATGGGTAATCTCAAGGTGTGGACGCGGGTGGACGCACACATCAACAGCGTCTATATCTTGTCTATCAAGTAGTTCACGATAATCGGTGTACGCGTCTGCGTCAAAACGATCTGCTTGTTCGTTCGCTGATTTTTCGTTAATGTCTGCAATTGCAACAATATCAGCACGTCGTGTCGGTTCTTGGTAGTACGGGGCGTGTAGTGCGCGGAAGATGCCACCACACCCGATAATGCCGACTCTAATTTTGTCCATCAAATTCTCCTTTCTGACTACTACTTTTAAGGATGGGAGGCGATTCCTTGTCTTGCAAAAGTTCAAGTGCCTCCGCGATTATCGCGTGTTGTAATGTTGAATTATTCGGTTCACCGAGTGGGTACCCAAAACGATATGGAACCAGCAATGCACGCGGCGGTTTTACCCGCTTCGCGATGCTTTCCACAAGCGCAATTGAAACGGTGGAAATCCCTACCTCTTCAACAGCGCGTTGAATCAATCCTACTGACTGATTGCACATCGGTCATACAGGCGTTAAAAAAGCAACGTTCACCTCATCCGTTTTAAGCATCTGTGCAACCTCTGGTGCAGTTTTTGTAATGAGAGATCGCGGTTTTGTGATTGATCCCATAAAACTGAAGTGTCTATGATTGAGAGAACCGATTTTACCTTCGACTTCCAACTCTCTAAATCTATCAAGCGGAAATGCAAGGTTCACATCATTTTCAGTACCTCGTTTATCGTAAGCCTCACTTTTGTGTCCTTCGGAAAGAACTTGGGGCTGAATTGAATTGGGAATTTTGCGGTAGGAACAGTCATTGCTATCAAAAGGAACCTGTTCAGGGAGATAAAACCCTGCAGTCGTAATGAGGGCAACTTTACATTCGTTCAACGGCAAACTTAAAGGTGTGTTAGGCGATGTTTTATAACGCTGAATGCGATAAAACTTCATAAAGAATTGAATTATATGATCAATTTTACGTAAAGATGCCATTTACACCTCTATATTATAGCCAATTAACCTGATTGTAGCACGAGGTCTCTGCGCCTCGCAATGCTGACTTATCAGAAAATCCCAATCAAGTTAATTTAGAATTAGCCATTTGCAAAGATTAGCCGTTGCCTATTTTGACACGGAAGTTCTATTGTCTGTCCAGTGATGCCGCTTTCAATCGTAGCAAATCCAATTTCGTTGACAGCAGGATAGTCATCACGCGAGCAATGGGGTAGAGCTCCACCGTCAAGGTAATCGGTAATCTGTTGATACGCTACTTTAAACGGACCGGCATTTTCAGGGAAGTCAAGGGTTGCATTATCAATCAATTTGCCTTCTTTATGCACGGTCGTGCCGCTATAAAATCCTGCTTGGACAGAACCATCACTACCGAGAACATCGACTGAAAATCCACCTCTGACGCCGTGTTTCCCGACATGGAAACCGATAACACCACTTTCAAATTGGATAGTCGACCCAACGATGGCGGGTTCAGGTTCGTAAGGCTCAGGCACATCACCGCCACCTTCGACATACCCAGTCACCGAGACGGGATCATATCCAGCGAACTGACAAATCATGTCGGTTGTGTGGATAGCAAAAGACAGCACACCACCACCGCAATACCCTATCACACTCTGCACCTCACCGATCAGACCGTCCTTGATTAGCGATTGAAGTCGGATTAGATGCGGTGCCCAATGGCGTGTATAGTCAACAACAATGGGAATGCCTTTTGCGTCAGCACCCGCAGTCATTGTGTCAACCTCTTCAAGTGAACATCCTGCAGGTTTCTCAAGGAAGATGGCTTTGATATCTGCTTTCAAGACGTTCTGCATCACTTGAAAATGGTGAGGGCCTCGTACACAGACAGCAACGATGTCTAACTTTTCACTCTCAAGCATCTGGACGTCTGTTTCGTAGTAATTGATGGAATTGTCTGGAAAACCTGGTCCCCATGTGCTTTTGAATTCAGCTTGTCGTTCAGGCGACATATCTGCAACTGCTACCAATTCGGTTGTTTCACAATGACGGATACCCCCTGCATGGCAATAAGGGTAAGCGTCATCTGGGTTTGAATAACGTGCGGCGATACTGCCTAATCCGATAATTCCGACACGATACATTTGAGTTACTCCTTTTGTGAAGATTGGTTAGAGGATAGCATAAGTAGGGTAAATTGGCAAGAGATAAAGAGGGTTGGATTATTGTAGGACGGGGTCTTTGTGCCCGCCTATGTCGTCTGAACCAGGATTTCCAGATTTCCAGGATTATAAGTATCTGCACAGCATTAAAATAATCCTGAAAATCCTATAATCTTGGAAATCCTGGTTCAGACAAATGTAAAATCTTGTAATATTGGGCTTGCAAAGCCCTCCTACAAGGAAGGTTTTATCAGAATTGATGTATTCCAAATTAGGGTTATTCAGTTTTAAGAGTTTACCGTTATTGAGATTTACTAAAAGTTAATATCCAAGGGCGGTGCGGTTTCCGAACCGCACCTTATGCGTCAATTTAGGGGTTTGCCACCCCGGTAGGCGCGTTTTGTAAACGCGCCGATCCCAGACATTAGACACTATAAATGGCGCGTTTACAAAACGCGCCTACCTTTGGGTAATAAATCGGGGTTGAAAACCCCTCCAACAATGTAAGAGGCGCAATGAATTGCGCGACTACAAACGCCTACATTCTTAAATTGACGCCTATAGTGCGGTTTCCGAACCGCACCGCATCCTTACAAAGAAAGTCAATAGAAGGTCTTTGCTCTAAATTCGGTGCGGTTAGAAACCGCACCTACCGTTCTGGGGTATATAGCAGATGTTAGAAATTCGTCCGAAAAACCAAAAACTGAATAACCCTGATTCCAAATGTTTTGGCATTGAACAGGGAAATATGATATAATAAGATGGAAATATTGATTTTGTGAAATTTGCGCTTGGAACGCACAAGGATTCGTCTTGTTGTGCGGATAGACACATCTCTATAGGAGGGAGATATGTCGGAAACAAATTTGAAACAGCGTATTCGTGATGGGGAACATGTTTTTGGAGCTTCTGTTTCAATGACGATAGACAGCGATAGTCTCGCTGAAAGAGTTGAAAAGGGCGGTTATGATTTTGTGGCAGTGGATAGCCAGCATTCCGCGTACAATGAAGATAGACTTGTCGCATTTTGCAATATGGCAGATGACTTAGATATTCCGGTCAACTTTCGGATAAAACACACCCGTAATGCCTATCTTATTGGTAACTATCTGGACCTTGGCCCCTCTGGTATAGAAGTGCCACAGGTAGAATTAGAGGAGACGGTAGATGAAGCGGTTGCTTCTTTCTACTATCCACAACAAGGCATACGCAGTTGGGGCGGCGGCGCAAGAAAAAATTCGGAAGGTAGAGAACGGCTCGAATATGCGGATTGGTGGAATAATTACGGTATGCTGTGGATGCAGATAGAGTCAATTGAGGCAGTGACACATGCACGTAGACTTGCGAAGACAGGTGTGGATTGTCTCTCTTTTGGTCCTACAGATTTGACGTTCAGTATGGAAGGTCATCCGAATCACGCGCTTCACACAGTAGATGCCTGTGTGCAGTATGTGGCAAATGAATTGGAAGGAAGCCCTACTGCTGTCTGTTTTAGAAACGGTAATCCAAGTACGCGTGAAAAGTATGCGGATATGGGTGTTACCGTTTTTTTAGAATAGTCTCAAAATGTTATATTATGGACTTATAAGCACAACGATAGCTGAGGATCGACAGCAGCTGCGAGATGGCATGCGGCTTTTAGCAAAAATGGCGCATAAATACGATATTCCGATTACATGGGCAATCGTTGCTGATTCAGCGCAATTTCTGGCGAAGGATCTAACAGAATGGCATAACGAATTTGGTGACGAACCCTTACTTATGCTTGACATCAAGTCATTGTGGGAGGCAAACTGGGCGAAACTTACTGGACAATCTGTGCCAGAACCGAACACTGAAAACGAACCGATTGATATTTCGATGGCAGGTGTTTCACCAGAAATCATTGCTGAACATCTCGTAAAAATGCGGGAAACTTTACCGCAATATATAAGGACAGAGTGGAAAAAAATTGAGCGAGCGATGGAATGGGCAGTGCCAAGTGTTGCGGGTGCAGAATGGAAAAACCATGTTTTAGTTCACGCGCTGGAACAGGTAGGGTTTCGTGGTTTGTGGGGTTATCGGTGGGATGAACGCGGTTCAGTAGCAGAGGTGGATCGTGGCAGTCCATTTGGTTTTTTTTATCCGTCAGCAGAACAACATAATTTCAGCGCACCCGCTGCAGGAAGCATTGCTGGTATTCCTTACTGGACAGCAGCACATCTTGATAATAACGTAGAAAATCTTCGCGCTTCACTTATAAACGGGACAATACAACAAAATTATGACCAATATGTAGAAAATGAGAAATGGAATCGATGGCTCAGTTATGTAGAGCATATCAACACATTAGAGGTTGCTCAGTTAGGTCAAGAAACATTAGAAAAACTGGATACATACTTCGCGCATGTTTCTGAAAGTGAAAGCACAAAGTTGCTACCGCTTTCTGAGATGGTTGATGATTATTGGACAAGTTGTCAACAGACTGAACCTACATATATAGTTGCTAAGACAAGCGACACTCAGGATAACGCAGAATCCATGGAAACACATTTAGGGATGACATCTGATGAGGCTAACTCAATAAATGAAAAAGAAAATAAATTATTTTTCTATTACGATGCTAAATGTCAATTCACTTTTTCTGAAGGCACGATGGAACCTATTGACATGAAAAACTATATCTCACCCCCAGTTGTGGAAAATCTTGGGAGTGATATTTCATATCAGAGTGCTTCTGTTCACGGCGTTGAGTATCATCTACCGCAGATAGCCAATTTTAGACCTACTCGGAAACGTTCACGATTGCATGTCACTTTTGCAATTGAATCTACGAAAGCAATGCCTTACGGTGTAGCGATATGGGGCAGTCACATCGGTTTACAATTAGAAAACTCTAATGCTGAGGTTGTTACATGGGTAGATAAGCACTTGCTTTTTATTCGTGTTTCGTTGGAACAAGGGAACAACGAATTTGAAATTGTCCTGACAATATGAAATATGGCGAATTATAAAAATAATGGATACCTTTATCCCTCGGTAGGCGGTGAATGCCATACGCGCATTCATACCCGGGAACGCCAACAGGCGTTTATACCGTTGATTTCTTGATTTGGAGGTTTCCTAACCTCGCCAGTGTAAAATGTATAGTAAACTTTAGAATTAACGGGACATTTTGCTCTGTGAATCAACGCCAAATGCGCGTTTGGCATTTGGCGGAATCAACGCTGAATGCGCGTATGGCATTCAGCGGGAGGGAACTCCGATTCCCGACTATCATTGTGTCTTGTCGCGATTCGGAGATCGCTCCTACAGAGGAAATGTAGAATTATTTCTATAGTCCACTATATAAAGAATTCTAAAATCTACCCAAAAATGTTTGGAGGCAAATATGGAAAAAGTTTTAGGCTTAAAATGTCGCGAATGTGAACGCGAGTATCCTAAGGAACCGCTTCATGTTTGTGAGTTCTGTTTCGGACCGTTAGAGGTAAACTATAACTACGAAGCAATTCAAAAGTCAATCTCCAGAAGCTCAATTGAGCAAGGACCGGAAAGTTTATGGCGATATATCGATCTATTACCGATTGATGGTGAACCGACAGATGGACTCAACTCAGGTTTTACACCTTTAATCCGTGCGGAAAATCTTGGCGATGCACTCGGTGTAAAGGAATTATATATTAAAGACGATTCTGTGTGTCACCCAACTTTGTCATTTAAAGATCGGGTCGTCGCGATTGCATTGAGTAAATCTAAGGAATTCGATTTTGACACCGTATCGTGTGCATCCACAGGTAACTTGGCAAATGCTGTTGCGGCACATGCGGCTGTTGCTAATCTGAACTGTTATATTTTTATTCCTGCCGACTTGGAATTAGGGAAAGTGGTTGCTTCTCTGGTTTATGCGCCAACAGTCGTAGGCATTATGGGGAACTATGACGATGTGAACCGTCTGTGCAGCGAGATTGCGGGTGTCTACCCGTGGGCATTTGTCAACATCAATATCCGTCCGTACTACGCAGAAGGATCTAAGACGCTCTGTTTTGAATTGATTGAACAACTCGGTTGGGAAGCACCTGACCACATCATTGCCCCTGCTGCTGGTGGTTCTCTCATTACAAAAATTGGTAAGGCACTCAAAGAATTTCATCTGTTGGGATTGATTGATAAACCGAATACTAAAATTCATGTCGCGCAGGCGGAAGGTTGCGGACCGATTGTCAATACATATAAAGAAAATGGTGATTTCGTCAAACCGGTGAAACCGGATACAATTGCAAAATCCCTTGCAATTGGCAATCCTGCAGACGGGATTTATGCTGTGGATACAGTCCGAAATTCTGGTGGTGTAGGTGAACATGCAAACGATGACGAAATCGTTGAGGCGATTAAGCTACTTGCTGCTACAGAGGGGATTTTCACAGAGACAGCAGGCGGCGTAACTCTTGCTGCTACTAAAAAGTTAATTGAGAGTGGCGATATTGGTCGTGATGAACGGATTGTAGTTGCTATTACAGGGAACGGTTTCAAAACAATTGAGGCACTTGAAAATAAAACCGATGAACCGCATATTATTGCACCACAACTGAATGCTTTTCGGAAACTGATGGCAAATATTGAATGATTGTATTCTTTTGATAACTTTAGTTGTAACGCATCGCGGAGGAATAAAAACAATGACACAATTGGATACTCATGACCCTTTGCAGGATATAACTATCCCAGAACCTGGCACGATGACTTTAGAGGAATTTCTTGAAAATGATGTAGAAGGATATGAATATGTTAAAGGAGAATTAGTTCCCATGCCAGATGCATCAATAAGACACAGTGAAATTGGTATGAATCTAAGTCATTACTTGAATATACATGTACGAGAAAAAAAAAATGGACGCGTGTATTCCTTAGAACTATCGTTTAAGGTTGGAGAACGGGTGCTGAAACCAGATTTAGCGTTTGTCTCAGCAGAAAGGTTAAACGACGATCAAGACAAAAACAAAGGTTTTCCAATACCACCTGACCTTGCGATTGAAGTGATTTCTCCTTCAGATATACATTCTCGTGTCATTGGAAAGGCACTCGCTTATTTAGATGCTGGCACACGTTGCGTTTGGATTGTTGACCCTGTATCTCAAACTGTAACAGTATATAAATCTGAAACGGACATCAATATACTCACGCGCGAAGATACACTCACTGGGGACGATGTAGTCCCGGGTTTCTCCTGCCCGGTTGAACTCTTGTTTGAGTAAATATATCAACACGTAACGTTTACAAGTTTATCAGGGAGGTGACAGAATGGCACAAATTGAAACGCACACCCCTTTGCAAGATATTCCTCTTCCAGAACCTGGCACGATGACGTTAGAGGAATTTCTTGAGAACGATGTGGAAGGATTTGAATACGTTAAAGGAGAATTAATCCCTATGGCTGGCGCCTCAAGGAGACATGGCAGAATAAGTGTAAATATTCTACGGTATTTAGATCCGACGGTCTACAATAATAACCTTGGAGAATTGTATACATCAGAAACATCATTTAAGGTTGGAGAGCGTGTGCTAAAACCGGATGTTGCGTTTGTTGCATCAGAACGGTTGGATGTAGACGAAGACAAAGGACTACCGATACCCCCTGACCTCGCAATTGAGGTGATTTCCCCTTCAGATATTCAGTCCCGTATTCTTGATAAAGTCCGTGCTTATCTTGATGCGGGGACTCGCTGCGTCTGGGTTGTTGAACCAACATTGAAAACTGTGACAGTATATAAATCTGAAACGGACATCAATATACTCACGCGCGAAGATACACTCACTGGGGACGATGTAGTCCCGGGTTTCTCCTGCCCGGTTGAACTCTTGTTTGAGTAAATATATCAACAACTAACGTTTACAAGTTTATCAGGGAGGATAACAGAATGGCACAATTGGATACGCACGACCCTTTGCAGGATATGCCTCTTTCAGAACCTGGCACGATGACGTTAGAGGAATTTCTTGAGAACGATGTAGAAGGATATGAATATATTAAAGGAGAATTAGTACAGATGCCAGATGCATCAAGAAGGCACGGTGAAGTAAACATGAACATTATTCACTATTTATATTCGTACGTACGTCAACACAAATTGGGGCGCATGTATCCAGCAGAAACATCATTTAAGGTTGGAGAGCGAGTGCTGAAACCGGATGTTGCGTTTGTATCAACAGAGCGGTTAACTGGGGATGAAGATAAGGGTCTGCCGATACCCCCCGATCTTGCAATTGAGGTAGTTTCGCCGACAGACATACTGTCCCGTGTTGTTGACAAAGTTCTTGCTTATCTTGACGCTGGAACACGATGCATCTGGGTTGTTGAACCAAAAATGAAGACTGTGACGGTGTACCAATCTGCAACAAACATAAAGATACTTACATGTGAAGACACGCTTACCGGAGAGGATGTAGTCCCGGGTTTCTCCTGCCCGGTTGAACTCTTGTTTGAGTAGTGGATAACAACATGGAAACGTTAAACGGCATTCTTGAACGTATCGTTTTTGAAAATCCTGATACCGGTTATACAATCGGGAGATTTTCTGCGCGTGGTCATCCTGAACTTGTCACGATTGTAGGTAATCTTGCATCTGTTAACGCTGGCGAAAGTCTACTACTCAACGGAGAATGGGTAAACAACCCGAAATACGGCAGACAATTTCAGATTGAGCGGTCCGAAACTATCCAACCAGCGAATGTTGTGGGGATAAGAAAATATCTGGGGTCTGGCTTGATAAAAGGAATTGGCCCCAAGATGGCTGCCCGAATTGTCGGTTTGTTCGGCATGGATACGATAGATGTGATTGAACAGACACCTGAAAAATTAGCAGGAGTACCCGGAATAGGTCGGAAACGGGTTAAAATGATTCAGCAAGCGTGGGAGGAACAACGCGAAATAAAAAATGTCATGCTTTTTCTGCAATCACATAACGTTAGTACTTCACATGCAGCAAAAATATACAAAACATATAAAAATGAATCTATTCCAATCGTTACAGAGAACCCCTACCGTCTTGCTGATGATATTTATGGCATTGGATTTGTTACAGCAGATACGATTGCACAAAAACTGGGCATAGATAAAAGCGACCCGCATCGCATACAAGCTGGCATCAAATATGTACTTAGCCAAAAAGCGGATGATGGACACGTTTTTCAACATCCCGATAAACTGATAGAGGCATGTGAAAACATTCTTGAACAGAATCCGCATACAATTGGGATGGGTGTCCTTGCACTGACTCAAAAAGAGGAAATTATTCTTTCACAGGCAGACGGACCGGTTGAAATTATTGCGGAACAGAGTGAAATAAATGATTGGCTCAATAGTGGTTCAAAAAGCGTAGTAACTGAGGAGCATAACGAGTATATTGAAATCTGTGATGAAACAACGGAGGATTCTGCTGATAAGCAACAATCTGAACAAGTATCCCAAGCGCTTGAAAATAGTGCTATCTATCTTGCACCGTTTTATTATGCAGAAACGGGTGTTGCCAACCAGTTTTTAAGGTTGCTATCAAATAGAATTCGTAATTCCAGTCCATTGAACATAAATACAGCGTTGAGGGAATTAGAAAACGAAATGGATATCCAATTCGCACCTCAGCAACAGGAAGCAATTCGGACTGCACTCACGGAACAGGTCATGATCCTCACAGGTGGTCCAGGCACAGGAAAAACAACAACGACAGTCGGTATGATTCGGTTGTTTGAGGCAGAAGGGAGACGTATCGTTTTGGCTGCGCCAACTGGACGTGCTGCGAAACGACTCAGTGAAACGACAGGTAAAGAAGCGAAAACGATACATCGCTTACTTGAATTTTCTTTTCAAGATAACGGATTCAAACGCAATCGTGAAAACCCGTTAGAAGCGGATGTTGTGATTGTGGACGAGATGTCTATGGTAGATATCGTCTTGATGAACCGATTAATGCAGGCGATTCCCTCAGGTGCTACTGTTATCCTCATTGGCGACACTGATCAACTCCCATCTGTCGGTGCTGGTAACGTGTTAAAATCTCTCATTGATTCACAAAAGATACCAGTAATTACTCTTACAGAGATTTTCCGCCAAGCCCAAAAGAGCATGATTGTCACCAATGCACACCTGATTAATAGAGGGTATTTTCCTGAACTTTCTGGTCCAATGGATAGAGATTTCTTTTTTATTGAGGAGGAGGAACCTGAATCGGTAGTCCAACTGATTACTTCCTTGATTGCTGATCGCCTGCCTTATTACTACAACTACCATCCAATAGACGACATTCAGCTGCTATGCCCGATGCGCCGTGGCATACTTGGCGCACAAAATTTCAACAAATGTCTACAAGATGTACTGAACCCAAGCATTGAACAAGCAGTGAGCGGGTGGCACGCCTTTCGTATCGGTGATAAGGTTATGCAGATACGTAATAACTACGATTATGATGTATACAATGGGGATATCGGAAGAATTGTCAACATTGATCTAATAGAGAAGACGGTGCATGTTCGGTTTACTGAGAAAATCGTTGAATACGATATGGCAGACCTCAACGAATTGGTTTTAGCGTACGCCACGACTATCCACAAAGCACAAGGTAGTGAGTATCCTGTTGTCGTGATACCCTTACACACACAACACTATATCATGTTACAACGTAATTTGCTTTATACAGGCATCACTCGTGCGAAGGAACACGTGGTGATCGTTGGTTCTGAAAAGGCACTCAATATATGTATCCGTAATAATCAAGTGATGTGGCGCAATAGTTATCTTGCTGAACGCCTAAGTCGCAAGAATATCTAAGGAGCAAAGATATGAAACGCCTCGTTCAAATTCTGACTGTTTACTTTTTGTTTTTCGGACAAACCCTCGTTTATTCCGAGGTTACGCTACCACAAGTTATTGGCAGCAACATGGTTTTGCAGCGCGAAATGGAGGTGCCCATCTGGGGGTGGGCAACACCAGGTGAAGAAATCACCATAATGCTTAGTGCAGAAGGCTCCGAACCTCTATCGGAACTCACCACGACAGCTGATGACAAGGGTAATTGGCGAGTCAACCTACCAGCAATGGAAGCTGGCGGACCATACACACTTCAGGTTACCGGCAGTAACACCTTGAAACTTACGAATGTGCTTTTTGGTGAAGTCTGGTTATGCTCTGGACAATCCAATATGCAATGGACAGTTAGGGCATCAAAAGACAGTGCGGCGGAAATCGCGGCAGCGATGTATCCAAAAATTCGTTTGTTCTATGTGCCGAGAAGATCATCCGGACTACCCAAGCAAGATGTAGAAGCAAACTGGCAAGAGACCCGTCCTGAGACAATCCGAAATTTCTCAGCTGTCGCCTACTACTTTGGCAGGAAACTTCACAAGGAAATCAACGTGCCGATAGGGTTAATCAATTCCTCGTGGGGTGGCACCCGCATTGAACCGTGGACACCGCTTGCGGGTTTCCTCTCCGTGCCAGTTTTAGAATCCATATCCAAAGAAGTTCAAGAGGTACAAGCGAATTATCGCCAGCAACTTCCTCAGAAAATCAAGGAAGTTGAAGCGTGGATAGCCGAGACACGTGAGGCTTTAAAAACAGGTGCAAGCCTTACGAAGATTCCCAACATTGTCCACCCCTTTAAGAATCATAGAAGACCGACCTCGATTTACAACGGCATGGTGTATCCGCTCATCCCTTACGCAATCCGTGGCGTTATTTGGTATCAAGGCGAATCAAATCTTAGAGATGGTATGGGTTACCATAGAAAAATGAAGGCACTTATTCACGGGTGGCGCGAAGTCTGGCAACAAGGCGAATTCCCCTTCTACTATGTCCAACTTGCCCCTTTCAATTACGATCGTATAGCAGCACAACGCGGACTGAAAAGGAATCCGATTCTCTTACCGAAAATCTGGGAAGCGCAGACAGCAACATTAGCAGTACCGAACACTGGCATGGCTGTAATAACCGATGTTGGTAACATTAGAGATGTTCATCCGCGAAACAAGCAAGCGGTCGGGTTAAGGCTTGCTTTGTGGGCGCTTGCAAAAACTTATGATAAAAATGACCTTGTCTATTCCGGTCCTCTGTACAAATCGATGGCGGTTGAAGGAGGTACAATCCGCATCCGTTTTGACCATGTTGGCAGTGGCTTGATGTCGCGAGATGAACAACCACTTACATGGTTTCAAATTGCGGGAGAAGATAAGCAGTTTGTTGAAGCGGTTGCAATAGTTGATGGCGATACGGTGGTTGTATCAAATGATGCGGTTGCGTCGCCTGTTGCTGTTCGATTCGGTTGGCATCAAAATGCGGAACCAAACCTTGCGAATAAAGAAGGATTGCCCGCATCACCGTTCCGTACCGATTCGTGGTAGGAAATAGGCAGATACGGGTTTCACCGAGACCATATTTCATAGGAACCGCACCTAAGGAAGGTTACTATCTACTGTAATATACTTCATTTTATAAATTCACTATAAACACACTTTATAGTAAATTATGTAAATAATTGGACATATATTCTGTGAATCAACGCTGAATGCGCTTGGCGAAATGCGCGTGGTAGAATGCGCCAAATCAAGAAATCAACGCTATAAATACCTTTAGGCATTCAGCGGGAGCGATCTCCGAATCGCGACGCAGCCACTAATAGTCGGGAATCCAAATCAACGGTATGAATGCCATTTAGGCATTCCCCGGAGTTCCCTCCTACAGTTCAGATGTAAAGTTAATTGTAGAATTCACTATAAATTTTCTTAACATCTCGTTTTAACAAAGGAAACTAATATGAAATTACTTATCGTGGTTATGAGTTCTGTACTATTTTTCTCACATCTAAATCTGTTTGCTGAAGTGAAACTTCCCAGGGTTTTTGGTAGTAACATGGTTTTACAACGGGATATGCCTGCTCCGATTTGGGGTTGGGCAGCAACTGGCGAAGAAGTTTCTGTTTCGCTTAGCGACCAGAACGCTGAAACTGTTCACACCGATACAGTGAAAGCAGATGAAAAAGGAAATTGGAAAGTTGTGCTACCCGCCACTCCGGCCGGAGGTCCATATACACTCAATGTTGCTGGTAGTAATACCATTAAACTTACAGATATCCTTTTTGGTGAAGTGTGGGTATGTTCTGGACAGTCCAACATGGAATGGCCTGTCAACGCATCGAATAACAGAGAAGAGGAGATCGCAGCTGCAGACTATCCGAACATACGGTTGTTCCATATACCAAAGGAAACTTCAGGTGTGCCGGTCTTAGATGTAAACGCGCAATGGCGTCCGACCGCTCCTGAAACCGTCAGGCATTTCTCTGCTGTGGCATACTATTTCGGCAGACATCTTCACAAAGAGCTTGATGTGCCGATTGGATTGATTAATACCTCCTGGGGTGGAAGTCGTATTGAACCGTGGACACCCCCTGAAGGGTTCGCTTCTGTTCCTGCACTAACCTCAATATCTGAAGAGATTCAGGATATTGATAAAGACTTTCGGATGCAGCTTCCGCAAAAGATACAAGAGATTGAAACTTGGATTGGAGAGACACAGGAAGCATTGGAAAACAGTGATACTATCTTTGAGATGCCTCAAGTTGTTCATCCCTTGAGTAATGGCGGAAGACCGACAGCAATGTACAACAACATGATATATCCAATTGTGCCTTTTGCAATCCGTGGTGCGCTTTGGTATCAAGGTGAGTCAAACATGGGTGAAGGTATGATGTACCATGAAAAGATGAAGGCACTTATCAACGGATGGCGAGAGGTTTGGAAACAAGGTGATTTTCCGTTCTATTTCGTCCAACTTGCGCCATTTAACTATGGCGGCGATGATGCAGCGCGGCTTGCAAGATTGTGGGAAGCACAAACTGCCACATTAGCATTACCGAACACCGGTATGGTTGTAACAACTGACATTGGTAACATCAGAGATATTCATCCACGAAATAAACAAGATGTGGGATTGCGGCTTGCCTTATGGGCACTCGCAAAAACATACAATAAAGACGATCTTGTCTATTCTGGACCTCTTTACAAATCAATGGAAGTTGAAGGCAGCACAATCCGTATCAATTTTGAGCATGTAGGGAGTGGTTTAACGTCACGAGATGATGAAGCACTGACATGGTTTCAAATTGCGGGTGAGGACAAGCAGTTTGTTGAAGCGAAAGCAGTCGTTGATGGGGATACGGTGGTTGTATCAAGTGATTCGGTAGAGTCGCCTGTTGCTGTGCGGTTAGGTTGGCATCAAACTGCGGAACCGAACCTTATGAATAAGGAAGGATTACCCGTTTCTCCGTTCCGTACCGATTCGTGGTAAATGTTGTTCCCAAGACTGGTCTGAGTTGTTTCAATACACCTCATTCTACTCTTTTTCAGCGCAATAGGTTGGACTGTTGCAAACAAAGGGTAAATCCTTCAAGAAAAGAAAAAACTGTAAGGTTTGCGTAACTTCAGATGCGCCAACCCAATAGAGGATATCAACTCTTACATAATTAAGTACTTGTAGGTGTGGTCTGAAACACCATTTGAATATCTCAAATAGCCTACTGTTACGCGTTGTGCTAGTTAACATTTGGTATGTTTATATTTCACATGTCCGTCTCGTTTGAGTTGAATTCCATAACTTTCCGATACCTGTCGCCCTTAAAGGTAGGAGGGAACTCCGATTCCCGACTAAAACGGGTCGCGATTCGGAGATCGCTCCTACAGAATATGAACAATTGTGAAAAACAACAAAACTGCTACGTAACTAGCACAAGTCGTTACTGTTTCAACTCACCCCACTGAGTGGTAATCTTACCTATAGTATTGATTGAGTAAGGTAATTTCTGCGATTGTGGTTCATTATCAGGACTTATATGGTTAGTGATCTTTGTAATTTCACGACTAATGATATCATATCGATAGATATTGCTTTTTGACTTAATTTGTGGATCATGCGCTGAAAAAAGGATCTGTTTTCCATCGGATGACCAACCTGCCAGGAAGCCAATAATCCAATGTTCTGGGATATGCAGTACCCGTCGATTACCACCATCTTTGTTAACTATGACTAATTGTGTATTTATCGGAAAATCAAAATGTAACTCATGAAACAGAATATTCTTTCCATCAGGTGACCAGCGTGGATTGCTCCTTTGAGTCCTTAGAACATCATCAATAGGTGGAGTTAGAGGTTTCGTTTCCTTAGTTTTGACATTTATAATGTATATGTTTATGGATTCGTTAATTACATTTCGTGCATAAGCGATAAATTTTCCATCGGGTGACCAACTTGGTTCTTTGGCTGAATTCACAAACCTTACGTTTTTCGTAAGTTGTGTAACCTTTCTATTGTTGATATCTATAATATAGATATCCTTTTTTCCACCCCTATCGCTTGTGAAAGCGATTTGTCGACCGTCCGGTGACCAAGCTGGATCCATGTCTTGGTCTGGATGATTGGTCAGATTCCGCTGCATACTACCATCTGCATTCATTATGATGATGTCAAAATCTCCTTTTTTAACATCCCTTGAAATTGCAATTTGCTTACCATCAGGGGCCCATACAGGACTTGTTTCATAAAACTGGTTATTTGTCAGTCTCTTAATACCGCTTCCGTCATTTTTCATAGTATATATTTCATAGTTCCCATGATCTCGCTCAGACCTAAACACTATGTCGGATTGAGCTAATGTTGTAATGAGCAGAATGCCAATTGCTGTTATCCATAGTATTTGTCTACGCATAGATAATTTACTCCTATAGTAAATAGTAACCTACAAATTAGGGAAACCTACTTCTTTATTTCTCCCCATTGCGTTGCCATCTTCCCTGCAGGACTGACAGATAAAGTGCGATTTAGCCAATTCGGTTCGCCATCATAACCCACCTGATTGGTAAGGTTTATGATTTCATGAGTGACAAGATTATATTTATAGATTTCAGCATCGCCACCCCAACGTTGCTGTGAAGCTGAGAATACAAATTCTTTGCTATTCGGAGACCAACCTGCTGTAAAACTTATTGACCATTCTTCAGGAATAGTCAGTTTCAGTTGATCGAAACCGTCCACACTAACGATAACTAATCGGTCCTTCATCCCAAAGAGCAGATCAAGTATAAGGAGTGGGTTTTTCGGATCAAGATTCTCAACTACCTCTTCCATACTTATCTCATGATATAGGATATACTTTCCATTCGGAGACCAACGTGGACGATTCTTCTGAATATTAGGCTTTTGTGGGATGAGTGGTTTTGCTTTCTTGGTTTTGACATCCATGATGTAAATTGTTTGTCCCCGGCGGGGCGCGCTCTGTTCGTAAGCAATATATTTCCCATCGGGGGACCAGGTTGGGTCATTTGCAGAACCGTCAATACCTTTATTGTTTGTTAATTGTTCAACCTTACCGCTGGGAATATCAATTAAATGAATTTCATTTCTTCCAGTACGGTTGCTGGTGAAGGCGATACTTTGTCCATCGGGGGACCAAGCGGGGCTGCCATCTCTCTCAGGGTGCTTGGTTAGATTCCGCTGATTGCTTCCATCAGCATCCATTACAATAATGTCAAACTGTTTGTTTCTAATATCTACATCTGTATCTCTTGTAAAAGCGATCTGTTTTCCGTCAGGTGACCAGACAGGGCTATTATCAAAAAACTGGTTGTTTGTTAATCTTTGGACACGACTCCCGTCATCGTTCATCGTATAGATTTCACGTGTGCCATCGCGGGAAGACGTGAAAACGATTTTTGCCTGCGCGAGTGTTGTAATGAGCAGAATGAAAACAAGTGTTGTCCTTAATATCTGTCTGAACATGGCAAATTTTCTCCAATCGGTAGTTGGACGATTATTGCTGTGTCCACTTGCAATTGTAAACCAAGACAACAGTCGGGAATCCAAATCAAGAAATCAAGAAATCAACGGTATGAACGCCTGTAGGCGTTCCCCGGGTATGAATGCCATTTAGGCATTCTAGGCATTCCCCGGAGTTCCCTCCTACCTCAGACACATTTTCTGTAGGAGCGATCTCCGAATCGCGACCTTTTCCATAAATTAGGTGGACACAGCACTATGCTGCCAATGCTGCAAATATTGCCTTAATATAACCAACAGAGTAAGCTAACCCTACATTACCTTCTAACTTTGGAATATGGTCGGCATTGATGCACCCATCAAACCCGACATTTTGCAGTTCACGCACGATTTTGAACATATTCATATCACCATCGTCAAGGAGCGTCTCCTCAAATGCGCCTGCAGTTGCGAGGCTACCGCGCACATTTCGCAGGTGAACCATAAAGATGCGTCCTTTACGACCGTAGTTGTTAATCTCATCAAGTACGATTGTACTTCCACCTGCTTCAGCACGGGTGCCACAGCAGTAAAGATAACCGACATTTCTGCTTGGGAAGGCATCAATTACACGATGAAATCCAAGACTACCGAGAGGTGTATCTGGGTTCGGCACATCTGATGGATGAATAGCGAGTTTGATGTCGTGTTCATCAGCAATGGGTACTAACGCGCCGTAGACCTCACAGAATCGTTTCCACCATTCTTCAAGTTCTTCCATTGTCGGGATAGGAGGTGGGTTTTGTGTAGCAGCGCGGCTTTCTCCACGTGAAATATACCCGCCACGATGCACAGCAGAATAGCGCGTCATCAGAAAACCAAATGTATCACCCCAAAACCGCTGGCGTGCAATCGGCACACCTGCTTCGGCAAATACCTTGAGTGCGTTGCACGTATTTTCTAATTCCTTTTCCCCATCGGGTTGTCCTTTCATAAATTTCTCGGTGATGTTTGGCAGTGTTACGCGGTTGATGTCCAAGCCGTAAGACTGTATCTGTTTTTTCATTTTCAACAGTTCGTCCAAATCAGGATATCCTTGTTCCTTAACACCGGGAAAAGAGCCACCGTTCCCAAAATCAATGCAGTCAGCACCGAGTTGTGTAACTTGTTTCAGATAGGTATCTGAAAGTCCACCATCCCATACAGATATTTTCATATTCCTCTCCTCTATAAAGGCAATGCTACAGGTTCTCCGATTTCAACGGATTTATACGCTGCTAAGGCAATTTCAACTGCAGCACGTCCATCAGCACCAGTAATTAGTGGCGGTGTGTCATTTCGGATTGCTTCTACAAAGACGCGAATTTCTTGTTGAACAGGGGGCGGCACCTGAATATCACTAATTTTGATGCTTCTACCTTCACTTTCAAAAGGCTTTATCTGGATAGCGGCATCGCCACCCCAAATTTGTGGGAAGTATATGGAACCCTTTTCACAATCAACTCGTCCGCCATACCCTCCAACTGCAGCAGCATGGCTGGAATGCAGCAACCCCACAGCCCCGTTTTTAAAGTTTAGGGATGCAAGCACTACATCTGGATAGTCTGTATGTTCATGTATATATTGTCCGCCAACGCCGTACACCCTGGAAACATCCCCACACGTCCATCGCATAAAGTCAATCTCATGGGCATTTATCTCCATGAGACTGCCTCCAGATTTTTCACGGACCAAACGCCACGGCACACGATTTCCACCGCCCCACGGACCACCAATACGATGCACCATCATGTTAACTGGTGCGCCCAATTCACCACTATGGACAATTTCTCGAACTTTGGAATGCGTGGCATGATAACGACAGACTAAACCGATTGTGAGTTTAGTATCGTTTTCTGACGCCGCAGCGATCATCGCATCACAATCTTCCAACGTGGGTGCCATCGGTTTTTCTGAGAAAACGTGCTTACCCGCATTCGCAGCATCAACTGCCATCTGTGCATGTAGAAACGGGGGTGAAGCAATTAGTACCGCCTGAATGTCATCATTAGCTAGTAATTCATGATAATCTGTCGTGTAGTTCGTGTTGAGGTTATCTGCCAGCGTTTTTGCCAATTCCTCTTGTAGGTCGCTGACGCAGATAACCTCTATTCCTTCAACAGCGTGTGCGCCATTTGCGAGGCTTCTGCCCATCCCTCCGCATCCGATAACACCAATTCCTATTGATTCCATTTGTTATCTATCTCCAATATATGTAGGTTACGGCACACGGTGTGTACCTGCTACTACGACTTATCTTCGTCTCGCTTTAATTTGCCCCCACGTGACACTCAGATGTTTTGAAGTGGGACTCACATCAAGTCCTGTAGCCTTCATGTTTTTCTGCACTTCTGCTGCTGTCAGCGCCCTGTCATAGACACGGAATTCGTCAACATATCCTTGAATTGCATCAGCATTAACGCCATCCGTTCTGTCTCCAATACAAAGTTTGAGTCCTCCTTTTGCGATTTTTCCACCTGCTACTGTATGCTTTTTTTCAAGTTTTCCATTAACATAGTAGTGCGCAGTAGACCCATCATAAGTACCAACGAGATGTAGCCATTCTCCAAGTGGTATATCTTCCTGAATCAAATGTTGAGCAGCTTGTGTTGCTTTATCATCTACTTTGACAAAAAATCCGTGCCGATTGTCATCGTCATCGTAATATAGCGTTACAACTTTTGTGTTAGTCGGCTGGTCATCAAGTGAAATGATCCGATTCCAGCTATCATCTAAAGCATTTATTTTAACCCAACACTCCATCGTGATTTCATCCCACTCACGGTCAATTTTCGGTGGGTTTGAATCCTCAACGAGTAAATTGTCGTCAACACCGTCCAATAGGACGCATTCACCAATTTTACAATCAGCGGCAGGTGCAAGCTCAGGATCACCTTTGACGACTGCTTTTAGACCAGAAAAAATATCCTCTGCCTGTTTTGCAATTTGCACTGTGTCTTTATCAAATGACCAATAGGCGACCAGACCGTCTTCAATTGCGCCGATGACAGCATCGGCGGGATGCGTTAACACTATGAGAAGCAGAAAAAGGATTGAAGTTGCGTAGGAAAATCTTGTATTTTTCATCGTGATGCCTCCTTTAATGAGTTAGCGGTGGCTACGTTTATACTTTCTGGAAACTTACCTGACAATCAAAATATTACAAAATGTGCCTGCTCCGTGAAGACATATTTTGTCTGTAGTGAAGCAGCTTGAACTTGTATAAAAATCTGTGAAACTTCCCTACTGCTTTGTCTATCCCAAATTTATGAGTATAGGTCGCGATTCGGAGATCGCTCCTACAGGATTTTGAAATCCGGTTTTCAAAGCCCTCCAACTATTTATGAGATAGGTTGTAGTAGGATTGGCTTCTAAAAGACATCTCGCATAGCGCGGCGGCGTTCATCGGCAAGTTCACGGACCCTTTCTTCATCGGACCTTTCGTCAACCTGTTCTGCAACGATAGGACGATATTGCGCTGCTTCACTTCTACGTTTAAAGAGTCGGAAATAATCAAATCTGGTTAAAGTCGGTGGTATATTTCCAGGGCAAAGGGAATGCAATCCGACTTGCACACGCGGTCCCATTGCAACTCGGGTAACTCCCACACCTTTCCAATGGATTCCGTCTTGGCTGGCAAAAGCGGAGAACTGATTGCCGCGCCGTTCAAGCCGCAGAAACAGTTCGCGTACATTCCGCATTCCGCCACGGGCGACAAGACCGAAACGACGGTTGACATGTCGTTCAAATCGAACATCCCCTCGGAAAGCGTGCGGTCCCGACGTTTTTTCCAATCGGAGGAACTGATTTTCATTCTTCCAAATTAATAATCCACCGTGTTCTCTGAGTTGGGGTGAAATACGCATGCGGGTTTCAATAGCAAAGTCCTCTGTAACCTCCATCAGGAGTCGGGGAGCATCCATATCACCGTCTCTGCGGTTTGGACCGTGCCACAAGTCTTGTCCGGGGTCCGTCCGCATTTCAAGATAGCCTTGACGTTCAGTCCATGCGCCGCCGCCTTGTGGGTCTACCCATTGCCATTCTGGACGCATATCGTTTCCGATAAATTCATCATCAAATACCATCTCAGTGAATTCACCCGATGATGCCCATCCCTCAATTTTAATAGCAGAGATAGAATCACCAAAACTTTGGGGCAGCAGATGTAAGTTTGGCAATTCTTTCTTGAATTCTGATGGCTCCATTCGGATATGCAATGGTGCGCCTTCAAAATCTGGGTGTTCATAGAAGATAACTTCTGCCCCATCAGGTGGAAAATCAGGGCCTTTAAACATGCGGATAGACGAAATACGGTCTTCAAACCATGTGCCGCCCTGCGGGTCTCTAAGGTTCGCAATATCTCGTAGGATCGTAATCTTTTTCCCTCCAAATTCAACATGTTCATAACATTCAACGATCAACGGAACAGTGCCCCATTCAGGACCGACCACATCAATGGTGGAACCGAAGTTAATTGAGGAAATCCTGTCAGCGAAGTTGAATGCTACATCATGTATGTTCGGATAAAATCCGGGACCGAGCGGCAATTTCTTTCCTTTATAGTTCACATGCTGATAAAGAAGTGCCTTGTAATTTGGACTTCCCGAAAAATTAGGACCTTTGAAAACTCTAAGAGAGGATATGTTGTCTTGGAATCCGATTCGTCCTGTATGTGGAACCGGTTCTAAAACATATCCCATCCTACCACGAAAGTTTGTGTGTTGAAAGACCTCTACGATGAGGCGGGGTATTACAACTGGCATTTTTTTCTCCTATTTGTTTTGTTTGGTATGTTTTAATTGGTTTTCTACTTTATTCTTGCAGGTCGGGTAGCACAACGCGAAACCCATAAATCAACGCTATGAATCATGCAGCATGCCAAAAGCGCATGCTGCTAATAGCATTCAGCGGGTGTCAACTTAAGAACAAAATCGTTGCAATGGTAGGAGGGACTCCGATTCCCGACTGACTAACAGGTCGCGATTCGGAGATCGCTCCTACAAAAGATATATTTCAAACATATCTGACTGCTAAATTGACAGTTTTGGGTGCCGCAACGTGCAACCCGACGTCTCCTATTCAAGAGTTGCTTCATATATTTGAGCAAAGCCACTTCTATCTGATGTAAAAACAATATACTTACCATCAGGACTGAAAGATGGATGCGAATGTGTATGCTGTGGTGCATAGACTGTAATAGGGCCGTCTGCATAAGGAAAAGGTCCGTTCCAATGTTCACCGATTGAGGAAGCCTTTGGATAACAAAGCGTCTTCGGTTCACCAATTCCATCACGTGGATCATAAGTTTGGATACCGATATCTGGGAAATTGGTATCTGCAACCATAAGAGTGCCGTCTTTGTTGCAGATAGCGTGCCATGCATTAAATGTCGTTAACTGCCGTTCTTCTTCGGTGTCAACATTCACACATCTCACACCTCGCGGCCAATCAACAAAAGCAAGTTCACGTGTGCCCGGTATCCATGTTTCGTGCGTAATCCACTCATTTTTTTCAACATTACGGGCATAAAGCCTGCGGTTTCCTGAACCATCCCGATGGATAACCCATACACGGTCAGTTAACGGACCTGCATAATAGAGCAGGTTAGAATCATCAGGACAAAATTGAAGATGTGCGATACTATCTCTGCGAAGGATGATTTCGTGATCACCTGTATCCGTATCAACAATAGCAAGCGCAGACTCTACGTCTACTTTGAATCGGACAGCCCACCATTTATCATCATGGCTAAGTGCGGTTGTTCCCATCGCAGCAGCGATCATTCCCTCGTCACGCATTTCAGTTGCTGCAAAGTTAACCAGCTCTTGCTCCTCCAACGTTTCCAAATCAAGCCGCCACCCACCTGTGCCAGCGGTGAAAAACACCGATTTCCCATTGTGTGAAGGATGCACCGACCATTCGCTTAAATCGGGTCTGTCAGTCAGTTGACGGAGTTCACTTGTATTGCGTTCTTCAGCAAAAATCTGCGGTGTGCCGGTACGGTGTGATACAAAAATCAACCGCTGCATAGCGTCATCATACGCTGGAATAATAAAAAACGGATGATGGTGATGGGCAGAAGCCATCGTCACTTGGCGGATACGCGTCCCGGTCTGTCTATCATAAAACGTCCGAGATTCAGATGAAGAAACAGAACCTTTTGCCATCAATCTGTCCTGATATGAAACAGGCAGATATTTTCATATCTGCCTGTTTTGTTTTATTCTTCAAAAGCTGCGTCAAAGGCAACAGCAGAAGGCTCAAAATCGTAACCTTTTACTGCACCACACGCTTCACGTGCGCCATGTTCCCGGTCCATACCACTGTCTTCCCACTCAATAGAGAGCGGTCCGTCATAACCGATATTATTCAAGGCACGGATGATCTCTTCAAAATCAATATTTCCGCGTCCGATAGAGCGGAAATCCCAGAAACGTTTTGAATCACCGAAGTTCAAATGTCCACCGAACACGCCAGATAACCGTGGTGTTTCTGCCCACCAGACATCCTTCATGTGGACGTGATAAATACGATCACTTAAACGTTCAATAAACGCTACATAATCAACGCCTTGATATCCGAGGTGGCTTGGGTCATAGTTGAAACCGAATGTTTCCCTTCCGTTGAGTGCTTCAATCGCACGTTCAGCGGTCACGATGTCAAATGCGATTTCAGTAGGATGGACTTCAAGACCAAACTTAACGCCGACTTCATCAAATACATCAAAAATCGGATTCCAACGGTCAGCAAAATCTTGGAAGCCAGCATCAATCTGCGCGGGGTCTACCGGTGGAAATGAATAGAGCAGATGCCAGATAGAACTGCCTGTAAAGCCGTTGACGACATCAACACCGAGTGCTGCGGCAGCGCGTGCGGTGTTTTTCATCTCTTCAGCGGCACGTTCTTGGACACCAGCGGGATCACCATCGCCCCAAATTTGCTCTGATATAATACCTTGGTGCCGACTATCAATATTGTCACAAACTGCTTGTCCAACGAGGTGATTACTAATTGACCAAACTTTTAACCCGTATTTTGCGAGTAGATCATGTCTACCTTGGCAGTAGCTATCGTCAGAAAGTGCTTTGTCTGTCTCAAAATGATCTCCCCAGCAAGCGAGTTCTAAACCGTCATATCCCCACTCACTGGCTTTTTTTGCTAAATCTTCGAGTGTTAAGTCTGCCCATTGTCCTGTAAACAGAGTCACAGGTCTTGCCATATTATGTCTCCTTCATTATGTGTGGGGATGTACCCCTTCATTTCTATGAGATGTTTTTTTACTGATAACCTTAAGATGTTTCCCTTCGATTCATTTTTTCTTACGCAGGAGGGGTATAACTTGCATCAACCCAGCCGCGCTGTTTTCCACTTTCTACGGCAGTGTTAATAAAATGGACACCGCGAGCACCGTCTTGCACCGTCGGAAAATCGGTGTCAAATTCACCTGGTGACTCTCCTGCTATCTTCGCTGCCATTGTGCGAGAAGCATTGACATAGATATTTGCAAATGCCTCAATAAATGCCTCTGGATGTCCAAACGGAATTCGAGAATTGTGTTGTGTAATTTCTGCAAGGTAATCATTGCCGCGTTTATAGACCTGTTCAGGTCCGTCAGGAAAACGTACAGAGAGATAATTCGGATTTTCCTGATGCCATTCCAATGATGCCTCTGTCCCATAAACACGGATACGTAGATTATTTTCTTCGCCTACGGAAATTTGTGAAGCAAACAAGATACCACGGACACCACTTTCATAATGAACTAATAGATTTCCATCATCCTCTAACAACCGTCCTTCCACAAATGTGGTCATGTCAGCGCAAATCTCTTCCATTTCAAATCCTGTGATGTAGTGTGCCAAATTCTCAGCGTGTGAACCGATGTCTCCGATACATGATGATGCACCCGCTTGTTTCGGATCTGTCCGCCAAACTGCCTGCTTTGCTCCTTCATTTTCCAAAAATGTGGAGAGCCAACCTTGCGGATATTCAACTACAATTTTACGAATTGTTCCCAGTTTACCCTCTTTTACCAGTTCACGTGCCTGTTTCACCATCGGGTAGCCAGTATAATTGTGGGTCAGTGCAAAGATTACATCATGTGACTTAACGAGATGACAGAGGGATTCGGCATCTTCAACAGTTGTTGTCATCGGTTTATCACAAACGACGTGGAATCCTGCTTCTATGAAGGTTTTTGCGACATCAAAGTGAACGTGATTTGGTGTAACGATTGAGACAAAATCTATGCGTTCACCTTCAGGGAGTTGACTCTCTTTTTCTGCCATCTCCTTATACGAACCGTAAACTCTGTTTTCATCAAGAAAGAGTTCTGCGCCTTGCTGTCGTGATTTTTCAGGTGAGGATGAAAAGGCACCAGCAACTAAGTCTATTTCACCATCAAGTGCAGCAGCTTTGCGATGCACAGCTCCGATGAAGGCATCTGGTCCACCGCCTACCATTCCATAACGTATTTTCCTACCAAGTGGCATATTGCGTATCCATTCCTTTATTCGGTGTGCGATAACTTATGCATGCTACAACCTGCGATATATCAACACACGGATAAAATAATTTCTTTGTTTAAGAATTATGTCATATTTATCCGATTTTTTCAAGGTATTTTTGAAGAGTATATCTGATAATTTAGTTATTGGTTGTTTGATTCTCGGATTTCGCAGATTGTCTACATTAATAACTAATTTACCACCAAAAATCTTGAAATTGGAGAATCCTCAAATTCATGGTTCAGTCAAATCAATAAATCAACGCTATGAATGCCTTTAGCAGAATGCGCCAAATCAAGAAATCAACGCTACAAATGCGCGTATGGCATTTGGCCAAATCAACACCACACGCCTTCTTGGCGTCTGTCGGGTATGAATGCCTTATGAAGATTAATTTATTAATTCGGTAATTTCTTGTTAGGTATATTCTGAATTTGTCCAACGCTCTTCAGTCCCGTAGGGACACAATGTTTATAGTAAGAGGTGCTACATCTTCTCTTAGTCCCGTGAATCAACGCCAAATACGCGTTTGGTATTTGTCGGGGACGATATGTCCTCGCGGCACATGACAACAAACATATCGTCCCTACGGGACTAAAGATCGTATATGCAACGTTTTTCTATAAACATATCGTCCCTACGGGACTAAGGAAAATACCAAATTTATTTTTTTATCTTCATTAGGCATTCCCGTATGGCATTCTGCATGATTCAGCCAAATCAACGCAGCATGCGCATGTGGCATGCTGCGGGTTTTTAACCCGATTGCATCGCTTGAATTACACAAAATCGGGCTTCCAAAGCCCTCCCACAAGAAATAACCCAACATTTTTTTATTAAAGTTGACACCTATGGGTAGAGTTTGCGAAACCCGACAGGATATAAACGTGTCGGGTTTCGCAAACTCTACCCGACCTACAGATAGTTTATAGAAATGTGAAAAATATTGGAGAACAACCGAAAACTAAATAACCCTGACACTTCTGCTAAAATAACCTAAGTTGCCACCTATAAAATACTTCTAAATCCATGGGATTTTCTCTATAATGTTTTTATGAAATAAAACAGAAGGAGAAACCCCATGGAATTAACCATTGTAGCAGTTTATACGATTTGTGACGATCTTTTAATTTCACTCGGTCATCAAACGCATCCACAAGCAAAAATGACAGATGCTGAAGTGATGACAACTGCGATTATCGCAGCACACTTTTTTAGCGGCAATCATCAAAGAGCTTGCTGTGTTCTGAAAACGCTTGGATACATCCCGAATATGTTGGGACACTCCCGATATAATCGTAGACTTCATCGGATACCTCATTTGTTTCAAATACTTTTTGAGTATTTCGCTGAAATCTCTAAATCCAATAATCCGAATGGTATTTATGCGATTGACACCTATCCTGTTTCTGTCTGTGACAACATTCGGATTAGTCGGTGTCGTCTCTATCAAGGTGAAGAATGGCGTGGTAAAATCGCAAGTAAACGCCGCCACTTTTATGGTCTCAAAGCGCATCTAATGGTCACTGAAAGTGGGCACATTGTTGAAGTTTTCTTCACCCCTGGCAAGTGGAACGATGTCCGAGGTATGCGATATTTTCCATTTGATTTGCCACAAGGTTCTGTGGTGTTTGCGGATAAAGCATATTGCAACTATGGTATTGAAGACGCACTGAAGGAAGTCGGTATTGACTTTAGACCGCTGCGTAAAAAGAACTCAAAGCGTCAGTTTGAGCCGTGGGAAGTTTATCTGCAACATTTTCACAGAAAACGGGTTGAAGTGACAAATAGTCTGATTACACAACTATTACCGAAGTCAATACATGCAGGGACTGCGACAGGTTTTGAGTTGAAACTATTTTTATTTATCATCGCAACCAATATAAAACAACTTTATGGCGATAGGTAGCAACTTGGGTTATAATAGGCGGTGGGGTGCTGATTGCGCGGTTAGCAACCGTCGCAAAATCCAAAGGTTCCTGGATATGGGGTGTCTTTATCCTCATCCTCCTTATCTGTATTCCGCTTTTTCTGTTAGGTCTCTGCGTATGGATGCTCAACTTTTACAGTATTGACTTCGGTCCGTTTAATAATTAACCCATCTCCGTAGGCGCGGAGTCTGTACTTCCCGCATCTGTAGAATCAGAAGCTTTTCCGGCAATGTAGAGAAACCAAAAGGTTAAACCGATTGCGATGACAATCCATATTATACCCCAGATTTCTGTTGAAAAAAGTCCTGTCTCTTCTGCCAACATCCGAGCATCAGAACGTAAATTTGACCGATCTAATACATCGCTCTTGATGTCAAGAATCGCATAGAGGCAACTTGTTACACCAATGATGCGTAATATCCAATCATTGACAATCTCTGGCAGAAACAACCCCATAAGAATTAGCACTACTCCAAAACCGATACCAAATAGATAGGTAAACAGGGCAGATCCAAAACCGATAGAGATCGCTACCATGCCGATGCCAATCAATACACTCACCACTTTATCTAAGTGTGTTCGCGCTGCCAAAAGTAGAATGACACCGCCCCATAGCAAGCTACCGAGATAACCAGCAGTTAACGTCCAGAAACGATCCCCGCCCCGTGTTAGTGCATGTCCTCCCTGTTGTGGATTTATCTCAATCTCAACGATGCTGCCTCCCGTGGCAATCGCTGCAAGTCCATGACTCACTTCGTGCATAAACACAACAAAAATTTTGAGTGGATAGATAACCACAGTATTCCATAATAGCACGATAGCGATAAAAATTAAAAGCAGAACAATATACCGTTTAAAAAGTGTCATCATTTATCCTCTATAGCAAATCCAGAATATGTAGACATTTTGTAGTAGGTGAGCATTGTAATTGCAACGGTCAATTAGGTGAGTGATACCAATGCTAATATCAAATTACTTGCATGTTTATTGGCAATTTGATATAGTATATCACAAGAAATGTAAAATATACATCTTAAAAACAAGGTCGCGCGCTTCAAAACGTGTCTATTGGAATAAGTACGAATGAATACTTTCGGTCACCTTTTTCGGATTACAACTTGGGGCGAATCCCACGGTGGTGCTGTCGGTGTTGTTGTTGACGGATGCCCACCACAGATTGAGATTGATATATCCGCTATACAATATGAACTCAATCGTCGCAGACCGGGGCAAAGTCATCTCACGACACCGCGTCAAGAGGAAGATGTCGTTGAAATACTCTCCGGTGTATTTGAAGACAAAACACTTGGAACACCTATCTCCATGCTCGTGTGGAACAAGGATGCGCGTCCTGATGCCTATAATCACTTGAAAGACCTCTACCGTCCCTCACACGCTGATTTTACGTATCAGGAAAAGTATGGGATTCGGAACTGGCAGGGAGGTGGTAGAGCGAGTGCACGAGAAACCATTGGTCGCGTTGCAGCGGGTGCAATTGCAAAGCAAATCCTGCGGGAAAGATGTGATACTGAAACACTCGCTTATGTCAAGCAGATTCATACATTAGAAGCCACAGTAGATACAGACACGGTAACACTTGAAGAGATAGAAGCCAGTCCAGTTCGATGTCCTGACCCAATTGTTAGTCCGAAAATGGCGGAACGTATTGACCAAGCACGACGTGACCGAGACTCCCTTGGCGGTATAATTGAATCGGTTTGTCGTAACGTCCCTGTCGGTCTCGGTGAACCTGTCTTTGACAAACTCAAGGCGGATTTGGCGAAGGCGATGATGTCTCTACCCGCAACGATGGGATTTCAAATCGGGTCCGGGTTTGATGGCATTACCATGACAGGTTCTGAACACAACGATGAATTTTACAATAATTCAGGACGGATTCGTACTCGTACAAACAATTCTGGTGGTACACAAGGGGGCATTTCAAACGGCGAAAATATCATGTTTCAAGTCGCTTTCAAACCGACAGCAACAATCGGCAAACCGCAACAGACTGTGGATATGGACGGAAACGAAGTGACATTAGAGGCAAGTGGAAGACATGACCCGTGCGTGTTAGTACGGGCTCCCGCTATTGTGGAGGCAATGGCGGCACTCGTCCTCACCGATCATCTGCTCCGACACCGTGCGAAATCCTAATAACTGGCACTATCAAAAGGCAAATTACGAAAACAGATATGGAAGGTCAAACAATCATTACAACACAAGATGTTGATGAACTGTTTATCTCTACCGTTGTTCGTTTGATTCAACGGCGTGCCTTCCCGAACCTTCGTAACATCATCGCTAAAACACATTCGGCAGATATTGCTCGTTGGTTTCCGCGTCTCCGTCCCGAAGCAAAGAGTAGCCTGTTCACACTTCTAATTGAAGAAAAGCGAATGGGTGAGGTATTATGTGATCTCAACAGTGCGGATATAAGAGAGTTCATTGAAGAAACAGAATCGGCGGTTGTCGCAAACGTCTTGCGCACGGTGCCTGCAGATGATGTGACACGGATTCTCTCTGAACTACCTGAAGAAGATAAAACAGTACTTCTGAACCTCATTGAAGGAGAAAACTCTGAGGATATTGAAAAACTACTTGAATATGAGGAAAAAACCGCGGGTGCCATCATGTCACCGAATTACTTCGCGTTGCTTCAAGAGACGACTGCCGCTGAAGCAACGGAGATGATTCGGGAACTCTCTGAAGTAGAAATACCACCTATCACCTTCTATGTCTATGTTGTTGACGCAGAAAATAAACTAAAAGGAGTAATCTCGTTACGGCAGTTGGTGCAAACAAAGCCAGATACACCGCTCAAAGATTTGATGACATCGCACCTATACACCGTTCATACCGATATGCCGCAGGAAACGGTTGCACGTGCTGTTGCTCGCTACAATTTACTCGCTATTCCTGTCGTCAATAGTATTGGACAGTTGGTCGGTGTTGTTACGATTGACGATGTAGTTGATGTTATCCGAGAAGAGAACACTGAAGATATGCTAAAGATGGCAGGCACCGGCGATCTAGATATTACTTCTCGTTCTATCTTCAGGAATACCCGTGCACGTTTGCCGTGGCTGCTCGCAAGTTTTGGTGGCGGTTTACTTGCTGTCTATATTATCGGCATTTTTGAAGCACAGTTACAGCAAATTGCGGTCTTAGCCGCTTTTATCCCAATAATCATGGGCATGGGAGGAAATATAGGAACACAATCTTCAACCATCATTGTGCGGAGTATCGCTCTTGGTGAGGTCGGCATTAAGGACACATGGCGGGTGTTGTGGCGTGAATTCAGCACGGGGGCATTACTCGGAACAGCTTATGGTGTCTTGCTTGGTGGGTTTGCAAGCTTATTTCCCCATTTTCGAGAATATGCATGGAAGTTACCACTTGTTGTCGCACTCGCTATCTTCGTGAACATGATAATTGCAGCGACGGTAGGCACAATCATCCCGATGTTTTTCAAACGTATCCGTATTGACCCCGCAGTTGCAACGGGTCCGTTCGTTACAACCGCAATTGATGTCATTGGAATTTTTACCTACTTTTTGTTGGCAAAACTCTTCCTTTTTTAGAAAATCCTTAATTCAAGTTTATGGTTAAAAGGGTGGTAAACAGTGTCAACGGCAATTAAAATCAAAGGGATCGCACCAGACATAACTTTAGAAGTTTGTGCAAGACAAATTATCGTAGGTTATTTCCGAGAAATGATGTCTCACAAAGCAGGTGCAATTGATGGTACAGATATTAAATTCGTCCACGATATGCGTGTCGCTTCCCGACGGTTGCGAACCACAATGGACAACTTCGCTGACTGTTTTCAAAAAGAACCGTTCAAAAAACACTATAAACAGGTACGCACTATTACACGGACAATGGGAGCAGTACGTGATCTTGATGTCCTCATCGCTCGTTTTCAAAGAGAGTTGCAGACCTTATCAGGAGCGGAACAAGATGATATTCAAAGATTGATTGAACAACTACAGCATGAACGAGAAGATGCACGAAAACCGATGTTAAACCTGTTTACAGAACTTGATAAGAGCGATTTTGGAACACAATTTCTGACGTTCTTTGAGGTAAATGAATGAAATGGCGAAACCGCAAAAAATCACAGGACTCAACCCGAAGCAGAGTTTTCGCGAGAATGCCCGGACCATTCTTCCACAAAAGATTGAAGAAGTCTACACGTGGGAGCAGTTTATCCGAGACCCGGAAAAGCGAGAAGAACTCCACAACATGCGAATTTCCATTAAAAGGCTTCGGTATACGATGGAGTTTTTCGCTATAAACTACGATAAACATTTTGCTGATCTTATTGAGATTATTATTAACTTACAAGATATACTTGGTGATATACACGATAGTGATGTTGTTTTGGAGGTCTTAGCAAATTATAAAGGACATTTTCAATCTGCTGAATTGCCAGGGGTTGATACACTTATCGCACGTACCCGCGAAACTCGCAATGCCGACTATCAGGCGTTTTTAGATAGATGGGGAAAATTATCAGCAGCAGACTTCAAACAAAAATTACTCGCAATTATAGCGTCATAGAAAACGCACACTAAAACAATACTGATATAAAGGGAATAAAAATGAATACGAATGTTGTCGGAGTAGATATGGGTGGCACCAAGATTCTCGCCGCCATCGTGAATGCAGAAGGTAATATCCTCAGCACAGCCAAAATTCCAACGCAAGCGAAAGACGATACGTCCATCGTGATTGATCGGATTGCAGACTGTATCCGCGAGGCTTTTCAAGAATCAGGTGTCGCAGCGGATACTATTCAGGCAATCGGCATAGGCGCACCGGGACCGCTTGATCCAGAAACAGGGGTCGTTATTTTTGCCCCGAATCTCGGATGGAAAGATGTACCCTTGAAGACTGAGTTAGAAGCACGTATTGACATTCCAACTTTTGTTGACAACGATGTGAACGTAGGGACACTTGGCGAACACACGTTTGGAGCAGGACAAAACGTTCAGAATTTGGTTGGAATTTTTGTTGGCACCGGCATAGGAGGCGGCATTATTCTGAACGGTGAACTTTTCCACGGTGCAAGCAAGACAGCTGGAGAAATCGGGCATATCATTGTTAAAGCAGATGGACCCAAGTGTGGATGTGGCACACGTGGATGTTTAGAAGCACTTGCAAGCCGAACCGCTATGGCAAAACAATTCCAAAAAGCGATACTGAAAAAAAAGAAAAAAAGCATACTAACAGAACTCACCGATGGTGATCTCGGGTTAATTCGGAGCGGCACTTTGGCTAAAGCACTTCGTAGCAAGGATAAATTAACGCTGAAAGTATTCAAAGGAGTCACAAAATATCTTGGCATCGGTATCGGTTCTATTGTGAATTTTTTAAACCCAGAAATGATTGTCTTAGGTGGCGGTGTTGTTGAAGCACTTGATGATAAATTTATAGGTGATATCCGCAAAGCTGCGAAAAAATACGCACTACCCGACACGTTAAAAGGAGTTCAGATTGTGAAGGCAGAATTGGGAGATAATGCGGGTGTGCTTGGTGCAGCAGCACTTGCAAGACAAAGACTCGAAGCGGGATGATCCTTAAGTTTGAATACGAGGTCTTAAAATGAAGGGGGGACGGATCCATGTTAGTTGATGATAATAGAGAAGAACATCGGATGATGATTTTTGGCAATGATAGTCGTCTCGTACAAGAGCGGTTAATCGTTAACAATAAGCCAAACGAACGTGGTATTCTTGCACAGAAGGTCCACGAAGAATCTTATACTGTGACCTTGTATGCGTTGCTAAAGGATTACGGTCTCACACCTGTTTTTCGAATTAAGCCGCGTATCCGGTTCCATCGCTCCAACTACGATAACCTCTCTTCCAGTGCACCGCTTCAGTATAACCTCAACGATATTATCCATTTCGCGGAACTCAAACGTGGTGTGGTTTTAATGGAAAAAATTGACGATGTGAAATTAGCAGAGATCCTTGGTGACGCACCAACCATCGCAGGGATGGAAGACGATCCCGCTTTGCAGTTCGTTTCACAACGTGATGTGTCGCTCCGCAACCCGCCTTTCAAAACTAAAACAAAGGTTTTTGGAAAAAGTGAAGACGAAGGCGTGGAGGAGGCAGGAATCCCGATCGGTTCATTCCTTGATGCGCTCAATCAGCCACAGCGTACCGAGCAAATTTTCAGAAAGTATTCACGCGGCAGCGAATTCGCACGCGATTTGCGCAAGGCTTTGGAAAACTACGAAACGTATGAATTTCAATTCGGTATCTATTCCCGATATGAGAGGCGAGATTGCGCCTTGGCGGGTGGCGATGTTGAAACAAGCGGATACTACCGTGCAACCTTTGATCCGTGGACAGCACTCGGATATATCCGAACCAGTGGCGATAAACAGCAGTTTCAAATCCTTGCACATGAACGCGGCACCCGTTGGGAACACAAAGTGATGTTGGAGAAACTTGATGCCGCTACGCTTGAACGACTCGCCACAGAAATTCCCGCACTCCGAAGTGAATATCTAATTGGACGTGTTCTATCCAAAAGTCAGACAGCATTGACACGTCTTGCACAACTCCGTAAATCACAACTGAATCTAACAACCGATTTGGATACAGGATACACGCTCCAGTTAGAGATACCTATTCCTGAAAAGCGTTTCTCAGTGATAGACCATCGCCGAAAATTACGAGCTGTGTTTAATGGTAATAAAGGTTACCAACTCCATCCGCTAAACGGAGAGTTTGTTGAAGAACACTTAAACTTGGCAAAAGGTATGCGAGATGGTGTTGTCTGGACACTTGATAACGTCGATTTGCTAACAGGTCCTCTCCCACTAACAGAGCAGGATGAGGAATTTCCTATCACTAAAATCTTACATCAAAACAGATTTGTGGTGCGTTCTGCAGAAGAACTTCGCGAACGCCTTCCCAAAAACGGATTTGAGAAGTGTTGGAACGAATCTATTGACGAGGGTGGTTATACAGTCTTAAGTCAAACGACAGGTAGAGTCTATGCTGTGGGTTATGGACGGAAGATTACCGGCAGAATCCAAAAAGGAGAAATTAAGAAAGACGACCCAGCACACTATCTCTCAATTGAATATTTGGGTATAGACCCATCACGGGCAGAAACATCACGTTTTGAAGTGCCAGCGGAAGCACAACGCAGTTTCTTTGATAGGCTTTTTAGAAGGGAACCTGTCCCGCCTTTCTATAGTCAACTGATGCAAACTGAGTCGCAGATTATTTATGAAATGAAAGTGCTGGCGCGGCACTGTAAAGAGAAATTGAAAATTTCGTAAGTATTCGGATTTCAAGTGGAGAGTTATTTCTGAATTGTGTTATAATAATTTGGTCTGTCTTGGGTTTTTTTGGAAGTTTACCATACTGGAATTTTGAAAATCAAGAAAGAGGTGAAGACAAATGATACGAAGGCTTGAAGTTAAAGGCTTGAATGGACGCATTAAAGCAAATTTAGATTTCAATGAAGACTTAAACATTATTACCGGAAGAAACGGCTCAGGTAAGACAACCCTTTTGAAGTTAATATGGTACCTCATCAGCGGAAACCTTGAGCGAATCTTCACTGATATTCCATTTGATTATGTTTCCATTGTGACTGACCTATTCTCTCTGACTATAACTCACATTGATTCAGAGAAGGTCCATTTTGTTAGCGAAGAGAATACTTTCTCAAAATCAGTGGATTTTACTGTCAACGTGAATCCAGAAACTGATCAGGAGTATACAGAAAAGTTGCATGAACTTAATGTTGATATAGCAGACGCTGTAAAGAACAGCTTTTTCTTTCCTACATTTAGGAGAATTGAGAGAGGATTTTCTCGTCTTTCTAGGAGGTACGTTGACTCAGGAAGGTATTATCGTTATCATCGAGCAACGGAGATGCTTCAAGAGGAAATGTCTGACCTTTCAAATTCTATATCGGTTGGAGATCATAAATTCATTGCATCAATTTCAACTCATGATATAGTTAGATTGCTAACACAGAAATACGCAGATATTTCTGAAAAAATAAACGAACTGCAGGCCAATTTATCCCAGAAAATTACAAAAAAAATTGAAAGTTATTCTGGTAATAGATCGGATTCTAATACTCATGAATCTCAGGATGCTACCCCGGTTTTAGATGATATTCAAAAGAGCGTAGAGGAAACTACTAAAAGACGAAAAGATTTGCTTAAACCGTTTTCGGTGTTAGCAAGGCTGACTCAAGAAATTTTAGAGTATCAACAAATTGGTGTTGCCGAACAATTTGCTTCTAGTGAAGATACAGAAGGAATTACCCTCGGTAAGGGAACAGAGGGAATTACCCTTGGAGTGGCTAATGAAGCAATTGTCTCAGAAAAACTCTCTGCTGGAGAAAAACAGATGCTTAGTTTTTTGTGTTACAACGCATTCAGTGACAATACAAGCATTTTTATTGATGAACCTGAGTTGAGTCTCCACATCGATTGGCAAAGACTTCTACTACCGACTTTGCTTGATCAGGGTACTGGGAATCAATTTTTTATTGCTACACATTCCCCTTTCATCTTTTCGGGATATCAGCACAAAGAGATTCTGTTAGGAGAAGATCGAGGAGATGTAGGAAAGGAAATATAATGCCATTACCCAATCCAACGGTAGAGAATTTAGTTGCTTCTCTTCGTATTTCTAGGAAACCAAATATTATTGTTGAGGGCAAAGATGATGAAATCATTTATAGGGCGTTAGTAAATCGTTTAGGAATATTTAATGTAGATTTATTCAGCGCAGGTTCCAAAAAGACCTTACTTCACCTTTATGAGGAATTATCTGGCTATGAACGCAACGGTGACTTCAGGCATGCACCTGTTGCATTTATCGCTGACCGCGACATGTGGTTGTTCAGAGGTATTCCGGCTGTTTATGACAATATTATTTGGACGCAAGGTTACAGTATTGAGAACGATCTGTATTCAAGTGTAAAATTGAAGGATCGCGTAGGAAATAAACCTGAATATAACCAAGTGCTGGACTCCATTAGTATGTGGTTTGCATTTAAAGTTGAAGAGTACTTACAAAAAAATCCGCCGCCGCCAAAGAAAGTCTTTCAATCTTTTCAAGACGAAGAACATGTGCATGTAGGTCTTCATTGCAATAAAATTGTTCCAATTGGAAATACTACCCTTGCACCTGATTTAGATTTTCTTCCCCCAGACCATGAGAGAGTTAAAGAAGTAAGGAAAGAATACAATTTCCAACTTCGCGGAAAACTTCTTTTCCAATTGCTTGTCCGTTTTCTAAATAAACCCCAGCAAGGCTTCCGAGAGGCTACTGTTAGTTATTACAGTCTGTACAACGATGCAATTACGGTTTCTGAATCGGATCAACTATTTTTTCGGTTAGAGAACGAGGTTCAGAAAAAACTTGATGCACAAAGACTAAAGATTGCAGTTCAGCAACGTAAATCTTAAATGTCTCTTTTGAATTTCGAAAGAAGGAATACTAAAATAGATGCAAAACCGCAGAAAAATCCTAATCACAGGCGCAGCAGGCTATGTCGCCGGACGCATGCTACCAGATTTCCGTGAACGCTACGACCTTGTTCTACTTGACGTGAGAACCACAAATCGGCAAGGAGAAGAAGTCAAAGATATTCAGCTCGTTGACGTTAGCAACCCTGACCGTGACCTATACAAACACTGTTTTGAAGGCGTTGATGCAGTTGTCCACTGTGCATTCCAAGGCGGCGGTTTTGAAAACGAACTCAACAACATTCAGATGGCATACAACGTCTACCATACCAGTTGGGAAACGGATGTCCGACGCGTAGTTGTCTGTAGTTCCAATCACGCAGCAGACTATTATGAACGACTTATCTGGGCAGGCAAATGGGATTTTGTAACGCCAGAGATGCGTCCGTTATCAGATAATTTCTACGGGTGGGCAAAAGAGGCTTATGAACATCTCGGTTTTGTTTTTGCAACAGGTTTTAGGAAAAATAAAAAACTACAGAATGTGCAGATCCGTATTGGGGCTCCGCGAGAGACAGATATGGATGATGTCACAGCGGACAATTATGAAAAAATGCATCGCGCACTTGGCGCATACTTGAGTGTGCGTGATCAGGTTCAACTCTTTGTCAAGAGCATTGAAACGGAAAATATAGAAGACGAAAATGGAATCCCATTCCAGATTTTCTACGGTATCAGCGACAATTCACATAAGTTCTGGAGTATCACCAATGCACGAGAAGTGATAGGTTATACGCCAGAAGACAACAGCGCGTACCGTTTTGCTGAACGGATCGCTCAAATTTTCAAACAAACAGAAAATAAATAATCCCTCCTGTATTTCTAATACCAAAACTCAAGCAAAAGAGTCGAAAGGAATAAATTTATGATAAATTTCTGTGCGAAATGTTTTTATATTGTGGTATTGCAGTTTGTTTTTGTGAGTGTTGCGTTGCCTAATACTTTGACGGTTGATGAAGCGGGCAATGTTCTCGCGGAGACCGAACACTATGTAGCACGCTTTGAAAAAGGCGCGCTGGTGCACTTCCACAACAAACTTACACAAGAGACGTATACACTCCCACCGCAAACTCCTTCAGGTGCACAAAGCGGCATTGCAATACAACATGAAGAGGGACGAAGGGGACAGTATGAACTCATAAAGGATTATTGGGAAGTAGCATCCAAAAGGCTGGCACCACTGAGTGTAGAAATCGCCTACCATTCTGATCGTAGATTGGATAAAACGGTTCGGTTCCGCATTAGTATAGATGTCAATACCGGGGATCTCATTATTCAGCAACACGGCATTTCAGAAAATGTTGTATGGATTACATGGGTGTGTAGATACCTCAATAGCCAACAAGTTGACGTGATATTACCAGCAAATTGCGGTCAAATCATTGATGTCTCCACTGAATTTAGTGAGTGGAGCTTTAGATATCCAGAGAGATGGGAAGCGCAACTCGCCATCCTACAAGGTGGAGATGGCGGGTTCTTTGTGCGCAGCACGGATACAACTTTTCGATTTAAAAGTGTCTATTATATTCGAAGTGGCGAACATTTTGGTCTCAGTTTTCAGACGGACAATCCCGCACCCTTCCGCGGAAAGAACGAGATAACCTCCGTTGAGTGGCGGTTAAACGCCTACCGAGGCGACTGGCAAGTTCCTGCGGAGATTTACCGAGACTGGATGGAAACTACTTTCCAACCAATGCAACCCCCCGCCTGGGTCAAAGACCTTGAAGTAGTCATTTACCTTAATTTAGACTTAGAGGTTCTACCGAGGCTGGCAGAGCATGTAAATCCTTCAAAGACCTTGATATATCTACTGGGTTGGCGAAATCCAACTCCTGACGGAAGTGAGACGCTCCCCGACCACATACCCGCCCCCGAATTCGGTGCTTTTCTCGAAGTCGCGCATAGTTATGGGTTTCGAGTTATGCCCTATGCAAATCCTGTAAGCTGTGAACCGAATCATCCGTTGTATCCAGAAGTTGAGCAGTTTCACCTTCGACATCCATTCACAGGAGATAAACTTGGCTACAGATGGGACGATCCCTCATATCCACACTCAACGGCTTATATTAATCCAGCCTCAAGCACCTGGAGAAAATATATCGTCGGGCAACTAAAAGAGGTATATGAAACCTATCCGATAGACGGATTCCACTTGGATATCAATACACTTTTTAGAAATGATGCAAACGGGCTTATAGACGGATTAACCTGCCCAGAGGGAAACATCCTACTGCATCAGGAATTAAGGGAAGCGATGCCGGGGATTGTGCTTGGCGGTGAAAATGTCCATGAAGGCACTTTCTTCAATACGAACTTAGCACAACGGTGGAGTCATGATAATAAACAGCCACACCCCATCAGTTCTTTTCTCTTTTCAACTTGGACGATCCCCTACGGTTTTCATGTCCCAAATCCAGATTGGGAGCCTGAATTCTACCAACCATTTCAAGAGGCTTATACGATATGGGGTGTTTTACCAACCATCCGCATCCGCGCTCCTGGGATGTTGACGAATCCAAACATGGTTAGAACACACGGTTTCTTGAAGAGTGCCCGAGAAGGACAGAGCTGGGAACAGACGTGGAACATAGACGTAGGCATGGATATCGTCGGCGATGTCAATGAAGATGGTGTCGTAAATATTCAGGACTTGGTGATTGTGGCAAATGCGTTTGGTCAAGCAGAGCCGGACTTAAACGGCGACGGCATTGTTAATATCCAGGACTTGGTGATTGTGGCACAAAATTTTGATTAAATCATGAAATACTTTTGACGAGACACACAGGACTCCCATAATGCCGAACCTCACCGCAAAAGAACTCACCGATATTTGCCTCAACGTCTTTCAAAAATTGGATATCCCAACATCCGAAGCAGAAATAGTAACCCGCTCTATGGTGGATGCCAACCGCGTCGGACACGATTCACACGGTGTTATCCACCTCCCAAAATATGTGCGAGAGTTGGAAGCAGGGTTAATCCAACCCGGTGCGTCAATAGAGACGTTGCACGAATCTGCATCTATCGCAATATTAGATGGCAATTGGGGTTTCGGTCCCGTCATTGCAACACGTGCTGTTGAATTAGCAATTCAGAAGGCAAAGCAGACAGACATTAGCTCTGTCGCAGTGTCACGTTGCAATGAGGTGGGGAGATTAGGCGGATATGTGTGCCTCGCGGCAGATGCTGAAATGATTGCACTACTCATGGCAAACGACCATGGCGGTGGCACATGCGTTGCACCGCACGGAGGAATTGAAGGACGTCTCTCTACCAATCCGATTGCGTGTGCAGTGCCGATTGAAGGACAGAATCCGATTGTTTTGGATATGTCTACAAGTGTTATGGCATCGGGAAAGATACGTGTTAAACAGCATCGCAATGAGACACTTCCAGAGGGTTGGCTCGTCAATGCTGAAGGCGAGTCAACTACCAATGCAGAGGATTTCTATGGAGTTCCACCCGCTGCCTTGTTGCCTTTGGGTGGGATTGCTGCACATAAAGGATTCGGACTCAGCGTGATTGTAGATATTCTTGCAGGCGCGCTGACAGGCGCAGGTTGCAGTCGTAGCGAGGATGCTCGCGTGGGTAATGGGTTGTTTGTTCTTGTGGTGAATGTTACAAGTTTTAGAGAATTTCCCGGATTCAGTGCCGAGATAGAACGATTTATAGAGTATCTCAAGTCTGCAAAGCGCGCTGCTGGGGTTGACACAATTCAGATGCCTGGGGAGCGCGGTTGGGAGGAACAACGCAAGCGGGAACAGGATGGTATCCCGATAGATGCAGAAACGTGGGCACAAATTCAGGCATATCTATAAGATTTAACGGCACAATAGGTTTGATTGCCCTAACATATTACTGCAAATCAATATTAATTACAAATTTACCATGACTTAACCGGCAATCCAATCATTGACTTAAAACCTCTAATTTGATAAGATGACCACAAGATCTCGCATTGTTCAGTAATACTGTGTCTAAAGGGCAATACGCTTATGGTATTTGCCATGATCAAATCGAAATAAAGGAGAAAATGAAAGTGCAACATATTTATTCAAAGTTACGCTATATCTTAGTCGGAACTATGGTTTTGGTAGTACTCAGTGTTGTATCCACACATGCAGCAGTTGACAGACACACCGTTGCAGTTTGGCTCTTTGAGGAAGGAGGCGGGAAAACTGTCCGAGATGCTTCTGGCAATGGACATCATGGCGAAATAATTGGTAGTCTCAAGTGGGAAAAAGCGAAATTTGGAACAGGGTTAAAATTCCCCGGCGATAAAAGTGGTTATGTTGTCGTGGATTCTACGAAGAAATTGGAGTTAGAAACACTCACTATTGAAGTATTGGTCAAAATAACAGGGCATGATGGTAAATGGCAGGGAATTGTCTGCAAACAGAAGACAGGCTGTACCAATAGAAACTACGGTATTTGGGTACATAATAATGAGAAAGTTCTGCATGCTCAGATCGGTGCAAATGGCGGATGCGCGTTCAACATGAACGGTACTTCCCAAATCACAGATAGCAAATGGCACCACCTTGCCTTTACGTTTGATGGAGATATGGGGCGTCTCTACGTTGATGGGCAATTAGAGACAGAGAAAGCCAATGCGGCTACGTTTCAGAGCAACGATCCGATTACAATCGGTGTGCCAAATATTGATAATGCTAACGGGTTAATAGGAATTATTGAGGAGATACGCATCTCCAACGTCGCAAGGAGTGAAGATGAAATTCAAGAGGCTAAGAGTGTCGGTTTAGCCCAAATCCTTAGTGTTGACCCACAATCAAAATTAACGACACGTTGGGGTTATATCAAACAAGTTCCATAAACTACATAGGAGACTAATTTGAGAAATCTAAAGTATATATTATTATTCGGTTTCTGCATCGGTATACTCGCTTGTGGAGCTGCTACAGTCGTACCACAGCATGGCTTGCCGATGGCAGTGCCAGAGGATGTTGGTGTTTCTACTGAACGGCTTGAAGAAATCGCACCTGCACTGCAGGCTTACGTTGACAAGGGACAACTACCGGGATTCCTGACTGTCATTGCAAGAAAAGGGAAAATTGCACATTTTGAGCCACTCGGCATGCGAGATGTTGAAAATCAAAAACCGGTTGAACCCGATACGATATTCCGTATCTACTCAATGTCAAAACCGATTACCAGCGTTGCTGTGATGATACTCTACGATGAAGGGCATTTGAAACTTGATGACCCTGTTGAAATGTATATACCCGCCTTTAAAGACATGAAGGTATATAACAAAGAACAGACTGAAGCTCATGCCGCAAAAAATAAGATGACAGTAAAACATCTCCTAACCCACACTTCCGGTTTGACTTATGGGTGGGGTAACAAACCTGTTGATAAACGCTACGGTGAGCTGAAAATTTTTAAACGTGGTTCAGGTTTAACAGAAATGGCAGAGAAACTGGGAGAGATACCCCTCGTTCACGAACCCGGGGCAAGATGGACCTACAGTGTTTCTACGGATGTTCTCGGTTATCTTGTGGAAGTCGTATCTGAAATGCCGTTTGAGGAATTTTTACAGACAAAGATTTTCAGACCACTCGGCATGGTAGACACTGCATTTTCAGTTCCGCAGGCAAAGATAGAGAGATTTGCAGCGTTGTATAGACCTACAGAAGAAGGTGGACTTAAACTTGCGAGAAACGCGCCGCTCGCAAACGATGATGTCTCTTTCTTCCCTTCTGGTGGTGGTGGACTCGTTTCAACTGCTGCGGATTACCTACGTTTCTGTCAGATGTTACTCAATGGTGGTGAATTGGAAGGTGTCCGCATTTTAAAATCTGAAACCGTTGAACTGATGCGTTATCCACATCATCAATATGGCAAAGATGGAGCATTCGGACTCGGATTCCATGTTGTAACCCGCAAGGATGACGATAAAAATAAACGGTCTACAGGGGCATATAGTTGGGGTGGTGCAGCTGCCACTACCTTTTGGATTGACCCCGAAAAAGAACTTATTGGGATTCTGATGACGCAGCTTCTTAATAACCGTTATCCTTTCCAAGGCGAATTCAGAAAGTTCACCTATCAGGCTTTACTTGATCCAGAAAAATAGTGTATCGGTTGCAAAATAACTAACACATAAGTATCAATTTTAAGAACATGAACTTTTTCTAAATGTGTATAGCCTCGTAGAGGCGGAATGTTTATAGAAACGCAAACAAGCATGCTCTTGAGCCTCGTAGAGGCGAAATGTATATAAAATCTATATGTCGTTCCCGCCAAATACCAAACGCGTATTTGGCGTTGATTCACGGAACTCAAGATGTAAAAATTGGGTTTACCTGCCCTCTCACAAGAAAGCTAATATGTTAAATTGATATCTATGGGTTCAAAAGAGGCACAAGTCTCCACTAAATCTATTACGGCCAACTTTGGCTATTATAGTAAATTATGTAAATAAGTTTACATATATTCTGTAGGAGCGATCTCCGAATAGCGACGAAACCAATATTAGTCGGGAATCGGAGTTCCCTCCTACAGTTCAGATGTAAAGTTAATTATAGAATCCACTATAAATGAGGAGAGACAAACTTATGGACTATGGAATTCCGCGCGCAGTGCCAGAAGAAGTCGGCATGTCCGCAGCGCGGTTGGAACGGATTGCACCAGTCATCCAACGCTGGATAAACGACGGAAAAATCCCCGGCGCACTGACGATGATTGCGCGTGAAGGTAAACTCGTTCATTTTGAAAAATTCGGCATGCAAGATATTGCATCTGCAAAACCGATAGAATTTGATACCATCTTCCGCATCTATTCTATGACAAAACCGATTACCAGCGTCGCCGTGATGATGCTTTATGAAGAAGGACATTTTCAACTCAATACACCCGTATCCGAATTTATTCCTGCCTTCAAAGACATGAAGGTTTACGCGAATCATGGTGATGCTATTGTTGATGTCGAACGGGAGATGACGGTCAAACATCTACTCACACATACTGCTGGACTTATCTATGGTGGCGACTGGGTGCACCCAATTAACGATCGATATAGGGAAGCAGATTTTTATGGTGGTGACCTTGAACACATGGCACAGGAACTCGGAAATATCCCCCTCTTACATCAACCGGGGGACGCTTGGAATTACGGTATGTCTACTGATGTTCTCGGTTACCTCGTAGAAGTCGTTTCAGGAATGCCGTTCAGTGAATTTCTGAAAAAACGGATTTTTGAGCCTTTGGGGATGGTAGATACAGACTTCTCTGTTCCAGAAGAAAAGGCTGACAGATACGCTACGTTATATGAACCCACAGAGGATGGCGGTATTCAGGTGATGGAGCATGCACCTGTTTCAAGCGGCCCCTTAAGTTTTCATCATTCGGGTGGTGCCGGGCTACAGTCAACCGCTGCAGATTATCTCCGTTTTTGCCAAATGATGCTCAATGAGGGTGAACTCGACGGTGTCCGTCTGCTTGGTAGAAAAACAGTTGAACTTATGACAATGAATCATATCCCTGATGATTGGCAACCACTGTGGAGAACTGGATGCGGTTTTGGGTTAGGATTTGCTGTTGTCACCGATGTGGCTGACACACACGCCCTCGGTTCTTTAGGCACATACAGTTGGGGCGGTCTTGCAAGCACAACATTTTGGATTGATCCAGTAGAAGAATTAATCGGCATCTTGATGACACAATTAATCGGTGATGCACCTTTCCATCCGCAATTCCGAGTGTTAACCTATCAGGCTATTATTGATTAGAGGGAATAATACATCTATGAGAATCGCAGTCGTAACAGGAGAACACGGATTTCGAGAAAAAGACTTTGACGCAGTCTTTCAAAGCATGGAAGGCATTGCGTTTGTTCGAGAAGATTTAGACGTTTTTGTAGACAACCCAAATCAAAAAGAATACGATACCGTTGTCTTTTACAACTTCCACCGTCCTTATCCAACAGAGGAACAGGCGAAAACCATCTTAGGACTCACCGAACGCGGACAGGGATTGGTCATACTTCATCATGCTATCCTTGCATTTCCAGAGTGGGATGAATATTCTGATATGTGTGGTGTTGATGAACGTGCAGAATTCGGTTATTTTCCGAAGCAAACACTGCATGTGCAAGTTACTGACCCCACCCATCCGATTACTGAAGGACTTGCCGATTGGGAAATGGGTGACGAAACCTATACGATGAAATCCGCTGGTGACGACAGCACTATCCTGCTAACCGTTGACCATCCGAATAGTATGGGCGTGTTAGGTTGGGCGCGTGAATATGGAAACTCCCGTATCTTCTGTCTTCAGAGCGGACATGACAACGTTACCTATTCTAATCCGAACTTCCGAGAGGTATTACAACGCGGCATTGAATGGTGTGCTAAACCATAAAGAGCAACGGTAGGATCGGTTTCATAGTGTAAGTAAAAATATGGGGCATTATAGCACAGGATAACAATATGAAATTCAAAGTTTTCTTATCACTATTATTGGTTGGATTTGGCATCCTATTTTGTTTTATTTTTTTGATTAACCACTTAAAACAGCAAGTTAACGACAGACAACAGGCGATCGACAAGATTCTATCAAAAAATGATGATCCGCCTCCACGAATCCCTCGAACTGTGGAGATACCGGATGAAATTCGACAGAAATTCGCTACTGTGTCTGAAAAACCAACACCAACACTTATCGCAGAATTTGTACAAGGTGGTTACTTGCAGTCTGTCAAATTTTCACCTACCAACCATAATTTAGTAGTAAGTATGACCCATAATAAGAATAAGGAAAAAAATATCAAATTGTGGAATATCCAGAATCCTACGACTCCATTAGCAGAATTCAGTGGATATTCAGTATCATTTTCTCCGGATGGAAAAATACTTGCTATCTCTGATTTTAGGGATATTCAAGATGACGTGAAATTATGGGGTATTGCTGAGGAAAAGTTTATTAGTTCTATCCGTGGCCCAGGTTATAATGCAGCTTTTTCACCAAATGGAAATCATTTAGCGGTTGAGACTTTCGGTTTGGAACTTTGGGATGTTAGTAATCCAACAAAACCTATAGAAGCATTCAAGTTGAAAAGCGAAGACTTTGAAGAAGAGCATACATTTTCTACAGATGGCAAACTTATGGCAACGGTAGATTCAAGAAAGGATATCGTTAACATCTGGGAAATTGATGGAAATCAGGTCATCAAGCGAGAAAGTATTGATATGATAGACAAAAAAGTTGGACGGATTGAGGCTATGAAGTTCTTACCCGATCCGCAGAATCCTATTCTTGCAATCGCAGATAATGATGAAGATATCAAATTGTATCACCCACCAGATTGGCAAAACTATACCGCCATCCCTGCTGGAAATGTCTATGATCTGGTATTTACATCGGATGGAAACACCATTATCAGTGGCGGTACCAATGAACTCAAATTCTGGTCTGTGGACAATGGAAACCGTTACGCATCAATAGAAGGATATTCCGATTATGTAAAATGTGTTGATGTCTCAGCAGATTCAAGATATGTTGCTGGTGGTGGTAACGATGGGACCATCCGTGTTTGGGATATATCACACTTTTTATCTTCAAGACAAAGTAATACCCCAAATGTCGTTGTGCCGATTTACTTCTTACCCACTAACCGTCTACCTAAGGCAGATATACCAGAGAAAATAGATAAGATATTGAGAGACGTTCAAACTTTTTTTGCTGATGAAATGGAACGACACGGGTATGGAAGAAAGTCTTTCGAGTTTGAAAAAAATAGCAATGGTTCTGCAAAGGTATATCTATTTGAGGGTAATACAGCGGATGAATACTATCATAAAAATACGAATTCAAGAGTGATGAAAGAAATTAAACAGCATTTTGGGACATACAACATATTCTATTTTATTTTCGTGGATAAAGGCAATGAAAAGAAACCTAATGTAAAAATACCTACTTCTGCTGAACTAAAACGCCTTTCTGCCGAACTAAAGCGCCTTTCTATTCGGTTACAAAATATTGTTTTTAGGCAACGAAGCGGTAAGATTATTTTACATAACTCCCTTGACAAATATTCAAAAGATGCCATTACTTATAAATTTGCAGAATCTTTTGGTTTAAACCGTGATTACAGAAGTCCATCTTATCTAATGTCATACGAGAAACAATCTAAACATTTGTCCAAAAGTAGTGCAGCATGGTTAAATAAGTGTCGGTTTTTTAATTCTGTAAAGACTTTTTTTGATGATATAACGAAAATAGAGAAACTCTCACGATCAAAAGGAAAAGCAAGATTCAAAGTGGAAGATGCGGATGGAATTTGTCAGGTTCGGTTATTAGTTAGACCAACCAACGAAAATCCTCCTCCAGGTTTTCTGTGGAAAAAAGATCCTACCGAAAACAAAACAGAATGGCAAAAGAAATTTAAAGGTCAATCTAACGTTTTGCATGATGTCCTGACACTGAATGGCGAGAAGGAGGCAACAGTTAAATTGGATTATCCGAAATTTGCAGACAATATGATTAAAATACAGGTTATTGATGAACTTGGTAACAGAGTATATATGATCGCTGACAAAAGAGGAAAATCGGGTGTATCCTTCCTTCGTAGAATCTTTAATTAAAACCACCTAATTATTGGATGTAAATATAGTGTAACGTGAGCAGTTCATCGGTAGGAGCGATCTCCGAATCGTGACCTGTAATAATATATTGACTCAGCAATAGTAGGTATTGATAGAGCAATGATGTTCTTTCTGCATTACATCAAGTCTTAAAATGTCAATGGTTGAGAGAAAGAACTGAAATTTACCACTTTCTCTTTTCTTCGTGTCTCTTTCTATTGGTATAATTTGTGTCCTTCTCTTACTTTCAACGATACTCATAAACACAGACAAAGGAAAAACGATGGCGCAAACTTCGTATTCAGTTGGCAAAGCATGGGATTCTCATGGTTTTGATGTCTACTCCATAGAACAAGGTGGCAAAGCGATTGCTGAGATTGTCCCAGCACTCGGTAATAACTGCTACGCGTTTAGGATCTCCGATGGAAATAACTGGATCAAATTGATAGACGAACCACCGGATTTGGAAACGTTAGAACAACGTCCAACCGCTTTCGGCAATCCTATTCTCTTTCCTTTTCCAAACCGAATTCGGAATGGAAAATGGGAGTTTGAGGGGAAAACCCATCAATTTGATAAAGAACCTGAGTCCCCAACCACTATCCACGGTTTGCTATTGAACCGTCCTTATAAAGTTGACAAACATGAGGCTAATGAAAACGGTGCAACTTTAGTATGCTCACTAAATTCGCAAGATTTTCCCGATGTCAGTCGTCAATATCCTTTCCCTTTCAAAATTGAGATTACCTATACGCTCAAAGATGCTGTGTTAACGATGGCGGTTTCTATTAACAACACCGGTGATGGAAATATGCCGATGGGGTTTGGCATTCATCCGTATTTTAGCACAAACCTAACTGGAACAGCGGATGCGTCAAAAGCACTGATTACCGTTCCTGCCAACAAATATTGGGAATTGGATGATGTTCTTGTGCCTACCGGTATACAAAAGGATGTCACAGGAACGCTTGACTGCGTAACGGACAACCCTTTGAAAAACTGAAACTTGACCATGTTTTCACAGATGTCCTATTGGTTGACGGTGTAAGTCGGTGCGTCATTGAAAATCGAGATACGGGATACGGCATGGTGATGGAATCGGATGCACAATTTAGAGAATTAGTTGTCTATACGCCACCAGAGCGAGATGCTATCTGTTTTGAACCTTACACCTGTCCAACAGATGCCATCAATTTAGAAGCGAAAGGTATTCCTGCTGGTGTGATTGTACTGTCCCCACAAGAGACATTTTCAGCAACCGTACGTATACTTCCTATAATACCAAATTAATGCGATTCGTCTCGGTAGGCGAGGTTTCCTAACCTCGCCGATGCAGAGTGTCCAAGTAATTCTAAAATCTATTATAATTCCAAATGAACCAAGGTTGATGTCAACAATGAGAAACGCCACATTTCTGCTATGTCTGATTCTTCTCTTACCCACAAAACCGTGCGATGCTATCTTTGAAGGCACAGCGAACGCCAACATCTTCATCAAAATGTCCGAGCAGCACGGTGATTTTGGTGAACTTGCCCTCTGGCACGAAGCTGCAGCAGAATGCCTTACTCTAATTTCTAAACCGATGAATGAGATCAGTCTCAATTACTATAAACGTCACGGATATGGGAAATGGGTGGCACGCGCAGAAAAGGAGGCACTTGAAATTCAGGAACAACGCCAATTGCACCTCAAACGCGCCAAAGCCGCGTGGAAAAAATCGAAAACTACAGAACCTGTCCTACAAATGGAACGTGAAAAGATCGCCAAGTTCATTGCAACGTGGTTACCACACTATCCAGATAGATTTTACGATTTTGGTATCTACACTACTTTTTTTGCAGAACTACAGGAACACGCTGAAGAGAAAAAAGATTATGCAAAAATCCTCCGTCTTGAAGCAGATGCAGCTGAAATGTGTGCAGCACAATATGAAAAGATTCCAATTGCGTATGGATTGAAAGACTATGAACAACTTCGAGACGCATACCTCCGTCATGCGACCCTACTTCGAACGCTTGCGAAGCAATCTTTAAAGGCATTGCCACCTGGCGTAAACATTGGTAAACATATACGAAATCGGAGATCGAAACCACAAATAACACCATTGAAAAAAGCAGGTAAAATCCTTCAAATAGTAAAATCGGATCCGCGCATCAAAACTGTATTGGCAGATCAAAAAGGGGTTCGCGAGTATGCATGGTTTCAAGGATTTGCTTGGACAGTTAGTTTCTATAACCACGGGTGGGGCAATCTCGCTATCGCTGTTGTTGACGACAAAACCGGAAAAGTTGTAGATATTCTGAAAGGCGAACCCGAGACAGGTGAACTCGAACTTCTGGATTAGCATCGTATGAATCAACAGATACCTTCAAGAAATTTGTCTCTTATTGTCTTCTTGCTTGTCAAAATAATCTGTTACTGTACTGCTGTTGGAAATGCTGCCCCGCCTGAAATCACCCCTGGAGAGTTATTAATTCGTTTGACACCAGAAGCGTCAGCAGATTTACAACGCCTGCAAGCTAAATCACCCGTAGCAGCGTTGTATGCAAAAACCCGCGTAGAATCTCTGAAATTAACCTTTCCAGCTGCGTGCGGTTCTGCTAAACATAGTTCTAAACTTAAGCGCACCTATCTCCTACGGTTTTCACTAACAGCAGACCTGACTACACTTAAAATAGCATTTGAAAAAAGCGAACTCATTGAGGCGGTTACTTATAACTATTTACGCCCAACTTTAGCGGATCAAATCGTGCCCGACGACCCAAAATACTCGGAACAGTGGAGTTTGCCGCTGATAAATCTGCCACAAGCATGGGCAATTGAAAAAGGCAACCGTGATGTAGTTATCGCCATCATTGATTCCGGTATTGATTATAGACACGACGATCTTGCCAACAAAATATGGATAAATCCGGGTGAAATCCCCGATAACGGCTTAGATGATGATGGAAACGGTTATATTGATGATGTGCACGGATGGGATTTTACCGATGCCCCTAATCTACAAGCAGAGGGCGATTTTATAGAGGGTGATAACGAACCAATTGATGAATCGGGACACGGCACACATGTTGCTGGCATCGCAGGTGCAATGCCAAATAACGGTATCGGCATTGCAGGGGTCGCGTGGAATTGTCCGTTGATGGCCGTGCGCGCTGGACTTTCACTCGGCGGTGGTTCCCGCATGCAGGATGACGACTCCGCCGCTGCAATAGTCTACGCCGCCGACAACGGTGCAAGCATTATCAATATGAGTTGGGGTAGCTCACAACACTCCTTTGTCATCCAAGATGCTATTGATTATGCACATGCGCGCGGGGCAGTATTAATTGGGGCAGCGGGCAATTCGCAGGAAGCAGAGAGTATTTTTCCTGCCGGATACCGAAAAGTCATCTCTGTAGCATCAACAACCCAACACAAACAACGTTACTACAAATCGAATTTCGGAGCATCTGTTGATATTGGGGCACCCGGAAATGCCATTCTCAGCACACAAATCAACAACGATTATCGTATTCTTACCGGGACTTCTATGGCAGCACCGCACGTCGCTGGCGTCGCAGCATTGATGCGATCAAAACGACCAAACCTCACCCATGAAGAGGTGCGGCAGATACTCGTCAACACTACCGATGTGATTTTAGCAAAGGATAGTGATGAACCCGACCCGAAACTTGCCGGTGCGGGAACCCTCAACGCTGAACGCGCTTTGTTAGCGAGTGGAGCCTTACAAGCAAGAATTCATTCTCCACAAACGAATAGTGGCGGATCAACTTCAATAACATTCATTGGCACTGCAGGTGGATATAAGTTTAAGTCGTGGCAGCTGTTTTATGGGAGTTCGAGTGTCCCCACAACTTATGTCCCGTTTACTGACCCAGTGCCAACGCAAAAAGTTACTGAACAGTTAGCAGTATGGGATACTACTGATATACCAGAGGACGTTTACACTGTTCGCCTCGTCGTCACAGGTAGAGACGGTAGCCAAACACACGATCAAGTTGTATTAACGGTGGATCGCACTTCACCCAAAATTTTCTCCGTTACAGCAACTGAAACCTTGTACGGAGACAGTTCTACCACTATTTTCACTTGGGCAACAGACGACGTAACACGAGACACCTTTTATTTTCGACGCAGTGGTCAAATCACACCGTTTGCATCTATTGAGGAAAGAGGGCTTGGAAAAGAACACCTTTTTTCTTTCGGATTGGAAACAGGACAATATCAATTTTACATTGCAGCACAGAACACTGTCGGATTAAAAACAGTTGACGACAATAATGGGAAATATTATACAATTAATGTTGTCGGCAGTTCTATATCCCCAAACGGGTTCGTTGAAACAGATCTCGGTATGTCACCGCTCCACATCGCAAATGTTGCTACTGATTTTGATAAAGATGGATTATCCGAACTTATCACTGTGCCACTTTCTGACACCTCTGGAGGTGATCTGACCACGCCACATAATCTCGTAATTTATGAACGAACACCAACCGGCAAATTTCAAATCGCGCACAGCCTCTCCGAAATTGAATCTCTTGAAATCGCTGATCAAGGTATAGATTTAGAAACGCTTATACCGTGGACAGTAGGCGATACAGATAATGACGGTTTGCTGGAAATCCTTGCTAACGACGAAGATCGCACTTTTCTCATAGAGAGTATAACGCCAAATGGGTATCCTGCGCAAATTATCTGGGAAACACCATTCATTTCGGGTGGAAAAATCGCTGACCTTGATGGCGATGGTAGAAAAGAAATAATAGGAGTTGATAACAATAACAACCGAATTCTCATATTTGAAAATAGAGGGAATAACTTATATGACAGAACCGCTGAGTTAGTTAATGAAACAGAGGGAAAAAATGTTTTTGCGTTGGATTTTGCAATCAACGACCTCAATGTTGATGGAAACGACGATTTAATTGTTGGCGATAGTGAAGGCGAACTATTCATTTATACTGCCACAGCAAACAACAGTTTCCGCTTACAGTGGCAAACTCAGCTTGGGATAGATGATGTTAGACTGTTGGTCTCTGGAGATTTAACTGGAGATGGAAGATTAGAATTTGTAGTTGGCGGCACCATATCACCGCCAGATGTGCCTTCTGCCTCACCTATCTGGAAGTTTCTTGTCTTCACGTATACATCTGGCAAGTATGTGCCGCTTTGGGAACAAGCTATTGCACCATATCGATTGCGTGGAAACAGTCTCGCTATATCTGATTTAGACGGTGATAGACAAAACGAACTTGCCATCATCACACATCCGAACCTCTATGTGATGAAATGGAACGGCACAACATTCATACCGTTGTTCCATCAAAAAGTTGTCGAAACTCCTACTCTCTTCACTGCTGATCTCAATAATAATGGGTTCCACGAACTCTACGTTAACTCTGAAGGAGGGCTAAACTTCATTGAATCCGTTTTTGCGATGGATAATAACGCTGTTGCTACTCTTATGCCATGGGACGTTTCAGCGACGCCTTTGACTGCAAAGGTCGTTCAAGTTACGTGGAGGACTGCAGAAGAAACACAAGTGCCAACTGTTTTTACTATCTATCGTGCAATTGGTGAAAAGAATGAATCACCTATGAATAGTAAGTTTGAGGTAATTGCTAATAACCTAACCTTACCCAGATTCTTAGACAGATCTGTTGAAATAGATACAACTTACTGGTATGCTATCACAGCCAAGGGGGAAAAGGGTATAGAGACAGAACGCACAAAAGCAATTGCCGCAACACCGCGCCTCGCTCCAAAAATAATTAGTGCTGCCTATCAACCACCTAACTGGATAGTTGTCACTTTTGATCGTCAGATGAACTCAACTATTAGCAATGAACGCCGTTATCTTTTGCGTGAACCAAAACAACTGGGGGGATTACGACCCATGTCTGCTATCCGCGACAGAATGGGAACGCGTGTTCTTTTAGCCTTTGATACAGATGTTCTACAGTCGCTAATCGCTGCCCCAACAAACCAATATGAGATTGCCGTGTCTAATGTAACTGATATTGATGAAAACCCAATCAGAACAGCTGCCAACCTTGTTGAAATCAAACGTAGCGTTGTTGAAACCGAAGTAAAAGATCTCACACAGTTACGCGTCTATCCGAACCCAGTCCGTCCGAATGTATCAGACAAAGGAGCGGTTACCTTTGATAAAGTGCCGACCGGCACTCGCATCCGACTTTTCACACCTAAAGGAGAATTGCTTGAGAACTTGAACGTTACCGAAAATGATAGAAACAGCAAAGAATGGTGGTTGACAAACGGCAACATAGGTGAAATAGCGGTCGGCATCTATGTTTACATCCTTGAATTTGAGGCAGAGAAAAAGGTCGGGAAGATTGCCGTAATTAAGTAATTTTGTCACTGTTATCTATCTCACAAAGTCTGATAATCAAAATTTTACTACGGTAGGTGCGGTTTCCTAACCGCTCCGTATTATTCCAATATGCTCTTGTGGGAGGTTTTCAACCCCGATTTTAGCCCACACACCTTTCGCACCGCTGGTGCTTTGGGCTGGGGTGATACGGATTCTATACACATTCCGCACCGCTGGTGCTAAGATATGATTAACCGTAGCCTCGGAGAGGCGGAAGGTGTATAGTAAGCGTTTATCCCGCCAATAGCAAGCCCCAGAGGGGCGAAAGGTGTATCGGAACTAAATTGACACCTATGATGCGGTTTCCTAACCGCACCACAAGTATTCATATTTTTAGATTTTACTATAACTACAATAGAACCAATATGGACGATTTTATCCTTATCGCAAACCCAATATCCGGCAAAGGCAAAGCCAAAACAGTTGCTGAACAAGCGCACACTGCTCTTATGGAAGAGGGACATAAGGGCGAGATAAAACTAACGACTGGCACTGGAGATGCGACACGTTTTGCTCAGGAAGCAGTCTCAAGTGGGATTCGGTGGGTAATTGCTTGTGGGGGCGATGGCACGCTTCATGAAGTCGTCAACGGCATTGCAACTGTGCCGGATGTAACTTTAGGTTTACTCCCATGTGGACGCGGCAACGATTTAGCAACCGCTATCGGTATTCCACATAAACCGCTGCAGGCAATTCAGACGTTATTCACTGGTGAATCCAAGTGTATTGATTTAGGTTACGTCCGATCACAAAATGGAAATGAACACTACTTTACGACGATAACGACGTGTGGCTATGATACTGAGGTCAGCCGCCGTGCTGCGGCACGCACCACCCCATTTTCAGGAACTGCGTCCTACGTCTATGCCGCTGTTGCTACACTATTTAAATACGAGTGTCCGTTTGTACGAATTGAAGGTGATTTCGGTACCCATGAGGGCCCGCTTCTACTTGCTGCAACTGGAAGTACGAAAAGTTATGGCGGAGGATTTAAAATTGTGCCAAACGCACACTTTGATGATGGGCTTTTTGATGTATGTCTTATCCATCCTGTCTCATCCTTTACAGTGCTGCGTCTGATGGTTACGCTCTTCTGGGGTGGTCATGTTTCTCATCCCGCAGTAGAAATCCACCAGACCCGTAGTTTAAAGATTGAAACTGACCCGCCCGTTATGCTCTATGCAGATGGTGAACCGATGTGCGAAACCCCTGCCACGATTGAGATTATAAAGCATGGACTCACTGTTCTTGTGCCACCTTCTACCATTTCTAAGTGATCGTCTTTCATTATCAAAAAAACGCCTTTAATCGCAATTCATTGCGCCTCTTACATTCTTCACTTGATGGTAAACCTACAAATCTATAATGAAAACTTATTTTTTAGAAATGGTATTAGATAATTGATCTGTTCTAATTGTCGTCCGTTATTGGATTGGACAGAATACAAGGAGAGGCTAAATGACTAAAATATATGGAACATGGAAAGCGTTCCTGATTGAACAACTCACGGAACAGGAAGATATGAGTGGTTACCTTTCTGCTGTAATGGAAGAATATCAAACGCATGCGAATCCAGTCGTAATTCAGATATCCTTACAGAATATCGTTGAAGCAAAGGGCGGAATATCTGAAGTTGCCAAGAAAACTGACATCGATCCGGAAGTTCTCTCAGAAGTGTTAACGAGCACCGAAGCACCACGGATTGACACGCTTAGAACCGTTCACAATGTTTTGGGATGCTGTCTTTCAATTGCACCATTAGAAAATGTAGATACCTATATTGAGAGTGCTGCTGATGCGCGGAAGCAACCGTCGCAACACATATAAAAGCAAAGTCTCGTAAGTCCGATACCTACGCTTCTTCGGGATACATCCCCTCAATCACATCACCATACTTTTCAATAATAACATTCCGCTTCAACTTCAGAGTTGGCGTCATCTCGTCCTCTTCCTGAGAAAATTCCTTTTCAAGGAGTGCGAACCGTCTAACTTGTTCAAAATCCGAGAAATCCGTCAGGCGTTCCCGTATCTCACCCTGAATGAGTTGTTGCACCTCGCGGGTTTTCAACATCTCAGGAATGTCGGAAGCATCAACATCATTCTCCGATGCCCACGATTTAAGCGCATCAAAATTTGGGACAATCAACGCGGCAACATTTTTTCGTTCATTACCCACCAACATAATCTGATCGATAAAAGGACTTTGCACCAGTTGGCTCTCTATCGGTTGTGGTGCCACATTCTTACCGTTGGATAACACAATGATGTTCTTCTTTCGATCAGTAATCTTGATAAATCCATCATCGTCAATAATACCGATGTCACCAGTGTGAAACCAACTCTCTCCATCAATAACCTCTGCGGTTGCGTCTTCATTGTTGAAGTAACCTTTCATAACATGCGGACCGCGTGTTAAAATTTCTCCATCTTCAGCGATCTGCACTTCAACACCAGGAACAGGTGCGCCGACAGTGCCAAACTTCCATTTAGCCGGATGGTTCATGCTAATGACGGGTGAAGTCTCTGTTAAACCGTATCCTTCCAAAATCAGAATCCCTGCTGCGTGAAAAAACTCTGCAATTGACTGAGGTAACGCAGCACCACCAGATACGAAAAATCGCAGTTGTCCCCCTGTTGCCGCCTTCAACTTTGCGAAAACCAGTTTGTCCGCGATATTCTGTTTCATCTGCAAGAGTGCAGACGGTTTTTCTCCTTGTTGAATCTTAGAACTTACCGCTGAACCAACGGAGACACCCCAGTGAAAAATCTTCTGTTTGAGCGATGAACCCGCCTGCACAGCGCGTAGAACTCTATCATGCATCGTTTCATACAAGCGCGGCACGCTAAGCATCACTGTCGGCGAGACCTCCTGCATATTCTGTGCGACTGTAAAGGTGCTCTCAGCGTAAGCTATCTTCGCACCAGAGAACAACGGCACATAGTGTCCACCAAGCCGTTCGAAAACATGAGATAACGGGAGGAAAGATAACAACACATCCATTTCACTGACATCAATCAGCGATTTACATGCCTTAAAGTTTGATAAGAAATTCGCATGCGTTAGCATTACACCTTTCGGGTTACCGGTTGTACCAGAGGTATAGATAATCGTAGCGATGTCGTCTTCATTCACATTAATTTCTTCAACTGCATTTGTCTCTTTGCCACGATGACAGATCCGCTCAAATTCTAAAACGCCTTCTGGAGGTTTACCTTCAATTGAATCAAAAATAATTATCTGTTCAAGTGATGAAACCTCATCGCGAATTGCGATCATTTTTTCCAATTGATCTTTGGTAGAAACACAGATTATTTTTGCCCCAGAATCATTGAGGATATAGGCGACCTGCGCTGCTGTGAGCGTTGAAAACATCGGCACATTAACCGCACCAGCTTTGAGAATACCGAAGTCTGATATTGCCCATTCCGGGCGATTCTCGGATAAGATTGCTACTCTATTCCCTTTTTGCACGCCTAATGCACTTAAACCTTTACTGAAAGCATCCACCAATTCGCCAAGCTCGGCATAAGAGATGTCTTGATAAGTGCCACCTTTCGGTTTATGCGCCAATGCGGGTTTATTGCCGTAGCTTTGAACTGATTGCTCAAACATAGATATCAGTGTCATACATCATTTCTCCTGCTGTTTTTGTGTTTATCCTAACATAACTGGTAGGTATTAGTCAAGTTAAACATCTCGTTTGCGGGATATTTAGTTGTAGTTTTTCTGCTATATTTTCACCTTTCTATATGAACTATCTGTAGGTCGGGTAGAGTTTACGAAACCCGACATGAACGAAACGTGTCGGGTTTCGTAAACTCTACTACCTGACCTACGAAATAAACTATCAACTGATAATTTTTAAAACTAAATAACCGTGTCTCGTTTGGATTACTCGATTCCTTGACTCACGAAACTATTCATGATATATTACTTGTGACGAACCGACAGGAATTATCATATCTGTCGCTTCAAATTGTACAAAAGAGAGTCCAATTTATGAGACAGCAACCCACCAAAATATGGCAATATCAGAATCCCGATATTGATACGAGTCTCACACTTGCGGCGGAACTTGGTATCACACCTTTGGTAGCGCGCCTCCTTGTCAATCGCGGAATCGAGACAGTAGAGGAGGGAAAAACCTACCTACATCCAACGTATGCTGATCTACACTCCCCGTTTGACATGGCAGATATGGAAAAAGCAGTTGAACGAATTCGCCAAGCAATAAAAAAGGGCGAACAGATATACATTTATGGTGATTATGATGCAGATGGAACAACAGCAACCGCACTATTAGTAAATGCGTTTCGCCATATTGATTTTCCCGTCAAATATTATATCCCTGATCGATTTGATGAAGGGTATGGTCTTAATGAGGATGCGGTTAAAGAGATTCATAAAGACGGATGCTCATTGATGATTACCGTTGATTGTGGTATTACTTCAATTAACGAGGTTAAACTTGCAAATGAACTCGGTATGGATGTGATTCTCACCGATCACCATCAACCCCCAGAAAATGAGCCACCACCAGCTTATGCCATCATTTCCCCAAAGGTGCCCGGAAACGAATACCCTTATGCAGATTTGGCAGGTGTCGGATTAGCATTCAAAGTCACACAGGGATTGATAGAAGATGAGGAATTTCTCACTTCTCTGCTTGATCTTGTTGTGTTAGGAACAGTTGTAGACATTGCCCCACTTACAGGCGAAAATCGGACGTTAAGCCGACTCGGGTTGGCAGAAATCAACAAGCGCAGTCGCATAGGCATTCAGAAATTATGTGATGTAGCTGGTTTAACAGACAAGCCCCTTGTGGGGCGTTCCCTCTCGTTTGGCTTGGGACCGCGTCTGAACGCAGCTGGACGACTGGATACAGCAAAAAAAGTAGTCGAACTGCTCACCACCGAGTCAAGTGAAATCGCTGAGCAACGTGCATCGGAATTAGATACCTGCAATCAAGATCGTAAAAACATTGAGAATGATATTCAGGAAAGTGCAGTCGCACTTCTGAACAGAGATAAGAATTTTGAACAGGCAAAAGGACTGGTAGTTGCAAGTGATGCATGGGGCAAACAAGCGCAAGGTGTTGTTGGAATCGTAGCATCACGGTTACTTGAACAGTATTACCGCCCTATTTTTGTTCTGGCAATTGACGGAAATGAAGCAACTGGATCGGGACGTTGTATTGATGGGATGAATCTCGCTGATAGTTTGAACAGTTGTTCAAATCTACTTATCAGGCACGGAGGACACAAAGCAGCGGCAGGGCTCACACTCAAGACGACGAATATACCTAAATTTAAAAAAGCTTTCAACGAATTTGCATGTGAACATCTTGATGAAAAGGACTTGATCCCTAAACTAACTTTGGATTTTGAAACAAACCTGTCGTCCCTAACGTTAGAAACTTTAGAGCAGTTCAACATATTGGAACCGTTTGGAGGAGAAAATCCTGCACCTCGTTTTGTTAGTAAGGACTTGACAGTTAAAGGACAACCCTCACTGATGGGAAAAGAAAAGCAACACTTTTCTATGTTTGTCAGTGACGGATCAACTCCTAAAAAAACGATTGGATGGCGGAAAGCACAACACGTAACGACACTCAGTAGGCCTAACATCTCGTTAAACATTGCATTTTCACCGGAAATCAATGAATTCAACAATACTCGCTCTGTCCAACTAATACTTGAAGAGTTTAATGTTGAAACGAAAGACCGTGCATTAAATCTACCGATATTTCCACCTACTGATATTCCCTCTTCTGGCAGAATTGTAGACCGTCGCAACCAAGATAAAAAAGATTGTCTTTTGGCGTTGCTAAGCAAGGATAAACCGTGTATAATATATGTGCAAAGCACTGACAAAATAAACCAATTATTAACAAATGTCATTCCTGAAAAAGCATCAATAATTGGTAGGCACGATGAGACAACTACCGAGATGGAGGAGATTGAATTACTTGAAAAATTAAAGACTGGTTCGTTGATCGGGATTGTTTCATCCGCTGAGTTTTCAGCAGCTGCATTGGAAACTGTACCAATTATAGAAGAAGTTGCCTTTTGTCATCTTACGGTGCAACCGGAAGATTTTTTCATGCGGTGCAAACCTGTAGCAAACTTCCACAATACGACATCCTTACATCTCCTTTACAATAAGGAATCAGACGTGAGGTTGCTGCAAGAATGGTTAGAGCAAACGTATCCTGACAGAAAGTTGCTCACTGTGCTTTACCGAAAATTGCAAGAGGCATCCAGAACAGATTTTATTGACTTGGAAATCTTAATAGAGACACTTGGCATCAATTCAAAACGTGCTATTGAAACAGGAATAACTATCTTTGAGGAATTAGCGTTATTAGAAAGAAATACTGAGTCTGGTCAACACTATATCAAACTTTTGCCAGCGCGTGAAAGCAATTTGGAAAGGTCGAAAACATTTCTGAAATGTCAATGGTTAAAGCAGGCAAGTCAAGATTTTCAGAAATTTCAACTTGATGAAAACATCCAACAAATTTGGGAACGGGTAAAAGATGAGTTTGAAATCCCTGATTCAAAAGATTCAAAAACATAATCCAGAGGCAGAAACCGATTTTGATTTTCTCAAAACGTGTTATGGTTTTGCCGAAAATGCGCATAAAAAGCAGCTGCGAAAATCCGGTGAGCCGTATTTCATGCATTGTGTCAGAACAGCTGAAATACTCGCTCAACTGCGATTGGATATGGATACGATCTGTGCTGGTTTGATGCACGATGTGTTAGAAGACACAGGTATCGCGCGTTCTGAGTTGGAAAAGCAGTTTGGGAAAAATATCGCTCACTTGGTTGAAGGCGTAACAAAAATCGGACGATATAAATTCAGCGGTGGTCAGCGTAAGCGACAAGCGGATACATACAGAAAACTATTATTAGCAACTGCCGAAGATATGCGTGTTATCCTGATTAAATTGGCTGACCGACTCCACAATATGGAGACCCTCGATTTTTTATCCGAAGAACAACAGCAACGAATTTCTAAAGAAACACTTGAAATTTACGCACCTATCGCACATCGACTTGGTATTTGGTCGATGATGAGCCGCCTTGAAGACCTCTCATTCAAATACCTCCTGCCAGAAGCATATAGAGAAATTGCTGACCTCCTCAACGAAAAACTGGATGAACGACAATCATATTGCAAAAAAATGGAAGCCACGATTCATGCTGAGTTAAAGAAACATGGAATCTCAGCAAACGTGAGGGGGCGAACAAAACATATTTATAGTATCTATCAGAAAATGCATCAGAAGGGAACTCCGTTTAAAGATATTTGTGATTTGGTTGGACTCCGCATTCTTGTTGAAGATGACTGGAATTGTTACAGCGCGCTCGGCGTGTTACATCTGAGATGGAATTATCTCCCGGATCGCGTCCGAGATTGGATAGGACAACCTAAAAAGAATGGGTATCAATCTCTACATACCACAATTTTAGATGATGGGAAACCGATTGAGATTCAAATTCGGAGTAGGGAAATGCACCAGGTTGCGGAAAACGGGATCGCTGCACACTGGAGTTATAAGGAAGGTGTACCGACGACGAAGGAAGCACTTTCCATCTTTGCGAATTACAAAGAGATGCTTGAAGACATACAAGATACGCAAGATGTTCCTGATCGCTTCATTGAATCCATGAAATTGGAACTCTTCCAAGATGAGGTTTACGTGTTCACACCGAAAGGAGACATCCTTGCACTGCCTGTAGGTTCAACGGCGATTGATTTTGCCTACAAAATCCATACCGACATCGGAAACACATGCTGCGGGGCAGAAGTGAACAACGTGCTTACGCCGATACGTGAACCGCTTCAAAACGGTGACCGTGTGCGTATTCTGACTCATCCCAAAACTACACCGAGTCGAGCATGGCTACGGATGGTAAAAACAGCAAATGCTCGGACCAAAATACGGCATTGGTTCCGTGAAAAAGACAGGGCAGATGCGCTTGAATTAGGCAAGACACTTCTCAAGGCGGAGCTTCAAGTTTCATATCTTAACGCTAACGATTATCTGAAATCCGCTAAATTATTTGAGATTGCGAAACAACTCGGACTGGAGAGTGTTGAAGAACTTTGCATTCGGATTGGCAATGCGAGTGAATCTGCCACACAAGTCGTAAATCAATTGAAACCAGAAAAGTTACAAGTCGTGGCAGAAGAGCAAAAATCACAACAGACAGAACCCACTATCCAACTTGAAAATGGTATTGACTTAGGGATGGTACGCGTTATGAAATGTTGTAACCCGATTCCTGGAGACAACACTGTGGGTTACATCACACGTGGGCGCGGGGTTTCTGTTCATCGGGTGGGGTGTGTCCGGTTACTTGATGAACCTGAGCGGTTCATCGCTGTCAATTTGCAACCGGTAGAGGGGACGAACTATCCAGCACAAATCTTTGTTGAATGCCACGACAAACCTGGGATGTTAGGTGAAATTACAACCGCAATCGCCAAATTCCAAGTTAACATACGAGAGGGAAACTTTAGAGCTTCCACCGTAACCAGAATTGATGATACCGCTGCAGATTATTTTACTTTGGATGTAACTGGGGTTGAACAACTGAAACAAGTGATGGATGCTGTTAAAAGTTTAAAGGGTGTGGAGAGTGTCGTCCGCAAAATGTAAGGTTTTACACCTCGGACGACATACGTGAAATGACTTTGGTAACTTTACCGCTTCGAATACAAGATGTGCAGACGCGAATTCGTCTCGGTCCATCTTCAGTCATAGTGCGGACCCGTTGAAGGTTTGGAAGCCAGCGACGTTTTGTGTGTCGGAATGACGCACTGATTTGATTACCTGATCGCGGTTTTTTCCCACAAAGAGAACATATTCGTGCCAATTTAAACACCTCCTTTTTTCAAATTTGAATTTCACCGTAAATTTACACTTATATAGAATATCACATTTGGGTAGGCAAATGCAAATTTTTCTTTCAAAAAATCGTATATTCCTACTTTTACTTATAATCACCGTATTTTGGGGTTGCGGGCAAGCGGAAGATGAAACATCAGAGCCAGTAGTGCAACCGGAACCAATATTATACGGCACTGTATCAGGAAAAGTCACCGACGCAAATACAAACAACCCGATTCCCGGTGCTGTCGTAAAATTATTTGGTTTGGAGGTCAAAACCGAAGTTGACGGAATTTTCGTGTTTCACGGAATTCCTTACATAGAGGAACAAAATTTAACTGTTCATGATCCCAATTATCAAGTATACACTTACACTTTCACGCTGAATCAGGAGCGTTTGACAGTTGATGCAGCGTTGACACCTCTCAAAGACACTGAAGACGAATTAAATGCGTTTTTTGAGAGTTTTTCGGAACTGATTGAGTCGTTAGATGCCGAGAACCTCCCGGATATTCAAGCGCGGTTCTCTGAGTCTTATGTCGCGTCTGATGATCCCGTTACGGCTTTCGGTATCTTATCTGGTGTAATCCCGCCAAATTTTGAAGGGGTAGCCCCAACTTTCATAAACATCTTTCAAAGGTATTCTTGGTTACAATTTGTGTTTAAAGACAGTGTTATGGATATAACCCATGCAAGGAAAGCATCAATTGAAATCTTATTGGATGTTGACTCTGAAAATGCAGAAGACGGGAATCTTAGACACCTTGAGGCAAAGTGCAATTTTGAGTTTCGACGCGAAGGGGCTGATTGGAAGATAGTCTACTGGCAACTTTTGAATTTAGACGTTGGTTTGCAATAGGTTTGCTAATGCAGCAAATTCGGCAATATCTAACGTCTCAGCGCGCCGTTGCGGTGCAATGTTTAATTCAGCAAACGCCTCATTTAGTATTTCTGTAGTTGCAAATCGGCGTAACGAATTTTTAAGCATTTTTCGCCTTCCCCTAAACGCCTCCCGAACAACCCGAAAAAAATGATCTTCATCGTTTACTGTAACTGGTGGCTTCTCACGCATTGTTAATTTAAGCAGCGCGGAATCCACTTTTGGTGCGGGGAAAAAATTATCTGGTGAGAGTATCCCAATTAACGTTGTATCGGCGTAATAGGAAACACCAATAGTCAATGCCCCGTAGTCCTTCCCTCCGGGTGGGGCGACAATCCGTTCTGCAACCTCACGCTGCATCATAAGGACGCAGCTGCTGAGTTGGTCTGTCTGTTCCAGAAGTTTAGATAAGATTGGAGTAGTGATGCCATAAGGAAGATTCGCTATAACCTTTGGACGGGTGTTTGGAGGGAACAACGAAGAGAACTCTAATTTGAGGACATCGGCGTGGATAATCTGTATATTGGTATCAATTGAAAATTGAGATTCTAATTCAGCATGCAATAGGCGATCAACTTCAATTGCTATGACAGATTTAGCACAGTCAGCCAAAGCCGCTGTGAGGCATCCGAGTCCCGCACCAATTTCAATGACTACATCTGTTTCAGTGACTTCGCCAGCATCAATAATAATGGATAAAACATCGGGGTTAATAAGGAAGTGTTGCCCAAACTGTTTTTTGGGATGTGTGCGGTGGGTTCTAAGAAATGCTTTCGCCTGTTGCAGAAGTGTCATCCGTTCATGATGTGCCTTACTTCTCATTGAAGCACGCGTTCCAAATTCGGCTTATTTTTAAAAGCTTACGGTATACGTCTGCTGCCCCCTTGGCATGTGTTTGGCTTCCTCAATCATGCTATGTCCCTTTTCTTCTTCACTAAAATAATAATGACGAAAAAGATAATCTGCCAATTTACCAAGCAGAAGTTGGGGTTGCATTCAGAACAGACCCTATTTCTCCATCAACTTCACAATTCGATCAAAAATAGCATTAGCAACTTCTTGCTTGGTAAGGAGTGGGAGTTGCTCACAATTGCCTGCCTTGTCAAGCAGCGTTACAATATTCGTATCACCTGCGAATCCAGCACCTTCAGCGAGAATGTCATTAGCAACAATGAGGTCACAGTTTTTGCGGATTAACTTCTCTTTTGCGTTTTCAAGCACATCGTTGGTTTCTGCAGCAAAACAGACGGTTAACTGATGCATTTTGTTTTCACCAATCGTCTGTGCAGTATCTGGGTTTTTCTGCAAAGCGATGTTCAATGTGTCGGTGTGTTTTTTGATTTTGTTTGGCGAGAATTCTGCCGGACGATAATCTGCAGGCGCAGCCGCCATAATCACAATATCTATTTCCTTAAACCTTTGCAGGACTTCCTCGTGCATTTCCTGTGTTGTTTCTACATTACAGATTTCAATTTCCGTTGGAGGTGGTGGGACTGTTGCATGTCCACTAATCAACTGGACAGTTGCCCCGCGCCGTGCTGCTGCTTCTGCGAGTGCATATCCCATCTTTCCGCTTGATCTGTTTGTTATAAACCGAACTGGATCAATATACTCCCGCGTGGCACCCGCTGTGACGAGGATTCGTTTCCCATGCAAATCTTGTTGGAGGTTCAGAATTGCTTTCGTGCGTTCGAAAATCGCATCTACCTCATTTAAACGACCAACACCTTGATAACCGCATGCAAGATCGCCACTCACGGGTTCAACAAATTGGACACCATGTTTGCTGAGCGTATCTATATTCTGTTGAACAAACGGGTTCTGATACATGTGTCCATTCATCGCAGGGGCAACGAGAATGGGACAATGGACAGAGACAGCAACAGTAGAAAGTGCATCGTCAGCGATGCCGTTTGCCATTTTTCCGATTATGTTGGCGGTTGCGGGAACAATGGTGAGTAGGTCTGCTCGGTCAGCCAAATCAATATGCGGCGGTTTCCAATCTTCACCCGTCTCAAACAGGTCAAGCAGCACGGGATTCCGTGATATAACTTGAAATTGTAACGGATTTATCAAGCGGGTAGCGTTTTTTGTCATTACGACGTGAACAGAAGCACCCCATTTAACCAATTGACTCGCATAATCAAGCGATTTATGGATGGCAATTCCACCGGTAACGCCTAAAAGGATAGTTCGGTCTTTGAGTTCCATAGAAAATCCGGATTACAAATCCCGCCTATTGGGAATACTAAAAGATTCAACAAAAGCTGCGGTCTGTTCAGGGGTAATACGGCACCGTTCTGCAGAAATGATCGCTTGAATTTGGCAAACTGCCTGCTCTACTGCGTTTTCAGGATTGATAACACAGTAATCGTAATGTGTTATCTGGCTAATTTCGGTTTTGGCAATTTCTAATCGTTTTATCAGTTCTGCTTCTGATTCGGTTTCTCTGCCGCGTAAACGTTTCTCCAGAATAGTGAATGATGCTGGAATCAAAAAAATCAGGATACTCCTTGCGGGGGACAGGTCCTGTTTTCGGACTTGTAGCGCGCCGTTCACCTCGATTTCTAAAATCGCATCTCTTCCTTCTTGACGCGCCGTCTCTATTTCAGATTTTGGCGTTCCATAATAGTTTTCACCATATTTTGCCCACTCTAAGAACGCATTTCGTTCAATCTGTTCCTCAAATTGTGCGGATGTCAAAAAATGGTAATCAACACCGTCAACTTCACGGGGACGTGTCTTGCGTGTTGTTGCAGAAATAGAGAGCCGTAATGTGTCATCCGCTTCGCACAATGCAGTAGCAACAGTACTTTTACCACACCCGGAAGGACCAGAGATGACAACGACTAAATTAGGGTTTTTAAACGGTGTGGAAACCATTTCGGAATTGTATGAAAGTTAATCTGCTGCTTCAGCGAGCTCTAATAGCACGGGTGATTCAACGCGGATAGCATCCTTGATACATACCTCTTCACACAACTTACAGCCAACACAGTCCTTCGGTTTGACTAATTCACAGATACCGAAGAAACTTTCAGCATGTTCGCCAGTTTCGGGGTCTTTGAGTTCAAGGCATTCCCACGGACAGATATGGACACAGAAATCACACCCAGAGCAGAGTTCTTCATAAATAACAGCGATAGGTCTATGTGTTGGACGACGAATAAATTTGCATACCTCACCGAATTGGTCGCGGATTGCTTCTACCGGACACACCATGCCACACGCTGTACAATCAATACAGACATTCGGGTCAATGATGTGCAGCATATTCCGGTCGCCGGTAATTGCATCCACAGGACAATTGGTTAAGCATGCCATACACCCGATGCATTCGTCAGTAATATAATACGCCATAGAAACGACACCTCCAGATTTCTTGTATTTTAACATAACGTGGTGAAAATGTCAAATTCAAATATTTTTAAGACTCTTTAAAAAATCTGTAACCTCTCTACCTGATTTCTGCACTTACTATACAGACGCACAAAATGTAATTGTGTATGCATTTTATGCAAAAATTAGTTCAATTTGGGACAAGATATGTATTTGTCGCCAAATTTTCACACATAAATTGTTGTATGTATAGCCATAAAGGCGAATCGGGTGAGACATAAGTCAGGTAAGCGTGATGCAGAACTCGTGCGATCTTACCAGTCTGGTGACAAAACGGCATGGGATGCCCTCTGTATAGAATACGAACCGAGACTGGCACAATTCTTCTATAATCGGAAGATAGGAAATCGGGAGGATGTTCAAGACCTCGCTCAAGACACGCTCCTTATAGCGATGGAAGTAATACACACCATTCGGGAACCTGAAAGGTTCAATTCTTGGTTGTTCACCATCGCGAACAGAAGAAGAATAAAATGGCTCAAAGAACGAGAAAGACGTGAATCCTATGAACCTTCTGAAGATGAGTTTGTGGAAACAGTTGTTGTGGACCTGGGACCTGAGCACATCGCGGTTAACAACGAATACTTTGAAATAGTAATGGGTTTGATGGCGCAGCTCTCTGAAAACCAACGAATGGCAATCCTGTTAAGTGCTAATGGTATGAAGCAAAAAGAGATTGCTAAAACGTTGAAAACGACAACTGATAATGTCAAAGTTTTGGTAAATCGGGGTAGAAAGAAGCTAAAAGTACTGCTCAAAGCCAAATACCCAGACGATATGGTCGACGATGAGGTCATGCGATCACTTCTTGGAAAATAGACGTGATTTATTCTTGTAGGAGTAAATCAACGGTATGAATGCCTTTTTGGCATTCCCCGGGTTTGTAACCCCGATTTATAAGAATAGCAGCATACTCAGTCTCAATGTTTCACACCGAAACTAACACTAAACGGTTCTGTACATCTGTATAGTTTCGTTTGATAAATTTTGAAAGGAGGTGTATAATTTATGAAAACACAACTTTGGCAAAAGATAGGACTGACCACAGCACTTATTGTTTTTATGGTTGGCGGTCTGCTGTTTGGCACAATCAAAATGATTGATGCTACGCCGACAGAAGTTCCTGCCTGTGTAGAACGGACAAAACCGGACTGTATCAAGGATATGCCACCACCGATTTGCCCACCTCAGCAATAACGTGTCCCTTGCCCGCTGAACGCAGCGGAATAAAGGGATAACGAAAGAAATAAAGGAGTTTATAACATGTCATTTTTGAAGAACAACTGGCACTGGATGCTTTTTTCCCTCGTTATTTTTGGTGGTATTGGTGTAGTTTTGTTTACACAATTGACCACTGATACTGAACCCGAAATCGTGTATAAACTACCATCGGAGGAAACGCTACAAAACATCCGAGAGAAGTCGGCTGCACAGAAAGCGCAAGAAGCTGATGGCACAAAAAGATCACCGCCACCAGGTGAAACACACGAAACAGGATACTGGCACGGTGACCATTGGCACCGAACCGCACCCATAGAGACACAGGATATTTCAACACCGGTCCCTGTGAGCGTTGAGACACACCTCCCCTTACTGGTCGAATTAGAAAATCCAGTGATCGGAAAGCCGATTTTGTTAAGAACGATAAACGTTGACGGTATTGATATCGATTGGGGTTCGCTTTCACCAGACGAACTTGCCGAGACAATTACAAGATTGGAACGGCGCGAAATCACAGAACCCGACGGGTATCGTTATAGGCGCAGATCAGATAACTCACTACTGTTCGATGAAAGCGGATATCCCATTCTTCACAAAATAGGTGAACCCTTTATCTCTGTTGCCTGGTCAATGCAATTCAGGCCTCCACCGGAAGTATACGAGGAATACAGACAACTTGCCCGGCAACGTAATTTGCTAGATCCTTCGCCCGAACTTGACAGCATCAGGGCACAAATGGAGGAGATGAGACGCACATACGTTGGTCCCCTCCCCGTTACCTTCGGAATTTCATGTGCAGGAAACAACATTGAAGCGCAGAAAAAACGTGCTGATGAAATTATTGCTCAATTGAAAGCGGGATTTTTTAAACAACTTGGAATAGAGTATTTATTAAGAAGATATTAAACTGTTAAACTCAATTATAAAGGAACTATTATGAAACTGATAAATCTATTGATCGAAAAACGCATACTTGCAATGAGTGTGCTGCTCATACTTGTTTTTGGAACACTGGTATCAGGAGAAATCAAATTCAGCTCCAAAACTGTACCGCCTCAGATAGGGGGTGAAAGATAGAGATTGTCACAGGGGATGAGCAGTGGCCAAATGGAAGAACAGTGCATGTATTCATTGCTGCGGGTGCAAGGGGACTGGGCGTAGGTGAAGGAACGCTCAAACCGGTTAACATACTTGGACGAACGCACTCTGTCTGGGAAGATGGGTCTGATGATGTTGGCACCACAAACCCCAACGGATCATGGACATACAGCACAGCAGCTTTCGTTGCAACTTTCATTACAACAGAAATACCAGAAGACAGTGAACAGACAAGCTTTCCGTGGAGCGCGGAGGGCACTGTAAAACTGACGCCCTATGTTTGGCAGCAAAGCGTTTCTGCTGGTGGTACTGTCTCGTTGCCGATAGCAATTTCGGGATCGTATTCCACGTCGGGGACCTGGGCACTGAGTAGCGATCTTTCTACGACCCAGTCGGCTGCGTCTGGCACATCAGGCACGCATACGGTAGATGTTAAATACTACTGTTCTTCTTGTAATGTTGAAGGCGATACAAAAGCCTCCATTGGTAACAAAGCGGCGCATGCGGAAACCACCTGTACGCGCGAAGGATGTGGCGTTAAATACCGTGCCTGTGATACTGCCGCCAAGGCATTGCATTCGCTCTGTGAAGGGTGTAACGAGTACCGATGTAACGGCGAAAGCCATATACAAAAAAATTGTTCTTCCGCCTACTTTGGATCCACACTCATATACGGATGTGGACAACCATATTGGACTTGTGCAAGCGATGCCTCAAACCATACAAGTTGGTCGTATTGTAGTCGCCCTGGCATTACGCATGGATATCGATCTTGTGTTGCGTCAATGCATACGATACAAGCAAGCTGTACTGAAACAGATGAGAACGGAAATCCCTGTGATGTGACAGGGTTTTATCCGTGTGAGTATCATAGACACCAGGGATCCACTAATACCGGCAGTACAGAAAGCGGTAGCACAGAGAGTGGCAGCACTGAAAGTGGTAGCACAGAAAGTGGTAGCACCACACCGACACCCACACCAGATCCTGAACCAGAACCCGAACCTGAGGAAGATAGCGGCACGACGTGTGCAAATGGGCATCCGTATGACCCCGATAATACGAGTGAGTATAACAGGCATCGCACGCGCACGTGCAGATACGAGGAATGCGGGAACACTTGGGAAAAGTGTGTCTCGAGAACCCCGAAGTGCAATAAGCCCTGGCGGAAAGCAAGAGGCAAGTACTGTTGGGCAATAGAGTAGCGTTGTCCTTCTGAATAAACTTTATAGGCAGGTATCGGTTAGGTGCCTGCCTATACCTTTGCACGCTCGAAGGATTTTACTTGCACCTTGCCTTACAATCGATCAACAGTATATGCATCGATAAAGAAATAAACGCACTTAGGTTAGACCTGAACCGCTAATCAATTAACGGTCCAGGAAAAGATTAAGGGTGAGTCAATGAAATTTCAATTTTTAAGGAACATATTATCTTCTCGGATTAATAAGATACTACTCAAAGGGTTTGAACAGACACAAGTGTTGTTCTGTATTCTTATCTTTATTAGTTATGACAGACACAAAGATCTAGCAGGCTTTTTCCTAACGGTGTTTGTTTTTGGGTGGATATGGCATCTCTTAACAACACTGCTGACACTGACGAACTCTGCACCGGCGGCAACGATTCAACATCCTGAACCTTTAATGAATTTAAAAGTGCGAACTATTATATATGTTATTGTTCTGCTGTGTTTGCTGTGGTTGCTTATATTATGGTAAAGTATAAAAATAATTATATCCCACATTCCGCAGTTGTTTAATCAGATTTTGAGTATTTATGTTATACTCAAAATCTGATTAAACAACGTGTCCCTTGCCCGCTGAACGCAGCGGAATAAAGGAATAATTAGAGAATAAAGGAGTTTATAACATGTCATTTTTGAAGAACAACTGGCATTGGATGCTTTTTTCCCTCGTTATTTTCGGGGGTATTGGTGTAGTCTTGCTTACACAGTTGAACACTGATACTGAACCCGAAATCGTGTATAAACTACCATCGGAGGAAACGCTACAAAACATCCAAGAGAAGTTGGCTGCACAGAAAGCGCAAGAAGCTGATGGTACGAAAAGACCCCCGCCTCCCGGTGAAACCCACGAAACGGGACATTGGCACGGAGACCATTGGCACCGAACCGCACCCGTAGAGACACAAACACCGAGAGAGTTAAGCAAGGAAGAGATTGCCAAACTTTATACAAAAGAGGAACGCGAATATTGGGAATCTCAAGGACTTAATCCTCCGCCACCCGGATATTTCTACCACAAAGATGAAAACGGAGTGCCAAAACTTTATGCAGAAAATCAACCGCACTTTAGACTCACTGGATGGACTGAAGGATATGGGAACACAACTCTACTTAGCGATGAAGAGTGGGAACGTTATAAAGCATTAATTCCTATCGCGGATCAGACACGACTTGTTCTAAAGGAAGGGATGGGGACTCGTGATACGACGATGTTTCCAGACGATGTTGCCGCATTGGCAAGAGAGTGGAAAAATGAACTGTGGAAAAAAACAAAGTCGCCACGTCCTACCTTCAGTTCCTTTGCTCAATATACTCGCCCTGAAACACCGGAAGATCGTGAGAGAGAAATTCAACTCTTGAATGAATTACATGACACACTTGTTCCACCAGAAACAAGACCAGCACAAGCTGATCATGTGTTAATAAAGTCAATTCTTAATGAACTTAAGGCAGAACTTGGAAGGAGATAACCAATGAAAAATGTTGTATTTTCCATTTTAATAGTAAATTATGTAATAAGTTTACATATATTCTGTAGGCGGTGAATGCCTAAATGGCGTTCATACCGTTGATTTCGATCTCCGAATCGCGACGAACCCACTCGTAGTCGGGAATCGGAGTTCCCACCTACAACTCATATGTAAAGTTAATTGTAGAATCCACTATAAACAACTTTCACAGGAGGGTATCTTTTTAAGGTGTCCGCATATACTTTTCATACCTCAAAATATATCAATACTTGCACTTCGCATTACAACCGTTCAACTGTATACGCCTCCAGTAACGTCTCATCAACCTCAACACCAAAACCTGGCGCATCATTGAGTGTGAAAAAACCTTCGCGAGGAGAAGGACGTAAACGGCGGTAAAGTTCATTTTCAACACCATTACGCGAGGGACCGAACGTCTCTGCCATACATGGCATCGGTAAACACGCAGTGAGATGCAATCCCCACGGTGTCCCCGCCTGATGCAGCCATGTTGGGATACCAAGTTCCGCGGCTTCACGTGCAATGCGGAGACATTCTGTAAAACCGCCTGCCCAACTCACATCCGGCTGAATCATATCTGCCGCCTTCCACCGCAAAAGTTCACGAAATCCATATCTGGTAAATTCATGTTCACCAGAAACAATCCACGTTGTATCAATCTCTTGCACCAACTGTGCCATACCAGCATAATCATCAAGCGGAATCGGTTCCTCAATCCATTTGAGGTTAACCTCATTTACTGCCTCAGCAAAACGGAGGGTATAGTCCACATCCCAACGGAGATAGATGTCTGTCATCAGTTCCACATCTGGACCGATAGCATCACGTGCGGTGTATATCATCTCAAGGTTTTGCGCGAAGCCATCTTCACCTTCCGCGAGTCCGTTTTTAAGGGGAATCTTGCATGCGGTGAACCCGTTTTCAGCATAATAACCGACATCGGCACCAGTAGCATAGGCAGGAATTTGAAGACGTGGCGTATCCGTGAAAAGGCTATAGACAGGCGTGTCCAATATCTTACCACACAAGTCAACAAGGGCGAGTTCTATCCCGCTTAACGCGTAGATCACGAGTCCGCGTCGTCCGTAAATTGAGGTAATATGATAAAGATGTTCCCAAATCTCTTGAACATCAAATGGGTCACGTCCTATGACAAAGTGTTGAAGGTGTTTGTCAATAATCATTGCCCCCGCAGGTCCACCACCGCCGAGTCCGTATCCTTTCAAGCCTTTATCAGTAGTGATTTCTACGATTAACGCGCCTGCTTGTGCTGCGAATGGACCACGCCAATCGACATGCACATTTTTGGGTGCGGTTTGCCCAGGCATATCACCCTTTGCAAAACCGAGCGTTGGCATTGCTCGTGGATTTAGATTGACATGCCAGGTGCGGATATCTACTACGGTGTGGCGGATTTTCGAGCGTGTTTTCCATTGTGTAGAGAGGATATTTTCGCTGGTTTGCATAATACGATTCCTATGTAATGAAATCGGGCTTACAAGGTTTCCCTCCCACAAGAAGATAGCGGGTCTTCAACCCTGACTTGCCCTAATCTTGTAAATCTTGGTTCATACAATTAGATTAACGCGGCAGCGCATGATAGCCTATGCCACTGAAAAATCCGACTACCATCCAGATGCCCACCATCACATATTCTCCAAAAATCAATCCGAAAGCGACTGGACGAATCCGCCGATAGGTCATTGGACCGCCAAACTTAAGCGTGACGTATTTTATTATCCATCCTACGAAAATAGAAGACCATAAGTGAAATGCAGGATAGGTAGCACCCAATAAGTATCCAATCGGATGCAGTGACCACCAAACAAAACTTTGACGCATCCAGAGCATGAAACCTGTGAAACCTGCACCCGCAATCATGCTGTAGACTTCAAGCGAATTTGTTTCAGCAGGAAATTGAATGAGTCTGTTCATCCTGTTGAAATAGCCACGCGGAGCACCGACAAAGGACGAACCTTGCAAAAACAGTGCGCCTTTGTCATAAACAAGTGTTAACGATGCGTAAACGGAAACCAGAATAGCAACAACGATCGAGACACCGAGTATTGGAATGATGCGGCGGCGGACAAGTTGAACTTCATCGGCAGCCTTAAAACTGTGCAAGAAGTTCGGCATCATGAATTCTCCCCAATCCCGCAGGAAAGTACGCTGAAAGCTGAGAACAGCCAGACTTTTTTGCCCCATTACCCCCGTACCGAGCGTAAAATTGATGTAATCTGATGGGAAGAAGGGGGCTTGCACAAGCAGCAGCCCACCGTTTACCACCATCCATGATAATACAACAGAGGTGACAAAAATTGAGAGCAGCGTGACCATCGCCACCCAACTGGTTATGCCAGCAATTACAAAGAATGCAACAAGGGTAACAAAACCGAGTAGAAATCCAAGCAGTGCTAAACGATACGGCAGCGGTTCATCGGAATCGTCTATCAGACGCCTATCTCCCGTTATATTCGTTTGCTTGCTACGCAACCCAAATGTTTTCCTGAAAATCGATGCGATATGTTCCCGTCCACCCCAGAAAACCGCAGGCACAAAGATAAGATAACCGCCCATTACTTGACGACTACAACTTAGCCACGGACCAATTCCGAAACCCGTTGCATTCATAATAATGTATTGCAGTTTGAAAAACAAAAAGAAAAACCAGAGGCTAAAGGACACTTCAAGCGTTAGCAACGCAGCCACGCCGACAACTGAAAAATAGATAGCGATGTTCATCGCGGGCCACATCCCGAGTGTATGCCACGGTTTTTCAGTAAAAGCGCGGTGGATATTATAAATCAGTGGGATTTGAGGAACGTTTGGAAAATGAGCGTGCATCCCGTTGAGGAAATGTATCAGCACCGGTAACGCCATGCCTACCCACAATAATTTGTTTTTGAAAAAAGCGTTGAGAAGTGTTCCACGTTCAGGTTCTGCTGCTAATTGAACAGGAATCTGAACTAAGGGAAATGAGAATCGTTCGCGTTCTATCCACTGCTTGCGGAGGATTGTTGATAAGCAAATCGTTGTAAAATAAAAAACGACGACAAAAAGTCCCCAGATAAGCAGCGGTTTGATCCAAGGTAACCACGGCACGGTTCCACCCGGTGAAAGCCCTTCATAGAAATCTGTTACGGCTTGTGTGTCCGTAACCACTAACCATTCTGGGATGTGTGGTTGGAGTGTCTCTGCCCAATCGTTTTCAGGGGTTGTGAAATAGCGCAGTGCCACAAGGCAGGGCAGTAGAAACTGCAGCAGTCCCATTGATGGGATGCCGACTGCGACAATCAGCATCATCCAGATGACTGTTAATTCAAGTGCAGAAAATGAAAAGCGGCTGCTACGTGTTAAAAAACGTAGCGGAAGATTGACGATGAAAACAAGCAGGAGCAACCCGAAAATTGAACCAACAGGTAGGTGATTACCCGCAATCCTTGAATTCTCTAAAAAATAGTTGTTGTAGGGGGAGATTGCACACATTCCCCCTACTAAAAACAGTCCGACAAGGATAGCAGAGAATCGTATTTTAGGGCGACCAGGCATATATGAAGTTTTCATACGATGTATATCGGTTCAAAACATTATGATATGGATTGAACCGTATGGCGCGGTGCGAAGCAGTTTCCACCTTACCACGCTATACACCTGCCACCTAACTATGGTAGATTTTGAAATTAACGAGACACTTTAGAATAGGCGAGGTTGGGAAACCTCGCCTACCAAGGGGGAATTCGCGTGCATGCAGGGTTACCGCATGTCCATTCATCTTCATAGTTCACTGCATCTTTTTTAATTTTCATCTGGTTCATCACGAAGAACAGGATTATAGAGACAAAGTTCCGCGTCTACAATTCTGCCATCAGGCAACGTATACTGGTTCGGAGTACCGCCGCCCCACGGTGCTGTCCAATTTTCACTGCGTTCTTTATCACTATCTTTCTTTTGCTGCACGGCTTCCCAAGAGAAGCCTCCCATGAGTTGTTTATGTAGGGATGCTTCCACTTCACGATGTTCAGGTTTTCCAGTAAGATTTTCAAATTCGTCAGGGTCATTTTCCAAATCAAACAAGATAGATTCATCTTCAGGGAAAGCGACATATTTATAACGAGGCGTTCTCAACATACGCATCGGACCAGTAGTCTGATTTGCCCAGTATTCACTGATTGCGGTATTTCGCCAACCATCCGAGTTTCCAGTCATCAAATCCGATAAGTCCGAACCGTCAAGGTCATCAGGTATCGGTATTCCTGCCCTTTCACATAAAGTTGGGAATAAGTCGTTCAATTCAACGGGAGCATCAACACGCGTGCCGTGTGTATCTTTCGACCGTGTATCGTATATAATAAGTGGAACTCGTGCTGCTGCCTCATAATAACTGGATTTCCACCATTGCCCATGCTCACCAGCCATTTCACCGTGGTCGGTGGTATAAACGATAATTGTGTTCTCTAACAGACCATCGCGTTCTAATATCGTCAGCAAATCACCCACACATTCATCCAGAAATTCGCAGCAGGCATAGTAAGCCGCCCGAGCTTTCCGCGTCTCCTCCTCTGTAATGGATGCTGTGTTGAAATTCTTTCTTAATCCTGCTGCATAGCGGTGTGTCTGTTCCAAGTGTCCCGGTGGGATGTTCGGCATGTCCACATTGTCAGGATAGTATTTGTCAAGAAGCCGTTTTGGCGCGGTAAGCGGAAAATGCGGACGACTATAACTCGCGAGGAGAAACCACGGCTGCTCATCAGGTTGAGACCTTAAGTATTCGATCGTTTCTTCGTTAACCACCCGTTCTTGCAGGAGACTCGATGGAATTTCTGTTGCCCCAGCATCCTTTGTGCGATTGCGGTTGCCTCGGAGCGGATCACGTTGATGTCCGGCACGTCCACGCAGATCGCCGTAGGGGCGCGACTGAAAACCGTTGTGCTGTTCTTTCCCACCAAAGTGCATTTTGCCAACAAGCGCGGTGGCATACCCGTGTTCTGCGAAATGTGCAGGCATTGTGAGGTGTTCAGGATACAGGATTGAACCGTTATTCCAAGCGGAACAACGATGCGCGTATTTTCCTGTTAGCATACACATCCGTGAGGGAGTACAAAGCGGAAATTGGCAGTATGCCGCATTAAAGTAGTTTCCCGATTCTGCAAGCCGATCAAGATTTGGTGTTTGCACAATCGTGTTGCCTTCATACCCCATAGCATGAGGACTGTGTTCATCACTCTGGAGAAATAAGATATTCGGTTTTTGAGCCATGCTGCAATAGTCTCCTTTTTTCACTGTTCATATTGTTTCAATAAGGTAGTTCGCCGTGCATGTGGAAATCAACCCCAAAGGGTAACGCGATGTCCGACTCGTTTTTGGCAAAATGTTGTGAAAAATCAACGAGTGTGAATCCTACGAGTTGTTTGGTTTCTGGGTGAAACCGCAAAATAAAATCATCCGCGTATTCAACATAGTCGGTGTATTCGGGTTGACCTCGCGTCACATAAAGCACATCAACTTCCCGATCATAAACAATATTAAATTGATCTTTATTACGATTCATCTAATTCTTGTTTTCTTTTGGTATTCTGCCTTTCAGTTTACACAAATTCTCTACTATATTCAAGCAGAATTTAGGAGGATGTCCGCAAAATGTAGCAAGTTCCTACCAAGATTAACGTGCGCTGAAATGCGTTAACCGATAGCCAACTGCTATCTATTTGAATGTACGGGTTTGGCTTTGCGCTTACCGACACCCATCTGAATAGCAGGAAGAATGGTATCTGATATATTGGCGGAGTAGTCAAAAATTGTCCAACCAGAAGCACCTAAGAAGCGTACGAGATGAATCTGTCCAATCACAGCAGCTGGTGTAAGGAGGGAGTTAGATGCTGTCGCACCGATACCCGGATAAATCGCCACGTCTTTCGGCATGAGAGCAAGCTGATTTTCTAACAGGTCGGTGAAAAATTTTGTGTCTTCAGTATAGTTCATCGGGCAAACGAAGTCAACATAACCTGCTTTTGCCCACGCAATCCAATCCTGTCCAATAGACGTTACACAGTCAGGATAGGCTCCGAAAACTGCAGTTGAAATCTTTATGTCCGGTTTTATCTCACGTGTGCGTTTGTGGATCAAACGCACTAATCGGGTAATCTGCTGCGCGCGCCATTCGATATACGCTTTCCCGTGTTCTCCTGTTCTTGGTAACACAGATGCAGGCCACTCCTGAATATGTTGCCTTGTTGCAAGCATGAATCTTTTATGGCACTCATCACAATAGCACGCTCGGCTTCCCGGATAACGGATATAATCAAGATGGATACCGTCAACATCGTAGTTCCGCACAATTTCGGTGGCAGCATTCAATTCCAACAGCACGTTTTCTGGATTCGACGGACAAAGCCAATTGATCGGGTCGCCTGTTGCTGAAACTTGGGTGCGTCCGGCATTTCGCAGTTCTTCTACAAACTCTTTCGGTGCACCTTCCAAATTCCATGTAATCTTCCATACATGAACTTCCAACTTGTGATTGTGTGCCGCTTCAACACATTGCGCAATTTGGTCACCATATTTTGTGAACTTCGCACTCTGGGGCAACACGCTGCTATCATAATGTGCTAAACCACCCCATGCCATATTTGGCAAGATCATATTGATGCCCGCGGCAGCTAATTCTTTCGCGGAACGTTCCCAATCCCCTGGATATGCGCCAAGCCCTGAATGATTCCACAAAGCACGCCCTTCTGTCTCGTCGCTCAGGTGGGATAGAAAATATGCCTTTGAAAGCGCATCTTGACTCTCACGTGCTGCAGTCATCGCCTTGTAATTATCCTCGCGCGCATATTCTGTTCGTGCTTGAGTCGTCAATGTTTTTCCCGATTGTAACGCTTGCTTCGCTTCAGAAACCCCGCCATACCCTACAAACTTCGTTAAGGTGTCAAGGCTATTGATGTGTCCAACTGTTGTTATCGCTTCTAATTCACGTTTTGCAATTGCATGCTGAAATTCAGGGACAAGATGCCCGAGAAGTGCTGCGAGGAGTTGCGTTTTAGTTCGGATATCGTCTGGTAAGAAGACATGGCTGAAGAACACACCTGCTTCCCCCATAAAAAACGCTGGATATCCGGTGGGTTCGCCCTCTGCATTGTGCCAATGTCCGATAATTTTTGTTTGTGGGTTGGTAGATTCTACCACCGTAATGTTCCACGATGCTTGTCGCACTGATTTCGGTATTCCTAATATCTCAGGTGCATCAAATTGAATGGATGCGAACTGGCCAGAGGTTTCTCGGCGCAGCCATTTTATACTACGCAAATTCAGAAGCGAGGCAACCTCATCTGCAAGGTTATAGGTTACAAATAGTTTGCCACCGCGTGCGACATGACTCTGTAAAAGACTCGCTGTTTTTAATGTAATTTTTGGATTAAGCGGTAGGATTATTAACCGATACGAATTAGAAGATGTATCCTGTAAACGAGGGGCATTGGCAGCGGACGCCTCCTCCAATTGGTCTGCGGAAAAACCGATGCTCTTCAACATCCGAACAAAACGCCTGCTGACAGAACGTGCATAGTTCACATCACCTTCTGAGACGCCAGATGCTGTTGATGGTAACAGAATAGCAATATCTGCCTGTTGTGCTGCGATGTCGGTTAACGCGCCGCTCCAGCAGATAAGAATAAATATAATAGTCGTGGAAAAGATTCTGAAACATAACTTTTCCCGAACAAAGACCTTAAAAAACATAACCGGTTTCCCTCAGCAAAATGGTTTGCCGGTTTCGTATTCCTATGTACTGCCTAACGTTCTGTCGTTGCCACATACTTATTGGGTTGATCAGAATTATCTTGGCTGATTTGTGCGGCACTTCCTAAAAACTTTTCAATACCATGTACGATAGCAGCCGCTAATTGCTGTTGATAAGCGTCCGATGTGAGTTTCCTTCCTTCTGTCGAATTCGTCACAAACCCCGTTTCAACGAGAATAGCGGGAACACTTGTCCCGATGAGTACAACAAAACGTGCGTGTTTAACACCGCGATCCGCTGCCCCTGTTGTTGCGACCAATTCCTGCTGTACGTATCTTGCCAACCGACGGCTATCCTTACTTTTACTCTCTACTATTAGCCCTTTTAAAAGGGTCTCCAATTCTTGTATACTATAGCCAGAATTCGCATTTTCTCTTGCTGCAATGATTTCTGCGTTTTTATCAGTGCTCTTTACATCCAAATAGTAGGTTTCAATACCGTTAGCTTTCGGGTTTCCACTTGCATTTGCATGGATACTCAGAAATAGATCAGCCTTGTGCCTTGTAGCAAATGCTGTTCGCTCTTTTAGTGGAATAAAACGGTCGGTATCTCGTGTTAGCAGAACTGTGTAACCTTTTGCACTTAAAATCGCACCGATTTTCTTTGAAATACTTAGCACAATAGGTTTCTCAATGAGATTCCCCCTACCGCCTCCTGGATCTTTCCCACCGTGTCCAGCATCTATCACAATCGTCTTAGCAGTCAATCCGAATTCACGTGTAAGGGTCCCAGGCGTTAACGCCTCGGGCTCAGCAGCAGGAGGCTTTGGCTTCACTTGTGGTTTCGGTGCAATTTTCGGTGGAGTAGGCGTTTTATCGGGTATCGTTACGGGATTCTGTGGTTCTTTCAATTTCTTAAGTTCTTCAGATGCGGTGGCTACTATTTCTTTTTGCGTTGCGGATTCAACGATTTCAACATAAAGCGTTTCGGCACGTGTTTTGTATCCATGCTCAGCATAAGTACGCCCCAATTCCAACAGCGCCTCTGCTGCTATATCTTTATCGGCATATCGGTTTGTAACAATCTGATAGTGATGTGATGCTCGAGCGGAATCACCTATCAGCATGTAGCAGCGGGCTATCCAGTAGTGTGCTTGGGGTAAGTGCTCTGAATCAGGATAGGTATAAATCAATCTTCGAAATGCTGCAATTGCGCGTTGCGGCGCCTCTGAATCCCCGGCTTTAATGCACCAAACCCAGCTGGAAGCGATAGCATACTGTGCGTCATCCGCAGATGCACTTTCCGCATCCATGCGAATGACGTTTTCAAGTTCCATTATTAAGGTATGCCATTCATCAAGAGTTGCTTGTTTTTCTCCACTCGTATAGTCGTAATGCCGATCCGCTAACTCATTATAAGTCGGCATGGACATGGTAGCGCAGCCTGAAGATATGACTGCTAATAATAGAATTGTCATCCAGACAAAACACGGTCTCATGAATTTTACTCCTCCGCATGTTTTATTATGACGTTGTCCGCAAACTCCCCTAATAATATGCGGAAATATGAACTCTCATTTGTAATTTATTTAGGTATTTATAGCATAACATAAAACGAAAAATTTGTGGTTTTCGTTACTAAAAAAGACTGGTGAAGATGCGGAAATTGTCGCCCAATTCAATGTGTATTAAGAATTGTCTGAATTGAAGATTTCATTGACTTATCAGTCCAATCACATTATAATTGCTGCAACTTATGCAATTCAAAAACTTTCCAAACTTTAGGTAAAGCGTTTTAAAATTCGTTAGTACTGAAACGCAAATCCTAAGGAGAACTTCATTATGAAAACAGCCTTAACATTACTTATGCTTTCAACTGTGTTTTCCCTAAACGCCTTTGCTCAAGATACTGCTCACACCGTCCTTGAAAGGTATAGTGGTAGTAATGCCTATAGTGTTGCGTTCAGTCCCGATAGCAGCATACTTGCATCTGTGAATAGAAGTAGAAGTGTGGTCTTGTGGGATGTAGAAACAGGAAACTATCTACGCACACTTGAAAAGCATACGGGTGGTGTCTATAGTGTAACGTTTAGTCCGGATGGACAGACGCTGTTCAGTAGGAGTAGGAATCCATCCACTTATTATCTGTGGGATGTTGTCACAGGAGAGAAGAAGCTTTCATTCACATACAGTAGAGCGGCATTTAGTACGGATATGCGGACGATTGCGAGTACAAGTGATGATAATACTATCCGGTTGTGGGATGTTGAAACGGGTACACTCAAGCACACACTCACTGCGGATAATGTTAGTTCGGTATTCTTCAGTCCCGATGGGCAAACGCTCGCAAGTTGGAGTCGTGATAGTAACACCATCCACCTATGGGATGTGGAAACGGGCACGCTCAAACACACGCTCAATAAGCATACGGATGATGTTTGGGGAGCAGTTTTCAGTCCGGATGGGCAAACGCTCGCAAGTTGGAGTCGTGATAGTAACACCATCCACCTATGGAATGTTGACGCTGGCACGCTCAAGCATACACTCCCAATGAATAATGTCTGGATCGTTAAGTTCAGCCCGGATGGACAGACACTTGTAAGTGTAGGTGGTGGTGAAAACACAATCCACTTGTGGGATATGGAAACAGGTACACTCAGGCATACACTTGCAGAACATACAGGGAATGTAACGAATGTTAAGTTCAGTCCTGATGGACAGACACTCGTAAGTGCAGGTGGTCGTGATAAAACCATCCGACTTTGGGATGTTGACACAGGAACACTCAAACGCACACTCCCAACTCATGGTGGTTGGACGATTGAGTTTAGCCCGGATGGACAGACACTCGTAAGTGCAGGTGGTCGTGAAAACACAATCCGCTTGTCGGATGTGGAAACCGGCACTCCTAAGTTTTCCATAACAACGGGTTTGAGGGTTTTCAGTCCTGATGGGCAGACGCTCGCAAGTACGGATGATGCTAACACCGTTCGCTTATGGGATGTCAAAACCGGAACGCTCAATGCAACTCTTGTAGGACATACAAAACGTATCAATAGTGTAGTCTTCAGTCCGGATGGACGAACACTTGCAAGTGGAAGTAATGCTAACACCGTCCGCTTATGGAAGATTATTGATACCCGCATAGGTATTACTGTTTTGCCGGTGGATACCCCAGCGATCGGAGACCAGTTAACGCTTAAGGTTGACATTACCAATGGTGAAAACGTTACTGGGTTTCAAGCCAAGGTAATTTTTGATGCGACAGCACTCCGCTATGTGAACGGCTACAACGGCAACTACTTACCAAATGACTCGTTTTTCGTTGACCCAGTCATTGAAGGGAACGAGGTGATACTCGGTGCCACTTCTCTCGCTAACAGCAGCAGCGGTGATGGCACTCTCGCAACCTTGATGTTTGAATTCATTGCTATCAAAGAATCAACCCTAAGCTTGCCTGAAGCTGCTATCGTGGATAGTGAAGGAAAACGACTACCTTTCTTCTTTAAAGATATTAGTGTTATTGTCGGTGTGCCACGGCTACGCGAGGATGTTAACCTTGATGGTGTTGTGGACATCTTAGATTTGACACTTGTCGCTGCAAGTTTTGGGAAACCCGCTAAAATGCTTGACCCGTCATATATTCCCGGGGATATCAATAAAGATGGTATTGTTGATAGTGCGGACTTAGCCGAGATTACAATTTTAAATGAGTATTTAGGGTACAGTTCATCTGATATCAGAGCTATTCTGAGAGCAGGAGAAGAGAATTACGTGTACAATCCGGCAGATGTCAACGGTGATGGTATTATTGATATCGTGGATCTCGTGTTGGTTGCAGGAGCATTAGGGAATAAAGCAGCAGCACCGGCAGCTTGGGCGCGCTATGGACTTGTGTTTACTAAATCAGATGTGCAGCAATGGCTATCCCAAGCACAGCAGCAAAACCTCACAGATCCAGCCTCACACCGCGGTATTCTCTTTTTACAACAACTCTTGGCAGCATTAACCCCAAAAAAGACATCTCTATTACCAAACTATCCGAACCCATTCAACCCAGAAACGTGGATACCGTATCAGTTAGCTGCACCAGCGGATGTAAGCATCTCAATCTATGCTGTAGATGGGAAATTAGTGCGGTTATTGGATTTAGGGCATCAAACAGTTGGTATCTATCAAGGCAAGAGTCGTGCGGCGCATTGGGATGGCAAAAACTTTTTCGGTGAATCTGTTGCAAGTGGTGTGTATTTTTACACACTTAAAGCAGGGGATTTCAAAGCAACGCGCAAGATGTTGATACGGAAGTGATTCAGAAGAAAAAATCAAATTTTCTTGACAAATCACAAACCATGTGTTATACTTAATAGCGTCCTTGAGATGGGATGCGAAAGCAGTCTCATTTTGGGCGGGTAGCTCAGGTGGCTAGAGCGACAGCCTTACAAGCTGTAGGTCACAGGTTCAAGTCCTGTCCCGCCTATTTGTTAGAGGCATCTTACGGGCTCGTGGCGCAGATGGCATAGCGCGCCTGCCTGTCACGCAGGAGGTCGCGGGTTCAAGTCCCGTCGGGCCCGTTTATATTTGAAGAATTAGCCACAGGTTGTGTCTTACAACACTGTGGTTTTTTCGTTACAGAACACTACACATCCTATAATAGAGGAGCAGAACCGCAGTGCTTGACCTTAAATTTATTCGCGAAAATACCGAAGCCGTTCGTCAAATGTTAGCAGATCGCCAGACTGATGCAGACTTAGATAAACTGATTGAATCGGATACGGACTGGCGTAAGAATGTGACAGATACGCAGGCTTTGCGAGCACGCCAGAATGAGGTTTCCCGAGAAATAGCCCAATTGAAAAAGGAAAAGCAGGACGCAACCGAAACGATTGCGGAGATGCGGGAACTCTCACAAAAAATAAAAGAAGAAACTGCGAGAGCAAACAAGTTAAAATCAAAAATTGATGCTATCCTATTGACAATTCCGAATATGCCAGAGGAAAGTACACCTTTTGGCACAGGAGAAGCAGATAACATTGAAATCAAGACATGGGGTGAACTGCCGAATTTTGACTTTGAACTAAAACCGCATTGGGAAATCGCGGAACAGTTGGATATTGTCGATTTTCAACGCGGTGCGAAGGTCGCAGGCAGTAACTTTGTCGTTTTCAAAGGTTTAGGGGCAAGACTGGAACGCGCTTTAATCCAGTTCATGCTTGATCTACACACGACCCAACACGGTTACACCGAAATTTCGCCTCCATTCCTCGCCAATCGTCCTACAATGACAGGAACAGGACAAATCCCCAAATTAGAAGCAGATATGTATCGGTGCGACAGAGACGAAGAAAATCCTGATAGCGATCTGTTTCTGATTCCGACTGCTGAAGTGCCTGTGACGAACCTCTTCGCAGATGAGATATTGTCCGCCGAAGATTTGCCTATCTACTATACCGCTTATACGCCATGTTTCCGTCGCGAGGCGGGTGCGTATGGAAAGGATACACGCGGTTTACAACGTATCCATCAATTTGACAAGGTAGAGATGGTGAAGTTCACCACGCCTGAAACGTCTTATGCAGAACATGAAACGCTTTTGGCAAATGCGGAGAACGTTTTGCAGGCACTCGGTTTGCCGTATCGCGTCGTGCAGCATTGCACAGTGGAACTCTCGTTTGCCGCCGCGAAATGTTACGATATTGAAGTTTGGGCACCAGCAGGGGAAAAGTTTTTAGAGGTATCTTCTTGTAGTAACTTTGAGGCGTTCCAAGCGCGCCGTGCAAATATCCGATACCGACCAGAAGCTGGGGCGAAACCAGAATTTATCCATACACTCAATGCGTCTGGCACAGCATTGCCGCGTGTTGTGATTGCGCTACTTGAGACATATCAGAATCCGGATAGGACGGTGCGTGTGCCTGCGGTGTTGCAGCCGTATATGGGCGGTTTAAAGCTGATTGGGTGATGATTGGAGATGTAAACCATGAAACTCAACTACTACCCAGAAACTGACTCACTGTATATCAATCTATCCGAGCAATCCAGCGTAGAGAGCCACGAAATTTCAGAAGGTGTCCTTCTTGATTATGATGCTGACGGTAGACTTGTTGGTATTGACATTGATAATGCCAGCAATAAAGTTGAGATGGAAAAACTGATTCTCAGTAAGATCCCTTGCATGATTGAAACGGTGAGTCCATAAATTTCTCTTCTAACTATTGGATTCCATCCGTGGACGAAGCACTTCTAACTCTTTGAGAAGCACGCCTCCCTGTTCAGTCTGTATTTGTTCTGATATTTCTCCGTTTGTCTCGACGATAAATCCGGCATCCTTTATCATCTGCAGTGTACGTGATGCTGCAGTTCCCGTAGCATTAAGATAACCTTCCAAAAACATTGAATTCGCGGGGTAGAGCGACATGACCTCCATACCTCGCAGGTGATGTTCCCTGCCTGCCGCTACCCGTATCTCTGCACTCGGATTTAGGAGTCGATACAGACATAATACACGCAAACAGTAGTCAGGTGTTAAAGTTGTAGACACAAACTGCGGGGTTTCCGTAAACGATTCTGACAACTGCGTGCCATCAATCGGCAGAAAAAAGTTGACGGGAATTGAGGCTACTTCCAACCTGCGTAGTTCCTTTGCCACCCTTATTAAATCGCTATTTTCTTCACCCATCCCAACAATCACACCCGAGCAGCAGGCGAGTCCAACAGACTGCGCAGCACGTAGCGTATCCATTCTATCCTGATAGGTATGTGTGGAACATATTTTTGGATAGTGTGATTCTGAAGTGTTCAGATTATGGTTCAATCTATCCAATCCCGCTTCTTTTAATGTGTGAGCAGCGGGTTCATCAATCAATCCGATGGATAGACACACCTCAATCGGGTACCGTGATTTTACCGTTTGAATTAATTGTGCAAGTTGTGTAACCCGTTTAGGACTCGGTCCGCGTCCACTTATCACCATACAGTAGCGATACGCGCCAGACTGATACGCGCGTTCTGCCTCAGCGAGAATTTCAGTTTCAGGTTTCAATGAATAGGTATCAATATCTGTTGTTGCAGTTTTTGCTTGTACGCAGTAGTGACAATCCTCTGGGCAATTGCCGTTTTGTGCGTTATTGAGGATATGTAGTTGGACTGTGTTTTGAAAAAATGTTTTGCGAACCTGATACGCAGCATCTAATAGCGGAAGCAATTCTACTTCCGAGGCAGACAATATCTTTTCACAACAAGTATCTGAAAGCAGTTCTCTGTCAAGACTTGTTGAGGTCAATTCGCTGTAAAATGTTGGTTTCATTTCTGTCTACTTTGCTTCGTTTACTAAATTTCCCACGCAATATCTGTAGTATTAAAAACAGGGCCTTCGGTGCAAACACGCTGATATTCGATCCGATTTGAATCAATACGGACGGGACAAACACATCCAAGACATACACCCAGCGCGCACCCCATCCTATTTTCCATAGCAACCTGTGTCGGAACTTCAAATTTTGTTGTAATTTTAGCGACTGCAGTAAGCATGGCGTGTGGTCCACAGGCATAGATTGTTGGACGATTCAAACTATTTTTATTGAGCATATCTGTAAGAATATCTGTAACAAACCCGCGATGTCCCACACTTCCATCATCAGTAGCGATATGCACTGCAACATCTATTGCTTCCAAATCATCAACGCTCAACAGCCTCCCCTGATTTTGCGCGCCTACTAATCCAACCGTTTGTATACCATGCTGACGTAATGCAACCGCAAGTAGCATCAAAGACGCGATACCCGCACCTCCCCCAACTAAAATTGCTGGTTTAGATGTGTTCTCAATATCAAAAGTATTTCCAAGCGGTCCCAATACATGTAACGATGCCCCTCTCGGCATTTCTGATAATCGTTGCGTTCCTTCACCGATGATCTGATAGAGCATTGTAATTTCATGTCCGTCAATCGTATAGATTGTAAACGGACGACGCAGCAAAAGTCCAGCACCTTTTGAAATCAGGACATGAATAAATTGTCCTGGCTGTGCATACTGTGCAATCTCAGAACACTCACAACGCAATAGGTAATGATCCTCCGCTACTTTTTCATTTGAGAGAATCCTTGTGTGAGTATCAAAAGTATTCATAGGACAGTAATTGGCATTGAACGGATCGCTTTGAATAGAATGTAAATCTTATACCATTTCTAAATGATTGATCATCATTAGCAAAAAAACGCGTTCGTAGTCGCGCAATTCATTGCGCCTCTTACATTCTTCATTTCAAGGTGAAAACTCAAAATCTTATATTGTAAAGTTTATATTTTAGAAATGATATTAGTATCCACAGCACCGCAAGCGGATTCACTTATTGGATACGTGCCTTAATTATACCATTGCATATTAGGGAAGGCAAGAAAACCTTGAACTTTCAAAAATAAAACAGGCGTTTCTTAAGGATAACGCCTGTTTAAGGTTTTCAAAGCCATTGAATTATTAAGTGGAAGAGACAGGTCTAATTTTCGTAATCTAAACAGATGAAACATCCCACGCCACAAGCCCCATAGAAGACCAACTATGGGCCATATTATAAATCCGTACTCACCCAGAGGCGTGAGAACGAAAACAATTTTTTCTCGTCCAGTGAGCGATGCCCCTTCGCGTACAAGTTGGTGCATCTCATTAACAATACCGTAGAAACCAATCAAATCATCTTCCATCCGTTGCTTCATTTCAGCATCTGCAAGTGTGTTATAAAAGAGAAATGGCATAATTGGATAGTACCATAAGATTCCTAAAAATACAGATACAATGAAGTAGATACAAAGAATAAGTAGTGCTTTTTGCATAATTAATTCCCCTAACCTATAAAGTTCCCATTCTTTTGGAAACCGAAGATTTTCCCTTGTCAGTTACACCAAAGATTAGGATCGGTGTTCAAAACTTAATCACATTGCACAACTTTAAAAATAATTATAAAATAACTCGTTGTTTTGATTGAAAAAATTAACGCTTCTTTTTTCTATTTGTTACCATTTTTTAGACAATATTGACATTTACATTTTCTTTTAAACTGTTTGTATCAATCAATTACTTTAGTTGTAAATTCGTTAAATTTTTTGGTAAAACTTCCTGTTCACTGGTTTTGCTACCTTTTTTAGCTTAAACGTCTCTATAAAAAACCGCGGAGCAGAACGACATATTCTGAGTCAACTTTGAGTCAAAGATTCTTAATCTTGAAAATAAAAATCTTGAATTTGCTTGCAATTTTTCGAAATTATGTTTATAGTTACGCGAGAGGAAATTATAAAAATGAAAAACGAACTAAAGTTTCGCGAAGATGGTTGTTTTAAAATTGTCCAATTTACTGATATTCATTGGCAAAACGGTGAACCTATTGACCAGCAATCCGCAGCTTTGATGGAGAGTGTTGCACAAGCAGAAGCACCTGATTTAATCGTGTTAACTGGAGACATTTTGTCCGGAGGTGGATGCAATAATGCTGCCGAATCCCTCCGACAGATTATTGAGATTTTAGAAAGGTGTGGTTTTCCTTGGGCAGCAGTATTCGGCAATCATGACGATGAAGGCACGGCAAATCGCCACGAATTGATGGAAGTCATGCAGGAAAGCGACTTGTCGCTTGCAGAACCAGGACCAGAACACATTCCCGGTGTAGGAAATTATGTTCTAACAGTTGAAAGTTCAGACGGCACAAAATCTGCCGCACTACTTTATTTTGTTGATTCAGGTAGTTATGCCCCAACAGATATTGGGGGGTACGATTGGATCAGGCGCGCACAGATAGAGTGGTATCTCAGCGAATCCGCGAGACATACTGCTGCAGCAGGAAATCCGCTGCCCGCCCTCGCTTTTTTCCACATACCAATTCCTGAATATGATGAAGTATGGGATTTTCACACTTGCTACGGTGCAAAGTATGAGAAGGTTTGCCCGCCCCTAATTAATTCCGGTTTTTTTGCTGCCCTACACGAAGCCGGGGATGTTATGGGCACCTTTGTTGGACATGAACATATTAACGATTTTTGGGGAGATTTGCACGGGATACGCCTCTGCTACGGGAGAACTACCGGCTTCAATTGTTATGGCAAAGAGGGATTTCCACGCGGGGCACGAGTGATTCAATTACGGGAAGGTGAACGTCAATTTGAGACATGGCTCCATCTTGAAAACGGAACAATAGTTAACGAACAACAGGAACATAAACCGCTTCAACGCACTTTAACTGAAGATTGATGATTCTATTTTTAACGTGAGCTCGGTGTGAGGATTATAAAGTTCTTAATATTTAGTGTTTCACTCATATAACCTTGGTAGGTGCGGTTTCCTAACCGTACTGATTCCCCAAATTACTTATGTCTATCTCACGTTATTTTATGAATTTAGGATTTTAATCCTTGGGAGGAAAATGTGAGAGCACAACCACAGATCTCTATCCGACACGATGGCGACGTTGCAATATTTGACATTACAGGTTACCTAACAAACGAATCTGAAGAGGCTATTAATGATGCCTATGCTGACAATGGCGTGCAGGAGGCAACAAAACTTTTGCTCAACTTTGATCGGCAAAGTTTCATCACGAGTAGCGGATTTGGCACAATAATTAAATTACTTTGGAAAACACGGGATAAAGGACAAACATTGCGTATTGCACATCCAGCTATGCAGGTAAGGACTATTTTTAATACCATCGGATTAACGCAAAGTATCGGTGTATACGCGTCTGAAGCAGAGGCGTTGGAAGATTTCTAAATTCTCATGGAAAAAGGGTGTACATATTCTTGTTAAACAGCACGCCTAACAAACTCCACAGGCTTCCTGCAAGGAACTGACCAAAGATAAGTCCCAAAAACAAAGGCAACGCTCTGCGGTAAGCGCGCACACCGCCCCCAGTAAAAAGAAGTCTTTTAAAGAGCCATCCTAAGAAAATTGAAAACCACATCCATCCGATAGCCCAACCGTTTCCTACAGCATATCCGACTGGATAAAACGGCCACCACAAAAACTGCCGTTTAAGGAATGTTAACACACCGGTTAAAAGGAAGCCAAAACCCATGTGTTGGATAGCGGGGAGGTTCGGCGCACGCGGTGCGGTAATCCAATTTTGCAGGCGGTTAAACTCACCAACTCCCCAACGTGCAAACCGAAATTCGTAATAGAGTGCCACATGCCCAACAATGGATATGACTGCCCCCACAATTGATGCTACTATCAAGGCGATAACCAATCGATTCTCACGAAGACGGAAGTGTCTACCAATTTTAAACGCTTCCAATTGATGTGGCATCGGATGACACCGATACCCATAAGCAAGCCACGATAGCAACGTAGTGTTCGTTAAATTCTGTGCACCTAATGGACGACTGCCTAAAAATAATAGCATAATTCGGTCCGGATGAACCCCGTGCAACTCGTGTGTAGGTGGACCAAGTTCTGCCCGCATACGCGTCATCCCGATGCATAACACCAAATAGATGCCAAAATATCCAAGCGCGACCCAAGGCGATAATCCTGCAAAATACCAAAATATCAACACAATTCCTAATCCAAATATCAAGCCAAATACAGCAAGTTGATATAAACGGTCTTTCGATCTAAAAGAGAATACCCCTCCTAACACTTTTAAAATTTCTTTTCGACTTGTTACCAGGGCAAGCAATCCTATCCCAATCCATGCCCCCGCGCGTTGTTCTGTTTGGAAACCGATTGCCGTTGTCCATCCTATCGCAGTAAAAAAGACGCGCTGCAATCCCCAGAATAGGTAAAAACTCCAGAAAGATAGTGCTAAATCCAACGGCATTAAGTAGCCTAACCCTATTGCGAATGGATAAACATAGACTGGCAAACGCCCCATTGCGTTCCAAGGCCGATCTGGAAAGAAAAGTCTATACTTAATTGTAAGCGAAGGAATCACAGGAAAAAGGTAATTCAATCCTGCCAGAATCTCAAGACCAAACGCTATCCCAAAACCGAGCCAAATTAGTTTATTGCGGAAAAGGTTAGACGTATTGCCGAGCAGTTCAACTGGAAGCGTTGTCAGCGGATAACTCAACTTTTCATGGTCTATCCACTGTTTCCGAATGATGATATTGATGCATAACATCATAAACATCAGTACAATCACCAAAACGCTCCACGCTATAATTGGCCACATCCACGCTTCCATGTAGCGGGGCTGCCAAAAGGTGTCATCTCCTTCAAAATAGCCTTGCAGAATTTTGCGATCCGTAATCGTCAACCACGTTGGTAAAAAGCGAAAGAAGATGTCTGCCCATTCATTTTCTGGCGTTGCAAACCATCCCGCGTTTGCTATCATCGGCACTAATTGGCGAACGATATCGTGCCCCGCGAGCGCCGTTGCAACCGAGACCATGATGTACGTCAATGCCAACTCGCGTGAAGTCGGGGCAGCATGCTTGAACAATCTTTTCAGGAAAGGCGAAAGTGCAGCAAGCAGAAAGAATGTGAAAAGCACGGTAGGAAAAATTGAAAAATCTGTGAGCTCCCATACCACGCGGTTTTCTGCAGAGATAATCCAATAACAGGTTAGAATGATGAGGATAGAACCGAAAAGGAGAGTACCAACAAAAAAGCGGAGTGTTGAAGGTTTCTCAACGTCCTGGATAGCGCTTGGCTCGTTTTGATGCATGTTTCTATCATACCATATCTACTGAAGTCAAGCAATGAATTAATTCAAAGGGTGTGTAAATATCTTGACATTAACCATGTCTCCTTTCTTGTTGGAGGGCTTTCTAAGCCCGATTTATCGAGTTGAAACCCACTGAATGCCAAAAGGTATTCATAGCGTTGATTTACTCCAACAATAGAAAAAGAATATTCATGCCAAAAACTTTACACACCTCATTTTTAGAACTTATTGACATTTAAATTAGGCTTTGCTAAACTGCAACCATGCTTAAATATAGCCAACATGAAAGGGGCAACAATGAATATCCGATATGAAGGTATTTTTTCGCCGACGGTAACGCCACTTGATGAAAAAGAACGCGTTGACGAACTCGGATTTGTCAAACAACTCAACCGCTTGATTGACAACGGCATTCACGGCATTTATCTGCTGGGGTCTTCTGGTGAGTTTACAACGTTGACAAATGCAGAGCGTGAACGTGCGTTGGACATCGCCACCAAAACTATTGTAGGACGCGTCCCCATTATCTGTTGTGTGATGGACACAAGCACCCAACGGGTTATCCAAAATATTGAGTTAGCACAACAGTTTCAGGTTGATGCTGTCGCTGCGACTCCCGGTTACTATTATCCCTCCACCGATGATGCAGACATCATCCAATTCTATCAGGAAATCGCCGCAAGCACTGACTTACCCGTGCTAATTTACAATATCCCATCTACTGCCAAAACCGCGATTAAACCCAATATTGTCGCGCAACTTGCAGATGATTGTGATAATATTGTTGGCATCAAAGATAGTTCCGGTGATTGGATAAACAGCCTCCATCTCTTAGCACTGCTTGGCGAACGTGACGATTTCTCCATTTTCATCGGTTCACATTTTATTATAGGGGCAGCGTTGTTATTCGGTGCTGATGGGGGCGTTATCTCAATTTCAAACGTTGCACCAAAAGAATCTGTCGCACTCTATAACGCCGCAAAAGCACGCGATATTGACGAGGTTGACCGACTCCAGAAATGGATGATCAAGTTGAGCAAACTCTATACCTACGGACAAGGTGTAAGCGGTATGAAAGCGTGTTTGGAGATTTTGGGCGTATGTGAGGCACACACAACCAGTCCGTTGCTGCCGCTTCGCGATACCGAAAAAGCCGAACTCAAGGAATTACTTACCGAATTAGGACTCTTATCCTAAACGAAAATGATTGAAATACAACCACTTGACAACCCTCCTAACGCTACAGTAGAGGTGCCCGGCTCTAAAAGTTTTACCAACCGTGCACTATTAGTTGCCTCACTCGCCCACGGGGATTCAACGTTGACAGGCGCGCTTTTCAGCGATGATACACACTATATGTGCAACGCACTCCGAAAACTCGGTATCCACATTACGGAAAATAGAGAACAAGCCACCTTTCATATCGCTGGAAATGATGGAAATATCCATGCTCAAGGGGGAGACCTCTATGTGGGCAACTCAGGCACAACAACACGTTCACTTATTAGTTATGTCTCTCTCGGACACGGTAAATTTGTCATTGATGGCGATGAACCGATGCGGCGCAGTCGACCTATGTCAGATTTACTTGATGCGCTGGTGCAGCTTGGTGTTGATGCACGCTCGCAATTTGAGAACGGTCATCTCCCTGTCATCGTCCAAGCAAACGGACTTGAAGGTGGAAAGACCAAACTTGATACCAGCAAAAGCAGTCAGTTTTTAACATCGTTGCTGCTCACCGCGCCTTGTGCTAAAAAAGGTATAGAGATTGAAGTTGTTGGTAATCTCAACACGTCTTATATTGACATAACGTTGGCAGTAATGGATGCATTTGGTGCAAAGGTTATCCACAAAGATTATCAGCATTTCCACATTGCAGGCGGACAACAGTATCAACAGCGTTCATACCACATTGAGCCGGATGCCTCCAGTGCATCCTACTTTTTTGCCACCGCTGCTCTCACGGGTGGATGTGTCACCGTTAAGCACTTATCCACAATTTCTGCACAAGGCGATGTCCAATTTGTACGCGTTTTGGAACAGATGGGGTGTCAGGTTTCTGTTTCCGATACGAATATTACTGTGAGGGGACCGCACCAGTTGAAGGGTGTTGATGTGGATATGAAAACTATTTCAGACACTGCGTTGACCCTCGCCGCCATTGCTCCGTTTGCTGATAGCAAAGTCACTATCCGAAACATTGAGCATACGCGCTGGCAAGAGACCGACAGAATTCACGCGATGGTAACCGAACTGCGAAAATTAGGTGTACCTGTGGTTGAACATCAAGACGGACTTGAAATCTCCCCTTCTCCAATTACGCCTACAGCGATTGATACCTATAACGACCACCGCGTAGCAATGGCATTTTCGCTCATCGGCTTAAAAGTCCCTGGAATTCGGATTAACAACCCTGAATGCGTTAGCAAGACGTTTCCTAATTATTTTGAGGTATTGCAAGGGCTTTACACTTGATTGTCACCTTACCATGCATCTGCGTATGTTGGGTTGAGCTTGGGAAGCCCATTGGTGTCATTTTAGCGTCTTATCTTTCTTGTAGGTGGGTTTTGTAAGCCTGATTTACAGTGCCTGCGTTTGTAGTCGCGCAATTCATTGCGCCTCTTACATTTAGGTGTTGATTCAGTCTTAGCCCCAGCGGGGCGAAATGTGTGTAGAAATACGGAAACAAACCCTCTTTAGCCCCAGCGGGGCGAAATGTGTGTAGCAGCTTTTAAACATAATCATATTCTCAACTAAAAGGGCACCCAATAAAACTATTTGATACCGTTGCACTTGTGGAAGACCTACCAACTGAAAACTATATTCCACAAACTTATTGGAAATATATTGGATATCTATTGTTCCTAACACCACAAAAACTTCTGATCGCCACACAGAATCGGCTATAATATCAGTATGAAAAATAAAACCGATGCCCAAAACAACCAGACACACGTGAAAATCGTAAAGAACTATCCAAATGCAAAGACGCCTATGCAAAAAATTATTCACATAAAATATGCAAAGCACGGGAAAACCATGTTCCTCATACAGATGAGAAAAAAATAAATTTTTTCAAAATAAGAAAAACACCTATAAAACCAGATACAAACGGGATTTAGAGCGAATTTAAAAAAGTTACCACGGTATTAAAAAAGTTACCAAATGGTAACTTTTTAAGTAGGAGTGGTCTCCGAATCGCGACAAAACACATTGTAGGAGCGATCTCCGAATCGCGACCCGTTTATAGTCGGGAATCGGAGTTCCCTCCTACAAAAGAGATAGAACAACAAATCTTGCCATAACACCGCAAATATGTTAAAATTACCATAAATTAGTCCTAAAGAGTCCAGCAAAAGATGGAAAACGCCTTTAAAAAAGCCATAGCCGTATTCATCGGATTTATTGTCATTTTAGTAGGCATCTTAATCGTTGTCATCCAACGTTATGCACAATACGGTTCAATCTTGGACACGATGCAGATGGTAGATTTTCGGGGAATTCTCTTAGCATTTTTAGGGGCGGCAATCCTGAGTCTGATTAGTGTTGTCCTCACTTTTAACTTAGCACAGGCATGGGTAAAGGAACAACCGGAATTGGCTGAACGAATCTTTCGGCACGCATTAATAATCAATCTCAGTCTTATCATCATATTTGGCGGTTTGGCGGGTGGGATTATCATTTTACGCACTTTATGGACAATTGGCTACTTTTAGTTTGCATTTATGTTAGAAATGTGATATAATATCATAATTAATATTTTCACGAAATATTCCGACACTGTATTAGCAAGTGTCCGTATTTTGTAAGGATTGGTTTATTAATACAAGTACACAAAACGCCCGGTAAATTTTAGCAATGAGCAGGAAAGGGTTGATTTAGTTTACAACACTCTACTTATTTGTAGCCTGCACAGTCGCTAACTGGTTACCCACCACAATTTGGAGGTGTGAAAAATACACTATAGAGGCAGACGTACGCAGAAACCACGGGAAAGAAAAAGTCGTTCGAATTACCAGATTCGAGCCAAAGAGATTTTACTCATTGACCATGAAAACAAGCAAGTCGGTGTGATGACCCCACGCGAAGCGATGGAACGCGCTGACGAAGTCGGATTGGACTTAGTCGAAGTTTCTCCAAATGCTGACCCGCCCGTTTGCAAGATAATGGATTTCGGGAAGTATCAATACGAAAAGAACAAACGTGAGCGAGAGGCTCGAAAGAAGCAAACAAAAATCGTTCTGAAAGAAATTCAATTCCGTCCTGATACAGCCGAACATGACTATCAATTCAAGAAACGTCACGTCGAAGATTTCTTGAAAAATGGGTGGAAGGTCCGAGCCACAGTCCGTTTCCGAGGTAGGGAGATGCTGCATACCGAGTTAGGCAAAAACATGCTCGCCCGATTGGAAGAGGATGTCGCCGAAATTGGAGAGGTTGAACAACCTCCTAAAATGGAAACACGCACCATGTCCATGCTCTTGACGCCAAAATCTTCATGACGAAAGATTTTTACTGCAAGTATATGACAAATCGTGTTTCTCTTACGATTTGATGGCTTTTTGAAGAGGGAGTATAATTTACTAAGAGACCTTGTTTCTCTTCGTTGATTTTGTGCGTCTACGCCTACCCTCACTTAACAGAACATCTCCGCAAATTATAGCGAATTATAAATATGGTTTTACTTGTAAACGCGCCAGATAACGGCGTACTGTTAATCGCAAAGCTGCTATAGTTTGAATAAACCATCAACAGAAGGATATTGTAATGCCGAAAATCAAAACACATAAAGGCGCAGCAAAACGTTTTAAATTTACTGCAAAAGGGAAGATCCGACGCAAGCGAGCGTATGCGGGGCACCTTTTTATCTCAAAATCAGCGAAACGGAAACGTCGCTTAAGACAAAGCACGCTGGTAGACCCAAGTAACGAAAAACGTTTGAAACGTCTAATTTATTAGGAGTTCAGAATGGCACGAGTAAAAACAGGGAATGTCCGTCGACAGCGGCGAAAACGGATACTGAAGCATTCCAAAGGGTATCGCGGTGGACGTAACAACCTGAGACGTACCGCTATGGAGGCGGTTGAAAAAGGTTGGAATCACGCGTATGCACACAGACGCGCAAGAAAACGCGACTTTAGAAAACTTTGGATCATGCGTATTAATGCTGCCGCAAGACTACACGGACTCACATACAGTAAATTCATCCACGGGCTCAAAACTGCAGGTGTCGAGTTGGATAGAAAAGTCCTTGCGGATATTGCTGTGCATGATGCAGCTGGATTTGAACAACTTGTCACCCTCGCAAAAGGGTAGCTAAAATCGATTGAAGTGCTTGTAGGAGCGATCTCCGAATCGCGACCTCTGCAAAATTTGATAAACAATACACTATTAGACGGCAATGAAAGGACACAGTAAGCCGTTGAGACCTCTCAACAAGAGAGACCGCGCCATCGGCTGCAAGCGTGGTTTTGAGAGCAACTGCCGAATTTCATCCTGGAGCCGTTAAACAAAAAATAATGAAGCGGGCAGATTTCACAATCTGTCAAGCGGGGTGGTACCGCGGAAGTAGATGCCTATCGCTTTCGTCCCCAGAAGGATTTAACCTTTATGGAGCGAAGTGATGGGTGTTATCTTTTTAAGAGGCAACTATGAAAACAGAATTAGAAGCGATTCAAGCAGAAGCACTTGAGGCTTTGAAAAATGTTAACTCGTTGGACACGCTTGAATCGCTCAGAATAGCATATTTTGGACGTAAGGGAAAGTTGACAGATGTTATGAAAGGAATGGGACAACTTTCTAAGGAAGAACGCCCGATTATTGGAAAACTCGCCAATGAGGTGCGTGCCACACTAACCAAAGCGTTTGAATCAACAAAGGATGCACTGGATAGCCAGCAACAAGAACAGCAACTTGAGACAGAATCGATTGACATCACGCTTCCTGGACGAAAACCTGCGTATGGAAAAGCACATCCGGTGATGCAAACATTGGAACGGATTGAAGCGATCTTTACCCAAATGGGCTTTCAGGTGGTTACAGGACCCGAAGTTGAAACAGAGCATTACAATTTTGACGCACTCAATACACCGCCCGACCATCCCGCGCGAGATTTACATGACACATTCTACCTAATGGATGGACACCTGTTACGCACACATACATCACCTGTGCAAATTCGCGCGATGGAAAACCAGAAACCGCCAGTACGCATTATTGTGCCAGGTAAAGCATACCGTGTTGATTACGATGTCTCCCACACACCAATGTTTCATCAGGTGGAAGGATTGCTTGTGGATAGGCACGTTACCTTCAGTGAACTGAAGGGCGTTTTGGTATCCTTTGCTCGGCAGATGTTCGGCGACCAAACGCAGATGCGTTTCCGGCCACACTTTTTCCCTTTTACAGAACCGAGCGCAGAGGTGGATATATCATGCACTGTATGCCGTGGTAAAGGATGTCGGAGTTGCGGGCATACTGGATGGATTGAAATCTTAGGCGCAGGTGCTGTTGACCCAGAGGTATTCCATGCTGTCAACTATGACCCAGAAGAAACTACTGGTTTTGCCTTCGGCATGGGTGTAGAACGAATTGCAAACCTGCAGTTCCGCATTCCAGATATCCGCACCTTCTATGAAAATGATCTCCGCTTCCTCCATCAGTTCTAATGCGTAGGTTGGGTAGAGCTGCAAGCGAAACCCAACAATTAGATTGGATTGAATATTTGTATCAAACCCATTCCTAAGGACTTATCTATGAACGTAACCCTAAATTGGCTAAAGACCTACATCAATTTTGACTTTTCCCCGCGTGAACTCGCGGAAAGGTTAACGATGTTAGGCATTGAAGTTGAATCCGTCAAGCAACTCAGCGCAGCGTTAGAAGGCGTAGTTATTGGCAAAGTAACTTCCATCAAACCACATCCGAATGCTGATAAACTTGTGCTTTGTCAGGTAGATATAGGTGAGATAGACGCACTGCAGATCGTTTGTGGTGCGCCAAATGTATATGAAGGCATGTTCGCGCCTGTCGCAACAATCGGCACAGAATTGTCAACCGGTATTACAATCAAGCGCGCTAAACTACGCGGTGAGGAATCGCACGGCATGCTCTGTTCCGAAAAAGAGTTAGGCATCTCTGATGAAGCCGCAGGACTCATGGAATTATCCTCTGACCTATCCGTAGGTTCATCGCTCACCAAAGCATTAGGATTAGACGATGTGGTATTTGAACTTGAAATTACACCAAACCGTCCCGATTGTCTCAGTATGATAGGCGTTGTCCGTGAGATTCACGCTGAAAACTGGTAACGACTTAAAACTCCCACAAGTTGACTCTACAAGAAGGCAAGGCAGATATAAACGAACTTACATCTGTAACGATTGATGATCCCCCGACCTTTGTCCCCGTTATGCAGCACGTGTGATCCGTGGTGTTAAGATTGGCGAATCGCCTCCATGGTTAAAACAGCGGCTTGAATCTATCGGTGTCGGTGTTATTAATAATATCGTTGATGTTACTAACTTTGTCCTGATGGAGTATGGACAACCGCTGCACGCCTTTGATTATCACAAACTTGCCGAAAATCGTATTGTCGTGCGTCGTGCAGCAGAAGGTGAACAAATCACAACACTTGATGAAGAGGAACGCAAACTCATCCCAAATATGTTAGTTATCGCAGACGCAGAAAAACCTGTAGCACTTGCCGGCATTATGGGTGGCTATGATTCTGAAATCACTGAGACAACGTGTGATGTGCTGCTGGAAAGTGCCAATTTCCAACCGTCAAGCGTCCGTGCAACTGCCAAAAAGTTGGGAATAAATACTGAGGCTTCCTACAGATTTGAACGTGGCGCGGATCCAGAGACTGTAATCCCTGCACTTGACCGTGCAGCGCAACTGATCGCGGAATTAGCAGGCGGCACTATATGTAAAGGCATTATTGATGTTTATCCAGGACAACGTGAACCGCTGCAAATTCAACTCCGTCCGGATCGCGTCAATTTCATATTGGGAACTGCACTTGAGGCAACTGAGATAGAACAGATTTTAAATCGGTTAGGGTTTGACATAGAAGCATTACAATCAGAGAAAAATGTCTATCAGGTCACCGTGCCATCGTTCCGCGGGGATATTACACGCGAAATTGATCTGATAGAAGAAATTGCGCGTGTCCACGGTTATGATAACATTCCAACGGCATTACCAAAGGGTGACATCCCTATCCCCGTGCCAAACATCTCAGTAGAAGTTCATAGGCGTATAAAACATTTTCTACTCGGTTCTGGTATGATGGAAGCGGCAAACTATAGTTTTTGTCATCCGAACTGCTTTGATAAAATTCGGTTAGCAGCAGACAATCCGCTTCGCCAAGCACTACAACTGAAAAACCCGTTGAGCCCGGAGATGTCCGTTCTTCGCACGACGTTGCTACCGAGTTTGCTTGATAATGCACAACACAATCATAACCATCAGATAGATAACATCGCACTCTTTGAGATTTCAACGGTGTTCCTGAAAGGCGAAGAACCTGCACGCGTCACGGGTATTCTCGCGGGAGAGATTGGCGGTGGTGTCTACGGCAACCCATATCAACCTCCAGACTTCTTTGACATTAAGGGTTTTGTTGAAGGTATGCTTGAAGTCTGTGGTATTGCCGATTATACGTTCAAGAAAACGGACGACCCAACCTTCCACCCAGGGCGCAATGCTGAAGTGTTGTTGGAAGAAAAACAAATCGGTATTCTCGGAGAAGCACATCCGACAGTGCTGGAAAATTATGAGCTGCCGTATAAAGCATATCTCTTTGAACTTGACCTTGAAGCATTAGCAGACGCAGCTGATTTTTCCAAACGCTTTGAACCAATTCCCATCTATCCAGGTGTCCTGCGTGACCTCGCGATTGTCGTTGATGAAGATATGTTGTCGGATGTGCCAATAGATATTATCTATAGCACTGGAGGAAAATTGGTTGAATCGGTACGACTGTTTGACGTTTATCTCGGAGATCAAGTACCGGAAAATAAAAAGAGTCTTGCCTACACAATTACATATCACTCTGCAACTGAAACCTTGACAGATAAAGCGGTTAATGATCTGCACGACAAGGTTGTTAAACGGTTGAATCAAGAACTCGGTGCGGAACTGAGAATGTAATACCATTTCTGAATAATTGCTTTTTGTTAACAAAAACACGTTTAATCGCAATTCATTGCGCCTCTTACATTTACCTTCAGATTTGTGGGTTAACAGACTCGGTTAAGAACTACTATGCAGGCACAACGTATAAAGAACTTGTTTTCAGCTATTGCACGCCACTACGATTTTCTTAATTCATTGTTAAGCCTTCGGTTTGATCGAGTATGGAGACGAGAAACGGTCAAAGCAAGTAGCGTAACCCCAACAAGCAAGGTGCTTGATGTTTGCACAGGTACTGGTGAACTCGCGCTTGCATACTCGGATAAAATCGGGACAAACGGTTCTGTCATCGGCTCAGATTTCTGTTTTGAGATGCTTGTTATCGGTGATCGAAAACTTCAACAACCGGTAGGTGCGGTTTCTAACCGCACTACAAGTTTTCTGGCAGCGGACACCCTCGTCCTGCCTTTTTTAGACAATACTTTTGACATTGTCTCTGTTGGTTTTGGCATTCGAAACGTTTCTGATCTTGAAAAAGGTATCCGAGAGATGGCACGCGTTGCAGTGCCGGGCGGTAGAATAGCAATCTTGGAGTTTACGCAGCCTGTCAATCCGTTGTTTCGTAGCCTTTACTATTTCTATTTTACAAAGATTTTACCTTTTATCGGTAATTGCATCTCGCGTAGTAAAGATGATGCTTACGGTTATCTACCTCGTTCTGTCATGCAGTTCCCAAATTGTGATGCATTGAAAGCAGTTATGGAGCAGTATGGACTAACAGATGTGCAGTATTTTCGGAAAACATTGGGTATCGTGGCAATTCATGTTGGGAAAAAGGCTTAGATTATTAGGGTTATATTGCATCATTTGTAGGTCGGGTAGAGCGTAGCGAAACCCGACAGAAAGGCGATTTATACAGAAAACTGATATGATAATTGCCTAAACTGTTCGTAGTCGCGCAATTCATTGCGCCTCTTATATTCTTCACTTGAGGGTGAACCTACAAGTCTCACAATGAAATCTTTTTTTAGAATGGTATAAATCTATCATAATAGGAGATCTATGAAAACTTCACTAAAAATGTTAACACTCGTGGTGGCAGGAATACTCACTATTTACATAATCGGTTGTGGAGAACGTGCCGAAGAAGATGACGTAGAAGTCGCCCAGTTGCTGCGCGCAAACCCAACACCCGGTAGCACAATTGAAGCAAATAGCACTATAACTGTGACTTTTGACAAAGACCCTGGCAATGTAACGGCAAATGTAGGTGCCGCCACAGCATCTGGCACAACGGTCACAATCATAGGACCATTCCCACAAGGACAATTTACCTTAAAACTTACATGGGATGGTGGAACCCGCAACTTAACATACACCGTAGGAACCTCCGATCCTCCTGATGCTGAGCCTGAGCAAATCCCTGAAGTTGTTGCTCCTGACGGAATGGTGTTGATACCTGAAGGCGAATTTCAGATGGGAAGTGAAAACGGCGGATGCTGATAACGATGAACAACCGGAGCATTCCGTTTATGTTGATGCCTTTTATATTGACGCTAACGAGGTAACCAATGCGGAATTTAAAGACTTTATTGTCGCAAACCCTGAATGGCAGAAAAAACGAATCGATGAAAAATTCCAAAATGGCAATTATCTACACGATTGGAATGGAAATAATTATCCTGATGAGGAAGACGACCATCCAGTGCGTTATGTCAGTTGGTATGCAGCAATGGCTTACGCACAATGGGTAGATAAACGTCTGCCGACAGAAGCGGAATGGGAGAAAGCAGCACGCGGTGGACTAAAAGGGAAAAAATATCCATGGGGTAATAACATTAACGGAACAAGAGCCAACTACGGTAAAAATATCGGACACACGACACCTGTTGGCAAATACCTACCGAATGACTACGGTGTATATGACATGGCAGGGAATGTGTGGGAATGGTGTCTTGATGCTTATCAGAGTGATTTCTATGCAAATTCTCCCAAGCGAAATCCTGTTGCTGGCACTGATAACGTTGCGGAAATCGTAAACGATTTTGAGAACGTTGTGACTGATCGTGTCCTGCGTGGTAGCGGATGGAACGGTAATCCTGAGTGGTTACGCGCTGCAAATCGTTATGGAGATAGTCCTGCTTATGCAGGGATTGGCGCGCTTGGATTCCGTTGTGCAAAGGATATTGAGTAGTCAGCTATACAATAGTGGATTATAACATCAAGTGAATATTTCTTTAGGATTTGTGGTGTTTGTAGTCGCGCAATTCATTGCGCCTCTTAGATTAGTGGGTAGGTGAGGTTTCCTTCCAATAATTAGTTGTCCAAACGTTCCACATGCGCCACAACAGATTCGGAGATACCTTCTAAGCTATACCCACCTTCCAATGCCGAAACGACGTTACCCGATGCAACCTCCTCTGCAACATCCAAAACCAGATCAGTTAACTTGGCAAAACCCTCTGCAGTTATGTCAATGTGGGCGAGTGGATCAAGATAGTGTGCATCAAATCCTGCAGATATCAGGATAAACTCAGGCGAAAAATCTTGTAATGCGGGGATGAGAATATCTTCAAAGACAGTTATGTATTCACTGTCGCCACTTCCGGGCGGCATCGGCACGTTTAGCGTGGTGCCTTTCGCATCTCCGCTGCCTTGTTCATAACGTGAACCGGTGCCAGGATAGAGCGGGGATTGATGGATAGAAAAGAAGAAAACCGATGCGTCTTCATAGAAAATGTCTTGTGTGCCGTTGCCGTGATGCACATCCCAATCTACAATTGCAATCTTTCCGACACCGTGTTCCCGTTGCAAGTAACGTGCTGTAACGGCGATGTTATTGAACAGACAAAAACCCATGCTCTGTCCTGGTGTCGCGTGGTGTCCCGGTGGACGCACCATGGCAAAAGCATTTTTCACTTTCTTTGTTGCGACTGACTCTGCTGCACATAACACCCCTCCTGTTGAAAGCAGGGCAATACGGTATGATTCATGTCCCACAATTGTGTCGTAGGTCAGTGGGATTTCTGCTTCACAGGACTGTCGGATATGTTCACTATAACCGGGGTTATGTGCATAAGCGATCTGCTCAACGGTCGCGGGTGTCGGGTCAATGTTGTGCAGCAGCTCCCAAACATCGCTTTGTTGGAGTGCTGCAAGGCTGGCTCTGAGACGGTCAGGTCTTTCGGGATGTTCGGGACCTGTGTCGTGGTTTAGGTAGTCTGGATGATAGATGAATGCAGTTTTATTTGACATGAATTTGATTACCTCCTATCATTAACCCCGCATCCGTCTAACACGAGCAGGTGTATCATCACCATGAATCTCAGACGAAAGTATTCGAAGACTCCTATCTTCAACCGGCAAATTCACCTTTACACCGCCACGCCGATGCGATTCACGCAGCGCGATAGCGACCTCAAGTGCAGCACGTCCATCTTCATCAGAACATTTAGGTGAACCTCCGTTTTCAATAGCATTGATGATGTCGTCAACAATGGTCAATCCCATTCCTTGCATCCGCACAGGCCACGGGAACGGACACGTCGCAGGCACACCACGTCCGCGCCTGCCACCGGGAACCATGCGAATCAACTCAAACGTTTCAGCATTGTTGACTGATCGGATACGTCCACTTGTGCCGATAACATCTACCTCCCAAGGAGCAGCACCACACGCGGTGCTTCGGAGATACGCACGGACACCGTTATCAAAGACAAGGTAACCGTTTCCCATCAGATCGTTTTCACCTGCCGCGGCTTCGTCGGATTGCATCTCACCGAAAACCCATTCCACACTCCCACCTGCCATATAGCGCAGAATGTCAATAGCGTGGCTACCGTTATGCGAAAGACCACATTGTGCATACACGGTTACCTGCAGCACATTACCGATCTCACCTTCATCAATGAGTTTTCTTGCCTCGCTAAAGAAAGGATTCCAACGTCTTGCACAATTGATTGCCATTACAACGCCATTCTCTCGACAGACGTCTACCATTGCATCCGCTTCGGCAAGACTAAGCGAGATAGGTTTTTCTGCCCAGATACCTTTGACGCCAGCACGCGCCACATCTTGAACGATAGTCGCCCGCACCCGTGCTGTTGTGCAAATGCTCACAATATCAAGATTTTCTTTCTCTAACATTTCTTGATAATCACTATAGATATGTTCTGAACTGAGTCCCCAACGTTCACCGAAAATTGAGCCTTGTTCGGCATGTAAATCTGCACCTGCGACCAATTCTGTTTTCGGTGATGCGTCATAACTTGGCGCATGACAGTAAGGCAGAAAGAGTGAACCTCCTTGCGTAATTTCATCGTCAAAAGTACTTCCCATTCGTCCTAAACCGATTACACCTGCACGATATGTTGCCATCTTTTATCTCCTCTAAAAACGTCCAAAGTGAATTTGATTGTTGTTTATGTTGTAACTACAATGATTCGCCAAGTAATTTCTCGTAAACGAAATCCAACCACCTATTTTGCGGTGACACGATTTCAGGTTTCGGTAAAAGTGGTGTCCAGAACGGCTGAAAAACGTGCCCCCTATCGCTTTTCAATTCCCACATATCCGCAGTCTCCTCTGATGTGCTCAACAAGAAGAAATGTCTTTTTTTTTGATTGCTCAAGTTTTTGTTCGGTACCCATCCTGTAATATTATAGGCGATATAAGAGGGATCAGGAAATTGATCGTATTCAAAATATGTAATGTGCGTGAAGTCTTTATAGGTGGAATGATACTCTACTGTGAGTCCTCTGGTTAGTTTGTCTTTGTAAGGAATTGCGCATAAATCAGGTTTAATATAGACTTTGGTTGTTTGTGTTATTATCAATTCTTGTTTGTTTAACTCATTTTCAATACAACCGAGATATTTGTCAATTTTTACATGCTGTAGCCCTGTTTCTTCATGTGCTTCTCTCTGGACTGCAGTTTCAATATCTTCACCCACTTCAACTGTGCCTGCTGGGATTTGGACACCCGCAGTAGGATGTTTGAATACAAGCAACGCGTTGACTCCATTTCGTTTTTGTGTGATAAAGGCAGTGACCTTTTCAATGGGTTTGTTCATTTATATCTTTTCCATAGTTTCAAATAACTGTCTCAGTTAGAATGCAACGTGATTACGAAACAGAATCAGCATCTATTGAGGAACTCGGTCCACGAATGCCGTTTTGCGCCAATCTTCTTTGATATCTAATATTTTTCCTAATTGCTGGGTCAGTCCTTCCACTGGAAATCCAATGGTATGAACTTAGATCTTTCAAATTTTCAAGATTTCTTCCTGAAGATTCAAGCCATTGTCTTAACCACACAAATTTCTTTACGATATTTTCAACTTCACTCGCTTTTCCCTGATGAACTTCAACATAGCAAATCTTATGCTTATAGCCAAAAACATAGTCCCAACGGGATGCATTTGGATATACGTTTTTTAGACAGGTATCTATATCAACGCTACCTACCAGAGATCTCTTCGTACGTACTTTAATCTTATTACTGTTTCTGCCAAGTGCTTGTAATCCATCTTTTAGGCAGTCTTTAATTTCTGGTATTTTTTTAACGGCATCGCGAAAATTCACAGGTCAGACCTCCACATAGCCGAAGAGACAACTTCAGCAGCTTTAGTGCTAAATGCTGTCAATCCCCCAAAATCCGATACTGCTTCATCTGGATCTTCCGCATCTAATGTAGAAATATCTTTGACATTTACAACCTCATCCTGTCGAGAAAAATAATAGGTCTTGAATGTTTTTTTAAACACCGTTTCTACTAAAGGTTTGGAAAAGTAATTTGATTTTAGTTCCAACACCTTCAATAACTCCTTTGGATCAGCATGTGCTTTAATTAAAAATTGAATTGACCACACTAATTCAAGGATTTGTGCAGAATGGGTTGAGATAATAACCTTGTAACCGCGTCTCATAAGTTCTAAAAAGACAGTTAGCACAGATGAAATTGCCTTCGGATGTAACCCCATTTCCGGCTCTTCAATGACAACCCAGTTTATTTCATTTTTCTTGTCTGTTTTACCTGAAGGCATTAACCAGTAAAGTCCGAGTAAGAGCGGAGTGAATTCTCTCTGTCCAGTTGACCAAGCCATGAACGGTAGTTGACTACCAGCGACATCTAAAACAATGCGTTTCCGTAAACCGGACCTATCAATTTTTACTTTACCCTTTCCAAATACGCTCTCCCCAATTGCATCACGCATTGTTTTATTCATACGGCCTTCCTGCGGAAAAATCATCCCTTCACCTGAACGGAATCCCCTTTCCATAAGAAGTCTTAACTCCTCACTAAATTGCTTTACAATGTACGGATCGCCAATATTGTAATCTGTAAATGCTCGTGGCCACCCATCTTTAAGCGTTACAACCCGATGTGCTGGTATCAAAAAGAAACTCTCATCTTTTTTTCTCCGTGATAACGCTTTTTGAGGCGTAAAATCCACCTTATCAAAGGCGACTATTGTCTCATCCTTGTTCCATATTCCCTCCATCCCTTCACCGAAATAGAGAGATAAGAAGTCTTCAGTCTTTTCATGCCAATCATAACCGTGTTTTTTAAGTGTATGCGTAATATCGCCTGCGTCTAAAATTAATTTTACAAGTTGGAGCAAAATACTTTTTCCACTCGCTTGTTCACCGACAAAAACCGTCATATCTCCAAAGATTATATCAGCTTCACGGATTTGTCCCAACGAACTTAGTGTCAGGCGTTTCATAGTTGTTCTACCCCTTTTATGTGGTTTAAAATTTTCATGAACTTATTCATATTCTTTGTTCCTACTCTCCTTCCTGATACTTCAACTCTTACCAGATAGAACGCATCTGCCATATCAAGCACACAGTTTTAGAGGACGGTTCTTTGATCACTACAGTACTTAATAGCACGTAGGGACAAAGAACCGTAAATTGCTAAGCATAAATATTCTTCATCTGCCAAGCATCAAGCGATTTCAGTTCACTGTCTTGTCCTTGCGAACGCAAAGACACACCAACACTATCTTTTTTGTCAGGATAGACGCGCATTGCAACACATTGTCGTCCGTTAGCAAATACCTCAACGACACTTTTGTCAACAAACACGCGTAGTTTGAGCGTTTCGTCTCCCAAAATTGACAACCCGCCAGTTTCGGGTGCTCGTGAACGCACATCCGGGGCAAGCGACGAATACGATGAATCAATCGTTAGTAGACTTTCGCGTACATTTCTATCGGAATTATGATTTCGCATGCCGCGTTCTCTAAAGAAAGCGATTCTTGTGAATTCCTCCTTCTGCGGAGAACGTAAAACGTTCAACTCAACCATCGGGGAACCTTTAGTATCAATTTCAAGATCAAGTTCCATTGCATTGCCCTTTATGTTCTCTAACACGACTTCTTCATTTGCTGGAAGTGTTGTTGCATTGACATGTTGATGGTCGGACCGCAACGATTCAATATTCCCAGCAGGTTCAACACCGATTTCATCTCTTGAAAGAAGCGTTAAACGACGCGGCAATGTCATAATCTGGTTCCAACCTTTAGTCGGTTTTGCGGGGTTCATGTTATAGATGACAATGAGACCACCTTCACCATCAGGTGTTGCAGAAGGCGCGTGGACACCAGCAGGGGATGCTGCACCGAAATTATTTTTTGCACCTGCAGTCACAACGAACTTATCGCGTGCTGTATCGTAATCGCCGAGTAAGTATTGTCCACCGCTCATGTGACTGAAAAATAGGAGCATGTGTCGATCGCCGATAGGCCAAAAATAGGGACATGCGCCATCATCACCGACCAATGTGTATTGATCATTTTCAACGAAGGGATGCAGATAGACCCAATTTGCCAAATCTGCTGAACGGAGTAGGAAATTAGCACGAACGGGTTTGCCACCGGGACCGTGCGGTAGCGTTCCACCCGATAGTGAGTAATACATGTCATCCTTCTTCCAGATACATGGATCAAAAACACGATAGACAGGTGTTGTGCCATCTGCATGTCGTGATGGAATGACTGCCTTACCAGATACTTTCTCCCAATTCAGAAGGAGAGGGTCGCTTGACACTGCAACCATGTTGCCGACAACCGTCCCGTGATACATTGCAATCACGCGGTCTTCTTCTACGAATGTTGAACCGGAGAAACAACAGCGTTCTGGGTTCGGATAAATCGCATAAGGCAAATCGCGCCAATGGATGAGGTCATCACTGACAGCGTGTCCCCAATGCTGACGTGTATCTTCTGGTGGATATGCTTGATAAAAAAGATGCCATCGTCCCTGCCAGAAACAGAGTCCGTTTGGGTCGTTGAGCATCGCTTCAGGATTGATGTAGTGGTAGATCGGGCGATGTGGGTCCAACCTTCGTAAGTTTTGCGATAATCGTTCAACCGTTGCATTAACGGATTAGTCTTTAACTGTTCTTCCTGTTCTTCCAACGTTTCCGCGAAGGTATAGTGCGGTACTTTAGAGGTAAAATCTTCGTTTGCCATAACTTCTCCTCTGCGTAATGTCTGTGAGATATATAGTGCTTAACATAACATGGTATGCGTTGCTTGTCCAGAAAAATTGTCGCTTATACAACAGGATTCAGATTAAACAGAGAGGATGTTTTCGGTAGGAAAAACAGAAGAGAATTGAGTTCTTTGAGGTTAGGAGATAGGAGTTCGTTGTTGGAAATGATTGGATATTCAGTGTTAAACAGATTGGAATTGACTTCAAGATGTGGTCTCTGCTGAATTAAATTTAACGATTTCTTCCCAAAGTATGTTACCGTCAGTGTCACAAAATGTTGTGATGAATTCTAACGTAAATTTGTTGACGACTTTGGCATACTCTCGCATAAAATGCTCATTTCTTACTTTTGCCTGATGTCCCAACGGTTCAATTATATCTGTGTAAAGATTCTCATCTCCTGAAATAAATGTCCAAAATTGTTGTCCGCAATATTTATAGTATTCGCCTCTATCTGGTTTTTGATTTTTCCCATAACAGCAACCGTTTACAGCCACAATATTCGTTGATGATGTGTTTGTTCTGAGTATCCTTTTAGCTTTTGTGAAATTATCCTTCAGTCTTGCAACTTGGTTACTATTACCCCAATTTGGTCCAGACTTGATTGACACAATATATCTAATACCATCTTTTATAAATTCTAAATCAATACCTTCTGCCGAAGATTTTTGACCACCATATACTTGGGCACAAATAAAGATCGCAAGTTCCTCCAAAAATCCACCAAAGATCGTTTCTTCCTGTGATGACAGATGTGCTTCCAAAATTGTCTTTACATAATCTTGAGCTATATTAATATTTTTTGCTTTGAATAGGTAAGGATTTTTTCGTTTTACTACAGTCATCAGTTTCAATTTTTGGAGATTGTCTAATCTTTTTTGGTGAAAGGTCTGAATGTTCGCCTCTACATAATCAGTTATCTCCTGTTGTGTAATGGGTTTCATATTCATCCTCTTCAAATAATTTATATTGTGTCGGTTTGATGTTCTCTTTTGCAACTTGATAGTATTCAGGAAAAATTTCAATACCCGCGGAATTTCGCAATAACTTTTGAGCGACCTGACAGGTTGTTCCAGCACCTGCAAACGGGTCAAGCACCCAATCATTTTCTTGCGTAAACAACTTAATAAACCATTCAGGCAATGTCTTTGGGAAAACGGCACTATGTTTACGGTTCCCTGTTTCCGTTGCTAAGTGCAATACATTTGTCGGATACGCCATTTTTCGGTCTAACCAATTTGAGACGTTTTTACCAAACCCACTCCCGACTTTTGACGTATCCCGACTCAGATCTGTTTTGCTGAGATTCTTTAACCTTTTCTCTGCCCAATCTCCCATCGGTACCATAACAGCCTCTTGAAACATATTGAACTTTCTGGTCTTGTTAAACTGTAGACATCTTTCCCAAGCATCTCTGAATCGGTTTGGCCACTTGCCCGGATAGCTGTTTTTCTTGTGCCAGATGAATTCCTCTGTCCACAACCATCCCTGCTTTTTCATCTCAAGTATCAACTCAATAACATAGGTATGTCGTTCTCCGTTAACGGCTTTCTCTTTAATGTTCAGGATGAACGTACCGGATGGCTTGAGAACTCGTAAAAATTGTTCAGCGCGAGGCATAAACCAATTCACGTATTCATTGGGATTAATTCCGCCATAAGTTTTGGAACGGCGGTCTGCATACGGTGGAGAAGTCACAATCAGGTCAAAAGAATCGGTTTCAAAATCGCCGAGTACCTCTAAACAATCTCCAAGATAAAGGTCTGTTTTTATTGCTGTCATTGAACAATCTGCCTTCACTGTCCATAAGTACCATTGCAGTGTACGGAAAAACTTTTCAATCCTCTACTATTTCAGGTAGTTATCAATAGTACCATATTTGCTCTGAAAAGGTCAAGTCAAAGATTTTAGTGTAAGACACACTATGAATTACGCCATTACAAGCAATTATGTTGCACCAATTAATTGTTGCGAAAAGCAAGAATAATTGGTATTCTCTCATGAAATGAAAAAACAGATTGGACAAGTTTTCACCCCCATAAAATGGGCAAAATGGCTCATCAACAAGTGGAATATCTTTGATGCATGGCTTGACGGCGCACATATCTGTGACCCTACAGCAGGACAAGGTGTATTCGTCTTAGCGATGCTCCATATCGCACGGAACAGAGAAATTCCTATTACCGCGGAACGCATGTCACGTCTAACGCTCATTGAGATAGACCCTTCGTTCCTTAAGCAGTTCAGAGAAAATGTCCGACAAGAATTTGGTGTTGATTTTCCAACCTCTCAAATCTTCTGCCAAGATATTATCACGGAAACACATGAGGGGAAATATGACATTCTTATCGGAAATCCACCTTGGGCAAACTTTGGAGACTTACCCACGACTTACAAAACAGAAATTAAACCCCATTTTCTTAAAGAAGGACTTGTTGCGGATACGCAACGGACGCTTTTGGGTTCTTCTCGCGTTGACATCGCAGCATTGGTGTTGAAGGTTGTTTTGGGGAAATTACTTAAAAAGAACGGTTCAGGTTATTTCTACCTTCCAACATCTCTCTTTTTTGGTGATGGTGCACATAGCGGATTTAGGAATTACAATGCCGATCATCGTAATTTTGCAGTAGATACTGTCTATGAATTCACATCAACGCAGGTGTTCAAAGATGTTAGCACCGCATACTGTTGTGCAAAGTTTCAATGTGATACACAACAAGAATTTCCGGTCACATATTTCAAAGAAGTAGGACGGAAATTGGGTTGAATATCAGGCTTTACCGCTCAAAAATCCTGACCGACCCGTGGCGGATCGTGCAAAACCTTGACGAACTCAAGGCAGGCGCAACACTTGAAATCGGATTAGACATCTGAACAGAAAGCCTCGACAGGGCGTGAATACATGCGGTGCCAATAGTGTTTTTATTTTTGACCATAAACCCACTCATCTCCCCGAAGAATTTCTATATCCCCTCGCAACCAAGGAGATATGGCGGCAAAACATATCATCCCCTCAAAAATGGATTATGCTACCGTATCATCGGGAAACAGGAAAACCACTTACATGGGATCAAATCCAAAAATATGACGCATTGAGAAACTATCTTCAACGTTATCAGAATGAGTTACAAGAAAGAAAAGGCACGATGCTGCGTGCGTCTATGAATAAGGGTAATTGGTGGGCAATGCTTGGCGTTGGTCCCTATTCGTTTGCACCTTTCAAGGTGATATGGGAAGCGTATGGAAAAAACCAATTTAACCCGATTGTGTTAAGCGATATAGATGGGCAGATGTGGCAAGGTAATCAGGCGATGCATGCGTTTATCCCGTGTTGGTGTGAAGACGACGCACAAAGGATAAAGACTGAACTTGAGAATCCTCAAATTCCGGTATTGTTGCGACAACTCAATGGAGCAGGAAAGTGCAATTGGGCACAACCAGGAAAGATAAAGAAGATCTCTGTCATTTAGTGAGGTTGAAAATAGGTTGATTTAAAATCGTGACCGGGAGGTCAGTTTACGGTTTATAGTAAATTATGTAAATAAGTTTACATATATTCTGTAGGCGGTGAATGCCTAAATGGCGTTCATACCGTTGATTTCGATCTCCGAATCGCAACCCGTTTATAGTCGGGAATCGGAGTTCCCTCCCGCTGAATGCCAAAAGCGCATTCAGCGTTGATGCACATTTCTGATGTCCAGTTAATTGTAGAATCCACTATAAAGAAGATGTTGAATGTGCGGACACACAACTTTAAGGTGTCCACACATCGTCAAATTATCGGGACGACTTTACCCGTCCCCAAGTCGTTGCTAATTTCCCCTCAGGTTCAACATCAAAAGCATCTGCCCAACCATTCAGTAACTGCTTAATCTCATCCGCCTCAAGTGCACGACTGAGAATGACGATCTCATCAATAGCACCGGTATATGACTCAGGTCCGAATTTGAGTTGTAATGCCTGTCCTGCTTGTACTTTTCCACCCCATTCCGGTTTCCAATCAGCCTTATTAGCATTCAGCGCACCTTTGGCACTTTCGGGTTCACCGTCAACATACATCTCAACATTTTTGCCATCGTAAGTTCCTGCAACATGATACCATTTCTTCTGCTCCAATTCAGTTTTTCCGTAGAACCCGGGCGTAATACCTTGGTCTGTCCAGATTCTGAAAGAGAAACCGTCAGGCACCGGCTCACCACCAGATTGATCTTCAAGAAGATATGCACCATTTTTTCTGACACCGGTATCCGAGTCTGCGTCTACTCGGAACCATGCAGCAACAGTCAATTCAGCTCCGACGGTCTTTAGGCTATCTGAATCTTGAACATCAATACTACCGCCGCCACCTGCGACGACAGCTTGACCGAACTTACCATCTTCAAACTTGAAATTTCCATTAATCTTACCATCGTTTTTGTTGCCCGACGAATCGTCAGCATTGCCTTCAAACAGCCATACGCCAACGATTGCTTCGTCGTTCTGCTCAAGTGACCAAGAAATAGCACAGAGGCACAAGAGCAACACTACGCTTATACTTAACTTCATCTGATAAACTCCTATATTATATACATCGCTTACTATCCGAAGCTTACTTGTAGTAATTCATGGATACGGCTTACTGGACCTCAGGATAACAGGAATCTTATGATAGAAACTAAACTATCAAAGTGGATTCTTTATGTCCCTGAAAAATATTGAAAATAATATATCATATTGCATATTTATCGGCAAGTAGTTTCTTGTGATACAAAGGAATCATAGTTTTTCGTTGATGGTTGTGCTTACAAATGGAATGTGGCAACACTTTTTTCTTGTGGATTCAGGTGGCATGTGCTACACTTTAACGCAAATTCAGAGCAGGAGATAAATCAAATGGTTCAACCCAAAGCACCACGCGCTTTTCATGTGATGACAAAACCAATAGGACCAATTTGCAATTTAGATTGCGAATACTGCTTTTATTTGGAAAAAGAAAAACTCTACCCCGAAACCCGCTCTTTCCGGATGGGCGACGAAACTTTGGAGAATTACGTTAAGCAATATATTGAAGCACAGCAAGTTAATGAAGTTACGTTCGCGTGGCAAGGTGGCGAACCGACGTTGATGGGGGTGGATTTCTTCCGACAAGCAATCCGATATCAACAAAAATATAGACGAACTGGCATGACGATACAAAATACATTTCAAACGAATGCCACGCTACTGGATGATGAATGGGGTCAATTTTTCAAGCAAAATAAATTTCTAATTGGAATAAGTATTGACGGTCCACCGGAAATTCATGATAAGTACCGTTATGACAAACGGGGTCGTCCATCATCAGAACAGGTAATTCGAGGATTGCGGATTTTACAGAAGCATAACGTTGACTACAATATACTTTGTGTTGTGAACAGCCATAATGCCGAATATCCGAAAGAGATATATAGTTATTTCAAAGAGCTTGGTGCAGAGTTCATGCAGTTTATTCCGGCGGTTGAACATTTTGATGGAGAAAATGTGTCCCCGCGCTCGGTCACGGGAAAGCAGTACGGCAAATTCCTGTCTGCCATTTTTGATGAGTGGGTCGTTAACGACATCGGGAAAATATTTGTCCAGATTTTTGATGTGGCGTTGGAAGCGTGGTTAGGTTATAACCCGAGTTTGTGTGTTTTCAATGAGACCTGCGGCGACGCGATGGCAATTGAACATAATGGCGATCTCTATTCCTGCGATCATTACGTCACACCTGACTACTACATCGGCAACATAGAAGAGACCTCAATAGCGGACATGGTTGATTCAACATTTCAACGCAAATTTGGCACAGATAAACGGGATACACTGCCAGAGTACTGCCGTAATTGTGAGGTGAAGTTCGTCTGTAATGGAGGTTGTCCCAAAAACCGTATTATCAAAACCCCCGATGGTGAAGATGGGTTGAACTATCTTTGTGCTGGCTATAAGCATTTTTTCAACCACATTGACGAACCGATGAAACTGATGGCATCGGCTCTCCAAGCGGGAAAACCTGCTAATAGCATTATACCCATAATACGGGAACGTCGGCAAGCAAAGGGTAAGAACAATAATTTGAAAACTCAGACCATTTCAACGTCATCACAGAAAATTGGACGGAATTCCCCTTGTCCGTGTGGTAGTGGACGGAAATATAAGCAGTGCTGTTTAGGGAAGAATGTATAAGAAATAGCGTGTAACGCGAAGAAGTATTCAAACTATTTGTACTATACTTAGGACAATTTTAACTGTTTTCGTGTAATGGTTGGGTTAGACCGAACACCTAAGATACATATAGTTTTCATATACACATTCCGCCCCGCTGGGGCTGCCAAAGAGTATTTTTCTACAAGTTCTTTCAGTCAGCAGAATCACAGAAAAATCCAAATAATATAAGATCACACATTAGCCCCAGCGGGGCGACAAGTGTATAGAACGCTGTATTGACCACACCCTAAAGCCCCAGCGGGGCGACAAGTGCATCAATAAACGATATTGTTGTCTAAAGTGTTCTCGTAATCCAAACTATTACTCAAAAACTTAAAATTGTCCAAACTATAGTATCTGTAAGAAAGACTATTAACTTAATGACAATAGAAAAAATATTTTGTAAATCGTTATGGATTCCGTTGTTTCTTTTCTCCGTTGTAGGCATGTTTGTCTATAACGCTTTCGTTTATGCAGAAAATGAAGAAGAGTGGATGCCGGATCCTGCGCTCCGCGAGGCGATCCGAGAAACGCTTCATTTGCCAGAGACGACACCACTGACTACCACTGATATGCTAGAACTCCGGAAGTTGGCAGTTGTGAAATCTGATATAGCAAACCTTCAAGGGTTGGAACATGCTGTTAATCTCCGTAATTTAACTTTAAGCCATAACCAGATTGTTGATATTACACCGCTTGCGGGTTTAGTATCGCTGAGGGTCTTACAACTCCATTATAATCAGATTGTCAATATTACGCCCCTCAGCAACCTTGTTAACTTAGGAAATTTAACATTGCATTATAATCAGATTGTTGATTTTACACCGCTTCGCCAACTGAAAAATCTTGATTCAATTCGGGTCACTGGAAATCCTGGGGATGCCAGTTTACTCTTAGAGATGGATGTCGCCGAGAACTGGGTGTGTTTTTTAGATGATATTTCAATTTCAGAACGCGTTGAAAATCGGAGGTATCCATCGGTTTTTCATAAGAATGGACATATACTAAATCTCCCAATGTTGTCTGTGGAAGAAAAATTTATGCTTCATGACTTATTTTTCGGTGGCCACCGGTTCAACTTAGGCTGGAAATCTACATCAAATGGCATAAAAATAACAGGAAATTTGGAGGCTTCCAAACATTCTCGAGATTTACTCCGTAACCAGAATCCTAACATGGTTTTTCTTGCAGGGGTTGCCTACTACGGCTCAAATCCAGGCTTAACTCCAGACATGTACCCTGAAGATTCTCCTCATTGGCTAAGAGATGCATCGGGAAATCGCATTGAAAATCAGGAATCTGGAACATTTTTTATCGACTTCACACATCCAGAGGTACAAGATTTGACCGTTCAACGCGCTATTGCGGTGGCTGAATGCGGTCTCTACGACGGTATTTTTTTGGATTTATGGCACACCCGTATACTTGTTGACCGTGTGGGGAAAGATATAGACCCAAATGTTGAAGTAGAAGCGAAGTTATTATTACTAAAGCGTATCCGTGAAGCCGTTGGCGACGAGTTTCTGATTCTTATTAACACTGTGCGCTGGAAAGCTCCGCGTTCCGCGCTGTATGTGAATGGAGCTTTCATGGAAACAGAATGGGATCCGAATATCGGCGTCTACAGCCGTGAGCGTCTCATCGAAATAGAAAATACATTGCTCTGGTCCGAAGAAAATTATAGGGAACCGCAGATAAACTGTTTAGGGGGGACGGGAATTGGAACTGAGCATCCTGATAGTGCTACAAACCGACGTTGGATGCGTGTTTTCACGACAATGAGCCTGACACATTCTGATGGGTATTTGCTTTATAATAGCGGTCCTGATATGAGTCATGAACACTACTGGTACGACTTTTGGAACACTGACCTCGGTCGTCCAATCAGTGGAGACGAAACCAAAGGGCAGTTTTATGAAAATAGAAAAGGGCTTTTTATCCGGGAGTTCACTAACGGCTGGGCGGTGTATAATCGTAGTGGCAAGGCACAGGAAATTAGTCTCCCAATACAAACGACTGGCGTTGAAAGCGGTATTACCAGTTTCAAGCACACACTCCCCGATTTAGATGGTGAGATGTACCTGAAAACTGAGGTAACTGCGGATGTAAATGGCGATGGCGTTGTTAACATACAAGATTTAGTGATTGTGGCAAATGCTTTCGGTGAAGCAGAACCTGATCTGAACGGTGATGGCGTTGTAAATATCCAAGATTTAGTGATTGTGGCAAATGCGTTTTGAGGACAAAGTTTGTTCATAAAAGTTACGTGATAGAAATTCTGCTAATTTTGCGAAAGACATAAAGGAGATATATGGATAAAACCAAACCAAATATTTTGCTCATCACAAGTGACCAACAACATTGGAACACTTTGGGTTGCCTTAACCCCGAAATTCAGACACCTCATTTAGACGCTTTAGCGCAAGATGGCACACTTTTTCATAGAGCCTACTGCCCGAATCCAACCTGCACACCAACACGCGCCTCCATTATTACAGGCAAATATCCGAGTCAACACGGGGCATGGTCTCTCGGAACAAAACTCTCTGAAGATGAACATACCGTCGGTGAAGATTTCACAGATGCTGGCTACCGAACTGCCTTAGTCGGAAAAGCACACTTCCAACCCTTACACGGAACAGACGAATTCCCATCACTGGAATCCTACCCGATTTTACAAGACTTAGACTTCTGGCGAAACTTCAATGAAACATTTTACGGGTTTGAGCATGTTGAATTAGCGCGTAATCATGCTGATGAAGCACACGTCGGGCAGCATTATGCTATCTGGATGGAGGAAAAAGGTCTCGCAAATTGGCGTGATTACTTCTCTCCACCGACAGGAAACGCTAAGGGGCAGTATAGAAAATGGCCGATTCCTGAAGAATTTCATTACGATACATGGATCGCTGAACGCACAAACGCACTGATGGAAGCGTATCAGCAGAATGATGAGAACTTTTTTCTATGGGCAAGTTTCTTCGATCCGCATCCAAAATATCTTGTTCCTGAACCGTGGGATACGATGTACGATCCAGAAGCATTGACGGTGCCATCCGTAACAGAGGGGGAACATGACAACAACCCACCACATTTCCAAATGACGCAGCAACAAAAACCTGATTTCTCTGAATGGCGCGAGAGTGGAAAGGGTGTTCACGGATTTAGGTCGCATTTACGCGATCGGGATGAACTTGCCAAAGATATTGCTGTGTATTACGGCATGGTAAGTTTGATGGATAAGTATATCGGCAATATCTTGGGTAAACTTGATGAACTCGGACTCGCTGATAATACTTTAGTTGTCTTCACTTCAGATCACGGACATTTTTATGGACAACACGGTCTCATTGCCAAAGGGGCGTTTCACTACGAAGATGTTATTAAAGTTCCGTTTATCGTTCGTTATCCTGGGGTTGTACCTGCTGGAAAACAATCTGATGCGCTGCAAACCTTAGTTGACTTAGCGCCTTCGTTCCTCAGTGCCGCAGGGATTGATATACCGCTTCCGATGACAGGTGTAGATCAGATGCCAGTCTGGTCCGGACAAGAAACGCAAGCACGTGACCATATCATTGTTGAAAACCATCATGAACCAACAACTGTTCACGTTAAAACCTATGTTAATGACCGATACAAACTTACCGTTTATTACAATCGTGAATATGGTGAGTTGTTTGATATGCAAGAGGATCCGGGTGAAATCAACAATCTCTGGGATTCACCTGATCATGAAGAATTGAAGGCAGGATTAGTTATGAAGTTGTTGTTTGCGGAAATGGGGAAAGAGTCGTTGTGGATGCCGCGAACTTCAGGTGCATAATAATAATAATAATAATAATAATATTGTTGAGTAGAAATTCATTCACTGAATGCTACATTAACACTCCTCAATACAGCGAACTGTAAATTTTAAGAACATGACATTCAAGATATAATGTGATATACTTTAATGGAAAGGTTATATCAAGAATACAATTGATTTACCATAACCCCAAAATCTCGTATCTACTTATTGCGTTTTAGTTATATTTCTTCAAGGTCTAATAATATGTATTCAGTTTTTGCAACCTTGCCTGTAATTTCGTTTTTCTTTTCAATCTCTTGAATTCTTGCTTCGTATCTACCATTAATAGTAGCGCTTGTTATCTTGTAACTCGGATTTTTTAGAATATGACCTGTAATAGTCTTATTTTGTCCTTCTATTTGAAACCTATTATTTTTCAGCCATAAACCTTTTAATTCTCCTTCAATTACACATTCTTCTTTTCGTTCGTCTTCCATTACCTTCAATATATCTACGACTGAGCAAATTTCCTTTTGCGTCAGAAAAACAGAGCTATCTATATTCGTTGTTGGCGACACAGAAGACAATGTTATCCCAGTTTGTAATCTGCGAAAAGATATACATAGATCTTTATATTTTTCCGTGACCTGTGTTCCAAGCCCTAATAAAACTTCTCTCAAATCCGATTTATTGTCTTTTGATTGTAAAAGTCTAAACAACTCTGATGTTGCTGTTTCTTGTGATAGCAAATCATAATCAGGCAGGATTTCATCAAACAGAAAGGTTTGCTCTGCCTGTTCTTCCTCCTCACGTTTTTTCTGTGTAAGATATATTTCAAATGATCCTTTCTGAAACGCAAATGTATAAAATTGCATACTATCTTTAATTAGTTGAGGAAGTTTTTTATATTCTTGATTTTTTGCTCGAATCGTATTTATAGTTCGCTGATAACACGATATAACATTAGCAAGCGATATTGCTTGAACTTCTCCACTATGAGTTTTATCGCCAAACTTTATTATATGATATGGTCTATCCGATATTGCTTCGGGTTCACTTATATCTGCTTCGTAAAAAAGAGGTTGATTTATATCGGTAATACATACATCAACTAAGGGTGATATTTCGTTAAGCAGCTCGCTTGGATCAACGCATTTAGAGTTAACGCTATTGTTAACATCATGCGGTATCATTGCTTTAAAGATACGCTCCATTTCTGGCTCAGCGAAAACTTTATGAAAGTCAATTTTACCAGACCTTATATCTTTGTGACGGGCAGGCGATATTTCCACATAAAGCCATGTTTCATCATCGGGAGTATTTTTAGCAAAAAATGCAACATATAATTGAGAGACCTTGTTTTTGCATGAAAAAAGGAGCGGTCTATCACAATACTCGTATATTTCTACAATATCAAGTTCGCCTAACTCTCGGATATTAAAAATATCGTGCATTAAAATTCCCCTATTCTTGTATAACTTTAAAAATAGAAAGAAAGTCTAATCCGCAAACCGGCCACCAAGTATAATGCGATTTACGTTTTACCATAAAAGTCTGTTTCACACGACCATATTCTGGAATCAAGCTACATTCTGCAATTTTTTTGTTATTATGTGTTTCTTCGTTATTTTTGATAGATAAAATCTCATTGATGTCTTCATATACTGAAAGACCTCTCGCTAAGCATTCCTGAGCTTTTGTTCGTTTATATTTACGTCTTATATTACCTGTTATTCTTTCATTTTTCGATACACTAAAAAAATCTTCTTGAACAGGAGGGTCTGCTTCAACGAAACGGTAAACCTTTTTGTAAACACCCTTTGCGTCTTTTGGAGGACAATCAGGCAATTTAGGCTCATGTAAACACACGTTATTAATATTCCTCTATTTTGTAATTAGATAAAAATAAACTGAATATATAAATTGCAAAACACACCATAAAAAACATCAAGTTTTTTTGCGAATAAACTCAAATATAACAGATAGATAGATAAATGTCAAACATTTTCTTTGAGCAATCAGCTTTTCATCTTTAAGAGCTTTTTTGACACTGCAACATGTTGATATTTTCTTAATAGTATGTTAAAATACAGATCGTCATTGTAAGTCTGAAACTACTTATTGCGATATAAAAATATGAGGCAATATTAATCTGCTTTTTAGTCATAATCTTTGCCGCTTTTAGGAGATGGCACGATGAAACCAAAAATACAGTCAGCGCCAACAATAATCTATCCAGAATCGGACGGTAAACCTATGGCAGAAACGGATAAACATCGCGACTTAATGGTGGATTGCATTCAGATGCTGCAACACCATTACCGGGATGACCCAGTTTATGTATCGGGAAATCTGTTAATGTATTATGAACAAGGAAACCCTAAAAAATCTGTTGCTCTGGATGTATTCGTGGTTTTTGATGTTTCTAAAAAGCCACGTCGTACCTATCTAACATGGGAAGAAGGTAACACGCCCGATTTTGTTTTGGAATTGGCAAGTCCCAGTACTTTTAGAGAGGACATGCGCCGTAAAAAGGATCTTTATGCGTCAGTTCTTGCGGTGAAGGAATACTATATTTACGATCCTTACGGTGAGATAAACCCAAATTTTATCGGATTTCGGCTTACAGACGGCACGTATCAAGAGATAGATTTTGTTGATGAACGTCTACGCTCTGACGTATTGAATTTGGAACTCGGTGAACATGGTGGTGTTTTGAGACTTTATAACCCACGCATTGAACAATGGCTGCAACCACCTTCAGAAAAGGTAGAACACGCTGAAGAACGCGCACAACATGCCGAAGAACGCGCACATCAAGAATCTGTTGCCCGCCAAAACGTTGAAGCCGAACTTGCCAAGGCATTACTGGAAATTGAACAACTTCGGGCAAAATCTGATAGATGATTGTAGGTTCTACGGAAATACCCATTTCTGTAAAAGTAAGTCAGACGTTACAATTTTCCACGGTGTCATAGGTTAATATCGCCGTCTCCAATGCCAACTGTCACTACCAGAAATCAACGGACGGATTTCTTCGGGGAGTGTCTCAACAAATTCTGGACTAACCTCATTGCCTGGCCACTCACGTACCATCGGCGGGGTATAACCTGCGATGAGGATAACTCGCTCTTTGTCGCTACGAATCGCAGTGGTACTGTGAATGAGTGCCTCCGCAAAGAGCAAAACAGAACCCGCTGATGCTTCAACTTGATGAATAAGTTTATCATCAGACAACGCTGCTTCAATCATCTCATTTTGTTTCCATGTCAAGCGGTGACTCCCCGGTATCACACACGTTCCGCCATCATCAGGACCGACATCAGTTAGATAGGCAAGTGTCTTCACAAAGATGCAGTGGAACTTATCTTGTTCCATATAGGTGCCCCAACCGTGCTGCGTGCCACGATGAAAACCAGTCGGATTGTAACGACGTTTGTGAAGTTCATCTAAATCATCATCAGAATTTCGCCAGTTAATAATGGCTTCGGTCTCTTCAAGACGAACTGCCCCACCAACTACCTCCTCAACCAACGGAACAAGTTTGGGATGTGCCGCATATTCCAATAACGCTGGATCGTATTCAACAAGATTTCCCATGTGCGCGTGGTGTTCGCCTCGCCAATTTAGATAAACCCTTGTGTCATCAAGGTTTTGATCAGCTTTAATTCTGTAAAGCGCATCTTTCATCCGATTGGTTTCATCAGTGGTTAGAACGTTTTCCAATAACACGAAACCGTAAATATCAAAATGTAACCTTTGTGCTGGTGTTAGGTGAACTGTTCCGTTATCCATAATTATTCTCCTTTGAACACGCTTCAATAAGACCTATATCTAAACCTATCTATTGAACCGAAGAATGCTTTTTGATATGTCCCCAAACGGTTGTAAGTTTTTTGAGTGGATCAACTGCAAGGTTTATCGGTTCATCACCTTCATAGACGAGTAAATCGTCCACGTAACCCGGAGCAGCAATAGAATAGACATGGAAAACAACCCATTTGGCGACAGGATTTACGGCAGCATTTCGAAAAGGCAGTCCTTTCTTACCTCTCGCTTTCAGTGCCTCGTTTCTATCGTTACCAGTATAAAAGTCAAATTCACTTTTGCCGACATCTGCGACGAGGCGAACGTATATCCATTCATCGGTATCAAAGTCGTCAATGAGTTGCCATGCGGCACCATCAAAGAGGCGGGCAGTGTTGGCATCCCAATTGAGGTAAACCCCGCCATTGTTTTGAGCAATATCATCAGCAGTTACAACTTTGAAATTGAATGATCTGCCACCACTTTTTATATATACCCAAAATTCAACTGAAATGATGGGATTGTCGGTTTCTATAGCAATTCCAGTCCTATCGTCATTGGCACCACCTAAGATAGCAAGTGATTTTTTATCGGTTTTGACCATATCATTTGTCACTTCAAACCCATCTCCTCTCACTTCCCAATCTTTTGGGGGTTTTCCAAGCGTTTCTTTCTCAAATCCGGTTTGCACAAACACCTTTTGTGCTATGGCGGTTTGTCCTAAAGTAAGACTCAAGGCAAGCACGATCGTGAACATGAATCCCGTCAAAATTCGAGCAGTTCCTATATCTACTATTTTGAAGCTAATGCGGCATCGGTTTCGATCCATTATTTTCTCCTTGATAACGTATACGTGTAACTGCTATAGTGCTTTGTCAAGTGATGATTAAGGGGTTTGAAAATAGTCGGGAATCGGAGTTCCCTCCTACCTTATCCGTTCTTTCTGTAGGAGCGATCTCCGAATCGCGACCTACAAATAGAACTTGACAAAGCAATAGGTTACTATCCGCAAAGGAAATCACTCTATCAAAATGAGGAGTGTTGTTTGACATGTCCCCAGAATGTTGCCAGTTTTCCTTTTGGATCCACAGGCGTGAGGTTTGCTGGTTCTCTACCTTCATAAATAAGTAAATCATCAACGAAACCCTGTGCAACTGTAGAGTAAACGTGAAAAACAACCCACTGCGCGACTGGGTTTGTCGCAGCTTTTCGAAATGCGAGGTCCGTTTTGGGTTCAGCCGTTAGTGCACCGTCCCTGTCATTTCCGACGTAATAGTCAAATACACTATTCTCAACATCTGCAACAACTCTGACGTATTTCCAAGTTTCAAACGGGAAGTCATCCACTGGGACCCAAGCGGAACCGTTGTAAAGACGGGTCGCATTTTCATTCCAATTGAGATAGACTCCACCATCGTTTTGTGCAATGTTGTCATCAGAAATAACTTTGAGATTGAAGGAACGACCAGCTCCCTTAATATATGCCCAAAATTCGACAGAGATGACAGGATTTTCGGTTTCAATGGCGACTCCAACCCTATCGTCATTCGCACCACCTAAGATGCCAAGCGATTTATCACCGGTTTTGACCGTATCGTCTGTTACTTGCATCTGATTACCTCGGACCTCCCAATCTGTTGGGGGTTCACCGAGTGTGAATTCCTCAAATCCGGTCTGCACTAAAACCTCTTGTGCGATTGCGGTTTGTCCTAAAAAGAAGGTAAAGGTAAGAGCGACAACTAACATAAACGGCATAATAAGATGTGTAGTATTCATTCCTACTAATTTTGACTTGATGTCGTATAGGTTTTGGTTCATTATATTCTCCTTTATTGCAAGTTATGAAGGTTACTGACCTTCTAATGTTAGGTTGATTATAGGTAAATTTTTTAAGACAAACTATCTTCTCCAATACACGCCTTGAGCCCTTCAACAAAGACTTGAAAACTTTTCGATCTGTTCCGATTTGGGTCCATGTATGGTCCGATGTTCTGTGCAACCTCAATTTTTGGCAATTTTCCCGTGTAGTATCCCGTTCGTATTAACAGACGTTCAAGTGCCTCGGCCGTTCCACCTTTGATTGCATCGGGATCACGGTATTTTCTCTGATATTGTAGGGACTTAGAAACTCTGGGATATGCTCCGCGTAAGGCCTCTATATCACCAAAAAACCATGCCTCCAATTTCCTCAATTGCTAATCGATTAACTACTCGAAAATTATCTGTAGGTCGTGCGCTAGACTTTGTCATAAAGCCTGCTTCACGCGCGGATTTTTCTAACTGTTCCTTCAGTTGGAAACAATTATCACGATCTTCATCAACCAGCACAATAATTCTATAGTCGTCTGGTATCCATAGACGATACCCTTTCAATCGCATCGGTAGCTGTTTGAGAAGATCATCTTTTCCCTCAAAAATATGACAGGAAAAACTAACATCGTCAGATATAATCTTGGGCAAGATTGACTTTAATACTTCTTCAGCAGATCGTTCTTCTAATAAGAATTCAACATGCATTCTTATTTCACTCTTGGTCCACCAGCATTTGTTAGCGGATCTCCAAATTCAAAATAACCTTCCATCCAGAGTTGTCCTAACTTTGCTCCTACTTCTATAAATTCCTTGATTCCTTGCATCTCCGATGTGCGTTTGCAAACTGTGAAGCCATGTTCGTTACGATAAAGCACCCAAACCTCATCTGGTTGAAACTCATTGACGAAATGAGGTGAATGCGTAGTAATCATGAGTTGAGAAAATGCTGAAACCTTATGGCACTCCTCGGCTAACCCGGACAGTAAGCGGGGATGGAGATAATTTTCAGGTTCCTCAATACCGATCAACTGTGGTGGTTCAGGATCATGCAACAAGGTTAGGTATGACAACATCTTTAACGTGCCATCAGAAGCGAACTTCGCCAAGACAGGTTGCTCAAAGGGAGCATCCTTAATCTGTAACAATAGCCTCCCATCTGGCATAATTTCTGCGTTAACCTTCTCTAAACGAGGCACTCTACTTGATAAAATTGAGAGAATATCTTTCAAACGTGGTTGATGCTGTTCCTTCAAAAATTGGATAACGTTAGGCAGATTATCACCTGATTCGGATAGACGCTCTTGAGGGCCTGCTTCAGGAACGCCACGTGTAGCATCAGCGGAAAGATAAGAGAGGTGCCAACCTGTAATAAATCGACGAAGCGCACTTACGCGTGGATGTCTTGCCAATTGCCCCAATGTGCTGACAGCAAGCATTGAGGGATCGTCAAGTTGTTCCTCAATTCGTGTATCTGCCTCGTCCGGCATTTCACCTGTGATGACACTTCCTCTACCTTGCCCAAAATCAAGAAATCGAAAAGGTTTACCATAACGCTTACGTCGCCATTGTAACGACTCATTTTCAACGTAAGGTCCTTTGTTTGTTTCATTAATCGCCAACTGGTAGGTGATGATTGGTGTCTTCGGTTTTTCGCGATATTTCAGTTCAAATTCAATCGGCCCTTCACTCCCGCGTGTCCTTAGTTCCTTAAAACGTCCTCTTTTATCCCACGCACGGCGCATTCCTTCTGTAAAACATTCTGCTAAAAATGCGAAGACATCAAAGAGTGTTGATTTTCCACTACCGTTTGATCCCAAAAAGGCAGTAAGCGGCGTGATTTTTTTTATTTTCACATCACGTAATGCACGGTAGTTTTTCACACGTAATGATTCAATGCGCGGAACAGTTACTTGAGACATTTATATTTTCTCCAATATCTACTTGTCTTAATTACCCATATCAACTATCGTTTTTATGGCATCCAGATATTCCACTCACCTCTTTTCTGCCATGCGCGGCAATCATAGCACAAGCACATATAACGGATAGCGAAACGCGGAGAAGTGCCAACATTTAATGTGTTGGCATGCGGTAACAGATGATGGAACAGAAGCACATCACCTTGCTTAGCAACAACCTCCATCGGTTCACCTAAATCTATCTGTGGTAACAGTTGCAGCATAGACCGAACATGACTTGAAGAATGCGGATTCTTTTTGCGGAACTCCCGAATCCTCTGTGGTCCTTCGGGCCATATCATCGTCGCTCCTTGATGGGAATTGGCATCGGTAAGATAGGTTAAACTTGATGCTCGAAAAGTGCCTGGGTCTAAACTTAAATCCCTTGAGTATCCATCAAGATGAGGGGAAGGCATATTCCATTCAGCAGAGATAGGGAATTGATTCATTGCCCAGATACTATCTGGCTGTTTGCTTTTACAGTGTGGAATTGTCGGATATCTTTCGGCAAGTTGATTAAGGACGGAAAGATAATCTGGTGTGCAACACGCCAACATATCTGGATGCGTTAAGCCGAAAAGTTCAATGCGCTTCTCATTCCACATCTTCTGTATGTAAAAACCGGTGAGAAATGGGCGTTGGAAGTGTTCCCATGAGTCCGTATCATCTGCATCCATCCCCATCGAATGCCACATCGCTTGTTCTGCTTGGACGATAGTCTTTTTCGGAATCAGACCGGAAAGTAACAGATATCCCTCTTCTTCAAATTGATTTACCTGCGCTGTTGAAAGCATCAAATGTCCCTTATTGTTTCAATACCAACAAAACATGAATGTCATAGTTAGAAGACTAATGGAGTGTCTACTCTAAAATTATGAGTCGCCAAAGAAATCGGGAATCGGAGTTCCGCCTACAAGATAGACCCATTTCAGTAGGAGCGATCTCCGAATCGCGACATTATCTATAAAATATGAGTAGGCACAGCACTAATGCGTTTTCACATATATCCACGTCAAAAATATTCCCCAGAAAACAGCCAAGATCAAAAATGAGACGTTTGCTATAACCTTCGGAGGATTGATATCAGACTGCTTTGCTTTCACGAACATGTGTGAAAAAGCACTCCAGAATGCTACGAGTGATCCCAATCCTAAAAGCCACAAAGAATGACTTGCTGCAATACTCGCAATTTGCATTATTAATCCAACACAAATTAGGATTGAACCTGCTAACATTACTATGTCTACGATTTTTTTATTATCGCTCAAGAGGTTGAATTTCATAGTAAGCTCCCCAATCCTGCTAATCTACTGAAAGTATTGACACATCAGAAGTAGGTTTAGGGAATTTCATGTCTAATCCCTCAAGCGTTTCAACAATACGTTCTGTGATAACAAGATTCCGATACCACTTTTTATTTGCAGGTATGATATACCAAGGTGCCCAATCGGTACTACATTTTTGAAGGACTGCTTCATAAGCTTGCATGTAATCATCCCAATAGGCGCGTTCGCGAATGTCTGCTTCGGTGATTTTCCAATGTTTTGAAGGGTCGTTGATTCGGGATTCAAGACGTTCTTTCTGTTCGTCTTTAGAAATATGTAGGAAAAATTTCAGGACAACCGTGCCGTTTTCAACAAGCATTTTTTCAAAATCGTTAATCTGCTGGTAACGTTGTTTCCAAACCGATTTTGGTACAAGATCATGCACGCGAACAACAAGTACATCTTCATAATGCGAACGATTAAAAATCCCAATCTGTCCCTTCTGCGGAACGGCTTTGTGTGCACGCCATAAAAAATCGCGAGAAATCTCATCTGCTGAAGGCACTTTGAAATTAACTACATCACAACCCTGCACGTTGATACCAGCCATCACCTTTCGGATAGTACCATCCTTACCGCACGTATCCATGCCTTGCAGGATAATCAGAAGTGAATGTTTATTCTCTGCGTAAAGCAACTCCTGAAGTTTGAGCATCTGTTTATTGAGTTTCTTTAAAGGTTTTTTCGTCTCACCTTTTTTTCGGTAAGCCCCTGTATATTCCGGGGTGCGTTCAGGGTTACAACCCTTTCCGACCCTGTTCAGACTAATGCTATCCCCGGGCTTAACAATAAAAGGTTGTTCCATAATCTTCCTCCATTGTATCACTAACTATATCTGCCAAAATTATGTAGGGACAACCGGATTCTCTCCGCATTGTCCCTATATAATGGTTTGCGTCTCAGAATTTACCTATTTCGCTAAAGACTCGTAGTAGTTATCAACGAGTCTACGATATTCAGGTGGAACATCTTCTTTGGCAACTTGTGCCAACTGTTTCATCTCTTGAAGCATATTGAGTCGTTCTTCTATAGCAGACTCCAGTTTCTGCAGGTCACGGATAACGAGTTCATATTTCGGGAAGGGACGATTCCGATTTCCCGGAGGGGTCTGCATAGCATCAAGCATACCAAGCCACAACTCTTTAATCTCTTGATAGGATTCAGCACCACCGCGCGCCAAGTCATTTTCATTTTCGCCTTGTCCTTGTTGCCCTTCTTGTCCGGGCTGTTGGCCTTGTTGCCCTTCTTGTCCGGGCTGTTGTCCCTCTTGTCCGGGCTGTTGGCCTTGCTGAGCATTCTGCATGGCTTGCTGTGCTTGCTGCATCCGTTCCAGAAGCTGCTGCTGTTGTTCAGCGAGTTGCTGCTGCCGTTGTTGCTGTTCCTCTGTCTGCTCTTGTCCCTCCATCCCTTGAAGTTCACGATCCATATCTTGCATCTGTTCTTCAAAGTTTTGAAGTTGATCCAGGGCAGCTTCAAGTTGTTCCTCTTCAGTTTGCGCCATATTGGCTCTCGCCTGTTGAAGGTCGGCTTGTGCTTCCTCTAATGTTTCAATCACCTCTTGCTGATTCAGGTCTGCGGACTGTAAGCTGCGCCATTGCAATGCGCGCTGTGCTGTTGCCATATCTTCCGCAGTCTGTTCTTCGTTGAGTCTTCTTGAAGCATCACCAACATTTTCGGAAGCTTCCGGATTTTCCTCACGGAGTTGATGCTGAAGGTCGCCCAAATCATTTTGAAGTGACTCCAAATCCTGTTGCAGCTGACGCTGCTGATTTGCGAGTTCAGAGGCTTGACGATAATCTTCAGGACGCATGCCAGATTGCTGAGACCTATTCCTCAGTTCTTGCGTCTGCTGTTGAACACCAGATTGCTCTGCAGTCAACTGTTGGAGTTGTTGAGATGCTCTCTCTAACGCGTTATCAGTGAATTCAGCGGCGGCTCTTTCAAGTTGATCTATGGCTTGTTCAAGCCTTTCTTCTGCCTTTCCACCTTTAGCAGCACTCATTTGAGGTTGCTGCTGTTGCATCCCTTGCGAAGCTTGTTGCATCTGTTCGCTCGCCTGTTGCATGGCTTGGCCCGCTTGACTTAAACGTTGTTCCTGTGTGCCTTGTGCGTTGCCTTGCATCTGGCTAAGTTGTTCTGACATCTGCTGCGCTTGCTGTGACAATTGTCCTTGCTGCTGACTGTTCTGTTGCATGTCACTGGGAGACGGTTGATTTTCTTTGCTCATTTGCTGGCTTTGTTGATTCAGACCTTGTTGTTGTGCCAACATTTCGCGTGCTTGTTCTAACATCTGCTGCGTCTGTTCCTGCAGCTCGCGTTCAAGTTCTTCTTGATCTTGTTCAAGCTCGCTTTGCAACTCCTCCATTTCCAATTCAAAATTTTCAGCAAGAGACGGCTCCTCACTTTGCCTCGCTTGATTAAGTATCTTAGGTATTTCAAGATTGACTTTGATGAGCAGTTCAAGAGCCGCTTGTTCTGGTGGAATTGCTACCAGTGGTTGAACAGCATCAAGACTGCCTTTTGCTTCACCCATCTTATCAATCGCTTCTTCAAGATTCATCATGATTTCTGGGTCGACCTGCATTTCTTGCATCGCCATGCTCAACTCGTCTGTTACTTTCTGCGTTTTATCCTTCACTTGACCTTGCTTCTCACCAGTTTTCTTAACAGCAGAGTTGTATTCTTCTGTAAACGTTGAAGGTTCCGCGTTAGTGTGCTTCCATGTTTCTCGAATAACCTGCTTCTGGGAAGCGATTAACGCAAGGAATGGATTCGGCATACCTACTTCACATTCTTCCCCCTCTTCAAGTCTGCGATTGAAAGGGTTCACTTCTATGAAGTAAATATCGCTGCTTGCCTCACCGGGTCCTGTAAGTGTATTATTGTCGGCGGCATGTGCATAGTAAGAGATAACTTCACCCGGTTCAACATCAAATTCCTCCAGATAGAAGGTATAAGTGCCAACTCGACTGTGTTTACTGTATCCGCCATCAACACCTTCTGCTACAGGTTTGCTTATAGATTCTAAGGCAAGTTCCTTCAATTCACCAGAACCGATGCGATACATTAAGTTAAACTGCTCAACACCATAGTCGTCTGTAGCCTCAGCGACAATTTTGACCTCTTCCAGTTTAGTTGCATTCACATCACGACCGGGTTCTTTAATAACCACTTCAGGAGCATTATCTGGCATTGCTTTGATTGTATACTCAATCGGCACTTCATTATTGAACCCATCAATACAGAAAAGCTCAACAGTATATTGTCCATCTTCGGCAACTTCTAAGGTTTTCGTGAGTATATTACCGTCAGCAATGACCATTTCTGAAGATTGTAAAGCAACCGCTTCATCCGCCCCCTCTTCAACTACGGCTTCAGATTCTGAATTTTGGTGGGTAAACGTTGCTTTCTGGATAGCCTTATTGGCAGTAAGTCTAACTTCTGCTGTTGTGCCGACAACTGCTTGAATGTCTCCACTCCCTTGCTGTACAACCGGTTTGAGATTTGTATATTCAGGATAAGTATAAGAGATGGAAATTTCTTCCAGTCGTGGCATTTCAAAAACTTCTACTGTGTAGCGTTCAGATGTCGTTTCATTTGCTACAACATAGTATTCCATATCCGCGTTAATATTAAAAATCTCATAAGCAAATCCGCGTTTATCCTCTGGATTCTGCACCATATTAATTTCTTGTTTGCTACCTTCGTTTTCTGCAGTAGGCGGCGTATTCTTGTCATAATAAGCTAAAACGACCTTTTCCGCATCTTTGCCAGTCACGGTAACCTCAATAGGTAGACTTTTCCCGCTTAGAATACGAGCATCACCAGGGGTAACATTCACCTTAGTCGTCAAAATGGGGTCAGTTTTTTCCCACGGTGCAAATATCCGCATGAGGCTGGTATGTGTTTCGGTAGGAAACAGAAGCGTAAGCAAACCACACGCTGCAATAACTAAAGTTGCTATACCGACAAATTTTCGCGTCCGACTATGGTCAATCGTAGCTTTGAAATCAATACCTTTTATCCGTTGCGTCGTATCTTCAAGTAAACGCTGAAGCATGTGTGCTTCAACTGGATCTTCTGATTCACGGTCACCGAATTGCACGGCACTAACAAGTCTATCCTCAAGATTAGGATGGCTTTCTTCGACATTGAGCGCAACATCTCGTAGGGTAAGTGAGGCTCTCATCGGTTGAATAAGATATTTGATAAGTAGATATAGCGTTGCACCGATGATGCCCACAAGCAGTGCAATACGAACAGCACTTGGCATCGGCATCAACCAATCAACGATTGATTCCCCAACCAGAATCGCTAAGAAACCTATCAGTACAATAGCAGCCCCTGTCCAGAAGAGGCTACGTTTCCACACACGCCGTGCATCTAAAATCCTTGTCTGTAATTCTGCATAATTTTCCCTGGTGCTCATTAATTTTCTCCTTCACCCATCTGCCGAAAAATAGGTTTGGATCAACTTTCAGATGTCCGCCTATATTTGAAGACAGTGCTCGGTGTTAGTTAAAGTCCTTTCAATTCTCGCAAAATTGTTTTACTGATAACTATTCCCATGATATTGAATACAGTTAGTAAAAAGTTAAATTAAAAAACAGAATCTCAGTGCCAATCCGAATAAAAAAGATGATTAGTGCTGTAAAACACGCCTTAACTCGGTTTACTTCCGCGAGAATTGCGACAGCGATTGTCAAGACGCCAATATACCACACACTCAATGGGTTTATATGACTCAGAAACGTTAGAATATGTGCATTTTCGATTGATCCCACTAACATGTGTAATCCTGGGATCAGTTTCATATCAATTGGTCGATTAATATCTTCAAGCTGCCTAAAAAGTGGAAACAAACCTATATTGATCAAATATATCAGTGTGCCAATCAACGAGGTATGCACAACAGCAGCAAAAATATGTTTAAATTTTAATGCTGAGTTTATTTTAAAAACTCGGGCCGCAAAAGTGAATACGGTCCCCAGTATAATACACCAGAGAACTACAACAACAGATCCTTTTGTCACATAAGATTTAAAGGAAATTGTTGTCGCAACATCAGGTTGCAATAGGGACATGAGGCGTTCTATAAACGGGGCATTTGCCCAAGTCAACCCAAGAGAAAGTAGAAAAAATAGAACAAATGCCAATATCCACTGCGGACTGGATTTTAGACGTTCAAACGTGGCACTCGGTCTTACAACAAGATCAATGAGGTTTTGCCAACTCTCTTTCATCTTTACCTTAGTCTATGGCAAATCCTGTCTATCTACTGAATAGTCACCCCGAAGTACCGTACAAGTTTCCTGATATAGATATTCTCACAGAAAGTTCTGACCATACCTTATACAATTAGACTCAATTGTCCCAAAAAAGTTTGAAAAAATGCAGAACTGATGCACATTTCACGAAAAATCAATATTTTAAATAATATAACAGATTCTATATAGAAATAGCAAGGAATTTTTGATTAAAAAGTCAAACAATCAAATTTTGCAGTTTTATCCTGATTTCTATGGTTATGATGTCAATCTAAGCAAACTGCTCTCGACTCTGATTGCAGGCTTTGCCTTTACCACGAATAATACCGGATTGATGCCAAGTTTCGACTGTGTGACAGATAGTATCGTCCTCACCGAAGCGATGTCGCATCTGGGATTTTGTAAACCAATCGTAGTTACTATTTGCCAGCGCATCGGTATCCAGTTCCTTATCGGAAAAACCGTAGATACGGCAAACACTATTCGTATCTTCAATATCCTCAATATAGGACATCCATGGCACCTCTAATCCAAGCTGCGTTCGAGTGAGTTCTTGCAATGAGCCGATTCGTGAACCGACATCCCAACCGACCAATTTATCTTCTTCCCATCCTTCACCTCCCGGCAGTTCCCAAGTATCTGTTTCAGCATCGCGATGTAGCAAAAATCTGGATTCCTGACCTGCAGAACTCTCAATGAGCAGACGTGTTGTTGTAATCGGTTTGTCAAAACAGACAGGAATGAGGTGTTTGCCATTGTCGCTCAATGCGTTCAACGCATCTGGATTGTAAGGATAATAACCTGCTGCGGGTGGTGTGTTTACAGCACAATATTTATTGAAGATACCGCATCGATCTTCAGTTGTAGTACCCGCAGGTGCTTTGTGCCAAACATGTTCATTGACTATGAGTAAGTCACCTGCTTTGAGTTCAGGATCAATAAACGGAAGCAGCTCATCGGGATTGGGTTTTGTGAGATCTAAAATATGTGCGTTAGGGTTAATAACTTGTGTCAATTTATGTGATTTTGGGGAAACGAGAAATTGCCCATATTCTGAATCAAAATCTGTGAGCGGAATGATGGCAAATACCCAATTCATTGATGAACCGACAGGTCGCCAACGTTTGTAGTCGCAATGTGCACCTGCACCCTTATCTCCTGGTGTTCGCAAATATGCGACGTAAGCGGTAAGATACGCTGATTGACCAAGCACAGATTCTACTGCCCCGATAACCGTAGGATGTTCTGCAATCGCAGCGAGTCCAGGATCAGCGAGTCGGTTACCGCTGACCGTATATTTCGCTGGTTGAGGATATGTCAGTGAGGACGGATAAGCTTCACGTTGTACCTGTTGGACGACAGTACGTCGAAGTTCATCCGCTTCCTTTGTAGATAAGGCATTACGAATAATCAGATATCCATCTTCATGGTAGTCTGCGATCTGTTGTTCGGTAAAAGTTGGAGTTACCTTTGTAGCCATAATAGAGTTCCTTTGAAGAATAGTAGGCAATCCATTATGTGTTTAGATGCCAGATATATAGTGGACTATAGAAATAATTCTACATTTCCTCTGTAGGAGCGATCTCCGAATCGCGACAGAAACTTAGGAGCAGTCGGGAATCGGAGTTCCCTCCCGCCAAATGCCAAACGCGCATTCAGCGTTGATTTGGATGAATGCCATACGCGCATTCAGCGTTGATTTGGCCAAATCATGCAGAATACCAAACGCGTATTCTGCCAAGCGCATTTGGCGTTGATTTGGCTGGATGCCATACGCGCATTCAGCGTTGATTCACAGTTCAGCAATGTAGCGTTAATTCTAATCTCTACCATATTATTTTACCTTAATAACAACAAGTGTTACATCATCCGCCTGCGGTTCCCCGTCTGCCCACGAAGTGCTTTCTCTAAAGATATGTTTGATAATTGTCTTTGGAGATTTATCTGCAATCTCTGCAAATAATTCTTTTGTCTTTGGATAATCTAACATTTCGTTTTCTGGATTCAACATTTCGGGTAAACCATCGCTCATCAGCAGGAGAGTATCGCCTGACTGGAGTTCAAAAGATGTTTCTTGTCGCTCGGATCCAATAACGCTTCCCAAAGGCATTCCTTCAAGAAGGACCTCCTCTACCATGTTTTCGTCTGAGCGATAGATAAGCGTTGGTGGCATTCCTGCAGACGCGAGCGTTAGTTTATTGCCATTGAACGTAGCAAGTGTCATTGCCATGTAAAGTCTTTTGAGGTTCATACTCTTTATACCTTGTGAGATACGTTCAAGTGTGGCAAGGTTTCCGACTCCTGGTGCGGATGTTTTGAAAAGACTCTTCACAGCGGAAACGACAAGTCCGGCATTCATACCATGACCTGTGGCATCACCTATTGCAATAGTCAATTGACCGTCTTCAGTGAGATTGAAATCATAATAGTCGCCACCGACCTCTGTTGCCGGCCGCATTTCAAAACCCACATCAAGATTTGGAAGTTCAGGTGGAGCATCTGGTAGCATTGACATCTGAAGTTCGCGTGCCTCTTCCAATTCCTCTGTTTTACGGGTGTTTTCAACTTCCAGAAGCTGACGTTCAAGCTCCTCTGTTTCAAGTTTCCGCCTCGTTCGGGAGAAGTTGCGAGCAAGATAAATGGACATTGAAAAAAGTGGCGCAAGGAATATTATGATTACTGTCAATTCCCAATCAATATCGAAACCTGTTAGTGAAACAATAAAACCTAATATGAATGGAAGGATTATAGGGGCGAGTGAGCCAAGTCCAAATATCCACGCACCATCTTTTTTCTTAAAGATTGCAACAATAATGACTCTGACAATCTCTAAAAACGCCAAAATCGTAAATAGAAATAAGAGAAGACCCCCTAATCCTGCGCTGATATTAGACGCATAGGAACTCGTAATATTAAACGCGGATTTATCAATATCAAATAGATTGACACAAAGGGTAACAACCCATCCTGTAAGAAAGAACCAAGAGAGTTTGGGCAGCTTTGGATAAAAGAGGGTATAGAGGAATAACTTTCCCGACACAAATATTAGTACATATACGCAGATAAGTAGCCGAATCAAAAACAGAATTTGTGTGTTGCTTGTTGTCCACAGAGCAAATTGGAACGTGAGAAAAATAAATGCCCCGATGCTCCCTGTTGATATCGCGAAATACAGGTTTTCCCTTGCGCGTGGATAAAAGAAAAACAGCAATAGATGCTGCAGCGTGAGGAAAACAGTAATCGCTGTCCATACCATCTGTAAAGTGGTACCGTGGCGAATAATGTCAACGCGCGCTTTAATGCTTTGGTCCAGTGGTGCTAAGGCAAGCCAAAATCCAAACGGAGATGAGAAATTGGAATAACGAACTGCAATCACATGGTCAGTTTTACCGGAAAACGAGATGACCTGTGGGTTTCGCTCCCAATAAGGTTCCTCTTCCTCTTTCCGCGTTCCCACTTTACCAAAGGCATAAATCAACTCCCCGTCAAGATAGATTTCAGAAGCCCCTGCCTGATACATCACCTGGAGTGCCAGCGGGGTATTCCATAGCTGCCTATCAGGAACGGATACATGTAGTCTGAACCAACCTATTCCCTCCCACTCGCTTTCGAATCGTCCATCTTGAAGCACCAGTGTATCAAGTGTGCCACCAGATTCCCATTCGGTATCATCAAAAGTTGGATTTGCCCATTCTGGATTATCGCCCGGATGATACTTCCAAGGATAAAGTCCAGTTCCAGAATCTACTACGGTTCCAGAATTCAGTAAGTCTGATGTCAGCACAAGTTTGTCAGGAACAGTTTCACTGTCTTGTGCTACTACTTGGGCAATAAAGCCGAACGCCACTAAAATGAGATGGAATATTAAAATAAACTTGTGTTTCATTAAAACGCACGCTTTCATACGATGTTTTATAACAGACTGCTTCTATTGACATTAAAAATATAACAAATTTTGGACAAAGATAGCAAGCGTATTTTGAGTTAAGATGATGAGATAAATCAGGTTGCTTTTTGGGAGGTTAAGTGATATTATCTATTTATGGAAAGCAAAACAGACACTATTCCAATTTATACTATTGGTTATGGAAGCCGTTCAATAGCGGAATTCATTGAGGTGCTACAGCAGTATGAGATTGCTTATCTCATTGATGTGCGCTCAGTGCCGCATTCGGGTTATAAACCAAAATTCTCCAAAAAGCCGCTTGCAAATGAATTGGAACAACACGGTATTCGCTATGTGTATATGGGAGATCTGCTCGGTGGCAAGCCTGATGATGAATCGTGCTACGTGAACGGGATAGTTGATTACGAAAAAGTCAAAGAGACAGAATTCTACCAACGCGGTATTGAACGGCTTCGGACTGCCTTCTCTCAACAACAGCGTGTGGCACTGATGTGCAGTGAGGGAAAGCCTGAGCATTGCCACCGAACTAAACTGATTAGTGCTACCCTCACGACTCAGGATTTACCTGTCGTTCATATTGATGAAAACAGTGAGCGTAAGACGCAGGAAGAGATTATTGAACGTATTACGGGTGGGCAGATGAATTTGTTTGGGGAGGAGATGTTTCACTCGCGGAAAAAACGTTCTGATTAAGTATGAATATCAAAATTGTGACTATAGGCGTATACGGGTTTGACGAAAGCAGTTTTTTTGACGCTTTGTGTAAAGCAAAGGTTGATACGTTTTGTGATATTCGTAGCCGACGCGGTGTACGCGGTGCGACTTACGCATTTGCTAATAGTAAGCGGTTGCAAGCGCGCCTTTCAGAACTTGGCATCCGATATATCCATAGAAAAGACTTAGGACCGACAAAAACCGTCCGAGAAAAGCAAGCTGCGGCGGATAAAGCAACAAAAACGGTTAAACGTAAACGGACTGAACTTGGAGAAGCGTTTATTGAGGCTTATCATGCCGAATGCCTTGATGCATTTGAGCCCCAAAGTCTGCTTGACGAATTAGAATCGGATGCACAAGTGGTGGCGCTTTTTTGTGTGGAAACTGCACCAGAAGCATGTCATCGCTCACTGGTAGCGGAAAAACTGGCGAAGACATTTGACATGGAGGTTGAAGATATTTTACCGTGAGAGTTCTAATTGTTGCGAAAACGCGAATGGGGAGTGGAGCGTGTATCGGCGGAATTACAGAGACAGGAGAAAGTGTTCGATTGATTCCGTATAACGCTGATCCGCATGACGGTGCGAATAGAGAATATAACGTAGGTGATATTTGGGAGATTGCCGCAGAACCCGTGCCAGAAACTTCATTGATTCCACCACATGTTGAAGACATTGTTGTTCGTGAAAAGCATCGTCTCCATACCACAATAGATACAAGACATTTAGTGAGCGCTATTGAACTCTTAATGCCACCGAAAACCGGGGACCCACACGAACTGTATGAGGGTTTATTACGAAAAACAGGTAGTGGCTCTCTTTACGTTCCTGCAGGAGGTAATGTGCCGCCTTATAGCACTACATTTTGGCGGACAGACAAACCGCTTATTCGCGATACAGAAGAGAGACGGATACGTTATCGTTATCCTACTGAAAATGGTGGTTGTGCGCTTACCTTTGTAGGTTTCCAAGAACCGCTTGAGATAATTCCCGCAAGCATACTGCTACGCGTTTCATTAGCACATCGGTGGAGGCCGGAAAATAACCCTGAAGTTGAAGAACGGTGTTACGCACAGATTTCTGGTTGGTTTTTTCAAGAAATAGAACAGGAAGAAACGGGACGCGCCAGAGAAGACGAGATAACATCTCAGATTACCTCAACGCAAACTCCCTTAGAGATTCTCACAGACGTTTTCGGACATGAACAGTTTCGTCCATTTCAAGAGAAAATAATTGAGCACATTCTAAGTCGACAAGATGCGTTTATTGTCTTGCCAACCGGCGGTGGAAAATCGCTTTGTTATCAATTGCCTGCTCTCATTTTTGACGGCTTAACCGTTGTTGCTTCCCCTCTAATTTCGCTCATGGAAGACCAGGTGACGCAGTTACAAAACAGAGGAATTCCTGCCTTTTTTCTCAACAGTACCCTTCAACATTCAGAATATGTAGTCACGATGCAATCGGTCAGACGAGGTGAAATCAAGTTACTTTATCTTGCGCCTGAAACGCTCGTACGACCTGAAATACTTGTAATGCTTGATGAATCAAATGTCGAATGCCTTGCGATTGATGAAGCACATTGCATTTCACAGTGGGGGCACGATTTTCGCCCGGATTATCGAGAACTGGTGTCTATTCGTGAACGATTTCGCTCTGCTGTCTGCGTTGCGCTAACAGCCACAGCAACACCGCGTGTTCAGAATGACATTCAGCAATTATTAGGTATAAGTGACGAAAATAAACATATTGCCAGTTTTGACAGAGACAATCTTTATATCTCTGTTAAACCAAAGGTTGAATTGTTAGGGCAAACGCTTGCATTTCTCAGGAAGCACTGTAATGACACCGGTATCATCTATTGTCAGACGATAAAACAGGTTAAATCACTCTGCCGTAATTTAACAGCACGACGCATTTCTGTACTTCCGTATCACGCAAACCTTGATGACGAAACCAGAAAACAGAATCAGGATGCTTTTATCAATGGAAATGTCCGTGTGATTGTTGCTACAATTGCTTTTGGGATGGGGATTGATAAGGCAGATGTTAGGTTTGTCCTACATGCTGGGTTGCCCAAGGAGCCTGAATCTTATTATCAGGAGATTGGTCGCAGTGGTCGTGATGCACTTCCAGCGGACTGTTTACTATTATTCAGTTATGGCGATGTAGATACTATCAACTATTTTATTCAACAGGGCGCTCGTTCTGAAACACAAGGACGACAGCAACGATTGCAGACGCTTGTATCGTGGGCTACTTCAATAGAGTGCCGCCGAAAATTATTGTTAGCTTACTTTGGAGAGGAATATGAAGGGCAAAATTGTGGAATGTGTGACAATTGTCGGAGAACTAATGAGGAACAGGTGGACTTGACAACACCTGCACAAAAATTTCTGTCTTGTGTTGTCCGGACTGATCAGATGTTTGGGGAAGCATATATTATCGACGTTTTGCGAGGTTCACAGAGCAGAAGGATTTTGGAAAATAGGCACGATCAACTTTCCACACACGGAATTGGCACGGATTATAGTAAATCCCAGTGGCGATATTTGTCTTACCAATTCATTCAAAACAACCTTTTAGCACGAGAAGCGGAACATGGTAGTTTACGATTGACACAAAGAGGATGGAAAGTACTGAAAGGCGAAGAATTTTTGGGGTATTCGGTTGACTCAGTAGACAACGAAATGTCAGAATTTCCTCTTGATTATTCTACAGAACTCTTTGAATTGCTCAGTGCAGAACGAAACAGAATAGCTATGGCTGAGGGTGTAAGACATTTCGTGATTTTTCACGATAAGGCACTACAAGCAATGGCGACCCATTTTCCAACTGCTAAAGAAGCATTTCAATTGATGTACGGCGTGGGACCGGCGAAGTCAGAAAAATATGCTGATGATTTTTTATCGATTATTCGTGTGTATTGTGAGGAACACGGAATTGACTAAACTACTCTTTTTAGCTGATTTCGCGATTGTTAGAACTTCCTGAAGGCAGCTCCTGCAGCACAGGAATAACATAACTCCGAATTGTCAACCCCTCTATCTTTTCCGTTTCTACCCGCGGCTCTGGATTCTCACGACGATCAATGACGATGTAGTATCCCTCCGTTACGCCCTCAGTATTGAGATATACTGCAAGTTGCCTTTTGCCTGATACCGATTATCACCTCTCCAAATTTTTGTCTCTACGATATATTTTTGTTGGTTATGGGTGATAATGATGTCCATTCTGCCTCTGCCGGTTTGCACTTCAATATGCATAAAACCATCAATGATTTTAACAAACTGGTCAAGATATGCAAGCAAAAGATGTCTGCCAACTGACTCTTGTGGTGTATCGGGGACTTGTAAAATCCTGAATCCTACACGTGCGATAAAATCACGGAAATTATCAAGGTAACGACTCCATTTTCTTTCCTTTTTGCTATGCATCAGCACTTGAATTGTATCAAAACCGGTTGACAGAGTCAAGGAGCGCGTTTTATAGAACCATTCAGTTTTGGACTTCTAAATTAGAAGCGTAATGACACCTCAATAGGTTAGAAGAGGCGCAATGAATTGCGCGACTACAAACGCTTATTTTCTCAAATCAGGAACAAACTATCGGGCTCAAGAATTGTTAAATATTTCCGACTTTTCCAAAATATGCTTCACAATATCCGAAATTACCTCGCGATTCACCCATTCAATGCGCGTATCCTTACGAAACCATGTCAACTGCCGTTTTGCAAACCGGCGGGTGTTCTGCTTTAATTGTTCAATCGCCTCCAGATATGTACATTTGCCATCCAGATATGCTATTAACTCTTTATAGCCGAAACTCTGAAGTGCAAAGGTATCACGCGAATATCCCGCCGCTAACAACGATTCAACCTCTGCGATCAATCCATTTGCAAGCATTACATCTACGCGTTGTTCAATACGATGATAAAGCAGTTCGCGTGGCATCGTTAATCCAAAGGCAGTAAATGGATAACGTTGGTTTTCAGGATGCCACTGCTGCTGGTGTTCGGACATGGGAATACCCGTCAGTTCATAGACTTCAAGGGCACGGATAACGCGCGTTAAGTTGTTAGGGTGGATTCGGTCAGCAGACTCTGGATCACAAGCACGGAGACGGTTGTGAAGGACATCCGCACCATGTTGCGCTGCCTCTTGTTCAAGCTTTTTTCGGAACGAAACATCTGCTCCTGGTCCCTCAAACAAACCATCAACTATTGCTCGAAAGTAGAGCCCTGCACCACCAACAAGCAGGACCTGTTTACCTCTATTCTGTATATCAATGATTGCTGCGTCCGCAAGGGATTGATAGTCGGCAACAGAGAAGGGTTGTGTGATGTCTACACAGTCTATGAGGTGATGTGGTGCTGCTTGCTGTTCTTCGGAGGTAGGTTTGGCAGTGCCGATGTCCATCTGTTGATAGATTTGGCGAGAATCGACGGAGACAATTTCAGCGTTGAGGTGTTGTGCAAGTTGAATTGCTATCTCAGTTTTGCCAACTGCTGTGGGACCAAGAAGGCAGAGAAGTTTTGGTTTCATTGCCACGGTATTTGTGTTACAAAGATGCCTTAATCCAACCGCCGCCGAGGACATATTCTCCATCGTAAAAAACAGTAGCTTGACCGGGCGTAATTGCGCGGCGCGGTTCGTCAAACTGGACGGTTGCTTCTGTGTCGTTGATTGGAGAAATTGTAGCGGGACCACCATCGTCACGGGATCGGATTTTGACGTGTGCGCGGATCGGTTCCGTCATCTTCTCAATGGAGATGAGGTTAATACGTTCAACATGCATGGTGTCCTCAAAGAGATCGTCGGATTCTCCTACAGTAACAGTATTCTGAGATGCATTCAGCTGCGTCACATAGAGAGGCTTGCCAACTGCAATACCAAGTCCGCGCCGTTGCCCGACGGTATAAAATGGCACGCCCTGATGCTTGCCGAGAACTTTGCCATCCTTGTCAATAATATCACCGCTTTCAATCTTTTCAGGAATTCTGTCTTGAAGAAAACGTCTATAATTGGTGTCTGCCACAAAACAGAGTTCTTGACTTTCAATTTTTTCGGCAGTCCGCAACTGATACTTCCGGGCAAGATCACGCACCTCAGTTTTCGTGTATTCACCGAGAGGCATCATGGCACATTGTAGTTGCTCCTGTGTTAACGCAGCGAGGAAATAGGATTGGTCTTTACTAACATCAAGAGCTTTGCGTAAAAGATAGCGTCCTGTCTCAGGATGCTGCTCAATTCGGGCATAGTGTCCTGTAGCAATTGCTTCACATTCCAAAGTTTTTGCAAGGTCGAGGAGTTTGCCGAATTTCAGTTCACGGTTACATACCATGCAGGGACTGGGTGTGCGACCAACGAGGTATTCTTCCACAAAGTAGTCAATAATCTGTTCTTGGAAAATATCCTCGTAATTGACGCCATAAAAGGGGATACGGAGTTGAGTAGCAACGCGCCGCGCGTCCTCAATACCTTCAAGTGAGCAGCAGTTGGGACGTTCCGGTTCCACCTCAATGGTATCGGGTGAACCGAGGCGCATGGTGATGCCGGTGACATCATAGCCTGCGTCAACCATCATGGCAGCGGTGACAGAACTATCTACGCCACCGCTCATTGCGACGAGAATCTTTTTCATGGGGTTACCCAGTAAGTTAAAAGTCTGGTGCAAAGTACAACACGCTTAAGCCAGCGGTGTATCTATCGATTTGCTTATAATTATACCACATAATAGCGGATTTGTCAGGAAAAATTCTTGGACTGTTAGAAAGGAATCGGACCATTATCGGGTTAATCCGGCACAGCAAGCGGTTAGCGGAAAGAAAAAAGAGGTCGTTTTCAGAATATCATTAGTTAGGCAATACCCTCCAATAAAAAGCCAGCCGAGATGGCTGGCTTTGCTCTTTACACTCCTTAGTGTGCTGACACTGAAGAAGTAGCTGAAGTCATTTTCTTTAGCGATTGTTCTTTAATTTTCCCCATGTCGTCGTGAGTTTGTCCGTTGCCTCCACAGCAGCCCCTTCGGCACCACGCGTTAGGAATACCCAGTACATCGGAGCCAAGTTTGCAGGTGCATCATTATTACCACCGAGAGATATGTCGCCCGCGGGAAACTCCTTGTTCAGAAGGACGAAAATATCCGTATCCTCCTCATTGGTTTGGACCAAATAATCAGGCTGCTCTTTCCATCTATTACCGTCTGAGGCCCATTTTGGCGGATTTCCCCATCTTTTGTCAGTAGCCAGCCAAACGACTATAGGAACTTTAACTCTAAATGTGATGAAATCAGCACCTTTAGAACCTTCATCATCCATTGCCGTCATGATAAACGTTGCGCCTTCGAACTCTTCTGACATATCCTTGACAAAATAATCCCTGTCAATGAGATAGACACTACCTAACTCAAGGCCCTCCTCGCCCACAACGTACTTGCCGACAACACTTCTCGATTTGAGATCAATGACTTCTATATCCTCAACAATTATATCCTGTGCCAGAACTTTAGGAAGATAAAAAAATGCCAAGATAAAACAAGGCAAAATTAAACACGTAAATCTTTTGATATACATCATACACTTCTCCTTTTTTCTGTTCATATACCGCTACAAGCAGTGACGGAACTATCTACGCCTCTGCTCATTGCGACATTGATTGCGAACATAATTTAGTTATTTTGTCTTTCATAAGCATCAATAACGGTTTGTTTCAACTCTTTTGGGTTGCACTCATATTGTACAAACTCTTCAATTTGTCATCTTTGATATGTAATTGACCCTCACCAATATTTCCTCGGTGCTGTCCCTTAGAATAGTATTTGTTGCTTTGGACTTCAGTAGAAGAAATAACCCAGTATTTAATAACATCTCTCCATACAGCAATCAAGATAAACACATCTGCACACGCAGGTTTAATTTGTTGGAAATTCATCCAAAATGGTCGGTTACTTTGGTAAGATAAGGCCTTTACGTAGAGTGGTTCATCGCTTTCTCCGTCAACTGCTCTGGAAGCTTTTACTTCAATTTTTATAAGTTCGTCTTCGTAAGGTAGTGCAATGTCGTATTGACCGTTATATTCTTCATCAAGTTTCTTTGTTGGTTTTAAAAAATCTGGTTCAAGAGACATTAGTTGTCCTTGTGCCCATCTTTCCCCAAAACCTCTTGGAGCTGCGATCTCGAAAAGATATAAATATGTATTATGTGATATGTAATCATCTCTAATCTCGTAATAATCATCCAGAGTTATCTTTCCGAATCCCATTAAAGATGAGATCATATATTCATATTCATTAAATGGGTAAACCGATACCAGATCATGCAGTCTATTTCTAATTATCTCTTTTTTATCCTCAGAAAGTTCTTCTATAAGTTTATTCAGTTTTTGTTTTAAGACATCCATGTTTAATTTACTTCTAATAATTTATCTGAAACATTCACTCCATTATATATACGATTCTTTTCTTGTTCATCTAAAGAGAATAAATTCATCACTTCATCATCAAGTTTCTTGTATAGGCTTTTACGTTCTTCCCTACCAAGATCTTTTTTTAGTAGTTCGTCGACCAACTTCTCAAACTTAATATGTTCCCTTTTGTTAATATCAGGCAACGGTAATTGCTCTATGTGGCTTTTCAATACTTTTATAGCACCAAACTTCTTTTCAAAGATAAATTGATATAGAGTTGAATTAAACAGTGCCAGAATTGTTTTAATAGGATAATTAGATATTGTTGGTATCAATACGTTAGCACTGTTAAGGGTAAGGGTTTGCTTATTGTCATAAGCAAAGACCAATTGCTTAGAAATAAACTTATATAGCAATTTTTCTTTTGCTCGATATTTTTCTTCTGGTGCAACTTGTTGAAACTCATCTGGTATAAACCTAATAAATTTACTCGTTTTTTCGTGCGAAATCTTTTGATGTCTTTACCAATTAGAATTGGTTCTAAGTCGCTACTATTGTTTTCTTGTAGGTGTTTTTTATTGTTCCCAGTAACAATCCCAAGAGCCCATATTGCATTACCTTTTAACGTACTATGTTGGACAGAAAACACCTTATCTGTCAACTCATAATCACTTTTGTCTGTAAAAACATCAAAAATAAAATCTTTATTTGATAATAATCGTATTTGCTCAGGATGAAATAACAAATCTTCTTTTTCTGCAATGAAAGAATTTTTGTCTGCTTTTTTCTTTACCAAGTCTATTCGAACGGCATTTGTAAAAACCCCATCAAACGGACGATTGAAGTATTTAATTTTTTTAATTGTAGTTTGCTTAAGGATTTTTTCTCTAATATCTTTATGGATTTTAATGTTTAGGATTGCCTCGGGTAAGATAAAGGAAAGAATGCCGCCCTCTTTCAAAAATTCAATCCCCGCCTCGAGAAAATATGCAAACGCTTCGTTTGATTTAATATCTTGATATTTCTTTTTTAGTAATAACTCTTCATCTTTAGAGAAATGGTACCCCCAAGGCGGATTTGTTATAACTAAATCAAAGTTAGGGATACCGTTACCATCTTCTAATAATGAATTTTCGCAATAAATGTTTGGTTTAAATCTATGTTTTGGAAACTTTAAAAAAAGATTTATCTTTGCAAGTCTAACAGCACTTTCGTCAATATCAAAACCCCATAGGTCACAGGGGTTATCTATTTTTTTACCAGCTGAAAGTAAGAACTGACCAGTCCCACAGCAAGGGTCAAGAACAGTGCGGCTGCTTTTTATGTTTTCCTCAACTACTTCATCAACAATATGTTTTGGTGTGTAATATGAACCAGTCTTTGACCTCTCTCCCTCATTTAGTAATGACTGATGCAGCAACCCTAAAAAATCACAATTTATCGGGATTTCAGCATCAAAAATTTCATTATAATGTTTTGTGATTTGACTGACTTCTTGGCTATCCAACCATTCTTCTATTTCAGTTTTTACTATTTCATTAGTATAGTTGATACAATTAAGAGATAAATATCGCGTATTTTCAATTAAGCCAACCTGCCTTAGTAAATTTAGAGCAGTTACAAGCAGGACTGTATCCCTATCAAGATTATAATTTTTGAAAAGTTCAGTAATTTTTGAAATGGACTCAAATACTTCACGATTATCTGCATATTCTGCGGGGATAATCTTAGAGATAGAATTTCCTTTATTAGCACGTTTATTGAGTTTTGCAAGAGAGCCATCAGCAATTTGATTCTTAATATCTTCTATGTGAGATCTTAAAAATCTATTATTTAAATGAACCGCTGCTGGCTTAATGTGCCCCAGTTTTACCCAATTTCTAACGGTTGCGGTAGAAACCCCCAAAACTTCTGAAACTTCTTTGCAGGTAAGGTAGTCTTCATTGGGATAGTCAAATAAACTCAAAGTCATACCACTATAGTTTTTTAGAAAATTATAAAACTCCTCCTTATAAATTCATTCCCTTACCGACTTTGCAAATTGTCCCTCCTACGTTGCGATCTGCCAATGCTCGTTACCGGCATAGTGTTCATCGTACACATCTTGATTAAATTCTAAACCGAGTCCGGGAGTATCAGGTACAGTGAACGTTCCATCTTTGAATCCGTAGCCGGAGACATCAATCACATCACTGGTGAGGGTTGCGACTTCGCCATAGAGAAAATGCGGGATTGTTTTTGCGAATTGGAGACTAAGGAAAAAACCGAGCAACGAACCCCAGTTATGCGGGGCACATTTAACATCGCCCGCAGCAGCCATATCGGCAAGCTTCCGCCAACCAGTAACACCAAGTCCCTTCATATCATGTTGGATAACGTCTATTACGCCTGCTTCAAAAAACGGGTCGTAGAATTCAAGCGGTGCACGGGTGCGGGTTTCGCCATCAGCGATTAAAGTTTTCAGTCCTTTTTCTTGGATATAAGCCTTCAGATTGCGGTATAACTCAACATCCTCTTCAAACATCTCCTCAATCCAGAACACATCGCAATTGCTTGTCTCATTCAGAAAGGTAATAACTTCATCATAGGTATACGCGTTGTTTGCATCAACAAGGATATTGAAACCTTCTCCAGCAGTGCTACGTGCAAGTTGGACAACTTCTATATCGCGCTGTAATCCGGCTTTGCGTTCCATAAGGTGATTTCCGCGTCCCATTTTCATTTTGCACGCTGTAAATCCATCTGCCAAACTCTTTTTCACATCATCTTCAATCCGTTTGAGCCCTTCCGCTTCCGTTTCATATAATAGATCGTTGAAATAGATGGTGCTATCGTAGGCGGGTAACCCATTGCCGTAGGATTCAGTTCCCATAAGTTCATAAGCAGGTTTGCCAAGTATTTTCCCAATAGAATCCCACAGAGCATTTTCAAATCCGCGGTATGCTTCAACGACTCCATTTTCAGGATTCAACAGTTCAAAAGGATTCTTGTTTAGGGCAGATTTTGCTTCTTCAGCAGCTGAACCCCAACTGGTAGGTCCCCATCCGAGTGTCCCATCGTTGGTGTAGATACGGGTAATTCCTTCACGCCACTTCCCATTTGGGTCTGGCTGTTTTATCTCTTTGGCACCAGAGTTACAACCAATGGCGGGCTGGTCAATCTCAACTGTAACCTGCTCAATTTTGGTAATTTTGATGTCCGATGGATAATTGGACATGGGTTTTCTCCTTGTTATAGTAAATTATGTAAATAAGTTTACATATATTCTGTAGGCGGTGAATGCCTAAATGGCGTTCATACCGTTGATTTCGATCTCCGAATCGCGACGCAACCACTAATAGTCGGGAATCGGAGTTCCCTCCTACCGTTCAGATGTAAAGTTAATTGTAGAATTCACTATAATGATGAAAACTCAACTATCAGAGAAGAGTGTGATGGTTATAGTAATACCTACAAGCGATACGACAATCCGCTATTAACTAACACATTGGCTACTTATTCTTCAAGTTCACCTTTATCAAGTTCAAGGAGTAGTTCGTTGAGCACACCATTTACCGTGGGGTTAGTTTCTTTATTTTCATAATAATCGTAGAGTTTATGCTGTAAATTATCAAGTGGATCTGATGCTTGAATTTGCTTAATCAGTGCTGGTTTTTTAAGCAGTTGGACAATAAAAACTCTATCTTCATGCCTATCTTCGTGCTCAGGAATCTCAATGCTTATCAACAACGTGATTAGACGTGGTGCCAATCCGTCTGCAAGACCATTGTCAGCATAGTGACTTAGGGTTTCCACAACAGCCTTTTTCGTGTTGATACTGGAATTGTTGGTTAGCATACTAAACAAGTTATCTACTGCGTTTTTATCAGTATGTTTTTCTAATGCTTGGACAATTGCTAACCGAACTGCATCATCAGGATCCTTAAGTGCCTTGATCATTTTATCAGTAGACGGTTGATTGAGCAATATCATTGATCTCGCGGCGGCTTGACGTGCTAAAACATTATTATCGCTCAAACCTGCCTCGATATCCTTTTGGTATGCTTTATTGCCGAGTCGATATAGGGCGGAAAGAATCTCTATCTTCAACCCAGTATCCGATACTGTATTTTTAAGAGATTCTAACCTTTCCTGGGCCGAAGGATCTCCAATATCTGCGATAATACGTATCAATCTATCCTTGACTGGAATAGAGGTTTCTGCGTTATCTACTGCGGTGAAGAGTTCATCAATGCCTTTACTGCCGATCTGTGTCAGGATATAGTCGAAATCTTTATGAGCTTTCGAATACTCTTTTTCAATAAAACTCTTCAAAATGAGTGGTACGACAGGGACACCTTTATCAATTAGGATTTGTCTAACATCTTTTTGAAAGAGATGTCTCTCATTAAGGATTTGAAAGATTTCTTCCGTCTCAGATGTGTTCAGTTCAGCAAGTCGCCGTGTCCGTTCATTCCGATATTCGGTTTCCAAATTGTTGCTCTTTAGCCACGTAGCCTCTGTAGACAGTGCGTGACTATACGCAATTAGCAGGAGCGCCCGAGGTTCATCCTTATTTTTTTCTTCTATTTCGGCAAGTTTGAGATGTTCAACTGCTTCTATTGCGAGACCAGCTAATAATTTTTGTCTGCCCGGTTTAAGTTCAGGAATGATTTTTTCCTGCTTACAGCCAAACGACACAACCCATGTTAAAACAAGGCATATCGTTAAAAGTTTTTTCATGTTAAGTTCGTTTTCCTCCTAACATCAACGTAAATGTCAAATCTGTGTATAGTATAAATTCAGATTAGTTAACTTTCGTCGGGAATCCGAGAAATTAGTATACAGAAATATGATAAAACAGATATGTTTTTGTGTCAAGAAAATTTTAATATCGCGTTGCTTAAGTAAAAATGTAGTATTTGCAACGACATCAAAGGAGTTTACCTTTACCAAACAAAATCTAAACCTCTCCCATTATTATGAGAGAGGTTATATAAAATTAAATCCGTATACAGAATTCACATCCACAGAGCAGCCTATTTTCTAACAAGGTTAAGAAGTTCATTGAGTTCAACTTTTACAAATGCACTCTCTTCTTCATTTTGGACATAATTGTAAAGTTTTGTCTCAAGTTCATCCTCAAATAACATTGATGCTTTTAACTTATCCACCATCCGTTTTTTGAGAAATTGCACTAACATCAAGCGATCATCTGAATTGTTCACCTCTTTATTGATAAGTAAATACGTCATACGACTTGCTAACCCTCTTGTAAGACCGCTGCCTGCTTCAATATAGGTAGCAAGGGTATTTAAGACGGCTTGCTTTGCTTTTGAACTGTGCTCACTTCTGATTATATTTACTAATGGTTCAACAGCATCTTTGGTTTTGTGTACAGATAGAGCCTTTGCGATGTCAATAATTACCTGTGAATCATCGTCTTTAAGTGCTGTGATAAGCATGTTTGTGTTGACATTTTTAAGATTAGCCATTGCTTTTGCTGCAGCACGTCGCACCTCTACTTCATTTGCTGTTAGTCCTGCAAGAATTTCAGTTTTATATTTTCTATCACCGAGTCGATAAAGGGTCGTATAAACTGCCATTTTGAGCGCATCGCTCATGCTGGTGGTATCAATAGATTTTAATCTTTCAGCCGCTTTCTCATCACCAATTTTGCCGAGCACTTGAATTAGTTTCATTTTTACAGCAGGATTCACCTCTGCATCGGCTACGCCATCTAAGATAGGATCAATCGCCTTAGTTCCCATTTGTTCAAGTGTCGAAATAAGATTCTTCTGTATATTTGGATATAAACCTTGGGCAAGATTATCAATTATTAAAACAGCAGCGTCAGTTCCTTTTTCAACCAATGCCTGAAACCCATTTTGTTGGACTTCTGAACGTTTATTGAGAATTTCGATCATTTTGTTGATCTCTGCTTCATTCAAGGCAGCTATTCTTTGGGTTTTCTGTTTTTTATATTCTGATTCAAAGTCCTGCCCCTTTGTTGCACCCGATGCAAGCGCGTGTGAGTATGCTATTACGAGCAGTGCACGCGGCTCTGTTTTATCTTCCTCTTTTTTCTCTGCCTCTATGAGAAGATTAACTGCTTCAACAGCGTTTCCACTTTCAATAAGTTTATCTCTCCCGACCGACAGATAACTGGGACCTTTCTGTTTCGTATCACAACCAAAACAAGTAAATAAGATTAGAATCAGTGGAATAAATGTGAAATGCTTCATAAAACTCTCTGTGTTCCTCCCATAACAAATTCAAAATAAATTTAGATAACCAGTTTTGAATGTCAAATTAAACGATATATAGATAATCCAAGGTGCTCAAACTTTTGCCTAATAAATACCTTGTACCAAACGATTCGCGATAATCACAAACTTTCAAGTAGTTCATATTATAAAAAATACCACAAAAAACCAGAAATGTCAAAATATTTACACACCTAAAAAGCCAGAGGCATTCAATTGTCGAAAATAAGTTGGTATCTATACTTGATATTCAGATGTGGTGTGAAAGTCACGCCACATCTGATATACTTTACCTGATAGTATAAACTACAAATCACTTGAGGTGAATAATGACGAATAGTAAATCTCGCCACTTCCTTGATATGTTAGCAAAAGTTCCTGATAAACGCAACCCACGCGGAAAACGACATCCACTATCCGCTATTTTAACGTGAGTTTGATAAATATTTTTAGAACTTACATATCATTGGCAACTGACAGTCTTTTTCCTGAAGTTCTTTATGTTTGAGTGAAGGTTTCTTCTTCAAACAGGTATAAGCGATCAGGGCAGCAACTGTGTTCACTTGAAAGTTAACAGGACTTCTATGCCGTGTGTGTTGTATCTCTGTCTGACTTTTGAGTTCTTTATTCACCGACTCAATGAGCATCCTTTTTTTAGAAGTGCTGCATCAGCATCAGACAAGGGTTCAGGTTTCATATTCTTACGCACCTTGTAAATGAGAGACACACCGTCTTCTTGGAGTCTCTCCCGCAGGTCTTTTGAGATGTATCCTTTATCGGCAAAGACTTTGCCAAAGAGCCCTTGACACAACTGTGGCACGGGTTTCCTGTCATCTACGTTTCCTGCTGTTAGCATAGTTGACAAAAGTTCACCTTGGTCGTTGATAACGAGATGTAGTTTGAACCCGCTGAATGCCATACGCGCATTCAGCGTTGATTTGATAGAACCATACCATAGAGGTTTTAGAACGCTCCGCATAATCAGTGAAGACACGATGCGTTGAAATCCGACGATTGTGACAGACCGGCAGCGGTGTAGAGTCTATGAAGGAAGTCCCACTACACACACCGAAGCGGGTGTTTAGAAAAACAAACAAAGGTGTCAATACCTGTTGTGAGAGCTGCACAAAACGACTATAACTGACAAGGTTCGGAAACGCCCAACGCAGCTGACCGCAGACATAATCCTGATAATAAGCTTTAAAGTTTTATACCGCTTATGATGAAAAAGCACAAGTATCGTCATGACTTCGCTCGGACAAAGGCTCCTGGGTCTGCCACGGGTATTGCGAGTTCCGGGGATTTCCGGCAACTGTGTTGTGCTTTATATTGTTCATACGCAAGAAAAAAGTCGTCAATTTCACAGAAAAGTGTTATGATACCATCAGAGAACTCCTTTGTAAGTATTTGGTATACTTCATAATAACAAAGGGGTTCTCTATTTACCAGTTTTTAATTATCAAGCTCACGTTATTTTAGGTCTTTCTGTGGTCGCCATGATGTGTAGGGATCATAGTTATAGTGCTATTGCAGAATGGGGGCGCACTTGTCCGCCTGAACTCGCTGTAGCCCTTGGGTTCACGCATCCGAAGACACCTTGTGCCTCAACATTCCATTATTGTTTCAAAGATTTAGACATCGGTGCTTTAGAAAAAATACTTAGCGAGTGGGCAGCGGATGTGTTCGCAACTATTGACGCAGAAGATAAGGACGAAGTTGCGATAGATGGCAAAACTTTATGTGGTAGTCTCACACAAGATGCGCAAATCACACATCTTTTATCTGTCATGAGCCATCAACTCGGTATACCCCTCACACAGCGATCCGTGCCTGACAAGACAAATGAAATCCCTATTGCCACACGCATCCTTGAAGCATTTGATGTCGCAGGCAAAGTGGTGACAACAGACGCATTGCTCACACAACGCAAGTTTTTTCAAGACTTATGCGATGCAAATGCGGATTATGTCTTGCCTGTCAAAGATAACCAACGCAAACTCTTAGAAGATATTCGCTCCGTATTTGAACCTGGCTCTTCAGCCACTCACACAACAGCAAACCACACAAAGACATTCGAACGGACACTTGATGACCTCGGCGCACACACAGATATTTACAGCACTATTGAAAAAGAGAATGGCTGGCTCCAAACGCGCACGGGAAAAAAGACCACTATGACACAATATGGCATAACAAGTTTGACACCTGTGTGTGGGTCAGCAGAACGGATTTTGATGCTTCGTCGTGGGCATTGGACGATAGAGAACCTGTCGCATCACACACGGGATGTGTTCTTTGATGAGGATGCGTCTCAAGTCCGGTGTGGCAATATACCTCAAGTGATGTGTGCATTACGGAACGCAACCTTTAGTCTGTTGCGCACTTCCCGAAACACAGAAATAGCTTATGCATTACGCTATTTGCAGCAAAATCTAAAGAAGCACTAACACTTTTAGGTGTAAATATCGACAATTGAATGCCTCTGGCTATGGAATGAATTCTGTTTCAAAATATAAAAAAACATGATACAATTCACGGCATAAGCAGAAATGGAGGGAATTATGACTCCTAAACAACGATATCTCTTTGATTTAACGGGGTATCTCCACCTAAAAAACGTTCTCAGCGATGCAGAATTGCAAAACGCACAAAATGCTGTTGAGTGCTGCGTCCAAACTCCAGCAGACGAACTTCCACCAGGTATTAGTTATGGCGGTGGCGGTTTTTCCAACGGCTTTTCTTATGACAAATCGCTTGAGGCACTCACACTTCACCCTAAAACGTGGCCCATTGTAAAAGAATTGACCAGCAACAGACCGCGTTTTAATCGCGGGTCTCTGGTCGCAAAAGGTCCTGAACATGATCAGGTTATCGGCAAACTGCACTGTGCCCGTGAAGATTGCGGATGGCAGACAAGACGCTACGTCGCTAAGAACGGAAAAATTCACAACAACGACTTTGCCATCTTTTTCTATTTCACCGATGTCTATCCGGGCGATGGTGGATTAGTGGTATTACCGGGTTCTCACAAAGCCGGTTTTGAACGACCAGAAGGGATTTTCTTTCCAGACCCTGAGAATCCACCAGATGAACTCCATCCTGCTCTCGTTAATGTTACCGCACGCGCAGGCGATGCGATTGTCATGTCCGAACTGCTCACACATGGCGTTCTTATCTGGAAACCGAAGGCACGGTATCGCCGATTTCTCATCTTGCGCTACAAAACGCAGTTTTTTCAAGATAATAGGGGGCACAGAGACCCGTTTCCACCTGAAGTGATGGAACGTCTCTCCCCTGAAACCCGTGAACTCTCACAACACGCGCATTATACACATATCAAGGATATTGTTAAACAGGAACATGTCCAGCTAACCTAAAAGGAAGAGAAATGACACCAGAACAACGTTATCTATTTGACGTTACAGGCTATCTACACATAAAAAACGCTGTTACAGGAGATGCACTGAAAGCGGCACAAGAGGCAGTTGACAGATATATCCACATGCCACTTGATGAACGCCCCGAAGAATTTACGACGCGTCCGCGTGAGTTAGAACCCGGTAAAGGCGGTAGATATGAACATGGATTCGCATTTGACCGTTCGCTTGAAGCGATGACGGTACATCCCGCTATCTGGCCCCTCGTCAAAGAATTCACCTTTGATATGCCAAGATTTGTAACAGGCACGCTTACACTGGAACAGCACAATCCCGACAGACAACCGATGGGAACAAATCCTGCAGGGCTGCATTGTGCACGTGAAGGACGCCACTGGCTTACCCGATATGAAGTTAAAAATCAACAAATCTACTGCAACGATTTCGTAGCTTTCTTCTATTTGACAGATGTGAATCCTGGTGATGGCGGACTTATTGTTATACCGGGTTCGCATAAGAGCCAATTTGAACGACCTGAAGACCTTCTGATACCCGGACCAGATGGCATTGATCCGGAGCCAGACGATGTTTTTACCAACCTCACACCGAAAGCGGGTGATTTCCTTGTCATCTCTGAACTCTTGACACATGGTGTTTTGCAGTGGAGACCAAAAGATCGGGATAGGCGGTTCCTTATTCTTCGGTATCGTCCTCAATATGAAGGCAGGTCAGGACTGCCAGAGCCAATCGTCAACCGCTTGTCACCAGAGGTACAAGAACTAACACAAACCGCATCTTATGGACATATAAAGGAAGTTGTTAAACAGGATGTTGTTCAATTAACCGCTTAACAGAAATCTTCAATTTTCAAGACGAAACTTAATGGAGGAACTCCAATGGAAACCACGCAATACCGCGTTTGTATTGTCGGCTGCGGACGGATGGGCGGCACCATTGATGAAGAGGTGCGAGAAACACCACACGGCGCGCTACCTTACTCACATGCTGCTGGGTACACCGCTTTTGAACGAACAACAATTGTTGCAGCCGCAGATGTCGTTGAAGAAAAAGCAAAATATGTCTGCGACAAATGGGACATCCCGAAGTACTACCTTGACTACCAAGAGATGATAGTGCAGGAAAAACCGGATATTATCAGTATTGCCACGCGTCCGGGAAACCACGCTGACATCACGCAATTTGCTGCAGAAAATGGCGTCAAAGGCATCTATTGCGATAAACCGCTCTGTGCATCTATGGAAGAGGCGGACGCCATGCTTGCGGTGTGTGAAAAATACAACATCAAATTCAATCTCGGCACACAGCGACGTTTTACACCCGGCTACATCAAGATGCGTGAAATCCTTGAAAGCGGCGAATTAGGTGAGCGGCGTTCTATCATCTCCTATACGGGCGGTTCTGCCTTATGGGGTTACACACACGCTGCCGACCTAATCCTCTTTTTAGCAAGTGACTCGCCGATAGAGTACGTGCAAGGCAACGTCGCTGTTGATGATGCCGACTTTGAGGATAACCAAACCGATTCTGACCCGGGAATTGTCATGGGATTCATCCGTTTTCAGAACGGTATCAACGGCATCAGCATCCCTGGCACTGCTTACGAATTTGAAGTGAATTGTAGTGAAGGCACAGTCCGTTCTCTCAACAATGGACTCGGTTTTCAACTTCGCAAACGGCAGGGGCAGTTTAATGAAATTTTAGACGCGCAATTCCCGCCTTTTGAACGTAAAAGTGGCACCGTAGGATGTATTGAGGACATCGTTGAAGCGATAGACACTGATACTGAAACACAAGGCAACATTCAACTTGCACATCGTAGCACCGAAATGGTTTTCGCTATCGTTGACTCGCAACGGCAGAAAGGTGTTCGGGTGCCAATACCGATGGAAAACCGAGGTCTCTATCTCGGAAGGTGGTAAACCGATGATTACAAAATTTCGGAACTCTTGTTGGAGGGGTTTTCAACCCCGATATATTTCTGGTTGGAAGGGTTTCCAACCCCGAAAACTCACAAAGATTGGTGCTATCTTTGTGAGCATACTCTTTCTGCTGACCTATGCAACAACTTCACCAAAAGGCGATTCGCACTCAAAAACTGATCAGACACGTCCAGCAAGCACACATTATGAACAACGCCCCCCAAGCCGAGACGGAATCGGCAAAATCTATATGGGACGCGAAATATCGCAGGTCATGGGACATCTCGCTGCGGGATGGTTAGAACGCCCAGAACGTGAACGCGAAGAGATGCCAAACACCCTCATTGAAATGCTGAAGATAAAAGAGGGCGATGTTGTCGCAGATATTGGGGTTGGTACAGGTTACATTGCCCGGCGTATTTCACCTATAGTTGGCAAAACGGGAACCATCTACGGCGTTGAAATTCAGCAAGAGATGCTTGACATCCTTGCTGAGAAGATGGCGGAAGAAGGTATTACCAACATCAAAGGCGTGTTAGGCACGATTACCGACCCAAAACTGCCACCCAATTCGGTTGACCTCGCCATTATGGTAGATGTTTATCATGAATTTTCGCATCCGTATGAGATGATGCAGAATATCTGTCGTGCCCTCAAAGTAGGTGGTAGGATAGCTTTTGTAGAATACCGCTTGGAAGATGACAGTGTCCCGATTAAACGTCTGCACAAGATGAGTGAATTACAGGTAATTAAAGAAGCGACACCGCATCCGTTGTCTTGGATAGAGACGCTTGATGGCCTGCCGTGGCAGCATGTTATCATTTTTGAGAAGATTGCAACTGAGTAGGTAGTCTTTATACAAATCGGTAAAAGTACTTATGGGGCAGAGTTTCTTGCCGCTTTAAAAACAGAATCAATAGCACCAAAGAGAACAGGCAAATTATCCACGCTAAAACTTGTTCGATTTTGGGTAAAGGTTTCACCGACAAGATGTCCAATCTGCCAAAGAGTTCCATCGCTGACAATACCGTACACAGGATGTTCCGTATCCTCGTTTATCTTTTGCGCGGCGACTAACTCCGCAAGACATTGCCCCCAACCTATTTCAAAATCGTTCTTCTTTGCCTCAACCAGCATTATCAATGGCGTGCCGACAACGAGTTTGCCCAACTCAGATCGTGTTGAAATGAAATAATCAGGCGTGCCGCTTAGGACATCATTATAAGCAATCGGTTTTTTTATCCAGAGTGCGTAGTCCTCAGCATATCCTTTGTAGACTTCACGCAAAACGGGGAAGATAATTGCCTCACACCGCGCACCCTCGGAGGTGAGAACGTCAATATATTCTCGGTTAAAATCAAATTCTTGTAAAAATTGTTCTGAAGGCCCCACACTGTTTTTAGTTTCTATAAAGTCATTCTCTACATGTCGTATCCCAAATCTTTCCTGAACTTCAGGGATTGCTTTGAAATCACTAAATGCCATTTTGATGTACCTCAAAAAATCTGTCTACTTGCCATTTTCTTGACAAACCTTGATTAAAATTATATCAGATTTTTGTTACATCCTCAACAAAACCACATTCCAATTCAAAAAAAATATTGACAACAAAACCTTTTACGTCTTAAAATGGCATAATCATTTTTAAACTTTTTGATTGCTATAACGTTACATAACATAAATTCTGTTATGACTGACAGAGAGATAGAAGCACTTACATCTTTTGATTTTCCGATAGAACATTTCCACGACCGTAGCACGCGATGGCTGCTGGAGGATAGCGATAACGTGCGGGGACTGTTGGAAATTGTAGCGGCGCACCTTGTAGAGAGACTTGATTTTAGTCGGCTTCTACATATCAATAGGAGTTTCATACCGGACAACTTGCGAGAACAGGAGTCTGACCTTGTGTATCTGTTGCCGTTTCGTGGGGAATCGGCAACAGATGAACTGCTGATATATATCCTAATAGAACATCAATCTACGGTTGACCCAATGATGGGGTTTCGCGTACTGTTCTATATGATGCAGATATGGGATTTCCAACGCCGCGAGTTAGAGTCAAACAACATCCCGAAAAGTGTGTGGCAGTTGCGTCCGATTATTCCGATTGTGTTTTACACCGGGGAACAGACATGGCACACGCCGCTATCACTCAGCAGCTTGATGAATTTGCCTGATATACTCTCTGGGTTTGTCCCAAAATTTGATACGTTGTTTCTGAGTGTGAAGCACACGGATGCAGCTGAATTAACGAGAACAGATCATCCGTTCGGATGGTTGCTAACCGTGTTGCAAAAAGAACACGCGACTAAAGAAGATATACGTACTGCATTGATGGAAGCGGTAACGCATATTGACACACTTGATGCAGAGAAAATAGGACAGTGGCGCCGTTCCATTTTCTATCTGTATCTGTTGATATTGCATCGCCGTCCGCCTAAAGAACATGAAGAATTGCAAACGCTGATTCACCAGCAAATGAAAGAACCATCCCGTAGAGAGGAGGGAGAAACAATGGCACAAACAATGGCTGAATACCTAATTCAACAAGGAGAAGAACACGGAGAGAAACGAGGTGAAAAACGAGGTGAAAAACGAGGTGAAATCCGGGCAAAGCGGGAGTCCATCTTAAAACTGCTTAATCTCCGTTTTGATCCTGTTCCGGAAACGCTTATCACTAAAGTTTCTGCGATGCGGAGCCTTTCCCGCCTTGACACACTTTTTGAGCAGGCCGTAACCGCACAAACTCTTGATGAGATCGGGTGGGAAGATAAGTAAATCCGTTTTTTCAAGACTCCAATCGTATTCGAAAAACTAAGTGGTTCTTAATGAAAACATTTAATAAATACTTAGCAAGAAAACCATCTATGTCAAAATTGTATTTTTTAAACCAACTTCAGATTGCAAACCATATTAAAAAAAGGAGTGAATTCCAGTGAAAAGTGCTAAAAGTACCATTCCACTAACTGCAATGTTAGTCTATTTATCTATCGTGATGTTAGGGCTGCCGATTGCTTATGCAGATAACCACGAAACCCCACAGACAACCATTAACTATAGTCAAGACATCCGTCCCATCTTATCGGATAACTGTTTCGCCTGCCACGGACCAGACGAAAAGACGCGACAGGCAAACCTACGACTTGATACAAAGGAAGGCGCTTTTTCTGAACCGAGTGGGTATCCGATTCTCGTTCCCAAAAAGCCAGAAGAGAGCGAACTCTACCTCCGTATCACCTCTGATGACGACAGTCGTCGGATGCCACCAGCGGATTTCAATAAAACGTTAACACCAGAGCAAATTAAAACCCTAAAACAATGGATAACCGAAGGCGCACAATGGGAAGAACATTGGGCGTTTACCACACCTATTCGTCCAATGCTACCCACTGTCAAAAACAAAGATTGGGCGCGAAATCCAATTGATGCGTTTATCCTTGCACGTCTTGAAAAAGAGGGGTTAAAACCTGCCAAAGAAGCGGATAGACGGACCCTCATCCGCCGCTTAAGTTTTGACCTCACCGGCTTACCACCAACCCGTGAAGAAATATATCAATTCCTCGCGGACGATTCACCCGATGCATATCCAAAATTGATTGATACCTTCATGGCAAAACCCGAATACGGCGAACACATGGGGCGTTTTTGGTTAGATGTGGCACGTTATGGCGATACGCACGGACTACATTTAGATAACTACCGTGAAATGTGGCCCTATAGGGATTGGGTTATTAAGGCATTTAATAATAAAATGCCGTTCGACCAGTTTACGATTGAGCAGTTGGCGGGTGATCTTTTACCTGAACCGACCGTTGATCAACAGGTAGCCACTGGTTTTAATCGGTGCCACGTCACAACGAGCGAAGGCGGTTCAATTGCCGAGGAATATTACGTCCGATATGCCGTTGACAGAGCCAATACGACTGCTACCGTCTGGATGGGATTAACTGCCGGTTGTGCACAGTGCCACGACCATAAATATGACCCAATTTCACAGAAGGAATACTATCAACTTTATGCCTATTTCAACAATATCACCGAGAATGCAATGGACGGTAACCGCAAGGATTCTCCCCCTGTTGTGAAGTTGCCGACACCAGAGCAGAAGGCACAACTTGCAAAATATGATAGCGAGATCAAAGACTTAGACGCACGGAGCAAAGGACCACTGCCGCAGGTTGATGCTGCCCAAACTGCCTGGGAAAATAGGATGCCACGGTGGACACTTATCAAGCCAGATGCTGTTATTTCACAAGGTGGTGCAATCCTTGAAATCCGTGATGATAATTCCGTTTTGGCGAGTGGTATTAATCCTGACAAAGAAGTCTATGAGGTAATTGCAAAACTACCTGCTGGTAAATGGAGTGCTATCCGACTGGAAGGTCTTCCTGACAAATCCTTGCCGGGTAGTGGTATCGGACGCAGTGACAATAGCAATGTAGTTTTGACAGGATTGTCTATTGACATCGTTCCTCCCGCAGATGCTGAGCAAGAGCTTAATACTGCTAAGGAGACAGCACAAAAGGCGGTTGAAGCAGCTAAAGCAGCCGCAGAGGCAAAAGCAGCTGCAGATGCTAAGGCGGCTGAAGAGGCGAAAGCAGCTGAAGAAGCACGGAAAGCGGCTGAAGAAGTTGCGGCAACTGATGAAGCGCAACCCGCTGAAGATGCAGCAGTAACCGATGAAGAACCCGCTGAAGATGCAGCACCTGAAACTGATGCGGCACAAGCCACTGAGAAACCTACTGAAGAAGTGGAAGAAAAACCAGCCGAAGAAGTTACAGCAGAAACTGATGCTGAGGAAGCGCCACCAGAAACCGATGCGGCGCAGCCCACTGAAGAAACAACTGAAGAGGCAGCAGAACCCGCCGAACCCAAGGACCCTTGGACATCCGTTCCCATCGTAAAAGCATGGGCAGACAAGGAACAGGGAGGCGGTGATTTTGCCATTGTGAATGCCATTGACGATAAGCCGGAAACCGGTTGGGGATTGGAAAGCAATAACAATCGTGGAAACAGTCGGCAAGCGATCTTTCTTGTCGCAAATCCATTTGGCACAGAAGGTGGACTGCTCAGGATTCGCATTAAGCATGAATCTGAGAGTAGCAAGCATCACTTGGGCAGATTCAGACTTGCCGTAACAGATGCACCGACGATCTACCCGATCGGTTCTAAAGTATCAATTGGGAATTGGCATTCTGCCGGCCCGTTTACCGCAGAACACGGCAACATTGCCTTCTACAATGTTTATGAACCGGAGACTAAACCTGTCAATACAAAGGATAAATTCACTCTCGGTTCGCAAGAACTGACGTGGAAACAGCAGACGCACTGGCAGGATGGGCAGGTGCATAACGACATCGTTGGTGAGAACAGTGCGACATATCTCTATCGGAATATCACTTCCGAAACCAAACAGAAAGCAACGCTTTACCTCAGTAGCAACGATGCGTTGAAGGTATGGGTAAATCAAACAGAGGTGCTTGCCAGCAACATTCAACGTGATGCTGCACCAGATACCGAGAAAGTCCAAATTCAACTTAACCCTGGCAACAATGCACTGCTGCTAAAAGTTGTCAACTATTCTGGTCCATCCGGTTTCTTCTTCCGTATGGAATCCGAAGCACCGATGGTAACAGCAAACATCGTTGATACGATTGCGGTTGAAAGAGGGAAGCGCAATGGGGATCAACAGACGCAAATTCGGGAATACTACCGTCGGAATGTTTCAACCGATGAGGAGTTGAAAAAACTCTATGTAGACCTCGCGGATACGCAAAACAAGCGGAATTCGCTCAACAACTCGCTGACTACGACGTTGGTAATGCAGGAACGATCCGAACCACGCGGCGCTTATGTTCTGGAACGTGGGGCATATCAACATAGAGGCGAACAGGTCTATCCACAGACACCCGCAGCACTTCCGGCAATGATAAAGGGTTCACCGCCAAATAGGCTTTCACTGGCAAAGTGGTTGTTGTCACGAAAGCATCCGCTTACTGCGCGTGTCACAATTAACCGTTTCTGGCAAAACATCTTTGGAGCAGGTATCGTGAGAACGTCGGAAGACTTCGGCACGCAAGGCACACCGCCTACGCATCCAGAGCTTCTCGATTGGCTTGCAACCGAATTTGTGACATCTGGCTGGGACGTGCAAGCAATGCAGAAATTGATGCTCACTTCAGCAACATACAGACAGAGCGCACAAGTTACATCTGAAAAATTGGAACGCGATGCAGATAACGTCTTGCTCTCCCGCGCCCCAAGATATCGGTTTGATGCTGAAATCGTGCGCGATAACGCCTTGGCTGTTAGTGGGTTGTTGTATAAACGTATCGGTGGACCGAGTGTTAAACCGCCGCAACCCGGTGGACTTTGGAAAGCCGTTGGGTTTACTGGATCTAATACTGATACCTTTAGGAAAGACAGTGGTGCGGACAAGGTGTATCGTAGGAGTCTCTATACGTTCTGGAAGCGAACTGCACCGCCGCCACAGATGAATATCTTGGATGCGCCATCACGCGAGGCTTGCACGATTCGTCGTGAACGCACGAACACACCGATGCAGGCGTTAATGTTGATGAACGATCCGCAGTTCGTTGAAGCGGCGCGCGCTTTCGCAGAACGCACGATTAAAGAGGGTGGTCAAACACCAGAGGAGCGAATTGCTTACATCTTTGAGATGGCAACCGCCCGCGAACCGAAACCAGCGGAAGCCGCGTTGATACTTGAAACGTTGCAGGCACATTCCGAAGAATTGAAAGCGGATCCAGAAGCAGCCAAAGAACTCGTCGCTGTAGGCGAATCGAAACCTGATGACAAATTAGATGCAGTTGAAGTCGCCACATGGACGATGATTGCAAATCTGATTCTCAATCTGGATGAAGTTCTGAATAAGGGATAATTAAACTTGATGAGTAAATGTCGCGATTCGGAGATCGCTCCTACAGAGATGTTACATATTGTAGGAGGGAACTCCTATTCCCGATAATTACTGCAACTCGCAATTTGAAAGTGGCACAGCACTACTTTTTAGTGGTGCCCATCTCATCAGATTATGAATCGGACTTATTTTACAATACCAGATGAAAACTTATTTGATGATACTCTTTTACGACGTATCGGACTATGGATAGACTGGAAGCATGGCCGTGATAGGTATCAAGGGATTATGATATAATATACCACTGGAGCCTGCGGCTTTCTGATGTAACGATGTGGTATTATATATCACGAGTTGTGCTAAATAACTTTTAGTAAAAGATAATTTTCCATAAGCAGAACGCTTTGTCCATGTTTCCTATGGGTTGGGATGCTCTTCAGTCCCGTAGGGACGATATGTTTATAGAAGTATGGTAATAACGCCCTCTTTAGTCCCGTAGGGACGATATGTTTATATGACAATACCTAATATCTGTGAAAATAACAAAAACAATTAGTTAACTGGCACAACTCGTTATATATCGGATTGGGCAAGCGGTTGTATCTGGGATTTAGAGGCAATCCAATCATTTACCTGCTTGACAAAATGACAATCGGTCCAATATGCTATGATTATTGTTTTAGTTATTTGATTCTTTCATGTACAACATATTGAAGGATATGATATATGAAATTTTATCACATGACTGGACTTTTATTTCCCGCGCTACTTTTGATTTTGTTTGGGTGTGAGCCGCCTCAAGAAAAGACTCCAGCACAGCAGTGGGAGCATTTCATAAGCGGACAAAAGGCATTAGGACGTGAAGTTCTGAGTGTTGCAGCGTCACAGGTGTGGATAGAAAAACATAGGGACGAGATAAGTATTCCAAATCAGATTGTGTTTGGGAAACCGCATCACGTGCAGGATTTCGGTTTTGTGCCTTATGGTATTATGATAGCAGTTGACGCGAATGATAAACGCCGCGTTATTGCCAGGAAATGGCTCCCAGAAAAAACGCTTCTGAAGGTCGGTGATACACTAATACCATTGTTTCCTTTTAATTCTCTATTCCAAAGAGAATTTTCATTTGATAATAGTAAAGAAATTGAAATTGACCCAAATGAGCACTGGAAAAACGTAACTTCCAATTTCGTTTTTGAAGCGAAAGAAACAATCGTTCATCCCAATTTTGAAACACTTGCTGATGACAATTTTATATGCACCACTTACATGTCTCCAAATGGTGCCACTATTTCATGTAAAATAGATGATAATGGCATAATTGTCACTAAAATCGAGGGATCCGTCTTCAAAAGGAACCACAACCTTTTGTTTCTGTGTGAACCGCCTCAAGAAGAGACTCCACCACCGCCTCAAGAAAAGACTCCAGCACAGCAGTGGGAGCATTTCATAAGCGGACAAAAGGTATTAGGATGTGAAGTTCTGAGTGTTGCAGCGTCGGAGGCGTGGATAGAAAAACATAGGGACGAGATAAGTATTCCAAATCAGATTGTGTTTGGGAAACCGCATCACGTGCAGGATTTCGGTTTTGTGCCTTATGGTATTATGATAGCAGTTGACGCGAATGATAAACGCCGCGTTATTGCCAGGAAATGGCTCCCAGAAAAAACGCTTCTGAAGGTCGGTGATACACTAACAACTGGGTTTCCTATTGAGTTTGAATTTGATCTTGATAGTTTTGGTAGGGGTTCGGAAGCCATAGAGTCCTTCAAAAAGCACTTCGAAAACCAAAGTTACAATTTCGTTTTTGAAGCGAAAGAAACAATCTTACGTCACGGACTTCCAGTGCCTAACTATATGCCTTTTGTAGAAGCAAAAGTTGAACAAGCAAAAGCTGAAGAAGCATTTTATAATTCTTTCGCACCCGATAAAGGCACCATTTACATGTCTCCAAATGGTGCCACCATTTCATATAATGGTTTCAGGATTGTCACTAAAATCGAGGGATCCGTCTTCCAAAGGAGCTACGACCTTACGGCAATTGCAACGTCGCTTCTTGAATAACTTCGGTTTCTGGTTGTATCACATGATATGCAGGATTAGATTGGATATTGAAGCACCCTCACAGGTAACTAAGGTATTTTCTGTGTGTCGGTGTGACAAAAATGCAAGAAGTCCAGCAAAAACAAGATAGCACGTATTCATTTGAAAGGAGTATTGCTTTATGAAAAATTCGACTGTAACAATACCGGATCCCAACTTAGCTGCTGCAGTGCAAGATGCACTCAGTTTGGGTTCAAGTGAATCCATTCCGCAAAAGAAGTTACAAGAATTAGAGAAACTACATGCTCAAGAAAAAGGTATAAAAGACCTAACAGGATTGGAAAAAGCAACACGTTTAAAAGTTTTAGAACTTGAGAAGAATCAAATCAGCGACATAACACCTATTGCTGGATTGACGCAACTAACATACTTAGAGTTCTGGGACAACCAAATCAGTGATATTACACCCCTTTCAGGGTTAACACAACTCACGAAATTAGGACTCGGCGAAAATCAAATCAACGACATTAAACCTCTGATTGGATTGACACAACTCACAGAATTAGGGCTTTGGGACAATCAAATTATCGATATTTCAGCGCTTGCTAACTTGAAGCAGATGCAGTTGTTAAACATTAGACGGAATCAACTTCGCGATCTAAGTTCACTTGCGAACTTAAAACAGGTAACGCACCTATGGCTTAGTGGGAATCGAATTAGTAATATATCACCACTTGTTGGTTTAACACAATTAACACATTTAGCGTTAGATCAGAATCAAATCCACGATATTAGTCTTATTGAGAATTTTACGAGCCTAAAACGGTTCGCTATAGACAAGAATCGTATTCAGGATATGACACCGCTTCAAAGACTTATGAAACAACTTCCAGATTTGGAATTGGACATAAAAAAATAAAGGTATTTACAAAATGAAAAATGTTTGCTTAATGCTTACTATTTTCATAGTTTTCCTCAGTTGTTCATTCACCTATGCTGTAACAATACCGGATGCTAACTTAGCTGCCGTAGTGCGTGAAGCACTCGATTTGGGTCCAACGGATCCTATTCCGCAAAAGGAATTGGAAGAATTGGAGCAGCTGATTACCAGTCAGAAAAGCATAAGTGATCTAACGGGGCTGGAAAAAGCAACAGGATTAAAGGTTTTGTACCTTGGCAGAAATAGAATCAGTGATCTTACACCGCTCACTAAATTGACGCAGTTGACAGAACTATACCTCTTGTATAACCAAATCAGTGACATCACACCGCTCGCTAAGTTGACACAGTTGACATCATTATCTCTTAATCGTAATCAAATCAGTGATATAACACCTCTTGCCAATTTGACACAAATAAAGTCCTTACGTCTTTAATGATAATCAAGTTAACAATCTCAAACCACTCGTTGGACTGACGCAATTGACAAAATTATATCTTACCAGAAATCAAGTCAGAGATGTCACACCACTCGCTGGTATGACACAGTTGACAGAGTTAGCACTTGGGGGTAATCAACTTCGCGACATCTCACACATTGCCAGCTTAACGAATTTAACACAGTTATGGCTATGGGGGAGCCATATTTTTGACATTACACCTCTCAAAAATTTAACGAAGTTGGAGGGATTAAACCTCCACGATACTCAAATTCGTGATATTTCAGTTCTTAGTGGTATGACAGACTTGAGGTGGCTACGAATTCACAAGAATGCTATCAACGATATTGCACCGCTCGCGAACTTAACACAGTTAACAGGTGCGATGCTTAAGGAAAATCAAATCACAGACATTAAACCTCTCGCTGGCTTGAAAAAATTGGATAGTTTGCAACTCCAAGAAAACCAAATAGACGATATTTCACCACTCAAAGAATTAACACGGTTAAAAGATTTAAATCTGGGTGGAAACCAAATTGCCGACATCACACCTATCCAAAATTTACAGAATTTGACATCATTATGGGTATGGAGAAATCAAATTACCGACATCACACCACTATCTGAGTTGACACAAATCCGAAAGTTGTGGCTTTGGGGAAATCAAATTAGCGATATCACACCACTAACTCATTTGACAAATTTGGAAGAGTTAAGCCTTGGACAAAACCAAATCAGTGATCTGACTCCCATAGCAGAAGCCAAACAGTTAAAACTATTGCATTTTGACAGAAACCAGGTCAAGGATATCAGTCTCATTGAAAAATTTACAAAGTTAACGAGTATATATGTCAGAGAAAATCCAATTCAGGATATGGAACCACTTCATAAACTTTTGGAACAAAATAATAATTTAGAAGTGGATACTGCAGCTCCAGTGGAACTAAATATTCAACCACCACCTGCAAATAAGTAAAGCATCTTAATCTGTTTGATAGAATAGATTTGTTCTTTTCAACGGAGGACATATCTTATGAAATGTTTTTATACACTGTTTGCGATACTTATAGTTTTCCTCGGTTGTTCCTTTGACCCAAAGGTGAGGATACCGGATGGCAACTTATCCGCTGCCGTGAGAGAGGCACTCGGTTTAGATTATAACGAGTCCATCTCGCGAAAGAAGTTGGAAGTATTAGAAAAACTGGTTGTTAACCGAAAAGGCGTAAAAGACTTAACGGGATTGGAAAAGGCGAACGGTCTAACGTGGTTACAACTTAACAGAAATCAAATTGAAAATATCACGCCTCTTGCTAATTTGACGCGGCTGACGGTAGTAAAGCTTGACGATAATCGGATCATTGACATCGCGCCGCTCGCTGGACTGACGCGGATTAGAGTCTTAAGTCTTGACGGCAATCAGATCAGCGACATCACGCCGCTCGCGAATTTGACACAACTTGACGTTTTAGATCTGAAAAAAAACCAAATCAGTGATATTAAACCGCTCGCTGAACTGGTACATCTTAGGATATTTTTAGACCTCAGCAAAAATAAGATCAGCGACATCACACCTCTTGCCGATTTGACACAACTGAAACTCTTAGATCTTAGAGATAATCAAATCCGTGACATCAGTCTTGTTGAGAACTTTATGAGTTTACAGCGTTTACATATCCAGAGGAATCCAATTCAGGATACGACACCGCTCCAAAATCTACTTAAACGCCTTCCGAATTTGAGAGTTGATATTGAATTATCATCTTTAGATAGATGAAGCATCGCGGCACCTAAACCAGGAAATAGGTATCGCAAAAGGAGACAAATAATGGACCCGATTAAAGAATATTTGAAACTTGAAACGCGCCGCCAATTCTTTGGCAAATGTGCGATGGGACTTGGTGGTGCAGCCCTCGCCTCAATGCTGCCGAGTAGTATTGTCCAAGCCCTCGAACAGCAAGCAGGAACGCGAGTTGGTGGGTTGCCAGAACTGCCACACTTTGCACCCAAGGCAAAACGGGCTATCTATCTATTTATGTCTGGTGCCCCCTCGCAAATGGATCTGTTTGACTATAAACCGAAGATGGGTGAATGGTTTGATAAAGACCTGCCAGAGACGGTTCGGATGGGACAACGTCTCACAACGATGACCTCTGGACAGTCCCGTTTCCCAATTGCACCTTCTATTTTTGAGTTCACAAAGCATGATAACGGCAGCGATGGCGCATGGCTTAGCGAATTGTTGCCACATACCGCATCTATGGTAAAAGACATTGCTATTGTCAAAAGTGTGCATACCGATGCGATTAACCACGACCCAGCTATCACCTTTGTTTGTACTGGTGACGAAACGCCCGGCAAACCGAGTCTCGGTGCATGGTTGAGTTATGGTCTTGGGAGTGAAAATCAAAACCTACCCGCTTTTATTGTAATGAACGCGACATGGAGCGGCCCGAAGGGCGCACAGGCACTCTACAACCGCCTCTGGGGTTCTGGCTTCCTGCCATCAGAACACCAAGGCGTGCTGCTCCGCAGTCAAGGTGATCCTGTGCTATTCCTCTCGAATCCGAAAGGTATGAGTGAAAAGGCACGCAAACGCATGCTTGATTCGCTTGTCAAACTTAACGAGGAAATCTATGAGGAAGTGGGTGATCCAGAAACGCATGCCCGTATCTCACAATATGAGATGGCATATCGGATGCAGACCTCTGTTCCCGAACTCACGGATTTAAAACAGGAGTCTGACAAAGTTAAGGAAATGTACGGTCCAGAGGTTGACACACCCGGTACGTTTGCCAATTGCTGTATTCTCGCCCGTCGGATGATGGAGCGGGATGTTCGTCTTGTTCAGATCTTCCATCGCGGTTGGGACCAACACGGCGATTTGCCTAAGAACATTCGGAATCAGGCACGCGACATTGACCAACCCGCAACCGCACTTGTCCAAGACCTGAAGCAACGCGGTATGCTTGATGATACACTCGTTGTGTGGGGCGGTGAATTTGGACGGACTGTTTATTGTCAAGGTGCGCTCAAGAAAGATAACTACGGACGAGATCATCATCCGAAGTGTTTCACGATGTGGATGGCAGGTGCTGGCATTAAAGGTGGGATTGTCCACGGTGAAACCGACGACTTCAGTTACAACATTATCAAAGACCCTGTCTCTGTTCGCGACCTAAACGCTACTATTCTCAATCAACTCGGCATTGACCATGAACGGTTAACCTTTAAGTTCCAGGGACTTGACCATCGGTTAACTGGGGTTGAGGAAAAAGCACGGGTTGTCAACGAAATCTTGACATAATCCCAAAGGAAATCGGGCTTGCAAAGCCCACCTACAAGAGCGGATCATAAACGAAGGAGATAAATAATGGACCCGATTAAGGAATATCTGCAACTTGAAACACGCCGCCAATTCTTTGGTAAATGTGCGATGGGACTTGGCGGTGCAGCACTCGCATCAATACTGCCGAGTAGTATTGTTCGTGCGCTTGAACAGCAAACAGTGCCACAAACTGGCGGCTTGCCTGGACTACCACACTTTGCGCCAAAAGCGAAACGGGCAATCTACCTATTTATGTCCGGTGCACCTTCGCAGATGGATATGTACGACTATAAACCGAAAATGGGAGAATGGTTTGATAAAGACCTACCAGAGACAGTTCGAATGGGGCAACGTCTCACAACGATGACCTCTGGACAGTCCCGTTTTCCAATCGCACCTTCCATCTTTGAGTTCAAAAAGCATGATAACGGTAGTGATGGCGCATGGGTTAGCGAATTGCTTCCTCACACCGCGTCTATGGTAAAAGACATTGCCATCATCAAAAGTGTCCATACCGATGCGATTAACCACGACCCGGCTATCACTTTTGTCTGTACGGGTGACGAAACGCCCGGTAAACCAAGCCTCGGCGCATGGCTTAGCTACGGGTTAGGCACTGAAAACAATAATCTGCCTGCTTTTATCGTCATGAACGCAACGTGGACAGGTAGAAAGTCCGCACAAGCACTCTATAACCGACTCTGGGGTGCCGGATTTTTACCCTCTGAACATCAAGGTGTACTCCTTCGTAGCCAAGGCGATCCGGTGCTATTTCTGTCAAACCCGAAAGGCATGAGCGAGAAGGGACGTAAACGCATGCTTGACACGCTTGTCAAACTCAACGAGGAAATCTACGAAGAAGTTGGTGATCCAGAAACGCATGCCCGTATCTCACAATACGAGATGGCATTCCGCATGCAGTCCTCTGTTCCAGAACTTACAGATTTGAATCAGGAATCAGACAAAGTCAAAGAGATGTATGGTCCTGATGTTAATAAACCCGGCACATTCGCACACTGCTGTATTCTTGCCCGTCGGATGATGGAGCGTGATGTGCGTCTCGTCCAAATCTTCCATCGTGGTTGGGATCAGCACGGCAACCTACCGAACGACATCCGCAACCAGTGTCGTGACATCGACCAACCCGCAACCGCACTTGTCCAAGATTTGAAACAACGCGGTATGCTTGACGATACCCTCGTTGTCTGGGGTGGTGAATTTGGACGTACTGTTTACTGCCAAGGTGCGCTCAGGAAGGACAACTACGGACGAGATCATCACCCGAAGTGTTTTACAATGTGGATGGCAGGTGCTGGCATTAAAGGTGGTATTGTCCACGGTGAAACTGACGATTTCAGTTACAACGTCATCAAAGACCCCGTTTCTGTTCGCGACCTAAACGCTACGATACTCAACCAACTTGGTATTGATCACGAAAGGTTAACCTTTAAGTTTCAAGGACTTGATCACCGTTTAACTGGGGTTGAAGAAAAAGCACGAATTGTTAACGAAATCTTGGCATAACCTAAACATCCACTGATAGACGCGTTCTGTAAGTGTGCCATCTTCAAAAGTTGAACTGCTGCATATCCGTCTTTGTCTAAACACAAAACTTTCATATCTACAGTTTTTTATAGTAAAATCCGAAAATATGTTCACATTACAATGAACAACAATCTACTACACGCATGCGCTGGCGAGGTTTCCTAACCTCGCCAATGTAAAAGTAATTGTGGGTTTTACTATAAGACGTATGGAGCACAAATGCAAGTTTACCATGGTGCCGAACAGACACTTGATGCAGATACATTCTTCTCAATTTTACAAGCGGATTATGAAAGCATATTTTTGACAAATTGTATTATTGAAGGAGCAATCGTCTTTTCAACCAAATTTGCGGTGGAAACCGAAGAACAACTTATCGTTGATAAGGAAATTGTATGCATCCGATGTGAGTTCAAAAAACACATTCAAATTCGAGAAAGCCCTGTTCCAAAAAGAGGTTTTTTTTGGAAATTCGGTCTTCCAAGATGCTGTTCACTTCGGTGAGACTGTGTTTCAAAATACCTGTGACTTCGGAGAATCGGTGTTTGAAGGTCCAGCCCTTTTCCGTGGGACAGTCTTTAACGGAACAGCACGCTTTTCGAATACATGTTTTCAGCAGGTAGCAGATTTTAACGATGTGCAATTCTCGGATAACGCGGTTTTCAGAGATGCCATTTTCCAAGATGCCTCACATTTCAGTCGAACGTTTTTCTGTAAGAAGTTAGATTTCGTCCAAGCACGATTCTCAGATACCGTAGTCTTCAATGAGTCAACGTTTCAAGAAGAAACTGACTTTACCGCTGCACGGTTTGCTGTTGCGGCATCCTATAGAAATGTGAACTTCACTTCAGATACGATATGGCAATGGGTGTGGAACAAATTTACGCATCAACCAGAGCAATCAACGGAATTCTATTTAGATAGTGAAGATATTAATGGGGTTTTGAATCCGTTTTTCAAACGTTACGTGGCGGATCAACAGTACATACGCGCTTTCAGAGAAAAACATCCGTTTTGGGCATTAGTTTGGAGATGGAGTTCAGATTATGGTCGCAGTTTAGCACTTTGGGCACTCTGGTCACTGCTGATTGCCCTGTCATTTTCATTTGTGTATATGCCAGCACTGACGTGGTTTCCAGAATGGCTTCAGGAAACGATGCCTCAATTCCACCAAGTAACCGTTACCGAAGAGAACGGAGATTTAACATTTTGGAAATCCTTTTACTTTAGCATTGTTACCTTTACGACATTAGGATTCGGGGATGTGGTCGCAGCCAATACCTCCGCGCGCATCCTCGTTACACTTGAAGTCATTTTCGGATATGTTATGCTTGGCGGACTCATCAGTATTTTTGCCAATAAATTGGCAAGTCGGAGTTGATGTTGTACCATTTCTAATTGATAAATTGCCTTAACATATTGTAGGTCGGGTTGAGGAACGAAACCCGACTTTTTATAGTGTCATGTCGGGTTTCGTTCCTCAACCCGACCTACGAAATAATGTAATATCACCATATAGAAATGGTATTATATTTCGGTAGGCGAGGTTTCCGAACCTCGCTGATGTAGAATGTCAAAGTAATTCTAAATCTACCATAAATTAGCAATGAACAAAAAATTAAAAGCAGTAGTTGTCGGCGCAGGATGGTCCGCTGAAGGACACACAAAAGCGTTTCAACATTATGACGTTGAAGTGCTTGCCATCTGTGCACGCAAACCAGATATTGTCCAAAAAGTTGCGTCAGGTTTAGGTGTCTCTGACGCTTCAATTGATTGGCGAAAGAGTTTGTTGGAACATAAGCCAGATATTGTTGCGCTAACAACCCCAGCAATTTTGCGAACAGAAGTCATTGAATTAGCAGTTGAACTTGGCTGTCACATCATCTGCGAAAAACCTTTAGCACTTAACGCTGAAGCAGCAGGTTATATCTACAGTCTTATTGAAGACACAGGATTAAAACATGCCTTTGCCGCAACACATCTATACGATCCGAGTGTCGCTTATGTGCGCGAACTGCTAACGCAGCAGAAAGTCATCGGTGATTTAACAGCCGTTGACATCGGATACACCCGCAGGCTTCCAGGAGGTCCCCCTTCAGATATGATTAAGCCGTGGAATTGGATGAGTTCACTGGCACACGGGGGCGGCGCATTGAACAATGGACTCACACACCGACTCGGCATGCTCGAACGCATGACAGGTATGAAAACCACGTCTGCTGTCGGTGAGGCAAAAATATATCCAAGGAAAGCCCCAGTCGTCCCAGAAATTCGCGACTGGCGAGTGTGGCGAAGCACGATGATAACCCCCGAAGAAGCGTCAAAACTTGAATGGCGAGAGTGTGATGCAGAATGGGATTATTCAGCGTTCTTCAAGTTGGGACATCCAAATCCAGATACGGGAAATTCTATTCTTGCAACAATGCGTACACATCCAGGAGTGCCATCACATAGACCTACTGGCGGTTGGTTTTTCTACGGTACGCAAGGCACACTCGTCGGCAGAGGTGGACACATTCTGAATTCTATCACAAAACATGTCGGTGAGGAAACTGAAGAGTTATCTGTCCCGCAGAATCTAATAGACGATCTACCACAAATCTCGGACGAAATCCAAAACAAGTGGACTGCCCTTGTCCGGGATTTTCTTGCAGATATTAAGGGAGACCCCCACGAACCGTATTTGACTTTCCATGACGGGTGGCGCTATCAAATCGCTATTGATGCTATTCGGGAAAGCAAGGGATGGGCTACGATGCCTGATTAAAGTGAATCTAAAAATACATTGCATTCTCTTTAGTGGATAGTCCACCCTAAACTTATATGTATCATCAATAGTCGGGAATCGGAGTTCCCTCCTACAATGCTCTCGGTAGGAGCGATCTCCGAATCGCGACCTATAATTTTAGAGTGGATAGACCATTAGCTTAGCAGCGTTTAATGTGAATGTCATACGCACATTCACCTAAGCGCAATTCATTGCGCCTCTTACATTCACAGTGTGTTTGAAGTTCACCCAATAACAAAAACGTAAATAATAATAGGTTTTCTATAAGTGCGGGATACGCGTTTCATTTTATGGGATAGATGTAAATGTATGAAAAGCACGGGGAGACGATTGAAGCGCGAGAATTTCTTGATGCATTAGAAGGCGATGCCTCACACATAACCCTGAACAATTGTACGATTGAAGGCGTTATTGACCTACATGCAACAGTACTTGAACGCGACGAAAATGACCGAATCTGTATTGATAAAACCCTTTCTTGTATCGGATGCACTTTCAAAAATGTAGTCAATTTCCGAACAGCAGTTTTCCAACAAGGAATTTCCTTCCGCCGCTCAGTCTTTGAGGCAGACCTCGACTTTGACGAAGCAACGATGCAGCATCATTGCGAATTTCGTGAGGTTACGTTCCACGGACGTGCCAACTATCATAGTGTCATCTTCCATAAAAGCGTTAGTTTTTGGCGTGCAAAATTCCACAACGTCGCCGATTTCCACCAAACACAATTTCACGATAATACCGTTTTCCATGAAGCACAATTCCAAAAGGAAGCGAACTTTAGCCGTGTGCTTTTTCAACAGACGCTCGACTGCACAGGCACAGACTTCGCAGGAGTAGTTGTCTTTAATCGAGCAACATTCCTCGGCGCCACCCGTTTCACAGCTGCCAAGTTTGCCGCCGTTGCCTCATTTCGTGATGTTCAGTACACCGCCAACACAATCCGTCAATCAATTGTCAATCAGTTCACCAAGAATTCAAAAAATCCAACTGAATTCTATTTAGACAGTCAACATGTAGACGAAGTTGCCAATCCATTTTTCAAACGTTATGTCGCAGACCAGCAGTTTATCCGTGCGTTCAATAAAGCGAATCCGATGCTGGCACGCTTATGGCGATGGAGTTCCGATTATGGACGGAATTTAGGGCTTTGGGCGTTCTGGTCGCTTTTCTTTGCGTTTCTATTTGCAATAGCCTATATGCCGTTTCCATCGTGGTTGCCAGAATGGATACAAAATTGGTCACCCCAATTTCATCAAGCAACGGGTCAGTACAGTGGTGAACCGCTAACGTTTTGGAATTCCTTCTATTTCAGTGTCGTTACCTTTACGACGCTCGGTTTCGGGGATGTCGTTGCGGACAATACCACTGCACGTCTACTCGTAACACTGGAAGTGATTTTTGGGTATCTGATGTTGGGTGGGTTAATCAGCATTTTTGCGAATAAGTTAGCAAGTCGGAGTTAGGTTATATCTGATAGGGTTATTCAGTTTTGGTTTTTCTTACGAATTTCTAACATCTGCTATATACCCCAGAATGGTAGGTGCGGTTTCTAACCGCACCGAATTTAGAGCAAAGACCTTCTATTCACTTTCCTTGTAGGATGCGGTGCGGTTAGGAAACCGCACCATAGGCGTCAATTTAAGGACTTTAAGATCTACTTCTTGGATATGTATAGCCTCGTAGAGGCGGAATGTTTATAGAAACGGTGGCAGATCCTCTTGAGCTCCGTAGGAGCGGTATGTGTATCCGATGGCGTCTCTATAAACATATCGTTCCTACGGAACTCAAGAAAAAGGGTGTCGTTTTTCTATAAACATATCGTTCCTACGGAACTCAAGAATCCCAATCGGGGTTAGAAAACCCTGTTACAAGAAAGATCAGACACTAAATTGACACCTATGGTGCGGTTAGGAAACCGCACACCGCCCTGGGATATTAACTTTTAGTAAACCTCAATAACGGTAAACTCTTAAAACTGAATAACCCTGGCCTTACATAGTCCAGCAAGCAACGACTCTTAATTTGCTCAAGGAATCCTTTATGTCAACCAGAATATTACGCATTCTTTTCGTTGTTAACCTCATATCCCTCATCTCCATCAATGAGATTGCGATTATAGAGGGAAGTGTCTGAATCTCGGATTTGCGCGAATTTACGGATTACGCGGATTAGCCTTCTTTTTCTGTGCGGATATCCCAATCCTGTGAAAAGCACCTTGAAATACCAAACAAAAAATCCGCGAAATCAGCGTTATCCGTGATAATCCGCGATTCAGACGAAAATGGTAATCTGCTAAATCCGCTATTCAGACATTTCCAAAAACCTTATCCATCCATACCAAAAGTGCTGTTCAATACTCCAAGAATCCTTATCCTCCGAGATGCTGAAACAAAATACACGCTCATCCGACATGTGAAAAACGCATCAAGCCAAACTTTCCTGCAAACTTATTGTCAATATATTGGATATCTATTGTTCCTAAAACCACAAACCTTCTGATCACCATCCGTAACAAGTTATAATATCGGTATGAAAAACAAACCGATTTTCAAACACAAAAACAATCAGACCAAAAATCTGCAGCACAAACTGCTCAACAGAAAAACCGTGTTTCTCATACAGATGAGAAATATAAAAATTAAATTTTTTTTTCAAAATCAGAAAAATGCCTATAAACCCATACATAGACTGGTTTAATAGCGAATTTAGAAATCATACCGTGGTATGAAAAATCATACCGTACGGTATGATTTTATGTAATAGCGATCTCCGAATCGCGACCTATATTTGTAGGAGCGATCTCCGAATCGCGACTTTACTCTGCCATACCAAAATCAATTGTTGACAGAATATGAGAATAAAAATATAATTGACATCAAAGTGTCTTACTTTGTCCAGCAATCAACGACTCTTAATTTGCTCAGGGAATCCTTTATGTCAACCAGAATATTACACACTCTTTTTATTCTTATCCTCATATCCCTCATCTCCATAACACCTGGAACAGCACAAGAGCCTTCTAACACCGACTACTTCGACCACATCACCCTCTTCTCCGATGGCAGAATCACCCGATTCACACAAATGCCGATACAAGTATACATTTCGCCAGTCATAAAAGAGAGTCCATACTTACCGGAACTCCACTACGCGATGCGCGAATGGGAAACTACCACCGAAGGACTAATCCGCTTCCAAGAAATAGATACATCTCAAGACGCAGATATCCGTGTGAGTTGGGGATATAGTAGCCTTATGGATATTCACGACACGCGGCTCGGCAGTGCGCGGTTAAGGCGTTTGCAGAACACGGTAAGAACTTTTTCCCATGCTACCGGCTACACCAGCACAGATCGGCAAATACAACAAACCCCAACCGATAACACTGAGGCAACAGATCACACAAAAAAAAAGAATTTCGAAGTAGAAATTATACTTATGCTGGAAGGTGATAAAACTATCACAGAACTGTCCCAAAAGGAGATGCGGACCGTGTGCCTACACGAATTCGGACACGCACTTGGGTTGTGGGGACACAGTCCGCACCCTGGCGATATATGTTATCCCACAGCGACAGCACAGCATCCAACACAACGCGATATAAATACACTGCGGAAACTCTATAACACACCAATTGATACACCGCAGCACGACATTGCCATCAACGCTTTGAAAACCGAAATTACCCTGGCACCGAGGCTGCACTATCCCTACTATCTGCTTGGTGCTGTTTATTTTGACAAAGGCGATATGGAATCTGCAATTGATAGTTTCAAAGGTTGTCTTGAACGCAATGAAAACTTTCAACCCGCTATTGAGAAACTTCTGCAGGCTTATCAAGAAAAAGGACAATTAGGGACAGCGATTAATCTGCTTGAACAGAGAATTAAAGAGAAACCGAGTGCTGCAGACTATAACACACTTGGAATTCACTACTATCATCAAGGTGAAGTGGATAGAGCAATAACTGCTTTTGAAAGATCTGTTAAGCTGGAACCTTACCATAAAGCCGCCAAAAATAACTTACACCACCTTTTCAGAGAAAAAGCGTTCTACGCCTTGAATGCCAAGGACTTCACATCGGCAACGGTTATTTTTGAAAAGATAATTCAGCTTAATCCATTAGATTCAACGACATATATGTTGATGGGAGAAGGGTATGCACACGCTGAACGCTACCCAACTGCTATTCAACATTATAAAAAAGCACTTGAATTGAACCCAGTCAGTAGGTTAGCGAAACAAGGTCTTGCGCGATGCTATAATAATCACGGGGTCACGCTTAGAAATAGTCAAAAATGGGATGATGCCATTGCTGCCTATCGCGAAGCATTGAAATTGCATCCGAAATTTCATATCGCCCGCACCAACTTAAGTGATGCGTTTTGGCAAAAAGCAAACAACTATCGCAAATCGGGACAAGTGGATGAGGCTATCAACACCTATCTTGAGTTACAAAAACTTCATCCAAACGATACCCGTATCTCCAGTTTACTCGGGGAATTATACCTTAAAAAACGTAGTTTCTCGGAGGCTGTATCTGCGTTTCAAAAGGTTTATATAGCAGAACCCGATGCCCCGCAAGCTCAACATAATCTGATCGCAGCGTATCATCAATCTGCCCAACACCTCATAAATGGAAAAAATTACCGTGCCGCAATTAAATTACTTCAGAAAGCCGTAGACCTCCTTCCAACTGCATCTAACCTCCGTATAAGTTTAGCACATGCATATCAAAACATAGGGGATTATCAGCGAGCGCAAACTGAGCTTGCACTTGTCTTAAAGGGTGAACCTAATAATCAGCAAGCAACGACGGAACAGATTAACCTCTACATTCGACGTGGAAATGCCTTGGTACAGCAAAAGAATTATCCTGCCGCACTTGCACAGTTCACCGCAATCCCTGAAACTGAAAGAGATATCGTTATTCACAATATTATCGGTTACTTATATCTTGTTCAGGATGAATTTTCAGAGGCTCTGACAGCATTTGAAAAGGTTGTTTCCAAGGATCCGCGCAACACGTCAACATACCGAAATCTTGTTTCGCTTGAATCGCAAGTTGCCAACCGCCTCTTTAACAGAGGTAAAACGGATATACTTATTCGCGCACGATGCTTACTCGCTATCTGTTTGTTGAATAGAAAGCAACTTGACGCTGCACTCACAAAATACGAACAAGCAAAAGATAGCAAATCAGAAGAACATCAGCAGATTCTATTTAATACGGGGATGAAGTTAGCGCGAGGGTTTGATGCACAAAATGATACGGAGCGAAGTGCTACAATTCGACGTTGGCTTGGAGAACTAAACTACAACGGCAATGAAGTACTTGATGATCGTTAAGGACAATTTCTTTGTGAAAGGTTCACAGATGCAACCTCTTGTGGGAGGAGTTTTCAACTCCGATAATTGCACCTTTTTTCTGCGAAGCGGTTGAAACCTGATAATACCATTTCTAAAAAATAACTACTCTTAAAGAAATAAACCGTTCAACGTGAATGCCATACGGGGAATGCCAAATGGCATTCATACCCACCGAATGCCAAAAAGCGCATTCGGTGTTGATTTGGCCAAATGCCTAAAGGCATTTGTAGCGTTGATTTCTTGATTTGGCGCATTCACCAAGCGCAATTCATTGCGCCTCTTATATTCGTCTTGAAATTTGTTACACAATTCATAAATGGGATTTTCTTTATTAGAATTGGTATAACATAACAAAAAAGGTCGGGTGAACACACCCGACCTAATTGGATCTTTCCCAAACATTATTGAGAGGGACGCTGACCGCGTTGGCCACCGCGCTGACTACCTTCACCACCACGAAATCTGTTTGTCCGTTGTTGCTGCTGTTGCCATGCTAAGTGTCGTTCCTTCGTCAATTCATTGAGTTTTGTCATCTGTTCTTTGCTCAAAACCTCTTTGAGCGAGGTTTGGAACTCTTTGCCACCGCTTACGACCAAAGCCTGCGACTCTTTATTCATTTTTTCCCGAATCGCCAGAATTGTCTGAAATGCAGCTCTCCGATCATCCGATGCAGATGCCTCTCTCATCTGAGGTTCAAATTTTTCGCGTATCTCTTTCATCTTCATAGCAAATTTTTCGTGAGTTGCCTGATAGATAGGACGGGCTTTCACAAGTGCTTCATCATCCACACCAACTTTAAACGTTAAATCTATCCAAGAATTTTCAACAAAAGATACTGGATTGAACGTCGTACCCATCATGCTCATCGCTCCCCTATTACCTCTTTCACCACCAGGACGCTCGCCACGTTGACCTTGTCCGGGTTGTGCATTCCGATCAGGACGCTGTGCTGATGTTGCATGTTCAAAAACGAAAAGACCTACGACTGCTATAAGTGCGATTGCGCCAAGTACGAAAAATTTCTGTTTCATTGCTTTCTCCTTAGTGGAACCTATAACCCTGATTCACTGATTGGGGCATTGTTCCGAATCATGATGATTATGTAACACCCTACTCAATACCAATATATAGTTGGAAAGGGTGTTCAATTTAGTTTCGTTTGTTTAGTCAAGTCTATTCAAAAAAGGTTCGTTTTTTAATTTCTTATCAACTGAAGTGTACTGCCATCGGAAATTCGAGCCACTCTCTAAGACAAGATTATGGTATAATATCCATCTACTGGAAAGGCGTATCCGATGGCGAAACGAAAACGAAGAAACTTCACTCCCGAGTTTAAAGCCGCGAACCTCTCAGTCACAGTCAAGCGAGCCTGTCAAACCACGAACTCCATTGACGATGTGCGTCCCTGGGGTAATCGCCTTGAAAACCTTCAGGTCTCCCGATGTGATCAGGTCTGGGTAGGCGATATTACCTACGTCTGCCTCAAGGGACACTTCATCTATGTTTGTCTGCTTATGGATGTCTTCACGCGCATGGTCAGAACTTGGCATATCAGTCAGCACTTGACGCAATCTCTGACTTTGAAGCCGTTAGAAGCAGCATTGCGTCAAAGTGTTCCAGAGATCCATCATTCTGATCAAGGCGTTCAGTATCTTTCAAATGCTTACGTCTCAATGTTGAAGCATCATAGGATTGAGATTTCGGTTGCCCGTAGAGGATGTCCTTGGGAGAACGGATATGCTGAAAGACTTATCCGCACTCTCAAGGAAGAGGAAGTTCACCTCAATGACTATGAGGACATCCACGAAGCGAAAGCCCGAATTGAGCATTTTATCACACAGGTGTATCACCAGAAACGCCCGCATTCGGCGTTAGGCTATCTGACACCTGTAGAATTTGAACAACAAAACTTGTCTTAACTTTACTGATTTTTTGGCCCTAATTAGCGTTGGCACTTCAGATGGACTCTACTTTACAATGACGAGTCGTCGTGTTTGCTGGAAGGAAGGTGTTGTCAACTGGTAAAAATAGATACCACTCGCAACGCTTTCTCCTAAAGTATTCTTACCATCCCAATAAGCAGCACGTTCCCGACTATTATAGAATCCAGCTGATTGGAAACCGATAGAAAGTGACCGTATTAACTTACCGGTTGTATCATAAATGGATACCGATACAGGACTATCTTGCGAAAGTTGATACGGAATCCACGTCTCCGGATTAAATGGGTTCGGATAGTTCTGTAACAACTGATTCTGCATCGGTTTGCCAACACTATCAAGTTTGACAGACAAAAAGGCATTTGCCAAGTTCTCAGGGGTCACTTTAAAGCTGAGAGGTTGTAATTCAGCATTTCCACCCGGACCGATAACACGCATTTCAATGACGTCGCCAACTTGGACGACGCTTTTTCGCGCTAAGTCAGCAGTCGCAGCCGCGAAGTAATTACCTTGCACTGAGGTGGTTATTGTGTTGTTTGTTCTCAGGTTGCGGACGATGACTTGATAGCCGTCAAACGTTGATTTACCATCCAAGTGCCCACTAACAACAAACGCCCACGCTTCCTTGGAAACAGCAGATGGTGCTGCAGCGACCTCTGTTTGATTCTCCCAGCGTGATCCGACGAAAGCAAAGTTACGAGTCTCTGGTACATTGACGATATAGCCTTGTCCACCTTCAATTGCGAATCCGTCGTTAGGTGCACCTGGTGTCCATCCTATGAAACGTTGATTTTCGACATCAAGTGCTATCACCATTGTTGCTCCCGCAATCCCAGCCAGAGATTTTGCTGTCATCGGGGTTGGTGATGCTAAAGGTAAAGAAAGCATGTTCAACCCTTTCGTCAATGTAACATTGTAGTAGTTGCCAAAATGATCGCTTACTGCTTTGTCAACGGGTATACCGACGAAGCCGAGTCTGCGTCCATCCGCTGTGTCATAATAGCCGATAATACTCCCATCCTGATTAACATTTCGGACGACAGTGATAACACTGCCTGGGAGCCGCACTTCATGGAGAATGCCGCTGGGCAGAAGGATATAGGACCGTAGAATATCATTTGCAGCTTTGGCTCTGAAGCCTACAACACCGACATCAGTGATGGTGTTCACAAATAGAAATTCCAAATTTGGCGTTTCTGGAACATCTATAGTGATAAAACTACCGTCAGGGTTACGCATAAATCCGTGAAACATTCCATCGGCATCCTTGTAGCTGCCAACGATGACACCCGCAGCGTTGACAAAGTCCCCATAAGTTGCTACTGCTCCAGGGAACATAAATGACAGATCTCCTGAGAAAGCGCGAGAGACCCCCGCTTCATCGACGGCATTACCGCTTAGTGCCCCCGTTTCATCACTAATACCGTAGATGAACGTCTGGGCAGCACCTGGAAAATCGTATTGTTTCAACTCACCATTTTCGTCTAATACGACACCATGGTAAAGCCCATCATTACCCTTGTAGTGTCCCGCAGCGACACCATTATTACCGAGCGCATAGAAATGCGTTTTCTGTGAACCGGGAAAATTGTATGTCGTAAAAACACCATTTATGAGCGTAAAACCGACTTCTTTTTCACCATCAGTACTTTTCGTATAGCCAGCGTAATCTCCAAAGTCGCTACTCGCTGTCAACTCTAAAAAATCTACACCTGGAACAGCAATCGTTTCATAAGTATAGTTGGTGCTGCTGGATTCGGTGTCTTGAGCAGCGATGTTCATGAGAAAAAATGCATTAAAGCATATAGACAGTGTAAACGTGTAAAATAAAAAATTAGTTCTAATACGAGTATGCATAACGGAAAACCTCACTTGAAGTATTTTATTCAAAAATAAAAAATAATATGTTATAGAAATTATGTAAATTAATTCACATATATTCTGTAAGAGCGATCTCCGAATCGCGACGAAACCACTAATAGTCGGGAATCGGAGTTCCCTCCTACAATATAATTAATTGGGAAAAACTCACAATTGAATGGTCTGCCAAAAAAGAAAGGAGTATTGCATCTGTTTTCTTGATTTTTTCTTCTACGGCGGTATGAAGTTATTCGTCCCAAGGCAGCGGCACACCGAGCCGTTCACTCGCTGCGCGTGCGGAGGATTGTTCCATTTCACCATAACGGATACCTTCACGTCTATGTAGTTCTGTCCGTTCCACTTCAATTGCCCCAGGTAACAGTGCTTGATCTGTTCCGGGCAAAGGTTCATAAGTTTCGCGGACATCACGTACCAACCGATCAACTTCAGCATGGAAAATATCAGGTGGCAAAATAGATTCAATATCTATGGCAAGTACCATACCGCCATGACGATGGGCACCACCCCATTTTGCTGTGTCCTCTGGTGCTGGTTCAGTGAAACCGGTTAATGCACCACCTAATAGGCACGCGACTGCGGTGTAGCCGATGCTCTTAAAGAATGCTGCGGGAATAATAGAAAGCAGTTCATCAAATTCCGGACCGCGTTGGTAATCTGCCATAATACATGTCGCGGCATCAAGCACAACTGGGGGTTCATCACCTGAAGGGATTGCAAAACAGATAGGTGGATTGCCGTAGTAGCCGAGTTGCGGTTTTGGGTCCTGACCGCTCGCGTTCCCATGGTTCTAATACCCTTGCACCGAAAAACCGATACAACCTTCTTCGTTACACATACGTGCATAGTGTCCTGCTGAACCGTAATGTCCGATGTAACGGACGAGTCCCATTCCAATGCCGACCTCTTTCGCCTTGGCGATGGCATGTTCAGTCGCACGCACCATCGGCAGGTAACCGAGTGTGCCATCTCCATTAAGCACAACGACTGTGGGGGTTTCATGGATAACACGGATGTTCGGGTTAGGATTGAGACTTCCGTTTTCGAACCCACCGCAGTAGCCGCTTAACGTCCGTGTACCATGGCTACGGACACCACGCAAATCGGAATTCACAAGTAAGCGACTGATGAGTGCAGCGTGTTCGTATGTTATACCTGCTTTTTCAAAACAGGCAGTGCTAAAGTTGAGAAGTCGATCTTCATCTACGCGGATGAACTCTTCTGGTGGTCTATTCATATTTTCTCCTATTTTTGTATTGAGATATAGTAATTTATCAGTGATATACTACCGCTCGGGGTGCTTACAATAGCGTGCATACAGTGAGTATCATAGGTCAGTTGATTATAAGATGGTAGAGCTACTCTTTCTTTAGAGTCGTTTTTCTTTTCCTGATTAGTACGGTGCCGTTTTGACTCACCTGTGCAGTAGTCGTACCATCAGGGGAATGTAATAATCTTTTAGAACCACCTGGAATGTCAGCAGGTGTTGGCGTGAGTTCCTTTCCCGTTTTAACATCCCACACGCGTGTCTTGTTCTGCCAATCCCCAGTAGCGATTATTCTTTTCCCATCCTTTGAAAATACCACGGTGTAAACAGCACCTGGTCCTTTAAATATGACCCTTTTGCGTTTTCCTGTTCTTGCATTCCACAAATACACTGTTCCTTTTTCAACGGTGTAATAATCTCCACCGGTAACGATAGAATTTCCATCAGGGGAATACGCTATGGAATATATATCATACTCTCTATTCTGAAGTATTAGAAAAATGGTGTCAATCAAGCCAAAATGCTCGAGTGTTGCTTTATGTTTTCCCGTTTTTGCATCTAACAACAGTACCCTGTCATTATAAGAACTTACGACAGCTATTGTGTTGCCATCAGGGGAATATGTCACGCCAAAAATGATACCGTAATTTTTACCTGTGAAGGTATTCTCTATTTTCGCTGTCTGTGCATTCCACACTTGCACCTTACCGTCGTGATTTCCAGTGACAATAGTATTTCCGTCTGGAGAGTATGCAGCAGTTTTTAAATTCATATATCCAGTAAGTATGGATTTGGTTTTACCTGTAGCAGCATCCCACAACCGCACTGTTTTATCCCTACTAACAGAAGCGATTGTCTTTCCATCGGGAGCGTAAGCAATAGATTTGACACTCTCTGTGTGCCCAGTAAGAGTGGTTTTAAGTTTTCCTGTCCGTATGTCCCACAACTGTACATCGCCGTTTCCTGTTCCACTGACGATTGTCTTTCCGTCGGGAGAAAATGTGACTGTATTTACACTTTCCTTGTTTGACGCGAGTGTTGTTTTGTGATTGCCTGTGGTAGCATCCCACAACCGAATCGTTCCGTCCTTACTACCTGTCGCAATAGTCTTACCATCTGGAGAATATGCTATACAAGAAACTTGTTTCGCATGTCCGGTAAGCGTTGTTTTGTGATTGCCTGTTTTTCCATCCCATAAGTATGCTACGTTGTCGTACCCCACAGTAGCAAAAGTTGGTCCATCCAAGGAGGACACAACTAAATTGATCCCTTTTGCATGCATTCTTTTGATAGATATATTTTTTCCTGTTTGTGTGTTCCATAAGCGAGCAGTGTTGTTAAACCCACCAACAGAAGCGACATAATTTCCTTCAGGTGAAAAGACTATGGATCTAACTTTGTGTAAGTGTCCAAGACGCATTTCTTTTGCTTCTCCAGTAGTGGCATCCCACACTTCTATTGAATACCTGGAACTTTCACTCGCGTTTCTCTTTTTTCCTCTAACACCAATGCCGATTCTGTTGCCATCAGGTGAAAAAGCAAAAGAGAACGGATATGTTATGTTCGGACGTTGTAGCAATTCCAATTCTTCTCCTGTTTGTGGGTCGTGGAACCAGATACCGATAGAAGTTGAAACTGCAAGTTTACTTCCATCAGGAGAAAAGTGGATTTGTCCAAGAGAACCTTTGCCAATACGTGCTATTGCACTTTCAGGTAAACCGATTTGTGCGTTATTTTGTGCTTCTAAATGAAAACAGAAAATTGATAGTATGAATAGTGTGCATGTCGAAAAAAGGGAAGTTTTCATGGTAGGATATCTCCTTTTGTAACCGCAAACAGTTCATTTTCCAAAAACCGATGAATTGTTTTCTAATACCAATTCAATAAGTAATTTATCATTAGGAGATTTGATTTCATAATGAGTTGAAGAATATAAGAGGCGCAATAAATTGCGCGACTACGAACACATGTTTTGTTAATGATAAACCGTCATTTAGAATGGTATAACAATGTTTTGTTGAAAACTGTTTCGGTTTTCTTCCAAGAAAACAGATACCATAAAACTTCCTATAAGACTTGAAAATCAGATATAAATTGCGACACACAAAATATGTCCACAATTTTACGGATCAATTTGCTGGTAAAACTGCTTTTCTCCATCTTTGATAGTGAAAATAACCGCACTTTTTGTGGGTTGACGGTTTTCGTTATAACGCGCAATGCTTGTTGCACCGACATAATTTTCTGTCGCGGTAAGTTGCTCGCGTATTGCATCTGGATCAAGACTGCCTGCGCGTTCTATCGCCTCAAAAAGCAATTTGACCGCATCGTAACTCACTGCAACGCCCCCAGTCGGTGTAGATTCATAAACAGACATGTAAGTGTCAACAAAAGCGCGGGCGTTCGGTTCATTCGTGTCGGGAGAAAAGTGACCACTGAAGTAACTACCTTCTATTTCAGCATTTTCATTGTCAAACAGAAGTGTACTGTCCCACGAATCTGCGCCGAGAAAAACTGTGGGTTCACCAGCGGCGTTTTGCAACGGAATTGCCCGTGCCTGTTGTGTAATATCAGCAATGTCTTGTACAAATCCTGCTGTGAAGAGCGCATCAGGTTTCATTTCGGCGATCTGTGTTAACTGCTCTGTGAAATCGGTTGTCCCGCCTTCAAAGGACGCATTTGCGACTACATTTCCACCAAGTGAGGTGAAATTAGACGCAAAAAATTCGGATATCCCTTCTGTGTAGAGGTCACCGCTCCGCGTAATGATAGCAGCGGTTGAAATACCGAGTTCCATTTTGGCAAAATTTGCCATTACAGCACCCTGAAAACTATCCGTAAACGATGCCATAAACACAAAGTCACCTGCTTGCGTAACATTTGGGTTTGTTGCAGTGGTGGTAACCATCGGTATCCGATGTTTTTGTGCTACGGGACCTACCACAGCAGCGTGAGAAGAACGGTTTGGTCCAATCAACGCTACAATTTCATCTTCAACAATCAGCGACTCAGCAAGTTGGACAGAGACTTCTGGGACAGCCTCTTTGTTGATATGACCAATCAATTCAACAGGCATACCAAATAGTCCACCGCGCTGATTAATTTCTGTTACCGCCATCTCCGCACCGTTCGGATAGGTGACACGGTATCCAGCAACGATAAAACCGATTTTCACAGTTGGCTCTGGCGTGGGGGCAAGAACCCTTTTGACGTTATCACATCCGATGAATGTTAATACTAACAAACTTAAACATAATGTTGCTATTGATTTCTGCATATAAAGTTCCTTTTGTTACGACATACGAAAGATGCTGACTTCTTTCGTATGTAAAAAATACCTTTTCTTTGTTTCAGATTTCTGTTAAAATGAAAAAACTTATGCTGACAGCATTACCTGCCTCGTTAACATTAAAATTTAGCAACGAGAATAGGGATGCCTAAGCGCACTTTATAATTATTATCATTTAATTTCTGAAAATAAGCAAGTTATTTCTATGTCCGTTGTTTCGGTCTAAAAATTATGGAAACCTTAATCACAGTGATTGGTCGTGGGCATTCTGGTACACGTGCCATTTCACATACGTTGTACGCCAGCGGTGTTTATATGGGTAGCCAATTAAACCCATCTGGCGACAAGATTCCGCCTCACGCAATGTACGATGCGTGTCGGGTGATGGCAAAATACGTCAAATGGAAGGGTGGTTTATCGTGGAATTTCGACCCGTTATTTACAATGCCGATTGACCCAGAGTTTGAGCAGCTTATCAATACCTATTTATCGGATGTGCTGAACGACAAGTCTGAAAATAAAGGGTGGAAGATACCTGAGACGACCCTGGTGTATCCATGGATAGTCCGCATGTTTCCAGAGACACGCTTTATCCATTGGATTCGTGATCCGAGGGATTGTATTTTGGGTAGTCACAAAACAGATAATTTGCGTGACTTCGGCATTGAATATCAGCATACGGATGATATTTACAAGAGACGTGCAATTTCATGGTACTACCAATATGAGTTAATGAAAGCAACACCGAAACCGAAACATGTCATACATATACGTTTTGAGGATTTCGTGCTGAAACAAGAGGAGACGCTTAAACGGCTTAAAGCATATTTAGGTATTCCGTTAGGGCGGATTATAGTGCGTCCGGAGGCGGTTGCACGTTGGAAAAGAGTTGACAAACCTTGTGAACTTCCTTTTGATTTTCTACGAGAAGCTATTGTTGAAAACGGTTATGCATTAACAGCAGATTCACCATAAAATATTACAAAAGAGGAACTATTATGCCAAAAAATGGAATTTACCAAGTTGGACTCGTTGGGACTGGCGGAATTGCTCGTGCCCATGGCGGCGCATGTCAAGCAGCACCGAGTGCTGAATTAGCGGCGATCCATGATGTGTCAGAAGGTGCGTTAGCCGGTTTTGGTGAGCAGTTCGATGTTGCTCCCGAAAATCGTTATCTCTCTTTAGAAGAGATGTTGGATTCAGAAGATTTGGATATTGCGGTCATCTGTACGTGGGGTGCATTTCACGCTGAAGTTGGCATAAAAATATGCGAATCCCGTCAAGTGAAAGCAGTTCTGTGTGAAAAACCGTTCACATCAACAGCCGCAGAAGCAGAGGCATTTGTTGGTGCAGCACAAGAAAACGGTGTTCTTGTCGCTGAAGCGTTCAAGTTTCGTCATCATCCGATGCATATCAAGGCAAAAGAATTGGTTGACTCTGGCGCAATCGGTGAGTTTATGACGCTCCGCAGCACTTTCTGCACTGGCGGTGGTGGCGGAGGTCCCGAATCACGTAAACCGGAAGCCAATTGGCGGTTTAATAAAGCGAAAGGTGGTGGTAGTATTTACGATTTGGCGTGCTACAATATCCACCATGCACGGTTTATGTTCGGTGCTGAACCGATTCGGGTGTCGGGAGCGTCTCAAGCAGGATTGGAAGTTGATGATGCTTCCTACCTACTTTTAGTATTCCCCAATGAAAAAACTGCCCAAATTTCTACCGGTTTCAATTGTGCTGGAGGTCAGTATGCCGAAATGACAGGGTTAGGTGGCATGCTTCGAATTGATGCCGCATGGAATAATGGAGGATCTCCTGTTAATATTGTCCTGCAGAACAGGGATGGTCGTGAGGTGATTGATATTGATCCTGTTAATCAGTTTGCATTGCAGCTTGAGCACATGTGCGAATGTTTGAAAACAGGACAACCGCATCGCATTTCACCCGAAAGTTGCGTGAATCAGATGCGCGTCATTGATGCTGCTTTTGAAGCAATGGCAACTGGTAGAACAGTTGAATTAGGATAACATTCTGAAAACCTTGGTAGGTGCGGTTTCCAAACCGCACCATAGGCGTCAATTTAGTCTTGTAGGTTGGGTTGAGGAACGAAACCCAACCTACGGGAACCGCTGTAATATGGCAAACTTTGCTGAAACAAAATCCCTCACATTCGACCTATTCGGAACAATTTTAGATTTAGGAGGTAGCCTTACGCCTTTCATTCGTGAATCTTTAGATGCTCACGAAGTTTCCGATATATTTGCGGGTGATTTTTGGGAACAGTGGCGTTACCGGCAACGGATTGAACAGTATCAGGATACAATTATGATGCTTGGGCATAGTGGGTATCTGGAAACGGTACGCCGCGCGCTGCACTACACGCTCAGACAAAACGGCATTAATGCTTCACCTGGGACGGTGGAAGAATTTATGCATGGTTGGCAACACTTGTCGCCTTTTCCAGAGGTTTTATCTGCTCTTGAACGACTACAATCTCAGTATCAGTTAGTAGTATTGTCTAATGGGGACCCAGATTTTTTAGAATATCTTGTCACACAACGGGTTGCATGGGATTTTGACGATGTTATCTCAGTTACATCTGTTGGCGCGTTTAAACCGCATCCAGCAGTCTATCGTGGGGCTGCAGGCAAACTGGGTCTTGAAGTTAGTGAATGCTTGATGGTATCAGCGAATTCGTTTGACATTATGGGAGCACGGGCATGTGGATATAGAGGTGCATTTGTTAACCGCTACAATCTGCCTTATGAGGATACACAGTTTCAACCTGATGTTACGGTTAATGATTTTACGGAGTTGGCAGACGCGTTATTGTAGGCACATTTATTTTCACTATTTTGTGCTATCTGCAGCATTTATATTCCATAAAAGTATCGTTCCATCGTTACTCCCACTAACGAGCATACTACCATCCTTACTGAAAGTGACACTGTTGACATCCCCTGTATGTCCCTTGAACGTCCAAATGTGTTTACCTGTTACAACATCCCAAAGACGAATACTGTTGTCCGCACTCCCACTTGCGATTATGCTACCATCCGGACTAAAAGCAACGCTTTTGACATCATCCGTATGTCCTTTGAATGCCTGATTTTGTTCACCATTGCCTACATCCCACAAACGAACAGCATAATCTGCCCATGATTCACCGCTTGCGATTGTTTTCCCATCCGGACTGAACGCGACGCTATAAATATTTCCCATCTTTCCCTTAAATATCTTTTTAAGTTCCCCCGTTTCCACATCCCAAAGACGGATCCCTTTATACCCGTAGGAATGATCTTCTCCAATATGCTCAACATCGGATCCACACGCAAATAACTTCCCGTCTGGACTGAACGCTACACAGTGAACATTGCTTGTATGCCCATGGAGAGTAAATTTGAGTTCAGCTTTTACAAGATCCCACAGTTGGACGGTTTCAAAACTTCCTCCAGCAAGTATTTCTGCATTTGGACTGAACGCGTAGCTTCTAAAGTTGACAACATCTTTATGTACTGGGAAAGTTTTTTTATGTTCACCTGTAGCAACATCCCAGAGATGAATATTTGCGTCAACACTCTCACTCGTGAGCGTCTTTCCACCAGGAAATATAAGACTTTTGACAGGAAACGTATACCCTATGAGAGACTGTTTTTGTGTCCGTGTAGCGGTATCCCACACACGAATAGTATTGTCGTAACTTGCATTTGCAAGCATCTCTCCATTTGGGGTGAAAGCGATACCTTGGTTGCTGTCTCCTGTATCTGAAAGTGTACGTTTGTTTTTACCCGCAGCAACATCCCAAAAACGAATGGTTTTGTCCCAGCTTCCACTCACAAGCGTTTGACCATCTGGACTGAACGCAAGGCTTTCTACCGAATGCGTATGTCCAGTGAGTGTGCGTATGTGTTTACCCGTGTCAACATTCCAGACTCGGATAGTATAATCTTTACTTGCACTAACTAACGTTCCGTTATCTGGTCCAAATGCGACACTTTCTACCCAATCTGTATGTCCTATAAGTGTGTATAGTTGTTTACCTGTGTCAGCATCCCATAATTGGACAACATACCCGGGCCAACCTTCACCACTTGCAAATGTTTTGCCATTTTGACTGAATGCCAGGGAATTGACCTGGCCTTGTGCTGTGAGTGTACGTATGTGTTTGCCCGTAGCGGTATCCCACATAAGGATTTGAGCACCGAATATTTCACCTCCGCCACGTTCTCCAGTACTTCCACTTATAAGTGTGCGACCATCCGGACTGAATGCTATACTGTAGATACCATGCAAATGTCCTGTGAGTGTCTGCTTGTGTTTCCTTGTCTTCATATCCCAAAGACGTACGGTTTTGTCGCTACTCCCGCTTGCAAGCGTGTTACCATCCGGACTGAACGCAATACAACTAACATTTCCTGTATGACTTGTCAGTAGCACTATTTCTTTATAGGTTGTGGTATCGTAAAACCAAATGCCGATGGAACTCGCGACCGCGAGAATCTTACCATCAGGTGAATATTGTATTTGATTTGGACTACCTTTGCCAAACCGTGCTTTGGCTCCTTCAGGTAAACTGAATTGTGGTGAATCTTGGGCAAAACAGTTTGGAAAATATGGTATTGAGATGATAAATAATATCAAAAAGTGGAAAAATAGTGACTTTTTCATGTGGTGTTCTCCTTTGAGGAATTGGCTGTAGTTTACAAAATTCCACATATAATTCATGTGATTTCTGTTTATGAGTTAAGTATCTCCTAAAGAAGATTAAATGTCAACTGTCAATTAAAAAAAGAGGACAGACTGATGAAGTTTAAGAAAATAAATCCGTAATTTAGCGAGGTTAGGAAGTAATCAACGATGTGAATGCCATTGGCTGAATGCGCTTTTGGCATTCAGCATGATTCCTCGCCTCGCCAGCAGGGGAAGTAAATCCACCTCGTGCAGACAGAAAATTACCGAATTAATAAATTAATCTTCATAAGTCTGCCCTCAATAAATCTGAATATAATTATTTCCTTATCAACATCTTGCGTGTTGTTGTATAATCACCTGCTGTTAACGTATAGAAATAGACACCACTTGCAACAGACTCACCGAACTCGTTTTTGCCATTCCAATGCACAGCATGATCCCGTTGCTGATAAAGTCCTGCAGGCTGGTATCCTACATTTAATGTTCGAATCAACTTCGCATCAGAAGAATAAATCTGGATTGTTACATCTGCTGGATCTGCCAACTGATACGGTATCCACGTTTCTGGGTTGAATGGGTTCGGATAGTTTGGGAGAAGGGCAGTCCTTTTTGGAGTTAATGCAAGTAAAAGATGTTCAAGAAAACGGATACCTTTTTGTGAGGTCGTATCAGTCAAGTTTAATTGCTGTGCTTGAGTAAGCCACTTTTGCACATCTGATCTTGTCGGAGTGAACTCCGGGTTATGACGCAATGCCAAAGGTGCAGCGGCGGCATTATCCAACGCTGCAGCAACTTTGATAAGATCTGCAATGTTAACGACACCGTCACCATTGACATCCGCAGGATTTGGGCCTGTTTGCCCAAAGTTTGCAGCAACAACGACCAAATCATAAATATCCTCAACACCATCACCGTTAACATCTGCTTCTAAAGATGGAGGTATAATTATTGAGGTGAAATCCCACAGAAGAATTGTTCCATCAGTGCTTCCAGTCGCGAGAATACTACCATCCAGACTAAAGGCAACACTCGGAACACCGCTTGTATGTCCTGGAAGTGTTGCAATCTGTTCTCCGGTAACAGGATTCCACAGATGTACCGTTGGGTCACGATAACCACCTCCGCTTACAAGAGTCTTGCCGTCAGGACTAAAAGCGATACTTCTGAAACTGTTAGAAAGGCCACTTATTGTAGTGTTAAGTTCCCCAGTAAGAATATCCCAAATGCGGATTTCACGCCCGCCTGCGCATGCAAGTGTTCTACCATCTGGACTAAAAGCGATACTTGAAATAGGATAAGGGTGTCGGAAATATGTATCTTGACTACGTCTACTGTTAATATTCCAAAGATGTGTTTTATAGTCGCTTCCTCCGAAGGCAAGTGTTTCCCCATTGGGACTGAATGCAAGGTTACGAACACTATATCTGTCTCCAGGAAAAGTAGCCAGATGATAGCCTGTCGCAACATCCCACAGGGTTACTCTACTATCAGCACTTCCAGTAGCCAGAATTCGTCCATCAGGACTGAAGACAACGCTATTAACACTACGATTATGTCCAAGAATCGTTGTAATATGTGTTTCAGAGACCGCATCCCACAATTTTACCGTATAATCATCCGAAAAAAATCTGCTGCTGATTGAACTAAAGTTAGCACTACTTGCAAGAGTTCGTCCATCGGAACTAAAAGCAACTGATTCAATACCGCCCACATGTCCAATTAGAGTCGCTTTGTTTTTACCAGTGTTAGTATCCCACAGATACAAGTTTCTATCCCATCCTCCGCTTACAAGGGTGCGTCCATCTGGACTGAGTGCGATACTAGAAATCTCCACAATATGTCCTTGAATAGTCTTTATCGGTTCGTAACTCTCAGCATTCCACAGCATCACATTACCATCCCAGCTTCCACTTGCAAGCATGCGTCCATCTGGACTAAACGCAACACTCACAACACCACCTTCGTGCGCAAACAGTGCTGTCTTGAACCTCTCACTCGCTACATCCCATAGGCATACTACGCCATCCTCACCAGCACTGGCAAGTGTGGTTCCATTTGGATTGAATGCAACACTTCTGATGCCTTCAGTATGTCCATAGAGGGTTACTTTCAACTCTCCTTTAGCGACATCCCAGAGTTTTACCGTTTCATCTAACCACCCTCCAGCACTTGCAAGAATTTGTCCATCGGGACTGAATGCGATATCAGAGACATCATCTGTATGTCCTATTAGGGTCGTTATGAGTGTTTCTGTAGCCACATCCCAGAGTTCAATTGTGTGATCATCAGTTGCTCCAGCACTTGCTAAGATTTTGCCATTAGGACTATACGCAACAGTGGTAATCTTTCCAGCATTCCCATCTATGAAAGATTTGAGTGTTCCCGTTTCAATGTCCCAAAACATTATCGTGTCATCTTTATGTTCTCCACTACTCGCAAGTGTAGTTCCATTGGGACTGAATGCGATATCAGAGACATCGTCTATATGTCCTGTTAGGGTTGTTTTAAGATTTCCTGTATCAACATCCCAAAGGAGCACCTCATTAGAACTGCCAGCAGCAACGGTGCGTCCGTCAGTACTGAAAGCAACACTTGAGATTTCGGCAGAATTCCCTGTTAGCAAACGCAATTCTTTACCTGTACGCCCATCATAAATCCATATCCCAATAGAACTTCCAACAGCGAGTAGTGAATTATCTGGAGAGAAGACTATATCTCCGGATATGCTGCCTTTTCCTATACGCAGATATGCTCCCTCAGGTAATTCCCATTGATTATAATCTTGCGCAAATGCAGTCGGTAGAAATAGCGGTAAAATGAGCAATAATACTAAAATCGAAAGTCGCATCGTTTTCATCAATTCTGCCTCCTATTTACGTATGATCATACGTTTTGTTGCCGAGAACTTTCCAATAGACAGTGTATAGAAATAGATTCCACTCGCTACGGGTTCACCCAATTCATTTTTGCCATCCCAATACGCTGCTCTATTCCGACTCTGATAAAGTCCCGCAGGTTGATGTCCTAACAATAGTGTGCGAATCAACTTTCCGTCAGCAGAATGTATGTGTAGTGTCACATCCGCATTTTCACCCAACTGGTATGGAATCCATGTCTCTGGGTTGAAAGGATTAGGATAATTATTAAATAACGTCGTCTTTTTCGGTGTCAACACGACTAAAAGATGTTCAAGCATAGCAATACCTCTTAAGATGGAAGACGTTTTGCTGTTAACCTGTCGCACTTGACTTAACCATTGTTGTACTTCCGCAGCAGTAAGCAATTCTACGGATCGAGAATATCTTGCTGGCGCGCCATTGACATTTTTAAGTGCAGCTGCAACTGTTAAAATATCCGTAATATCGACAACACCGTCTCCGTTGACATCTGCAGTATTGCCAGCTCCCGGCTGCCCGAATTGCGAAGCAACAAAAATAAGATCCTGAAGATCCACTATACCGTCGTCATTAACATCCTCTACTAACTTTGGAGTGGTATCAATCGTCTCAGATGTAACATCCCATAAGAGGACCGTTCCATCACTACTTCCACTGGCAAATGTCTTTCCATCTGGACTGAAGGCGATGTCGTAGACACTGCCTGTATGTCCAGAGAGAACATCCTTCCTTTGACCAGTTGCAACGTCCCAAATAAACACTGTATTATCATACCACCATCCACAACTTGCAAGCGTTCTACCACCAATGCTGAACGCAATGTCCCTCACACCATCTGTATGTCCAGTTAACGTAGCTAATAGTTCCCCCGTAACAACATCCCACAATATTATTGTACCGTCTCTACTACCACTTGCAAGGATGGTTCCATTAGGACTAAATGCTACACAATGAACTTCATCAGTATGTCCCATGAAGGTGTCAATGAGCGTATCAGTCACCACATTCCAGATGCGTACCGAGTGATCATCACTGCCGCTGGCAAGGGTGCGACTTTCGTAACTAAAATCAACTGAATTAACAATATCAGTATGTCCCTTGAGTGTGCTTTTGTATATGCGACCAGAATACCAAATTACAATCTGTGCCGATCTATTTGTGCTGGCTAAATATCTTCCATCTGGACTGAATTCTATTGAAGTGAAATTTGAGGTTGATGCCTCTAAGCCATTAATTCTACCAATTGTGGCTTGATGTATTCCAGTGGTTAGGTCCCAGAAACGGATGTTCGAACCAATGTTGCTTGCGAGATTTTTACCGTCTGGACTAAAAGTTAGACTCCAATTGTGTGACCAATCGTCATCAATGAATGTAGTTTTGTGCGTGAGTGTGTTGACATCCCAAATGTTTATTTCGCCTCGGCTACCTGTGGCAAGAATGCCATTATCTGGACTAAAAGCAATTGCATTTATACTTTTAGTATGCCCAGAAATTGACATCTTCTGTTCACCACTTCTCCAATCCCACAGATATAATTGATCTGAACCGCAACTTGCAAGCGTATTACCATCAGGACTGAAGGCTACTGATGCAAAACGTGACACATGCCCAGTAAGTTCTGTTTTCAGTGTTCCAGATGCAACATCCCACAGATATAATCTTCCCCACGATCCCTTAGTGATAAGAGCTTTTACCGTCAGGACTGAAGGTAACAGAAGACCCCGAATGCAAATCTAATGTGCCTTTCGGTTCCCAAGTTTCCACATCCCAAAAGACCACTTTCCTATTGTTAAAACTTGAACTGGCTAATGTCTTTCCATCAGGACTAAAGGCAATTGAGGAGAGTGATCCGGTATAGGGCATTAAAGATGTTTGGTAAGCCCCTGTGGCAGCATCCCATAAATGGATATTGCCATCCCAACTTGCACTCGCAAATGTTGCTCCATCGGGACTAAAGGTAAACGAGGTTATCGATCGATTATGTGCCGAGAGCGTAGCTATTTGTTCCCCCGTAGCAACATCCCAAAGATAAATCTCTTTTCCGGCACTACCAGCAAGCGTGTGATCATCCGGACTAAAGCTGACACGACTAATTTCTTCCGCATCTCCATTCAGAGTTATTTTAAGATCTCCATCAGGGAAACTACGGAGCTGCAGCGTATTGTCTGAACCTAAACTGGCATACGTCTGTGTGTCTCGACTCAATCCGAGAATGTCAGTGTCATTCTCAGCGATAAAATCCAGTTCAATGCCTGTGTGTGCATCATAAATCCATATCCCAATAGCACTTCTAACGATTAATCGATTTCCATCAGGGGAATATTTTACGCTTCCAAGAGCTCCTTTGCCGAGACGGGCTATTGCTCCTTCAGGCAAATCCCAATTTGAAGGGGCTTGCGCAAAGGTACTTGGAAGAAAAAGAATTGACATGAACAAAGATATTAAAATCAAAAGTTGTATAGTTTTCATTTGTTTATCTCCTATTTTCGTATGACCATGCGCCGCGTTACTGTGAACTGTCCAGCAGAGAATGTATAGAGATAGACTCCACTTGCGACAGGTTCACCAAATTCATTTTTCCCATCCCAATATGCTGCACGGTTACGTTTCTGGTAGATACCTGCATGCTGATGTCCTATGCCTAAAGTGCGAACCAACTGTCCATTAGAAGCATAAATCTGGATTGTTACATCTGCTGGCTCCGCCAACTGATACGGGATCCATGTTTCTGGGTTGAATGGATTCGGATAGTTCGGAAGAAGTGTTGTCTTTTTCGGAGTTAATGTAACCAAAAGTTGCTCAAGGAAACGGATACCTTTTTGTGATGTTATAGCTGTAAGGTTCAATTGTTGTGCTTGGGTAAGCCACTTCCGCACATCAGTTCTTGATAGGACAAACTTTAAATTATGACTTAACGCTAAAGGTGCAGCGGCTGCATTGTCTATCGCTGCAGCAACTTTGATAAGATCTGCAATGTTAACGATACCATCACCATTGACATCAGCAGGATTTGGACCTGTTTTTCCAAAGTTTGCGGCTACCACCACTAAATCGTGAACATCAACAACACCATCTCCATTTACATCTGCTTCATGAATTGATGGATTGATTAACGAAGCATAGTCCCACAATAGTATAATTCCCGTATCGACCGATAGTGCAAGTGTCTTACCATCGGGACTAATCGCAAGGTCATAAACACCATCTGGTATACCTCCGAGCATTAATTTGAGTGCACCATTTTCCGGGTTCCAAAACCGCAATGTTCCATCTTCCCAAAAACTTGTAGTTACGAGTGTTTGCCCATCCGGACTAAATAGAACATGTTTAAACTTGCCAACATGCCCAGTGATAATTGTATTTCTCTCGCCAGTGTAGACGTTCCACAAATGCACTTCCTGACCACCGCCTCCAGCCGCAATCGTGTTGCCATCCGGACTGAAAACGATTTTGCTGGTTTTGGGTATAAAACCAGTGAATGTTGTAATCCGTTCTCGACTTGCGAAATTCCACAAATGGATTCCGGTACTATCCGCATATACGAACTTACGACTATCCGGACTGAACGTAATGTCCCCAACTCCTTTCTCAATTCCAGTAAACGTCCAAAGAAGATCACCTGTGGCAGCATCCCAAAAAACGGGTTTTAAGTTAGTAGCATAAGTAGTGAGAACCCGTCCATCCGGACTGAAGGTGACACGATGGATGTCATGTTCATGTCCAATAATTATTGCTTTCTGGGTTCCAGAGGGTACATCCCATAACCTTATTGGGTAGTCATCAGCAAACCATCTATCCTCATAAATTACGCCACCGCTACTGGCTATAGTGCGTCCATCTGGACTAAAGGCAACCGATATAACTGGACCGAGGTGTCCTATGAAGGTTTTTTTGTTTTTGCCAGTTGTCGTATCCCACAGTCGCACCTTTGTATCCCGACTTCCACTCACAATTGTCTTTCCATTTGGACTAAACGCTATCTGTGAGAAACCTGAAATATGTCCAGTGATTGTAGTTCTTCGCTCAAACTTTTCCGCATCCCACAGAATGATAGTCCCATCCTTACTATAACTCGCAAAAGTAGTTCCATTTGGACTATATGCAACACTCGCGACATCGTCAGCATGTGCTATGAGCGTTGTCTTGTAATTACCTGTAGAAACATCCCACAGACATACCGTATTATCCATGCTACCACTCACAAGGGTGCTGCTATCCGGACTAAACGCTACATCGTTGACACCGCCTACGTGTCCTATAAGGGTGTTTTTCAGTGTGCCACTTGCAATATCCCAAAGGAAGATACGAGCGGCATATCGCCCACCACAAATTGCTATTGTACTGCTGTCTGGACTAAATGCGATATTCGCGTCGTACGCCCTATTTTCTGCTAATATAAAAGTTGCTTTGAGTTCACCAGTAGCAACATCCCATAATTTCATGGTTTTGTTTTTTCCTTCATAACCAACACTAACGAGAACCGCTCCATCTGGACTGAAGGCGATGGTTCCTACACCTCTCTCATGCACCGTAAGGGTGTTTTTCAGCTCTCCGGTTGAAACATCCCAAAACTTGACTGTTCCATCTCTATAATACCCACTACTTGTCGCTATCGTTTTTCCATTAGGGTTGAATGCTATACTTGAGATAGAACTGGTATGCGCAGATATAGTTAACTTGAGATTACCAGTGTCAACATCCCACAGATAGAGTTCGGAGGTATTATTACATGCAAGTGTTTTACCATCAGGACTGAATGCTATTTTGGAGTAATAGTCTAAATTACTTGATAGCAAATTGAGTTCCTTCCCAGTGAATCCATCGTAAATCCAAATCCCAATAGGAGTTGTGACTGCAAGTAGAGAACCATCTGGCGAAAAAGTGATATTACCAGTTATCTCTCCTTTCCCGATGCGCATTTTTGCACCTTCAGGCAAGCCCCATTGCATGTAATCTTGCGAAGAAGCATTTGGTGAAAAGCAAATTGAAATAAGTGCAAGCAGTAAAATGGTGGGTCGTATCGTTTTCATTTTTGTCTCCTATTTTCGTATGACCATGCGCCGTGTTGCTGTGAAGTTTCCAGCAGAGAGGGTATAAAAATAGACACCGCTCGCGACGGGTTCACCAAACTCATTCTTACCATCCCAATATGCTGCCTTATTCCGATTCTGATAGTTTCCTGCAGGCTGATTGCCTAATACCAATGTCCGTACCAGCTGTCCATCTGTAGCATAGATGCGGAGTGTGACATCAGCAGGGTTTGCCAACTGATACGGTATCCACGTTTCAGGGTTAAACGGGTTCGGGTAGTTGGATAAAAGTGCTGTCTTTTTTGGAGTCAATACTGCTAAGAGTCCTTCAAGCACTGCGATGCCTTTCTGGTATTTTGGTATATTGGTGTTGACTTGCCACGTTTGATTTAACCACTGTTTTACTTCATTAGCGGAGATCAATTCTATAGATGCCGGTTCTAATGATGGAGCACCATTCTCATTAGTAAGTGCAGCAGCAACTAATAAGATATCCGCGATATTGACAATACCATCCCCGTTCACATCGGCGGCATTATCATCTCCTGTCTGACCAAATTGGGATGCTACAAAAATTAAGTCCTGTAGATTTATACTACCATCACGATTCACATCCTCAGCGAGTTGTTCTGTTTCATTTTCAGTACCTACAATTGCAGTGTAATCCCATAAGAGAATCGTTCCGTCTCTACTCCCACTGATAAGTGTTCTGCCATCAGGACTAAAGACAACAATGGGACCACCACGCGTATGTGCTGTGATGTCGGTTATCAATTCACTTGTAGTAACATCCCATATCTGTATGATTGGATCTTCCCAATTTCCACAACTTATAAGTGTCTTACCATCATTACTGAATGTAAGCTTATGTATTCCGTTGGTGTGTTCAGTATGGATAACACTCGGATTGCCAGTCGTAACATCCCATAGAATAATCGTATTATCCTCACTTCCACTGGCAACGATGCTTTCATCCGGTTTAAATGCGACACTATGGACTTTGTCTGTATGTCCAGAGAAAGTTTCTATATTTGATCGGGAAATAAAATCCCAGAGACGCACTGTACCATCGTAACTTCCACTGACAAGGGTGCGGTTATCACGACTAAAGGCAATTGATGTTACCTCATCGGTATGTCCTTTAAGCGCGTCTATATAAGTCCGTCCCATATACCACAAATGTACTGTGCTGTCACTATGTCCTGCAGCGAGGAGTTGACCATCTGGACTAAAAGCCATAGAATTATAGCCTCCTGATGATTTTGACGTGCTTTTTTGTCCCTGACCATACCACTTATAAATGGTGTTAATTGAGATGGTACTGGAAACGTCCCAAAGATGAATTGCCCCAAAATCCAAACTTGCAAACGTGTTACCATCCGGACTAAAAACTAAATCCCAATGATATGAAAGTCTTCCTCGTCCATATATAAACTTTTTGTATTCACCTGTATTAGGATCCCATAGGTGGATATCCCAACTCGAAGTGGCAAGGAGATTACCATTTGGACTGATTGCCATTCCAGCAACGCCTCCTGTATGTCCGTCAATAGACAATTTGCGCTCACCACTTTCAACATCCCATAGATGCAAATCTCCACCTCCACCACTCGCGAGTGTTTCACCATCAGGACTGAATGCGACATAACCGCCTGCCAGTCCTCCTCCGAGTTTTGTTAAGTGTGTTCCTGTAGCAAGGTCCCAGAGATACAAAACTTGAAAACCGCCGGTTGCAAGCGTGTTTCCATCTGGACTTATGGCTATACACCGGAGCGATAGCGCGTCAAATTCAATTATCCTCTTTCCAGTGTTAACATCCCATACCTGAATATCGTCGTACGTATCCCCACTTATGAGCGTGTTCCCATCCGGACTGAACAAAAGATAACTTATTCCTCGCGCATACTTAGACAAAGTTGCTTTGTGTGTAGCAGTGTTAACATCCCATAATCTTAAGGTGCGATCCGAACTTGCACTTGCAAGCGTGTTGCCATCCGGACTGAAGACAATATATCCTACCCATTTGGTATGTCCTTCAAGTATCGCATTCTGTTCTCCAGTATTAAGATTCCAAAGATGGATATCTTCGTTACTGGCACCTGCAAGCATCTGACCATCCGAACTAAAGGCAATACGGTGAATATCCTCTGTATCCCCTTTTAGGGTTACTTTAACGCTACCATCTGTTAAGTCCCGCAATTGTATTGTATCGTCTGCTCCCTTACTAACATACATACTGGCATCCGGACTCACACCGAGTACGTTCGAAGGATTCTCAGCAACAAAATCCAGTTCCACACCTGTGTGTGTATCATATACCCACATTCCTATAGAACTTTCAACGATCAAACGATTGCCATCGGGTGAAAACGTGATATTACCGACACTTCCTTTGCCAAGACGTAATTTAGCCCCTTCAGGCAAATCCCATCGTGTATAGTCTTGGGCAAAGGTATTCTGTAGAAATAGGGTTAAAACCACAAGGATTGATAATGCCCAAAATTTTATCTGGGGTTTAAAAAAGCGCTTGTGGCGTAAATTATTTTTTTCGCAATTTGTCTGAGTGTTGTGGAATTTAGTAAACCACATAGGTTGGACCTCAATCAATTCGGTTTCAATTACAGTGGTTTAAGCAAATCTGATGCCAATTTGAGTCGTTGTTGTCTATTACACAAAAATGTTGGGTTTGATTGAAATTTGAACATAGAAATTCAGTTATATTGTCAAAAAAGTAGCACCACTGTCCATAAATTGAACACTTGCGGCAACTTGCTTCAATGGTTCAGACGTATAACACCAAAGGGTAATCTGCACGAAAATGGGCAATTATTTTTTATTTGTACATTTTAGGGCAGATAAAGAGAAAGGGATTTTGTACAGTTAACGTGATATGAAAATTTTTCTTTTGGCAGATATTAAAAGATGTAAGTAAATGTGAAGGGTTTAATGGAATTTGGGAGGATATGAGAAAAGGATGATTATAGTAAATTATGTAAATAAGTTTACATATATTCTGTGAATCAACGCTGAATGCGCTTTTGGCATTCAGCGGGAGCGATCTCCGAATCGCGACGAAACCACTAATAGTCGGGAATCGGAGTTCCCTCCTACAGATCAGATGTCCAGTTAATTGTAGAATTCACTATAAAAACCCAAAAATTATGAGGAACGTAGGGCAAGAGGATTTTTGTTCCACTTCACGGCGGTATTGTACTTGCCCTACGATATGATTATAGCTTATTTCAGGATGAGCATTTTTCGTGTGGCTGTAAACTCTGCTGCCTTTAAGGTATAGAAGTAGATTCCAGTTGCAACCGGTTCACCTATTTCATTTTTACCGTCCCAGTACGCGGCCCTATCTTTGTACTGGTAAAGTCCTGCAGGCTGATGTCCTAAAACTAAGGTTCGAATCAATTTAGCATCTGAAGAATATATCTGGATTGACACATCCGCAGCTTTTGCCAACTGATACGGTATCCAAGTTTCTGGGTTGAAGGGATTTGGATAATTTGCAAGAAGAGCAGTTTCTTGTGGAGTCAGCACTGCCAATAGTTGTTCCAAGACCAAGATGCCGCGTTGGAAAGCAGGATCGGTAAGGGCAAGTTGTTTGGCATCCTGCAACCACTTTTGCACCTCTGCTTTTTTCGGAGCGTTTTCAAGGTCGTGACTCCAGATTGATGGCGCAGCACTTGAAGAATTTGCCATAGCAGCTGCTACTAACGTAAGGTCTACGATATTGACAATTCCATCACTATTTACATCGGCGAGGTTTTCACCTTCCTGTGTAAAGTTAGATGCGACTAAAGTCAAATCTTGTATATTTACAACACCATCGCCATTCAAGTCCTCTTGTTGACGTACAGGTTCTGCTACCTGCCCGGCTCTAACGCGTGCATAAAAAACGTTACCGGTGCTATCAGTCAACCGTACATTAGACACAGTTAGTTTAGATGCTTTAGGCGCAAGAACTTCAAAGGTGATGTTTGCCAGCGTTCCTACCCCAAATCCATATCCAGCAAGAGATGTTGCAGCAAGCGTAACAGTGTTTTCCTTAAGAATTGGCTGCACGGAAAATGCTCCCATGGGTAAAAAATCTGCATTTGTGCTTTCAATATAGCGGAGTGCTGAGGCATCATATCGAATAGTTGCCTGATATCCAGCTATACTACCCGCGTCTGCGATGTCGAGTGAGAACATAAGCTTCCCACCTATAGCAGGAGACTGCTGAGAAGATGGAGAAAGACTCACAGTCGCATAAGTGTTGGTTGGAGGCGTAAAATTCCATAGAAGTGTTGTGCCATCTGAGCTGCTGCTTGCAAGTGTACTCGCATCTGGACTGAACGCGATGTCAAGGATGCCTCCTGTATGCCCAGAAAACGTTTGTATCTGCTGACCAGATACCGTATCCCATAAACGGAGAGTACGATCACCGCTTGCACTTGCAAGTGTTTCACCATCGTTGCTAAAAACAACGTTCCAGACTAAATCCGTATGTTCAGTAAAAGTCTGAAGTTCTATGCCAAAGACAGTGTCCCAGATTTTGACAGTACTATCGTCACTACCACTGGCAAGCATATCGCCATTTGGACTAAACGCAACACTCCTCACAAAATCAGTATGTCCAATAAGTATCTGCTTATGTTTACCCGAATCGGCATCCCATAGTATGATAGTATCATCCGCACTGCCACTTGCAATCGTGGACCCATCTGAACTGAAAGCAACACCCAGAACAGCGTTTGTGTGTCCATCAAGTGTTCTCAGTTCCTCTGCAAGAGCGGTATCCCATAGTTTGATAGTGCCGTCTTCACTGCCGCTCACAATCTTGGATCCGTCAGAATTGAAGGCAATGCTCCAGACCCAATCCGCATGTCCAATAAGTGTATCAATGTGTTCACCGGTAAATGCATTCCATAATCGGATAGTCCCATCGTCACTACTACTTGCCAGTATATTTCCATCAGGACTGAAGGCAATACTCCAGATCCAATCCTCATGTCCGATTAACATCTGTTGGTGTTGCCCTGTAGTAGCATCCCATAGATTAATCGCATTGTCTGCACCACCTGTTGCCACTATGTTTCCATTAGTATTGAAGGCAACGCTTAAAATGTAATTTGTATACCCAGTCAGTACCTGCCGCTGTCCTCCAAAGACAGGATCCCACAATCGGATAGTCCCATCTGCACTGCCACTTGCAATCGTACCTCCAGTTGAATTGAACGCTACACTCAAAACAACATTTGTATGTCCAGGAAGTTCCTGCTGAGGCTGCCCAGTAACAGCATCCCATAAAAGAATAGTCCCATCTGCACTGCCACTTGCAATCGTATTTCCATTTGGACTATATGTCACACTATAGACAGGCCCCAGGTGCCCGGGTAGAGTCTGCTTGAGTATACCGAAGGCTGTAAACCAAAGCTTAACAGTGCCATCACGGCTGCCACTTGCAAGTGTTCCATCATTTGGACTGAACGCTACACTGTAAACAACATCTTCATGCCCAGTCAGGATGTGTTGTTGTTCACCAGTTGTAACATCCCATAGTTGGACAGATGTATCTAAACTACCACTCGCCAGAACTCCTCCACTTGGACTAAATGCAACGCTCGTAACAGCATCAAAATGCCCAGGAAGTGTTTGTTGATGTTCACGAGTAACATAATTCCAAAGTTGGATAGTGGTGTCACTACTTCCACTGGCAAGGGTTTGACCATCCGAACTAAATGCTAAGCTTAAGACCACATCTGTGTGTCCTATAAGATCACCTTGATATTCGCCAGTTGTTGCATTCCAGAATTTAATTGTACCATCACCATGACCACTGGCAAGGGTTTGACCATCCGAACTAAATGCAGCACAGTAAACAGTTTGTGTATCTTCAGTGAGCAATCTTATTTCTTCATAGGTTTGTGCATTATAGAGCCAAATACCGATGGAACTGACTACAGCAAAATGTGTGCCATCTCGCGAATATGTAAGTTCACTTATCCTACCTTTACCAAGACGGGCTCTTGCGTTTTCGGGTAAACTGAATTGTGAGGCGTTTTGAGCGAAGGTATTGGTTAGAAAAAGTGACAAAGCAAAAAGTTGGGTTAAAAAAATGAAAAATAACGTTTTTTTCATTGGAAAATACTCCTTTTAAGGTAATTGGCTGCTATATGTTGTATGCAAACGACTGTTCATATTCTGTAGGAGCGATCTCCGAATCGCGACCCGTTGTAGTCGGGAATCGGAGTTCCGTCATACCTTTGAGATCGGCAGGTATTGGAAAAGTTGCGGAGTCCAGACACAAGCGAGACGAATATGTGAAATATAAACATACTATTTGACTAATGTATTTTCAAAGTATACCACAAAGAAGGTGAAAATGCCAATTTACATGGGAGTGTAGTCAGGGTTATTCTGTTTTTGGTTTTTCGGACGAATTTCTAACATCTGCTATATACCCCAGAACGGTAGGTGCGGTTCGGAAACCGCACCTACCGCCCTGGGATATTAACTTTTAGTAAACCTCAATAACGGTAAACTCTTAAAACTGAATAACCCTGGGAGTGTAGGTTAGAATACTGATGGGCATCAAATTCCTAATACTTTGGTTATCAGTATGATGGGAGCTTAAGACCAGACAAACACTTCGTCATCGCCGGGAGAATATCCGATGAATACTGCCAAAACTATTCTTGCACGTGTGCCTTGAACAGGTGGTACTTCGTGGATACAACGGGTGTTGAAAAAGTAAAGGTCGCCTTGTTCCAAATTGACCTGACAGTTCTCTATACCGTTCTCAGCTGCGTAGCTATCAAACGTTTCTGCTGCAATATGTGGTTGAACGTCTTCAGACCAAAGACATCGGTGAAGGATAGCTTGTGTTCCCTTTCCGGTTTCGTCCGCATTTTGCACGCACAACACACCTGCAAACTGATGTTCAAAGCGGTAAACAGCGTAATCGGTACGTTGTTCACGATATTTGACACTATCAATGTGCGGTTTGTAACTATGTGTTTCGTAGTGAACACGGAAGATAGCTGGACCATAAAGTGACCCGTCAGGTTCACGGGCAACCTTAACCTCTTTTCCGGGGGAAAGTGCAGCGAGAGATTCATAAATCAAATCCACAGGATTATCATATCCATCAAATAGGAATTGAAATAGATGATGTGTTGCTTCAGCATGCGCTAAAAAACAGGTTTTATCGCTACCACGATTGCCGAGACTTGTGCCGATATCAATACGGGTGCGCTTATCAGCAGTGTTGATATCCGCTTCGTCGCGCATCAATCCCATGTTGGTGAATCTATTGATGAGTCCCTGGCATTGTGCGGGGGAATAGGCATTACGTAAAATTATGGCAGGTATTTCCGCTTGTGAGAGCGAATAGATCGGGTCCCTATATTTTTTGCAAACCGCATTAAGATCAGGCTCTGCAGGAAGCCAATTTGTGTTGTTTTGCATAAGATACTCACTTTAATAAATCCGCGTGATTCATTTATGGACAACTTTTACGCAGCAATTTAGAATTTCGGATTAAAAAGATAATCATCCATTTTTTCGTCTACGAATTCTGCATTGTGGTCAAGTTCACTGTTTTCAAAAGCGGCTTCACATCCAGTTTGATACTTCAGTCGTCTGCCAGAACGGAGCCAACGGATGCGATGGATCATCGCTATCATGTGACGTGGTTTATCGGATAGGTTTGGAACACCACGGTGCCAAAGCCGCATATCTCGGATCAAAACACTCCCTTTTTTCGCGTTTCCACGGATAGGCGGTGTTATTTCGCGACGCTCTGCTTCATGTTCTGCGTCTATATGTCGATCACTAACGTCCAGATGGGAGCCGGGCCAAAGTTCTACACTACCGTTCTCTTCCGTTGTGTCCTCTGGTGAGATATTGACAACCACTTCAGATGCTGGGTGAGCAACTTCCTGATTTAACCACAGATGGTCGCCGTCTCTGTGGAGCGGTTGCGTGCCACTGCCAGGGCAGTTGGTGTTGCCGTTATAGAAATTATTGTAGACCCCAGCACCGAGCAGTTCCTTTGTTATCTGCACGACGTAAGGGTTGGCAACGATGTCGCTGAAGATATAAGGAGCAAACGGCGGCGGTCCCTGTTGAAGATGTCCCTTGAGCATTCCTGCACCACCCCATTTTTCCGCTTTAATCAACTTTCGAGAATCAGCATCCATCCGTTCGCGTAATATATCCAAATGCTCATGCTTGATAATGTTTTCTATGACGACACACCCATCAACTCGGATAGCTTCAATTACTTTTTTGAGATGCGTTTCTGAGAGTTTGCCAGCAGATAATTCTTTAGCTTGAGCTGTTACAACTACCATTAAAAAATTCCTTATAGAGTGCTTGGACTGCTGTATCCATATCTGTTGACTTTACGCCAAACATCATGCTCACTTCATTAGAACCTTGGTTGATCATCTCTATATTGACGTTTGCATCTGCTAATGCCCCCGTCGCTCGTGAGGCAATGCCAACAGTGTGCCGCATGCCCTCGCCAACAACCATGATGAGAGATAGATCGCGTTCTACAAAAACATCTTCTGGCGCAAGCGTTTGCCGAATCTTTTCCACAACCCTTTTCTCTTTATCCGCAGGTAGGTTTTCTTCGCGAAGGATGACAGACATATTGTCTATACCGGATGGGATATGTTCAAAAGAGATATTTTCACCTTCCAATATCTGTAGCAGCCGTCTACCAAACCCGACTTGCCGATTCATCAGATATTTGCTAAGGTAGACACAACAAACATCGCTCATCGCTGCAATACCAACAACAGGCATTTCACTTGAGGTGCGGTGTGGAACAATCAAGGTACCAGCTGCTTTGGGGTTATTCGTATTTCGGATGTGGACAGGCACCATCGCGCGATACACGGGTTCAAGTGCTTCATCGTGAAATACTGAAAAACCGGCGTAAGAGAGTTCTCGCATCTCACGGTAGGTTAGTTCCGAAATTGGGACGGGATTCGATACAATTGACGGATTTGCAGCAAACACTGAATCAACATCTGTGAAATTTTCATAGACTTCTGCGCGAACCGCACTTGCGAGAATAGCACCCGTAATGTCTGATCCTCCACGAGAAAAAGTTACAATGTGACCATCTTTAGAATATCCAAAGAATCCAGGGAAAATCGTAATGCCGGGACGTTCGCTTAAACTTCGCAAACTGTTATATGCTTCGGGCAGAACTTGGGCATTTCCTGGTTCATCTGAAAGTAGTAAACCTGCATCTTTTGGGTTTACATAGTGTGCTTCTACGCCACGTGCCTGCAGCACCTGTGCTATTAGGCGGGCACAATTATCTTCTCCACCAGCCTTCATCGTATCCATGTAGAGATCTGCATCGTCTGTGTCGTTTTCAAGACGTTCTGTTAAGTCGTGAGCAATAGGGTCAACGACTTCATCAGGGAGTTCCAATTCAACAGCGATATGCCGATAACGTTCAATTGCCTCAGCACATTCAGATGCACCGATTTTCCCCATCAGTCGTTCCGATGCCGCTGCAATCAGCAGGTCGGTTACTTTTATGTCTTCACTGTGACGTTTTCCGGGTGCCGACACGACAATTAACCTTCGTGCTGGGTCGGCAGTAATTATGTCGCAAACTTGACGAGCTTGCTTAGATGATGCGAGGGAACTCCCCCCAAACTTTGATACTTTTAACAATCCATATCCTCCAACTCAATATTGTATGTTCGTGACAATTATACCACAGTTCTATTTTATAGTAAAACTCAAAAACCTGGACTCCAGGGTTATTCTGTTTTTGGTTTTTCGGACGAATTTCTAACATCGGCTATATACCCCAGAACGGTAGGTGTGGTTCTAACCGCACCTTATGCGTCAATTTAAGAATGTAGGCGTTTGTAGTCGCGCAATTCATTGCCAAATCAACGCCAAATGCGCTTTTTGGCATTTGGCACCTCTTACATTGTTGGAGGGGTTTTCAACCCCGATTTATCACTCAAAGGTAGGCGGGGAATGCCTAAAGACGAATGCGCTTGGTAGAACACGCTTTTGGTATTCTACATGATTCGCCATGATTCATACCCGCCAAATGCCATACGCGCATTTGGCGTTGATTTGGACAGATGCCAAAAGGCATTTGGCGTTGATTTGGACAGATGCCAAAAGGCATTTGGCGTTGATTTGGACAGATGCCAAAAGGCATTTGGCGTTGATTTGGATTTAACTGCTTGAATCTCACAGTATCGGGCTTACATAGCCCTCCAAAAAGAGTGCTGCGTGACAATTGAATGGCTCTCAGAAGATTAGGATTTAGATTTTAGTTGCAATTGCCGTGTAGATGTGTTAAAATAGTGTATGACTAAAATCAGAATACTTGCTTGTAGGAGGACAGGCGAGTGGAAGTACCTGTTTTAGTGCTAAATGCCAGTTATGAAGCGATCAACGTTTGCAATCTCAGGCGCGCTCTGAAGATGGTTTTCAAAGGAACTGCTCAAACAGAGGAAGTGTCTGAATCGGAAATTCGATCACCGTCGGCTATTGTCAAAGTGCCGCATGTAATTCGTTTGGTAAATTACGTGCATGTGCCGCGCAGTGTTGTCAAGTTTTCCCGTAAGAATGTACTTGCGCGCGACCAACATGTATGTCAATACTGCCACCGAGAGTTTCCTGCTTCTCTGCTAACGCTTGACCACGTTATCCCAATTTCAAAGGGTGGCAAGACAACTTGGGATAATGTTGTGACCGCTTGTAAACGCTGTAACAATAACAAAGGCAATCAGATGCTTCATGAGACGCATTTCAAGTTGAAACGAATGCCGAAAACGCCTTCAATCTTAACGTATTTGCAACTCAACCGTCATTTTCGGGGTTACCATCCGTCTTGGAAAAAGTATCTCTATATCAATTGAAACTGTAAGACAGTTGTTTTGCTTAGTCTTATCCGATTATATGTGTGAGCAGAAGGCAAACCATTCAGAATTGCGCGAAGGAGAGGGCACTTTCAAACTGGATAAATCTTAAGGTTATGCCGTATCAACCACATCCAGAAAGGCTGAAGAAGACTTGGGAATTTCAGAGAGCATATAAAAAAGGGAAAAAGTACTGGAATACTCACTTCGTTATCTACATCTACCACACAGAATTCAATCAGCCAAGGTTAGGAATAACAGTCAGTAAAAAGGTAGGTGAGAGTGTTCAGAGGAACCGCGTGAAACGACTTATTCGTGAAGCCTACCGCCTGCTTAAGCCTGAAGTTCTGTCACATTTTGATATTGTAGTTGTGGGTAGAAAAGCTGCCCTCGGTCTTTCTGGACAGCAAGCTGAAGAAAGTTTATACCAATTATTCTGCCGAGCATCAATCATGGTAACGAGAAAGACAGATTTATAGAAGTATTGGCAGCGTAAACCTCTGTAAAGATTGGAATATAGTCAAACAAATAACTATAAAAAGTTTTTGGGGTCAAAAAACATCTCCTGCAAGTGAACGGTTTGTAAAAGAAAATGAGCCGATTAATTCTCTACGCTATCCGCGGGTATCGCCGCTTTATCTCCCCACTTTTTCCTCCAACGTGTCGTTTCCATCCGACTTGTTCACACTACGCACAACAGGCATTTGAGCAATATGGGACTTTCAAAGGCAGCTGGTTAACTTTAAAACGACTGGTAAAATGCCATCCTTACCACCCAGGGGGTTTTGACCCACTTCAGTAACAAATAACATAAATTGACATGTAGTGAATGGCGAGCCGTAAAAACCTCGCGCTATAAAACATGAAAGAGGAGCATCTAAATTTAAATGGGATCCCGTTACATTCTCGCACTCGTTCTGATGATTGCTGTAATGATTGCATGGACTCTGATGTTTGGCAAACCCAAACCCCTTACCCCTGAACAGAACGACCCCGCAATAACCGAACAAACTCCGCCAAGTGACGCACCCGATGGAACAGATCTTGGAGAAAAGGAAGAAGACTCCATTGATACAAACACTCTGATAATGGTTCAGGAGAGTCCTGATGATCCTATGATCCGCGTCAGAACATCTACTTACGACATTACGTTTAACGAAAAACTGGCAATAGCGAAAAAATGGGGATTGATAGAAAAAAAAGAAAACGGGAGTCTTCGCTTTCCCGACAGATCAGACACGACTGAAGACGTGCCATTGAATCTTATTCCTGAGACAGCACATGACTGTCTTGAACTTCAGATTGGAAATTCATATCTTCAGAATGAACTCAATTTAAGGCACGCTTTATGGAAAGTAGATAAACCGGAAGGCATTCAACTATCAGATACACAAGAGAAGGGAACACTAATCTTCACAACTACGATTGGCGAGCAATTGCGAGTTGTCAAACGATTTACCTTTTACAACGATAGTTATACGGTGGACTTAGACTTAACATTCGAAAATGTTTCCGATGCTTCAGAACCTGTGTTAATCGGTGGCGATAATCCCGCGAATGGCTATCAACTACGTTGGGGACCAGGGATTAATGCTGACCTACTCGTACACGAAAAAGATTCTGGAAAACTTGGTCGTCGTGGCTCTAAAGAAGGTGCTCAGGCTTATATTGGTATAGGAAAACCTACACGCGAACTCAAACAAGAAGAGGCTTTAGCGACAGTACGCTGGGCAGGTATGAATAGTCAATATTTTAGTGCCATAATGATTCCCGACCCGGAACTTCAAGCTACCTATGCACTGGATTATAATGAAAAAGCAAATGAGTCAGCAGATATCCTTGTGGCTGCACCTACTGAGACCGCTGTTTTGACAATCCCTCGTTTTCCACTTCCGTCTCAGCAAAAGCGAACGCATGTTTTTCGTTTATACGTCGGACCAAAGGATGATACATTGTTGAAGCAGGTCACTGCTCCTAATGTGCCGGAAACTCAAATTAACTTGTCTAAAGCCATTGACTTCGGATTTCTCGGTCCTGTGGTATGGGGAATGCTGTGGTTAGTAAAAGGGTTGCACAACATCTTTGGGAATTACGGGGTAGCAATAATTCTGTTAACTGCATTAGTAAAGATAATTTCTTTTCCGCTTACCCGCAAAGCGCATGTCTCTATGAAAAAGATGCAGGAACTGCAACCGCAATTGACTGAATTACGTGAAAAATATCGGGACGACCCGCAAAAACTGAATAGAGCCACAATGCGTATTTACAAAGAAAATGGTGTGAACCCCTTGGGTGGGTGTATCCCTTGGCTTCCGCAACTCCCCATTTTTTGGGCACTCTACGGGCTGCTTGGGAGTGCAGTTGAATTTCGAGGTGCGCCTTTCTTCTTGTGGATTGATGATCTTTCAGCACCAGATACATTGTATAAACTCCCATTTACAATACCGCTAATCTTGATAGAAATAGACTCTATCCGATTCTTACCGATTCTGAATGGACTCACAGCATGGCTTCAGCAGAAATATGTCGGTGGAATGTCTGCTACACCCGCTACCAGTAATACACAAGCAAAAATCATGCAGTTTTTGCCGCTTATCTTCGTCTTTATGTTTTATAACTGGGCTTCGGGATTTGTGTTATACTGGTTATGTAATAGTGTCCTTACTGTAGCGCAACAACAGATACAAACGAAATTTTTCCATGATGGCGAATCCGAAACACAGGAAAATACTCCAAAGCGCAAATTGAATTGAAATTTTTGGTTAATCTTGTTAAACTTCAGATAAGATTTTATCAATTATTATCGTTTTAATTTTCCACTTATCACTCTTCGGTGTCAAGACCCCGCTGCTTTAGCACGGGGATGTAGACACGGCAAAATGACTTAACTTTTAGCGTGAAATATGGTATGCTCATAGACCTACTTGAGTGCTGATATTGTTGGTATCTGCACACCACCAACAATGGGAAGTAGTCCCTTTCAAGGAAGCAGTGATATGCCATACAAGACTCATAAGATTGCCCTGGATCCAAATAATAAGCAGCGTGCTTGGTTTGCACAACAGTGTGGGTATGCGAGATTTGCCTACAATCATGCTTTAGCAGATTTCAAGGCAGGTTTAGACAATGACGAGTTTTTGTCTACGACCACATTAAATGAAAGATTTAATGTAGCGAAGAAAGCATATGCGTGGACAAAGACACAAGATCAAGTTGTGGCGAACAAAAGCATCTTTGTGAATCTCTCCGCTGCGATTGCGAACTGGGTATCCAAGCGTGCAAGGTTTCCGAAGTTTAAGAAGCGTGGTAAAAAAGATTCATTTACAACAAATAATCAATCTGTTCAAGTCCAAGGCAAGCGTATCAAACTTCCAAAGATCGGATGGGTCAAGATGTTTCAAGTGTTGCGCTGGACGGGCAAAATCCTGAAAGTGACGATTAGCAGAACAGCACACCGATGGTTTGTATCCATCACCATAGACACAGAGGACACCGAAGTTTCCGTTGACACCTCAACGCACCCTGTTGTCGGTATAGATGTGGGTATAAACACATTAGCAACGTGTTCGGATGGCAGCAAATACGAGAATCCGAGACCGCTCAAACGATATGAAGGAAGTTGAGACGCGCACAACGTAGTCTCAGTAAGCGAACAAAAGGGTCCAAAAACTGGATAAAGCAGAAATGGAAAGTCACACGTATCCACTATCGCATTGCTTGTATCCGAAATGATGTGCACCACAAAGCAACGACAGAGATTGTCAACCGTGCCTCTGCTATCGGTATTGAGACACTCCAGGTTACCAACCTGCTAAAAAATAAGAAACTTGCCAGAGCATTATCAGATTCAGGATTAGGTGGGTTTCTCTCTAAACTGAAGACCAAAGCAGAAACACGTCACATATCTGTTACGGAAGCATCGCACTTCTATGCAAGCAGCAAAACCTGTAGCCGTTGTGGACACAAGAAGAAAGATTTAACTCTAAAAGAAAGAACGTTTCAGTGCAGCGAATGTGGTATTTCAATAGACAGAGATGTCAACGCTGCACTAAACTTGAGATATGTCGCGGTAGGGCATACCGAGACATAAAATGCTTGTGGAGTCCAAATAAGACCTCATAAAGAGGCACGAGAGATGGAAGCAGGAAAAGCCGTTTGGCAGCAACAATTACTGCCAATATAAGAGCTAAGAATCGCCGATGCTTTAGCTCGGTGAGTATGTCAAATGCGTGAATCTTCAACAGCACAAGGAGTACTGCCAATTGCAAAATTATATTGAAACTGAAGCTGAAACTGTCGAAGAGGCAATTGAAATTGCGCTCACACAACTTGAAACAACGCGTGAAGATGTCAACATCATAATCATAAACGAACCGACTAAAGGTATTTTGAGTTTCGGTGCGAAACCCGCAAAAATTCGTGCTACGCTAAAGGAAGATATTTCTACCGCACCAGAGACCGTCCTGAAAGAAATGCTCACGCGAATAGGTATTAACGGTGAAGTTGAATCTAATTTTATTGAGGGAAGTTTGCACCTCAACATGGTTACTGATTCGCCAGCACTTCTTATCGGAAAGCATGGACAGACACTTGATGCTATTGAACGCATTCTTAATTGCATTGTTAACAAAAATGCACTCGCTAAGAAAAAGGTGTTTGTCAATACAGAAGGTTATCGCGAACGGAGAGAGCAAACGCTCGTAGACTTGGCACATCAAGTTGCTGCAAAAGTCAAACGGACGCGTCAAGATGTTGTTCTCGCCCCTATGTCTGCTAAAGACAGACGCGTGATCCATCTCACCTTACAATCAGACGATAACGTATCAACGTTTAGTCAAGGAGAAGGTGACATGCGTCGTGTTGTTATTGCAAGACAAGATACCTATTGAGCCATAGATAGATGACCGAGTTTAAGAAACATCAAACTACCGGTAACCTCACGCTGTGCTGAAAACAGGGGTTGCGATATGAAATTTGAGGATACTATCGCCGCCATCGCGACGCCGCGCGGTGAAGGTGGTATCGGCATAGTACGCGTCAGTGGACCGCTGGCAATCCCAATCGCATCTCAGTTGTTCCGTCCATCACGCGCTGTTTCACCTGATGAACTCCCATCACATACACTTACACACGGACACGTCATAGATACATCAGTATCCGATGAAATCATTGACGAAGTGATGTTGGGTGTCATGCGCTCTCCGAAAACGTATACCACCGAAGACATTGTTGAATTTAACTGTCATGGCGGGACTGTTCCATTAACAAATGTGTTAGCATTAGTGGTAAAGGCAGGTGCAAGACTTGCTGAACCGGGCGAGTTTACGAAACGTGCCTTTCTTAATGGTAGACTTGACCTCGCACAAGCTGAAGCAGTAGCAGAACTCATCAGTTCAAAAACAGAACTTAGCCGAAAAATCGCAATTCAGACACTTGAAGGCAAACTCTCTGAAAGTGTAAATCAACTCAGCAATACACTTGCGGCATTGCTTGCAGAAATTGAAGCCTCCATTGATTTTCCCGACGAAGACCTTGATTTTATGAAGATTGAGACGCAGCTTCAGACTGCACGTGTTGTTCAAACAGATTTGGGGACTTTACTTGAAACTGCTTCGGAAGGACGTCTAATCAAGGAAGGTGTTAGCGTCGCTATTTTGGGCAAACCGAACGTAGGAAAATCAAGCCTATTCAATGCGCTTGTCCGATCAGCACGCGCTATTGTCACAGATATTCCCGGCACGACGCGCGACACGATTGATGAAACCATAAATCTTGACGGTATGCCTATTAATCTGATTGACACCGCTGGTCTGCGACAAACGGAGGATATTGTTGAACAGCACGGTGTTCAACGAAGTAGAGACGTTCTCAATAGAGCTGAATTTCTACTTCTAATGTTTGACGCATCCCAACCCCTAAATGAAGCGGATATTGAACTCTTGCAGATTGCAAGTTCACACCGCGCAATCCTGATTCTAAATAAAATTGATCTTCCCGTCATCGTCCACCCACAGGCGTTAACTGACCATTGTCCAAAGGTTCGCATTGTTCAAACAGCAATTACTGAAAGCAAAGGTATTGATGCACTGAAAACAGCTATCCGAGAAGAATTGCTTGGTGAAGAATTCAATATAGGAGAATCTCCTATTGTTACAAACGCTCGTCATCAAGATGCGCTAAGCCGTGCGCAAGAAGCACTTGATGATGTAATCGCGAGTTTAAAAAACGAGATGCCGCCTGATCTTGTTTCAGTTGATCTACGTATTAGTCTTGATGCGCTTGGTGATATAGTCGGCAAAACAACGACTGAGGATATTTTGGATCGAATTTTCTCACAGTTCTGTGTAGGCAAGTAAACACAATCTCTTAATGTTACGTTGTCATGCTAAAAAACAGTAGTATTGTAGGTCGGGTAGAGTTTGCGAAACCCGACATGAACTAAACTATATGAGAATTGTTTACACATCTCAAGAATCTGTTTTAACTGGACATACTTCCTGGGATATTGTAGGTCGGGTAGAGTTTGCGAAACCCGACATGAACTAAACTATATGAGAATTGTTTACACATCTCAAGAATCTGTTTTAACTGGACATACTTCCTGGGATGTGGTATTATTTTACAATCACTAAAACGATAAACCGTTGTGCAGGTTATCTGTTCAACATGACAACTTAGGAAACACCTAATTTATCGTTTACCTAAAGGAGAGAATTAATGTATAATTCTGTTTTTCACCGCTACTCTCCCTATGTAGCAGGACTTTTTGTCCTCTTGCTGGTGACGGTATCAATTCCCGTCCTTGCAGAAAGCGAAAAAGTCCAATGGGGAAAATCCATTGAGGATGCTACGAAACAAGCCGCTGAAACCGGTAAACCGATTATGATGGACTTCTATACAGATACGTGAGGTTGGTGTGATCGGCTGGATGCCGAAACATTCACTGATGCAAACGTCATCACTCTTTCTGAAAAGTTCATTACAGTCAAGGTAAATCCACAAAACACGGAACTACCCATAAATGACGAAACGCGCAAGAAGTATGGAGTTACTGGCTATCCGACAATTTTATTCATCGGTCCGGATGGCGGTGTCATCACTAAGAAGGTAGGATACGCTCCACCTGAAGAATTTGCACCTGTGATGGAAGAAGCTCTGAAAAAAGAGACGGAATTCCAGGCAAAATTGGCAAAATTTAAGGAAATGCCTGATGATGTTGAAATCAACCGCGAAATCGCTGTGCTTTATCTAACACGCCAACAAATTGAGAAAGCACTCCCGATTAGCGAGAAGATGCCTGATGATGTTGAACTAAACCGCGAAATCGGTATCTATTATCTCAGCAAGAATGAAATTGAGAAAGCACTCCCGATTAGCGAGAAGATGCCTGATGATGTTGAACTAAACCGCGAAATCGGTATCTATTATCTCAGCAAGAAAGAATTTGAAAAGGCACTTTTGATTAGCGAAAAAATGCCTGATGATGTCAAGTTTAACAATCGAATCGCTTTAGCTTATTTGGGACAGAGACAATTAGAAAAAGCACTCCCGTTCAGCCAAAAGGTCATTGAAAATGATCCTAAAAATACATCGGGACTTCTTCCTGTTTTACATATACAACTCGGAGTCGCTTATGGCAATCAAATTCGAGAGAAAGCTGAAGATATAGCAGCAGAAAATACCAAAATGGCGTTGATGCACTTCCAAAAGGTGATTGACACCTATCCAAAGAGCGATGTTTACGAACTTGCTCAACTTTATCTCGGTGTAACCTATTCAATTGCAAAACAGTATGACAAATCAATTGAAGTGCTTGAGAAATTAGTAAATCATGCAACAGATGAGCGGATGAAACTGAACGCTGAAGCAAACTTAAAACAAGTCAAGGAATTGGCTGCGAAAGCAGAAGATAAAAACGACAATTAAGCTTGCAATTTGGTAACTTCCGTAGGGGTTAGAAACCGATACTGCCCCTGCGGGAGATTGCCTAATCCTAACTCCCCAATATGCGTCCGCTTCAAGCGGATAACTTTATGTCCTACCGCCTTAAACATCAAACGAACCTGCCGTTTTTTTCCTTCGTGGATAATCACTTTAAATTTTGATAATGTTCCGTTCTTACCTGTTTTTTTCTTTATGGTTGATGTTGAGGTGTGCTTTACATTTAACCGCTTGATTTTTGCTGGAGATGTTATTCCTCCGGGAATAGTCACACCGTTACGTAAGCGGTCAACTGCGCGGTTAGTCGGAGTGCCGTTTACCCACGCAAGATATGTCTTTTCAACCTCATGGCTGGGATGCATCAACCGATTAGCAAAATTGCCATCGTTTGTAAATAATAGCAATCCCTCAGTCTCTAAATCCAAACGTCCCACAGGATAAATAGATTCAGGGAGTTCCGTTAAAAGATCCATCACGGTAGGACGACCACGCTCATCACGACGCGTTGTCAAATAACCTGCAGGTTTATTCAACATCAGATAGATCCGTTCTGTGAGTGGTTCTACCTGTTTCCCTTCAAATTCAATACAATCCGATTCCGCGTCAATTGGGTGACCAGGAATAAGTATCTCTGTTCCGTTTACAGTGACGCGTCCCTCACGAATTGCTCGTTTTACTGCGCGTCGAGAGGCAATACCGGAGGTAGCGATATATTTTTCAAGCCGCACTGTTATATCCTATCCATGCTACAATTCTATTTGCCAATTTCTCTCTGTTGCTATACGGCGAAGCTCCCGATCAGGATTCACCGCAACTGGATATCCAAACAATTCCAGTTTATAAACATCTGAATGGTGGTTACCATACGCATAAGAAGTACTTAAGTCAAATCCATGCATCGTTGCAAGTTCTTGTGCAAGCGCAGCTTTGTTTTGTGCATAAGGACGCAATCCAACGCGCCCGCCAGTAAACTTCCCATTAGCCACCTCCAGTTCATCTGCGACCATGATGTCAGTCTGAAAATGCTCATGAAAAAGTTCTACTAAAAACGATAACGAACCAGACATCAAAATTACCGTTCGCCCCTCATCGCGGTGGGTGTCTATTAGTGTTGAAATGTGAGGAGTAATACTATCACGAAGTGAATCGACAAAACAATCTTGTGCAAGTTCACAAAGATGGTGCTGCTCTAAACCGGAGAGATGAATTTTGTTCGATTTTGCTTCAGTATAAGATCTGACTTTCAAAAAATGGGATGTCCACGCAAGCAAATTTGAAATTGGAATCTCACCATGTTTTAGCAAATGTTTGAGAAAAACTTTCTCTGAAGATTGACGGATGAGTGTTCCATCAAGGTCGAAAATAGCACATGTATTTTTCATTGTCCGTTTTGTCCTAACGCAGTCCGATATGCTTTAACTGCAGCTTCCAGTCCGATATAGAGAGCATCAGCCATCAAATGGTGTCCAATAGAAACTTCAAGCAACCCAGGTAATTGCTGCATGAGAGAAAGATTGTCAAGATTAAGATCATGCCCCGCATTAGTGCCAAGTCCTAAGTCAAGTGCCTTCTCACCAGCGTTCTTCAAGAGCGAAAATTCGCGCGAAATTTCCGATTCTGACTGCGCCATCGCATAAGGAGCTGTATAGAGTTCTATTCTATCTGCTCCAATGTCCCGAGTCCGCTTTATCTGTTCCAGATCCGTGCCACTAAACAGGCTAACGCGGATACCAGCATTCTTCAGAGAGGTTATCACAGGTTTCAACATGTCTCCATCTTTTTGGATATCCCATACGGTGTGACTGGTGATCTCGCCACTGACAACAGGAACAAGCGTGCATTGGGTTGGGCGCACATCCAGCACCATTTCAAGAAGTTCAGGACGCGGATCACCTTCTATGTTATATTCAATCTTATTGTCTCTTTCGGAGTTGATATTTTTTAACCGTTGGGCTACTTCATAGACATCTGTTGGTCTGATGTGACGTTGGTCTTCGCGGGGATGCACCGTAATGCCCTGTGCCCCCGCATTGACGCAGGTGTCAACAGCAGTTAGGACATCCGGAATATCACCTCCTCTTGAATTTCGTAATGTTGCGATTTTGTTTACGTTAACGCTTAGACAGATCATTTTTTTCTCCTTTACAGTAAATCTGAAAATGCGAATGCGCGTAATAGGCGCGCTTACAAAGCGCGCCTAAAAATAGAACTATGGAAAAATGCCAAGCTGCATATAGGATTGCGCAATTTTATGAATAGCACTGATAAACGCTGCTGTCCTGCTATCTACAACATCTTTTCCGTGTTTCAACCGAATTTCACGAATCTCCTGATATGCGTTTACCATCGTATCTTGAAGCCCTGAGTTGACCAAATCCGTTTCATCGGCACCGTGTAAAGGTCCGCGTTCATCATCAGAAAATTGATATCCGGTAGCTTGTTCAATAAACAGGAGCATTGCATTGTACGCGGTCTCTTCATACCGTCTGGCAAGCCTTCCGAACCCGACGTGTGAGAGATTGCGAAGCCACTCGAAATAGGAGACAGTAACGCCTCCAGCATTTAGAAAAGTATCAGGAATAATCAGTGCACCACGTTTTTGGAGTATCTCATCGGCTTTGGTCGTCGTAGGACCATTTGCTGCTTCAGCAATTATGTGTGCTTTGATACGCGGCGCATTCTCTGCGGTTAGCTGGTTTTCAAGTGCGGCGGGGATAAGGATATCACATTCTAACTCCAAAACGTCGTTCGGATTCTCAATAAATGTCGCGTCAGGAAAATGACGTATTGAACCGGTTTCGGATCGAAATGTGGATACCTTTTCAATATCAAGTCCATTCAGGTTATAGATGGCACCATCTGACTCGGCAATGCCAATAACTATCGCCTCATATTCAGTTAAGTATTTTGCGGCAGGATACCCGACCTTTCCAAAGCCTTGAAGGACAACGGTTTTCCCTCGCAGACCGGGGTGAAGTCCAATCTGTTTCATATCATCTTCATAACTACAAACCTCTTCCAACCCGAACACAACACCGCGCCCAGTAGCCTCTTTTCGTCCATGTATACCGTTTTGATCAATCGGTTTTCCTGTTACACACGCAATGGCATCAAGTTTGTCTTGGGACATTGTGAGGTACGTATCAAGAATCCACGCCATTTCGTTTTCACCGGTGCCGAAGTCTGGGGCAGGCACATCTACACCAGGACCGATATAGTTTTTCTGAATCAGTTCATAGGTATAGCGCCGAGTAATTCGTTCCAATTCACTCTCAGAGTACTCATTTCTGTTAAGTTGGATACCGCCTTTAGCACCACCAAACGGCACATCTACCAGCGCGCATTTATAAGTCATCAACGCAGCAAGTGCCACTATCTCGTCTTCGTTAACGAGTGTGCTGTAGCGGATACCACCTTTCGTTGGAAGTTTATGGTGACTATGTTCAGCACGCCACCCGTGAATCGTTTGGATGGTACCGTCGTCCCGTTTAATCGGAAAGGTGAAATGGCAGGAGTTGTTACAAATTTTTATCTGGTCCAAAAGCCCCTGAGGATACTCTGTGAACCGCGCTGCTTTGTCAAAATTCTGGTTCACTTTTTGAAAAAACGAGAGGTTTTCTGCCATTTGTGTCAACCTTTTAGCAGTATAATGCAGGGTTATTCAGTTTTAAGAGTTTACCGTTATTGAGGTTTACTAAAAGTTAATATCCAAGGACGGTAGGTGCGGTTTCCTAACCGCACCACATCCTAAAAGGAAAGTCAATAGAAGGTTTTGATCTCAATTCGGTGCGGTTAGAAACCGAACCTACCGTTCTGGGGTATATAGCAGATGTTAGAAATTCGTCCGAAAAACCAAAAACTAAAAAACCCTGAGTATAATGATCTAACGTTGCCTAATGTATTTTTGTAACCTTGCGTCCGCTTGGACTTCTCCAACGTAAATGTCGCCGTGAGAATCTACCCAGATACCGTGTGGGCAAGCGAGAAATTCTCCGGGAACAGTACTACCTCGTTCACTACCCCATTGGGAAACCACTTCGCCATCTAAAGTCATGATTGAGATGCGTTGATCCAGTTCAGCAATGTACACCAAGTCATCTTCGTCTATAAAAATAGTGTCTGGTTGCAGCAGATCACCCCATTCCTCAATGTATTCTCCATCTAAGGTGAAAAACTGAATCCGATTGTTGCTTCTGTCTGCTACCATCACCCGATTGCGAGGGTCAACTCTAACGCAGTGAGGCAAATCAAACTCCCCTGGACCTGTTCCCGGCTTTCCCCAAGACTTAATCAACTCCCTATCGGGTGAAAATTTATGGATACGAGCGTTGCCGTAGCCGTCACTAATATACATCTCACCATCAGGGCCAAGTGCAAAGTCCGTTGGTAGATTGAAAGGTTCACCTTCTGCCCCCGGTTTATCCATTGTGCCAAGAGTCATGAGCAGTTCACCATCCGTTGTGAACTTGTGCATAACGTGCGTTTCCCGCTCAACACAATAGATATTATCATCGGCATCAATGAAAATACCGTGTGCATCTTTGAGAATATCATCACCCCAAGTGGTTAGGAAATTACCATCACGATCAAAGACCACCATCGGATATTCGCTTCGGCTATAAACATAGACGCGGTCTTGAGAATCAACAGCGACAGCAGGAATCCATCCAAATTCATAGTCATCGGGTAGTGTCCACCAATTTTCCTGCACCGTATACTGATGCGTTCCTTGTCCAAAAATCATTAGGATCTCCAATTTTAAATGAATTGTGAGTTATTTTACCAGATACATTGCCATATATCAAGTGGAATTTAACTTGAGGCAGGATTATTTAGTTTTCGGCTTTTCTGGTGCGTTTTATCACAAACGTTTATTTTTTATAGGGTATTGTAGGTCGGGTAGAGCTTGCGAAACCCGACATGAACAAAACGTGTCGGGTTTCGCAAGCTCTACCCGCCAAATGCCAAAAAGCGTATTTGGTGTTGATTTGGACCTACGATGTAAACTCTTTGTAACACTCATCAACTGATAATACTTAAAACTAAATAGCCCTGAACTTGAGGACAGAACCATTCAATTCTTCAATGATTTCTTTCTTTACCAAGTCTCAAAAAAATCGCATCAACCACCATGCTGACAACAAATTGCACGCGCATCCAAGATGCAAAAAACGTATCAACCCAACTTTTCCTGCAAACTTATTGTAAACATATTGGATATCTATTGTTCCGAACACCACAAAAACTTCCAACCATCACCTATAACCCGGTATAATATCAATATGAAAACACAACCACGCCCCAAACACAAAAACAGCCAGTACACAAATCTAAAGCAAAACATAAACGAGAGAATGTTGCTCAAAATTGTACCAATGTAGCCATAATATTGAAAATATCCAGAAAGTTGAAAAAGTCATAAATTGCAAAAAAGTGCAACAACGATAAAACCATTCTAAACCCAACCAGAGACTGGGTTTAGAGCGAATTTCAAAAAGTTACCACGGTATAAAAAAAGTTACCAAATGGTAACTTTTTAAGGTGATGATTCCAATAAAATGAGAAGGAAAATACAATTAATTCATGCATCTGGGAACGATTTTTAGGTCCCAACTTTTCGACTGAAACGGATAATTAGACGAAAACTGAATGCCTCTGAACTTGAGGACTTGCACAATGTCAACAAACAATGATATAATTTAGGACTTACGCACGAATGGTAGGCGCCAAATGCCATACGGGGAATGCCTAAAGGCATTTGTAGCGTTGATTTCTTGATTTGGTGCATTTGGCGTTGATTTGGCGTTTTGTAAACGCGCCGATAAGTCAGAATTCTGCTGAAAATTACGCCATTTTAACTACAACCTATCTCATAAATAGGATTTGTTGGTTCGTTATGAGTTGATTCTCTTTGTAGGAGGGAACTCCGATTCCCGACAGGTCGCGATTCGGAGATCGCTCCTACAGGATTTTGAAATCCGGTTTTCAAAGCCCTCCAACTATTTATGAGATACGCTCTATAATTATTGCAAAAATATCGAAAATTGCGTAAGTCCTATAATTTGTATTTATTGAATAATCAAAAAAACAGTAAGGTACAGAATTCTGTTTATAGTCCGTTAAACGGACAAAAGGGGAGAACATGAAACAGATTTTGACAATTGCAGGCTCAGACTCAGGGGGAGGTGCCGGGATACAAGCGGATATTAAAGCGATCTCGGCAAACGGTGGTTTCGCTATGTCCGCGATCACCTCCGTAACCGCACAGAATACGGTTGCTGTCACAGACGCTTTTGATCTGCCAATTCCGCTGATTAAAGCACAATTGGATGCCGTCTTTTCTGATTTTGATGTAGCCAGTGTCAAAACAGGGATGCTTTCTTCGTCAAAGATTGTGGAGACAGTAGCACAAAAGTTACGCGAATACACGCCACAGGCAATTGTGGTAGACCCTGTAATGATTTCTAAAAGTAAGTTTCCGCTGTTGAAAGCAGAGGCTATCAACAGTCTCAGACATAAATTAATTCCGATTGCAACGGTAATCACACCAAACGTTTATGAGGCAGAACTACTTGCAGAACAGGAAATCCGAAACATTGATGATGCAAAGACAGCAGCGAAAACAATTGCGAATCTCGGTTGTCGAGGGGTACTTGTTAAAGGTGGGCATCTTGACGATGAAAAAGCGACAGATGTACTTTATTACGATGACGATTGGGCTTTCTTTGACGCGGAACGAGTTGAGACAAAAAACACACACGGCACAGGATGCACCTACTCGGCTGCAATAGCAACACATCTGGCACTTGGAAAGGATCTAATTGCGGCAATACGTAATGCGAAAACGTATATTACGAATGCTATCCAACACGCATTAGATATTGGCAAAGGACATGGACCGACAAATCATTTCTATTTCTTGAGCTAATCACAACGGTTTTCTTCCTGCAAAACCGCTCTCAATCTCATGCCAATAACGCACCTCTTTTTCACCAAACCGCCAGCAGAGATAAACCTCTTTCCCATCGCGCATGTGTGGAAAATCAATTAAGGCTGGATCAAGTCCTTTGAGATGGCAGCCACGACGTTGGATACGTTCAACTATCTCTCTAAACTGATCTCCGGTTTGCATAAGCAAAAGTGCGTTCTTACTGCCGCCGTTAGATGGAATGACCTCTAAGAACGGTGTGAGTTCAGCGTGTAGTTTTTCCAATTCCTCTTTCAGTTCAAGTAGTGCCGAAATGTCTGTAATCAATTCTGGAATGCATTCGTTTGCTTCTTCAACTGTAAAATATCTTTTTTCCTGCATGAGTAGGACTCCTTAGTTTACTTTGCTATAAATTTATACGAATTTATAGAGGATGTCAAGCATCAAATCAATTATGGTAGATATTAGAATTACTTAGAAATTACGGGTTTGTAGGAGGGAACTCCGATTCCCGACTATCAATGCTTTTCGTCGCGATTCGGAGATTGCTCCTACAGAAGAGATGTCAACATATTTTCCAAATTCACCATAATAACTGAAAACTAAATATGGAAGAAAATGAAACACAATCTGCTGAGGAGCAGAATCAAAACGTCACCCGTGCTGCTGGAATTGTCAGCCTTGCTGTGATGGGGTCGAGAATACTGGGGCTTGCCCGTGAAACAGCAATTAGCTTCTACTTTCGTTCAACGACCAGTGCGGATGCTTTCTACCTCGCTTTCCGTATTCCAAACTTTTTACGTGATATGTTTGGCGAAGGTATTTTAAGCAAGGCATTTATCACCACCTTTGTTGCGACAGAAGCCGAAGATGGCGAAGAAGCGGCATGGAATTTGGCAAACCGAATCTTTAATTTGACGACCCTTGTCTTAATCGCCATAACGGGATTAGGTATCGTCTTTGCACCTGCCATCGTTGATGTGTTGGCGCAACACAATTTTGAAAAAGATTTAGATATTGTTGAGCATCACGGATTTTCCAGTAAAATAGAACTCGCAATCTATCTCACCCAATTAATGTTTCCTTACCTGCTATTTGTTTCCCTTGCTGCAATTGCCATGGGATTATTGAACAGCAAGGGAAAATTCGGTATACCAGCATGTGCATCCACCTTCTTTAACCTGAGTTCACTCCTCATCGGGATAAGTGGCTACTATTTGTTTCCATTAGAAGGAATTCATCCGGTAACAGGAATGGCTGTCGGTGTAATCGTTGGAGGGATTGCTCAATTTCTTATTCAAGTACCATCAATGTATCGTGTCGGTTTTCGGTACCGTCCACTCTTAAGTTTGCGAAATCCGAGAGTCCTTCAAGTTATTCATCTGATTGGACCCGCTGTGTTAGGTGTTGCAGTAGTACAAGTAAATCAATTTACCAATACTTTCTTTATTACCTCAGATTCTGGATGGTTGACATGGATTAGTAGGGCATACCGCGTTGTGCATCTCCCTATTGGGATTTTTGGTGTTGCAATTTCAACGGTGGCACTTCCACAACTCGCAAAATTCGCAACTGCAGGAGATACGAAAAATTTTCGCAATTCGCTCTCTTATGCTCTCCGTCTCTTACTTACTGTGACCATACCTGCCGCAATTGGACTTATGATGCTATCCGAACCTATATGCCGATTGCTCTATGAATGGGGAGCAACTATTGAAGAGGATACAATCCAAACAAGTGGACTTCTGTTTGTCTACGCATTCGGTTTATGCGGATTCTCTACTCTCAAAATCTTTACAGATGGATTTTACGCATACAAGGATATTCGCGCTCCTGTCATCGTCAGCATCTGTGCGGTTGTGCTTAACATCTGTCTCAATTACCTGTTTATCTTTCGCGAACTAATTTTAGACCCGCGTGCAGTGGTGTTCTCAACTGTGTTGACTGTGACACTGAATAGTGCAGTTTTACTAATACTGCTTCGTCGCAAGGTTGGAGGATTAGGACTTCGAGCAGTTGTTCCGTTGGCACTCAAAATCTTAATTGCTTCTGCGGTAATGGGCGTTGTGTGTTGGGTCACAAACGGTTTTATTGAACAAGATTTGCTTGGTACTGAGGGTATCGTTCCACGTATTGCCAATGTGTTTGTGCCGATCATATTCAGCGTGTTGGCACTCACAGGCATGTATAAAATCTTAAAAGTCACTGAATTTGATGATATTTTGAACATAATTAAAAATTCTAGAAGTACCTAAGATTTCCAATTCCTGCCAAAAATCGTTTTTTCGATAATTCTACATCTTTAAAGATTTTAAACGAATTTGCCTTTTTCCACGTTTTGTAACGTGAAAACCAAATGTTCTAATGTGAAATATAGAATATCTTAACGTGAAATAACACTCAAAATGCAATCTTTTCCCTTAGATTCTACCTTGCTAAACAGATTCAAAATAGTCATTTTGATGTTGTTGATGTACTTGTCCTGAAATATACTCCTTTATTAAGAGCGATCATACGTAATGAGGTGAACAATGTTGATGCAGCCAACGATGTGTATGGCGATATCTGTCTTGCAATTGTCCGTCGGTTTCGTTACAGAGGGGCTGTGGACATCAACCGCGTTAACAAATGGATCAAACAAGTTGTTTAGCAAATGCCAAGAATATTTGCGACATGAGAAGAAACATAGGATATAATGGCAGTTGATCAAGAACATGATGCGGCTGCCTTAAACCAAGAATTATATAGGGAGCTGCGTCGAAACGAGGTATCTGAGGTAATTGATGAGATGAGTCCCATTTGCAGGTATATCGTCAATTGTGGTTAGAGGGATGGACATCCCGAAAGTACGATGAAGACTCGGAGACGGACGAATATTAATCGATTACGCAAGCACTTCAGTGTCCACCAAAAAACAAAATAGCGGTAATACCGCTTCAACGACATTCTATGTGTATTTGGACTTACGCAATCCTTCCGATTATTATCGCAAATATGACCTTATGATAACAGGATTTACGCTGCATCAAGGAAAACGGTAAATTTGGATCCACATTGCTAAAGAATCCCAATGAATTATACTACAACAAAAGGTGGATATTTATAGTGGATTCTACAATTAACTTTACATCTGAGCTGTAGGAGCGATCTCCGATTCCTGACTGCCAATGGTTTCGTCGCGATTCGGAAATCGCTCTTACAGAATATATGTGAACTTATTTACATAATTTACTATAAAAGTAAATTAACTGCGTAAACTCAATTTTTTCTTTCCCTTTTCAATTTTATGCACCCTTTTCAATTTAATTTGTGTCTTTAAGTTACGAAAAGCATCATATACACTTTTTGAAAATATGATGAGATTTTACGTAAGTCCTGTGTATATTGTTTACACAGTAACGGAGGCGCGCTATAATAGATGTGTCTCCTTAGGATATATTACAAAAAAGGAGAAAAATTGTGAAAAATTTAGTTCTGATAGCCTTCATCGGGCTAATAGGATTGACATGTTTTGTGACAACAGATGTCTACGCATCCTCGGATACGGATGCTCGGATGAGCGAAGTTCCGCTCATGACGTTTGTATACGGATATGCCTATGTAGGATATTCCTACACATTCCCTGTGGTCAGTAGTAGTCATGGCGCATATATTGCCAACGATTCCGGTAATCATCCAGATTGGCCAGGAAAAGTGCCTGTACGCTATTACATAGACTTTGAGAGCACGCTAATCGGGGACTTTCCACGTTGGTTTAATCCGTCCCAGGATTGGGGTGAAAAAGGTTGGGTAGCTGGCTGGGACACTTATGGGGTAGGTCGTAGTTTCAGTTTCGACCTTTCAGACATAGACTGGGGTCATTATGATATCCAAGCAGAATCGGGATTTACTGTGAAAGTTGATCACGATGGAAATGGGGTTTGGGATGCAAGTGATTCTTGGGGGGCGTCAATTGATGAGACATTTCATCACACGGATGAACCGCTGGGTATAGAATAGGTGATCTTCTCACCTACAAGTACGTATTTAGTGGATTATGCTTTTCTTACCGGCTCGCGCGCTGATGTGTGCGAGCCTTACCGTCAAATATGCTTAGGGTATTAAGGAGTTACAACATGGAACAATTTTCAAATAAAGAGAAAATAACATATATACTTTCGCAGATGTTTGCCTATACAGTATGCTTTTGTTTGTTTGTGCTATTTTCCCCAAGCGGCGTGAATGCCAAAATCGTGTTTGTCTATAATGGCAGTATTTATGTGATGAATGATGGCGGCACCGGTATCCGTAGATTAACAGACAATCAGTTTTGGGAGGATCTCCCGCGTTGGTCGCCAGATGGCACCCAAATCGCTTTTATGAGGAACCTTGAAAAAGATATACAAAAGTATCAGCTGTTTATTATGAACGCTGATGGCACGAACCAACAACAACTCACACATGATGGACAAGGGGATAGAAATGGATCGCCGACTTGGTCACCAGATGGGAGGCACCTTGCTTTTACAAGCAACCGGAGTGGAAAAACTGAGATCCATGTTATAGACTTAGCGGATCACGCAGTGAAACAGTTGACGGGCAAGGAGGAATCGCACCGTGCTTACTCTCCTGATTGGTCACCTGATGGCAAAGAAATTCTTTACGAAAAAAGCATATTAAGAGGGGCCGGCATAGCAAATAAGAATATTTGGGTCATGTCAGCAGATGGAACAAACCAGCGGTCTCTTCTACCGGATCAAGACCCTGGCCAGCAGCTATCGTTCAGAGTTTACCCTAAATGGTCATCAGATGGACAGCGGATACTGTTTCTTAAATCAACAGGCGGACTACAAGGAGATTTTCCGATAAAACGATTCGTTATTATGCGTCCCAACGGTGCGAAAAAGGAAATTGATGTGAATGAGAAGATGAGTGGAAAGTGGGTTGGCTCTGGGTTGTGTTCGATGGATCATGGGCAGGCATTCCTCTTTTCTGCGGGATTACTTGAAGTGCCACGTGAAAAGCAGTATCATGACATCTATCGGTATGAGATTGCAACGGGTAAACTCAGACGCTTAACACGCCATCGATATCACGACATTCGACCACATTGGGTAGAAGGTGCGCTGTCTGTATCTCCGCAGGAAAAATTGCCTATGCGATGGGGAGAAATGAAAGCGTTACATGGTATTGAAACATCTGTTGAGAATGAAAAGTATACGTCTCCATGATTTATTTTAAGGGTAATATCTAACTCCCAGACCTCTATACTTTCCGTGTGACTTGCTCATATAGTTGAATTTGAAAAAGGAGTTATATGCTAACAAAACGGATAATACCATGTTTAGACGTACGTGCAGGAAAAGTTACTAAAGGCATTGCTTTCAAAGGGAACGTTGACGTCGGCGACCCAGTGGAAATGGCGCGTTTTTATTACGAAGGTGGTGCTGATGAACTCGTCTTTTACGACATTACTGCCAGCAATGAACGGCGCGACATTATGATTGATGTCGTCTCTGCCGTTGCTGCAGAAATCTTTATCCCGTTTTCTGTCGGGGGTGGGTTACGTACACTGGAGGATATGCGACGCGTCCTACTTGCTGGTGCAGAAAAAGTCAGTATAGATTCGGGGGCTGTGCGAAACCCCGATATTATTTCTGAAGGTGCACGTGCGTTTGGCAGCCAGTGTGTCGTATTGAGTATGCAAGTGAAAAAGGTCTCTAAAAGCGAACAGATTCCAAGCGGTTATGAAATCTATATTGATGGTGGACGGAAACCTGTTGGGTGGGACGCACTGAAATGGTCTGCTCGTGGTGTTGAACTTGGCGCAGGTGAGATCGTGGTCAATAGTATTGATGCCGATGGCACGAAGGCAGGTTATGAATTGGAGTTAACGGGTGCTATCGCCGATCTTGTGCCGGTCCCAGTAATTGCCTCTGGTGGTGCAGGAAATCCGCAACACCTACGCGATGTTTTTGTTGAGAGCAATGCAGATGCGGCAATTGTCGCCTCCATCACACACTATGGCGAATTTACGATTGAAGGTATCAAAACCTATCTATCAGATGAAGGTGTGAGTGTGCGGGATACTTGGTAATGATACACGGTGCGATTAGGAAACGGCACCTACCTATGAATCCTACCCACTCCGTTTTAGCCGACCCACACGTTTAGCATATCTTTCGGCAATATGGAAAACCCAAAACCCCAACGGAATGAGCACAATTCCGATAATGAGCAGTAGCAATAGATTCCCTGCTTGACTTTGTACCGATGCGTTTTCCAACATTGATGCACGGATGGATCTCAGCGTATAGGTTGCGGGTGAAATCTTTGAGAAAGGTTGAAGCCAGTCAGGTAAGACCTCTATCTCATAATAAATACCGGAAATTAACAGCAGCACAGATTGAAGAATTCCTGTTGCTGCTTGTCCTTTTTCAGGTGAAAGCAATGGAAAAATAGCAGCCATCAAACCGATACCAATAAAGGATAAACTTGAAACAGCAACGGTCACTGCCATTGTAAACCAATTCGCGCTCCCCAAATCAATGTATTCACCGAAGAAGAGCGGCATAATTGCCAAAACTAAGCCTGTCCGCAACAGTCCGTATAAGATTGCAAAGAGACAAGAACCTACGAGGTGCGTGATGCGGTAAATCGGTGCCATGAAGGTATATTCAATTGTACCTTCCCATCGCTCCCATGTAATCGCATCGCTTACCTCGCGCATCATAATAGAGAGAAATCCCCATATCAACGCGCCAATAACAAGGTAAAGCACATCTTGGCTACTTCCACGTCCAACCATAATTAAACCGATTGTTAGCGCATTGACAATAGAGTAGCTAAAAAACAGAATTTCCCAATTTAGATATCGCTTCAGCAGATTAAAGTTTCGCTCAATAAAAGCATAAGAAATAATAGTTTCTCGCCTGATATTCAGCATCGTTTTATGCTTCTCCTTCTTCTAAGTCTTTTCCTGTCAATGCAATGAACACATCTTCAAGCGTAACAGGTGTATTGTCTTTTGGCGGCACTTTGGCGATTAACTCTTTCACAGTGCCTTCAGCGATAAACTTACCGTTGTCAATAATAGCGATCCTATCGCACAACTTTTCTGCCTCAACCATATCATGTGTCGTTAGCACGATAACGGCGTTTCGCTCGTTTCGGATTTCTTCTATGAATGCCTGTACATCGCGTTTCGATTTCGGGTCAAGTCCCGTTGTCGGTTCATCAAGTAATAGAAGCATTGGTGTAGTTAAAAGCGCACGCGCAATCGCAACCTTCTGTTGCATCCCGCGTGAGAGTTGTTCCATCTCTCCATCCATCCGCTTCGCTTCAAAACCGAGTCTCTCTAAGATGTTGCGTGCTTTCTTAGCTGCTTCTGCCGCTGGAATACCGTAAAGTCGAGCAGCGTATATCAGGTTTTCTGCTGAAGAAAGACGTTTAAAAAAGGATGCCTCAACTGAGACACGGTTCATTACGCGTCTCACCTTCATACTATTCGTAACGACGTCATCCCCAAATACGTGGATACTCCCCGCATCTGGCAAGAGAAGCGTTGATATAAGACGGATGAGTGTTGATTTGCCTGAACCGTTAGCACCCAAAATACCGTAAATTTCACCGATACCAATATTAAGGGAGATACCATCAACAGCCCGAATCGTTTCCTTCTCACGCTTTAACCAATGCCGAATCTTTTGATGAAAACGCAGTTTTTCTTCTGGCTTTTTAGTTCTGTGAAAATGTTTCTTAACACCGCGGACAGTTAGTCCATATATAGGTTGTTCAACCCTTTTTTCTATCACTAAATTCAATAGCCTCCAAAACTCTTGACATTTCAAGGTTACTTTTATATATTATACTCAATATACGTGAACATTTGGTAATTGATTTCATAGATTTAAACCTGAGTGGCGTGCTTTGCAACAACACCTACACCACTTATATTGTTGAGGTCTACAACAGAGATATAAAAGTGGAGGAACAATGCCGAAAATCAAAGGTCCAGCTATTTTCCTCGCCCAATTCATGCGGGACGATGCACCATACGATACTATAGAAAATATTGGGAAATGGGTTGCAAGTTTAGGTTACAAAGGCGTTCAACTTCCCGGATGGGACGATCGCGTTATTGACCTTGGAAAAGCAGCCGAGTCCAAAACCTATTGCGATGAATTCAAAGGAATGCTTAACGAGATAGGAATTGAAGCTACAGAGGTGGCAGGTTACCTCGCAGGTCAGGTCTTAGCTGTTCATCCCGCGTATGAAGTGATGTTTGAGGCTTTTCACCCACCGGGTTTGCGCGGCACCGAAAGGACAGCATGGGCAACAGGCGAATTGACTAAATGTATCCGCGCTTCGGTCAACATGGGACTGGATGTAATTCCCGTACTTTCAGGGGGGTTCGCGTGGCACACCGTCTACCCGTGGCCCCAACGTCCGGATGGAATCATTGAAGAGGCGTTCAAAGAACTTGCCGCACGGTGGCTGCCTCTCTTGAATATGGCACACGAGAACGGTCAGGTTTTCGCCTACGAACTGCACCCAGGTTCAGATATTTATGACGGTGCAACTTATGAAATGTTCTTGGATTACACAGACGACCATCTCGCCGCATGCCTCAACTATGACCCAAGCCATTTTCTACTTCAACAACTCGACTATATCGACTTCATCCGACTTTACGGGGAACGTATCAAAGGATTTCACGTTAAGGATGCCGAATTCCGTCCGACAGGTCGAGTTGGGGTCTACGGTGGTTATCAGTCATGGGCAGGTCGGGCAGGGAGATTCCGTTCACTGGGTGATGGGCAAGTAGATTTCACACAGGTATTTACACTGCTCACCGAAGCAGGCTACGACAGTTGGGCAGTGCTGGAATGGGAATGCTGTGTCAAAAGTCCAGAGCAGGGCGCGACAGAAGGCGCACCGTTTATCGCTAAACATATCATTGAGACAACCGATGTCGCCTTTGATGACTTTGCTGGCGGTGAGACGGACGTGGAACGGAATCGAGACATTCTTGGTTTAAGTTGAAGATCGCTTTGTCGGTTTCTGTTTAAAGAACGGTTTCATACTTATCAGCAGGCTCTTTAACTGAATACTGACAACTGATAACCGATAACCAAACTGGAGTAAATCATTATGGAATCTTGGAAACGGAAATTACGAATGGGTATGGTTGGTGGTGGACAAGGAGCGTTTATCGGTGGTGTTCACCGCATCGCTGCCACGCTCGATCAGCAGATTGAAGTTGTCGCCGGGTGCTTCTCACGCGACCCTGAAAACACACAAATCACAGGTGAAGAGTTGTATCTTGACCCAAATCGCTGCTACAACAGTTACACAGAGATGGCAACAGCAGAAGCCGTTCTACCCGAAAATGAACGGATTGATTTTGTCAGCATTGTCACACCAAATCTCTCCCACTTTGAGATTGCTAAAACCTTTTTGGATGCTGGTTTCCACGTTGTCTGCGATAAACCGATGACTTATAGTCTTGATGAGGCAGAGGCACTTGTCCAACTCGTCGAAGATTCAGGACTTGTCTTCGCGTTGACCCACAACTATACAGGGCATCCGCTCGTACGGCATGCACGTGACTTGTTCGCCGAAGGTTCAATGGGGCAAATACGTAAGGTCATCGTCGAATACCTTCAAGACTTCTTGATGGTGCCACATGAGAAACTGGGTCAGAAGCAAGCGGCGTGGCGTGTGGATCCAGCACAGTCAGGTATTGGCGGCACGATGGGTGATGTTGGCACGCATTGTGTTAACTTGCTTGAATACGTTACCGGCGATCCGATTACCGAACTCTGTGCTGATAAAAGCACCTTTCTTCCCGATAGAGTACTGGATGAGGATGTCAACGCATTACTCCGTTTCGAAGGTGGTGGCAAAGGCGTTTTAAGCATAAGTCAGGTCGCCACCGGGGAAGAAAATGGACTCACACTTCGCGTTTACGCTGAACATGGCGCAGTGAAATGGGCGCAAGAAAATCCGAATTATCTTGAACTCTATCGTTATGGTGAACCGAGGCAGACGCTTACCCGCGGTCAGGGCTACCTATCCGAAGCAGCGGCTGCAGGTGCGCGTATCCCGACTGGACACCCAGAGGGGTACTTGGAAGCATTTGCGACAATTTATGTTGGTGTCGTTGATGCAATCCGGCGGCACATAGATGGCGACCCGATGGAAACCGAGTCGTATGATTTTCCTACAGTCTATGATGGACTAAGGGGTATGCAGTTCATTTACAAAGCCGTTGAGTCCTGTGAAAACGGCTCAACTTGGGTCTCAATATAATAAAAGTTATCAGTTTTCAGTTGTTAGTTATCGTGCAAGAGGATTTGATGTATACCAGACACTTCTTTTATAGTGGATTCTACAATTAACTGGACATCTGAACGGTAGGAGGGAACTCCGATTCCCGACTATTAGTGGTTTCGTCGCGATTCGGAGATCGCTCCTACAGAATATATGTCCAATTATTTACATAATTTACTATAACTGACAACCGAGAACTGAAGACTGTGGACTATGAAAGGAGATAGTTATGCAAGTTTCTAATACTGAACCTTTCCGCGTTGGATTTCTGAACGTAGATTCTTATTCACACATGCCGTTGTGGGCACCAGCCATAAATCCAAGAGTCGGTCAGAAAGATACGCCTTTCACTGGAATGCGTATCACACACTGTTGGGATATTGAATACGAGAAAGCAAAAGCGATTGCCGAGTCTTACGGTTGTGAAGTAGTCAAAAATTTTGATGATATGTTAGGAAAGGTAGATGGCGTAATTTCCGGTGGATATTATAATCATCCATGGAACCATATCCTACACGAACCCTATCTTGAAGCGGGTCTACCAAACCTTATCAACCGTCCATTTGCGAACTCCCTCGCAAAAGCGCGAAAAATGATAGAACTCGCGGAAAAACACGGAGCAACAATCCTTGCACCATCAAGCCACGAACACAACGAGCCGATTTCACGGGCTAAGGCATGGGCAAGTGACAAACAAATCGTCTGTTACACAGCGACTAACTCGTTTGACGACTATCCGACACACGGTATTCACGGTGTCTATATGGTGTGCAAGGCAGTTGTTGAGGCAGGAAATCCTGTTGTGTCCGTAGCATATCAGGCGGATAGTTGGCATAGCCCTCCCGGTGTTATCACGCTTGAACACGTTAATGGTGAGGGACACCAATTCTATGGAACACTCCATCAGGTAAGCGGTTCATGGGGCACCGTACAGATTCACACGCGGGAAGCTTACGGTGGCGAGAATTTCAGAATCCACACTGGCACAGGCTATCCTTATGATAAGACTGAAATCTGGGTGCCGACAATCTGGGCATTTCAAAACATGGCACTACACAACGAAATGCCGCAAACCTTTGGACAACTTCAGCACAAGACCAATGTCTTCCTGGCAGGATGGAAATCAGTTTTAGAAAACGATGGAAAACCTGTAAAACTGACAGATGTTCCCGAAGAATGGGAAGCTCCCGCTGAACTACCGAATCATCCTGATCATGACACGATATCGCTGTTCCAGAAGAAGTTTGGGGACGGTTCAATATAGGTATCAGCAGATTTTGTAAATATCAAACAAAAGCAATATAGGCGCGGTTTGTAACCGCGCCTATGGATGATTTGTATATAACATAAATGTGTCTATATCCTGATTTCATCAAATTTAGATGAAATCTAATTCGATTTTTTCATATTTGCCCATGTGGTAGTAAGTTTGCCGCCTGCGTCAACAGCTGCAGCGCCAGGCTCCATGCTTTGCTCAATTTCTGCTTCGCTCAAAGCACGTTCCCACACCATCACTTCATCAATAAGACCATTGAACTTTTGACCGGTGTTTCCCCAGGATCCTACCATTGTATTGCCAGCAGTTCCCTTGTAAAGGGATTTGTCTTTATCTTCTGCCTTCTGCTCACCGTTAATATAGACCCTTCGGGTTTTCTTATCCGCATCTAACCAGAAACAGATATGTGCCCACTCGTCTGCTTTAACTGCAGCGGCCGCGTCAAGGTCATTACCATAGAATCCCATGCGGACGGTGCCATTGTTGTAAATACGATAATGAAGGCTTGTGTTTCCAGCATTCACTTGTGTCTGTGAAAAGACACACTGCTGGTCACCACCTGTCAACATCGGCTTCGCCCATAATGTCACCGTAAAACTCTTGTCGTTCAGCGGAATATGGGGTGCCTTAACCTCTGCATTTTGGCTGAACTTTAGAGCCTGACCTACTTTACCATCAACAAATTCGGCGCCTCCGACGATTTCACCATCGTTTCCATGTGGCGATAAATCTTCTACCGCATTCCCTTTGTCATCGTCAAAGGAAAAGTAAAGCAGTAATTCCTTATCCTTTAATTTAAACGCTTCAGCATGAAAAGGTATCATCAATAATCCGATGATGATTAGAAAAGAAAATATAATCCGATACATCATATAACCTCCTATATAAAATAAAGTTCATCCTTACTATAAACATAACATAAAGTTAAAAAATAGTCAAGTGTTTAAAAACAAAAAAGCCGCTATAGATTACGCTACTACGAAACCGTCAAACACCACACATATTTGGCGTTGATTCACGGGACTAAAGAGCGATACTTTAAAGCTGCATTTTCATAAATTGATGTCTATGATTTGTGTTTATAGAAATTCTCATGCCTTTTGGGCATTCAGCGGGTGTAAACTTAAGTAATTTTCAAACATGGGAAACCCTCTTCAGCCCGTAGGGCGATATGTTTATAGAAAACGAATAATCCATCTCTTGAGCCCCGTAGGGGCGGTATGTTGTCGCATGAGTTTAGCCATTCAAATATGTCGCTCCTACGGAGTTCAAAAAACGTATCTAAACGAAGTGCTATAAACATATCGTCCCTACGGGATTAAATATGGGGCAATCTCAATCATAATCCGTATTGATCAAGGTCCAAGGAATTACAGACATCTTCTTAAGTTGACACCCGGGGAATGCCTAATGGCATTCATACCGTTGATTTATGGGTAGAGCGAAGCGAAACCCAACAATTCAACCATCTTGACAGTCCTAAAGAGTTGGGTTTCACTTATTTTTTCGGAAGTATCAACCTCAAATGGGCAACAACCTCTCTTTAAGGTCTGTTTTATTGTAGATTTCCGTTCTACCCAACCTACGGGACTTATCAAACTCACGTTATTTAAGTTGTGTTGAGTGTATCACGCAAAATTCCTTATCGTCAAGTGAAGCTGAACAAGTGTGAAAATTGCTATTCTCCCTGCACAGCACTAATCTCATCTTCAGAAATTTTGTGGACACTCTTCGGATTAAACGTCTGTGTTGTCCCAACGCGCAGCGCAACCTCAATCCTACCACCCGTCAACACAAAAAACTGGATTAGGAAACCACCACCCTGCATGGATTCAACTTGATATTCTTCTCTGTCAAGGTCACCGATCCACTCTGGGAGTGAATCGGTAAATTTCGGATGTGCCATGACGTTTTCTGGTAATGCTATAATCAGAGTTCCGGGTTCATCACCTATTGCATCGCCAATAACTTCTCGTTTTTGTGCCATAAACGGCACAACAAGACTTGCGTATTCAAAATCATCTGCGGAGGTGCGTTCCGGCGGCACGAGCCCCCATGTCAAGTGATGTATAAACGGATTGCCATACCCTTGTCCGAGCATATGTTGCAGTGCTACTTTGTCGACAGGATGCACAACGGCGACGTAGTCAAACCACCCATCGTCGTGCGCTGGACTATCCGCAGACAACTGTGCAGACACGTTAATATAGTCGCATCCGTCAACAGGGGATGGATAACACCGTGCATCCCATCCATTCACATAACCGAGTTGTTTTAAGCCATCGGCAACAAGATGCGGCGGGTCACAGAAAATGGCAGCGTGATCCATGTTCGGATAGATTTCGACACCGGCTTTCGTGATACGTTTGGCGACGTCGGTTGCTTCGGTAAAACGTAAATCAGCGTTTTCTATTTGTAAGTAATCAGCGAAATTTGTGGGTAATTTAATTTTGTTTTGCATGAGATTCCTCTATTCTGCTCCAAGTTGCGATGCACTATTAGTTTAACAGACTTGCGGTCACAAGTAAACGTTATTTTGGCGTTGAAAAAAGTACGGAATCCTGTTAAGATAGGTGCGTTAGAAGCCGAAAAATCGCAATTGTAGATTGTTCTTACAATACAAAGAGGAAATTTGATGAGAAAAAATACCTTTCGAGAATTACTCAATGCTGACAAACCAACCGTTGGCACGCACATTCATACGACTTGGCCCTCAATCGTTGAGGCGATTGGTCACACGGGGATGTATGACTATGTTGAGTTTGTGGGGGAATATGGGCCATTTGACTTGCACGACTTGGATAATTTATGTCGTGCAGCGGAACTTCACAACATTTCAACTATGATAAAAGTTGACCAAGAGCCGCGCTGTTTCATCGCACAACGTGCAATCGGTTCTGGCTTCCAAAGTGTGCTTTATGCCGATTGCCAAAACGTTGAAGATGTGAAGGAATGTGTACGGACTACGCGGGCGGATACGCCAGAAGATGGCGGTAGTTATGGCGTGGCAATGCGTAGGTTCGCTTATATGGGATACGGTGGTGGACCAGAATACGTCCAAGCATTGCGCGATGTTGTGGTTGTGATTATGATTGAGAAGAAAGGAACCGTTGAAAACCTTGAAGAGGTATTATCTGTAGAAGGTGTTGACATGATCCAGTGGGGTGGATCGGATTATTCTATGAGTATAGGGAAGGTCGGTCAGCGCGGGTCAACCGAAATTCAAGAAACGGAACAAAGGGTATTTAAAACTGCTTTAAAGATGGGGGTGCCGCCTCGTGCTGAAATTGGCAGTGCCGATGGCGCGAAACGTTTTCTTGATATGGGGGTGCGACATTTCTGTATAGGTGCCGATATTTCTATCCTTTACGGTTGGTGGCGGGAACATGGAGATGGATTACGTAAGGCGCTTGAGGGACATTAGGAAATGACAATTCTGTAGGCGCGGTTTTCAACCGCGCACGTCGGAAGAGCGCGCTTACAAAGCGCGCCTACAGTGAGCACTATGACATCATTTCTTGCATTTTCTCTGCGACCCAATCCACAGCAACATCAATCATAACCTGTCCTTTTTCTGATGTGGCAAGTTTTGCCTGATGGTGATATTCGCGGTCAGATTTTGCCTGCCCTGCATCAGAAATAGTGAGTTTTGCGCTGTCGTAATCCACGCCATTCCAATCAACGTTTTCTGCAAAAGCGGCAAGGGCAAACGCTGTTTCAAACTCGGCTGCGTGTCCCGGACAAACTCCTGATTCCATCTGCTCTTTGACCAATTCGCTTGTATACGCTTCCCAATAGGAATGAAATGCGATGTTAATGCCGAGTTTCTCTCGGTATCCGTCTAACCGTTGATGCACCGGACCGGCATTGCCCGCATGCCCGTTGACAATCAAGATGTTGTCAATGCCGTGTCGGCGCATACTATCGGCGACATCGTATAGCACTTCACCAAAAACTTCCGCCCGCAGCGTGAGTGTGCCTTTGTGGTCCATCCAGTGTTCCGACACGCCAATCGCCAAAGGCGTTGTGACAATCACCTGCGGGAACAACTTTTCTGCTGCCAGTTTTGATACATACACTGCACTTTGTGTATCATGATACATCGCCAAATGTTCGTTGTGTTGTTCTGTGCTGCCTGTGGGAATAATTGCACCTTTGAGCGTGCCAGCATCTATTGCCTCACGGATATACCGTCGCTGATTTTCCCATAGTAACACTGATTTGATTTGAGACATTGTTTATCCTCCAATTTTGGTTTTACTCACAATATGATTAGCTGAATTGTTTAAAATACTCGTCAATTTCATCTCTTAACTCAATGCCTGCTTGTTCAAAAGCATCCAAAAGTTCTGTGTACGTTCCCTCGCCACCGATAAAATTCCACAGTTCTTCTGCTATTAAAATGTCATGTTTCAGATCCAACATTCCACTTAGTGTCCATCTTTCGTAAGGTTTTGGTTCGTAAGGGTTATAAGGAATACCAACCATTGTGTTTACAACTGTCATCGGGTCTCGTGCTAATTCGGCAGAGGTCCATTCCAATAAAGTTCGTTTGTATTCTCTAAAATTACCTTTGTTAGGCTTCACAGTTTTTAAATCAAATAAAAACAGTTCACCATCATGGTTTTCTAACCAGATGTCTACCTTAGTTAGTTTTACTTGGTTTAATGTTCCACTTCGGCAAACTGCTCTAATTTCTTCTATTTCAACAAGTTTATTGGGTTTTCTATCAACTGTCGCCAATTCATCCATTATTGTCTGAATTTGTTGATGTGCTTCGGAACTAATTTCGTCAGCAGGTTTAACTTGACTCTTTGCAACTCTAAATTTTTTACTGGCTAACGCAATTGCTACGGGTTCATATATTGAAATGCCAAATGTTGTATTTAAGGATTGAATGAAGGAAAATAAAGCCATCCTATCTTTACCAAGCAGACGATGGTGGAATGGCATGAACTTTGTTTCTGGGTTGTACGACCGAAATTTTTCCCGCATGCAATCCTTAATCTTCTCTTTAATCATCGCCTGCCGTTGTGAATTCATCTTTCATTTCCTTATTTCTTTTAAATGGAAAATCGTTTCTGAATATGCTGCCTCCCTATTCTTTTCTGTCCGATTTAAGACAGGTCGTTTGTGTTGATTGACAATACACATTCCTGCCATTTCAGCAATAGTTGGATACATATCAAATTTATCATTTGCCACAACGAAAACATCATAATCGTCAGCTAAAAATCTTCTACAGTTTTTGAAAACTTCTGCTACACCGTGAACATAAGATTCTCTTGCTTCTCGTCCTCTTCCTTTAAACAACGGTCCTATTTCCAACTCATCTAACCTTTTGAAACCGAAGAGATCATAGGCGTAGGCATGCTGCTCGTGGTAGTTAATAAGTCCAACGTAAGGTGGACTTGTGAAGATGCCTTTAATTCGCTGTTTTTGGGCAGTTTCTGTGAACTGTGGGTTTTCCTTTCTCAACATTGCAAAGATGTCAATTGTCCGTGAATCCCCAGTTACACAGTGTTGAAAGGTGTCTGTTTTTAATCTACTGAATTCTACCCATCGTTCTATGCTGTCCTTGCTGTATCTTTCCCACCATCCTAAAATGGAAAAGAGCGGTTTGCAGACCTTTCCATGCTTTCTGCAATAGTACGCTGTCGTTACTGGTTTCCGAAGTGTCCCTAAATCAGCGTGTGTTGTGGCTCTGCAAGAACGAATTGTCCGGCTTAATATAAGCATCAAAGCGTTTTGTGTTGGCGTATCTTCTACTTTGCGAATTTTACTATGGACAAAATCTATCTCCGCTTTGACTCTTGGAAGATACCACTGCTTCATAAAACGAGCAGAATCGGTTGGCATCTGTATATCAATTTGGTACTCAGCAACAAGTTTATGGTATGTATTTAAAAAAGCAGCTTCTTTCTCTGCACCATATTTTTTCTGGTCAATTTCCCCCATTCTGACTTGACGTTTGAACGATACGGGAAAATACTGATTATTGAATTCTGTAAGACTTTCGGCAAGTTTAGATTCAAATTCTACTATCCCCGATGTAGCAACGAAACTTCTGAGTGCTGCAGTAATTTCCTGACTTTTCTCGTACAGATGGACAAAGTTGAATGTCCCAACTTTTGCATTACTAATAAAAGCATTAAATGCAGAAATATCAATACCGATTGCATGCATGCCGAGTTCATTCGCTTGCACCAATGTGGTCCCGCTACCGCAAAATGGATCAAGCACAATATCGCCTGGGTGGAAATAAACTTCCTGCTTAAAATCGTCAGTCTGTGTATCTAAAAAATATTCGACTAATTGAGGGATAAATTTACCTTTGTAGGGATGCAGCCGATGGACATGTTTTGTTGTTTCTGCTTCCTTGATTTTTTCAAAGGACAGTGCCCAATTCAGGTCATCACCGAGTTCATTTTTCCATCGCTTCTCTCGATTGCTTTGACCATAATAATTTTCAAGACTATCCAAGGGAATCAATGACGCCCCATTTTCAAGTACAGATTCGATGTGTCCATACTGAATTAAATAGGTAATATTCGCAGTTGTAACGTTTTTATTCAGGTAATCTGATGCCCATTGGCTCGCTTGTTTGAGTGTCAGAAACATTTAAAATCCTTTTGTTATCACGTAGAATTGCAGATGCTTACCAAAGGTAGTATACCATTCAAATATCTAATTGTCAAAACCATTCAATTCGTATACCTTGCCCTCAATCAATAGGCCGCCAGGTAGTTGTCAGTCTCCCACTGGCTAACACTCAAATGGTAGTTGTGCCACTCTCCACGTTTGACCTGAATGTAGTAGTCGGCATACTCATTTCCGAGTGCGTTTTTGATGACTTCGTCTGTTTCAAGGGCATCAGCGGCTTCGCTGAGCGTCGTAGGTAGTGAACTGATACCTCGCCGCTGCAGCTCATCTTCCGGCACCTCGTAGAGGTTATCCACGTTTTGTTCCCCAGGATCAATCTGATTTTCAATACCATCCAGACCAGCAGCAAGCAGAACCGTCGCCGCAAGATAAGGATTTGCTGCGCCATCCGCCAAACGGTTCTCAACTCGTCCGGGGGCAGGAGTCCGAATCATCTGCGTCCGATTGTTCCCACCAAAAGTGACAAAAACGGGTGCCCATGATGCCCCTGAACGCGGTGCCCTGCGAACCAAACGTTTATAACTGTTTACAAGCGGATTTGTGACCGCTGTAACCGCCTTCGCATGTTTGAGAATGCCTCCCGTAAACCAATATGCCAGTTGAGATAAACCATTTGCATCGTTCTCATCAAGAAATAGATTTGTCTCATTGTTCTCATCCCAGAGACTCATGTGGAAGTGTGCACCGTTACCTGTCAGATTAGTGAAAGGTTTCGGCATAAACGTTGCTAACAATCCGCTTTCTTCAGCAAGCGTTTTGACCATCCATTTGAAGAAGGTATGTCGGTCTGCTGTGGTAAGCGCATCTGAATACGTCCAATTGACTTCAAACTGGCAGGTGCCATCTTCGTGGTCATTGGCGTAAGGTTCCCATTCCAATTCTTGCATGTATTTAATCAAGGTTGTCATCATGTCAAGGTTGCGATACAACGCTTTTAAGTCATAGCACGGCTTATCCAACGTATCAAGTTTATCCCATGGGGCGTATTGCCCATCCTCATCCTGCTTTAACAGCATGAATTCTGCTTCAATGCCGACGTTGAAGATGTAACCTTTCTGCTTTGCTTTTTCCAACTGCTGCCGCAGAATGGTTCGTGGACAATAGTGCCAAGATTTTCCCTCAACGAACATATCCCCCGCAACCCATGCTAAGTTCTCCCGCCACGGCACAATTGTAAGCGAATCAAAGTCAGGGATACTTGCCATCTCCGGATCGTGAGGATATTGCCCTATCTCACCTGCTGCAAAGCCACCAAAACCTGCCCCCTCTTTTGCCATGTCCTCAAGATGTGTCGCAGGAATAACCTTTGCCTTCGGTGCACCGCTCATCTCTACAAAAGAGCAGAGAAAAAACTCAATACCACGCGCTTCCACTAAAGATTTGACTTGATCTAATGTCATAAACCACCCCTCGTTTGACCGAAAAAACCCCGACTTAGACTCGTAATGCAAAGCTGAGTCGCTTGCTCCTTACTATAAAGTTTGCGCTACAAAATTTACTCATACCGAACTTGCGTTAAAAATCCTATAATACTGTTAATCTTGGTTCAAACAACACTTATAGTAGAATCCATAATTATTTATACATGACGGTAGGTTCGGTTTCCTAACCGAACCTGTGTAAATCGTGCGGTTAGAAACCGCACCTACCAGGGAGTGTAAACATATTTTTGGATTTCACTATAAACTAAATGGACTACACGAGAACTTAAAAAATTGTCCAACTATAGTAATTTATGAAGGAGAGGCTAATATTTTCCGCGCAATGTTAAACTTACAATACTGTGATTATAGTTAAGAAAATCAAGTATTGGGTCTAACTCATTGGTACGGTTTTGGGAAAATTGATAGTCAGCGTTCAAAGTTAGGTAGGAAGTGAATTTCCAGTTTACTTGTGCTCCCAAACTCCATTGTGCATCGCTTCGATTTTCAGCGTTTTCCATTATATTTCCCGTTTCGTCCTGAATTTGTCTGCCCTCAAACTGAACCCAAACACGTGAAAACCGGAGGCGAATCCATCGTCCCGTGTCAAATCTATAAAACGTGCTCAACGCTGCTTCAGCACTTGCGAAGTTAAAGAAATCAACGTTGGAACGGTTTAGAAAAAGGTTAACTTCTTCCTGAAATACAAAACGTTCGGCTGCTGTTTGTAAAAACTTTACGATTCCGGAATGTCGCCAATCAAGTCGGCGTTCACCTTCCTCAAGCCCTGTAACTCCTAAGATGAGATTATTCAAATTGGTTCGGTAACGACCATGTTCAATTGCGTATTCCACCTTGCCTAACATCTGTTTGGGTAATCCAAATCGAAGGCGGGTAGTCGCTTTATGGTTCGTAGAACCGATTAGTAGGAAATCCTCTCTAAGTTGAGATTCATCGTCAAATCGGTGAATTCGCAGATTGTATTCTAAAACGCGCCCAAAGCGGAGACCTATCTGGCGTTCAGTGCTGTTGTAGACGTTTAGTGTTCGCGTCAAACGCTGAAACTGGTGCGAGGCAGCAAATTCGGGTAAATCTGAAACCGGACGAAAACTTAATTCAGTTGAGGAAACATCGGTGAATGCATCAAATTCGTTGAGTTTTCCTTCCTTACCATTGTAGTTTTCAAGTTGCGGATCGTATTGCAATCTGAGTCGGAGCTTATTGTTTACAATCGGCAGTTCACCCCGCAGATTTACACCTAAACGGTTAATTATACCTTCAAGTTGTGGACTTTCCTGCCCAGCAAGGCTACTGGTGTACGGATCAACGCTTAGTCCAAGTTCAATATGGTTGTTAAATGTGTTAGAAAAGTGAGCGTCAATTGTCAGTTTTGCGGGGTCGGTTTTAGGCAGTTCTGGTTCAAGTAGTAGTTCCTGCCCGAATTCACTTTGAAATTGTGCGAAAGCGGGTTGGTATCCTCCTATTAATAGTAAACTACAGATGAACACACTTATCGAAAAAGAGAGTTTTATTTTTTTCACACAGCGACTCCAATTTTATTGTGAGATTGCAGGAATGCCATTTTTTTTTTTAGCCCTATAGAGGCTTTACTTCTTACTTAATCATGCCGTCCAGTGGACTTGAAGCGGTTGCATAGAGTTTCCGAGGGATACGTCCAGCTAAAAACGCTGCCCTCCCTGCTTCGACTGCTTTTTTCATTGCTTCTGCCATTAGTACAGGACGGTGTGCCTTTGCTACTGCTGTGTTAAGCAGAACACCATCACATCCTAACTCCATCGCAATCGCCGCATCTGAGGCAGTGCCTACCCCAGCGTCCACAATAAGAGGCACTTTAACTAAATCTCGGATAATCTGAATATTATACGGATTGCGTATCCCCATTCCTGAGCCTATCGGGGCACCTAACGGCATCACAGCAGCACAACCTATATCTTCCAATTTTTTACAAGTGATCGGATCGTCGTTACAATACGGTAGCACAGTGAAGTTGTCTTTGACGAGCGTTTCTGCTGCGCTGAGGAGCTGCTCTACATCAGGGAATAACGTCTGTTCATCACCAATAACCTCTAATTTCATGAGTGATGTTTCAAGTGCTTCACGTGCAAGCTGTGCTGTTAGAATAGCATCCTTAGCAGTGAAACAACCGGCAGTATTTGGAAGTATTGTAATGCCGCGTTCACGTAGAAGAGCGAACAGATTTTCACCTGATGAATCCGTAAATTTAACGCGACGCATTGACACCGTGGCGATTTCGGCACCACTCGCTGCAATTGCTTCCGTCATGACGTGAAAATTCGGGTATCCCGCTGTTCCGATAAGTAGCCTTGATGTATATGTTTGATCTGCGATTTTGAGTTCATGCATTTATTCTTTGTCCTTAGCCTATTTCTTGTAAAATACCACACCAACACGTTCAATTTGCTTAATCATATCGGGATTACGTATATTCTTGAAGATAGAAAGATCAATGGTATATGGCAGCAACTGATCATCCAAGTCATTTGCTATTTTGGAAAGGATAGTATGTGTCAGTGAGTCCTCACCGTGAAGTGTCAGGTCAATGTCTGAATTGTTTTTGTAATCACCTCTGGCGCGAGAACCGTACAACACCACTTCTTCTACCTGCGGATATTGAACAAAAACATTACGGATTTTTGAAGTGTCTGATCAGTTAAACCGTATTTCATTTTTCAACCCAGTTCCGTTTTGAGTTGCTGCATCTTCGCTAACAATCTTCCAAAAGCATGGAAATAAGTTGAGCAAATAGTCGTGACAACTTGGGCTGCAGTTTCTTCATCGTAGGTATGCGAAGTTAAGTTGCGTTTATCAACCATGTCCATCCAGACTGCACCGTTTTCAATCAACTCGTTCCGAAAAGCAGCTCGGGTTGTGTCACGAGAATCATATAAATTTGCCATACCTTGAGTTTCAAGAAAGTCCTTGAGAGTTTTCCAAGCAAGTTCATGCGTATATTCAAAACCTTGTATTAGTCCTTGTGCTTCTAAATCGGAAGTTCGCGTTGTTCTGCAAGCTTTACAGCAGCCTCTAATCGAGCAAAAACCTTCTCAAAACTATTCGCGCGTTGAATCCAACGAACTTCTTGGCTATCCATAGTATTGCCCTAAATGTGCTCTACGCATTTCTAATTTAGTATAACACCTCCGACCTTCTTTATCAAGAGTTATACTTACACTTTCCATTCACCGTTGCCGTTTTATAGGTCTTGACCTGACTAACCGCCCTGAACAGCACGGATAATCTCAACTTCGCTACCCTCGCAAAGTTCAGTCTCTTGCCACTTCGTTTTTGGAATAACCTCTCTGTCCACAGCAACTGCAATACCAGACTGATTTGAATTCAGTTCCAATTCGATGAGCAAGTCGTAAATGTTCAAATTGGGACGTGCTTCTCTGGCTGTACCATTGACGCATATTTTCATTTTTGTAACTCCATCTATGCGATAAACCTATCTAACTGAAACGGAATGATTGTCTCTGAAGTTTCGTCGGTCAAAATCAGTTTAGCTATCTCATAAGCTGTAATAGGTGTAAGCAGAATGCCGTTCCGATAATGTCCTGTAGCGTATATGAGATTTTTGACAGGTGTTTTACCGAGTATGGGAGCATTGTCTCTGCTACCGGGACGCAATCCTGCCCAAGTTTCCAAAACCGGCAATTCATAAACACCTGGCACTACTTCCCACGCACCACGAAGCAATTCAAACATGCCACCAACTGTTAATCGGATGTCAAACCCCATCTCTTCACTTGTTGCCCCAATGATAAGCCTGCCATCAGTTCGTGGCACCAGATATACCGATGTTGGATGCCTTGCCCGGACAGTACGAATAACCGTTTTTATATCAATACCTTCTTCCATCTGCAACGCCAACATCTGTCCTTTGACGGGACGGACTGGCGGAATAATTACATCTGGTAAGCCATCAATCTGTGCTGACCAACATCCTGCTGAGAGGACAACCATGTCAGATTCATGGAAACCGTCCTGCGTCTGCACACCAATTGCAACACCGTTTTCTATGACAATTTTTCCAATTGCACTATTTTCATGTAATACGCCGCCAGACGTTTTATAAGCATGTTGCAGTGCCGCAACCATCAACCTATTGTCAACCTGATAGTCGGTCGCACAGTGAATTGCCGCAGTAACACGAGGTGAGAGTGCAGGTTCAACATCACGTGCGTCACTACCATTTAGCCAATTTACATCCAATCCTAAGTGTTGTTGTGCAGCAAACAGATGGCGGAGTTGATCAGTATCGTCCGCCTCTAATCCGACAATAAGCGTGCCTTCCACCCGATAACCGATGGACATCTGTGCATCAGTTTCTAACTCTTCAACCCATTGTGGATAAAGTGCTAAACTTTTGCTCCCTAATGCCAGCAATTCGGATTCTTCTGTGTGCGCTTCGGCAAGCGGGGCAAGCATTCCAGCAGCAGCCCAAGAGGCGGCGCGTCCTGCTCGGTCCCGTTCATAGATGTTAACTGAAGCACTTGCTTTTGCCAGCTGCCACCCGATACCGAGTCCGATCACACCGCCACCGATGATGATTATGTTTTTATTTGCCATTCACGTTTCGGGAAGTAGATTTTTCATCTAATAAATTGACGAAAAGGTCTTCTGCCTTGACTGCTTTGGAGATTAACCCTTTTTCAAGAGCGAATTTCGTGAATGCATCCCACTTTTCTTTTGACTGCACTTGTGTCGTTGCGAATAAATCCAATGTATCCCGAAAAGCGAGTTTTTCTAATTCTTTGGATGCCTTAGGGTTTGCTTGAAAAAAGAGTTGGAGAGCCTTGTCAGGATTCTTTTTTGTAAATTGAATTGCTTCCTGAATCGCCATCATTAGTTTTTTAGCAGTTTCTGGATGTTTTTCCAGATAGGTGTCATTAGTGATAATCACTAACTCGTAATAGTCTGGAATACCGTGTTTTTCAAGTGCAAAAAAACCAGCTTCTGCTCCTTCAAGTTTCAATAGGTTAATTTCGTAATTTCGAAATGGACCGATCACTGCATCAATCTGACCGCCCAAAAGTGGTGCTATAATGTTCGTACCTATGCTTATCAGTTCGTAGTCATTTTCCGTTAATCCTGCATTTGCAGCAATTGCATTAAACAGAAGTACATCCAACGGCGCGACCGTGTATCCGATCTTCTTCCCTTTGAAATCCGATGGAGTCTTAATACCAGACTTCTTAAGAAAAGTGATTGTATTTAGCGGATGTTCCACGAGTAGTCCAATTGATTTGACCGGTAATTCTTCTTCGCTTGCACGTGCAATCGTCACACTCTGTTGATAACTCACAGCAAACGGTGCTTGTCCAGCTGCTACGAATTTTATTGGCGCATCTGCATCACCACCCCAACGCAATTCAACTGCTAATCCGTGTTTAGTGAAGATTTTGTTCTCTTGCGCAACATAAAGCGGGGCATGATCTACATTTGGAAACCAATCCAGAAGCAATGTGACCTTTTTTATCTCAGATTTTAGATGACTATCTGCGTAACTGTTGAAGTAACATGTCAAAGTTAAGATAATACCACAACTGATGAGAAACATTAAGCGAATTACTGTTTTCATGAGAAATTTCCTCTCTTTTGTCCGATCTGTTTCCAATACAGCTATCGGACATCTGATATGTTATTGTGATGTCGTCGCCACGGCATTGCCAATCGTTCCAGCAACGTCATCAGTGTAAAAAGACCTACGCCCAAAAATGCAAGGCAGAAAATTGCAGCGAATACGAGGGAAATCTGCAATTTTCCATTTGCATACAACATGAGAAAACCAAGCCCTTCGCTTGATCCAACCCATTCACCGATCACTGCCCCAATCGTAGAGATTGATATACCAATCTTCGCTCCTGAGAAGATAAATGGCAGTGCTGATGGAAGACGCACTTTCCATAAAATTTGCCACCGACTTGCCCGCAGAATACGAAATAGGTTTACTGTATCGGGATCGGTGGATTTCAAGCCATCCAACGTATTCAGCACAATTGCAAAAAACACGATTATCGCAGCCATTACGACCTTTGAAGCGATCCCAAAGCCGAGCCAAAGCACTAAAAGCGGGGCAATTGCAAATACAGGCACCGTTTGTGATCCAATGACATACGGATAAAACGCTTTCTCTAAAATCGGAAACTCAAACATCAACACGGCTAATGGAATGCCAACGCTAATGGCAAGTGCAAATCCATAAAGCATTTCTTGTAATGTCACGAGTGTATGCTTCAGCAATTGCTCACGTTCTGTAACAAGTGTCACTACAATCTTGGAAGGTGGTGGTAGAATATAGTGCGGTATTTCCAATTGATGTACAGTTCTCTCCCATATCGCTAACACAGCCAATAAGATAACTACAGGTAAGACCAAATTGAGAAATATCCGCATCTGTTCATCAGCAGCAAAAAAGCCATCTTCCATTTTCGGTATACGGAACATGCCAGTGGTTATATCTACAAGCTTGGCAGCACCAAAAGGAAGTGGCTGAGTGCCTCATTGCAAGAGGCGCGATTTCGCTTATGTGTTCCCTACGCTGGCATGACCCAGATCAGGTTCAAAGGGTGTTTTCTCAGCTCTTAATGTTACGTAAGAGCACCCCACATTTTTTCTATATCTTATTATACATTATTCTCTACTTTAATGCAAGTTTTGTGACTCAACAATTTTCCGTTAATCCACTAACACATATTTTCATATTCTTAAGTGAAGTTACGGTACACGGTGGGAGAAAGCGCATAGCATATCTAAATATCCTGCTCCTTTGAGAATCTGTCCAAATGAAATGGGGCGATTGTCTCTGAAGTCTCACCTGTCAGAATCAGTTTGGAGATCTCGTAAGCTGTGATGGGTGTAAGTAAGATGCCGTTGCGATAGTGTCCTGTTGCATATATTAGATTCTCGACGGGTGTCTTACCGAGTATGGGAGCATTGTCGCTACTACCGGGACGTAAACCTGTCCAAGTTTCGATCAGTGGCAGTTCATAAATACTCGGCACAGCTTCAAACGCACCGTGGAGGAGCTCATATATACCACCAACGATCAGGTCCGTGTCAAACCCCAACTCCTCAGTTGTTGCACCGACGACAAGTCTACCATCGGTTCTCGGCACTAAATATACAGGCATCGGATACCTCGCCTTGACAGTACGGATGACGTTTTTGATCATTATGTCGTCCCGCATTTGCAACGCCAACATCTGTCCCTTCACGGGACGCACGGGAGGGATAATAGTATCCGGTAACCCACTGATCTGCCCTGACCAGCATCCGGCGGCGAGAATACACACATCTGCGCCTTGAAACCCGTCTTGTGTTTGAACACCAGTTGCGGTTCCATTTTCTATGACAATTCTTTCAACAGTGCTATTTTGATGCAACACACCACCGCGCCCCTGATATGCACGCTGGAGTGCCTGGACCATCAGTCTGTTATCGACCTGATGGTCAGTTTCACAACGAATAGCTGCAGTCACATAAGGTGAGAGAGCACCCTCAATTTCACGTGCTTCTTGTCCGCTCAACCATTCGACATTCAACCCTAAATCTTGATATAAGGTAAAAGCATGCTTGAGTTGATATGAATCATCAGGTTGAATTCCTATAATGAGCGTGCCTTCTGCTCGGTAACCGATTGGCATTTCTGTTTCTGTTTCTAACTCATCGACCCATTCCGGGTAGCGTGCTAAACTTTGATTGCTGAGTTTAAGGAGGTCAAGTTCGTCAATATGTGCTTCAGCAATTGGACCGAGCATACCGCCGGCTGCCCAAGATGCACCGCGTCCGGCTTGTCCGCGCTCATGAATGGCGACAGCGGCACCCGCTTTCGCCAGCTGCCACCCGATACCAAGTCCAATCACACCGCCACCAATGATGAGAATCTTCTTATTTTTCAATATTCACCTCTTCTAATAGATTGATAAATCAACTTATTTGGTTGGACTGTATAGAAGCTCAATCCCTTTTGATGGGCGAATTTTGCGAAGACAACCCATTGTTCTTCGGATCAGGATTGAAGGATGTTTTCTCAGTTCTTAAGCAGATAAGAGCCTCATAATGTTTTCAAGCATTATTATATCTATTCTTTATTTTTAAAAAGCAAGTTTGGAAACACAACAATTTTCATTTTTGACTTAGTCCACCGGCATCGCTCGTTCTGGGATTTCAACACCTTGTTCACTCCAGAACTTGTAAGCACCGCTATGCAGTGGAATTACAAAAGCCCTTGGTGCATTTTCAATTGTCATATCTGCTGCCGCTTGATTTGTTTGCAGCATTCTTTGATGTCCTTCCGGAGCATAAACATGTTTTAGGATGGTATAAATAGTTTCCTCTGGTATTGCTTTGTTAGCTATCAGAACTGTCGGCATCAGAATTGTCTTTACCGGTTCAACTTTCCCTTCATAAGCACCCTCTGGCAAGCTGCCCGAAAAATAAAAAGGATATTTCTCATAGAAACCATACTTTTTAGCGGGTGTATCAAGATCAAGCATCCGGATGGATTTAATCGCTGTCAATTCAATTATTGCACTGTTCGGAACACTCACCAGCCATAAAAAACCTTTCACCTGTCCATCTTGAAGTTCTTGAGCACCTGCTGTTCCACCCCTATATATTGGCTTGAAATTGTCCCAAATGCCTGCTGCCCTTGCGAGCCGTTCTAACGTTTGCGCAGTTCCGGACCCAGGCGCTCCACAGGCTATCTTCTTTCCAACAATGTCCTCAAAATTATGGACATCGCTATTCTCAAGCGTTGAAAATTGTCCATAAGCAAAATAAAGCAGCGTCACCATTCGGATATTTGTTTTTGCCCCCTCCTCGGCGAAAATCTCTTGTCCATGATAACCGAGGGAACTCTCAGAAGCGAAAACGACACCGAGTGTATTCGGTTCCTTGTTGACACGGCGAGTATTTTCAATTGATCCTGCAGAGGCAACAACTGATATTTTTAGATCAGGTTCACTGTGTTTGACAATTTGATCAACACCTCCAGCAAATTGTGAAAAACTTCCGCCAATGACACCTCCATAAATTGTAAGCCATTTCTTGTTCTGTCTATCACCGCAGCCGGAGAAGATTAACCCAATGAAAATAATATATATCCATAGATGTAAAAAATGGTGTATGTTTTTTCGCATAATATTCCTTATTTATTTTGGATAAAGATGGAAAGATAATATCACAAGTTCTGTGATATTTCAAGTTAATTGAACCCTTCATAATAACACAACAAGTACGAATTGTGTTAGGTTATCAATTCAAAACCAAGACTAAATAATCCAGAACAGACACAGAGGCATTCAATTCTCTAATAATTACTGCCTTTATCAAAACTCCAAAAATCTCATCCTCCGAGATGCACCTCCAAAAAACGCATCAACCCAACTTTTCCCGCAAACTTATTGGAAATATATTGGATATCTATTGTCCGGCAAACCACAAAAACTTCTAATCACCACACAGAATTAGGTATAATATCAGGACCAAAAAAACAGAGCCGATGAATAGAACAAAAACCTGACATCTCTGAAAATCGCAAATAACTATCAAAATGCAAAGACGACAACGCAAAACCTATCAAAATAAAATATCTACGGTAAGAGAAAAACTATGTTCCTCAATACAGATGAGAAATAGAAAAAATAAAATTAAATTCAAAATGAGAAAAACACCTATGAACCCATATAGGAACAGGGTTTATAGCCAATTTAAAAAATATACCGTGGTATAAAAAAATATACCGTATAGTATACTTTCACATGAGTTACGCCAATGAAATTACGAGTAAAATACACCCACAATTCATCCAATGTTTGCCTAAGATGCCTAATATTTTATACACAAAACCCAGAGCCATTCAATTGGCACGAATCATTCTTGTAAGAAGGCTTTGTCCGCCCGATTTAACGAACTAAACCGTTTAATGTGAAGCGCCTCTTTTAATCTTTGAAAACGATATTTTATATTATTCACGAGTTGTGCTAAATAACTTTTAGTAACGAATTGTTTCACATAAATAAGATTCGTCCGAATATCCTTCATTAGTTGAGACGCTCTTTAGTCCCGACAAATGCCAAACGCGCATTTGGCGTTGATTTGGTAGGGACGATATGTTTATAGAAAATACCCAAAATCCGTGAAAACAACAAAAACAATTAGTTAACTGGCACAAGTCGTATTATTCGATAAGAAAACTCGACAATTGAATGTCTCTGGAACAGACACGATTTTTCTTGATATATGTCCTGAAAGTTGATAAACTAATAGCAATGATAGTATTTTTTTCAACAAAGAGGTAAAACAGTGAAACGTTTCATTTCAATTTTATTTTTGATGGGACTTAGTGTATATTTTGCCGCTGTTTCCCTTAGTCATGCGACTACGACTACGACTGAACCACACCCTTCAACAAAACGTGTCGCAGTTCTATATTTTGAAGACAACAGCCGTTTTGATTCGTCAACAGGATGTGGTTGTGTGCCAAACTTCATTGGAAGAATTTTCGGGACTAAGAAAAAGTGGGATTTGGAGGCAGGCTTCCGTACACTGCTCAACCGCAAACTTGCTGAGACGACTGTGTACCAACCAGTGTCGCGCGATGAGCTGCTGGATGCGATGGCTCAGATGGCGATTTCTCGCCATAATTTGAAAAAACTTGATAAAGAACAACGCGCAACACTTGCCAAACTTCTGAACGCCGATGTTCTTGTAATGGGTGAGATCAAGAAATTCAGTCAGACACGAATGAAAGCTAATGCCTCGCGCACCTTAAGAGAAGGCGGCAGAGAAGGAAAAGCTGTCCCTACCACTACAAGTTTTAGGACTGGTATTGCGGTCGGAGGTCATCGCTATCGTGCGAATATAGAACTGAACCTGAAAATTTATGAAAAATCCGGAAGTGAAATTGTTACTGTTCCGATCAAAGTCGCTCGCAGCCACGTACTCGCTGGCACGCGGGTTTCCGGTTTAGAAGCAACTGTTACTGAATCTGGAACGAGCGTACGATTGGGTCAGTCTTCAGAGCAACATGGTCAAAATTTACGTCCAATTGTTAAACCGACAGAACTCAATAAAATTAAATTCGCTACTTCTAAATATGACAGAACCCTAATCGGTATGGTAACAAACGATGCCCTCATTAAGGCTGTACTTGCACTCCGAGATAACTATGGTCCAAATTTTTTAACACCATGGGATACTCCCGCCGAGGATGACGAACAAGAGAAAAAAGTAGATGAAGAAGCACCCAAACGTCCAATTAAAATCACGTATGTTGAAAGTGAGAATCCGGATATGATTTACATTAATGCCGGTTCAGCCAGAGGATTAGCCATAGATCAGAAGTTTGATGTTTACACCGATGGTAAACCAATTCGTGATATTGACACTGGTGAAATTCTTGATTATATACCAAAGAAAATAGCAACTGTCGCTGTTGTGGAAATCCGCAATGACAGACTCTCAGTTGTTAAGATTGTTGAAAAGACAAATGAAGTGAAAAAAGGCGACTTACTTAAATCGATCCCTACAAAAGAAGTTACTAAGGAACAATAAGGTTGGAGGAATTATTGATGAATTGCAAAATCAGTCAATGTGTGTATAGACAAAAGAATACATCGCTAAGCACGTTGTTGCCTCTTTTCATAATCCTGATATGTTGCGGAACGATGTTATTCGGTTGTGCAGACTCTTCAAATAAGAAAATCAAAATCGGTTTATCCATGGACTCATTACGAGTCGAACGGTGGCAAAAAGATCGAGACATTTTCGTAGCGGAAGCAGAAAAACTGGGTGCTGAGGTGATTGTGCAATCTGCTGATGGAGACCCTGGCAAACAGAATGAACAAGCAGAAAACATGATTACGCAAGGTGTAGATGTCCTCGTTGTAATTCCCAAAGATAGTGTTGCCTCCTCTCAAATTGTAAAAGCCGCTCATGCAGAGGGCATCAAAGTAATTGCGTATGATCGCTTAATCCGTAAGAGCGAACCGGACCTCTACATCTCCTTTGATAATGAAGAGGTAGGTTATTTGCAAGCCGAATATTTACTTCGCAATAAGCCCAAAGGAAATTACTTCCTACTTGGTGGTGACCCAGGCGACAATAACGCACACCTCCTGCGGGAGGGACAACTTCGCGCATTGCAACCCGCAATTGATAACGGTGATATTCAGTTAGTCGCGGAAGGAAAGCATTGGGCAGTTGGCTGGGATCCGTTGGATGCACTTAACAAAGCAGAACAGGTGTTAACGAAAACGAACAACCAAATTGATGCTGTTGTTGCTTCCAATGACGGAACTGCAGGAGGCGTTGTTCAAGCACTTGAAGGACAGAATCTCGCTGGAAGTGTTCTCGTTTCTGGGCAAGATGCCGATATCGAGGCATGCCAACGGATTGTCAAAGGCACACAAACGATGACGGTATATAAACCTATCCGCTTAATTGCAACAGAAGCCGCACAAGCTGCAGTCGCACTCGCAAAGGGAGAGACTCTCGAAAAAGCAAATCAGACTGTTAATAACGGCAAAATTGAAGTGCCATCCATCATTCTCACACCGATCCAAGTTGACAAAGATAATCTTGATGAGGTTGTCATTAAAGATGGATTTCACGCACGGGAAGATGTTTATAAAACAGAGTGATATAAGAATTACAGATAGTACCTTTCTTGCTGTTGTCCTATTTATAGTCGCCGAATGTCCAAACTTGTATTTATTGTCTGGCATTCGGCGATTACTATTTTTAATGTGTCCTCACCAATAAATGTCTATACATTCGAAAAGCCTTGACAACAATTGTTTATAGGCATGTTTCAATTTTGACACACCTTTTTCCACCATTTTTTGTGTTTCAATCAAATTTCCCACCATAATTTTATTGCTTGCTTCACAATTCAGATTCAATAACCAATCCCGCTCAGTTATTGGTATACATTAGATATAACCTACCAAATTGACAACCTCCAACCTAAGCATTAGCATAATGTATTTCACCAATTTTCCAAATGGCATCATTCTTGCTTCCGTGTGTACATAAATTTACAACGATTGAAACCAAGCAAAAGATTAATCGTTTAGTATTGCAACGCTTTTGCAACAATTTAAACATTTTGACATAATAGTCAGGTGTTAGCGAGAGTGTTTAGTAACGAAAATGGACATAATATAAATTATAAAATAGATAAATGAATACCCTTTAGTTTACTATTCTATCTACCGAAGAATTGCAAACCTTCGGTATAGACAGAGAAACTAAATGCTTGAGTAGAGCACCTCACGTAATTTGGGTTTGCAGGAGGCAAAATTGATGTTTAACGTTATCCTTCTTGGTATCTTATGTGCCTTGATGGGAATTGGAGCTGGATACTTAATCCTCAACGCTTTTTTTGCGGGAGTCCAGCATATCGCCAAGCCTCGAATCGCTAATATTGAAAAAGCATCACAAAAGATGCTTGACAACTGACGCAGTTGCTGTTATTATATAATGTTGAATTACTGCGATCAAAACAGGTAGGTAACGCGCTCCGTTCCGAACTACAACGGTTTCGGAACGCGTTGCTGGACACCTGAAAACCGCCGCTTCTACGAAGACAATCGGGTGTACCAGATTTTGAGTGTATGCAGAATATGAAACAGTGAAAATGCAGTATCAAAATCTCCATTCTTGGAACGCCACCCCTGAAGAAGCAAAACACCTTCAAAATAAGTTACGGACTCAGGTAGTCAGGACAGACCAGTTTAGAACAATCAAAACGGTCGCGGGTGTAGATATTGGATTCAAAAACAACATTGCTCTTGCATCAGTGGTAGTCCTCAACTTTCCTGATTTGCAAGTCATAGACGGTGTTGTTGCTGAAAGCCGTGTCAATTTTCCGTATATTCCTGGATTCCTTTCGTTTCGCGAAATTCCACCACTTTTGGTGGCTTTTCTACGTTTGCAAACAGAACCAGACCTTGTGGTAGTAGATGGCCAAGGCATTGCACATCCAAGACGATTTGGACTTGCATCGCACATAGGGTTGATTTTGGATAAACCGACAATCGGTTGTGCTAAATCTCGGTTGTGCGGGCAATACGCTGAACCGGATACGGAAAAAGGAGCTTGGACAGACCTTTTAGATAAAGACGAGATTATTGGGTCAGCACTCCGAACGCGCACCAACGTTAGTGTTGTCTATGTATCAATTGGTCACCGTATCTCGCTTGATTCCGCACGGATGCTAACATTGGCATGTTGTAAAGGTTTTCGTTTACCCGAAACTACCCGATATGCTCATAAAGCCGCATCCGGCAAAATACCTGAAGGCGTGATATTTGTTAAGGAGGATGAATAAATCCCTAAACAAACGCGTGAGGAATACTAAATATAAAGATAAAATATAACATAAAAGTCTATGTCCGATTGTTTTATTTAACAATTAAACCACCGTAAAATCATGAATGATAGTTATCCGCTACACTGGTCGTTTGACTATAATCATGGCGCACAAAACCCTGAATTCGCGCAGGAACTGATCAAATTGCTGCATGGGTATGCCACAAAATCCGCAACCCATCACACAAACGTAGAAGAAGAGCATCCTATAAAGCATGTTTATCAGATATTACCGAATTTTTGGCGCGGTTATCAAGGGAGGAATGCACAGGAAGATACATTGAGTATCGGAAATGCCATTATTGAACGCCAGAAGTGCAACGATAATATTTGGAACTATAATGTCCGATACCAAAATACGACGAGTGGTGAAGATTTACGGTTTGAATTCTGTTGTCAGAATGAATGCTACCGTCATCTTAAGGGTAGTTGGCGTGTTGATACTCAAAACAGTTGTAGCGACACATATTCCAGATTGACGTGGGATGGTTATCTCTCCTCAGACGCAGAGGTTCGGCTTCGTATTAACGGTGCTGAAATTACTGCAGGACCAGTGGACAATTCCCTCCCGTTGACATGCAATTGGGCACTCTTTGATGTTATTCCCGCACTTGCTGAAAAGATGAGAGAGTTAGGCGATAATGTAAATATTGCTTTACTTGATGATCTTGAGCAATTTAGACCAAAAAACAGGCTCGGTTTCCTCGACTCAACACAATTCCCAATTTCTCTTGATGGTTATTATCTTTACGGTACAGGTGTCCTGCCATCGTATTGGTGGGTTGATACAAACGGAAACATCGTTATTGTATCAAGTGTCTTTGAGACGTTAGTGCTTACAGAGAAGACAGGGAGTCCTCTATGAGCAAACGTCCTAATATTCTCTTCATTAATACCGACCAACACTCATGGAATGCCATATCGGCTTACGGGAATCCGTATCTCCACACGCCTAACATTGACCTACTTCACCGAAGCGGAATATCTTTCAAAAAATCGTACTGTACCGATCCTGTATGCGCTGCTGCTCGATCCAGTTGGGCAACAGGATTATACACATCCGAAACAGGTGTACCTTTCAATGGTGGACAACTTCACACAGAAATTCCTGATATTGGGCAGGTTCTTAAGGCAGGTGGCTATAAGGTATTCCACTGCGGAAAGTGGCATGTTCCCGGCAGGAATGTACGTGAAAGTTTTGAAGCGCTCTATTACGGAGGACACAATATAGGTGCAGGTGGTGCTGCATATTACGATTCAGCATCTACGCATGCAGTAGCAGATTTCTTAACGAATTATGATGGTAATGAACCGTTTTATCTGCAAATCGGTTACGTTGATCCACATGATGTATGTGAATATTTACACAATCATGAGGAAAAACGTATTCCAAACCCGATTGAACAGGGCATTCTGACGGAAGATGAATTGCCGCCACTGCCCGATAACTTTAACTATGATGATCGGGAAACTGTATTGCATCGTGTTTGTAGGAGAATTGATGACGCACTTATTCATGCACCTATCTTAAAAGCGGTTCGGAATTGGGACGAACTTCACTGGCGTTATTTGCGGTGGAACTATTACAGATTTATTGAAAAAGTTGACGCCGAGATTGGACGGACACTTTCGCTACTGCAGCAAACGTCTTTCTATGATAACACGTTAATCATCTTTAGTGCTGACCACGGTGAAGCGTGCGGAAGCCATCAGATGTTCCAGAAGTTTTCGCTTTATGAGGAGAGCGTGAGGGTTCCGTTCATCATTTCATGCTTGGGAGATGAGATTTCTATAGGAAAAGCTCGTTTTGATGATACACATTTCGTTTCTGGTGTAGACCTATTCCCTACAATCTGTGATTACGCGGATGTTGCCCAACCTGAAGACGTACAAGGTGTGAGTCTCCGTCCACTTGTAGAGGGCAAAGACGTTTCTTGGCGGGAATATGCTTACATAGAAAGTAATTATTGGGGACGCGCGATTGTCACTGACCGATATAAATACGTTACAGAATATAAACCAAAAGTAGTGGAGGATTTTGTGCCACCCGGACCAGATACTGAGCGGCTTGGACTTGCACAGTTGTTTGACAGGCACAACGATCCGTGGGAGACGGAAAACCTTGCTATTGCTCCAGAATATCAAGAAATTATTAAGACTTGCAGAGGAAGACTCCTCGCTCAAGAAAATCTACTCAATAGACAACAGATTGTTCACCAAGGTCCGCAAAGAATAATATCAAATTGGGGGAAACGTTTGCGGGAATATTGGGAACATGGTAAAATAAATTTATAAATTAGGACTTAAAAAATGACTATATTTTCAAAACGCTTAAATCGACTTCCGCCATACATGTTCGGCAAACTCAAACAGTTGACGCATGAACGACGGCAGCAGGGAATAGATATTATTGATCTGGGGATGGGAAATCCAAATCAACCGACCCCGCAACCCATTATTGATAAACTCACAGAAGCAGCACAAGAACTCCGAAACCACCGTTATTCTGCATCTCGTGGTATCTACAATTTACGGAGGGAAGTGAGTTGGCACTATGAACGTAGGTTCGGTGTAGACATTGACCCGAATGCGGAAGCAATCGCTGTCATTGGAACTAAAGAGGGACTTGGACATCTCGCTTTAGCCCTGCTTGATGATGGTGATTTAGCGATGGTGCCTAACCCGACTTTTCCTATTCACATGTATAGCGTTGTGCTTGCAGGTGGGAGCGTCGTGAGTATCCCGCTCTCTGAGGAAAACGATTTTGTTCCCTCCCTTGCAGAGATTACACGCGATATATGGCCGAGACCGAAGGTGTTGATATTAAGTTTTCCGCACAATCCAACCGGTGCAGTGGTAGGGTTAGATTTCTTTGAGGAAGTCGTTCAGTTCGCTAAACAACAGGATATGTTGGTAATCCACGATTTGGCTTATGCAGATATCGTTTTTGACGGATATAAAGCACCAAGTTTCTTACAGGCAAAAGGCGCAAAAGATGTCGGTGTTGAATTTATCTCACTTTCTAAATCCTATAACATGGCAGGATGGCGATGTGGGTTCGCCGCTGGAAATCGGGACATTATTGAAGCACTTGCACGCATTAAAGGATATTACGACTACGGAATTTTTCCACCCATTCAGATTGCTGCGATTATGGCACTGCGCACACCTGAAGATGTGGTCATGGAAAATGCAGATGTTTACTGGAAACGTCGTGATGTGCTTGTTGACGGGTTAAACCGAATCGGATGGAAAGTGCCAAAACCGCAAGCCTCAATGTTCGTCTGGGCACCTATCCCTGATGCATGGAAACATCTCAACTCTTTGGATTTTTCAATGAAACTTCTGAATGAAGCGGAGGTCTGTGTTTCACCGGGGGCAGGTTTTGGACACAACGGTGAGGGTTATATTCGTATAGCGCTCGTGGAAAATGAGGATCGGATTCGTCAGGCAGTTCGCCAAATTCGGCGGGCGTTATTTAATTAATGACCAATCAATATGTATACAAATTATACATATCAATGCCGATATGTATAAAAATCGTCAAAAATTATACATGTTCGGTTGTTAAAGGCGGTGACGTGTGAGAATAACAGGAGAAATTGATTATGAAAGGAAAAATTCTTGACTTTTCCATTCAATCCAACTCTGGTGCGATTTCTGGAGATGATGGCGAACGATACAATTTTAGCGGTGCTGATTGGAAGAGTGACCGTCCTCCAATCCGTGGCATGTCTGTTGATTTTTCTGCTGAAGACCGTCAAGCCAAAGAAATTTACATAGCCATTAGCGGATCAACTTTTGGTGAAAAGGAAAAAATTCTCGCAGGACTTTTTGCTATTTTCTTGGGAGCATTCGGTGTCCACAAATTCTATCTTGGTTACCAGAAAGCAGGTATTATTCTATTGATAATTAATACTGCTGGGCTTTTGATAACTTGGGTTCTTCTATTCATTCCAAATTACATAGTTTGTGTAATTGGGGTTATTGAGGGTATCTTGTATCTGGTAAAGTCTGATGAAGAATTTGAACAGACTTATGTTATTGGCAAAAGAGAATGGTTTTGAAGTACAAACGGTGAAAATGCTTGATAGGCACGATTTGTTACCGCGCCTATAGTTGAATATTCTACCACTCTATTCTAACCCCCACTCCTTCTTCGCTTCCTCAAACGAAATCTTTTGGCTTCCAGTGTGCGAAATCGGATTCTTACCGACCCACCGCTCATCAATCGGGTGTTCTGCAGGTTGAAATCGTATATCACAACTGATGCGCCACCGATCTGAGAGATTTTTGGTGGAGGTGTGCATGGTGTGCATGGTAAAGACAATCACATCACCCATTTCAAAATCCGCTGTCTGCCACTCCCCGCCGTATTTGTCACTGATTTCCATGGGGTCGCGTCCGAAATGCCCTGGTGTTCCGTCCTTATCCACATCGGTTTTGCCATAAGTGTCGCGAATACGCGCAAAACTATCCAGATTGTGTGAACCGACAAGCACAGTGAGTGTTCCCATCGTTGCAGGCACATCACCGAATGGCACCCAGCAGGTATGTAATTGCTTTGAGCCTCGTCCCATATAGACAAAATCAAAATGCGGTCCAGACCATCCATCAGGACGGACAAACCGAAGCCACTTGTAATCAAATGTGCGGGTATCGCCACCAAAAAAGTTTCGGAAGAAGGTAAAAAGTTCATCGCCTTCCAAAACGGACAACACATCCGGGTGATGTGTAACTGCTGGCGCGCCCATCGTCCGCCCCGGACTGCCTTCGCCTGCGATCGCTTCCATTATATCGGTTCCATCTTTGAAAACGTTATCCTTCCCGTTTCCTTCGGCATATTCAAGAATAGCGCGCCGTGCAGCGATAACCTTGTCTTTATCAATCAAGCCACGAGCGAGCAGGTAGCCGTCCTCTGCTATCTGTTTATGCAAGCCTTCCGCCGAATCAAGCACGGCATTGCAGTCCCGAAGCACCCCAAGGTGCGGTCCTGGAAATGTGACTTCGTGATCTCCCACAAAAACGGTTTCAGCCATTATTTTCCTCCGACAATTATTGTCTCTTGTGTAATGCGTTGGATTAGTTGTGTTACTTCCGAATCTTTGATGATATTTAATTTGGTATTAGCATTTTAACCGAAGTTGCTACTAATGTAGTACAATCTGTTAGATTGTGCCTATGAGGACGCAAACTGAAAGTTTGCGCTACGATATTCCACGAATAATGGACTGTTCTCGGTTAAACATGGTGTCTGCAAGTCTAAAATCTTTTTAGTAGCAACTTAGGTTATTTTAACAAAAGTTGGTAATTAGTGCAAGAGGATAACCACCAGAAATTCTGATTACCCCCAGTTTTTCAGAGTTCATATTTGTATGCCTTATCATCATAGTTGTGCAAAAGTGTTTTGTGTGATAAACTGTTTTCTAATCTTATTTTATAGCCTATATTTTAAGAGGTATTCCACTGAAACACATTGCATCTTAGAAAGTAAATCCACGCGTGCTCATCCCACAAATAAAGCAAGGGTTCAAGACAGTGTTGAAGCGTCCTGCTCTCAGAAATCTTATTTTAGTCATACTTGCGTGTCTTCGCACGAAAACATTCCAAATCAACACGCTTGCGAACCACTTGCCAGTTTATCAAGCAGTTTGAAACTGCCTTACCGAATGCCCGAAAACCCGTCTTAGTATTTGATAGAGGGTTTGCCCGCGCAAGGTATCTGATGAAACCTTTGATGGAAACCGGTATTGAGTTTGTCATACACGTTTGTAAAAATGTCTATTTTTATCACAAAGGAAACCGCATCAAACTTGAAACACTAAAAGATACAAATGCCTATCCTGATATATCTTATACCGAATTAACATAATTCCTCTTGTTTTTACACTCTTCCGCTCCAGCGGAGCGGTATGTCTATAGTACAAGTGGAGTTTTCTGTCTTCCGCTCCAGCGGAGCGGTATGTGAAGACGATAAATCAAATGAATTTGGTATTATTACAACACGGAGAAACTCAATCTTTATGTTTTGAGAGATACAAACCAAAAAGAACCCCTTTATCTCGTATAAAATAGTTTACGAAATACACAACTCTATCTTACCTATAAACAGCGGATGCGGATAGAAGAATGTTTCCGAGATATAAAGACACTATTCGGTTTTCGGCATTTACGATTGAAACGGCAAGAACTGCCACGGCTCACATTGTTATGGTTCATCGTCTGTGTAAGTTATGGTATCTGTTTTCTCCATTATGAAAAATCTGGTGACCATTGGATGCGAACCTATAACACCAGCACTTTCAAAGCATATTCTATAATCTTTGTAATAAAGCGTGTGATTGAAACTGCTTGGGACCCCGGTATCTTCCTTGACCCATTTTTTTAGTTTCAGTGTCCGTTGTCATGAAACAGTGGCAGTCCACGATTGACTTCCTCACACAAACTACTTGAAAATCTTCATGAACAAAGGCATTCAAAAAACTGGGGTAAATCAGATATCGTAAAGACTTGCAAGATAAGAAAGGACTTTATGCGGAAATAAGTATAGTTGAATATTTCCTCTATGATGCGGAAAGACGATTACTACCCGAACCGATTATGGGTTTTCGTCTTGTGAATGGTAAATATGTGCCTATTCCTCAGGGTGCTGATGGGAGCGTGTATTCCGACTTTGGCTTTAGAGTTGCGTCTGCATGGTAATAAATTGGGTCTTTACGATCTTACCAATGAGAAGTGGTTAGTAACACCAGCTGAGGCAGCAGCATCACGGGCAGAAGCGGAAACCGTTGCGAGACAGCAAGCTGAGGCGGAAGTGATCGAACTCAGAGAGGAAATTGAGCGGTTGAAAGCCTTAACAACATCATCACAGACAAATCCTCAAGAAAAGGGCAATTCATTAAAGAAAGCCTATTAAATTACTTCAGAAGTTCCGGCAACTCCGCAAGACTCCGAATCGTCTCATCCCACCTATCAACGTACGGCTCGTCCCGATCAATCAATATCGGACGAATACCTACCCCTTGTGCTCCTATGATGTCAGCTTCATAAGTATCGCCTACATGCACAGCTTCTTCTGCAGTAACTCCAACTGCGTTTAGTGTGTATTCAAATATATGTGGGTCTGGTTTTGCTGACCGAACGCGTTCGTCATGTGAGGCGACAATTATGTCGAAATAGTGCGCAATACCGAGCCGTTCAGCAAGCGGATCCAATGGTGTATCCCAATTTGAAACAATTGCTAACTTGTATCCATCATCCTTTAGTCGTTGGAGTGTTGGCACAACGTCATCGTAGAGCGTGGCAACATTGGCAGCAAAGAGTGAGTGACCAGCTTGCAGCAATTCCCATGCCATCTGTTCTGCATGTTCCTGAACACCGAGTTCTCGGACAAACTCACAGTAACTGTCCACGATTTTTTGCATTGTGTCAAGGATAGAGTGTGTAGAAGGATCCGTACCTGACGCCTCAGCGAATAGATTCTCGACTGCTGCTGCATACCGTTGCCAGTCAATTTCAAATTGGTATCTATCTGCAATTTTTTGCAGACTTTCCTCAAGTGGTTTTCCCCAAACACATAAAGTATAATAAAAATCAAAAAATACTGCTTTTATCATATTTGTAGATGCCCATTCTATTTGTAACGGGTGGGATCAGGGATACCTGCGTCTTCAAAACCTTTTTTACGAAGCACACAACTATCGCATTCGCCACACGCTCTGGAATCCATATCTGGATCGTAACAACTAAGTGTGAGACTATAATCAACACCAAGTGCAGTTCCAATTTGGATTATTTCTGCTTTTGTTTTTTCAATAAGTGGGGCACGGATTGTCAGTTTTGTTTTACCTTCCACACCAGCTTGCGTTGCAAGGTTTGCCATCTTTTGATAGGCGCTAATATACTCTGGACGACAATCTGGATATCCGCTATAGTCAATAACATTCGCGCCAATAAAAATGGTTTCCGCAGTAAGTACCTCTGCCCAAGCGAGCGCATAAGAAAGAAAAATGGTGTTCCGGGCAGGGACATAAGTAATCGGTATGCTGCCATACATTTCAGTTTCTAATCTGCCTTTGGGGACCTCAATATCCGCTGTCAGGGCTGATGCACCGAAGATACGCAGGTCAATGTCAATAATAGTGTGCTGTTTTGCGCCAAGTGACTTTGCGACATTTTGGGCACATCGGAGTTCCACTTTATTCCGCTGCCCATACCGAAAACTCATCACATAGCAGGCATAACCCTCATCGCGCGCGATCGCTAAGGTAGTGGTTGAATCTAAGCCGCCGCTCAGCAGGACAACCGCTTTTGGTGCATTTTGATGATTGTTGAGATGTGTTGATTGTGTAAACAATTTTATCTGCATTATAAGGGACGGCATATAGCCGTCCCAACAAAGATTATACGGGTTATTCGCTTTCAAATTCAAGTTTGGCAAAACGGAGAAAAATACCGCCTCCCGGTCTGGCAAGAGGGCCGTTGATAGCCAAACATGCGATAACATGTTTAGTCCCCGGCTCAGCACTTTCAGATACAACAACGCGTTGCGGCGCATTGAAACCTGAAGCAGCTCCACGACCTGACTCTCCAAAAGCCAAGTCAATTTCACCATTAACCCAAACTTCTCCGTAGTCGTCAATACAGGTGTGAAACCAAACTTTTGAACCGGCAACGGACTTTCCATCAACCTCTTCAGGAATAGTGACAGTAATCCGATACCAACCGAAGCAAAGGCCTGTTAAGACGATTTCTTGGATATTTTCACAAATTGCCCAACCAGAATCATCATAATCTGCCAAGCGCGCTGGTGTTTCTGGCATCTGGTCAACTAAACCACCATTTGGTTCACCGGGGACAAGTCCTTCGGCAAAACGCCATTGGGCATTTGTGAGTTCAAGATGTTCAGCATTTTCTAAATCAAGTTCAGCAATAATCATAAGTGTTCCTTCCTTACATTATGTAAGTGTGCCAAAGTTTATAGGCTATACTTGTTGAACAAATCAGGAAAAATCCTGCGACAATAAACGGTACATAAACTGAGATATTAATTAAAAATCCACTTGCGACATAACCGAGAAGGAATCCGGTGCTCCATGCTAAATGTGTTATGCCAACACCGTGTCCTTTCTCATCGGGATTAGTAAATTCATTGATAAACCGTGGGATAGTGGTGGAGAGTGCCCACGCTGCCCCTCCACCGAGTATACCAAATAACTGCAGACCAACTAACGAGTCGTGATAAAAAACTAATCCAAAAGCGAGAATAGTAACGACAACATTTGCAACTAAAGCAGGAATTCGATGACCTACTGCATCACATATTTTCCCAGTAACAAACTGGCAAACAAATGCAAAGAGTAATTTAACTGCCCCGTAATATCCAGTTGCCTTATCACCTCCAAGGTTATTAACCAAAATCGGCATGAGCAGGTTTACGGAACCCCAATAGTACGTTGGAAAAACGCGCAGACCGATCAACATTTTAATTTCTGATCTACGGCATAAGTCAATATATTTTTTTATGTTTAGGGTTGATTTCCAAATTCCATCTCTTTTCTTTCGACTGTTGCCAACATTTTGTTTGAGACGAGGTAAAAAGAGGCATGCGCCAATAAACAACAACCCCGACAGAAGGACCGCTCCAGTTCCGAAGGTTCTAAAGTTGATTCGATCAATTATCTCGCCAGCGATAGCATTTCCAAGTGCACTTCCGACAGTACTACTTATAAAGTATAGTCCTGTAGCCATCCCTAATTGCTTTGGAGATACTGAACTGATGAGATACGATTGCCCTCCTGCAGTTTTGAATCCGGAAGCAATACCTTCGTAGCATAGGATTCCCAATACAAATAAAGGTATATGTGTAGTAAAAAGTCCTCCTATTACAACTGCACCGGTCATCCCGATTAACAGTGTCGGTTTGCGTCCAAATCGATCACTGAGCGTTCCACCGATGAGTGCTGTGATACCTCCCAGACCAATAGGTATGGCACGCAATAACCCTGCGAAAAGTGCTTTTTCTCCTAAAACCTTTTCGGCATATACTGGAAAAAACCAGTGCACTGGTCCAGTAATCAAACCAATCACAAACACGATGAGGCAGAGCGAAATAAACCCTCGTGTCCACATCAGAACACGCCAGAAAATGTGGTCATATATGAAAACCTGCCTAACCAATAAGAACCGGCTTGTAGTTTACGCACTTAACCGCATCAAAGTCTCTGTAATATTCGGTGCAGCGGTTCCGAGTCCGCAAGCACTTGTTGCCTTCATCACTGCTCCAATTTCCGCAATCAAATCTTTTGATTTCTGGTTCAGTGGTTCAGACAATAGTTCTGTGAGCCGATACGTTCCGATTCGACACGGGAAACATTTTCCACAAGATTCTTCAGCGAAAAATTCCATTGCGTTATGTGCTACATCAAGCATATCTCTTGTGTCATCAAATACCATAATACCAGCTGCACCGAGCATTGCCCCAACCTTTTGAAAGCTCGGTTCATCAATCGTTATGTCAAGGTCTTTTTCACCAATAAACCCACCTGACAACCCTGCAGATGTAATTGCTTGAATTGAACGCCCTTCTTTAGGTCCCCCTGCCCACTCGTAAAGTAGTGTCTTTAAGGGTAGACCGAAAGGCACTTCATAATTTCCCGGTCTTTGTATGTCACCTGAAAGGCTAATGATTTTTGTCCCTGCCAGATTATTATCGTAACTCAGGTTTTTATACCACTTTGCCCCGTATCGCAAAATCTGTGTAGCGGCGGCAAGTGTCTCTACATTGTTTACCACAGTAGGTAGATTTTCAAAGCCGTGCGTCACAGGGTAAGGCGGTCGGTTTCTCGGGAAGGGGTGTTTTCCTTCCAAACTGTTCAATAATGAGCCTTCTTCACCACAAACATAAGCACCAGCGCCGCGCCTAATATAGATATGAAAGTTGAATTGTTTACCAAAAATAGCATCACCAATTAATCCTTCTGTTTCTGCTTCCGCAAGTGCGTGTTCAAGTATTTTCAAGGTTTCTGGATATTCATATCGAAGATAAATAAAACCTCGTGTCGCTCCTGTTGCGTAGGCAGCAAGTACCATCCCTTCAATTATAGAATGCGGCGCATAATCCAAAATGACCCGATCCTTAAAACAACCGGGTTCGCCTTCGTCTGCATTACAAACAATCGTTTTCGGATCACCGGGAGCATTCAGCACCGATTCCCACTTCATGCCTGTGGGAAATCCAGCACCACCTCTACCAGTAAGTTGACTCTCTTTCAGTATATCAATAACCTCTTCAGGGGTAAGGGATGTCACAGCGTGTTTTAGTCCTTCATAGCCACCTGTGCGTTGATAACCAGCAAGCATTCTACGGTTCGGTTCGCGAATCTCTGCAAAGATACATTCTTCGCTATCACCTGGGTAGGGCGGCGGTAAAGGGGTAGGTTGAACAGAAAGTGTATCCACGTGTTTTCCGGTGAGTACTTGATGCCCTTTTAAAACGGGGACACAATCATCGCATCTTCCTGCACACGGAATTGCTGTTGCACCTTCGGTTTTGAGTGCTTCAAGGATTTCTAAACCACCTTGTAACCGACAAACGGGCCCCGTGCAGACACGCGGTACGTTTTGTCCTGGTGCTTCACGTGCAAAGTGATGGTAAAAAGTTAAGGTGCCGAAAAGTTCTGCAAGTGGAATTCGCAATCCGATTGCAATATCACGGAGAGATGCTTCCGATATAAATCCATCCCTGTCATGGAACGCGTGTAATATGCTGAGCAATGGCGCAGGCGCGTCATGCCAGTCTGCAATCAGTTCTGCATTCGTTGGCATCTATCTCTCCAATAACATTTCGTAATATCTGGTCGGACTTCAATATAACATGTTCTAAAAGCAAACATCATTTATGAAAAATTGATCCTATAATTAGAGTATCAGATTTTAAAGTTATGGTCAACTTTTTTGTTTCCTAAGCTCAACATCTTTCCGTTGACATCCAATTGTAACCATGTAATAATAAAGCAATATCTGAATTAAAGTTAATACGAATATGGCAACAGTAAAACTGGAAAACGTCACAAAACGATTCGGTGAACTTACCGCTCTGAACAACATCACGCTTGATGTAAAAGATGAAGAATTTTTTGTGCTACTTGGTCAGACTGGGGCGGGAAAAACAACAACGCTCCGCTGTATCGCCGGATTAGACAAACCCGAAGAAGGCGGTATCTACTTAGACGATATTTGTGTCAACGACAAAACACCTGCTGAACGCGATGTTGCATTTGTCTTTCAATCCCATATCCTTTATCCGCACCTTACCGTTTACGAGAATATGGCGTTCCCCTTACATCCCCGCAAACTTTCTGCTGAAGAAATTGACCGACGCGTTAAAGATATTGCACAGATGCTACACATTGAGCATTTACTTATGCGGACTCCGAATCAGCTGAGCGGCGGTGAAACACAGCGCGTTGGACTCGGTAGAGCAATGGTGCGACGTCCACAAGTATTCCTTATGGATGAACCGATTTCTAACCTTGACGCGAAACTGCGTGCTGAAATGCGTGTTGAAATTAGATGGCGGCAACGCGAACTCGGAACTACCACATTTTATGTGACACACGATCAGGTGGAAGCGATGTCCATGGCAGACCGTATTGCAGTACTTGACTCTGGTAGGATTCAACAGTTGGGAACACCCTCCGAAATTTATAACCATCCTGCGAATCTATTTGTTGCAGGTTTCATCGGGAGTCCGAGTATGAACTGTGTCCCGTGTGCAATCTCCAACAATAATGGCAATCTTCAGTTAACCTTGTCTGGCGGTGAAAACGAAGGTAATACGTTTGCAATTCAGGATAGCCGTATTACTAAAGCAGTAAGTGAAGCCAATGCAGACCTGGACTTAGTATTTGGTGCTCATCCAGAAGATGTCCTTGTCAGTCACCAATCTGCTTCGAATGCTTTTCAGGCTGAAGTGTATAGCGTTGAACCGCTTGGTGCAGAAACGATAGTTGAGATAACGCTTGGAACAGATGCTGAGGGTTCACACACTATCATCAAATCGCGAACTGCTCCCAACTTTGAGGCTGAAATAGGAGAACATCTCTATATTTCTTTTGTGCCTGATCGTATTCATCTGTTTGACAAAGGGACAGGTGAAACATTACTGACCTAATTTGATTTTCCCATTAGACATTATAATGATTTAATCGGAAGTGTTTGATAACGCCAAGACCGAAATTTAGGCAAAAGCAAATGAGTTGTAGGTCGGGTTTCGTAAACTCTACCTATAGGTGTCAATTTAAGGATCAGGACTTACGCATTTTTATAAAATGGTGTATACTCTTCTATTGTGAATACATTTACACTCTCTGAAAAGCAGCATAACTTATATTCCGATTATTATCAATTTTTGATAGCAAGTTTCACTAACTTTACACAAACCTATTTTGCAGATCATATAGACACCTGGAACCACGATCAACTTAATCGTTTTTTGAGAAACGAAAACATACCTTCAAGTGAACTCTGGAAGTCCGTAAAAGACGACATTGAGTTTGATGAAGGAGGCTACTTGGTTTTTGACGATGTTGTGCTTTCTAAACCATACGCTAAAATGATTGAAGTTCTCCGTTCTCAGTGGAGTGGTAGCGACAAGAAAGTGGTTGTCGGCATCGGTATTGTCACGTGTCTTTATGTTAACCCAAAGACACAAGCGTATTGGATCATGGATTATCGTATATTTGACAAAGATCATGATGGTAAAACCAAGATAGACCATTTACTGGAAATGTTGCACAATGCCGTCTTGAAAAAAACAACTCCCATTTCGGACAGTGCTGATAGATGCTTGGTATGCGTCAATGAAAGTTATCAAAGCGATTGAAAAACTTTCCAAGATTTACTATGTGCCTCTGAAACGCAATCGCCTTGTGAATGATACGGATGGTGTCAAACCACACCAACAAGTCAAAGATTTATCTTGGACCGAGACAGAAACACGCCGAGGGAAACGCGTGCACATCAATAAGTTTCCTAAAGGGCACCAAGTGAAGTTGTTCCGGATAGCCTCCTCTACCGGACGCATGGAATATATTGCGACAAACGATTTATCTCAATCGGATGCGACAGAGCAAGCGTATCGCGTGCGCTGGAAGATTGAAGAACTCCATCGTGAGATCAAACAAGTGACCGGTATTGGCAAATGTCAATGTCGTGCGTTGCGTGCTCAAAGAAATCATATTGCGTGTTGTTTTCAAGTATGGGTCTGTTTGAAGCGCGCTGCCCGTGCGGTTGGTAGAACAATTTATGATCTTAAAGATAGCTTATTGGATGATTATTTACGACATCAACTCTCAAATCCTTCAATAATCTTCAAGACTGCGTAAGTCCTGCTAATAGTTACCGTCCCGATCTGTTCATTTATGGCTACATTTTACAAAGGTGCTGGAGTTGTGGAACGCATTGGCATGTCAACGATTCTCGTCGAATAGGTTTTTCTGCAAGGTCACCGCAAACTGCCTCGACAACTGATGCCTTAATTGAGCATATTGCAACAAGCACTGCGAACAGTCCTTATATTTTGTTGACGCGATCGTATGCAGTGGCATGGCATTATGCAGTATTTAGTAGTAAAAGAGAACCAACTCCAGATATTCCAGCTTATATTTAGGAAATAGAAATTGATGATTCGCTACCACATGGGCTTAACCTACTGGATCCGGTTAAAGAAGTTGTTCATATTTTACCACAACTCTTACGAGGGATTGTAGACCTTGAATATATGGAAAATCTTTTAATAGGACAAACATCTCAGCCATCTAATCCAAGAGGGGAATTCTCACCTAATGTTGAACTTCAGTTAATAGCACTTACATTTGCACAACGGGATGCAAAAGTGTTAGCACATGGTTACATACCACCGTTTTGTATAAAGCACCGTTTTGAAGTAGAGTTTTCTCTATTAGATTTGCCTTCTTCATAGGAGAAACTATAATGAACACGTACGAAATTCGTAGGATTGACCTAAAAGAAGTTCCAAGCAGTGATTTCATAAAATTCCTTAGGATAGAAATACCTGAAAGGAAAGGTTTTGGACCTGTTCGTTTCGCAAGGGTTCGGTACACTTTGAACGGCGATCAGAAGGAACAAGAAAACGGTTTACCTATTGATTTGGGTAAAGGAATCTTTATAGCCACACTTGAGGATGATGAATTAGGCGACATTACGCGTGAAGAACTGGAAAAGACTCTACAAAAGGCTGCAGCAGAGATTGTTAAGATCGTTCGGAAAGAATTAGATTCTCCTACTATCCCTAAGAGTATATTAAAGGACTACACCTATTTGACGTACGATGAAAAAAGTTCTGAACCGCCAAATCTTTTACGGTGCTGTGTTAGCAAACCGAATAGTACGCGTCAGGTAAAAGACATTTTTGAAATAGTACAAAAATTAAAAACTGAAACTGGTGAACCTTATAGTGTTGGTTCATACGGTGGTTCTTCTGGTAAAGGTGACAATTTAGATAAAGTATGGACAAGATTCTCCTTAAGGAAATTCAATTTTGAAGAAAAATTCCGAGAAAATTAAAGGATTTTTCTGATTATGCGTTGCGTCTATCTTACAATTCTGATATTTCTTCTCTGCACTTGGAAAGGTGTTATTACAGCGGAATTAAGTCCTGCCGCTGAAAAGACGTTTGCTACCATAGAATGGGTCGCTATGCCAGAAGGCGAGTTCATAATAGGTTCCACTCCAGAGGAAGCAGAAGCCGCCTACACAGACGCAAAATTACGAAGTTCCCTGCTTGAAAAACACACTTTTGACGCTGAAGTTCCAAAACACACCGTCTATCTCTCTGCATACCAAATCTCACGATACGAAATCACTAACGCACAATACCGTGCCTTCATTGAGGCAACAGGACGTCCAACACCGCGCGGACATCAAGGTGAAGAAACTTGGAAAGATGAAGACTTCAACGCTGATACGCAACCTGTTGTCGGTGTAACATGGTTTGACGCGCAAGCGTTTGCAGAATGGATTGGCGGAAGTTTGCCAACTGAGGCGCAGTGGGAACGTGCTGCACGCGGCACGAAGAGGCGCATATATCCGTGGGGTAATGATCCGCCAAAGGCACGGCACCATGCGAATTTTGGACGCCGTTACAATCGACCAACACCAGTGGGACAATTCCCAGACGGTAATTCTCCAAATGGTATTTCTGATCTCGCTGGAAACGTTTGGGAGTGGTGTCTTGATGAATATAACCCATCTTTTTACCAACAAAACAGCAAGGCAGTGAGACAAAATCCGCTTAATCTTCGCTACCGTGATGTATTACGTGCGCGAGTCATTCGCGGCGGTGCATGGGATATGGGCAGTGCATTCCTCCGCTCAGGTTTAAGGTCTATGTTCTATCCTTTGGATTCAACGCATACGATAGGATTTCGGGTAGTACGTCCAAGTAGAGAAATAAAGAAATAGGAACTTTTGACATAATAAATTTTCCACGCCGTTGACACTTACCACTTTTAATGTTATAATCCAGCACTATGAAGATTATTGAAGAAAAAGAAGCGTGGATTCATACACACTTTATCGTAGATAGTTATTTCATCACAGAACAGGAACGTAGGCAGATATCTATCAACGTTGAACCAGAATTGCTGCAATTGGGCATACAGTATGGATTGACATACAACATCGCACCGTCCAAACATCGCTCCATTATCATCTTAGAATGTATCCCATTTGATAGTGTCAAAACGATGGTCCGAGAGTTGATTGATGAAGAAATAAAAGATTTTCCAGTTCGGCATCCGGAACAACGAAACGTAGTTACTAATATCACTGTTGCTGATGCAAATACTAACGAACAAGAGAATTTAGAGTCTATTCCATAAGTTTCTTCATAAAGTTTTGCAGATCAACGATTAGCGGACGTGGTTGACACGAACTCATGAAGGTCTAAATCCAAACAACTACGGAAAAACCTACAATTTCAATGAGGTCCGTAATGCGTATACCATTAATAATATTTTGTCTTGTTGTCTTGCTTTCAACGGTTGCGGATGCTAAAATCGTTTTTAGTTCTAAACGCGATGGGATTACTGGAATCTATGTCATGAACGACGATGGCAGTAACGAAACGCTATTAACCGATAAACTGACACCTAATTATCCGCATTATCCACGGTGGTCTCCAGATGGAAAGCAAATTTTATTTCGGATGAGAGTGAGTCTGCCTGAAAATTATGAGTATCATCTTTTCCTGATGAACACCAGCGGGACAAATGTACGCTCTCTCACTGAATCACAGGTTGGGATAAATAACGATGCAATATTTTCACCAGATGGAAAGCAGGTTCTTTTTACAAGAGATACATTCAAAAAGCACTGTTCAAACATACTGGATTTAGAGAGTGGTGAGATTGTTCAATTCCCCAACATCGTGGCTAATTCACCCGATTGGTCACCGGATGGTAGACAAATTGTTTTCGCAAGCACCTCATTTGCCATTGCTGGCGGTCCTGGAGGAAATATCTGGATTATGGATGCGAATGGTGAAAACGCACGACAACTGTTGCCTACACCAGCCGTTGATGGCAGGATAATTGATCGTAGTCGTCCCAGGTGGTCGCCAGATGGGAAACAGATACTGTATACAGAAACTGAGTATACATTCGAGAAAAGAGGCTTTTTTGAATTCCTTATTGTCAAGGCTAATCGTTATTTCATTTGTGATCGGAACGGTGAAAACATACTTCAACTGAGTATATCAAAGAAATTGATGTCTAAAGGTATTGATTGGATGGATAACGGTGAATCAGTACTTTTTAGTGCGGCAGAGCTTAAGCTAAATAGGTTTCTTTTAGGCAATAACCATCACTATAATATCTATAAGTATCATATTCCCAGAAAGAGAACAACCCAATTGACGGATCACCCTGGAAGTGATTCTGAGCTTGATTGGATTAGTGGCTATACATTGGTGGTCTCTCCAAAAAGTAAGATGCCAACGCAATGGGGAGAAATCAAGAAGGATTCTTTGAAAACGCAGTGAAGCATTCAGAATATTTCACAAAAATTGTTATTGTTCCTGCCGTCGCCAAATAAAGGAGTATAAGGAAGTTAGCAATGCGTACTCTTCTAACAAGTTTCTGCTTGATCCTATTACTTACAACTGTCGGTAATGCTAAAATTGTATTTAAATCGATTGATGAAGGATTTACTGGAATGTATGTCATGGATGATGATGGCAGTAACGTCAAGTTGTTAACCAAAAAGTCGGCACCTCACAACCCAAATTGGTCTCCAAATGGAAAACAGATTGTGTTTGCACGATTCAGCTCGGATGGTGGCAGACAACACTTTCATATTGTCATTATGAATGCCGACGGCACAGATATTCGACAGCTCACTAAACCAGAGATCGGGTCTGATTATTATCCATCATTTTCACGAGATGGAAAGCAAGTTCTTTTCACAAGATATGAAAATAAAATCAATAAACGTAGTATAAACATCTTGGACTTAGAAAGCGGTGAAATCATAGAGATCGCTAATCTCAATAAAGCATCGCTCAGATATCCTACTTGGTCACCAGATGGCAGAAAGATTGTTTTTTCAACTGACCAATTTGCTGAAGATTCTTATAATCTCTGGATAATAGATGCAGATGGCAAGAACGCTCGCCAACTTTTACCTGCACAGGAGGGAGTGACGAAAATTGTGCAATCAAGGCCCAGATGGTCACCTGACGGTCAACAGATATTGTATTCACAGGATGAGTATATAGATCAGCAGGTCGGCAAGGTAGTAGCCGAAATCCATAAGGCTCACCGGTATATGATATGTGATCAAAATGGCGAAAACATTCGCGAGTTAGATATTCCAAAGGATTGGTTTCCTGTAGGGCTTGACTGGATGGATGACGGGGAATCTGTGCTTTTGTCTATGCGGAAAATAGAACTAAACAAGCTTGACTTTGTGGAAGACCTTGACTATCATATCTATAAATACCATATCGATACAAAAATATTAACCGAATTAACGAATCCGCTTGTGGACGGTTATGATGTGGATTGGATTAGTGGTAGTGCGTTGTCAGTCTTTCTAAAAGATAAGAAGCAAACGCAATGGGGAGAGATCAAAAAAGATATATCCCGTTCGAGGTGATCATTCCAGACATTTTCGCAAAAGTTTACTTGCTTTTTTAACTCACACATTGATGATTAGGTAAGCAACAGAAAGTATCAATGTCCAAGCCCAGGACCCGTAAGCACTTGTGTTCCTACAGTGCCATCGGTAATATTGAAAATTGATGGATATTCGTCTCTCCACCCATCATTTGCACTTGGGCAAAATTGGCGAGCGTTTCCCTCAATAGCCGTTACGCCACGGATGCGCGCGGCAAGTCCGGCAGAATGTAAGAACGATGCCCCTGGACACGTCAAATCCTGAACGGCAAGAAACATATCGTACTCTTGGGCAGCGGCACCCATCAGCAACGCCTGCGACTGCCCTTTACATGCTTTAAGCGCAACACCTGAATATCCCTGATCGCGTGCCAATAGTAAGGTTTCAAAGTCGGTAAGTGATTCGTCAATCACCACCGGTTTTATTTCGGAAGCTTTGTGCATCTTATTTTCGGGATGTGTCTCAAGGTCACGGTCAGTCGGTTGTTCAATATAATCAAGACGTTCAAATGCTTGTGCCTCACCTTCCTGAATCCGATTAAGAAATTCCAACAGATATTCCACATTTTGACATGTTTCGTTGAAATCTGCGGAGTAGTGCCAAGTATTGACGCCTCGCTTTGCTTGTGTTTCTGCAGTGATTCTATCAATTGCCAGGACGCGCGCCACGTCCCATTCCAAGTCATCACCATTCAACTTTATCTTTAGATGCGTCAAACCGTCGGCAAAAATCCATTCTGGTAGTGTCTCTGGTAGTCCATCGTTGAGACGTTCTGTAATGTCCGCTTCTGTAAGCGGGTCAAGCGCACCAATTAAATGATAAAGCGGCATATCGGGCTGTGGGTGTCGTGTTGTATATCGATCAAGGTATTTTCCTGCGAATTCATCATCCAAGAAATGCGACAGATCCGCCTCAATGAAATCCGCGTCTAATCCGTTGTAACTATTGATACCGTTTACTTTTCCAAACCCATCGTAAATTGCAGCGTCTATCGGACTTGTCGTGACAACAGTACATAATTTCGGTATCGGTGATGTAAGCTGCATCGTCTGAGACAATTCGTCTGCGATTTGTAAGAATTCGGGTTCAAGGACTTCAGAGAGTTCAAGCGGATGTGCGCAAAGTGTGCAATCTTGTGTTGCATCAACTGCCAATTCAGCGAGATTTATCATCGCAGCGAGGCTTCGGTCAAAAGGCGCGTAGCGGGGTGGAAATGCCCAGACGTTACCAAGTGGCATAGACCCTCTTCCTTCTGCTTCTCTGCCGTCACGCGTCTGCACTTGCATCCACACGTTAAAAAGGACACAGTGGTCTGTTGGCACGCCTCCAAATTTCAGCGGAGTGCGGTATTGATGTTCTTCAAAATCATACTGAACGTCAAGAATGCGAATATCTGTAGGTTTTGGCATATTTTCCTCATATTTGTGATAGGTATACACGAAATTTTGTAATGTTGCTGGTTAGATTAGGCTAATGTCAAGGTGCCTTATATTTTAAGTCCGTAAAGTATTTCGATCCATCAATCTGATGAATACGCCAGTTGCCAGACTTTTTGGTTAGGTAAAATTGTCCTATGTCGTTATAGCACTCAGGCTTATCGGGTACGTAGTAGAACATAGGTCCCTTTGCACTTGCTTCTGTCCAGGCAACTTTCGCATTTTTAGGGCGAATATAGAAATCTGTCAGTTCCCAATTTGGATCGCTTGCACATTCTCCACCCCACGGCCCGTGCCAGTTAACTTCAATATAATTTTTAATATTGTTCCATCCATAAACATTCACGGTGGATGTGCCGTATTCCATTCCTTCTGCTGTGTCAAATGTTTTGATGAGTGCTGCCATATCCTTTTCCAGATAGGCTTTTATGAAAGCACTATATACCTCCTGAATTGCTGCTATTTCAGTCTCATAATCAATTTCCAAAGACGCAACTTCATCTGCTGGCACTATTTCTATGTACGACTTATCAACGTAAGGTGCTGTTGGGAAAAGCACAAATTCGGTAAATCGAATCCGTTCTATAGATTCTTCATCATTCCCGCAACTTTGGAGGAATGCCAACACAACTATGAGAAGCAGTCCAGTTATAGCAGATTTTACAATCCTTTTTAAAGGCATAGGTTTTTTGTTGCATGCATTAGTAGAAAATGAGGTTAACAGTCACCAAAAAAGTGACAATCTCGTTTGTAAGTGTTATTTCATTCGTTTCATCAAGTTGTGTTGAATTAGCGTTTCCAAAATTCATTGTAAAGTCAACGGTAAGATGCCGCAGAAGTTCATAACCGACACCACCAGATACGGTAAGTCCAGTTTGCCGCGCCCTTTCCAATTTGAAAGGAGGTTGGTAAGTTACAAGAACTGCGAAACCGGCTGAACCGACAAGGTAAAAATCCGAACTACGGAGCGGATAAAGCATCATCCCAACACCAGCAGTCCCGTTCGCAATCATAGTGTCCCGATACAGATTTGGTAGCGGAAGCCATGCGATACGACTGGTATAGTAAAGAAGAAACTGATCTGTAAATCCGTGTCCCACCTTAAGCTCTGTAGCGAAGGCAGACGTCGTGGCACGCGGGTCCGGCCAACTCCCTTCGTAAGCGTTTCCCCAATACTCCGCAAGTGGTGCTTCAAAATTAGTGGTACCAACACCAGTCCCGATACCAAAAATGAAACCTTGACGTCTCCCTCGTAGATTTTTAGTTCGACGAAAAATATTACGACGTTCATAAATGATATTTCTGTCTTCACTACCGAGTGCGTGTGTGTTCTCGGATAAAGGTAGGACAAAAAAAGTTGCAAGTAATCCGATAAAAGATAATTGCGATACGATTGTCTTCACGCAATATTCCTTAATAACCGTGCCTTAAATTGCTTTCTAAAGTTCAGGATCAGGTTAGGGTATACTTTCCAATTATAGTGGATTCTACAATTAACTGGACATCTGAACGGTGAATCAACGCTGAATGCGCGTATGGCATTCAGCCAAATCAACGCCAAATGCGCTTTTGGCATTTGGCGGGAGGGAACTCCGATTCCCGACTATTAGTGGTTTCGTCGCGATTCGGAGATCGCTCCTACAGAATATATGTCCAATTATTTACATAATTTACTATAAAACTGTGTTATTGACAAAGGCGCGCTTGAAAAGCGCGCCTAACTATATAAAAAATAATCACTTAGAAATAGTGTGGCACCGGAAAGGTTGGCGTTTTATTATTTTATCCCCAAATGGTCGTTAATTTCCTTCTGGTAACCTTCCAGTTCACAGTTTTCAATTTCGGCAATTGTTACGGGGCGACCCCAATATCCAGATTCATAGGCTGCCATGCAGATTGCTTCAGACTTCATACCTTCTACTGCGTCTACTTCAGGTTTACCACCACTACGAATAGCGTCTGCAAAATATTTCAACTCAATTGCGACCGTATTACCGATGCCAGCAGGGAAGAAATATTCCTTCTCATCATCACTGAGACTATCAGTGAATTCCTTCTGTAAATCATCATTAGAGATTGCCTCACCACCGCGGGGCACTAAACCTCTACCCCAATCAAGTGCGCCCTCACTACCGTATATAACTTTTTGTCCAAAACCGTGTGCAGGCGCGGAACCGACCCATGTCCATTGCGCAGTAACGCCTTGTTCAAACTTGATTGTCGCGATCATAGCGTCTTCCACATCCACCGAATAACCGCCCTCACGTGCACCAGCATTATCGTAACGGTAGGGTTCATAAGCTTTATTGATAGCGTAAACCTCCTCTGCTTCCAGACCGAGGATATAACGCATCAGATCGGTAAAATGCACGCCACCGTCTAATGCCCATCCGCCACCGGCATCCATCTTGAAGTTGCGCCAACCCCATTTACCTAATGCCTCGCTAACATCGATCCAGAAGAACATACGAGGATCACCGATACGTCCTTGCGCAATTACCCAGCTACGCGTGCGTTCCATACGACTCAACCGATAATTTTCTGCGACTGAAATAATCTTATCGTTGCGTTCCGCTGCTTCCATCATCAGTTTGCACGCACGCATCGTGATACCGAAAGGTTTTTCGATGATGACGTGTTTGCCCGCTTCCAATGCTGGCACGGCAAGCACGTGGTGCGCACTATGCAACGCGCAGATGTCAACACATTCTAAATCCGGATGCTTATCAAGCATTTCGTCAAGTTCTGTATAAACAGCCGGTTTTGTGCCGCCTTGGAACTCGTGTGCCTGATTTGAGCGTTCCTCTGCCCGCCCCTTGTCAATATCACACGCAGCGACAATATCAAAATCTCGGACCTCTTTAGACCACAACTCGCGATAAGCGTTCATGTGGGCACCAGACATTCCGCCACATCCGACTAAACCCATTTTAATTCGTTCTGCCATTTCCGCCTCCTTAGGCAATTCTTTTACTTTTTGTAACATGTCTCATAATGTCAGCAAGCAGGATATGTTACATTACGAGATTAATTTTAAAATGGAATTGTATAGAATATATGGTTAGATGTCAACTTTTTTGTGAATTGAATGGACTTGCAGGTTTTTGACACTCACACAATTTTATAGAGGGTGATCAGTCTATCATCGGTGTTGATTTAAATGTATGAATGAACGTGTCATGTTCCAGAGGCATTCAGTTTTTGATTTTCTAATCCAGAAACTTGATGTCGTGGCAAGGAGAAGTTAGCAACTACTTAGGGTAATCTGAAGCGAAGGAAGTGATTTTCGTCTTGGAAGTCTGTCGTTATAAATGATGTAATATCGTTCTGCGATTATTCTTATTTGTTGCCATCCGCTATGTTATGCTGCTGTCAATGATTCACCTGTGTCTGGATGGAATAGATGTGCTTTGTCAATATCAAAACTGACCGTCAAAGGTGTATTATGTTGCGGTAAATCAACAAGATTAGATTGCACGACAAAACTATTCTTCTCTGTCCGTAGATATAGGAGCGCATGGTTTCCGAGCGGTTCAACAAGTTCTACTTGTGTTACAACCTGATTTCTACCATTTTTCACTAACATGAATATCTTCTGGTCGGATGCCGAGCGTAACCAACTTCTCCGAAAGTTCGCTGATCACTGACTGTAAATCGTGATTCAGTTCTACTTCAAAGCCTTCAAACCTTAGTTTCGGTGAATTGTCGTTGTTCACAATTTCCGTATCTATAAAGTTCATCGGTGGCGTGCCAATGAATCCACCGACGAATTGATTGGCAGGCTTGTGATAGAGTGTTCCCGGATCAGCAATCTGCTGAATTTTTCCCTCATTGAGAACAATTATCTGGTCCCCCATCGTCATCGCTTCAACCTGATCGTGCGTGACATAAACAATCGTCGCGTTGAGCCTGTCATGTAAACGACTGATTTCCATCCGCATTTGTACACGCAGCTTCGCATCAAGGTTGCTTAACGGTTCATCAAACAAAAATACTTTTGGCTGTCGCACGATTGCCCTGCCGACCGCAACGCGTTGACGTTCACCACCAGAGAGATGTTTCGGTTTACGGTTCAGTAGGTGAGAAATGCTGAGGATGTCTGCGGCTTGGTTGACGCGTCGGTCAATTTCTATTTTCGGATATTTGCGAAGTTTTAACCCGAACGCCATGTTCTTATACACTGTCATGTGTGGATAGAGTGCATAGTTTTGAAAAACCATGGCGATATCCCTATCCTTCGGTGGGATGTCGTTTACGCGTTCGTCATCAATATAGATGTCACCTTCGGTAATCTCCTCCAGTCCAGCAATCATCCGTAAGATTGTCGATTTACCACACCCCGATGGTCCAACAAGCACAGTAAACGACTCATCTGGAATTTGAAAGTCTGTCTTTTCAACTGCGAGGACATCACCGTCATAAATTTTGGTAACACCTTTCAAAGTGACGTTTGCCATAAACTCTCCTCAAACGCGCGATGGACGAGAATTTAGGATTGACGCGACAAAAAAGCCAATAGCAAAACCAACGAGAAAACCAACCAAAAGTTGCCCAGTGAAAATTCGGTTCAGGAAGAAGGTGATTATAGTCTCATTTTTTCTCATCTTGATTGTGTCAAAGATTTCACCTCCGGCTGCAACGACCTTAGATTTACCGACTCGGTTCCCGTATCCTTTCTTAGCAATAGCAAGTGTATAGCGGCCATGAGGTAATCCTGTCTTTTCGTAAGTGCCATCCTTATCGGTTTTTACAGTATATGTCGCATCTGTGGCAGTGTTAAAAATTGTGACGGTAGCTCCCTCAATCGGTTTTTGCTTAGAAGTTGCTTCAATAACTTTTCCTCGGATCGTTGCACCGCTAACCATAACACCTGCTTCTTGTCCATATACAGACGGAGTAGCGAGGGAAATACTTACACAAATAATTAGTGTCGCAAATAAACTGATGCGAATCATATTTTCTCCTCTGGTCAGATGCTGTTTTCGTCTGCTGGTTTCTGTTCCCGCTATAACGAAAAGCGAGATCAGAAAATTGGAGGCTATTCATTTGCTTCTTTAGGACTGAACAGAGTTTCGTCAATTTCAGTGTTCAGCTTAATGTCAGTGATTAGAGTTTCCCGATGTTCAAAAGTTTTTGTGGTGCGCTTATGTGGGACCATAATACCATTAACATCCCGATAATCATCTAAGTATATTATCACGTCTTGTGGTTTTCCTCCGAGATCACCACTATAACTCAACTTTACCACATAGTGAGTCTTTTCACTAATGAAAACTTTTGACATTTTATCGGAGGACTGTGTAACGAGAAGAACGGATGCGGACATGCCTCCCACCTTTTCTGTCCCCTCGTATTGAATGGTGATGTCCTCTTTCAAAAGGTCTGTCAGAGGCCAAATTAGTTCTCGAAAATCTTTGTTTTTATAAGCGTTAGCATAAGATTTAGCTTTTTCAGGTGGACGTTGTGTGATTTTCCCATCATTTATCTCATACACCGAGTTTCCATTAAAAATTAGACTGAATCTTTGATCGTTTGCATACCAGTCACCACGGAATTTGTTAGGGAAAAGATACATCTTTGATGTTCCTTCATCATCTATAATATCATCCGGGTGGTATTCAAAGCTGCGAGTTTCTATTGCAATGTTTTTCACCGCTGCTAATTTATCAAGTCCACCGTGTGCGGCCACAGCAGCATCAATGATTTCTTTGGCTTTAGCATCTACTTTTTGGTTATCTATAGGAGAATCGGAGGTGGTTTTTTCAGGTAGGGAGGGTTTCGCAAGATTTTCCTTTACCAATTCGGCAACAGCAGTTTCAACATCAGAACCCCCGAGACTCGCTTTTCGTATTACACCTGCACCGTCAATCAAAAAGGTTGTCGGAAATCCTATTACCTTGTATAGATCCGTCAACTTGCCGTTTTCATCCCAATAGTTAATCCATGCAAGCCCTTCTTTCTCAACATAAGCTTCAAGCGGTGTTTTTGAGTTATCACGACTAATTCCAATAATCTGGAACTTTTGATCTTTATATTTTTCGTAAGTCTTCTTAACTTTGGGCATCTCGGTGAGACAGGGACCGCACCATGTTGCCCAGAAATCAAGAAGCACAACCTGTCCACGATAGTCTTTCAAAGAAATTTCTTCACCCTTCAAATCTGTCACCAGAAAATCTGGGGCGGGTTTACCAACCCACTCATTCATTTTCGCTTTGAGAGCCTCAAGCGATTCAGTTTTTTGAGGCGTAGGACTCGGTTTAATAAGTTTCGTTGCGGGTATTGAGTGCGGTCTGGTGTCTGTAGGTTTTGCAAGATTTTCCTTCACCAATTCAGCAACGGCAGTTTCAAGCGAATGCCCACGGAGGTTTGTCTTACGGATCACACCTTTTCCGTCAAGTAAAAAGGTTGATGGAATTCCTCGTACCCCATATTGATTTGTTATCTTTTGGCTTTTATCCCAATAGTGGACCCAGGCAAGTCCTTCTCTTTCAATAAACGCCTCAAGCGGTTGTTGTGACCTGTCAAGACTAATACCGATAATTTGAAACTTCTGATCTTTGTACTTTTTATAAGTTTGCTTTACGTTTGGCAATTCTCTAATACAGGGACCACACCATGTTGCCCAGAAATCAAGAAGCACAACTTGTCCTCGGAATTTTTCTAAGGTAAGTTCTTCACCTTTCAAATCCTTTACTTGAAAATCTGGGGCAGGTTTACCGATCAATTCACTTACAGGTGTAGAACTTGCACCGGGAGGTTTGGGTAATTCACCTTTGCGAGATGCTATATCCTGTTCAAGAATCTTTTTGGCATGTTGTGCATACGACCGTTTACCATACTTTGGGTGGTTGATCAGTTTGTTATAGGATTCATCTGCCTTATCATGTTTACCGAGTTTGTCGTAAGCCAAACCCAATTCTAACAGACTCGGTGCAACCCAACGCGCATCTGGATCTTTCTTGTCTAATTCTTCAAAAACTTTAATACTTTCTTCAACACGTTCCAACCGAAATAAGGCGTTGCCAAGACGGTAGTATACTTCATCTATACGTTTGTATTCCGGAAACGATGCGATAAAATACGTTGACTTTTCAACTAAATTCTCTAATTCTTCTGGCGCGCTTTGATTATTAAGTTTTTTAGCAATCGCCTTAATTTCTTGGTATTTGAACCCGATTTTCGCTGGACTTACATTTGTACTCGTTTGTGCTGAATCAGCGTTGGCAAGGTTAGCAAAGAACCCGAGCAACAAAACAATCACGAGAACACTAATATTATAAACAGAGAATCTTGTAATTTGTTGATGATTGAACGTTGTTTGATTTCGGAAAAACATCTTCTACCTCCTCATATTTGTCAAACAGTTTGAAGTCCTTTTACTTCGTCTATTCGTTTAGTTTGTTTACCGCGCCATATTTTCCTGTACAAGTTGTGCCACAGCAGTCTCAAGCGCATTTCCGCGAAGGTTCGTTTTGCGGACAATTCCGTCACCATCAATCAGAAAAGTAGACGGAATGGCTCTGACCTGGTACATATTGGAAATCTGCCTACTGTTATCGTAATACTGCGGCCACATAAGTCCTTCTTTCTCAATATATGCTTCAAGCGTTGCTCTTTCGTTATCTAAACTAATACCGATAATCTCAAACTTCTGATTCTTATACTTTTGATATGTTCGTTTCACGTTTGGCATCTCTGCGATGCAGGGTGAACACCACGTTGCCCAGAAATCAAGAAGCACGACTTGCCCTTTAAGTTTTTCTAACGATAGTGGTTTTCCATTCAGATCCTTTACCTGAAAATCCAAAGCAGGCTGGCCAACAAAATTAGGCGAGTTGGAACTATCAGACAACCCTTCAAGCGCCCCTTTTCGGTCTGTTTTATCTGCTTCTAATAGTTGCTGCGCAGCTTCGGTGAGTTTGCTTCCATTGTACTTTGAGTTATTAACCAGTTTTCTGTAAACTTCATCTGCCTTGTCATGCTTGCTAACTTTGTCGTAAGCTAACCCTAATGTTAACAAACTCTCTCCAACGGACGGAGCAAGTGGATAGTATCTAATCAATTCATCTAATACCGAGATTCCTTCTTCAGTCCGATTAAACTGAACTAAAGTAGATCCGAGGATATAATAGACCTCATCCACCTGTTTATATTTTGGATGTGTCTTGATAAAAGCCCTTGATTTCTCAATTAACATCTCAGCAGTAACTGGTTCGCCGCTGGTGGATAGGTCTTTCTCGATTGCTTTGATTTCAGTGTATCCATCAGTCGCTTGAACGCGTGTAGATCCCGAGGAATTATGGGTAGAAGGCACACAAGAAGCCAAAAGTAGTATGCTTGTGAGGACAGTTAGAAGATAACACAAACTACTTACCCTCACAATGTTATTTCGTGATAACATCATTTATCTCCTTTAAGTTTCTATTACCATCGAGTAATCACCTTTAAACAGCATTCCGATAGGAATAAGCAAGTAACAATTTGATCTCTTCTGCCTGCACCTGTTGCAAGAATTGAGTGGTATCTGAAGACAGATCATTTTCTGCAGCCTGACACCAATCAATAAACTGGTATGCGTCCCAATGTTCTTGTGTTTCAATGGCTTGTCCGATCTGTGCAAGTGCATCCGATGGATTTGATGTTTCTTTAAAAAGTGCGATAGCACGTTCCCGCAGTTCAGGAAAAATTGGGTGCGTGCCAACTCTGCCGAACCAATACTTGGCATTGCTATAATCTGGTTCACGTCGGTGCATCATACCGTGCCAATAACTGCCAGTGTTGTTACCTAATTCTTGTGATACGTCGTGTGAATCGTCCAACGCATCGTTCCAGAGTAGTAAACCACTTTTAATGGCACCACCGAAAATATCATCTTTCAGTGATTGTCCTTGCAAAAGGTCTTCAGGGGACATGTCTAACAGTGCCTCTGTAAGTTCGTTGCTCCATGCGTTCTCGGGGACAAGTGGTGGGAGTGGATTGCCTGCTTCTAATTTTTCAATTATTTCGGCGATTGCCGATGTATATGCTACGCTCATGAAAAACTCCTTAGTCTCTAAATCGGTTAGTTGAAATGTAGTTTAACATCTTTGTATCAATATATCAAGTGTTTTCCCTATGGAAATCAGAGGCATTCAATTGTCTATTCTATATATTATCCGTTTTTGAGTTATGAAGTAGCAATTCGTTGATATTATGACCGCAATGTGGAAATTGCTGCTACTCAAAAGTTACCATTTGGTAACTTTTTTGATACCGTGGTAACTTTTTGAAATTCGCTATAAACTCAGTCTGTGAGTGGGTTTATAAAGGTTTTTTTGTTAAGGCATTAATTTAAAATTTCGGACTTACACAACTTTAGCGATTTTTCAATAATTATGTTGAAATTGGTATAATTTTCAGCAACATGCTTAGTTTTCAGTGCGCTTCCAATTTGTAGGATTCTCTGCCGTTTTTTGTCAAGTAATTTCAACATTCTCACCTAACATGTTTTGCTCAAGATTTTTAGTCTGGTTCTATTAGTGTTTAGGATCGTCTTTGTTTTTCTAACTGATATTATATCCTTGTTATAGGTGATTGTCAGAAGTTTTTGTTGTTGCCGGACAATAGATATCCAATATATTTACAATAAGTTTGTTTAAAAATTGGTTGACGCGTTTTCTGAATTTCGGTTGAATGCGTATTTTGTTTTCTGCATCTCGGAGGATGGTGAGTTTTGGAGTTTTGGTAAGGAAGAAATCATGGGAGAATTGAATTGATCTGCTATGGAAGTGTAAATTCTGAGACTCAATCAAACTCAAATTTTGTCCGAAATTCTCCCGAAACAAAAACCCCAACACCATAAAACACCATCGCCAACGGAATCAGAATCCAAATAGTCAGAATACCTTTCAACAACACCAAACCTATTCCCATTGTAGCAGAAAGAATAATGGATTTAAAAATAAAACCTGTTTCAGTCAGTTTCGCAATCCGTTTTGAAATATAGCCAAACCCGACAATAAGCAGATATACTTCACTGATAACCATCGCAATCGCTGCGCCAACGTGGTTAAAACGCGGAATTAGCACCAGATTCAAACCGATATTCAGAAGGGCAGTTGTTCCCATGAGCACAGAAAACGCGCGCCGTTTATCTGCAGCACGCAGCATTGTCAAGACAACGGTTGTCAAGAAAATTAATCCACCTGACACGCTTAGCCATCGGAGTGCTGTTGCGATTTTCTCTAAAGTATCTGGCGTATAGGTAATAGGCAACGTAGCGATAATCTCATGGGAAAGTGCGGCAAGACCAACAGCTAACGGCACGCCACATATCACCATCCATCGCATACCGAATGTGTATGCGTCAGGTAATCTATACCGCTCTTTTTCATACGCACGCGATAGCACTGGAAACATCGCACCCATCATAAACGCACCCGGTAACGTCGTGAAAGCATTGACAATCGTATAAGCCAGACCATACCACGTATTCGCATCTAAACCATCCGGACTTAGTTTTGAAAGCATAATCGCATCAATCCGAAAATAGATAAGGTGGAACAGATTGCCCACTGCAAACGGTAGTGCCTGCTGCATCAGCACTACTACAATCTGACGACTCGGCTTGAATCGGAGCGATGTGAAACGGTATCGGGTAAATCCGATGCTCAAAATTAGGTTAATACCACTCGCTATTAGCATTACCTGACACACATTTACAATCCCATATCCGAGTAGGATCGCACCACCACCGACAAAACAAAATGTCCCGCGTTCAGCAACCACCGTCCATGCCTCATATTTCATCTCTTCGTGTGCACGGAAAACACATCTATAAAGTTGTGCAATGGAGTTGACAATCTCTGCTAATCCCAAATAGATTATCATCGTTACGATTGTTAATGTATATCCGAGAGATATACCGCTGATAATCATGAGTGTGTACGCTACAATGGACAAAATAAGACGTACGAGTAGCATATTGCCGAGATAGTGGCGCGTTTGCTGCAGATTTAGCGTCATCTCTCGGATCAATGGGTTATGTATTCCGAGTTCTGTCAGACTCGCAATGAGGTTTGTTAGGGCGATTGCAAAAAAATAGCCGCCAAGTTCACTCTCCGTAAAACGAGGCATCAACCAGAGCGTTATTACGACTGAGCCGAGGCGGCCAATAGTATGTGCACTAAACAGTGTAAACGTGTTTTTGAAAATACGGTTCATCTCATGGAAAAGCGAATTAAAACGGGCAGGTTGTTTAAGGAATTCAGTTTTTGGTTGTGAGTTGTTAATACAACCCAACTCTAACATAGTTCGGCACCAAAGTCCAATAACTATCGTTATCACCTTGTTTCAAGCGTTGCGCGCCGAGTTTCGCAATAGCGGCACCGCGCGGGACATTAAAGATAGTATCTGCAAAACAGGTTATTGATTCTCTTGTGGGAGGGGTTTGTACCCCCGATTTTGTCTTTATTTTATCAAATCTCTCCCGGACTGCATCCCCATAACTTGCAAGTCCGTCACCAACAAAGGTGATAATGGAATCTGGTGAGACATGACTATCCAGTTCCTCTAAAAACGCATCAATTGGTAAGCAGAGATCATCGGTGAGCCGTTGCCATTCTGCACCACCGTGAAAGACACCACCGTAAATCTCACGCCGCCGCGCATCAAGGATCGGACAGACAATCCCATTCGTCCACCGCAAATTGTATGCAATAGCCTCTAAAGTTGACACACCGACGATTGGCTTATCTACGGCATAGCAGAGAGATTTTGCTGTTGCAACCCCAATGCGGATGCCAGTAAAAGATCCAGGTCCAATACCAACAACACACCCGTCTAAATCATTTGGTGTAATATCTCCCCATTTCAAAACAGTGTCAATTGCGGGCATCAGTCTGGAGGAGTGTGCTTGGACGATATTGAGGGTATGTTCAGCGACTATGTTTTCGCCATCTATGAGGGCAACACTGCCGATGGGGGTTGAGGTGTCAATGCCTAAAATTTTCATTCAAATTCAATCAGTAATTACGGGAGTTCGAAATAAGGATTCAAGTGTAGGTTGCTATGTAGGACTACTTCAGACATATCAATTCATCTTTGCGAGTATCCTTCGGAGCGTCCGAATATTTTCAATCACATGTTCTTCGTTTGATGGACTCTCTATACCATCTAAATATGTCTCAAATGCGGTTAGTGCTTCATTATAACTGCCCACCTGATAAAAGAGGTTTCCAAGGCGGCGATACGGGGTCATATATTGTGGTGTCAGCCATGTAATGCGTTTGAGTGCTTGAATCGCTTTGTCATGTTCATTTTCATCAGTATATATTCGTGCCAAATTACGTAAAATCCGAGCTAATGTCTCTTTGTTTGCATCTTCATTGAGCGATCTACGTTGCAGATCAGCCTCTTCACCATATACAATTTCTAATTTTTCTTGGAGTGTTTCCTCTGATATAATCCGCCCTTCGTCACCTAAATCTAAGAAAATATCAAAATGCTTAAATTTATACTTGACAATGCAATGGGACGGCACATTGATAGCAGAAAGTGGCAATCCTGCTTTCCTGCCGATTTCAATATATAGCACGTAAAGGGTTACATCAATACCGGTTCTTCTATCAATCACATCATTGAGGTAGTTATTAGCAGGTTCATAGAAACCGACGATCTCTCTTTTGAACCTATTTTCCGAAAAGAAATAGCGATTATATTCAGCGATCTGTTCGTGAGGCGGTGCCGTTTCAGATATTCTTTCCCGCACTTCATCCGCCATTTCGCCTAACTTCTGAAGGTAATCGTCAATATCAACATCCGGATATTCGCTTTGTGCAATAAGTAACGCACCGATGGCGAGTCCAACTTCACTATCTGGCTGATCTGCGAAATAAAAAAATGTATCAGTTTCGCTATTTTTCATAATTGTCCTGAAAACTTAAATTTATTTGCTTTTTACGCGGATATATGGTATCATTAAAAAAGTTGAATCAAGTGGGGGATTAGCTCAGTTGGGAGAGCACTTGCATGGCATGCAAGGGGTCACCAGTTCAAGTCTGGTATCCTCCACCATTTTTATTGCGGTGTTTTGTCCTGTGATTGTTCAGCAGGCGTTGGAGCATCGTTATTTTTTTGCCCTGCCGCTTTATCTGCTTGTGTCCTCATAGTTCTACGAGGCAACCCGTTATCCAAAATACCTAAAACTGTCAGATGGAGTTGTGCCCGTGGTGATAAAGTCTTTATTAACGCTTCTTCTGCCTTATCAATTTGATCCTGCATCCCTTTCCGTTTCGTGCGAAATTTCTTCAGTGTTTCCTGAATCTCTTTCTCATCAATAAGCGAATCTTTCACAAACCGATTCAAGGTCTTCAAGTCTTTGACTGCTTGTGTATGTTTCTGTCGTTTTAGTTTCCACATTGCATCAATTTGGGTTTTCTGTTCTGGTGTTACACCGAGGTCAGCTAAAGTAATGCCTTCCTTTGCAGGGTCCTCATTTTTCTGTGCCACTGCAAAGACACAACAAAGCATAACACATCCGCAAATCTGCACAGTGCGCTTTATCCACAATTTTCGCATAGTTCCCTCCTCTTGTTTAAAGAATAGCATAACTTCTAAAAAATATCCAATTTATGTGGGTTGACACTAACGAAAAAACTTGCATCTTTTCACATTTAATGACAGTATTTCCAAAATCAGTGAAAGGAGATTGTTGCCATGCAAGCATTTGGCTATTGGTTCGGCACACGTTCTGCGTTGGAGTGGGTGATTGACCAGTATTGCGTGAAGGTGGGCAAACGTAGCGGTATTGTGAACGATCCAAATTGTGCGGATGTGCCGCTGTGTATCGTGGGTTTGATTGGGCGGGTTATCAATGTTAGTTTGCAGACCGTGGAGATTGTGGCGGGTTTGCCAGAATTAGATGCAAGGTAGTAGACACGCTCCGGGAATGCCAATAAGGCATTCATACCGTTGATTTGGCGTGCCCTTCACCTCTTTGTTTGAATCGCGGATGGACACGGATTTCACAGGTTTCGCGGATTTGCTGGATTCGCAAACTCAACCCATGGCTTACTACTCTTGTTCACCAAAAGTTTTACGAATTTCCTGAAAAAGCTTAATAGCATTTTCCTTTGTTTCCTCAGGTAATTCGCTTATATCTTTCATACTACTAAGCTTGTTTCGCAATCGGTCCTTTGTTTATTTTTATATCATTGCCTTCCATAAAACGCTTGATTCTTTGCCACAGTATATCTTCACCTTGCAGTATAATTTCATTTACGTCTGCAGCCGTAAGTTCTTTTTTTTAGACATCCATAACAATATCCGTAATGAAATTTTCAAGGGAAAGATCTTCAAGAGCAAAATCACCAGAGGCACCGACAGCGTCACCGAGCAAGATGGTTTCAGTGTGAGAGTTTGTATACTGTGTGAGCCAATCTTTAACTAACAGGACTTACGCATTTTTATAAAATGGTATATACTCTTCTATTATGAATACATTTACACTCTCTGAAAAGCAGCATAACTTATATTCCGATTATTGTCAATTTTTGATAGCAAGTTTCACTAACTTTACACAAACCTATTTTGCAGATCATACAGACACCTGGAACCACGATCAACTTAATCGTTTTTTGAGAAACGAAAACATGCCTTCAAGTGAACTCTGGAAGTCCGTAAAAGACGACATTGAGTTTGATGAAGGAGGCTACTTGGTTTTTGACGATGTTGTGCTTTCTAAACCATACGCTAAAATGATTGAAGTTCTCCGTTCTCAGTGGAGTGGTAGCGACAAGAAAGTGGTTGTCGGCATCGGTATTGTCGCGTGTCTTTATGTTAACCCAAAGACACAAGCGTATTGGATCATGGATTATCGTATATTTGACAAAGATCATGATGGTAAAACCAAGATAGACCATTTACTGGAAATGTTGCACAATGCTGTCTTCAAAAAACAGCTCCCGTTTCGGACAGTGTTGATGGATGCTTGGTATGCGTCAATGAAAGTTATCAAAGCGATTGAAAAACTTTCCAAGATTTACTATGTGCCTCTGAAACGCAATCGCCTTGTGAATGATACGGATGGTGTCAAACCACACCAACAAGTCAAAGATTTATCTTGGACCGAGACAGAAACACGCCGAGGGAAACGCGTGCACATCAATAAGTTTCCTAAAGGGCACCAAGTGAAGTTGTTCCGGATAGCCTCCTCTACCGGACGCATGGAATATATTGCGACAAACGATTTATCTCAATCGGATGCGACAGAGCAAGCGTATCGCGTGCGCTGGAAGATTGAAGAACTCCATCGTGAGATCAAACAAGTGACCGGTATTGGCAAATGTCAATGTCGTGCGTTGCGTGCTGAAAGAAATCATATTGCGTGTTGTTTTCAAGTATGGGTCTGTTTGAAGCGCGCTGCCCGTGCGGTTGGTAGAACAATTTATGATCTTAAAGATAGCTTATTGGATGATTATTTACGACATCAACTCTCAAATCCTTCAATAATCTTCAAGACTGCGTAAGTCCTGAATAATTCTCAAAATCATTTCATGCGAAAAACTTTACACACCCTGCGTCTGTCCCGCAATGGCAGATGCGCGTGCACCGACACCAAGTACTGCCAAAAACCCTTCCGAGTCTGCATGGTCGAAATCCCCGATTGCTTCCATTGAAGCCGTTTCTTCAGAGTAAAGTGAATGCGGAACACCCGTTGCGGCATGAAATGCTACATTCCCTTTATACAGAGTCACCGTAATAGTCCCACTTGCTAAACGCGTCAAAGGTTCAATTGAGGCAAGCAATGCCTGTGTAGCAGCATCAAACCAGTAACCTTGATAAATCTGTTCAGCGATTGTGGAAGCTACATCATCGAAATGTCGACGTGCGCGTCTATCTAAAATCAGTTGCAGCAGAAACTCATAACATTGACCCAACAACTCCATTCCCGGTGATTCATAAACGCCTCGACTCTTAATCCCGACAAACCTATTTTCAACAGTATGAATTCCAATACCGACTGCGTTTCGTCCACCGATTCGATTTGCTTCCAGCAAACTCATCAATGGTGTGCAAGGACTCCCATTCACTTCAACGGGCATCCCCCGTGCAAATGTAACGGTGAAGTGTTCTATATCATCAGGGGCATCTTTCGGATGCACACCCATTCCTGGTGTAATAAACCCTGCGGGTGTTTTCAGTGATTCTAATCTACCTGCTTCGTGTGTTAACCCCAACAAATTAGCATCTGTAGAGTAAGGTTTTTCATGCGTAGCGGTGATCGGCAAACCGTGTTCTTGGCAGAAATCTATCATCTCCTTTCTGCCACCGAACTGTTTGAGGAACTCCGCATCTCGCCACGGAGCATAGACAGAGAAGTTCGGATTAAGCATATTGGTAGCGAGTTGAAACCGGACTTGGTCGTTACCGCGTCCTGTACAACCGTGTGTCAAGATGGAAATATTACGTTTTTCCATCTCTGGCAACAGTGCTTTTACAGTAATATGCCTCGCGATGCCAGTCGTGTTCCAATATCCACCTTCATACATCGCCTGACACTGAATGAGACGGATTCCTGCCTCAGCGAGGTTATCCTTTGCGTCAACCATGACTGCCTCTTGGGCACCGCATGCCAGCATCCGTTCCCGAATTTCCTCAACGTCTCGTTCGTCAGGTTGTCCAAGGTCCGCTGTAAAACAGACAACGTTGACACCGTTATCAACTAACCACTTCGTAATTGTGCAGCTATCAAGACCGCCTGAGACTGCAGCTCCGACGGTTTTTCCTTTTAATTGATGTATGTTCATAATTGAATTATATCATTATTATCCATATTTCGCAATATCCAATCCGAACTATTGATTATAGAGGGAAAATATCATGCATAAAATATGTTTGACTTTAAGAAAAACATGTGATATACTTAAAATTAGATTTTAACGTGCCGGTGTAGCTCAGTGGTAGAGCACACGACTCATAATCGTGCTGTCCGGAGTTCGACTCTCCGCACCGGCATTGTTCTTTGAAGGCTCGCCTCATGGATGCCCGTTTTGTGCAAGAGATGCATCGCTTCATTTCACAGCACACGATGATTGAGGATGGAGAAACGGTGCTCGTTGCAGTCTCTGGTGGTGCTGATTCACTTGCACTACTTTACGGGTTGCATTCCCTACACACACAACTAAACTGCCACCTTCACATCGTTCACCTTGATCATGGTCTCAGGCGCGATTCTGCTGCAGATGCTGAATTTGTTCGCGAGCATGCTGCACGTTTAGGACTGCCCTTTACGGGACACTCCGTTGAAGTGCCATATTTAATTAAACAGTGGAAACTATCAGTAGAGGCTGCGGGGCGTCGAGCGCGTTACGAATTTTATGAAGATGTCTGTGCACAAGTAGGCGCGACCAAAGTTGCACTTGGACATCACCAAGACGATATTGCCGAAACGGTTCTGATGAATCTAATTCGAGGTGCGGGATCCGATGGGTTAAAAGGGATAGCACCTATCAGAGACGGCAAGTTTATTCGTCCGCTCGCAGCGTTTACCCGCCAAGAAATTGAAGCATTTCTCAAATCAATTAATCTTGTACCAAGATACGATTCAACGAATACAGATAAACGTTATCTCCGCAACCGAATCCGCCATGAGTTGATGCCGCTGCTTGAACAAGATTATAATCCAAATATCAGAACAGGATTAAGTCGTACCGCTGAAGTTCTGAGTGCTGAATCGGAGTATCTTGACAGAATTGCGCGTGAAACATTCGAGGCATGCAGACTACTGTCCTCTCAATCTAAGAGTCTTGTGTTAGATAGGAAAAAATTTCTACAGAATCACATTGCATTACAGAGACGGTTTTTAAGGTATAGCATCGCTGAAATTTTTGGGCAAGTAGACGATTTCTATTTCGAACATTGTCAAGCTATTCTCGGTCTTATCAATGGGGATAAGCCGAATGCTGTGTTAGCACTACCAAACGGTATCCAGTTCAGACGCGCTTATGAACAACTTTTTTTTGAGCATACACCTATTGAGACAGAGGATTTTGCCTATCCGCTAAATGTACCGGGGAAGACGTTTATTTCTGCATTAAATGCAGAAATCACAGCATATTTATATGATATGCCTTCAGACGATTTTCCGTCCTTACCTGATGGAACTTTTGAGGCAATGTTTGATTATAGCGTGCTCCAATTACCACTCATAGTCCGCAATCGACGAGAAGGTGACCGATTTCAACCGCATGGCATGCAAGGGACAAAAAAGATAAAAGATTTTTTAATGGATGCCAAAGTGCCGAGCAGTGAACGCAATCGAATCCCAATGGTCGTATGCGGTGATGAAATTTTGTGGGTCATTGGTTTTACAACCAATGAGAGTTTCAAAATCCAACCCCAAACACAGAGGTGTCTTCACTTACATTATGGAAAAGACGAAACCGTTTCCTAAATCTGTTCTGATTTCTGAATCACAGATTCGGGTACGAATTCAGGAACTCGGCAAGCGAATATCTAAGGACTATGAAAATCAAGAACTTGTCCTTGTCTGCGTACTGAGAGGTGCAACGTTGTTTTTCGCGGACCTCGCTCGTGAAATATCTCTACCGCTTCGCTTTGAGTTCTTGCAGACTTCAAGTTACCATAATAGTACGGAGTCATCTAAAAAAATACAGTTTATCCGGACGGGGAGCGATTATGTAAAACATAGACACGTCCTTATTGTAGAAGATATTATTGACACCGGACGCACCTTAAAGTTTCTTATGGAACATCTCGGTTCATTGAACCCAAAGTCTATCAAAATTTGTACCCTTCTGGATAAGCCATCTCGACGTGAGGTTTCTGTTCCAGTTGATTATTCCGGTTTTGAAATTCCGAACGTGTTTGTCGTCGGATATGGACTCGATCACGGACAAATGTATCGAAATTTGCCATACATTGCTGTCTTGGAAAACACTTAGTATTGATTAAAATTTTGAATTACTTTGAAAACTATTGGAATCCGCAATAATTATTGCTTAATTAAGCAATAATTTTCTTGACAACTAATTTTATATTAGATAAAATATTTAAAGTATGCATATTTTTTACCTAAAGGAGATTTTTGATGCGTAAATTTGTTTCGCTTTCAATTTGCGTAGTAATATTGATAGCAGCCTTGGTATATTTTACACAAGCACAACAGTTAGGAGAAAAAGCGCAACTTGGACGCGAACTTTTTCATGACCCAACTTTTAAGGGAACCATAAGCCCCAAGGTAGCAACTGGCCTTTCTTGTGCGGACTGTCATGCAGATTTTGATGAAGAGGCAGAACCAGACGGCCTAATTCGTGCTGGTCATAGCGTGATCGGTGTTCCACAGCGAGGTTCAGCAAAAGGTGGAATGATTTCAGGTGCTAATTTCGCACGTGCTGCCGGTGGTGGCGGGTTCTGTTATGAGCACTTTTTACAGAAGGTCCGCCCCGATAAAGTTAACCCCACTGCGATTCCAGCTGAACACGCAGAAGCACTCATGGCTTATTTCAAAGCAATTTCGGGGGACAACAAAGGTCCACAGTTTGAAATGGAAATGTTAGATGATGATGCTAAAACGGCAGCTGGTGAAAAAATTGCCGCGATGCCCGGTGATACGGAAAACGGATGGAAACTTTACGGACGCGCCTGCGTCGTTTGCCATACAACACCTTTCAAAGGTGGTGTCGGTATTCAGATCATCAGACCCGGCGGTAGATTACCACGTGATATTAACAAAACAACGGCACGCTGGGCTAAAACGATCCGCGGCGGCGGTAGCACACTAATGCCTTTCTACGCCTCCGATATCCTCAGTGACCAAGACATTGCAGATATTGTCGCATTCCTCCGCGAGCAGTTGGAAAAGTCAGCAAGATAACCTATTAACTTGGCATGGATAAACCTACTATGCCAAGTTAATAATTGCTTTACCCATTCTTTGTAACTGTCTTTTCGTTTTATTCGTATTTCTTAATATATCATTATATTAATTACGAATTGTAGGTTTTTTCCAAGGTTTTAGGTTACAGTGTCGCTTATGCTTTAAAACCTAAACCTACTTGTGTGAAAGAGGCAGAATTTTGGATAGATTAGGACAACAGTGTCCTAAATACAAAAAGTGGGTGGAGTCATGCGGACATATAGGTTTTTGGTGTTGTTTGTTTACATTTTCCTTGTTGGGTTAGGTCTAAATATCTCAGGATGCGGAGGCAGTAACTTAAATAACCCTGTTTCTGACACTGATATGGTGCAAGAGGATATAGTGGATTCTGGTGATGTTATCGTTGAATCAGAAACCTCCGAAGATGTAGGGAACGTAGATGAAGCAGGTGATCTTGATGTAACAGTCACGGTTACGAGAAAAGCGGTCAAACCGGGAGAACAAGTAGAGTTAACTGCTTCAGTTAACGGAGTCAGAGGAACAAGTGTCGTTCTAAATTGGCTAAACATTACCGAATATGGAACGCTTTCTTCAACTAACAACAATCCAATCACATGGACAGCACCTGATACATTAGGTGAAGCAAATACGCAGGTCGAAGTTCTACAACTTGTTGTGACAGTAATTAGTGAAGTCGTTTCAGTTGGAGCCGCTGGCATTCAAACTGACACACAAATTCTTTCAGATACGACTGAGATATTATTGAAGGTAGCTCGTTGATAACATATCAATTAGAGATAATGGAATCCTCGTTAGATTCAGTAGAAATGTAAATTTCGTGAATAATAAATTATTGGATATTTGTCATTTTATTAGTATCCATCTCAAATAAAGCGTACGCAAGGGTCTATTAGACACTATTTATTTTAGTTCATAAAGGTAGGTTCAAGCAAGCATAACCCAATATAGGTATGAAATGAAGAAGAAAAATTTTAAAGTAGTTATAACCGTTTTACTCGTAGTTTTTGTTTTAACATCGTGGGCATCTTCAGCTATTGGGGTGCAACATAAGGTCAAATCAGGGGAAACATTATCGGGGATTGCCAAAAAATATGGAGTACCCATGAAGTCTATTGCTAAAGCCAACAACCTGAAGTCTTTAGACCGCATACAAATTGGAAAAAAGTTAATCATTCCAATTGATGAGACTAAACTCCAAAATGCAGGGGGACCCGCAGATGGAACTTGGCATATAATTAAAGATAGAGACACATTGTATGGGATAGCCCGAAAATACAATATTAAGAATTGGAAAGAAATTCAAAAATTAAATAATATCTCCAATCCCAAACGCCTCCAAATCGGTCAGGAAATTTTTATACCAGGTGGTGAAAGCGTCGGTTTTGCAATTCCATTACAAATTCCTTTAGTTGTAACATCAGATTATGGTTATCGTAATCATCCTGTAACGGGTAATTACCGTCTGCACGAAGGCATAGATTTCCGGGCACCAACTGGCACACCAGTTTATGCTTCAAAGGCAGGAAAGGTTACCTATGCAGCAAGAAAAGGTGGCTATGGCAAAACAGTCTCCATACAACACGAAGATGATTACAGCACATCTTACGGACACTTGTCCAGGATTTATGTATCCGTCGGTGATTTCGTCCGACAAGGACAAGTCATCGGTTTAGTCGGAAACACCGGAATTTCAACAGGTCCCCACCTGCATTTTGAAATCAGATACAAAGGCAAAAGTGAAAACCCAGCTCGCCACCTTGATCTCCCGTGAACGAAGATGGTTGTTCGCAGCCATCTTACTCCTCTTATTCATGGGTGTTCCCAGTGGAAAACACATCTTTTCAGATTCAGTCAACAGTCCGCACGAAATTGGAACACATCAACCGAGACCTGCAATTGGAACACGTGGACTCGGGTTGAGTCGCGCATTTATTAGCCATGCGGATGATGCGACAAGTCCGCTTTGGAATCCTGCAGGACTCGCATCTCTTGAACGTGGAAATCTGATTTATGATTTCTCACAAGGAGCGGTTTCCCTCGCCTATCCTATTAATCCAATCGGTACTTTTGGTGTAAACATTCTTGATCTCAACGCTTCTGATCGTTTCTTGGTAAACCATATCTCTAACCCTATCGGCACGTTTGAGTATGGTTATAATCAAGCCCTGCTTTCGTATGCCAAGAGATTCGGGTCGGTACAATTTGGTGCAAGTACAGGATATAGTCGAGCACCTTATACAAACAGTCTCTGGGCTCCAAATTATGATGTTGGGGCATTGGTGACACTTTCCCGTCACGCCACCGTAGGAATGCAATTTCGCGATATTAGCGGTGTCACCATTCAAGATAGAAATGGGATAATCTTAAATACATTTAAACCACAATTTGCTTTTGGGACAACACTGATACCTTATCAATTTATTAGATGGCATACCTGCTTTAATGTTACTTCACCCGGTTTCGGGACAAGTCTTGAAGTTGTGAGTGGACCCCTTTCCGCAAACGTTGGTTCACTTTTTTCCTTTGACACTGGAGCATCTACTCATTCATGGAGTTTAGGAATTGCGTTCAAAAATTGGGGTAAGCAAACCTACTATACTTTTTTGAATCAAGATAATCTAAGATATAAGCATCTCCTTTCAATCGGTTTCACTTTTGGTGGAACAAAGCAAATATCCAACGAACCTATACCCAGTAGCACACCTGCCAGTGTGTCATCGCAAACTCAGGATAAACCTGACCCTAAAGATACCGGAACGCCTCTTAGCAGTAAACCTGACGATCCGAAACTGAAAAAAATTGAACCTACTCCAGATTCTTCAAAAAAGAAGAGCATTCATATTGCAAAAAAACACAACATCTCTATAGAACTGATGTTAGCCATTATTTATGTAGAATCAAAATTTAATCCTGTGGCTGTGTCAAAAACAGGAGCGGGCGGCTTAATGCAGTTTGTGCCCGCAACTGCAAGGGAGTACGGCTTAAAAGTGCCAAGATACTCCAATAAACTTAAGCCAAATTTTGATATAAAAGTAGATGAGCGGTTTGACGCCGAGAAAAATCTCAACGCTGGATTAGTCTATTTCAACTACCTTTTAAAGAAATATCTCAATAATTTAACTTTGGCGCTCGGTGCGTATAATGTCGGTCCCGGCAGAGTGAAAATAAGAGGTCCTCTTCCCAATAGAGGTAAAAAATACGCCGAGAACGTGCTAAACCGTCGGGACCTCTATCAAAGCGATACAGAATTACGAGAAAAAGATCTAAAGAGGTTGGAAATCATACTTAACAATTAGGAACGAGACATGGACACTATTCGATTAGCAATTGTTGGATGTGGCGGTATGGGACACCGACACATGTATGGGTTAGCAGAACTTCACCGTTCAGGATGGGAACGATTCGATCTCGTCGGTGCGTGTGACCCGGTTCTTGCCAATGCTGAGTCCCTTGCTGCACAAGCAGAAGAACGTTTCGGCAAGAAACCCGCTGTTGTTGGAAATCTTGAAGAACTGGCTAAAGTCGGTATTGATGCCGTAGACGTAACAACTACACCACCTTATCACCACACTGTGGCTGTTGAAACACTTGAACGCGGATGGCACACAATGGTTGAAAAACCGATGGGATTGACCGTTCGCGCGTGTAACCTAATCCGCCGTGCTGCAGAAAAATCTGATGCTGTGCTGAGCGTGGCAGAAAACTATCGGCGCGATCCGATCAATCGACTTGCCAAAGCACTGCTTGATGCGGAGGTCATCGGTAAGCCGCGCTTTCTTGTCCATCATGCGATTGGCGGTTCAAACCGGATGCTTATCTCTGTCTGGCGGCATCAAAAGAATCAAAGTGGTGTTCTGCTTGATGTAGGTGTCCACTATGCCGATATGATTGAGTACCTACTCGGTGAAGTTGAAACCGTCTACGCGCAAACTCGACTTCATGAACCGATTCGACACAATCCTGCTGCGGTAAGCGGTGAATCCGGGTCGAATCCTGCGGGTGTCTATACGGAATGGCAACGCAAAATGCCTGCTGAATTTGAAGCAACTGCGGAAGATGCAGCGTATGCAACGTTGACTTTCAAAAACGGAGTCGTCGGACAATATATTGAGGAGCACGGCGCGTGGGGGCAAGGTAGTTGGGTCAGACAAATTCACGGGTCTCAAGGTTCAATGACACTTCCAGGGGACAGAAGTGGCGGAGTTATCTCCCTACAAATTGATGGACAAGGAACGATTAACGATGAAAAATTATTAGACCTTGTGCCTGATTTTCGTCTTGATGCCGTTACGACAGACCTGTTCGGTGGTGACCGCCTGTGGCAATATAATTTCCCTTTTTCAGATACCGACGCAAAAATCATCGCAATTGAGTATGGTGATTTCGCTGAAGCAATTGCTGGTAACCACCCCATTGAAGTTGATGCATATCAAGGCACTCGTTCCGTAGCGATTTCTTATGCTATGCTTGAATCCGGTGCAACTGGGCAAATTGTTCACTTGGACAAAATGCTTGACGAATCCATCAATACTTATCAGCGGGAAATCGACGATGGATTAGGAATTTGAAATTCCATCACTCTTGTAGGAGGGGTTTTCAACCCCGATTTACAATACACGCGCCCTTCACTACGAGATTACAAAACACATGGCAAACTTGCAAGACTTTGGTATCGGGTTAATAGGCTTAGGGATAGGACAGCAGCACCTCCTTGGGTATCAACGCAAAAACTTACGAGTCGCAGCGATTTGCGATAAAAACGAAGCACGACTGCATGAGATAGGCGATAGATTTGACATCCACAAACGGTATACCCGTATTGCCGACTTAATTGCCGATGCAGATGTGAATATCGTTGACATGGCAGTTCATCCGTGGATACGTTCTCCCATTGTGAATGCAGCAGCACAAGCAGGAAAACATATCTTCTGCCAAAAACCTTTTTCAATGACCATGCCCCAAGCGGTTGAAATGGTAGACACCTATGAGAAGCATAATGTGCAACTCATGATAAATCAAAACTCATGTTTTGTTCCCGGATTTCTCGCTATTGAACCCTACATAAACGCCGAACACCTCGGCGAAATCTACCACGTTTCCATTACCTGTAACGGATTTTACACTGGCTACCCGGGTAAACATCTTATTCCCGTAATGCAAGTGCATCACATCAGTCTCGTCCATAAGTGGTTTGGCGAATTTGAAAATGTCTACTGCCAAGCACATGGACATGACCGCTCCGTTGAAGAAGGCGAAACAATGTCTGTTGCGCTTTTCAAATGCCACAGCGGAATAAAAGGATTGCTTTCATGTAATTGGTCATTCCTCGCGAATTCTGGTCACAATCTCCAACATCCGCACGAAGAAATCCGAATTCAAGGTACTAACGGTGCTATCTACGGAAACAGTGCAGATATGACTGTTCATCTCACAGAACCTGAGACACGAGAGATTAAACCCGAAATAGAGGGAACTTGGTTTCCTGATGCCTTTGGTAACGCAATGGTTCACTTTATTGAATGTTTGCAAACAGGCAAAAAGCCGCTTACAGATGGACGCAGTAACCTACATATCATCCAAACCGTTTTCGCAATGCACCAATCCGCCCTATCAGACAAGATTGTTATGGTTGATGATATTTCGTTGGATGGTAACTACGATATCAGTCCTTATCCTGTGCATTCTGCTGCTGATGTCAGTGTCTTACACTAATACATGTAGTACGAGGCACAGAGACCCCGCCCTACAAGTCATTTATGAAATAGATTGTAATAATCAGGTTGTTTGAAACGGAAGGTATTTGTGGGTAATAAAAGAAAAGATTGCAGGGGTGGGATTTGAACCCACGTCCTCCGGGTTATGAGCCCGACGAGCTACCAGACTGCTCTACCCTGCGGCATGAATCAATATGGTCGAGGAGGGACTTGAACCCTCACGCCTGTTTATGGGCGATGGATTTTAAGTCCATTGTGTCTACCGATTCCACCACTCGACCTAATGAATAATAGTATAGTATACACGATTACCAAGTATTTGTCAACTTTTTTTCATATTTCTAAAAAACGAAAATCTAATAGGAAGGCAATTACTTCATGTGTTGCCTCTTGTCCGTCCCTTTAGTCCCGTGAATCAACACTATGAATGCGCCAAATCAAGAAATCAACGGTATGAACGCCTAATGAAGATTAAAAAATAAATTGGGTAATTGTGAAGTCTGTTATGCTGTTATAAAAGGAGGAAAAGTATTATGGCTAAACGCCACACACTTCATCTCAGTGATGAACAGTTAGCAGAACTTCGCCACCTCCGTGATACCGGTGAACCGGCGTATTTACGTGAGCGTGCCGCTGCGTTGTTGAAAATCGCCACGGGGACATCTCCGCATAAGGTCGCACAAAGCGGTCTGTTGAAAAACGGAAACCTGACACCGTCTATACCTGGCTTCAACACTACCGTGAAGCAGGAGTTATGGGGTTGCGACATAAACCCGGTAAAGGCAGAAAACCGGTTTTCGCACCCTTGTCAGAAGAAGATGCAGAATCGGAACTCCAAGGCGTTGTCTATCGAGACCCGTCGGTGCTGCCTTCACAAGAGACACGCTGGACGCTTAGCATCCTCGGTGCCTCTGTGTCTTGGCTCAACGATATGTCAATACCGGGTGCGAAGCGCAGGGTTATTCGGTTTTAAGAATAATCGGTTAATAGGTTTTACTGTGAGTTTATATTGTAGGTCCAAATCAACGCAGCATGCGCTTTTGGGATGCTGCGGGTTGAGTGGACGAAACCCGATATGATCGCACTGCCACACTAAGATTGTCGGGTTTCGCTTCGCTCAACCCGACCTACAATGCGACTATAAAATATTAACGTTTGCAATAAAATGCACAGAAAAACTGAAAACTGAATAATCCTGTGCGAAGCGTCCTCTTCCTCGGCATCAGCTATAAGCGGGGTAGACCCTATATGCGTAGCCCCGATGTTGAGTATACCCAAAAACTCACCTCCGTTAAACAAGCTTTAGAACAAGCTGCACAAAACCCAGAAACACACGCTGCGTTTTACCAAGATAAGTTCGCCTTTCACCGACAACCAACAATCGCAAAGGATTGGACACAGACCGGCACGAAGCACCCACTCGCTAAACAAAGTCTACACGATGATGAGACCTGTTACGGCATCGGTGCCCTCAACGCACACACTGGCGCCTGGTTTACCAACAAACAGAAAGTGCGACTGTCGTGGCAACACACGCGCTTTACTCTGAAATCTGTCTCCGCTATCCTAACGCTGAGCATATATTCATAATTCAAGACAACCGACCTGTTCATTGGCATCCGAACTTATTGGCGGCATTGCTACCACAGACGACTTCATTTCATAAACCCCTACCACCAAGTTGGCAGGGCAAACTCTCAAAGAAAATCGGAGAACTTGCTAAGCTTCCGATTGAGGTATTGCAACTCCCGACTTATGCGCCTTGGACTAACCCGATTGAGAAGTTGTGGCGATGGGTGCGGCAGTCGGTCTTACATCTGCATCGGCTTGCTGATGACTGGCAAGCACTTCAACAGAGGGTCATGGCATTCATGCAGCAGTTTCAAGGCGGTTCAGAAAAACTCCTACGATATGTCGGATTATTACCCGTTTAATTTATTAATCTTCATCCGCGTGCCGTCCACTTTACATCTTGGGTGGACGGAAACCCACGGAGTGTGCCTACTACTTTGCAGACGTATCGGTTTATATGAAAATGTGAAAAATATACCAGAAAAATCGAAAACTAAATAACCCTGAGTACCTCTTGTAGGAGGTGTTTTCAACACCGATACCTTATGCAGTTGGAATTACAAAAAAATGAATTATGTCAAAAACTTTACAAACCTAATAAAAAATTGTTGTGTTCTTAAGTAATTTTGTGTAAAATTGGTTAAATTTCAAAACTTGAGGAGCAAATTGGATGACACCTGAAGTCGCCTTAGAAAAACGAAATCAAATGTTACGCGACGGCTTCTGCATTGTAGACGATATATTGACAGAAGAGTTCTTGCAGGAACTTCACAATGAATCGGAACGACTCATCGCAGGTCACGAAGAACCTGACGAGATGGTTTATCAAGGGCAACACGTGAATGTGCGCGGAGAAGACAATCCATATATTAAGAGACTGTTGGAGTGGCAGCCGTCACGAGATGCCTTGGAGCAGCTCGGTTTTGGAGATTTCGCCGCTTCTGGGGGGATCATCATCTTAACGAAAGAAGCCGGTGGTCCACCACTCTATTGGCATCAAGACTGGATGCGTTGGAATGACCCGCTCAGCTGTTCTCCGTGGCCGCAAACCATTTTTCTCAATTACTACTTGTCAGATACTACGCGGGAAAATGGATGTTTAAAGGTAATTCCGGGGACACATCTCAAACGTATAGATCTGCACGACCAACTTGTACCTGCGCATGAACAAGGAGCAAGGTTTATTGTTGAAGACGATCCTATCATGTTCAGTGACCATCCAGATCAGGTGGATGTGTGTGCTAAAGCGGGTTCATTAGTAATAGCAGATGCAAGACTTTTACACGCTGCCCATAGAAATCATACCGATATACGCCGCACCTTGATTTTAGCATGGCACAGTCGACCAAACACCGTTCCCGACTATTGGGATGACGAAATTCCTGAATCGATCGCTAATCGAGATGAAAATGGAAACTATCCCGGTTCGCGTCTTCCAGGAGATTTTTTGAAATGGTAGTGCCATAAATAAATCTTCATGCCGCGTTACATCAAAACAGAACATAGGGAGATAAGTATGGAACAACACATGCTTCATTACGAAGTCTTAAATGTCCATAACCCTGGCGAAACTGGACAACACTGGGATGTGGAAGTGCATGCTACTCCCGAAGAATTGCAGGCGTTCACTGAGACAGGTTACCTCATTCGTGAAACACTTTTTCAAGGGGAAGCACTTCAAAAACTGAGAGACGCACTTGACCGATTAGAAGAACGCGAATGGGAGAAACGAGATGGTGCAATTGCCTCAAAACGTGGGTGGGGCTTTATTCCGCGTCATCTGATGGACAAGGATGAGGTGTTTCTTAAACTCCTGAAATTCCAACCAGTTTTGTCAATTGTACGGGCAATGATAGGACCGCTTGTTCGCTTACGCGGATTGAGTGCTCGGATTACTTATCCTGGCGATGACAGGCAGCATCAAACGCCATGGCATCAACACATGCGCGTTGTTTCAAATCCGATACCGCCTTGGTTTTCACGACCACACTGCATTGATTGCCTTATTTATCTTGACGATTTGAACGAAGATACGGGTGCAGTTGTTGTTATGCCAGGTTCCCACGACTGGTTGGACCAGGCAACGCCAAACACATACCAACCGATAGATGGCGAAGTAAAACTTCAGGTGAAAGCTGGGGGTGCAGTGCTTATCCACGGCAATCTCTGGCATCGTGCATTGCCGACACTACGTTCAAAACGGAGAATGTTAATTCTTGGTTATACGCCAACGTGGTTGCGAAGATCGCCACATGGAGGGGATCCGCCTGAAGATGGCTTGACCCAAGCCTTTCTCAAAGAAGCAGATATGGAGGAGCGAATGTTGTTAGGTGTAGGTGGATATTCCTAAGCTAACTTCAACTTATGTGCTTGTAAGCGTGTCGCTATAAAGGAGTCTATAATGAAGACCTTTCTCAATTTAAAGGTATTAATGCTATGCCTAATGCTAACAGTGCTAACGTTGAATTCCTATGCGCGAAATTTCGACCCAACAGATCTCGTCCTATACTATAGTTTTAACGCGGACACGCTCGTAGACGGTGATATTTTAGATGAATCTGGTAATGGGAATAATGGTTTACTGCGCGGGAATCTCAAGATTGTAGAAGGCAAAGTTAACGAGTGTATAGAATTCCCAGGAGGCGCAGCTAATTATATTGCGGTTCGTAACGTCCATTATGTTGCGGGGATTCCGGCACTTAGCATTGCTGTATGGATTAAAACCTCACAAAGAGGTTTGATTGCCTCGTGGGATCGAAGTGAATTTTACCGTTTTGCCGCTGGCGATGATGTGCTCGGAAATACAACTTTTGTTGCGTTTGATATGTGTTGTCAACCACTAAGTGATTGGCACGGAAAAGTGGCAGTAACCGATAACCGGTGGCATCATGTCGTTGTAACGTTTAATGCTGAAGCGAAGCGGATATACGTTGATGGTAAATTGGATGTAGAAGCAGTCCCAGAACAGCAATTCATCGGACCAAAGGCTAAAAGATTTGGATTTATCGGAATTGGCTCAGAAGCTGTTGAGTTTGATGGGAACAGGGGACCCACTTGGTCTTTCAAAGGGTTGATGGATGAGTTCCTTATGTTCCACCGGGTGCTTTCTGAAAAAGAGATAGAACGTCTTATCCAGGGACCTGGGAATCCGTTTGCTATTGAACCTGGAGACAAGTTAAGCACTACGTGGGGAGAAATTAAGAGTCTAAAATAAGAAAAATACCATCTATGTAAAATAAATAGACACCTTCACTCTCGGTAGGCGGTGAATGGTGAATCATGTAGAATGCCATGATTTGTAGCGTTGATTTCTTGATTTGGAGGCCTCATTACCTCGCTGGTGCTGAGTGTCAAAGTAATTCCAAATCTACTATCAAAAGGAGACCTAAAATGAAAACCACCTTTATTTTACAGTTTTTGACGTTAACACTAATCCTGACAGTCTCCGCGTTGACTACCCACGCGCGGGGCATCAGTGCTGATGAACTTATCATCTATTACAGCTTTGACAAGGACACCGTTAAGGGAGAGGATGTCTCGGATGGATCCGAAAATGGAAACGATGGCTTGATACGCGGTAATCTCAAGGTTGTGGAGGGTAAAGTTAACGAGAGTATGGAGTTTCCAGGGGGTGCAGCCAACTATATTGCAGTGCGAGAGCACCATTATGCCAACTTATTTCCGGAAATTACGCTCGCGGCGTGGGTGAAAACGGCTCAAAGAGGGATGATTGCCTCGTGGGATCGAAGTGAATTCTTCCGTTTTGCTGTAGGTGATGACGTAGGTGGAAACGCAGCTACAACCTTTGTCGGTTTTGATGTCTGTTGTCCTATAAGGGATTGGTTTGGCAAAACTGATGTCGCTGATGATGATTGGCATCATGTTGTGGCAACCTTTGATGCTGAAATGAAACGGATTTACGTTGATGGTGAATTGGACGTGGAAGCAGTCACAGATACAAACAACAAAATGATTGGAAAGGCGATCACGCGTTACGGATTTATCGGTATTGGTTCGGAAGCTGGTGCTTTTGGTGGCGGCACGGGACCTAACTGGGCGTTCAATGGGTTGATAGATGAATTCTTTCTGTTTCATCGATCACTTTCTGAAGATGAGGTTGAAACTCTCTATAAATCCCAGGGAGATCCCTTTGCAGTCGAACCTGTGGAAAAATTGAGCGTTACATGGGGAAGGATTAAAAGCAGGAAATAGGAATAACCCAAATTACTACCTAAAGAGGTATATTGTTATTGGCGTAGAACTTTTATGCCATTAAATTTTATATGAGATAGGTTTTGTCAAATCAATCTATTAAACTTCAATTAATGCACCTGTAAAGGTGTCTATAATTAAAAGGAGACTTAAAATGAAAACCATTTTTATTTTTCAACTTTTGACATTAACGCTCATACTAACAGTCCCCGTGCTAACTGCCCAAGCGCAGGGTATCAGTGAAAATAAACTTATCATCTATTACAGCTTTGACGAGGATAGCCTTGAAGAAGGAGATGTCTTGGATAAGTCAGAAAATGGAAATGATGGTGTGATACGTGGGGATCTTAAGGTTGTGGAAGGCAAAGTTAACGGGTGTATGGAATTCCCAGGTGGCGCAGCAAACTTTATTTCGGTGCGAAATCATCATTATGCCGATGTATTTCCGGAACTGACGCTTGCGGTATGGGTTAAGACGGCTCAACGAGGGATGATCGCCTCATGGGATCGAAGTGAGTTCTTCCGTTTTGCTGTAGGTGATGACGTAGGAGGGAACGCATCCACCACCTTTGTTGCTTTTGATGTCTGTTGCCCTATAAAGGATTGGTGGGGTGAAACTGATGTTGCTGATGACGAATGGCATCATGTTGTGGCAACTTTTGATGCTGAAATGAAACGGATATACGTTGATGGTGAATTGGATGTGGAGGCGGCCACAGATACAAACGATAAAATGATCGGAAAGGCAGTGACACGTTATGGGTTCATCGGAATTGGTTCAGAAGCTACGGCTTTTGATGCCAATAGGGGACCAACTTGGGCTTTTAAAGGACTGATGGATGAGTTCCTCATGTTCCACCGCGTACTTTCTGCAGAAGAAGTCACACATCTTGCCAATGCGTCTGGGGATCCATTTACTTCTGTTGAACCTGCGGATAAATTGAGCGTTACATGGGGAAAAATTAAAAGCACGGAATAGACTAACGCAATTACCACCTACATAACGTGAGTTTGATAATTAGATTGAATGTAGGTGTAGGGATTTATCAAACTCACGTTGAATAGGTATATCATTATCGTCGTAGAACTTTTATGCCATTAGGTATCACATGTGATAGGTTTGTTCAAAAGAACCTACGGAACCTTAACCAATGCACTTGTGAAGGTGTCTATCAATTAAAAGGAGACCTAAAATGAAAGTCTTTTTTATTTTACGACTCTTGACGATAACATTAATTCTAACGGGAACAACGTTGACTGCACACGCGCGGGGCATCAGTGATAAAGAATTGGTCATCTATTATAGTTTTGATGCTGCTTCCCTTAAGGGTGAAGATATCTTGGATGGGTCCGGAAATGGGAATGACGGCTTTCTCCACGGCAACAACCTCAAGATTGTAAATGATGGAAAAGTGAACGAATGTATGGAATTTCCTGGTGGGGCAACTCAATATATAGCGGTGCGAAATCTAAATTATACCGAAGGCATACCGGAACTGACGCTTGCGGTATGGATTAAGACCGCTCAAAGAGGAATGATTGCCTCGTGGGATCGTAGTGATTATTTTCGTTTTGCAGCTGGGGATGCTGCAATCGATCATACGGACTTTGTTGCTTTTGATATCTGTTGTCCCATAGAAGATTGGCACGGAAAAATAAAAGTTAGTGATGATAAGTGGCATCATGTCGCTGCAACTTTCGATGGCGATACGAAACGGATATATGTTGATGGTAAAGTGGATGTGGAGCAACCCACAGCTACAAATAATAAAATGATTGGACCGAAAGCACAACGGTACGGATTTATCGGCATCGGCTCTGAAGCCGCAGAATTTAATGGCAAAGCGAGTCCTACGTGGACATTCAAAGGCTTAATGGATGAGTTCCTCATGTTCCACCGGTCACTTTCTGAAGATGAGGTGGAAACTCTCTATAAATCCCAGGGAGATCCCTTTGCAGTCGAACCTGTGGAAAAATTGAGCGTTACATGGGCACAAATCAAGAACACAAAGTAAAAAAATACGGGCGATCCCAGTCTAAATCGCCCGTTTCTAACTTACATCATTCAAAAATTTATGGGTTGTCAATCTCAATAACTTCCTGAATACCGGGCCATTCACGCCAAATATCGGTGTAACTATCATAGCCGTTTTCCTCACAATCAACATGACGTAAACGGAAGATAACCGCGTAACGGATGTCTGCAGATGCATTTGGCGCTGCAGAGTGAACTACCTGATGATGGGTCAAAACGACATCTCCTGCTTTTCCGACTATTTGGGTTGGGCCTTCAGGGAGTTCAGGACGCGGCATTCCATTTGCTAAAATCTCATGTCCTTCCTTTTTGAAATAATCCGCGAAGAAACTATGCGATTTTGGCCATACCGTGAAGTTCCCGCTATACGGTTCTGGCACATCTGCAAGATAAACAACTGCTAATGCGGTAAAACCGCGTCGGTAAACACCCTTTGCCATTCCGTTTGTTCCACTTCCTAATCCATCCAGATGGCCACCAGGTTCCTTCGCATCACGTCCCAACGGCATAGGGAAGCGGAGTGCTATTTGTCCAGAACCTGGGACTTGCACGTTTCCTTCACCTAACAACGATTCAGCAATGTTATGGATAGGGGTTTTGTGGAAGATATCCACAATTTGCGGGGCGTTTCGGATTTCGTTGCAATATGATTGTGCCCGAAACTTTTCCAAGTCGCCTTCGTGCATCCCTACAGCACCGATAGAATGGTTAATCATTTTACGGGCGGCATCTACCATCAACTTTGGCACCACACCCGGAACTGTGATATATCCATTTTCATGGAATTCTAACTTCTGTTTTTGTGTGAGCATACCTATTCCTCAATCTGTATTCTATCAAATACATAAGTTTCTGTTTAAGACTATCCTTTGATTAAAAGGTTTATCAAAATTCCTTCTTCTCACTGTCTACAAAACATCCGGAATGGGGTCTACTGCTTTGTCAACATATTATTGTCCGTCGCGATTCGGAGATCGCTCCTACAGAAGTCTTGTGTATTGTAGGAGGGAACTCCGGGGAATGCCAAAAGGCATTCATACCCGCCAAATGCCATACGCGCATTTGGCGTTGATTTGGGGAACGCCTAAACAGCGTTCATACCGCTGATTTCTTGATTTGGATTCCCGACTACATTCAAGAACCATCATTTAGCACTTGACTAAGCCCTACGTTGTTTTATCTTTTTAACCAGTGATGAAACAAAACCGCCTTGCCTCCAGGTTCAACTACTCGTAGTAGAATTCTTCCATCTGTTAGAAAATCTATCGCCATGAAACCTGTGTGTTGGTGCGCGAACAGTGTATTATCCCCATGACTAACCTCTGTTGCCTTTTCACTGGAAGCAAGCCCACTCACGAGTAAGTAATCTGTAACATCTCCTTTTAAAACCTGTAGGGAATGTTCATGTCCAGAGGCGTATATTAAAAGAGGTGTCCTTTTTGCAGTAGAAAGAGCGGCGTTGAGTTGTGATACCATCTCTTTGTTACGCTTACCGTTTAGGTCTTGATCAGATCTTACCAGATGCCATCGGGTTAACGGATACAGAGAACCGACAATCGGCACTGGCACCCAAAGCCATTTCTTTGAAACTCTGCCGGGAAAAAGGTGTGCTTTCCAGTCATAGAAACCACCGTGTACCCCGTAACTTTGCAATGGATGGTGTCCAACAACAATGACAGGTAATTCGGTGTCCAACGATGCTTTGAGTTCTGCTATAACCGTCTCCAAAGATTTTTGTGGTTTTTCGTGTTGATGCAACCACCACTGCGTATCAAGCACAATTACCCGCACAACAGGTGCAGATTGTGGAAGTTCCAGCATGACTGGTCCTGGAGTACCGCCTTGTGGTAGGAATTTTGGTGGACGAGATAGTACATCGTTAATATATTTTTCTTGTGCGAGAAGCGCACGATAACCTTCCTCTTTGCCGTTTGTCCAGTCGTGGTTGCCGGGAATAAATAGACCATGCGTATTAGTAGATTTAACAACTTCTATTTGTGGATCAAGTCTCATAGACGCTTCGTGCTGCTTCTTTTCTGTCATGCCGTCAGGATACATATTGTCGCCTAAAAAAACGATACTGGTTTTCTGAGGCATTTTTTGCCCCCATGCTTGAAGTGTTTTTAGGACGGGTTCATTCGGTTTCGGTTGTCCACCGTCACCAAGCAGTAGGATGCGATAATGAAGGGTATTTTCTGTTACAATATCCTGTTTCTCACTGGTAGGAATGTCCGGATGGTAGTAGGGTGAAGTGTGGCTACACCCTATAACTGTCAGTTGCACCACCTGAACAATCACACCGATTATAAAAATACTCCAAAGGATGCGTGAACGTTTGTAAAATTTCATCATCTTTTTCTCTCTTTATTTTTTGTTCTATTTTGACAAAATGTTTAGCGGTAAGATTCAGTTTTGTCTTCATTTCGATTGTTATACCATTTCTATGATCACCAAATAAACTGTAGATTTTCAAAAAATGATATGATACAATAAACCATTGAGGATTTTACGAAACGAGGCGAAGATATGAGACGCTTTTGGACTCAGGGTCGTGTCTATCCAAATCAGCACTATGTTGTTTCTCGAAGTAAGGAAATTTCCGATTTTCTTACACGTGTTAAAGAGGGGCGGTACATCGTTCTCTTTGCGCCTCGGCAGACTGGCAAGACAACCTTTTTTCGAATGGCACTTGACACACTTGCGACTGAGCTGTCAATCTATTTTCCAATTCAGCTCAATTTTGAAATGTATAAAAACCTCTCCCCCGCCGATTTTTACGAAGACTTCTGCAAAAGGGTTCGTAAAGAAATTGAACAAGTTTTTGAAAAACGCGGACACGTTCCTTCTGACGAACTCACACAATTCCTTGAAAACGCTAAGATGACAAATCACATTTCAATGATAGAGTTCTTTGAACAACTTTCAAGTGTTCTGAATAGCGAAAATAATAATCAAAGAGTTGTTGTGATTATAGATGAGTTTGATGGAATTCCCGAGACCGTTCTAAGCGATTTTCTGCATTCACTTCGCAATATCTATTTGTCCGATGAAACGCGCTGCCCTTACAGTGTCGGCATCGTGGGGGTCAAGAGTATTGCACAACTTAACTATGATCGGTCTGTTTCCCCATTCAATATTCAAGATGAGTTTCACTTGCCGAACTTTACTTTTGAACAAGTGCAAGAATTATTCACACAGTATACAGATGAGACCGGACAGCCTTTCTCATTAGAAGTTATTGAAGCACTCCATAAACAGACTGCGGGCCAACCTTTCCTCGTGAATCGTTTTGCACAAATTCTTACTGAGGAATTGGACATTTCCAAAACTGAACCGATTACGATGTCACATTTTGCTAACGGACTAACATTACTACTTGGGGAAGACAACGTTAATATTAGACATTTACTTACGAATATCCATAGAGACCCTCGTTTTGAAAGTCTACTCATGAGAATTGTTTCTTATGACAAAGGCATGCATTACAACCAACGTAATGATCTTATCAATCAACTCACAACTTATGGTGTTATTGCAAAAGGCTCCGATGGTATGTGTAAAATAGTCAATCCGATATATCAACACTGCATTATTCAGGCATTCCAACCTCTATTTAATGGACTTGAAGGGGATTATTTTCCCGAAAATACAGATACCGAATTTTCAGATTATCTCTCGTCTGATGGTAAAATTGAGATGATGCCGCTGCTTGATAATTTTCAGGATTTTATTGCACGTGCGGGATTCAAAATTTTACACGTTCCAGATACTCCGAAAGAGTTTGTCGGACAATACCTTCTCTACGCTTATCTTGACCAGTTTGTTCGAATCGTACGCGGGACAATGTATCTTGAAGTCCAAACCGGACGAGGTAGAATAGATTTACTTATCCTCCACAACACACAGAAATATATTGTTGAAACGAAGATTTGGGAAAGCGCCCGTCGTTTTCAGTCTGGCAAACGACAACTTGCTGCGTATCTCAAGTCAGAAGGAGCAGTAGAAGGATACTACATTGTTTTCGATCACCGTGAAAAACCTGAACCTCGTGTGGAAACAGAGACATTGGACGGTTTTACCATTCGAAGTTACGTTATTCCTGTGATACAAGAGCAACCTTCATCTGTTTAGAATGTTTTACTTCGCTCCTGACGTTTCAATCAACTGCTTAATCCGATCAACAACTTTATCCAACGGAACATTTTCTTGTTCTCTGGTTGCTAAATCGCGCACAGCAGCATTACCTGCAGCCAACTCATCTGATCCAAGGATGACAGCGTAAGAAATGCCTTTAGCATCGGCATATTTCAACTGCGTGCTGAGTTTAGTCGGACGGAAATAGAGCTCTGTTCGTATGCCGCCATGCCGTAGTTGTGTTGCTAATTTTAGCGATTCTTTCATTAACTCGTCATCAAAAACGGTCATTAATACCTGTGTTACCGTTTTTCCGACAGTGGACGGAAACATGTCAAATTCTTCCATTACATCAATGATCCGCTCAATGCCAAAACTCGTCCCTGTTGCAGGAAAACTCTGTTTGCTAAAACTTCCAATGAGTTCATCGTACCTACCACCACCAGTGATACTGCCAATCTTGGGTTCTTCAACAACTGTTTCATAAATCGGTCCGGTGTAGTACTCTAATCCGCGCACCATAGCTGGGTTCACTTTGTAACACTCCTCAGTAACGCCAAGTGTGGTGAGATAGGCGATTAGTTCTTTCAATTCGGTAATACCTTCACGAGCTACCTCAAAATCACCAAGTTGTTCACTCATGTCATTAAGTACCGTTGTAGCATCACCTTCAATCTGTAGCAATGCAAGCAACTTTTCAATAACATCTTCCGGTATTTCATTTTCTCGTAATTCAGTAGTGACGCCTTCTAACCCGATCTTATCCAATTTGTCAATAGAACGATAGAGTCCACCAAGTTGTGCAGTCGGAACGCCTGCAAACTGCCCAATCCCTGTAATCAGTTTTCTATCGTTGATATTAATCTCAAATTGTTTGAATCCGAGGCGTGAGAGGACTTGATAAATTAGATTAACATTTTCCGCGTCAGCTAACATACTATCGCTTCCGACAGTATCTGCATCGCACTGAAAAAATTGACGGTAGCGTCCTTTTTGCGGGCGTTCTGCACGCCAAACAGGATCGATTTGGTAGCGTTTAAACGGTTTCGGGAGTTGTGGATGCATCGCAATAACTCGGCAAAGCGGCACCGAAAGGTCGTAGCGGAGCGAAATATCCTCCTTGCCACCCGTGTGTCCTGCCTGATAAATCAGTTTTTCAGCATCCGGCCCATATTTACCTGTAAGCACTTCAGATAATTCAAGCGCGGGGGTTTGTAACGGTTCAAAACCAAATTCTTCAAACACGTCGCGAATGACATTTATAACATATTGCCTACGAATCATCTGTTCAGGTAAGATGTCTCGCATCCCGCGAGGGACGCGCGGTTTAATAAAGGTTGCCATAATTCTGCTCCTTAAATGTGTCCGGGAAGTGCTTGGCTTCTCCGTCTCCGCAATCCCTTCTCTAAGGTCTGCTTCAGTTCATCAATTTTTTCGCGCTTCCATGGATCCTTAAGTGATTTCGGGTTTGCGATCAGCGTAGATTCCGATTCTCGCAGTACTTCAATTATTTTAAGGTGGTTTGCCTTGAGCGTGCGCGCTGAACTGCAATTATCAATGATAGCATCGGCTTCTTCGGGGGGTTTTCCCTCTGTTGCGCCAAAAGAAAGCATAAGGGTGATAGGTGACTGGTAAGTGCCAAGTGTGTTTAGTCGTTTCCACGGGGTTAAGATGGCGGGTGCCACTCGGTTTTCCGTCTTTTCAAGAATATATTTTTCCGCGATGTTTAGATATTCCGTAGAGATGCGAATGTTTCTATCAGCAAGATTCACCAAGTCCGTGAATGTATTGATGTCCTTCCGTTCTTCACGAACGGCTAAAACGATGCTAACATACCCATAGTCTAATGGTAAAATTTCTTCAACATCCGCGTCGGTTTCTTCCACCCAATCTTGTCCCGTAATTCCCAAATCATAAAAATCGTCCATCCCGACATAAACAGGTATCTCTTGGGGACGTGAAATCTTTATCTGAAATTCGTTATCATTCTGGAAAGTAGCACGATAGGACCGGTCAGTAGACTTGTAACCGTTCATTTCGTAGCCTGCGCGCTGAAATGTTTCAAGCGTTTCGGACTGTATTGTGCCTTTCGGTAAAAGTAGATTCAAAATCCTTTCTGTTTGCATGATTAATTTCCTCAATCTTTTAAGGTATAGGACATTCTTCTGTATCCATTTGCATCCGTTTAAAGTTCTTTGATGGTGACTACCTCTGTGTCTCCAGTTTTTAAATTAATTCGCTGCATCGGTTGATCTTGGATTAAGTTAATCACAAAATCGTAATTTGCTTCGGCAGCATATTCATGTTGTGCTTGTAGGTCGTGTTCCATCAAATCCATCTCCACAGTTTTGCCGGAACATCTTAATGTTTCAGCGAGACGTTGCGCTTCAGGGATAAGATCAGCAGATGTTGTTGCGATAAAGTAATCCTTTTTTGCTTGAACAAGTTCGTTGTGTGTTTCAGTAAATGCCTCCATAAGCACATCAAATTGGAATGCGAAACCTGCCCCCGGAACCGACGGTCCACCAAAGTTTTCAATCAACCTATCGTATCTTCCACCACCGCAGATAGACAAATTCTTATCCGGTAATTCGATCTGAAAAACCGTACCGGTATAAAAATCGAATCCGCGCGTAATACCTAAATTAATTTCAAAGTCAGTAATCCCGTAGTTTTCCAAACATTCGCAAAGTGCCAGCATCTCGTTGCGTACTCCTTGTGCGGTATTGTCTGGTAACGTTTCCCATGTTTCCATGACAGAATCCTTATCACCGCTAATCTTTGAAATATCAATACAACGCTGGGCGATATTTTCCGAGATATTAAAGTATTGATGCCATCTGACTTTATAAGTTTCCTCTGCAATCATTGGCAGCTTCTCTGTCCACACAGAGGCGTTATTCTCCGTTAACTCTTGAATTGCCGCAAGATCAATTTTGTGTTCACCTTGATAATCATGTCCTTGCGAACGCCGCAGCTGATTCAGTTCATCGCGAAGCGTTGCCAAGTCCAAAAGCTGGCTTTCCACACGTAGCCGAGAAAGATGATCAATGTCCAATATAACTTCACTGTGATCCTTCGGATCGAGATCAATCTGTTTGAAGATTTCGCGGAAGACACCAGTATTACCGATTTTTAATTTTTTCTGTGAAATATTCAGTTTCTCAAGAATTCGTACAGGAATTGTAATAATCTCTGCGTCTGCAAGTGCTGATGCGGGACCGATCAGTTCAACCCCTGCCTGTCGGAATTCGCGTCGGACATCTGGATTGTCGGTTTTCGGTTCCTGACGCACACATTGTCCGATGTAGTAAAGTTTATAAGGATAAGAGAGATGTTGTAAATCTCCATTCGCAATAATTCTACAAACAGGTGCAGTAAGTTCAGGTCTCAGGGCATAATCTACCCGATCAGGACCAACAAACGTAAACATTTTGTGACGTATCTCTTCGCCGGATTGTGCGGATAACAGCGCGAAGGATTCAAACAGTGGTGTCTGAATTTGTGCATATCCGTAGCTTTCATAAGTTTCACGAACAATGTTTTCAACATAGTTTCGCTGAACCATCTGTTCAGGTAGAAAATCGTTCGTGCCGGCGGGTTTGGTAAACTTTTCCATAGGCGTTTCTCCTAATAAAATGTGAACGGATTTCCTATCCGTTTTCACAAGATGTCCATAAACAAAAAACCCCGTAAACAAATAACTCTTTAATCTCAATGCACAACAAGCCGGCATTGAGGAGAGCGGTTAGTTTACTGGGGTTCAAGCAAGACCGCCTTGCTTGGTGTCCACTATGATATATGGGATAACCATCACACCATTCTAATCCGCCCTACTCAGGAATGGATTGAATGATGATGGGTGCGAAAAAATAGCATTAAAACATCTTAGGATAAATTTAATTTCTGGTATATTATACCTTATTTGAAGGTAGAAGTCAAATTTTTTAATGTGTTCACCAGAGGCATTCAATTGTCGAGTTTTCCCATTTAATTGTATTGTAAGAGAGAACTCCGATTCCCGATTATCAGTGTATTTTGTCGCGATTCGGAGATCGCTCCCGCTGAATGCCAAAAGCGCATTCAGCGTTGATTCACAGAATATGTGTAAAGTTATTTACATAATTTACTATAATAAAACCTAAACCCAAAGTTAACCTTCAAAAATAAGTATTCTTAAAACTAACGTGAGTTTGATAAATCAGATTTTTGGACTCGGTGCGGTTAGGAAACCACATAGGTGTCAACTTAAGGATATTTTCTCTTGTGGGAGGGGTTTCTAACCCCGATTTCAGAGGTTATGGCTCATAAATCGGGGTTAGAAACCCCTCCCACAAGAAATAATCCGCAATTTTGTATAGAATAATTGTCTCACCAAAACCAAGCACCAGCGGTGCGACAAGTGTATTTCTTAAGTTGACACCTATGCGGTGCGGTTAGGAAACAGCACCTACCGTCCATGGATATTAACTTTTAGTAAACCTCAATAACGGTAAACTCTTAAAACTGAGTAACCCAGCATTTCTACTTTTTAACTTGACATTATTCTGGAAAAATGAGAAACTTTAATAAGTTAAAAGTAATTCGGAGAATGCAATGGGATTTCCAGTTTACGACTACCGCACAGACGTCCGAAACGTTCTGGTAACACCGCAAATTCGCTCACGTTTTTTAAGGATGGAACCTGGGCAAACCGCCCAACTGCATAGCCATGATCTTGGACATGAAATCTTCCTGATTTTAGACGGTCGCGTCGAATTTGAAATTGACGGTGAAACGGAGGAGTTGGGACCCGGACAGATGTGTGTTGCTTTAGCTGATCAACCGCACAAGGTGCGTGTGCTCGGCGATGAACCGATGACGATGTATCTGTCTGTTACGCCGCATATCCACCCGACACATACACCGCGGACAGAAGATGGCGAACGATTACCACATAATTTTGCCCCTGCAAATGCTTATGATGTGGAACCAGATACGGAGGTATCCGTGTCGGAATTGGTTGTGCATCAGATAGACGCCGCGCAGCGACTTGCGGAGCTGACTCGTACGTGTGCGGCAGTTCAAGAGGAGATGGGACATCAACTTAAGACTGCCATTGCCGAAGGGGATGAACAAACTGCTATTGCTGCCCGCAAAGCGATGTGGGAGGCTCTTTATCCTGTTTACAAAGCTGTTTCAGAATTAGGTGATGTGTGGAATCAGCTGGCTCCGCGCGCAACTCCATAAGAGGTGCTTCAAGGTTATTCAGTAAATTCGGTGCGGTTAGAAACCGCACCTACCGTTCTGGGGTATATAGCGGATGTTAGAAATTCTTCCGAAAAACCAAAAACTAAATAACCCTGGAGGTGCTTTTTTAATTTGCTTTGTTTCTGTTATTTATGTATAATTAAATATAGATTGTTCTAATTATCCAAATTGTTCTATTTGAAATCCAATTTGACTTGACAACGTTTTTACGTTAGTATAAACTTATCTGTTAAATGCATAACCACGTTTGAGCGGTTCGCCTTTGTGCATAGAGTGGCGGCACGTTGCTGCGAATGGTGCCCCTTAGGTTTCCAATAAACCCACACCTCAAACGAAAAATTAAATCTATACCGAAAGGTAGATCAAACGTCACAATATAGTAAATAAATTTAGTAAGGAGTGTTTTATGAATAATCAGCTTTTTAACAGGAAATTGTTTTTTTCCTTGATGGCTGTTGTAATGTGTTTGGGATGGACAGCGATGAGTTACGGTGCAACCACCGTTTCTGTTGATCCCGCTACAGTAGAATCCCCAGCGGTTGGGGAACAACTTACCGTGAATATTAATATTGCAGGTGGAAAAGGTGTTGCAGGTTACCAAGTAGACGTGAACTATGATACAACTGCACTCAGTTATGTGTCAAGTGCCAACTCGGACTACTTGCCAGCAGGTGCTTTTGCAGTGCCAGATCAAACGCCCGCAGATGGTAGCGTCCGACTGGCAGCGACTGCTATAGGTGCTACGTCAGATGGTGATGGCACACTTGCTACTGTAACATTTGAGGTAGTTGAAGTAAAAGCGTCCTCCATCACGTTATCGGGTGTGCTTATTTCCGATGCCGCTGCTGCGACGTTAGAAGTCACAACTGCAAATGGTTCGGTTACTGTTCCAACTGCGGAAGAAGATACGGACACGGACACCGACACGGATACAGATACTGACACGGATACAGATACTGACACAGATACGGATACGGATACCGACACGGATACAGATACTGACACGGATACGGATACCGACACAGATACGGATACCGACACAGATACGGATACTGACACGGATACGGATACCGACACAGATACGGATACCGACACAGATACGGATACCGACACAGATACCGGTACAGATACTGACATGGAAGATGATACTACCATGGAAGATGGCACTATGCCCGAACCTGTTATGCCTGAAAGCACAATGTTCAAGATTACCTTGACCAACCTCACGACAGGTGAACCGGGTATGGGTGGGCAGATCTTCTCACCACCAATCTTTGCAACACACACTGCTGGTGTCAAAGTCTACGAAGTCGGTCAACCTGCCAGTCAAGCGCTTGTTCTCCTTGCTGAAAATGGAGATACCTCAGGACTCGCTGCACTTGCAGCCGCTGCAGGCGCAAATGTTGAGGCACTAACACCCCCAACGGGTTTTGTTGTCCCCGGCGCATCTGTTTCCGTAGTGCTGACAGCCGATGCGATGAATTCTTCGCTCTCTCTCGCAACAATGTTGGTTTCAACAAATGACGCATTTATCGGGGTTGCTGACTTAGCACTCTTTGATGAAGCCGGTATGCCTATGTCAATAACACGGGAATTAAGGTCTTATGACGCGGGTAGTGAACAAAACACTGAACGTGCGTCCGATATTCCCGGTCCAGTCGGTTTAGGACCTGAAGATGATCCAGAACATAGCAATGCACGTGTGCCCACTGAAGGTGGTGTCATCACACCGCACGCTGGTATCCTTGGCGTTGGCCAAGTCGGTGAAGCATTTGCTTGGACAGAGCCGACAGCGATGCTAACGGTAGAAGTTTATGTTCCAGAACCGGAACCCGTTGAACCACCACCTCTTCCGACCTATGACGTCACACTTGCAGCGGGATTGAACATGATTTCTGTCCCACTGATGCCCACAGAACCCTATACTGCACAATCTCTTGCTGATATGTTAAGTGCAACAGTTGTGATCAAACTTGATGCGGCAACACAAAGTTTCGTTGGTTATGTCGCTGGGACTGAAGGTGGCTATAATTTCGGTATTGAAGGTGGCAAAGGATATATTGTCAATACACCTATGGGTGGAACGGCAACATTCAGTGGTACAGCGTGGGCAAATCCACCAGCTGAAATGGAAATGACTACGGAAGAAGCTGCTGCTGCACCGAAACTTTCCACTTCTAAAGGTGCTTGGGCGTTTATCGTTACAAGCGACTTGCAGGATAAGGTAACCGGTACTTCTTATACCATGGTTGCTAAAAACCTTCGCACAGGTATTATTACTACTCAGGAAGTTACCAATGAAGATGGGCGTGTCTCTGCTGTTTGGGCAGACTTGAATCGTAAAGACGTCGTTGAAGCTGGTGATAAAGTTGAGATCGCACTCATTGACGAAAATGGCACTGTTGTATCCGGTCCGTTTGAGCGCACAGTTCAAACTTCGGATATTAACAACGCATATCTGAGTGTGCAGATGCGAGTTGGCGATGTGCGTCCGAAGGAAACGATTCTCGGTCAGAACTTCCCGAACCCGTTCAACCCTGAAACTTGGATACCTTATCAACTGAGCCGCGATTCCAACGTAGCGATTCAGATTTATAATGTGTCCGGTCATGCGGTTCGGATGCTAAACTTAGGTCACAAGTCGACAGGTTCATATATGACATCTTCGACTGCGGCTTATTGGGATGGCAAAAATGAAGCAGGTGAACATGTTTCGAGTGGTATCTATTTCTACGTCCTCCAAACAGCGAATTTCACTGCTACCCGTAGAATGGTTATCCTTAAGTAAGTTTAGCAACTAAAAACGCAATAACAAAAACGCCCCGACTGCCGGTTTTCCGACCGCGAATCAACTTGATTAGCGTCGGCGGCGGGGCGTTTTTCGCGCATAAGTGAAGGAGGTTTCTTTGAATTATATGAAAACAATTTTTTCTATTTCTGCTGTTCTTCTGCTTCTTTTTGTTGCTGGCAACGGTAATGTATTTGCTTTTTCCTTCGATCCTCCAGATGAATTAACTGGAGCCCCTGGTGAAGGCAACTGCACACAGTGCCATGCTGGTAATACTCTGAACGCTGGCGGCGGTTCTTTGATGTTAGAAGTGCCTGAAACCTATCTACCCGGTGAAGTGTATAGTATTATTGTCAAATTATCACGTTCAGGACAAAGCCGTTGGGGATTTGAGATGACAGCGTTAAATAGCAATGGCGCTCGCGCGGGGACTTTTGCTAAGATAGATCCATTTACACAAGTTTCAGAAATGAACAGTAAACAATACGTTCAACATACATTGGTTGGAACTGCACCAGACAGGAGAAATGCAATTGCTTGGGTATTTAATTGGACCGCCCCATCTACCGATGTCGGACCGATTACGTTCTACGCAGCGGGAAACGCTGCCAATAACAATGGTGGACCTGCAGGTGATTACATCTATATTGAAGATGCAACATCAGACGCTCCGGTTTACGGTGTTACGTTAGCAGGTGTCAGTGCTTTGACTCAGAGAACGACGGATGCAAGTGCAGGAGTAAAATATACGCTTCGGGTAACAAACAGTGGCAATACAAAAGATACGATTCGTTTATCGTCATCAGGCAGTTTGAGTGCAACACTTAGCCGGTCTTCTGTATCGCTTGCCGCGGGGGCTTCAGCAAACGTAACATTGACGGTTCGCGGTGCTGCTTCAACAACTGCGGGTGATTATGCGGTGAAAGTTACAGCGACTTCGCAAAAAGATAACACAAAAACCGCTGAAATTACAACAACGACAACTGTTCAGCCAGTTTACGGTGTTACGTTGGCAGGTGTCGGCAACCTGACAAGGGAAACAACGGATGCGAGCACGGGTATCAGTTATACGCTCCGCGTAACAAACAGTGGCAACACAAATGATACGGTTCGTTTCACAACCTCCGGTGATGCAACTGCGACAGTCAACCCGAGTTCTGTATCCCTTAACCAGGGTGCTTCACGCACAGTGACGTTAAGGGTTTCTGGTGCCGCCCTCACTAAAGCGGGTGACTATGCGGTGAAGGTCACAGCAACTTCGCAAGGAGATAGCACAAAAACTGCTGAAGTAGCAACGACTACTACTATTCTTCCAGTTTACGGTGTTACGTTGAAAGGGGAAAACCTAACAAAGCAAACCCAATTTGCGAACGCTGGTGTCAGTTATGCTCTACAAGTTACAAACACTGGTAATGCAGAAGATACGATAGTGCTTGGTTCATCGGCAGAAGTCGGCATTGGAGGGAGCGTTCTCGGATCGTTCAGAAGATCTAAAGATGAAGACGTTTCAACCAGCCAGTTGAAGATTACGCTTGCTCCTGGTGCTTCTACTGAAGTTATATTTACAGCGACGGGCGATCTCCTCACAAAATCAGGTGTATACCAAATCAAAGTTATAGCGACTTCACAAGGAGATAGCACAAAGACTGCTGAAATCACGACTACCACTACTATTCTGCCAGTTTACGACGTTACGTTAACAGGTGTAGGTGAATTAACAACCGAAACAGCGGATGCCTCGGAAGGCGTCAGCTATACGCTCACAGTTACGAATACCGGTAACACTGATGATGTGATAGATTTAACTACTTCAGATGATGACGCTATCTTAAGTCAGGTCTCTGTATCGCTTGCCTCGGGTGCTTCTACAAACGTAACTTTGACACTTCCCGGTTCTGCTTTAGCAACCGCAGGCGAATATGTGGTTAAGGTTACCGCTACCTCCCAAGGTGATAGCACAAAATCCGGTGAAGTATCAACGACGACAACTATTCTACCCGTTTACGGTGTTACGTTGAAAGGGGACAACCTAACAAAGCAAACCCAATTTGCGAACGCTGGTGTCAGTTATGCCCTGCGAGTCACAAACACTGGTAATGCAGAAGATACGATAGTGCTTGGTTCATCGGCGGAAGTCGGCATTGGAGGGAGCGTTCTCGGATCGTTCAGAAGATCTAAAGATGAAGACGTTTCAACCAGCCAGTTGAAGATTACGCTTGCTCCTGGTGCTTCTACTGAAGTTATATTTACAGCGACGGGCGATCTCCTCACAAAATCAGGTGTATACCAAATCAAAGTTATAGCGACTTCACAAGGAGATAGCACAAAGACTGCTGAAATCACGACTACCACTACTATTCTGCCAGTTTACGACGTTACGTTAACAGGTGTAGGTGAATTAACAACTGAAACAGCGGATGCATCGGAAGGCGTCAGCTATACGCTCACAGTTACGAATACCGGTAACACTGATGATGTTATAGATTTAACTACTTCAGATGATGACGCCACCTTAAGTCAGACCACTTTATCGCTTGCTTCGGGTGCTTCTACAAACGTAACTTTGACGCTTCCGGGGACTGCTTTAGCAACGGCAGGCGAGTATGTAGTTAAAGTCACGGCTACCTCCCAAGGTGATAGCACAAAATCCGGTGAAGTATCAACGACGACAACTATTCTACCCGTTTACGGTGTTATGTTGGCAGGTGTAGGTAATTTGACAACCGCAACATCTGATGTTGAGGAAGGTGTCAGTTATACGCTCACAGTTACGAATACCGGTAACACTGATGATGTGATAGATTTAGCAACATCGGGGGATGCTGCAGCCACGTTAAGTGAGATGTCTGTATCACTTGCTTCTGGTGCTTCAAAAGAAGTAACGTTGACTATTTCCGCTGATGCGCTCGCGGCTGCAGGCGATTACGGAGTCAAGGTTACTGCTACCTCCCAAGGTGATAGCGCAAAGATTGCTGAGGTTTCAACAACCACAACTATTTTGCCGGTTTACGGTGTTACATTAGTTGGGGTAAGAGATGTGGATGTAGAGGTCGCCAGTTATACGCTCACTGTTACAAACACTGGCAACACTGATGACGTCATAGATTTAGCAACGTCAGATGACGCTGCCACCTTGAGTCAGGCTTCTGTATCTCTTGCATCGGGTGCTTCTGCTGACGTGGCGTTGACTATCTCCGCTGATGCGCTCGTGGCTGCCGGGGATTATGAAGTCAAAGTCACTGTTACTTCACAAGGTGATAGCACACAAACCACAGAAATCACATTAACAACCTCTGTAGATCCGGTCTACGGCGTAATGTTAGTGAGTGTAGGTGAGCTTGAAGATGCCACGATGGATATCCTTTCGGGTGTCAATTATACGCTCACTATCACAAATACCGGCAATACAGATGATACGATAGTGCTTGGCTCTTCTGCAGAGGTTGGGATTGAAGGTGTCGTTCTTGGTTCATTTAGGGAATCAATTGATCAAGAACTTGCAATGGCGCAGTTGGAGATTGCACTCGCCCCTGGTGCTTCTGTTGAGGTTATATTTACCGCAGCAGGTGATTTCTTCACGAAACCGGGTGAATATGAAATCAAAGTGACCGCTACTTCGCAAGGCGATAGCACCAAAACTGCTGAAATCACTACCAAGACTACGATAGAACCTGTGCCATGGGATGTCAATGCTGATGGCACGGTGAATATCCAAGATTTAGTGTTAGTTGCAAACCAATTCGGTGAATCTGGCGAAGGACTTTCCGGTGATGTGAACATGGATGGTGATGTGAATATCCTTGATCTTGTTCAGGTAGCCTCATATTTCGGTAAATCGCAAGCGGAAATTGTCCAAGCGAATCAGTAGTTTCAATTTAGTAATAATCCGATAGGCGCGCTTCTTAGCGTGTCTATCCTTATGGAGAAGAAAATGGCGTCAAATTATCGGGTTGGAATTATTGGATGTGGTGGCATTGCCAATGCTCATGCACGTGGATATGAAGGTGTTGAACAAACAGAAATTGTGGCACTTGCGGATCCTGTTCAATCTGCTCTTGACAAGTTTGCAGACACCTACGATGTGCCTAAGGACAACTGTTATTTGGATCCGAGAGAGATGTTGGATAACGAAGACCTTGATATTGTGAGTGTTGCAACGTGGCACAAACTTCACGCACCGATGACAATTGCGGCGTGTGCCCGAAGCCCGAAAGCAGTTCTTTGCGAAAAACCGATGGGTGTAAGTCTTAGTGAATGTGATGAGATGCTAATCGCTGCGAACCGAAACGGTGTTAAGGTTGTAATCGGTCATCAACGTCGATTTAATTCCGCGTGGACAGATGCACGCAATCTCATCGCTGAAGGTGCTATCGGTGAACCGCGACAGATTGTCTGCCACGGCGGGCAAGGACTGCTAAATGACTGTTCACACCTATTTGATATGATGCGGTATGTGTTGAGTGATCCTGCTCCGCAATGGGTGATCGGCAATGTTGAACGCAAAACGGAGCGTTATGAACGTGATATTCAGATTGAGGATCGGAGTGCAGGAATTGTCGGATTTTCAAACGGGTGCATCGGTATGTTATTACAGGAGATTGGTAGACCAAATTATCAAGGCGGTATTGTCTACGGAGCAGATGGCATCGCAGATGTGACAGAGGGACGTGTTCGCCTTCTAAATAATAAATCTACAGATTGGGAAGAACGTCCATCTGATGGGACAAACCAGCATGTCGCACAAGCACAAGAATTAGTTGAGTGGCTTGATGGTGGAGCGGAACACCGCGGGGAAGCGAAACACGGGCGTGCCGCTGTTGAAATTATCATGGCAATCTATGAATCCGCGCGTATGCACGAAGTGGTGCAATTACCGCTCCGGACGCATGCTAATCCGCTCGATTTAATGATTGAAAGCGGTGATTTGCCAGTTGAACGACCTGGCAGATATGACATCCGTGCCTTTTTATTACACGGTGAATCCATGAAACCAGAGTCACAGTAATTTTCTTTGAGCATTAGAAATCCATGCAAATTACGCAAGGCATCAGTGTCGGCTTAGCAGCACTCAGACGTAACAAGTTGCGTTCAGTGCTTACAACGTTAGGGATTATCATCGGTATTGCGGCTGTTGTTGCAGTTGTCTCAGTCGGTGGTGGCGCCGAACATCTAATCTTGATAGAAATGGAACGGGTCGGTGGTGCGGGTATGATCGTCTGCTTTCGGAAGGAACACATTCGTAAAGCGGATGGCTCGTATACCGAAAATAAACATCCTGAATATATTGAGTACAAAGACCTCGCCTTCATTCTTGAAAATTGTCCCTCTCTTAAAACTGCTGCCGCACAATCCGGTATGGTACGACGTGTATCCCACAGACACGTCAATCAGTCCCTCCAAGTCCATGGTGTTACCCCTTATTTTCAAGATGTCAATAATTGGTACGTTCAAATGGGGCATTTTTTTACCGAGGACGACATGAAACGCGGAGACCCTATCTGTTTGATCGGTTCTGAAGTCCACAAAGACCTATTTCAGATGGAGGACCCTATTGGCAGAGAGTTGAAAATAGACAGGGAACGTTTCACCGTAGTTGGAGTCATGGAAGCAAAAGGCAATATGATGGCGAGTGAGGGGTGGGATAACCGAGTCATTATTCCGCTCACCACTATGGGCAACCGTTTTATCGGAAAACGAAAAGGCTGGATCATGCTGTTTGCACAGGCAGAAAGTTATGAAAAAGTTGAGCAGGCTGTTGCCGAAATCAAAGTTGCCTTTAGACAACAACATGGCGATGAAAAATACTTTGATTTTTTTACCGCTAAGGAGATTATAAAGCAGGTAGGCAATGTTAGTCGGATCGTTCAGGTCCTCCTTGGTGCTGTCGCAAGTATTGCCCTATTCGTTGGCGGCATCGGCATCATGAATATCATGTTAGTTTCTGTAACAGAAAGAACCCGAGAAATTGGTTTGCGTAAATCCATCGGAGCAAGACGCACCGACATCCTAATACAATTTCTGATTGAATCGATTGTTTTAAGCGTATGTGGTGGGCTAATTGGAATCTTTATCGGTAGCACGCTCGCTACTGGATCAGGGTGGGTTATTTCAAAGTTCCTGATTAAAGATGCAACTTGGCCTGCTGTTGTATCCGTTCAGGCAGCAGTAATTGCTTTTTGTGTTTCCGCGTTCATTGGCATATTTTTTGGAATTTATCCAGCAAACAAGGCTGCAAGTCTCGCCCCCACAGAAGCACTACGGCATGATTAAACAACCGTTCTTAGTAGCGTGTGCTCTCTTGTAGAAGGGATTTATAACCCGATTTCAAGCCGGTATTATCTATGGGTATGGGTCATAGCCATTCAATTTTCTATTAATTGTATATTCCAACATAGGTTTTTTCTTGGAGGAGCGATCTCCGAATCGCGACGAAACTACTGTTAGTCGGGAATCGGAGTTCCCTCCTACAGCTCAGATGTCCAGTTAATTATGGAATCCACTATAATAACCACCAATCCTGCTAAGGAGGCAGTTGACCGATACATTAGCGATTATGAGAGCGTCAAAGTTGTTCCCAACGCTATCGCAGATATCAACAAAATCTCACAGATTACATGACTTTCTAAACGCATCATCACAATATTTCGACCTTATCCCGCAGCACCAACTTCAAACTATGGATGCAAACATTGCCAATTCATCTTCAAACGATGAAACAACCTACCAAGGAGAAACCCAATGAACCCTTAACTCTTGTTCCTAACGAACTTTATTCAGCAAAACCCGGACAGTTTCCTTGAAAATAGAGTTGACAACTGCTACCGATTTTGCTATATTTTCACAGCTTATCGCTAACTGCATCATTTCTCAAGAAGATGCCAGCGAACTTAACTCAACCCACTCATCAATGATCGCTGTGAAGCTAATAAACATCAGTATTCCAGCTATCCTATAGTCTTTTGATACTATTTCAGGATTAACATCTTCCGCGTTGCTTTGAACTGTCCTGCTGTCAAAGTGTAGAAATACACACCACTTGCAACAGCATCACCAACTTCATTTTTACCATCCCAATACGCCGCGCGGGTTTTGTCGTGATATATGCCTACAGTTTGATGTCCTAACGCTAAAGTTCGCACGACTGCGCCATCAGTTGTATAAATAGAAATGTTGACATCTGCAGATTCTGCCAATTGATAGGGTATCCATGTTTCCGGGTTAAACGGATTTGGGTAATTTGGTAAAAGTGCTGTCTTTTTCGGAGTTAATAATGCTAAGAGATTTTCTAAAAAACGGATGCCTCTTTGCGATATTGCATCCGTTATGGTTAAATGTTGTGCTTGTGATAGCCAATTTTGCATTTGGTCGCGCGTAAAAACAGTCTGTAAGTTGATATTCCACGCTGCTGGTGCGGCAGCTGCGTCATTAATTGCACCTGCAACTGTAACCAAATCGATGATATTGACAATACCGTCTTCATTGACATCCGCTGGGTTTCCACCTGCTGAAGTTTCTTGACCTATACTTGAGGCAACCTGAACCAAATCCAAAATGCTCACGGCCCCATCTCTGTTAACATCTCCCAAAATCGGTTCAATTATTTCTGCCCTTTTAAAAGTTGGAATATAACGAAACCCATTTGGTGCGACCAAATAACCGGAGATTCCTACAGTTGAATCTTTTACATCAAGCACTTCAAATGTTACCGTCTCAAGTGTGCCATTACCGTTGCCGACACCTTCAGAGAAATAGTTGCCCTCACTGCTTGATATATATTTGAGTGCAGACTGATCAAAGTCCAACGTGAACTCTGATCTTGCAACATTTTGACCTGCGGCAATGTCAACATTAAAAACAAGTTGTTCACCGATCGCGGGGGACAGTGTTGTTGAAGGTGTAATGCTAACAACTGCGGGAGAGGAAAACTCGGGGGGTACAACCTTTCCATTATAAGTTAAGAAAGGCGAGTTTAAACTTATGTCGTCGAACCAGATAAGGGATTCTTTGACATCAACTACCTCAAAAGTGACTTTCGCCAATATACCTTTGCCTCCTATAAAACGTGATTTAAACCTTACTCGGTCTTGATCCCTTGTTGCGTAAAATTCCCACTCAAGAGTAGCTGAAGGAAGTGTTAAATCCCCTTTGGTAACTTCAACATAACGCAAAGCACTTTCATCGAAACTTAAGATAAAGTTCTCAAAATATGAATTTGGTCCCGTGTCAGCTTCAATGTTGACGGTGAACTGTTCACCAATTGCGGGCGATACTATCGGGTAGGGGGTAATTTTAAAACTTCGGGAGATATGCCACAGACGGACGGTGGGGTCCCAACTACCAGTAGCGATTGTTTTTCCATCGGGACTGAACGCTATGCTATCGACTGTACCCATCTTCTTGTCTCGGTCTGCGATGACACCGATCATCCTTTCAGTGGCAATATCCCATATACGGATGCTACCTCTATAAATCCCAGCTGCGATTGTTTTTCCATCGGGACTGAACGCTAAACACATGTTCCATAGGTAACTATGTGCATGCTCTCCGAATGTTTTGATATTCTCAGTGGTTTCCACATCCCATAAACGGATGGCGCCTTTCTCACTTCCGGTTGCCAGCGTTTTTCCATCGGGGCTAAACACTACGCTCATAACATCACCTGTCACCTCGGTAAAAGTATAGATGTTTGTGTGTGTATCAACATCCCATAGACGAAAAGTATTGTCCCAACTGCCACTCGCAAGTATTTTACCGTCCGGGCTGAACGTTACAGATGTAACCCTGCCCTGATGCTCAGTGAAAGTTTTCATGCTGGTTTCTGTATCAACATCCCATAATCGGATAGTTTTGTCGTAACTTCCACTTGCGAGCATTTTACCATCAGGACTAAATGCTAAGGAGGAGACAGCATCCTTATGTCCTGTAAGAATAGCGATGTTTTTGTATGTGTCTAAATCCCACAACCTGATGGTGCGGTCATAACTTCCACTTGCGAGCATTTTACCGTCGTGACTGATTGCTATGCAATAGACCGGACCTGTATGTTCAGTGAGTGAAGTAATCTCTTCGCGAGTAGCTACGTTCCATAGACGGACGGTTTTGTCCCAACTTCCACTTGCGATTATTTTTCCATCGGGACTGAATGCTACGCTATCAACCTTACCTTCATGTCCCTCAAATGGAGTAGCGCGAAAATGCACGCGTGCGAAAACATTCATGGTGAAAACGGTTAAAAGGATAAGTACGGACAAAGATGTTTTCATAACCAAATTCTCTTTTATATCTTTTGCAGCATATCTTGTGGAGTTTGCTACCAAGAAACCTGTCATTGTTCTTTCTAATATATTTTGTTTCATCTCTATATTATCATGAAAAAGAGTTCTATCAAAGCGAAATTTCTGCTGGACATAACGCTTGAAAATTTTCATATCACTCAATATAATGGAGAGTATATCCGCCCTAAAATCCTATATAAACAGAAATGACATCTAAACTACGACCCGCCCTCTATTTCCTCATCCCTTTTCTACTTGGTATTTTAATAGGTGAATGGACATCAATTCCGATTCTTTGGCTGTGGTTATCCATTTTGATATGCCTTATCGGTAGCATCTTAACAAGGACTCGGACAAAATACCTTTGTTACGTGTTGATACATATCGCGATCTTTGCAGCCGGAATGCTGAGATTGGAAATTGCTAATGTTCCGTCAATACCTTCCGACTTTTATGACCAACCGGTTAGCTTTACAGGCAAAACTACATATCAACCCGAACGCGGCGAGAAATGGGAAGCATGTTATGCTGTTGGACAGATTCAACTTTTATCAGAACCTTCACAGACAGTATCGGCAAAATTCTTGATAAGGTTTCAGGAATTGATGCCGTTACGGTACGGTAAACATCTAACTTTAACTGGTGTACTACGTCAACCCGACACACAAAGAAATCCTGGCGGTTTTGACTATCGCGCCTATCTTGCACGGAAGAATGTCTCTGGAATAATTTACCACCAAGGACTGCTTGATGTAGGTAAACAGTCAGGGTTTCCACCGTTGCGCTGGATTGAGGCACTGCGCCTGCGAACTGAACGGATTATTGATGGTGCTTATTCGGGGTTAGAAACCCCTCCAACAAATGGGTTGCATGCGAAATTGCTAAAAGGTATTCTACTTGGAAAACGGAGCGATGTGCCATCAGAGACTTTAGACATCTTTCGCAATAGTGGTACTTTTCATGTGCTGGCGGTGTCGGGTTTGCATGTTGGACTTGTTGCGATGTTTTGTTACATCGGGTTATCCGTATTTCGAATTCCCAAGAAGATGCTTTCTTTCCTGACGATTTTAGCGGTGCTTATCTACGCATCTTTAGTCGGTTTCCGTCCTTCCGTCTTTCGTGCTTCACTTATGGCAATCCTATTCCTATTCGCAATAATAATTGATCGGCAAGCAGACCTTTTCAATCTGCTTGCTGTTGCTGCTTTGGCATTGCTTCTGTTAAATCCGATGCAGTTGTGGGATGTCGGTTTCCAACTCTCGTTTGTTGCTGTTAGCTCCATCGTCTATTTTGTTCCGAAAATGGAGAAACTTTTACGGAAGTTATGGGAGTCCACTGAATCTGGTGATGTAAGTCACTTTCAAAAATTTAAGTACACAGCGGTAAAATGGTTAGTGTTATCCTATCTCGTGACATTCGCTGCGCAGCTTGGCACTGGACCACTCATCGCTTTTCATTTTTTTAGGGTATATCCACTCGGTATCATTGTTGGTCCGTTTGCAGTTGGACTGGTATCGTTGGTTGTTGGTGCAGGCATAGCATCTGTCTGTATAGGTTTTGCGTTGCTTCCACTTGCTAAGCTGTTGGCACTGCTTAATCACGCGATCATCTTCATTTTTCTAAAACTCATCGAATTTTTTGGACAGGAATGGGGTGTGGTGAAGGTTGCACCGCCAACGTTGGGTCTTATTGTTGTCTACATAACAGTAAGTATAGGCATTACACATTGGCGGTATGTGTATAAACAGAGGCGGGTTGCGATTTTAATTGGTTTAACGGTTATGGCAATCTGGGTTTGGGACAGTGCATGCCATGAAAAAGGTCGTCTACTTGAAGTGATTACGCTTGATGTCGGACAAGGAGACGCAGCTATTGTCAGATTCCCTGATGGGCGAACAATGTTGATTGACGGCGGCATCCAACGTTCCTATTACGATGAAAAGCGAGAAAGAGAGGTCGAATATGATGTAGGTGAACGGATTATTGAACCTTACCTTGATGCTCATGGCATTCGGAAACTTGATTTGGTGGTGCTTACACATCCTGATATTGATCATGGCGGTGGACTTGCGCATATTCTAAAAAACTTTAAAGTAAAGCGGATCGTCGGTATACCAGATATGGAACTTGATTCACAAATCCATCAACGATTACGCAACATTGCTAAAGCGCAGGGCATTCCCTATTCTTTTCCATATAGAGAGGAAATAGAACTCACTTCCACTGCTACGCTTAATCTATTGCACCCGATTGATGCTGCGTCCACTAATCTTATTGACAGGGATAAAAACGATGATTCGCTTGTGATGAAACTGAGTTATGGAGAAGTAGACATCTTATTCACTGGTGATATTGAATCTAAGGCTGAAACTCGGTTAATCACATCTCGACAAGATTTGAGGTCAGAAATCATAAAGGTGCCGCATCACGGCAGTCGAACCTCAAGCAGTGCCCGGTTTTTAGATGCTGTTCAGCCGCGTTATGCTGTCTTTTCGCTTGGTCAAAGGAATCGGTTCCAATTGCCGCATGCGGATGTGGTTACGCGGTATCAAGAAAGGAATTGTGTGCAGTTACGAACGGATCAACTCGGGGCGATTGTGCTGAAAACTGATGGGAGGCGGTGTTGGTTTTCGTATACTGTTCTGGCTAACGGAATTTAATGTGTCAATAATCATATATTTTACCATAAGGGTTTTTCAAATATGAATAGGTTATTACACCCGAACCCCCAACGTTCCCATTTTATTAGATTCCACTGATTGAAAATATTTGGAAGACACTCTGGATTGAACCCGTAATGCTCATGTATTGAGAATCCTTCAACGATTCCAACAACTTTTAGCAAGTCAAGGAGTCTCTCAACGCGTGGGTGTTGCACTGTGATAATGACTTGTCCGCTGGGCTTTAGATATTTCCAACATGCATCTGCAACAGATGGGAGGGCATTCATCGGGATATGTTCAACATTTATTTTTATTTATAATAAGTGTATCTTTCAGGATGTTTAGTTTGTGTTCGCAATTTGCTGGGACTCAAGGAGACGATCCAATGTTTTTTGTTAACCGAGGTCCACTTGGATTTTCACTCTTGTTCCATTTATCAGTCATCGTTTAACTTGTTCGCTTTCTTGTATTTGACGTGCCTCACGTGCTTTTTGAAACTTCATCCTGAGTTCTCTGATTCCCTCAGTGCAACAATCGCAGTTTTTCTTTTTTCTTAATCGTGATGCAGTGGTCTCCGATGTCTGTTTCTGGGTGTGCATTGGGAGTATATCCGTTGCATAACCAATAAAGCAAATAACGAAGGTAACAATCGCCAAAATCACAATACCGTATAAGAAATAAGTTTTTTTCATAAATTATTCCACACCATCAGGCAGCGTATATCCCGCCCCTACGAATAGTTCTAAAAAGTCATCCCAAACTTTATCTAGTACCGCCTTATCCCGGTCCGGGATTCTCAAGCAAAACATCTGCGTAGAAATTGTCTTTCACCCAGAGTAAAAGATTTTGCTGCTCTTCAAGCGGTAACGAGCTGAGGTGATCAACAATGCCATGAGCTTCTTGTCCTATTTTGGTTTTTGCTTCGCTTATGTAAATTTGGTTCAATTCGAGTCTTGCGTCAATTGTCTGCCATTAACGCTTTAAACTCTGCTTGTGTGGCCGTATCTTCTTCCTGTGTCTGAGAGTCTTGTTGCATGGTTTCTGTTTGTTTAGGCGTTGGCCGGTTTGACAGCGCGTTACGGACCTTGATTTCAGTTGATTCGGAAAGTGAATCTACTGTGTTGTCATCTTGATAAGTGGATGATACCATAGATTTTTCATCCGTGTGTGAGCGTCCTGCTGTCTCTGTGGTACGTTGTGCCATCGTTGAGTCCTTAGATTTGGGTGATGAGTTTGTAACGTACACTTTCTTGGGCTTTGCCTGTAGTATATTTTGCGCGGGACGATGATGCCCAAAATACCATAGGGTAGTTGTTGCCGCTAAGAAAAGAACAAGATAGATTGGAATTCGAAACTTTTTCATATTTATACTCCTTTCTAAATGAGGCATCTCCCATTATCCTCTTAGGAATTTTGGAAGATGCCATCAAGTGTGTTACTAAGCGTAACCACAACTTCCTGAATTACAGCCGTTACTTGCTGTGCGGTTATGCTTTTCTTCGCACTCTTCTAATTTTTTCTTAGCCTTTTCGAGTGCTTTCCTTGCTTCATACAGATCGTGCAGGGATAGCAACCACCTGGCAAGGTAATATAGTTTTTTTCGGATTATAGACTGCCCGCTTATCGTACTCCTTTTCGAGATCTCTCGAACGACGATAGGCCGCTCTCTCATTCTCTTCGGCTTCTGATAATTTCTGTTTTTCTTCCTTACAAGGGTCAGCAGCAACAGATTCCGAGGCAAGGATGACTGGAGTTACTGTGACGAATACGAATGTACAAACCATCAGAAAAGCAATAAGTTGCAGACCGGTGAGTCGATTACGATTCAAAGCGATGATAGTCCATTATAGATTGTCTCCTTTTCAAAACTGCTGTCTAATTAGACAGCAGTTATCTAAAATATGCTTGACTCGCTTGAGTTTTGTGCAGTAGAGTACGGAAATCTCAAATTGGGTAATTCGCACTCTTGAAGGTATGAAAATACTAGCAAACTCTCGAGTCGTAACAATAGATTATTTTAAGTTTACACCGTCAGGAAGTGTATACCCGGCATCTATATAGCTCTGTAATCGCTCATTCCACTCATCATCTATTGACCCCGGAAACTCAGCTTCGAGTTTTTTGAAAGAAGGGGAGTTATACAACGCGGTTTCCTCCTTTTTAAGGTAAGCACGCTGTTCTGCAAGTGACAGCGTTTTGAGATGTTTTACAGTCTTGACTGCACGTTTCCTCATCTTTTCCGCGAAATATTTATCTTCTTCTCTCATCTGCTTGCTCAACTGTTCGGCAATTTTATCCGCCGCTTTTATCGCAGAGGCTTTTTCTTCAGGCGACATTTTGTTAAAACGCTCTATGAAAGCTTCCGCCTCTGTTTCCGTTTTTTTCGTTTCATTAGACTGTTTAACGGAAACAGCGTCGGACTTCGTTTTTCCAGCGGCATCTGTGGCATCAAGTTTAGATTTCGATGTCTCAATAGGTGCCTTGGGAAGTTTAGGCGTTTCATTTTCCTCTGGGGTTTGCCGACATCCGAGAGTTCCGAGTAACAAAACTATAAAAAGGCAAAATCCTCTGAGTAACCGTTTATTTGTAAAGGTGTACCAAACCATATTTATCCTCCGTTCGGTTATAACACGCGATCGGGAACATGTTGCCTATAAGAGTTTTCTATGTGCCCACCGAAGAGTTTCCACACATCAGTGTCAGAGAACTCGCTGTAGATAACATTAATTGTATCACCTTTCTCGTAATTTGTAAACAAAAACACAAATAAATGGACACTGCCCAGGTCATATACTATCTACGGTGCAACTTTAACAAAACTTATCAATAAATCAATTATTCTCCCGCTTAACTTTAGTAGTAGCGTTTTGCGTTACGGTTTTCTTCCACCGCTTTATCACACGTTTCACGCACACTTCAATGTCAGTCGGGGAGATACTTAATTTCTCAGTAATCTCTTCGAGAGGTTGATTGTCTAAATACCGTTCCATAATCTTCTGTTCTTGAGATGGAAGGTTATCAATCAGTTCGTCTAAATTGTGAGCGATTGGGCGTAACCATTTGAGTATACGCTCCCACCTTTTTTGAATTGCTTCAGCAATCTCGCTCGGCCTTAGCCCATCCGATAGGTGTTCAACAACCTCAAGGTCCTTTTCAGAAAGTAGCCGCAGGAAACGTCTCAACAGATAACGTTCTGTCTCAGTCTGTTGTGTCTGTTGTGCCTGCTGTGCTGCAAGCAATGATGCGTCTTCTACTTCACCACTCATATTATCAAGAGAGACGAATTCAGACATCTGATTAACTTCTCCTTTTCTGTCTCTTAATCGGTCAATCGCCGCATTCTTCGCTGTGGTATATAACCATCCGACAAGTTTATCTGGATCCTTAATCGCTTCCCTCTTGTTGAAGGCTTTGAGAAAGGTTTGATTCGTGATTTCATCGGCATCGTGATGATTTCCTATGATCTTGGTAACGGAAGCACGGAGCGGTTCATAATACTTCCATAGATAAGCAGACTTAATGCTTCTTCGCTCCCTGATTCCAAAAACCAGCGATGCAGTGCATCATCCTCGATTTCCCTCTCTGAAGAAAAATTTTTTACTGCTTTCATAAATAGTGACGTAAATTTGGGGACAATTCCGACATAAAATAGTACATTTTTTAGAAAAATATTGATTTATGCGTCCGAATATACAACTAATTTAATCTTAATACACATGTGTTTATCGGTATTATAGTGGTCTTCAGAATTAATCAGGCACGCCTTACTAGCGAGGTTAGGAAACCTCGCCTACCGTGGGAGGAAAGTGTCTAATTATTTTTAGGTTTCACTATAAAATGTCCCTGGTTGATTTGACAATAAAAGCAAAATAGACTAAACTACGGTTAGTGTTAAAACTTCATATATAAGATAAGACTTACACAAAACGTCCGGTATAGATTCACCAAAACAGTGTTGTATGATCCCCTTTATAATTAAAGACACAGTATTAAGTCGGAAAGGGTGCAAAATATGAAAAAGATAAATGCGAGGAAGCTTTTATGAACAAAACAAGAAAAGTTGTGATGCGGAATGATGCGGGACGTATATCAACAGAGGAGCAGGAAACGCCTGAGCCGAAACAGGGGCAGCTGCATTGAAGTCCACGCGTCAATGGTCAGTCCGGGGACGGAACTTGGTGGTGTTAAACGGAGACGCGAGAATCCGGGTGACGCATCACAGCAGCGTGCATTCGGATATACGAATGCTGGTGTTGTCATCGGCAAAGAGGGTGATTGTGACGAATTTGAGGTTGGGGACAGGGTAGCAGGTATGGGAGGTGGCTATGCGCTACATGCCACGGACGACAGAATTTAATGTGTCAATAATCATATATTTTACCATAAGGGTTTTTCAAATATGAATAGGTTATTACACCCGAACCCCCAACGTTCCCATTTTATTAGATTCCACTGATTGAAAATATTTGGAAGACACTCTGGATTGAACCCGTAATGCTCATGTATTGAGAATCCTTCAACGATTCCAACAACTTTTAGCAAGTCAAGGAGTCTCTCAACGCGTGGGTGTTGCACTGTGATAATGACTTGTCCGCTGGGCTTTAGATATTTCCAACATGCATCTGCAACAGATGGGAGGGCATTCATCGGGATATGCTCAACGGTTGCCAACATTGTAATGACATCAAAGGTTTCATCTTTAACGAAGTCATAAGGGAAATATCCAGGTATAAGGCGACACGTCCCAAATTTTACAGTTTGTGTGAGATGTGAGTCAATCCCTAAAAACATAATAGAACACCAACATTATATAGGAAAAAGTTGTCTTTCATAAAAGTGACTCTCCATTTTCTCAAAACTTCGGTTTGAATCCATGTGCCCGAAGTTCTTCTAAATGCTTCTCCGCATATGATTCCCCACTAAATTGTGGTTTAAGCAATTCAAGGAAAACTTGCACAGTGCTATCTGGAATTCCTCCTTCTTTAAATGTGCTCCTCACCGTTTCAAGGACATCATCAACTGCTTTGCCACTTTTGATATCTTCAAAGTAAGTTTGATGCTCTTTAGCAGAAAGAGAGTTTAATCGCTTCACAAGTTTTGCACGCATTTCGTTTTCATTGTAACTCGCTTTAAATCTTTCACTTTCCTTTTTGAGTTCATTTGTGGAATAGCGCAATTCATCTATCTGAGTTCTATAATGCTTTAGTATCCTTTCTGCATCGGCTTTTCTCTTCGCCAATTCCTCATCACTTAACTTCTTGCCATTAGACTTATCCGGATGTTCTGTGTGTTTATCTGACTCTTTTTGTGTAAGGGAAGCAGTTGCGTTTTTGTTCCCCTCACGCACAGATTGACTTCTATCTTTTAGATCTTTATGCGTTTCCGCTGTGCCATTTTTCTTTATTTGAGATTTTTCTCCTGCTGCTGCGTCTACTCTGTCAGCCGCTGTTATTTGTGGTTTGGTGTTGTACCTTATGATCGGTTCTGCTATCAGTTTAGGACGGACAATGGTAAAATACCATGTTGCCCACCCTATGATGACGGTAAGAAACAGAAATCCTAAACTGAGAAATAAACGTTTCCATGTGAACATTCTGTCACCTCATTAGAGACGATCGGGCATTTTTGCTATCCGCGGGATGTTTCAGAAGGAAGCGTTCAAACTGTGCAGCAATCTCCGGATCTGATCGCTTGAGCTTACGCAGCCCCTCCTTAAGCCCATATAGCGTTATGATGTCGGTAGCCTGATTGTACCTTTGTTGATGTGCGAGTCTTTTTTCTCTATTCTGTTGAAGGATTTCTATATCTTGAACTGATATCTTGGCACAGCATGCACAAGTTTTCTTTTTTATCACGCGTGAGGTTGTTGCTAACGGTGTCTGTTGCTTGGGCATATGAATCGAAAGCATATCAGTCGCGTAACCAATAAATACGAAAAAGATTCCCATGACTGCAAGGATAACGACAAAGTATAGGAAGTGAACATTTTTTATCATTTATATCCCTCCGGCAATGTATATCCCGCTTTAACAAGTCCATCCAATAAGTCTTGCCATGCAACTTTCGCTTGTTCTGGAGTTTCATGCAGGGGCTTTTGTGTTAATGGATGCAAGCTAGAGAGAACTCCTTCTCGCATTTGTTTTAATGCTGTCAGTTGTTTTTCTACTGACATTGATTTAAGTTGATTGGCGAGGATAGTATGTGCCTCATTCAGGAGTAGCGCGGACTCTTCTAAAGCGACAGCAGTCTCTTCCTTTTCTTGCTTAATCAGCTCTAATCTTCTGTTTTGTGCTTCTTTAGTTAGACGGTCGTGTTCCGATGCTTCTTGTTCAGATTGTTCTGGCTGATTTTCCTTTGATATCTCAGATTGCTTGTGTTGTAAGAGAGGCACAGATGCTGCATCGGTTGATTTTGGATTTGACTCTATCTCTTCCTGGGTCGTAGTTGATCCTGTATCGGCACCGTCTAAATGTTGAGGTGTAACAATTTCTTTATCCTCTGTTTTAGGTTGTGTATACTTAAAAATCTTTACCGGCTCAGCCTTCTGTATTTCTTGAGCGCTCCGATAATGACCAAAATACCAAAGAGCAACCCCACCCAGTAAGAAAAAAAGAAAAAATGTTAGAACGAAAACTTTTTTCATTTCAATCTCCTTAAATTTAGAACGTTAACGGTCCTGGATGAATTCGTGTCTTGGTTCACGGATATCTACATCGGATCTGTTCTCTACTTTTAATTTGTTTATATCTAGAACGATGAAGATGTGAAGACATATCCACGCAATAAACAGAATTAACGCAATCTTGAGCCAGATAGTCCTTTGTTTACGCAAAGCAAGCATTTTATCTAAAACTTTCATTGATGTTACCTCTCTTACAGATAGACTCAATTCAGTTCCCTTTAACAGCAAAGAGAACTGAATTGAGTAGATATGATAAGCGTGTCGGACTACATTCACGGTGTGTTGTACTATAGTAAACCTATAATTATCAAGACAATTGTAGATGCCAAATGTCATAGCACATTAGTCACCACAAGGAAATATCTAATTATTTCTTATGTATAATCCTCATCGCAACCACCGCTAATACAGCCGCCGCCGATCCACTCGTCGTCCCAGAAACCATCTCCATCATAACCATTTTCCTTCTCACATCTGTCGAGGGCTGCTTGGGTATCATTAACTGCCCGAATAGCGATGCCTAAAGCTGCTGTTGCTAAACCAATCGCCCACCATTGTCCGGTAAGAAGTGTTACAGATAGAGTGGTAGATGCAAGAGCCAAGGCAAGAAGGGCTGTGTTTCGTGATGACCTTTCAACTTCACAAGGGTCATAGCTGCTTTGTGCCAATATAGGTTGAACCATCAAAAATGCCATTATACATATGACAATCATGCTAATCACGGCAAGCAAGTTTGAGTTCACTTTCGGTAGTTGTATCGGTTTTATATCCCAAGTTAAAATGTTTGACATTTTCCTTTCCTTCCTTTCTAACTTCTGTCCAAGAAGTCAGTGTTAATAGAAGGAGAAAATGCAATTTGCAAATACTATCCGTTCGTGCTTACTTCCACTTTGAATTCATAACGGACAGCATCTTTGCAAATTGTACCATTTCTCCTCCAATTTATCAAATCAAATAAAATAAATCAATTATTCTCCCGCTTAACTTTTGTAGTGGCGTTTTGCGTTGCGGTTTTCTTCCACCGCTTTACTACACGTTTCACGCACACCTCAACATCAGTCGGGGAAATACCTAATTTTTCACTAATCTCTTCAAGAGGTTGATTGTCTAAATACCGTTCCATTATCTTCTGTTCTTGAGATGGAAGATAAGGAAACAGTGGAACCTATCGCTTCAGCCATCTGCTTCGGCTTTAGGTCATCTAAAAGGAATAGGTTTCAATTTCCGCATGTGGGATGTGGTTAGGCGGTATCGGGAGAGGAATTGTGTGCAGTTACGAACGGATCAACTCGGTGCGATTATGTTGAAAACTGATGGGAGGCGGTGTTGGTGGGTATTTAAAGTCTCGTTACAAAGGTTGAATAGATGAAGTTGCAACAGACAAGAGCATAGGCAAGTAACACATCGGTTACCTGCCTATGCTCTTGTTAAAAATTTGTTCTATTTTTCCTGTTGCAACTGGCGCATGACAGCATTTATGAAATCTGCATCCCATGTTCTACTCAGTTCTCGGCGAATCCCTTCCATGACTTCCGTTCGCTTTTCAGGCGGTATTCCCGAAAGTTGGGCGCGAATCCGTGACGCATATTCGTTATGCAGTTCTGCTTGTCTGCTCTCATAATATTTGCGAGCGTCTTCAGTTGGCAGTTGTTGTGAGAACGCGTCTCTTGCTGCTTTATCTGTATCCGTAAACAAATCCCGATAATCCTCAATCAGCGCATCATCCCATTCCGTTACAACCTCGTTCCATGGATTGTTATCTGGGGGTTTATTAGGTTCGGCAAATGGGGGGACAGGTTTAACAGGATAACGTTCTGGGTGTGGGGGTTCATCAAGATTGTCCTCAAGAATTTCGGAATTTTCCCGTTTCATTTTTAAATACAACTGTAAACGCCGTTCTATTTCCTCATCCCATTCTTGATACTCTCTTAACTGTTGTTCAAATTTCTGCTTGAGTTCAAGTGGTGATAAAGCCGGGTTTTCGGCATCTTTTTTTATTTCTTCTTTAACCCGTTTCAGTCTTTCATTAAATTCTTTACGTCGAATTTGCCACTCTTCATCAGATAATGCACTCAGTTCTGCCGTGATCTCATCTGGAGACTTTACTTTGGCTGCAATCTGTTTGTGTATAGGAGAGTTCAAAAACTTTTCTAACTCATCAGGATCACCTTTATGGATTTCCCTCATATTCTTTACAGACTGACGATACCTATAATCTGCAAGCTCAGCATCTGTAAGTTTTGGTTTAGTTCCGGTGTTTCCTCCACAGAGTCTGTGACTTCAGGGGTTTTTCTTGTGATTTCATAGTTCTGTTGAAAATAAACAACACCGATGCCGCTACCGAGTAATATGAGTATCGCTAAAGCGATGAATGCTCTACTTTTTGTCATTGTCGTATTCCTCCTTATTTAGTGATTAGCCACGTTCGGGCAGAGTGAATTGTTATCTCTACAGAAGTCTCAATTATCATCGGGATCCGGGAGTAATTCGTCTATAAGACCGTTTAATCGATCTATCTCTGTTTGTGCTTCAGTTACCTTGCCGCTGTGATAGTCTTCCTTCGACTTCGCATAATCTCGCTTTGAGATCAGATTGTCCATACGTCCCTGCAGATCGTCTAATTTCGTTTTTGCCGTTGCAAGTTCGGCTTCTATCATGGGAACCTCTGCTGAATAACGGTTATATCGATCACGTGCTTCGTTGCGTCTGCCTGTCCAGTAATCCCATGCACCCGGTGGTACTTGACTCGGAGATCTATTTGACAACGAATCAAGCATGCTATTTGCATACATCATATCACTATACGCTGCATTCTTTTCACCGATAGCAATTATCCGACGTGTCTCTATTGAGTTGTATTCATCCTCTGCAGCTTGAAGTTCTGGCTCAAGTTCCTCTATTGAGTTGTTATACCCTTCCTTAGTAAGTCTATAACCATTTGCCTGGACTTCTTGATTAAACTTAATTAATTCCCATCTGTATACTTGTCTTCTGTATTCGGTGATTGGATCCATGCCACCACCACCACCCGCCATCAGAACTGTGGATGTGCCAGGTACAAGTACAATGACAATCATTAAGGTTAGCAAAATCCTCTTCATTATCATGTCTCCTTAATTGTATAGTTATGATAAAACGTTTGTCAAGAAAAAACTAAGTTTCAATAAAAAATTGAAAAATGTACATCGTTGATTTTTCGAATAAAATATTACCAAATGGGACACGTGTGTCTGTTTCAAGAACACTTATATCCCAATAATCCTTATAATTTAGAACACTGAGAATCCGGGTTTAGACAATACATATATAATCTGACTTACACACAAAATCAATTATCATGCTTAACTTTTGTAGTAGCGTTTTGCGTTGCGGTTTTCTTCCACCGCTTTATCACACGTTTCACGCACACTTCAATGTCAGTCGGAGAGGTGTCTAATTTTTCACTAATCTCTTCGAGAGGTTGATTGTCTAAATACCTTTCCATAATCTTCTGTTCTTGAGATGGAAGGTTATCAATCAGTTCGTCTAAATTATGAGCGATTGGGCGTAACCATTTGAGTATACGCTCCCACCTTTTTTGAATTGCTTCAGCAGTGGAACCTATCGCTTCAGCAATCTCTCTCGGCCTTAGCCCATCCGATAGGTGTTCAACAACCTCAAGGTCCTTTTCAGAAAGTAGCCGCAGGAAACGTCTCAACAGATAACGTTCTGTCTCAGTCTGTTGTGTCTGTTGTGCCTGCTGTGCTGCAAGCAATGATGCGTCTTCTACTTCACCACTCATATTATCAAGAGAGACGAATTCAGACATCTGATTAACTTCTCCTTTTCTGTCTCTTAATCGGTCAATCGCCGCATTTTTCGCTGTGGTATATAACCATCCGACAAGTTTATCAGGATACTTAATCGTTTCCCTCTTGTTGAAGGCTTTGAGAAAGGTTTGATTCGTGATTTCATCGGCATCTTGGTCGTTTTCCAGGATCGTGAAAACGTAAGCGCGTATCGGCTTATAATGCTTTTGCATAAGCAGATTCAGCGCTTCTTCGCTGCCTGTTTCCAAAAATTGCCGATTTAGAACGTTATCATTCATCTCCTCCCAGTGACTATAATCACTGCCTTTATTGAGATTCACGTAATTTGGGGAGAATTCCGACTTAAAATAAATTTTTTATCTTGGTTTGACAACAAAGGTGAAATAGCATAAAATACAGTCGGGATTGAAAATCCCTCCTACAAGAGAGGGAAATCGTTTTTGTAAAATAAAAATGAGGGAACATCTATGAGCAAAACAAGAAAAGTTGTGATGCGGAATGATGCGGGACGTATATCAACAGAGGAGCAGGAAACACCTGCACCGAAACCGGGACAACTGCTGATTGAGGTTCACGCCTCCATGGTAAGCCCGGGGGACGGAACTGGGTGGTATCAAACGGAGACGCGAGAATCCGGGTGACGCATCACAGCAACGTCCATTCGGATATACGAATGCAGGTGTCGTCATCGGCAAAGAAGGAGATTGTGATGGATTTGAGATTGGTGATAGGGTAGCAGGCATGGGAGGTGGTTATGCGCTACACGCTACGTATGCCTGTGTGCCGCATAACTTATGCGCGAAGATTCCTGATAATGTCAAGTCCGAGGAAGCAGCATCTATCCACCTCGCGGCGACAGCACTGCATGCTGTGCAACGCGGGCGTATCCGCATTGGTGAAAACGTTGTTATTGCTGGGCTGGGCATACTTGGGCAATTTGCGAGCCAGATTGCTAAAACTGCTGGGGCGTATGTTGTCGGTTTAGATAGGTTGCCGTTGCGGTTAGGCATTGCTGAAAACGCGGGAATAGATCGCGCGATAAACATCTCTGAAACGAATCCGATTCCGTTTGCGGAGGACTTTACAAGGGGATATGGGATGGATTGTGGAATTATTGCGTTCGGTGGGGATGCAACAAGTGCTTTTCAACAGATCCGCGCGATGCTGAAAACAGCACCAGATACGCACAAAATGGGGCGGATTGTCATTGTCGGAGGGGCAAGCATTACACACGGCTTTGCAGCGGGACTCGGGAACGTTGACGTTATAAGTGCTGCGCGTACAGGACCTGGCTATCACGATGAAGATTATGAACATGGGGCAGATTATCCGCCAGTGTTTGTGCCGTGGCCAACACAACGCAACTTAGAATTATCGCTGCGTCTCATGTCTGAAGGAAAATTAGACGTTCAAGCGGTAATTACTGATATTGTGCCAATTGACCAAGCTGCTGAGGCATGCGAAAAATTGATACAAACACCAAATGAAGCGTTAGGTGTAGTCTTCTCAATGCAATAAATTAACTTTAGGACAGATGAATGGAAATTAGAGCAGCAAAAGCATCAGAATTAGAACAGGTCGTTGAACTCAACTGTATAGCGTTCAATCCGGGTCAGCATGAACGGTATTGGCAGTATGTGCGGGGTGATAGCAGCTATAGACTTTCACAGACCCGAGTCGTTGTTGTGAATGATCAGGTTGTTTCAACTTTGCGCGTCTGGGAACGTAGGATAAGAGTCGGAGCATCTCTTGTGACAATGGGAGGTATCGGTGGCGTCTGCACAGATCCCAAATATCGTGGTGTGGGTTATGCGTCTGCACTTATGCAAGATACAATTGGTTATCTGGAGACAACGGGATGTGACATTGGCGTACTGTTTACCATCATACCAGAAGAATTTTACCAAAGACTCGGGTGGACCTCCTTACCGCTTCACGGTTTCAAGACACAGTTTAACTCTGAAATGAAGGTTGAAAAACCGTCGGACTGGCAGGTCAAAGATTTCAACTTAGAAACGGATTTAGACCCCGTTGCATCAATATATGACATCGCTAACGCGCAACAGAGCGGTACTATTTCTCGGACACGCGCTTATTGGGATATGGAGCCTTCGCGCATTCGTGATATTCTGCCGACTGTTGTCGCACATCAAAACGGTAGCATCGGAGGCTATCTCAACTATGAGATAGATGGAAAATGTGTGGAGGTGCGCGAAGTAGGGTGTCTACCTGATAATCCAGATGTTTTGGACGTGCTTGTATCCTACCTGTTAGAAGCGTGTACAGCAAAATGGCGTTAAAGAGATAAACGGTATATTCTCACCGCAACATCCATTTGTCCAACGTCTCAAAACAGTTTGCGACAGTGATTTAAACGCAATCACCGATACGGCAATGATGCTCTATGCTGTCAGTTTATCTGTGCTTTTGCGGCGATTCGTGGTGGAGTGGGAATCACAAATTGCTGCTTCCGAGGAATCGTTCCCGCAACTTGCAGTAAAATTCCCTACTGTCAATGACCAACAAGCAGTGTTACGTTACGATGGGAATAATACAATTCAAATTGTTGATGATGCATCAGATGCGGTTAACTTGGAAATCAGCGAAGGAGATTTTTGGCAACTGCTGTTCGGTGAAATAGGATGGGAGGAAGTGAATTCGGATGGTTCAATGTCTCCAGAGGTTTCCGCGTTTTTAGGGACGTTGTTTCCAAAACGTGATGTGATTTTTTGGTATCCGGATCGGTATTAAAGTGGATGGAATATATGGATAAATCAAACTCGGAATCTCAAAGGCAAGGCACCCAGACAAGCGCGTTCGGAACACCTGGGAGAATCAATCACGACTCCACTGAATTTTATAAGGGCAAACTTTACGCAGATCAAGAACCTCCAGAACCCGAAGAATGGATAGAAAACCCAATCCTTGCAGAAAACCTTGACCAACTTTATTGCACCTCCAGCGAGCAGATGTCCGAAATACCAGATGGCAGCATCCATCTAATGGTTACATCGCCCCCCTATAACGCAAAAAAGGAATACGACGACGATCTGTCATTAGATGAATACAGAGAACTTCTCCGTGCCGTGTTTGCCGAAACCTACAAAAAATTGGTAACTGGGGGTCGGGCATGTATTAATATCGCCAATTTAGGACGGAAACCGTATATCCCATTGCATAGTTGCATCATAGAAGATATGTTGGACATCGGTTACTATATGCGCGGGGAAATCATCTGGGACAAAGCTGCGAGCGCGGGAAGTTCTACGGCATGGGGAAGTTGGTTGTCAGCAGCAAACCCTGTGCTAAGGGACATTCACGAATATATCCTTGTTTTCTCCAAAGATTCCTTTTCTCGGCAACGTAATGACAAAGAAAATTCTATCTGCAAAGAGGATTTTTTAGAATGGACAAAAAGCGTCTGGACGTTTCCTTCCGTTTCTGCCAAACGTATCGGTCATCCTGCCCCCTTTCCTGAAGAGTTACCACACAGATTGATTCAACTTTACACTTTCGTTGGGGATGTCGTATTAGACCCGTTTTGTGGGAGCGGAACAACCTGTTTGAGTGCTGTGAAGGCAGGTCGGCATTATGTCGGTTACGATATTGAAGAGGAATATATAAAATTGGCAAACGAGCGAATCAGACAGTATACCGATCAACTCTGTTTGCCAATATAAGACTCATATTTTCTGGCATCAAGCTAAGCCGAAATGGTGTAAGTTTTGCCTGCTTCCGTGTGGAAGTTAACAACATCCTTTGACTGAGAATATTTAACTCTTTCACCATCACATGTCACTGAGACAGTGCCGGGTGTCCGTACCCAACAATCATTCCCAAGAGTTGATAACAATTGCGCTTGGGTGAGTTTTCCATTTTCCCATGCCATATCTATCTCAAATCCGCCACGGGCGCGTAACCCTTTGACATATCCTGTAGCCCATGCCTTTGGAAGTGCAGGCAGTAAGTTAACCTCACCAGCATGGCTCTGTAACAACATTTCAGCGATACCCGCAGTTCCGCCGAAATTGCCGTCAATCTGGAATGGTGGATGCGTATCAAACAGGTTTGTCAACGTACACCTCGCAAGTAGTGCTTGTAGATGGTTGTATGCTTCCTCTGACTCCTCAAACCTTGCAAAGAAGTTAATGAGCCAAGCTCGACTCCATCCTGTCTGTCCGCCGCCGTGCTGCAACCGATATTCTAATGATTTCTTTGCTGCCGCCGCTAACTCTGGCGTGCCGCGCAACGTTATCTGGCAACTCGGATGCAGTCCATACATGTGGGACATGTGCCGATGCCCAGGTTCCGGTTCGTCGTAATCGAATACCCATTCTTGAAGCCGTCCCGTTTTCTCGCTAATTTGAAGTGGTGCCAAACGTTCAAGCGCAGAAGCCAACTCAGCGCGAAAATCTGCATCACCACCGAGAACATCTATACAAGCGATACAGTTTGTGAAGAGTTCATGGATAATCTCCAGATCCATCGTTGCGGCATAAGTAAAGAGGGAACGTTCACCATCGGGTTTAAGGAAACTGTTTTCGGGTGAGTGAGACGGATTCGTGACGAGTTTACCAGCAACGGGTGTCCCTTCAGGTGCTTCAACAAGAAAATCAAGGACAAAACGGGCAGCGCCTTTCATCAATGGATATGCCTGTTTCTTTAAAAATTCCACATCTCCACCGAAAAGGTAGTGTTCCCACACATGCTCACACAACCATGCTGCACCCATCGGTGAGATGCCCCAGATTCCATCAGCAGGTGTTGTAAATCCCCATACATCAGAGAGATGATGGACAACCCAACCCTCAGCACCGTAATGTCGTTTCGCTGTTTGATTGCCGGGTTCAACCAGTGTGTCCATGTAATCAAATAGCGGTTTATGGCACTCTGCAAGGTTACAGACTTCTGGCACCCAATAGTTCATCTGTAGATTGATGTTGGTATGAAAATCGCTATTCCACGGTGCCTTCATGTGATTGTTCCAGATTCCCTGCAGATTTGCGGGGAGGCATCCAGGGCGCGAGCTTCCCATCAGAAGATAGCGTCCATATTGGAAGTAAAGTGCAACGAGTCCCGGGTCTGACGCGCCTTCCTTAACTGCTGCTAAACGTTCATCGGTTGGCAGATTTTCAGCATCGGTAGAACCGAGATTCAAGTCAACTCTTCGGAAAAGGGGTTGATGTTCTGCGATGTGGTCTGCCCGAATTGCTTCATAAGATTTTGACTCAACAGCAGCAAGATAATTCTCACAAAGTTGATGTGGGTCACCGCTTGCATCCTTTTGATTAATATAGCTTGTCGCACCAGCGAGTAAAAGGGTAACAGCATTGGCTTCTTTGACAGAGATTCGGTCACCTTCCGACTGAACATGCCCATCCTCAACGTTCAATTGTAAATACGCTGAAAATCGAACAATACCATCGCTACACTGACCACTGAGTCGGAGTGTATTGTTAGAGATAGCTTCAACGGTGGCATCCTGTTCCCGCGTCATCGTGGCATCAAAAGTTATGTGCTCTGATGGATCTGATTCAATTCGGATAGCGATGATGTTATCAACTGCTGTTGCGAAAACCTCCCTACTGAAACTGACATCGCCATAGCGATAGGTCGTTTTTGCGATGCCTGTGTCTAAGTCAAGTTCTCGATGATAATCCGTAATCTCATCATGCGGAAATTCTAAGATGAGATCGCCTAAAGATTGATACGACTTAATACGATGTGGCACACCCAGCATCGTTTCACCTGCCAGTTTTGTCGCTTCGTCGTTTTTATCATCAAAAAGCAGTTGTTGCACCTTCGGAAGTGCTTCCAAAGCCTTTGGGTTATTCGTATCTTGAGGAGCGCCTTCCCATAACGTATCTTCGTTGAGTTGAATGCGTTCCCGTTGGACGCCGCCGAACACCATCGCACCAAGCCGTCCGTTTCCAACGGGAAGTGCGTCTGTCCACTGTTCAGCAGGTTTGTTATACCATAAAACATAGTTATTTGTATTTTTCATAGTCAATTTCTCTCTTGTAAGATTATGTAGACGTATCTACAGTAAGAATCAAAACAGTTTATAATGATTTGATTTAAGCCGTGTATCCCAAGCACATCTGAACCCGATGTTAGCCGCGAACCTTGCTGAATTAGAGGTCACAAGTTTTGTTGAATATAACGTGGTGATGAGGGGTGAACGTCCACGCCGTATAGCTGTCTGAATGGGTTCTGATGAAGTAAACAGGGACCCACCCCGTAAAACACGATCAGTTGTAACGGTTCGGAAGTTGAATAGCCAAAAACCTAAATTCTCTTTCGTACTCGCCCCAGCAACTGGATTCCGAACCGGTGAAGAAGTATAATAATTCGGAGCATACTCATCAAGACACCATTCCCAGACGTTCCCAACTATGTCATGCAAACCGTAGTTGTTTGGAGGATATTGTCCTACTGAAGTGGTCTCACCAATACCTTTTCCACAAAACACCATGTTGGAATCCATGAGATCTCCCCATGGATATTTTTGTCCTGTTAATCCACCGCGTGCTGCTTTTTCCCACTCCGCCTCTGTCGGCAAACGTTTCCCTGCCCACTCTGCATACGCCATCGCAGCATACCAACTAATGTGTGTTACCGGATGGTCATCCTTTCCAACAGGGAAGTTGTTCCCATGCCAATGTTTTAGGTAGTTTCCATCGTGGTATTTCCCAAAAATAGATAGGATCTTTTTTACTCTGTTCCACTCGGCACGTTTTGATGGTTTTCCCCATTGCGGGTTGGCATCAATGAATACCTTATATTGTGCGTTTGTCACAGGATATTTGTCCATATAGAATGTGTCAACGTAAACTTTATCCGTTGGCTTTTTACGGATTTTTGTTCTTTTGTTACTGCTTCCTATTTGGAACTCACCAGCGGGGATCAGCAACATATCTTCTGGAGTAGAGATTCCTAAAGATGTACTTTCAGGTGTAGGGAATTCCTGTCGCGAGGTAAGATTAACATGTTGCGATATTTCAGTCTGTAGCGTTGCAATATGTTCACTTCGTTTTTGTGGGTCTTTTAGTGTATCACGCGCTTGGTTCAGAAGTGTTCGCCACTGTTCTTCTGTTCTACCATCAACACGAGGACGACCACCTGCCCTTAACGATTCACTGTAGAGTTTCTTATGTGCCTCGTCAACTTGAGTTGCTATAATAGTTTCACTTTGGTTTTGGAGTTCTTCAATAGATAGTCCCAAAACTTCAAAATAGTTTACTCTTTCACCGACAACTAATCCTGATGTCTTCAAAATTCCATCCGCTTCTTCAGGAGATAGATCGTACTGCTGTACCGCCTGCTGAAGCAGACCGATACGTTGTTCTGCTGAAATTGCATGTGAAGCAGCACTGAGAATGTTGATTGCCGCGATGAATTCTTCTCGTTTAGACATTTGCTAATCCACCATAACATGTTTTCTAATTTGTTTCAGATAAAGATAACAGAAATCAAATTGTTACTGCCTGCACACAACGAAAACCGATTCTGGCGAGTGTAAGTGTTGGATTAATTTTATAGCGAAAAGCAGAACGAATGTATTGTGGTGAATCGAGCCAAGAACCACCACGCAATACACGAAATGAAGTATTATTCGTTAATTCATTTGTTACTGATTCATCGGTATTTGCGCCAGAAATCGGGTTACGATGCGGCGAGTGCGTATAAAAATCCGCGTCATACGTATCAAGACACCATTCCCAGGCGTTTCCAGCCATATCGTGGAGTCCGTAGCCGTTTGCTGGATATTCACCAACAGGTGTTGTATCTCCAACACTGCTGTTATAATTCGCCTGAGAAAAATCAATTGTATTACCCCATGGGTATTCCTGTTCTGTTAGCCCACCACGAGCCGCTTTTTCCCATTCTGCCTCTGTTGGCAGACGTTTTCCTACCCAGCGTGCATACGCCATCGCTGCATACCAACTGACCCAAGTTACTGGATGATCGGCTTTCTCTTTAGGATAGATGTGTTCATGCCAATGTTTCAAGTAATCACCGTCGTGGTACCGCTTAGCAATAGATGTCTTCTGTTTTTTGCCCCATTCATACCATTTTGATGACTTATGCCACTGCGGATTAGCAGTTACAAATTCCATATACTGTGCATTGGTTACCAAGTGTTTGTCCATATAGAACGCGTCAACATAGACATTGTGTAATGGTTTTTCGCCGTTATCTGCCTTACTATTATTGCTTCCCATTTGAAATTCGCCTGCCGGAATTAGCATCATGTCTCCAGAGGCGTTAGGAGTTGGAACTACTTTTGCTGAGTCAACACTTGAAGGCTTAGGTAGTAAGATATTTTCTGGAAGACTTACAGTTGCCGGTTCCGAGTCATGATATCTATCTTCAGGATTTGACGTGTCGTGCGAAGGTATTTTAGATAAATCCTCTTGAAACAAAAATGTAGTGAGATATTGTTGTCGTTTTTGTGGGTCTTTCAGGGTATCACGCGCTTGATTCAGAAGTGTTCGCCACTGTTCTTGCGTCCTGCCATCTCTACGCGGGAGTCCGCCAGCACGTAACGATTCACTATACTGCTTTTTATGCGCTGCATCAACTTGAATAGCGATGGTCTTTTCGTTTTGGTTTTGCAGTTCTTGAAGGGAAAACCCTAACACTTCAAAATAATTTATCTTCTCACCGACAATTAACCCTGATGCTTTCAAAATTTCATTCGCTTCATCAGCAGAGAGGTCGTATTGCTGTACTGCCTGCTGAAGAAGTGCTTTGCGCTGCTCACTTGTAATCGTTAACGATAACGCTTTAAGTGTGTTGACGACTGTAATAAATTCTTCGCGTTTTGACATGTGTGACACTATTCTTTTAAGGCTTGATGCTAAATACCAGTACTTTGTTGCCTGAGAATTTGAGGATTACCACGTAGGTGATTCTGTGAGATGAGATCTGTTAATAGGTGCTTCTAATCTATAGCGTATAGCAACTTGTTGGACGAGGTTTAGTAACCATTCAGGAGCAAAAGGATCAATAACTACTTCTTAATCATCAGTTTCAGATCCACTTCACAGTAAACGCCAATATCGTAGATATCCTGAGTCTGGATGATATTTCCAGTAGGCAAGTCCTGAATAATTGCCCTTACTTCCTGTTCATGGGTAAAACTCTTGCGCTTATACAAGTAAGGTGACAACGGTCATCTTCTGGGATTTTGTCATTATCATAATCTACATACTTAAACATTCCAATATGAATTTGTTCGTTTGCCGTGAAACTCTCTACGAATAAATTGAAATGCGTTTTGATTGCGATCCCTCCTTGTACGGTAGAATATAATTTCCACATCGCCTCAGATTCATAACCACTTTTATGCCAACAGTTAATCAACGTAAAACGTGGGAGTTGCTTCCAAAACAAATCAAAGGTTGAAAATCCAGATATTGACATTGCTTCTTCAAATTCCGGGTGTAAATTGGTTTGACGCGCCTCCATATTCTTTTTAGGGAAAGCACCCTCAAAAGGATCATCTAATTTGTCTGCCCTTGGGAAAAATAGAGCACAATTCTCCAAAATTGATACGAATTTCGGAAAATCCATGTATCTCCACAAAGTCGCGTCTGCGGGAGGAGGATTATGAACACAAACTATAGATTTAAAATCATCCATCAGATGCTATTTAAAAAAACTTTGGTGTGAGTTAACATCCTGGGTTTTTGGAAATATAAGCATGCGAAAACCAAACCGTATCTCCATGATCAAGTGCTGTTTATGCCCTTCTTGCATATCCTTTATAAACCATTGCGGCATTAACAAAAAGCTTGTTTGGATAAAGCCACACATCTGCAACGACGCGATCATAAGAAACCCCAGTCGGTTTGAGAGTTATTTGCTTTCTCTCTATGAGTCCCCTTAAATAGGTCGTTGCCAGTTTCCCTGGAAGCGTCTGAATTTCTGGCGCATTTATATTCGCTAAACGAACTTTTGTAAGTACATTCGGAGTCTCCAACCGTTGCATGGGAGTTTCAGCAAGGGTATCACCTCTTAACCTTTGCATAGGTGTTTGCAAAGCAAAGTTTCGGGGAATTGGAGGGTCAACCTTAAAAGTATCCATCAATGACTTCTGTTACCAGATAAAGTTGCATCTTTTCCTCCTTCCCAAAAGGAATTACAAGTGGGGTTTTAGGTTGTGTTGAATAACCGAATTGTAGCATATAAGATGAGAAAAAACAATGAAAAACGGGATTCCCCAGGGTTATTTAGTTTTAGGCATTTTATCTGTTTCTTATCACAAGCGTTAATATTTTTGGATATGCAGATATAGCATGATTTTTCACGCTATATCTGCTATACTTCACCTTAAAAATCTTACCTTTGAGGTGGAAAATGCCCAGAGAAAGATTCCCGACACTTGTTAGATAGATTAGCAGAAATCGAAGATCCGCGCAACGAGAAAGGAAAACGACACCCGTTGAACTCAATCCTCGGACTCGTCCTTATTGGTTTTATGTCTGGACATAAAGGTTATACCTCCATCGCAAATTGGGCACGATATCAACCAGACCTCGTCCAAGCACTCGGTTTTACACACAAGACATCGCCTTGTCCCGCAACGATACATAATGTTCTGCGATAGCTAAAAGCTGATGTTGTTGAAAAGACATTACAAACTGGGTAGAAGATGTTTGTAAAAGTCGGTCTGATTTAGAAGGTTGTCTTGGCGTAGTCGTTATAGAAGGTAAAACGATGTGTGCTTCCAAAAAATGTGGTGCGACAATAAGCCATTTACTCTCCGTTGTTTCTCATGAGTTAGGGGTTATACTTACACAACAAGGTATCAGTGGCAAGACCAACGAAATACCGATCTCAACAGGGATCCTCAAGAACTTTGATGTGAATGGTAAAGTCATCACAACAGACGCACTTTTGACACAGAAAACTTTCTGCCACGCCATCATAGATGGTAATGGAGACTATATGCTCCCTGTCAAAGACAACCAACCGGACCTTTACGATGATATCCAAAAACTCTTTCAAGGCGTTGCTGACACACTTTCTGAGGACGCAACACATCCTCTATTGGGATACCCTATTTAGACGCACGAGACTTATGAAAAATCACATGGGAGACTACAGACAAGGTGTCTGAGAGCAAGCACAAGCCTCAACGAATATCTGGACTGGCCGGGTATAGCACAAGTGCTTCCAATATCGTTATACTTACAAAAACCTGAATACAGGAGAAGAAACAATCAAAGTCCAGTATGGTATTACAAGTCTGACACCCGAAGCAGCATCTGCAAAGCGCTTACTTGAAATACGGCGTGGGCATTGGTCAATAGAGAACAAGGCACACTGGATACGCGATACTCAACTCGGAGAAGACGCATCGCTTGTCCGATGTAGTGCTATTCCACAAGTTATGGCTGCTTTGCGAAATGCAGCATTAGCAGTATTGCGATTTGCTGGGGGCACACGTATAGCGGATAAGATAAAATATCTTGCTTCAAAACCTTTACTCGCAGTTAACTTGATAACAGAGTGTTTTTTTAAACTAAATTGGGGATTCCCTGATACCATAAGAGTTGAATAGGATCCAAGTAATGGAAGATGGTTTAAGGTGTAATATCTTTTACACATCGAAACCCGTAACTGGTATGACAATTGGATCAGCACATCCGCAATTTCCGCACCCGTTCGCGCCCAAGATAAGCCAGTTGTTGCATCACTAATACTGTCAACAATTAAACCTGGGTTACGATTGCGAACTGTGATCGTATTCATCAAGACACCATTCGCGTCATAGATAGTCGTTAGCTGGATACTCTCGCAACACTAGTTGATTGCCACTCCGTAAGTTCGATAAGTCAATTTCCGTCACCCCAAGGATGATAAATTTCAGATTAATCCACCGCGTGCCTCTTTTTCTGCCACTGAGGGTTGGCATTCAAAAAATTCTTGTATTGCGAATTGGTCACAGGATATTTGGCATTCCATAAAAAACGGACCTAAGTAAACAGTATGTGTAGTAATTCCACTGCCATCTTCATCCTTACCCTGACTGCCTATCTGAAACCTTCCTGCAGGGATAAATACCATATCATTAGGAACATCAACACTTGGAGCAACCGATACTGAATCGGCACTTGAGACATTCTCAATCTCATTTTCTGGAGTTGGTTCAGGGTCCTCAAATTCATTATTGGATTGAGGCAAGTCGTTCGGAACAATCTCTGGCATGTCATCTTGAAGCAGGAGGGTCGCCAAATATTCTTTCCGCTTTTGTGTATCTACTAAGGTTCCACGCGCTTGATTCAGGATATTACGCCACTGTTCTTCTGTTTTTCCGTCAGGGCGAATACGCGCACCGGCGCGCAACGATGCTTTATAGTGCTGCTCATGCGCCGCTTCAACAATGCTCACGATAGTTTGTTCGTCAAAACCCTGAATGTCCTCTACTGAAAGACCCAATACCTCAAAATAGTTCACCTCTTCTCCGACTACCAATCCCAAAGACTTTAGAATCTCTGAAGCTTCCTCAACAGAAAGACCATAATTCTGCACTGCCTGTTTTAGCAGCCCGCGCCGTTGGATGTCAGTAATACTCGGTGATACAGTTTTGAAGGTGTTAATGACCTCAACGAATTCGTCGCGTTCACGCATTTTCCATTCGCTCTTCTAAGAATTCACTAATAGTAGAACAAATTTAACTTGGTATTAGATTTATACAGATTTTATACAACGAAAACCGATAGTAAAACACGTAAACATAGGCGTATTTCTATGACGATATGCAACTCGCGTGTTTTGAGGCGTACTAACACAAGAACCGCCACGCAACACTCGAGATGTATCTATCTCTGTGAAATTATTGACTACGTTTATTATGTTACCATCGGAAATAGGATTGTTCCGTGGGGAGCTTATATAGTATTCTTTATCCCATTTATCAAGGCACCATTCAAACACATTGCCTGCAATGTCATACAATCCATAATCGTTTGCTGGATATTTTCCTACGGATGTTGTGTTACCAGTATATAAATCATAATTTAAATTGGTGGGACCGATAGAATTTCCCCATGGGTACTTATTACCCTCTAATCCTCCGCGTGCCGCTTTTTCCCATTCAGCCTCTGTTGGCAATCGCTTACCTATCCATTGTGCATACGCCATCGCAGCATACCAACTAATCCAAGTCACCGGGTGATCGTCCTCTTTCCTTGGATAGTTATTTCTTGTCCAATGCTTTAAGTAATCACCATCGTGATATTTCTTAGGAATACAAGCTATACGCTCTGGACGCGATTCATACCATTTCGGGGGTTTACGCCATTGTGGATTAGCATTAAGAAATTCCTGATATTGTACATTTGTCAATGGATATTTATCTATAAGGAATGCGTCAACAAAAACGGTGTGCACTGGATACTCGTCTTCATTTGCCTCATCGTCATTGCATCCCATTTGAAATTCACCTGCCGGAATGAATACCATATCATCCGGAATATCAAGATCATCAGGAACTGTCTGATGACTTAATTCCCGACTAATTGTGTTGGGAACATCAGATGGCTCGAAAATTAGAGATATTTCTTCCTTAAAAAGAGCGTCTGCTTCATTATGCTGAAGCATGGCAACGTATTCCTGCCTTTTTTGTGGGTCAATCAAGGTCTCTCTGGCTTGATTCAAAAGTGTTCGCCACTGTGCTTCTGTTCTTCCATCGGCACGAGGACGACCACCTGCTCTTAATGAAGCAGTATATAGTTTTTTGTGTGCAGCATCAACATGCGCTGCGATAGCATCTTCACTGAAGTTTTGCAATTCCTCAATTGAGATACTTAACACCACAAAATAGTTTTCCTTTTCACCGACAATCAACCCTGATGCTTTTAGTATTTCAGCAGCCTCAGTCGCTGAAATCTGATGCTCCTGCATCGCTTGACGAAGAAGTCCCTTGCGTTGTTCGTCGGTAATAGTGGGTGAAACCGCTTTGAGTCTATTGATGAAATCTATAAAGGCATCGCGTTCACGCATATTTTAGTCCTATTTAAAATGTATCTGATTTTTAGCATATCAAACGAGAATTAAGGCTCTACAGACTTTACACAACGAAACCCTACGAGACTGTTTGTTTTCCAAGGGGCTAATCGGTCACGATTTGAAACACGCACCTCATGCTCTGCTGAATGCCAGGAACCACCTCGTATCACGCGAGGTTTTTTCTGTTTTGTAAGGGTATTTATGATACTATCTATACTATCACCGGAAACTGGGTTTCGTCTTTCTGAAAACTGATAGAATTTGCTGTTCCATTCATCAAGACACCACTCTCCTACGTTTCCTACGATGTCACACAAACCGTATTCATTCGCAGGATACTTCCCTATAGGTGTCGTTTCCCCAACACGCTGATCAAAGTTTGCATTGTGAGCATATATCGTATTGCCCCATGGATATTTTTGACCTTCAACTCCGCCGCGTGCTGCCTTTTCCCATTCTGCTTCTGTCGGCAAACGTTTGCCAACCCATTTTGCATAAGCCATCGCAGCATGCCAACTGACCCAATTCACCGGATGATCAGCTTTCCCTGTTGGATATTTGCCCTTAAACCAATTTTTCAAGTAGTCGCTATCTCGATATCTTCTAAAAATTAGATGATAATCAAACAACCCAAGATTACGCCACTGTGGGTTCGCATTAAGAAACTCTTTATATTGTGCGTTTGTCACGGGATATTTATCCATATAAAATGCATCTACGTAGACTGTATGTGCGGGTTTTTCGTCAACGTTGGCATCATAATCGTCGCTTCCCATTTGGAAATCACCAGCAGGGATAAGCGCCATACTATCTTGTTCTGAAGTTCTTGATGGAATAGTCTCAGTCTTCGTATCAATAAATGCTTCTTCAGAGAAAGATTCAATGGGAGGTAGCACATCATTTTGAAGCATTGCAATGTGTGCTTGACGTTTCTGACCATCTTTGAGAGCGTCACATGCTTGATTCAGAAGAGCCCGCCACTGTTCTTCTGTTTTGCCATCAACACGAGGGCGACCACCTGCTCTTAATGAAGCAGTATATAGTTTTTTGTGTGCTGCTTCAACTTGCGCTGCGATAGCATCTTCACTGAAGTTTTGCAATTCTTCAATTGAGATACCTAACACTTCAAAATAATTTTCTTTTTCACCGATTACCAGTCCTGATGTTTTCAGAATATCAACGGCATCTGCAGCGGAAAGATCATGCTGTTGTACTGCTCTGCGCAGAAGACCTTTTCGTTGTTCTTCTGTGATAGTTGCTGAAACCGATTTTAAATCATCTATGAATGCTATAAATTCATCGCGTTTAGACATCTTTAAACCTTTAGGAATATGGTGTTTACACAAATATCAAATGTAATTAGACAAAGAATCATGGGGATAAAGATTTAACACAACGAAATCCGATCTCAGGGTTCGTGAGCCGAGGATGATTGGGGCAGCGATTAGAAATACCTAAGTCTTGAACTGTAGTGACCCAGGAGCCACCACGCAAAACACGGAAGCTCTTGACTTTTTTGAAATGATTTGTCACACTTTTTATATCTTCCTCTGACAACAGATTGCGATGCGGGAAACTCCCATAGAAACCGTATTCATCAAGACACCATTCCCATACATTACCGACCATATCGTATAAATCGTACCCGTTGGCAGGATAAAACTCTACAGGCGTAGTAGAACCGATGTTTTTTCCATAGTTTGCCTTGCCAATATCTACCACATCTCCCCACGGATATTCTTCACCTGTCAAACCTCCGCGCGCTGCCTTCTCCCATTCTGCTTCTGTCGGTAAACGTTTGCCGACCCACTGTGAGTATGCCATCGCAGCATACCAACTAATGTGTACAACTGGATGGTCATCCTTACCTTCAGGATAGTTGTTTCCATACCAGTGGTGTAGGTAGTAACTATCAAGGTACGAAAAAGAGAGAATTTTTGCGACTCCCTGTGTTTTACGCCACCGTGGGTTTGCATCAACAAATGCTTTGTATTGTGCATTGGTTACTGGATACTTGTCTATATAGAATGCATCTACAAAAACGTGATGTATCGGATGTTCATAACTGAATGATTCACCATCATGACTACCCATTTCAAATTCACCTGCGGGAATAAGCTCCATGTTATCAAGATCTATTTTCTGAAGATGTAATGGAGCTGATGGTGTTTCTACCGATTCTTCATCATACTGGTAAACCTCAAGGTGCGCGTGTCGTTTTTGTGGGTCTATTAGCGCATCTCTTGCTTGATTTAATATTGTTCGCCACTGTTCTTCTGTTCTACCATCAACACGAGGACGACCACCTGCCCTTAACGATTCACTGTACAGCTTTTTATGTGCTGTTTCAACGCGATTTGCAATAACCGATTCACTTTGGTTTTCAAGTTCTGGAGCAGATAAACCCAGAACCTTAAAATAATCAATCCTCTCTCCAATAACTAATCCTGACGCATCAAGGATATTAGTCGCCTCTTCAACAGTAAGGTCATGCTGCTGTACCGCTTGTCGGAGAAACCCTTTACGTTGTTCATTAGAAATAGTCGGCGAAGCATTTCTGACCGCCTGAATGATTGTAATGAATTCATCGCGTTTAGACATCAATTCGTTCTCTCTCCAGAATCAATCTACTTCACCTATATTCCAACAGAAGATGAAGTAGATGCACTATCAGTTGTTACGTCCCAGACACATCGGAACCCGATGACATTGAGTGAAAAAGATGGCGATTCCGCGTTGCGATTTGCTGTCCGCACTAATGACGCTGGAATACGCCAAGATCCGCCACGTAACACGCGGTTTGACTCAACATCTATAAAATGGTTGGCAATCCATTCAATAGTGTTAGCACCGGAAATTGGATTTCGGGGTGATGAACTCATAGAAACACCTTCATGATATGCATCAAGACACCACTCCCAGACGTTTCCACACATGTCATGCAAGTCATAACCGTTCGGTGGGTATTGTCCCACAGGTGTGGTTCTGCCAACGTTCCAATCATAATTTGCCATAGAAGGATCGGCAAAGTCACCCCATGGATATTTTTGACCTTCAGCTCCGCCGCGTGCTGCCTTTTCCCATTCAGCCTCAGTTGGCAGCCGTTTACCTTGCCATTGTGCGAAAGCCATTGCTGCATACCAACTCACATTAACCACCGGATGATCTGCCTCAGTTTTCGGAAAACTGTTGTCACGCCAATGCCTTAGGTAGTCAACATCATGGTATTTTTTAGGGATGTCGTGCTTGCTCCACTGTGGGTTTGCATCTACAAATGCCTTATATTGTGCATTCGTCACAGGATATTTGTCAATATAAAATGCGTCAAGAAAAACGTTGTGTATAGGATGTTCATCCGCTAAAGATTCGTCATCATTGCTACCCATTTGAAACTCACTTGCAGGAATTAACACCATGTTGTCAAGATTTTTTGGCTTTGATGTGTTGACTATAATACTTTTTTCGTCTTGTTGAGTTACGAGGTAGGTACTGCGTTTTTGTGGGTCTATTAGCGTATCACGTGCTTGGTTCAAGAGTATGCGCCACTGTTCTTCTGTTCTACCATCAGGACGGGGACGACCACCTGCCCTCAACGATTCACTATAAAGTTTTTTGTGTGCTGCTTCAACTTGGCTTGCGATAACCGATTCTTTTAAGTTTTGTATTTCTGTAATAGAGAATCCTAATACTTGAAAATAATCCACCGTCTCACCGATAGCCAATCCTGCCGTATTCAGGATATTAGACGCGTCATCAAAGGTAAGACCATGCTGCTGGACTCCTAATCGCAAGAAACCCTTGCGTTGTTCGTCGGTGATTGTTGGGGAAGCGGTTTTGAGGGTGTTGATAAAGGATATAAATTCCTCGCGTTTGGACATACATTTGTTCCTTCTGTTCAAACTTAAGGGATTGTAGAAGTATAAGCATTCATCGGGTTAGAAACCCCTCCTACAAGAGCGTTCACCAAAGGTAGCAACTGGGTTATTATAAGGAGCTATTTCTATTCAACTACAAGGTCCTGTAGGTCAGTTTTTGCTTGGGCAACTTCTTCTTCGTTAAGTGTTGGTCGATCAATAATGGAAAAAATGTCGTAAATAGCCGTTGCTCCATCGTTTGAGAGGGATGTGGCTGTTACCTCAAGGTTCTGGTCCAAATTATACTTGTAGACGACTTCAATTGGCGACCCTTGGGGTAGACCTGGGGGCAACTCAAGCGTACATTCACCCAATTTATATTCGTTAAATAGGTCAATTTCGTCTTTGGGTTGGTCCTGTTCAAGCCCTTGCACTACCTCAATTAAAACTGAGGGTTGATTGTGATCCACCGTCAAAAACTTATCGGCAATTTCGCACGGCACAGCAGTCATTTTGGGAATCATCACGTGAATAATATGCTCACGTTGAGAGTTGAGAACGACAAGTCCAAGATTGTGTGTGGCACCGTCGGTTACAGTTACTTTCGGTGCACCGTCCGGTCCAATAAACCGTTCAATAACAGCGTCAGGCATATCTGCAGTTTCGGTTTCGCCTTCGGATATCTGGCGGAGTGTTCCCTGAATTGCGGCACCGATTGCGACAACTTCGTCAGGATTGACTTCATGTGGATTGATCTCTTTGCCACTGATTGTGGTAATCATCTCCTGCACCATAGGCATCCGAGTTGAACCACCTACCAGCAAGATTTTGTCAATATCTGTCCATGTCATCTCTGCTTCCGAAAGGACAACATCACATAAGGTTCGGCATCTTTCAAGAAGTTCGGATGTCAGTTCCTCAAACCTACCGCGCTCCAATTCCACCCGAGTTGTCTTCCCATTGTAGCCACAAACAATTAGTGCCCGCTGCCGTTGAGACAAAGATTCTTTGGCAGCAATGGCATCAAGTTGAAGGTCTTGGTAAGTATGAAGGTCTTCTAATGGATTCTCTCCGTGTTCTATCTCAAACATCTCTGCAACGTGCGTAATAATTTTATCGTCCCAATCCTTACCGCCGAGCCTGTGGTCACCATTTGTTGCAAGCATCTGAATCTCTGATTCGGAAACCCTCATGATGGTCACGTCAAACGTTCCACCACCAAGGTCAAATACGAACACATTTTGATTACTCCCTAATTGATCTATGCCATAAGCAAGCGCGGCGGCAGTAGGTTCGTTCAACACTTGCAAGATATTCAAGCCAGCGATTTTTCCTGCGTTGCGGGTAGCCTCCCTTTCGGCATCGTGAAAATAGGCAGGAACAGTGATTACTGCATCTGTAATCTCTTCATTCAAATATGCCTCCGCATCCTGCTTGAGTTTTGTCAAAACAAGTGCGGAGAGTTCTTCAGGGGAGTAGTCTTTTCCTTCAAATGTGCGAAAAAATTCCGTTTTAGACTTGCCCATTTCACGTTTGACAAATTCAACAATCTGTTCAGGAACTGCTCTGGCGTTCTGTTTGGCAATTTTTCCGACTGTTACAAGGTTATCCTCAAACATGATTACCGAAGACGTAATTCGCTCGCTTTCTAAATTCGGAATAATCTCTGGTTGACCATGCTCATTGATATGTGCTATCACAGAGAATGTCGTGCCGAGGTCAATCCCAACAACTTTACCCATTGATGTTACCTCCTTTCTCATTTAAAGGAGGTTCACCCGCGGAAGGTGTATATCGAAAAATTGTGACCTCTTCCGGACGGAACACTTTATCTCGCCAGTTGAACCCAATTTTGTGAACTTCTGCCACTTTTTGATCCTGTTCTGGATCATCGGATGATATTACCTTGCGCGTTTTGTGTAACTGCCGATCAAGTGTTTCAGGGGAGTCTTTATAAGGTGTCACGTCCATGCGATATAACACCTCTTCCAGTTTATACCGAAAGTTTTCTAAATTCTGGCGATATTGTGATAGTTCATCTGTGAGAATATTTTCTTCCTTACCGATGAGAATGTCATCAAGTTGAGATTCTATAGATATAAAACTATCATAAAGTTGGATAAGGTTGTGGATAATCGGTTTGTGGAGTACTTCAAGCAGGAAACTTTCTTTATAGTCCTTCATCTCAGCGTACATTTTATCAAACATCTCTGTCTGATTCTGATTCCGAGCAATTTGCTTTTCGAATAGGTCTTGCAACGCAGCCAAAGTCTGATTTATTTCTATGAGCGCATTTTGTTGTGATATTTCTTCGTTTTTCGCTGATGCTGATAAATCTTCAGTGTCATCTGCATTAGTTTTTAGACTGGCATTGTTGTTTTCATTCATGTGCTTACCCAAAATTAATCTCTGCTATTGTAAGGGTTTTCTTAAAGGAGGAGGTACTATCCAGCGAATCACCTTGATTATATAACGGATTCGGAGGAATGTCAACGCAATCGCAACGCTACAGTAGCATTTATAGACCTAAGAAATCGAAATTTCGCAACAAATTTTGCATCTGCAAACGTTATACATTGTGAATCGGTTTACGATTTATGAAATGAGGGAATGCTTACGCTTTCTGCCATGGCACACTACCCGCTTTTTGTGTTTCTTCTTGGAACAGGCGTCCCATTTCCTTATAAAGGTCAGTATTTGTCTGCGAAGCATCAGTTGTTTCCTGCGGATCGCTTGATAGATCATAAAGTTCCAACGGCTCAAAAGGTCTGTTGTGTAGCAACTTTATGTCCCCACGTCGAATAGCGTGTTGACACTGTCCGAGGAACTGCTGTCCACCCTCTCTTCGCAGCCAATAAAGAAGACGGTCGGAGAAGTCCTGTTTTTCTCCTTGAAGTGTTTGCCAAATTGAATGTCCCTCAATTTCGTGTTTGATAGGCACATCAGCGACCTCACACGCTGTCGGATAGAGATCCATAAGCATTCCTACCTGATCCGTAACATGTCCCTCTGGCATGTGTCCTTGCCACATAGCACAAGTAGGGACGCGTATGCCGCCTTCGTACATTTCACCTTTCTGCCCGCGTAACGGACCGTTGTTAGCACCAACCTGCATTGCCCCACCGTTGTCGGATGTGTAAATAACGAGCGTATTGGAAAGCTGACCGGTTTCCTCAAGTGTATCCAGCACGCGTCCAATCCCTGCATCCATGTGTTCAACAAGTGCCACGTATTTTGCGCGTTGCGGAGAGATGTCCGGTTCGCGTTCTCTTACCCGTTCAATCCAGTCGTCAGGTGGTTGTATCGGTGTGTGCGGCGCGTTGTAAGCGAGATAAAGAAAGAATGGATGGGATGTATGTGCGTGAGTTCGGATAAAATCCACGCTCCAATCTGAGAAAAGGTCTGTAGCGTGTCCTCTCGGATCAATCGTGTCAAAGTCGTGCCGCATGTAGTTCATCTGATGTCGAAGGTGTGTGTAATAGTCGTCCATCATATCGCCGAGGAAACCGTGAAAATGGTCAAAACCTCGTTTGCAGGGATGGTTCTCGTCTTCAAGCCCCAAATGCCACTTCCCGATGAGTGCTGTACGGTAGTCTTTCTGTTTCAGCATTGAAGGGAGTGTGATAGCATCTTGTCGGAAGTAACCCCAATTGTTCTGTGCATGCGTGCGTATCACACCGGGGACACCAACTCTATCGGGGTAGCGTCCAGTCATAAGCGATGCGCGGCTCGGAGAACAGACAGAACAGTTTGCATAAAATTGTGTAAAGCGTACCCCGTCTGCAGCAATTCTGTCTATATTAGGAGTTTGAATTGAAGGTCCGTTGTGTGCTGAGATATCGCCATATCCGTGATCATCAGCGAGGATAAGTAGAATGTTCGGTAATTTTGCCATAGTTATCTCCGTGTATGATTTAGTTGTCTTTTCAAAAAATGTGTGGTCAATCTACGATCTCACACCATACCGCAGGAACACCAATAGGAGCACCAATTGGTGAAACTTGGAGTTCTGCTGCATCTACATCTTTGACATTAGAAGTTACCATAGAAAGATTAGTATGTGCCTCCTCCAAATTATCAGTATCTATTGCTGCTTTGAATTCTGCGATTGCGGCATCACGTTTTCCTTGTTGATAGTAGACAATTCCGAGATTGTTTCGCGCCTCAGCCAATTCACCAGCCTTTTTGTAGGAAGCAATTGCATCTGCAAGTTTGTCGTGACGGAAGTGGATAATCCCAATGTTGGTGTGTGCTTCTGCAGAATCTGGATCGTTCCGAAGCGCGCCCTCTAACATAGTTTTTGCTTCATCCAGCTTATCTTGGTAAATGTATGCTAAACCGAAGTTGATCTGCACTTCCGTTGAATCCGGTGCCATATCAAGTGCTTCTTTATGCAGTGTGATTGCCTCATCAAGTTTTCCTTGCCAACTATAGATCAGTCCAAGGTTGGCATGCGGTTCTTCACCACCGTCAAGTTCGATTGATGCCACAAATGCATCAATAGCATTCTCAATTTCACCATGCAACAAGTAAACAAGTCCAAGGTTATTGTGTGGTTCTGCTAAGGTCGGATCGGTCTCAATAACCTTTTTATAGAGTGCGGTAGCTTCCTCAAATTTTCCTTGCCACGTATAAATCAATCCGAGATTTAGCTGTGCTTCGCCACCATCACCAAGCCGTATCGCTTCTTTAGATGATGCCATCGCCGCATCAAGATCACCTTGGCAAATATAGGCAAACCCTAAACATGTATGTGCTTCGGCAGAGTTCGGATTGCATTGTAGAGCAACTTTTAGTGATTGTAGCGCTTCGTCAAGTTTCCCTTGCCATGCATAAGCCACACCGAGATTAGTGTGTGGTCCAGAAAGATTCGGATCCAGATGGCGTGCTTTGAGATGTAAAGCAATCGCTTCATCTAACTCGCCATCCCAACAATGCAAAACGCCCAAATTGGTGTGTGGTGCAGCCAAATTGGGCGCTATACGTATTGCATCAATTAAGTTATCTTTTGCTTTTTCAAGATTCCCATTAGAAATTTGTTCACATGCCAAACGGTTCAATTCTCGTGCACGTTCAATATTTTCAGAGCGATGATCTCCCTGCATCTTCAACTATCCTCATCAGATTAGAAATAAGGCGTAATGTGGTAACATTACGCCTTATTGAAAAGGAAACGACTATTTTCTGGATTTGATGCTACCCCATGTGGTTGCCAGTTTGTCTGCAGGTTCAACCGGAAGTAACGTTTTGATGCCATCATCCATCAGTTCTTTGATATCCGCTTCAGACAGTGCGACGTTGAAAATCGCCACATCGTAAAGTATACCATTAAGGGTTTCTGAATTGTTGTTTGTCCAACCACCGATGTTAACTGGCGAATCGTTTCTGGGTGGTGGCCCGCCAACATTTGCACCACCGATACGTGATCCATTTTCATAGATATCAATGACGTTTGTACCATCATAAGTTGCAGTCATATACAACCAAACATCTTTTTTGACAGCACCTTGTCCCCAAGCACCTTTCCAACCACCTTGACTAAAATAGGCTTCCCAACCGGTGCCATTTCCACTTGTTCTGAAAGCGTAATTTGCCACTGCTCCAGCTGCGGCTCTTTTGCCGACAATATGCCCAAAACCGTTTTCATTTTTATTTACATTGACCCAAGCAGTAATTGACCATGCTTTAGATAGATACAAACTTTCGGTATCCGGAACGACAACCCGATCACTAACTCCATTTAAACTCAATGCAGAACCAGATGGACCTTTAACCCATTTTCCACCCTGCAGTTCACCGTGATGTTCGTTTCCAGAACTGTCGTTGATAGTTTTACCATCACCTTCGTCAAGAAGCCAAATTGCTACGGCACTCCCAGGTTCAATCGCATCAATTTGTCCTGAGAATGTGAACATGACGACGAATATAGTGATACTGATTATCGCTAAACGATTTGTAAATTTTTTCATTTTTCCTCCCAATGAATAGGAATTTATTGGTTTTATTGATATACAATTATCAGGTGCCATTTAACTGAATTGTACAATTCAATCGCATTGTAGATTTTAACACAGCTTCCCTTCTGTATCAACAAATAATTATGGTGGATTTTAGAATAAATGACACATTTTGAATAGGCGAGGTTAGGAAACCTCGCCTATAGAGGAGGGTTCTTGTTCATGTGGAGGCACAACTGTCTGCCTATTTTTAATCTCTATAAACAGATTACTTTTCCGAATTTACGGCTTGAATTAGCGCGATGATATATCCGAATTGAAATGCCCATGCTTGCCGCACACGGCCAGAGCCCCCTTCAGGCGCAGTATCATCAGGGTGAGATGGCGCGTGATCGGGCATCAGCATGTAGGAATATTCCACCTCTCGCAAAGTTTGTGCAACTCTATACATGTCTACATCTCCCTCATCGGGCCATACCTCTTGAAAGTTATGCAAGCCACCACGGATATTGCGAAAATGAATATTGAAAATCTTCTTACGCTTGCCGAAATACTCAATAATTTTGTAAAGTTCGGTGCCGGGATCATCCAACCCTTCCGAGACGACACCACAGCAGAAATTAAAGCCGTTATACGGACTATCTACAATCTCCGCGTACCGTTTTAATCCGTCAAAGATCGGGTAATTCCAGCGTTCAACACCTCGTAGAACAGGTGCAGGTGGATCGTTGGGGTGACATGCCATCTGAACCTTATTCTCTTCGGCAACGGGAATGACACGTTCAAGAAAGTATCCGATACGATCAAACGCTTCATCACGGCTAACCTCACCTGCGTCTGAGCGCGTGTCATTATCGTATTTAGAGAAATCAAATGTGCTATAAGACGAACCGCCACGTCCCTGTGTACTTGGCGTTCGCTGATGGTTGAGAATACAGAAGTTATAATTCAGACCGCGCAGACCTGCTTTTGCAGCGTTTTCAATTGTTTGGCAAATCCCATCAATATCTTTATCGCGTTGAGGGTCTTGTGCCAGCGTAATGCTTCTTGGAATTCCTATGTGAATCATCTCAAGACTGACACCTGCTGCCTCTGCTTCCGCTTTATGTTCCATCAAGGTTTCTGGTTGAGTGCCTTTGACTGAGGCATCCATGTGTGTAACACCGTGACGAACGAGGAATTCCAACTCTTTTGTAGATGTTCCAATTCCCTGTACACCGACGTGCATCTTTGCTTCTTTGCGAGAATGTGTTTTGTCCATACCTTTGGTCTCCTTAAATGATTGAATCCGCTTCATGCATTGATATTATAGGCATTGTAGCATGTCTAAGAAAATCGGTCAATTTGTACAATGAATTAAAACAGGATTGCAAAGTAGGTCTGAATATGCTAAACTGAATAAGCCACATAGAAATGTCTATAACCTCTGAGTTCCAAACCACTTATATCTCCAATGAATTTGAAACGTGCTGCATTATTTGTTCTTATTCTAACCTTGCTACTTTTCTGCAATTTCACTTCAATTGCAGAAGAGGAGCCCCTCGGTCTAGGCGACCATTTTTCTAAATTGGGAAATTATGATGCTGCCGTTACAGAATACAAACGTTTTCTGTTCTTCCATCCCGATGATACACGTGCTGCAGAAGTCTACCAGAAAATCGGACTCGCCTATAGGGCACAGGGATTATGGGAAGCGGCAATTTTATCATTGCGAATTGCAGTGTCGCATGCCCTAAGTGAAGAAGAAAAATCGAAATATCAACTTGAACTTGCGGTAACACTTATCGCTTCACAGAACTACGATCTTGCCCGATTCGAATTAATTAGAGTAAGTATCCGCAACCCCTCTGGACCGCTGTATCAACGCGCACTTTTCTTGCAAGCTATTGCCTTGATTTATCAGTTTCAATGGGAAGAAGCGCGTGAGGTGTTACGACACTATACCACAGATGAAATGCTGGATAAACTTTTAGACAAGGCGGTTAATCTTCCACAAAAATCTGCTAAAGTTGCTAAGGTGTTATCCGCAATCCTTCCGGGAGCAGGGCAGGTTTATGCAGGCAATTGGCGAGATGGATTAAACGCACTTGCCCTAAACGGCGTTTTTGGTTTTGTTGCTGTTGATAGCGTTCTGGATAAACACTACGTAGATGCGGTGACATGGACGTACTTTATTTTCCAGCGATACTATCTGGGGAATTTATATCAAGCGGGCAAGGCAGTAGATGATTTCAATGATGAAAAATCTCGGCGTGCAGCAGATAACATTTTAAACCGGCTTCAAGAGATTGTAGATACACCGAAGAATTAGTCTACGTTTCGGTGTGTTTTTGATAAACGAACACAATGCCGACAAGCGTTATCGCAGGAATGAAAGTCCAGAGAGTGTTCGTGTATGCGAGAAATGCTGCGAGTGCGAGTAGAATAGATTCATACCAGTGCGTTTTCCGTATAAAGTAGCCCATTGTTACAATCGAAAAGATAACAGTCCCGACCAATGCTGTTACGACAGACATCACATATTCAAATGGTGTACCTGCAATAAACAGGATATGTGTATAGGCAAACAAGAGAGGTATGATGTATAGCAATTTAGCGAACTTAAAACATGCCCATCCTGTTCTCCATGGGTCTGCACGTGCGATTGCTGCCCCCGCATAAGCCCCCAACGCAACGGGTGGTGTGATATTGGAATCTTGGCTAAGCCAGAAGATAATCAAGTGAGCTGCAATGACCGGTATACCCATTTCTGGTGTTGTTAGAATTGGCACAGCGAGTGATGAGGTGATGAGATAGGCGGCAGTGACTGGAATTCCCATCCCTAAGATTAAGGAGGCGGCTGCAAGGAGTAACACTGCAATTGCTCTGTTATCACCTGCGACTGATAACACTAAATCTGGAAATATCCTACCTAAACTTGTCAGATCAATAATGGCGACAATAATACCTATTGTGCCGACTGCCCCACCGATAGCAAGTGAATTTTTAGCACCGGTAACCATCGCTTCCCAAATACGTTTCGGTGTTAACCTTGTCTCCGGACGGAAGTAACTGACTACAATCGTGACGAGAATTGAGAAAAATGCTGATTTGTAAGCAGAATAACCTCTCATAAGAGATAGAATGAGCATCATCAACGGTAACAGGTAAAACCAACCTGTTTTAAGAAGTGTAAAGAGTTTGGGTATTTCTGATTCTGGTATCGGTTCAAGTCCCTGTTTCTTTGCCTCAAAATGCACCATTACCCATACAGATAAGAAATAGAGAACTGCTGGCACAATTGATATGAGCGCGATTTTGCTATAAGGTGCTCCTGTCCTTTCTGCTATCAGGAATGCGCCTGCTCCCATCACCGGTGGTAGGAATTGACCACCGACAGAGGCTGATGCTTCAACGGCGCCTGCGATATGTGGACGAAAACCGGTCCGCTTCATCAACGGAATGGTAAAAGCTCCAGTGGTAACAGTGTTTGCGATTGCACTCCCCGCAACAGAACCGAAGAAGCCAGAGGTAACAACAGAAACCTTCGCAGCACCACCAATTGATTTGCCTGTCAACGACATCGGTAGATCGATAAAGAATTGACCTACACCAGATTTCTCCAAAAATGCACCAAAAAAGATAAAAAGGATTACATAAGTCGCCATCACGTTTGCCATAATACCGAAAATTCCATCTTGACCAAAAAAGCAGTGTTCAATAATCCGTCTGAACGAGAAGCCTGGGTGTGAGATAGTTTCCGGCATGATACGACCAAACAAGGCATATAGAATACCGACAGCGGCGATAATTGGTAACCCCCATCCAACTGTGCGTCTGCTCATTTCAAAACTTATGATGAGCCCGATTGCCCCCATCACAACATCTAAATCTTTATATGCACCTGCTCGGTTTACAATATTGGGATAATCTATAATCCAATAACCGATTGCACAGACGCTCAGACACACGAGCAGCGTGTCAATAATGGATGGACGCGAGGCGGGAGAACTTTGGCGGAATTTATAGAGAATGCCAATTAGGGAGAAGGTGAAAAGTAGATATAAGCCGAGATGGTATTGTTCAGCAGCAGAACCGAAACCCGCACTATAGATGTAGAAACCGACAAAAAAGACAGCACTAATCTCAAAAATCCATTTTGAAATACCCTTTAATTCAGTACGTTGTGTTGTAAACGCAGCAACTTCTTTTGTGTCTGTTTGTTCCATAAGATACTAAAAATCTGTTGTAACCCCTACCATGATCGAAGTTTTATGGATCGGTTCGAATTGTGAAGTGCCTTCATCCGTTTGAACACGCCTGAATCGATACTCTTTAATGAAAATTGTTTGCATAGGTGGAAAGATTGCATAACGGATTTCAAGATTGAGTGCCGATTTTTCATCCAAGTCAAAAAGGTCATAGATGAAATTTGTTTCTTTATCTTCACCGATATTCCGTTTTGTGTAGAATGCTCGAAACGTCATACGTGGAACTAATCCGGATTCTTTAATGCCGAGATAGATTTTGGATGTATAGTTATCATAGTGTTCATAAGCCCCTAAAAAATGGAACTGCGGCATCGGTTGCCAGATGAGTTGTGTGAAAAATCCGCGCCTCAATGCATTGTTCGTCTCGTAGCCCCAAAATTCAGGCAGCCCGGTTTCATAGGTATAATCAAACACAGCGGGAATATAGCCATCACTAAAGATACGGTACTCAAGTTTGAAAATGGCTTTGGTAGCAGCGAAACCTATGCCAACAGCGTTACCCCATCCCAATTCATTTACGTCGTTTTCTGAATGTGATTTAGATTTTTCTTTAGCTGCTATAGACTCTAACGCAAAATCTTCTGGATTGGGGGGTGGATTAATCATAACGATATCGTCGTATAGATCCAATCGAAAAGAATCTCGTTCAATAATAGGAAATCCTACATCAAAACCGACAGCGTCCAAAGGTTCTTCGTCTTTTTGCAGTGAATCTGGGTCAATATCGATCAGATAGGTAGCGCCGAGTTCAAATCGTGTCAGCAGATTGTTATTTTCTGGGCGTAGAAACGGGCGGAAAAATCCACGTCCACCGTAAATTGTGGGATATCCGAGGTCATTCACCATCGTTTCCATACCGTATCGGTTATGAGATTTTCTTAAGTTCAAGTGCAGACCGCGCCGATCATGATTAGAATAACCAGACATAATTGATCCGTGTCCGATTGTTAGAAAATCGAACTCTCCGAGGCGGAAGTAAAAAGGGTCGTAAGGATCACCATAGCTGATGTAGCGAATCAACCTTAACCATGTGCTTGCGCTGTCCCATGCTTCAGCATCTTCAGCAAGGAATTGATCTTCAGCATTTTCTGCGTAAGGGTTGTAAAGTAAAACAAGGTCAAAACCGAGACCGATTTTTCCGAGTGGAATCTCCGGTTGAAGTTGAATCCGGACATAGGCATCCCCATTGATGAATGTTAAACCGCCACCGTAGAATCCACTTGTGAAGAAGTGTTGCTCTGCGAGTGGTGTTAATCGTTCCTGAGCGGAAATTGGAGAGACTATTGTTAGAATAAAAATGATTAAAGCAAAAATACCACGACTAAACGCGAAAAATACAGTATTATCTTTCAAGCTGCAACAATCCTTCCATCTTTCATGTGAATAATACGGTCAGCGTTCTCTTTTAGCCCTTGATGATGAGTCACAATGGCGATGGTGGTTTGGTGTTCTTGCCGTAGTTCTTGAATTAGGTTCATCAAGTTGTCACTTTGGCGGCTATCTAAGTTGGCGGTTGGTTCATCAGCGAAGATGATTTTGGGTCGGTTCGCAAGTGCACGGGCGAAAGAGACGCGTTGTTTTTCGCCACCAGATAGTTGGGCAGGACGGTGGTGCAGGCGTTCACTTAATCCGACCCGCGTAAGCAATTCTGTTGAGCGTTTTTCTGCTTCGGAAGCATTTGCTTTGGCAATGTCCATGGCAATCATAACGTTTTCAAGAGCGGTGAGATACGGCAAGAGATGGAACAACTGAAAAACAAACCCAATCTTTTGTCGTCGAATTACGCTCAAGTCTTGATTTGCTGGATTTATTGCTTCACCATCAATTCGGAGTTCCCCCGCATCTGGTGTTAAAATGCATCCAAGCAGGCTAATCAGGGTCGTTTTTCCACACCCGCTGTCTCCCATAATCATCACCAATTCGCGTTCTTCTATTTGGATGTCAACCGAGTCAATTGCGACGACAGCTGCATCACCCGTGCCAAAACGTTTGGTTAAGCCAATTCCTTCTATGATTGTTGCCATGATAATACCTTTTATGGCGAAAAATACAAATAATTATACACTTGCCTCTCACGGTAGGCGAGGTTTCCTAACCTCGCTGGTGCAAAGTGTATAAAAAATGCTAAAATCTACTATAACTATAACACTACGGAGCGGTTGGAAACCGCTCCTACCAAGATTACTTTAGCGTGTACCCTGATGGTAACGTATTTTACTCAATCTTCAGCGTTCGCAAAACTTTGATTTTGTTGTGTCATACCAAAATCAATTTCGCCACGAAACGCTATCATCGGATCAACCATAATTGCCTTACGTGCTGCGAGGTAGCCGCTTCCACTACACACGACAAAGCTGATACACGCAACAATGATGGATTCAACTAAATTAATTAATACGAAGATAGGTGCTGCAACTGCAAATATGTAAGATAAGATAAGTCCAAGCAGCACACCAATGATCGAGATGAGGGCGACCTGTTTGAGTAGAAGTGCCATGACATAACCGTTTGAAGCACCGATAGCTTTTAGCACGCCAATTTCCTGTGTCTTTTCAAGCATTGTCACATAAGTAATCATCCCAACGATCAGACCTGCAGCTAACCAGAGCATGACTCGCAAAAATTGCACCGCTTTCATCGGATTATCAACCCAATACTCCATAATATCCTTAAGTGTATGTTCCAATGTGCGTGCTTCTATCGTTTCGAACGCATCTAAATTGGCAGCGACCTTTGAAGGATTTTCATTATTGCTTGATTTGGCAATCATCATATTGACATACGGTGTGTTTTCGAGAAAAACTTTCTGTGCTGCACGGACATCCATAAAAAGTAAAGGGGTATCCAGAACGAACATTAGGCTTTTAGCTTTGCCGACAACTCGCACCTTTTCTTTGCTGATAGAGATCAATTCGCCAACTTCAAGTCCCATCTTTTCATCAACAATTACCTCATAGGGGACAGGGTCTTCAGGACGATAATCCTCAAACTGACGCGGTTTAAACATTCTCCCTTCAACAACGTGTTTTGGACCGCCGAGTTTGCCTAATGTATAGCCAACAACCATTGCTTTCGTGGGTTTCCCATGAACGTTAGGTCGCGCTTGTGCAAAAATCAGTGGAGAAGCAGAGTTGGGTGCTAATCCTGGCGATGCCTTCAAAAATGCCATGTGTTCCTCATCCAATAGCGAAAACCCAATGAATGCGCCGCCAGAACCTTCGGCAGAAATCCAGATATCAGCACCTGTGGATTTCACATATTGCTGTGCTTGGATACGCATGCCGTTCATAATACCACCTAATAGCAGAATCAGCGAAATTAGCACGGTGATACCGAGAACTGTTAGCACAACTCTGGCTCGACGATACCGCATGTCTTTGAGGAACAGATTTTTCATTTTAGGTTAGCCTTTACATTTCGGCAATGCGCTCAGCCATTGTTTGTCGTTTTCGTCTGTGTAATTGAACGTGATCTAAATACTTCCCCTCGTCTGCCTCAATACCACTGTCACGTTCGAGAAAGAGTGGAAAATCGGAAGCGGGAGGTTTTGCGTTATGATACGCATGTTTATAACTCCGCATGATGATGCGTTGTTCACGATTGAGCGTTTCTAACCATTCTGGCGAGGAGTTAAACCGATCCGCAGGGGTAACCCACGATGGACAATACGCCACGAAAATGTTGTAGCGGACTACGTCGCTTTCGTTCGGTTCTACACGATGCCAAATACTGGAGTGCATCACCGTCATTGTGCCTTTACGGGGACAGACAACCATTTCTCCCGGGACGCTGTTGTGGGTATCGTATCCATCCATATACTGCTGACGATGGCTTCCCGGCAACACAACGAGATTGCCCATCTTCTCATGTGGGAGGTCTGTCAACCAATATCCAATTTTGATTTGCAGCGGCAATTTCGGTGAAAATACACCATAGGGAAGCGCGCGTGCGCCATCAGGATGCCAAATGTTGTATTGTTTACCACCGGGTGGGCGTAGGAAAAATTGACTCTGATGCAGTTTGAGGAGTTCTCCAAAAAGATCGTAGGCATAACCGACATGCCGTTTGTGATCAATTAAACTTGTAAACACAGGGTCACGTTCAACAATGTTTTCCTTGCCAAGGTAGCCGCCTGACGTATATTTCGGATTGGCGGCAGCGACGCGATCTATTGCATCTTTATAGGTACCAATGTCTTCATCAGAAATAGCGTCTTCAATAAAGATGATACCGTCTTCGTTGAACGTCTCCCACTGTTCCGTTGTGAATCCGGGTGGCGCAATACGAAATTTCTGTTCGGTTTCCATTGGGCGACTCCTTTCGTTGAATTTAGTAAAATAGTGGAGTATCCATTCTAAAATTATAGGTATCAGTAATAGTCGGGAATCCAAATCAAGAAATCAACGCCACACGTCTTATGGCATTCCCCGGAGTTCCCTCCTACAAAGACAGACCATCTTCTGTAGGAGCGATCTCCGAATCGCGACCTATACCCGCAATTTTAGAGTAGACAGACCAATAGCGCGTAGGTTAGATTGAACTTGCGAAACCAACACCCAAAATCGGTTTCCGTTCAACCCAACCTACCGGTTTAGTCTAACTCACTTTTAACACGCGCAAATTCTGTGCCAAAGTAAAATATATTCTATTTTTCAGTGGCTGTTGATTCTTTTTTTTGTGTATTAACGATTTCGAACTGATAGACAGCGTGCCTATAGACAAGGACCATCTGGTTATTCACGTTCATTGTAAAGTTATACTCATTGTATTCTATCGGTATACCGTAAAGGATGTGTCCGTTTCGGAGTGTCACCTTAACGTTTTTCTGTGCTAACTTGCGCATAGGACGTTTCCCAATGATTTTGGGTCGTTTATGTGGGTCTTTATCGGTTCGGAGTTTTTGCTCTTCAACTTCTTTGTTTATCCGCAAAGCGTTGTCTAATTTCTCCGCGGATTCTGGCATCAGACTGAAAAGAATATCTATTTTATTATATGATCCTGTAGATGTATGGATTTCATATCTCTCTATTTCTGTGATATTTACCTTTTTGATGCCTTCATAAGTTACGAGCAACACGGGCCCTTGAAACATCTCACGCAACGTTGTGACTTCAAGGGTTTGTGTGGGGGTGTTTTGTGTGGCTTCAGGGGTTTGTGTTGGTTCATTTTGTTGTGTCATGGGATGTGCCTCCAAAATAATAATTTTTAATATCTTATCATAAATATAACTTGATTTGTAAATCTTTGTTTAGACAATCTAAATAGATGATGGTTTGTTTTGTGAAATGCATGAGAGAATTGCACAAAAAGGTGCAGACCTTATACTCAATTGCACGGAATAGGGCAGTGAGTCTGCGCGTTAATTTCGTGCAATTTGCGGTTTCAGCACGTTCTTAATCCTTTTCAACGTCTTCTGGTTTCTTTGAACGAATTGACCAAAAGCCTGGTATCGGATTCTCTGCAAGTCCAGTTTTCTTCAAAAGTGTCAGTGCTCGCGTGATAGGATGTTGAACAGACCTTGGCGGATTTCCTCCTCGTTTAAGATGTGTTTCCTCAACAATACCTGCGATCTCCTCTTTTCCAGCAGCCTGTCCACTAAATAATTCTAAAACGAGTTCTTGTGCCATAAGCGGTGTGAGAGGTAGTCCAACGTATTTATACGGATTATTCATAAGCATGTTTCCTGCTTATTTCGGTGTAGATGCAAGCAATCATGTTCATTGATAAAAATTACTTTAATATGACAAGTTTTCGCAATTGTGAAACGTTATCCGCCTGCAGTTGATAAAAATAGACTCCGCTTGCAATTCGTTCCCCCACGCTATTGCGACCATTCCAATATGCTGCACGGTCTCTGCCCGTGTAATAACCTGCCGCACGATGCCCAAGCGTAAGTGTGCGAACTATGCTGCCTCTCGTATCGTAAATTGTAATCTGAACATCGCTGGCGTTTGCCAAGTGATAAGGTATCCAAGTTTCAGGATTAAACGGATTTGGATAGTTTGGTAACAACGCAGTTGTTTCAGGACGTAGTGAAAGTAAGAGGTTCTGTAATGCACGGATACCTCTGCGGAAAGCGGGACTACCATCATCTGCTTGCATTGCTTGTGTGATCCAACTTTGGATTTGGTCAACAGTTGGGCTATTGACAGCAGGGGCAGCGATGCCTTCTTCACCGAGGTTACTGGCAACTGCGACTAAATCTAAAATATTGACAGTGCCATCACCGTTGACATCTGCTTTGTCGTCTGACTCTCCAAAAGCTTGGGCAACTATTACCAAGTCGAGAATGTTAATTTTACCGTCTTCATTGACATCATATTTGGCAGATATAGATGAATCTTCTACCTCAAATCGGACGATTTCTGTGAAGTCTGCAGTAAGGCGGTTAGAGGCTTTATCCACTACTACTATTTGGGCAAGTCCCCACGTACCAGGAACACTGCCAGCCGGTAGCAGAATAGTCCTCTCGTATGTCTGAAAGATAGTTGGATCGCCTCGGAAGTAGAGTCTATGATAGTCTGCATTTGATATCCAGTGCCAAAATCGGTACATGACACCTTGTGGATCTCGCAAAAATATATCTGATCCGTTGTATCCGCTGATGTCATCTTTTATCTTGAAGGTGATATAGACGTGTGTTTCACCGTTTGGGTCATGGGGACGCGTAGGTTCTGCCCTGATACTAATGCTGTTGATGTCAAGGACAGGTGGGGTAAAATCGGGGTTTTTGGTTTGAATGTCAATCGTTGCAGGTGGTTCATCGTTTAATAGTATGACATGTGGTGCCCATCCTTCTGTGTGGTATGGATGTGTAAAAAATACGTCACGTCCATTACCAGCGACATCTACCATACAGAGATGATTCAATTGATAAGTGCCACTCGGAAGATAATCTGCAATCTTTAGGTCAACGCTCGCGATACCAGTATCATCATCAAATGCCCCATAGTCAAATCTGGCATAAGTTTCAGTGTGGTCGTCATTCAGATTAGCACAAACATGCCTTATAGCGGAATCTTCTGTATATTTCCAACGTGCCGTCACAATTTGATAAGGTTTCCCATCTTCATCTGCTTGAGACAGAGAGAGTTCCATAGAGTTTGGAACATATTCTGGGGGATTGCAATCGGCAAGTGGATTGTCAATGTAGAGTTTCCATCCGAAATCGGCAAGTCCGTTATGTCTTTCGTTCAGATTAGCATCTCTAATAAGGATTTGACTGGGTGTCCAGTATCCATTTGCAGCGAACTTTGATAACGAGACAGGGTAGCTACGTAAAATATGTCCTGCAGTAATGCGATTTCCGTTCTCATCTATAGGATAGAATCCAACTTCAAAATATGTGCCTTTCTCGCTAAAGACTCTTGCATACGCGCTGTGGGCTGTGTCAAGGTCGCTCTCACTATGTATTTCGATTTCTATTGTTATCTGCTTGTCTTCTTCTGGTTCTCCTTCAACTTGTATATCTAACCGTACAATCCGCCCTGGATAAACATAGTCTGGATAAAGGTTGTAGACCTCAAATGTCAAATCTTCGCGTATCTTTGAAATGTAACGTGTTCCATGCATAATACGATTTTGTATGAACTCGTATTTTGCTGGTGACCGCGAACGGAGTTTATCGGGACGTACGATGTAAAAACTGATACTCTCAGCCATATCCTCATTGGGGTTTTTGCCGTGAGCGTAAGCCGAAACAAACTCGGTCTGTTTTGTCGTGAGCCAGCCATCAGGAGCGTCTTCACTTTTATACCAGCCTCCGAGTTCAATCCAATCCTGTTTAAGTTGTTCGTCAAAAAGGTGTGCCCAAAGGAAATGTGCTTTTTCATGTAATATTAGCCGGTGGGTATAGTCAAGATCACCGCTTTCAAATGCCCCATCCATGAATTCTATGTAACCTGCGCTTGGCCATGCAACCGCAGGTGCTTCAGGATAACGCGGGTTAGGTGTGCCGTCTAAACGCCTAACCAAATATTTTAGCCCCTGTGTTTTGTGCATGCCTGACGGTAATTCTTCAAACATTGATATTATTGCGATTAATTCCTTGTTCTTGAACTCTGAAAACCGACCCGCATGTTCGCCTGTTGTATGCCTTGTAAGTTCCACGTAATCTGGCACATCTATACTAACGGTGAACCTGTCTCGGAGTATGCGTCTGATTGCGCGTCTATCTGCTCCATTATCGGTTACAAAGCGAACTACAGCATGATGGAGTCGTTTTGAGAAATATCTACCCCGCACGCCTTCTATCTCTGCTAACAGCGGTGTTGCATGTACGAATGCGTCTGTGGAAATGGTGACAATTCGGACTTCACCATGATACTTTATATTGATGTCATCTTGAATATGTTGGTCGCTTAGCATCCACACAGAAGCAGGGACTTTTGGGTCAGCGTCACTTAAATGATTTGTGACGTGGGGTATAGATTCAAATGTTTCAAGCAACCTGTATGCGTGACCTCGACCCCATTCAGATGTAAGGTGGACAGAGTATTTTTCCATCAACTTTATTGACGCACTGTGCGGCGGGATTTCTATCTGTTCTTCCAATATCTTAACCTGAACTGGGTTAACGATTGTGGCACTGTCCTGACCTTCGGGAGTTTCGTCTATTTCCCAGTGGTATTCAAAAGTCAGACCTTGAGAAACGATAACACACAAAAAGATAACTGATAGCAAAGTAAATAAAGTGGTTTTCATGATATTCTCTTTTTAGCATCTATCGGAACTTTATGAGATTCATCCAATCTCGTAAGTTCTGCCCTCGTCCGTGCCTTAATGTCTGTCAGATTTGGAAAATTATACATCAATTCTCCGCCTTTGACAATGGGAATTAAGAGCGGTTCTCCATTAGGCAGCGGTTCATTCTAAAGCGTCACACGCTTCGTCTTAGCGATTAGTGAATTGTGCTCGGAGACGTTCTAACTCTGCCTCTAATGTCTGTCTTCGTTCAACTTCTTCTTTGGCGATTCGTTCAGCTTCTTCAGCGCGCGCTTCCGCTTCCATTCTCAGTTGTTGTTCTTGTTCTCGTAGTTGCTGTTCTTGTTCTCGTAATTGTTCTTCCTCCACAGATGTGTTTATCGGTGTGCCATCGGGTAGATATGGACGTAAAAGTCTCACGTGTGTCGTCTGATCGTCCTCCCACCGAAACCAAAGATTTAACATTTCGCTGAACAAGCCACCTTCCACATCTGGCTCCATCTCAACGATGTCACCTGATGGACTCCGCTTCCACCCACGAAACTCCACAGACTTCTTCATCTCAGGTTGATGGATAAAGAATTCTTGGACACCTATATCATTTAAATACAAGCCGACTTTTTTATGCCGATCTTGATGTGCTGTTGAATCAGAAAGAAACTCAAAGACAGCAACGGGTGCTGCCCCTTCTGCCCACGTATAGAAACTGCGGCGTAACGGATATTTGTCAACCCCAAATACGATGTGGATATCAGGGGCGACACATTTTGTGATATCCCCTTCGCTATAATAGATAAAACTGTCAACGGCAATGTGAACCAGCTCGTTGATTGCGAAATAGCGTTTAAGTTGGTCAGATAACGTAATTATTTGCTCAGCATGAAAATCAGTTTCAGCCATAGGTTCGTCGTCCTCACACGGATAACCTTCAATATAAACGGTAGTTTTACCACTCGCTTTTGGAAAGACAGGCATATATTTTCTTCGCTTGAATTCAAAGTCTTTTAGGGCACTCATCATTTCCTCCATTGCGTATCAGAACGGGCATGTCTCTCATCACCGGTAAGATGGTTAAAGGGAATATACATGTCTTCGTTACTATTCTGTTTTCAATCCTGAATGTATTTCAACCGTATAAGGTTTAGCATCTGATAAAACTTTATGAGATTCCCCCAATCTTGCAAGTTCAATTCTCGTCCGCGCCTGAATGTCTATCAGATTTGGAAAATTATACACCAATTCTCCGCCTTTGACAATGGGAATTAAGAGCGGTTCTCCATCGGATAGCGGTTTATCCCAAAGCGTAACACAGTCTTTGCAGTAATGTCCATGGGTGTCAATTTGGCGAAAGACCTGCTTTCTTCCGGGGATAGTGGCTTTGTCCGGTTCATCAAGTGACTGTTTGCCAACGGGAATCCCGTCGCGTTCAACTGATTTGAAAACGCCCCCGAGCGCGGAAGGCCCACCTTTACCGGTAACGGAATTAAAGTTAGCACCAGTCGCAAGACGCGTGCCGACTCCGAAACCATCAATCGGCGCGCCATTCTCAAGTAATTTGTCTATCTCAAATTCATCAAGGTCATGGCTGGCAATAATCTGAACATAATCAAGTTCCGCTGTATTAAGAATAAGACGCACCTCCTTACTGAGTGTCAAGAGATCACCGCTATCTAATCTCACTGCTTTTAGTCGTGCGCCGCGCGCTTCCATCTCACGCGCAACGATACACGCATTTCTTGCGCCTTCTAACGTATTGTAAGTATCAATTAGAAGTGTCGTGTTGTGTGGGAAAACGTTAGCGTAATCTCGGAATGCATCAACCTCTGTGAGCCGTTCCATGACAAATTTATGCGCCATCGTACCGACATAAGGAATATCGAAATAACGTCCTGCAAGCACAAGTGATGTACCGTTTGCACCACCGATGAATGAAGCACGTGCGGCAAGGATACCCGCATCTCTGCCGTGTGCACGTCTTGCACCGAAATCGAAGACGGGTTTTCCTCTTGCTGCGTGGACAATTCGTGAGGCTTTTGTCGCAATCAACGTTTGAAAGTTCATCACGCAGAGTAGATAGGTTTCAAAAAGTTGAACATCACGGGATCTGCCGGTAACGTTGATAATCGGCTCGTTCGGAAAAACAGGTGTGCCTTCAGGAACAGCATAAATAGAACCCTCAAACCGGAAATCTTTCAACGATTCAAGGTAGTCTTCACTTAATTCATCACGTTCTGCTAACCAGTTGAGTGTATCATCGGAAAAACTTAAATTCAGGACGTAGTGGATAACCTGCTCAAGACCAGCTGCAATTAGATATTCACCTTGTGGGATTTTACGGACATAGTAATTGGCAGTGATAATAGCATCGTTTCGGTTTTTAAAATCTGCCTGTCCCATCGTGAGTTGATAGTAGTCTACGAACAGTGCCATTTCGGATTCTGTCAACAGAGCAGACTTTGGTGAGGTTCTGGATTTGATGTTCATGGTAGGAAATATAATGTTATTGTCTGAACCAGGATTCTCAGGATTTTCAAGATTGTTGGCAGTTTGACTCTTCTTGGGTACGGTAAAATCTATTCCATTTATTTTCCGAAATGACCCATTATTGCAGAAACCTCTTTAATTCTGAAAATCTGGAAATCCTGAGAATCCTGGTTCAGACAACGCTAATGTTTTTGGGTAACCTGTATCAGCTGATTTGCCGATATATTTTCAAGCGTTTGTATTTTACCGTTGGTCCAAGTGACCTGCAGCGTTTGAATCTGAGTAGCTTTTCCTAATCCGAATTCAGCAGTAAAGCTGTTAGCGGACATGTAACTTTCACCTGCGTAAATTTCTCGTATTTGGGTAGAATCAGCTGTTTTGAGATGAATTTTCGCACCGATAGCGTCTCGATTTGGGTTTTCACCTACTAACTTTACGTGCAACCAATTGTTGTTGTCACTCAAATCGTTGGCATTATTCCGCAATAGGGTTGGTCGGTCATAGTTATTGGCAATGAATATATCCACATCCCCGTCGTTGTCATAATCACCAAACGCTACACCACGACTGACACGTGCAAGGAGATTTGCGATGCCCGTGCTTCTACTCACATCACTGAAAGTCCCATCACCTTCGTTCCGAAACAACTGATTATGTTGTGCGATAAGCACTTCAGGTTGGTCCAGTTTTTGGAATGTGCTGCCGTTTGCTACAAAGATATCCAAATCACCATCGTTGTCATAGTCAAAGAGAGAGGTGCCCCATCCAATTTCTTTTAATGTAACTTCCGCAAGCATAGCAGAATAAGATTCATCTACAAATCGGATACGTTTAGAATTGCTCTTTTCTGTTCCTTCGTTTTCCTGCAACAAATTTCTATAGAGAACATATTCTTGATCTATCCAATGACTGATAAAGAGGTCAATATCTCCATCTGCATCATAATCCCCCGCAGCCAATCCCATTGATCCGCGAAAATCTGCTGCCCATGAGTCAGCACTAACATCGGTAAACGTCCCATTTCCCTCATTTCGGAAGATGTGGTTTTCAGAAGTATCGTTTGCAACGTACAGGTCCATATCATTATCATTGTCAAAGTCGCTGAAAATGGCTTGCATACTCCTGCCGCCGGGTGCTGCTACGTCTGCTTCGGCAGTAATATCGGTAAACGTTCCGTCACCATTGTTGCGGTAAAACACGTTTTCTTGTGGTTCAAAGGCGGTAGGATTCAGGGCATTTGGCACGAATTTACCGGATTGCAAGGATTTCTCTTTCTGCTGTTCAAACTTTTCAAGATCATACTTGACGTAATTACAAACATATAGGTCTAAATCGTTGTCCCCGTCGTAATCAGCGAATGCGGCGCCAGTACTCCACAACGGACAACCGACTCCTGCAATCTTTGTTACATCAGTAAATGTGCCGTTACCGTTGTTCTGATAAAGCACATTTGCCCCATAATTCGTCACATAAAGATCGACGTTACCATCCCCATTGTAATCTGCAAAGACACAACCCATCCCGTATCCTGTATCTCCAATTTTGGCAGTATCTGTAATGTCGGTAAATGTGCCGTTACCATTATTCCGGTAAAGTATATTTGTAGGTGTTGTAGCGTTTTTTTTGGAATGTGAGGTGGGTTTGAGTGGTGTTTCTGTGAATGTCCCGGGTATATTTACAATATAGAGATCAAGGTCGCCATCATTATCTATATCAGCAAAACCTGCACCAGAACCCATATCTTCAGGCAGTAAACTGGAACGTGAACCTTTTGAGTGTTGAAAACGTATACCTGATTCAAGTGTTACATCAACAAAGGTAACGGGTTGTGCGAGTGCATGTATTGTGATAAATATCAACACTGCAATGTAACAAACATATTTAAGAACACGCCATCTTTCCGAGGTTGTACCTATAAAGGATTTCATGTTTTTAGGAAGTTAGTAAAAATATTTCGGTTCAGAAAGCGCTCGTCATTCAGGATGTTTTGATGGAGTGGAATTGTAGTTTTGATTCCTTCAATCTTAAACTCGGAAAGAGCTCGCTTCAATCGGGCAATTGCTTCGTCACGATCTCTACCAATAGCGATTAATTTTGCAACGAGTGAATCGTAGTGCGGAGGCACCACATAACCATTGTAAATATACCCATCAACACGGACACCGATACCACCGGGAGGTTGATAGTCTGTAACTAACCCTGGTGAAGGCATAAACTGATTGGCAGGGTCTTCGGCATTGATTCTGCATTCAATCGCGTGTCCATTGATGTGGATATCAGACTGGTTATATCCAAGTTCCTCTCCCATCGCTAAACGAATCTGTTCTTTAATTAGATCCATGCCGGTAATGCTTTCGGTAATAGTGTGTTCAACCTGAATACGCGTATTCATCTCAAGGAAATAAAAGTTTTCGTTCTTATCAACGACAAACTCAATTGTGCCAGCATTTAGGTATCCGATTGACTTGGCGGCTTTGACAGCAGCTTTGCAAATTTCATTTCGAAGTTTAGCGGAAATAGATGCAGCAGGGGCTTCTTCCAATAGTTTTTGCTGTTTGCGCTGAATAGAGCATTCACGTTCTCCGAAATGGACAACATTTCCGTGAGAATCTCCTAAAACCTGAACTTCAATATGGCGTGCATCTTCTATCCATTTTTCAATGTAAACATCGTCGTTTCCAAACGCTGCTTTGCTCTCGGCTTTTGCGATGTGGAATAAGTTGAACAGACTGGGACGATTGTGTGCGATGCGAATGCCGCGTCCGCCGCCGCCAGCGGATGCTTTGATTGCAACCGGATATCCGATTTTTTCTGCAAGTTCGGCTGCTTCTTCAGCGGATTCAACCGTGGCTTTTTTATCTTTTTTTCGTTTCCTGTTTTGACTGCCAGGGACAAGTTTCAAACCTGCCTTCGCGACTGTTTCAAGCGCGCGAACCTTGTCCCCCATAGTATTGAGGTCATCAATGGAGGGACCGATGAATTTGATTTGATGTGCTTCACAAATTTCAGCAAACTGTGCGTCTTCAGCGAGAAATCCTGCGCCAGGATGTATCGCATCAACATTGGCAAAGTCCGCTACAGCAGTAATGTTGGCATATTTTAGATAACTTTCTGCGGAAGGAGGCGGCCCGATGCAGTATGCCTCATCAGCGTATTCAACGTGAAGAGCGTCTTTGTCTGCCGTTGAGTAAATAGCAACAGTCTTAATATCCATATCTTTACAAGCACGGATTATACGGATAGCGATCTCACCACGGTTTGCAATCAGTATTTTTTGAAACATAATCCTAAGTTTGCCTCACTCGAAAGAGGGGTTGATTGTATTCAACTGCTTCGCCATCTTCTACAAGAATTTCCAAGACTTCACAATCGAAGGGAGCCTCAACATCGTTAAAAGTTTTCATGACTTCAAGCGTAGCTAACGAAGCCCCCGCTGTAACATTATCACCGACTTCAATAAATGGCGGTTCATCGGGTGCTGGTGCCCGATAAAAACGAGCAGGCATCGGTGAGCGAATTATGTCGTCACCTGTTTCGTCTTCTGTCACGAGTGTTGGGGCGACAGCACTTGTTATAGGAGAGGAAATTGACGTAGGTTGCCCAGCACCACGTGAAATTTCTATTTCAATTTCACCATCACGAATTCGAACTGTTGTCAAATCCGATTTCTCCGCAATTGCGATGAGGCTTTCAAGGCGTTGTAGGAGAGGGTCAGAAGTAACTTCTGTATCAGCGGGAGAGTCAACTTTCTCACTTTGCTTTTTTTGTTTCATGTTTTAAACCCTTTCAACGTATTTCCCTGTCCGAGTGTCAACTTTAATGACGGTTTCGTTTTTTACAAAGAGCGGGACATTCACGACGGCACCGGTTTCTAATTTTGCTGTTTTTGAACCGCCGCTGACAGTATCTCCTCGTAAACCGGGGTCCGTTTCAACAATTTTGAGCTCTACAAAAGTCGGCAATTCTACGGCAAGCGGCGTATCAGCATCCATTTTGACCGTTATAGTTTCACCTTCTTTTAAATATTTCACACCATCCCCAATGAGTGCTTTAGGAAGCGCATGCTGGTCAAAAGTTTCGTTATCCATAAACCATAGCATATCCCCTTCACTATATAGAAACTGCATTTCTTGGTCAGTAAGTCTGACGGTTTCAATAGTTTCGTTAGCGCGAAAGGTACGATTAAGGACCGCTCCATCACTGACACGTTTAATTTTTGTTCGAGTGAATGCGCCACCTTTTCCGGGCTTCACAGGTTGAAAGTCTACAATCGTGTAGACAACATCATCAAGTCGTATGACTAATCCGTTTCGTAAATCGTTTAATGCTGCCATTCAATTTCCTTTCTAAAAATAGCGATGTATATATTTCGTTTTGTTTTTTCGGTTAAAAATGCGTTTATAGGAAGTCTGTCATAAATGGAACATCTACTGAGGATCTCACAATAATTTGAGTGCTAATCGCAATGCTTCGCTCCTGTGACTAATTTGGTTTTTAATCGCATCGCCCAGTTCTGCAAAAGTTTTCTCATAACCGATAGGCACAAATATCGGGTCATATCCAAAACCACCGTCCCCGGCAGGGGCATGAATGATATGTCCTTCACATTTCCCTACTACGACTTGTACCCTATTGTAGGAGGGGTTTTGGACCCCGATAGGCACTGCGATAGCAATCGCCGCAACAAATCTTGCAGTCCTATTGGTCTTACCTTCTATAGCCTCAAGCAACTTCTGAACGCGAATAGCATCAGTTGCATCGTCCCCTACCCACCGTTTAGAATTAACACCCGGTGCACCATCAAGCGCGTCAACTTCTAAACCAGCATCATCAGCAAGTGTTCGAAGCCCCGTATAATCAGCGATAACTGTGGCTTTCTTTGCAGCATTTTCTTGGTATGTATCACCATCCTCAATCACCTCTGGTGCATCAGGAAAATCTTGAAGCGAGAGGATCTGAATGTCCCCTCGTTGATCTTTATTAAGCATTGCCGTAAGCTCTTTTACTTTGCCGAGGTTACGCGTTGCTAAAACTAACTTCATCAAGGTTCTCAAGCATCATTCGGTTTTGTAAGCGGATGAGTTGTTGGATACCGCTGACAGAAAGGTCAAGCAATTGATCGTATTCTTCTCGAGAAAATGGATTATGTTCGGCAGTGCCTTGAATCTCAATAAACTTTCCATTTCCTGTCATAACAATGTTCATATCAACATCTGCAGCAGAATCCTCAGTATAGCAGAGGTCGAGCATAGGAATTCCGTCAATAATCCCAACACTGGTGGCTGCGATATTGTCTAAGATTGGCAGTTCATCAAGCTCACCTTGGTGTTGCAGCGTTTTGCATGCGTCCCAGAGCGCCAAAAACGCACCTGTAATTGCCGCGGTGCGGGTGCCGCCATCTGCCTGAATAACATCGCAATCCACCCAGATTGTTCTTTCGCCTAATGAATCAAGGTCAACAGCCGCACGGAGCGATCTACCAATTAGACGTTGAATTTCCTGTGTCCGTCCACCAACTCTACCTTGTGTTGTTTCACGCATCATGCGTTGAGAAGTGGAGCGTGGTAACATTGAATATTCGGCTGTAACCCAACCTCTATTTCGGATGTTTTGGTCGCGCATAAAACGTGGTTGGCGTTCATCAACGGAGGCGGTGCAGATTATCTTCGTATCACCAGTTGCTATATGAACAGCACCCTCAGCGTGTTTAATATAGTTTCGTCTGATTATAATAGGACGCATCTCATCTGTTTTTCGTCCATCTTCTCTGATCATGTAGTCCTCATTTTCAAATTTCAATTTTTGGTTCAACAGTGGTTTATACCTAAAAAGCAATGCCCATAAAAAGTCGGCACTGCTTTATCGGTGGAACTGTCCAGAAACTATATCACAGAATCACAGAATTTGTCAAGATTTACAAACAACGAAAATTCATTTCTTAGGCAATATCCTTACAAATCTTTAAGAAAATCCAATGCTTTTGTATAACTCTTCTTTTCAAGATAGTGCTTAAGCATTGTTGGAGCAGTTGATTCAATATCAACGGATAACTGCTGAATTTGGAGAAGTTGTTCTGTGATGTCGTCTCCTGTCGCTATACGATTTAGCATAGTTTCCAATGTGTTTTGTAGATCAAATGCTTGTTCCGTTGTCATCGTTTTACTCACTTTCCGCTTCAATTGGCGGTAATTCGTCAATCGCTTTGCATGTTCGCAACCCTATGCTTTTAGGTGGATCATCATAACCTTTCCACGAATAAGGATCAACACCAGATACAGGTACAATACATCTACGATCAGCACTTGCGGGACGTTCCCCTTCACGTATTGACCACGGAAGTAAAGACCATGAATTGCAATAGTGGTTGACAAGAACCCGGCGAAATGTGCTACCTCTATTTTTGCGGGAACGGTGCAACAAATAGCCGTTAAAGAAAACAAGTGTTCCTGTTGTCACTTCAACGGGAACTTCTTCAGAACCGTCAAATCCATAACTTTCTTGCGCGAAATCGAATTCATCAGGATTTTCGTGATTACGCTGCGGATATAGGTAACCTTGCCGATGTGAACCGGGAAGCACCCACAAACACCCATTCTCAACAGTCGCATCATCCATAGCAATCCACGCACCGATTAAGGAACGGTCGCGCGTAGGGATATAGATTTCATCTTGATGCCACGCCTGTCCCTGAAAATTAGGCGGTTTGACGAAAAGCATTGATTGCATACACTTGACGCTACCATCCCAAAAAGGTAGATGTGCGGCGGTGATTTGGCTCAAGATTCCGCAAATTTTTGGATGTTTGACGTACTTCTCAATAGTATCGCTAACGAAATGTGGTTGATGGATGCAAAGGATTCTGCCGATTGCATCTTCGTCTGTAACACTATCGGGCAAAGGTTTCATGTTATCACATTCATATTCACCACGAGCAAGCGTGACTGCATCTTGCCGAAGTTCTTCAATTTCGCTATCGGATAGCAAATTTGGAACGACAAGGTAGCCGTTTTCAATAAAAAATTGACATTCCTTATCGGATACGATATTTGGAACTTCAATTTTTTCTGCTGTTTCAGGGCCCATTTGTTTATATTATCCTCCTATTACTTTCAAGTCACTTGATTTTCCAGTCTACTCTTTCATGCTTTCTGATTAAACGTTACTTTCGTATCAACATTTTACGCGTAGCGGTGAAATCTCCTGCTGTAAGCGTATAGAAATAGACACCACTTGCCACAGATTCACCGAGTGCATTTTTTCCATCCCAATATGCGGCGCGGCTACGGTTCTGATACGTCCCCGCTGCTTGATGTCCAAGCGTCAACGTCCGCACCACTCTGCCATTCACAGCATAGATATGCAATGTGACATCCGCATCCTTCGCCAAATGGTAGGGTATCCATGTCTCAGGATTGAAGGGGTTGGGGAAATTAGGCAAAAGTACCGTCTCTTTGGGGGTCAATGTTATAAGGAGTTGTTGTAAATAGATAATACCTTGTAGCGACTTTGCATCCGTGAGGTTTAACTGCTGTGCTTGAGATAGCCACTGTTTGATATCTGCAGCAGTAAGAGTTGATAGGAGTTGAGGATTCAAAGAAGGTGCGGCGGCACTATTGCCTAATGCTCCAGCGACGAGGACAAGGTCTTGTATATTGACAACCCCATCACCGTTCACATCTGCACTATTTGCGCCTGTTTGTCCCAACTTTCCAGCAACTAACACTAAATCCTGAATGTTTACAATGCCATCACCGTTGATATCACCTTTAAGTTTGGGTGCTTCAGTTATCTCGGCATTTTCAACCGTTGGCACAAAAGCCTCTCCCGCACTGTTGGTTAGGAGTACATCGGAAAGCGTCAAAGTAGATGCTTTCACTGCGATAACCTCAAATGTGAGTGTTGCGAGTGTGCCGTCACCGTTGCTTTCCCCAGCGAGAGATGCAGCGTTGAGTTTGATGAGATTGCCCTCTACCTGCGGTTGGACAAAGAACGCTCCAGCAGGTAGAAAATCTCCATTTGTACCTGAAACAAAGCGGAGAGCAGTATCATCAAACTGCACGGTTGCTTGGTAACCCGCGACTGCTTCGCCACCTGTAATATTTAGACTAATCTCTAATGGATTCCCGATACCGAGGGATGCTACTGATGCGGGGTGAATCTGAACGATTGTGTTCTTGGATGGAGTGGGCGTTAACTCCGGTTGGTCTGTTGGAAGAGATACGGTATAATTTTCAGGATTAAGGTAAATCTTAAAAAACATGCCCCAATCATTATTTTCAACGCTGTCGAAAAAAGTCCAATTAGGATTAGGGGAGTAATTGCATACTTTAACCAACAGTAGATTGTCACCAGCATTTAAATTGACCTGGAACTTGTCTTGTATGCCTGTTGTCCTTCTTTTACTATCGTTAATGTGAACAACTGAACCGTTGAGCCAAACTTTTATAGAATCATCGCTCCCTACGCCCATCTGAACACTGTTTTGCGCACGGGGAGAGTTAATGTTTATCAAAGCATAAGCAGAATACCCATGTAGTTGAACCTTGTCGGTGAGTCCAATCTCTCTGACCACGTTGATGACATTATCTGACGAACATAAGAAAATACCGCAAATGATCGTAGGATGTAAATGCCCGCTTTTCCATTGTAGGAAGCCAAAGTGTTCTCCCTCACTGACACCGTTTTGGGCGATCTGCATTTCCGTAATCACACCTTTACTTGTTTCGGAGAGATTATCGCTATGTATATTCCCACCGGGTGTGATCATCCAGAGCCAGGGGCCTTCTATATAGTCATAGAGTGAAATATCAATATAAACATCTGCATTCACATCCAATAGTGCAAAAAGTGGGGATTTACTCTCAATTGGATTTTTCTCAAGATATAACCTTTCAAGAGATATCAATCCTGCGAGTGGCGTGACATCCGTAATTTGATTCTCATAAAGGTTTAACTCCGTCAGTTGTGTAAGTTGTGCGAGTGGCGTGATGTCGCTAATTTGGTTCGCACGAAGGTTTAACTCTGTCAGTTGTGAAGCGTGTTCCAAGCCGGTAAGATCATTTATCTCTCTGTCATCAGCGTCTAAAGTTGTTAATTTTTCCAATTCCGCTTTAGGGATTTTAAGGAGATCAACACCATCTCCAGTAGGAAGATCTAATGCTTCGCGGACTACTCTTGCTAAATTGACATCAGAGAATTCCACAATGGTGTCAGGTGCGTCCTGACCATAACTAATACCTTGCACACCGTATATCAACAACATGACTGCAAAAATTAATATAATGACTCTTCTATTTATTCGATTTACAAATAATGTTTTCATAAAAACTCCTTTTTATTTTTGTAAAACCAATAATTATGTGTACATCAAGAATCAATGCCAAAGGCACGTGATTGTTTCGCAACTAAACACGATTCGCAAGGAACATTTCCGTTATTGCTAAGGCAAAAACTGCTAAAAGAAGAAAAGTTGCAATGCCTTGGTTTTTCTCAACATCTTCGCGGTATTGTTGTTTCACTTCAGGTGTAAGTTCAGCGGGGGCACGGTCAACTTCAGTAGAACCGATAAGCATGCTGGTCAACTCTTCTGGATTCCGATATGTTAGGTCTGACTCGGCAGCATCAACGTTGATAACAAAATAGTGCGGAGATTCTCCAGAACCGTGTACTGAATAGATACCGGGTTGCTCAGTGTTTTCATAAAAAAGATTACCTTGTTCATTTAATGTCATCCGTGTTTCTTTACGATCTGGATCAAAGACTGCAACCTCTTTTCCCGCACTATCTTGAGCTCCATTGTACTCTACACTATCACCAACACGATAGTCCGGCACTTTGCCTGCTTGCTTTAGCGCAAGATATTTGATTGTTTCGTGCAGAAACGGCAGATAGACACCGTGTATAGGTAGATCGTTCCACTCACGGTCAATTGTAGATGTAAAACAGAGAACTCGTCCGTTGCCGTAAATTGTTTCAAGGACTGCTGGGTTTCCGTCATCAAAAGCAGCAATTACTGTCCCTTCTGAAGTAGGTGTTGTTTGAAAATACCGGTAAAACCTCCCTTTTCCAAAATCGCCGTGGTTTGGATTGCTGAACGGCGTAAAAATCGGGTGGCGATAATCAACACTCGCGATAACTTGAAATTCATCTTTGCCGATTGGGTCGCCGACTGCTTGCATTAAAGTACACGGCATCAACGAGTTTTCTGTTCCGCCAAGGTGTTGTTGGTACACACCCGAATCAATATTATCACCGAGCGTGATAATTAGCCCACCGCCCGCATTCACATAGGTTTTCAGTCTTTCGGCTTCGGCTGCTGTAATCTGTTTAACATTTGCGAGGATCAACACATCGTATCGCTGCAGTGCAGCGGCTGATGGTAATGTAGTAGACTCAGTGTAATTAATAGGCGCTCCCTCATCTCCAACATTTTTCAGTGCTCTTGTTAAAAAGAAGGTTTCATCTTCAATGTCAGATCTTTTCTGTTCACCGTTGACAGCATGAACCTTAATTGATTTCATGCTTTGCACAGTAAAATAGTATCGGTTGTCAATTTCAATGGCATCAGTATCAATTTCGACCCAACCTGTATGGACAGATTCTGATTGCAGATCAATTTCCATTCTAAAGATGGCATCCGCGCTATCTTCTGGTTCAATGTCCAATTGCGTTGTTTGCACTTTACTGTTATCAATAAATAGACTTACTGGTAGTTTCTTTACTTGTTCAGTGCTGAAGTTGTGGATTCGTGCTACTAATTCAGTGTCTTTTTGTTCAATGAGTACTACTGGTGGAACGTTAATATCCGTAATCGCTCGGTTGTTCGTCTGTTCAACTGCGACATTGACAAATTCGATGTCTACATTTGGGCTAAGTCTGTCAGTTTCAAGGAAGTTTTCCCACCCAATTTTCTGTAAATCAGCGATAAGGTAAATCTGTTTCTGTCCAGCGGCGACACCTTGAAGTATCTCGTCAGCGGTTTGGATGGCATCAAGGTAATCTGTTGGACGGTAGGTAGGCTCTGCGCTTTCTATTGCTGTTCTGATGTGATTATGTTCTGAGTCTATAGGTAGAACTTTCCGTGCTTTGTCTGCAGAGAGGATAAGCGCAACGGCATCGGCACTCTCTAAACCGTCAAGTCGATCAATTGCCTCTTTTTTAGCACGTTCAAAAACGTCCTCGTATTGCATGCTATATGATGTATCCAAAATGATAACAGCATTCCGCACACCCCCTAATTCCGGGGCAGTTGTCGGATCAGCCGCGATAAAAGGACGCGCGAAGGCTAATCCAAGAAGGATTAACATCAAGATTCGCATCAGCAGCAGAAGTAACCGTTTCAACTTATGACGTTGCACATTAGTTTGATGTGACATCTGGATGAAACGAACAGTGCTGAAAATAAGCCTACGGGCACGTTCTCGATTTAGTAAGTGGATTATGAGAGGTATAGATGCCCCTATTGTGCCTGCAATTGCAAACGCCCCAGCTAAAAAACCCATCCTGTTTATCTCCTTTGTCCGTCAACACACGGTATGTGTGTTGCTTTTATAGAAATCCTTGTCGTTTTGCCAGATATGATGAAAGTGCTCGGTCAATCGGTGTTGATGTATTAATCAGGTTGTAATCAATGTCCGATTGGTTCAAAGTTGTTCGGTAATGGTCAATAAATTCGTTAAAATTGCTCAAATAACTATCCCGAATCACCTGTGGTGTCGTAATAATTTCTTGATCGCTTTCCGCATCAACAAAACGGATGAGTCTTTCAAACTCAAATTCTACTTCCTGTTCTGATAGAAGATGAAAGACGATAACTTCATGTCCATCATAACGCAGGTGTTCAAGCCCTTCAATTACCTCATCAGGATTTTCATCGTAAAGGTCTGAAATAACAATAACTAATCCACGTTTTGTCAACCGCTCTGCAATTTCGTGTAACGGTTCGCCAATTCGGGTCTCCTTTGCTGATTGGAGATTCTCCAATGTCAATAGGATAGAATGCATGTGCGAGGCACTGCTGCGCGCAGGCAAGTACTGATGTACTTTTTCATCAAAATAGGCGAACCCAACAGCATCTTTCTGTTTCGCCATGAAATAGGATAAGGAAGCGATAAGAAAACAAGCATAGCGTAGTTTTGATAAAGGTTCTACATTTCCAGATGTTTCAGTTTCTGGGGCTGCATCTATTTCCTGCAAATCCTCTGGAGATGGATATGCCATTGATTGACTTGTATCTAACAGAATATAACAGTTAAGATTCGTCTCTTCTTCAAACTGTTTGATATAATAACGGTCAGTCTTGCCGTAAACCTTCCAGTCAATGTGTTTTGTGTCGTCCCCCGGCATATATTGCCTGTATTGCGAAAATTCAACACTGAATCCGTGATAGGGGCTTTTGTGTAATCCAGAGATAAATCCTTCAACAACAAATTTCGCAATAAGTTCAAGGTTCCCAATTTGTGCAAGAATTGTGGGATTTAAGAATCGGCGTCCTTCTGATCTCTGTTGCATGCTTTTATTTACCTATTTCTTTCGGAGGACAAGTAAGGTTAAATCGTCAAATTGGTCCGCATCTCCCTGAAAGTCCATTACTGTCCGATAGATTAAGTTACATATATCTGAGGCATCACTATCGATGCATGTTTTAGCGACCTCTTCAAGGCGTTCTTCATCATAAAATTCGTCTTCAGTGTTAACAGTTTCGGTAACACCATCAGTATAAAAGATGATAAGATCACCACTTTCAAGTTCAATCTGTTCAGCTTCGTATTTTGCAATGAGCGGCACCATATCATTCGGAAACATTCCCAACGGCAATCCACCGACGTCTTGTCCCAGCCAAACAATGTTACCATCATTTTTTACAATCAGCGGCGGATTGTGTCCACCATTTAGCGTTGTGAGTGTGTCGGTTTCTGGATTAAGATGGCTATAAAAGAACGTAGCATATTTTTCCTCAGTTCCACTAACGTAGAGCAGTGAATTGAGAGTCATTGCCATCTCAACGAGTTCATTTTTCATATCTATGGAGTCGCTTTCTTCACGAACTTTTGAACTTGTTAACTCAGAGAGAAGTCCTGCGCGAAGTGTTGCCATCAATAGCGCGGCTTGCATTCCTTTACCAGAAACATCAGCGATAGCAAGCCCCCAACCCCCTGTTGATAGTTCTATACAGTCGTAATAATCGCCACCAACGGGGCCGCGCGGTTCATAATGTCCAGCAACCTCATAGCCCGGTATGTCTGGAAGTGTATCAGGGATAAGATTTTCTTGGATTTTCCGTGCTTCTTCCATTTCTGCCTGTAATTCGCGTGCATCAAGTGCTTCTTGGTGAAGATGTGCGTTTTCGATTGCTACACCTGCTTGTTTAGCAAAAGAATCAAGGAGAATCTCATCTTCATCTGTGAATTCAGCAATCCTTCCACCACGTTCTTCTTTGTCTCCCACAACCAACACGCCTAAAATATCACCATCACGCCCTTGTATCGGACCTGCCATTAAGTTCTTTCCACCGAAGAAAGTATTAGTTTTAAAGGAGCATCGGTCTGTCATACCTTCTTTGACAACACCGGTTAACATATCAAATTCAGTTTTTTCATTTGCTTCTACTGTGTCTGTTTCTACATCTTTTAATGAAATAGAGATTGGATTCTTTTCGTCTTGGTCGCTGTTTTCTGAAATTAAAGTTTCGGGGAAAGCGTATCGCAATTCAAGATTTTGCTGTTCAGGGTGAATTAACATCAGTCCACCTACATTTGCGTCAAGAAGTGCCACTGCTTGATGGACTACCTGTTCAGCTGCGTCTTCAGGTTGTAACAGTTGGCAAATTTGAGGTGCACTTTCTGCCAACATAAACAACCGGAACTTTTCACTTTGGATGCCTTCCACAATCCGAGAATATGCGATTGCAATTGAAATTTGGTGTGCAAGAATGGTTAAGAGCTCTTGTTCCCAATCTTCTAATGCTGTGCGACCTAAAAATTTGCCTAAACTCAAAATACCGAGAAATTCTTCGTGGATTTTTAAAGGGACCCAGAGACGATGGGCTGCAGATCCATTAAGTCGTTCGGAGTTTCTGTTGATGAAATTTTGGAGGTCTTTTGGTGGCGTGTCTAATTCAATGAGCGTGCATTCAAGTAGACTTGCAACTTCGTCAGGTTCAATTTCGATTGGAGGGATTTCTACTTCTGGAGTTGAGGCAGCAATTGTCAAATAATTATCTGTCGGATGAAAACAAAAAATAGCACCCCGAGTCGCTTGAAGGGTACCAAGTGTAATTCTAAGATAGGTCTTGCTTGAAACATTAAAGTTACTGTGCCCGGAAATTAGTGTCTGACCTAACTGTTCCAGTTCAGATAAACTGAATATTAACCTTTGTATAGTTTCTTCTGCTGAACTTGGCTGCATGTCGGATTGTTCCTTTTTGTCGTCTAAACTTACGGTAGGGTTTTCAATCCTATTGACCCGTTTGTGCTAAGAACGGTGCTTTAGGCAGTTTAGGTTTTTAGTGGTGTGTGTTCAGTTCAGAATATGTTAGAAATTTGCGATAGCAGTCTTTTCATCTGGGAAGATTCCTGCGTATTTTGCAATTGCCATCATACGAAAAGTACGTTCTTGTGTTGCAGACAACCCGCAAAAATTTAACGTTCCGTTCCGTTCATCAAGTGCCTCAATGATTTCTATCAGGATGGAGATACCAATGCTGTTAATCAGTGCGGTTTTATCCAAATTGATTACCAGTTGGGTGTATCCTTTTTCAATGAGTTCTTGTGCTTTCTTTGAAAGTTGTTCTCCGAGTGAATCGTTTAAGTATCCCGCCGTTTCTAGTACGGCGTATTCTTGTTCAGCACGTATCTGTATATCAAATTTGTTTAGCATCCCATACTCCTCAACAGTAAATTAGTTCGTTTGAGACTTACGATGTTACCTTTTTGGTAAAACTAACAGTTGTTCCGTTTTCCCCACTCTCAATATAAAATTCATCCATGAGAGTTTCAGTAATTTCTAAACCCCATCCACGTTTTCGCATTTCCGAACGTATTTCTTGACGTTTAGAAATGCTGTTGTGCTTATCTTCTGGAGTAAAACCGACACCATGATCTGTTATTTTACACTCCAACTCATCAGCCCTTCTGATATATATAATGTAAACCTTGCGGTCTTCACTTTGGCTGTGTTCAAAGGCATTGATACAGGTCTCAATGATTGCATATTGAATTTCTTCAATCTGTTCTTCGTTAAAGTGATTCAACTCGGCAAGAACAGACCCTGTTTTGGCCGCTACAAGTTCCATATCATGGTCCATCGGGATTGTTAAACTAACTTCGTCCTTCAACACTGCATTTTCCATCCTAAGATAACCTCCTTCTATAATAATCTGATTCTCACGCGTATGATAAAGAATTGCTAAGCAATAACTGCCTCTTTATTGCGTTTAAAAGGATACCAAAGTTCGTAAAATATTTCAAGGTCTTTTCAATTGTTCAATTGTTGCTTTCAAGGGATTCATTCTGTTAAAGAAAAATATGTTATATACTGTTAAATTATTGCATATTAAGGGTTGATTAATCAAGACACTTTAATAACTGCCTTCAAATCTAAAAGAATGATAGAAAATAGACCGTATCTCATAAATCATCTATAGGTGTTTTTGCTTCCTCTACAAACCATCGAGCGTCTACCATTAGCGCCTCCGCTTCAGATCGTTCAGGTTGATATTTTGTAAACTTTACCTTATCACAATTGGCAAGAAACTGCTGGATACGTTCAACATATAAGTCACCTATCTGTTCACGTGTCATCTGCTGAAGAAGTCTTGTGGTTGTCAGCTCTAATGCGGGGATTTTAAAGCGTGCTTCTATATATTCGCGGATAACAAAAGAAATTCTGATATGATATGTTTCCATATCATAAGATGCTGTTTCAAGCATTTTCAACTGTTCAAGCGCAATTTCATGGGGAGGTTGAGTATTTACCTCTTCCACTGGATGAGGTGGTAAGGTTTGATGGCGTTTTTGGATATATAACCATACTATTCCAACAATTATAGCAAGAATGAGTCCACCGAGAAGGATGTAAGGTAACAGATTTTGCGGGACGTCTAATGGAGGTTTGATATCACGGAGGTTTTGCGTATTCAGGGGAGTCTGCAAAATAATTTGGGGAAGAACGGGCATGGTGCTATTGAGAAAGCATTAGCGGTTCAATCACTATAGACTTTGGGTCTGTAGGACATGCATACTGACATACCCCACACCCTGTACATCCTGAATCAAGGACTTCTACTATTGTGTCTGGTGAGAACTTAATAGCGTCTTCTCCAATGGGGCAAGTATCTACGCAGTAGCTGCAGTCCACCGAATTTGTGCGAAGACAAGTTTCAATATTAAAAACTGCGAGTCCGATCCTAATATCTTCTGCAAAGACAGTTTGTAAGGCACCGCTTGGACAAACATACATGCATGCCAACGAATCGCAAATTACGCAAGGTTGTTCTTCAGGATCAATGTAGGGTGTATTAGCAAGGTTCGGATCTTGGCTTTGTAGCGGTTGTATAGCATTTGCAGGGCAGTTTTTAACGCAGTTACCGCACCGATGGCATTTTTCTAAAAATTCAGGCTCAGGCAAGGCACCTGGCGGACGTAGAACAACACGGTTTGGATCGTCAAAGGGAAACTGATCACCTACCTTGTCATCCAGAAATTCGGCGACAGGTTTCATTATTTGGTTCAAAGCTTCTTTGAAAAAATCGCGCCTACCTGTTTCGTCAGACATTGAAATTGCCTTAAAATTCGTCTATGTAATTGAGAAGTGAAAGTGGATAGGACTCTATCAGTTTTGAATAGACTGTTTATCAGATGTTGACTCTAAGTCCTTGTTCTAACAGTTATCCTTAGGAATACGGTAGCAGCATCTATGACTACCTTGCATAAGATGTTCAACTCGGTAAACCTTCGTTCCCAAGGATTGTCGGAATAGGCCTAATTCAATCTCACACACGTGTGGATATTCTTGAGCAATCGCTGCGATAGGGCAATTGTGTTCTATTAAGACATAATCGGTATCGTTTTCGTCAAAACGTGCCATATAACCTTCTTCATCACGAATACGGGCAAGTTCCTTGATGCGTTCAACCAAGTCTTTTCCATCAAGGCGTTCTTGGTACATCTGTAACTGTGATTTCATACGGCTTCGGAAAACCTTATTGATAAATCCGGGTCCGTTGAATTTTGCTACTTCGTTCATCAAACCGACTGCAAAGTTCGCATAAGTGGTTGGGAAAAGACTGTTTGCATCATCGGTTAAACTATAAAGGTAATGCGGTCGTCCGCGCCCATGTTTCTCACTATGATATTCGACTAAGCCTTCCTCTTCAAGAATTGTGAGATGTTGTCTGACTCCCATTGCACTGATATGCAATGCTTCTGTCAATTGACTGACGGTCATACCACTACGCATCTTTAGCAACTGCAGGATTCGCATTCGCGTTTCACTCATTTCGCAATTCACGTGACTGTTCCTCTTACAAATTTAGAGTTTGAAAATATTATAACATATAAACATACTGAATTCAAGGAGATAATACAATACGCGCATGCTGCGTTAATTTGGGTTTCGCTTTGTTCTACCTAACCTACGGGGTTTTACGATTACTGCTTTGGTTTATCTGGCGGTCTTGGCTGTGAATCAAACCCATAAATTCTTCGCATTATTGGGGTAGCACGCTCAATTACTTCTGGTTCAAGATAATGCACAAAGTCAAACATCTGCTTTATAAAAGACCGACAACAGAAACAGATGAGTGCAATCCGCTGCTGATCCGTTTTGTTAGCTCCTGCTGAATGCCAGACTGCTCCGTTGAACAGAAATACGGAGCCTTTCGGTGCAGAGAGGCGCACTTCGTCGGGGTGGTGCGTGGTACCGGGAGGTGGTTTTATCTGTTGAAGGTGAATACCTGGAACATGGCGCGTCCCACCATTTTCTGGTGTAAAATCGTCAAGTAACCAGAGACTATTGGCTACCACAGGAAAACTCGGTAGCGGTTCAGGCATGCCACCTAAAACGCTATCAACATGATACCCACCATCGGGAGCACCCGGATCAATAATATTGGAAGTAAGGGTGCTTAAGGTGTAATCCGCACCGAGCAGATGTTCAAAGAAAGGCATCACCTTGGGATGTGCAACAAGTTTATCGTATATTTTGCCTTTGTTCATCAACCAGCGCACATGTTGACCATATCCATCGGTATGGCGCAGTGCAGAACCGTCCCGTTTCTCCTGCTCTGCTAACCGAAGAATATCGGCTCTATACATTTCGATCTCTTCATCGGAAAACACATCTGGAATAACGATGCATCCCTGTTCATCTAATTGCTTTTTTTGTGCGTCGGTGATGCTCATTTTGTGTTTTCCTTTATCGCGGATTCAATGCGAAAAGACACAGTTAAAACCCAAATTGATTATTCAGGTTTTTCTTGCGAATTTAGTGGAGGTTGTTCATCAAAAGGGATCCCTTTCGCTTTTGCTTCCAACCACCGTTTATTCCATGCAGCCATTTCTTGGTAAACTTCAGCTTTGCCTTCAGCCCTACCCTCAGCTTTGCCCTCAGCTTTGCCCTCAGCTTTACCTTCGATTCTGGCTTCTTCAATCTGCCTTCGAAGTTTTGCTCTAAACCTTTCTGTTAAATACATGAGAATATCCACTCCTTGAAATAATGCAACGAAGATTATAGTTTCAACTACACTAAAAGCCGCAAGATGTACAAAGATAGCCTCTGTTGTTTCCATTATCGGTTTTCCTAAGCTAAACTTTTCGCGAATAACAAAAAAAGAATAGGCAAAAAAGACCACCGAATAGAGTTTTAAGACTATGTCAAACCATTTGTGTCGAATACCAAGAATTGGTACAATCTCTTGTTCTTGATTTGTCTCAGTATTCTCCTCTTTATCATTTCCCATTTATCGACTTCCTGTAACAGCATCCTCCATAATACAATGTTAGTATAACGTATTTCGTGGGATAATTTCCACAATTTTATGCAGCAAAGTCTTTCATGCACTCCTCATATACGTTAAAGCGTTCTCCCTCATGTTCTTCAGCATCAACGAGTTTAAGCCAAAGAGCACTATCCTTCTTTTCTCCACTGAGCTGACGCCGACTTCCCAGATTCGATGGATCTTGACCACTCCATACAACTTCACCACCTTGTAAATAGATGAAATCTCCACGATACTTATCTACCATGTCTTTCTGGTTTTCGAGATAGACTAACCCCTGTTCGCACGTCGTGCGGCGCCAATTAGCGACCATTTCTGGCGTATCTGTCTCCACCGAATCGAACTCTGCGAGAGGTGCTGCAACCTCGCTTTCCCAATCAATCTCATTTAAGTCAACAGTTCCAAATCCACGCTGCGCAGCGATAAGAATATGATTCTGATCCCGTTTAAAGGGTGGTGTGGGCCAATCTGACGCAGGATCATGCCCCATCAAATGCATGCCGACGGTATCAGTGGAAATTGGATGATCGCCTGCAATAAGCGCGTTACAAATTCTGCCTTCACCGCCCCATTCGCGTCCCCACTGTCCCGTTAGCGCATCAATAATATTGAGACAAGGTTTTGTAATCAGGGCAAGATCGGGCAGCACATAGGATAAACGAATTAAGTGGTGATAGTAACTTCGCGTTCTACCTTCAGGGAGCAGCATAGGAGGTAAACCAAAAAGATTCTTGGTGCACAAAGTGATTCCCATAAATGCATGATTTTTCATCTTTGCTACAGAAACCACTGCATCCGCATCGTCAAAACATGCGCTCAACGTGTAACGGTCAAACATTGAACCACCACCGGGAACATCGTACACCTTAAACGGCGGAAGGTTTGAATCAACGAACTGCACACCAAATTCTTTGAGATGATGTTCGTAGTTGAAACCGGGTGGCATCCGATGTCCGTGCGTATACGGATTTGTATCTGTAGCAATAAGTTGTGCTGTGGTATGCTCCTTGAGCAATCGCAGCACCGCGCGGCACACTGCATCGTCAACCAATTCACGACGGCGACCTTCAAAATAGATAATACGCTCATGCGGTTTCATCATGTTAAATTTAATGACTACCTTTTTAGCAGCCTCAATCGGTTTCCAAGCGCGAGTAAGTGGGTCAGTAATACGGCGGAGGGTCTGGTAAATCTCCTCTTCACTTGCACGATAATCGCAATGTGCTGCACGAACTTTGAACTGTTTTTCTGACATTTTTGCTCCTTATGGTAATTTACTTAGTGCCACATTAGCAGCGGGAATTTGGAAAAATCTGTTATAGATGATACTTATCAAATATATTGGGATTATAACATAATTGTTGAATACACACAATAGGACATTTTTAGGATACAGATCCATTCAATTTTCCAATAATCGCATAGGCTACATCTGTTTCTTCTTGTAGGAGCGATCTCCGAATCGCGACAAAACACAATGATAGTCGGGAATCGGAGTTCCCTCCTACAATACAATTAAATGGGAAAACTTGATAATTGAATGGCTCTGTTTAGGATATGAAAAAATTTTGAAAAACTCCAACTCTTATTGTAGGGGCGGGTCCCTGTGCCCGCCCATTATATGGTAAGCCCTATGCATTGGCGGGGCAAGGGACCCCGCCCTATAGTGAAAACAAGAAGGATTCTTGAAAATTGAACGAATATTACAAGAAATTTAACACCTGCCTAATATGTATTAATGATGACACAGACTGTATCCATCGTCATAGCCACAAGCCAATGAATCGCCGCACCGTAGACAAACGAACGAGTTTCTAAAGCAAGAACTCCGAGCAATACGCCTGCGATGATTGAACCGAGTGCTTCCGGCAACGGCTTGGAAAAGTGCATCACTGCAAACGGAATAGTCTGGATTAAGATGCTATAGTTTCCAAATCTTTTTTCTAATCCAAATAGCATGAACCCACGAAAAAAGAATTCCCACGAAAACATGTAAACACCGTAGGCAAATTGATAAGGTATAAACGCCATCCAACTACTTGCGACTGCCTTGCCTAAAGGATACTTCTTCAGAAAAGGTGGATACACTTTAACTGCTAAGATAACCACGGGTATCATCAAAACCCATGCCGCCAAAGTAACGATCCAGCCGACTTTCTGCTTGCCTAAACGAGTTCCGTAATCGGTCAGTGGCTGTTTCGTACCGAATAAAGCGACAAGCATAGGAATCAGAAACAGTGTGAGTCCTGTTGACAGAAACCAATAATAGTAAGGATGGCTGCCTCCCAACGGTAGATTTTCAAAATAACCTGCTAAATGGGTGCGAAAAAAACGCGGCCGGCTATAAGTCCTATGCAACGTTAGCAGCACGGCAGAAGCAAGCAAAATAACCGTTGTTTGGCGTTCCCAGCCTTGTAGGTATTTTTCTTTTAATATCTGAAGATATGATTTCACCTTGACACCTTGTTTGTTTTGAAGTATTATACCGTGACGAGAAGAAATTAGCAATTGATAGAAAATAGAAGAAATTTCAAGATGTTTGCACCTGAGCAGATAAAACGCATCTTAATTATCAGACTAGCGCCACTGGGAGAAACGGTTTTAACAACACCTGTCATTCGTGCTTTACGTCAACACTTCCAAGATGCACACATCGCTTACATGGTAGCACCGACACGAGAGGATTTGGTATCCGCAAACCCGCATCTAAATGAGGTCTTAACCTATCAGTCATCAGTGCCGAAGTTAATCTATCAACTTGCTCGGCGAAAATTCCAGATGGCAGTAGTGTTACAACCGACTTTTCGGTTAGTGCTTCACACATTTCTTGCCAGAATTCCGTTTCGTGTGGGGTTTGAAACAAATACTGGAGGAAAAAGACTTTTACATATTGCGGCGTCAAATAATACTGCGCAGCACGAAACACAAAGGTACCTTGATGTAGTTCGGACAATAGGTATTGAAGTTATAGACAATGAACCGGAAGTATTTGTAGATGATGCAGGCAAGGCATGGGGCAACGTTTTTTTTGAGAACCAAAACTTGAATGACGGTAAACTTGTCATCGGTCTAAATCCGGGCGCTGCGACATCTTATCGCCGATGGTCTGCTGACAACTTTGCTATTCTCGGCGACATGCTTCACGAAGCGTACGACGCACATATCGTCATCACAGCGGGCCCTCAAGAAGGCGAATTAGCCCATCAGGTAGCGCAGCAAATGAAATATTCACCTAATATTGTCAACAATATAACTCCGATGCAACTTGCTGCACTTCTACAACGATGTCATCTCTATATCAGTAACGATACAGGGCCGATGCATCTGAGCATTGCAGTAAAAACACCAACAATTGCTTTGTTTGGCGGATCAAACCCGATGCAGTGGGGTCCAATATCGGACAGGCATACTGTGATTGCACGGGAAGGGTGCAAGTTGATGCAAACCTTATCACCTAAAGAGTGGGACGAACATGCCGATGTAGCGTACCAAAATCTAAATGCTATTAAACCTGAGATGGTGTTTGCTGCTACGGAGAATATGAAATGGAAAACCCAAGAAATGTGATCACAAACTGCCTAAAAGCCCTTCGAACCCGATCACACACACAAATAATTTTTCAGACCGTAACACAAACTATCTTTTTTGCGATGTGTTTTCTTGCCGTGCTATATCTTGGGAATCGCCTTGTTCTTTTTCCCTTTTCTATATCACTCATAACGTTTTTAGTAGTTATCGGGGCAGTAGTTTTTGGTATCTGTTTAGGTATCAGACATCGTCCAACGTTACCTGATATTGGAGGTTTTATTGATGAACACCTTGAACTCAAGGAACGCGCCAGCACATCATTAGAGTTGATACAGGAAAACAAAAAAGATGAGTTAACACAACTGCAAATTCGCGATACTGCAGAAGGTATAAGAAACATAGATTTTGCAAAGATAATCCCGTACACGCCACCACGATTGCTGAAATGGACATTGATTCCCTTGTTAATCATCGGCATCTCTTTTGCTATGCCTCGCCAATATGAACTACCTCAACCACCAACAACCGTAGAACACGAAGCAATTGAAAAGACAATTGAAAACCTTTCGGATGGACTTGAGAATATTCAAAACCTGATAGTCCAAGATGAAATCAAAAAAACAATCAAGCAACTACAAAATGTAAAAGATGTTGCATCTGCACAGGAACATCTACGTGACTTAAATAAAAAACTTCAAAAAAAGAAATCAGAATTTCCCGATGTATCGGCTATTGCAGAGGCAACCCAAGCAACAGAGCACTTCAATGGGATGGATGCTACCACTCTCACAGACGAACTTGAACGCCTTGCGGCACAAGCGGAACTTACACCTGAACTGCGTGATGAACTTAAAAAACTCTTTGAAAAAATGGCAGAGAACGTTCCACAAGGAGAACTAAGTCAGACATTAGATCAGGTTCAGGGCAAGACTGTTTCTCCAGACACATTGCAAGAAATCGTTGATGCCCTCAATCAACTTAATGCCCTCAACCAACTTGAAGTACAACTCACAGAGAACCGAAAAGATATTGCATTGGCGGGTATTGAAACGAATCAATCTGATGGTGGAATTGCCAGTAGCGACGGTGCACCCGGTGGAGAATCTGGAAAGCAAGAAACACAAGGCACACAAGTAACAAACGGTCCATCTGATGTTTCACCCTCTGATAACGGCACCACACCTTCTGTCAATGAAAACGCTACCGAAAAACCGCTTACCGGCGATGCAGCACCTTCTTTAGAAATTGCAGGAAATGAGTTAAAAATAAGTTCAGAGACTGCATCAGATACACAAAGCATTACACGGGTTTTCACCGGGAAAGCAGGGAATACGGGAACTGAGCCTGACTTTCTACCGTTTAGTGATGTTGTGCTTTCAGCACAGCGCGAGTACGCGCAGGCAATTGAAAACAATCGAATTCCGGTGCGATACCGATCACAGATTAAAGCATATTTGGAGGCAATTGCCAAAATTGATGAAAAATAAGGTAATTAAGCTCGCTATCGCTATCGGAGTTGTGGCTGTCATCTATTTTTTGTTAAGATATTATGGCGTTACGGAGTACATTGCTGTAAAGAATGTCTACAAAATCAAAGAATGGGTTTCAGGATTTGGCATAATCGCGCCATTAATCTACATCGGTTTTTACATTGTTGCGACGCTTTTCTTTTTGCCGGGTTTGCCAATTACAGTGCTTTCGGGGATCGCCTTCGGTCCGGTATGGGGTGTTGTTTATGTGTGGATAAGTGCAACAGTTGGAGTCTCCCTTGCCTTCCTTGTTGCGCGCTATGTAGCACGCGGACTTGTTGAAAACTGGGTTTCAGGGAACGATCAATTCCGAAAAATTGATGAAAAAGTAGAGCAGGAAGGATGGCGCATTCTTATGTTCACGCGTTTAGTTCCGATCTTCCCCTTTAATTTACAAAACTACGCTTACGGCTTAACCAAAATTAAGTTTCCCACGTACGTGCTTGTTTCATCAATATTTATGCTGCCTGGAACTATAGCTTATGTGCAAATCGGTGGTGCGCTTGTTAGTGGGGAAGGGAATTTGGATAAGACCTTGATCTATCTCTCTATCGCGGGTGTGCTTATCGTTTTGGTATCTCTCATTCCTAAATTTCTACGCAGACACCAACCAGATTTATAGTGATTTTCCTTTGTCACGAATCAATGCCTCTACAGCAGCGAATGCCTCCTCACGCGTCCTAATTTCACCGTAAAACTGCTGTTCCTCAATTTGCTTTAACAACATCCCGATTTTTTTCCCTTCTTTTACTTGGAACTTTTTAATCAGGTCTTTCCCTGTGATGAGACGTCCTTGTTTGAGGATAGGTAGGAAGTGTTCGTAGTAAGTGTCCATAATTTTCCTTAGTGCTTCTGCCGGAATCGGATGCTTCGCCGCTGAGTACAGAAGCGCACCCCAACAATCAGATGTAGAAGTTCTTAAAAAATCAATTATCTGTTTCTTTGTCAATTTTCTATCTGCAATTTGTTGTTGTCCTGTAACAAGACATTTCATAAACTGCCCTGCTTTTCGACTCAGGCGAAGCAGTTCGCCAATATCTTCAATATTCCCTTGAAGAAATAGACAGAGCTTAATAAATGATCGACGATTGGCATAAAAACCTAATTCTTCACTGAGATAAGTATTGATTTCATCTTTATAGGAAAAAAGCGTTTCAGGTATCGGATTGTCCTCAAAGTTTTCTAACGAATGCCACAAAGTAGGTGTTTGTTTTATGTTTGGAAGTACCTGGGCTAACAAACCAATCTCAAAAATCTGCTGCAAATAGGGTGTTGCTTTTTCAACGTTAAGAATTTTCAAAAACTCGTCTCGCTGTCGTTCTTTGGAGATTTGCGGTAACAGGTGCTTATGCTTTTGAACAAATGCAATGGACTTTTCAGATATTATAAAATCCAACTGTGCTGCGAACCGGTAAATTCTGATTAGGCGCAGTGGATCGCTAAGTATGACTTGCTCACTGGGGAAACGGAGAGAACGTGTCGCTAAATCGTTCCTGCCGTTACAGGGATCAATTACTTCAGGATGATTTGATTCCATCACCGATTCAAGAGGCATAGCCATTGCGTTGATTGTTAGATCACGTAAACGCAGATCATCTATAAGGGTTGCGGCTCTAAATTGCGTGAAGTCTATACTCAATTCAGTCTGTGTAGATTGTGGCGTTTTTACTACTACACGTGCGGTAGGTGGTTCTTCCTCAAGCGGAATGAAAGGGGCACGAATACTGTCTGCGAAAATTTTAGCAATTTCAAGGGTGTCAGATTTTAGTGTGAAATCGAAATCTGTTATAGGTCGGTTTAGCAACAAATCTCGCACACTACCACCTACAAGATAGAGTTGAATTTCCTTTGCTTGAGCAAAATCGTAAAGCGTTTGCATCAAAGGATTATCTCGTAATTCTTGGGTTTTGAGCGTTATATTATGCATTAGTTCGTCCGTACTTTCTGTTGCTGTGCTTTGCGTGAACGGAATAAAATACCATCAAGGTAGAGATGTGACGCATATCCAATCAAACCTGCCAGATAGAATGCAAGACTGCTTCGCAGCGTATCAGAAAGACTCTCCCATGTTATCAACGCATCATATAAATCAGGAAGTTCTTTCCACCCGGTCCCCCAATTTGGATACGCCACATAAATTGGAAATACCAGAAACACACCGGGTAGCAGAATCATGCTAATCTTTGAGTGCGTCCATCCACGATGCCTGCTGAGAATCGGGAGCATCGCAAATAATCCTAAAACCGCTGCCTCTAAATACCTTTGCAGAAAGAGAATAAGCGAAACGTTCAACACAAACAGGACGGTATAAAATAGTTTTTGGCTTCTACTCTTAATATCTACATCGGGCCATAATCCGAACAGTAAAGCGATGGCAAAACACCCAAGGATTCCGAGGGGATTCATAGAAATAGTCGGATTCCAGTCGAATGGTAATCCGTAAAAAATTGAAACGGAGATTGTTGCTATAAGCGAAATTATGAAGAAAGTGCTATAAGCAGTTAACCCACCGAGCCAATGTTCACGAAACATGCTCATGCTTAATATTATAACATGTGCCGTTGATAGTTTAAAGGATTAATTGCATACGCTATATTATACACATCTAAGGTAGTTGAAATAGTGTTTTTTAGGTAGGATTTTAGGTGGAAAATTGTAGTACAAAAAACAGAACTTCGTTTGTTTGTAGTTTTCGGTGAAGATACACTGGCAAAAGAAAACCTTTACATTTGATAGAATGTAAGAGATGTTCAAAATGTATGTAGTGAGCAGAGGTAGAAAAGTAAGACCATATCCACAAAATGGTGGCATAAATGAAGAAGCAGTGTTTACTTTTCCTCTTTTATCTCTCCCCATTGCACGTTCAATTTGCCTACTGGAGAAACAGAAAGCGTACCCGGCACCCAATGCGGATCATATTCTTTGTGGGGAGTATCTGTAATTTGCGTTATCTTTCCATCAGAAAGACGATAACGGTAGATTTCATAATTGCGCTTTCCTTCATTTTGAAAACCCTCCCTCTCACCAGCAAACAGAATGTGAGTGCCGCCCCGCGCCCAGGATGCTGAGTATAACCACCAACTTTTTGGGATTCTCAACTTCTTCGGATTTTCTCCAATTTTGTTAACCACAATAAGATGATTCGCAAGTCTAACAACGCGAGCATTTTCATATCTCTTATGGGATTCATAATACAGAACGTTTTTTCCATCAGGAGACCACCGCGGCGCATATTTTGATATTACCGTGTCCCCGACAAGGTGTGGCTGGTCTCCTTTAAGGAAGGGGCGAGTATTCTTACCATCTATGTCTGTAATGTAAATGTGACGTCCGCCGCCTGCAATAACTTGCTCGTGGACAATATGTTGTCCATCAGGAGACCAACTCGGATTAGATGAATATTCTTCATTAGGGTTATTTTTCGTGAGTTGTCTAATGTTTCCACTCCCAATTTCCAAGATATGAATTTCTGGCCATCCACTTCTACTGCTGTCAAAAGCAATGTGTTGTCCATCAGGAGACCATGTAGGGACTGCATCACCCTTGAGGTGAAAGGTGAGACGTCTTTCATTATTACCATCTACATCTATTATGAAAATATCAAACTGTTGGAACTGACGCGGTTCTGCTACCGGTCCCAGGTTTCGCACAAAAACAATGTGTCTACCATCTGGAGAGAAGCGCGGCATGTATTCTGAAAGCGGTGTATGGGTGAGCTGTCGAACGTTCTTACCATTATCGTCCATAATGTAGATTTCACTTTGCCCGGTGTGGCTATCTCTAAAAACAATAATGGCGTGTGATATGTCAGTTAATATTAGGTTTGAGACCATCAGGAAGAAAATTGTGATTTTCCAGAGTGTGTTTCTTGACTGCATCGTTTTAACTCCTAAAGTGTCTTATAGGGATGACACTTGGTATGCCATCCCTATAAAACTGGTTGAAAGGAAGTTCTTAGTCATCCTCAACAATCCGAAATTCTGTATCCTCTTCCGCTTTAACGTCAAGACTACCACCGCGTATAGACGCTTGGACAGACGTATAAGCTTGGATCCAATACAAACCTGCATTTTCGCCACTACAGTTTACACCTTGCGTACCATCTAATTCGTCGCACCAAGTTGGTGGTCCAACCGTACGTGGCAGAAATTGTTTGCTTTCACCAATAAATCTTGACTGGGTAACTTCACCACGTTTGTTTTTCTTAAGGATCTCCCAAACACCGTGTTGGAACTCATAGGTATAACTCACAGCATCGCCTGTCATGTTCGTTATATCAAAGGAATGGTCGCTTTGCGTCTATCCGAAGGAGGGTTCGTAAGTTAAACCTCCAACACAAACATTTGCCCAGAGTCCTGATAAAGTGCCTTTACCTCCCTTACCGTTAGAAGCTGCATGGATCATATCAATACTGCAAGGACTCACTAACAGTAAACAACCTATGATGAAGTTAGCACTTTAAATGATTTTCTCATTTTATTCTCCTTATTTTGACTTTTGAAAATAATCAAACATTAGCAGGAGACTTGCATTTAGTATAACACGTCTCCCGTTTTGAGTAAACAAAAACCAAACAATACACATTGAGCAAGCTCTTTATAATTGTAAATCAATTAAGGCTTACATAAATGCTTGGTCATAATTTCCAAAACAGAGGTATTTGATACCTTCATAATTACATGACACAGTATTTGGTCAAAAAGGGTGCAAAATAGCAAAAAAATTAATAATAGTTTATTTTAAGATTGATAACAGTGTTTGAAATTGTTGGATTTATAAGTGTTAAAGCATCATCAGATCATCGGATAGTTCAACTCTAAAAATGCGTAAGTCCTATATATTTGATAAATCACACCCTAATTTGCAAACATGTCAAACTTTTTCTGTAAAAAAATAAATCTTGACAAAAGTGTGTAGATAAGTTAAACTTTTATAATTAGAAACGTCTTATAGTCAAACCGTTTTCATTAAGGACCTATGCGGTGAAGTTTTTAGGTTTTTTTAAACACATTCGTGTGAATCTTGAATTTGACTTGATTCCCAAAAAGGAAAGTGGTAACATGCCAATTTAGTAGGTTTGCAGGTCAAATTTAAAATACTACTGATGTTGATACAGTAGTAAAGCGATGGTCTATTCCCACGTGAAAGAGAGGGAATTGGCAAATTGCTAACGAAGAACCGCGAGACTCTCAACAACGGAGAACGATCGCGTTTTTTATTTTATAGAAGGTAAAAAATGGCAGGAGGTATTGAAACTACCGTCGCAGAAATGTTAACGCCACTGCTGCATGCTGAAGGGTTTGAATTGGTCGCTGTAGAAACAGCAGGAAACCGTAAAAATCGGATACTCCGGTTATTGATTCACAAACCCGGAGGGCTTTCGGTATCCGATTGCAAAGCGGTAGACGACGCTGTTCGTCCGATTTTGGAAGTTCACCAGATTTTAGATGCATATAAACAGTTTGAAATCGCTTCACCAGGAGTTGACCGTCCGTTAACAACATCAGCGGATTTCCGAAGAAACCTTGGCAGAACCGTTGAAATTGAAATCACTTCACAAAATGGACAAGCGTTTAAAACGCAGGGACAAGTGGTAGATGTTATAGATGGATGTGTAGTTTTAGAACAAACATCAGGTAAAACTATCCACATTGAAATCTCGAAGGTTTGCAAAGCACATATTCAACTAATCTGGTAATTAGAGCGTATCTCATAAATAGGATTTGTTGGTTCGTTATGAGTTGATTCTCTTTGTAGGAGGGAACTCCGGGGAATGCCAAAAGGTATTCATACCCGCCAAATGCCTAAAGACGAATGCGCGTTAGGCATTCGCCATGATTTGTAGCGTTGATTTCTTGATTTGGATTCCCGACAGGTCGCGATTCGGAGATCGCTCCTACAGGATTTTGAAATCCGGTTTTCAAAGCCCTCCAACTATTTATGAGATAGGTTGTAGTTAGATACAGTATCAGTTTACAAACCTCGCGATGATGCAGGAGTAATATGAAACAGAAAACACAAGAAAGAAGAGAAAGTTTACAACAGTCTATTCGGCAAATGATGGGACATACCGACTTGCCAGAGGATGTTTTTGTCAAAGCAATTGAGGAGGCACTGCGTGTAATCGCATTGCGACACTACGGCCCAGAAGCGAAGGTATCAATAGATATTCAGCTTGACCAAGAAGAAATAAGATGCCACGTTCCGAAAAAAGTTGTTGATATTATGAGAGATTTCTCGACGGAAATACCGATTGAGGAAGCACAAAAACTTGATCCCAATGTAAAAATTGGTGATATGTTGGAGGTTGAAATTAACCCTGACGAATTTGGTCGAATTCAAGCACAATTAGGACGTCAGATATTGCTTGGCAAACTGAGAGAAGCAGAACGCGAACTGGTTTACAACGAATTTGAGGGGCGTGAAGGAGAGGTTGTCGTTGGGTATTTACAACGATATGACAAACAGAACGCCATTGTTGATTTGGAACGGACAGACGTTTTGCGTACCGAGGCACTCTTACCAGCGAGTCAGATACCCCCATCTCATCGGTATAACCGAGGTGACGCTCTACGATGTCTGATTTTAGAGGTGAAAAACACCTTAACTGGGGAGCAAATCGTTGTATCCCGAACACATCCCGACCTGATTGCCATGTTGTGTGAACAGGAAGTTCCAGAGGTATATGAAGGACAAGTTCGCGTGATAGCAGTGGCTCGAGAGCCTGGATACCGTGCCAAAGTTGCGGTTACCGCGAATGAAGAGGGTATAGATGCAGTTGGTACCTGTGTAGGTGTTAGGGGCAGCCGAGTCCAGACTATGGTTCGCGAACTGAAAAACGAGAAAATTGAATTTATTGATTGGAGCGAAGATGCGGAAATCTTTATCACGAACGCTCTAAAACCGGCAAAACATATTCGCAAAGTTGAACTCAATGAAGCGGACATGAGCGCAATCGTCATAGTTCCAGACGACCAATTGTCTCTGGCAATTGGTAGACGAGGACAGAATGCAAGACTTGCGGCGAAATTGACAGGATGGAACATTGACATAAAAAGTGAATCCGAAGCACCAGTCTCATTGGATACACTATTTAAAGAGGATATTGAGGAGGAAGCTCCATCTGAAAATGCTGAAGAGGAGTCTGAGGAGGTTAATGTTGCCGAAGCGGGGGAAGAGACGGCCACTGAAGTTGCTGTTAAACTAAGTTGGGAAGAGATTAATTCGGACGACACCGTCGAATCAGAAACCACGACTGAACCCGAATTAGAGCCGACCTCTGAATCTGAGGAGAATTAACAGACACATAAACCTATCTGTTCAAAGGGAACACTATCGAAAGTGGTTTGGAATGGTTTGTTTCTACAGTCAATCAACAAAAAATATTAAAGCACCCATTCGTACCTGTATTGGGTGCCGTTGCAAATATCCGCAGAACACATTAATCCGTTTTGTGTGTCGTACAGGTGAGGATTTAGAGATGGAAGAATTAAAGAAACTTCCCGGGCGTGGTGCTTATGTCTGTCGGTCCAAGACTTGTATAGAGTATGCTTTTAGAGGACGCAAGCGGATAAATACTTCATTACGAGTGCAATTGTCGGAGTCGGTTATTACCGAATTCAAACAGGCACTCCTTGAGAAGGAGATTATCGCCGATGAAAAAAACGAGACAGCAAGCAGCTGAACCTAATCAAAAAACAACACCGAGTCAGAACGTAAGAGTCTATGAATTGGCAAAACGCCATGGATTAAGTAGTAAAGAACTTATCAAAACGCTACAAGACTTAGGCGTTCCCGTCAAAAATCACATGAGTACTTTGGATCCGGAGACAATTATGTTAGTTGAATCCGAGTTAGATCCTCAGCAAGAAATAAGCGCAGATGAAGATAAAGAAGTTGACATTAAACCTGAAATAGAAGTTGATACAACACCTGAAGAAGAAACTGACATTAAATCTGAAATAGAAAAAATAGAAGAAGAACCTACCGATGCTCCGTTGCAAGTTCAGGAAGGCGTGACAGTCGGCACATTAGCATCAATGCTGAATTTACAATCAACCCAATTGATTATGCAGTTGATGAAATTAAAGGTGATGGCATCTATTAACCAAAGTTTAGACTATCAAACCTTGTTAATCTTGGGGGAACACTTCGGTTTTGAAGTTGTTCAGGAAAAGACTTTAGAGGAACAACTTCTTTTAGATGAGGATGACCCACCCGATTCTTTGGTAGCGCGTGCACCAGTAATCACTATAATGGGACATGTTGACCACGGTAAGACCTCACTTTTGGATTCCATCCGTGAATCGAACGTGAGCGAATCCGAAGCAGGAAATATTACCCAACATATCGGTGCATACCATGTTGAATTGGAAAATGGGAACATTGTCTTTCTTGATACTCCCGGACACGCTGCATTCACCGCAATGCGGGCGCGTGGGGCACAAGCCACAGACATCGTCGTTCTTATCGTTGCTGCTGATGATGGTGTAATGCCACAGACAATTGAAGCAATTAATCACGCTAAAGCAGCGCAAGTACCCATTGTTGTCGCAATAAATAAAATTGATGTGACAGGCGCGCGTCCTGACTATGTTAAACAACAATTGGTTGAAAACGAGTTGGTCCCTGAGGAATGGGGCGGGCAAACTATCTGTGTAGAAGTGTCCGCGGTAGAAGGTACAGGCATAGAATTGTTGTTGGAGATGCTTCTGCTTGAAGCGGCGCTACTTGAGTTAAAAGCGAATCCAGATAAATCTGCTCGTGGCGTTGTTATTGAGGCACAAGTGGATAAAGGCCGTGGAGCGGTTGCAACCGTTTTAGTACAAAGCGGCACGCTGAGAGTTGGCGATGCGTTTGTTTCTGGACGATACTCTGGCAGAGTTAGAGCCATGATGAGTGATGATGGAAAACGGCTCAAGGTAGCCGGACCATCTACCCCTGTTGAAGTACTTGGGTTTACCGGGGTACCCGAGGCAGGAGACATATTTTATGCTGTCGAATCAGAACGGGATGCTCGCGCCATTGGCGAAGAACGACAGGATAAACACCGTATATCCAAACTTGGCACACATAGCCATGTAAGCCTTGATGACCTATTCCAACAGATTCAAGAAGGCGACATCAAGGAATTGAACGTCATTGTTAAGGGTGATGTGCAAGGTTCAGTCCAAGCTATATCGGAATCTTTGTTGAAATTGAGCACAGGCGAAGTAAAAATAAATATTATTCATGAAGCCACTGGTGGTATTACAGAGACTGATATTTTGCTTGCTTCCGCATCTGATGCTATTGTAGTCGGATTTAACGTTCACCCAACCACTGAGGCAGTCAAAGCTACGGAAGCAGAAGGGATCGATGTTCGGACCTATACGGTAATTTATGACATCATCTCTGATATCCGCGCAGCAATGGAGGGGCTGTTAGACCCAGAGGTTAGGGAAGTAATTATTGGACGCGCCGAAGTGAGAGAAATCTTTAAAGTGCCACGTCTTGGTTCAGTTGCTGGTAGTTATGTTAATTGGGGCAGGATTACATTTAACCAACCCCTTCGTGTGTTGCGCGAAAATCGATTAGTTTACGAAGGTAAGGTTGACTCACTAAGACGTTTCAAAGATAACGTCAACGAAGTACAAGCCAATTATGAATGTGGTATCGGCATTGACGAATTTGACGACATAAAAGTTGGGGATGTGTTAGAATGTTACGTCCACGAACAAGTGGCTCGGACTCTATAAAAACAGTGTGATAGAGAACCGATTGATTTGAGCCTACTGCTCCTGACCACATAAGTCTCGTTTCAATGTCTTCATGAGTAATCCTTGCTTGGAACGAATTTACGCTAAAACATTTTCTCATTGTTGTTACCCTCATTCCCAAATTTCTACAATGCATAATTAAGGCGATAGTTTCACGTCTTACGAAAATCTTTTTTATTCGTATCCTAAAGTTGATTTCAAGCGTTTTTAAGGATTGACAATTCAAAATCAATTAGAATATTAAGTTTATTCGTGAAGCATTTGATATGTCAACAAATAATGTCTTTTCGATTGAGCGGGAGGTACAAGCTCCACCTATCACCTTACCTGATTCTCTAATACCTAATTCACGGTTGAAGATGGATGGTTTAAAGTTCTTATCCTATCTACCAAATGAATCAGTGCCAGTTGCGTTTCTTGATCCACAGTATAGAGGTGTACTGGACAAGATGAATTACGGCAATGAGGGAAAAAGCCGAGAAAAACGTAGATGCTCATTGATGCAAATGACCGAAGAAATCATTGAGCATTTCATTCAAGGGATTAACAATGTTCTAATTCCGTCTGGACACTTGTTTTTATGGATTGACAAGTTCCATCTTTGCCAAGGTTTCAGCAATTGGTTTAATGGAACGCAGTTGGAAGTTGTGGATTTAATCGTTTGGGATAAGGAAAGAATTGGGATGGGATATAGAAGTAGGCGTGTGAGCGAGTATTGCGTAGTTTTTCAGAAGCAGCCCAAAAGGGTTAAAGGTGTATGGAAAATACATAACATCCCGGACGTTTGGCGTGAGCGAAAAGAGACAAAAGACCATCCACATCAAAAACCGCTGAATTTGCAAGCAGAACTCATTGCTGCTGTCACCAATGAGGGCGATTATGTGATAGATCCGGCAGCAGGATCGTTTTCTGTGATGAAAGCAGCACACCTACAGAATAGAAATTTTATCGGTTGTGACTTGGATGGATAATGTAGGTATGCAGAGGATTTGTTTATACGACGAACACGGGAGTTTACAAGAGCATATCACTTCAGAAAATAGACAATAAAGATGCACATCGGTGTTTGTAAAATAAAGTTATATCTACCAGAAAGCCAGTCCCTAAAGGAAAAACGCAGGGTCATCAAAAGTATAATTGCTCGACTCAAAAACCGATTTAATGTCGCAATTGCCGAAATAGAAGCACAAGATATGCATCAATCCGCAGTTTTAGGAGCAGTCACGGTTGCTAACGAAGTCAAATTTGTAGATAAAATCTTAGCACAGTGCGTTAAATTCATTGAGGAAAATTCATCGGTTGTTTTGATTGATTATGAGACAGAATTTTTCTTTTAAAGACAGGACTTACGCACAAATGGTAGGCGCCAAATGCCATACGGGGAATGCCTAAATGGCATTCCTACCGTTGATTTGGCGCATTTGGCGTTGATTTGGCGTTTTGGAAACGCGCTGATGATTCAGAATTCTGCTAAAAATTACACCATTTTAGCCATAGTTATTGCAAAAATCTTGAAAATTGCGTAAGTCCTGAAGAAATAAATATACTTGATGAGCAGGAGGTCAGTGGACATGTTAGAAAATAGAAGACAGGACCGAGTTGGAGCTCTTATTCAGAGAGAGTTAGGAGAAATTATTCACCGTGTTGTAAAAGATCCGCGCATCGCCTTTTGCACAGTCACCCATGTAGACGTATCTTCTGACCTTAAATATGTAGATGTGAAAGTGAGCGTTATCGGTGATTTAGAACAGAAGGAAGCAACCCTTGCAGGACTTAAAAGTGCCGCAGGATTTATCAGACGCGAAATTAGTCGGCGTTTAGCACTTAGATATTCGCCTGAATTACGGTTTAGTTTAGATGATTCGGTGGACCATGTTATGAAAATAGATGGGCTTCTCAAGAGAATTGAAACTGAAGAAGAAGTGCCAGAAAATTCAGCACAAGACATTAGCTGATATGGATAGTTTCCGAGCGCTCCTAACCCTATTTGAACAATATCAGACTTTTGCAATTTCTACGCATGTTAATCCGGATGGTGACGCAATAGGTTCCGAATTAGCATTGTACCTATTTCTGGAAAAGTTAGGGAAGACCGTAAAAATCTATAATACAGATTTGGTTCCGAAAAAGTACCAGTTCCTTCCATATTGGGAAAACATTGAGAATGCCAAAGCGTCTACAGATTTTTGCCCAGAAGTATTAGTTATTTTAGATGCAAGTTCACGAGAACGGATTGGGTCTTTTCTGAGTAAACGCTTGATTCCAACACATGCTGTCGTAAATATCGACCACCACATTACTGCGGAGGATTTCGGAGACTACAACCTGATTGTCCCTACTGCCTCATCAACAGCAGAGATTATTTACAAGTTTATTAAATCCACACAGATACCGATTGATGAGGCATCTGCATTGTGTCTATATACTGGATTAATGTTTGATACAGGGTGTTTTCGATACAGCAATGCAACGCCAGAAACCCATCGAATTGCGGCGGATTTAATAGAGATCGGGAACTTTGCCCCAGATGAAATTTATCGCCAAGTTTATGAGCATGTGCCACTGGGAAAGATTCACTTGTTGGGGCAAACCCTGCAAACCTTAGAACTTACGCCTGATAGCAAGATAGCTTGGGTTCTGGTTACGCAATCAATGTTGAATGAAACCCAGACAACATTGGATGATGTAGAAGGTTTTGTCAATCAGATTCAAGCAATTGAAAGTGTTGAAGTTGCTATTTGTGTTTGTGAGTTGCCAGATGGTAATACCAAGATAAGTCTACGCAGTGAAGGCGGTGTTGATGTTGCTGCACTTGCAGCGGAATTTGGCGGTGGAGGCCATGAACGCGCTTCAGGATGTCGTATCAATCTTCCATGTGCTTCTGCAATAAAGAAACTTATGGCAACTGCTAAACGGCATATTCAAGAAATTCGTTGATGTGTGTAGTGTTCGTCCGTAAATACCCTACACCATAGGCGTCAATTTAGTGATGAACGTTTATGCCTCTGATATACCTTTCGCCCCTCCGAGGCTTTGGCAAATCATATCTTAGCACCAGCGGTGTGAAAGGTGTATAGAATAAGTATCACCCCAAAATCAAAGCACCAGCGGTGCGAAAGGTGTATGGGTAAATTCGGGCTTACAAGCCCTCCAACAAAAGATATGTACTTAAAATTGACGCATAAGGTCCATATATACACTACACCTACTCCGCAAAGTGTATTACTGAGGAAGTAACAATTAGTGGAGAAAAACTTTGCAAACCTATTATAATTTGGAATCCATTCCTGAATTAACACAGCACTCGGTTGTTACGTTTGGCGTATTTGACGGATTACATATTGGTCACCAAGATGTTCTTGAAACAGTCCGTGCATGTGCCGATGCCGATGAACTTGTAAGCATTCTGTTTGGATTCTATCCACATCCTTTGACTTTCCTTGCACCGGAAAAATGTCCGCCTGTTTTAATGTGTTTGTCAAAACGCATCGAAATTCTTGCACAAATCGGGATTGATATTGCAATTTTTGTTAATTTCAATGAACAGATCGCTTCAATGTCGCCAGATACTTTTGTAAATAATGTATTACTTGAATTGTGCCGCGCTAAACATGTGGTAGTTGGTTACGCCTGCCAATTTGGAAAAGATAGGGAAGGGAATGCGGCGTTTTTAGAATCTATGGGGCAAGAGTCGCAATTTGGGGTTACAGTTGTGCCGCCGACTCAACTAAACGGTTTGCCGGTGCATAGCACGCGCATCAGGCAATCAATTGCCCGCGGAGATCTTGGCTTAGCATCGCAACTGTTAGGAAGAATCTATTCTTTGAGTGGCACGATTATACGGGGTGATGGGCGCGGTAGACAACTCGGTTTTCCAACTGCGAATATTGAACCGGGTGAGCAACTCTGCCCTCCGAACGGGGTTTACGCTATTCGTGCGAAATTAGCGGATCGCTGGTTAGGTGGTGTGGTGAATATCGGAATTCGTCCTACCTTTAATGGAACAAAATTCCAAGTAGAGAGCCATTTTTTTGAATTTGATGAAGTCATATACGGCGAATCTGTTGAAATATTCTTCGTTGAAAAGATACGTAGTGAACGCAAATTCTCAAATATGCGTGCTTTAGTACAGCAGATTCAAAGAGATATTACTGTTGCTGAAGAAATTCTTTCACAACAACCTAAGGTAGATTTATAATAATCTGAAAATACAGTTATTTTTAAAGACTATTTCCTACCCACAAAACCCCTCTGCGTATAACTTCCTGAAAACTCGGATTTTCAAGCACAACCATATCGTGCCCTAACGCGAAATAAAATACTTTACCCTCGCCATACTTATGATGGAACGCCATGACGTGAGTTTCATCCTTCGTGTGATCATACGCTGACATCAGGTGTTGTGAAGTATCAGGATTGTGTTTCAGATAGTAGAGTTCATCTGTCACCTCAAAATCAGTTAATCCAGTGGAAATCGGATGTTCAGAGTCGCTCACATTAACTGTGAAGTCCATATAAGGGCTATGCCCATTGAAAAACCCATTAAGCATACCGTGGTAACCTTCAGATTCTCGGAAGGAAGCAGCTGCCGTGTGCAGTCCAAAAAATCCTCCTCCCGAACGGATATAGTTGAGCAAACCTGCTTCTTGTGCCGCTGTAAGTTCTCCTACATCGGTATAGAAAAGCACAGTATTATACGCATCAAGACCATCGGCAAGCACATCATAATCTCGTGAGAAATCGGCTTCAATGTTTTCGGTGTCATTGAGCATTGCTGTTAAAAATTTGCCATTTCCCTCATGATCGTGATAAATTCCTTCTGTTCCGACAAATATAAGTGATTTAAGAGTTTCCATTCTACCTCCGTTAATTGTTTGGCATCACGAGAACTTTTACGGACCCGTGTTCATCACGTCCCGCTGCAACTGCAAATGCTCGCGTAATCTCGTCCAAGTTGAATCGGTGTGTAACCAATGGACTTGGATCAAGTTTGCCCGCAGCGAGCAGGTCAATTGCGATTTGAAACTCAGTTTTACCGCCGCGCCTACCGTAACAAAATGACCATATTATCGTCAGTTCCCGGCTTCGAGCAAACCGTTCTGAAAAGGTGAGTGGTGCGCCATGTCCACCTACCATGCAGACGCGTCCGCGTTTTGCTGCTATCTGTGTAGCTTGTTCCAACGTATTTGCCTTACCTCCGACCGCTTCAAAGACGACATCTGCCCCCCGCCCATTACTCCAATTCATAACTGCTTCCACAGCATCGGTCTTATCTACATTAATTGGTACAGCATCAACCGCCTCGTGCGCAATTTGTATCGGCGCATCCGGTTTTCCTAAAATGGCGATGGATGTTGCCCCCGCGATATCCGCTACCTGTGCAATTGTCAAACCAACTGGACCGCTTCCAATAATGGCAACGTGATCACCAGGTGACACCGTTGCTCTGTTAACAGCATGCACTGCAACAGCGTATACCTCTGCTAACGCACCGCCTTCAGCGGAAACACTCTCAGGAAGAACGTAGGCATTTGAGGTGCGCGCAACCATAAACTCAGCAAAACCACCTCCAGCATGCCGTAAATTTGTGCAGATATTGTAATAGCCGTTATAGCATTCCGGACAGTTGTTGCATGGACTGATAGGCTCAATTGCCACACGCTCCCCTGCTTTATGTTCGGCAACATCTTTTCCTATGTCAACAATTTGTCCCGTTAATTCATGTCCACCGATACGCGGTGATAAAGGCTTGTCAGGCTGATGGTGATAACCGTGCAAATCACTCCCACATATTCCAGCTGCTTCTACCTGTACCAATACCTGTCCTGCTGCAGGCGTTGGGTCAGGGACTGTTTCAACTCTAATATCTTTTCCACCATAAAATTGCGCTGCTTTCATATTCACCTCCACAACTGCAAAAAGTCTGTTTTAAAACATAGCGTAGGTGTAAGATCATGCCAATCGGTTATCCATTTCAATTCCGTGTTCAAATCTTCTTACTCTTGTTTACAAAATCTATGAGCTACGTTTGATGTACTGCCACCCATCAATAAGCACGGGAAATCCTCGAATGAGACACATGGCAACAGCAACATAAGCAATAATTACGGACACCAATGAAAATGTATCAATAACAGTGGTATTAATGGATGGGATATTTAGGGTGGTATTCTCGGGGCTGAGTAAATCCACAATAGGAAGGAAAATAAATACCAGCGTTTTGGCTAATCCATATAATCCGCGAGAGAATCGAGAACTCGTCAATGCTCGTGTCCAAGCAGCTGACATCATTTCAAATGGGGTTTTTCCATCTGTAAGTGCAAAGCCGCGGATACCGTCAGTTAGAATTCCGCGCGTCACAACTACTATAGGCATCCAATACGGAATAAAGTCAATAATAAATGCAAAGTAAATCCAGAATACATTTTCAACAATCCTGTCAGCAGCAATATCAAAGACAGCACCGAATTTTGAGGTTTGGTTATGTTTGCGAGCAACAATACCGTCAACAGAATCAAGTATAAAAATAATAAGGATGGTTATAATGCACGCAATATCTATATAAGGATGTCGTCTGAAGATAGCGATAACAATAAAGGTTAAAAAGAGGCGGAAAAGCGTTATTGCGTTTGCTGCCATGCTGACTCATTCTCCAGATGCTGTTTCAGGATAATCAAATAACAGTAGATTCTATTCTTCTCACAGATTCATCGATCAATCTATATGTGCCAAATTGAGAAAACCGTGCTTCGTAGCGGTATTTGCCTTTCTGTGGGTATATTAGCAGCATTTCCTTTGAATATCAAGGTTTTTTACAGAGTTATATGTTTTGTTTAGGTGAGATTTTCATTTATGAGATTAAATATGTTAGTATATTCCCATTTCTTAAGCAGAGGGTGTGTAAAGTTTAGGTTATAAGGTTATGCTGCTTGTGTGAGCTGATTCCAATATCGGTCCCATGCATTATTTTCATTCCGTACCGCAAGGAAAGCATGGCATTGATACCTTTTCTTTCTATATCATAGATGCTCCTTACACCTTTGTTCCATGATTAAAACCGCGCCTACAGTCAGAAAATATAGGTTTATGATAAATCTACCGAATGACAGAAAGTTTGCCAACCTGCCTCCCCGTTTCAGTTTCTAATACATAAATATAAACTCCATTACTGACTCCATCTAACGACCAGACTTTTCTGCACCTGTTCCCTGCTGTGTCATCTTCGGTTGGAACGAGGGATGCGATGCGGTTTCCTGATACATCATAAATTTCAATATGGCTACCCGCAGGCAACCTATCAAACGTCACCTGATTATCTCGCGCAGGATTTGGATAGACAACCATTTCTGAGTGAGATTGTATAGGAAATTCTACTGCTAATATTCTCCTCTCTTCGGGAATCTCAGCACCATCTATGTCAGATAGTTGGAACGTTTCAATCTTATAATAGTCATCTGTATTAAATACGACACCGGAAAACGTCAATATAACCCTTTTGTGTGATTTATCGAAAATGGCGGATTGTGGCGCGTAATATTCTGTGTTACTAAGCTCTGCTTCATCGTTGTTCTGCGTTTTTTGTCGGTGGAGCCGATAACGCGAAGAGTTCGCTGCGGAAACGTCCATCGGTTTGTTAAACGCTAACAGAAGTTGATTTGGTGGTGAATAGATAGCTGAAATCATTTGCGGAGGTGCGGTTGAAATGACAGATACTGAATCAGATTTACTTAAAACTTCACCGTTTTCACTTTGGGAAACAGCCTCGTCAGAATTCTTAAAAATGGTCAATACGTTTTCAGTATTAAACAGCAATTCATTGGTATCATCATTATCAATATCCGCAACAATTGGATTGAAAGTAGTAGTTGCTGGATGGTGCCAAATAGGGTGGTAAGATATTCCATCGTATTGCACAAGGTAAAAGTTGGGAGAAACAGCGATACACAATTCATTTTTACCATCGTTGTTAGCGTCCCCAATAGTTATTCCACTCTCCTCATCTCGTAATTGCCGAATTCGTTGGTGCCATACTATATGATAGGTATCGTTACCATCTGATTTAAAAATTGTAAAAAGCCAATGTTGACGTGGAAGATCGAATTCTGTTGTCCAGACTTTTGCACCAACGGCGAATTCTGGGACGGTATCTCCATCCATATCTCCGGCGGCAAAAAGGTGTGGTATGCCATCGGAGAGTGTGCCTATCCATGTTTGTCTGTATTGGTTATTTCCCACATTTTCATAAATAAACAATTCTCCATCACTATCTCCAGCCAAGATTTCTATCTGTCCATCTGCGTCAAAATCGCCTGTGGCGAATCTGGTTTCGAGTTTGTTTCTTCCCCGCGTAGGGTTTTCAAGCATAGCAATGTTGTTATAACTATTATTTCCGTCTGATTCGTATACCCAGATAGAATTGGTAGCATCATGACGTGAAATAATTTCAGGTTGACCATCTAAATCCAAGTCTGCGATTGTTCCACCCCATATTCCGTTTGCCTCCCAGATTTGTTGAGTTGGAAATTTTCCTGGGGCAAGTTGTTCAAGTAAAAAAGTAACTGTTGATGCATTGCATAAGAGTTCTATGAGTCCATCACCATCTGTATCCGTAGTAGCCCATAAACGTGATATAGATTGATCAAGTGAAGAAACCATGACTGGTTTTCCATTATTGTCCATTTCAAAAATATGGGCAGCGGTTGTGCCGGTTTCGACTCCAATCAGTTCTAATTTTCCATTTTCATTTATATCTTTAGGGGCAACAATTGCATGCAAGCCGAGCTGTGCAGACGAAGTTTGGTTTAGATGAAACGGTTGAATCTGCCTATCATTCAATGTAATTGGGTAAAATTGACCGTTGTTATCATCAATTCTTATGAGTCCAGTACGGTTTTGTGCTGTCAGGCGATACAAATATTCACCTGACGGTAACCCTAACTCAGACAGATAAACGATATGCTGAAGATGCACCGAATCTGAATACGCGACCCGTAGAGGGGAATTATTGGATATTAGTGGTTGATTTTCTGACTTTGGAATGATTTCAACTGCTCCGGTAGTTAGCACGTCTGTTTGCCAGATGATCGTAGAGTCAAATCGGTTACCTGATAGCCATACCGATCCTTCATGTTTGGAAATTCGGGGAAGCGTATGATGGATTTCAACGACTACTTTGTCTCTGATAGTTTTTTCACTTCTATCTTTAACACTGAGCCGTAACGTGTAAATGCCCTCCTCCAACGTTGAAGTATCCCACTCGTGAAGAATGGTGTTGTACTTCGGTTTTGTTTGTGGAATTCCTATACGAAACCAAAGATCAGGTGTTTCGGTAACACCGTATTCAAGCCAATATTGTGTAAATCCAGAACCACCAGCACTGCCAAAAATCTCAATTGTGCCACTTTTCTCTGATACATCAGTTAGCGGATTCGTTTTCATGGCAATATGCGCGGTAAGTCCGATATGTTCAGTCAATGCAGCGTAGGCATCAACCAAAACCTGCTCCAACAAGATGTGTTATAGACAGTTCCCTCGCTGTACCAGTCAACCAACGCTGAATTTCTGTGTTGCTACACGATGGATTCGCAGAAATTAATAAGGCAGCAACACCAGAAACGTGGGCAGCTGCCATTGATGTGCCAGATCGGAAACTATATCCGCGCGAAGATTGATTAGTATTAAGACCCGTGCTCAAAATTTCTTCCCCCGGTGCAGCAATATCTATTGATGCACCAAAATTTGAGTTTCCTAATTGAAGATTTTTATCCAGTGAGGCAACAGATAGAACTGTATTTAATGCAGCGGGATAATATGCGCCTGGCTCCGGCGAATTTCCGGCTGCTGCTACCAGAATACATCCACGATTGTAAGCGTACTCCACTGCATCTTGAATTAGAAATGCGTTGACTGTATCTCCAAGACTCAGATTGATAACATCAGCACCGTTATCAGCGGCATAAACGATAGCTGCAGCGACATCATCATTTTGTAGGAATGCACCAGCACCAACCCGAAATCCTGCTCGCAGCGGCATCAGACGACATCCCCAAGCAATTCCAGCAATTCCAACCCCGTTATTTGCCTCGGCAGCAATAATTCCAGAAACATGCGTGCCGTGTCCTGTCTCGTCATCAGGTTCGTTATCGCGTTCCTTCCAATCACCGTGTCCTTGCAATGTAGGCGCATCGCTGAAATCCCACCCGTTTACATCGTCAACATAACCATTCTGATCGTCATCAACACCATTATCAGGAATTTCATCAAGATTTTGCCAAAGTTGGTTACGAAACTCAGGATGTTCCTACGATGATACCACTATCTACGACTGCCACTACAACAGATGGTTTTCCCTGTTCAATGCTCCAAACCTTCGGCAAATTCATCGCCTTTAGATTCCACTGTTCACTATATCGTGGATCATTTGGGGTTGTCTCTGCACAGAACCGATTGAGGCGATTTATTTCTACGTTTTCAGTCAAAACATTTTCCACGTACTTTTGCTTCACTCTTTCTAACTGTAAAGTGTTAGGAAATCGCACAAGATAGGTGCGGCTGAGCAATGGATGTCGTCCGGCAGGTGTAGTCGGTGGGAAAATAGGTGAAACAGATTCTGCCCCTATTTTTTTGCTGAATGTGCGGAGATGGTTTATAGAAGCACTTGAATGTAAACGGACAATGAGTTCTCCCGGTGTGTGAGTTAACTCAATGAGGCTATCTAAATGTGAAAAGGATTGAATTTGTTCTGAAGCCTCAGTTGTGATGATATTCAGTAAACATATTGAAAATATGAAAAGATAGAAATAAAATTGATATTTCCTCATAAAATCGGCATAACCTTCCGTTTGAATCTTTGTTGTAAATCTACTGTTTTTTCTTTCAGAAAAGAAAATACCGTAAACCTGAATAATTATGAATACGTTGATACTATCCAATAAAATTGCAATTTCGCATGTAATCTGTTATAGTTAATTGTATTGAATCTGCGTAGGAAAAACAACATTATCGTTGTGCTGAGGAGTAATACCATGAAAGCATCAGAACTGATTGTGAAATGTTTAGAAAATGAAGACGTCCAATATATTTTTGGATTACCGGGTGAAGAAAATATGGATCTGTTGGATGCATTATTAGAATCCAAGATCCAATTTATTCAGACACGAGATGAACGCGGTGCCGCATTTATGGCAGATGTGTACGGGCGTCTGACGGGTAGGGCAGGGGTATGTCTTGCTACGCTTGGTCCCGGTGCGATGAACCTCGTCACTGGCGTTGCTGATGCGAATATGGATAGAGCACCACTCGTTGCTATCACAGGGCAAGCGAGTTTAGACAGAATGCACAAAGAATCGCATCAATACATGGATGTGGTTTCAGTTTTCAAACCGATGACAAAATGGAATACGCTTGTGCATTTACCTGAAATTATTCCGGAATCAATCAGCAAAGCCTTCAAGACTGCAATAGGTGAAAAACCTGGGGCAACACACATTGACCTACCTGAAGATGTGGCAAAGATGCAAATTGATGCTGAACCGATGCGGCATGATTTTCCCAGCGAAGCGGAGCCTGTCGCCTCCTGCCTTCAACGCGCAGCGCAACTCATCAACGATGCGAAACAAACCGATTATTCTTGCGGGAAATGGTGTTGTTCGGCAAAATGCCTCTCGGATTCTAACACAATTTGCGGAGATGACAAACATTCCGGTCGCACACACCTTCATGGGTAAAGGCAGCATTCCGTGGACGCATCGGCTATCGCTCCTCAGCGTTGGACTTCAAGCACATGATTTTGTGTCTTGTGGGTTTGATCGCGCAGACCTCGTTATTGCTATTGGCTATGATATCGTTGAATACCATCCGCGCCTATGGAATCCGAATCATGATAAGAAGTTAATCCATATTGACACAGAACCGAGCGAAAGTGATGCAGCTTATGTCACTGATGTTGAAATGGTGGGTAACATTAAACAAAGTCTTAGGCATTTGATGGCACAAGAAATTTTTCCTAAAGACGCAGAATATGCTTCAAATACCTTGCGGAAGATAATCCTTGACCAACTTACTGAACATCGCGATGACAAAGAATTTCCGATAAAACCACAAAAAATTTTAAGCGATATCCGTTCTGTACTTGATGAAGACGATATACTTATCTCTGATGTTGGAGCGCACAAAATGTGGATTGCCCGTATGTATCCGTGTTATCAACCGAATACATGCATTATTTCAAATGGTTTTGCGTCTATGGGCATTGCAGTGCCGGGGGCTTTCGTGGCAAAACTTATCTATCCAGAGCGGAAATGTCTGGCAGTTTGCGGTGATGGCGGTTTTCTGATGAACTCACAGGAACTTGAAACAGCGACACGAGTAGGTGTACCGTTTGTAACACTTATTTTCAATGATGAAGCTTACGGGCTGATTGAATGGAAACAGATGAACGGTTTTGGTAGACCGGCACACATTGATTTTACAAACCCTGATTTTGTGAAATACGCTGAAGCTTTTGGGGCTAAAGGGTATCGGGTTGAAGGTAGTGATGAACTCGTTCCGATACTAAATGATGCATTCAGTCAGGATGTGCCTTCGGTTATCGATTGTCCTGTTAATTATGCTGAAAACTTGCGATTGACAGAGGAACTTGGACAACTGACATGTCCGATTTAAATGAATTGCGATTAAACGCGTATATTTTAAAATCCGTGCCATCTACGAAATCCATATAACCCGAGATTCTGACAAATGGCGGGGCACAAAAAACTCCCTATAGTTAGGAGGAAATTATGAAAACTATTTCTTCATCACCTGAATATCCGAAATTTCCGATGAAAGAGTTCGAGGCAGAACTTGAACAAGGGCACGTTGAGTTTAAATCTGCTATCCAAGAATTGTCGGAAAAATTATTAGCACAACTTCAAGAGCAGAACTCGGAACTCATGCATGCCAAAATTACTAAACAGAATGATATTCAAATTAAAATAATATTGGGAGAAAGGCAATCTGATGGAATTTTGTTAGAATATGACAAGCAAATTAAGGATATTGTACTTAAAGATATGTGTTCACAAATAGAAAAGGAAGTTGGTCGTCCAATCACACCTGCTGAAATAAAAGGTATTTTCACAATTCCTTTATCAGAGATTAAAAAATTTGATCAAATGGATGAGGATTACGAGTTTGCTGTTGGCAAGGGGCAGCAGAACCACTACCTTACATGGATAAATGAAAATATTCCTAAAGGCCAAACTACTCGACCAGACATATGCATCTGTATCCATGTTCCCAGTCGGCGTGGAGCACGGAGATTTACCTATGTTGAGTCAAATGGGATGGAATTAATAAACGATATTTTTAAACCGCCAACCGTGACACTTGATACAAACGTGGTAAAAGATTGGTGGAAGAATCGTCCCGGAGTTGAACATGTCAAAAAATTATTAGAACTCGGTGAAAAATTTGAAATTGATTTAGCGGTAACACGGAGAATTCGAGATGACGTGCCAAGGCCTTCGTTGGCTGACAAAATTGACGATCTTCCGAACCTATTAATCCATGAAATTGGTGCGATTATCCGCCCTAACAACTGGGAGCCAGGCATTGACATAGGAGGTATCACTGAATTCGTGAATTTTACCAGATCTATTGAAACCTCTGGTGAATTCAAAAACATGAACGAAAAAAAACGCCCAGGTTCGCATGATTGGGACCATATTCATACACATTATAGGTATGGTAGAAATTACTTTCTCACACGGGATGGTGGACTTCTACATTTTAAGAAAAAACTTCAAGATGAGTTAGGCATTAGGTTAATGACCTGAAGAATACCTTTCACAACACCAATCACTGAATTTTGAAGAATGGGTAAATAAAACAATACAGAACTCTTTACAAAACTGATGATTCTAAAAACAATAATCCTGGTTCAGACAATTAGTTCTTAGGTAAGGCACATTAGAAACGGTATCAAGTATGGCATGACAAAAGTTGCCATGTCCATAGAGTTTTTAGATTTGACTATAAGAGGAGGATATAGTACAAAAAAATGGCAGTTTCAACAATAGAATGGGCAGATGGTCAGGATAAAGTTAATAGATCAAACATTGCTGCCCAATGAATTCAAACAGATTTATTGTGATGACCTTCCATCAATTTGGGAGGCGATTAAATCCTTACGCGTGCGAGGAGCACCTGCGATTGGCATTGCTGGTGCTTTGGGAGCAGTGCTCGGCATTTGGGATTCCACTGCGAAAACGTACGAGGCATTTGCAGCTGAACTTAAGTCCGCAACCGATTATCTTGCAACATCCCGACCAACAGCCGTTAATCTCTTTTGGGCACTTGACAGAATTACGAGAACAGCAGAAGCAAACAGTAACCTGCCTATTCCTGAACTCAAAGCGGTACTGCTTGCAGAGGCGGAAGAGATTATTGAAGAGGATAAAGCGATGTGTCGTGCTATTGGGCAACACGGCATGGCGTTGCTCAATGAAAATGATACGATTTTGACGCATTGCAATGCTGGTGGCTTAGCCACGTCCGACTATGGTACAGCATTAGCCGTAATGTTCAGCGCACACGAAGCTGGCAAAAAGATTCAGGTTTTCGCCGATGAAACACGTCCCTTGTTACAGGGTGCGCGTCTTACCACATGGGAACTGATGCAGGCAGGGATTGACGTAACGCTTATCTGTGATAATATGGCTGCGCAGGTGATGAAAGAGGGAAAAATCCAGTGCGTTATTGTCGGTGCAGATCGGATTGCTGCAAACGGAGACACCGCGAACAAGATTGGCACTTATAATGTCGCTATCCTGGCGCAGGCACACGACATCCCTTTTTATGTCGCTGCGCCGACATCAACGTTAGATTTCGCGCTTGCAACTGGTGCGGAGATTCCAATTGAGCAACGTTCCGCAGAAGAGGTGACAGAAGGTTTTGGCAAACTTACCGCGCCTAAAGGCGTAAAAGTTTATAGTCCTGCTTTTGACGTTACACCTGCTTCATTGGTCACGGCAATTATTACCGAAAAAAGGTGTAGCACAGCCGCCTTATACAGAAAATTTGAAGGCATTAAGCGGGGCATAAATCTGGTATTATGCTGCTTTTGCAATGTTAGCACGCGTGCCATTGACATCAAAACATGCATACTGATTTGTGTGCATAATCTGCGTTGCAAATGTCATTGCTTGTTTCTCGGTGAGATACCCGTCTGCTATTTCTGCCTCAAGGGCCCGCCGAATTTCGTTTCGTGCTTGAATTGCATACGCCATCGCACTTGTGGGCCACCCCGTGTCGCCTCCAAATGCAAATAATTTGTTTGATGGCACCGCATGAATGCACCGCCGCAGAAAATCACGTGAGCTATACGGGTCTATGCTCCATGCCCAGCAAAAGTCAACCCAGATATTCCGATAGTGCTTCGCGAGTGCAACCAATTCATCATTATAGGGATAGGCGATGTGCATCAGAACAAATTTTGCATCCAGATAGCGAGCAAATAAATCACACATATTCCCTGCGGGAATGCGACTTACTGGCATCCGATTGTTACCAGCATAGTAGCCTGTGTGAATTTTGAATGGGAGATTATGTTCAATTGTGAGTTCAACACCGCGTGCCCAACACCAATCACCGAGACAGAGTCGTGTCGCTTTGTCAACCTCTTCAGCAGGTTTTGTAAGCACGGCATTGAGCGCATCGGATGCGTCAGCATCGCTTCGTTCAACCCAGTTGAGCGTTCGGTTGTAGGCGTGTTGGGCTTTAACTGCTATAGCACAGCCAGCATGTTTGGCGAAAATAGCCTCCATGCTGCTTTTCAATGAGGCGAGGTCTTTGACTTCAACACCTGTTTCGGCATGGATAGCATTTGGATCAACTTGTCCATTACAGAAAGTTGCCCATGAAAGGTCATATAAGAAAAAGTCAAGACCGGATGTGTCGGGGGTACACTGCCAACTGAAATCATCTGTTTGAATATGGTCTAAATTCGCGAGATCGTGTAAGATATGATAGCGTTTGCCGGGGGTGCGAATTGTCTTTAGTTTATCTTGTGCTTGCGCGAGTCCGCCACCAGTTAGTTCGTCAAGCCCATAAATGTGTTTAGCAATGAGACTGACTGCTTCGCCGTAACCAGTAAATTGTGTTGCTTCCCACGCTTCTCGTATACCTTCAAACCGAGACTTAATGTCTTTTGATGAGTCCATTAGGTCTCGCATCGCTTCAGAGGTGGCACCTGCAGTAATTAGGTCTGCTGGCACATAATTTCCGAATAAGTCTTGTAAGATATCAGGGCCGTTTTCAACCCAGTCATTTTCACGCCGCATGTGCTCATGAGTATCAACTAAACGGATAGATTGGATGTGATGTGTTAAATCTGTTGCCATGGAAATTCTCCTTTTTGTTGTGTTTAAGCATCGGTTAACGAGTCAGAACATGTGATGCTGAAATATTAATTTTCTCTATAAAAACTTTAAGAGTTTGACGAAATTTGCCTTATTGTATTTCATTCTTGACAAATCAATTAAATTATGATTTACTATATGGTAATAAAATTCCTTGACATATCTCCGCTTTCAACCGATTAACATAATAAAGCGGTAGAATGTTATGTTATACATTTAAAATGTTATAGTAAATTATGTAAATAAGTTTACAAATATTCTGTAGGAGCGATCTCCGAATCGCGACGAAACCACTGTTAGTCGGGAATCGGAGTTCCCTTCTACCGCTCAGATGTAAAGTTAATTGTAGAATCCACTATAATGACGAAGTGTTCTGCTTATTATAGAGAAAATGTGTTGTTGTGTCAAAAGAAACGTCCAATTTGGGCAAAACAATTCTCAATGCTAATATCTGGTGGTTGTCATATTTGAAAAAGTTGAAAAAAGGATAATTTATGTGTGAAGTGTTGGATATATTCTCCTATGCAATGCCACCTGAATGAAATGCTCGCGCACGGACGCGAATAGTCATAGGCATCTTCCCGATGCGGAGGAAAAACCACAGGAGCAGATAATGCCTACAGGACGAATTAAGTATTACAATTTGGATAAAGGATTCGGATTTATTGCACAAGATAGTAGTGAAGAAGATGTCTTCTTACATAGTTCCGCGATTAAGTACGCAGAGTGTGAGGAACTTCGAGTTGGACAACGGGTGAAGTATACTGTTGTTGAAGGTGAAAAAGGTTTAGTTGCTAAAAACGTTGAAGTTTTACTAACACCAACAGAACGGAGATGGTTAAGACAGGGCAAAACTATCATTCCACGTGGGTATTCCGGATTCCCGTCTCAAAATCAGGATCAGTTCTTTAATGAAGATGAAAAGTTATCCGATGAATCAGTAGACAAGAATTCTGATACGAACGCTAAACATACACGAGAACGGTGGCGAAAACAGCCTCAAAGAGGCGATGCCTCACCACAATCCGAAATCAGCAAAGACGGGAAGGAACAAACTTCCAGGCAGTTAAGTTTCGGTGACCTATACATCCTTAAGCAAATTAATTTTGAAACGCCAATGTTTTTTGCCCTTTACGATGATGTCCAATTACCTGCTATCGTTTTAGAAATGACGCTTAATGGGTTAACGCTCAATTGTAACGGTAATGAAAAGGTTGTACCAAAAACTGAGGTGAAGTATTGTTATAAGGACGTTGACGCAGAAAACGTTATTGCGCTTCTTCGCTATAATGAAGACATCAAAACGAAACAACTCAAACCTGCACTCTCTCAAGATGAGGTATACACCATTGATGCAGAAACAATTCGAGATGCTCGGAAAGATGGGAATTCAATTGAAATAATTCTTCGTGAAGGCGAATTTTTTCAGGGTACAGTTGACTGGATCAGTCCTTATGAAATCAAATTGGTGTTGAAAAACGGTTCTAAAGTAGTTGTTTTCCGGCATGCTATCTGTGAGTTTTCTTTAATTAAAGGGAAAATTAAAATGGAAACACAACCTGAACATGTAATTGAGCATGTAATGACTGCCTATCACGAACTTGTTGCAGAAATAGATCAAGATGTGAAACGGGTTCGTGAAGAATATGGTCGTTTTCCCTGTCCATCGGATTGTTTTCAATGTTGTCGTAATACCTCAACAATCCCAATTAGTGAAGTGGAAGCACGGGATCTCAAAACTGCTTTAGATGCACTTCCAAAACAGGTACGCGAACATATCCGTCAAAAAGCGCAGCGTACAATTGAGGTATTGGAGGCTCAAGGTTATACTGCTGAAAATATGAGAAAAGATTCTGGGATGGAAGCGATTGAGGTCGTCAAGGGAAAATCTTATGGCGAATGCCCGATGCTTATTGGTGGTGTTTGTTCTGTTTACGAACATCGTCCAGTGATATGTCGTGTATGGGGCTATCCGATTGATAACGGCAAGGAATTAGCGTGCTGCAAAAAAACCTTCATCGGACAACATAAAAATTATGAACCTGTGAAGTATGCCGACTATTGGCAAACGTGTAAAAAACTTAGCGAGGCACTCGGTGCTGTTCAGAAAACACCAAACTGCTATTTGGTTATTGAGTTGATAGATGATAAGGATTCGGAAGGTAACAATGGTGAATTATAAAAATAATTATACATTCATCCGCTCAGTAGGCGGTGAATGCCATACGCGCATTCATACCCGGGGAATACCAAAAAGGTATTCATACCGTTGATTTCTTGATTTGGAGGTTTCCTAACCTCGCTGGCACAAAATGTAAAATACCTCTAAAATTTACCATAAGTATCGGTAGAGTCAGAAAGTTCACGTAGAAAGTTGAATGTATAGATCCCAGTTTTGTGTCCGTCGCTCCAGATTAACTGGACAGCATAACGGCCCACACGTTGAATCCCCACCAAATGCAATTTTTCCCAATATTCTTCTGACGGTAACATCCGAAACGGGTCATTTTCTTGTCTCTCCGCATCACACCTTGCACACGGACAACTCTCTCGGAGTAATCGATACGTGTGTTCACTCCGATGGCCATCTTTCCATTGAATAGCCAAACTATGCGGCAATCGTTTGATTTCGGTGGGTTGAAATTTCTGCATTTGGAATCAAACGGGATGTCAATCTATAGCATATTGACAAGTACTTCAATTGACAACCCATTTTTCCTCTTATCAATATTATATTCTAACTTCAAAAAAGAATACTATACAGAATTTAGTTTGTCAAATATTATTTTAGATTTCTGTAACCTATTAAAAATTCAACGTTCTCTAATGTATTGGGTATACCTATTCTACAGCAACAATTGAGATTTTCCAACGGTCTGCTTGTTGGAATAGGGTTTCTGGCTCCATCACAAAGGTTCGTCCTGCTTCTACAGCCAAAACGCTACCTTTGACATTATGCAGCGTCTGAAGCGTTTGCATGCCAACTGTCGGAACATCAATACGAAAATCATGGTTTTCCGATGCGGCTTTTGCCACGACAACACCTTTTCCACCCAAGTCTCCACCTCTCTGAATTGTGGTATCTGTTCCTTCAATTGCCTCAATTGCAAGGATAATCTGATTTTTGAGGACCACAGTTTGTCCAATATCCAGGTTTGCTATTTGTCGGGCTGTTGCTATGCCAGTTTTTATATCCTCCCACTGTGCAGCATTTGGTTTGCGTTTTGTAAGTACACCGGGGTCAGGTAATAGGTGGGATAGAAAACGATCCTGATTTAGGGTAGAAAGTCCAGCGTTTTGAAAATGTTCAAGGACTGCTGAAACGATTGAGGCGGGTTTTTGTTTGCGGTTCTGTGTCAAAATCTTGAGTGCGGTTGCATCAACTTGGAAGGGGCGCAGCAGAATACTTGGCTCAATTTTTCCTATAATGACGAGTTCTTTTACGTTTAAATCGAGAAATTTTTGCGTTATTTTCTGAATCTGTCCGACACCGTAAGAGTAGATTTCGCACGGTATTCCTGAAAAACGTTGTTCATCTGTTTTTGTGATTTGGACGATTATTGGTTTCCGTCCCTGTGCGGCTGCGCTTTGTGCTACAAGGGTTGGAAGTTCTCCTGCTCCTGCTATAATGCCGAGTTTTTCTGTGTCGTATATTCCGTTCATGCAATTTTGTGATTTGTTCCGCGATCTACTTCAAATTATTTTCCTACTATGTATGTCGTATAGCATCAATTGGGCTTAATTTTGATGCTTGGCTGGCGGGATAGTAACCGAAAAATATCCCAACAGCAGTGCCTGCTGCGACAGAAGTTAATACAGATTTTATGGTAATAACAGAGGGCCATCCGATCATGTCTTTCATGAATTTGCCAACGACCCATGCAAAACCTTGTCCGACTAACGCCCCTAATGCAATACCGAGCAAACTTCCAATGAGACACAAAAGGATTGATTCAGTCAGAAATTGGAATCGAATTTGGTAGTTTTTCGCACCGACAGCTTTCCGCAATCCGATCTCCGGTATTCGTTCTGTAACTGAAACAAGCATAATATTTAGAATACCAATACCACCAACAATCAACGAAACAGACGCAATAATAACCAATACCAACCCTATAATAAAAATAGTTTTTTTAGCGCTTTCAATACCTTTTTGTGCTTGCCATGTTCTAAAAAATGTGTCGTCACCACCATGGTTGCGTCTAATTATTGTTTGGACTTCTTTTACTGCTTGGTCTACCACAAGAGGACTTTTCGCACGCACCATAATATGTCCGACGTTGTCGTGTCCCCAAAACCGGGTCTGGGCAGTCGTAATTGGAATGAAAATCATATTGTCATCACTTTTGCCTGCTTCTAAACCGGGACCGCGGCTTTCCATAATTCCGACTACTGTAAAACGTTTGTTATTAATTCCGACCTCTTTTCCGATCGGATCCATTCCTTTGAACTGTTCTTTCCAAACCTGTGAACCGATGACACAAACCTTATTCCAGAGGTCCATGTCGGTATCGGCGAGAAACCTGCCAATTTGCGTATGCCATTGTCGGACTCCTTGATATTCAACTGTCGTCGCACGCATATAGGTCGGTCGGTGTTTTCCCTCAATATCAAAGTTGATGTAATAACTACCTTCTACGGTTGCTATTTCAACGGACGGGCACTGTTCCATAACATCGCGCAGATCCGTCATATTTAGATAATGCGGACTTGTGTTGCGTTGCCATCGATGATTGCGCCGGACATATCCTGGACGGTAGACACCAAACATGCTGGGTCCACCGATCTTTTCAAATTCTAACATAACGAGTTTTTCGGCGCCAGCACCTAACGACATCATAGCGATCACACCCGCAATTCCCATCGTAATCCCTAACAATGTCAAAATTGTTCGGAGTTTGCTTGCACGAAGTGCTGAAAATGCTGTAATTAGGTTCTCAAGAATTCTCATTTTTTCTTACACGTTATGAATACAAATCTACGGAACATTAAACAGAATTTGAAAATAGACGACTAAACGCATTGCATCCGCCAACGAAACGTGTTAACATGGCAAAAACGAATTTATCCAATCAATACATATTCTAAAGTATACTACAAACCGATAAAATATGCAAATTTCTTGGAGACATTTCAGTTGTGAAAACGAATTCTACCTATATTCCAAATGGAATTCTATTATCCTATCCGAGTATAGAAAAATCTGAATCGCATCAAGCTGAATTAGCCAAACTTGCTCGGTTTAGAAAGCAAGCATGGATCCAATTGAATTCTGCAACAATTCAGACGCGGTACCGACTGAAGGTTATAGAGTTGCATTTCAAAGCATCAGAATCATCTGCATCTATCCAGGGAAATCTGCGAAATATTTATGAGAACAATAAAGGACTATTTAATCAATTCTATCTCGTTGCACTACCACAAACAGGAGCTTTATTCTATAACGTCACTGATTACATTCAACGTTGTATAGTATCGGATATATCAGTTGCAGAACGGTTACGAGGTAGGACTCTTCTTTACATCTATCAGTCTGAAGAAAACGCGTATGATTTTCTAAGTGATTCTGGTGTTAACGCCTTTATAAAACGGTTTCTAACGAGTTATATCGGGTCTTATGGGACTGATGCCGTTATCGGTTTTGCTATCGAATTACCACGTTTCCTATCTGCGTTTGAAATGGATGGCACATCGGTACCTTGGAGTAGCGCGCTGCTGGAACAAATTCGCGAAGAAAATTTTCAAGATAACCATAGAACTTCCATGAATGCCCGTGGAAATTTCCTGCCTTTTCTTTTTTATGATACGTATGATTCGTCAGTGATTAGAAGTGTTTTTTGGCAGGAATTAACATCTCAATTCGCACAGTGTTTTCTGGGCAAGGTAAGAGATTTTTGTCATCAACATCACGTAAAATTAGCGTTAACACTACCTGCAAACGCGAGGTTGTTACAGTATGAGTTGGGAACACTATTGGAGAAGGCGGATTGCTCAATTCTTACTGCATCGGAGCTGGACACACCGAGGCGGTTTGTTGTTGCTAAGTCGGTGTGTAGCAGTGCAAAATATGCTGGGATTCTCAGGAAAAAGGCACACACATTTTCTCAATGTCTCAGTGATGCAACTTTTGGCTTCAATCAGTGGATATCAAACAACATTGGGAAAAACCATTCTGATATTCCTCCCAATGAATCTTTAACACAATTACTACAGGACGGGCATCCGAAACGTCCAATTTTAATGCTATCACCGACACAGAGTCTCTGGATGAAACCTGAGGAGAAACAGTGGAATAGTATAACAAAAGCATGGGGATGGTTGTGTCAGACAGTGTGGAATATCGGTTTTGATTTTGACATCGTCTCTGAAGCACAATTCTCTGATGCTAATGTGGAAAAGAAGGAAGGCACGATTTGTCTTAATAGAATGAAATATCGGCTTGTATTGTTACCGAGTTGTTTATCCCTGCATGAAACAACTGTGCAACATTTAACAGAATTCTTGAAGGCAAAGGGAAGGTTTATTGTTAACGCACCTGTCCCCTACCTACTTAATGGCAGAGTCGGGCTTGAACCGTATCTTCTGGAACGCCTAATTTATAAACACAGAACCACTATATTAGATGGACCGCAAGGGGAAAGGGAAACGGATCTCAGGAAATTTCTCAGAAAATGGATAACTCCTGCTATTTCGGTTTATACAGGACAGGAAAATCAACCAACGGAAGTAGTGCAGGCACATCACAGGGAACACGGAAAATATCAAACGTTCTATCTGTTTAATACTGGAGAAAAACCGATTGAAGCATTGGTTGAGATCAATGATGAAGCCGAGTCGGTTAAAGAATGGATTTTGCAGACAGGTGAGCAGATACCGTTAACTTTTTGGAAAGCGAATGGAAAGACGTATCTGAATTGGGCCCTTGTCCCTAAACAAGGTAGGCTATTAGTCATTTCCTAAATACTACCAATGAATTGCAAGAAGTAACGTAGCATTAATCTCCAGCTATGTTAATAAGGAAATATGTTATTGCAATTGCAGTAGAAGATATAGTGCTAATTAATCCCCAATTTAACTGAAACCGTTTATGTACCTCTAAGATGTCCCCAGGATAAAGTAAAATCGTGTCTGTGCCGGGTTTAAAAAGATGTTCTGTAGTCGTGCCATCTTTGCGATGGATATGAAATTTCTTACGGTTTGCTACTTCTTCAAAGCCCCCTGCCAGTGCGATTGCTTTCTGTAATGTCAAGGGACCCCGAACACGTTGCGCCCCGGGTGTACGTACATAGCCGGTCACGTAGATAGGTTCCACCTTGAAGGCATTGGGAACAAATAGAACGTCACCATCGGATAAAGATATTTCCGTTCCATTCTTATCAGTAGGTTTCCAAAATTGTTCTGTGACGCCTAATTCAGTAAGGGTGCCATCTTGGGCGATCTTCACCAGTGCGGTCAAATCAGACTCCTCAGTGAATCCTCCTGCTCTTGCTAACGCATTGGCAATGCTAATTTTGTTTCGAATAAATAGTTTTCCTGATACCTTTACTTCTCCCTGTACCTCAATGACACTGAGCGGCACTACAAACACTAAATCGTTGACATTTACACGAATATCCCGATCAAGTCGGTTTGTTGATAAATCGTAAGTTTTGGCTTGTGTCGTTTGTTTTTCCGGTGGGAGAGGACTTGATTGAGCCTGTTTTGACGTATCATTTAAGTGAGTAATAGCATTATATCGGATCAGTTGAACCTGCTGTACATCAGCGTTTTCAGTCATCCCGCCAGCGAGCGTGATTGCACGAGATAAATCAATATCAGTTTCTGGGGATATAACGTAGCGACCAGGGGCGGTTACAGCGCCACCAACATAAACGCTATTTTCTTGGGAAATTGGAGAGACCATGATTACGGGATTATTAACAAGTTTCCCTTTTAGTAGAAAATCTCGGATGACCTTGTTAACTTCTTCAGTCGTTTTTCCGGCAACATGGAGATCACCACCGAAGTAACTAATCCTTCCATCTTCACGTACTATCACTGACTGTGAATATTCAGGCTGCCCAATTACTGCAATCAGTAGGTTGTCCCCTTTCCTGATACGGTAAACATCGCCCAAAAGTGTTGTGCTTGTTATCAAACACAGTAAAATAGTAAAAGCCTGCAAGCGGAGCGGGATGATGTTGCCAGCTTGCAAGCTTCGCAAAAAACAGATCATAACTTTATCCTAAAAATTTCGCTGAGGTGGTAAATATCGGGTATTTCTAACATTTTTTCTATTTGTGATAACGGGATACTCAATTGAATTTGAAAAGTGGGAGTTGCTCTTTTGGCACAGGAACATGCCTACCAGCACCAATTTGCTTGTTTGGATGTTTTCGCCAATACGGTTGGACGTAAGTCCCGCCGCTTCGGCGGTATCCATTAACATACACTTTTCCACTGGTGTCATTATGTGGTTTCATCGTCTTAAAAAGGTAGATTTGTTTCGCCTTCATGGCAGTCTACCTGTAGATGCTAATCTTCTTTCAGTGAATCAAAATATGCTTTGAGACATTCCCGTGCGCGTTGCACGCTAAAACCAGGGACAAGTATATCTCCGCATTCAGACTTGCCAACGTTACCTTTTATACCGCCAAGAGCTGGCATTTCATGAGTTCGCAAATAGACATGAATTCCTTCATCCTCTAACACACTTTTGAGGATATGTCCGGCAACTTCATTCGGCACAGATTGGACAACGTACCAGTCAACTGACTCCGGAACTTGGGCAGGCACTAAGCCGGGAAGAAGATCTACCTGACACTCTGAACAAGTCAAGACATCTTCCTCATATTCAGTTTTGCATTGTGGACAAAACGGCATAGCCTTTCTCCTCATGGATTATTTACTCAGCATCGTGTTCCACTTGAATCTGAACCCAAGAATCCCATTTATATATAGCAGCAAATTCTTTAACGCTTAACTTCCCATTCTCTATGTATTGTTGCACTATCTCAGAGTCTGTGTCTTCAGGATAACGAACCCTTAATATAAGTGTTTTTCCATCGCCGCCTGGAACAAATATCATATTAAGTGTTCCGGTAAGTGGTATGTTCGTATATGGCAAAAATGAATTTAACATCATTGCTAACCATTCTAACCGGGATGGGGTGTATTCTTCAAAGCCGGGTGCTCTTTCGGACATCATTCATCTCCTATGTTGAATATTATTTTAGTAATACGGTAATAATGAGACCTATCAGTGTAAGAAGACTTGTGACGCCGAGAACTGTTAATGCCGTAATGTGTGCTCTTATGCCCTTGATGTCATCTCTAAGGTCTATTTGGACTTCTCTGATGTCTTTCTCCAGGTCCGTTTTAACTTGTGCAACCTCTCCTCTGACTTGTGTGATGTCTTTTCCAAAATCCATTTTAACCTCACTAATCCGATTATCAAAGCGTGACTCAACCCTACCCAATTCTCTTTGAGTCTCTTCTCTTTGAATCCGATGAGCCTCCAGATTTCTAAGTATGCTATTTTCAATCTCTATCATGACGCTCTCCTGGTATTGGCGTTGCAACAAGTATTATACAGATTCTATCATAACAAGATAAAAATTGCAAATATACCTTATTTCTTAAATTCTGAAAATCAGTCTCCGACGAAACAGATTTCAGCTAATCAATTGCAGTCTGTTGTCCTGCTCAGCAATTTCTACTGCGCGTTTGGCACATTCCAGAAGGTCTTTGGCACGATTGCGTAAACCGAAGAACTCAAGCACCTTACTCTTGAATCTCAGACGGTTCGTAACATAGATTTCTCCATTATGTCTTTAGGTTGAATTTTGCCATGAAATAGTAAAGTTGTCAAGCGGAATGTTTACAGTGTGGCACAAAACGGGCTTTTATATGTGCCGTTTTGGCATCAATTTGCAATATCTGTTTTGGTCCAGCTATGTCAAAACGGCAGAGAGATTCCTACATGCCTTTAAAGTAAGTTGAAATTTGGTATGATTTGAATCTGTCTTATTGCCAATGGTTTAGACTATCTAAGACACCTAACTTTTGGACTTGAATTTGCTAAAGGGCAATGTGTTGGCACAGAATTTGCTCAAGTAATTGACAAAGTGGATTTTGGCAATTACCAAAACACTGACAAGGTTCCACTCGCTGATAAATACTAAATATAAGACTTAACTCATTGCTCAATCTGATGTGATGATTGAGCGTTTATTACTAAAAAATACCAAAAGGATCCAAATTATGACGACTTTAGGAATTATTGCGAATTGTTTTAGCATAGTAGGTGCTGTAGCTGTTATAGTAGGCACTTGCTTTGTAGTAATAAAGTATAGAAATGCTCAGCAACTACAAAGACCCGGTTGGCAACTAGCACGTTTGAAGGTTCAAATTCAGATGATTATGAGTGAAAATAGGCAGTTAGATCGCGATAATCTATCTGAGCATCTTCCCCAAAAATTCAAAAGCGGTGGTTATATAGATTTGCTTCATCCTGCAATAGTTGAACTTAAAAGCGAAGGATTCTTACGCGAGAATATAGTGACAAGAGATGACAAAATGGTTAGGCAATTAGAAATATTAAATCCTGTTCATGATTTTTCAGGACCGGGAGCAAAAGGTGCTTTATTTAATGACGCGTGACGGAAGTACCGCGTACCAAAAGTGTTAATTTGGTAGGTATCATTAACCGCATTCTAAAAACAATTAGACTTTCTTTGGAACGCGTGCTATAATTACAGTGAGGTTGTGGTCCATTGCTGGATACAATGAATCACAACCTCACTACGTTAGGTTAACGGTGAGATAGTTGACATCTCACCGTATGTTCTGAAACGCAAACAATTTAGCAACCCTCATTAAAATTGGAAAATAAAAATGAACGCCAAATTTACTTTTACGCCTCAAAACGACTTTATAGAATTTATAGATAGTTTCGGTTATGATGATGACAGACTAAACGAACTTAAAGAAAAAATCAAGTCAAATAGTGGTGTGTATACTAATTCATATTATAGTCCGAATGATATGCGTAACGACCTGACAAAAGTTCTTACAGAACGCGGTGAAAATCATTACAAAATTAAATCTGAAATCATGGAAATTCTGCGCAGTAAAAATCCACCACTGTTTTTTGAAAAGTATTTAGATTACTTAAACCGCTAATTCATAAAGACAAAATTTTTCTCGCCAAAACCGATAGAAAGTCCAAAACTACTAATTGTGAAATAATATTATAGTACCTATAAGGAAAATTGCCAGAGTTGTAGCGCAGTTTTTCCTAACACCCACTCTTTATCTTCGAGTGTAAAGAAATCCATTTCATCACGGACAACAGATAGCGTTTGCGCATAAGTCGCGCGACTTAAGCAGACGGGCCAATCCGTTCCCCACATTATCCGAGACCCACCAAAAGTGTGGTATACTTTCTTAACCTGTTCATGTGTGTCTGTCCACGGATAACTCTCTTTGGAAATTGACCAAGTATGACTAATCTTGACATAGACACGAGGAAATCGCGCGAGATTCAACAAAAACTGCAGCTTTTCTGGATCGTCAGGTGAACAGTCTGCCATGTGGTCAATCACAACATCAAGGTCAGGGTGCTGTTCTAAAAGTGGCACAAGGTCAACCAGACGTTCTGCTCTTGTAAGGAGTAGCATCGGCACCCCGAGAGATTCTGCGCGGCTAAAGATAGGCGGCATCAATGGACCGGCGAACCAATCTCCATCAGGACCGACAGAAGGACTCAAACGCACACCGTGAAAACCGTACTCTTCTGTCCAACGACTGAGATGGTCTGGGGCATCTGGGTCTTCCGGGTTAATTCGACACACACCCATAAATTTGTCAGGGTATCTTTTCATAGCATCTGCAGCATAACTATTGTCCCAAAGATAGTGTATGACTTGCACAAGAACAGTTTTTTCAACGCCGTTCGTTTCCATTAATTCAAGTAACATTTCCGGTGTAGCATCCTCTGCAGGTGGGTTTCCTCTTTCGGGTGCCCACGGAAACTTCGGATCGTCTTTCCAAACGTGAACATGTGGATCGATAATTCTCATATTATTGCTCCTTTGGTTTGCTTAAGAATCCGTACGCACCTAATGGCAAACAGTAAAGTAGAATCAAAATGTGTAAACTAAATCCAGTGACAGTAGCAGTCTCAATTGATGTACCGAAATAATTTAAGAACCATGCAAACGGAAATTCTGTTGTGCCGAAGTTACCAACAGTCTGTATAGGCAAAAGATTAAAGCCGTTTGTAAATGCAAGCGCGAAAAGCACCTCAGTCAAAGGAATATCAACACCCATCTCGGCAACAAGATAACACTGAAATCCGAAGCGGATTATGAGGCATACTAAAGAATATCCCCAAACTTTTAAAAAGCGTAGATTGAATCGAAAAGCGGTGATTTCATTAAGGATGGAGATAAATTTGTCGGCAATCCATGTCAGCGCAGGTTTTTCCGAGCTCAATAACGGTTTAACACACCTTAGCGCAAGGTTATTACAAAGGCTCGGTGCGGCGCACGCCAAAATCATCAGTATTATCAAACTCGTGCCAATGAGCAATGGTATTAGAAAAAGTACCGCCCAAGAAAACTTACCACTCAGTTTCGGGAGCAGTAGTGTGGCAGTGACAATCATCAAGCTAATTAACAACACTAAGTCAATGACACTTGCTACCATAAGTGAGGCAATTCCCTGCGTCGCATCTACCTTTTGCCGCCGTTGCATGAGATAGAGATATGAAATGTCACCTGTCCGCATTGGCAGGAAATTGCCCCAAAATGTGTGCAAAGCAAGGATAGGGAAAATGTGATGAATACTGGAACCCAGATTGAGTATAGTTCGGAACCGTAGCGTTTTTGCTAATACGAGTAAACAGTAGCTGCTAAACCCTATTAAAACCGCTTTAATTGAGATTCTGCTAAGTGTTTCGGGTATCTCTCTAAGATCAATCTCTTTTAAAAGGAAAAATGAGATAATGACCGCTAAAACGGTTGGCAAAGCAAATCTGACAATCCTCTGGAGCCGCTTTTTGTTCAAAATATCCCTACCGTTGCGACTGAATATCAAAATGATCGGAATATGCTTGCACAAGGTCGCCTTTTCGAAAACCGGGGACAGCAGTGCCGCATTCTTTTGCTAAGTCACCATAATCGATATGCTTCAACCGTTCTAATACATCAACATTGTTTGCTTTTAGGAGAATCCACTGTTTATTCCGCTCGCACTGTCTCTCATCTGTTTCTCTGCGCGAATAGTCTTGCCATCCTTGACACGGCACGGCAAAGTCAAAGGTGTTTTGAAAGACTTTTAGGGCTGCTTGTGTGTTGTTATACTGCCAAATTTGAAAATCTTGATGACGTATAGGTAACGGTTTGTATTGTCGCATATCTTGATGAGTGCTTGGCAAACGGGTCCATATCTGAAATTCTGTATTGACTGAAAATGATTTACCAGAATCAAGATAGAAGGCATCTCTTGGCAGTGCTAATTTGCGAATAAACCGCATGTTTGGCTCAAGCTGTTTATGCACAATATATTTCCTGAAGTTCACAGGAACAATAAAAGCGACAATATCTGCTAAAATGGCAGCGTGATTAAAAAAAGCAATCGCCATTTTTCCGCGTTTGCCAAATGGTGGATTGCCTACGATAGCAGTATCTTTAGGGGTGTAAGGAAGATCGGTTAGCGTAAAAAAGTCTTTTGTTATTATATTTTCGCATTTAGGCAGAATGTCTATGCCTAATCTGCGGTGTGGTGGCAAGCAATTGTAAAATGCACCTGTACCAGCGGAAGGTTCTACAAAGTACATTTCATCAACAGTTCGGCTGACAGACGAAAGCGTTTCCGATAAGTATTCCCAACACGATTCCGCAACTTCTTGCTTTGTGTAAAATGGATTTAATGGTTTGTCCACGATTCAATTCCTTCGGTGAATTGATTTATGATACCTGTTTAAGAACTAATTGTCAAGTAATAGGTGGACTTGGACAGGGTTATTCAGTTTTTGGTTTTTCTTACGAATTTCTAACATCTGCTATATACCCCAGAACGGTAGGTGCGGTTTCTAACCGCACCGAATTTAGAGCAAAGACCTTCTATTGACTTTCCTTGTAGGATGTGGTGCGGTTAGGAAACCGCCCTTGGATATTAACTTTTAGTAAACCATAAGCGTCAATTTAAGAACCATCTCTCTTGTGGGAGGGAAACCTTGTCCGTCCGATATTGTGTTATACACTTGTCGCACCGCTGGTGCTTGGTTTTGGTGAGGCAATTATTCTATACACCTGTCGCACCGAAATCAACGCTATGAATGCCTGTTGGCATTCAGCGGGTGCTAAGATGCAATTTGCCAAAGCCTCGGAGAGGCGAAAGGTGTATAGCAGCGTAATGTCTGTATTTATCAAGCCCCGGAGGGGCGAAAGGTGTATCAAATGCACAAATGTTACTCACTAAATTGACGCCTATGGATATTAACTTTTAGTAAACCTCAATAACGGTAAACTCTTAAAACTGAATAACCCTGTGGACTTGGAGGTGTGTAATATTTGATATTAACCCTGTCATTCTTGTAGGAGGGCTTTGTAAGCCCGATTTTATATCCTCTGCGTTTGTTGTGACAAATCTGAGTCGCAAAAAAACTCGTCCCAAGATGTATTCTGTATTCTGCATGAGACGAGTTTTACAATATTTCAGATTGAATCCGGATCAATACGGTATAAAATCAATTAGAAACTATAGATTTTGCACATCTAAATCCGTTGAATTCATGCGAACAAGTGGCAGAATGTCTATCGCGTACGGCGACCCGTAAATGAAGCGGATTGTTGCAGCATCCGCCGCCACGCATGATACGGGCATTCCTGATATATGTGAAATTATCAACAACTTGTGCGATGCTGTCTGCTCCTCCAATAGGATTCTTATATGGTGAATTTTCATAAAAATTGGGGTCATGTGCATCAAGACACCATTCCCATACATTTCCTACCATATCATAGAGACCGTATCCATTTGATGGATAAAGACCGACCGGGGAATCAAACCCACCGTGGGGAGGATAACTTGCATTACTGGGATTAATTGTATTGCCCCAAGGATATTCTAATCCTTCCAAACCTCCACGAGCTGCTTTCTCCCACTCAGCCTCCGTTGGTAAGCGTTTGCCAACCCATTTTGCGTAAGCCATTGCCGCGTACCAACTAACATAGGTCACAGGATAATTATCTTTACCTTTAGGATAATTATTTCCGTCCCAATCTTTCAAATAATCACCATCATGAAATCTTTTCTCAATTCCTCCTTCGGATTTCCACCAACTTCCTTTCTGCCATTTGGGATTAGCATCAACAAACTTTTTATATTGTGCATACGTGACTTGATACTTGTCCAGATAAAATGCATCAACGTAGACTGTATGCACTGGCTTTTCATCCAATTCACCGTCAGGATTGTCGCTGCCCATCTGAAATTCTCCAGCTGGAATTAGCACCATCCCCGTAGGCACACCGCTTGTATCTTCTACTATCGGTGCATCTGGGACATCTACAGGTTCAGGAGGTTCTGATTTGCAACCGACTATACAAACAGAGAGAATACCGAATAACACCAAAATTAAAGTGTAAACTCGCTTTCTCATAACAAACTCCTTATTAATTTTAAAGCAGATTTTGGATTCCGTTCTGAGGATTACACTTGGATGGCACAATAAATTTCTTCTGAATTCTTAAAACTCTCTAAAATTTTGCACCATATATTAAATTGATTTTAACACATCACACACAAGAAGTCAATGTTACTTCTCAAGATTACCAGAGGCATTCAATTCTCCAAAAATCGCACAGGCTACATAGATTTCTTCTGGTAGGAGCGATCTCCGAATCGCGACAAAACACTATGATAGTCAGGAATCCAAATCAAGAAATCAACGGTATGAATCATGACGAATGCCATACGGGAATGCCAAAAGGCATTCATACCGTTGATTTGGCGCATTCGTCTTTAGTCATTCACCCAAATCAACGCCACATGCCTGTTGGCATCTGTCGGGTATGAATGCGCGTATGGCATTCCCCGGAGTTCCCTCCTACAATATAATTAAATGGGAAAACTCAACAATTGAATGCCTCTGTCATGCTATAACTGAGTCATTCAAGTCTTACGGACATTTTGGGCAAAGGTTTTTGTGCACTGACCAATTCCAAGAGATATTCAATTCTTCAATAATTCCTCCCTTTACCAAAACCCCAAAAATCCGCATCAATCTCCAACTTTTCGTGCAAACTTATTGGAAATATATTGTATATCTATTGTTCCAAACACCACAAAAACTTCTAATCACACGCCACTATAAGGCATAATATCAGTATGAAAAGACAAAACCGATCCCCGAAACACAAAAATACCCAGGCCATAAAGCTGCAGAACACAAGGAAAACCGTGAATCTTCAATACAGATGATAAATGGAAAAATTAAAATTTATTGAAAACGAGAAAAACGCCTATAAACCTATACAGATACTGGGGTTACACCGAATTTCAAAAAGATACCACGGTATCAAAAAAGATACCAAATGGTAACTTTTTGAGGTGATGATTTCAATGAAATGAAGAGAAAAGACAATCAATTTTTGCATCTGGGAGAATGATTTTTAGGTCCCAATTTTTCGACTAAAACGGAAAATTAGACGAAAATTGAATGCCTCTGTCAAGATTACAACAAAGGGTTTGTAAAGTTGTGGTTATTAATCCGAATATATTTCGTAGGAGGGAACTCCGATTCCCGACAGGTCGCGATTCGGAGATCGCTCCTACAAGATTTATCTGCATATTTCTACAAAAACTTTACATACCCTACAACACAGGGTTATTTAGTTTAAGAATTATCAGTTGATGAGTGTTACTGAGAGTTTATTTCGTAGGTCGGGTAGAGCTTGCGAAACCTGACACGTTTATATCCTGTCTGGTTTCGTTGCCGCTCTACCAGACCTACAGATAGTTTATAGAAATGTGAAAAAATATTGGAGAAAAACCGAAAACTAAATAACCCTGCCCTACAACACAGGGTTATTCAGTTTTAAGAGTTTACCGTTATTGAGGTTTACTAAAAGTTAATATCCAAGGGTGGTAGATGCGGTTTCCTAACCGCACCATAGGCGTCAATTTAAGAAAAGAATTATGCACTGAATGCCCAGGCCGGTAGGTTCGGTTTGTAACCGAACCGGAGCCTACGCAGAAACCTCCACCTATCCTGTCCACTAAGCAGTGCTGCTCAACAAAACACCCAGGATTCGCCTGGGCTCGATCCGGTTCGGTTACAAACCGAACCCGACAAATGCCAAACGCGCATTTGGCGTTGATTCACCGGGCCTGGATGCACGCTAAATTGACGCTTATAGTGCGGTTTCCTAAGCGCACCGCATCCTACAAGGAAAGTCAATAGAAGGTCTTTGCTCTCAATTCGGTGCGGTTAGAAACCGCACCTACCGTTCTGGGGTATATAGCAGATGTTAGAAATTCGTCCGAAAAACCGAAAACTAAATAACCCTGCCTACAACAAAAGTCATGTTGACCAAAATCATATAATATACTATAATAGTATGTATGGGGATTGAAGTTTTCTTTAGTGATGATCCAAACTGGGTATTAAGCGAAACAGGTGTGTTTCTGAGTTCAGAACCGGTTCACCATTATCTTGTTCTGACACTTTTGCAGTCGCGAATTACACATTATGAACCCGGGCGATATTGGGTAGCACAAGACAATAAAACAACAGTTGGTGTAGTCGTTCAATCACCTCTAAACTCTCGTGTGCTAATTACACCTATGACATCTGAGGTGGTTCCCGCGGTAGTAAACGCTATATCAGAGGCGACCGTAGCATTGCCAGGAGTAGGTGGAGATGCTGCGACTACAGCACACTTTGCTGGTGAATGGGCGGAACGACACAAGTCTCCTGTGTTCCCCTTTTTAGGACTACGCTTGTATGAAGTAAATGAAGTACAGAATTTTTCAGATGTAAAAGGACATTTTCGTAAAGCAGTTTTAGATGACCGAGAACTTCTTATTGACTGGGTTAGTCGTTTTTCGGTAGATATTGGGGAGAAAGAGAACACTTCTGACGATGCTGAACTGCAAAAACGTAAGGATGCTTCCTCACGTATTGTTGATAGTTACCTGTCTGATGGATATCTCTGGCTATGGGAGAATACAGAACCCGTGTCAATGGTAGCGCGGACAACTGCTGTTGCTGGTGTTGTTCAAGTGCAACACGTCTATACACCACAAGAGCACCGAAACCGTGGTTACGCTACTGCCTGCGTTGGTAAGATGTCTAAACATATCCTTGACGAAGGAAATCGTTGTATCCTCTATACTGACTTGAACAATCCAATTTCAAATACGATCTACCGTAGAATTGGCTACCGTGCTGTTGCCGAAGCAATTCAATATCGATTTGAGTAGCGAATTGGTAGGCTGCTCTATTTCTTAAAACTGATAAGGACGGACTATGAAACTTTTTGTGCCAGGGCGTATTTGCTTGTTCGGTGAACACAGCGATTGGGCAGGAGGCCATCGGCGGATGAATGCAGAACTTGAAAAGGGCTACACCTTAATCACAAGCACGAACCAAGGGGTCTACGCTGAAGTACAACCACACCCCACAAGCCTCATTCTGAAAACGACACTCAGCGACGGCACTCGCCACGGTCCTTATACGTTGCCTATGGAACCAGCAGCATTACTTGCCGAAGCAGAAAAAGGTAGTTTTTTCAGTTATGCTGCAGGGGTAGCCTACCAGATACTCACCAATTACCGCGTCCAAGGGTTAGAAATTGATAACTATCTAACAGATTTACCTGTTAAGAAAGGTCTCTCTTCGAGTGCGGCTATCTGTGTCTTGGTTGCGCGTGCATTTAACCGAATATACGATCTTAAAATGACGACACGTGGAGAAATGGAATGCGCCTATCAAGGCGAGATAAAAACACCGTCTCGCTGTGGAAGAATGGATCAAGGTTGTGCATATCAACACCCCATACTTATGAGTTTTGACGGTGATAACATTGACGTCCGAGAATTTAGTGTTCCAACGAACCTATATATGGTAATTGTAGATTTAGGGGCAGGTAAAGATACACTTTTGATATTAAATCAATTGAATCACTGTTATCCATTTGCCGAAAATGACCTTCAAAAAAATGTGCAGGACTATCTCGGTCCCTTGAGCAAGAAAATCACTCACGCTGCCTATGATGCACTTCGCCGTGGTGATGCTGAAGCAGTTGGAAAGTTGATGACAAATGCTCAACAAGAGTTTGATACACATCTGATACCCGCTTGTCCATCGCAATTAACCGCACCTGTCCTTCATCAAGTCCTAAATTATGAACCGATTCAACCGTATATTTGGGGAGGCAAGGGAGTCGGTTCACAAGGTGACGGGTCAGCACAGTTTATCGTCAAAGACGAAGAAAGTCAAAGCCGCGTCATTGAAATCATTGAAAGAGATTTGCAGATGTCTTGTCTAAAACTCGTTATTGAGGCAAGTAGAGATGTGCGTAAGGCTGTTATCCCTGCTGCAGGGTTTGGCACCCGACTTTTTCCCGCTTCAAAGGCGATGAAAAAGGAACTCTTTCCTATTATTGACAGTGCTGGACGCGCTAAACCGGCAATTATGGCAATTGTTGAAGAAGCGGTTAACGCTGGTATTGAGGAAGTTTGTTTGATCGTGCAAAGTAGAGATATAGACCTATTTGAATCTTATTTTAAAACGCCGCCTCGTATTGAGCATTACAACAAACTTAGCAAAGAAAATAAGGCTTACTGCGATTACTTACTTGAATTAGGGAGTCGAATTTCGCTGGTCACACAAGATGTTCAGGAAGGTTTTGGACATGCTGTCTATTGCGCTCGGAACTGGGTAGGTAATGAACCTTTTCTGTTAATGTTAGGCGATCATCTCTACAGTTCAGATGAGCCACACTCATGTGCAAAACAGGTCTTGAATGCTTACGAAAGAGTTGGACACAGTGTGGTCGGATTAAAGGAAACACCAATTGATGAGTTGTCGAACTTTGGATGTGTTACCGGTGTGTGGCAGGAAAACGCGTCAATGCTCTCTGTAACAGAGTTTTATGAAAAACCAGATCCTGAATATGCGCGGGAACATCTCCATGTTGATGGTATGGATGATGAAAGTTTTCTTACTGTTTTTGGTATCTACGTGATAGAACCACAGATTTTTGGGTTTCTTGAACAGAATATTGAACACAACTTCCGCGAGCGAGGTGAATTCCAACTTACATCCTGTTTGGATGAATTACGGAAGACAGACGGGTTTTCTGGCTATGTTGTGAAAGGACGACGATTTGACATCGGTCTTCCTGAAGAGTATCGGCAAACCGTCATCGGTTTTAGAAATGCATGATGGTTATACCATTAACCTTTTAATTAGATGCGGATAGCCGTTTGACCACAACAAGCGTCAAATCATCATACTGTTCAGCTTCTTGAACAAAGTCTTGAACATCTTCGGTGATGCGTTGAATTACCTCTTCGGCACTGCATTCTTCAGGAATTTGTGCCATCAATTCTTTGAAACGATCTGTTCCGTACATATCGTGGTCGGCGTTGAGAGCCTCAATCAGACCATCCGTATGAAAAATAAGGACATCGCCCTCATTCAGATCAAATGTAATGGACTCATATTGTACGCTTTTCATGCTTCCCAAGGGGAGATCACTATTTTCAATTTCAATAATTTCAGATCCTCTTTTGAGAATAGGGTAAGGTTGTCCACCGTTTGCGTAGTCAACGCGTTTTTCAGATTCGTCAAGGACTGCTAAGTTGAGTGCGATGAAACTGGGGCCATACATCCGAGGTGCCAACCCTGCATTGAGATCACTCAAAATGACATCTGCATCCGATTTAAATCGGGCGACCTCATGTAACATTCCATTCGTAAGCACAGCATTCATTGCACCGCGTATACCTTTTCCTGCAGCGTCTGCCACTGCGATAGCCGTTTGTCCGTTTGCCACAGTCAAGTAGTCGAAAAAATCACCTCCTACCTGTGTGGCAGGAATTGACATCCCCGCAATATCAAAATCTTGGGTTTGCGGTGATTCAGGTGGCAAAAGTGCCGTTTGGATATTTTGTGCTTCATTCAACTCAGCACGGATTCGTTGCATTTCTGCTTCTTCTTTTTCTTGCATTTCAAGGCGTAACTGTGCGGTCTGTCTTCGGTTTACAATCAATCTAAAAAGCAGGGAACCTGCAGCTGCAAGTAGAATTAGAGAGGGCAGGTAATTCCGCCATTCGGTCCAAATCGGCTGATCAATAGTAAAATTTAAAGCTGCTGGTCGTTGGGTATAGGGCCATCCTTCACGAAAAGCTTTTATCAAAAACGTATAACTCCCCGATTTCAGACCTTCATATCGTATTTGCGGTAAACTTTTGGATGTTCCAACTTCTTCCGGAGTGTAAGTGTCTGATGATGTAACACCCTTGGATGGGTTGATATTCAATCGCTTGATACCAGACGAAATTGTTTGCCATGCCCCCATATTGTCAATACCGAGTAATCTATATCTGTACTCAACATCATCTCTTAGTGGACTAATCCCTTGAAAATGAATAGTAAGATTTTTGAGCCCCGCGGGCAATAGTTCATCTATCTCAGTAAAAGTACGTTTGCCGGATTCTGCCATAAAAGGTTCAGTGAAAGATTTTCCCGCATCTACAGAGACTATACGACAAAATGGAAGTGCCCCAAGACTTGCTCGATACTGTGTGGCACCACCTTCCGTGCCAAACCATAGTTCTTCCTCGTTAGACGCATGAATGCTTGATACATTGTTATGAATGAGACCGTCCTTAGTCGTGATAGATTGAAAGGAGTCACCATCGTATCTGACAACGCCGCCACCCCATGTAGCAAACCATAAGTTTCCCCACTGATCTTCATGCACATCGCGCAAATCATCTACAAGGAACCCACCCTCTGTTGTCCGCTGTTGTGTAAGTCTTAACCTCATCGCCATTATACCGAATTGCACCTTGTGAAGTTGCTAACCAAAGATCGCCATTCGTTGCAGTGAGTGCAGCTCTGATTTCGTCAAGTTCAACAGATACATCGTGCTTCAACTCAGCACCGTGATATATCTTAATACCGTCCTTAAATACAAAAGTAATTAATTCTGACCGATTTTTCAGTGGCTTCGGTTGAATCCTTCATTTCTCTTGGTCTGAGGCTAATAGTAGATGTTTGGATGGCTTAAGAGCGGCAGCCCACTCGCGGCACCAGGAAGTTCAGTTAGTGTATTTCCAAGGTCGGGATTTTCCCAATACATTAACTGACCACTTACGGTATTGTAAAACCATTTGACATTTTTTGCTTCAGCAATACCTAAGACCGGAATGACAGATTTAAATGGAAGCACTTCAATTCTTGACTGGTTTATCCTGCTACGAAGATTCGTGAACCGTCTCACTTCTCCAGTTTCAAAATAGCACCATAGTCGATCTTGGCTGTCAATATGTAAAGCTGTTATACGGCATCGGTTGGAGATGGTAAAGAATCAAAAGTATCAGTCGTATTTAAATTAGTTTTATTAAAAGGTAAAATTTTTGATTCACCATTTGGTAAGAACCGGTATAACCCATTACTTCTTGGTAGAAAAAGCCATCCACCTAAAACGATCCAAGGTTCAACTCCTGAAGACACAAGTGTTGAATCATTGTAGATTTTTTCACCGCCTGGACCGATCTCAGCACTAATATAGAGAGAAAGCTTTTGAAATTCTCCATTTCTATAGCGGAAAATTCTGAAAAGGCTAAAACCATTTTGGTGCTGAATAGGTTTATCCAGAAACCAGATGTCGCCATCTGCCTCAAAAATTTTGATAATTTCAGGACGTCTATTTAATTCCCGATCATCAAAAGTGATCTCAATTTTTAGACTTCCGATTTGACCAGCAAAGTTTGTTAAGGGGGTTTGATGAAGTGTATCTGTTTTTACATCGTATCTGGCAACACCACCAGGAATGCTCAGCCACAGCATACCCGCGCTATCTGAATACATCGCTCTAATACTATTGCTTCCTAAAATAGCACGTGTCGTATGATTTACGATTGCCGGTTGAGGTTCATAAACCGTTACGCCATTATCATGACCAAACCAAATTTTACCGTCCATCGCTTCAAAAATAGTCTGGATGTTATCACTACCAAGCTCATCGTCAACGCCATAAACTTTGTGCACCGATTCTGGTGAATTAGTAAGAGCGGATTCTAATTTAAAAACACCCGCTGCTTCATCTTCAAAATATTTGTCTTCGTATAAATGTGCCCCTGTTTCTGTGGCAAACCAGAGCTTATCCCAAGCATCTTCAATTTCAAATGAACCGTACAAGGAATCTTGGTTTGCTCCCTGGGTTAAGTTTCTCAATCGTCGGAAGTCTTTACCATCCCACCAACGCAATTGTTTGCTATCGTTAAACCATATTCTTCCGCGTCTATCAATCTTCACGGATACTTTTTTATTTTCTAAATCACTAAGTGACTGATTAGATTTTAATATATCTTCAAATTGTGTGCCGTTGTAACGAAGGAGGAGCGATTCCCCACCAAACCAGATATTGTCATCTGTGTCTTGGACAATCACCTGAACTGCACGATCTATTGGAAGTTTTGGCAGGTTATCCAAGCGTTGTAAGCCTGCAGTTTGCCAAACGTTTACATCACCTTGGAAACGCATAATTAGTGCGCCTTGGGCATCGTTCCCTCCCACCCAAATTGTACCGTCTCGACTTTGGAAAATGACATTTACCTTCGCGACAGAAGCACCAGCGATGTTGAGTGAGTAAGGTTGCAGAGGCGCTTGGCTATTTATTGCTGTATATCGCGTTACAGTATTATTTCCACCTACCCAAATATCTCCTTCATTATCAACCGCGAGACAAGTGCCATCACCAATTTTTTCATATTCAAAGGTCGTCCCGTTATATCTACTGATAACGCCTGTTCCTTCTGCGGGGTGTTTGCTTAGAAACCAGATATGTCCCCACTTATCTTCAACGATATTCTCTGTTCTGCCATGGAAAGCCTCAGGATCGTCAGTATTACGAACAAAGGTGTTACCGTCAAAACGGCTGACACCTCCCCTATCAGAACCGAACCAAAGCACACCTCGGCTATCCTGAAATATAACGGGAACTATAGGACCGACTAAGCCATCTGCTACAGTATAGGTTTGCATCTGCTCATAAGCTGCAGCGTGTTCAGCAATTCCAAAGCAGAAACTTACTATCAAAATGGAAACTATTTTTCTTAAAAGGTTCACAACAAGCCACCTTACAATTATTTCGTGGAAAAATCTCTAATTCGAGTAATAGCTTCTTCAATTACCTCATTAGGATACGTAAGGGAAATTCGGAAATAGCCTTCGCTCCATTGACCGTATCCGAGTCCCGGCGTAATAACAACACCCGCTTCTTCCAGAAGTGCAGTCGCAAATGCCCGACTTGATCCGTTAAATCTTTCTGGAACTGGAGCCCAAACATACATTGTGGCTTTCGGTTTTTCAAGTGCCCACCCGCTTTGTGTTAAAGCATCAACTACCATATCTCTGCGTTTTTGGTAAATCTCGTTCAGTTTAGGCGTAATTTCATCAGCGATTGAAAGTGCTTTTGCTCCAGAGAATTGTAAAGCACGGAGCGACCCATTGTCAATATTATCTTTAACTTTTTTCACTGCTTCAACAGCAGTCGGGTTACCCACTACAAATCCTAATCGCCAGCCTGTCATATTGAACGCTTTGCTTAAGGAAAAGAATTCAACTGCAACTTCCGCTGCGCCATCCACTTGTAGAATGCTTGGAGACCGATAACCATCGTAAGTATTTTCACTATAAGCGTTGTCGTGTGCAATGAGTATACTGTTTTGACGTCCAAATTCAACGGCACGTTTAAAAAAGTCTAAATCAGCAGTTGCTGTGGTCGGATTATTTGGATAATTAATCCAAAGTACTTTTGCAAGACGTTTCACTTCGTCTGGAATTGCATCAAAGTCTACATAGAAATCGTTTTCTCGTAAAAGTGGGGCATAGTATGTCGTTGCACTGGCAAATACGTGTCCAATGTTATAGGTAGGATAACCGGGACTCGCTGCGATTCCAACATCACCAGGATTCAATATGCCTAATGCTAATTTTACAATCGCATCTTTGCTACCGAGCGTTGTTACGATCTGATCTTCGGACAAAGAAACGCCATAGCGATGTTGATAAAATCCGCTGACTGCTTCAGGGAATTCGGCAACAGGACTGTCGCAACCGTAACGATGTCTATCAGGGTCTGATGTATTTTGAATTGCGTTACACAAAGTTTCCACCACCGGATCGGGTGTCGGAAAATCCGGGTCTCCGATGCCAAGGCTTATCACGTCAACGCCGCGTTCTTTGGCGGCAGCCATTTTTTGGCGTAAATCTACAAAAAGATAAGGTGGAAGTTTTTGTAACCGTTCTGAAAATGTTATCAAGATAGTTTTCTCTCCTATATGTTTGAGGTTATCATAAAATTTTAGTTCAGTCGGGAATCGGAGTTCCCTTCTACAACTCAAAATGTCCTGTTAATTCTAAAGTTCACTATAATCCTTAATTTCCGAATGCGTTAGCAACGATAACTAAATCTTGGCGCAGTTACCTCAGGTTCCGCAGTGCATTAGTTAAATTTATTTCAGATGAAGAATCCGCTTGCAACGCCAGTCGTTTGTATGAGAGGCTAATCTCACCGGTTATAGACCGCCCAGCCGTTGGTGAACTCATAAATAGACCTTCTCTATGTTTGACAGGCCAAGATCAGCATCCCAGAACGGATACCAGTATTTTGCCTCATCCCTGCCGTTAGAATGCGTCAGACCCGTGCCAATCGCCGATTGGTTGGCGAATCCCACGGTATAACCGATGCTGTAGCAGTAGTAAAGCATCCCACGTCCGTCTCCGTCTTCCTGAGACATTGATAACCAGAACCGTGCGTGAGTGCCTCTTCAGCTCCACAAATGAAGATACCATAGCCGCCATCACCCGCCTTAGCCTTCATCTGGTATTTCCCGGCGTAAGCACAGGATTTTCATCGGGATGACTTCCCCCGTCACGGTTTTGAAAACCAACGTGGGAAATTCGCTTTTATGCCAGCGGGGATTGTGCGGGTATTACTGCGAAACAGCCATCTTCTACATCACAATCTTCAGCATTGGAAAAACGGCTTTTGTCAAATCTATTTCAGTAGAATCGCTTGTTGACCATCTCTCCATTTTTGCAGTGATACTGACACTTCGGAATAATCGGTGTAAGCACAGGATTTTCCGTGCATGTGTAAACCGCGTATAACCGCCACCCCATCGATATACTGATCGTATAGGTGTGATTAAGACGATACGGACCACCTGTCACCCCTTCAACGACGTCCAATACCTCAGGAATATCTACGAGTGCATTAAATACGCTATCTGCCTCCAATATGTTGGAGATATAGAGTTCCCTTTCTGTTCGCTCTGTGCCGAGACATAACGGCTCAGGATAGTCGTTGGGGTTCATGTTTTCATATTCATCAAGCACCGCATTACAAGATTCAATCACTTCTTGAGGGATAACATCTTTTAAAACGATAAAGCCTTGCAAATCAAATAGATATTTTTGTTCGCCTGTCATATTTCACATCCTTATTTTGACTCTATAACCTCATATTTTAGAATTGTTCCACCTTGCCCTGTTACTAAACCACTGTGAGAGCTGCTCATGTGGATTGATGTCAAATCTGTTTGTGTATCAGTTCGCTGTGGTCTCCAGTTTTCACCACCATCGTTAGTATGTAGGATTAGTCCGTTTTTTCCAACAACCCATCCTTCGTTTTCAGAGATAAAAAACACATCGTAAAGAAAATTTTGGGTGTGTGTCTCTTGACGAGACCAACTTTTTCCACCGTCATCGGTATGGAAGACCATGCCGTTTTCACCAACAACCCATCCTATTTGGGGAGATACAAAATAGACTGCATTTAACCAGATATTCGTGTTGATGTCCAATTTGGAAAGTTGACGGGTAAGCGTTGAAAGTTGCCACCGATTACCGCCATCAACCGTATATAGCAGCGTTCCGAAAGGCCCAACAACCCATCCTTCTTTTTTTGACGCAAAGTGAATATCAAATAGGTTATAGGGAACACCACTTTGCTGGCGAGACCATGTTTTACCACCATCGGAAGTATGGACAATTTCGCCCGCGCTCCCCACACACCAACCAGTTTGTTCATCTATAAAGAAAACAGCGAGCAGGTCTTGTTGCGTATTTGAGGTTTGCTGCTCCCAATCTGTCCCGCCATTTGTGGTATGTAAAATAACACCTGATTCCGCTACTGCCCAACCTTTCTGTGGAGACACAAAATGTGTTGCACCGAAGCATTCTGCAGTACGGCTATCTTGTGCTTGCCACTCTGTTCCACCATCGTGGGTTTGTAGAATCGTGCCGCGGTCACCGACAACATATCCCTTATCCTTCGCGACAATACAGACATCAAATAGTAAGTGTGTTGGATTTGATTGTGCCCTCCACGTAACGCCACCGTTACGCGTGTGTAGAATCGTACCGTTTTCACCAACGACCCAGCCGACTCTTTTAGAGACGAAGTCAACACCTAATAAGAGACCGTCGGCACTGTTGTGAAAACGTGGACCACCCCGCTGATGTTTCCATACGCTGCTACCATCTTTTTTGATTCCAGTCGTAGTATGTAGGATAACACCTAAATCTCCAACAATCCAACCGTGCTGATTATCTACGAAGTCAACATCGTAGAGTGTAAATGTGTGTAAAGGTTCTTTGCCAAGATACTCAGGTTGTCCGTATTCTTCTTTATGGCGTTGATTGCTGCCATCAGTGACAAAATTCCACGTTTTTCCGCCATCGGTTGTAATATAGAGACTGCGTTTATCTCCTACGACCCATCCTGTCGTCTTGTCAACGAAGTGCAAACCAAACAGTGCCGGTTTTGTCGAGAATTGTTCTGTCCATGTCTTTCCGCCATCTGTTGTGTGGTAGATATATCCTGAGTTTTCAGTGTCGTTAGGCGTGCTATAGGTAATGATCCAACCGTGGGAATTGTCAGGAAAATAAATATCTTTTAATGATTTTTCTTTGAAGATACTTCCATCAACTTTTTGAAATGTTTTTCCGCCATCGGTTGTTTTGAGGAGGGTTCCCCAATCACCGACTATCCACCCCGTGGCTTTATTCAGATATAGACCGTTCAGATTGTATTCAGTGTCTGTTTCAATTTGTTTCCAACTCTTTCCGCCATCCGTGGTGTGTATGACAACCCCAGCTTCCCCGACACACCATCCTTCGGATACGTTGCGAAAATACACTTTTTTTAAAGGTTTTCCAAAAATTCCACTGTTTAGTCTATGCCAATTCTCACCGCCATCCGTTGTATGGAGGATAATGCTCTCTACGCCTTCGGTATAGGATCGGTCTGCTCCATCAACCTCAGCAACAGTATGCCCAGAAAACACGCCTACCGAATTCCCGACTGCCCAACCGTGCGTTTCAGAAATAAAATGGACACCGTATAGATGTGCACTCCAGTCACCTTTCAGGACGGTTTTCCACACACCCCTCGTATTTTTTGGTGTGTTTGAACAACCGAAGAAACATAAAATTGTAATTATGTTTAAGAAAAACAGATATGAAAGTGTTCGAATTCCGCATCTATTATTTATTCTCAAAAAGGACTTCGCTGACATCGTGTAATCCTCGGGGGGCGTTGACCACCCATCTTGCTGCTCGGATAGCACCTTTTGCAAATGCTTCAGGGCTATGTGCGCGGTGCACTACACTTAACGTTTCACCTTCAGTCGCAAACATGACAGTGTGATCACCAGCAATGTCACCACCACGAATCGCGTGAATTCCGATCTGTTTCTCCGGACGAGGACCGATTATGCCGTGCCGACCATAGACACCTACTTCATTCAAATCACGCTCAACGGCATTGGCAACCGTCTCTGCTAATCGAAGCGCAGTACCACTGGGTGAGTCTGCTTTATGATTGTGGTGTGCTTCTATTATTTCAATATCATAGTCATCACCAAGTGCTTTCGCTATTAGTTCCAGTGCTTGGATCATCACATTAACGCCAAGACTCATGTTCGGTGCCATTACACATCGAATCTTTGACGCAAGTTCGTGGACCTCAGCTAACTCCTCATTACTAAATCCAGTCGTTGCAATTATCATCGCTTTATCAGCATCTACAACTTGCCGTAGATGCTGTAATGTGGCATCCGGTTTTGAGAATTCAATCACAACATCCGCACATGTAATAACATCTTTGAGTTCACTGCTAATTGGAACACCAATCTCACCTATACCCGCAACTACACCGACATCGTTCCCTATTTCTGGATGGGCAGAAAATTCTATTGCGCCAACAAGTTGCATATCATCTTGTTGTGCAACGCCTTGTGTAATCAGCCTTCCCATACGTCCGCATGCACCATTCACTACTACATGAATCATTGTTTTTTCCTTTGCACCTGTTCCTGTCTGCTTTTGGCACTTAAATATTTGTTTTTATTTAGTATATCATATTCCTCAAAAAATCGCATAAATTAATATCTACAAAACGTACAGCACTTGTGGAGGGGGTTTGTTCAGAGGCATTCAATTGTCAAGTTTTCCATTTAATTATATTGTAGGAGGGAACTCCGATTCCCGACTATTATTGCGTTTCGTCGCGATTCGGAGATCGCTCCTACAAGAAAAGATTTATGATAAAATGTGAAATTACTGGTGAATTGAATGCCTCTGGGGTTTTTGTTAGTACACGTTATAACAAACTTGATAATTGTGCTTGCTCACCTGCGTGATAAGAGCTTCGGACTAATGGTCCGGATTCAACATGCCGAAAGCCCATCTCAATACCAGCCTCTTTGAGTTCATCAAATTCCTCTGGTGTATAGTAACGTTGAATAGGTAGGTGACGTGAAGAGGGTGAGAGATATTGTCCAATTGTGAGAATATCGCAGCCTGTATCTCGAATGTCTTGCATTGTTTCTAAGAGTTCAATTACCGTTTCGCCTAATCCCACCATTAGACCAGACTTCGTGAGCATTTCAGGATTCATTTTTTTGCCGATTTTGAGAAGTGAAAGTGATTGTTGATAATTTGCGTACGGACGTGCGCGGCGATAAAGACGTTGGACTGTTTCTGTATTGTGATTCAACACCTCTGGCGCCGCTTCAACAATAACTTTAAGAGCGTCCCAATTGCCTTCAAGATCGGGGATTAGAACTTCTATAGTACAACCAGGACGGTGTTTCCGCGCTTCGGTAATGCAATCTGCGAATATACCCGCCCCTCCATCCGATAAATCGTCCCGGTTAACAGAGGTAATGACAACGTGATTTAATTTCAAGTGTGCAACTGCCTCACCCAACCGTCGCGGCTCATCTGTATCTACGACATTTGGTTTGCCTTTCTTGACTGCACAGAACATGCACCTGCGTGTACAGACATCCCCTAAGATCATAAAGGTGGCTGTGCGACTGTTCCAGCATTCACCGATATTGGGACAACGCGCTTCTTCACAGACAGTGTGGAGATCAAGATCACGCATTAACTTTTTAAGTTCAGCGTAGTTGCGACCACCAGGAATACGTGCTTTAATCCATGAAGGATGTCTGCGTTGCGGGGTATCAGGGGTAAGTATCGGAAGGGTTTTGATCATACTCGTTTTCCATTATCATGGGAAGACAAAAAACGGTATAAAATGGCGGGAGAGGGTGGGAGTCGAACCCACCTATCCACTTGCATGGACAAGCCGGTTTTGAAGACCGGTAGGGCCACCGGACCCTATCCTCCCCCATAAAAACAACTTATGATTCTGTTACCTTGACGACAATCTACGGACGTTTCCATCCCGAATTGTGAGATTTTGCGTGTCACAGTACTCAAGAAAAGGCACCGCATATTTTCTCGAAGTTTGCGCCAGCTCACGAAACTCGCCAACCGTTATTGTCCCATTTTCACGGAGATAATTGGTTAATAATTCTTTTATCTCTTCAAATACGTCTTTGTGGATAAAGAAATTATCTGCCGCTTTGATAAATTGCCCAAGGTTCAACAAGGCAAAAAACGTGGACTCAATTATTTGTGGTGTGTATTCAGGAAGTAGCGTTTTCAGTTCATTTAGTCCGGGTGTATTAATTCCCGCATCCAAAAATAGTTTTTCAAGTGTTTCTTTTGCTGTCGACTCCTCTTCAGAGAATTGAATTTCATGTGATGCTAATCGAAGTAGATTTCCATCTTTAACTATTTGCTTCGTTTTAATCAGTTGATTCGTGAGTTTTTCAAAACCTACTTCGTCAAGTCCAAGTTCACGGCTTAATTGCGATGCGTTCTGTCCGGCGAGGAGCGGTTCTTTTTCGTGAAATTCCGACAACACTGTTAAAAGTCTCTCTGTAACTTCTGCAGCACGCGCAGCATCTGAAACAAGAGGTATTCTACCTGATGTATCCCATCGTACAATTTTTTCTTCCGACTCCAAGGTTTCCAATATGTTTCCAACTTCTACGCGTGAATACGGCATATAATAATAGAGAAACGATTCAGCAACACATAGTGAAGGGCTATTTTCTAATACGGCATTTACAACTTGTGTGTCGTCTGCTTCTTCCCACTGTGCCAAGGTTGTGATGGTTTCTTGTGTAAAACGTTTATGTTTCGGCGCAAACGGGTTAATAACTTCACCGCCACCGACAGTATGTTGTGCAGAAAAATCGCGCAAAATGATACGGTCGCCTCTAAAAGTTAAAATTGGCTGCTCTAAGCGGAGTTGGACTTGTACCCTGTCCCCAGGTAGGATTGCTTCGTCAACCAATAAAATCAACCGGCAAAATATTTCGCGTGTCCCAAGATAGGCACGAAAACGTCCCCAGTGTTCAAGCATTCTCGGAAATGAGGATAAAACTTGCAGCGACACGTCAATATTATCGGTAACCTGTGAGTATTCAATAGGACATAACACATCGCCACGTTGAATATTATTTGCAGTGGTGCCAGATAGGTTAAGTGCAGTTCTTTGTCCAGCTTGAGCGACATCTGCATGTTCGTTATGTACCTGTATACCTCGCACCCGTACCACATCACCTTGCGGTAGAATAACCATCCTTTGATCCCGATTTATAGAACCGCCGATGAGCGTGCCTGTAACAACGACTCCAAAACCCTGAACAGTGAAAACACGATCCACATATAGCCGCGGAATACCATCATGTTCTTGTGCTTTCGTTGCTAAGTCAACTTGTTCCACAATCATCTGCTTTAAGGTATCAATACCTTCACCTGTTATAGATGAAACACTAATAGAGGGAATCCCTTCAAGCGATGTGCCGACCAGCATCTCCTGTGTCATTTCTGTTGCTTCTTCCAACTCTTCGCTGGTTGCTAAATCCGACTTCGTCATCACGATTATACCGTTTGAGATGCCAAGCAGATCCAAAATAGCCAAGTGTTCAAGCGTCTGTTCCTGTACTCCTTCTTTAGCATCAACAACAAAAAGCACAATATCCATCCCATAAGCACCAGACAACATGTGGCGGATAAATTTCTCGTGCCCGGGCACATCAACAATCCCAGCGCGCGAATTGTCAGGGAGGTCAAAATAAGCGAAGCCTAATTCAATGGATAAACCTCGCTCGCGTTCCTCCTTGAGTCGATCTGTTTCAATGCCTGTAAGTGTGCCAACCAAGGCAGTTTTTCCATGGTCAACATGCCCGGCTGTACCGATGATAAGGTGTCGTCTATCTTGATGCATCAGTTGAGTCCGTGTTGTGAGTGAATCAGTTTACCGATTCGTTTGAATCGTATATTACCAATTATCTTCCACACCTCCCATATCTTTGCAGGTCGATCGTCAAACGACCAATAAACCATGAAGGCTTGTCCTTTTATATCATCAATATCCACAGGTCCCCAAGTGCGGCTATCGCTGCTATGATCCCGGTTATCGCCCATTGCAAAAACATGTCCCTTTGGAACAGTAAACGGTTTGCCTTCAGGAAATTTGCGCTTAAATTGGTTGTCTGTTAAGATGTAATCATCATAAATTTCATTTTTCTCCATATATTTCTCTGTTTTGCGAAATGGGGGAAAATTACCACGTCTAAAAACATGACCGGCAGCATGCTTTGTGTAGGCACTATCATCAACCGCTTTACCGTTGACATAGAGTGTTTCGCCCTCTGTGTGAACCGTATCGCCTTCAATAGCTACAATGCGCTTAATGAAATTACGATCTTCTTCATGAGGTGGAATAAAAACGAATACGTCTCCACGGGCAGGTTTATGAAAATCAAAGACTCTAATATCCGTTCCAGGCATTTTGAACCCGTAGATAAACTTGCATACCAGAATTCGGTCTCCGACAAGAAGGGTGTCCTCCATGGAACCGGATGGAATTTTAAATGCTTCTACAACAAAAGGGCGTATAAACCCAAAGACAAGAATAAGTGCAACGACAATAACTTGGGTGTATTCCCATACAACTGTTTTTTGGAATTTTTGCCATTTTGATAATTGAACATCAGTGTTCATGAAGTTTGAAAACCGTTGTTATAAGACGGTATTCCTTTCTTTCTTTTAGATGATTATATTTTGAATTAGATTTTTCAAATCCTTAACGGATGTGTTTACCGATACGATTTAAACGTATATTGCTGGCTATCTTCCATATCTCCCACAATTTTGTAGGTCGGTTGTCAATTGACCACATAATCATAAATGCCTGTCCTTTTATATCATCAACATCCACAGGTCCCCATGCGCGGCTATCACTACTTTGGTCACGGTTGTCCCCCATCGCAAAGACCATGCCTTTTGGCACACTGAATGGTTTACCTTCCGGAAATTTCTGCCTAAACTGGCTTTGCGGCACGGTAAAATCGGTATATGTTTCATCTTGCGGAAGATATTCAGGATTTCGGAATGGCGGAAAATCCCGCCTAAAATGGTTATACGGTAGGTGTTTTGCGTAACTTCGGTCATCTACTTGTTGACCGTTAACGTAGAGTTTTTCACCTTCAGTGTGAACAGTATCGCCTTCTACAGCAACAATCCGCTTAATGAAATTACGTTCATCATGCGGTGGAATGAAAACAAACACATCACCACGGGCGGGCTTGTGGAAATCAAACACCTTAATATCTGTACCCGGAATTTTAAAGCCGTACATAAACTTACAAACCAAAACCCGATCACCGATCAGGAGCGTGTCTTCCATTGAACCAGACGAAATTAAATAAGCATCAACTATAAATGGACGAAAGAATCCAAAAACGAAAATAAGCGTAAATATGATACCTTTGAATTGCTGAAATCTGGATAATTTGAACTTGGTTGGCAAAGTTTGACTGTGTAATTCGTTTTTCATGATGAATATATGATCGTTGTATCATCCTTTCGAATATATACTAAACCTATCTAAACCGTAATCAATAGATTCATTCTCAAAAGATTGAAGTGATACGTGATTTGCGTTTTAAATCCGCCCATTTTACCAATTGTTTTCCACGATGCGATACAGAACGTGGTTCTTGCTCTTTGTTTTCTTGCTGATTATTTTCTTCAAGTTCAGTTGGTTCCTCTTCAATTGGTTCCTGATCTTCTGGGGCACGTACACCCATTCCAGCCGCTGGACTATTAACCTGAAGGGTATAATCACCTGCCTTGGCATTTACAAACAAAGGGTCTTCATCAATGTTGTTCTCATATCTAAATAATCTCCCATCAGGTTCACGTTCAATTCCATTAAGTCCATCTTTAATATTGCACGACTTAATGGTTAGAATTCCCCATGCAAATACTTCAGAATGTGTTCCATCAGATGAATTGTCCCAAACGATCGAATGGGTTAGGTCTAAACGGCCTCGGTCAGTGACATAAATGCCACCGCCTTTATCTCCCGCAAAGTTTTGTGTAATTGTACAATGCTTGACAATTGCATCGCCAAATCTTGTGAGATCCCAAATCCCTCCACCATCCTTCAAAGCGGTATTGTTTGCAATTACACAATCCGTGGCATATAATGACGAAGTTGCACTGCAGAATATACCTCCCCCTTCTTCCGCTGTATTCTCGGCTATAATTGAATTTTTAATTCTTATCCTGGAATATTCACTACATTTTAAACCGCCGTCAGAATTCTGGGTAATTCGGCTATCTGTTATTTCCGCTGCAGTAAAAGAAATGACACTTATACCTCGTCCACCGTTTTTCGAAACAGTGCAATTAACTATAATTGCACCATCGTCCAGGCAGGAAATCCCGATACCCGTATTGTTAGAAATTGTACAACTCTTTATAGTCGGTCTCTTAATAAAAGTTTCTTCCATATTAATACCATCCCGCATAAATCCATCCCGAATATCACTAATAAGGATGTCAATTCCACTAATGGCTACACCTACACCAATATTATGTGAGATTATACTGTCTAATATGATTAGATCGGAATTGATGCAATGAATCCCAGATGTCAGATTATCCTGAACCACACAATTTTTAATCGTAGGTGAGGCAGACACAAGAGTGACTGCTCCACCAAATTGATGCGATCCGTTGGTAATAGTAAATCCATCTAATACCGATTCGTTTGTCTCCCCATTGTGGAAATAAAAACCTCTGGTTTCATGTAGTTTTTCACAGTCTATAACTGTTGCATCCGCGCCATTTTTTGACTTAAGGGTAATCCTTTTTCCCTTAAAATCAAGGTTCACATTTCCTTCGCCTGTGTAGACTCCATCATCTACCAAAACTGTGTCCCCATTTTTTGCTGCATCAATACCGGATTGAATTGTCGGTTGTTCTGCTGGAACATGAATAGTTGCTGCAAAAGTAAGTGGACTTAAAAGAGAGAAACATACAATAAGTGTCAAATTGATGGGCCTTCTGATTTGTTTCATGTTTTTCTCCTACGGATAAGTATACTCTACCGTAATCCTTATTATTCATCCGTTGCCAGCATTGCTGTAAACGCTTCTTGCGGAACATCAACACTGCCGATCTGTTTGAGCCGTTTTTTACCTTCCTTCTGTCTTTCCAACAATTTTCGTTTACGTGTTATATCACCGCCGTAACATTTGGCAGTAACATTTTTCCGAAGTGCTCTGACTGACTCACGTGCCACAATCTTGTTACCTATCGCTGCTTGAACAGGAATTTCAAACATCTGCCGAGGAATCAACTCTCTCAATTTACTAACCAAACTTTTTCCGCGTGTCTCCGCCATTGTGCGAGGTAAAATAGTTGAGAGTGCATCTACCGGTTTCTCATTGAGTAAAACATCTAATTTTACAAGATCCTCTGTTTTGTATTCACCTATATCGTATTCAAGGGAAGCATATCCACGCGTGAGTGATTTTAGTTTTGGGAAAAAATCCATTAGCATCTCACTTAGTGGGAGTTCATAAAGTAGCTGCACACGCGCAGTATCTAATTGGTTCATCCGTTTATATATACCCCGCCGCTTCTGACAAAGTTCCATCGCATTTCCGATATACTCCCGTGGGACGATTATATCTATATTAACATACGGTTCCTCAATTCGTTCGATATGCTGAATTTCAGGGAGATGGGCAGGATTGTCTACCAATACATGCTCACCCGATTTCAAATAGACCTTATACATGACACTGGGGGCAGTGCGAACGAGTGAGAGTTCAAATTCACGCTCAAGACGTTCATGAATAATTTCCATGTGGAGTAAACCTAAAAACCCACACCGAAATCCAAAACCGAGCGCGATAGATGTCTCCGGTTCATAAGTGAAAGAAGCATCGTTGAGACGAAGTTTCTCTAATGCCTCTCGTAGTGCATGGAATTGGTTTGTATCCGCAGGATAGAGTCCGCTAAATACGAGCGGTTTTATCTCTTGATATCCGGGGAGTGGTTCCGATGTCGGATGCAAGTGATGTGTAATCGTATCGCCAATCTTGGCATGGTCTATTTCTCGAATCCCTGCAATGAGATAACCGACTGCACCTGTTTGGAGTTCAGTTGTGGGTTGCATCTGGGGGGTAAAAATGCCGACCTCTTCAACTTCATAGGAGCGTTTTCTCTGCATCAGTTGAATTTTATCTCCCGGTGTCACACTTCCATCAAATATACGAGTATACATAATCACACCGCGATAGTTGTTGTAAACAGAGTCCAGCACAAGTGCTTTCAAAGGGGCATCGGATTTACCAACAGGTGCTGGAATTCGGTCAACAATCGCCTCTAAAATTGCAGGAATTCCGATACCGGCTTTTGCACTCACAAGGAGTGCATCATCGGCGGGGATGCCGACTACCTCTTCAATCTGCCGTTTGACTTCATCAGGCTGTGCAGCAGGGAGATCAATTTTATTGATAACGGGGATAATTTCAAGTTCGCTTTCAATTGCAAGATACGCGTTTGCCAAGGTTTGCGCTTCAACACCTTGTGCTGCATCAACAATTAAAATCACACCTTCGCATGCAGCGAGACTCCGAGATACTTCATAAGTAAAATCTACATGTCCAGGAGTATCAATCAAGTTGAGTTCGTATAGGTTCTCATCTTCAGCACGATATTTCAGTTTAACTGCGGTGGCCTTGATCGTGATACCACGTTCACGTTCAAGGTCCATCAAATCAAGCACCTGTTCCCGCATTTCTCTTTCAGCAAGTGTGTTTGTATGCTCTAAGAGTCGGTCACTGAGTGTGCTTTTTCCGTGGTCAATATGCCCTAAAATACAGAAGTTACGTATATTTTGAAGTTCGGTTGACATGATATAAATAGTATACCATAATTTTGGTCAATTTAGCAAAAAATTGTATGGACGTATCTCATAGTAAAGGATTTGCGTTTTGCATTCTTGCCAACGCAATATCAAAACAAAGAGACGCAACGAATTGCGTCTCTTTTCTAATCGATTTTAGTTGTCTGAATAAGGATTCCCAAGATTAGTTGGATTACGCTTCGATCCACCAACGGACGCACTACAAAGACTTAACCTTAATATTCCGGAACCAAAGCCTCCCTCCATGGTCTTGAAGACCGATATGTCCCTTCCGTGGAAAATCCTTTAGCGCAATGCCAAATTTGTTCCTGCTACCATCAGGATTCTTGTGTGGTGTATCCCACAAATCCAAATCGGCACGTACAATCTCTTCACCGTTCATTTCTACTACGATGAGGCTATCATCACAAGTGATTATCATTTCATTCCACTCACCTGCAGGTTTGCAAACATTGCGGGTCGGTTCAAGTGCATCGTAGAGTGAACCGCAACAGTGTTTCGTGGCAGGTTCTTTACCGTGCGTGTCTAAAATTTGAATCTCAAGTCCTGTTTGCACGGGGCGTTGCAGGTCTTCCCAACGAATAAAAATACCACTATTGACTTTCGGTTCACTCATATACTCTAACGACAAAACAAAATTGTCAAATTGTTCTTCTGAATAGAGCATCTGACCACCTTTAACGGTGCATAGAATAGCACCATCATCAACGACCCATCCTTCGGTTTTGCCGGTGGCTCCCCAACCGGTTAATGTTTCGCCATCAAAGAGGGATTTCCAACCATCAGTTTGTTCTTTTGCCATCAATATTTTCCTTTCTTAAGACGATTTTACAAATTCGCCAAAAAGCAATTCATTCAATTCAAAGTAAACTTTTCACAAAAAGTCTGCCTACATCAAGATTAAATTCAAAATCTGTTGCCGACCAAGGACTATTATATCCAATAATCGGCACATAACTTTCGTGACGCGAACCGTGTGAACGCACTGAAATGGACTCAGACGCCACGTCTAATTCACCAAAAACAGTGTCTTCGTCAGCTAATACAAATATATCTCCAATCCTATCTGGATGGAGTCGAAAAATCCGTGCAGCATCTTCAGCAGAATAGACCTCTTCAATACCCGTTGTATTTAGCAGTGTATGCACTGCTTGTTCAATATCATTTCTATTTTCAAGAAAAATATAAGCTGCACCACCTAAGTTGCCATGATGCACCACATACCTATCCTTAATTATTGGAATAGATGTTGCAGGAATACCGTGTTGTGTTAAAACACGTCCAGGGTCAAGCGCAAGTGATTTATCCATCATCCCGTGATCAGCAGTAATGTATATCTCACGTTGAGAGTCATCATCCACGATCTCCCCGATGATGCGGTCCAGTTCCGCCATGTGTTGCTGAGATAACTCATCCTGCGGGGCATATTTGTGCTGCACCCAATCTGTTGTTGAACAATACACCAGTTCTGGATCATAAGTTTGTAAGGTATAATGGACTGCGCGTAGTAGCCACCAATTTATCTCACACGAGTAAATTGGTTCGGCAGGACCGGCTGCATCAATATATTCATAAGGTGGGGCTTCTGCTGCGACTGCTATATCGGCCCCGCTTTCTAAAATCCGCAACAATTTCTGCTTTGTTACGAACAGTGCTGTTTTATCAGCAAATTTTGTATTTTTAGCGACTTCAAACAGTGTAGATGCAAGGAGAAAACGGTTGTCCTCAATAAATTCCCCTTTGCCGGTTTCTCTATCAACATAGTAATTAGAGGTGATGCCGTGTGTTTCAGGAAACGTTCCTGTTGCAATGCTAACATTGTTAACATTCGTCACTGACGGAATGACAGCGTTTGCATGCTGATAAAAACCTGCATCCGCTAACTTACGGATTTTAGGAATGTCGCTTGCTGCCAAGTAATCATGACTTCCCGCATCAATACAGAGAATGAGAACTTTCCGTCTTTTCACACTGTGTTACGCTTCCCTATCCATTTTATTTTGATTAGCATTGCACCAATCCCTAAAAGATTATAGCACATGTCTGTTTAGTTTACCAAAGGTATTCCTAACAGGACTTACGCAATGTGTTTAAAAGTCCTGATAAGGGGTTAAAAACCCCAATTCCTGCCTATTTACCCTAACCTCTCGCAAGCGGAGGAATGCGTAAGTCCTGTAGATAATAAACCCGATGTGAAAATATACTATTTGTTATTAGAGCGTATCTCATAAATAGGATTTGTTGGTTCGTTATGAGTTGATTCTCTTTGTAGGAGGGAACTCCGATTCCCGACAGGTCGCGATTCGGAGATCGCTCCTACAGGATTTTGAAATCCGGTTTTCAAAGCCCTCCAACTATTTATGAGATAGGTTGTAGTATTTATGCACACCCGCAGTTATATGGAATAGGTTTGGGAGATATAAAGTTATTCTTCGTCTTGTGGTTTCATAAACGATTCGCATAATTCTCGTGCTTGCATAGCTGTTTCAGTTTCCCCGTGCCGAATCTCCATTATCTTCAGGACATCTGATGGGAGCTGTGTGAACAATTCATCCCACTCCAAGTCGCCGGCACCAGGTGGGTGATGTGATTCAAGTTCTTGCAGATCGTGCAGTGTCACACCGATGAGGTGCTCACTGTATGTTTCAAGCCATTGATGCGACCAGCAAAGTCCGAGTTTTTCCTGCAAAGCTGCATGTCCAACATCGTGCCAATAACGCATCAGACTGCCGTAAAATTCATCAAAAAACAACCCTACTTCGTCGAAATTTGGAATTTGGTAATAGTGTGGACGATTTTCGATGGCGATGTGAAGTTCCATTCGGAGCGCTCTTTCATTGAGTTCATCAAGGCTGCGCATCACTGCATCTTGATGTTTTGTCTCTTTTCGCTTTCGCCATTCGGTTGCTTCTGTCACTTTTTTACTGAACGCTTCAAACTCACGCTCGCCATACTCGTAAAGTTCAGTCATTAGATATGACCGATCATAGGTATCCACTTTACCGAGACGGAGCAGCACTGTAGTGATTTCCATTTCAACGGCGAGTTCCATTGTTTGAATTGTTCTTCGAATCGCTTCCTTACGTTCGTCGTTATCAAGGCTAGATAGTAGGATTTTGTCATTTTCTGCTTCAGATTGTGGAGTTCCGGGGAGAATTGGGCAGAAATTTTGGATAGCACAAGGAGGGATTTGTCCGATGTCCCGAAGCATTGGTTTGAGTTGTTCCACCTGTTCAAGCGTAAGATGGCGGCTAAGTGCAATGGCTTCAAAACCAAGGTCTTTCAACTCATCAAACAGTGCAGCACCGTCCGGTTGCTTCAGAGCATTCCATATTGTTGAAATTGCTAACATTATTTTTTGAGGTTTGCAATGCAGAAAATTAGAGTATTATCTGGAAACAATATCAGGTCTAAAATCTATGGTTGGAAATATTAGGTTTCTGAGGTTATCTTGATAACCTTTCGACCTTCAACCTTCAATTTGCCTTGTGCATAACTCTTAATAACTTTGGGATATAGTTTATGTTCTTCAATCTGAATCCGTTTGTGTAAACTCTCTTCATCGTCTGTATCATAAACAGGGACAACTGTTTGCGCGATGATCGGTCCTGTATCTACATCTTCGTCAACGAAATGCACAGTAACACCCGCTACCTTAACACCGTAAGCTAAACTATCAGCAACAGGGGTGGCACCTGGAAACGCAGGTAGAAGGCTTGGGTGGACGTTAATAATTCGGTTTCGATATTTACGGACGAACGGGGGTTGAAATAGTTTCATAAAACCAGCAAGTACAATTAATTCAGCCGAATAGTTTTCAATTTGTCTTGAAATTTCCGCATCAAATGCGATACGGTTCTCAAAATCTTGCGTTCTGACAATTTGTGTTGGAATACCTGCACGCTTTGCTCGTGTTAACGCATAAGCTTTCTGTCGGTCACTAATTACAACTGCGATTTTAATACCGCTGGCTTCGTCTTCATGTAACTGCTCAATCAGGGTTTGCAGATTGGTTCCGCTTCCTGAAACGAGTACCGCAATTTTCACTGTTTATCTCTTTTGATGTGATTGAAATCCAACTTGCCTAAAAACCGTATTTAGCGTGGCGATTCTGCTTATACTTCGTTGTAGTATCGGTTAGTTATTTGTTTTTTGGAATGGCATACCAACTACCGTTAGTGCTTGTCGCAAGCAATTGGTGTTCCTTGTCTGAAATCCCGAGTACGTTGACGTAGATACCGAACTTGTTACACAGCACAATTATGTCATACACTGTCCATCCTTCTATACTTGTGAAAGGTGTCTCATCGGTAACAAGGATAAGATGTTTTTTAGACGTAGCACGGAATCGCATTTTATTGACAGTTTTGGCAATAGCATCCAATGCGTTTTCGCCTCGATGAGAAGAAATAATCGCATTCATTTTCTCTTTGTATTCTGACACGTTCTGAGTCAATTGTAGAACTTTGATGATATTCCGGTAGCTTGCATAAAACTCCGTTAACCCGAGGGCATAGTCAACACCAGAAGATTGAAATACATCAACCATTTCAATTACATGATTAGCGACTGCCTTGATGTTGTCACTCATACTTCCGCTGGCATCAATGACAAAAACCACATCAATAGGCCCACCATCACTTGTTGCAAGAATTTTGCTCGCGAGGTCCCGCATAACATCGTTAAATGGAATATTAGGTTGGACATCGTTAGATGGAATATTAGGTTGGGAAGGTTTGCTCTCGAATACATCCCTTATTTGTGCCGTGCCATTGCCACCTATTGTTTCAGCAAAATCAAGCGTAGAAGGGGTAGGTGTCCGTTTAGTACCGGACATCCCACTGGAACGTTTTGAGCCGAGAGAGCCACTTACTGTTGGTTCTGCTGCTTCTGTTTTTGATAGCTCGCTTTCAACTTCACGGAGTTGGCGGAGCGCAGTACTGACATTCGTTTCCACGTCTGGGGCGGTATTTGTCTGCTTGAGTCGTGGTTGTTCTGTGACAGTGGACTCCGTAGGTGTAAGGCGGGGTTGAAATACAATATGCGGTTTGATCGATTCAACTTTAGCAACTGGTACATTCGTTGGTTCATACACCGTTGTTTTTCGCTGTTGAGATATTGGCGGTTTCATCGGTTTCTTTGATAGCAGCGGTTTCGGTACTGTTTCAATTGTTGCGTCAAGTTTGTCATGAAAAGATAAGAGAGACTGGTTACGGACAGAAAAATAAAACAACGTAATCATAAAGAATACATGGAGTATCATTGAAATAATCAACGCATTACGCGTTATAGATTTTACGGTACGACGGCTTGTATTTTTCATTACTTTACCATTGCTCCTTGTTAGTTGTGTGTCCTGCGGGGATTGGCACCCACATGCCACCAGTTTTTTGTGCCACTACCATTTGAAATTTATCAAGAGTTCCAATAACGCTTACAATGGCTTGTTTTTCTTTTAAGAACTGAATCATGCCTAATGACGATGTGTTCTTTTTTGTAGGTTCATCTGTAACAAGGATGAGATGGGTTTTAGCCCCTGGACGTAGTTTAATCCGCCGCAACCCTTCATTTATTGCATGTAGCAGATTTTCATCGTCTTGACACGGCAGTTCGGCAATTTTGTGGATCTGCTCAAGGGTTTGCGGTGGATTGAATACATTCACAAAGTTAACATCACGGTCAGCGTTAACAGCACCATGCGTTCGAAATCTCACAACCCCAATTTGATAGTCAATGAGAGCATTATCCCAATCCCGAATCCAAACATCCAATTGCTCTAAAAAATGTGGTAGTTTTTCTTCCATACTCTTACTTCCATCAATAAACAGAACAATATCGATTGGGGTATTTGTAGAATTTTGGAGTACAATCTTACCAATCTTCTGGAGATTCTGCCATTCTTGTTGCATTTTATACACCTGCCATTCTTGTTGCATTGTATACACCATAGGAATTGGGTGCCATTTTCCATTGGTTTCAGAGGCAAGCAATTGATGTTCTTTGTCTGAAGAAAGACCAATCACATTAACAAAAATGCCAAACTCACGACATAGGGCGATTGAGTCTTCTACTGTTAAACCTTCAAGACTGGTGAACGGTTCGTCCGTGACGAGAATGAGATGTTTTTTAGATGTGGCTCGGAACCGCATTTCATTGACTGTTTTTTCAATCGCATCCAATGCGTTTTCTTGCCCATAAGGAACAATCGAATATAGATCCAGCTGGTATTCCGAGAATTCTCGGGTCAATTGACCAACTTCAATGATATTTCCTCTTTTACCATACCGTTTTACCGGTTCATAGAATTTTGTTAGACCGAGCGCATAGTCAATACCAGAGAATTTATAGACATCAATCATTTCTGTTAGATGGTAAGCGACCGCCTTGATATCATTATTCATGCTCGAACTGGTATCAATGACAAAAACAACATCAATCGGACCGCCATCACTTGTTTCCAGAATTTCATTTGCAAGACTCTTCATAATTTTGCTAAATGGAACAGAATGGAGTTTCTCCATAACTTTGCTAAATCGAACATAAGGAACAGCCGTTTCGTTCCCTTGAATATCACCTATCTGTGTTGGTACCGCGTCATCATCAACTGTTGTCCCCGCAACATCAATCGTAGCAGGTATAGGTCTACGTTGGACATCTGGTCCACCGGAACGTTTTGAGCCAAATGAACTCCCTACTATTGGCTCTGCTGCCTCAGTTTTTGATAAGCCATCTTCAACTTGACGCAGTTCGTTGAGCGCGGTGCTAACATTCACTTTCACGTCCGGCGTAGTATCTGTCTGCTTAAGATGTGGCTGTTCAGCGACAATAGGTGTTGTTGCCTCAACACGAGTAGGTCTTGTTGTCGCAACACGAGATTGAAAAATCAGTTCCGGTGTAATAGACTCAACTTTGGCAAGTGGCGTTTTTGCTGTTTCGTGCACGTTGGTTTTGAACTGTCGGTGTATTGGCGCTTGCATCGGTTTTTTTGACACTGTTTTTGGAATTGTTTCGATTGTTGCGTCAATCTTGTTGTGAAACGATAAGACAGGTTGGTCGCTTACAGAAAAATAAAATAGGGCAATAAGAAAGAACACGTGTAGTATCATTGAAATAAACATAGCATTACGCGTTATAGATTTCACGGTACGGTGGCTTGAATTTTTCATTGCTTTACCTCATCAACGAATCTTTTTTAAAGCATTACCAGTGCATGTGATTAGTTGTGTGTCCCTTTGGAATCGGCACCCACACACCACCCGTTTTAATTGTTACCTCTTCTTGAAAATCATCGAAAGTTCCAATAACACTGACAATAGCCTGTTTTTCTTCTAAGAACTGAATTACGCCTAATGAATGTGAGTTTTTACTTACAGGTTCATCTGTGACGAGGATGAGATGTGTTCGCGCATCCGGACGGAGCTTAATACGGCGTAAACCTTCAGTAATAGCGTGCAGCAGGTTTTCATCTTCTTGACATGGCAGTTTGGCAATTTTGTGGATCTGATCAAGAGATTGTGGTGGATTGAATACATTCACTATGTCAACAGAAGCACGTGTCCGAAACCTAACGACACCTATCTGATAGTCAACAAGCGCGTTATCCCAATCTCGAACCCAAATATCCAGTTGTTGTAAAAACTGCGGCAGTTTATCCTCCATGCTTTTGCTGCCATCAATAAATAGCACAATATCCATTGGCGTATTCCCAGAATTTTGGAGCAGTGCTTTGCCGATCTTATGGACGTTCTGCCATTGCGCTTTTCTGAGTAACCTTGCCCTATTTTGTGCTGTTTGAGGTGTATTGCGTCGCGATACTCGTTGATTCTTTGGCTCCTCGGGAATGGCGTGCCATCTTCCATCAGTTTCAGATGCAAGCAGTCGGTGTTCAAAGTTCGGAAAACCAAGAACGTTAACATAAATCCCAAACTCGCGACATAAGGTAATTGAGTCTTGGACTGTTAATAAACCTTCAAGACTGGTGAACGGTTCATCAGTGACGAGAATGAGATGTTTTTTGGATGTGGCACGGAATTGCATTTCATTGACGGTCTGCGCAATAGCGTCCAATGCGTTTTCGTCTCCACGTGGGACAATTGCACGTATATCCCGTATGTATACTGATAATTTTTTCGTCAATTGAAAAACTTCTATAAAATTTACCAGCTTCTGTCCGCTTTTTTTTCCTCGTGCAGAGAAATGAGTTAAACCGAGTGCGTAATCAATGTCTGAAGATTTGTAGATATCAACCATATCTGTCAGATGTTCAGCGACAGCTTTGATGTTGTTCCCCATACTGCCACTGGCATCAATGACAAAAACCACATCAATAGGCCCGCCTTTACTTGTTTCCACGATCTCACGTGCAAGATTTTTGATAACAGAACCAAATGGAATATAAGGTAAAGAGGGTTTGTTTTCTTGGAGATCTGCTATATTTGGAATATCGTCATCGCTGTCTACTGTTTCAGCAATATCAAGCGTGGCACGGGTAGGTGTGCGTTGTACACCCAGCATACCGGAGCGTTTTGAACCGAAAGAACTTCCTATTGTTGGTTCTGCTGCTTCAGTCTTTGATAAGCCATCTTCAACTTGACGCAGTTCGTTGAGCGCGGTGCTGACATTCACTTTCACGTCAGGTGCTGTATTTGTCTGTTCGAGCCGTGGTTGTTCTGAAACAATGGGCGACGGAGGTGTAAGACGAGGCTGAAACGCAATGTGAGGTTTAATCGCTTCAACTTCTGCAAGTGGTTTTGGTGTTTTATACACGGTTTTTGTGTGTTGTTGAAGTATTGGTGCTTTTTTGGGAATCTTTGCTGGCAGCGGTTTTGGTGCTGTTGAAAGTGTTACAGCAATCTTGTCTTGATTGGGTAAAATAGTCTGATTGCGAACAGAAAAATAAAACAGCGTGACCAGAAAGAATACATGGAATATCGTTGAAATAAGCAGCGCTTTACGCGTTATTGATTTCACAGTACGACGGCTTATATTTTTCATTGTTTATACCTCATCAACGAGTCTCTTAAAGCATTACCAGTTCGTGTTATTTTTTGTATGTCCTCCAGGCATCGGTACCCAGACGCCTCCAGTTTTAATTGTTACTTCTTCTTGAAAATCATCAAAAGTTCCAATAACACTTACAACAGCATGTATTTCCTCTAAAGATTGGATGACACCTGCTGAAGGTGAGTTTTTGCTTATAGGTTCATCTGTAACGAGGATGAGATGTGTTTTAGCTTCTGGACGAAGTTTAATACGGCGCAATCCGTTAGTAACAGCGTGTAATAGATTTTCATCTTCTTGGCATGGCAGTGCAGCGATTTTGTGAACCTGTTCAAGAGTTTGCGGCGGATTGAAAACATTCACGATGTTAACAGAATTGCGGGACCGAAACCTAACGACACCTATCTGATAGTCAATGAGCGCGTTATCCCAATCCCGAACCCAAATATCCAGTTGTTGCAAAAATTGTGGAAGTTTATCTTCCATGCTCTTACTTCCATCAATGAACAACACAATATCCACAGGTGTATTCCCATGATTTTGTAGAAATGTTTTATTGATCTTCTGTGCTACTTGCCATTGTGTTCTGCTGAATAATTGACCTCGTTGCTTTATTGTTAAGTATCTATTGCTTGGAACTACCTGTTGCATCTTTGGATCCTCGGGAATTGCGTGCCATTTTCCATCAGTTTCAGATGCAAGCAATTGGTGTTGTTTGTTTGGCAGACCAAGAACGTTAACATAAATCCCAAACTCGCGACATAGGGCAATTGAGTCTTGGACTGTTAGACCTTCAAGACTGTTGAACGGTTCATCAGTAACAAGAATAAGATGTTTTTTGGACGTGGCACGGAATTTCATTTCATCGACTGTTTGCGCGATAGCGTCCAACGCTTTTTCGTCACCGCGAGGGACAATCGTATTTAGATTCCGTTTGTATTCAGATAATTTTTGGGTCAATTGAAAAACTTCTATATAGTTTTCTTGTTTCCGTGAATTTCTCTTTGCTCGTGCAGAGAAATGGGTTAAACCGAGTGCATAATCAATTTCTGAAGATTTGTAGACATCAACCATTTCTGTTAGGTGTTCAACAACCGCTTTGATGTTATCACCCATACTACTGCTGGCATCAATGACAAAAACCACATCAATTGGCCCGCCATTGCTTGTTTCCACGATCTCACGTGCAAGACTTTTGATAACAGAACCAAATGGAATATAAGGTAAAGAGGGTTTGTTTTCTTGGAGATCTGCTATATTTGGAATATCGTCATCGTCATCTACTGTTTCAGCAATATCAAGCGTAGTACGGGTAGGTGTGCGTTGTACGCCCAGCATACCGGAGCGTTTTGAACCGAAAGAACTTCCTATTGTTGGTTCTGCTGCCTCTGTCTTTGATAAGCCATCTTCAACTTGACGCAGTTCGTTGAGCGCGGTGCTGACATTCACTTTCACGTCAGGAGCGGTATTTGTCTGCTCAAGCCGTGGTTGTTCTGAAACAATGGGAGACGGCGGTGTAAGACGAGGCTGAAACGCAATGTGAGGTTTAATCGCTTCAACTTCTGAAAGTGGTTTTGGTGTTTTATACACGGTTTTTGTGTGTTGTTGAAGTATTGGTGCTTTTTTGGGAATCTTTGCTGGCAGCGGTTTTGGTGCTGTTGAAAGTGTTACAGCAATCTTGTCTTGATTAGGTAAAATAGGCTGATTGCGAACAGAAAAATAAAACAGCGTAACCAGAAAGAATACATGGAATATCGTTGAAATAAGCAGCGCCTTACGCGTTATAGACCTTACGGTGTGACGGTTTATATTTATCATTGTTAAACCTCATCAACGAATTTTAAGGGAACGTTTGGGTTCCTGCTGCGGAATTACTTCAAACGAAATAAGCCTTTCCTGTTGAACTTCTGATGATTTTGAACTTAATTGGGTGAACGGGTTAAGCCTATCAATACGAGGTGAATAGAGCGTTACACCTATCATTGTAAATACAGCAAATATCAACCCAAACATATAAACAAGGTTATAGGCGCGAATGTTCCCTCGCATCCGCATTTGCAGCCCTTCTACAAACGAACCGAAGCGATTGAAGAGCGACTGCTGTGCCTTTTGGGTTGTTTTCAATGTAGTTGCACGGGACATTACAGTTGATAGAAAAGTATCGGAAGTCTCAACTGGTTCTGCAAGGTGAAGAAGTTTATGCGTCTGTTCTATCGCCTTGACTCTGGCACTGCAATCCGGACATTGCTTTAGATGCCACCGAATAAGATGTCGTTTCCACGTGGGCATTTCATTGTCAAAATAGGCTGAAAGTTGTGTTTGAACGTTTTTACATTCGCTTATTTTATATTTTCTCATTGACTCCACCTCCTATTCCAGCCTTGATAAGTAGTTTTTTCATGTTTTGACGGGCACGGTGAATTAAAGATTTTACTGCTCCTGTTGTACAATTTAGAATATCAGAAATTTCTTCGTAACTAAGCTCTTGGTATGTTACCAATGTTAATGCTAAACGTTGATTTTCAGGGAGCTGCTTTAGTGTTTTCTTGATGAGTTGTTGGCGTTCCTTCTTTTCATAGAGGATATCCGGTTGATAACGGGTATCTATCATGAATTCAGAGTGGTACACATCCTCGTTTTCTTCAACCATATCTTCCAGAAAGTAGGTATTTCGCCGAGCCCGATTTCGGATTTCGTTTTTTGACAAATTGGTAGCAATCGTATAAAGCCAACTTTTAAAGGATGCTTTCGGCTCATAACGACTCGCGTTCTTGAAAACACGAAGAAACGTCTCCTGTGCTAAGTCCTCAGCACGATGATAATCGTTGATGGTATAATAGATATAGTTCACAAGCGCATCCTGATACCTTCTGACAAGCAACTCAAATGCACTCATATCTCCTTTACGGCATTCCAACATCAATTCTTCGTCTGAAACTATCATGATGTTCTCCTGTCTATTCAGGTAAGTAACGACCTTATTCTTCTTCGTTGCCTTCTGTTTTCAATGGGCGGTGCTCTTTTACTGCATTTAATTTGAGGCGCATCGCAGTTTTAAAAGCGGTAATGGCTTCTTGCCGTTTGCCTCGGAGGGAATAAACTGCTCCGAGTTCCGAATGTAATTCTGGGTGGTTCGGAATAGACCGAATAGCACTTTCGTAAACGTCAATTGCCTCGTCATAACGTTTTAGCATACGATAGGTGGATGCAAGATTGATATACACAGTCACTTCACTCGGCTCGCACGCGATTGCCATTTTGTAAGCGTCAATCGCTTTTTCATAATTTTCTAACATAAAATAAGCTAAACCGAGATGAAAATGTGCTTCAGCGGACTCACGATTATGTTGTATTACCTGAAGGAATTCTTCAATTGCTTTTTCATAGTTGCGAGCATTTAAGGCGTCCGCTCCCTGTTTTAAATGTTTGGCTGCGGCTTGATGAAGATGGATATCTAAGCGTCCACGCTGAATAACCCGATTCTGTAATCTTTCTGATGAAATAACCGACTCATCACGTTTTAGCGGAGAGTTAGCGGACTCGTCTTTAATTGAGACTTGTTCGTCATCGGTTTTATTGTCTTTCATCCGTTAACTCCATTTCTCCGTTTCCTGAAACTCAATTACTGTAACACCTATGTGCTAAAAAAGTGTCAAACTTAATAACAATATTGATGCGGCATCAACGAGCAATGCGAAACCCTATTACAAATTCAGCATAGTTTGTACTAAAAAAATCGAAACTGGTACAGGTACTATAATCGTGGTTGTAATACCAAGCACCACCACAAGCAACACGGAAGGTCTCTTCATCGTCATAAGGCGTGCTGGTCCATTCCCAGACATTACCTACCATGTCATAGCACCCGAACGGGCTAATACCATCTTTGAACGCGCCGACTGGTGTTGTGTCTTCAGCACCGAGTTCAGTAGTATTGCAGCGTGGTTTGTCAATTTCGTATCCCCACGGAAACAGTCTGTCATCGGTGCCGCGCGCTGTATATTGCCACTCTGCGAATGTCGGCAATCTTCCCCCAACGTAATTAGCGTATGTTTCAGCATCTTCACAACTGACCCAAACAATAGGATGGTCACCTTTTAATGCGTAGATTTCATAGTTGAGCTGGGGACTGTCAGTCCAATCCTTTGGAGGTTCATGTCCCGTGTCTTGTAAGAATCGAAGGTATTGTGCATTGGTAACGGGATAAACACCGATCTCAAATTTGTCAATTTTGAGCGATTCACATTCTTCCCCAATAAGTGCAGTTCCAGCAGGAACACACAAGGTTGCGTCCAGAACTTGAATGGCAGCCTCACGAACTTCCTTTTCAGCATGAGCAAGTGCATGTCCCAGAGGTGAAATTACCTCTCCAACGGGAGGCGTTGTGAGTTGTGGAACTTGTTCCCATCCCAAGTCGGTGCTTAAAAGCAGTTTGACAGCATCGTGTAGTGAGTCGTTATAGTGCCATGTCCAATAATCTCGGAGCAATTGCTTGAATGCATCTGGGGTATCGCTTTCAATAAGCGCAATTCGAGATGCTTTCGGTTTTGTGACATCCAGTAATATTTTCTTCAGTTCCAATGAATTCGAATTCTGCTTTGATTTAAGATTAACCTTAAAGTCCACTTCGTGAGTTTCGTCCATATAATCGGCAAGGCTATGTGTATCCCAAAATTCGCCAATTTCCTCTGGTGTAGCATCAGGCGAAGGCATTGGGTCTCGTTCTTTATTTTTTTCTTCCATAATATCTTCGCTCCTTATTATCCATATCTCTTGCACTAATAACCAATGCTTGGTGATGCGGCTTTAGAATGAAAATAACAATGAGATAACGTCCTTCGTTTGTTTGTCCCATAGCTGAATAAACATCTTCGCCAGGTCGCTTGCCTTTAGAAGCAAAACGAAAAAGTGGACGATTAGTTAAAACTTCTTCAACTTCTATTGTTTTCACACCATGTTTGCTTGCTAATTTTTCGATGAATTGCGGTTGCCATATAACCTCATCAATCTGCAAGTTTCGTTCTTATTCTATTAGTGATTTTACTGTCATTGGATTAAATAATAGAGGCAGACAATTGTAACGCTTAATTTGGATGTCCTTGCAATATTATACCACATTTTTTGGGGTGATGCTATATCTTGCGAAGTTGTAATATTAAGTCGCTAAGGCACCAACTGAACCTTAATAGAATCCGCGCCTTTCTGAACCATATCAAAGGCAGTTAGATAATCTTCCAGCGGGAGTTGATGTGTGACAATATGACTTACGTTAATAGCACCACTTTGAATGTAATCAATAGCGAGTGGATACGCATAGGGACCTAAATGGGATCCGTGGATATTTAACTCTTTCGTATCTCCTATGATTGTCCAATCCACGGTTACCGGCTCCCGCATCACACTGAATTCAACGAAAGTGCCTGCCTTTCTAATCATGTGAAGCCCTTGTTCAACTGCTTTTGGATGCCCCGTTGCTTCAATGTAGACATCACACCCATAGCCATCAGTTAAGTCCAGTACCTGTTGCACGGCATCTGTTTTCGATGGATTGATGGTTATATTTGCCCCCAATTTTTGGGCAACTTCTAACCGGTTTGGGATCAGATCAACGGCAATAAGCACACCAGGATTTTTCAACTTCGCCGCGCCTATCATACCGAGACCGAGCGTGCCAGCACCTGCAACAACGACAACATCACCGAATTCAATGTTTCCGCGCTGGACAGCGTGAATGGAACAGGCAAGCGGTTCAATCATTGCTGCATTCGCAGTAGGAATACCAGAAGGAACTTTGTAGACAAGCGAGCGAGCGGGGAACTTCATATAGTCTGCCATACCACCGTTGACAATAGGTTGAAAGCCGTAAATGTTGTGGACTTGGCAGAGCCAATACTTTCCAGTTCGACAATAACGGCATTCCCAACACGGGACGATCTGTTCCGCGATGGCTATGTCTCCGAGTTGCAAGCCGTATTTTTCACCTGCATCTTCCCCAAGTTCAATTACCTCTCCAATGAATTCATGTCCTGCGATAACGGGTGCTTCCACGTACGGTTTACGATGTTCGTCACCCCAGAAAAGTGGCGCGCCTGTATAACATTTAATGTCGCTCGCACAAACACCGCAGGCGTTGACCTTGATGACAACTTCACCGGGACCGGCATGTGGTAATGGCAACTCTTCAAGTCGGTAATCTTGCGGTCCACGGCACATTATGGCGCGCATCGTCTTGGACATCTAATTTTCCTTTGACGCATGTAAAATGTGGTATGCAGCGATTCCGAGCGAGACATGAACATTCATTGATGCCCCCTTCCCATACATCGGAAGAAAAACAACCGTATCGCACACAGCGAGCGTTCGTTTTGTCACCCCGTGATCTTCATGTCCCACGACAAGACAGATTTTGTCCGGATATTCAACTTCATAGTAGGGGATAGACTCGGCAGTAAGTTCTAACGCACAACTCGTATACCCTTCCTCTTTGAGCGATAGTATCGCATCCGATGCGTTTTCTATATAACGCCATTGGACGCGTCTCTGTTTACCTCGTGCTACTTTTCGTAGCAGTGGGTGAGGTGGCTGCGCACTGATACCGGTTAAGATAAGTTCTTGAACACGGCACGCATCTGCTATCCGAAAAGCAGAACCGACATTCACAGGGTCTTGCACATCTTGCAGAATAAAGATTAGTTCTTTTTCATGATGTTTCACCTGTTTCAGAAAGTCTTTGAGCGGTTTGCCGCGTAGCTGCTTCATATCTAATAGATGGGTTTAAGAAACACCAACGGGATAACGTTACGCCGCCTTGCTTTGGATGAGGCGTCTCCGCGCACTTGCCCGTGCCAATCCAACATCCAATGTGATATGCTGATTCTCAGTCATACCGAGGTTAATGGCGTGTGCTGTTTCAAGGTTGAATCCCCATTCAATCCATTCAGGTCTGTCTGCCTCTGGAATATCTCCCGCCACTACAACCTTCATAATGCTAATCCCTTTGCCGAGGTCATAAGCACGTTGGATATATTCCAAATGTTTTTCTAAGGAGCCGCCCTCCAACATTCTACCTTCCTTGTTCGCTGTAGTGAGGATAACACCAATCTCAGAATGATCAATTACTGCATCCATCACTGCCCCTGTGTAAGTGTGTGTAGAGCAGCCGATAACACGGACTTTGCCAGCTGCCTTTGCCTCTCGGAATGCATCAAACGCGCCTTCACGTTCCCGTGTTGCCAAATCATCTGGCGAAGAGATAGCGTGCAACAACATGACATCTATGTATTCTGTTTGCAGTTCACGCAGTGCTTTTTCAATACTGGCTGACGCACTTTCATAGTCTTTGTTGGCAGTTTTCGTTTGAATGACGATTTCTTCGCGGTTAATCTGTCGAATTGCTTCGCCGAGGTGCGGTTGCGTTCCATAGCCTTCTGCAGTGTCCCAGAAGGTAACCCCTTCGTCAAGTGCCTTCAGCATTAGTTTAGCACCTGATTCGTGCGTTTTGCATGTGTCCCCAAGACGCCCTGCTCCGAAGCAGAGACGTGAGATTTCCAAACCTGTTTTTCCATAAGTAAGATATTCCATTTTCGCCTCCATATTTTGCATGTTGCCCATGTGCTCAGTCTGGATTCGTTCAAGGTTTAACATACATTAACCGAATTTGACCAAAAATGCAACCTTTTTCTTGCGACAAATCAATTATTAGGGTATCATCTCATAGATGCAGAAAGTGTGATACTCATAGGTATCAATTTCAGAAATGGGTTACACCCTAATATTTCCAGAATGGTGCGGTTAGGAAACCGCACCTACCGTGCTTGGGACTGCTAATTAACACCTATGATGCCAAAACATGTTACCCTATTGACTAATCGTTAAAACAAATATGAAACTTAGTGGACACACCATTTTTGATAAAAAACCCGTTGAAATTACGCTTGCGCACGACCGCGTTCAATCAATAAGAGAGATTAGCTCTACAGATAGTAACACATGGATTGCTCCTGCTTTTGTAGACATACAGGTAAATGGTTTCGCAGGCTTTGATCTCAATGTTGCTACCGTTACGGCAGCAGATGTGTGTGCGATGGTTCGTGCACTCTGGCGCGTCGGCACCGGTTTTTTATACCCAACAGTGGTGACGGCATCCTTTGAGAATATTAGTAATTTTCTCAGCGCCATTATAGAAGTGTGTGAAAAAAACTCGTTGGTTGCTCATTCAATACTTGGTATACATCTTGAAGGACCTTATATCTCAACGGAAGATGGTCCACGCGGTGCACATCCTTTAGAACACGTCAGAGATCCGGATTGGGATGAATTTCAACGGTGGCAGGATATCGCGGGAGGCATGATCCGTATCGTAACCCTTGCTCCTGAAAAAGAGGGTGCTATCCCGTTTATTGAGAAGTTAGTTGCGGATGGTGTAGTCGTAGCGATAGGACATACAGATGCGTCTGTAGAAGAAATACGTGATGCAGTTAGCGCAGGTGCTAAACTTTCTACACATCTTGGCAACGGTGCACACGCGCTTATCCGGCGGCATCCGAACTATATTTGGGAACAACTCGCTGCAGATGAACTCCACGCGAGTCTTATTGTAGATGGACACCACCTTCCACCTGCTGTTGTGAAGTCAATGATGCGTGCCAAAACGTTGGATAGGTGTATTCTTATCAGTGATGCTACGGCGTTAGCAGGGATGCCACATGGTACTTACCAGTTTGCTGGGCAACCGGTAGAATTGACTCCAGATCGGTCTGTACGTTTAGCAGGCACGGAGTATCTTGCAGGCTCAGCAATTGAGTTAGCGCGAGGCGTGGAAAACAGTGTAAAGTTTGCCGGAATTTCGCTGGCAGAGGCTGTTTCACTTGCCACACTACAACCAACGCGGTTACTTGGTTTGGAAGAAGATATGCTTAATATGGATAAAAATAGCCAAACTAACCTGATTTTATTTGAGTGGAATGATGCAATTTGTGAAATAGATTTGAAAGCCACGATTCTCAAAGGGCAAGTGGTTTATCAGAGAGATTAATTGGTGTTCATTACAGTAAACCCACGATTATTTTATGCTGCGGCAGGCGCGGCTTCAAACCGCGCCTACAAGGATATTTACATATTTTGGATTTCAAGCGCGGAAGAAGTTCAAGTCTTTTTGTGGCAAACCATCGCAGTGATCCAACAGAAACGTTTGAGTATCGGGAACAGTCGTAAAAGACTTCTATCAATCAATTTGAGAGACTGGAGTGACCACCGATAGAATATAGGAATTGCGATTATCCGTTTCCAAAATAGCGCGCCTAAAGAGAGGAGATGGAATTCACTGTGTTCCATCTCCTCAAATTCTGTTCCAATTGCCTCAATATCGTGAAGTGAAAAGTAATGTAACTCACGAGAGTATTTGAGAAACAGTTTGCGATAGAGCCACACCATCGGGTGATTTCGCATATTTTCCATGAAAATCGCTTTTCCGCCCGGTTTGAGAACACGGTAGCACTCTTTCGCTGTTTGCTTGTGTTCTGTAAATACCAATACAGATTTAGAGATGATAAAGTCAAAGGTATTGTTAGGAAAAGCGAGTTGCGTCGCATCCATGAGGGAAAAGTCAACAGCATCAGCAACTTTATGTCGGTTTACTCTTTCTTTTGCTTCATCAAGTCGAAAGGGTAACAAGTCAATTCCAACAACTGAAGCACCTTGTTTTGCAAGCAACGTTGCAGTGCCGCCTGTACCTGTGCCTAACTCAAGCACTTTTTTACCTTCCAGTGTTCCCATTTTGGGAAGGACGTACTCAAAGACAGGTAGGTAGAAGTCTTCCCACCAGAGCAAGAGGTCAGTCTCAACAGTGCAGACACTACCTTTCGGTTGCGATGCATCGGGTTCACGCAAACCTATATTTTCCCCATCTTTCGTAGATTTTCGAGGCATTTTTCGGCACATTCAAGCGGTGGATAGGCATAACTTTCCTGCTCTACAATGTACCACTCGGTCCCACCGACGGTTTCAAAAGCATGGAACACATCATCCCAAGGGATATCGCCTTCTCCGATAAGTGCCTTGTCATTCGTGGCAGAGAATTCTTTGATATGTACCAGTTTTGACCTGCCGGGATAACGTTCGATAAACGTTACGTTGTCTGCCCCTGCTCGGAGTACGTGTCCCGTGTCAATTTGCAGCACGACATCGTCGCGAGTGTTACTGCCAAATGTATCCCACGGCACTTCACCTTCTAAAGGTTTAAATTCACCCGTGTGGTTGTGGTAGCCAACAAACATACCTTGGTCGGCGATTTTTTCGGCAATCTCATTGAATAGTTTTGCTGTGTTCCGCCACGCTTCTTGCGAATTGGTGTGCTCTCCCCCCAATCCTGGCACAATTAGATAGGGATTGCCGAGAATTTTATTGAATTCAACTGTTTTAGCAAGGTCGTCACCAAGCAGTGTGTTCAACCCTGTATGTGTGCCAACAACTTTTAATTCAAGGTCATCACACATTCCCCGCAATTCTTCTGCTGATCGGTCATAATAACCGGCAAATTCAACGCCTTCATAGCCCATCTGTGCCACTGCTTGAAGTGTAAGGGACAAGTCTTTTGCACAATCTTCTCTAACAGAATACAACTGTAACGCTATCGGAATTCTATCGCTCAATTAAGTTCTCCTTGTTTGAATTAGTTGATGAGAAAAGTAACGGAAATTATATATAAATCACACAATAATTAGTTTGGACTTGGAATGTTATCTCAACGCAGGTTCATTTTTGGTTTTCCTATTGCTTTGGATTTCCATCACTGAACACTTTAATTTCTCTAATCACAACATCCTGAAAGGACACTTTTGTTTTACCAGTAAATGGTTCTCGTGTGGTATGTGCTGAATCACGATTGACATAGATAGTAACTCTTAGCATCCGCACTGGTCTGTTGATGTTGAGGCGTATCACCTTACCGTTTACGGATCTGGCAATCTTGCGACTTTTCACTGGCTCAAAGTGATGTGCTTTTTCATTCCCCATCCCTGCTGTTGTTGTATCTACCGAGAGACGAAGAATGTTTGAAATTGGATGCACCTCAATGTAAGTGACATGCGTAAGCGTGCTAAGTTGAATCAGTGCCTCAGTCTTATCTTTACCTTCCAACCAATCGCCATATCCGGTACTGCCTCCATAACCAGTGTTTTTCTTTTCAACAAAGCTTTTTACTTTCAGGATACTGGATGTGGAAAGATCGCCATCGACAAGTGATGGGTACTTCTCGCAGGATAAGGATGTTGCCTCTATTCGTCTTGGAAGCGATTGATACAAAGATGCACAACCTACTGTGAGTAGCCATACTCCAATTGCCATACATAAACGTAAAGAATAGGTTCTACTCAACATGGTTTTCACCTCCGTGCATTACTGAAAAGGCGTTTTTCACAGGAATTTACATGTCCAAAACTATTTATTCTGGTGAATTACCGCCTATTTATAAAGTCTTACGTCATCGGCAGGTTGACAACTTGACCACTATCAGCAGAAACAAGCCCTGCTTCCAAGATTTCTTGTGCATCTCGGCTTACATAAGGACAGCACAAACCATCTATCGGTTCACCTGTTTCAATGCAATGAATCAAGTATTCTGGTGCATTCCGTTTGCCTTCTGGAATTGGGTCGGGGTCTATGACTTTGGCATCACTACCCGCAGGGTTCAGATTTACTTGGTTGCCTGTTACTGTCAACGCGCCCTCTGTACCATAGACTACAGGGTTTGGAGTAACATAGCCAGTCTTTTGTGTCCACGAGGCTTCCGTGATACCGAATGCATTGCCGTATTTCATCAGTATAACAGCGTTGTCGTCTGGAAGAGGATAGTCTTTGACAAACGTGCCACGGAAGGCAGTTACCTGCTCTGGCTTTCCAAACAAATATGCACACATATCGGCACAATAACAACAGTAGTCCATCAATGCACCAGCACCGTTTTTCTCTTCATCGTATAGCCATTCGTAGAAGTAACGAGAACACCCGATTTCTTTCGGTCCATTATGTGCTGAACGCCATTTAAAGTAAAATACATCACCAATTGCACCGTCTTTGATAAGCTGCATTGCAGTATTCAGCGCAGGACTCCACGCAGTAGGCCAATTAATCATCAGGGAAATGCCAGCGTTTTGCGCAGCGTTAAGCATTTGATCCGCTTGGGACAGTCGTGCTGACATCGGTTTTTCGGAAACAACATGGATGCCTTTAGATGCTGCAGCTTCAACGATTTCCGGTCCAGCGTTATTTTCTGCACAAGCTTGAATGATGTCTAATTCCTCTTTATCTAACATCTCTTGCCAAGAATCGTAGACAGTATCAACACCCGTTTCTGATTTGAATTGGTCGCGTAATTCCGCGTTGACATCGCCTGCAGCGACGATCTCAACGTTTGGGTGTTCTTTCCAACGGTTAAGTTCACCCCAGACATGGTCATGGACAAGTGAAGCAAAGCCAACACGATAGGTTTTTGACATAAATTACATCTCCTATATTCAATTTTTTGTTTTACTTATTCCTCGGCGCGAACGGCAATTTTGATTGCTGTTTCGCCATTGATACGGTAGCCGCCATCAAGTGCCTTAAATCCATCTTCAACCTGTGAAAGCGGTAACTGGTGGCTCACCATATCAGCAAAAGGTAAATCACTTTTTTCGAGAAGGGGAAGTCCCCGGACAAAGTGTTCATATTGACTACCCCAGATTGCTTCAACACGAAGGTTTTTACGCATGAGCAACTGATTGATATTAAAGTCAATTGAACCCATATCCACAAAGTGACCGACCTCAACAAAAGTGCCACTACGCCGAGTATAACCTAACCCTTCTGGTGTCGCGGGGAGGAAGCCGGCACATTCAAACACTACGGCTGCCCCCTCATTACGCGGTGTTTCTGACTTAACAAGTTCTGTTCGCTCTTCCGCAGAGGTGACTTCTTCAATATCAATTGTAACATCTGCCCCGAACCGTTTTGCCAGTTCCAACCGTCCAGCAGGACCTCCGACCATAATTATTTTTCCAGCACCGCTTAATTTTGCACAAGCAAGCGTCACCAAGCCAATTGCACCAGAACCCTGCACAACGACGGTATCACCGAATTTTATCTCGCCCCGCATGACAGCGTGCACACCAACAGTGAAAGGCTCTGTGAGGACAGCGACCTCTGGTGAAACATCAGTTTTCATGAAACAGGTATTGGGATAGGTGAGATACATGTAATCTGCAAACCCGCCACGGAAATGTGGCGCTTCATCAGGATTCCATTGAAAGCCGTACCCACCGTAGTCGGTACCGGGCGCAAATATAACCCTGTCGCCCTCTTTGATCGGTTTGCCAACATAGTCTGTTTTCACGCCTTCACCGATTGCTTCTACAATACCGACATTTTCATGCCCCAAGAGAATTTCTGTTTTGAAGCCGTTCTGCCAGTTATGGAGGTCGGTGCCACAGATACCTGCCAACTCTTGGCGGAGCAGCAGCGTGTTGGGATCAGGGTCAGGTACTGGGTATTCGCGTATCTCAAAATCTTTACCATAAGCAACTACGGCTCTACCGGTCCGAGGCATAGTTATCTCCTCTCAAAAATGTGAGGTAAGGATTTAGAACCGCCTCACCTCACAATCTATTTTCTCAGACATATTTTCGCTTTTTTCGCTTGAGAATGATGAAAATCACAACAACTCCGACGATTGAAATCCACACCCAATGGGCTTGGAAGATCTCAAAGAAAAAGTTAAAGGCTATCCAGATTAGAACTTCAAGCCCGATAATTGCTAAAGCTTTTCCCCACGGAAAATCCGCATTATGGCGTTTACGTAACCGATCCGCGAAAAACCATGAAATTCCTACGGTGCCGAGTACAATGATGAGAAAAAGTAAATTGATGCTTGTTTGTATGCTCTCAAAAAGAAAATCCATGTGAAACTCCTTTTATAGTCTGAACCAACGCGATACACGCCGCAGACTCTATTAGTTCTGTTTGCTAATATAGAGACGCTACACTTCAAAAAGATAGCAAGATTTGTGGACACTAATGGAATTGTCTACTTTGTATTTTTGCTACTCACTGCGTATCCGATTGGAGTGGCTATAAACCGCCATACGTTTTTCGCGCATAAAACCGATTAACGTGAGATTTCCTTCCTCTGCCAAGTCAACGGCAAGTGTGGATGCAGCCGAAACAGCGACAACGATAGGAATTCGTGCAAATAGTGCCTTCTGCACGATTTCAAAACTTGCGCGTCCACTTACCATCAAAATATGTTTATCAAGGGGCAACATCTCTGCTAACAAAGCTTGACCAATGACTTTATCAACAGCGTTATGTCTACCGATATCTTCTCTAACGATAAGGAGTTCGCCTTTTTCATTGAAAAGTCCCGCCGCATGTAGTCCACCTGTCTTTTCAAAAACCGATTGCGCTGCACGTAAACGGTCGTTGAGTTTGTAAAATACCGTCTGATTCAAACGAAGCACCGAATCCAGAGGATTTATTTGATGCTTAACAGACTCAATTGTCATTTTACCGCAGAGACCGCAGCTTGCATTTGCATGGAAATTACGTTGCCAGCCTTGTTGCTCTTCAATATCCAATTCTTCGATCAAATGGACATTAACGATATTCTGCACCGTTTCCAAACCTGCACCACTACCGTTAGTTTTTTCATTAGCATCATCTTCATCACAGTATGCTATGATTTCAATATCGTCTACGGATTTTATGAGGTTTTCGGTATAAAGGAATCCTGCTGCGAGTTCAAAATCATGTCCAGGTGTCCGCATGACAACGATTAAACTCTGCTGTCCTACACGAATTTCAAGCGGTTCTTCAACAACTAATTCGTCTTCAACACGCGTCAATTTTGACTGATTCCAGCGGATGACTTGTTTTGTGCATGTCTGATGCATGGTTCAATCACTGTTCTTAACCTATTCAAAACTATTCCGTTGTTTGGCGAAATTTTTGCGCGTCTATCATAAGCATGCCTTTCGTTGTGCCTATCCAGACACGATTTTTGTCGGCTACAATGCACTGAATTGATAAATCATCCAATACTATTTTGGGGTATCCGATAGTAGGTTCCTGATATTTATCAATATCCGGGAAATAGATAGCGACGTAATCGTTCGCAGCAACCCATAGGTATTTTTTGTCAACAATTCCGGTAACCAGGATGTCATCTAACTCAGTTTCTACCTTTATCCCCTCTGCGATTGGAGAATCTCTTCCATCTGATCCATCCAAGTTTGCTTGAAAAAAGCCGTTTTCCTTGTTTTCTTCATTGTACCAGGAAAAGAATAATTTATCACCAACAACATCGAATTTAACAATTTGTGTGTCCGATTTGATGTCATAGAAACTCTGTGGACTCCAAAGTTCTGATTCCCGATCAAAAATGGCTATATTATCTCCTGATGTACCTACCCATACTGCTTCAGGAGTAAGTGCTATAGTGTGAACATCATTAGGAATGTTGCTATTCTCTTGATTATAATGGTTTTTTACTATTCCCGTCTGAAGATCCTGCCGCACAACCCCAGCATCTGTGGAGAACCATATTTCTTCATTATCCATTTTGATGTCCCGAATCCACATGCTGGGTAAACCATCAACAATTGTGAGATTTTTTGCTTCGTGCTTTTCTTTGTTAAAACGTATGATGCCATGATTTCGGGTGCCAACCCATACCTCGAATTCATTTACTGAAATTGCACGGACATCAGGTGCTGGTTGCACGCTTTCGTTAATTAGCCATGCGTCCGTTTCAATCGCTTTCCAGCCATTACCGCCGGTTTTGATTTGGGCTATTCCTTTCGGTGTGCCTATCCACAGGGATGTGCCATCAACGGCAATAGCTTGAATGCTGGTATCAGGTAAATCTTTTGTAAAGATGCTCCAAGCACTTGCTTGTAACACATCGTCTGCTTGTTCAGTAATGGCGGGATCATCGGTATTTTGCAGGACAAGGTTTGCTGTGTTAACTGCATTTGCTTTGTCACCCAGCTGGAGGTAAATAATTGCCTGTTTTAAGTAGGCTTCATCAACCCAAACACTATTCGGATAGATTCTAATGAAATTTATCAAAATATTTAAGGCTTTTTCGAGTTCGCCTATTTCAGCTTGTAATCCGCCTATTATGTATATAGCTTTCTCATGTTCAGGAGCGGTGAGGAATTGGTCGGTTGCATTTTCCAACAATTCGAGCCCCGCTACCTTGTCATTTAAGTTCTCTACGAGCAAAAATCCTGTTTGGTAGCTTAGTGTTGGAACCGCTTCATGTTCGGGATAATACTTAAGTATCAATTGGAAAGCATCAACCGCTTGTGCATACTTTTGCATAGCATCCGCATTATTTTCAGTCGTAGCACCCGCATCAGTATCAATCGTAGCAATCGCATTATTACCAATTTCTTGTAGTAGCGGCACAAGGTCGAAATTCTCAGCATCTATCAGTGCGACAGAACGGAATCTTGCTAATGCTTTTTCTATGTCTCCATTTATTTTATAAAGTAATCCGAGTTGATAATGTGCATCGGCAAATTTGGGGAATTCTTCCAATGCTGCTTCAAATTTTCGTTTCGCTAATTCTGGTGTTTCTAAATCTAACAAGGCAAGCCCATTGCGATAATGTTTTGCTGCGATTTGGTCTGGAACATTTTCAAGTTTTGAAACAAAACTAAGCGTGTGTCCTTCTAATGGAAACCTTAAAACCTGTCCGTTATATTCAATTTCAAAGTGTGTATCGGTAGCCCCACGCCAGATACCAGTAAGTCTGTCACCGTTTTCCATATCAACAATGACATATTGTTCACTGTAAACAGTGCTTGTGAATAGCACAAGTATCAGGACGAGAATTGTTAATGAAAAGAGGGTATAAAAGTTTTTCATGGTTAACTTTCCATCTATATTCTTGATAAGTATATTGATATAATATCAGAAAACAGCGGTAAATGTCAAGTCGGTTTCAGGTGTGTACAGAGCCACTCAATTCTCCAATAATCGCATAGGCTACATCTGTTTCTTCTTGT
>CBDCOJ010000028.1:0-481587 GCA_965219695.1 Candidatus Poribacteria bacterium | reverse complement strand
CTCCGCTTCTGCTTCAGCAATCGCCTCGTATGCTTCTTTTTCAGACAAATCAAAACAATTGAGTGCTAACCCGATTACCTTAGCAGGTTTAATAGGCGCAGTTAGCATCTCATAATGTGCTATCATTTCGGTTAAAGAGGGTAAAGGCACTGTATACCGCGCAACCTCTTTCCGCGAGGGTTGATGACAGAAAATCATCGCATCGGGCATGCTGCCATGGAGCAGACTCAACGTTACACCAGAATATCCAGGATGAACCAACGATCCCTGTCCTTCAACAATTAAGAGATCATGATTTTTCGCGCCTTCAAGCACAATCTGCTCCGCCGCGCCAGCAGTAAAGTCAGAAACAACAGCGTCAATCGCAATACCCCAACCCCACACCATGATACCGTTCTGCCCTGTCGGACAAAACTCCGCGTTGAGTCCCCTTTCTCTTGCAATATTCGTAATCTCTATACCAGATAGCATCTTCCCTACGCGGCAATCTGAACCGACAGTGAGAATAACCGTTGCATCTACATCCGCAGCTTTACAGGTTGCCACTGGCAAATTGTCTGGTGGTTTCCGTGCATCCCATAGCACAACGTTATGTGCCGCTGCCAACTCAGCCAGTTCCACATTCTCACTCAAAAAATGGTGGAGACCGCTCATGATGTGTAAACCGTGACCAATTGCTTCATGGAGAATCTCACGCCACGCCTCTGGCAACTCACCACCGGGCGGTGCGATGCCAATAGCCAACATCGTTGGTTCAAACCGCATTGCCTCAGCAAGATTACGGACAACTGGTATTCCTTCACCAATCTCTATTACATCATTTACATCTTTTCCCGCTTTGTTGCTATCAATGACAGCAACAACGTTGTCAGGAAGATAGCGCACCAAAACTGTGGCGGTCTTCGATTCCAAGAACACCGAATGACCCTTCGGCAAGAATAGCAATTTTATGTGATTTAGGGTGTAATTGTTTATTCATTTACCAATAAATTAGCACAAATCGAGGTCAATTTCAAGAAACATATAAGATTACAAAGGGTTATTCAGTTTTTGGTTTTTCTTACGAATTTCTAACATCGGCTATATACCCCAGAACGGTAGGTGCGGTTAGGAAACCGAACCTTATGCGTCAATTTAAGAATGTAAGCGTTTGTAGTCGCGCAATTCATTGCGCCTCTTACATTGTTAGAGGGCTTTCTAAGCCCGATTTATTCCCCAAGGTAGGCGGGGAATGCCTAAATGGCATTCATACCGTTGATTTGGCGTTTTGTAAACGCGCCGTTTATAGTCTCTGATGTCTGGTAGTCTCTGATGTCTGGTCTCGGCGCGTTTATAAAACGCGTCTACCGTTGTGTATTTTGCACGTAAAGTGTCTTAAGTTGAATTCGCAAAACTCATCTCACGCTCAGATTATTGCACTCAAGAATTTGGCAAGAATTGGCGGAGATGTCTACAACCAATAGCAAACCCTTCTAACCCCGGTGCGCCACGGTCCTCATTCTCCACACAGAGAACATAATCGTAGCCAGATTCCAGCAACGCACCGATAATTGTGCCCCAGTTTAATTGTCCGCGTCCCGGCACCCGATACTGCCACCACCAGTTGCCAATAATACCTTGCCTAAAAAGCATGCGTGGACTTATTTCACAATCCTTAACATCCGCATAATACCACTTCCCGCTGAACATACGGATAGCGTCTTCAGCGGGTAGAATCCCCATCCATAGCCAGTGCGATGGATCGCACGATAATCCCAACGCATCCGAAGGCACAGCATCAAGTATACGTTCCCACATTTCAGGATTACAAGCGATATTGCCCATGCGAACTGCACAATCCAATGCCAACCTTACACCTTTTTCCTCAGCGAATCGTACAACAGGAGTCCACATCTCCTTAAATCGTTGGACGAGTTCCACAGAACGATCACCCGGATTCCCCGGTTCAGAAGAGAATTGCCCATAAAAATGCCAACTGACAGGACTTCCTGCATAAGTGACTATCGCTGGTATTTCAAGGATATGTGCCGCTTCTATTGCTTGCATCAAAGCATCACGAGCATTTTCCCGTTTCTCTAAATCATCATCCAAAAGGTTGCAATGTGCCGTTAAGGCTGCGAGATAAATGTCTGTGTCAGCCAAAATCTCCTTGACTTCTTCTCCACCTGATTGTATAATCTGGTTCGGTTCAAAAAGACCGTTGTTGTAAGGACGGATTGCGTCAAAATCATTTGCTACTGCCCACGCTGCACATTCAGCAAGACTCCACGCACCACCGCCAACACCGGTGCTAAAACTGATATTCATAGTTATCCTCTCTGTCCAAATACGGAATTATACCTAATTATACCGATATGCGAATTATTTACGAAGAAAATCTGAATAAAAAACTGCTTGACCTATACGATCAACTCCAAACGGAACATGGCACGCTTAGGTGGTGGCCTGCAGATACACCCTTTGAAGTCGCACTCGGTGCTATCTTAACACAAGCAACTGCGTGGCGGAACGTAGAAAAAGCATTGGACAATCTCAAAGCAGCAAACGCGTTTACACCTAAACAGATACATGCTGTCAGTCAAGACGAGTTAGAGGAACTTCTGCACCCTTCTGGCTATTTTCGGATGAAAGCGAAGAAGGTGCGCGCCTTCGTGGAACATATCGTCCAACGTCCGATGCAGGAAATGTTTAAACAAGATGTCCCCGAATTGCGTGAAGAACTGCTCTCTATCTACGGAGTCGGTCCCGAGACTGCCGATTCAATCATCCTCTACGCCGCAGAAAAACCGAGTTTTGTCGTTGATACCTACACCTATAGACTTCTCAGTCGGTTAGGATGGGTTGAGGGGAACTTTCACTATGAAAGACTTCGTGCGCTTTTCATGGATAACCTACCGCACGAAGTAGAACTATTCAATGAATACCACGCCTTAATTGTTCGGCATGGGGCGAGAGTATGTCAGAAAACGCCGGAATGCCAAGCATGTGGTTTGCAAGCATCTTGCGATTATTTTGCAAATCAAGTGTAATCATCGCTTCTCCTCTATAACAAAAACCTGATTCGTCCTAATATCTTTAAAAGTCTCAACATGTCCACACAGCCAGCGGACTGTCACCGAGTCAACCTGCTTAATATTTCCAAGCCCAAAGTGCAACCGCATATCGTTCTGACTGAGATAACCTGAGCCGCTTTTCACCTCCCGCATCTGTGTCAATTTTCCTGCCACAACTGTCACCCGTGCGCCAATTGCATCGCGAACGCAATGAGTACCGACCAACTTTATACTTAACCAATTCCGAGTATTTCCACCCGCATTTTGTAAAACAGTCGGTGTGTCTTTTAAGTTAGCAACAACTATATCCACATCGCCATCGTTATCAATATCTCCGAATGCGGCACCGCGACTCACTTTCGGAGGCAACGCTACTTTTTCTTCCTTAAACGTGGTACCTCGATTGTTCCAGAAAATCTGATTGACTTGCTTATATGTGCCGACAGGATCAATCTCCACGATATTGTCGTCTAAATGCCCATTAGCAACGAACAGATCAAGCCATCCATCATTGTCAAAGTCTACAAAATCCACACCCCACGCCAAGTAAGGGAGGCTTTTTTCACCAATGCCTGTGGCAAAGCTAACATCGTTGAAAAATCCGTTTTTCGCATTCTGATAGATGCTATTAACCTGGTCCTGAAAATTCGTAATTACAATATCCAGAAAACCGTCGTTGTCAAAATCCCCAAGATTTGCACCCATCCCACTATATGCACGCCCCTCTTCACTCAATGCCACCCCCGCAAAAAGCGCATCTTCAGTGAAAGTGCCATCGCCATTGTTAAGGTAAAGCAGATTCGGTGTGGTGTCATTCGCTACAAAGATATCTATATCGCCATCATTATCAACATCTCCACAAACAACGCCTAATCCCTTTCCAGGAGGAGCAGTAATCCCTGCTTTTCGCGTCACATCAGTGAAAGTGCTATCGCCATTGTTTCGGTAGAGTCTATCTGCTTCACCTTCAAGCGCTTCAGGCGTGCAATACACAGGAACACCTTGACGCGTACATTCTGGGTTCGTCTCCGTATCAAATTGCACATAGTTGACAACATAGAGATCCAGATGCCCGTCGGCATCGTAGTCTAAGAATGCACATCCGCTGCTGAGTCTGTCACCACCTACCCCTGCTTTCTCTGTCACATCGGTGAATCTGCCATCGCCATTATTTTGATAAAGCACATTTTTCCCGTAGTTTGTCACATAGAGATCAACAAAGCCATCGTTGTTGTAATCCCCTACGCAGCACCCTAATCCGTAGCCGGTATCACCGACAAAAGCATCTGCTGTCACATCAACATATTTACCGTTATCGTTGCGATAAAGCATATTTTTCGGTGGAATTGGGGAGGTTGTACCGGGTAAATCATAACCATTGACGAAGTAAATGTCTAAATCGCCATCATTATCATAGTCAAAAAGCGCTACTCCTCTTCCAAGCGGTTCAATAAAGTATTTTTTCCCGCTTTCGCCATTCACATCACGAAATTTAATACCAAGTGCTGCTGTCACATCGGTAAATCGCACGTTTTCATTTTTCGCAGCAATTTTTTGTGCCATGTTGTCTTTTACTGGGACTCCCAGTAGCACGATAAAGAAAATTGCCAGTAGAATCAGATTTTTGTATCGCATCGGATGCTTATGTGCTATAATGCAAAAAATTAGTTTTTAACCTTTTTGCCAGACCCATATTGAGTCCTGTCTGGCGATCAGAATTATCTGAGTACTTTCATTAGGAGAATCCGAGAAAGACACGTTATTATACTATTTCTTAATGAAGGCTTTCCATTAAGAAAACATGCGTTTGTAGTCGCGCAATTCATTGCGCCTCTTAAATTCTTCACCTCAGTGTGAAATCAAAATCTTATAATGAAATTTTCTTTTCAGAAATAGTATTAGGAGAAATTTAATGGCTAACAATCTACGTTTCGGCGTTGTCGGCTTAGGTATGGGCATGAATCGTTCTGGTGTAATTCATAGCACAGATGGTGCTGAACTTGTAGCAGTTGCGGACCTCGTTGAAGATCGGCGCAAAGCCGCAGAAGAAAAGTTCGGATGTGAAAGCCACGATGATGCGCTTGAAATGTTCGACCGTGACGATATTGATGTGGCGATGATCATGACCCCCAGCGGGCTCCACGGAAAGTTCGGTGAAGAAGCAGCACGTCGTGGAAAACATGTTATCACCACAAAACCTATGGATGTCAGCGTTGAAAATTGTAATTCGCTCATCAAAACTTGTGAAGACAACAACGTCAAATTGCTTGTTGACTTCGGAGAACGCTACGGTGGTCACAATCGACGAATCAAGGCTGCACTGGAACAAGGCGCTATCGGCAAACCCCTTCTGTGCGAACTGCGGATGAAATGGAAACGCCCAGATAGTTATTACGTCGGTTGGCACGGCACTTGGGAACTTGACGGCGGCGGTTCTATTATGAACCAAGGCGTACACTACATTGACCTGATGCTGTGGTTTATGGGACCCGTCAAACGAGTTATCGGTGCTCACTTTGATGTATACGACCACGAAAATTGTGAAACCGAGGATATGACCTCCGCAATTTTAGAATTCGAAAACGGCGCATTAGGACACGTTTTAACAACAACCACTTATCCTGGAGGGAACGTGTCTATGATCCACATCCACGGTCAACATGGAATCATTGGTCTTGGACCTGAAATATGGCAGTTCCCCGAAGACAAAGAACCGGACATTGAACTTCCACCTTACCCCGGCAATGTTATTCAAGATGCACTCCGAGTAATCCATGACGATGCTGCACCAGCAGTTGACGGATATGAAGGAAGACGTTCTGTTGCACTTAACATGGCTATCTACGAATGCTCGCGGAGTGGTGAGTCCGTAACATTATAGTGTTAAGGTTTTCTGTAGTCATTGTAGGTTGGTTCGCAACACGCTACCCACAACCCTGGGTAGGCGCGTTTTGTAAACGCGCCGTTAGGCAATTTTTAGCATAGATATTGGAGCGTTTACATGAAAATTAATTTTTATAGTAAATTATGTAAATAAGTTTACATATATTCTGTAGGCGGTGAATGCCTAAATGGCGTTCATACCGTTGATTTCGATCTCCGAATCGCGACGAAACTACTAATAGTCGGGAATCGGAGTTCCCTCCCGCTGAATCATGCAGAATACCAAACGCGTATTCTGCCAAGCGCATTCAGCGTTGATTTGGACAGATGCCATAAGGCATGTGGCGTTGATTTGGGGCAATGCCTAAATGGCGTTCATACCGTTGATTTCTTGATTTCTTGATTTCTTCCTAACCTCGCCAATGTCCAAGTAATTGTGAATTTTACTATAAATTGACTATTATGGGCTTTGCATGCCCTATCCTACCTACGATCAGTTTGCTACAGATGGCGGTTCTTCTACAGGGAATGCATCTGCATAAGTCTTTGCGATTGCTACAAAACTGAAGGTTGTTTGACCATTCTTTGCGGATTCTCGGAATAGTGCTAACAACGCCTCTTCCGTTGCATCTGGGTGTAGCAGCGACAGGTATACCCATTCTTCAACAAGGTCAAGCATTTGAAGCGGGTCAATCACATGGAGAATTTCTACACTTATTTCGCCATGAATATCAATTTCTTCCGCCACGTCTGTAAATACAAGGTGTGCATCTACATCAGCAGGATTTTCTTGGATCTGTATGCTTAAAAGTTGGAACCGTAATTCAGGGCTTGGATATTCAACGCCTGTTTCTTCCTTGAAAATTTCTGCTGCCTTCATGGGTAAGGTTAATAGTGCTTCTAACGCGTCTTCTTCCTGTGCAAGTTGTCCAAATGATTGAACTAACTCAATTTCTCGTTGAATATACCTCTTTATACCATCCACCGCTTTTTGGCGTGCCTCAATACTTTTCTCGTCTGTGCCTGGCTTGAGCACCTCAACGGTCCGCTCACACGCAATAGACAAACAGCAGACAATTATCAGGATAATATATCCTGTCCATTTCATAATCATAGTAGCCGCTCCTTTTGGATTAGTGCGGGAATCAATATCAAATGCGCGTTTAGCATTTGTACAGGTTTGACGTCTCCCCGCGAGACGTCTGAACTTTATAAGAAGTTTGAGTTTGAACGACAATACCAATCATTTTGTTTACACGCCACTGGCCGGGCGAGGTATTATGGTGAACTTTCAAATTAAAGAGGCACATTTTTTGTAGGAGCGATCTCCAAATAGCGACGAAACCACTAATAGTCGGGAATCGGAGTTCCCTCCTTCAGGCGAATTATGCTTAACTAATTCTAAAATCTACCATAAATCATTATTCTTCTGCCTTTGCCTTCAAGTCATAAAGAATGTTCACAGCATCTAAAGGGGTTATCTGCGATAGTTCCAACTGCCGAATTTCTTCCACAAGTGGATGTGTTTTCGGGGTGAACAGTGCCATCTGAAGCGAATCGCTCTGTAACGTTTTCCGAGTAACGCGGCGTTTTGGGCGCGGCATAGTCAGGGTTGTTTTCTGAGATTTTTCTGCTGCACTATCTGTCTCAACGCTGAGATTATGCTGTTCAAGCACCTCAAGTATCTGCTGCGCCCGTAAAATCACAGTATGTGGCAACCCCGCAAGTCGAGCGACGTGAATCCCATAACTCTGGTCTGCTCCACCGGGCACAACTTTTCGCAGGAACGTCACCTTTTCCCCATCTTCATGCACAGCGACGTTGTAGTTTTTCGCGTGTTTGTACTTGCTTGCCAGTTCAACAAGTTCATGATAATGCGTTGCAAAAAGCGTCTTAGCACCCATCTTTTTCTCATCTAATAAATACTCTGAAACCGCCCACGCAATGCTAAGACCATCAAATGTGCTTGTGCCGCGCCCAACTTCATCCAAAATAACGAGGCTTTTACGAGTAGCATTGTTGAGGATGTTCGCTGTCTCGTTCATCTCCACAAGGAAAGTACTCTGTCCCATCACGAGATTGTCCGATGCACCAACCCGAGTAAAAATCCTATCTACCAATCCAACTTTCGCGGCAGATGCTGGCACAAAACAACCTATCTGTGACATCAGGACAATAAGTGCGGTCTGCCTCAAATAGGTGCTTTTTCCACTCATATTCGGTCCCGTGATGATATGAAGTTGTTCATCATCACAGTTAAGCATCGTATCGTTAGGCACAAAACCTTCTTGGATAAATAACTGTTCTACTACTGGATGCCGCCCATCTCGGATAATAATCTCCTCACCGTTTTCCACAGTCGGTTTCACATAGTTATATCTTGATGCACAATAGGCAAAGTTCGCGATGACATCAACCATCGCAATAACTGCTGAGAGTTTCTGAATTTCTTCTGTAGATTTTGCAACCTCGTCTCGAATCTCGCAGAAAAGATCGTATTCAAGCGTTTGTATCCGATCTTCTGCATTCAAGACTTTTGCTTCCTGTTCTTTCAGTTCAGGGGTGATGAACCTTTCAGAGTTTCGCAAGGTCTGTTTACGGATATAGTGTTCCGGCACCAGGTTGAGATTCGGCTTCGTCACCTCAATGTAGTAACCGAAAACTTGATTAAATCCAATCTTAAGTGATGCAATACCACTACGTTTTCGCTCCTCTTCCTGCAGCGCTGCCATCCATTCTCTACCTTGCCCCACAATCTGCCTTAGTTCATCAAGTTCGGCGTTATAACCATCGCTAATCACACCGCCCTCACGAATTGTTGCAGGTGGATTCGGATGAATTCCACGTTCAATCAATTCTGTCAACGCTGCCATCGGATTCAATTCCGCATTCAGAGAAGTTAAGAGCGGGGTTTGGCAATTTTGAAGTTGCTCCTTAACGGCAGGTATAAGACGAAGTGAATCCTTGAGTGAATGTAGATCGCGCCCGTTCACTGAACCGAGACTGATGCGAGTAATGAGACGCTCTATATCGGACATCTGCTCAAGTGCTTCCCGTAACTCCTCTTGTAAATTTATCTCTGTTTTAAGTTCGTCAACTGCGTCAAGTCGTTCTATAATTCCACCTTCATCTAACAACGGCTGCAACAAACACTGCCGCAGTTTTCTACCCCCCATAGATGTCACTGTCTGATCAAGCACTTCAAGTAACGTGCCTTTTGTAGAACCATCACGTATAGAAGACGTTAACTCAAGATTCCGTTGTGTATCCGCATCCAACACCATAAAATCTGAAAGCGTGTAGGTATGCAGAGAAAGAATATGTTCGACTTCCTGTTTCTGCGTTTCATGAAGATAATAGATGAGTGCACCCGCAGCACAGATAGCCGTAGGAAGATGTTCACATCCGAACCCATCAAGCGAAATCGTCTTGAAATGTTGAAGCAGTTCTGTCCGAGCAGTATCAAAATCAAAACGCCAATCAGGCAGAGAATTGACAACCGCTTTCAGTTCAACCTTGATCTGATCAAACATCTTTTCATCTTCAAAAGACTCCGAAAATAGACATTCCTTTGGTGAAAAGCGGTGTATCTCTGCCCAGAGTCTCGAAAAATCTGTAAGTTCAGTTACCTGAAATTCGCCTGTAGAGAGATCCGCAACAGCAATTCCATAAACATCTTTTTCCTGATAAATTGAGATGAGATAATTGTTCGTTTTATGCTCAAGTGCTTTTGGATCAGTGACAGTCCCAGGCGTAACAATGCGGACAACATCTCGCTTGACAAGACGATTTTCATCGCGGGCAACTTTCGCATCCTCAGTCTGATCCAAAATCGCAACTTTGTGTCCAGCGGTAACTAATTTATAGAGATAGGAGTCAAGTGCGTGGTGCGGGATTCCAGCCATTGGCGGCGGGGGTGTCTTTTGATTTTTATGGCTTCTGGTCGTTAAGGCGATTTCAAGCAGACGTGAGATTAACTCAGCATCTTCGTAGAATGCTTCATAGAAATCACCGACCCGACAGAGGAGAATGGCATCTTCATGCTGTTTTTTTACCTGTTTATAAAGCTCCATCATGGAAAGCTCAGATTTTTTTGCTTGTTGCATGTTGATGTTCCTCTATAATTCTGTGAACCGGTATTTATAGTAAAATTTATTCTTAATACCTTACCACAGACTGTGTTGTATGTCAAATTTTTTGCAGTGATGCAGGAGCATTCAATTGTCACAAAACATCTTTGTTGAAGGAGTTTGTAACCCCGATTTTTCATGCTGTGTATCTGAAATCGGAGTTACAAACCCGCAGCATGCCAACAGGCATTCATAGCGTTGATTCACTCCAACAATAGCAAAACTCAACAATTGAATGCCTCTGGCAGTAATGTATAACAATTCTCTCTTGCTATTTTTTCATGTATCGTTTATTATAAATGGATATGGCAGGGATTGATACCAGTATCCGTAATATTACAAGGAGAACACGATTATGGCAGGGAAACTGAAAGTTGCAGCAGTCGGTTGCGGGGGAATCGGATTACTCCACCAACGAGGATATCTCCAACATCAAGGAGCAGAATTAGTGGCAGTGTGTGATATTGATGCTGCCAAAGCGAAAGCACGTGCAGAAGAACTCGGTATTGCCAAGTGGTATCCGTCCATTAAAGAGATGCTTGCGAACGAAGAGTGTGATTTGGTCGACGTCGTGACTGCCGATCATTTACACTTTGAACCTGTGATGGAATGTCTTGATGCTGGAAAACATGTTATTTCTGAAAAACCGTTGTCGCTTGAGATTGACGAAGCGGAACAGATGGTTGCAAAAGCAGATGAGAAAGGGGTACACCTGGCGATAGACTATAACCGAAGGTTCGCCCCCGGTTATGTACAGGCAAGAAAATGGTTTGACGCTGGTGCTATCGGACAGACCTATTATCTGGATATGAAATTGTCACAAGGGGGACCCGCCTCCACATGGAAAGGTGAGTATTACCTGCTCTACGAGTTACAAACGCATGCACTTGACCTGCTGCGCTGGTTCGGTGGTGAGATTGTTGCTGTATGTGCTGAGATGGCAAAGCCAAGAAAACATGAGGCACGCGAAGGTGAAGATGCCTGCTATACAAGCATGGCTATATCAGTGCGATATGAGACAGAAATAGTCGCGACCTTGTTAGCAAGTTGGGATAGCGATTTTATTCATCCGATTGAACGGTTAGAAATTTGCGGCGCCGCTGGAGAAATCACCGTTGATAACGTCCTGAGCAAAGCAACACTGATGAAACGGGATAATCAGGTCGTTGAGGAATATCGTCCCTCTATTTTTCGGATGGAGCAACTTGCATTTGACGGGACTTTTGCGCTGCGCATGGCGGCGCTGGTAGATGATTTACTCAATGATCGCCTACCCGAACCGACAGGACGAGATGGCTTACAAGCAATGCGAATCACTGAAGCCATCGTGGAATCGTGGAAAGAAAAACGAGAAGTCGCAGTTAAAATCGATTAATTAACAACACGAGAACTGTTTTATATTCAAGGAGAAACTGAATCATGAAACGCTGTCCGTCCTTTCTAAGAAAAACTTATCAAAAATTACTAAACGGTTCATTATATTCAACGTTGTGTGCTTTTGTCGTCCTGCTTATTTTCACGCTTTTCGCAATTAATTGTGGTCCTGTACCGCAAGGGGAACTGTATATCCCTGAAACGGAAAATACCACCGCAGAAGAGACAACGATAACGCAATCCACACAAAGCGAAGCCAAATTACCGGAAACTGCTACTATTGATTTGAAGAAACATGCTTACATCAGGAACGCTTTCAAACAACGCCCACGCGTCACCAGCAGAAATGCACTTGATGATTTTCAAACCACGACGCGTAGGACAGTGCGGCATAGTGCCGTAATCGCCAACTGTTCGTTTGATGTGCTGAAGGGATTTATTGCAAAAGGATGGGCTCCTATCGTCATGGTTGAGTTTCAAGGACGAACCCCAGAAATTTTGCCGATGTCTGAATACAACGATCAATCAAGCATGGTATCTCTCCAAGACCCTACCAACCTCACCAAACGCAGATTAGCCTACAAGGATTTTGAAGAATCTTGGAAGAAGAATTCGCGGAACAAATGTGTACTAATCACACCACAAAAACTTACGGAAATTGACGTTCAGAAAGCGTTAGGTGAATATTTACCCTCAGAAGCGTTCCAAGAAATTAGCATGAGAAGCCGCTGATACCACATAAAACCGATTTATTCTGTAATTCCTGTTTCCATAAGGACGGTAGATATGGTTTCCTAACCGTACCTTAGCTGTTAATTTAAGGATGAGAATCTGTTTAGTATTCTATACGTATTCCGTACCGAAATCAACGCTATGAACGCGCTTTTGGCATTCAGCGGGTCCTAAGATATGATTGACCTTAGCCTCGGAGAGGCGAAAGGTGTATAGGAAACGTTGAACCCACCAATGACAAGCCCCAAAGGGGCGAAAGGTGTATCAGATACACAAACGTTACCCACTAAATTGACGCATAAGGTGCAGTTTCCTAAACGTACCAGGCATGGTTATGGAATTACCTAATTTATTTTTATTTTCATCAGAGTCCGTAGGTTGGGTAGAGCGGTGAATGAACAAGAACCCTTCAGTCTGGTAAGAAAAGCCTGCTTTTCAATGACACATTCATCAGAATAGATATAGCGAAACCCAACAATAAAGCACTCTCTGCCTGAAGATGTGTCGGGTTTCTAATTACGCGCTTATGTCAAACTGACATTTTTTATATTTCACCAAATACAAAAAGGATGATATTTTGAAAGCAATACCGTTCACAGATGTCACTATAAAAGATCGCTTCTGGTCACCTCGACAAACAACGAATTCAGAGAAAACGATACCACATGAACTTGAGCAGTGCCACACAACCGGCAGAATTAGTAACTTTGCAAAAGCCGCCGGTGTGATGGAAGGCAACTTTGAAGGCATCTTCTTTAACGACTCGGATGTTCATAAGTTAGTGGAAGCAGCATCTTATACCCTACAAACACATCCTAATCCAGCGTGGGAAGCAGAACTTGACGAGGTTATTGACACAATTGCCAAAAGCCAACAGACAGATGGATACCTGAATTCCTATTTTACACTCGTTGAACCTGAAAAAAGATGGCAAAACCTCGGAATGATGCACGAATTGTATTGTGCGGGACATCTGTTTGAAGCAGGTGTTGCACACTATCAAGCAACAGAAAAACAGAATTTGTTGGATGTTGCGTGTCGATTCGCTGATCTCATTGATAATACTTTTGGGCATGGAAAACGTGATGGTTTGCCGGGGCACCAGGGAATTGAACTCGCGTTAGTCAAATTGGCGCGTGTAACAGGCGAAGCGCGTTACATGTCCCTCGCAGAATACTTTGTTACGACGCGTGGAGAGTCTCCACATGTGTTTGAGAAGGAATTAGAAAATCCAGACCTACCGGGGGGTCTTGGCGCGTATCAGCATCACTACACACGAGATGGAAAATATGAAGGCACGTATTCACAAGCACATAAGCCAATAAAAGAACAGACAGAATGTGTAGGACATGCAGTTCGTGCAATGTATCTCTACGCCGGCGCTGCGGATATTGCGCTTGAAACGGGTGATACCGACATTTCAAACGCCCTCAACGCACTTTGGGAAAATGTAGAAAAACGTCTGTACGTTACCGGTGGTGTTGGTCCCTCAGGACACAATGAAGGATTCACACAGGATTATGAATTACCCAATTTTTCCGCTTATGCCGAAACGTGCGCTTCAATCGGATTGATATTTTGGGCACATCGCATGTTCCTATTAAAAGGCGAGTCACGTTTTATTGATGTGTTGGAAACCGCTCTTTACAACGGTGCACTTTCTGGTGTTTCACTTGATGGCACAGGTTTCTTCTATCAGAATCCGTTGGCGAGTCGTGGTGGAAGGGAGCGGCATGCATGGTTCGGGTGTGCATGTTGTCCACCGAATATCGCACGTCTACTCGGTTCTCTGGGACAGTACATTTATGCACAATCCGAAAACGACTTATGGGTTAACCTCTACGTTGGCGGCACTGCCTCCGCGACAGTAGAGGGCGATGTCCTTTTGAAATTAACGCAAGAAACCGACTATCCGTGGTCTGGAGACGTCAAGATAACAGTCGATCCTGAGAAATCTGTAAAGTTTGCATTAAATTTACGGATTCCGGATTGGTGTAACAATTTTAAGGTCGGCATCAACGGAGAATCTTACAGTGCGAATGCAGTATCTAACGGATACCTATCAATTGACAGAGAGTGGCAGTCTAACGACACGGTGGAATTGAACTTGGATATGCCTGTAGAACGAATCTACGCCCATCCTTATGTGAGAGATAATCTTGGACGGTCAGCACTGCGCCGTGGCCCACTTGTCTACTGTTTTGAGGATATTGACAATCCTGACGGTGCATTTGAAACGCTATCGCTTGTGGACGATGCAGCCGTAGAAGCAGTGTTTGACAATAAACGCCTCGGTGGGATTACCTTAATCCGTGGCACTGGCACAGTCTTTGATGCGTCAGATTGGGAAAACAGTCTCTACCTACCGAAACCGAGTTTGAAACAGATGGATGTTACCGCAATTCCGTATTATGCGTGGTGCAACCGTCAAGCAGGACAGATGGCAGTGTGGGTTTTGTAATCTTCATTCTTGTGGCTACATCGGTAACAACTAACGAAGTTTCCATAGCAGGATTGTGCCATCGGTTCCGCTACTGGCAAGTGTCACATCATCTGGAGAAAACGCTATAGAAGCGACAACTTCCCAATGTCCTGAGAGCGTAACGAAGTGCGTTCCTGTGCGAACATCCCATAACCGCACCGTCCCGTCTGCACTTCCAGAGGCAATTATGGTACCATCGTGAGAAAATTTTAGGGATTCGATCCGATCTGCATGTCCTATGAGTGTGGCTATGTGGTCCCCCGTGCTCGCGTCCCATAACTGTACCGTGTTGTCTCTATTTCCAGTTGCGATTATTTTGCCATCCGGAGAAAACTCTACAACCATGACCGATCCGCCATGCCCTGCGATTGTGCCAATGTGTCTTCCTGTCCGTGTGTCCCACAATCGCACCGTCGAATCCCAACCCGCACTGGCGATTGTTTTACCATCCGGAGAAAACGCAACGGATGTGACGAATCCCTTCTGTCCTTTGAGTGTAGCTCTTTGTTGATTGGTCTGAGTATCCCACAATTGCACACTACTGCTGCCCACCCCACTGGTAGCGATTGTTTTACCATCCGATGAATAAACTACGGTATTTATCATTTTGGTTTGTCCCATAAGCCTTGTAATCTGTTTTCCGGTTTGTGTGTCCCACAGTCCTACTGTTTTATCGTGGCTACCAGTCGCTATTGTTTTACCATCAGGGGAAAACGTTATGGAATAAACAGGTTCAGTATGCGCATGCCATGAAAGTGTGGTTTTGTTTTCTCTTGTCTGTGTTTCCCGCAACTGCACTGTTCCATCAAAACTACTACTGGCGAGAATGTTTCCGTCTGAAGAATATGCTATGGAGGTGATCCAACGTGTATGTCCTGAAAATGTATTCTGGTGTTCTCCAGTTTGTGCGTTCCACAATCGCACTGTTCCATCAAAACTACTACTGGCGAGAATGTTTCCGTCTGAAGAATATGTTATGGAGGTGATACCATCTGTGTGTCCTGAGAGTGTAGTTTCGTGTTCTCCAGTTTGTGTGTTCCACAACCGCACTGTTTTATCGTGGCTACCAGTCGCTATTGTTTTACCATCAGGGGAATACATTATAGAGTTGATACCATCTGTGTGTCCTGAGAGTGTAGATTTTTTTATTCCAGTGTGCGTATTCCACAATCGAACCGTCCTATCAGCACCTACACTCACTAATATAGCACCATCTAAGGAAAACGCTACGGAAGTGATCTTATCCGTATGCCCTGTGAATAGGGTTTTGTGTTCTCCGGTTTGTATGTCCCAAAACCGCACCGTCCTATCATCACTGCCACTCGCGAGTGTGGAACCATCGGGGGAATACACTACAGAAGTGACTTTATCTGTATGTCCTGTGAATGTAGCTTTGTTTTCCCCAGTGTGCGTATTCCACAATCGAACCGCCGAATCCGAACTTGCACTTGCAAGTGTGGTGCCATCAGGAGAAAATGCAATAGACGTGGCCCTTCCCCCATGCCCTTTGAGTGTGCTTGTATGTATTCCTGTAGATGCATCCCATAGACGCACCGTATCGTCCCAACTTGCACTGGCAAGTATCCTACTATCTGGAGAAAATGCTATTGAGGTAATACGACCAGTATGTCCTGTGAGTAGATCGAGTTCTTTTTCTTGGCCGGGTCGCACATCATAAATCCAAATGCCGATGGAACTTCCAACCGCTAAGCGCTTGTCGTCTGGCGAGAAAACGATATTTCCAGTTATCTTACCTTTACCGAGACGTGCTTTTGTGCCTTCGGGCAGCGCCCATTGCGTGTAGTCAACTTCGTCGGTTAAAACCTGATTTGATTCATGTCCGTTGCCATTACCTGCGCCAGTTGAATCAGCATTATTTCCTTGAAGATTTCTGACATCCGGTTTTGCTTCAATACTCTGGACTATAGGGGCATCAACGAGTTCCACAGCTATCTCAGATTGCGCGTCCAAACTATAGGGTTGCTGAAAACGCGCTAATTCCTTGCTGCCCATCCCGAGTATTAACACAATCAGAATAACACCAGAAGCAGCGAGCACCCACGGCATAAAAGGTTTGCTCCCCGAAGGCACAACAGGTTGAAGGTTCGCAACTTCTCTCATTATGTTCTCAGTTAAGTTTGCAGAAATTTGAAAATTGCTCAGTGCCTCTCGAATCATCGGTTCCTCCTTCTTTAAACGTTGTCTGGCACGACTGAGTCTACTCTTAATCGCACTTGGAGATACACCTAAAAATCGACTAATCTCTTCACACGTCATATCTCCGAAGTAATGAAGTACCATGACCGTCCGTTCACTTTCTTTGAGTTTTGCAAGCAGCTTTTTAACGACTTTACGTTGTTCATCTACCGTGACTTTTGCTTGTTCCTCAGCAACATACTGGGAATATGTTGGTTCCTCTATCATTTCACTGTCTATGTCTTCAAGCGATTCTGTTTCCAAGCGTTTCTTACGAAGCCATGCAAGACAGCAACGCGTTGCAATTACATAAAGCCATCCAGAAAACTGATTCGGATTTTTCAAAGTAGAAAGTTTCTGATAGACTTTGAGGAAGGTGTCTTGTGTAATCTCTTCAGCGATGTGGAAATCACCAACTTTTTTCCAAGCAAGTGCATGCACCTGCTTTTGGTATTTTTCCACCAAACTTGCAAAGGCAGAATCATCTCCTGCAAGAATACTATGTATCAGTTCAACATCACTGTTTTTCATCGAACACCTCCAAGAAGAGAAAACTAAATTTAGTCATCCTTCTATATATAATGACGCGGGGTGTCAGTAAAACGGTCGCATAAATTTGAGAAAATTGTGTCTCAAACGTTTTTTAAAAGGAGATGCCGACTATTTATTGGATGATATTACCGATGAAACCGGCGTTCCAATTCATCGCGCCCCATTTCAATGATGATGGGTCTTGAATGTGGACAATTGAAAGGTAGTTTCGCCTCAGACAACTCGCGAATGAGGTTAATCATCTCTTTGGTGTCCAACGTATCCCCAGCTTTCACAGCTGAGCGGCAAGCGAGCGTTACCAACGCGTTATCAAGTGCTTCGGGTAACTCAATCTCAGTGTGCGGTTGTTCGGGGAGTTTATCAAGCAGGTCGGTAACAGTCTGAGCAGCGGTTCGCGTAGGCAATGGGGTTGGTATCGCTCGGATGAGTATCGTGTTTCCGCCGAATTCCTCTAACTCAAACCCGATTTTTTTGAAGATTTCCTCGTGCACTTTGAGAATAGCAACTTGTTGCGGTGTAGCTTCAAGCGTAACTGGAAGTAGTAATACTTGCACCGGGATACCGTCAGTTTTTATCTGGTTGACGAAACGTTCATAAAGCACCCGTTCAGCGGCAACATGTTGATCAATGAAAAAGATTTTATCTTCTCCTTCAGCAACAATATAGGTCTTAAACAGATTCGTCTTCAGTTCAACATTCTCAAAATCAAGCAACTTAAGCATCGCCCCTTCAGGGATCGCTTGTTGTGGCGGTTGCACAACAGTTCTGGGAACTTCGGATGTCCGCTGAGTCTCTGTGTCCACTGTGGGGTGTGTATCAAGCGTTTCAGACTCAACTTTTTTCGTTGGGACATCTTCTTGCTGTGGTATCTCAATAGGTTCTACTGTTTTAGCGGTAGAAAAAGGCTGTTGTGGGCGGGGTTGTGGCGTTGGGATTTGTTGCGGTGTGCTGGTCACTTTATTTTCTGCTTCAACTGCTTCAGTAGATGTAGGCTGAGTTTCAATCTTTGGAATAAACTTCTCTTTGTGGATAACGTTCCGAATCATTCTAACAATACCACTAAAAATCGTCCGCTCATTACGAAACCGCACCTCTATTTTGGCAGGGTGGACGTTGACGTCAACTGTATCGGGTTCAAGCGTCATAAAAAGCAGCGCGACAGCCTGCCGATCTTTCTGAATTGTTGCACCAAGTGCCTCTTTTAGTGCAGCGCCGAGCATTTGACTGCGGATGGGTCGCTGATTCATAAAAAAGAGTTGATATTCACGGTTCGGCTTGGTAAAATCGGGTTTTCCGAGTAACCCCGAAAGTTTGAAGTCCGGCAGTTCTTCATCAAATTCAATCAAGTTATCAGCAAATTCTTTGCCATATAGAAGACGTGCACGCTCCAAGTTCGAATCACAAGCGCGAACATCCAAAATTGATTTGCCATTGTGTGATAGTGAAAAATGTATTTTCGGATGTGCTAACGCAGCCCATGTCACCTGCTTTATGATATGGTTTATCTCAGTCGTGTCAGTTTTGAGAAACTTGAGACGGGCTGGCACGTTATGAAAGAGATTGTTAATGGAGATATGTGTCCCAGGTGAACATCCGCTCTCTTCAACTGAACGAAAAACGCCGCCCTCAACGTCAATTTTTGTTCCCTGAATAGCATCAGCAGTCCGAGTGAGGAGTTCAAACTGAGATACAGAGGCAATACTTGCTAACGCCTCACCACGGAATCCGAAAGTATGGATATTTTCAAGGTCTTCAATACGGCTCACTTTACTCGTCGCGTGACGTTCTAAAGCAAGCAGTGCATCTTCACGTTCCATGCCGCTGCCATTATCAGAAACGCGGATGAGTCGTTTTCCACCCGCGCGGATTTCAACGCGGATACTTGTGCTTTCAGCATCTATTGCGTTTTCTATAAGTTCTTTGACAACGGACGCTGGACGTTCAACGACTTCACCCGCCGCAATTTTATTAGCCACATCTGCTGAGAGTATTTTGATTTTTGGCATGTGTTTTTACTCTGTTTTTTGGCGTTGTCTTCATCATATTGAATTTATATGTTTACGATGAATTATAAAAATAAATATACACTTTCGTCCCGATAGACGAGGCGGGGAACGCCTATAGACGTTCATACCGTTGATTTCTTCCTAACCTCGTCAACGCAGCGTGTAAAATAATTATTAAATCTACCATAATTTAGCATATTCAGAGAGGGATGTCAAGGGCAATAAAATCTCTGTCAGGGTTATTCGGTTTTTGGTTTTTCTTACGAATTTTTAACATCTGCTATATACCCCAGAACGGTAGGTGCGGTTTCTAACCGCACCGAATTTAGAGCAAAGACCTTCTATTGACTTTCCTTGTAGGATGCGGTGCGGTTAGGAAACCGCACCTACCATCCTTGGATATTAACTTTTAGTAAACCTCAATAACGGTAAACTCTTAAAACTGAATAACCCTGAATCTCTGTTCAGAGGCATTCAATTGTCGCGAAGTGTTCTTGTGGGAGTAAATCAACGCTATGAATGCCTTTTGGCATTCAGCGGGTTTGTAACCCCGATTTAATAACAAACGCGTTTGTAGATATTGTAGGTCGGGTAGAGCGAAGCGAAACCCGACACGTTCACGATTTTATCGGGTTTCGCACGCTCTACCCGCCAAAAAGCGCATTTGGTGTTGATTTGGACCTACGAAATAAACTTTTAGTAACACTCATCAATGGCTAATTCATAAAACTAAATAACCCTGAATCTCTGTTTGGTTGGAAACACCCTGCAAAACTTGACAGATAGGTGTCACCCTTTTACAATTAAGACAGAGGAAAATAGATGAAATTTGCACCAGATGATTTCATTGTTGAAGAACTACCGCTTTATGAACCTTCACGGGAAGGCACGCACACATTTTTCGCCATCCGAAAACGCAATATCAGCACTTTAGAAGCAATAAATCAAATTGCACGCGCATTGCAGGTGAACTCCAAAGATTTTGGATATGCTGGACTAAAAGATAAACAAGCCGTCACAACACAAGTGTTGTCTATTGAAGGTGTTCCACCTGAGCAGGTTTTGAAGTTAGAGCTACCGAAAATTGAGATATTGTGGGCAGAGAAACATGCACATAAGTTGCGTGTCGGACATCTTCGCGGCAATCGGTTTGAAATAACGTTACGTAGTATTTCGCCAAATGCATTACCTATTGTCCAAAAAGAGTTAGAACATTTGACATCTGAAGGTGTGCCAAATCGGTTCGGCGCACAACGGTTTGGCAATAAGCAAGACTCACATCTAATAGGAAAGGCTCTGATAAAAGCAGAGTGGGAAGAAGCACTAAATTACGTGCTTTCGGACAAGACTACACAATTCAGCGAATTAGCAAAACGAATTGAACGCGAAAAAGAAAAAGGATCAATAGAGAAAGCAGTGACATGTATACCGCATCGGATGCGAAAACTATATTTATCCGCATATCAGGCATATCTGTTTAATGCAATTTTAGAGAAGCGATTACCAAATTTGGGGCAACTTTGGGATGGCGATATTGCAGTGAAACACAGCAACGGAGCACCGTTTCTTGTTGAAAACGCTTCGGTGGAACAACCGCGCGCAGATGCGTTTGAGATTAGTCCTTCCGGCCCCATCTTCGGCAACAAAATGCGGCAACCTACTCGTGAAGTACAGGCGTTGGAGACAGAACTTCTCGCGACGGAAGGAGTAAAACATGAAGCATTTCGCAAAGTGGCAGGAATTCGGTTGCCAGGAACACGGCGACCACTACGCATGCAAATGGAATTACATCAGGTTATACCTGCTGATGTGGGGTTACACCTCTGTTTTACGTTGCCTGCAGGTGGTTATGCAACTGTGGTGTTAGACGAACTGAATGATTATCGCTTTGACTGAGATTTTCTCAAATCACGACTCCCCAACTAAAACAAGTAAAACTGAAGATTAATAGTGCTACCTTTGTAGACAGGGTTATTTAGTTTTGGTTTTTCTTACGAATTTTAACATCTGCTATAGACACCAGAACGGTAGGTGCGGTTTCTAACCGCACCTTATGCGTCAATTTAGCGTGCATCCAGGCCCGGTAGGTTCGGTTTGTAACCGAACCGGACCGAACCCAGGCGAATCCTGGGTGTTTTGTTGAGCAGCACTCCTTAGTGGACAGGATAGGTGGTGGTTTCTCCGTAAGCTCCGGTTCGGTTACAAACCGAACCCGACAAATGCCAAACGCGCATTTGGCGTTGATTCACCGGCCTGGGCATTCAGTGCATAATTCTTTTCTTAAATTGACGCCTATGGGGCGGTTTCTAACCGCACCTACCGCCCTTGGATATTAACTTTTAGTAAACCTCAATAACGGTAAACTCTTAAAACTGAACAACCCTGCTTTGTTGACAATATACTTGTATTTTCCTGTTAAATAAGATATACTAACATTCGTAAAATTGGCTTTTCGTATAACTCGACGTAGCGTAGTCCTGTGTCACATTAAACCTTGAAAGAACAACATAATTTCTTCTAAAGATACAAGGCGATAGAGATGAACATGCTCCATGATTTGAATGAAAAACAGGTAGAAGCTGTAATCCATAATAAAGGTCCAATGCTCGTCATTGCAGGACCCGGCACCGGCAAAACAAAAGTCATCACCCACCGCATCGCCTACCTCATTCGCCAACACAGAATCAAACCGGAGAGTATCCTTGCCATCACTTTTACTAACAAAGCCGCACAAGAGATGCGAGAACGTGTCAACAACGAAATTGGCGAACCACACGGCTCTAACATCAAAGTCAGCACCTTCCACGCCTTTTGTGTCAAAGCTCTTCGCGAACATGCCCAACATATCGGATTGAGCGAAAACTTTGCTATCTTTGATCAAGAAATCCAAGACGAGATATTATTGGAAGTCGTCAACGAACTCAATCTAAATTCGTACAACTACCCACCATGGCGACTACGGAACATCATCAGCGATGCCAAATGCAAACTTGACAACGAAACAGATGACCCATTCATTGATCCAGATGTTCTCATTGAAATAGACGATCCAGATGCAGCAGCAAATATCCAAAATGCGTTCAAAACCTATCAGAACAAACTCATTGAGTACAATGCCCTCGATTTTGATGATCTCCTCCTAAAAACGGTGACAATGTTTGAACAAGCGCCAGAGGTGCAGCAGGAATACCATCAAACCATCTCCCATATCCTTGTAGACGAATATCACGATGTGAACAACGTCCAATATCGTCTCCTACAACTGCTTTGTGCTTCTCCAGAACATAATTTGATGGTTGTTGCAGATGCAGATCAATCTATCTACAGTTGGCGCGGCTCAAATCCAGAGTATATTGATAATTTCAAAACTGATTTTGATCCGCAAGTTGTCACATTAGATGATCACTACCGTTGTAGCGAGACGATCTTACACGCTGCACAGGAGGTAATCGCAAAAAACCCGCTACGGCAGCAACAGCATACCCTCATAACCCATAAAGATGAAGGGCGAAATATCTATCACTATACATTCGGCACTCCTTCTGAAGAGGCACGGAATATCATCAAGATCATTCGAAACTTAGTAAAGCAACGTAATTTTTCTTATCGCGATATTGCAGTCTTTTACCGTACGCATAGACTCGCAGATGTTTTAGAAGAAGAGTTCCTACGAACCGGCATTGAATTTCAGCGGATTAGAGCGACCAATTCCTTTGATGATGAAAATCTTAAAGGTATCCTCTCCTATCTCTGTTTTGTCCAATGGCAACTCCCACGTGACCTTGAATATGCTATTAATTTCCCTGAGAAACGAATTGACGATTTAACATGGGTTCGCCTGAAGTGGTTAGCACAACGTAAAGAACTAACATTGGCGGAACTCTTGAAAAATATTGAAGAGTATCCAGAGGATGTCGGACCCTTGACGCGCCGAAACATACGTCAATTTTGGGAACAACTGCAGGCATTAGCGGACGATATTGAAGATGAAAAAATTGATAAAATCGTGCAAAAACTCTTTGCACGATTAGAATTTTTTCGTTCACCCTACCGCACCAAAGAATTGTCAGTCATTGAAGAACAACCACAGATGCAGAATCTGGCACTTGCACAGGATGTGCTTTATAGTGCACTTGACCGTGACGAATCGATTCAGATTACTGCGAGTTACGGAATTGATGAATACTGTGCAGCGGAGATTATCCACCAGACGTTAAAAACCTATCTGAATAAAAATGTACAAATCCAATTTTTGCCTCAAGAATCGGAATCTGAGGAGGAAGGAACTCAACCTAAGACTACTGAGTCTATACGGAATGGAAACGCAGTCAATCTATTCATTGGAGACTTTGCTAAACTTGGTGAAAAAGGAACTGCAGCGCGGACAATACTCATCGGCACTACCTCTGAGGAGACAGGTTTGATTCAACTACAATCAGAGGGAGTGCGGAGTATTGCTGCGCTTAAACTATGTCAACGCCTACTGAGTCGTTTTGAAACGCCAAACATGGCGGATATGGTTATCTACGACTTGGAAACGACAGGTGTTAATACAAAAATTGCAAACATCGTTGAAATTGCTGCGAAACGTCTCAATGTAATCGGGAATGAAATTGAAAGTTTTCAACGATTGGTAAAACCACCTGGCGGATACATCCCACCAGCGGTTACACGGGTTCACGGAATCAGCACAGAGGATGTCAAAGATGAACCGAGTATTGAAATAGTTCTCCCCGAATTTTGTAGTTTCATTCAAGATCGTATCCTAATTGGACATAATGTAGCTCGGTATGATAACCCGATTCTCGAACGTGACTTACAGACATATCTAAAAAGAAATTTACCAAATCCATATTACGATACACTTGTTACGGCACGCAAACTTCTCCCACGTCAACGTCGTGGAATTGACGCACTCGCTGAGAAATTTGGGATTGAACATGGACGTTTACACAGAGCGATGGAAGATGTTGAAACCAATAGACTAATCTTCAAAGAATTGATAAGGATTGATCTGCAAAAACGTGAGGTGAAATCGCTCACAGAATTTCTGCCACTCGTTGGAGTCGGTATACTTTCCAAAATAGGCATCCCTGAAGAACGCAACGACTTGAACGAAGTGAACGCATTCCTAAATGCTGCAAAACGATTTGTCAAAACACATCATGCCACTTTCCCCGACGACCTTCCCTTTGCCTCTATACAAAAAGAACAAGCAGCAGATTTCATCAAACAGTTGCAGCAATCCGATTTACCAATTTTCCGAGAAGATACAGAATGGATAGAAGCAAAAGCGAAGTTCCGAAACTTGTTATTGAAATTTGGCAAAGTCGGTGGTGGAAATAGTCTCTCCGACTTCTTGGATTACCAGAAATTACTTACCAACTTTGATGAAATGGATGACAAAACTGAGCAAGTCACATTGATGACCTTGCACGCTGCAAAAGGCACAGAATATCCGGTCGTCATCATCATCGGCATGGAGGAGGGCAGCTTTCCGATGTGGAAACAGGGTATGACACAAGAGGAAATTGAGGAGGAACGACGTCTGTTCTACGTAGGGATGACACGCGCACAGGATCAACTTTATCTATCTTCCACCATCTACCGTTATGGTGACCGTGAACGTTCTGCGTCTATGTTCATTCATGAGATGCCCCCAGATTATATGATAAAGTGGAGCCCGCAAAACGGAACGTAACTTTGATTGTTATACCAAATGAACGGAATTTATCTTTTTTCGACGGTAGGTGCGGTTTCCTAACCGCACATAATCATCAATTTAAGAACCATCTCTCTTGTGGGAGGGCTATTTCCGTCCGATATTGTGTTATACACTTGTCGCACCGCTGGTGCTTGGTTTTGGTGAGACAATTATTCTATACACCTGTCGCACCGAAATCAACGCTATGAATGCCTGTTGGCATTCAGCGGGTGCTAAGATGCAATTTGCCAAAGCCTCGGAGAGGCGAAAGGTGTATAGCAGCGTAATGTCTGTATTTATCAAGCCCCGGAGGGGCGAAAGGTGTATCAAATGCACAAATGTTACTCACTAAATTGATGCCTATGGTGCGGTTTCCTAACCGCACATAATCATCAATTTTAGGGAAAATCCGTTGTGACAGTATCTTCAGTCCCGTAGGGACGATATGTTTATAGAAAACGGGAACACCCCTTAACTGAGTTCCGTAGGAACGATATGTCTATAACAACTCTATCCCCTCGTAGGTTGGGTTGAGGAACGAAACCAACATGAGACACTTATGCATGCTCAATGTTGGATTTCACCTTCAGTTCAACCCAACCAATAAGAACTTAACGACTTTTAATTATTTTATTTGACTCCCAAGTCAAAATTGTACCGCCTTCACCCCACTTAATATGTGCTTTGCTATTAGCTGAAGATAATTTGACCTCGTTGCATTTATTTTCTTTGAAACAATCAATCCTTACTGAATGAACGCCATTCTCCTTTATGGTTGTAGACGTTGATTAGACCATCGTTTGGGCGACCTTCTTTAATTAACGCCACGATTGGCATAAAAAGATTCCTTGATAAAAAAGGGTTAGGCATGGCATACTAAAAGACATATTGAAATAAACATCTCTGACCAGAAAAATGCGAATTGATTGCCAAAGCCACATATTCCCAAAAACCTATATCGAAATCCTTGCACAAAACCCACATCCACCACAAGTTATTCGACGCGGCAATGAGGCTGTCGTTACTTATGGTGATGTGCAAACATTTCGGCTACAAGACGAGGCTTACGACCCGAAACGTAAACTCAAGGACATGGACGCAGCAGGTGTAGACATGGCACTGCTCAGCACCAACATACCACCGCCATGCATGCTTTCACCAGAATTGGGCAACAAAGGCGCACAAGCAATTAACAATGCTATCGCTGAACTTGTGGACACATATCCAAATCGTTTTGCGGGGTTAGCATGCCTCCCATGGCAAAATCCTGATGAGGCAATAACGGAGATGGATAGAGTTAAGGAACTGGGATTTCGCGGGATAATGCTCTATTCACATATCGGAGGCGAACCAGTTGATGCACCACACTTTGAACCTGTCTATGCACATGCCGAAACACTTCAGATGCCTATTGTGATGCATCCCACAGTGCCAACGTGGGGTGAGGCAATCAAAGACCACTGGATGATTGGCATGATGGGGTTACAGGTAGACAACAGTTTCGCGTTGTTACGATTGATTTTGAGCGGCATTCTGGAACGCCATCCAAACCTACAACTTGTAATGCCACACGTAGGCGGCATTTTGCCCTATATGAGCGGACGTATAGACCATCAGACCGAAGTATTAGGTAGAGCGAGGGAACATATTACACAACCGCCAAGCGCATATCTAAGTCGTATTTACTTGGATACTGTGTCGCCATCGCTGCAGGCATTGCACTATGCATATCAGTTTGCAGGTGAAAATCGTCTGCTATTTGGGACAGACCATCCGTGGGTTGACATGCCGCGGTTTGTGGATTTGATAAAGGAAATGGACATTTCCGATACCGCCCGCGCTCGTATCTTCGGAGAAAACGCCGTAAAATTGTTTGATTTAATCTAATACCATTTCTGAATGGTGACTCTTCATAAACAACACATGCGTTTGTAGTCGCGCAATTTATTGCGCCTCTTACATTAGTTCGTAGGTCGGGTAGAGCGCAGCGAAACCCGACATGTATATCCACATTATAGAGCGTATCTCATAAATAGGATTTGTTGGTTCGTTATGAGTTGATTCTCTTTGTAGGAGGGCTTTGTAAGCCCGATTTTGCATCTTGAGTTCCGTAGGAACGATATGTTTATAGACTCAAGTGGAGAAGGACAACAATTTTCTATAAATCTTCCGCACCGCCAGTGCTGTAGATGTGATTTGCTAAAGCCTCGGAGAGGCGACAGGTGTATAGAAAATTGTACCTACCATATCTTTAGCCCCAGCGGGGCGAAAGGTATATTAGATGAGTAAACGTTACTCACTAAATTGACATCTATAATGCGTTTTCCTAACCAATGCAGAATACCACACGCGTATTCTGCCATAAGTGTCAATTTAGTCTTTTTCGAAGGTCGGGTAGAGCGCAGCGAAACCCGACACGTTATATCCACACTAAATGATTACGTGTCAGAACAACATCATCAAAACTATACTCAACAGAGGTAACGCACATGGCGCATGATTTAACTGATGCCCAACGGTTCTTTTTCAACAATAACGGTTATTTAGTGTTAGAGCATTTTCTTGAACGGCCACATATCGCTGCTCTCAGAAACGCACTCGCTGAATCCATCAAAAAACGTCGGGAATGTGAAGCAAAAGGTATACTACACACAGGAATGACGCATATCAACGGAGAAAAAAGCACACGTATTTTCTACATACTTGGCGATCATCCGTTGTTCTTGGAACTGCTGGATTGGCAACCGATGCTGTCTTACGTCACAGGTCTACTCAATGAGATGCCGCACCATCATGCATCCGATGCAATTGTTGAGCACGGCGCGGAACTTATGGATCGTCCGATGGGGTGGCACATTGATGGACACGATAATGGCTATCGCAACCTACGCCCAATTCCATTACTACAACTCAAAGTCGGCTACTATCTAACAGATATGACAGAAGGCGGACAAGGCAATCTATGGCTCATACCGGGCAGTCATAAAGCCATGCATGACCCGAACCATGAAGACTTGAGATACCCTTATGAATATCCGGGGGCATTAGAAGTTTGTGCGCCAGCGGGCAGTGCCATCCTGTTCCATAACGCGCTATGGCATTCTGCGGGTATCTTTACAAAGCCAGAGGGATGCCGTGAAATGCTCTATTACGCCTACGAACATCCGTGGATGGTTGCCTCCCAAGAGCATTGGGGATATCCGAAAGCATTCTATAACTCAAAACTCTCACCAGAGCAACGAAAGTTCTTTCACGGATTTGTCTTCAATCCACCTGAACAAAGATGGGGATAGTTTATGGTAAAACGAAAATTACCCTTACAGTTCTCTATAGGTTTAGGGCGTTTGTAGTCGCGCAATTCATTGCGCCTCTTACATTCAGATGAATCCCTTTGATTCACCCTAACACGCAAATGTCAAAATAACAAGATTTTTTATAATACAAGGAAATACAATTATGCGCTTAACCGAATCTGAAGTTTCATTTTTTCATGACAACGGATATTTACTACTTGAAGATGTGTTAGACGAGAATGATTTAGGTCCTGTGGTAACAGAATACTCAGAAATTATCGCTGAACGCGCTGAAACATTGCACAAGGAAGGAAAAGTTACCTCTACTTATGCCGATAAACCTTTTACCGAGCGGCTGCTACATCTCGCCGCTGAGGCACCAGAGGTGACAACAAATTTGGATATTATGCGTGCACGCGGTGAAGCGACATTCAACTTTCTCAAAAACCCGAAAATCCTTGACCTTGCTGAATCTTTTGTCGGTTCTGAGATTGTGTGCAATCCTATTCAACATATCCGCGCTGTCTTGCCGAAACGAGATTCGCAACGTCATCCGACACCTTGGCAACGTCATCCGACACCTTGGCATCAGGACGCAGGCGTCTGTTGGCCCGATATCGACCCATATTTTATGTTAACTATCTGGATACCGATTGTGGATGCAACGTTGGAAAACGGGTGTCTACAAGTGCTACCGGGCAGTCATAAAATGGGGTTGTTCACGCACACTTGGAACGATGCCGGATTAGTGGTTCTACCTGAACATCAACCACCAAACCTTACACCGAAGGTATTGCCGATACGGGCAGGTGGTGTTATTCTGTTCCACAATTACACACTCCACAGTGCAAAACCGAATGAATCTGAGACTGTCCGATGGAGTTTTGATCTCCGTTATCATGATGTTTATCAGCCAACGGGCAGACCCTACTATCCTGCGTTTTTGATGCGGAGCCGCTTGCGTCCAGAGGCTTGCCAGACTGATTATGGAACATGGTGTAAACGGTGGGAGTTTGCACTGGAAAATTCCAAAGGCGTTCAGGCATATCGGTGGCCCCGATAGAAAAGGAGTAAACGTGCTTGAGATTTCAGATTTACCAACCGTCAATGCAACTTTGAATTCAATCAGTGCTATCCTATTGACAATAGGGTATGTTCTAATTCGGCAGCGAAAAATTGCAGCGCACAAAAAGTGTATGCTTGCTGCATTTGCTGTGTCTGTGCTTTTTCTGATTAGCTATTGCGTATATCATGCAAATGCAGGGTCAACCAAGTTTACACAGCAAGGATGGATACGTCCTGTCTACTTTACGATTCTGATTTCACACATCATTTTGGCGTTTGCGATAGTACCATTGGCGTTACGCACACTCTACTTGGCATGGCGTGAAAGGTTTGAAAAGCACCGCCGCATCGCAAAAATCACCCTTCCGATTTGGCTATATGTTTCCGTTACAGGCGTTCTTATTTACCTGATGCTGTATCAGATGGTTTAAACAATATCGCGACCTATAATATAAGGTAGGAGCGATCTCCGAATCGCGACCTATAATATAAGGTAGGAACGATCTCCGAATCGCGAACTATAATATGTTGACAAGCACTATAGGAAAATCAAATTATGAAGTACAGGCTCAATTTTTTTACGATACTGCTATCCATCATCACAATTCTTCCACCTACCTTCGCAAACGACTACACCCGATGGAAATTACCTCAAGGCGCAAAGTTCAGACTCGGAAAAGGAAAAATCAGCAACCATGAGGGACATCTCACGACTATTGGTAAAGGGAGATCGTATCATTTTTCACCCGACAGTACCCAACTTGCAGTCATGACTTCAATCGGTATTTGGGTTTACGATGTCATGACAGGAAAAGAGATTAGACTATCACCAGCAAACGTTACAGGCATAAATAAAGTTGTTTTGAGTCCCGATTTCCAGATGTACGCTATTCCACGAAATCATAGGATTGAAATTTGGGATTTAAATACAAATCAACTCAAAACTACGCTTGAGGGGTCTACTGAAAGGATCATTTCTGCTACGTTTAGTCCCGATGGGCAAATGCTGGCAAGTACAGATTTTTCTGGACTAATTAGATTATGGGACATTGAGAACGGAACACACAGCGAAATTCCTACACCCCATAAAATTGTAGATAGAACAATTTTTAGTCCTGATGGTAAGACATTAGTGAGTAGTAGAGGAGATGAAGTCCGGTTGTGGGATATCTCAACGCAGATGTGGTTATGGGATATCAAAGCGGAAAAGTTTAAGGTTAGGTTAGAGGATACAACTGGCGTTAATAACATTATCTTCAATCCTGATGGAAGGACTCTCTTCGGTTTAAGCAGAAATGGAGACGAGGTGCGGTTTTGGGACACTGATACCGGTAAAGTAAAATTAAGGTTGGGACTTGAACGCACTTTCAGACACCCATTTGCCCTATCACCCGATGGAAAAACATTCGCAACAGCAAGCCGGAATGACTATAAGATTCAGTTATGGGATACACAAACCGGCAAACTGAAAAACACTCTCTCCGCAGATGCAAAGTATGTAAAAATGCTGGCAATTGCCAACGGCAAACCAAAGTTGGTGAATTATGCCACAAAAAGAGCAGGATCAATGGCGTTCAGTCCAGATGGGAAAACACTTGCAGTCGCAAGTGATGGTGAAATTGTTCTTTGGGATCCTGAAACTGCAAAACCCAAGTTTATACTAATTGAAAATGGACATTTCTATTATCTAACGTTTAGTCCAGATGGACGCACGCTTGCTGCAAGAGGGAAGGTTTGGCGAAATGAATCAGGTATCTTTTTATTTAATATAGACACCACAGATGTTCAAAAATGCGGTCTTCGACGCTTCTTGTCCGCGCACAAACCTGAAGTAAATTCTATAGTGTTCAGCTTTGATGGACAAACGCTTGCCAGTGGATATGAGAGAGAAAACATAAGACTGTGGGATGTATCGTCAGGCAATGTCAAACAAGTATTTACAGGTCACCCATATCCGTTATGGGTTCAATCTGTCGCATTTTCTCCAAATGGGAAAACACTTGCAAGTTTAAGTATTACTATACAGAGTTCTGCTTCAAAAGCTGAAATCCTTTTATGGGATGCCGCTACGGGCAAATACCAAGTTACACTTAAAGGTCACGGTAAAGCATTTGGTAAAAGCGTTCCGCGTCATCCAAACAGTATTATTTTCAGCTCAGATGGCAAAACACTTATAAGTGCCAGTTTGGATGGAAAGGTTCGATTCTGGAACGCCAAAACGAAAGCGCGTGACTCGTTCTTTCATGGTTTGCGAGGGGCTATCTTTGGGCACGACAAGACAACACTCAAAGGACATAACGACCAAATCCTTTCTATTGCCTTGAGTCCAGATGGACGCATTATCGCAAGCGGGAGCAAAGACAAAACCATCCATCTATGGGATGTACAAAAGAGAGAACTTATAACCACACTTGAAGGACATACTGATGAAATTTGGACTGTCGCCTTCAGTCCCGATGGGTTAACACTTGCCACTGGATGTCGTAGTGGCTCTATCCATTTGTGGGATCCAACCACTGGTAATCACAAAACTTCTCTTATTGGAAACGATCTATTTACACAACCTCCAAACCTACCACCCAGGAAAGACGATCCACCAAATATCAAAAGCCGTGGACGTAGTGCTGTCACTTCACTTGTTTTCAGTCCTGATGGCAAAACACTTGTAAATGGAAATAGTGATGGAATAATACACTTCTGGGACATGAGTACACTGCAAATCAAATCTACCCTATCAGGACACAGCAGCTTGAATTCTCTTGCGCTTAGTCCTGACGGACTCACACTTGCCAGCGGAAGTTCGGATGGAACGGTGTTAATCTGGGATATCAAACCGTAAAGAGCACATAAAAAACCGTCCCAGTGATGGAACGGTTTTATAAATTGAATTGCTCACCTTATGCAGAATAAGGACGGAAACCTCGCACCATCAAACCACGATCACTATTAGATTTCTTCGCTTCCTCTGCTGCGGCAGCTCGCTTCTCCGCTTCTGCCCGATTCGTGGTTGTTGTCCCACCGATTATCACAAAGTCATCTGTCCGACGGTAACGATTGATGAAAACCGGACGCGGTTTGTCCGACATATTCTGTTTAGACCCATGCACAGTCTTGACATTAAAGAAGATTGAATCCCCCGCTTTGCCAATAACAGGGAGTGCGCTCTCCCAGGGCCACTCATCTTCTTCTAAACCAAGATGCGAGAACGTATCCACGTGCTTCAGTTGTCCCAGTTTATGCGATCCCGGCACAACATATAATGCCCCGTTCACAAGGTCAGTATCCACAACATAGTTCAAAATACCGACAGGTCCCTGATAACGATGCTCAAAGTATGCAGAATCTTGATGCAAGTGCTTCGGATGCCCACCTACTGGCTCTTTGTAGAGACACTGTCCATTCCCGAAAATCTCAACGTTCGGCCCCAATATCGCTTCAACGATACTTATAGCATTTTCATCAAAAGCGGAGTGGAAAAATGCCGCGCTTGTCTGATAATTCATTGCCAAAACCATAATCTGTTTATCTCGATCATATCCTGATGGCGCGGGAATGAAAAGCGTGCCATTCGGTGTGCGCCATCCTTCAACAATCTGTTGTGCCTCGTCAAGCATTGATAACGATTCAGCTGCGGCAGCTTCAGCATCTTTATGAATTTCCTCAACATACGGTTTCATTAGACCCCGCACAACAAGACATCCATGCGCCTCAAAGATGTCGGCAGCCTTTTCAGCATCCAAATCATCTACGGACATTGCAATATCTTCAACTGTTACCTTTTGTTCCTGATTCACAAATATACTCCCTTAAAGTCTTTATATAAGCAACGGACAAATTAACCCCACGGCGGGCGGCGTCCCGTTAACTTTTCTAAATACTCAGCAGTTTGACGGACTTCCGCTTCAAGTTTTCTTGCCGCTCTCTGTTTCTGTGCTTCTTCAGTCCTATATTGCACACGGTAAGTGCCTTTTTCCAGTCGCCGCAAAGCAAACTCACCTGTAACATTATGGTTCACATACCCAAGCATATCATGCAACAACCAATAGACATCAGTTGGTGTGAATTGGAATTCACAATGTTCAGATTTTTCTTTTACTGCCTCAAGCGTTGTTTGCACAAACTCAACAATCTCAGCAAGCGTATAGGATTTATCCTTATCTAAATTAATATGATTCATCTCAACCCTCACAATTTTATGGTAGGCATCCGAGCAGGCTGTGCTTCAAAAGATTGCCCTTTTTCTCCACCGTTGCGCACCTGAATTAACTGTGAAACGATACTTACTGCTATCTCTGGCACAGTTTTGGAATTAATATCCAACCCAATCGGTGCATAAACACGTTGCAGCTTTTCAATCGGTATGCCCACCTCCAGCAGATCATCGAAAATCAACTTTATTTTTCTACGGCTACCGATCAACCCAATGTATCGTGCATCCGACTCAACGACACTATGAAGGGCAGACTCATCGTGCTGATGTCCGCGGGTTACAATTACCACGTAAGTTAAATGGTTAATCGGATATTTTCGCAGTTCTTCTGCAATATCTCCGATAATAATTTCGTCTGCTTCAGGTAACCGCTCAGTTGAAGCGAAATCTGCACGGTCATCAATGATTGCGATGTCAAAATCCAACCAACTACCGAGATGACAAAGTGCTTGCCCTACATGCCCTGCCCCCGCAATAAGCAGAGTTGGTCTCGGCTGAAGCGGTTCAAGAAAAACTGACGTAGTTTCGTTCTGTTGAAACACACCTACACGGTTCTCTTCAAGAATAGTAGAGATTTGATTCTCCACATCCGCTTCTAAATCCGAATTGCCTAATGTGCCGATCCGTTCACCGTTAGTCGCAAAGATCATCTTCATACCCACATCTACACTTTGCTGTTCACTTTCTACAACTGTTGCGCAAATGAGTGGCACTTTTTCTGCGTTCAATTCCTGTAGACGAGAAAACATATCCGCTTCAGCGTGCGTTCTCGGCAAATCTATGAAGATTTTCATATTCCCACCACAGATAAGACCATCGTCCCAACCGTAATCACTATCCAATTGAAATTGAAGCAACCGAGGCGTCCCACCTTGCATTAACCCAATCGCTTGTCGGCGTGCTTCCGCTTCTACACAGCCACCACCGAGCGTACCGATATTACGCAAATCTGGCAGGATCAACAACTTTGCCCCCGGCTTTTGCGGTGTTGACCCTTTAGTTTCAACAACAGTGCAATAAGCACCAACTTGATCTGATTCAATCAATTCTGGGATTTTTTGATATATATCTCTCATTTGTCAAACATATTATAGAAGATTCCAAAAATATGCAACATTTCTCAGTAGGCGCGCAGGGTTATTCAGTTTTCGGTTTTTCTTACGAATTTTTAACACCCGTTATATACTCCAGAACGGTAGGTACGGTTTCTAACCGCACCATAAGCGTCAATTTAAGAAAAGAATTATGCACTGAATGCCCAGGCCGGTAGGTTCGGTTTGTAACCGAACCGGAGCCTACGCAGAAACCTCCACCTATCCTGTCCACTAAGCAGTGCTGCTCAACAAAACACCCAGGATTCGCCTGGGCTCGGTTCGGTTGCAAACCGAACCCGAAAAATGCCAAACGCGCATTTGGCGTTGATTCACCGGGCCTGGAGGCACGCTAAATTGACGCTTATGGGTGCGGTTTCTAACCGCACCCATAAGCGTCAATTTAAGAATGTAGGCGTTTGTAGTCGCGCAATTTATTGCGCCGCTTACATTTATGGTGTGTTTGAAATCCACATAAGAATAAAACGTAAAAATAATTATGGGTTTCACTATAATCGCAATTCATTGCGCCGCTTACATTCTGCAGGAAAGTTCTCCGTTCACGACTTCTTCCTAATCAGCGTAATCTGCGGAATCCGTATAATCCGCGATTCAGACAATTCATAAATATTCACAAATCTATGAACAAATGAATACATGAACGGGCATTCAACTAAAGTTCTGCAACGCTGCACTCTGTGCAACCAGTTGCGTAAACTGTTCGCGTTGTGGATTTGTCAATTCTAATGGAATAATCTGCTCAATGCCATCACTGCCGATTTTTGATGGAACGTTAAGAAAAACTGATGTTGTATCTGTTGAAATTCGTGTGCCAACACTCATCACCCGTTTCTTATCAAGACAGATTGCTGACAACACTTGAAGAATATGGCTTACCAAAGTCCATTCACTCGCCGAAGTGTATGGACAGCGAGCAGCGACAGCTTCCGATAAACTTTCAATGTCGGATTCATTCATCAGTTGGGAAAGTGGAATCCCATTAACCCGACAATACTGCGGTAACGGATACGTCACTTCATCATTTCCGATTGCCAATGCAGACACATCCTTAACTGACAGTCCAAGCCGAGTCGCAATTTCTGATTTTAGATGTGCCGTGGAAACACCATTTGCAATGCCGATTACGTTGTTTGCCCCGTGGGTCTGATGTATCCAGGCCGATATATAGTTGGCAAAAGGCACAGCGACCAGCATTTTAGCATGTTGCGTCCGCTCCAGCACCTTCGGGACAACCTGACGCGCTATGGAAAGATTCGTTGTTTTCAATGCTTGTGCCGAGTGAAAACCAAAAGGGGCAGCTGCGGGCAGCAGAACAACCACGTCAGCATCGCATAATTCTTCACCTGAATCTGTGAATGAAACCGCAGTATCACTGGCACTCATAGCAGTTGCAAACGTGAGATCTTCCACACCATCAACTACTGGACGCGAATTTCTTGAACTACGATGCCCAGGTTTCCCACGGGATTGCGTGCTTGTAGAAAAAACAACCTCCTGTCCTAACTCCGAATGACAAATACCCCACGCAACTGAAAGTGCCAACTGACCAGATCCTAATAATGCGATTTTCATACAGTTAGTTCCTATAAAAGAGTCTCAACAATTTCTTGAAATCGTATTTCAAGGTTTTCACGCTCAACGTTCATCTGAGAATCGGCTTTCAACTTAGTCTGTAACAATTCATCGTAGCGTTCAACGTATTCCATCAAGGTTTCCACCTCTTTTTCATAACAGATAGCCGAAGTTAATACCTTTTCCTTTACCACAACCGGAAGCTCCTCAGATGTAATTTGCGTTAATTCCCAACGCCACACTTTTTCAGATATATAGGCAACGAATTGATCTAAAACTTCCCCTTCATAACTACTATTTTCGAGCTCTTTGACCTCTTGAATTAACCCTAATACCTGATTAAAAAGAGAGTCTGATAAAATACTACGTAATTCCATCAAAATACGCCCAGTCGTTGAAATCGGCAGCTTATTTTGAAGCAGAAACATTCGGAGATTGGGATAATCCTCCAACGTCTTGATTTCGGAGAGCCACGTTTCACCTATTGAAGGAAGTTCACTTAAATCGAAACTCAATACTTGTTGTTTCCGAATTTGTTCAAGTTCTGCCACACTTCTATTCAGTCCAGCATTCGCCAGCGTACTTATAACCTCTGATTCTCCATAAGGTTTCAAAAAGGCAATCATTTCAGTGACCTTTGCCTGTTCCGCTTGAATTGCCTCGGAAGTAGCGTTGCCGTTATTGTGGGCTTGCGCAGCGTTCCGTTTTTTGCCTTTACGTGTCGGGGTTGTGAGACGGGTAAAACGTTTCGCTAACGTTTCATCGTACCGAACTAATTCTTGACGGAGTAGAGAAAGTGTAACATCTCCGTGAATAGCAAGTTTTTCAGATGTTGTAATGTCACGCAGATTATGTCCCGTTTTCGCAACAAGGGCACGATTGAGGTTGCGTTCCAAAACCTTCCGATCCTTCTCGTTTTCTACAACAAGTTGACTTTCCAATGTGAGGTTCATCAACCTTTTCGTCTGGTCTGGCACACTAAGATTGATGTCACAAGTAGGTTTAAAATCTCCCAAAAGTTTCTCACGATATTTTCCATTAAGCACCAAAATCCACAATGTATTGTAATAAGTTTCGAGCTTCTCAGTTTCTCGCGGAGCCTTCTCAATCCATCGCTTTATGGTTGGAAAATGATCTTTCACATGCGTTAGGAGTTCTTCAAACTCCGCGTCTGTAACCTCAAATCCTGGGAATTTTGATTGCGTTTGGCGGTTCGTCCGGTTGTTCCGCTGAGTAGTTGCGGGTTTCGTAACTAACAGAATATTTTCAAACGGTTGAATAACCTTTTCAAATTCCTGATTATGTTGACTTGCAAAATTAGCAATTTCAAGTAGCGTGAGCCAGACGTTCCGCATCCTCTCAATTTGCATAGCATGCAAAGTGGAACGCAAACCAATGCGTGTCATTTTTTCACGCACAGTGCCAGATGTCCATTCAGGCAGAAAAATTTCATCTAACGGAACGTCACCCTCAAAAATTTTTGCTTCAACCGGGGCGACAAGTCCAGTTGCAATGAAATCTGTTTCAAAAACGAGGTCGTGGAAAAGTGCGGCTGCTCTATCACATATTTGATTCGTCAATGTGTAACTTGATTGAATCATGTGGTTGAGCGTAAACTGTTGGTTCTCTTGTAGTTGCCAAAATTCAATTATTGGATCAATACTCTCGCTAAATAACTTTGTCGTCGTCTTTGTTGCTTCCTCCTCAAAATGTTCACCAAGGTAGTCTGCATAGAAATTAGAAAACGCACCAATCGTATTACGCAGTTCACGAATAACCAGGTCATCCCATACTTTATCATGAATCCGTTGCCCACGATTCAGCATCAAAGCTTTAAGCCGACTCTCAACTCCTTGGTGAAATTGCGTCATCAATTGATACGCATGCTGACTTGCTTTGACCATATAGTCTTCAATCTTTGAAGTGCTCTCAGTTATAGTTTCCTCAATTTTTTGAGGGGGCGCGTTGAATGCTATTGGAACAAGTCTTAGCGTTTTGGGTTCAAGTGGATCGTAAACAGCGGCTGTTGACAATATCCGAACAGATGGTTGGGTTTCAGAAACTTCGTCATTCAAAAAACGTTCATGCAACGTTAAACTATACCCTAAGTCAACGAGATCAGGATACTTTTTAATATGAGTACGCAGCACTACCAAAACCGTGTCATACCCTTCTTTCTCCACCGCTGTAAGTACAACATCTTCGTTGAGATGTACTCTGTGGATATGGGTCTGTTCAGGGATAACAACTTTAGCGGAAGAGCGTTCGGTATCTCCTGCCTTCGCAAGAACAAAACCGCCCGTTTTGATAGTACTCGGTATTGCCAAACGCAACTGTAAAACCTCTTCCGTCAGTTCAGAAAGTGTAAGAGATTTTCCTAAGTGTTGGACTGTAATGTTAGCAAGAACACCATCAGCAAAATCCGTGATTTGCCGGGCGTTGCGTTCTAACTCTTGGACACTTTTCTGAACGCGATCATAATCGTCAAGTGCTGAAGCTTGCACCTTTGCCTCATCAATCCAGGATACCCAAGCTCCCGGACGCTGCTTCATCTTTAAAGTGAGTTCTCCATCTTCGGAGTCAAAACCCGGAAGAATCTGGCTCTCAGAGGTAACCTTTGGTGTCCAGACAATCAAATGTTTATTGTTCTTGCTACCGAGACCGATTCCAAAAGTGTCTCCCCAACTCATCCGTCCCTCAACACTGGCTTTGATTTTTTCAGTTAATGTAAAAAGTAAATCAGAGTGAAAATTTAGAGATATATCATGCATGTGTCAATTAGTATCTGTCCTCCTTTTATTCTGTAGTAGTCTGTCCATTCTAAAATTGCGAGTCGTGTCAGTAGTCAGGAACCAGAATTCACTCCTACAAAAAGGGTGTTTGTAGGAGCGATCTCCGAATCGCGACCTTTACCCGCAAAATTTCGGCAGACACTCCAATAGTTAGGACTCTCAAGAACCTACCTCAGTGTTTGATTCTTGCTTAATCTCAAGTCCCCACACATCCCAACCTTGAACTTCCTTACGTGCAAAAAGCTCCAGTTTGCTCTGTTCAGGAAACATCTCTTCAATACGATGTCGCACCTCATCCGGTTTTTCCGAATGTCGTGTCCGCTTTGATTGAACAAGCTGCCTAATATTCCGCATACCTCTCGGCTGTGGAATTGTCCCCCGTTTAAATACAAGACACAATTCGCATTGGCTCATCGTATAGAAACCTGGATTCACTCGGCACTTATCCCATACAAACGCCACTGTTGCCCAGCGAAATCCCCAAGCCTTTCCTAACAAGATTGCTTGGTCAAGATGTGGCGATGAACTCCACATAAACAGCAAACAATTCTTTGAGGATATAGCCGCAATATTCCATTGCGCCATTTCTGATACAGAGATGGTTGGATAATGTCTAATCGCTCCACCACTTTCTTTACCGCCAGAACCGGTATGCTGAAGTTGACCTTTGTAATCCCAGGGCGGGTCCGCGTAGAGTATTTGATATTGTTTATTCGGAAACGGGGGGTGTGAAATCATAGTCCGTTACAGACAGTGCCTTCCTTCCTTTCTAAAAACAGTGGCACCAACTGTATTTCAAGAGCGCGCTAAATACTTTGATCCTGTAGGAGCGATCTCCGAAGCGCAACGAAAGTCTCAAAATGTCCTGTTAATTCTAAAGTGCACTATTTTTACTGCGCATCAACGCTAAGCCCTTCTTGGGCGATGTCATTGTTTGCAACCAACATATCACGGCTAAAGATGAAATCACTACGAGCACTGCCGAGTTTTTCACCTTCTTCCTGACGTTCACGGAAATATTGTGGCAGCGTTAACCCTGTCATACGAATAGCGTCTTCAGGACACGCTTCAACACAATAACCGCAGAATATACAACGCAGCATGTTTATCTCAAAAACATCCGGATATTTTTCACGTTGGTAGCCTTCTTTCGTTGTCCAACCTTCCGGTGCAGGTGCTGCTTGTATCGTGATGCAATCTGCGGGACAAGCAGTTGCACATAAAAAACATGCTACGCACTTAATTTCATCCTTGTCAGTTGTCGTTAGTTTGTGAACCCCTCGATACCGGTCATTACGTTCATTGACGCTTCGCGGATCCTCAGGGTACTGAACTGTGAGTTTCTTCTTAGGAATGTGTTTCAACGTTGTAAACATTCCCTTAATCAATGCAGGGATATAAAGTCTATCCCAAAATGACATCTCTTCGTTAACTTTCATAAGCGATTCCTTTCTGAATTAAAGAAAAATTTAAAAACTACCTATCTTTATCTAAGGATTTGAGCCGTTTGTAGTCGCGCAATTCATTGCGCCTACTATATTCTATGATCCGTAAAACTTTCGTTTCAACAAACAAATTTATGTGTTCAGATTAGCAACTGTATAGTTCGGTGCTTCCTCTGTAATATCAATATCATGCGGATGGCTTTCCCGGTAACCGCTGCTTGTCATACGAACAAATTGGACATCCCTACGTAACGACTCAATATCAGGCGTCCCACAATACCCCATGGCAGATCGTATCCCACCCACTAACTGATAGACATAGTTACTCAGTTTGCCTTTATGAGGAACTCTACCTTCAATACCGCGTGGTACCAGTTTTGACATCTCTTCGTCACTCACCTGTTCTCCAAGAGCATCCCCTCGTTTTCGTAAAGCACCCAGCGAACCCATTCCACGGTGGAGTTTGTATGTCCGGCCCTGATAGATAACTGTAGAGCCAGGGCTTTCATCTGTCCCCGCAAGTAAGCTACCAATCATCACAGAACTTGCACCTGCGCCGAGTGCTTTCGCAATATCACCAGAATACCGGATACCACCATCAGCAATAATCGGCACACCTGCTTTGTCCGCCTCCTGTGCACAATCGTAAATCGCAGTGATCTGTGGAATACTGACACCAGCCACCACACGCGTCGTGCAAATAGACCCAGGACCGACACCAACCTTCACAGCATCCGCACCAGCGTCAATCAAACTCCGCGTCGCTTCAGGAGTGACAACATTCCCCGCAACAAGTTCAACATCCGGAAACTCTGATTTAATATACTCTGTCGACCGAACTACATTTTTGGAATGACCATGCGCCGTGTCTAACACAAGCACATCTACTTCCGCCTTCACCAACATCTCAACGTCTTCCAAAGCGGTTGACGGCACAATCGCTGCACCAACACGCAACCGCCCCCTCTCATCCTTACACGCTTGCGGAAACATCTGCACTTTATCTATATCTTTTATTGTGATTAATCCACATAAACGGGATTCGTTGTCAATAATAGGTAATTTTTCTTTTCTATGTTTGTGGAGTACTTGTTTCGCGTTGTCAAGTGTAACACCAGGGGAGGCAGTAATCAATTTGTCGGCGGGTGTCATCCGGGCAGTAATCGGAAGATCCAGATTATCCTCATATTTGAGGTCACGGTTAGTAATTAAACCGACGAGGTAACCGTCTTCAGTGACAATAGGCACACCACCAATGCGGTAACGCTCTGTTATTTCAAGCGCATCACGGATCGTTTTATCCGCTGTTAACGTAATCGGGTCATTTATCATCCCACTTTCAGAACGTTTCACCCGGTCAACTTCAGATACTTGTTCCTCATTAGAACAGTTGTAGTGAATTATTCCGATACCACCCTCCCGCGCAATCGCAATCGCAAGAGTTGATTCGGTGACAGTATCCATCGGAGCACTACAGATAGGGATATTAAGCCGAAGATTCCGCGTCAACTGCGTGCTTGTGTCAACGCCATCTGGTAGCACACTCGATTCCGCAGGAATGAGCAAAACATCGTCGAAAGTTAACCCTTCTTTTTCAAACTTCGGGGGAAAATCATCGGAAATTTTGGTGTCCATCGGAATCATCTCCTTATGATGCAAATTAAGGTGGGTAAGAAGACTTCTAATTTTGTTCTGAAAACACGTCTTGCCAATTTTAAAATATTATAGCATATTCTCGCTTTTATGTCAAAATATTTTTGACATTTCGCGAAACCGAATGACACTTCCAACTATATATCAACATTGTATAAAAAAAAACACCAAATTTATATCAACAAAATTTTGTCTTAATAAATTCCGCACTTGTGCTAAAATATCTAAAACTACTAAAGAAATAGGAGTTATTAAATGGAGAACTTAAACGTTGGAATTGTGGGACTCGGTTGGGTCGCTGGCGCACATATTGAGGCATTCAAAGCCGTTACTGGAGCGGATGTCACCGCTATCTGTTCACGACGCGAACACGATGAATCTGTCTTAGCGGATACTTACGGCACACCGCTAAAAGCATATACTGACTATGAAAAGATGCTCGCCGATCCAGATATCCACATCATAGATATTTGCACACCGCATCCCTTTCATGCAGAACAAGCAATCGCTGCCGCAAAAGCAGGAAAACATCTCATCATCGAAAAACCGATCTGCATCACTTACGAAGATGCTTTAGCTATCCGCGATGCAGTGAAAACGACAGGCGCCAATGTATGTGTCTGTTTTGAGTGCCGCTACAGTGCACACTTCACAATGATCCGTTCTATAATTGACAACGGTTTGCTCGGTGAACTGCACTACGCAGAGGTAGATTACTACCACGGCATCGGGCCTTGGTACGGGCAATATGAATGGAACATCAAAAAAGACTTTGGGGGTAGCACCTTACTCACTGCCGGGTGTCATGCACTTGATGCACTTCTCTTTTTTATGGATGGCAATGTTGAAGAGGTCACCAGTTATCATACGCAGTCTATCGGTGAAGCATTCCAACCTTATGAATACAAAACAACCAGTGTGAGTCTTCTTAAGTTTGAGGGTGGGCAGAAGATCGGTAAGGTAACTTCTTGTGTTGATTGTCTACAGCCATACTACTTCCACATACATCTTGTTGGCAGTGAAGGGAGTCTACTTGATAACCGCATCTACTCAGCGAAGATTAAAGGCATGGACAAAAGCAAATGGAGCAACTTGGAAACATCGCTCATTGACTCTGGTGATGTAAGCGATCATCCGTATGAACCGCAGTTCCAAGCGTTCATAGATAGCATCGGACGAAACGAACCGATGCCGTTGACCGATTTTGATACCGCCTTTGAAACACATCGCGTTGTCTTTGCTGCTGATCAATCTGCAGAAGCAGGGGGACGGACTGTCAAATTGTCTGAACTTGCTATTTAGAAAGTATTCACAAAATAGTGGAGTATCCATGCTAAAATTATAGGTATCAGTAATAGTCGGGAATCGGAGTTCCCTCCCGAAATGGATGCCATACGCGCATTCAGCGTTGATTTGGCCAAATGCCATACGCGCATTTGGCGTTGATTCACAAATACAGACCATCTTCTGTAGGAGCGATCTCCGAATCGCGACCTATACCCGCAATTTTAGAGTGGACAGACCAATAGTCCTGTAGGTTGGGTTGAACCACAAGTGAAACCCATAGGTGTCAACTTAAGGATATCTCCTCTTGTTGGAGGGGTTTTCAACCCCGATTTAGTAGGTCGGGTTTCGTTCCTCAACCCAACCTACGATATGAACTACGAACTTCGCGAATCCTCAGCAATAAACTTAACGGTGAGTATGTCCTTTATGCCATTCCTGAACCGCTTTCGGAATTTCTTGCAGGTTTTCTATTGTCGTTTGGAGTGGAATAGCACATTCTGGACCGATTAACGGCACACCTGCCTCAAGGTTTTTCACGACTTCCGCATTGACGGCTTCCGGTTCTTTGGCAAAGAGCGTTTCAGGATTGTTGATATTGCCAACCAACGCGATTCGTTTCTGAACGATGTCCATAGATTCTTTGGGTTCATTTTTAGAGTCGTAATGGAAGGCTGCCATGCCAGTTTGCGCGATGTACTCCATCCGATCCACAGTGCGTCCACAGATATGTAGGATAAGCGGTATCGGAATCCGATCTACGAATTCAATGTGCAAATCTCGGAGATAGCGTTGGTAGTATTCACCACTAACGAGGTCGCCCGTTGCGTGGTCAGGGAGTGTCAGGGCATCCGCACCTGCTTCTATTTGTGCAATGCCAAACTGCACGGTGGCTTCCTTCATTCTATCCAATGCAAGTTTTGTTTTTCCGGGATCATCAAGCGACAACAATAGGAAAGGTTCAACGCCAAAGCAGTGATAACCAAGCGACCAAGGTCCCATCGTCTTGCCGATGACTGCAACTTCATCACCATATTCTTTCTTCAGAATCTTAATCGCTTCAAGCACACATTGCGTATCGGGATGTGTTAGGAAATCTTTGGGGATGGTGATGTCGTCAACATCTTCCCAGATCGGTTCGCGCATTTTGACGGTTGGCCAGTTGTCCTTCTGCTCCCACTGGATTTTACAACCAAGTGCACTGGATTCTTGGATAATCGTGAAGACCGGCATTATTGTGTCAAATCCGAGTTCCGTGTAGCCGGTTGCAGCAAGTCTTGCCATCAGTTCTGGTTCACGATTTGCCTGCGGGAAGGGAGCGTCAACTAAATCCATCAGTTCAACGGTCGCAACAGAGGTAGGATTGCAAATAGGGGTACGGTCAGTAGGTTCATTGCGGAGGGCGGCAAGCACACGTTCACGTCCGGACATCGGTTTGACGACTTGTCTATCTTCATTATGCACGGTAGATTACCTCATGTTTGTTGACTTGGTGCAGATAACACACCACGCGAAGCACCTGCTTCCTCTTCACGCATGATGACTCGGACATTTGGCGCACGCACTAACAAGAGACCAACAAGGGCATCGTGCGACTGTCCGCATGGGAAGGCAACAGAATCACCTTCATTACCCTGAGCGGCTTCCATTTCACCCAATTTTATTAAACCGCCAGCAATCGCAGAAACACGTCGTGCAGCAGGACGACCCTCTCCATTTGATTTGACACGGTAGATGCCGTTTCCCACAGAATCAACAGTAATAGTTAGTTTAGATTTTTTATCCAGCGTGTTCAAGGGGCGTGGTTCAACAGATGTGTTTTGGGGGAGTTTGCATGCCTCTAAAAATACACGTCGACATGCTGCTTCATGTCTTTCACCACAAGGAAAATAGAGCATGCCTTCTGAAGTCTCCTGCATGCCACCTAATATTTTCATTGACTGCACTACATCTTCAATCCGTGTTGCAGCACCTTCAATACGACTGTAGGTATGCACTCGGAAAACCGCGCGCTCGCCTTGTTGTTGCCGATAAAGTGCTATGGTAATATCCTTGAAATGTGTATCAATCGGCACAAGTTCTATACGTCTACCGATGTTAACAACAGATGCCATGAAGTCCCTTGAATAAGTTATTAGTGAGTGATAAAACTACCACCGTCCACCGTAACTTTTATAAATGTAACCGTAAGCCTTTTCTGAAACCCTGCGTAGAATATTAGCACGTTGACTAACCCAAGCACCAAAGGAGATACGCCGTCTTCCATAAGGTTTGCTTCGATCTTCAATCAATCCGGTAAAGACATAAGGACGAAGTTTTCCCTTCGGATCACGCATCACGATAATCCCACTATCTCCTATCAATCCGTAAACAGTCCCTGTTTTATTAAGAACTTTCGCCGATGCGGGAATCCGTGTCCTCTTAAAGATATAATCTCCGTTCGGAAGTCCAAGGTAATACTTCATGCTTTTTGAGTATGGAAGATTTTCGTGCCACAACTGTACATAGAACTTATTCAGATCATGCGCACTGGTCTTGTTGCGATAGGTGCGTCCGTTTGCAGGAATATATTCAACAATTTCAGTTTGCTTGAAGTATGGGTAGTTGGCTTTTAATCTGCGATTCACAGTTCTCGGTCCGCCGATCAACTTAATAAAATGGTTAGTTGAACGGTTTGAACTCACCTTAATCATATTTTTCAAATGAATACGATTTGTATCTGTATGTTTCAGTCGTCCATGCTTTACTTCGTGAAAATATGCAAGCATCACAAAGTTTTTTATTAACGAGGCTGCCATCATTTGTGTATCCTCGTTAATTGATACTAATTTTTTATTTCTTGAGATATCGTAAACGACAAAACTGGTCCGGTCAGAATATGTCAATCCTTTTCTGGGACGGAACTGTTTTACTAAGGTATCTATATTTTCTTCAAGCGGAGAATCAATTGAAGAATCGTAAGCAGCATGAATTACTGTGGTCCCGCAGAGTAAGACGATGAGTCCACAGCAAACCAATAATCCAATAAAATTGTAAAAGTATGTTTTCATCAGTATCTTGTCTTCCTCTTTTTATGTAAAATATCCCGATAAATGCGGGTATAATAGCTTATGAAATTGTGGTGATGCTTTAACGCGGAAGCCGTTTATTTAGTTGGCAACCGGTAACAAGCTGCTTCTCGACTGTTACGAACAAGTAGATAATTACCAACGAGTGCGGGGTTGTTCCATGTCTGCCCATCTAACGCATGGAATCGCGCAAGTTCTTTATGCGCTTCGGGATTCGGCTCTAAAAGCATTATCTCACCAGATTCGGTAAGCACCAACAAGACATCTGATATTAAGAGTGTCTGTCCGTGCCCATAACGCCCTCGCTTCCATTGGCGTGTTCCGTCAGATGGATCTATACATGCGAAGATCCCGTCATCAAGTCCATATAAATAGCCTTCGTAATAAATTATCGTAGTGAATTTGGCTTTGAATCGGATTGTTTCCCATAAAAGATTAACGTTGAATTCTTGTGACGGGTTACTTGTTGAGATTTGAAATAATTTAGCACCGACACCATAAGCAGTAGAGACGAGAAGCTTATCTCCGGGAAGGGGTGTCGGTTGTGCAGCACATTCTACGGCTGGCCACGGCTGTTTCCATAGGAGTTCGCCGGTAGTCGGTTCATGAGATGTGACAAGACCGTTGTTAAATAACACGACCTGCTCAGTTCCTGCCAAGGTAGTCAGAACGGGTGAACTGTATCCACTACGATGTCTATGCCCTGTCCATGCAATACCGCCTGTCTCTTTGTAATATGCCACTGCACCGCCGGCACTCACGATAACAAGTTCGTCAAAAACAAGTGGCGAAATACTTACACCCCAAGGCGGGGCTTTTGCACCGTTTTCCTCAAAGATATTCGTAGACCAAATCTGTTCACCCGTTTCAAAATCCAAACAGTTGAGGATACCTGTGCCACCGACAGTATACACACGGTCACCGTCAATGGTTGGTGTTGCACGCGGCCCGAGTTGACCAAGTGCTGTGTAATACCTCGCCTTATCTCTGTGTGTCCACTTCTCTTTTCCGGTGAGAAAGTCATAACAGACGACTTTTTCCCATTCGTTTTCCTGTTCCTGTGTGATCGCAGAATCACCTACAACGGCAAAACTCGACCATCCAGCGCCGATAGGTTGTTTCCATACTAACTCTGGCGGATTGTTTTCCCAATCCGTGTTGAGTTTGATATCGGTGATTATAGCGTTTCTGTCCGGTCCGAGGAACTGCGGAAAATCTGTCTGAAACTCAGCAGCTTGTGGGGTCTGCGCCTCGGCTAAAGCGACATAACTCTCTGGTTCCCCGCGCCACCGCCATTCAAATTTCGGGGCAAGGTCACCACTGAACCCATTAAATCGAAATAGGGTTGCGAATGCAACGATGCTTAGAAGGATAATACCAAAGGAGAAGAATCTAACTCGCCATGCCAAGCGGGAGAGGCATAACAACCAGACGATACCGAGAAAAACCGTTATGATGAGGACTAAAACCGTAAGTGCCACTTTGTCTTGGCGATGGTCTGCATCCAACGACCACACTAACCCGAACGCTAAAACGGTGAGACTAACGATGATGAATAGGGGCCATAAACGGATGCTTTTTTTATTTTTTTTATTTGATGTCATGAAATAGAAAACTTGTCTATGTGTTCAATTAATTTTATATTAATTCTATGATATATTATTTGAATTAAATTTGTCAAGAAAAATTGTAAAATATTTTAATTTCTGGTGCATTTTGTAAAACAGCGCGTTTACATGAAGATTAATTCGGCAATTTTTGGTACACACAAGACAAGTGTCCTTCCCCTGCTGGCGAGGCGAGGAATCATGCTGAATGCCAAAAGCGCATTCAGCCAATGGCATTCACATCGTTGATTACTTCCTAACCTCGCCACATTACCGATTTATTTTCTTAAACTTCATCAAAACGCGCCTACCTTTGGGTAATAAATCGGTCTTACAAGGTTTCCCTCCCACAAAAGATAGGAAGATGTCTACAAAGAGATTAACGCAACCGGACGGTGCCGTGAACGACGCGTCCACTGCCGATACTTCGCCTGTTTTGTAGACTCAATATAAAATAGGCGGTGCTGTCTATGCCGTGATTATCGCCTTTGATTGCCTCGTCATCCCTGTTTGTGCCACGCATATTTTCATCATAAGTACAACTCAAAAACTCATCTGTGACTTCAAGCGGACGATATGTGTCCTTCAAATCTTCATCCGGCGGATGGACAAGTCTATCCCGTAGAAAAAAGATTGCAGGTGCACCCGTTGCGTCTACCTTTAGGCGTTCCTTGATAGCGTCTATCTGTGTAGAACGCGATTTTTTGGGTTGTTTGACACGGAATCCCGCTCGTTGTAGCTGCTCAACCGCATCCTGATCCGCGCTGTCTACCGCTGCGTATCGGATACGATCTGAAGCGTCACAATTTGCCTTTATCATTCGTATAAAATCGGGTTTCGTCAGTTTCGTTTTGTATATCTCTTTGTATGCATAGATACGGTCGTCTGGTGACCGCGCCCACCATATACAACAAGACGGATTACGAAATCCCCAGTCGATGCTGATGTAACGTTCCCACTTCGTTGAGATGGTGAAATTGTCTATAACATGCACTTCAGGCAGAAATGCATCAAACACGAGTCCTTCGCCTGACACCCATTTGCCTTCGTATCCGCGTTTGTATCGTAACCCTTCAAGGTTTTGTAATCTTTCAACGCGTCGCTTGCCTTTTTCGGTTAGCTCGCCAGTCTGTTGATTGTATATTTCCGGATTGTCTCTGAATGTCATCTCGAAATATGCGAGTTTTCCGGCTTTTGTCTGCTGGCGTATCCAGTGGTTCGGTGTGCTCGGATTACAATCACCGAGTAGGAATGCGATTGGCAGTGTACCTGCACGTTCGGATACTCTTGCGGTAAGTTCGTCCCATGTGTCAAAGGAGACGAGTTCTGCTTGGTTGACGAAGCCTGCATCAAAGAAGTCGGATAGTAAGTTTTGCGGTTTGTCTAATCCGTTCATGTAGATGCGTGAACCGTTCCAGTATTCAAAAAAGTCGGGATGTTCGCCGCCGTATCGTGTGATAGGTGTTGGATTCGGGTCGGCGCGATTTCTGGGTCGGAATCCAAGATATTTTTCGTAGGTTGGAACGATGTTTTTGTATACTCTTTTGAGACTGCGGTGGATGAAGGTGAGTCGTGCACCGGGGTAGTTCCTTGCTAATTGGTCTATGTATGCGACGCAGCTATAAGTTTTGCCTGCGTCGTAGGTACCACCTGCAATTTTTATGTTTGCATGTGATTTGAATAGGTCGCGCATTTGTCCGTGCGGACGGAATCCGTTGGGATTGTATGTGATGCGAGGTGGTTTTTGTTTAGGTGTTGATTTTTTGCTGGCAGTCACGTTTCGGGGTTCGTTTTTAGTTGGGATTCGGGGTTCACTCTTATTCGCGTTTCGGAGATCGCTCCTACCAGTATCGTCTTTATCATCTTGCTTGGGCAGAACGGATTGATACTGCTCCATTTCGGGATGCAGATGTGTGAGTTCTTGTGGTTCTTCGTCAGGTTGTTCTATTTCGTCGGTTTTGTCGGCATTTTCGGATTGTTCTGCTTGCCCATTCTGTGTGGCGTTGTGCTGTGTTGTGTCGGTCTTTTGTTTTTTTGCTGCTTGTTCTTCCTTATATTTTTGTGCGGTGATATAAGCGTTGGTGTCGTATCCGCGGTTTTCAATGTTTTCCCGTCTGCATATTGTATCTTTTGTTCGGACAAGTCTATTGTGGTCGGCTATATATTGGGATAGATTTTTATCGTTCTCGTCGGTGTCTGGGTCCCGTTCGATTCTTTGCAATCTTCTGTCAAGCAATTTCTGCATTCTCTCGTGCAGGTTGTGATCCAGCTCAAAGACGTGATTTTTTCGTTTGGGGTATAGTTTTTGTTTTTTCATGCTGATATTATAACTGATGGTGGGTGGCGATCAGAAGTTTTTGTGGCGTGCGGAACAATAGATATCCAATAGATATCCAATAGGTTTGCGGGGAATGGTTATCAGTGGTCAGTTATCAGTTTTCAGTAGTGTGTAAGCGTTTTTGTCTGAATCGCGGATTTGCGCGGATTTATCGGATGACACGGATTTTAAGGTTTAGATTGTTGACATCCAATGTTTTGGATATACGGATTTTCGTTGGGGACGGTCATGAGATGGGGAGTGTCCGACAAAGAACTCAAAATATCAAGGTGCTTTTGAAGTTGATTCCAACAAATTATGTAAAGTTAATTGTAGAATCCACTATAATAGCAGCCTGTTCGTCCTGCTCAATAGCGATTTCAACTGAGAAACAATTTTATTGAAATTGTGCAATTACATCACCGAGTTTTTTGAGAGAATTATTGCGCCGCAAGGTTTCTCTGTTGATCTCAATATGTTCGGCTACTTCAGGGGATCGCGTCTCGTGGTATCTTTCACGGTAAACGTTCTTTAACGGGATGTTGGGATTGAGTTTACGCAGAATCTCTTCAGAGAACTTTTCTAAGTATTCTTTGGCACCTTTACCACCGCTTACTGGTTCAACGATAGTTTCTGTATCGCCTTTCTGATTATTGCTTACGAAACCTTTTAGTGACGGATCTGCTAACACCTTATCACGACAGTTTTCCCTATATTGTGAGCGTTTCGTTGCATAATAACAGAATATGCCGATACAATCTATGAGCAACCACGCTTCAAGTTCCTGAATAGCCTCTACGAGAAAAACTTTACCAGAAAATTGACGATCATTGACAATTCGTCGACTCTGATTTTTGAGCGAATTCGGTTGTTGTGATCGTTCATGCTGTGTCATCCGTCCGTTACTGTCAATGACAATAATTACATAGTCATCCTGTTTGAGATAATTCTGAATTACCTTCCTAAGTTGTGGTTGAGGTCCACCAGCGGTGTAGAATTGTATCGGTGTGAGTTGCATAAATGCCGCTAACTTCTTTGCCAAGCACCTGACCGCTTCCGCATCGTCGTCTGATTCCAAAGTCAAGATTCTTATGCTTGGCATTAGGATTTATCCTCCATAACATCCTGTAGGAGTTTACTATCAAAAACGGCACTGCCAATCCCAAAATCATCAATCCAACCTTGAAGTGACTCTCGTTCGTCTCGGTAATCCTCAAGATTGAGTATCTCTGTGCCGGAACCAGGGCGGTTGTTTAAAAGTAAAACACCAAGCGAATCCGATAAACTTTCTGAATTAAATGCACCAAGCAGTTGTGAACTGTGGGTTGTAATAATCACTTGAGAATATTTAGCAATTTGTTCAAGCACGTATGCAACGTCTTTCAGGGCACCGGGATGTAGATTTCGCTCCGGTTCCTCTATCGCAATGAGGGGCGGCAATTCAGGTTCATTCAGCAAGATGTTATATGCAATAAGACGCAGTATGCCATCAGATGCATTTTTTAATGGCATAGGATTTTTGTCACCCTCAATTATAAAAAGTTGGTATCGTCCATCAACCTTATAGTAGTCTATTTCACGGTTTGTGTCTGCGGCAAGAGAATCACTGACGTTTTGAAAACTCTCACGAGAATTCTCATACCAGTTCCAAAGAACTTCCACCAAATTCTCACCTTCCTCGTTAAGCTCTGGAAATTCTCGTATCTCTGTTGCAGCAGATGAGAATTTCATATCGCTTTCTTGACGTATAAAACTTGTATCAAAATCATAAATTCTCCATTCCTTAATAAACTCAGCGAAGGTGTATGTAATCGGTTTGTTTCCGTAATTTCCAGCCGAACTCAAAGCAAGTTTATTGGAGTTATATGGTGTCTCATTCTCACCATTTTCATCTCGAACGACTCCCTTCCCATCTTGAATTGAAATCACGTTTACATCGTTTACAAATAACTGTTCTAAATGGTAGGTAAAATCAGGTTCAGCTTTTATTTCCAAGTGATATTGGGTTTGATATTCTTTTACTTTTGTCTGTAAATCAAAAGAAAATTTTTGAAGTTCACCTGCCCAAAAGGTATCCTCAGTCAACCCATAAAAAGGCGATTTTTCTTCGGTTATCATCCTATTGAGGTGATACAATGCTGAGAAAGTATTTGATTTCCCACTTGCATTCGGACCGACAAGCACAGTCAACGGTTTAAATGGAAGTGTAACGTCTCGTAAACTCAGGAAGTTTTTGATGTGTATTTTTTCTAAAAATGCTTTCCCTTCAGACACAGTTATTCGCCTCCTAATTTTTTCCTATAATTATACATTAATATGTTGTGCTCGTCAATCGCATTATAACGCTAAATATCACCTGTTTCCGAAACAGCCTCCAACCACTCAATAGCAGCCTGTTCGTCCTGCTCAATAGCAATCTCAACAGCGCGCTTAGCACATTCCAAAAGGTCTTTGGCACGCTTCCGTAAGCTAAAGGATTCAAGCACTTTCTCTTGAATTTCAGTCTGTTTCTCTTGCGGAAGAATAGGAATAACTGTACCTGCAACTTGGTCGGGTCGCCAATGGAGAATTACGGAGCCGCCCACATCACGATTTACCTGTTCTTGTGTCAAAATAGAATTAAGCACCAGAGTCAAGTATTCGTTATTGATTCTATCCGTTTTGCTTTTCAATCGGAGTATGCCGCCAGCAGATATCATTTTTTGGGGTGCTTCGCGCAAATAGTGTGCAATGCCAGGGGTTGCATCTTTGCTGAGTAGAATTTCTCCCTGTTTCGGTTGGTGTTCCGTAATCCCTGCGTACAATTCTTCAGAAATGTACTTCTCTTGTGTGATTTCAAATGGACTAAGATTGCTTACCCGAACAAAAGGGATTCCATTCTCAATATACGCTTTACTCCCAACCTCAACACACTTTTTCAGTGTGACCAGATTCTCAAGTGTATCCCAATTATCCTGACCATTATAGCTTTTGATGGTGTTGATGATTTTGTCGTATTTCGGTTGAAAGTAATCTGCGTCAATGCGTCCAGCATGCTCCGTGTCGGAAAAGTTTTTGACAAAGGTTAGCTGCTGCTTTGGTTGCCAGTCGGCGAGTCCAAGTTCGGAGAGAAGGAGGGTTTGGGCATCGTTATATCGCGTCTTTGATAGTTCCTTTAACTCTTTTGAATGGAGATACGTTTTTTCTATTGCAGACGGCAGGGCATCCCAAACAGGTATCGGAATCCGATATAAAAAAGGTGGAGCAATTTCAGGTTGGGTACTACCGTATCTGCCTCTCTCTATTAATGTTGTGCCATACTTAGTATTGAAAAAAATGGCGAGAAAAAAGGGATTTAGATTTCCACTTTTGACGATAAAAGTGTGAGACGATGAGATAACATCTCTATTTTCAAGATAGATAGCACACTGACCGGCATTTGCTCCTGTCCTTGTTATCAAAATGTCTTTATTATGTATCGTGTTTTCTTGTAAACGTTCTGCGTCTTCTTCTGAAATATATACAGGATTTGATGTCAGATCAATAGATAACGGACGGACGTTTTGCGCTCTTAAAAACAGAAAACCATCATCTACATAATTTCGTTTTATCTCTTTGGGGTGCATTATCTTGACCTGAAAGTCAATTAGCCTATGTGAACCAATTTCTTCAAGTTGGTGCAGTATCTTCAGATAGTCAGGGTGGAAAAATTCAGCATCAAGACGCAAAGAATGTGAACTATCTACTACAGATTGATAATTAACGATTGAATACTGCATTATTCATATACCTAATAATTGCTTGACATCCACCACGAATTTCTGTTATCCTACAATGTAGGAGGGTTCCCGATGTCAGATCATTTCAACAAATTATTATTACAGACACTTGAAGAGGTAGGTCTTCGATTGGATCGTCTTGAAAGACGTGTGGATCAAGTCATGCACGAAAAAGCCGACAAGACAGATGTGAGGGAAGTTAAGTTAGATGTTAAAGACGTTTGTACAAAACTCAAGTCCGTTATCGAAAAGTCAGGTTAATAAACCGATTTTCCTTCATAAGAGCGTGCTTACGTCCTATTGATTGAGTTTCTATTCTCTCCAAAAACTCAATTCCTCACTCTTTGCCCACGCAATAAAAACTTCTGCAATCCCATCGGGTAATTCGCCATCATGATTGTGTAGGTCGTGTTCGACGATCAAATGTCCGTTTTCGTCTAATTTTGGCTGTCCATTTTCGTTTTGCAGGAACACATAATCGCCAGAGTTATCCTTACCCCCTTTTTCTGAGACAGTAAAAAAGATTGGATAGTCCTCAACTTTCGGACAAAGCGGCCCTTGGTCTGGATCATCGTTCCATTTCTGCAGAAACAGTACGCTTGTTTTGGTGCCAGTATGCGGTTTAAAGGTATTGGTATCCAAACCCACGACTGCCAAAATGCGCGCACGTTCCGCAATAAACTCACGGATATATTTATCAGAGGTATTATTGAATCTACCTTGTGGTAACACAATTGCCATTCTGCCACCCGGTTTCAGAAAGTCTAAATTCCGCTCAATAAACAGAATATCCCTACCAACTTTGCTTTGTGCCTTGCCGTTCCCTTTAAAACCGAGGGTGTATTGGTGCAGAATACGGCTCTCCTTGATGTCCCCAGCAAAAGGCGGATTCGCCATCAGAATATCAAAATTGAATTGCCTATTTTGCTCATTTTCTGCTCTTAACGCTTTTAGTCGGTCAAATCCTCTGCCGTAGGTCATTATCCATGCTTTATCTTTCTCGGTTCTGTCGATCCAGCGTTCATAGTCAAGCGTGTTGAGATGTAAGACGTTGGACTCACCGTCCCCTGCAATCAGGTTCAGGGTTCGTGCCACCCGTACCGTCTTTTCGTCAAAGTCAATACCGAAGATGTTATCACGCACATACTGCTTGTCAGGCGCGGACATTTCTGCGTTGGTAAAAGGTGAACCGGTAACTTGAAAAAAGGTATGCACCGGGAAACCACAACTGCCAGAGGCGGTGTCAATCATATACTCGCCACGTTTCGGGTTGAGCATCTTCACACACATATCAATCACGTGTCGTGGTGTGAAGTATTGCCCTTTTTCACCTTTGGCAGATTTACTCACAAGATATTCAAACGCCTCATCAACAATCTGTAGATTGGAGTTAAACAACTTCACATCTTGCAAACTTGAGACACAGACTGATAGATGCGTGTCGGAAAGTTCAAACTCGGAATATTCTGGGAAAACACCTCTCCACTGATTTTTTGCGTTATTGAAAAGACTTTGAATTTTTGATTTCAGTTCGCTATCCGTTTGCCCAGTGTTTCTGAACTCCATCGCGCGTTCCATATCGTCATCTGGGATCGCTTCAACGACTTTCTTGATAGTCTCATAGTCTGCACCTCTGGAACCATAAGGTTCAGTGGATTCCTGCACAACCGTGTTGATTTCTCGTCTCAAAATGCGGTTGATGTACTCTTTGTCGGAACGGCTCTCAAATTCGTCATGGAGTTTGGTAAAGATAAGTTTAAAAACCTCTTCAAAGACATCTACGCCAGCGTTTGCCAACACCTCATCCTCTAATTCCAAAATAATGTCTTTAAGGGATTTTCGCTCCGCTGCGAGTTTGTCCTTGATGATGAGGTCTTTGAGGGTAAACCGTTCATTGAGAATGTCGGCAAGGGTTTGGTCAGCGTTGGGAATATCGGTAATTTCTTCGAAGTAATTCGGGTCTTTTCGGTGGTAGTGTGAAATCTGTTGTCCGTTTGTCCACACAGCAATTGGAGCACCAGTTGCATTGCAATAGGAACGGAGTTGATCCTTACCATCTTGGAGTTTCGGTTTCTTTACCTCAACGATAATATAGGGCGTATCAGGACGATCTTTGTCAAGGATAACAATGTCTGCACGTTTCTTTTCTCTGCCGAAGTTTACAGAGTGTTCAAATCGGACGCGATCTGTGTCGTAACGATATTGTTTTAGAAGTCGTGCTGCATAGAGTTGACGGACAACCTCCTCCGGCTTTAGTTGAACCGCTTTCCTCCGAACATCACAGTAAATACCAGGTTTCTCGCTGCCTTCCACCTTTTGCCGTAAATCCTGTATTTCGGACTCGTTGAATAGGTCAAGGTCGTAGTTGCTGTCTTTTAGGATGGTTTGAAGGATGCCGGGTTGCTGCATGATGGCTCCGTTTTGATTTATTTTTTTGTTGTATTTTCTCATTAAATCTTAATGTTGTCAAGAGATATGTGTTAGAAGAACAGAAACTTTCCTGCAAACTTATTGTAAATATATTGGATATTTATTGTCCAGCAAACCACAAAAACTTCTGACTATCACCTAACAACAAGGTATAATATCAGTAAGTAAAACGGCACGCAATTCTGGCTCAAAACTTAATCAAAAAATGTTGAAATCATTTAACAAAAATTCGCAGGAAATCCAACAAATTGAAATCACACAGGCAACGCATTATTCAACTGAAAATTATACAAATTTCGCCAAATTAATTGAGAAATCGTGAAAGTTGGGTAAGTCCAAAAAATAAAATTAATGACTTTTCAAAAAATCATTTCTAAACCCAATCAGAGACTGGGTTTATAGCGAATTTGAAAATCATACCGTGGTATGAAAAATCATACCGTATGGTAACATTTTCAGTATTAGCGGCTCCTCAAAAGAAGAATAAAATTTCGGGTTTCGCACGCTCTACCCGCCAAATCATGCAGAATACCAAACGCGTATTCTGCCAAGCGCATTTGGCGTTGATTTGGACCTACTGGATAGTCCATTCTAAAATTATAGGTATCTGCAATAGTCGGGAATCGGAGTTCCCTCCTACAAATAGCGGGCGGTGTTGGTAGGAGCGATCTCCGAATCGCGACCTATACCCGCAATTTTAGAGTAGATAGACTACTACGAAGATATACTAAAGTAACTATCCAAGTCTAAGTTACGTATATCTTTACACGTTAGTAGGCAAGGTTGTAAATTTATCTGCCATAATTCTTTTATCTGCCATAATTCTTTTAATTGACAGCGGAGGGTTTAGGTGTTACAATTTTAAACGCCATAAGGTTAGCAGGAGGGATTTCAACTATGGACAAAGTGCTGGTTAGCGATTTGCTATCACAGCGGGGTTTAGACGTTCTCATCAAAAGCGGCGATTTCAAGGTTGATGTAGCGTTGGAGTTGCCCCATGAGGAATTGTTGGAACGGATTGCCGATTATGATGCCCTACTGATTAGAAGCGAAACGAGAGTAACAGCGGATGTTATTGACGCAGCAAAACGACTCAAAGTTATTGGTCGTGCGGGGGTTGGCGTAGACAACATTGATGTAGAAGCAGCAACGCAAAACGGCATATTAGTCGTCAATACGCCTACCGGAAATACGATTGCAGCGGCGGAACATACGATTGCGTTGTTATTGGCGATGGCACGCAACATTGTCCCTGCTGGTATCTCCCTCAAAAACCGAACTTGGCAACGGAACGACTTTATCGGGGGTGAACTGTACGGCAAGGTTTTCGGCACCGTCGGACTCGGCAGAATTGGACGTGAAGTTACGAAGCGGACACTCGCTTTCGGCATGGAACTCATCGCTTTTGACCCTTATATCTCTGCTAACGCTGCTGAAAAAATGGGAGTCCGTCTCGTTGACCGCGAGACGTTATTCCAAGAATCCGATTATATCTCAATCCATACCCACCTCAATGCGGAGACATACCACAGCATCGCAGAAACCGAATTCCAACTGATGAAACCTACTGGACGTCTAATTAACTGCGCTCGCGGCGGTATTATAGACGAAAAGGCACTCTATCACGCGCTCAAAGATAGACAGATAGCGGGTGCTGCGCTTGATGTGTTTGAAAATGAACCCGCAACGGATAGTCCACTCCTTGAGTTGGATAATTTTCTCGCACTACCACATCTCGGTGCATCAACGACCGAAGCGCAGGAACATGTTGCTATTGAAGTAGCACAGCAGGTCATCAATGCACTCCGAGGTAAACCTGTTGCCAATGCTGTAAATCAACCCAAAATTGATCCAAGAATGTTTGACATTTTGGGTCCCTACCTTCAACTTGCTGAAAAGATAGGTAGTTTCCACTCCCAAATTGTTGAAGGGCAAATCTCGGCAATCAAAATTCATTATAGCGGCACCCTTTTTCAGAAAGAAGATATAACACCCATCACTGTTGCTTTACAAAAAGGGTTATTATCACCCGTGCTAACAGAGGTTAATTATGTGAACGCGCCTTATTTAATTAAGCAACGCGGCATTTCAGTGACTGAAACCAAAAGCGACTCACAGGCAGACTTTGCAAACTTGATGACTGTGACCGTCACCACAGATAGAGGTGATGCAGTTCTTGCAGGAACAACCTTTGGGCGTAAGGATATCCGCATCGTTCGCATTAACAAACTTCACCTGAACGCGAAGCCAGAGGGATACATTCTTCTAATTTACAACAGCGATCAACCGGGAATGATCGGACTAATCGGAACAATTTTGGGTGAGCATAACATCAACATTGCAGATATGACGGTCGGACGTTCACGCATCGGAGAAGTTGCACTGACACTTATTAATGTGGATAGTTTGGTGCCACGGAACGTGATAAAAACGATAGCAGCGCAAAAAAAGATTGATTTCGTCAAACAGGTTATCCTTCAGTAGTATGTGTCAGGTTTCGTGAACTCTACCTATAGGCGTCAATTTAGCGGTTCGTCCCTGGTAGGCGCGTTTTGTAAACGCGCCGAACCCAGACATCAGACGCTATAAACAGCGCGTTTACAAAACGCGCCTATCTTTGGGTAATAAATCGGGCTTACAAGGTTTCCCTCCAACAATGGGATGTATCCTTAAATTGACGCCTATGGGTTTCGCCAACTCCATCCGACCTACGAACTGCACTATTTTTCTTGTTTTAATTGGAAAAATTGTTTACAATTCCCTTCGTTGAAAATAAGAGGTTTTCCGAAGGAGTAAACCGTGTTGAAATCTATTTTCTGTTTCTCGGTCTGTTTGTGTGTAATTACGTTGCCATCTTACGCTGAGTTGACACCTCAAGACCTCAAAGAAATTCGCTTGATTGTCAAAGAGGAAATCGAAACAGTCCTTGACAGAGAACTCGCGCCTATAAAAGCTGATATCGTATCTATGAAAGCCGATATCAAGTCTATGAAAGCTGATATTGTAACTTTAAAAGAGGGTTTTGCGCGATTAGATGAACGCATAACCGGCGTTGAAAAACAGATCGCAATGATCGCCAACCTTGTATTTGCTTTGATAGCTCTCATAGTGATAGCCGTAGGTATTCCACAACTCATGATCACATGGCGTAGTAGGAAGGACAGCGCGTCAGAGACACAGGTTGCGGCACTCATACAGACACAGAGTGAGATGATCAGTTTACTCACAGCCGAGGTGGAAACGCTGAGAGAAAAGGTGTATCGTCACTTCAATGATTAGAGCGACAATCGAGATGTGATAGTAAGTAGGTTTTCTGCCGAATACCATCACACTTTTTTGCACTACTCCACACAACGAAATGCCAGAGCCATTCAATAGTATTGTAGGAGGGAACTCCGATTCCCAGGGTTATTTAGTTTTGGTTTTTCTTACGAATTTTTAACATCTGCTATATACCCCAGAACGGTAGGTGCGGTTTCTAACCGCACCGAATTTAGAGCAAAAACCTTCTATTCACTTTCCTTGTAGGATGCGGTTCGGTTCGGAAACCGCACTATAAGCGTCAATTTAGCGTGCATCCAGGCCCGGTAGGTTCGGTTTGTAACCGAACCGGACCGAGCCCAGGCGAATCCTGGGTGTTTTGTTGAGCAGCACTGCTTAGTGGACAGGATAGGTGGAGGTTTCTGCGTAGGCTCCGGTTCGGTTACAAACCGAACCTACCGGCCCGGGCATTCAGTGCATAATTCTTTTCTTAAATTGACGCTTATGGTGTGGTTCGGAAACCACACCTACCACCCTTGGATATTAACTTTTAGTAAACCTCAATAACGGTAAACTCTTAAAACTGAATAACCCTGACGAAATGCCACTTAATGTTGCGTAAATCACAGAAATTCTGTATAATTCTACAAGTAGAGAAAATATATGCGAATGTATGAATTATAGGGAGTTTTAGTTTGGATGTAAAACAGATATGTTTGTTTATCAACGATGAGATACCGAAGGAAAAATTATTTTCCAGTGAGAAACGTGACGTCCACCCTGATTGTAATACGTCATGGCGTATCTCACCAGAACCGTTTTGGATTTCACAAGAGGACTTGAATTGGTTTGAGGAACTCGGCCCTCACCTCTTAAGTTTTTATCGTGCCTGTAATCTACTCTATTCTCAAAGTGCGCGGGGCATTCAACCGACTTGGGTAGCAGAATATTTGGATATTGGCAAACCCGAAAGCGTTATCCAGCAGGGACGGATGAACCGTTTCAAAAGCCAACTGCCCGGCGTGATACGCCCCGATATTTTGCCGACTACCGACAACAGCAAAGCGATAACTGAACTGGATTCTATCCCTGGCTTCATCGGTGCGACAGGTTGTCTTGCGAGGTTATATACGAAACTCGGTTATCCTATCATCGGTGGAAAAGACGGCATGGTGAACGGATACGCTGAAATGATCCGTGCTTTGGCGAAGAAAGACGATCCTACGCTTGCGATTGTCGTTTCAGATGAATCTGAAGATTACCGTCCGGAGATGGTATGGCTCGCGAATGCACTTTGCGATGCAGGGCTTAGGACTGCTGCCGTTAAACCGCACGAGATAATCTTTACAGAAGATGGACTCTTTGCTGAAAGTGAAGACGGTAGAATGGCTGTTGATGTCGTTTACCGTTTCTATGAGTTGTTCGATCTGCCCAACATTCCCAAAGCAGAACTAATCTTTTATAGCGCAAAGAAACGCACCGTCGTCATGACACCGCCGCCGAAAGCCTATTTGGAAGAAAAATTGTGTTTGGCACTCTTTCATCACCCATCACTTCAGTCGTTTTGGCAGCGTCAACTTGGCAAAAAAACTTATCCGTTTCTACAAGAAGCGATTCCACAGACGTGGATACTTGATCCGCGCCCTTTACCACCGCATGCAGTAATTCCAAACTTGGAAATAGAAAACATGCCAGTAACAGACTGGCGACAACTGAGCACTGTGACACAAAAACAACGGGAATTGGTTATCAAACCTTCAGGATTTTCGGAATTGGCGTGGGGTAGCCGGGGCGTAGCCATTGGGCATGATTTGCCTACAGAGGAATGGGAATCCGTGATTGAAAATGGTCTTGCGTCTTTTAAGAAAACACCGCACGTCCTACAAAGATTCCACACTGCCCAACGCATACGGATGCAATACTACGATTTTGAGACTAAGGATATGCAAGAGATGCCAGCCCGTCCGCTTCTGCGTCCATACTATTTTGTTGTAGGGGATACTGTGAAACTTGGTGGAATTCAGGCGGCAGTGTGTCCTGCAGATAAGAAGATATTACACGGGATGGTGGATTCTATTATTGTACCTTGTGCTAAAAGGGAATGACCAGCGCAAACATGGTAATAGGCACATTTGGTTGATGATACGTTTCTTGTGGGAGGGGTTTATAACCCCGATAAGTGCACAACATTTAATAGCATCACCGACGATAGATGCTAACTTCCATGCCATCGCGCCTTCGTTCCCTTTGATTATCGCCCTCGTTACCGCCGCGTCTGCGCCGCCAACTTTCGAACCAATGTGTTTCGGACTTGTAGTTGGAACGGACATGCTCCAGAAAATCTGCCATCTGGTCCGCTCTACCGACGTTGTCTGCTACGATTGTTGCTGGATTAGTCAGGCGTGATTCAATCGCTTGGAAACAGGCAAAATAACCATCCTTGTTGTTGTCAAGGAATAGAAAATCGACCGGGTCTTGAATGGTTTTTAGGACTTCTGCGGCGTCCCCAATGCGTGAATCGACAAGGTCTGCCATCCCTGCTTTTTCAAAGTTATCGCGCGCTCGTTGTGCATTGTTGGCGTCTATCTCTACCGTGATCAAACGTCCTGTGCCTAAATTTCTGAGGACACGTAATATCCACAACCCTGAATAACCGATGGCGGTGCCACACTCTACAATAAGTGATGGTTTTGCCTTCTCAACACAACTTGCGAGGAGTTTCGCCTTTTCAGGTCCCAGCATTGGCACTCGTTCTGCACGACATTGTTGTTCAACTTCTTCTAAAACTTTATCAAACATTAATCCTCCTTCATATTTCCTTCATCTGTATTATAGTAAATTAACCCAAGTTGCTACCTATCGCCATAAAGTTGTTTTATATTGGTTGCGATGATAAATAAAAATAGTTTCAACTCAAAACCTGTCGCAGTCCCTGCATGTATTGACTTCGGTAATAGTTGTGTAATCAGACTATTTGTCACTTCAACCCGTTTTCTGTGAAAATGTTGCAGATAAACTTCCCACGGCTCAAACTGACGCTTTGAGTTCTTTTTACGCAGCGGTCTAAAGTCAATACCGACTTCCTTCAGTGCGTCTTCAATACCATAGTTGCAATATGCTTTATCCGCAAACACCACAGAACCTTGTGGCAAATCAAATGGAAAATATCGCATACCTCGGACATCGTTCCACTTGCCAGGGGTGAAGAAAACTTCAACAATGTGCCCACTTTCAGTGACCATTAGATGCGCTTTGAGACCATAAAAGTGGCGGCGTTTACTTGCGATTTTACCACGCCATTCTTCACCTTGATAGAGACGACACCGACTAATCCGAATGTTGTCACAGACAGAAACAGGATAGGTGTCAATCGCATAAATACCATTCGGATTATTGGATTTAGAGATTTCAGCGAAATACTCAAAAAGTATTTGAAACAAATGAGGTATCCGATGAAGTCTACGATTATATCGGGAGTGTCCCAACATATTCGGGATGTATCCAAGCGTTTTCAGAACACAGCAAGCTCTTTGATGATTGCCGCTAAAAAAGTGTGCTGCGATAATCGCAGTTGTCATCACTTCAGCATCTGTCATTTTTGCTTGTGGATGCGTTTGATGACCGAGTGAAATTAAAAGATCGTCACAAATCGTATAAACTGCTACAATGGTTAATTCCATGGGGTTTCTCCTTCTGTTTTATTTCATAAAAACATTATAGAGAAAATCCCATGGATTTAGAAGTATTTTATAGGTGGCAACTTAGGTTAAATTATGTAAATGAGTTTACATATATTCTGTAGGCGGTGAATGCCTAAATGGCGTTCATACCGTTGATTTCGATCTCCGAATCGCGACCCGTTTATAGTCGGGAATCGGAGTTCCCTCCTACCGTTCAGATGTCCAGTTAATTGTAGAATCCACTATAATGTCCGAGGCGCAATGAATTGCGCGACTACAAACACCTTTCTTGTTATTGGTATGCGCTCATTCGGAAATGTAATAATCAAATAGTGTATTGCTTAATTTATGATGATCTTCCATAGCATAGTGCACCATGAGTGTCTTATGACCACGATTCAAGGCAAAAATACCGTAGTCTTTCCCATTGGGTGAACGGGTAATTGTATGGATATGATTTGTCCCTCTGCCTTCGTCGTTGAATTCAATCCAGACTGCTGGGTTGAAGACACGATAATAAATTGAATCGTTTTCAGTTGTGCCACCGATCCAAGCGAAATAGGTATCATCAAATTCAGCATCAATATCTTTCATCCAGACATCCGCAAACTCCGTTTCAAGATTGTAGACGTAGGTCTTAATCAGTTTCCGAAGATTCTCTTTTTGCGCATCGTTCATCTCTGATGCCTTTAAACCGACACCTACGAAGTGTGAATAATCGTAATTCAGGAAAGGGTCAGTTGTTCTGCCCGGACCCACTTTTAGTCCACGTCGTCCCGTTTGTATTACCTTCTCTTGTTGGTTCGCGTCAAGACTATTGCGTAAGGCTAATGCGTTGCCTCTTTCGCCGTCAAGTACGACAGTACCGTTGATGGTAGTCGGTGAAGTTCCAAGATGTGTAGGGACAATAGTAACTTCATCACCATGCACTAAGAAGTTGAGAGACAAATGATGACCATCCAACTGAAATCCCCAAGAACCGTCTGTCTCTGGATTTCCAAACAGTGCGATAAAATAGGGGCGTGAATTCCAAAAACTGTGTCTAACTTCGCCAATATCTGTTTCGGATTGTGTAGTAATCAGTGAAACCTTTGTGTAGCCTTCATCACTTAGAAAAGCATTTAAAACTTCATTGAAACGAGCCAATTGATCAACAGACAAACTGCTGAATTCAATACCTCCTCGGTCTTCGTCTCTTGATGGCGGTAAATTCGACCATGAATACGATTCTTTATGTCCAAGTGGATACGAGGCATCAACAAGCAGCTCTTCACTCAGTGAGTCGCGAAAACTTTTCATCGCTGTTGCTAACGCCACGATTGAAGGTTTTGTTGATATTTCAGCGATTTCTGCCGCTTTTTCTGCTTCGACTTCGGCAGAATTGACAATGTTGAGCGTGAGTGCGACGATACACGCTGCGGACAGAATAATGAGTATGAGTAAAATTTTACGTAACATGAAAGTCCTTCCAAAGATGGTTTATTACCTTTAGTGTAAAAGGTAGATTTTGTTTTGAGCAAGTTCTAAATATTATCAGACTTTTTTCTCATTAAGTCAATTCAAATTGAAAAAAGTTCGTGGGTTTTTAGAAGTATTCGGCAAGATTATGAGCAACTTAATAGATTTTTGCACTTCTTTTCTATAAACCAAAAATTTTAAAACCTATAGAAAATAAATCTGAAATGTGATATAATTCATTTCAGATTTATGGGTTTTGTATCCTAACAATCAGCTTAATTCTGAATTCTCCAATCAAATAGAAAAGTAGGAAAATAGATTAATATGCAATTAACAGACACACAACTTGCGGACTTTCAAGAAAATGGCTACCTCGCAATTGATGGCTTTTTCCCACCTGTTGAAGCAGAAGCACTTCGACTTGAATTAGAACGGATATACAATACTGAACTTGAAAAAGGAGCCGGCATTAATTGCGCCGTGCAAGAGGACGGTACCAAACGCGACAATGAAGGTGAACGCCAGAACTTGCAAGTTATTCCGCTAAACAATCGTAGCGACTTGCACAAAGCGTTACCTTTCCACCCGAAAGTTGTCTCCACTGTCAAACAACTCATCGGTGACGAATTTATGTTGCAATTGGATCAAGCGTTTTGGAAACCGCCGAAAGTTGGCATCGGTACGAGTTGGCATCAGGACAATGCGTATTTCAAAATCGCTGACCCGCTGCGCGGCACAGCCATGTGGATTGCTATTCACGACGCCAATATTGAGAACGGTTGTATACATGTAATTCCCGGTAGTCATCGAGAACCATATCCACATTACCGCGATCCGTTGAGCGATCACCATATTCGTTGCGATCCACCAGAAGAACGTGCAGTGTCTATTGAGTTGAAGGCAGGTGGCGTGCTCTTCTTCTGTTATGGGGTCGCACACTGCACCAAATCAAATCTCTCTGATAAAGAACGCGCTGGGGTTGCACTACACTTTATACATAACGACTTTGGTGGTAAGGAACTCTGGGAACGTGGTAATGCTACGAAACCCATGATTACCGGTCCTTTAGCAACAGGTGGTGAAAAGGAGTTTGGTGAGAAGTTTGAGGGTAGGTGGCAAGAGGTGATGGATAACGTGCTTGCTTCTGCCTAAGCATGTTTCATTCGGAAATTGCCCAGATTTATTTCATAAATTGTGGTTGAGTTTTTAAACCCGTTTTACACAGTAAACTTATATTTATTCAGTACAACAGTAGGCGCGATTTGAAACCGTGCCTACCAAGAGGTGTTCACATATCTGGATTTTAATATAATCAGAAATCATTTCATGTTAAACCCAATTCGCAGCATATCTGAATCATAAAATCCCTATCAAATTAAACAATACATTTTCCCACCTATTCCACATGGAGGTTTTTGATGTTTAGACAAGTAACCTTCTTAGTTATCGCCTGTCTGTTGTGTTTTATATTTCCCACCCTATACCTCCCATTTACGGCTAATTCCCAAGATGAAGCGAGCAATGAGAAAATCATTGAACGTTATAAACTGATGCTGAGTCGTAAGCCGAAAGAGGGAAGTACATTTGACCGTCTCTATCAGTTCTATCTGGAGGGTGCTGGGTTAGAGGCGATGCTCAGTGATTACCAAGCAGGTGCACAAGCAAAACCAAACGATGCCAATCTCCAACTTATCTTAGGACATATATACAAACGGCTTGGTAAAGATACTGAGGCAGTTGCAGCATATCAACGCGCTGTTGAACTTGCACCAAATAAATATTACCCTCATTTTGCATTGGGAAAGATGTATGGGGCTTTGCGTCAGCATGAAGAAGCCATCCAAGCGTTGACGCAGGCTGCAGCATTTTCTGAACAGACACAAGATATACCCCCCGAAGAATTAACAGCAATCTACAAGGCACTTGGACATGCATATTTTCGTCGCGATAGGGTGGACGAGGCAATTCAGGCATGGCAAAAAATATCTGAACTGGATCCGCAGGACATCTTCGCACGCATTGAACTTGCAGACCTTTTCCGTGAACAAGAACTCTATGAACAGGCAATTGCCCAACATGAAGCAATAATTCAACTGAAAAAGGATGACCCTTATAGAATCTGTTTGAGTCACAGGGAGATTGGCAATATTCATGAAGCAAAAGGTGATTATCAGGATGCTATCAGAAGTTTTGACGCTGCACTCGCTCTAACCGCCCCCGGCAACTGGTTACGCAAAGACCTGCAACACCGTATCATCGGTATCTTTGCGGCGGATAGCAATTGGGGTGGCTTAATCGAATACTATCAAGCAAGACTGGAAGCAACACCAAATGAACCGGAACTGCTCGGTTTGTTGGCAGCAGCATATATTGAAAATCAGCAGCTTGAAGAGGGTATCAGCACATACCGAAAGGGACTTGAACTTGCCCCAACCGACACGAACCTACGTTTAAATCTTATTGCTTCCTTGCGTAATGCGGAAAGGTTTGCGGAAGCAGCAGCAGAATACGAAATTCTTAGTGAACAGGACCCAGACGATTTTGGTATTTACCGAGAACTCGGTGAATTGTATCTACAACTCGGAAATCAGGATAAGGCTAAGGCGGTATACCAGAAAATGATTGACCGTGATCCGAGCAATCCAAGCACACACCTCATTTTAGCAGAGATTTACACCGGACACGAATGGGTTGAAGATGCTGTTTCTCAATATGAAAAAGCAATATCGCTTGCACCGAATAATCTGGATTACATAGAGTATTTTGGTGAATTTTATTTCCGTCAAGCGAACCGTGAGAAAGCACTTGAGACATGGAATCGGATGGTTGCTGATGAAAACGCCACTGCAGAGAATTATGATCGACTCGCGCAACTGCTCAAAGCCAAGAATTTCAAAGCTGAGGCGGTTGCTGCAAGCCGAAAAGCGGTTGAGTTGATGCCAAATGAATATCGCTATCGTGAAGCATTGGCAAAACACCTCATGGAAAACCAAGTGTATGATGAGGCACTTACAGAATACACAGCGGCGATGGAACTTGCGCCAAACGAGTTTTTTGCTGAAAAGATGGATGATAAAAGGATTGAACTCTATCGTCGGCAAGGCACACTTGTTGATAAGATTGAAGCCTTGGAAACAGAACTAAAGAAGCCCGGGTTGACTGATGCGGAGATGTTTGCACATCAAAAACAACTCGCGAAAATGTACCTGAAGTTGGGGAATATAACCTATGCATTGGAAGTCTTATTGAACGCGAAGCAGCGCATACCTGACGATATATCTATCAACCGATGGATTGCGCAGGTTTACACACGTCAAGGTAGACGAGACGAGGCAAATGCTACCTACATGCACCTGATTGAAGTGGACAGCGCAAATGCTCGTGAGTATCACGCTAACATCGCAGAGTCGTATTTGAACGTCATGGACTTTGATGCGGCAACAGCGGCAGCCAAACAGGTCATTGCACACAGTCCGCGCAATCCTGAAGGGCACGAACTGCTTGCACAAATTGCGAAACAATCCAGAAACTATGAAACTGCAATAGACAGTTTGAAACAGGCTATCCGCTTACGTCCAGAAGCAATTGACACTCGCTCAGAATTAGCAGCGACTTATAAACTTTCTGGTAAACTCCAACAAGCACTTGCACAGTATTGGCGATGTTGGGACTTGAGCGATAATGTAAGTGACAAACTCTCTCTTGTCAAACCGCTCTCTGATGTGTATTACGACCTCGGCAGACGTGGCGATTTTGAGGAAAAATTAAAGCAATTGGCGAAGTCAAATACGGGTCAGGTAGCACCCGTTTTAGCACTCGCGGAACTTCACAGAATGGAGGGTGACCTACCGAGTGCACGTTTCCAATTGGCACAAGCATTAAACAAACAACGTGAAAACCCAGAACTCTTGAACCACTTAGCACAAATTAGTATTGAACTTGGGGAGATTCAAGAAGCACTTACGTATCAGCAGCGGCTTGTCAAAGCGGATCCGAATTTAACTCACCAGCAAAGACTTGGCGAATTGTTGTTTGATGCTGGACGCGAGCAGGAAGCGATTCAAGCGTGGACAAAACTGCTACACGCAAAAAATCAAACGCTTGAGGCTGAAGTCAAACTTGCTTCTTTACTACTTCGGCACGGGTTATCAGAAGATGCATTTCTCGTGCTTGACCGTGCAGCAGAGAAAATCACCGGCACGGATGCGCACATTCCACTTTATCGATTGGGGGCAATGTTAGTTGGCATGAATGAATCAGAACGCGCACGTCCTTATTTTCAACGGATTCTTGACATGTCTGAACCGCTTGAAAATGTGACAAAACAGCGGACAAAACAATCCTCAATTTATGTTTCTTCTACTATTCCGGGTGTTGACTACAATAAATTTGAGCTTTCACGTACTACGATTAGAGAGATTCAGAGTAAACCGACTTTATCGGGTAGTGGCATTGCCTGGGTGCCGAAGACGTTTGAAGAAGCCCAAGCTGGTGCTCTCGTGCATTTGACCACAATTGCGCAGCAACATGGCAAACTTTCTGAACTTGTTCAACAATTTGAGACTGATGCCGAAGCAAATCCCACAGACATCAAGACACTTGAGACTTTGGCAAGGCTCTATACGCTAATCCAACACAACGACAAGGTAAAAAGAACTATTGATAAGTTGATTGAGATTTCACCGAATGATTTGGCATACCAACCGCTACGTTTGCACCGTTCAATGCAGGAAGATTCTAATTACGAAACGTTGAAAAAGCTACTTGACGATATGCCTGGATTGGTTCCCGAAGCGCGTTACCGATATATCGCAGAATATGCCAAAATGCTGTATCGGAATGAGAAAAAGGAGGATGCGTCAAAACTCCTGAGCGAAGTTGAGGAAGCGAAGGTTGCCGACTTCAATACCGGTTATGCGTTAGTGGATGCGTTTCATCTGGTTGAAAAGCCAAATATAGCAGAAAGAATCCTGCTTAATCTGCCGAAACCGCCGCAAGCACAGCAGTACCAATATAGGCAGTTGTTTGAAAAACTTACAGACTCCTACATTGAGCAAGGAGAGCCTGATAAAGCGATTGTACTCTTTTGGACTTTCTGTGAAAGAACAAAACCGACAGGTGCGAATCCAAGACGCGTTGATGCACTTGCGCGGTCATCATCATATTATTATGGTTATAGACCCGTTCAGACGACTTATCCTACGCCAATAGTCTATTTTAATAGTCAGCGTTTAAACTACCTGCAATCAATCTTCCGTGAGTTTTGGATAAGAGAACAACAAGGGAAGTTATTCACAAAATTCCAAAAAGAGTTGGATGCAGCAGAAGGTAGAGATCGTATTTATCCGAGTTTAGCGATGAGTTATTGCTATTGGTGGGATGAGGAACGCGATAAGGCGCAAGAGATCCTCTCTACCTTGCATCAGGATTTCCCAGATGACCTTACGCTCAAACTCAACACCGCTATTGTCTCTATTCAGACTGGTAAATTTAGGGAAGCATTAAATATGCTTGAGGACCTTGCTGAAGCAGAACCACGGAACCGTCGTCAGTATTACGATCTTATGCTGCAGCTTGCCATTCATACAGGTGATACTGTCACTTTACGTGAGTTGATGGCAAAACTCTTGAATTCACCAACGGGTACGCAAGAACTTTATCAGTTTTCGCAAAACCTACAGGACGCAGGTTTTACGCAGTACGCGATCGCTGCTGCCAAAAAAGCGATGGTATTAGCAATGACACAACGTAATGCTAATTTTCTGATGGAGTTAGGTGAACATCTGAGTGAACTCGGTAGAGGACAGGACGCGGCGCTGCTTGCGGAACGGGCGCTAAGATTTACAAACCGACCTGACCGCTATGGGCGGATGATGTATGCATATAATTTCAGACGGGCGACAAATTTAGTAAGCCGTTCAAAAGATATGCAGAACCGTGAAAACTTGCTCATTACAGAGCTCCAAAAGAACCCTGAATCATACCAAACCCAAATTAAGTTAGCTATTTTCTATGAAAGTGCCAACAAAATTGAAAAAGCAGCAGAAGCATTTAAGGCAGCATTGACACTCCGACCTAATGACAGCAGCATACGCCTGCGATATGTCCGTATGCTGGAACGAAATAACATGGCAGAAGAAGCCTTGCCTGAATATACGATACTTCTCAAAAACAACTCAACTGCCCTTGGTTACGACTATAGAAAAGCAATAGACGCGTTTGTTTCAGCAGGAAAATTAGATGATTTGATTTCGCTGACAAAGGACATCATAATGCCTGTTGGGCAATACGCAGGTAGCGATCTTACCGTGGAGGTCGGACGTCGATGTTTGGCTGAAAACAGACCTCAACCCGCAATTGAGATATTCCAAAAGATACTTGAAGTTCATCCGAAATGGGATTACGTGCATCGGGATTTAGCATCTGCTTATGTAGCCGCTGGTGAACCTGAAAAGGCAATACAGTATTTAACAGAAAAACATGAACTTGGTAAGACATCACTATCGCAAACAGCGTTTCAATTGAAAATCGCTGAATACCATGAGGCTGCTGGTGGACGTGAAAGTGCGATTCAATATTTGCGAGAAAAGACTGAAAATGATGACCTCTCTAATACACAATCTTCCGTTGTGTTAAAACTTGCTGAATACTATGAGGTGAGCGGTGAATTAGAACAGTTCATTACAGAATATGAAGCAAAACTTGCAGAAGATCCATCAAACACAAAACTGCTATATCTATTTGCATCAATGAAGATAAAAGCGAATGATATTGAAGGCGCAAACTCACATATTAACGCAATCATTGACAATTCGCTCATGTCTGTAGAGACAAAATGGCTATATAACCTTGCCGATGCAAGCGAGAAAGCTGGTGCACACGATCTTCAATTCCGTCTACTTGAAGCCGTTGCTCAGAAACTTGAACGCCAGAATTCATGGGCACTTGCAACATCTTACGAGAAACTGGGAGAAGCATACATCAAGAAAGATGAGACGGAGAAAGCCCAAAACGCATTCCGTAAAATGGGCACCATCCAAACGATGCGGGATAGTTCAAGAAGTACGTATGAAAAGAGACAACTCGCCTCAAAATACATGCAATACGAAATGTGGGACGATGCTGAAACGCTCTACACAGAAGTCATCAACGACCTTTCAGCATCCTCGTGGGAACGTGAGTCCGCTCAAGAACAATTCATGGAGATAAAACAACGGCGTGGCGATCTCAATTCTCCTCAATTTGTTGAGAAAATCCAGGGGATGGGTATCAGCATGCAGCGTGCTATAGCACAAGAGTTTGCGCAGCGCAATCAGGTGGAGAAAGCGTTAGAAATATTTGAACGCATCTCAAAAACGATGCCAGAAGACTTAGAATCTCGTGCGCAGCTTGCAACACTCTATTCACAGAAAAATGAGCACGACAAAGCCTCTGAAACATGGCAAATATTACTTGAATCCGACCCGGAAAACACAAAGTATCAAGATGGTTTGGTAAATAGTTTTCAAAATGCTGGCAAACTTGAGGAAGCCCTTGGCGTTGCGCAACAGTATATTGAAGCAGAACCGGAAGTCGGTGTCCATTATGTCCGTCTTGCTAAACTCTATTCTGAGGAGGATAGGAAAGATGAAGCAATCGCTGCTTATGAAAAGGCAATTGAACTCGCGCCTGGCGATAGAAATGTTTATCTGAAAGTTGCAGAACTCTATTTTCTTAATGATAACACCTCCGCTGCTGAAGAAGCATATAAAAACGCCATTCAATACACGCCATCAGAATGGAATCGTCGAGGTATTGAGCGGCAATTGATGAACCTGTATCGTTATCAGGGAAATTTGGAAGAGATGTTGCAGAAGGCTGAAGATGAAGGCACACTGACACTTGAGATGCAAAAAGAACGAGCGAACTACTATCTCAGTATGGGTGACCTTGAAAAGTCTGCGGATGCATATAAAACAGCATTTGAAATGACGACTGATTCCTATGAACAGAATAGAATTTCCAGTGATTTGTTCAAGGTGTATATAAAACTTGGTGAGACTGACTCAATCTTAGAAATTCACGAAAAGGCGGTCCAGGCGAATCCTACAGGCCGACTAATCAGTTATGGGCAAAATGGTATTTATGCCAGAGCTTATGCTGATCGTGCACGCGATAATTTGATCGAGGCTTACAAGGATCAAGGTAAACTCGAAAATTTACAAACACTTTTTGAAGGTAAACTGCAGGAGAATCCAGAGAATTCCAAGATTCTGAAAACGATGGCTAAGATTTATTGGAGCGGGGAATTTTATAGCAAGTCAGCTGAAGTTTATCAGACGCTCATTAGAACACAACCTACCGATGTGGTTAGTTTTTACTATGCTGGCGCAGCGTTGAACAAAAGCGGTCAGGTAGGATTGGCAAAAGAGATGTTCAACAAAGCATCAGCTGCCCTTCAATCCAGCAGCGATAAAGATGATATGTGGTTTATTGGAACACTCGCTACGATTTGTCTTGAGAATAAAATCTATGATCAAGCAATTGAACTTGCGGAAGCTGCACTTGTTGAAAGTCGCAGCTACGGCGGTAGTTCTGTTCAGGAGACTTTACACGAAATGCTTGGCAAATCTTACCGTGAGACAAAACGCTATGAAGATGCAGTCAATGAATATCGTCAAGTGGTAAGCACAACGAGGTCTTCCTGGACACGAGAAAGAGCAGAAACTGCCATTGAAGAAATTGCCAGAGAAGGAAAACTCTATGAAAAATGGATTCCTGAACAACTCAAAAAGGTTGAGAAAAATCCTGAAAACGCTAACTTACGTTTGAAACTTGCCCAAAATTACGAAGCGACAAACAGTGTTAAAGAGGCAGTAGAACAATATGAAAAAATCAGTAAACTTCAACCTGATAACTCACAGTGGTTTAAAAAGCTGGGCGAATTCTATGACAACATGCCAATCAAGAGACACGAGACAGGTGAGTCGGTTGAAGGCACAGCACTTAACCTAAATGGAAATAGGAGTTTTGTAGAAATCGGTGATAGTGAATCTTTAAACCAAATTTCGGGACAAGTGACGGTGTCAGCGTGGATTAAACCGACTAATTATCCAGACCAATATTCCCCCATTGTCTCTAAAACTGATGAATGGGATTCCGATTTCAAAAAACGAAGTTTCTTCCTAAATCTTAAAGGAGATGGGTCGATTCAATTTACGGCATCACCTGATGGAGAGGGTGATGCATCTATTTATTCTCCAAAAAGTATTATTGAACTCAACACTTGGCACTATATTGCAGGTGTTGTAGATACAGAGAATGACATCATCAAACTTTTCGTCGATGGAATTCAGGTTAATCAGCGAGATTTTAAAGGGAAGAAAAGGGTATATCAAAGCAAATTCCCACTCCGTATTGGGTGGAGTTATGAGGAGGTATCCGCGCATAAGTCTTTTGTGGGGCAAATTGATGAGGTACGTGTGTGGAACGTTGCGCGTACTGAACAACAGATTCGCTCGGATATGAATACCCAACTCGTTGGCGATGAACCCGGTTTAGTCGGATACTGGAAATTTGATGAAGAAGCGGATGGCGTTGTCACCGATACTACGTCTCATAAGAATAACGGTAAATTAATTGGCAACGCTACGATTGCACCCTTTAGCCGTCCAATTTTTGAGAGTTCAAGAAAGGAACGATTGGCGCAAGTAGTCGCTGCATATCGAAAGGCGATTGAACTTGAACCGACCTCATACGAACATTATGATCTCTTGGCAAAGTTCTATGTGAAATCATCACAAACATCAGATGCCGAAGCGGTATACCGTCGGGCATTAGATGCGTCTCTAACACAAGACAACCATAATGCTGCAATTAAAGCTATCTCTGAGCTTTACGCTAAAGATGGGCAAGAGAGCAAGCGAATTGCTATCCTTGAAGAGATAAAACCTGATATGGAGAAAAGCGCGGTACTGCATGAACTTTTGGGTGATCTCTACAAAAAAACGGGGGATTCTGAAAAAGTTGAACTTGCTTACGCCAAGTGGCTGAAGATACGGCAGAAAGAGACTGAAAGTCAACAGAGTGCACATTACCACCGCAATTTTGCTGAAGAACTTCTTGATAAAGAGCGTTTTCCAGAGATCGCATTGAAATTCGCGAAACGTGCATTACAAAGTTATACAGGTTCAAGTTACTACTATCCCACAACACTTGGCGATGCGTGTATTGCTAACGGACTTTTTGAAGACGCACTCACACACTATAAGCATGCGTTAAGCATCGTGCCATCAGGATATTCAACAGAACAATTTTGGAAACGCGTTGCTGAGTCAAGCAAGAAGGCGAATGACAAAGAGGGTTACCGTCAGATGCTTAATGCGTTGATAAATACTATTCCACGAAATGATTCGAGTAATCACGCCAATGCTTACCGTATGTGGGCACAGTTCTATAGTGATACCGAATCATCTGAGTATGTGGAAAACAATCTGCTATCAAAAACAGGTTTTGTTCCTGAAACTCGTTGGATAACGCTTGGCCCCTTCAAGAGTATAGATTCCTACGGTTATGAAAACGCCTATATTCCTGAGGAGACCACACAAATTGACACAACAGCGAAATACTATGGCAGAGACGGACTTATCAGTTGGAAAAAATCGAAATATAGATCATTAGATGGACATTATGTTTTTGTCGGTGACAACGATGCGAGTGCAGCTTATGTATGGGCAGTTGTTATTTCGCCAGATGAACGTGATATTACCTTCCGATTTGACAGCGATGACCAAGGGGTTATCTGGTTAAACGGCAAACAGGTGTTTAGGCATGGTAGAACAAGTGGGACGAGACTTGATCGTCACTCCATTCCTGTTACCTTGAAGCAGGGAGAAAATCCCATTCTTATGAAGATATGCAATTCAACGCAATCTTGGGATTTTTTCTTGCGGCTTACTGACGCTGAAGGTAATCCGTTTGAGGATTTGAAATTTAAGACTGCAGACGAGTTGCTGGATGCACCGCCTCCCGAACCGACTTTCCATGTGAATGTTAATCTCGGCATGGCTGAATATTACAGCAAAAACAACATGCCCGATGCGGCACTGGAACAGATGCAGCTGACAGGGGTCGTTCATGAAGATGCGTGGTGGATTCTTGGACCATTTGATAACACAGCGGCTATTGGATACAATACTGCATACATCGCCGAAGACATCACGCAGATTGACACAACGGCACAATATGATGGTGTAGACAGTCAAGTAAGTTGGAAAAAATTTACGGATGATGCATTTGACGGTTTTATTGACTTCGGTAGGAACGTCAATTGGTGTGTTGCTTATACATTTGCAACCATTATTTCTCCTGATGAACGGCAAGTGCAATTCAGATTTGGTAGCGATGATGAAGGAAAAATCTGGTTGAACGGCAAAGAGGTGTTCGCGAATCCAAACGGTGGATGGGTAGTTCTTGATAGGGACATTATTCCGGTAACACTCAAGGCAGGTAAAAATACCATTCTTGTAAAAGTTTGTAATGCTGAATTGAGTTGGGGTTTCTATTTGCGGATTACGGATGCCGATGGAAAACCTTTTGAAGATTTACATATTAACAATGCCCAAGTCAATTAGTTCGTAGGTTGGGTTGAGGCACGAAACCCGCTGAATCATGCAGAATGCCATACGCGCATGCTGCTAAAGGCATTCACAGCGTTGATTTGAACATGAAACGTTTTTATAAGTTTAAATTGTCGGGTTCACCTGTGGTTCAACCCAACCTACGAGAACTAAATCAATAATAGATTTAATATCACTCGATTAACAGGAGGAAAACTATGATTAATCGACGCATCTTGTTGTTAAAAGAAAATACTGCTGAATTCACAGCAGGTATTGGTCATATATGGCCAATGATAAAATTTAGTTCAGTGTTGTGTATGTGCTTAGCATTACTCCTCGGTTGCGGAGAAGAAGTTTTGGATGATCCGGTTCCCATTTTGGATGACTCAGATCTAAATTTGTACGATCCGAATGTGCGTGCGCAAATCTTTGCGGAAGCAATAAACGTGAGAAATCTACAGACTCGTCAAGGACCGTCAGGTGAAGAACAACATTACGTCCCTAATCAGAATGTGTCATATACAGGTTGGGTTAAAAGTGAGAGATATAGTAAAGAAAATTTTTCAACTATACGAGAACTCTGGCGAGAGAATGAAGGTAAGAGGCACGGTACCTATATTCAGTCCAACCGTGGCATTGCTGATCCGGATTTTACAGTGAAAGTGATAGGAAAGTTCAAAGATGGTTCTAAAAATGGTTTATGGACATATTACTATTGGTTAAATGATGAAAAAGATTTCAAGAAGTCAAGTGAAGGAAAGTTCAAAGATGGTTCTAAAAATGGTTTATGGACATACTGGTATGCGGATGGTCAGAAAAAGAGCGAGGGGAAGTTCAAAGATGGTTCTAAAGATGATTTATGGACATACTGGTATGCGGATGGTCAGAAAGAAAGCGAGGGATTTTACAAAGCCGGTTCTAAAGATGGTTTATGGAATTATTGGAATGAGGAAGGGAACAAATATAGAGAATTAATTCAAAAATCAGTACAGGATATCGTGTTTAGTCCGGATGGGAGAACCCTGGCAGCAAATTTCGGTTCTGGTGCGGATATCTGGCTTTGGGATTTGGAAACAGGCACACTCAAGCACACATTTGAAGTAGATAAATTTGGTAAGGCAGGATCTGTTACAAATGGTCGTAGCATAGCATTTAGTCCAGATGGCCGTTTCCTCGCGAATGGTATACGTGCTGTTGATCGTCTCGTCAGACTGTGGAATGTGGAATCGGGTATGCTTGAGAAAACGTTTGAGGCAAACTTTGGAATTGTAGAGTTCAGTCCAGATGGTCATTTTTTTGCTGTTTCCAGTGGGAGAAACGTTGAAGTTTACCAAAACGGAACATGGAGAAGAGTGGGGATACTTCCCCATAAATATGGTGTCAATAGCATTACATTCAGCCCAGATGGTCGTTACCTGGCAAGCGGTATAAATGGTAGATGGCTTTTTCCCGACTGGGACCTCCCTCGCTGGGATCCTGGCGAAATCAATCTCTGGCGTTTTGGTGCTTTTGGACTGACACAACCAAAAGGATTCTTCCGTGAGCAACCGGATAGCAATGTCTCTATCGTAGCATTCAGCCCGGATGGAGACACACTCGTAAGTGTACATTGGAAACCGAGTAAATGGAGGGGTCGTATTATTGATGAAAATGCAGTCTATTTTTGGGATATGGCAACAAAAGAACTGAAAAATACATGGAAAGGTACTCATAATATTTACTGTATAGCGTTCAGTCAGGATGGAAGCAAACGCGCAATAATAAAAAAAGACAGATTTCAGAATGATTACTACATTGACGTCTCACACTGGGGTTTGGATAACGAATTAAAGCTGTACACACTCAAAGGGCATCATGATAGAATTAATAGTATAGCATTTAGTCCGGATGGAAGCACACTCGCAAGTAGCAGTGATGATGGTACTATCCGCCTATGGGATATTCCCTAAACTGATAATTCGATGATTAGTGTATGCTTTAACACGAAGTTAGGCGCGGTTTAAAACAGTGTCTAACTACCTTTGTTACATTACAGAACACAATTTCTGCAAGAATCACATAAAAAAGTTGCAATTTAGACACTCTTTTGATATATTAACCTCATGCTTCGTCAACATATTATTGTAGGTCGCTATTCGGAGATCGCTCCTACCGATGGACCGCTTATGGTAGGAGGAAACTCCGATTCCCGAATACTTTCAATTCTATGAATTATTTTCTTTTGTGAAATGAAATGTAAGAGGCGACAAATGCCAAAAAGCGTATTTGGCAATGAATTGCGCGACTACAAACAAACTCTTACTTTAAGAGGAGTAATTTTGAGAAATGGTAATAATAGGAGGAATATTCTGATGGTACGTTCAATAATGTTTTCACTTTTAACCATACTCATGTTTATCACAGTTAGCACACTTATGGCAGCACTTGATGATGATCTTGTCGTCTACTTTACTTTTGACGACGTTGACGGGAAAACTATCCGTGATAGTTCCGGCAACGGACTTGACGCAAACATCGTGGCAAACACTGAAATCGTCAAAGGAAAAAATGGTGATGCGATCAAAATCACTGCTGAAGGTGCGGATTGTGTGAACGTCCCTGCTGATGATAAGTTGAAAATCAGCGGTGAGATCACGATGGCAGCGTGGGTTTGGATGGAAGCTTGGAATAATAACTCACAGTGGTTTGATAAAAACTGCCATAACGGAGGTGAGCATACATCCTACGGTATTGGTGTTTTTGGCGATGGAAACAGTTTCAATATGTTCTTAGGTTCAGACCAAAATCGTCAGACCTTGAACAAACCGCACGCACTTGATGCGAAAACGTGGCATTATGTCGTTGGAACTTATGACGGTAGCGCGATGAAAGTCTATGTTGACGGTAAACTCGCTGTTGAAGATTCTAAAGCATTCAAATTTACTGGCACTAATGATCAAGACCTGCGAATCGGTTGTTCTAAAGACCGACCTCAGTATACATTTGAGAACGGTATGATTGACGATGCTGCTATTTGGAGTCGCGCGCTTGACGAAGGTGAAATCAGTCAGGCGATGGGAGGAGAACTCCTCGCGGTAACACCTAAAAATAAAGTTGCGACTACATGGGGCAATATTAAGCAAAGAAATATTGCCTATTAATCACTCGCTTCCACCACATTTAACGGCACAGGTGCTACCTTATAAGTCGAGCATCTGTGCCTTCTTCTATGAAATAAGGAGGGAAAAATGATAAAAATTGGAATTGTCGGTATCGGATTTATGGGGATGATTCATTACTACGGAATTCAGCGAGGGAAAGGTGCAGAAGTGGTCGCCATCTGTACGCGTGATCAGAAAAAACTTGATGGTGATTGGACCGGAATTCAAGGTAATTTTGGGCCTCGTGGTGGTATGGAAGACCTCTCCAATATCCGAAAATATAGCGATATTGACGAACTCCTCGCCGATGAAGAGATTGACCTCGTTGATATATGTCTACCGACACATCTTCATAAATCTGTGAGCATCGCATCTCTCCAAGCGGGAAAACATACCCTCGTTGAAAAACCGATCTCTATTGATATTGACGATGCGAATGAAATCGTTGAACTCGCTGAACAAACAGACAAAGAATTTATGGTAGCACATGTTCTCCCCTTCTTTGCGGAATATGCTTATGCCAAAAAACTTGTTGAAAGTGGAGAATATGGCGAACTTTTGAGTGGGCATTTTAAACGGATTATCTCTAAACCGAGTCGGTCGCGAGACATTGCTGACATTGAAAAGAGCGGCGGTCCTGGTATTGACTTACATATTCACGACACACATTTTATCCAGTTAATCTGTGGCGTTCCCGATGCGGTGTTTTCACAGGGCAAATTGGCAGGCGGGAATTTCCTGGACTTTTTGACAACACAATATATCTACAACGATAAGGAACTCACTGTGAGCTGTTCATCAGGAGCAATTTCACAAAAAGGGAGAGCCTTTTCACACGGATTTGAGATTTTTCTTGAAAAAGCCACGTTATTGTTCGATTTCTCTACACTGGCTGGTGAACCTTCTACAGCAATGCCGTTGACACTCCTCAAAGAAGATGGCACAGTTGAACAGGTGGATTTAGGAGAAGTTGACCCGATTGATGCATTTACTGCTGAAATTCAGTATGCTGTTGATGCTATTGATTGGGAGGAAGAACCCACGGCTTTATCTGGTGTCGGGGCGAGAGATGCCCTCCTGCTCTGCTACAAAGAAGCGGAATCGGTGAAGACCGGGGAAGTTGTTGCAGTTCGCTAATCCACGTTACCCAAATGAACAAATTCTATTCCATCAGTTCTATCGGAGAAGTATACGTCCCAGCTGAATGTCGTGATGCTGTCTTTGCCCGAGCACGTGTCAAGTTGTTTTCCAATCAAGAGTTGGTGCATCTCGGACGGATTTTCACGCATATTCAGCGCGGTGGTGCTGCTGTTGTTGAAGGGGAATGGGAACAAATTATAGCCGTAATGGACTATATCCAGCGACACAAAAAGGAATTATCCACTTCAAATACCAACCGTGGAGAAAGAGGAAAGTCACGTCATCAACGCAACAACCCGAAACAGGATCGAGAAGCGGCACTATTGAGGCTGATGTGTTGGGCAAATCAGGAAGGCACTTTACAGGTTGAACCTGCTCCTGATTTACCGCATTTATTGGAGTTGATCGGTGAATCACCAGACTCTAATGAAGACTGTCCGTTTCTTGTACCTGTCGTTACTATTCAACGTATTCAAAACGCGCTTGAAGAGACATATCCTATCCACGCCTTAGACGCATCCCTCGTTGCATCTGAAAATGTCCTCGCGCCGCGTTCTCAAGAAACGATTGAATGCTTTCAAGAAGCATTGCAAAGCGTGCGGAGCGGAAACTTGCACTGCAAACCGATAGTTGCAGACATCGGTTGTGGAAGCGGATGTTTGACACTGCTTGCACAGCAGGAATTAGGTGAAGAGGCAGAAATATATGCATCTGACATACTTCCAGAAGCAGTAGCAACAACAAAATTGAACGTTCAGCGAGTGTTATCAAGTCCAGAAAATGTGCATGTCATGCCACCAGGGGATCTGTTTGATCCGTTCTCTTCATTCCAATTCGACGTTATCATTTTCAATGCGCCGTGGGTGGTTGCGCGTGTGCGAAACAGAGCGGAATTGGCAATCCACGACGAAAAACAGCAAACATTGAAACGTTTTTTTGAACAGGGACCAAATTTCCTAAAACCTGATGGAATGCTACTGTTAGGCTATGCGGATGCTTCCGGTCCCAAAGCGATAGCAAACCTTGAAGCAATAATGGATGAGTCAGGTTTTGTCTGCAAAAACCTTTTTAAAAGAAGGGTTGCAACGCATCGGTCTAAACGGAAGTGGGAACACATTCAGGTGTATGTTTTGGATAGGAAATAAACAGAGCCGCAGTTCAATCCTTAACAACTGAAACAGACATTCCATCCTTAAGCTGGTGTTGATTATCAATAATCACCTGGGTTGTTTGAGCGAGACGCGAGTTTATTTCTATTTCGCTACCGTATACGCCTCCTACGGTTACCTCTTTTAGGCGTGCTGCACCTCTCTCATTGACAAAAATGTTTCCTTTTCCATTTTGAATTTGCAGCACGGCACGACGCGGTAGCAGCAAGACATTTTTTCGCTCACCTGTCTTAATTGAGATAGTGATCGATGTACCCGGTTTTAAAGCACTATTGTCAACTGGCGCAGGAGAACCGTTTTCAGTATTTATGCCTATAGAATTACGTAGCATTGCGTGAACAACAACTGTATTTTCACCCTGTTTCACAGTTGGACTTATGAAATCAATTGTCCCGATGATGTTTTGAATACCAGATGCTGTTGAGATTAGCACCATATTCCCATTCTTAATTCGGTTTATATCGCTGACAGGCACAGTCCAAACGGCTTTGAGGACATCTAATGCGACAACCGTATACACAGGTTGACCAGAAGAAGCAGCAGTTTTGGCGTAGTCTCCAAGTTCCTGGTGCCGCTGTGCAATCACACCATCAATTGGAGAAACAATAGCTGCTTGACTTACCTGTTCCCGCGCCAGTTTCAACTGTTCTTCTGCTTCACTAACAGCAGATTTCGAGATTGCAATTTCGCGTTCCCATGCTTTTGCGTCTACAAGTTTTTGGGCAGTAACAAGGTTCGCTTTCGCTTGCGTAACTTTAGCTTCAGCAGCGGCGATTTCACGCTCCCACCCTTTGCTCTCAACAATTTTCTGTGCAACTGCCAATTCTGCTTTTGCTTTTTCTACGGCAAGTTGTGCTGAACCATCTTTAAACTGATTTGCTGAGGCGACAGCCTCTTCATATCGGCTTTTACCAAGTCTGTAACGTGTCTCTGACGATTCAAACGCGCTGTCGCTTATAAGTTCTTTTCCGTGAAGTTCTTTATCCCTTTCATAATCCGAGGTTGTTTTGGCAAACTCCGTTTTCGCCCGTTCCAGTCCCTGCTCTGAACTGACTTTTCCCCGTTCCAAGTTCGACTCGGCAATTTTAAGGGCAGATTCCGCTTCTAATAACTTATTACGAATCCGCATCTCTGCCAGTGATTTTGTTTCCTCATGTTTTGCCTCTGCTTCCGCCACTGCTTCTTTTGCTGTCACAAGTTGCGTTTCTACCCGCGTTTGCGCGTTTGCTTCTGTCGTTGTAAGGTGCGATTCGGCAACGCTTAATGTCACTTCTGCCTTTTTTGCTGCGATGCCTGCCTCACGCGCGTTGATCTGTGCAAGTACATCCCCCTTTGCTATTTTCTGTCCAACTTGCGCGTTGAGTGCAATGATTTTACCCGAAATATTTGCATATACCTTAACTTCTGCACGTGGTTGTAAAAAACCGTTGTAAGTCTTTTCTGAAACAATTGTAACACGCCGTGGTGTTTCAACTCGGACAGGTGTTGCCTGTTCCGGCTCAGTTGATTGTTCTGTCTCTTGGGAAATCACATCACTACCACTGAAAAAACATATAAGAAAAGCAATAAATATTATAATTATAAAATTCGGTTTCAATATTTTGCCTCCTAACAGAAAAATAAAGGTTTTCTTAATAAAGAACATACTTTCTCGGTCCATATTAGAAAACCTTAAACCTTAGCTGGATTTGAGTTTATCTTTGAAATCCGTTGTGAACTTCTTCATCTTCGGGTGAATTACGAATTGGCAGTACGGTTGCCTCGGATTCAACTGGAAATAGTTTTGGTGATAGTCTTCAGCAGGATAGAAGACATCAAGCGGTGTGATCTCTGTGACAATCGGGTCATCCCACGCCCCCGATTTTTCCATCTCCGCTTTAGATTTTTCGGCGATACGCTGTTGTTCTTCGGAATGATAAAAAATTGCAGAACGATACTGGGTGCCGACATCGTTTCCTTGCCTATTTAATGTCGTTGGATCGTGTGTGCGCCAGAAAACATCCAAGAGTTCTTTGTAAGAAATCACTTCAGGGTCAAACTCTATTTGCGCCACCTCTGCGTGTCCTGTCATCCCTGCACAGACAGCTTTATAATTTGGATTTATGGTCGTTCCACCGGTGTAGCCTGAGACAACCTTGTGAACGCCTTCTAACTGCTGAAAAACCGCCTCAACACACCAAAAACATCCTGCTCCAAATGTTGCAGTTTCTAATTGCATTTTTTCTATACGGTTTTCACACGTTGGTGAACACCGCAATGCTCCTACAATCTATAAAATTCTTTTATATACGAGTGTATGATACCACAAGTTTATGAGTTAAGCAATCTGCAAAGGCGTGTAGATATTTTGGCATTAACAATGTTATCTTTCTTGTAGGAGGGTTTCAACCCCGACGAATGTGACACGGCATAAGGCGTTGATTTCGATGCCATACACATATATCGGGCTTACAAAGTCCTCCAACAAGAGATAAATTCAATCAAGAGAACTTTACAATCTTGAAAATCTGATAATCCAGAAAATCCTGGTTCAGATGACATCAAGGAAATGCATCACAGTAACAAATCCAAATCTGAATTTGGATCCGCCATCTCTTGCAGGCATGCATCCCAATAAGCCATAGTATATCTTTTTACCTCTTCAGACTGGTTTTCCTGTTCAAGATAGTTTGCAATCCAATCTAACAAACGCTGACGTGGAGCCTCTCGAATCTGGTCACTGCCTTCATCATAGATAATGTCTCGGAAATCCGAAAGCGTGTCAGCTTCTAACTGCAAACCAGGTTGAAAATACACCGTTAAATTTGCCATTAAACTGAGTGTTAACATTTGAACTGGGTCAACAGCAATGCTAAGTGGTGGGTCAATCGTAAAAACATCTTCAAGTGGCAATGCTTGGACATAAGCCCATCTCGCTTCAATGTAGTCCAATTGCTGGCGGATGATCTCAATATCAGAAAGATTCGTGAAGGTCCGCGGTGGATGGTTGTTCTTGATTGTTACTTGTGCTGAAGTGATAGTTGTATTATACGATGCTAAAGCGTCTAAAAATTCCGCTTCGGCATGATTATAGATACGGATGCTGTCAATGTCAAGGTGGGAAAGGGACTCATCTGGTTCTATTATCGCATGTTCAAGAATATGACTGGCTTTTTTCAATAACTTGTCTGTAAGCGTATTACCGATTTGGAAAAACTTGACGATAGGGTTCGCAAGTAGCACGCGAACTGCCTTGTCTAAGTTTCCCTTGCTGCCGTATTCTAACCCTAAACTTGTCAATGCAAAGGTAGTCTGAATTTGTGCACGGAGTTCCGACTCATTAGAAAGGTCATCTACCTTCATTGTGATCAGTTTATGTGCAAGCGCGGCGATTTCCTCGGAAAGCGTCTCCGATTTTTCGGAGTCAATTCTGCCGAGGGTATCGCCGTGCAGTATCGTTCGTGCCAAGAAAGACTGCCCGTCAATGACGGCGTCCGCAACGAGGGAAAATTTACTCGTCTGCATTCTCTTCTTCATCCTCGGCAAGTTCAAGAGAATCCAGATCAACTTGCTGCTTCAGATCAGATTCGGTGACGCTGATACCTGCCTCACTATCACGGGCTTTGACCCGTTCAGCTCTTTCCGCAGTAGCCTTTTCTAATGCAGAAACTAATTCCTTGTCTGCATCCGCTTCCTTGTCAATAGCGAACATCTCTCGCATAAGTTGATTGAAGAGGTCTGCATCCGCCTCCCATATCGCATTGAGAATCGCTTTAGCTTGGTCATCCTTACATTCGATTGATGGAGAACTTGGATCAATAATCCCTTCATCTATCAGCATTGCACCAAGAGCGCCTTTCAAACTAACACGACTTTTGAGAAGACCGGCAAGGATACGAATATCAATTTGTCCCAAGAACCGACTGAGGTCGTCCCTTTCGCATTCAGATAGTTCAAATAGCCATAAACTCAACGATTTTTCATCTAATTTTCCATCGCGCCAAACCGCAATGTCAATAATTTCTTCAAATTGTTCGTTGGATAAACACGGTAATAAACCGCAAGCGAGACCCGTTCCAAGAAGTGTGTCTAATACCTGTAGGACATCTTCGGTAGGACTATCCTGGATTAATTCTGTACAGTCTGGCACAAGATAGTATAATTCTTCTCGTTGTTTCGGATTGCGGGTAGCACGGATGATTTCAAGTTGTTGTTCTTTTTCGTAGCTTTGGAAAAGTTGTTCTGCTTCGCGTGTGGGGAGTGATAGTAGTTTCTTGGCTTCTGATTGTGGGACAACTAATTTCTGATTGCTCATTCCAATCCTCCAAGTGGACAATGCAAGGTGTCGCGCGTTTTTGAAGATAACTGATAATTTGAATGTGTTCTATCTTTAGGTCTATTTGGTTTTCTATAGGACGATAGCAACGCCCTATAGCCACAATCTACCAATGTTCAAAAGTTGTTTCTGACAAAGTTCATGTTCTTCGCGGCTGACGCGATCGGGTCATCTTTCCCAGGGGTTTCCAAGACAAACCAACTATCGTAGCCAATTGCATGTGCTGATTCAAAAACTGCGGGGAAGTCAACATCACCTTCACCAGCGTGGTTGCCACCAGTGTCTTTAATATGCATTTGCACGATTGAACTACCCAAACTCCGAATTTCCGCGGGTGAGTCGTAGCCGAAATTTGTCGCGTTACCCATGTCGTAATACACACCGACATTTTTTGAACCGACTTGGTCAATAATCTGTTGGTGTTGGTCCGCGCTTAATGTAGACTCAATCGCAAGAAATACATCATGCTTCTCAGCAGTTTCTGCCGCAGCCTTTACGCCATCAAGGAAACGTGGGTCGGTGATATGCTCATCTTTTATTTGGCCGCCACCAAAAAACGGCACAAGGATTACATTCGTGCCTAATTTCGGGCATGTTTCCGCGAGATACTGCAACTTCGCAATGCCTTCGGTGCGCACGCTATCTGTTGGATTCATAAAAGAAAATGCTGTAAAACCGCCCGGTGACAGCGATGATACTTCAATACCTGCTTCTTCTGCAAGGCTATTTACAGTGTCAATTCCGCCTTCTTGCCAAAGCGTGTGTTCTCGATAATTTACTCCCATGCAGAGTTCAATACCGTCAAATCCTATCTCTTTTGCCTTCTTAAACGATTCTGTGAACGGAACGGGTAACATCCCGTCTCTTATACCTACTTTCATATTTCCCTCCTGTTGATTTTGAATTGTAACATAATATTTTGCAGATTTCAAATAGATTTTCATCTTTTTTAGAAGACTTGCATAAGGTGTTAACTTTTGATAAAATAGTATGCGTAATATTTGGGGAGATTGAAAAGAAAATAACGCGAATTTGCTTCTATCAAAGTTTTTCATCAACTACGATATCAAGTATTGTATTGGTTTGGGGAATTAATGTAGGAAAGTGATTAAATAATATCTAAAAGTGTTTAAATTTCAAATTGTCTTTTCTGTTGCAGTATCTATAACCGAGAAATTTACGTAATTCTGTCTAATCTGACATTCAAGCGATAATTTTCATATTTTTTGAAGAAAACTTGACAATTTACGAAAAGTATATTATAATTAAACAATACAATAAATTTTGAAGAAAAAACGAACGGCTTGCAACTAAAGTAGAAATATCGGGTGTACTAATTTACACCAACAATTATGCTGCTGGATATGGTATATAAGTTGAATATTTCCCAATGTAATTAAATATGATTGTCCGAATTATTATTTTTATGCTATAATCATAATGAATTCTATAAAAAATAAAGTTAATTAAAATTTCTCGCGAGGGACAAACGCACAAAATGCATTTTGAAATGCCTTATGAATACAATAACACAATCAACCCTAAAATATGAAAATCCGCCTATTGATGAAATTGTTTGTGGTATAAGTTTTGATTCAATTAAGGAACTAAGATCAGGACATTTCGGCATCCTATGGCAAAAGTTCAAACACGATTTTCCTATGACCGAAGACCAAATCATAGTGGGTCCTGTGGACCAAAAAGACCTTGGAAGTCCGGACAAGTTTCCATTGCCAAGGGTCTGGTTCATACATGCAAACGAAAACGAACTTATCCAAGTACAACGGAACCGCTTCCTTCACAATTGGCGGAAAAGACGACCAGATGATGAATATCCGGGTTATGAAAAAGTTGTTGAGAACTTTGAAAAATACCTATCTCGTTTTGAGCAGTTTCTGTTAGAGGAAAACTTAGGAAATCTACTGGCAAAAAAATACGAATTAACATATATTGATCTTATGCCCAAAGGACAGGGGTGGGAAAACCCTGGCGATCTGGAAAAAATTTTCCCAAATTTGTTATCTCTAACTAAACAAGGTATACCTTTGAATGCCGTAAGAAACATTAACTGGCAAATTATCTTAGACCTACCAAATAATTTAGGACAACTGATGGTTTCCATTCGTAATGCCCAGCGGGTCTCTGACAATCAGCAGATTATCTACATTGAATCTACGGCAGTTAGCAGTGGGTCATACAAACCTATTCGTGGTTGGTTTAACACCGCACATAACACAATTGGCAAGTTTTTCTCTAACCTCGTAAGCAAGGAAATTCAAGAGAAGTTTTGGGGGCGAAAATCGTGATAACTCAATACACACAAGGGACAACAACGATAAATAGAGATATCGTTTTTCCATTTCCACATAATGAAGCGGAGCAGTTAGATATTCCAAAACCTTCCCAGCAAAACGTGAAAACAGGGTCTGGAATTGGGACCACTCTATCAGTAATATTTGGGAGTGCAATTTTCCTTCTCGGTGGAAGTGGAACGCCAAATATTCCAGAGCCTCAAGCGCAAGACACAAGTGCATCGCTTAAAGTGAGTTATGGCGAAGAAATTGAATCTGGAGTAACGCAAGAATTTGTCAATACTCAAGTGCAACGACTTGTTCCTCCTACTTATGATGAAGAAGATGTCCTTAATTGGGATGCTGTTGTCGTTCCGCCTCCACCCCGTCGGTCCGGAACAATACGAGTTAAGCTAATATACAAAGGACGAAGTAAACCAATTCCTGATGATAATCCTTGGGAATAACGAGTATTAGTCTTTTATGAATATCTTAGAAACAGATTCTGCATGGTATTGTTTAGTCAACGGTAATGAACTAATGCAAGGAGATATTCTGGAAAACTGCCCTATATTTTTTCCACCCATCAATTTAACCCTAAATTCTTTAGAGGAAGGAGTGGCAGATTTTGAGTGGGAAGAACGAGATGTTATTATTATGTCTCAAAGCTGCGATTTGGCGATAGGTAAGAAAAAATGTCCAGAAGTATTACTGTGCCCCTTATGGAATCGTTCAGAACTTACGGAAGGCCCCTTGTCTACGGTTCAAGGTATGGAAGGGGCTCGAAAAGGACAACTTCCTGCTTATCATGTGCTTAATAAATGTGAAATAGAAGATGCAGAAAGAGAGTTCAGAGTTGTTGATTTTCGCTATACTTATACGCTACCACTAGACTTTTGCAAAGAGTTCGCGGCGAGAATTCCAAGTCGTATTCGCTTGTTGTCCCCGTATCGAGAAAAACTTTCGCAGGCATTTGCTCGCTTCTTCATGCGGGTTGGTCTACCTACTGATATCCCACCTTTCAAATAATCCTATCTATCTGTGATTGGTCAATTGACCATTTCTCACAGTACATTTCTTGATTGATATTATTCTCTATTTATGAGGAATTAGACTTTATCATCAACTACGACATCAAGTATCGTATGGGTTTGGGGAATTAATGTAAGCAAGGAAACAGCGCAGCCTAATGCAGTTAAGACCAAATATCCTTCAACAAACACTCGAAACAGCAATCACGTTTCTTTATCCTGCACAATGTCGAGTTTGTGAAAAACAACTCGGACTGGAATCCGTGCCTTATGTGTGCGATAAATGCTGGGATGATATACCGTTAATTGAACCGCCTTGGTGTGAAATGTGCGGAATCCCAAATACTAAAGGCACGTGTGATGAATGCGCGACCACGCCGCCACCCTACGGAAAACTACGTACGATTGCTTATTATGAATCAGCACTCCAGCAGGCAATACACCTCTTCAAGTTTGAGAAGCGAACATCACTTGCCAAACCGCTTACCCAATTGACAATGGAACACATCCCTGACGATTGCAACATCACAGAGTACGACTTCATCCTGCCAATTCCAATTCATAAAAAACGGTTGCGGGAACGCGGCTTTAACCAAGCTACTTTAATTGCTAACAGGATTGCCAAGACAACGGGGGTTCAAGTCGTAACAGACGCTCTGGTTCGGCATCGGAACACGTCACCGCAGAGCAGTTTGGATAGGGAAGCACGCCAAACAAACATTGTTGGGGCATTTGAACTACAGAAGAAAAAGGTTGTGCGGAACAAACGTATACTCGTTCTGGACGATGTATATACCACAGGTGCTACCGTGCGTGAAGCAGTAAAAGTCTTATGGGACGCTGACCCAATTGAAGTTGATGTACTTACACTCGCGAGGACGTTAAATCCGTAATGTAACCTTATTTTGACATTTTACGTAATAGTTATTAGGTTAAATATGTAATAATAAAACGTTAAGTTATGATAATGTGTGATAAAAACGCTTTATTTTATTAGGAGGTTACCTTTGCTCTTAAATAGCATCAAAGTCAGTGGTTTCAAGAGTTTCGCCGAAGAGGTTGAACTGATACTGGAGCCTGGGATAACGACAATAGTTGGCCCGAACGGTTGTGGAAAAAGTAATGTCTCCGATGCAATTCGGTGGGTACTGGGTGAACAAAGTGCCCGTGCGTTACGGTGTACCAATATGCGCGACCTCCTTTTCAACGGTGGTGCTAATTTTAGCCCTTCTCAAAGAGCAAGCGTTGCGCTTACTTTTACCAATATATCTGAAAATCTTTCTATTGAGTCGCCTGAAGTAGAAGTCCGCAGACAACTAACCCGCGATGGCGAAAGCAGTTATCTTATCAACCAAACGCCTTGCCGACTTCGCGATATTAGCGAACTTTTTATGGATACTGGTGTCGGTGTAGATGCTTATTCCGTTATGGAGCAGAGCAAGATTGACCTGATTCTCAACGTGCGTCCGGAGGAACGCAGATTCCTTTTTGACGAGGTTGCAGGCATCACAAAATATAAGGTTCGTAAGAAATCAGCCATTCAAAAACTAAAAGACACAGAACAGAATTTGGTTCGCATCAATGACATAATTCAAGAGTTACAACGTGAAACTGAATCCCTGAAAGCACAAGCCGAACAAGCGGGACACTATCAATCGTTAAAAGACCAACTCCAACAATTAGAACTCGGACTCGCTTATCGGGATTATGAAAAACTTGCTACAGATTATCGTGAAACGCAGAGCAACTTAGAGGCTATTTTAAACGAGGTTTCTGATGCAAATCAAATCTTACAAGAAGCGGATGAACGGATTGAAAACGCAACCGTTAGACGAACTGAATTAGATACCGCAATCACCACGGCTCAAGAGGAAATACGTGAGATTGAAGGACAGTTAGAGAAGGTTGAAAGGCAGATCGTTGTTCACAAAGAAAATCAGTTGAACATCCAACAGCAGAAACAGAGAGCCGAGCAAACGCTGGAATCCTTAAATTCACAACAAGTAAACTTACAAACACGAAACCGGGAACGAACTCAAGAAAAGAAACGACTTGAAGCATCCTACAAGATTGAAGAAAGTCGTTTAACTGCGAAACAGCAACATTTACAAGAGTTATCCTCGCGTATTGACAGAACAAAAGAGTCCATCCAAGAAGCGCAAACTGATTTGCAGGAAATTTCTACAGAACTATCCCAGCGTGAGAACAAACGTATAGCAATCGAGCATGAATTAACGAGTAAACAGAGCAGTCTCAACAACCTTGAAGAAAGTTCCGATGCTTTGAAAACAGAGTTGAAAGCTGCTACGGATGATCGTGACGAAATCCAACGTGGCGTGACCCAATTAGATGCCGACTTGCTTCGGATTGGGACAGAGAAGGAACAGGTTGAAACTACACTCACCGAAAATCAGGATGCGCTCCGAAAGATTGAATCTGAAATACGTGGATTGGAAGAAAACTTAGGTGGCAGTCTTTCCCGATATAAATCATTGGAGCAATTGCAATCTGCGTATGAAGGTTATTATGCAGGCGTGCGTGCAATTATGAAAGCAAAAGACCACTTTCCAGACCAATTTGCAGGTATTTGCGATGTTGTAGCAGAACTAATTGATACAGATACTGAGTATGAAGTTGCTATAGAAGTTGCTCTCGGCAGTGCCATCCAGAATGTCGTTACAGAGACCGCTGAAGATGCTGATACTGCAATCTCCTTTCTGAAAAAACATCGCGCAGGTAGGGTAACGTTTCTACCGATTGATATTTTACGGCGTAGAACTTTCTCTGATGATGCGCTTCTTCATGAACCAGGGGTCATCGGTATCGCAGAAGAATTGGTGGATAACAATGACAGGTATGCGAAGGTTATTCAACATTTGTTGGGCAACACGCTCGTGATCGAAAATTTGGATGACGCTGTGGCACTGACACGCAAATTTCGTCACAACGCTCGATTGGTTACCTTAGAAGGTGAACTGATCAATACTTCCGGGGCTATTACCGGCGGTCATACTGATCAAAGGAAAAGTGGACTTCTCAACCGTGCAAGCGAATTGGACATGCTGAAAGCTAAGATCGGTGACCTACAGCAAATTGTGAACCAGAAGGATGAGAAACGTAAAGCCTATGCTGCGACGATTGCTGAAGCAGACCAAACTCGACAAAAACTTACTGGTCAGTTACAAGACAAACAGATTAAAAAAGCCTCAATAACAAAGGATATTGAGCAGGCGGACCAAAATATCACGCGCCTTGAAACAGCACTTGCTGAAGTTGAAACTCAAAATAGACAACTTAAAGAAACGGTTGATCTTTCACGCGAAGATCAGCAAACACTTGATGCAGAAATTGCGGAACTAACCAAAAAACGCACCCAAACGGAAGGACGGATTCAACGGGTATCTGAACAGGTTGACAGTGACGCGCGTAAACGTGAAGAGGTCGTTTCGGATTGTCAGGAGAGAGAAATCTTCTTGGCAGGACAACGCCAAAAATTGGAAAGTATGACTGAAGAACTTGAGAACTTTGATGAACAACAACTTCAAATAGTGAAAAATATTGAAGAACAACAGACAATTATTGACTCTGATGAACAAACGAAACACGATATCGCTGAGCAAATTGAAGAGGCACAACGGCAATTCCTACGAATCGGAGGAGACCGAGCAGAAGCTGAAGCAGCACATGATGAATTAACCGAAAAACGTGAAGCACTCCTTGAAGAAATTGAAACTATTCAAAAAGAGATGCGCAGGACTCGAAAGCAGTTCGAAAGCCAGAATCGCAAACAGCGTCAACTTGAAGTGAAAACCACACAACTTGAGATGCAGTTAAAATCCATCTCTACCCGCATCCTTGACAAATACCAAGTTTCTATTGATGAACTTCCTAAACCGACCGCACAAGATGAGGTTTCTGAGAACGAGGGACAATCTACCGTTCCTGCCTTTTTAGAACTTGATGAAATTGATTTGATGGATAACATTGAAAAATTGAAGGCGGAAATCTCGGCTATGGGAGCGGTCAACCTTAAGGCAATCGAAGCACATGAGGAGCACAAGAAACGTTTGGATTTCCAAATCGCGCAACGTGATGATATTCAGCAGTCAATACAATCTATGCATCAAGCAATTCAGAAGATTAATGAAACCTCGCGGGATGTATTCATGAAAACTTTTGAGCAGGTGAAGATCAATTTCCAAGAGGTGTTCACGCAACTCTTTGGTGGTGGTGAAACAGAGTTACGATTGACAGATGAAGCAAATATTCTTGAATCTGGTATTGAAATTATCGCTCGTCCACCGGGAAAACGCCCACAAAGCATTATGCAACTTTCTGGGGGTGAACGTTCTCTCGTTGCAATTGGGTTGCTGTTCGCTGTCTTTAAAATCAAGCCAAGTCCCTTCTGTGTACTTGACGAAGTTGATGCTGCCCTTGATGAAGCAAACGTGCTACGTTTCACAAATCTTATCCGTGCCTATTCGGATAACACCCAATTTGTGATTATCACACATAACAATCGCACTATGGAAATCTCGGATGTGATGTATGGCGTGACGATGGAGCAAGCTGGTATGTCAAAGATTGTTTCGCATAAGTTTGCAGCATAGAGAGTGTTTCTATCTAACCATTCCTCACAATTTGAAAACAATGCGCCAACTTGATCGTTCTCACCTAACTATCCTGCCACTCTCTAAACGCCAACACAAGATGACCGTGTCGGATATCTATGCCCTTGATGCTGAAACCCCTCCATATCAAAATAAACGGCTAAACGTCGTTGCTGAGCGAATTATTCAAGCACACCGAAACAAGAAACAAGTTATTTGGATGATGGGTGCGCATGTGATGCGGCGCGGTAATTCTCGCTACATCATTGATCTGATGGAACGCGGTGTCATAACGCATATATCCACAAACGGCGCATGTGCTATCCACGATTTTGAGATTGCCCATATCGGTGCAACGCTTGAAGATGTTGAGGTATATATCCGAGATGGAAAGTTCGGCAATTGGGAGGAAACGGGACGGTATCTGAACGAAGCAATCGTTAGAGGCTACCAGGATAAAATCGGTTTTGGTGAAGCAATCGGCAGATTGATTCAGGAGGGAGAACAGGATATATCCTTTCCGCACCGTGATGTAAGCATATTTGCTGCAGCACATCGGTTAGGTGTGCCAATAACCGTTCACAAAGGCATCGGCTACGATATTACTGACCAGCACCCCGCTGCAGATTATGCTGCTATCGGTTGGGCAACGGGGGAGGATTTTCTCCGATTTGCTCACACAGTTTCGCAATTGGAAGGCGGTGTCTTTCTGAATATGGGTTCTGCTGTGATGGGACCTGAGGTCTACCTCAAAAGTCTGTCAATGGCGCGGAACATTGCTGCCCAGTGCGGCGAAGAAATTCGGTATTTCACCACCGCTAATTTCGATCTAATCGATTTTCCGGATTTTCAAGAAGAAGGAAAGCCCACCGATGCGCATTACTATCACCGCCCTAAAAAGACAATTCTTATTCGTACCGTCAAAGATGGCGGGAAGAGTTATCACATCTCTGGCGATTTTTCTGTTACCGTGCCGCAGTTGTATCAGTTGATAACTGCCTCCATGTAAAATATATTCCACACCGATTTGTGGGCGCGTTTTGAAAACGCGCCTACCTTAGCGTAAAGATAATCAATAGGTTTACTATTATCCAGATCTGCTGGAACCACTATTCTTGGCGGATGCCGTAGTAGTTTGCGTAAAATTGCTCGCTCTCTCTACGTAACCATTCCTGATCATTGGTTTGCAGGCCAAACCGTTGGTGTGAAAAAATATCTAAATCTTCACCCGGATCCCCGTTGATTACCCACTTTGCCAACCATCGACCAACTGCCGCTGAACCAGCAATCCCTAAAGCAGCACAACCGGTGGCTAAATAGAGTCTATCAATTTCTGGCACGGGACCAATCAAATAAGCACCGTCGGGGGCAAATGTGGTCATGCCACGTTTATACTCATCTATTTCAAGGTCCTTCAGAATTGGGAAGATAGGGGTAAGCCGTTTTTGAGCCTCTGTCATTACCTCTACAGGCGGTTCAATATCTCCTGTCCTGAAATCAACGGGCATCGCTTCCAAATCAATACTGACAGGTTCCGGTTCAAAGTATCCGTAGAGGTAGCCATCTTTTTCAGGTCTTAGGTAACAACTGACATCCGTGATGCGTACAACGGGGTGATGGTCAGGGATTCCGGAGGTCGGTTCCGTGCGAACGCGTTGATGGCGAATTGGTTGCACCGCTGTAGTCGCGCCTACTTCTTTGGCGAGTGCAGCACCCCAAGGTCCAGCGGTGATGACAACATGATTTGATGCAATAAAACCATCTATTGTCTCTACGCCAAAGATCTCCCCATTACGCTGCCGAAATCCTGTTACATGCGTATTCAACCGGATTTGAACTCCTAAATCCATCGCTGCTGCGGCATAAGCTAAAGCACACTCTTGAGGATCAACATATCCATCGTTGGGAACGAAATATCCGCCCTCAATCTTGGTCATGTCCATTGCAGGTGCAAGGCGAACCATTTCCTCATGGGAAACAAAGTCTGCTTCAATTCCGTTTAGGTTAGCCCTTTCAATTTGACGTGTGTAAGCCTCCATCCGTTCTGGCGTGAGTGCTACCATCAAACTTCCAGTTTGACGCAAACTGGTGTCATGTCCGGTCTCTTTTGGAAATTGAGAGAACAGTTCAAGTGCATATCGGACTGCCTGCAGCATTGTAACAGAGGATCGAATTTGACCGACGAGACCCGCGGCCTGGGGTGTTGTCTCCGCAGCGATTGCCTTGTTGCGTTCCAAAACAAGAACATCCTTCTGTCCCAATTTGGCTAAATGGTAGGCAGTACTCAGCCCCCAAATACCACCACCTACAATTAAAACTTCTGTTTGTTGTGTCATTGCCTCAAATGTGGAATGATTGTGCGTTCCTTCAATCAACTCTATCCAACAGATGCTATCTCCAGGTGCCCTTTCCAATGCGCATTTAACATCCGTTTCATTAGTTGATGCTCAGGGTCTTTTAACCGCGGATCGTCTTTAATTAATTCCATCGCCTCTTTCTTCGCTGTTTCCAAAAGTGCTGCATCACTGATGATATTAGCGATTTTAAAATTTGGAATTCCCGACTGGCGCGTGCCGAAAAATTCTCCCGGACCACGGATATTCAAATCTTCTTCAGCGATCTCAAATCCGTTATTAGAACGCACCATCACCTGAATTCGTCTGTATGCCTCATCTGTTTTCGGTGTTGCAACAAGGTAGCAAAAAGATTTATCACTACCTCTGCCGACCCTACCCCGCAACTGATGCAGCTGCGCTAAGCCAAATCGTTCTGCGTTTTCAATGACCATCAACGTTGCGTTCGGCACATCAATGCCCACCTCAATCACCGTCGTTGCAACTAAGATATCGATCTCACGCGCATTGAACCGTGACATAACATCCTGCTTCTCTATAGACTTCATCTGTCCGTGTAGTAGTCCAACACGCAGATGTGGAAAGACATCTTTCTGGATGTGTTCTGCCATACTTGTAGCGGCTTTCAATTCTTCAAGTTTTTCGGATTCTTCTACGAGTGGATAGACGATATAAGCCTGTTTCCCACGGCTCACCTCTTTTTCCAGTTTTGCGTAGAATTCCGTCCTGTCTTTCTCTTTTATCCATTGGGTTTCAATCTTCTGTCTTCCCGGCGGCATCTCATCAATTACAGAGACGTTCAGGTCACCATATACTGTCAAGGATAAAGTTCTTGGAATCGGGGTTGCTGTCATAACAAGGACATCTGGTGATGCCTGCTCCGCGCCATCATTTGATTTTGCTTTGCCTCTAAGCGTTGCGCGTTGCATCACGCCAAAACGATGCTGTTCATCAATAATAACAAGTCCAAGTTTGTGGAAATCTACGCCTTCCTGTATCAGTGCCTGCGTGCCGATGATGAGGTTTGCTGAGCCATCTGTTATGGCTGTCAATGTGTCTTCCCGTTCGGATTTTAGCAGGTCGCTTTTGAGCAGTACAACCTTCACACCCAGCGGTGTTAACAGCGTAGAAAGATTATGATAGTGTTGTTCTGCAAGGATTTCGGTCGGTACCATTAACGCGCCTTGGTAACCGTTTTCAATCGCACATAGCAGTGCCATTGCAGCGACAGCGGTTTTTCCCGAACCGACATCTCCTTGAATCAATCGGTTCATCACCCGTTTACTCTGCATATCTTCTCTGATTTTCTTGAAAACTCGTTTTTGTGCACCGGTTAACTTAAACGACAACGAACTCACGAATTTCCTCAGAAGCGAATTGCTGTTCTGCAGCGCACTTTCAATCTCAAATTGGATACCGTTTTGCGATGTCCGGTTGTCTTTACGCATCTCCATACCGAGGCTAAGTAAGAAGAATTCATCGAACGCAAGCCTCCGCTGTGCCGCTTGCCGATGTGCTTCTGAAGAGGGAAAATGAATCTCGTTAATCGCTTGCTGTCTATCTATTAGTTGATGTTTTTTACGCAGTGAAAGGGGTAAAATTTCAGGGATATTGTCACCATGTTCATTCAAAGCATTGCGAACAGCTGTGCGCAGCATTTTCGCAGTAAGTTTTGCTGTCAACGGGTATTTCGGCACAATACGTTTCGTGTGAATCAGGTTTTCCTCGTCAAATACTTCAAATTCGTAGTCAGTTGTTTGGGTTTCATTGTAGCGTCGTGTGAATTTTCCACTGATAACCACCTCTGTATCAGTAGGAAGTATAGACTTAATATATCCGATACGTCGCCCGAAGTTGACCAATATAGCCACTCCTGTACCATCATAAATTGAAACTTTGCCGATGCTCTTGCGACCTTTGGTGACTGGTGGTGTCGTGACATGATTTACAACCCTGCCTTGAATCGTTTCTGGTTCTCCATCCTCCCTGCGACCAACGTTGTAAATTTCCACTGTTTTAGACCTATCTATGTAGTCACGTGGATAGTATTCTAACAATCCTCCCACTGTTAGGATTTCAATTTCTTCTGCCAAAATTTCAGCACGGCGAGGACCGATACCTTTTAGATATTGCAGCGGATTGTTAAGAAATTCAAGCGATTCAACATCCGTTGAAACAGGTGTATCTCCAAGTATTACAGGTATTTCCTCTGGGTCTTCAACGTTTTCAGAACGCATTGCAGGGATAGTATCAGACGGGAATAGGGTTGCGTTGTGGGTATGCTTTAGACCATCAGACGCTGGTTTGTCGGGAAGTGGGACATCCTTCTCTGAGGATGTCGTTTTATCTTGAGAAACACTGACATCTTGAAAAAGAGGTAAGTTATCAGCTTGTTTAAAAGATGCTGGGGCAGGTTTTTCGTTCTCTACCTTTACGCCTTTGTCGGTGGTGTGAGGTTTGTGTGTTTCAGCACCGTCTGTTGTAGGTGTTTCACTTATTGGCTTGCCAGAGAGCGCGGAATTAATCTGTTCGGTGGCAGTTTGGATAGCCTTCTGGCGTTCTGTCGGGGACATACCGGAATAGTTTTCAAAAAGTGCAGCGATTCGGGTAATATGTTGTTTTTCATTACCAGTGAGTTCAAGTGCCTTTGCATGTCCCACCCAAAGTTCTACATAAGCACCCATCCCGTTGATAACAACGTCATCTTGGCAGCCTTTGCGGATTTCTTGTTGGAACGGGCGGCTAATGGTTGATAGAATTTGTTTGAAATCGTTCATTCGTTACCTTCGGAATATCTTTTAACTCAGTATGAATAGTATACGGCATGCCTGCCCGAAAATCAAGGATTTAGAGCGTATCTCATAAATAGGATTTGTTGGTTCGTTATGAGTTGATTCTCTTTGTAGGAGGGAACTCCGGGGAATGCCAAAAGGCATTCATACCCGCCAAATGCCTTAATGGCATTTGTAGCGTTGATTTCTTGATTTCTTGATTTGGATTCCCGACAGGTCGCGATTCGGAGATCGCTCCTACAGGATTTTGAAATCCGGTTTTCAAAGCCCTCCAACTATTTATGAGATAGGTTGTAGTATCAGAGTTACTTGACGCTACATTACATATCGTTTATAATACGACCAAACACCAATATAGGAAACAATCCATGGAATCCCCATACCTAACAGATACACAACAGAAACATTGGCAAGAAGAGGGTTATCTTCTCCTAAAGCAGGTGCTTTCGCCAACAGAAATTGAGACACTACTGACAGCAGTGGACTCGGTTATAGAAACCTACGTTCAGCAGACACCGAGTCTACAAGGAACACGATTTGGGAAGGGTGCGTATACCATTATCCGTGCGATTGAGCGAACCGATGCGCTTGACCCACTTACCGACCACCCACGCACCTTTGGTACAATCCTATCAATGATGGGACCGTATCTGCAGATAATGGGTACCCAAATCTATGTGCGCCATCCGGATGCAGAGGCATTGATGGGGTTTCATACGGATGCCGGTCCATCACTTCAGCGGATTCATCCGCATTCTGACAGTCTTCCTTTACAGTTCAAAATCCAATTTTTCTTGACCGACCTTTCTGAACCTGACCAAGCCAATTTTATGTGTGTTCCGGGAAGCCATAAAAAGCCTTTTCCAGAGATACGATTTGAGAAAGGCAAATATCCTGAAGGGGCAATCCAAGTTCTTGCGGAAGCAGGAGATGCGGTTATCTTTCCGTGGGCATTATGGCACGGAGTTGGACCGAATCAGACTGACCGTATCCGAAAAAGCGTCACATTCCGTTATGGACAAATGTGGTGCAGACCTTACGATTACGACAAACTTCCCACACAAGTATTGGAGCGGATGACACCGCGCCGCCGTAGGTTATTTGGTGATATGGGAGAGGATTTTCACCCAACCGATTATTACAAACCGAAAGATCAAATTGAGGTAATCTGCCGCGATGAATGGCATTTATCCTTATAGGTAGGAAAACTTAACTCGCCTGCTGTAGTTTCTGAAACAGATCTCGGAAAATAGCATCCCGATTCACACCAGTCGCAACGCGCATCAGATGCCGACTGTTATCAAAACTCCACGTTACAGCATCCGTCAGAATAGGACTATGCACTATCTCTGTTGGCACCCAGCTGCTATTGACGAGATACGCTGTCGCAGATATATCCCAAATGACCTTTGACCAACCGAAATGGTCCTTGTGGTAATCTTTGAAAATTTCGACGAGATAATCCCCAATTTTGCCCTGTCCTTGCACGTAACGCTCCATCTCAGCAACTGTTGTATGTAAATGTGAGACTACCCCACGTGCGGGGAGATGAACAAACGGCACACCACAGTCGAGAACTAATCGTGCTGCATGGATATCTTGAGCGAGATTGAATTCTCGTGTATGAGACCAATATAGCGGGTTGCCACCAAGCCAGACTACGACTACATTTTTTATGATTTCAGGTTCAAGCAGAATTGCAGAAGCAACGTTTGTAATAGCGCCAACAGCAACAACGTAGAGTGCTTCATCGGTGTTTGCCATTGCGCGTTCAATCATATCGGTTGCTGCTTCACTCGGTACAGGTGTTTCTCCATCAGAGAGGAATGCTCTTGAACCGCGATAGACAAAACCATCGGATTCAACGCCAAGAAAGTCTAAAAGCCGTAGGATCTCGTCGTAACTTTTCTCCATGCCGTCTCCAGCATTTGCTGAACGGTTGTTGTGAAAGGGCGCAGCGTATATCGCCTCAAGGTTGAATTGGTCAGGTGAAAGAATTGCGTGAACAACTGCAAACTGGTCATCAATTTCATTGTAGGTGTCTGTGTCAAGTACCATCCGCACGCGTCCCTCTGGGGGTTGCAGCATCTCTATACGTGTTGATTCAGACAGGATTGGAAAGTTCATTAGTCTTGCCTTTATTGCTTAGCAGGACTTACGCACAAGCGGTAGGCGCGTTTTGTAAACGCGCTGATAATGCAGAATTTTACTGAAAATTACACTATTTTAGCCGGAATTATTGCAAAAATCGAGAAAATTGCGTAAGTCTTGGCTTAGATTGAATGGATATTTTCTATAGTGTATCACATAATTAGAATTGAAAGTCAATTGATTTCTAAAAATTGGCGTAATGAGGGGTTTGATTTTACTCATGCTTAAATTATATACTGGGACATTGGAAAGACACTGTCTCTATAAACATGTTTGATATTTCAGTGAAAAGTTCAAATTCGTTGTTTTATCAGAAATATATAAATCCTTATTATTATTGAATTTATCAGCTGTTTTCTCTATAATTTATTCGAAACTTACTCCGAAATCTTCCGCGTTTTCTACCGAGAAAAAACGAATACTGTAGACGGATTGACGTTAAAATAGAGAAATTGAGGAAACGAAATTGTTTCACACTATAGTAAAAAGTAAAATTGCGTCACGAAATAGAAATAATCATTTAACGTTAACAACTCTTGATAAATGATAATGAGACTCTTTATTATTAAATTTAAAAGTAAATGAGTCTCATTATCATTTATATAATATGATATTAAGTCTCATTCTCAAGTTTATTGCTGTATTACCAATGCTTATTAATATACTAATGCTTATTTTTAGATATGTTATTTGTGAAATTTTCAGGATCGAGTGCAAAAACCAGGAGATTGTTAAAACTGTGTTAGGATTTGTTCATCTTACATCGCTCAAATGCCTCAAATTTCGTCTTTATAGCCAAAATTTGGTTGAGTATTGGATATGTTATCAGAAACACTAAATTAATGCTAAGAGAAGCGATTTTGAAGGCAAATTGTCCTATGGAAAATCAGTATGAATCACTACTCTAAAATTTGTGTAAATTTTAGAGTCTACTTTTTGAGGTGGGACACATAAACCCAATCCCAGCGTGTGTTTATTCCTATTTTTGAAACGCTAGCTTTTCTTAGTTACTCTAAAAACTCTAAAATTTCGGGCTGTTCAGAGTTGTACCGGGTGATTGGAGTGTAATAGGTCGTCAAACTTGTCGCGCAACATAACCCTTTATAGGGTATGTAAAGTTTTTGTAGAAATATGCAGATAAAACTTGTAGGAGCGATCTCCGAATCGCGAACTGTCGGGAATCGGAGTTCCCTCCTACAAAGTATATTCGGGTTAATAACCAAAACTTTACACACCCCTTTTATCAGGGTTATTTAGTTTTCGGTTTTTCTCTAATATTTTTTCACATTTCTATAAACTATCTGTAGGTCTGGTAGAGTTTGCGAAACCCGACACGTTTATATCCTGTCGGGTTTCGCAAACTCTACCCGCTGAATCATATAGAATCATGTAGAATACCATACGGGGAATGCCTAAATGGCATTCATACCCGCCGAATGCCCAAAAGCGCATTCGGCGTTGATTTGGACAGATGCCAACAGGCATGTGGCGTTGATTTGGGGGAATGACTAAACGTCATTCATACCCGCCAAATGCCTTAATGGCATTTGTAGCGTTGATTTCTTGATTTCTTGATTTGGCGTATTCTGCCAAGTGCATTCTACCAAAGGCATTCATACCGTTGATTTGGACCTACGAAATAAACTCTCAGTAACACTCATTGACTGATAATTCTTAAAACTAAATAACCCTACCCTTTATATAAACGGTTGACATAGTTTTAGTTTTATAGTATAATTCTTGATAGTATTCAACAGAAATGCTATTTCGGAACTTTCTGAACGGAGAATTGTAGTGAGGCAGATATTATAACATTAGAAGCTGACTGCTCTCAACATACCAAAATATGAATGCACTCCGTCTTTTTATAAACGGCTTTCTGATAGGCATTGCCAACATTATTCCAGGGATGAGTGGTGGCACGCTTGCTCTTGTTTTAGGGATTTATGAACGCTTAATCGCGGCATTACGCAACATAGGTACTTCCACTGTTAAGCGGTTGCTTGGTATTTTTACCTTTAGAAAGACAGCATTTTCAGAATTTCGAGATGAACTCCGTCGTATTGACTTTGGATTCCTAATGCTATTAGGAATTGGTGCCGTTGCAGCAGTATTGGTGTCGTCAAACCTGATTGTTTATCTCTTAGACTTTCATCATGATGCGACTTATGGCTTTTTCTTTGGTCTGGTCTTGACATCTATTTTGATACCGTTGCGGATGTTAAAGGGATTTAGTTGGCGGGAGTTGTTAGTCCTACTCGTAGCGGTTGCAGTAATTGTCTTTGCTGAAGAACTCAAAAAATCTGCTGCTGGTTCGACATCATTGTCAGGCGAAGGATTAGAAGTATCAATTGGGACTCTCGCGGTATTTTTTGGATGTGGTGCACTGGCTATTTCAGCAATGATTCTTCCGGGCGTTAGCGGTTCGTTTCTACTGCTGGCATTTGGTGTATATTTCCCGCTCGTGACAGCGATTAAGAACTTTATGGAGGATGTTCCAACGCTTTTGAAAGGTGACATAAGTCCCCCAATCCTCAGCAACGGACTTATACTTGCTATTTTTGCACTCGGTTGCTTGTTTGGTCTGTTAGCATTTACAAGATTGCTGAACTTTCTACTGGCACGCTATCGCAATCTGACAATCGCCTTTTTAATAGGATTAATGGCGGGTTCTTTATACGGTTTGTGGCCATTTCGCGCTTCCCTGACGGTTGGGGAAAAACGTTATGATACGGCACATTTGCTTCCGCAATTAGATATGAATTTGCTTATCACAGTATGTGTTTTTCTGGTTGGTTGCGGGGTAATCTTAGGGTTTTCACGATTAGAAAAGGAGACGGGATGACGAAAAAGGTCGGTTTTTTTGTCAATACCACTAAGGAAAACGCCCTCCAAATCGTGTCAGACGTGTCGGAATTGCTAAAGAAGGCAGGTATAGTTCCGTTAGTTCCTGAGGAACAAGCAGTGGCACTCGGACTGCCGCTAACAGGTATTACAACCGAGGAAATGGTAAAAGAGGCAGAATTGGTTCTGGTGCTCGGTGGTGATGGAACCCTTTTAAGTGCAGCGCATACACCACAGATTGAAAATGTGCCGATCCTCGCCATCAATATCGGACACCTCGGTTTTTTGACAGATGCGTCTCTTGATGAACTTAAACCGACCTTAAAAGCAACACTACAAGGTGAGTATCGGATAGAGCATCGAATGATGTTAGAAGTGATCGTGAATAGTCAAAGTCCGCGACCATTTCATGCTTTTGCGCTGAACGATGTTGTAATTCGGCACTATACTCGGCTTATAGAGTTGAACGCTTATATTGATGGTGAGTTGTTTATCCCTTATAACGCAGATGGGCTTATAATCGCTACACCGAGTGGCTCAACGGGGTATTCGCTTGCGTGTGGTGGGACGATTGTAGCCCCACAGTTAGAGGCAATTCTCCTAACACCGATTGCACCACATAGCCTCACCGTGCGACCCTTCATCGCACACGGTGAAGCAGAAATAAAAGTGGAGATGCATTCCACTTATGAACACCTTGATTTATTTATTGATGGACAACGCGAAACGCACACGCTTACAAGAGAAGCTGAGATAAGAGTACGCAAGGCAAAACGAACAATTCAACTCATCCGATCTCGCAGTCATAGTTACTACAAAGCTTTGCGCGAAAAGTTGATGTTAGGTGAAAGAATTAAATAAGAGATATTAGGTTTTTATAAGGATAAAACCGTGATAGAAGCGATCTCTATCCGCAATATTGCCCTGATAGACGAACTTGAACTGGAACTCTCACCCGGATTGAATATCTTTACCGGTGAAACAGGAGCAGGAAAGTCGGTTATCCTTAAATCAATTGGATTGGTTTTAGGTGAGCGAACTTCTGCTGATATTGTGCGGGAAGGCACTAACTCCGCGGCTGTGGAAGTCAGTGTTGTGCCATCATCACCACTCCCTATAGATACAGAATCGGGTGATAACTTAGTTCTCTCAAGACAAATCAGTATAAACGGCAGAAGTCGATGCCGTATCAACGGAGAGTTAGCCAATTTAAAGCAGCTTGAAGAACTTGGCACCTTGCTGGTTGATATTCACGGGCAACACGAACATCAGTCTTTGTTTAGAACTGAAATGCATCTTGAACTATTAGATGATTTCGGAGAAACCCACACAGACTGCCAACAAGTTAGCGAAAAATATCACCACCTCCTTGATCTGCAACGGGAGATGGATTCACTGATACATACATTGCGAACATCTGAACGCGAAAAGGAACTCCTTGAATTTGAGGTAAAGGAACTTGCCTCAGCAAGTCTCCAAGAAGGTGAAGAGGAAGAACTGACTGCTGAGATGCACGTCCTAAACAACGCAGAAGAATTGTATGAATCCGCGAATATGGTGTATGAACAACTTGATGGACAAGGTGACTTTGGAGGCACAAGTTCTGGTAGTAGCGGCTCAGTTTTACAAAATCTGAGAGATTCCGTTAAGACCTTCGCGAAATTGTCTGAAATGGATGCAAGTCTTTCTGAGTTGAATGAGCGGATAGATTCGTCATTATATGAACTTGAGGATATTGCTTCACAAATCCGCCAGTATGCTGACACTGTAGAATTCAACCCAAGCCGCCTCGCTGAAGTGGCGGACCGATTGGAACTTATTTCTAAATTCAAGCGACGATATGGCGATACTATATCGGAGATGATAAATTACCACGCAGATGCAGAACGAAAATTGGAGGATTTAGAACTCGGTTCCGAAAAGATAGATTTACTTAAAGAGCAAATTCAAGAAATAAAACAAGATTTACTTCAGTTATGTGTTATGTTGTCTGATAAGCGCAAAAAAGTTGCTGAAGGACTTTCAGCATCGGTTGAGAATGAACTGCAGGAACTTGGCATGGAAAAGGCTGAATTTCGGACATTGGTAGAACCTATTCAAGATGAAAATGGTTTTCTTTTGATTGATGGAAACCGTTATACATGCCGTGAGCACGGTATGGATAAAGTTGAGTTCTTAATTGCGCCTAACGTTGGTTCTGAGTTACGTCCGTTAGCAAGAATCGCATCAGGTGGTGAAATATCCCGTGTCATGCTGGCACTAAAAACAGTGTTGGTTCAAGTTGATAACATCCCGACTGTCCTTTTTGATGAGATTGATAGCGGCATCGGTGGTAAAATTGCTGATGTCGTTGGTATGAAATTGAAAGAACTTTCCCAATCTGCCCAAGTGATTTGCATCACCCATCTACCGCAGATTGCCCGTTTCGCTGATCGTCATTTTTTAGTTGAGAAAGAGGTGATAGGTGAACGAACGTTGATCAATGCTAAACCCTTGACTGAATCTGAACGTGTTACGGAGATCGCACGTATGCACGGTGGAAAAGAGACGGAAGTCGGGCTTGCCCATGCGCGTGAACTATTGAGTGGATAGTTCCACTCAAAGGATCATTTAAAATGGATGAAAGGTTTACACAATCAAACGGCACAAACGTCTATACTGGCTGTGAGTTGCTCGTCAAAGGTTCATTAGAGAGCGGCGTTAGTCTGATGACAGGGTATCCCGGTTCACCGCTTGCTGAGGTATTTGATATTCTGGAGCGTAATGCCGATCTCCTCAAATCAAATGGCATCGTAGCGCAGATAGCCAATAACGAGGCGTTGAGTATTGCACGGTTGAACGGTTCGCAAATGGCAGACATGCGCGCAATCACATTTATGAAAAGTGTCGGTATGCACGTTGCGTCTGATGCGCTCGCTATTAGTAATATGGCAGGCACAACTGGTGGTGCTGTGGTTGTTGTGGGTGATGATACCTGGTCCTATAGCACACAAGTTCCTGCTGATTCACGTGTTTTGGCACGACATCTCTATATGCCGCTTTTAGAGCCATCAACTTGGCAAGAGATGAAAAACTGGATTAATTATGCGTTTGAGATTTCTGCTGCATCAAACCTCTATGCCTGTTATTTAACAACGCAGAATCAGGCAGATGGCGGTGGAATTGTTGACTTACACCCCAATAATCCGCCAACCATTAGTCAAATTGCGCAAACCGAATTGAATACAGAATTGATCTCTACAGATGACCGTGTGGTTTTGCCGCCTGATACTGCCCGTATTGAGATTGAAACCCTCCGCGAACGGTTTCCCGCCGCGCTTGAAACGGCGAAGCGATTAGGACTTAACGAAATTCTCTATCCTGCAAATAGTAATGGAAATTCAGCATCTGTTCAAACACAACGGAGAATCGGATTCGTAACGTCTGGTTTTAGCTATATTTATCTGGAACATGCCTTAACTGAACTAAACCTCAGCGGTTCTGTACCTATCCTCAAGCTCGGTTTGACACACCCACTTGACGAAGATATTATCTACGAGTTTGCACAGGGATTAGATGAACTGTTTGTTATTGAAGAGAAACGTCCTATCCTTGAAAATGAAATCAAGGCATTCCTGACGCAGAAGTATCAGGAGGGTAATCTGGATAGGTATGTCAAAGTGTGGGGCAAACACTTTCCAGAGGGATTACCCGGAATTCCAATAGAAGCAGGTTTAGACACTTCTATTCTGATACAACGTTTAATTTCGCTCTTTTCAACCAATAGAAAAAATACTCAATATGCAAAAAGTGTCCTTGTAGATACAGAACTTTTTGAAAAAGAAGCGCAGCTACAACAAGAAGTAGCTAATATCAAAACGGATATTCCTGCACGCACTCCCACTTTCTGTCCCGGATGCCCACACCGAGATTCCTCCAGCGTTTTTCTTGAAATTACAAATCAATTTACGGATACCTCGTATATGCAGAAGCATCACGGTTCACCACCTGTCGATCTGGTTTTTCACGGTGATATCGGGTGTTATTCAATGCTAAAATATGAACCCTTTCCTCGCTTGATGCACAATCTCTCAGCAATGACGTTAGGCGGTGGCGCAGGCGCAGGTATTGATCCTTTTATTATTAATAAGCAGATCGTTTTCATGGGGGATTCAACCTTCTTCCATGGTGGGATGTCCGCAATCTCTGACTCCATCAAAAATAACCAAGATATTGCCTATATTATATTAGATAATCAAACTACAGCAATGACAGGACACCAACCGACACCTGCTGGCGAAATGGACATCCTCGGAAACCCCACTTTTGCACAGGACATTGAGAAAGTTGTACAGGGATTGGCTGGAGATTCTGAGATTACGATTGTGCGGGTGAATCCGGAAGATCGGTTGAACTACAAAAAATATCTTGAGAAGGCAATTTTGAGAGACGGTGTCAAAATTATCATTGCCGACAAAGAATGTGCAATTACTTTCCACAGACGCCGCCGACGCGAACAACAAGCAATCAAAGAAAAAGATGGCTTCTTGAAGGTTGAAAAACATATCAATATCACATCGGAAGTCTGTGAGTTTTGTTTAGAATGCACAAAATCTACAGGGTGCCCTGCCCTAAAAATAGTTGATACCGATTATGGAAACAAAATAGCAATTGATCGTTCTAACTGTGTAACCGATGGTGCATGCGCGCGAATTAAATGGGCATGCCCCTCCTTTGAAGAAGTTGTCATCACACGAAAACGCCCGCCCCGCACACAATATGTTCATCAAATTGAAAAACCTAAACAGACAGACGAAGAATCCGCAAATGAGTGGGAAGATTCAGGGCTATCTGGATTACTTTCACAACTCGGATTAAACGGGGGACAGCCTTTACCGCCACCGCCACCACAAGCTTTCGATAAAGTGTGGAGTGCTTATGCTGCTGGTGTAGGCGGAATGGGTATCGGCACAATCTCTAAGATACTTGTCGTTGCAGGGTATATCCAAGGGTATGATGTGCATTTCTGTGATAGAAAAGGCTTAGCGATACGGAATGGCGGTGTCTATACACACGTGACCTATACAAATAATGGTCAGAAGATTTCCCCGATTATCCCTTACGGTAAAGCAGATCTTGTGATGGGACTTGACATTCTGGAGACGGTTCGAGGCATTACATCCGATTCGGTTTTCCGTGTAGCATCGTCTGGACGCACTGCCGCCGTTGTCAATACGGCTAAAACAGAAACAATGACAACCCTCATCGGGAAGGATAGTTTTAAGACAGATGATTTAGAAGCGGCTATTGAGCAAAATACGAATGCCTATGTTGGGATCAATCTATTTGACATTTCGGAACAATTGTTCGGCACAAAGCTGTACGCGAATATCATGCTAATAGGGGTTGCGTTCCAACGCGGTTTGATGCCACTTGAGCTGGAACCGTTGAAACTTGCATTGAAGCAGATGGTCAGACGTTCCGACCTTCAACAGAATCTCAATGCTTTTGAGATTGGTAGATACCTTGCAGTAAATGAAAATATTGATAGCAATCTACTGCAACGGACATCCGATGTTTCAAAACAGACATACACAGAGACATTAGCGGAAAAAAGAGGTATTCTATCGGACAAATTCCGTGGTAAGCATTTGGCAGATTCATACCTCAGTTTAGTTGAGGATATCGTCAAGAAAGTTAGTTTAGATGAGTCAACACATCGCAGTTTGGCACTTTATGTTTATGATTTGATTCAGTTTGAAAATATAGACTACGCTCGGTTATACATAAAAAAAATAGAACAGATTTACGAAAAAGACTTTGGTGACTACCTTGCTACAAAAGTTGCTATTAAATACTTACACAAAGTGATGCTGATTAAGGATGAGGTATATGTCTCACACTTGTTGACAAGCAAAGAAAAACTTGCACGGGATAAGGTCCGCTATAATGTTGATGAGAAAAACGGAGACAAAATACAATACCTTCACCTCAATCGTCCACATTTTACCGTGATGGGTTTTGATATTGAACATGATATTGACACCCGAAATTGGATGTTGCACTTGATGAAACGCATGAAGTTTCTGAGACGCTGGTTACCGCATTGGCACGGAAAAGAGAAGGAATTCCGAGATTGGTATATCAAAGAAGTGATAGATACCTTTTCACCGACAAATGATGAGAACTATGCTAAACATGTTGCGGCATTAGAATGCGTTGAAACGGTTCGAGGGTATAGGGAAGTTCGTTATCCGACAATGGAAGCGGCAAAACAAACAGTTGAGAAATTACTTGTTTCAGAGTCATCGTAACGCGTAGCATCTGTTTTCTGTATAATCGCGTCAGAATGGTATTATATGGATAATCCACACACAATCACAGGACATACACGGATTGTTGGTGTAATCGGGGCACCGGTTTCTCATAGTCGTTCTCCTCAGATGCACAATGCTGCTCTTTCTAAAGCAGGACTTGATTACATCTATGTCCCGTTCCATGTGGATTCTGACGCGGTGGCAGAGGCGATAGATGGGTTTAAGGCACTTAACGTGGTTGGAATTAATGTCACCCTTCCACATAAACAAGCGGTCATACCTTTTTTGACGTCTATTTCGCGAGAGGCAGAACTCATAGGTGCGGTAAATACGCTGAGTTTTGTTGATGGAGAGATACACGGTGACAACACGGATGCCCCAGGGTTTTTAAGAGCTTTGGAGGAAACTGGCGCTTCAGTACCGGTCGGTAAAGATGTTGTTGTGCTTGGAGCGGGAGGTTCAGCGCGTGCAGTCGTAGTGGCTTTAGCACTTGCTGGTGTGCGTTCTATTGTCATTGCCAACCGAACGGTATCAAAAGCAGTTGCTTTAGCAGAAGAACTTTCCGAAAAAATGAGCGAGCAGGAGGCAGAATCTGGGCATAAAACCATTCTCAAAGGCATGGGATTGCAAGATTCCCAATTGCCCGATGCAGTAAAGGGTAGTACATTGCTCGTCAATACAGCTACATCAAGTATGGACACCACACATCCACTTTTAATTCAGCCAGATTGGCTGCAACCAAGTACTATTGTTTACGATATTGTATATACTCCGCCAATGACAACGTTATTAACAACAGCAGCTGAAAAGGGATGTAAAATTGTAGGTGGAATCGGTATGTTGGTGCATCAGGGGGCAATCGCTTTTGAGCGGTGGACAGAGGTTGAACCGTGTGTAAACACGATGAGAGAAGCACTTTCATAAATGAAAAAAGGATATTATGGTAGAGATTAGAATTAACGCTACATTCCTGAACTGTGAATCAACGCTGAATGCGATTTTGGCATTCAGCCAAATCAACGCCAAATGCGCTTTTGGCATTTGGCGGGAGGGAACTCCGATTCCCGACTGCTCCTAAGTTTCTGTCGAGATTCGGAGATCGCTCCTACAGAGGAAATGTAGAATTATTTCTATAGTCCACTATAATCTTATTTCCTCCATTTTCCAAGGCAGTTTGTAATTCCGACGCAGCGTCGTTAATTTGAACTATTTGAAAGGAATGAATATGCAAGACGAACAACAGATAGATACACAAGACGAACAGCAAACAGAGGAAGAAAATCAATCTACTGAAGGTGGTAAAGCCATTCGTTTTGTTGTTTTGGGAACCCCTTATTCTATTAGACCGACAGAGGAGTTAACCGCTGAGGATATTGACATCTTGATCACTTATGTTAAGCAGCGGGTAGAAAGTTTTACGCAGAAAGGCTATGACCATACACGAATTCCAATGCTTGTCGCTTTTGACATAGCAAATGAGTTGCGGGAGCTGCAGAAATACTACGAATTGCCTATTAACCGTGCTATTGACAAACTAAAGTTCGTGCTTGAACCAGAGTAGGTAGATAACTTTCTATAGAACAGTCGCAGCACACAATAGCGCAAATATCGGTAATAATACGACTAAAATCTTGGCTTCAAGTAGGTAGTTTTGGTAATGTGAAATCCATACATCACCCTTCATGAATCTACATTTACAAATATCAAGTTCTCATACGTTGCTCTTGCCGAAAACTATCACATGTTAATTTTTTTTGAATTATAAACTAAATTGTGGTAAACTATTATAACACATCTATTGTGGAATCAATATTTTACTCAGTTTACGCATCAATTTTTTGGAGGAATTCCATGAAAACCAGAGGAACACTTTGTATTGCTGCTCTATTGGTAATAAGTATTGCCGTTATAGGTTGCGGTAAGTTAGACCAAGCAGAGTTTGAAATGTGGAAAAATGAACACGTTGCAGAGGTCAACCAATCTAATACAGAAATAAAAGCGAACCTAACGAAGCTTGAAGGAAAGGTTGATCAGAATAATAAGGATGCGATGGAGGCAATCTCTACAGCAAAGGATGAGGCTATTGCTGCTTCGCAGCAAGGGGATGCTGACACCATTGCTGCTGCCAAGCAGAACGCTAAAGAAGAGATCGCCAAAGTTCGCGCTGACATAACCAAAACTATTAATAGTCAGAGTAAAGAGACTTTAGCTTCTGCTAAAGCTGAAGATGCTAAGGTCCAAAAAGAGGTAATGGCAAATTCCAGTGCTTTGAAGGCACTAACGGCTAAAGTTGAAAGGATCTTAGCTGCTGTGTCGTCTAATTCAGATGATATTACCGAACTTAAAGCGGACGCTGCATCAAAGCCAACGCTTCTTCTTACTGTGAATTTTGGCAGTGGACAAACAGGTTTGTCCAGCAAAGCTAAAGAGATGCTTGATGGGATCGTTGGTCAGATTATGGAAAATCCTGAAGCTGAAATACTTGTTGAAGGACATGCAGATGGCACGCCAGTGTTACGCGGCGGTCATCGCAGTAATTGGGATCTGTCGCAATCGAGAGCAAATTCTGTCGTTAAATACCTGAAAGGCAAAGGTATTGATGCTGAAAGGATCAGGTCTGTTGGAAAAGCACATACTGATCCGGTTGCTCCGCAGAATACCTCTGCTGGTAGAGCAATGAATCGGCGGGTAGAAGTGACACTCAATCCATCTGGGTCAATGTAGTCTCTTATCTGTTCGTGATTTCCCTTGATTTTCCGTCCAGTGTCGTTAGGATGTCCTATCTTTGGGACATCCTATCCTTTTAACATTTTGTGTCTATACTTCCTTAAATTAGATATTACTTCCCTTTTTTAGCATGGATGTCCTGAATAATGCGTTATTTCTCCATTATCCTATTTTCTTTTTTTATTTTCACAGGCATTTTATCTGCTGAACCTTTGAATGCACAAGCATCCAGACCCCCATCTATTTTAAACAGTTTTTTTAAACAACATCTACAAACTTCATCCCTGCAGTTTTCCCTCTTTTCTTACAAACCAGAATTAGGTGATCTGACAAACTTTCTACAGAGTGTCGGAATACCCAATGCGCCTGTTGCTATGATGCCAACAGTTTCAATCGTTCTACAGCACATGCCTGAACTCGATTCTCGGTTGGAAATCGGTTATTGGAAAACTCAACTTGACACGCCACCACCAGCTTCAATGTCTCTCAAAGCGACGCTTATGCCCATCTCATATCAGTTAATCTATCGTCCGGTGCTACTCCATGAATATCTGCCAATTTATTTCGGTGCAGGCTTCGGTTTTTTAAAAGCTAATTTTGATGGAAATATAGTTGATGTGCTTGCAGAACAAGGCATCACACTTAATGATAGTGCTTCGACCACAACTGGTTATGTTATTGCTGGTATTGAGTTGTTTCAATGGCAATCACAATCCGATGCTCGCGCCACCATAGGAAATAACGCCGCTATCAATTTAGAATTAAAACGTATCCTGAAAACTGTTGAAACCACAGGCACACTGCCACTCAATATTGTTTTAGACGGAACAGCAATTGGAATCGGAGTCAGATCACAGTTTTAATCGTTGTTACGGATGTCCTTCAAACAACAAGCAGCCCGCATCCTTCCGCTTTTAGTTTTCATTGTGTTCGGAGGTATCCTCGGACGCTATTCAGAAACACCGCTTGCTGTTCTCTGTTTATTGGTTGCAACAGGGGCTTTTGTATTCATCGGGATGGAATTAGCACTCTACGTGCTGTTAATCTGTCTGCCTTTTTCTTTTCGTTACATTATTCCCCAACTTCTTGAAATTCAGACTCCAACCGAGCCGTTGTTAGGCATGCTCAGTGCTGTTTACTGGATAAAAAAGATTGTAGACTACGCGCTGGGAAAGCGAAAACACATCCCGACCTTTCCATTTTTATTGCCTGTTTGTGCTTTTATATTTGTCACATTCCTATCTGCAGTCAATACCCCCGACTTATTTGGCACTTTGAAGGGTGCGCTTCGCGCTTCTATCTACATCATGTTCAGTTTGGTGATATATGATTTAGTCCAGAATCACCGAAATTTGAAACGGTTATTTATTGCTTCCTTTCCGAGCGCAGCGATTGCTGTTATCTGGACGGTAATTGTGTTGATTTCCCATATTGATGAATGGCAGTGGACAAGCGCGTTTCAGAACGCACCGTTTACAAATTACTCAGTTTACGGTTCATTCACTGCGATCTTCTTCTTAATCTGCCTGAGTCGTCTACTATTTGATAATCAACAATATGATCGTGTTATGTGGATAGGATGGTTCGCCTGCTTCGGATTGGGTTTGATTATGTGTTTTTCACGGGGCGTATGGTTGTCAGTCATCGTTGCGGTTGGGTTCATGCTAATGCAATTGGGTAGAGGTGTAACACAGAAAAAGATTCTGTTTATTGGTGCTGTATGTCTTGTCTTATTGGTATGTTTAAGTTTGCCGGGTGTTTATAGTGCTGTTGTGGAACGTATTTTGTCTACCGTAGATGTTAACTACGCCTCCAACCGAGCACGGCTCATGCGTTGGGGACAAGCTGTTACAATGTTCCTTGAAAGCCCTATTTTAGGAAAAGGTTATGGTGCTTTTGCCATGCTTTACGAAGAGGATGTTGGACTTGTAGGTAGTTATGTAGCACAGTTTCAGTTGGGGGCGCACAGTGAATACCTTCAAGTAATGTCTGAATTGGGAATTATCGGTTTAGCAGTGTGGATATGGCTCAACTTTGCGTTTCTACAATACGGTTTTCGTGCAGTCAAACGGATTAAAGATAGTTTTTATCGCTCTATTATCATCGGTTTGATGGCAGCCGAAATCTCGCTGATGGTGCATTTTGTTGTAAATAACCTTTTGAACGGTGATGCTATAGGCGTGCCGTTTTGGGGCATTTACGGTTTATTACCTGCTGTTGTGCAAATAGCAGAACGTGAAAGGGAAATTACACCACAAAAGGTAACATAGGTTACGACGTTGTATATCAGCGACTTCTCTTATTTTCAGGTTTGGTTGCAAGGTATTTCAGATTCTCTTTTATGTTAGATGGATAATGGATCTCCCAGACTTTAACTTTATCTGTGGGTTTTCTGTTTGCTGGGTAGACAGGAACAAATGCATCACTTTTTTCACCGCGTAAGAATAGTTTGATAGCAAGACTATTCCAACCAACAGGCGACATATAGTAGACTCTTTCTGCATGTTTATCAAAATAGTGTAATATACCACCGTTTTTGTGTTCGGTGCAAAGGTTTCTTTCAACTTCTTTTTCTTCCGAAACTGCGATGTATGGTAAAGAGACCTCATTTCCCGTTTTAAGTTTCGCTATTACGGTAACCGGCTCTGCAAAGTCAATATCAATAGATTTTATAGTGGCATTTTTCCTGATAGGTTCCATTTTGAATTTTGAGGGGCTATCTATTAAAGTGCGTTTTCCCATCATTTCTAAATCAAACCGCCTGTCAAGGTCTTCATTGCTGCCTACTAACGAGGTTTTGTGCAAATTTAATATGTCAGATTCAATTAGCATCAAATGTGTTACCTTGTGTGTCTTTAAGAATTCTAATGCCTCTACTTCCGATTGCGCGCAAAAAACATGACGGGAATAGAGATGTATCCAGTATTGGATATAATGGTCCTGATCATTGATGGTTTTTACGCCGCCGAGGACGTTGAGGATACTACCATAACTCCAATTGGCAGCAATCACAGCATTATCTGCTGCTGAAAGTTCTGTTTTCATCCACTTCAACGTATTTCCCATCGGACTATTCTGTCCAGGGATGGCACTGCGCAGCTCTGTGGGAGTCAAAACACCCCGTTTCGCAAGAAAATCGGATTCGGGGCTGCCAGGGTATTCAAAAAACAGTAGCACTGCTAATAGGGCAACAGTTATGCCATGTTTTAATGTTGAACGGAATATCTCCCGTGTTTTTGTTTTTTCACTGATGAAATCGGATATTGAATAGATCATTATTGCAGCGAAGAAGGCAAACGAAATGCCAACAAAGAAGTCGTATCGTTTAGCATTCCTTGCAAGCCCTACCCACAAGAGAAACCATGCTGCCATTGCAATATAAATGCGTTCATTTTTTATCGGTTTTTCGCGCGTGCAGGCGATGCCAAGTGCTGTGATACATGTAAGTGGCAAGGCAATATTAAAAAGATATTCACACACGGTGAAAGACAGGTGGCGTGAAAGAGGCACTACATTTTCAACACCATCTGTAAATAACCGAATGACTGGCAACAGCAGGTATGAGAAGGACACTCTGAAAAATGTGGAAAATATGATAAGACCGAGTGCCACTGCCAAAATTACCCCATTTTTACCCCATACCCGTGCACATCCGCCTATTATGCCAAGACTACCGAGCAAAAACACGCCACCATATCGAAAGTACCAGTAATCGTCGGCAGAATCTTCTAATTCCGTCACAGTTTGCATCAGGCGATTGTTACTGAAAGGGACAGTGTTTTGCGCGAAAGAGGATTGCTGACTGAAAGCGTAACTCATGCCAAGAATAAAGCATCCTGCACACAACACTAACGCAACAGTCCGTGCCGACAGATGTTTGTGTATAACCGGTGATATGGATTTGTGAATGGTAAGGAAATGTCGGAGTGCACGGAGAACCAACAGTACCAACGGCGGCAGCAGTACGAGTAGTGTTAAATAGGTAGTAAACCCTTCGCCGCGCCGATACGCCGGGGAAAACAGATAGAGCCACGGCACAAATAGGAGAATCCAGATAAAATATTCTGTAAGCCGTTCTTCTGTTTCTGTTGTGAGAAATCGCCATAATTCTATAGACAGAATCACGAGACCGAAAACACCGAATCCTTCCCACGAGAGACCGCCGAGAAACATGAAAAACCCTGAAACTGCTGCACCGATAAATCGGTAACGCATTACCTCTGTCTGTTCCTTCCAGAGATAGGGAACGACAGCAAGAACGCCAAGAAGCCAACACCAACTATCCCTATCGCTGAAACCAGCGGTACTCCGCTCCACACAGCCGGGTATAATTGCTAAGAGTAACCCAACAATTACAGCAACACGCAACCCAAGGACCTGATACAAAAAGACGCAGAGAACCCCCAGGCCAAGCACGAAACATGCAACAGGCGAGAAGAGTTGAACCTGATAGTGAGTAACATTTGGAAAAAACGGTTTTATTAGTTTATAGGTATAAGCGAGTACATAAGGATAGAGGTTTAGGGACTGCTCTGTGTCCCTGCCGAGAGGGTACCAACGATGCATGTCGCGTTTTGGTAACTTTCCGAACTTTGCGATAATCTCTACTTCCCGTGCATACCGGTAGGCATCAGTGGAAGTGAACTGTCCTTCGGGAATTCTGGGTACTGATTGCATCCGTATCCAACCCGCCGCAAGCAGTATAAACGCGAGGAGTATAAATGCCGCAAGGTGCTTTGAAATGTTGGTAAGGTTCATAAATCGATGAGGAAAATCTGAGTGTATTGGATTAGAGGCAGCGTGCAAGGCATGTGATTATGCCCGCACGCTAATGTATAAAGATAGTAAGGTAATGAACACTATCTACGGCTTATCTTCTGGTGGTTGTGGGGCATTGGGTGGGGGTTGATGCCCATCTTTCGGAACAAAACGCCCATTCTTTTGTGACGGGGCAGACCGTTTACCGTAGATGTCTTCAATCTGTCTGGCAAGTTCAGCGTCCTTCTCAACAAGCCTACGGAATCCCTCTGCTGCGCCATATTCTTGTAAGAGTTTCTCTGCGTTCTCAAAACGGGCCGTGCTAAACTGTTCTCGGAGCGTTTTTCCAATGCTTTCATCAGAGAAAAGTCCAGGCAATGAAGTTATTAACATTTTCTGGAATTCTGCCTCTAATTGAGCATCGCTCATATTTGTCAATCTTTCATATTCCTGAACTGCTCTATCAAAGTCTTTCCAGTCAGACTCGGCTGCTTCACGTGCTAATCTCGCACGGTCTGGCGGTAAGGATTCTTCAGCCATAGATTCTTGTGTCCATGTGCCTTTCCAACCTCGCGCGCGGAGGTCTTCTTCAAACCCCTCTGGGAGTGTGATACCTTCGGGCGGCACCCAGTCTTCAGGGGGGAGTTCCCAACTCCGCACCATCTCGCGGGTAACATGGGGCGGTTTTTCAGTGAGGACATTGTACTCCTCATCAAGGTAAATAACTTCCCACCCTGCAGGGTGTTCACCGCGATAGATAAGATCAAACCGTTGTTTTGTGGTCATTACCTCACCCCACATGTCTACACCCGGGATGCCATCCTCAAAACTTCTATGTACATACAAACGGTTCTTTTTTCCCGGAAGAAACACATCTGGTGCATCATCAAAAAAGAACCCGCCACTTACATTAGGATCTGCTGCCTCAGCATTATCTACCTGTTGACTTTCCCAGACCTTTCGCTCAATATACGCCCGCTTATAATCCTCAAAATTATCTTGTGGTGGCACGCCGCGTCGTCCCGATGCCCACTCCTCTGGGTTGTCCTCCACACGGACAAGGTGATAGCGGATATCCATCATACGCGGATAATGTGCTTCAGTTGTGATAGTAACACCCATGTCCAAGAGTTCCTGAATCCATTCGGCACGTGGGTATTTTGCCTCCACGGTGGAATCACTCGGATAGAAACGGTTATGCCATGCATCATAAGTTTCCATAATCGCTTCAGGCGTTTGCGGACCTTTATGATGTAGCGAACCTTTTCTGGTAGTCACAGGTCCACGCTTCGTAGCAGACGGATCCGGGGGACCGTTAGGGTTATGCGGCATAATCTTTTCAGCAAGTGCCACCGTCTGTAGGTATAACTGTTTACGGATTGAGGCTATTTGTGCCTCGCTAACAGGTTTAAATTCAGTTTCTGTCAAATAATGTTTTAAGCTCAATTCAGTTTCTTTCTCAATCCACTTTTCCCATCGGGAATCAAATTTCGCTTGAACTACCCGTTCTTTTTTGTCAACTTGTAATGTGCTGTTAACATCTTCACTGTGATGCACAGGTTCATTTATACGGTCATCAATATCTATATGATCAGACACCATTTCCCTATTAGTACCTCTGAAGATGAATAGAATAACGATGATTAACAAAATTAAGAACGGAATTGTGACGTATAATTTTTTAAGTGTCATTGTATCTATCCTTGTTTTATAGTGGATTCTATAATTAACTTTACATCTGAACTGTAGGAGGGAACTCCGATTCCCGACTATCAAGGCGTTTCGTCGCGATTCGGAGATCGCTCCCGCTGAATGCCAAAAGCGCATTCAGCGTTGATTCACAGAATATATGTAAACTTATTTACATAATTTACTATAAAAATGAGATGTAATATGTGAACTGCGTGGTAGTTTAAAAACTTACCACGCAGTAATAGCATCCCGTTACTGAGTATACCGATACCTTGCAGAATCACTAAAAGAAGACACAGGCCCGAAATTACCGCATACACCAGAGTCTTTTGCGTCATACTTGCCGCCACCCTTATATTTACTTCTACCCAGTGTATCCGGTGTTCTCGTTTTCACTGTAGTCTCTTCAGTTGTAGTTGTGCCATCATCATTTGTTGTTTCCCTTTCAATAGTTTCTACTGTAACTGTAAGTTTTGCGTAAATTGCGCCTGCGTCAGTATCTGGTGATGCATCATTGCCGCTATAGATGGTAACATACGCAGAAGCGTCGCCACTTAAGTTTACTGGAATTCCACTTTCTGTGGCAGCTTCCATAATTGATTTAGCGTTCACAATACCCGGTGATGCATAAGCATTTGCGCCAGATTCGTCAGCAGTAGCTTGCACGCTAAAACTCCAACCTTCGTCAAAGTGTGCTTCATAAAAAGAACCTATTGAAATTATGTCACCTTCAACAGGCGTTTGCATAATAACAACGCCAACAGCAAATACTGTAGTAAGGAACAGTGTGATTACAACAACTTTCTTATTCATTCTGAAATCTCCTTATTTAGACTTCCTTGCAACTGCAAGAAAAATCATGGTAAACGGAGAATCTAACTTGCGAACGGTAATTTCCAGGTTCCCTGGCAGTGCAAGTCAGTATATATTCTCCTATTGTATTTGTCAAACAATTGATTTCCTACCGCCTCACACAGTATGTAGGCAGAATAGGAATACTGCGATTACGACTTACACAAAATACTTGAAATGGATCCTCCAAAATAGTGTAAATCGCTACTTACATAATTTAAGACACAGTATTAGGTCTAAAAGGGTGCATAATATGAAGAAATTTTGAGTTTCATTTAAAGATTAGCAAAACTGTTTGAATTTTCGGTAAATTTTAAGTGCTTCAAAGTCATCGTTATGTATCGGATGATACAATTCTAATAAATGCGTAAGTCTCCAAAATTGAGAAAATATGAAAATAGCAGGTTTTAAAATTACACCACAAGAAAACGAAAATACGGTATAATCAAATAGTTTTCTAACACAACAATTTCAACATAGATATAAAATTATTTCGTTTCGTAAATTGAGGAGCATATATGAATATTATCCACATAATTTCAGATACATTTAGACGAGATAACTTAGAAATTTTTGGTGGCAAGGGGTATAGTCCCGCACTCAACGCCTTCGCTGAAAAATGCGTTGTTTTTGACAAAGCTTACGTGTGCAGCTACCCAACCGTACCAATTCGTGGTGACTTGGTAACTGGCGAAGTAGGTATATGTCGCCGTGGATGGGAACCACTGCAACGCAACGTGCCTGTCATTGCAAACGATCTCACAAAAGCAGGTGTTGTCAGTATGATGATTGCCGATACGCCACACCATCTCAACAACGGCTTCCTATATAATAGAGGGTTCACAGGATGGAAATGGATTCGTGGACAGGAAAGCGATCTTTTGGAAACCCACCCTTATGACTTTGACACAGAAGAAGTATTGCGTTATCGAGAACACACGCGTCCGCATCCAGATAGGTTACCTGCAGGCATCTTTAATCATCTCAAAAATAGCGACTCTCGACGGAATGAAGGGGATACCTTTGTTGCAAAAACTGTACAAACTGCATGCGACTGGCTGGAACGCAACTATCAGCACGAAAATTTCTATCTGATGGTAGACACCTTCGACCCGCATGAACCGTGGGATGTGCCAGACTGGTACATTAGACGATTTGACCCAGATGACTACGACGGTCCAGAACCTATCTATCCAACCTACGGACCAAATAATATGGATGAACGCACAACCCAACGCCTCAATGCATTATACCGCGCCGAAGCGTGTCTTGTAGACAATTGGATTGGGCAGTTGCTACAAAAAATAGACTATATGGGACTGATGGAAAACACCATGATCATTTTCATGGCAGACCACGGGTTTTTGTTAGGTGAGCATGGGCTTATTGCTAAAAACCTCGGTATGTATGAGGAAATTGTGCATATACCACTGCTAATTTATCATCCTGAAGTAGCACCTCGTCGGACAGACGCGCTTGCCAGTATTATTGATATTCCCGCGACTGTCATTGATGTTTTTGGAGCAGAACGTGGCAAACAGGTTGAAGGCAATAGCCTGCTACCAATAGTGATGGGAGAAACCGACAAAGGCAGAGATTATGCGATTACACACGGTGCATGGGGTGGTGGATGGAGTCCTGATGGTGGAAGTCCACATGGAAGTGTTACGGATGGCACATGGTCACTTCTCTTGGAAAACAAAGGTGCGCCACAACACTTATTCCATCTTCAATCCGATCCAGAACAGATGAAGAATCGGTTTGAATCGGACACAGATGAGGCACGTAGACTCTACCAAGCGTTTTTAGAATTTTTGGGACAACACGGCGGTCCAGAGGCTATGGTTGAACAATTTCAGAATAGATGGCCTGTTTAATGTACGAGTCGTCAGTTTTGGACGATGTGTAAGTAATGACCTCACACTATATTGTAAACGATGTTTTAACTTTAAACAGCATGCTTGTAAAGCGTGCATACCTAAGGGAGGTGGGTTCTTATGAAGATTAAAAATAAATTGGGTAATTTAGCGAGGTTAGGAAACCTCGCCAGCAGAGATGTACACCTGCTGCTGGTGAGGTTTCCTAACCTCGCCACATTACCATTTGAACCCAAGATAGACTTTCTATGAATACACGGAATTTAGTTGTTGAATTTATCGGCACCTTCGCGCTAATTTTTATCGGTGCTGGTGCGTTAGCAATTGACAAGGGAGGGTTAGTAGGCGTTGCACTTGCCCACGGGTTGGTCATTGTGGCGTTTGCGTATGCGTATGGACATATTTCTGGCGCACATATTAACCCTGCTGTGACGCTCGGACTCTTGGTAGCAGGAGAAATCCGATTTGCTGCAGCGATAGGATATTGGATTGTTCAATTTGCAGGTGGTATTTTGGGGGCGTATGTTCTCAAAGGTGTGTTGCCGGTAAACGGTGATTTGGGTGTAACTATTTTAGCCACGAATGTGACACCGCTAAATGGACTGATCGTTGAAATCATACTCACATTTTTCCTCGTGAATACAATTTTTAATACTGCTATAAGTGGAAAGGCGGGAAACCTTGCTGGACTCGCCATTGGATTAACTTTAGTGTTTTGCATCCTGATGGGTGGGCCGCTGACACGGGCGTCCCTCAATCCTGCCCGGACGTTGGGACCTGCTATCGCAGCCGGTGCTGAGCATGCGCAGTGGGGGAACATCTGGCTCTATTTTGTTGGCCCATTTATAGGGGCAGTACTTGCTGCACTTCTTTATATTGGTGTGTTGAAAGATAAAGACGTTGAAACTGAGTAGTGGAGTGTCTACCCAACCGTTGATTTGGCGCATTCAGCGTTGATTCACAGAATATATGTCCAATTATTTACATAATTTACTATAAATAAAAACAGGCTGATGCTTTTTAGCATTAGCCTTAATTTTATTCTTGCGAGGCACAGAAACCTCGCACTATAATATACGAGATTAAGCGTCAGCGTTGATAGGGATTTCAGTGGGTTTCGCCGCTTCTGTTTTCGGAATCTCAATTGTTAAAACACCATCCTTGAATTCGGCTTTTATACCGTCAGCTTTCGCATTTGGTGGGAGTGGCAGCGCACGTTTAAAACTTCCGTATCGTAGATCAGATCGGCGTACCCTTTGCTTTTCATCTGTGTCCTTCCGCTCCTTTTCCCCTTTTATCTTTAATAGATTGTCAGTTACAGAAACACTGACATCGTTTTGTGAAACGCCAGGGAGTTCAACTAATACTTCATATTTATCTTCAGAAACAGAAAACTCAATGGGTGGACGCCAATTAGATTTTTCTCTTTTCGTTTTTCCTTCACGATACGCGAACCTTCTGTCAAAAACGTGCCTCATCCGATTGTGATGCAGAAAAATATCTCGCATTGGATGATGTGGTCTGAAGTTCGCTTGTGCTGAACGGCGACGATTTCTCCTACCTCTCGGTGGACGGTGTTCCCAATTTCCGCGTGCTTCAGGTGATCTGTGCTCTTGACGTCCTCTTGCTTGTGATGGCGGTCCTTGCCTTTCTGCTTCAGTCTGTCCTGAACGATGAGGACGCTGTCTTCTACCGCGTCCCTGTGTGAACTGATGTCGCCGTCCACTTCTGGGACCGCGTTGGAATGAATCTCTCATTTCAATTCTCCTTTTCTAAATTTGTAATCTAATTTATTCTTCACTTTCTTTGACCACTATACATATCAAATTGTTCGGATAAATGATGCAACGTCAACAGAGCAGGCACAATCACTTATACCTGCTCTGTTTTTGTGAGGCGTTTTAGTTCTCTTGTGGAACATCTACAGTTGATTCAGCGACAATTGGAATTTCTTTCGGCTTCACCTCTTCGGGTTTTGGGATGGACAACGTCAACACGCCATCCTTAAATTCAGCTTTGATGCTGTCTGCCTTAACCTTCGGTGGAAGTGAAAACCTCCGTTCAAAACGCCCATAACGCCGTTCAACTCGCCGGTAATCCTTGGAATCGTCAGTTTTTTCCTGCCGTTTTTCTCCCTTTATCGTTAAGAGATCCTCTTTGACAGAAATGTGAACATCGTCCTTTGTAACACCGGGGAGTTCTGCCCGAACTTCATAGCTATCATCCGTTTCGGAAATGTCAGCAGATGGTCTCCACTTATATTCTTGTGTTTCAGGTCTTGCCAAAAACGGCGTGAACAGAGAGTTGTAGAATTTGAACGGGTTTGCTGCTGGTCTGTGTAAAGTCAAATATGTCATTTTCATTCTCCTTAATAGTAAAAGATTAACGTTTTATTGTTATGTCTGCTTATCGAGAGGACATACCCTTACGCCATTTGGTGAGGGCACGTCCGTTTCTTGTTAGGTTAAGAGTTTACCGAAATCGGGATTTCAGTCGGTTTTGCTTCTTCCGCCTTCGGAATAGTGAGGGTCAAAACCCCATCCTTGTATCCAGCCTTAATATCAGCGGTTTCGACATTCCTTGGAAGCGTAAAACTTCTTTGGAAACTTCCGTACCGTCTTTCCACTCGGTGGTAGTTTTTGGCATCTGTCTCTTTTTCCTGCCTTTTTTCACCTTTAATTGTTAGCAGGTTGTCTATTACTGAGACGTTGACATCGCTTTCTACGACTCCAGGCAATTCGGTGTGAATTTCATAGCCGTTTTCCGTTTCAGAGATGTCTACTGTGGGCATCCAAGAAGTGGACTCATCATTGGTTTCACTTTCCTGAGAAGCAAATAGATCTCCGAAGATTTTTCCCATTTCGTTATGAAGGCTGAATAGGTTTCCTACCGGTCTGCGTGTTGCTAAATGTCTCATTATTCTTCTCCTTTAGATTTATGTTTTCTGTAAGTTTAATTAGCAAGTTCTGTGCCAATTTTTGACACAATTCTAAAATGCTTTCCATCTACAATAAGTATGAGCAATTTATATGCCAAAACAACGTTTTATCCTATCTATAATGAGCGATTAAACCCGGATATTGCCATACTGCTAACGGAGTCCAGAGAAATTCACAATCAATCCTTTGTAGAAATTGATTGAAGCAAGATTCTTATAAGACAACTTTGGAAATCAATCTGCCTTTTTGACATATCCGTGCCATTTTGAAGAGGTGTCTATGTCAAAAAGGCGGGTTGTGATGTAATAGAATTGCGAGAAAATTAGGGTTGGCAGAGAAGGTGGGTTTATTTATTTTCATCAGAAAGTTGCGCGCGTATTCCCGCAGCAATGGTATGCAACGCTATAGGATTATCGTTCAAAAACGGAATTATTAGATCCGCATATTTTTTACAAGGTTCTGTGTAAATTGGAAAATTAGGGAGAACATCCCGTCGGTACCAACTGATTGCGCTTTCAAGGCTGCCGCTGCGTGTGCCGACATCGCGGAGCATCCGCCGCAGTACCCTTTCATGTGCATCAACATCTAAAAAAATTTTAATATCTATTAACTCACGGAGTTGCTGATTCCAATAGATAAGGTGTCCCTCTACAATTACGACATCGCTTGGTTTGATGATTTTCTCTTCATCACCACGTTGTGCTGCACGGGTTCCGGGTGCAGGTGTTTCAATAGGATTTCGCGATCGAAGTTTTTCAATATCGGCAATCAGCACATCCCAACGCACCGCATCCGGATGATTTGCGGTTACTACCTTTTCACGTTCTTCAGGTGTGTATTCTGCCCAGTCTCTAAAATAGGAATCTTGGTGTAACGTGATAGGAGAAAAATCTGTGAGTTGTTCTGCCAAAGCGGTGGCGAACGTTGTTTTTCCAGAGGCTGAACCGCCCATTATGCCAACGGTGATTGGTCTAATCGTATTGTTTTTTGCCATTCTTTCTTTGCTTTCTTCAAATTTTGTTGTTAGGTATAAAGCAGGAATATCGTATCATAAATTAGGGTTATTGTCAAATTTCAGAGCCATTCAATTGTAGAGTTTCCGATTTAATTGTATTGTAGGAGGGAACTCCGGGGAATGCCAAAAGGCATTCATACCCACCGAATGCCAAAAAGCGCATTCGGTGTTGATTTGGCCAAATGCCTAAAGGCATTTGTAGTGTTGATTTCTTGATTTCTTGATTTGGATTCCCGACTATCATTGTGTTATGTCGCGATTCGGAGATCACTCCTACCAGAAGAAACAAATGTAGCCTATGCGATTATTGGAGAATTGAATGGCTCTGAATAACCCTGTGAATCATTTGACTTCGGTAGCGTTTTTATGTTATTCTATTTATTAAACAAAGGATTATGCCACCGTCAAATTGTAGCATGAGAACTTACCTAACAACGCCTTTTATCGTGGAGAAAGAACATGTTTTGGGAACAGATTGAATCACAATATAAAGTTTCAGCTGCACATCAATTTTTACTACATTTTAATGTTAACGATTTACTACACGACGAACTCTATGGCTATTTACCTGCCTTGGACTATCTGATGGAGCAACTCAACGTCCTCGGGTGCCGTCTGGTTATGGGGTATAACGCAACACGAGGAATTATGTGGGCCAATGCAGGGAAGTGGATAGAGACGCAGAAAATTTTGGGTCTTATTCCTAAAGAGCAAGGATTGCCAGAATACACAGAGACGAGAAAAAGGATTAATACCCAACTCTCTTACCATAAGCTTCATGAAGACCCATTTCTTAAGGTTGATCCATTACCTACAAAAGATCTTGCAAACAAGCTACACGGACTCCTGAATCAAGACAGAGCCAGGGTCGGTTTGATTATCAATAACCTTGAACAGATTGCCCCAAATGACCCAATGTTTGACACAGGGGCGCAAGATAACCTACAATTCTTCTTTCATCAACTCCAAAATTGGGCATCAGACTTGGAGATACGTAGAAAAAGACATATCATCCTACTTCTCACACAAAATACTTACGATATTCATCCGCATTTCCTTGTGAATCAAGAAATACCTATTGTAGAGGTGCCTTATCCGGATTATGATGAGCGTTTAAAATTTATAGAACATTTGAGTAAAATTCCGCAGGAAATTTCACAACAAGATTCTCCCGATGCGAAAGTGCAAGTGCGATTAAACCTTGGGAATGACCGCGAAAAGCAAACCATAGCCAGAGATACAGGCGGCTTAAATCTTTTCGCTATACACGATTTGGTGCGGCATGCAGTCTCTTTAAAACAGAAAGTAGAAGGCCCCATACTTGCAAACTATCGCCGCGAGAGCGTTAAAACATTTAGTCATGGGATCATTGAAGTCAGTGAACCACTTACCGAGCCGAAACAGCATTGGTCAAGCCATGTAACAAGGGTCATCCAAGATATTGTCAGCGGTTTAAAAGAACAAGATATGAGGCGGGTCCCGCGGGGTATACTTCTACTCGGACCTACCGGTAATGGCAATATTTTTGCAGCGCGAATGTTAGCTGGACAAACGAATATGGCGTTTGTGAGGCTTCGTTATGCCAGTCAGATAAGCGAGGTAACCATCAACATTAATGACAACGGTAATAGTTATGATAGAAACTTGAATTCGGCTATCAACTTTATTCGTGGGCTTGCGCCAGTCGTAGTGTTTATGGATGAAATTGAGCAAGCCTCGCCCCATACAAGTATGAACACAGCAAACGTGGAACGCACCTTTCCTGCTATTCTTACGAATGCTATGAGTGATGCCTCCTTGCATGGGAAGGTGATATGGATTGGCACTTCAAGCCGTCCCGATTTGATACCACCTATTTTCCGACGCCCTGATATTTTTGGTCATAAATTACTGCTTCTGCCACCTATGCGAGAGAGTCGGGGTGGTATTTTGCAATTTTTTTGCCGACTTCACACACAGGAAGAAATCAATTTCCAGGAAATTGCAAGAAACGAAAAACTACGGGGTGTGAGTGTCAACGACCTAAATATAATTGCACAACGGAGCCACAACGTTGCCAAACGTAAGAATCGCAATACCTTCACAGAAGAAGATCTGCGCGAGGTGGTAGCAGATTTTATGCCGGATTATTCTCCAGAAATGCGAATGTTTATGACATTATTGGCTTTACAAGAGGCTAATTCCCGTGCTATGCTGCCGGATAGACTGCCGCCGCCTTTCCGAGAGTTTGTGAATGAAAACCACATTGACAAAACAAAGATAAATGCACGTTTGATGGAACTGGGTAAAGAACTTGGATTGAGTGCTTGAGTTTAGTGTCATATTATAGTGACCTTTGAAATTAAAGATACACATTTTCTGTAGGAGGGAACTCCGATTCCCGACTATCAATGAGTTTCGTCGCGATTCGGAGATCGCTCCCGCCAAATGCCAAAAGCGCATTTGGCGTTGATTTCTTGATTTGGCGCATTCTACCAAGCGCATTCAGCGTTGATTCACAGTTCAAGAATGCCCAATTAATTCTAAAACCTACCATTATTTACTTTCAATTATAAACAGAAAACCCCTGCTGGTATGCAACAGGGGTTTCATTCCACAATAAAAGTGATCTGATAATTGTGAGGGATTCCTCACGGACATGATTACTCTTCTTCGTAGCGGCTTTGGTAGCGGGGTCCACCACCACCACCAGAACGTCGTTCGCGTGGGCGCGCGGGGTTAACCTTCAACGGGCGTCCCATAACCTCTTGACCATCAAGAGCTTCAATCGCACGTTCACCATCTTCTTGGTTTTCCATCTCAACGAACCCGTACCCTTTGGAACGACCATCATATCGGTCACGAATAATTGTTACCGAACTAAGAGGACCGTGTGGCTCAAAGAGTTCTTCCAAGTCAGTTTCTGTGGCCGCATAGGGCACATTGCCAACGTAGATGTTCATCTCGTTTCTCCTTTTGAAATTGAAATAACGGGAATGTGAGAAAACTGAGTACTGTCAGCATGTTCTATAGGCAGGCATTTGGCAGTAAGGGAAGATTGGTAAAAATGAACTCTGGATTCTCATCAATCTTTTTCGGAAACTGCTTCTGGTTCCAAACTAAAAACTGTCAAAATACTACGCATAATTTGTGTCGCAGACACCATCACATTTCCCAAACGTTAACATGATACTATAAATGACTAAATTTGTCAAATTTGATTTTACAATTCAATTCTTTTTTTATAGCCATTCAATTCTCCCATGATTTCTTCCTTACCAAAACTCCAAAACTGCACCATCCTCCGAGATGCGGAAAACAAATACGCATTCAACCGAAATTCAAAAAAACGCGTCAACCCAATTTTTTCAACAAACTTATTGTCCATATATTGGATATCTATTGTCCGGCAACAACAAAACTTCTGACTATCACCTATAACAAGGGTATAATATCAGTCAGAAAAACAAAAACGATCCTAAACACTAATAGAACCAGACCAAAAATCTTGAGCAAAACAGGTTAGGTGAGAATGTCAGGGTTATTCAGTTTTTGGTTTTTCTGTTATATTTTTCACATTTCAATATAACCATCTGTAGGTCGGGTAGAGCGAAGCGAAACCCGACAATCTTAGTGTGACAGTGCGATCATGTCGGGTTTCGTCCACTCTACCCGCTGAATCATGTAGAATCATGCAGAATACCATACGGGGAATGCCTAAATGGCATTCATACCCGCCAAATGCCAACAGGCATGTGGCGTTGATTTGGGGGAATGACTAAACGTCATTCATACCCGCCAAATGCCTTAATGGCATTTGTAGCGTTGATTTCTTGATTTCTTGATTTGGCGTATTCTGCCAAGTGCATTCTACCAAAGGCATTCATAGCGTTGATTTGGACCTACAATATAAACCCTCGGTAAAATCTATTAACCGATAATTCTTAAAACTGCATAACCCTATGAGAATGTTGAAATTACTTGATAAAAAACGGCAGAGAATCCAACAAATTGGAAGCGCACTGAAAACCGAGTATGTCGCTGAAAATTATACCAATTTCGCCGTAATTATTGAAAAATCGTCAAAGTCGGAAAGTCCGAAATTCAAAATTAATACCTTAATAAAAAATCCTTTCTAAACCCAATCAGAGACTGAGTTTAGGACAATTTTCAAAAAGATACCACGGTATCAAAAAAGTTACCAAATGGTAACTTTTGAGTAGCAGCAATTTCCACATTGCGGTCATAGCATCAACGAATTGCTACTTCATAACTCAAACGGATAATATATAGACAATTGAATGCCTCTGATTCTATTTCCAGGGTTATTCAGTTTTTGGTTTTTCTTACGAATTTCTAACATCGGCTATATACCCCAGAACGGTAGGTGCGGTTTCTAACCGCACCGAATTTAGAGCAAAAACCTTCTATTGACTTCCCTTGTAGGATGCGGTGCGGTTTCTAACCGCACCATAAGCGTCAATTTAGTGTCTGATCTTTCTTGTAACAGGATTTTATAAACCCGATTGGGATTCTTGAGTTCCGTAGGAACGATATGTTTATAGAAAAAACGACACCCTTTTTCTTGAGTTCCGTAGGAACGATATGTTTATAGAGACGCCATTGGATACACATACCGCTCCTACGGAGCTCAAGAGGAAAAGGACACCGTTTCTATAAACATTCCGCCTCTACGAGGCTATACATATCCAAGAAGTAGATCTTAAAGTCCTTAAATTGACGCCTATGGTGCGGTTTCCGAACCGCACCTACCGCCCTTGGATATTAACTTTTAGTAAACCTCAATAACGGTAAACTCTTAAAACTGAATAACCTTGTTCTATTTCAGCAATAGTAGATATTTTTTGCAAATTAAGATATGATGTTTTTGTTTACGATAGGTCACAACCTTCTTCAAGCCAATGAAAAATGGGAAGACTGGAACAATGACATTGGAAAAAATGATTTACCGATTTTTGGGGTTGGAGATTTGGAACACGACTCTGGGACAGGATAGACATTGAGTTCCTATGGGTTCCAGACGCAGAGCAATCTCGATTTCGCCCTCAATCCCTGTAAGACATTTTAGGAGATGTAATATGCAGCCAAGATACACACACTGGAAAATTGTTACTATCTTTGTCATGATGTTAATCTTAATACTAACTAATAGTTCAGAAGCAGTGATCATCTTCACAGCGACTCCTACTGGAAAAAGTGACATTTACGTTATGAACGATAACGGAGAGGATGTCCGACAACTGACAAAAACACCGGCTTCGGAATTCAAACCACGTTTGTCGCCAGATAGGAAATACATTCTCTTTACGCGTAAGTTGATTCCGCAGTCTAATATTTTCATCATGGACGCGGATGGTAGCAATGAACGTCGTCTGACCCGTCGTCTCCAAAACAACACATATCCTTGCTGGTCGCCTGATGGCAAACAGATTGCGTTTACAAGCTATAGAGATGGCGTGCCGAACATCCATATCATGGAACTTGCGACTGGCAACATTAGACAACTCACAAAAAGCGTAGGCGGTAGGACATCTGCATCCATGCCGAGTTGGTCGCCAGATGGACAACATATTGTCCACCAACAGGTTATTGGTGTTAAAACATATATCTATATCACTGATATAAATGGTAAGAACACGCGCCCTTTTCTTCGCGAACCACAACTAAACGTCGTTGGTGATACGGCAATTTCAAGACATCATCCGCTCTGGTCGCCTGATGGCAAACACGTTCTATATTTTGAAGATCGTATGAGATTTGATGGGAATCGTGCCGTTAGGCTTCCCAGTCACTTAATTGTGGTTAATAAAGGGGGCAGGCTTCCAAAAAAGTTGGATATCCCAAAAGACTGGACGCTACTCTCGGCTTGTTGGGCTGCGAATGGAGCGGAAATTCTTTTCTCTGCTGCTGAGGAGCGTTGGGACATTCGCAGAAACATACACCAGCTCAATTTTAACATTTATCGCTATCGTCTATTTGATGGAAAGATAACACAAATAACAAACACGCCTACCAAGGAACTTGCCCCGCATTGGGTGCCAGGGACACTCTCTGTTTCTCCAGAGGGTAAATTAAATGTGCAATGGGGAGAGATAAAAGAGAAAAAGTAAATAGAGTTTGGCTTCTTACAAGTACATAAACAGGCGAGGTTGGGAAACCTCGCCTACCGCGTACTGGAAGTGTCCATTTATTTTTAATTGCACTATTTCGCGTCCATCCAATTATCCGCGATACCTGTTTCCGTGCGAAGTGGCACACGAAGTGTCAATGCGTTTTCCATCTCTTCTGAGACAATAGCAGCTTGCGCTTCCGCCAATTCATCCGGTGCTTCAAGGATAAGTTCGTCGTGGATTTGCAATAACATCTTCATCGGCAACTGATCTTTGTCAATTCTGTGTTGGACTTTGACCATAGCGGCTTTAATCAAATCTGCTGCAGTGCCTTGAATAACAGTGTTAATAGCTAAACGTTCTCCCAAACTTTGCCTACTCTGAGAATGTTCAAAGATTTCAGGGATGGCACGTCGTCGTCCAGTTAACGTGGAGACATAGCCTTGGTCTAACGCTTGTTGAACGCAGTTTTGGAAAAATGTGTTGATGCCCGGAAACCGTTCTTTGTAATTTGTAATCAATTCCCTCGCGTCATCTACATTCATGCCTTGAATTCGGCGTGCTAATCCTGAAGGTGAAACACCGTAGATGATACCGAAATTGACGATCTTTGCTTTGTCTCTGAGTTCGCGGGATACATCTTCTGGTGCAACCTTAAATACTTCTGATGCAACAGATGTATGGATATCTAAATCTTGGGTGAATATCTCAGTCAGTATCGGGTCTTCACTGAAATGGGCTAATACGCGAAGTTCAATCTGCGAATAATCTGCACAAATTAACTTATGCCCATCCGGTGCAATGAATGCGCGCCGCAACTTACGTCCAATTTCTGAACGGACAGGTATATTTTGAAGATTTGGACTGTCAGATTTTAATCGTCCGGTGGCTGTCGTTAGTTGATACAAATGGGTATGAATACGTTTTGTCTGTTCATCAACTGAATGGCGCAGCTGCCCAAGATAGGTGCTTTGCAGATTACGATATTGGCGATATTCGATAATTAAGCGCGGTACACACGTTTTCGGATTGTTTATGTCCTCTTGTGCAGCAAGTGCTTCCAGAACATTCGCATCTGTTGAATTCCTACCTGTTTTAGTGCGTCTTACAGGTTTGAAACCGATTTCATCAAACAATATTTCTGCCAGCCGAACTGGTGAATCTATATTAAATGAATACCCAACTAACTCGTGAATCTCTTTTTCGCGTTCAATCACGAGTTTTTCAACTATACTGGTCTGCCTTTTCAATTCCTCCGTGTCACACACAATACCGTTAAACTCCATGAGTGCGAGCACCGGACCGAGCGGGGATTCTATCTCTCTAACCAATTCATCGGTTTCGGTTTCCTCAAGTTTCGGTTTGAAATAGTGGTAGAGTTGAAGGACAATATCAGTGTCCTCTGAAGCGTATTGTGTTACCTCCTCAAACGGAATTTTATCAATTGATGTAGAATCTTCCTCATTACCGATCAAACTTGAGAACGGAATCATCTTGTGGTTTAAGTGGAGTAATGCAAGGTTATCCAGATTATGTGAGGGTTGCCGTGGGTCAACGAGTTGGCTTGCCAGCATTGTATCAAAAACAACGCCTTGTAGTTGAATACCGTGCCGAATGAAGATGCTTGCATCGAATTTCAGGTTGTGTCCACATTTTGGCAATTCCGGGTTTTCCAAAATCGGTTTGAGTTTGGAAACGACTGTTTCCTGATCCAAATGGTTTTCAGGATTAGGTGAACGGATAGGCACATAGACTCCTTGCTTTGACTCCCAAGAGAAACTGATACCGCACAAGGCAGAATTGCGATACAAGCCGTCTGTTTCTGTATCTACAGCGATAATCGGTTGTGTTGAAAGCATTTCAACAAGGGATGCCAATTCCGCTTCCGTAGTAATAGCGGTGTAGTCGCCTGATTCTGCGGTTGTGTAATTACCTTCTTCTAAAATGGCATCTTTCTTCTCCTCCATCGCTTCCAGCCGTTCTTTTCTCGTCGTTTGAACATCAGTCTTGACTTGATCGGTTACTGTACTACCATTTGCAAGGTCTGCGATAGGTCCGAGGTAGCGTTTAAGTTCAAGCTGCTCAAATAGAGGATTGATTTTACTGAGATCGGGCGGTTTGATGTGTGCTTGTTCCAGCGAGAAATCCAATTCTGCATCACGTTTAAGGGTTACGAGTTGTTGGGAAAGGGAGATGTATTCCTGTGCTTTCTCTAAATTCTCACGGCGTTTTCCCTTGATCTGGTCTATATTCGCATAGATATTTTCAAGTGAGCCAAACTCTTGAATTAACTTGGCAGCAGTTTTCAAACCGATGCCTTCAACGCCTGGCACATTGTCAGAGGTATCGCCCATCAAAGTGAGCGTATCAATGACTTGATCAGGCGTAATCCCTTTATCTTCCATAAGCGACGCAACATCAATTGTTTTTTCCTTGCGGATGTCAAACATTGTGACACGGTCACAGAGTAATTGCTCAAGGTCTTTGTCTTTAGAGATGATACGGACATGTATATCTTGCGTATCGGGTGAATCCAGTATTAACTGTGTGACAGAGGCAATAATATCGTCTGCTTCCAACTCCGGTTTACCCATCACAGGAATTTGAAAGGTCTCAAGTATCTGTTGAATGCGGGGGATCTGTGTAACAAGGTCGTCCGGTGGAGTTCTGCGATGCCCTTTGTATTCCTCGTACATTTCATTTCGGAAGGTGTCCCCTGGCATATCAATTGCAGCAATAACATACTGTGCTTTGTAATCGGATAATAACTTGATAAGCGTTCCAACAAAGCCAAATATAGCGTTGGTCGGTTCGCCTGTAACAGAACTTACCAATCGGGTTTGAATAGCATAATACGATCGAAAAATTTCAGCGAGGGTGTCAATAATATAGAGCGTTTTGGGATTTTCGTTTGGTGTCATAAAATGTTCCTTATGATTTATAGCAAAATTAAAACAAGTGGACTTCTACACTATAAATTAAAACGAAAAAACTGGCATTCTATTTCATAAATCAAGCTTTTGGATAATGCCATTTTCGCAGTGAATCGGATGCAGATAAACCCGCTTCTTGACCGAGCGCGAAGGCAGTTGCAATCAGGTTTCGTTCCCCAGAAATGATGTCTCCCGCAGCAAAAAGACCGGGAATCGGTTCACCGTTGCTGTCTAACATCTGCATATCCGCATTTGCAATGATTAAACCCTCTTCATCTTTTTGGTAGTCCCAACCATCCAGAAACTTTGTATTCGGAATTAAGCCTTCGTCGACAAGAAAGCCGTGGAAATATAATTCTGTCCCATCAATCATCTCAAAACCGAGGAGATTCGTTTTCTCACCGATATGTCGCTTAATCTTTGTTTCAATAATATGGATTTTTCTCTCTTTAATCTGTTTGAGAATCGGAGGTGACATCCCGTGGGGACGCCCATTTGTGAGGATAGTGATTTTATCAGTGAAATCCTGCGCACCAATTGCAGCTTCATAGATATAATCACCCACGCCGAGCAGGGCAAGATGTTCATTCACGTGCAGATGTCCATCGCAACGGATGCAGACATGCCACCCTTTTTTATTCCCAGCATAACGAAACACAGTTGCATACTGTTTATACAACCGGTCCGCATCGGCTTGAAATTCAATGTCGGGCCATTTGTCATCAAAACCCGATGCAACGACGACGGTGCGGGATTTGAAATGCTCTATCTGCACGGGTGTATCTTTCTTGAGAACTTTCGTAGATGCTTCCAGTTCAAAAATACCATTGTTTCGCGTTAATCGGGTAACGAGACCATCTTTGATGTCAATGCCTGTTTTTCGGTGTTCCTCACCGAGCATGAACTGGACAACAGGACGACTTTCCATCCACTTCATGAGTTCTTTGGCAAAGTGTGGACCGATAATGCCGGGGAAAACAGGGGCATCCTCAATCTCAACAGACTTTGACCAGTATGCTCTGCCACGACTGAAACTTACCTTGCCGGAATGCAACACAAGCACATGCCGCATCTGGTGGCTTGCGGAAACTGCTGCTTGTGTTCCTGCTGGTCCAGCACCAATTACTGCCACATCGTAAATTGTATCTACCATTTTTTCTTACCCCTGAAACATTGCGTGTTTAAAATATGAATTGTATAACTATAGAAACTAAAATTTGTTTACAATCCATATCTTTTCCATCGCTCATTGACCAGCTCAATGATTTCGTCTGACATCTGAATTTCTGGGGGCCAATCTCGGTGGTAGCCTTCTTCTTCCCACTTCGTTGTAGCATCAATACCCATTTTTGATCCCGCACCGATAAGCGGCGCGGCGTGGTCAAGCACATCAACGGGACCTTCAACGATAGTGACATCACGTTTCGGGTCAACATTACTCCCTACATAAAAGAGGACTTCTTCAACGTTTTGAACATCTACGTCTTTGTCAACCACAATAATAATTTTGCTGAACATTAGTTGCCCGAGTCCCCAAAAACTGTGCATCATCTTTTTCGCTTGGAAAGGATAACGTTTGTCTATTGAAATCAGGGCAAAGTTGTGAAATACACCGAATAAAGGGAGATTCATATCAACAAGTTCAGGAAGTTGCGTTTTAATCAACGGCATAAAGATACGTTCGGTGGCTTTGCCCATATAGCAATCCTCCATAGGAGGTTTGCCGACAATAATAGTTTGATAAATCGGGTCTTTGCGGTGTGTAATTGCGGAGATACGAAAAACAGGATATTCATCAGGCATGGAGTAAAAACCCGTGTGGTCACCAAACGGCCCCTCAATGCAGGTTTCATCTGGTTCAATGAAGCCTTCAATGACAATATCCGCATCGGCAGGCACCATCATATCAATCGTTTTTGCCTTTACCATTTCAACATTAGATTTGCGTAGAAATCCAGCGAACAACAGTTCATCAATTCCTGATGGAAGCGGTGCTGTGCCGATATAGGACATAATGGGGTCACCACCGATAGCAATTGCCACTGGCATCTGTTCGCCTGCTTGTTTATATTCCCGATGATGTGCGGCGCCATCGTGGTGAATCTGCCAATGCATTGCTAAGGCATACTGATTGAGTTTTTGCAGTCGATAAGTGCCAACGTTCCGTTGACCTGTTTTCAAACTGTGCGTGAAAACTTGGGGCAATGTAATATATTTATCCGCATCCATCGGCCAACATTTTATCAACGGCAACCTATCCAACGAAGCGTCTTCACCTGTTAAGACAACCTCTTGAGATGCACCACGTTTGACGGTTTTTGGTGGAAAATTAGTGAGTTGTGATAGGATTCGGAGGATCTTAACTTTATCCAAAAGTGACTCAGGCGGACCGATTTTTATCATGCCTTCAATTTCGTAGGCTATTCGTGAAAGGTCATCTACACCGAGTGCCATTGCCATTCGCGTATAAGAGCCGTAAGTATTGATAAGCAACGGCATTTCACTGCCTTCCACGTTTTCAAACAGCAGTGCCGGACCGCCTGCTTTGCTAACGCGGTCGGTGATTTCACTTATTTCAAGGTCGGGCGATACCTCTGTTTTAATACGTTTGAGTTCACCTGCCCGATCAAGTGCCTTTACAAAATCTCTGAGACTGGAATATGCCATTTTTCACCTCTATCCACCATTACTATAGCAAAACCTATAATTAATGGGACACTCCTGTAGCGCAAACTTTTAGTTTGCGTCTCATAGGCACAAACTAAAAGTTTGTGCTACAACTTCTGCTGTGAGTTAATGTTCACGAAACAGTTTATCAAAGTGTCCAATAATTTCAAAATTCACTATATAGTAAAAATCTTTCTATGTTTAATTCTCTTTATTTGGGATGTTTATTTTTTAATATCTGTTTTAATCCTTCTTGATAGTTCCGATTTTTGGGATCAAGTTTAATCGCTTTTCGAATAGATGTTTCAGCCGTACGATAATCGCCTTTTCGGAATGCGATTAACGCGAGTGTGTTGTGATAACTCGCAATATTTGGATTTAAACGAATTGCTGTTTGGGCATAAGATGCTGCCGCACTTAATTTTTCGGTGCGCTTGCTTTGTTTTTGATAAGTGCTCGCAATCTTTGCACTGAGTTGGGCAAGGGCGTTATACGCCTTCGGCAAGCCTGATGATAGATAGGCAGATTCTGCTGCATCAAAATTTGCCTGTTGTGCTTGAAGTTCACCTATCATATAGTACGTTTCAGGAAGAAACGAGGTTTTTGTCTCCCCGTTTGGATTGGAAACAGGGGAACTTTGAGCAACATCAACTGTTTTTTTGAGTGCTGATAACGCATCTTGAGTGTTATCTTGATGTGCATAGCAAACACCCAAATTGTGATATGCTTCTGCATTGTTTGGATTCAGTTCTATAGCCTTTTGATATGCTGAAGCTGCCTCTGGATACTGTTGCTGATTTAGTAAAATTATGCCAATCTTTAGGTGTGCCTCCAAAAACTGAGGATTTAACGTAACCGCCTGTCTGTAATGTTTGAGTGATAAATCGTATTCATTTTGCATCAGACATGCCAATCCGAGTCCTGCATACGCTTCCGCAAAATCCGGTTGCAGTGCTAATGCTTTGCGCTGTGCATCAATGGCGTCAGAATATCTTTTGAGCATCACATAAGCAATCCCAACGCCGTTATATGCCTCAACTGCTTTTGGATTTAATGCGATTGCTTTCTCATACTCCGAAACCGCCTTCTCATATAGCTCGCTTTTAAGGTAAATTCTTCCTATATTTGCGAGAATTCCGGCTCTCTGAGTAGGTTCAATAGTTCGTTGCAAGGCGCCGCGTAAATCCTGTATCGGTTTTACAACAACCCTTTGTTTTTCAAACAGTTGCATCTTTTCACGTGCTGCTCGTTTATTTCCATTTCGTATATGGACTTGTGCAAGGTTGTAGAGTGCTTCTATGAGTTCTGGGTCTGCTGAATAAGCAGTTTCATAAGCGGAGATCGCCTCTGGCAATCGATTCTCCTGAGAATAAAGTAAGCCCAACTGATAGTGCGCCGATGCTAACTTCGGTAAAATCGCGATCGCTCGTTGCTGATGTGCTATTGCTTCAGCACGTTTGCCGCGTTTGCTGTAAATATTGCCTAACTGGTGGTGAATCATCGCATCGTCCGGTTGGAGACTATGTGCGGTTTTGTAAGCATCAAGTGCTTCATCATAACGATGTAGACTTGCATACCCTGCACCTAAAGCTGCATGAATATGCGCCCACTCTGGTGCATATTGAATCGCTTGTTGATATGCTTCAATCGCCTCGTTAAATTTCTCAAGCCCTGCATAAGCCAACCCTAATCCATAGTAACCCTTAGGTAAAGCAGAATTATGATTAGGCACAGTGCCGACAAACGATATAATCTCACGATATTCTGCAACCGCTTGTGTATAAGCCTCAATTTGAAGATAGACCTTTGCTAATTGCAACCGGATATCAACCTGTGTAGCATCTGTGGCAAGTTGCTTCTGATAAGAATCAATCTGTGCTTTTAAGGTGAGATTTTCTTCGCCATGACTCCAAACAGAAAGTAAGAGACAACATATCACGAGAATAAGCGAAAAACAACTTTGGAAGAAACTATACCTTACCATAAGGCTTCCATTTTGGACAGATCTTAGTCAAAAGGGAGGCACTTCTCAAAACAGAGAACGCCTCCCTCGGAGTGGATATCTACATTGCACGTTCAATGAAATCAGTCAACTAACGATCCCTTTTGATACGTCCCCATGTTGTTGCTAATTTGTCAAGTGGTTCAACTGGGGTGCCATCTCCTTCAATATCATCACCAGAGACTGTGAAGTCATCAAAACTTGCGCCAGTTTGCCAACCCCATAAACCAACTTGTCCGGCACCATATACAGCATCAACAAATTCACCTTGTTCTTCGTCATCAATTGAGAGTGCCATGATGTCACCGCCAACGGTAACTTTCATGTCATGCCATTTGCCTCTTTCAATCGTGACATTCTTACCCGGAAGCTGACCGATATTGTCGCGGGCAGTCCAGCCACCGGTTTTGTGCCGCCACAGTTCTGTTTTATTATCCGGCACGTTAAAATAAAAGACATAGTATTCCATCTCGCTTTTTGCGCGGAACGCGATACCCGCCCAGTTACCTTCATCAATTCGTACTTTTGCTTCAATGGTGTAGTCTGTCCAATTGACATCACCAACGAGGGAATGCTCCGCCTGTGCACCTGTCGCCAATTTGTAGACACCATCACTTACACTCCAGTTACCGTTGGCCACAGTCCACCCGTCTGCATGCGAGTCGAAATTCCATAGTTGCTCTCCTGCGAAACTGGTAGAGGCGACTACAACTATGAAGCAAAATCCGAGCATAATCGAAAATATACGTTTCATAAATTCTCCTTTTTTATATATGCCCAGACCTATGAAACGATTATTGAAAATCCAAGTGCCACAAATCTGAGCATTATCATTGTGAAAGTGCGCTTACAAAGCGCGCCCTCAGTAGGAAAGAGGTTGTCAACGAACCTGTTTGAGACGTCCCCATATTGTTGTTAGTTTTCGTTTTGGGTCCACAGCAAGCGTATCCTCTATATTTCTGCCGGAAACGGTGAAATCGTCAAAACTCGCTGCAGTATTCCATGCCCAGACACCGGCTTGACCAGTTTTGTATAAGCCATCACTATTTTCTTTTTGAAATTCACCATTAATGTACAATTTAAAGGTATCCCCTTCAACTTCTACCTTCATATCGTACCATTCTCCGTTTTTTATTTCGACACCGCCAACAGCGGGAATCTGAGCAAGATTGTCACGTGCTGTCCAAGCGCCATCTTTATGTCGCCAGAGTTCGGTTTTGTTGTTCGGCACGTTCATATAGTAGACGTAGTATTCCATTTCGCTTTTTGCTCGGAATGCAATACCTGCCCAATGGTGTTCATCAAGTCGCACTTTCGCCTCAATGGTGTAATTATCCCAATCTTCTTCGCCAACGAGGGAATGTTCGGCTTCTGCACCTCTGCTCAGTTTGTAGACACCACCTTCTACTTTCCAACTGCCGTTAGCCACTTTCCACCCTTCAGCATTTTTTTCAAAGTCCCACAGTTGGGTACCTGCGAATGAAGGGAGAGAAAGCAGCACGCAAAAAAGTGTGAGAAAACTCAAAACGGCGAATCTTCGTACGGTTATAAAACTCGTTATCATAATAACTCCTCCTTTTTTGTTATGTTTTAAATCAAGCGAACATTGTGAAGAATCGGACACCCTGAAGGGTGATGAAATCTTGTTAATAGGATACGTCTTAAACGGAAAAAAGTCAACTTTAAAACCGTGTTCCCTTTTCGGTTCATTTTATGAGATAACTTGAAAAATGGGAAAATCTCGAAAATTTTGCATAGTGGTGTGCAGAATGGGTTCCCAGTTTGTGGATATAGACTTGCCAAGTCCTATCTCCAATTTCACCTGGCTCAGATTATTGGAGGTCACTGAAGGCTTTCGCAACAACTACTAAATCCAAGATGTTGACAACACCATCGCCGTTGAGGTCAGGTTCAGTTTTGCCAAATGCGTTGACGACGGCAACAAGGTCGAGCACATTCACAAAGCCATCGGCGTTGACATCGGCATCAAGGTAAAATTCAGTGATTGTCAGTGCCGCAAGTGGACTGAAATCTGTGCCCGGATTGTTCCGAATATTCAAGATTGATAAGTTTGTCAGTCCAGCGAGCGGACTAAAGTCTTCAATCCGGTTATCTATGAGGATGAGTTTGTCAAGCTTCTTCATATCCGCCAGTAGGGTTATATCGGTAATCCCGTTTCCCGCCAGTGAGAGTGCCCATAAATTGGTGAGTTTGGCGAGCGGACGGATATCAAGTGCGACAAGACGCGTGTTTGGCGGCTTCCGCCAGATATAGAGATGCTCAAGGATCGTCAAGTTCGCAAGCGGGCGAAGGTCGGTTATCTGATTCTTATTACCCCCGACGTGCAGGATTCTTAAGTTCGTCGCAAACTCTAAACCCGTCAAGTCTGTGATGCCTTTATTGTTGCCGTCAACATGTATTAGCTGTAGCATGTGGAATTTTTCCAGAGGGATATTTGTTGGCAGCCCCATTTCTTTCCGAACTACCGCTCGCAAGGCAGCATCCGGCATCCATGCTGATGCCGGCCCCTGTGGATCACCAGTCACAGCCTCAAGCACGGTGACAATGCCAACGCTATTCATACTGGGTGCCTGTTTCAGATACATCTCGCCATCTAAATCGGGGACGATATGTTCGGTGTTTGCAATACCACTTGCGACACCCGTGGCTTGGGCGGGTAATTGGATCGTCTGTGCTTTGCCACTCCGGTTGTAGACTGCCCACCCGTTGGTGAACTCGCGCACAAAGAGGCCTTCGCAGTCGTCGCAGTGTCGCGCTGTTTCGCCAATCGGCTTGCCGAGATCGGCATCATAGAAGTCATACCAGTAATTTGCAGCGAAGTCTCCCCATTGCTGCCAACTTGCTGAATGATAGTGGACGTTTATGTAGCCATCAGAGTGCGTGAGACCCATCGTTGTAAAGAGACGCATGCGTTGACGGTTACCAGGACTCTCCGGCGGCTCCGAGGTGATAAGAAACCCTTGCGCCCAATTTAGTTGCGGCTCTCGGAAATGTTCCTCAGACCAAAGTAACGTGCTTTCAATCTTGGCAAGTCCTTTGTAGGAATAATCCCAACCCGGTTCCATCACATTACCATTGATGTATTCCGCATAGTGTGGAATTTTGTCTCTCGTAGCATTGACGACGATCAAAAAGTCCTCAGGAACGCGGGCGCGGACCTCGCTTAGTATTCGGATATACGCCTCAATAATCGCTTCCTCCGTTAAGGGCACATCTGTTACGGCCGGGTAAAATTGGCCACCCGCAGAACCAAGCCCATGATGTGTAAATCCTTCTAACAGTGCACCATCGAAAATCCCACACCTTGCAAAGCCTACAATTCTTTCAATCTGAACATCCTGTAACGCTGGGTTCAAAATGTTCACCAGCCACGCATCATTCGCATTTTGGATGATATTCCCTTGGCGATCTCGGAGCCAAAAATCGGAATCCGCACCCGCAGGAAAAGCCGTTGCCGCATTGGAAGGTTTATAATTATTCAAAGGTACCCCCACAAAAAACACCATGTTTGGATTCTGTCGGAGCATCTGTTGGCGGTACTCTTTCGCCTGCGCAATATCCCCTGAAAGTCGAATCGCTAAGCCGTGTGTTGGCTCGGTTTCCGTACTATTCCACCATAAACCGAAATTGGTGCCATGATGGAAATCAAACCGGGTCATCTCCTCTATTGACCCTTTCGGCCATAGCGCGGCTATTGACGGAAATGTCCTGTTCTCAATACGCGTAATGACCGACTCCCCTTCCCACGTGAAATCACACACTTCGTCATAGCGGAAATCTGTAATATTCAACCCTGCAAGTGGGCTAAGGTCCGTCCCCCAGTTGTTTTTTATCCACAACGTCCGCAGCTGCGTCAACCCTGCTAACGGGCTAAAGTCCACGATGTTGTTGTGCGTCAGTGCTAACTTATGAAGCTTTTTCAGGTTCGCAAGCACGCTTATATCCGAAAGTCCGTTCCCCTCCAGAGAGAGCACCTCTAAGTTAATAAGGTTGGCAAGCGGACGGATATCAAGGACTATTACTGAAGCGTGGCGCTTTGAAGGCGTGCGCCAGATATGGAGACTTTTAAGATTGAGTAAGTTCGCAAGTGGACGGATATCTGTGATATTATTTTTGTTCCCACCGAGGTGGAGTTCCTTGAGATTCGTGGCAAATTCTAAACCCGTGATGTCAGAAATGCCTTTGTGGTTTCCACCAAGATGCTGCAGCTGTTGCATGTGGTCTTTTGTTAGCGGGGTGTTTGCTGGGAGACCAAGGAATTCCTGAATCGTTTGCCGTAATACCGGGTCAGGGAGCCAGTCTTGGGCATGCACTGGGGTAAGACTGAGACAGAAAATTACTAAAAGAAGGGGGAAACTGCAGTAAAAAGAGTGTTTGGTTTTCATAGGGCTTACTTGATAAAACTTCCGTAAAGTTATTGAACTCCTTATTTTTTTATTTTATATTTGGATAATGTGAATTCTTGTGATGAATTGGACATCCATGAGGATGCTGGAATCTTGTTAATAGAATACGGCTTAAGCGGAAAAAAGTCAACCTTAAAACCGTGTTCCCGCAGCGCCATTCAATTCTCCAGTAATTGCACAGGCTACATCTGTTTCTTCTTGTAGGAGCGATCTCCGAATCGCGACGGTAATCGGGAATCGGAGTTCCCTCCTACAATTAGGAAAACTCCACAATTGAATGGCTCTGGGTGTTCTTATAAAAGTTTCATTTTGGGAGATAAAATTAAGAAGGTTGGGAAAGTTTCATAAAATTGGCAATTGAGAAGTAAAATTGTTATGATGGAAAAATTTCTTGAATTCGGTTAAAATATTAATGCTCACGTTGGCGTACAACGCATTTTTTTATCAAATCTAATATAGAATATACCAAAAAACCGTTGTGGGCAAATTTTGCATAGCGGTGTGTTGATAGGATTTAATTTTAGTCTTGGGTTTGCCTGCTGAACGCAGTCTCAAAGCGTTGCCGCAGAATATCAGGACTGGTATGCATATAGATAAGCGTTGCGTCTAAACTTGTGTGTCCTAATGCAATTCGGACAGATTCTAAATCGTGTGTTGCGCGATAGAGTTCTGTGCCGAAGGTATGTCGTAAATCGTGGGGAGTGAATCTGAGACCTAACATTGCTGATGCTGCTTCCATGATTCGCTGGAAGTCGCGGGGGGCAAGACGGTTTTTTGTGCGAAGCGTGCAAAAGAGCGGGCTGTCCAATTCATCTTTTTCGCCTTGTTCTGTTTTCCACTGCAAGAACTCGTGAAGCGCGTCTCGGACGTCATTGACGAGTGGTATTCTTCTTGAGACCTTATTTTTTGCAATTTCGGCTCGGACTTCTAACGTTGTAACTATGTTTCCAAATTTGAGGACATCTCCGATATTCATGCCGCAGGCTTCAGCGTTTCGGAGTCCTGTTCTGAGGCAAAAGAGTACGAGCATTCTATCGCGTTCTCTACTTTTGAGTGCCTCTAATAATATTCTCTGTTGTAATTCGTCAAGTACTCGGGGTTGTTGAGTTTTTCTTCTTTTCGATTTTGCCATTCCGGTTCTCCATTAAAATTTGACGATTTTGATTGTATCATTTTCTGTTTTTGAGGTCAACGGTTTAATGACGTTTTGCACGTACAATACGTCATTAAATGACTGTACAGTTACATTTCGTATTATGTTATTTTCTAACCCTCTATTTTTTCAATTACCTTTTACCAAAATTTGTTGCATTTGCACTCGCGATGGTGTATGCTAATTAAAAATAATTTTCACCCGTTTGTTTCATTTTTATAACCCTATAACCTCTTCAACTTTTTTGGCGCATTTTTCTTGTTCCACACATTTTCATGCCTATCTCATTTTTGTACAGGTAACACCTTAAATATTGTCGCGCCGATGCGTTTCCATTAAATAGTTTGTGTTCGACTTGTGTGATATACGTTTAACTATTAACGCCTCTTTGTCAATATTCCATTTTGAGACTGTATCTCATAAACTGATTGAGACTTCTAAATCTGATTCATTTTTTTAACCCAATATGTCCAAAATAAGAGAATTGTCTTGAAAATAAAATTGTGTCTTCTTATTCCCATTTTTCTTCTTTGCCTTACAATTGTCCAAACCACACCCGCAGCAACCAAAGTCGGTTTAATTTATGATGTGCGCGGTCGAGGGGATCTCTCTTTTTGTGACGCTGCATACACAGGCGCTAAAAAAGCTTCTGATAAATGGGATATTAAACTTACTGAGGTTAATCCCGGACAAAGCACCGATACCGAGATGGCATTACGCCGTCTGGCGAAATTGAAATACGATCTCATCATCGGGGTCGGTTTCCTTTTTCGTGAACCGATGAACCGCGTTGCTGTTGATTTTCCAAACGTCAACTTCGCACTGATTGATGCTGTCGCTGAACCCTCAAACGTGGCATCGCTTATTTATAAGGCACACGAAGGAACATTCCTCGCTGGTGTCATCGCCGCATTAAAAACCGAGACAAAAAAGGTGGGGTTTGTTGGTGGCATGAAGATTCCACTCGTTGAAGCATTTGAAATCGGATTTGCGACTGGCATTTACGCAACTAATCCAGAGATTGAACTTCTTGTCAATTATGTTGGGGTTACGCCGCAAGCCTTTGACGATCCTGCAAAAGGAAAAGAATTGGCTCTCGCACAGTATAATAAAGGTGTAGACATCATAATCGCCGCTGCTGGGGCAAGTGGGTTAGGCGTACTTGAAGCGGCAAAAGAGACAAAGAAATATATTATATGGGTGGATTCAAATGGGAACGGTTTAATTCCCGGTCAGGTACTCACAAGTATTATTAAAGGTGTGGAATTGTCTGTTTATCAGATGATAGAAAATGTGGTGTCCGATACTTTTACAGGTGGATTAAAAAATTACGGTCTAAAAGAGGGTGGGATAGAATATATTGTTGACAAAGACAACGAAAAATTATTGTCTGAAGATATTTTGAAAAAGGTTGAGGAATTCAAGGCAAAAATTATTGCAGAAAAGATTGTAGTACCGCATTTGCGTTCGCAAACCAAGTCCGCTGAGAAAAAAAGGAAATAATTTGTGGAGAGACTCAAAATTGTTGTGCCCGGTGATTCGCCGCCCCAAATTCAAGGTTCACCACATCTGGAACGTTTGAAACCTTATGGTGACGTTGTTGTGTATACGGATCGTCCAGAAACTGCTGAAGAAAAAGTCCGTCGCGCTGAGGACGCTGATATTCTTATTAATTCACGCGGGATGGTAAAATGGCACGCAGATGTTTTGCCACATCTATCAAAACTAAAGTTAATCTCACTCTGCTCCATCGGTACCGATATGATTGCACTGGATGAGGCGGAAAAGAGAGGTATTGTTGTTTGCAATCAACCCGGCAGAACTGCCCCTGTCGTTGCAGAACACAGTTTCGGTTTAATGTTTGCGCTAGCGAAACGTGCCGCGTTTATGACTGCAGGAATGAAGGCGGGGAAATGGCACCGAATGGATAACGTTTATTTGCAAGGTAAAACCCTCGGAATTATCGGCGCGGGTCATATCGGTTCGGAGATGGCACGACTCGGCAAAGTAATCGGGATGAACGTTATTGCATGGACATATCATCCTTCTGCTGAACGTGCAAAACAACTCGGTATTCAATTTGTGTCTTTTGAAGATTTGCTGCGGATGTCCGATGTTGTAAGTCTACATGTAAAACTGACAGATGATAGTTTTCATCTTATTGGGGAACACGAATTTGCATTGATGAAACCGAACGCGCTTTTAATTAATGTAGCCCGAGGACAAATAGTTGACACAGACGCGCTTGTTCGCGCACTCAACATTGGTCACCTCGGAGGCTCTGCGATTGATGTTTATGATCAAGAACCACCTCCTGCGGACCACCCGCTTTTAACATGTGAACAGGTGATTTTAACGCCACACTGCGCGGATATGACTCCTGAAGGTGTTGATCTGCTAAATCAAGGCGCGGTTGACAATATCATCGCTTTTTTAGAAGGCAATCCGAAAAATGTGGTCGTGTGACAGTAAATCAGAAAAAATAACCTGTTACCTTAATATATGCAAAAGAATATGACAAAAATCGGTGTTGACACCGGCGGCACTTTCACCGACATCATCATGTCTGTAGAAGGTTCTCTTTGGACACATAAAGTACTTTCCACACCACGCAATCCTGCTCACGCTGTTATAAAAGGTGTGAGCGAGATATTGAATTCGCACAACATAGATTCTTATGATGGTGTGGATATTGTTCACGGTTCTACCGTTGCTACAAATGCTTTACTTGAACGTAGGGGTGCGCGCATTGCACTCGTCACCACAAAAGGATTTGAAGACGTTTTAGAAATCGGAAGACAGGCACGCCCAAATCTTTACGATATATTCGTCCAACGCCCAGCACCACTTGTGCCTGCTGAACGCCGATTCGGTATACTTGAACGGACTTTGCACACAGGTGAGATTCAAACTGAAATTTCATCTGCTGAATTGGATAGACTTGTAACACATCTGGCAACGTTAGAATTAGACGCGATTGCTATCTGTTTTCTGTTCTCTTATGTCAATCCGAAAAATGAACAGATTGTTGCAGATCATCTTGCCTCTCTGAATATACCGATTTCCTGTTCTCACGAAATCCTGCCCGAATATCGTGAGTATGCGCGTTTTAGTACCACTGTCGCGAACGCTTATATCCGTCCCACTCTGGAAAGGCATCTCTCAACGCTTACGGAATCAGAAAAGTTTCCAAAATCCTTCCGATTGATGTTATCTAACGGCGGTTGTATCTCTACAAGGAATTTTGAATCTGCAGGTATCCAAACAGTGCTTTCTGGTCCCGCTGGTGGTGTTATCGGTGCATATCACATCGCTAAAACAGCAGGATATGAAAAGATTATTACTTTTGATATGGGTGGAACTTCCACGGATGTTAGTCTGTGTGATGACGGTATCTTAATGACAACCGAAAGCACAATCAGCGGGTTGCCGATCAAAGTGCCGTTAATTGACATCCATACTGTCGGTGCAGGTGGCGGTTCTATCGCGACTGTGGATTCAGGTGGTGCGTTACGTGTCGGTCCCGAAAGCGCCGGTGCTGACCCCGGTCCTATATGTTACGGTAACAACGGAAGAGAAATCACTGTGACCGATGCGAATCTTTTTTTAGGTCGTATTTCGCCAACGCAGTTTTTAGGAGGACAGATGTCGCTTACATCCGATGCAACGCGTCAATATATTGAAAAATTCTCTGAACGCATCAAACTGTCGGCACTTGAAACTGCAGATGGTATACTAAAGATTGCCAACGCAGCAATGGAACGCGCTATCAAAGTTATCTCTGTTGAACGCGGATTTGACACGCGTGACTTTACCCTCGTATCGTTCGGCGGTGCAGGCGGTTTGCACGCTGCATTTCTGGCTGAAAATCTTGGTATACGTACTGTACTTATTCCTCCAAACGGCGGTTTGCTTTCTGCTTACGGCATGCTGTTTGCCGATGTTGTCAAAGATTATTCACAGACAGTGCTATGGAAAACTGAAGGTATTGGCATGGATTTACACAAACAGTTGGAGAACGGTTTTGACGCACTACTGACCCGAGCGAAAAGTGATATGAAAACGGAAGGGTTTGCTTTATCACAACTCAATATCAAACGTTCATTGGATATGCGATATGAAGGGCAATCTTATGAGTTGAATGTTCCTTATATAGACGCAGACACGGATTTTGTGAGTCAATTTCATGCGATGCACGAACAGCGATTTAGTTATGCGCGTCCTGAGGCGACGGTGGAGATGGTAACGCTACGGTTTTCTGTTATCGGGGAAACCGAAAAACCTGCACTTATTGCTGAACCGCTTGCAGATGCTGACCCTTCCGATGCACGTCTCTCACAAAACGATGTTATTTTTGATGGTGAGGTTTATTCAACCGATTTTTATCAGCGGGAGTCGTTACGTCCCAGTAATCGGATTACGGGTCCTGCCATTATAATAGAATTTAGTGCTACTACTGTTGTGCCGCACAATTTCTCTGCTGTTGTTGATGTGTATGGAAATCTGATTTTACAGCAGGAATAATTGTCCCTAACCTAAAATTGACATTTTTTATCAGGTATGTTAGTATTCTGTTTATTAGGAGTGAAAACTGGAACCAATCAACTAACTACTCATAAGTGAACAAAATTCTCAACTATGATAAAGAATTATTTTAAAGGAGTGATTACAATGAAAGTATTGATATTTGTTATGTCATTAACCTTTCTCTTGGCGTGGATGACTATAGGTGTTACTGCTGAAGAATCTGCATTAGTGGCTTACTATTCGTTCGATGGTAATCCTGACGATTCTTCTGGAAATGAAAACAACGGTGTGATTAAAGGTGATTCTAAATGGGATAAAGGTAAATTTGGGGACGCAATCCATCTTAATGTAGGTGCACACGTTGAGATGCAGGCATCTGATACACTACATGGTGACCTTTTTAAAAGTGACCCGTTTACAATCTCCGCCTGGATTAATCCAACCTTTGAAGGCGGTGCTTGGCAGCAAATTTGGCGGAGTTTACCTGGTGCTTCCGGACACAACACCTTCTTTGTCAATAAAGATCAAGGATTACTGTCTTGGCGAGGACAGGTAGGTGGATGGACAGTCCTATGTCAAACAGATGGAGGCGTGGTCAAAAAGGATGAATGGACTCATGTGGTTGTTCAAAGTGACAGTAAGAAATTCAGAATTTATGTAAACGGTAAAATGACGAAAGAATCGGACTTCCAAGAAACACGAGGTGCTAACGCAATTTATCGACTTGGTGGAGAAGGCGGTGAAGGTTATGGTGGTGCGATTGATGATGCCGCTGTCTTTTCCCGTGCTTTGGATGAAAATGAGATTAAAACTTTGGGAAATGGTGTTGAAGAATTTCTTGCGGTTGAACCTCAAGGCAAACTCACGACAAGGTGGGCACATATCAAACGTTCAGGATTTTCGCGATAGTAGCGGGATTAAACATGAAACTGAATATCTCTAAATGGATTCTGAGATATTCAGTTTTTTATAGAAGTCTTGTGAAAAAATAAGATTAAGGTGTGCCACGGTCTTGTTCCTTTTCCCATTCCTTAGCACCTTCCTTAGTTGTACGGTTACCCACTTTTTGAACATGAACGTCTTTACCATAATCACTTTTGTGTTCTTTTTCGCGACGATCTAAATCATTTGTAATTCCACTGTGGAGGATTTTATTTCCTCTTTTCAAATGGTATTTATAGGTGTCTCTTTCAGTCATCGTTCTTACCTCCTTTTATAACAAAGTCAGAATATCGTTAATATTGATTTTACCACATTATACGTTGAATTACAAGTATAATTGTCGTTTTTTCGGTTAACTTTTGCTTTTTCTCGTCAAATGTGTTATTATTTTAACCGTTAATTGTACGGTGTAAATTGGAAAGGTTTTCTCGTTAGACTAAAGGGACAAATCATGTGCAACTATTTAATTGAATCCTTTAAGATAACTAAACTGTGGGGTTATAGAGATGTTGACCTGTCCTTTAACAGTGATGTGAATATCATAATAGGTCCAAACGGTTCTGGAAAGACTACTGTTCTGTACCTTTTGTATTCAATTTTGTCACTTGATTTCCTAAATCTTTTAAACTTTAATTTTAAACATGTAGAGATTAAGTTGAAAGGATTCGAAAATAACTCTGTTCGTACTGTTACTGTGAATTACAATACGGTAGATGATTTATTGGATATCAGTGTCGGAAAGAAGAAGTTTCCACTTAATATAGATACTCTTTCTAGGAGAAGATTGCCGAGTTACTATAGGGATGAAACTGGTAGTATTGTCGTGAGAACACTGCCTCCGTATTTAAGAAAGAAAATAATACCAGAGGAACTCTATGAAGAATTAACAACCTTAGTCCCCCTTGTTTGGCTCCCTGTGAGTCGTCGTATGTCTTTAACAGAGAACGAGGAAGAACGGCATACCAGGAGAGAATCTTTAGAATCGGTAGACTTACGCCTTGAAGATTTATTAGAAGGTCTGTCTCGTTATCATTCCATCTTAAACGCCCAACTTTCAGAACGTTATAGGGAATTTGAACGTCAAGTCCTGTCAGTAATCCTTTATAACAAAGAACATGATCAACTAAAATCAATTCGAAATTCAGTATTCCACTCACTGCCAACAGAAGTTGAAAAAGAGCAATTACTAGAAGCTTTCAAAGCTGCGGGGTTCTTAGACGATGTAATGCAGAGCAGAATTGATGAACATTTCGCGGCATTTGATGACGCAGAAAAGGTATTTGCACAGATCCATGAGAAAGAATACATTCCTTTGGAATTTGAAGATGCCCTCGTAATTCCACTTATCGGACGAACGAAAGCTATGGTAAGATACGCAGAAAAACTCGAAGAAGATAAAGAACGAATTTTTGGTTCTTTACGACTTTACGAGAAAACTGTTAATTCATTTTTCCATAACAAGTCGATTAAGGTTGATGAAAACGGTATTCTAAAAATTAAATCGTCTTCACCGTCAGAATTAAACTGGCACCTCCTTTCTTCGGGAGAAAAACAGATTTTGATTTTACTTACGCAAGCCCTTCTCAGATTTAATAACCCCGTGGTTTATATTGCGGATGAACCGGAGTTGTCACTTCATGTCACTTGGCAGGAAAAACTATTGAAGTCTGTAGTGATGCTTGGCGGACAAATGCAGATAATCGTCGCAACGCATTCTCCCGATATTGTTGGAAATTTTCAGGATAAAGTATTAGATTTGGGGAGATCAAGTTGATTCCGTTTTCTCGAACCCCTCCGGGGTTATCTGCAGAATATCTTTTTTATTCAGAAATCCTTGTATATGTTGAAGGTTATACTGACATTCCTTTCTATAATGAAGTTCTCCAAAATTATCGTTGTCGGATAAAATCAAAGAATGGAAAATCAGAATGTGAAAAATTTGCCACGCTTATTGAACAAGGTAACTACCCCTATGTTGTTGTTCTTGATGGGGATTACGAAATTTTAGAGTATTCTCATAGTCCACATCGGAGAATTGTTTCGCTTCATAGGCATTCTTTTGAAAATTATCTTCTTGAGGAAAATCCGATAGAAAAATTCCGTCATTATCGTGCACCTTTAGAAGATAGTTTAGATAGGCTACCAAGCAGTTTTAGAGAAATAGTTGAAGATACTGAACAAAGGTTTAAGGAGTTATTAATTTTAGATGTGGCACATCAACGGGCTGAAACGGGGTTTAAGGTACTTCCCAAGTCACCAGATCAATTTTTTGCAGGACCAAGGACATCAGATTTTCTAGAAAGCAGAATTCAGAAAAAATGTATTGAAGCGACTCAATGTATTGACAAACAAAGTATTGAAAGTGCAAGAGTTTTGGTTCAGGAATTCCTAAAAAAACATCGTTTTTTTGACCTGCTTCCCGGTCACTTTGCTTTTGGTATCATAAGGCGTTGGATAAATCACACTGTGAATTTGAGGAAGACCATTTTAGATGACGAGATAAGAGTTTTCCTTTCAGTAGAAGTATGGAGATTGGTGAAAACCCGTGACCATGATAGTTTGAAAAGACGATTGCGTAATGCAGTCCGTGAAGCAGAAAAAATGCGTCAAATTAACAATAGTCAAACTTAATCATAAACTGATTTGTAGTGGCACGATTTTCAAATCAAAAATGAGCGACACTCCAAAAACCGTTGTTTGCAAGAATTGCAACGCAGACATTAAAATAAAAGCATTAGTTGATAACCTCAAGATTTGCCCGGCTTGCGATGCACATTATCCGATGAGTGCACATGAGCGGCTTAATCTACTTGTGGATACCGACAGTTTTCAAGAAACCGATACGAATCTCTATTCAATTGATGCACTGGAGTTTCCGGAGTATCCAGACAAGCTTGAACGCGACATCGCCAAAACCGGACTCCGCTCAGAGATGCTCTCTGGGACAGCTAAAATCGGTGATTATCCTGTAGCAATCGCAATCGGGGATGTGGGGTTTATCGGTGGCACGTGCGGTGCGGTTATCGGTGAGAAGGTTACCCGATGTATTGAGCATGCTGGTAAAAACCAATTGCCACTTGTTATTGTTTCCGTGAGTGGGGGCATGCGGATGCAGGAAGGCACTTTAGCGTTAATGCAGATGGCAAAAACTGCTGCCGCCTGCACTGAATACGCCAAAAAAGGTGGGTTCTATATCTCCGTTGTCACTGACCCGACGTTTGGTGGTGCGACAGCGAGTTATTCCTCTCTTGGTGACGTGATTATTGCTGAACCCGGTGCGCGTATCGGGTTTGCTGGGCCCCTTGCTGTTGCGAGTTTACAAGAAGAGCTACCTGAAAACTTTCAAAAAGCGGAATCCTTAGTTGCACACGGTTTTATTGACCATATTGTTCACCGCACAGGTATGCGGCAGTTACTGACCGACCTAATTTCATTCGTGTACTAATACACCTTCATATTTCTTACTCATATCAAATTAACCAGATTTATCCTATTTTGGTGACTATACCCAATTAACGTGATCCGTCTCGCTAAGTGTGCGGTTAGGAAACCGCACCCACCGTCGGAAAAAGATAGATTCCCTTAATATTTGGTATAGCACCGACACAATGCAAAACTGGTATGAAATGGCGAATCTCTCCTTTTTCTGTCACTTTATCGGATTTTAGACGTTTTAAAATAAATACACACATTATGCAGACCTCTGCGGGATATTGAAATGTACATAGCATTTTAGGTAGGAAATGACCGTCTACTCACTTTTATATCCAAAACACATTCATAATATAAGGAACACAGAATAGAAAATGCCGAAATCATTAGTTGTTGTTGAATCACCTGCGAAAGCGAAAACTATCGAAAAAATCTTAGGGAAAGACTATATCGTTGACTCCTCTGTTGGACATATCCGCGACCTACCGAAAAATGGACTCGGGGTTGATGTTGAGAACAATTTTAAACCGAAATATGTGTTGATTCGTGGAAAAGGTCCCGTTGTTAAAGCAATTCAAGAAAAGGCAAAAAAGGTTGATTGCATCTATCTTGCCGCAGACCCTGATAGGGAAGGTGAGGCGATCTGCTGGCATCTGGCAACCGAATTAAAGAAGACAAAGAAACCAATCTATCGCATTGTATACAACGAAGTAACACAAACGGCGATTTTAGAAGCAATCCAAAATCCCGGCACGATTGACCAAGCACTTGTTGATGCGCAACAGGCGCGGCGCGTTTTAGACAGACTGATCGGATATCAGATTAGTCCAATTTTGTGGCGTAGTGTTAAACCCGGTCTGAGTGCAGGTAGAGTGCAATCCGTTGCGGTGCGGCTTATCTGTGAACGTGAAGCAGAAATTGAGGCATTTAAACCGGAAGAGTATTGGACGCTTACTGCTACGTTGACACCAACAGAAAAGGAGAATCTCTTTCTCGCGAAATTACATAAGGTTGGCACAAAGAAGGGTGAGATCAATAATTATGGATTCCGTATAGATGAAGCACGCGCAAAAGAGTTAGAAGCAGACGCAAAAGAACAGACCTACGTTGTTGAGAAAGTCCAAAAACGTGAACGAAAACAGAGACCTGTTCCGCCATTTATCACAAGCACGTTACAACAGGAGGCATCTCGGAAACTTCGGTTTACTGCTAAACGGACAATGGTGATTGCGCAGCAGCTTTACGAGGGACTGACGATTGGAGATGAAGGGTCTGTTGGTCTCATTACCTACATGCGTACCGATTCAACGCGTATCGCGCAGGACGCTCTCAGTGCAGTGCGAAAATATATTGATACAACCTACGGTGCCGAGTATCTCCCTGGCCGTGCTGTTAATTACAGAAGTAAAAGTGGTGCGCAAGACGCACACGAGGCGATTCGACCAACATTGAAGCTGCGAACTCCTGAATCTTTGAAACCACATTTGAGCAATGACCAGTTTCGTCTTTATGAACTGATTTGGAAGCGGTTTATCGCGAGTCAGATGAATCCCGCTATCCTTGACTCTACGACAATAGACATCAAAGCAGGACGTTATCTTTTCCGTGCCACCGGTTCCGTCATCAAGTTTGATGGTTTTAGGCGTATCTATATGGAAGGTCAAGATGATGTAACTACTGATGAAAACAGTGCAAGCGAAGAAAATGTCATTTTACCTGTTCTCAAAGAAGGTGAAACGCTTGATCTACGTAAGTTAGAACCGAAACAACACTTTACGCAACCGCCACCTCGTTATAACGAAGCAACGCTTGTCAAGGCTTTGGAGGCGAAAGAGATTGGAAGACCGAGCACCTACGCTACAATTCTCTCAACGATTCAGGACCCCGACCGTGGTTATGTAATAAAGGAACAGCGCAGACTCCTCCCCACAGATGTTGGTAAACTTGTTAACGAACTCCTAATTCACGGATTTCCCGATATTGTTGACGTTGAATTTACGAAGGAGATGGAGCAGAAACTTGATACCATCGCCGAAGGAGAGGTAGGCTGGATTGACACCCTCGGTGAATTTTATCCATCGTTCCAAGAAGCATTGGAAGAGGCACCTGATAAGATGTATGAGGCGCGTAAAGCGATGGAAACTGAATCGGGTGAGCAGTGTGAGAAGTGCGGCGGAAATATGATTGTGAAATGGGGCAGATATGGACGTTTTCTCGGATGTTCAAACTATCCTGAATGTGAAAATATCAAGGCTTTGAATGGTGACGACACGGCTGCCGCCGAACCGGAAGAAACCGATACACTTTGTGAAAAATGCGGTGAACCGATGGTTATTAAACAGAGTCGTGCAGGTGCTCGATTCTTGGCATGCAGCGGTTATCCAAAGTGTAAAAACGCCAAGCCTGTTCCGATGGGTGTTGATTGTCCGGAATCTAATTGTGACGGCTACTTGGGTGAACGCCGCAGTAAGCGCGGAAAAGTGTTTTACGGTTGTAGCAACTATCCAACGTGCGGATTTGCAAGTTGGGATAAACCGATACCTGAACCGTGTCCGCAATGCGATGCAACCTACCTCGTTGAGAAAGTGCAAAAGACCGGTGAAACTTTGCACGCCTGTGCTTCAAAAGAGTGTGACTATACCAAAACACTTGAGTAGTCTATTGGGTGCTGAATATGTCTCCAAGCATTGAACGATTGACAATTGTGTGGAATGTGAACAATTATGATTCAACTACATCAAGTCAGTTTCGCTTATCAAGATCTAAGCGTTCTTGAAAGGGCAAGTTTCCGTCTTGAACGTGGCGAATTCGGCTTTCTCGTTGGCGACAGCGGTGCTGGTAAGACAACGCTGCTAAAACTACTCTATCGCGAATTAACGCCTAATGAGGGTTCTTTAAGTGTGCTTGGTCAATCCCTTGCTGATCTCACTCCCTCTACGCTACCTTACTTTAGACGTAAAATCGGTGTGGTTTTCCAAGACTGGAAATTAGTTAACACTAAAACAGTTGAGCAAAATCTTGCTATTCCACAGAAGTTAATTGGCACAAAACACAGGATAATGCGCGAAAACGTAAATAATCTCCTACATCAAATAGGGATAGTCCACCATAAAAATGTACTGCCAACCCAAATATCAAGCAATGAAAAACAACGGCTTGCCATTGCAAGAGCGATTATCAATAGTCCACTGTTACTTCTCGCAGACCAACCGACAGAAGCATTAGATCCAGAACTCACACTTGAAATGCTTTCACTCTTTGACGCCCTCAATTTTCAAGGTGCTACAGTTTTAGTTGCCACTTCTGATCCTGAACTCCCCGAAAAATTTATTCGTGCTAAAAATGCCTCGCCAAAACGGGTTTTTAAACTCAAGGATGGCTGTATAACAACATAACGCAATTTGTGTTCATGAAACTGTATCAATAAATGCAACAACTAAACTTGCTCCACAAAGCGAAAACAGGATAAGTCTTAATTCAAATGCGATATAAAATTCAAAATCTCTTTACACATATTGGTCGCACCGGCTTGAACAATCTATTAAGTCTTATCGCGCTTGCTTTTTTTACCGTGCTACTAAATACATTTTTATTTATTCATACTTCTGTCTATAAGGAACTTGATCTTAAAGAAACATTACCGTCACTTATAGCTTTTGCTAACGATACAGTTGTTGAGAAGGATGCGCGTGTTTTTGCGGACCAGATTCAGAAGAAAGACCACATCCTTTACATTGACTACATCTCTAAAGAAGAAAACTATAATAGAGCAGAAAAACAGTTTGGTTCATTAGGCAGCCTGATAAAAAATAGAGTTGCAGACAGCAACCCCTTTCCTGCATCTTTAGAAATATATGTTAATCCCTTAGATAGTTCACGGAAAAAGTTGGAAGAGATTGCTTTTGAAATTGAATCCAACGATGAAATTGATGATGTCGTCCTGACAGGACAAGGAATACTCACGGATATTTTTCGTCAAACGAACCGGATGACAATTGCGAGCATCTCCATTACAATTCTCCTCACCCTCCTTATTATCCGCGCTGCCGTTCTTAAAACAGCCCAAAATCGTCATGAAGAGTTACAACTCTTAGACCTTATCGGTGCTACACGAGGACATCTCAGAATACCTTTCTTTATACAAGGTATCTTCCTCGGTTTTTGCGGAACGATCTTGGGACTTTCTTGTTTCTATCTCCTCTATTGCCTCCTTACTTTCCAACTTGGCACCCTTGAATTCCTTCCGTATTATCAACTCATCAGTATTGTTGTAGGAGGCGTAATAATTGGTCTGTTCGCGGGTATATTCGCGCAACGAAAATATTTCAAATTATTTCAAAAGACAATGTAATATGGGTAAAGTTGTAAAACGTGTAAGCGTTGAAAAACGAGAAGACAAGACATTACCCCAAAAAAACCAGTTATTTAGTTCTCGGTTATCTGTTAAGGCAGTCCATTTTCGAAATGATAACCGCCTTTTAATGTACCTATGTGGTAAGACACATTAAAATCACACTGAATCTGTCCTTTTAGATAATAGGCATCACTTTATTATGACAAACATAGAAATTAGCAATATATTCAGCAATATCGGGGCACTCCTACAAATCCGAGGAGACGCTTCATTCCGAATTCGATCTTACGAAAAAGCTGCCGATATAATTGAAGGATTAACAGTTGATGTTAGCGAATTAATTGAAGCGGGTGAATTCCAAAATATCTCTGGAATTGGCAAGACGATTGAGGAAAAGACAAAAGAAATTCTTGAAACAGGCACCTGTCAAGCTTACGAAAAACTGATCGCGGAGATGGGATTGGAGGTTCTGGATCTTTTAGATATCCAAGGGATTGGGAGCAAAACAGCAAGTCGACTCTATAGTGAACTGGATATTAAAAATCTGAATCAACTCGCCGAAGCACTTGAAGATGGAAGACTGCAGGACATGAAAGGGTTAGGAAAAAAGACCCTTGAAACCATCTCAGAAAGCCTTGAATTTTTAACCACTTATCGCGGGTCACGCCTGATTTCGCAGACCATAAACCTTGCTGGAAAACTTTCTGAAGTTTTCAAAAGCTGCGATGTACTCACACGATACGAATTTACCGGAGATTTACGAAGACGCGAAGAGGTTTGTCGCAGTCTTGAAGTTGTTGCAGAATGTGCGAAAGACATTGACACTTCACAAAACGCACTCATTGAATACCTTTCTAAACATCAGGAACAACTTACAACGCAAATCGTAGATGATCAAGATACGCCTACTGGAACGCCGTTACTCCAACCTTCACAGAAAATTCACCTTCTGATTAACAACGATTTTCCATGCACGGTCTATTTGTGTTCAGCGGCTGAATACGAGGCAACGCTGTTCCTAACAACAGCAACGGATGAACATTTTGCCGCGCTTCCGACTGATACCTCTTTAAAAATCAGTGATCCGAGCAAAGTTTCGGAATTCTGGCAAGAAACAGAGAATAACACAGAAACAGAGATATATGAAAAATTGAGTATGTCTTATGTCCCGCCAGAACTTCGGCAATACTCCGATTCAGTAGCGTTGGCGGTGGAAAACAATCTACCGTCGCTTGTTGAATTCGATGACATGCGAGGCGATTTACATACGCACACTGATTGGAGCGATGGCGCACATACCATGGATGATATGGTGGCGGCAGCCATAAAACGCGGTCTTGAATACTATGCTATCACCGATCATTCTGTTTCCTCATCTGTGGCAAACGGCTTGGATCAGGAACGTTTGTTGGCACAGATGAAGGAAGTGCGTGAACTTGATGCTGCAACTGAAGGCATCACAATTTTAGCTGGTTCTGAAGTGGATATCCGCAGAAATGGCACACTTGATTTTCCTGATGAGATTCTCGCGCAACTTGATATTGTTGTGGCGAGTGTCCATAGCCATTTTACGTTATCCGAAGCAGAGATGACAAAACGGATGATCCGCGCGATTGAAAATCCGTATGTCAAAATCATTGGACACCCGACAGGACGATTGCTTTGCAGAAGACCGATGTACCCAATTAATCTTGATGAGATTATCAGCGCTGCGGCAGAAAATAACACCATTTTGGAGATTAACGGTTCCCCCAGTCGTTTAGATTTGGGACCGGAATATGTGCGTAAGGCGAAAGATGCTGGTGTCCTCATTGCGATAAACACGGATGCACACTCAGTCCCAGAATTTGAACGTTATCAGTATGGTGTGAATGTAGCACGACGGAGCGGATTAACAAAGGATGATGTCATTAATACCTATTCCTTAGAAAAACTACGTAAGATTTTAAGTTGAAAGGAGTTTTATCGTGAAACGAACACGACTTGCACCAGCAAAACGTGCTATCATCATCGGTATGGATGGAGCAAGCATGGAACTGGTCAATAACATGATTGCGTGGGGACACACGCCGAATATGGCAAAACTACGCGATGCCGGTGTACACCGTCCAATGATTGGCGTATTTCCGACATTGACGCCACCGGGATGGACAGCACTTTCCACCGGTTCTTGGCCCGGAACGCACCAGGTGATGGATTTTAACATTCGTGCTATAGGAGAGGCGCTTGATAAAACGGTGTGGGGTATTAACACCGGGTTGTGCCAATCCGAATATCTCTGGAATCTTGTGGAACGCGCGGGCGGCAAACCGATTCTGGTAAAATGGGAAATGTCTTGGCCTCCTACTGTAAAAACCGGAATTCAGGTAGAGGGGACAGGACCAGGGGTTTCAAACCATCATCAAATTGCAGGCTATCATCTTTTCGTAGCAGGCAAGTGGGCACCGCGTCCTATCGGTGGACAGCGCGATCCAGAGACGCTTGACCCAAGTGCCTTACAGAAAATCAAACATATTGATTCGGTGACTATTAAACCTGTTAGCACAAGCACTTGGGAGGGCAAATTACCCGAATCCAACAAACCTGTGCAGGAGGTAGAACTCACTATCCAACCCTTGGCACGCGGGAGAGAAAATATGAACCGTGGCAAATCTGGTACTCCCAAACCTTTTTATGGGTTGATTTATGCTTCCGGACAAGACGGTTATGATCGGATACGCGTGTGCAGCAGTCGTTCTGCTGATGATGTTGTTGCGGAGCTTGGTATTGGTGATTGGAGTGATTGGTGGCTTGATAATTTTGAAATTGATGGTAGTGATGTAGAAGGCTATGTTCGTATGAAACTGGTCACGCTTACGCCAACGGCAGATGCTTTTGAACTCTTTGTGCCCCAAATTTGGCCCAGAACCGATTATACAGTACCTGCTGAGGTGGCAACGGTAATTGACCAAAATATCGGTCCATTTCTCCAAAATCCTGCTCGTGATGCCCTCGGACAGGTGGACGATGACACCTATTTTGAACTATTAGATTATCACCACCAACGTTTGGCAGATGTTGCGACACATCTTGCTTCCGAGAACGATTGGGATGTTTTGATGGTAGAAACACATGCGCCGGACTACGCGAGCCACTTCTTCTTGAGCCAAGCGGATGAAATCAGTGGTGCTGCACCCGAAACAATCCATCGGTGTCGGGAGGGATTGCGCCGCACATATCAATCTGTAGACCAAATGATTGGACAAATTGCTGAACTTGCAGACGAGGAAACGGTTGTGCTTATCTGTGCGGATCACGGTGGCACACCGAATCAATTCCGTGCTGTAGACATTGAAAAGGTATTGGAAGAGACAGGATTTATTGTTAAGGGGACAGATGGTGCAATAGATTGGACGAAAACACGGGCACTCAACGTTGGCTTGGTGCATATCTTCATCAACCTTGCGGGTCGTGAACCGAACGGGACTGTTGCACAAGAAGATTACGAGGCTACACAACGTGAGATTATCGCTGCACTACATGCATATCAGGATGCGGAAACCGGGAGACATCCATTTTCATTGGCAGTGACGCGAGCAGATGCAGAGATGTTGAACCTTCACGGTGATCTTGTCGGTGATGTTGTTTACGCTTTACGCCCAGAATTTGATGGTGCACACGGCAAGCAGTTGCCATCGGTTAGTTTCGGCATCGGTGGTCAGCATTCAACGTTTATTCTCTCTGGTGCGGGTGTTCGGAATGGTGTTGCTTTGGAACGGCAGGTACGCGTGGTGGATGTTGCGCCGACGATCTGTTATCTGTTAGGGTTGCCGATGCCTACAAATGTTGAAGGTGGCGTAGTTTATGAAGCGTTAGAAGATCCCAATTGGCATCTAACAAGTCTTGTCGAATTGGAAAAGTAATAGAAATTTTAATTTATGTTGTGGGATGTAGCGTGAAAATGTGTGATTGCATCTTTGGTTACATCCCATAAACTTTTATAGTGGATTCTACAATTAACTTTACATCTGAAATGTAAATCACCGCTGAATGCGCTTGGCAGAATACGCGTTTGGTATTCTGCATGATTTGGCCAAATCAACGCCAAATGCGCTTTTGGCATCTGGCGGGAGGGAACTCCGATTCCCGACTAACAGTGGTTTCGTCGCGATTCGGAGATCGCTCCTACAGGATTTTGAAATCCGGTTTCAAAGCCCTCCAACTATTTATGAGATAGGTTGTACTTTTATGTCGCGAGCTGGAGCTTGCTCCTACAAGAAGAGGCACAATGAATTACGCGACTACAAACGGATTGTTGCTAATTAGATTTTGAACTAAATCGGGCTTACAAAGTCCTCCTACAAGAAGTACTTTGCAACAATTGAATGCCGCTGATCAAATGTGTTGAGGTGTCTGCTGTGGGAAAACGTGCCCTCGGATCTGTTTATCTTGAGCGCCAGTCTCCTGTGACTTCTTCAAATGGCGCGACCGGTTCAAAAGCCTCGTTGTAATCTCCACCATTGTGGCTAATTTCACATGAGCGGAGCCATTCGCGCAGGGTCTCGCGGGTTTGCCCTATCCGTTCGCGTTGTTCATTTACCAAGTTTGTCGTTTCTGCGCGGTCTTTAATCATGTCAAAACACAAATCTTCGCTGCCATCACTCGATAAGTTGGTCAAGCATTTATAACGGTTGTCCATCATTGCGATGGTTGGTGCCCCAAACATCGAGCCTTTTCCAATGTTGAATCGATACGGAATCGGAGTGGGGCGTTCTGTCATGTTTCCTTCAATGGTCGGTAGCAGGCTGATGCCGTCAATCGGACGTTTATCGGGCATTTCATATTCCATGACCTCGGCGATTGTTGGGAAGTAATCCAACGTGCTGCACGGCATTTCCACCACGCGCCCGGCGTCTGCATGATCCGGCCAGTGCAATAGCGCAGGTACGCCCACGCCACCATCAAACAAAGATCGTTTTCGTCCGCGCAAGCCACCTGTAGAACCTCGGTTGCGGCCGTCTTGACCTGTGCGGCCTTCGGGACCGTTGTCCGAACAGAACCAGATCATAGTGTTCTGGGATACGCCCCATGCTGCCAATGTGTGATACAATCGTCCTACCTGATCGTCTATGGCGGTAATACAGCCGTAATAGTGCTGCTCATTTTCACTGTATTCGGAATACATTTTACGGTATTCCGGTCCGGCAACGACTGGGGTATGGGGTGCGTGAAACCAGATTGTTGCAAAGAACGGTTCGGCATTTTCAATAGCTTGTTCAATAAATGGAATCGCGCGATCCATCAGTACACGGGAATCGCATCCTTCCAGATTTTCCGTTGCCAGTTTTCCATTTTCGTAATACGGCGAGGCCCAGGGGCGGTCCAAACGTTTTCCATTCCCCTGAATACCTACTGCGGGATCCCAGGTGGGAACTGCATATTCCGTAGCAAAAGACGTGTCATAATCCCGCTCCCACGGTGGAGCGTAATTGCGTGCTGGATTACGATTACGCTTGCCCGAATAATTCGCGTCCAGTGTGCCCAGATGCCATTTGCCAAAATGTCCAGTTGCATACCCAAAGGATTTTAACATTCGCGCCAGTGTTATTTCCTGTGCGGGTAGATGCCCGCGATTGGCATGTGTTACGCCATATCGGAAATAATGTCGCCCGGTTAAACACGTACCGCGCGTTGGTGAGCAAACTGGCCCTCCCGCATAAAATCGAGTGAATCGGATCCCATTGCTCGCCAGACGGTCCAAATTCGGGGTTTTGATTATCTCATTTCCGTTAAATCCTACATCGCCATATCCGAGGTCGTCGCACATCATTAAAATTATATTGGGGTGTTTCATCTTTTTAGTCTCCATTTCTACCCACTGTTCAGACTCCTTCTATGGATATAATCTACAGGCAATCTGGATTAATGTCAAACTTTTTTATATATCAACCAGATGCATTCAATTACACAAGCATCATAGTTGGAGGTGTTTCCAACCCCGATTCCCCTAACCTGGTAGGGGGTGTAATATTTTCGCAAAAGTTTGGCCTAAGGTGCGTTATATGAGACGTTTCTCATTTTTCTGTCAGAATCACGGATTTTCGCGGATGACACAGAGGACACGGATTATCTGCTCGCTGTGTGCAAACGCTAATCATAAGGACAGCATTTTGATGGACCAAGTCAAAATCCGCGCAATCCGGGGAATGCCTAAATGGCATTCATACCGTTGATTTGGCAAAATCCGATAAATCCGCGATTCAGACAATACACATCCGTAGTCGCGTAATTCAGTTGGCTTCTGTTAGCAAACACGTTATAATATAACAAAACAATAGCAATAGCGTAACTGAAGTTAATAAAAATGCATGCTCTACCAAGACACCAATAGCAAAAACACCATTGTTACTTCATGTGTCGAAATTCTTACACAGATGAGACTATATGGAATATCTGAGCGGACAGCAAGGCGTTCACTGAAAATCAAAAACTTGCACTGCTTCGTAAAATGCTGTGCAAAGAGCCGAGTATTCACGGTGGGAAGAAGGAAAAAGGTTAAGTTGGATGCGGAGTAGTTTTGTGAAAATATTGGATTTCTTGTTATGTCTATGCTATATTATAAAGTATAAGGTTAACAGGGAAAATATAAACTAATGAATAGTGTAAATCATCATTATATCCCTCAGTTTTACTTGAGAATGTTTAGTTGTAATCCTAAAGCAAGTAAAAGTAGGCGGAAAATTTATTGTTTGACTATGAAAGAGAAGAATATTTCTAAAGAAAGAATAAAGGATGTCTGCACTTATCCAGCATTCAACACTGAGGAGCAAGAAAACTTTCTTTCTTCTATAGAAAACGAATTAGCTCCACCTCTGAGGGATTTAGTTGAGTCACAGACTTGCAATGATGAGAACAGATATGCGTTAAGAAAACTAACATCACTGCTTATAGCCGGATCGTTAAGGTTTCGATGCGTATACTCTCAGATGGAAGACGCTTTAATGCAGTTGGGCGATGATTTTGAGAAATATTTCACACGAGAATCTCGTATTCAAGGTAGATTGGAGTATACCCTTTTATGTGCCCAAAAAATACATGAAGAATTAGAGGATAATTACCAAACAATGTTATTATTGACTTCTAAAAGTGATTCGTTTATCACGAGTGATAGTCCTGTTTTTTTTCATTTTAAAGAGGATAACCGTGAGGATTATATCATAGATTTTACAGACATAGAACCAATCCTTGCTTTGAAGGATACTAAAGAAGTATTTTTTAAAGGGTTATCCTATAATGTTGAAAAAATAAGAATTCCTGCGTCTGTTCTATATGTACCTCTGTCAAGTAAAACTTTATTGATGTTGATTGATGACAAAAAGCTTCATTGTGGAATTGCGCCTGACCGGTTAATGATTGGTGAACATGAGATAAATCATTTTAACAAACATACATTTGGAAGATGTTATAGTTATGCGTTCGCGTCATCAGAAAACCTACTGCAACAGTGTAAGGGAATTGTAAGACCCGAAGGAGTAGGTATAATAAAGACCTATGACTATCCTTAATAAATTGTACTGCCATTGGAAATTTAGACCGCTACCTAAAACAAAATTGTGATATAATAACAATCTGATTGAAGGAGTAACCAATGGCAGTACAATTTTAAGAATAGAAATCAACTCGTTAGGAAAGGTGTACCAAGTCTATATTAACGCGATGATACCCAGAGTTATTTAGTTTTCGGGTTTTTCACATTTTCGTCAAGAAGCCGCGAGCAGGAGATCGCTCCGACAGAAGTGAGGCATTGCACAAACAATCCAAAATATGGAGAACTAAATAACCCGATTATTCACCACCTCACGTTGACTCACCAAAAGTGATAATGGAGAAACTCTAATGTGTAAAAATCCAGTGGAAGACATTCGACAGGCGAAGGCACGTCTCGTCGCCATCTTTGGTGACCTGGAGACCTATAAAGAATTTGTGATGCGGCGGCAGGAAAAACGGTTGAAGCAAGGTGTGAAATATGCAGATTTCTGTACATCTCGTAAGAAGAAATCCGAAACGCCTGCTGCCTAATACAAGGAGTATATTAAGTGGCATCAGAAACAGTCAAAGTCGGTATCATCGGCGCAGGTAGAAACACAACATCACGACATATTCCAGGGCTACAAGCAATTGAAGACGTTGAGATTATCGGCGTTTGTAATCGGAGCCGTGAGTCATCGCAACGGGTAGCGGATGCGTTTGGAATCCCTAAAATCTACGCCAATTGGCAGGACGCAATTGACGATAAAGAGACGAACGCTATTGTGATAGGGACGTGGCCCTACATGCACTGCCGAGCAACTGTGTCAGCACTGATGGCAAATAAGCACGTGATGTGTGAGGCACGCATGGCAATGAACGCGCGTGAGGCACACGCTATGCGTCTGATGGCACGTAGGAAATCACGGCTTACCGCGCAGATTGTTCCTTCACCGATGACGCTCCGAGTTGATAAAACGATAAAACGTCTGATTGCCGAAGGATATATCGGAGACGTGCTTGCCGTTGAAGTGCGTGCAGGCGGTGCGTTTCTGGATGGCGAATCTCCGCTACAGTGGCGGCAAGATTTTGACCTGAGTGGCATGAACATCATGAGCATGGGGATTTGGTATGAGGCGTTGATGCGCTGGGTCGGGGAAGCGACAAAAATTATGGCGATGGGGAAAACATTTGTTAAAATGCGTCCTGATGCTGATGGTGTGATGCGATCAGTCCGTATTCCTGAACATATTGATGTGGTCGGTGAACTTGCATGTGGCGCACAACTCCACATGCAAATCTCTGCTGTAACTGGGTTGGCAGGTATGCCTGAAGTCTTTATCTTTGGTAGTCAAGGGACTTTACGATTCTCAGGAAATAAACTGGACGGTGGACAAACAGAAGACGATGAACTAAAAGAGATTGATATTCCTGCTGAGGAAGAAGGTGCGTGGCGAGTAGAAGAGGAATTTGTGAACGCTATCCGTGGCGAGGAGATTATCACACATACCGACTTTGATACCGGCGTTAAATATATGGAGTTTACGGAAGCGGTTACGCGGAGTATGTCGTCTGGCAATGTAGTTTCATTACCACTACAAACATAGTATTACTGATTGAATGTGATGCACTTTGAATTGCGCTGACTGTACCACAAAACAGCAATCAAGGTTATATAGTTTTAGGACAGGGTTATTTAGTTTTAAGAATTATCGGTTAATAGATTTACTGAGGGTTTATATCGTAGGTCCAAATCAACGCTATGAATGTCTTTGGTAGAATGCACTTGGCAGAATACGCGTATGGTATTCTGCATGATTCTACATGATTCAGCGGGTAGAGTTTGCGAAACCCGACCTACAGATGGTTATATTGAAATGTGAAAAATATAACAGAAAAACCAAAAACTGAATAACCCTGGTTTTAGGATTCCCATTATTGACATCCTATCGGATTAATGTTAGTCTATACAATGAAGAAAATGGTCTTGGAGATATAGTGCAAACAGATAGCAAAATAGCAGATTTAGAAGAGATACGCGCTTTATTTAATACAAAAGTTGGACATTTCGCGGACAAAAGTACAAGGTGGTTATTCAAAAAAACAGAGAACTTACAAGGGTTAGTCCTGATCCTTGCCAGTGAGCTTGCCGAATATCTTGACTTTTCTCAGACAAAAATAGAAAACAGAAGTATTGTTGATGACACGTTGCGAGATTTAGTGTCTGATATGGTGTTTACTGTTCCATTTCGCGACGCAACTGTTGAAAGGGACCTAACCATATATATCCTCATAGAACATCAATCAACCGTTGACCACCTGATGGGATTTCGGTTGTTGTCTTATATGTGCCAAATATGGCATGGACAACTGGCAGATCAAAAAAATGCTAAAGTTCCGGTAAGAGAGTGGCGTTTGCGTCCCATCCTCCCGATTGTCTTTTATACTGGGACACAACGGTGGGAGAGACCGATATCTCTTTCTACTGTGATGGATATCCCCACATTGATGACATCTTTTGTCCCAACTTTTGAGACACTATTTCTTGGCGTGAAGGATGAAGACATAGATAAGTTTACTGAAGTTGATCACCCTTTCGGATGGTTAATGACAGTGTTGCAACAAGAAAACGCAGATGAAACATCAATGCAAGAAGCATTGGCAGCAGCACTTACGCATTTGGAGACATTAGCATCTGAAAATCCTGAACTACATTGCCACGAGATACTATATTTATATTTTCTGGTGTTTTTTAGACGTCCCGAAGCGGAACAGGCACAATTGAGACAACTGATACAATCTCAAACTCATGATAAGGAGGTAGAAAACATCATCATGACAGGTGCAGAAGCTCTTATACAACAAGGTATTGAACAAGGTATTGAACAAGGTATTGAACAAGGTATTGAACAAGGTATTGAACAAGGTGAGAAACGTGGCGAGATTCAAGCCAAACGGGAGTTTCTCTTAAAACTGCTTGATCTACGCATCGGTACTGTTCCCGATACGGTTATCCATAAAATCTCAAGGATGCGCAGCCTCACTCGTCTTGAGGCTCTTTTAGAACAGGTTGCGACCGCAACAGTTCTTGATGATATTGAGTGGAATTAGAGGAACGGACTTCAGATTATCTCACACCAATATAAGGAGAAACATTGACATTAGAAGAACTTTTTGATATTTGCCAAGACCTTGAACTGCGACAAGCCAAATTATATGCATCTTTCGCGCTGCTTTTAGGCGATGTTGATGAACGGATAGCGCGATTTTGGGAGAGGATGAGTACTGAGGAGTGGCAACACTATATTCTTGTGGATTTTGGACGCGCTATATGTGTAGATGCCTTCGGAATTGACACGCCTATATCTGCTGATGACACCGAAAAATCTACTTCACCGATAGCACCATTACCCGATATTTCAATTCAAGAGATAACAGATGCTTTGGATGCTCACGAATCGAAGGTAGAAAGCGGAAGGATTACGTTAGACGAAGCGTTCGAAATAGCAATTGCTATTGAAGGGAGTGAAGCAGATACAATCTATATGTACCTACTCTCCATCATAAGGAAAGCCATACAAAAAAGTGGCCAACCTTATCTCATGAATCGCATTGTGCAGGTTGAAAGGGATATGGTGTCACATGTAGATGGACTTGTCAGGGCAACCCAGAAGTTTTCAAAAGATACCTCTCTGATTCGTAAAGCACACCGTTTAAAAGAAGAACACGGGTAGCGTTATGAATGTTGTGCGTTGCATAAAAGATTGCCTGCTTGTGTACACGCAACCTGTTCAAGTTGGAGGGTTGTGTGGTTAATACCGAAACGTTGTTTCAATTCGGTGTTAATCTGTTGCAAAATCTGATCATGCGGTAGAGGTGTGTTTTCGTGAATAACTACGTGTGCGCTTAATGCGCTATAATTGGAGCATAATGACCAGATGTGCATGTCGTGTACATCTTTAACGGCGTCTAAATCGCAGAGATGTTTAGCCACAGTATGTGCATCAGCATTCCGCGGCGAATTTTCAAGCAAGATATGCACCGCTTCTCTTGTCACATTAATGGCACCGACAAGAATAATCCCCCCGATGAGGAAACTGAGGATCGCATCAATTGGATACCATTCTGTCCAAAGAATGATCACACCGCCAACGACAACAGCAACAGAAGAAAGCGTATCCCCTATGACATGCAGCACCGCGCTCCGCACATTGAGGTTGCCATGACTCTCACCATGCAGTTGCCATAAGATAAATAGATTCGCAACAAAACCGAGACATGCTACAACAAACATACCTGTCACCTTAATTTCAGTAGGTGAAATGAACCTGTTGTATGCTTGGTAAAAAATCCAACCTGAGATGCCAATAAGTGACACACCGTTGAGAAATGCGGCGAAAACCTCAGCGCGATGATACCCGAAAGTGCGGGATGATGTTGCAGGACGGGTTGATAGATAGATTGCCAACCAACTGATTAGAAGTGAGAGTGTATCCGACATCACATGCGCAGCGTCACTGAGCAAGGCAAGGCTACCTGACCAGATTCCCCCGATAACTTCTCCAAGGAAGACAAGAAATGTAACGATTACCGCAACCTTAAATTTCTTCTGCAGGTGTGTCTGATGGCTATGTGCATGTCCTTCTTGATGATGATGTTGGTGATTGTGATTGTGCAAAACGTCTCCTAAAAATCAAACCCGATCCAGTCTGCATTTCTGATAATTTAGTCAGTGTCACTGGACTTGGTTTTTGATTCGCTACTTGTATCAGTTTTTTTCTCTTTTTTGTCACTTTTTTCGCTCTTATCGCTTTTATCTGACGATGAGTCGTTCTTTTCTGACGATGAATTTTTATCTTTCTTAGCGGATTCTTTGTATCCTTCACTCCGATAATCGGTGATGTAAAAGCCAGAACCTTTGAAAATCAATCCTGCACCTGCTCCGATGAGTCGTTTAACTTTACCGCTACACTCAGGACATTCTTCAAGTGGTGGTGCAGTAATACCTTGAAACTTTTCAAACTGAATATCACACTCAAGACACTTATAGTCATACGTAGGCATATAACATTCTTCTCCATTCATTTCTTAGTTGATAAAATGCACATGATTTGATAAATTTTAATGGTAAAATTTGAAAAAGTCAAGTCAAATTTGCCAATTCCAAATCAGCCAGATTTTATATAAGAGGCATTTTATGCGTATTCCTTATGATGTAGAGGGTTTTCCACTCGGCAAGGGACCGATGGTCATGTTGGTTCTTTTTCTTATCTCTTGTCTTTTTATCTTTGCACCTGCCGAAGAAAAAGGTGAGAATCTGGAGTTTTGGATTTTTGCTCCCACCCATTACGAAGAATATCAAGCACGCGTGCCACTTTTTGAAGCGCAGCACCCAGGTGTGAATGTGCAACTGATCAATTTTGGTGGGACGATGCACGATAAACTTCTCACCGCACTGCTATCCGATTTTGGTGCGCCGGATGTAGTAGAAGTTGAAATTACATCCATTGGTCGTTTCTTAAAGGGAGCTATTGATGAGATTGGTTTTGTTGACCTGCGTCCAAGGTTAGAAAGTGAAGGTTGGATGGATAAATTGGTAGTAAGTCGTTTTACGCCGTGGTCATACCGTGGGAAAATTTTTGGTATTCCCCACGACTTACACCCTGTTGTGCTACTTTACCGAGATGACCTCTTTAAAGCAGCTGGTGTTGAAATGACTGAGATTGAAACGTGGGATGATTTTATTGCTGCTGGGAAAAAAGCCTCTCGCGATCTTGATGGTGACGGTGAGATTGACCAATATGCGATTGTGTTAGATAACAAGACTGAAAGCGACTATTTTAACCTACTACTGCAAAGGGGAGGTGGATTTTTTGATGCCGATGGAAACGTTGTTATTGATAGCGAAATTGCAATTGATACCTTAGAATTTTTCACATCACTGTTTAATGAACATGAAATCGCTACGCCGGTTTACGGTACATGGCATGGGGATCCGAGTAACTTCGCTGCAATGCAAGACGGTAAAATACTTTCTGTTTTGGCACCGGATTGGTATGTTGGAATTCTCAAAAGTCAAGTGCCGCAGATGTCTGGCAAGTGGAAGGCTATCGGCATGCCAGCGTGGGAAATAGGTGGTAGACGGACTACGACACGCGGCGGGACAATGATCGGTATTACAAAACAGTGTAAAAATCCTGACTTGGCATGGGAACTTTTAAAATTTGCCTATTTTGATAAAGCAGGATTGATTAACCGCTACGAAACGACGCGAATTATTCCACCCCTCAAAGATGCATGGGACGCACCAATTTACAAAGAACCGGATGCTTACTTAGGAGGACAACCACTCGGGGACTTGTTTATTCAACTGGCGCCCGATTTACCACCCCGTTATCAAAATCCGTATTGGTCTGAAGCGGCGGACTTGCTAAATGATGCAATTTTTAATGCTGTCACTGAAAAACAGACACCTCGGCAGGCTTTGACGGAACTTGCTGAAAAGGTCAGATCAATTATTACAAAAGATCAAGAACGTTGGGGAGAAGGAAATTAATGATGAAAATGGAACGGAATAGGTATAACTTTTGGCGTCAACAACAGAAAATTGCACCCTACCTTTTTATTGCGCCATTTTACCTCCTCTTTATCGTCTTTATGGGGTATCCGCTCATCTCATCGCTCATCATGAGTTTTTATGAGATGCGCGGATTCCAGAGTCGAATCTTTGTCGGGATTAGCAATTTTACAGATCTGTTTCGCGATCCAATCTTTTGGAAATCATTATGGAATACGACATATTTCGCACTTGGCACGCTGATACTCCAATTACCGATAGCATTACTACTTGCTATTCTGCTCAACTCAAAGTTTGTTAAAGGAAAGAATTTTCTACGACTTGCCTTTTTTGCTCCTGTTTTGGTTGCGGGGGTTTTTGTGGCCATTATCTTTAACCTTATTTTCGACCAACGAGCAGGGTTAATCAACAACGAATTTATCCTTTTCGGAAAAGAAATCGGCTGGCTTAGCAAGGAAAAGTATGTCATGCCAGCAGTCATTCTAACAGGTGTTTGGCAGTGGGCAGGATTTAACATGATCTATTTTTTAGCGGGGTTACAAGGAATTCGGCAGGAACTATATGAAGCTGCAGCAGTCGATGGTGCGAATTGGTGGCAATCGTTTGTGCATATCACATTACCCTCTTTACGTCCGGTTATTGCATTCGTTGTTGTCGTATCTATGATTGGTTCGTTTCAACTTTTTGATCTACCCTATATTTTAACAAATGGTGGTGAACCTGCGGATGCTGGTTCAACTATCGTGATGTATCTCTACAAAAACGGGTTTCAATTCATGCGTCTCGGCTATGCAGCTACAATCGGATGGGTGTTATTTATCATAATTGCTATAATCTCAATAGTGCAATTGAAATTACTTGGTATTTTCCGAGAGGAATAACGGAAAGGAACAACAGTGCAAATTTTACCAGCAATAGACTTACGTGGTGGCAAGTGTGTAAATCTGGTACAAGGAATTGCGGAACAGGAGACTGTTTTCTCGGACTCACCTGTGGATATGGCAAAGCAGTGGCAATCAGAAGGAGCAGAATACGTGCATCTTGTTGATTTAGATGGCGCGTTTCAGGGTGAATCGGCTAATCTACATATTGTCCGTGAAATCGTTGAGGCACTTGATATCCCTGTTCAACTTGGCGGCGGCATAAGAAATATGGAGCAGTTGGAAGTCGTTTTAGCGTCAGGTGTGCACCGCGCAATTTTAGGCACCGTAGCACTTAAACAACCGAGCTTGGTGAAGCAGGCTTGCGAAAAATATGGGGAACGTATTGCTGTAGGTATTGACGCGAAAGATGGGATGGTTGCTACGCACGGATGGTTAGAAGTATCCCAAAAATCTGCGGTTGAATTTGCTGTGGAAATGGCTGAAGTCCAAACGCTTATTTACACTGACATCAAGAGCGATGGTATGCTCAAAGGGCCTAATGTTGACGCTACTGCGGATATTGTTAATGCTGTGTCTGTAGATGTCATCGCTTCAGGTGGTGTTACGTCGCTTTCTGATATTGAGGGATTAAAGGAAATCGGCACCAGTGGTGCGATTATCGGGCGTGCTTTGTATACCGGTGACCTTGCGTTATGCGATGCTATTGAAGCTGCACGGTAGAAAGTTTTAAAGACGAATTACACCACAGCAGTCACAACACCGAGTCCTATCCGTGATCCCATTTTCTTCACCTCAAATGTTGTGCCTGCTTCCATTGCCAGCGGTAATTCAAGGGTAAAGGAAACATGGGCATTCGCACTGGGTGTAACAATTGATAATTCTGGCGGAAGTTGTAAACGCGCAGGTATATCAACACCCCACAGACGAACTTCGGGTTTATCGTTTTCGATAAGCGGAATATGTGTGCCGCTCTCTTCCTGTGTGAGCAGATAAATGAGAGCAGTAAATTCAGAATGTGCCTTTAGGGTCTTAGGTGGACACAACACCTGACCAACAGACAACCAATCGGGTTCAGACTCTACACTGACTTCATTCTCTTTTATGCTAAGGCACTTTGTCTTTATTCGATCACCTTTACCGACAATATCCACCGCTTGTCCGACAGCGAGATGTCCTTGCACAATTTCACCACGCACTGTTACACGTTCCTTCAGTTCCTCAACAATCTCATAGATCGGCATAATGGGTGGTAGACTTTCAGGATTGACAGGTGCTGGCATACACTGATTCATCGCAAATATGAGATCAACAATCGGTTTCCAATGATCAGAACCGGTACGATCACCTTTGTAGCTTAAAGCTTTATTTGCATCGCCAACAATTATTGGGTTTGTCTGTTCTTCCCATCCATATTCGGTGAGTAATTCACGCATCTCTTGTCGGCAAATATCCACCAGTTCATCGTCTTTTTCCATATTTCGTGTATTGAGAAAGGAAATTACCGTAGGCAAATTTATTCGGTTCGCTATGCAAAGATGTTCCTCAGACTCTTGTGTAACACCATCTACAGCATCCACCACCCATATTGCCCCTTGAATAGCAAATAACCGGGCGACCAACAATTTGACAATGTCCAGATGTGTTTCACAGTCGATCTGTGAATAGAATTTGCCGCTGGTTTCATAATCAATTGCGCGATAGGTAATGCCAACACCTTCTCGGATAGGATGGTGGAAAGGCACTTGCTGTTCAAATTGATTACCAACGTTTGAACGGATTGACCCGATTCTTGCTACGACCTTTGCTATCGCCGCAGTCAATGTCGTTTTCCCGTGTCCGGTTGCACCAAGAGTACAAATAGGTAACTCGATATGTCCGATTTTTCTTTTATCTGCCATCCCTTTCTCCTCATGATTATAATTTTTTCTGTAATCTCGATTTTATTATAACACAAAGTAGGAGATTCGGCAATGATTGCGATTGTGGTAACAGGATTATTCAGTTTTCAGTTTTTCTGCGCATTTTATTGCAAACGTTAATATTTTATAGTCGCATTGTAGGTCGGGTAGAGCGAAGCGAAACCCATGGGTGTCAACTTAAGAAAATGTATGAGTTATTGTGAACACCTCTGAATCGGCATGGAGATTGAGACTGTCTTATATTCAGTCCCGCCAAATGCCATACGGGGAATGCCAAAAGGCATTCATACCGTTGATTTGGCGCATTTGGCGTTGATTTGGTAGGGACGATATGTTTATAGAATCACGGTTAAACAAGGTTTCTTTAGTCCCGTAGGGACGATATGTGTAGAACAATGACATTAGACAAACATATCGTCCCTACGGGACTAAAGAGGTTTTCATGACGTATATCTATAAACATATCGTCCCTACGGGACTGAAGAAGGTTTATGCAATCGAAGATTCCTTAAGTTGACACCCGACAGATGCCAACAGGCATGTGGCGTTGATTTGGCTGAATGCCAACAGCGCATTCACAGCGTTGATTTATGGGTAGAGCGAAGCGAAACCCGACAATCTTAGTGTGACAGTGCGATCCTGTCGGGTTTCGTCCACTCAACCCGAAGCATGCCAACAGCGCATGCTGCGTTGATTTGGACCTACAATATAAACTCACAATAAAATCTATTAACCGATTATTCTTAAAACTGAATAACCCTGTTGTGGAAAGCATAAAGTTGCAAATATTAAGGAATCTATTTGGTTTAGTTTTCGTCATTTCAACGACCATCAAAAATAAATGTTGACAGTAAAGTAGTGTTCGTGTATACTTAATAGGTACAAATTCGGACCACATTTTTCGTAAAACGTAAAATCTGACAATTCTATCAAATACAGTGATATTAAAATGGCAAAGAAAAAAAGTCGGTCAGCGAATGTTGCCCGAAAGCGGGAAAAACGAAATCGTGACCGAAAATCCAGAAATAAACAATTGGCAATTGAGAAGCAGCGAAGGCTTCCTTATGAGAAGATGGACGAGGAGCGTCTATTCACATATCTCATAAAAAGCCGTGATTTGCTTGAAGAGCCAGAGATTGAAAGACTACACTTCGATCTTGACTTGATGTATGATGAGGTCGTGATGTTTCTCAGAGACAATAAAGTATCAATAAAACATGAGTTCCCAGTTAATGCTGAACTTGATACCTTAGAAGTAAATGAGCGTACACAACTTCTCAAAAATAATAAAGTGCAAGATTCAGATGAGGTCTGTGAAGAATTCCGCACAGAAATTCTCCCCCGTTTGATAACACCTGAATTTACACAAACTTTATTTTCTGCCCTATCTGCGTGCGAAAACCGTCTCCTACGAATAGGAAAGCGTGATCTTGCTGAGGTCGCATTTGTTACGCAATCCCTATTTGAAGTAGCCCCACCTGAAATTTTCGTAGAACATCCGTTAATTCATGGTATTGTGATGCAAACGCTATGTCTACTTGTTGAACAACCACCTTCTCCGGATGAGGAACATCCCTTTGTAAGAAGCGTTCTTTCAGAAGTCCTTGAAAACGACGATTCAGAATCCCAACAAGAGGAAACACTACCACATATATTCTCAGAAGTTATTGCGAATGAGTCTACTATTGGAAATGTTGAATCACAGCCAATTGATATATCAGACACATTGCCTGTTCCAATTGCGCCAGAACCAGCAGTGTCAGAACCTGCACCTTCGCCCGATTCGCTGCCAGCAAAAGCACTCTATAAAAATTTTGACGGTTTAGCAATAAAAGAAGTATTAAAAAAATGGGAGGGGCCTACTCTGGAAAAAGAGACAGCGACTCAACTCGACTTTTTCAATGAGGACCAGGAACTTTATATTACGGTAACCGAAAACAGGGTGCAACTTCATGCACATTCCGAAGCTAAATTAACAGTAGCCATGGAAGCACTTGAGTCACATTGCCAATCGGCTTTAATGTATCTCGCCAAAACTCATGAAGAAGGAGGTAAGACTGATGGCACGGAGTAAAAGTGGACAAGCCAGACGGCGAACTCAGATTCGTCAACGCCAGTTACGTCGTTTGAAAAAGAAGAAAGCAGCATTGAAAGAACTCTTACAGAATCGCTAATTGCAATATCTTCTCTTTCGGTGGGTGTATCCTGCCCGCCTATATTGCTGCAGAATATATCAACTTTAAGGGAATTAATCCAATTTTCTCAATTTTTACTTGACATTGCTGAAGATGATAAGTATAATTATCATTAATTGTGCAAGAGTGGATGATCCCCATAATCATGTTACGGATGTAATCTTTGTTTTCACGCATGTTTATATTGATAATGAAACTCATTTACAATGATAATAAATCTCATTATCAATATAAACATGCGTTATAATAACTTTAGTAGGGTCAACTCTATGAATCAAAATTGTTAAGGGTGTATAAGTCCAATGATAAGAATCTCAGTCCGACCGAAGTAAAGTGAGAAAGGTGGAACAACAATGAAAACCAACAATCAAGAGGATCTTCAAGTTAAGGAACTTGATACCACTAAAATGCCTGGGCACTGGCTTTTGGCTCGACTGGGGAAGCGTGTTCTGCGACCTGGTGGAAGAGAGCTGACTCAACAGATGTTGGATGAGTTGAATATCCAATCTTCAGATGATGTGGTAGAGTTTGCTCCAGGTTTAGGCTTTACGGCACAACTCGCTTTGAACCAAAACCCCGCTTCCTATAAGGCTATTGAACGCGACGAAGCCGCTGCCAGTGTGGTCCGCCGTTACTTGAAGGGAAGCGATCAGACGTGTTTGATTGGACGTGCCGAAGATACCGGACTTCCAGACACAACAGCAACTGTAGTCTATGGTGAAGCCATGTTGACAATGCAAACACAAGGTAAGAAGCAACAGATTGTGCAAGAAGCATCCCGATTGATAAAAGCTGAAGGGCGTTATGGGATTCATGAACTCTGTCTTGTTCCAGATGATCTTGATGAAGACACTAAACAAGAAATCCAGAAGGCACTTACGGATGCAATCCATGTTGGTGCGCGTCCACTTGCTGTTTCCGAATGGCGGACTCTGTTAGAAGTTGAAGGATTTTCTATCCAGACTGAAGCAACCGCTCCGATGCATCTGCTGGAAGTTGATCGTCTGATTCAAGATGAAGGGGCTTGGGGCGCACTCCGCTTTGCGTGGAACGTCCTGCGGAACAGTGAAGCCCGACACCGAGTGAAAACCATGCGAAAGGTATTTCGAACTTATGAGGAAAATCTTGCTGCCATCATGTTAGTTGGCATAAAGCAAGATTCTGTGTACAACCTTTCTGCTGAAAACTATGGTAGAGATTAGAATTACCGTTACATTCCTGAACTGTGAATCAACGCTGAATGCGCCAAATCAAGAAATCAACGGTATGAATACCTTTTTGGTATTCACCGGGTATGAATGCCATTTGGCATTCCCCGTATGGCATTCAGCGGGAGGGAACTCCGATTCCCGATTGTTCCTAAGTTTCTGTCGCGATTCGAAGATCGCTCCTACAGAAAATGTGACTTTTTAATTTCAAAGTTCACCATAATATCCTTAAAAGGAGAAAATAATGACACAGATTAACGTTTGCAACAACGGAAAACTGTCTGTAATGGAAGTGATTCAATCGCGCCGGACAATTTTTAAATTTAAGCCTGATCCCATCCCAAAGGACATCCTTGAAGATCTTCTTTTTGCTGGGATATGGGCACCTAATCATCACCTTACTGAACCGTGGCGGTTTACTGTCATTGGTAAAGAAGCGAAGTTGCAACTTGCAGAGCGATACCGTGAATTACAGATTGAGAAAGTAGCATCCAAGTTTGATAAGAAAACAAGATTGACAGAGTTAAACCTTGTTGAAATTGGTGAACGCGGCTATAAGAAGTTTATGTCTAAACCGACAATTGTTGCAGTCTCTTGTATTCAAGATGGAAGTGAACAACGTCAGCGAGAAGATTACGCTTCAGTCTGCTGTGCTATGCTCAATATTCAACTTGCTGGATGGGAACAAGGTATCGGCATGCAATGGAGTACTGGTAAGATTACGATGGAAAAACCCACTTACGACCTGCTCGGAATCAACCCAGAAAATGAGTATATTATAGGTTTCTACTACATGGGTTATCCGGAGGAAATTCCGACACCCAAGCGGAAACCGTTAAATCAGGTGCTCCGATGGGTTGACTGAAACGGTCACTTAAAAAAACAGTGAATTTCTACTGGGTTGGAGGAATTGCAACAAGGTTTCTTTAATATCTTTAGATAGAAATATTGTTTAAAAGAGGTGTGTTAAACTAATTATTATTGATAATGAGTTTCATTTGCATATATGGAAGTTCTGGAATTTTCTAATAAAAAGGAGTTCCACTATGTTTTTGGCGAATTTGAAAAAAGAAAGGAATTTGACGACGAAATGTGATACGAACTTTCGAAACCCGTTAATATTATTTACAATTTTCTTACTCTTTTATGCTTCAAGCAGTGTATTCGCTGAAGACGAAGACGATGCCGCGCATAGAACTGCAACAGCTATACGTATTACCGGTGCACCACCACAGGTGGATGGTATTTTGGATGACGAGATTTGGAAAAACGCCCCTCTTCACGAAGGTTTTCGGCAACGCGAACCGGATGAAGCAAAACCTGTGACCGAATGCACCACCTTCCAGATCGCTTACGATAACGAGGCACTCTATTTTGCGGTGATGTGCTATGACAATGAACCTGACAAAATTGTCTCCCGACTGGTTAGGCGAGACACAGATATTGAGGCGGATAGGGTCACCATTAGTCTTGCCCCCCATCAAAACCGGCAGCGTGGGTTTTGGTTTACTGTTTATGCCTCGGGGTCTGTCACGGACGGTACTGTTACTGACGAATATAACCCTCCGTTTAACGATACGTGGGACGGTGTGTGGGACGTAAAGCCTCAAATTCACGGCAATGGTTGGGCAATCGAGTATAAAATCCCTTTTCACATATTACGGTTTTCTCCAAAAGATGAATATACTTGGGGATTACAAGTTGAGCGATATATCAGTCGTAAAAAAGAAATAGGACACTGGCGGTTGGTTAAACTCGATGCGCCAAGTTGGGTTTCTCGCTTTGGGGACCTCACTGGTATCAAGAATATCCATCCCTCACGCCATCTTGAGATTGTGCCTTATGCCATGGGACGCACGCGGCTCGACGATGGTACTGACTTATGGGGCAATATCGGCACCGATGTGCGATATGGGATTACCTCTGGCATTACACTTGACGCAACAGTTAATCCTGATTTTGGCCAGGTGGAAGCCGATCCAGCAACGCTAAATCTTTCTGCTTATGAGGAGTATTTTAGTGAACGCCGCCCCTTTTTTGTTAAAGATTCGACTGCTTTTGACCACTCTGATTATCTCTTCTTTTATTCGCGTCGTATTGGGCGAAGACCTAGGCATTTCGGCTTGCCTTCCGATGTCACAGAACTAAGTCGTCCGGAAGCAACAACGATTCTTGGTGCTGCTAAGATTGTGGGCAGAACGGAAGGTGGCACCTCCTTTGGTATCATGGAAGCTATCACTTCGCCAGAGTATGCACAGATTGAAAAGACGGTCGATGGAAAGAAAGTCCAAAGTGATCATCTCGTTGAACCGTTAACAAATTACTTCGTTGGTCGATTCAAGCAAAGTGTTCTAAAAGGAAACTCAACCATTGGATTGGTAACAACTGCTGTGAATAGATTGGATTCCAACACAGCCTATGCCGGTGGTCTGGATTGGGATTTGAGGTTTGCCGATGATATGTACCAGATAACGGGTGCGCTTGCGGGAAGTCAGTCAGGGAAATTAGATGCGCGCAAGTCGGGGTATATTGCACTTCTTGAACTTGATAGACGAGGTGGATGGTTGAGAGGCGAAACATATCTGGAAGCGATATCACCTGACTTTGATATAAACGACATAGGTATTAATTGGGACACTGATAGACTGGAGTGGAAATATTACTTCGGAGCTTACAAAGAGAAGCCTTTTAGCATCTTCAGAAGTGTCGCATTTGGGGTCAATGGACGGTACCGTTGGAACTACGATGGTGTTAGAATCCATCCTTATTCTGGTATATGGGCACAGGTTCGCTTTAAGAACTATTGGGAGTTTAGGCTGTCAAATGCTTACAGTTTTGAATCTTTTAGTGATGAGGATGTCCGACGCGGCGGTATCCTGATTAAGAAGCCAGCCGACTGGTGGTGGTATATACGGATCTCGACCGATAGCCGAAAAAGGGTTCAGCTGCGGTTAACTCCTCGTTGGTATAGAACACCTATCAATTATGGGGGAGACAAAAGAGAGAGTTATGGTACCGAGGTGGATTTAAGTATCCGCATCCGTCTTGCACCCAATATTGAGTTTACTATAGGTCCGAGTTATGACAGGATTGGTGCGGATGCACAATGGGTAGACCTGGTTGAAGAAAAAGTCAATGGACAGATTAAAAAACACTATGTCTATGGCGAGTTAAAAAGCCAAACGCTTGACTTCACCACGCGCGCTGACATCAGTTTTACTCCGACACTGAGTCTGCAGTTCTACCTGCAACCCTTCTTGACGGTCGGTGAATATACTAACTTCAAAGAACTCGTGACACCGAAGAGCTATCAGTTTAAACCGTATCCGCTGAAGGGAAACCGAGATTTCCACTGGCGATCTTTGCGGGGTAACACCGTTCTTCGATGGGAGTTTCGACCTGGGAGTACGTTGTTTTTAGTTTGGACACAATCACGTGAAGATGACTTAACATCAGACAGCGAAAATGACTTTGAGTTTCGTCCATTGCAGAGTTTAGGAAACAGTTTCTCTGATGACGGGGAAAATATCTTTCTGGTGAAATGCCGATATTGGTTCGGTATGTAAGTAACTACCTTAGTTTTTGCCACATTCATGTTATAGGAACGCCATGGTTTCAGTAACATCATCGAATTTCTTAGAAATTTGACATTTTTCTTCAGATTTTCTTGACATTCCTGAACATACCAAGTATAATTAACGAAGATCTTGTGATCACAACCGATTTATACGCTCTTTGGTTTTAGCACAACACAAGATAATGAGATTCGTTATCAATTATAACATCGGTCTCAAATTTGTTCCGAATTTTGATTTACCGACTACATAATATGATATTGAGACTCAATATCATATTATGTAGGGTTTATTTTTATGAAAAAACAATTGATTTTTCCCGCAGTTTTGGGAATGTTCATTTTATTGACTATCGGTGCTGTTGCTGATACCAACCCATTTTCAATTTCTGGGTACGGCATAATTCACTATGCCAACTTTGATTGGGAACTTGACCCAAATAGACGGGCAGCAATTGATGTAGAACGTTTTGTTGTCGCTCCGAAATACCGCATCAACGATACCATCGGCCTTGAAGTGGAGATAGAATTTGAGCACGGTGGTACCGGTAGCACGATGGAATTTGACAAGTTTGAAGAGTTTGGCGAATTCGAAACGGAAATTGAGAAAGGCGGCGAAATTATTGTAGAAAAACTCGCTGCTGTTTTTTCTATACAACCCGCTCTCAACTTCCGCGTTGGGCATATCATCGTGCCTGTAGGGCTTGTTTCGAAACGGCACCGTCCACAACACTACTTTACAACAACCCGTCCTGAAGCAGAAGCACATATCATTCCAACTATCTGGCACGAAACTGGTGTTGAACTTTTCGGTTCGCTTGGTTCGCTGAAATATCAGGCACAAATTATCAACGGCTTGGATTCAACGGGTTTCAGTTCACGGCACTGGATTGTCCGTGGACATCAACTACGGTTTGAGACAGTCAATGCTGAAGCCCCCGCGTTTGTCGGACGACTTGATTATGCGTTTCATGAGAACGCAACCGTCGGCATTTCTGGTTATTTTGGAGACACCACGGCAAACCGACCAAAACCTGACGTAGATTTTGACGCGCACGTTGGTATTGTAAGTCTTCACGGATTTTACGAGATGAATGCCGTGAAAGTGCGAGGGTTGTTCCTCTGGGGAGCGTTGGAAAATGCTGATCGGTTGTCTAAAGTCAACCGCAGCCTCTCCAATAATCTGAATGTGAAACGGACACCGATAGGCAGTTCGGCACTCGGTTGGTACATTGAAGCAGGCTACGATGTGCTTTCATTTTTTAGAAAAGCAGAAGTATCCTCACATGTATTGGATGTATTTGCCCGTTACGATTTTTACGATACGATGGCAAGTGTTGAAGGTTTAATCTTTGATAATCCTCGATGGGAAAGAACCACGTGGACTTTCGGTATAAACTATCACGTTCACCCGAAATTGGTTTTCAAGAGTCATTATTCACTACGGCGGTTAGCCCAAAAAGATCTAAATAAGGAAAATACCTTTTCACTCGGTTTAGGTTTCCAATATTAACACACTTTTGCGCGGTACTATACCGCGTTGATTATTATATTTAAAGATGGAGAATTAAATGAAACTCTATAAAGTTTGGACAATTTTTTGTTGTTTGGTTATCGCATCTGCTTTAATAGTCGGATGTGGAGATGATGACGACGACCAACCGGATCCCAGTGAAGCTTATGATGCTGCGACTATGCTAAACGACTTCTCGAACACTGTTGTGTTAGCAACCTACAGTGATTTGGACAGCAAAGCAGGCGATTTGTTGGCAGCTGTCAAGGCATTAGAGGCTGATACGACGCAAGCGAATCTTGAAAAAGCACAACAGGCGTGGATAGCAACGCGAACACCTTGGGAACAGAGCGAGGCATTCTTGTTCGGTCCCGTTGATACACAAGGGCTTGACCCTGCTTTAGATAGTTGGCCGGTTGATCACGTTAACCTACAATCTGTTTTAGATAGCGGTGATAATTTAACGGTGGATTATGTTAGTGGCTTAGAAGTCACTCAGAAAGGTTTTCACACCATTGAGTTTTTGCTATTCCGCGAAGGTGATCAGCGCAAGGCAGACGATATAACCGAACGTGAACTACAGTACCTTGTTTCAACAACAATGAATCTTAAAGACAGTACTTCTCAACTACGATTGGCGTGGGCACCAGAAGGAGAAAATTTCAGTAATACTGTTGCGTCAGCCGGTGAGGAGGGAAATGCTGTCTATCGGTCACAAAGTGCTGCAGTACAAGAAGTGGTCGGGGGTATGATTGTCATTGCTGATGAAGTGGCTAACGGTAAAATAGCTGATCCTTACAACGAAGAAGATACTACTAAGGTTGAATCTCAGTTTAGTTTTAACTCTATCTCGGATTTTCAAGACAATATCCGTGGAATTCAGAACGTATACATGGGGAAATTCAAGAGCGATGGACAAGGGTTAAACGAATTTGTGAACGGTAAGGATGCTGACTTAGATAGCCGATTCCAGTCGGAAGTACAGAAAGCAATTGACACTATCGGTGCGATTCCTGATCCCTTCCGTGATTCAATCACTGAAAACCGTTCCGCTGTTCAAGCAGCAATTGATGCTGTCAGCAAGGTTCAGTTAACACTTGAGCAAGATATAAAACCACTTGTTGAGGGGAGCGAGTTTAATTAGCATTACGCAAGCGTGTTTTGTCAGCACGCAAGACTATTTCGTTTTGCTGGGGACAGTCGGCGACTGTTCCCAACAAAAATCGCAAGTATAATTCCAGTAACAATTTGCATCCACTTAATACCTATGGTGAGAATTAATTTACAATTTTAGATAAAATATGAAGTATTTTCCCACAGTTCTTTCTCTCACTCTGTTAGTATCTATTCTAATTGGGTGTACCTCTGAACAGCCGACAGATATTTTAAATACCAATTTTCCTATAGATTCCACAGGGGCACTTTCTGGTGGAGACACAACTGTTTTTGACGCATCAAGCCATGCGTTCTCAACTCCTGCGCCCAATCTTTCCACAGCAGCCCTTGAAAAACACTTGGACGGTGATGTAGAATTTGAAGCAATTTTCGTCACAACGCCTGCGGTGGTGAACCCAGGTTTAGGTCCTATTTACAACAACGTAACGTGCATCAACTGCCATGCTCGTGATGGGCGCGGACGACCACCACGAGTTGATGAGAAATTTGTGTCCATGCTCTTTAGACTTAGTCTTCCAAAGAGTGAAAATACAGCAGTTGGAAAGTCACCGATACCTGTGCCAGGCTATGGAACGCAGTTGAATAACCGTGCAATCTACGGAACACCTGCAGAAGGCACAGTCAAAATAGAGTATTCTGAGCAACCGTTAACAACAGAAGATGGAACGCGCGTGCATCTTCGCTATCCCAATTATACCATTACGGACACCTATCAACCGTTACCTGAAAATGTAGAGGTATCACCGCGTGTGGCACCGGTTGTTTTTGGACTCGGTTTATTAGAGGCAATTCCTGAAAAAACCATTTTAACTTACGCGGATGAAAATGATGTTAACGGAGATGGAATCTCTGGCAAACCCAATTATGTATGGGATGTCGTCCAAAAGCGTTCTACGCTTGGTCGTTTTGGATGGAAAGCGAACCAACCTAACCTTCTTCAACAAGTTGCATCCGCATATCATGATGATATGGGGCTGACCACTTCACTATTCTTACTTGAAAATTCGTTTGGGCAATCACAACTGACGGAAAAAAGCACAACACCTGAGGTAAGCGATGAGATTTTAGATGTGGTTACTTTTTATGTGCAAACGTTGGCAGTACCTGCCCGACGAAATGTAGAAGATCCACAAGTCATGCATGGTGAACAACTATTTACACAAGCACAATGTGCAGACTGCCATATTCCAACGTTAAGAACGGGTGTTTTACCGGGTGTGCCATCAGTCAGTAATCAAACGATTCATCCGTATACAGATATGTTGTTACACGACATGGGACCAGACTTAGCAGATAATCGTCCTGATTTTCATGCTAATGGTAGAGAATGGCGAACACCACCACTGTGGGGTATCGGTTTGGTGAGAACAGTTAATGGGCATACAAACTTTCTCCATGACGGTAGGGCGCGAAACTTGATGGAAGCAATTCTCTGGCACGGCGGGGAAGCAGAAAAATCACGACAAGCCGTTTTGGATATGTCAATAACTGAACGTGATGCGCTTATTGCGTTTTTAGAGTCTCTGTAACAGAATGGATTCAGAAAGGATTTAGAAAATGAACCTAATATTTACCACACTCAGGAAATTGTTGTTCACACTGATTGTAGTTTTCGGTTTGGCTTTGTGCGGTTGTGAAAGCGATCCGATACTCTCACCTCAAGTTCAAGTTGAGGAGGAAGCTGGCGGAAGTTATGGTAACACTAATCTGTCGGTAAATACAACCGAGAACACGGAAAAAGCGGCTAAAAACAAGCAAACCAGTAAAATTGTCAACAATCGTAAAGTTATCAATCCCAAACGCTTTTAATAAAGTATAGGAAAGAATTCATGTTCCAATTTTTAGTTGTAGCTTGTAGAAGAACATTATCAATCTTAATCGTCCTAACGCTTCTCTTTGGCACACCATACTATTGTCAAGGTTCAATCGAAATTAGTGGTAAAGTGATTGACAAAGAAACAGGAAACCCCATTTTAGGTGCTGTTGTTAAGATAAAATCTAATGGGCATGTGTTAGAAGAAACAACAACCGCAAGCGATGGTAGTTTTCAATTAGCCCAGAATTTCCAAGAGGATCAACTGATTCAGGTAAGTTCACTTGGTTATAATACCTATAATAGAATGATTACATCAGATCCACCTGACAACTTAGAAATAGCATTGTCCAGCGAAACCTTTGAATTAGCTCCAATAGAAATCATTGGTCAATCGCTGCGTGAACATAAAAAACTGACAGGAACAATGAGCAAGTTAGAACCGGAGACCGTTGACCTAATAAAGCCTGTTGGCACACAAGAATTACTTGAATTCATACCGGGTATCAACGGCTATGCGGATGATGGATTTGGCAACTCACGTTTGAGTATTGGAATTCGGGGTTTAAATCCACGTCGAAGTGCGCGTGTGCTTATACTTGAAGACGGTGTGCCAATACAACCAGCCGTATACATTTATCCGAATGCCTATTACAACCCTCCTGCTGACCGAATTGATGCTGTTGAAGTGATAAAAAGCAGTGCTGCAGTCCGTTATGGACCGCAAACGATGGGTGGCGTTATTAACTATACGACACGAAAACCTGACGGAACACGCGGGTTTGAAAATCAGATCACAGTGGGAAACAACGGATATTATAGTGCCTTTTCAGAATTGACTGGTATTGGAAATCCTGGAAAAGTTTTGTCAGACTTGCAACTTCTATACAAACACGGGGACGGTTTTAGAGATAACAACACATTTGATCAGGCTAACGGTACACTCAAAACGCTTTTTCAGTTGAGTGAGGATCAGACTCTCTACCTCAAACTAAACGGCAATTTTGAAAACTCAAACGCAACTTATACAGGTTTGACAGAACATACATTTAAAACAGATCCCAACTTTAACCCTAAAGAAGACGATAATTTTAAGATTATACGAACATCCCTTGATCTCATCTATACGAATAAAATCACGGAAAATTTGGTAAGTAATACGACAGTGTATACAAGTCTGTTTGACAGGCGGTGGTGGCGTGAGGATGATATTTTCGTGCGTCCTGCATCTCTTGAAACAGGGAATTTGGTGCCAGTGCCTTATTTTCAAACAGGCGACCTTGTCAGAACAGGTAATGGTAAAAGCAACTTCGGTATCCTCCGGACCTTCTACGTAGGTGGAATTGAGCAGAACTATACAGTCAAACACGGCATTGGTGGAAATATCGGACGTGCTGAAATCGGTGGCAGAGTGCACTGGGAACGTTTCATTGACGACAAGAAAATTGGTGATACACCTGATGCACGTGATGGGGTTTACTACACGGGAACACCAGACTCTACTGAGGACCCTGTGAAGATTGTTGGGCAAAGTCACCACTACGAAACGATGGCATTAGCACTCTATGCCAAAGAACAACTTGAATTGCAAAACCTTACGTTGACGTTTGGTACGCGATTTGAAGTATTTAAACAGGACCGGGTAGACAGATTACGCGGTTCAGTGTTAGCAGATAAAGTATCTTCAGTACTATTACCGGGAATTGGTGCGAACTATCAGGTCGGGAATTTCAACTTTTTCGGCAGCATTCATAGAGGGTATACAGCACCCTCCAGCGGTGCGCTGAAAGTTACTAACTTCGGGCAAAATGTTGATGCTGGCGGACTTGACCTCAAACCTGAAAAAAGTTGGAACATGGAATTGGGATTCAGATCATGGATGCGAGGAATTACCTTAGAAACTGCCGGATTTTTCATTACGGTTGAAGACTTGGTTGCGGCAGGGCGTGGTACTGCTTTCAAGAATTTGGGTAAGGTAAATCTGTCAGGACTTGAAATAGCAATGAGACTCGGCATATCAGAATTCGTGTCAATACTACCTGATCTCAATGCTTCTTATACATACCTTCAAACAGAAATCATTGATGGCATTGTCAAGTCCGCGACTATTGCGGGTAATGTTGATGTAGAGCTAAACGGCAATGAACTGCCTTATGCCCCTCAACATACTTTCACTGTGGGATTGGCAAAACAACTTGGTGACGTTATTCGTGTGCGTGCCGATATGCGGTTTGTGGACGAAGTTTTCACCGATTTTGAAAACATTCAGCAGACTAAAAATCGTGGCGATACCGGTCCCATTCCAAACTATGCAATTGTCAATGCGAGTATAGATTACAAATTAACCACACAGTGGCAGCTATTTTTCACTGCCAAAAACATTTTCGATAAAGTATATATCGGGTCGCGTTTGCATTCAAATGCAGGGCAACCTGAAGCCAATTTAAGCTCGGGCATCCTAATCGGTCCGAGACGACAGATACTTTTTGGTATCAAGCAAGGTTTATAGTTCTGGTGTAAGGTGAAGAGAGATGTTTTAAAGCTGCTCTCTTCATAAAAGTTTCTATTAAAAACTAATAATTCATAAAGATAATGAGACTCGTTATCTTTAATTTAAAGGAGAAAACATGAATTTCTTGACGATAAAATATCAATGGTTAGCTGCGTTGCTAATTGTTGTTAGTCTATTTCTAACCGCTTGTGGAACCGATGATGACGAACCTGACCCTATAGATGAAACCAAAATTGATGTGCCACAAGCGTATGTATTTGATAGCCGCTTTGTAGAAGGCGAAAGCAGTGTTTCTTACTCAGGACAGGTTGTACGTAATCTGCTGTTGCAAGACTTAAAAGCGACCACCGACAGCGTAGGAAAAGACGGTGCAAAGTCTGTTACTGTGGACGACCTGCTCCAACTCTATGCTTATGATGATGCGCTGAACCTGAAAACGCTGACGACTACAGGATCAATAGCCGCACTTGAAAGTCATTATTCCGCGCTTTCAACTGGGAAAAATCTTGTTGGTAAGATTTCTGGCGATCCAGTCATCGGTTACAATCGTACTGCGGATGATTTAGTGCGAGAATGGTTTAAACAAATTGCGGACAATTCGCAAGATTCTGATAAACTCGGCACGGCAATGGCTTATACTACCGATGACGGTGTTGACATGTCGCAGATGATTAACAAGGTGCTTATCGGTGCAGTCCCTTATTATCAAGCGACAGGTGTTTATCTCGGTGGTCTGCTTGAACGTGATAATAGTGAAGCGAGAGATGGAGAGGATCCGTATACTGCGATGGAGCATGCGTGGGATGAAGCGTTCGGCTACTTCGGTGCTGCTCGTGACTATGCGCGTTATACCGACGATCAACTCACCGGATCAGTTGATGATTTCACCTTCGATTCTAATGGCGATGGAAGTATTGACTTCAAATCGGAATACAACTTCGGGCTTTCCAGAAATGCAGCAAAACGCGATAAGGGAGGGACAGGCGTGGATTTCACGAAGGAGATTTTTGATGCTTTCCTTGCTGGACGTACCGCTATCACCAATCAAGGCACGGTTGAGGAAATCAGCGCGCACCGCCAAGCCGCTGCCGAAGGCATGGAGAAGGTGATCGCCGCAACAGTCGTTCACTACGTTAACGATACGCTTAGCGATATGTCTCAGTTAGGTACAGCAGACGAAAATCGTGCGAATTTAAATAAGCATTGGGCGGAAATGAAAGGTTATACTGTCGCTTTGCAGTATAATCCTTTCAAATTGATTAGCGATGGACAGCTCAGGGAATTACATGGTATTATGGGGGAAGCACCCAAATATGATGCACCGGGCAGTAATGCCTACAATACGCAAGTAGCCAATTATGAACGCGCTAAGGTTGTGTTGCAGACTGCTTATGGATTCTCCAGTACGAACATGGAAAACTGGTAACCATCGCTATAAGAAAGGATAAACACTTTAGAAGGTTGAGTAGGTGAAGGAAAGGAAGATTAGGAGACTTGTCCTCTAATCTTCCATTCTTCCAATCTTTTAAAGGATGGACGGAGAGATGTGGCGACAATTGCAATCTTCCAATCTCTTTATCTGGAGTATTGTTTTTGTCGGTTGTATAGTCTCTCGGTTGCTTAGCACAATCTACTATATTGAAGACTTAGATAGTCTACGCTTTGCGTTGAGTATGGTAGATTACGATGTTGCCAAGTTGCAACCGCATTTTCCGGCATATCCTGTTTTCTGTTTTGTTGCCAAAATTCTCTATGTAGTCATTAGCCGTTATGTGTTAGCGTTTTCACTACTTGGGGGTTTATCAACCTTTTTTATAATCTTTTTTACATTAAAGATAGCGAAGATTCAAAGTGCCACAGCATTGGGTAAAATTGCAATTTTCGTGATTTTTATGACCCCTTTATTATGGCTGATGAGCAATCGCTATATGCCTGATGTAATGGGTGTTGCGTGCCTTTTCGCAAGTCTCTACTTTACGATGGCACAATCAGAAAGTCATAGGAACACGCTATTTTGCAGTAATACAATCGGATTTTTCCTCGCTGGGATTTTACTTGGTATACGGCTCTCATACCTACCACTGTTAGTACCTGCACTACTGATGAAGTTAAAACATGCTAATAGACTAAGGTTCATCGTAGCGGGAGCAATCGGTATTCTGATTTGGCTTATTCCGTTACTATGGATTACTGGCTGGAATACACTGGTAACAGCTGCGCAAACGCAAAGTCACGGGCATTTTTCAGATTTCGGCGGAACAGTTTCCACTAACCCTGAATTGTGGCTGCGATTCACGAAAACTTTTGAGAGTATATTTGCAGATGGATTTGGACTTTACTGGTTTGGTCGTCATTTTATAACTGCCTGCACGACTGTAATTTTAATTGTGATTGTTGTTACTTCCAATTGGCAAAAAGCTAAACAATGGTTTAAAGAAAAACAGTCAAAGAATAATTCTATAATTTTAAATCCTATTTTTCTTGGCTGTTTGTTTTACCTTGTTTGGATAATCTTAGGACAGAACGTAATTCACAAAAGCAGACACGTTTTACCTTTATTACCTTTTTTGGCATTGGGCATTGCGTTCTCTTGCCACCGAATGACAACATTACAAGGAACAGCAACCAATAGAAAACTACATAAAATCCGACATTCGTTCGCATGGGGGATTGTCGTCATCTTTTTCCTCTGTTATAGTTATGTCACGCTTCATACCGTTGTTCAACACACAAAACCGACAGCGATCGCTCAGATACATAAATACCTGCACGACAAACAGAGTGAACAAGATAGTAAGCTGCATATTGTATCTGTCCCGTTGATTAAATACTACTTAGTATCGCAAGGGGTAAAGGCAAAATATATACCGATTAAAAGCAAGGCAGACCTTGCTCAACTTGATGAGTTGGAAACAGGAATTGTCGCTATTGGAGGTCCCCTACCAAATCGGGTCCCAAAAGTGAAAAAAACGTTCTATCACAACCCATACATGAATCGGATGTGGCCCGAATTGTCATTATATGAATACTGAAGCCGTAGGAACAAAGCGCAGCTCGGTGTTCGTGAGGCATGAAACATGATGGAAACCGCTGATATTCATATTCTCGGAGGAGGTCCGGCTGGACTAACGGCGGGTTATTACGCCAAGAAACAGAATCTCAATTTTCTCATTTTTGAAGCAGGTGCGCAAGGCGGCGGAAACTGCCGGACACTCCAGTTGAATAATTTCCGATTTGATACGGGGGCACACCGCTTCCACGATAAGGACCCTGAAGTCACAGCAGAGGTTAAACACCTTCTCGGCGATGATTTACTACGAATAGAGGCACCGAGCGAAATCTTTTACCAAGAGAAGTTTTATCGATTCCCGCTAACACTCAGTGATCTGGTCGAGAAATTGGAGACAAAAACTTTACTGAAAATTGCGTGGGATAAACTACGTAGCAGAGATGGAAAACGGGCTAAGAACTTTGAAGAACTTGCGCTTAGAAGATATGGGAAAACATTGGCGGAACGTTTCCTGCTGAACTATTCCGAAAAACTGTGGGGGCAGCCAACACATCAACTCTCAACTGCTATTTCAGGTAACCGCCTCAAAGGGTTAGATCTTCGGAGTTTTCTTCGTTCGACTGTTTTTGGCACACCGCAGAATCCAACACATTTAGACGGTTCCTTTTATTATCCGAAACACGGTATCGGTATGATTCCAGACAAACTATGTGAATTTATTGGGGATGAACGAATCAAATACAATCACAAAGTAAGTCGTTTGATTCATAAGAACAATAGAATTGAGAAGATTATTTTAAATGACGATATTACGATTGAGGCAGACACTGTGATTAATACACTTCCGCTGACACTTTCAATGCGAATGTTAGAACCAGCACCGCCACCGGAATTCTGCACGATTGCCGATACAATTAAATATCGACACCTTGTGCTTTGCGTTTTTTGCTTGAACCGAGATTTTTTTTCTTCCAATGCCTCAATCTACTTTCCAAGTGAAGAATTTCCGTTTACGCGCCTGTATGAACCCAAAAATCGCAGTCTTTATATGGCCCCTGAAGGACAAACGGTAATCGTGCTTGAAATACCTTGTTTTAGCGATAGTGACGTGTGGAAAATGTCGGAAACAGCACTCCGCGCCGAGGTATGGAAAGCATTGTGTCGCGTCAAACCACTGCATTCTGATGAGGTTATTAATTATCAAAGTTATAAACTGCCTTTTGCTTATCCAGTGCTTGAGGTTGGGTTTGAAGAAAATGTGAAGCATCTCATTAGTTATTTTGAGACGTTTGAAAATTTACATTTGACAGGGAGAAGTTCACTTTTTCGCTATTTACATCTACATGATCTTTTTAAAGCAGGTAAAGAAGTAATAGAACAAATTCTGTGAAATTATTGAAAAATTTGAATTAAAAATTTGACATTGTTTAAAAGATATAGTATAATAAAGACGTGGTATTATGGACGGCGTTAGAGTTGTTTCCAGTTAGGTTAAGTTGATAATGAGATTCATTTTCAATTTATGTTCTGCTGGATTAATTCCTCCTCCTTAGGAATAAATATCACGAACGGAACAATCTGAGTATAGTATTTCTAAAATCAACCGGAGCAATCTAAACTCAGATGTTTTAATAGCTGAATAGTATGATAGAGTCAGAATGGATATGTCGTCTGCATGGATTCGGTCTGTTCGTTCAGCGCATAATCCAAATAGTTAGGCGAGGATATCACATACCTTGCCTAACCTAAAACTTATTTCTTATACTGAGACTCATTTTCAATAAGGACGTGTTATGATAACAGTAGCAAATAGAATCTATGTCGCACCTGAATATCACGAGGAATTTGAGGAACGATTCCGAAACCGAGCACGTCTCGTTGACGGAATGCCCGGATTTATCTCTAATCAGGTGTTGCGACCTGTCAACGATGGTGATCCTTATGTGGTTTTTACACTCTGGGAATCACGGAAGGATTTTGAAAACTGGGTTGCTTCTGAGGAATTCCATAAAGGCCACGCGCAATCCGGCACAATGCCAAAAGAGGCGTTTACCCAATCCAACAAATTGGAATTACACGAGGTATTTCTGGATTCTACTCAACCTGACCTGAAGGAAGAACCGCGAGGGGGTCCGTTTAAGGTTCATTAAAATAAAAGCAGAAAAAGCGGCGTTAGGAACAGGGTATACTCTCAACTGCCAATTGTAAGTCATTACCCAAGTTTCTAATAGAATCAAAAGTTGACTTGCGAAATGATCGCATTTTCGTTTGCGGTTTTTCGCACGCGCGCCTTTTCTGTATCTATTAGGATACGCTACCATCCGTGCAATTGTCAAGAGGAATTTCAGAATGACACAAGTGAAGGAGAACGTTATGATTTTCAATTGGAAAAAATGGGTTTTGCTGATACTGATCTTGTGGCTTGCATCCGCAATATCAAGTTACGCCGAAAACAGAAACGATACATCTAAAACTGACCCTCACGTAGAATTAGAACCTGTTGTGGTGACTGCTACGAGGACACTACACCGTCTAAAAGATACACCCGTTATTACAGACTTGATTACCCGTGCAGAAATCGAAGCAACAGGTGCGGAAAACATCGGTGAAGTGCTGGAACATAAAGCGGGTATTACTATTCATCGTGATGGACACGGGGACGGGGTGCAACTTCAAGGACTTGACTCAGAATATGTCTTGATTCTTGTGGACGGTGAGCCGCAGGTTGGACGTATCGCAGGCAAACTCGACATGGCACGGATGGCAGTCGAAAATATTGAGCGGATAGAAATTGTGAAAGGCGCGACAGCCTCTCTATTCGGTAATGCCGCACTTGCAGGCGTAATAAATTTCATTACTCGTAAAGCTGCGTCGCCCTTTTCTGTCCAAGTTTCTCAAAGCATTGAGCAAAACAACACTTTTGATAGTAGAGGCACTGTTGGATTGCAACAAAGCAGATTCAACGGGTTATTGACGCTTAGTGCCAACCGCCGAAACCCAATTGACTTAGATACTTCAAACATCTCTTCCACAATTGATGGTTATGCTAACATAACGGGCACAATTCGGACAGAATATCAACTTAGACCGGCAACAAATCTTCTGTTTTCTGGGCAATACTTCACACAAGACCAAGAAGGCATTAGTGAAAGTAATTCCATCATTTATGACCGTCTTGGTGATATTGAAAACTTCAGTGGAAGTTTAGGAATAGAACACGTGTTTGGCTTTGGAAACGCGCAGCATGTATATCCTACGCTACTGACAGGAAAACTGTATGCAACTCGATATGACGATGAATCAACTGTTATCAATAGAGAAACTAAAGAAACATCATCCCAAAATCTCAACATTCAAGACCTCCTCAAGGGTGAAATTCAGTTTGACACAACGTTTTGGAAAAAACACCGCCTGACGCTCGGTGGAGAGATGACTCTTGAGAATCTACAGTCTCAGCGGATTGAAGATGGGGAACGTGGACTTCTTACAAATTCTCTATTTATTCAAAATGAGTTCCGACCTATTTCTGCGTTTGCCCTTGTCATCGGTGGGCGTTTAGATAATCACTCCGAATTCGGGACACATTTCAGTCCAAAGTTGAGTGCGTTATATCGTGTGACAGACGATTTTCGAGTTCGTGCTTCTTATGGACAAGGCTTTCGCGCTCCCGATTTTAAAAACCTATATCTCAACTTCACAAATGTCACATCTGGCTATCAAGTCTTGGGTAATCCGAACCTTCAACCTGAATCCTCACATAACTGGAATCTGGGGGTAGAATATCAACTAACTGATTCATTGCTTGGCAGAATCCACATGTATCGCAACGACTTGCATAATCTGATAGAAGCAGAACGGATCGGACAGAGTGCAGCAGGTGGAAGCAAGTTTGAATATCAAAACATAAGTGAAGCATTTACAGAAGGGATTGATATGGAAATTATTATCGGTAGTATTGGCGGATTTACTTCAGCTGTCGGATATGCGTATCTGCGCGGTGCGGATAAAACGACTGGACTACCATTACTGAACCGTTCAACACATAACGGCACACTCAAATTAGCATATTTACATTTCAATAGTGGTTTCCAAATTGATCTACGTGGACGATACGCAAGCCGTTGGGGTTTCTTTGATGATGGCGACAAAGTACTTGAACCACAAGAACTTGCACCGAGTTATTGGGTTTGGAACATTCGCGCTGCAAAAACTCTTTTCAAATCACTCAAAGCATCAATCGGATGTAACAATATATTTGATTTCAAAATTCCAACATATTATACGTTTGTTGGCCGTTCATTTTATGGCGGTCTATCTTTAGCATATTAAAACGGACGGTAGGGCTTACAAAGTGCCTTACTGAGAATTAGTCGAATCGTAAAATCACTAATTATAATAATCTTACCAGAATACTTTTTGGTGTACTGTATAAAAAATCTGTATAAATACAAAAGGGTTATCTGATGAAAAGGTTCATGTGCTTACACAACCTAATTTTTAGCACACTTTTACTTTTCGTGATAACTTTCAGCATTGCAGTTTATTCTGCGTATGCTGAACTTCGCCAGAATACTCACGGTTGAGACAACCGTGAGTATTGGATTTATGTTATGGTGAACTTTAAAAATAAAGGGACACATTTTCTGTTGGAGCGATCTCCGAATCACTACGAATCTCACTGATAGTCGGGAATCGGAGTTCCCTCCCGCTGAATGCCAAAAGCGCATTCAGCGTTGATTTGGCTGAATCATGCAGAATACCAAACGCGTATTCTGCCAAGCGCATTCAGCGTTGATTCACGTCTCAAAATGTCCCGTTAATTCTAAAGTTTACTGCAAACAAAACAAGACGTATGTAATTCGCAATTTAGCTGCTATACGCTAAAAATAGGAGGAAACAAATGGGCTACAAAGCCAACTTTCTATCACAATCCGATACATGTGCGATCTATCAATGCCTTGATGGTCATATCCACTTTAAATATAGAACTTTGGACATTGCAATGGATCCTGAAGAATTCTATCAGGTAGCTGAAGTCTTTACCGATGCATTACGGACCTTACGCAACGTCAAAGAACCAGCGAACGATAAAATCACCCTTGCAGATATCGAAGTGTTGCAAAAAGTATAAGTATTCGATTTTATGCGCCTATGATGGCGTTTCTAAAAGGAGAAAATCATGGATAGAATCAAAGATTACCTCAATTGGAATATAGCGATCTGGTTTATGTTATTTGTTGGCGTCTTTATCTTTTTTGGCTGCGTTTCCGTTGATGAAAGCGAAGTTGAAAAAATACTTGCGGACACTGATGCCACAGATGAAATGTCAGATCCGTCTACGACTGCTGACGATCCGGCACAGATTGACGAACCCGTTGCCTTGGAATCCCATACGTTTACAATTGATGCTACGAATAGAGAGGCGTGGGCATACTTCTCTTTTGAAACTGGCGATGTGATTGAAATTGCAGATGCTGAAAATTCTGAAGAGTGGGATATTGGATTTCAGATAACAAAAATCAAACTTAACGGTGGTATCAGTGGTCCCGGCATGGGAAGTGTTGTTATGCTCAAAGATACTACATTTGAAGATGTAACAGTTGCCCCAGAAGACAGGTATCGTGCTGATACAGAAGATACGCTTGCAATCGTTCCACAAAGTGAAAAGGGCTGGTACATCTATACAGGTCCACCAACGCACTGGATTCTGCCTTTAGAAGACCGCGTGTTTGTGATTAAAGCTGCTAATGGCACTTTCGCAAAAATTCGTTTTGTAGGATATTACAAAGATAACGAAAATAAGCAGGACAGCGGTTTCGTGACGTTTGAATACGTTCATCAACCAGATGGAAGCCGCAAATTTTAATTAGGGCGTACGTAGATACTTTTCTATCGTTTACCCAAACCCGCTGAACATTGAGTTCATGGGACGTTGGGCATGAGACCTATTTTAAACTAAATTTATGCCGCATGCATAAATTTCGCATCAAAATCTCCTAACCTCAATAGGTTCCGTGCCCAACTGCTCATCTTCAGGAGGATACAAAGCAAATTATTCGCTCAAACCTGTGCAAAGCATGGCTATTAAGTGTTTTTATTTTTATTTTGTTTGGAATTTTTCTATGTGTTGTTGCCGCATCAATTGAGGTGACAGACGCAGAAAATAAAACCGTCGTTATTACTTCATCAGAACGGATTGTAAGTCTCAACGGTAGTACAACTGAGATACTCTTTGCACTGGGTGTTGGGGAAAACGTCGTCGGTTGTGATGCCTCGTCGACCTATCCTAAAGATGTAAAGAAAAAGCTGCCGAGCGTTGGGTACCAGTACGGGCTAAACGCTGAGGGAATTCTCTCCTTGAAGCCGACATTGGTGATTGGGCGCGACGATGTAAAACCGCCACAAGTTGTTGAACAACTCCGCATGGCAGGTGTAACTGTTTTGTTACTCAAAGAGCCTCGCAGTTTTAAGACTGCCAAGCAAAGGTTGTTAACAATCGGCAAAGCAGTTGGATGTGAAAAAAAAGCGAAGGAGTTAACAAAGACTTTAGAAACAGACATCAAGAAATTGGAAAAGAAACTTACACAGCGAAAAGACAAACCGAAACTGAAAGCGTTGTTCTTATATCTGCGCGGTACACAAACCACTTTGGTGTTAGGCAAGGATACTGCCCTGGGGGCAATGTTTGAGATCATCGGTGCAGAAAACGCTGCAGGAAACATCAAAGGTAACAGACCGATGACTGCTGAAGCGGTAATTGCCGCACAACCAGATGTGTATGTGCTGTTTACCACAGGGTTAGAATCTGTTGGTGGAGTTGAAGGGTTGCTCAAATTACCGGGGTTGGCACACACGCCAGCAGGCAAGAATAAACGTGTCGTGGCTTTAGATGGGCAATATTTATCTGGATTCGGACCGCGTTCTGGGCGCGCCGCGCTTGACCTTTTCAGAGGCATCTATGAAGTTGAAGGGCATTTCGTTGCGACAGGTGAATAATCTTGGCTCCAGCACTAAGATAATATGCAAAAACGAACTAAGATTCTACTTTTTCTCATTGGGTTACTACCGGTATCAATTTGTGTTGCGGCAGGGGTAGGTGCATATCAAATTCTGCCGTGGAATATCCCAAAGATTCTCTTTTTTCAAGAAGATGGTTTTGCAGTATTGGTTTATGTTCGTTTTCCACGCGTTGTCTTAGCAGCACTTGTCGGGGCAATGTTAGCAATATCTGGGACAACCCTTCAAGGCATCTTTCGCAATCCATTGGCAGATCCAGGATTAATCGGTGTCACCGCAGGTGCGGGTTTAGGTGCATCGTTATGGATTGTTCTGATTGGTGGCGGGGCATTGGGCATGTGGGGACTTCCTGTAGCTGCATTTGCATGTGGGATGCTCGTGACCATTGGTGTCTGGAAAATATCAGAAACGCAAGGTAAGGTGCACACAGTGACACTATTACTGGCAGGAATTGCGCTCAACAGTCTTGCGGGTGCATGCATCGGACTGATGACGTTTCTGGCTGACGATGAACAACTGCGGAGTCTTACCTTTTGGTTGCTCGGAGGGTTTGGCGGTGCAACCTGGCATGTTGTCCTTGTAACACTTCCGATTACAATCGTGGGAATGTTTGTGTTGTTACAACAGGCATCCGCACTGAATGCTATCAGTCTCGGTGAATCTGAAGCATACCACCTCGGTGTACCAACTGAATCATTGAAACGGTGGTCTGTTTTTGGTGTTGCTTTAACAGTAGGTGCAGCAGTTTCTGCTGCTGGTGGAATCGGTTTCGTTGGCCTTGTCGTTCCGCATCTGTTGAGACTCATGGGTGGTGCAGATCACCGATATGTATTGCCGGGTTCAGCACTTGGCGGTGCGATCCTGTTGATCTTGGCGGACTTGTTCTCACGAACTGTTATCGTTCCTGCCGAACTGCCTGTCGGTGTTGTTACCGCATTAATCGGTGGGCCGTTTTTTCTTTGGCTTTTGATTAGATTCAAACGCGAGGTTTTTCTATAAATTAATATCTCATATTTGGGGTTTATAGGTTCACAGGGAATAAAGAGGTAAATCATGATTGAATTGGAAGACGTTGGTTATCAGATTAACGGAAATTGGTTAGTTCGCGACATCAACCTTACAATTAAAAATGGTATGTTGTGGGGTTTTGTCGGTCCGAATGGTGCTGGTAAATCCACTCTGTTACGTTTAATTTCAGGCGAACTTATACCAACAACCGGTGAAATAAGGTTTTTTGGAAAACCAATTAGCAGTTTTGAACCGAAGGAACTTGCGCGACTCCGGGCATACCTTCAACAAAAACGGGATGTAAATTTTCCTTTTACCGCCTTAGAGGTTGTCCTTTTTGGACGTTACCCGTATCTCAATGGCACAAAAGAGACTAACTGTGACATTGCTATTGCCCACAGAGCATTACGGCACGTTGAAGCAGATGTATTTGCAGAACGTCTCTATCCCACGTTATCTGGAGGGGAAGCAAGCCGTGTTGACGTTGCCCGAATCCTCGCACAAGCCCCTGGTCTATTTTTATTAGATGAACCGACAAATCATCTTGATCCGAGGCATCAGGTGCAAATATTCAATCTGTGTAAAACGATTTGTGATCAAGGTAAAACCGTTATCACTGCAATTCACGACCTGAATCTCGCGTCCATGTATGCTGACCAACTCTTGATGTTAAAAAATGGTGTTTTTGTTGCTTGTGGTCCCCCAAAATCTGTCCTAACACAAAATATGTTAACCAAAACCTATGGAGTATCGTTTAATATATTACCGCATCCAGATGGTTATCCATGTGTGATGCCGAACCTGAATATTTTATAAGGTTCACTGGATTTTTGGTGTTATCATATATATTTTCTATAGATGAAAACATTGCATTGAAACGTAATACATTATGATTGGAGAAAATCATGGATCAAGTAATGAGAGACGTAATTATCAAAGAACTCACTCGCGTCTATTGGTTAGAATTAGAAGCAACAGTTAATTATCTGGCAATATCCGTTGATTTAGATGGTATCCGTGCTGAAGAGATTAAGAAGTCCTTGGCAGCAGATATTCAAACGGAAATTGGACACGCACAGGATCTTGCTGCCCGCATCAAGGAAATTGGAGGGCGCGTTCCGGGTTCGTTTGCGTTTAAACCGGAACAAGCCTCGCTCCAACCTCCGGAAGAATCTACTGATGTTGTGGCAGCTATACACGGTGTTATTGAAACAGAGGATGCCGCAATTGAACAGTATAATAAGATTATCCGCTTATGTGATGGCGTAGATTACGTTACGCAAGACCTCTGTGTCAGACTCCTCGCGGACGAAGAAACGCATCGGAGGGAATTCAGAGGATTTCTGAAGGAATACGAGTAACGGTCATTCTATTGTGAGGGTATCAAAATTAAGGGCATTGGGCAAAATCGTCCGATGTCCTTTTTATATGTGCTCAATAAACTGAAGGAGCAGAAAACTCACTGCTTTTCTAAGACCATCTTTTTTGCGGCAGAGGTTATCAGGGTTAACTCATTTCCCCTCAAGGCACCGGTAGATACCTTGAAATGTATAAGGAGATTGTCATTGAACTGCTGCGCAAAATCAACTTCCGCCTCTTCTTCTGTTAGACCACCAGTCACCTTTTCAATAAAATCTTTAGGATCAGACGTTAGATTCACATCTGCTTTTTGTGTAAGAAAGGTGAGTGCCGTGTCAATATTGTAAGTGCCTGACCATACCCCAGTAATATCAAGTTTGCCATCAGGTAAAACCACCCCTGGATCAGGAGGATTGTCAGGAAAATTTGATATCGATTCAAACTCAAGATTTATTATCCAGGAATCATCTGTCGAAAAAACGAAATGAAATTGTGTGATTTTGATTACAACCTCTTCAACATCTTCCCCTTCAGGAGATTCAAGGAATGCTTCCGAAGTTAGACCATTGATTGATACAACTTCCCAAGTGCCAAGTAAATCTTCCTTCAACAAAGTGGGTTGTGAAACAGGTTTTTCTTCATCAGCCTTATCAGCATCAGTTTCTTCCTCATCGCTTCCACAGCCAATTATGCCTAAAAACACTATACCAATTAGTAGAATTGAAATCATAAATTTTTTCAAGGTCATTTCCCTATAATTGAAGATAAATTAGGTTATGCCAATCAAACGAAATTTGTCCGTCAAGTTTACGCTGGTTGCATCCAGGGTTATTCAGTTTTAAGAGTTTACCGTTATTGAGGTTTACTAAAAGTTAATATCCAAGGGCGGTAGGTGCGGTTTCTAACCGCACCATAGGCGTCAATTTAAGAAAAGAATTATGCACTGAATGCCCAGGCCGGTGAATCAACGCCAAATGTGCGTTTGGCATTTGTCGGGTTCGGTTTGTAACCGAACCGGAGCTTACGGAGAAACCACCACCTATCCTGTCCACTAAGCAGTGCTGCTCAACAAAACACCCAGGATTCGCCTGGGCTCGGTTCGGTTCGGTTACAAACCGAACCTACCGGGCCTGGATGCACGCTAAATTGACGCTTATGGTGCGGTTTCTAACCGCACCGCATCCTACAAGGAAAGTCAATAGAAGGTGTTTGCTCTAAATTCGGTGCGGTTAGAAACCGCACCTACCGTTCTGGGGTATATAGCAGATGTTAGAAATTCGTAAGAAAAACCAAAAACTGAATAACCCTGGGTTGCATCGTAGATTATATCAAATCAATTGAAGCGATGCGATAAAAAAAGATGTAATTCCACCCAATACAAGGTATAATTAAAAAAGCATTTGTAAATGATTTGTCCATTGTTATGTTGGAGAAAAAGATGTTCAATCGCCAAGAGGCAACAGATAACCCGCACCTAAAAATGACCTTAATTGAAAAATTTAGGCGAAAATACGATTTATCACCTTCCATCACGCTAATCCTCGGACTGACAACACTCTTTTTTCTTATATTCCTTATATACCCCCTCCTCTATATTTTCAAAGAAGCATTCTGGGTTGAAAATAAATTTGACCTAACATATTTCAAACTGATGGTAACCGATCCAAACATTCGGGAATTGGTTATTAATAGTTTCAATGTTGGCATAATGGTTACACTGATGACAAGTATCATAAGTCTTCCGTTGGCATATTTCTTGACGCGCTACCGATATCCAGGTCGCAATCTGTTAAGATCCGTCATCCTTATTCCGATGATAATGCCGCCTTTCGTTGGTGCTATCGGTATGCTAAAGTTTTTCGGGAAATATGGCAGTATAAATATGCTTCTCGTGAAACTCAAGCTGATGGATATATCCAATACTATTGACTGGTTTGAGGGCGGTTTTTGGGGTGTAGTGTTGCTGTCAACTCTTCACCTATATCCAATAATGTATCTAAACATTGTTGCTGCATTATCGAATGTTGATCCGAGCTTGGAAGAAGCTGCAGAAAACCTTGGCGCATCACGATTCCAAATATTCAGGAGAATAACACTGCCTTTAATGATGCCGGGTTATTTTGCCGGTGCGATTCTCGTCTTTATCTGGGCGTTCACAGACCTCGGCACGCCACTGATTTTTGACTACAACGAGGTTATTGCAGTTAGAATTTTTCGACAAGTAACCGAGGCGAATGTAAATCCGATGGGCTATGCGCTGGTCGTATTAATAATCGTTCTTACTGCACTCGCTTTTTATACCTCTAAACGATGGACAGGAAGTAAGCACTACGAGATGCTTGGACGAGGACACGTGACTTCACGTGAGGTGGACGCAAAATGGGGAATGCGAGGCATCATCTACCTGTTTATCGGTGGATTGACATTTATGGCATTACTACCACATATTAGTGTAATTTTAGTTTCCCTAACGCCAGGTCCAAGCCAATGGTACCAAACCGTGTTACCAGAATCGGTCACCCTTGAACACTATATTGAGGTATTTACACATTCCGATACACTACCGAGCATTTTCAACAGTTTGAAATATAGTATCTTCAGCACGTTAATCGCACTGATTGTTGGCGTTTCAATCGCTTATCTCCTCACACGTAAGCGCATTCCGTTCCAAAATTTGTTAGATGCGATAGCAATGTTGCCTTTAGCACTGCCTGGCGTTGCGATTGCCTTCGGATATATGGGCAGTTTCTCAGACACATCACTTCTCCTACGAAATCTTCCAGAAGATTTCGTCGCTTTTATTGATCCAAGGAAAAATCCCACGTTTCTCTTAATTATTGGTTATGCAGTGCGACGGTTGCCATATATGTTACGTTCAATATATGCGGGTTTCCAGCAAACCAGTATAACCTATGAAGAAGCTATGAAGAAGCTTCACAAAACATGGGGGCAACGCCAGTTCGAACCCTCTATAAAATCACATTACCCTTGGTTTTTGCGAATATCCTTGCTGGTGCGATTCTCGTCTTCTCCTTTTCTATGCTTGAGGTAAGTGAAAGTCTTATTTTAGCTACGCAAAATCAGTATTATCCGATCACAAAAACGATTTATTCGCTTTCCCAACGTGTTGGACAGGGTCCGTATATTGCAAGTGCGCTTGGCGTTGTAGGGATGTTTATCTTAATTGCGTGTTTGCTTGGTGCGGGGCGTGTCCTTGGTGGTAAGTTAGGTGAAATATTCAGGATTTAGAGGTGTCGCGAGTTGGAGCTCGCTCCTACAAGAATCCGTGCGGAACGTCTTGAAAATTATCAGAAAGCATGGTATATTTTAGACACTCGCTAACGGACATATTTGAGGTAGAAACATAAGGATTCCATCTATGAATTGTGATGCAAAAGTTAGCTAAAAGTCCCTTGCGGTACCCGGGTGGTAAATCCAGGGCATTGAAACAGATTTTACCTCTAATTCCGCCAAACATATCAGAGTTTCGCGAGCCATTTGTTGGTGGCGGTTCCGTTTATTTTGCTGTCCGAAGCATCTTTCAAAATCATATTAAATCTTACTGGATTAATGACCTCAATTACGATCTCTACTGTTTTTGGAAGCAGACGCGAGACAATGTCTCCGAATTAGTTGAGACACTAACAGATACAAAAGCGAACTATAATAACGGCAAAACCTTATTTGCAGAATTAACGGAAGATAAGGATTTATTGAGCCAAGATAGAGAAATGTTATCTGAATTTGAACGGGCTGTGCGGTTCTTTGTGCTAAACCGAATTACCTTTTCAGGCATAGTTGATTCAGGTGGGTATTCACAAGCTGCTTATGAGAAACGTTTTACAAACTCCTCTATTATGCGAGTAAAGATGATTTCACCTTACCTTTCAAAAGTTAAAATTACATGCGGAGATTACACTGATGCACTTTTCCACGATGGTGAGGATGTTTTTATTTTTCTTGACCCACCCTATTGGAAGGCAACGGAATCAAAGTTGTATGGCACAAGAGGCACACTGCATACTTCATTTGACCATGCCCAATTCGCAAAAAACATGAAAAAATGCCCCCACAAGTGGTTGATTACATACGATGATTCACCTGTGATTCGAGAACTTTTTGATTTTGCTGAAATTCAAGAATGGACTTTACAATATGGTATGAACAACTATAAAAAAGATTCTGCTGCAAAAGGGAATGAGTTGTTTATCAAGAATTATTGATATAAGAACAAGGAATTAGGTGTGAATACGGAAATTCTAAGTTATTTTTTACCACCACGCATTGAATTTGGAGAGGGTGCCATCGCGCACTTGGCAGATCATATCATTGCATTCAATGGCAAAAAACCGCTTATCGTTAGCGATACGGGCATCCGAAAAGTGGGAATATTAGATCAAGCTGTCGATCCATTAGACAATGCAAATTTGCCTTATGCGACTTATGAGGATATTGAACCGAATCCCACTGATATAAGCATCGCGCAAGGCGTGGAAGTTTATCAGAAAGAAAAATGTGATGTTATAATTGCTGTTGGCGGTGGCAGTGTGATGGATGCTGCAAAAGCCATCCGTCTCTTGACAACACACGCGCCACCATTGGAACCGTACTATGTAGACTCGGGCGGAGTTGATAAGATTCGCGACGACATGCCACCGTTGATATGTGTGCCAACGACCGCAGGTACCGGCAGTGAAGTATCTCAAGGCGCAATCATTACCGATACCTCGTTGCAGACAACCAATCGGTGGCGAAAACGTGCAATTATCACTCGCTACAATATGGCAAACCTCGCGCTGCTTGATCCTGCATTGACTGTCGGAATGCCACAAGCGTTGACCGCAGCAACTGGTATGGATGCTATCACACACGGGATTGAGGCGTACGTAGCAACGAAATATCACCCAATTTCAGAAGGCGTAGCTTTGCAAGCTTTGAAGATATTAGGCGCAAATATCCGAACAGCATATCACCATGGAGAAAACATTGAGGCGAGGGGGGAAATGTTGTTGGGATCATGTATGGCAGCGTTTGCGTTTCAGAAAGGACTTGGAGCAGTCCATTCCATTGCGCATCAGTTGTCAACAGATGCACCTATTCCGCACGGTGTTGCTAATGCGATACTCCTACCTCCTGTGATGGAATTTAACCTGCCTCATGTGATTGAGAAGTACGCAGATGTTGCAGATGCTTTAGGTATTAATGTAGAAGGTATGTCTAAAGGTGAGGCAGCGTGCGCTGCAATTGATGAGATTCGCGAATTGAATAAGGAATTTAATATGCCCGCGGGACTTGGAGCGGCAGGATTAGACGGGGAGAAGATTCCGAAACTTGCAGCCGATTCAATGCTTGACCACTGTCATAAGCTCAATCCGAGACGGTGTTTGGAACAAGATATGTTACACTTACTTGAAGCAGCCTTCTAATACCATTTCTAATTGACAAATTGTCATAACATATTGTAGGTCGGATTGAGGAACGAAACCCGACAAATCATGCGGAATGCCAAATGGCATTCATACCCGCCGAATGCCAAAAAGCGCATTCGGTGTTGATTTGGCCAAATGCCTAAAGGCATTTGTAGCGTTGATTTCTTGATTTGGCGCATTTGGCGTTGATTTGGACATGACATTATAAAAAGTCGGGTTTCGCTATCGCTTCTACCCGACCTACGAAATAATGCAATATTATCATATAGAAACGGTATAAGTTCTCCAATGAAGCCGTAAAACAGAGTATGTAGGTTTATTTCGTAATCAAGTATGGTATTTTCCTAACAGTAATTTAAAAAACATATCCAGTTTAGCTTCAACTTGTTCCTTCCCAATCGGCTCTATCTGAAAGTGCCTTTGTAGAAAAGGGTGATGCCGAATAGTATCACTAATGAAATACTGTTTGGACTGCTTGAAAAGCGTATCATCTATAGGAACATCGCAGTTTCCAAAATAGAAGGGTAGCCTATCAAGGTTTCTTTTGAACACATCAACATAAGCGTAATAATCCAGTTTGCTTTTGTCAATTACAATAGTGTTACTACTATATTTGTTGACAAACGTCCGATTCCTTCTTAATGCGTTAATATCCCTCATTGTCCAGAAGAATAGCGAATCATCAGGTATCGGTTGCTGCTGCTTGCTCGGATATTTGCGAATATAACCTGGGATATAATCAAAATCATTTAGACAAAAACGATTGCCGTCAACTATTTTAAATGGAAAGGAACGGATAAAACTGTATTCCATTCCTTCGGTGTCGCGCTGATAAAAGGCAATGATAATTGGAAAAGGAGTGAGTTTTGCGGATTCGGGAAATTCACCACTACTAATAAGTAAGCCATCTATCAATTTATAATTTTCAGCAAATTCCTTTAATTGTTTGAAATTGGCTTGTTTAATTAAGTAAGATAACGGATGCAAAACACAGATAAAATCCGCTTCAAGTTTATTATAGGAACGGAGAAATGAAATTCCTAAGTCTCTACTGACTAAATCTTCATCAACGTCAAATTCAGCATGTTTAATCTTATGACGGATGAGGGAGGTCTTGTCATTATACGGTGGGTTTCCGACGACTATCAATCTTTTGCACTGTTGAGGAATACCAAATTTTTCCCTTGAAACGTTGGATAAAGAGTTTGTCTGAAAGAAACGAACTTTGTCTGTATTTTTTCTTGCTACATCAATTGCAGCTTCGTCTATATCGCACCCGATTGTGAGAGACTGCCCACAATTTTTTAGAAAATCACCGTATCCACATGCACTGTCAATTACGGTAGTCTGTGTATCTATGTCCGATTCAATAAATTCCCATGCCTGCTTCACAAATTGAGAAGGGGTATAATAACTACCTAAGTTGACCCTATCTTTATATTCTAAATGTTCTTGACTCATGAGACTTACTTTATGGTAGATTTTTGAATTAATTAGACACCGCAACGGCGAGGTTAGGAAACCTCGCCTACCGTGGGAGTGTTTCTGCTACGGAGACAGGTTGATTGGTACAATCCATCCTTTTGTATCTGCAGGTTGATAGACATTATTCCGCAAATAATCTGAGGTGTGCCATAAACAGAGGCTTTTACCGTCCGGCATCCAGACAATAGAGGCGAGTTTCATAGATGTTCGAGCAATCGGATATTTCTGACCACTATCCAAATCATGCACCCAAACCTTCCAGCGGAGTCCGACACAATCTTCACGTTCAAAGTAAGCTAACCGATTCCCTGTTGGTGACCATGCGGGTGCTGTATGTTTCAAAATCCGATGTTTCAGCGATTCGTCAGTGATCCCAGCAATGTGAAGACGTTTATCAAGTATCGGATCTTGTCGATTGCTGCCAGAAAGCACGTAGGCAAGTCGTGCCCCATCGGATGACCACCGCAGCTGCCGGACGTGTTGGTGTTGCGTTGGAATCTGTTTCACACGTTCCCCTTCTGTATTCTGAATACGGATCGCTGCGTACGTAACTGTGCCGTTTTCGAGCTTTTGATCTTGTGTCACCTCAAAAGCGAGTAGATTTCCATCTGATGACCAAGAGGGTGCGTGCAAAAAGGTATAAGCGCGTCGAGTCTGTTTAAATAACACACGGGCAATATCTCTACCACCACTGCCGTCACTGTTAATCCGATAAATAACGTCATAACCTCTTTCACGCCGTCTAAATGCCAATTGATTAGCGGTAGGTGACCATGCAGGCCCCGCACCTTTTACCAATTTTTTAATACGTCCTAATTCCCAATCGGCAGTAAAAACAAAACGATCATCGTCTACTTCGGCTTCAAATGCTATTAAGCGACCATCCAATGACCAAGAAACATGTGGATTGTAAAGTTGACCAGCATAGAGTTTCCGCGCTTGTTCTCCTTTTTTGTCCATAATCCAGAGTTCGCTTGCCTTCCAATAACTACCACTTAGATCAGTTCTTTTTAGCATGGCAACGCGTTCACCATCGGGACTCCAATACGGATATTCCGCACCTTTGATCAGATGTATCATGCGGGGCGTTCCACAAAAGTTTGAATTGAGCAACATCCCTTCTGTTTCTTCAAATTGTGCAAAATCAAATTTATCTATCCACACCTGTTCTTTATTCGGTAGTTCGACTTGATACCGATCCTGAGCGGTTTGCAGTATCGGTAAGTCCGTGCCATCATTGAGAAGGTATAAAGGTGAAGTTCCATTTTTCTCCGCGTAAACTGGTGCATTATCATGTGTAACAATACCGTGTTCGCGTGAATCATCTGCAATCGGTGGACTTTCCTGTAGCATTGGCAAACGCATAGACTGAACCGTCAGTAGATGCTGCATAGAGGAAACCTTCGGAAATTGCAGGGGCTGCATTCACAGGACCGCTAACCTGATAAGACCAAACTTCTGTTTTAGATGCAACATCAATAGCATGTATCTTCCCATTTCGCGCACCAATATAGACAAAATTATTTGCAGTGATAGGAAAACTTTCACTACCTGCTGTATATCTACGCCATAAATTCGCGTTATACTGTGGGATGACGGGACGGAATTCTGCATTCGTGCATCCGTATTCAACGCCGTTTATTGTGACTATGCGCTGTCGTTCGGATTTAAGTTTACCGGTGATGGCATCCAGCAGGTAAATTCGTGTCGGGAAATGCACCTGTGTAAACAGTTCTATTAAAAACAACTGGCGGTGAATCCATCCAACCTTTTGATTTGAATTCCCAAAGCAGGTCTCCTGTTTTGGCATCAAGTGCATAGAATTTATTATCCCGCGTGCTGAAATAGACGCGCCCACCCCAAATAGCAGCTGAATATCGGATGGCACTTCCAGCATTGAAAACCCAAGTTATTCCCCATTCTTTGGCATTTAAAGCGTATAATTTGCCGTCTGCGGAACCGATGTAGAGAATCCCGTTAGCTACCACTGGAGATGCGGTTATAGGACCACCCGTTTTAAATTGCCATAATAATTGTAGTGGAGGCTTAAGTTTCTGGTCTGGGCTTTTCCCAGATAACTGCAAGTCATGCATGAACATGTGCCAATCTTCAGCACGAAGTGGGGTGATAGGAGGCGTTATGACTTCAGGTGAATCTGTTTTGGGGGTTGAGGATGGTGAATCTTGAGGTTTGTCTTGGGAATTACAACCCGACAGAAGGAACAAAGGGACAAAAAGAGATAAAAATAGTATAACGGTTTTGAATTTTGTGATTTGAAGCATGGTTTGGCAAAGTAGTCAGAAACGTGCAGAATTTTTGACGTAACGAGAATCCGTTACCGATAATATAACATGCAGGAGGATATATGTCAAGGGTGTGTAATATTTTTAGCATTTGTCTGAACCAGGATTATCAGGATTATAGGATTACCAAGATAAGAGTTTGAGTTGTCAGATGTTCTTGCTAAAGTTAGACCTGTCTGATATTACAGACACACATAAAGTTCAATCATTAGAAGACACCTTTGATATAGTAGACTATAGAAATAATTCTACATTTCCTCTGTAGGAGCGATCTCCGAATCGCGACAAAACATAATGATAGTCGGGAATCGGAGTTCCCTCCTACAATATAATTAAAGGTGAAACTCGACAATTGAATGCCTCTACCCATCTGGTTTTTATTGACATTTTTACTTAGACCGATTATACTTTTGCTGACTGACAAACGGCAACAGCAATGTTAAGGAGACTACTACCCATCATTATTTAACAAAAACCTTCGTATTATTAATATCCAATAAGGAAACACAACATAGCAAACTTAAGCTTTTCATCCGGGAGGACCAAATTTGTCAAAATCAGATTACTTAAACAAACTCTCTACCCAATGTTGCAAGCGAATTCCAGTTTATCTACTGTGCATCTCGCTCGCGCTTGGCACATTAACATCTATCGGTTATGCACAACCCCATATTGTCTTCGTTGTAGGTGAAAATGAATATCGTTCTGAAGTAACGATGCCCGCGTTGGCTCAAGTGTTGGAAGAACACTATGACTTCCGCACCACAGTTCTCATTGACGACGTACTACAAGGCGGTGAAGGGAATAGCATAAATGGGCTTGACGCTCTTGAAACCGCAGACCTACTCGTTTTGTATCTGCGATTCCGCCAACTTCCAGATGACCAACTTGAGTTGTTACAAAAATACATTGACCGTGGCGGTCCTATCCTTGCCTTTCGCACAACCACGCACGCCTTTGCCTACGCAGATGAAGACGAGCGTGCTACAAAATGGAACAATTTCGGTACCCGCGAACTCGGCGCACCGTGGATTTACCACTACGGACACGAGGCAACCACCGATGCCACAACCGTTGGAGAACACCCTATCCTTACTGGAGTCAGTCCAGCGTTCCACGTGCGATCCTGGACCTATCATGTGCGTCCTAACTATCCACCTGAAGATTCCCAAATCTTGGTGCAAGGCCGACCCGTACTTCCAGAAGGTGAACGCGGTGGTGATGAGACTGTCAATCCCATTGCTTGGACACACACCCACGCAGGCGGCGGACGTGTGTTCACAACCACAATGGGACATCCAGAAGATTTTAAAGTAAGCGACTTTCGTCGGCTCATTGTCAACGGTGTCCACTGGTGTCTTGAAAGTGAAGCGCCGCGCCGATATGTCCCGGGTTGGCATGTGAAAACTGGACAGCCGTGGCGGGATATGGATTATGGCCCATTCCTTTCCACAGCTGTCGCAGCGAATACCGATAATCTTACCTACAAAGGCATCATTATACCGCTTACGCCAGAACTCACAGGTGGTGCGGTGGTGTTTGACACAGACCTGTTGCGCTATTCCGCAGGTTGGATAGATGGGTTGATTGACTTCGCCGATGTTGAATTCAACGGTTGGCATCAGAGTTATCCATCCATTGAAGGCAAACTACTGTGGCAAAATCCTGTAGGGCCAGGTTGGGCGAAGGATGGCAGTTTTGAGGATATACGATCCGTTCCCTTTGGTCCTCTACCCAGAGATTGGGCGCATTGGAAAGGATTATATCTTCACGAAAACCACGTCATTTTGTCGTATACGGTGGGCAATCGGTCTGTGCTGGAATCCCCATCGCTTGAAAGTGGAGAAAACGGAATCGCCTTTGCACGAACTTTCCATCTCGGTCCCGCTAATTCAAGCACTCTTGTCCGTATCGCAACAATGACTGATGGTGAGACATCTATTTTACCTGAATTTTCGCGTGGCATCGCAGTTGCTCTGTGTCCACCTGATACTGAACCAGGGCAGCCCGGCAGCCTACTCGCTGCATTGGTTGACGCACCGGAAGGCACACAGTGGGAAACAGCGCAGGGCGAGATCCGCGTCCGATTCCCGGCATCTGAACAAGCCATCTTTACCAAGATTCTGATAACACCTACGATCCATGATACACTTGAGTTGAGCAAATGGACACAATTCGTTGATACCTCTCCTCCTGTCACGGACCTGACGACTTTGACTAAAGGTGGACCGAAACGCTGGTCGGAAAAACTGGACACGACCGGACACACCGATATAAAGCGGCGACTCAGGTTGGAAACTTTGAAAATAGACGCAGGGACAGCAACATGGCACTTTGAAAGAGACGGATACCTACCAAAATTGCTTTCAATAGACAATCTGACACCTGTCTCTGGCAATGTTGGCAGTGCAGATGAGTATATCGCAGTCCTGCTTCCTCCTGACAAAACAGCACAGTCCACGTCAGCACAAGTTCCGGAGAACAACTCGTCTTTGATCAGGCATTGGCGTTTTGACGAAGGCAACGGTTCACACACAGCAAGTGAGACACCTGAAGAATCAACAATTACCCTTGATGGCGTTCGTTGGGAAGATGGATGGCAGAACAAATGTCTTATGTTCGATGGCGATGCGGAAGCGCGTTTTGACGAAGACTTTGCCCTTGATTTTGACACCACCGACCTAACATTCACTGTATGGATTGCGACTGAGGATGACGGCACAATTATCTCTGAAGCGCTTGAGGATCCAGAGTGGGTGCCCAACGGTAAAACCTTTTTTATTAGAAGTGGACAATTGGCGTTTGATGTCGGTTGGGTCGGGGTTGTTACTGGTGCTACTGGAAAAAGTAAATCAGTTGTTGATGGTGCTTGGCATCATGTCGGATTAACGTGGCAACATCAAAGTGGGAAAGTGAAATTGTTTTTGGACGGCGAGATTGTCGCCGAAGGGGTTCTCAAGCCAAATGATGAATTGGAAGATGATATTTGGCGACTCGGATTCACCGCAGAAAACTTTCCAGAAGAATCCCCCTGGTTAGAAGGAAAGCTTGATGACATGCATCTATACAATCGCGCCCTATCTCCCGACGAAATGCTGGCACTTTACCAACGTTTCCAAGAACCCCCACTGATTGCAGCGACTCTGGTAGAACCGATTGAAGGTGCGAAATGGACCGTCGACTCTGACCGTGTTTATCTACACCTCCCCGTAGATGAAATCGCAACGGTTCTTAGATGGGAGGGTCATGAACCGAAACTCTCAGATTTTGCGAGATTAGCGGCAAATAATGGACGCGACCCCAGCGAACCGTTTGCGATTGACAAGATAGATTGGCCCACAGAAAACCCGTGGGAATCTTGGATACGTTTCGGCGCGTTTGACTTCTTCCCTGATGGCAATCGTGCTGCGCTTTCCACTTGGAACGGTGATGTCTGGACAGTTACCGGACTCAATGATACTTTGAACAAACTGGTATGGCAACGTATCGCCACCGGTCTGAATCAACCACTCGGGCTTAAAATTGTCGGGCAGCAGATTTACGTCGCCGGACGTGACCAGATCACTCGTCTTGTTGATCTCAACGAAGATGGAGAAATTGATTTCTACGAGAATTTTAACAATGATGTCTACAACAGTGAACACTTCCACGAGCAGGTTATGGACCTGCAGACCGATGCAACGGGGAACTTCTATTACATGAAATCCGCTCGACATGCATTGCGCGCCCAACACCCGCACCACGGTACCCTCATCAAAGTATCACCAGATGGAAAACAATCCACCGTGATTGCTTATGGATTTCGTGCATCAAATGGACTCGGCATTAGTCCTGGTCCGATATTCTACGGCACTGATCAGGAAGGTTTCTGGATGCCCGCCAACCGACTGAATCGTATCACTGCCCCTGGTAAATTCTACGGAAATTTATGGGGTTGGCACCCACCCGATAACCCGCCAACCACCTACGAACCGCCTCTCTGCTGGGTTGCTCCTTTTGTTGACCGTTCTCCTGCAACATTAGTTTGGATTCCTACAGACACATGGGGAGAAATGGCGGATTCTCTGCTCTCTGTCAGTTACGGTACTGGAAAAGTGTACGCCGTTCTTCAACACCAAATAGGAGAGACTGTACAAGGTGCTGTTACCGAAATGGGGTTGGAGTTTTCCACAGGTGTGATGCGTGGACGATTCCATCCAATCAGTGGAGACCTCTATCTTGCGGGTCTATTCGGCTGGTCATCGAACAAACAGGAAGATACTGGGTTTTACCGGGTACGCATGACAGGTGCACCGCTCCGTACACCAAAATCGTTTCGCGCTGTCAAGGAAGGATTAATCATTGATTTCTATGAACCACTTGCTCCAAAATCCGCAGCAGATACAGAAAACTGGCGGGTACAAAGTTGGGAGTACCGCTGGACTGAAGGCTACGGTTCGCCACAGTTAAAACGTTCGGGTGAGGAAGGCAGAGATGAACACACTATTCAATCTGCAACACTCTCCGAAGATGGCAAAACAGTTTTCCTCAAAATACCTACGCTTACGCCTACCATGCAGTTCCATGTTGACATCAAGGGCAAGTTTGCAGATGGCATCCCGCTGGATTGCTATCTGCACGGCACTATACATACGCTTGAGGAGAGACCGTAAAGAAACCGAATGCTATTTTATCGTCAAAGCGTTCCTGCATGATAGAATTTGGCAATATTTGGACTACTTTAACGTGAGTTCGGTATAAGCGATTCTTTGTAGTACAAACTGTATAAAGTTTAAGAAAATATTTTTGGCAATTTCTTTAGTCCCGTGAATCAACGCCAAATACGCCAAATCAACGGTATGAATGCCATTTAGCATTCCCCGTATGGTATTTGTCGGGGACGATATGTTTATAGAAATATGATAACCTATCTTTCTTGAGCGCTGCTATAAACATATCGTCCCTACGGGACTGAAGACCAAATAGATAGACGATAATGGCTTTCAAAACATCTTCTTTTGTAAAACAGTGTTATACATATAGTTATTTAGCACAACTCGTTTTCCTAATGTAACTATTGATTCTTTTTAAGTTTTGCCCACGTCAAAATTAATTTTGATTTTGCGTCAATACGTCTTGCTTCCTCTTTTTCTGTCTTATCAGTCTCATCGTTTTCATCAGTTTCCTTTTCTTCATCTGGTTTGTCGGGTTCAATTGTTACAAGTTTTGCATTTGCTATTATGTAATGATCGCAAACTCCGTCATCACCTGCATCATCCATCTCAATGACAAATTCTTTTGTATTTTCAGGAATGTTGAATCTTATGTGTTTGTTTTGTGCTTGCGCCCATTTGATTATTCCTGATCGGTATATTTTTACATCATCAGCTTTACAAATCATTTCTACTGATGCTCTATTTCCGCAAGGATTTGGCAAGTAAAAATAGGCATCAAAGACTTTATGATTAATGTCTGTTAGTGTAAGATCGTATACAAAATGACCTTCAACGTGTGCGTAAAACCAGTGATCCCATTGATTTATAAATCGGATGTTGTGAGCGTTAGCAAACCCTTGATGTGGCCGTTCGGGAATGTCCTTATCAGGCATTTTTTCCCAAAAGTGTTTCCAACCGCCCCAATCCCAACCCCAATCTATTTGTGGATTTATGGGTGTAAGTGCATTTGGATCATCATATTCAAGCGTTAAATATGTAAAACCTAAGTCTTTCTTTTCTGAGCCTGTGAGTTCATATTCCTTTGTCGTTTTATGACCGTTTATGTCTATGACGTGTATCCATATATGTGTCTTTTGAGACTTTATCGCATCTTCGGGCATATCAAACGTTATCTCTGCTGTTATTTTATTAGATATAGACTTACAATCTGCTATTCCTGCTAGTCTGTCGGGTGTTGAGTATTCTAAAAACACTTGATTTATTTTGTCGGGATCACTTGCCTTGAATTTTAGTTTATGTTCTCTGTGGTTGATAGTGTATGTCTTTGGCGTTAACATCTCAATTTGTCCTTTGGCATTTTCATGTGTGTGGACTTTGTTTAAGAAATGACTAACAGACAAAAGCATTGCCGAACATTCTGAAAACTGCGTACGTTGTGGGCCTCCCTTTGCCATGATATATTTCACGTCACGGAAATCGTGGTGTAGATTTAAGGCGTGTCCCAGTTCATGTGCTATCAAATTTACAACGTCCTCTTCTCTTACGCAATTACCTGTTGACGGAATGAAAACTGGACCGCCTTCATATCGTGCTTTACCACAATAACCGCCTATTAGTCCGTTACTAACGTCAATAGATATGATATAGATATTATCGTCTACATCATGAAACCTTTGTTTTATCTCCGTTTCTACTTTAACGATCGTGTTGTGATGGTAATATGCGTCGTCAAATTTACCTATAACTTGATGGATTACGGGGTTATTATTGGCATCTTTTTCATATTTAAATGTCATTCTACCGTAGCCATGCATTTCCATTTGATCTGCGTAGAATTCTTGAGTTTGTTTAATTTGATCTGATAATTTAGGTGGTATATGTTTTTGAACTGGACGGTTTTTAGGGATGAAGTATACCGCTTTTATTATGTGTTCTTGTGCTGCATTGGTGTTTGCGATTAGAAATGTAATGCTAAAAAATACGATTGCCGAAGTTATACTCGTTAAGAAAATTTTTTTGAGCATGTTATATTGCCTTATTTAGCGATTTAATTCGTCCCTTTACGGCCGTAACTACTTTTGCGAAATTTATTACACAATAAGTAGTTACGGACATGTAGAATTTTACAAACTTTTCTTTTTTCTATTTATTAGTCTTCTTCGTGATACTGCCACAACGCTCGATCTAAGGTTCGCATATCAACGTTAGCTTCTTCCGCTGTGTTTTGACAGAACTTCACATACGCCTGCCAGCGCTCAAACAAGTTCCTATATTTACTATGATCAAACTGGACACTTTTCCTTGCCCTCCAGTCCCAAATAGGATACCTGCGTTTGTCATCGAAATCGAACCAGTGCAAAATTGATGACGCCATCGGCAACAATACACCATGTAAAGATTGTAGGCGATTGAATTTAAACTTTTCATCAGTTTCTGCCATAAATACAAGACGTGTCGTTTCTTGAATAGTAGTATCTTTGTTTCTTTCAACTCTAGGGTTGTTTCGCTTGCCCTGCATTTTCCACTCTGACAGCCTCAGTAAGTTGTCTAATGTTAAGCGGGCTCTGTCTTTAACTTCAGGCACTATCAACTCGATAGGATTATCATATTCAGCGTTATACTTGTCTGCATAATGCTGAATTTTCGATTTTTCAAAAAGTAGTTCCAACTTCCTATTTCCTTCCTAATATTATACTAACGTGAGTTTGATAAATCCCGTAGGTTGAATTGAACCGAAGGTGAAACCCAACATTTCCAGTCTGTAAAAGCGTTTCATGTTGGGTTTCGTGCCTCAACCCAACCTACATCTATATTCAATCTAATTATCAAACTCACGTTATACTATATTTTTACTCTATTTTATCAAGAAAAAATCACTAAAAAACGCAGTTGTGATAAAGATTTATAGCACTTTTTAAAATAAATTTGCGTGAAAAACCAGCAGTTTACATGTCCGTTTCTACTCATTACGATTTATTATAACCTAAGTTGCCACCTATAAAATACTTCTAAATCCATGGGATTTTCTCTATAATGTTTTTATGAAATAAAACAGAAGGAGAAACCCCATGGAATTAACCATTGTAGCAGTTTATACGATTTGTGACGATCTTTTAATTTCACTCGGTCATCAAACGCATCCACAAGCAAAAATGACAGATGCTGAAGTGATGACAACTGCGATTATCGCAGCACACTTTTTTCGCGGCAATCATCAAAGAGCTTGCTGTGTTCTGAAAACGCTTGGATACATCCCGAATATGTTGGGACACTCCCGATATAATCGTAGACTTCATCGGATACCTCATTTGTTTCAAATACTTTTTGAGTATTTCGCTGAAATCTCTAAATCCAATAATCCGAATGGTATTTATGCGATTGACACCTATCCTGTTTCTGTCTGTGACAACATTCGGATTAGTCGGTGTCGTCTCTATCAAGGTGAAGAATGGCGTGGTAAAATCGCAAGTAAACGCCGCCACTTTTATGGTCTCAAAGCGCATCTAATGGTCACTGAAAGTGGGCACATTGTTGAAGTTTTCTTCACCCCTGGCAAGTGGAACGATGTCCGAGGTATGCGATATTTTCCATTTGATTTGCCACAAGGTTCTGTGGTGTTTGCGGATAAAGCATATTGCAACTATGGTATTGAAGACGCACTGAAGGAAGTCGGTATTGACTTTAGACCGCTGCGTAAAAAGAACTCAAAGCGTCAGTTTGAGCCGTGGGAAGTTTATCTGCAACATTTTCACAGAAAACGGGTTGAAGTGACAAATAGTCTGATTACACAACTATTACCGAAGTCAATACATGCAGTGACTGCGACAGGTTTTGAGTTGAAACTATTTTTATTTATCATCGCAACCAATATAAAACAACTTTATGGCGATAGGTAGCAACTTGGGTTATAATAGTGGAAATGTGTAATATTGTGAAGTAACGAGAATCCGTTACCACTAATATAACATGTTGACACAGATATGTCAACTTTTCTTGAAATTGTAACAAATCTGTGTTACAATTTCACTTTTATGTAAGCAACACCATGGCAAGTTAAAAACGGTGAAAAGATATGAATAAATTATTGGCTGAGGTAGACCCACAAATTGTTGAAATTACCGCTAACGACTTGGCACGCCAGCAAAATACTCTCATGCTGATTCCATCGGAGAACTACGCCAGTCGTGCCGTTATGGAAATTCAGGGGAGTATCTTAGCGAATAAATACGCTGAAGGGTATCCCGGTGAACGTTACTATAACGGTTGTGAGTTTATGGATGGCGTGGAATCGCTTGCTATTGAACGTGCAAAAGAACTCTTCGGAGCTGAACACGTTAACGTCCAACCGCACGCTGGCACACAAGCGAATATGGCGGCGTATCATGCACTACTTGACCCGGGCGACACTATTTTGGCGATGTCACTTAGCCACGGTGGGCATCTGAGTCATGGTGATAAGGTAAATTTTTCTGGACGGTATTACAATGTTGTTGCGTATGGTGTAGATGCCGAAACTGAACTAATTGACATGGAAGCGGTCGCGAGTCTTGCAGAACAGCATCGTCCGAAACTGATCGTTGTCGGGGCAACAGCATATCCACGTCACTTTGACTTCGCTGCGTGGCGGCAGGTTGCTGATTCTGTAGACGCATACTTGCTTGCAGATATAGCACACATTGCTGGGTTGATCGCAGGTGAAGTTCATCCTGACCCGGTCCCACACAGCGATGTGGTTACCACTACAACACATAAAACCTTACGCGGTCCTCGTGGCGCGATGATTATGTGTAAGTCCGAAAATGCAGCCAAGATAGACCGAGCAGTGTTCCCCGGCTTACAAGGCGGACCTTTCCTACATACAATTGCTGCAAGGGCAGTTGCTTTCAAGGAAGCAAGCGAACCTGAGTTTAAAACATATCAAGCACAAATTGTTAAAAATGCTAAGGCACTTGCAGAGAGATTAATGCAAAATGGGTTTAGATTAGTGAGTGGTGGCACAGAAAATCACCTAATGTTAATTGATCTAACTACTAAATACGAAAAATTAAGCGGAAGACAAGCAGCGGATCACCTTGAGGATGCAGGAATTATTGTTAATAAAAACACGATACCATTTGACAAAAGGAAACCGAAAACGACAAGTGGACTTCGCCTTGGGACACCGATGGTTACGACACGTGGCATGAAAGAAGATGAAATGGTTCACATCGCTGACTTTATTATTGAGGCACTTGAGAATAGGCAGAAAGCATCTATTAAACGGCGAATCCGGGATAAGGTTCAAGAATTTTGCGCGCAATTTCCGATTTATGAATTTCTAAATTAGGCACATTTCGTGTGCTATAATCGATAATATCAAAATTTGGACTACAGAGCAGCACTTGCCTATATTGAGCAGTTCATTGACTATGAAAGAAGTCCGGACTTTGCGCGTCAGGCACGATTCTACAATCTGAATCGTATTTCGCAGCTGTTAGACCTGCTTGGGAATCCGCACGATAGATTAAAAGTAATCCATGTCGCAGGGAGTAAAGGGAAAGGATCAACCGCTGCACTCATTGCATCCGTGTTAACACAGGCAGGTTATAAAACGGGTTTATTTACGTCCCCGCATCTCATAACACCGAGAGAACGGTGTCGTATTGATGACAAACTTATCTCAGAGGCAGGAGTTGCCTTCTATATTGAAAAACTGAAACCTGCGATTGAAACTGTTTCCGCTTCCGAATTCGGGCGTGTATCGTTTTTTGAAATATACACTGCACTTGCGTTTACCTATTTTGCTGATAAAGCAACGGATTTTGCTGTGATTGAAGTCGGCTTAGGGGGACGACTTGACGCAACGAACGTTGTCTCGCCCGTAATATCCGTTATCACACCAATTGGTTTAGAACACACTGCGATATTAGGGGAAACATACACCGATATAGCAAACGAAAAAGCAGAAATTATTAAACACGCGTGTCCCGTAGCACTTGCACCGCAACATCCTGAAGCACGGGCTGTGATTGAAAAGGTAGCGAGTGAACGTAACGCAACGATTGTTGAGATTAAGAATTTTGTAGCACAAGACCCTGATATTTCAGTTTCACAGGTTATTTTGAATTCTGAAGGTATACCGGTAGCACAACAATTTGATGTGGAAACAGATTCTGAGTGTTATTTGGAACTTACGTTGCCGCTACTTGGACATCATCAATATATAAATGCTACAACTGCTATCGCAGCAATTGAATGTCTAAAACAGAGAGGGTATGGAATTTCGAGAGACAGTGTTTATGCTGGTTTCAAGAACGTTCAATGGCAAGGGAGGATTCAACAAGTGATGTCCTCACCGCTTGTTGTGCTGGATGGCGCACACTCTCCTGTTTCAATGAACGCTTTATGTCGTGCTATTCGTGAAAATTATTGTTACACTCAGGTGATTTTTATCGTTAGTATTATGAAAGATAAGGATTTAACCGCAATTGGAGAAATTATATCGGGAACCGCGGATCACGTGATTGCAACGCAAGTTTCCGATAATCCGCGTGTAATGCCCGCAGAAACGATACAAAATACGTGGTCGGGCATACTTAATAAAATCACAACATGTCCAACCCCAGAATTAGCAATCAAAAAAGGTTTATCATCCGCATCTCCGACTGATTTGGTCTGTGTGACAGGTTCTATCTACCTTGTTGGACAAGCACTCAAATTTTTTAATTGGGATTACGAATAAATACAAAAAGAGAGGTTTTTAATGCGTGAAATCACTTGCAAAAGACGGTGGTTAAATTGGAAGGTATTTCTAACCTGCTTACCCGTTTTGAATTTAGCCACCACGGCTTTTGCCCAAACAGACTCTCCCCCTGATGTACCGTTGATATGGTGGATCGCTCCAATCGGTTCACTTATTGCTTTAGGTTTTGCCTTCCACTTCTATCGCTCTGTGATGAAACAGGACGAAGGGAATGAAACGATGCGTGACATCGCACAATCTGTGCGTGAAGGCGCCATGGCGTATCTTAGGCAACAATACAAAGTGGTCGGCATTGTTTTCGCTGTGCTATGCCTAATTTTTATCTTTATGGCTTTTGTTCTTAAAGCCCAAAATCAGGTCGTACCGTTTGCATTTCTAACAGGTGGTTTTTTCTCAGGTCTCTGCGGTTTCCTCGGCATGAAAACCGCGACCAACGCATCCGCGCGTACGACAAGTGCAGCGATGCAAGGACTTAACGCCGGACTAAGAGTTTCGTTCCGCGCAGGCGCGGTGATGGGATTGATAGTTGTTGGATTCGCACTGCTCGACATTACCGGATGGTTTCTGATACTCTATTACATCTTCCCTAAAATCCCTTGGATAGGTTCTGAATTTTTAGGAATGAACCCACTACCCCAAATTACTGTGATTATGCTAAGTTTTGGTATGGGTGCTTCAACACAGGCGTTGTTCGCGCGTGTTGGCGGTGGTATTTATACCAAAGCAGCGGATGTCGGTGCTGACCTTGTCGGAAAAGTTGAAGCAGGAATACCGGAGGACGATCCGCGAAACCCCGCTGTTATCGCAGACAACGTCGGTGATAACGTTGGTGATGTTGCTGGCATGGGTGCTGATCTTTACGAATCTTATGCAGGCTCAATCCTTGCAACGGCTGCCCTCGGTGTTGCTGCTGTTGCTGCGAAAGACTACAATAATCTTGCCCTTCAGATTAAATACCTCTCTGCCCCAATGATTATTGCGGGTATCGGTGTAATTCTCTCTATTTTGGGTATCTATATGGTGCGCACAAAAGAGGGTGCTTCAATGAAACAGTTGATGGGTTCCTTGAATCTCGGTATCAATGGTAGTGCTTTGGGCATCGCTATTGTGTCACTTCCGGTACTGATTTACCTCGATCTTCCCAATAAATGGCAGATTTGGGGTGCGATTGTCGCTGGACTTGTCGCAGGATTAGTTATCGGTAAGGTTACTGAAATCTTTACTTCTCACGAATATAAACCGACGCGTGCTATAGCAAAGCAGGCACAAACGGGACCGGCAACGGTTATTATAGAAGGCGTTGCTGTTGGTATGGAATCAACCGCTATTCCGGTCATAACGATTATTGCCGCAGTTGCCGTTAGTTATTATCTTCCCGGAGGCGCAACGGAACCTTTGATGGGACTTTACGGTGTTGGTATCGCTGCGGTTGGTATGTTAGCAACACTTGGGATTACGCTTGCTACGGATGCTTACGGCCCCATTGCAGACAACGCGGGTGGAAACGCTGAGATGGCAAAACTGGACGAAAGCGTCCGCGGACGTACGGATCAATTAGACGCGCTCGGTAATACAACCGCCGCAACTGGTAAGGGATTTGCTATCGGTTCTGCAGCGCTAACCGCCCTTGCTCTCTTGGCAGCCTATCTTGAGGAAATTCGGCACGGACTCATCCATTTAGCAGGTAAGGATACATTGGATATTGACGGGGACGGCCCACTTGAACCTATTGAGACATTGAAGATGACAGTGAGCGACTTTATGGATCTCTATAATGTCACCTTGATGAATCCACAGGTGCTTATTGGTCTATTCATCGGTGCGGTCATGGCATTCTATTTCTGCGCGTTGACAATGAAAGCTGTTGGACGTGCTGCGAGTGCTATGGTAGACGAGGTTCGCCGTCAATTTCGTGAGAAACCTGGCATCATGAAAGGCGAGGAGAAACCGGATTACGCACGATGTGTCGCTATTTCTACCGTTGGCGCACAACGCGAGATGATTTTACCTTCATTAATTGCTATCGTTGTGCCTGTCGCTGTCGGATTGATTTTTAACGTTGCTGGCGTGTTAGGCTTGCTTGCAGGTGGCTTAGCTACAGGTTTTGTCTTAGCAATCATGATGGCAAACGCTGGCGGCGCATGGGACAACGCGAAAAAGTTTATTGAAGAGGGTAGTCACAAGGAAGAATACGGTGAAAAAGGATCGGAACAGCACAAAGCCACAGTTGTCGGTGATACCGTGGGTGATCCGTTTAAAGATACCTCTGGACCTTCGTTGAACATCTTAATTAAGTTGATGTCTATGGTTTCTGTTGTGTTTGCAGGTCTCATTGCAAAATATGGTGGTGTGCTTAGTAGTTGGTTAGGTATGCAGTAGTTGGCATCGCAAAAGGAGCAAGCAAATATGAAAATAAACAACACTTTCGGACTTCTCTTGGGTTTACTCGTCCTTTTCACAATAGGGTGTCAGCAGATACAGAATCAGATGAAGACGGATCCCGATGATACTACCGTATCTGTTTCAGTTGATAACGATATACCTGACATTGAACCGTCTGTCGGTAAGGTTTTCATTGGTGAGGCAGATGGAAGATTCGGTACAGATAAATATACTTTGAATACCGCTTCAATAAACGGGGATACGCTGACAATAAACGTATCCTATGGTGGCGGATGTGAAAAACATGAAATGACACTCGTTGCTTCGGATACGTTTCTTGAATCGTTTCCTGTTCAACTCCCTGTTTCCCTTACACACAATGCTAATGGGGACGCATGTGAGGCATGGTTAACTGAAGACCATAACTTTGATCTTACACCAGCGGTTGTATCAAAACTATGTATCAAGAGGCTTATCAGCAAGAAGCGGGTACCATCATTTTACGCCTCAAAGATGCTCCGAACGTAGAACTTGTCTATGAATTCACAATGTAATCACAATTATCAATCATTATAGGGCTTACTCCTTTGCCTTCGCTTTTTATACGATATCTAATTGACAAAATATCATAACACGGATTCTATCCCATAAAAACCAAAGGTATTTACTATGGAATTGAACCTTTCCTCGCCTACGGTGTTTAGCCTGCTGATTATTTGTTGTTTCACACTTGGTTGTGAGAAAAATCTTATTCCAGATGTAATACCACCTCCAGATATTGACGATACTTGCACAATTGAACATGACATTCAATCTTGCGACGGGATTGTTCATCCCTCCCCCTGGGAAGGATCACGATGGGTAATGGAGCGTATCAATGGGAAAAGAAGAAAAGTATACGAAGATGCGCAAACAACCGGAGATTTTACAATCTTGCCCGAAGCATCTGATGCAATTTTTGAAGAAACACTGTTAGGGTACTTCGGATTTGATGAAAGAGATTTCGCGATGAAATTGATAACAGTTTGGGAGGAAACATTCCGCGTGCGTCATCAGGCAGGTGAAATAGATGATGCCACAGTCGAAAGGTATGAGAATTTTCGGGATACCTATCTTGAAAAAGTGGAATCGGAAAAAGGAGAACCGTATTTTGAATTCATCGGCGCCTATGATGATATCATTGCCGAGTATGTGCGAATTGCACTTGAATATGAGTTCGCCGGCTTGTCTCAGAACGAACTTATTGAACTTTTCAGGAAATCTATGCATCAAGGAAACGCGAATATAATCTATCCTGAAGGTTTTTGATATATTGCGATATATGTGCAGATTAGGTAAAACGAATGTATACCTCAGATGCAATACCTATCAATCGTGGAGATAAAACCCTCTAACAAGAAAGATCAGAGGCTAATTGACACTTATAGGTAGAGTTTGCGAAACTCTACCTACAAAATTATGTAATATAATCACATAGAAATAGTATTACCTATTTGAAGGAGAACACAGACAAATGTCCAATAAACTGAAACCCCGAAGTTATGTGATTACCGATGGACCTGACCGCGCCGCCGCTCGCACCATGCTTATGTTCGGCGATGGTGGGCTTTCACCAGAAGACCTTGACAAACCGATTATCGGGGTTGCGAATACATGGATTGAGATCGGACCTTGTAACTTCCACTTAAGACGACTCGCTGCTAAGGTCAAAGCGGGAATTCGCGATGCGGGGGGAACACCACTTGAATTCAATACCGTCAGCATATCCGATGGTATCACAATGGGAACAGAGGGCATGAAAACCTCGCTTATCAGTCGAGAGATTGTAGCCGACTCTATTGAGTTAGTCTCTATTGGTAATATGTTTGATGCTGTTGTGGCACTGTGCGGATGTGACAAGACTGTTCCCGGTACTGTGATGGCGTTGGCTCGCTTAGATATTCCATCACTTACGCTCTACGGTGGTTCTATTATGCCGGGTAATTTTCAGGGACGTGATGTCACTATCCAGGACGTATTTGAAGCGGTTGGTCAGCATGCAGAAGGCACTATCACAGTGGAGGAATTGGACGATCTGATAAGCAAAGGATGCCCCGGTCCCGGTGCATGTGGTGGACAGTTCACTGCCAATACAATGGCAACTGCTGTTGAAATGTTGGGCATTGCACCGATGGGAAGTGGCAGTGTGCCTGCTGTGGTTGAAGAAAAGGACAACGAAGCATATAAAGCGGGACAACTTGTAATGGACATGCTTGCTGCTGATCGGCGTCCCAGTCAGATCATCACTCGTAATTCTCTTGAAAACGCGATTACCTCTGTTGCAGCTACTGGCGGTTCTACGAACGGTGTTCTGCACCTCCTTGCTATTGCACACGAAGCACAAATCCCATTGACGCTTGAAGATTTTCACACTATTAGCCAGAGAACACCCGTATTAGCAGACCTGAAGCCCGGCGGACAGTTTGTTGCAACTGATCTGTATGAGGCGGGTGGAATTCAATTTTTAGCCAAACGTCTGGCGGAATCAGGGTTGATCCATACTGATGAACTCACCGTTACAGGAAAAACTATCGGTGAAGAAGCAAACGCTGCTACCGAAACTGACGGACAGAGAGTTGTTTTGCCGGCAGACGAACCACTCAAACCGACCGGTGGATTTGCAATCTTAAGAGGTAATCTTGCTCCAGATGGATGTGTTATCAAGTTAGCCGGTCAGGACAAAACGCTCCATCGTGGTCCTGCACGTATCTTTGAAAGGGAAGAGGACACTTTCGCCGCCATCAAAGGCGGAGAAATTAAACCCGGTGATGTTATCGTTATCCGTTATGAGGGACCTGTCGGAGGCCCCGGTATGCGTGAGATGTTAGGTGTTACTGCAGCAATCGTCGGTGCTGGCTTAAGCGAAGATGTAGCACTGCTAACCGATGGCAGATTCTCTGGGGCAACGCATGGGTTTATGATTTGTCATGTCGCTCCTGAAGCGGCAACAGGTGGTCCCATCGCTATCCTTCAAGAGGGTGACGAGATTGTGATTGACGCTGAGGCACGCCGACTTGATGTTACCCTCTCCGATGCTGAAATTCAAGCACGTTTTGAAAAGTGGACCCCTCCCGAACCTCGCTATACACGCGGTGTTATGGCGAAATACGCAAACTCTGTTTCGTCTGCATCTGAAGGTGCTGTGACGGGATAAAGTCTACCTCATTCCAACATTTTCTTATTCGTGTTGTTTAATCCTTTTTCATAAGGGACAGGTCTGTGTGCCTGTCCCTTATGTTGTTAACCGATTGAACAGAAAACACAGGGTTATTTAGTTTTCGGTTGTCTGGCGTATTTTATCACAAATGTTATTTTTTTAGAGGCTTGTAGGTCGGGTAGAGTTTGCGAAACCCGACATATAACAGACGTGTCGGGTTTCGCAAACTCTACCCGACCTACGAAATAAACTCTCAGTAACGTTCATCAACTGGTAATTCATAAAACTAAATAACCCTACAGAAAACACTTGTGATATATCTTCAAATTTAGTAACATGTTTTTGTGCAAGAACAAATAAAAACTTCTAAATTAAATACGCTTAATCGCACTTTGATAGCTGATATTCAACATAGGAGATGCTTATGGAATTAATTGAAGAATTCAGTAAACTATCCAACCGTATTGACAATTTCAAAGAAAAGGTAAAAGGTGAACGAGCTACGATAAATACATTTATCCTACCGTTCCTGCGTCTTTTAGGATATGACGATGCGAATCCAACGGAAGTTAAGTATGAATTTACTGCTGATATTGGTATAAAACAAGGGGAAAAAGTAGACCTTGCCATTCTCAAAGATGATAGAGTCATAATGCTAATTGAATGTAAAGATTGGCGTGTAGATATTTCCAAAGCGGATGTTTCACAGCTTTATCGTTATTTTACAGCCGTTACCGAAGCACGAATAGGTGTATTAACAAACGGTATCATGTATAGATTTTATACAGATTCGGAAAAACCAAATGTGATGGATACAAAGCCCTTTTTTGAATTCAACATGTCTGAAATTCAACCAACATTAATTAATATACTTAATAACTTTACCAGAGATAACTTTGATCTGGATAATACTCGTTCCACTGCAATAGACTTAAAACATCGAGGAGAGATTAAGCAGTATCTTGATAATGAACAACTGATAAGCACCTACAAATGATTTCGTCAAATTTTTCTACGATGCAATAAAATCGCAGATGGAGGTAAAGGATTTTACTGATGTTGTTAAGCGCGCATTCAATGAGTTTGTAGATGAAATGAACATGAGAGAACTGAATGGGAGTGATGAACAAGATGGTATAGCACAGGACAACGAACCGAATGAGAGCGATGAACAAAATAGCAAAGAACCGAATAAGGGTAATGAAAAAACGACTTGCAAAATTGAAATTTACAAATCTTAGAGTTACTATGCCTGATGGGAGTGTAATATATCATCATAGTGGAAAAGCAAACCTATCTTGAGTCCTTGAAAAGTTAGGGTTAGAAAAAGTAATGCAAGTTCGTCCGAAAATTGTATCAACTGAGGAGTTTTCCAAAAAGGAGATCCAAGGCTAAACAAACTAGGAGACGTTTTGGGTAAGAGGGACTATTAGATACTGGTGGCTACCAAATATAGAGAAAAAGCTGAACTTGATAGGATTGCCGAACTTGCTGGTGTAAAATTAAAGTGTGTCATTGCATAGTTGAGAACAAGTTGAATAAATCGAGTGTCTTGTGTTTGCAAAAGCAATCGAAATTGAAACAATCTCAAAATGTAGGTTAATCTATAGACGCTTAAATTGATCGGAAGAACATGAACAACAAGAGTTGCTACCAAAATGAGTAATGAAAAAATAGAATATGAAATAGGCAGTTGAGATTTTGCTTTACAAATCAGGAGGCCTGTGAACCTCGCACCCGCCGGTTCCGCATTTCAACTTCAGCAGATTAATTCCTATCCATGCACAGTTATGGAAATCCAGCACAAATCTATCATATCCAAACAGAGCAGAATAGGAGAACGATTGGATCGGTTTCTGATGGGGGCAACAGAAGGTGTATCGCGAACCTATCTTCAGAAACTGATTCGCGACGGGTCGGTTACCGTTAACGACAAAGTATCCAAACAACCCAGTTACACGCTCCGCTCTGGTGACCAAGTTTGTCTTTCGCTTCCCGCTCCCCGTCCTTTAGAAACATTGCAACCAGAAAATATCCCGCTTGATATTCTTTATGAAGATAGCGACTTAATTGTTCTGAATAAACCCGCGGGAATGCTTGTTCATCCTGCGAGCGGTGTGAATTCTGGGACACTCGTCAACGCTTTGCTTGCGCATTGCGCTGACTTGTCGGGCATCGGTGGCGTAGAGAGACCCGGTATTGTTCACAGATTGGACAAGGACACGTCAGGGGTACTCGTTGTTGCGAAAACGGATGTTGTGCATCGCGAACTGTCTGTGCAGTTTGAAAAGCATACCATCACTCGTCAGTATGTCGCTGTTGTGTGTGGCGTTCCTGACTGAAGTTACAGGAACGATTGACGCGCAAATTGCCCGTAGTCGCCGTGATAGAAGGCGAATGACTACTGTTAAAAACAGTGGCAGACGTGCTGTCACACACTATCAGGTATTAGAAAGTTACAACAAATTTTCACTCGTTCAACTCACATTAGAAACAGGAAGACTCCATCAAATCCGTGTGCATCTGCAACACATTGGACATCCAGTTACTGGTGATACTATCTATGGAGGAGATCAACGTGCCTTGAACGATGCTGATGTACTTCCGGTGAAACATGCACTCATACATCTTAAACGGCAAGCATTACACGCGCGAACTCTGCAATTTAAGCACCCAGTTAAACATGAACGTATGTATTTTTCCGCACCGAAACCCGCAGATATGGAGCGGCTTGTTGATGCTTTGCGGACGTTGAGTCGTGCACATTTATAGGATTTTGTGGATATTATGGTAGATTTAAGAATTACTTGGACACTCTGCACCAGCGAGGTTAGGAAACCTCGCCTACCAAGGGTCGAAAGTGTACATTTATTTTTTAGTGACCAGAAAAGATAGGAGAAGGATTATGGAATATGTCAATTTTGGTAAAGCAGGTGTAAAGGTAAGTCCACTTGCATTGGGCTTAGGATTTAGAGGACAAGGCGATGAAAGTGCTGCCCAACGGTTGATTGAACACGCAATTGATTCGGGTATTAACCTGATTGATTGTGCCAACGTATACGGCCCAATGGACGACCGCGCCAATATTGGTCGTTCAGAGGTTATTCTCGGCAAAGCGATAAAAGGAAAACGGGATGATGTGGTGATTACTTCTAAAGTCTTTAGCCACATCGGACAGGGACCGAACGACTACGGATTATCACGATACCACATCATGCGGGAGATAGACCGTTCACTGACACGGCTTGACACCGACCATATTGATGTCTATTTGATTCACGGGCCAGACGACACAACACCGCAAGAGGAGACGATCCGGGCATTAGACGATCTGGTGCGTTCAGGTAAAGTGCGCTACATCGGCTGTTGTAATCATCAGGCGTGGCAGGTCTGCAAAGCACTTTGGGTTGCTGATAGCATCAACGCTACACCCTATATGTGCATTCAAAATATGTATAATCTACTCAATCGGGATTTGGAAACAGAGATGTTTGGATTGGTGCGTGAAGAAGGACTTGGCGTGATGTGTTATAGTCCGTTATCGGTTGGCTTGTTGAGTGGTGTCTATTCTGCAGACGAACCGCCTCCTAATGGAACACTGTGGGCAAGGCGATATAGAGAGGAATATGATCGCCGGATGCGTGGTGCAACTGGACAAGTAATTACAACACTCAAACGACTTGCAGGTGAGTTAGGAAAAACGCCAGCGCAACTTGCAGTGGCATGGGTGGTATCACATTCTGAGGTTACCGTTGCTATCAGTGGAAGCGATACGATTGAACAACTGGATGACACACTCGGCGGTGTTGGTTGGGAATTAGATGCGGCTGTTCGCGAAGAATTAGATGAGGTGTCGCGTTCGTTTGTGCGTTTGACCGCCCCACCTTTTTAGTTTTTTGGCAAAGTTTCTAAATCGCTGCTGCATATCTAATCCATATTTCCATGTGTAAGTTCCCATAGCAGCACGGTGCCATCCCAACTCCCACTTGCGAGCACCTTGCCATCCGGACTAAACACAACGCTGGTAACACTATCTGTATGTCCTGACAATGTCAAGAGATGTGTACCTGTTCGTACGTCCCATAGAGATAGAGTATTGTCCCAACTTCCTGTAGCGAGCACCTTGCCATCCGGACTGAATACTACACTAATAACATTATTCGTATGTCCTGTCAATTCCCTAATAGATGTGCCCGTTTGTACATCCCACAAGCGCACGGTATCGTCCCAACTCCCACTTGCGAGTATCTTTCCATCCGGACTGAACGCGATGCCACCAACCCTTGCTATGTGTTTTGTCAATTCCTTAATAGATGTGCCAGCCTGCACATCCCACAAGCGCACGGTATCGTCCCAACTCCCACTTGCAAGGGTTTTGCCATCCGGACTAAACGCTACGCTTACGATAGACTCCGTATGTCCTGTGAGTGTTCTAATGGATGTACCTGTATGCAAATCCCACAGCAGCAATGAATTATCAACACCTTGACTTGCAAGAATCTTCCCGTCCGGACTGAATGCAATGCTATTGATCCCATCCGTATCCTCTTTGAGATTTTGAATAGATGTACCTGTTTGCACATCCCATAGAAACACAGTGTCGTCGTCCTTTGAATAACTTGCACTTGCGAGTGTTTTTCCATCCGGACTAAACGCAACACAGGATACCTCCCACGTATGTCCTTTCAACACATGAAGTGGTGTGCCTGTCTCAACATCCCACAAATGCACAGCATGGTATACACTCCCACCACTCGCCAGTGTAGAACCGTCCGCACTAAACGCTATGCTTCTGACTTTATATGTGTGTCCTGTAAGTTCCCGAAGATGTGCACCGGTTTTCACATCCCATAGACACACGGGTCCACCTATACACCCAGTTGCAATTGTCTGACCATCTGGACTGAACACTATACTGGTGGTATCATCGGTATGTACTCTCAGTATCCGTTGGGATTCACCTGTTTTCACATCCCAAAAACATACTCTTTTGTCCCAAACCCCTGCACTCGCAAGTGTCTGACCATCCGGACTGAACACAACATCTATGACTCCACCTGCAGTGTGGCCTTTCAATGTATGAAGTGAGGCACCAGTCTCTTTATCCCAGAGCCGTACTGTTCTGTCCCAACTTGTGCTTGCAAGTATCTTGCCATCCGGACTAAAGGCAACAGCCAATAGATGCTTCTCATGTCCTGTGAAAGTTCGTAGAGATTTACCCGTCCGCACATCCCATAACCGTGCAGTTTTATCCCAACTTGAACTTGCCAGCGTCTTGCCATCCGGGCTGAACACAACACTCCAAATCCTTTGTGTATGTCCAGCAAGTGTCCGTAGAGATTTACCCGTCCGCACATCCCACAGACGAATAGTATTGTCAACACTCCCACTTGCAAGCATCTTCCCATCTGGACTGAACACAACACTTTTGACATCAAAGATATGCCCTTTCATTGTCAGAAGAGGTGTACCTGTTCGCACATCCCATAAACGGACGGTAGCGTCCCCACTTCCACTTGCCAATGTAAAACCATCCGGACTGAACGCAACACTTCCGACAGAAGATGTATGACCTGTGAGCAGGTCAAGTTCTTCACAAGTTTGAGCATCATAAATCCAAATACCAATGCTGCTTGCCACCGCTATACGACTCCCATCCGGGGAGTAAGTTATATCACTTATTGAACCTTTACCGAGACGTGCTTTCACTCCATCGGGTAAACCCCATTGTATATAGTCTTGGGCAAAGGTGTTTGGGATTAGAGGGAAAATTGAAAACCCAAAGGTTAAAACCGATAACAATATATAATTTACCATAAAGTTGTCCTTTTGAATTTGAGTTGCATACTGCGTTTGAGAATGGCGTATTTACAGTTACACAATTGTGGATGCACAAATTGGTATATATGGTAAATAATAATTTTGGTTGGTAAAGAGAGATGTTGGATGTGTTTCAGAAGCGCGGGTTATGTGGATTAGGGAGGACAAACTGAAATATTGCAGCACATAAGGATTTTTTTGTAGGTAAGAAGGGATTTCCAGTTATCTAAATGTTGCATCAAAAACTAATCCACCATGTCAGGTGTAAGTTCCCATAGCAGCACAGTGCCATCAGAACTGCCACTTGCGAGTGTTTTGCCATCCGGACTGAACACAACGCTTTTAACACTTTCCGTATGCCCTATCAACATCAAAAATGGTGTACCCATCCGTACGTCCCACAATCGTATTGTATTGTCGTCACTTGAACTCGCCAGTGTTTTGCCATCCGGACTGAATGCAACACTATTAACACGAGATGCATGTCCATGCAGTGTCCGTAGAGATGTACCTGTCTCAACATCCCACAAACGCACGGTTTTGTCAGAACTCCCACTTGCGAGTGTTTTGCCATCCGGACTGAACACTACAGTCAAGACTGCCCACTGATGCCCTTTGAGGACATAAAAATGATTACCGGTCTGGACATCCCACAATAATATAGTCTTGTCCGCACTTGAACTCGCCAGTGTTTTGCCATCTGGACTGAATGCAACACTATAGACCCAATTCCAGTGCTCGTGTAGTGTCTGAAAATGTGTACCTGTCTCAACATCCCACAAATGCACAGTATTGTCCCAACTGCCACTTGCGAGTGTTTTACCATCCGGACTAAACACAACACTCTTGACCGGATCCTTGTGTCCCTCCAACATCCCAATATTTTCACCTGTTTGCGTGTCCCACAGACGAACGTCTCTTGCATTATTCGCAGTTGCGAACTTTTTCCCATCCGGACTAAATACAATACTATTGACCTCTTGTCCACTCCCGCTAAGTGTCTGAAGGGATATACCCGTCTGTACATCCCACAGACGAATATTATTTTCTGTATCCCCAGATGCAAGTGTCTTGCCATCTGGACTAAAACTTACGCTATAAACAGTAGTCGTATATCCTGTCAATTGACGAAGTAGTGCACCGGTTTGCACATCCCAAAGACAAACGGTTTCGTCTTTACTCCCACTTGCGAGTGTTTTTCCATCCGGACTAAAAACGACGTTTCTGATCTCACGCGTATGTCCTGTCAATATACGGAGTAGTGCACCGGTTTGCACATCCCAAAGACGAATGATACTGTCTATATCTCCAGTTGCGAGTGTTTTTCCATCCGGACTGAAAACAACACTACTGACATGAAACGCGTGCCCTGTCAAATTGTTAAGTAGTATTCCCTTTTGCACATCCCAAATTTGGACGGTTCTGGCAAAACCGGCGATTACAAGTTTTTGTCCATCTGGACTAAACGCTACACTCAAGACATTATTCTGATACGATAACGGCATTTGAAGAGGCTCACCTGTTTGTACATCCCACAAACGCACGGTTTTATCCCAACTTCCACTTGCGAGGGTCTTGCCATCCGAATTGAAAACAACACAAGTAACCCTTCCTGTATGTCCTGTCATCGTCCGCAGAGATGCACCGGTTTGCACATCCCAAAGGCGAATGGTTCTATCATAACCTCCAGTTGCCAGTGTTTTGCCATCCGGGCTGAATGTAACACTCAAGATAGTCCCTGTATGTCCAGCCATCGTCCGAATATGTGTGCCGGTATGTGCATCCCATAGCCGGATGCTTCTGTCTGTACCTGCACTTGCCAATGTTGAACCATCAGGGCTAAACGCAACGCTCCAAACAGAAGACATATTTTCTGTGAGTAGGTCAAGTTCTTCACCCGTTTGTGCGTCATAAATCCAAACACCAACACTACTTGCTACTGCTATACGGTTTCCATCTGGTGAATACGCTACTTCAGTTATCCAACCTTTACCGAGGCGCGCTTTCGCGCCTGTCGGTAGACCCCATTGTGTGTAGTCTTGGGCGAGAATGTTTGAGGTTAAAGTGAGTATTAAAAACCAAACAGTGAAAATCGCGAACAGTGTTTTTTTCATTATGAAGTTGTCCTAAGGAAAGGAGTCCCCAACATTCCAAATAGATGCATCTATACCTAATCGGTTGATTCAGAGGTGAGATCCCAAAACAACAAGGTGCCGTCACTACTCCCGGTTGCGAGTGTTTTGCCATCCGGACTGAAAACAGCTGTATAAACCAATCTTGCATGCCCTTTCAACGTCTTCAAGTGTGCGCCTGTTTGCACGTCCCATAATCGCACAGTAGTATCTCTACTTGTACTAGCGAGTATTTTTTCATCTGGGCTGAATACTACACACCATACGCCATCTGTATGTCCTGTGAGTGTCCGTGTAAGTTCTCCAGTCCGTGCGTCCCAAAAACATATTGTTTTGTCATTACTTGCAGTGACAAGTGTCTTTCCATCCGAACTGAAAACGACGCAGTTAACATACTTCTCAAGATCATTCTTTGTCCGTATAAGTGTTCCGGTTTGAACATCCCAAAAACGGACTGTTTTGTCATCAGCTGAACTCACAAGGGTTTTACCATCCGGACTGAATGCAACACTATTGATACTCTCCCTATGTTCAGTCAAGGTCATTAGAAGTTTTCCCGTTGCTACATCCCACAAACGGACATCAGTGTCTGCACATCCAGTTGCGAGGGTCTTGCCATCCGAACTAAATGCAACACACCTGAGAAGATCACGATGCCCTGACAGTATATGTAGAGATGTACCTGTCTTCACATCCCACAAACGCGCGTCCGTGTCCCAACATGCACTCGCAAGGGTCTTGCCATCCGGACTAAACTTAAGGTCTACAACATCAGCCTTATGCCCTTTAAGGCGGATAAGTTCTGCACCTGTATGCATATCAATTAAAAGTATAGTTTCATCCCAACCAGAACACGCCAACATAGAACCATCCGGACTGTACACAACGCTCGGGACACGAAATGTATGATCAGTAATTGCCTTACGACATGTCCCTGTTTGCACATCCCAGAGACGGACAGTGCTGTCACCACTTCCAGTTACCAGTGTAGCTCCATCCGGACTAAACGCAAGGCTTGTGACTTTCCTTGTATGCCCTTTTAGTAATTTTATCAGTGTACCAGTCCGCGCATCCCACAAACGCAGATCGGTGTCAAAGTCCATTGCAGTACTCACAAGAAATTCACCATCTGGACTAAATAGGACATTAGTAACCCTTCCCGTATGCCCTGTGATTGTACGAAGAGATTCTCCGGTTTGCACATCCCACAAACGAATGGTCTTGTCCATACTTGAACTTGCAAGTGTTTTTCCGTCTGGACTAAACGTTACCCTACTCACAGCAGATGTATGTTCTGTGAACGTTTGAAGAGATTCGCCCGTTTGCACATCCCACAAACACACATCAGAGTCCCAACTCGAACTTGCCAATGTAGACTCATCTGGACTGAAAGCAACATAATTGACCCTATCCGTATGACCTGTAAATGTACGAATGATTTCACTTGTTTGCACATCCCACAGACAGATGGCATTGTCATCACCTGCACTTGCCAACATAGACCCGCTCGGGCTGAAGACAACGTTATTGATACGGCATGCATGCGCTTTCAACGTCCGGATATGTGTCCAGGTTTGCACATCCCAGAAACGGATGGTATTGTCACCACTTGCACTTGCCAACGTAGCCCCATCGGGACTGAAGCAAACAGTGGTCACATCAAGCGTATGCCCAGTGAGAAGGCATAGTTCCTTCAGTGACTGTGCATCGTATATCCAAATACCATTTGCACTCGCTACGGCAAAACACTTCCCATCAGGAGCATAAGCGATTTCTGGTGGATTTAGGACATCGCTTACCCTACCTTTCCCGAGGCGTGCTTTCGTGCCTGTAGGTAGATTCCATTGTGTGTAATCTTGGGAAACAGGGTTTGAGTCTAAAGTATGTAATGCAATCGACAAATCAACGGTATGAATGCCTTTTTGACATTCCCCGGGCACTGTTTTTTTCATTATGATGTCTGTCCTTTTATTTTTTGTTTTCCGCGTTTCTGAATAACAAATTGTGGATGTACAGATTGATATTTTGTGGAACTAAGATTATTTCTTGGATAAAGAGAGTGTATTCCCGTGTTCCGAATCGTTGCAACTAACCTAATCCATTAGGTTAGTTGTGAGATCCCATAACAGCACGGTGCCCTCTCCACCCCCGCTTGCGAGCGTCTCGCCATCTGAACTAAAGGCAACACTGTAGACAGTAAAGGGATGTCCAGTCAACGTCAAAAGGTTTTTACCTGTTTGCACATCCCACAAACGCACAGTAGTATCGTTACTTCCACTTGCGACCGTCTTACCATCCGGACTTATCCCAACACTTTTGACATAATTCGTATGTCCATTCAATACGCGAAGAGATGTGCCTGTCTGGACGTCCCACAAACGCACAGTAGTGTCTCCACTCCCACTTGCGAGCGTCTTGCCATCCAAACTAAACGCAACACTATTGACCGATCCCGTGTGCCCATTCAGTGTGTGAAGAACTGTTCCTGTCCGAATATCCCACAAACGCACAGTAGTGTCGTTACTTCCACTTGCGAGCGTCTTGCCATCCGGACTAAACGCAACGCTTTTGGCCCAACCCGCATGCCTCAATATCCGAAATTGCTTGCCTGTCCGAACATCCCACAACCGAACAGTTTTGTCTAAACCGCCTCCACTTGCGAGTGTCTTGCCATCCGGACTAAACGCAACGCTACTGGAATGGGTATTATGTTCTGTCAATGCGTGAAGTCGCGTCCAAGTCTGCACATCCCACAAATCAATTTGCATGCTTGCATATCCAGCTGCGAGTGTTTTTCCATTCGGACTGAACGCAACGGTGTGGACCTCAGGTACATACTTTGTGATGGTCTCAAGAGATGTGCTGGTCTGGACATCCCACAGGCGAATGGATTTACCGATATTTCCACTTGCGACCGTCTTACCATCCGGACTGAATGTAACACTAAAAACAGTAGACGAATGTCCCGTCAATTCGCGAAGGAGTTCACCTGTTTGTGTATCCCACAGGCGAACGGTACTGCCTCTGCCTCCACTTGCGAGTGTCTTGCCATCCGGACTGAATACTACGCTAGTGACAGATGAATATCCTTTCAATTCGCGAAGGAGTTCACCCGTCTGTGTATCCCACAAGCGAACGGGGCTGCTTCCACTTGCGACCATCTTACCATCCGGACTAAACACTACGCTTTTAACATCGGATCTGTGTCCTTTTAATTCGTGAAGTAGTTCACCTGTCCGCACATCCCGCAAACGAACGGTTCTGCTCCCACCTCCGCTTGCGATCGTTTCGCCATCTGGACTGAAAGCAACGCTCAAGACTTCCCTCTGATGCTCTATTAACATTCGAAGAGAGGTGTCTTTTTGGATATCCCACAAACGAACGGTTCTGTCACTACTCCCGCTTGCCAGTATTTTTCCATCCGGACTGAACACAACACAAGTAACAGTTCCCGTATGTCCTGTGATCGTCCGAATAGAGGCACCTGTTCGCACATCCCACAAACGCACGGTATAGTCCGAATCTGCACTTGCGAGAGTTTTGCCATCTGGACTGAATACGATGCTACTACCATGAGGGAAACGCCCTCCTATCGTGCGAACATGTATGCCTGTTTGCACATCCCACAACCGCGCGATATAGTCCCAACCCGCACTTGCGAGTGTTGAACCATCCGGACTGAACGCAACGCACCAGAGCCAACCCGTATGTCCTGGGAACAGATCAAGTTCTTCACCTGTCTGTGCGTCATAAATCCAAGTCCCGATACTACCAGTTACTGCTAAAAACTTCCCATCCGGGGAATATGCTATATCTCGTACCCAACCTTTGCCGAGGCGCGCCTTTGCGCCCGCAGGTAGCTCCCATTGGGTATAGTCTTGGGCGAAGGTGTTTGAGATTAAAGTGAATATTGAAAACCAAATAGTAAAAAGAGAGAACAGTGTTCTTTTCATTCTGAAGTTGTCCTATTATTTTCAGATTGTATGCTGCGTTCAGAATCGCAAATTGCGAATGTACAAATTAATATTTTATGGCACAAAACTATTTCTCGGATAAAGAGAGGGTGTTCCCGTGTTCCGAATCGTTACAACTAACCTAATCCATTAGGTTAGTTGTGATATCCCATAGCAGCACGGTGCCGTCATCGCTCCCGCTTGCGAGGGTTTTGCCATCATGACTAAACACAGCACTTTTGACCCTGTCCGTATGCCCTTTCAACGTCAATAGATGTTTGCTTGTTTGAACATCCCACAAACGCACAGTCTTGTCGGCACTTCCACTTGCTATTACTTTGCCATCCGGACTGAACACGACGGTTCTGACTTCTTTCGTATGTCCTTTTAATGTCATAATGTGTTTACTTGTTTGAACATCCCACAAACGCACAGTCTTATCGGCACCTCCACTTGCTATTATTTTGCCATCCGGACTGAACCCAACGGTTTTAACCCAATTCGTATGTCCATTTAATGTCCAAATACCTGTTCCTGTGTTAACATCCCATAAGCGTACAGTAGTGTCTCCACCTCCGCTTGCCAGTATTTTGCCATCCGGACTGAAAACAACACTTTTGATGAGTTTCTTATGCCCATTTAGAGTCCGAAGTCGTTTCCCCGTACGAACATCCCATAGGTTAATGGATGTGCCATATCTCACACATGCAAGCGTCTTACCATCCGGACTGAACACTATAACCTCCGCGCTTTTTTGCCCAGTCATCGTCTGAAGATGTGACCCGGTTTGTGTATCCCACAGACGAAGGGCAGCGTCATCGTGTTTGGTTGCGAGTGTTTTGCCATCGGGACTGAGTCCTATAGTCCAGATTTTACTCTGATGCTCTATTTGCATTTTACGAGAGACACCTGTTTGCACATCCCACAGACGAACGGTTTTATCATCATATCCGCTTACAATTGTTTTACCATCCGGACTGAACACGACACTTTCCATATAATAAGTATGTCCTTTCAATACGCGGAGGAGTTCTCCTGTATTCGGCTCCCATAGACGCACAGTACCGTCCCAACTTCCGCTTGCGAGTGTTTTTCCATTTGGATTGAATACGACACTATTGACATAATAAGTATGTCCTTTCAATATACGTAAGAGTTCACCCGTTTGTGTGTCCCACAGGCGAACGGTACCGTCCCTACTCCCACTTGCGAGCATTTTGCCATCGGGACTGAACGTAACACTATTGACAAAATAAGTATGTCCTTTCAATACGCGGAGGAGTTCACTTGTTTGCACATCCCACAGACAGACGGTATTGTCTGAATTTCCGCTTGCGAGTGTTTTGCCATCAGGACTGAACGCAACAGACCAAACTGCATCCTGATGATCAATCATCTTTGGCAAAGATGTACCTGTTTGCACATCCCACAAACGAACGGTATTGTCCAAACTACCACTTGCCAACATCTTGCCATCCGAACTAAACGCTGCGCAAGTAACTCTTCCCGTATGACCAGTGAGTGTCTGAATAGATGTGCTTGTTTGCACATCCCACAAATCTACCGTATAATACGAACTCACAATTGCCAGTGTCCTGCCATCAGAATTGAATGCTAAGCCATAGCCATGTAAGTAAGGTCCTACTATCGTCCGAACATGTAAGTTAGAAGGGACATCCCATAAACGAACGATTGTATCCCAACCCCCACTTGCCAATGTTGAACCATCCGTGCTGAACGCTACACCCCATATAGAAGTCGTATGCCCTGTTAGTAGATCAAGTTCTTCACCTGTCTGAGCGTCGTAAATCCAAATACCAATACCACTTGCTACTGCTATTAGTTTTCCATCAGGGGAATATGTCATATTATTTAACAGACCTTTACCGAATCGCGCAGTCGCGCCTGTAGGTAAATTCCATTGTGTATAGTCTTTGGCAAAGGTGTTTAAAGTAAAGATTGAAAACCAAATGGTGAAAATAGCGAACAGTATTTTATGCATTATGAAGTTTTCCTATTTTCTTTAGTTGTTTGCTGCATTTTAGGATCGCAAATTGTGAATGCACAAATTGATATTTTATGGCACAAAACTATTTGGCGGGATTATTGTTATTCTGTGGGGACACTTGCTACGGCACGCGGGAGGTATCGTGTTTACAAAGTAACACCACATTTGTTAGGAGCGATACGTCTAAAACGTATAAAAACCGAACTTATTATGTCTTTTTAATTATACACTTTCTCTGTCTGGATCGCCAATTGGAAATTTGCTATCCAGATGGAGATGAAAGAACCATCTGTAAATCAAATAAGTTTCTAATGCATACCATAGGCGTCAATTTAGTGTCTGATCTTTCTTGTAACAGGGTTTTCTAACCCCGATTGGGATTCTTGAGTTCCGGGGAATGCCTAAATGGCATTCATACCGTTGATTTGGTAGGAACGATATGTTTATAGAGACGCCATTGGATACACATACCGCTCCTACGGAGCTCAAGAGGATCTGACACCGTTTCTATAAACATTCCGCCTCTACGAGGCTATACATATCCAAGAAGTAGATCTTAAAGTCCTTAAATTGACGCCTATGAATAAGTTTCTAATGCATACCTATAGAAAATTTATAGCTGAGAATTGTCACTAAAATATATGTTGCAACCAACACGACCCCAAACGGACGCTTCAATTGGCTTCCTGAAACGAAGATACCGATTCGGAAAACAATCAAAATAAACACCATTGCTGGAAACAGGAATTGGAAAAATTTTCCAGATGCTTGTAAACCGGATGGCGTGGCAGCAGCCGAAACCCCAGCAACAAAGAGCACATTCAGAATATCCGCGCCAATGATGTTTCCGACAGCCAACTCACCATGTCCACGTCTAACTGCTGTTATTGCTGTTACAAGTTCTGGTAGTGATGTGCCAAAAGCGACAAGTGTTGCCGCAATGATTTCCTCTGGCACATTAAACCTAATTGCAAGAGTCTTCACAGTTGGGATGAGGATTTGCGCGGCGATAACAACAATTGCAATTGACCCAATGAGTTTAAGAAGCGTAACAAACGTACTAGATCCCTCCGCTTCTGTCTCTTCATCGTGTTCGGAGGTGGGTGTTATTGAACCTGCCCATCGTATAGACTGCCACACGTACAATCCTAAAAGGATAACAAAAATAATTCCAACGAATTGATGAAGAGTCCCACCATCACTGAAGACTTTTGCAGGAGATGACCAAGGAAAACAGGCTAACACCATGAGAATTCCGGCACTTACCTGAACATTGGACAACCGCGATGCTAACTGACGGTTGAACGATAAAGGTGCAATTAACGATGCTAACCCTAAAATAAGTCCTGTGTCACATATAATTGAGCCGACTGCATTTCCAAGTGCAAGTCCCGGTTCGCCTTGTATTGCCGATAACACGGAGACAGCCGCTTCGGGGGTTGTCGTTCCGATACTCACAATTGTCGCCCCGATAACTGCTTTCCCTAAACCCCAACGGGTTGAAAGTATTACTGCTTCATCTACCAGCCAATCTGCCCCTTTGCCGAGTGTGTAAAGCATCACCGCAACGATAAGAAAAAGGACTACACTCGGTAATCCTACAATAAGTTGTTCTATCCAATGTTCCATTAACTATAAAAGTTCCTTCCAATCTGATTATAATAAACATAGATTATCACAGACACCTCACAGAGTCAAATAAATTGGTGTTTGATAAAAACGATTTTCTTGATATTGTAGACACGAACATGGTATCCTTGTATCAAGTAAGGGGGTGAAAGGATTCGACGGAGAACGAAAGCGTGGTTGCTTTCAATTTTCTCCGGAAGTGGGTTCAATTCCCACCACCTCCATTTTTTTTTTTGCTATGGCATTTTCGGACATACTTCTCTGAATATAAGAGGCGCAATGAATTGTGCGACTACAAACGCCATGAAGAAAAGAAAGTGTATAGATATTAGATTTACCATAAGTGAGTCATAGACTTCAGCTAATTGCTTCTCTCGCTTCCAAAACCTTCGCAACGACTGTTTTGACATCTTCTTCATCAACAAACGGTGATAGTATAAACGATTTCAAAGCAACAATCGGCTCTCCGTAAGCGGTTTTACGGTAGCAGTCCGTTGTAGAGATAAAAACACCTCGTCCTTCCATCGCCTCTGAATTAACATATTGGAAGATTTCTCGATTGTAAGCATTGTGCGCAATTAAAATGTCACGATTGGCAGCATCCTCAAATTCCTGACGTTTGATTTCAAACGTATCCACACCGACTGGATAAGCGCGGAATAGAGTAACGGTGCCAAAATTTCCGCGGTTCAGGACGGTCGTACCTTCATGCCCTTCCAGATGTTCCCGTAGAAGTTGCGTCATTTCAACGATGTGTCCAAGAATAGCACGCAATCCCTCTTCTCCGAACAATTTAAGATTGGCAAGCGCTGCAAGCACTCCTGTCCCTGCTCTGGAGGTTTCAAGCGTGAACATGCCGGGACGATACTGTCCAAAATGATAGAGATAAGGCATCTGTTCAGGAGACCGTTTTAGCAAATCCAGATCAGCCCGATTTTTGACGAGGACAAGACTGGAGATATAAGGTGCAAAACCTGTTTTATGGAAGTCAATGCCGACAGAATCAGCAAGGGAAAGATGTTGTATCCTCCTGCAAGCACCAGCTAAGGCGCGGATAGTCCGCGGACGAAATCCTAAATGATTCTCCTCAAAATCGTAGTTATTGAACACTGACCATGCCCATCCGATAACAGCGTCAGCATGAATATGCGGTTGATAATCAAGTTGGAATTCATCAACAAGGGTTTCTCGCAAAGCCACGATTTGCAGTAAATTGTCCAAACCGAACGCATCGGTAGTACCCAACGTAGCAATTATACAGGCAATCTTTTTTCCATCTGTGAGTGCTTTTCGTGCCTCTTGTTCAAGTAATTCAATAACCATTTCATTTTCGGTTGTCGTTGGAATCGTAATGAGATTGTTCGTTCCTATTCCGAGCCATCCCGTAATATTCGCAGCACAATAATGTCCCGCATCCGACACAAAAACGACTGCATCTTCTGGCGTGCCTTTATGCATCGTCTCCGGGCATGCCTTTTCTAACCCGATTTTCACACCATAGAGTGTCGTCCCTGTGCCACCAAAGGTAAACACACCGCTTGACTGTTCTGGATCATATCCGATCAACTGTGATGTCATCGCAATGACTTCGACCTCAGCCAGCGCCACTAATTGACTGGATGCATCCCAACATAGATTAGGGTTATGTAGAGAAGCGAGGAGTACCCCTATTAGACTCGGAATAGTTGTTGGTGCAATAACATTTTGCTGTGTGCGGGGGTGACCAAAGATAGTCATTCCTTGCAGGTAACTCACAAGGTCGGTTGTTACGTCTTCAACTGTGGAAATATCTTCTGGTAATTCTGTTTTTTTCGCTGCCTCAAAATCTCCAGTTACCATGCAGCCGAGAAATGGTAGATGCGTTTTCAGTGTGTCTACCTGATCTAAGGCACGCATCATAGAATGTATAAAGTATGAGTCATGTATGGTGTTGGATATTGGTTGAGGGAACGCAAGTCGTATTTTTTCTAAAATGTTTCGGTATGTCATTTTTACCCTAAAGTGAAGTGTGTTTCTACAGATACTTGGCTCAGAGAGTGCGTGTTTTATGGATAGGATTGAGGGTTAGATATGAAAACGTATCTGTGTTTTATGTTAAATATGATAACACTTCACTTTATGGATTTTCAACGTGATTTGAGTATAAGGGTTCTTATGCTAAATTCATGGCTTGCGAGCGACCTAAAACTTAAGTCTTATTCGAATGTTCAAGCGCTGCATCAAGCTGATCCATCACCTTGTGAAACGCTTCAACATAATAGGACATCAACTCAAGGTCGTTGGGAGGATTAACATCAAAGATGTAACAGTGAGAGTCCATGAATTCAACGGCTTTGGGATAATCCTCAGTCTTATATTCAACAGTTGATTGATTGCATCGCCACGGGCAACCTGTGCCGTAACCGATCCGATTCTGGAAAATCTCCTGAGATGGAACGGGAAGCCGCTGCCACTGTCCAGTCGGTACACCCTCAGCGCGCAGTGCTGCTTGCACCTTCTCACGCAAGGTTCGTGCGGGAATATCTAATCCCAACGCCTCTGGATCAAAACCGACGACGTAGTTGTAATAAACGGGTTCACATTCTTTTGGGGTAACAGGCGTTTCAATGCCGTCAATTTCATTCAGATGTCCCGTGAGATAGTGGCAATTGCTGATTCGCATCGCATTGTTATCATCAAGTCGCTTGAGTTGGCTACGGATGAATGCTTGACTAAACATATCTCCACGATACATCCATCCGAGTCCATACGCGTTGTATTCTTGTTCTTCACGTTCCTTGCCCGGTACGACGATTTCCCCAAAATACTGCAACAACGCTGCGCGTTTGTAAATTTGCTCATCATCCGTTGTGAACAAACCACCTTGACAACCGCTACTTAACGTTTTTGATGCCTGCGTGCTATACCCCGCAGCGTCCCCGAACGCGCCGCAAGGTTTACCTTTATAACGTGCGCCATGCGCCTGTGCGACATCCTCAATGACTTTCAGATTATGCTTTTTCGCAATTGCTAAAATAGGATCCATATCGGCAGGCATACCATGAATATGAACGGGTAGTATGGCGCGAGTTCGCTCGGTGATTTTTGCCTCAATCTCATTCGGGTCAATACAGTAGGTTATGGGGTCAATATCAACAAAGACAGGAATAGCGTTGTGATGGAGAACGGCTGCTGCCGTTGCCCAGAAAGTGAAGGCGGGAATGATGACCTCATCGCCCGGTTCAATACCGACACCTGCGACACATAGATGCAACGCAGCAGTACCACTGTTGACCGGAATACAATACTCAACCCCCATGTATTCCGCCCATTCCTTCGCGAGACCTTCGGATTGAATCCGTTGCTGTTCGGTAATCCTTTCGGACGCGATAACCTCAGCAATCGCGTCCCTGTCAGCTTGGGTAACCTCTGGCCACGGTTGAATTAACCCATCAGGAATAGTCTTTTTTCCACCAGATATAGCGAGTTTTGCTGCCATGAGCGACCTCCCTCTTGTAGAGATTTACGTACACCGCGGCGCAGGGACTCATAGATACGCGATCGCCTTTGGGATCCGCTTTAAAACTTCGACTTTGCCGAGCAGCGCAACAATATCAAAGAGACTCGGTCCGAACGATGTCCCAGTCAGCGCGATCCGCAATGCCTGCATCGCCGCGACGCGTTTAATGTTGTTTTCGTCTGTGTATTTCCAAATCGCTGACTCAATCGTTTCTATGTCAAACGCAGGGATTTCTTCCAAAATCTGTTGGAGATTTGTCAGGATTTCACAAGTTTTTTGCTTTTTCTCGTCTGAACCTCCCCACCATTTTTTGACGGCTTTCGGTTCATACTCAAAGTCATCGGTGAAGAAATAACGGGTTTGTGGAACAATATCTTCGAATGTTGTGAGACGTTCTCCCACTGCCTCAACTATTTCCTCAAGCCAATCGCGTTTTGTATTGGAATCCACCAAACCTTCTTGTTCCCAGAATGGAATCACTGCATCTGTCCGCGCTTTCACATCAAGTTGGTTAATATAGTGGGAGTTGAGCCATTCCAGTTTCTTAATATCAAACACACTGCCACTTTTGCCAACACGTTCAAGATCAAATTTCTCAATGAGTTCATCAACAGAAAAGATTTCCTGCTTGTCGTCGTAGGACCATCCGAGTCGGACAACGAAGTTCAGCATCGCTTCGGGTAAATATCCTTGCTCACGGTAGCGGTTCACAGCGACAAGGTCGCCGTGATGACGTTTGCTCATCTTCCTCCCACCACTATCAAGCACCAGTGGGATATGCGCAAATTGAGGTAGGTTCAAACCAAGGGCATTTGCAATCGCAATCTGTTTCGGTGTGTTATTGAGATGCTCCGTTCCCCGAATCACGTGCGTTATCTGTATCTCCGCATCGTCAATAATGGAGGTGAGATTGTAGTTCGGCATACCGTTTGAACGAACAATTACCTCGTCCTCTAAGGTATCGGGGTCAATATTGCGTGAACCGAGCACGATGTCCTCAACAAGGATCGGTGTGTCCGGCATTTTTATACGAACCGTCGGTTTCCTGCCCTCGGCGACAAAGCGTTCTACGTCTTCAGATGTCAGATTTCGGCATCTTCTATCGTAGGAACGGGTCTGCTTTTCGGCACGAGCCTGCGCGCGGATCTCTTCAAGTTCTTCAGGTGTGCAATAGCAGTGATACGCATTGCCACTTTCAAGCAATTGTTCAACGTAACCTTCGTAGATACTTTTCCGTTCCGACTGGACATACTGCTCGTCCCAATTGATACCCAACCACTTCAACGCATCGTAAATCTCGTGCATGGACTCATCAGTTGACCGCGCCGTATCCGTATCGTCAATACGGAGAACGAATTTGCCGTTGTGATGTTTGGCAAACAGCCAATTGAAGAGTGCCGTCCTTGCACCACCAATGTGTAAGTAGCCAGTAGGTGATGGTGCCATCCGAACTCTGACTTGGTCATTTTGAGAGAGGGTTTCGCTCATTTTTGTCCTTTCTGAATTTTTGCCCAAGAATCTCGCAACGGGACTGTGCGATTGAATACCAATTTTTCTGGCGTCGTGTCAGAATCAACGCAAAAGTATCCCATTCGTAGGAACTGATAGCGACTTCCAGGGGGTGCATCAAGGAGACTCGGTTCAACTTTACAGTTATTCTGAACCTCTAACGAGTTTGGATTAAGGAATTGCATCCAATCTGCACCCTCTGTTGCGTTTTCCGGCTCGCGTTCAGTAAAGAGCGAATCGTAGAGACGCACCTCCGCATCAACTGCATGTTCAGCAGAAACCCAGTGCAATGTGCCTTGTACCCGCCGTCCGTCATCTGACCAACCGCCACGCGTTTCTGGATCATAGGTGCAGTGAATCTCAACGATTTCACCCGTGTTTTTATCTTTAACTACGTTGTCACAAGTAATATAGTATGCATGCTTAAGCCGAACCTCACGCCCAGGTGCCAATCTATAAAATTTTCGTGGTGGGTCTTCCATAAAATCTTCGCGTTCAATGTAGATTTCCCGTGAAAACGGAATCTCCCTTGTGCCTGCGTTTTCATCTTCTGGATTATTATCGGCATCAAGCATTTCGACCTGTCCTTCAGGATAGTTGTCAATGATAACCTTTATTGGATTAAGGACTGCCATGACACGGGGTGCCCGTTTATTTAGATCATCGCGGATAGAGTATTCAAGTTGTCCTATCTCAATGAGGTTATCGGCTTTTGATACACCGATTCGGTTGCAAAAATCTCGGATAGATTCTGGCGTATAGCCACGACGTCGCATACCCGCAAGCGTAGGAAGCCTCGGATCGTCCCATCCATTGACATGTCCTTCTTCAACAAGAACTTTGAGCTTTCGTTTGCCAAGTACAGTATATGTGAGGTTCAAACGAGCAAACTCAATCTGCCGAGGCTGATAAATTTCCAAAGATTCTAAAAACCAATCGTATAGCGGACGATGGTCCTCAAACTGAACATCGCACAAAGAATGCGTAACACCTTCAATGGAATCTGATTGACCGTGTGTGAAATCGTAAGTTGGATAGATGCACCAATTGTCCCCGTGTCGGTAGTGATGGGCACGAAGGATACGATACATCACGGGATCGCGCATATTCAGATTCGGACTGGACATATCAATCTTCGCGCGGAGCGTGCGAGAGCCATCAGGAAATTCGCCATTACGCATCCCGCTGAATAACGCCAGATTCTCTTCAACAGAACGGTCGCGATAGGGACTATCTTTGCCGGATGTTACCAATGTGCCGCGATAGGTACGCATTTCATCTGGTGTAAGATCACAGACATACGCCTTTTCTTTTTGTATTAGTTTGACCGCATATTCATAGAGTGTCTCAAAAAAGTCGGAGGCGTAGAATTCGCGTTCTTCCCAATCAAATCCGAGCCAATGAACATCGCGTTTAATCGCTTCTACGTATTCGCTTTCTTCTGTAATGGGGTTGCTGTCATCAAATCGGAGATTGTAAAGTCCGCCATAGTCTTCAGCAATACCGAAACTAATACAGATGGCTTTGGCGTGTCCGATATGGAGGTATCCACTCGGTTCTGGAGGGAATCGGGTATGCACCCTACCGTCAAATCTATTTGATGCTATATCTTCTTCAATTGCTTGTCGGATAAAGTTTGTATCGGATGTAGTGTTGTCGTTTTCTCGCGTATTCGTTTTGCTTTTAGTGTCTTTTGAGTCAGAATTTGGATGATTCATGTACATCTCCTGAAAATAATAAATTATACCTTCAAAATGTGCTAAAGTCAAAGATTTTGGGTTGAATGTAAAAGCAATTAGCGTTTTGCTCGTTTAAAAAAATGAAACCTCGCTTTTAAGGATGACGTTAAAAACGTGTAGGGAGGAGTAACCTATAACTTTTAGGGGGTACAAGATGTATAAAAATTCAAAACAATATACCGCTGACACACAACCGTTAGATAAAAGAAAACCGGATTATTATGAATTAGCGGTGTATTTCGCAGCAGCAAAGGCGCAAGAGGAAGAATTCCGTTGGGATAATTTTATTGATAACCTTTCATTTATTTGTGATAAATTTGCGTCCCACATTGAGTCTAACAATATATCTCACTTAGGGCAGTAATGTTACAGTAAAACCTTTGTACAATGTCATAAGTTCTATTTTCTCCAAGAAGGGTAGTGTTTCTCAAAACCTACCCTTAATTTTTTTACTAAATCACTTCGCTCAGTTTCGGATGATTCTTGAAGATATTTACAAGATTCATCACTAACTTTTCAGGATCATGGCGAATTACGTTCATCTGCTCTCCACCTAACCATGTTCCGATTTCGGTAACAACCATGTCTCTGATTAAATCTGCTTCAACTACGGTAATGCCTTCCTCTTCAAGCCTCTCATGCTCCCGGTTATAAGAAACCTGTACTTTTGAAGCGTCAGCAACTTGCATTGTTTCAACAGAAAGCGTTAAAATATCTTTTGCTAAGTCAAGCACCTCCTTCAGATGTTCGGTATCCTCAGCCAGTTTTGAAAGCCCTTCGTCGGACAAAGACCGAATTCGGGTAAGTTGTGACACCAATTCATTTCGGACATACCCCTGCATGATTTCTTGTGGTGCTGGTTGATTATTAACTAAGACATAATCAATGGGTATTTTTGCGTGATCAAGAATAGCATTGACATGGTCAGTGACAGCGTAACCATCGGTTTCTCCGGGTTGTGTCATCACATTACACACATATACTTTAACAGCGTTTGAACGTTGAATTGCTTCAACAATACCCTTTATTACAAGATTCGGCATAATGCTGGTGTAAAGGCTTCCTGGGCCGATGATTATTACATCTGCATTAACAAGTGCCTCCATTGCTGTTTCGTGTGCTTGGCATTCATAAACTTCGTCTGAGGAATGATGTGTCTTGCCGTTCTCACGAGGTTCAAAAAATACGCGTTTAATCGGTTCTCGGTTCTCGCGTATAGGAATGGTTGATTCACCTCGAACGATCTCGCCATTTGCAAGTTCAGCGCAGAGAACGGTGTAATCCAAGGTGACAGGGATAATTTGTCCACGCACAGCAAGGAGACGTGATGCCGCCTGGATCGCTTTTGGAAAATTACCTTTGAATTGTTCGGTCAAGGCAGTTAATAATAAATTTCCGATTGTATGTCCACCAAGGTCGCCATTACTGGAAAAACGGTATTCCCAAAGTCCAGCAAGTTCGTCTGCATCGGACAGCGTCCATAATAGTCTGCGGATATCGCCTGGCGGAAGCACATCAAATTCTTCTATAAGTCGTCCTGAGCTGCCACCGTCATCAGAAACAGTAACGATCGCTGCCAAACTATCCAGATCAATAATTTTTCCGTTATCTGTTTCCAGATTAGCATAGTACTTAATCCCGCTGAGCAGTGCGGATAACCCACTTCCCCCGCCAATGCAGGCAATTTTCAAAGACATAATTTCTCCAAACCACCAAGATGGCAGTTAGTATTCTTCATAGTAAACTTAACCACAAAATGCGACTGTCGTTCAATTCTGAAGACAGAAAATGTAAGATTTTCAGTGCCAAAAATATAGGACTCGTTTTGTCATAAATAACGCATCTAAAGGTTTATCTGTTTCATTAACATTTTCAAGTTTTCAAGAGTCTCATCACAAAGTGCTTCTGCTTCCATTACCGTCGGTGCTTCACTGAAAACACGAATTACAGGTTCCGTTCCGGATTTACGGATGTTTACCCATCGATCACTCCAAACGCGCTTAATACCGTCGGTTAACTCAAGAAATGGTCCAGATTTGGTAGTTAATGTGCTCTCTTTCTCATACATTTTTAGAGCAAGTTCAACGAGTTGCGTTGCGATCTCTTGTGATGGAATCTCCAATTTTTTTCGGCACATCTCGTAGTGTGGCATGGCTTCAACATGTGCTGTCATTGTGGTCTTGGATTCGGCAAGGTGCTGAACAATTGCTGCGATAGAGGCGATACCATCTGTAGTATAGTTAATAGAGGGATAGATCACCCCACCCGTGCCTTCACCTCCGATAACAGCGTTAACCTCATGCATTTTTTCAACCACCCATCCCACACCGACTTTCGTACGGTGTAGTGTCACACCGTGCTTTGCGGCAATATCGTCCATCATTCGGCTTGTTGATACTGTGACGACTATATCTCCTTTTGTTTTACTTAAAATAAAATCTGCTACGAAAGCGAGGGTCCATTCGCCGCTCAACGCTATACCGTCATCTGTAACCATCACAACTCGATCCGCATCGCCATCGTGGGCGAATCCAATATCTGCATCGGTTTCACATGCCTTTTCACACAACTCACCTATAGCATCAGGTGTGGGTTCTGCGGGACGACTGAAGTTTCCGTCTGGCTCGCAATTAATTTCCACTACCTCACAGCCAAGTTCCCGTAATAGGACAGGACTAATTACACATCCGGCACCGTTACCACAATCAAGCACTATCTTGAGTTTGGCATTTCGGATTAAATCTACATCAAGCCACGGTGAACTGAGAATTTGCTTAAGATGATGATCGGTAGCATCTTTGTATTCTTCAAGTTTCCCTTGCTTATTCCATGGTGCTAAAACAAAATCTTCAGTTTCATAGATTCGTGTCAACTCATCACGTTCAATCTGTGTGAGCAGCTTTCCAGATTCAGATGCAAATTCTATGCCGTTCCATTCTACAGGGTTATGACTTGCTGTGATGGTAATACTGCCTTGCGCGCCAAGCGTTTTCGCCATCAAAAGGACAGTCGGCGTTGGAGATAAACCGACATCAATAACGCGACACCCTGTAGCAAAAAGTCCAGCAAGCACAGCGTGCCGAATCATCGGGCTTGAGGTGCGAGTATCTTGCCCTATTACCACAGTTTTACCGCTAACAAAAGTGCCAAATGCAAGTGCAAAACGCGTAATGGTACGCGCATCAAGTGAAATACCAACCTGTCCGCGAACCCCTGAAACGCTTATGATTGGGTCTTTTACTATATTCATAAAGTCTTCTGCTGTAATAGCGTATCCTAATATCTTATGCATGCGGGATGGGTCTTGCATGGACATGCAACCGTCGCGAAGCATGCGGGTTTTACGGTTTCTCTGTCTTTGCAAAGATTCGTTTGCTGATGCGATTAAGTGTTTTTATCCTGCTGGTTGTCTTGTAGATTTTACAAGACATCTCTTTGTTTTAATGTTATACTTTGCAAAATTACAGAATAGAGGTCGCAACGTTACTAATGGCACTCGAAAACAAAATGCAAATTAGACTGGATACTGAGACACATGCCTCTTTAGATGCTTATGCTGCAAAGTTTTTTCCGAAGCCTAATGGCGGAGGCAATCAAAGCGAAGCTGTGCGACAAATTGTAAAAAACATTCTGGATTTAGCAAGCAACCCTGATATATCTGAAATCCTTGAAGAAGACCTTATAATCAATGGCGATATACTTGTTCTTATCCGTGTAGCGGTCAACGAATATCTTGAACAAAAATTATGGACAAAATCGGGTTTGCCTCTGTGATTTTTGATTATCACCTCATTGTCATGCTGCTACGAATAATGCCCGCTTCCAACACTACTCCGTTTTGACTGAAAATGCGGTGCAGTGTTTGTATCGTTCTTTGTGTTGTTAATGCTATAATCAAATAATTACAAATACAAGGAGTCTCTTATGAAAACTAAGATTTTAATATTTATCTTAATAATGCTCTTTACATATACAGCATATACAGCAACTGTCGATGATGTATATAATCTAGTAGATGATGTTCATTACCGTGTAAATCAGATACAACAAAGCGTTGTTCCATCTGATCGAGGTTTATCCCGCCGTAGTTTTAGGTCACCATCTGTCCTTGATGAGTTGTCTACACTTAAGTATCAGGTATCAGATATAGAATCACAGTTGGATACACTCACAATATTCGCCTGGATATGGACCATTGGTTTTGTTGTATTCATTATTTTCAAATTACGATTACTTAGGCGAACAAAAAATCCGTGAAAATAATATTTCTTTTATAATAATTTCAACACCTCATTGTCACGTTATTGTAAATAATGCATCTTTAATAAATAGCAGCGAACTTTGTAGGTCTATACATAAACCATGTCCATAAAAAACAACATGCACCTATCAAAAGTTGCCAGAAAGCGATAACATGCCATGACGGGTACGAGAAATCGTAAGATGTAATCGGTGTTCGTTCATAGAGTAAAGGTGTTCTAAAAATGTCCATTCCATCAAAGATATTGCACACGGCAATCAGTGGATTCAGGTGGAGAACCGGTTGAATCATCGGTTGGAGGTTGTCAACATATCGTCCTAAAGGCATAAGTAGAAACGCGCTGCCAATCAACACACACGATAAAATATAAGTGAATTCTGTTCCAAAGATTGCGTCCTTCAATATCCGCGCACTACACATCGCAACTGCCCCTGCCGAAAAACAATAAAGTCCCAACACCACCAACATTTTCACTGCTTTTCCGATTGACATGTCGGTGGCAAAAAGTGCGAAAATTGTTGATAAAAATATCCAACATAACAGCGGAATCTGGCTGATGGCAAGTCCGATCAACAAACGTTTACCAAAAGGGGTAGGACTGAGTGATAACAACTGCGCGGCAGAACTACTTCTGTTTTCTGATTGCACACTGCAAGCTGCCAAATAGGGGGCTACCAAAAACACAACGAATGTCTGCGTGAGGGCAAAACATTCCGCAGATGAGCCGAGTTTCGCATGTGTCAACAATTGGTATATTAGCCACTGCAGAAAACTTGCAATACCAATACAAACGAAAAATGTCCTCTTTTGGTAAAGCTTAACCTCAATCACAGTATTCATGATTGCTACCTATAACTACACTTATTCTTCTTCAAACTCACGTCGCAGCTGCATAATTGTCTCGGCTATGGAAACAAGATTCGGATTAATAATCAATGCCTGTTTATAAGCGTCAACAGCTTCATCAATTTTACCTACTCTGAGATAAACATGTCCCATGCCTGCAAGTGCCCCAAAATGGTGTGGATTGAGCTTAATTGTCTGTTTACAATCTGCAAGTGCATTTTCCCATTCTTCCAGCATAAAATAGGCTATCGCGCGTTGATTATAGCCTTCAGCAAAATTTGGAGAAGCTTCAATGACTGCGGTAAAATGTTGAACTGCCTCTGAAAAATTCTCATTTTTAACAGATATTTTACCTGCGTTGAGCATTTTGTCAACGGATTCATCTCCTGAGCGGGACCATACGTTCCACAACGCAATTTCACTGTTGAGACAGGCGCGAATGTCGTCATTCTTAAGGTTTTCCACTAACGCAGGCACTACCTCCATACTACCTATTAAACCGAGCGCAGTAGCCGCTGCACGCCCCACATACGGGTCCTCACTTTGAAGATAGTTCACCAGATCGTCTTCAGGATATTTTGATGTTAGAAGCTCTTTGAGACTTTCCTCATCTGCTGCGTTTTTGAACATTTGTACCGCTAATTCCGAAAATCCGTTACGCTCTTGCATGGTTAGTCCTCCTTATCTAAAATTGATTATAGCACATCTTTTTTGAAAATAACAATTCAAAACTTTATAGGAAAATGACCAGAGGCATTCAATTCTCCAGTAATTTCACATTTTATCATAAGTCTTTTCTTGTAGGAGCGATCTCCGAATCGCTACTAACTACATTGATAGTCGGGAATCGGAGTTCCCTCCTACAATATAATTGATTGGGAGAGACTCAACAATTGAATGGCTCTGGGAAATTACCCCAATACTTGTCAAAAAGTCCTTTTTCAACTACAATGTGTGTGTGTACACCTTAGAACCTCTTACGCTTCAAAATGTCAACGAATGGGATTCTGTTATCCAACAATGCTCAAACAGCACTGCTTTTCAAGGGGCTGTATGGCGAGATGCACTTGCAAATTCCTTCAAACAACTTGATCCTGTATATCTCCTGATCAAGCAGGAAAACACTGTGATAGGTGGCATACCGGCTTTTGTGTTTGAGCCGATACCAGGAATCCGATTGTGGTCTTCAATGCCGTGGAATCTGTTTGGTGGTCCGCAGATAATTAACACCGTACAAGTGAATCCAGAAGATTTGGTTTCAACAATTGAAACCTACTTTAAAACCGCATCAACTGAAAAAGGATGGTGCGAACTGTGTTGGACACTTTCACCTGAGGATACAATAAAATATGGAGGTTTCCTAACAAGAATTGGGTATGAACAAACAGAACGGTTTACACATATTCTTAAGACAAATGGAGACGTTGATTCCCTCTGGCACGCCTACAATAAAAGGGTGCGGGGGGCAGTTCGGAAAGCAGAAAAATCGGGTGTGGAGGTTACCGATACCGAAAGTGATGAGGACTTATCCACATTTTACAACATGTATCTTATGACGGTAAAACGTTTAGGTGGGACTCCGAAACCTCGCTCGCTCATGAAGATGCTTTTGCAACACGGTGTTGCCAAACTCGCTATCGCTACATATCAAGGCACTATCATTGCTGGATTACTCTATCTTTATTTTAATCGCACTGTAACTTTGTGGTGTGAGGCTTCTGTGCCCGAGTATCTACAGTATCGTCCGAACAATGCAATTTTTCACCATATTATCACATGGGCATGTAAGGAAGGATATGAGTGGGTGGATTTCGGTGCATCCCCGCCAGAAAATACAGGATTGATTGCACACAAGGAACAATATCGCGCCCAAAAAACGGATTTTTGCAGTTATACCAAAATAGTCTCACCATTCAAAAGGTCACTGTGGACACGGAGTGAAGCTGCACTTAGGAAAATATATACATGGATGCAGTAGTTGGTAGGTCTGGTCAAGTTTTTGAAATCCGAGCTGGGTGTCTATATTCAATCATACGTGTCCGGTTTGCTAACGTTCTGCCATGGTTATTCAGTTTTATTAATTTTCAGTTGATAAGGTTAACAGCGAGTTTAGGTTTTGAAGCGAGATATTTGATTGTATCAGAGACAGCCGTATACCCTGCAAATCGTAATACCGATAATGCTGTATTACGCATTGCTGCCATGACTTGTGGGATGGCGCCACATCGGACAGGCGAGGTATCTTCTCCAAGCACCGTATCCCGCATTTAGTGCGACTTGTTCTCTATGACCAATGCCCGGCGCCGTAAAGCAAGTAAGCGCTTTGCTAATGCTTCATCGGGATTTAGACTTGTTATACCATACTGGACTTTGTGTGTTTCTTCTCCTGTGTTCAGATTTTTGTAAGTATAACGGTATTGGAACACTTGTGCTATACCCGGCCAGTCCAGATACGCATTGAGACTTGTGCTTGCTTTGATACACCTTGTTTGTAGAGCGTATCTCCTAAATAGGATTTGTTGGTTCGTTATGAGTTGATTCTCTTTGTAGGAGGGAACTCCGGGGAATGCCAAAAGGCATTCATACCGTTGATTTGGATTCCCGACAGGTCGCGATTCGGAGATCGCTCCTACAGGATTTTGAAATCCGGTTTTCAAAGCCCTCCAACTATTTATGAGATAGGTTGTAGTCTACCATGTGATTTTTCAACTGTCTTGTGAATGTGGATCGGTTCACCCAAAATAGGATGTGTTGTATCAGAAAGCGTAACCGGGATGTCTTGAAAAAGTTTCTCAATCGCACCTAAAAGTTCAGGTTGGTTGTCTTTGACAGGGAGCAGATAGTCTCCATCACCCGCTATGATGGCGTGGCAGAAAGTTCGCTGTGTCAAAAGTGCGTCCGTTGTGATGACCTTCCCACTCACATCAAACGCTTTGAGGATCTCTGTTGAGATCGGTATTTCGTTGGTCTTGTCGCTAACACTTCGCTGCGTGAGGGTAACCCCTAACTCATGCGAAACGACAGAGAGCAAGTGGCTCGTTATCGCACCACTTCTTTGGGAGGCGCGCATCGTTTTGCCATCTATAGCGACTGCGTCCAAACATCTTGTCAAATCGGCTCTACTTTTTATCACGGTTTTAACCCAGTGTGTCAGAGTTTCTCCTAATGCTTCAGCATCTAACTTTTTCAATAGATTATGGATCGTTGAAGCAGAAGGTGTTTTCTTGTGTGTAAAACCGAGCGCTGGTTGTGAGCGTGCCCAAGTAGCGATAGATGTCCACCCTTTATGTCCACACATCAAACCGATGACGAGTAGTGCGAGAATGGATTTCAACGGATGTCGTTTCCCTTTCTCCTTGTGTGGGTCTCTAAGTTTTGCTAACATATCTAACAAGTGGCAAGATTCTCTTCTTGTCATTCTTCACCTCAAAATAGGTAGTTTTTTGGTGAAGTATAGCAGATATGGTGAAAAAACCCCACCCTATCTGCTTTTGATAAAAAATAAACACTTGTGAAAAAATATAGAAAACTGAATAACCCTGCTGTCTTAGGGTGTGTAAATATTTGGGTATGTGTGTTGTGTGAATCGCGGATTTGCCAGGATTTATCGGATGACGCGGATTTTAATACATTTTCTGATGCAGTCCTTTTGATTGGATTCGAGTATAAGTGTATTGTATACAAGCGACACCAATTTACTGTCAGAATAATTGGGTATTATCATTGTCATAATCCGCGTTTTTCTGCGTTATCCGCGATAATCTGTGATTCAGACAGAAAATGGCAAATGACTCAGACAACGCGCCTGAGCGAAACTTCTGCAAAAAACTTTACATACCTCAGAAATTTGCGTTGACATGATGATGGACGTACAATAGAATGCCACATAAAATACTCTATGGATATTCTTTATGGAACACTACTTAAAAATCCAAAAACCTGAACTTGGATACACTTATGAGTTTGAAATTGATCAACTTTCTCAAATGTCCGAATGCTTAGATGCACACGGGTTTGCAATTGTCAAAAGTGTATTACCAGATGAATTGGTTGATAGTTTGAAACAAGCCGTTTTTGATGGCACAGACCCAAACAGAGAATTGGAGCATGGACAGAGTCGGACACGACACGCTTGGATTGAATCCGGTGCTGGAGCGTGGCAACTACTGGAATATGAACCGTTTATGAAAATTCATCAACATCTGATTGGTACAGATGAACTGACTGTCCATCGCTCTGCTGCTATTATTCGGATGCCCGGATCACATCCTGTTGCATGGCATACCGATTGGTGCGGATTTTCTTCGGATGCACCGAAAAATTCAGGAGACGTGCTGAACCGGGGAATGTGGCCATCGGGCAAATGGTTTTACATCACCGGTTCGCGTCCAGAACACGGTGGCTTGTGTGTGATTGCGGATTCTCATGTGGAAAACTGGGAGGGGCCGGAAGGTTTCAAATTGACAGCAGATAAACGTTCATTTTACAAAGTAGGTGGAGAAGAGAAGGCTTATGCCGACTTTGATGTTCCAGGATGTGTACCACTTTTCACGAATCCTGGTGATATGATTGTTTTTGCACATCGCACATATCATGCCGCATTCCCAAACCAAATTGACGAAATTCGGCTGTCGTGCGCAATCGGTTTTCGTGACCGCAGACATCACATTGATATTCCGTGGGAGATACCGGATGTAGGTAAGCAGTTTTTAGCAGATTTACCACCGCGTTTGCATCAATATACACACGGATACACCAGTATTGATACGGCTTGGCGAGGATAGATTGCTATTGTGTTGGATAGGTAGAAATTTGACGGCGCGCTTCTGGCGGTGCGCCGTTTTGTAGCCAAGTAATAGGTTGCTCTTCTGTTGTCCTGTCAGGGTTTACCCAGATAACGTCTCTAATTTCGCTAACCCGTTGAGATGCTTGTGCGAAAAGTGTGCGGATGGTTTCGTCGAGTGATATGATAGTCTTATCAGCTTCCAGTGCCGCTCCCAAAAGGTGAAAATCTTTTAGCATCGCGTTAATGTCTTTTTGTTGGCTTGCTGTCGCTTCAATTTTTTCGTGCAAAGTCCTGTTCTGGGGAAGTTGGATATAATGGAATCTCTTTGTGGCAATCATGTTTGCTAACCATGCGGATGCAAAATTCGATTGGTGTTTATCCCATTCTTCTGACAATTCAAGTGTCATTACAATATGGTGTGATGTTTGGTCTCGAAAGGCTTCAAGAAATTCAGTGCAATTAATCGATACAGAGGCGGTTGCGTTTTCACCACCTGCAGCACGCGCAACAGAGGCATTCACCACAATTCGTTTCATATCCCTTGATCGCATATTATGTCCCTTCAATGAAACGCGATCGTGATGCTTTTATATAACGGCTCTGCGCGTTGAGACTGACATCATTAAAATCTACTGGCCACTCACCGTAAGTCCCTGCTTCATCTAAATCAACGCTATCAACTTCCGTTATACCATCTTCATTTCGTGAGAACCAGTGGAGCTTGATCAAATCTGGCGAGAGTTTTCTTTCTGCCACAAGCGTTTGAATTCCTAATAGTAGTAATGAACTGTGTGTTTCTGCAACGACGCGCGCACCACGTTTTGCTGCATCTGCTAAGACTTGTGCTAACTTGACTTGCGCGTTGGGATGAAGATGCAACTCAGGTTGTTCAAGATAGACCAATTGTCCTGGCTCGGCAGCAACCACTGCGACTAAAACCGGTAAAACTTGAGATACCCCAATTCCGACATCGGCAATATTGACCATGTCCGTTTTACCAGCGTTGCTGTGAGGGAGTCGCCCAACCTGAACTTCAATGCCTACATCTCCGATTTTTTTAGTAGCAACTTTTCCAGTTAATTCAAGTGTATGTAGGGCATTTGTAACCGTTTTCAGACGTTCATCTGTAGTTTCTTGCCATTCATGAATAACACTTGCCGCGTAATTTTCAAATGTTCCGGGATACTTAGATTCGGTACTACTAATAGGATAGATACGCTCAGGGATACCACGTAATCCAGGGATGTGAATAGTGTCTAATATATATTGCTCAAAACCAGAAGTAGCTTCGTAGAATTTATTACTATTTCGCGATCCCAAATACAAAAAACAACGTGAACGCTTCACTACATCTAAATCACTGAAAGACAAATCTTGATCAGCCAGCGATTTAATTTCTTCAGGTGGCATACCTGGATACAAGATAAAATTCTGCGGAAAAGATGGATGATCAATCTCAAAATTTGCTTTTCTGGTCATTTCAACAATTTCAAAACCGTTTTTTCGTTTTCTGAAAGTTGTTCCTACAGAGGTTGACAAATCAGGTACACCAGTCTCAATCTTTACCTGAAAACGATCTGTCCGTATTTCAATGTCTAATTTAGATAGAAATTGTGCTGCCTCAGTAAACTGGACATTTGGTCCTGCAATCAACAACGGTCCTGGATCATAGGGGGCCTCCAAAGTCTGCTTCAGCATCAACAGCGGTTGCATAATACTGGATTTTCCAGAACTGTTCGCACCAGCAAGGATCGTCAGTGGACGAATGTCAATTTCACATTCTTCCGCTATTGATTTGAAGCCTTTTACAGTAATCTTGGTGATACCTGAGATATTTTCTTCCGTCATGTTTCCCTACTCCTTCTAATTCCAAAAGGATGTCGTTTTACTGAGGTGGATGCAGCACACCGTAAGGCAACTGTTCTCCCTTCAACCCAGCAAATAAATTCTCCATTGCCATCGTTGCCATTTTCATCCGCGTCTGAATTGTGGCACTACCGAGATGTGGTGCTATGAGAAGATTGTCCAAATCAAGAAGCGGATGGTCGGTGTTAATCGGTTCTGGTTCAGTTACGTCAAGTGCAGCACCTGCAATCTGTCCTTCCGTGAGTGCTTCATACAACGCATCGTGATCAACAACAGGTCCTCTGGCGATATTGACAAGAATCGCTGTCGGTTTCATCAATTCAAACTCCGCCTTGCCAATCATGTGAGTCGTTTCTTCTGTCAAAGGGACATGGAGCGTCACAAAATCGGAAACCTTCAGCAAGTGTTCCAGTTTAACGTATTCAACGCCGAGTTCCGCTTCCCAATCAGGTCTCCGTTCACGTTTGTAATATAGCACGTTCATGTCAAATGCCACAGCGCGTTTTGCGACAGCATAGCCTATCCGTCCCATGCCCACAATCCCAATCGTTGCGTGATGTACATCATATCCCCAAAGAATATTTGGATCGTAGTAGTGCCACTGCTTGTCAACCTGAACGTGATTATATGCTGGCACAATATTTCGTGCAGCAGCGAGCAGGAGTGCCCATGTCATATCAGCAGTTGTATCGCTGAGTACACCGGGTGTGTGCCCAAGCGCAATGCCGCGTTCTCTGGCTGCATCTTCATCAACATGGTCATAACCGACGCCAACTACAGAAACAACTTTAAGGTTAGGCGAAGTGTCAAACATCTCTGCGGTGACAGGTTCATGTCCGTAAGTCATCAATCCGTCGAGCGGTGGGATTTTTTCAGCGATAGGTGGTAAAATAGCACTCGTATGCCACATGTCAACGTCACATTCGGCTTGTATTTGGGCGAGAATAGGTTCGGGAATGGGGCGAGTGATAAAGATTTTTGGGGCTGCCATGAAATGCCTCGTAAGTTAGGATTTTTGAATTAAAAATCAACGTGAGTTCGGTATAAAGACCTGAAGAAATCGATTTCTTTTCTCGGTATTTACGTTATAGAAAGATTTTTAGAGTTTTTAGAGTCAATCGGAAAATGATAGGATTTTGTAATGTGCTACGATCCTTTGTTATGACTGGATCGGCAGGTTTATTATGACAAAATCAGTCATATTTGACTCTAAAAATTCGGTATTATTTTATAGTAGATTCTACAATTAACTTTACATTTTCCAATTGTAGGAGGGAACTCCGATTCCCGACTATCAAAGCGTTCAGTCGGGAATCGGAGTTCCCTCCTACAGAGTAAATGTGTCAATGTAATTCTAAAATCCACTATATATTTGTTTTGGGACTTGCGGGGGACGGATACCTCACATAAGAGATTTTAACAATTTTGAATTAATTTCTCCGATAAAAGATGCGGATCGGTGTACCGTGGAATCCGAAGGCACTACGAATATTGTTGATTAAATACGCTGTGTAAGGCGGACGGACTCTGTGCGTATTTCTACCAAAAATCAGAAATGTCGGTGGTTGTGTTTCAATCTGTGTAATATATTTCAGCGCCGGACGTGTGCCTTTTACACGTGGGGGCGGATGTGCTGTCCGCAACTCTAACAGCAGTTCGTTGAGTGCTGGAGTCGGAATACGGGTGCAATACTCGCGATGAACTTCAAGTGCAATATCAAGGATTTTTGAAACACGTTGTCCTATTAAAGCAGAGACAAAAATTTTGGGAACATAGTCTAATTGTGGAACCTGTGCTTCTATTAGCGACATAAATTCACCGTGGGTTGTATTATCCTTCTCAACAAGGTCCCACTTATTAAATACCAACACGGATGCCTTTCCGTTACGCGCAATAAAATTTGCTATCGTTTTATCTTGCTGCGCTAATTCTTGTGTAACATCTAATACCAACGCAGCGATGTCACTTTGACGGATGCTGTGGATTGCTCGTTGGACAGTCTCAGATTCCAATTCATCTTTAATTGAAGATTTACGCCGCATTCCGGCAGTATCAACAAGTTCAAAAGGGATATTTTGGTATACAAATCGGATATTAACAGCATCTCGTGTTGTACCGGGACGGTTGTCCACAATCATACGTTCTTCACCGAGCAGCGAATTGAGAATTGATGATTTACCGACGTTCGGGCGACCAACAATAGCCATTTTTATCGGTTTGGAAGAATGTTCAGATGTATCATCAACTTCAGGCAGAATTTCCACCACTTCGTCAAGAAGTTGGCGGACACCTATGTTTTGTACACAGGAAGTCAAAACGGGTTCTTCCAAACCGAGTCTAAAAAATTCTGCCGTTTCCATTTCAAGGCTGACGCTATCCGCCTTATTGACAACAAGGATGATAGGCTTTCCAGACGCACGTAGCTTATCTGCAACAATAATGTCGTGAGGCATAACACCGGTTCGGACATCAACGACAAATAGGACGAGCGTTGCCTCTGCTAAAGCCTGGTCAACTTGCAGCTGAACGTTATCAATAAGTGGGTCATCGGGGTCAACGTCCATACCGCCGGTATCCACAATGGTAAAAGGTGTTTTGCCCCACTTTACATCTGCATAGTTACGATCGCGCGTTACACCAGGTCTATCGTTGACTACAGCAATCTGTTTAGGATGTGCCGAACTTGGGCGTGCATCCGCCGTAATCCGATTAAAGAGGGATGATTTCCCGACATTGGGTCTGCCAACAATAGCGACAATAGGAAGTTGGTTTTGCATTAAGGTTGCTCCTGTGCGGGTTGCGTGTCCGTTCCATTTGCGGTGGATTTTGAAACGGCAATGATAGATTTTATTACAACTATAATCGGGATTGCCAGTAGAACGCCCCAAAAACCGAGAATAGAAGCACCAACGATAACGGCAAACATAATCAGCAACGGATCAACGTCAACAGCATTGCTCATCACCTTCGGAGAAATAAGGGAATTGTCAATAGCCTGAATACCGAGGATTGCTCCCAACACAAAAACACAACGGACAAGAAAACCGAGGCTGTCAAATTCACTCGCTGCGAGTCCCATTAACATTGCGATGTAGGCGAATCCGCCACCAATGAAAGGACCGAAGGTCGGTATCGCATTACAGAGTCCTGCTAATATGCCAACAAGCAGCGCGAAAGGCACGCCAATAATGCGATAGACGATGCAGGAGATAATAGAAATAATTACAATCACAATGAATTGCCCTTTGAGAAACTGATGCATATTTCTATCAATCTCGCGTAGGTATGCCATAGCGGTTTCGCGATGCTTTTCAGGAACTAAACTGATGAAACCACGGAAATATTTGTCAAACCCTTGGCTTGCATAGACAAAAACGATGAATGCAAGGAATACTGTAGCGAGGAGACCGCCAAACTGGAAAGCGATAGAACCGGCTAATCCGGACAACCACTTAACAAAAGCACCACCGCTGGCTGTCCAGCCAGGGATTCTCTTCGTTAGATATTCCTGAAACTGTTTGACAATTTCCGAATCTCTATATGCTAATATCCCATTTTCTTTTAGAATAGAACTTTTCCAAATCTCTATTTCGTTAGATTCGTCAGAACCAAAATAGATTACGCTCTCATTGCCAGCATATAATCCAGAAGGTGCAGAGGCTAACAAAGAGATTGATTGTGGTAGTTGGTCAGAAGATCGTATTCTTTGTCCTGTGTTATGTTCGTACCAACGGTATATCCCATTTGCTGTACCCGCATAGAATTCTTCTGCTTTATTGTCGGTTGCTACAAGCACATTAATTTGTGGCACAGAATCTATGTCGAGTTTAAGTTCTTTCCATTCCATAGAAGGATTTTTCCGCCAATGTATAACTGTTGTAGTTTTATCTTTAGGTTCTATTGGAATTGCGTCTTGTGCAATAGCTATTGGCTGTTCAAGACTTTCCTGATCTGTAGCATTCTGGTAATCATCGGTGCTTACCTCTTCTTGTGCCGGTTGAGAAGTAGTCTGGTCAGTCTTTACAATACTTGCAACATACATAGGTATGTCTTTACGCTCGAAATACTTCGGGACGTCATCACTTGCGCCTCTTAATTTCTCAATTGAAGTGATATCAACAATAGACCTATCTACAATCTTATTACTCTCTTCCTCAACCCATGTGTCTCCAGAATTTTCACTGAAAAATAGACCTTTATTTGTTCCGACATAAATTAAATTTGAATTCCAAGAAGGTGTGTTGATAGCTTGAACTACAAGATCGTCAAATACATTTGTTATGATTTTCGTCCATTCCAAATCTATTGATTCTTTTTTCTTTCCTATTACTACATGCCAAATTTTTCGTAGAAATCCTATGCGCGAGGTAGATTCAGATGAATCATCCTTCTTTCCACTTACCATCTGTACAATTTTTTTAGTACATCTATAAACGCCATCATCCGTGCCAGCATAGATATAGTAATTATTCACGGAGATCGCGCTAATTTTTTTTCCAATTATTTCACCGTTCGTTATTCTTTTTCTATCTTCTATTTTTTCTTTATCCGTTTCTGGATCCATCACAATGTTGTAAAAGTAGATTCCGTGATCTGTCGCAAGATAGAGTGTTTGTGTTTCTCCAGATGTATCAAATGCTAATGCTGTAAACTTTTCCCCTACGACTAACGGCAGCAAGGATTCGTGATAAAACTTCTGTAAACCCTTCGCCATTTGGCTCACTTGATTGCCAACGCCTATGCCAGTGAATATTAACACACCACTACAAATAAGAACGATCAAGACAGTTGCAATCGCACGTTGGTAATACTTCTTGAATGGAAGTGCACGCCACAGAAACCTAAAGAGATAGGCAAATCCAAAGCCGAGGATGAAGGGCATCAAGATCCCCAGCAATTTAACAAAGAGCCAGAGACCTATCATAATGATCTCAAGATGAACAACAAATTTTATGTCAACCCATCGGTAAATACGAATGAGCAGCGCAATCAGCGCGATAGGAACAAGCGGATGCAATAACAGTATTCGATTTCCATTTGCATCAGAACTCGTACCGTGGTAGAAGGCAAATGCTATCCATAAGGCAGCGAGTGTGACACTAATGATTGCAAGTGCCGTCTCACCAGAAATGCCTGATTGTCGTGGAGTTATGTCGTTTTGGGAATTCATTTTGTATAGGGATGTTTTAAAGTCTTTCTTATAGGTACGCTAATGGAATCGGGCGTTTTCAAAGCAGACCGACAAGGAAGATTCAACGTATCAATTGCACGTTGAAAAGTGTTTAACAGAATAAATTAACGCAAGGTCAACTATAGTCGTAGTAAATTTGTGCTAATATATACGCTTATGACACTTGTTGGGTTTCACTACGTTCAATCTATAGGTGTCAATTAAGACATCCGATTCAATGGTAGGAGGGAACTCCGATTCCCGACTGAATAACGGGTCGCGATTCGGAGATCGCTCCTACAAAAGATATATTTCAAACATATCTAACTGCTAAATTGACAGTTATGGTTTCACTACGTTCAACCTAACCTTATTTAAACTCAGGTTAAACTTAAGTTGCTGGAACTTCAGTAGAATCTCCAGACTCATAAGTTTCAATGATGCCAGCACCGACACTGTCGCCCCAAACGTTAACGGTGGTGCGGAATCTGTCAAGCAGCCAATCTATTGAGAGTATTAACGCAACACCTTCAATTGGCAAACCAACTGCCTTTAGGACGATTACCATGGTAACGAGACCTGCTTCAGGTATCCCCGCTGCGCCGATTGCCGCGAGTGTTGCAGTCAGGACGATAATGAGTTGTTCTGCTGGTCCCATTGTTATTCCATATACTTGTGCAATAAACATAACAGCAACAGCTTCATAAAGTGCTGTGCCATCCATATTAATAGTAGCACCTAACGGCAACACGAAACTTGCTGTGCGGTTAGAGATTCCGTTTTGTTCCTCAACATTCTCCATTGTTAATGGGAGTGTGGCACTTGAGCTTGCGGTAGAAAATGCATTAAGTAAGGCTGTTCCCATTCCTTTAGCATATCCAATTGGGTTCCGTCGTCCTAATAGGAATAGCAAGGCTGGTAGGATAACAAGACCGTGGAAACCGAGTGCTAATATCACCGTCATACTGTATTTACCAACAGCTGCTAATTCTGGTAAGAATTTAGCGAAGCCTTCCGCTTCACCTATTCTGCCTGCAATTAACCCAAAAATACCGACTGGTGCAAGTATCATAATCCAGTTAACAATCTGCATCACAGCTTCATTAAACGCGTTGAAGATAGCGATTGCAGGTTTACCTGCATCCCCAATAACTGACAAAGCAGCACCCATGATGAGGGAGAAAAAGATAAGCGGAAGAATGTCCATATTCGCCATCGCCATAAATATGTTTGATGCAATCATGCCCTGTTTACCAGTTTCTTTGTTACCCAAGAAGACTTCCATAATGGTCTGCCCCATAGTCCGTTCTTGTTTGCCTTCAACCTCTGAAGCAATTGGTAGTGAAATTGCAACACCAGTACCAGATTGTTCAACTTTCAGATCGGTAAATTGATTTTCTGCGATCATCAAAGTCTTACCAGTCTTTGTTATGATGTAGTCAATTTCACCGGACAAGTCTTGCCAATTTGCCACAGTCACTTGATTGCCTTCAATAGATTCTATTTCCCCTACCAGGTTTTGGTCAACAAGTGTGATTATAAATTTGTCGGAATAGTCTTCTTTAATTTGCCCCTCTGGTAACGTTGCAGTGAGATTATTCTCACCACTCAGTGTATAGGAAAGTTGAGGATATTTATCCCCTTCTTTTGATAACTCTATTCCCTTTCCAGGGGCAATGATGTTGACGAGAATCATCCCAATGAGGACAGAAATGGCAGTCGTTGCCATATAATAAAGGACGGTGCGTCCCCCAATGGAACCGAGGTTGCGGATATCACCCAAGTTTGTGATTCCTACGACCATTGAGAAGATGATAAGGGGTACTACAATCATATTCAGTAAGGTTAAGAATATGTCGCCTAAAATATGGGTATGTTTAGCATACTCTGGGGCAAAACCCCCGAAAAGTGCACCGACAATAATAGCGATGACTATGCCAATAAGTAGTCCAAAGTTGCTTTCTGTATTTCCGTTATTACTCATAGTAAATTTCCTTTTGTAGTTAGAATATTTCCTCTACATTGATATTGTTACAGGATTGATGAGATGAATAATAAATTCATGTCAATTACGACTTGCCCTTATATGTCAATATTTACGCGAATTGACAATTCTTCTAATTGTTCCTCTGTCACATTAGATGGGGCATGAGTAAGTGGACAAAGTCCTTGCTGTGATTTCGGAAACGCGATTACCTCGCGGATGTTTTCCTCGTTCCGCATTAACATCACAATACGGTCAAGCCCTGGAGCAATTCCCGCGTGTGGGGGTGTGCCATATTCCAGAGCATCAATGAAATAACCGAATCGGTTTTTAACATCTTCGGGTTTGATATTTAAAATATCAAAGACTTTCTGTTGGATATCCCATTGATGAATTCTGACACTCCCACTACAGATTTCGTACCCGTTGCACACCAGATCGTAGTGTTGACTCCGAACCTTACTGGGGTCTGTATCTAATAAAGGTAGTGTATCTTCTGTTGCACCGGTGAATAGGTGGTGAAATGGTTCGTATCTATTTTCTTCTTCGCTCCACTCAAACAGCGGGTAATCCACGATCCATAAGAAGTTGTGCTGATTCTCATCAATCATGTTAAGTTTGCGACCGAGATGTAGGCGAAGATTTCCGAGCGCGTCTGCAACGACTTTGGGACGGTCAGCAACAAAAAACAGGATGTCGCCAGGTTTTGCTCCCATTCTCTCTTGTGCTGTTTCGAGCTGCTCGGTTTTGAAAAATTTGACAATACCGGATGAAAACTCGTCTTCTGTAACCTTAACCCAAGCCAGCCCTTTTGCGCGGTAAGTCGCAACAAACTCAGTCAAATCATCAATGTCTTTTCTTGAAAAATCTGCACCTCTGGGAACAGCGATGCCTTTTACCTGTCCACCAGCAGACAGTGCGCGTGTAAATACCTGAAAATCACAGTCTGCCATCACATCGGAGAGGTCTGTAAGTTCCATACCGAATCGCGTATCCGGCTTATCATTACCGAACCGTGCCATTGATTCATAGTATGGTAGCCGTAAGAAAGGCGTTTGAACAGGGATTTGACCTGCTTCCTCAAATATTCGCTTCATCAGACCTTCGGTTACATCAAGCACATCGTCAACTCCCGCAAAAGACATCTCAATATCCAGTTGTGTAAACTCAAGTTGTCTGTCAGCACGGGTATCTTCATCGCGGAAACAACGTGCAATCTGAAAATAACGGTCAACCCCGCTCATCATCAGAATCTGTTTGAACTGTTGCGGCGATTGTGGTAAGGCATAAAATTTTCCGGGATAATGCCGACTCGGCACAAGCACATCGCGTGCACCTTCTGGCGTGCTATTCATCAAGATAGGTGTCTCAATTTCAAGGAATCCCTGTTCATTCATATAGTTGCGGGCTGCAAGAGCAGCTTTATGCCGCATTTCAAGCGTTTTCTGCATTTCTGGTCGGCGCAAATCAACGAACCGATAACGCATGCGAATATCTTCTGCAACCTCAATATCGTCTTCAACTGGAAAAGGCGGTGTTTTGGCTGTATTGAGGATGTTTAACGAATTGACAGCAACTTCAATTTCACCTGTAGCAAGTTCTGGATTAACGGTTCCCTGATAGACACTGAGACTACCCGCTTCCCGCGTTATGTCATAAGTTCTATTATTTTCTACATCGGTGAGAAGCCACCGTTTATCATTTTCCCGAACATCAACATTAATGTCACCAGACAGTGTGTATTTAGCATCTAAATCCGAAAATAGAGATCGAAATTCAGATGACAAAGGCGTTCCATTGGAGAGTTCCGTCTGGAATGCTGCATCTGCTTTGAATAGCAGTTCGCCTGGTGCTCGTTCACGGACTGTTCCGCTGACGTTTAGGACAAACTCACTTCTGACAGCATCAGCAAGTGCATGTGCTTTTTCGTCAATCTGCGGGTCAAAGACTACTTGCGTGATCCCCGTTCTATCGCGTAAATCCACGAAAATCACGCCGCCATGGTCACGACGGCGTCTCACCCAACCATTGAGTTGAGCAGTAGTGCCTGCGTCACTCAAGCGCAGATCACCACAATAGTGTGTCCGTTTTAAAGAAGGTTCTTGGGACATAATAGGTTTGTATTTTCCTCCTATTTTTGTATCTCTTTAAGCTCGTTTTGTATCTGTTCTTTGTAACTTTGTAAACTACTTGGATCTGAGGCACGCGGAATTTCTTCCTCAATCACTTTCAGAGCGTTTGCGTAGTGTTCATGTCGTTTTTCGGGTTGATTCATAGCGTGGAATACCTTGCCGAGTATGTAATGCGAACGCCATGAATTGGCATCTGCTTCCAGTCCTTTTTGCGCATAACTTTTCGCTTCATCAACATTTTCCAACATCCAATGGAGTCGCGCCATCGCTGCAAGAATTGGTGCGGGTAGGGATACTGATTTCTCTTGACGCTCCAAACGTTCGTAAGTGCGGAGTGCTTCTCTATAACGTTCTTGACGTTCATATAACGGTCCCAAGATGAGGTATATCTCAGATCTGCGTGGATCTCGTTTGAGGAAATTCTCAAGTTCCTTGGATGCTTTTGCAAGTTCCTTTGTTGCCTTTGCGAACTCACCTTTTCTCTCATACTCTGTCGCAAGCCCTTCGTACACAGTTGCTAAATAGAGGTGTCCCCGAATGTCTTCAGGGTTTTGCCGCATAGTTTCCTGCACCTGCTGTTCAATTTGACGGAGTTGTTCCTGTTCATCTTCATGAATTAAACCGCTGACGACACCGAAATTATAGCGAATTGTTTCGTCTTGTGGGTTAATTCTCACCGCATCGTTCATTAGGGTACTTGCATTTTCAAGCTGCGCTGTTGGATTAGCGATCTGTGCTTTGGCATAAGCGATCTGTCCAAGAATCAATTTCTGAGTTGCTCTAAAGTACGTATCAATTTTTTCCTTGACCACTTTTTGTTGCTCAAGTGTTGAACCGTAATTTCTCAGAAATGGTGTGACAGGTTGTCGAAATTTTTTCATTCCAATAATATTCTGTGCTGTGGAACTCACCAAATCTGCACCTTTGAAGAATTCCAATCTGGGTCGGTCATCTGTGTGGATAGGCACATCACCTGCATACTTTCGGACAGCTTCAGGTCCCATCATAAATGAGTCTAACAGCGACATACCGTCTAAATCATCAGCCGCGAGCCCTTCACGTATATTCGGTTTTTGGCTGCGCGCCATGAAGTTTTTATAATCTATAGAAAGCGGTTTAAGAGTGCCGATAAGAATCACAAAATCGGGTGTGTATTTATACCAAAGGGTCGTTTCTGGAAAGACATTGATAAAGGTGCGGATGATCATCTTATAGTGTGCTTCTGGTAAACGATGCAACGGCACCCACTGACACATCACACCATCCTCAGTAAGAATTCTTTTGCACAGTTTGTAAAAATCTTCGGTGTAGATATTGGAACTTCCAGCGCTCACAAGCGGATGGATGATTCCAGTAGAAATCATATCATATTTGGTTTGCGTCATGAGGATATGATTGCGTCCATCATTAACCTTATAGTTAAATAGTCGGTTTTCAAATATATTGCCATTAACATGTTTGAAATGTTTGTGTGCTGCAGAAATCACACCTTTTGACAATTCTATGGCATCAACTTTCACGTCGTGCTGTGTAATTGAATGTGAGGTCAAACCCATGCCAAACCCCACGACAAGTGCGCGTTTCGGATTCGGGTGTAATAGCAATGGCAGATGTGCTATGACGCGATGCGAAGGGGAGTCCCACCGCGAAGCGTCAGCAGCTTGGTTTGCATCTACATAGAGACGGTAGACACCTTCATCATCCTTCAGTGTTGTTACCGTTGCATCTATCTCCTCCTTGTAATCAACAACCTCATCGCCCGGACGTTGCGTTTTGTAAATTGTGCTTTTCAAGAAGAGCGGTTGACTCAAAGTCAATAATAAGATAACTGCTAAACCGACATTGAGTATCGGTACGACGATACCTACCCCTTGAAAAACAGACCTGACACCGCTTCCCGCATCTACTTTAGATACACGGAGTCCTTTCAAAACAAGCATACACCCGATACTTGTGTTCAGTGCCACCGCCAACACAATACTCGGACGGATGCCCAATAGTGGAATTAGCACAAAGCCAGCACAAAACGCTCCTAAAATACTGCCGACTGTGTTAATGGCATAGACGTTACCAATGCTTCTACCGAGTTGGCGTGCATTGCCGGTATAGATTTTGGTAACAAGCGGAAAACTTGCACCCATCAAAAATGTTGGTAGACTCATTACAACGAAACAAGAAAAAAATGCCCAGAATCTACTTCCACCGAATGTTGACTGCAGCGCATAAGTCATCCCATATAACCGCTCAAATGCCGGCATCAGGGCAAGCGCGAAGAGTCCGATACCGAGTTGTAAAATGCCGAAGATGGTAACCGGTTGTTTTATCCTGTCAACCCACCGTGCTAAGACCATGCTGCCAAGTGCGATGCCGAACAGAAATGCAGCGAGCATCGTGGCAAACGCATAAGTCGTACTCCCAAGAAAGAATACGAGAATACGGGTCCACAACACTTCATACGCCAAAGCACAGAAACCTGATATACCTATCGCCCATAGAACCAATTGCCGTTCTCGTTTGCTAATTTCGGGTATTGCAGCTTCCTGTTCACTTCCTACAGCTTCCTTTTGCCCTGCTGACTTTCCTTCTTCTATTTTGTGTGCATGCTGTGCTAATACCAATGCAACCAACGCAACACCGAAGTTAATTGCTATTGCTACACCGAGTGACCATTTTATGCCCATTGCTTCAATCAGGAAAAATCCTGCTGCCACCGTGCCGATGACTGCACCGAACGTATTCAACGCATATAGTATTCCAATGTTCGTTCCGAGCTGTTCCAATCTTTTCACAAAAAACCGTGTCAGGACAGGTAAAGTGCCACCCATCAATGTTGAGGGAATTAATAATATGCCAAAGGTCAGGACAAAACGGATGAGTGAGAGGGTATAGAATTCGGATGTAATGTTGCGGTAGATAAGCACATAAAGGGCGGTAAGAACAGATAACAACAGGGGCCAGATGATACAGAATCCACCGATACCCACTTCAAGGAAGGCATAAAGTTTTAAAGGCGATATTTTGCTTTCATCAATCTTTCTGCCGAAGTAGTAGCTGCCGAGGGCGAGTCCTGCCATGAATGCTGTTAGCACAGTGCTTGTCGCAAAGACGGTGCTGCCGAAGACAAGTGTAAGTTGCCGCATCCATATTACTTCATAGATGAGGGCACTTGCGCCGGATAGGATAAAGATGAGCCAAACGAGGAGTTTTATGTGTCGCATTTTTGTCTATGCCTAACAAAGATATGTATATATGATACGTCAGTATACCCAAAATTTCAAGCAGAATCTTCTAATCGCTTCTCCAACCGCATAATATACTGATAAGTTGTAGAGAAGATTAGATTATCCGTATGTTTGCCTAAACCCTATGCCAGGTCTGCAGGGACTTCCTGCACCACAGGAATGACGTAACATCGGATAGTCACCCCATCTATCGTCTCTGTTTGGACGCGTGGTTCCGGTTCGGCACGATGATCGAAAACGACGTAATACCCTTCACGCACACGTTCTAATTTGAGATATGCGGCCAGTTGTTTCTTACCTGCATCATAGCGCCGTTCTCCCTCCCAAATCTTTGTTTCAACGATATATTTGTGACCGTTGTGAACGATAATCATGTCCATCCTGCCACGTCCCGTTTGTGCTTCAAGGAACATTGCACCACGGATCAGGCTAACAAACTGGTCAAGATAGGCGTAGAGGAGGTCTTGTGGCAGAATACGCGTTTGGTATTCTGCATGGTATTCTTTCGGGGTTTCTGGGACTTGAAGTATCCGAAATCCTACACGTGCAATGAAATTTTGGAAGTTGTCAAGGAGCTGTTCCATATTAATCTGCCCTGACGGTGTGAGATAGTCCAGAAAATCTGTGTCTTCAGGGAGATAGTCCTGCTCAAGCCCATTCATTTCAGGTTTGAACGCCTGCAAAATGCAATAGTGGTAAATCGGATTAACAATTTGACACATTCCATCCGGTGCTTTTGCGATAACACCGAGTGTAACAAGTTCACTGATGATTTCTCTGCGTGGATTGAAGCGTATACCCCTCTCATAAGAAACGATGCGCATAAGGATATTTTTATAGCTTGGGTCTCTACGGATATTGGTCATCAGATGTGTAAGGTTCGCGTTATCTTCTTCGCGTATTTCTATGTGTGCTTGTGAAAAGTGCGTCATCGTAATTGTTTCTGTTTTCGGAATATTCATCTCCTCTGTGAGTATCTGCGCTAATCGGTTGACAAGGAAAGGTTGTCCGGCAGTTTGTCTATGAATATTCTCAATGACCTCAGGAGCAAAAGTTTGACCGACCTCATCTGTGTACTGAGCAAGCAGATCGCGCACCTGTTCAAAGGTGAAGTTCTGCAAAGTGAACTCGTCTTGGATATTGAACGGCGAAATAGAGCGGTTTAGATTAAGTTGTGTAATGCTCTTAACCCCTACAATACCGATGCTATAGGGACATTCACGCATAGAACGTTGAACATAGATAGTGCGGAGTGCATTCAAGAAACCACTTACAGCATCACGGGGAATGCCATCAAATTCGTCAATGATGAGGACAAGTTTTTCATCTCCAAGAAAAGCCCCGAACTGTTGGAAGAATTCCAGCATTGCAACGTGATCGGTTAACTTCGTGTTTTCCAAGAATTGGCTAAGCGTTTCAGATGTCACGTATCCGCGTTTCTCAAAGACACATTTAATCTCCTCATAAATCCTTTCATAGAGTGAGGTGTAAAAATCGGTTGCGTTATAGTCTTCATAGACCTGAAAATTCAGTTCAATCGGGAAGTAGGTTTCTGTCCGATCAGTTGTGAGTGCCTTAAGAGCCCATTGAAAGAAAGTCGTTTTGCCTGTCTGCCGAGGGGCGAATATAACAATATATCGTCCCATCTTGACGCGGTTGATGAAATCAGCGAGTTCAGCGTCGCGTGAGACAACGTAATGATCTTTAGGATTCACGGGACCGTGAGTGCCAAATGTTCTCATGTTTTCCTCTATTACAAATCAGGCAAAGACCCGCTGCGTGTGTCTGTTATTTTTTTGTCTTTTCTAATCTCTCTTCTAACCGCACAATATGTCGATAGGTTGTAGAGAATATCATGTCAAGCGTAGCAATGTCTCGCGGCTCAAGTGGGGCACGAGAAAAAACGCGCCGTAACGACTTCAGATACGTCTCCCATTCCTGATTATACGGGGACATGCCGACTTTATCTAACAAACGCGTAACCCGTCCATAAAATTCCTCTAAAGCATTGACTTCGGCATAGTCAATTTCAGCGGGGGCATGTTCTCCTAAACTTGCAATGAATACCTCATACGCGAAGATTTGTACAGCTTGCGCTAAATTTAGAGACGGATTTTTGGTCGCCATCGGCACGCTTGCTGTCAATTGACAGAGACTCATCTGATCCGTTGATAACCCAAAGTCTTCACGTCCAAAGAGCAGTGCTACGGGTTTATCTTGTGAAACGGAAGCGATTGTGTCCGCAGCTTCGCGAGCAGTTACAGGTGATGGAAGGCGCATATCACGGCGACGGTGTGTTGTGCCCACAAGATATTGTACGCCTTCAAGCGCATCTTTCAGTTCGGGGACAACCTTGCAGTTTTCCAGAATGTCTTTTGCACCGTGTGCCATATACCATGCTGCGTCTACATGCTGAAACGGAACAGGATTTACAAGGTAAAGCTGCGAGAGTCCCATCCCCTTCACAACCCTTGCGACAGAGCCAATGTTTCCCGGCTCACGCGGTTCAAAGAGGATTATTCGGATGTTCGCGAGATTCTCGGGTACTGCTACGGGAATTGCACGGAAACTTTCTGTCGGTTGAATCGGTTTTCTATAGGTCTCAGTTGACATATTAATAAAGGTATATGAAATCGGACAAATTGTCAAGTGGAATTGTCTGAGGGTAGGGTTATTCAGTTTTAAGAGTTTACCGTTATTGAGGTTTACTAAAAGTTAATACCCCAGAACAGTAGGTTCGGTTTACTAACCGCACCATAGGCGTCAATTTAAGAAAAGAATTATGCCCTGAATGCCCAGGCCGGTAGGTTCGGTTTGTAACCGAACCGGAGTCTACGCAGAAACCTCCATCTATCCTGTCCACTAAGCAGTGCTGCTCAACAAAACACACAGGATTCGCCTGGACTCGGTCCGGTTCGGTTACAAACCGAACCTACCGGGCCTGGAGGCACGCTAAATTGACGCTTATGGTTCGGTTTCCGAACCGCACCGCATCCTACAAGGAAAGTCAATAGAAGGTTTTTGCTCTAAATTCGGTGCGGTTAGAAACCGCACCTACCGTTCTGGGTATATAGCAGATGTTAAAAATTCGTCCGAAAAACCAAAAACTGAATAACCCTGTCTGAGGAGGGTTACTATTTGTAGATGTCCGTTATAGTGGTAGGTAATTAACCATAAGCTGCATCGCGGCACCAGAGATGAGAGGCATTGTCAAGTTGTCATCTATTCGAAGCGGCAAAAGTTCCACAAGAGTTGCTACAAATGCTCCCGCAAGACCGATAATCGGATTTAGCCAGAAAAGCGTGATTAGAGCACAGGTGGCAAAACAAGCTGCGCTCCCTTCCAAACTCTTATTGCCGATAAGTTTTGTTCGCCCCCACCTTCTACCAACTAAGGCGGCAGCGGTATCTCCTAAAATAATAAAAAAAATACAGACGATAGCAATAGACTTCTCAAAGAAGAAAATGCATAGCAAGATACTGACGATATAGTAAGTCGCGCCTGTAATCGCTCCCTTCTGTTCATGGGTTCGGAGGATGAATTTGAAAATGCGAAAGAAGAAATCTCTGAAAGGCACAGATACCCATTTCAAGAATTCTACTACCACCGCAATACCTGCCAAACAACCGACAATTAGCAACATAGTGGATTTATCCAAGACAATGTATATTAAAGGTAAGAAGAATCCTGCCAGATGGGTCGTTTTTCTGAGCAATTCCGCAATCATATATTTTGAGTTTCCATTCAAAAGTTAAATCTGTGTTGGTTTATTATTGCAGGTTTATACTCTCAATACAAGTAAAATAATTTCTTGTATTTGCCAAAGAAATTACACAATTTTGTTTCAATTTCGGGTTAAAATTCTTTCACCATTGGAAATTGCTTAAGAATAAACAGAATTATCTATAGCCGACGAAATTATAAAGAGAGGAAACATGAAAGGTCTTCGTATCGGGTTGTTGTTTTTTATGCTTGGTATGGGACTCATCTATACAGCAGATGCAGCTGCCCAAGAAACACAACAGACCGTAAAAATTACAGGTGTTGTCGTAGATAGCGATACCGATACACCGTTGGTTGATGTGACGATAAAGATTGTAGACACAAACATTAAAGTAAAAACTGATGAAACTGGCACATTTTCTTTAGAATTGCCTCCTGGTACTTATGCTTTTCAAATATCCGCACCTTTCTACAACGCTGCTGGACTTTCTGATATTGAAGTCAACGCCCAAGGTTTATCGGAGCCGTTACATGTTACACTGGAACCTCAAGTTGTAAAGTTAGATGCGATTAATATGAAAGTGCGCTTAAGTCAATCTGGGGAACGCGGGCTTCTTGAAAAACGGATGCGAAGTTCTCGAATTGAGGATAGCATTAGTACTGAAGAAATAAGCCGGTTGCCAGACTCTTCAGCGGCTCAGGCGATTAAGCGTGTAACGGGTGTGAGTATCGTAGGTGGCAAATATGTATTTGTACGTGGGTTAGGTGAACGTTATAGTAACACGCTTCTCAATAATGTGGAAATTCCGAGTCCTGAGCCAAATCGCCGGGTGGTCCCGATGGACATCTTTCCGGCAAGTTTGCTTGCAAGCCTCCAAACAGTGAAGACATTTTCCCCTGACCAACCGGGTGGGTTTGCTGGCGGTTCTGTGCAAGTATTTACAAAAGACTTCCCCGAAGCATTGATGATGTCGCTGTCCCTATCAACAGGTTTCAACACACAGGCAACCGGCACAGACGGATTGACGTATCCTGGTGGAAGTCTTGACTTTTTGGGATTTGATGACGGTTCGCGTAGGTTACCAGAAATAATTGAAGAAAAAGCGGGTGGAATTCCTATCCGCGAACGTGGTCGTTTTACTACAACAGGATTTACACGTGAAGAGATCCAAGAATTCGGACGTGCTTTTTCTAACGTTTGGTCTCCTGAACGACATGCGATCCCCATAAATCAAGGCTATAAATTCAGTATCGGTAACAGCAATACAATTTTTGGCAAACAATTCGGGTATCTCGGTGTTATCTCCTACGGCAATAGCCATAGCTATAGTACGCAGGTGCGCAAAGCATTCCGCATCGGATTAAACGAAACACTTTCACCCGTAACCAATTATGACATAGAACAAAGTGGGCATGAAGTTGACTGGGGTAGTGTTGTCAATGCCAGCCTTCGGTTTTCACCATATCATCTGCTTAGCTTACGGACACTTACAACACATGCCGCAGAAGATCAAACCCGAACGTGGGAAGGTTTTAACGCAGATAGAAATACAGACTTGCGGAGTGCGCGCCTTAGATATGTAGAACGTCAGCTTTTTTCAGGTCAATTAGCAGGCACACACGGTTTCAATTTTGGAGAACCGGAATTGCTAAATATTGCTACTGAGGAAAAATCTGCTGCTATGGAAATGGCATCAGACCAATCCGACCTTTCTATGGAATGGCGGCTCACCTATTCGCGTGCGGCGCGTGATGAACCCGACACTCGTGAAGCAATTTATGAAGATAGAGGGGACGGCACGTATACATTCCGCGATGTTACACATAGCGGCAGTAGATTCTTCTTTGACCTTGAAGATGATGAATACAATGCTCGTGTTGACTGGAAATTACCGATAAGGGAAACAGGTTTCTTTAAATTTGGCGGTCTCCTTCGAGATAGAGCGCGCTCGTTTGATGTGCGAAGATTCAGATTCTTGCCTTCAGATAATGTTGACACAGCTGTTGATCTGTCCTCACCACCGGAAACGCTTTTTCAAACTGAAAATATCGCCCCACGCGTCTTTGAATTACGCGAATCCACTCTTGCGACTGATAACTACCTCGCTGACCATAATATCTACTCCGGATACCTGATGCTTGATATTCCGCTTACCACAAAATGGCAAGTGATGACGGGACTGCGACTGGAATCCTCTAATCAAGTCGTCACAACATTTGATCCGTTTTCTCCGGTCTTGAAGCCAATTAAGGCAGACTTGGAAACCTTTGATCTGCTTCCGGGACTCAACCTCACATATAGATTAACAGAACGGATGAATTTGCGGGCTGCCGTGTCGCGGACAGTCACGCGTCCTGATTTCCGAGAACTTGCCCCGTTTGAATTTACAGACTTTGTTGGTGGGAGGACCATTCTTGGAAATCCTGACTTAGAACGCACACTAATTAACAATTACGATTTTCGTTGGGAAGTTTTTCCAAATACAAGCGGGGGCGGTGTTGTGGCAATCAGTGTTTTTTACAAACGGTTTCAAAAACCGATTGAACAAATTATCCAACCGCAAGCAGAAGTTCGCATTACTTATGAAAACGCAGAAGCAGCAGACAACTACGGGTTGGAATTTGAAGCGCGTCAAAACTTAGGTGTTCTCTCATCAAAATTGAGTGCTTTTTCAATCAATACAAACGCTGCGTTTATTACTTCAAAAGTTGTACTCCCCGAGGATGTTGGTATTCAGACATCTTCCGAACGACCATTGCAGGGACAATGTCCATACATCATCAATCTTTCCATAGGATATGAAGAACCAAATTGGGGAATTTCAAGCTCGGTTGCATATAACATTTATGGACGACGACTTGCCGATGTAGGTAACCATGGTGCGCCAGATGTCTATGAACAACCACGGGGACAGTTAGATTTAAGTTTTAGTAGAACAGTCGCTGATGCATATAAATTTAGTTTTTCCGCTAAAAACCTGCTTGACCCTGCTGTTCATTTCAAACAGGGTAACGAGACTTCTGTCAGTTACAAAATTGGCAGATCGTTTTCATTTGGGATAAGTTATAACCTATAACCACGCTAACGACTTATGAAAGTCTATCAGACATTTCTTTTGATGTTGGGAATAAGCCGCAGAGATAATAAAGAGCCGATAAAAAGTCATAACCTCGTCAGCATTTTGTAACAATTAATGAGTAGTATTAAACGTGACAGAAATTGATAGCAGTGACTTCCAATCAATGGATTGTGGTCGCAATGAAAAGTCCAATTATTATCGCGAATAGGATTTAAAATAAAAAAAGGAGCTTTGCTAAACTAATGTCAAATATCGTATCAACCCTAAATTCAGATCGGACTCAAGATAAATTTGCATGGCTGTTTCAGTTAATGGTCGTTTTCACAGTCGGATTAACCTTAGCTTTTGTCGGATGTGGTGAAGATGAAGATAGTGAACCAGAACCAACGGTTGAGGAAATCATTGTCGTTGACGGACGTGAAGTGGTTGTCTTACAAGGCAAACTCACAGAAGATAAAACACTTTCATCGGATTTTGATTATCTGTTGCGCGGAGCCGTGTTTGTGGAAGATGGTGCTATGTTAACAATTGAACCAGGTGTCACTATTTACGGGGAACAGGCACAAAATGGCACCTTGATTGTCGCACAAGGCGGTAAGATTATGGCAGAAGGCACAGCCGATGCCCCCATCGTTATGACAAGTGATGCCGAAATTGGACAACGCGCACGTGGACAGTGGGGTGGTCTGATTATAAACGGTAGAGCACCCACAAACCAGGGTGTTACCGCTGGCGAAGGTGACACAGGAGATTTTGGGGGAAACAATCCTACCGATAACAGTGGTGTGCTACGTTATGTCCGTGTTGAGTACGCTGGTATTGAATTTAGTCCAGACAATGAATTGAACGGTATCGCCTTACAAGGTGTTGGTTCCGGCACGGTTATTGAATACGTCCAGGTACACATGAACCAGGATGATGGTATTGAAATGTTCGGTGGCACTGTTAACCTCAAATACGCGCTTGTCACTGGTGCACGTGATGATTCGTTTGATTGGACCGATGGTTGGACAGGTAAAGGTCAATTCTGGGTTGCACAGCAGTATGGCGATGACGCAGATAACGGCTTTGAAAACGATAACAGCAGTAAAGATAACGAAGCGACTCCGCGTTCCGCACCAACTATTTTCAACGTGACTCTCGTCGGTGATCCTGCTGGTCCTGAAAGTGATAACGGTATGTTGATTCGTGAAGGTGCCGCTGGTATGTATGCAAACTTTATCGTCACAGGCTTTAACAAAGTCGGACTTGATGTCAACAATGAATCATCACACAAGCAAGCTGAAGATGGTAAATTGGTTGTTAAAAACAGCATCTTCTTTGAAAACGGTAAAGGCAACTTTGGCGATGAAAAGGATGATGACGGTTTCGACGAAGCAGCGTGGGCAAAAGGGCTTGATAATGTTGAAACCGACCCGAATCTCTCAGACCCGTTCAACAAGGATAATCCGAACTTCACACCCGGTACAGGTACCGCTTCCGTAACACCAGCAAAACCAACCGACGCGTTCTTCGACCAGGTTGCCTTCATCGGTGGTGTAGACCCTGACAACGATTGGACAAAAGGCTGGACAACGAGTGTACGGAACTAAACAGTGTAGTACTACAATCTCTGCTGGGTGCTACCTCACTTACATTGCGATTGCAGTTCTGCTGTTTAGCAGTAGTTTGATGGGATGTCAGCGCCGAGTATGGGAAAACAGTCTCGACTCGCCAGACCAAATTGGTCTGGCAGTCGTTGACGCTTTAAATAGCAAAGATATTGCAAAGTTAAACGGGTTGCGGGTACAAGAGAAGGAATATGTTTCTTGGATTTATCCAGCTTTTCCTAAAAGCGGATTTCCATCTGATTTCGCTTGGTCAAATCTAAATAAAAAATGTAACGTCGGTATGAAAAGGTGGATTGACAGATACGGTGGTCTTAACCTTAGTTTTGTAAATATACGATTCGATAAACCGACAACATCCTACAATGGTTTCCAACTTTTACGTGGAACCGTTTTGACGTTACAAAACGCCTCTGGACAAAAAGGGGAATTGAAGATTTTAGGTTCCGTTGTAATGAAAGGTAATCGTTGTAAACTACTCAGTTATGATGATGGTTAGTTCGATTTTATCCGTGAATTGCTTTTTTAATGTGCTTTAGTATGATATACCGAAATTTGAATCCATAAATATAGGCAAATTGCCTTTTCCAAAATCTGGGAGGACTAAACTGAATGAGTTACGCACTCTCTAATCACATTTCTGGTAAACGGAGAAGAAAGCGTCATAAAAGAAAAATAACAATGGCTGATGGCATAGGTGTTAAACCGTCGAACGTTGCGAGAAGGATGGCATCTGAAAAATCTTCCGAAGTTTCAATCACATTTGTTGAAGCGCAACGGGAAAATCGTCAAGCAACCAAAAAATGGAAAGTAAAAGCAAGGAAGTTCGCATTTGGGACTGCAATTGGTCTTCACGCTGTCGCCATTATCTTCTTTGCTGTCTGGTTTGTTAAAAGACAGTTTTACAGATGAACGTTGATAAGGTTCAAGGCATTGTTGTGAAGGCACCGAAAGCTCCGACTAAACGCGTCATCCCCCCACGCCGTGCCCAGAAAGTTGTAAAACCGAAAGCCGTTGAAGTCCCTGCACCGAAGTACAATGGGATAACACCAAGTACGAACATTTCAGTGGGACCGGCAGATTTCACTATTCCAATGACTGATCTTCCGACTGATAAGACGATGGGACCCACGACATTGGAAAGCAGAAAAGGTGTAATGGAACAAACCCGGCAAGTTAAAATTGTCTCCACAGTACCTAAGTTTGAATTGCCTAAGTTTGAAAACACTGGACTAACAACGGCAATGAATATGGAAACAAGTTTAGTTTCTATGGATTTTAATGTTTCAATGGATCTTGGTCTGTCTGCTGCAAATTTTGATGATACAAAGCAGTCATTCACCGAATTTTTGAAGCAAGTCCGTGAACGTATTAAAGAAGTTCAACGTTTTCCACCAAATGTTCGAAATTTTGAAGAAGGTTCTTCAACAACGATCCGTTTTACACTTCTTAGAGATGGCACCATTCAAAACCCAAAGATTGCCAGTTCCTCTGGTTCACATATGTTAGATAATGCCGCCCTCGCGGCTGTCCAAAATGCTGAACCCTATCCCCCATTTCCTGAAGGGCAATCAGGGTATAGCATACGACTTGAACTTCCGGTTGTTTTTGAATTGGTTAATTAGTTGCTTTAAATTGATTATATAGTGAACTTTAGAATTAACAAGACATTTTGAGTTGTGAATCAACGCTGAATGCGCTTTTGGCATTCAGCCAAATCAACGCCAAATGCGCTTGGCAGAATACGCGTTTGGTATTCTGCATGATTTGGCGGGAGGGAACTCCGATTCCCCGACCATTAGTGAGTTTCGTCGCGATTCGGAGATCGCTCCTACAAAAAATGTGCCTCTTTAATTTCAAAGTTCACCATATAGATATCCAAGGGTGGCAGTAAGCCACCCTTTTTCTTTTAGATTTGATCCAAGTTATTCCGTTGGAGCAACATCCCATAAAATCATTGTGCCATCCATCGTACTAATAGTTGCGATAGTGTTACCATCTGGCGAAAACGCAATGGACCTTATGCGTCCCTTATGCCCCGTGAGTGTGCTTTTGAGTATCCCAGTGGCAGCATCCCATAAACAAAGGTCTTTACCATTGGCTGTAGCGAGGATAGTTCCATCTGGTGAATATGCTATGGAAAGAACAACTTCTTGATTTCTGAGCGAGGTTTTGGGAGTTCCTGTGGTAGCATCCCATAAACGGACCATGCTGTCTTTATACCACGCACCAGTAGCAATAGTGGTGCCATCGGGGGAATATGCTACAGAGTAGACGCTGTCAGTATGTCCAATGAGTGTTGTATTTTCTTTTCCTGTTGTAACATTCCACAAACGTACCGTTTTGTCCCTGCTGACACTTGCTATTGTGGTACCGTCCGAGGAAAAAGCGATGGAATGGATAAGGTCGGTATGTCCAATGAATGAATTAATTTGTTTACCTGTTGCAACATCCCACAAACGGATAGTATTTTCGCCAATTGCGCGCGCAATTTTAGTGCCATCGGGAGAATATATAACTGAAGTAACATAATCACGACGAGTGATATAACCTCTACTGTTGACTGAAGATGATTGCGAATCATTCTCAATTTGAAGTCTCTTATATTGACCTGTATTTGCATTCCACAAATGAACCTTTCCGTCCCAACTTCCTCCTACGATAGTGGTGCCACTTGGTGAAAACGCTACAGAATGTACAGTATCTGTGTGTCCTCTGTATGTTGCTTTGTGTTTGCCTGTTTTGGCATCCCACAAATGGACACCATCCGCATTCCCGGTAACGAAAATAGTGCCATCAGGGGAATAGGTTATACAAGCTGCCCATCTCTTGTGTCCTGAGCAAAGAGGTCTCGCTTCGAATTTTGGTTCAATTTTACTATTGGATCCCATTGTAGTAGTATCATATAGATACACTGCCCCATCATTACCTCCAACAGCAATCGTTGTTCCATCGGAAGAATAAGTCAGGGAAGAAACTTTTGGGATACGCCTCTTGAAGATTGCCTCATCGTTATCAACATCTACATGCCAAAAAATGATACCATCCCAACCTCTACTTGCAATTGTTTTGCCATCCGGTGAATATTCAACTGTCAGGGCATAGTGTTGATGTCCCGTGAGTGTGTCTATGTGGTTTCCTGTGATAGCATCCCAAAGTCGCACCGTATCGTCTAAACTTGCAGTAGCGATTGTCATGCCATCGGGGGAGTAATCGACAGAAGTAACCCATTCAGTATGTCCCGTGAGCGTGGCTTTGGTCTGTCCTGTGGAAATATCCCACAGACGTACTGTATCGTCTTCGCTTGCGGTAGCAATAGTAGAATGATCTGGTGAATACGCTATGGATGATACGATAGAAGTATGCCCAGTGAACTCTGCTTTGCTCAGTCTTGTAGCAACATCCCAAAAATGCACGGGACCATGATTACTTCCAGTAACGATTGTAGAACCGTCTGGGGAAAACGTCATGGAACGAACAGCATTAGCCTTAATTGTAACTTTGAAATCACCCGTAACAGCATCCCATAATTTCACTCCATCCCATGCTCCAGTGGCAATGGTACTACCATCGGAAGAATATGCTACAGAGTTAACCTCCGATCTATGACCTGTGAGCAACTTAAGTTCTTCACCGCTATGTGCGTCATAAATCCAAGCACCGATAGGCGTAGCAACTGCAAGTTGAGTGCCATCTGGGGAATATGCTATCTGTATTATACGTCCCTTACCAAATCGTGCTGTAGCATTTTCGGGCAATGACCATTTGGTAAAGTCACCTTGATCATCAGTCATTTCAGATTGAGCTCTTAAACTATTTTGGCTGTCTATACCGAACATTAACGCAATTAAGATGGCACTTGCAATACCAAATGTCAATCGAATCAAAGGTTTGCTTAGGGAAGGTATAGCAGGTTTAATACGAGCTATCGCTTGCATGATGTTTTTTGTTTGGTTCGGTAAGATTTGAAAGTTGCTGATTGCATCTCGTATCATAAGTTCATCCTTACACTTAAAAGTGCCGATTTCTTTCGTAGTCATTTACCGAATATCAAATGCAAGTTTTTCTGCTTTCGCTTTTTCCTCATTCACAAAGGCAAGCAAAATCAACCCAACAATAAAGAAAACCATCAGTGAAATGATAGCAAGCCGCGCGCTGCCTGTAATCTGCTTGATAACGCCAAATGTCGCAGGTCCCCAGATAGCAGAAAACTTGCTAAAGACAGAATAAAATCCGTAAAACTCTGCACTTGCTTGTTCCGGAATCATTGCCCCATAGAAAGAACGACTGAGCGCCTGTGTCCCACCAAGGACAATCCCAACAACCATGCCCAAAATAAAAAATTCCGTTGCAGTTTGGATAAAATAGCCATAAATCACGACACCACTCCATAAAACTAAAGAAACCATTACTGATCGTCTTGCTCCAATGCGGTTGGCTATCAGACTGAATATCAATGCGCCTCCGATCGCAACGACTTGAACAAGCAAAAGTGTCACCATAAGGTGTGGTGTTCCCAGTCCTAATTCTTCCTTACCGTAAATTGTCGCCATACTGGTAACAGTGTGAATGCCGTCATTGTAAATCATATAGGCAACAACAAAAAGAGCGAGATGTTTGAAATGCCCAACCTTTTTCACGGTTGCGAAAGTTTGACTAATACCGAGGGAAAGATAAGCAAAGAATTTTGTTTGATTTTGGTGCTTTTCGGGAAGTTCTTGCTTCGTCTTCGTCTCTTTTAAGTGCTTCACAGTGAGTAACGTCCATCCCGCCCACCAGAGTCCTGCCATCGCCATGGCAATGCGTACTGCCATTGATTGCTCAATCCCGAATGTTTTGTGCATAACAACAAGTGCCAGAGCAATACCATATTGCAACGAACCGCCGACATATCCGAACGCAAAACCTTTAGCAGATACCGAATCGAGTTTATCTTCAGAAGCAAGATGTGGTAAAAAAGCATCGTAGAAAACATTCCCGCCAATAAAGCAGACTTGCGTGCAGATATAAAGCACAACTGCTAACCATACATATCCTGGTTCGCAAAAAAAGAGCAAGGTTGCAAACAGACTTCCGAAATAAGCAAAACCGATGAGAAATTTCTTTTTTGCCGAAGAAAAATCTGCGATAGCACCAAGCACAGGGGCAAAAAGAAAAACCACCAACGCTGCGAATCCCAACATAAATCCCCATAACGCTGTTGCACTGACAGTTGCACCGAAAAGGGTAACACCATCTTTGCCGACAATGCCTTCCGCAAAATAAATTGGTAGGAGCGCCACGCCGACAGTGGTAATATAGGCGGAATTTGCCCAGTCATACATGCACCATCCAAAAATTGATTTTTTATCGTTTTTCATATTTTCCTATTTGCAATGGGATAAACCGAGTGTCTCTTTCTGTATTTTCCTATATTGACTATGCAAAGCAAATTGGGGCAGTAGGCGCGTGAGAGTTCCACGCGCTACTGCCCCAACCTCAACGAAATTAGACAAGGTCAAAGCGATCAAGATTCATGACTTTGTTCCACGCAGCCACGAAGTCATGCACAAATGCTTGTTGTGCGTCATCGCATGCGTAGACTTCCGCAATGGCTCGGAGTTGGGAGTTTGAGCCAAATACAAGGTCTACCCGGGTGCCCATCCATTTGAGATCGCCTGTCAAGCGATGGCGTCCCTCGAATATATTCTCATTTGCAGAGGATGTTGTCCACTCAATGTTCATGTTGAGCAGGTTCACGAAGAAATCTGTGGTTAACGTCTCGGGACGGTCGGTTAAGATACCGAATCCGGACTCACAAACGTTTGTATTCAGGACGCGCAAACCACCGACGAGAACCGTCATCTCAGGAGCGGTAAGCGTCAGCATTTGTGCCCGATCCACCAACAACTCTTCGGCTGTTCTCTCGTGTCCATTTGCAATATAGTTACGAAATCCGTCGGCAGTCGGTTCAAGCACAGCAAACGATTCAACATCGGTTTGTTCCTGCAACGCGTCCGTGCGTCCCGGAGCGAAGGGGACTTCTACATCTATACCGGCGTTTTTCGCAGCTGATTCTACTGCTGCACACCCAGCCAGAACGATCAGGTCAGCAAGTGAGACCCGCTTCCCACCAGACTGCGATCCGTTAAATTCCTCTTGAATCCCCTCCAGGGTCTGAAGTACTTTCTCCAGTTCGGACGGCTTGTTGACTTCCCAATCCTTCTGCGGTGCGAGGCGAATGCGTGCCCCGTTAGCACCACCGCGTTTATCGGTGCCGCGGAATGTTGCCGCAGACGCCCAAGCAGTCGAGACCAGTTGGGAAATGGATAATCCCGATTCGAGACACTTGCCTTTGAGTGCAACTATGTCTTGCTCACCAATCAATTCATGATCAACGTCGGGGACAGGGTCTTGCCACAATTGTGGTTCCGCAGGAACCCAAGGACCGAGACATCGTATGCGGGGTCCCATGTCGCGATGGGTCAGCTTATACCACGCCTTAGCAAAAGCATCTGCAAACTCGTCCGGATTCTCGTAGAAACGCTTAGAAATTTTCTCATAGGTTGGATCCGCCTTCAGAGATAGGTCGGTCGTGAGCATCATCGGAGCGTGTTTCTTTGAGGGGTCGTGAGCGTCCGGCACGGTGTCTTGTGCAGATTCGTCTTTGGGAGTCCACTGCCACGCGCCACCAGGACCTTTTATCAGTTCCCACTCGTAGTTGAACAAGTTTTCAAAGAAGCTGTTATCCCACTTGGTCGGCGTAGCAGTCCATGCCCCCTCTAATCCGCTGGTGATTGTGTCGCCACCTTTGCCGCTGCCAAAGGTGTTCTTCCAACCGAGCCCTTGCTCTTCAAGGGAGGCTCCCTCCGGTTCGGGGCCGACATATTCGTCCGCATCAGCAGCACCATGGGTTTTGCCGAATGTGTGTCCGCCAGCGATGAGCGCAACTGTCTCCTCATCGTTCATTGCCATCCGACGGAATGTCTCTTTTATGTCTATCGCTGCAGCGACGGGATCCGGGTTACCGTTCGGTCCCTGCGGATTTACATAGATTAAGCCCATCTGAACAGCACCGAGAGGTTTCTCCAAATCTCTGTCGCCAGTGTAACGTTCATCACCCAACCATGTAGTTTCCGATCCCCAATAGATGTCTTCTTCGGGTTCCCAGACATCTTCCCGTCCGCCAGCGAATCCGAAGGGCTTAAGACCCATAGACTCAATGGCACAGTTCCCTGCGAAGATTATCAGGTCTGCCCATGAGACCTTTCTGCCATATTTCTGCTTAATCGGCCAGAGCAACCGAACCGCTTTATCAAGACTTGCGTTGTCGGGCCAGCTATTGAGGGGGGCAAAACGTAACGTGCCGGAGGCTGCGCCGCCACGTCCGTCGTGGATGCGGTACGTGCCTGCACTGTGCCACGCCATCCGAATGAAGAGGGGGCCATAGTGACCATAGTCAGCGGGCCACCACTCCTGCGATGTCGTCATTACCTTATATATGTCATCTCTCAAGGCATCCAAGTCAAGTGTGTTGAACGCCTCGGCGTAGTTGAAATCCTCCCCCATAGGATTGGATGTGGGTGGGTTCTGGTGGAGCATCTTCAGGTTCAACTGATTCGGCCACCAGCGTTGGTTAGCTATGGTCCCTGCGTGAGAATGCCCCATCACTGGACATTTACTTTCGTTACTCATATTTCCTCCAATCGTGTTCTGCAATTTTTTCCTATTTATTCTTTAACGGACTCCCTCTAAGCACTTGTATGAAAATCCAGATGGACCTCTGAAAGTTGTCATCTTACGCGTAATACTCTAAAAATCTGTTGATTTTGCCGGTAAAATGATCAGAGATGCTCCTTTCATCTACTTCTAAAACAGGTTCTAAGTGTTATATAGTAAACTTTAGAATTAACGGGACATTTTGCCCTGTAGGAGGGAACTCCGATTCCCGACTATAAACGGGTCGCGATTCGGAGATCGCTCCTACAAAAAATGTGTATCTTTAATTTCAAAGTTCACTATAAATGGGAGACGTACATCCTATTCCTTGAATATATTATACATCAACGCTGTAAAGAATGAAAACAAAAATTTGACTTCCCCTGCACACTTCATATAACACCAAACCATTCAATTCCCAATAATTCTGGCTTTTCGCTAAAACCTTTTACTGTAGGAGCGATCTCCGAATCGTGACAAAACCACTGTTAGTCGGGAATCGGAGTTCCCTCCTACAATGAAATGTCCAGTTAATTGTAAAATTTACCATAAATAATCCTACCGTCCAGAACATTGTTGGGAAAATTGATATTTTTCAAAGAACTCTTGGAAGAATCCAGAAGATTAAGGTATAATTTTAACTGATTGGATATAATAGCAATAATCAATTTTAACGCTGAAGATATACTTGTGCGTAGGAGAACCCAATGAAAATAGTTGAGGTAAAAACCTATATGATTGACGTGCCGCCACCGCATTGGGGTGGTAGGCATTGGATTTTTGTAAAATTAGTGACTGACGAAGGAATTGAAGGCGTAGGAGAATGCACCTATCATACCCGATTAAACCACGTCGTTATTGAATTAATCAAGGATTGGGGAGAACGTTATCTCATCGGGAATGATCCATTTCGGATAGAAAAAATCTGGTCAACGCTTTATGAAGGGCCCTGTGTACGACACCCTGGCCCGCTTGCTACGCCTGCGATGAGTGCAATAGAGATGGCGTGTTGGGACATCGTAGGAAAGGCACTGAACCAACCCATTTACAACCTTTTAGGAGGTATGTTCCACGAAAAATTGAGAGCATATTCCTATCTATTGCATTGGCGGCACGGTGATTCTCCAGAAAAAACCGGTGAACTCGCGCTTTCTTACGTTGAAAAGGGATTCACTGCTGTCAAATTTGACCCTGTCCATCCACACACGGCAGATAGGTTAGAAACGCTCAACTATGCGGAAAGTGTCATCCGCGGGATTCGCGATGCTGTGGGTGACAGATGCGATATTCTCATCGGCACGCACGGACAATTTAATACCAATAGTGCTATCCGCTTTGCCAAACGTGTTGAACCCTACGATCCACTGTGGTTTGAAGAACCGATACCGCCTGAAAATATTAAGGAGATGGCACGGGTCGCACAATCCACAAGTATTCCGATTGCTACTGGTGAACGGCTGCTGACCAAATATGAATTCGCTGATCTATTGGAGCAGCAGGCAGCATCTATCTTACAGATGGACTTAACCATAACAGGAGGTATTCTTGAGTCAAAGAAAATTGCATCAATGGGTGAGGCACACTACGCGCAAATCGCACCACACTTATACGGAGGTCCCGTCGGCGGCGCAGCAAATATACAGTTAGATGTTTGTAGTCCAAATTTCCTGATACAAGAAGGGATACACATGTGGGACGGTTTTCACGCTGACATCCTCAAGGAGCCGATTCAGTGGGAAAACGGGTACATCATTCCACCAACTGGACCTGGACTCGGCATTGAACTGAACGAAGAGGTATTGACAAAACACACCATTGAACTTTAAAACTTATATAAATCTTCTTGTAGGCGCGATTTGAAATCGCGCTTACAGCGTAACTTTATAAGGAAGACATGTCAACCGCAGACACACCAACGGGTACGCTTGATGAGCTGCCCAAATCAATTGAAGATACATTAAAAACGCTGGATATTGACTTTGAAGAGATACGCTTCGCTGTCCAAAGCGACGTAAGCTCAACAGGGAGTTACGGTGAAGAATGGTTCGTCCTAACAGATGCAGCAATTTTTTCCGTAACAGGTGCGGGTGAGGTGCTTCACTATATACCCTATAAGAATGTCCTGGGTATTCGTGCTGAAACCGTAGTAGATGCTGGTCTCGTTGTGCTGGAGACACAGGAAGGAACGATAGATCTCATCCGTTATTCAAGCGGTTGTGCGGCGAAGTTCGGGTTCGTGGCACGTTTTATTGGGGATGAGATAGAATTTCGATCTGGTAGCCGGGATGAGCCGCCGATATGGGACTACAAGGTTGAGGAACATTCTTGTAGAACCTGCGGATTACCATTGGCAGATGAATTCTCTCCTTGTCCTGCATGCACCAAAAAACATAGGGTAATGTTGCGTATTTTGTCGTATATGCGCCCTTACAAGGGTAGAGCATTACTCTTTATGGTATTTGTCATTGTTGGCACACTGATTTCTCTGGCTCCGCCTTATTTTTCCCGTATCCTGATTGACGACATACTACTGCTGGAAGATGCTGCCGCCCCTACACCCGATGGAGAAACTACATGGTTAGGCAACATATTCCGAGCGATCCAACCAGCAGCAACAGCGTTATCCATCGCAGTAGGGACACTCTTAGCAACGCATCTAATCAGCGCAATTATTAATATTTTGCACTCACGATTGAGTGCGTGGTTGACGCTTCACATTGCAGCAAATATACGCGAACACGTTTACGAGCATTTGCATGATCTCTCTATCAGATTTTTTGACAAACGGACGACAGGAACTGTTATCTCACACATCACTGAGGATAGTGAACGGTTACAGGACTTTATGTTGGAAGGATTGTCGTTCCTTGGTAGGGAATTGTTCCTGATCTTCGGGATTGGTGTCGTGCTTTTTTTGATGCATTGGCAATTGGCATGTTTCGTCTTAATTCCAATTCCGATTATTGTTCTGGGCGGAGGTTGGTTTTGGCGGAAGGTCCGAAGTCTATGGCATCGCGCTTGGCGACGCCGCTCAAAGCTTTTTGATGTTGTCAATGATTCTGTATCCGGTATCCGAGTTGTTCGTGCATTCGGACAGCAAAGAAGTGAGGTCAACCGATTTGGTGGTGCGAACATTGATGCGCGAGACTTTGAAACCAAAGCCGAGATGGTCTGGGCTACCTATTATCCGCCGCTGATGTTTGCCGTCAATTTGGGGCCTCTGATTGTTTGGTATGCAGGGGGACTGGATGTTCTCGGTGGTTCATTGACGCTGGGCAAATTGATTTCTTTTATCGCTTATCTCAATATGTTCTATGGACCGTTGCGATATATCAGCCCACTCATCAATTGGGCTTCTCGGTCTATGACAGCAGCGGAACGGCTTTTTGAAGTGATAGACTCACAACCGGAACAGTTTGACGATGGCAATCTTAAAGCGATGCCAAATATTGTCGGAGAAGTGAAATTTCACAACATGACTTTTGGCTACGATGCGCATAATCCTGTGCTTCGGGACATAAATCTTCATGTGAAACCGGGTGAAATGATAGGACTTGTTGGGCATTCAGGGGCAGGAAAGTCTACCCTCATCAATTTAATCTGTCGCTTTTATACACCAGATGCTGGCCGATTAGAAATAGATGGTGAAGACATCAAACAGATTAACCTTAAGGATTTGCGAAGACAAATTGGCGTAGTGCTACAGGAACCATATCTATTCAGCGGGACTATCGCAGAGAACATTGCCTATGCAAATCCCGATGCCTCAATGGAGGAAATAATTACTGCATCAAAGGCAGCGAATGCACACGAATTTATCATCAAATTCCCTGATGGATATGATACCGAAGTTGGGGAACGGGGTGGAAGTCTATCTGGTGGTGAGCGGCAGCGTATCTCAATCGCGCGGGCGATTTTACATAATCCCCGTATCCTAATTCTTGATGAAGCCACTTCTTCTGTAGATGTAGAAACCGAAAAGAAAATTCAGCAGGCGATTGACAGATTGGTGCAAAACCGAACCACATTTGCGATTGCACACCGTCTATCAACACTCAGAAATGCGGATCGGCTTTTTGTTATAGAAAAAGGTAAAGGCGTTGAATGTGGTTCTCACGAAGAACTTATGGAGAAAAAGGGTATTTACCACAAACTCGTGGAGACACAGCGGGAAGCTGCCAACGTTCGTGCTGATGCACAAATTGTGGAGAGATAGACATGCAAAACGAAAAAACCGACGAACAAAATAAATCTGAAAACACTGAGTCTATTGTGCAAGATGATTCTACCTCACGTTTTCTGGAGGCATCTGAACTTACATTCACACGTTCTCAAGTAGGTACCACACGACTTGAAATTCACAAAGAGGTCTGTCATCTGCGGGTGATTGTACGCAGACTAATGCCGCTTAGTCATCCTGAACAATACATCTCGCTCGCCGCAGACGAGGACACTGAAATCGGAATCCTTGTGAAGCCGTTGGAACTTGCACCAGAAAGTCTGAAAATTCTAAATGAGGAATTGGACAAACGATATTTCACACCTACAATTCAAAAAATTTTCCGTGTGAAGGAACAATTCGGTATCCATGAATGGGAGGTGGAAACGGAGCGCGGGCGCGTGACGTTTTTGGTGCGTGGATTAAATCAGAATATAAAGCAGGCCCCACCTGCACGGCTTTTTGTAACAGATGTGCGGGGGAATCGCTACGACATTCCAGATTATCGGGAGTTAGATGCACAGAGTTTTCATCAAATTCAGCGGCATCTGTAAATAGCAATGAAATATAAACGCCTCCATGCAGTTATCACTTCAGTGTTAATTCATATCCTCCTCGCTGCGATTATTGGTCTGTTTCTATCAGAACACTATTGGACATTGAATGACGATGCAATCGACGTTAGATTTGTTAAGAACACGCCGACAAGAGATACAGTGCACCGAACACATAGAACGGTAGAACTCCCCACAACTCGGCAAACTGCAAATCCATTGCGAGTCTACGTCCCGTCAATCAATCAAATTCCAAAAACCGATACCTCAATTCAAAATCCAACGGCTACGCCAATGTATGACACGGACGTATTAAAACCAGACGATATCTCTGCCCCAAATCTTCGAATGGAAACAGGTCAACGTGCTGTTGATACCGTACGGGAAACTCCTATAGATGCCCCAACAGTCACATCAACTGCAGGAAAGACAAAATCGCGTCCTTCTGCTGTTATTAGTCCAAAGCCAAACACCCGAAAGACAGGTGGCTTCTCTGAATTGCTTGATGAAACTTTACCGAAGAGAGATTTAAGGGGTGGAAACCTTAATGTCACATTACAAAATCCTGTACTACTGCCACAAGGTCAATTAGGGGCTATCCTTGGAGGGACAGGAGATAATTTACGCGGTCATATTCGGATTATTCGGCTAAAACATTCACTCTCAGATTGGTGGCAAGACCCGACTGCACTGCCTGCCCTTATGAAATGGATGGATAAACACACCACAATTCGATTAGATATGAGTTTTGAAGGCGGCGCACTTCCTCTAACAAACCCAAAGATTTTTGACGCGCCACTCATTATAATGACAGGGCATGACAGAGACATTACTGCGGGGCGCGGGCTTGCAAAAGATGGTCCTTTACAAAGTAGTTTTACGCCAGCAGAACGTGCCGCATTACGGAAATATATCGTTGATGAAGGCGGTATGCTCTTTTTTGATGATTGCGGTTTTCACGGACTCTTCGCGCAGATTGTTGCTGAGGAGTTGGAGCAAATTTTTCCAGAGTACCCACTTGAAATGCTGCCTCATGAACATGAAATTTATACAATTCATTATCATCTCAAGAAACCACCCACAGGTGGCGATGTGTTCTGGGGTAACGAAAATAACGCGCAGCCAACGCAGTTCCGTTTTCAGAAAGGGATCATTATTGATAATCGATTGGCAGTCGTTTACAATCGGAAAGATTATATGTGTGCGATGGAGACAGCGGAAATTGAGAGTCGCACAATGCTTCGGCTTCGGCGTTCTCCAGATGTTTATCGGTTTATGACAAATCTATTGATTTATGCTTTGAAGTATGGTGGGAATACGGATAGGTCGGGGTATAAGGAGTAAGTGTGGTCGGTTTGGATCACGGATAGTCATGAATTTTATCCATGACCATCCGCGATCCAGACATTTTCACAATGTAACATGTGTAGTTACTCCACGACCCACGTGTCGCCGGCATTGAGGAGTGCTTCAAGGTCACCTTCACCTCGCTGCTGTTTAGCAGAGGCTATCTGGTCAGCCATCATATCTTCATAGCAATTATGCTGAACGCTTCGGAAGATACCGATAGGTTGGGGCATTTCAGACATATCGCTCATACGGGCGAGAAAGTTCGCTAAAGTGGTGTTTTCGGCATATTGATCATGCACGATCAAATCATCTGTGCCGTTTGTCACGGTAGTGACTTCAGGTTGGAAGTTTTTCAGTCGGATACCCTTTTCGTTTTCTTTCCCAAAAAGAAGCGGTTCGCCATGCTCAAGCTGGACGGTATTATCTGCTTTCGTTGACTTATCCGTATAAAGTTCAAAGGCATCCTTATTAAAAATAGGACAATCTTGGTAGATTTCTATAAAGGATGTGCCTTTATGTTCAAACGCAGATTTAATAATTGAACGTAAGTGGTTGGGATCCCTGTCAAGTGAGCGTGCCACAAAGGTTGCCCCCGCAGCCAGAGCAAGACTAATCGGATTAAAAGGGGATTCAAGCGAACCGAAAGGACTGGATTTCGTGTTCTTTCCCTGTTCCGAGGTAGGGGAATATTGTCCTTTGGTAAGTCCGTAGATACGGTTATTGAAGAGAAGGACATTGATATCAAAATTACGGCGTAGGAGATGGATGAAATGGTTTCCACCGATAGAAAGTGCGTCTCCATCGCCAGTGATAACCCATACAGACAGATCAGGGTTCGCCATTTTCACGCCAGATGCAATAGTTGGTGCCCTGCCGTGGATCGTATGAAATCCGTAGGTGTTCATATAATAAGGGAAACGACTTGAACATCCAATGCCAGAGATAAAGACAATATCCTCTTTGGGGATACCCAATTCAGGCATAATTCGCTGTGTTTGAGCGAGAACTGACCAATCACCGCAACCGGGACACCACCGAACATCCTGATCGGATTCAAAATCTTTTTTGCTTAACGTAGGCACCCCAGCCGGAATACCTGAAGATTTTTCTTTTTTCATAAGTGTGCCTGCCTTTTGCACATGAACCGAGACTTTAGTAAAGGGCAATTTTATGTCTATCTCATCTCGGCATATTTGTGTGTTAGATGTAATTTTCGATTTTAGACTCCAATTCAAAAACCTGAAACGGTTGACCTTGGATTTTGTTCAATCCAACAGCATCAATAAGATATTCGTTTCGGATCAATTGACGGAGATGCCCACTATTCAATTCAGGAATTAAAACGGTTTTGAATCGACTCAGAATTTCGCCTAAATCACTTGGGAACGGATTAAGATAACGTAGATGAACATGACCTATAGCACAACCTGCTTCAATTCTATTTTCAACCACGGTTCTGATTGTTCCAAAAGTTCCACCCCATCCAAGGATAAGTAGATTCCCTTCCTGTGCACCGAAAATCTCTGTAGGAGGTATTTCTTTAGTGATAAGTTTAACTTTTTCCGCTCTGATAGAAACCATTTTCTCGTGATTTTCTGCGTCGTAACTCACATTACCTGTAATGTCTGACTTTTCCAGACCTCCGATGCGGTGTTCAAGTCCGGGAGTGCCGGGTTTTGCCCAAGGGCGTGCGAGAGTCTCGGTATCTCTCAGATATGGCTCAAAACCGTTCACATCAGTTTGGAAATCAGGGTCAATTTTAGGCAGGTCCGCAACATCGGGAATCTGCCACGGTTCCGCACCAAGTGCGATATAAAGTTCCGAAAGGAAGATGACAGGAGTTCTATATTTTACAGCAATACGACACGCTTCATAAACGGTCTCAAAACAATCAATTGGACGACATGCTGCAAGGATCGGAACGGGTGATTCTCCGTTTCTACCGTAAAACATCTGTAGTAGGTCTGTTTGTTCTGTTTTTGTTGGCATACCTGTTGAGGGACCAGCCCTTTGGATATTGCAAACAACAAGAGGTAACTCGGTAATCATAGCAAGGTTAATTGCTTCAGATTTTAGGGCAAGTCCTGGACCACTACTGCCTGTCACACCAAGTGCACCACTGAAAGCAGCACCGATAGCAACTCCAACAGCAGCAATTTCATCCTCCATCTGCATTGTTACAATGCCAAAGTTTCGATAATTTGCCAAACCGTGAAGGATATCACTTGCAGGTGTAATCGGGTAGCTGCCGTAAACTAACTGTAATCCAGATTGATGTGCAGCAGCCACAAGTCCCAAAACAGTGGACGTATTGCCTGCAATATTACGATATTTCCCAGGGGCAAATTTTGCGGGCTTCACCTCATAAGAGGTCACAAATTGTTCAGTCGCTTCGCAATACGTATTACCTGCTCGAAGTGCTAATATATTTGGCTCAATTAGGTGAGGATTTTTAGTCGCAAATTTGGTTTTAACCCATCTTATGGTGTAATCCATAGGCCGGTTGTATAACCACAAAATCATGCCGAGGGCAAAAAAGTTTTTACACAGGTCCCGCTTACTCAAATCAAGGTCGGTATCTTCAAGTGCTGTCCGAGTAAGTGTTGTCAATTCAACTGGAAAGACCTGATATTTTGTGAGCGTATCGTTCTCTAATGGATTGTCTGTGTAGCCAGCAAGGCGAAGGTTTTTACGAGCAAAATTATCAGCATTGACAATCAGTATACCGTTATCCTTCAATTTATGTAAATTGACTTTTAACGCAGCAGGATTCATCGCTACAAGGACATCACAAGTATCACCGGGAGTGTGGATAGTTTCACTTGAGAAATGTAATTGGAATCCTGAGACCCCAGCGAGCGAACCAGCGGGGGCTTTTATTTCAGCGGGGTAATCAGGTAACGTGGCAACATCGTTCCCGACAATAGCGGAGGTTTCCGTCATCTGTGTTCCAATTGTTTGGGAACCATCACCAGAGTCCCCAGCAAACAGAACTGTTGCCGCTTGAATTTGCTCTACTTGCTTACGCATCAGTGTTCAGCCTTTTTATATGCTATTTTGTAAGGGTGGTGCCACAAAGTCCACCTATAAAAGACCTCGTCCATTGTTATGCTCCTTCTCGCGCTTTCAAAGCATCGCGTACCGGATTGGAGGGCAGTGTCAATACCTCTTGTGGAAAATAATCCACGAGATAAGAGATAACATCGCGAATTGATACCATGCCGATAGGGTGTTGGTGTTCATCAACAATCGGCAAGTGTCGAAAACCACCTCGTGCCATATACAACACAGCCGTATCCAACATATCTTCGGGGTTTGCTGTTTTCGGATCCGCTTTCATGAATTGCGTAACAGGAATTTGCGTTAGGTCACCTACCTGCTTGTTTAGAACTTTGCGCAATACGTCGCGTTCGCCAAAAATACCACGAAGAACACCATTTTCCACAACAGACGCAGCACCAATATGGTGTTCAATTAGCAGATCAATTGCGTCCTGCATGCTTGTCGTAATATCAATAGTTACACAGGCCCGCATCAAGTGCCGGAGCGGTACCTGAATTTCACTTACCTGCAACGCTTTAAGAGGCGGCTCCGCATCTTTATCCATCTGCGCTAATTCTTCATCAATTGCTTGATCATAAAGCATAGTTATGCGCCTCCTTCCTGATTCTCAATAAATATAGCAACGTGGTCTAAAATATCGCGTGTTGAAATCAAACCGATCGGAAATTCTTGATTCTGATCATCCCAAATACAAAGTGGAACATGTCTAAAATGTCCGAGATGCATTAGATTTAAAGCAAAGGCAATCGGGTCGCTGGCACGTAATGACTCGGGGTCTGTGGTCATGATTTCTTCAACGTTAACATTTGCGGGGTTTAACCGTTTGCCACACACATGAACGAGCAGATCACGGTCAGTGAGAATCCCGACAAGTCGTTGTTCCGTATCAACAACAAGGATGCATCCGAATCCCTGTACTTGCATGATGTCAATGGCATCTGAGACCGAAGAACCAACTTGGACGGTCGCAGGTTGCTTGTAACCAAGTGTGCTAATCGGTAACGATAATGTTCTCGCGTCCATCGTATAGACTCCTTGATATTAACGTCAAAAACAGGGTCAGGTTTCTTACTGTTTCTTATTATAGGATACCATATTTGCTATGAATTTGCAAGTATATTTAGTTGCAGCACTGTCAGGTGTAAAAACTGCAAGTACATATTAATTTTTCAACGCTACAGTAACCGCACGTGAAGATGGCGAACCCCATCCGGGAACAACCATACTCCATCTTCCTGCCGGTCCGCCAGCAACCATTAGAAGCAGGTCATCTTCCGAATATCGCTTTGTCGTCTCAGCGATGTAGTGGCGGACATCTGTTTTGCTAAATCCATCTGCTGAAATTGTCTTCGCGTGTTCAATTCCGATAACAATTAGCGTTTCACCACTGCTATTGCCGGGAGAAGAAATATTTTGACAGACAGTATTAAGAATACCTTCTGCTGTGTTACTACCGTGATCATTTATACTTTGTCCCCCCACACCAGCGAAGACTGTCACAGTACTCTCATCTGCCTCAAAACCACGCTCAACATGGAGTGGATCCCATGGACTTTCTTCCTCCTTTTCGGCAATGCAACAAGTATATTTGCCAACGTTCCCAAAGGCAGCACGGTCTAATTCTCCAGGTAGTGCCCCACCAATGTTTGTACAGATGAGGGGTACTGCTCTACCTATTGTCGCGTTTGCACGCCATCCCTGCCCGAAAAGATTGAAACCGTCGTTAATGTCTAATTGTTTACGGACGGGACCATTCACCACCAGCATGGGAGAGGCATGTGATGTCGTGACCTGCACGCCGTGTAAATTAAAATCCTCGGATGCCGTCGCTTCTACAGCAGCCAGAACAACTGGAAGATATGCTGGCAAACAACCCGCCATAACAGCGTTAATTGCTATCCTCTCAACCGTCGCTCTACCCCATTTCGGGGGAACAGATGCGATTAATTCTTTTGGTGATCGATCCGTGCCGTTGAGCATTTTTTCAACGCGTTCGGGTGTGGGTGGAACAACGGGAAGTCCGTCAGTCCATCCATTCTCATAGCAAGCCTCAATTGGGTCAACCTTCGCGTCAATAGAAACCTGTCTGGCGTGCCATTCTTGTGCCATGTCTGCCTCCTTGCAGATGAGATTGATATACTCTCTTGGAACATGTTATTATGTTAGCATAGACTTTATGGTTTGGCAAGAGACTATCTGCCACAGAACAACGCGTAGATAAGATTTCACTGTTGATTGACCTCATATTGTAATAGCAACTAATTTTTAATTGGATCGAAAATCGTATCGTTGATTGGAGGAAATGTGTTAGGACAGAACGATACATCGCTACAAGACATTAACAAATCTACTTTAGCAACCACACCCCTCAAACCGATGGGGTTTGGTGAAATTTTGGATACAACGTTTAGCCTCTATCGGAAACATCTGACGTTATTTTGGGGACTCGTCGCATTTTCAGTCTTTGGGGAACTGGCATTACTTCTTTTTACTGATTTTTTTGATTTCTTCTTTTCCCGTTACCTTCTATTGGGAATAGGAATGGTCACATTTGCAGTCACCTTCTTCACTATAGGTGTAGGTGGGATAGTTATTGGAACAGGTGCAACTTATCTGAATGAGGATGTAACAATCCGCTCAGTCTTGCAGCAAACAATTCAAAGGTTTTGGCAATTGCTGGGTTGTTTTTTCCTTTGGTCGTTAGTTGTAGGTGGTTTAACAGTTACGATCATCGGTATACCGTTTGCAATCTTTTTTGCTGTCCGATGGGGATTTTTCATTGGAACAGTCATGTTGGAAGAGCCTGTGGTAAGCACACCTTTTAGGCGGAGTGGTCAGCTTGTTAGTGAGATGTGGTGGCAGATGTTTGGGATGCTGCTTGCGCTCTTTTTGTTTAGCACACTTGTTCACTCAATATTTGAAATTTCTATCGGATTCATCCTTATTTTATCAAACCTTGGTGGTGAAATAGACTTCATTGATATTCTTGAATGGGGGCTTTTCGGAGAATCTTTGAGAACAGCACACCATTTTTTTATGCGATTTCGCTCGTCATACATCTACTTATCTATGCAATATCGTTTCCAATTTGGATCATCGGGATCACCCTCCTTTACTTCAACCAACGTATTCGGAAAGAGGGTTTTGATATTGAAATGCAAGCGCGGGATACCTAATGCTTTGTCAACTTATTATTATAGGTCGCGATTTGGAGATCGCTCCTACCGATGGACTGCTTATGGTAGGAGGGAACTCCGATTCCCGACTACTTTCAAGCCCATCAATTAGCACTTAACTAAAGACTAATGCCATTATAGTGGATTCTACAATTAACTTTACATCTGAACGGTAGGAGGGAACTCCGATTCCCGACTATAAACGGGTCGCGATTCGGAGATCGCTCCCGCCAAATGCCAAAAGCGCATTTGGCGTTGATTTGGGTGAATGCCAAAAGCGCATTTGGCGTTGATTCACAAAAAATGTGTATCTTTAATTTCAAAGTTCACTATATATGGTAGATTTTAGGATTTTTTATGCACTTTGCACTAGCGAGGTTAGGAAGTAATCAACGATGTGAATGCCATTGGCTGAATGCGCTTTTGACATTCAGCATGATTCCTCGCCTCGCCAGCAAAGAGGTGAAGGTGTATATTTATTTTTATAATTCACCATAAATAGCATACTCAAACTAAGTTTAAAAAATCTAAAATTATCAGGAGAAAAAATTGAAATCTGTTACATTTCACGGAATTATTGCTGCAAGAAAAGTAGTCACACGCTTTCTAAAATCAACACCTTTAACCCACTATCCCGAATTATCAGAAAAACTCGGATTTCGGGCATATATTAAACATGAAAATCATCTGCCGACAGGTAGTTTCAAGGTACGCGGCGGTATTAATTTCATGTCTAATCTACCTGCAGAACAGAAAAAACGGGGTGTTGTTACGGCAACACGTGGTAATCATGGGCAATCAATTGCCTTTGCGGCGGCACAATTCGGTGTAAAAGCAACAATTGTTGTGCCGCACGGGAATAACCCAGAGAAAAACAGCGCGATGCGTGCATTCGGAGCAGAACTGATTGAACACGGTGATGATTTTGACGAGGCGCGCGAATTGTGTGATACACTCCAAGCAGAACGCGGTCTCTATTACGTGCACCCGTGTATGGAACCAGCACTCATTCACGGTGTCGGTACCTATTCACTTGAGATTTTTGAAAGTCTGCCCAATGTACACACAATTATTATCCCAATCGGTGGCGGTAGTGGAGTTTGCGGAGCGATTACCGTCGCAAAGGCGATTAATCCGAATGTTAAGATTATCGGAGTACAGGCAGAGAATGCCCCAGCAATTTACCGTTCGTGGAAAACGGGAGAGCATGTAGAAACCGATTCTTGTAATACAATCGCTGACGGTTTAGCGACGCGTATTCCATTCAAACTTCCATTCTCCATTATTAAAGAAGGTATCCATGACATCGTTACGGTCAGCGAAGAACAAATAATATCCGGTATCCGAACTGCGTTGCGATGGACGCACAATTTAGCGGAAGGTGCTGGAGCCGCTGCGCTTGCAGCTGCATATAAACTTGCGGATACGTTAGAAGGGCAGAATGTCGCAATTATAATGAGTGGTGGAAACTTGGATATGGAAACACTCAAAGAAGTGTTATCCAATTCCTAATCGTACCAGTTATGAATCACGTAAACGGGGGTGGAGTTCTCAGTCAGTTGAATTTCCGCCCATTCCGCGCCTTCTATAAACTCGTTTCGGAGGGCGTTTGTTAAGTCTGGATCAATATGTAAAGATGTCAAGTCCCAACGTAGGTTTTTGCTATTTTCTACAACCACGTTGCTTTCTTCTGCAATGAGGGATACGCGCTGCAAACTGCTGTTTTTCCGTTTTAACCGCAATTCTGACAACACATAGTGGATAGTTTGTTTTGGATCACGCATTTCGGCATTATATTTGGAGTTCTTATTCATAGCGAGGTAATGACCAAAACGCATCAGTTTCAGATTTCCAAGAAAATGATCTGTCTCATATTCTTCAGGACGAGGTAAACCACCATAAAGGATAATATGTTGTGAGTTATATGTATCCAGCGCGTACTTAACTGCTAACTGTCCATCGGTATAATCTTTATCCGTTTGTCCTATCCACTTTTCAACGGTACGTTTTGCTTCAGTTGTTCTTTCCTCAATTGAATCCAAGTCTCCAATATGAAAATCTGGGGTAAGAGTCTTGCCCTCATGCTGATTTAATTTGTCAAATATTCGGATACCGCCATCGGCACAAATAAGAGTGTCGCCATTTTTCACCGCGCACCCGATTTCTTGCCGGTAAAAATCCAGATGCCGCATATCGTAGAATCCGTTAAGGAAGATTAGCACTGCTTTCATAAATGTTATATGATGGTATCAATCGCGTTGGATGATAGGAACGTTTGACACGTTTTAGGTTTTCTAACCCCGAATCATCCATAGCGTTTATCCACTTATAGGTTCCCGTCAACTCCTTGCAAAATTCCCGATAGATAAACTGCGAAAGTCCTTTTATATCAAGGTCTGCAATTTCAAACAGCACGCAAAACGTTTCACTGTTCAATTCATATCCAAAGGTATAAGCGTGTAACTCACCATCAATGCGGACAACCCTACCAACCAGCCCCAATTCCCTTTCATGCTCTATTCCAATCCTATGGGCAGATTGCGAATCGTCAAGCATTGCTTGATAGATTGGATCATCATATTTTTTTGCGCGCGACTTTCGCCATGTCTCATAGAGATTCAAACATGCATCTCGATCAGTTGAAAGATACGGTTCACATTTTACCAACGGATATCGCGCTACAAATGCGTTATAAGCATTCCTTTGCTGTTTGTAACGATCACCTCGTAACTCACTTAAATCTTTTGATCTATAGACATATTCAGTTTCTTTTTGGATAGCGTGAAAACCTTCATTTTTGAAATCAGGGAGTAACTCTTCCTGGACATTTTCAATGCGTGCAATCTGAGGATTCGGATTGGATTCCAACATGAATTGGTATACTTCACGAACTATTTTTATGTAAGCACGGTTGCCGACAGCACAAGGTATCGGTAGAATCGGCATAAAATAGTCATCCCCTTGTTTGGCAAAGATACAAAAGTGGTCGTGTAGCAATGTCCAAAAAAACTGAAAGTGATTCCGCCATACATAAAGCGGTGCGAAAGCGTAACATGATAGGTAAGTGTACATTTGAGAAGCGTACGCCTCAAAAACGGATTTGTCTTCAAGGGTTAGGGGACGCAATTGCATGTGTCAAGTTTTGATTGAACGTATGAAAAACCTTTACTGTGTCTTGATATTCTCCAATGAGACTCCAATTTGCAGCAATCTGTTCCATTACTATCTCTGATTCAACGTAATCAATAACATGCCGAAGATGTTGTTGAAACACCTCTGTTGCAAGATGTGTCTCACCAAACGGACAGAGCATATCCACCCCTAACACTACACTGCTTCTGTCCTCATTGAACATCAAAGCAAAGGGATAGAGTTGGCAATCCAGTGGACGATTTGTATAAATTGCGCATCTACTCGTTTCAGGTTCAAAGAAGGGACAGATGTAAAAATCTTTATAAGGTTTTAACTTAATTCGTGAACTTTCTCCGTCTGCTTGTAGTTGGAATGAAGCAGGGGTTGCCCCTTGAGAAATTGCATGTTGTTTTTCGGTCTCTGCAAAAATAGGGGCGAGCGGACTATCCAACTCCAAAAATCGGCAGCAAACATCGCAAGAGAAGCATACTTCACTGGGAATGATTTGATAGAGTTTTGAAGTAGACATGTTGCACCATTGACATATTCATCAGTTATGGTTTGCCTTTAGCGAATGTAAGAGGCGTAATGAATTGCGCGACTACAAACGCTGCAAATCTAAAGAAGAAGGTAAAGTTTTTAACTTTTTACAATTCCAGTGGACTACTTTGTCCATTATGATGCCAGAACTTTACCAATAGTTTCAATCACAAGATGGACGTCCAATTCGGATAACCCTGGATGGAGAGGGAGACTCACAACACGTTCAAAAACTTCCTCGGCACGTGGAAAATCACCGACATTATAACCGTACTGCTTCTGATAAAATTCAAAAAGATGTAATGGAATATAGTGGACACTACATTCAATATTTGCATCGCGTAATACCTCAACAAAATCGTCACGGTTGCCAGTATGGAGCTGAATAATGTATAGATGCCACGCGTGTTCCGCAGGGTTATCTGGCAAAAACGGAGTGTTAATCTGAGGGAATTTCTCTAATTCTGATTGATATATCTGTGCGAAATTCTGACGGCGTTCATGCTGTTTATTGAGTTTCATGAGTTGGCATAATCCCATCGCAGCCTGAATATCGGTCATGTTGTATTTATAGCCTTCTGTCGTAATGTCGTATCGCCAAATGCTACGTTTTGACTGCCGCGCCCATGCGTCTTTGTCAATGCCATGAAGCCGCATCGTTCGCAGGGGTTCTGCGAGTACATCGTCATTTGTGGTAATCATACCGCCTTCACCTGTAGTCATATTTTTATTTGCATAAAAACTGAAACAAGAGAGGTCACCAAGTGTGCCGATGTATTGTCCGTTATATTCAGTAGGAATAGCGTGTGCAGCGTCATCAATAAGCACGAGGTTGTGTTTATTACAGATTTCCCGCAATGCATCCATATCACATGGTAACCCGGCAATGTGGACAGGCATTATCGCTTTGGTGCGCGAAGTTACCGATTGCTCAATTTTCGTAATATCAATGTTCAATGTTTCAGGATTGATGTCGACAAAAATAGGTTTTGCCCCAACATATCGGATTGCTTCAGCAGTGGCTGTGAAGGTATAGGGCGTCGTAATAACTTCGTCCCCAACACCGATACCGCTAACAACAAGACTAAGATGTAGCGCAGCAGTACAAGAACTCACTGCGATTGCGTGCTTGACACCGAGATATTCAGCAAAAGCACGTTCAAACTCACGCACTCTTGCACCAGAACTAATCCATTTAGAAGCAAGAACTTCGCTCACTGCTTCAATCTCTGTATCATCAATCCACGGGCGACTAAAAGGTATAAACGGCTTTTGTTCCACAAATAATTTCCTTCAACTATTCATCTAAATTATCGGTTGAATTTGGTCCAAGAATATGAATCATCGCTTCAAGTGCAAGGATGTAACTATATGCACCAAAACCACCAATCACACCTACCGCAACGCCTGATATATAAGAATGATGCCGAAATTCCTCACGGGCGTAGATGTTAGAGAGGTGAATTTCAATAACCGGGACTCCGACAGTCGCGAGTGCATCTCGGATAGCAATGCTGGTATGTGTATAAGCAGCAGGATTTATGAGGATGCCATCTGCCCAATCAATATGTTCACCGATAATAGAAACCAACTCGCCTTCATGATTAGATTGTAGGATTTTCAGCACAATATTGTGAGGTGATGCTGCTACAAATTGATCAAGTGCACCATTGATGTCATTCAATGTTTGATGTCCGTAAATCTCTGGTTGACGTTTTCCTAAGAGATGCAGATTCGGTCCGTGGAGGACGAGAACATTCATAAACCTACTTCCTTATATATTGCATATCTAAGATGAGGGTATTAGATTATTCCGAATATAAATCTTGATATTGAATTTTATTAGAAATCCGATTTGAAATCAACAGAAATTTTGTTTTAAGGCAGTTGCAATGAGAATACGCGGAATCAACGCCAAATGCGTGGATGGCATTTAGCAGGTATTCTACACGATTTGGTGGACATTAGAGAACAAAATGTCTATTTATTTTAAGAATTTACGATAATTTCATTGGTAACTTTTTCTTAAAAAGTATACCGCACGGTATACTTTTTTATACCACGGTATACTTTTTGAATTCGCTATAAACCCAGTCTGTATATGTGTTTGTAGGCATTTTTCTTGTTTTTAATAAATTTTAATTTTTTACTCCTTATCTGTATTAGGATTCACGTTTTTCCTCTTTGTTTTCATACTGATATTATAACTCTTAGCGGGGTGCGGTAAGAAGTTTTGTGTTGTTTGGAACAATAGATATCCAATATAATTCCACTGATATTTCTCAGAGTGGTCTTCGGTCTAATAATAATCAGTAGTAACAAGGTGTGACGCCATGAAAATGCGTTTTTGTTATGTAGATTTGCTTGACTTTTATAGCATGAGAACCCATCCTAATTACAGATTTAGATATAAACAACATTAGGAGGATATCTCATGCTAACTCAGTTTAGCAAATCTACACCCTTTTTTCAACTACTTCTATATTCACAACTTCGCACCTTGAACCCGTGTCTTGTTGATACCTTAGTGTTTTTGTCAAGTTGTCATCTGTTTGGACTTACGAACCCGAATCAAGTGTCGGATGCGTTGTCTATTCCGAAAGCGAGGTTGTATCGTGAACTGAACAATATGAGTCTTTATCTTTGGCAACATCTTTTTGTGCGTCTCGGTTGTTCTATCGCATTAGAGACGCTACGGAAGGCAGTATCAAAAAGTGCTTCTACCCTATCGCGTTTGTGCGTTGTCATCAGTGTGGATGATACATTTGTTTTCCGTTATGGAGCGGAACTCTCCTACATATCTGATTGGTGGTCTTCTCAAGCAAAACAGCCGATGAAGGGACAAAATATATTGGGGATCACAATAAAGATTGGAGATCAGATCATTCCGCTGAATATGCGATTGGTCAGCAAACAAGGATGTGGGAACACGGATAAACCGTCCTGTGTCATTACGATGCTCAAAGAGGTAGTGTCCTTCTTTGATGGAACCGGAATAGACATCCGAAACTATCCGATTACCTTTGATTCGTGGTATGGCAGTCGTGATTTGATTGATACCTTGCGAGAAATCGGATTTGAAACGATCCTTGTGCACGGAAAAGGCAACTATGTAATGACGATTGATGAAAAAAAGGTGAAACTCTCGGAACATAAGAAGTCTATAGAACTCTTCTCCAATAAATGGGGTTGTGATAAGCCTTACTATCGCACGAAAGCCACAAGTCCAACCTTCGGAAAAGTAGTGGTGTTGTTCTTTGTAGACCGTGGCAAAATCCGAAGCCTGCTGGTATTTGGGTAACCGCTACGGGCGTGTGAAATTCTGCGGATATGGTCTCAACACCATGGTATAGAACAATATTGGAGACATCTAAAAACAGACCTAAACCTCGCATCTATGAGCCTAAAAGGACGAAATGGCGCGTATGCAAACTTAGGTATGAAAGTGATAAGCTACCTTTTGATACAACATGTTAGTCGTTCCGTGCGAAAAACCTTTCATCAAATACAACTTGAACTTTCAGGACAAAGACAGATACTATCTGATCTCAGCAAGCATTTTCATGAACAAATACCAACAAAACACTGATAAACATTGACAAATGAACGATTTTGATAAATATCAGGTTTAGAAGGCATCTTTTCTGGCAATAGCCTTGTGAACCATCCCATATTGAACGCGACAAATACGATAATCGCGACGATTGCGAATGGGAGCAGGTATCGTTTTATTTTTTTGTATAACAGTTGCTGTTTTTCGCGCTTTGACAGGAAACGAATAGCGTTTTGGAGTTGGTGTGCGGGTTGGTATTGTGGCTGGAGCCGTAGCGTTGTGTCTGCCTCTCTTTTCGCATCGCCGTATGCGCCCATTTCCATGTAGCACTGTGCGAGGTTGTAGTGTGCTGTCGCGTCATTCGGAGAAGCCTTGATAACCTTTTTGAATGCAGCTTCGGCTTGCGGGTATTGCTTATTGTTTAAAAAAACAAGTCCGCGTTCCATCTCTTTGGCAATGTCAAGTTCTATCTCCTCAACAGGTGGCTCTGTTTGTTCGGTCGGAATAGGTCTGGTTTCCTGTTCCGTATTTTCTACAGGGTGTGCATTTTGTCGTGTCTGTTTGGGTTCTTGTGGCGCGATGGCTTGCAAGAAGTAGAGAGCAGGTTCGTAGGTCGGATCAATTTTGAGCGCAGCTTGTGCAGCGTTTTTCGCTTCTTCGAGTTTATGCTGTGAGAAGTAGCAGAGGGCAAGTGCGTGGTGCGCCTCAATAAAATCGGGATCACGTTTCAATGCCGCTTCAAGATGTGTGATGGCTTGGTCAACTTGTCCATCATCAAGCGCAGCTTTGCCAAGTGTATAGTGAGCATTTGTAATGTCGTTCATAATTTGATTTATCTCATTCTCACTTCTCAAATCAATGCGTTTTTTGTCGTCTGGCACAGCGAAATATCCTCAGACGGGTGAAAGGTGTTGGTGGGCTAATGTTCTAAGGAATTCTTATACATGTGGAATTTGACGCGATCGAGCGTTCGCCAAGCGTTGTTGATGCGATGCTCCGCCTCAATGAGGTCATTGTCTTCCAACATGAGAAGTAGACTAAGCAAAACACGTTCAGCCTCCAGTTGGAAATAGAGAGACTCTTTTTTCGGGTCCGCCTGCATCGCCTTACGGAGTGCCAGATAGTATGTTATAGCAGTTCTGAGAGTTTGAAGTCTATCTGTTTTCTTTGCGGATATATGTGCTACGAGCGTTTCAATGTAGGCTTTGAGTAACGCTACGGGTACATTGACGTAAACGAGTGTCTCAACGGTATGGGGATGCGCGCCGGTATAAACATTATAACCAAACCCCCATTCTTTGGCGAGTTTTTGCTCGAAGGCATAAGCTTGAGCAGGCTCGATACCTGGCAAGAGAAAGAAATTATAGAACCCCTCGGAATCCTCAGCGAGGTCGAGTGCTTCCTTGTAGGTGTAAGTTTTTATTTTTGAGAGACCTTCGGGTAGTTCCGTTTTAAAAATGTTACTCTCGTGGTGTTTTGCGCAACCACAGAGAATGACAACGATAACCAACAAACTGTGTAAACATCTGATAAGCATTGAAATATCCTCCAAATATTTAGGGTGTTTCAAATACGCAATAAGTAGTTTTGCCCTTTAAAAGGTTACACGCTGTAGCAGTTTACTTTCATGCATTTCATAATGCTTTGTAACAATATTCCCTGGCTCGCCACATAGAGACTGCTCCTGATATTTTACTGCAACTGACATTTATCAGAATAGCGGAGAATCCGCTAAACATTTCTACAAAGCGGGTTTTGAACCATGAAAATGCGTTTTTTGAAGATTTGACTTGATTTTATATGCATGAGTTGCCATCCTAATTATAATAAATAACCTAATTTGATTATACTTAGGAGGACATCCCATGCGTCATCAGGTTATCAAATCTTTGAAGTTTTTTCAACATCTTCTTTTTACTCGTTTTCACCGTATTAGTTCACAAATCGTTGACACATTACTTTTGTTAGCCGTTTGCCATCTTTTTGGTCTCTACAATCCGAACCAAGTCGCAGATGCGTTGGCACTTCCCAAGGCGCGTCTTTATCGGGATCTTCACGCAATAAGCCAGTATCATTGGAAGTGCTTGCATGTGCGGCTCGGATGTGCGATGGCACTTGAGTTGATCAAAGACACTGAATCTAAGAGTGCTTCAACATAATCTCGTCGGTGTATTACCCTCAGTGTAGATGACAGTAATGTGGATAGATATGGAAAAACAATAGCTTACTGCTCAAACTGGTGGTCTAAAAAACATAATAACACCATTTGGGGGCAGAATGTATTAGGCATCACGATCAAGATTGGTGATGTGGTTATTCCACTCAATACGCGGCTTGTTTCAAAACAAGGACGTGGCAATACAAAGAAACCGGTTCTTTTTGTTGCGATGATGGAAGAAGTGTTAGATTTCTTTGATGCGCAAGGCATTGATATAAGAAAATATCCGATCACTTTCGATTCGTGGTATGGTAGCAAGAAACTTATCCAAATCTTATCAGATTTAGGATTTGTGTCCATATTGGTTCATGGTAAAAACAACTATGTGATGACCATAGAAAATAAAAAAGCGAAACTTTCGGTTCATAAAAAGTCTATACAACTGCGTCAAGGTCAATGGGGATGTAGTGATAAACCTGTCTGTCGCGTCCAAGCCACAAGTCCAACATTTGGTGAGTGTATTGTGCTGTTCTTTTCAGATATGGGAAAGGGACGCACACTCTTGGTCTTTGGTAAACCCTTACGCACTTGTGAAGCATTCAGGATTTGGTCTCAACACCACGGGATTGAACATTTTTGGAGACAGTTGAAATCCAGTTTGCATTTTGCTGATATGCGTTTAGAGAGCACACAAAGGGCGAATGCCGGTCTCGGGATAAAAGTAATGAGCTACCTCATGTTGTTGCGGGTAAGCATCTTAGAGCGTCGCACATTCCATCAAATACAACTACAACTCACTGGACAAAGACAAATGTTACTTGAAATCATGGCGCATTTTCATGAACTAAACCTAAAAGAACCTTGATAATTACTGATAGTAGACAACTTTTGAGAAATATCAGTTCCAATATGTTTGTAGAAAAAGTTGATGGTTGTCTGAACGAATTAAGGCTAAGAGTGCTTCGCTACAATTGAATGTCTCTATTTGTTTTTGAGAATAGTTTAATCATCAACCGAATTATCAACCTGTCTAAACCTTGATGTATTATAGGTTTATAGCGTAATCATCAACCAAAAATCGGAAAAATCGTTAACTGAATCATTAACCTGTCTAAACCCTGTTATAGCAAGGCATGAAAGCATAATCATTAAGCAAAATCCGTTAGAAATCATTAACCAATACATAATATGTCCCGCGAGCCTTTCCGCTTTTTTTCAAAATACCGCTTTCCACTAACAGTGTTAATTCGTGATAGGCTGAAGTGTTTGAGAGTTGAGCGAGTTTTCGGAGTTCTCGATTGGTAATTCGTCCATGTTTTTCAATGTATGCGAGAATCGCCAGCTGCCGTTCGGAAAGTGCTACTTGTCCAATTTTATCTCGTAAAGCCCTATCTCTGCTATGAGTCAATACTAATTCCTTAACTCTCTGCATCTCAACGGCAATGCCCGCAGTAAAATATTCTAACCATGATGTGAGTACGCCTGTCGTCCGAACACCTTGTAAAGCCTCATAGTAACCCGTTGGATTCATGTCGTAATATTCTTCAAGGGAAAAGAGTTTTTTTATGTCATAACCTGCATGATAGAGGATGAGGTTCGCAAGTGCACGTGCTGTTCTGCCGTTACCATCAAGAAATGGATGGATGTCGACTAACTGGTAGTGAGCGATGCCTGCCTTAAGTAAAGGCGAGAGTTGATTTGCTTCGTCCGAACGCAACCAATCGACCAATTCAAGCATTAGAATTGGCACTTCAGAAGCAGGCGGGGGTGTGTAGATAACTTCTTTAGTTTTGTTGTTTACGACATAATTCTGGATTTTACGGAATTCCCCGGCTCATAACCGCCTTCAATTCCATCAAGTACCAAATAGTGTATATGTCTAATCGTACGGAGGTCAAGCTGCATGTTAGGATCACCATAGACTTCATCTATGAAGGCGGCAACTTTCAAATAATTGCGAACTTCTTGTATATCTCGTTCTCGCGCAATAACGGGTTTCTCATCAATGAGGTCTCTAACCTGCTCTATAGTGAGCTGAGTGCCTTCAATCCGAGTAGTATGGTGCGCTTGTCGGACTAATGCTTCTTTTTGGAGACGTGACTGCCAAATAGGAAGTATAGGAGAGTTTTCTATTACTTCTTTCGCACCTTCAATATTCATCAGATTTCTAACAATGTTATGTGTATAATTGAATTCAGGTTTAAACATAATGTTACCTCAATCTATTTGTGGATCAAGCGCGTCTCTAAGAGCATCTCCAAGGAGATTGAATCCCAAAACAATGAGAAAGATTGCCACGCCGGGAGCAGTGACAGCCAGTGGTGCCTTACGAATATACTTTGTATTTTCATTGAGCATAGCTCCCCATTCAGGCACACCAACCTCCGCACCGAGACCGAGAAAACTGAGTCCCGCCGCATCTAAGATAGCAGCACCGATGCCCAAAGTCGCTTGGACAATCAACGGTGCAAGACAATTTGGCAGAACGGTAGTGAGCAGAATACGAATGTCACTTGCCCCAATAACTTTCGCTGCAGTAACGTAGTCTAACTCGCGCACCTTGAGAACAGAGGCGCGTAAAATTCGCGCATATTGCGGAATATAAACAATAGAAACAGCGATAATTGCATTGGTAAGACTCTGTCCCAAAATAGTGACAATAACCATCGCAAGTAGAATGCTCGGCATCGCAAGCATCATATCCATCACACGCATAACCAAGTTGTCTAACCATCCACCGTAATAGCCAGCAACAGCACCGAAGAGGGTACCGAGTCCGAGCGAAAAGGTAATGGCAATCAATCCTACCTTCAGGGAGATACGAGAACCGTAAACAATTCGGCTAAAAACATCACGTCCAGTGCCATCAGTGCCAAGATAGTGTTCACCAGACCGCCCTTCAAGACGTTTTGCGATCTCAGCTCGCATTGGGTCGTGCGTTGCAATAAGCGGGGCAAAGATTGCCACGATGACAAAAAAGAGGATGATAGACGCACCGATAGTAGCTGAACGGTGCCGCAGAAGTTTTCGAATGATATTGTGTTGACCTGTTGATATTGGCGTGTCATTCATTTGGCTTCGTCTCCCACTCGGATACGCGGATCAAAGTAAGCATACAATAGGTCAACAATGAGGTTAACAAACATAAAAAGAGCGGAAACGAAAAGCACTCCACCTTGTACAGCGCGAACATCCCGTGCTTCAACAGCATCACGCAACCATGAACCGAGTCCGGGCCACGAGAAAATATGTTCAGTTAAAATTGCACCTCCCATTAGATATCCGAATTCAAGACCTATTATAGTCAAAACAGGAACCATGCTGTTTTTCAGCGCATGTTTGATAATAACTCTCCATTTTGACAAACCCTTTGCATAGGCGGTGGTAATGTATGGTTGATTCAACACTTCAAGCAGACTTGAACGGGTCATTCGCGCAATAATCGCTAATGGGATTGTGCCTAAAGTAATTGCCGGGAGTATGAGATGTTTGATAGCATCCTTGAATGCAGTGAAGTTTCTGGCAAGAAGTGTGTCAATCAAGTAAAAACCGGTACGGGATTCAATATCCAAACTCAAAATGGTATCTAAACGTCCTACGGCAGGTAATATTTTCAAATAATGAGAAAAAAGGAGAATGAGCATTAACCCAAGCCAGAAGATCGGCATTGAGATACCAGCGAGGGATGTAGACATTGAGATATAATCCCAAAATTTACCGCGATATACAGCCGCAATGATGCCTGCCGCTATGCCAAAAAAGATGGAGAATGCCATCGCTGCGAGGGTTAATTCAGCAGTTGCAGGAAAATAACGTTTGATTTCTTCTAAAACGGGCTGCTTTGTTTTAAAGGAGTGTCCTAAGTCAAGTCGTGTGAGGCCCCAAAGATATTTCGCGTATTGGTGATAAAGCGGTTTGTCAAGTCCCATATCTTCTCGGAGTTGGGTAAGTACTTCCTCAGTGGCGCGTTCACCCGCGATGGTAAGGGCTGCATCTCCAGGAATCAGATGAACCATCAAGAATACGAGGAGGGACACGCCAAGAAGTGATAAACCGATGGAGAGAAAACGTTGGATTAGATACGAGAGCAATACTCAAGCCTCACACGGCACAGACAAGGAACATATTGACCTTTACAGCGGCGCGAACTTAGAAAAATGGGTTGTGTAACTTCTCTTCACCGACAGTTGTTGGAGGACCGTGACCGGGAAAAAGTCTCACATCATCTGGGAGCGAGAGCAGATTATCGCGCACACTGTTTATTTCATCTTGATAAGAGATATTCGGTCCGCCAACCGAACCCGCGAAAATCGCATCACCTACGAAAGCTGCAGTTTGCGTTAGAAAGCTACAACCGCCAGGGGTATGTCCGGGTGTATCAAGCACAGTCACCATAAGCGCGCCGATTTCCACAACATCTGAATGGACGAGTTCTCGCAATTTGCCTGAACTGCGGGGTTTTGGCTCATTCTTATGGATATACGCTTGGCATCCGGTCTCGTTTTCGAGTCGGGATAATCCATCGGTGTGGTCTTTATGTGAATGCGTCAATAGAATTGCGGTCGGATTAACTTTATATATGTCAAGTCTTTCTAAAATAAGGTCGGGATGTGCTGCGGTATCAATGATTGCAGCTTCATCTGTGGCTTTACAGATTAAGAGGTAAGCATTGACCGGCCATCCACCAACAGGTGCTCTCACTGTTATTACATCAAGGCTTGCATCGTCAGATTGTTCAACAGGTGCCGGTTCCCACTGTTCTGTCGCAATTGCAAGGAGTTTTCCCCCATCTAAATTAAGGACTTCAGCAAGTTTATAGACTTGCGCTTCTGTCGGTTTTAAGGTATACTGTTCCATACGTGACAAATCGGATTCCGTGATTCCAGCGGCTGCGGCTGTTTCCCCCTGTGACATGTTTTGTCCACGTCGGGCTTTACCGATGATGTCACCAAATTCGTCTTCAAGTGCGTATGCCATGAGTGTGTTCTCCTTTATTGTAGAGTTAGAGAAATTATAGCAAAAAAATCGGTATATAGCAATTCAAAAGAGGCATCTTATGAATATTCCGAAAAACGGCTATGAACAGGCTGAGATATCCCTTGCGCCAATAAAAACTGATATGACATTGGAAGAATTCCTTCAAAATGACATAGAGGGATATGAATACGTTAAAGGAGAATTAGTTCCGATGTCCCCACCAACGATGGAGCATGGTGAAATAAGTATGAGCCTTATTTTGCCTTTAGGCACATATATCCGTGAGAAACAGTTAGGTCGCCTGTACCCCGCAGACACAACGTTTAAGTTAGGTGACAGATTGGTAAAACCTGATATTGCGTTCGTTTCAACAGAACGGTTACCTGAAAATAGACGCCAAGGATCTCCAATACCTCCAGACCTGGCAGTTGAAGTAGTTTCTCCGACAGATTCTCAGTATAATATCGCTGAAAAGGCGTTCGCCTATCTAAATGCTGGTACCCGTCTCGTTTGGATAATTGAACCTATCGGAAAAACGGTAACGGTGTATAGATCAGAAACAGATATTACAACACTCACACGTACAGATACGCTCACAGGAGAGGATGTCGTTGAAGGATTTTCCTGTCCAGTCGCACAACTATTTGAATAGAGAAGATGCCAATACCATAGAAACTGCGGAGACATAATATGAATCCACAAAACATTAACGAATATACACAAGCACCTCAACCACCAGAGAACTTTTCAATGACGTTGGAGGAATTTCTTGAAAGCGATTTAGAGGGATATGAGTACGTTAAAGGAGAAATAATACTGATGCCAGCTGCGTCATGGGAACATGGCTTAATTTGCTCAAGGGTCTTTTCCCGTTTAGTTTTATGTGTACAGGAACATCAACTCGGTGAAGTAGTTACACCGGATACTGGTTTCCAGGTGGGCGAACGCGTGCTGAAACCTGATGTTGCTTTCCTTTCTAAAGATCGTCTGCCCGATGATCCGAGTAGGGCATGTCCAGTACCGCCTGACCTTGCTGTTGAGGTTATTTCACACACGGATATAACACGACGTACTATTGATAAAGCCTTTGCTTATCTGGAAGCTGGGACACAGATTGTTTGGGTTCTCGAACCAAGATCGCAAACGGTAACGGTCTATCGTTCGGAAACAGATATTGAGTTGCTTACACGTAATGATACGCTCACAGGAGAGGATGTCGTTGAAGGGTTTTCCTGTCCAGTCGCACAACTATTTGAATAGAGAAGATGCCAATACCATAAAAACTGCGGAGACATAATATGAATCCACAAAATATAAACGAATTTCCAAAAGAATCTCATCCACCAGAGAACTTTTCCATGACGTTGGAGGAATTTCTTGAGAGCGATTTAGAAGGATATGAGTACGTTAAAGGAGAAATAATACTGATGCCAGCTGCCTCATTGGAGCATGGAATTATATGTTCCAAGGTATATTTAAGCTTAGCTTTGTACGTACAGGAACATCAACTGGGGATTGTGGTCACGCCAGATACAGGCTTTCAGGTAGGTGAACGCGTGCTGAAACCTGATGTTGCATTCCTTTCTAAAGATCGTCTACCTGATGATACGAGTAGGGCATGTCCTGTACCGCCAGACCTTGCTGTTGAGGTTATTTCACCATCAGATGCTTTCCAGCGTGTGATTGACACAGCATTTGCTTATCTGGAAGCTGGGACACAAATAGTGTGGGTGATCGAACCCAAATCGCAAACAGTAACGGTGTTTCGCTCAGAAACAGATATTAAAACGCTCACTCGCAAAGACACACTCACAGGGGAAGATGTCGTTGAAGGGTTTTCCTGTCCAGTCGCACAACTATTTGAATAGAGAAGATTGAAAACCTATAATGTAATGTGGAGGGAGGAAAATGAACCCACAAGAAGTCCGAGAATACTCGCAAGAAATGCTTCCGTCAGACCAAGGTGCAATGACGTTAGAGGAATTTCTTGAGAGCGATTTGGAGGGGTATGAGTACATTAAAGGAGAATTGATACCGATGCCGCCGACTTCTATAGAACATGGCAACATTAGTTCAAACATACAGTGGTATTTGCAATCGCATGTTCGCACAAATGAACTTGGGCGTGTCTACACATCAGACACAGGTTTTCGTGTTGGGGAACGCGTACTGATGCCGGATGTCGCTTTCATTCCCACATCTAAATTGCCTGATGATCAAAGAGCAATATTTTCAATCCCTCCAGAACTCGCAATTGAAGTGATTTCACCAACAGATTCCCTGACTAAGGTCGTTGAAAAGGCACTTGCCTATCTGGAAGCGGGAACACTTCTTGTCTGGATCATTGAACCCACAGGAAAAACAGTAACAGTGTTTCGCTCAGAAACAGATATTACAACACTCACACGCAAAGACACGCTCACAGGGGAAGATGTCGTCAAAGGATTTTCTTGTCCAGTAGCACAACTATTTGAATAAGGAGAATTTATGAAACTTGGCTTAGTAACTTATAATATGGCAAAAGATTGGGATGTTCCGACTATCATTGAACGGTGTTCGGAAACAGGATTTTCAGGTGTGGAGTTACGGACAACTCACGCACACGGTGTTGAGGTTAACCTCTCTGCAAGTGAACGTGCAGCGGTTAAACAACAGTTTGAGGATTCACCTATTGAGATTGCAGGCTTGGGTTCTGCTTTTGACTATCATTCAACTGATCAAGATGCTGTACGCCAGAATATAGATGGCACGAAAGAGTACTCTCAGTTGGCAGCAGATGTCGGCGCGCCGGGTGTAAAGGTGCGTCCAAATGGGCTTCCCAATGAAGTTCCTGTGGAAAAGACGTTAGAACAGATTGGGTTAGCATTGCGAGAATGCGGGGAATTCGCAGCAGACCTTGGCGTGCAAATTCGGCTGGAAGTGCACGGTGGCGGCACTTCCGAACTCCGACATATACGGACTATTATTGATGTTGCTGACCATGAAAATGTATACGTTTGTTGGAATTCCAACTTCGGCGAAGTGGAAAACGGCTCCATTCAGAACAACTTCAATTATGTCAAAGGTAGAATCGGATTGGTTCATATCACAGAACTACATCGGCGCGAATATCCGTGGCGCGAACTGTTCTCTTTACTGAAAGAGTCTGGATATTCTGGCTATACTTTGGCAGAAATTGCGGGGAGTTCCGACCCAGTGCGAGTAATGAATTTCTATCGGGCATTATGGGAAGAATTAAATAGATGAATGTGTCTGAAGAACCAGACCACTCAATTCTCTAATAGTTTCTAACTTCTTTCAAAAGATTCTTCATGTAGGACAGCCCTATTGGCTGCGACCATGTGAAAAATTTTGAGAAGAAATCCGAAAACTAATGACTCTAATCATCCAGAAGCGGTATTATGTCAATTTTTCAATTAGAGAGGTACTACATTTCAGTCACTTCGGAGGAGATGGAGTCATGCTATATGCAGAAATTAAAAATCGGTCTTCGATTTATCGGAATTCTATTTTTTAGAATCTTATAGTGGATCCTGTAATTATACACTTTTATAATATCATCAATAGAAGTCTCAGCATTGTATTGGTGTATCCGCTTGATGTTAGCGGAATCCTTCTCAATTGGATTCAACTCCGGGGAATAAGGTGGTTAAAACAATAAACTCGCACCACCAAAGGAGTTAGAAATGCGCAAACAAATCGCAATACTAAAGAAAAAATATGAAGTGTTCATGTTTTGTATTGTGCCCTTGATAGATTGCCTCTTATTGCTGCCCATTTTTTTATTGTTCGTGAATGTGCCGGTTCAAGCGATCCCTTTTGATTTGAGTACGGGTCATTATCCGTTTTGGAATGGTAAGTTCATCGGCCCCCAGACACTTTGTCACAGTCTTAATTGAGAACCCGCCAGCCAATAGAGACGAAGGGACAATGCGTTTCTATGAAGGCAGCCACGAAATCGTGTGGGTACCCCTCGTGAAAATCTGTCAAAAGCAGATATGGAAAAGAAGTTTAGAACCTACCAAAAGCTGCATAGCCCCGTGAAATACGACGCCATGTTATCCCGTCTGATCAACTTACCTGAAGAACGAAAAAAAGTAATGGTGATTCGATCGGGTCGCGACGTGTTTCATCAGCAAATTATCAGAGTTATGGACATAGGCATAGCCGGGGGAGTTAAGAGAATCGAATTCGGAGTGACAGCAGTGGAATAAGACGCTAAACTCCTGCACTAAACAACATGCTTTATTATTTCACACTCATTTTATGGTTATCATTTATGCAGTCATATCCGCAGACTATATCAAAATGACACACATTTTTGTATCATGATCACGTTTTTAGCTGTCATTCTTGAATATGCCATCGGCAAGGTATACGATAAGGTCAGCGAGATATACAAAAATAAGGGAGATAATTACGAAACCCGACATTAAACGTCCGCGGGAACGTATCTCGCACTAATAACAAAGGAGAATATGGTGAAACGTAATGTCTGGATTATACTTATACTCATAATTTCCGCTGCAATCGCTTTCTTGTTTTGCGGGTGTGGAACACTGTTTCCTCCCGATATGTATGTCACACCCGACGTGCCGCAGTCCGAACTCGCAACGCTCAGATTTGATACCACACACTTCGAACGTTACGTCATGCCCCTAAAAGATATGGATTGGATTGAAATACGCATTGACGGAAAACGTGCCCTGCGGCAGCAGATGGAAGCGGATAAACATAATGCTGTTCCCGACGTTTACGTCGCACCGGGCACACAAGACATATCCATCCGAACCCGATACCATTACTGGGGGTGGGGTCGTCATGCGCGTAAGGACGCAAAGATCACGGCAACTTTCTCTGCGGAACTCAAATCGAGGGGCACCTACTGTGTGGAAGTTCACCACGGTCTTCACGGACTACAATTTATTCGATTGGTGGATAAAGAGACAGGCGAAGATGTGAGCCGTAACACAAAGTATCACTATGCATGGAGAAGGCCTGGGTATTAACAAATTCAAGAGCAATGGAGTTTTCTCGGTTGAACAAATGAACTGGCACGACCGCATCCGCAAAGACTGGCACACATACTATCCACGCTACATCCAATCGGAGCAGTAGAAAGAAACACGGCGCGCCGTGCTGATGCGCGAATGAATCTCAAGGAATTGATTTTGAGTGTATCCACAAAAATGTAGCAACGCAACTAACTGATTGATTCCCTTATCTGCTCATTACGAAAGAATTTATTGCAAATCGCTAATCCAAAGGAGATTCAAATGAAACAAAGTAGAATTGTATATTTATTATTGATTTTCGCTATAAATAGGAGTCATTGTAGGACACTTATGGGTTGTTGTTGTTGTGGGAGGAATTTTTCATTTCACAGGTGAAAATATAGTTTCTCAACATGCTGAAATAGGCCCTCCTAAAGGTGTCCAGGGTAAGGAAGTTAAGTGTGGATGCTAAAATCTGTAAAAAGTACATTTTTACTTGCAATTGGGTATATGATGGTGTATAATTAAGATGTTAATTTTATATTCCCCCATAGCTCAGTCGGTAGAGCAGATGGCTGTTAACCATCGTGTCGGCGGTTCGAGTCCGTCTGGGGGAGTTTTCAATTTTGCTGGCGGGCTTGACATTCAAGGTTCGTCAGCAATTTTTTTAACATGCTCCTATTTAGATTTTCCCTGCTTTTTCAGTGGAGGATAACATGCCTACAAAACTTACCGATGCCCATCTTGACAAATTCGCTGCGAAAGGCTATCTAATCGTTCCTGAATATTATTCGGGAGAGCAGCTTGCTGAGATGCAAGTTGCCCAACGTCGCGTGTTGCCAACGTGGGAGAAAGTCAAAGACAATCCGCCGCCGGGCAGAGCGATTTTGACCGAATTCCCGTCTTCTGAGATGGCTTTACTACGCGGGATTGTGGACCGTGAGGCATGGGGATTCGCACGTAAATGGTTCAAGACAGCGCAAATCCACTTTCGTGCGGGGTGTATGATTGCACGTTATCCCGGATTCAAAGGGGGTGGTGTCGGAAGCGATGCCAGCGGTTTACATATTGATAACGGCAATAACTCATTGCTACCACAGTCGCAGTCCGCCCCGGAATTCGGACAACTCGTGTTTTGGGTACACCTTGAGGATGTTGACGAAGATCAGGCACCGCTTAGATTGCTCGCTACCGAGTACGGACGGGATATGTCCAAATGTGAACCGCTTGTTTGTAAAGGCGGTACCCTTTGTATCTTCAACAATTATACGTTACATTCAGCAAGCGATTATCTGCGGGAAGATGGACAACGTTTCACATGGGGATTCGGTTTAGGACGGGCAGACCACTATTGGGAAGGTTTCCGACACTATACAGATAAAGGACGACACGAGACGTTCTCAAAATTCATCGGCACGCTAACGGCATCGGAGCGCGAGGTTTTTCGGTTTCCACCAGCGGGACATCCATATTATACGCCGCAAACGCTTCAGGCGCTGGAAGAGCAGTACCCTGGTTGGAATGCACGCGGTGAGTATTGAATCGTATAAAAGGACTATGGCTTGATCTGAAAATAGATTAAACTATCTGTGGAAACCAATAATGAAAGTCATGATTCCACCGATTAAGTGTCAAGGGATTAAAAGCAAACTTGTCCCTTTTATAAAACGTGCTGTAGACTGGTCTTTTGAAGGCAGATGGATTGAACCCTTTATGGGGTCGTTGGCTTCAATATCGCACCGCGTAACGCAGTCTTTGCAGATAGCAATCCACATCTGATTAACTTCTATAACGCGATCGCGAGTGAGGGGATAAATGGATTAAAAGTAAGAAACTTCCTTGAACAGCACGGTGAAATATTATCAAGGCGTGGGAAAGACTATTATTATGAAGTTCGAGAGCGCTTCAACAAAACGCACGAACCTTTAGATTTTCTTTTTTTAAATCGATGCTGCTTTAATGGTATGATTCGATTCAATCGCAAAGGAGACTTTAATGTCCCTTTCGGTCACAAACCACAGCGGTTTTCTAAAGCATACATCACAAAGATTGTAAACCAAGTTGACTACGTTCATGTCATGTCAAGACATTTTAATTGGTCGTTTATCTGTCAAGACTTTAAAGAAACACTCAAAGACATTTCTGAAAATGATTTTGTCTACTGTGATCCGCCTTATGTTGGGCGGCACGTTGATTATTTCAATAGCTGGGATGAAGAAAATGAACAATACCTATTTGAGAAGTTGAGCCAATCTCCTTGCAAATTCATGTTATCCACTTGGCATAGCAATCAGTACAGGGAAAATGTATTTCTTAAGACGCTATGGTCGGAATTTCATGTGTTAACCAAAGAGCATTTTTATCACGTCGGCGCGAAAGAGAAGAATAGAAATCCGATGCTTGAAGCATTGGTAATGAATTTCACACCTAAACACTTGGAAGAAGAACCAGTAGAACGAGCTGAACAACTCATGCTTTTTGAAAAATTGGCGGAATATCAAGAAAGCAAGGGTTTGATGTCGTAAGATTGAATATGTTGTCTCCAGCAAGATTCCCTTGGCTAACCTTAGAACTCATGACGGCATGTTAGAATGACGTTTTTCGGAGGGCATCAGCTTTCAACCACCCAATAGAATCTATAATATCATCTTGATGTTCCTGCATCATCACCTCAATGAGTGCTGGTTTTTCGGCAGCGAGCGCATCCCGTAAAATCGGCTTAAAGTCCTCCAAATTTTCTACCTTCCTTGCATAAGCACCAAAGGACTGCGCAAATTCAACAAAATCAGGATTATGTAGGTCCGTATCAATAGTCCGTCCGTCAAAACCTTTGCGTTGAGACCCTTTAATTGCTGACAAAGCATCATCATTTATTACAATTGTCACAACGTTAATACCGTATTTCATCGCTGTCGCCATTTCCATTGCGCCCATTAGAAAACCGCCGTCGCCGCTAAAGCATACAACCGGACGGTCGGGATACGCCACCTTAGCACCGATCGCCGCTGGATAGGCATACCCTAAAGCTACACCGATATTTGGATAGAGGAAAGTTCGCGAATCGTAGATAGGAAACTCAGCAAAGGAAGCATATCCAAGTGAGTGAACATCAATCGAATAAATGGTATCTCGTGGCAGAACATCTTGAAGTTCATGAATAATCGGCAGGGGTGGTTGCGTATCAAACTTAGCGCGAAGTTGTGGCAACACGGCATCCCAACCGCTTTGATCCCTGGATATATCCTCAATCAGTGCTTGCAAAGTAAGTCTCAAATCACCCACAACACCTATTTCGCACGGATATTCACGTCCAATTTCGTTTTCATCTTCGTCAATTTGAATGAAAGGCTGCGGCAATTTCATACTCCAACTACGTGTATCAATGGAGGTAAACCGGGGACCAATACCGATTAGACAGTCAGCATGTTTGAGTGCTTCCTGTCCCAAAAAGCCGTAACAAATTTGCAGCGCTAACGGATGATCTTCCGATAAAGCACCTTTGGCACAACGGGAAACAATGACTGGGGCATTCAATTTTTCAGCAAGTAATCTTAACTCGTTTCTGGCATTAGCATGGATAACAGCAGAACCGGCAAAAATCAGAGGCAATCTTGCGGCGCGAATCTTATCAACTGCCTTGCTTAGAATGGAATCATCAGGCGGAGACAAATCTTCACGTTCAACGCGGGATGGAATTGGGACTTCACCTTCTCCAGTGGTTACATCCATTGGGAATTCCAATACCGTGGGGCCCGGTCTGCCGTTTCTCATTGCTTTAAAGGCGTTTTCAACCACAATCGGAATATCAGAGACAGTGTGTGCAATAGCACAATACTTTGTTATTGGCTCAAAAAACCGCATCTGATCCAAACCATGAAACATCTTACTCGGATGTCTGCTATAGGAATCGGAATGACTCTGTCCGGTAATTAATAAAACAGGAATACAATCGGTGAATGCCTCCAAAATCCCAGTAGAGGCATTGCTTGCACCCGGGCCTGGTACGGTGATGGCAACACCAACTTCACCCGTTGCTCGGGCAAACCCGTCTGCCATTTGCGTTGCAGCATACTCATGCCGTACAAGATAATGGTCAATTGACCCAGCTCCTCTGCGAAGCAGTGAATCGTAGATATGAATGTTTTGCGTGCCGGGCATTCCAAAAATTGCTGAAACACCTTGCGCTTTCAAACATTCAATCAGAATATCGCCGCCGTTCACGCTTTACTCTCCTTTGTGTTTTTTCAGGAAATCTTCCAGCCAAGCATCTGGATCACGCCCAAGTTTTCGCAAAAACTGGCATCCTATTTTCTTGACAAAATTGGGAAGAAGATTAAAAAGTCTTAGCTGCCAACTCATAATATAATAGACATTATAACGTTTTAATGATGAGTAGTTATTGGTCTCTCATAAAATCTAAAGTTTGTAGGTCGGGTTTCAAGGCAAACCTTGTGGGTTCACAAGGAATCCAGGAACGGCTCAAGCAAGTTTTGAAAATAGTGTTTCAGTCCCAACATGTCGGGTTTCGCAAGCTCTACCCATAGGCGTCAATTTAGTGATTTTTTGCGGCGTTTTCGAGATGTTCCAGTGTAGTCATTTTGTCTGCGCGCTTCTCAATGTAACATCCATTTCGGAAAACTCGTTTTATCTGGCGTAAGTATCGGCATCTGTTTTTCAGCTGTGCAATCCTGTATCGCACCATCAGTGAGCTGAAAGTATTCAAAGGTGCTGGTGGCAACATCAAATCGGAGTTGAAGTTTCACAGCGGCTTTGTTCGTGTTGTTCTTTTGACGTCCCCCTTTCCAAGTGTCAACAAGTTCATCGGGAAGGGAAATCCAAGTGCAGTCTTGTAAGTAGACACCATTGAACTTTTTGAGCAACTGTAATTTAAATTAAATTTATATAATGTCTATTTTTTTATCAAACTCACGTTAGGGTAGGTAGCTGACAAAGTGCGTCTTCAGTATCCTAATCAGCTTGAGGAACTACCAACCCGCGAGTTTCAAGAATTCCAGTGCCATCAAGGTATGTCCCTCTGCATTCGGATGAACGCCATCTTGCGTTGTCCATAATGCCCCAGGCCTCGCTGCGACTGCATTATCAAACGCATCATTCGTCTGAATTAATCGTGCATCAAACTCGTCTGCAAGTTTATGGATACTTGCGTTGTAGGCGTCTACTGCTAATGGACGCGGGTTTTCAACATCTTCTTCAATATAGAATATTTCAAACAAGAAAAGCGGTGCTTCCAACTCATCTTTCACGCGTGTGAGGATTCGCCGATAGCACGCTTCCCACTTTGGTAGATAGACTTCGTTTGAAATGCCTTCTCCAAGCTGACGACTGGCATTATTGATACCAATTTTCACTGAGAGCCAATCCGGTTTTTCATCAATAACATCGGTATCCCAACGGTTTTCTAAACCTTCAACAATATCCCCACCAATCCCTTTGTTGACGTAAGCGATGTCACGAGCAGGGTACTTGGCAGTAATCAGTTCGGTTATTTTGCGGACATACCCATGCCCTAAAGGCGCATGATCACCTCTTCTGCCACAATCCGTGATGCTATCTCCAATGAAAAGCACTTTATCCCCTGATTCAAATAATAAATTACTCACAAACTATCTCCTTTTTGTGATATACTACTGTTGGACATTTTGATTTATATTCACGTCGTTGCTCAAAATTTGACGTTCTTATTAACTTACCACATTTTCAACAGAATGCCAACATGAAAAACATAGGGATTTTCCACGTCATTACGGACACAACACTTCAATCTCGATTTACACATCCGCAATTGGCAGAACTTGCAATTCAAGGTGGTGCTGATACCGTCCAATTTCGACACAAAAACGGTACAACTCGTGAATTGATAGAGATAGCACAACAGATGCAAACAGTATGCATGCAGCACGGGGTACCATTGATTGTGAACGATAGAGCAGATATTGCGCTGGCTGTTGGTGCCGTGGGAACACATTTTGGACAAGACGATATGCCTGTTGCTATGGGGAGAACTATCCTCTCCACAAAAACTATCATCGGCGCCTCAGCACGAACAGAAGAGAAGATACTTGAGGCTATTTCGGAAGGAGCGGATTACATCGGGTTTGGACCTATCTATCAGACCTCTTCGAAATCGGATGCAGAGAAACCAAAAGGATTAGAGCGATTGCGTCGAATGTGTGAAATCGCACAATGTCCGGTGATTGCAATCGGGGGAATTACATTACAAACCGCGGCGGAGGTGATAAAAGCAGGCGCACACGGAATTGCTGTCATTTCCGCTGTGTGTGCACAGCCAGACCCGCTGACAGCAACACAAAATCTTATACGAGAGATTCAACAAGCAAAACTGGTATAAATACTGCACGGAGCATAGATCATATATGAGCGAACACAGTCAAGTTGATGAACCTTGCGTACCCACAAGTGAATTTGCGTCTAATGAATTCAGGGAAGTTGATCAGGTTTATGAACCGGATTTTGAAAAAATTGATGAAGATTTTGTGCAAAAATTATGGAATGGGCAACGTTTTTTTCGCTCTAATCTGAGGTCAATTGGCGGCAGAGAAATTCGCGTGTTAAAACCCGGTGTCTGGAACCGTGAAGAAGGTCCTGATTTTATGCACGCGGAGATTGAAATTAATGGCAAATTACATGTCGGTGATGTCGAAATCCATGTCAAATCTTCCGAATGGTACGCACATAAACATCATCTGAATTCAAGATTTAACCGTGTTGTACTCCATGTGGTTTTCTTCAACGATGACTTTAATCTACGCACGCGTCTTCAAAATGGGAAACGAATTCCAACTTTAGAACTCCTCAAATGGATTGACGCCCCTATCGGAGACCTGTTTGACGAAGCGACACAAGCAGAGTCAGACGCATCCAATTTTTGCCGAGTAACAGGAAACCGATTAAACATAGAAAACCTTAAAAACGTTTTTGAGTCATTAGGAACAGAACGGTTTTTGGAAAAAGCCGATGCTGTAAGGCTTTTAAGAACACGTCTAAATTTTGAGCAAATCCTCTATGAAGGCATTATGGAAGCGTTGGGGTACTCGCAAAATAGCAAGCCTTTGCGTGAGTTAGCGCAACGTGTGCCTTTCGCCGATTTCGATCATAAGTCCGAACACGAAATTCAAGCCATCCTTTTTGGTGTTGCTGGTCTGTTACCATCACAATCAGATAAACCGCTGTCTAATCAGGAAACGGATGAACCGTTAATTGTCGCATTAGAGACATTATGGGAAATTTCAGAACACGCTAAGCGCCCAGACCGCATGAAAGCATCGCAGTGGCGTTTTGGAAGAATACGTCCTTTTAACTATCCTACACGACGCATTGCAGCAATAAGCCAATTAATCTATCACTGCAAGGGAAGTTTGATGATGTACTTCTTGCCTACATGTGAAAGCGTTACAACTCTAAACTCACCAAAAATGCTGCGAACTATCAGGAATAAACTTCTTAATCTCTTGATGCTTGAACCTATCGGTTACTGGGAAACACACTCCAATTTTGGAAAAGGAGGTACGAATAAAGCGAAACTCATCGGTCCTGACAGAGCATTAGACATCATGGTTAATAAAATCCTTCCTGTTGCATATATTTGGGCGGTCGAATCGGAAAGCAGGAAATTACAGGACGCTATTCTAAGCCTTTACAGTGACTATACGAAGTTGCAAGAAAACAGCATTATTCGTCAGGTTGGCAAACAAGTTTTTTCAGAAGCACAACCGATGCGGCTGATAAAACCTACTGCGAAAATCCAACAGGGAATGATGCGGCTTTACAAGAACTACTGTGCCGATCAGCTTTGCGATCTATGCCCTATTATCGAGCATAATGCAGTTTTGCTAAAGGAAAGTTAAAATGGATGCAAAGGCTTCTCCACTAACCGATGAATCTTATTGGACAACACTCTGGGACGGACAACAGCATAAAGTTCGTCACCTTAGATGGGTTTATGTTGCAAACCGTCAACTTGCCAAGTTATTTCAACGTGCCCTCGCAAACTTTAAACACCCGACACTGATTGAACTTGGATGTGCAGATTCGCTGTGGTTGCCATATCTCGCAAAAAATTATGATGCTGAATGCTACGGAATAGACTTTTCAGAATTGGGGTGTCAACTTGCAGAACGTAACCTCGCCCTTGCAGGCGTAGAGGGGACGATTCTGTGTGAGGATATTTTCACTTACACCAAAACACACATAGCCAAGTTTGATTTTGTCTATTCAATGGGGTTGATTGAACATTTCACCTCTCCGCGCTCTGTTTTGAAAGAGATGTACAGTCTGCTTAAACCAGGGGGAGCGATGCTAACAATAATTCCAAACCTACGCGGCATGTATACACCGATAGCCCGAATTGCGAGTCCAAAACTTCTTGCCACACACCGAGTGATTACACCAGCAACACTTGCAGAACTATTGCGGAATGTTGGATTTCACGTTACAGAATTTGGATACATAGGCGGTCCGTTAAAGTTGAGCGTCGTTGATTATTCACCGTGGCGCGCTGTGATAGGCAAGTGGGGACACGAAGTGCTATGCAAATGTGTCAATCTAACAGATATAATTGTCGGAAATTTTCTGGCAGTACTCCGCGTTCCAAATCAACAATTAACATCACCTTATGTATATGCGTTGTGTACAAAACCAAATTAGGCAAACTTTAATCTCTTGTTTTTGGCATTTGCCAAAGAAACTATCTCAAAAATCCGTAAGCTGGTATAATGTCAACAAAGTAGAATTGTTGACAGAAAACCGTTAATTGTATATGTAACTATAGCAATTCAAATCTGGGAGCAAAACAGACTCCCATAATTTAAGACAAAGGAGAATATTACATGAAAACGTTGTGTGTTATAACAATTACATTGCTCTGTTTTTCAGTTGCTACAGCAAAAGAGACTTTCTTTTCTGCACTTGAAAGCAAAGCAGAAGTTGAAAAAGAAGGTGGAACTGTTGACGGCGGTAGTTTTGCCCCCGGTAAATTTGGCAATGGTTTTGTCAGCGAAAAAGCAGGTGATGTTATCCACTTCCCTGTGGAAGATCGCTTCGTTAACCTTGATGAAGGCACGGTTGAGTTATGGGTGACGATGGGAATGGATGTCTCAACGGTTACAGGTGAACTTTTTCTGTTCATGACTTATAAGCGTGGAACTGATGCGGTTTTTCTGCAATTTGACAATGGTGGAAAAGCTCGTATGCGTATCAAGAGCGCGGGGAGTTGGTTCAACGCGGACAGTGGTGCACTTAACTGGAAAAAGGGGGAACATCACCACATGGCTGGAACGTGGGGACCCGGTGGATTGAAACTCTATCTGGATGGTAAATTGGAAGCAGAACATGGTTCAAAAGCAGGTCCTAAAGTTTTCGCAGAAACCTTTGAAATTAACAACGCTTCTCCTCCCGATCCCAAATTCCCAACTAATTGTGTCGTTGATGGACTTCGGATCTCTGATCATCAGAAGGAGGTGGGTGAATTGGTGCTTGATGATCCCGCACCGGTTCAACCCCTCGGAAAATTAGCAATTACTTGGGGACAACTCAAAACTGTAAAATAACTGATCAATAGGGTGGCAATAGTCCACCCTATTCGCTTTATTAGTCGAACTACTCTGATTTCAATTTTATAAAACTGAACCGAGGAGTATAAATGTATAAAACGGAAAGTCCGCTTTTCATAGCGGGGAAAGAAGGGTATAACACATTCCGTATCCCAGCACTCGTTGCATCAAATGACGGAACACTGTTGGCGTTCTGTGAGGGCAGACGCAAAGGCGGTGGCGATTCTGGCGACATAGATATTGTACTGAAACGGAGTTTTGATAACGGAGAGACATGGCAACCGATGCAAGTCGCTGTCTCTACTGGGGCAGATACAGATGGTAATCCAGCGCCAGTGGTTGACCGAGACACAGGTACCATTTGGTTGCTTTTCTGTAAAAACTTCGCTGATGGTGGAGAAGGAAGAATTATCGCAGGAGAAGCACCACGTACCGTTTGGGTAACCTCAAGCACTGACGACGGTGAAACTTGGGCAGAACCCAAAGAGATCACATCAGATACGAAATTGGACACGTGGACATGGTATGCAACAGGCCCCTGTCACGGCATCCAATTGGCAAGTGGTAGATTAGTTATTCCGTGCGATCATGTGCTTGGGCAAAGCCGGAATTATGCTGAGATGGGTTATTCACATCTGATTGTCAGTGATGACCATGGTGAGACGTGGCGTATTGCAGGTGAAGCACAGCCCGGCACAAATGAATCAGTTGTTGTTGAAACTGTGGATGGAGACCTCTACTTCAACTGCAGAAATTATGTTGCCCCCAAACGACGCGCTTATGCTTGGAGTTCTGATGGTGGGGATACGTTCACCGAATTCGGTTACGACGATGACCTGATTGAACCTATCTGTCAAGCCAGCTTGGTGCGTTATACAGATGCTAACGCACACGACAAAAACCGGGTGCTGTTCTCTAATCCAGCAAGCACAGGACGTGAGAAATTGACAGTGCGTATCAGTTACGATGAGTGCCGCAGTTGGAACGAGGGCAAAGTTTTGCACGAAGGCCCCGCTGCTTACTCAGATCTCTGTATCGATTCAGACATGAATATATGTTGTCTCTATGAGCGCGGAGAACGGGGCGCGTATGAAACGTTGTCGTTTGTAAAGTTTGATTTAGCATGGTTAACGGATGGAGAGGATACATTGTGACACCAAATTAATAGTGACTTGTAATTTCCTGTTGATTTGACATCACGGTTCGCCTTCCCTCCTTATTAGAGCGTATCTCATAAATAGGATTTGTTGGTTCGTTATCAGTAGATTCTCTTTGTAGGAGGGAACTCCAGGGAATGCCAAAAGGCATTCATACCCGCCAAATGCCATACGCGCATTTGGCGTTGATTTGGACAAATGCCATACTCGCATTTGGCGTTGATTTGGACAGATGCCAACAGGCATGTGGCGTTGATTTGGGTGAATACCAAAAAGGTATTCATACCCGCCAAATGCCTTAATGGCATTTGTAGCGTTGATTTCTTGATTTCTTGATTTGGATTCCCGACAGGTCGCGATTCGGAGTTCCCTCCTACAGGATTTTGAAATCCGGTTTTCAAAGCCCTCCAACTATCTATGAGATAGGTTGTAAAAATCTCTAATCAAGTTAATTTGGTAAAAAATGCCTTCGCAAATGCAGGTTGACATAATCCACCCACATCTCAAAGGAGGTCAACCGATGAACTTAAAGCGGCGAATCAGCAAACGTCCATTAGAATACGTACGCAGTAAAAGAAAAAAGAGGTACTGGCTTCTAATTTTTCTTGTATCCGCTTTTGCTGCTTGTGATGTGCTTATCCTCTTCGTTCTGTTCAAGATTTTTCTACCCATGTTGTTGGATACAACTCCGTATCTACTTCCCAAACATGCGCAAGAGTATACACATATTTCGACTTTCACCGCGCCCAGTAATCCCGTTACCGCGTTGGTGTTTACGCCAGATGGCGGAACGCTTGTGTGTGCAGCGTATAAAAAGATTATATTGTGGGACATAAAAACTGGCAATTCTCTGTATAAGGTAAAGGAGCATGAAGGAGTAGTTACTGCTTTGGCATCCTCTCCGGATGGCAAAACTTTCGCGAGTAGCAATATGTCTAACCAGTCACCAGTTTTAATATGTGATACCACAACAGGACAAGTAAAAGCCTCTCTATCAGGGCATACATCTTGGATTGCGACCTTAGATTTCTCTCTGGAAGGTGCTACCTTGGTTGGGGCGAGTCATGATGGCTCAATAACAGCATGGAATACCAGCACAGGTATCATCCACCAAAGTATACTTGGTAGATTTGCTTTTGCACGTTCCGATTTATCCGAGTACTACAATAAATTTATCATTACTAAGTGGAATAGGAATATCGAGGGGGCAAACATTGTTAACACACCAGAGAGTTTAGTTTCTATGCTGAACTCAAAGTCGCTTGCAGGTAAAGGCATAATAGCGTTGACACCAGGTACAAATCTCCTGCCGATTTATCTAACTTCACATACATACCGAATTAGTGCGATGGCATTTTCCCCAGACGGTAAAACACTTGCCAGTAGTAGCCGAAGTGAGTTTCAACCGTTTGATATTACTACTGGAAAAATCCATTTGTGGGATGTAGAAACAGGAATATCAAAGATTACCCTTAGGACACCAGGAAGGAAAGTGGATACACTTGCATTTTCACCTGATGGAAGATACCTTGCAAGTAATGGCAGTAAAAGTTGGGCAGATAGCCGCAAGATTCTCATTTGGGACCTGACCGCTTATCGGTTGATATCTATGATAGACACAGATTCGCTGAGTGAAATCACTGCTTTAGTTTTTGCTCCAGATAATAGCACACTTGCAAGTGGTAATCGGAGCGGCAAAGTGGATCTGTGGAATATTTCTGGTCAAATCAGAAGGAATGCGGTAAACAGTTTCCAGAATTACCAGTAGAAATGATTGTTTTTAGTTATATGTTACCAATTACTAAAGTTTGGACAATTTTAAGTTTATAGTGACAAAAAGCAGAAAAGAGGGTATTCTTTCAGTAAACTAACTTACTTTGAAAGGATATTAGATAATGGAACCGCTTCTCCGCTTAGATACTATGTTATCAGACTATCAACACCTCTTCAAGTATAAAAACAGGGTTAATCAGTTTTTGGTTTTTCGACTGCGACATTTGATTTCACAGATAACATTGCTCATAGATCTGATATGGGTTGGTAGTATAAACGCGATAAACCACACGTCCCGAAAAATCGAGCATATCTTTGATGCGGTCATAGATAACTCGATTTGAGATATGTTGCAAAACCGAATTTCGTCCAACCCATTTGGTTTCTATACTCTCTTCACTCGTGGTTAATTCACCGCTGACGTAATCTCCTAAAAAACCAAACATCACTTTAGGTGGAGTTTTGATGTTTGAGTAGATACCAACTAACGACCCAATTGATGCAGTAACTCCCGACTCCTCTTGTATTTCACGTTGCAACGCTTCAATAAGGTTTTCACCTTCTTCGACTTGACCGCCTGGAAATTCCCAGCCACGGCGCGGGCTTCTTATGAGCAAGATTTTACCATCCGGATGACGGACCAATCCTGAGACAGCAACAATATGTTTCGGATGATTCATTTTTACACACCTATCGCGTATCCATCACGCCGCGGGTCGGCACCGCCCATAAAACTTCCTTCTTCAGAATCAAAGGCAATACCGTGCCCACCTCCCACAGTCGCAGTCCAATCGGGCAACACTTCCACGTCATGCCCGCGCGCTTCTAACGCTGCGCGTACCGCAACAGGAATACGTCCCTCCACACTGACATGCGTACCGGGTTTTACCAACCGAATGCGTGGTGCCTCAATCGCCGCTTGAACGTTCATGCCATGTTCAATCAGGTTCAAAACCATCTGCAGTGTTGTCTGAAGGATACCGTGACTTCCAGGTGTGCCAATCGCTGCAAACGGATTTCCGTTCTTCCAAACTTGGCACGGTGACATGCACATCTCTATCCGTTTATGCGGTCCAACGGCATTTGGACTCTCAGGGATTCTGTCAAACCAGTTCATAAAGTTATTGAGAAACATTCCCGTTGAACCGAGAATTACGCCTGAACCGAAGGGTTGTCCGAGACTCTGCGTAACAGCGACGATGTTACCCTCTGCATCTGCGGTGTCAAAGTGCGTTGTGCATTCAGTTGTCCAGTCATCAGCGACAATCTCGCCTGGGAGTTTGTCCTTTGACCAGCGCTCACCACCACTGACTGCAGCCTGTTCGCCAATGCGTTCGCGTTGTGCCCGCGCATAGTCTTTTGACAATAACTGATCAATCGGTGGATTCGGACGCGGGGCGTACTCGGCTCTATCTACGCTCGCTAACTTAATTGCTTCAATTAATAGATGCAGGTATTCCGGGGTATTGTGTCCGAGTTCACCGAGGGCATCATTTTCTAAAATATTAAGCGTTTCCAGATATTGAAAACCTGAACACGGCGGCGGTGGACAGTAGACTTCATAATCCTTATAGGTAACAGAGATTGGCTCCTGCCACTCCACCTTAAAATCAACCAAATCTTTTTCAGTAATTAGTCCATCAGTCTCCTCGGAAAAACGGATAATCTCTTTAGCAATCTCACCACGGTAGAACGCCTCTGCACCGCCTTCCACAACCGTGCGAAACGTTTGAGCGAGATCCTTCTGTACCAAAAGTTCGCCGGGATGTGGTGTTCTCCCTCGTGAGGCAATAACTTCCTCAGCTCTTTCTGAAAAATAGGGACGGGCGCCAGCAATAAACTCCGCATTCTTGACTGTGACAGCGTATCCGTTCTCTGCGGATTCAATCGCCGGGGCAAAGATGTCGGCACGATCCATGCTTCCGTAACGGTCTAAAAGGGCAAGCCATCCACCACATCCACCCGGTACCATCCCCGCACGGATGCCAACTTGTTGACTTTCAAGTGTCGGATAAACATCCAACGTCGCTGCGTAAGGTGCTGTGCCTAAATAGTCTATCACACGGTGAGTTTTTTCCTTCGCGCTATAGAGCAACATATACCCATTACCAGCGATTCCCGACATATAAGGTTCAACGACATTAAGAGTAGATGCAACAGCAACAGCAGCATCAAACGCATTGCCCCCAGCCAGCAACATGCGTGCGCCTGCCAGACTTGCAAGCGGATGTGCACTTGTCACCATTCCGCGTGTGCCCTGTTACAGTGGATCGATGTGTTGTGCCGTGTGATGGAAAAGCCATGTTTACCTCCTCGTTATTTTCTATCGCAAGTTTTAGCTTACAAACTTTGCCAAGAATTTCCGAAACCGATGCCACCGCAGCTGCCATATTAACTTCCAATAGGTGGCACGATGCACAAAAAGTTGTTGTCCATCTAATTCAAGTACAGGAATCAGATGCTTATATTTTGTAAATAATCCCAGATTTTTCGTGATGTCAATTTTCTCTATTGTGACAAACGATGTCTTCGCTCCGATGCTTTGCAGCACAATCTTTGCCTCGTCACAGAGCGGGCAATCCGGTTTCGTGTAGAATTGGAGTCGCATCGGTTCAGTTTTCAATAGAATCGCCTTGAAACGAAAATATAAGATAACATTCGGGAATCCATACTCTAAAGTTTAGCACAAGTAGCCAAAATCCGCATTCACTTTTTGCATGAGTCAATATTGATTATATGATAAAATCATGTCAGAACTTACCATATAGTTTGGTAACCATACTAAGGAGAAAAGACGTGAAATTGAGACTTGCACAATACGGTATTTCCCACGACCATGCTGGTGGAAAAGCCCGCGTGATGAAGGAAAGTGACGAGATTGACTTCGCTGGTGTCTTTGAGCCATCGTCAGAAGTTCGACAGACGCTTGGTCAAAGCTCAGTCTATGACGGTGTTCACTGGTTTACATCTAAAGAAGAAATACTTGAGGACGAAACAATCGTTGGGGTTGCAGCGCAGGGACGTGTATCGCAGAACCTTACTTTTGCAAGAGAGATTCTTGAACACAACAAGCATGTTTGGTTTGACAAACCGGCAGGTGATGACCTTGACGCGTTTCGAGAGGTTTTGGATATTGCACGTGACAAAAAGCTGCTCGTTCAACTCGGATATATGTTCCGCTACAATGCCGGTTTTCAGTTTATCCTGGATTGGGCAAACTCAGGCAAACTCGGTGATATTTTTTCTGTGCGGGGACGAATCTCATCAGGGCGTTCAAACGATGCACATTGGCAACGCTGGGATTCCCTCGGTGAACACTCTGGCGGTATTATGTTTATCCTCGCCTGTCATCTCACCGATATTATCGTTGCATTGTTAGGTAGACCGACAAGAGTGACTCCATTTTCAAGACACGACGAACATGACGTGCCATGGTATCGGAACAATACAGCAGCTGTATTCGAATATCCGAGAGCATTGGCAATTCTTGAGTCTACGGCGTTGGAAATTGATTCGGGAAAATCAAGACGGTTAGAAGTCTACGGAACACGCGGCAGCGCAATTCTTGAGCCACTTGAACCACCAGCATTGCGGTTGTGTCTTGATGAGGAACGGGATGGGTATGCCAAAGGTTGGCAGACAGTGCCAGTGGAGCCACGTCCGCGTTACGTCGAAAGCCTTCGGGCATTTGTCGCAGATATTCGGGGCGAGAAAACCCCTGACCGTTCTCTTGAACATGAGTTCACAGTTCAGGAAACAGTGCTGCGAGCAGCTGGACTACAATAACCTAATGCTTAGTCAAGTGCTAATTGATGGGCTTAAAAGTAGTCGGAAATCGGAGTTCCCTCCTACTATAAGCAGTCCATCGGTAGGAGCGATCTCCGAATCGCGACCTACAATAATAGATTGACAAAGCACTAAGTTACTCTACCGCAAGACATCTTCCTTGACGCGACCATCTCCAAAGTTTGAGATAGTATCGTGTCATTGAAATCAACACTTAGAATGGATGAGGAATGCCAACTCTTTCAGCAACTGCTTTCAACTGTTCCCGATGTGCTTCGCTAACCGGGATGCCTATTTCAGCCCATTCCTGTTCGCGCTCCCATTCTAAACCGCCCGGCAGATCTGATCGATCATAACCCGGTGCCGGTTGCATCTGTCGGGCATCGTGGATATGTCGGTCTATCTCCGCTTTGTACTCGTCAAGCGGACGGAACCGGGAAATGTCAAACGCTGCAATGAATCCGCCTTGATTAGCACCTTCCCAGATTGTTGGGGGATCTGGCGGTTTATCAAATAACCAAATACCTGCCATGATGCCGCCGAGTGCATGACTAACATGGCTCAAACCCAACATTTTGAAGTACGCAGCAGGACTCTGTTCAAATGCCTGTTCGAACGGGAGTTTAGCATCAATACCGATTGCCATATCAACGACTATCGGTGGCTGTTCACCCGCCGGAATCGCGAAACTCATTGGTGATGCGCCAGTTGCGGTGGCGATATTACCTCCAGTGCCGTGTCGAAAACGGTGGCAAGAGACTGCAAACCCGGCACAATCCACTTCAAGCGCGAGCCGCGAATACTTGCCAGCACTCCCAAAGTGGAAGTGATTTCGACTCGTTGCGGCACCTAATCCCATCTCTTTGGCTTTTTTGACCGCTGCCTTTGCTGCATGATACGAGGCAAAATGCCCCATACCGCCATCCCCGTCATAGACCGCTGTCGTTGGGGATTCATCAATACATCGGACATTTGGACGTGGATTTACTTTGCCATCAAGCATCATCCCCACATATCCGGGAGTTTGACGCGTGCCATGACTGAACACACCGCGCAGATCAGTAAGTACAAGTAGATGTGCCATGTGCTCAGCGTCCTCTTTTGAGGTACCTGCCTTCTGGAACGCTTCACTGATGAAGCCTCGCATTGCATCTGGCATAACACGGATAAATTCATTTGGTACTACATTCATATCTTGAAGGAACCTCGAAGTTTGTAAGTTTGTTAAAGGGAACCCATTTCAGATAAAGAACTTACGAAAACCAAAATTGGTTTTCCTATTTCTGAAATAATAGTTATGCGAATTGAACGCCTAACTTTACATTCTCACCCGGATGCGTCGCAATCTTCGGATACTCGTCCAACAGATCGTCAAAATCAACAACAGGATATATAATCGGTTCAGATTTCAAGCTGCCATCGCTAAGTAGCCGCCAACTGATTTCGAAAAGTCTACCTTCATTCCAATTTGGATATTCTGGATTCGGTTCGCTACAAGCACGTGAGAAAATAATCGTAGGTCTATTGAAATGCGCTTCAGCACCGAGATCCAATCCTGCGGGGTAGATACCGGGCCATGCACCAGCGACAACCGTTCCTAAATACGCCGCGCCTCGGATAGCATGTTGCAGTGCCATGTGATGACCGCTATATTCAATGCAAACATCTGCACCACGTTTGTCAGTAGCCTTTTTTATTTCCAACCCAGCATCATCAGTTGTGGGATCAATGACAACATCTGCACCACATTCAAGGGCAACATTGCGGCGCAGTTCAAGTGGATCAACACCAATAACAGGATATGCACCCGCCAACTTCGCAAGCTGCAGCGCCATCAGTCCGATTCCACCGAGTCCAAAGACTGCCACAGCATCACCGATCCGGATGTGACCGTCGCGCACTGCGCCGAGGGCAAAATCTGTTGGATCTAAACAGACAGCTGCCTGCCACGGAACGCCATCAGGTAGTTTCCGGGTACCTGCTGCACCCCAAACATGTTCCTCGCGGAAGGAACTGTGCCGAAAAACTCGCTCTCCAACTTCAATATCAGTTACGTCCGTGCCAATCTCAATTACCTCGCCAACACACATATTACCAAGTCCTGAAGGATAGTTCACCATTCCAGAACCGTTTGCTCGAAAGATTTTATATTCGCCATCGTAGCCACCGCGTGGACCGGCATAACCCTTATACGATGCCATCTCTGAACCGTGTTTAGCGGCACCAAACTGGCTCTTGACCCGAATCTGATTAGCTTGCAAGGGCAGACTTTCATATTCTCGAAAAGCGACCTGTTCTTGGGCAGGTGCAATAAGTTCTCTTGGCATATCAGTTAATTCCCTTTCAGTATTATACCATATCTGTATATCAACTTCTCATCAACAAAACGCGTCGGTAGGCGAGGTTTCCTAACCTCGCTGGTACTACAAAGTGTAGAAATAATTCAAAAATCTACAATATAAGCATCCTGCATCTACCACGTTTAAGCTAAAATATCGCGAACAACATGCCCGTGCACGTCTGTGAGCCGGAAATCTCGACCTTGGAAACGATAGGTCAATTTTTCGTGGTCAATGCCAAACAGATGAAGCATTGTAGCATGGAAGTCATGCACATGCACGATGTTTTCAACGGCATTATAGCCAAGTTCATCTGTATTGCCGTAGCTAATACCGCCTTTAACACCACCGCCTGCCATCCACATAGAAAATCCTTTGATGTGATGGTCGCGTCCGCTGCCTTGTGCCATCGGTGTCCGCCCGAATTCTCCACCCCAAATAACCAAAGTCTCATCTAACATGCCGCGCTGCTTCAGATCGTTAACGAGTGCTGCAGTCGCCTTATCAACATATCCTGCAGTTGTCTTAATGGCGTTCTGTATTCCGCCGTGATGATCCCAACCGCGATGGTAAAGTTGGATAAAACGCACACCGCGTTCGGCTAATCTTCGGGCAAGTAGACAGTTTGATGCATAAGATCCGTCCCCCGGTTTTGCCCCATACATGTCAAGAATATCCTGGGGCTCTTCGGAAATGTCGGTCAATTCTGGCACACTTGTTTGCATGCGAAATGCCATCTCATATTGATTGATACGCGTTGCAATTGTTGGATCGTCAACTGTTTCATTTAACATATTGTTCAAGGTTTGCACTGCACCCACAACGTCATGCTGCTGTTCCTGACTTACGCCGCCAGGACTGGAAACATAATGAACAGGGTCTCCACTCGAATGGAACTGAACTCCTTGAAATTGCCCTGGGAGAAATCCACTATGCCACTGCCGCGTAGCAATCGGTTGGTCTTGTCCGCCACCAGAAGAAATTAGAACAACATAGCCGGGAAGGTTTTCGTTTTCGCTTCCTAACCCATATAACAACCACGACCCCATGCTGGGTCTTCCTGATATGGCAGTGCCTGTATTCATAAAAGTGTGTGCGGGGTCATGATTTATCTGTTCAGTTCGCAAGGACCGCACAATGCATATATCGTCTGCAAGGCTACCGATGTGTGGAAATGCAGCACTCATCTCCTGTCCCGACTCACCGAATTTTTGGAACTCATGGGTTGGTCCGAGACATTTAAGCGAATTTGCCTGTCCCTGCAGCTGCGCGATCGGTTGTCCTTTCGTAAATGACTGTGGCATCGGTTTGCCGTGCATTTCTGCAAGTTTCGGTTTGTAATCTAAAGTCTCAAGGTGTGAGGGACCACCTGCCATACAAAGATGGATAATACATTTCGCTTTCGGTGGCACGTGCGGTTCTGTAATTATACCTGGCCACCGCTCTATCTGCGGTGCCGCCTCTAATATTGATGGTGTGAGTAGGGATGCAAGGGCAAGTGACCCAATGCCGCGCGCTGTTTTCCCTAAAAATGTACGTCTTGTAAGGCGAAGTTTCGTTTCTTCATGAATATCCATAGCTATATTTCTCCTTTCATAGTTATCAGAGGATTTTTATCATCCATGCACCATCATGTGCAGGGTTATGGACTAATCCTTTTTTCATGTCAACACAGAGGTCTAATGCTTCCAAGATCATGTGCCCAAGGAGGACAGGCATGCCATCAGGAAGGTCTGTTACCCGGATGGAGTCGCTTCGTTCCAGGACGGTATATTCCACCTCTGAATAAATGGTACGCGTCACAATGCCGTTGGCGGTTTCCGCTTGAATCTTTCTGAGTGGCGTGAGTCCGAGTTGTTTGATGAGCGGTACCGGTAAGCAGAGTCCAGTTGCGCCGGTATCAACGAGTGCATTTTCGACGGTCAGTCGCCGGACATCTTTCGGGTTCATAATGTCTGCTCTTACTAAAGCTATATCGTCTCGATTTGCAAGTTCCATTCGTGTTGTCTGTTCCATTTTATTGCCTCTTGTTTTTTGATTAGGACTTACGTAATAATACAGAATTTTGTTATACTACCCGTTATTATAGTGAACTTTGAAATTAAAGATACGAGTTGTGCTAAATAACTGTTTGTAAAATATTGTTTCACATAAGCATGGCTTTTTGTCATGTTTTCTATTGGATGATATGCTCTTCAGTCCCGCTGAATGCCATAAAGGCATTCATAGCGTTGATTTGGTAGGGACGATATGTTTATAGAAAACGCTAAACAAAACTCTTAGTCCCGACAAATGCCAAACGCGCATTTGGCGTTGATTTGGTAGGGACGATATGTTTATAGCACAAAACCCAAAATCCGTGAAAACAACAAAAACAATTAGTTAACTGGCACAAGTCGTTAAAGATACACATTTTCTGTAGGAGCGATCTCCGAATCGCGACCCGTTTATAGTCGGGAATCGGAGTTCCCTCCTACCATAAGCAGTTCATTGGTAGGAGCGATCTCCGAATCGCGACCTATAATTATATGTTGACAAAGCACTACTCTATTTTCAGTTCTCCCCAGGTCGTCGTTAGCAATTCCGGCTGAGGTGAAACAGACAACGTACGCGTATACGCCGGATCAAACCAATCCCCACCAGTATTCGTGTGAATATGCGTCAGCTGCGTCCGAATCCCACTGTTTACATCCACTTTGAAAATTTGGTACTGACCGTTAATTTCCTGTGTAAAAAGCACTTCCGAACCGTCTGGCGATAACACAGGCAACCGTGCATCGGCACCGGCTTCGTCAACGAGTTGCCGCAGTCCAGTGCCGTCGCGGTTAACGATGTAGATGACGTATTTATCCGCCCATGCGTTGTGCAGGTCTCTATCTAAGATGACCGGCAACGGATGCTTATTACCTGAAATCGCCAGTTTATCGCCCGCAGCAGACCAAGATGGTTGGCGTTGCCACCGAAGGGTTTTATCGGGTATCGGTCGTTCCCGCTCACGTGTGCGGACGTTGATAAATGTCAGTCGAGTCCCCTTGGGGTGCCCTACAGAGCAGGCTATTTCCTTACCATCAGGAGACCACGCTGGTGAACCTCCATACGGGAGGTTTTCAGCATCTTCTTCACCAAACGTTCCAAGATAGAGGCTCGACTTGATACGGATCCGGTCCGTGGATATGTAAACGAACTGTTTGCCGTCAGGAGACCACGCCGGACTTCTTCTCTGAGCCGCTATTTTTCGCTTGAAAACGCGGCGAACATTAGAACCATCGGCATCCATCAAATATAGGTCTCGCACACGCGTGCCCTGGCGGTCCGAGACGAAAAGAATCTGCTTACCATTCGGAGACCACACAGCACCATAATCAGAGGCGCGATGCTGTGTTAAATTCACCTGCTCACTGCCATCCGGATTCATCATGTAGACCTCCGAATTGCCATCCCGTGTGGAGGTAAAAAGTATTTTCGGCGTTGTCGGAGCTTTGGCAAAAAGTTGATATAAGGGCCCACACATTAGCATCAAGATGATTATACAAAAAATCAACATCAATCTCATACTTGTTTCTCCTATCACAAGAGGACTTAATGTCCTACTCCTTTTTCAGTTCTCCCCATGTCGTCGTTAGCAACTCCGGTTGAGGTGAAACCGACAAAGTACGCGTATATGCTGGATCAAACCAATCCCCGCCAAAATCGCCTCCAGTACGTGTCAGCACCGTCCGAAGCCCACTGTTTACATCAACTTTGGAAATTTGCATCGCACCGTTACGCTGTGTAAAAAGCACTTCCGATCCATCCGGCGATAACTCAGGCGTCCATGCATCGGAACCAGCTTCCTCAACAAGCTGCCGGAGACCGGTGCCGTCGCGATTGACAATGTAGATCGTCTGTTTGTTCTTCCATACGCGGTGCAGGCCCCTATCCAAGATGACCGGCAACGGATCCTTGTTCCCAGCAAAGGCAAGTCTGTCCCCCGCAGCTGACCAGGACGCCTCAAATTGATATAGTAATGCTTCAATGGGTAGCGGTTGTTCCACCTCGCGTGTGTGGATGTTGATAAACGTAAGTCGAGCTCCCGGTCCGTGATGGTCAGAGCAGACGATTTCTGAACTATTGGGAGACCACTTTGGGGTATTGTACTTCCCGATGAATTCGGCATCTTCTTTGCCGAATGTCACAAGATAGAGGCCGCCCTTGATAAAGTTCCAGTCCTTGCACTGATAAACAAACTGCTTGCCATCAGGTGACCATGTAGGTGCTGTTCTCCAAACGTCTGTTTTTTGCTTGAAGACGGGTCGGACATTCGAGCCATCGGCATCCATCAAATATAGATCTCGTGTGCCCTCACGATCCGAGACGAAGAGAATCTGCTCACCGGCCGGAGACCAGGCTGCTTCAAGATCAGCAGCAGGATGCTGTGTTAAGTTCACCTGTTCACTGCCATCCGGATTCATGATGTAGACCTCATAATTGCCGTCCCGCAAGGATGTGAACAGAATTTTCGGTGTTGTTGGGGCTTTGGCAAGAATAGGACACACCGTCCCACATATCAGCATCAAAACGATTATACAAGAAATCAACTTCAATCTCATACTTGTTTCTCCTATTGCCAATTTTTTGATCAATGCAATTAACTTGTGAAACCCTTTATGACAAAAATGACGATGTAATAAACGGGCCACTGAATAATAAAGTATACAAACCAAACAAAGCCAAAAATGAATTTGGCAGAACTAAAAAAAGTTGATTTAGGATCGGTATAATATTTAGGGGGCGGATCACCATCGTCATCATTTGCAAGTATCCCTTTCTTAGCAAGATATGCGAAAAATGCACCTCCTATAATACTTACAGAGATTGAAAAAACAAGTGCTAATCTAAAAAAACCTTTTTTCCAATTTGTAGTGTTTTCCTCATTATCTACACTATCGTTCGCAAATTCGAAATAAATTCCGCTTGCTATTCCAAATAGAATGCATAATATCACAAGCAAAGTAGACAGAATTTTCCATTTTTTGGACTTCATTATGACTCCGACTGCTTATTTTTAATCTGGATAATATTCGATGTCAATTTGCGATTTCTGTCTTATAGCATGACTAAAGGTGTCCGTTACCCATTGCTCAAGATCTTTTCTGCTCGCTTTTGCAGCTCTTGCAATAGCTACATGGATGTCTGGAGGAATTCGCAACCTTAAATCGCCAGAGTATGGTTTTTGTGGTGGCTTATTTAGCCTCTGACACATTTCCAGATAATCTTCTACAGCTTCTTCAAAGGCCTCCTGAAGATCTGAAATAGTGTCGCCGTGGAAGCCGACGATGTCGGTAATTCCTGCGATATGACCTACAAAGCACCCATCTTCTTCACTGTACTCAATACGTGCATTATAATCCTTGTATTTCATGGAATTATACCTGCTCTCTATAAAAAACGCCGCGCGTCCTTCACCTGGTAGGGGCGTGCTTCTTTTTGATTGTGGGGCCGGTGAAATGTTGCAGTAATGCCATTCAATTCAAACCTTACTCTTGATCCTCTACCCTCAATCGTTTTTGCCCCACAGGCTACCAACAGAGACTCTATTTGTCGCCATTTTAACGTCTTTGGAACAGGTGTTCCGAAAATAGCATTTAGAGTTCTTTCCTGGCGTCTATTCATTAAAACAATTATAATAACCGATTTTTGTTATTAGTAACAAGAGCACTTTAGTGTTACGCAGGGTTATTCAGTTTTTGGTTTTTCTTACGAATTTTTAACACCTGTTATATACTCCAGAACGGTAGGTGCGGTTTCTAACCGCACCGAATTTAGATCAAAAACCTTCTATCAACTTTCCCTGTAGGATGCAGTGCGGTTAGAAACCGCACCTAACGTCCTTGGATATTAACTTTTAGTAAACATCAATAACGGTAAATTCTTAAAACTGAATAACCCTGAGTGTTACGGAATGCTTCTGAATTCCCATGTTTGCATAGTAGAATATAAAAATATGTTGACACATCTTTTGTAGGAGCGATCTCCGAATCGCGACGAAACACAATGATAGTCGGGAATCGGAGTTCCCTCCTACAGGTCAAAAGTGTGCAAGTAATTCTAAAATTTACTATATGAACACAGAAATTTGGAGCCAACACCCTAACCATATTATAGTGAATTATAAAAATATGTTGACACATCTTCTGTAGGAGCGATCTCCGAATCGCGACGAAACACAATGATAGTCGGGAATCGGAGTTCCCTCCTACAGGTCAGATGTCCAGTTAATTGTAGAATCCACTATAAAGTGTGGTTGAAAATCGCGCTTATGACTCTAAGCCATTCACCCTTAATATCGCGTAATAGTTTCATGCAAGTTCAAAATCACACGTGCGATAGAAGTCCACGATGCAAGTTCAGTAGGTTCAATACCTTGCGTAGACGGCGTATCACCCATTGCAACTAATGTTGTCGCTGCGTCAGGATTGTCAGTATATTCAGTTTTGTGCTTTTCTAACAATCCTGTCATAATTTCCAACTCTTTCGGTTGTGGCATCCGTGATAGTGCTCGGTGATATGCCCAATTGATACGGTCTTGTGGGGTCTGCCCACCTTCTTTAATAATACGTGCAGCAAATACGCGCGCCGCCTCAACATAAGTTGGATCATTGAGCAAGGTAAGTGCCTGCATAGGGGTATTGGAAGTTGACCTTTCCGCAGTACACTCCTGCCTACTTGGAGCATCAAAAGCCATCATACTTGGATGTAAGAAGGTACGCTGCCAATGTGTATAAAGCCCTCTGCGGTACTGACTTTCACCTTTGTCATGCACATATCTGCGTTTGGGGAAGTTCAAATTTGAGTAATATCCCACAGGTTGATACGGTCTGACACTTGGTCCCCCAATTTTAGGTATGAGAAGCCCGCTTAGCAATAAGGCGTTGTCACGCACGATTTCTGCGTCCAATCTCCAGCGCGACTGCCGCGCAATAAGACGGTTGTAGGGGTCTTTTTCGCGCAGGACTTCATTCGGTTTTGAAGACTGACGATAAGCATTTGAGGAAACAATCAGTTTAACCATGTGTTTGACGTTCCACCCGCTTTCCATAAATTCCACCGCTAACCAATCAAGTAAGTCAGAATGCACAGGTGGTTCACCTTGTGCGCCAAGGTCATCAAGAACACGAGATATACCCGTTCCGAAGTAAAGTGCCCAAAGTCGATTCACAAATGTCCGTGCAGTCAATGGATTATTCCGTGACACTACCCATTTGGCAAGATCAAGTCGTGTCGCCCGGCGATTTTTGATACCAAGATCTCCAATGAATTCTGGTATCATCGGTTCAACAATATCACCTGAATCGTCTAACCAATTGCCTCTCGGTAAAATGCGCGTTGTTCGAGGTTGGACAGAAACGGTTGTTAATGAATATGGACTCTTGGAATTGATCTCGTTTTTTTGTTTTTCAAGGTCAGCAATTTGGTTACGGATACCGTCAAGTGCAGGAGCAATGCGTCGATAATAGTCAGCAATCTGTTTTCGTTGGTTTGTGGTTCTAACAAAAGAATCAACTTGGATCGCTTTTATGACAACATCATCGTGGGTATTTTTGGTCGCTGCACCAAGAGTGGTCGCAATACCAGTCATATCCCAATATGCCTTACCACCAAACTGTGTAAAAGCCATTCCGTTCAGCACACTCCCCACTTTCAATCCAACTACTGTCGGATCAACTTCAAGACGCACCCATTCGCCAAGGTTTGGCAAAACTCCCATCGGTTTATGGGCAGGTGTATCACTTCCTATTTCCCCATGTTTAATTTTGTCTTCGCCCCAGAATGCCCGGTGGTCCCAGTTTCCATCGTTCCACTGCAGCATGATTGTTTTAGGTGGATTTTCGGGGTCTAACCAAACATAAGCGAAAAGTTTGTCCCCCTCAGCCAGCGTGATTTTCCGATTGGCACCTCGGAAAGCATGTTGTACGAGTTGCTCTGGTGCTGCAGTCTGGACCCGTGAACGTTCTTTACTGAAGACTGGCCCCTCATTTTTCCCAACAAACTTCCATGTGCCTTCGGTTCTACCACCATTTGATTGCGCATCGTCTACCCACGCGAAATCAGCATCTTCTGTTGAAATAAGGAATGAACGAGTCTCCTCTTCCCACTTTGCTTGTTCTGCTTGCAACCCAGGTGACGATAACTCAAATACTTTACGCAACCTCACTAATTCATCGTCAATTTCCTCCAATTTAGCCTGTTGATCAGACGATGGAAGCATTACAACGGGATCCCATTTGCTACCGCCGCCATACACACCAGGACCCTGTATATCAGCAAAAAACGCAGCAAAACTATAAAAATCTTTTGCGGTATAAGGGTCAAATTTGTGGTCGTGGCATTGGGCACAGCCGAGTGTCGCGCCTAACCAAACAGATGCAGTAGTACGCACTCTGTCTGCTGCGTAGATTGCGAGATATTCTTTTGCTTGTGCGCCACCTTCTGCCGTAGTTTGATTTAATCTGTTATAGCCAGATGCCACTTTCTGGTCTGATGATGCATTCGGTAAAAGGTCACCTGCAAGGTTCTCTAATGTAAATTGATCGAATGGCATGTTGTCATTAAATGCCGTAATCACATAGTCCCGGTAGGGCCAAACACTCACATTCTCATCCGAATGGTAACCGCTCGTATCTGCATAACGCACCAGATCAAGCCAGTAAATTGCAAGCCTCTCACCGTACTGCGGTTTGGATAACAGTCGATTAACCAAATCCTCATAAGCCTCTGGACGTTCATCTCTTACAAATTGATCAACTTCAGCAGGGGTAGGTAGCAAACCAGTCAAGTCAAAGTGTAAACGGCGGATAAGCGTGCGTTTATCTGCTGCTGAAGACGGTTCAAGTCCTTCTGCCTCTAACTTGCCAAGAATAAATTGATCAATCGGATTGTGTAACCAATCAGGACTTTTAACTTCTGGCAGTTCAACCCGTTTCGGTGGGTCATAAGCCCAATGTTCTTCCCACTCTGCACCTTCAGCAATCCATTGAATTAAAGTATCAATCTGTTCTTGTGTCGGTTGCCGATTAGAAGTCTGCGGCGGCATCCGTCTATCAATGTCTTCATGCGTAATACGTAATACCAATTCGCTGTTCTCAGGTTCACCCGGAACAATAATTGGGTAACCGCTCGGTTCAGAAAAAGCCCCATCCTTAATGTCAAGTCGTAAGTTTGCTTGACGTACCGCCGGATCTGGACCGTGGCAGGCATAACATTTATCGGACAAAATTGGACGAATATCCCGGTCAAATTGGATTTTTTTAGCATCGGCAAGCTGCATTACTGTCAACAACAGCCCGATTACTAAAAGACAAATAAACCCTTTGCACAATGGCATTAACGAAAATAACTTTTTTAGTTGGTACGTCCTAAACATTGTAGAACATCTCCTCCTCACAAGTAGACGAAATCCTGTGCTAAAACCTAAAGATTGTGTATGGCAAATAATTTATCATAAAAATGAAATATGTGCAAATCAAATCTTTCAGATAGAGCATCTGACTTTTTGTTAACATTTTACACCTTTCATTGTAGGCAATAATTGAGTGCCTACAAATGACACCAGTTATAGTGGATTCTACAATTAACTTTACATCTGAGCTGTAGGAGGGAACTCCGATTCCCGACTAACAATGGTTTCGTCGCGATTCGGAGATCGCTCCCGCCAAATGCCAAAAGCGCATTCAGCGTTGATTCACAGAATATATGTAAACTTATTTACATCATTTACTATAAATAAAATGTATTTGGAGTTTTAGTCTTACGATATTTTTGAAATATTGTAGAAAAAAAATATTGTAGAAAAACCTTATAATTTTTTGACTTTTTATCCCAAATTATGTTATTATTTAATGGTTTGATGAAATAGAATTTCATCAAAGTCCACTTCTTGTTGCATATCATAATACCGTTTCTGAGAAATAAAGTTTCATTATAAGACTTTGGAATTCACATTAAGCCAAAGAATGTAAGAGGCAGAGGCATTCAATTCTCCAAAAATCGCATAGGCTACATAGATTACTTCTTGTAGGAGCGATCTCCGAAGCGCGACAAAACACTATGATTTGTAGGAGCGATCTCCGAAGCGCGACAAACACTATGATTTGTAGGAGCGATCTCCGAAGCGCGACAAAACACTATGATAGTCAGGAATCGGAGTCCCCTCCTACAATATAATTAAATGGGAAAACTCAACATTTGAATGCCTCTGTGATGCTATAACTGAGTCATTCAAGTCTTACAGACATTTTGGGCAAAGGTTTTTGTGCACTGACCAATTCCAAGAGATATTCAATAATTCCACCCTTTACCAAAACCCCAAAAATCCGCGTCAATCTCCAACTTTTTGTACAAACTTATTGGAAATATATTGTATATCTATTGTTCCAAACACCACAAAAACTTCTAATCACACACCACTATAAGGCATAATATCAGTATGAAAAGACAAAACCGATCCCCGAAACACAAAAATACCCAGACCATAAAGCTGCAGAACACAAGGAAAACCGTGAATCTTCAACACAGATGATAAATGGAAAAATTAAAATTTTTTGAAAACGAGAAAAACGCCTATAAACCTATACAGATACTGGGGTTACACCGAATTTCAAAAAGATACCACGGTATCAAAAAAGATACCAAATGGTAACTTTTTGAGGTGATGATTTCAATGAAATGAAGAGAAAAGACAATCAATTTTTGCATCTGGGAGAACGATTTTTAGGCCCCAATTTTTCGACTAAAACGGAAATTTAGACGAAAATTGAATGCCTCTGTGTAAGAGGCGCAATAAATTGCGATTAAACGCGTTTTTTGTTAATAAGAACTGATCATTTGAGCATTATGATAAATCCTCAATCAAGAGATAGTACAGTAAAGGAGAAAGTTTATGAAAAAAGGAGAAAGTTTATGAAAAAAATTGGGCTATCATTCGTTCAATTATTGACAGCTCTATTGCTCATTTTAACTTTTTTGTTTGGAACATCACAGGCAAAAGAGGAATCAATTCAGAATGAAGACATGGAAACTGAAAACGACTCCGTATCTTCTGATGAAGTAATTGAGCTTGAAAAAGTTTTAGTCGAGGGTGAACGTGTCTATTCAACAGCATCTTCACGGTCCATACGAGATTTTGATCTGAACGTCCGTCCAGTGAGCACCGCACAAGATATGCTTCAACTGGCGCCAGGGCTTGTTGTCGCACAGCACGCAGGTGGTGGTAAAGCTGAGCAGATTTTTTTACGCGGGTTTGATGCCGACCACGGTACAGACGTCGCCATCTCATCTGACGGTACTCCGGTGAATATGGTTTCACACGGGCACGGACAGGGATATGCAGATATCCATTTCGCTATACCTGAATTAGTGGAATCAATTGACGTTTTCAAAGGTCCCTACTTTGCCAGATACGGCAATTTCTCGACCGCAGGTTCAATCCAATTTCGCACAAAAGACAAAATTGATGGAAATATGCTGAAAATCGAAGGTGGCGAGTTTAACACGCAAAAATTCACCGGAATGTTTCAGCTGCCTACTCTCAGTGAACATCAAAACGCTTATTTTGCTGGACAGTTCTATAATACGGACGGCCCCGTTGAAAGTGAACAGGATTTTCAGCGATTAAATCTTTTCGGTAAATTTCGCACAGATCTAAATGAAAAAAGCAAACTTTCCGTTTCAGCAAGTTCTTTTACTTCGGCGTGGGACGCTTCTGGGCAAATCCCACAACGCGCAGTAGATAGCGGCTTGATTTCGCGTTTCGGAACTATTGACGAACTTGAAGGTGGACAAACAGGCAGACAGAATCTCAATTTGATTTACACCGCAATAGGTGAAGGGAACAGCCAGTTTTTGTTTCAACCCTATTTCTGTCAATATAACTTCAAGTTGTTCTCAAATTTTACCTTTTTTCTTGAAGATTCGGAAAACAGTGATATGATTGAGCAGACTGATGATCGCACCGTTCTCGGCTTAAATACCGAATATAAATTTACACGCTCAATCTTTTCTATACAGACAAATACAACATTCGGTGCTGGATTTCGTTCGGACGACATTGCTGTCAGCCTTTGGCACAGCCCAAATCGCAGGCGGTTAACACAAAAGGTGGATTCAGGCATTATTGAACGTAACCTGTTTCTCTGGGCACAAGAAGAATTAATCATCAACCCAAAACTCCGATTCCAACTCGGTTTACGCGGAGATTACTTTACTTTTAATGTAGAAGACCATCTGGACACCTTGTCTGACGAAACAGTTACCTTGCCGCATGCTTCAGGATATGCACAGGAGGCGATGCTCAATCCTAAGTTCAACATGGTTTATAGCCCGCTCCAGTCGATTGATGTTTTCCTAAATTTTGGCACTGGATTCCACTCTAACGACGCCCGTGATGTGGTGATTGAACAAACAATTTCGGATTTAGAACAAACATACAAACGCCAAGACTTGAGTGAAGAGCAAATTGATGAACGTCTAACACAGATGAATTTCAACCGGGACCACGCTGGGATTCAGACGTTACCCCGGGCAATTGGTGCTGAAATCGGCACGCGTCACCGATTTTTTGACCGATTTAATATCGGGTTTGCTGGCTGGTGGTTGGAATTAGACGAAGAATTAGTTTTTGTCGGTGATGCAGGTGAAACTGAAATCAGTGGTAAATCACAGCGGATCGGTATTGATATTGAAGGACGAATAAAGATTCTTTCATGGTTATGGATAGATACAGACGTGAATCTATCGCAAGGAAAATACGTTGATGAACCTGATGATGCTAACCAGATTCCTCTTGCGCCGCGTATCACCTCAACGGGCGGGTTAACTGCTATCCACCCTTCCGGTTGGGATGTCAGTTTGCGTTATCGGCACATCGGCGACCGTCCTGCTAATGAGGATGACAGCGTGACCGCAGAAGGCTACACAGTGGTGAATCTTGGTCTTTCTTACTCGTATGGTCCATTCCAGTATTTTGTTGTAGTTGAAAACCTTTTTGACGTTGATTGGAACGAAGCGCAGTTTGACACAGAATCACGCTTAGCTCACGAACCAGAACCAGTGTCAGAAATTCACTTTACCCCAGGAAACCCGTTAAATCTGCAAGCTGGGATCAGTTTTCAATTTTAATGAGGTTTTTGGCGCCACATGAGTGTATAGACATTTAGATATGATTATCGCACGACACGCTTAGGTATTCCTTAGCGCGTCGTGCTGCGTCTATCGGTGACATAACACCTGACATGACTGCAACACCTGATGCCCCCGCTCTCAAACATTCCCCAACGCGCGCTGGCGTAATTCCACCAAGTGCAAACACAGGCAAGTTAACCTGTTTTGCCAACTTTTCAAGGTTTCCCACACCAACTGCTGGACCATATCCCGGTTTACTTACTGTCGGATAGATTGGACTGTAGGTTATGAAATCTATACTTTCAGTCTCCCGTTTTTTGGCAGTATCAACACTATGAGTTGAACACCCAAATAGAAAATTGGACTTTGATTGTGCTTTTACGTAGTCAACAGATATACCACTATCAGGTAGATGAATACCTGCAGCACCTACATCTATCGCGACTTTGACATTTGTGTTAATGAACAGGTGGGCGTTGTTCGTTTTACATAATTCTGATATAGGTTTTGCCAACTCGTACAAAGCAACATCGTCTAAATCTTTTTCCCGTAACTGGATTGCTTTCACTCCGACATCTAAAATCTCTGAAACAACTGTGAGCAAAGACTTAGGGGCACACAAGTGCCTGTTTGTAATGACGTACAGATTAAAATCAATCATTGGTTATAGTGCTTTGTCTACCCCAAATTTATAGGTATAGGTCGCGATTCGGAGATCGCTCCTACCGATGAACTGCTTATGGTTAGGAGGGAACTCCGGGAAATGCCAAAAGGCATTCATACCCGCCAAATGCCATACGCGCATTTGGCGTTGATTTGGACAGATGCCATACGCGCATTTGGCGTTGATTTGGGGGAACGCCTAAACGGCGTTCATACCGTTGATTTCTTGATTTGGATTCCCGACTACTTTCAAGACCCATCAATTAGTACTTGACTAAGCAATAGTTAGATACGACGAAGTCTTGCCGCGAAAGTTCCATCAACTCCATGTTCATGTGGAAACGTCTGGAGAAAGCCTTGGGACGTTATTACACCCTGTGGAATATCGGGTAAAAATTCACTTACATGTTCCACTTTGAACATCGGAAAATCCTTCAAAAACCGACTGATAATTTCCTCATTTTCTGTTGGCTCAATTGTACAAGTGCTATAAACTAAAACACCGCTGGGTTTGATGTGTGGCGCTGCGGTTTCCAAGATGCGATACTGTAGTTCATTAAGGGAGAGAAGTTGTTTTGAGGTCTTATTCCAACGGATATCAGGATGCCGACGAAGTGTGCCAAACCCTGAACATGGGGCATCAATAAGCACGGCATCTGCTGTGTTAATAAAACTGAGATCCGATTTCGTAGTATCTATTGATCGGGTTTCTACGTTCTGAACACCGAGACGTTTGCAATTTTCTTGTAACATAACAAGTTTCTGGTCCGAAATATCAGTGGCAATAATTTTACCCGAATTCCCCATCATACAAGCGATATGTGTTGTTTTACCCCCCGGCGCTGCGCATAAGTCTACAACTAACTTCGGAGATTCCGGCATGAGGAGGTATGGAACTAACATGGCACTTTCGTCTTGCACATACACATCGTCGCGATTAAGCACATCTTTTAAAGTGATTTCATCTTTTGAACCAGCATCTGCATCGTCCGTAGTGATTGACAGATTTTCAACTACAATCCCATCTGGAGCAATTTTAGATAGTCTGATAGATAAACCATTTGCCTTAAGCGATTGACAAAGTTCGTCACGATTTGTTTGGAGGGAGTTTGCACGGAAAGTAAGCGGAGCAACCTGATTGCTTGCTTGGCAAAACGCCAAGGTCCAAGACAGACCACGCGTTTCAAGCCACCTTTTCACCAACCATTTCGGATATGATAAGGAAAAAGAAATATGTTCTATAGGGTGAGTTTCGAGTGGAGGATAGGATAATTCTGTGTATTTGCGTTGTACAGAACGCAAAACAGCATTGACAAAACCAGTTGTCTTTCGTCTATTTTTAACAAGTTGGACGGTTTCAAAAATTGCGGCGTGCGGAGGGATACCATCAAGGTGTAGCAATTGAAATGCACCAAGCCGTAGGATAGCACGATGCTTCGCATCTAACCGAAATCGAGGGTTGATGAAATGTTTCAAAACCCAATCCAGTTGCTGTTGCCAACGCACGACACCGTAAACCAATGCGTTTGCCAATCGGCGTTCACGACCGTTCAGCGCGGATCGTTTAAATGCGTTGTCAACGACAGACGCAATTGACGCATCGGATTCAGAAAGGTCTAACAAGCATGCCAATGCGACTTCGCGTGCATTCATTTTATTTCCCTATACATTGTAATACCATTTCTATATAATGATATGACATTGTCCCGTAGGTCGGGTAGAGTTTACGAAACCCGACATGCACAAGGTGGTATGAACTACGTGTCGGGTTTTACTGCGTTCTACCCGACCTACAAATATGATTAGAAATGGTATAAGGTTTATTTATAGGGTGATTCATGCCAATGAAAATTAGGCAGTGAGTGCGTTCAACTTGCGCGTGATGCGTGATTTTTGGCGGTCAGCAGTGCCTTTTTTAATAACACCCTTACTTGCTGCTCTATCAAGTAAACTTGCGGTGGTTTTGCACAATTGTTGTGCCTTTTCCACATCACCTTCCTGCAGTGCTAATTCAGTGTTTTTGAGTGCAGTTTTGAGCGACGTTTTACGGTGTCTATTCCGCGTACGTTTTTTAGCATCCGCGCGTACATGCTTTCTTGCAGATCGTCTATGCAAAACTTAAAACTCCTTGTTTAAATTTATCTTGTAAACCTATAAATTATACTACAAAAATTCGTGTTTGTCCATAATTTTTCTGAACTTCGCGATTTATAGTAGATATTCAATCAACAATACACCGCACACGAGACACTTACAAGCGTGTCTACAGATTGCTAATCCTATCAAATCTTGTAATTTTGAAAATCCTTGTTCAGACAATCATCGCATAATAGCCAACTTTTTTACAATGGTGTATGTTTCACCCTTTACAGTAACGGAAATGTGACAGATATAAATCCCACCAGAGACGGCTAACCCATAAGATGTCTGCTGATTCCACCACGTTCGCCATATCCGTTTATCAAGTCTATCCGTTACACCCTCAATTCTTTTTATCAAGCTGCCACGAACGTCATATATATTCACCTTCATCTCAGTGATTTCAAGGTTTCCCTCAACACGGAATTCTGTCCGATTGTTGAAACGCACAGGATTTGGCGATACAATTACATCCTTCCAAATGAATCCTTCTTCTAAAATAACAGACTGCTTCACTGATGCTGCACCAAGCGGATATCGCGCGACTACCATGAGGGTATTTTCCCCTGGAGATAGTGGAATTGTGGCTTTATAGGTCTGTTTCTCTCTATCTAACTTTGCTTCTACACCACTCGGATGCACAACTATGTCAATGGGAAAGTCTGATACATATCTTCCAGTGATTTGCAGCGGATTCTGTTTGACAATATCTGGAAGTTCAAGTGCAACCTGTGGCATCTGCCGCTTCGGTTGAAACATATCTATAAGGAGGCTATCTACTGTGACAAGCACAAGTTGTGTCGCCTTTGTCACTAAACCGAAGTTTATTTTTTCAACCGTGTCTTGGAACGTATGATAGAACGGGTTTGCATCGTAGTTCTGCGAATCTCGCCACGGTGTTGAACTCTCAATTAATGTGACTGCGGAATACCCAGAATCCCAAAAAGTTTTGTGTGATGAGATGTCAATAAATTCGTCATGCGTTCGCCGTATTTTCAAGCCGATGTCGTACCATGTGTTAGAAATAGCGAGTGCACGGCTTATCCACGTTGAGTCTCTATTGGAGATCACCTCAACCAGATCATTTTTCCAGTTAAAACCGAGCATGTCTAAATTAAAAACAGCGATGATTTTTTCAGAGTTTGGAGTGCGTTTTGGTTGTAGAGAATCGTTATCAGAATTCGTATTCCTAATGGCTTTACGGACATAGTTACGACTCCCCAGAAATCCAAGTTCCTCACCACCTAACGCTATAAATCTTAATTCATGGTCATATTCAAATTGACTTAAGATATTGGCGATTTCTAACATTGCAGCAACGCCTGTGCCATTTTTGTTTGCCCCTGGTGCGTTGGATGCTAACGGATTCCAACTCGGTTCTCGGACTGCTTGTGTGTCATAATGGGCACATATAATAATGATCCTCTTACTTGATGAACTCGGTTTAGCTGGCAGAACTGCGATTATGTTTCTAATACCGCCAATATCCTGTTCACCCACTTTCAGTCGTGAAGACCGCTTAAACTGTGTCATAATATAATTTATTACACTCTCTGTTGCCTCGCGATGATGCGCATTGCGTGTACGGTAGGTAAGATGGCGAGGAAAAAACGTCACATTATCTTGTAGCGCGGTAACATGTGAAATAAGCACATCAGATTGCACTTTTTGGATGAGTTCATCACCACGCTCCGCATGTCCTGAAATTGTAAGTACAAAGAAAAACATTGCACTGATTCGAACCACAGAGAGTTTGCTGAATGGACACTTAAATTGAGTTGACATAGGTATGAATTTCTGATATTATGTAAGACAAAGTTAGCAATTATATAGATTAGTGTTAACCACTCCATATTTCAGACAATAGCCTCTGTGATTTTATCAGTTTTTGGCAGAGATTGCAAACAAAGATTCGGAGGACAATTATGCCAGCAAACCTACCTCCAACATACTATAAACTCAAACATCAGCATGAAGCAGCTAAAACAGATGAAGAACGATTGAGTCTTTTAGAGGAGATGCTGCGCATTGTTCCGAAACATAAAGGCACAGAGAAAGTTGTATCTGACCTGCGTAAACGGATCGCTGTACTGAAAAAAGAGTCATCTGGAAAAGGAGGTAAGAGTTCGGGTAAAAAGGGATATAGCGAACATATTCCGAAGCAGGGCGCCGGACAAATTGTAATGTTAGGTCCACCAAACGGCGGCAAATCGCAGATACTTTCCAATTTCACAAAAGCAAAATCTGATGTATCACCTACTCCCTATACGACTACTATCCCTGTTGTCGGGATGCTCCAATATGAAAATATACAATTTCAACTCATTGATACGCCTTCTATCATGCAAGATTTTATTTCGCCAGCGGTATTAACGTTAGTCAGAAATGCCGACTTATGCTTAGGAGTCGTGAGTCTTGCGAGTGATGGTCTGTTAGATGAATTAGATGTCGTTTTAACGGTGTTTAACGATCAAAGAGGTGATGCTGAGGATGATGAAGTTGGACACCTTGTCGTTGCTAATCAATTGGACGCACCAGGTGCACCAGACAGATTAGAGATTCTGAAAGAATTTTATGGTGAAGATTTACAAATCTATCCCATCTCTGCTGAGACAGGAGAAGGAAGAGATGCCTTATCGCAGGCATTTTACGACACATTGGATATTGTTCGTGTTTATCCGAAAGCACCCGGAAAATCGATAGAACGTGATGACCCGATTGTACTGCCGAACGGTTCAACCGTACTTGATGCAGCCCTCGGCTTACACAAAGACTTTGCTGAATTCAAATTTGCACGGATATGGGGACCTGAATGGCATGATGGTCAACCTGTTAGTCGTAACGATATGATTTATGATGGAGATGTTGTTGAATTTCATTTATAAAAGTTTTTCTGATATTCATGATAAGCAGTAAGCTAAGTTTCATGTAATTTTAAATATGGAGGAAAGTTGTGTCAATCAAGATCCAAAAATCAGAAAAAGTGACGGAATCTACTTTTCAAAAGAAATGTTGGAGGCGGCGCAAATAAACATAGAGGACGAGGTCCAGGTTACAATTCAGAACGGCAGAATCATTGTTGAAACAGCTACGCAAGCGCGTAGGCGAATTGATTTACAGACATTACTCGCCAAAATGCCTGAGGATTATCAACCTGAGGAACTCGACTGGGGCAAACCTGTTGGCAAAGAGGTATGGTAGATGCCTGAATAGTTCCACAGAATGGCTTAAGATAGACATTATTCATAAGGTATTCAAAAGTTGGATCATGAAAAATAAAAAACGAACCCCTCAATATCTAATCTATTCGATTTTCATCCACATTGTGCTGATGCTCTGCGTGTGGTGGTTTTCTCCGACAGATGAATCACCGCCGCCTTTTATAGATGGTCCTATCGTTGACATTTTTCCGATGCCTCGTGTCGCAGTAGCGAAACCTCCAGAAGTGATTAAAAAACCGCCAGCACCAGCACCAGAACTTGAGACTCCTGCTGTAAAAGAAAATCAAAAACCACCAGCGCCACCGAAACCGACAGTGAATTTAAACAATGAGTGGCTAACAGTTGAAAATGAACAAGAATATATCTCGACTAATCGAAAACGTAGACAAGAGAACCTAAATGACTACCAAATACCTGAAGACACTGTAACAGATAGGATTTCTGCTATTCCACACACTAAAATATTACAAAGACTAAACATTTGTACCACAACCGATAAAATTAATCGTGATCTACTCGCTTTTTCAACTACTCCTGAAACAACACATACTAACCTTCAGGCGGATACGAGTCCGATTGTGTTAGGGGCTGATAATTCCTTAGATGCTACATCGCCCACGATGGGCACGCCAAAGATAAATTATGGTAGTCGGCGCGGTGATGCATTCCAAGCAACAGGGATGGGCAATTCATGGGGAGGTGGTAGTTATTCTGGTGAAGGTAAAGTCGGTGGAATCTATATACAAATGATGAAGGATATCGCGCGAGAACTGACAACTGCGACGACAATAAAAAAGGTTGATGTCGTTTTTGTGCTTGATGAGACCGCAAGCATGGTGGACAATATCCGTGGTATTCGTGCATATTTTGAATTCATTTTTGAGGCTTTTCAACGAAATGAAAACGATGCTACTTATGGGTTGGTGACATTTACGGATAAAACTAATACTTATGGACGTACAGACGATCTCGGCACTTTCAAAAACTGGCTTTTCAAGATAGACGTTGACCACGGTGGGGACATTTCGGAGGCAGGATTAGATGCACTGATGACTGCCGTAAAGAAGATCAAATTTCGGCGTGATGCACAGCGGTTCTTCATTCTCGCAAGTGACGCTGCATTCCATGACGCTGATTTTGATGGAAGGTCCTCCTATAGTTTGGATGAAGTTATTGCAACTCTGCAAAAAGAACAAGTTCGCGTTGAAGTGATTGGACTTGATTATCTACCTATCAAACAGATTGCGCTTGCTACAGGCGGCACTTGGCGTGCAATTCCTGGGAAAGGTTATCTTGAATATGTGCCGCCCTTGGCCCTTACGGTGAAAATGTTATCAAAATTAGGGACACTCAGTGTTGATGGAGGCACTGTTGGTGATAAAATCACCGTGTATGTAAACAACCCACCACGCCCTAAACGATTGACGTTGACATGGAAAGTACTCAATCCATTGGGTGAGAGATGTTATGGTCCATTTAAGGAAAAAAGAGAGATTCCAGATGATACTTCAACGGAGATTGAATTGACACCTGTACTTAATAGTACCGCATTTCTGACCATACCAGGTACCTATACCGTCATATATCGCCTTGAAAACGATCAAGGGCACAAAAGTATTCTCCGAAGAACTTTAAAATATCAATAGTCGTAATGAAAGTTTCTCTTGTTGGAAGGCTTTGTAAGTCCGATTTCTTACAATAACTTATCAATAGTCATAATGAAAGATATAATTTTTGAACAGTGTCATCGTCATTTTAACGACATCGTTGCTATCCGACGCGATATCCATCAATATCCTGAACTTCGATTTGATGTTGAACGCACAGCAGGAATTGCCGCAGATGCGCTTCAGGATCTCGGAATATCTGTTAAAACCGGCATCGGAAAAACTGGGGTTGTCGGTGATTTGGAAGTTTCTGGTGCAACGAAACGGATTGCGCTGCGTGCAGATATGGACGCGCTCCCAATTCAGGAACAGACCGATGTTCCTTATAAATCAAAAATAGATGGCAAAGCACACTTGTGTGGACACGATGCACATACGGCTATGCTCATTGGCACGGCAAGGATTCTCACACATCTCAAAAGTCAACTCAAGGCGAACATACGATTTATCTTTCAACCGTGTGAAGAAGCATACCCAGGCGGTGCGCCTGCAATGATTGAAGACGGAGCACTTAATGATGTAGACGAAATCTACGGTATTCATGTCTTTCCGCTCTATCCAGTAGGACAATATGCTACATGCATGGGCCCCATGCTTGCACAGTCGGACACCTTTGAAATTACAATCACGGGAAGGGGTGGACACGCTGCTTTTCCACATCTCACTGTTGACCCAATTATGATTGGCGCGCAGTTTGTAAATGCAGCGCAATCCATTGTTTCAAGAAATGTGGATCCGTTAGACTCTGCTGTTGTCAGTATAACTCAGTTTCACGGTGGAGATGCTAAGAATGTCATTCCACCATCTGTGATACTTGGCGGTACGGTTCGCACATTGGACAAAGATGTTCAGAAACGTGTAAGGACACAACTGCAAGACCTACTTTCTGGCATCGCAAATGCATACGATGCAACTTATTCTTTTGACTATCAGGAAGGGTGCCCTGTTACCTACAATCATGAACCGTGTGTTAATGCGGTAGTATCCTCTGCACAAGCATTGGTTGGAGAGGAAAATGTGCTTTTTCCGATACCCCCAATACTCGGTGGTGAAGATTTCGCGTGCTATTCGCAGCAGATTCCTGCCTGTTTCGTGATGGTCGGTGCAGGAAATGAACAGAAGGGTATTGTTAATATGTGCCACCATCCACAGTTTGATATAGACGAAACCAGTATGATTTACGGTATGGCACTGACTGTCAATTTGGCATTGACTACTTAGTAGACCAATAGCAACAATTGTATATGTTGAATCTCTTTAGAAATAAAAAGTCTCAAAATTATTCGATTCCAGCATAAGTTCCGATAATTTGGATAATCCTACAACCATCTTTTGGGTGATATAGAAGTGCGATAAACCCATATACTTTGCAGATTCTTCCTTCCTAGTGAAATGTGGTGCTTCTCACCTGCCTACAAAAAAACTAAACTTTTTCTAATGAATGTACTGCCATCGGAAATTCGGGCCACTCTCTAAAACAAGATTATGGTATAATATCCATCTACTGGAAAGGAGTATCCGATGGCGAAACGAAAACGAAGAAACTTCACTCCCGAGTTTAAAGCCGAAGTTGTTCTTGAGGCACTTACGGGTGAAAGTTCACAAGCGGAGTTGTGTCGCAGACACAACCTCAGCGATGAACAACTCTCAAAGTGGAAGCGGAAACCACTTCTTGAAAATGCAGCGACCCTCTTTGAACCCGCTGATAAGCAGTCTGATGCCAATATGGAACGGATCGCACACCTTGAACAACTCGTTGGGCGGTTGACCGTGGCACTTGACATCCAAAAAAAAGCCTCGACTTGGTTGAGCTAATCCCAATGGAGCAGCGAGAAATGGTTGAGGCACTACAGACAGACTATTCGGTTCGGCAGATATGTCAGATACTCGGTTTCAACCGAAGCAATCTCTATTATCACCCGAAAAGCGACCCTTCCGAAGCGGGGCTCCGAGAGGAAATAGAGGCACTATCTCTGCGGTATCCGACATACGGTTATAGGCGTCCCACAGCGTTACTGGTGTCTAAAGGATACTCTGTCGGTTATAGGCGTGTCGCTCGCATGATGAAAGCCGCGAACCTCTCAAGGAAGAAGAAGTTCACCTCAATGACTATGAGAACATCCACGAAGCAAAAGCCCGAATTGGGCATTTTATCACACAGGTGTATCACCAGAAACGCCCGCATTCGGCGTTAGGCTATCTGACACCTGTTGAATTTGAACAACAAAACTTGTCTTAACTTTACTGATTTTTTGGCCCTAATTAGCGTTGGCACTCCAACTTCTGTGCTATAATTAAAATAAAAGGAAGGACATAATGGACTGGAAAGACGCACTACCGAAAATTATAACACAACCCGATACACGTTTACGATTTGGAGAACCACTCGCAAAACATACCTACTTCAGAATTGGTGGAGAAACGACTGCATACATAGAAGTAAGCACGATAGACGAATTAGCGGCATTAGCACGTTTCCATCGCAACTGGGAAGTTCCCGTTGCTGTCATCGGAAGAGGCTCAAATCTATTAGTAAGCGATAAAGGTTTCAATGGTATCAGTGTCAGGTTAATCGGAAAGTTAGCAGAACTGCAGGTTGATGGTGAAATTGTTACCGTTGGTGCGGGGCATCCATTACCGGCTCTATCCAAAATTATGTCAAAACAGGGATTGAGCGGTGTAGAATTTGCACTCGGCATTCCTGGTGCTGTCGGAGGGGCACTCATTATGAACGCTGGCGCATGGGGTAGCAGTTTCGGGGATGTCGTCACGGATGTTACCGTAATGCGTGATACGGGTGAACTCGTCAAACTAACCCACGAGGAAGCAAACTTTGAATATCGGCATAGCGGGTTAGATAGCTATTTTTGTGTTATAGGTGCAACGCTCAGACTTCAGCATGGGGATGCAGATACAATTACGGCACGGATGCAGGACTTTTTCAAACAGAAAACCGAAACACAACCTTTTGCTGAAGAGAACGCGGGGTGCATCTTTAAAAACCCCCCTGGTGATTCTGCAGGACGACTAATAGATATTAGCGGTTTGAAAGGGCATCGTATCGGTGGTGCTGAGGTATCTACGATTCACGGCAATTTTATCCTCAATATAGACAACGCGACAGCGGCAGATGTTTTAGACTTAGTCGCATATATTCAAAATCAGGTACGCGAAAAGACCGGAATTTCGCTCCAAACAGAGGTAAAACGTTTAGGGTTTGACGAATAAAACTCATAGGCATCAATTTAAGCACATCATTACCAGATTGTCTTTTGTGGGAGGACTTTGTAAGCCCGATTTTTGAACCTAAACTTAGCGTGAGTTTGACAATAAAAATGTGAGTTCGCCCTAAACATTTTTCATCGCTAAAAAATCGATGGCACTTCATTCTGTCCGAAATTGGTGACAAAGAGATCACGGTTGCCGTCGTTATCATAGTCCGCCACGCAACAGCCGATGCCGTAACCAGTATCACCGACCCCTGCCTGTTGTGTCACATTAGTGAATGTGCCATCACCATTATTCCGATAAAGTTGATTCTCCGGAAGGATATCTGGCATTTTTTCAATGAGAGGTGCACCATTAACCAGATATATATCTATGTTATCGTCGTTATTGTAATCAAAGAAAGCGGCACCACCACCCATTGTTTCAACGAGATGTTTTTCTCCAGTTACTCCATTAAAATGACGGAATTGGATACCCGCTTCCTCAGTTACCCGCGTAAAATGTATCTCCGCGTGTGTGAGACTTAACCAATAGCATTGAAGCAACATAAGTGAAGCATTTCATAATATCGCAAATCTAAGGACGAATAACTGTTCCGTCCATTCGGCGCACTGGTGCCCAGCCACCGTTGAGCGGGTGTTCTGGAAATGGGAATTGTGCCGCAAGTTCTTCGTTGACATCAATACCGAGTCCGGGGGCTTCATTTGCCCAAAAACACCCATCCCGAATTTCTGGGCAACCTGGGAAAACCTCTTTTGTGTTTTCACCAAATACATGCTGTTCTTGAATTCCGAAGTTATAACAAGCTAAATCTAACGCCACATTCGCTGCATGCCCAACCGGAGAAACATCACCCGGCCCGTGCCATGCGGTGCGCACACCGAAAAATTCGCAGAAAGCAGCGAGTTTCCGAGCAGGACTAATACCACCAATCTGCGAAATATGCACCCGAATAAAATCAATAAGACGGTCTTTGATGAGATGCACATATTCATTCGGGTTGTTAAACAGTTCACCCATCGCTATTGGAATGCTTGTTTGTTGACGCATCAGTTGGAAATAGTCAACATCCTCAGGGGCAAACGGGTCTTCAAGGAAAAACAGATTATATGGCTCCAGTCCTTTGGCAAGATTAATCGCTTGGATCGGTGGTATCCGTTCATGTACATCGTGCAGCAGTTCAACCTCATCACCTAACTTTGTGCGTAGATGGTCAAAAAGTTTAATGACTGTATTGACATAAGGTGTCGGTTCAAAAGCAGGAGAACTTCGCTTACCACCGCCTGCACCATAGGTGGTATATCCGGGGATTGCAACCTGCGCTCGCACATAGCGATACCCTTGTTCCATATATTGACGGACGCTGTTTTCTACCTCTTCAAATGTTCCACCACCTGCGTGTCCGTAAAGCGTTGCTGCCTCACGACACTTGCCACCAAGCAATTGATAGACAGGCATGTTCGCGCGTTTGCCCATAATGTCCCACAGCGCAATATCCACACCGCTAAGCGCGTTATTCAGCACCGGTCCATTTCGCCAATACGAACTGACAAAACTTGTCTGGAAAATATCCTCTATGTTGGTAGGGTCTTTCCCAATTAGAAAAGGTTTTAGGTATTCATCAACAGCGGTTGCAACAGCAAGCGGACGTTGTGTAAACGTAGCACAACCTACACCGTATAAATCGGGTTCACTGGTTTCAACTTTTACAACGACAAGCCGAATACCATCAGGGGCAGTCAGAATAGTTTTGACATCTGTAATTTTCAAGGTATCAATTCTCCTATTTCTTAACGGTGGAAATCCTATGTCAAGTAGTATTGGTAGCTTTTAAAATTCTCTGTGATAGAATTTATCAAACTGAATGCGGCTTGTCAAGTGAAACCCGATACACAACAGTTTATATCGTAGGTTGGGTTGAACCGAAGGTGAAACCCATAAATCAACGGTATGAATGCCATTAGGCATTCCCCGGTGTCAACTTAAGCAATTTTCAAACATGGATAAACCTCTTGAGCCCCGTAGGGGCGGTATGTTTATAGAAACGGACAATCCATCTCTTGAGCCCCGTAGGGGCGGTATGTTGTCGACTCAGTTTACCAGTCAGATATGTCGTTCCTACGGAACTTAAGAGGCAATGGGTAACATTTTTTCTATAAACATATCGTCCCTACCAAATCAACGCCAAATGCGCCAAATCAACGGTATGAATGCCTTTTGGCATTCCCCGTATGGCATTTGGCGGGACTAAATATGGGACAGTCTCAATCATAGTAGGTGTTGAACATTGTTAGAAAAATATATAGATTTCCTTAAGTTGACACTTATGGGTTGAACCGAAGGTGAAACCCAACATTTACAGTATGTAAAAGCGTTTGATGTTGGGTTTCGTGCCTCAACCCCGCAGCATGCCAAAAGCGCATGCTGCGTTGATTCCCTACAAGAGGGATAGAAACCACCAAAAAATGATTGGTAAATCCTTGAATTGACGCTTATAGTGTGGTTTCCTAACCCCACCAACCAAGGGGATTCGCCTATTTTAGATTTAAGTAAAAAGAGATACAAAAACAAAATAGGGCGGGTTTAAAAACCCACCCTACAAATAGTTTACTACAAAGAGTAGTGTTAGAAACTTTCCCGATTTATTGCTGTATTTTGAGCTCTGTCGGTCACCCGAATTGTAATGCTATGTGTGCCTTCAGGCAATTTGCCAGTTTTCAATAGCAGCTGCTCCTCTTTGGAATCGAAGATACCATCTTCAGGGAAGATAACTTTCCACTGCTCATCGTTGTCAATCTTGTAAACAGCTTTTTGGATTGTGTTCATCATATCGGAGACATCACAAGTAATATTAAATGTTCCATCCTCGTTTGGTTTAACTTGGATTTCGCCGACATCAGGGTCGGTATTATCCACAGTGAATGGGGCACTGACTTTTTCAGTTGTTTTCTCCCATCCGACGGGATTACTCAGCTTATCCGTAGCAACGATTTTCAATTGGTATTTTCCATCAGCGATTGATGTAATATCCCAAGCATAACTCGGAGCAGCAAGTTCTTTTTTAAGAAGTTGCCAATTTTCATCGTCACCAACAGCACTATAGTAGACGAAGAACTGTAGTGTATCTTTATTGGCATCTTCAACTTTCCACCCAATGTTCCATCTTTTGGGAGAAGCATTAGCGGAAGAAGAACCCCGACTTGAGCTACTTGGTGGTGATGGTCTACTGGTTGAAGGTCTTTGAGAACTGGTGGTGCCAGTATTAATGCTGATCTCGTTGATCTTCGGTTCAATATTGGTTTGAGCAGATGCAAGTGTGACCTTTTTCAAAGTAGGTGTTTCCGCAGGGTCAGTGGTAGTGAACTTCGCTCGCCACTGGATATATTGCCCATCCGCATTCGGAATTTGCGAACCTTCTGCGGTGGTGAGTTCCTCTGACCATTTGTTCCACGTATCATCCGGTTTGCGGGTGTTCCCTGAACGAGTTGCAAAGGTGATTGAAGTACCATCAGGGACTTCAGCTTCCCACGAGAGTTTACCCCAACGTGATAAACTTTGCGCATTGTGGACAGAGGATTCAAGCGTACCTTCTTCAACATGCGATGATGTAAGCGTAAAGAGTTTACCGGCATTCCCAGTCCCCAATATCGTTTTCATACTATCTGCATGTTCTGTCTGATGTATTGCTATGACATCCTTGCCTGAACACTTTCCGATTGCCTCAAAATCACCTGTTTCTGTATATACGCGATACAACTTACCGTTGTTTCCAGTTCCTACTAAGATTTGTTTATCACTTTCCAAAACAATAGCGTGGATAACTGGTTCCGGTGCACTCCACACCAATGCCGTTGTGCCATCAGGATGTAACCTGTAGATATACGATTTGTTTTCTTTTGGGGGACCGCTACCCGGTGCCTGTGGGGCAGGAACAGCGGGGCCTCTACTCGGACGGGGACTACTTCTATCCATCGGTACTGCCGTAACAGCCGATGCGTAGACATTTTCGTCGCTATCCATAATCAGGTTTCGTATCTCTTTTTCTTTGGCTTGGTATATCACGTTTGCCGTGCCATCGTCCATGATTTTATAGATAATTCCGTTGTCCCCACTGCCTGCATAAAATCCACCATCAAATGCCACCAAAGACCTTATGTTTTTTTCTTCGGCATCAAAGAGAACACTGGATTCACCTTCAGGTGTGATTTTATAGATTTTTCCTTCAGTCCCTGTGGCAGCATACAGATTACCTTCGTCATCCAGATGCATTGCCCACACATACTTATCGCCTTTGCTTAATATCGTTTTTGGTGGTGTATCTTTATCAGTAATTTTATAGATTAACCCATCAGGTCCCGTACCTGCATAAAGGGTATCGTCTGCTCCGACAACGAGACTAAAGATAGTAACCTCTGGCGAATCGTAATAAAGCTCTAACGTTTTACCGTCCGCACTAATTTTGTAAATTTTACCTTCGTTGCCTGTTCCCGCATAGATATTGCCCTCAGAATCTTCAACGAGTGCCCATACTCGAGCCTCATCAATTTTTGAGAAACCATCTATTTTAAAGGATAAACTGGCATCACCCTTGCTTGAGACAGAAATATTTTTAATTTCGCCCGCTTCAAAATGCGTTCTTTGGTGTTGTTCCCATAAAGATGTTGACACAGCAGAAGCAAGGCTTGCGTAAATTAAGACAATTGCCATCAGGTTCCAAAAGAAAAACAAACGGCGCATAAAACATATCCTCCTGTTAATTGCGCAAAATATGAAATAATGAAATCCTAAGTTTAGGTTATTGAGCATTTCTATTAACGGCTATAGCCATTGAAGCACTACCAACAATGATGTAGTCTGTTTCAACTTTGTCAGTGTGTAAAGTTGTTCCAAACGTATATCCACTTTCTCCGATCCGCATAGCCGTGTTCATCACAGACATGACCGAAATAGGAAGATCGGGAAATTCTTCACCCTGAACGGTTAATCCTGGCTGTTGTGCCGAAAGCTCTAAGATAAGATTGGTGTTAGGTTCGTCGCTTTGCAACAATTTGACCAATTGATTGATGTTTTTCGGACGAGAAACACCAGGGGCACGAGAACGCTTCCATAATTGATATGAACTTGAACTCATCGCACGAAGCAAAACAATCCCATCAGGTGTATCCTTCGGAATTTTAATTGTGCCTGTTAATGGCATCGGCTGCTCAAGATAGGGGCGTATCGTAAAAGTCATTTTTACTTCTTCACCCGGACGATATGCAAGCTTATCAACCCGAGCTGTTAGAATTGAGGCCGTTTTTCGCTTGTCCTCAATTTTTATATCAAAGTTCACAGACTCTACTTTGAGCTTAGCATAAGGGTTAGATATCAAGTCTCGCATCGGATTCATAACTATCCGTGAAACATTAGATCCAGGAGATCCGCTTGAAGAAAAAATGTTTCTTAAAACAATTTTCTGAGTATCCAAGTCTGGATGATCCTTAAGGGTGATTGTTGCCTTTGTGTTGACTGTATGGTCATTAAAGGCGAATTCCATCCCACTAACTATATTGGAAATAGCAATTCCCGTATATAACGGTGAGTAGAACGGTTCTCGGATCACTTCATAGTACACATCATGCACTTTCTTATCAGATGTTTGGAGTTTTGCTGTTACCGGGATATAGTGATGTGTGTTCGGAAGTTTCTTAATCAACCCAGCAATTGCTGGATCACGATCTTGTACTAAAGTTCCGATCAGTTGCGTTGGAGACGCTATTTTGGATGACCGGCTGATTCGTGGCAGAATATAATGTACAAAACCTCCAGAGAGCGGTAGGTTCACATTGCCTTCACCACCAGCTGAATGTCCGTACGCTAATAATTCGTTGCCATCAATATAGGTGATAGTTCCATAGCCGAAGGCGGTATAGTCTCCACGGACAAATTCTGTGCCGATTATTTGCCCTTTTTCCACAGGTGATTTTCTTCCGTTGCCACCCCCTCCGGCTGCTTGCACAGGTATCATGTTCCATCTGTCAAAATGCGGTTTTAGAAGCTGCATCGTGGATGCATCAAGCCTTGGGAGAGCGATAGGCATTGCCAACCGCATTGAATTTTCTCGCGTGTATAGGTTGTTGCTTGATGTCTGATTCCTATTATCAAGATTGTTTTGTAGCGACCTTTTATTGCCTTCAGGAATAAGAGAAGGAACCATATCAAGACCTTCTGATACATATTCGGAACCGAGGTCAAAGAACTTTGCACCTGCATATCGTAAGTTAGGTTTCATGCCGCGTTCTGCGACTTTTATCATGAGTTCAATAGGTGTTATCCCAACGATGTTGGCATGTTCGCGCTGATCCCAAGCAGCAAGTGACAGTGCTCCCATGAGTCTACCATTAATGTAAATAGGACTACCACTCATCCCGCCTGCGCCACCAGTACGCTTGAAGTTCTCGCTCGTGCCTTTTACCCATACCACATGCCAACCAGGTACGTAGTTATACTCAACACTCACTACTACTAAATCAAATTCCTCAACCTCTGTTCCGGAAAATACGGTGTACCCTTTTCCTTCCATGCCTGGTTTAACATCAGACAACGACATAAACTCTTTAGCGTCCCATTTAATCTGGGCATTCGCGTGGAATGCAGCTAAGCAAAATGCCACAAGTGCACAAAGCAAAACTTTTTTCACAATTTTAACTCCTCTTTGATTTTTTGAAAATTGATTATCGTGTGGACAAGTATGAAGATTCTGCAAATAGAAACTGAGGATCTCTGAAAAGTAGAGGTGTGTAGATTTTCGCCACACAAAATGACTTAAGTTTCAAAAAACAGTTTAGTTTGCTAATTGATTTAAAATACCATGTTCTGTGAGTCATGTCAACCTAAAATATATTTTTTATGAATGTTCCGGCGTAAAATATCAAATCCTGAACTTCCTGTCAAATGTCCTGTAATTCTCCAGTTATCCATAGTTGACAGAAACAAGTTATGGTACAATCAGAAGTAACGTATTCCTTCTTGATCATAACTATGGGTAATTATAGCACCTTTATGTTGAATTTGCAACTTTTTAAAACTTATCTGTTTTCCTCATTTGATAGGGTTCTCATAACAACGAGACGGATTTAGATGAGGGGTGTGCATAATAACTTAACGCCAATTTGCGTTTAAAAGTAGTAGGCACACTCATGAAAATTAAAAAATAAATTGGGTAATTGTGTGAAGTCGGTTATGCTGTTATAAAAGGAGGAAAAGTATTATGGCTAAACGCCACAAACTTCATCTCAATAATGAACAGTTAGAAGAACTTCGCTATCTCCGTGATACCGGTGAACCGGCGTATTTACGCGAGCGTGCTGCTGCGTTATTGAAAATCGCCACGGGGACATCTCCGCATAAGGTCGCACAAAGCGGTCTGTTGAAAAAACGGAAACCTGACACCGTCTATGCGTGGCTTCGGCACTACCGTGAAGCAGGAGTTATAGGACTACGACATAAACCCGGTAAAGGCAGAAAACCGGCTTTCGCTCCGTTGTCGGAGGAAGACGCGGAAACCGAACTCCAAGACTTTGTGTATAGCGACCCGTCCGTGCTGCCCTCACAGGAAACACGCTGGACACTTCGCACCCTCGGTGCCGCTGTGTCTTGTCTCAACGATATGTCAATACCGGGGGTGCGAAGCGTCCTCTGCCGCCTCGGCATCAGCTATAAGCGTGGTAGACCTTATATGCGTAGTCCTGATGTTGCGTATGCCGAAAAAATCGCTTGTGTCAAACAAGCTTTAGAACAAACTCGGCAAAATCCACAAACGCATGTCGCATTTTACCAAGATGAGTTCGTCTTTAGATGACAACCGATGGTCGCAAAAGATTGGACACAGACCGGCACGAAACACCCACTCGCTATGATGGCGTGGCAAAAAGTTCGCTGTGTCAAAAGTGCGTCCGTTGTGATGACCTTCCCACTCACATCAAACGCTTTGAGGATCTCTGTTGAGATCGGTATTTCGTTGGTCTTGTCGCTAACGCTTCGCTGCGTGAGGGTAACCCCTAACTCATGCGAAACGACAGAGAGCAAGTGGCTCGTTATCGCACCACTTCTTTGGGAGGCGCGCATCGTTTTGCCATCTATAGCGACTGCGTCAAAGCACCTTGTCAAATCGGTTCTACTTTTTATCACGGTTTTAACCCAGTGTGTCAGAGTTTCTTCTAATGCTTCAGCATCTAACTTTTTCAATAGATTATGAATAGTTGAAGCAGAAGGTGTTTTCTTCTTTGTAAAACCGAGTGCCCTTGCGAGTGCTGGTTGTGAGCGTGCCCAAGTAGTGATAGATGTCCACCCTTTATGTCCACACATCAATCCGATGACGAGTAGTGCGAGAATGGATTTCAACGGATGTCGTTTCCCTTTATGCTTGCGTGGGTCTCTAAGTTTTGCTAACATATCTAACAAGTGGCAAGATTCTTCTTGTCATTCTTCACCTCAAATAGGTAGTTTTTTGGTGAAGTATAGCAGATATGGTGTAAAAAAACACACCCTATCTACTTTTGATAAAAAATAAACAATTGTGAAAAAATATAGAAAACTGAATAACCCTATTGAGAGTGTTGCTTAATAGATAGTTTTATGATATATTAAGCAATATTTTAAAAATCGTGACCTTTATCCTTGAGTTACAAGTGACAACCTAATTGAAAAGAGAAAGGCACAATCAAGCACGACTTATAGGAGGTACCATGTTGTTGAAAAAAGGGTATTTGAATTACTTGCTCACTACATTTGCTATTATCGTGCTAAGTTTAGCGATAATAGAGACAGGTGAAGCAAAGTTTGCGGCAGATACGATTCAAGGTATGTGGACATTTGAAGAAGGCGAAGGCAGAACTGTTAAAGATCTTTCTGGAAACGGTAGCGATGGTGTGTTTGTTGGTGATTTCAAATGGACAGAGGCTAAATTCGGTGGTGGCATAGAATTTAGTGGTGAAGTGGCACAAAACTATGTTCGTATTGGGAAGGAAGGTGAACCTGCTACTTTGGCAGCCTTGAATTTTAAGGACTCCAAAGGTTTTTCAATCCATGCATGGGTATTCCCAACGATCCCACCCAACGGAAAATGTGTTATATGGAAAGGAAAAGGATGTTCAAGTTGGTCGCAATTTTTACTTGGCACCGGGGCACATGAAAATGTCGGAGGAAGAATTAACCGTGCATCGTTTCATTTTCGTACGAGGAGCGCGCCTGAGAGATTTGAAGCACTCGGTGAACCACTTCCCGTGAAGGAGTGGGTTCACCTTGTTGGTGTATGGGATGGAACGAAAATCCATATATACGTTAACGGTAAACTACAGGGCAGTGCAGACGCAGTAGGACAGCCTTGGGATTCTTTTGAAGCGGTTTACATCGGGGCAGATGCAGGTTGTAATGAGCCCAACGGAAGGTGTCATTGGGGTGGCATCATTGACGAAATTGTCATCTTTAATGTGCCGCTTTCTGAGGATGAAATTAAATCGCTTGGCAGTGGAATTGAAGGTGTTTTTGCTATTGATGCTGGTGGAAAAATCACTACCATATGGGGTAAACTTAAATCTACTAAATAGAATATTTATAGTGAAATCTATAATTACTTTACACTACGAATCAACGCCAAATGCCACAGGGCGCATTTGGCGTTAATTCACCAGTGATGTGCACATATTTTAGATTTTACTTTAATTGTGGATAAAAGTGTTTGAGATGCGTTTAAAAATAGTAGACATCAAACCAATTGTAAAGCCACAAAAGATGTTTTCCTTAAATCAAAATAGCGAGGCACAGAGACCTCGCCTTACAATAATTAAGAAATCAACACAAAATGTTTATGTGTCTCTACGAAAGACCATCCCAGTATTTCCACATATCTTCAGGGGTATCAAACTTAATCTGATCCAAGTCTTTCCTGCGATACCTACCGATGAGTGCGATTCTGACGTTGCGTCCGCAGTTTGGTCCTGCGGTATGGCTCATCTGATGATGCCAGAAACAGACATCTCCACCTTCACCCGTGAATTCATAACTTGGCCCTAAGTTAAATGGAGCTACACCACCGGGAAGGCTATCTAAGTCGTGATGTCTAAAATATTCCGCCCAGATGCGGTGGCTTCCAGGCCAAATAGTAAACCCTCCACCTTGTTTCTCAACGGTGTCAAGATAGACAGATGCGCCCAATGTAAATGAACCTACGACACCTTTAGGCACACCGTTACTCGGTGTATGATAGCCATCAAGATGTCCTAAAGGTTCGCGCCATTCCTTATCCGGATCCGGGAAATTGATATGTGGTCCTGCACCTCCATCGGGATGCAGTTTACCTTCACCTACCATCTCTTCAGCCATAGCGAAGACGTTGTTCCCGTAGATCGTTCCTTTGATGACATCTTCACCACCGATGGGGGCAGTACGATATCCCTTGCGAATCCAAGATTCTGGTTCGTTCCGATCTTCCTCAAGTGAATCCCAAACTTTATCTAATGCGGCATCAATCTCTGTTTGGCTGAGTGCGCCACGCACAACCAGATAACCGTTCTCTTTGAAAAATTCTTTATCTGCGTCTGTTAACAAAGGCATAGTTTATTCCTTTCATATCTAAGTATTGACTATAAAACCATTTTCTTTTACTGCTTTTTGATACGGTTCTTCATCTATTCTCAATCCAAAACCGGGGAGATCAGGGATATTCACATACCCATTAGAAATAGAATAACTGGAGTCGTCTATTCCTGGCGTTGTTGCATGGTCCCATTCAACAAATTCAAATTTTTCTATCTTTGCAGCAAGATGACCCGTAACAAAATTGCCGTAGTACCCACCGTAGTGGTGTGGTGCTGTACCGACGTTGACTGCATCCAATTCGGGTCCCAACTCAAGCCATCTTGAGAAACCGGGATGAAAAATATCGTATTGTACGATGTCAATAAGTCCGTCTTTTGCCCAATTAACTAAATGAGGAGATGCACCACCTTCACCATCAGCGATTTTGGTCTGTATCCCTTCAGCATTCAACCATTCCTTCAGTAAACTATAAACCCGTGCATCTTCGTGGAATGCCTCTTCCATCCAATAGACGTTTGCGTCTGCTGCTCCACCTAATACCTGCTTCGTAATGTTGAGATTGTAGCCATTGTTAGCGTCAATTAGAATTGCGGCATCGGGTCCTACGGCATCACGCACCGCACAGATAACATCAATATCGCGCTGTGTGCCTTTTTCAAGCGGCATGTGCATCGCACCACGCCCAACCTTTATCTTGTAGGCGTTGTGCCCGCGTGCCTTTCCCTCAAGGGCTTCGGACGCGATGAGGGCAGCAGCTTCTGCGTTGTCCTCAAGATGTAAGTCATCAATGTAAAGTGAAGTGTCATAGCACGGTGCTTGAAAGTCACCATTTTCACCGGATAACATCGCATAGACAGGCTTCTGCTCTAACTGCCCAACGAGGTCCCATAGCGGATACTCCATGAACTGATATTCCTCAGTCACACCGTCTTCCGCGTCAAATGCCTCGCTTAGCTGAAACCCTACGATTGCCTCCGCTTTCTCTCGTGAAATTGACGAAAACCCAATGCCGCTGGCACCATCAGAGGTTGTGATACGTGCAATCGGAGGTCGTACATGTAATCCGTGTTCACCGAGTCGTGAGTTACAACCAGCTTTGCGTGGTCGTTCGCCTGTTAGGCGTGCCCACTCAATTCGTTCTATTTTTACATTTTCCAAAGTTATTCTCCTTCAAGAATGCCAATCAAGTAATAATCCTAACTACATTTGCGTTTGAAGTAGGGCAATGCTCTTTGGGTCTAATTTATTGTAGTTCTCAATTTCATATCGGTTGCCGTCAGCATCTTTGATGAGGACGCGTCCACTTTCCAGGGTAACAATATCGTATCGGGTGCGGATACCGAACTCTACATCGCCTTGAGTCGTTTCAACATTCCACGTCGTAACGCCAAATTGCCCATCAAGCGAATTGATTTTGGTAATTTTCGGCATGAAATATCGTTTTTGCAACTCTTCCGTGAGGACATCGCGTGAATTAGGCGTGAGTTTTTTAACATCCTCAACGATACCGAGTTCGTTACCCTCATCATCTAAAAGTGCAATATATCGAGTGGTTTCACTCACTGGGAAACTACGCACAGGTTCAACCTTTGTGTGAGTAGTCCCGTCCGGAAGTTGGACAACAAGTTCAGCAAATGCGTTTCGACCAATGCTAACCTTGCTTGCGTCAAGGAATTTTAATTCATCAGCGACCTTAATTGGCTCATTCATTAGCATCTCTCCATAATTCATTTGTAATGCTACCACGCGCGAATTTTGGATAACTCGGTCTGTTTTTGACACAGACTTGCGTAAGTGCCATCTTTAGCGATTAACTCCTCATGAGTCCCCATTTCGTCAACCTCACCTTCTTTTAACACGATGAGTCTGTCGGCATATTTTAGGGTTGACAATCTGTGAGCGATTGCAAACACCGTTCTTCCTTGCACAAGCCGTTCCAGTGCCTCTTGGATTTTGGATTCCGTTTCAGTATCAACTGATGAAGTGGCTTCGTCTAAAATAAGGATACGCGGATTCTTCAAGATTGCGCGTGCAATAGATATCCTTTGCCGTTCACCACCAGAGACGCGTGCGCCTCGTTCCCCGACCATTGTATCGTACCCGTCAGGGAATTTGATAATGAAATCGTGTGCATTTGCTGCTTTCGCAGATGCGATAATCTCATGTCGAGATGCTCCCGGTTTTGAATAGCCGATATTTTCAGCGATAGTGCCTGCAAAGAGAAATGGGTCTTGTAATACAACCCCGACCTGTTGTCGTAGTGCCTTAATCCGAATGTCTTTACTGTTGTGACCATCAATTTCTATTGTGCCTTCATTTGGATCGTAAAAACGGGTTATTAAATTAATAAGCGTACTTTTCCCAGCACCGCTATGACCAACTAATCCAATCATTTCGCCGGGTTGCACCTGAAAACTTACGCCATTCAGTGCATCCTTTTCGCTGTCGTAAGAGAAATAGACATCCTTAAATTCGATGGAGCCTCTGATATTCGCGAGTGTAACAGCATCCCTTTTATCTGCTACGCTTGGTGGTGTATCCAGAATTTCAAACACACGTTCTGCTGAAGTTCCTGCTCGGATGAATCTTTCATTCATTTGGCAGAGCGTATACACAGGTCCAAAGAATTGCATGATGTACGACTGAAACATGACAAGAACACCCAGTGTTAAATCGCCTTGGAAGAGCTGCCAACCACCAACTAACCAAATTATGATAGACCCAGAATAGGTAAAAAAGTGCATCATTGGCCGGTAGAGTGATCCAAGTTTTGCTGCGTTCATTTCACCAGAAAACACCTGATAGGTTAGATCGCTAAAACGACTGATCTCATACCGTTCTCGGGCAAATGCCTTGACAACGCGTACCCCAGGGATTGTGCTTGCAAGAATTGTGCTTATGTTCGCATATCGTTTCCATAATGCAGAATATACTTTGCTCATCCTTTTGCCAAAAAAGATTGTAAAAAAGATAAGACATGGGATCGGAATTAGCGTCCATAACGCAAGTTTCCAACTGAAAAGGAACATGATAATACACATATTGATGAGGGTTAGAGAATCGCCGATGATATCCTGTACCCCATTTGCGATGAAATCCCGAAGTCTTGATACATCGTGTGTGATCCTGGACATCAGATTACCAGTGTCGCGTTCATGAAAGAAGTCAATGGAAAGCGCGTTCAAATGTTCGTAAGTTTCGTTTTGGAGACGCCGAGTGATATTCTGACCTACCCAGGCCATCATATACCCACGAACGGACGAAACTACCATAGTAAAGACTCTAATCCCTGCCATGAATGAAACAAGCCAAATTAGATGACCAAAATTACCCCCCAATGGCATATCAAACCATCCGTCTAAAGTATTTTTTATGCCTTCCAGGTGCCCCCAACTTGTTTCTGGAAGTTGTTCGGGAATCGGTTGCTCATTAGCAACAGCAGCAGAGATAACAGTTCCGGCGGGGTCAAGAATATTGTCAACTAACTCTTTACTTAAAATAGGTGGAAGTACAGCAACAAAACGAATTACCAGCATCAACAAGAACGCAGGGATCATGACATGTAAAAATGGAACAGCATATTTGAATAGACGGAAAATGAGTTTACTGTTTTGAACACAGTTTACACAAACACCAGACCAACTGGGGATAGGTTCGCCGCATTTCTCGCATCTGCTTTTATCGCCGCCTGGCTGCATGCCAGGGCCACGTCTGCCACGCCGCCTACCGCCAGGCCCACCTCTGCCCCCCGCACCATCTCCTGAATCGGCATCCTTAAGTGCAGATAATTTTTCCAATTCTGAGACAGCAAGGTTGAATTTGGGAGTTAATCTTTTTGAGTAACGTGCCAATTCAAAGGCATTCTCTGATGTCGTAACCTTGAGGATGTTATTGCCGTACATCTCAAGGATTTCAATGTCTTCAACGGAGGTGAGGGCCACCTCTCGCATGTCGTGTCCAATGACACCGCTCTGATTGAAAGCAATCAGTCGCTTATCTGTAACTAATAGCCAATCTTTTCCATAGGTGCTGTCAAACCGCAGGTCAGTTGAAACAGCAATCTTGATTTCCTCCCCTTTTTCAAGTAGTCCTTGTGCCTGTTTTTGTAGGAGTTCAGGCACTTCTTCCTTTGTCGTTAACTCGTTGTTTCCCTTTTTTCGGCGCGGTCTACCATTGTAAGACCCCATCCGGTGGGATCTCCCGCGCCCTGAACTTGACATCGGACCGTGCATAGATAAAACTCCATAGAATTATTTTGACTTTTCTTTTTAACGAATTTTGAGGGAAAAAGTTGAATAAATTCGTGATGTTGTGGGAGGGCTTTAATCAGGATGTTTCCGATTAATCATCTATTACTTCTAAATCTTGCATCCGCTCAAGTGCAAAGACACGAATATCTTGGCGCAATTCGCAAAATCCTTCTACACACAATGTCTGACCAGATTCTCGACTATTTGGGATATTAAATAACCGATCTGGTACAACTGTGCGCGTCATGCATGCTTTAGCATTCGGTTTCTTGTAGTCAAATCGAATTCTCCAATTTTTGTCAATAGCAGATTGGATTTCGGCAACATGCTCGGAGAATTCTGATTGTGACGGATCCAGGGTAAAATCACCAAAAATATCACCTTTACCGCACATACTGTCATGACACGCCTGGCAAATCAACTCAAGGTTATCTAATTCATTTGTCCCATCTTCACATAAATCAATCTCATGGACCAGATAAACGTCCCGTTCTTCTTCGCAACTGAAACAGACCGAACCATTCTGCTGGATGAGGTGACGTTTGCGTTCACTCCAATCCGGAGGCCAGCTCGGTAAAAAGTCATAGATTGAGGTTAAAGTGTCTTTTAGTTTTGTTAGCTCAGAGGATAAACTATCAATTTCTTCCTCTGAAGCTAATTCTCTATCTGGAACTTCGTCACGCACAAAGAGAGACATAATAAGTTGTGATCTCTTTTGACGCAAAATTCCTTCAATTTTTTCCTCCCGCATTTGCAGCTTGCGCAGACAAGAAGTGTGGAGATGCTCACCATTGGACAGAAAGATGTCGTATTCGTAGTCAGCAAATTGTTTGCACACGGTACAGTATGGCATTTTCAAAACCTCATTTTAATCTTCAACTTCCTATTGAGGGCCGTTCTTGCATGACAGGAATAACATAACTCCGAATTTTAAATCCTTCTAATTTATCAGTATCAGAACGTGGTTCTGGATTGGTGCGATGGTCAAAGACAACATAGTACCCTTCTGTCGCGCCTTCCAATTTGAGGTATGATGCAAGTTGCCGCTTCCCTTTCTGATAGCTCACTTCACCTCTCCACACTTTTGTTTCAACTATGTATTTTCGTTGATTATGAGTGATGAGTAGGTCCATCCTACCGCGTCCGGTTTGCACCTCAATGTGCATAAAACCGCCTACTAACAGAACAAACTGCTCAAGATACGCAAGCAGCAGATGTCGCCCCACAGATTCCTTCGGTGTATCTGGCACCTGCAGTATATTAAATCCCACCCTTGCAATGAAATCTCGAAAGTTATCAAGCAGTGCCTCCATTTCTATATGTCCAGTCGCAGTAAGGTAATCAAGAAAACCTTCGCGGGTGTCTTCAGGAAGATATTCCTGCTCTAACCCGTTCACTGCTGGTTTGAACGTTTGTAAGATGCAATAAAAATAAATTGGGTTCGCAATTTCACACATGCCATCCGTGCCTTGTTTTATAACGCCATAAGTTGCAAGTTCACTGATAAGATCGTCGCGAAGATTGAAAGCCGGACCATCATCAGATGCAGTAATTCGCATCAAGGCCCTCTCAAAGCGCGGATTCCTGCGGATATTTGTCGTCAAATGGTCAATGTTAGTATTGCGTTCATGAAGCAGCTGGAAGTGTGCTTGTGAGAAGTGGTCCATCGTAATAGATTCGGTTTTTGGAATGTCAAGTTCATCAGTCAGTATTTGCGCCAATCGGTTGACAAGGAAGGGCTGTCCTGCGGTTTGTTTGTGGATAGATTCAATTACTTCAGATTCAAAGTGTTGCCCAACTTCTTTCGTATACTGTTGCAGGAGTTCATGCACTTGTTCAAGCGTGAAGTTTGAGAGGTGGAATTCATATTGAATATTGAAGGGAGAGATGGAACGGTCATAATTGAGTTGCGCAATACTTTTTACGCCGACAATCCCAACGCTGTGAGGACATCGCGGTTCATCAGAAAGATAAATGTGTCGAAGGGCATATAGAAAATCACTTACAACTGCCTGTGGAATACCATCAAACTCATCAATAATGATAAAGAACTTCTTATTTTCCAAAATACCAGATAGCTGATGGAAAAAGGTTATCATAGAAAAAGCATCTGTTAGTTGTGTATTTTCTAAAAATCGCGTAAGTTTTTCTGAAGGAGTGAGTCCTTTTCTCTTAAAAAAATATTTTATCTCGTCGCAAATATCTTCATAAAGATATTTGTAAAAAATTGATGGGCTGCAGTTTACAAAAATTTCAAAATTCAGTGGAATTGGGAAATACGTCTGTTCCTGATTTGTCAAAAAATTGATAGCACTTTGAAAGAAGGTCGTTTTGCCTGTCTGGCGAGGGGCAAAGAGCACGATATAACGTCCATCTTTGACGCGCGCAATGAAGTCGTCAAGTTCCGCTGAACGGCTGACAACATAGTGCTTTTCTGGATGGACGGGACCTTGTGTGCCAAAACGTCTCATTTTGTTTTCCTTATCTGCAGTATCTGACACAGAAAGGATAGCATAGGGATATATGGTTGTCAAGAGTGTGTGTTAGAATGATATTTTAATCCAACGGAAACAACGGCCGCCGAACATTCTCATACTTAAAATGCAGCGGATTCACCGCAGTTAATCCTGGCGTATCCACCTCAATAATCTTCCCCGCAATCGGTTCATAAGCAGCGCGATATGCAATGGCAGCTTTCACAACAATCATCCGCATCGCTTCTGGATCAATACCGAGACTCAGCAGTTGCTGCAGACTAAACGGTGTCTGACGTCTGCTTGTCAGGACAACTAACGATTCGCCTATTGCAACAACAGATGTTAGCCCTTGATTGTGATATTTTTGTCCACCGTGACGTGGTTCTGTTTCAATAAAATGTCCGTCATGAATTAAGCGGACTGTGCCTTGAATTGGGACAGGTTCTCCGTGAAGATTATCAGCTTTCCCACCGACCTGTAAGGAGACTTCATTACCAACGCCAATTTGAATACAGGTTTGCACACCCTCAGGATCACACAGGATCACCACAAATCCTAATGCTTTTTGTCGCAACAACTCTGCTAAAATAAAAGTGCTGTCACCGGGTGAACCGCCGCCAATGTTATCACCCATTTCAACAAGAATCACCGGATGTTGTTCGCTTGAAATTGCTTGCTGTACAGCGTCTGCTGCATCAGGCAAATTCAGTGTTAATTGGTCATGGACATTCCACAACATATCTGATAACCGATTAGTTTCTGTTTGTGCAAGTTGTGGGTTATCGTCTGTTACCACAACGAAGGATGGACCTATCTCATAGACATCAGCATAAGGGTAGCCTGCCGCAACATTGGCGACAAGGGTTTTAGAATCGTTTTCAAGTTGCTTGGCTTCGTTTAGAATTGAACACATTGGTTTAGCACTTGTGTTCTGATATAGGATATTGAGAATCATAGGTGGTTTAGCAAGCACCTGCGTAGGTATAACCTCTTTTCTGAGGATACGCTTCATTAATTCTGTTGCTTGTAACCCACGTTGCCGCTGATCAATATGCGGATTTGTTTTATAAATTACAAGTGCTGTTGACTTGTCAACCATCTGCTGGGAGACATTTGCATGATGGTCAAGTGTAACAACAATTGGCAAAGATTCACCGAAGGTGTCTCGGAGTCTCTTTAGCACTTCTCCATCGCCATCAGGATAACTATCTACCACCATCGCTCCGTGCAGTGCAAGCAGTAATCCATCCTGTTTCGGTATTGTTTTGAGTTGCTGTATAAGCATATCAGTGAGTTTATCAAAGGCATCGTCAGTTACAGGCCCAGCAGGTGTCGCAGCAGCCATTAAAGTCGGATATGCTGTGTAATCGTGCTGTTCAGCACCCTGAATAAACCCACCCATTTCGTGATGTGTATCCTTCCATACCGAAAATAAATCATCTCCAACAGTGTGAGAAAATGCCGCAAAATCTGTGGGAGTCTTACTAAACGTATTAGATTCGTGCATGATCCCACCAATAGCAATCGTAGCCATAATGTTTCTCCTTTGAAATTATAGTGAAACCAAAAAATAATTAGACACTTTCCTCCAACGGTAGGCGAGGTTTCCTAACCTCGCTGGTGCGGCGTGTCCGATTAATTCTTAAGCCTACTATAAATCTGTGAAAGTGGTTCTGTTCTAAAATATCGTATCTGAATATTCTTAAAGACTAAATATAACGTGAGTTCGGTATAAGCAACTTTCGGAATCGACAGAATATGTCTCCTAAAACTATTGTTATTTTGTATACTAAAAAATACCGAATTTTTAGAGTCAAATATGACTATTTTTGTCATAATAAACCTGCCGATCCTGTCATAACAAAGGATCGTAGCACATTACAAAATCCTATCATTTTCCGATTGACTCTAAAAACTCTAAAAATCTTTCTATAACATAACGTGAGTTTGATAATAAAAATGTGAGTTCGCTCTAAACACTTTTCATGGATAAAAAAGCAGTATTTTTGTAGCATAACCTGTTAGGTTGTGCCGTTTTTTGCGATAAATAACAGAGAACGCTGCGGATGAAACTTTTTCAAGCTCACGTTAACCGTTAACATAAATACGGAGAAAAGATATGGAATTCTTCAGGTCTTTATACCGAACTCACGTTACAATATAGGCATTTAAAAATATCTTGACGGAGAGCGTAAAATAGTGTATCATTTAACACTGTTTTAATCTTTGAATTTCTAATAAATGTATTGTTTACTGATATTTATAGGCGCGAATTGAGTAGCGATAGGACGCATGGCGGAAGATGGTAAACGGAAAAAACCGTATTGAAGAAGCGATAGAACTCGCCGCACAAGCACACAACGGACAATTTCGGAAAGGCACTAATACCCCGTATATTACGCATCCGTATGCTGTTGGTCTTATGTTGATGGATGTGGGGTGTTCAGAAGCAGTTGTGATAGCAGGAATTTTGCATGATACGGTTGAGGATACCGACCTCACATTGGAGTGCATTCGGGATAGTTTTGGTGAACCTATCGCGGACATTGTTGATGGATGTTCTGAAAATAAATCTCTGCGGTGGCGAGAACGTAAGACTGAACGTATTGAAGCATTAAAAACCGCCAGTACTGAGGTATGCCTTGTAACATGTGCCGACAAACTTCATAATCTTCGGACTGTGATTTCGGAATACGATGACATCGCTGATGCAGTTTGGGAACGTTTTCACGGTGGGTTAGAGGCACAAGCGTGGTACTACCAGAGTATTTTAGAGAGTCTGCGAACACATATAGAACGTAATAAAAAGGTATCGTGTGACGGAACTGTCCATGAACAATTCAATGTCATTTTTCAACAATTGCAACAGGCTGTGATATATCTGTTTGAAGGGGAAATAGAATGAAGATTGCCTATGCTTTTCGGCGGTGTGCATCTTATCCATATAACGGTGGTGGACTACCCACCGATACCAAAAATCAACAACAATTTCTGCAAAAAGCGAAAGAGATCGGATTTGAAGGCATTGAACTTCCGACAATGAATTTGCCAGATGCAGAGATTGGGACACTCCGCACGCAGCTTGAAGATGCAGGCATGCCGTGTGTTGCAGTCCGAGGTGGCGGCGGTGCTGCTCATCCACGTGTTGCTGCCGGTAATAAACAAGCGATGCTAAATGCAGTTAATTTTGCTGCTAAAATCGGTGCAAATGTTGTGAATTCCACAGTCACTACGCCGCCACGCGACCCGAACGGCAAAGGCACGTACCGTGGCGAATCGGTCTCGCAAGGCTCAAGTCGTCAAGCAAGCACACTTGATTATGAACGGACAGCGGCGGCTGTCTCTGAAGTAGCGTCAATTGCTGCGGATCAAGATGTTTCTATTTCCATTGAGGTCCATCAAAATTCTATTGTGGACAACAGTTGGTCAGCGTTACACCTGCTGGAATTGATTGATGCATCAAATGTAGGCATTAATCCGGACTTAGGGAACATCTACTGGACGTATGATATTCCAGAGGAATCGTGCGAAGACGCCATTGTAGCACTTGCGCCACATGTCAACTATTGGCATTGCAAGAGCCTTTATCGTGTGCATATACCGGATTTAGAAACGGCTATCTACGTCCAGGTGCCACTTCCAGATGGGGAAATTGACTACCGTTTTGCAATTGCTGCACTGTTAGATACGGACTATGACGGATATCTCGCAATTGAAGGTGTCCGATATGGCGATCAGTTCCACCAAGATGGGCGGAGTGTTGCGTATGTTAAATCTGTTATAGCGGATCTTAAGTCGTAAAACTAACTTGAGACCAAAATTTGATGAATATTTCTGAAACTTCTGCGATTTAATCGACACCATATTATTTTAATTCTTAGACCTGCTCAACTTTGCATCCCAAAACTATGACAAACAAAAAAATCCGTCTTACTGCGACCGTAAAATGTGCTGGGTGAGCGTCAAAACTTGCTCCGGGCGAGCTTTCACACATTTTGAGTAACCTTCCGAAATCTACTGACCCGAACCTGCTTGTTGGCACAGAAACCTCTGATGACGCAGGGATATACCGTATTTCTGACGACCTTGCTCTTGTCAACACTGTTGACTATTTCACCCCTATCGTTGATGACCCGTATACATTCGGTGCGATTGCAGCGACAAACTCACTCAGCGATGTTTATAGCATGGGCGGCACACCGAAAACTGCGTTGAATATTACCTGCTGGCCGAGGGATGACCTCGATCTCTCAATACTTGGCGATATTGTGAGAGGTGGTGCTGAAAAGGCTGCAGAAGCAGGAGCAGCACTTCTTGGTGGACATACAGTAGATTCACCGGAACTGATGTATGGACTTTCCGTAACCGGGGTTGTGCATCCTGAAAAATTTGTCAAAAACTACGGCGCGCGTCTTGGAGATGTTCTCATTCTAACGAAAAATCTTGGCATCGGTATTCTCACGACAGGGTTGAAATTCAACAAAATCAGTGATGAAGTCTTGCCGCAATTGGTAGAATCTATGACGCGACTCAACGCATCTGCATCAGAGATTATGTTAAAATATGATGTATCCGCATGCACAGATGTCACTGGTTATGGATTGTTAGGACATGCGTCAGAAATGGCGGCAGGCAATGATGTACGCCTAAAAATAGATAGTAGTTCCGTTCCCTACTTTGAAGATGCTCCATCGCTCGTTGCAAAGGAGACCTACACACAAGCGTATCTTGCAAATACAAAGTTCCTTTCGGACAAGGTCTCGTTCAATCCGTCGGTTTCGGACGAGATGCGCCACATTTTAATGGAAGCAGAGACGTCAGGTGGTTTGTTATTTGCACTGCCAGCTGAAAATGCCGAGGCAGCCGTAAAAGAACTTCACGCTGCTGATTGTCCTGAAGCTGCAATAATTGGTGAAGTTGTAGCAGAAGATACGGCACATATTGAAGTGAGTTAGACTACATTCCAAAACGGTGACCCTATATGACAAGAAATGAATTGGCAAAACAGATTCGTGCTGTATCACGCCTTTCAGGAGAATTCAAACTTCGTTCAGGAAATATCAGTGACATTTATTGGGATAAATATCGGTTTGAAAGTAATCCAAAACTTCTAATTGCTATCGCACAAGAGATGGCTAAACTGCTTCCAACAGAATGTGATGGTTTAGCAGGATTGGAATTAGGAGGCATTCCGCTTGCTACTGCAATTTCCCTGCAGACAGGAATTCCCTGTTTTTATGTCCGTAAAGAAGCGAAAACCTACGGCACCTGTAATCTGATAGAAGGAGGTGTTAAAGAGAAAAGCACACTTGTTGTTATAGAAGATGTTATTACGACTGCCGGACAGGTTTGCACATCTATAGAACAGATTCGTGGAGAGGGACACACAGTGGAACATGTTGTCGCAGCTATAGATAGACAAGCAGGGGGAGAGGAGAAAATTAATGCGATCGGATGTTCATTTGCATCTGTTTTTACACAGACAGAGTTAGAAGCAGCATAACATCTTTACGTTTTCGGACAGGTACTAAAACACACTTCACAAGTAAGAATGAGACAAAACCGTGTTCTGCGATGAGGAAATAGGAAAACATAGTGATAGAAATTCCCCTACAGCAAAGAAAGCACGAGCAACCGTAAGAGATTACGAGAAATGTGATAAAAACAAAATGAAAATACTTTTTATTGGAGATATTGTCGGAAATCCGGGGAGAAGAGCAGTAACCGAATTCTTGAAAGAACTGAACAAATCATCTGAAAATCCGTATGACTTCATCGTTGCTAATGGTGAAAACGCTGCAGGGGGAAAAGGTTTAACATTTGAAGTTGTTGATCAGTTGTTGGCATCAGGTGTTTCTGCCATTACTACTGGAAACCACGTTTGGGATCAGAAAGAAATCTTTGACTTCGTTGATACAACACCTCAATTGATTCGTCCTGCAAACTATCCTACGGAAGTGCCTGGACGGGGTTTTACTATAGTCCCTTCAGTTGATGGAAATTCCAAACTTGGTGTAATTAACCTCGCCGGTCAGATATTCATGAATAGGTACGCCAATCCGTTCCATGCATTGGATTCAATACTATCTGAGATGAAAACTGAAACCCCGTATGTGATTCTGGATTTTCATGCTGAAGCAACTTCAGAAAAGATCGCAATGGGATGGCATGCGGATGGCAAGGTAGGTGCTGTGATAGGCACGCACACACATGTTCAGACAGCTGATGAACGTGTTTTGCCACAGGGTACCGCGTATATTACAGATGTCGGCATGACAGGCCCTCATGATTCGGTTATTGGGAGCAGGATAGATAAGGTAGTTGAAAGTTTTTTGACAATGATGCCCGCGCGTTTTGGTGTGGCAAAAGGTAATATCAAGCTAAATGCAGTTGAGATTGAATTGGATGATGATATAGGGTTGGCACTCAGTATTGAAAGGATTCAATATCAGCTTTGAAATCCTTACAGGACAAATTTTGTAAGCAAATAAGTACCAAACACCGGTTGAAAGGGCACTCAGAATGCAGTTAGAACTCCCGATACCTCGGACGATTTTTAGCGTTACGCAAATAACCAAAACCTTGTCCCGCATAATTGAGCAGCAACCAGTCCTTCAAAATGTGTGGGTGAAGGGGCAAGTTTCAAACCTCAGTCGTCCCGCGTCTGGGCATATCTATTTCACACTTAAGGATGAGAACAGTACTATCAGGAGCGTCGCGTTTCGGAGTAGTGCTTCTCGGTTACAGTTTTTGCCGCGTGACGGGGACGAAGTTCTGGTACAAGGACGCGTCAATATCTATGCTGCAAGTAGTGAATATCAAATAATTGTCAATGCTGTAGAACCACTTGGAGTTGGGGCACTGCAGAGAGCTTTTGAAGAATTAAAACAGAAACTTTCAGATGAGGGGCTATTTGATGATCAGCACAAAAAGCCGTTACCCATTTTTCCAAAGAAAATCGGGGTAATTACTTCTGAAACAGGTGCTGCCATTCAAGATATTCAACAGCAGCTTCAAAAACGATACCCGTTAGCACAACTCCTGCTTTATCCAACACTTGTGCAAGGTGAATATGCTGCGACGCAAATCGCCCGTGCCATACGTGATATGAACAACAGAACTGATATAGATGTTTTGATTGTAGGGCGTGGCGGCGGTTCGCTTGAAGATCTGTGGGCATTCAATGAAGAAATAGTAGCACGGGCGATTTTTGACACCGAAATCCCTGTTGTCTCTGCTGTCGGTCATGAAACAGATTTTACTATCTCTGATATGGTTGCGGATCACAGGTCGCCAACACCGTCTGCTGCAGTAGAACATATTGTCCCTGACAGATTAGATTTATTAGCGCAGTTAAATGGCGCGATAAATCGTTTGAATGAACTTATAATCCGGCAGATTACCACACAACATGACGAGCTTGATGCGTTGGATTCAGGTCTTTCACCATCTAAAAGAAAGGATACCATCTTTCAGTTGTCTCAATCTATTGACGGACTTGAAGCAGCATATCAAAAAGCAATAAATGATAGATTGAGTGCTGAAAGTAATCATTTACAATCTTTAGCCGCGCGGTTAAATGGACTTAGTCCATTAGCGACCTTAAAACGAGGATATAGCATTTGCAGGACTTCCTCAGGAGATGTTGTGACATCAAACGACCAGGTAAATGTTGGGGAACGACTTGATGTAAAACTTTCACAAGGAAATCTCGTTTGCACAGTTGACGAGTGTTTAAAATAAAATATAGCGAAACTATTGATATTGTTAGGTAAGGAGAAACCGTTTGACATTTGAAGAAAAACTTGAAAGACTAAAGGAAATCGTAGAAACGTTAGAAGCGCCAGACACTTTGGAGTTAGATGCATCTCTAACACTTTTTGAGGAGGGTGTCGGATTAGTGCGTTCGTGCAGAGAACTCCTTGAAGCTGCAGAAGTCCGAGTGCAAAACGTGTCGCAAGACGGGAACAATGATTCCGAATTGGATTCTATACCCGAAAGTGAAAATGGTGAGTAGGGATGGTTTTGGAAAAAATCAAATCACCCACAGACCTAAAGACGCTAAGTATAAGTGAGCTTGAAACACTCGCTGAGGAGATGCGTGCCTATTTCTTGGCAGTACTATCCAAGCATCCCGGTCATTTCGCTCCTAATTTCGGGACTGTCGAATTAGCGATTGCCTTACATACGGTTTTTGATACACCTCACGACAAACTTATCTGGGATATAGGTCATCAGGCATATCCGCATAAACTTCTTACGGGACGTTTAGATACTTTTGACACCTTACGGCAGACTGATGGGATTAGCGGGTTCCTGAGTCGTGAAGAAAGTAAGTATGATGTCTTTGGTGCGGGACATTCAAGCACCTCAATTTCAGCTGCATTAGGAATTGCAGCTGCTCGTGATGTTAATAACGATGATTTCAAGGTCATTGCCATTATCGGTGATGGTGGTTTAACAGGCGGAATGGCACTTGAAGGATTGAACGCCGCGGGCGATTTCAGAAAGGACATGCTGGTAATTCTAAACGATAATCAGATGTCAATTTCTCCTACTATCGGGGCAATCTCAAAACACTTCCACAAATTGATTAGTTCGCGCGGTTATAATCGTCTTCGAACAAGTGCGAAAGAATTGATAAACTTATTTCCATCAGATGCAAAAGCATTGGCACAGAAGATTGAAGCATCGCTAAAACCTGGAACACTGTTTGAGGAATTTGGATTCAGATATTTTGGACCCCTTGACGGAAACGATTTGGAATCGTTAATACCTATTCTCACAGGTATTCGAGAATTGACCGGGCCAATCTTAGTTCATGTGGTTACAAAGAAGGGAAAAGGGTATCCCCCTGCTGAAAAAGACCCAGTTAAGTTCTATAGTGTCAGTGGGCAGTTTGACGTAAAAACAGGTAAATCGCTCCGTCCGGCATCCGCCACACCTAAGTATACAGATGTTTTTAGTCGTACTCTCATTGAAGAGGCCAAGAATGATTCTCGTATTATAGGTGTTACAGCAGCCATGTTAGGTGGAACGGGTTTAGACAAGTTTTTGGAGGCATTTCCAGATAGATGTTTTGATATTGGATTAGCGGAGCAGTGTGCTGTCACCTTCGCTGCAGGACTTGCAACGGAAGGGCTAAAACCAGTAGTTGCCATCTATTCTACCTTCTTACAACGCGGATATGACCAGGTCCTCCATGATGTATGTATTCAGAATTTACCTGTTGTCTTCGCACTTGACCGCGCAGGAATCGTAGGTGCGGATGGACCAACACACCATGGTGTATTTGATATTGCTTTCCTCCGTTCAATTCCCAACATTGTGTCAATGGCACCCAAAGATGAAAATGAATTGCAGCACATGCTCAAAACAGCATTAACCTATGAGATGGGTCCTATCGCGCTGCGTTATCCACGCGGAACAGGAATCGGTGTTAAGTTAGAAACTGAACCTAAACCGCTGCCTATTGGAAAGGCTGAAATCTGTCAAGAAGGGGATGATTTACTAATAGTGGCTATCGGGAACCGTGTGTATCCTGCACTTGAGGCAGCAAAAACTCTGAGCGAAACAGGTATTGAAACTACAGTGGTCAATGCGCGCTTTATTAAACCTTTGGATGTTACATTGATTGTAGACTTAGCAAAACAGATTGGCAATATGATTACGGTGGAAGATGGTGTATTGATGGGTGGATTTGGTAGTGCTGTGCTTGAAGCACTTGCAGCGGAGGGGAATACAGATGTCCGTGTAACTTCGCTCGGTGTACCAGACCGTTTTATTGAACATGGAGACGTTAAGACATTGTATGAACGTTATGGTTATGATACTGAAGCCATTATTCGTGCCGGAGTTGCCTTAGCTGTAAGGTCATAGAGTCAACTTAGGAGCATCAATTTTCGCTACCATCATTTGAGGAAATGTTCACATGCAATCTGTATAGTTTCAATCGTAAATTAGATATGATGAAAAGATGGATAGGTTAGATATTGTTCTTGTTCAACGCGGTTTTGCTGAAAGTCGCCTCCAAGCAAAACGTTTAATTTTTGCAGGGGCAGTCAAAGTAAACAACAATTCACACCTAAAACCGGGACAACGCATACCACCTGACGCTGAAATTGAGGTTGAACATCCGCCAAAATATGTCAGTCGCGGTGGATTGAAACTTGAAAAGGCTCTACAAGATTTTGATATAACCGTTCAAAATAAAGTTGCAATTGACGTAGGTGCTTCCACAGGTGGTTTTACTGATTGCTTGCTTCAACACGGTGCTGATTTCGTCTATGCGGTTGATGTCGGGTATGGTCAACTCGCTTGGAAACTTCGCAAAAATCCGAGTGTGCATGTACTTGACAAAACCAATATCCGCTACATTGACCCACACTTGTTTTCACATCCGCTTGACATTGCAGTGATTGATGTGTCTTTCATCTCTTTACAAAAAGTGTTACCTGTTGTGATTGAAAAGTTAGGCGTATCGGAGCTTATCGCGCTCGTAAAACCACAGTTTGAGGCGGGGCGCTCCCACGTTAAAAAGGGCGGCATTGTTGACGACCCAGACGTCCATAAGATAACTTTGGGTAATTTGATTGAATTTGTGCAGCAAAATCTTGCAGTAATACCTATCGGAATAACCTTTTCACCGATTTATCAAGATATAGGTAATATCGAATATCTCCTCTGGCTTCGTAAATCCACGACAGCAACACAATTTGAATCTGGAATCCTGACTACAATAGATATGGATTTTGTCAGTGATGTAGTTAATACCGCACACGACGCGTTTTATGCTAACAGCGTAGAAAAATCGGAACATGAATGATGATAAGACGAAAAAGAGTGTTTATTTCAGTCCCACTAATCACAGTTCTTCTTGGAATCGGCGGATATTTCTATGTCAGTTCAGATTCTTTCCTAAATAATTTCATCAAACCCCGTCTTGAAAAAGCTCTTCAAAAACAAGTCAATGAAAAATACACTGTGACATTCGGCGAATTGAGCGGGAACATCTTTACTGGTGTTAAAGTCGAGAATTTTAGGATAGAAGACGATGAAAAATTGCCTATACTCTCTACAGATGAGATAGTCCTAAAATATTACTTTTGGGGGCTTCTACAGCGAAAGTTTCTTGTAACTGCGTTAGAGATCAACTCCCCAGAGTTGAAGCTACGACGTAATTCGGATGGACAAGTCAATCTAACACAGGTGTTTCGAGAATCTTCACAAGATTCGGATGCATCTTTCGCATTTGCAATTTCAGATGCTACCATCATCGGTGGTAAAGTTCTCTTTAGAGAAACACAACATAACATGGAACTAAGTCTACCGGATATTAACATTGAGTTGTGGGGTGAGTTAGAAAAATGGGATCATACAGGCGAACTCTCTATTGGTAAAGGGAGTTTTATTCTAAATGGAACCGAATTGCCAATTGGGCAGTTGACGGATATAGGTTTTTCTGTATCAGCAACAAACAGTAAATTGGAAACACTCAAACTAAAATTAGGCAATTCTTTTTTGGAAATACAAGAACTTAAAGGTAATTTAGATGAAAGAAAATGGAGTACGCTTGTAGAGTTGACGATTGATGCCGGAGATGTACAAAAGTTTCTTGATAATGACACGCAACTTGCAGGATTAGGCAAAGTTGTGTTGAATTTACACGGAACAGATTCAACTTTAAGTGGTACTCTTAAAGGCACATCTGAAGCACTTGCAATCAAGCAAATTCCAACAGATTCATCTGAATCTAATATAAGACAAATAGACATTACAGAATTAGTCATCAACACTACTTTAAATTTAGAGGAAGTTCCGCAATTAACGTTAGACAAAGTCAGCGTTCAGATTGCTGACGGAACACTCACAGGAGATGGCAGTGCTACATTTGATAATACATCTCAAGGCAACCTAATTGAACGATTACAGCATTTTGCGAAACAACCTATCACCTACGACAGTAATTGGCAAATATCAGATACTCAGCTCGGTTCACTATTGTCAATGTTCGGTGAATTGTTAGAACAGATACCTCAAATTGAATCTGGAATATTTACTGGCTCTGCAAAAATAAAAGGTGATACGACGGGCACTTTTCATCTTGATAGCAATGTAAAACTGGCAGATACAAGTTTTCTTGTAAAAGATGAATCTATACCTTTGAACGATTCATCACTGGATTGCAAAATTTCTTCAGAAGACGCCAACGGTTCGAGTATAAGTGTAGATGGCACTATAGACGATACAACCGTTGACATTAGTGGTTCTTTTGATAGCTTTGATGTCCAACTTGAGAATGTTGACTTTGGGAAACTATCAAGAATTTTTAATTCTGTGCCTTTCAAAGGTGTTGGAAGCATTACTGCACAAGTAAAAAAAGATGGTACTGCTGCTGGGCATGTAGAAATGCCTGCGACATTCTATTGTCACAACGATGATGAACCAATTCCGCTTGGTCGTTTAGCAGGGAATTTTCGGTATGAAAATCGGATTGTATATTTTGAAAATGCACACTTGACGAAAACTGGTGAAAAAAGGAATACAAGCGTTTCCATTGAAGGTGATATTGGTATAAGTGGTAAATTACCTGCGAATTTCCATATCGTCGCTGATCCACTTGTGCTGGATGCTGACTATAACAAACTCTTTCTTACAGTGGACTACCCCATTGAAGGTGATATAAAGGGAGAATTAAATTTATACGGTCAACTCATTGACCATCTTGATGGCAGTGGTAGTTTTGTTATCAGTTCTGGAAACGCATGGAGCATCAATTTAGATCCTGCAACATTGCAGTTAGAAATTGACGATTACTCGCTCACCATCCCCAATTTTGTAATAACGACACGCGGTCAACAGGTAATTCTTAATGTCAATGTAGCAAGTAATGGAGATTTCAACTTCAGTATAAAAAATAGTAAGGATAAACCGGTTCAATTGGCTGAACTTGCACGCGCTGCAGACATCACCGATTTTCCACTTGATGGTAAAATGAGTGTTAACGTTGAATCATATCAAAAAAAGCCGCAAGACCTTGTATTTACAACAAAATTCATCTTTTCAGACCTCACATTTGAAGACAATCCCCTTGGCAATGCCTATTTGGACGGCATTCTCATAGAAGACAAAGATCATTTCGAATTTACCGGCAAAGCACTGGCTGGAACGACTGATATTGAGGGTACAATTAGTAATGCTTTTCCTAATCCATACAAGTTTTTCCTGAAAAGTGAAAAAACTGCAGCTACGCCAATTCTGCGCATTTTTCATCCAGCCCTTGATGTAATTACTGGTGCTATTGATAGCACTGTAGAAATAGAAGGCACAATTACAGAGTTAGTCGAACCTGTGAAAAAAAGTGTGCATCCTTATGATGTTGACATAGTTATCAACCATACCCTACTCCAGTACAATTCGTTGCGATTTACAAATCCAAAGTGGATACGTCTAAATTTAGAAGATGATATATTAACGGTTTCTGACAGTTCGTTATCTGTAGAAGGGGAGAAATCTCCATTCATTCAGCTCACTGGCAGCATTGATACAAGAACTGAAGAGTTCAATCTTTCCTCCAAGCAAAACCAAAACTTAACGCTGGACTCTTTCGGGGAAGCGTTGGGACTTCCCATTTCTGGTACTGCTCAATATGATTTAAAAATAAAGGGAACGTTCAGTGATCCTATTGTTGATCTCAAGTGGACAATACCAATGTTAATTGCAAAAACCGAAATAGGAGATATAGGTGTCCACGAAGTGAATAGTGAAATTAAATTTCAAAATAATACTGTGCATGTCAAACCTTTCTCTATGTATGTGTTGGGCAACCCTTTTCAGATAGACGGAAATATAGCAATCGATCAAAGTGAATTTAACAATTCTAAACTAAGCTTTGAAATCGTTAGTAACAATCTTGATTTAGCAAAGTTTTCAGATTTACTCAGGAACAGTCTGCCTGTTGAGACTGTCAAACGCCTCACGTTTGACAAATCTGCCTTAATTGAAGGAAATGTTAAGACTATGCTAAATGTGGCGGGAACCGTTGCTGAACCTGTTGTTGATTTAAACACACATACAATTAAAAATCACCCTATCCGTCTTGGGGCATTTGCAGAACCGATCACACTGGACAAATTGCGCGCACTTACTACTATTAGAAGTCAATCAATACAAATACAAGACTTAATTGCCAATGGACAAATTGGAAAAGGCATTTTTCAGATAAATGGCGAAACTTCATTTTCAACCCAAAATAACGACAATTTGACGTTCGACTTAGGGGTGTCTGTTGAGAAACTGGAAGTAGGAGATTTTATCTCGTTTTACCAGCAACACCCCACTCCCTTAAGTGGAATAGTAAGCGGCTCTGTAAAGTTAGCAGGAACAGGATTCACCAGTGATCTTTTGACAGGAAATTGTAAGATAAATGAACTCAATTTACAAGCACATGATTATAGAATTTATAATACCGTACCTATAGACTTCAAATTGAAAAATAATAGCGTTACTACTCTTCTTCCCCTACAGATTGAGTCTTCTGCACTGGGATCCGCAGTTTACATTGGTTTTGATGGTCCGCTTACTATGCCAAACATAACAGCCAAATGGCAAGGAACTTTCAAACAGCCTTTAAAGAAAGCAGCAAATTCGCCACTACAGTGGCACGGTAATGTTGAATATGCAAACAAACAGATTAAATTGAGAACTGAACTTACCACGAATGGCGATAATTTAATCCTCAACGGAATGATCCCGTTTGATCTAACTTTGGCACAGGTTGACTTCTCAGAACGATTCCTTGAAGCACCTATTGAGGTACATTTGCGCAGTAATGAACTGCCACTCACTTTTTTCCCAGGTATCGATGCAGTTTTTTCGGAAGCAGAAGAAGGCGTTGTGGATATTGATTTGACAATTCAAGGGACTACGCGAACGCCATATTTACAGGGGAATGTTAATTTGCAAACACCCAAAATCGGTTTCAACAATTTCAGTCAATCCTTTGAGAATGTTACAGTCCAACTCAAAGCACGTAGAGGTGTTCTTGAGTTTGCAAAGTTTCAATTTGATATAGAGGATGGAACTTGTAATCTTGAACAAAGCGAATTGCAACTCGATGGTTTGACTCCAAAGTCTTTCTCAGCAAAAGGACTGTCAATAAAGCAGTATCCTCTCGGAACAATTCTACGACAAACACTACCACAAGATATCTTTGAAGATGTGAATGGAAGTGTAGCGGCTACGCTTACGGAATTGAACATACCGCTTAAAAACTTTTTTGAAAGTGGCGAAAAATTCCCAATTCCGAAAATACGCGAAAAAATCTCTTTTGACGCTCTCACTCAGGTAGCAACAGCAGATTTTACCATTGATAACATTTCCTTGGGTTTTACTATTACTACCTTAGATCAGCAATTCAGCTTAAAAAATCCAGAACCAATTCCGATAACGTTAGGAAATGCTGGCACATTCACGGTCAATGGACTTAAGTTCGAAAATACTCTCCCAATTTCTTCCGATATAGCAGCGGATCCGCTTATTTTTAGTTGTTACGGTAGATGGAACATGCAAGGTGATATATTTGCCAACCTGAAACTGGACAATTTTAATATCTCTATTTTAGATTCACTTTTACCTACGGAGTTTCGTGAGGCGTATCAGAAGAAGGGAATGCTATCAACGACCATTGACATCAAAGGTTCTTACGCAGCGCCTAAAATAACAGTGAAGTGTGTTGGGCATGAACTTGCGATTAATAAAGCAAGCATTGATGAATTCTTCACAGAACTGCGATATAGTCCCGATGACCAACAGTGGACAATTTCTGATAAGTCTATCTTGAGATTTGGTGGGAATCAACTCTCTTGCTCAGGACATGTGCCTTATCTGCTTTCTTTATCAAAACTTCAAGCAAAACCGCTCTCCGAGGAGATGGAGGTTAAGATTGACTTTAAATTGGACGAACTTGAAATTTTGCACCGTATAGAACCCCGTATTCAATCTGCAAGTGGAATAGTTTCAATCAATGCAACAGTCAGTGGAACGCCCCAAACCCCACGGCTTAAAGGCGAGGGAAAATTTTCAAAACTTAAACTCTCCAGTTCGCCTGTTTACTTTGAAAATACTAACGTACAGTTTGATTTCACTGAATCAAAACTTGAAATCAAAACCATTGAAGGTCAATTGAACAATGGAAAACTTTCAGCCAGAGGAGAAATTGCCTTAGATTGGCTTGAGATAAATGATATTAATCTTGAAGCCAGTTTAACAGATTGCACCTTTACTCAACCGCGTTTGTACGAGATCAACATAAATTCTGATGAGTTACGTCTACATGGAAAAATTGCAGATATGATTCTGGAGGGTCATATTAGAATCGACTCAGGGTACTACCGACAGGATTGGAATTGGGAAGACGTACTTAATGCTTTTTCTGCTGGTATTGTCCGAGAAGCAGATCTATTCTCGTATGCTCCAATCTTGCGTGAGCTTGACTTAGATGTAGGTATTGATATACCAAACAACTTTCATTTACGTTCATCAACCGGTGGAAACACTGACATTGAAATCGCTTGTAGCGGTCAAATCACAGGTGCGTTTCAGGAACCACTTTTTACGGGTAATGTTTCCATCCTCAAAGGGAAAATTGGCATCATTACACAAGTTTTTGAGATTGCAGAGGATTCAACGATTAGAAACGCAAGCACTACTGCCTTCAATCCAGAACTAAATATCTCCCTTGAAATTCCGAATCCAATCCGTGGGGTCCTACTTAGGGACGGAAGCACAGCAGATCTAAAAATTACGGCAACGATAACCGGTGTCCTTGAAAACGGAGATATTGACAAAGCCAAGCTTAATTTACATGCAGAACCCCTTAATTCCTCCACAACTGAATTCTTGACAGAAGCAGATGTGCTTGCGCTCCTTTTACCGGGTAACTTTTTTTCCCGATCATTTGGCGGGATTACCTTCACTATTTCATCTGGTTTTGATCCCAATGAGCGCCACATTATTGCAGAATATCCATTACCTAAAAATATGTCCATAAAAGTAGAAGGTGATGAAAAGGGTGAAGTTGGTGTAGATATTCAACTGTTGGAGCGGCGATTCTAAATGTGTAATTTCGGTTTAAACCATACGCTGAAATCCTTGTCTGTTTGTTTGGTTAAGGGAAGTATATTTTGTGGACTAATACCAATAGTTCTGTATTTTTTTACCGTTGAACCTCTCTTCGGAGAAGTTACAGACACCTCTCAATTCCTTGATTCCTCACCTGAGATTTTCCAAGAAAAGAAAGTTGTTAAAATTGAATACCTCATTGACGACCTCCCTGTAACAAATAGTGAGGCACTTGATAGTCTAAAAAAAATAACCAATGTAACGAATAGTTCACAGTTTTCGCGTTATGCTATTCAACAAAGTGTTAATTCACTTTTTTCGTCAGAAAGATTCTCGCAGATTGATGTTTACACCTTACAAACACCTGAAGGGGTTGTGCTGAGATTTGATTTAAAAAATGTGATGCGCATCCAAAAAATTAAGATAACAGGTGAATTACCTGATGAACTTAGTCTGGCAATCCGTGCTGCGATAAAATTGAAACCTGGTGCAAAGTATGTCCCCGTAATTGGAAAAAAAGATGTTGATTCTATCAAGTTAGTGTGTGCTGAAAACGGTTATTTTAATGCTGATGTTGAAGAAAATGCAATTGCCTCTAACGGAAGTTTAACATATCAGGTGAATTTAGGAAATCCTACGGTTATTGAAAAATTCCAAATTCATGGCAATTCGGCGATATTCACAGAACAAATTAAGGCAATGTGTGAGAGCCGTGTTGGAAGAATTTATAATAGATCTGTCTTAGATGAAGATATTGAGGAAATTCGCGACTTATATAAGAAGAAATACTATCCAAGTACTGAAATTAAGCCCGATTTTCGGCATCAAAACGGTATCTTAACACTTGAAATAGTTGAAGGCACACAACTATTGCTTGATTTTGTAGATGAGAACGGAAAACCGATTATTCAAGACTCTCCGTTTCGCAATTTTTTGGCAAAATTAGGTATTAACACAAAAGAATCTGAAAGAGACCGACTCAGAGGCGAAATAACATTTTTAATAAATAACCGCCCTTTGTGGGAGGAAACCGTACAAGATCACTTTGAAGCGGAGGGTTATCACGGAACCGAAGTAAAATCAAAAGTATTAACCAATTCTCCACTCCATGTTAAATTTACTGTTTTGCGAGGTATCCGATATATAGTAACTGATGTTACATTTTCTGGAAACAACGCTTTTTCTGATGAGGAGTTGTTGCGCGAAATAGAGATGAAACCCCACCGTTCCATCTCTCGTCTGTTTCGCAAGCGCATTTTTTCTCAACAGACGCTTTTAAGAGATATACAACGTTTAAAAATTTTATATGAAAAAACTGGATATCCTGATGCTGTGTTAAAGTTACCAATTCCAGAAAAACAGAGTTCTAATAACCGAAATTTTGGCAAAATTAAGATACATTATACGATAATTGAAGACCACAAAGAAGTGATTAATCGTTGTCTGTTTAGTGGAAACGAGATGTTAGACACGACTACGCTCCTTAATGCTTTGCCAAGTAAATCTCAGCAACCGAATGCACGACTTGATCGGAAAAATTACGAAAACGCAATACTTAAAGCATATCAAGATCGGGGTTACATATATGCAGAAATATTAGATACACAATACCTACACAAAACAGATACACCAGTTTTTCAGGTAGAAGGTAATTTTTCTGAACAATTGGATTCATTCACGCTACCGAAAAAATTACGTGATGCATTTGAAAAACACAATTTATCACTTGCAGGTACGTTTATTGCTACAATAATGGATGAAGAGTGGAGTATCCAAGATTTTGAAGGTAACGCTCGTTATACGCTTGAGCAGGAAAAGATGCATCTTTCAGTTTATGAACACGGTATTTTACGATTTGAAATTTCCGAAGGGGCTCAAGTAGTATTTGGCACGTTCAGTTTTTTTGGCGACATTGGAGTTAAGACAAAGGTGCTTAATCGCGAGATTGCGCATCTTCGGGGTGCCATTTATACCCCAGACAAGTTAAATCAAGCTATTCAAAACCTCTACAGCACGGGAATTTTTGAACATGGAATCCGCGGAAAACCTATAATCCCAACAGATTTTGGCAGTCAACCAAACAATTTGAATAATGAAGGTCAATCAATTCTACCTACAACGCAACCGATAGTCAGGGATGTAGAGATTCTGCTTCAAAAGAGGGCACCACGCTCATACGGTGCAAGCATTGGTTATAGTTCTTCAGATGGACCACGCGGGACAATTGCCCTAAGCCATCTAAACCTCTTCAAACGAAATATACGATTCCGTTTACGCGGTAGAGGTGGAACACTCGGCTACCTCTATGATACGACTTTAACTGAACCTTGGCTCATAGGCAGAACAAGTGGTAGTTTGCAATTCTTGGGAAGAAAATTGGAAGAAGACGACGGTGTCCGAGCACTGCAAGGTAGTTTTAGTCTCAGCAGAAAGTTATCCAGATCACATCGACTCAATCTTCAATACAGTTATCGTGATTTAAAAGATACTTCTGTGGCACCACTGATCCCTAACCCATCAACTACGGTTAGCAGTCTTCGTCTTTTATGGAGACAAGATAGTCGTGTGCCTTCTCTCAATCCAACATCTGGTATGTTTAACGAGGTTACAGTCGAATATGCTGGAGGATTTTTAGGCGGGAAAAGCAGCTTTATCAAAATAATAACTGACACTCGCTATCATAAAAAATTAAGCTCACGCGGACCTGTGTTAGCAACTGCACTCCGATTAGGTTACACACCAGGTCTCCAAGCTAAAGCTGACAGTGATGCAGAACTAATTTCTTTTGAAAGATTCTGGGCAGGGGGTAGTACAACAGTTCGAGGTTATGAGGAACGGGGGCTTGGACCTGAAGATATTACTGGAAAACATCGGGGAAATGTCCAGTTCATCTTTAATACCGAATTGCGTTTTCCAATTTATACGCCCATTGATGGGGTTTTGTTCTTTGACGCTGGCAACGTTTGGGACACTGCGAAAGATATTAAGTACGAATGGTTGCCAATCTCTTTAGGTGTAGGTTTGCGATTGAACTTGGGACCTCTCGTTGGTGGTGTGGATTATGCTGTGCCACTCATCTCTGTACCTGGTGTTTCAACAGATGTTTTCTATTTTCGTGTTGGTAGCACATTTTAGGCGTATAAGATTACTCTGATGGGTCATAAGGTTTTCCTAATGCGAGTGGTGCCTCTGCTCGTCCTACAAAACCTGCTAACACAGCTAAACAAAGCACAAAGGGCAACATCAAAAACCACTGATATTGGATATCCCACCCAAATGCTTGAAATCGATTGTCCAGTGCAAACCCAAGACCAAAAAGCAGTGCAGCGCCACAGGCTTTCATTGGATGCCACTTTCCGAAGATTACTATCGCCAACGCTATGAAACCGCGACCTACTGTCATTCCAGGGGAGAAATAGGGCACATCTGCAAGTGATAGATAACCGCCGCCGATCCCTGCCATAGTTCCAGCAAACAATAGACACATTGTCCGCAATAGTGAGACGTTTGATCCAATAGTAGAAATCGCTTTCGGATGTTCACCACAGGCGCGAACTCTTAGACCGAGTTGTGTATGATAAAGGAAAAAGTAGACGCAAGGGACCATCAGGAAAGCCAAGTAGACAATGATATTATGTGAAAATAGTGCTTCCCCAAAAAATGGAATCTGTGAGAGCAATGGCACATCAAATTGTTTAAAATCTGGAACGCTATGTGAACTGCCTGTTTTTCCAAATAGCCGTTGATATACTACCTCTGTAAGACCTAAAGCCAATAATGTTATTGCTGTGCCAATTACAACCTGATCTCCACGCAGTCTTATCGCAAAAAACGCGAATAGCGCAGCGGTAACTAACCCGCTCAATCCTGCTAATAAAAGACCATTCCACGGAGCAAGGAATTGCAGTTCAGCGGAATAAAAAGAACCCATCATCCCGAAAAGCGCACCGATGAGCATCATGCCTTCAATGCCGATGTTTATCACACCAGCACGTTGTGCAACTACTTCTCCTAATGCAGCAAGCAATAGTGGTGTTGCTCCACGGATCGTAGCTGCAAGAATATCTTCAAGTATTGCTATAATATCCATTTCTTTTCAAACCTATGATTACATAATTGGTTGAGATCAATGTATACAGTGAGCCTTGAAATTAAAGAAGCATGTTTTCTGTAGGAGTGATCTCCGAATCACGACGAAACTCACTGATAGTCGGGAATTGGAGTTCCCTCCTACAACTCAAAAGGTCCTGTTAATTCTATAGTTCGCTATAACGTCCGTTTGCGAAAGAATTTTACAGCACTTGAACCAATGACAAAAAGGAGGATTATTGCTTGCATCATCAACGTCACTTGCCTGGATATACCGACCTCCGCTTCCATAGCAAACGAACCTTTTGCAAGTGCTCCAAACAACAGAGCTGTTGCAACCGTCACTAACGGATGTAACCTCGCTAACAATGCGACAGCAATCGCAGTGTACCCGTAATCGGGAGAAAAGTTTTCAGTAAGTCGATGAGGGACGAGTGCCATGATTTCGATTGCTCCACCGAGTCCTGCCAGTGCACCACTTATAAAAAAAACGCTGAGCGTATTGTGTGCGATAGAAATTCCTGCTGCTTCGGCTGCTGCCGGCCCTTCCCCGACAGCACGGAGTTGATACCCAAACGTCGTCCGAAACAGGACAAATGTTAAGGCAACAGCGAATAGGATAGCAATGCCAATACCGAGATGAATCCGATGTGATTCAAAAAGGCCTGGTATAATCTTCGAAAGTCGTGGTAGAAACACCCATTCTGCTATTGGATCGCTCTGCGGTCCAGTTTTTGATGTCTCTTGTAGTGGTCCTCCATCAATCATCAAACTTACGAGGTGAATCGCAACGTAGTTCAACATTATCGTGCTAATAACTTCGTTAACACCACGTGTTACTTTGAGAACTGCTGGAATAATGCCCCATATACCACCTGCGACAGCTGCAAGGATGAGACAGAGCGGTACTGCTATCCAAGGTATATGAGGAAGTAGTGTTGCGATCTTCGTGCCAAACCATGTTGCCGCCAAAGCACCTACCAGAAACTGTCCCTCAGCCCCGATATTCCATATCCCACACCGAAACGCGATGGCGACAGAAAGCCCTGTCATGAGAAAAGGAGTGCTTTTTACCAAAGTTTCACCAACCCCGCGTATAGAACCGAATGTAATATCAATAGCTGCAGCATAAGCTTCTATCGGATTATAGCCGAACAAGAATATGATGATGCCGTTTGTTACGAAGGCTCCCACTAAGATCAAGATTGGCGTTAACATCCATAGAAAAAAAGACAGTATTATTTTCCCGGTGCTGACAGAAAAAGATTTTACCTTACGAAATAAGGTAGGAAATTTAGGCATTCGTAGCAGCCTCTCCCATCATTAATAATCCCAATGTCTCAATGTTCTCACGGTGAGTAGTGGCTTCAATTAGTTTTCCTCTTGACATCACATAGAGTCTATCACTCATCTGCAAAACTTCGTCTAACTCAGTTGAAATAAATAATACAGATTTTTTTCGATCACGTTGCTCAAGAAGATTTTGATGAACGTACTGTGCAGCACTAATATCAAGTCCCCGAGTAGGGTTAACGGCAACAAGCAGTTCAGGCTGCGGTGATAATTCTCTGGCAAGGACAATTTTCTGCTGATTTCCGCCCGACAGTGTTGAAGCAGGAATTTTGACAAAGGGTGGACGGATGTCGTAAGTATCAATAAGCTGCATTGATGCTTTATTTTTTGCACGTTGATTTATTATCCCACGTTTCGCCAAGTGTTCAAAATGCGTTATGTTCAACATCAGATTTTCCGCTACAGAAAATGAGGTGATTATGCCCATTGTACGCCTATCTTCAGGAATGTAACCGACACCACATCTACGTATATTCTTTGTTCCAGACGGTTGCATGCCTAAAATTTCTACCGTACCAGATTTGGATGGACGCAACCCCATAATTGCTTCTGCCAATTCACGTTGACCGTTTCCATCTACCCCAGCAATTCCGACAATTTCACCACGAAATGTTTGCATAGAAACATCCGCAACTGCAGTTTCATTACGACTCCCCAGGACTGTTAGTCCGGAAATATTAAGCACAATGTCTGTTGTCGCTCTGTTCTCTTTTCGTTCTATTTCTGAGAGTTCGTCGCCGAGCATCTCTCTGGCAAGTCCACGATCAGAGAGTTCACCTGTCTTTCCGTGATATACTTTCTTGCCATGCCTCAAGACTGTAATCCTATCACTGATTTCTAAAACTTCTCTCATTTTGTGGCTAATAAAGATGATTGCGCGATTATCATCTTGGAGTGCGCGTAAGATTGTAAAAAAACCGGTAACTTCTTGTGGACTCAACACTGCTGTCGGTTCATCAAGAATTAGAATCCGTGCATCCACGGCAAGTGCTTTCAGAATTTCAACACGTTGTTTCAATCCCACTGAGAGATTGCGCACAAGGGCACTTGGATCAACAGAAAGTCCAAACGTTTGTGAAAGTGCTTCGGTGAGTTGGATCGCATCATCTTTTATATAACGAAACTTATTGAGTTTTATAGGGATGCCGTTTTCTTTGGCTGGGAATTCCACATCAGATTCAACAGAGTCCGTTGGACCATCTTTTGAACTGAATTGTGCAACAGTGAGTGCAATGTTTTCGGCGACAGTGAGATTCTCGATTAGCATAAAATGCTGATGCACCATGCCAATGCCGTTCGCAATCGCATCGCGCGGGGATTTGAATATTTTAGGTTTACCAGAAATATGGATACTCCCATCTGATGGTTGGTACAATCCATAGATGAGGTTCATGAGGGTGGATTTTCCTGCTCCGTTCTCCCCTAAAATCGCGTGGATTTCACCGGCTTGTAGTTCAAAATTGACATTGTCAACGGCAACAAGGTCACCGAATGTTTTCGTAACATTCTGAAGTTCAAGTACGTTATCTGTTTCCATCTACACCATACACCACTTCTCTGCTCTGGCAGTTGTCAATTCACCGTCGTAAGCAACAAACCGAAGGGCAATCTTCCAAGTTCCATTTGCTGGTGTTGAAACTGGACCTGTCTGTGTGGGGTTATAGAGCGCCATACCGTAATCCCGAATGAACCACGGACCACGAATTCCTTCCTCAAGAATTGTCATAAAGACACCAAAATGACCGTGCCCAGGTAGTTGATTTTGGTATGCTACAAAATCCGATGTGTTTTCATCTATAACTTCAACTTTACCTCTGCGGTTGTTATCACCAATGACAACACCTCCCATGACAGGCAAAAGCCTTGGCTCAACCCGCATGCCGATACTTCCATATTTGGTTTGCGGATATTCAACAGTGCCATAGTTTGCAATCTTTTCACTTGTCATCTCACACACCGTGCCATCAGCAATTGAATATAGATTGACAGTCCGAATTTCGTCGATTAAAGGTTCTTCATTGGCATCGCGCCAAATAATCTTCTGAACGAATTTTACACCGTCTACATGTGGTGCTATATCAATTTCTTTCTCCGTTTCCATACGCCCCAAATTCTCAAAGAGTCTGTCTGTAAAGGAACGGCGTGGCGGTGCTCCCCAAAACCATGCTTCTTGTTCACCAACTTTTATAGGCGCCTGCCCTACAAAGATACCGTTGTGAAACGGATGGTCAAAGGCGAATTCTTGGATTACGGTATGTCCAGCAGGTGTATAGAATGGAAACACAAAGGGACGGTAAAAATTTGCACCTATACCGCCTAAACAACGTCCCGTATCAGTGTCAACAACTAAATGTGTTCTGGCATTAACTATTACTTCGTAATTGCTCATTTTCCACCAAATTTTTATCAATATGTTAATTGAAAACGTTGATCAACTCGCTTACAAAGCGCGCCTACAATCAGATGTCTATATTTTATATACATCACCATATTGCTTGTTCATCACATACTTATTTTTTTGGTTAAGTATATGTTATCAGTCCAGAGATGTCAACCTCATTTTGAGATTAATTTTGCATTGACATTGGCAGGAATAATCTGTTAAAATCTAATGGGAGGGGAAAATCAATTTACGAACAACTGATAGATAAATACGACTAACTGTACAAAACACATCTACTGAGGTAAAACAATATGAGAAATCTCATTTTGGCAATACTTGCCATTCAATTCATTTTTATCCCTCTCGGTTTTGCACAAGAGAGCTGAGGTGCGTGAAGCAACCCCACAATCCCACAAGGTGGGGGTAGTGAAGTTAGTTTAACTTCAGATCAAAAGAAATTTCAAATCACCTTAGGCACACGAACGTTTAATGCACAGGGTGGACACGACGAGAATAAGGGATTATCTTCAATAGGTAGTCTGCCAGAGGTTGTGGCTGCTCACAAACATGAAGTTGAGATGAACGTTGTGCGGTTTGATGTCGGTCTAAAATATCAACTCAACAAGCATTTGCGACTGGAAACAGTGGTGCCTTATGAGATAAAAGATCAAGATGCCAACATCGGTGGACTTGAGAACATTGATGATCCTGAGGTGAGAAGGAAAATTTTACTCTATCAAGAGATTCACCACAGAGACGAAACCTACCAAGGGATATCAGATATGGATCTTTTGATAGCGTATAACAAGCATGGTATTTTTTGGAATAATGACATGCTGACTGCGAAAATTGGCACAACAATTCCGTTCGGTAAGACAGAAGATGACCCGTGGAAACTCGGGGATATGGGGATGGAACATCTTCATATTCAATTCGGTACTGGCACATTTAATCCTATTGCCGACCTTCGTTATAGTTTTCCTGTCTATGGTGGATTGAGGGCAAACACAAGTGTTCGGAGTAAAGTGCCATTCTATGAAAACAGCAAAACCTATCGCGGTTCGTGGGATGTTACGTATACTGGCGGTTTGAATTATCGTGTCACTGATTGGCTTTCGCTGCAGACAAGTTATCTTGGACTCTATCAATCTTATGCACATTGGGATGGTGAGATTGACATCAATACAGGACTGCGTTTTAGCATGGCATCTTTAGGTGCATCTATTGCGACTCCTTACAACGTTCCGTTGACTATCACATTGATGTTGCCAATACAGCAGGAAACGCTATATGATGATTCCGCTTCCGGGAATGATGCCTTTAAATTGAGTGCATTAGTTTCCTTAACAGCGTTATATTCCTTTTGAATAATATTCAGGAATTGTGTGTGCAGCAAAAATTGTCAGACGCAATTCATCGTCAAAGAGTTCATAGATAGGTGGTTTTCCGCTCAATTCCTCGCTTTCGTTTAGTATGATGCCGACACCTTCGCCTCTGCGTTTTATAGTGGATTCTACGATTAACTTTACATCTGATATCTGTAGGAGGGAACTCCGATTCCCGACTATTAGTGATTGCGTCGCGATTCGGAGATCGCTCCTACAGAATGTATGTGAACTTAATTACATAATTTACTATAAAAAGTGACGGCGAACCACCTGTCTCCTCATTTCATCGTCCAGTGTAAGTTCTGAAAGTAATCGGGCGAGAAGTTCATTTCGTGTGGCTTGACTGTAACGTAAATTGTCCACTGTTACCGTATTTGCCAATGCCCAAGGCGAATAGAGTTCAAGCTGGTCATCAAACATAAACAGTCGTATTTTATAGTGGATTCTACAATTAACTTTACATCTGAACTGTGAATCAACGCTGAATGCGCTTGGCGAAATGCGCCAAATCAAGAAATCAACGCTACAAATGCCTTTAGGCATTTGGCCAAATCAACACCGAATGCGCTTTTTGGCATTCGGCGGGTATGAATGCCTTTAGGCATTCCCCGTATGGCATTCCGCATGATTCAGTGGGAGGGAACTCCGATTCCCGACTATTAGTGATTGCGTCGCGATTCGGAGATCGCTCCTACAAGAAAAGACTTATGATAAAATATGAAATTACTGGAGAATTGAATGCCTCTGGCCATTTTGTGCTTTCATTTGACAATAACTAACAACTATGAAATAATAGATAAGGTCAAGTCCCTGACATTAAACTTTAGATTAGGTCATTTGACTTCATGTGGTTCTTTAGTATCAAAATACTTGATACAAAGCACATTTTTCAGCGTTAACATATTTGGGAGGGGGTAGTAACGCAATTATTAATTCCCCTCCTGGTTTTTAATTTTAAAATTAAGGAGATTCAAAATGTACAATAAAAAAATCGCAATATTCACTTCTGTTTTGGCAATTATTGCTTTGGCTGTGGGGTTTTCAGGTTGCGAAAGGATCGCACCGATGATACCTGATGGTGAAATGCCTGAGATGATGGAAGACATTACTATTGGTGTTGTCGTGTCTCTGACAGGGAAAGATGCCCAACCGTATGGTCTTCCAATGAAACGCGGCTTTATCATGGCACGAGATGAGATTAACAACGCAATGCAAGGTAGCGGGAGCATAAAGTTTATCCTTGAGGACGATAAGAGTTCCGAGGAAGGGGCAATTGCTGCTGTCCAAAGATTGGTTGATAGAGATGTCCCTGCTATTGTTGGGATTGCTATTTCAGATTACCTTGAAGATGCTTTTCCGATAGCACAAGATGCAGGGGTGGTCGCTTTTAGTTCGGTTTCTACCGCTGCGGGGTTGAGCAGCATTGGGGATTTTGTCTTCCGCACCGGTCTCGCTGTAGACATAGTGAATCCCAGTGGTGTGATGCTCACTCACGAGCAACTTGGCTATAAGAAAGTTGCACTGATATACGATGCTGCTGACACCTACTCCGTAAGTAGCAACGATGAGTTGAAGACAGCGCTTGAGGCAAACGATGTCACCATTCTGACTGAGCAAACCTTTAAAACCAAAGATATAGATTTTCGTACACAATTAACCAGAATAAAAGATATGAAACCTGATGCCCTCTTTATTTCTGCACTGTCAGTAGAGATGACGCAGGTTATCATTCAGGCTGGTGAACTGGGTATCCCGGACACTGTCCAACTTATTGTGCCAGATTTGACTGCAGCAGAAATCCAACAAGCGGGTGCTGCCGCCGAAGGCGCGATAGCTTTTTCTGGTTGGACGAGTCTGTCTAACATTCCTGGAAACCAAGACTTCATCAAAAAGTATCAGGCGAAATACGGTATTGATGCTGAACCATGGGCAGCACAATCGTATGCTACCCTCAATATTCTTGCCGCGGCAATAGGGAAAGCACAATCAGGGGATTCCGCTGCGATCCGAGACGCCTTGGCGCAGACGATGGATTTCCCCACGATTTTAGGGAATTTCTCTTTTGACCCCAACGGTGAAGCTGTGTATGACCCGATTGTACTTATGGTCAAGAATGGTGAACTTCAACTCTTTTCTGCGATGCCTGATGACGAAATGCCGTCAATGGCAGTACCAGAGGTTACTATCGGTGTTGCTGTAGCACAGACAGGTGATTTCGCAGAACCGTATGGACTTCCAATGAAACGTGGTCTTGATTTAGCAAAAGAAGAGCTAAATATGCTTGGTCACGTGAACATCATGTTTGAATATGTAGACGCTCAGAGCACAGTGGACGGAGGAGTCGCAGCCGTTCAACAACTGGTAGATCAAGGTGTCCCTGCCATCGTCGGAATTGGTATCTCAACGCATCTCAAACAGGCATTTCCGATTGCCCAAGCAGCCGGAGTGGTCGCATTTAGCCCGATCTCCTCTGCTGCAGGATTGAGTGGGGAGGTTGGGGATTATGCCTTCCGCGCAGGCATCGCCACAAATATATTGATTCCCGGTGGTGTGATGAAGACTCATGCAAAACTGGGATATAGCAACGTGGCACTGATATACGATGAGGTTGATACCTACTCTACAAGTAGCAATAATGAGATAAAGAAAGCACTTGAAGCTGCCGGTGTCACCATTCTGGCCGAAAAAACTTTTAAAACCAAAGAAACGGATTTTCGAACGCAATTAACTGAAATCATGAACATGAAGCAGCTTGATGCACTCTTTATCGCAGCTCTTTCAGGTGAGATGACTGAAATTATCAAGCAAGGACGTGAAGTCGGTATTCCCGACACCGTTCCCTTTATTGTTCCCGATTTGACTGATGCTGAAGCTGAAGCAGCAGGTGCTGCCGCTGAGGGCGCGATCGCTTTTGCTGGTTGGTCAAGTCTGACTGACACACCCGCAAACCAAGCCTTTGTCCAAAGTTACATGACAGAATACGGATTTACCCCGGAACCTTGGGCAGCACAGGCATACGCAACGCTCTATATTCTCGCCAATGCGGTTGTGAAAGCACAATCAACAGATTCATCCATGATTAGAGATGCCCTGGCACAGACTTCGCATTTTCCAACGATTTTAGGTCCTTTCTCTTTTGACCCCAATGGAGAAGCGATCTATGAAGATATTGAAACGATTGTTCTCATCGTTAAGGACGGGAAACAGCAAGACTTTTAGTAATTCCACTTTTGGATGAACAACCTAACAGAAAAGCCATCATCAGTCATTTGCTGATGATGGCTTTTTAGTATATGGATTATAAAACAAATAGGTACTTGCGCCCCTCGGTAGGCGAGGTTTCCTAACCTCGCTGGTTCAGAGTGTCCAAGTAATTCTAAAATCTAACATAAGTAATTCCATTTCTATATGATGATATTATATTATCCTGTAGGTCGGGTAGAGTTTACGAAACCCATGGGTGTCAACTTAAGAAAATGTATGAGTTATTGTGAATACCTCTGAATCGGCATGGAGATTGAGACTGTCTTATATTCAGTCCCGTAGGGACGATATGTTTATAGAATCACGGTTAAACAAGGTTTCTTTAGTCCCGTAGGGACGATATGTGTAGAACACTGACATTAGACAAACATATCGTCCCTACGGGACTAAAGAGGTTTTCATGACGTATATCTATAAACATTGCGTCCCTACCAAATCAACGCTATGAATGCCTGTTGGCATTCAGCGGGACTGAAGAAGGTTTATGTAATCGAAGATTCCTTAAGTTGACACCCGCTGAATGCCAACAGCGCATTCACAGCGTTGATTTATGGGGTAGAGTTTACGAAACCCGACATGCATGAGGTGATATGAACTACGTGTCGGGTTTCGCTATCGCTTCTACCCGACCTACAAAATATTCATAGAAATCCGATATGATGCTTTTTCAATTAGAAATGGTATAAGTTCTAAGTTGTTCTGGTATTGTCTTTCTATTCTATGAGAGATTATTTTCGTGCTTCAGGAGTGACTTTAAGTTTCACCTCTTTACCATCGCGCATCACAACAATCTCAATAGGTTCCCCTATTTTCACCGCATCAAGAGTGTATGTTAAATCATAGATATTTTCTATCTTTTTAGTACCGAGTTCAACGATGACATCTCCACCCTTTATGCCTGCTTTATCGGCGGGCCCACCAGTAACAACGCCAGAGAGTTTAACACCTGCGTCCTCGGTTGTATAATCAGGAATAGTCCCCAAATACGCACGTAACGTGCCACGACTTCCCTGCTCAGGTTTGTTCCGTTCCACCTTTACGTACTCTGGTCGCATCTCCGCGCTGATTAGGTCTGAAACAATCCCATAAGCCAGACTTGAGATGCGTTCTAAACCAGCATAGTTCAGGGTTTCAGCATCATCTGTCGGACGGTTATAGTTCTTATGTAAACCTGTGAAAAAGTTGAGGACAGGAACATTTTTCGGATAGAAAGCTGTTACATCTGTAGGTAGGTACGGATCTGATTTTAAGGACAGATTAAAACCGACAAGGACATTCCGTTTTTCAATTATCTTTGTCCATATAGGGGAAGACCCGATTCCTTGTAGGACCAGCTTGTTATTGCGGAGACGTCCCACCATATCAAAGTTGATGTAGGCAGCAACATCGTCTAAAGAAAGCACAGGATCATTCACAAAATGAGTAGAACCGATGAGTCCGAGTTCTTCCCCCGACCATAACGCAAAGATAACACCTCTCTTAAATTTCTCTGGCTGATTCTGCTGTTCTTCACTGAACATCTCTGCTAATTTTAATATAACAGCAGTGCCTGAAGCGTTATCATCAGCACCGTTATGGATTTGTTTTTTTGCTTCTCCTTTCGCGAGTGATCCGACCTCACCGTAACCGATATGATCGTAGTGTGCACCAACGATAATATATTCGCTGTTCTCGGTCTGATGGGTTGGCGGGAGCATCGCGAGGACATTGTTATCTGTTTTCTTAATCTTTTGAATGGAGGCAGCTATCTTGATTTTGACATCGGGCAACGGAAAGTGTCCGACAAAGTGTGGATTCTCATCGTCAAGTCCGGTTTGAACCTCTTTCAAGTCTTTGCCTGCTTGTGCTAAGAGGACATTTGCAACAGTATGGGTAATAGAACCCGCGACAATACCAGAATCAGCACTGCCGCTGTCAAAAGTAAGTGGGATTATCTTGCCAGCGTTTGGTGAATTCGGACCAGCAACAGTAAGGAACGCTTTCGCACCGTTTTCACGTGCCTGCACTGCTTTATATCGGATTCCTGCATACCGAATCAATTGCTGTCGGCGTTCGGACTTCACACTCTCTGGAACGTACCTTAGAGCAACAACAATCTTATCTTTTACATCTATACCCGCGTAAGAATTATATCCTTCACCCGCTTCTCCTGGGACGACTAACCCATATCCAACAAAGACGACTTCACCCTCAACAACACCATTACTTGAAAAAGAGAACGGTAAAAAATCCTCTTCTACGATAAATTCAAGCTGCTCATCTGTCCCCTCTTTCTTGCGTGTGAGAAGAAAGTTGTTTTCATCTGGTATTATTTTACTCCCAGCATTGAATTCAAAAGTTTGAAAATAACCGCCTTCCTCACCTGCCGGTTGCAGATTAAGTCGAGAGAAGTGTTCGGCGATGTAATCCGCGGCACGTTTTGAACCTTTAGAACCGGTCATCCTGCCTTCTAAAGTATCATCAGCAAGAAATTCAACGTGCTGCTGAATACTGGTTTTAGTTTCATCAACAAAATCGGTAAACGCAGCATCGGGTTCGGATTTCTCCTCAACGGGTTCTGGAATTCTTGAGATTTGACGCCTCGGTGAAATTGAAATTGCTTCAAGCGCAGCTTCATGATTCCATGATGCGAGATAGAGTTGTGAAACCTTTTGATTGTTGCGATTAGAAGTCCAGCACAACCGACTTCCATCAGGTGAAAAGACAGGAAGTCCATCAAACCCATCAGTTGAGGTGACCTGAACAGGTTCATGTCTCCCCATTGAATCTACCAGATATAATTCAAAATTGGAAAAACCGAGTTTGTTGGAGGCGAAAATGACGTAAGCACCGCTTGGGTGGAAATAGGGCGCCCAGGACATACTATCAAAATTGGTCAAACGTCTAACCCCTGAACCGTCAATGCGCATCGTGTAGATATCTGCTGTGCTGCCATCCTTGGAAAAATGCCGCCAAACGATATGTTGTCCATCTGGCGTAAAGAAAGGACCGCCATCATATCCAGGGGAATTTGTTAAACGTTTCTGGTTGGAACCGTCCGCATTCATGATATAAATTTCACCGAAATAAGCTGGATCAACTTCAAGCTGCTTGAGGTCCTTTGGAGAGAGTTCGCTTTTCGGATATGCGTCTCGCAGCGAGCAGAAAACTATGTATTTTCCATCGGGAGAATATGAACCTTCCGCATCGTAGCCGTGTGCGTCTGTTAATTGCGTCAGGTTACTTCCATCGCGATTTGCAGAGAAGATATCCATCGCTTCATCGTAATCCCAACTATAGCGGCGTTCTTTTCCAGATGCTCGGAATTTGAGTTCCTCTTCCATCTTTGCTTCTGCAAAAACGTCGTGATGTGTAGAGGCATAAAGTACTTCATCACTACCGGGGCGAAAGAAAGCACAAGTTGTCTTTCCAACACCGGTAGAAACCCGATGTGTATCTCCCGTCAGTAAGTTGAGGAGATAGATTTGGTAGAATGGGTTGTCTGGTTCGCGTTCAGTTTGGAAAATGAGTGCGTTTCCATCTTCAGAAAAATAACCTTCTCCAGCACGTTTACCGTCATAGGTTAGTTGTCGGATATTATTAAGAAATCGTGCTTCTCCGGTAGACTCGGTCTCTGTTTCATCTCCTGTAGCATTGGGCAGCTCGGCGTTACTCGTTAGAGAAACAGTAGTAAATATCATACATAACAGACAAATCCATTTGATGCGGTGCATCTCAATCCCTCCAATTTGGCGTAACTTCACATGAATTCTTGTTGAGGTTCGGTAATTGCTCATATTATAGGTGCTCTGCCGCCTTCTGTTTGAGGAATGCGAGTCCTTCCGTAGCAAGACTTTCGGCACTTGGGGCTATGTCACGCCAGATACATGTTGCAGCGGCAATTTCCTCAACAGCAGGTGTAAACGACTCAATCACAAGCCATCTGTCATAGTTAACCTTTGCCAAAGCACCAAAAACACCATCCCAATCAACGAGTCCAGTACCCGGAGTCCCCCTGTCATTTTCACAACAGTGCATATGGTGTAGGTAATCCGCTGTACTGATAATCGCGTCTGTCTGATTCTTTTCTTCAATATTCATGTGGAACGTGTCCAGATGCACCTTGAAATACGGACTATCCACTGATTTACAGAGTTTAACAGCATCTTCGGCAATGTTGATGAAATAGGTTTCAAAGCGATTGAGCGGTTCGCTTGCGAGGGTAACACCGTGTTTTCCTCCGAATTCTGCGACGTCTTGTAAACCTTCAACACACCATCCCCATTCCTGTTCGTTTCTACCACGTCCAACGAGTTTGCCGACTGCGCTATACATCGGACCTACGAGCGTATCAGCACCCAATTCAGCGATTACCTCAATTGTCCGTTTAAGATAAGTTACGCCGTTTTCGCGGATAGCAGGATCTTCATCAATCGGATTCCTATCGCCTGCCATGATATTACAGCCAATGGTTTCTAAGCCGGTATCCTTCAGTAATGCTTGAGTATATGGGATGTCCACCGTCTCTGGGTCAAAGATAGGAATTTCGACTCCATCAAAACCCATTTCTGCGACTTTTGGAATAAGGTCAGCGGTTTCTCTGTCAAATTTATCTGCCCATAGTAATAAATTTACACCAAACTTTGGCATTTCTCGTTATTCTCCTTATCTTCTATTTTTCTGTAGTTTAGCACAAATTGCAAAGCACTTCAACGTAAATGTGTCAGGTAGGTGTGTAAAGTTTTGGTTACTGGTTGTTCGTTTTAGTGGACGCATCAATATGTATCAAGTTCTTCAGATAAGGTAGGAGGGAACTCCGATTCCCCATTACCGTCGCGATTCGGAGATCGCTCCTGCCTTTGGGGTAGATATAACGAGGTTGTACTGCAACCGGAAATTCGGGGTACTCTCTAAGACAAGATTATGGTATAATATCCATCTACTTGAAAGGAGTATCCGATGGCAAAACAATGCGCGCCTCCCGAAAAAGTGGTGTGACAACAAGCCACTTGCTCTGTCGTTTCTCATGAGTTAGGATTACCCTCACGCAGCAAAGTGTCAGCGACAAAACCAACGAAATTCCGATCTCAACAGAGATACTCAGAGCGTTTGATGTAAGTGGAAAAGTCGTCACAACAGACGCACTTTTGACACAATGAACTTTCTGCCAAGCAATCATAGATGGTGATGGGGTAGATCCATTTAATTGTCGAGTTTTACCATTTAATTGTGTTGTAGGAGGGAACTCCGATTCCCGGCTAACAGTGGGTTATTCACGATTCGGAGATCGATCCCGCTGAATGCCAAAAAGGCATTCAGCGTTGATTTGGCTGAATCATGCGGAATCATGTAGAATGCCATGTAATACGCACAAAAGCGTCAAAACCTTATCGGTATTTCTTTGTTTTCACAACAGATATAACGCTTGAAGTGCCACAGGTTGTCAAATGCTATCGCCACAGATGGCAGATTGAAACAGCATTTCGCGATGTGAAACAACATTTTGGGTTTGATAAGTATCATGTCAAATCTCGTAAAAGCATTAATCGGTTTGTGCAGCTCAGTTTCGTTGCAGCAAGTTTGACGAAACTTATATTTACAACACAACCGACAACGGAAAGGGTGAGTGTTGAGGATGTTTGTCAACAACTCGGTATACATTGGTATCGTCCTGTGAGTCTCACACTCGGATTGCGTGTCGCTTTTCTGCGATTGCGAATAGCGCAAACGCTATTTTCTGTGAGTTCCAAGCAAAAATCATACATGCAGAATATTACACCTGTCTTTCGACAAATCAAAGACAAACCTATGGACAAGGCTACTTGAATCTAACAATATTGTCCAAACTTTAGTATAAGAAGAATCAATCATCTAAAACTCCAATAGATGATTATGTTCCTATATTGCAGGCGAATAATATCAATACACAATTGAACTTTGAAGACCTTGTTTATGTTCCGCGAGAAAAAGTAAAAGATAAGCAATTTATCAAAGCATTAGACATTATCATCGCAATGTCAAGCGGCAGTAAGCATCTGGTCGGAAAAGCAGCACAAGTACATTAAGATTTTGGAGGTGGTTTTGGGACTTTTTGTGGATTCGTTAGAATTTCAGAAGAAATTAATCGGAAATTCATCGGTTTATTTTTTCAAAGTCCTGTTTATAGAAATGAAATATCTCGTCTCTCTATCGGAATAAACATCAATAATCTCCGTAGAGAAAACATAGAGGATATGTTTATACCAATTCCACCACTTACCGAACAGGAACAAATTGTCTCTGAGCTTGAACATCACCTTTCAGTCGCTGATGCGGCAGAGGCAACCCTTGAGGCAGAACTTAAACGCGCGGAACGTTTGCGACAGTCTATCCTCAAGCATGCGTTTTCTGGTAAACTTGTTCCGCAAGACCCAAACGATGAACCGACAAGTGTCCTGTTAGGGAAAATCCGAGAAGAGAAAGAACATCAGCAACCGAAGCGAAAAAAAACTAAAACAGAAGTGAAAAAACCTACTTCAGCAAAGCAGTTGTCTTTACCTCTCGACTAAAATGTGCCTTCGTGTGCCTTCTTCAAACTTGCGTTTAACTAACGTTTGTGCTAAAATATGAATTATAGGACTTATCTCTAACTTAGATAGGTGATACGCTATGGAAAACATATATAGAGAACACAATCTCCTTCTGCCGCCCGCAGATAAAGCACTGTTTCGGAAACAGGTGCGGCGCGAATTAGACACAATTCGACAAGAAGCTGAGGAGGCTTATGCCTTGGATAACGAGATTGATCCTGTGTCAGATTCTGCTTACGATGATGCATCTGTTTTGTTAGAGATACTTTGTAATTACAAACTGCCTATACCAGAAGTCAGTTGGGCTGAAGATGGTAGCCTTAGTGTTGGGTGGTACCCAGATAATGGCATGGTAACAATGGGGATATATGGGAACAATCTTATCATCTATAACGCCTTCTTTGAAGAAAAACGTCAATTTGAAGGTATCTGTGAATTATCAGATAGCCCAGTGTTGTCTGGTTTTCTCACAACATTGACAAATATTCTCTAATAAGGATTGTTGTTATGAATGTTTCACCGGGTGAGATACTCACCCGTTTTATTCGTTATAACAGTCATTTTTCCGTTGTGACTAACAGAGTTAAACCTGATGCTTTTCTTCCGCATAGAAAGCGTGTTGATGTATCCGTGTTTCGTATTTCAGGACTTAATGACAGTGCAGAACTCTCAAAAAACGAGGTTTGGGAAATTGGGCGGGAATATGTTCAAACAGAAGAAAGACCGATAAAAGCAAGAACTGATCTTTTGGCTGCCATTGTTTATGACAATAATCTTGAAGTTGTGTCAGATGAACCGCCTCAAAGGCACGCGAACATCATGCCTTTTCCGGCAGAGAATAGCCCTACAGACAGGAAAGCACGAAGAGCTATTGCAATCAAGCTTGCTGATGCAAGTAAATTGATTGTTCTACCAGAAAACACCTGATTTCAGGTATGAGAAATTGAGAATCACATATGTCCAACGAATCAGCAACAATTGTTCAAAAACTATGGAGTTTCTGTAATGTCCTCCGAGATGACGGAGTCAGTTACGGAGATTACGTTGAACAACTCACATATCTGCTTTTTCTCAAACTCGCCGACGAACAGAGCAAACTACCTACTAACATATCCGCTAAAATACCTGCTGGTTTGGATTGGGAAAGTTTGCTTAAAGAGAGTGGTGCTGCGTTAGAGGATCAGTATGTCAAAATCCTACGAGAATTGAGTAATGAGAAGGGGTTACTTGGTGTTATCTTTAGAAAATCGCAAAATCGCATTCAGACACCCGCGCACCTTCAACGACTTATCAAGCTGGTTGATGCTGAAAATTGGAGCGGGATGGCAGCTGATGTCAAAGGTACAATTTACGAAGGACTTTTACAAAAAAACGCTGAAGACACTAAAAGCGGTGCAGGGCAATACTTCACCCCTCGCCCACTCATCAAAGCAATAGTGGCAGTAATGCAACCGAAACCGATGAAAACGATCTGTGATCCGGCATGTGGCACAAGGGTTTTTCCTTGCATCGTACGAATACATATCAGAACAATACCGCACTACGTTAACTCGTGAACAGAAGAAGTTCCTCAGATTTGATACGTTTGCTGGAACTGACATCGTTGATAACGTTGTCCGTCTTTGTGTCATGAATTTATACTTGCACGGCATTGATGGCGCAGAGAGTCCTATTAAAACCTACGATAGTCTCGGCAAAGATTCGGGAGAACGTTACGATATGGTGCTGACCAATCCACCGTTCGGTAGCAAGAGTAGTATCACAACCACTACTGATGGAGAAAAACGTAGTAACGCATCACATACTTATGAACGCGATGATTTTTGGGCGACAACATCAAATAAACAATTCAACTTCTTGCAGCACATCAAAACGATTTTGAAGGAAGATGGGCGCGCTGCTGTGGTACTGCCAGACAATGTGCTTTTTGAACGGGGCGCGGGTGAAACAATTCGTAGACAACTGCTTAAACTATTTGATGTCCATACGTTGTTGCGATTGCCTACTGGTATTTTCTACGCACAAGGTGTAAAAGCAAACATGCTCTTTTTTGACAAACGTCCTGCACGTGAGGAACCGTGGACACAGAAACTTTGGATATATGATCTTCGTACGAACAAACGTTTTACACTCAAGACAAATCCCTTACGTGATACTGACCTAAAAGATTTTGTTGACGCCTACAATACAAAGAACCGCTACGAACGTGAAGAAACCGAACGTTTCCGTGCCTTCAGTTACAAAGAACTTACTAAGCGGGAACATGCTAACCTTGATATTTTCTGGTTGAAAGAGGATTCGCTTGAGGATATAACAGACCTTCCCGCGCCTGATGTGTTAGCGGGAGAAATCACACAGAATTTAGGAACTGCTTTGGAACTCTTTCAGAATATCCAAACAGAATTAGGTGACAGCGATTAATTCCGTTGCTGTCTGTTTTAACTGAGAATATAGGAGGAATATCGATAAACGGCTAAAATTTCGGAGACATTTTAGGCAGAATTGTATTCTGATAACTAATAACGTCTCACTATCTTTTCCACTGAAAACCTAAGGAGGAATTTACAATGCGTAATCAACTTACACTTACACTTTTCGCTCTTATCATTGCTGTACTTTTCAGTTCTATTGCAGTAGCAAGTTTGCAAAATGGGTTAGTTGTCTATTATCCATTTGATGAAGCAGCCGGGAAAACGGCTTCAGATGAAAGCAGGAACAAAAATGATGGAGAATTAATGGGTAACGCCGCTTGGGCGCCGAAGGAAGGTAAAATTGGCGGTGCCATCAAATTTGATGGTGGTGATAGTTCTGTTGTAGACGAAAACGGCGCAGATTATATCAATGAACTTGAGGCTTTTACCATTTCTGTTTGGGTAAAATCTGATTCAGCTGGACATGACAGAGGTATTGTCTTGGCAATAGATCCTGCTGGAGGCGATAATGTTTTCGGTTTACGTTACGATGCTGCAAGTTGGTCAACAAAAGGTGGGACTAATCTTGTCAAAGGCGCCATTACGACAACGGGAGGCGGTCAAGCGTATGAGGGTAAAAGCGATGTGCAAACGACTGAATGGCAACATCTTGCGTTTACATGGAACAGCGGTGAAAAACTTGCCCTTTATATTGATGGTGAGCTTGATGATAATCCTACACACAATGATGATGGTAAAAATGGAAAAATCTCTGGTGCCACCAAATTAATCGTAGGTAAAGGCGCAAAGGATAATAACGGCACTTCATGGCCAGGTCTTATTGATGAATTTCGTCTCTATGACAGGGTGTTAGATGAGAGAGAGATTACGGATTTAGCTTCAGGTGTCCTACCGGTTGAACCTGCTGGAAAGTTGGCAACGACTTGGGCAAACCTTAAGCAAAATCGGGATTAATCGGTTTATGTGTCCTAAACAGAGCAGGCGCGTCTTTATCTGGAAGACCTGGAGGCGCGCCTTGCAAAGCAAATAGGTAGGGGGAATTATGCAGTCACATCTTGATACGCCATCAATAGATGCAGGCACGTTTCGACACAGTATCAGACGCGAATTAGCGGAACTTTATCACAAAACTGAAGACACCTTTGAATTAGATAGCAAAATTTCCTCTATCCCAGTAACAGCATACAATGATGCTCTCTTTCTGCTTGAATTTCTTTTTAATTCTGGTATTTCGATGCCAGATATCAACCGGACAAAACACGGTAGCCTTACCCTAAATTGGTATCCAGAAGAAGGCACAGCAATGATGGAGTTATGTGGTGATGGACTTGTTGTATACAACGCTTTCTTTGATGAAGATCGTCAAGATGAGGGTGCTTGTGTGTTGACAGATATTGCTGCACTTGATGAACTCATGGGGGCGTTACGCTGCGTTTTTTAGGTGTTGTAGTTATATCGCCTCTGATACTAAGATAATTGAAAATTCAATGACATATTAATACCTCTTTATGTTCTCAAGAATGGAGATAGTGTTTAGATGAAAAGCGACGCACACGTTACCGAAGTGCGCTTACCAGAAAATGTGACGGGTATCCTTGAAAACATTCTCGGTTGCGAACTTGAAAATGTAACTGAGGGAATGGATTTCAATCCTGATTCCTTACAAACTCTCCTTACCTCACTCTCCAGCGACTCCCTTGAAAATTATCTTTCGCCGCAATGGGTCGTCCTTGCCGCAGGCAAAGGCACTCGGATTGATCCTACTGGATGTTTCAGCAAGACGTTGGATATTATGTTCGGTGAGCAGAACATGCTGCAACGATCATGTCGTTTTTTGCCAGGCAACCGACCACATATTGTTGTTATCAATCCGCAAATGGCAAATCGTATTGAAAAAAGTGGATCCTCTGAGCAGCTGTTGGGTGTCAATGCTATCGCTTGTATCCAAGAAGAGATGAACGGCACAGGTGGTGCGTTACAAGCGGCTTTACCTATACTTCGCGATTCTGACGCTGAATGGATTGGCATAGCATTCGGTGATGAACCTTTTCTGGAAAGGACAATCTTTGCACAAACACTATTATCCCATTTACTTTCCGGTGCGGATGTTACATTATGTGGCAAGGTCCCTGAAACGGTGGTTGATAAAGGTGGTCTTTTCTTTGACGGAGAAGGGAAATTTATTGGCACAAAAGAGTGGTATGACATGACAGAGTCAGAGAAGGCCGAAATGTGGCAGCGTTTGGAGCGCGGGGAGGCATATACCAATACCGGTATCACGATTATTCGAAAAAATACGTTGTTGGAACGGATAGATCGGTTGGAACCGCACACAAACCGAAACAGTGAGCTTCATCACGTTGATCTGATTCGCCTCTGTTATGAAGATGGATTGAAAACAAACGCTTTTATCTATCGTGGTGACGTGTTGTCAGGGGTCAATCGTTGGTCAAATGTCCTTTCAGGTGAAGAGGCAATGTTCAAACAGACCAGAGAATTCCTTGTACAGAAAGGTGTTCGTGTTGATCCATCAGCGCAAATTACATTAGGCAGTGAAGATGTTGAAATTGGCGTTGCATGTTATCTTCTTGGTAGAATACATATAGACAGAGGTGTTAAGATAGGTGATTATTGTCGACTTGAAAATGTTACACTGCGCGGTGCTACGAGTGTTGGGGATTCAGTTGGGCTACAGAATGTTACTGCGAAAGATACGACATTTGAATCAAATGAGTTGCCTACAACTTTAGCAGAGCCAGTTTGTGGACTTGCGACTATAAGTACAATAAGAAACAGCACTTTTGACACTGTTACAGTGGGGAGTAGCGTTCAACTTTCAGACATTCAAGCACATGCAACAGTAATCCCATCCGATATTCGACTAAAAAATCAAACATTAGGTGTTCCGCTTACAGAATCCCCGCCGGGTGTGCCGAGTCCACTTTTTAATCAAATTGTTCCTGTAGATTACAGACCAGGTGTTTTTACTTTTGGCGAGAAGAAAGATTTACCAGATTGGGAAAACCTTCGGAAACATGTTAGTTCACATAGTGCTACGGAGTTGATTCCACGTGCAACGCGCAATTCGCAATTGCAACAAGTTGTGTGCAATGCAGTAGATATGCTCTTAGACATGCGGCGTGCAAATGGAGATTATCTGATTGAATCTTTTACGCCTGAAGAAGTGTGGGGAACAATTTTTGAAATGGTGAAACTTTACACTGGCAATCCCAATCCGTATCACCAAGATAAACTAAAGGCACGGCAGACAGCACTTGAACTTCTGCCAGAATTTTGGAATGACAATTGGTTGACGCGTTTAAAGCTTGTTGTCGCAGGGAATGTAATTGATTATAGTAGTGCGCGGGTCGTCCAAAAGGTAAATGCAAACCCCGACTATTTTTCTCAAGCACTACGTGCGGCGGTTGAAACACCCTTTGCCATTGATTGTTATGAACTGTTTCAAGAAAAAGTCATTGACGCTTCCCCGCAGCGTATTCTGTGGCTTGCTGACAACGACGGTGAGATCATATTTGACGTTGCCTTCATTCAGGACCTCGTTCAGTGTGGACATCAAATATGTATTGTGGGAAAAGCGGACAATGCAAGTAACGATGTTACATTAGCAGATTTGCATGGTATTACAAACTATCCACAATTTCAGGAACTTCAACGCGCCATTCAGGATGGTGTTGTTACACTGATGTCATCAGGCGCAAAAACGATTGGAACTAATCTCTATAATGCTACGCCTGAATTTATTAATGCACTGTTAGATACTGACCTTGTTATATCAAAAGGGCAGGGGAATTTTTTTACGACACCAGGATGGTATAAAGATACTTTTTATTTGCTTATGTCTAAAGGCTTAACTGCTGAGAGAAGCACAGGCGTTGTAGCCGATAGAAATCTGCCCGTTGATGGGCTTATTTTAGGGTATCTACCAGCCGGGACAAAACGGGCTGCAACGTTACGAGACCTATGTAAACCTTGAAATCATGAATAATCGGGCTTTGAAAACCCTCCCACAAGCGCGTTATGCGATCTATGTAACCTTTGAAATCGTAAACTCTCTTTTGCCAGACTTTGGAAGTGGAATCTCATCCACAAATTCTATTTTTACAAAGACTTCTGCCCCGAGAGCATCCTGTATTTTCTGGACAATATGATTGCTTGTTTCCTCCATCCAATGCTCGTTAGTGACGAGTTTCAAAATACACTTTTCAAGCGTCTCCTGAATTAATTGAAATTGGGTTACACCAGTGAGGTTATAGAACTGTTGTGTGAAATAGCCGCCGTGTATCAACGTCTTTGTTTTTGTTCGGAAGGTTGCGGTACTACGTCCGAGAAGTTCACCTAAAATCGGTAATTGGTTGCCACACGGACACATCTCATCAGAGAGGCAACCAATATCACCGATCCGATAACGGATAAACGGCATTGTATAGTTGTTCAGTTGTGTAACGAGCAGGTCGCCCGATGTGGTATAGGGGTCAGGGCTGTCCACCTCAAGGTAAATGTCTCGGCAGTTGATATGCATCCGCCCTTCTGCACATTCCATCGCTATTAATCCGACCTCCCGTCCGCCGTATCGGTTATATATCTTTGTTTCAAAGACTTTTTCAGCAAGGGAACGGTAATGTGGGTGTAGCATTTCCGCAGATGAGATAATACCTTTCGTTTTCCATTGTGGAGTCAATTTATTCTCTGATATAAATTTGGCAAATTGGTATAACGATGAAGGGTAGGCAAGAATTGTCTTAGGGCGACACCGTTGCAATTTCTCAAAAGTTTTGTACATCATTGAATCTGTGAGATGGAATCCGTTTAGCCAGTACTGATTTCGCCAATAGCGATTAAGCTTCTGTTTCAAATTACTATCGCCATTAACATCCGCAAGTGCTCCCCAAATGATCAGTTGTGGTTCACCAAAATCCCATCCTGCCCATCGGTCGAAGTAATAGACGCTAAGATTCCGTTCATTCCAATAAGGTCTATCCTGATAAAACTTCAGCGGTGTGCCTGTAGAACCGCCTGTAGCATTCTCAATTCGCTGATATGTTGGAAATAATTCAGAACAAAGATTTTCCAATTGTTTTCGGACAGTCTGTTTTTCGAGCGGTAGAATTTGTGATATGTCAATGGAATCAGCATTAATTTGTTGACATAGGTCGTTTTGCTTCAATCCAAAATCTTTAAATAGGTCACGATAATATGGTGTTGTACGGACAGCATGCTGAATGAGTTGTTTTAAGCGTTCTTGTTGAAACTGTAAAATTGTTTCGCGTGGCGCGTTGAACAATTTTGTTGTTTTAGACAGCTTGGAACGATAAAAAGGACCTTTACGGTGAATATTATATGCGTGCCATGCAGCTTTTGAGAAAACCTTTTTAGTTGAGCGACGGATTGACATAATTCAATTTTGAATCCGAGATGTCCAAATAATTCCAGACATCTCGGATTATATTTGGTGATGAGATAAGTCTGTCGGATGTCAGGAACGCCCTCTGATAGGATCAATGTGAGGAGAATATCCTGGTGGGAGCTGATCACTTGATGAACGTCCATCTTGGAACAGTTGGTCCGCATCAGGATTATCAGGTTCAACTGGGGGTGGGAATTCGCGCCATCTGTTACCGTCAAGTGGAACGTCATAACCGTCCTCTTGGAACCAGTTTATCAAACGTTCTCGAAAATCTCTCAGCGTTCGCCCATAGCCTGGATTACCGGCAAGATTTCGTTCATCAAGTCTGCCTGATAAACGTCTAAAAAGCCATTCCTTCCGATCAGCAGCAGAATAGATGTATTTGTATTCATCTGTTAAAAGCATATATAACCCTCTGTTTTCACCTGATAATTGTCCGATGATAGCATCTCGATCTGTATTGCCGGTGGCAACATCCGCCAAGTCAACACCACTATGTTCATCGTGTGGTGTTAAGCCTGCTGCACACAAACTTGTTGGCAGCACGTCAACAAGACTCGTTGGCGTATCGCATTGCACGTTTGCCTCAAAACGTTTGGGATAGCGGACAAGTAGCGGTATACGGGCAGCGGCGTCAAGAAATGAGCGTTTGCCATAGCAGTCATAGTCGCCAAGTAATTCTCCATGGTCTGAAGTGTAAAGTATCAAGGTATTGTTAAGTTCACCTTCTGATTCAAGATAATCAAGGATTCTACCAACCTGATAGTCAATGAAAGAAATAGCAGCATAGTAGGCGGCGCGCATCGTCCTAAGAAGATTCATATCTCTACCCTGATCCCGGTATTTGTAGCGATTTTGATGTCTGTTCCAATGCGTGTACAACTGATCATAATCTGGTGGGAGGAAAGGCAATGGCATTTCGACTGTTCGGTAGAGTCTATTCCATGGCACAGGTGATTCAAACGGGGGATGCGGCTTGATGAAACTGCTCCAACACAAAAAAGGTCTGCTCGTATCACGTTGAGAGAGGAATTGAAGTGTCTTGTCTCCTACCCACTGTGTATGGTGTAGCCGTGCGGGAAGTTGCGATGGTTGTGGGATGTAGTAGTATTCACTCCGTTCACCATGTGGTGCAATAATATGGTCATAGCCGTTCTCATGGAGAAATTCAGTGAAATCATCAGGACCGGCACCCTCCTCTGAGAAATCTCTGGTTTCAAATCCCCACATTTTGCGTCCTTGAGGCGTAAAGTGCATTTTACCGATACCGTGTGTCTGATACCCTACCTCATTCAACAACTCCATCACTGACGGACGCTCCTGTGGCATTGCAGAATTAGTTGTGCAGCCCGTTTCATGCGGCCACTGGCCAAGCAGAAAACTACAACGTGATGCTACGCATACAGGAGAAGGACAGTATGCTGAAGTAAAACTTGTACCTTCACGAACAATTCGGTCAAGTGCCGGTGTCTGAATAATAGGGTTTCCGAGTGCTCCAACGGTGTCAAAACGCTGCTGATCTGTCATCAGAAATATAATATTTGGTTTTTTTGCCATGTGGGTTCCGGTCCTTTTGAAGAAGATGTTTGGTGTGTTATGAATATAGCATAGCACCTTTTTAGAGTAAACACAATTGATATTTCAATTATAGTGAACTTTAGAATTAACAGGACATTTTGAGTTGTGAATCAATGCCAAATGCGCTTTTAGCATTTGGCCCTACAGAAAATGTGACTCTTTAATTTCAAAGTTCACCATATTCATCATATTTATTGGATACTCTTTAAAAACGAATTGTACCTATAAAATAAACTAAACCAAGTAAAATACCCTGAATTTTCACAATTTCCTGAAAAAATTGTAAAAACTGTAGAAAAATCTTCAATTTGCTATTAACTTTTTCCATTTGAAGCTTATATAAGGTTAAGAGCGATGCTTTTTCTTGCATATTGCCTTTGCATGAGGACAGCAAAAATAGTATCTATTATGTGTTGTCTGTTATCCGGCAAAACTGGAAAAAGTACTAAACTTTTTCGTACGAAACGGATATTAAGTACATAGAAACGGGAGACGTGCTAAAATATAGTACATCTCCTTCAAATCAACTATCAATATAAGATTGATAGTGAGAAAACCAACGTCCCAGACGTTGATTTTAAAATACCAGCATTCGTTAGAATGCCAAAAGGAGATAAAAAATGATTCATAAGAAGTTCACCACAATCGCGATTGCAGCAGTAATCGCTTCTCTATTCCTTATAGGCGTTCTGAATAATAGTCATGCAGCTTCGATTACGTCTCTGTCTGTCTCTGCGAATACGGATTACGGCGGCGGTTCGGACTTCTCCGCATCTCTGTCAGCGGATCAAGACATCAGTTATATCGACTGGTATGTCAAACAAACGTATCCCGCAGGTGAGGCAGATAGTGACTATGAACATGTACATACCAGTATGCATAATAGTGGCACGAGAAGTGTCTCTGTCAGCCTTGGTTCGTATGCGGGGCACATCAAGATAGCTGGGTATGATATAAAGGCAGAGGTTACGTTTTCGGACGGCTCCGACTCCAGCACGACCTCTACCTCTGTCTATAAACCCGTATTTAATGATAGTGGATATCAAAAAACGGGTGTCTATGGCTACTCAGAACTGACCGCTCACTACTATGATGGTTCCTATATTGTCATGGATGGGTATGCCTGGGCATATAACGGCACCGGTGATAGTGCGAGAGGGTTCGGCAGGTTCAGACATACAGCTATCAACAAAAATCTGGATGAGTTAGAAAAGCCTTTGCCCAACGAAATTTTTGAACAGGGTGAAACTTACAGCTATAGCACCAGTCATTGGGGCACTTACTTCAACTATTTCTGCGGAGAACTCTCGCAAGAAAACGTGTGGAAATGTAATGCGTATCTTCGGCTCAAAGTGCATCAGGGAAAGACAGACGACTGGTTGGCGGAAGATACGAATACGTTTGATGAAAACGATTGATAACCCGATTCATAAGGCAGGGGACACGCGCCCCTGCCATTCCTTAAATTGAAGGAGCATAGTCATGAACCTACAAAAAGTCAGTTTGTTTTGTCTCCTGATGCTGCTGCTTTACGGTACGGTGGCAGATGCCAAAATCGTTTTTAGTTCCAGGCGCGACGGCATGCAAGGTGTCTACGTGATGGACGATGATGGCAGCAACCAGACACTCCTCAAAAAAGGAGAAGAAGGAGACAGATGGCACCCACTCCCGGATTGTTGGTCACCCGATGGTAAACAGATTGCATTTTCGGACCGCTTCGGCGAATATCTAATGGATCCAGATGGCACAAACATCCGGAAACTCCCAACCCTCGATAAAGCATATATCGGTAGGATGTCATTTTCACCGGATAGCAAATCTCTCGTTTTTAACATGAGAGTGGAAATAGACGGTAAGGAGAAAGAGAGCGTTAACGTGCTGAATATAGAAACAGGAGAAATAAAAGAGATAGCGGATGTCAGTGCAATTTCTTGTGATTGGTCGCCCGATGGCAAGTCTATTGTATTCTCAAAGCCGGGCGTGGTTGGAGAGGATGCAGGTGGGACGCTTTGGGTAATGGGGGCAGATGGTCACAATCCCCGAAAACTGCTGCGCCCGCCCATAGAGGGAGCATTTAAATCGCCGCGCTTCTCGCCCGATGGCAAACAGATCGTCTATTTCCATAACGAGTATGTCTGGGAGCCACGCCCTGGAGTTGCGCTTGCGCTCATCTATAAGGCGCATCGGTATCTGATTTGTGATCGTAACGGAGAAAACATCAAACAACTCCGCATACCGAAAGACTGGCACCCCTTACAAATTAACTGGATGGATGATGGCAAATCGGTTGTTTTCAGCGCGTATGTCGGGATACCTTTAGACGAAATGGTACTTCCCGATCAGTACCCCCCTGGCAATATCTATAAATATCACATCCCAACGGGAGAGATTACGCGCCTCACAGACCATCCGGGAAAGGATTGGGCATTAGACTGGATAAGCGATGATGTGCTTTCTGTTTCACCTAAAGGTAAGATGCAAACGCAGTGGGGAAAACTAAAAAAGTTTCTTGAGAGTCGCAGTGAAACGTTCAAGTCGTTATCGCAAAACGCGTTATTTTTCCTGCGAAATCAACGCTGAATACCCAGATCGCACATACCTACGTTTGTAGTCGCGCGACTTATTACATCTTACATTCTGTAGGAGTGATTTTCTGCTCACGACTTCCAACTAAAATGTTCTAAAAACCGAAAACTATGGTAGATTTTAGAATTTTTTATACTCTTTGCACCAGCGAGGTTAGGAAACCTCGCCTACCGAGAGGTGAAAATGTATGATTATTTTTATAATTCAGCATAAATGGTTCTGATCTTCGGTCTATTTTGGTTGAAATTCAAATGTATTCATGGTATTATTTCATTGTTGGGATCAGGCCCTAAAATACCGAACTTCACCTTTGATTTGTGATACGATAATTCAACTTGAGTTGATTGAATCTACAAACATCCATGAAGAATATAATTGTGAACAAATGCAGAAATGGTACGAAAACAGAGCACTTTTGAACATGTTAATTGTCTTGATGGTAGTATGTTTTATTGCGTACTATTTCTACCATTGGTATTGGGGGCTTCCTCTATTTCTCGCCTTCGGTACAGCCATCATGATAAGAGGCGTGACAAAGATAACGATGCGAATGCGAAGTAATAAGACAAAGCCAGATTCGCAAAACAAGGAAATATAATGAAGCGAAGAACTTTCATCAAATTGAGTGTTATCAGTGCTGCAGGGATGGTTTTGCCGCTTCAGTTGGAGGCACAACAAGATGATGTACCCGTATTAAAGCCCCGCACACTGATAACACCTAATGAAGAATTTTATATCCTTCAGATAAAAGAACCTGTTACCCTTAATGCAGCAAATTGGCATTTAGGTATATCTGGCTTGGTTGAGAATCGTATTGCCCCGCTCCGACTTGAAGATATTAAGGCAATGGAAGCTGTTGAGACTATGCGAACCTTAAAATGCATCGGTGATCCGATTGGGACCGAACAGATGGGGAATGCAATGTGGAAGGGCGCCCGTTTGCGCGACCTGCTTCAGAAAGTTGGAGTCAAGGATGATGCAAAAGTAGTTGTATTTCGGTGTGCAGACGGTTATCATACTGCAATCCCATTAGAAGATGCTATGCATGAAGGGACGATTCTCGCTTATGAGATGAATGGTGAACCCCTTCCTACAGATCACGGATTTCCTGTCCGTTTGCTCAATCCCGGTCATTATGGCACTAAGAACCCGAAATGGATAGTTAGTATTCAGTTAGCAAAAGAACACGAAAGTTATTGGGAAAAGCAGGGATGGGATCCTGTTGCGAATGTGAAACTTGCGACAGTCATTGGAACTCCCGGCGCAGAAGAGGAGATTATCGCAGGTTCTACCTATATTGTAAGCGGAGCGGCGTTTGATGCGGGACACCATGGTGGAATCAAGAAGGTAGAAGTAAGTGTTGATTACGGGGAAACATGGGAAGAAGCAGAAATCTGGGCGAAGGATACACCACTTGCATGGGTGCTTTGGAAGTGGAAGTGGCAAGTACCGAAGAAAAAGGGGCCAGTAGAAATTTATGCAAGAGCTACAACAAACAGCGGTGTCACGCAAGATGAGATCGGTATTCCGGTCGAACCAGTAGAAGCTTTGGGCTATCACACTGTTGATGCAATGATTGTTGATCCATAAAAACAACCTACTGCTTCGTCAACATATTATTGTAGGTCGAGATTCGGAGATCACTCCTACCGATGGACTGCTTATAGTAGGAGGGAACTCCGGGGAATGCCGAAAGGCATTCATACCCGGGGAACGCCAACAGGCGTTCATACCGTTGATTTCTTGATTTGGATTCCCGACTATTTTCCAGACCTATCAATTAGCACTTGACTAAGCACCACTTTCAATATTACTGTGAAAAGGAATTCAGAAACTTTCTCTAAAAAACGCGATAAATGCGCTTAAAACCCCTTCAACTTTTCATCGTTTATTTCCCCGCGTTGTTAATTGATTTCGCTTTTAGCAGCGTCTTAACTAATTCCTCTTTTTATAGCAGTTATCTGAAATTTTCCTCAAGTTTTCTTGGTTTGCTGGTGGCTATTGCAATAGCCTTTTACGCGTTCCTTGCGATTCCATTTGGGAAGTTATCTGACCGCGTTGAACGTCGGCGTATGCTATACGCAGGTTGTCTTTTACTCGGAACTGTAAGTATTGGACTCCCCTTCTGTCATAAAAAAATCCATCTTCTGCTAATTTTTCCTTGGATAGGCATCGGTCTGTCGCTTTTTTGGCCCGCTTACGAAGCTTGGCTTGCTGAACGTGAAGGCGAAGGTAAATTACTTCAACGGGTTATGCTTTTTAATCTGTTCTGGAGTATTGGAATAACTTTAGGACCAGCAGTATCGGGCTATTTGTATCAAGATGCAAATCCGTTCATACTTTTTTATCTTGCAGGCGCTGTTGGTTTGTTTACATTTGTTATTATTTTCTTTTCTAAATCCAATTCGACCCTCCAAACAACAAAGGAGCAATCTGAACCGATACAGACACTGTTTCCACTGCCAGTGGTACGTAGACTTTATCTCAACGTAGCACGGTGTGCCAATTTTGCTTCGTGGTTTACACTCGGTGTGTTGCGGAGTCTTGCACCAAAACTTACAAAAGAAATGGGCATGCTCCCGACAACATTCGGAAACTTGATGCTTATACTCGGTGGTGTGCAGACACTAACATTTCTTTTTCTCGGTACAGGTTTTTCTACTCGTTGGCACTATCGCTTGAGTCCATTGTTAATAGTTCAGGGATTGGCAATTTTAAGTTTCGTGGTAATTTGGCGAGTCCGACATACGGCATTGTGGATATGTGCGTTTGCGGTTATCGGTGTAGCAGCAGCATTTTCCTATTTTGGCAGTCTTTACTACGGTTTGGATCGGCAGATAGACAAAGGAAACAAGAGCGGTTGGCATGAAGCAATCTTAGGGACGGGTAGTCTATTAGGTCCATTTTTAGGTGGTATCGCTGCGGATTCAAAATTGGGACCTCAAAGCCCTTATCTGATATCTGCTATGGTAATTGTGATCGCTATCGGGGTAGAAATTGTCATCGCATCGCGGAATCGATTGTCAATGGATGTGCTTTGATGTAATCTTCATCGGGTGTTATGCCAAGACCGGGGCCATCTGGCACAGTGACAACATGATCATTAATTTCAACACCGCTTATCGCCATCGTTTGTAAAAAAACTGGGGCGTTCAGTTCTGCAGGCAGCACAAGATCCATAGTTGAAAAGAGGTGAATGCTTGCAATAAAACCTACACCTGCTTCAGTCAGACCGCTGCCGAGAAGTTCTATAGCGTTGGCTTCAGCGACATAGACACTTTTTAGGCATTCGGTTAGACCGCCAGATTTGCATACCTTCAAAACAACAGCATCCGCACATTCGAGGCGCGCAATTTTGCCAAGATCAAAATATGTAAAACAACCTTCATCAATGGCAATCGGGATTGACGCTGCCTCTCGCACCCGTTTCATGCCAAACCAATCCTGGCTTGCAACTGGCTGTTCCATACAATAGACTTCGTTGATATTCTCCACACGCTTCAGCAGCTCTAATGCATTAGAAGGCGTATAAGACTGATTTGCGTCAATCCAAAGTTTGGCATTAGGCGCTGCTTCGTGAATTGCGCGTATTCGTTCTTCATCTACTTCGGACATGCCTTCAACTTTCACTTTAAAACATGAACACGGGGATAAGGCTTTTGCTTTTAACGCCATTATTTCTGGCGTATCTATACTCAGAGCGTAACTTAGCGGTTGCGTGTTATGTTGTTTCCCTCCAAAAAGGATATGCAGAGGGACATTTAGGATTTGTCCACACAAATCATGCAGTGCAATATCAACAGCAGCTTTAGCGAAAGGGTGTCCATTGCTGACAGCAGGTTTCAATGTCTGATAGATGACGTTATGGATTCCATTTAAATGCAGCGGATTTTGTCCGAGAAGTAAAGGGGTAATGTGGTATTTTATCGTGGATGTAATGGACTCTGTTGTCTCATAACTCCATGATGGTAATGCCCGTTGTTCACCCCAACCGATATAACCGTCATCTGTTGTAATCTTGACAAAGATATGGTGCCCTGCTGCATCAGGATCACCAACGAAACCAGTGCCGATAGTAAAAACGTCTTTCATACCAACTGCAGTGGGGTAAACTTCTACGTGTGCGATTTTGCTCATGTTGGTTTGTGTTTACTCCATTATATTTTAGTGTTGGAAATCTGTTGAAAATTACCTGATTATTACCGTGTATTTTATCACTTTGCCACTATTTTCTCAAACTGAATCAATACATTGGGTGTGTAAAGTTTTCGTACAAAACATATTGTCGGTTGAGTTTCGCTTCGCTCTACCCCATGGGTGTCAACTTAAGGAATCTTCGATTGCATAAACCTTCTTCAGTCCCGTAGGGACGCAATGTTTATAGATATACGTCATGAAAACCTCTTTAGTCCCGTAGGGACGATATGTTTGTCTAATGTCATTGTTATACACATATCGTCCCTACGGAACTAAAGAAACCTTGTTTAGCCGTGATTCTATAAACATATCGTCCCTACGGGACTGAATATAAGACAGTCTCAATCTCCATGCCGATTCAGAGGTATTCACAATAACTCATACATTTTCTTAAGTTGACACCCATGGGTTTCGCTTCGCTCTACCCCATAGGTGTCAACTTAAGAAAAAAATTGCGGGATTATCTCTTGTGGGAGGGCTTTGTAAGCCCGATTTTGTGAGACCTAATGCGTAAAATCGGGGTTGAAAACCCGCTGAATACCATGCGCGTATTCAGCGTTGATTCACTCCCACAAGAAGAAATATCCTTAAGTTGACACTTATGGGTTTCGCTTCGCTCTACCTAACCTACAATATAAACTTGTTTTTGCACGCTTTAACACTTGAAAATGCAGAAATTGCGTAAGTCCCACATACAAAATACAAAAAATGCACAAAAAACACAAAAAGTGTAAAAGTCGTATAATAACTAAAAATGTGAGAAATCACTTGTAGAGTGATTGACATTTTTTGTAAAGTTGTGTAAACTTTACACTATGGTGTTAGAAATGCACGGAAAGCGTGTGTTACACCGGGCACGCTCACCCCCAAGTGGGGGCGCGCCGACAGTGCTGATAACCACAAAAGCACAATCAGCGCGTAGCCATGCCATAACCAAACTATGACAGGGCTGGTTTTCATTTTAGCACAAGTATCACTCTTACTGCTATAGAAATATGGAAACCAGCGAGCCCAAAGGGAACAGTTGCCAGCAACTTCTCGTTTTTTTCCTGCCAACTTCTCCTTTAGGGTCTGTCAAAATCAGAATGACCTCTATACGCAATTCGTAATAGAGGGATGCACAGTAGATACTTTGACAACCAATGTCAAATAAAGGAGAAAACCAGATGATCGCAATTCAGAAAAGCAGACTATTTATCTTAATTGCCTTGTTAGCTTGCCTACTCTGTGTACCTTATGTAATCGCAAGTGTGTTGGCTACTGTAGCCTTAGTACTAGGCATTGTAGCATCAATAGTTACTATCATCATTGGTATAATAGCACTTGTAAAATGGGTCCAAGGTATAATTAGAGATCTTAACGATACGCTTGAGGGTCTGAAAGACCAAGAAAAGCAGGTGCAAGATCAGTTAGAAGAAAATAGCGAAGAAGAAGAGGATCTAACAAGGCTAATTGATAGGTATAGCACGCTGTTAGAACAAGCAGAAGATAATTTATATGCGGCTATAGACGCAGTCAAAAGTACGGAAAAAGCATATAATGCAGCAAAAGCAAAGGTTACGGAGAAATCCGATGCATATAAGCAAGCCAAGAAAGCTTATGATGATCATGAAGATGACTGCTACTATTGTCAGACCAACCAGTTTTGTTCTATTGGTTCACAGCTTTCCTACAAAAAGTCACAAGCGCAGGAGGAATTGCGTAAGGCAAAGGTCTCGCGCACTTTTGCCAAAAGCGATTTCAATAAGGCGAAGTCTGAGAAAAGAAAATGGGCTAATTATGTTTTAAGATATTCAGGTAAATTGCATAATCTTCGGGAGGACCACACTGATATCTTAGAAGAAACTGTTCGTTTGCTCAAAAAGCAGACCGACCTCAATACGCAGATAGGTGAAAGAGATACGGATCTTCTTAACGCCAAGGATTATCTGAGGAAGTTAAACTCAGCAAAAGGTTACGCTGAAAGCCTGAGGACAGCTCGTGATGCGGGTAATGATATGGAACAGTGGGTGAGGGATAATCCACCCCCAAAAGATTTTATAGATTATCTCAACGGAATGGTAACCTTAGAGTAACGTCAAACTGTGGTATAGATTTAAATTTCTGAACGTTTTAGATGCTATGCCTATACCTAAAGTAAATAAGTTTTCGAAACGAGGCAGAATACGCAAGCGTATTCTGCCCATCTTCAAAATTTTTTGTAACACTCACTTTAGAAGAAGGAGACACACCATGAAAAAACGATTTCTCATCGGTATTATGGCAATACTTGTGTTGGGCAGTGGTCTGCTGCTTGTGGGACGGCACCACCAAAACAATAACGCATCACAGACGGCAACACCAGAAAACTTAAAACAGAAAACAGAGGAAAACGATATGGACGCTATAATTGCTGCTTTACCTGCAGAAGACCAAGAATACATTCAAGAACTTGAGAATGACATCCGTAAGGCGAAAGCAGATGGCGATGAAGAATGGGCCGCGGAATTAGAAAAAGATCTGGCGAAAGCTCGTGAAGAAATTCTAAACCCACCCGAACTCCCTGAAGATGAGCATGAGTGGGTGCTACACTGGGAGGATGAGATCCGCAAAGCAAAAAAAGAAGGCAAAAGTGAACAATACATTGCAAATTTAGAAAAATTTCGTGATATACACCTTGCTGGCATTGCTGAAGATGAGGAGGCTAAACGGCAACGACAAGTAGAAAAAGAAGCATATAAGTCAATGAGTGACGAAGAGCGCGTTGCTTACCGCGAAAATAGGCTAAAGGAACGTGAAAATGAGATGCTTATCGCTAAAGCAGAAAACGACACAGAAAGAATTGAAGCACTTGAAGTCTGGATTGAAGTAGAAAAAGTACTCTTGGAGTCTGCTAAAAATGCTCCTGAAGTACGGAGACGGGATCAGGAACGCAAAGAAATGGTCGCACAGATGGAACACGAACTGGATGATCTGATGAAATGGGCACAAAATTATGAAGATGAGTTGATTGCAGATTACAAACCCTATCTTCATCTAAAAGAGGTTGATGGTAGACTAACGATTGTTGGCGTGCGTCGTCCTGACGAGGTTATCTTACCTAACACAGATGCACATCTACTTGACAAAGAAGCGGATTCACTTTTACCAACAGAGACTACCCCTTCACTACCCGATAGTCCCAAGGTTCCCCAATCGCCAAAGTTCCCACCTTCAACATTATTCCCCACTGTACCTGATATACCCACCGAATCTATTGTCAACGCACAGACACAGTTCCAGTCGTGGCGTGAAGATGTAGATAATGACTACATGGATGTGCTTGTGTCTCAGTATATGACACCACAAGAGATTGAGCAGTTTTTTCCGACTGAAGCGGACCGGCAAAATCTTACCAAACGTACAGAGAGACTGCAGCAAGACGTTGTCTCTAAAGTCCGAAAACTTGTTAACGGAATACCGAATGCGACACAGGCACAAAAAAGCAAACTGGCGCGTGAGTTGGTCACTGCTAATTTTGACAAAGATTTTGCGGATGCGATAATAGAACAGTTGCAACTTGACGAAAAATAATCAATCTTATCTAAACTGCTGTAGTCAGTTCGTAGGTCGGGTAGAGCGGAGCGAAACCCGACATGATCGCACTGACACACTGAGATTGTCGGGTTTCGCTCCGCTCTACCCGACCTACAACTCACTTTATAGGTAGGTATCTTCAGATATCTGCCTTTTTTTGCGTTGATTAATAGCACAGTCAAGCATAATAACTCCATCCAAATATCACTTGCCTTGTAAGATGATTCGTTTTATACTCTTTTATATTTTCACTCATTAAGGAGAATAATCTGTGAATATTCAACTCTCAGATAAGGTGGCGGTGATTACTGGTGGCTCTACAGGTATTGGTGCTGCAACTGCCATCACTTATGCAGAAGCAGGTGGAAAGGTTGTTCTTGGAGATATTAACGAAGTTGATGGACAAGAAACTTTACAGACAATTGTTAAAAACGGTGGGACAGCGAAATTCTGTCGAACTGATGTTACGTCTGAATCTGAAGTTGCTCAACTCATAAAAACTGCAGACGAAGCGTACGGGCGAATTGACACATTAGTAACTTCTGCTGGAGTGCTACGCGGTCCAAGCGTCCGAATTGAAGATTTTGAAGAAGCTACCTTTGATTCAGTAATTGATGTCAATCTTAAAGGGACTTTTTTTGCGCTCAAACACGCCGTTCCCATAATGGGAAGAAGTGGCGGCGGTGTTATTCTCTGTATTGCTTCAGGGGCAGGGGTTCGCGGCGGGAGTTCTTCAGTGGCTTATGCTTCAAGTAAAGGAGGCGTAAACGGTCTTGTGATGACTGTAGAAGGCCAAGTTGGGGCACACATCCGCATGCACACGATATGTCCTGGCGGACTTGCTACACCGCTCAAACTTGGGCAAATTGCTGAATCAGCAAAGCGAGATGGAAATGATCCGGAGGCTGCAGTTGAAAGTGCGCTGAAATCACTCGGTGACCCAGCGGGTGTTGCCCGAATTCTAACTTTTCTTGCTTCTGACGAGGCATCTTACATTCGTGGGCAGATTTTCACAAGATAGTTGGTTTAAATAGTTTTTGGAACGTTAACAACTTGGGTTTAGCGCATAGTCAAAGTTCAACCACAAACTTTTCGAATAGCGGTAGAAAAAGACTGGAAATATACCTGAAACAACAACCCATATTGCAAAATTGACCAGAAAAGGGATAGATGTGAAGACACTAAAGATAAAGTAACCCGGAAAAGCAAGGAAAACTGTAGCACCATAATTGATATACATTGCACCGATAAAATATCCTTGCTCACGTTCAAACTTTAAATCGCATTCAGGACAATTGGAAAACATCGTGAACCGTTTTTGAAAGAGTGAACCTTCCTCACATCGTGGACACTTGAGTCCAAAACTGCATCGCAAAATCTTTTTGAGATTTCCAAAGGTTAGTTTCATAAATGCGTTCTAATGAAAGTTAATAAGTGTTGTCATCCCAAAAAACCTTGAAAGTCCGAAGCAAAATCTTGAAATCGTTCCATAGGGACAAATTCTCAATATATTCCAAATCAACAGGAATTCCTTCTCTGATTGACCCACGGCGGCGTGGGCTTAGCTGCCACAACCCAGTCATTCCTGGACGCACGAGATGCCGTTGATTTTCCCAATCCTCGTAATTCTCTGCGAGAAACGGCATTTCTGGACGTGGACCGACAAGACTCATTTCCCCTTTTATCACATTAAATAATTGAGGTAATTCATCTAAACTTGTTTTCCGAATCCATTTACCAACAGCGGTAATGCGAACATCTTCAGTTGAATGAGGTTTTTCTGAATAGGAAGGTGTATCTATATGGAGACTTCTGAACTTGTGAATGACAAAGAGTTTATTATTTATTCCGACCCGTTTATGTGAGAAAAAGATTGGTCCACGCGAAGATAGTTTAATCAGTATTGAAATGAGAATCATTAGTGGAGCAAATATCAGTATTAATAAAAATGCTGCCACAAAATCAAGTAAATATTTTCCTCGCTTTGCGTAAAAGGAAGAAAGTCTTTCAACTGAAGTCTGTGCTGTGTCGTTCATATATGCAAAGTTAGGTTTGGAGACGCTAAATTTTATTGGCAAATGTGCCATTATCCCACCCGAAATTAGCAGATTTCATTTTTTCTTCTGTAGTTTTTCAAAAACATCAATATATTGTTCTGCTATATGGTCCCAATTGAATCGTTTTCGTATCTGTTCAGGCGCACGCTGACGGAAGTCGTCAACCTTCTCTGGATTCTGCTCTAACGTCTCAATTTCGACTTTGAGAGCCTCCGAAGTTTTGTCAAAGAGTACACCGTAAGTACCGCCTTCCAAGACTTCATGGTTGAACGGTGTATTGAGTGCTAAAATACAGTTGGAAAATCCTAACGCCTTCAAAATGGAAGGATTTATACCACCGAATTGATGCCCGTGAATGTAAGCGAAGCAGTGATGGTGAAGTTCCTTTATATGTTCTGAACTATCAATATGTCCCAAAAATATTACGTTTTCATTGGCTATACTTTTCAATTTATCTAAAAATTCATTTTCAAGTTTGTTACCTTTATAGTCTGCCCCACCAGCTATAGCAAGTTTTTTCTGGCTATTTGAGTTAACAAATGCTTCCAAAATCAGGTCTGCATTATTATCGGGAACAAGACGACTCGCTATCAGATAGTAATTTCGCGATTCAAGCCCATAACTCTCAAGGATCTCAGGATGCTCAGATGGCTCAATGTTTGCTCCGTAAGCAATATATGTAGTCTCAGCACCTAATTCTTCAAGGTAGAGTCTTTTCATTTCTTCGGCATCGGTAATCACAATTGGGAACGCGGAAGTAGCCATTTTTGCTGCCCACTTGAAGTAGACAGCGCCTATACCTTTCCATTTTGGACGAAGCCATTCCATTCCATCAACGTTGATAACAGCACTTTTACCAGCAATCCGGAAAAACCAACCAAAGGGACCATTGCCAGCATTCCATACAAGAATGGCGTCAGATGGAGAAAACGAAGCATGTAAAGTTGCTAATAAACTGTGGCTAAGAGTACTAAACATCTTATGTTCAATGCTTGGTAGGTAAATTAACTTGATACCTTTCCATTCGCGTGGTCTCTCTTTAAAAACGGCTTTCCGGCAATAGACAGTAACTTCATGCCCCGCTTCTACCCAGCGCGGTGCAAGTTCACCCATGATGGTTTCCAACCCACTATAAGTTGCTGGAAGACCTCGTATGCCTAATACGCGAATTTTCATCTTATATTCTTCCGAATGATACCAAGATAAACCTATAAAACAATTTCTTTGATGCGATAACCAACATGAATCTTCATTAAAAATGTTATTCTAATTGAGGTTCGTATTTCACTCTAATGGTAAGGGGACGACTGCAAACTTCTTAAGAGACTACTTAAAATCTATAAAGTGCTTTTGCTTGGATTTCATTCCCTGTTTCATGTACATCTTGACGGTTATCAAGATTCCGTCTCCAAATTCTCACCCACTCACCGTAGAACGAATAATGACCAATATTAACCCAATTAAAACCTATCTTTAAGCGATGTTCACTTTCTGTAATCCCAGAGAGTGGTGTCCACACGTCGTCTTTCGGTGCGTCAGACGGATGATTTTTATCTATGTCACCTTCACCATGACGTTCAAGTTCGTAGCCAAAAACGGTCTCCAGCTTATCTGTAAAACGTCTTCGCAGTTCGATCCATAGATTATCTGCATCAGAACCGATATGATGTCCAACAGGTGTAGTGAAATGTTTATAAACGTTTGCAGGATTGACGTGTGTATATGCGTATTGGTTTATAAAAGTGTATTCGGCGTGGAAATCAGTATCTGTTAGTCCAAAGGGGTCCGTTAGATAAATTCCGCCAAGGATACCAAACTTCGTATCCCAATGTTTAAAACTGACAGCAGGATTCCCATCGTCAACCGTCAACTCACCGTATACTTCAAGATTATCTATAGGACGTAACCGAAAATCAACACTAACAAACACATTATCCCCACTACCTGGGGCACGACTGTCAGCCCGCGATATAGTTTGCTCGTTTATGAAATATATGTTAACAGGATTCAAATATCCAGGTTCAAACCGGTTACCATAGATAACTACCTCAGATATTCCAAAACCAAACCTATCCCAGTAATATCCTTCAATTCTGTGGCCTGAAATGTATTTTTCATTGATGTCTTCTGACATGTCTTCTAACACACCAGTGAATGCTGTAAATGATATAGTTTTGTAGTTAGTTTGAAATTTCACCATATCCATGGCTAAAGGATTTGAGGAAATCAGCAGGTTTCCATGATAGCCAGGTCCCCATTGGAGATTGTCCTGACCGAATTGCAACTCAAACCAAGGCAAATTAAATTTGAGATAATTATTATTAGCAATCCTGTTTTTAAGTTTTCCTTCCAATTGTCTATGTTTCGATTCGTCAGCAAAGACATCATCAAAAAAGTCTCCATACAACGACCTATATGCTATGTCTCCTGAAAAAGCAAAACTATCCTCAAACTGTCCATATAGATGTGGATACAGCGTAGTAACGTGCATATTTCCTTCAACGTTTGGCACTTCAGACACATTATCAACTAAACGTGTGATCTCTTGGTGTCCAACCCGTAAATCAAAGGAGATACGAGAGGTAGAGTTGTCAGTAAGTGTGGCCAAGTGTAATCGTCGATTGGGAGGGGTTTGTGTTCCCGCCTCTGAGTAAAAGGCTGATAAGTCCTTTAAGCGTTTCTGGTCATTATCGCTCAAGGTTAGTTCGCCTCTATCAAGTTTGTGAGACGCCTCTACCAGCAAAGATGCAACCTGTTTCCGCGTAAACGGTAAAGAACCCCGCGTTACACCCGAAACCACACGTTTATTAAGTAAACGATGAATAAAGCGGTAGGTTTCAGTATTAAAATCGGATATATCTGGATTAAGGGGGACATTTATAAGCGATGCAGCATCAGCACGTGGAAAATACAAAAAATTTGTAACTATGCAGAATATAAGAAAGATTCTAAAAAACATGTGTTTTCTGCCTCCAGGGAACAAATGAAATTAATTTTATTTGAGAATTGTCATTCGACGGATCGGTCTTACCGTACCAGCGTTAAGAGAATAAAAATAGATTCCACTTGCGACTGGTTCGCCAGTGGAATTACACCCATTCCAATGTGCTGATTTTGTTTTACTCCGATAGGTACCAGCAGTCTGAAAGCCGATATTCAGTTTCCTAATAATTTCTCCCTTCAGATTATAGATTTCAATGTTTACATCTGCATCTTTTGCCAAATCATAAGGTATCCAAGTCTCTGGATTGAAAGGATTAGGAAAATTCGGAAGAAGGGTTGTTTTTTTAGGGATTACGGTGTTAAAGAGTGCTTCTAAGTTCGCAATTCCGCGGCGAAAAACGTCGGAACCGTCATCTGCTTGATATGCTTCAGTTAGCCATTCAGAAATGCTATCAACATGTTCTTGTGAAACAGATGCTGGAGATGCTGATGCAATGCAAGATTCTCCGAAATGCGATGCGACATATAGCAAATCTATAATATCAACGTTTCCATCTTTATTTACATCTGCTTTCGGATGCTCTGGAGTCTCCATCCCAAAATTGTTTGAGATAAGAACAAGGTCTTGGACATCAACAACGCCATCGTTATTTATATCCCATGGTAATGTTTGTGGGACAGTGGTCTGTTCTGAAACATCTGGCAGAGCCGCTTGCCACCCTGCATGGAGGCGTTCACTGAGCTGTGCGACAAGTTCCTTGTTTTCTGGTAGATTCGCTATATTTACTGTCTCATTTGGATCAGCATGATAATCATAGAGTTCTCTCCTGTTTCCCCGCTCAATGTATCTGTATTGTTCAGTCCTAATAGCATTCTTTCCTTGAAGTTGGCTGAAGGCAGCAGTTTTCCATGAACGTGTCGGTTGTTCAATGGCTGGTATCATGCTGATGCCTTCTAATTGTGGCAGTATCGGAATTTGGCAGGCATCACACATAGTCGGATAGATATCTACAAGTTCTACCAAGGCATCGGTTCGGGAAGGCTGTTTTCCTGGAACACTGATAAGTAATGGTGAATGGAGAGAAACCTCAAAAAGGGTAAACTTTCCCCATCTCCCATGTTCTCCAAGATGAAAACCGTGGTCGCCTGCAAATACGATAACTGTATTTTCAGTTAACCTAAGTGCGTCCAACCGATCTAAGACACGTCCGACTTGTGCATCAATAAAACTTACTGATGCCGCATACGCTCGCATCAATTCTAATCTTTCCGCATCCGAGAGAGGACCTCTATCTGGAATATCTTGAAAATTTGATACCTCCCCTAAATATCTATTGAAAGAAGTGGGAAGATTAGGAAGGCTAATGTTCTCATCTTTGTATAATTCGTAGTACTTCTTTGGAGCATAGAAAGGCAAATGGGGTTTTTGAAAACCAACAGCAAGAAAAAACTGTTCGTCTTGAATTTCATCCAAAACTTCTAAGGAGCGCTTTGCAATTTTCCCATCACTGAGTTCATCGTCTTTAACATCAAGTGCTTGCCAAGAAGGAACCGATTCTCGATTATAAGATCTTTTATGCGTCCACGAAGCGGTACTCCAGGAGTAGGCATCATCTTGCATAGCGAGGTTATGCAAAATTTTGCCAATGGATTGAGTATGATAGCCGTGTGCTTTAAAGTGCTGTGGAAGCGTCACAGCATTTGGTAACTCCTCTCGAAATTTGTCTGAGTTGGCAAACACCTTTGTTGTCTCAGGTCTTAATCCTGTGAGTATTGATGTTCGGGATGCGTTACATAAAGGATACTGGCAATAGGCACGGTTAAAAAGTGTGCCGCGCAGCGCAAGTCGGTCAATGTTAGGTGTGTGCATCTGTGGATATCCATAACATCCAAGTAAAGGACGGAGATCATCAGCCATGATAAACAAGACATTGTATTGACAATCAACATTTGCTCTGAGTTTGGGTAAAAGTCCTGTCGTGAAAGCGGCAGCACCTACCTTCAAACTCGTTGACAAGAAATCTCGTCGAGTAAATGGTTGAGAAGATACTTTTTGCTGCTTAATGTTTTTCATAAGCGTTCCTTTATTTTATAATTACCATTCGGCGTGTTGCTTTCATCTGACCTGCCTGGAGTGTATAAAAATAGACACCGCTTGCAACAAGTTCCCCTTCAGAATTCCGTCCATCCCAGTATGCGGCTTGCGCCTGAGACCTATATGTGCCTGCAGTTTGGAAACCCAGTGATAACTCTCGGATTGATTCACCTTTCAGGTTAAAAATATGGATGTGAACATCCGTATCTTGTGCTAAATCATAAGGTATCCAAGTCTCTGGATTAAAAGGATTCGGATAGTTGGGTAAAAGCGCTGTTTTTTCGGGAGTTACACGATTAAGTAATCCTTCTAAGGTAGTTATGCCCTGTTTAAAAACATTAGAACCATCGTCGGCTAAGCGTGCCTCTGTGAGCCATCCATCTACTAAACTAAGATGTTTTGGGAAAATCTCTGTCTGTGTTGCTGGTGCCTCCGTGTTGGTAGATTCACCGAGATGTGCGGCAACTATTAGCAAGTCAATGATGTTAACATTACCATCCCTGTTAACGTCAACTTTCGGGTTTTCTGGCGCCTCAACACCAAAGTTACTTGAGATCAAAACCAGGTCTTGGAGATCAACAACACCATCGTTGTTTATATCCCACGGTAACATTTGTGGAACATGGAATTGTTCAGGTATATTAGATAATGCTCCCTGCCAGCCAGCGTGCAGTTTTTCGCTGAGTTGTTCAACAAGTTCCTTGTTTTCTGGAAGATGTGCGATATTGACTGTCTCATACGGGTCAGTGTAATAATCGTATAACTCCTGCCCAAGGTGCCCATTATTTCCCCATTCGGTATATCGGTACTGTTCTGTCCGCATGGAGTTTCCTTGACGGAATTGACTAAAAGCAGAGGTTTTCCATGGACGTGTCGGCTGTTCAATGATTGGCATCAGGTTCAGACCTTCTAATTGTGGAGGCATTGGAAGTTGGCATGCTCCACACAATGTCGGGTAGATGTCAACAAGTTCAGATAAGGCATTCGTTTCTGCTGCTTGTTGCCCTGGAACACTCACAATTAAAGGTGAACGGAGCGAAACTTCAAACAAGGTTTGCTTGCCCCATATCCCATGTTCACCAAGGTGATGCCCATGGTCCCCGCAGAAAACGATGACAGTTCTTTCGGTGAGACCAAGAACATCTAATTGTGCTAATACACGTCCAATTTGTGCATCTATGTAACTTGTAGCTGCCGCGTATGCCCGAGTCAACTCCAGGGTTTTCTCGTCAGAAAGTGGTTCTGTTCCGGCAGGTAGATCTTGGTATCTTCTGATAGAATTCCAATTATTGAGAGCTCTTTCAGGCGCATCTATAGGCGGCATATTAGAAGCGGGTAAGTCAAAGTCTTGGGGATCATACAACTCAAAATATTTTCGTGGTGCTTTGAGAGGAAGATGCGGTTTATAAAACCCAACCGTCAGAAAGAATTGTTGTTGTTTGATCTGTTCTAAAACTTGAACGGCTCGTCTTGCTGTTTTTCCATCCCTGAGTTCATCGTCTCCAACGTCAAGTGCCTGCCAAGATGGAGTTGTCTCTATGTCAAAAGGTATCCATGTAGGTCTCCATGACGGGGCACTCCATGAGTTTTCATCATCTTGGAGTCTTGGGAGATGGGCTACCCTACCGACAGATTGTGTATGGTATCCATATCTTTTAAAATGCTGCGGGAGTGTTACTACATCAGGCAATTTCTGCCTAAAATCGTCTGAATTATTTAGGACATCTGTTGTTTCTGGACGCAACCCAGTTATCATTGAAGTACGAGATGGACTACACAGCGGATATTGACAATAGGCACGATTGAAAAGTGTACCTCTTTCAGCAAGTCTATCAATATTAGGCGTATGCATCTCTGAATGTCCATAGCAGCCTAACATGGGTCGTAGATCATCAACCATGATAAACAGCACATTATATTGTCCAGCGGCTTCTGCATGGAATCTTGGTAGAAGTGCGGTTGTGAAAGCCGCTGCACCGACTTTCAAGCTGGTTGATAAGAAGTCCCGACGTGTAAATGGTCGTAATATTGATTTCTGTAGCTTAGTATGTTTCATTGAATTGTACCCTATTTTGTAATTACCATTTTGCGCGTAGCTTGAGTTTGCCCCGCGTGAAGTGTGTAAAAATAGACACCACTTGCAACTAACTCATTCATAGAATTTCGTCCATCCCAATGTGCGGCGCGCGCTTGGCTTCGATGTATGCCAGCAGTTTGAAAACCGGGTGATAACTGACGGATAGTTTCACCTTTCTGATTGTAAATATGGATATAAACATCGGCGTCCTCCGCCAAATCGTAAGGTATCCACGTCTCAGGATTAAAGGGATTCGGATAGTTCGGTAAGAGCACAGTTTTTGGTGGCATTGCAGAATCTATTAACATCTCTAAGTTTGTAATTCCTTGACGAAATAAGTCAGAACCGTCATTTGCCAAACGTGCTTCTGTAAGCAAGTGCTGAACTCTGTCGACATGTTGAAATGGCATAGGAACAGATTTTGGTGCTTTAGTTTTGCTTGATTCACCAAAATGCGAAGCAACAAATAGAAAATCAATTAAATCAACATTACCATCTTGATTTACATCAACTTTCGGATATTCAAGAGTATCAGTTTCAAAACTGTTTGCGACTAAAAGTAGGTCTTGGATATCAACGACACCGTCATTGTTCACATCCCACGGAAGAAATATGGAATTGGTATTTTGTTCTTGGTGAGTAGGTAAAGCTGCTTGCCAACCAGCCTGAAGACGTTCGCTGAGGTGTTTTACGAGTTCCGCGTTTTCTGGAAGATCAGCAATGTTCATAGTTCCACCTGGGTCAACGTGAAAATCGTAAAGTTCTCTTGTTTTTCTCCGCTCCGTGTATCGGTATCGTTCTGTGCGAATAGAGTGTGCAGGGTCAACGTCAACTTGGCTAAAAGCAGCAGTTTTTCATGGGCGCGCTGGTGCTTCAATGACAGGTGCCATACTTAAGCCTTCAAGTTCTGATGGAATTGGCAATTGACATAGATCGCATAACGTTGGATAGATATCAACAAGTTCAACAAGAGCATCTGTTTTCACACCGCGGGAAGACTGTCCAGGAAAACTGACAATCAAAGGTGAACGAAGTGCAACTTCAAAAATAGTTCTCTTGGCAAATCTACCATTCTCTCCAAGATGAAATCCATGGTCACCGGCTAAAACGATAACTGTATTCTCGGTTAGTCTAAGTGCATCAAGTTGATCCAAGACGCGCCCTACTTGGACATCCATGTAGCTTGTTGATGCTGCATACGCTCGAATCAACTCCAATGTTTTTTCTTTTGAAAGCGGTCCACCTTCGGTAGGTATATCTGAAAAATGTCTACCTTCATTCCGGGGGCTTATAATTATATCCGGAACATTTTCAGTAAATTGAGTGTCATACAATTCAAAATACTTAATTGGTGCGTTGAAGGGCAAATGGGGCTTGTAGAACCCGACTGCAAGTAAAAACTGTAAATTCTTAATTTCTTCTAACACCTCTACTGCACGCTTCGCAATTTTACCATCCCTGAGATCATTATCGTCAACCTCAAGAGCTCGCCAAGAATGAATCCTGCTAGAATATGGATTTGATGGCTTCGAAATAGGAGCACTCCATAAAAGTTCATCATTGATAACTGTCCGGCTATGTTCAATTTTACCAATAGACAGTGTATGATAGCCATGGTTTTTGAAATGTTGTGGGAAAGCAACCGCATTAGGCACTGTGTCACGAAAATGTGTATAATTATCTTGGATACCGTTTGTCTCCGGACGCAATCCTGTAAGTATAGAAGCTCTTGAAGGATTGCAAACAGGAAATTGGCAGTAAGCACGGTTAAAGAGTGTTCCTCTCTCAGCAAGTCTATCAATATTAGGCGTATGCATCTCTGAATGTCCATAGCAGCCTAACATAGGGCGTAGATCGTCTACAATGATAAACAACACATTGTATTGTCCGGCAGCATCTGCACGGAATTTGGGTAGAAGTGCTGTTGTGAATGCTGCTGCACCGGCTTTCAAGCTGGTTGAAAGAAAATCGCGTCGGGTAAAAGGACGTTTATCAGAATGCTGTTTATGTTTTTGCCCAGTCGATTCTTTGTGCATAATGTAAATGCTCCTTATGGAAATACAATAGTAATTTCTCTGTCATTCACAGATTGTCTGAATAGTGTAACAAGTTCTTTCTCGCTTTTTTCAGGAAAATCAAATGACAAACGGAGATATTCAATGATTATTTCGTCAAAGGATCTGATATATTCAAAGTAAAACATGCCAAGTGTGCCTTCTGTTAGTTTTTCAGCAAAGGTTTCTTGTAGGTTCTTAAATCCTTCTGATAGCGTAGCATTTTCCAGATTCTCTTGGCGATATATCTCGACTAAATCAACCCAAAACCCTTTTCTAAAACCGAGTTCTTCTTTGAAGATGTTCTCAGAAGCAGTGAATATGGTGGAAAAATCACCAATTTTTTCTGCTGTTTGGTGGACCTCTGTCCGTCTTTTATTAACCTTTTCCATTGCGGATCTTGCTTTTTCTATAGAACTCTCTGAAGGAGTTACAACCTGCATGATGGACTGTTCCATCCGTTGCTCGCACCCGATAAGGAATGCTGATCCGCAAAGCATTATCAAAATCAACAATGTCAATAATCTCATATTAACTTTTCTTCAAGTGAACTATACACTTATGAATAATTCACATTGACAGTCTCCCTTATTTCAATGCTTATTTAGTTATTATACCCTAATCTTGACATCGTGTCATAGAAAATCGGTGCTATCTTTGTATGTAAATCAAATGGTTCTCTCGGCGGTACCGGTTTTAGGGTATGTTGTGCATAATTTAGGAACGTTGTGTCTGTTAGCAATTCACAGAATTCGCATAGAGGTGATAGTACTTCTTGGGGTGTTGATGTTAATTTTTCAAAATGAATTATGTAGGTACAGTTGGGTAAGTTTTGCATTAGATGCAGCCCTTCACGCATGGTTAATACCCATTCAACAGATGCCCTGTCTAAGTGTCGATCAAAATTTTTCACATCCTCAACGATGTTTTTCAAATCTGCGTCTGTAGTAACCAGTTGATCTATTATTAGTTTCCATTTGCGGTCATCCACACCCCACCAATCGTGTTTCTCGCCATTGACTTGAGCACCGAGTCGTTTTGACCAGTTAGCAATTGAATGGCATGTATCCCACCCATTTCGGACAAGAAAAATAAACCGCGCATCGGGGAATAGAGCGCGGACGAAATCAACCCTGAAGATTAGTTCAGGATATTTATCAACAACACGTCTTGAACCGGTTACTGCTAAATAGGCACCAAACATCTGGGCAGCCTGTTGACACATTTCGTCTGTTGCATCTTCAGCGTTGAGACGGTACTTAGCATGGTTTAGACTGTAATTCCCAATGATGTCTTCATGTGGATGGATGAGATGCCACATCGCTTTCGGTTCATTTAAAAACCCTACATCTCTATGCATAGAAAGCACAATCCCTAAAACCGTTGTGCCGCTTCGTCCTGTGCCAAGAATAAAAATAGGTTTTTCAACAGGTGTGAATCGTCTACTACTACTCGCAGCCTTTTTCAGGAGAGAAAATACAACTGGATTTATCCATCTACCTTTTGTTGTTACAGGTCGTCCTTCAAAAAAGGCATAACTAATGAGTCGAGTTAGTGCTTTTGTTGGACGCGTTGTGATATATTCAGAATTAATTTGGGCTATCATGCTTCATCGGATCAATATTGGTTTACAGACGTCTTTTTAAAGTTTCACGGATGTTCTTAATCCTATCAAGGTTACAAATGAATGCAGCCGCTAATTTCATAGGAAATGAGAGAAAATTGACAGCCAAACCAAAAATGTTTGGACGTGTTGAAACAGGAATATAGTTATGTTTTTCCATCAGCGTCCTATTTATTTTTTCGGATATGTAAATTTCCGTGGAACTGAGGGATTCTCGTCTTTCGGTTGGTAGATCAGAATCTTTTTTATTATTGTGATTGCTGTGCCAGTTGTGTGCGCGAGTTGGATTAATACCGAGTTGATTGGGTTTATCTGTGTTAACAGAAGAACCGACTTGCGGCACTTGTAACATTGAAGTAGCGTAATCAATTCCTATAAATTGACAAACATCAGAGACCGTGGTTTCAGGATGTGCAAGTAGTTTTTCAAAGTAAATTGAAATGACACGTTCATTATCAGCAAATCTATCTGCGGCAGTAACAGCAGTGTGCCAAATTCGGCTGATCGTGATAGGATGGTAGTTAATCCAATCACGGATTGTTTCTCTCATCGGCATATCGGTGCCTCCGAGATAGCGGCGTTTCCACTTTTGTTTTTGAGATAGCAGAACATCCCGCGGATCCCGAATCATGTTAATAATTTTTGCTTGTGGATAGAGTCGGAGGATGTCATCAATGTAAAACACATTGCGCGGTGTTTGATCGCAAGGGATTATTCTGTTGTTTTGTAATGTCTCGTATTGTAGAAATGCTGAATAGAGACAGTCAGGGGTTGCTGGATATTCGACCAATTCGTTAAGAAAGTGCCGAGATTCTCCCAGAAAACTATTGGGATTGCCGTGTGTACGGTAACCTTCCCGTTGAATACAGAATAGCCGCGAAGCCAACTTTTCTGCATCTTTCTTATGTAACTCGGAAGAGGATGCGGGAGACCACAACTGACCAAAAAAGTGGAGTTCGCCAAAAGTATAAACATCAGAATGTTTCCCTAAAATACGTCCCATCATTGTTGTTCCACTTCGGCTATTCCCTACAACGAAAAGCATTTTATTCAATTTCACTTTTTGACCTCTATCACGCCAAAACTGTTTTTAGGAATTGTGAGTTCTGCAGAATTCCCTGTCCATTCCTGAATACGCACCTCAATTTCGCCGGAGCCTTCCATTTCAGCATTGCCTCCGTTGGTTGCAGTAAGACTACCATTTGCAACATAACGATATGTGACTTCTTTTTTAAACCGTTTTCCGTCAATAGCAAGTTGGGGCGTCAGTTCCTTTGCAGAGCGATTGCTGACAAAAATATAGACGGTTTCAGTGTTTCCGATCGCTTGAACTTGAATTCCTGACATCTGTTTCCCTTTATATTCTAATTGTCCTTCGAGCATCGGTAAATTTTGTAGCGAAACGGTAAACTGCGTATCTGATTCTGCAAATGCCTCACCAATTAATTGAAACGGATAATAGACAGTGCGGCGAATTGTGTCTCCATAATCTGATTCTGGCTCCCCACCATATTTCCAAAAAGTTTTTGGTGATGCAGGTGTTATGGGTGAAAATACAGGATAACCTTTTCCGGGACCGGCAATCACATGGAAATTTGCTTGTGTAATTCGGGGTGTGCTTAGCATTTTGAGAAAGAAATCACCAACATACATGGCATGAAGTTGTGTGTTAGCAACACGGTTGGCAGGATTAGCGATATTCCATTCCGTTACCCACATCTCTTTATCAGGAAACAATTTCTCATAGTACTCCATTGCTTCATCTATACCGAAGTGGATCCAGCCAAAGAGGTAACCCCGCATCATCTCAATGTCTGTTTTTCGTACTGCTTTATAGGCGTAGACATGAACAGTATAGGCATCATACCAACTATTTGTTGATGGATAAGTGTTCTCGGCGAGTTTTTCATCCCATTTGCGCTGTGCTGTTTTTATTAGCCATCCCTCTTTATGGAATGCTATAGGAGTCGCACATACAGATACTTTTATATCAGGATTAACGGCTTTCATTGCTAACGCATGTTTTTTTGCTTCCTTCAAATAGATTTCTGCAGTGCGAAATTTGTTTGCATAATGCGGGAGATAATATTCATTGCCAAGTTCCCAATGTGTAATCTTGTAGCCCTTAGTTTTAGCGTAACGAACCCATTCCGCGCTCTCATCAGGAGTACCGGTCCAGAGGTTAACAACGACAATAGGAGTTATATTCAATTCTTGGCATAATTGCATAAAATCATCAAAAGAAATAATACCGTTCCGCCGCTTTTGAAGCCTAATGTAATTTCCTTTGTTTCGTCTATTCAGTTGAGGATATAGAGTTGACCCCATCTCGCTTTCAATAAAACCCTTGGTTTTCCAATGATAGAAATTGCCAACTGTACCGCCAGGGAACCTCAATGTTTTCGGTTGAAGTGCTTTTGTTAAAGCAAAAAAATCTTCATCAAGGTACCCATAATCTCCACTTATCATGTTCGTATTGAAGCCAAAAAGTTCTTTTCTTAAATGTGTTTTTGCTTGTGCGTTAACCTCAAAACGTATTCCACCGGAAATTAGAGATTTTTTTTCACAGCCACGAAACACCACCAAAAATAGCAAACATACTAATAGAATGATGGAGAATAAGAAGACAAATGATGAAAATGAATTTCTTTTCCCAGTTTGATCTTGGTTAATGTATCTCATATAGTAATCCTGAGCGGTTTATAGGTCTTAAGTGAGGCATCACTTGCAAACATCAGTCCCGCGCACAACCAAAAATAGAACCCGTAGCCGCGAAATTCGAGTGTTCGATTGAAAAAGAGCAAGAATACAGTAACTGTAACGAGACAAAGCATTATCATCGCGATCTCCTTAGCATATCTACTAACTGCGCGCTTGTAAAGACTTAACGCTGCCATAAAAAGACGGAGAAATATTAAACTGAATAAACCTAACCCTAACAGACCATAAAAACAGAGGATAGCGACCCAATAAACATCCTTAAATCCTTTCTTGCTCAGAACTTTTAAAAGAAATGATCGTTTGCTCATGTTTAGTTTTTCAATCGTGCTGTTCTGGTCAGCACCATATCCTAAAATCGGTTTGTTTGTGAGTACTGTCGGCACATTCCCAATTAAGGCACCGAGTCTCTGTTTTTGTGCAATACGAACATAAGAACCAGAAAATACACCTGTTAGATTCCCAACCAAACCAACTTTCGCTTTACGCGGATTTACGTACTCCAAGCTAAATGGATTCACTATTGCTAAGACAATACCGAAAACCAATAATATTGCTAACGATAAACGGAGTGTTTGTTTCCAACCGTATTGAAAGAAGAACCATGCGGCACAAGCAAGAATTGCTGAAAAAGTGGCAGCGCGTGAGTAAGAACGGGCAATGAACATTAATAGGACGACTATACCGAGTAGATTCAGATACTCTAACCGTCTTACACGTGAAAGAAAGATGACAAGGATAAGAATCATGAACACCCCGTAAATAACGGTGTCCCCTAAAGTGCCGTAGATACTTCCAATTTCTCGACCGAGTTCAAGCAATCTGTATTCTTTTGTGAACCCACCGACTTCAAGCGTTGACGCACGTGGAAGGAAGAAGTCAAAAGCACCGCGACCTCCAGCCCATTGAATCATACCTGCAAACAGTTGCGCTACACCAACACACAAAATTACCCGTAGAAGCGTTGCAATGCGTTTTTCAGACAATGGTGAATTAGCAATAAGATAAAAGAGGACTATATATCGCGCGAATGGACGAATATTATAAATGCTCCCGATCAATGGTGAACGGTTTATTACCATTGAAAGAAATACCACAACGTAAAAGCCGATAACTGGGAAATCTATTGCTGTTTTGACAAAGGGGATTCCTTTGTAGAGTTTGTGTATAACGAGTTTTGCAAATGCCGCATAGATAAGCAGTTCACCTAAGAATCTTAGATAGGAGTAAACAGCATCACTGACAGGCAGAAATTTCAGTACAAACTCTTCAAAAGCGACGTAACCCGTGAGAAAATAGATTATAAACATTTTTCAGATACTAATCGGATAAGGAGTATTTATTGATTTGAGCATTACGTAGCTGCTTTATGGGTATTCCAATGTGATAAATCTTTTCCTAATAATTCTGCTAATTCTTCATTAAAAGGTTTGAAATAACTTTCCAATTGTTCGCGTGTCTTTGGGTTCATCGGCGGTGGTGAAAATGGTTTATCGTTCCAGTTCAGGATTGTTTTTCTCAATCTGTAAGCAGCAGCATCTGGTACAAGTTTACGAATTGCTCGTTTCAGTGGATTGTGAGACGATAGAAACTGTGTAAAAAGAAAATTAAACTTTTCAGATCGAGGCATTGCTGCTTGGTTGTGGCGTTCACCTACTAAAGGTTCAAAATCAGATCGAATATTAAGAAGTTTAAAGAGTTTTTGGCAAAGGGTTTTTGGATTTTCTTGTAATTCATCGGTCAAAATGCAATGAACATGATTTTCTCCAAATTGGGTAATTATACTTTTGACGTGCGGGTAGTAGGTGCTGTTATTGAGATACCCACACTGTCGCCATTTAAACCAATCTTCTTTAAGTCGTGCTTCCTCAGCAGCAAGTGCATCTTCAAATGTCTTGATGTTTTCCCAACCTCTACGTCTTGCCCACCAATAAGCTGAGTAAGCGCGTGCTACCGGTTCCCGCAGTAGCACAACGAGATGTATCTCCGGATTATGTTCATAAATTCGTTGCATAATTTCCGGTGAGTGCATCACCATCACATTTTTGGCAATAAGTTTTTGGTCCTCTGGACACTGAGAGAAGTATTTAGAAAATGCCGATTCGTACCCGCGTGTATACTCATGATCTTGAAGGAAAAAAGTCATCTCAGGTTGTGGATGGGTATAGATATCAGGGTGTTGTGTTAAATAGCGCAGCAATGAAGATGTTCCAGACTTTTGTGTGCCCACAATCATGAGTTGAATTAACTTATTAGTCAAAACGAATCTCCTTGAGCAGAAAGGCAGGATGATTTGTCTTACGACACCAAAGAAAACGGTTCCCAAGGCGGCATTTTTCCGATTAATTCTACGAGGTCACGGACATCGTTTTTATAATAATCAACCAATTGGGTTTGTGTATCTTCTGACATGTGGACGTTTTCAGTTGGGCGTGTGTTTAATCGAAGATAAAGTGGTTCAATTGTTCGTCTCAATAATCTTAACGGATTGTGAATTATTGGTTTATTATGTGTCCACTGACGTAAGCGAAATCGAAAATCTCGATATTTTTTATGGAATTCCGAATTCTTCATTGTTTCGGTACGATTCGTGACCTTAAACGCGTAGTCTTCATAAAATTTTCCGTCTATGCCAGCAAAGTTGCATAACTCTGTAAGAACTTTTGAAGGGTATGCGGCAAGGTCTTCATAAAAGAAGATGTAGAGACGATTTGCCTCAAATTGTTTAAAATACTCCTTCAGATAGATCGCGTAACATCCTTGCCTAAGTGCCTGCATGTACTGTTCGTGGATAGGTTTTTCCGCTGCGGAAGCCTTGTCCATTTGTAAATGTTCTTCTTCTACATCAAAAAGCATTTTAACATACGCATCAAAACTGAGGTCTTGGGGCAATTTTCCAATTTGTTTCGCGAACCGATACCACGAGATTAACCGTGAAATTGGTTCACGAAGACTAAAGACTAACTTTGCATGCGGCAGAAATTTAGCGATTCGCACAAGTGCTTGTGGGCAATACAGGTAATCCGGTGTTGAGTCAAGGCGTACTTGATCGTCATCACAAGTTGGAAACAAAAGATTATATTCTTCCAAATCTCCAGTGTATCGATATTTTGAAGGCAAGGGATAATCACTGTCAAGGAAGAATCGCGTTTCCTTATAGGTAGCACCACAAATAGCGGGATGGTCTGCAAGATATGCAAACAAGGATGTTGTTGCTGCCTTAGTTGTTCCACCTACAATTAGGTAATGGTAATCACTGACTTTTTCTGTAGGGATGCTCATAAATTTGTCCAAAACTAAAACCGATACCCATTACAATCATTTAAGTTCAATTTCAACTAAAATCTTGCTTCAACCTCGTTGTAGCAAGACAATTCCGGTTTTTTGAAGTAAATATGTCAAATTTGCAACAGCAAGAACTGCAGTGACTGAAACGGCTAAAGCGATACCGAGAAGCCCCCATGCTTTAACTAATCCATAAGCCAAGACAAAGTTAAAAATTGCCATCGTTACCATGTTTCTAAAAATCAATCTGAACGCTTTTTGGGCATAGAGTCCAGCATTCAGCACAGGTATCAAACACGAAAAAACCATCCCAGTGCTGAGCCAGAAGAGTACTTGCGCTATTTGTTGAATTGAAGTCTGATCAAATTTATTCCCTGTATACAAAAGTGAGACAATTTTTGTGTGGCTCAAAAGAAGTAGTAATGTCACTGGAAGTGCGATGCAAAATGCTGTTGCTATGTTTCGATTGAGTGTACGTCTCAATTTGAGCTGATTATCCTCCACATCTTGTGTTGCCATATCGGGCAAACCAGTTGTAGCAATGCTGATCCCAATAAGGGTCTGTAATGCAGAAAAAATCCTAAAAGCGCATTCATAAAGTGTAACTGCCCCACTTCCGAGCTGTGAGACAAGGGATACTTCAACTAACAAGCGATTTGTAACTTGCCGAACAGTGAAACCGAGTGTTGGCAAAGTAACCGTATTTTTCAAAGAACGCAGCGTATCAAGGGAAATTCCTTCAAACTGAAACCGATGTCCTGTTCGATACATCCCGATGCACAACCATCCAAAATATAAAACAAAGCCCCCTGTGTATGAAATCGCTATCCAATTTTCTAAGTTCTCAGTACTCCATAGCAATAGAAATACTACCGCGGCTACACCTGCAGGCAGAGCATTTCTGAGGGCAACCGTTTTAAAGCGCTGTCGACTGTTCAACAACGCCCCCAGTACGGTGCTACCACATCCAAAGATAATCAATGGGGCACATAACCGCAACAGTGTGGTCGTCTTCTGGGCATCAATAGTTGATGATAATGCCCTCACAATCCAAGGTGCGGAAAGTTCAATTAGGATAAAAATGCCTAAACCTACACAAAGTAAAAAATTAAGGAGACTATTTGTAAAACGCCGGTATTCTGTTTCCGTCATCTCCTTTTCGCATGTGATAAAGAGCGGAACAAGACTAAACTTAGCACCTTCCCGGACCACCGTATCCACTAACAACACGACTTTTAATGCGGTAATAAGTGCGTCTGATGTGATGCCGATATCAAACCGCTTAGGAATCAAAATGGCACGGACGAGCAGACTTAATCCCATTCCAACAAAGGTAATTACCATTACCCAAAAGGTATTGTGCCGTAGGAGTTTCTTCAGCATGCAAATTTCAAATCAGTGATGGAGAAATTATTTCCAACCTTCAGGTAGGTTTTTGCGAATTTCAATGTCCTTAAATAAAATAGAATCCCGTGGTCCAACAGACTTTGCCCATGCTGCCATTCTACCTAAACCTTCTGGAAGTGAAACCTGTGACGACTCCCCGAAAACTTTGTGGAATTTTTCATGTGTGCAATAGGCATGCTTCACCTCTTCCCTCTCGCGAAGATGTTTTACAGGCACCTCTTTTTCCATGACTGTCATGACGAGATACGCTAATTCATTGACAGAAACATGTATATCCGAACCGACATTGAATACTTCACATGAGGTTTCCGGTATATCTACGCAGCGCGCGATGTGCGGTGCGACATCTGCGATATGTGTAAAGGCGCGCGTCTGTTCTCCATCTCCAAAGATAACCAAAGGTTCATTTTGCATAATTTTATTCATGAAGATACCGATAACATTTCGATATTTATCACTGATATTCTGAAGTTCGCCGTAGACATTGTGTGGTCGGAAAATGGTGTAATCCAAGTCAAAGAGGCGTTTAGAAACGACCAGTTCTTGTTCCACAGCATATTTAGCAATACCGTAGGAATCTTCGGGCATCGGTATGAGTCCTTCGTGCATCGGAAGTTGGTTTTCACCATAAACAGCGATGGAAGAGGTGAACACAAACCGTTCAACATTATAGTTGATAGCGGCGTTTATCAGATTAACACTACCGATAAGGTTATTTTGATAGTTAAATCTTTTGATGAAGTGGCTCAATCCTTCTGCAGCGTACGCCCCAAGATGATAGATATAGTTAAATTTATATTGCTCACAAAGTTGGTTTATTAGTGATACATCAAGTATACTACCTTCTACGAATGTTGCGTTTGGGTTGACATTTTCGTGAAATCCACCGCTCAGGTCATCAAGTACAACTACTTCAAGATTTTCGTCGCGAAGTAACTCATTAACGAGGTGGGCACCCATAAAGCCTGCTCCACCAGTAACCAATGAGGTTTTTTTCATATTTTTGCCTTCTACTTTAGTATTACAAGTCGTTTAGTATGTTTAGTTTTTGGAGTTACCAGTTCATAGATATAGACACCGCTCGCAACAGCCTCTCCAGATTCGTTCCTACCATCCCAATATGCGGCTTTACCACGGGTGATGTAATACCCTGATGTCTGATGTCCAGAAAAAAGTGTTTTTACAATCTTACCTGATGTGTTATAAATACGTATAGTAATCTTAGCATCTTCCGCAAGTTGATATGGAATCCATGTTTCGGGATTAAAAGGATTCGGGTAATTCGCATAGAGTTTCGTTTCCAAAGGACTATTCGCGGGCATCAGTAGATGTCCTAAAAATCGTTTGACCAATTCTATTTGTGTAGAGTTCCCTGGCATTTCTTCAATTTTTTGATAAAAAGAATGAAGAAGTGTTAATTCCGTGTCTGTCAACGTGGTAATACCTTGTGATATGGTATTGGGAATAGGTCGAGTTGAAGGTCTCTGAACAGGTGCCGCATTGCTATTCTGGTTCTCTTCAATAATCTTGATAATCCAAACAACATCTTCAAGATTTACTTGTCCATCTTTGTTAGCATCACTTCGTGCGTTTGAAGGCGGGTCTTCTCCAAAGTGTGATATAACAACAAGGAGATCCAGTATATCTACCCGCCCATCTCGATTAACATCGCCAGGAAGCTGCGTTTGAACCCCATCCTCAACGACGTGCAACACTTGATTAACTTCTATGTCGGTTAATTTTTGGAGTATTCCGCTTGGCCAATGGATAACTAATTCGCTAACCTTTTCATTCTGTGCAAGCCCAAAATGGATGCGTTTTTGGTCCTGTTGACACCAATGAATACCTCCACTGTTTTCTCGTAATTGGGTTTTACCATCAGGCGTTGTCGCGAACAGTCGCGCGCCGATACCATCACGATTAGAAATAGTTCCTTCCAAATCAATTTGCAGCCAATTGTTGCTACCGCCTGTATTACGGAAAAGTTGGTCAGGTCCATTGTTAAAGGGGAACACTCCTTTGCCGTTTGTGACAAAAAGGTCAAGGTATCCATCTTTGTCATAGTCAGCCACCGCTACGCTTTGTCCTCTTCCTTGTTCGCTTGCAACAGCGCCACCTCCTGCATCGTGTTCAATAAAAGATCCGTCTCCCAAGTTTTCATAAAGGTAATTTGGGAGATTGCCGACACTACTTGAACGGACGAGGTAAAGGTCCACATCCATATCGTTGTCAAAGTCCCCTGAACCAACTGAGACTACATCACTGGCAAAATTACCGTTAGTAGTGCCAAGTCTATTGCCTTCGTTAATAAAGAGAATAGATTCCGGTCTGTTTCGCAATTCTGATATTGAAAAGTTAATGGGTTCTACTTCTGATATTGACTGAGATGAATGAATAATTGCACTCATGGTTATATTGCCGGTAATTTTTGTACGGGGACTTGTATGAAATAGGACAGTCCATCTTTTTGTCACCGGATCATAACCAACATAAATCCTCTGATTTTCAAATTCCGGCCTATTTTTGAGTCCGGTAGCTTTAGCGTCATCGGGAGATAAGGTAAATTTGAAAGATGCTACATTGCGAATTGGGTCTGTTCCAATAAATTTTCCATCAAATGCTGTTAATTGATGTCCTTCGGCACCAATTAATAAATGAGAAATCCAAGTTGCCCAAGCTGAATAGATTTCAAAATGCACATCACCTTCGGCTTTGAAACTAACACCTTTTTCTTCCATGTTGGCAGATATGCCGAATGTTATTTTATTTGGATTTCGCGTGTCAATGTAAGAGCTGGATATTCCTCTTCCAAGAAAACTATCCAACATCAAATCCCCGTTGAAATCGGCATAAACGGCGTCTTTTACATTAAAGCGTTTCGGGATATGAGGCGTTGTTACAGGATTAAAGAACATCGACGACATGTCATATACCTGCAGCGGATGAGGGTTCCCTTGAACAACCAAATCCATGACTCCATCGTGTGTTATATCCACCAGTTGTGCTAACGAGGTGCTTTTTTCTATCAAAAAACCTGTAGCAGAACTTACGTCTTGAAAACCACCCAGTGTCTGCTTAAATAGAGAGGCAGTCACTAACTCACCGTTTCCATCCATTCGGAGAATTCCAGTTAGAACAAGATCCAACTCCCCGTCGGTATTCCAATCTAACCAGAGAGGTGTTCTACCTCGTAAAAGTGGAAATACAACACCCAACTCAGACGCCCGTTCTATAAGCATACCATTTTCGTTAATGTAAAAATGGTTATCCTGAGTTGGATTAGTTACACTCGTTCTCCCACCACCACTTCCACATAAGACAATTAGATCTTGGTCGCCATCGTTATCAAAATCCGCCCACGCGACACCGTGTGTGTCTGCATGCGGATTTGCATCCCATACTTCGTCAATAATGTCTGTGAATGTCCCATCGCGATTGTTACGATAGAGACTTGGCTTATGTTTATGGTTTGTAGCCCATAAGTCAAGATACCCATCACCGTCAAAATCACCCCATGCATTTCCCCAACTTTCACCAATTCGCGTGATTCCTGCCTGTTGTGAAACTTCTTCAAATTGAATTTCACCCCACGATGTCGGAAGCAGGCAAAACATAAACAACAATATAAAAATCCGCATCAGTTCCCTCATGAAATGTGCTCCTTATGGTAAAGTCAATAATTATTGAACCAGTATTCAGACTATGTATTCGGCGGTGAGTTAATTTGGCATTATTTCCGGATGAACATCTTGCGAGTAGCAGAAAAATCACCAGCAGTAAGCGTATAGAAATAAACTCCGCTCGCTACAGACTCACCCAACTCATTGCGACCATCCCAATACGCCGCACGCGATTTGCTACGATAGATACCCGCAGGCAACTGCCCAACCTCCAATGTTCTGATATGTTTTCCATCCGCAGAATAAATGGAAATATCAACCACTGCTGGTGTTGCCAACTGATAAGGTATCCAAGTCTCTGGATTAAACGGATTTGGATAATTTGTTAGTAGGGCAGTCTCTTTTGGTGCTACCTCTACATCAGTCAAAACTGCTAAGAGTTGCTCTAAAACTGCTATCCCTCTTTGTATTTGCGGCTCTTGCCTATCAAGTTGCTTAGCAAGGCGTATCCATTGTGACAGATTCTCAACTGCAAGATCGGTTGTTTCAACTGAGTTTTTACTGAGTGAAGGAGCCGCCGCTGCACCTATCTCCGCAGCAATTAGAACTAAGTCTCTGATATCAACAACACCGTCGTTGTTAACATCTGGATAGAGGTTTATCCGCGCAAGTGCCACCAAGTCAGGATCATCAAAGTTGGTTGCTGCTAAGACAAGATCAGTAATATTCACAATACCATCGCGGTTTACGTCCTCCCGCTTGTAGGCAGGAAATGTTTGGTTGCTGTTATAAAACTCTTCCAGATTATCTATTAATCCAGCAATCGGAGAAAAATCTGATATATGGTTGCCGCTAAGATCTAATACTTTCAGGTTTACCAGACCACTCAATGGAGACACATCTAAAATCTCGTTGTCATCAAGATCCAGGACCATTAGGTTTCGCATTGTCCTTATAAATGAAACATCCTTTATTTTATTTCCATCAAGATCCAGTTCTGTCAAGTTTATCAAAGTTGTAAGCGGAGACACATCCGATATCTCGTTATCATGAAGATCTAATATTGTCAGATTCACCAAAACGCTGAGAGAGGATACATCTGATACCTGATTTCCATCAAGATCCAAATATGTAAGTTTTGTCAAGTTTTTGAGAGGTGACACATCCGATATCTGATTTCCATCAAGATCCAAATATGTAAGTTTTGTCAAGTTTTTAAGGGGGGACACATCCGATATCTCGTTATCGTCAATATCCAGCCACGCCAAGTTTGTCAAACCCGCGAGCGGGGAAATATCTGATATTTCGTCGTCGTCCAGATCCAACATAATCAACCTTTTCATATTTTTGAGGGAAGAGACATCTGATATTGGATTATCATCAAGATCCAAGTGTGTCAGTCTTATCATATCTCTCAGGGGAGACACATCCGATACTTGATTGTCGGAAACATCCAGATTTGTCAGTTTTATCATGTTTTCAAGCGGTGCGATGTCCAATATCTCGTTACTGTCAAGATCCAACCATCTCATATCTGTCATATCTTTAAGTGAGGACACATCCGATACTGCGTTTGATTCAAAATCCAGTTCTATCAGTTTTGTTAAGTTTTTGAGTGAGGACACATCTGATAGCTGGTTATCTCTAAAATAGAGATGCGTCAAGTTCGTCATATCTTTAAGTGGTGAGACATCAGATACCTGATTGTAACGAAGATTCAAAACTTTCAGATTGATCAAATTTCTGAGTGGGGATATAGTAGACAGCTGATTCCGAGCAAGATCTAAATACTTCAAATTTGTCAAATTTTCAAGAGAGGATATATCCGATACACGACTTCCGTGAAGATCAAGTTCTATCAAATTGATAAAATCTTTAAGGGGCGTCAAATCTGGGAGTCTGTTACCCCTAAGGTAAAGGTGCGTAAGTTTTGTCAGATTTTTGAGTGGAGATAAATTCGAAATCGTTCGATTAAGTCCAAGATCAAGGTATGTCAAGTTTGTTAAATTCGCGAGTGGAGATAAATTCGAAATCTGATTACGACCCAAATACAGCTCCGTCAGGTTGATAGCAAACTCGAGACCGGTCAAATCTTGAATACCATATCCAAAAATATCACCTATTCCTAACATATCCTCAGAAGATTGGCATACCCACCGCTTTGCCGATCGCGGAACTGTTCTTTCTAAACCCACAAAGCGACATTTGCTTGCTTGAAGCGATTTTAAACTCGCCATATCTGTCCGGGTGATGTCTTCACGACTATCTTTACCCAACGCCAACTCAATTGCGGCTCGAAGTCCAGGGTCCGGAATATGTACGGTCTGTGCGATTGCCATCTGATGTGACATCCCAAAGAATATCCACGCTAAAAATACAAGAATGCCGACGCATGTAAATTCTAAGTTTTGACTTGAAAAATGTCTAATCGGTGATTTCTTATATGATGTAAAAAACTTCAAATGGTTTGTACTCCTTGCTCAGACTAACAAAAACATAATTCTGGAACCTTTAAATTAGAAGTATTGACATAATCTGTCTTACTTCTGTATGAGCATTTTGCGAGTAGCTGTGAAATTACCAGCTGTAAGCGTATAGAAATAAATCCCACTCGCTACAAATTCACCCAATTCATTACAACCATCCCAATACGCCGCACGGGATTTGCTACGATAGATGCCCGCAGGCAACTGTCCAACCTCCAATGAACGGATAAGTTTTCCATCCGTAGAATAAATGAATATGTTAACTACCGCCGACTTTGACAACTCATACGGAATCCACGTTTCAGGGTTAAACGGATTCGGATAGTTCGCTAACAAGGCTGTCTCTTGCGGCAACACCTCCGTGAAAGTAAGAGCAGTTAAAAACTGCTCTAAAACATTAATCCCTTTTTGTGTCCGAGTGTCTTGAGGATTAAGCTGCTTAGCCTGATATATCAACTGTGTGAGGGTCACAACTGTAAAGTTAGCTGCTTCAACTGAATGTTTGCTGAAGGATGGCGCTGCTGCTGAGCCTATTTCTGCAGCAATTAGAACCAAGTCTCTGATATCAACGACACCATCGCGGTTCACATCTGGATAGGTTTTCATACGTGCAAGCACTACTAAGTCAGGATCACCTAAGTTAGATGCAGCCAAGACTAGATCTAATATATTTACTACACCATCTCGGTTCACATCCTCCCGTTTGTAAGTCGGAAGTGTTTGGTTGCTATTATTATATTCAAAAAAATTTTCTATTAATCCGACAAGTGGAGAAAAATCAGAGATATGGTTATCACTAATATCTAACACTTTCAGGTTTACCAAACCACTCAGTGGAGATACATTTGAAATCCTATTGTCGCGGAGATCTAACACTGTTAGATTTACCAAATCTTGGAGTGGTGTTACATCCGATACTTGGTTACCATCAAGATCCAGTTCCGTCAAGTTCGTCAAAGTTGAAAGCGGAGATATATCTGAAATCTTATTGTCGTCAAGATCCAGAAATGTCAGCTTTGTCAAGTTTTTGAGAGGAGATACATCGGCTATCATGTTGTCGTGAAGATCAAGTACTTTTAAATTTCTCAATCCGTTAACTGGAGACACATCCGATACCTGATTACCATCAAGATCCAGTTCTGTTAGTCTTGTCAAGTTTTCAAGGGGAGATACATCCGATAATTCATTGCCATCAAGATCCAAAACTGTCAATCTTGTTAAGTTTTTGAGTGGAGATATATCAGATATCATGTTGTCGTCAATATCTAAAACTGTTAGTCTGATCAAGTCTCTGAGAGGAGACACATCTAATATCTGACAATCATCAATATCCAGAAATACAAGACTTGTCAATTTTCTGAGCGGGAACACATCAGATAGAGGGTTATCGTCAATATCCAGACGTCGTAAAAAGATCAAATCTTCAAGCGCAGACACATCCGAAATCTGGTTGTCGGAAATATCCAAGCGCCACAGTTTTGTGAAGTTTTTGAGCACGGATACATCCGATAACTGGTTGCTGTCAAGGTCAATAAAAAGCAATTCTGTTAAATTGTCGAGCGCAGACACATCCGAAATCTGATTGGATTGAAGATTCAGGTGTGTCAAGTTTGTCAAGTTTTTAAGGGGAGACACATCTGATAACTGGTTTTCTCGAAGATTCAGATGCGTTAAGTTTGTCAAGAGACTGATTGGAGATGCATCTGATATTTCATTGCTGCGGAGATCTAAATAAATCAAGTTTGTCAAGTTTTTAAGAGGAGACACATCCGGTATTTGATTGTATTGAAGAGCTAGTTCGATCAAGTTTGTCAAGTTTTTAAGGGGAGACACATCAAATACTCGGTTGCCTTTAAGATTCAAAAAGGTTAAGTTTGTCAAGTTTTTAAGAGGAGACACATCAAACATCCCCCGATTGAGTCCAAGATCAAGGTATGTCAAGTTTGTTAAATCTTTCAGTGGAGATATATCTGAAATTCTATTACGGCCGAGATGTAACTCTGTCAAATTGGTAGCAAACTCAAGACCAGTTAAATCTTTTATACCATACCCAAACAAATCTCCAATTCTCAACGTATCTTCAGTAGACTGACAAGTCCATCGACTTGCTGTCCAATGTCCTACTTCCGACAGCCACAAAAAACGACATCTGCTTGCTTTAAGCACTTTTAAACTCGCCATATCTGCCTGAGTGATTTTGTCACCTGCCTTTTTGCCCAACGCTGCCTCAAGCGCGGCACGGAGGGCAGGGTCCGGAATATCAACAGACTGGGCACTTACAACTTGGTATGGTGTCCCAAAAAATAAAGATAAGATAAAGAGAAAAATCAGGAAAGAGGAAGATGCAAAAAGATGGTTTGGTAAGCATGGGCACTGTGATTTCTTATATGATGTAAAAACGCTCAAGAGAATTATCCTCCTTTTTAGATTAATAAGTGTATTATTTCTGGATAAGCATTTTGCGAGTAGCAGTAAAATCATCAGCAGAAAGTGTATAGAAATAAACACCACTGGCTACAGACTCGCCAAATTCATTCCGACCATCCCAGTAGGCCGCACGGGATTTACTGTGATAGACACCAGCAGGTAACTGTCCAATCTCCAATGAGCGAACAAACTTCCCATCCGCAGAATGGATACAGATGGTGACCTCCGCTGGTTTTGACAACTGATACGGTATCCATGTCTCAGGGTTGAACGGGTTGGGATAGTTTGACAGTAATGCTGTCGTTTTCGGTGGCACGGCTGCGCGGCTTTGAACTGCTAAAAGCTGCTCCAAGACAGCAATGCCTATTTGCGTCTTTATATCGCGAATTTCAAGCTGCTTGGCAAGAAATATCCATTTTGCGAGGTTCTCCGCAGTAAAGTGAGTTGTTTCAACAGAATGTTTGCTGAAGGAAGGTGCAGCAGCGGAACCAATCTCTGCAGCAATAATAACCAAGTCTCTTATGTCCACAACACCATCGCTATTAACATCTGGATAGATATTTATTTGGGCAAGCGCAGCCAAGTCAGGATCATCAAAGTTGGATGCTGCCAAGATAAGATCTGATATATTTACAACACCATCTCGATTTACATCCTCTGGCTTATAAGTTGGGAGTGTTTGGTTGCTATTATTATATTCAACGAAATTCTCTAATAATCCGGACAGTGGCGTAAAATCAGATATATGATTGCCGCTAAGATTTAATACTCTAAGATTTACCAAACCACTGAGTGGAGATACATCTGATATCTGGTTCCCACTAAGATCTAACTCTATCAGATTTATTAAATCCTCAAGAGGTGACACATTTGATATCTCGTTGTCATCAAGGTCAAGATGTCTTAGCTTTGTCAAATCTTTGAGAGGAGAAAGATCTGATAACTTATTATCGTGGATATCTAAGGACGTCAAATTTATAAAGTATTTGAGATGAGATAAATCCAATCTTTTGATTGTGTCAAGGTCGAGCCATGTTAGTTTCGTCAAATCTCTAAGCGGAGAAAGATCTGATATCCCGTTGTCGGAAGCATCTAAGTGTTTAAGCTTTGTCAAATCTTTAAGGGGAGACACATCCGATATTTGGTTGTGGTCAAGTTGTAAATGTATTAAATTTGTCAAATCTTTGAGAGGAGACACATCTGATATCGTATCATTAAAACCAATATGTAGGTATGTCAAGTTCGTCAAATCTCTAAGAGGGGACACATCTGATAACTGGTTTTCTCGAAGAGAAAGATATGTTAGTTTAGCCAAATCTTTGAGAGGTGATATATCAGATATATCATTCTTTCGAAGAGAAAGGTGTGTCAAGTTTCTCAAATCTTTGAGAGGAGACACATCTGACAATCGATTTCCTTCAAAATCCAATTCTATAAGCATTGTCAAATCTTTGAGCGCTGACATATCCAATATCTTGTTATATATTAAAAAAAGATGTGTCAAGTTTCTCAAATCCTTGAGAGGTGTTATATCAGATATCTGATTACGACCAAGAGAAAGATATGTTAGTTTAGTCAAATCTTTGAGAGGTGTTATATCAGATATCTGATTACGACCAAGAGAAAGATGTGTCAAGTTTCTCAAATCTTTGAGAGGCGTTATATCAGATATCTGATTACGACCAAGAAAGAGGTGTGTCAGATTAATAGCAAACTCGAGACCTGTTATATCTTGAATTCTGTATTCTAAGATTTCGTTGGTAGACAGGCATATCCACCGTTTTGCTCTCCACCAGAATCCCATCTTCACTAACGTCAAAAAATGGCAGTTATTGGCTTGAAGTGTTTTCAAACTCGCCATATCCGCCTGAGTGATGTCGTCTCCTACCTCTTTGCCCAATGTTGATTCTAAAACAGCACGCAGCCCTGGATCAGGAATATGGACTGTCTGCGCCAATATAATCTGATGATGTCCAAAAAAGAACATATACATGAAAAGAATCATATTAACCGCATGAGTAAGTCTCAAATTCAACCTTTTGAACCTATTTTGTATTGATCCAGTGTATGTCAAAGATCTCAAGTGATCTATCCTCTTAGGAATATTAGAGAACCAATTCTATTTGAAAAAGACTGGAAGAATGAAAGGATGGCAAAAAATTTATCCTCCAATCTCCCAGCCTTGAACGTTACTACAACCTATCTCATAAATAGTTGGAGGGCTTTGAAAACCGGATTTCAAAATCCTGTAGGAGCGATCTCCGAATCGCGACCTGTCGGGAATCGGAGATCCCTCCTACAAAGAGAATCAATTCATAACGAACCAACAAATCCTATTTATGAGATACGCTCTAATAGTGTAGTTGCTGCTTAAGAAAGATGTTTAGTGTTTAGTCCAAAAACCTCATTGAAGCATATAGACAGCAACTTTAATTTTATTCACCTATATTTGCAACACCAGGTGTCGCTTGTAGAACTTGGAAATCTCCTGTACCATTCGGCAAGCGACCATAGGCAACATCCGTTTCCTGTTCTCCAAAAGTAACGCTATCCAGCACTTGATTGCCACGTGCATCGGTATCTACAAGCATGACCGTTTCACCACTCTTAGACAGTTTGAAGTTAGCATGCAGTCCTTCCGTAGCAGTTTCGTCATCATGGTCTTCATCTAACCACACGATTAAATATCCATTTGCTGGAATTACGGTGTTTTCAGGAAATGCCCATTTCGTGAGATTGTCCTCTTTGTCACTCAGATACAGTCCTGTTAACGGTAACGGCATATCTGTACGGTTGTGCAATTCAAGCCAATCGTCATAGTCGCCTTGAGGGTCGGGAACGGTATTGTCGTTATCTGCCATCAATTCGTTAATAACGATAGGAGACCCGTCCATCATTTCCATCATTTTATCGGTGTCCATGGTTGGATCAGTGTCTGCCATGTCAGGAGGATCCATGGTATCCATCTTGTCAGGAGGATCCATGGTATCCATCTCGGGTGTAACAGGATCCAACATTTGCGAGGCTTTCTCACAAGAAATCAATACAACACAACTTATCAAAAAAACAATTAAGAAAATTTGAGTTTTTAACATTAATTTGCTCCTTTTTGAATTTACTTAAATGCCAATAAAGCCTATAACTTATTAGTGAATCTTAGAACAACAAAACTGGTTATTTTAAGGGTTCACTGTTTAACTTTTCTCGCTAAAAAGGATAACATATTCAGTTATTAATGTCAAATTTTAACACCTACCATTCCATCAGTCTCAACGTTATTCTGCTACTTCAAAAAGGGTTAAATTAAATGCCTTTTACCAATTGATATAAGCCATCCAGTATTCTCAGAGCGAAAAGACCCTTTAAGCGGAGAGGGATAAAATTTTGAAAGAATTAATTAGTCCAGACTACTGATGATTTTTGAAATCCACTGCACAAATAGATTATAAGATTCAGGACTGGAAACAACAATTATTTCTTGGATATATTACAGAAATTTCCGATAGACATTCATGATCTTTTCATAGTGAATATCTGCATTAAATTCAGTTTCCATTTTACGGCGTCCAGCCTTCCCCATCTCAGCGGCTTCAACTTTATGTTCAAACATCCACAACAATTTTTCTCGTAATGCTTCTGTTCCAGTGGAGGGCACGAGAAATCCATCAACTTCGTCTTTAATTAACTCTGGGATACCACCAATATCAGCGCCTATCACCGGTTTTCCGTAAGCAAAAGACTCTAAAACGGACATAGGGCAATTTTCATACCATTCGGACGGCAAAACTGTACAGATACTTTTTAGAATCAATTCTTGTAGTTCATCCCCCTGTTTAAAGCCCAACAAGCGAATATGTTCGCACCCGTTTTGTTCTATAATTTGTTGAACTTCAGGCATCGCTTCACCATCACCAACAATATAGAGTGGAACCTGTTTAAGCGGAGCTGCAGCCTCTATCAGCGTCAAAATTCCTTTACTCCGATGCACCCTGCCAAAGTAGAGGATATATTCTCCGATTGAGAAATTTGGCGTAATGTCAGAAACATCTGCAAAGTTATGAACCGTTGAAATCTTTTCTTCAGGTATTCCATACTGTATCATTTTTTTTCGAAGAAAATGAGAAACAGAAATGAAATGGTCAAATTTTTCAACGGCACCTAATTGTCGTGAAACATAGGACTCGGTAACGCTCAATGCTGTGCGTGCAAGTGAACCTCTATTACACCGTTTTGGCAGGGCACGCCAAAAGTGTTTCCCCTCACATGCTTCACATATCACATCGTTTGACAGATGGCTATAAACAGGACAAGTTAATTTATATTCGTGCAATGTCTGAATTAGAGGAATTCCTGCTTTTTTAAGACTTCCCAAAATTGATGCAGTCAATTTTCCATAATAAATATGAAAGTGTGCGATATCAACATCTGTATTGTCCAACAATTTTTGAATTGATTTAACAGCATCACGTGAATATAAAAAACGCAGCAGATCAATCGGTTTTGGCTTCTCAAAATCGGCTGCACGTGGGAAATATTGTTCCCATTCAGAGTGTTCATTTTTCGGGTTTGCTGCGGTGAACGGAATTACGTTGTGTCCATGTTTTTCTAACAACTCCGCCATTGTAAAAAAATATCTGTCGGAACCGCCGCGAATATAATGATTTTGGGAGATATTTAAAACTGTCAACATATTGTTTTTACTCCCGCAGTCCAGCATCAGTGAAACGGGTTTCAGCAATTGGCTCAAAATGGACCGTTCCAAGAGGTTTCGTTATAATATCTGAGTCATTAGAATCTAAGATAATCCTATCAATTTCTTCATTAACAACTGTTCCCCACCAATTGTTGGAGATTACAAGATCAAACTTTACATTCAAACTTAACGCGTAATTGTTGTTTTCAAAATTATTTTTTTCAATGATTGATTGGACATTCTCACAGAAAATTCCGGTATCATTCTTTGTAATGTAATTTCTTTCAATTCGAGGGCGTGTTTGCCGTCCAATAGTATATATACCGATGTCGTTATCATGAATGGCATTATACTGGATTATGGCATTACTCCCATCTAAAGCGATTGCAGTCCCATTATAACGGAATGTTGAATCTATAACCTTTGGTGAGGTTGTTTTCACGTCAAGTGCAATTTCTGCGTATTCTATCACTGTCCCTCTGAGAAAACTATCTCTACCATGTGTGTGATCAAACAAAATACCTTTCCAATCACCAGATTCTGGATTGCTATTATTTGAAGTTAAATTTACTAATTCTTCCAACCCATTCTGTGATAATGGTGTTCCGATTTTCAACGTTCCTCTGACCTTGATTAGCGCATCTTGAGCGAATTTAACAACTGTTCCGGGCAATACTTCAAGGACAATGTTAGATGGAATCTCTAATGTTCCGTGTACAATATAGGATTTCCCTGACTCCCAAGTTTCATCCTCTGACAGCATATAGTCTCTTAGGACTACCTCCGAATCGTTTTTGCCACCATTAACTGATGTTGAATCTTGGCATCCGTATACCGAAAATATATAACTAAGAATGAGTATGCAATAGTATAATTGGAAATGTTTAATCTTCATTTGTATCTTTGTTGTAATTCTCAGAAATTTTCTTCAAAATTAGGATTACGATTTACTGAGATCTCAAGATTGGACACACATCATAACCTCGGATCAACTGTTTCACTTTCAAGTGCTAATACACCGAAAACACATTCATGAACTTTAGACAAAGGTTCATGATGTACAAACCGTTCAAGTGCTTCTACACCTAATGCAAATTCTCTGATTGCAAGCGAACGTTTGTGCGACAATCCTCTGGATCGCAGACGTTCTAAATTGTCGGGCAATGTATATTCAGGTCCATAAATAATACGTAGATATTCTCTACCACGACATTTAACAGCCGGTTGAACAAGTCCACGTTTTCCTTTGACAACAAAGTCCAATGGTTTAATAACAATACCTTCACCGCCACTTGCCGTGAGTTCTTCCCATTTACGGATCGCTTCAGTTTCGTTCTTCTCGTCAGTCAGATCAACTGTGCCATAGGAAGTAGTGAATAACAGATTATTATCAGAACCGTTACAGAGTTTTGAAAGCATCTCCATGTGCCACAAGTGGTCCATATCAAAATGTACAGTCCCTTCCGTTGCCAATAGATGGAAGGGCGCGAGTTTCAGATCGGTGATAGATTCCACAGACCAGCAATATCGTTGATAGGCATTGACATATTCACTAACAGCAACAGTGCGTTGTAGATAACCATCCAGTATATCCTTGACCTCAATTCCTCGTTTCTCTGCGGCTTCTAAAGTAGAAACCGCATCTCTAACAGCAACAAGTGCGGATGATCCAACAGATGCGTACTGTTGTCGTAACAACTCTTGTGCTTTCACCGACCACGGCATTAGCTCGCAATCCAAGCATATCCAATCCGTATCTAAGGCTTCCCAAAACTTCGCTCTATCTGCGGCATCTTTGACCTGTTTCAGTAGTTCAGTTTCCATCAATACATCGTCAAAAAAGGGTCTGCCAGTGCGCGTGTAACAGACGCCAATCCTATCGTCGGATATGCTAAACCTTTTCTTTGCTGTTTCAGGGCTTTTGCATACAATCACAATAGCACGTGATCCCATGTGCTTTTCTTGCCAAACGACTTGAGACACACCCTGATTCCGATAATATGCAAAGCCTTCAGCAGGATGTTCAAGCAGATTCGGTCTGTTTGAGGTTTCAGTTGGAGACATTGTTGGCGGTAAATAGATGAGCCACTTTGGGTCTATTGCAAAACGACTCATCACTTCAAGCGCGGTGATAGTATTCTCTTCCCGAATCGTTACATTGTGATTTAATCGAGTGCTAATGACTCGTCTTCCAATCACATCATTAATGTCCAAAATTCCTTCATCGATTTGCTTTTCTGATAACGCTTGTTCATCCGAATCATCAAACAGCGGTTTAGCCGGTTCATAATAGGTTTGCCGTGCGGGGACAGATTCGAGTTCTTTTTCGGGATACCGCAATGCTGTTAGATTGCCGCCGAATACACACCCCGTATCAATGTTGATTGTGCGATTTATCCATTGCGGTTCTGCAACAGGCGTATGCCCATAAACAACAGTCGCATCACCACGATATTCCTCAGCCCAATTAAGCCGAACAGGCAAGCCAAATTCGTCAGTTTCTCCAGTGGTTTCACCATAAAGTGCAAATTCTCGGACGCGCCCGGATGCTCTTCCTTGAAGTTCTGTTTTCATACCAGCATGTGCTACTACAAGTTTTCCGTTGTCAAAAACATAATGGCTGATCATGCCCTCAACAAATTCCGCTATGTCTGTCTTAAATTCCTCCGATTCTTTTTCTAATTGCGCAAGTGACTCTGCTAACCCGTGTGTTTTAGCAACATTTTTGCCTCTCAGCGCGCGGGCAAGTTTTGTATCATGATTTCCCGGAACACAAATTGCCATCCCTGTTTTGTGCATTTTCATAACTAATCGTAGCACTTCAACCACTTTTGGACCTCGGTCTACATAATCCCCGACAAAAACGACTTTTCTACCTTGTGGATGTTTAACAATGATCTCTTCACCCTGTTGATTTGAAATTTCATAACCGAGTTTTTTAAGCAATTCCACAAGTTCATCAAAACACCCATGAACATCGCCAATTATGTCAAACGGACCTATTTCATCCTTACGATTTGTCCACAACGGCTGTCGTTCAACTTGGGCTGCTTCAACCTCTTCCGGTGAAGACATAACATATAAGAAGTTGCGGAAACCTTCACGCTTAAGTCCGCGCAGTGATCTACGCAGCTGACTCGTCTGGTTACGAATGACATGCGGTTTGAAATCTCGATCAGGACGCGCATCGTTCCTCTCTTGACAGAGTTTTGCTGGTAGATTAAACACTATAGCAGCAGTTAAATAATGATATTCCTTTGCAAGTGCATGCAGTGATTTTCGTGCGTCTGATTGAACGTTTGTTGCATCAATTACTGTCAATTTTCCAGCGGCGAGTCGCTTCGCAGCAATGAAGTGCAGCACTTCAAACGCATTGGTCGTTGCAGACTGGTCTGTTTCGTCATCAGAAACAAGACCACGGCAGAAATCAGACGAAAGGATTTCTGTCGGCTTAAAATGCTTCTGGGCAAAAGTAGATTTTCCCGAACCTGAAGCACCTATGAGGATTACAAGTGATGGGTCAGGAATCTTGATTAACATATCTTCTAAGAATCAAGTATAACGGTTTATCGAATCACAGCCAGAAATGTAGTTTAGGTTTTCACATCGGAAATTTCACGAGTAAACACAGCCATCTGAGTCGGCGATCCAACATCTTCATCTGTTTCTCCGATTGGGTGAAAAGCAACAGCATAACCAAAGCGGTTGGAAATATCCGATGCCCAAGATTGAAATTCTTCCCGTGTCCACTCAAAACGGTGGTCTCTGTGTCGAAATCGTCCCGCTGGCAGATTCTCAAACTTCACGTTATATTCCACGTTAGGCGTTGTCAAAACAACCGTTTGTGGGCATGCGAATTCAAATAGAACCCTTTCAAAGGCAGAAAGACGTGGAGGATCTAAGTGTTCAATTACCTCTATTACAGCCGCTGCGTCATATCCCTCTAACCTGCTATCTCGATAGCAGAGCGATCCTTGGAAAAACTTGAGACGTTCCTTCTGCTTCTCTGGCAGTCGATCAAAATGCAACCGCTGCTGTGCGATTTTTAGTGATTGATGTGAAACATCTACGCCTACAATCTCTTCAAACTGTTTCTCTTTCATCAGTTTGCGAAGCAGTTTTCCCTCTCCACACCCTAAATCAAGAACACGTTTTGATCCAGACTCTTTGATTACTTCAGTGACCTTAGTTAAACGTACTTCGTTCAGACCAATGCGCTCTTCAATCTGTATTTCCTCCTGAGTCTGTTCTTCAATTGCATCAACATCTATCTCACGCAATTGCGCAAGTGCTTGACGGGTAAGTCTACGTTGACGTTTCAAGTAACGATTAACAATAGACTCTTGCTCTGGGTGATCGGGCAGCCAATCACTACCGTGTTTTAATAGTTTTTCTATCTCCGCTTGGTCGACCCAGTAGTGTTTTTCATCATCAAGCACGGGAATTAAGACGTAAAGATGTGTGAGGAGTTCACTTAAACGGCATGTTTTTTCAAGCGTGACGGTAAAATAACGACTCTCGCCCCAATCTGGGAACTGTGCATCTAAAACCTGTCTTTCAGCATTTACAGTATAACCGAGCGGCTCAAAGAGTCGTCGCAAAAACTTTTCTCCACCCCGACACGGCAATATGGACAATTTTGCACTTAATGGTATCGGTGTTTCCACAAGTTCAGGACGATCTTTGCTTTTCCCAGATAATGCACTGCTAAACACTTTTGCGATTGCTACGCTCATAAACGAGGAGGCGACATAAGGACGGTCGTTGACATATTCTGCAAGTGCGAAATTATCCCGCACCTGCCCGTGATACCGACGGACCAACCCTACGGCATCAATATCAAGTAATAAGGCAGCGGTACATTTTTCTGTATTCGCTTCAGGATAAAAGACATGCGCTTGTCCGTAAGCAAGTTCAAAGGATTGAAGTCTCTCAGGGTGTTTATGCAACAAAAACCCAAGGTCCGTCGCAGGAGAATAGGTCGTTGTGATTGTCAATAGCATTTCAATGAATTGAACGGGTAGATGTAATAGCGGATTCAAATAGGTCGCTTTGTATCAGCATTCATTATTATATCTTCTTTTTCAATTGCTGTCAAGTTTTTTGGACAGACATTCAACGTTTGTATTTGACTACAAACACCGAATGTGATATATTTTAATCAACCAGATGCTGAGAATAGAGGAACATAAAATGTATACACCACAATATCCCGGACCTAACGAAGAGGTACTTGAAGCACAAGCACGAGTCTGCACAGGTCCGCACCAAACACGTCCGTTAGGCAAGAAAGTTGATGATAGACCACAACCTGATGTCGTTCTTGAAACTATTTTAAAGTCCTTAGAAGGAGAATTACCAGAAACAGAAGCGGTTTCAGAGGCACAGATGGGAGCGTTTTTTGTAGCAATGACGCTCCGTAAGTATTTTCCAGAAGCAACGCAGTGGTCTCAAGCTGAAAAAGCAGCATTCCAGAAATATCAGCCCACATTACTATCTCATCTTCCAAAAGATATTCAATTTCTTCTGAACCCTGAACTTGGGTATGTGCCGAGAAACCCAACGGAAGCTATTGTTGTCATGGCATTGGAAAAGATATTAACGGCAAAACACCTGAGTTATGCTGAAACCCGCCAGATGTGTGAAGCTATCCTCACTGACGACGTTAAACCTGCTCTCAAAGGTGCCGCACTTATCGGACAACGAATGAACCGAGAAACTTACGAGGAGGTGCGAGGGTATCTTGATGCCTATTTTGCGCCGGAACAGGTTCGTCCGATTGATGTAGATACGCTTACACATTTTGGTCAACCTTATGATGGGGCAACGCGTTATTTCCGTCCGACACTTTTTGTTGCAGCAGTCCGTGCAGCGTTAGGAGAACCCTCGCTCCTGCATAGTGTTGATGTGATGCCACCGAAAAACGGTGTAACGGAAGAGTCAATTTTGCAAACACTCGGCGCAAAAACCGGCTTGTCTCTTGAACAGACTGCATCGCTCATCACAAATAAGTCAGTCGGATTTGGATATATCAGTCAGCGTGAATATTCACTTGGGGCTTATGGTATACGGGAATTACGAGTGCATATCAAGAAACGTCCACCATGGGCTGCCACAGAAAAGGCACAACAATTCTTTACTGCCAAAAAAGCAAACTATATGGTGCTTGGATATTATCATATCGGCTATGAAAAACCTTTGCTTCAGATGGCGTTGGAACGGGGGTTTCAGGCTGCAGTTGCTGTTAAAGGGGAAGAAGGCACGAGCCATTATGCACTCCGCCTTGGAAAACCTTCTACTCCCGATAGGATGGCGGTTAACTATTCTCAAGGATTCCGATGTATTAAAGGTAAACGTGAAGATTTTGCTTTAGATATTGATCCTAAAATCTATGGATTTGAGTATGCTCTGAATCCACGCCCAGAAAATGTTAGCGCGGATGCTTTTGCAGAAGCAGGTGTTGCTGCGCTATCGGGCGAAAAAGGACAGATTTACGATAGGATTTTGCTGAATACCGCTATGGTGAATTATCTGTTGGGGATTTGTCCTGACCCACACGATGCTCTGAAGCGCGCGCAAACGGTGATGGATGATGGGAGTGCTTTGAGGCATCTGAAAGCGTATGTTGCGGCAAGCCAACAATTTTGATTTTGTTAGGAGGTATAATGTTACTATAGTTTGGACAATTTTCTTTTTTTGGAGACAAAAAGCAGAAAAGAGGGTATCCTTTCAAATAAAGTCCACATTTTCAAAAGGCTGTTTTACAATGGATCCTCTCTTCCGCTTAGGTTCTATGTTATCAGAGTATCAACACCTCTTCAAGTATAAAAACTATAACCATTTTCGCACTATCGTAACCGGGTTGATAAACACACCGCATCGTGGCACAATGACACAGATATATCAATCAACAAACCACTCCAAGACCTATTGGACACTACCGAAGTTTCTCTCTCGTGGCGTATGGTGTGTTGATAAAGTCGCATCCGTATTGACACAACAAACTCAAAGCGTCCTGAGTAAAGGTGTCAATGATGAAACCTATTCTGCCCATAATGGCACGCAACAATTTGGCACACATTTCTTCAGAAATACTCAATATAACAAACGCAACAAGAACCAATCCAAGTTCCATCACGGACACCAGTTCGGTGCTATCGGATGGCTCTATGAAACACCACAAGGCGTGCGTCTGTTTCTGTTAGTTGCTCGGGTGATGTGTCCGTGCAAAAAACAGGATTCCAGTTTTTCTGTGCTAAGATGCCTGTGGGACTGATCGTATTTGACAGAGGCTTCAATAGGCGTAAAGTGTTTACAGAAATCCTTTCACAAGGACATCACTTACTCTGTCGCGCAAAGTCGTGCGGGCAAAAATGTGTCCGGTGGATGTGCGGCTTGTTGTCATACGCACACGCAAGAAAAAGTCTAAATCTTATCACTATTTTTGTTTATTTACCTCTGATTTACAACGCCCAATAGATGAGTTGATCCGACACTATAGAAATCGGTGGCAGATTGAAACAGCATTTCGGGATGTAAAACAAAACTTCGGCTTTGATACATATCAGATACGAAAGCGTCCAAGTTTGAACCGGTTCGCACAACTGAGTTTTGTTGCAGCAAGTCTCACACAACTTATTTTTACAAATACAGTATCGGATACAAAAAAAGAGGATATGTCTTTTAGCGTAGCGTGTGTGTTGCGCACACTGAATATGCAGTGGTATAAAGCGAAATATCTGACACGCGGATTGATGGTCGCTTATATGCGACGCTGTTTCCAACAACATTATTTTTCTGCGAGTAACGATCCGAAACAAAACTTAGCAAAAAATCTAAAAATAGATGAAGACACGACATGAACTGATTAGATTTACACATTTTTGAAGATTCTGTCACAAATAATCGCAAGATACCGCGATTTCCAACAAAATTCAGAGAAGCAGGAATGCTTGCAAAACAGACTGAACACTTGTTTAGAAGTCCTGAAAGGATAAAATTGTCCAAACTATAGTATTTGATATGAAACACACTGATTTTATTGAGGCACTATCCACTGACGATTTGGATGCTATAAAGGCAGCACCTAAAACTGACGTTCACTGTCATGCTTTTTTCAGCACACGCCGAGAAAATGTAGAACGCTGGTTGGGACACACATTATCCGAACCGCCTCCAAAAATGGAAGGTGTAGAGGGTATGATGGAATATGCTGACGCAGTCTTAGCTCCACACATAAAACATTGTAAAGGTTTTGAGTTCGTCGGTGTGTCTGCAGTGAACGATGCACTGCATGATGGTGTTGTTTTACTTGAGATGAGTTTCGACATACGAATAGCAGAGTTCTATCCAGACAGTTTAGAAGGGCTTTGTACTTATATTAAGGCGTTAGCTGAACGGTATCGGACACATGTTGATCTCCGTCCAGAACTTGGTTTTTCCCGTGGATGTGCAGACGATCCGAAACTAATGAAGTTAGCACATGAAGCAATAGAATTAGGCATATTTCATTCAATCGACCTCTATAGTCGTCAAGAAGTATGCCCTCCAGAAGTAATGAAGTCACTCTTTGTCAAGGCACGTGCAACAAACATGAAATTAAAAGCACATGTTGGGGAGTTCGGAGATGCCGAAGAAATACGGCGGACTGTTGAAGTCCTTGACCTTGACGAGGTACAACACGGAATTGCTGCTGCAGAATCGGTTGAAATTATGCAGTGGCTTTCCCAAAATCAAATTCAATTAAATCTGTGTCCCACGAGCAATGTGATGTTGGGTGGTGTTAAGGAATTATCATCTCACCCTATCCGTATTTTGTATGACAACGGTGTGCCTGTGACTATCAACACAGACGATCTGATGATATTCGGTCAAAGTGTTTCCGAAGAATACCGAAATCTCTATCAAGCAGGCGTTTTCAGTGCACAAGAACTGGATGATATTCGACGCGCTTCACTTACCAGTTTCGTCATGGAGTAAATCTATGGTGAAAAAACTGTGTATTATGACAGCTTACGCGGACGAAACCTTGGCGCT
>CBDCOJ010000027.1:0-323155 GCA_965219695.1 Candidatus Poribacteria bacterium | reverse complement strand
TTTTTGTTTTATCCACGATTCAGACATTTAGGACGTTTATATCGTGGGATCTGATCACAAATTAGCAGTTTGCACCATTTAATTTCCCGGATAAGATCGGTTCTCTAATTCAGCAATAAATTTTTCTGAGGCGATAGCTGCCGCCGCTCCTGCCCCTGCTGCCGTAATCGCTTGACGGAATACATGGTCATGCACATCACCCGCGGCGAAAACACCATCTATGTTAGTGCGCTGCATCTCGTCCACAATAATGTATCCTTGTTCGTCCATATTTATGACATTTGTGAATAGTTCTGTGTTCGGAATATGTCCTATAAAGATAAACACACCGTCAATCGGAAAAAGTTCAGTTGCATTCGTTTTGACATTTTTGAGTTTGGCACCCGTTACTTTTTCGTCATCTCCGCAAATTTCTTCAACGACGGTATCCCAAATAAACTTTATTTTATCGTTTTTGAATGCGCGTTCCTGCATAATCTGACTTGCACGGAGTTGATCTCGGCGATGAACAATATAGACCTCAGAAGCATATTTGGTTAAGAAGATGCCCTCTTCCAATGCTGCGTCCCCACCACCGACAACAATAAGCCGTTGATCTTGAAAGAAAAATCCATCGCAGGTAGCACAGTAGGATACACCGCGTCCACCATACCCTTCTTCACCGGGAATGTTGAGGGTGCGTGGTGATGCACCGGTGCAGATAATCACAGATTTTGCGTGATATTCTTTTTCATAAGTGTTCACAACAAACGGGTGTTGCGCGAAATCAACCGCTGTTACCGTGTCAAATTGGACCTCAGTGCCGAACCGTTCCGCTTGTTCCTGCATGCCTTGAATGAAGACTGATGCTTCGTTACCGAAAAACCCAGGGTAATTCTCAAGGTCAAGTGTTAACGAAAGTTGCCCGCCAAGCGCGTCACCAGTAATTAGTACCGGTTCCAGCATCGCACGAGAAGTATAAACACCTGCGGCAAAGCCAGCAGTCCCACCACCAATAATTATTATGTTCCTATTTTCAATATTGTTTGTATTCATTGTATATTCAATTGCTTTGAGATAGGTATCTCAGAGTTGGGTAGACGCGCTTTGCAAACGCGCCGATTATAATGTATTGTTAATTGTAAATCGATTGTAATTATTCTGCGAATGGTGTTACAGTTAATCTGGGAATTCCATCAATAATCGGATAAGATTGATCGCAAAATGAACAGTAGAGATTTTGTTCTTCCCATGTAATCTCGCCTTTACACAGTGGACAGACGAGAAGCTCCTTTAATGGTTTGGTTTGGCGGCTTCTGCTTTTTGCTAAAATAGATTTTGCACGAGATACAATACTACGCGGCACTGCACTTTTTAGTGTTAGTAAAAACTCATCGTGGATATGCTTTGAAAACGCGTATTTCAGAAGTTCTTCAATGGTTTGCGGAGATTTCAAGTCCAGAGCCGACTCTTGCTGGTCCAATATTTCGTAATCAATCTTACCTTCCCATTCATATTGAACGAGAAAAAGGTTGTGGTGCGTAATATGAAACTTTCTCCAGTACTTGTCTTTCGCAGCCAACGTGTGGAAAAGCTGACCAAATTCGGCTCTCTTCTCATTTTTTTGTAGCACCAAACGATCCTCAATTCGGTTAACAACCCAGTTGTGGTAATGCCATCCGTAGAGGCGTTCTCCGATTTCGGAGGGTGTTTCAATATAACCTCTGGATGACACACGCATCATTTCGGAGAGTAGTAAATGAGGGTCTTCAACGTGTTCCAAAACATGCAAACAGATGACGTAGTCAAATGCACCGTCTGCAAAGGGTAGAAACTGTCCGTCCGCTTCTACCATCGGCCGATCCTTGACAATAATCCCACCGCGTTGTCCGTCGTCATCTATGAATTTATCACATAAAACATCCGAGCGTATATTTGGGTTATGGCCGCTTCCAATTTCTAAAACAAAATCATTCGCATGAATGTTCATTTTTGGACAACCATAGTAATGTAAGGGCTGATATACGGAAACATGCTTGCAATAATTCTCCCCTTTATGCCAAAGCCAACGGCTTTTTTGATGATACGGAACCCATTTAATTTGAAAAATTGTGCAAGATCAATCGGGTTTGCGTAATACGCACTGTCGGCATCACCACCGATAGCATCTGCTTGTAAATCTGGGTCACGATAAATAAAGTTAGGTGTTTTTGTCAAGAAACGTTTTTTTATGTAGAGTCTACAGTTGTGCTTAAACTGCTGCAATGCTTGCTGTTTTGTTTCTCCCCAAACAGGTCTGCCGGGTTTACCACACATCAAACTGACCCAATCAAGAAAAGGTGTTAGGGGTGAACATAAGTTCGGCCCGGAAAGGACGATCTTGCCACCTTTGCCAACAACCCGTCCCATTTCCTTCAATGCTGTCTCCGCATCAGGCAGATGTTCTATTAACTCGTTTGAACAGATAACGTCAAAAGAATCGTTATCAAAAGGTAATTCTAAAACATCACACACTTGATATCGTAGTTTCGGATTTTCCCAATTCCGCGCTTCTTCAAGGAACAGCGGCGAGATGTCGGTTCCAACGACATCAAACCCTGCCTGATTTAGCAACCGAGCAGAGATACCGTTCCCACACCCAAGATCCAGGATTTTAGTGTCTGATGGCGCATAACGGATTACCAATTCTACGTAGTGTCGTAGATAAACCTCATCGTGTGCTGCCAAGAGCTCTTTATAGGTTTCCGACGTCTCGTAGAACTCACGCATCCGCTGACGGAGTTGCAATGGTGTTTCAGGTATAGGCGTTTCCATCATATTGTCCAACTTTCCAAAAAGACTCTAATAAATTATATCTGTTTGGTTACAGGATAACAAAGAAAAGTGAAGGATTGAAAGGAACTTAATGAGGTACAATTATGAGCGAAGGGTATTCCACGGTGCTTCGTCAAAAACATCAATGAGTTGGTATCCTTCTTCCCCTTTGCTCGGGCTCAACGTAACAAACAGCTTTGCAGGTTGATTTGAAACATTAAAAGATGCGTGAACAATATCCGCTGCAATGAACACAGAGTCACCAGCATTCAGTGTTTGTTTCTTATCTTCAAGCCACTGTTCCACGCTACCTTCTATAACGTAGATAACCTCTTCCTGGTCGGGATGCTTATGAAAATCATGTCCATATCCAGGGGAGAGGCTAACTTCCATTGCGACTATATCTTTTGCACCTGTGGTTTCTGGACGACTGAGCCATCCTATTGTTCCCCAATCTAAATGATCTCTTTCGACTTCTGCAGACGATATAAATCTTCCATTCACGTTGTATATATTCTCCTTTTCTATAAGAGAAGGGTTTTTCAACCTCAATTCATGCTTCTTCTGAAAGAATGTAGGTGAGTATAAAAACTCACCTACAAGAAATATTGAATAATGATGGTCTATCCGTTATCTATGGGATTTTATTGCACTCCACGTTGTAGCTAATTTTGCACGCGGATCAACGGCTGTACCGGGCATGTATCCGATTTTCATTTCCATCATAACTTCTTCTTCAGAGAGAGCACGATTCCAGATACGAACCTCATCAATCAACCCGAGGAACCTTCTATTAGCCCCTTCACCTGTAGTGCCGACATAGGCGACGGAAGTATCGGCGGCGCCGGGTAAAGCATTTTTATCACCAAATTCGCCGACCATTTCACCATTGAGCCAATATCGGTGTGTGCCATTATCAACTTGTCCAACAACATGCTGCCACTCATTAAGCGCGATCTTTCCAGTACAAACACTACCGCTACCCCCGGCACTGAGATGCAAACATTCACTTGGCGATTCAGTATAGAAACTGTAAGAACGTGGACTGTTTCCTTTTGCAACAATGCCTTGCCAACGTTGGTTATTCGGTCCCATGTGCCTTTCAGCATTAATCCATGCCATTACGGTTACACTCGTTTCAACTGTAAGAATAGGATCGTGTGGCACTTCAATCCAATCATCTGTACCGTTAAATTTAAGCGCTTTTCCAAACTTACCTTCTACCAATTCAGGGGCACCTTTTATAGACCCATCATTCTCGTATTGCGAATGATCAATTGTCATATCACCATCTAATTCATCAAAAGAGAAATAGAGGATAAGCGAATCATCTGATTCTTCTGCTGCGTTAACGAAAGATGCTACAAACACGGTAAGAATTAATACAACAAACAAAAACCTCATAGTTATTATTTCCTCCGATTAACATCGGAAAATCCGATGTGTACTAAGTTGAGATTTATAGTGATATTGTTTGCAATATCACTATAAATTGAATTTATCATTTTTCAGTTTTTATGGTTCCCCACGTTGTTGTCAATTTTTGACGTGGATCGACAGGAAAGAGTTCAAGATGCCCTTTCTCCATCTGTTCAATAACCTCTTCTTCACTGAGAGCACGGTTCCAGATGCGAACCTCGTCAATCAATCCTAAGAACTCTCGATTTCCTTCATGTGTCCTTCCAATGAGAACAGTCGCGGTATCTGCTTTACCGGGTGGTGGGCTTTTTCCACCAAATTCGCCAGCACTTTCGCCGTTTACCCAATACTTATGTGTTGTTCCGTCAGCCACCTGTGCGACAACATGTACCCATTCGTTTAAGGGAATCTTTTTGTTGCAAACACTTCCACCACCCACACTGAGGTGCAGACATTCGCTTGGAGATTCAGTATAGAAACTGTACGAACGCGGATTGTTGCTTTTTGCGACAATACCTTGCCAACGTTGATTATTGGGCCCCATGTGTCTTTCGGTATTAATCCAAGCCATGACGGTAACTTCCTTATCAACGGTGAGAATATCATCATGTGGTACAACAACCCAATCACTTGAACCGTTGAGTTCGAGTGCTTTACCGAATTTACCTTTAACATGTTTCGGATTGCCCATCATTTCACCGTGGTTTTCATACTTTGAATGGTCAATTGTGTTTTTGCCATCAATTGTATCAAAAGACATGTAAAGGATGAGCGAATCCTCTGGTCCTGCCGCCTGTGCAAAAGATGCCACAAACGTTATAATTGTTAACGTTATAAATAGAGTTTTCATTATTTCCTCCTTATATAGATTTAAAGAGTCCCCGCGGACATCTGTTACAAAAATTCAGCAGAAACCCTTTAGGACGAATCAAATCTGACCGTCCATTTTATCGCTGTTTTACCTTCAAATTACCCCAAGTGGTAGTTAATTTTAACTTAGGATCAACAGCGAAAAACTCAAAATATCCTTTCCCCATCTGTTCAATAACCTCTTCTTCACTAAGGGCGCGATTCCAAATCCGAACTTCATCCATCATCCCTAAAAACTCGCGTCGCCCTTCGTGCGTTCTCCCAATCATCACATTTTGTGTATCAGCCTTACCGGGCGGAGGTTTTTTACCGCCAAATTCGCCTGCCTTTTTACCATTCAACCAATACCGGTGGGTAGTGCCATCCACTTGTGCCACAACATGTTGCCACGTATTTAATTTGACTTCCCCGGTGCAAACACTCGTGCCACTGTTGACACTGAAAGCCATACATTTACTTGGAATTTCGGTATACAGACTGTAAGAACGCGGGTTATTGCTTTTAGCAATGATTCCCTGCCACCTTTGGTTGTTGGGTCCTTCATGACGTTCCGTGTGAATCCAAGCCATGACGGTAACATCTTTGCCAACGGTGAGTGTTTCATGATGTGGGACTTCAACCCAGTCGCTTGTACCGTTCAGTTCGAGTGCTTTACCGAATTTGCCATCAACCAGTTTTGGCGCGCCTTTCAGTTCGCCATGGTTCTCATACTTAGAATGGTCAATTGTGTTTTTTCCATTAACTGTATCAAAAGACATGTAAAGGATGAGTGAATCCTCTGGTTCATTTGCCGCATGCGCGAAGGCGAGTATAAATGTCAAAAGTGTTAGTATAACCGAAAGAGATTTCATATTTTCTTCTTCATATAGATAAAATAGGTTCTTAAGTGTCTTTTTCTAACACAGTTGAAACTACGTTTGGACGCACCCAAGATGATTACCTGTTTTATCAATATTTTATCTTCAGATTGCCCCAAGTGGTTGTTAATTTGTGTTGAGGGTCAACAGCGAAAAACTCAAAATGTCCTTGATCCTTATGTTTATTAATCTCTTCTTCAGAAAGGGCACGATCCCAGATACGTACTTCGTCAATCATACCGAGGAAATACCGAATATTTCCTCCTCCCGCAGTGCCAATGACAACAGGTGATATATCCTCTAATCCAGGAGGGTTCGGTTTGTTACCGAATTCACCAACTTTCTCGCCATTAATCCAATAACGGTGCGTTCCATTATTAACTTGTGCCACAACATGTTGCCATTCGTTTAGCTTGACTTCACCTTGACAGACACTGCCACCACCTTGCGGTGGACCTACACTGAGGTGTAAGCATTTTTTGTCCCCATCAGTCCATAAACTATAAGAACGAGGGTTATTGCCTTTTGCTATAATACCTTGCCATCGTGCGTCATTAGGTCCGGTATGTCTCTCAGTATGAATCCAAGCCATGACAGTAACATCCTGATCTACGGTAAGCGATTCATGGTGTGGGATTTCAATAAATTCGGATACTCCATTAAATTTGATAGCTTTACCGAATCTTCCATCAACATGTTCTGGATCACCCTTCATTTCACCGTGGTTTTTATACAGTGAATGGTCAATTGTGCTTTTACCATCAATTGTATCAAAAGACATGTAAAGGATGAGCGAATCCTCCGGTTCATTTGCTGCCTGAGCAAAAGATACCACAAGTGCTATAAGAATGAATAGGATAGATAGAGATTTCATTTTTACTCAATTATTGATTGAAACGATTTTCTCTCCTTCAACAGCCAAATATTTGTGGTTAACAAGGAGTTGTGTCTTTTTGTCAATTTGCCCCGAAGGCCACCGAATCTCAAGCAGATCAATCTGATCCGCCTTTCCAACACCAAAATGCACACGCAGATCGTGGAAAGAAAGATAACTCCCACCGCTTTGCACCTCTCGGTACTGAACGTGTGTGCCTGTAACGACTTTTATTTTTGCACCAATACCTGAACGGTTGCTTTTCTGTCCGATAACCTGAATTTGTACCCAATTGTTCTGATTGCCAACTGCATTTTGAAGTAAGTTTGGACGTTGATTGCAGTTGGTAACGAGAATATCAAGATCACCATCGTTGTCGTAATCGCCAATAGCGGCACCACGACTCACCTTTTTCAAACTCAAACCATCTTTCTGTGGCATCACGTTGGTGAACGTACCGTCACCTAAATTCCTAAACAGTAGATTTCTCTGTGGATAAGTCACGTGCTTTTCAAGCACAGAGATGTTCTCCATCAAGTGACCATTCGCTACAAAGATGTCTTGATATCCGTCGTTATCATAATCAAAAAACTTGATACCCCATCCAAGGTAGCCGTGTGTTACTTCGGCTATCCCCGACGCTATCGTATTGTCAATAAAGAAATTGCTGTCGTGATTGTGATAAAGGGTATTTGTCTCTGTCTGGTAATTGCTAACAGTAATATCAAACTTTCCGTCGTTGTCATAGTCACCGAAATCGGTTCCCATTCCAGCTTCTTCTTTACCCATATCATTGTAGCAAACACCAGAAATTAATGCAAGTTCTAAGAATTTGCCTTTTCCATCGTTTTGGAATAGAAAGTTTGGATCTTGATCGTTCGCCACATATAAATCGGCATCACCATCACCGTCGTAATCGCCAAATGTCACACCTAATCCGTGCTGCGGAATCAGGTCAGAGGGACGAGATGTGACAGAAACATCGATGAACGTGCCGTCTCCATTGTTTTTATAGAACGTGTCATGAACTGCAGGATAGGCATGAGGACCACAATAAACATGGACACCTCGCTCCTTACACTGTTTATCGTCTTTTGGGTCATACACAGCATAGTTCGCTATATAGAGGTCTAAGTGTCCGTCATTATCAACATCTGCAAAAGCACAACTCGTTCCCCAGTTTAGGTTCCCCACTCCTGCTTGCTTTGTCACATCTGTAAATGTGCCATCACCATTATTTTGATAAAGTTGATCTTTGCCAAAGTTAGTAACGTAAAGATCAAGGTCACCATCGTTGTCGTAGTCACCGACAGTAGCCCCAACACCGTAAGATGCACTACCTACACCTGCTTTTTCGGTGACATCGGTGAACGTGCCATTACCGTTGTTTTGGTAGAGGACGTTATGTGGTGCTTCATCTTTTGTATTATCTGTTTGGATCGCACCGTTCACAAGATAGATGTCAAGGTCACCATCATTATCATAATCAAAAAAACCACCGCCGGAACCGAGAAATTCATTGAAAAGCCTTTTACCGCTTCTACCATCGGTATGTTCAAAAGTGATACCCGCAGACTCGGTAACGTCAACAAAAATTGGGTCTGCTGAAGCGGGGACGCAGTATTGAAAACCTGCAAGATTAGTGATGAGTGCTGATATGAATAGGAGATAAAAATATGGCGTGCGAAAATGGTTAATCATTAGCATAAAAATAATTCGATAACCTATAGAAATTTATCGCTTCGTTTGTTCTCCCTTTTTCAAACGTTCTAAGTTTTGCAACGCTGCCCAAGCATCTTTATCGTCAGGTTCAATTTGTGTGATGTGTTGATAGGTGTTAATTGCTTTTTCAATATGTCCCTGTTGTATATAAATCTCAGCCAGCCCGTGATATGCCAAAGCGAGTTTCGGCATTTTTTCTATAGCCTTTTGCAGATGTGCTTCTGCCTTGCCAAACGCTTTTTGAGTAGTATAGAGCCATCCCAATCGGACATGTGCCTCTACAGCATTAGGATTCAATTTGATCACCTTATGGAAAAGCGGTATCGCGCGCTGCGGCATATTCAGTTCCATATACAACCTTCCCAACTTGTCATACCCTGCTATGAACTCAGGATTCAACCGAATCAGCGCTTGGTAAGTAGCAACTGCGGCTGATATATGCTTGTGTGCAACATGAATTTCCGCTAATTTTAGTCGAAGTGCAGCGTTTGATGGGTCTTCTGCCAAAGTGCCTTCAATTGCATAAGTTTTGTCGTAGTAGGTTTTCATCAGTTGGAAAAGTTTCAGTTGTTCCGTTGCTGATTCCATATCCCCGATGAGTCGGTAAGCCTTAGCAAGGTTATAGTAGGCACTCTGGATGTATGGTTTCTTCTGAATTGCAACCTTATAGCGTTTTATCGCTTCCTCCGGTTTATGTTGCATAAGTGCAATTAAACCGAGCCATTCATAGACTTCAGCAAAATCAGGTTTAAGTGTGAGTGTTCGCTTAAATGCTGTAAATGCTTTGTCAAATTTTGCTTGATGTGTGTAGATATAACCGAGGCGATAATACATATCAGCATTCGTAGGACACCTTTGAACTGCTTCCATCGCATGCTGCTCAGCAATATCTAATTTGCTCTGTTTGCAGTATATTTCCGAGAGAACGAGGTGAGTAAATCCGTATACCCGATCATCTATAGGTACATTTTTCGAGTCAGCAATTATAAAAATCTTGTTGAATGTTTCTATCGCTAATTCCAATTCATCTTGTAACTTATAGACATTCGCCAATTGAAAAATTGCACTTATATCTGTCGGATTTCGTGATAAGATTGAATTGAAGGTATCAACTGCCTGCGGGTAGAGCCGGAGTTTGATGTACTCCATTCCTTGTTGCATTTCCGACATTGTTGTTTCAGTTTTACTAATAGACGGAATAAGCGGCAAAGCAGTCGTGAGGATTAAAACTGCACAAGCAAGTTTTGTAAACATGAAGCGTTGGGGTTTATGATCAACTTCCATGCGAATATTCTCAATCGGACTGTGTCTGTTTTTCTACGACATCCTGAATCCAAGACAAAGCTGCCATACTTGAAGACCAACCTATGGAAGTTACCGCCAGTAGGGCAACCTGTTGTATCTCCTCTCGCGTGATACCTTCACGGAGTGCGCGGCGAGTGTGTGAATGTACCGCACCTTCAGACTTCGCACCGATAGCCAAAGCCAGTTTGACAAGTCGCACCGTTTTGGGTTCAAGAGGTCCAGCAGTACCGCACGCTTCACCTAATGTCTGATACGCTTTCCAAACTTCAGGATATTCTTCTATGACATCCTGAAGAAAATCGGGTAATTTATCTTTCATTGTTAGGTAAGAATTTAGCTAACTTCCTCTTTCTGTGGTGTTTCCTTTTCCTGTTGTGCTGTACTTTCAGTTTCACCTTGTTGTTCTTCTTTAAGCCCGGATTTAAAGTTCGTAATACTTTTGCCGAGTCCGCGCGCCAATTCAGGTAACTTCTTTGAGCCAAAAAAGAGCAGCACAACTGCTAATATAATTATCAATTCCAATGTGCCAGGGGGGCCCATATTTCTTTCTCCATATTATTAATGTTAATTTTGTGCTCTAAAAAGATGCACAATTATATTGTAGAATATATTTTATCATATTTAGAAAATAATTTCATCTAAAATTTACATTAAGCTATTTTGAAAACTTAAAATAACAAAAGTTTAATAAATGGTTTGAAATATCATAAGTTGGGATGAGCAAGCGAAACCAGTACCTCTCAGGGTTATTTAGTTTTAAGAATTTTCAGTTAATGAGTATTACTGATAGTTTATATGATCCGTCGAGTTTTGCTTGTGCTCTCCCTTTATGTGTCAACTTAAACGTTAATTTAAAGGTAGCAGACACACGGAGTGTGCCTACTATTTTGCATACGTATGAGTTTATACGAAAATGTGAAAAATATACCAGAAAAATCGAAAACTGAATAACCTTGGATTTTCGCTTGATTTACTTCTATGTTTGGGCTAAAATAGAGGAAAATCAGATATGTATCGGGACTAAGAAATGCCACGTTCTGCTTACATCCTCTCAATTGACCAAGGGACGACTGGTACGACGGTACTACTTGTAGATGATCGGGGGAACATTGTATCACAAGGGTATCGGGAATTCGATCAACATTACCCACGTCCCGGATGGGTAGAACATGACCCTAATGAGATTTGGGATGTAACACAAAACGCTATTGTAGATGTATTGCATGCACTTGAGATAGAAAATAATATCTCGGCAATCGGTATTACCAATCAACGTGAAACCACTGTTATATGGGATCGTAAGACAGGAAAACCGATTTATCCAGCGATTGTGTGGCAATGTCGCCGCACCGCTAATATCTGCACAGAACTCAACACACAGGAAGATATAGTAGCACAAGTAAAAGCCAAAACGGGGCTTGTGATTGATCCTTATTTCTCAGGTACAAAAGCAGCTTGGATTTTGGACAAAGTAAGTGGAGCACGAGAAAAAGCAGAACGTGGTGAACTCGCTTTCGGGACTATTGATACGTGGCTTCTATGGAAGTTGACAAACGGCACGGTACATAAAACAGATTACACGAATGCCTCAAGAACGTTACTCTTTAACATTAATACGCTTTCTTGGGATGAGGCACTTTTAGAAATTTTTAATGTTCCGAAGCCTATTTTACCTGAAGTCTGTCCATCTGCGAGTCTTTTTGGAAAAGTGAAAATCCCCCTTTTGGAAGGAACGCCAATTGCAGGTGTTGCTGGCGATCAACAATCTGCGCTGTTCGGTCAACTCTGCTGGCAACCGGGTATGGCGAAGAATACTTACGGCACGGGATGTTTTCTAATGCTAAATACCGGTTCGGATAGAGTTGAATCAGAATCCGGACTATTGACGACACTTGCTTGTAACCTTGATGCAAAACCTGTGTATGCTTTGGAAGGGAGTGTATTTATTGCTGGTGCTGCTGTGCAATGGCTCAGAGATGGGCTACAGATAATTGAGGAGGCTGCACAAACTGAGGCTATTGCCGAATGTGTGAATGATTCAGGAGGCGTCATCGTTGTGCCAGCATTCACCGGTCTTGGTGCACCCTATTGGAATGCTGAAGCGAGAGGTGCCATGTTTGGACTCACACGAGGCACAACCCGCGAACATATTGTCCGAGCTACATTGGAATCAATTGCCTATCAATCAGCAGACGTGGTCAGTGCGATGGTGTTGGATGCAGATACTCCACTGCAACGGTTGCGCGTTGATGGTGGAGCAGTCGCTAATAATTTCTTGATGCAGTTTCAAGCCGATATTTTGGGTATAGATGTGGAACGCCCTGAACGGATTGAAACGACTGGACTCGGTGCTGCTTATCTTGCAGGAATTACTGCCGGTGTATGGAAGGATATTGATAAACTTGAGAACCACCGAAAAATTGATCGTGTCTTTTCTCCTCAAATAGATGCTCAGCAACGAAATGAAAAACTTGCCGGTTGGCGTGATGCAATTCAAAGGCTAAATTGTGATGCAAATGAGGTGTAGCGATGCGTCTGCAGTGGAAGTATTCGTTAATCATAAACTTAACGGTTATTGCTGTGCTTGTCGCTTTCTACTTTTTTGACAGTATCCAAATACGGAGAGAAATGAGTGCGCTTCACGCTTTAGGTGCGGAACGGGGTGCTACAATAAAAAGGATCGTAGAGAACACTATCCTGAACGCTGTCGTTACAGAACTCACAACATCACAAGCATTTAATGCCGAAAAAATCGATCAGATTCTACTTAGACTTAAACAAACTCCTGATATGCAGGATGTCCTGAATGTCCAAGTTACTTTAGAGAATACGCGTGTGCGTTCGAGCTTACTTAAACAAGACGGGACAACCGTTTTTTCCTTAGGAGAAGACGACATTCATCAGATTAAAATGTACGGGGCAAAAATTGATACGATGGAGGGGCAAGACGCAACATCTGTAATTGTTAAGTATACAATTTCACCAAAGAAGTTGGAATCTCAAACAATCGAAAACGTTGACCAAACTCCGCCTGAGGCACTTGCGGCGTGGGAAAAGCTTGTCCGCGAAAAAATTGGTTTGTCACCGGACACGCCAATTTTAATTGACGGAGTAGGACCTGAGCTTTTTTATCAAATAGCACTTCTTAACCACGGAAAATTTTATATTGATTTGTATCGGATGTTTATAGCGAATAATATCAATCTGTCTCCGGATGCGACAGTGACAGTAGATGAAGAAAACAACCGATGGCAAATCACAGATATAGAAACAGGACACGTATATAATTTATGGTTGGAGGAAAATAATTTCTGGATTCACACGGCGCATGCTAACAGTGGTTATATCCGAGTGTTATTTGATGTGCCGTATATTGCGAAATCTATCCGTTCATCACTTTTAACGCATGCGATTTTTATCATCATCGTCGGTGTGTTTCTTGTTGTTCTTATTAACTTGATGACTAACCATTTAATTATAAAACCACTTGCACGGATGACCGAAATTATTCAGAATGCTGAAACGGGGAACTTCTCATCTTACTTACATCGGACTTATGGCTCAGATGAAATCAGCAAAGCCACCCGTAATTTAGTTCGGATGTTTATTCAACTGAAAACATCACATTCAAGAAAGATAGCTGCTCTTGGGCAGTTTGCTGCTGGGGTTGCACACGAAATCCGCAACCCTTTAAATTCAATCGGCATGACAGCACAACATTTAAAATCGATCTTCTCTCAGCCCAAAATCAGTCCTGAAGATATTGAAGAAGCCAAAGAATTTTTAGATATTGTAGATGAGAAAATTCAGGACTTAAAACAGACTTCAGAACAGTTTTTGACACTCAATCGACCACAGAAACTTAAGTTAGCAAAGGTAAATTTGAACGTTATTTTGGATTCTGTTTTATCTGAATTTACACTTGTTACAGAAGAAGCAGAAGTTCAAATCATTCGGGATTTTGATCCAGAACTTCCAGATATGCAGTTAGATGAGATGCTAACGCGTCAAACAATTTTCAATTTTGTGCAAAATAGCATACAGGCAATGCCGAAAGGTGGAAGTATTTATCTGACGACAACATTAGAAGAGATGGGTGGTGTTTCTAATATTGTGCTTGAAATTCGAGATACCGGAATTGGCATTCCCGAGGAAAATCAGGAACGGATTTACGATGCCTATTTCACAACAAAAGAAGCGGATGGTGGTGCCGGTCTGGGGCTTGCGGTTTCACACCAAGTTATCACTGCACATCAAGGCAAGGTTGAAGTGAAAAGCAAAATTGGTATGGGGACATCATTTAAAATTACTTTTCCCGTTAAAAAGCCACAAGAGATTAGCAGTTTGAAGTTAGAAGAAAATGGGGACATCCAGAAAGTGTAGTTTGCAAACATTTCCTTATAATGGAGATATTAGAAATGCCATCAATATTGATTGTAGACGACGACAAAGCTCAACTTACTATTCTACAACGTATCTTGCAACGCGAAGGATACGATGTAGAAACGGTTGAAGATAGCACATCAGCACTTGAAAAAATTAAAGAACAGATGTTTGACATCGTGATTAGCGATATGTGGATGTCTTCACGGTTTGACGGGCGGGACCTACTCCGAGAGATAAAAAAGGTTGATCCTGGACTGCCAGTGTTGATTATAACTGCATTCGCTGAACTCAATGATGCCGTCAATCTTGTCGCGCATGAAGGAGCATTCTACTACCTTGAAAAACCGATTCAGATTGATGTGCTTAAGCGAGAGGTCAGTAGGGCACTACAAACTCGCGGGGCTTTAACTGAAGGTGAACCTGATTCGGACGACACGTCTCCTGATGTCGCAGTTGATTATATCGTGGGTGAAAGTGATAAAATGCGACAACTTTTCAAAAACATGTCGAGAGTCATTCACCGAGGGGTTAAGCAGGTTCTCATCACAGGTGAAACGGGTAGTGGTAAAAGTATTGTTGCGCGCGCGCTACACGAATATGGAAATCGCAAAGATAAACCGTTCGTCTCAATAAATTGTGGTGCCATCGCAGAAACCTTAATTGAAAGCGAACTGTTTGGACACGAAAAAGGTGCATTCACAGACGCAGTCCAGCAGAAGAAAGGCATTTTTGAAGTTGCTGATACCGGCACCCTCTTTCTTGATGAAATTGGAGATATTTCTGTCCAGATGCAAAGCACACTTTTACATGTATTAGAAAAACATGAGATACGGCGGATCGGCGGTAATGAAAATATAAAAGTTGATGTATGTGTTATTGCCGCAACGAATAAAAATCTGGTCGAGGCTGTGAAAGACGGCACATTTCGCTCTGACCTCTACTTCCGCTTGAACGTTATTCCACTCCATCTTCCACCGCTTCGTGAACGCGTTGAGGACATTCCTATATTAGTAGACTTTCTAATCCAAAAGTTTAGTACGGAATATGGTGCTGAACTGAAACAGGTTACTCCACGCGCCATGTCTGCACTATGCCGATATGATTGGCTCGGAAACGTGCGTCAATTGGAAAATCATCTTCACCGTATCTATGTCTGGTCAGAAAACGCTACAATTGATTTGGACCAACTTCCACCCGAAATTTTGGACCCTTCATTACCTACCACAGAACAAGTTGAGATTGACATTCCTGAGAGTGGCGTTGCGTTGGATGAGATTATCAAGGAATATGTGTGTGCAGCTTTAGCAAAAACGAACGGCACACAAACGAAAGCGGCAGAGTTATTAGGTATTTCTCGCCGTCAACTTCAGCACCGCATGCAGAGTTATGGATTGCAAAGTCAAGATTTTAGAGAAGATGAATAGTGGTAATTTCAGGATTTACGCGATTTATATGAGAATGGATTAGTAACGTTGCATGTCATGGTCAACCTCCCTCCCCCACCTATCAATCCCACCAGCAACGCTGAGTACCGATTTGAATCCGAGTTGTTGTAGCAGATATGCAGCATCCAGACTCCGCATGCCATGATGACAGTAAACGACGATTTCATCTACTGGTGAAAGTTCGCGAAACCGTCTTGGCAGTTCACCAAGCGGGATAGATACTGCCCCATCTATATGAACGAGTTGGTACTCCCAAGTTTCCCTCACGTCAAGCAAAACAAAATCCCTACCAGCATCTATCATCTGTTTCAGTTCATTTGGGAGGATTGCGTTCTCTTCGGGGTCATAAGGTAAGATTGCCTCTTCTACACTTGGTGCTACCCGTGGTAGAAAGTTGTCTCGTGAAGTTCTGACGGAATCCCAGATTTTATATAACAAATCTTTGATACGTTTAAACATTTTTCGCTCTTTGTTCAAAAGTAAAATATGCTGACTAAAATGTAATCGTCATGCCTAACGTAGGAATAATAGGCAACATAGGTTCTTCCTCAATCGCACAACCGGTAATAATCCCTGTTTCTTCATCCCGTACTTCACTGAACGCATATTGGTCAACATTGGTATGATTATATAGGTTTAAGATTTGGAAATACCATGTGAGATTCCAACGCTTGTAAGGGTTTCGTCTTGTAATCCGAAAATCGAGACTGTGGAATGCTGGCAATCGCTCCGAATGTGTTTCTCCAAATTGTCGATCACAACCGATACCTCCATCTGGCAACGTAACTGCTTCGTGAGTCAAAGGCGTTCTTGGGTCTCCGGTATGAAAACGCCAACTGAGATATAGATGCCATGCAGAAGAAAGCTGATGGCTACTACTCAGAAAGAGAGAATGCCGTCGATCATACTGCCGAAATATTGTTGTATTTCCCGATGTTTCTTTTGCGATGCCGTAAGCATAACCGAGTCCCCATGTCAAACGTGGTGAAACAGCCTGTGTCGCGAAGAGATCAAATCCTTTTGCATCAGCGGATTCTGGGGCTGTAAAAATCTGCATTTGTCGTCCGAATTCTCTAAGTCTACCTACCAAATTGTCAAATTTCTTGTAGTATCCTTCGAGGCGAATTAGGAAATTGTTGCCACGACTATATTCACAACCAAGAATATAATGCATTGCTTGTTCAGCACGCCCGACGGTTTTTATATTATCTTCAACAGGTACTGACATCAAATCGACAGGTTGATGATAGATACCCCATGCGCCTCGGAATACTAAGTTTTTCTTTGGACTCACCGCGATCGCCACACGAGGACCAATTTCATAGTTTTGGACATCTGCATTCCGGTAATTCTGCACAATATAACGACCACCTACATTAAGAGCAAGTTTCGGATGGATCTGCCACTCATCTTGCAGGAATAATTTGATGTCGCTCCCGTTGTCGTCAATATTTGTGCGAATTGGTTTGTATTTGTTTATGCCTGCCTGCCGTTCTTGAACGTTGTAATCATATTGTGCAGTTGACCAACGCCACTCAACACCAGTACGAAACGTATGTTTTTCTAATGCGTTTACTGTGAGTTCTGCTTTTGTGCCAACAAATCGGAAGTCGCGATTGTCAAAATCCACTTTTCGTGTTGTTCTGTCTTGGCTTGATGTGCCTCCAAAAATAAAGACATCTGTCCAATACGAATTGTCAAAAGCATGCCGCCATTTTAGCCAAGCGGTTGAATTGTCATACAAGGAATCTAAGTTGTTGTCTGTATCGTCTACACGTATCAGATTCTTATCCCAACCGTACAATCCGTTAAGGGAAAGTGTATCTGCCTCTGTTACCTGATATATCAGTTTTCCGTGGATATCAGCATATTGCGGTTTATATTCTTCATCAAGATCTATGAGTGCCAGGATTAGGTCAACGTACCCTCGGCGTGCTGACAGCATCCATCCACCTTTTTCAGTTAGAGGCCCTTCGACCATAGCAGTTGCGTTGATGAGGTCTATCCCAAAATTTGCTGAGACCTTTTCGGTATTCGGTGCCTTGGTTGTCATATCAAACACGCCTGACATTTTTTGACCATATTCTGCTGGAAATCCACCCATCAACAGATCAGCGCGTTGGATTAAACCGAGTCCAACTAACGAAACTGCTCCACCAAAATCTTGTAGATGATATGGATTATAAAGTTCCATTCCATCTAATCTGACTGATACACCATCCTTTTCACCACCTCGCACACTGAAGCGCGCGCTGTAATCGCTTGCAATGACTCCCGGTAAAATATGCCCTGAACGCATTATGTCGTTGTCTATCAAAGGGAACCTTTCTATCTCCTCCTTAGAAAGCGAAAGTTGAGGGATCGTGCCATCATAAATCATAAAGCGACCAGGCGTTACGACAATTTTATCAAGTTCTATCGGTTCTTGATTTTCTTGGGCATAAACTGTAAGAAAATGAGCGAAAGAAAAAAAGAGGGTGTGGAGAAGGAGAAACCTAATGGCGCACAATCTGATGTTGGACATCATGCATCCTCACTGTCTTGATTTGTAAGGTTATGTGAATTATAACATCTTTAGGAATAAAGTGTCAATAAATTTCTATAATAAACGATTCGAGTGTGTAAAGTTTTTGTCAAGGATTATTTTTTTAAATAAACTTGACAAACCAATGTATTTGTGTTAATATAATTATCACATTATTAAATAATATTCTCAATATACGCAAAATTTCTAAAGAAAAGAGAAAAAACAAAAAACTCAAAATCCACGTCACAATCCTTGTCCTGATTGACTTTTGCCACGTCACTGTGACGTGCAAAACGTCCTAAATGTGACGTGTAACGTCCTAAATGTGACGTGTAACGTCCTAAATGTGACGTGTAACGTCCTAATTCAATGTATAGATCGGGGAGGGCGAAGCGAAACTCAACCGGCAATATGTCCTGTACGAATACTTTACGCACCTAACGATCAGAGCCATTCGTTTGTCGAGTTTCTCCCAATTAATTATATTGTAGAAGGGAACTCCGATTCCCGACACCAATGTTTTCGTCGCGATTCGGAGATCGCTCCTACAAGAAAAGACTTATGATAAAATGTGAAATTACTGGAGAATTGAATGCCTCTGACCCAACGATTCCTCAAGATTGACATCCATTACGTTTCATGCTATACTTTCCAAAGAGGAGACATGGCTCATGGTTACACAAAAAGACATTCAAGCGACTTGTGATGACATTGTCCGTGAATTTGCACCATTACAGGTTATTCTGTTTGGTTCCTATGCTTATGGTACACCAACGGAAGACTCGGATGTCGATTTGCTGGTAGTGATGGATATTCCTGAATCGGAGACGAGCCATCAAGCGGCGGAGATTTGGCAGCGTATCCCACGCCGTTTCAGTATGGATTTGTTGGTGCGTTCACCAGAAGAGATCGCCTATCGCATTTCTCATAACGACTGGTTTTTGCGCGAGATCACCGAGAAAGGTAAGTTTAGCAGATGAGTACAGGAACGACAATTAACATCCCCAAATTGGAACTCTCGCCGCAGGAACGCGCTGAAAGTAAACCAACACCAGAGACCATTGACGCTGCGACGCGCCTCTTACGGGAAACAGGATTAGTTGTCATTGAAAGCGTTCTTCCACGCGATTGGATTGAAGAGGTCAACACTGTGATGCAAACAGTACTTGATAGTGAAGAGGATGACCATAACGGCATAAACCCGATGTTAAAAATGCCATTTATGGATGCACGTATCATTGACAATTCCTTTGCAATGCCGATAATGAAAGCTGCGATGGGAGAGAAGATTTTTGCATATTTGCCTTATGGTTGCAATGCAACCACCCCTGGCAACGAGATACAATGGATTCATCGAGATTCTGGACAACTCTTTCCCGAATTGCCGTTCGCGCTGCCTGTTTCCACAATCGTTGTGAATATCCCACTTGTTGATTTTACGGTGGAAAATGGTGCTACGGAGGTTTGGCCTGGATCACACCTCATTATAGATGATGAGGCAGTACGTAATACGCCTTACAATGTTTGTGATGAGGCTCGCGCTGCACAAATGCCTTCTTTCCAATTAGTTATGCCTGCAGGTTCTGTTGTGGTGCGGGATATGCGGTGTTGGCATCGTGCAATGCCGAACCGAACACAAACTCGGCGCCCTATGCTTGCCCTCGTCTATTTCCGAAGGTTTCACCATGCCCCCGATGCACCAAATATATTTAACGCAAAGGTCCCAGAAGATATATGGACAAACATGTCTGAAGAGGCACAAGAGGTTTACCGTTTTCAGGCACACGATTAGAAAATCATTGCATTTTATGAGGAATTTATGGAACGCACATTACTTATTCATCCAGAAATGCCCGATATTGATAAAGAGCATGGATTCTCCAATATTAATGGTCCGTCGCTTGTTCGCGTGCCAGAGTGGGTTGAAAACCCGCTGGGTAAATACTATCTCTATTTTGCACACCATCGCGGCGCCTATATCCGCTTAGCGTATGCTGATGAGATTGAGGGGCCTTATACTGTTTACCGTCATGGCACACTGCATCGCGATAACACAGTTTTCAAAGGATGTGATCACATCGCGTCGCCAGATGTCCATATAGACGGAGATAACAAACGTTTTATTATGTATTTCCACGGCAATTATCGTGGTGGACAGGCAACTTGTTGGGCAACTTCTTCCGACGGTATCCATTATACGGCATCTGAAACGTTAGAAAAACAGCAGGGGCCCTATTTTCGTGTTTTTTGGTGGAAAGGTCTCCCTTACGCAACAAATCATAACATGCTGAACCGGGGTAAAACTGCTGAATGGACGACTACGTTTGAAAGACGTGACGTTCCCCTCTTTCCTGGGGAACCAGGTAAAGGTAGAGATGGCACGCCGCGCCATACAGCGAACCACCTTGTAGAAGACACATTAACTGTTTATTACTCACTATATGGTGGCACGCCGGAACGGATTCTAAAAAGCACGGTGGAACTTATGGAAGATTGGAACGATTGGCATGCATCTCCACCGATAGAGGTTATCGCGCCAAAATACGATTTTGAAGGTGTGGATGTCCCGATTGTACCTTCAACGAACGGACTTGACAGGGAGCGGGTGCATCAACTTCGCGACCCTGAAATCTATTGTGAAGGTGGAGATACATGGCTACTCTATTCTGTGGCAGGTGAACAGGGAATTGCGATTATGAAACTTCCCTCTGAATAGTTGTCGGGTAGGATGCTTTTTTATGGAGAGGTTTCAATTTATATTTCAACAAATCTGTAGATCTACTGCAAAGAGAGTTCGGCTTCAACTGATATGAGTTTGAGTGTATCTTTAAGCGAAGTGAATTCATTGGATACCCAATTTTTGTCCTGACGGTGATAGCGTTCAACCTGAACCTGATCTTGTGAAATAATACCAATTCTATTTAATATTTTCGCTTTTAATATTTTTTCTGCTATATTTTATCACAAATTTATAGATGATTGGATGAGTATCAATGAAGTTACAACCTTCACAGATAGCAGAAAGTGTTGACGCGTTGAAAAATATGTTGAGAAAAACATCCGTAGGTTATCAAAAGCAAAGACTGACTACCCTCTACCTATTTCGTAGTGGTCAAGCCACAACACGCAACAAATCGCAGAGATGATAGGTGTTAATCGGAGAACGGTTGGACACTGGTTTCAGACTTATGCGTCCGAAGGACTTGATGCGCTTTTGACACGGAATTATTCCCCTGGGCGTCCATCTCAACTGACTCAAGAACAACAAGATATGTTGCGAGCAGAACTCAGTAAACCGCAGGGTTTTTCCAGTTATCAACAGATAATAGACTATATTGAAAAAACCTTTGCTGTCAAAATGAACTATAAAGCAGTTCACGCGTTGGTTCACTATAAATGGAAAGCCAAGCTCAAAGTGCCTCGTAAAAGTCATAAAAAAAACGAAAAAGCGTGTGAGGCGTTCAAACGAAACTTCCGATAAACAGTCAAGACAGCGATTTCAGAGAACGATGATGCGTTTGAAAAAGTCCGCCTTTTTTGTGAAGATGAGTCAAGGTTTGGTCTTCATCCTTTTTCATATCGGTGTATTACCTTGCCCGGTATCAAACCGATCACCAACATCAGTTATACTTATGAGAACTTTTATCTATATGGTACTGTAGAACCGATGACGGGAGAAAGTTTTTTCCTTGAAATGCCCTGGCTCAATAGTACCTGTTTTCAAATATTGCTTAATGAGTTTGCTAAGGTTTATCCTGCGTCTCTGAATATCCTTGTGCTTGATAATGGTCATTTTCATCAAGCGAAATCACTACAAATCCCTGACAATGTCGTCTTACTTTTTCTGCCACCTTATAGTCCGGAGTTGAACCCTATTGAAAGACTATGGCAAGACATCAAAGCAAAGTTGTTTGAAAATGTGTTTATTTCAATAAAAGAGATGCAGCACAAACTAACCGATATATTGAGAAAATACACGAAAACCACTATTGAGAGTATAACAAGTTATGATTATCTAACGAAAATCGCAAATGAGATATAATTTATTAGAATTGGTATAACAATTGATTGGATAAGTGATGATGTGTTATCTGTTTCACCCAAAGGTAAGATGCAAACGCAGTGGGGTGCGGTAAAAAGTTTCTTCAGAGTCGCAGTGAAACGTTCAAGTCGTTATCGCAAGACGTGTTATATTTCCTGCGAAATCAACATTGATCTACTATGGCATTTAGCGTATGGCACGCGGATTTACAAACCCTCCCATAAGAATATTTAGTGAGACTTGGATGGTTTAGAAAATCTTAACGGTAACCACATTGCAACCGTAGTGCCTTCGCCGGGTGTGCTTTCAATCTCAACCGTGCCGCCATGTTCTTCAAGGATACGTTTCACATTTGCTAATCCGAGTCCTGTCCCTTTCTCTTTTAGAGTAAAAAACGGTTCAAATAGATGTTCAATATCTTCCGCAGAGATGCCGATTCCTGTGTCTGTAACTTTGATACATACGGCATCTTCCTGTTTGAACGCAGCCACAGTGAGTGTGCCACCTTGCGGTATTGCTTCCATCGCATTTAACACAACATTCATAAATGCTTGTTTAATTTTATCGGAATCAAACTGAAAATCGGGAAGATCAGATGCAAGTTCTGATAGTAACTGAATCTGATGATGTGTTAAGTTCGCTTCCATCAAGGCTAAAACGGATTTTAATGCAGGCACTAACGACTGTTGCGCAAGGTTAAGTGTTGTGGGACGTGCGAAATCCATCAAACCTTTGACAATGTTATCAATCCGTTCAATTTCCTCAAGGATATATTGTAGTGACTGCTGTTGTTCATCTGATGTCTCCGGCTTTTGCATTAACATCTGCGATAACATCCGCATAGACGATAACGGATTCCGTATTTCATGCGCGAATGAAGCGGACATTTTTCCTGCTGTTGCTAAACGTTCTGCTTGAATCAGTTTATCCCTTGACTGCTTGAGTTCTTGTGTCATCTGATTGAAAGCAAGTGTTAAATCACCGATTTCATCGTGTGTCTTGATTTCACACTGTTCATCAAGGTTGCCTCCCGCAACTTGCTCTGTAAAGCCAACTAAATCTTTTACCGGTTCTGTTAAGTTTTTTCCAATACGATGACTGATGAATGCAACCAAAGCAGTGACAAAGACAGCAATGCCTAACATAGACCACGTAAGGGTTCGTTTCGCATCTGTAATTTCTTCCAGAGGACGCAATAAGCAGTAAAACCGTCCGGGAGGCACTAAATGGTAAAATACCTTATAATGCTTACCACCGAGTATAACATCTTGTGTGAAAGATGAAGTCCCTGTTTCTTGAAATGTTTGCTTAACCTTCTTAAGTTGTAGTTTCTTTGCGAGATTCTCCGAGGTTTGTTCGGTATCGTGGAGTTCTGTTAAGGTGGTAGAATTGAGGGTGTAATCAGAAGCAAAAATCATTATCTCTACACTATAAGCCTGTTTTACCTTTTCGTTATCTCGGAAGTAGCCATTGGGTATAATCACATTGAGCCATTCCTGTGTCTCACGCGTAAACTGTTGGCTATATTTCCACACGAAAAGTTCAACTGTGATCAACGGCACAAGAATAGAAACAAGAACGAAAAGCAGCAAAAACGGAAGGACAATTTTGGTTTGAATGCTGTAGCGACGCATAGAGGTGTTCCTTATAGCTAAAGCGATGTCAACACTTTACCCGATGTTATAGTTCTTGTCAAGTGAGTGCAGGTGTTCAACAGAGCCATTCAATTCTCCAATAGTTTACCTTCTATTAGAGATCTCTTCTTGTAGGAGCGAGCTCCAGTTCGCGACCTTTTGCCTAAAACGGGGCAATCAGCTGAAAATTGAATGCCTTTAGGGTATGCTTTAGATTAAAATAATTATGTCTTGAAGGGTTTCAAAAACCGATTTCATCTTAAAAATGAACAAAAAACTGAAAAAATTGTCTAATTGTTTAGAATATGGGAACATTTGAATACTTAAGGTGTGTAAATTAAAGTTGTTCACACTTTTACATTGCCCAATTAGTCCAAAAATGTTCGCACCCATCATGGAGAATAAGAATGCCAGACACAAAAAGACACTTGGATTTGCCAACTGCCGATGAATTAGAACTAATTGATGAACAGGAATTAGTAATCCGATTCCAAAACGGTGATATAAGTGCTTTTAATACACTCGTCCTGAAATATCAGAACCGTATTGCGAAACTAATTTATAGACACATTAACGACGCTGAAACAACAAAAGACCTCTGCCAAGAAGTGTTCCTGAAAGCCTTTAAGGCGTTACCGAAATTTAAACGTGAATCTGCCTTTTATAGTTGGCTTTACCGCATTGCCATGAATTGCTGTATTGACTTTTTGCGTCAACAGAGCAGAAGGAAAACCATCGCGTTTGAGGAATTAACGGGAGGTCCGGAGGAGTTGAAGCTGATTAGCAAGTATCCATCTCCATCTCATCTAATTGAGATGGAGGAACTTGGAAAAGTTATTGGCAAGGCGGTGAGTCAACTTGCTCCGAAGCAGCAACGCGTTTTCAGATTGCGTTATGATCAGAAACTTCAGATTAAAGAGATTGCCGTTCTCATCAATCGATCCGAAGGAACGGTCAAGACGCACTTACATCATGCACATCGTCGGCTGCGGGAACTGTTACGCCCGTATATAGAAAATCGTCCGTTAGAATGGGACGCGGAAATTTAAATGAAGGATGTATAAATAAGCGAAGTTAAATATGACATAAAAGAGCGGTAGGCGCGTTTAGGTGAATGCTGTCATAGACGCGCCTATATTGCGTTCAAATTAGATAAGTGCTAAATTTATTTGCATATAGAACTTAAATGTGGTATTATTTAATAATTACAAGGAATGATACGAACTGAAACCTTACTACAGAATATCTAAAAAATGAAATACATCCGTTCACACTCCAGTTTACATAGAAATTCTAACCATTGGCATTGGTGGCGTTCCAATTCTATTAAAGAGGAGTGTGCGCGCTAAACGAAATTGTATCTATAATGTTTTGAAATTATTGTAAGCCTTATGCACACGAACCTCAGTGGCATAAGGTTTTTTGCTTTTAATATGACGAAGGAGAACTCATGAAAATTTTATCGGAACTCAAATATGATAATGATGGTTTGGTCGCCGCTGTAATTCAGGATCAGGAAAATAACGAAGTGCTTATGGTTGGTTATATGAACGCGGAAGCGATCAAACAAACCTTGTCAACTGGACGTGTCTGCTTCTGGAGTCGTTCCCGTCAAAAGTTGTGGATAAAGGGGGAGACTTCAGGGCATACACAGACTGTCGAGTCTGTTGCTGTTGATTGTGACGGTGATGCCCTGCTCATAAAGGTTGAGCAGAAGGTGGCAGCGTGTCATACAGGGTATCGTTCCTGCTTCTTTCGGGAAGTCTCCCCCGATGGCGAGTCGACAAATGTGGTAGGTGAAAAGATTTTCGATGCAGATGCGGTTTATTAGGCTTGATGTTCTACCATTCGTATCTTGCATCTGATTGCGAATATGTTATTGAATCACCTATAATTTCGTGAGGAGTTTGTAGGTTGGGTAGAGCGAACGCGAAACCCAACTTTATCATTTTAGAAAAATAATGCTAAGGATACGAAAAGGAGTTATTCAATGTATTATCCAACGTTGGAGGAATTTAAGGAGAAAGCGAAAACAGGCAATACGATACCGGTATATCGCCCGATTTTGGCAGATATGGAGACACCAGTATCCGCTTTCTATAAATTGATGCCTGATAATTATGCTTTCTTATTGGAGAGCGTTGAAGGTGGTGAAACCGTCGCACGTTACTCATTTTTGGGTAGTCAACCGTCAGTGCTTTTCCAGAGCAAAGGACATCAGGTTACCATTGAGGATTTGGCAAAGGGTGAAAAGGTGTCTAAAGAATACGAAGACCCGTTGAAAGCGCTTGAAGAGGTGATGCAGAACTACCGTCCGGTTAATGTTGAGGGATTGCCAGAATTCCACGGTGGCGCGGTCGGTTATATGAGTTACGATATGGTGCGTTTCGTGGAGGAATTGCCTGATGATACCGAAGATGAACTGAAACTTCCCGATTGCTTTTTCATGATTGCCGAAACAATTTTGATTTTCGATCATGTAAATCATCAGATTAAAGTTGTCGCAAATGCGCATATTGACGGAAATGTAGAGACCGCTTATGCCAATGCTGTTGCCAAAATTGACGCACTGGTTGGAAAACTGACATCTACTTCTGAAGTGCACCTAATAAATAATATAAATGATCGTTCAGGTAGTCAGACTGAAACTGTGCCCGATCCACCTTCCAATTTCACAAAGTCTGCTTACGAAGAAGTGGTACGACGCGCTAAAGAATACATAGCGGCAGGTGACATCATACAGGTTGTGACTTCACAGCGGTTTAGCCGTTCGGTAACTGTTGACTCGTTTGATGTCTATAGAACATTACGAGTGGTGAATCCATCGCCTTATATGTATTATCTCAAGTGTAATGGGTTTGACATTGTTGGTGCATCACCAGAGATGATGGTGCGTGTAGAAGATGGGCTTGTCCAGACTGTTCCAATTGCGGGAACACGCCCGCGCGGCAAAACTGTTGAAGAAGATAAGGCATTAGAACAGGAACTTCTTACCGATCCCAAGGAACGGGCAGAACATGTCATGCTTGTAGATTTAGGACGGAACGACCTTGGACGTGTGTGTGAATACAATACCGTAGAGGTGACCGATCTGATGATAATTGAAAAGTTTTCACACGTGATGCACATCGTTTCGCGTGTTATTGGAAAACTGCGTGACAATCTTTCTGCTTTTGATGTTATCCGTGCTTGCCTACCTGCAGGCACACTCTCTGGTGCGCCTAAAATACGCGCAATGGAAATCATTGACGAATTGGAACTGACACGCCGTGGTACGTATGGTGGGGCAGTCGGTTATTTTAGTTTTTCTGGGAGTGCCGACACAGCAATTACTATCCGAACTGCGGTTATTAAAGACGGGACTGCTTACGTGCAAGCAGGCGGCGGTGTCGTTGCTGATTCAGTACCTGAAAATGAGTATTATGAAACCGTCAGTAAAGCATGGGCAATGCTCACCGCTATTGAAATGGCGCAACAAGGGCTGCTGTTATAGGAGGCAAAAGATGGTTTTGATGATTGACAACTACGACTCATTTACTTACAATCTCGTGCAGTACTTCGGTGAACTGGGTGCGGAATTGGAAGTGCATCGTAGTCGAAAGATAGACATAGAAGAATTAGACGCACTGACACCGGAACGGATTGTCATTTCGCCTGGTCCATGCACTCCACGAGAGGCGGGAATATCCAACGATGCAATAAAACACTTCGCTGGGAAAGTGCCGATCTTGGGGGTATGTCTTGGACATCAGTGCATCGGTGATGTGTTTGGTGGTGAGGTTGTCCGCGCTGATCGGTTGATGCACGGTAAAACCTCCATGATACTGCATAACGGGGCTGAACTCTTTGAAAGTTTAGATAACCCATTTGAAGCGACACGTTATCATTCGCTCATAGTAAAAAAAGAGACATTGCCAGACTGTCTTGAAATCACGGCATGGACAGATCAAGATGAGATTATGGGACTTCGGCATAAAACTTTACCGATATGGGGTGTACAGTTTCATCCGGAGTCTATTTTAACTGCTGCTGGAAAAAGTCTATTAGGGAACTTTTTGGCACTATAAAACCTTGTGCCTGCTTGTAGGCACGCTTTGTAAGCGCATCTTGAGAAGTGTCGCGTTTGTAGTCGCGCAATTCATTGCGCCTCTTTTGGAATTTGTTAGGTTTCGCTTCGTTCTACCCTATAAATGTCAACTTAAGGATTTTCTAATTTTTATTAAGGTGATTTCTACCCTCTTGTAGTGAATCAACGCCAAATGCGCTTTTTGGCATTTGGCGGGTTGAGGCACGAAACTCAACATGAAACGCTTTTACATACACGAAATGTTGGGTTTCACCTGCGGTTCAACCCAACCTACGAATTATGAATGTGAATTGGAAGAGAATATTAATATGACAAATAAAATAAAAGGCAAATCGCCCACGCCAGTTATGATCTCTTGGTCTTCAGGTAAAGATTCAGCGTGGGCACTTCACACGTTGCACCAACAGCCAGAACGATACGATGTGCGCGGAATCTTTACCACCGTCACAAAGACATTTGACCGTGTCTCGATCCACTCTACACCTTCTTGGGTTTTGAAACAGCAAGCAGAAAGACTCGGCATGCCGTTATACGAGATACCGATTCCCTACCCTTGCTCAAACGAAATATATGAAGCAGCGATGCGTAAGTTTCTCACAGAAGTAGAAGCATTACCAAAGGATATGACCGCTTCACATTTTGCTTTTGGAGATCTGTTCCTTGAAGACATTCGCGCATACCGAGAGGAGAAACTTAGTGGTACCGGCTTCACACCGATTTTTCCAGTATGGGGAGAGGATACGACTTTACTCGCGCAAAAGATGATTGAGTCCGGCATGCGTGCGATTGTCACTGCTCTCAATCCGACCAAAGTACCTGCTGAGTTTGCGGGACGATGGTTTGATGCTGAATTCCTCAAAGATTTGCCAGATGAGGTGGACCCGCTCGGTGAAAACGGGGAATTCCATACCTGTGTTGTTGATGGACCGATGTTTAGTGCCCCCATTGCTGCGAAACTTGGTAAAATCGTTCAGAGAGGTATTGTTTCTGCCTCCGATGACGACAATGACAAAATTCACGCAAGCAATACCAATCCTCCGACTTATGTGTATGCGGACGTAGTGCCTGCTAATGCGTAGGTTGGGTTGAGGGACGAAACCCAACATGAAACGTTTTTATATACTGCAAAAGTTGGGTTTCACCTGTGGTTCAACCCAACCTACAAAACTTCTTATCTAAACACACTCCTATTTGTCAGAATTATGCACCCGTTTCACCGTGTCGTGGCGTCACTATAGGGTGAAATCGGAGGTGATCCATGAAAAACATTGACATACAATTGATACACCGTACTCTTGATGGCGATGACGCTGCCTTCACGGAACTTGTGGAAAAATATCAAAAACAGGTTCACGCGCTTGTATGGCGGAAAATCGGAGATTTTCATATAGCCGAAGAGATTACACAAGATACATTTCTGAAAGCATATCAGAAATTGGACGAGCTTAAGAAACCTCAGCGTTTTGCAGGCTGGCTTTATGTGATTGCAGCAAACCGCTGCAGCACGTGGTTGCGTAAAAAACATTTACGGACGCAGTTGTTAGCAGACAAGGACGTCGCACAACCTGAAAAGGCTACTTATTCTGAATATGTGCTTGCGGAAAATGAGCGGATTACCGTAGAAACACAACGCGATGTCGTCAAAAAACTGCTTGCGAAGCTTGGAGAAAGTGAACGCACTGTCATGACGTTACATTACTTCGGAGAAATGTCGTGTACGGAAATAGGTGCGTTTTTAGGTGTATCGGCAAATACGGTTAAAAGTCGGCTTCACCGCGCACAGCAGCGTCTACAAAAGGAGGAAACGATGATAAGAGAGGCTTTAGACAATTTCAAAATCTCACCAAATCTCACTGAGAATATCATGCGTGAGATTTCGCGGACCAAACCCGCTGCACCGTCCGGCAGTAAACCGTTAGTCCCGTGGGCAGTAGCTGCTTCCACGTTAGTAGTGGTGTTGCTCATGCTCGGTTTTGGAAATAGCAGATACTTGCAAATGTTTCAGAAACCTTATAGTTTAGATGCCACAGCAGAGATGACGGTTGATATTATTGACGCACCGATTGTCGCGAACTTGGAATCTAAGCCAAATGTGCGGACGCAAATTAGAAGTGTCAGCGCATTGAGTAAACACAATAATCCTGAACATCAACCTAATAATACTCCTGCAGCAATTGCAGAAGCACAAGGAAACGAAATAGTGGAAGATTACACAAAATGGGAATTGCCTAAAAAAGCAAAAGCGCGCTTGGGGAAAGGTGGAATTAATGATATGCAGTTTTCACCGGATGGCACCCTACTCGCGGTAGGCAGTAATATCGGTGTGTGGCTTTATGACGTGAAAACAGGGAAAGAGATATCCATGTTTCCTGGAGGGTGTCAATCCCTTGCATTTTCACGAGATGGACGTTTTCTTGCCAGTGGAGGGGACAAGCTTGGGATAGAAGGTGGTAGGTTCCGTGGAAAGAAACTTCAGTTGTGGGAAGTAGCGACTGGTAAAAAAGTTGCGCTCACTGGTTTACTGTATCCTGCTTCAGAATTACGTTTCTCTAAAGATGGCAAAACGCTTATCAGTTTGGGGAACTCAGGCGACGAAATTGGTAGGTTAGATATTGAAACCAAGAAGAGGAATGTAGAGGAGATTAAAGGGCGATGGAAAGAGGCTAAAGTCCGATATGGAATTGAACCATACGCACTCACGCATGATAAATTTGCGATTGGACTGATGGATGGCAGAATTGAGTTGCGAGATACGGTAACTGGTAAAAGATTAGCCATTCTCATCGGATATCAGGTGAAAAAGCGAATTGTAGCATTAGCATTTTCGCCTGATGGCACGATGCTCGCAAGTGGGAGTCAGGATAAAACAGTACGATTATGGAATACCTCTAAGAATCATGAACTGTTTATCCTTCGAAAACACACAGGTTGGATAACTACATTGGCATTTTCACATGACGGAAGAATGCTCGCAAGCGGAAGCACTGATAAGACAGTGCGGGTGTGGAATACAATCACAGGAGAATTGTTGGCGACGTTCACCGGACATATTAATGGTATCGCTGCCTTAACTTTTTCACCAGAAAGTAGCACCCTCGTCAGTGGAAGTACAGATGGGACTATTAAGTTCTGGAATACAAAAACTGGAGCCCTTCTTCCAACTCACATCAACGGACATACGGAGTGGGTTAAAGCGGGGGCTTTCATTAAGAACAGTTCCACACTTGCCAGTGTTGCACTTAATGGTATAATAACTTTTTGGGATATAAAAACATCTCAAAGAAGTTCTTTCCAAACTACAGGACATCGGGATTTGTTAGAGACTTTAGCGTTTTCACCTGATGGAACGAAACTTGTCAGCATTGGTGCAGATAGTGATATGATTTTTGATCCAGGATTTGGTAGAATTCATACAGCATCAGTGTCAGATGGACAAATTCGTTTGATTGATACCAGTACAGGACGCGAGTTGATGAGTATAGGTGGTCCAATTGGAGGTACACCTTCAATTGTGTCTTTTTCACCTGATGGGAAAAAGGTAGCGATCGGAGTAAATTTAGGTAAAAAAATTCGCGTATGGAACACGGAAAGTGGATCTTTTTTTGATATTCCTCTCTCAGACAAGAGAATAGATGTAAATGTTTTGATATTTTCACCAGACGGTAAGAAACTTGTCAGTGGAACTGAGGAAGGAAAGGTTCAGATGTTGGATGTAGAAACTGGAGTTGTGTTAATTTCGTTTACTGAACAGAATTCTGAGATTGAAGCTTTATCATTTTCTTCAAATGGTGCCCTGCTTGCTGTGGCAAGTAAAAAACGAATCCACATAATGAGCACTACTAAATTGGAACGTCTTAAGGAAGTTTCCAATGGTGCCAAATTGTTAGTGTTTTCACCAGATAGTTCTTTGCTTATTACAGGCCTTAGGAACGGTGGAATTGAACTATGGAATGTTGAATCTGGAGACAAACTTACTACACTTGATGGACATTCAGGATCAGTAGAAACTTTGGTCTTTTCACCTGATGGCAAGACACTCGTTAGTACGGGACAAGATGGCACAATTCTTCTATGGGATTGGGATGAAGTGCTCAAAAGTTCGGATCGGTAGAATTATAGTTCTGTCGTAGGTTGGGTAGAGCGCAGCGAAACCCAATATGAAACGCTTTTATATACTCGAAATGTTGGGTTTCACTCACTTCTCTGTAATTTTGGCGTTAAATGGAAAATAGATCGCGCTTTTATCTCGAATTTTTTTTGTGTCCCGTTCTACCCAACCTACAGTGATTATTAAATGATATTATCGAACAATACCTTCGCCAAAAATGATTGAATAAATAGGGCAGTTGTTCTAAAGTTATAACAGTTCACCATAACTTAGAAAGGCCAACCGCCCATGATTGAAATTATAACACTGTTTCATATCTTTATCCCACATTTATCTGCAACAACGATCCGGCAGTTATGCCGAGTTGGATTCGCACTGCTTGCAATGAGTGGACGGGTAACCATTGTAAATATATCTCGCTGGACTTTACAAGGCGGTAGCTACCGCACGATACAACGCTTTTTCAACACGACTATTCCTTGGCCAATGATATGCTGGCTGTTTTTTCGCATACACCTGCTTGATCGTAAAAGTGATTATATCCTCGCAGGAGACGAAGTCATCAGACCAAAATCAGGAGACGCAACCTATGGTTTATCGCGTTTCTTTTTTTCATTGTATGGGAAAGCGGTCCCCGGTTTAGCGTTTTAGCCGTGTCCTTAGTAAGTGTCAAACAACGACGCTCTTTTCCGATGGTGATGGAGCAAATCGTGCGTAGCACCTCACCAGGGGTCTTGGCATCCGAACACCGTGAAAACACCGAGGCGTCTACGACAAAAACGAAACGCGGGCGTCCAAAGGGGAGCCGAAACCGAAAACTTTTGTTATTTACATGATAACATATTAGAATAAAAAAGTTAAGGAAAATTCAACTTTATCCAGTACCTATAATCCACGTACCTCCTCGATTCAGACAAACTCGCGCCCCTCACCTAATTCTGCAAATCTTGGTTCAGAATAACACTAATGAAAAAACTTGCATCTTTTCTTATTTGTGGTATAATCTAATTTTAAAATGACAGTTTTCCAAAATCAAAATGAAAGGAGATTGTTGCTCATGCAAGCATTTGAATATATCGCAGCAAAAACGGTATCTGAAGCTGTCGCATTACTGGATGAAAAGGGAGACCAAGCCAGAATTCTTGCAGGTGGAACTGACCTCATCGTCCAAGCAAGAGAAGGAAGAAGAACGCTTGACTGGATGATAGACATCAAATCCATTCCTGAAGTTAATATATTAGACTATGACACAGAAACAGGATTGATCCTCGGCGCAGCAGTGCCGTGTTATCAGGTTTATGCTGTTGATGCGATTTGCGAGGCATATCCCGGTTTAGTTGATGCAACCATAATCATCGGAGGCACCGCTATTCAGGGGCGCGCTGCAGTTGGTGGAAACTTGTGCAACGCATCACCTGCTGCAGATTGTATACCACCACTAATTGTCTTAAACGCTACCTGTGTCATCGCAGGTTCAAACGGTGAACGCGAAATACCTGTTGAAGATTTCTGCACCGCCCCCGGACAGAGTGCACTTGGAAAAGGTGAGATACTTGTCTCTATAAAAATACCAGCACCGCAGCAAAATTCCAGCTCCTACTATCTCAGATTTATCCCGCGCAACGAAATGGATATTGCGGTCGTTGGTGCAGGTGCCGCTGTCGTGTTAGATGAAGCAAAACAACGTATTGTATCTGCCCGCATCGCGCTCGGTGCTGTAGCACCCACACCCCTCTTTGCCGAAGAAGCCAGCGCACTACTCGCCGGTAAAGAAATTTCTGATGCCACTATTGACGAGGCAGCACAAGCTGCACAATCTATTGCGCGTCCGATTAGTGATATGCGCGGCACTGCGGAACAACGAACACATCTCGTTGGTGTACTGACGCGACGCGCGCTCAACGGGGCAATCCAAAGAGTCAGGGACGCAGCGTAATTTGCTTATTATCCGCAAGACCGATTATTTATTAAGAATTTAGAACCGAATTCATGAACTTATATCTCTATCGGAAAAAGTTTTCCGTTTTACTAAATGCGAAAGGAAACCGATATTATGGCGAGAAAATCGCACGTTCAAACCACAATCAACGGTGAAGCGGTGGAATTTCTCTGCGAACCTCGGCAAAGTCTACTGGAAGTCCTCAGAGATGAACTCCACCTTACAGGCGCAAAAGAGGGATGTAACAACGGGAATTGTGGTGCATGCAGTGTTATCCTTGATGGTAGACTTGTCAATTCATGCCTTGTTCTCGGCGTAGAAACTGATGGCAAATCTGTTGAAACCATTGAAGGTCTCGCTGACCCAGATAAATTGCACCCAATTCAAGATGCTTTCCTCGAAAACGCCGCGCTTCAATGCGGTATTTGTACACCCGGCTTTATTATGAGTGCAAAAGCCTTACTTGATCAAAATCCGAACCCAACAGAACACGAAGTCCGATACTGGTTAGCAGGAAATTTATGCCGCTGTACCGGTTACGATAAAATCGTCCGCGCTGTACTTGATGCAGCCGCAGCTACGTAAAAAGGAGCGTCTTTATGTCTGAAAAAAAAGAATATAAAGTTATCGGAACTCGCCCTATTCGGCATGATGGCGTTGATAAAGTCACCGGTAGGGCAATTTATGGAGCAGATTTTCAGATTACCGGACTCCTGCACGGCAGGGTGCTTCGGAGTCCGCATGCCCATGCACGAATCGTCTCAATTGACACAAGCCGTGCCGAAGCACACCCTGGTGTTAAAGGTGTTGTTACTGCGAAAGACCTGCCCGAGGCAGAGGACAAAATAGCAGACCTTGGGGAAGGTGCAGTTAGTCTCAAATATCTTTGTGATAACATTTTAGCCAGCGATAAAGCACTCTATAAGGGACACGCCATCGCGGCTGTTGCTGCAACGAACCCGCATATTGCCGAAGAAGCATGCGAACTCATTGATGTTGAGTATGAGGTGCTCCCGCCTGTGTTAGAAGTGCGCGCAGCGATGGAACCAGATGCACCCATTCTTCATGAAAACATAAGAACGTCTTCCCTTGGTGAAACAGGTGACAAACCCAGCAACGTCGCCAGTCATCTCCAGTTTAAAAAAGGAGACATTGAAAAAGGATTTGACGAGGCAGATGTCGTCATTGAACGCGAATTTGTTACAGGCACCGTCCATCAAGGTTATATTGAGCCGCACAATGCTACCGCTCTTTACAATCCCGATGGGCAGCTGACGGTATGGTGTAGCACACAAGGTGCATTCACTGTCCGTGAACAACTCGCTGAAATTTTGCAATACCCAATTTCTAAAATCAAGGTTGTTCCGTTGGAAATCGGCGGCGGTTTTGGTGGTAAGATTAACGTTTACATTAAACCTGTTGCCGCACTGCTTGCGAAGAAAACTGGAAAACCTGTCAAAGTCCTGATGAACCGTGCAGATGTATTTGAAGGCACAGGACCGACACCCGCATCTTATATCACGGTTAAAATGGGGGCAACCAAAGACGGTAAAATTACTGCTGCCCAGACATCTATGGTTTTTGAAGCGGGCGCGTACCCCGGTTCACCAGTCGGTGCAGGTGCAATGTGTATCTTTGCGCCTTATAACACTGAAAATGTCTTAATTGATGGATACGACGTTGTTGTTAACAAACCGAAAACCGCTCCTTATCGTGCACCAGGTGCAACAAACGCAGCTTTTGGTTCAGAAACAGTGATTGACGAACTCGCGGAAGCGTTGAGTATAGATCCACTTGAGATTCGTCTTATGAATGGTGCAAAAGAGGGAGACCATCGCGCAGATGGTCCAGTTTACCCACGTATTGGCTTCATAGAAACAGTTGAAGCAGCGAAATCGCACCCGCATTACACCGCACCAAACGGCAAAAAACATCATGGACGCGGTGTCGCCTCCGGTTTCTGGTTTAACATCGGATTGGAATCCAGCGTTACAATCAACGTGAATCCTGACGGCACGGTTAACCTCGTTGAAGGTTCTACAGACATCGGTGGCACCCGTGCGTCAATTGCGATGCAAGCAGCGGAAGTGCTTGGCATCCCTGCCGAATCAGTCAATCCAACCGTTGTTGATACCAATTCCATCGGCTATACTGCCGTGACGGGTGGAAGTCGTACAACTTACGCGACCGGCTATGCCGCCTATGAAGCAGCACAAGATGTGGTCCGACAGATGATTGGTCGTGCTGCGAAACTCTGGGACGTTGATGAGGCTAATGTGCAATTCACTGATGGCGAGTTCTCATCTATTAACGGTAAAGAGGAACAGATTAGTTTCCGAGACCTATCTGCAAGGCTTGGTGAAACTGGCGGTCCCGTTGTTGGCAGAGCTACAATGAATCCTGCGGGTGCTGGTGGTGCATTTGCAACGCACGTCGTTGATGTAGAAGTGGACGAAGAAACCGGTAAGGTTGAAATCCTACGCTACACCGCAACACAGGATGCAGGAAAAGCCATCCATCCGAGTTACGTTGAAGGACAGATACAAGGTGGTGTTGTTCAAGGTATCGGTTGGGCGTTGAACGAGGAGTATATTTATAACGATGAAGGTGAAATGACAAATGCCAGTTTCCTCGATTATCGTATGCCGACTTGCTTAGACCTGCCGATGATTGATGCTGTTATCGTAGAAGTCCCGAATCCAGGACATCCGTACGGTGTGCGTGGTGTTGGTGAAGTGCCGATTGTGCCTCCACCTGCTGCGATTGCCAACGCTATCTATGATGCAATTGGTATTCGCATGACCGAACTCCCAATGTCACCTGACCGACTCTTAAAAGCGATGGGCAAAATATAAGCCATCGTATATGGTAAATTTGGAATTAATTGCACATCATTTACCTGTAGGAGGGAACTCCGATTCCCGACTATCAAAGCGTTGGTCGCGATTCGGAGATCGCTCCTACAAGTAAGGTGTACAATTTTCTCAATAATTCACCATAATTCGAGATTTCCACATATCTGTAGGCGCGGTTCCAACCGCGCCTATCTAATCAGGAATTACCTTAATGCCAGTTGTAGCCATCCCTGCCCTCATGCGTAACCTAACAGATGGTGAAGATAGTGTCACAATACCCGGCGCCACTATCCGAGAGGTTATTGATAACCTTGAAACCCGTTATCCAGGAACAAAAGCGAAACTCTGTGACGGTGACCGTATCCATCCCAGCATCGGTGTCTATATCAACGGTGTTGTCACGAGAGTCGGTATGCACGCACGCGTTGACGCAGACGCAGAACTCCATTTCCTCCCTGCTATCGGCGGCGGTGTTGTATCAAATTAGCACCCAGAAGCAATATGAATTTTCAAAGACACTGTGACCGCTATTTACAGAGAATAAACCGCACACGATCCAGCCCTGACGCAACGCGTGAACTCTCTTTGCATTCAGATCTCCAAACGTTCCTAAAAGATGTTGCCGCTGAATGTTTCGACAAACCCGACATTACATTCACACATGAACCGAGAAATATTGATCAGATTGGACGACCAGACTTTATTGCATCAGATGGATTGCTGCCCATCGGCTATATTGAAGCGGAAGAATACGGCACAGACCTAAACAACCTTACAGGACACGCCGCAGAACAGAATGAACGGTTTAGGGAAAACCTTGATAACTTTATCCTTACCAATTTTGTTGATTTTCAGTTGTGGCGCGATGGGCAACTACGTGCTTATGCACATATTGAGAATGAAACTGAAAATTTAGAAACATTATTAGAACTGTTTCTAAATGCAGGACAGGTTCAAATCACCTCTCCAGAGGCACTTGCAAGATACCTCGCAAGACGAACACGCGAACTCCAAACACAGATTGCAACAACACTTACCGATGAAAACAGCAATACCTACGGTATGTTCACAGCGTTCAAGGAAACGCTTCTCCCGACGTTAACCCGCGATGATTTTGCGGATATGTACGCGCAAACCCTCACTTATGGACTGTTTGCTGCCCGTTGTACATTGCCGAATGCAACTAACTTTTCACGACATACCGCTGCCAACGTACTCCCAAAATCAAACCCGTTCCTTAGACAACTCTTTTTTCACGTTGCCTCTCCAAATCTTGAAGAGAACGTTACCTATATTCTGGATGATATTACAACGCTGCTCCAAAACGTCTCAACTGAAATGCTCCGCACAGCTTTCTCTGCAAATAACAATCTTGAAGACCCAGTAATCCATTTCTACGAGACGTTCCTAAAAGAATATAATCCGAAACTCCGCTTTGATCGTGGTGTTTTTTATACGCCGCCACAGGTTATTTCCTACATCGTCAAATCTGTGGATAGCCTGCTCAAAACGGAACTCAACAGATCCGATGGACTTGCAGATGACAACACGCTCATCCTTGATCCTGCCACTGGTACGGGTGGATTTCTGCTAACAGTGCTTGACCATATCCGAGAATATGTCACTAACAAATACGGTACAGGGGATTGGAATCAGTATATCAACGCGCAGCTCGTTAAACGCATTTTCGGGTTTGAACTGCTTGTCGCACCGTATACGATAGCACATCTGAAGTTGAGTCTATTCCTGCAAGCGCAAGGGTGGAATACGACTGAACGTCTCGGAATTTATCTTACCAATGCTTTGGAACAACCGGATGAAATGCAGGCACCATTGCCTTTTGCTGCGTTCATCTCTGAAGAAGCGAATGCGGCACTCTCCGTGAAACGTGACGAACCTATTCTTGCCATCCTCGGCAATCCTCCCTATCCTTTAGAATCTGCTAATCCGAGTCGTGTGGGAAGAAATTTAACTTTTATTGGTAGACTCATTGAAGATTATATGCCTGAAGATGGTCAAGAGTTACGGATATGGGACCAAAAAAAACCGCTTCAATCTGATTACGTTAAATTTATCCGTTGGGCACAGTGGCGAATTGATACCAACGGTGAAGGCGTTATCGGTTATATTGTCAATAATAGTTTTCTTGCGGGAGCAACTTTTCGTAAAATGAGGCACTCCTTGATGCAGAGTTTTAACATCATTTATTGCTTGAATGTGCACGGGAACAGCAGATTTGGAGAAACTGTCCCTATGGGTAAATCTGATGAAAATGTTTTTGACATCCAGCAAGGCACAGTTATTTTGTTATGTGTTAAGAAAGAAGATAATGATTCCTTGGCAAAAGTTTACTACGCTGATGTGTGGGGAACTCGTGAGAAAAAAAATAAAATTCTTCTCAATACCGATGTCTATTCTACCAAATGGTGTGAACTTAATCCGACTAAACCTTTTTACTTTTTTGACCCACATGCAAAGGAACAGACGGACGAATACAAATCAGGATGGAGAATCCCTGATATATTTCATAACAACTCTATTGGAATAATTACTGCCCGGGATAAATTGACAATTCATCTAAGTGTTGAAGATCTACGAGAAACTGTAGATGATTTTACTTCTCTCTCAGCAGATGATGCAAGAAAAAAGTATGAGTTGCGAAAAGATTCTCAAGACTGGAAAGTCCATCTTGCCCAAGCCGACCTACGAAACCATCCTGATGCGATACAACATATAAAGCCAATTTATTACCGCCCGTTTGACACGCGATGGACTTACTATACAGGACAATCGCGAGGTTTCATTTGTGCCCCCCGTCCTGCAATTATGCATCATCTGATGGAAGAAAACCTTGCACTTTGTACACACCGTAGTCTCAGAAGTGCTACTACTTGGCAGCATGTATTTACTACCAACTGCCTTACCGATGGCAATTGTATTTCAAATAAGGACGGTCCCACACACGTATTCCCACTTTACCTGTATCCAGATTCAGAGGCATTATTAGGTTCAACAGAACGCGAACTCAATTTCAAACCTGCTTTTCTCACCGCATTCTCGGAGTCGTTGGGGGTACCACAGATTCCACCGTTAAACCTCCCCGAAGATATTACTCCAGAGCAGATTCTCGCTTATATCTATGCTGTGCTTTATAGTCCAACCTATCGCGAACGTTATTATGAATTTCTGAAATTTGATTTTCCGCGTATCCCTTTACCACAAGATATTGACGAATTCTACGCACTTGCAGAATATGGTCAAGAATTAATTGATCTGCATCTCTTGAAGGATAGGACAATACCCCATCGTCATTTGTTTGAGGGTGAAGGAGATGGCGTTGTCTCAAAAGTGCGTTATGAAGATGAAAATGTCTGGATTAACCCTACACAGTATTTCACGAATGTACCCGCAGAAGTATGGGAATATGAGATTGGGGCATATCAAATATGTGAGAAGTGGTTGAAGGATAGGAAAGGAAAAGCGTTGAGTCATGAGGAGATCCGTCTATATCCTATGATTGTGGCTTCCATCAGAGAAACGCTACGAATTATGACAGCAATTGATTGGGTGCTTGAATTTTAATACATTTTCGGTTCATTTTTGGGTATGTAAAGTTTTGTCACTGATTATTTTTAGAAATTAACTTGACAAACCAACGTGCTTATGTTAATATTGTTATCACATAATAAAATAGTGTTCTCAATATACTCAAAATTTCTAAAGAATAAGAGAAAGAAAATAAAAAACTGAAAATCACGTCCCAATCCTTGTCCTGATTGACTTCTGCACGTCCCAAGGACGTGCAGAACGTCCTAATTCAATGTGTAGCATCGGGTAGAACAGAGCGAAACTCAACGGACAATATGCTCTGTACAAAAACTTTACACACCCGTAACTCATTAATCTCTTGATAAATTTGAAAAAATATATTATAATAGGATTCCACATCAAACAACAGTTTTCTAATGGAAATGGGATAGACACGTGGATTTCTACGATAACTTTAAATTTGAATGGGACGAGATTAAAAATAAAAACAATATAAGAAAACATAAAGTTTCTTTCCAAGAAGCAAGAACAGTATTTACATCTCATGAATTAACAGAGAGAGATGATTTACACTCGCAAGATGAACAAAGATATAAAACTGTTGGATATTCTAAAAGAAATAGATTACTAATTGTTAGCTATACAGAGAGAGGAGATAAAATTCGCATAATTTCAGCTAGAAAAGCAAATAAACAACAAAGGGCAGATTATGAACAATCTATCTAATACTTACCATTTGGATAATTTAAAATGGAGTGGCAGATTAGTCAATGACTATGAAGGAAATCTTATAGAAGTTTTAGATTCTATCCCTACTTTTGACAAGCAACCCTTTAAGATAGGCACATCAGACAATAAACATTTTGATGTAGTCGTAAATACTTCTAAAGGGAACATGCCTGTCGCAACAGTTTCTAAGTCGTATTCTTTAGTTCAACATCGTGATATACTTACGACTATTGGGAGAGCATTTGATAAGTTAAGATTTAAAATAAATGAAACCGAGTGCGACTTACATTTAACAGAATATGGTGAGCGTATGTGGTTGAGAATACAATTCTTGAAGGGAAATATATTTGATCCAGGAGATGGTTATCCATTAATACCTCAGTTACATGTTAGAAATTCTGTGGATGGGAATACTCCATTAAGCTTTGAATTATTTTGGTATAGACTTATTTGCAAGAATGGACTTATGTGCTTAGACACAGAAAGCAGATTTAATAAGCGACATACCAAATCTTTAAAACCCGAGTTATTAATTGAATATCTAGATAAAAACATCTCAAAAGTTCAACAAGAAAAAGAAGTATATACAAGATGGAAAGAAAAAGAACTACATGCTGATACAGACGCAGAAATACTGCGTAACTGGATTGACACCGTAGTGTCTAATAGTTGGAATCACGGTTATGCCGAGAGAGTATATAGTATTATAGAAACAGGACAAGATGTAAAAGTTACAAGATTTAAAGATAAAACATCAGAAGAAAACGAAGATTCTTACATAATTAGAGTTTCTTTAGAAGGTAATGTGCCAGGGGCGCAACCTGCAGAAAATATCTACGATGTTGCCAACGCACTTTCTTGGGTTTCATCTCATCAGAATTCACTTCAAAAACAGTATAAAATGATGCTACAAGTTCCAGGAATGTTAAAGAAACTTGAAAATTCTCTTAAGTAAAATCGAGAGTGTTCACATAAAGATAGATATGGTAATTTTCGGGAACAGAAATGTTTTTGGGAGCCTGTTAAACCGCATGAAAACTGGATCCGATTTTTTGCCTTATTTTCTGTCAGTGGGATTAAACCCTAATTCTATCTATAAGACAACACTTTCCACAAACGTCTCTCCTTCACTGGCGAGGTTTCTAACCTCGTTCCTTTAGAGTGTCTAATTACCGTACATAAAATCGTTAAGTGTAAAATGCGAAAACAGAATCAAGAATCATCTGAGGTTGAAACCCTACAACCTATTCCAGATAGATTAGTTGTTCTCACTTTTGATGATGGCAACAAATCAGATTATAATTATGTTGCACCGTTGTTAAAACGTTACGGTTTTGGGGCAACTTTTTTCATTACAGAAGGTCTCGGTTTTCTGAACAACAAGGATCACTATGTTACATGGGAAGAGATCCGTCAATTGCACGAACAGGGATTTGAAATAGGTAACCACACCCGACATCATAATAATATCAACACACTATCACAAGAAGAGTTTTTAGCAGAATTGATACACATTGACAATCGGTGTGAAGCATATCAAATTCCTATTCCTAAGACCTTTGCTTATCCCGGAGACAGCCGAGGACCAGAAGCGATAGAGGTATTGAAAGAAAAAGGGTATCCTTTCGCACGACGTGGTGTCGGACCAGATTTTCCTTATGATTTAGAGGGTGGGCGTGGTCCTGCTTACGACCCTGATATTCATCATCCGTTGGTTATTCCGTCAACGGGTGTCCCCGGCCCAAACTACGAATTCAAGGATTTGGTTTGGGCAGTTGAACAGGCAAAGGATGGGAAAATTGCTGTCCTGACGTTTCACGGTGTGCCTGCCCTTGAACATCCGTGGGTCGACACCTCACCTGAACAGTTCAAAACCTATATGGATTATCTTCGGAGCAAAAACTGTACCGTCATTGCATTGCGCGATCTTGCTAAATACGTTGATGCATCAAAATCAAGTGGAAAGAGCATAACTTATTGGCCATAAAAAACCTCAATGAAGCAAAGGGATCGGGACAATCGCACTTATCCGACGTAGATGTTTGCGTCAACAGTATTTTTATCAGCATAGACATGCACGAACACGTTGAACACTCCATTTCCTTCCTGCCATCAGCGGCGGTGTCATAAAAATTTCCAACAAGTCCTGCAATATTTTGGAACATTTTGATGTATAAAGTGTGTTTCTATAAAGACGCAGCACTTCGGTACGCATATCGCGCACCCAAATGTCTATCGTAGATTAACCACTTTAGAAAAAGGAGAAACAATGTTCAAACAACTCGATCTCAAAGTAATTGGGGGTATAGTAATTATTGCTGTTCTTCTTGTAGCAGGCACCTATTTTTTCTCACAACGAAGTTATAAACGTTTCGCATCAGACATCGGGGTATCCCCCGAATCCACTACACCATCTAAAGCTGCCTCCGAAAGCGATACAATCACACCTTCCGATCAGTCTAAGCCGTCACAATCATCAAAATCAATTAACAAGAATATTAAGGTTGATTCAAAGTCTGCAGGTGAATCTGAGTTAGCCAATACCAGAGAAAACATGGAAGCATCTGCTGAAAAAGCAGAGACACCGAAGTTTGATGCTTCATCGCTCATGTCCACATTTGGCATACCTGAAGAGGTTAAATCACTTCTTGATGAGAACGCTGAAGAGGCAGACTTTGAAAAGGCACAGGCTTATCTCGCTGAGAAATACGGTCAATCTGCCGAAGTTGATGCAATAATGGATAGACTAAAGCAGATGTCTGGTGGTCCAGTAGAACTTGACGATCTGACAGCGCTTTTTGAGGACTGGATTGAGATTTTGCCTGAGGAACAGCAAGAAAATCGTCGACAATTGATGGGTGTTCTTACACTGCTTAATCAGGCAAAGGTTCAGGGAGGTAGCAATCCAGTTCAAGTTATCGTTGGTACGGATTTAGATCCGTCTCTGCTTGAAGGAGATAATGTGAAACGTTTTGACATTGTAGATACTAAAACGGAGATTACAGACGTTAAAACTAAAACGGAGATTATAGACGATTAAAGATGTGTGTTAGAAACTCTCGAACAAAAACATGTATTCACCTAACTGCTCACAAGCGGTTAAAAACGCTTAAATTCCTTAAAATGTATAACTTTTAGAAAAATAATGCATTTTTTTTACAATTTTATTTGACAAAGAAGTTTTTAAGGTGTATAATTAAGATTACCTTTCAATTTCAGGAAGGTAAAGTTGTTCTTTGAAAGTTAAATAGTGAACGTGACGTGCCTATTATATAGCTTGTGAGTGCGCTTCAATTATTTGAAGATGTACTTCAATACTTTTGTGGAGAGTATGATACCGGCTCAGGACGAACGCTGGCGGCGTGGATTAGGCATGCAAGCCGAACGAGAAACTGCACTTCGGTGTGGTGGAAAGTGGCGAAAGGGTGAGTAACGCGTGGGTAATTTGCCTCTGAGATGGGGACAACAACTCGAAAGGGTTGCTAATACCAAATACGATCCGGTTGACTTTGGTCGGCCGAATGAAAGGTGGCTTCGGCTGCCGCTCGGAGATAAGCCCGCGTCCTATTAGCTTGTTGGTGTGGTAACGGCACACCAAGGCTCCGATGGGTAGCTGGTCTGAGAGGATGGTCAGCCACATTGGGACTGAGACACTGCCCAAACTCCTACGGGAGGCTGCAGTCGAGAATATTTCGCAATGGGGGAAACCCTGACGATGCGACGCCGCGTGAGGGATGAAGGCCCTTGGGTCGTAAACCTCTGTGTTACGGGATGAATTGGTCGTTGCTGATAACGCAACGGTTTTGACGTTACCGTAGTAGAAAGCCCCGGCTAACTACGTGCCAGCAGCTGCGGTAATACGTAGGGGGCAAGCGTTGTCCGGAATCACTGGGCGTAAAGCGCGCGCAGGCGGTGGGGTAAGTCAGACGTGAAAGGGTTCGGCTCAACCGAGCCATTGCGTTTGATACTGCTTCACTTGAGTCTGGAAGAGGAAAGTGGAATGTACGGTGTAGCGGTGAAATGCTCAGATATCGTATAGAACACCCGTGGCGAAGGCGGCTTTCTGGTCTAAGACTGACGCTCATGCGCGAAAGTTTGGGGAGCAACCGGGATTAGATACCCCGCTAGTCCTTACTGTAAACGATGGGTACTAAGTGTAGGGGGTATTGATTCCCTCTGTGCTGTAGCTAACGCATTAAGTACCCCGCCTGGGGAGTACGGCCGCAAGGTTAAAACTCAAGGTAATTGACGGGGGGCCGCACAAGCGGTGGAGCATGTCGCTTAATTCGAAGCAACGCGAAGAACCTTATTTCAGGGCTTGACATCTTAGTGACCGCTATAGAAATATAGTTTTCCTTCGGGACACTATGACAGGTGCTGCATGGCTGTCGTCAGCTCGTGTCGTGAGATGTTGGGTTAAGTCCCGCAACGAGCGCAACCCCTGTCTTTAGTTGCCATCAGGTAATGCTGGGGACTCTAAAGAGACCGCTGGTGACGAGCCAGAGGAAGGTGGGGACGACGTCAAGTCCGCATGGCCCTTACGCCCTGGGCTGCACACGTGCTACAATGGTCGGTACAGAGGGATGCCAAACCGCGAGGTGGAGCAAATCCCAAAAAGCCGACCCCAGTTCGGATTGTAGTCTGCAACTCGACTACATGAAGTTGGAATCGCTAGTAATCGCGGATCAGCACGCCGCGGTGAATCCGTTCCCGGCCCTTGTACACACCGCCCGTCACGCCATGGGAGTTGGTAGCATTCAAAGACGGTGACCCAACCTTCGGGAGGGAGCTGTTTAAAGTGAGACCGATGACCGGGGCGAAGTCGTAACAAGGTAGCCGTAGGGGAACCTGCGGCTGGATCACCTCCTTTCTAAGGAGCATTAACATAAGTATTCTCACACAGTACTTATGTTCAAACGCTCTAAATCTTACAAGGCATATACGACTTCCTATTTAACTTTCAAAAACATACTTTCTCACTTCTCTCAGGGGCTTATAGCTCAGAAGGTTAGAGCGCGCGCCTGATAAGCGCGAGGTCCCTGGTTCGATTCCAGGTAAGCCCACTTCTTTTCTAAACCATCCGATCATTTCAACAAATTAACATCCAACCCAATATTTTAATCAGGTTGTGTATAGTTTTGTCATTATCCACCCAACAATATCCTTCCTATAAGGAAATATCCTCAACTTGTGTTTAGTTTTCATCACATCAAATGACCCCCAAACAGCGAACAGATATATAGTTGTGAGTAGGCTTTTGATCCTATTGACTATATTTTACGCCTCCACGGCGTTACTGAGATTAGCGTTAAGTTGATTACATTACCCTATTCACCTGATTTTCAACATAAAGAATAACTTTCTTTCCATCTATTTCATGTTTCTTTTGCAGCGCGAGGCACCTGTGCCTCAAAAAATGCCTATTTTATTAGAACGTATCTCATAAATCCAAATTCATTGTTTTCATAGTGTTATCCTAACTATTTATGTAACAATGAGTGTGCTACTACGTATGCTGTGTTTTGTAAATTAAGCACTTGATTTATTAGGTAGACAATAAAAATTTGTAAAAGGAGATTGAATGGTAACCACAAAAACACAAACACCCGGTACGTTTCACTTTGATGATAGCGAAGTATATAATTGGGCACTTCCCGAAGGGGCAATTGCTCGATTGGGACAAGGAATCATATCTGACATGGCGTTTTCACCAGATAACGCGTCTCTTGTTGTCGCAACTTGGATCGGGGTATGGATGTATGAACTCGAGACCATGCATCCTATAGCATTATTAGAGACCGAACGAGGCATAGTTGGTAATGTCGTTCTTTCACCCGATGGGCAATGGGTTGCCACCAGCAATGGGGATGGCATCATCAAGGTTCGAGAAATAGAGACCCAGCAGTGTGTTGCTAAAATACAAGGCTGGCACAAAGGCACTTCTCTACTTGCCTTCTCACCAGATAGCCAATACATTGCCGCATCCGGCCGCGAATACGGCGACGTTTATGTCTGGTGCACAAAAACCGGCCAACATGTCGCAAGTTTTGAAGCGAGAGTCACACTGGAGGAAGGTGAAAAGTATCCTACTCGTTTTCCGCTCTGCTTTTCACCCGATGGGCAGCTGCTCGCTTATGTTTCTAACACGACCACCCTTGCTGTCCGAAACCTAAAAACGAAAGAATGCTTCGCTTATCTGTTCCAAGAGCGTGATCTGCACGCGTCAGGACATGTGTCCGATCTCGCCTTTTCACCCTGTAGCCAGTTTCTTGCTGCGAGTATTCAGGACCCGACTACACGTGAGAACATTGAGGTGCAAGTGTGGAATATTGATAAAGAGGCCTTGGAGACAACTCACACAGACTACGGCGGAACTCGGGCGATTCTCGCCTATTCCCCCGACGGAGCATTACGGGTGGCAGATGTTTATGAAGACAAGGTAGTAATGTGGGATGCGTCCCGGGGTGAAAAACTTGATACCATTGAACATCCGGGAAGACACAAAACAGAACATAGGGCAGAATGTATCTCTACTGATGGACAGCAGTTCGCAATTGCCACTATTCGCGAGATACGCGTGTGGCGCGCAGGCTCCCCTGCCATAGTAGCACCACACACAGTGCCTAATTGGGTACCTGACTCGCTGTTTTTTTATCAATCGGACAAGATGTTAGTTTGCAAATATTGGAATGAAGGCGTCGTTTTCTGGAATATTACTCAGAAACAGGTGATACCTTTTCTGATCCCGTCAAGAGGCAGGGGCAAAAGGTGTGCGCTGTCCCCTTGTGAAGAATTGTTGGCTCTCATCGGAGAAGGCGGTCAAACGCTTGAAGTCTGGAACATTATGTCCGGAACCCGAATAGCAGAACTCACCGGACACCAAAGTCTTATCACCACCGTGGTGTTTTCGTCATCAGGTGAAAACCTCATCAGCGGAGATGTAGATGGAAAACTTATTGTGTGGCGTGTCCAAGATTGGGAAAAGCAGCACACATTTATAGGGCATGCACTGCCGTTTCGGGCAGCAGCCTTCCACCCCAACGGAAAGCAATTCGCTACTACTGACGGAGGTAGTATATTTCTTTGGGACGTTACGAGTGGTGAGCAGCTTGGCTCACCTTCTGTAGACTCCACCTTTGTTGCCCTATATAAAGGAGATATACGACAAATTCAGAGACAAATTCAGCCACGTCACAAACCTCCAAAAAATCTCCATTCAATTGCATTTTCACCTTGCGGCACTTTGTTAGCTGGTGGATTACACGGTGGGATTCATCTATGGGATGCTGCGACTTTGGAGTCGCACATGGGAATGATTTTACCTGAGAGTTGCTCCCATGTTGGTGTCGTGGTGTTTTCTCCATGTGGTCGGTATATTGCCTCCGGTTCTTGGTGGCGGAAAACGGACAAAGTCTCTATCCGTTTATGGGAGGTAGCCACAGGAGAAAACATCCATACCTTCTGGGGGCATACCTCAGATGTTCAAAACCTCGCTTTTTCGAAAGATGGCGCACTTTTGGCAAGTAGCAGTTATGATGGCACTATTCTATTGTGGGATATGAAACCTTATATGTAGTGGTTAGTCAAGTGTTAATTGATGGGTCTTGAAAGTAGTCGGGAATCGGAGTTCCCTCCTAACAAAGGGCAGACGGTATTGGTAGGAGCGATCTCCGAATCGCGACCTATACTCATAAATTTTGGGTAGACAAAGCAGTAGATTGAATGATATTCAATGATGTAATATCTCATACATTGTGAAAAGGTGAAGGGTTCGCGTCATTTACCATCCCTTCCCGCCAAAATAAAAAGGAGATAACTTTAATGTACACAAATCAGACTGATGGCTCAGACATGACCGCTTGGTCTCTTCCTGCGGATGCGACTGCGCGTTTAGGACGCGGTCGTATCCGTGGAGGTCTCACGTTTTCACCTGATGGTGATTCTCTTGTTGTAGCGACAGACATCGGGTGTTGGTTGTATAACCTTGAAACATTAACACCACGTACCTTGTGGAATACAGAACGGGGGATGGTTTCTGCCATCTCCTTTTCTCATGATGCGCAGTGGATCGCTGCTGGTAATCTGGATGGCATCGTGAAAGTATGGGACACACAAACCTTACAGGACATTGCAAAAATAGAAGAAACGAACCGGCATGTTTCCTGTATTAATTTTTCTCCGGATGGGAAACACCTCGCCATAGCGGGCAGCACTTGGACTGCTGTTTATGCATGGCGGGTGAACACGACTACGCCTATTTTGAACTTCGCTTTTACACGAAAACATCGGGTGTCTCATGTCCCCTCAACAGCGTTTTCTCCTGATGGGTCTCTCTTTGCGTACAAGTCTGGTTACAATCTAACATCTGTGATGACTATAGAGACGGGTGAGATTGTCGCTGAACTTCCCGACACGTATACCGAAGACCCCGTGGGATGTGCGAATTTGGCTTTTTCCCCTTGTGGCGAGTTCCTTGCGGGTTGTAATATGAAGGACACGGTTCATGTTTGGGATATCCAAAGCGGTAACTTCGCAATGGAACCGACAACCTACCCTCAGAGCACTCGGGTGCTGCCGACTTATCTATCTGATGGCACCCTACGGGTTGCTGCGCGTCATCCAAAAGAGATAGTCATCTGGGATGCGAAGTTACAGGAGAAGGTGCACACCATTGCATATTCGGGAGGGACCTTAGCGTGCTTTTCCGTTGATGATAGAAAGTTCGCAACCTTGAGTAGATACGATGATATTCAGGTGTGGCATGAAGGTTCTCCCTCAAAAGTCGTATCTATTTCTGAGCATCTACATCCAGACCCAGTCCAAAGGTTCCCGAGCACACTGGTTTTTTCCAAGGACAGCCGGACCCTTTTCTGTGGATACTGGAAAAACATCGGTTTCCTCGCTTGGGATGTTTCAAAGCGGCAGATAGCGCGAACATTTCCACAAAAATCAGATGAATATGCGCCACATCCGGATATGACTTTCACGATGTCGCGTAATGCGCAACTGATAGCTATCGCGCCCGCGCGCATAAAAAACAGTGGCATTCGGGTTTGGGATGTCTCGTCCGGCATGCAAGTCGCAGAACTCAAAGCAGATTCGCGGGGAGTGTCTGGACTCACTTTTTCCCGGACAGGAGATTATCTTGTCAGTGGCAGCCCCCGAAGTCTCAGCAAAGTTTGGGATGTCTCATCCGGCATGCAAGTCGCAGAACTCACTGAGAAGGATGATCCGCTGTCAAAGCCGTTTGGACGCACAGCGTTTTCACCAAAAAGTGACTATTTTCTAAGTATCCGTAAAGAAAGTATTAGCGTGTGGGATGCGTTGAAATGGGAACATCTCTATGAATCTAACCTCAAAGATTTTAAACGGTCTGGGACATTGGTAGAGTTTCATCCGAATGGCGAACACTTCTTCACTGCTTCACGCGAAGGAGCGGCTATTATTTGGGATCTCAAAAGCGGTGAACAAGTGGGTTCACTTCCCACAGAGATATGCTTAGAACCTACGCTATATAGAGGTGAACCACAAGATATCCAGCGTGTTCGTGAACAACAGGAAACGCCTATTCGACGCATCATGGCACTTAAGGCATCCCGCTGCGGCACCCTTATTGTTGGCGCAATGTTTGGTGAAATCAGAATGTGGGACGCAGCGACCTTACAAACCCAAATGATGATAATTCCAACAGCAGGCTGTCAGAAATCTTATATACTGGCGTTTTCTCCTTGCAGCAAGTATCTGGCTACAGGTGCGTGGTGGCAAGCGGGACAGGCAAGGATGTCTATCCGGTTATGGAATATCGCTACAGGTGAAAATATCCATACCTTCTGGGCACATCCTACCGATATTGATAGACTTGCGTTTTCACCAGACGGCAAACTTCTCGCAAGTGGCAGTTATGATGGCACTATCCTGCTCTGGGATATGAAACCGTTTATTAACTCTTAAACATTTCTTGTCAATTCTTTTGGCCAATTTCGCAAAATATCTCGTGCATGAAGTCGGCGTACCTCGTGCGCCCATTGACAATAAAAGGAGATTATTTCTTGGAAAACAGAAAACTTTCAAATTCAGCATTGAAACCACTTGACGACACTGATGTAACAACATGGAAACTCCCTGAAGGTGCAATTGGTAGATTGGCACGGGGGCGCGTGTCGGATATGTCTTTTTCATCAGATGGTAAGTATCTTGCCGTCGCAACCCCCATCGGCTGTTGGTTGTATGACCGACCTTCGTTGAAACCGCTTGCGCTATTTGAAACAGAACGCGGGATGCTTCGCACCATTGTCTTTTCACACGATGCGCAGTTGATTGCCACCAGTAACCGTGATGGTGTTGTGAAGGTATGGGATATACAGACGCTAAGGTGTCTCGCAAAGATAAACCACCGCAAGAATGTAGAAGCAACGTCAGGATATTTTTGGTCCCTCCATTTTTCTCGGGACAATGCCTACTTAGCAGCATCTTGTTTTGACAAACAAAATGTTGTCTACGCATGGCAAAAAAACACTGATGAACCTGCGATTTACTTCCCAATTGACTTAAAAAAAGAAAGTGGACACGATTTTCCTATCTGTTTCTCGCCGATAGGTAATATACTTGCATACGTGTCCGCTGGAAACCCGCAGTACACTCTCACCATTTCCGATATAGAAACCGATGAACACATCGCACAACTCAATTGCTTAGCACCATTGGCTTACCAAGGGCTCGTCTTTTCACCCTGTGGGCAATATCTTGCTGCTGTCAATCAGGACAAAGAGGTATTAGTGTGGGATGTCTACAAAGGAACCTTAGAAACGGAACCTATCACATACCATCATGATGCATGGTTAATCCCTGCCTATACACCTGATGGCACATTACGTATTGCCGAAATTCGCAATAATAAAGTTGTGATTTGGGATGCTATCCAAAAAGAAAAAATTGATACATTGTATCGTCAGAAACCCAGAAATGATCATTTTTTTAGCGGTCATCAGGAACGCTTTTCATCTAATGGAGCGTATATAGCAACAATTTTGTCCCGTAGTGATCTTTGTGTGTGGACAGTCGGTTCTCCCTCAACCAAAGTTTCAAGTCCTGCTGATCATAAACCTGTTGCGTATTCGGTTGCTTTTTCTAAAAACGGTAAGACAATCGCAAGTGGACATGCGTTTGGCATGTATCGCATATTCTGGGATGCCGCACGAAGACAAACAGAACAGATATTCCCAACGCCGAAGATACAAGCACAACGCACAGCTCTCACTGAAAACCTTACAGCAGAAGAGAAATCGGAATGGTACCGTGTCAGTGCCTTGTCACCTTGTGAGGAACGACTGGCACTTCACGACTCTCCGAGGGGGTTAGTTGAAATCTGGGATATTGCGTCTGAGACCCCCATTATAGAACTCTCGGACAGTAAGAGATTTAAATCTTGGCGTATAAAGCATTTTTCGCCTACGAGTAAACATTTTATCAGCACGACACCTACAGGTGCTATTAATATCTGGGATACACAGACCGGAGAGAAAGTCAATACCCTTGCAGGAGATAACCGAATGATTTTGACAACTGCGTTTCACCCTGATGGTAAACAACTTGCTGCAGCGTCAAAAGGGAGTGCTGGAAAACTCTGGGATATTGTCAATGGTGAACTAATCGGCTTGTTCCCTACAGAACTGCCAGAAGATACCTCCCTCTATAGCGGTGATCCAGAACAGATACACCAATATATTCAAAAAAATGGAAAAAGAAGTCGCTATAAGTATGTTCCCTATAAACTCGCCTTCTCACCTTGTGGGACGACCATCGCCTGTGGGATACAAGATCATATTCTGTTGCGGGATGCAGTAACCTTAGAAACGCGCAGGTTCATACTGCTACCCGAAACGTGCAGCCAACCATTTGCGCTTACATTTTCTCCCTGCGGAAAATATCTCGTCTCCGGTGCGTGGTGGATAAGGGGATTGGACAGAGTATCCATACAAATATGGGAGGTCGCAACAGGGGAAAATATACATACCTTCTGGGGACACACAACAGATGTTCAGGATTTAGCATTTTCACCGGATGGTAAGATTTTAGCAAGTAGTAGTTTTGACGGCACTATCCTGCTCTGGGATATGAAACCGTTTATCAACACTTAAACATTTCTTGTCAATTCATCTATTATATAGTGATGCTGCTGCATCGCACAACATCTTGACGCGCGAGGTTACCGGACCTCGCGCGTACATTCGCAATAATAGGAGATAGTTTTATGGAAAATAGAACCGCTTTCACTCCCGCGCTTAGACCACTTGACGACACGGATGTGCCAACATGGAAACTACCTGAAGGGGCAATTGCCCGATTTGGGCACGGTTTGCGACTTGATGCAGAATTTTCACATGATGGCGCCTATCTTTCCGTTGCAACAAAAATCGGATTCTGGTTATATGATATGGAAACACTTGCACCTCGCGCACTGTGGGGCACCGAACGCGGCATGATGAATGTCGCTACCTTCTCGCATGATGCACGCTGGATTGCCACTGGTGACCAAGACGGCATTCTTAAGGTTTGGGATACACAAAACGGTCAGTGTGTTGCAAGAACAGACTGGGGAGGGGCTGAGAGACGCAATGTCATCCTTCATGTCCAGTTTTCTCCGGACGATCAATATATCGCTGCTTCCGGTTTTGGGCATAGTGCTGTCTATGCATGGAACACAGAACTCAACGCACCTATCAGAAATTTTAAACTTGAAAATCCAAATTTAAGCGATTATAGGAAAGAAGGGACTTCCAATGACAGACATTTTCCCATCGCTTTTTCGCCCAAAAGTAATCTATTTGCTTATGTGACTTCACCGGAAACAGTAACGGTTTCAGATATAAACATAGGTGAAGACATAGCGCATCTCACGGGGCACACTGCCCCATTACATACCCTCCTATTTTCACCTTGTGGGCAATACCTTGCCAGTGCAAGCCTTGGTGCTACCGTTCAAGTGTGGGAGATTCAGAGTGAATCTCTTGCTATGACCCCCAAAACTTATGAAGGTAACCGAATAAGACTTGCGTATTCACCTGATGAAACATTACGAGTTGCAGACATTTACAATGATAAGGTTATTATATGGGACGCTACACAGCAGAAAGAATTAGATACATTCAACACTATCGGTACCACAGCAGAAAACGCCCGTTTTTCAAGCGATGGAATGCAATTTGCTATTGCCTGTTGGAACCATAAAATTCAGATATGGCAGGCGAATACCTCTGACACAAGATCGTTCTTTTCTGGATTTGGAAGTGTTCCTTATTTCGTGGTATTTATGCAAGATAGCAACACATTGGTCGGTGGTAATTGGGGAAGTACTGGTAAGATATTTTGGAATATTAATAGACGGGAAGCTGAGCGGATACTTCCACCGAAAGCTAAACGCAGGTCTTTAAGAAAATGCATGGCATTGTCTCCAGATGATCAACTCTTGGCTATTGATACGGGAAACAATAACATACAAATCTGGCATATTGAAACTGAAGAATTAGTTGCCGAACTAACAGGACATGAAAACTTGATCTTTTCGTTGACGTATTCTCCTACCGGTGAATACCTTGTCAGTGGAGGATTGAAAGACGAATTATACGTTTGGGATGTCGCACGTTGGGAAAAGCGGCACACACTTATAGGACATACAAGTTCAGTTGAAGCAATAGCATTTCATCCTAATGGAGAAAGGTTCGTTACCTCATCTAGGGACGGAACCGCTTTGCTTTGGAATGTTGAAACAGGAGAACAAATCTCACCACTTCCCTTGCCTGATACCTTAGATGATTCCTCTCTATATAGAGGCGAACCACAGGAAATTGAACGAGTCATCAATGGTGGGAATCTTCAATGGAAGGATAATCAACACATGCAGTCTATCGTTTTCTCGCCTTGTGGTAACTGGATTGCTGGCGGACTCGGCACATGGTACGCTGATGGGTTAATCAACGAAATTCGATTGTGGGACACGGCAACGTTAGAAACACGCATGATATTCCTTCAACCTCAGGGGTGTATTCGTCCGTGGGCATTAACATTTTCTCCCTGTGGAAAGTATCTCGTTTCCGGTGCTTGGTGGAAATGGGGATTGGATAAAGCACCTATCCATTTATGGGAAATGTCAACTGGTAAAAATATCCATACTTTCTGGGGACATGCTTCTGACGTCCAGGATGTTGCCTTCTCACCAGACGGACTGCTTTTAGCAAGTGGTAGTTTCGACGGCACTGTTCTCCTCTGGGACGTGAAATCTATTATCGGTTCAGATTGAGAACGCTTCCAATAAGAATGCGACAATTGCTTGACAACTGGGATTTATTTGCGCTACACTTTAACAAGGAGGACTTTAACAATGTCAAACATCTCAGATGAAAAATTGATAAAAGCCGCGATAGAAGGCGATACCAAAGCGAAAGATACGTTAAAAGACCGAGTACAATCGGTGGTACTGCCGGCTATCAAAAAGAGAGGAATTCAGGGTTCTGATGAAAATGCAGAAATGTTGGCGAGTCAGATAGAGGAGAAAGTGCTTAACGCATTACATCAATTTCGATTTCGAGTATCTTTAGAAACCTGGGTACATCGTATTACTGTCAACATGGTTATCGAATATCAAAGAAGGATAATGAGGCGGCAACCTATGTAACAAAGTATGAATGGAAAGTAGTTCAAAAACACAACTTTTATGAAACAACAACTCAGTTACATTCGTTTTTTCTTTTACTTTACGCGAAATTTGAATTTTTTTAGTAATTTTGTAAAATTTATTTGACATACACCATGTTTTGTGGTATACTTAAAATCTGCTTACGGATTGAAAGTTTATTAAATCCTGTTCTTTGAAAATAAATTTGACTTAAATCAGAATTCTATGGTATACTACTATACCATTCAAAAAAAGAGTTTGACTTATGTCAGATTTCGGGTATATATAATATACCATGCGCGAGGGGGTGTAGCTCAGCTGGGAGAGCATCTGGTTTGCAACCAGAAGGTCAGCGGTTCAACTCCGCTCATCTCCATCGTCTAACAGAAGTGATTTCACTTTTGAAAATAGACGGCGTTCTTTGACAACTGTATAGAGAGGGTAAATCGGTAGAATAAAAATATCACCTTATCAAGCTACTAAGGGCTTACGGTGGATGCCTTGGTGCCAGGAGACGATGAAGGGCGTGACAGGCTGCGATAAGCTTCGGGGAGTTGCATAATAAACTGTGATCCGGAGATTCCCGAATCGGGCAACCGAGCAGGTTAATCCCTGCTACTTGTGTTTTACACAAGGGAAAACCAGGAGAAGTGAAACATCTCAGTACCCTGAGGAAAAGAAAGAAAACCTCGATTCCCCCAGTAGCGGCGAGCGAAAAGGGAATAGCCTAAACCCGGTATATGTTCAAGCCTGAACGCGTTGTATATCGGGGGTTGCGGGGTCCGTTGGGTGTGGGTTCAGACACACCAGAAGTGACCGAGCCGCTAGCTTAATGCCTCTGGAAAGAGCAACCGGAGCGGGTAAAAGTCCCGTGAGCGAAAGCGGTGGCGCACTTCTTGATGGATACCCCAAGTACCACGGGATAGGTCAAACCTGTGGGAATCCAGGAGGACCACCTCCTAAGGCTAAATACTCCTTGGCAACCGATAGTGAACAAAGTACTGTGAAGGAAGTGGTGAAAAGTTCCCCCGCTAGGGAAGTGAAAAGTCCCTGAAACCGTAGAGCCTACAATCTGTGGTAGTGCTAAGTCACGCAAGTGACATGCATGACCGCGTGCCTTTTGCATAATGAGCCGGTGACTTACTCTGTGTAGCCAGATTAAACATCTCTGATGTGGAGTCGTAGCGAAAGCGAGTCTGAATAGGGCGTACAGTTGCATGGAGTAGACCCGAAACCAGGTGATCTACCCATAGGCAAGGTGAAGCATATGTAAAAATATGTGGAGGCCTGAACCCACCAAGGCTGAAAACTTGGGGGATGACCCGTGGGTCGGAGTGAAAGGCTAATCAAACCTGGTGATAGCTGGTTCTCCCCGAAATAGCTTTAGGGCTAGCCTTATGTGTTCGGCAGTGGCGGTAGAGCTCTAATTGGACTCGCGGCCCCACCAGGTTAGCAACTCCAGTTAAACTGCAAATGCCATTGTCTTAAGCATAGGAGTCAGTCAGTAGGGGATAAGCTCTATTGACAAGAGGGAAACAGCCCAGACCATCAGCTAAGGTCCCTAAATATACACTAAGTGGTAAAGGATGTTTTGTTGCTGAGACAGCCAGGATGTTGGCGTAGAAGTGGCAACCATTTAAAGAGTGTGTAATAACTCACTGGTTGAGCGATTTTGCACCGAAAATTTCCGGGGCTAAGTGTATTACCGAAGCTATGGATATGCATTTTATGTATATAGTACATGCATTTTGTGTATAGACTATATACACACTTAATGTGTATGGTAGGGGAGCGTTCTATAGTAGGACTGAAGGAGAACTGTGAAGCGCTCTGGACGAATTAGAAGTGATTATGCCGGCATGAGTAGCGATAAAACAAGTTAGAAGCTTGTTCGCCGAAAGCCTAAGGGTTCCTGGGCAAGGCAATTCCGCCCAGGGTTAGTCGGATCCTAAGCCGAGGCCGAAAGGCGTAGGCGATGGGAAGCAGGTGTAATATTCCTGCACCACCATGAATAGTATGAAACTAGGGGAGACGCAAGCATTAGGAACTACCAGCTGATGGAAATGCTGGGTTAAGCCCGACAGAGTGCACCAGGCAAATCCGGTGCAATACACTCTGAGAGGTGAACAGGATTCCGTTAGGATACAAACTGTTCCGGTTGCTTGCCAAGAAAAGAACCTCGAGTGGACGACCCATGGTGACCGTACCGTAAACCGACACAGGTAGGCGAGGAGAGAATCCTCAGGCGCTCGAGAGAACTCTCGCTAAGGAACTCGGCAAAATGACCCCGTAACTTCGGGAGAAGGGGTGCTTTGAGTAGGTGATGCGTTTTGCATGCAAAACCGAAAAAAGCCGCAGTGAAATGGCCCATGCGACTGTTTACTAAAAACACAGGTCTCTGCTAAATCGTAAGATGATGTATAGGGACTGACGCCTGCCCGGTGCCAAAATGTTAAGGCGAGGAGTCAAGGGTAACTGGAAGCTCCGACCTGAAGCACTGGTAAACGGCGGCCGTAACTATAACGGTCCTAAGGTAGCGAAATTCCTCGTCGGGTAAATTCCGACCTGCACGAATGGCGTAACGATATGGGCACTGTCTCGGCGAGAGACTCGGCGAAATTGTAATACCGGTGAAGATGCCGGTTACCCGTACCAAGACGGAAAGACCCCGTGAACCTTCACTATAGCTTGATATTGGGTTTTAATGCTGCATGTGTAGGATAGGTGGGAGACTTTGAAACTGGGGCGCCAGCTTCAGTGGAGTCATCCTTGAAATACCACTCTTGTTGCATTGGAATTCTAACTCTGGTACGTGAATCCGTGCCGAGAACAGTGTCAGGTGGGTAGTTTGGCTGGGAAGGTCGGCTCCTAAAGTGTAACGGAGCCACCCTAAGGTTCCCTCAGTGCGATTGGAAACCGCGCGTAGAGTGTAAAGGCAGAAGGGAGCTTAACTGCGAGACGGACACGTCAAGCAGATGCGAAAGCAGGGCTTAGTGATCTTACGGTGCTGTGTGGAAAGGCCGTAACTCAATGGATAAAAGGTACTCCGGGGATAACAGGCTAGTCGCCCCCGATAGCTCAAATATACGGGGCGGTTCGGCACCTCGATGTCGGCTCGTCACATCCTGGGGCTGCAGCAGGTCCCAAGGGTTTGGCTGTCCTCCGATTAAAGTGGCACGCGAGCTGGGTTTAGAACGGCGCAAGCCAGTTCGGTCCCTATCTGGTACGGGCGTAGGATATTTGAGTGGAGCTGCCCCTAGTATGAGAAGACCGGGGTGGACGTACCTCTAGTGCACCAGTTGTCACGCCAGTGGCACCGCTGGGTAGCTATGTGCGGAATGGAGAAACGCTGAAAGCATATAAGCGTGAAACCAACCTCAAGATAAGATATCCCACAACGATAAGTTGGTAAGACTCCTTCGAGATAAGGAGGTTGATAGGCCAGATGTGTACACCGTGTGAGCGGTTCAGCTAACTGGTACTAATAAGTCGAGGGCTTGATAACATATTTTTCTCTACCGTTCCTCATTATCTATACAGTTGTCAAATAATTATATACACCTTTCCGGTGGTTACAGCGAAGGGGTCCCACCCGTTACCATTCCGAACACGGTAGTTAAGCCCTTCAGCGCCGATGATACTCCGGGGGCAACCCCGCGGGAAAGTAGGTCGCTGCCGGAATCCTATCTCAAGGGCAGGTTTAAACCTGCCCTTATTTTATTAACAGGCATGGACGCAAATTGAACAGAGAATGCAGAATACGATACGCGTATTCTGCATGATATTTTATTCAAAAAGTTGTTATTCCCATGTTTTTAACCTCTAAATCCCCACAAGCCAGAAGCATCCAATTGTTGTTAAAACTCGCTATTGCTTGGAAGGAATCAGCGATGAATGCGCGTATTCCATTCATCGGGTTTCAACCCCGATTTATCGTCCTGCCACATCTCAAAAACTGAAATTGAATGTAATGTAAACTAAATCCGGTATGTAATCGTTGAACGTCTTATGAATACGCTGCAATAGGTATGAATCCAATCCTAAGCAAAGTAAGCTTATACCAAACATATTATTAAGGAGCATAGTAATGAATCACTATTTGGGAATTCTCACAGCAATTGCTTTTGTGTTGATAGCCGGTATTACCGGATGTTCAAGTAGCGACACAACAAATCCAATGACCGCTGAAACAGACAGCGAAGAATCTACAGTCCAACTCACTCTTGGCGAGACGTACGATAATATCCGGAACGGTGCGCATCTGATTGTGTCCTATGACGCAGCCACCAATTCCTTTAAAGGCACTGTGAAAAACACAACAAATGGAACCTTAACGCAAGTTCGCGTAGAAGTTCACTTATCAAATGGTGTCGAACTCGGTCCAACAACACCGGTTGACCTTGCCCCCAGTGAACAAATACCGATTGAGCTCATGGCAGAAGGTTCAACCTTTGACATGTGGACAGCACATCCCGAAGTCGGTCCCAGCAGTGGGAGCGGCGGTGAAGTCGGTGGTGAGCATGGCCAAGGTGGCAGTCATAATTGATCACAGTCCAGTCCAAATGCCCCTTTAAGCGAGCAATATACAATTGTTCCTTTTCTGTAGAGGCAAACGATAGTGAATTACATTTTTTTCATAAACTTAGGCAATTTATGCTTTTAGAAAGGAACATACTCATGAAACGCAATTTTGGAGCCCTCACCCTACTGCTGGTTATATTGATGGCAGCAATTACCGGCTGTGAACGCGCACCGCAGCAGATAATATCTACGATGCCAACAAGTGACGAAGAGTCGGCAGTCCAACTCGCTCTTGACGAGACGTACGATTATAACCGGAATGGGGCGCACCTGATTATGTCCTATGATGCAGCCACTAATTCTTTTATAGGCACTGTCAAAAATACTACCAGCACAACTTTAACGCAAGTTCGTGTAGAAGTTCACTTATTCCCAAGCGGGATAGAACTGGGGCCGACGACACCCGTAGACCTTGCCCCTGGTGACAAAATTACCATTACGCTTATGGCAGGAGTTCTAGCCGCTGATACAAGATGGACAGCACATCCCGAAGTCGGTCCCAGCAGTGGAGACGGTGGTGAAGGCACCACTGAAGATGGCGGCGAACACGGCCAAGATGGGCATAATTGATTCGCTGCATAGACAATTAAGCCTCATTGCAACCTCTCAAGGGAGTAATACGCCAATTGCTCCCTTTTTCTTGACTTGGCATCTTACGTTATGTTACAATTCCTATGTTTAGAGACATATTGGCTACTGTGTTATGAGCGAACAACCTAAACTTCGTGTTGTCTTTTTTCGCACTGATACGGAAAATGAACCAGCACGAAAATGGCTCCGAGGACTTGATAAAGTTGATAAACAAAGGATCGGTGTTGATATAGAAAAGGTCAGATTTCGTTGGCCCGTGAGCATGCCACTTGTTCGCAAACTGGAACCCGATTTATGGGAAATACGTAGTGACCTTTCCAAGAAACGTATAGCGCGGGTTCTGTTTACTCTTGAAGGTAATGAAATGGTACTTCTGCACGGCTTTATCAAGAAAACTCAAAGAACACCACAGAGAGACTTGCGTTTGGCGCGAAAACGAAAAGATATATGGAAAACGGAGAACCCAGTAGCATGAAAAAGAATAAATATAGCGGCAGCAGCTTTGATGATTTCCTTAAAGAAGAAGGCATCTTTGAGGAAGTAACAGCAATAGCGCAAAAGGAATTAGAAGTCTCACATAACAAAGATTCACTTGAATCAGATGATACCTCTGAACTACCGAATAATGTATGGAGGCGTATCGGTAGATTCTTCCGTCGAATCCGACATGCTATGAATCTCTAAGAACAAGCAAGTCGGAGTGTTACACAAGCTTTCTCATGTTCATACAAATCACACAAAGTTCCAGATTATCATTTTACAAAAAGAAAAATATTCATGAATAAAATATACAGTATTTTTGCAGCAATTGTTGTTTTGTTGATAGTCGCTATTATCGGTTGTTCAAGAACTACAAAACCATCCATGGATGATGGAGATGAAGAATCAGGCACTGAACTTGCGCTAAACGAAACTTACGATAAAGTCAGGAATGGCGCACGCCTCATCTTGAATTACGGTCCGAAATCTAATTCCTTTAAAGGCACCGTAGAAAACACCACTAACGAAACCCTAAAACAGGTTCGCGTTGAAGTCCATTTGTCCAACGGAAAAGAACTCGGCCCAACAACACCAGTTGACTTAGCTCCCGGTGAAAAAAAGGAAGTCGAACTCCCCGCAGAAAGCACAGATTTTGATGGATGGACTGCACATCCCGAAGTCGGAGAGGGTGAACATGGTCATGGTGAGCATGACTCAGAACATGGAGGTGAACATGATTGAGAAGACGATGGAGAACATGACAGGGAAGGTAAAAGTGAACACGACTAAAGACGTTTCGATCTATATTTCTTTGTTTATATTGATATGGTTGTTCGGATTGACGACGCTTTCATACTCCGAGAAACTACCCGAAAATATCCTCAAAAACGGTGATTTTGACCTAAAACTTGACGGATGGCACCACTGGACACATGAAAGTGCTGCTGCTGTCTTCCAGACAGAAGGCAATAAGGCAGAACCGATAGTTGGCAAAAATGCTGCCTATATCAAAATCAATAAGGGTGGTAATGCATTAGGGCACATACAACTTTATCAGCAACCCTTCACACTGGAGAAAGATACTACCTATACCTACAGTTTGTGGGCAAAAAGTGAAAAACCGAGAAATGTCACAATGCGCATTATGCATCAAGGGGCACCTTGGACCGTATACGCTCCAAAATCTATTAATCTAACTGAAGAATGGAAGGAGTTTTTCATCACGTTTGAAATGCCTGTGGATGACGTAAATTCGCGCGCGGGTATTATCATGGGAATAGAGAAAGTTGACGTCTGGCTTGACCACATCCGGCTCTATGAGGGGAAGTATATAAGCGATATTGAAGGTGCTGAACCGCATGCCGTTGAATCTGCTAACAAATTGACTACGACCTGGGCAAAACTGAAAAATCGAGACTAAGACATATACCTTCATTGAAAAAACACTACTATGTCAAAACTATACAAACAAATTACACCTAAATTTCAGCAATTTATTGAAAATCAAAAAATATTTTTTGTTGCAACAGCAACCGCTGACAGTAGAATCAATCTTTCCCCAAAAGGCATGGATTCCTTACGTGTCGTTAATGCAAACCGCGTTATCTGGTTAAACGTGACAGGCAGCGGTAATGAAACTGCAGCACACGTTCAGGAAACCCCTCGGATGACGCTTATGTTTACTGCGTTTGAGGATAATCCGTTGATCCTCCGACTCTACGGCACTGCTAAGGCTATCCATAGCGAGGACCCAGATTGGAAACTCCTTTTCCCACTATTCCCTCCTATTCCCGGTGCCAGACAAATCTTTGACCTTAACGTTGATCTCGTTCAAACTTCCTGCGGAATGGCTGTGCCACTTTACGACTATGTCGGTGAAAGGGAGCAGTTAAATACATGGGCAGCAAAGAAAGGCAAAGAAGGTTTAAAGGCATATTGGGAAGAAAAGAATAGCGTCAGTCTTGATGGCAAACCTACTCATTTCGCTTAGGATGCCTGTCCTAAATCTCCTTCTGTTTCTCCTTGAATTTCCTTCCTCCAAGGTGTATAATAATTGTGAATTCTGCAAGCCAGACAAACAACTAACTAATAAATACACATTATACTAACGCAAATGAAACCACTCTATATTCCCATTTTCTTATTTCTTGTGTCATTTCTATCTGTCGCAAATGCCCTTCCACCAGACGCAGAACTCCAAAATGCCATCCAAACCGCTCGCAAATTTACCAATCTCAAAGCGAGGTATACCTCAAGTGAAATAACAGAATGTGCAACCGATAGTTTTGTCACCATCGCAAAGAACTGGCAAAACTTACCCTCAAAATATCGGCAGGAACTTAAGCCAATTTTTTTACGTCCTGGACTGCCCGGCAGTTTTTTCGGGGATATTCAATTATCAGAACATTTCAATACGCCTCATTTTAGACTTCATTATACTCGCGTCGGACCGCATGCACCGCCGCTGGAAGATTTTCATCCACGCAACGGTGTACCCGATTATATTGACCTCTGTGCGGATGCGATGGAACGCTCATACCGCGTTCAAATTGACCTGATGGGATTCAAAAAACCTTACATCGATTTTTGGGCAGCACAGAACGGTGGCAATCATAAAATGGATGTATATCTCTTTACGTTTCCCGCACTCGGTATCACAACGGCAGACTGGTTTGAAGGGCGCGTGTTGTCCACTGCCTTGACGGTCGCACCCTATTTCATGATTAATTCCCGTATCTATGATTATGTTGGAAAAGCAGAGGGAATACGTTATCTTGAAACAACCTGTGCACATGAATTCCTGCACGGAATCCAATTCGGCTATAACGCCTATATGCCGACGTGGTTCATGGAAGCATCCGCTACGTGGATAGAAGTGATGACTTACGACGGTGGCGTTATTGACGATGGCGATACGCTCCCTGACCCTGACGAACCCAACGAGACCAATTCCTACAATTACTACATCCATCAACTCCGACGTTGGTTTCTTATTCCAGATATTTCACTTGAAAGCAGAATCGGTGACCATGAATACGGTTCGGTAATTTGGTCCCTGTATATGGCAGAACGGTTTGGCTATGACATCATCCGGCAATTTTTCGAAAACGCCACAGATGGTAGTTACCGCGAAATGGGTAACTTCTACGATGTCTTTATTGATAACGGTACGACGCTTGCAGAAGCGTTCAAAACCTTCACGGTATGGAACTATTTCACACATACCCGCGCCTATACAAATCCGGAACTGCCAGGTTATAGAAACGCACATCGATTTCCACCCGTTGCTATTCATCCTAATGATGTTCACACCAATTATCCAATTCGTGCTGATTTTAATTCAGAAGCAATGCCAGAGCATTTTTCATGTCGGTATATAGTTTTTCGCCCTGCACGGATTATGCCAGAATTCGCTGTCAAAATAGATGGGGCAGACCTCGCCCCGATAGATATGAGTCGCCTGACAAACACTGATCGGATCAACATTGAGAGAGAACTAAGTCGGCACAATAATCTCGGTTTACGTGGATGGGCAGCCAAATTCGTCGTAAAAAAACGGAATGGTAGCACCGAAGTTAGAGAAGCGTTAACCTATCAACGTTCCCAAGAAGCACAGATGACATTTACAGATTTCGGTGGTGACATTCAAGAAATTGCACTTATTCTTATCAATATGCACCCCGATGTTGAACAGGTAATAATACCGGGTGGCACTTTTGGTGGTTCTGTAAGTTACATGGCTGGTGTACCCCCGACAGGTAAACTTTCAAACGCGCAAGTTTCTGCAGGTAGCAAAGGTCCCATAATCAGATGGACACTTGACGATCCGACCGGCATTCAAGAAGTCGCAATCGTGAGAAAACGCTTTGTGCTGGAAAGTGAAACAGATGTACCGCAACCTTTTGAAAATCCCAATGAAGTAATCGCTGCTACTGATAGCGATGATAACGGCATCCCTGAAGATGATATAACTATCGTAGGACGTGTGAGTCTAACGCAAACCCAATTTGAAGATACTACCATCTACCAAGATGTTGATTTAGACTTTACTGACCCAGATCACGTTTATTATTACAAAAAAGTTCATTATTACTATGCGGTTGTACCTGTTGACGCGATGGGTATTATGGGAACACCGAACATTACGCCAGATAGTATTACACCGAGCGCGGATACAGCAAACGGAGCACCTGCATTCTTTATCAGTACGCAACCGCATCGCATAGGTGAGTGGCATGTTGAAGTCCAAAGCACACGCCCGCTGCAAAGTGCACCACAACTAACGGTAGAAAGTCCTAACAGAGACAATTATACCATCAATTTGACACAAGAATCCGAGACAAATTGGCGCGGAACCTTACGCACAAACGGATTTCCACCGACAGGTATCTATCTTTACAAGATTATGGGAAAAACACCGGCTGGTATAACAGGAGACCAAATTTGGCAAGGTAGAATCTTCAACTATGTTGCGAAAAACACAAACCGAAACGTATCAGTTGCACCTAATCCGCTTCGGGCAGCACAAGGAAGCCAACATCTAACCTTTTATCCGAGGGGATTAAAGGTCGAAATTTACGATATATTAGGGAATCGAATTAAGGTAATTGATAACGCATCCAATTGGGATTGCACAAATCAACGCGGTGAAAAAGTTTGTGCGGGTCTATACTTTTTCCGTGCTACTGATGGGAACGGATTTCAAAGTACCGGGAAATTCTCTGTGGTGAAATGATGAAAAATTATCAGTTGTCAGTTATCAGTCGTCAGTTAAAGCGGAGGCTGATGTGTATTAGGCGTCTCTTACTGAAAACTACAACCTATCTCATAAATAGTTGGAGGGCTTTGAAAACCGGATTTCAAAATCCTGTAGGAGCGATCTCCGAATCGCGACCTGTCGGGAATCCAAATCAACGGTATGAATGCCTTTTTGGCATTCCCCGGAGTTCCTTCCTACAAAGAGAATCAACTCATAACGAACCAACAAATCCTATTTATGAGATACGCTCTAAAAACCGAATACCGGAAACCCTTATATTCCTTTTATTGTTTCTCGTGAGTTGTGGAGAAGAAGGACTGATTGACCCGCATGGTGAGACCAAACTACCACCTCCCGATACAGTAGGAGTGTTCAACGCTATTGATTTCCCAACAGACACAGGTTCAGCATGGACATACATCAACGTTGATACCGATCAGGAATTCACGCTTCGTGTTAGAGGCACACGCGACATCAGCGGAACAACACATCGCCAGATGACCATTAGCGAAATCAGTCCTGTTGAACCCGATGAATTTAACCTTATGGCAGTTGATCATTTGGCAGCGAACGCATACTACCTTCGATTAGACACCGACTTCTTTGATGGATTCCCGTTTCCGATTTTGGCTACTTACTTTACTAAAACTCCGCAAGCATTAGTAGAATCCGCGTTTGATATATTTCTTCCACTTCAAAATCCGGTATCTCACCAAAAGCATTTTCCGCCACGTCGTCTGTGGGATTTTCCGCTGGAAGTTGGAAAGGAATGGGTTGTTTTTGAAAAAGACATTGGCATACCGGTTACTGCTACCCGCTTTGTCGCAGATAAGAATGTCCAAGTTACCGTCCCCGCAGGGAGTTACAATACATATCTTGTCTACGAGGAGGTCGTTTACGGTGTCAGTGATGACCCGTCAATTCGCCTGATTAGCCCTCCTGCAGCTTATTGGATAGCGCCATCAGTCGGGGTTGTGCGGTATAGATTTAGCCGTTACCGCGCTACCGATACATTTCAGACACAAACCTTTGCGCTAAAAAGTGTTCATCTTCCCGGACCACATACAGATTAAATTTTTGTAACGCAAATATGAAAACCCTTGCCCATCGAAACATCCCGATTACCATTATCGGTGGCGGTATTCACGGCACCTCTATAGCCCTCCGACTACTACGAGACATACCGACAGCAGCACAACATATCGCAATCGTGGATCGGCACCTACAACCGCTCACTGAATGGCGATGTAAAACGGAACGCCAAGGTATGACGTTTCTCCGATCCCCAGCAGTACATCATATCACTCTGGATCCTTTAGGCATTGTTGAATACGCTGAACACCACAACCGAACAAATGAATTGACACCACCATATTCGCAACCTTCTACCGATCTTTTTTGGGATTTCTGCAACGATGCGCTTGCTGTATCGGGATTACAAATCCCTCCTACGGGTCATGGCGTTTATTATCAGTTTGAGGTGGCTAAATTACGGTGGGACAAAGGGGCAGGCAGATTTCCGTTTCGCCTGATTTCAACGAACAATGAAGGGTTTCGCAGTCGTTGTGTTATTCTTGCTATTGGTTCTGATGATTGTGCTTACGTGCCACCAGAATTTGCTGAATGGCAACGTCAACATCCTGACAAAGTTGTACACGCATCACAATTTTCGGTGAATTATAAACAGGAACAAGAAGATAGTGGTAAAATTGTGATAGTTGGAGGAGGATTGACAGCAGGAACGCTCGCAAAAAGCCTTGCTGAACAAGGACATCACGTGGTGCTAATTGCGCGGAAGCAGTTAAAGACAGAACAGTTCGATTTTCCTCCGATTTGGTTAGGTCCCAAAGCACTCTCTGAATTTGCAAACGAGACCGATTTTCAAAGGCGATACCAAATAATTCAAGAGAACAGAGGTGAAGGCAGCATCACACCAGATGTGATGGAAACATTGAAAAATAGCACAAACGTTGATGTTCATCCTGAGACACATATCTGCAATATCGTCTCGGCACAAGGTTTACAAGTTGAAACGACACGAGGCACGATTACAAATGTATCTCGTATTATTCTTGCAACAGGATATAAATTTAACTTGCGTCGGTACGGGTTTTTGAGGGAATTAATTAGGCAGTATCCAATTCCGCTTGTCTGTGGCCTTCCAAAACTTGATACCAACCTGCAATTCCACCCGATCAAAAATCTATTTGGTTCAGGCACCGTTGCACAGCTTCAGATTGGTCCTGCTTCAGGGAACATCGCAGGGGCAAACCTCGCCTATGAACGGTTCAGAGAAAAGTTGTTTGCCCAGCTACCACAGACATAAAATAGGAGCGGTTAGAAACCGCTCCTACCTTGGTATTCCTTTTTAGATTTGACTATATAGTGAACTTTACATTTGAGTTGTAGGAGGGAACTCCGATTCCCGACTATCAATGAGTTTCGTCGCGATTCGGAGATCGCTCCTACAAAAATGTGCCTCTTTAATTTCAAATTCACTCTAAATCATCGCGTAAGGGCATACGCCACGACATTCATACCCTGCTCAAATGCCCAAATCCGTTGTTCCTCACCTCCGGGGCTACACAATCTTCCTTCCCATGCACAATTGAGATCGCTGGGACAGAAATAGACCATCACCTTGCCATCATCATCCATGATAGCCTCATCAAAATCAAAACCCGGAACAAGTTTATCACCGCCAAGGTAGTCGTCATGAGGGTAGAGCGTATCATAAATCGGATGACTCATATCCAGCCGTTCAAAATTCTTTTCAGGGTAAATCCGTTTCATCAAATTTATAATTTGCGGGCGGAACCGATTATAGCGAATGTCGCAATCCTCAACGTGAAGGAAACCGCCGCGTTCAAAGTATTCTCGCAACTTGCGCACTTGGTCATCAGAAATCTGCATTCCACCGTAAGTTCTGCCGTGTCCTGTCATATAGAGAAACGGATAAGCAAAAAGCCATGAATCGTCAATGTCAACGTATTGTGGATGCTTACGTAGGTCAACATCAATTGCGGTATTAGCGGCGAGTACTTGTGTAAACTTTAGGTCTGATTGCCAACGATAAACGTTAACAAGATTAGTCCACCAATCACCACCGGGATATTTGAGACGGACAAATGTAAACTTTTCACCTGTCGGTTCCGTTCCCGGATGATGGTGTTCAATGATTTCGCCCCTGCCGTAGCGTGAACTGTAGTGATAATCGCGTGTAGAATCGTAAGGAATATATTCTCCAAATTGAGACTGGGCATTCGCGGACCGAAGCAATCCTCCACTGACGACCGTGGCAGTCGCAAGTCCTACAGAACTTTTGATAAAGGCACGACGTGAAAAACGTTGATTTGCTTTAGTTTCCTGTTTTCTATTGATTGACATGTTTCTGTCCTCCTAAAACGGCTTCGGTATTTATGGTAGATTATACAATTATTCTACATTATGAGTTGTAGGAGGGAACTCCGATTCCCGACTATTATTATGCTTATCGCGATTCGGAGATCGCTCCTACACAAGATGTATCTATTTGTTTCAATAATTCATCATAGTTCACTTGTTATCAAAAATTTTCTTACTACAAACCAAAATTAATCTTAATGCTTAGTCAAGTGCTAATTGATGGGTCTTGAAAGTAGTCGGGAATCGGAGTTCCCGACTACTATAAGCGTTCATTGGTAGGAGCGATCTCCGAATCGCGACCTATAATAATATGTTGACTATAAGCGTTCATTGGTAGGAGCGATCTCCGAATCGCGACCTGTAATAATATATTGACAAAGCACTAATAAGGTTTTCCTAAAAGTTCAAACGTAACGCTTTGTGCTGCGCCGCCTTGCATCTTCGTAGAAGTTCGGGTGCTCGCGATTGCACGGATTCGGTGGCTCTTGATGCCGAGTTGCTTGAGTGCTTTGGCGGCTGCCTCAGCTCGCTGCGTAGCGAGAATCTTATTCGCCGCTGGGTCTCCTTCCTTCCGCGTGTGTCCAACAACTCTAAGATAATACTGTGGAAAAGATTTTAAGTTTGATGCAATGTCAGCAAGTGCGCGTTGGCTACCGGGAAGAATTCGAGCGTTTCCTCTACCGAATTGTATCGGTTCAATTTTCATCGCTGCCACAGGTGCAAGCGTGTTCCAATTTGTATCAGATAGCGGATTCAACGCAGCATCTTCCCGAACTTTTTCCTCTACCACAGGTGCTGTGTCTACGAAAATGTCGTCTAACCCAGTTGTGCCACCTGCGTCCAACACACCGGGATGAAATTTATCATGGTGAAGTGAACGTAGAATGCCTTCAAAATATAAGTTTCCATATTTTCCTGACAACGGGTCTGATGGGAGTGAATTCGTTTTAACGAGTACTTGCATAATTTTACCAATCATCGTTTCAAGTTTTTCACTATCTTTCGCTTCTGCACCAGAGATCACCCCGAAATGGGCGTAATTTTCAACGGTGTTCCGCCATTCGATACCCTTAACCAACTGACTTGCCTCATTTCGACTGAGTGCATCTCCGTACTGTTTAGCATCCGCTTCAATCAAGGATAGCAATCCGTCAGGTTGGTTAGTGTAGTCGTAGTTCGCACGGAGATACGCCTGGACAACATGCGTAACAAGTTCACGTTGTGTATCTAAAAATTCACGTTGGACGACTAACACATCAACGATATAACCTTTCAGTTTTGAACTGTCTAACAACAGATGTACACCCTCAATCGCGAGCGCCTTCGTTACGTAGGGTTCCCACAAAACGTAAGCAGAGGGTTCGTCAGGATCCGCAGATTTTAGTTTTTTATAGACATCTTCAGCACCATTTGCGTCGGATGCCCAATCTGTAGGAAGACTTGGCAGACTCATCGTGTTAATCATAATGCGGGCAAGTGTTTCACTCGGTGAATCTGGTGTAAGCACGATACGCGCCTTCGGATTGCTCAAATTTGGGATGGTTGCAACGCCTCGCTTATGCGCTACAATCGCATCTGCCCCTTTGGATTCATCTATGACAAGCACAATCGAACCGGGAAAATCACCAATAACACTCCCCGCTTTAAGATAAGCATCAACGGTAAAGACTGCCATCTGCACCTTGCCACTTTTCAGGTCGCGCGCTCTGCGGCACATAATCAGCTTTATCATCAACAAAGGTAAGCTTAATTGATTGCCGATCAAGTAGATTCTTTACTGCGTCTGACCGAAGAATCGCGTATCCGGGAAAAGAGTCATGCGCCACTTTAATTTCGTGGTCATACCGCTGCGTGCTGGTCTTTTCAACAAGTTTGCTCCGTCTACCGCTAAGGCGGGGTTCAACAAGAAACTTATAGGCTAACCCGATTATACCGATGATAATCAGCCAACTCGCCACCATGACGACTCTACTTTTTGTTTTGGCTTCCATATCTTTATTCCTAATACCGTCAGTGGTAAAAGAGTTATGCGCTTAATATATCGGACCGGTAGGAGTGGTTTCCTAATCGCTCCATAACTAAGAACAGACATCAGATTATAAGAGTATTCACGTTCGTAGTCGCGCAATTCATTGCGCCTCTTACATTCCTCACCTTAGTGTGTGGTCCAAAATCTCATAACGATTTTTTTTAGAAAAAATATAAAAATTCCTGTGACATTCGCAGAAAGAGATAACTTTGATTGCTAACTGCCGACTACTATCTCCCCATTCGCCTAAAAATAATAAAACCTACAATTACGATAACAAGACCGATAATAAGCCATCCGCTGCTACCACCACTGCGTTTTTGGACAGGTTGTTGTATCGGTTGTTGTGGTGTCGGTGTTTTGGGTTGCGATGGCATCTGCTTTACTGTTGTCTCTATTGCCGTGTTACTCGGTGGTGTTGTTATCCGTTGAATAAGGTCTGAAGCGACCTCCGATGAGAGTGGGGCAATGTATTCAAATGCGTCTTCGCCATCAATGTCAGTGCCAGTTCCACCAGTTTCGGCAAGGATTTGCGAGACCGCTGCCACAAGTTCCCCGGGATTATCCGCTCTACGATAACTATCCGCATCTGTCGCTAACTTATGGTCGGTTTTCATATCAACACCGATAACATCAACGCGGATCTGTCGGTTCAAAATCTCAGGTGTATACTGTTCTATTTTCGCTTGATCTTGTGCCTCACCGTCTGTTACGATCAGCAAGCGATAATTGCCGTAATTATACTGCTTTTCTCGCTGTTCAAGGAGACGGTTCGCACCGATACGCATATATCTTCCGAGTGGGGTACCGCCCTCAGGCTGCGGCAAATCAATTGCTGCAATGAGTCTGGCTGTATCTTTCGGTCCCAAAGGATAAACCCATTCGTCCCGAATATTCCTACCACTAAATACAAGTAACCCAATATTAGTGCCTTCTGGCACTTTCGCTAACACCTCTTTGAGTGCCTCTTTCGCTGCATCCATCTTTGATCTCGTCTCGTCTGCCCGAAACTTGTCCTGCATTGACCCAGAAGCATCAAGGATGATGACAATATTATCCGTATGAACGCCATTGTCCGCAATACTTGTCTGAACAAAAATGAGCATGCATAGGAGAAGGAACGCTACTTTTGTTTGTTTCACAAGAGTCTCCTATCTAACAGACTAAAAGTCGAAATCGGAGGCAGCGACAGCTTCCGCCGAAACCTTGATGAGTGCAAATTCAACACGCCGATTTTCTGCAGCTTCTGCAAGACTTGTCGGTTTTGGGATAATTGGTTCTTTAATACCCACACCGACAGGTACAATCTGGTCAGCATCAATGCGAGCATTTTTTTGCCGCGCATAAGCGATAATCGCCTTTTTAACCGCTTCACCGCGTTGTTCTGAAAGTTTGAGTGCTGCCCGCATTACTTGGTAAGGGCTTTCAACATCGGTTCCATCATCAAACGTTTTCCGTTCAATGAGACGAATCAATTCACCAGTATTTTGAAGACTAAGAGGTTTACCATTCATAAAGTATCTATAATTCCCCGGTGTGCCTGTCTGTTTCAAAACTCCTTTTGCTTTTCCGACTTTTACCAACACGAGTAGTGTCCGTGTTGGATCACTGTGCCCCTTTATCGCGATAGCAGCATTTCCATATTTTGCAGCGAGTTCAACGACTCTGTCAAATTCGGCGCGATATTGGGTAGCACTAAACGTGTCTTGATTCGCATCAAATTGAATTGTAAAAGAGATCAACGTCTTTTCGTCAAGCACTGCGTCCTCATTGAACGATTCAATTTCTGCCCGGACAGTTTCCTTTTTAAAACGTGTCTGTTTTAGCTGCGTAGGAGCTGCTACGGTTGTAGCAAGCAGATTCTTAAACGTGTTGGAATTAAAATTCAGGTCTGAGGGAAGGAGTGCGTAACGCTGCTTTGCAAATCCCCAATTGACTGCCATATCTAATCCTGCTTTATTAAATCCTTCAAAACCGGTAATAGTATTGGTTGGATCGTTGAAAAAGGCGATATTGCCGGGTTGCCCAACAAAAGTGCAATCTGCGATTAAACCGTGGGCATCTTCTTCAAGGGTAGGCAGCACGTCTTTTCCGTAGATATTCTGCATCATTGTTAGAAGTTTGTTATATTGTGTTGATCCACTTCTCTCATAAACTTTTTTGAGTGCCACAACCTCTTCAGCACCCTTCAGATAACCTGCAAAGAATCGTTCAATGAGAGATTTGTAAGTGTCATAGAAATCCTTACGACAAGCATAAACATCCGCAATAGAACGTGAAAGTGTAGCAGTGCTAACCACGACGTGCGCACCTTTCACGGTGCCTTCTGCTCCCGTGCCAGTATTCTCAGGACCACCTGTCAATCCGATCATATCAGGCGTAATCACAAAACATCCCGCAATAGATGTGTCTTTTCGGAAACGTTCTGCTGGTCCGTTTGCACCTGTTAATTCATCCACCCACACAATTTGCACATTTGATTTTGAGAGGCGGGCAGTCTTCAACATATCGTAGAGCATTCCGACGTGTGGACCACCCTTTTGAATGGCAATCTTTTTACCACTAAGATCAGAAATTTTGCGGATATTTGCACGGCCCACAAAATGGTCTCCTGCCGACCACGTTAGTTGTCCGAACACGACAGGCTTGGTGCGTGGATCGCGTCCCACAACTTCACTTGCTTGGGCTATCATTCTAAAAGTGCCTCGCAGGAAAGGTGACTTACCCGAGAGATAGTCGCGAACTTGCTGCTGAAAATTGTCACCTGGCACCAATTTGAGGTTCAATCCCTGTTTCTCCATGATAGTGCCTGTTTGCGTTGTCAACCCACCATTGGCATGGAATAACGCAGATTCACCACCCCACGTAATATACGGCACGACTAAAGGAGATATAGCAGTTACCTCGCGAATGGTAACTGGTCCAACTGCATCAGCGAAACGTTCTTGCGCATTTGCCGAAAATATAAGGCAAAAAAGCATCAGACAAAATAGTTTATATTTTAAAAATTGATGGAATACTTTACTACCCCGTAAAATGGAATTTCTTTTCATGTTTTTTTCCTCTTGTTGAGATACCCGTTTTCAAATTAACTCGCCTTTTATATTTAACCACATCTGTTAAAAAATATCCACTAAATTTGGTTAATCTGTAATTGTAGGTAAAATTTCTGAGCAATAACCCTACTTTGACTCAGCGGCACTACGTGGGAATATTAAGATAGCATCCGAAATTGAACGACCTTGGAACGTTGGCATCGGTCGAACCCTACGATTGCCGCGTGCAGTCCTTGTGTTTCTCTCAGGTGTTGCCTTTTGTGGCTGCTGTTTCTCTGACGCATCAGGTTTTGCGCTCTTCTCGGATTGTTTCTCTGTTGCAACAGGTTTTGTGCTTTTTTCCGGTTGTTTCTTTGACAGCGACGGTTTCGCGTTCTTCTCAAGTTTTTTTTCTGATGGAGGAGGTTTTACGTTCACTTCCGGTTTTTTCTCTGATGCAGCGGGTTTAGATTTATCACCAGATCGAGACCGATCACGTTGCGTTCGCTTGAAACTTACCACCTGATTCCGAATGATCATCATTGAAGAATAACCACCATCTAAATTAACAGCGTCTGTCGCGCCCCATTCCACAAAAAGTTTTGCGAGCTGCTGTAACATGACACCACGACGAACACCCAACTTCGCAGCTGTTATCGTCACAAAAAGGAGGGTGCCATCTGCTTTTTTACCGACTGCCGTGCGCGGATGCCAAAAACTGTGAAACGAAGCATCAAAACCTTCTCGTTTGTACGCTTCTGTTGTGGATACAACACCATTCCTTAGTAACAAAGGACCGCCACCGATAATATGTGTAAAATCTGCCCACAAGTTGTTATCGCCAACGCGTTCAGGAATTATTTTCTCTCGGATTTTTACAGAATCGCCAAGAGCAATTTTTTTCAATAGCAGTGCTCGTTTTATCCCATTCGCCGAAAGAATATAACCATCAGCAGGGATGTGCGTACTACCTTTTCCATCGTGAATATCAACGACCTTATCATTTCGGACGACAACTTCAACACCATCAGCCATTGTTAATGTTACCGAGTGAAAATGGGGACGGTAAAGCACCAATTCATTTCTCAAACGCCCGCGATTGATACCGTCAATCTTCAGTGTAGTCTCATTTGGCAAGACGACTTCATGCTGTAGTACAATTCTGTCCATGTAAGTCTCAATTTTTCCATCAACGGTTCTGAACCCGACAACCCCGCGTCCCTGCTCAGGTTCACTCATCCATTCGCCATCAATTTTGAGTGCACCGACTGATTCCCCGCGAAATGTGCCTTGCATCTCGAAAAACCCGCCATTGATTGCAATGGGGGCTTTGTGGCGTCGGGCAATTGAGGGCAAAGATTCAGTGCCAATGCCTGCGCTTAATGCACGATACGGACGAATGTCTACTGCATCAGGTGCCACTGAAAGAATGTTGGTCAACACACCATCGTCCAATATCTGTCGATGGACGATTCCGGGTAATACCTGCTTTGTTTCATCGCTGCGTTCAGGATCAGTATAAGATTTGAAGTAATCGGGTATTTTTTCAAAAGGCACCTCTCTACCTGCCCAAATACCGATGCCGAAAATCAGCAAAAAGCCAACTATTGTGAACGTGCGCGGGTAGCGTTTGATAAAACGGAAACACCTTCCCCCTAAGTAGGTAATATCAAACATTTTCTGTCAAACGAGAACTTTGCTTTGTTCCTGTTTAAGTTTCCCGCACCCGTGACGTTTTTTGTTTATGTGGAATTGTCAACACTCGCCATTAGATTCTCTATCCGATTTTCCCATTCATCGCACGTCGCGTGGGTTCGCCGCACCGAAGCACCGATATAATTCGTTGGTGAACGAAGTGCTTCGCGTTGCGGTTCCGTCAACTTATCAAGGAACGGTCGAAAGGTCTCATCCTCCCATAATAGAGTTGTTAAACTTTTGCCTGTCTGATGTACTTGTGCAATCAATTTACGGGTATGGTCATAAGCATCTGGAAACCCGTAATATGCCATCAACAAATATATGGGTTCTGCAATCGTGTCTTCTGCACTCATATCAAGGTTGCGTTGCATGTTCTCTACCTTAACATCCATTTCATCTAACGCACGTCGCAATCGATAGATTGCGTAATCAAACGCTGTAAGCAATTCTGTCAAAAATCTACTGGAGGCAGAATTGGTAAGGTCGCGTTGGTGTTCTAAAATGCTATCCAGAAAAACGGTTTGCATACGCGGGACAAACGCTTTCCACAAACTTTTGATGTTCTCATAAGCCTCTGGATTGACTTTGTGGGGCATCGTAGACGAGCCAACCAATTTTGGGTTATACTTCCTGCCAACCTCAGCGATTTCGGTTCGGTAGAGATGCCGCATATCATCGGCAAAGTTAGCAAGCACTGTATACGCCGCTGTGACATGATATGCTACATCGGAGATAAACTCTGGTTCCACGCACTGCGTTGACGTATGTGTATCCGATGGTTTCAAGCCGAGCAGTGCCAGAAAATCTGCCTCAATCTGTTCAGGATATTCATGTATTAGAGACAGTCCGTTAAACGCTCCCACTGCACCAGAAAATTGTCCGCGTAAGTTTTGTCCTGCCTCATGAATTTTCTCAATTCGCGTGCCGAGACGACTGATGTAGAGTGCTAATGCATAACCGAACGTTATGGGTTCTGCATGTTGACCGTGCGTCCTACCGATTTGTGGCGTTTCTGCATGCTCACGTGCTAAGCCAATCAGCTGCTTTTCCAGTTCAATCATATCTGGAACAATGACGTTTTCAATCAGTGCTTTGAACCGTAATGCTGTCGCAGTATCCAAAATATCTGCTGAAGTTGCAAACAGATGGATGTATGGACGGGCTTCTGGACTAATTTTGCTCCGAATCACGTTGACAAGTGAGCGGATGTTATGTCGTATACGTCTCTGTTCCTCGTATACCTCCTCTGCTGTTACCTGATCCACTGCTTGTTCAACTTCATCGGCAATTGCTGACGAGCAGACACCGTAGTTTGCCAACGTGCGTGTCAACGCTGCCTCCACCTTCGCCTGATAGGTAACATATCCTGCCTCAGACACATAGGGCAGGAGGCGTTTCATAAAAGTATCATCGCCGCCATAATATCTAAAATCTAACGGACTGACGGCTTCGTAAAGCTGCATAGAACACTTTTCTCCAATTTTTTGGTTTAATTGTATATTAAATGAATGAGAATGTAAAGCGTTTTGTTGATTGGAACAACGGTAACCTTTGATTTTTCAACAAATTTATGATATACTTTACGCGAAGCAAAGATCGCAATTATAGGAAAGGCAGCAATAGATGTGAGAAGAAGTCGCGTCCTCCAGTCAATTCGTCAGAAAGTCGTTAGGAATTTCTTTCAGGTAACCGAACATGCTTTAGATGAAATGCAAAAGGACTCATTGTCAACGGTTGACGTAAAAAATGCGCTTCGCAGAGGTAGGATAGTCCAGAGATTCACCCATGATTCAAGAGGTATCCGATATAGGATTACCGGTCCAGCTCGGGATGGAAGGGAAATCAATGTAATTTGTCGTATTTTGGACTCAGGTGAATTACGTATTATCACAGTTTATGCAACAGAGGAGTAACAATAATGAAAGCCAATGAATGCGAATATTGCAGTGGTGAGATACGTCCGAAAAAGGTCACTGTCAATCATTCTTATGAAGGTAAATTAGTAATTATTAAAGATGTACCGGCAGGTGTTTGTCAGGAGTGTGGACAACGGTATTATGCTGCCGACACGCTGGAAAAACTTGACACTCTGGCACAGAACAGTGACGCTGCACCCGAAAGAATATCTGTTCCAGTTATGGTAATGAATCCCTAACTTGTAAAAAATTGTCATGCTGCTTCACTACACTATTGCAAAACATTAGCAAGGGAGGCACGTAATGTGTCAAGACGAACTAAGCCTTGAAACCTACAAATGGGCACATGAAATGCTGCAGATTGCAAATTGTGCTGCTAAAAAGGCACAGGAAGAAAACCGTAAAAAAGGGATTCCCAATGTGTACGATATTAACGGACACCTTTACTACGAATTGCCAAATGGAGAACTCACGAAAGAAGATCCGATGCAGAATGCAGAAAATGCGGATACGGGCAATAGATAACAAACCCATTTTAAGGCACGTGGACATAAAAAGATACATCATCAATGCGTCATACAGAACCGAGAGAACTAAGATTATACCGCACACCTACCGGGAGAGAGCCTTTTTCTGAATGGTATGATTCAATTCAAGATTTAAACCTGCAAAGCAGAATTGATAAAAGGCTTGAACGAATTGCCAATGGCAATTTTGGCGATTGTAGATCGCTGGGTGACGGGGTTTTTGAACTACGTTTTCATTTTGGTCCCGGTCATCGTATCTACTTTGGTGAAGTGGACAACACGATTGTTCTTCTCCTCTGTGCAGGTGATAAATCCTCACAAGCAAGAGACATCAGACGAGCAAAGGACTATTGGCTACAATACAAGGAGGCACAATAATGGAAAAACTAACAACATGGCACGAGTTTTTAATAGAAAAACTCACTAATCCAGAAAAAGCATTAGGTTACCTACAAGTTTCACTTGAAGAATATCTGATTGACGGTGACACACCTTTCTTTTTGAAAGGAATCCGAAATGTTGTAGAGGCACAGGGTGGTATTCCCGAGGTTGCGAAGCAAGCTGGCATCGCTCCAGAAGCACTTTCAGAATTCTTATTCAGCGAAGGACCATTGAATCTTGGCATCTTTAGGACTATCCTCAAAGCTTTTGGGTGGCAGCTTTCAATTGAACCTTTAACGGCGGAAGGGCATAGTGATGTGTCTGTAAATCAACAATTAGCAACATCAAACGAGTCGTTAGAGGTAAGTTCGCAGCAAGTCATAGAATCACCGTCAGGTTAATTTGGAATACATACCTAATTGTAATAATTTTCGTAACCCGCCTCATATTTATTTCAATAGGGGAGAATATGAATTTTAGCAAACATATTTGTGTTTTGTTTTTCGTGGTAATGCTATCAACACCTCTAACAGTCGTTGCCGAAGAAGAAACAGATGAAGTTTATACATTGGAAGAGGTTGTAGTTACTGCCCGCAAACGCGAGCAGCTATCTTTTGAAGTGCCGCTATCCGTCTCTACCATCCGTGGCGACAAATCCGATGCTTTGCGCGCATCAGGTTTGGATTTGCGTTTTTTGTCTAATCGCACACCGAGTTTACAGATGGAGTCGTCGTTTGGACGGGTTTTTCCACGCTTTTATATTCGTGGACTTGGCAATACAGACTTTGACCTCAACGCTTCACAGCCAGTTTCGGTTCTCTATGATGGCGTTGTGCTTGAAAATACGATGTTGAAAGGATTTCCCGCATTTGACTTGAATCGGATTGAGGTGTTGCGGGGTCCACAAGGCACGTTGTTCGGACGCAATACGCCTGCGGGTACCGTGAAGTTTGAATCAGCACGACCTACAGAAACATCAGAAGGATATGTACGGGTAAGTTACGGACGGTTCAGCAGCGTCAATTTTGAGGGAGCAGTATCCGGTCCGCTTGTGCCTTCTGTGCTTTCCGCTCGGTTATCTCTACTTAGGCAAGAGCGGGGTGATTGGATAGATAACGCACGGACAACTGAAGAAAATATCCTCGGTGGACATCGCGATTTAGCTGGACGGCTACAGTTATTGTGGACACCCACACCAAAACTGAAAGCGTGGCTAAAACTCCATGCACGCGATCTTGATGGAACATCGCGTCTATTTCGTGCCAATATCTTGGTGCCAGGTGAGGGCGGTCTGATAGAAGATTTTGCTCGCGATGGCGTCTCACACGATGCACGTAATGAACAAACAATGAGGTCGGGCGGTTTAGCCGCTGAAGTACGCTACGACATCGGAAACTTCCAATTGGTTTCACTGACAGGACTGGAACGACTTACCACGTTTTCGCGTGGAGATATTGACGGTGGATATGGTGCTGCGTTCCTTCCGTCAAGCGGCCCCGGTGTGATTCCGTTTCCTTCCGAAACGGCATCTGGTATTCCATTGCTGAACCAGTTTAGTCAAGAAGTCCGCTTGATGACTATTGGAGAGAACCGTTTCGCTTATCAGTTTGGGTTGTACTACTTCCGTGAATTCGTGGAAATGGAGGATTTCAATTACGATACTTTGGCAGAAGGCGTTCAGGATGGGTTAGTACGCCAAGAACAGACAGCAACAGCACGAGCAGCTTTTGCATCAGCGACCTTCCAATTGCTTGATGATTTGGAATTAGGTGCTGGTGTGCGGTTATCTGATGATGCAAAGGACTATACAGCATGGCGAGACGAAGCACCTGCCGTTACAGAGGCAGGCACACTCGGTCCCATCCATCAGAATCCACAAGATACGGTATGGAGCGGGGATCTAAGTCTACGCTATGAAGTTGCTCCCAACGTGCAGACATACTTGCGTGCAGCGCGAGGGTTTCGCGCGCCAAGCATTCAGGGACGTTTGCTGTTCGGGAACGAGGTCACCGTAGCAGATACGGAGACCATTCTCTCCTTTGAAGGTGGCACGAAGTTACGTTTATGGGATCAGCGGTTGCACTTGAATATGGCAGCTTTTAACTATTTGATGCAGGATCAGCAACTTACTGCGGTAGGGGGAGAGGCAAATTTCAATCGGTTAGTAAACGCTGATAGCACGATTGGACGCGGCGTGGAGGCAGAGTTGATTTTTCTGCCGATAACGTCACTTGTAGTGTCAGCAGGACTCAGTTACAACCAAACACGTATTGACGATCCAAATTTGGCGGTGCAAGGTTGCGGCGCACCTTGTGTGGTGCTGGATCCCCCCGCTTCTGCTGAAAGGGTTTTTTCCATTGATGGCAACAGTCTGCCGCAAGCACCCGCTTGGATTGCAGATGTGACGTTGCGCTACATGCTTGATCTTCCAGCAGGTTTTCGCCTTGTCGCAGCTACGGATTGGGCATATCGCAGCCGAGTACACTTTTTTCTTTACGACTCCGTGGAATATAGCGATGATTGGCTTTTGGAAGGTGGTCTAAGACTCGCTTGTCAATTGCCTGATGGCAACACAGAGATCGCACTTATAGGGCGTAACATTCTGGACGACACGTCTCCCACCGGCGGTATTGATTTTAACAATCTGACCGGTTATGTTAATGAACCTCGATTTTGGAGTCTTGAATTGGTGCGGCGTTTTTGAAGAATTAGAGTCACTCTATTTACCTAAACCTATAATGCTTTGAGTTTTGCCAATTTTGACGTAGAGGGCGATTCGGAGATCGCTCAAACAGAAGTTGTATCAACTATAATAATTGGCTATAATCGTTTGAGTTTACGTTTTATCTTCCTCAAGTTACTTCGGGCAATCGGTTGTTTCGGATTCAACTCAAGTGTCTTGGTTAAATCGTAAATCGCCTCTTGATAGTACTGTTTTGCTTCATCTATATTGCCTAATTCAACTTGAATATCAGCCAATTCACATTTGATCTGACCTCGATTTAGGTTTCCCAAAATATAATCAGGATTTATTTGGAGAGCCTTGTTGAGATCGTCATACGCGCCATGTATATCCTCAAGTAGTGCTTTAGTAGTAGCCCTATTGTTGTAGGAAAAGATATCATAAGGATTTTCCTCAATAGCCTTATTAAAGTCTCTGAGTGCTCCGGCGTAATTCCCGAGGCGTGACTTGATTCTGGCTATTCTTGCGTACGTTCCACACAAACTTGGGTTAAGTTTTATGGCGGCATTATACTCTCTTATAGCTTCTCTGTTGGCAAATGCCTCAGCATATTCGTCACCTTCACTTTCCAATGTATATGCACGTACCCGTCCGTATTTTTTCAATTGTGAAAGAGGAATTACTTTGCCAGATTTCGCTAACAATGTTTTGATCACATTTGAAGATACCATAACTGTATGAATTGTGCTGGGATCCTCAACATCTGAATCTAACCCCGATGTAGCAACTCCAATGACTTCGTTGTTTTTATTCAAAATGGGGCCGCCGTACGCTCCTGTAATAAACTCAATTTTTATTTCGTATCGTATTTTGTTACTGTGTCTACCTTGAATGTAACCTTTTTTACCTTGGTATCTCCCTATCTTTGTGTTGTGTCCTGTCATATAAACAGGATCGTTTATTTGAATGGTAGCACTATTTCCGATTTGAAGTGGGACACCAATTTTATCAACTTTCAGTAGTGCCAGATTGCTCATTGCATCAAATGCAGTAACCCCTTCTATCTTGAACCATTCCTTTTCGTCCTTAATTTGAACTTGATCGCGTTTACCGAACTGTCTATTCCTTTTTGTTTCAAATTGGTTTGCCATAATTGCAATAGCTATATCACTGGTTGCGAGAATAGCAATAGTCGTTATGATTTTGTCCGGTTCAACAAAGAAGCCTGCTCCTGATTTTTCAAAAGTATATTCAGTTTCAAGTCTAGATTGTTGCTCCATTATAGATCCAGTTTCCAAGTGAACCGAAGATTCTATATTGTTATCAAGCATTTGTTGTAGTAAAACGTCTTTTTGTTCTTCCATAGGGATACTCCTTTTATTCCCTTTATCATTCGTTAGTTTGACCTATTTCTTAAAATCCGGGTCTAATTCCTTTGCCTTCGCGAAATCTGATTCCGCTGCTTCATGCTGTCCGAGTGCTTTTTTCGCAATTCCCCGATTGCTGTAGGCATAGGCATGTTCAGGGTTAAGCTGTATAGCCATATCGTAATCTGCTATTGCACCTTTGGTGTCACCGAGATCATCCTTTGCATTACCACGATTACAGTATGTGTTTGCAAATTCAGGATTTAGTCTTATAGCCATATCATAATCTTCTATAGCACCTTTGGTGTCCCCAAGGCACTCCTTTGCATTACCACGATTATAATAGACGTCAGCCAAATCTGGATTCCGTCGTAGTGCATCGTTATAACGAATTATTGCCTTTTCGTATTTCCCCGCCGCATATTCCCAGTTCCCAAGTTTTCCTTTGGAATATGCCCGGACTCGTGGATGGTCTCGCCATTCCTCAAAAGATTCAATCTGTCCAGTATTTTCCATCAACCTTCTGAGCACTGTTAGTGGAATTGCCCCAATCATTGAATAGGTATCAATGTCACTGTCACTAGGCAGCCTTCCGCCAGCATCAACAACTCCAATGACTTCACCTTTGCTGTTTAACACGGGGCCGCCGCTTAGACCTTCACAATCGTTTGGCGAAATTTTTGCTTTTATCAGGAGTTGATAGTCGCTATTATGCCCGCTAAGTATGTTGCCTATTATACCTTTGTATTTTTTGCTTTTGTAACCGACAATAGAAACTGGTTCTCCCCTCTGAAGTTCGTCGCTGTTTCCAAGGGGCAGTGGCACACCTGTTTCGGCAACCTTAAGAAGCACAAGGTCGTTCTTGTCATCGCATGCTGCCACACCTTCAATTGTGTACATTGCTGTTTCATCACAATTACGAGATAGTTTAGGTATTCGGTTTTCACCCATCCTTAATTGCTTAAAATTCCTCCGAAGGGTCAGTTTTTTCATCACATCATAAACACGATGGGCAATAGGAGTCTTTTCGATCTCATACTGTTTTGCGGTGACTACCTTGTATTTGACAATTGGCAAGCTAATAACGTGAATGTTCGTTACAATCTTATCTGGTTGGACGAAGAAACCGATTCCAACCCCACTTGTCAACCCAAATTTTTTGCCCTTCAAGAAGACAATAGATTGTTTACTGCTTTCAACTATATTTTGGAATTGGTCATCCCTTTTCTCTTGCATAATACAGTTCTCTTTCAATTATTCGCAGCGTCAATTCGGAACTCTTATTTTTTGAGTTTTGGATCTAATTCTTTTGCCTTCGCGAAATCTGCTTCTGCTGCTTCGTGTTGCCCAAGTGCTTCATTTGAAAGTCCGCGGTCATGATAATATAATGCCTTCTTCGGTCTTAGTCGGATGGATTCTGTGAAATCACCAATTGCTTTCTGATGGTCACCAAGACCAGCTTTTGCAACAGCGCGAGTATGATAAAAGGCAGCACGAACTCGTGAAGATTTCGGATTGAACTTAAAGGCGGTATCAATATCGTCTATTGCAAATTGATAACAATATTCCGCTTCTTCTATATTTCCCAATTTGTTTTCAAATTGTCCCAATAAACATCTCACCCATCCACGACTGTTATAGGTAATACATGTCTCTTTTAAATCAATTGCTTCAGAATATAGACTGATGGCATATTTATAATATCCGCCGACATCCCTATTATTTCCTTTATCTGTTGCCGATTTAGCTTTACGAATATATGAGCTGGCATTTGCAGTTAACCAAAATCTCCTACCTATAATAGAATCAATTAAATGAAGCGTAAACCGCAAACTATAAATTTTAAGCATTTTCCATTTCCACGAGATGGACTCGCGAATATTTGAAAAACTAAATGGCACAGAATGAAATCTAAGCAAAGTTATTTGATCAGTTGTTGCCTCCTTCAAAAACCCTAATTCTAACTTTGCATCCGCACGACCTATATAAGCGTCTTTCATATCAGGGGCAAGGTCAATTGCAACATCATAATAAGCAATTGCTTCCTTCAAATCGCCATCCTTTCGGAACTTATCTGCCGCATCAACTTCAGCTAAATAACGCACCTCTGGAAGTTCTTGCCATTCTTCAAAAGGGACTGATTCTGTTCTGTCCTGTAGAAACTTTTTTAATCTGTTTGATGGTATAGCATAACCACATACGACATTACCGGAACCATCAACTCCACTGGATGACTTCACACCTATTACCTCTCCCTTACTATTTAGGATAGGACTACCACTGCTCCCACCAGTGGATTTGGTTGACAAACGGATCAGATCACCACTTGATCTCTTTGCTATACTTTCAATAGTTGCGTGTTCAATCTCAGCATGATCACTGAGATAGCTAACAGCACAAATTTTATCCTCATCTTGAACGGTGTCACTATTACCAAGCATAAGTGGGACACTTTCATTATAAACATTTAAAAGTATGAGGTCATTTTTCTCATCATAAGCCTCCACACTCTCAATTTGGTATGCTTCTTCGTGACCAGAAAGTTTTATAGTCACAGATGTCGCCCCAACGATGACGTGAAAGTTTGTCACTATTAGATGTTTATCAATGAAAAAACCGCTACCATTATTCGTTTCAATTTTGACAAAATCAAATTGAGGACGCGATGCCAGACAAGGAGTTTTTCTTTCCACATCCAAACGAACGACAGAGTTAGCTAAGGCATTTTCAGCTATTTGTTGTAAAGTGGTATCTTTTTCTTGTTCCATAGAAGTGTTCCTTTTCAACTACATCCATTATACACCAAATATCAGGTTCGCACCAAAAAGATTTGACATCATCGTATAGCATGTAGTATCATTTTTATAAACACACGACTCTAACCAAGTTTCCAAACGAGATCATTGAATGTTTTTTCAATCGCTTACCACACAGACATCGCAATACGAAAAGTCTGCGCGTGACACTGCCCCACGTCAAGACTCCCGTCTCGCCATACACATTATTATTGCTATTCGTCGTGCTGTGGTGGGCTAATCGCAAGCATATAAGAAGTATTATTAGGACGCCCATCACTGAAACACACATTTTCGGTGGGGCGTTTTGTTTTTTAAACACTACATAAGGAAATTTCACATGTTTGAAGAGGTATCACCACAATTTACCTTTGCTGAGAAAGAGAAGCAGACACTTGCGTTCTGGCGTGAAAACGACATCTTTGAGAAGAGTATGGAGATGTACAAAGACGCACCCCCCTTTGTTTTTCTTGAGGGACCGCCGTTCGCGAATGCGCCGCCTGGTGTGCATCACGCCCTTGCACGCATCATGAAAGATGCTGTTTGCCGATATAAGACAATGACAGGACACTACGTCCACAGAAAAGCGGGATGGGACACACATGGACTTCCCGTCGAATACCAAGTCGAAAAGCAACTCAATATCACAAATAAAGCGGAATTAGAGGCTTACGGTGTTCAGGATTTTATTGAGAAGTGTAAGGAAAACGTCTTCCAATATGAACAAGACTGGCGGCAGATGACAGAACGCATTGGGTTCTGGGTCAACCTTGATGATGCGTATATCACTTTGTCAAACGATTATATTGAGAGCGTCTGGTGGGTATTGCGACAAGCGTGGGATAAAAAACTGTTGTATCAGGGACATAAGGTGCAACCGTATTGCTATCGGTGTGGCACAACCTTAGCAAGCCATGAGGTCGCGCTCGGTTACCAAGAGGTCGCTGACCCGTCCATCTTTGTCCGATTCCCACTCAAAAACAGAGAGAATACCTATCTGCTGGTATGGACAACAACACCTTGGACGTTACCATCTAACGTTGCTGTTGCTGTCGGTAAAGATTACGATTACGTCGCCGTTGAACAGAACGGTCAAAACCTCATCCTCGCGAAAGAATGTATGCCGACTCTATTCGGTGATGAATTTCCGCAAATCGTTGAAAACTATAAGGGTAGTGATCTCTGCGATTGGGAATACGAACCGCTTTTTGACAGTGGACAACATACAGAAAAATCACATTACGTCGTCCCCGGTGATTTTGTGACGACCACAGAGGGAAGTGGCTTGGTACATATTGCGCCCGCTTTCGGACAAGACGACTACGATATTGGGCAGAAACATAATCTACCTTTCGTGCAATTGGTGGGTGCTGATGGCAAATTTGTCCCAGAGGTTAAAGATGTGTGGGCAGGCGAATACGTCAAAGATGCCGACCCGCAAATCATTGAGAACTTGGATGGACGCGGATTGCTGTTCAAAGCCACCGAATATACCCACCAATATCCGTTCTGTTGGCGATGCGATAACCCGTTGCTCTACTATGCGCGCGAATCGTGGTTTATCCGCACAACCGCTATCCGAGGTCAGATGCTTCAGCACAATCAGGAAATCAACTGGTACCCTGAACACATTAAAGATGGACGGTTCGGGAATTGGTTAGAAAATAATATTGATTGGGGATTGAGTCGTGAACGCTATTGGGGAACACCGCTACCTGTCTGGATATGTGATGACTGTGGGCATCAGCACTGTGTCGGCAGTATTGCCGAATTGAAGGAACTCGGCACTAATGTGCCAGACGATATTGAACTCCATCGTCCCTACGTTGATGACGTTGTGCTTACCTGTGAGAAATGCAGCGGCACGATGCATCGTGTGCAAGATGTGATTGATTGCTGGTTCGATTCAGGATGTGCACATACCGCGCAATGGCACTACCCGTTTGAAAACAAGGAACTGTTTGAGCAAACTTATCCCGCAGATTTCATCTCTGAGGCAATTGATCAGACTCGTGGGTGGTTTTATAGCCTCTTGGCAACCGGTACACTCCTCTACGATAAACCTGCCTACAAAAACTGTCTCTGTCTTGAACTTATTCTTGCCTCAGATGGACAAAAAATGAGTAAGAGTCGAGGAAATACAGTAGACCCGTGGACAATTTTAAACGAACAAGGTGCAGACGCACTGCGGTGGTATATGTTCACGGCAACCACACCGTGGGCTCAGCGAACTTTCAAGATTGAAGGCATTGACGAAGCGTTGAAGAAGTTTATGGGAACGCTTCACAATGTCTATAGTTTCTTTGTGATGTATGCTAACTTGGAGCAGGTTAATGCCTTGGAGGATGCGCCGCCGGTCACAGAACGTGCTATCGTAGACAGGTGGATTCTGTCCCGACTACATACCTTGATTAACAACGTGCGCGACGATATGGAGAACTACCATCTCACAAATGCACCGCGTGCTATTGAGGCGTTTGTTGATGACCTTAGCAACTGGTATGTTCGCCGCTCTCGCGATCGTTTCTGGGGTGCGGAGGCAGGACAAGACAAGCAGGCAGCTTACGCCACGCTTTATGAAGTGCTTGTCACCGTAGCGAAACTTGCTGCGCCATTCATTCCGTTCTTAGCAGATGAACTCTATCGTAATTTAGTCGGTTCGCTTGACTCCAACGCACCGCTGAGCGTTCACCTTGCAGAATATCCAGTCGCAGATGCTGCGTTGATAGAGGCTGAATTAGAAAACGACATGGCTTTTACACGCGAGGTAATCAGCATGGGACATGCAGCGCGGAATCGTTCCGGTATTAAGACGCGCCAACCGCTTGCTGAAATTACGCTTGGTGGACTATCCGATGCAGAAAAAGAGACCGTCAATCGTCTATCATCCTTCGTTCACGATGAACTGAATGTTAAGGAAATCGTCTTCACGGAAGAGTTAGACGCGTTTGCACAGGTCACGCTCAAACCGAACTTTAAAGTGTTGGGACCGAAATACGGCAAAGGTGTGCAGGCAATCGCAAAGGCGCTCGCTACTGCTGATACAATGCAGATAAAAGCGGAATTAGAAGCGAACGGTAGTTTGCAGATTGAAGCGGCAGGTGAAACCTATACCCTTGAACAGTCAGAAATTGATGTGCAGACACAGAATCGGGAAGGCTTTTTTGTAGAAGTTGACGCGAAAAAATTCGTTGCGTTGTCAACGGAACTGACGCATGAGTTAATGCTTGAAGGCATGGCACGCGAACTTGTCAATAAAATCCAGAATATGCGGAAGGATGCCGATTTTAATGTGTCTGATCGAATTAAGCTCAGTTTGAACACATCATCCGCGCTTATAGAGGAAGCGTTTGAAACGCATCGGGATTATATCCTCGCGGAAACATTGACGACTGAAGTAGTAGAATCTCCAGGACAGAATGCCTTTAGTCTTGCGCAAAAGTTAAATGGTGAACAAGCAACTCTTAGTGTTGAACAAGTATAAAATCACACCCTGTATCTAAAAAGTACTGCCTAAGTGTATATCTTCACCCGTACAGTAGGGAAACGTGCACGGGTGAAGAAATTGCACATCATAGACACTTAACACTATGGCTACTGCCATTCTGGCTCATTATTATTATAACTCATAATCCCAGGCGTAATTTTCTTGATTTGTGATACTAGTGCTTAGTCAAGTGCTAATTGATGGATATAGTCGTTTGAGTTTTATACGCGCATCGTCTGTTGTAAATCGCCAACTCATACTTGTTCGGTGTTCATTTCTTTGGGTTTGCCATGCGTGGATCTCCTGCTTTAGTGTCTCTTGGTCAGCGATACGCCTTGAAAGACATCCTCGGGATAGCACTGATAGTTCAATCTCTGCCATATTCAACCAACTCCCATGTTTGGGTGTATAATGGAACTGAAGTTTTTCGGCAATCCGTCTGGCTTGATCGGGTTGGAAAGCTTTATATAACGAAGCCGGTTCGTGAGTATTCAGATTGTCGCATACGAGAGTGATCTTATGAGCATCAGGGAAATGAATATCAACTAAGTCTCGGCAGATATGAGCAAAATCAATACTTTTGCGTGTGTCGGTTACTTCAACCTGCCGAAATCCCGCAAGGGGTGCGAAAATCATGAACAGATTACTAACACCGTTACGGTGGTATTCACAATCATATCGGCCCGGAGAACCTTCAACCATTGGTAAAGGCTTTCGAGTTTCTTTGATATGTTGTTTACTTGTTTCATCAACACAAACCACAGGATTTGTAATGTCTTGTGGACGCTGATAGATTTCTAAGACATCTTCCATCGCCGCGACAAACTCCGCAGATGCTTCTGGTGGAATACACCATTGCTTTTTTAGCCAAGGTCTCAGTTCGTTTTTTTTAGCACTTGTCGTATGGTTTCATGAGATATGCTTGAGAAATGTTCCAACTCTACCATTTTCTCAGCTAATAACCGAAGCGTCCATCTTGAGCACCCTTCTGGGGGGTCAGAACAAACTAAAGCGATGAGATGTGCTTCTTTTTCTCCATCAACCTTTAGGTTGGGTGTGTCAGAACGCTTTTTGGCATTCAGCGCAGCTGTGAGCCCATCAAGCTCAAAGGTTTTACGGGTTCTCTGAATGGTAGGTATTGAAACTTCAACAGCTTCTTTTATCTGTTTATCGTCATAAGCGGGACCAAACTCGCCTTCATCGGCTTTCAATAAGATCCTGGCACGCGTAAGTTTTCGTGCCGATTCAGTCCCAGAAGAGATCAGATCAATAAGATAATCTCGTTGACATTGATCGAGTTTGACTTGATATCGTTTGGCTGGCATAATAGACTCCAAAGTATATGAATAATTGTCTTGAGTCTAAGGATACCATTTTTCAAATAGACTATCAAACTATTGTTGACATAGCACTAGTCTATTCATGTAATTAATTCAGTGATATAAATTGGACAAGAGGTACAGATCGTTCCAAACACCATATTTACTGTGAAAATTACGATTTAAGAACACCATGCCCACAAACCAACTACCCAACATCCTCCTCATCATGTCCGACGAACATGCCCCGATGTTCAGCGGACCGTACGGACATCCGCTCGTTCAAACCCCACACATGGACAGACTTGCTCAAGATGGTGTCACCTTCACGAATGCCTACTGTAATTCACCACTCTGCATGCCCTCACGGATGTCTTTTATGACAGGTCGGTATATCCATCATATCGGCGCGTGGGATAATGCCGCACCGTTGCGTCCAGATGCTATCACATGGGCACACCTCTTACGAGATGTAGGCTACGATGTCGTCCTCTCAGGAAAACAGCATTTTGGCGGGATGGATCAATTGCATGGGTTTCGTGCACAACTCGCCCGAGATCTACACGCAGAAAGACAACATGGACTCACGGATTGGGATAACGGCACACCGCCAGCACCCCGTCCATGGCAAGGACCTGCACAAGCCGGTCCTGGAACAACTGTGGAAATTAAAGTTGATAACCTTGCTGAGTCAGAGGCACTAACGTATCTCCGTGATCCTGCAAGGCAGGAACAACCGTGGGCACTCAACGTCTCGTTCATCGCACCTCACTTTCCCCTTGTTGTGCCACAACGATTTTGGGACCTCTATCCACTTGATAAAATTGACCTGCCCAATATTCCAGAAGGACACCTCGAAAATCAGCATCCAGTTTATCAAAGAATGCGGCGCATGTTTGGATGTGTTGATTTTCCTAACAATTTAGTCCGCCGCGCACGCGTAGGCTATTACGGATTGATTACCTATCTTGACGAAAAGATTGGGAGATTGATTCAGACACTTGAGGAGACAGGTCAATTAGAGAATACCGTTGTCATCTATACCAGTGATCACGGTGAGATGAACGGTGAACACGGCATGTGGCGCAAATCAAACTTCTACGAGGCATCTGCTCGCGTGCCGCTACAGATTATGTTCCCCGATCACCTATCTGCTGGCAAACGCATTGACCAAGTCGTTTCACTTGTCGATTTGACAGCAACATTGGTTGACATTGCAGGTGAGCATTCTTTAAGTCAATTTGATGGCGACAGTCTGATTCCCTTGATACAAGGCACTGCCACCGATTGGAAAGATTTCGCGTTTTCGGAATATCTCGCACACGGTGTCCAACGTCCGATGGCGATGCTGCGGAAAGGAAGATATAAATTTAACTATAGTCTCGGCGACCCACCTGAACTTTACGATATAACCGAAGATCCGGGGGAATTCCGCAACATTGCCAATGAATCTGAATATCAGGAAATCTGCAACGAACTGCAAGCACAGCTATTAGCAAAATGGGATCCAATTGAGATTGAAAAACAGGTGCGCGAGAGTCAGAAGGCACGTATACTGATTGATAAAGTCACTGATGGCCAATGGCGAAAACCTGTATAATCTAAAACGCTACAAACACAAGGTATTAACATGACATCATTAAATAGAAAACCTAACCTCGTCTATGTCTTCGCAGATCAACTCCGTTATCAGTCGTGTGGTTACGCAGGGGATACCCGTGCACGTACGCCAAACATCGATAGACTCGCCACAGAAGGAGCAAATTACTGCAATGCTGTCTCTGGCAGTCCGATGTGTGCGCCTTATCGTGCCTCGCTTTTCACTGGCAAATACGCGAGCAGTACTGGCATGGCAATCAATGAACTCCGCATGAACCCCAACCATGACTGTTTCGGACACGTTTTACATCGAAAGGGCTATCAAACAAGTTATATCGGGAAATGGCACCTATGGGCAAATCAGTTGGGAAAACATCACGCCCCACAGAATTCTTACATCCCTCCGGGACCGCATCGGCTCGGTTTTGATGGAGAATGGTCAGCATACAATTTTCATCATACCTATTTTGACACATATTATCATAAAGACAGTCCAGAAAAGATTACGATTCCCGGCTATGAACCGGATGGACAGACCGATTTAGCCATTGAATATCTTCAACGCGCATCTAAAGAAGATAACCCTTTCGCGCTTTTCCTCTCAATCGGCACGCCGCATGACCCGTGGACACAGAACAACGTTCCAAGCGAGTATTATGATATGTTCCGAAATGTTGATTTTCCGTTGCCACCGAATTATAAAGAAGAAAACGACCCCTATGGCGATACGTGGGCAATGATGTCTGCGGAAAACCGTGCTAAATTACCTGAATGGATGCGTGTCTATTACGCTATGACGACCAACTTGGACTGGAATATCGGTAGGTTGCTGCACGCTATAGATGAACTCGGATTGCGGGACGACACCATCTTTGTTTTTACTTCTGACCATGGCGAGATGTTCGGTGCACAGGGACGTCGTGCGAAAAACATCTTTTATGAAGAAGCGGTACATGTTCCGTTTCTTGTCCGATGGGACAGCCAAATTCCAAACAGATATGTCACAGACGCATGCTTGAATACACCAGACATCATGCCAACACTGCTTTCAATGATGGAGCTTCCGATTCCTGAAGATGTTGAAGGTTCAGATCTTAGTCAAGCCGCATTTGACCAACCGTGTGAGGAACCGGATGCTGCGTTTATGCAAGGAATGGGATGTACAGCAAAATGGGAAGACGGTTATGAGTGGCGCGCACTCCGGACAAAACAACATACTTATGCTGTTCACCGTCCTGATAGATGTGAAAAACTCTTTGACAATGCAATAGACCCGTTCCAAACCCATAACTTAGCAGATGATCCTGCATCGGCAACGCTCCGAAACGATTTCCGTGAGATGTTAAAGCAACGTATGGATGCCCTCAACGACACCTTTGAGGCTTGCACGTGGTATCGGGATAATTGGACAGAGGATCGGATTATTCTCAGGACAGCAACTTTAGGATAGTTCTATCATTGTTCTGCCCTATTTGACAATTGCTTGCTTTTTTTAGATTAGCGATTCTTTTGAGACATCTCAATACCATCCCGCCTTATCAACAACATTCTGTAACGACTTTCCCTCAGCGAACCGGTGGGCATTATCTAAAAGAACTTCAAAGTGACGCTCCGAGATATTTTCTGCATCCTTAACAGCAATATGCGGCGTTATCAAGACATTCGGCATTTGCCACAGCGGACTTTCAGCAGACAAAGGTTCAACTTCAAATACATCTAATGCACACCCTGCTATAGTTCCCTGCTCAAGTGCTTCAATAAGGTCAGCAAGTTTCGTGGTTTTACCACGACCAATGTTGATAAAGTAAGCCGTCTTTTTCATTAGTGTGAAGCGGTTTTTATGCCACATTCCCTCCGTTTCTGGTGTATGCGGTGTCGTAACTATCACAAAGTCGGCGATCGGAAGAAGTGCGTCTAATTCCGTGGGTTCATGTCTTTCCACAAAAGGCACGTCATATTCCCATCTTGCGTCAACACCGATCACCTTCATGCCGAATTCGGCACAGAGCCTCGCAGTTTCGTGCCCGATACCACCTACACCAACAATCAACACAGTCGCATCCGCAAGGTCAATATATCCGCTTTTGCGTGCATTCTTGTCCCAAATGCCTTCGCGTTGAGCATTCATATAATAGGGCAATCCACGGGCAAGTGCTAATACGAACATCATAATGTGTTGCGCAATGTGGTCATTATAAATACCACGTGGGTTGCACACGACAACCGGATGCTCAATCAGTTCGGGGTAATAGTAGCCAGGAGAAGGACCGGCAGCAGGACTTTGTAACCATCGTAGATTTTTTGCCAACGGTAGTTGTTCAGGAGACACCCAACCGTAAACGGCATCTGCATCGGTGAGGTGTATGTTTACGTCTGCTTCTGTTTTCGGTAAGACGATATTGTATGTGGGCACTTCGTTTCGTATACGTTCTGCCCACGCGTGTAATTCTGCGTTCTGCGGTGGTGTCATTATGAGTTTTAGCACAGATTCTTCCTCTTATTATTTTCTTTTTGTGTTAACCAAATTCCTTTTATATTAACGGAAAATGTGGTATAATTCAAATAAAAATGTATAAGAGATTAGTGAACTGTTATAGGATCAGCGATTGCAAAATCAATTTCAAAATTTGAAATCTATCTTGAAACCTGATGAACACCCAAGCGATAGTAAATAAAAAGATGGGAGAACTATGGCATAGTGATCTGGAACTTCATGCGCTTTTAGATGAAATCCTTAAAGACAAAATCGGTAAAGGTGATTACACTATTGACCGACATAAACTGCATGAACGAGATATCAAAATGATTATCAAGGAGATTCAACAGGCACGAGAATCAGGATAGAGATCCGAATATCGGTAGTTCGCTGGAGAGAATGACATAGAAGAAGTTAGATGCATTCTTGACAGGAGACTAATTTGTTCTTACTTGACCCAATTAATGATAAGTCCGATAAGGCTTCCAATACCAACAACAATACTAATACCAATGGCAAGGTTCGCGCGCTGCGTTGATGACGACTCAGAACGACCTTCCATTTTACCTTTTATCCAACTTACATCCTGCTCAAGTGAACCAAGGCGACCATCAAAGCGCTCAAGGCGGTTATCCACGCGCTCCATCCAATTTAAGACGAGTTTTTGAAATTCTTGAGTATCCATGTGTGACTCCTTAGTATGAAACGACTAAACCGAACTTCATCAAAATTTTAACACAATTCCACAGGAATGTCAATTCTTAAGGTGTGATTTATGGAAAAGTCGTTAAAAATTAACTTTGATAAAGGCACTCTCATCCTACAAAACGTCCCAGAGGAACTCCAATCGCAGTTACCAGACATCCGCTGGGATGAACGCACCTTGACCTTCCGCGCACCTGCCTACCGTTATCGTCATATTATCTCACAACTGCGTGCAAACGATATTCCATACACGGATACAGCACGACAATTCACAGTCAAACCCTTCACCAACCAAAAGTCAGTATCACCCTATCCCTATCAGAGTGAAGCAATTGACGCTTGGCACGCGAACAACAAGCGCGGTGTAATAAGTCTCCCGACAGGTGCAGGTAAAACTTTCATCGCTATTTTGCTCATTGCGGACACACAACGTCCAACACTTGTGCATGTGCCGACAATTGACTTAATGCACCAGTGGTATGAAGTGCTAAAAGAACATTTCGGACAGGAGGTTGGACTTTATGGTGGCGGACAACACGAATTGCAAGACCTCACTGTGACAACGTATCAATCTGCGGTCTTGCATGCACCTCACTACGGGAATCGATTCGGGTTCGCCATTTTTGATGAATGCCACCACCTGCCGGGAGATCAATATCAATACGCTGCAATCAGTAGCATCGCCCCTTTCCGTTTGGGATTAACTGCTACTCCCGAACGCGTTGATGGAAAAGAGAGCAGACTCTATGCCCTCGTAGGTGAATGTTGTTATGAAGCGCAGGTGCAGGAACTTTCCGGGAAAACACTCTCCGAATATCGCGTTGTCACGATTGCTGTTGATATGGAAGACACAGAACGGATTCAGTATGAGGAAGCGCGCCGCACGTATTTGAACTTCCTTAAGAAAGCGCAAATCAACATGGGCACATCACGCGGATGGCAGACGTTTCTGTGGAAATCCTCACAATCTGAAGAAGGACGTACCGCTTTCAAAGCGTATCTCACACAGAAGCAGTTGAGCTTCGCTTCTGCTGCAAAACAGGAGTGGGTGTGGAAACTCATTCAACGGCATCAAGGGGACCGAATCCTCATCTTTACGCAGGATAACGATACTGCATATCAGATAGGGACACGCTTCTTTTTGCCAGTATTGACACATCAAACAAAACTGAAAGAGCGGAACACTTTTCTGAACGGATTTCGCGATGGCACTTACTCTATCCTTGTTACCTCCAAAGTGTTAAATGAAGGGGTAGATGTGCCGGAAGCGAATGTTGCTATTATTGTTTCAGGGAGCGGTAGTGTCCGTGAGCATGTGCAGCGGTTAGGACGTATCCTTCGCAAACGTGAGGGTAAACAGGCAGTGCTTTACGAACTTATTTCCAAACAGACCAGCGAACAGTTTGTTAACAGACGACGAAGACAACACCACGCTTACCAAGCAAGGCGGTAGGCACAATATTTATGCTATCAAACCATTATGCTTACGAAAGACCTACTCCGATACAAAATTCAGAGCGGCCAGATCTATCCTCAATTTGTTAATCCCACTGATAACAAATTGCTGGCAATCGCAGATCAATTAATTACTGTCTTTGAAGAATCTTCGGACAAGGCGCGTTCAACACTATTAGAGGCAAGTAAACATGTTATTGATAGCACACCAGGAACACTTATAGTCAAGCGCGGACTTGAAAAACTTCTGTTAGATAGAACCGAATTCGACACTGCTCCAAACGAAGAACTGATCGCGTTTCGGCAAAAACTTTTTACAGAAACAAGCCAGCTGCTTTCACAAGAGCAGTTTCTGGATTATGCGGACTATCAGCAGAAAGTTTTAAAGATAGCAGGAAACGAATCGCAAACAGAGGCAGCCGAGTTGAGTGATAGACTTTACGCCGATTTGCCAAGTTGCCAACCGATTTTGTCTTTCAAAACACTTTCTGCTGAACATCTACTACACCGATACAACACTGCACAGGTGCAAGGACTACTTCTCCATTGCAACACCCTCACCTTAAATCTTACCGATTCCATGACTGCTGAACTGCGCCAACTGTTCAAGTATCTAAGATTTAATCAACTCCTCTCAACGATTCGGAAAGAGAAAACTGAAAACGTGGATATATTTCAGATTACGGTAGATGGACCGCTCAATCTATTCTACAAAACGAAGCGGTACGGGATGAATCTTGCTAACTTTTTCGTCGCCGTGTTGCACCAATCGAAATGGGAATTGACGGCTGATATTCAGCTCCGAAATAAGCGAAGTTTGCGGTTATTTCTCAATGAATCGTGCGGGATAAAACCGATTTCACAACAATTTCTCGCTTATATTCCCGAAGACATTCAACTCTTTCAGGAGATGCTCCGTAACAAAACGGATGAATGGCAGATTCGCCCAGGAAGCCAGTTTCTCCCTTTACCGGGTGACTTCTACTGCTTCCCAGACTATCAATTGAGCCATACAAGCGGTATTGAAGTAGCGATTGAATTATTTCATCCGTGGCATCAAGGACATCTTCTTGCGCGTCTTAACACACTTGCGGAACAAACCGATACTTCTTTAATACTTGGTGTTTCAAAAGAATTAGAGAAAAAGCCGATAATTGCTGAGGCATTGGAAGCATCTGCATATTTCTCACAGTTCGGTTTTACTTTCCGTGATGTCCCAACAATGGGGGCATTGCTTCCTATTCTGAATTCACTCGTCGATATTGATTGTTAAGTAGACAACGAATTCAACCTTGATTTACACTGTTGGATTTGGTACAATGGTTGCAAGAAATGCCAATGATCAGGAGAGAAAATGAGATATTTTGAAACCCGGGGGCCCGTCAATCCACTGGAGAATTACGTCGTTTCACGATCAGAAGAAACCACTGATTTCATTGAACGCATCAAAAATGGCAGATATATTGTCCTCTTCGCACCACGGCAGACTGGCAAAACCACTTTTTTTAAAAGCGCACTTAACACCTTAGCAACGGAAGCTCCAGACTACTTCTTTATCCAATTGAATTTTGACACGTATGCTGACCTCTCTTTGTCAGATTTTTACGGTAGCCTCTATGAAGATCTTCGCGAGGAAATTGGGAATACTTTTCAACGACAGGACAACGTTCCCTCCAAGGCATTGATAAATTTTTTAGATGACACCAAACTCACTAACGCTTTCTCCATGAGAAGGTTCTTTAATAAATTTGAGAGATTTCTGAAAAACCGAAAAGTACTCCTCATCATAGACGAGTTTGATGGTATGCCTCGAGATGCTGTCAGCGGTTTTCTTAATGCACTGCGTCATATCTATCTCTCTGATGAACTCCATTGCCCGTATAGCGTTGGCATTATTGGTGTTAAGAGCATTGCGCAGCTAAACTACGACAGATCCATCTCCCCATTCAATATCCAAGATGACTTCAGTCTACCTAATTTTACACTTGAGCAGGTGCACGAACTCTTGTCCCAGTATACCGAAGAAGTTGGACAGTCCTTTGCCATGGAAGTCGTTGAAATGCTTCATAAACAGACTGGGGGACAACCTTTCCTTGTCAATCGATTCGCACAAATTCTTACCGATGAATTGAATATCCCGAAAACCGAGCCAATTCGCATGGAACACTTTCTAACGGCACATGCACAAATGTTGGAAGAACAGAATATCAATATAACCCATTTGCTTACCAATATACGTAGAAATCCAAACTATAAAAGGATTCTGATGAAAATTATCTCTTACGAAAGAGGTATGAAATTCAGTTTGGATAATGAGATTATTAATGAACTTGCCATTTACGGTGTCATTGCCAGAGGCACTGATGGCATGTGTGAGATTATTAATCCGATTTACCAACACCGTATCATGCAAGCATTCAGCCCGTTAATTAACGGACTTGAACACGATTATTTTCCGGAAGACACCGATTTTGAGGATTACCTTACTCCCTCAGGATATATTGATTTAGAACGACTTCTTGATAATTTCCGTGATTTTATCGCCCGCGTAGGCTTTCGCATACTTCAAGTGCCGGATACACCACAAGAATTCGTCGGGCAGGACCTCCTTTACACCTATCTTGACCAGTTCGTCAGAATTGTACGCGGTGCCATGTTTCTTGAAGTGCAAACAGGACGTGGTAGAATTGATCTCGTTATTTTTCACAATGGACAGAAATATATTGTTGAAACAAAAATATGGGAAGGCGAAAAACGTTATCAAGCAGGTAAAAAGCAGCTCATGGCATATCTCAAATTAGAACAAGCGGTAGAAGGTTACTATGTTGTCTTTGATCATCGCGAGAACCCAACACCGCTCGCTGAATCAGAAACAGAGGGAGATATGAGGATACGTAGTTACGTGATTCCTGTGATGCAGGAACGTCCTTCATCGGAAACATCTAAATGTTGACAGGACCTACGCATAAACGATAGGCGCGTTTTGTAAACGCGCTAATAATTCAGAATTCTGTTGAAAACTACATCATTTTAGTCATAATTATGGAAAAATCATGAAAATAGCGTAAGTTCTGTATTGATTTCAAATAAGGAGATACCGCTATCGGAATAACGACTAACCAACATACACATCACCTAATAATTGAGGGACACAAGCAGGGAGTCAATAGTGTCGCGTTCAGTCCGGATGGAAAAACACTCGCAAGTGATAAGGACAACACTATCCGTTTCTGGGATATTATCACAGGGCAAGAAAAAAAGATGTTCTGGGTAGATATCGGAGAGAATCACACAAGGACTGTGAGAAGTATCGCATTCAGTCCAGATGGAAAGATACTCGCCGGGGGAGTTGACGAAAGTGAGACGATTTGCCTTTGGGATACGGAAACAGAGGAACAGGTCAAAACATTGCGGGAGAAGAGAAGTAATGCATTACATTGGGTCAATACCGTTGCGTTTAGTGCAGATGGTAAGATACTCGCCAGTGGCAGTGAGGACGGTAATCTTTACTTGTGGGATGTAGCAACAGGTGAAAAGTTAAAACCACTTATTGAGAATACAGAGAATATCTTTAGCGTTGTATTCAGTCCGGATGGAAAAACACTCGCAAGTGGAAATGCTGGTAACACTATCCGATTATGGGACATCGCTTCGGGTAAACACAAGGCAACCCTGAAAGGACATAACAATTGGATTTTTTGCGTTGCCTTCAGTCCGGATGGAAAAACACTCGCAAGTGGTAGTTGGGACAAAACTGTCCGTTTGTGGGATACTGCAACGGAAAAGGAACTCAAAATACTCGCAGGGCATACGAACACTGTCTGGAGTGTTACTTTTAGTCCAGATGGAAAAACACTCGCGAGTGGTAGTGCGGACAAGACAATCCGCCTATGGGATGTTAACACAGGCAAACATCTCAAAACTATCACAGGACATACTGCACCTGTCAAAAGTGTAGCGTTCACGCCTGATGGAACAAAACTCGCAAGTGGTAGCGAGGATGGTACGGTGCGTCTGTGGGAAATCGCGTAAAGCATATCCTCATGTAATTGCATTATTGACATAATTTTAGTTTTCAATTACAATACAGATACACAAAACAGTTCCTGCGATCAATTTCTCAAGGAAACTGAATACCTATGCAGTTTCTATAAGGAGGCAATTATGTCAAAAATTCTCGTGCTATCCGGTGAAAACCATCGTTTCAATGCAAGTGCAAATGTAATTCACAGTTTTCTGGATGCAGATGCAGAGATTTCAGCAACATTAACCGATGATAAAGATATTTTAGCGTCTAAGGATTTAAATACTTATGATGCGTGTGTTTTCGGTACTGGCTTCACCCGTTCAGAGCGTCAGGAAGATGGCACTTCCAAGCGCGTTCCAGATTTGACCGCTGCACAGGAAGATGGTCTGTTTCAGTTTGTAGACGGTGGCAAAGGATTAGTCGGCATTCATGGTACAGCTTGGTGGATTGGAGGACGCGCTGTTGATCTTATAGGAGGACACGCAAATTGGCATCCGCCAGGTTCAACTTTCACTGTGCATATTGAGGACACTGAACACCCCACGACTCAAGGTGTTTCGGATTTTGACGTTGAAGATGAAATCTACATTTCAGCACATGACCCCCACATCCATGTATTAGCAACTGCGGAATGGTTCGGCAAAGCACATCCGATGGCATGGGTTAAGCCCTACGGTTCGGGTAGAGTATTTTATACGACGTTAGGGCACGGTCCAGGTACCTTTGAACGTGTCGGAATGCAGAAATTTCTTACCCAAGGGGTGAAATGGGCTGCCGCATCGTAAATCCCGCAAAATGCATACGCTAAAAATCAAATCTGTAGAAACCGAGATCGTTCATGTTAATCATCGCGGCAATTGGCTTTTCGTCAAGTTACACGCTGAAGATGGCACAACTGGTATTGGCGAGGCTTCTCACGGCAGAGATGATGAACGTGTCAAACACCTAATTGACGCCCTCAAACTCGATATTATCGGGGTAAATGTGTTTGAATTAGAAGCATTTCGTCGCCGTTTCTTCCGTGAAAGTGAAGGGCACACCTATCACACTGCGTTTAGCGGGATTGAACAAGCGATGTGGGACTTGGTTGGCAAAACGTTAGACGTGCCGAGTTACCAACTGTTGGGAGGTAAGTATCGAAATCGGATTCGTCTATATGCAAATATAAACCGAGCAACGGTAGAGCGGAGTCCAAGCGGTTTTGCACGCAATGCTGAGCAAGCAGTCGCTGAAGGATTTACCGCAATAAAATGTGCACCTTTTGATGGGGTATCGGTTTCGGATATATCAAAAGGCACGCTTACATCTCCTATCCGTTTAGGTATTGATCGAATCCGTGCGATTCGTGCTGCTATCGGTCCTGATATTGATTTAATGGTAGATTGCCACAGTCGGTTCAATTCGGGACTTATTATTCAAACGGCTGAAGCGTTGGACGACCTCAACCTCTTCTGGATTGAAGATCCGGTTCCGTTGACTGATCTTGATGCCGTTGCACATGTAAGTCAATCTACTTCTATGCCGATTGCAACAGGTGAACGCCTCCGCACACTGACTGACTTTGAGCGACTGCTAAAACAAGGACGCGTTGACTACATTCTGCCAGATGTCAAGCATGTTGGTGGTTTGTTGGGTTTAAAAAAGATAGCAACCCTTGCAGAAACAACGAACGTTAAGATAACACCTCACAACCCAAGTGGTCCCGTCGCCACAGCTGCAAGCGTGCAATGCATGGCAGGCTTGCCGAACTTTGGCATCCTTGAATATGCTTGGGGTGAAGTAGATTGGCGTAGTTCGCTCGTTGATCCGTCCGAACAAATTATTGACGGTTTTATTGAACTTTCAACACGATCAGGACTTGGTATATCACTCAAATCCTTATAAACGAAATTTTCTTAGGATACAAACTTATGAGACTATTTATACTTTTTAATCTACTTCTGATTGTCTGTTTGGTTGGTTGTCTTGGCAGCCAGCAGACGACAACGCAAACAATGGAAACAGAAACCGCTTCTGATGAAACAGAAAAGTCTGCTCTTGCAGTGCTTGAACTTTCAACACCTAAAACAACTTATTCAGCGCAAGAAGCAATTCCGTTAGAACTTACGATTCAAAACGGTAAGTTTGATCTGCTTGTGCCAATTTCCAGCGTGTCAACCCAAAGGGCTTTCAAAGAACTCACAGTGACAAATAACAATGGCGAAATTGTCAAGATAAAAAAATCGGTGCCACTCGGAAGCACCCTTAAAACGCTCTACAAGGATGGAAAATCTGTTAGGTGTATTCAGGGGTTGGATATGAAAGCAGGCACAACTCAGACAGTATCTCTGGAAAACCTGCAGACACATTACCAACTACCACCTGGCGATTATAAAGTAAAAGTTGTGATTGAATTAGAGGTATATCGGGAGTCCATGGAAGATCAGATTCCAGAAGTGATTGAATTGCAACGTGAAATTCAGAAAATACAGAATAGTACAAACCCACAGTTTACCCCAGAGGTAAAAAAAGATGCAATCAGTTATACGCAAGATCAAATTGATTTCATCAAAGAGAAACATAAGGATAAGCTGCAAAACATCTATCTGCCGCTCAAGTCACTACGAGGAAAGGCTTCGCTTGTATCTAACAGTATTTCTCTAACCATAGAATAAAAGTTCTGATGAATTATTAGTCTGCCTTACACTGCATGAGACAACTGAACGACAGAATCTCTACTACCAACTATTCTCTCGGATGCCAGAGGTGTTCGTCCGTCATACCTAATTCTTCCAAAATTGGTGTAAGCAGTGAAAGTTCTTCCAATTGTTCTGTGTTATGCGCGTCGCTCCCAATGAGCAGCTTTACATCCCGTTCCAAGCAAAGTTGATAGAATTCAATGAGATGGTGTTGATTATAGCGTACCATCTTAGGACTGATCTCTATACCTAATCCGCGCTGGGAGGCAAGATCAAGCTGATAAATCAACCGCTTCTGTTCAATATTACGCATCATTTCCTGTGCGAAAGCAGTGAGTTCATCAGTGGAAAACTGGAAAACATCTGGAGAGAGGAGAAATGGATGAACGACTGCATCGGTGATAGGACAAGCAATCGCTGCCTCAAACATATAGATTTCATGTAGTGCCACACGCCGTGGATCACGGAAGCTCCGAGGCTGTGCCACACCGCGTAAATGGTAGTGATTCGGAGCCATCAGGACATAATCGAAGTATGATGCCAAACGAATATTAATTGAGGTTACCTGATATTCCAACATCTGTGACTCCACACCAAAATGCACTTGAATTGAGGTATCCGTTTTCTTTATTGCTTCTCGCGCTGCTTGAATCCTTTTTACCTTGGACTGATAACTGTAATCATGATCGGTTATTCCAATTGCTTCAATGCCCCGTTCTTGTTGAAGTTGAATGATTTTCTCTATATTAAACTCGTTGTCCGCACACCCAGAAAGTTGCGTATGAATATGGTAATCACAACTGAACATCTTCTGCTCCTTCAAACTTTATCATTCCTATAAAATTATGACAAAATTTTAGATGTATTGCAACAAAAAAATTATAGCAGCGACAAACCCTAAACATAAATTTTCCAAGAACACTTCACCATTTAAGATAACGGAAATACGTGAGTTGCAAATTTTTTTGTTGCACATTTTACCTAATTTAAGATATACTTAATGGACAAAATGCACATACAATACCGCAAGACTAACAGAAATTTCGGTGCGAAAATAGGATAATAAAGATGCTTTTTAATTTTGCAAATGTTCTGATTTTCATAATTGTCGGTTGTCTATTTGTCATCCTAAATCTTACCATTTCTCGTCTTCTACATACAAAATTATTTTCAGGCGAAAAATATATTCCTTACGAATGTGGGGAAGACCCGATTGGCGATACACGAATCAAGTTCAACACACGGTTTTATGTCATCGCTCTCATCTTCCTAATTTTTGATGTGGAAGTTGTGTTTTTGCTTCCGTGGGCAGTCGTTTTCCGAGAATTAGGGCTATTTGCTTTTTTGGAAATGCTTGTCTTTATAGCAATCCTGTTAGTCGGTCTCGCTTATGTTTGGGCAAAAGGCGACCTTGAATGGATACGTTCTACACAATTAGAGGTCCAATCCTTCCAGAGGGAGGAAAGTTATGATAATTGATGAGAAATTGGACAAAAATGTTATTGTTACTTCAGTTGATGCAGTTGCGAACTGGGCACGTTCCTCCGCGCTCTGGCCGATGACGTTTGGTCTTGCTTGCTGCGCAATTGAATTTATGGCAACTGCTGCTTCTAACTATGACTTGGACAGATTCGGAGCAGGCGTCCCCCGCGCAACACCTCGCCAATCTGATTTAATGGTTATTTCCGGCACAGTGACACTCAAAATGGCAACGCGTATCAAACGCCTTTATGAACAAATGCCTGAACCAAAGTACGTTATCTCTATGGGTAGCTGCGCTACCAGCGGCGGACCCTACTGGCAGCACGGATACCATGTTCTCAAAGGCGTTGACCGAATTATTCCTGTTGATGTTTATGTGCCCGGTTGTCCGCCACGACCAGAAGCTCTCATTGAAGGGTTGTTGAAACTACAGGAAAAAATCAAAACACAAACCGTCGCAAAACGTGCTAATGTTCCGTTCCTAAAGAGACTCTTTACAAAAACAGAATGGTACGAACATGAAAAAACTGAAGGGACGGATGCGGATGAAACATCAACCCCTGAAGACGAAAATACTGAAAACGCAGAAAACACTGAAGAAAATAACACCATCCAATCTGGAGCAGATATTACGTGAACCCTGAAGAAATTTATAAAACATTAGCTGGCAAGTTTGGTGAATCTGTCCTCGGTTTTGATACCGAACTTGCTGGTGACCCAAACATTCAAATCGCTCCTGCAGCTATCGCCGACGTGTGTCAATATCTCGTCGAAACTGACACGTTAGCGTTTGATTCGTTGATGTGTCTTAGCGGTGTTGACCTGGGTGCAAAGGAAGAAGAACTCTCTATCGTCTATCATATCTATTCCATGCAACATCGGCATAGTGTGGTTTTAAGAGCGTCCGTCCCGAAAACTGATGCTCACCTTCCAACCGTTTCACATATCTGGAAAACTGCAGACTGGCACGAGCGTGAAGCTTATGACCTATACGGTATTCTCTTTGAAGGACATACTGACCTCCGCCGTATCCTACTCCCCGATGATTGGGAAGGGTATCCCCTACGAAAAGATTATAAGGAACCTGATTTCTATCGTGGCATGCGCGTCCCTTACTAAGCAATAAATAAAAAATAGACATAATAGATAAGCTTAATTTTTAAATCCGCACTATGGAAACTACACAACAGACAGAATCAAAAATTATTGAGTTAAAACCGTTTACCGACGAAATGGTAGTGAACATGGGACCTCAGCATCCGAGCACGCACGGGGTATTACGTCTGGAATTGAGGCTGGATGGTGAGGTTGTGCGGGAAGCGATTCCACATATCGGTTATTTACATCGCTGTTTTGAGAAACACTCAGAAAACCTCTCTTACCCCCAAATCATTCCCTTTACGGATCGTATGGATTATGTGGCAGCAATGAACCAGAATTGGGGTTTTTGTCTTGCTGTTGAAAAACTGATGGCAGCGGATGAAACAAAGGATTTTGCGGTGCCTGAACGGGCAGAATATCTGCGTGTGCTTATCTGTGAATTAAATCGGATTGCAAGTCATCTACTCTCTTTCGGTACTTATGGTATGGACATTGGGGCATTTACCCCGTTTCTCTATGCGTTTCGAGATAGGGAACGACTTCTCCTACTTTTTGAGAAGATCTGCGGTGCACGTCTCACGTATAACTATATTCGCATCGGCGGTGTCTCTGAAATCATTCCGATGGAACATGGCTCCGTTGATGAGCAGAATTTTTTGGAGGAAATTAAAGACTTTCTCGACTATTTTGAACCGAAAATTGACGAATACAACGACCTTTTAACATCAAACAGTATTTTCTCTGAACGGACTATGGGGGTTGCCGTGATGTCAGCAGAGATGGCACTCAGTTACGGCGCTACCGGTCCGAACCTTCGCGGTTCAGGTGTTGATTGGGATTTGAGACGAGATGAACCGTATTCTATTTATGACCGATTTGATTTTGATGTGCCTGTTGCTAAGGATATTCCGGAGTTGGGTGCTGTTGTTGGTGACTGCTGGAGTCGTATAAAGTGCGCATGGATGAAATGAAGGAATCCGTGCGAATAGTCCGGCAAATTTTAGCGGAAGGGCTGCCCGATGGTCCCGTCATGGCAGATTTAAAAGCTGTTCGACCGCCAAAAGGTGAAATCTATTTCCGTAGTGAAGCACCTCGCGGTGAACTCGGATTTTACATCGTCAGTGACGGCACACCGAAGCCAGTACGCCTTAAAGGACGTTCCCCCTGTTTCAGTGCGTTAAGTGCTCTGCAAGAACTGAGTCGTGGTTTGATGGTCGCAGATATTATCGCAATTATTGGTAGTATTGATATTGTCATGGGAGAAGTTGATCGGTAATATTACCTGAAAAAGATGGTGTAACCTGCGGGTTAGGAGATTAGATGCCAGAAATTTTTTCTGAAGGTTTCTTTCCCAATATAAATTTGCAAGACGAAACCAATTGGGCAACAGATTTCGTGCGAGATGTTATCATTCCACGACTGCCAGAAGCGGTCGCGGGACATTTCTCCTTGGAATTAGGCACGGTTCTCGTTATGTTAGTGTGTGCCGGGATTTTCGTTGCTGTTGTACCGTTACTTCCATTAGTCTTAGTGCTTGCTGAGCGGAAAGTCGCTGCACGTTTTCAGAACCGTACGGGTCCGATGCGCGTGGGACCTTGGGGTACTCTGCAAACGTTAGCAGACGGTATAAAACTCATCTTCAAAGAAGATTTTATCCCACCTCAGGGTGATAAACTCCTTTTCCTGCTTGCTCCCTATATCATATTTGCATGTTCTTTCGCTGTTTTTGCTGCAATTCCATTCGGTCAAGGCATCCTGGTAAGCGACTTTAATATCGGTATCTTCTATATTATGGCGATCTCATCTGTGATTGTCATGGGCGTAATTATGGCGGGATGGTCCTCAAATAGCAAATGGTCACTGTTAGGTTCATTACGTTCCGCAGCACAGATTGTGAGTTATGAAATTCCGCTCGGTCTCTCTATTCTAACTGTTGTTATGTTAGTTGAAAGTTTAGGCATGCGGGACATCGTGAACAGTCAAGCCGGAGGGGTTTTTACTTGGCTCATTTTTCGGACACCATTTACCTTCATTGCATTCTTTATCTTTTTTATATCTTCTATTGCCGAAGTGAACCGAACACCATTTGATCTGCCAGAAGCTGAGTCTGAAATTGTTGCAGGATTCCATACCGAATACAGTGGGATGCGTTTTGCCCTATTTTTTATTGCCGAATACGCAAATATGTTCGCTGTCAGTGCAATTGCCGTGACACTCTTTCTCGGCGGATATGAGGGTGTTTTCCCGGGTTACGATTTCCTCGGAGGTTTTCCCGGTTTTGTTATCAAAACATTAGGACTCGTCTTCCTAATGATGTGGTTGAGATGGACACTGCCACGTCTTCGTGTGGATCAACTCATGAACTTGTGCTGGAAATACTTTATTCCAATTTCATTCTTTAACATCTTAGGCACAGGAATATGGGGATTGATTTTTAAAAAAGATGATGTGTGGAGCATCGGGATCAGTTGTGCAATTATCTACGTGGGTCTAATTAGTGCGTATGCGGTTGCTGGAAGGAATCTGGCACGAAAGCCTGAGCCACAGACAAGCTCAGTTTAACGGTGCAGCGTTAGCTATTGTCTGTGTGTGGAAACCATATTTGGTTTAGAATTAGTTATAACGGAGGTGAACATGAGTGCGTTTATGGATACTTTGGGAATAACAAAACAAGGAAAAATCGCATGGTTTGTAAAACAGTTACCTATTATCGGTATAATTCTCCTTATTGGTGTGGGCGATTCGTTTGCTAACAGTGTCAGTCAACGTTGGTTGCCTGTTTTGGGATTCGTATTAGGAGCGGGTCTTGCATGCTTCAGTTTTTATATGGTGTTCCCGCCCCTCAGAAAAATAGAAACTATGGAGGCAACAAAAACAGAAAAAATCTCATGGATCTCTGGGATTGCGCTTGCGATTCTCGGAGGCACAGTTTTTACCCTGAACAATTCAATTGCAGTAATTTTTAATGTTCAGTCATTGCATACTTTTGTGGTTTCTTTTGTTGTAGGTTTAGGGATAGTATGTATCGCTTATTGGATCATGACACTATCCAGTGAACTCTTTAAAGACGACCGTAAATGGAAATTTTACGGCATCGTTCTCCACAGCGTGTTGCTTATCGGTGTACTTATTAAATACGTGTTTAGGTAGTATTCGCACATTTCGCATGGGAAATATAGACCTATAAAGGAACATTCGTTATGGACAAATATATACGCAACATATACAAAGGTGTTTATACCGTTCTGGTTGGAATGCGGGTCACGATTCGGCAGTTCTTTGAACCGAACGTGACACACCAATATCCTTATGAACACGATTTTGAGAAAAAGCAGAACGTCCGTGAGATTCCGAAAGGGTATCGTGGGCAACTCTACAATCGGATTGAGGATTGCATCGGGTGCAAAAAATGTGAGTTGATTTGTCCTGTAGATTGTATTACGATTACAGGCGACAAACTTCCGAAAGGTGAACAACTCTGGGATAGCATGAATGTTGTACACTTCAAGGACGGTCGAGAAGTTATCGGTATCATAGAAGGTGACGACAAAAAGATAATGTCAGAAGACTCAATGACAATTACAAATATCACTACCCGCTTAGGACCACAAGAAGTCATTGATCGCTTGGAGTCATCTGGAGATGAAAACCGAACTGAAATCTTTACCACAGACGAAGTGTCTCGTGTCGTTACACGCAACCCTGTTGTTTTCTATCTTGACCAATTTGATATTGATATGTCCCTCTGTATGTATTGTGGACTTTGCACGGAGGTTTGTCCCACACAATGCCTCGTTATGAAGGATTCACTTGAAGGGATTGAGTATTCAAGTTTTGACCGCACAGACCTGATCTTCAATTTTGACAAGCAGGAGATGTACGATAAAGACGAAGCAGAGAACACAGAAGCTGCAGATTAGGAACTTCTCACATCTAAAGTCTTTGCAAGAATAGTTTTATAGATGGAATTTACACTTAAAACATTTATTTTTTACGGTTTCGCACTTTTGACAATTGCCTCCGCACTTGCTGTGGTAACTGTCCGCAACATCGTGCATGCGGCTTTTGCGCTGATGGTAACCCTCTTCGGCGTAGCGGGACTTTATGTGTTTCTACAAGCAGATTTTCTCGCAGCAACACAGGTGATTGTCTACGTCGGCGGAATTCTGGTGCTTATCCTTTTCGGTGTTATGATGACAAGCGGACGTTTGGAGATGCGTATCCACATTGAACGGGGTCAACTCCTATTAGGCGGTGGGATTTCGTTAGCACTGCTTATGCTGCTTTTGACTGTGATTGCTAATACACCTAAATGGGAAAATCTCACCGATGATGGAACAGCATTTGAACCGACAACGAAACGTATTGGTGAATTGATTTTAAAAGAACATTTTTTGCTGCCGTTTGAGGTTGCATCTGTGCTGCTGTTAGTTGCTTTAATTGGTGCCGCGCTTATTTCTCGCAAGGAGGTTAGGGAGTAATTTCCGTTGTACTGCTTGTCCGTTCATATTTTGTAGGCGCGATTCGGAGATCGCTCCTACAGAAATCTTGTGTATTGTAGGAGGGAACTCCGATTCCCGACTCTTGTCACAACTCACCATTTGAAGTTGACAGCACAGTACTCTTCTAATTGAACCTATAGGATAGAACAATGAGTCTACAACACTATTTGGTAATCAGTGCAATTCTATTTTCACTCGGTATTTTCGCAGTGCTGACTCGGAAGAACGCTATTAGCATTCTCATGGGTATTGAGCTTATTCTCAATTCATGCAATCTTAACTTTGTTGCATTTTCGCGGTTTGTTACGCCACCTGAAAATATTGATGGTCAGATAATCGCTATTTTTGGTATTGTGCTTGCTGCAGCCGAAGCAGCCGTTTTTCTCGCAATTATTCTTGCTATTTACCGTGAATTTGGTAGTATACGCCCCGACGAAGTGGATACCTTGAAAGGTTAAAAAGTAACAAATATGGTTGTGTCCTTAATTAGTATCATCTTACTTTGCCCGCTTGCAGCCTTCGCGATCTTTGCGTTATTGGGTTTAGCAAGACGGAGTTTCCCACGACAAGATTTGCTGTCTACCGCGGCGATGCTTGTCGCGCTTGTCTGCTCTTTTTTTCTTTTACGGGAAGTCGTCCCTGATCCAAAACCGCATACTGTTGACTGGATTTCACTCGGTAAAATCACATTCTCAATGGGTTTTTACCTTGACAGCGTTACCGTGATTATGCTGATTGTTGTAACGCTGGTGAGTAGCCTTGTGCATATCTTCTCTATGGGCTATATGCATGACGATCCGAGGTATCCACGGTTTTTCGCCTATCTTTCGCTTTTCTCATTTTCAATGCTATTTTTGGTTGTGTCGGATAACCTGCTTGGCATCTATATCGGTTGGGAACTTGTCGGTCTCTGCTCTTACCTGCTTATCGGTTTCTGGTTTGAAAAGGACTCCGCTGCAAATGCGTGTAAGAAAGCGTTCTTGACAACGCGTGTCGGTGATGTCGGTATGTTCATCGGCATGATGATGCTCTTTACCAAATTTGCCACACTCTCGCTTTACGGAGAAGGCGGTATTTTTGCCCAAGTCGCTGAACTAACGACCGGAGATATGGTCTGGCTTTCTATCGCGGGTGTACTCATCTTCTGCGGTGCTATCGGCAAATCTGCACAAGTGCCGTTGCATACATGGTTGCCAGACGCAATGGAAGGTCCTACACCTGTCAGCGCATTGATTCATGCTGCTACGATGGTTGCGGCAGGGGTTTATCTCACTGCGCGAATGTTCCCGATTTTGACACCAGGTTCGTCTCTGGCAATTGCTTATGTCGGAGGTATTACCGCACTTGTCGCCGCGACCATTGCGATTGTTCGATTTGACATTAAGCGAGTTTTAGCATACTCTACGGTTAGCCAATTAGGATACATGATGCTGGCGCTCGGTGCTGGCAGTTATGTTGCAGGACTTTTTCACCTTACTACACACGCATTTTTCAAGGCATTGCTGTTTCTCGGTTCAGGTAGCGTTATTCATGCCTTCCATGCAATGCATGCACATCATGATGAAGCACACGCAGATGGCGACGCACATGAACACGACGATCACAGTTTAGTTCATGAACACGGCTCCGAAATCCCGCCTGACCAAGATATGCGGAACATGGGTGGACTCCGAAAAAAAATGCCTTGGACCTTTGGTACTATGCTCGTCGCAACATTGTCTATTTCTGGTGTGCCTTTCCTCTTTTCAGGTTTTTGGAGTAAAGATAAAATTTTAGCTGGCGTGCTTGGACGAGCAATGGAATGGAATTCAGTACATCACTACGTTCTGTTCGTGATGGCGCTTTGCGCAGCCGGTATTACAGCGTTCTATATGTTCCGTTTGATATTCATGACCTTCTTCGGTGAACCGCGCAATCAAGAAATGCACGACATGGCACACGAATCCCCGTGGGTGATGGTGGTGCCGCTTCTCGTTTTGGCAGTCCTGAGTTTTCCTGTCGTGAATCCAATCTGGTTCAACAAAGACTATGTAAAACCGCCACCACAACCCCATATTCATGCACCACAACATGCGCAGCTCGGACCAGATACGAAAATAGGCAATGCGAATTTTGGCATTGCATTCTTCGGAATTTCCGAAGCAGAAGCAGCTGAAGACGAAGGCGAACAGGCTGGCGATGCACATCATGATCACGGTGATGCACATACAATCGCAATGGTGTTGTCCATCATTGTCGCAGGTTTAGGAATACTGCTATCTTGGCTGTTTTATCATAGACGCAGGTTCTCTGCCGAATCTGTTGCAACAAAGTTCAGTCCAGTCTATAACCTATTTTGGAATAAATACTATTTTGATGAATTTTACGATGGTGTCTTAGTTGCACTGACGGTTTGGAAGTCTCGCCTTTTTGCCAAATTTGACCTTTCTATCATTGACGGCATTGTTAACGGTGTTGCAACGATAACACGTCAAATATTTGCAGCATTCATCGGCTTTTTTGATAATCGTGTCGTTGATGGCATTGTCAACAGAGTGGCAGAGGTTACGTGGGCAGCTGGCGGCAGAATCCGCAGAATACAAACAGGAGCCATACAAACCTATCTCTTTGTCGTTCTTGGCGGAATAGTGTTGATAATTTTGATTTTCCGGGCATTGTAGTTGAAATACATAAAATACTGCCTGATGGGATAAGGAGGATTCCCACTAAATGCTATTGTCTCTAATGATTTTTGTCCCATTGCTTGGGATGATCGTTGTTTTACTTCTACCGCGCGAGTCTGAAGAACTCATAAAACGCGTCACACTCCTTTTTACACTAATTCCGCTTGTACTTGCTGTTGTTTTATTCATATCTTACAATAGATCAACTGCTGGAACACAGTACGCTGTTAGCGTTCCTTGGATTGAGACATTCAATATCAATTATCACATCGGCATTGACGGTTTAAGCGTAACACTTATGCTTCTTACTGCTCTTTTAGGACCGATCTGTGTGCTTGCCTCTTGGCGCAATATTGAAAAGGGTATTAAGGCATATATGGCGTTGTTCCTGTTGCTTGAAACGGGGATGTTGGGCTTTTTCGCCGCGTTGGATCTGTTTCTGTTCTTTGTTTTCTTTGAGCTGACACTACTGCCGATGTATTTCCTGATCGGAGTGTGGGGTGGACCGCGCAGGGAATATGCTGCTATCAAATTCTTTCTGTATACTTTATTTGGTAGTGTACTGATGCTGGTGGCGATGATAGCAGTCTATCTCCACAGTGGGGCACCAGGTGAACGTACATTTGATATTCCGACACTGATTACATTAGCAGGGACACAAGGACACGCTCTTGCCAATCCAGTCTTCCAGCGTTGGATTTTCGCTGGTTTCTTCATCGGATTTGCTGTCAAGGTGCCGATTTTCCCCTTCCATACTTGGCTTCCCGATGCACACGTTGAAGCACCGACAGCGATTAGTGTTATCCTTGCTGGTGTTCTCTTAAAGATGGGAACTTACGGATTGGTACGGATTAACATGGCGATGTTACCAGAAGGCATGGCGTTCTTCACTAATGGAGTCGGTTTTGTAGGCAACAGTCTTGCATTACTCGGCTTTATTAACATTGTTTACGGATCTTTCTGTGCCTTAGCACAAACCGATTTTAAGAAGTTAGTCGCCTATTCCAGTATCGGACACATGGGATTTGTCATTTTAGGGCTTGCCGCTCGAAATGAAACCGGTGTCACTGGGGCAATTCTCCAAATGTTCAACCACGGTGTCATCAGTGCAATGCTCTTTTTACTTGTTGGTGTTCTCTATGATCGTGCACATCATCGCGAAATTAACGGGTTTGGCGGTTTAGGCAACAGAATGCCAATCTATACTGGTATCACAACGCTTGCGTTTATGGCTTCTTTAGGATTGCCTGGCTTGAGTGGATTTGTTGGTGAAGCACTATCATTGCTTGGTGCATTTAGTGAATTCCAAACATTGACTATCCTATCCACGATCGGTATTGTAGTAGGTGCGGCATACTTCCTCTGGACACTCCAACGTGTTTTCTTAGGACAGCTTAATCCTAAATATGAAGATCTCCCAGAAATCAACGGTCGTGAAATATTGACTTTAGTACCACTTGGAATTCTAACCATTGTCCTCGGTATCTGGCCCCACTTCGCAATTGAAATGTTCAGCGAATCCGTTACGAAACTCACGGAAATTATGGGCACACTTCAGGCGAGTCTGTAGGAGGACAGTGTGGATTACTTAGAAAATATTGAAAGCCTTGCCTATTTCAGCCCAGAAATACTCCTTGTCATATTTGCTGCTGCAGTCATTATCGTTGACCTACTCGTGAAAAATCGGGAAAGTGATAAGGTCGCATATCTCGCGCTTGTGGGACTCGGATGTTCTTTAATTGCTATTCTTATCACGAATTCCACTCTCAGCACTAACGAATCCAAAAACCTTTTTTGGGGCATGATTCGGTTGGATGGATTCGCCGTATTTTTCAAAGTTCTTCTACTTCTGGCAACTGCTGCTACAATTCTTTTTTCCCTCCGTTCCGAAGAACTTGACGCAAGATTGAAAGGCGAATACTATGCCTTATTGTTAGCTGTTACCTTTGGAATGTTCCTCATGGCATCAGCGACAAATCTATTGATGATATTCATCGCGTTGGAAACGGTTAGCCTTACCTCTTACATTCTCGCTGGATTCTTGACACACAGTCCGCGTTCAAGCGAAGCAGCGTTCAAGTACATCACTTATGGTGCGGTGGCATCTGGAACGATGCTATTTGGATTGTCCTTGATTTATGGTATGACAGGAACAGGTGATCTTGCCGCAATCGGTCAGCAGATTCCTATAGTACTTGCTGAAGGCCAAGTAACCACACTCGGTATATTGATTGCAATAACCTTTATTCTCGCGGGTATAGGTTATAAAATTGCTTCTGTCCCCTTCCACATGTGGTCACCCGATGTTTACGAAGGTGCGCCTATTCCGATAACGGCGTTCCTATCTGTCGCCTCAAAAGCCGCAGGGTTCGCGCTGTTCCTTAGATTTTTCTTCTCAGGATTTGGCAATTCAGAAGTAATGCAATCTATTGACTTAGGTTTATTGTTAGCGATAGTTTCCGCACTTACAATGACAATCGGAAACCTCGCTGCCCTACCACAGCGTAACGTCAAACGTCTATTGGCATATTCAAGTATTGCCCATGGCGGCTACATATTGATGGGTGCTGTCTTGTTGACAAACGGAGACGCAGCAATTGTTGATAGGGGAATCGGTGCTATCATCTTTTATCTCATTGTCTACTTCTCTATGAACTTGGGCGCATTTTATGTTGTCGTCCTGATTGCTAATGAAGCAGGTACTGAAATGATTGAAGGCTACCGTGGTCTCTGGTCTCGGTCTCCTTTAGTTGCTACTGCGATGGCGATCTTCCTTTTCTCGTTGACAGGAATTCCACCTCTTGCCGGTTTCTTTGGCAAATGGGTACTGTTCACTGCAGTAATTGAAGGAAATTTATATTGGCTTGCGTTTGTTGGCTTGCTAAATAGTGTCATTTCTCTCTACTACTATGCTCGCATTGTCAAGGCAATGTTTTTTGAATCTGCCGAGGATACAGAGCGTTTCTTCTTTTCTAAAGGCACTTTTGCACTGTTAAGTGTCTTTGTTGTCCCCACAATTCTCATCGGATTGCTAAACATTTTCTACTCCCTCTCTGAAAAGATCACACTGCAATAGCAGCAAATAGATTGACAAGTGCCATCGATTAGGGTATACTTAACACTGAAGTCAATGCCCGGTCGTCTAATGGTAGGACGCATGGCTCTGGACCATGTAGTGAAGGTTCGAGTCCTTCCCGGGCAGTCATTTTGTGCCAAACTAACTGCTTGAACACAGTCATATTGTAACCAGAAAGGAAACAAATGGAAAGGGTAGAAACCTCACCTGAAGATTATATCGCGATCCAAGAACCAGAAACTAAGACTGTTTTAGAGGAACTTCACACGTTGATCAAAACAGCGTTACCAGACCAAGACTACTGTTTATGGGAAGGTGTTTTCTGGGGTGGCAGCGAACAGCAAATCATCGGCTACGGCAATTTCTCTTACGTACGCTCTGATAAAAAGAAAGTTGAATGGTTTCTCATTGGATTGGCTCGACAAAAGAACTACTTCAGCGTATATGTGAATGCAGTTGAAGGGAAAAAGTATCTTGCTGAAATCTACAAATCCCGACTCGGCAAAGTCAAGACCGGAAAAAGTAGTGTCAGTTTTCGCAACTTGTCAGATGTTAATCTTGATGTGTTAAGTGAGATGATTAAACACGCAGGCAGAATAACAACTGAAAGCGAATCGTAAATATCAGGCAGAAGAACAGCACTGGTAAAGAAACCCAATATCATAAGCCGCTATCGTCTAGGGGTCAGGACGGATGGTTCTCAGCCATCAAACCGGGGTTCGAATCCCCGTAGCGGTATTTCATATCCATAAGGGCGGGAACTTATTACCCGCCTGTTGTCTTAACGTGTCAATCCTTCTTAACTTGTACTTCCACACACTGGAGAATGCACACATGCACGACACTTCCAAACACACCAATCGCTTAATTCATGAAACAAGTCCTTATCTGCTCCAACACGCACACAACCCCGTTGATTGGTATCCGTGGGGTGAAGAAGCGTTGGAACTTGCCAAACGCGAACAGAAACCTATTTTGCTGAGCATCGGTTACTCTGCCTGCCACTGGTGCCACGTAATGGAACGCGAGTCCTTTGAAAATGAGGAGATCGCTGCAGTCATGAATGAATTGTTCGTGAATATCAAGGTAGACAGAGAAGAACGCCCCGATTTAGATGAAATCTATATGAACGCTGTCCAAGTGATGACACGCCATGGCGGTTGGCCTATGACTGTTTTCCTCACACCCGATCTGAAACCTTTCTACGGCGGCACCTACTATCCGCCCGAAGATCGCTATGGCAGACCAGGATTTCCAAAGGTGATGGGTGCCGTTGCGGAGGCATTCAGCGAAAAGAACGCGCAGGTGCTGGAACAAGCAGATCAAATTACAACGCAGCTCAATCAGATGAGCAATCTGGTGGATCCGCACGAACATGAACTCACGGAAGAACTGATGAACAAAGCCTTCCAACATTACCGATCACAATTTGACGCACAATACGGTGGATTTGGTAACGCCCCCAAATTCCCGCCGAGCATGGGACTTCCTTTCCTACTACGCTATTGGCATCATAGCGGCAATGCGAATGCGTTAGAGATGGTAGAACTTACTTTGCAGAAGATGGCGCGCGGCGGTATGTACGACCAACTCGGCGGCGGTTTCCACCGTTATTCTACTGACGCTCACTGGCTTGTCCCACATTTTGAGAAAATGCTTTACGATAACGCACAACTCGTTGTTGCCTATTTTGAAGCATACCAAGCCACGCAGAATGCTTTTTATCGTGACATCGCCACAGAGACTTTAGATTATGTGCTGCGCGAGATGTACGACCCTGAAAACGGTGGTTTCTACTCTACACAAGATGCGGACAGCGAAGGGGTTGAGGGTAAATTTTTCGTCTGGGAACCTCACGAAGTGGAGGATATAATCGGTGCGGAGAACGCTGAAATTTTCTGTGAATACTATGACATCACCCCACACGGAAATTTTGAAGGTGAAAACATCCTCCACGTTCAAACACCATCGGATGTCTTTGCACGGAAATTGAGTATGGATCAAGGTGAATTGGAGTCGCTTCTTGCAGATGGTAGACAAAAACTATTTGTGGAAAGAGAAAAACGGATTAAACCCGGTCTTGATGACAAAATCCTAACCAGTTGGAATGGCATCATGATACGTGGCATGGCAATGGGATACCAATTGACAGGAAAACCTGAATATCTTACTGCCTGCGAAAGATCTGCTGAATTTGTTTTGACAACGCTTTCCCAAGATGATGGACTTTTGTTACGCACCTACCGCGCTGGTAAAAGCCATCTCAACGCCTATCTTGAGGATTATTCTTATTTCATCGCAGGCTTAATCGCTCTCTATGAAGCGAGTTTTGAACCGAAATGGCTCACTGAAGCTGAACGTCTTGCACATATCATGATTGACCAGTTCGGAGATGAGTCAGGGGATGGATTCTTCTTTACAGGCAAAGCGCATGAGTCGCTTATCGTGCAATCCAAATCTGCTTATGATGGTGCCACACCCGCTGGAGCATCTATGGCGATCCATAGTCTGTTACGCCTTGCCAAACATCTGGACAAACCGGAATTTCACGATAAAGCAGTGGAGACGTTGAAACTCTATTTTCATCAGATGGATGTAATGCCTTCAGGTTCAGGTCAACTGCTTTGCGAATTGGCGTTTCTGTTGTCAACTCCGAAAGAGATTGCTATTATTGGTGAAAAAGAGGATACAAAAACAGAAACGATGTTGGCTGCGTTACACGGCATGTATCTGCCGAACAAAATCGTTGCCTTGAGTGAACCGACTGTGGAAACAACGTTACCACTTCTTGTGAACAAACCACAGATTGATAACAGTGCTTCGGTTTATGTCTGTGAAAATTATGTTTGCCAAGCACCTACAACGGATGTTGATGTTTTTGTAGAAATGCTTCAGTAATAATTGTAGGGTATCAATATGAGTCTGACAGTAAAGTTGAAAAACATCGGAATTATAAAACAAGCAGAATTTACTCTGGGTGACTTGACGATCATCTGCGGTGAGAATAACACTGGTAAGACTTATATCGCTTATGCGTTGTATGGGTTTTTAAGTTCTTGGCGTGAACTTATCCCCATTACGATTAGTGATGCGCAGATCCGACAATTATTTATAGAGAAAAACCTCAAGATTGAGTTAACACGTACAGGTGATTGGATACTTGCGGATGCTTGCGAGAATTACACTAAGCAGTTAGATGAAATTTTTGCTGCATCCGAAGACACATTTCAGAATAGTGAGTTTCACTTCTTATCAGACGAAATTGATATCTGCAATGAAGAATACAACGGAAGTTACGGATCGTTTCTTTTATTTTTAAAGCGCGAAGGAAGTGAAGAACTTACACTTACTTTGAAAATGGAAAAAGGAGAGGAAAGGGAAATTGATGCCGCTATTGTGAGAAATGCAATCAACGTTATCATCAAATGCGCTCCTTTTTTTGATTCTGTGCCTATACCCTTTATTTTCTCATCTGAGCGGACTGGTACCGCTATTTTTCGAAAAGAACTTGATTATGCTCGTAGCCGTTTGCTTGACGAGATGGCACAATCAGATAAAAATATAGATACGCGTCAGTTATTGTCCAAAGCGTACCAAAGTTATCCATCTCCAATAAGAGAAAATATAGATTTTTCTCGCCGCCTTGACGATTTTGCAAAAAATAAAAGTTTCATTGCTAAAGAACATCCTGATGTTTTGGAAGACTTTACGGATATTGTTGGTGGGGAATACGCCATAACACAACATGACCAGCTCTATTTTGTTCCAAGAGGAACACAGACCAAATTGACGATGGTCGAAAGTTCAAGTGCTGTGCGTTCACTTTTAGACTTTAGTTTTTATTTGCGACACATTGCTAAAAAAGGAGATCTGCTTATGGTGGACGAACCTGAGTTAAGCCTGCATCCAGAAAACCAACGCTGCATTGCCAGGTTTTTCGCACGACTCGTAAATTTGGGAATTAAGGTTTTCATTACAACCCATAGTGATTACATTGTCAAAGAACTCAATACGCTCATCATGCTCAATCACGACAAACCGCATCTTAAAAGAATTGCGGAAGAAAACGGTTATCAAGAAAGTGAACTAATAAAGGCAGATCAGATCAAATTATATATGGCTAAAAAAGCGTTAGTGCCATTAGAAGAGGGACAAAAAAGACGAAAGAGAGCACACACACTTGTTCCAGCAAAGATTCATCCAAAGTTTGGGATTGAAGTTCCAAGTTTTGACAATACGATTGACGATATGAACAGGATTCAGGACGAAATTGTGTGGGGAGAAGAGTAACTTCGTGAATGATATACAGATATTAAAGGAATTACTTAGTCCTGATGCTCAAGTTGTGTTACAACCAAGACAAGGCAGACCTTCTGTGGAATTAACCGACTCGCAATCTGGTACAACTGTTAAAATAAAAGGATTACCTCATGACTCTGTTGTTATCAAAGCAGACCTTTTTAAAGGGCCTTTTCCTGTCTTTGATGAGGATTTAGAAGATATCCGTAAGCGTGCTGATTTCGTAATTGTATCCATTGATGAGCGTGGAAAAAAGTGGGTTATCTATATTGAAACTAAAGGCGGGAATAAATCAAAAAAAAGAATTGTAGCACAATTAAAAGGTGCCAAATGTTTTATCAGTTACTGCAAATGTATCGGAAAATCATTCTGGCAATCTACAGGCTTTCTTGATGGTTATTGCTACCGGTTTGCAAGTATTGACCGGCTTAACCTGAAAAAGCGAGGAACAAAACCTTCACAGCATAAACAAGCATTACATAATCAACCTGAAAATTTTAAGAAATTTTCACGTATCTCTGAAATCTATTTTGACAGGTTAATTCATCCAGGATCCTGAAAAATTATACATCTTTCCTGTTAAGTCAACCTAACAACATCCTTCTTTACAATTTCTTTCGTATGGTTATGGTCTGCACGAGAAATCAGTTCCAACGTCTCTGGCGATAACCGTCCCCTCACCTCCTCAGAAACACGACTCTCACCGCGATGCTGTGGTCTGTAGCGTAAAGTAAGGACACAACGATATCGGTCCTTTGGTTTCCAAGGCAGCGCGCCGTGCGTCAAGAGTTCAGAGATAATCACCATATCTCCTGCTTTCGGCGTGATGTTCACCACCCCTTCTGGAATATCATCAGCATCTTTGATCTTTCCATTGTTATAAAGATGTTCGGGACGATCAAAAACGGTTTTATGTGTCCCAGGAACAACCAACAACCCTCCATCTCCCGGATGCACATCAAAGAGATAGGGAAAAACAACAAAATCGTCGCAAAAGATTCGACCGTGTCGGACCTCATAACGGTTACAATGCCATCCGAAATCTTCTCGTGCGCAATGCAAGCGGAGTCCTTCTTCTGACTCCGACATACCCGCCCGATCCGCAATCATTGTGCCGCGAAACAGTTGCGGTTTGTTATTCGTCAGTTCCTTGATGATGGACCAGGTTGAATGATGCAGTGTCAGGGCTTCTAAGGATTTCGCAAAGGCAAAGCCGTTTGGAAGGTTTTTCGCATTGGAGTCAAATCCGGGTGGGAGTTCTTCGGTGGGAGTATTGATATATTCATTTGCTGCTTCTTGCGCCGCTTTCAACTCTTCGTCACTCAAAACATTCTTCAGGTGGAGGTATCCAGTAACATCAAAGAGATACCTTTGTTCAGGGGTCATCATAAAATTTACTCCTTGTCATCCAATTGCACAGATTAGGTAGAACTGAAAACTCTCCAGACGAATCCGACTGATAGAATTCAGAGCAACTTGAGATCTTCAGAATTGTAGTCAATCCAGTTCAACCTATAACGGTGTTTCCCAAACAGGCCAATCACTTTCCTGTAACTGCTTGAAAAGCTTATCAAAGGTTTCAGTGCCATCGTCTTCCCATTCGTCTAAGCGAACCCCAGAGACGTAAGACTCGTCCACTCCCTGTTTCATAAGCCGTTCTGCCTGTTGTAGGTTTCGGTAATAATGCTTTATGCCACCAGGAAAGGAAACAACAGAAATGTGACGATTCCATTTTGGCTCTGGCGTTTGAGCGTAACGTTCCACAGCATCTTCATCTAACTCAATACCTAAACCGGCATCTTCTGGCACCTGCATAAATCCGCGTTGGATTTTGTGCGAAGTAATAATTAGATCGCCTTCATAAGCGTGGCTTGCTGTGACGGCGGGAAGCGTAGCTGTTGGTATCACTGCTCCTAAATGACATGCAAATGCTGTAGTGATACCAGTACCTACATACTGAAGCAGGATCGGCGTGTTCGCAGCGGCGAAAGCCCAACCTGATGCCAGAGCACTTTTGACACTTTCGTGGCTACACAACGCTCCATCAAAGTCGCCCGCACGGAGCCCTATCCAAGGACCAGAAGGTTGGCGCGAGGCGCCTTCTCGAATAACTCCGACACCGTGCAGGTAAAACGGAATTCGAATCTCTTGATGTAATCTGCGCCACCCCTCTATATCATACGCGAAAATTGGCTCTTCGATGCCTTTAACAACGGGGATCTTTTCCAGTTCTCGTAAGATAGGCAGTGCCTTTTCAACATTGATCAACGAACCGTTGAAATCAAACTCCACACGAAAATCCGAAGGGGCGACTTCCTCAATTGCCTTCGATTGTTCAACAACATCGTAGAAAGCGCGGGCTTTACATTTAAGACCTCGGTGCCCACGTTCAACCGCTATCTGAACCTCGTCTGCGGTATCTTCGGGGGACATGCACGGCATCCACCAACCCATTGGAACCCATTTTCTTGCCTGCTGTCCCATCAGCTTCCACGCTGGCAAACCGAGATGTTTTCCCATTAGGTCATAGCATGCCATGTCAAGGTTAAAACGTCCTTCACCCATAACATGGTCAAACGGATTTGTATTGATATAAGTATCCAATACCTCCTGGTCAAAAGGCGGTCCAGGGTTTTCCCCGATACCAACGAGACCAGTATCAGTATAGAATTTATAAACGGTGACCGCTTCGGTCATTGCAAAGTGGTAATATCTTTTGCGAATCCGTTGTTCGTAAGGCACGCGTAACGGAATCACTTCAATTTCGGTAATTTTCATGAAAAATAAAGCAAGTGACAAACATTAGAGCGGGAGAATTGTCTAACTCCTTGTATCCTCTGGGCTTTCTGTAAATTTACAATTTCGCTTTTACACATCGAAACCCAACACTGGTAACCGCAAAAGAGGGAATATCTCTCGCCCGAAGCGAAACTCGTAAGTATTCAGCAGGATAATACCATGTCCCTCCCCGAAACACGCGAGAATTTTTTATAGTCGTAAAATCAGAAAGAACTGTCTCAATATCGCCATCGGCAATCGGATTGTGTCGTGCAGAGTGCTTATAATAATCCACATGATATGCATCAAGACACCACTCACGGATATTACCTACCATATCACACAAACCGTATCTGTTAGGTGCATAACTCCCAACCGGTGTCATGCGAATAGTAGCGTTTTGTCCATCCCAACGTTTCCCGTAGTTTGCTTTGTGTCTATCAATTGAATCTCCCCACGGATAGGTTTTGCCCACTAATCCACCTCGCGCTGCTTTTTCCCATTCCGCCTCAGTCGGCAATCGTTTTTTTGCCCATTGTGAGTATGCCATCGCAGCGTACCAACTTACTGATACAACTGGATGATTACCTCTTCCTTGCGGATAACAATTTTCCTCATCCCAGAGTTTTAAGTAATTTCCATCATGGTATTCTCTTGGGATACTGTGCTTGCACCACTGCGGATTGTCATCAACAAAAACCTTATACTGTGCATTCGTAACAGCGTATCTGTCCATATAAAAATCGTCAAGGTGGACAGAATGGATGGGACTTTCGTCTGCCTCTCCAATGGTGCTTCCCATCAGAAATACCCCAGCAGGAATCAGCACCATTTCGGAACCATCTTGCCCAAAAACTACATCAAAACTCGGTTTAGGTTGGTAATTCTGGTTGTAGCGTTCCCGTTTTGCGTCGTCACACAACACTTCGTACGCTTCCGTCACTGCTCGGAATGTTGCTGCAGCTGCCTTATCATCAGGATTCTTATCGGGATGGTATTTGAGCGCGAGTTGACGATAAGCCTTCTTAATTTCATCTGCAGAGGCATCGCGGGGCACATTCAAAATTGCATAATAATCGCGTTTTGGCATACCTATTTTACCTACAGATTTTCGTGCCTGTGTGGTCGCTATATGGAAAATCTACAAGGACAATGTCACCGCGTTGAACCTTCATTGTCCCTCCGCGGATCAAGTTCATTGTAAACGTCCATCTCTGGATCATCCCAACCTATGCTAAGACCTAATTCTACAAGTAAAGCACTCCGCTCTTCTTCAGTTAGTGGACTGTCATCATAAAAAAGTCCTTCTCGCAGCTGGACGAATGTCTCCGCAGGTAACACAACATACTCAGCGTTTGTTTCTGGATCCACAAGGCGCACAAGGTTGTCCTTGGAATCCTGAACTGCCTGTCGAAGTTCTTCAGAAATAGTAATCATAATTTATCCTTCTAACCCTAAAATTGCGGGGATTTCGGTCAAGGAAGTTACTTCATAGTCAGGTTGAATTTCTGTATCGTTTGGCACACCTTCTCGGTTGAGCCAGACTGCAGACGCACCTACATTCTGTGCCCCTGCAACATCGTTCTCAAGTGAGTCTCCTACATGGAGTAACTGTCCGAGTTCACAACCTGCTTGTTCGGCTGTTATCTCAAAGATTTCTGGATCCGGCTTCTCAACCTGCACATCTTGGGAAAAGACAACAAAGGCAAACCGGTCTTCAAGTCCGCAGCGTTCTGGATAAGTATTTCCATTTGAGAGTAGCCCTAACTTGAAATACTGTGCCAAAACATCAAAAGTCGGTATCACATCAGGATACAGTTCAATATCTTCAAAACGGTGCTTCAGATATATCGCGTTCAGGTGTGCAGCAAGTTCTTTATCTGGGTGGCCGACATGTTCAAGTGTGCGTTCAAACGCACGCCGTCTAATTTCTTCAAGGCTCCAGATTTTGCCCTTTACCTCTTCAGCAAATTGATTCCGAATTGCAATCATCTCGTCAATTGTGAGTTCTAAAGCACGCGGGGTTAGAACCTGTATTTGTAGTTCCGTCAATGTGTGTTGGAGCGAATGACGCATCACCTTCAGAAAATCCCATAAGGTCATGTCGCCATCAAAAGAGACAACCGAAATATTCAAGAACGCCTCCTATAAAACTAAGATGTTGGATCACCGATGGAAGCATGAATTTGCGCAAACTTCCACAACTCGTCAATCTTCTCCAAAACACCTGTCATTCGCATCACAAATTCTTCTGCAGCGCCTTCCCACTTGAGTTTCCACACTTGTTGTGTGTAGAACCATGCGACATCTGCACGCTCTTGCACATCAAGGTTGATGAATGTGATGCTGAAATCCTCAGTACTTGCGACATGGTTTCGGTAATATGCCGCAATTCTTTCCTCACCTTCAATGACTTCGCCAGCATCTGTGCCTATTTTCACATAATGTACTGCAGGGAGCATCATTGCAATAAGGATTTCAGCATCTCCAGCAACAAGCGCTTCAAAATATGCTGTTACCGTCTCATGCGCATTCGGCATCGTGAATTCCTGTGAGCGCATCCCACAAAGCACTACTCATCTGTTCACATGCTTGCACTACTGCCTCTTGAGAATCCGGTGGTAACGCACCGATGCGTTCAAGCAGTTTTTCTGCTTCATGCTCATTATGTGAATGTGTTTCAAAATACGGTTCTACTTTTTCAGGTAGTTGATAAAATTCCTTCAAACCAGCCAATTTTGACTTCGCTGTTTCTGGTTGCTGTGCCTCAAAAGCATAGAGCGCGCCTAATGCCGTTTCGCTTTGAGAAAAAAGGTTTTCTGCTGTTTCTAACAAAGTCTTTACCTGTGGAATCTGTGCTTCAGAGACCTCAGTGCTGAGACCATCGGCGAAATCTGCCCACATGTCAATGTGTTCTGTCTCTTCTTCCGCTGTCTCAGGGTCGTTCAATGTTTCCCATCCTTTTGGCAATGTTGAAATAAAGGCACCATATTCACGCGCATAACATTTCAAAGCCTCAACAGGTAACTCACCAGCACTCCACGCTTGATAGAATGGATGATCGAGTAAATTATACTCAGAAATTTTATTATCTAATGCTTGTTTGAAATCCATAGATTTAGCACTCCATTTCTTTTATTTTAAACTTGGGCAGTTTGTAAAATCACAATGTTGGAATTGCAAATTGCCCTTGAAAATTTGTTTTGTTAGTATAGCACATCAATGTGTTGATGTCAAGAAATAGAATTTTTCGTTAATAATATGTAGATTGAAAAGTCTCAATAAAATCTAAGAATCGTATAACCCATTTTCGTTTTCAATTAAAGTAGAATTCTGATACAATCTGTCATACAACCTAAACACAGCATAAGGCAAGGAGTCCCATGACTGAAGAACAGAAATTTATTTTTGACCTCAAAGGGTATCTGTTAATCCCAGAAGTTTTAACATCCTCAGAAGTAGATGATATTAAGTCCCAAATTGACACTATCCGTACAAACGCTGAAGCGTTACCGCCACATGAGCGGCAATTTCCAGGTGGCGCGTCCTCGTTATTGCTTGATCATCCCGTGATAATTGGTATTCTCAAGGAGATTTTGGGTGAAATACGGATGGAATCCAGCTGGTTTACCTATCGTTCTATGGGAAACGGAGGACCGCCACCCCACGGTGGTGTCCGAAATGTCAACCCTAATTTTAGCTACCAGTGTACAAATGGGAAAATATACTCCGCCTTAACACGAGTTGTCTTTGAACTAAATGAAGTCAAAGCGGGTGAAGGTGGAACACTCTTTCTGCCCGGAAGCCATAAAGCCAACTTCCAAATTCCAGAGGCACATCGTAAGACTGATTCCCCACTTTTTGAGACGTATAGTTGTCCTCCCGGTTCCGCTATTATCTTTACAGAAAACCTCTGCCACTCTGGGGACACATGGAAAAACCCTGACCGCCCTCGAATCGCCGTCTTTAATTGTTATAATTTTGTTGGGTGTCAATTCCACAGGCCATCAGTGCCAAAACACATAATTGACGGACTACCGCCTGAGAAGCAGGCATACTTCCGAAATGTTTGGGTTTGGCATCAAGGAGGACCTGACAATGGTAAAAATCTCCGCTACGATGGTTGATGAGGTGGAAAATAGATACACATGGCAAAAACAATTGGGACATCTTCAACACAGATCATCAGAGCTGCACAAACTGATGCTCGAAAAAATGTCTCAAAGTGGCATTGGGGAATTTTAGGAATTTGTCTAAGTTTTCTGCCCATTATCAATCTATTTGCACTCGGTGTAGCATCTGTCTTTGTGTATCTCTTAATACCGAAAATTGATTTATCCGGACCAGAGCGAGTACAGATATATTCCAAACATCCAGCACTCTATACCGAGCAATACCGAAAGACAGCCAAAAAACTACGATTTATAAACATCCTTTGTGGTTGGACCATAGGGATAATCATTACAGGATTAAATCTGATTTAGGGAAGGAACGTATTCGATTAAATGTTAGAAAAAGAAACGCCTTATCAGGACATTAAAGGGCAACTCATTCTGCGTGACCATCTCGCGGCAGATCGAACGATTCTTGCAAATGAGCGAACCTTCCTTGCCTATATCCGCACTGCCTTAACACTATTCGTTGCAGGGTTATCCTTTGTGCATCTCAAAGAAATCTTTAGCTCCCATATCGTTGAGATGATCGGAATCGTCTTCATCTTGGTCGGAATCGCGACCTTCTTCGTTGGGCTTTTCAGATACAAACGGATGCAAGCACTTATTCGCAAGATTAAACAGGAAGAATTAGAAGAATTAGGAGAATTAGGAGAGAAGACTCACTATGAAAATTAGAGAAGTCGTTGTTACTGGACAAAACCAAGTAGAACTACAAACCGCTGAAATGGACGATTCAAAACTCACACCTAATGAGGTATTAATAGATACAGAATATACGTTTATTAGCAGCGGCACTGAATTGGCAAACTATACCGGAAGAGAACCGAAAGTTTTTCAGAAAGGTGCATGGTGTGCTTACCCTTGGCGTTCCGGCTACGCGAACGTGGGGATTGTGCGGGATGTCGGCGCAAATGTCACCCGCGCAGCGCCAGGAGACCGTGTCTTTACTTATGGACGACACGCTTCAACAATTCGATATTCACAAGATAGACTTATTGCGCCAGTTAGAGATACAATAGACGCTGGCGTTGTCGCTGCCTCACGGATGGCAGGCGTTGCGATGACTTCTATCATTGTCACAGAGATCGGCACTAATCCACGCGTCATTGTGTTCGGATTAGGATTGGTTGGCAATCTTGCATCACAGATGTTCCGAATTCACGGGTGTCGCGTTATCGGTGTAGACCCTGTCCAAGCAAGGCGTAAATTAGCAGAACGGTGTGGCATCACGCATACCATTGGCGGAGATGCAGACGAAGTACAAGCACAGATCCAAGACATCACTAACGGAGAGCTTGGAAATATCACCGTTGATGCTGTTGGGCATAGCAGGGTTGTAATGCAAGCACTCTGCGCAACCGCAAGCCATGGGCAACTTGTTATACTCGGTTCACCGCGTGTTTCTGTCACAGGTGATTTAACAGAACTTCTCTCTGATACACATCTACGTTGGATAACCATACGCGGCGCGTTGGAGTGGTGTGTTCCGATGTATCCTGATACAGGCAACCGCACCTCTCAATTCAGCAAACAACAGACCATTTTCGACTGGATGGCACGCGGGCAATTACACGTCAAACCGTTAATCTCACATCGCCTCAAACCAGAGCAAATTAAACAAGCTTACGATGGTCTCCTTAATGAACCCGATATTTATACAGGGGTTGTTTTGGAGTGGAATGCTTAGAGAAAAGATACAATACCACCGAAGGTTTCTGAAAATTGATAACATTTTGGGTAACTAAGTATAACAAGAGGACTAAACGCGACAACCTTAAAATTACTTGAAATTCGCTTCAATTCATGATATAATTATTCTCAACATGTATGAAGTTATCTCAAAAAAGAAATTAAGGCACGGCAAATCTGTTTCCGTCGTGCTTTTATTGTATGATGAGGTTTATTTTATGTTTACAACAAGAATATTCATAATAAAGGAGGTGAGAAAGATTGGCAATTGATGCAGCACAGAAACAAGAATTGATTCAAAAGCACCAAATACATGATCGAGACACCGGTTCGCCAGAGGCACAAGTCGCGGTTTTGAATGCTCGCATTCAAGAATTGACGCAACATTTTCAGACCCATAGAAAAGATCATCATTCCCGATATGGACTATTTCGGTTAGTAGGAAAACAACGCCGTTTGTTAAAATATCTCTATAAGAAGGATGTCCCACGGTATTATCGTTTAATAAATGAACTTGGGATCCGCGACACGATCGGTTCGCAGACAAGTTAAATATTCCACCGTAAGCATTTTGTATGTGAGTATGAGGAGGAAATTGAGTGAAAGTTGAAATGCAACTCGGAAGCGAAAAACTTTCGATTGAAATGGGAAAAGTTGCTAAGCAGGCAGATGGAGCCGTTTGGGTACAATACGGTGGAACAGTTGTCTTAGTGACAGTAGTCGCAGATAATAGCGAAAATGATTTAGATTTTTTCCCTTTGACAGTAGATTATAGAGAGAGAGCCTACGCTGGCGGACGTATTCCTACCGTATATGGAAGGCGTGAACCACGACCTGGAACATCAGAACAACTCATTGCACGCCTAATTGACCACTGCATTCGTCCACTTTTTCCAAAAGAATTTAAGGCTGAAGTACAAGTTTTATGCAATGTCCTGTCTTCGGACGGTGTCCACCCCGCGGATGTTCCTGCCCTAATTGGCACATCCGCCGCGCTATCTGTTTCCGATATTCCATTTAGTGGTCCCGTTGCCGCTGTAACCGTCGGAAAAATAGATGGCAAATTAATTATTAACCCAACTTATGAGGAGTTACACACATCTGAAATAGAACTTTTTGTTAGCGGTACTTCCAATGCTGTTATGTCTGTTGAAGGTGGCGGACATGAGACCCCAGAAGACGAAGTAATTGACACAATCATCGCAGCACACGAAGAAATAAAAGAAATTATCAAACTTCAAGAAGGAATCGTTGCTGTCTGTAGCCAACAAAAACGGGAGTATCAAGCAAAAACTGTAGAGGATACACTGAATACACGCATTAGAGACCTTGCCACCGCTCGAATCCGTGAATCAATCGGGATGGCAGACAAACAACTACGTGCAGATTATCTTGAACAGATTCAATCAGATATTCTCTCCGAAATCCAAGAGGATGGTCCAGAAGAAATCGATCCGAGCGATGAAAAAGACGCACGTTCTATCCTCAGCGATATTGAAAAAGAAGAGATGCGGCAAGCTATTCTCGTTGAAGGAAAACGGGTTGACGGACGCGGCGTAACGGATATCCGTGCGATTTCTGGTGAAGTCGCTTTACTGCCACGCACCCACGGTTCCGCGCTCTTTTCACGAGGACAAACACAAGCACTCTGTGTCACAACACTTGGCACCTCCGGTGATGAAGATGTTCAGCGGGGATTGGATGGTGAAATTCGCCGGCCTTTCTTTTTACACTACAATTTCCCACCGTTTAGCACTGGTGAAGTCAAGCGAATGATGGGCCCCGGACGTAGAGAGATCGGACACGGTGCGCTTGCACAAAAAGCACTTGAACCGGTTATTCCAAGTAAAGAGGATTTCAACTATACTATCCGCATTGTATCGGAGATTTTGGAGTCGAACGCTTCTTCTTCAATGGCTACTGTCTGTGGTGCAACCTTAGCTCTCTTAGATGCAGGTGTGCCGATAAAAAGACCTGTAGCCGGTATCGGAGTTGGACTTATTAAAGAGGACGAACGCGAAGTTATTCTAACAGATATGCTTGGAACTGAAGATTTTCTTGGTGATATGGATTTTAAAGTCGCTGGCACTACGGAAGGCATAACTGCAGTGCAGATGGATATTAAAATCGACGGAGTCACCCCTGAACTCATGCGACGCGCGATACACCAAGCACGGGAAGCACGTATCGCTGTGATTGAGCAAATGAACGCTGTTATTAATGAACCGCGTGCAGAGTTATCACCTTACGCACCGCGTATCTACACACTCCAGATCGCACCTGAAAAGATAAAAGACCTCATCGGTCCCCGAGGTAAAACTGTTCAAGGTATTCAAGAGGAAACGAATACGACCATCAACATTCAAGACGATGGTACCGTTGAAATAGCCTCAACAAGCGCAGAAGATGTCAAAATCGCTGAGGAAAAAGTCCGCCAGGTTACGGCTATGCCCGAAATTGGGAAAGAGTACACCGGAAAAGTTGTCCGAACCGCTTCCTTCGGCGCGTTTGTGGAAATTCTTCCTGGAAAAGATGGGCTTGTACACATCTCACAGATGGGAGACGGGTATGTCCGCAGAGCTGAAGATGTCATGCAGGTCGGAGATGAGGTAACCGTGCGAATCTTGACTATAGATGAACAAGGCAGAATTGACCTGTCTCTTATCGCCGCTAACGGTGTGCCTCTTGAAGAACTTAACACCTCTTCAGACTCAGATTTTGAACCGGATCAACGTGAACCGCGTGAACAGCGCGAACCGCGAGAGCAAGGCAGATCAAATTATCGCGAGAATCGCCCCTACCGTGAATCACGAGATAATCGCGACAGTCGTGACAATCGTGATAGACGAAACAATCGATATGACCAGCGGGATAACTCACGTGACTCCAGAAATCGAAAATCGCCGCGTATCCCAAAAGGTAGGTTTTAAGGGCGATAACCCATAATCAACGCTGAATGCGTCACAGCATTCAGCGGGTAAATTCAAGAACTGCTTTGTCCTTTTCATTCACTGAAAACAGCGGTGCTTGGTAGGTTTGATATTCGCCGCTTATTATACCAAATTAACGCGATTCGTCTCGGTAGGTGTGGTTTCCTAACAATGCATAGGCGTCAATTTAGGGTTTGCCACCCCGGTAATAAATCGGGCTTAGAAAGCCCTCTCACAGGAGAGATGGTTCTTAAATTGACGCCTATGGTGTGGTTTCCTAACCAATGCAGAATACCTCACGCGTATTCTGCCTGACTCCAATAAAACAGGATCAATCCTGTTAATTTGGTATTACCTATTTAATTGGAGGTGAGCCAAATGAGAACTCGCAACCTCAAGGCAAAGCGACAGATTCAAAAAGCCAAAGGGGATTTGCTCGCCCAGAAATGGATGACTAATCTGTTGGCTTTCATTCTAATCCTACTTATTGTTGCCTTTGTAATTCTATCAATCCCCGCAGTCAAGAAACAGATTGTTAACTTTGCCCGGATCATGCTTTATGGGAGAGAAAAGAAACCTCAACGTCCGCAGGTTGCTCCCGTTAGGCTTCAAAATCCTTTCCATTTTTTTATATTTGCACTACAAGGAAATTCTCATGCGTACTAAATGGACAGACTGTAACACGCAATCCTTTCACCTTTGTTCAATATTCTCTGTAAAGACATGGAAAACTGAAAAAAAATCTCGATCATATTTCAACTTTGTAGTTCTCACATCGTTCTTCTTTAGTTTCTTAGCATCATTTAGCCTGATTGTTGGGTGTGGATATGTTTCTACCTCTTCTTACTTGGAGCATATCAGAACCATCAATATTCCTCCTATTACTATTGATGATCCTGACTTCTTTTACGACAATGTTTCGCAGCGTCCTTTTGATGAAGTGATTCATGAGAAAGTAATCCAAAGGTTTAATCGAAAATGGAGCGACGGAAACGACTCCGAACTCACAATTCGGATACAGGATTACGATATAAAAGAACATGGCTATGGACCAAGTGGTAATGTTGAAATGTTACGGATGAGTTTGCAAGTCGAATATCAATTTATTGATAAGGTCAGAAATAATCGAATTGCTCAAACAGATAACCACATACAGATACACGATTTTTATCGTGTAGAGAATCGGGGAGAACCACCAGAAACATTAGACCAAGCAAAGAATCTGATAGTAGAAGAACTGATTGAAGACCTTTACAATCAACTTGCAGAACAGTGGTAACCCTATGAAAGCCCTCGGCACAGTTTTGCGCTGCTCTTTTTTTATGATAGTTCTCCTCTCATGCCAGCAAGAACAGGAGAATTTAACATCAATCAACCAAGAGGGTGCGTACATTTTCGGTGTGTGGAAAGCGCCTACAGCAAAAAGTGCTAAAGAAGTTATCGCAAATGTTTCTGCAAGAATCCATTCGCATTCCAAGTTCCAATCATCCCCTAAAACCGCACAGGGCGAAGAATCCCAACAGCAAAAAAATATAAAATTAAATGATAGTGAATCTACGAATTTTACTGAATCAGAAACAGTTTATGAATCGCTTCCATATTCTACTGTAGCCGCACCAGAAACCCTTTTACCAAAGGATGGGGAAGTAACAGATTGGGTGCGTTCTCGCAAACCGACAACGTATAATCGAGAAACGCTCTATCAAGATCGATTCATGTTTCGTGAAACATACCCCGAAATATACCGTAATTACGGATTCCAAAAACAGGCAGAAGTGGAATACCAAAACCCGAAATTTGGATCAGTTCCTTATATATTGTTTGAAATATTTGATATGGGAACTCCTGAAAACGCATTCGGGATTTTTAGCGTCCACAGTTACCCGCAACCTAAATTTGAATGGATCGGATGTAAAGCTATCATTTCTGGGAAAAACCTTTGGTTCTGGAAAGGGAAGTACTTCGTTCAAATAGAGGGGTATGGGATTGCAACAGGGATTCGCGAGGGTATGATTGCACTCGCTCGCGTAACTGCAAAACGTATACAGGACCCTCCGCAAAATATATCGCTACTCGAACTACTACCTACTCAATACATTCGTGGGAGTGAAAAGTTATTTTATACGAATTGGACACTGCGCGAGGTCTATAAGTCTACCCCTGACATTTTTCCACAATTAGTGGATAAAACAATCGGCATATTAGCACAATACAGAGACACCCGTTCTAAAAAATCGGAAGACTCCTATATTGTTTTCGTTATCCGTTTTCCTAATGTTGCTGATGCACGATCAGCGTATACGCAGTATAGTAACGTTTTAATGTCAGAAAAAGTGTCTTTTGAAACTGATTCCCAAAATGGGGCAATCCTTATTAAAGAGCAGTTTGCTGAACCGTAGGATTGTTTTAACATCTAAGGTCTTCTTTTCCAACAATTGAGAAAATAGGAATTTAAAGTATACAACCTATCTCATAAATAGTTGGAGGGCTTTGAAAACCGGATTTCAAAATCCTGTAGGAGCGATCTCCGAATCGCGACCTGTCGGGAATCCAAATCAAGAAATCAACGGTATGAATGACGTTTAGTCATTCACCGGGTATGAATGCCTTTTGGCATTCCCCGGAGTTGCCTCCTACAAAGAGAATCAACTGATAACGAACCAACAAATCCTATTTATGAGATACGCTCTAAAAGGAATATTCTTATGCGCGGTGATTTTGAAGCATATCTTAATGATGAATTTCGCGATGAATCTGGAAATTTAGATTTAAACGCACTGCTGGCATTAGAAGATGAGGCTGATATGGACGTTGCAGTCATCATGCCGACTCCTCAACCAAACCCTCAAAACGATGAACTTGCCGAAGTAATTCGTGGTAATCAACGAACCCTCGGCTGTGCGCTTGTGCATCCCACAGAACCGGAACCTATTGAGCAAGTTAAACTGGCAGCAAACGAGTGGGGTATGCCTGGTATTAAACTGATGCCCGCGATTCACAATTACAACGTTGATGACCCGATTGTACGTCCTGTCGCTGAATCTGCGCGTGATCATGGACTAATCATTTCAATCCATTCCGGGCCGAACAATTGTCATCCAAACCGGATTGGAAACGTCGCGAGTTGGGTGCCAGAAACACCCATTATCATGGATCACATGGGATTTCCAGATGATTTGGATGCCGCAATTTCTGTAGCAAAAGTGAATAAGAACATCTCACTCGGAACGACCATTCTACGCTTTCACCGTCGTTGGGGAACTGATCCAGACACGGTTGTACCAACAGAGGTAAAGACTGCTGTTGATGCCCTCGGGCCGGAGCAAATAGTTTTCGGTTCTAACCTGCCTGAATACCGACCAATTCAGGTTATTAACGCTTTAAAACGGTTGGAACTCGGTGATGATGCAGAAGCACTAATTTTCGGCGATAATCTTGCACGTCTCTATGGGTTAGATTGAGTTGTGCATAGTCCTTTGAAGGTCCCACTGCCGCGTCTTGATGCCCGCGTTGCTGTGAAGTTTATTGATATGCTTGGTGAGGAAACGGTTGTGCCTGGATAATATTATTAGGTAGGGTGTTATTAGTTATTTGACGATGGCGACAACAATAGAAATGATAAGTGCACCGATAGCACATGCTGCAACGATCCAACTTCGTACCCCTGCGATTGCACTTTGCCCACCCTTGAGTTCAGAGATACCGCTTTCAACTGTGCGGAGTCGGTCATCCATCGTATCTAATCGCTGATCGACCCGATCTAACCGCTGATCGACCCGATCCAACCGCTGATTGACCTGTGCAAAACCATCTTTCATTAATTCATAGAGTTCTTCATTCGTCATTTTGTTTACCTCTGATAATTCGTCAATTATGCGGGCCTCATTTCTTATCATAAACGTGATGACAAAACACAATAAGGTGCCAATAATTGATAAAATATGATACCTTTTTCTTAACGGTTTGTCAAGGAGCTTTTTGCAAGCCATCCCACTTATAGTGGACTATAGAAATAATTCTACGTTTCCTCTGTAGGAGCGATCTCCGAATCGCGACAGAAACTGTAGGAGCAGTCGGGAATCGGAGTTCCCTCCCGCTGAATGCCAAAAGCGCATTCAGCGTTGATTCGGCCAAATGCCAAAAGCGCATTTGGCGTTGATTTGGATGGATGCCATACGCGCATTCAGCGTTGATTCACAGTTCAGGAATGTAGCGTTAATTCTAATCTCTACCATACACTTCCAACCCAAAACGTTCCATCATTTTCATTGACATTTCCCTCTCTGTTAGTGTATCATAGGTATAAATTCGGACCAATACTTAATATTTTTAGCATTGTGAGGCACGGAGACCTCGCGCTATAAATCCTGTTAATTAGATATAAAAGTGCAAGGTACTGACAAATATAATTTGCGTAATCAAAACATTTTGAGAAGCGTTCATATTTATAAACGCTTTATCGTGAGACGAAACAGATGAAAAGAACACCGCTTTATGAAGTTCACAAATCCCTCTATGCAAAATTCACTGAATTCGGTGGATGGGAGATGCCGCTGCAATATACCAGTATCGTTAAAGAACATCTCGCTGTCCGTAACACTGTTGGCTTGTTTGATTTATCGCACATGGGGGAAATTGATGTTAAAGGGCAAGGTGCAAACGAATTGGTACAAAAACTCTGCACAAACGATGTAAGTCGTTTAACCGATGGACGGGTGCAATATACGCTCCTCTGTAATGAAAACGGTGGCATAGTTGATGACATTCTAATTTATAGACACGCTGATAACGACTACACGTTGGTAGTCAACGCCGCGAACATTGAAAAAGACCTCACATGGGTAAAAACGCATAATGATATGAGAGCAGAAGTAACTGATGACAGCGAAAATACAACTCTCATTGCGCTGCAAGGACCAAGATCAATAGACATTCTGAGTCAGTTTGGTACTAAATGGTTTATCTCAGAAATTCCGTTTTTTCGGTTTACAGTCGGCGAGGTTGCAGAAATCCCCGCCGCCATTTCACGAACTGGGTATACCGGTGAAATTGGTTTTGAGTTGTATGTTGATGCAAGCAATGCGGAAGATTTATGGGATGCGCTCTATCCGGCTGTGATAGAAGAAGGAGGACAACCAGTCGGACTTGGCGCACGCGACACCTTGAGGCTTGAGGCAGGACTACGTCTTTATGGTATGGATATGGACGAAAGCACCACACCTTATGAGGCAGGACTTGGTCGGTTTGTCAAATTAGATAAAGGAGACTTTATTGGCAAAGGTGTACTCCTTGCCCAGAAAGAAAAAGGAGATTTAAGGAAGAAAATAGTCGGTTTTCAAATGTTGGACCGTGCCGTTGCGCGGTGCGGATATGATGTCTACCAAAATGGCAATCTTATTGGTAAAGTGACAAGCGGCGCACCGTCGCCGAGTCTGAAATGTAACATCGGTTTTGCGTCTATCTCCCCTAATACTGAGAAAAGCATAGAAATTGAAATCAGAGGCGAACTACACCCCGCAAAAATCGTGAAGGTGCCTTTTATTTAGAAATGAACACTTAAAAGTAGTAGGCACACTCCGTGTGCCGTAAACCTTGGAGGGAATAAAAATGAGACATTATCCAAAATTTTTATTTTACTTCTTAATTTTGGGGTTATTTCTCTCACTTTCTTATGCGCAGGAAACTGCCGAAAATACCGAAAAGCCAACAGAAACTGACTTAATATCCGAAAAAGGAAAAACTTCTATAGTCCGTATCGGTGGAGGGGGTAGCGGGTTCTTCATAACAAACGACAAGATAGCAACGAATTTTCACGTTGCTGTGCTATTTAAACGTGGGTTTGTTTTCGCCAAAAGTTGGGACAAGAAAACAAGTTGGTACATAAAAGGTGTCACTGCATTTGATATCAAAAGCGACATTGCCATTCTAACAGTTGCAGGTGAAGGCACACCATTGCCTTTGGGAAACAGCGACATGTTGCAGATCGGCGAATCTGTTTTTATCGTGGGTTACCCTTATGGAAAATACAAAGGCACGGCGGGAGTTGTAACTGGTATCCGGCAGAACGATGGAGGGATCTGGACCACAATCGAAGCTTACCCTGGAAACAGCGGAAGTCCCTTATTAAACAGTAAAGGAGAAGTCATCGGAATCCACTATGGGCATGACCCTGGCAATAGTCCAGTAAACACAATCAAGACATTGCTCGCTGGAGCAACTACAACGGAGTCTTTCACGCAGTGGCGGAAGCAAAAGCATATCCAGGCACATTTCTATATCGAACAAGGCAAAGCGAAATATTATGATGCAAACCCTAAAGGTGCAATAGATGATTTCAACCAATCAATAGAACTGAACCCCGACAATGCTGAAACCTACAAGTTTAGGGCGAAAGCGAAAGCCGACTCTGGCGATCATAAGGGTGCAGTTGATGACTATAGTCAAGCTATAAAAATTAATCCTAATGATGCTGATAGTTACAAAAAACGTGGGGATGCAAAGGGAAAACTTGGGGATAACGCTGGGAAAACAGACGACTATTCACAGGCTGTTCAACTCAAATCGGATGCCGTCCAACTCAAACCTGATGATGCCAATAGGTATAAAGAACTCGCGCGCATGAAAACATCTGTTGGCGATCATGCGGGTGCAATTGAAGATTGGACGCAAGCAATAAAACTAAAACCCGATGATGCTGATGCGTATACAAAACGTGGAGACGCAAAGGACAAACTTGGAGATAAGGCGGGGAAAATAGCAGACTACTCACAGGCTCTTCAACTCAAATCTGATGCTGTCCAACTCAAACCTGACGATGCCAATAGGTATAAAGAACTCGCGCGCATGAAAACATCTGTTGGCGATCATGCGGGTGCGATAGAAGACTATAATCAGGCCATCCAACTCAAACCAGATGTAATTGCATACAACGAGCGCGGTTGGGCGAAAAAACATATTGGTGATCCTACGGGTGCGATAGAGGATTTTACACACGCAATCAAACTAAAACCTAATGATACCTACGGATACAACAATCGCGGGTGGGCAAAGCGCGATCTTGGCGACCATGCGGGTGCGGTAGAGGATTTTACACACGCAATCAAACTAAAACCCGACGATACTCAAGCTTTCCAAGATCGAGCGGATGTAAAGGAGATTCTTGGTGATCATGCGGGTGCGATAGAGGATTTTACACACGCAATCAAACTAAAACCTGATGATGCTTATGCTTACATGAAGCGCGGAGATACAAAGCAAAAACTTGGTGACTATGCTGCGGCAATAGAAGACTATAATCAAGCAATCAAACTAAAACCCGATTTTACTTACTATATAATAAACAGTCGTGGGTTTGCAAAGATCAAACTTGAAAATCATGCGGGGGCAATAGAAGATTTTACACAAGCAATCAAACTAAAACCCGACGACCCTTACGCTTATGGGAATCGTGGGCATACAAAATCTGACATGGGTGACTATACAGGTGCAATAGATGATTATAATCATGCTATAAAAGTTAGTTCTGACGACCCTTTTCAAACTTCCTTAGCTTATAAAGGCCGGGGTGATGTCCAGCATAAATCTGGTGACTATGCTGCGGCAATAGAAGACTATAATCATGCAATCAAACTAAAACCTGAACAAGCTTATATCTACAATGCTCGTGGACTTACAAAAGTTGCTCTCAAGGACTATGATGGTGCGATTGCTGACTATAATAAAGCGATTGAACTTAATCCGAAATTCGCTAAGGCATACCACAATCGCGGACTTGCAAAAGAAGTACTTGGTCAGCATGAAGCAGCGAAAGTTGACTTTGAGAAGGCAAAAGAGATAGACCCTGAGATTGAAAAATAAAGACTGCTATATCGTAGGTCGGGTAGAGCGGAGCGAAACCCGACACGTTTATGTTCCTGTCGGGTTTCGCTCCGCTCTACCCGACCTAAGAACTCATATATTGAAAATATATTCTCGTTGAGTTATAAACATGATTCCAGAAAATTTAAAATATAATGAAAGTCATGAATGGGTAAAACCAGAAAATGACATCGCCACTATTGGCATTACAGACTATGCCCAATCGGAAATTCAAGATATTGTCTACGTCGAATTGCCAGAAGTAGGCACTCAATTAACACATAAAACAGAATTCGGGGTAATTGAATCTGTCAAAGCAGCGTTTGACCTCTACGCCCCCGTCAGCGGAGAGGTGATTGAGGTAAACGAAACCCTCCTTGATGCTCCTGAACAGGTCAATGAATCACCTTATGATGACGGATGGTTTCTCAAAATCAAGATGACCGATCCCAGCGAACTTGATGCACTTCTTGATGCCGATGGTTATCAAGCACATATTGAGGCGGAGCATGCTTGAAAAAGAAAACAAAACATCTCCCTTCGTAGAACGACACATTGGTCCCCGACCAGAAGACATTGAACAGATGTTGACGGCGCTCGGTTATACTTCAATAGATGATTTCATTGAAGACGTTGTACCAGCAGATATTCGTTTATCGTCACCGCTCAGTTTAGATTTTGGCGGGAAAACCACCTGCTCACAAGGTCTTTCAGAATATGAAGCACTTGATGCATTAAAACGACTCGCTTCTCAAAACAAGGTATATCGTTCCTATATCGGAATGGGATACTATAACTGCTTTGTGCCATCTGTCATTCAAAGAAATATCCTTGAAAACCCCGGTTGGTATACCCAATACACCCCTTATCAAGCCGAAATTTCACAAGGTCGTTTGGAGGCGTTGTTAAACTTCCAAACAATGGTTATAGACTTAACCGGTCTCCCTGTTGCGAATGCCTCCCTTCTTGATGAGGCAACGGCTGCCGCAGAAGCGATGACAATGTGTTTTGCAAATGTGCCGCAGGAGATCAGTCGTATCTTTTTTGTGTCAGAAACCTGTCATCCACAAACAATCGCTGTTCTACGAACACGCGCTGAACCCCTCGGCATTGAATTGCAAATCGGTGACCATCGTGATGTCAATTTTGACACGCCGATCTTAGGTGCCATCGTGCAATATCCCGCCACAGATGGTGCTATTTATGATTATCATCAATTTGCTGAAAAGGTGCATGCCGCTGGTGGATTATTTGTTGCTGCTACAGACCTATTAGCCCTCATGCTCTTAAAACCTCCCGGCGAATTTGGCGCAGACATTGCCATCGGCAACTCGCAACGGTTCGGCGTTCCACTTGGCTATGGTGGACCTCATGCTGCTTTTCTCTCTACACATGAAGAACTTAAGCGCAGCATCCCTGGTCGGATTGCTGGTGTTTCGCACGATGCAGATGACAAACTTGCTATTCGACTCGCACTCCAAACGCGCGAACAACACATCCGCCGTGAAAAAGCGACAAGCAATATATGCACAGCACAAGTCCTACTTGCTGTTATGGCAGGGATGTATGCTGTCTACCACGGTCCCAAAGGACTTAAACAAATTGCTGAACGCGTTCACACGCTTACCTGCAACCTACGTGCTGAACTTGAAAATCATGGCTACAACACAGGGGATGCACCCTGTTTTGATACACTTTGTGTTGAAGTTAGGGCAGAAGGAATTGAAGAATTACTTTCTGCTGCCCGTGCGAAACAGATAAACCTCCGCGCTATTGATCCAACGCACATCGGTATATCGCTTGACGAAACTACCACACGTACTGATGTTGATGACCTGATACAACTCTTTGCTGAAAACGCTACTGGTAGTCACAACACTAAATCTATCGGAATACCTACAGAATTGAAGCGAAAATCCCAATGTCTTACACATCCCGTTTTCAATAGTTATCACTCCGAAACGGAGATGCTCAGATATATCCATAGACTGCAAGCCAAAGATTTGTCCCTTGTTAACGCCATGATACCGTTGGGGTCTTGCACGATGAAACTCAATGCTACGACAGAAATGGTGCCTGTCACATGGCAAGAATTTGGTGGGATACATCCTTTCGTGCCAAGCGAACAAGCACAAGGTTATCATGTCCTATTTGAACAGTTGGAGAAATGGTTAGCAGAGATAACTGGTTACAGTGCAATTTCACTGCAACCGAATGCCGGTTCGCAAGGTGAATATGCTGGACTGTTAGTTATCCGAAAATACCATCAAAGCAGAAACGAAGAACATAGAAACGTCTGTTTGATTCCAACATCTGCACACGGTACGAACCCTGCCAGTGCTGTTATGGCAGGTATGAAAGTTGTCGTTGTAGCATGCGACTCCGAAGGTAACATTGACCTTGTTGACTTAAAAGAAAAAGCAGAGGCACATCGCGAAACACTCGCCGCAGCGATGGTAACCTATCCTTCAACACATGGTGTTTTTGAAGAAAAGATTCGTGAGATATGCGATATTATTCATGAACATGGTGGACAGGTTTATATGGACGGTGCTAATCTCAACGCACTTGTCGGACTAAGCTATCCAGCCCATCTCGGTGCGGATGTTTGTCATCTCAATTTACATAAAACTTTTTGTATACCACACGGTGGCGGCGGTCCGGGAATGGGTCCAATTGGTGTGAAATCGCATCTAATAGATTTCCTGCCTAACCATCCGATTGTCCCTGTCGGAGGTGCGAATGGCATTGGACCTGTATCCGCGGCACCGTGGGGAAGTCCGGGTATTCTACCTATCTCTTGGGCGTATATTGCAATGATGGGAGCAGAAGGGCTTAAATCTGCAACAGAAACTGCTATCCTTAACGCTAATTATATTGCAAAACAGCTGGAATCCTACTATCCGGTGCTTTATACAGGTAAAAATGGGTTGGTTGCACATGAATGTATTATTGATTTGCGTGATTTTAAGAAAACTGCCGGTATAGAAGTGACGGACATCGCCAAACGTCTGATGGATTATGGTTTTCACGCACCAACGGTATCTTGGCCTGTTCCCGGCACAATGATGATTGAACCGACTGAAAGCGAATCCAAAGCAGAACTTGATCGCTTCTGTTCCGCGCTCATCTCTATTCGTGAAGAGATAGCTGAAATTGAAAATGGTGACGCATTACAAGATGACAACGTGTTAAAAAATGCACCGCATACCGTAGAAACGGTTACACAAACTGACTGGAATCATTCCTATTCACGCGAAAAAGCTGCCTTTCCAAAGCCTTGGGTACGCCAAACTAAATTTTGGCCGCCAGTCGCACGCATTAACGAAGTTCACGGAGACAGAAATCTTGTATGTTCTTGTCCTCCATTAACAGAATATCAGTAAACGGAAATCTGTATATAGTGGTGTGTCAAGTTCCGAATTATAGTCTTACAATAATCGCGAACCAGAGTTCACTCCTACAGAAATATCGCGTATTGTAGGAGCGATCTCCGAATCGCGACCTCTACCCATAAAATTTGGATTGACACAGCACCAGTTATAAATGTTCATTACCGATAACTAATACCATTTCTGAAAATAACTTCTCATTTCAAATTATCTGTTTGTAGTCGCGCAATTCATTACCAAATCAACGCCAAATCATGCAGAATACGCTTTTGGTATTCTGCATGATTTGGGCGCCTCTTACATTTCTTTTTAAAAGAAAAAATAATTTATAGAAATGGTATAAAATAAAACTAATAAACAAATGAAAGCAATCATAATAGGCGCAGGTGAAGTCGGATTTCATACTGCGAAACTACTAACAGTAGACAATAACGATGTCGTTTTAATCGATGAATCTGAAGAAGCTTGCCAACGCGTCAACGAACAGTTAGATTTGCAAACCCTTCGCGGATCAGGTGCATCGCCCGTGCTGCTCAAGGATGCAGGTATTAGTGATGCTGAACTCATTATTGCTGTCACAAACAGTGATGAGATTAACATACTTGCTTGTCAAATTGCTGATCGGTACGAGGTTGAAACCAAAATCGCACGCGTTTCAAATCCCGACTATTTTTCTGAGGAAAGCGGGCTCACGCCACAAGATTTCGGCATTGACCTTCTTGTAAATCCTGAACATTTGTGCGTTGAAGAATTTACCCGTCTCTTGAAAACACCCGAAGCACGAGAAATCGTTGAATTTGAAGATGGAAGAATCCAACTCGCTGCTTTTCGAATTAAACAGAACAATCCTTTCATAGGAAAATCTCTCGCAGAATTGGATAGGAACGGTGTTTTATCAAATATACGGTTTGCCGCAATTAAAAGGCGCGGACAGGAAAATGTCATCATTCCGAAAGGGCGGGACATTCTCAAACAGGGTGATGATGTCTTTGTGATCGGCAGCTCATTTGCTATTGAGCAATTGTTCAGACTTTTCGGGATATTTTTCAACTCACATCTTGAACGGGCCATCATTGTTGGGGCAAGCGCTATCGGCATTGAACTCGCACGCGTCCTGGAGGGAAATGGTACTAATGTGAAGCTTATTGAGGCAGATGAAAACTTGGCAGAACTCGCGTCACAATCTTTAAAACGCACAACTGTCCTACATGGAAATTATCTCCAATTCCAATTATTAGAAGAAGCTGGCATTGAGGAAGTTAACGGATTTGTTTCGGTAACTGGCGATGATGAAAACGATATTATGGCATGTATGACAGCAAAGGAACACGGGGCACAACGCGCACTCGCTTTAATTCAACAGCCGCGCTATCTTCCGTTGTTGACTCGAATCCACCGTTTAGATGGAGCAGTCAGCAGGCATTTGACCGTTGTTAGCAACCTTCTACGTCTTATCCGCCGTGGCAATATTATCTCTGTTGCTTCGCTTCATGAAATTGACGCTGAAGTGATTGAGATTGTCGCTGGTATAAACGCAAAAATTGCACACAAAGAACTTAGTTCGTTGAAAACCAAATTCCCCGACAACGCTTTTATTGGCGCGATCCTCCGACGCGAAAAACTCATTATCCCCAGTGGTGAAAGTGTCATTCAGCCTGCAGATCGTGTGATTGTCTTCAGTATGCCTGATGCAATACCAGATGTAGAGGATATGTTTGCAACCCGGAGAGTTTAACAAACCACATGCAAAACATACAATTTGTCAGAGGCATTCAATTGTCGAGTTTCTAATTCAGAATCATCCAATTGTGCCTCAAAAACTAAAAAGAGGCGTAATGAATTGCGATTATAACGAGTTGTGCTAAATAACTATTTGTAAAATATTGTTTCACATAAGCATGGCTTTTTGTCGTGTTTCCTATTGGGTGATATGCTCTTCAGTCCCGTAGGGACGATATGTTTATAGAAAAACGTTGAATACCCTATCTTTAGTCCCGTAGGGACGATATATTTATATGACGTCACTAATATCTGTGAAAACAACAAAGCAATTAGTTAACTGGCACAAGTCGTGATTAAAGTAAAAATCATAATAATTTTTACGTTTTTGTTCTTGTGTGAACTTCAGACACGTCGTGAATGTCCAAGGCGACAAATCATGCAAAATACCCAAAGCGTATTCTGCCAAGCGCATTTGGCGTTGATTTGGCAATGAATTGCGCGACTACAAACACATCAAACCTATAAAGAACTGTAAAAGTAATTTTAGATTTTATAGTAAACTTTAGAATTAACGGGACATTTTGTCCTGTAGGAGGGAACTCCGATTCCCGACTATAAACGGGTCGCGATTCGGAGATCGCTCCTACAGAAAATGTGCATCTTTAATTTCAAAGTTCACTATACTAACCCAAGTTGCTACCTATCGCCATAAAGTTGTTTTATATTGGTTGCGATGATAAATAAAAATAGTTTCAACTCAAAACCTGTCGCAGTCCCTGCATGTATTGACTTCGGTAATAGTTGTGTAATCAGACTATTTGTCACTTCAACCCGTTTTCTGTGAAAATGTTGCAGATAAACTTCCCACGGCTCAAACTGACGCTTTGAGTTCTTTTTACGCAGCGGTCTAAAGTCAATACCGACTTCCTTCAGTGCGTCTTCAATACCATAGTTGCAATATGCTTTATCCGCAAACACCACAGAACCTTGTGGCAAATCAAATGGAAAATATCGCATACCTCGGACATCGTTCCACTTGCCAGGGGTGAAGAAAACTTCAACAATGTGCCCACTTTCAGTGACCATTAGATGCGCTTTGAGACCATAAAAGTGGCGGCGTTTACTTGCGATTTTACCACGCCATTCTTCACCTTGATAGAGACGACACCGACTAATCCGAATGTTGTCACAGACAGAAACAGGATAGGTGTCAATCGCATAAATACCATTCGGATTATTGGATTTAGAGATTTCAGCGAAATACTCAAAAAGTATTTGAAACAAATGAGGTATCCGATGAAGTCTACGATTATATCGGGAGTGTCCCAACATATTCGGGATGTATCCAAGCGTTTTCAGAACACAGCAAGCTCTTTGATGATTGCCGCGAAAAAAGTGTGCTGCGATAATCGCAGTTGTCATCACTTCAGCATCTGTCATTTTTGCTTGTGGATGCGTTTGATGACCGAGTGAAATTAAAAGATCGTCACAAATCGTATAAACTGCTACAATGGTTAATTCCATGGGGTTTCTCCTTCTGTTTTATTTCATAAAAACATTATAGAGAAAATCCCATGGATTTAGAAGTATTTTATAGGTGGCAACTTAGGTTATACTAACCTAAGTTGCTACTTACAAGATTTCAAGTAGAAAAACGCTATTTTCCTGAAAAAACAAGGTTTTTCGTTGATTCTGGCGTTTTTTGTTCTAAATCGGGGTTAGAAACCCCTCCTACAAGATGAATCGCAAAATAGGCAGCAACTTTAGTTATACTATAAAACGAAATGCATTTATCACCGCACTTTTCTACTTTTTGTGCCTAAGGATGATTAAAATTGGTTTAGGAAATTTTTATGTTTCTTGCAAGTCACTTTCGGGGTTTCTATGAATAAAAATAGTTTCACTGTGTGGGAATTACCACAGGACGCAATTGCCCGTTACGGGCAAGGTATCGTAACTGATTTAGCAGTTTCCGCAGATGGGGCATCCTTAGCAGTTGGTACTGGGATAGGCGTGTGGTGGTATGACCTCACTACACGCCAGCCCGTTTCGTTCTTTGAAACGCAACGAGGTATGGTCCGCTGCATTGCCCACTGTTCAGGGCAACCGTGGTTGGCATTGAAAAACACGGATAAAGATGGGAAAGAGGTTATTAAGATATGGGATATTCAAAAACAACAATGTATCGCTGTCATGGAATATCCTGCGAGGTTAAATGATGATCCACCTCAAAATGTTTTATGCAGTCTCTGTTTTTCTCCTTCAGGGCAATGGCTTGCTGCAAGTCGAGATGGAAGCGCTATCGTTGACATCTATGAGTCGTTAACCGGTAGAGTACATGCATCACTGGAATTACCTGCTGAAGAAATAGAGTTATGTAGCATAGATGACTGGCCTGACAATGGATTCTTTTGGAACTTTAGTGGTGCCTTGGCGTTTTCTCCGGACGATTGCCTTTTTGCGTCTTCACATTGGTCTGATTTTATCAGCGTATGGGATATAACACTCGGCAAACGCATCAGCCACCTCACGGGACATCCCGAAGGTGTGCACTCACTCAGTTTTTCACCTTGCGGTCAGTTCCTTGCTACTGGCGGGGTAAAGGGGACTGTGCAAGTCTGGGAGACTGCCACGTGGCAGCTGCAGCAAACATATCCATTGTCCAATGACACTTTGATGAATGTTTCCTACGCCCCCGATGGCACCCTTCGGGCAGCAGGTTTCTCTCATGATCAAAGCAAAGTCACCCTGTGGGATGTCGCACAGCAAAAGGCGTTATATACTTTTCAGGAAAAAAATTATTACGACGCAGAAATTTTTCCTATTCACTTTTCCAATGGTGCACATCTTGCCTTCCAAAGCGATTTTGAAGTAAAAGTTAAGACGGTAGGAAGGGCAGAGTCCCTCGCGGTCATGTCATGGGAACTTGGTGATTTGCATTCACTAACATTCTCGCCTGATGGAAAGACGCTTGCTGCGGGGTATCGACAATTTGGTGGAGTCATTCTCTGGGATGTTACAACCCATCGTCCGCAACGGGTCGTTACAGAGCCGCGTTGTCATATCGTTGCTGTCTATTCGGACACCACGACTGGAAACTTTTATGCAACCGGGTTTCCTCCGGGAGAATCTGACTTGTGCAGCAACACCCTGAATCTGTGGAAAATTGGACAAAGTGAACCGATAGCCGAACTCACAATCCCTGGAGAATTACCTTATCAACGTGCAATGGCTTATGCGCCCGCCACGAACCTGCTTGCTTGTGGGAATGGAACGAATGCTGAGAACTGGCAGGAAAATGACCCTGAAAACGGCGCAGTCTATGTATGGGATGTCACACGCGGACAGATGCAACACATATTTAGAGGCAAACATACGAATTACATCCACTTCGTGAGGCTCAGTCCGGATGGTACACGCCTTATCAGCATCGGTGATGACCTCTCAAATCGGGTGTGGGACGTGGTGTGCGGTGAGGACTTTGGAGAGCTAATTATTTTTTTACCCAAAGTTTTTTTTCCCTGTGGAAATCTAATTGCGGGAGCTTCCGGTAATAGGATATTTGTGTGGGATATTGAGCAGTGTGAAGCACGCATGATAATGCACATACCTCTCATAGTGCCAGATGGAGAGTATCCTAATATAGATCCGATAGAGATTTCGCCGTGTGGTCAGTATGTGGCTTTCGGTGAAGTTTGGCAACCCGGCTTAGAGAAAGTTCCTGTTCAGTTATGGGATATTCGCACTGGTGAAAATGTAGCCATTTTTCTGGGACATCCGACAGATATTCAATGTCTTGCGTTTTCACCAGATGGCACTATCTTGGCAAGTGGTGGCTTTGACGGTGTTATCTATTTATGGGATTTGAGACCTTACTTGAGCACATAAGGCAGCCTTTTGAAACAAAATATATTTATCACCGCACTTTTCTACTTTTTGTGCCTAAGGATGATTAAAATTGATTTAGGAAATTTTTATGTTTCTTGCAAGTCCCTTAGGGGTTTTCTATGAATAAAAATGATTCCACTGTTTTGGAACTGCCACAGGACGCAATTGCCCGACTTGGATCGGGTTACTCAAATGATTTAGTTGTATCTGCAGATGGAACCTCCTTGGCAGTTGGTAGTTGGGTAGGTGTGTGGTGGTATGACCTCGCCACACGCCAGCCCGTTACGTTATTTGAAACAGATCGAGGCATGGTTGACGACATCGCCCTCTGTTCAAGTCAACCCTTGTTGGCAGTGAAAAACACGGATAAAGATGGAAAAGAGGTTATTAAGATATGGGATATGCAAAAACAGAGATGTATTGCTGTCATGGAATATCCTGCGAGGTTAAATGATGATCCGCCTCAAAATGATGTATGTAGCCTCTGTTTTTCTCCATCAGGGCAATGGCTTGCTGCAAGTCGCTACGGTAGCGTTGTCGTTGACATCTATGAATCGTTAACCGGTAGATTACGGACATCGCTGGAATTACCGGCTGAAGACATCGCGTTATGTAGCATAGATGACTGGCGTGACAATGGATTCCATTGGGCTTTCAGCGGTGCCGTGGCGTTTTCACCTGATGATCGCTTCGTTGCGTCTTCACATTGGTCTGATTTTATCAGCGTCTGGGATATAATGACCTGTGAACGTATCATCCGCATCACTGGTCATCCCGAAGGTGTGCACTCTTTGAGTTTTTCACCTTGCGGTCAGTTCCTTGCTGCTGGCGGTGTGAAGGGGACTGTACAAGTCTTTGAGACTGCCACGTGGCAGCTGCAGCAAAGGTATCCATCGACCGGTGACGATCAGATGAACGTTTCCTACGCACCCGATGACAGTCTTCGGGCAGCAGGTATCTCTCACGATCAAAGCACAGTCACTGTGTGGGATGTCGCACAGCAAAAGACGTTGTATACTTTTCAGGAAAAAAATTATTATAATGCAGAAATTTATCCTATTCACTTTTCCAATGGTACGCATCTCGCGTTGAAAAGTGATTTTGAAGTCCAAGTCAAGTCGGTGGAAGATGCAGAGGCTCCCTCTATACTGTCATGGGAACTTGGCGATCTGCATTCACTAACATTCTCACCTGATGGAAAGACGCTTGCTGCGGGGTATCGACAATTTGGTGGAGTCATTCTCTGGGATGTTACAACCCATCGTCCGCAACGTGTCGTTACAGAGCCGCGTTGTCATATTGTTGCCGTTTATTCGGACACCGCGACTGGAAACTTTTATGCAACGGGGTTTCCCCCGGGAGAATCTGACTTTTGGAGCAACACCCTGAATCTGTGGAAAATTGGACAAAATGAACCGATAGCCGAACTCACAATCCCTGGAGGATTGCCCGATCAACGAACTGGGATGGCTTATGCGCCCGCCACGAATCTGCTTGCCTGTGGGGGTGGAACGGAAAAGGATGATGAGAGCTGGCAGGAAAATGACCCTGAAAATGGTGCAGTCTATGTATGGGATGTCGCACGCGGACAGATGCAACACATATTCAGAGGGAAACATACGAATTGGATCACCGACGTGCGGTTCAGTCCGGATGGCACACGCCTTCTCAGCATAGATTGGGACGACACAAGGGTTCTGTGGGACGTGATGCGCGGTGAAGATATCTGTGAGTTTCCAGATTTTACACCCCAAAATTTTTCTCCCTGTGGAAATTTAATTGCGGGAGATTTTTCTTATGGCAGGATACTTGTGTGGGATATTGAGTCGTGTGAAGCACGCGTGACAATACACACAAATTTCGCTCTTATAGATCCGATAAAAATCTCTCCTTGCGGTCAGTATATGGCTTACGGTGAAGTTTGGAAACCTGGCTTAGAGAAAGTTCCTATTCGGGTGTGGGACATCAGCACTGGTGAAAATATAGCCACTTTCTTGGGACACCCGACAGATATTCAATGTCTTGCGTTTTCACCAGATAGTTCTATCTTGGCAAGTGGTGGCTTTGACGGTGTTATCTATTTATGGAATTTGAAACCCTACTTGACAAACACATAAGGAGCACTTTTGAGACGTTACACCTTGGACATTATCATTTTTATTTTTGCGTTGTCTATATCTTTCACAGGTACTGCAAGGGCACGTCCCGATAGCCATGCACCAATTGGTGTGATGGGTGAACATGGGCATAAAGCAGGTGAAATGATGCTTGCTTACCGGTTCATGGCGATGGACATGCGGGGTCTACAATCCGGCACGGATGCCGTAGAAACAGCGGATGTGCTAAAAGATTTTATGATGGCACCAACAGCGATGGACATGAGAATGCACATGTTTGGTGTCATGTTCGCCCCACATGACAAAATCACGCTCATGGCGATGACAAGTTATCAACAACGCCACATGGAGATGGAGGGCGCACATATCCATGCAACAGGACACCACGATCATCCCATAGGCATGCACGAGATGTCAAGTGCTGGCATCGGTGATGTCAAGTTGGACTCGCTTTTGACATTATGGAAAAGACATAACTTCACGTTTCTCGGCAATGTGGGCATATCGTTTCCCACAGGATCCATTATACAGCAGGCAGATGACGGGAGCATTCTTCCGTATCCGATGCAACTGGGAAGCGGTTCCTTTGAGGCACGTCCGGGTGTAACGTTTTTCGGAACGCGCGGCAATTGGTCTTACGGTGGTCAACTGCGTGGGACATTTCCGTTGAGGACCAATGCCAGCGAGTATCGGCACGGGAACACGCTCACTACCACAACTTGGGGTGCGCGGCGTGTTAACAATTGGATCAGTCTCAGCGCGCGGTTACTGTTCTCACATAAGGGAAGTATAACGGGGATCCATCCAGATTTGGACCTAAACAGGAGTCCAAGTCACCGTCCTGATTTTCAAGGGTTCAATAGACTTGACATTGCACTTTCAAGTAATTTGATAGTACCGACAGGCACGTTGGCAGGGCAGCGTCTCGCTATTGAGTTCATGTTGCCTGTTTATCAGAACCTTACTGGAACGCAACTTAAAAACACGTGGAAACTGGTCCTCGGTTGGCAGTACGCCTTCCAGCTATTGTAAAGCCCACACCGCAAAGTGCAACCAACGTAAAACGACAGAAAGTAATACCATTTCTATATGATAATAGGACATTATCCCGTAGGTCGGGTAGAGTTTACGAAACCCGACATGCACGAGATGATATGAACTATGTGTCCAAATCGACGCCAAATACGCTTGGGTAGAATGCGCGCATGGCATTCTACATGATTTGTCGGGTTTCACTGCGTTCTACCCGACCTACAAAACTATTGTAAAAAGGAACACTGGTAGGGTTATTGTATATGAATTCAGAACACCTTCCGTGGCATAGAATAGCGAATTATCTGTTAGGAGGACTCTTTTGTTTCACTATCGGGTATTGGCTCAAAAAGAATCTTGTTATTCTTGATGGCAAAGTCCTCATTTCTTGGCATGAATCTTCCTATCTGTCAATCTCTTTTCCGCTCTGGGGTGTAAATCTAATTGCCGGGGCACTCCTACTTTACATACTCCTTTTGATACTCAAAAATTTTACAGTGTTGCAGCAACAGACAGTTCACGCTGTTGTTTTTAGTATTTTACTTTTTATCTGTGTCCTGCCACTGTACGCACAGTTTAACTATGTAAAACGCTTTTCAGATTTATACGGTATGGTTGTTAATAGTCTCGGTATGGTCTTATGTTTTCGCGGATTAATCGGCATGCCACTCTCCCGTCCTCATAAAATCTGCTCTCGTATTATTCAATGGATCCGCAATATCCATCCGCGTCCATTTATGATTGGAATGTTTATCGGTTGTGTGCTAATCTGCGGTTCCATTTCGTGGCACATATTTGATGGTGTACCCGGATTTTTGGACAGCTGTTCATACCTGTTCCAGGCGCGCTTGTTTGCACACGGCATGCTTGCTGCACCACTGCCTCCCGAAACCCAATTTTTTGAAGTCGGGAATATTATCCTTTCCGATAAATGGTATACGGTCTATCCGCCAGGGTATCCTGTAGTCCTTGCGTTAGGTGTATTTTTCAGAATTACTTGGCTTGTCAACCCTATTCTTGGTGGACTGACAATCGTTTGCATCTTTCTACTTGCCAAAGAACTATATGGAGATAACACTGCAAAACTCGCCGTCGTGTTGGCATGTGCCAGCAGTTTCTTTCTATTTATGTCATCAGAGTTCGCCTCACACACCGCAACACTCTTTTTTATAACGGTGGCGTTTCTGAGTTTTGTCCGGATGATTAAAAACAAACGCCCACTCTTGTCAGCAGTGGTTTGTGGCGTTGCTTTAGGCGTTGCCCTACTGTGCCGGCCCTACACAACATCTTGGATTTGTGTGCCGATGGGAATTGCGGCAATTGTCAAGCGGAAAGAGTTATCACTTCGTCACATCCTTATCGGTATGGTCCCGATACTCGTTGCGTGTGTAACGTTCCTCGTTTACAACTATGTAACAACAGGACATCCGCTGCTTTTCGGATATATTGCCATGCACGGTAAAGATCACTATCCAGGTTTTCACCAGGCACCATGGGGATATGAACCTCACACCGTAGCACAAGGTTTCAAGCATATTTTTAGCAATCTGAATGCGCTGAGTATCTTCCTGTTTGAGTGGCCAATACCCTCACTTTTCTTTGCATGTCTCTTCCTCGCGTACGGACAAAAGAGATTCTGGGAGTGGGTGTTAGTCGGATGGATAGGTGCGTTGCTCGTTGGACAATTCTTCTATTTTTTCAACCGGTTAGATTTTGGACCGCGCTTCGTGTACGAAAGTTTACCGGCATTAATTCTCTTAACAAGTCGAGGCGTGTTTTTGACCACGCAATTCATAACTTCTCAGTGGAAATCTTTATATGAAGACCGAGCTCAAAATATCCTCTGTTTAATGTTTCTCGGTCTTTTTCTGTTTGCATTTCTTTTTAATGTGCCTGCTACAGTAAAAACCTATGAATATTACGGAAAAGATGTGACAATTCAGAAGTATCTGAATAAAAACAATGTCGAGCAAGCATTGGTCTTTGTGAAAGATGCACACACCTATCAGATCCATTATCCATTTAACGCTCCTTTTGCCAAACCACACATCTACGCCAAAGACAGAGAAAACGAAAACCGAAAACTCGCAGAAAAGTTCCCGGACTACCGATACTTTATCGCAGATGAAAAAGATATTGTAGAAGTCTCTATGGATGAACTGTGAGCCCTGGCCTTACCCTCCTTTTCCTCACTAATATCTAAAAATTGCCCTTTGATATAAAAAACTTGACATCCTTCCCTAAATATGTCAAACTATATTCCACCGCACGGCGAAACCTTCATTTTACCGGTAACCACCATCTATGAGTCGAAAACTCATTTTCCACACACTCGGCAACCTGCTTATTTGTCTCGCTGGCACAATGTTATTGCCGTTAGGGATAGCTATCTATTACTATTTCAGTGCAGGCGAACCAAAGGAGGATCTGTTCGCGTTTGTTTATGCCACCGTTATAACCTTATGTGTCGGTTTAATCCTTCGATTCACCATTAGACCATCAGAACCGGAACTCGGAATTCGGGAAGGGTTTGCCATTGTCACCTTAGGTTGGGTTTTTGTCGCTCTCTTTGGTGCTTTTCCCTATCTTTTCGCTAACATTTTCGCAGCAGAAGGTCGTACGCCTCTGGCAGAATTCTCGTTCTGTTATTTTGAATCTATGTCCGGTTTCTCAACAACCGGTGCGACAGTTCTAACAGAGATTGAACATTTGTCACATGCGATGCTGTTCTGGCGTAGTTTCAGCCACTGGCTTGGCGGCATGGGAATTGTTGTGCTTGCTGTAGCAATTCTCCCAATGCTTGGTGTGGGTGGAATGCAGCTGTTTCGCGCAGAGGCACCGGGTCCCCAAACAGACCGTCTCACACCACGTATCGCACAAACAGCCAAATTGCTGTGGGGAGTTTACATTCTGCTCTCGGTTCTTGAAACGTTGCTGCTCTGGCTTGGCGACATGACCCTTTTTGACGCGCTCTGCCATACCTTTGGAACAATGGCAACAGGAGGTTTCTCAACAAAAAACCAGAGCATCGCTCACTACAATAGCGTCTATATTGAAACAGTCATTACTATTTTTATGTTCCTTGCAGGCACTAATTTTGCCTTGCACTATCGTGCACTCCGCGGCGATGTCAAAAGTTATTTTAAAGATACCGAATTCCGATTCTATTGTGTCGTGATTCTTGTGAGCATTCTTCTTGTTTCTTGGAATACAGTGAGATTTGAAAACGTTGACAAACAGATACCTTACGATTCCGTGGGAGATGCAATCCGCCACGCCGCATTCCAAGTTTTATCTATAACGACAACAACAGGCTATGGTTCTGCTGATTTTGAAATGTGGCCCTATCTATCCCAATTCGTTTTAGTCACGCTTATGTTCTACGGTGGATGTGCTGGATCAACGGGTGGAGGTATGAAACAACTTCGCTTTTTACTCCTTATCAAACAAAGCGGTGCTGAAATCAAGCGGCTAATCTTCCCACATGCTGTTCTTCCCGTTCGAGTTAATGACAGAGTCGTGCCACCTGAAGTGCTAACACATGTCCTCGGCTTTTTCTTCTTTTTTATCGGCATATTTGCTATTGTAACCTGTATTATGGCGACCCTGGGATTAGATTTAATTACTGCTGCAGGATGCACAATCGCCACGATGGGAAACATCGGACCCGGACTCGGTGATGTAGGTCCCATTGATAATTACGCGCATATCCACACTGCAGGTAAAATTGTGTTAACTTTCTGCATGTTGCTCGGTCGCTTAGAACTCTATACCGTGCTTATACTCTTTTCACCGACTTATTGGAAAAAATAATATGAACACAGACAAACTCCGCAGAGAATATCAATCACGCGGCGGATTAACCGAAGATAATATCGCAAAAAATCCTATTGAGCAGTTTGAAAAATGGTTTAATAATGCCATAGCAGCAGAAATTGATCTGCCAGATGCAATGACACTTGCAACCGCCACGCCAGAGGGTATCCCTTCCGCCCGTATGGTCGTTCTCAGAGGTTTTGACGAAAACGGCTTCTGTTTTTATACAGACTATGACAGTCAAAAAGGGAAGGAATTGGCAGTGAACCCACATGCCGCACTTGTATTCTATTGGCGCGAACTTGATCGACAAGTCAGAACCAACGGCACGGTTGCAAAGATGACCAATGCGGAATCGGATGCTTACTTCGCCAGTCGTCCTATTGACAGTCAACTTGCTGTCCGAACAGAACGGCAAAGCATAGTTATTCCCGGACGTGAACATTTGACGACAAACTTCAAAAAAGCAGAACAAACTTATCAGGATGATGATATTCCACGACCATCTCATTGGGGTGGGTATAGACTTATTCCGAATATGTTTGAATTTTGGCAAGGATGTCCAAGCCGTTTGCATGATAGACTCCGTTATACTTTGAAAGAGGATGGCAACTGGGTAATAGAAAGGTTATCACCATAACAGGAATAAGAAATTATAGACTGATAAGCCAAACCTTTTTGTTTGAAATCGCAGATTTGCCAAAATCACCGTAAAAAGTAGAAACCCATTGTAAAACTCAATTTTCAACAATATCTAAAAAAATGTGATTTTTCATTGAAAAAAACTTGACACTTTTATTTAAATATGTAAAATTATAAGGAATGTGACAATTTCGGTTACAAATTTGAACACAGACCTAAAAGTTAGTCCTAATTATTGGCATCAACAGAATATAGTGAAAGATGATATTTATATCTGTCGTTTGCCGGAGGCTTAAAATAGATTAGAGCAAATGTTAATAGATTATCTTCCGATAGTATTTTTAGGACTCTTTGCAGTCCTCTTTGCAGGTGTTAATCTCGCCCTGACCCATCTTCTTGGACCTAAAAAACCCACACGCGTTAAACTTTCCGTCTACGAATCTGGTGTGCAACCCGTCGGTGATGCAAGACAAAGATTCTCCATCCGGTTTGACCTTATCGCGATGCTTTTTATCATCTTTGATATTGAGGTCGTCTTTCTCTATCCGTGGGCAGTGGTCTTTAAGAAAATGTCTGCAGATAACGGTTTATTTATTTTAGTTGAGATGCTGGTGTTTATCGGTATTCTCCTTCTGGGCTACATCTACGCTTGGAAAAAAGGAGGTTTAACATGGGATTAGCCAAAACCCATATACAAAGTGGATCAAGCACCGAACAAACTGATGGTAATATCATCACAACGACTATTGACAAAGTTGTCAATTGGGGACGAAAGAATTCACTGTGGCCGATGCCATTCGGTACCGCTTGCTGTGCAATTGAGATGATGGCAACCTTGGCTTCCAAATTCGATCTCTCTCGATTCGGTTCTGAGGCAATTCGCTTCTCTCCACGCCAATCTGACCTACTTATCGTTTCAGGACGAATTTCAATCAAAATGATGCCAGTGTTGAAACGGATCTATGATCAAATGCCAGACCCAAAATGGGTTATCTCAATGGGTGCATGTGCATCCTGCGGCGGTGTTTTTGATACCTATACCTTAATACAAGGCGTTGACCAATTTCTACCGGTTGATGTCTATATTCCTGGATGCCCACCACGACCAGAAGATTTGATTGATGCTGTGATGCAAGTACAACGGCAAATCCAAAAAGGTGAGCTCCCCAAAGGTTCTGAGGTTGCTTATAATGAATGAAGAAAAAGAGGTTACGGAAGAAACGCAACCACTCATACTTGAAAAACTACGAGAAAAGTTTTCAGATGCGCTCTTAGCGGATGCCGAAACCACTAACGGTGTTGCTGTTGTTGTCAACAAAGAAAATAGTTACGCGCTGTTGGAATATCTAAAAACAGAACTTGCATATACGTTTCTCGTAGACGTAACAGCGGTTGACAATTCCAATTTGGAATCGGAATTGATGCAGTATGACTATGCCCGATTCATGGTCGTCTATCATCTTTATACCTTCGAAGGGGAAACACCTCGCATCCGAGTCAAAGTGCCAGTGCATGAAAAGGATTTGAAAATCGCCTCGGTGACAACGATATGGAAGGGTGCTAACTGGTTAGAGCGGGAAACCCACGATATGTTCGGAATAGACTTTGAAGGACACCCAGACCTACGTCGAATTTTAATGCCGGATGATTTTGAAGGACATCCACTCCGCAAGGATTATCCGCTACGTGGACGTGGTGAGCGCGAACGGTTCAACTTTGAAAAGCAGAATGTGTAACATCAAGAGAAACAAATGAAAAAGTTTATATTTTTTATCATCCCAATTGTGGTTATTTTGTTAGTGACGGAGACTGCTAAGTATTCAGCAGACACGCCAAAGGATACAATTGAGATTCCTGAGTTACAACTTGATGTACACGTGAAAATATCGTGCGATGATAATACCACAAAATCTTTGATGGAAAGTTATATCAAGCGAGAACTGCGTAGTTTGAGAGATGTAGAACTCGTTGATAAGAAAGACGCAACATGGATACTTTCTTTAGTAGTTATTCCTCATACCAGCAAAACAACAGGAAACAAAACAGGTCGAACCTCAATAGCAATTATGAGACTATATCAGTTTACATACGACAGTTCTATATACCTGGGTATCTCTGATTTTGTAGAAGTTTATGGCAAGGACATGATTAAAGACTTTGGTAAGGACTATTATTCAAAAATAACAGAAATTGCTAATGACAGAGCTCGTCCTGTTTATAATTACCCTGACTTAGCACTAATCGTAAACATAGAGGATAATGATTTACATAACACTTGTAAAGAAATTGTAGCTGAGTTTGATGTTGAGGATTTAGAACCCAGTAGAGAGAGTTATCAAAAACAGAAAGAAATGATTGAAAGGATAAACAAAAAGTATCAGTAACCCGTAGGTCAGTAAAGCGCAGCGAAACCTAACAATTCAAACGCTTACAAAAGAAGACATCTTAATGGATTGGGTAAACATTCTTAGTGTTGTAATAACAACCGTAGCCACTGTTGTGCTGGCAGTTTTTAATATAAAATATGTTCGTCTTGTACGGAAAATGTTAATCTCCTCCCACAAACCTGAAATTATTGTGGGTTATAATTGGAATAAGTTTAGGGAAGGAGGATTGAGAAATAACGATTTCATTATGTATCTTTATGTTAAAAATGTAGGACGTGGTACTGCTTATAACATAGAATTTGTATATGATAAATCTTACGAACTGCCTATACTTGAAGCAGGATTTCCAAATAGAATCCTTGACGAGATAAAGTTTCTCCAAGATGGTATTTCTATTCTTGAACAGGGTGGTGAAAGAACAGGGATTGCGTTTGGGGGAAATACCTTTAAATTTAACAGTCTAAAACAATTTTGGGAAAAAGAGGAAAAACATGCTACTAATATCACTGTGATCTATGAAGATTCAGAGAAGGTTTCATATAATCAAACTTTAACAATTGATTTTTGTAGACCGAACTATTCTAACGAATTCAATCCGTAATACTGATGTCAAGTTCTATAATCCGAATACCACACAAGACGATTTAACACGTAAAAATCCATTAAGATGTGCGGGAAAGTAAACTTGACCAGATGGAACAAGAGGGCGTTGTGCTATCCAAAATAAATAAAAGAGAAGCCAAATGAAACCACCATTCATTATTTTATTCTTTCTTATATTTACAGGTTGTATCGCACCAACCATAAACTACAATACAACTCAAAACAGACCTTATGAAATAGATATAGAAAGGGCGTTGAAACCAAACATATCGCAAACCTTTTTAAAAGATTTTACTTCCAGCCTGAGAGCAATGTTAGAAGAAAGTGAAGCAGCAAGAAAGGCACATCAGCAGCGGAACGCTGTCATACGCGAGAGTATTAAAAACTTGCCTCCACCTGATAAAGCTTTTCCTTATAATGGATACCACGTTTATCACTGGACCAAAACACCTATTGGGATTGTCATAAAGAATTTAGGAACTCCAGATTCAATGAAAAATATAAATGATGGAATTACTATTTACAGATGGGGGTCTTATGTTTTTTCTGATAAAGTGGGTTTTGACGGTGTTATATGTATTGATGCTAAACATGTCGAAGCGACACAAAGCAGAGAAACAATGACAGCTAACCTTGCTATTGCAGGTATTGCAGCGTTTTTCCTAATTATCGTTGTAGGAATAGCAGCAAATTCATAACTACCCGACCGAATGTGCAGATGGCGGATGCGTCCATTGAAGAAAAAAACAGAACATCTTGAATTTGCAACATGGAGAGGCCTTATGACACAAAACTTTCCCGATAACGCGGTATTTAAAATCAACGATTTCTAAGCAAAAACGACTATTTACGATTTAAAAAAGGAGCAAACTATGCAAGGTGGGATGGAACGCACAACAGGCGAAAAGATGGTTCTCAACTTCGGACCGCAACACCCTGCCACGCACGGCACCCTTCGGATTGTATTAGAACTTGATGGTGAAACCATTTTGAAGGCGACACCACACGCTGGATACTTGCATACCGGGTTTGAAAAACTGGGTGAACACTTAGACTACAATCAGTACATTGTTGTAACTGACCGGATGAATTATCTGTCGCCACTGTCTAACAATTTTGGGTATGTGCTTGCAGTGGAACAATTGCTCGGTATTGAAGTGCCTAAACGGTGTCAATACATCCGAATTTTGATGGCTGAACTCTCTCGGTTGGCTGACCATCTGCTATGGCTCGGCACTGCAGCATTGGATTTGGGGGCGTTTTCTGTTTTTCTCTACAGTTTCCGAGAACGTGAAAAACTCTACAGCATCTTTGAAAAAACCACAGGGGCGCGGCTGACAACGAGTTATACCCGTGTAGGCGGCGTATTCCGCGACCTTTATGATGGGTTTGAAACTGATGTCCGTGATTTTATCACTAACTTCCCAAAGGCGTTAAAAGAGACACATACCTTGTTAACTCGCAACCGGATTTGGATGGACAGGACAAAAGGGGTTGGCGCAATTTTACCGGAAGATGCGATTAATTACGGGTTAACCGGTCCCTGCTTACGTGCAACCGGTGTTGCGCATGATATCCGCAAGGTCGAACCGTATTCCTCTTACAATGAAATGAAATTTGAGGTGCCGGTTGGCACTAATGGCGATGCGTACGACCGATATTTAGTGCGAATGGAAGAAATGATACAAAGCTGCGGTATCGTTGAACAAGCATTGGATAATCTACCAGATGGTCCATTTAGTGTTGAAGACAACAAAATCATGATGCCAGACAAATCGGATGCCTATGGACATATTGAAGGATTGATCCATCATTTCAAAATCGTTATGGATGGACACGGTGTGCAGCCTCCCAAAGGGGACCATTATTGCGCAACAGAATCGCCAAATGGCGAATTAGGCTTCTACATTGTGAGCGATGGAAGTGGAACAGCGTATCGGATTAGAATTCGTCCACCGAGTTTCTTTCATTTCCAAGCGCTACCTCACATGTTGGAGGGTGGCATGGTATCGGATACGGTGGCTGTGTTGGGAAGTTTGAACGTGATTGCCGGAGAGTTGGATAGGTAATAATACCCTTACATAGAAAGGAAATTGGATAGCACCTTAAATGGTATAGATATGACAGAGGTATAGATATGTCAGAAATCAAAGTTAGTCTTGGTGGTGTCATGCTCTTTGTAAAAGATATGAAAACTGTCATTGCGTTTTATAGAGATGTAATCGGATTGACACCAGAAGATGATCAACCATTTCCAGAACATCGTTTTTACCGGTTTGATACAGGTGAGTGTAAACTGTGTCTCCATAGTGCAAGTAAACCAAATGAGGGTAGACAAAAGTTAATGCTTCAGGTTGAAAGTGTGAATGCAATGCACCAACATTTAAAGTCAAAGGGGTTACGTTTGAGGCCTTTGAAAAATGAGGATGGTTATGGGATTTTTGATATCAGAGATCCAGAGAAAAACCGAATTCAGTTTGTGGGAAAATACTAACTTATGACTAAAGTTGGGAAATAGGAATCGAAAGGACTATAAACTTTTTAAGGAGAACCATAATGGCACGGCCATATTCCAAAGATACCTTTATTCCTTATGCTCCTACTGATGATAGAGACCTTTACCCTTCTGAAGATGGAAAGCCGATGGCAGCAAGCGATTATCATTTAAGATTACTCATAAGGACGCTGCAGGCACTTGAGGCACATTTCGCACAAACCCCGGAAGTCTATATCTCTGGCGACATAATGATGTATTACAGAGAAGGGGATCCCCGGAAGTCTATATCGCCAGATGTACTTGTCTCTTTTGGCATAAACCCGAAGCTGCGTCTGACGTATAAAACATGGGAGGAAGGAAAAGCACCCGATTTCGTGATGGAGTTCTCCAGTAAAAGCACTTATGATAAAGACTTAGGTGAGAAGAAGGATGTTTATGCTTCATTGGGAATACAGAATTACTTCTTATATGATGCAGAGGGGTTGTATTTACCAGCTTCGCTGATGGGATTTACGTTAGTGGATGGTGAGTATGTCGCTGTTTCTGCGGATGAACGCGGAGGTTTTCGTGCCTCGGTTTTAGATTTGGATTTCCATATTCGTGATGGAGAGATAGCGATTTATGATCCTATTGCGGGTGAATGGGTTCAGACACGTGCAGAACGCACAGAAATTGCTGAAGCACGCGCTGAACAGGAAACCATCGCACGACAAAACGCTGAAGCACGCGCTGAACAGGAAACCATCGCACGACAAAACGCTGAAGCGGAAGCCACACAACTTCGTGAAGAACTGGCACGTTTGAAAGCACGCAGCTAACACGCTGTCAGTTTGAGAACGTTATCGTCCAGTGAGTATTGCTTAAAACCGAAGGTAGATAAAGTAATTTGAAGGAAGCGGATCAAATACCATGAAACTAAAAGTTGTTATTCACGAAGTTGAAGAGGGATATTAGGTGGAAGCCCATCAATCGTAGGTTGTGCTACACAAGGTGACACCTTTGAAGAATTACTTAAAAACATTTATGAAGCAATTGAAGGGTGTTTATCTGTAAATGTTGACGCTCTTGCTGACTGCTAATTGCTGAACGCCGACAGCCAATAAAAGGAAAACATAGATGTCAGATGAAATAATACAAATCGAAACACCATTTCAGTTTAACGAAGAAAACAAACGAGAATTCGACGAACTGATTGGTCGGTACCCTGTTAAAGAAGCAGCGATGCTGCCAACGCTCCACTTGGCGCAAAAGCAGGCGGGTTACATAAGTCCTGCTGTCATGAAGTATGTAGCAGAACTGTTAGAACTTTCCGTGATGAAGGTAAAAGATGTGGTGACCTTCTATCCAATGTTCTTTGAAGAACCGGTGGGGAAATATGTTATCCGCGTCTGCCATACACTGCCGTGTGCATTGCGCGATTGTAAAGTGGTTTTGGAACATCTCAAAGCAAAACTCGGTACAGACATCGCTTCGGAAACGAATCTCGCAAAAGGAACAACTGAGGATGGTAAGTTCACCTTGATGAAAGTGGAGTGCCTTGCATCTTGTGATGTTGCCCCTGTTATCATGGTAAACGACGATTTATATAAGAATTTGACACCCGAAAAGGTTGATGAAATTTTAGCGCAGCTTGCAAGCTAATATCAGAATAAACAAAATATGTTAAAAAGAACTATTATCATCGCAACACTAATTTTCGGAATAAGTTTTCTATCACTAAATACTTTCGCTCAAAATTGTTCGCAGTTAGGGATACCTAAAAAGGCTATAATACGATTATGTACGGAAGATTATGGAACTGCTTCTGGTTTGGATTTTTCTCCGGATAATACGATGCTTGCGGCTGTATTTGGATATCATATTCTTATTATAGATGTTCCGAATAGAGAGATCAAAAAAGTTATAAAAAAGCGTTCAGGAACTACTTTAGAATTTTCTTCAGATGGTAAAAGTGTACTTTGTGGTGATGCCATATATGATTTAGATGAAGGCAAACCAAAATTATTGCTTTCAGATAGTGATGGATATAATAGATATGTCATTTTTTCACCCGATGAAAAAACTATAGTAGGTGCGGGTAATAAAGGACTTAGATTTTGGAAAATAGATTTAGAAGAAAGGGAAGATGAAGATGAAAACATACAAAATTTAAATGTGCTACCGACTACTATTATTCAAAATAACGAGCCTGAAGATGATCCTATTATATCAGTTAACCATATCGCTACATCAAAAGAAACGATGCCTGATATTCACGAAATAGATTATTCCCCTGATGGTACTGAAATTGCAGTAGGTTGTAAATATGGAGTTTGGATATATGACCCTATATTAAATAAAGAAGTAACTTTACTTGATAGAAATATAGGTGGGCATAAAGGGAAAGTAGATGCAGTCAGATATTCTCCAGATGGTAATATCTTAATAAGTTCAATTTGGGGGGATCCGCCTTATTTATGGGATATTAAAAATAAAAGATTAAAATATAAACTTACCGCCCCAAAAATTAAAGCCCCTGATTATGGTGTACAACCAGTAGAATTTATTACTGGAACTAATATAGTCGTAATTCCAATGGGTAATTATATTCATTATTATGATATGTCTACAAGTAAACATAAATATTCGTTAGGAGAACAAAATGATGCTATACATTATATAGCAGTTACTTCAGATAATAAAATAATCGCTAGTTCAAGTGACGATATTATTTTATTATGGGATATTGAATCATATCCATCCGTTACTATTTCTCCAGATACTATAAACTCTTTAGAAGTTGATCAAGAATTGTCTTTTGATATTAATATTACGGATGCCCAAAATATATCAGGATATCAAATTTTACTTGAATATGATAGAGATAAACTTGAATACTTAGAAACTCAATATGAAGACTTTTTACAAGATCAATTAATTATTCAAAGTAAAGTTTCAGGAGATATAGTTTATTTAGGAGCCCTTTCTTCTTCAAATTCGGAAATTGATGGAAGTGGGAAATTATTAACGGTTAAATTCAAAGCCAAAGTTGCTGAAGATTCCTTAATAGAATTAAGAGACGTGGTTTTATCTGATAGTAATGGATCTAAATTTTATGCTTGGATTAACGATGTAGAAATATTACCGCCTCCTGACTGTGATTTTCTAAATATAAAAGATGTAAATAGAGATTGTCAAATTAATATACAGGATTTAGTATTAGTAGCCACAAGTCTTGGATCGGGATCACCAAAAGAATATGATGTAAATGATGATGGTATAATAGATATTATTGATCTTGTTTTAGTTGCGGGTTCTCTCGGGAATATCAATGGAGCACCTTCTATCCGAGAAAACAATCAAATAGAACAGTGGATAGAACAAGCGAAACAACTCAATTTAGACGACCCCATTTTTCAAAAAGGGATTCTGGCATTAGAACAATTGCTCAGAAAACCTATTGAAACGAAATTGTTATCTAATTATCCCAATCCTTTCAATCCTGAAACTTGGATACCGTACCAGTTATCTGAACCTGCAAATATCACCTTATCTATCCATTCCGTAGATGGCAACATAATAAGAACACTGTCTTTAGGATATAAACAGCAGGGTTTCTATCATGACCGTAATAAAGCCATATATTGGGATGGCAAAAATGGTATAGGTGAAACAGTAAGTAGTGGAATATATTTTTATACATTAATGGCTGAAAATTTTACGCAAACAAAGAAAATGTTAATTTTGAAATAAGACAATATGTAGAGGAAAAATATGGTTCAAGAAAAACGGATTCTCTACGAGCATCTGGATGTACCAAATATAAACACCTTTGATGTCTTTCGACAACATAACGGCTACACCCGTTTTGAAAAGGCGATTGCCGAATATCAACCTGAAGAAATTGCTGATATGGTGAAGGAATCAGGTTTAAAAGGCAGAGGCGGTGCTGGCTTTTCTACTGGGGAAAAATGGAGTTTTGTCCCAAGGGATATTGAGCCGCGTTACCTCTGTTGCAACGCTGACGAAAGTGAGCCCGGCACCTTCAGCAACCGTTATGTCTTGGAGAAAAACCCGCATCTATTAATTGAAGGTATCTTAATCTGTTGCTATGCGATGGGAATTGAGACCACTTATGTTTACATTCGTGGTGAATTCACGTTGGGTAAAAAGATGTTAGATGCCGCCATTAAAGAGGCTTACGAACAAGGTTACCTTGGGGAAAATGTCCGCGGCACAGGACAAACCATCAACATCTATTCACATCCAGGTGCTGGTGCTTATATCTGTGGTGAAGAGACAGGATTAATTGAATCGCTTGAGGGAAAACGGGGACAACCCCGCAACAAACCGCCTTTCCCTGCTGTCCAAGGCGTGTTCATGAAACCTACAGTTGTGCAGAATGTGGAAACCTTGTGCAACCTACCCTTTATCGTCGGTAATGGTGTAGAATGGTACACGCAGATGGGACCAACCTACGGGGATTCGCGGTTTGATCCACCAAAAGCGGATCCAAATACAGGTACAAAACTCTATTGCATCAGCGGAGATGTCAATGAACCGGGTGTATATGAATTGGAACTCGGTTTAACATGCACGGAACTTATTGAGGTAGCCGGAGGATTGCGCGGAGAAGAGGTAAAAGCCGTAATTCCTGGTGGGAGTTCCGCACCGATCTTGACGCATTACGAATTAGATACACGACTTGATTTTACATCGCTTACGCTTGCTAAATCCATGTTAGGTTCAGGCGGTATCATTGTAATGAATGAGACCCGGAATATCGTTGATTGCTTACTCAATATCATGAAATTCTACGCACATGAATCGTGCGGGCAGTGCACACCGTGCCGATGGGGTACCCCGTGGGTGCGTGATATTGTCCAACGGATCGCGGATGGCGAAGGCAGACATACCACTATCACACGACCAAAGTTCGGTGTCACCGAAAGTGGCAGATGGGGCGATACTGGTGAAACAGAGGAAATCTACGAAGACCTTGATCTGCTGGAAAACGTTGCGAATAACATTGCAAACGTGGATACAATGACATGGAACACTATCTGCGTCTTTGGTATTGCTGTTTCGTGGCCGGCAGTCAGTTATATGCGCAAGTTCAGACCTGAATTTGAAGCCGCTATCCGAGAAAGCAAACTTGTTACCCTGCCTGTTGCTGAAGCGACAGTGCCACCAGAAGAAAATTACGCATATCAACAGCGGTTTATTCCAAAGGAGTTTGATCAGATTGATGCAGAAGCATAACCATAACTGGTGATAGCCCAAGGAGCATCTATTATGAGGACGTTATTTTTTATCATTGTGGGTTTTTTATGCTTCAGCACTGTTGTGTCTGCGGAGTTGAGTGTTGAGGATTTAGAGAAGATACGCGAAATAGTTAACGAGGCAGAGGTGCGTTTGGAGAAGCGTATTTCCGAAACTGAGGTGCGTTTGCAGAAAAACTTTACTGGACTCTTTGCAGAACAGAGCAAAAGATTAGACTTTCATGGAACATTGATAATAACACTCATCGGCGCGCTGATAGCCTTTGTAGGTGTGCCATTAGTCCTTATTGCTTATCAGTAGAACAGACGCCCACTACAAGACGATACCATAAAAGCACAAGCCACAGAGATTCAGGCGTTGCGTGAGAAAATTGAGGCACTTGAAAAGATGTTAAATTAACGTTAGCGTAACTTCCCCGGTAAGAACACATTGGAGTAATATTTATGGCATTTATTAAACTGAATGACCTTGAAATAGAGGTTGAAGACGGAACAAATATAGTTGAGGCTGCACGTCAACACGGTATTGAGGTGCCTCACTACTGCTACCACGCTGGGTTGAGTCGTCCAGCGAATTGCCGGATGTGCCTCGTTGAACCTTACGGTCCCATACCAGGTGCGCCTCCAGGTACAATCGGCCCAGCCCGACAATTAGCTACGGGCTGTACACTGACAGTCCGATCCGCACCACCTGAAAGAAAGTTAGAAGAAAAATATGACGCTATCGTCCGAACAGACAGTTCCCGTGTCATAAAGGCAAGAGAAGATATTTTGGAATTCCTGCTCGTACACCACCCGCTTGATTGTCCCGTCTGTGACCAAGCAGGTGAATGCGACCTGCAAGACTTCAGTTACCGGCATGGACACGATAAAAGTCGTTATTTAGAAGTCAAAAACGTGCCTCCGAAAAAGGATCTGGGACCTGATGTCCTGCTCTATTCGACACGTTGTATCGTTTGTACACGGTGTATCCGATTCTGTGATGAGGTCTCAGGGAGTGGTGAACTTGGATTAATTAATCGCGGTTCCCACGATGAAATTGATATTCCCCGAAGCCATGAAGGGATTCCCATTCAGCTGCTTGATAATAAACTCGCTGGCAATGTTGTTGATATATGCCCTGTCGGTGCGCTGATTAGCAAGGATTTTCTGTTCAAATCTCGCCCATGGTTTATGGAAAAGGCAAATAGTGTCTGTTCTGGATGCAGTGTGGGTTGTAATGTCACGGTTGAATATAAGGCAGATGGCGTATACCGAATCAAACCTCGCTTCCATGAAGATATTAATCAGCACTGGATGTGTGACGATGGCAGACTCGGTTACCACTATGTTAACAGCGATGACCGCCTTCAACTACCGCAAAAGAGAGTTGATGGCGAACTCGTTACGACTCAGTGGGCAGATGCGCTAACGTTAATTACAGAAAATTTGTCTGAAATTGATGCGGCAGATATTGTTGTTATCGGTTCTGCACAAGGCACGAATGAAGACAACTATGTTTTACAGCAGTTTGCACACGACGTGTTAAAAACAACGCAGTTAGGACTCTTTGGACAGCAGTCGGGAGAAGAACATAAATTCCCGCAATTTACCATTGAAGCGGACAAGAACCCGAACACCGCAGGTGCGCGAACAATACTCGGTTCTGCAAACGGAAACGTCGTTTTAGAAGGCGATACGCTCTGGGAAAAGGTCGCAGGTGCGAAGGTCGTTTATCTCGTTAGTGGTGTGCCGGAACGCACGCTTGAAGATGCCGAAAGAGACGCATTAGAAAAGGTTGATTTCCTCATCGTGCAAGATGTTTTACCATCAGAAGTTACGGAATTAGCCGATGTGGTGCTACCGGGAACAACATTCGCGGAAAAAGACGGCACTTTCACTAATTCAACAGGATGGGTACAACGAATTCGCAAAACAATTGACCCACCCGGTGAAGCACAAATAGATTGGGAGATAACACAGCAGCTTGCCAAGCGGCTCGGTGGAGAAATTGACTACCACTTTGCAGGTGAAATTGCTATCGCGATTGCAGAGAATGTAGCAGGTTACGGTGACGCAACACATCAAAACATAGGAGATGCAGGCATTAAGTTAGACTAACCTGCTAACTTCAATCATGTGCGTCATCAAGAAGGAGAAAATATGGATATAGATATAGTAAGTGTTATAATTATTCCAGTCATTAAAATTCTCTTCATAGCCCACCTACTGATTATTGGGGTTATGGTGATGATTTGGTCTGAACGTCGGGTGAGCGGATGGATGCAGGATCGACTCGGACCGAATCGCGTCGGACCGCAAGGACTACTCCAACCTATCGCAGATGGGATTAAGTTCCTCTTTAAGGAAGACATCATCCCGAATCACGTAGATAAGCCACTTTACGTGCTTGCCCCTGCAATGCTTCTTGTACCAGCGATGATTATAATTGCTGTCGTACCATTCGGAAGTTCTATAACGATTGCAGGATATGAAATTCCGCTTCAAATCGCTGACCTCAATATAGGCATTTTATATATCTTAGCGATAACCTCTCTCGGTGTTTACGGTGTTGTGATAGGTGCGTGGGCATCAAATAACAAGTATTCACTTCTCGGTGGTCTGCGTTCATCTGCACAGATGATAAGTTACGAGTTAACGCTCGGATTGGCAATTATTGGTGTGTTGATGCTTTCCGAATCGCTTAGTCTTCGCGTAATAGCAAAAGACCAGGGGGCAAACCCATGGGAGTGGAATTTCCTGATACACTTCCCCGCATTTCTTGCGTTTACAACAGCAGTGTTCGCAGAAACAAACCGATTGCCGTTTGACCTTGCTGAAGCAGAGCAGGAACTTGTCGCAGGTTACCACACCGAATACAGCAGCATGAAATTCGCTATATTCTTTATGGCAGAATATATGAGCATGATTGTCGGTTCGGCAGTGGTTGTAACGCTCTTCTTAGGCGGTTGGCACTTCTTTGGATTGGAAAGTATGGGTGGCCCCTTCTGGAGCGGAATTATCTCGTTTGCTATCTTCTTTGTCAAAACGGGGATTTTCCTGTTCGTGTTTATTTGGGTGCGTTGGACACTTCCACGATTCCGCTATGACCAACTCATGAATTTCGGTTGGAAATTCTTGTTGCCTGTTGCGTTATCGTCAATCGTTGTTACCGGCACATTATATATAACAACGAACGGTAATCGTCTTTGGATAGGTATTGGCAACGTGGTATCTGCGTTTATCGTTGTAGCAATCGTGGCAGGGATGCTTGCTATGGATAATAACAGCAAATCTGCAGCGCAAGACACACCCGCCGCAGCACCACTACGCGGCTTGGACGCAGTAGAATAGGAGGCGTGCTAATGAATGCAGAAATGATTCTATTTTTCATCTTTGGCGCAGTGTCGCTAATCGGAGCAATCGCTGTCATCTCGTTTCGACATCCGATCTATAGTGCGCTTTCGCTTATCGTGACGTTTTTCGCACAAGCAGGATTGTTTGTGCTTTTAGGAGCGCACTTCGTCGCTGCTGTTCAAGTGATTGTATATGCTGGAGCAATCATGGTGTTGTTCCTCTTTGTGATTATGTTGCTAAACCTCGGCACACTCTCTGAGAAAGGTGCTCTCACAGGTAAACTCAAAGGCGTTGCCATAATTTTGGGTATCCTCTTGGCTGCCCAAGGTATTTATATTGCTGTTAATGCCCTCAAAAATACTGCGCTTCAGGACGCTGAAGCCGCAACGGAAACAGTAACAACTTACAAAATTGGCGAACTTTTGTTTAGCAAATACCTTTTACCGTTTGAAGTTACTTCGCTTATTTTATTGGCAGCATTGATTGGAGTTATCGTGTTAGTTAAACGCGAAAACCAAACTGAAAACTAAAACAGATTTAGGCGATAGTGCCTACAACAACAAAGGAGTCATCGGTTATTGGTATCAGTTTTCAACTTGTCTGACACCTACAAAACCAGTGTTACGACAGAAGAAGGACGGTTGACAATCCATCCTCTGACAACTGACAACTGACAACTGACAACTAATATGTCGTTAGAGTATTATCTCATCTTGAGCGCACTCTTATTTACAATAGGCGTTATCGGTGTTCTCATCCGCAGAAACGCTATTATCATCTTTATGTGTATTGAACTGATGTTAAATGCAGCGAATCTCGCCTTTGTAGCAATTAGCCGTAGCCTCGGTCAAGTGGAGGGTCAGTTATTCGTCTTTTTTGTGATGGCTGTTGCTGCTGCCGAAGTCGCAATCGGATTGGCAATTATTGTAAGTGTTTTCAAGCATCGAGAAACAATTAATGTGGATGAAGTTAATTCGCTGAAAGGATAAAGCATGTCACATAATCTAATAATAATTTTATTAATTTCACCACTTGTTGGCTTTCTGATTAACGGGTTGTTTGGCAAATGGTTAAAAGGTAACGAGAAATTAAGCGGGGCGATTGGCGCACTTGCAGTCCTTGTATCTTTAATTTGTTCAATAATCGCCTTTGTAACCATCAATGGTGATAGCACAGCCGTGCTTAAGGGGCAAGATGGAGTTGTCTATACATGGATTTCTGGGGAATCATTCGCTTTTAATATCGGATTTCACGTTGATGCGCTCACGACCGTGATGTTGTTGGTAATTACAGGTGTCGGATTTCTCATCCACGTATATTCCATCGGCTACATGCACGGCGATGAAGGATACACCCGTTATTTTGCCTACCTAAATCTGTTTGTCTTCGCAATGCTTATCCTCGTACTCGGCAACAACTATCTGATGATGTTTGTTGGTTGGGAAGGTGTTGGACTCTGCTCCTATCTGCTGATAGGGTTTTGGTATGAGAAACAGTCCGCTACGGATGCAGGCAAAAAGGCGTTTATTGTCAACAGAATCGGTGATTTCGGTTTTCTATTGGGGATGTTTACGTTGTTTGCCGCATTCGGCAGTCTTGATTTTGTACCCATATTTGATAACGCAGAAGCGGGGACTTTCGATCAAATTTTCGGTGCAAGCACGCTTGTAGTTGCGACTTTGCTACTATTTGTTGGAGCAGTCGGTAAATCGGCACAGCTCCCTCTCTATGTCTGGCTACCGGACGCAATGGAAGGACCGACCCCTGTTAGTGCGTTAATACACGCCGCTACAATGGTTACCGCGGGTGTCTATATGATAGCACGTTCCGCTGTGCTGTATAACATCGCAGAAACAGGAGTGGTTGTCGCATGGATCGGGGTCCTAACCGCTTTGTTCGCCGCAATAATAGCCCTCAAACAGAACGACATCAAACGGATTCTTGCCTATTCCACCGTAAGCCAATTGGGGTATATGTTTGTCGGTGTTGGCGTCGGTGCGTATGCTTCTGGTATTTTCCACTTAGTCACACATGCTTTCTTCAAAGGATTGATGTTCTTGACTGCTGGTAGTGTGATGCACGCAATGGCAAACGAATTAGATATACGAAAAATGGGGGGATTGCGAAACAAATTGCCGATAACCCATGCCACATTTTTGGTTGGTGCTTTGGCAATTGCAGGTGCCCCGTTCTTAAGTGGATTCTGGAGCAAGGATGAAATTTTACATAGTGCGTGGGGTAGTTCAAAAGCAATTTACATCATCGGATTAATTACAGCATTCCTCACTGCGTTTTATATGTTCCGTCTAATCTTCGTAACTTTTTATGGGAAATCCCGCGTTGAACCTGAGGTTGCTTCACATCTTCATGAATCGCCAGCAGTAATGTGGCTGCCCTTAGCTATCCTCGCGATCCCCTCTGCCTTGATCGGTTTACTGTTAGGAATAGGTGGGCATGACAGTTGGTTTCATCACTTTACTGAAAAAGTAGCAGGTTTCAAAGGCGGACATGGCGAAGCATTGGGTAGTGCAATACCCTTCATGATAATTTCATCAATTATTGGATTGGCAGGTATTGCATTCGCTTGGACACGCTATAAAAATCGTGTGCCTTCAGCAGAACCTACAAACGCATTGCAGAAACTTGTCGCAAACAAATTCTATGTTGATGAGGTATACAATACTTTTATCGTCCAGCCAATCAAAAACGCTTCTCACTTCCTATTGTGGAAACTCTTTGATACAGGGATTATTGACGGAATCGTCAATGGTGTGGCTGCACTTATCCGAGTGATTGGTGGAACGTTACGTAGATTGCAGACAGGACTCGTCCAAGTATATATTGTATCGATGGTCGTAGGAATCGTGTTATTCCTCGCGTACTATCTGTTTTTTGCTTAAATTACTTTTATCTTCATTGGGCGCAGTGTTTTTATGATTTGAAATCCTTCCTTTTTTAGGAAATGCTAACGGAGGAAGAAATGAAACAGAGTGCTTTTCAACCACGGGATTTGCTAAACAAAGAAGTTGCTGGTATCTGTGGGGCTGCAAGGATGACAGATAAAGCACGGGCTGCCCATTCTGGAAAAATCGGCAGATATAAATACGGGATTGATTCCGATCAAGATTCCACGATTTTATCCTTTCTCGGCATCTCAGCAGAAGTTTTTCAGGAAGCTGCCGTGCGAATTGAGAATGATGTCCGACTTGGCGCATGGATTCTGGATAACTGTGAAGTGTCGGATCTGGACATCTCACAGTTCAATCGTGAATTTAGTTCCAAGTGGCAGAGTAAAATACAGCGACCCAGTTTCTCAGAGCGTCGCCGCCAATTAGCAGGGGATGATGACCCGCCCTTTCCATGGTGGATGGCACCCAGATGGTGGGTATTTTGGAAAATCTTCAGGAGATAGAAATTTGCAGTGTTGTTACAAGCGAGTTTACGCTATTAGAAGGAGATTCTTCCTAATTGATTGTTTCGTGATGTAGAATAGTTTCCATGATATTTCTTTTTCCAAAATACGAACAGAGGAAAAGATGGAACAGATAGCTTTTCGACCGCGGAATTTACTCAACAAAGATGTTGCTGGCATCTGCGGTGTTGCAAGGATGACAGATAAAGCACGGGCTGCCCATTCTGGAAAAATCGGAAGTTATAAATACGGTGCTGATTCTGAACAAGATACTGGAATATTAGCCTTTCTTGGAATCTCAGCAGATAAGTTTCAGGAAGCTGCTGTGCAGATTGACAATGATATTAAACTGGGAACATGGATTCTGGACAACTGCAGTAGGTCATCTGAGGATATATCGAAATTCAATCGTAAGTTGAAGTTTTGGTGGCAGAGCAAAATGCCTCGTGACACTTATTCAAAGCGTCGCCGCGAATTGGCACGCCGCAGAGAATCATCCGAGTCATCTGGGATGGACTCGGTATTATTCATGATTATTGGTTCCGGTTGATGAATGTTAAGTTATTCTAAAGGAGATTTTTTTGCTACTATCAATAGTTATTTTTTTACCACTACTCGGCGTAATTGCAATTGCCTTGCTTAGAGGATTGGGCGCGTCTGCTATTAAAGGCATCGCACTTGTCGTGGGTTTGTTGACATTCGTTATTTCAATAGGACTTTACACTGGGTTTAACGCAGAAGAGATTGGATTCCAAACTTCTTCACAACTTTACCAGAACTTGCCGTGGATTGCCAGCTTAGGTATCAATTACCACATCGGTATTGACGGTATCTCGTTGTGGTTAGTGTTACTTACAACATTCTTAACACCGGTGTGTATTCTCGCCGCATGGAATTCAGTCGAGAAAGGGCTGAGCGGTTTTATGATGTCACTTCTCGCGCTGGAAACCGGGATGTTGGGCGTTTTTTGCTCTTTAGATCTCTTCCTCTTTTTCGTATTCTGGGAATCAATGTTGATCCCGATGTATTTCCTTATCGGAATATGGGGCGGGGAACGACGGATTTATGCTACCATAAAATTTGTGCTTTACACAATGGCGGGTAGTGCGCTCATGTTAGTTGGCATTTTAGCACTCTACTTCCAAAACGGTAATAGCTTTGATCTCGTAACACTATTAGCAACAGAAGGCACATTTGCTCACTCCTATCTACTATTTCTTGCATTTTTCATCGCTTTTGCCATTAAAGTTCCGCTCTTCCCCTTCCATACATGGCTACCGGACGCGCACGTTGAAGCACCTACAGTCGGCAGTGTAATCCTCGCAGGTGTCCTACTTAAAATGGGAACGTATGGCATAGTACGATTCTGTCTACCTCTCTTTCCAGATGCAGCAGCTCAAGCTACGCCATGGATAGTACCACTCGCTGTCATCGGTATAATTTATGGGGCATTAGTAGCAATGGTGCAACCGGATCTGAAAAAACTTGTCGCATACTCCAGTGTGAGTCACCTCGGTTTTGTTGTATTAGGTCTTTTCTCAAAAAGTCATTTGGGTATTCAGGGAAGCGTTTTACAAATGATCAATCACGGGTTAAGTACAGGCGCGCTATTCCTCTTAGTAGGTATGATATATGAACGGCGTCACAGCCGGATGATTGTTGATTTCGGTGGATTGGCAAAGAAAATGCCTGTCTTTGCCACATTTTTTTTCATTGTAACGCTATCGTCCATTGGATTACCCGGTCTCAATGGATTCGTCGGTGAATTTATGATTCTGCTTGGAAGTTTTGTTGGTGGGGCATTCTCCAAATGGTACGTGGTCTTCGCAACAACAGGCGTCATTTTGGCAGCGGTTTATATGCTATGGATGTTCCAACGGGTAATGTTGGGAACACCTGACAACACCAATGAAAAATTGCCTGACCTGAAACCACGCGAAATTGTCGTCTTGTTACCGATACTGTTGTTCATCGTCTGGATCGGTGTGTATCCGAATTCGTTCCTGAATCCGATGAAAATATCTGTAAACACGGTCACAGCAAAAGTCCAAGCTTCCACGAATACGCCCGCAGTTGGAAAAGTAATCCAGCACGGTAAAACACAAGAAGTTGTTCAGGAAGTTAAAACAGCAACCCTACAGATAATTGAAGAGGAGGCACAGACGAAATAGTGAAGTCAAAACTTGCCTCTTTTCTTATATTATGCATCATTGTGGGACTCACTTTAGCAGTTTCAATAGAAACCTTCGCTGCTGATGAGACACATGGTGAGGGTGGACACTTTCGCGTAGATGGTTCTATATTACCTATCTGGAGCATTATTCCCTTTGTAGGTATTCTCCTATCAATTGCACTTTTCCCACTCCTGTTAGATTCCCATTTTCTTGTCCATCATGGTGGAAAAATGTCATTGGCATGGGCGTTATTATTCGCAATTCCATATCTTGTCGTTTTCAGAGGTGACGCTTTTCACGATATTTTATACATCTACTTGATAGACTACATTCCGTTCATCATCTTGTTGTGGGGTTTGTTCACGGTTGCAGGTGGGATACTCGTACGCGGAACGTTGCGTGGCACTCCGATGGTTAACACGCTGTTGCTGCTAATCGGTACTGTAATAGCCTCATGGATAGGAACAACTGGCGCATCCATGCTCCTGATCCGTCCGTTGATTCGAGCAAATGCCTACCGAAAGAGTAAAGTTCATCTTGTTGTCTTCTTCATCTTTCTGGTAAGCAATATCGGTGGTTCCTTAACCCCTCTTGGCGATCCGCCGCTCTTTCTTGGATTCCTACACGGCGTGCCTTTCTTCTGGACAACAACCGCACTCTTTCCACACATGGTATTTATTAGTGTCATTTTAATCGTTCTCTTTTTCATATTAGACACATTCATGTTCAAACGAGAAGGTGGCGTTGTCCCTGATGATGGAGTCAACGAACCGATTCGTGTTGAAGGTCTCTTTAATCTCGTTTTCCTCTTCGGTATCGTCGCCGCTGTCTTAATGAGTGGCACTTTCAAGTGGGGAGATATCAACGTACTCGGCGTTCATGTATACTGGCAGAATATTGCCCGCGATGTCCTAATTGTTGCTATGGGACTATTGTCCCTCCAATTTACGCCTTTCAGCGGCGAATTGCGGCAATCAAACGAGTTTTCATGGGAACCAATTGAAGAGGTCGCAAAAGTGTTTGCCGGCATCTTTATGACGATTATTCCAGCGTTGACGATTCTTGGTGTTGGTAAAGAGGGAACAATGAGTTGGTTAATCGGCGCAATAAAAGAACCGATGCATTATTTCTGGGTAACAGGCGTTTTATCCAGTTTCTTAGACAACGCCCCAACATATTTGACGTTCTTCAACACTGCCCTCGGACAATTACAGCTTACCGAATCTGTAGTACCGGAGATTTTGTCTACTCCGTATGACCAATTAACAGTTGAGAATCACCGAACATTTGTCAGACTACTAACTGGTATATCTGTTGGAGCGGTCTTCATGGGTGCGAATACATATATCGGCAACGCACCGAATTTTATGGTTAAAGCAATTGCGGAACAGAGCGGAATCCGCATGCCGAGTTTCTTTGGATATATGATCTGGTCAGTCGTGATTTTAGTCCCACTTTTTGTGATTGTGACGTTCGTGTTTCTACGTTAAGAGAAAAAACTCTATCTGAAGATTGATGCTACACCTTATTGCTATTGGAGTTATAAAAACGGAGGTTTTGAATGCCAGTTGAGATACCTGATATTAATTGGTCACTATTGATGCCACAACTTGTCATCGTTTCAACATTACTCATTGTCCTTGTTTTTGACATGATTGACTCTATTTCAAAAAAGACATTGGGATGGATGACAATTGTTGGAGCAGTGATTGCCTTATGGGCATCTATTAATCTGCTGCAAGCGGGGACAGATCAAACCCAGTTCAACGACATGTTCAGGGTAGATAGTTATTCACTCTTTTTCAACATTATCTTCCTCGTTTCAACAATTTTGGTTGCTCTCATCTCAATTAGTTATTTAGGGAAAGAAGATAAAAAGCAGGGACCATACTACCTACTCATTCTGCTGGCAACACTCGGCATGATGTTGATGGCTGCGGGGAATGAATTGATTATCATTTTCCTCGGCTTAGAACTAATGTCGCTATCGTTGTATGTGTTAGCAGGCTATTTCCGTGAAAGTCCCGCTTCAAGCGAAGCAGGGATGAAATATCTGCTACTCGGTGCATTTGCAAGCGCATTTTTCCTCTACGGAATCGCGCTAATTTACGGTGCTGCTGGGACAACAAGTATTCCAGGTATTGCAGAGAAACTCACCACTGAAAGTCAATCCCCACTTCTCTTAGCAGGGACATTCCTACTTATCGTTGGATTTGGGTTTAAGGTTGCCATCGTTCCGTTCCACCAATGGGCACCCGATGTTTACGAAGGCGCACCTACCACAATCGCTGCCTTCATTTCTGCGGGACCAAAAGCAGCTGGATTTGCAGCATTTATTCGGATTTTTATGGAAGCGTTGCCAGATATACAGTCTGAATGGACAGGTGTAATCGTGTTGTTGGCGATGTTGACGATGACGGTTGGTAATGTTATTGCTATAGCACAAACAAACATCAAACGGATGCTCGCCTATTCAAGTATTGCCCACGCTGGTTACGTGATGATAGGCTTAGCTGCAGCAAACCCAGACGGTAAATCAAGCGCAATGGTCTATCTTCTTGTTTACTGTGTAATGAATATCGGTGCTTTCGGTGCGGTTATCTTAGCCAAAACAGCTGATGGCGAAAGTTTGACGATTTCGGATTACGCAGGACTCGGTTTCCGTAAGCCTCTACTCGGCATCTTTATGATGCTAATGCTTCTATCCCTTGCGGGTTTTCCACCCACCGCGGGATTTGTCGGAAAATTCTATTTATTCAAATCCGCAATCGGTGCAGAACTCTACTTGCTTGTCATTGTCGGTGCTATTAACACGGCAATTTCAGCTTTCTACTATCTACGAGTTGTCGTAACAATGTATATGCGTGAACCTGAAGAAGAACTGGAGTTCAGTCCATATCCCTCAACCTTAGTCATCGGATTAGTTCTCGCTGCAATTGGCGTTTTACTCATCGGTATCCTACCATCGCTACTGCTCAATCCAGCGCAAAATGCTGTGCTATAACTAAGCAACTCAAATCGGAAAAAATATTTCACAATAGCCTTAATGTCGGTTTATGTAGGTTTAGACCTTCAAAATTGTCATTAAGGTTTTTTCTTGCAGCGTTGTAGTCGCGCAATTCATTGCGTTTCTTACATATTTTTTATAAATTATTCAAAAAATATAAAAAAAGATGCAACTTTTTGGCAACTTGTTTGTAGTAGCATTAACCCGAGCGCGCGGAGTTGCAACATGACAGAAGATGAATTCCTTGAACTGGTCCGCAAACATCAAGATCAGGTTTATCGGCATGCCTTCTATCTACTCAAAAACAGTGAAGACGCAAAGGATATGACACAAGAAACCTTTATCAAGGCATGGCAACACCGCACAAAATTAAGGCAGGAAACCGTTCGCTCATGGTTGCTGAAATGCGTTCAGAATCTCTGTTATAACCAACTAAAACGACGGAAATTTCGGGTGCATTTATCCGAAGAAGATGGTGAAACGCTTGAAATGCTACTGCATACACATTCATATCGGTCGAATCCAACCCCGGAGGATACTACCATTAAGCAGGAACATAAGCAGTTAGTGCATCAAGCGATCAGTGAATTACCACCAGCCATGCGATCAATCGTAATTATGCGAGAATTAGAAGAAATGAGTTATAAAGAAATAGCACAAGTCTTGAAACAATCTGAAAACACTGTAAAATCAACCGTTTTTCGTGCTCGCAAGAAATTGCGGGAGATATTGAACCGCCTAATGGAGACATAACCGATGACTCAAAATCCATCACACGAAATGACTTGCGCAGACTGTCAAGCACAAATTGAAGAATTTATTGCAGGGGAATTGGATGCTGCCTTCGAAACTGCTATCACATCCCATCTCACCACATGTGAAACATGTCAGCACGAATTCAATTTGGCGCAAACAATTGATACTGTGTTAGATGATCTGCCTAAACCAACGTTATCTCCTGATATATTAAGTGAGGTTACGGCTTATATTCAGACGCATCCTAACAACGATAATTGGGTGGATCGTTTTTTGAATGTATTCGCTTGGGAAAACTCGCTCCAACTATTTCTTCGTATCAGCGCACTTGCCTGTCTTGTCGGAATAGTGTTATTTGGTATCCATCAGCATCAAAGGCACGTTGAAATAGAACAAGCAAAAAGCGACTTCAACTACGCAATGAGCAAAATGCAGTCCGCTTTCCATAAAACAGGTCTTGCGGTAAATGACAGTTTCACATCTCTTAAGATTGACGAAGCATCACACAGTGCTTTCAAATCAACATCAAAAATCTCTTCGGCAATCAATAAAAGTTTAGGTATACTAAATCGCTTAACTGGCGATCTTCCGAATTCAGGGACAATTACGTCTAAAACTAAACATACAAATTTTTCTGTAAAACCTAATTCATTAATTCCAGGAGGAAATATAAAATGAAACGATTTAGCCTGATAACCCTTCTACTCGCTTTCTGCTTTTTTGGCAATAGCATAGCGGAAACCGATGCAATTCGTGGCAAAATAGATATGAACATGTCAAACGCGCCAGCACCTACAGTTGAAATCAATTTAGATAAATCATTTTTCAATCTCTTTATCAATTTCACAGTAAACTTACCGGAATATGCAGAGTATGCAGAGATGATAGAAGGTGTTTTTATCCGGAGTTATGATAAAGAAGCTGGGAACTTGATTGAAATAACACGCCACTACCAGGACATCCTCAGAACGGAAAAGTGGGAAAATTTTATTAAGGTTAAAGACCAACTCCATGTCAGTCTACTCTTTGCCAATGAACCCGGTGTACTACATGGGGTTTTCATCTCTTTCACTGACGAACATAACACTACTTTTGTAAATATTTTCGGGAAGATTGATTTTCAAAAACTCGGAATTCTCTTTGGGAAAATTATGGAATCCGAACCGGAGTTCTTGAAAAACCTGAAAATTGAGAAAAAACTTCGCATAGAACAATAACCAAGATGCTTTGCAATAGATTTGAAACACGTTTCACGCACAAGCAAAGTTTCCTATTAATTGAAGCATTATATAGAAGGAGAATAACACCATGAAATTGCAAAGGCCTCTTACACTGTTGTTCACTGTGTGCTGCTTAGCATTATGGATTATACCGACCCAGCAGGCATTAGCACAAGAAGAACGACCAGATGAAAACATGAAAAAAGGACATATCCCGTTTGACTATCTGGACTCGCTTGAAGCACAGGTTGAAGTCAATCTAACTAATAAACTCATCAATTTGGTAACCAAATCTGTTAGTTCTAAACCAGAGGTAGCGGAACTGATTCAGATGATTGACGGTATCTACCTCCGGACCTACGAAAATTATGGTGAATCCGAATCGGGAATGATAAAGTATTACCAGAATAAACTGAAGGAAAATGAGTGGGAAGTACTCGTCAAAATCAAAGAAAAAGATGAAATTGTTGAAATCAGTTTGCTATTTGATGAAGATGTGGCTTATGGTATCTTTGTCATCTTCGCGTCTCATGAACCGGATGAGGTTACCTTTATAAACATTGTGGGTGAAATCGCTCCAGAGAGGATTACTGAATTGCTCAGAAATCTCAGCAGTTTCGGTATGACAGATATTGATATTGAGGGCACATTGAAGGCAAGTGTTGAACCAGGCGCAGATAGAGATACCGTTCAAAAAGAGATACTCGCGGTTAAAATCGAAAAACCGCCAAAAATTGATGGAAAACTTGAGGATAAATGCTGGAAAATTGCACCCCAAGCCGATAAATTTACTCATGTGAGCACCGAGAAACCGGTCAAAGATCAGACCACAGTTAAGCTGGTTTATACGGACAAATCAATCTACGTTGCATGGCATCTCTACGATTCCCAACCCCAAAAAATCGTAGCACTTCAAACCAAAGACCAGGTCCGTTTCGTAAACGAAGATTCAGTCTGCTTCAGCATTGACCCATTTCACACACGCAAATCCGAACATCGCACCCTGTTTATGGTAAATCCACTCGGTAAAAAATATGTGTATTTTGCTACAGCCCGTCCAAAGAATCCCGAATGGGCAGATCAGTGGAAAGTCGCATCAAAAATTGTTGATGATGGATGGGTTGTGGAGATGGAAATCCCTTGGCAAATACTGGATTATCCTGAAACTACTGAACCAATCTCCATGGGTATTAACTTTGACAGAAAACAACAACGGACAGGTGAGCATTCTTGGTGGTCAAATATCGGTGTTGAAAAACTATACACCAACGATGGCAATTGGATGCAGGTACTACCACCATCAAAATCATCACGTATGCAAGGGATGTTAGATGCGTTTGAAAGAGGCAGATACAACCCCGCAGGTGTTTTTACCCAAGGCAACGAAGTTTCTCTTACTGACAAGGATTACTTTCGCCTCTTAAATACCAGCGGTCTAAATCCTATTGATGGGCTTAGACTCGGTGGTGGATTTGAAATTGGAAAAAGATGGCATTACGACCCACTCTTTTTTGAAAGATCCGGTGAAACGATTCTACGGGACATAAGTCCAAACGCAACAACAATCGGTATACGAACAAGTCCATCACCGAAACCATTTGCATTTGGTACTATGAGTTATGCGCTTCGGACAGAAACTCCCAATTACCGGCTTGGTGGTGGTGTCACATTCGGTGAGAAATCAAATCTCACATTTAGTGCCCAAATCCATAGACTAACATCTGTCAGGGACAGAGACCTCTTGTTAAGCGGCAGTGAGCAATTCTTGAGAGCATTCACTGATGCGGACTTCAATGACTACTATACCCGACAAGGCGGCGTGATGGCACTGCAATGGGAGCATCCATCTTTAAAGCATACACTCGGACTATCGCTACTCTTGGAAGAACATGAAAGCATTAGCATGTGGGATTACAGCGATTCTTACTTCAGAATCGGGACTTCAAGTTACCACTTAGGCACAGATGCCAGGGAAAATTCTCCAATATACGATGGCAGAATGCATAGTATTTCCTTAAAATACGATTTTGATACTCGGGAAAACACCAAAGTTAGATACGACTTGGGAAACCGAAGAAACAATAACGAATGGTATAACACATTTCTTGGTGAGTTTTCTGCTTCTGAAATTGGTTCAGATTATGATTTCGCGCGTTTTGTGATACACCTCCGCAACTACTATCCTATTGGAGACGATCAGGTTGATACGCGTTTAAAAGTTGGGTTAGCTGCTACTCAGTATTCGTTGCCTTATCAACGCCAATTTGTGCTGGGTGGCACTGGAACTTTACGCGGATACTCGCTCTACGAATTTGTGGGCAACCATGGGTTTCTCTTCAATTTGGAGTATGTTCATAGTTTAACAAGTAAGATTTTCATTGTGCCTTTTGTAGATATAGGACAAGCATGGGATAATTTGGAAGACATAAAGGATGTTTATCCAAAGGCCAACCTTGGTATCGGTTTCCAATTCGGTATCTTCAGGTTAAACCTCGCCAGAGCACTTGAGAGGGATCGAGGATATCAAGCTAATTTCAAATGGTCTCGCACATTTTAATCTTACTGAAAGGAACGATATTGGGTAATCATTTATAGTAGAATCTAAAAAACCTTTACATTTTCTCACGATTAGGAGTGTTTGTAGTCGCGCAATTCATTGCGCCTCTTATATTTACTAAAGTTTGGACAATCCATGTGCATATCAAGTGATAAAGGAGAGAACAATGAAATTAAATCCGTTTTTCAGTTGGACTGCCCTTGTCTTTCTATTTGCGTTACCTTTTCTTATAGGTTGTGGTGAAGAAGACCGTAAAATGCATTTCCCGGATATCGATCTACCTGATAGTGTCACTGTGACGGTAGAAGTCCCCGCAGGTGCAGCATTCGATCTTGCTGTTTCCAGCGACTACAGAGAAGAAAGGGACGATCTTGGGAACAAATTTATCGTTCACAATACCGAACAGAAGTTCTCTTTTACGGAAGATTTTAGTCAGACATTTCCGTTGGTAGATTCTGAGGCATTTCCGTTAGTTGATCCTGATGAACGATACTTTTCTGTCAAACTCAAATGCACTGTACTTGAATCTGAAAGCGACGAAGACACTAAGTCGCTCCATCTAATTATCAAGTTCAACGGTGAAGGGAATTTTGATGACGGAAATCGCGATAGAATATATTCCGCGCAACCTATATCCCCTGAATCGATAGAGAATTCTTTAGATAATACGAAAAATATAGATGATATACCTGGTTTCTTTGAAGTTGGCACACTATTAAACGTCCGAACTATTTTTAGTAGGTGGAACGGTATAAGTAAGGGGAATACATCTCGGAACATAGATGAATAACCTAATCTTAATTTGCGAGGAATTATCAAGTGATCAAACATCTTTTCTTTGGACTATTGGTTTTCGTACTTCCGTTATCTGCCCTTGCCCAAACCGGAACAATTGAAGGGGCAGTTTTGCATGAAAGTACTGGTGACCCCTTAGCAGGTGCAGAGGTCCGAATTATTGAAATTGATCAACAGCAAACAACTGATGCAAGTGGGAAATTTGTGTTCACAGATATTGCACCGGGAACTTGGACGGTATCCATCAGTCACGAGGCGTATGCAACACAGACAAAAACATTAGTTGAGGTCCAGGTAGACGAAACCACAAAGGTAAAAATGCTCCTCAAGGAGGTCGTTGAACTCGAAACGGTCATTGTAGAGGGGGATCGTCTTCCACCAACAGTGAGTAGAAAACGTATCCTCGGGAGCGAACTGCTACGGATCCCCGGTGCCGCTAACGATATTCTACGTGGACTTACCACGTTACCGGGCATTGGCATACCGAACGATCTCCTCGGTATCCTCTATATTCGCGGGAGCGAACCGGATTCCAATCTCTACTATTTTGACAGAACGCCGTTAGGTTATCCTTTTCACGGCGGCGGTTTACTTTCAACTATCAGCTCGGAAATTATTGAGGATGTTGATATCTATGCAGGCGGATACGGTGCCCAATTTGGGTTGGATTCGCAAAATGTCTTAGATATCCACTCGCGCAACCGGCTTGATAAAAGGTGGCGTGGGAAATTTAATCTCAATTTTCTGTATTCGGAGGGGATACTTGAAGGCAAAATTGGCAAGAAAGGATACGCTTATGTTGCAGCGCGCCGGAGCTATTTAGACCTTATCGTTGGGCTGTTCATTGACGATCAATTCCCTTATTTTGCAGATTCCCAGTTCAAATTTGTTCAAGCTTTCGGTAAAAAGCACTTTCTTACGTTGAACGCCTTCGCTGCAACGGACCATTTTAACACTGTGGGAGAGGTGACAAAAATTACGCCTGCAAAGGAACTGGAAAGCTACGAATTTTTACCGGGATCGGAAAGTATGGAAGTGGCAGAAGTTAATATATGGAGCCCTTCTATGTACTTTAAAAATGGATTTGAGGGGCAAGGCATCCATCTCCGCTCCGATTTCTCTGATAATCTTACCTCCCATCTTTCTTTGACCCATTCCGTTAATTTTCTCAATGTTGAATTCCGTAATCCTGTAGATGTAAGGCGGGATGGTCGCATAATACATTTTCCAGACGATCCCATAACGCTTACTGCAAGATTTGATACGTACACAGTCCGAGTTAATGTTCCAGTATGGACACTTCGAGAGGATGTGACTTTCCGTTTAAACCCAAGGATCCAAATAGAACCTGGTCTCCTTTTTTCTTTTAGCCCCGCCATCAGCTTCGAAGACAGTAAAGAGACACAGTTTGAGTCGGTTACAATACATAGTGAGTATCAAGTTACTCAAACGGCAAAAGATCCAAACCCACCCCCCGGCATAGGCACTCGTGAACAAAGAGGGGGTGGGACTCATACGGAGAGAGTGTTCACTGGCATAAAAGAGGCACACGATGAATTTGGCCACGATTTTTTCCGTGCTGAAGGATACCTCCAAGGACGATATAACCTTTCCTCCTTCATGTCTGTCGCACTTGGTGCCAGGCTTGATTATCTGGATCTAACAGAAGAGGTCTCAATTCAACCCAGGGGCAGCGTTAATTTTGAACTGCCGATCGGTTCTAATCTCCGATTCGGATATGGACACTATGAACAGAGTCCAAAACCGTTCCAAGTCCTGTCGGAAAATGGGAATCCAGCGTTGAAATCCAGCCTTTCACAGCACTATATTTTAGAAATTGAACATAAAATCTCGCCGCAAACGGAACTCAAACTCGCTACCTATTACAAAAATTCCGATAAGTTAGTCACAAAGAATAAGGATGGGGACTATCTGAATCAGGGGACGGGCTATATTGGCGGTGCAGAAGCATTCGTGCGTCACCGTGTTTTAGATAAGTTCTTCGGTTGGGTTTCATATAGCTGGACACATGCGGAGCGTCGCGAGAACCCCGACGCAGACTATAAACCACATCTCTTTGATAGGACACACATTGTTAGCATCGTTGCTAACTATAATTTTACACCGAATTTTGAGATAGGGGCAAAGTGGCAGTATCTAAGCGGAACATCAGAAGCTCCTGTCAATTCAATTACGCTGGTTCAAGATCCGATAACTCGTGGTTTGAATCCACTGCTCGCCGCCGCTGAAGAGAACTTCACTGTTGAACTCGAACCGTACCATAAGTTGGACATGCGGGTGAGTCGCAAATGGAAGTTATGGGAAACACAGGTTGGCGGATTCCTTGATATTTTAAATATATATAACCGAAAAAATAAGATAAAACTTGTTATTGATGAACCACAGAAGATCACAGGGACTGATGACATCTACCTTGAGGAGGGAACGGGCGAATTACCACAATTGCCGTTAATTGTTTACGTTGGATTAACGCTTGATTTCTGATTTAACAATCTTTTTCATACACTAAACTAACAATGGAGGAATTTTTATCATGGAAAATACTCAAATTTCTCTATTTAATGGTAAGAACATGGACGGTTGGCACGCGAGAGGCGGTGCCTCAGAACATGCATGGGCTGCTATCAGCGATGTCAAACTCGATTCAAACGACAATAAGTTGTTAGCAGTAACTCCACTAAAGTTTGGACAATATTGTTAGATTCAAGTAGCTATATCACTATGTGTATCGTTGATTTGCCGAAAGACCTGTGTAATTTTCTGTGAGTTCTATTTTTGTATGGAACTCACAGAAAATAATGTTTGTGCTATTTGCAAGCGTAGAAAAGCGTCACACAATCCGAGTGTGAGCCGAACAGGACGATACCAATGTATCCCGATTTGTTGGCAAACATCTTCAACTTTCACCTTTTCTGTTTGGGTGTGTCCTGTAAATATGAGTTTCGTTAGACTTGCGGCAACGAAACTGAGCTGCACAAACCGATTGATGCTTTTCCGAGATTTGACTTGATACTTATCAAAACCGAAGTTTTGTTTGACATCTCGGAAAGCCGTCTCAATCTGCCATCTGTGGCGATAGTGTTTGACAATCTGTGATATTTCAAGCGTCATACCTGTTGTAAAAACAAGAAAATACCGATAAGGTTTTGACTTTTTTGGGCGTGTGCGTATCACAACGAGCCGCACATCAGCAGGACACATTTTCGTTCGAACTATCTTTGAGGCAACTGAATGTATTTTCCCTGCTATTTCCATCACGCTATACCGCAATCTGCGAATATCAAGACGGTCTCCGTATTTCTTGGGTCTGCCAGGTTTGCGATGCTTCGGTATTTTATAGAACGCAGCGTTGGATTTAGCACGGCATAAAAAAGGATACCTGCTTTTCTGCTTTTTGTCTCTAAAAATCTTAAAATTGTCCAAACTTTAGTATATTTATGGTGTGTTTGAAATCCACATAAGAACAAAACGTAAAAATAATTATGGGTTTCACTATAATTTAAATTGAAAGGAGAGTCCAATGAAAAAATTGAATCAGTCTTTAAAGCTTACCGTTTTTGTTTTTCTCTTTACACTGCCTTTTCTTATTGGTTGTGCTGAAACGGATCGCGTAATGAGGTTTCCTAACCTTGAACTACCTGAAAGTGCCACCGTGTCCTTAGATGTACCCACAGGTACAGAATTCAAAATGCTTATCTCTACCGACTACAGAAAAGAGAAAAGCAACTTCGGTAGTACAGTCATCACGCATGAAAAAGAAAAAGTATACTCCGTTACACAGGATTTTAGAGAAACAATCCATTTTGATTCTGAAGAACCACGTCTTTCTATCAATCTAAAATGTACCGAGTCTGGATTCGGAAGTGAAGAGCATCCCGACTCACTTCGTTTGATTGTCCAGTTTAACGGGGACGGATATTCCAGTCGAGGAGATCACAATAAAGTCTATCCGTTTAGACTTGACACATTAATTGGAATTCAGACTTCTTTTAGTCGCTACGATGGCATTTCTCAACGTATTAGGGTCTCTACGGAATCAGATGAATCTAATTTCCATTGGTAGGACCGCACCTATTCAAGAATACTGCCTAACGTGAGTCCGATATAAGAAAACAATGTAGGTAACAGCAATAAACCGACTCCGAATGCAATATGTGTATTCGGAGTCGGTTTTTTTTTGAGACATTGTTGTTTCTAAACCAAGTATATAGTGGTCTCTATACTCAAAAACATAAAACTGAATGACTTCCTACTGTTAGCTTTACAATAGCATCGGTTCTTCAAGCGTGCTATAATGTTTGAAATATCAAAGGAGAAAACACAAGTATGAAACCAACAATCATGATTCTCGGCAGTGGACACTTAGCGAACCCTGGCGCGGACGCATACAATTTCAAAATGGACGACGTGCTTGCGCCAAAACGCCAGCGCGAAATTGAACAACTCGTGACACTACTTAAACCGTTCCGTCCGACTAAGATTGCACTTGAGGCAGATGAAAGGTTTATGTCTGAAATTAATGCGAACTACCAAGGTTACCTGGAAGGCGCCTACGAACTCAAACGTGGAGAAGGTGACCAGATTGGGTTTAGGTTAGCTAAGCAGATGGGACATCAGAAGTTGTACGGTGTTGATTATTGGCCAAAGCATAACCCGTTTTTCCCAGAAGATTTTGACTCGGATTTGACCGATACTGAAAAATTCGCAAAGGAACACAATCAAGAACACTTGTTGTCAAGCATAGAGGACTATTATCCTGATGGCGACGTGGAATTTCACGAGGAGGAAGATGGCAGAGTCTGGATTGTACCCGTGAAATACGAATCACTCATTGATATGTACATACGCGGCAACGAACCTGAAGGCAGGCGCGCCGACCATCAGTTATACCTACGGGGTGCACGGATTGGATTAGGCGATCAATACCCCGGGGCAAATTGGCTTGTGCATCGTTGGTATGCCCGTAATCTCAAGATTTTTGTCAATCTGACGCGTATCACCGAATCTGAAGACGACCGGATATTGTTAATTATTGGTGGTGGACACGTCTTTCTGGTACAGCAGTTCCTTGAGGACTCAGGAGATTATATTGTTGAAAACCCACTAAAATATCTAAAAACGGAAGACGCTAATTGATGAAATATGGTGCATTAGAAAAATAAATAGACACTTTCACCTGGTAGGCGAGGTTTCCTAACGTCGCCAATGTCCAGATAATTATGGGCTTCACTGTAAATTCTAAATTAATTTGCTTTTTTTAAACCACCTCCCGAAAAAATCTACTCTTTAGGTTAAATCTAATTGGAAAATGTTTATGCAAGATGAACTATCAACGTACACGGATCTGACAGATGAGGAACTTATCCGATTGGCACAAACTGGTGATGAGTCAGCATTGACAGAACTGATGTTGCGTTATAGCCCACGCATCTGGAAAGTGATTATCGCAAATTCAAGACAACGTCGCGACGCTGAAGAAATTCTCATGGACGTCTGGCGATCTGTTTGGGAAAACTTCAGCGGATTGCGAAACGTTGAGAGTTTTGGCGGATGGTTGCATCGCATTGCTTACAACGCCTGCAAGAGGTACTACGCTTCTCGACACCATTCAAAGGGTGAAATTCTGTGCAGTGATGCTTACTTAACCGATCAAATTGATCAGAATGCAGTTGCACGTTTCCGAGAAACAGAACTTTGTGAGGCAGTAGCAGAAGCAGTGCATCACCTACCAGATAAAGTACGCCGCGTCGCGGAGTTATACTATCTGGAATTGTGGAGTATTAAAGAGATCCATGCAGAACTCGGATTAGCGATAGGAACAATCAAAACCAAATTAAGACAGACACGTGAACTCCTGCGTAAGGAGTTTGGTGTCGAACCTGAAGGAGTTAGAATTATGTCATCCAAACAAAAAGAATCCAAACGCACCCGAACCCAAATTAAAGTTATTGGAGTCGGTGGAGCAGGAGGGAACGCTGTCAAACGAATGGTAGAAGCCGGATTGACAGACATTGAATTTTTTGTTGTGAACACAGATCAAAAAGCACTGAATAAATGCGAAGCTGCAACACCGGTGCAGATCGGTGCTAACACTACGCAAGGGCTTGGCTGTGGAGCAAATCCAGAGATAGGTAAAAGAGCCGCTGAGGAAGATCGGGAAAAACTCCAAAGCATCGTTGCGGACGCAGATATGGTCTTTGTTACTGCTGGCATGGGTGGTGGAACAGGCACAGGTGCCGCACCACTGATTGCATCTCTTGCGCGGGAACAAGGTGCTTTAACTGTTGGCATTGTCACTTGTCCGTTTAAGTTTGAGGGCGAACGACGCGCCGAACGCGCAGAACAGGGACTGCAGGAACTTCGCGAAAACGCTGATTCTGTTCTTGTCCTGCCGAACCAGCGGCTTCTTGACACAGTGAAGCGGCCAATGAAAATCCTCGAAGTGTTCGGTCTTAGTGATGAAATGTTGCTCCGCGGTGTTGAAAGCATCTCGGAATTTCATTCCAACACCATACGCAAAGACACTTAGTTTTCGTATTTATAGTGAATTATAGAATTAAGTGAACATTTTCTAGGCATTGCAGTGTTTGTAGTCGCGCAATTCATTGCGCCTCTTATATTAACTGGTAGGCGAGGTTTCCTAACCTCGCTGGTGTAGAATGTCCAAGTAATTCCAAAATCCACTATAGTATGAGAAAATAATTGCTTTCTCACTATCCTTCTATAGAGTATGTGTCTCTATAAAGATAGCGGCAAATCCCTACACGTCTATTGTGATCAGTATGGACATATAGTTCGTGTAGGGGTTTAACCTTTCAGTAGAAACATTCTGATGAAGTATAGAAACTACTTCTTAATCTTCATCAAATTACAAAGTAAACATATATAAAACACCTAAAAATGGAGAAAACTAATTGATGAAATCACAGATGATTTATGGAATAATTTTACTCATCACACTATCGCTTATATCAATTACAAACGGACAAACTGCACATGCACAAGAAACACAAACCGTTAAAAAAGAACTCCCCGCAATCAAAACCGAACAACCGCCAACTATTGATGGTATTCTCAATGATGCTTGCTGGCAAGACGCACCACAAGCTACTGGTTTCACTGATGAACGCACTGAAAAACCGGCAAAAAATCAATCTGTTGGTAGACTCGTCTACACAGATAAAGCCATCTATATCGGACTTCACCTTTACGACGATATGCCCGACAAAATTGTAGCACGTCAAACCAAAGATCAAACGCGATTTCAAGGTGAAGATTGGGTGTCCTTCAGCCTTGACCCGTTCCACACACACCAGTTTTCTGACAGAAATTTCTTTCTTGTTAATGCGCTCGGCACGAAATATGCGCATCTTGCCACAGGACGCGCGGAAAAAAGCGAATGGATCGGACTGTGGAAAACTGCAGCTCAGATAGTAGAAGATGGATGGATTGTAGAGATAGAAATCCCCTGGCAGATGCTGGATTATCCAGACACAAACAAACCTATTCGGATGGGAATTAACATTGATCGAGGACAGCAGCGAACCGGAGAAAAATCGTGGTGGTGTAATTTAGGCGTTAACGAATTCCGAGAAAACGATGGACATTGGGTAGATGTGTTACCACCACGCCGAAAACGTGAACTGAAGTTACTCCCATATCTAATCGGCGGCATCAATGAAACAGAGACTCCTGAAGGAGCGACCTCCAAGTCGCGATGGGAATATACTGCCCGCGCAGGTGGCGACATCCGCTATGAGGTGACGCCACAAATACGACTCATCGGAACAGCCTACCCAGATTTTGATAATATTGAACAAGATGTCGAAGGGATTGATTTCTCTTACGGCGAACGCTATGTAGGTGACCGACGCCCTTTCTTTTCTGAAGGTGGCAATGTCTACAGGCTTGGAAATTCCTTTCATTCGCGGCGGATAGCAGATATGGACGGAGGGCTAAAACTCTTTGGAAAACTTGGAAAAAACACCTCAATTGGCACATTAGGCACCTATCATCGAAACAATCAGAACTTTATTGTCCGTGCCACACAATCTTTAACGGCGACATCTAACATAAATGCCGCTTTTTTGTCTCACCATCACCGTGATACTGGATTGAACAATGTAGGTTATCTTTCCGGAGATGTGCGCCACGGTAAATTTTCAGTTGGTTCTAATCTCGTGCAAACTTGGACAGACGAATCGGACGGAAGGAATGGATTTGTCAGTTTAGGCTACAACGGACCGATTTTCCAACCCTACTTGTCCGCATTTTTTGTGGATACGGATTTCGTCAATAGACTCGGTTACCGTCCGTTCACCGGCTACCGCGGCGTAGGTATAGGTACCTTTATTAAAAATGAATGGCGTCAAGGATTCTTCCGTAGGGTATCCGCTTCTGTCCAAAGTCAGATTTCTAATACTTACGAAAACGAGGTTTTCCGGCGTGACCTATCCATATCTTCACTTATCCTAACACATAGCGACTATGCACTTGCCACTGGCTGGAGGGGCGGAAAATTTGAAGAATTCAACGATAGTGTTTTCAGCATCGGATTACGGGCGCGTGCTTCTGACAGGTTCAATAATGTTGGCATTACCTACAATTGGGGTGAACAAGCAGGTAAACGGATTCATCGTATCAGCGGAAATCTTAATCTACGTGCCTATGGCTTCACCGCAGGACTCTCCTCACAAATCCAGTGGCACTTCAAGAGACGTTATCAACAGATCCTCACTTTCACCTATGATTTCAGTCCAGCCTTAAGTCTCGGCAGCCGCTTAATATGGCAAGCAGAGCATGTTAACGTATATTTCGCATTGCGCCGTTCTGGCTATGCGGGCATGGACTTTTTTATCATTCTCGGAGATCCAAATGCTTTGGAATTCAAACAACGTTTGGTTGCAAAAGTGATTCGGGCATTTTAGTATCATAGGTTACGCAATATATAGCATAAGTCTTTAAAGTGCTGAATAGTGTCGTAGGGCGGGGTCTCTATGTCCCCATAGGTGTCAACTTAAGAAAATATATGAGTTATTGTGAACACCTCTGAATCGGCATGGAGATTGAGACTGTCTTATATTCAGTCCCGTAGGGACGATATGTTTATAGAATCACGGTTACACAAGGTTTCTTTAGTCCCGTAGGGACGATATGTGTAGAACAATGACATTAGACAAACATATCGTCCCTACGGGACTAAAGAGGTTTTCATGACGTATATCTATAAACATTGCGTCCCTACGGGACTGAAGAAGGTTTATGCAATCGAAGATTCCTTAAGTTGACACCTATGGGCGGGGTCTCTATGTCCCCGCCTAACCTATATGAACCAGAAAGTAAGAGATAAAAAATCATCATTTTTCCTGTTTATTGCATTTTATGCAACCCTGCCGCTTCTATAACCTATCTTAACATTATGAAAGACAATTCGTTTTTGGAGCTGAGGCATGCAAAACGATGACGCACAATTGATTCAACGCACATTGGCAGGCGACCAATCTGCTTTCAATACACTTGTGCAAAAATATCAAAAGCCGGTCCACGCTTTTGTATGGCGAAAAATTGGTGATTACCACATCGCTGAAGAAATCACGCAAGATATATTCTTCAGAGTTTATCAAAGACTCAACACCTTGAAAAATCAGAATAGTTTTGCAGGATGGCTTTACGTGATCGCGGCGCGCTACTGTTTTGCTTGGTTTGAAAAAAAGCGTATCCCAATGGCATCGTTAGATGCGATGCCAACAGAGGAATTGGAAGATCTGGCTTATACACAATACCACACGCATCAACAGGAAGAATTCGTGAGTGAACGGCAACGTGAAGTTGTCAATAACCTCCTTCAAAAGTTGCCAGTGAGTGAACGTGCTGCTGTAACACTTCACTATCTTGATAACAAATCATGTGAGGACATTAGCGAGGTTTTAGGTGTTTCACCTAACACGGTCAAGAGTCGGCTCCACCGTGCTCGTAAACGTCTGCAGAAGGAGGAACACACGATTCGCGAGATATGGGGTGGCCAAAAAGGAGATATAATGTCTGGTAAATTAGAGGAAATTCGCGGCAAGTTTAATGCATTCATGGAAAAAGTGGAATCTTATCCGCTTTCTGGAGAGGATATTCTTTCGGGAGAGGAATACCTAAAGGAAGCTTATGACGAGGTGGAAGAGGCACTCAAGGGTGAAATCACACCTGAGTTGGCACATCTCGCTGTGGATAAGATATTTGCTCATTATGGCAAAATCGGTATGGAAAAACGGATCCCGTTGCTCCGAAAGTATCAAGACATAGCACCCAATGATGAGGAGCGTTTCTGGGCACATGAACACTTAGTGTATAGCCTAACTTGTCTGGATAGAAACGCAGAGGCTATTGATGAACAGAAAAGTCTTTACCGTTGGACATGCAAAAATTTGTCAGATAAATACGTGTTGGAAGTTGTTTCCAATCTCACCAGCGCAGGATGTTGGAAAGAAGAAGGGCGTATTGATGAATGGTTTCAACTTTTTGATGAAGCATCTGAACGTCTTGAAAAGCCTGAAGTGAGTGACTACTCTCGTTGCGATTTCCTTCAAATAGGTGCAGAAGTACTACGAGGCAATGACCGCTTTGACGAGGCATTGCTTGGTATTGAAAAGTTGGAACTTGCTAACAAAGACCAGGATTGGGAGCATTATTTCAGATTCTGGTTGGCTGTGAGAACAAATAGACTTTTGATATACGGAAAACAAGGTAACTGGGATCGTTTTGATCAAGTGTTTGCTGATCTCCAAAGGTTCATTGAACTGGAAGTGGAAAAGCATGGAGCAGGCTATCCTGTGAATATTAATGATCTTATTTGGGCTGCTCACGATGTGGGTTGCTGTTTGGTGTGGATGAAGAAGTATGAGGAAGCAAAACACAATCTACAAATCTCTCTTGATTTACAGAATAAGAACGATTATGCATACTTCATGCTTGCTGTAAGCATCTGGGCAACAGAAAAGGATCGAGAAAAGACGCTACATTACTTAAAACTCGCCTCGGACTATGTGCTAAATTATTGGAATCAAGACAGGTACTATCCTGCCTTCCTTGAAACACCTGAATTTGCTGATGTAAAGGATGATAAAGAGTTTCTGAAAGTCCTTGGGCAGAAATAGACTTACTCTTACTTGTTGGTAGTGATTTGAGTATTTTATTGTGAATTATAAATAATTATACACTTTCACCCCTTGGTAGGCGAGGTTTCCTAACCTCGCTGGTGCAAAGTGAATAAAAAATTATAGTATCTACCATAAACCTATTTCTACCACACAATTTTTCTTAGGAGTGTTGTGAACGCTCCCGACTCATAGAGGGCGTGATCTCTCTTGCTTACCGAGATAGGTCACGCCTATAATTTATTTCAATTCTCTTGCAACAAACTTGTGAAAACACAATAAAAATTCCGAAGATTTTCATTTTTTCTGGCATGATGCACGTTTTCTGCTCAAACTTTCGTCATTAAATAATAGAAGGATAAACCGTTTTCAATAGGAGGAAGTTTCGTGGAAAGAGATGACGATGTTCAACTGATTCGCAAAATCTTATCGGGCGACGATGCTGCTTTTAGCATCTTGGTCGAAAAATACCAAGAGAGCATTCATGCACTTGCATGGCGGAAAATTCGAGATTTTCACCATGCGGAAGAGATTATGCAAGACACCTTCCTTAAGGCATACAATAAACTTCCGACACTCAAGAATCCCAACCAATTTGCCGGGTGGCTTCATGTCATCGCAAAACGACTTTGTATCGATTGGGTACGAAAGCAAAAGCCTGTGATGCAATCACTGGAAGAAACACATCCGCAAGAAATCGAGGAATCCTCTTATACACAACATCTGTCGGAACAACGGATGACAGAGAGAACTGAGTATTGCCATGAGCTTGTCCAACAACTCTTGGAAAAACTGTCAGAAAACGAACGCACGGTCATAACACTCTACTATCTTGACGAAATGTCAACGAAAGAGATCGGTGAAGTCATGGGAGTGTCGGTGAATACAATTACGAGTCGACTCCAACGCGCGCGAAAACGTTTACAAACTGATCAGGAACGCTTAGATCAAGAATATTTTGGTCATTTAGCATTAACTGATAATCTGAAGGAGAATATTATGAGTCAATTAGAGCAACTTCGCAACAAGTTTAATTCATTCATGGAACAGGTAAAATCTGATCCTGCATCAAGAGAGGATATTCTTAAAGAGGCATCCATTGAGATTGATGACGCGCTTAAGGGTAAAATCACACCTGAGTTGGCGCATCTCGTGGTTGATGATATATACCCACACATGGGTAAGCAGGGAATAGAAAAACGACTCTCTCTTCTACATAAGTTCTTGGATGACGCACCAGATAATAAAGAACGTTTTTGGGCACATCAAGAGTTAGCTTCAAGCCTTGCATTTCTTGGGAGACACCGAGAATCAGTAGAGGAACAATTACAACTTTACCGATGGGCATGCAAAAACGACATTCCAGATAAGGATGTATTACATATTTTCTGTTCTAATCTTGAGAACCCTGCATCTTGGTCTGCAGAAGGTCGAATTGATGAATGGATTAAACTATATCGTGAGGCATCGGAACGTCTAAAAAAACCTGATGTAAGTTATCTTGACCGCTGCGAATTTCTACAAATCGGTGCAGAAGTACTTCGAGCAAACGGAAAATCGGATGAGGCATTAATTGAACTCGAAAAGTTGGAAAAAACGAATACTAAACAGGATTGGAGACACTATTTTCGATTTTGGTTAATTGTGAAAACAAATCGTTTGCTACTGTATAACAGACGGAATGAATCGGAACGTTTTGATGAAATCATAACGGAACTCAAGAACTATATGGAAGGTGAGTACAAGAAATATAATGCGGGTCAACCGGTAAATACTGGTGATCTCATCTGGCTTTCTCACGACATTGGCTGTTGTCTGGTGTGGATAAATAAGTACAGTATAGCAAGAAGTTTTTTACAAGTCGCTTGTGATTTGGGAGGTGAGAATCACTATGGACACTTCATGCTCGCTGTAAGTATCTGGGCATCAGAAAAGGACCGTGAGAAGACTCTACATCATCTCAAGATTGCTGAGGCAGACTATGCTGTAGCTTCCTATAATTTCCGTGATAGTTACTACTCATCTTTCGTTAATACACCTGAATTTTCGGATGTCAAGGATGATCCGGAGTTTCTGAAGGTTCTGGGGCAAAAGTAGGACAATGCTGTATCCAGTTTGATTTCAAGGGCAAACCATGTTAACAACACTCATCCGCCGAGAACTCCTTGACAACCTGATGACGTTCCGCTTCGCCGCAGCTGTCCTTATTATGTTGCTGCTTGTGGTGGCAAATACCTTTGTGCTTATCAAGGATCATGAGCGACGGTTAGAAGCTTACAACACTGTTCTCAAAACGCAGCATCGGCGATCACAGGAATTGAAAACCTATTCGGGCGGAAGATTGAACGTTGCCCGCCCACCAAATCCGTTGAGTATTTTCAATGTCGGGTTGGATAAACGGCTGGGCAACGAGATTTGGATATCTCACAGTTTTGTGCCGACGCTATGGGATACTGGAACGTATAAATTGACGAATCCACTTCTCAACCTCTTCACTTCGATTGATATTGTTTTTATTTTTCAGGTCGTTCTGAGTCTAATAGCACTTATTTTCGCCTACGATGCCATTGCGGGGGAACGCGAGCGTGGTACATTGCGTTTGGTTGTAACGCATCCGGTGAGTCGCGGTCAAATCCTGCTTGCGAAATATATCAGTGCAATGCTCTGCTTGCTTGTTCCGTTACTGATAAGTTTGCTCCTCGCGGTGATTTTGCTAACAACATCCACCGTTATTTCTCTAAGTATTAGTGATTTCCTCCGTATCGGTGGAATTATCTTGAGTTCAATTGTCTATCTGTCGGTATTCTACCTCATCGGCATGCTAATTTCAGCAGTAACCCGCAGTACCGGTACTGCGCTGATGCTTGCTATGTTTATCTGGGGGTTTTGGGTGTTGGTGTATCCAAACGCGGTTCTTGCCGCAATTGCCCCTCCTCAGACTTCTCACCCACGTATGGTATCCGCTTACGAGGAAATCAAACAGATGTGGGAAGAATTCGACAGAGAGCGAAAGCACTTCCTTGCGAATGATGCCGTTCCAGGAGAAGATCCCCATTTTGGTATGGTAGGAGCAGATCCAAATTTCAACCAGATATGGGGATCAGGTTACCACTACGAATACTTTCATAGAGATTCATCAACACTTAGGTATGACTATCACGCTGTTTCAAACATTGAGGAGCTTAGTGAAGCTTCCAAACCTCAGGTCCCACACGCACAGGATTATTACCGTTTTCTCGGACCACAGATCGTCAATACCGCAGAACGCGCATGGCTTGTCCGAATACAGGCACTCGAAACTATCTTCGTTCAACCAGCGGTTATTGATCGCCTCCTTTTGAGAGGCTCACCAGCCGGGATGTACGACGCTGCAACGCAAGCGTGGGCAGGGACAGACCTGAGCGGACTCAGAGATTTTTTTGAAGCGGCGCGAAGGCACCGACGGACCTTGATTGATTATTACTACGATAAGGACGCTTTCGGATCGCAACAATGGTTTTCTGCCGACAAGGGCGCGGTAGATTGGGAGAGTTTGCCTCAGTTTTCTTTTCAAAGGGTTGACGTTGCCACAAATGCTAAGCGGGCATTGCCAGATGTATGCATACTGGTCATGCTTAACATAATTCTGTTCGTAATAATATTTCTTATTTTCATCAAAAGTGAAGTGTAAAGTAGTTTTCAGTTATCAGTTAAAGAGGTTTGCCGTGGAACCTTCACAGAGAACGTAACTGTTCCAAGAACTGTCTTAACTGATAACTGAAACTATAAAAAACTGAGAACCGACAACTGATAACTAAGATATGATTTGGCATATTGCGAAACGAGAAATTTACGACAATCTGAATAGTCTCCGGTTTGCGCTGACAGCAGTATTGTTTCTTAGCTTGATGCTAATCAATGCGATTGTGCATCTCCAGGAACACCCTGTGCGGATGCAAAAATATCACGATGCCGCCACAGAATCGCTGAATCGGCTAAAATCTGAAACAAATTTGTATCACATTGCGCAAGGAGGTCCCGGATACCTTTACAAAAAGCCTTCATCTCTCCATTTCTGTGCAGATGGCGGAGAGGACTTTTTGGCAGATAATGTCCACGGCGGATTTGTCGCTTGGGCCACCGATGGCTTAGCAGGCTTCTGGCAGTTAGATTATATGCCCGCGACTCTCAATTCAAAAAATATTCGTCCGGACACTATCAAAATAGATTGGGAGTTTGTGATCGGGTACGTCTTGAGTCTCATCGCGATCCTATTCACCTTTGATTCGATTTCTGGCGAACGCGAGCGTGGTACACTACGTTTGACATTGGCGAACTCGGTCCCGCGACATACCGTGTTGATTGGTAAATTTTTAGGCGCACTGGTAAGTATTAGTGTTCCGTTTACGCTCGTGGTGTTGATGAATCTGTTGGTAATTTCCACGTCCAACGATGTGCAACTTGGTGTTGAGGCGTGGAACCGTTTAGGTATTATTTTTTTTATTGCGATTCTGTACCTGTGTCTGTTTCTTGCGTTAGGTTTGTTGGTGTCGTCATGTGTGCGGCACAGTGCAGCGAGTCTTGTGATACTTCTGCTAACGTGGGTCACCTTCGTAGTTTTTATGCCGAGCACGCTTGCCTCCATTGCAAGTGGATTTTCAACACCGATGACTTATGATCAATTCGACCAACGCGCGAGACAACTTGTAAATGAACTTAGAGGTGAATACGACGCTCGTTTGCAAGGCACGCGTGAGGATTCAGCGAAAAAAATAGAGTTAGCGGGTGAATATGTTATCAAAGATGTAACGGAGCGGGAACGTTTGAGCCACGAATACTTAACCCAGCAGCATGATCAAATTCAATTAGCGCGTTCTGCCACCCGCATCTCACCCGTAGTGCTTGTGCAGCATCTTATTGAGGTTTTCGCTGGAACTGGGTTTGAACGGCATCAACAATTTGTGGAAAATGTGCAGCGTTACGCTCGTGAATACCGAGAATTTGTCTCGGATATGGATAGGGCAGATCCTGATAGTCTCCATGTCATTGGGGTTTATGAGGGTATGTCAAAAAAGCCCGTCAGCCCAGAATCAATTCCGACGTTTGAAGATACGCTCAGTCTTAGTCGCGATTTCAACACAGCAGCGGTGGATTTGCTGTTGCTAACGCTATTTTTCGTTATTTTTCTCTCCGGAGCGTTCCTTGCCTTTGTACGTGTTGAAATTTAGGGTGTAGTTTTCAAGTTCCCATATTGCAAAGAGCCAAGTGTTCCTTTTTTCAAACATTGTACGATAAAAAACATTTGTGCTGCCCCTTTCGCTGTTCCATCCGTAAAAAATTTCATATTTTTTCATCTTTTTTGACCCAATGCACGTTTTTTGATCAAACTTTCGTCTTTAAGTAGTACGGTGTGAACCGTTTCGCACTGTGTAATTTCACAAAACTTAGCATTTGATTACCCTTTGGCAAATGCAAACACAATCCAAATCTGTTCATTAGGAGAAGTTTCGTGAAAAGAGAAGACGATGTTCAACTGATTCGCAAAATCTTATCGGGCGACGATGCTGCTTTTAGCATCTTGGTAGAAAAATACCAAGAGAGCATTCATGCCCTTGCGTGGCGGAAAATTCACGATTTTCACTATGCTGAAGAAATTATGCAAGACACTTTCCTTAAGGCATACAAAAAACTTCCGACACTCAAGAATCCCAATCAATTTGCCGGGTGGCTCCATGTCATCGCAAAACGACTTTGTATCGATTGGGTACGAAAGCAAAAGCCTGTGATGCAATCACTGGAAGAAACACATCCGCAGGAAATCGATGAATCCTCTTATACACAACATCTGTCGGAACAAAGGATGACAGAGAGAACTGGGTATTGCCATGAACTTGTTCAACAACTCTTGGAAAAACTGCCAGAAAACGAACGCGAGGTCGTAACACTCTACTATCTTGACGAAATGTCAACGAAAGAGATTGGTGAAGTCATGGGAGTGTCAGTAAATACAATTACGAGTCGACTCCAACGCGCGCGAAAACGTTTACAAACTGATCAGGAACGCTTAGATCAAGAGCTCTTTGGTCATTTACTATCATCAAATAATCTGAAGGAGAACATCATGAGTCAATTAGAAGAAATTCGGAACAAATTCAATTTATTCATGGAACAGGTGAAATCTGATCCTACATTCAGAGGAGATATACTTAAAGAAGCAGACAGCGAAATTGACGCTGTGCTCAAGAGTGAAATCACACCTGAGTTGGTACATCTTGCAGTTGATGGAATATACCCGTATATGGGTAAACTCGGAATTGAAAAACGAGTATCCGTACTCCGTAAGTATATGGATGATGTAGAAGATGATACAGAACGGTACTGGTCGCATAAGTCGTTAGTGAATGGTCTCGCTATTCTTGGAAGAAATAGAGAAGCTATTGAGGAGCAAACACTTCTCTACCGTTGGGCCTGCAAGCATGCAGAAAAATATGTGTTGAGGATTATTTCCGATCTAAATATTGCTAAATGTTGGAAAGCAGAAGGTCGAATTGATGACTGGATTCAACTTTATAATGAGGCATCTGAACGCTTAGAGCATCCTGAAGTAAGTGACTACTCACGGTGTGATTTCCTACAAAAAGGTGCAGAAGTGCTACGACACAATGACCGGTTTGATGATGCTCTGCTTGGAATTGAAAAGTTAGAACGTGCTAACAAAAAACAAGATTGGGAACATTATTTCAAATTCTGGTTGGCTGTGAAATTAAATAGAATTTTGTTGTATGGAAAACAGGAAGAGTGGGATCGTTTCAATCAGGTTTTTACGGAAGTTAACACGTATATGGAATTAGATTTGAAAAAACTGGATGCGAACTTTCCCCTAAATACATACGAACTTTTTTGTGCTGCTCACAACGTCGGGTGTTGTCTGGTATGGTCAAAGAAGTATAAAGAAGCGAAACGCTTCTTCCAAATCGCCATCGATTTGGAAAATTGGAACGAACATAGTTATTTCATGCTTGCTGTGAGTATCTGGGCATCTGAGAAAGATCGCGAGAAAACTTTACATTATTTAAAGATCGCTCAGGACCAGTACGCTGTTACTTCCTATAATTACCAAGATTCCTACTACCCGACTTTCCTCAATACACCCGAATTTTCGGATGTCAAGGATGATCCGGAGTTTCTGAAGGTTCTGGGGCAAAAGTAGGATAAATAGTCCTGTTAACTATACTTGCATTCGGTGTTAATTCTCCGCAATTGACTGCTATGGGTTTCATCTACGCTCTACCCCATAGCCGTCAATTTATGAATTTATTTTTAGCATAATGCACGTTTTCTGATCAAAGTTTCGTCTTTAGATATTGGAGAGTGTGAACCGTATTGTTAATTTTACGTATGGGAGAAGAATAGAATGAATTTCAAAAACATTGTTAACATTTGTTATGGCTTACTCTTATGTTTTATGGCTTTTGCGTTAACAACAATTAGCGACGGAGAAGAAATGAATCCTTTAACACTTGAAGATTTGCTCAAATTTAACGTATTTGTTCCAGAGGTTCCTATTGATATTACCTCCGACGGAAACTGGATTGCCTACAACACGCAGAACCGTGAACAGTATGAAGGTGGAGGCGGAGACTCATTTTATTCTAAAACAGGTGTGATGATTAAAATGGCGTACGCGACGGTTTGGGTGACGAATACTCGTACGGGAGAACACCATAATTTAACCCCGGATTGGGGTTCAAGTTGGGCACCAAGATGGTCCCCTGATGGAACGCGTCTTGCGTTTTATTCAGATCGGATGGGTAAGCCGCATCTATATGTCTGGAACCGAGAAACTGACGATATGCAGGAGTTTGCATCGGCAACCGTTCGGACGTTCTTTGGCTTTGAAGTGCCGAAATGGACACCAGATGGACGTTATGTTCTTTTCAAATCCATTTCCGCGATAGATACATCCATCAAAGAGGAATCTGTGGAAGACAAATCTGAAATTTCGCCTAAACCTTCCTTTGTTGAAATTTGGGGCTGGCCGAAAAAACAATCTCAAAAACGAAAAGAGAAGTCAATACAGGAAAATGAACAACCTAAAGAAAAAAAGCGAGGAAGAGCGAATCGAGACTTGGCTATTGCTGATACTAAAACCGGCAAAACACTGCCGTTAATGAAGGGATATAACATTATAAATTTCGATATAGATCCCAATGGTGAACGTGTAGCTATCACGGTTGATGTAGGTACACAGGGATTTGATCTCTATGTTCTACCTCTTCCAAAAGAACTACACGAGACTTCATCCGCGGAAACTGAGCCGCTTGTCAGGGCAATTCCTCTCGGAGACGGAATTACTGTTAGTTGGTCGCCGGATTCAAAATATGTTGCCTGGGTAACGGTAAGTAAAGGAGGTGAGTTCGCATCAGGGAAGGCATACGTTGTTGGCGTACAGACGGGCATCGTCCGTAATCTTACAGACAGTCTTGACGATTACCTTGGAAATCCGTATCGACCACCGTTGTGGATAGGAGAAAGCGATGCACTTCTTTGCGTTAATGGGTATGTATGGAAAGTGCCTCTTAACGGTGACGCGGTACAAAATTTGACGGAAAATTTTGGTTCTTTTGCTAATGTATTTTATCCAGGCGAAGGGTATACACCTTGGACGATAGACGGTACCATGATACTAACGACTTATGACGATGGTTTCTATCGTCTGAGTCTTACGGATAACACAATGACACTTCTGCACAAAGACGAACATCGGAATGTTCAGGCGGGTCGCTTTCGTCAAGATGTGGCAGAGGAAACCGGAGAATGCGTTTACGTTGTTGAGAGCAATCAAGAACCACCGAATATCTGGATGAGCGATGCTACTTTTGAATCCCCGCGGCAAATTACAGATATCAATCCACACTTAAAGGCAATTGACTTTGGCACAGGCGAACTTATTGAGTGGACACTTGAGGATGGGCGAAAGGTAAAAGGTACCCTCGTGCTACCGCCTGAGGCATCTGAGGAAAATCCAGTACCGATGATTGTAAGCGTCTACGCAGGCAGTTTCAGGTTACATTCCTTCAACAGGTTTGCTTTCGGGGAGAACGTAGGAGGTGCCCATCCAGGTATGTTTGTCTCACGAGGCTATGCACTTTTCTTGCCCGACTTCCCCGTCCCGAAGATTGAGCCGTCTAAGCAGTTTGCTAATGTAATTCTTCCAGGAATTGATGCAGCAATTGCGACTAAAAAGGTGGATGCTGAACGGTTGGGTGTCATCGGTCATAGTTTCGGCGGATATACCGTGAATGTGCTTATCACACAAACGACGCGATTTAAAGCGGCTGTTGCTTCTGCATCTATGGGTAACTTAATCAGTGGATACCTTAATAGCGATAGCGGACTTGGTACCGGTTGGTACGAAACTGGACAGGCCGGGATGGGTGGTTCCTTATGGGAATTTCCACAACGTTATATTGATGGTTCACCAGTCTTCCATCTGGATAAGGTTGAGACTCCTTTGCTTTTGATTCACGGAGATCAAGATTTCATACCCTTTGAACAGGCGCAGGAAATGTTCATTGGACTTGCAAATCTTGAGAAAGAGGTTGCGTTGTTGAAATACAAAGATGCAGACCATTGGCAGGGCTTCTGGTCAAACGAAAAACTTACCGATTATTGGGAGCGGGTACTAAATTGGTTTGACGAATATCTAAAATCGGAGAAAACTAATTAATGATACTACAAAAAACTTATGCGATAGTGTTGCTCATCACACTATCGCTTATTTTAATGGTAAACGGACAGAACGTCGCGGCACAGAACACACAAACCGTTAAGAAAGAACTCCCCGCAGTCAAAACCGAACAACCACCCACTATTGATGGCATCCTCAACGATGCTTGTTGGCAAGGCGCACCAGAAGCCATTGGTTTCACCGACCAACGCACAGAAAAACCTGCTAAGAGTCAATCTGTCGGTAGGGTTGTTTACACCGACGAAGCTATCTACGTTGGGCTTCACCTATATGATGATATGCCCGATAAAATCGTGGCGCGCCAAACAAAAGATCAAACCGGCATCGGTGGAGAAGACTGGGTTTCTTTTACTATTGACCCATTCCACACACACCAATATTCTGATAGGAATTTCTTCATTGTAAATCCACTCGGCACGAAATTCGCGCATCTCGCCACAGGCCGCGCTGCAAAAAGTGAATGGATCGGACTCTGGAAAGCTGCAGCCCAGATTGTCCAAGATGGATGGGTCGTAGAGATGGAAATTCCATGGCAGATACTGGACTACCCCAACACAACAGAACCTGTTCGGATGGGTATCAATCTTGACAGAGAGCAACAACGCACAGGAGAACGTTCATGGTGGTGCAATCTTGGCGTGCAAGAATTCCGAGAGAACGATGGACACTGGATTGATGTCCTACCTCCACCGAGAAAACGGGATTTAAAATTCTTACCCTATCTGATTAGCGGCATCAACGAAACAGAAACTTCTGTAGGAACGACCTCTGAGTCACGACGAGAATATACTGCCCGCGCGGGAGCGGACCTACGCTATGAAGTTACGCCACAACTACGTCTCATCGGCACAGCCAACCCAGATTTTGATAATATTGAACAATCTGTGGAAGGTATTGATTTTTCTTACAGTGAACGTTATGTAAGTGATCGGCGTCCGTTCTTTTCCGAAGGTGGAAATGTATATCATCTCGGCAATCTCTTCTATTCGCGGCGGATAATGGACATGGACGGAGGGCTTAAACTCTTTGGAAAAGTAGCAAAAAACACATCAGTCGGCACATTAGGCACCTATCATCGCAACAACCAGAACTTTATTCTACGTGCTAAACAATCCTTGACAGCCACTTCTCACATCATCGCGGGGTTTCTAACGCACCATCGTCCCGATACAGATACAAACAGTGTTGGACACCTTTCAGGTAGCGTTAGACACGGCAAGTTTTCAGCGGAATCAAGTTTCACCCAAAGCTGGGAAGGGGAGTCAGATGGAAGAACAGGAGATGCCTATGTAAAATACAACGGATCGCTTTTTCAATCAACGTTATTTGGGTATTTTGTGGATCCAGATTTCGTAAATAACCTCGGTTATAGACCGTTCACCGGCATCCGTGGCGGTGGTATAGAAGGAATTATCTCAAACGAATGGCGGCATGGATTAGTCCGTAGTATTTTCGTTGGAGCGAATTTCATAGCTGCTAACAATTACGATGGTGACCTATTTCAGCAAGACTTCTCTGTCTTTTCAAATTTCTCAACACATAGTGATTACGGGCTTTCTATAAACTGGTTTGGTGGACGATTTCAAGAATTCACTGATAGCGTTTTTAGCATCAGATTAAGAGCACGCACCTCAGATCAGTTCAACAATGTCAATATTAGCTATAACTGGGGTGAACAAGCTGATAAGCGGCTGCATCGCGTCAGTGGAAATCTGAATCTCCGCGCTTACGGTTTCACTGCAGGACTCTCCTCCAGTATCCAATGGCATTTTGAGAAACGCTACCAACAGATTCTCACCCTCGGCTACGATTTCAGTCCCGCCTTAAGCCTTGGCAGCCGTCTAATCTGGCAAGCAGAAAGCATCAATATCTACTTCGCATTACGCCGCTCTGGCTATGCTGGCACAGACTTTTTCATCATCCTCGGCGATCCAAACGCCCCAGAATTCAAACAACGTCTAATAGCAAAAATCATCCGGGCATTTTAGAACTTTCACGGATATCCGTGTGTTGTCCATGAATGGTCTGGTTGTTTGCCCTAAACCTCATGGTATAATATGTGCATGCTTCTTGGTAGGCGCGATTTGAAATCGCGCCATAAGCGTCAATTTAAGAAAAGAATTATGCACTGAATGCCCAGGCCGGTAGGTTCGGTTTGTAACCGAACCGGAGCCTACGCAGAAACCTCCACCTATCCTGTCCACTAAGCAGTGCTGCTCAACAAAACACCCAGGATTCGCCTGGGTTCGGTTCGGTTGCAAACCGAACCCGACAAATGCCAAAAGCGCATTTGGCGTTGATTCACCGGGCCTGGAGGCACGCTAAATTGACGCCTATGGTGCGATTTGAAATCTCGCCTACAGCAGTGCATAAACTTTTGGTAAAAATATAACCGTTATGTTCAGGAGGCACATTTTTATGAAATGTCCATGGGGACGACACTTTGCTATCGGTAAGTTCGTGTTAGTTCTACTCGTATTTATATTCCTTTGTTCCACAGCAACATGGGATGCCAAAGCCGAAAAGGATATAGAAATGGAAAAAAATCGGATCCGGATTTACAAGGAAAACCCGCGTTACTGGCAATATAAAGGCGAACCGATTCTCCTAATCGGTGGTTCAGTCGAGGATAATTTATTTCAAATACCCAATCTCAAAGAACATCTTGAGCTTTTGAAGTCTGTCGGTGGCAATTATGTGCGATCTACGATGGGGTGGAATGATGAAGGCGATATACCACCTTTTAAAAAAGTCGGTGACAAATATGACTTAAATCAGTGGAACGAAGAATTTTGGACGCGTTTTGAGAACTTCATCAGGTGGACCCACGAGATGGATATTATCGTCCAAATAGAAGTGTGGGCAACCTTCACATATTACCGAGATAATTGGGATATCAATCCTTTCAATCCAAAAAATAACAGCAATTACACAGCAGAGGAAACAGGGTTACCTACTGTTGTCAAAGACCATCCTGTGGCAGCAAAGAACAACTTTTTCTGGTCTGTGCCGAAAGAACGCAATCAGAAAAACGTCTTGAAATATCAGGAAAAGTTTGTAGATAAACTTCTTGATGAGACACTTCCGTACGGGCATATACTCTACTGTATGGACAACGAAACTGCCGTTACGGCTGCATGGGGTGAGTACTGGGCAACCTATATTCAGAAAAAGGCAAAGGATGCTGGGCGCGTTGTTGAAACAACAGAGATGTGGGACCCATGGGATTTATCCGATGAGAAACATAAGGCAACATTTGACCATCCTGAAACCTACTCGTTTTGTGATATATCACAGAATAACCATCAGAAACGGCAGCGGCATTGGGATAACGCCCAGAAAATTCGCGCTAAACTCTCACCTATCCGTCCCATCAATAATATCAAGATTTACGGTGCTGATGGCGGACGATTCGGCGGTACGCGAGATGGATTAGAGCGATTTTGGCGAAATATCTTCGGTGGATTTGCATCAGCACGGTTCCACCGTCCGGACAGTGGCGTTGGTTTGAGCAAAATTGCACAAGCACATCTCAAGAGTATGCGAATGATCACAGACGAAATGGACGTTTTTACCTGCGAACCCCATAACGACCTGCTTTCCAACAGAGAAGAAAACGAAGCATACACCTTTGCTAATCCCGGAAAGGAGTATGCTGTCTATTTCCCAAAAGGTGGTTCGGTTGATTTAAATTTGAGTGTTGGCAAAAACGCAGATGCCAAAACGGTAAAAATCCGATGGTTAAATATCCGCAAAAGCGAATGGAAAAAAGAGGAAAATATCTCCTTCAGCGATAGCATCACATTAACCGCACCAACCGAAGCACATTGGGCAGTTTTGGTTCAAGAAAAATGAGATTTATTCATACTGTAAGAAGCAATCTTATGAAAAACCTGTGGCGACCACACATGGTTATCAGCAAATTTGTGTTAGTTCTACTTATATCCATATTCCTTTGCTCCACAGCAACATGGGATACCAAAGCCAAAGAGGATATAGAGATGGAAAAAAATCGGATCCAGATTTACAAAGAAAATCCACGCTACTGGCAGTATAAAGGTGAACCCGTTTTGCTAATCGGCGGTTCTGTTGATGACAATCTGTTTCAGATACCGAATCTCAAAGAGCATCTCGAATTATTGAAGTCAGTTGGTGGAAACTATGTACGGTCTACGATGGGATGGACTGAGGCAGTCGATGTACCGCCCTTCAAAAAAGTCGGTGATCTGTATGACTTAAATCAGTGGAGCGATGAATTCTGGACGCGTTTTCGTAACTTCATCAGATGGACACACGAGATGGATATTATCGTCCAGATTGAAGTGTGGGCAACTTTCAACTATTATAGAGACTATTGGGATGTAAATCCATTTAATCCTAAAAATAATAGCAATTATACCGCTGAGGAGACAGGGTTACCCACTGTTGTCAATAGCCACCCAAGTGCAGCAAAAAATGACTTTTTCCGGTCTGTGCCGAAAAAGAACAATCAGGAAATCGTCCTAAAATATCAACAAAAATATGTTGATAAACTTCTTTCAGAGACGCTTCCTTATGGACACATACTCTACTGTATGGACAACGAAACTGCCGTTACACCTGCATGGGGTGAATACTGGTCAACTTACATCAAGAATCAAGCAGCTGAGGCTGGACGTGGTGTTGAAACGACTGAGAGTTGGAATCCATGGGAATTGTACCATGAACAACATCGCAATACAAAGGACCATCCAGAAATATATTCTTTTTGTGATATATCACAGAATAATATGCAGAAGCAGCAGACACATTGGGATAACGCTCAGAAATATAGGGCAGAACTCTCACCGATACGCCCCATGAATAATGTTAAAATTTACGGTGCCGATACCGGGAAATACGGTACGACGCGTAATGGATTGGAACGGTTCTGGCGAAATATTTTCGGAGGATTAGCATCTGCACGGTTCCACCGTCCTCCCAACGGACTCGGTTTGACCGAAACTGCACAGGCAAGCATAAAGAGTATGCGAATGATAACAGACGATATAGACGTTTTCACCTGCGAACCCCACAACGATCTGCTCTCCAACAGAGAACAAAATGAAGCGTACACCTTTGCAAATCCCGGAAAAGAATATGCTGTCTATTTTCCAAAAGGCGGTTCAGTAGACCTCAACCTAAGTGTTGATGAAAAAGCAGATGATAAAACAGTAACAGTAAGATGGCTAAACATCCGCAAAGGCGAATGGAAAAAACGAGAGGAAATCCCTTTCAGCGATAGCATAACATTGACCGCACCAACAGAATCACATTGGGCAGTTTTGATTCAAGCGAAATAGAATATAAGTAAAGGAATTGTGTCAAAATTTTTGCATTAACACAAATCTTGTAGTATAATTTATAGCGTTGCTTAAGGAGGAAATCTGTTCTAACACCGTTTTCATAATATCGGAGCAAACGTCATGTTTAAACGACGGTTAGACCAATTCAAACATGAAAATATAGGAATGTTTGACCTCGCTTCGATCGGCATAACGCTTGCCCTCGCAATTGCTATCGGTTATTTCGGAGGCAAATGGATCGGAGGCAAATTAGGCTACGCGGAAATCGGATCATACATCGGGTTCGTGCTCGGAGTCGCTGCCGGATTCATGGAAATGTTTCGGTCAATAGCGCGATGGAACCGAAAATTGGAACGCATGGAAAAACAACAGCGTGATGCTGCACAACAAGCACAAGACGATGAAGGAGAATAACGCCTAAGTTTTCCAAGGTCAGCTATTATTCTACAAAGGAGTTTTCATGATGGAGGTTGCTGTAGAATCTGAAGACAAGTTTATCCAGCACATCTATCTATTTACGCTCTGTCTCACTCTAACCGTTGTCATAGAGGGATTGTTTAATGGCGATTTTTCTTCGATTCCGAGTTCTCTGATAGGAAGTGTTATTGGATTCAGTCTATTCTGGTCAATTGAATTCGTAGATCGACGGTCTACTCATCGCAGAAAAACAAAGCACATACTGGTCATCATTGATCTCTTTAGGTATGCAGTACTCGGTGGATTACTTTATTTCCTACTCACATCAGTTGATATTATATTTGCGATCATAAATAGTTTCGTGTATATAGGGACCACTTGGTACAGTAAGAAATTTGGTGACACAAAAAGAACAAGGAATATAGAACTGTTCAATATTGCTTCGTATGGGTTAAAAATCGTCCTCGCTATTTGTATCGGTTATTTCGGAGGAGAGTGGATTGGTGGAAAATTTGGTAACGCGGTAATCGGATTATATATCGGGTCGGCAATTGGATTCGCTGTTGGATGTATAGAGATATTTCGAATGGAAAAGCGGCGTCGTGCTATTTCAGAACAAGCACAAGACAATTTAGGGTGACCTATTGAGGATCAACAACGATTCGCCATAACTTTGACAAAGGAGTCACCTACTTAAATGGGTCCCACACTTGAATTTGGTGACCGGTTTATTCGACACGTTTATATCTTAACAATTTGCCTCACCGTTGTGATTGGAGGTATATTGTTAGGGCTCAAACGTCCCGCACTCCCAAGTTTTCTTATCGGCAGTGCTATCGGTCTTAGTATGTTCTGGTCAATAGAATTCGTGATTCGGAGGTTGATTCGTCCGGGAAAGACGCAAAAAACAAAGTACTTGCTTGGTTTTATCGCTCTCGGTAAATACACAGTACTCGGTGTGCTTCTATTTTTCTTGTTTAAAATGAAGTGGATGAATATTTACGCGTTCGCTGGAGGAATTGTTTTAGTTCAAGGTACTATAATAATCAAAGCAATCGGTTTAATGATAAATGTTCTTAGAAAAAAAGATCCTGATCAACCTTAAAAAAAACTAACAGGTCTACTATAAAAGGATTGGTAAGTAATCCCAAATTTAAGAGATATTAAAGACAACGTATGAAAAAAATATCGTTTATATGCCTGGTTGTCGGACTCACTTTGGCTATAGTAGCTGGAAGTTTCGCAGCCGACAACGGTCACCGTAGTTTGCTTTATCCGCTTTCACAGATTTTACCGGATGAGTTAATCCCTGAACCGACTCGGTGGCATCAACCAGACCTAATTCCCAACACATACTTTGCTGTTGTCGTCTTAACACTGTTTTTTATCTTCGCCACCCGGAAGTTGAAACGGATACCTGAAGGGAAAGGACAAACCTTGTTAGAGGTGTTTGTGGGTGGTATCATGGACTTCTTCGGAGGTATTTTAGGCGACCACGGCAAAAAGTATATCCCATTCGTTGGATCCCTCTTCATCTTCATTCTCTTCCTGAACTTTCTTGGAATCATTCCAGGTCTTCAGCCTCCAACAGCAGATTTGAACACAACGCTTGCCCTCGGTATAACAGCTGTATTAGGTGTTCAAATTATCGCTATTAAAGAACTTGGGATAGGAGGCTATCTGAAACACTTAGCCGGTGATCCCCCATTGTTAGGGATTTTGATGTTCCCACTTGAAGTTATTGCCCAGTTATCGCGGGCAGGTTCACTTGCTGTCCGGCTTTTCGGAAATATTTTTGGCGAAAAATCGGTTGTTATTGAACTCACAGGTCTGGGAATGATCACCATAGGGTCATTCTTTCTCCCAATACCAGTTCAGATACCGATGCTGTTCTTTGGGTTGTTTGCTGGCTTTTTGCAGGCATTTGTTTTTACAATCTTAACATCTATCTATATCGTGCTGTTCATAGAACACGACGAAGAAGCGCATGAAGCGCATCATTAATTTTCTATGGGACAAGTGTTAACTTGCCCTATTCGTCCAAGGAGGACATTTCATGATTTATTTAGCAGTGTTAGCGTTTGGTGTAACATTAGGGTTGCCCATTGCTGTTATTTTTGCCTCAACGGCGCAAGGAAAGGCAACAAGTACTGCTCTTGAAGGTATTGCGCGTCAACCAGAGTCATCTGGAAAAATTCAGACCGCGATGATTATCGGTTTGGCTCTCATCGAATCGCTTGTTATTTATGCACTTTTGATGTTCTTTATCCTACAGGCAAAACTTCCTGCAGATGAAATGCTGAGAGGAATGATTGATGCCGATGCAGGAAATGCTCCGGTTGAACAGGTGCAGGAAGACGCCGCTAACGGTAACGGCGTTGAAATGGAAGATGCAGGCGAAAACGAATAAACGTAACCTCCAACATATTGGGGCATCCAAGAAAAATGCCCCAAAAAAGTTGAGTACCTATTAGCGAGTCCAAAAAACTCATGAGAAAAAAGATATATGCATGTTGTCTCATTTTAATGGGGATGTGTCTCACCAGTGTATTCGCCGCGGATGCGCCCGCAGAAGGTGGGCTTTTAGGTTTACTCGGGATTGATCCGAAGACGATCATCATGCAAGTCATCGGTTTCCTTGTTGTACTCTTAGTACTTTGGAAGTTTGTTTTCGGCAAGGTAGGCGGGCTTTTAGAGGAACGCCGAACTGAAATCACGACCCAGATAGAACAACTGAAAACTGACCGAGAAGAATTGGACCGACTCACCGCTGAAACACGGCAACGTTTAGGTGACATTGAAAACGAGGCGCAAGCCAAAATCCAAGCCGCTATTGAGCAAGGTAACACAGAACGTCAGCAAATCGTCGCGCAAGCGCGGCAAGAAGCTGAAGATGAGATCGTAAGAGCACGTGCTGAAATTCAACGGGAAAAAGATGAAGCTATCTCGGAACTGCGTGGCGTTGTTGCTGAACTCGCGATTGATGCAGCGGGTAAAATCATCAGTGCGGAACTGACCCCTGAGAGGCATCAAAATATCATTGATGCATCCATTAGTAGATTGTCAGCGGAATAGTTATCAGTAGTCAGTCGCAAGAGGCTGCTTGTAGATGAAAACTTCTTAACTGATGACTGAAAACTATTAAAGGTGAAAATGAACTATGAAAGACATTCGGGTCGCAAAACCTTATGCTCGCGCGCTATACCAAGCAGCTGTTGAACAAAATGCGCTGCCATCTATTACCGCTGATATTGATAAGCTGCGCGAGTTGCTTGAACAGTCAGAGGAATTTACACAATTTATTAATTCGCCTCTACTGTCGCCACAAATTAAAAGCGACACGTTTCAGCAACTATTTACCGACGGTATGCATCCGCTGACGATTAATTTCTTCAAACTTCTTGCATTAAAGCAACGTGAACGTTATCTTGTCGCAATAATGGATGTCTTTTCAGCGATTGTTGATGAAGCTGCTGGCAGGGTTGTCGCAAAAGTAACGACAGCAGTGCCGATTACACAAAACCAAGAACAACAACTTGTCCAACAATTAAGCGCATATTCGGGAAAACAGGTGCGGTTGGAAACCGAAACTGACGAGCAGATTCAAGGTGGGTTTATTGTGCAGTTAGGGGACACTGTTTTTGACGCAAGCGTCACGACACAACTCCAACGTTTAAAACGACAACTCGCAAAAGGGTAATGGTTATCAGTCTTCAGTTATCAGTTTTCGGTTAAGAGATTTGTTGTAATAATCTATCCTCTCTTGACGGACACCAAATAGGTTGTAAATTGTTACAATCCTGCCTCTTAACTGATAACTGACAACTGACAACTGAAGACTGATAACCATTCCCAATAGAGGATTGAAAATATGGCAAGAGAAGTCCGACCGGACGAAATATCAAATATACTAAAACAGCAGCTGCAACAGTTTGAACAAGACGTAGATGTCTACGACTCTGGCACTGTGCTGGAGGTAGGCGATGGTATCGCACGGGTGCATGGGCTTGCCAACGCAATGGCAAGCGAAATGATCGAATTCCCTAACGATATTTACGGCATCGCTTTTAACCTTGAAGAAGACAACGTCGGTTGTGTGCTGTTCGGTGAAGACCAACTTATACATGAAGGCGATACCGTTAAACGCACAAATAGGCTGCCTGAAGTGCCTGTCGGTGAGGCACTCCTCGGACGGATCGTTGATGCTCTCGGACAACCCATTGATGGTCTGGGAGACATTCACACAGAACATAGGCTCCCCGTGGAACAGAAAGGGTTAGGCATTGTTCAACGGCAACCCGTGAGCGAACCGCTTTACACAGGGCTAAAGGCTATTGACAGTTTAACGCCAATCGGTAGAGGGCAGCGGGAACTCATCATCGGTGACCGTCGAACTGGCAAAACTGCAATTGCAATAGACGCTATCCTCAGCCAAAAGAACACAGATGTCTACTGCATCTATGTCGCTATCGGTCAAAAAGGGTCTACGCTGGCGCAAGTTGCGAATACCCTTCGCGAACATAATGCGTTGGAATATACTACCATTGTTTCTGCCCCCGCAAGTGCACCATCACCACTGCAATACCTTGCTCCCTATTCTGGCACTTCAATGGCGGAATACTTCTGTCATAATGGCAAACACGCGCTCATCATTTACGATGATCTGACAAAACACGCGTGGGCGTACCGCCAAATGTCACTGCTTTCACGTAGACCGCCGGGACGTGAAGCGTATCCCGGTGATGTGTTCTACCTACATTCCCGCCTATTGGAACGGGCAGCCAAACTTAGTGATGAATTGGGTGGCGGTTCTCTCACAGCACTACCGATTATCGAAATCTTTGAAGGCGATTTGACAACCTACATCCCAACAAACGTTATCTCCATCACCGATGGGCAGATATATCTCACAACGGACCTGTTTAACCAAGGCGTGAGACCCGCAATTGATGTAGGTACGTCTGTTTCACGTGTTGGAGGCGATGCACAGGTGAAAGCGATGAAATCGGACGAAGTTGCAGGCACACTAAAACTTGACCTCGCAAGTTTCCGAGAAGTTGCCGCCTTTGCACAATTCGGATCGGATCTGGATGCATTAACGCAATCTCTGCTCTTACGCGGCACCCGGCTCGTGGAATTGCTTAAGCAACCGCAGTATCAACCGATGCCTGTTGAAAGAGAAGTCGCCTCTATCTTCTGTGGAACTAATGGTTACTTAGATGATGTTCCTGAATCGGAAGTAGCACGGTTTGAGTCTGAATTCTTGCAATACCTCGACAGGAATCATGCAGAACTCCTCTCAGAAATCGCAGAAACCGGTCTGCTGAGTGATGAATTGCTTGAAACCATGCACGCTGCTGCCAAAGCATTCAAAGAAAATTGGAGTGCTACACCCACAGAACAACCGCAAATTGAGGAAGTGCCAGCAGCAGAAGACGCAGGCACAGAAGCAGAGGAAGCACCAACAGAAGGTGAATAAGAATGGCAACGTTACGAGAAATTCGGCGCCGTATCGCCAGTATTAAAAACATTGAACAGGTTACAGATGCGATGCGTGTTGTCGCTGCAGCGCGGCTACGTCGTGCCCAAGAAAATATCACTGCAACGCGTCCTTATGCGGATAAACTCAATACTATCCTCGGGCACCTCATCTCACAGATGGACATTGAGGCAGAGGCGTTGACGCATCCGTTGCTTGAAGAACGTGAGGTCCAACATGCTTGTATTATCTCCGTTTCTGGGGATCGCGGGTTATGTGGTAGTTTCAACAGTAACGTCATCCGAACAACCACAGAACGTATACAGCATTACCAAGATAGTGGTGCTGACGTGACGCTTATCTGCATCGGCAGACGCACACAAGAACATTTTGACAGACGCGGCTACGACATTACAGATTCGTATATCAATATCTTTCGCCAACTTGAATTTCAAACGGCTGTTGATGTTGTCCACGAATTTGAACACCTTTATATTGATAAACAGATTGACAAGGTTGAGGTTATCTACAATAACTTCAAGTCTGCAATTCTCCAAACGGTGCTCGTTGAACAACTTCTGCCATTGGAACCGATAGAACCCGAAGGTGATACACTATTCTTAGACTATACTTATGAACCGGGACAAGTGGAACTCTTTGAAATGTTGCTCGGTAAACATCTGAACATGCAGATGTGGAAAGTGCTTTTAGACTCAAACGCGGCGGAACAAGCAGCACGCATGGCAGCGATGGAAAACGCTACGCAAAAGGCGAAGGAACTCATTGACGAATTAGTGCTACAACGCAACAGGGCACGTCAAACACAGATTACAACGGAAATATCGGAAATTGTCAGTGGCGCAGCCGCACTGGAAGGATAATCATAGGAATAGTTGGAATCGATTTAAGGACTTAGGATGTTGCTCATGAAAAATATAAGAGGTTTAAGCAAAACGGGAGTGATTTTATTAGGTATAGTTTGGTTGGGGTTCTCTTTTAGTGGATGTGGGCCTTCCAATGCTTTACTGCTAACTGTTTTGATCTTTACGGTGGTAAACACAACAATTCTGGTAGGCAGTTTAATAGGCTTTTTTATATGGTATCTCTTTAAGAATAAGAACAACGGTTCGTAGTAGTGAAATTCATAGCGCCTCTTACATTCATTTTAATATGATTTTAGAATGCTACAAAATATAACTATCAATTAAAAAAGGAATCTCTCATGAACCAAGGAAAAATATTAGAAGTTGTCGGTGCACGAGTAGACATAGATTTCTCGGAAGGTAAACTGCCCGATATTCTAAATGCTGTTAAAGTTCAACGTTACGACGGAAGCGAGTTAGTCCTTGAAGTTCAGCAGCACTTAGGTGAAAATCGTGTGCGTGCAGTCGCTATGGACACAACCGATGGATTAGTGCGCGGCACACTCGCAACGGATACAGGCGGTCCTATCACTGTTCCTGTCGGAGACGCTGTGCTCGGGCGCGTCTTTGACGTTACAGGTCAACCTATTGATGAAAGAGGCGATGTCGGTGAAGACGAAAGATACTCTATTCACAGGCCACCGCCACCACAGGCTGAACTTACCACAGTTGCCGAAATGTTAGAAACAGGTATCAAAGTTATTGACCTGATTCAACCTGTTGTTCGGGGTGGAAAGGTCGGATTCTTCGGTGGTGCTGGTGTCGGTAAAACCGTTCTGGTCGCTGAGCTTATTTACAATATTGCCACACAACACGGTGGTTATTCCGTTTTCTGTGGTGTCGGTGAACGCACACGCGAAGGTAATCAGTTCTGGCTTGAACTTGACGAGTACGGCGTTATTGACAAAACAGCAATGGTGTTCGGACAGATGAATGAACCGCCGGGCGCACGTCTCCGCGTCGGACTTGCAGGTCTCTCTATGGCGGAATACTTCCGTGACCAGCAGGGACAAGACGTTCTCATTTTTATTGACAACGTTTTCCGTTTCACATTGGCAGGTGGTGAGGTGTCAGCGCTTCTCGGACGTATGCCCTCTGCTGTCGGATACCAACCAACACTCGCAACAGAAATGGGTGAACTGCAAGAACGCATTACCTCCACACAACACGGGTCTATCACCTCATTTCAAGCGGTCTATGTCCCCGCTGATGATTACACCGATCCGGCTGTGGTTTCTGTTTTTGCACACCTTGACGCGGTAACACGATTGGAACGCAGCATCGTTCAGAAGGGCAGATTCCCCGCAGTGGATCCGCTCACGTCAAGTTCACGTATTCTCACCGCAGAGATTATCGGTGAAGAACATTATCAGACCACATTTAGAGTCAAGCAAGTGTTACAAGAATACGGTGACCTGCAAGATATTATCGCTATCCTCGGTGTAGATGAATTGTCGGATGATCAAAAGTTGGTTGTCGATAGGGCGCGGAAGATAGAGATGTTCCTCACACAACCGATGTTTGTAGCTGAACGTTTCACTGGACGCGCGGGTAAATATGTCAAAATTGAGGATACCGTGCAAGGCTGCCAAGCAATTCTTAACGGTGATTGTGATGACCTACCTGAACAGTCGCTACGTTATATCGGCACGATTGACGAAGCGTTTGAGCAAGCAAAAGAAGCAGAATTGGAAGAAGCAGCAGATTAAGGTTTGTAGTCGCGCAATTTATTGCGTCTCTTACATTCCTGGAACAACATAGATATGTTAAACAGAAGTTTTCACCTTGAAATTCGCACACCAGAAAAATTGATCTATGAAGGCGATGTGACCAGCGTTAACGCGCCGGGAATCGAAGGCAACTTCCAAATTCTATATGGACACATCCCTTTCCTCACAGCATTAGATGTCGGTGAAATCCGTGTCAATGAATCATCGGACACACCACGAGTTATAGCGACAAGTGGGGGCGTTTTTGAAGTCCTACGTACCGGCGTCACCGCATTGGTTGAAACGGCGGAATGGGCATCGGATATTGACGTGGCACGTGCTGAGAGTGCACTTGAACGTGCACAAGAACAACTTGCTGCAGATGCCCCCGACCTGAACCGCCCGCGTGCTGAAGCGGCACTTGCCCGCGCGCAAAATCGTATTAAAGTTGCGAACAATCCATAAGCATCACTCCGATGCGTCCATTTTCCAATTAAAATCTTATACGCTTTTATTCGGAATTTATTGATGTTTTTGCTGTGCTGTGTTAAAATAGTTTCTAAGTCTACGAGAGGTTTGTCCGCAATATGCACCTTGAGAATTATGAACCTGCCGAATATAAACTCAGCAAATCCCGAGTCGAAAAGCAAAAACGTAATTATCAAGCAATTTTGTATCCTATCTCAACGGGAAGATAGCTGGGATAGACGCAGATTTTCTAAAACCTGAAAACCATCTAATGCTTTGGAAATGGTATAACATAGGAGGAATCTGATGTCCAATTCGCAAGCGAACCCTGAATCTGTGCAAGAAATGCTACCTCACGGCACAATGACGATGGCGGAGTTTCTTGAAAACGATTTAGAGGGTTATGAGTATGTAAAAGGGGAATTAGTACCAATGGCAGCTGCAGCAATTGTCCATGGCGAAATAGGATCAAATGTTCATTTACTTTTAGGATTGTACGTTCGCGAAAATAAATTAGGGCGTTTATATATTGCGGAAACGACATTCCAATTAGGGGATCGGGTGGTAAAACCGGATATTGCGTTTGTATCAACAGAACGGTTGTCGGAAGATAAATTAAAAGGTTTCGCTGATGCCCCTGACCTCGCTATTGAAATAGTTTCTCCGACAGATAAACATTATGATGTTACCGAAAAAGCGTTAGCCTATCTGAAGGCGGAGACACGGCTTGTCTGGATTATTGAACCGATTATGAAAACGGTTATGGTCTATCGTTCTGAAACAGACTTTACGCTGCTAAACTATGAAGATACTTTAACAGGTGAGGATGTCGTACCAGGGTTTTCATGTCTAGTGGCAGAACTTTTTGAATAGATTTTAGAGGACGTTATACTAATTCCAAAAACAAGGTCTCATTACCGAGATATTTAGCATTTTGAAATTCATAATAAATTGCTACAAATCGCACTTGCTACTAAAAATGGATGGACTTTAGAACCAAACCCACACTAATAGCCATAAAGCGTTTTTCGGATATTGACGGGGCACGTGCGGAAGCGGCCGCGTGCGCAAAATCATATCAAAGTTGCGAGTAATTCATAATTTCTTCCTCTCATTCTTTGGATTAGCGTTCTACGACATAGAGAATCTTGAATCTGTTCGCGAATCTGCCACACGGGTTACAATCCTGCCTTTTTCATATCTCTCTTTCAGGAACTCCAAAAGATTAAATATCTCATTTTTACCTTCATATCCTAATTCATCAAATGCACACTGGTGTAACACTTGGTACTTGTGTTTTTGAAATTTAGGACTAAGGTTTTGAAAGAATTCTTCTACACCACTTTTAGTCTTCACCTTCGTTGCGTCCCAGCCTTTTGAAAATAGCACCTGCATTTCAACTTTCAACTCGTCAATTCTATCTCTTCTTGTTTTCTTGAAAATTACAAGCATTGCAATTAGGGCACTAATAAGAGCCGCTAATGCACTGATTATAGCAGCATACGGAGCAAGTATTTCAATCATCAATTTCTCCTTTAATTAATCCTTTGTTTTGATAACTGGGTAGATATATCCCATATATCGACATTACCTATAACACAAATAACAACAATAGCAACTCGGTGGAGAGCCTACAATAATTTATTTCTATGGTTATTGAATGCTTCCTTTATACAGTAAAGTTTGTAGTGCGAATTAAATATTTTGTTAACAATATTATAACATGTCCGATGGAGAATGTCAAGATGTAACGGTGTCTAAAGTTTTTGTTCATTGTCTGAACCAGGATTCTCAGGATTACCAGATTTTTAGGATTGTTTGAGAATATGAAAATTTTTGATCATATAAACGGTAATACCTGATGAAATGTTATATCTATCTTGCAAATAAACATTTGGATGAGAATATAATAATCCTGAAAATCCTATAATCTTGGAAATCCTGGTTCAGATAATCCGCGATTCAGATAGAAAATATTGAACAGATTTGATGGAATGTGGGGGTGTAGAGATTTTGTCGTTATAGATGGATTATGGTGTTTTTTGTCGGTTGGATTAAAGAACTTTGTAAGCGTGCCTAACGATACTTACACCGTCAGCGTAACCGTATCTTGCTTTACAATCTCTTTGATATGCCCATAAGGTTCAGACGCCACCAATTCCAACGTCTCAGGCGATAACCGATCCAAAATAGGTTGCGGCAAACCATGTGTGCCAGCGTATTGTGGAAAATATCGCAAAACGAGAAACCGCCGATCCCGATCCTTCGGTTTCCAGCGCAGCACCCCGTGCGTAAGCAATTCTGAGATAATCACAATATCCCCCGCCTTTGGTGTGATATTTACAAAAACAGGGTCATCAATCGGATCAATACCGTCTGCTTCGTCAAGTGCCAGCAACTCCTTCGGACGCGAAAACTCACTCTTATGCGAACCGGGAATCACGATGAGACCTCCATCCCCCGGATAGACATCCGTAAAATAGGGAAAACAGACAAAGTTATCGCAGTAGATACGTCCGTTGCCCGCCTCGTAGCGAGTGCTATACCATCCGTAGTCATCGCGTGCGCAGTGCAATCCACCGGGATTGACATGCGCGTTTTCTCCCGCTTTCCACAGATCATGTTTGTCATGCTTGAGTGAACCTCTACCAAACCGTGGTTGATTGTCCGTCAACTCCTTGATAATCGGCCATAGTGCCGCATGCATCGTCAAACATTCAAGCGATTTGTCAAAAGCGAACCCGTGCTGATGTAGTCCGCGTTGTTCAAATCCCGGTGGCAATTCATCAGGCGGTGTGGTGATATATCTATCAACTGCCTCAGTAGCCTCCGTTAATGCATCGCCAGTGATGACGTTTTTCAGGTGAAGGTAGCCTGTTACATCAAATAGATAACGTTGTTTCGGTGTCATAATTGCATTTTCCTTGCATGCATTCAAGAGGCGCAATGAATTGCGCGACTACAAACGCGTTTCTTCTCAGGTATACATTTTATCAAAGTTGAGTTTACGACCTATTCACGATTTATGAGATACACTGTACTTACAACGACATATTAAAATCTGTTCCTGTCACATTGCCTTTCACAAAAGCATCGCGGAAAAGGGTTTGGCGTTTCGGTGGCATCGTTTCAAGTAACGCTTGCGGCGGTTGTGAGAGTGACCATCTTTTGTCAACCGAGTTATATGCGTTGAAGATAGCAACTCGGTCAGTATCAGGGTTTTTCCACGCTTGACCGCTATGCGTAATCGCCTCTGTGAAAATAATGACAGACCCCGCAGGACAGGAATAGGTATCCCAAAAATCCCATTCTTGTGTCTGTGCCACCTCTGGTGCAGTATACGCAGCCTTATGACTACCTGTAATGAACATCGTGCCTCCGTCTCCCTTCTTGACAGGATTGAGTTCCCACACGACGCGCGTCAGACCGCTATACGCTTGCCCAGGTAAACACTGGTATTGATGGCAGTCACCTGGCATCCGAAACATACCGTTACCGTTATGCGGACCAAATGCGAAGGGCGGGTCATCCGATGCAGAACGCAACGCCATAAAACTCATCTCCATCCGAAATCCATAGCAATTTTCTGATGCCAAATACGGAGATGCGAGGAATTCGTTCCCGAACGCCACAACAGCTGGGTGATCAATCAGTACCTCTAATGGACCTCCGTAGGTATTGCGGTGGTACTCAGGCGTAATTGTTTCGGGATCCTGTTTTAACCGATAGCAAAAATCTTGCATCTCCTCAATTTCAGACTCCGTCAGCACGCCCGGAACTAAGATCCAACCGTTCTTATCAAAGAGATATTTCTGTTCCTGAGTCAAGGGAACGATAGGTTTGCCATCAGCGTTTGTTGTCGTAATGTCACTGGCATTTGCTGCCATCGGGTTACCGAAATCTTTGTTAAATCTAATACCTACTTGTTCTGCCATAAATCTATACCTCTTTTTAAAAGCGACTTCCCTTTTTTAAGGATGCCCAACGAGTTGAAACGGTTGAAGCAGAAGGTTCAACAGATAAAATGTCATCAAGAACTATTATCCCATTCCTAATCCTATAAGAGATTTTGAAATTCGTCTTGATGTTGACAAACAAGTTCCAACCAATACCTTCTATCACTTTTGCCATCAATAGATTTTTGCCCTTTTTTACCGGCACTAAAAAACGTTGCGTCATTTCTGGGGCTTCATCCCACATCTTCCGTTCAGACTTGTAGACAACTTCCCCATTAAGCCAAACTTTAGCATAGGCGTTATAGCCGAGATGCATCATTGCCTTTGACGCTTTGTCAACGTTGAGGACAATGAGTCCGTAAAATACAGCATTTGAATATCCTGCAGGATTCAATTCGACTCCATCAACAAGATCACCTACATTGTCAGTAAATATATGGTGTCTTCCACCCAGAAAACCTGTATGCCACGTCAAACGTCCACCAAGGAATAATATTTCTTGTGGTTTCGATTTGCCTTGAGCGATGTTTCGTTCTGCGACCTTCTTATCGGAATACCGAGAAAGAAAATCTATATCCAAAATCTGTGCATCATCACAATTAACTTTATCGCATGGAAGAGCTGTATAGATCCATGGACCGCCAATATAATCTGGATTCCGCTGAACACCAAACTGAGCGAAGACAGTAGTCGGAATCATGTAAGTCAATAGAAGTATCATTCCAATAATCGGACATGCCTTAACCACATGCATTTTAATCCTCCTGTTTTCATCATAGCAGCTACGGCTATCAAAGCGAAGCTGCATTCCTAATTATCTTCTCCACAAATTTATTCAAATATCTTACTTCGCTGAACAAAGTTCGGAAATCAACGCAGCATTTTCACCAATCTGGTCGCCAAATTGTTGATACATACCGAGCAACAACACATCAATCGGTTTAGAATTCTCCAAAGCAAATTTTACTTCTTCACGAATCTGTTGGGGACTTCCGATTGTTCTACCCGCAGCAAGCACTTTGAAGATGAGACATGGTTTATCTGTCCGTTGTATCGCCTCGCTCATCTCATCGCGGTCTTCGCGTGCATAGATTTCACCTAAAGGCGCGTAGCCAAACTTTTCCCTAAACTTTTCACTTCCACCGTGTAGGTTATAGAGGGCTGTCATATAATAATCTATATCCCATCCTTCATCTTCGGCGATATGCACAAGTTTCGGGTCATGCACCGATAAACCGACAAGCACACCCGTATCACGAATCCGTTTGAGGATATCCTGCAAGTAATCGAGCCTTTTTTCGCGCAAACATCTCTGCCCAACACCACCGCCGTGCGGTGCCATACCAATCGGATCGTATTTCGCGGCTTCAAAAACATGGTCGGGATCCTCGTACCAACGGGAACCTTGGCTGAGGCAGAACCAGTTTATCGTGCCACCTACATCCCGGTACAATTGAAGATCGGACATCGAACGGTCTGTCATACTATTCTGCCAACCATTAATTCCGACTTCCTCTGCCCGTTTGAGCGTCGCAACAACCCGTTCTGGCGTATGAAACTCCTTCTGATGCTGTGAAAGTAGTTGATTGAAATGAGAATAGCCGTAAATAGGATTATCTCCAATCAACAACTTACTGATTTGATGATTACAAAATGAGACTTTTGGTAAGGTGGTTTCCATTGTTTATCCTCCAAGTGAGAGAACTCGTTCAAAAACTTACCTAATCGAACAGAAATCCTTCCAAGACAGATGCGTCAATTTCACGCACAAGATGCATCGTCAAATCCAACGCTGCATTGTAGTCGTCAATGTTAATAATTGAGACATGACTATGGATATAACGGGATGGCACACCGAGCACAACGGAAGGCACACCTCTGCCGAATTGATGAATTGCACCACCATCTGTCCCACCAGATTGACGCACACCGAGTTGATAAGGTATCTCATGTTTCTTTGCTGTTTCAACCACAAAATCCGCCAGTTTCGGATTGACAACCATTGAAGAATCAATTATCCGAATTTGTACACCGCCGCCCAGTTTTCCTTGTGTTGATCCAACACTTAATCCTGGTGTATCATCCCCGGGCGGTCCCTCAAGCACAATAGCAAGGTCAGGTTCCACACTTGCTACCATTGTCTTTGCACCTCGCAATCCTATCTCTTCCTGCACACTCCCCGCACCGATTACGGTGTTCGGATGCTCTTCAAGCCGCAAAAGTGCTTCAATTACAAGTGCAACACCAACGCGATTGTCAAATGCTTTGGCAGTGAGCAATTTTTCATTTTTCAACTGCATAAAGGGACCGTAAGGCGCAATCGGACACCCGGTAACAATACCATACTCTTCTACCGCCTGTTCTTCGTTTTCCGCACCGACATCAATAAAAAGGTCTTTTATGTCTAAAACTTTATCACGTGATCCCGAAAGTAGATGCGGCGGTGTTGAACCAATGACTCCCGGCACTTTTCCTAATTTCGTTGTGATATTGACGCGTTGTGCTAATAGTGTGTGCGCCCACCATCCACCAAGCGGCAGAAATTTTACAAATCCGTTATCCGTAACGTTTTGCACAACAAAACCAATTTCGTCCAAATGCGAATCAAGTACGATCCGTGGATTTCCAGCACTTCCAGTGCGTGTGCAGAAAATACTCCCCAGCCTGTCTGTTTCAATTGGACCGACATCAGCGACAGCGTCGCGAAATATATCTCTGACTTCTGCCTCATAACCAGGGATTCCGTCTGCTTGTGTTAATGATTTTAGTAGTTCTATTGAGGTTTCATTCATCGTTGTATTCCTTTGATATCTATATTATGTATAAGCGAATTATAGCATGACAAACATTTTCTGCCAACTTTTAAGTGAAACATCATAACCCGCATAGATTTATCGTTTCCTAAATACGTTTAGCGATGTAAACGCTAATAGCACTATTTACGTTTTGTGGTAGAAACGGTAATAACACCTTTCTTTATTTGACACTGATTCTAATAGAATGCTGTACTAAATTTAATCGTAAAGGTGTGCCAAATTATACGTTGATATGCTCACACAGACATCTACCCTCTAAATTCATCTCGGTACTGTTAGCGGAGGACGGGAGCAATGAAACATACAAATACACAAGATCACAACAGCAACTGTACATCAATACAGTCCATTGATAAGGAAGACTCCTTGTTAGCGATAATTCAAGAAAATTCACGATTACCAGAAAAAGATCAAACACGTTATCAGCAGCTGTGGCGCAAGAATGAAAATGAAACCATAAACGATGATGAACTTGACGAATATCATACGCTGTCGCGCCAATTGGAAACTCGTAACCTGAAACGGATTGAGGCACTGATGGCTTTGGCTCAAATCAAAGGAAAACGTTACGGAAAATAGTTTCTAAACCGAAACTGTACTGTCAGGGTGTGTAAAGTTTTTGTCACTGATTATTTTTTAGAAAATTAACTTGACAAATCAATATATTTATGTTAATATTATTATCACATAACTAATAATATTCTCAATTTACTCAAAATTTCTAAAGAACAAAGAGAAGAAAAAGCAAAAAAACTCAAAATCCACGTCACAATCCTTGTCCTGATTGACTTTTGCCACGTCACTGTGACGTGCAAAACGTCCTAAATGTGACGTGTAACGTCCCAAATGTGACGTGCAAACGTCCTAAATGTGACGTGTAACGTCCTAAATGTGACGTGCAAACGTCCTAATTCAATGTATAGATCGGGGAGGGCGAAGCGAAACTCAACCGGCAATATGTCCTGTACGAAAACTTTACACACCCGTACTGTCATCAGAATTTGACAATAGATTGGTAAATTGGTACAATACCTTAAGTCATACAAATGCAGATACGGCATACTAAATTTCATGAAAATACCAAATGCCGAACGGGCTATTGTGGACATTCGTAAGCTGCGGGATTATTGTCTGAACTTTGAGCATAATGATGGTAAACATGAAGCACGTTTGTTTGCCGCCTTACTCAGTATAAATTCTAATGATGCAGAAGAATTACGCAACGCATTGTTAGAAGTAGTAAAAACACAAGACGCACAATTAGCAGAAAAGGACGCCCGTGGGCAGCGTTATACGCTTGATTTCACGCTGAATTGGCAGCAGAACCAAGCAACGATACGGAGTGGTTGGATTATTGAAACTAATTCGGATATTCCAAAATTGGTAACTGTGTATCTATTGATAAGGAAGGTGTAGACGATGAAAATTGAATCTTTAGATAGTATTTCTCACTCAGACGATTTTACTGAATACCGTTCAAAACCTTTAGCAAGAGCCAAAATTGAACTTTTAGATGTCGTTGCGCTTACACACGATATACCTAAGCATAATCTCAGACGTGGAGAAGTTGGTACGGTAGTTGAAATCCCTTGCTAATGGTGACGCTTTTGAGGTTGAGTTCAGTGATCGAAATGGGCAAATGTATAAATGTCTTAGTTTCCTCCCTTCTCAACTTATGGTTTTACACCACGAACCAATGCAGAAACCTCTAACATCTACCAGTGAATAACTAAGCACGAACAATGTTTTATATAAGGAATAATGCCAATGACGGAAACAAACAAAAAAACTAAAAATATAAATACGACATTAGCCAAAAGCACGCTTTGCTTTTCGCGAAACTACATCATTCTAACCCTGCTTTTTTTCACTACCCTCCATGCATCCGCGGCAGATTACGACAACGACCCAATCATAACTTTACTGAAGTTTGACGCAATCCCCGCCATAACAAAGCCGCAATTTATGCCTACGAACAAAGCAAAATTAGACGTTGATGCACCTGTCATCGGTGTAACATTCAACGGTGAAAGTCATGCATATTCACTCTATCTGCTGAATGGACACGAAATTGTCAATGATGTTGTCGGTGGAAAGAAAATCGCCACCACATGGTGACCGCTCTGCAAAACGGCTATCGTGTATAGCCGGGAACTTGATGGTAAAACCTATACTTTCGGTGTCAGCGGCAAATTATGGAGAGATGCGCTATTGATGTATGACCATCAAACCCGTTCCCTCTGGTCGCATATCACGGGGGAAGCAATACAAGGACAGCTAAAAGGCAAAAAGTTGAAGCCACTTGCCTCCATGCCACAAATCGCATGGAAAACATGGCGTAAGAATTATCCACAGACAAAAGTGTTGTCTGTGGGCAAGCGCGAAAGCTTAAAGCGAGATAATTACGCAGACTACCATAAAAGCCAACGCGCAGGTGTGAGTGGGACAAGATACACCGATAAAAGGCTACCTAACAAATCCCTTGTGATCGGAGTCCAAGTACAGGTAAAAGACGGTGCCGATGGTATGGATGGACATGACGGTGCTGATGGACAGGATGGGGCCGATGGACAAGACGGAGCTGCCGGTGAGCGCGGAGGCGATGGCGGTGATGGCGGACGAGGTGGTGCTGGTGGACGCGGAGGCGATGGCGGTGATGGTGGTGATGGCGGACGGCGCAGTTCACAACGTAATCCTACACATACCCAGACCAAGGATTCTGGTAAGACGTACTATCGCGCCTATCCGCTTACACGATTTGTGAAAAACGCTATAATCAACGATTCAGTTAACGGTGTGCCTTTGTTAATCTTTCACGACAAAGAGTCATTTGCAACCGCTGTTTTTAAACGTGCCGTTGACAATAAGGCGATAGTTTTTACATCCAAGGATGGTTATTTCGCTCAAGATAATTCCGGCACAGAATGGAATCTCATTACAGGTAAAGCGACATCGGGTAAACACAAGGGGGCACGTTTACAACGGCTATCCGCTGTCAATATCTACTGGTTCGCGTGGGCACGTTACTACCCCGAAACAACAATTTACAAACCGTAATCTATCAATCGCCTAATTCAACAACTTCGCCTGCCATATCACGATGCATCGTCGGACGAATAACCAATTCTGGTATGTTACTCCGTTGTGGTAAGGTCGCAATGAGGAGAATCGCCGCTGAGGTCTCGGAAACATCTACCATTGTATTCCTTGCATCGGCATCGGGTGGGATCGGACGTTTGTCCAGAATCGGTGTTGCTACTTCGCCAGGAATTATGACGCTTGCTCGGATGCCTGTATTCCTTAAATCATTGTTCAAAAACTCGGTAAAATTGATTACCCCTGATTTTGCAGCACCATAAGCAAATCCACTGAAAGGACCAGGCGTAACTGCCGCGAGCGAGGATATATTGATAATCGTCCCTGATTTTGCTTTTAACATCGCAGGCACAACTGCCTGCGTACAGAAGAACGTCCCGATTAGGTTTGAATCGATAACTGAGCGTGTCTCCTCCGGTGTCGTATTAAGGAGTCGCCGATTGTGCGAACTGTGTCCTGCATTGTTCACAAGTACATCAATCCGACCATAGCTGTTAAGCACAAGGTTAACCAAATGTTGGACAGCTTCATAGTCAGCTACATCCAGAGCGAAACTCATGGCTGTTCCACCCGCTTCCGTAATTTCTGAGCTAACAGACTCCAACTTTGATCTTGTTCTACCGACAATTACAACTTTAGCACCCTCTTGTGCCATTTTGATGGCGGCGTCACGACCAATTCCGCTGCCACCACCTGTGATGATACACACTTGTTCCTTTAATTTCATTATTCACCTCCATTGGGTAAAATACGTTGGACAGCCGCCTTCACCTCTTTTGAAAACGATTCCAGTTCATATTGCTCTTCCGAAATTTTATCTCGATGTTCCTCAAATGGATACCCTCCCTTTCCACCTTCATTGAAATAGACGCTCAGTTGATACCGTTGAAAGATGTTCATACGTGGATAATCTTCTGTCCACGGACTTGCATCGTGAAGCAGATTCGTTGAGAAGATAGCAACATCACCTGCTTGCATCGGTAGCGTAATTGAGGTCGGTGGATCGTGCCTGACAGGCAGATGTTCTGGCGTTTGAAATAGGGATTTATGACTCCCAGGGACAAGGCAAAATCCTGTTCCCGGTGGCACGTCTACCAATGCAACCCACGTCGCAAGATGGTTACAATAGATATGTCCCGCAGCAGCTTGATAATCGTTATGCGGATTGCGGAATCCTTGTGGAAACTTAAACCCGCTATCATCCCGATGAAAATGTTGCGGATAGTCATGCTTTGTCATCATCGTGAAATTGTTATGAAAGAGGCGCGGGGCGTTCATAGTTAATCCCGCTACTACCCGCATAATGTCAGGATTCATCGTGAGGTCTTGAAATAAACGATGTCCATATTGGATATGTCCTATATGTGTTTTACACGGTTCTTGTCTCCCACGGTGCAACGGCGGTGGGATGTCAGATTCATCAATTGCAAGCCAATGCTGAAGTACTTTCAACATCTCCTCAATTTCGTCTTTTGGAATAACATTCTGTAAGACAAGGAAACCGTGTAAATCAAAATACCACTTTTCCTCCTCGGTTAAAGTGGATTGAATGGTATACATTAATTTCTCCACGTTACTGATTGTGTTAAATAATAGATTATCAAAATTACCCAAAATTTACAAGGGGTGGTTGTTGAGATTTAACAGGGTTATTTAGTTTTCGGTTTTTCTCCAATATTTTTTCACATTTCTATAAACTGTCTGTAGGTCGGGTAGAGTTTGCGAAACCCGACACGTCCCTTTTCTGTCGGGTTTCGCTTGCGCTCTACCCGACCTACGAAATAAACTCTCAGTAACACTCATCAACTGATAATTCTTAAAACTAAATAACCCTGGAGATTTAACTATACCACTTGACAAAAATCTAAAAACACCTATAATAGACTTCACAATTTGATTGATCCCAAAGAGGTCCTCCCAATGTCCTTAAAACAACGCATCCGCAACCAAGAACCGATTAAAATCGCGTCCGGTGTTCCATTCGGTTGCACCCGCGACGAGATGGAAGCCGTGCTCAGTCGAGACGACTTCGATTTAATCGGGACCGACCATCAACACGCAGCTGCAAATGAAGACAAACTTGTTGAATTTTGTACGATGGCAAACGAATTCGACGTAGGTGTGCAACTTCGTATCAAACACACCCGAAACGCCTATCTCATAGGCAACTTGTTGGATTTAGGTCCCCTCGCGATTGTCGTGCCACAAGTTGAGAAAGTCGAAACAGTAGACGAAGCCATTGATGCCTTTTACTATCCCCAAATGGGAAAACGGAGTTGGGGTCCCAGTAATGGTTACGGTATTGAACGGGGTATGGACCGTCTTGAATACGCCGAGTGGTGGAACGATACTGGTATTCTCATCTTACAAATAGAGTCTGTTGATGCGGTTATTAACGTCCGTAAATTCGCAAAACCGGGCGTAGATATGGTAACTTTCGGAGAAAACGACCTAAATTTTAGCATAGAATCATATCCGAGTTCCCCTTTTAAGAACCTTCAAGAGTGTATTGCACATGTAGAAATTCAGTTGGGAGATACACACGTCAAAGTTGGTGCCGGACGCTCACCATCGGGTTCATTGTAGGAACGACAATTCCAAACAAAAAATGTAGCGCACGAACTTGCTGTTGTTAGAACACTACTAAGGAGCATCGCAATGTCAAAACGGATAAAAATTGGACTTATCGGATGTGGCATGATATCCGGTTCACACGTAAACGGATATTTAGCACATCCACAACACGCGGAAATCGTTGCTGTTTGCGATACAGTTGATGCAAACGCACAACGGAGAGCCGCAGAAGTGCTTTCTGGTGCAGAAGCACGCTCTAACTCCGCTACTGCTGACGCCGAAAAAGCGGATACTGCAGAAGCACGCGAGCGCTTAAAAGAGAACGCCGCACGGTGGGCAGAATATAAAAAGAACGGTGTCGAAATCTTCAGTGATTACAACGAAATGTTGAAGGAATGTGAGTTAGACGCAGTTAGTCTTGCGACACCACCCTTTGCCCACGAAGCACCGACAGTGGCAGCTGCAAACGCAGGAAAACACGTCTTCTGTGAAAAGCCGATGGCACGTACCGCAACTGAGGCAAGAAACATGCGCGATGCATGCGATAAGGCAGGCGTAAAACTCGCATACCAAAGCGGCGGTACTTGTCTTGATCCGAGGAGTTACGCTATCCGAGAGTATGTCACCTCAGGAAAAATTGGAGATGTCCACTACGGTAGACTCACCAGTTACCGTGTCCGTGGCAGACCTAATGTTGATATGTTCGGTTTCGGTAAATGGTTTCTCAATTCAATGTACAGCGGTGGCGGCACCTTATACGACACAGCGGTCTACCTCATCAATCGTTCTATCTATCTGCTCGGTTCACCACAACCTGCAACTATCAGCGGTATCGCCTATCGCGGCATGCCTCCCGAATACACTGGAGAAGAGATTAACGACGTTGAGGAATTCGCATCCGTATTTGTCAGATTTACCAACGGTATGTCGTTTACGTATGAAAACGGTTGGTCATGTAATATGGCAGGGCAACCGCAAGGCATTTTTATCTTCGGTTCTAAAGGATCGTTCAGTAACGATAAACTCTTCCTTGAAAAAGGTGAGTGGGAAACCGATGACAAAGGCAACCGTAGACGCTATCGTGAAAACCTCGTTGAAACACCGTTGGATCTGCCTGATAGGCACTTCCCCGATAAGTTTCGCGATTTTATTGATGCATGCAGTAGCGATGTGCAACCTGTCAGCAATGGCGATATTGGTCTGAAGGTTACAGAGATTATGAGTGGTGCGCTCCTGTCAGCAAAGCTCCGCCGTGAAGTTAGCGTGGAAGAACTTTACGAACTTGAGGCACTCCGCACCGAACCGACACCGGGGTGGCCTATTCCATAAAGAACGTTCGGTTTTCCGGAAGTTATGCTTCTTCAGCAAAATCTAAAACTATTAAATGACCATTAATTTAAGGTTGAAAAACACCTCTTTTATGAGGTATTCTTAATAAAATTCAATTTGTGATGCTTTCAATCGCTTCTTTACCAAAGGATAGATGTTAGATTGCTTGAAAAAACTGTAATGCAAACACCTCTTTGATGGCAGAAATCATATTTATTATCCTAAAAAATGCACAAAATAGAAAAAATATGCAATTTGCTATTAACTTTTTCTATTTAAGGTTGATATAAGGTTAAAAGATGTCTCAAGAGACAGACGCTTTGAAAGAGAGGACTCGCATGAAATTGAAATGTCAATTGGCAGGTGCGAAATGTCCACCTTACTCACATGAGGGGGAATTCCAACCGGATAACACAACAATTACTGGTCTTTTACCTGATTTGCGTCGGTGTGCAAACTGTATTGCTTATGAACCGCCATCGCTCCGCGCGTTTCGGGATGATTTGATACAAATTGCTTCCATAACGCTCATAAAAAAAGGCCCTGCGTTCAATCCTTTACATAAAAGTGGTGCCAGTTTTGGAACTTTCATCCGCCCAAAGATTTGCGGGAGTTTGATAAATGCGAAGAACAACGAACTCAAACGCTATATCCGTGAATGCCCCGAATCCTATATGGATTCAGATGCCAACGGGGAACTAAATGCCGAAGACAAGGGAGATATAAACCTTATTTTAAATACACCTGATGCCAATGCCGAATGTTTTGTGGATAGACTCATTTGGGATATATCCGTTGCCAATTTTGAGAAAGTCCTGCCTCAACTCCTTGAAGCACTGACACACCGTGAACAACAAGTTTTCGCCTGCGTTCGTGAGGATATGTCAAATTGTGATATTGCTAAGATATTGAAACTTAGCCCACCACGAATAAGCCAGTTGGTACGGAATGTAGAACAGAAATTGCGTCAGGAGTGTCAAAAGTTCGGATTAATTGAATAAAGTTTAGATCAGTAAGCATTTCCATTTATAACAAAGTGTGGGAGGTTCATTCTATTTTGAAAACAATCATGCCTCAACTTTAGAGGCGATTACACATGCCAGCAGTGCTGCTGGTGTGCAATCGTCTTTTTTGTTTTAGCACCCAACACGCGCCTAACAGTACCCGACAACTATTTCAATGCTTGTTGTTAGATATCAGCAGGCACTTGGAATTTATCCCTCCATACCTCACAACCACACACAATTAGACACTATCCCAATCCATTCCGATTATAGTAAACCTAAAATTACGTGAACACTCTCTGTAGATGCGGTTTCCTAACCACATCTATGGGACTACAACCTATCTCATAAATAGTTGGAGGGCTTTGAAAACCGGATTTCAAAATTCTGTAGGAGCGATCTCCGAATCGCGACCTGTCGGGAATCCAAATCAACGGTATGAATGCCATTTAGGCATTCCCGGATTTTTGTTTGTTATTTCCAGGTGCTTTTCATAGGATTAGGATATCTGCACATCAGAAGACTAATCCGCGTCATCTGTGTAATCCGCGTCAATCTGCGATTCTGACAAATATTCTGAATCGCAGATTATCACGGATGACGCGGATTAACGCGGATTTTTCCCTTGCACATCCTAAGGCTCACTTGGACACACCCAAGCGTCTGTTGCGGGCTAACTTATATCGGACACTGACTTCACAGAGAACACCAATATAACAGACTCAATAATCCGTGTCCTCCGCGTCAATCTGCGATTCTGACAGTTTTTTGTTTGCTGTTATACCTGTGAGGGTGTTAGCAGTGTGGTAAGGTCTGCTGGGTAGTTAACATCTAAATTTTGGAATTTGTAACGTTTATAGTAGCACAATTCATTGTGCGTTTTAGGTTCAGTGAACAAATCATATTTTTTGGACGCGCTAACCATAAAAAAAGTAAGGGAACAACCAATGTGTTGTTCCCTTTACTTTCTCCATTTGTGAAAGTATTATCTCTTTACGAATTGAAGAGGTAATGACACTAAGATCCATCAGTTGTTACAAGATCCAGTTCCTCCAAAAAAGAAAGGACACTTTCAATCTCTTTTTCAGTTACGTTCCAGTTGTACTCTTTAGCAACCTGTTTGACCTCTTCTATTGTACTTTTTTCTCTCCAGTCAACAATGTAGTAAACCTTCGCAGCTATGGAAAGTTTGTCAAAATCGTGAGCAATTTCATGACCGTTAATTCGGTCAAGTTTTTCTTTCCATTCTGAGTATTCTGGATTGTTTTCAATATCGGTCCATAATTCTTCTGCTTCATCAGTTAAAAAGTACGTGTACCGATGCTTTTCTCCAAAGCGATTTTGGGGTGGAGTCGTTTCAAAGGTTTCTGTTACTTCTTTAAGAAAACCATGGTTTACTAAACTTGTTAATTTACCTGCGACTAAACCACTATAAGGACCGTAGTAATGTGCAGTAAACCCTAAATCAACTTTCATGAGTTTAGATAAAAAATAGATTTTCTTTTGGAGGAGTGTTCTCCCTTGTAAGCCATTTTTTCCTGCCTCTTTGACAACGAGTAAAATGACATCTATAGTATACATAACAACTCCTTTTAGGCAGATTTCAAGATATCTTGAATACTAGTTTCAAGGTCCGATCTTTGTTGTTGGCTCAACATGCTCCAATCATCAAATAGAGCATAAACTTGTAACGTTTCTAAAGAGGTCTCATCGGTAGAAGGACGGGCGAAATATAGCTCATCTTTATAGTCATTCATATCTTTAAGTTCTTTTTCTCTTTCATCAAAAATCTTAATAGCGTCTGGATTCAAGATATAACTTCGACTTCCGTAGTTTGGGTTACGAATCTGAAGTGGTTTAATAATCACATAATCAGGATCAATCTTTAGAAGATTTGCAATTTCTTTCTCTTTTTCCACTTGACGTTCTTGAGTTTCGTCATCTGTTATTCCCATGATTCTTCTTTTAGTCCTTAGAGTTTCGTCTTTTAAGCGAAGCTCAGCAACCATTTTAAAAAGGTGTCGTTTGTAGAGCCGATTGAAAATTTCACGTGTTTTTTGTTGCTCACATTTTCTCAATAACTCAATTATTTTTTCATCGTGGTATTTGAGATAGTTATTGATAAATTCATCTTTATTTTCCTGATCGTATTGATAAAGTTTTTCCATTTCTGTATTTCCCTCATCAATTGCAAGACTAATTCCGCGAATGATCATTTCACTGGAAATTAAACTGACTCGGTGCCAGTACACCTGCTGTGTCATATGATATCGGGCAAGTAAAAGTTGTTCAAGCGCATAGATTGCTTTACTATTGATTGCCAGAGAGGTTTCTATCTTGTCAGAGCTAACAGAACGAGCAGTTTCATCTACATCAATAAGGCATGATTCAATCATCTTCTCCAAATCGTACAACCCATATTTAACTCCGGTAAAATAGGAATCACGTAGAAGGTAGTCTATCTTATCCGCATCAAACTCACTCGAAACAATGTCACGTTGCCAATCCCAGACCTCTTGTCCTTGAATCATGTCAATAATAAAATCACGATCTTCTTCACCGCATTTTTCTTTATCCAGAATTTCGTTAATTTGTGAATCACTACGGACAATATCCACAGTAATTTTTTCATGTATTTTTTCAAGTGCCTGTTCCGTATCAGAATCTTTCGGAGCGTATTTTTTCAAAAGATGTTCAGAAACATGGCTAAAAGGTCCATGTCCAACATCGTGGAGTAATGCCGCGAGTCGAATCCGTTTCACGTCCTCCTTGCATACTCTCTTTGAGTTTAACTCTTTGAGTCTAGCACAAATTCGTCCAGCAATGTGCATTACACCAATTGAATGATCGAAGCGCGTATGTAAAGCCCCCGGATATACCAAAAACGCCATCGCTAATTGGCGAATTCGACGTAGACGTTGAAACACTTCTGTGTCAATTAGATCTTTTTCTTGTTTAGATATTCGAATAAACCCATGAATCGGGTCGCGTATCTCATGAAAATCTGGTTTCATAACATAAGATTGTACTATATCATGTTAAGTAATTCAAGAAATTTTTAACTGTTTTAGACAATTCCCCCTACGGTTAAATTGTAAAAGAGTGGAATATAAATTTGTTTGTTAATTATATTGTAACATATAAATATGGGTTTGTCAAGGAAATAATAATAATTGGTGATGAATTCATTGAGGGTGTGACTTAGGAGATGGTTCCCACAGAGGAATTGAAATCTCCTCAATATTCTTACAACAGTTAAACTCCATGATACTAACCTCTCTCAAAATTAGCAAGCATAAAAATCCGAAATGTGTTAAACTATTATGTAGTATAAAAATAAGTAGATGCTTGCTCGGAGGTGCGAACAACAATGGTCGCGAACTGGAACTCGCTCCTACAGGAAGAGCAATAATTACAATACAAAGATATAACGATGGGAGAAAAATAATGAAAAAATGGATAATATGTTTGGCAACGATTCTCTGTTTAGGGGTTGCTATCTGCAGTAGCAATGCGAAGGAGTTGACTTTGGACGATATTTTTCCAACGGACCGGGTTTTGGATATACAGATCACCGTTTCAAAACAGGATTGGAATAAGATTCGGCATCAGACACGACATTTTGCGCAAGTGCTGAACGAGTCTCGGCAATTTAAGCCGCCGGAACATCCGTATACTTATGTTGATGCAAGCGTAAGTATTGATGGTGTGGTGTTCCCAAAAGTTGGTATCCGTAAGAAAGGGTTTATCGGTTCGCAGAGTCATACACGTCCATCGCTGAAAATTAAATTGAATCATGTTGACAAAAAGGGTGAGATTGACGGATTGAGAAACCTAACACTCAATAACAATCAGCAGGATGCGAGTCAGGTCAGTCAGTTTGTGGGATATGCGTTGTTTAACGCGATCGGTTCGCCTGCACCGCGTTGTGCTTATGCGAAGGTAACAGTGAACGGCAAAAATTTGGGGATATATTCTCACGTGGAAAGCATGCGTAACCCGTTGCTCAAACGTGCTTTCGGAAATGACAAAGGCACCGTCTATGAGGGTTCTGTTGTCGATTTTCACAAGGAATGGGAGAACAGTTTTGAACACAAACGAGGGGACGATGCAACTGGCAGAGAAAAAATCAAAGTGTTGATTGATGTACTTGCAAATGATGTGGTGAGTGAACAAGCTATCGGTGAACATGTGGATTTGGATAGTTTCTATCGTTTCTGGGTAACAGAGGGGTTACTCGGTTTCTGGGATGGGTATTCTGGGAACAATAACAATTTCTTTGTCTATCTCAATCCTGAGACTGACAAGTTTCATTTTTTACCGTGGGGTGCGGATGCTTTGTTTTCTAATTTTGATATGAAGAATATGGGGAGAAATACTGGCGCACCCGTTTCGGTTAAGACACAAGGTTTGGTTGCTCATAAACTCTATCAACTTGAGGAAGGTAGAGAACGTTATGCGAAAACGATGATGGATATTCTTGAAAATCATTGGAACGAGGTTACATTGCTTTCCGAATTGGATAGGATATCTACGATGATTGAACCACACATGATACCCGCACAACGTACTTTTCATGAAAAAGAAGGTTGGGGTGGAGAAAAAACCATCTCTTTTTCAGATAAGTTAGATGAGACTCGGCACTTCATTCGTAAGCGTAAAAGTGAGGTGTTAGCTGAGATTTCTGGTGGCATGCCGATCTGGAAAAGGAGACCGCATCCACCAATCGTTATCGGACCTGACGGGTTTGATGGTAAGTTTATGAAACAGTTTATTGAGTTGCCTAAAGACAATTTGTGGGGTGCCGCGAGAACTGGCGATCTTGAAGGCATTAAGCGTTACCTTGCAGAAGGTGCGGATATCAATGAACTTTCTCCAGAGACAAATATATCTCCTTTGTCATGGGCAACAATGATGGGACACACAAAGGCTGCCGAATTGCTTCTTCAACTCGGAGCAGATGTAAACGTGAGGCAGGAGGATGGTGGAACGCCCTTGCATATTGCTGCATCTTTAGGGCGCGCCGAAATCGCTGAACTTCTCATCAAAGAAGGGGCAGATGTTAACGCGAAGAACCGTGGCGGCGGTGTACCTGCAAGTGCTTTGCAAATTCCCTGGGGCATGCTGAAATTCATGACAGGAATGTTTGATATTAAGTTGAAACAAGAGGAAGTTGAAGCCGGTAGAGAAAAAATTGCTAAGATGCTCAATGTCGATCTCACATCAAAACCGCAAGGCGTTGCGGATGATGTATGGGAAGCTGCGTTCATCGGTGATCTCAAAGTGGTTAAACAGGCGATAGCCGATGGGATGGATGTGAATGCGAGGAATCCGCAGTTTGGAGAACCGATATTTTCCACAGCTGCGCTGATGGGACATGCGGAGATTATGGCTTTCCTGTTGGAAAAAGGTGCGGATATCAATGCACGGAATAGAGATGGCAACACAGCGTTGCATGCTGCAGCATTCCTTGGACGTGCTAATGCGGTAGAATTGCTCTTGGAACGCGGGGTCGATGTCAATATCCGGAATAATCAGGGTGGTAGTGCCATAGACAGCGCACAACTCGACTGGGGCATCACGGAAGGGATATTAGGATTTCTTCAAATTGAGGTGAATGAAGCGGAAGTTAAAGCGGGTAGAGCTAAGGTCGTGAGACTTCTCACTGGAAAGATGAAAAATGCTCCACAATCACAAAACTTGTGGAAAGCATCGGCGGAGGGTGACCTTTCATCTATCAAAAATGCTTTGGAGAATGGATCGGATTTGAACGCGCTTGATCCACAATTCGGGATACCTCCGTTAGGATGGGCAGCCATAAGCGGACAGACAGAAGCAGCGAAATTGCTTCTTGAAAAAGGTGCGAAAATCGGTGGTAGACATAGAGACGGTTCGACTGCGTTGCATGGTGCAGCTTTTCTTGGACGCGTTGAAACGGTGAAACTGCTTCTTGAGAAAGGGGCAGATATCAACATCCGAAAAGATGATGGTATGACACCAATGGACGTTGCCCGAATCGACTGGGGTTTGACACAATTGGTGCTTGGAATTTTACAGATGGAAGCGGATGAGACTGAGGTCAAGGAAGGTAGAGTTGAGGTAATAAAACTTCTCTCAAATCAGAAGGAATAGGTTGTCAGAGGATCAATTTAAAAGGTTCTCTGTTGCTCCTGATCTTGAAATTGAGATAGTTTCACCGACAGATAAGCATTACGATGTTACCGAAAAAGCGTTAGCCTATCTGAAGGCGGGAACCCGTCTTGTCTGGGTTATTGAACCGGTTATGAAAACGGTAATGGCCTATCGTTCCGAAACGGACTTTACACTGCTAAACTGTGAAGATACATTGACAGGTGAGGATGTTGTTGAAGGGTTTTCGTGTGCAGTTGCGGAACTTTTTGAATAAAATGAACGAGTTAGAACAACATTAAAATAAGTAGTTAATTTTTGCGCGATGTGATAAAATATTTTCAACGCCAGTTTATGAGAAGGTTCAGTGTACGCGGTTGCACTTGATTTTTCCCAATTATTTATTTCTAAGTTTTTATAGTCGGTTGCGCTAAATCCGTAATATTATCTGTTAAAGAGATTGTGCCAAATATTTCCAGAGGAATTTAGTCTTATGAACTTTAAAGAATATGAACGAAAACTATCAGAACGGTTTGATGTATTAGCGCAACGCGAAGATAATTGGGATGGGTACGATTCAAAAAAACCGACAAAATTGACCTTAGTTCGTGCGGAAAATCTTATAGGAGAATTGTTCAATTCTATTATTTCTGGCGGACATCCATGGCATGCACCGTTCATTTCCAGTGATGAAGATGGCTTTATAACTGCAGCATGGTACGAAGATGAACGGGAATTACATATCCTAATCAGTGAAGATGGGGTGGAATACCTCCAAGTATGGGGGACAAATATTGATACAGAAATGTATGAAGACTATCTCAGTCGTGACGATTATCTAATACTTTGGAAATGGTTACTCTATGGACAATAATGACTTCGTAAGGGACAATGAGGAGTTATACCGAAGGGTCCGAAGCGAATCAAAATTCGAAGAGTATTTTATTGACAGAGGAAAACTTATAATTAATCCTGCTGCGTTTAATGATCCGCACAAAAAACCCTCCGTAGATAGAGCAGAACTGAAAGAATTAAATCCTTCTCTTTCAAGGTTAAATAAGACGCAAGGAATTGTTAGCCTTATAGTTGGTAATGTTCGCGCAATAAAAGATGTGGAGACAAAAACTGAAGATAGAGGTGTTTTACACGCCGTAGATGTCATCTACAATCCCCTACCTGACAACTGCGCCCATTCACAAATTATAGTGGACCCTGAATTTTTTGACACAGAAAGCAAACAAAAAAAGACATTTAGAAAGTTGCGAGTTGCACTTGCTAAACTGGCTACTAAAAACGGATGGACATTAGAACCAAGTGTATAGTTAGCTTAGTTTTATAAATGGAAGTTTCTTTATAGTAAAAACAGAATTATGTCCATTCTTGCAAGAGATAGAGGGTGTGTAAAGTTTTGGTTATTAACCCGAATATATTTTGCAGGAGGGAGTTCCGATTCCCGACAGTTCGCGATTCGGAGATCGCTCCTACAAGTTTTATCTGCATATTTCTACAAAAACTTTACATACCCAGAGATAGAAGTTGTCTATTGTTAGCAAAAAGGAATACCCAATGGCAAAACCGATGAACTATACTGACATCTTAGAAACAGGCGACAGCGAAATTTACGACATCCAGACGCACGCCGCTGGTCCCGAAGGTAGTCTGCCACTTACGGCAGAGATGTTACTGAATCGACCAAGTGGCGATATTTTTGGCTTGAGCCACAATACGGCGATGGGATGGGCGCCGACAGAACTGCGGCGCGAGGAGTTTTTGATTCTCAGTACACAAGGCGGTATTCGTGCGCCTGATGGCAGTCCAATTGCACTCGGGTATCATACCGGACATTGGGAGGTGGGGCTCTTGATGCAGGCGGTTGCATGTGAGCTCAAGGAACTTGCGGCAATTCCGTTTGCAGGCTACTGTTCCGATCCGTGTGATGGGCGCACACAAGGCACAGTCGGTATGATGGATAGCCTTGCCTATCGTAACGATGCCGCACAGATTTTTCGCCGACTTATCCGTTCTTTGCCGACGCGAAAAGGTGTTGTCGGTGTTGCTACGTGCGATAAAGGGATGCCTGCGATGATGATGGCACTTGCCTCAATGCGGGAATTACCAGCAGTGCTTGTGCCGGGAGGTGTAACGTTGCCGCCGACTGCAGGCGAAGACGCTGGAAAAATCCAGACAATCGGTGCCCGTTTTGCACACGGTGAGATTAGTCTGCAAGATGCAGCGGATATGGGATGCCGTGCTTGTGCTACACCTGGTGGTGGATGCCAATTTTTGGGAACTGCGGCGACATCCCAAGTTGTCGGCGAAGCATTAGGCATGAGTTTGACGCACACGGCGTTAGCACCGTCAGGGCAGAATATATGGTCGGATATGGGACTACGTTCAGCGCGCGCAGTAGTGAATTTAGCCGCAAAAGGTTTGACGATGGATGATATCGTTACAGCAGAGGCTATTCGGAATGCGATGGTCGTGCATGCAGCGTTTGGTGGTTCAACTAACTTGCTATTACATATTCCTGCGATTGCGCATGCTGCAGGACTTGAACGTCCCACAGTAGACGACTGGACAAAGGTGAATCAACAAGTCCCGCGCCTCGTTGATGTGTTGCCGAATGGACCGGTCGGACACCCGACAGTTCGTGTCTTTCTTGCGGGTGGTGTGCCTGAAGTGATGCTACACCTACGCAAATTAGGGGGACTCCTCAACGAAGATGTGTTGACAGCAACAGGTGAACCGCTTGGTAGCAACCTTGATTGGTGGGAAACTTCGGAACGACGGCAGCGTGTTCGGGAACTACTTGAAGAACGTGATAATGTTGCACCTGATGAGGTAATTTTGAGTCCGGAAGCAGCAAAAGCGGCAGGGTTGACAAGCACTGTCACGTTTCCGCGTGGCAACCTTGCCCCAGAGGGATCTGTTATCAAAAGTACTGCAATTGATCCGAGCGTTGTTGATGCTGATGGCGTATATCGGATGACAGGACCGGCGCGTGTGTTTGTTCGGGAATCCGATGCGATACAAACACTTAAAGGGCAGGGTGAGAAGGACATGAAACCCGGAGATGTCATGGTGTTGTGTTGTCGTGGTCCGCAAGGCACAGGTATGGAAGAGGTATATCAGGTTACATCAGCACTCAAACACCTATCATTTGGGAAACATATTGCCTTGATAACAGATGCGCGTTTTTCTGGTGTTTCAACTGGTGCATGTATGGGACATGTTGGACCGGAGGCGCTTGCAGGAGGTCCAATCGGGAAAGTGCTTGATGAGGACATAATTCAGATTGAGATTGATACTCGACGATTGGTAGGGAACATCGATTTGGTAGGACATGGTAGCGAGCATTTCGGTACAGCAGTGGGTGAACGCGTGTTAGCGGAACGACAACCACGAGAAGACCTTTCACCAGACGAGGCTTTGCCTGACGATACGCGACTGTGGGCAGCGTTACAATCTGTTGGCGGTGGCACATGGGGTGGTTGTGTCTACGATGTAGACGCTATTCTGAATGCGTTGAAATAGGGACGATTTCGGCGAAGTTGCCATGAAAATTCTGAAATATTGGGCACCACCAGTTCTCTACATGGCATTCATTTTTGTGATTTCGTCTATGGAGCAACCACCTGATCCAATGCCGAAGTTTGAGTGGTTGCCGATTGATAAAATCTACCATTTCATAATATACGGCATTCTGAGTATATTGCTGGCTGTAGCGTTTGTAAACGTTCCACCGAAATGGTTGCCTGCAGGTTGGATATGGACTACTGCTGTGCTTATTTCAATTCTTTATGGTGCAAGTGATGAATTACATCAGATGTTTGTGCCCGGCAGATTCGCTACGCTTGCAGATTGGGTTTCTGATGTAATTGGTGCAATTGTGGGTGTGGTAGGCGTTTATTTTTATTATAAAAGACAGAACAAGAACAAGAGTTACTTCCTCTAAGGCATTACCGCACGCAACGGAAACCGTAGTCATAGATTGTGTTCATTGGTGAAAGTAGAAAGCGACAGGCGACGCAGATGCCTTGTGGTGAAGCACTCCAACCACCACCGCGCAACACGCGCTCAGTTTTAATGTCCATGAAATTGTTTATTATCCATTCTGGTTCATTCGTCCCTGAGCGTGGATTTTTGCGAGGCGATGCGAAGTAGAAGTCATCATCATAAAGATCTAGACACCACTCCCAAACATTCCCAGACATATCATACAAACCATATCCGTTCGCGGGGTACTTACCAACCACTGTCGTATCTTCAACATTTCTGCCATAGTTCGCTTTCGCAGCGGACAACACATCTCCCCATGGATACTTTTTGCCCGATAGCCCACCGCGCGCAGCGTATTCCCATTCTGCCTCCGTTGGCAAACGCTTTCCTGCCCACATAGCATAGGCCATCACGCTATACCAACTCACCCAAGTAACAGGATGGTTCGCCTGCCCTGCTGGATAGTTGTTACCCTCCCAATTCAACAAGTAGTCACCATCGTGAAACTTGTCCTGAATCCGATTTTTCTGCCAACTGACATTTTTTATTAGGAACTGTCGATATTCAAGATTCGTCACAGCATGTGTGTCCATATAGAACGCATCCACATGCACCGTATGCACTTGCTGCTCGTAAAAAGATTCTTTATCGTTGCTGCCCATCTCAAACTTGCCAGCAGGTATCAGCACCATGTTTTCAGATGGAACAGGAGGCATCTCTACACAAGACTCCTCTTTTTCAGGTAAATGCATGAAAACAATACTCCTATGCAATTTTGCTCCATTATAAAAAGTAAGTGGTGGATTTAAGCAGCGTGCATGATGCCCTCGGATTGTTATGATAGAAAAAAAGCGAAGTTTTGTCAACATTTTAAATGAAAAGTGGACTTGCGAACTAACTGCGTCCGTCCTACTTAAAACTGAATGGCTCTGATTGCACGCTTATTTTCTTTTTTACAAAAAAGTCAATTATATGATATACTATTTATCTACTTTTTGATTAATACATTTTAGACTTAGTTACCAAAATAGAGGGTTCACCCTTTAATCGTATCCTGAACCTTCCTTAACGGCTTACATCACAGGAATTAATATGCATCCACTTGTTGACTTGAAAGTACCAAAAGGTTCTATTGCTGTTCACTGGTTTGAGCAGAGTAGTTTTGCGCTGAAAGATTCGAATGGCACGATTGTTCTAATTGACCCTTATTTTCCACGGAACCGTCCCTCGGACCGCTTTATTCACACCGAACCTCCCTTGGATGAGTCGGAACTCCCGACAGATTTTGTATTATTGACACATGCACACGGTGACCATACGTGTCCAGAATCCATAAACCGAATTTGGGAGACCAGTACTGCAACACGATTTATTGGACCGGAAGAGAGCGTGCGTCAAATATCATCAGAAACAGATGTTGCTGTTGATAACGTTTCAGAGATCAGTGCAGGAGGGTCCGTAGAATTAAACGGTCTTTCAGTGCATGCTGTTTATGCAAAACCGCCTGCTGGTGATCCCTCTGCGGACATAGGTCCACCCGATGTTACGCACTTAGGGTATGTCATCGTTAGCGATGGTGTAACGCTCTACTTCAGTGGCGATCCGATCAATAACTTCGCGGAGCATGACAATCTGATTTCAGCAGTGGCAGCACATAATCCGAATATCGGTTTCTTGACAAACCATCCGACTGAGGGTGAGTTCCCATTTTACGATGGATGTGTTAAAATGGCGACGCGTATCGGATTGAAGCATGCAGTGCCAGTGCATCGTGCGTGTTTTGTTACCCGTGATTATGATCCGGAGGAGTGGGCATCAAACTTTCCAGCGAGTGGTCCTGAGCCGCTTATTATTGAAAGAAATTCGCATATTATTTATTCATAGTGAAAATAGTTGGCGTAAGATTTAATCAATCAATAATCAACGATGCGTACAACACATCCACAAGAAATGCGAGTCTACCAAACCTCAAATGGTAGAGAACCTTTTAATGAGTGGTTGGACTCAATTCGAGATACATACACACAAGATCGGATTCAGGCGAGACTTGCGCGTCTTGAAGATGGTAATTTTGGGGATTGCCGATCTATTGGTGAAGGTGTTTTTGAGTTACGAATACACTTTGGAGCAAGCTATAGAATCTATTTTGGACAGGTAGGCAACACAATCGTTCTTTTATTCTGTGGTGGTAGCAAATCATCACAAACACGAGATATTGAACGTGCCAAAACTTATTGGTTAGAATATAAGTGGAACATCTATGAGAAAAATGAGAACGTGGCGTGAATGTCTCATTGAGCGGATTGCCAACAGAGAAAGGGCAATTGGCTATCTACAAGCAATCCTTGAGGACTACCAAATCTACAAGAGTCCTGCTGTAGTGTTAAAAGCTCTTCAGACGGTTGTTGAAGCACAAGGTGGTGTTGTTGAACTTGCAAAGCAGGTGGATATGGATCCACAAGTTTTTTCGAAAATGATATCTAACAAGGATATGCCTTTGATTGACACACTTGGGATTGTCCTTAAGGCACTTGGATATCAACTCTCGATTCAACCGATAGAATCTGAAAACCCGAATCTTGAGACTTATTCTGAGACTTTAGAGGATCAAAACATATCAACACATGTGGCAGAAAATCAATCGATTAACAACAATGGTTAAGTAAAATGCATCTGAAATAGCAAATTGAAACGAGAAATTGAAATAAGTGAAAAATCAAGAGGTAAAGATAAAATATGTCTCTACAAGAACAAAAAACACCCCTTGTCGGTATTGTGATGGGGAGTGATTCCGATTTAGAAAAGATGGCTGAAGCCGCGAAGGTTTTAGAAGATTTTGAAGTGCCGTTTGAAATAACAATTTCTTCGGCGCACCGTTCGCCTGAACGGACGATGGCATGGACGGAAAAGATTAAGGCAGAAGGTGGTAAGGTCATTATCGCAGGCGCGGGACGTGCCGCACACCTTGCTGGTGTTATTGCAGCGCATACGACGCTTCCCGTTATCGGTGTGCCGGTTGATGGTGGTCCCCTTAACGGCGTTGATGCGCTATATGCGACAGTGCAGATGCCTCCCGGCATTCCTGTTGGAACGATGGCGATTGGGTCAGGAGGCGCAAGAAATGCCGGGATATTTGCAGTGCAGATTCTGGCTCTTGAATATCCCGAATTGGAAGAAAAACTACTTGCCTACAAGAAAAAAATGAGTGATGGCGTTGCAGAGAAGGCGGAGCGTCTCCAAGAAGTTGGTTACCAGAATTATTAGATCCGATAAAATTAGGGACAGACATCATGGAAAACGAAGAAAGTAGACAGTGGGAAAACGATACCGAGCTCTTTGATATGATGGAGGAGCAGTTATATGCTGCCGTGATTTCGGATGCGTTAGATGCTGCTGGATTCCGCGGGCAGGCGTTGCGGCATACTGTCCGTCCGTTGCTGCCTGAGACAGTCGTTGTTGGTCGGGCAATGCCTGTGCTGTGCCTTGATGTCTATGAGATTCCTGATGAGCCATATCAAGAGGAAATCGCGGCGGTGGATAGCCTAAAGCTAAATGATGTCTTGGTTTGTTCAACGAATGGCAGTACTCGTATCTGTTTTTGGGGAGAACTTCTTTCAACGGCAGCACAGGTGCGCGGTGCGCGTGGCGCTGTTATTGATGGGTTCATACGTGATATACGCAAAATCGTGGAGATGGGATTCCCGATTTTTACAACTGGCATATCGCCTGTAGACTCTAACGGGCGCGGAGAGGTAGTTGCATACAACGTCCCGATTGAATGTGGTGGTGTTACGGTGAATCCTGGCGATATTGTGTTTGGGGATGCAGACGGTGTGGTTGTTATTCCGCAGGCGGTGGAAACGCAGGTAATTGAAGCAGCGCTGGAAAAGGTGAGTGGTGAAAACCGTACCCGTGATGCGCTTAGAGAGGGGGCAACGCTTCGGGAGGTTTACGATAAATATGGGATTTTGTAAAGGCGCGTCTATAATGGAATAGGAATGCCAAGGCACAGAGACCTCGCCTTACTGAAGGAACGTAAGCGGTGCGGTTAGGAAACCGGACCTACCTTTGGTTTGGAAAATCGGGGTTACAACCCTCTTATAGAAAGAGGTGGAGGAGAAATAGATGATTTACGAGTTACGGACGTATCAAGTAGTACCGGGAAAGATGAAAAATCTGAATGACCGATTTGCTAATATCACGTTGCCGTTGTTTGAGAAGTATAATATGAAGGTTATCGGTTTTTGGGAAACCGCCATCGGTGAGGCGACAACAACGGAGTTGGTTTATCTGCTTGCTTTTGAAGATTTGGGACACTATCAGCGTGCATGGGATGCGTTTATCGCGGATCCTGAATGGCAAGCGGCGAAACGGCTTACAGAAGTGGGTGGTCCGTTAGTTAACGTGGTCAGTAACAAAATTCTTGAGCCTACAGATTATTCACCGTTGCAGTGAATGTAAGGGGCGCAATGAATTGCGCGACTACAAACGGGTCGCGAACTGAAACTCGTTCCTACAAGAATGTAAGAGGCGTCAAATGCCAAACGCGTATTTGGCGTTGATTTGGCAATGAATTGCGCGACTACAAACGGGTCGCAAAAATTGGGAATTGTACACCTAACGTAAAATGGCGAGTTTTCCTATCTTTTCAACCTTGCTATCGCCAATGTGGGCAATGACGCGATAGAGATATACGCCGTTAGCACACCGAACCCCTATTTCATCTTTTCCATCCCAATAGGTCTCATTGTTACCCCGATTTGCACTTGCATCTGTGATCGTTCGAATCAATCTACCGCTCACCGTATATATTTTGATGGTGACCTTATCTGGCGGTTGTGCCAACTGATATGTGAAAAAAGTTTTGCTATCTTGGACAGGATTCGGCACATTGAAAACTTCAGTGAGAGTGACTGCCTCATCCAATGTGAAGATTGCTTCAATGTCAGTAGCATTTTCACTTGTGTCTGTAGCGGTTACTTGTAGTCGATAGGTGCCATTTGGCAGGTCGGGTGCGAAACTAAATTTTGCAGTTTCAGGATTATCAGCATCAAATTCCCATTTTGCCATATCGAATTCGCGATAGCGCCGTGTTACATCACTCACATCTAACTGGTTAAACGTAATGTTAAGGAGAGTAGCATCAAGTGCCGTTTCATCCGTAACTCGAATTTCACATTGGGGTTGCTGGGTAATGCGATTTTTGCCCATACCCTTCATTTCTCCAAGAGAGTTAGCGTTGCGTTCTTCCCCTACAAGAATTTCATCGTTAACAAGAATTTCGACGGCAGGTGGGGTGATGTCAGGCATTTCAATGACAGTAAACTTAATAGAGATTTTCTCTGCTTCTCCGCCAATTGCATCTCCATTAAAATTGCGTGCTTCAATTTCAAAAGCATACTCACCGGGAAAAAAAATAGGTTTGTAGTCAATTGGAACAGTATTAACGTCTTCAGGATTTCGTAGGACGTAGTCTGATATTGGCTCAAGCGGTTTGCCTTTATCCCCTCTGCGGATAATCAGCGTATCCAAGTTTACACCGTCAACATCCTCAAGTAAGATAGAAATATGTGGGCGCGGTGCAATAACGCTGCCGGTTTGCGGTTGAACACCATCTACCCATAGATTGAAAGCAGGTGGTTTTGTGTCATCACTACTAATAAGGGTAAAAGGTGTAAGTTCGGTTGTTTGTGCGGTAATAGTTCCGACTTGTGCACTACTAAATTTAATTTTATCTCCGAATTTAAACGGTTCAGAACTTGATGTGACAAGTATTTCAAACCCGAGATGGTCGATAAAATGCCCTTTGTTGACTACTCCGGTCGCAAGTTCCTCACTTGGTAGAAAGACAGGCTCTCCTGTATTATCGCGAAGTTCATAAGAATCTGAAGATGTAAAAAAGATGAACCAATCGCCTACCAAGAACTCCTGTTTTAGTCCTGGGTTTACACTGACATTTGCAGTACCGTTACCGACATTCTGATTTCGTGTTCCTTTCAACACAGCCGTACCTTCTGAATAATCTGTTTCAATTATGAGGATATCTGCAAATTCAAAGGGAACGATAGGTGTCCCGTCATCAAGTTCTGGTGGCACGACCCATTTTTTCGGGATAGTGAATTCAATACCGTAATTTTCTTCTCGAAAAGGAATGTCAAGTTGACCGGGGTTATTTAATTTCTCATATAGGACATGTTCTTTCTTTTTTAGGTAGACTTCGTAGTGAGTTGGATCTAAAAACAGAATAGTCCAAATACCCGCAGGCGTCAACTCTGGGCTGATTTTGATGTTTTCGATTGGAAGCGGTTGTTTATTCGCGTTTTCGGTTTGAATAGGTGTGACATAATTTTCAAGTTGAAATATTGGTCCATCATCTTCAGGTTGCGGCTTTTCGTTTCCAGTGGCATAACTTAATTGTGATGGGAGTCGTTTCCATTTTTGATAAGCAGGATGCCACGTATAAATGCCGAGTTTTTCCGCTTCTTGAATCAACGCTGCTCTGAAATCCTTGCTGTCCTCTTGCCAAGGTGTATTTTCTCTAACAACATCTTCCAAACTTCTCACATCAAACCGCATCTTGAGGGTTGCGGGTTTTTTGAGTGTGATATCGGATGCGCGAAAAGAGACTTCGTACTGTTGGATACTTTCCTCACCTGAACGGAGTAAACCTCTCCGCAGTGCAGCAACGCGCGGTATTGAGGCAAATTGAAACGAAGGTTGCGTCAAGGCAGATGGAACACTTGAAGAGACGTTTAGCGCAACCTTGTCCTCTTGTACCGATGCTGCCTCAGCAGGCAAATTAATGTCAAAGACTCTATCAAGGCTAAAAGCTTCTAAGGGTTTTGATGGTTCGTAGAAGAATTCGTTAACAACGAAAGTAGTGTAAAGTTTATTATCAATTTCTTTTGGCTCTGCGACATTACCGAGGATGTCCTTGGTGGTAGTGTCGACCTCTGGGTCAGCGAGTACATAAATTTTATGGACACCCGTAGCGAGATTTTCTTTTAACTGAAGTGTGACAATAGCTCGCTGTAGGACTGTATCGCCTTCTTCCCAGTCGTCTGGACTTAGCGTGACGCTTCCTAAGATGTCTGCGTCCTCATCGATTTGGAGGTTGCCACCTATATCAGGGTTGCCTTCCGCAAAAATAACGTCAATATTTTCTTTAACTGTTCTTCCACCGTTGTTAATAAGTTCAGCTACGAGAAGATATTTTCCTGTTTCTTTATTGAAAGTGTATCGGATCGGAGCAAGACTTGTTCCATCTGTAGCAATGGCGATGTTGGGTCCCTCTGGTACATCAACACTGATTCGCCTATCTGATGATGGGTGTTCAACTGTTATGCCATCACTGTCGGTGACGATGATACGGTATCGAATTTTTCGTCCGCCCAGTGGTAAAGGGATAGGTGTTTGAAGTTCGTACCATTGTCCGCCAGGATGAAGTTCACTGGTGCCGGGAGGAGGTGTCGTTCTGACCATTGGGACGGTGTGGTTCACATAATTAAACGTATTATCCCACTCGACATAGATAGAACGAATACCCTTGTCACCCCCTAAATCGTCAAAGATAAGTGCTTTTATGTTGAGCGTATGGGTTTCTATAGCATCCAAGTCTTCACGGATATCTCCAATAATCGGTGTATCTATCCAGAATGTGGCGCCCCCTGCGGCTGCGCGTTTTTCATCATGGGCAAACATTTGCACGAAACCTCTGCCCGGTAATGCTTTGGGTGGGATTTTCAACTGAATTTTTCCATATTCACCTTTCCACACTTTACCTTGTGTGCTGCGTTCTGTGAGATCATTCCGCAAATCATCATCAAAGTGATTTTGGAAAATAGCAGAAGTAATGAGTCTCTGTGGGCTAAAATCTTCTGCTTTCCACCATATATTGTCCACGTCGTACGTCCCGACTTCATTATTTAAAATGACAATCTGCTTATTGGAATTCAGTGCGATTTCTTCTAATTTAACCTGTATATCAAGTGTAGGGAGTGCGAGTCGTGTTGCCGGATCACCGAAGAGCGTATATTGTTCTGTTCCGGGAATCCATTGTGGATTGCGACTTCGGGTGATGAATCTGATTTTTGCGTCCGTAACTATTTTCCCGATGCTTGGTTGAGTTGCTGCGATTTCACTGTATCCTTGCTTTGCTTCAAAAGGTTCGCGTACAAACATTGCAGTGAAAAGGTCTTCATCAAAATTGGCGTTGGCTGTAGCATAAGTTAACCGCGTTGCGGTAAGCGATGCGACGGCACCGTATTTGCTGATCAAAAGTTGTTCGCTGAGGCTGTGAGAGCCGAATTGTTGCGGTTTATCAAATTTTCCATTCAAACAAGTTGTTGATATAACAAATGGGAGATATCTATTACGTAAATTGATCGTATCATCAATATGAAAAATTGCCTCATCTGCCCATGTATGTATTCCACCGTGTCCTGCATATTCAATAACCAACGCGCCATCATTGAATGCTTTTAGAATACGTCTTGTAGTTTCGCTAACGTATTTATCTTTGTATTCTTCTTGTATCCGTATTTTTCGAAGATATATTTGTTTCGTGTTATAAGCCACAGGGATGATTTGTTGGATCAGTTTGTCTCGGGAAGTTTCAAAAGTCTCGTCAGAGGTGTTGTTTAATTCGTCATCTGCTACTTGCACGAGTGTTGCTTGCCATGGACCAATTTTAGGGTTCTCTTCGTAGTCAATAATCTTTTGGATCATCCCTGTAAGTTCTTTAGGTGTTTGTACGGATAGGCGTCCGATGAACATATCGGGCAAGGCGTCATCTCCACTTACGTTGACAAATCTTTGATCCATTGCAGTTTCACCGCTTTCCGGCGCCCATCCGTGGTAAGTCGGGACAAAAATTGGGTAAAGATCGTAGTCATTGTGAAGTCGTTTGATGACCCCTTTATAGTCGTAATGTGCATCCCCCACGAGCAAGACGTAGGTAGGGGCTGGCGACTGCCATGTATGATATGCATAACGCAAGAAGTTCTGGATTGCAAACGGCGTAAAGAGTCCATTACCAAATTCATTGTAAATTTCGTCTATATCCACAACTTTAACTGTTAAACCTTGTGAACTTCGAAAATCGACTAAAGGTTTTATGCTATCTAAAAACGTCTTATGTGTAATCACGATGTAATCTGCTTGTGTTGCAGGATTTCGCAAAGTGCTTGGTGATACTTCGGTAAGTGTACTGATGGGGCGGTAGGCATGGTTTCCAATAACAAAGTAATTAGTGTATTGTACAACATCATCCTCAAACAGAATTTGATAGGAGTTGCCACCACCCGTTACCTTTCCATCAACAAGTTTTGCTGCTAAACCGTTCGAATTCAGCGTATAAACATCTATCGCCTCGGTCTGAAAGTTGGTTATGTTAAAATGCGTTTTTCCGCTAACCTCTGGCTCAGTTTCTGAATTAAACGCAAGCCGATTATTTTTTGCGCGAAAAATGTGCCAATATTCAAATTCATACCAATCAAGATAGAAGTCGTAGGAACCTCCTGAGGACTTGTTCTCAAGAGGAGCATAAATCCGTAATTCACTTTGCTCATCAAAGGGAATTCGATTCTGAGGGATATTACGCGCTATAAGAGGTGCTTCCTGGCGTTTCCATTCCACAGAGTCACCAAGTTTCCTTCCATTAAAACTGATGCGCGCTTCGTGTGATGCATGCATTTTACGAGCGGCGCCTTGAAGTCTCATACGAAGCGTAGCATCTCGTTCAAAATTATAGTGTGGTACTGCTCCTGGGAGCTCTACAGGAAATTTTTTCGTACTAATACCAGAAACGCCTCCTCTGAGACCTGTCCAGAAATAGCGGTCCGCTAATTCAGATTTCACATTATACCCGTCAAGTGTATCGTACAACCTGTTTTCCTCAAACCGCAATTTTGTTAAAAAAGCATTCGGCGGCGTGATATCGGAGGAAACAGGTGTGCCTGACCGTGTGCCAATACGGAATGTGTTTGCTGCCTCAGGTTCACCTACTTCACTCTCCGTGTCTTTTGGGGCAAAACTAAACCAATAGACGTTCGTATCTGTAAATTTATTACTCAAAGCCCGTGCGTAGAAGACAATCATATCTTCTTGATTAAACGTTTCGTTTTGGTTTTTATCAAAAATATAGAATCCTTGTTTATTGCCACTTGTTTCCAACTTTATGCTGTCCAGATCAATCGTTTCAGGCGTAATATCAGATGATTTGAGTTTACTGTAATTGATGCTGTACACAGTGGTTTCTGTGATGGGAATTTTAAAACGTCTCAGCTTTGAGGCTGGCGCAGCGGGAGCACTCTGGATCGACATTCGGGATGTTGCATCTAATCTATGTCGCCAAGAAGATGCTTGGGTGTTGTTTATCAACATGGTTTGGAACAGATTCTCATAAGCAGTGCTTTCAAGAGAATGCGGTGGCAAGGGAGGAGACGCATTTGTTGGGGCACCGTAAAAATCGATACGGAATGTGATGTCGTCAGTGATTTTTATCTGTTGTGTTGTACTGTTGTATTGTACTGGATGGATATGTAGAACTCCGACACGTTGTGATCGCACAAAACCGATCGGTATAACCTCTATCATTTCAGCGGGATATAGGGCAGATGTTTTGGACTTAGGCAGTATAGTGGAATCTTCTCTTTCCTGTGCATCTGGGAAAAAGGGTTCAATTGTTTGATTTGTGATTAGCGGTAGTTCTACTTTTTTGAAGGAACTCTGTTTTTGGAGTACTGTTGCGGTAACACTGCTCACTGATGGCAAACCAATTTGAACGGTATAGACAGGGAGTTTCGGTTGTCCCGTTTCGGTTGTCCATGATGCGCCATCAAATCCGATGTGTGTGGCGGATTTTCCATTCTGTAGATGTTGTTTTTGTATTTTAAGTTTAGGGAGTTGAAACCGTAGGATAAGGAAATGTGATGATGCTTTTATAACCTGTAATGGATTTTCGTTGTGTATTGTGTGTGTGCCACCGATGATTCCTGGATTTTGTACTGGGTTGAAATTGGGGTTACAAAATCCGCCTCCGTTGAGTTCGGCATGCATCATACCTATCGTAACAAAGAAAATAAACAGAGAGAATAGAAAACGTTTTGTCATAATTGAGAACTCGCTAACTGTGCTGCAGCTGCTAATGCAGCGATAAGACTTGTTTCGCTTGCGATCCCTTGTCCAGCGATGTCAAACGCTGTTCCGTGGTCAACACTTGTGCGGACAATAGGTAGACCTAATGTGATATTCACAACCTGTCCAAATCCAATCAGTTTTATCGGGATATTTCCTTGGTCATGGTACATTGCGATGACAGCATCCCACTCACCACGGATTGCTTTTTTGAAAAGCGTATCTGCAGGTAGAGGACCTTCAACTTGGTAACCATCTGCATGTGCTTTCTTAATTGCTGGTTTGATATAGGTTTCTTCCTCTTTGCCAAACATCCCCTCTTCACTTGCGTGTGGATTTAACCCCGCTACAACTAACCGTGGATTTTCATTACCGAACTGTATAAGTGCCTCATGTGTGATTCGGATGACGTCACTAATTCTTTTCACTGAAAGTTTTTGTGAAACTTCAGCAATTGGAATATGACTTGTAACAAAGGAGACTGTCAGGTGTTCTTTAAGATTAGTTGAGTTACCAGAATTTTTCTTCTCTTTTTTTGGATCAATATTGCGTCCTGACACAAATTGAGGAGGTATGTCCCACGTTTTGAGCATCATAACAGATTTTTGGGATTGTGTCAAACTTGTGAGCATCTCAGTGTGACCGGGGAATGGCGAACCGGCGCGTTGAATTGATGCTTTGCAAATTGGAGCGGTTGTGATACCGTCGAGCATATCGTCCAGTGTGAGTTGTACTGCTGCCTCAATGGTTTTAACTGCAGCAGTGCCACACCGAGGATTGATTGTTCCATGCGTAAACATATCTGGTGTTAGCGAACTGACATCAAGCACATCAATTCTTTCAGGGACTGCGGTAGTCTGGATTGGGGATTTTATGACAGAGACTTGGGGGAGATTTCTTTGAGTCTTAGATCGCAAATCTGTAGGAGAAATGAATCGGAGTGCGTCCTGGATTATTGCAGCACTGCCGATAACTATCGGTTGGCAGATTTGATAGACGTTTTTGTTGGTGAGTGCTTTAACGATGATTTCGGGTCCGATGCCTGCGGCATCACCCATTGTTATTCCGATACGTGGCAACATTTTGATTGGTTGGGACAGAACGATCAATTGTTCTATTTATGGTAGATTTTGAATTATTTGTATACTTGTATCAGCGAGGTTAGGAAACCTCGCCTACCGTGGGAGGTAAGTGTATAATTATGTGTATTCTTTACCATAAAACCTATTTAACAAGACGATACAGTGTTGCCGCACGGGTTTTGGACACATTGCCTGTCGGTATTTCAAGCACCTCGTAGGTTAATTCTTCTGCTTCCTCCAAGGGAAGTGGGACTGAGATTATTGTAATACGATCGCCGACTTTGAGTGTTTTGCCAGCTTTTGCTGTGTTCATGTTGACTAAGACATTGCCTCGACTACACAATGTATTTGCTGTTGCCCGGCGCTTGACGAGTCGTGAAATTTGCAAAAATTTGTCTACTCGCATTTTCTCATGAGAGGGTAATATTGGAGTGTCTACCGAAATTTTGCGGGTAAAAGTCGCGATTCGGAGATCGCTCCTACAAAGAGGTAACCGTATTCGTAGGAGCGATCTCCGAATCGCGACCAATACCTACAGATTTTGAGTAGACAATCCAATAGGTTTCGATTTGCTCTACCCAACCTACAATCTTTTATATGTTTTATCAGTTTCCAGTTTGTCCGATTGTGTCTGGATTCTGTAAAGTTGCGTCTTCTGCGGCTGGTGCAATTCCGTCAGGATCGTTTTCGGTATCGTCTTCTTTTACTAATGCTAATTCCAAGACTTGCGTTATATCGTTGACTTGATGCCATTTGATGTTTTCCCGAATTTCACTTGGAACATCTTCAAGGTCTTTCTCGTTTTCTTCTGGCATAATGATGTCAACAATTCCATTTCGGTACGCCGCGAGTGATTTTTCTTTAAGCCCACCGATAGGAAGGACATGTCCACGGAGGGTAATTTCACCGGTCATTGCGACATCTTTCCGTACTTTTTTCCCTGTTATAGCACTGAGAATCGCTGTTGCGACAGTGATTCCTGCTGAGGGTCCATCTTTAGGGACTGCTCCTTCAGGAATATGAATATGAATATCACGTTTCTCAAAAGTCTCTTTAGGGATTTCAAAATGTTCCGCCCGTGATCGGAGATAGGCTACGGCTGTTTGGACAGATTCTCGCATGACCTCTTGGAGTTGTCCTGTCATATCCAACTTTCCTTCGCCTGGCATGAGGGTTGCCTCAACGGAGACAATATCGCCACCGACTTGTGTCCATACCATTCCTGTTGAAACACCGACTTCGTCATGTTCTTGTGCTTTGGTGCGCGTAAACTTCGGTGGTCCGAGGTAGTCATTTAGATTGAGAGCGGTGACTTTAACCTTCAGATCAGGTGTGTCGTCAGTTACGATTTGCTTCGCAATTTTCCGACAAATATTAGTAATGCTGCGTTCCAAATTTCGCACACCTGCTTCACGTGTGTATTTGTGGACTATGTCGAAAATAGCAGAATCCGCAAACGTGATATTTTCTTCCTTCAGACCGTGGGCTTTCAACTGTTTTGGAATAAGTCCATTTGGATGAAATGTAGCAATTTTATGTTTCTCAAAATCGGTATATCCGGGTAGTTCAATGACTTCCATCCGGTCTTCAAGCGCGGGTGGTATTGTGATACGCGTATTGGCTGTGGTGACGAACATCACATCCGATAGGTCAAACTCAACATCTAAGTAGTGATCTCGAAAAGTCTCGTTCTGTTCAGGGTCAAGCACTTCAAGGAGTGCCGATGCGGGATCACCGCGCCAATCCGAACTCAGTTTATCAATTTCATCAAGCAGGAAGAGCGGATTCTTTACCTTCACATCACGTAATCCTTGAATAATACGACCTGGGATTGCCCCGATATAGGTTCGACGGTGACCACGTATCTCTGCCTCATCGCGCACGCCGCCAAGGGACATTCGGACAAATTTTCTACCGGTTGCACGTGCTATAGATTTCCCTAACGATGTTTTGCCAACACCGGGGGGACCGACTAAACAGAGAATAGGTCCTTTTACTTGTTCAACCAATTTCAGGACAGCAAGGTATTCAAGTACATTTTGCTTAGGTTTATCTAACCCGTAATGGTCTTCGTTAAGTATATTTTCTGCTTGATCAATCTCAATGGAATTTTCAGTGCGATCTTTCCATGGAACAGCAAGAAGCCAATCTACATAGTTGCGAATAACGCCAGACTCTGCGGACATAGGTGGTATTTGTGCAAGGCGGTCAATTTCCTTGAGCGCCTTCTTTTCTGCTTCTTCAGTCATTCCAGCATTTTTGACCTGTTCGCGCAAGTCATCAATTTCATCAATTTCATCGCCGCGTCCGAGTTCCCGCTGAATTGCTTTCATCTGCTCTTGAAGGAAAAACTCACGATGGGTTTTTTGAACAGATTCACGAACTTCATTGTGAATTTCTTCTTTCAGATCAAGCAGGTCCAGATCAGCGTCAAGAAGTGCGATGACAAGATTAAGACGCTTGATAGGGTTCAGTTCTTCAAGTATCTCTTGGCGTTTCGGAGCAGGTAGGTCCACAAAGCGAGCGATGTTATCTGCAAGAATACCGGGCTCCACTAAATCGCGTATGTATCTTTCCGCATCAGGAAGAATACGTTTTGAATGTGCCTTAGCATATTTTCGAAAAGCACTTTTCGCCTCTTTTATGAGTGCGGTAGCAGCGTCTCCTACTCCGGTGAGTTCCGAAACGATTTTAACTGTAGCCTGTAAATAGCCCTCAACTTGTGTGCAGTGTGCGACCACTGCCCGAGTGGATGTCTCTATTGCGATACGTAGCGTTCCGTCTTTGGGGTCATAGTCTTGGACGATATTCGCCACTATTCCAATAGCATGCAGGTCATTGGGTTGGGGTTCTGTGTCTTCTTCAAGTTCGCTTTTTTGATGAAGGAGCAAGACCTTCAAATTTGTGTTGAGTGCCGCTCGTGCGGCAAGGACACCCATTTTGCGTGCGATGGTCAGTGGTGTCCAATCCGTCAACCTTTGGTCAACAACAGCTTTGGTTTTCGGAAAAAAGGTCTCAAAATCTGGTGGAAAAGCGATAACGGGCAAAAGGACTGTCGAATCGCTCGCGAGTTTTTCAGTTTCTTGGCTCATGGTTGCTCCTTTACGCAGTTTTGAGTGCCTCAGACGTAGTGTTAATAAGTTCAGGGGGACTCTTCCCTAAAACGCTATCTTCGGTTATTTGACACGCGTGTACTTCGGAAAGTGAGGGTATCTGATACATGGTTTCCAGCATAATCTTTTCCATAACTGCCCGTAAGCCGCGAGCACCAGTTTCGCGCTCAATGACCTGATGTGCAATTGCGGAGAGGGCATCATCGGTCACATCGAATTGCACACCTTCATAAGCTAAAAGTTGCCGGTATTGTTTGACAAGTGCGTTCTTCGGTTCAGTAAGGATTCTAATCAGGGCAGATTCATCTAATTCATGGAGATTTGCAACGATAGGTAGCCTCCCTATCAGTTCTGGGATAAAACCGTACTTGATTAGGTCTTTTGCGGTGGTATGCTCAAGAATTTCGTGTATTTTCTGTTTCTGTTTGGATTGAATTTCTGAACCGAAGCCGATGCTCTGTTTTCCTAATCTATTTTTAATAAGATTTTCTAATCCGATAAAAGTGCCACCACAGATGAAGAGGACATTTTTAGTATCAACTTCTAACATTTCTTGATGTGGGTGTTTTCGTCCGCCGCGGGGTGGGACGTTAGCAACAGTGCCCTCTAATATCTTGAGGAGTGCTTGCTGCACCCCCTCACCAGAAACATCGCGAGTGATAGATGGGTTTTCAGATTTGCGGGTAATTTTGTCTATTTCGTCTATATAGATAATGCCGTGTTGGGCACGTTTGATGTTCCCGTCTGCTGCTTGAACAAGTTTCAGGATGATGTTTTCTACGTCTTCACCTACATAACCCGCCTCCGTGACAGTAGTTGCATCGGCAATAGCAAAGGGAACGTTTAAAACTCGCGCGAGGGTCTGTGCGAGCAGTGTTTTGCCTGTTCCGGTGGGGCCTATTAAAAGAATGTTGCTTTTATCTAATTCAACATCGTCTGTGTTTTCATGTTGTAAACGTTTGTAATGTGTATAAACAGCGACAGAAAGTATTTTTTTGGCGTGTTCTTGCCCGATTACGTATTCATCAAGTTTCGCTTTAATCTCAGACGGTTCAAGGAGTAGTACAGGAGGTTCAACATTTTCTTCTTTTGTATCTTCAGCGTCGGGAGGCGGTTCAGGCAAATCTGGCGCAGCAGGATTTACTTGGGCGAGTTTTCTATTACAATACTCAACGCACACGTCACAGATATACGCCTCAACTCCCTGAAGGAGTCGATTCACTTGGCTGCTTTCTCTATTACAGAATGAGCAATACACTCTACCGTCAATGGATTCTGACATTGTTTCCTCCGACTTACTAAACAAGATTCATTTGTTAATCAGATAGACATGCCATTTGATATTTGAAGTGGAGACATGTCGTTCATCTGTGTCTACTGGCGGTGGGCAACGACTGTATCAACGATACCGTATTCAAGAGCTTCTTGCGCTGTCATATAGAAATCTCGGTCGGCATCTGTCTCGATTTTTTCAACACTCTGTCCGGTGTGTTGTGCTAAAATAGAATAAAGGCGTTCCCGTTCGCGCAAGATTTCATTTGCATGAATGCTGATATCCGCTGCTTGTCCACTGATACCACCTGCCATAGGTTGATGGATCAGCGCTTTGGCATGTGGTAATGCATATCGTTTACCGGGGGTTCCAGCTGCCAGCAGGACAGCCCCCATGCTATATGCTCTTCCTAAGCACCACGTTTGAACATCTGCCTTGATATACTGCATGGTGTCATAAATTGCCAATCCTGCTGAAACCGAACCTCCCGGTGTGTTCAGATAAAGGACAATATCTGCATCTGGGTCTTTTCCTTCAAGAAAGAGCATCTGTGCCGTAATCAGATTTGCTATCGTATCATCATCAATCGTGGAACCGATCATGATAATTCGGTCTTCAAGCAACCGAGAATAGATGTCATAGGACCGTTCACCTCGGTTTGTTTGTTCAACAACAAAGGGTACAAGATTCATTTTCGTGTCCGTTAGGCGATGTGTGACGTTTTCTTGTTAGATTAAAATTTATAAGCTGTGAGCAATTTATTATTTTTTTAAGCAAAATAATAAAACTGAAAATGGGTCTCAATATTTGCAAACAATCAGTTTTTTTGGAACTATCCAGTAATAATCAATGATTTTTTGGCAGATGCTTCTTGAATTAAAAACTGATAGATTTTTTCGTGCTGGAGTTGGACTCTGAAATCTTCCAGACGATTGCTCGCCTTTAGCAGGTCAGCGTATTTTTGGGCATCTCGGTTCTGTTGTTCTGCAGCACGGCGAATCTCCCACTCCAATTCATCGTCACTCACGTAAATACCTTCGTCTTCGGCTATCTCATCAAAAATCCAATTCTGTTTTGTTTGCTGGATTACATCTCGTCTTAATTCCTCAGGCAAGGTTTCCAAGTTAATCCCTGCTTCTTCAGGAGTCTGTTGTTGCGCGTTTAACTGCTTTTTTACATTTTGTAAAGCTTGTTGTACATATTGGTCAACCAATTCATCAGGGATCGTTATATTTGTCTTTTCAATAAGTTGCTCTAATATTTCTGTTTTTTGCTTATCAATCTGTAAAATGCGTTCATTTTCAACGAGATTGTTCCAGATGACACTGTGCAGCTGATTGTAGGTTTCATAACCGAGGTCTTTGGCAAATTCATCGTCGAGTTCTGGCAAGTGTTTTTGTGTGATGGCATGGAGTGTTACATTGTATGTTGCTTGTTTTCCGGCGAGTGCGGCTACACTGTGTGTCGTATCAAAGTTAACTTCAATCGGTTTTGTTTCTCCAACGCGCATTCCAATAAGTCCAGTTACGAGCTCAGCATCAAGGTCCTCCGATGTTAAGTCAACATCAATATCCTGTGCAGATTCGGTTTCAAGTTCCTCACCGTCTAAGGTGCATGTCCAATCTATCCTTACACAGTCTAAGTCTTGGACGAGTCGATCTTCTTCAATTGGTTCAAAAGTTGCCGATTGCAATTGTAATTGTTTAATATGCGTCTCCACATCCTCACGTGGGACATTGATCGGTGTTTTGTCCGTTTCGATTTCTTCGTAAGTCGGAATCTCAAAAGTCGGTTTTACATTTACAGTGGCAGTGAAAACGAGTGGGTGATTTTCGGTAACTTTCATCTGATCCAAGGATGGATCAAAAGTTGGTTGTGCGAGGGGAACAAGTTGCTTATTATACAATGCATCTTCGTAAGCAGGGAACACAAGTTGTTTCACGACTTCAGCATTGATGTGTTCTGGGAATCGAGACTTAAGTATGGCTAAAGGGACTTTTCCTTTTCTGAAACCTGGCAGCGACACATAGGCACGCAACGCTTTGTAAGCTTCTTCTAACGCTTCGTCTACTTCTTCAGCGGGGACCTCAATCTCTAATTTAACTTGCGTGCTATCTAACGTTTCGACTTCAACTCTCAAGTTAGAATCTCCCTATCAACCGACAAAAAGGTGTGTTTTGTGCTATATTTTGTCTCAACCTCATTTCCTAATAGTGGTGAGGCGAGGCATCTCATATTACGGAACTTCTATGATATGAGATGTAGTGGGCGAGGAGGGACTTGAACCCTCACGAGGCGTAACCCCAATAGATCCTAAGTCTATCCTGTCTACCAATTCCAGCACCCGCCCTTTATTGAACGGAATATCATAAAGGGGTTGAACTTCCCAATTTCTGACTCTTAACTGTTGTATGCTCTTAATTGAACATCTAATTCCGGCATCCGTTCTACTTTTTTAGAACCGATGCGCCGTGAAGGAATCGAACCTTCAACCCTCTGATTAAGAGTCAGATGCTCTGCCAATTGAGCTAACGGCGCACGCGTCCGGAGGGATTCGAACCCCCAACTTATAGCTCCGAAGGCTATTGCTCTATCCATTGAACTACGGACGCATGTTTATAAGGTGGATGATGGGGATTGAACCCACGGCCTCCTGATCCACAGTCAGGCGCTCTACCCCTGAGCTACATCCACCGTGTTCAATACACGCCTAGCAGGAGTCGAACCTGCAACCTACGGATTAGAAGTCCGTTGCTCTATCCAATTGAGCTATAGGCGCATGTGAAATCGGGGCGAGAGGATTCGAACCTCCGACCTTCTGCTCCCAAAGCAGACGCGCTAGCCGGGCTGCGCTACGCCCCGATAATGTAATATTCTGCTTCAAATTAAGTGATTATATTATACTACAAAATCTTGACAATTGCAAATTAATCATCAAATTCGGGTGTGTAAAGTTTTGTAGAAATATGCAGATAAAACTTGTAGGAACGATCTCCGAATCGCGAACTGTCGGGAATCCAAATCAAGAAATCAACGGTATGAATCATGGCGAATGCCATACGGGGAATGCCAAAAGGCATTCATACCGTTGATTTGGCGCATTCGTCTTTAGTCATTCACCCAAATCAACGCCACATGCCTTCTTGGCATCTGTCCAAATCAACGCCAAATGCGCTTTTGGCATTTGGCGGGTATGGGCATTCCCCGGAGTTCGCTCCTACAAAGTATATTTGGGTTAATAACCAAAACTTTACACACCCTCAGACAGCAGGGTTATTTAGTTTTCGGTTTTTCTTCAATATTTTTTCACACTTCTATAAACTATCTGTAGGTCGGGTAGAGTTTGCGAAACCCGACACGTTTATATCCTGTCGGGTTTCGCTTGCGCTCTATCCGACGGACGAAATAAACTCTTAGTAACACTCAACTAAATACCCCTGACAGACCCATCAAATTCTTGCCATTTTTAAAGGGGTTTGCTATAATGACTTTACAAGGAAGATGGTAGTAAAATTTCGGTTTTGATCCTTTAAAATTCATGCGGAATATAACATTAAATTTTGGGATTGGAATCTTATAGAAAGATAGAACTTTTTGAAGTTTTGGGAATAAGGAGATACACAGAATGATCTTAGTTAATGGAAAATACAATTTTGTTTACACTTTTGGACTTTGCGCGATATTGTATTTAATATTTCCATTCACAACAGTGGGACAAACCGCTAACAACCCTAATGATAGTGCCAAACTCTCCTTTTCTATAGATAAAACACCTGTGCGCGCTGGTGATACGTTTATGCTGCATCTAAATGCTGAAAATATCACCAATTTAGCAGGATGGCAGTGTAATATTTCGTTTGATTCTAATGTGCTTGAGGCGGTTGAGGTGATTGAAGGTGATTTCTTAAAGGAAGGTGGTGAAGATCCTTTCTTTCAAGGAGGCGAAATTGATAACACAGCAGGGGAAATTACCAACCTTAGTGCTGCGCGATTCAGTTTAGAAGGTGTTAGTGGCACTGGTAGATTGCTTTCGGTGACATTTACGGCAAAGACTACCGGAAATGCCCAAGTTACACTTAGCAGCCTATCTGTTGGTTCAAGTGATTTGGCGACAATTCCAGTAAGTATACCGGAAATTGTTATCACTGTGGAGGAGCAACCTGATCCGGATGGTGCCAAGTTTTTATTTTCTATAGATGAAACCCCTGTTCGTGTTGGTGATATGTTCACACTGCATTTGAATGCAGAAAACATCACTGAATTAGCAGGATGGCAATGTGATATTGTGTTTGATCCTAATGTGCTTGAAGCAGTTGAGGTGATTGAAGGCGATTTCTTGAAAGAAGGTGGTGAAAAACCTTTCTTTCAGAGCGGCACAATTGATAACACGGCTGGGAATATTAATCAGCTCAGTGCAGCACTGTTTAGTGGCAGTGTTAGCGGCACTGGTAGATTGCTTTCGGTGACATTTACGGCCAAGACGAAGGGGCAAACTCAGGTCACACTGAATAACCTACACGCAGGTAATAGTGATTTGGCGACAATTCCCCTGAGTACTCCTGAAATTATTATCACTGTGGAGGAGCAACCTGCCCCAGATAGTGCCAAACTCTCCTTCTTAATAGATGAGATGCCTGTTCGCGCCCGCGATACGTTTACACTGCATCTGGATATAGAAGATGTCGCTGATTTAGCAAGATGGCAATGTGATATTGTGTTTGACCCCAATACGCTTGAAGTGACTGAAGTGGTTGAAGGCGATTTCTTGAAAGAAGGAGATGCAACAACTTTCTTTCTTGAAAGTACGATTGATAACACAGCGGGGAAAATTACCGGTCTTGACGCGGTAAGGTTGAGCAGAGATGGGGTAAGTGGTACAGGCAGATTGTTGTCGGTAACATTTGTTGCAAAAGCAGTTGGTGAAGCCCAAGTCACACTTGCCAATTTATATGCATATTCAAGTGAGTCGGTAGCAATTCCTCTGAACATTCCAGAGATTACGATCACCGTATTGGATACGGATAGTGCCAACCTCTTCTTTTCTACGGATGAGACACCTATTCGCGCTGGCGCAACGTTTACACTGCATCTCAACGTGGAAAATGTCACTGATTTAGCGGGATGGTTATGTGATATTGTATTTGACCCCAATACTCTTGAAGCGATTGAGGTGAGCGAGGGTGATTTCTTGAAGAAAGATGATGCAAAGACCTTCTTTCTCAAAAGTACTTTTGATAACACAGCAGGAAAAATTACCAGTCTCGGTGCGGTAAGTCTTAGCAAAGATGGCGTAAGTGGCACAGGGAAATTATTGTCGATGGTATTCGTTGCAAAGGTGGTTGGAGAAACACAAATTACACTCACCAACCAATATGCAGGTTCAAGTAGTTTGGTGGTAATTCCTATGAGTATTGCTGAGTTTGTTTTCAATGTGGAAGAACGTGTATTCCCGCCTTGGGATGTAAATCAGGATGGAGAAGTAAACATCTTAGATCTCATGCATGTGGCACAGTACTTAAGAGAAGATGTGTCCGTTAATCCGCAATCTGATGTGGACGGAGATGGAACGATTAGCATTTTAGACCTCATTTTTGTAGCACAACATTTTGATGAATTAACCGCATCTGCTCCAATCTCAATTTCTGAAGGTGGTGTTAATACGGATTCTTATACGGTAGACACTGAAAAATTAATGCCAGCGACAATACAGGCATGGATAGAACATGCGCAGATAGAAAATGACGGTTCCATTGCTTTTCAAAAAGGCATAGCGAATCTCCAAAGGCTTTTAACATCGCTTACGTCTAAAAGGACAGCACTGCTTGCGAACTATCCGAATCCGTTTAATCCAGAGACGTGGATACCCTATCAGCTGGCTAAACCTGCTGAAGTGAGTTTGACAATTTATGCTGCAAATGGTAAAATGATTAAAACCTTAGTCTTGGGACATCAGGACGCTGGTATCTATAAAAGCCGCAGCCGTGCGGTGCATTGGGATGGCAGAAACAGTATGGGTGAACCCGTGGCGAGTGGAATCTATTTTTTTGTTTTAACAGCAGGGGATTTCACCGCTACCAGAAAAATGTTGATAAGGAAGTAAAGGAATAAGTTTAAGTCTGGAAAATTATAAGGTTTGGTTAGCAAATTGCTCCTAACGACCTCCAAGGTAGGAGGGAACTCCGCTTCCCGATTATCAAGGCGTTTCGTCGCGATTCGGAGATCGCTCCCGCTGAATGCCAAAAGCGCATTCAGCGTTGATTTGGCCAAATGCCAAAAGCGCATTCAGCGTTGATTCCAGAATATGGACAATGTGAAAAACAACAAAACTATTACATAATGATCATAGGTCGTATATTTATTAAAAGGGAGAAGAAATAAATGAAAATATTGAAAAGTTTTCTTACAATTAGTTGTCTATTAATGTTGATTTTAGGTTTTCAAAGTGTTGATGCACAACAGAATATTGCACAAGAAGCATACACTATTTTTGAGAATAGTTGCAATATTTGTCATGGGGAAGGTGGTTCCTACACGGAGCAACTTCTTATGGAATATCCTGCAATAATTGAAGATGGCCACGTTATTCCGCGGGACCCGGATAATTCTGAGCTATATAAACGCTTACTCGGGCCTACGGAAAACGGACCTCAAATGCCGTCTGGACAACCACCACTTTCTGACGATAAAATTGAGACAATCCGTCAATGGATTTTGGCTGGGGCACCGGATTGGAATGTTGGTCCCCAATTAGATCGCAGCTTCATCACCACTGATGCGATGCTCGATTCCATACAGAAGCATCTGGACACGCTTGCACCCTTTGACCGTCCTTACGCGCGTTATTTTACATTGACACATCTTTACAATGCAGGCGAACTTGCTGATACGCTCGTTGACTATCGGCACGCGCTTTCAAAACTGGTGAACAGTCTTTCCTGGGGGCGTGATATTGTCAATCCAGAACCGATTGATACGGAAAAAACAATCTTCTACATTGATCTGCGCCGCTACCAATGGGAAGAAGGAATTAATCGGTGGACGCAGATTGAAGAAGCGTATCCCTATGGTCTTAATTTTAATTTAGAAACAGAAACAGGACTGCTCAGGAAACTGACAAATTTGCGTGAAGCAATGGTGTGTAATGTGCCGTTTGTGCATGTGGATTGGTTTCTTGCAACGGCATCCTTACCACCGCTTTACAACGACATCCTTGGGCTACCCGAGACAGACCGTGCATTGGAGGCAGAGCTTGATGTGGATGTTGCTGCAAATCAACTGACATCCCCAGGTATTCGCGTTTGGCGTGCAGGATTCAACGATTCCGGTGTTTCACGCCACAATAGGGTTGTTGAGCGTCACGAATCTCCCTACGGAGCGTATTGGAAAAGTTACGATTTTGGTGGAAGTGTGGGGACGCAAAATGTCTTTGACCATCCGCTTAATTTTGAACAGGATGGTGGCGAGATTATCTTCAACCTACCGAACGGTTTGCAGGCATATTATCTTATAGATGCTAACGGCAACAGACTTGATGTAGCACCGACAGACATCGTTTCTAATCCTGCTGCGAGCGATCCCGCCGTTCGTAATGGACTCTCTTGCATCGGGTGTCATACAGAAGGGATGAAGACGTTTGAAGATACGGTGCGTGGTGTAATTCAGGCGACTGCGAACCCAACTTACGACAAAGCGCATGCTTTGCGTCTCTATGTGGAAAAACCTGTGATGGATAAGCTTGTGAACCAAGATGCCGAGCTTTATAGGGTGGCACTCGAAGCGGCAGGTGGTGACATTAAAGATATTGAACCTGTGCATCGTTTCTATGAAGCGTTTCAGGGCTCCGTTGATGTGGCGCACGCTGCCGCTGCTGTTGGATTTCAAACAGCAGACTTCCTTAAGAGGATAAATGACGATACGCGTTTACAAAGCTTAGGTTTGCTGCAACTAACGGGTGAGAATGGGCAAATGCAGCGGGATGCGTGGACAGCGGCCTTCCCTGAAGTGGTTTCTACGATATATGATGATGTCTTATTACCAGACCCAGAAGGTCCGGAACGTCCTATCAGTGGGGTGGTTATTATGCCTGACCTGAACCTACGTGATGCAATTAGACGTACCCTCAACATGGCACCTGATGCTACAATTACTCCAACAGATATGAAAAGATTGCGGATTATTGTAGCAGATGAACAAGGGATTAGTGATTTAAGAGGGATTGAGTTTGCCGAAAACCTTGAACGGATAGAATTTCGTCGCAACGCTATATCAGACTTATCCCCACTGAGGAATTTAACGCGGTTGAATAACATTAAATTGCGGGGTAATCAGATTACAGACATTACTCCATTGGAGAACTTAACTCGAGTGGATTGGTTAGGGCTTGAGCAGAATCAGATAACCGATTTATCTCCTTTGAAGAAGTTAACAAAATTGCAAGGCGTGGGGATTTCAGGCAATCCTGTAACGGATGTGTCGCCGCTTGTGGACTTAACAAGTTTAGAGAGGATAGATGCTTGGCGTACGCCTGTGTCAGATTTCACTCCGTTGGCATCCTTACCAAGGTTAGAGTGGATAGAATATGGCAACGATAGAAATATAACAGAGATGCCATCATTGCAAGGGTTGAAATCTTTGAGACGGTTGGAAATTCACGGATGTACTATTTCAGACCTTACCCCACTGTCAGAATTTACACAGTTGGAATGGTTGGAATTAGTAAATAACGCAATAAGTGACCTAACACCGTTGAGCAATTTAAAAAATCTGACGATTTTAAATCTTGATGCTAATCTGATAACAGATGTGAAGCCGCTTGCGGGTTTGACAAGATTGAATGTCTTGTACCTTGAAAACAATGTTATATCAGACGTGTCGGCGCTCAGCAATTTAAGTAACTTGGAACGGTTAGACCTTCGTAACAACGCGATTTCCGACTTTACGTCTTTAGATGGTTTATCTGATAAGACATTTGTGCGAATGGTTGGGAATCCAGGGTTTCCCACCGGCGGTCCAAAGATAAGAGGACCTTGGTTATGGGCGATAGTTCCGGGGACACGATTGGATTCGCGGACAGATTTTCTGGCGCGCGCAACTGGTGGTGCTGCAACGGAAGTAAAGGTTTCCACTAATGGGCCGGCAGCAGGAAAAGCAGTCGGAGAAAGTACTTGGACATGGCACTCGCTCGGATCAGGCGGAAATAATATCAATGAAATGACGGAATCACTTGGTTGGGGTACAGGCGAAGAGATATATGACCATATCGTTTACGGTGCTGTCACCATAGATTCTCCGCGGGAACAGCAGCTATCTATGTTCGTCGGCAGTAGTGACTCTGTCAAAGTATGGCTCAACGGTGAGCTGGTTCACCAAGCCTTCGTTAACCGTGGAGCAAACGATTTTGAAGATTTTTTCCCTGTCACGCTGGAACAAGGGCAAAACGTGTTGTTAGTTGCTCTTGACAATCACGGACATGGTAGTTTTAGCGGTCATTTTGGTTTTGCACTTGACGCTGAATATGATTTGTTCCGTGAAGGCACAAAATTTCTGTTTGACACAGATGCTACAAGTTTTGAGGTTGGGGATATGTTTACACTACATCTGAATACAGAAAATGTGAGAAATTTAGCAGGATGGCAAGCGGACCTTGTGTTTAATCCTGATGTGCTTGAAGCAGTTGAGGTGAGCGAGGGCGGTTTCCTGATGTCAGAGGAACAAGAACCCCGTTTTAACGGTGGCACAATTGATAATGAAACCGGTAAAATCACGGGTATAAATGCCTTACGACTCGATGGTGGAGTCAGTGGAAAAGGTACGTTATGTTCAGTGAGTTTCAATGTGATCGGTCCCGGTGAATGTCTATTAACGCTGGAAAACTTTGAGGCAGGTTCCAGCTTCGGTGATCCCCTTCCTTCAATTCCACCGGAGTATCTCATCACTGTGGAGGGCGAGGTTCCCAGACCGCCGTGGGATGTAAATAAGGATGGGGAAGTGAACATTCTTGACCTGATTCAAGTGGCGCAATCCTTAAACGCTGATGTATCTACCAATCCGGAAGCTGACGTAAACGGTGATGGGATTATTAATGTATTAGATCTCATCGTTGTGGCACGGAAATTTGGTCAAGCGGCTGCAGCCGCTCCTACCGTTGTCGCACTGGATAGTGAAAAATTAACGCCTGTAATGGTCCAGGCATGGATAGAACAAGCACAAGTTGTAAATGACGGTTCTATTGCTTTCCGACAAGGTATTGCGAATCTCCAAAGGCTTTTGGAGACTATCGTTGTGCCAGAGAAAACGGCGTTACTTGTGAACTATCCGAATCCGTTCAATCCAGAGACATGGATACCGTATCATCTTGCGAAACCCGTAGAGGTGACTTTAACTATCTATGCGGCGAACGGCACAACGGTTAGAACGTTGATGTTAGGACAGCAGGTAGCTGGTATCTATCAGAGTCGTGGTCGTGCGGCGTATTGGGATGGCAAAAACGAGATCGGTGAATCTGTCGCGAGCGGTATCTATTTCTATACGTTCACGGCAGGCGATTTCACTGCTACCCGAAAGATGTTATTGATGAAATAATTTCATGGCGCGCTGCTAAAGCGCGCCTAATCTTATAACAGGAGAGAATGAATGCTACGAATGAAATTATTGACATGTGTAATTACATTTTGGGTAGTGCTTTTCACCATTCCGTTGGTTGCATCGGCACAAACCGTTAATATTCCTGACCCAAATCTGCGGGATGCAATTGAAGAAAGACTCGGTAAAACACCAGGTGCCGCGATTACCGAGGAAGATATGGAAACGTTGGTGAACCTTGAAGCGCGTGACAGCGAGATTACAGATCTAACAGGACTTGCGTTTGCTATAAACCTACAAGAACTTGACCTTCGCAACAATGTGATAAATGACATATCCGAGCTGGCGGAATTGAACCAACTAAATCAAGTGGAATTGGGAGGAAACGCTATCATTGATATTTCGCCGCTTGATGGCACAATCACCTTGGAAGTTCTAACGATTGAAAATAATAATATATCCGAACTCAAACCCTTGGCGGGTTTAGTCAACTTGGAAGTTCTAAATATTTCTAATAACGTGATTACCGACCTATCTCCACTCTCTGGTTTAACAAGACTGGTAGAGATAACGATGCGCAATAACCCACCCGCTGACCTGTTACCGCTGGTGGGATTAATTAGTTTGAGAAATTTTCGCGCCTCGGAGACCCGTATATTAGATCTTGAACCCTTGGCAAGTTTGCCTAAACTACAGTTTATTGAGATTAATAACGGAGAGATATCGGACCTTTCTGCTCTGGAGGGATTAACAGGTTTGAGGGAGTTGCATCTTGCCAATAACGATATTGAGGATATATCTCCATTAGCGAGTTTAACAGGTTTGACCCGTTTGAGTCTAAATCAGAACGAGATATGGGATGTTTCTCCGCTTGCCGGATTGCATAATTTGATATTTATTAATCTTGAAAACAATGATATAGAGAATTTTTTGCCCTTAAATGCGGCGATTCGTAGAGGGGCAGTAATCATAGGTATTAACAACGTTGATGCACCGAAAATAAGGGGACCGTGGTTGTGGGTGATAGTCCCGACTGGAGAACTGTCCGGATCAGAAGCGGCAAAATCAGACACAGATTTTTTAGAACAAGTTACTGATGGTGCACTAACAGAGGAGGTGGTTGCGACTCAAGGTGCTATTCCAGGTGCTTCCGTTGGGAAAAAGGAATGGAAAATCGGTGAACTCCCGCGAAGAGGTGGCAATAACATCAATGAGCTTGTAAACGAAATAGGTCTTGGAGTAGATGATATAAACCATCATGTGGCATACGGTTCAATCATCTTGGATTCACCTCGGGAACAAGCGTCAACAATGTTTGTGGGTAGCGGTGATGCAGTAAAAGTATGGCTCAACGGTGAGTTGGTTTATGAACACACTGAAGACCGAGATGCTGACGATTATCAAGATTCTTTTGGTGTTGTGCTGAAAAGAGGTGAAAATATCTTGTTAGTTGCCGTGTATGAGGGCAGAGGGTGGTGGTCAGGCTTTTTTGGGCTTGATCCTGCTGCGGAATTTGATGTGCGAATCCCGAATTATCAGCCGCCAGTACCTCACCGCGCGGATTTGAATGGTGATGGAAGAGTGAGTATCCTTGACATGATTGAGATTGCATTCTATTTTGGACGCGAGCTCAAACCCCAAAGTTCCAGTTTTGACCTAACCAACGATGGAGTTATTGACATCTCTGACCTTATTGCGGTTGCACAGCACATAAACATTCAGGCAGATGCTCCTGCCGCGCTCTCTCCTGAAATGATACAAGGTTGGATAAAACTTGCATGGGCAGGTTATGATGGCTCAATCGAATTCCGGAAAGGCATAACGAATTTAGAGAATCTCTTAATATCTTTAACAAAAGAGAAAACAGTAAAGGAAGTAAAGAAAACAGTCCTGTTTGCGAATTACCCGAACCCGTTCAATCCGGAGACATGGATACCTTATCAGTTAGCAGCACCTTCTAATGTAGTTTTAACAATTCATTCTGCAACAGGGAAAGTCGTGCAAACCGTGGCATTAGGACACCAGCCTGCGGGTGTATATAAGACTCGGAGCCGCGCAGTACATTGGGATGGTAGAAATGAGATTGGTGAATCTGTCGCGAGCGGAATCTATTTCTATACGCTTACTGCAGGGAAATTTACTGCAACGCGGAAGATGTTAATTTTGAAATAGTATCAAATGACCATGTTAAGCCCAGAATTTCTCACCAAGCTTGAACAGTTACGCATTCATTGCCAACAACCGTTTCGTGGGAAATTTAGAGGGGATCGTCGCAGTCTCAATCGCGGAACAGGGGTTGAATTTGCCGATTACCGCCTTTATGAACCTGGGGATGATCTGCGTTATCTTGACTGGAACGTCTACGCACGTTTAGAAAAGTTGTTTATCAAGTTATTCCAAGCAGACGAAGAATTGGCGATCTTTATTTTGATAGATACAAGCAGTTCTATGGAATTTGGTGATCCCACCAAGTTTGCCTATGCCAAACAGGTTGCTGCTGCATTAGGCTATATCGCCTTAGCAAATTCGGACCGTGTGGCTTTATATACGTTAGCGGATCGTCTGTTTTCAGCATTATCACCCACTTACGGCAAATCACAATATCCACGTTTTCAGAAAGCACTTGAGGCAATTGAGTTAGGTGGGACAACGCAATTGACAGAATGCCTGAAGCATTTGGCGGCATCCCAACCTCAAACAGGTGTAGCGGTTATTCTGAGCGACTTTTTGGATTCTGGAGGGTATACGGAGGGTATCAATTCGTTGTTAGGACGTGGATTTGCGTTGACATTAATTCACGTTCAATGCCTCGAAGAAATTGATCCGCCGCCTCCCGGTGAATGGCAATTAGAAGATGTTGAAACAGGTGAAACAAAAGAGATTACAGTCAACGAAGAGACAATTGCACACTACCGAAACCGACAAAGAGAATTCTGTGAAAACTTAGACCGCTTTTGTACGGAGCGAGGTATCGGTTATGTGCGTATAAGCACAGATGTCCCCTTCGAGTCTGTTATTTTCCGAGATATGCAACGCGCAGGTTTTATCCAGCGGAGATATTGAACATTATATGACACTTAGCGAGGAGAAATTATATGCAAAAACAGTTCGCAGAAACCACATTAGAACTTATTCAAGGTGATATAACGAAAGCAGAAGTTGACGCGATTGTAAACGCAGCAAACGAAAAACTTATCGGCGGTGGCGGTGTAGACGGTGCGATTCGTCGCACAGGTGGTGACGAAGTTGTGAAGGAATGCGATGAGATTCGAGCGCGTCAAGGAGGTTGTCCAACAGGGACTGCGGTTATCACTACTGGTGGCAACCTACCTGCGCAATATATCATTCACACTGTCGGTCCAATTTGGAACGGAGGTAATGCGGGTGAAGCTGCGCTTCTTGCGAGTTGTTATAAAGAGAGCCTTCAGTTAGCTGTAGAAAATGAGGTAAAATCCATCGCTTTTCCATCAATTAGCACAGGGGTTTATGGATACCCGACAGAGAAAGCGGCGACTGTGGCACTTGAGACAATTCGTGACTTGGCAGAAAGCGACGCTACGGTGCCGGAACTAATCCAGTTTGTTTTATTTGATGATGCCACTTATAGCTGTTATTCGGACGCACTTTCGGATATTGAACAATGATTATATTCTGTTTATGAGATAGAATCTGCCTACCGTCAAGTATGTTTCTGCTACGATTATGCTTAGAAGACGTGCCTAAGGGAGTCGCTCAAATTTGGCATCCAGCAATTTTAGTCGGGTATCATTAATTTTGCCCATCTACCTTCCCGCGTTACTTCTCTCAACAGGCGCTGGAATCATCTCTCCCACACTCCCTATCTATATTAAATCGTTTGAGTTATCCTATACGTTGACGACCTTCGTAATTGCGGTTGGCGTTATCGGAAATATCCCTGCTGGTGTGTTAGTAGAGCGAATCGGCAGGAAACCTGCGATGCTGCTTGGCTTGGTAATGATAGGTTTTTCAGCAATTGGTATGGGAACAGCCCGAAACATTTGGCATCTTTTTGGGGCACAGTTAGTTGGGGGTGTCGGTAATGCGTTGTGGATGCTCTCTCGGCATGCCTATATGGCAGATGTAATTCCGCTGGCGAAACGTGGTAGATCAATCGCTCTTTTTGGCGGTGTCAACCGAATGGGAACTTTCGCTGGCAAATTTGGGGCAATCTTCCTTGGGGTGAACTTACGTCTCCCATTTTTCGTATATACAGCGATTGCGGTGTTAACATTAATCATCTGCTTCTTCTCTATACCCGGAATAAAGCCAGAACCAAAGGCTCAGTCGCAAAAAGTACAACAACCCTATCTCAAACAACTTCTTCATGTGTCAAAACAGCATTTTGAACTCTTGGCAACAGCGGGAATTGGGCAGGTCTGTGTTCAGACGTTGCGGCGCGGATGTCATATTATCATTCCACTCTACGCTCAGGATATTGTTGGCTTAAATACGCGAGGTGTCCGTTTGGTTGAGATGATTTCTTCGGCGGTTGATATGTCAATGTTCCCTGTGGCTGGATTTATGATGGATCGTTTCGGTAGGCGATACGCAACGGTGCCGGGTATATGTATTTTTGCTACGGGTATGGCGTTAATGCCGTTTACGGATACATTTACATGGCTGCTATTGGCGGCAATCGTGATGCGATTTGGTAATGGAATCGCATCCGGGACAATGATGACGCTGGGTGCGGATTTAGCACCGAAGGAGGGCACTGGCGAGTTCCTTGGATTGTGGAGAATTACCGGAGATTTTGGAGGCGCTGCAGGACCTGTCGTTGTTGGAAATATCGCTGATTGGTTTGGATTGGGTTTTTCGGGTTTTGCTTTAGGCGGAATTGGTTACCTTGCGGTTGGTATTTTCCTCTGGTTAGTGCCAGAAACGCTGCAAAGGGAATAGCATGCCGGGAAAGGGACTCGAACCCTTACGCGCAAAAAAGCACACTAGAACCTGAATCTAGCCTGTCTACCAAATTCCAGCATCCCGGCTTAATGAATAATACAAGTATACACAGATTACAGAGAAAAGTCAAATTAAAAGCGGAAATATCAGAGGCATTCAATTGTCGAGTTTTGCTATTGTTGGAGGGTTTCCAACCCCGACAGATGCCTACAGACATGTGGCGTTGATTTGGATAAATCGGGCGGACAAGGTTTCCCTCCAACAAGAAAGATGACATGGTTAGTTCTGAAATATTTACACACCCGCGGAAATATAGTATAATCTTAATATGATATTGGGGTTGATGTATAATAGTTTGGAGTGGCACAATTACAGAGAATCACGCCAAATAACGGAGAAAAATAATGAAGTGTTACCTATATATCCTCTTACTAACATGTTTTTGCGTTGTAGTTTTGGGATGTCAATCAAAAGCATTTCAAATGCTAATTGAACCTCAAGAATGGGAGAACCTTGCGATTGCAGAAGGTGTTACCTGCACTGCTCCAGAAATGATTGATGGTAATCTGAAAACAGTTGGGTACGCGAAAGGCAGATGGATTCACTTGACACTCCCCACTCGAAAATCCATCCATCGTATTGTCATTCGTGGCACAAACATTACAGATGCAATTTTGTATAAACAATTAGAAGGCGATGGGCGTTGGCAAGCGCTTTTGGAAGTACATAATAACCGAGGTAATGCAATTGAGATGCGTAGGAGTATTTTAGCGCAATCATTACGCATTTATGTCGGCGGCACCTCCGATGATAAACGCATTGCCTCCCAATATTCTCCTCTATATGGACGCATCATGCCGCGAAAAGCATTAGGTAAACCTTTCGCCCAGGAAATTGAAGTATACGGATTAATATCAAAGGATAAAAAATGAAACGTTTAATTTTTGAAGACATGTATAGTTGGTCGGTATTTAGCGAAGCACGGCAGATAGATTTTAACGGACATCTATGGGTTAGAAACGAGGGAAATATTGCAATTGATCCAGTTGCCATGTGTGATGCCGACCGTGCTCAATTTGAAGAACTTGGTGGTGCGAAATGGATTGTTATAACGAATCGTGACCATGAGAGAGAAGCTGCTGCATTTCAGGAATGGACAGGTGCGGAAGTGATTGTGCATGAAGCGGATGCGGATTTGCTTGAGATTAAACCGTTTCGCACAATAAGTGATGGCGAAACGATTGTGTCGGGTTTACGAGCAGTTCATCTCCCATTTGGAAAAAGTCCTGGCGAAATGGCACTCTATTTTTCCGAGAAGAATGCCGTTCTTTTTGGAGATATAGTCGCAGGTGAACCGATGGGACGTTTGACACTGCTTGCCGATGAGAAGTTAGAAGATGCACCAAAAGCGGCAATGCAGCTCCGCAAGGTGTTAACACTGAATTTCAACGCTGTTCTCGTCGGAGATGGACATTCTCTCTTTAGAGATGGACGACAAGAATTGGTGGAATGTCTGCAGGCACGGAATGATATTTATATCAATCGCATCAATATTGATGAAATTGAATGGGCAGATAGGAATGCTCCACATCCTTACGAGTTTGAATATAAAGATATTGACCCGCTTATCGGGGCTAAAAACATAGGATATTGTGTTTACCGTCTGCAACCGGGAAAGGCAAGTTTTCCGATGCACCTGCACCATTTTGGTGAAGAAATGTGTTATGTGATGGAAGGCATCTGCACACTCAAAACACCGCGAGGTGATATGGAAGTACGGCAAGGTGATTTTATTGCGTTTCCACCAGGTCCAGTTGGTGCACATAAGTTCGTAAACGAAGGGGAGGCACCCGTTATCTTGTTTATACTCGGCACTTCCACGATGTAAGCGAATATCCAGATTCCAACAAGGTGCTACCATGTAAGCGAGTATCCAGATTCCAACAAGGTGCTACCTTATGTGCTTCGGAAAATCTATCGTAAAGAGCCGAGTCTTGATTATTTTGACGGTGAGGTGTAATAGTTAGGTATTCTCTCCTTTCGACCTACGTGCTTCTTGGTTCTCTTTTGCACGCGCATCTTCAAAGTCAGGATCAACAATAGCATGTAAAGCGTCTTTTAACCCACTACGAATTGCAGCATATTCAGGATTTAACGCCAAATCATCGTTTTCCAGCGGGTCAACGTCAACATTGAACAGCTGGGGTTGACTTCCGACGTAATGACACAGTTTGTAATCCCCTTGCTTTAGCATAAAACCTGCATTTAGCATGCCCATGTGATGGTATTCTGATAATACTGCGCGTGGTGTTTCGTTTGGTTGATGCCGGGCAATTTCCAGTAGACTGTCACCCGGCAAATCAGATGGCTTCTCCAAACCGACAATTTCTAACAAAGTCGGTAAAACATCTACCAAAGATACATTTTGTTTCACTCTACCAGTTTCACCTGAAGGTAGACGCATCATTAACGGCACTTTTACTGCGGATTCATAGAAACACTGCTTTTGCCAAATACCATGACTGCCTGCCATTTCACCGTGATCGCTTGTATAGATGACAACTGTGTTTTCATGTAATGGCGACGTATCAATTGCTTCTAATATCCGTCCAATCTGTGCGTCAAGAGACGAAACAAGCGCGTAATAGCAAGCCAATGCACAACGGACGGTGTCTTCTGGTGGCGGAATATCGTTTCGCCACGCCCAGCGGTGGTGTTGTATTACAGGGTGTTGAGACTCCAGCGGTTCGTTCCATGTATCAGGCAGATCAAGTGTGTCTGGGTCGTACCATGAGAAAAACTCAGGTGGTGCAATCAGTGGAAAGTGTGGATGCATGAATCCGCAATAAAGTAGAAAAGGGTTATCGCTTGGTGAAGCAGCTTTTCTTTGAAGAAAGTCAACTGCTAAATCCGTTACCTTTCGATCATATCTTGTGTGTTCGTGGTCTCCTGGACCGCATTCGGCAACGTGCGAATTGGAACCGCGACGTGCATCCGCAGTACGACGTGGTGGATTTCCTTTTGTGTTACGCCACCGAGGCAGATCATCTAACAAGCGATCAGAAAAACCGAGAAGACGATCCGCTCCGTTGAAATGTGTGCGTCCACACAACACGGTCTCATATCCCGCCTCTGTCAAATAATCTCCCCACGTTTTGTGCCTACGATCAAGTATTGCACCTAAATCCCACGTTTCAATCTGATGCGGATAACGTCCTGTGAGCATGGACAAGCGCGATGGTGTACAGATTGGACTGTTGCAATACGCGTTATCATAAGTGTAACACTGTTCGGATAGGCGATCAAGATGCGGCGTACGGACAATTGGATGCCCGCTATTTCCCATCACCGTTCCTGTATGTTCATCTGAAAATAGAAAGACGATATTCATCTGATGGCTCTTTCATTTGTAGAATCGGTATAGACATTGCTATTGGGATCCGTTCCCTTTTTATTACAGAACACCAATAGGAATAGGTTTTCTTCTACTTGTTCCACGTGTTTGCAAAAGAGATGTTTCTCAATGACATACTTAGCAAAGGCGACTGTCCAAAAATAGGTAGGGTAGGAAAACGTCCCTTTGTCAGGAATTGTGCTGTGTCCTCCCTTTAAACCGGTCAGTGCATCGTAGCGATCCAGAAAAGCTGCCTCACCCGCTCTCTTTATAAATTCATCATGCATAAATACAACAAAAAGACCTTTATTTGATAAAATCTGTTTTAGTTGAATTGTCATGTTTTCCAACGTCTGATATGATACTTCAACTATATTTGAAGGGAATAGCGCAAGATCAAAAGAATTCTCCCTATAAGGCAGAGAATTTATATCCCCGATATTAAATTGACATTGACTCTTTCTTTTATGTGCTACCTTTTTGGCATGGAGGATTGGAATTTCTGCACAGTCGATGCCGGTTGCTATCGCCCCCATGTCTTCCATAGCAAAGGTGCAACGTCCTGCATTACAACCTAAGTCTAATGCACGCATACCGGGTTGTATCAACTTACACAAGTGTTTTGAATATCTATCAACAACAAATTGCGATTTCGGATTATCAGGGTCAGTTGTCGGGTGAACACCTGATGCGTTGTATAATTTCTGGATCGCATTAATTGTAACCATAATTTGCTTTTCCTTAACTCTAAATTGTGCAGGTTTGCTGTCTCTGTGTTTTCAGGGTTATTTAGTTTTATGAATTAGCCATTGATGAGTGTTACTAAAAGTTTATTTCGTAGGTCGGGTAGAGCGTGCGAAACCCGACAAAATCGTGAACGTGTCGGGTTTCGCTTCGCTCTACCCGACCTACAATATCACTGTAAAGAATTTAACACTTGTGACAAAATAAACCAAAAAACCGAAAACTAAATAGCCCTGATGTGTTCTCAGTCCTTACAATATTGGATAAGTCCTATATCTTATAAGAGTAAAACTAAAATCGAAGCCGAATGAGAGGTTTAACGGAAATCTTCTGATAGGTTTTCTCTGTAACATGGTCTGAGAAGAAAGGATCAAAAAACGCGTCGGTGGTTTCCAAAAATGCTGGTAAATCTATGCCCATATAACTTTGTGCTGCATCACGGCATTCAATAACAACTTGCCGTAATTTAGCGCGTCCAGCAGTAGAGAGTGTACGTAGTGGACGTAGCATACGCATGTGGTATTTGATTAGCGAGGCAGAAACCTGAATTAATCCCTGCAGGAACAGTCGATACGTATCTTCCGCTTGATGCCACAATCCTTCCCATGCTTCATGCGCTTCCCACCAATATGCAAAGTTGTAGAGGTCAACACCGTATAGGTATGCTTCGTTCTGCTTCCACATTTCTGGCGGAAGTGATATGTCGTCAAGTTCTTCTTCTATGCCGTAACTGTGTCCGAGCGGATCACGAATTGGATGCGGAGTAACGCCTGGGATGTGGCGATAGGGTGGAAACGGCATTTGTGGACAGTACCGACACCAATTTGGATCGAAAGGTTGCGGTTGTTCGTGGATGTCCATATTTTATCGGAGATTCTGAATTATCTGCCTACGCATAAGTAATGGAAACCGGCAGCCATTGCTTCTTGTGGTGAAAAGACGTTGCGTCCATCAATTAGGATTGGTGTTTTCATCTGTTTTGCAAGTTTGCGTAATTCCAGTCTATGGTAGAATTCCCATTCAGTAACAAGCACAAGTGCATCTGCGTTGTTAGCAAGTAGATAAACGTCTTCAATATAGTCAACAAAGATTTCGTTCAAGGCTTGCTGCGCGTTTGGAATGGCGATTGGGTCGTGCGCGCGAACGTTCGCACCATCTGCCACGAGTTGACGAATAATATCAAGTGAAGGGGCCTCTCGGATGTCGTCTGTATTTGGCTTAAAGGCAAGTCCGAGGATACCAATCGTTTTACCGTTCAGTGTTTTTAAAACGGTTCGTAACTTTTTCACGATTCGTTTGCGCTGTTCAAAGTTAACCGTGCGTGCAGCTTCTGTAATCGGCATTTCGTATCCTGCTTGTGCAGCAACATTCAATAATGCCGCGGTATCTTTAGGATAGCAGCTGCCTCCCCAGCCCAGTCCAGCGCGGAGAAATCTATGTCCAATCCGCGAGTCAAGTCCAATGCCACGTGCTACCTCTGTCACATCTGCGCCAACATCTTCGCAGAGACCGGCAATTTCGTTAATGAAACTAATTTTTAGGGCGAGAAAAGTATTGGCAGCGTATTTAATCATTTCCGCACTGTTCGGGTCTGTCGTCATCATAGGTGGCAGGTGATAAGCAGCAGGACGGGGGAACGAAGGTGGTGGGTCAAATGTCTGTTCTAATATTGGTTGATATAGGTGTCGTAAATCATCTAAAGCATCATTGCTGTTTGCACCGACGACAATCCGATCAGGATAGAAAGCACCTTGTAGTGCTAAGCCTTCTTGTAAAAACTCTGGGTTGGAAGCCACTGAAATATTACCACGCATATTACGTTCTGAAAACACGTTTTCGACTACTTCTGCAACACGACTATTCGTGCCAATCGGCACAGTGGATTTGATAACAAGGGTATAGTGTTTATCTGGAAGACATACTTCGGCGACTTCTCTTGCTGCTTCTTCAACGTGTCGTGTATCTGCTTCTCCGCTCTGTTTTGGCGGTGTGCCAACCGCAATCATGATGAGTTCTGCGTCAGGGACTACCTCAGCAACGTTTGGTGTAAAGCGGATCGTGTAACCTATTTCGTCAAGAAGGGACTGAATTCCGGGTTCATGGATAGGGCTTTTTCCTTCTTGTAAAAGACTCAGTTTTCTGTTATCTTTGTCTACTGCGGCGACATCGTGGTTAAGGTAAGCGAGGACCACAGCAGTCGTCAACCCTACGTATCCTGTTCCTACAATTGTTATTTTCATATTTTCCTCAAGCGAAACGCGTTCCTTGCCCAAATCAGTTGGGTTATTAGTAAGAATTTATCAATACGAGGTATAAAATTAGGCTATTTCATAATAACATGTAGATTATAGCATATCTAACCTCTTTGCGTTAGTTATAATATGTTGTGATTATAACGCATAATCTTGACATTTTTCAGAAGGAAATATAAAATATTCTAAACCGAGGGCAGTTCTTATACCAATGAATTAATTTTTAAAACGCTGTAGCAGTGTTCAAGGCGAAATTTCACGTAGATGCGATGAATGATTTAACTCTATCACTTCAAACACTTCATGTCGAATAATGACACCCAAGCCCAAACGTCCCTCCTCAAAGACGTTCTACTTATTACGCCTCTCAGTCTCATAGGACGTGTTGGTACATTTCTAATCTCTGTGGCACTTGCCAATTGGTTTGGTGATACTGCGGAGATGGATTTCATCTACTATTATTTGGGTATCGCCACATTTCTGATTGAGCTACTCAGTTCTGCTTCAGCATATTCTGTCCTTGTTCCTTTGTTGGCTGAAGCACGCGCGAAAGGTGAAACCGAAGCGCAACGTTGCGTACAATCTATTCTTTCCTATTATATCAGGCTAATGCCGTGGCTTTGCTGCCTATTGGTTGTGATTTCATGGGGAATCTCACAGCTCTTTTTCCCAAACGCTGGACTTACGACTTCAACTGCGATCAGCATTATTTGTGGATTCCTGATCTTTGCGATAATTGCATCTGTCCGCTGGATGCTCAAGGCGGTTTTAGACACTTACCAAGTATTTCATCTACCCGTGATTGTGCAAGGTTTACGCGCTGTCCTTGTTATCGGAACAATGTTTTTATGCCAACCGTATATGAGTTGGTTTAGTATTCCGATTGCTCTAATCATTGGCGAACTGTTTCAAACAATAATTCTATTTCAACGATGTGGTGCTGTCTTAAAATTACCCGTGCGCGACTTTTTTAAAGGGACACATATCCACTCGGACGCCGCTGGATTTCCTTACGCCAAACAGTTCCTGCGACAATGCTTTCTGATGATGGGGGCAGCTATATCAGACGGATTGAATCCCGTTGTTGACAGAGGCATGGCAAGTTCAATTGGTGCGAGTTCGGTTTCAAAACTTGACTATGCTCTCCGTTTGTGTGCCATCCCTGAATCGCTCACAAACGTGACACTTCCCGTGTTGCTTTCACATTGGGCAAAGATATCTTCATCAGAGAATGGAAAACAGTTGCAGCAGAGTGTCTGGAGAGGTGTTATCGTAGTGATCGTTCTGATGGTGCCGTTTCTAATCGGATTCTACATATTCCGATTAAATATTGTGGCACTATTATTTGGGCATGGAAGATTGTCTGTAGCGGGCCAACGGCATATCGCTTCCCTACTCGGTGTTTATCTAATTGGAACACTTCCGAGACTAATTAGCAGATTGCTTATCCGCGCACATCTGGCGCGTCAGGACCATTTGACGGTTGTTACAACAACACTTATCAGACTTGTCCTGAATCCATTTCTCAATTGGATTTTTATGCAGTATTGGGGATTAGAAGGGATTGCATGGTCAACGGCGTTGCTTTCTTATCCGATTCTTGCGTATATTGCGATTGAATTTTGGCGAAAGGACTAAACCGCTGAAAAACGCTCTGGATGGTTGGACGTGATACCTTGGACTCCGAAAGCGCGCATCTGACGCATACGTTCAATATCGTCTACTGTCCAACTCCACAATGCGATACCACGCCGACGAACCTCGTAAGCAAATTCCTCAGTTATCAGTTGATGATTGACGTTAAGTAAGCTGCTTCCAAGCGTGCCGAGCTGTTGACACAGTTGGATAGGGTGTGTATGCCCGTTACTACTTCCAATAAGCCATCCTGTCGGAATACGTGGTTCTAAAGCGCGAACGGTTTGCAGAACGGAGATGTGAAAAGAGATAATGACGGTGAATTCAAGCAGATCCATCTCACGGATTTTTTCAACGACTGCTGCAGATATCGTATCATCCTTTATTTCCAAGAGAGCAATCGCATCATCTGTAATACACGCCAACGCTTCGGCAAGCGTCGGTACCGGTTCATCTTCAAACGCAGGATTAAACCATGCGCCAGCATCTGCTTGCTTGATAGCCTCTAAGGTTGTCTGTTTAATTAGCCCGCTCATGTTTGTCGTTCTATCCAAGGAAGCATCGTGTATTACAACAACTTCACCATCAGCTGTGCCGTGCAGATCAAGTTCAACAGCATCCACACCAATTTCAATTGCTTTTTTGAATGCTGCGAGTGTATTTTCCGGAGCGACTCCCGATGCGCCACGGTGTGCGATTCGAACCCACGAGTCCATAATGACCTATTTCCTGCTATTTATCGTCACTGTGCTGTTTTATTTTCTTTATAAGGGTTGTGCGGCTGATACCAAGCAATTCTGCAGTTTTGCTATGATTGTCCGAGCATTCATCTAAAGCGAGTTCAATGAGTGCTTTATCCAACAATGCGACAACATCATCGTAAAGTTGTTGGCTACCTTTAGCTATCGCTGCTTTCGTAATTCCGCGTAAAACAGATTTGAGAGAGGTCTCCAACTGTGAGGAATCAGAAGTGGTAGGACTGTGTCCTGTGTGTATTTCTGAAGGAAGATCGTCTGGCAGGATTACATCTGATCGGGAAAGCGTCGCTGCACTTCTAAGGCAGTTTTCTAACTCTCGAACATTGCCCGGCCAAGCATAATTTTGTATCAACTTCATGCCCTCTTCTGAGATGCCTCGGATCGGTTTGCCGAGTTCGTCTTGGATAAGTTGAAGGAAATGGATGACAAGCAACGGAATATCTTCCTGCCGTTCTCGTAGAGGTGGCAGATGGAGGGATATACGTTTGAAGCGGTAATAGAGATCGGCACGGAATTCTCCAAGTTTAACCATTTCTCCGAGTTCTTGATTGGTCGCGGCGATGACGCGTACATCTACCTGTAAGGTCCGCGTCCCACCTAACCTTTCAATCTCTTGTGTTTGCAATGTGCGTAGCAACTTCACTTGCAATGCAGGACTCATGTTAGCCACCTCATCAAGGAAAATCGTGCCACCGTCTGCTAATTCAAATCGCCCGGGTTTTCCTTGCGCTTTAGCACCTGTGAATGCACCTGCTTCGTAACCGAACAGTTCACTTTCTAACAGTTCATCTGGAAGTGCCCCACAATCAACTGGAACGAATGGTTTATCTTTGCGCTCACTTCCTACATGAATTGCCCGCGCGACAAGGTCTTTTCCTGTTCCTGTTTCTCCTTCAATTAGCACTGTGGTTGCATTGCTCGCCATCACTCCGATGAGTTTGTAAATTTCGCGCATCTGCTCGCTTTTTCCAACGAGTCGATGTCCTCGTTGCTCTGTCGGAGAATCGCTGTCTGCTTCAACAGGCAAAGTGCTTCGGACAGATTGTGTTCTAAATGCACGTTCAAGGACGCCTTTCACGACATCTAAATCAATCGGTTTTGGGACGAAATCGAATGCATGTAGACGCATGGCTTCTATTGTCGTCTCTACATCATCATAAGCGGTAATTATAACTACAATTACCCGCGGGTGGCGAGTTTTAATTTCCGCTAACGCCTCCAAACCACTCATTCCGGGGAGACCGACATCAAGTAAGATTACATCCGGTTTGTCAGAAGCGATGCGACGCAAACCTTCCTCCGCACTGTTCGCTATGGTAGGATTGTAACCTTCACCTTCAAGGAACTGCTTAAATGCCCAACAGATTTTCTCATCGTCGTCAATTACCATTACATTTTTTACATTTTTCATGACAATCTGTCCTTCACCTGTTCTGCATTCTTACGTCTTTTACCGTTGCCCACCCTCTATTGAAAGGAGGAACTTTTTGCCATCGTCGCTCATCTCAGGCTCACCCACCTCTGCTGTCTGTTCTTCAAGTTTTTTCTTGAGAATAGGGTAAGAATCCACGATGGGAGTTTCACTAAGAGATGTTAAGGCTGGTTTACGTGCTTCTGCAGCTGTGATTGCTTCAGCGAGTCGTTCATTTTTTCGCGTTATGTGTCCTGCATCGCGTTCTTTGAAGTCAGGTAATACTTTATCGGCAAATAGTTCTAACGATTCGCATATATCCTCATGTCGATTCATACCTGCTTGCTGTATGAAAACAACTTGATCAACGCCTGCGTTTTCCATTATTGCTAAATGTTCGCGGACTTGGTCGGGAGTGCCAATTCCTGCACGTGCTTCAGCGGGGTCTTGCTGTGATTGTTTAAACAGTTTCCAAATATCTGTTTCACCCGGAACTTGTGAACCGTTATAATAGTAGTGTGCGAGGGCAAATCGAAAAAAACGTAAGCCATCTAAACCGCGGGCAAGGGCAGTCTTCTCGTTTTCATGGCAGGAAAAACCTGAAACCATCGCAATGTTCGGGTTCACCCTTTGTGTTAGTGGGGTGCATTCACTTTCAAAGATTTCATAATATTCTTCTACCCAAAATTTTGCTTCATCTGCATTAACAAAAGCAAAAGTAAGAGCACCTAATCCATATCTGGCAGCGTATCGGAGGCTATCTCGGCTGGAACAGGCTACCCATGGCGGCGGGTGTGGTGTTTGCAATGGCTTTGGTACAACGTTGCGAGGCGGCATTGAGAAATGTTTCCCGTCATAGCCTGCATAAGGTGACTGCGTCATCATTTTGGCAGTTTCGCGCGTACATTCTTCCCACATCTCGCGTTTACACTTTGGGTCAACGTTGAATCCGCCGAGTTCCATGTGTGAGGCAGACTCGCCTGTTCCCCACTCCACGCGTCCGTTTGATACCAAGTCGAGCGTTGCGATGCGTTCGGCAACGCGGGCAGGATGGTTGTATGCTGGTGGCATCAGCACGATACCATGTCCTAATCGTATCTGCTGTGTCCGTTGGCTGCATGCTGCGAGAAACACCTCTGGTGCAGAAGAGTGTGAATATTCTTCAAGGAAGTGGTGTTCTACCTCCCAGATATAGTCAAATCCAAGGTTATCCGCCAGTTCTACTTGTACTAACGCGTCTTGAAAAAGTTTATGTTCAGCGCCTTCGTGCCATGGACGGGGAATTTGGTGTTCATAAAACAGCCCAAATTTCATGCGTTTATTTCGTTTCCTTTCTCATATTAGTCTGTAGTGCTTTGTTCATACAAATTTGTTGTTTAGAAATCGCGATTCGGAGATCGCTCCTACAGAAGTGGTAGAAGTCGCGAGCTGGAACTCGCTCCTATAGGAGAGTTTTACTGCGATATAATAACTTACTCGTAATTTGAAAGTAGGTATAGTACTACTTTTCGAGTGCCTGCATTTCTGCTTCTGTTAGCTGCCATTCAAAGATGTCTAAGTTTTCACGCAGATGTGGTTCTGAACCGGATTTTGGAATTACAACAATGTCTTTCTGTATTAGCCATCGCAATGCGACTTGTGCTGCAGTCTTTCCGTGTCTGTTACCGATTTCTGTTAACTCCGTATCTCCCGCAAGGTTCCCTACGGCGAGGGGTCTGTGTGCAGTGATAGGAATGTTCCGTGTTTCGCAATGATTTCGCAACGCTTCTTTGTTATTGCGGACATGGTATTCAACCTGATTTGTGCAAATTGGTAGTTTAGATACCTCACACGCTCGGTCAACTTGATCAATACTAAAATTACTGATACCGATGCTCTTGACTTTGCCCGCGTCATAGATTTCTTGAAAAGCACCGAAAGTTTCCTCAAAGGGCACAGTATCGCTTGGCCAGTGGATTAGCAACAGATCAACATAATTCATCTGCAAATCATTTATACACACCTCAAACTGGCTTAATACATCGTCATGTTTCAGATGGGTATGCCAAATTTTAGTTGTAATAAACAGATCATCACGTTCAACACGAATATCTTGCAGTGCTTTTCCAATCTGCCGTTGGTTTTCGTACATCCACGCCGTATCAATATGGGTATATCCTATTTCAATCGCTATTTTGATAATCCGTTCGCACTGTCTGCCTTTTAGCTGCCAGGTGCCTAATCCTAACATCGGCATTTCGTGTCCTGAGGCAAGTTTGACGTTTTTCATGACTACACAATTCGGGTTTCACAGCAAATACCCGCCACTCCTTTTTTTTAAGTGCATGATAGTCAATTTTTGGAAAATGTCAAGAGAAATATGTGGCCAACCAATTACCAATGCTATTTGAAAATATATTTGACCCAAGGCATTCAATTCTCCAGTAATTTCACATTTTCTCATAAGTCTTTTCTTGTAGGAGCGATCTCCGAATCGCGACAAAACACAATGATAGTCGGGAATCCAAATCAAGAAATCAACGGTATGAATCATGGCGAATGCCATACGGGGAATGCCAAAAGGCATTCATACCGTTGATTTGGCGCATTCGTCTTTAGTCATTCCCCCAAATCAACGCCACATGCCTTATGGCATCTGTCCAAATCAACGCCAAATGCGCGTATGGCATTTGGCGGGTATGAATGCCATTTAGGCATTCCCCAGAGTTCCCTCCTATAATATAATTAACGTGAGTTTGAAAAAGTTTTCACCCGCAGCATTCTCTGTTATTTTTTCGCAAAAACTGCACAACCTAACAGGTTATGCTACAAAAATGCTGCTTTTTTATGCATGAAAAGTGTTTAGAGCAAACTCACATTTTATTATCAAACTCACGTTATAATATTATTAGGAGAACTTGACAATTGAATGCCTCTGCACCTTAGGACAACCTTTGCATACATTTTTAGTCGAGTTAGAAACTTTCTCAAAATCTTCGTAACGCTTAATGAAAAATGTGATATAATATCTCAAGTCAGGATAACTCATGGTTTATACTCCTTTGTATAATAGAATTTTACTATAGTTTGGACAGTTTTTGGGTTCTTGAGTAATAAACTGGATTACGAGAAACTTTAGACAACAATATCGTTTATTGATACACCTGTCGCCCCGCAGGGGCTGCCAAAAGGTATTTTTCTACAAGTTCTTTCAGCCAGCTAAATCGCAGAAAATATAAATCATAGAAGATCACACCTTAGCCCCAGCGGGGCGACAGGTGTATAGAAAAGTAAGTGCCTCAGTCTAAAGCCCCAGCGGGGCGACAGGTGTACACTATTTGCTTTATACACCTAACAGTTTCTTGGCAAATTTTGAACAGCGGTAAATTGTCCAAACTATAGTAGAATTTTATAGAGTATAATCTTGTCCTAACTAAATTCAATTATGCACACCCCTCATTTTAATTAGATACTAATTTCTATTTATGATACCATACCTGAAAACTCTATTCTCAATCGCTTAAGGGAACAAAGGAGCATAACACATGGAATTCGTCCAGTTGACAGAAGAACAACGTGAGGAATTTGAAGAAAATGGATTTTTCATTATGCGGTCAGTGCTTGACGACGAAATGATAGCTCGGTTAACCGAAGCAGGTGACCAGATTGTAGATTCACTTGAAACTGACGTACAGTACGTACACAAACGAGACGGATTGGTGCAAGAACCCGCATTTGCAGAACTCACATCGCAGACAAAAGCAATACCATTGGTGATCCAACTACTTGGGACAAATATACATATTACTAATACTGCACTCCTCTACAAACGCCCGCAGCCACACGAGATGCCTGAAGATCGCGGTTGGCATCGTGATGTCGGCTTACATTTAGATCTCGGACACAAAAATTGTCCGCGTGTTGGGGTGAAGGTCGCTTATTGCCTAACAGATCTCACCGTTCCAAATTCTGGCGCTACGTGGTTTATACCTAAAAGCCACAAGTTGCAAGAACCTTTGGGTATTCCTGAAGGTGAAATTGACCCGACTGAACCCTACGCTGAACCACTCCTCCGAGCAGGAGACGCTTATTTTTTTGAAAACCGAATCTACCACTCCACAGGTCTCAACTTTACTGATAAAACTGCTAAAATTGTGATTTACGGATACCATTATGCTTGGATCAAGCCAGAGGGATACCTTTTACATTATAATGACAAACAGCAGCCTGACGAGGATGTACTGAAAAACGTTGATGACCTCGGCAAACAATTTCTCGGGGGTGGTGGCGGTGCAGCAGCACAATGGGCAACAGAACACAATCTGAAGTTAGAACAAGCCCCACAAGTCGTCACAATTTATGGTGAATCATAAAAATAAATAGACACTTTCTCCCCTCGGCAGGTGCAGTTTACCATCTATGCCGATAAAAAAGAAAAAGGCAGATACCCAATAAAGGATACCTGCCTATAAAGATTGTCTACAGATTACGGCTTTACTGCTTTAGCATTCCCCACGTTACTTTTTTTTTACCCTGTGGTGAAACGGACAATGGCCCCTCTATCCAGTCTGGATAGTCCTCATCTTCTTCTCCGCGTGTCAAACGTTTAAGGTTTCGCGTGTTGAAATCGTAGCGATAGAGATCATAATTCGGTTTGGGTGTATCAAGCATCTGTAGGTCGAAAAGCAGTGCCCTGTCATTGTCCATCCAACACATGGCACCGACAAGCACACGCAGATCGTTGCCGAGTTTGTCATAAATGCCCTTTATTTGTTGTGTCTTGCCGCGAAGTGTCGCAACGGTAAGACGGCATCGATGGAAGTCGTTCTCCCACACACAGTCGTCAAACAAAATTTGTTTCCCATCCGCAGACCACCTGGGGAAGTACTTATCAGTAGCCTCGTCATCCTGTTTCGGATCAGGAAGAAGGGGACGCTGATCCTCGCCATTCGCTGACATCACATAAATACTTCTGATACCACTGTCTGTAAACTTTTCGTAAACAATCTGTGTGCCATCAGGCGACCAGTCGGGGGCAACTGCACCTTTTCCACCATCTTCAATGTCTGTTAGCTGCGTGACGTGCAGCGTCGCAAGGTCTATGACATGCACCTCCCATCTTCCACTTCGCCCACTGCCAAAGGCGATTCTTTTGCCATCAGGCGACCAAGACGGACGGACATCCAAGACATTGTTGTCAGTGAGACGTTGGACGTTCGTTCCGTCTGCGTTCATGATAAACAACTCAAACGTGGATTGTCCTTTGTCCACTCGTCGAGTAAAGGCGATTCTTTTGCCATCAGGCGACCAGCGGGGATCGTAGTCTTTTGACTCTGTGTTTTTTGTGAGCCTCCGTCTGCCACTGCCATCATCGTTCATCACGTAAATGTCCCCTTCTATACAGAAGACAATTTTCGCATCAACAACAGACGTATCTAACAAGAGCAGACAACAGATCAAAAAAATGACTATGACCTGGATATGTGAAAGCATAAATGGTCTTAGACGTTTCATCGGTGGATACCTCCTATTACAGATGATTATTTTGGGCAAGCGACGCGGACACACCACATCGCTTGCACCGTTATTGATGGAAAAGGGGATATTAGTATCTAAATTTAAGGTAGGCGAACGAGTCGACAGTGTCCTTCTCATCGAAATTGCCATCACCATCAAAATCGAATTTCAACTCTAAACTCACATCTCCTTCTGCAACGTAATCCCCTCTTCTACCGCCTCTCATATCAATATCTATAGAAGGGAAAAAGGATATCCAATCACCCGCTGGTAACCAGCCCTTTTTGGGATCAGATTTACTCCTAAACACAGTTCTCCCCTTCCTCTTCACAGTGAGTGAGGGTGCAAAATAGTATCGAACAGATATATCACTGAAATTCAAAATGTTCCCATACGCACCAGGGTAGACGAAGGGTTCAGAATAAAAAATACCCAGCGAGGTCTGTGATGCAGTATTGTTGAGATACATATTGTCATGGTCGGTGTGATGATGAGCGGACAAGTTCATTGGAAGTATACAGATTGTCCCAAAAAGCATCATCAGTCCGAAAAGAAAAGTGTTGCGTGGTAAAAGTTTACCGATCATAATTTTCCTCCAAATAAAATTGACATGCTTTGATAGCATATCGTAAAGTTTATCGGGTTCCCAGTTCTTGTTCGGTAGACCTTCCACCAGCTTAATAAGAAGCGGGGCACCCTGGCGTCTAAACCGATAACATCATAATATCATGTTAAAAGGGTACCCATTGTGATATTATCGTTTTAGACGTTATTGGTATTATACAATAAATGGCAAAGAAAGTCAAATATAAAATTGGGAAAAATGAATATTAGTTGTAAAATGAATATTAGTTGTAAATTGAGTAATTAGAATAAAGTATCGTGCGTTCATATAATAAAGTGTGTATGATTGTTGTAATGAAGGCGGACACCCTCGTTTTAGATTTTTTAGCTGCATTTTCCTATATATGATACAATATGGTAAATTATAAAAATGGAAATACATTTCGACAGTAACCGCATAGAGACCCGTTTTTATGGGCGCGGTTACCAAATGCGCCGGGTGCTATGTCCAAATTATTGTAAAATTTTCTATATGAAAGGAACAAATTATGAAAAATATTAAAGTCGGGATTGTTGGCTGCGGTGGCATCGCAGGTGGAAAACATCTTCCCGGACATAACAGCGTTAAAGACGTATCAATTATCGCTGCGTGCGATATTGACAAAGCGCGCGCGAAAGCATTTGCCGAAAAACATGACATACCGAACGTCTTTACTGATTATGAAAAGTTAGTTGAGATGGATGAATTGGATGCAGTAAGCGTCTGCACCCCAAATAACTTTCATGCTGGACCGACTATTGCGGCTTTGAATGCAGGAAAACACGTTATCTGTGAAAAACCGATCGCCGCCAATGCGATAGATGGGCAAGCAATGGTTGACGCACAAAAAGCAAGTGGCAAAATTCTACAGATCGGATTACAATCGCGATTCCGTGCTGGCTCGCGGACGCTGCGTAAACTTCACGAAGAAGGATTTTTTGGAGATGTCTACTATGCCCGCGCGATGGCAATGCGGCGGCGCGGTGTGCCACCATCGCCTTCGTTTATCAGTAAAGCAATCGCAGGCGGTGGACCACTCATAGATATAGGCGTGCATATCCTTGATGTGCTACTCTGGATGATAGGGTGCCCCAAACCTGTTGAGGCATTCGGAATGACAGCGAAGAAATTTGGAGATAGACCCGATACTATAAATAAATGGGGCAAATGGAATCCTGAAGATTTTGATGTAGAAGATTTCGCGATGGGAACTATCAAGTTTGAAGGCGAATTAACAGTGACTTTAGAAACTGCTTGGGCATCACACATCCAAGATATCGGACCTACTTTCTTTATAGGTGATTTAGCCGGTGCCACCTATAAACCGCTTCAGATATATCTTGATAAAGAAGATGAAATGGTTAATTTTAAGCCCGAGTTTCTTAAAGGGTTACCGGGTGAATTTGAGTCTTTCCATACAGCAATCCGAGAGGATTTACCTTCACCTGTGCCAGCAGAAGAGGTATTGAACGTAGCAAAGATTTTTGATGCACTTTACGAGTCCGCTCGGATAGGTCGTTCTGTACCGATCCTATAAATTCCTTATTGGGACGGTTCTTCATATCTGTCCCAAAACTGACTCCTTCTCATAGCTTGCACGCACGACTGTTTTAATGCCACCACGGATGTTAAAATCACCTACGACCTCTGCCTTTCTTGGTTTGCACGCCTCAACAAAATCCTCAAGCACTTTATTTACAACGTGTTCATGGAAAATACCGACATCCCTAAAAAACACAAAGTATTCCTTCAACGACTTCAATTCAACACAATGCTCGTCTGGAACATAGGTGATGCAAATTGTCGCGTAATCTGGCAATCCTGTTTTGGGACAGATAGCCGTAAATTCTAAGTTGGTAATCTCAATTGTATAATTCCGATGGCTATACTGATTTTCCCATGTCTCAATTGACGGTGTTTCCAGTCCACGGATATGAGTTTGTAAATCGTCGTAACTTGAGTGATTGCTCATTTTTACGCCTTCCAAAGTTGACAAATACGGAAACGTGATCTATTAACCTCAGCACCATATATAAATCACTTCTATAATTGTCAACTTAAGGAGATTATCCTAAACTATGGAGTATTTCAGCCCCAGAGGGGCGGTAGGTGTATAGAAAATCGCAACATCCATTTACAAAGCCCCAGAGGGGCGACAGGTGTCTATTTTGTGTGGTTGTAATACACCTTTCGCACCGTTGGTGCTAAGAGGTTCTAACGACACCGTTTTCTATATACCTTCCGCACCGCTGGTGCTACTGCCATTACAAATTAGCATCGTTTTGGTAATATCACACACTAAGTCGACAATTATATCACATACAAAACACTTTCTTACCAATCCTCAACCAATTGCACTAACAACCGAACACCGTAGCCGGACGCCCCTTCTGGGATATAGGTTGAGTTTTTCACTCCCCAGGCGGTACCTGCAATATCAAGGTGAACCCATGGGTATCCTTCGGCAAATTTCTTCAAAAATGCGGCGCCAGCAAGTGTACCAGCAGTGCCGTCTCCAATGTTTTGCACATCGGCAACTTTGCTTTTAACGCCTTCATCATAATCATCCCAAAGCGGCAATTCCCAGACCCGTTCGTGTGTTTTATTACCGGCTTTCTTCACCTTCTCCATGAGGGCATCATCGGTCCCCATTGCTCCCGCAGCGATATGTCCGAGGCATGTAATCACAGCACCTGTGAGCGTGGCTAAATCTATAACGCCTTGTGGTTCATACTGCGCAGTCCAACCGAGTGCATCAGCCAAAATAAGTCTGCCTTCCGCATCAGTATTGAGGATTTCAATCGTCTTTCCACCGTAAGATGTGACAACGTCTCCCGGCTTAATTGCGGTAGAACCCGGCATGTTTTCTGTTGTCGCAATTATACCGATAACGCGTACGTTCGGTTTCAGGTGTCCAATTACCTGCATCGCACCTAAAACAGCTGCTGCACCCGACATATCGTGTTTCATTTCGTGCATGCCACTGCCGGACTTGAGCGAAATCCCGCCAGTATCAAAGGTTATGCCTTTTCCAACAAGTGCAACGGTGTCGTGTTCTTCGCTTTCAGGCGTGTATTCCAATATGATAAACCGCGGTTCTTCAACACTACCTTGCGCTACAGCTAAAAGTGTGCGGAAACCTTTTTCTTCAAGCGTTGGCTTGTCAAAAACTGTGCAGTTGAGTCCAGCTGTTTCTGCCACCTCCTCAGCCTTTTCAGCGAGTTGTGTCGGCGTGAGGTGGTTTCCGGGTTGGTTGCTAAGATCGCGCGCGAGGATAGTACCGTTGGCAATCGTCTGTCCTCTTTCAACAATCCGTTCCAGTGATGATTTTTCTGCTTCGCTACCTACGAGAAGGCACATAGATTCAAGAGATTTATCTTCGTCTTCTTTATCATCGTTTTGGGTTTTGTGCTGTTTGAATTCGTAGAGTGAAAGTATGCTTGCCTCAACGGCTGCCTGTGCCCAATCGTCTTGTGTTTCAGGAGGAATGGGAACAGTGATAGATTTCAGTCCCATATCACGCGCTTGTCGGGCGGTATGTCCAGCGACCTGACGCACTTTTTCAGCGTTGAGTTCTGCATATACACCGAAACCAACCAAGATGATACGTGCGGCAGTTATAGCACCGTTTGTATAAAGCACGCTGGTTGTCTTCGGTTTGCCTTTGAAGTCTCCGAGATTCAAAAATGCTTGGATGCGTCCCTCTAAAGCAGCATCGGCGGCTAAAAGTAGTTCATTGTGCAAGTCATCTTCAAGAATAGGGATGAGCACAGCATCGGTTTCTGCTTGGCGAAAATCCCCAATTTCAACAGTAATGTTCATATATATTCCTTTCTATCATTTCGCGGCATAAATGTCTCCGCTTCAGATTTTTATAAAGCGCATTGATGTTAAGTTAACGAGTTGGGCTAAATAACTGATTGTAAAATATTGTTTCACAATTACATGGCGTTTTTTTATTTTTCTCATTAGTTGATTCTATCTTCAGTCCCGTAGGGACGATATGTTTATAGAAAAATGTTGAATACCCTGTGTTTAGTCCCGTAGGGACGATATGTGTATAAGTTGGTGTTTCTTGTCAAAGGGACGACACTGGCCCACATACCGCTCCTACGGAGCTCAAGAGATCGCACAAGCGCGTTTCTACAAACATATCGTCCCTACGGGACTGAAGATATTGTTTTGAATGATCTCGATTCATCGTATCAATGTCCTTCAGGATTTCACTATGACCAAGTCCTTAAACAGAGTCTAAAAACTGTCCAAACTATAGTTAAGTTAACGAGTTGGGCTAAATAACTGATTGTAAAATATTGTTTCACAATTACATGGCGTTTTTTTATTTTTCTCATTAGTTGATTCTATCTTCAGTCCCGTAGGGACGATATGTTTATAGAAAAATGTTGAATATCCTATGTTTAGTCCCGTAGGGACGATATGTGTATAACATAAGTTTAGTATGTGTAAAATAATACAAACAAATAGTTAACTAACACAAGTCGTTAAGTTAAGGTCTTTTTCTGACTGCTGATGGCTGACAGCAGACTGCTATTGAGATTTCCGCATTCCCGTCAAAACAACGAGGGGTTCCGTGCTTGTAACAGTTAATGAATGATAGGTATTCGCGGGAACATCAATGCGGTCACCCCGTTTGAGTGTGTCATGATCATCGGCGACTTTGACATCTGCTGTACCAGATAGTACGCAAACAACTTCATCTTGGCTATGGATATAATCAAGATAAGCACCGCCGGGACGTCCCGACCACTGATATGCATCAAAACCTTCGGCTTGTAACTGCTCTTTTAAAGCATCAATGTCATCATTCTGTTCTAACCAATTTGATTTCCATTCCATCATATATTCTCCTTATAGCGGTTCTAATCGAACTGGACACACTTTCAACTCAGCCGTGTGGGTTACGGGGTCATATCCAGAGCCAGTTAAAAGATTGACAGGCACATCAGCGAAACTAAAACTGGCGAAAACGGTACCACGTGGTGAGCGGTTTGTTGCCTTCACTTTAATCGTAATACTCCCACGCGCACTGCTCATTTTACACCATTCACCATCTGTCAATTCCCATTTTTCAAGGTCAGCTGGATTCACTTCAAGAGACTCTTCAGGTAACAGATAATCAATTCCTTGCGCTCTACCTGTTTGAGTCCGTGTGTGATAGGATTGCAAACGTCTCCCAGTCGTCAGCCATACAGGGAAGTCAACGCTAATCGTCTCCGCCGGGTCTCGGTAATGAACGTTAGAAAAGATACCTTTTCCATTAACAAACGTTTCCTCGTGTAAGCGCGGTGTGCCGGGATGTTCTTTGTGTGGAACAGGCCACTGATATTCACTTTTCTCAATGCGTTTCCAATCTAATCCTGCATAAATAGGTGAAAGACGACAAAGTTCGTTGAAAATCGGTTTTGGAGTGTTATAATCAAACCCTTTGAATTCGAGCCGCTTTGCAATTTGACAGATAATCCACCAATCAGGTTTTGCTTCACCGGGAGGTGGAACGGCAGCGCGCATTCGTTGGACACGGCGTTCTGTATTAGTACAAACCCCATCCGTTTCGCCCCAGGCTGTTGCGGGTAGCACAATATCAGCAAGTTCTGCGGTTTCGGTCAGGAAGATGTCAATCACCACGAGATGTTCTAAAGAACGCAGGGCATGTTCACAATGTTCACGGTCAGGGTCAGATAACAATGTATTTTCACCATCAATGAGCATCGCGTGAATACTGTCGCCGCAGAGTTCTAAAGCAGTGACCTTCGTGATGCCCTTTTCAAGATCAACTTCTTTACCGTAAGCTGCTTTGAATTTCTCCTGATGCTTGGGATCAGTAACAGATTGAAAACCGGGATAATTGTTTGGTAAAGCCCCACTATCGCCTGCGCCTTGTATATTATTTTGTCCACGCATCGGGTTAATACCTGTCCCCTCGCGTCCGATATTTCCTGTCATCAGTGCAAGGTTGCATAGACTTTGGACATTCTCTACACCACAAATATGTTCAGTAATACCGAGCGTATAGTAGATGGCAGCTTTGTCCGAAGCCCCGTACCACATCGCTGCGGTTTCAATATCCTTTGCTGGCACCCCCGTGATAGATTCTGCCCATTCTGGTGTCCATTGACTGATATGCTCAAAAAAGTCATCAAACCCAGTTGTCCGATTTTCAATGAATTCCTCATCAATTAACCCCTCGCGGGCAATGACGTGCGCCATTCCAAGCAGTAATGCAGTATCTGATCCAACACGAAGTGGCAAATAGAGATGGGACATCTCTGCTAATCCGATACGTCTCGGGTCTGCCACAATAAGTTTCGCGCCGCGAGCAATTGCCTTTTTCAACCCAGTCGCTGCAACAGGATGGCATTCCGTCATATTCGTACCGATACAGAAAATAACATCAGGCTTCTGCATGTCAACAAGCGGGTTAGACATAGCACCGCGTCCTATCGTCGCTGCCAGACCGGCAACGGTAGGGGCATGTCAGGCACGGCTGCAATTGTCAATATAGTTTGTACCAAATCCCGCGCGAATGAATTTCTGCATCAGATACGCCGCTTCACTCGGAGCACGACCAGAGGCGATACCATAGACGCTATGCCTACCGTGTTCAGCATGAACTTTCCTGAAACCTTCAGCAGCTTTATCAAGCGCATCTTCCCATGTGGCTTCATGGAGTTCACCATCATCACCCCGTACAAGCGGCGTTTTCAATCGGTCAGGATGTTGCACGAAGTCGTAAGCGAACTGTCCCTTGACGCAGAGCGCACCCTGATTGGCGGGTCCATCCATTGCGGGATGGATGCCAACTATTTTTTCGTTATTCGTTAACACGTCAACAGAGCAACCGACCCCACAATATGGACAGATAGTACGGGTTTTATTGAGCGATGAATCGGCCACCTCATCAACAGAGCGCAGCGCTTTTTTATCCGCAAGTGCGCCTGTCGGACAGGTCTGAATACACTGCCCACAAAAAGTACAAGCGGAGTCCTTGAGAAGACCATCAAATTCTGTCGTAATCTGTGTCTGAAAACCGCGGTTCATCACATTGATGGCGTGGTCCCCTTCTTCTTCAGCACAAACACGTACACACCGATAACATGATATACAGAGATCATAATCCCTGAGTATAAAAGGATTGTCATCGGTTTTGCTTGTGCCGGATTTTGCACCTGTAATCCCCATGTTTTTGATTTCGTACCTGTCACGAAGATTCATCAACTCATCGGAAGCATATCCACGTAACGGATGGACATCAACCTCACGGTTTTCTCCAATCACCATCTCAAGTAACGTCTTCCGATACGCTTCTATCGTTTCAGTAGATGTGCGGACAACCATACCAGCTGTGGCTTTAGTTGTACACGATGCCACCGGATTACGTGCACCTTCCAATTCAACGATGCATAGACGGCATCCGCCAAACGGTTCCAGACGTGGGTCAAAACAGAGCGTGGGAACATCTTTTTCGTGTCGCTGTGCTACTTCAAGCACAGTTTCACCTTCTGAAAAGGTGATTTCAACTCCATCAATTTCCATTTTCTCTGGCATAGTTCTTGCTCCATCTTACCAAGGATGACAATTAAGAAACTCTTGACAGTTGGCATCACTTTTCTTTTTTCTCAGTGAAATCAATCTGCGGAACTTCAAGTTCACCTGATAGAATCTTGGCTTTTGCTGCTTCAACGGCATCAAGCACCTTTTGAGGTATCTTACCTTTCGTTTTAGGGTTGTAAACAAGAGTGATTGCCTCGTCCGTTAACATGTTGAAAGTGTAGATCTGCTTTTTAAATTTACCTTCTTTAATCGTTTTAGCGATCTTAACAAAGGCTTTCGGTGTAATCACAGCATTTGCGAGTACAGTCGTTTCCGATATTTCACTTTTGTCTCGGTTTGCACCAAAAGTGTACACAGTTTTGCCTTCTTCCATAGCATTTTCTGCAGCTTGAAAAGCACCAAGTCCGGCGGCATCTGCATTTGGAAACAGAAAGTCAACTCCTTCATTGATAAGTGCGGTAGCAAGTTCCTTCCCTTTACCAATATCCTCCCAATTTCCAACATATACCTGACGAACCTCTATTTTAGGATTAACGCTTTGCGCCCCAGCTTCAAAAGCGATAAAAGTACTCTTGACAGACGGAATTTCCTGACCACCAATACAACCGAGTTTGTTTCCTTGCGTCATCATGCCTGCCATTATCCCTAAAAGGTAAGCAGGTTGCTCAACCCGAAAGTTAACCGGAGCAATATTGTTCGTAATCGTACCGCCTGAAGATGTAATAAAAATCGTGTTGGGAAAATCAGGTGCCACCGCTTTTGCGGGGTCCTGAAATTCATAACCGTGTCCAAAGACAAGGTCATATCCCTTTTCCGCATAATAACGGAAATGTTGCTCTTGTTCGGTGGGCGTTCGACTTTCTACATGCTTGATTTCTGCCCCAAGTTCCTTTTTTATAGCGAGAAGCCCATCGTACGCTAATGCGTTCCACCCTGCGTCAGTGATAGATGCTGGTAGAAGCATAGCAACCTTGAATTTACTTTTCCCATGAGAATCTGCGTATACAGCAAACGTAGGGCTAAGCGTCAAAAGACATATCAGACACATAGCAACTATATAAATTTTATTTGACCAACAAACTTTTTTCATAATAATGTTTCTCCTCCGTAGTATTATGATGTGATTATTATAGCATATTTCTTAAGCGTTGTAAAGTTGTCTGCAGATCCATTTAGTTTTTGGTTTTTCGGACGAATTTTTAACATCGGCTATATACCCCAGAACGGTAGGTGCGGTTTCTAACCGCACCGAATTTAGAGCAAAAACCTTCTATTGACTTTCCTTGTAGGATGCGGTGGGGTTAGGAAACCGCACTATAAGCGTCAATTTAAGAAAAGAATTATGCACTGAATGCCCAGGCCGGTAGTTCGGTTTGTAACCGAACCGGAGCCTACGCAGAAACCTCCACCTATCCTGTCCACTAAGCAGTGCTGCTCAACAAAACACCCAGGATTCGCCTGGGCCCGGTAGGTTCGGTTACAAACCGAACCCGACAAATGCCAAACGCGAATTTGGCGTTGATTCACCGGGCCTGGATGCACGCTAAATTGACGCCTATGGTGCGGTTTCCTAACCGCACCTACCGCCCTTGGATATTAACTTTTAGTAAACCTCAATAACGGTAAACTAAAACTGAATAACCCTGAGTCGTCTGAAATTCAAAACCAGGTTATTTAGTACAGAGCCATTCAGTTCTCCAATTATTTTCACCTTTTCCCTAAAACCTCTTCCTATAGGCGACAAATCATGCAGAATACCAAACGCGCTGAATGCCAAAAAGTGCATTCATAGCGTTGATTTGGTATTCTGCCAAGCGCATTTGACGTTGATTCCGAACTCCAGCTCGCGACTAAATGCCGCTAACATTTCCAGCAAACTTATTGGAAATATATTGGATATCTATTGTTCAGTAAACCACAAAAACTTCTGATCACCACACAAAACAGGTATAATATCCGTATGAACAAACAAAAGCAAAGACAACAACGCGAAACTTATCAAAATAAAATATGGACAGCAAGAGAAAAACCGCGTTCTTCAATGCAGAGGAGAAGAGAAAAAATAAAATTTAATTAAAAACAAGAAAAACGCCTATAAACCTATATGTAGACTGGTGTTATAGCCAATTTCAAAAAGATACCACGGTATCAAAAAAGATACCAAATGGTAACTTTTTAAGTAGAAACGATCTCCGAATCGCGACCTGTTCTTTGTAGGAGCGATCTCCGAATCGCGACCCGTTCTTTGTAGGAGCGATCTCCGAATCGCGACAAAATACACTGATAGTCGGGAATCGGAGTTCTCTCTTACAATACAATTAAATGGGAAAACTCGACAATTGAATGCCTCTGAGTTCATAATAATAAAGGTTGCGATGTTATCCCAAGCACCCGCGGCAACCAAAGGCTTAAGTCCGGGATATAAGTTACAAGTATTAAGGCTATCAACAACAAACCGATAAACAGCAAAACCGACCTATAAAGTAACACAACTGATTTTTCAAATTTAATGCTTGATATAAACAGATTTAATCCTATTGGGGGTGTGAGATAACCTATTTCAAGATTTGTTAGGACGATTATACCAAGATGTACTTTGTCAATACCAAATTCTTCAGCGATCGGAATGAGCAATGGAACAACGATGATTATCGCAGAAAAGATGTCCATCAAACATCCAACAATGAGTAGAAAGATATTAAGCCCAATAAGTGTAATGATTTTGTTTTCTGTAATTGACTGAATCCAATCAAGAACAATGAAAGGCACCTCAAGTGTGGTAAGGTAACTTGTTAACCCTAAGGCTATGCCGAGGATAATAAGAATTGCGCCAACAAGTAACATACTTTCTTTGATAAGGCGCGGTAATGTTTTCACAGAAATTGATCTGTGGATACATATTTCTACGATACAAACATATATGACCGTCAACGCTGCAACTTCATCAAGCGTAACAAAACCCGAAAGAATGCCGCCTAATACGAGAAGTGGCAATATCAATTCCCATTTTGCTTCCCAGAACGTTCGGGCAAAAAGCGACAAGTCAAAAGGAGTTGTTTCTGCTCGTTTTAAGACACTCCAGCCACTGCAGTAGCAGCTCAGTATAATCAGAATAAGCATCCCAGGAATAATTCCGGCAAAGAACATCGCATCTATTGGGACTTGTGCAATAATGGCATAAAGTATCAGTGGAATACTCGGAGGGAAAAGGAGTCCAATGCTCCCCGAGGCTGTTATCAAACCGAGTGAGAACTTTTCACTATAGGTTTGACGCAGAATCGGGTAGACCAAACCGCCAAGGGCAATTATGGTTACGCCAGATGCCCCTGTAAAAGTGGTAAAGAAAGCACAAGTGCCAAGCACAACCACTGCGATTCCGCCCGGTAGCCAGCCAACACTTGCACGCGCAAACGCTACCAACCTTTGCGGTGCTTTTCCTTCCGCAATAATATAGCCCGCAAAAGTGAAAAGCGGAATAATAGGAATTGTCGTGTTTTTTATGATCCTGTTGAAATCAATCAGGATTGTTGAAATTGGTAAATCTGCTGTGGCGTATCCGATAATTGTGGCACCGCCAAGTAAGACAAAGAGTGCACCACCGAAAAGTGCGAAAACTACTAATCCGATGCCGATGATTAAGCCCATTAGTCTGATTCTCCCCTAACATCATCTTGATGGTGTTCACGTTCTGTCAAACGGATGCAAATCTGAAGCACCAGGTGAATCCCGATGAGGACAAACCCTATAGGAATAATCGTCTTTGCCCACCAAAGTGGAACAGACCCGATCAGTGTTGCAGGACTTTTCTGCTCTTCTATCAGAAAGCCAAAACCGAAATATGCTAAAATGCTTACGACAATCAAACTCAGCACATCAATAATATAAGAACTATAACGGAGGGCGTTTTTAGGCAAAATTCGGCTCAGCACATCAATGCTAATGTGACGTCTTTCAGCTGAAGCAAGCGCAGCTCCCAGAAAACACAACCAGAGTGTCAAATTCTGTAGCATTATGTGTTTCCACAATGAACTCATCTTGAAGCCATAACGCAAGACAATTTCAAGCACTGCAAGCCCAATCATCATTGCGACAATTAGGCATAACAAACCGGTTTCAATTTTGCCGAGGAGGGTATTTATGCGTTGTAAATAGTTTCTGATAGGAGATTCCATGAGACTCTTGCTATTTATCCTCTGCTAATACCTGAGTTCCTGCTGAGGGTAACACTGCAACCTTCGCCTTCTTTGGAAGTTTCTCAGCAAATAGTTGGAGCAGTTGTTCCAAGTCACGAAAGAGGAGAGCACCTGAGTGCTTTTTGTAAAAATCGTCTACCATAAAATGTTCCGACCAGACGTGCAGTTGGTCAATGTTTCCGAGTTTGGGTTCGGGGAGTTCAGGCGGGATTCTTTCTGCTCTCTGTTCAAGAAAACGGACATAATCAATCTGATCAAACAACCCATGGTAGCAGATACCATCGCTGGCAGGATTAAGTGCCATCTTATATGCCTTCTCAAAATAGCTGCTTGCCCACAACGCTTTTCCTGTTTGGATAGGATCGCTATCAAGCGGATAACAATTTAGAACGATAAGATCAGTCTCTTTTCGGGATTGCATCGGTATCTCGGTGCCATAGGTTTCTAAAGCGAACTGGGCACCCGCGCGATGTGCATGCACAAAGTCTCCAACAAACAGTCCGCAAATCTCACGCCGAGAATTAAGCACGACATTTGCGATAACATCAAGCCCGATGACGTTGGCAACTTCTTCGGCAAAATCACGATGATCGGGTGTGCTGCTCTTTCTTTCAATGACAGCGTGTCCACGACTCGGTGAAAAGGAGTGAAAGTAAAACATCGTTGCAAACCCAGAGATACCCGGAACAATCAACTTTGCACCGCCGCCAAATCCAACGGAACCGTGCGGATAGATACCTCCCAAACAGATTTTGAAATCCGCATCTGCAACAACGCTGTTGATATAAATAGGCATCCCATTATCAAGGCTTCCATATCCCCGCAGGTCACCGCTCATAAAGTTGTGACTTGTTACCTCATATTCTGCTGCGGTGTCAGTGCCGACTTTTTTCGCCGCTTCTTCGTCAGTGAGAGGTCTGTGCGATCCACCGCCTACGACAAATCGGATTTCTGATTTTGGGATACCTGCTGAGGTTAGTTCACGTAGGAGAAACGGGATAACTTCGGCTGCAGGAGTAGGACGGCTCAGGTCATCTACGACAATCGCAGCACTTTTTTTGCCTTTTGCAAGTTCAGCAATACATGGTGTGCCGATTGGCTCAGCAAATGCACGTTCAATCTGCTTGTTAGAAAGTGCAGGCGCGTCCTTTGGTCCTAACATTTCTACTTCCCATCCCGTTGGGAAATTCAGTGTCAGCTCCTCATCGCCATACCAAGCACGGGAGTGGACTGTTGCAGTGTTGTTCATGATCGTCCTCCATTTCTAAATCTGGAATCCGCGAATAAGCTTAGATGTGTCTTATTCTATCAAAATATTAACCCGTGTCAAGATATTTTGTGTTGTAAGTGTAAAGTCCTAACATTTTAGTAAAATCAGTAATTAAATATTCGTCCAGTAACCCCTGACACCCATAAAATAATATGATCTCCGCCCGCTCTGTGAACCCAGTGACAATAGGTATTGGAAGCATTTAGTAATCTATGACTTAAGCAATTCACTTGGCGATTACCACATCGTTTTGGTATAATATACCATATTTATAACATTTAGTAAAAAAGGATTTTAATATGAGATTGGATAGTAGGAAAGAATATATAAAAAATCATTATACACCGAAATTCTATCTTAATGGATTTAGCAATGACGACGGTATTATTTGGGTTAAAGGAGTTAAAAAATACAGTTATTTAGAGCCATTTCAACAAAATGTGTCGAATATAGGGTATGAAGAATATTTGAACACAGAAGGTTATGAAAAGTTTACCAATTTGACCTATGACTCAAAATTTAAAGAATTGCAAAATAAAGTTAGATGTTTTTGTGATATGTATAAATCAGGCCTTTATGTTCCTAAATACTATTTAGACGATATGTTTAACTTTATTGCTTATATGTTTTCTCACAATAAGCATGTAAGAGAGTTATTATGGAATCAAATTTGGAATAAAGTAGGCAAAGAAATTAAAATATCTATCAATGGAGATTTTTTAGATATCAGATGTAAAGATTATATCCCACAAGTGCTGTATAAATTATTTTGTTCAGAAATTAGTAAATGGGCAATGTATATAGATACATTTGACAATGATGAATTCCAATTAATCACTTCGGACAATCCAGTTTCTATTGTGGATATTCCAAGTATATCTATAGAAAAATATGCAAATTTGAAAGATGAATTTAAGTTGGATATGTATACAAGAGAACATTGTAAAATACTCCAATATTTTTGTTCGCTTAATACCGATAAAGATGGTATTTATAGTATGGAAGAACTAATCTTAGAGCCAGATTTTAATGATAATACAGTTATATTTTTTCCGTTCTCTTCTAATGTATTTATTACATTTTTTAGAGATATTAATAAGGCTAGGCTATTTAGAAAATATAATGACCAGGCAAGACAAGTATTACATGCACTATGCTGTGGTTTTACATATTCCAATGCCAAAGAATTTGTATATTGTAAAAATAAATCATCACTAGATCCAATTCTTAATATGAGTTAATATTAAGAATTTAGTAATCTATGAGTTAATAATCCACTTGATAAATATCAAGTCATTTTGATATAATATACCAAAATTCCAAAATTTAGGGGTTTATAAATGTTATCTGTAGTTCAAAATTATATCTTCGGAAGGTTTACATGGAAATAGGATCAGCGTTCCAAAGACTATCTAAACTCATCGGAACAGATTTGATCTGTCTTGCAGAAGAATACGGCATTACAGTATTTAAAGACAGTAGTCAAAATAAGGGGTGGGCAGGCCATGTTTTAGAAGAATATTTAGGTATACCTATCAATTCATCGAAAGATACCGATTTCTATAATTGGGAATTGAAAAAAATCGCTGTGTGGTATAACAATAAAGGCGAGGTCAAAGTCAAATTTCCAATGGCTATAACAATGATTAACCCATCTGAAGTTGCCAAATGTGACTTTGAAAGTAGCGGCTTATTCTCAAAGTTGAAAAAAGTTATGATCGTTGCAACTATATGGGAACATGAATATCAGAAAAGTTCTGTCGTATATGGAGTTGGGACGTTCGAAATATATAGCAACAATAAAGTTTATAATCAAATAAAATCAGATTACAACTTGATTAGAGATATGATAATAGATGGTAATTACTATAAAGTGAATGGGTATATGGGTAAATATGTCCAAGCACGGACAAAAGGGGAAGGTCGCAGGGCGTTTTATGCAAGAGCTACATTTCTTAGCGATTTTATATTGCCTAACTTAGTCGGGACGATCAGCGAATAATGCAATTGTCCTCATAGTTTAATATTAGTAATTCAGGCGTTTGCCCTCGGCTACTACCTTTAGAACTGATAACTTTATTTGCTGTAATAGCATGGATATTGTAGCTCTTATATAATTCCCTAATATATGGTGTATCGGAATTAGATACCATCACAAATACGCCTTGATGTGTCCACATATCCATACAATATTTCAACCGTTTTTGATCCTCATCTTTAAAACCTTTAGACTGGTATAATGTAAATGTACCATCATAAGGCGGATCACAATATACAAAATCATTAGGTCCAGGAGATATTGTTTCGTCAAACTGACCCATATATATATCCGCTTTTTTTAGAGCATTTGAAACATTTAACAGATTTACAGGATCACAGATTTTTGGATCTTTATAATTGCCTCTTGGCACATTAAATTCACCTTTTTTATTAACCCTATATAATCCATTAAAACATGTTTTATTCAGATATATAAACCTTGATGCAATATCAATCGGGTTTTCCAAGTTATGCTGGCTGCGAACTTTAAGATAATAACCCTCGTCTTGATGGTGATTTTGCTTGTGCTTTAATAAACACTCAATAAGACTGTCTACGTCATTAGCAATAACCTTATATGTTAAAATTAGATTTTTATTTAAGTCTGCAAGTGTTGCTTTCTCAATCCTGTGTTCAATACCGAAAAAGATTGCACCTCCACCTAAAAAAGGCTCATGATAACCACTTATACGATCAGGCATCAATTGAGTTATTTTAGTAACTAAATTCCGTTTGCCGCCAGCCCACTTTATAAAAGGTAAAACTCTTGGTTCTGATACGACTTGCGTGATATGCTCGACTTTAGAACACTCAGGAAACAATCCAATTTGTTTGTATTTCATTTTATGAATAATATCGTATCGGTTAAAATATGTGTTCATTATATCACAAATCGATTATTATGTCAATCTATAAAACTGAAAATACTAATGGCGCAATATCAAATAAGAAATTGTTTAGGCGTGTCAGGGGATACTGATTGCGATTAAATATACTCGGTAGGTGCGGTTTCCTAACTGCACTTAGCAAAACGGATCACGTTAATTGAATATAACAATACACCTTTGCTCGGCGAGCATACAAGTGGGTGTTTACACTTTTCAAATTTTCTATACTGGGTTATTTGGTGTTAATACCTGAATTCCAGCCACAGGTAAAATAGCAACTTTAGCACGGGTGGGAAGTTCATCAGTTAACAATTGAATTAACTGATCTAAGTCACGGAAAAGAAGCGAGGAAGGATATTCCTTATAGAAATCATCTCTATCAAAATGCTCAGACCAAACATGTAGTTGAGATCGTCTCCCAAGTTTTAGTACAGGTGATGGTTTAGAGGGTATGTGTTCTGCTTTCTGCTTAAGATAACGTGGATAATCAAGTCTGTCAAACAGACCGTGAAAGCAAGTGCCATCAGTTGCGGGGTAGAGTGCTATGGTATAGGCGTCTTCAAAATAGGAAAAAGCCGCAAGTGCCTTATCAAGTTGAATTGCATCAGCATCAAGTGGATAGCAGTTAATTATAACAAGATCGCTTTCTGTTCGGGTTGATTCTGATATTTCTGTTCTATAAGTATCCATCGCAAAATGTGCACCTTTACGGTGTGCTTTAATGAAATCACCGACAAACAACCCACAAATTTCACGGCGGCTATTGAGAACAACGTTAGCAATGGCGTCAAGACCAAGAACCCCGGCTGCCATCTCAATAGTATCGCGACGATCTGGCTCATCGCTTTGTCCTTCAATCACTGCGGGACCACGGCCTTCTGGGAAGGTATGGAAATAGTACATAGAGGAAAATCCAGCAGTACCAGGAACAATAAGTTTCGCACCACCACTAAAACCGACTGAACTGTGCGGATAGATACCTCCAAGACAGATTTTAAAGTCAGCATCTGCAACAGTCCGATTGATATAGACAGGTGTGCCGTTTTCAAGGTGTCCCAATGCCCGAAGGTCACTGCTCAGGAAATTATGGTTGGTAATCTCATATTCTGCTGCGATGTCAGCTCCAACTTTCTTTGCCATCTCTTCTTCGGAGATAGGACGATGTGCGCCAACACCAACGACGAATCGGATTTTTGATTTTGGCACACCTGCTGCAAAAAGTTCCCGCAACAGAAACGGAATAACTTTAAATGCAGGAGTAGGACGACTTAGGTCATCAACGATTATGGCAGCACTCTTTTTGCCTTTTGCAAGGTCAGCGATGCGTTTTGTGCCAATTGGTTCTGCAAATGCTTGTTCAATTTGCGCGTCAGAAAGTGATGGTGCGTCCGTAGGGTTCAGCATCTCCACTTCCCAGTTGGTTGGAAAGTTCAGCGTCAGTTCGTTATCTCCGTGCCAAGCACCAGAGCGAACTGTAGCAACGTTGTCCATGGTTCCTCTCCCTAATCATCTTTTTCTTGTTGATAACGTAGGACTGCTGCAATAAATTCACGGAATAGCGGGTGCGGGTCAAGAGGCTTAGATTGGAATTCGGGATGGAATTGTGAACCGACCATCCATGGGTGATCGGCTACCTCTGCAATCTCCACAAGGCTTCCATCTGGTGACACTCCACTAAAATGGAGTCCTGCCTCTTTCAATTCTGATCGGTAGTTGTTATTCAATTCATAGCGATGCCTATGCCGTTCTAAAATAATAGGTTGTTGATACCCTTCATAACTCTTAGTATCTTCTTTGAGTACACACGGATAATGTCCGAGTCGCATCGTTGCGCCTTTGTCGGCTATTGAACGTTGTTCTAACATCAAATCTATGACAGGGAACGGCGTTTTTTCATCAAACTCTGTGCTGTTTGCATTTTTTAAATTCGCAACATGTCGTGCATATTCAATTACAAGACACTGCATGCCGAGACATAACCCCAAATAAGGGATACGATTTTCGCGAGCGTATTTAACCGCCGTTATCATTCCTTCAATGCCACGATCACCGAACCCACCAGGTACTAAAATTCCGTCAATGTTTTCAAACAATCCATCAATATCGGGGTGATCCGTCAATGTTTCAGCTTCTATCCATTCAATATGGACCTCGGTTTCGTTTGCTATGCCACCATGTTTAATAGCCTCTTGTACACTGATATAAGCATCATTCCCTGTAGTATATTTTCCTACGATAGCGATGTTCGCGGTATGCTTAGGATTTTTAAGTCTTTCCACCATGGCTATCCATTCAGCATCCAATGTTGCGCGTCTTTCAAGTCCAAGCTTTTTGGAGACGAGATGTCCCATACCCTGTTCTTCGAAATTCAGTGGGATTTCATCTACGCATTTTGTATCCAAACCTTCCAGAATAAATTCTTCACTAATACCACAGAGGAGCGCAATCTTTCTGCGGACACTTTCATCAATGTGTTGACTTGTGCGGCATAATAATAAATCAGGATGGATACCCAATTCTTGGAGTTTCCTAATGCTGTGTTGAGTAGGTTTGCTCTTGCTTTCTCCATTGGGTAAGGTATAAATGAGCGAGACGTGGAGAAACAAAGTATTTTCGCGTCCAACCTCCACAGCCATTTGTCGGATAGCTTCAACAAACGGAAGCATTTCAAAATCACCGATCGTTCCACCTATTTCCGTGATAACGATGTCAACATCACTGTCTTTTCCAATCTGATAGATACGACGTTTGATTTCATCCGTAATATGCGGAATGAGTTGAACCGTTTGGCCGAGGTAGTCACCACGTCGTTCTTTTGCGATCACTTCGCTATAAACAGAACCGGTAGTAAAGTTAGAATGTTTATTGAGATCAACACCGAGAAAACGTTCATAATTTCCTAAGTCTAAGTCTGTTTCAGCCCCATCATGTGTTACAAAGACTTCACCGTGTTGGAAGGGATTCATCACCCCCGCATCAACATTGAGATATGGATCAATTTTGATGACATTCACTTTGAAGCCACGGTTAATGAGTAATCTGCCTAATGCTGCGGTTGTAATTCCCTTGCCTATTCCTGAGATAACGCCGCCTGTTACAAAGATATATTTTGTCATTTTCTTCCCTTCAAAAATGAGGGCCTCCCTTTTCTAAAATCTGTTTTACCCGTTCTAAGTCTGCAGGTACATCAACTCCTATAAGGGGTATGTCGGTTTCAACAACATGGATAGGAACGCCGTGTTCTAAAAAACGTAACTGTTCTAAACCCTCAGCAATCTCATTAGGGGTACGCTTCCAAGATGTGAAAGCGAGTAGTTGCTCTTTACGGAATGCGTATAATCCGATATGCTTATATACTAAAGCGTTTTCATCAAAGATTTGCTGCTTATTTGCAGGTGTACTGGGAATAGAACCTCTTGAAAAGTACAACGCATCGCCTTCAAGATTAGTAACAACTTTAACGACGTTCCGATTGAGAAAATCCTCCATAGTATAAATTCGCTCTTTTAATGTGCAGACTTGTACAGATGGCCTTTCAATGAAAGGCTGCAGCATCATATCTATCTGTTGGGGCTCAAGTAAAGGCTCATCACCTTGTATATTAACAACAACATCACATGTCAATTTTTCCGCCACGACTGAGACTCGATCAGTTCCAGTAGCACACTCTCCTGTCATCTGAACATTTCCACCGAAACCTTTAACAGCATCATAAATACGTTGGTCATCTGTAGCGACAATAACTTGACTTAACAATTTTGACTTGCAAGCTCGTTCATATACATGCTGTATCATCGGTTTTCCCAAAATATCTGCTAACGCTTTTCCTTCAAAGCGGCTTGAGGCGTATCGGGCTGGGATAATTCCTACACTTTTCAAATGTCGTTTCTCTCTTTGCGCGGTAAATTTTGATACATTATTGCCCCACTAATAATTGCGATTAGTAGAAAAATTAATCCAGTTCCAATAAAACCTAATAGCAGTTTGCCAATGCTGAATAAAAATGAGTAGATGAAGATCACCCCTACAACCCAATTGACTAAAGCAGGAGTTTTAGAATCTGTTTGAGGGTTTTGTCTATTTGTCCCGTCTTGTGCTTCCTTTGCCTCTCCCGCAATTGGTGTCCATCCTCTTTTACTCGGTCTAACTCTGTTATAGAAGTTTGTTAACGTTTCAGTCGAAACAGGTTCTGTTAAAAACGTCACAACTATCCATACTACAGTGGAAATTGGCACAATAATTAGCATTTGAAGAGCGAATTCGCCTTTTGTTTGTGGAAGGGTAAAGACAACAATCGAAACGACCAATGCTGCGAACATCGCTGAAATTTCTGACCATGCGTTTATACGCCACCAGTACCATCGCAAAATCTGCACGAGTCCGATGCCTGCGTTTAGTGCGATGAGAAATTTCCAAGCACCTGCAATGGAATTCATAAAGAAACTCGTCACACCTGCAATTAGCATAATCAGGATTACAAAAAGGCGTGAGATAGCAACGTAGTGTTCAGGCGTCGCTTTGGGTTTAAAAAAGCGTTTATAGAAATCGTTAACAAGATAGGATGCTCCCCAGTTCAGATGTGTGTCAATCGTTGACATAAACGCTGCCAAAAACGCTGTCAGCATAAGGCCTAACAATCCGACAGGTAGGTAATCAAGCATCAGCATCGGATAGCCAGCTTCTGCGTCATGCAGTGCGGGATTAACATGTTCAGGGTTTCCTAATCCCGGATAAACCACCATTGCGACTAATGCAACGAGAATCCACGGCCACGGACGGAGTGTGTAGTGTGCAATGTTAAACCATAAGGTGGCGAGAAGCGTATGGCGTTCATTCTTCGCTGCGAACATCCGTTGCGCGATGTATCCGCTTCCATCAACGCCATTTGATGCCCACCACTGTATACCAAGATACACACCAAAAGTAATAATAGCCATTTCACCTGCACTAAAGTCGGGTGTAAAATTCAGGATGCCGTGTTCTGCTCCGTAAACATTAACAAGTTTTTCTTTCAGGACACCGATACCACCTACCTTGTTAATGGCGATAATTGCGAGTGCGAGTGAACCCACCATTGCCATGCCGAACTGCACGATGTCCGTCATGACAACACCCCAAAATCCTGATAATGCACAGTAGATACCCGCAATTAGCAAGCATCCCATGACAACCAATATCTTTGTGTGAGTATCATCTGGAAGGCCAAAGGTCAGTACGACGATTTTTTGCATTGCAAGGATAACCCATCCCATTGTAATGCAGTTAATCGGTAAACCGATATAGAGGGCGCGAAAACCACGCAGAAAACTTGCAGAAGGCCCTGAGTATCTGAGTTCAGTAAATTCTACATCTGTAATAATTTCAGAACGCCGCCATAATCGGGCAAACAGGAATGTAGCTAACATACCGCTCAAAACGGCATTCCACCACAACCAATTACCTGCGATTCCATCTTCGACTACAATTCCGGTAACCGCAAGAGGTGTATCCGCAGCAAAAGTTGTCGCTACCATAGAAGTGCCAGCCAACCACCACGGAAGATTGCGTCCGGAGATAAAAAATTCGTCAATGTTTTTTCCAGCACGTTTGGAAAAATAGATGCCGAGTCCAAGCGCAAAAAGGATATAGCCGACTACAATTGCCCAATCAATGGGGGAAATATTCATTTCGTTTCTCCAAAGTTCTTGAATTTAATTTATCTTAATACACCTTAATAATCAAGGAAAAACCACCACGATTTTAAATTGCAAAGATAAAATAAAAATGATATACTTAACACAACGGAATAGCGATCAGGAGATTGTTTCCGTTAAATTTTTATTAAAGGAGCCCAAAAATGAAACGCAGTATAGTGATTCTTGTATGTGTGCTATTTGCATCTCAAATAAGCGGTTTATCCGCTGATGTGTTAGATCCTGACTTAGTGCTTTATTTCGATTTTGAAGTGTTTGATGGTGGAAATGTTATTGAAAAATCGGGGCGTGGTTATGATGGTGAAATCATAGGAAAAGTCACACAATCAGACGATGGGAAGTTTGGAAAAGCGGGGCAATTTGCCGCAACCAGTTATCTGGACTTAGACGGTCCTAACGTTAATCCAGACGATATTCCGACTGAGGGTATGAGTATTTTAGCGTGGATCAACGTTGAGTCTATCTCTGATATGGCTATTTTCAATGCGAGAGCAGGAGATGGCACGTGGCTTGTACACCCAGAGGCGCGAGGGGACGGTAATTATCGTTGGCTCAACCGTGGACATAATCCAGGGAAAACGCTATTTGATATCCGTGCTGGCACAAACAAGGCGAAGGAGTGGGTACATTACGCTGGCACGTTCAGTCGTGAAGCAGCAATGGCTCACCTCTATATCAACGGTGTCAAAGTTGGTGAGGAAAAAGCACGTCTTCCAGATGCGATTGCAGGAGATTGGGGACAGGGAGCGCGCGTCGGTTTTAACATTGACAACAAACGTCCTTTTACAGGACTCATGGATGACTTAAATGTCTGGAAACGCGGATTAACACATGAAGAAGTTGAAGACATTATGAATAATAGTTTGGATAAACTTCTGGCTGTTGAAGCGCGTGGAAAGTTGACGACTACATGGGGAAAACTGAAGTTTTCTCAGCGTTAGTTTATTGTAAAATCTGAAAAATATTAACCTTCGTTGTAGGCGCGATTTAAAATCGCGCCTACCGTTTTTAATATAATCTATCTTTTCAGAATTCAGGTCCTATGTTATTAAACGGGCATGCGCTGTTACATGTAGAGGCAAGAAGAACGGGTGTTTGGATGAAAGCACCTCTTGACGGATTCTTTCCCCTAATGTCCCTATACCCACCTGTTCCGCTGTGGCAATCCCGTATTTCTCAATAAGCGGTAGGAGACTCTGAAAAATAGTTACCATATAACGGTATCCTACCCAATTCGCTGCTGCTCCGATAGGAGCATGAAGATGTATCTCTGGCGGTGGCAACCCTACCTCAACAAAAGCCGAATGCAATCCTATTCCCATATCAAGATGTGCGCCTGAATGTTTGAACGCATCCAAAATCCACTGGTAAAGTTGATTCATAAGGGGTGTATCTGAATGCGAATACGCGGGATAGAGTGTATATTCTGGCTCCTGAAACGCGACGATTCCACCCGGTTTTAGATGTGTTATGAGTTTTTGCAGGGCATCTACGGGTTTTACCATATACATCAACACAAACCGACCAACAAGCGCGTCAAATTTGTTGTCAAAATCAAGTGTTCGTGCGTCACCTGCAATGAATTCAACGTTTTTTATACCTGCATCTGAAGCGCGTTGACGTGCCGTTTCAAGAATCGTCGGATTAATATCAACACCAACAACTTGTCCTGATGTTCCGACCGATTCCGCAAGCATGAGCGCGACATCGCCTGCACCGCTGCCAATCTCAAGCACCCGCATTCCAGTTTCAATACCAGCGCGTTCACAGAGAAGTCTTGTAGACTCTCCATAGATTTTTGATTGCTCAATGAGGCGTGTAGTTTCGTGTGAGGTGCGCCCTAAGGTATAAGTGGCATCACGATGTGATTTGCTCATGCAGACTCAAGTTCTTGTGGATCGGATTGATATCTTTAGCGTGTACGGCACGGACAGTCGTATATCTATTGTTTACGTTTTAGCGCGCCCCATGTCGTTGCTAAAGACATGGATGGCTCACCATCCCAAGGCGGCAACTTTGCGGTCGGATGTTTCTCGATCAAGACAGCGAGAGGTAAGAGCTTGAGTTTGCGTGCCAACTTTGCAGGTGTGCGCCCGTTCTTGTTGGTAATGTTGACCTTGATGCTCGCTTGTGCCAGCAGCGTTTTCACTATATCAGTGCTATTGCGCTGCACCGCGTAGTGCAGGGCTGTGTTGCCACCAATATCACGGGCATTGAGGTCTAGCACAGGGTCATCAAGGAGTATTCGCGTCACGGTTCCAGGGGCTCCGTGTTTGGCTTCAAAAATCAATGGATAGCGGGGCTCACAGACATGACTCCGCAGACGACCTTTGACAGGAACATAGTCAGGGAAAAAACAATCACCGGTAAGTTCACCTTCGTGGATGTGCTTGTAGAGCCAAATTATTCCGTTCTTGTCGTCTTCCTTGAGGTAGGGATGTTGGCGCGGTGGATCAACTTCTAACAGCCCCGACATTATCGAGGACGGCTGCTTGCCCGCGGTTCTAGCAAGACCACCGGTGCTTGGCTGAAGTCCATGAATATAGGTATCACCCAGCCCGAAGGCATGTCCCAGTTCGTGGGCAAGAACGCGGGAAAAAGCCTGCCTATTTATCTCATCCCCTTGCCTTATGCATATATAGGGAGGGAGTATGCCTCCTATCCAAGCACTGGAACCCCCTGGCCCGCATCCGAACGAGATGTAGGCATCAAACTGTTTTTGGGCGGCTACCTCATCGAGACATTCCGCGGTGTCCGGCTCTCGAACAAAGCGAAAGTCAGCGGTAATCGCTCTGGCAGGTCTCAACTCCCGCAACGGCTGCAACCATACTTGCAACGCCTCAGTAACCAATTCTTTCAGTTCGTCATCTTGTTGCTTGAATTCTGCGGGGCAATCAGCGACGAAACTATAGCCGATTTCCCAATGTGGTTTATCTATCTTGCGCAGCAGTATGTTAGCCTCATTTAGTGTTATGATGATGAATCCTTGTGCGGTGAGGGTGAGACTGAAAAACAGACAGCATACCACTGCCAGAGCTAAGAGCTGGGGATTGTTTTTACGTGTATGATGTAACCATTTCATGCCTAAAGTTTCTTCAAAGGTTCGTGAGTGAAACTCGCGCCTGCAGCTTGGATTCTCCTAAATCCTTCAGGCGAACTCACGTTATTTAGAAAACATATCATTGGTTATTTCAGCTTCAGCTACACTGCTAATTTTGCATGTGCCGTAACGTGTGGAGGCAACATAATCGGCCGTTTTGATGCAGCGACTTCTGTTTGTATCCGTGCTGCGAGCGTGTCTATATCTACGTCATCGGCAGTAGCAATCTCATAAGCCTCTATTAACGGCAAGATACTCCGGAAACTATTTTCAAGATATGCGAATCCGGGCCAATCTTCGGGACCGCCCATGGGTGCTTCAAAATGTAGTGCAGGTTCGGGCAAACCGGCATCAACGAAGGCTTTGTAGAGTTCCATACCCATTTCAACATGCGCCCCTGATTTTTCAAACACGGTGCGTCCCCATTTAATCAGATCGTTTATTAAAGGCGTATCTGGGTGTACAGCAACAGTATAAGGCGAAAAATCAACCTCTTGAAACGCGACGATACCGCCAGGGCGTAAGTGCGTTGCTAAATGTTTGAGCGCATCTGCTGGGTCCGACATATACATTAGGACGAGTCTACCGACAACAGCATCAAAATCGTTTGGAAGTTCAAGTGTTCGGGTGTCACCTGCAATAAATTCAATGTTAGTCAAACCTGCAGCATCCGCGCGTGTTTTCGCTGTCTCAAGAATATCGGCGTTGACATCTACACCAACCACAGTTCCCTCTGAACCGACAAATTCGGCGAGTGTAAGTGCCACGTCACCTGCGCCACTGCCAACATCAAGCACTTTCATACCTTTGGCAATACCACTCCTTAGTAGGAAACGCCTTGTTACATCGTCATAAAGTACGGACTGTTCAATCAGTCGGTCTGTTTCAGATTCGCTCCTACCCATTGTATATTCTGCATCTCTGTTTTGATTGCTCATATCATATCCCTTTTAAAAGTATGTGAAGTGTTGAAAACTCACACTATAATTATATAAGAAGTATTATGGCGTAATAGACTGATGAAATTTTATCTTTCCATCTTTAACTGTGTTAATCACTAAATTCTTGATTGCATACCGATTTTGATCAAAATGAGATACCATCATTGCCCCGTTGTAGTTCTGTGTTGCTTCTATTTCGTCTCGGATTGCTGTCGGTGTCAAATCTGGCGTTCTTCGCATTGCTTCAATTACAATATTCGTAGAATCAAATCCAAGGGCAGCGGGTCCATTGGGAAAAACTCCGAATTTTTCGGTATATAAGTTAACAAATAGATTCCCAAGTTCACTCAATTGAGCATCGGGTGAAAAGTGATTCGCGAAGAAACTTCCTTCAAGTGCTGTCCCACCAATTTCCACTAAGTCAGGACGATCCCAACCATCACCACCAAGAAAAGTTGCTGTAATACCGAATTCTTCAGACTTGGCTTGTTTTACTGCTAATGGAAATTCAGAACCCAAACCTGCCAAAAAAACGATGTCTACGGCAGGATCTACTGTATTAATTGCTGTCAATTGTTCAGTATAATCTATCGACCCCATTCCGTAAAATTGATGCGTCGCAATCGTGCCACCTTGTGTTTCAAAATTTTCAATAAACGCTTCCGACAGTTCTTCTGAATAAGAATCACCTGTTTCTGTGAGGACAGCGGCAGTCATTGCATCCAATTCTTGTGTAGCAAACTTAGCTATTATTCTTGCCTGGTCCGGATCACGGACAGCCCCCTGGAATGAGAAATTCCCGTTTCTTGTCACCTTCGGATTCGTGGGGTAGGTTGTCATCATTGGTATGCCATGTTCTTGTGCTACCACCCCTACTTCTACAGCCTCGTCACTGTAATCTGGACCTAAGATTACTAACACGCCCGCATCAATCAGTTCTTTTGCATGTTGGATGCTGAGTAAAGGTTCTCTGTTACTTTCTCTAATGAGAAGTTCTATCGGTTTACCGTTGATTCCACCCGCTTCATTCGCGAGTGCAACTGCTAACTCAACACCGTTGCGGGTAGTTCCCGGATCAGTAGGGCTATAGATTAAACCGATTTTGACTGTTGTATCTAAATCTTCTGGTGGGATGGTTCGTGGTATTCGTTCACAACTTGAAAAGAATATACTTGTTATGAAGAATGTGAAAAGAAAGACAAAAAATGGAATACGACTATATATTTTTCTGTTCATTTGAAAATATGTTAAGTTCCTTTCATTTAATTTTGGACGTATTAGGAAGCGGTTTGAGGCCGCTCCCTAACAAGAAACATAGACATTAGAAATTATAACCGATTTTGGTATACCAGAAAGCACCACCGAACCCATAAGGACTATATTCACCGAAGGGTCTACCAACGATTGAACCTGTAAAATTATCAATATTCGGGTCTGACCAAGTAACATTATTGGGTTCAACGTTGAAAACGTTATTCACACCAACTGTAATTCCCAAATTTTCAGCAAATGGGTAATTAATTTCAAGGTCCACCAAAAACACATCATCGTATATTTGTGCACCCACAGCGTATTCATACCAAGGACCGTAGTAATTAACACGCCCTAAAACACCTAAATTACCTACGATATTTTGTGTTAACGTCACGTTTCCACGATGTTTGGGTAGCCCTTCTTCTAAGAGGCGAACACGTGTATCGTCCAGAATATCAGCGTTGCGCTTGGTAACCTCAGTTTCGGTGTAGTTATATGCAAAACTCACGGCACCTTTGGCAACAGGTGCCGTCAGAACAAGATCAATACCTTGTGTGCTTGTTTCAAATTCGTTGGTAAAGAATCGGAATTCTTGTAGGTTTCCAGCGCTCGTGATGCCTTCATCAACAAGTTGCTGAATTTGCTCCTCAGTAATATCTTCGCCGCGTTGGAAGTCTTTGGTAGGTGCTAACCGATCTTCTACCTTAATATTGAAATAATCTATTGTAACACTAACAACATCATCACTGATAACCGTTCCAACAGAAAAGTTTTTTGATTTTTCGGGTTCAAGTGCTTTACCGCCCACTAAACCTGCAGCGGCATGGGTTGAAGGGATAGTTCCCTTGTTAACCAATGTATTGTTTTCACCAAATTCCGTTGTAACGTTAAAGGCATTCTGTTGTCCTGGCGTTGGCGCTCGAAAACCTGTGCTGTAACTGCCACGCACCCTCAAGTCAACCCCGGGATCAAGTGTAAGAAATTCCATGAGGTCGTCGCTGAAAGCATAACTTGTTGCAACTTTGTAGTTGATTGTGCTACCAAAATCCTCAAAGTTTTCAGCTCGGATAGCAGCACTGATAACCCAAGGGTCAACCGGTTTCAATTCAGTTTCCAAATATCCAGCAAAATTGGAGCGTGTCCAGTCGCCTTGTGCAATATCGCTGAACCCGGGAAATCCGTTGGAACCTGAACTAAATCCTTGGCTTGCCAATGGACCAATTTCCCAAGACTCCTCTTGCCCCTGTACAATTTCAAAAGTCTCTGTTCTATATTCACTGCCTGCAGCGAGAAAGACAAGGTCGTGCAATGGATAAGTCAAATCAAGGTTAATGTTTGTATCCGCTTGGATATAATCACCCGGGTCGAATTCGGTTGGGGTGTCCGGTCCAAGAGACGCGTTCACAGTGTTTTTAATAAAGAAATCAGAGGCATGCCGTCCATAAGAAGCACTCAAATCCCATCCCAAATCCTCAGCGACTATTCCTCTTAGCCCAACAAGGATGGAAGCATCTTGCGTATCAGCTCCGAAGCGTGGGGTAAACCCACCGGGAAAGAGTTCTTGGAATGTGAAAAGGTCATCGTCATCAAGAACTTGTTGTAAAGCCTCTGGGTCTGGTACATTATCGGTTATCTTGACCACAGGAACTTCACCTTCTCCAGACAAACGTCCGATAAGCAAGGTTTCTCCACCATCATTACTAAAAACAGCAGGTCGAGTATTGGGATTTCGGAAATAGAACCCGCCTTCAACCTGTTTCTGTGCATAGTTCGCATGTCCGTAGAGTTGAATGTTACTAACGATGTCAACACCGTAGTTTGCAAAGAACTTGATGTCATCTCTAATAATCGGATGTCCCCAGGGTTGAGCGGGATTAGCAACATAGCTATTCCCTGCGCTGGAAAGTGCGGCGGCGTCGTCTCGTTGTACGGAACGATCTGTTTCATCTGCATTGCCATATTCCAAGCTGAGGTTTGCCCAGATATCTTCTTGTCCTAATCCGATATTACCCGCGACAGAATATGTTAGTCCGTCACCTACTTGATAAATACCGGGTTTAATTTCTAAAGAACCGCCTTTGTAACTATCTTTCAATTGTAAGTTCATCACACCGGCAATAGCATCCGAACCGTATTGTGCTGACGCGCCATCACGTAGCACTTCCATCTGTTTGATCGCTATGGAAGGTATCGGTGACAGGTCTGCACCTTGCGAACCATCAGATAATCCGTTGCCGAGCCAAGTAATTACTGAAGCACGGTGACGTCGTTTACCGTTAACAAGCAATAACGTGTGGTCAGGGGCTAACCCCCTAAGATTTGCAGGACGCACCACAGTTGCTGCGTCAGCGATAGGCTGTGCATTTACATTGTAAGAGGGCACCAAATTTCTTAACAAATCTGGCAAATCTGCCCCACCCTGTTTGGCAAAGTCATCGCTAAGCACAACATCAATCGGTACAGTGGATTCAAGAACGGAACGTGGTTTTGCACGCGTACCGACAATAACTAATCCTTCAAGCTCTACGACTTCTTCATCAGATTCATGGTTATCTGCTTCAACAACAGGTGAAAAGACCATAGAAACCGCTAATGCTATGTAAAACGCCAGCAGAAGCGGTTCGCTGTTAATTGTAACTTTCATAATTTAATCTCCGCTTATGTTATGAAAATACTTGGTTTACAACGGAACTTACAAAGTTAGGTAGGCGTGA
>CBDCOJ010000026.1:0-315248 GCA_965219695.1 Candidatus Poribacteria bacterium | reverse complement strand
GGTCCCAACGAAGTATCATATAGCGATTTGCGTGGTCTAATGAAGTCGGAAAATCCTTTCGATTCACAAGGTATTCATCTCTATTCTGAAAAAGAAAAAGTATTTAAGTCTATTGTATCATTGACACGGTCATTTTCTCGTAGATCAGTAAAATATGGGGAAGGGTACTTTTATGGAAACACGGATAGTGTGCATTCACTCCGTGGCGATCTTCAATATTGGCTCAAATTTCCGAAGACATTGATAGAATCAGGTTTTGATCTTTCATATCTACCTTCAAGCGTTACAAGTATTGGTGCCCGACCACCTGAAGAAGGTGATTGGGATTTTGACTTTAGGTTAAAGGCACAAGGAGAGAAAATATCTACTTTCACATCTAAAACCCTGCATCGACTTGAAGGATATTTGCAGGCAACGCAAGACCTTATTTCATCACGTTATGCTGCTCTCTATGCTACGGTAGGTATGCGAGCAAATTACTTTAATCTGATTGACTCTTTTTCGCTGCAGCCGCGCGGGTTACTCGGTGTGACACTTGGACCAGAGCAACCGAGTACTGTAGGATTTTCTCTGCTTCCAGTAGACGTACGTTTGATGTATGGAAATTATGTTCAAAACCCGCGGCTTTATCAAGTGGTGCTTGGAAACGAAAATCCTGAAATTGCAACGAGTTTAGCGAGGCATTATGTTGTTGCATTGGAAAAAAGATTAACGGCTGAAACAAAAATTGAGGTGGCAGGCTATTATAAAAACCTTAGCAATATGATTACCTTCGACCTATTAGAGAAACGCTACGAAAATCAGAAGAGCGGATATGTCAAAGGCATTGAAGTTTCTTTGGAACACGAAATCGGAGAAGCTTTTCGGGGTTGGCTTGCATATTCTTACACCGTTTCCAAACGCCAAGATTCACCGCATGAAAAAGAAAGAGATTTTATGTTTGGTACGCCTCACGTTTTCGCAATTAATCTGAATTACACTTTTGAGACGTGGGAATTCGGGGCGAAATGGCAATATAAGAGTGGTGTTTTGTATACAACATTGGTTGACACGGAAATGTATACCAATCCGTTCACTAAAAAACAAACATGGTTGCCTATATGGGGTGTCCAAAAACGCACCACACCATATCACCGATTGGATCTACGTGTTCATTGGTCTCCCATTCTCTTGGAAGATTTTCACTGGTACTTTGTTCACTTGGACAAAGCGAAGGTGGGATTTACTTTTGAACTTTGGAATGCCTATAACCGCAGAAATATCCTACAAGTGCGATATAGTAAGCACTTTACAGAAGAGGTAAAGGTTGCACAATTGCCGATAATCCCATTCTTTGCGCTGACCTTGGAATTCTGATTATAGTGATTTACAATTAACTGGACATATAAGCTGTGAATCAACGCAGATCTAAAGTTAATTCTAAAATCCACTATAATATGAGTTTCGTGCTTCAGTCCCGTAGGGACGATATGTTTATCTTTCTATGCCGTTCCTACCAAATCAACGGTATGAATGCCATTTAGGCATTCCCCGGAACTCAAGAGGGCGAGAAACATTTTTCTATAAACATTGCGTCCCTACGGGACTAAAGACACCGCATAATACAAAGCAAAATTCTTAAATTGACGCATAAGGGTTTCGCTTCGCTCTACCCGACTTACAAGAATGCTATATAATCATTCAGAAATGGTATAACATCGGTTTCGTCGCGATTCGGAGATCGCTCCCGCTAAATGCCAAAAGCGCATTTGGCGTTGATGCGTAGTGTCCAAATAATTATAAATTTTACGATATTATGTCCATTACACTGAAAAAGAAGTAGGCAGATACCCAAAAGGTCTGTCTCTGTTTTACGGTTTTACTGCTTTAGCATTCCCCACGTTACTTTTTTTATCTTGTGGGGAAACCGGTAACACATCATCGTCTATCCAATCTGGTTGGGAATCATCTACAGCAGGTGTGTTTGTTAGGTTGACGATTTTCCGTGTAACCAGGTGATAGCGGTAGATCTCATACTTATCGGGACTGCCATGCCGCCCTTTTGCTGAAATCAAGAGGTATTTGCTGCCCATAAAACATGCACTACCAATTGACCAGTTGTCCGGCGTCTGGACAATCCGACGTTTGCCCGTTTTGATATTGTGAATCACAGCTTTCTTTGAAACAAGATCACCTTGCTGATTGAATGTCACCTCATAGTACACAACAGATTGGCTATCGGGAGACCAGCGCGGAGAATAACGCCAATGAAAACGGTCACCTGTGACAAGCGCGCGTTGGTCGTCTCCGTTAGGACGCATCAGATTGATCGTGAAACCCTCCCGATACGCAATATATTTACCATCAGGGGACCAAGCCACTGCTGGTTTCAATGAAACTGTGCGCGTCAGGCGTCGTAACGCTTTTGTTGCGATATTTATTGTCCAGGCATCGAATTGACTTATGAATACGAGGTGTTTCCCATCCGGCGACCACGATGCAACCCCTACGTCATCGTCTCCCTCGGTAACCCGAAATTCACCTGTGCCATCGCTATTGATGATAAATATGGCATCCGTAGGCGTTTGCTTTGGTACAATCGGTAGCTGTCGCAAAAAAGCGATCTGCTTCCCGTCCGGAGACCAAACGGGCCACATGAGATACCTCCCGTCTACCTTTTTGACTAACATTTTGGCGTTACGCCCGTCATCGTCCATCACATAAATATCTGAACCAGACTTAAAAACGATTTTGGCGTGTGCCAGCGTGGGTAATAAACATAACAGGCAGCAAAGGATGCAGCGTTGTAAGACCATTATTTATCTCCATTGGACGGATGCACAAACTTTTAGTTATACGACAAGGTGCGGTTAGGAAACCGAACCATAGGCGTCAATTTAAAGATTTTAATTCTGTTTTAGGTATGTATAGCCTCGTAGAGGCGGTATGTTTATAGCATACGGGTTAGCCCCAATCTTGAGCCTCGTAGAGGCGGTATGTGTCCAGCCTTATATGTCGCTCCTACGGAGCTCAAGAGAATGTTTGACTGTGTTTCTATAAACATATCGTTCCTATGGAACTCAAGATGGAATATCGGGTTTCCAAGGTTTCCCTCTAAAGAAAGATTAAACGCTAAATTGATACCTATGGTTCGGTTAGGAAACCGCACTCGTCAAATGCCAAAAAGCGTATTTGGCGTTGATTCACAGTGTCCAAATAATTATGGATTTTACTATATTAACGAGTTGTGCTAAATAACTATTTGTAACATATTGTTTCACACAAGCAGGGAATTTTATAAGTAAATTCTCACATTTGGAACGATCTTTAGTCCCGCTGAATGCCAACAGGCATTCATAGCGTTGATTTGGTAGGGACGCTATGTTTATAGAAATGCATCATTCCCATCGTCCTTAGTCCCGTAGGGACGCTATGTTATATTACAATATCCGATATTTGTGAAAGTAACAAAAACAATTAGTTAACTGGCACAAGTCGTTATATTATGCCCATACACAGAAAAAGAAATAGGCAGATACCCAAAAGGGCTGTCTCTGTTTTACGGCTTTACTGCTTTAGCGTTCCCCACGTTACTTTTTTTTTATCTTTCGGGGATACAGACAGCACATCATCGTCTATCCAATCCATCATATAATCATTTATAGCAGGCGTGTTTGTCAATTTCACGATTTCGCCTGTCACGAGATGATAGCGGTAGATTTCATGCTTATCGGGAGTGCCATTGAGCCCCTCTGCTGAAATCAAGAGATATTTGCTGCCCATAAAACACGCACCATGGACATCCCAGTTGTCGGGTGTATCTACAACTTGCCGTTTGTTAGTTTTTATATTATGAATGACAATTTTTTCTGAATGACCATTCCATTCATTATACACAACAGATTGACTATCAACAGACCAGCGCGGAAAAGTACGATAATGTCCCACGACACTCTTGACCAGTTCACGTTGTCCGCTCCCATCGGCACGCATCAGATGGATTGTGGTAGCCACTCCGGTTTTATCGCGATACGCAATATATTTACCGTCAGGGGACCAAGCCACTGCTGTTGTCAATGAAACTGTGCGTGTCAGGCGCCGTAACGCTTTGGTTGCGATATGTATCGTCCAGGCATCATGTGTACCCTTTCCCGGTTCGATAAGCCGATCGCTTGTGAATACGAGGTATTTCCCATCCGGCGACCACGACGCTATATGTTCGTTATCATCTCCATCGGTAACCAGAAATTCACCTGTGCCATCGCTATTGATGATAAATATAGCATACGTTGGCGTTTGATTTCGCACAATACCGTTGTTTAAGACAACTTTTACAATCGGTCGCCGTCGCAAAAAAGCGATCTGCTTCCCGTCCGGAGACCAAACAGGCCACAAGACACTCCTCCCATCTACCCTTTTGACTAACATTTTGGCGTTACGCCCGTCATCGTCCATCACATAAATATCTGAGCCAGACTTAAAGACGATCTTTGCATGCGTGAGTGTGGGTAACAATAAGAATAAGCAAAATAAGGTGAGACGTTGCAATCGCATGAGTTCCCTCCATTTTTACCGTGTGTCGATAGGAAACCCGTTTGGTATACCGGGTTTCCTATCGTTATTCTCTATAAAATCAAAGCAATAAGCACTTCATGCTTTATCACCGGTCGTGCACATCAACAAGGTAGGATTCCGTGTAGACACTGAGATCCCACCTATAAATGTATGCGGTGATTTCATAGTAAACCCGCTGCTGATCCCCTGGAATATTCGGATCATCAACATCCCACGGGAAACCGGTGGTCATCGTTGCACGCCTTTGGACACCGTCGCCATAATCTATATCCATCAAACTGCCGGACGTGTCACCAGGTCCCTTCTTATACCAATACACAGCATAATACGGGGTGTCTGTATATATCAGTGACTGCCAGGTCGTCCACTCATCTTTATTAGGGTCATTATTACGCGAGTTGACTGTACAATCGTCAGAAAAGGTTTCGCCATCCTTTGTCGGCCCGATACCTTCGAGTTGCTCAACAGCAGTTTCTGGCCTGTGTTCAAAAGTAGTTGAGTAGGAGGTATCCCAGGTTCACTATTACGGAACCCTGTCACCCTGAGTGCTATATTAGCAGACATGGTGCACGTTTCGCCTACGTCTATATTTGGTGATAGACAATCGACATGTAAGTTCGTGTTTTTAGAAGTACTGACGGAGACCTCCCACCAATTATCGCCCTTATTCTTTTCTAAACGACCAGAGACAAGTGCTTTGGAATCAGGGATACAAGTAGTACCGTCCGGGGCGGTGATTTTGAGGCGTAAGTCGCCATCATAGGTTACGCTTCTCTTTGTATCAGAGTTGTAAATAGAGAAACTACCATCGAGATCGACAACGCCGTTACCAGGATTATAAGAGAGGCTATCAATGGATACAGAGGCGGAAATATCTACATCTATTACTTTTGCCTCATGATCGTCTATCGCTAACTGTGCAAAAACGGAAGGCGTAAGCAATAGGAAACATATCGCAAGAGCGAGTCCGATTATTTTCAAAGTTTCCATTTTATTCTCCTAATATGAGTTGATATATGCTACACAGAGCATATCGTAAAGTTTATCGGGTTCCCTATCCTTGTTCGGTAGACCTTCCACCGCTTAATAAAGATCGGGGCACCCTGGCGATCAAACCATAAGATCCCACACATAAAGTTGAGAAGGGCGCCCATCTTGAAATCTTATGTTTTGATCGTTAACGGTATTATACAACAAACTGCAATGAAAGTCAAATAGAAATTTGTATAATCCAATTAGCCTCCTTTTTCGTCTTTAATATTAATGTCTTATTTTCTGTGCAAAGGAGGCAACGCTTTTGGACCAACATCTATTTTCTTTCCTGTCCTTCTCAAAAATCAGAATTATATCACTCATTTTATTATTTTTATTTACCGTTGTTTCCACTGTGAGTCCCGAAACACCCGTTAGCGAAGTTAAAGCATACCGTACTTATGAGAGTATTGAGATTGACGGTGATCTCACCGAATCCGATTGGCAAAAAGCGGAGCCGATAAAAAGGTTCGTACAAATTGAGCCGCATGAGGGTGAAGTCAGTTCCGAACCGATGGAAGTGCGAATCCTCTACGACGATGAAAATATCTACTTCGGATTTATCTGTTTTGACTCAGATATGTCGAAACTTGTGGCAAACGAAATGCGTAGAGATGCACGTGATATACACGAAAATGACAACGTATTTTTGCTATTGGACACATACAATGACAAACGGAGCGGGTTCTTCTTTCGCGCAAACGCTTTAGGTGCAATACAAGATAGAGCAATAACGAATAATGGGGATACACTTAACGGTGACTGGGATGCTGTTGTAGCATGTAAATCGAAGATTAACGACACATCATGGACGACTGAGATCAGCATTCCATTTAGCCAACTCCGTTTCAAAAAAAGCGATCCGATGAGTTGGGGGATGAATGTTGGGCGTGAGTTGATACGGAATCAAGAAGAAACAGTGTGGACACCTGTACCAGCTTCCTACGGTGGCTTGGCTAAATATAGGACAACGAATCTTGGCACGCTTAGTGGTCTCAAAGGAATTACGCCGTCTCGGAATTTGGAATTTCTTCCATACCTGCTACCCGGTATTACCCAAGAGAACGATGAGGACACTGCGTCAGAAACCACGCGCGAATTCAAACTCGGTTTTGACGCAAAATACGGCATCACCTCCAACCTAATTGCTGACATCACATATAATACTGACTTTGCACAAGTTGAGGCGGATCAGGAACAGGTTAACCTCACTCGATTTAGCCTCTTCTTCCCAGAAAAAAGACCATTCTTTTTGGAAGGGGCAGGACTCTTTGATTTCGGTGTGCCACGGCAGAGTTTTCGGAGACCTCCGCCGATGCTGCTTTTTTACAGTCGACGTATCGGATTAGCCGAAGGGAACGCTATTCCGATTGTCTTCGGTGGAAAAGCCAGCGGCAAAATCGGTTCTTATGGAGTCGGTTTCCTTAATGTTCTTACAGATGAATTCTATGACGAGCCAGCGGAGGATGATCCGATTGACATTCCGCGGACCAATTATTCTGTCATCCGAGTTACAAAGGATGCTGCGGCAGGATCACGTTTCGGCATGATTGTTGTAAATAAAGACGAATTCGGTAACTATAACCGCGCAGGCGGGTTCGACTTTGAATTTCGTCCGAGCGATAGACTTGATGTGCGGGGGATGTGGGCACGTACCTTTACCCCTGATATGTCAGGGAAAAACAACGCCTGGTACTTCGGGACGCGGTGGCGGAATGACATCTTGCGACTCGGAGGATCCTATACCGATATAGACGAAGATTTTGACCCTGCGGTCGGATACGTCCGGCAAACAGGAATGCGTCAAGTGCGAACTGATCTTCGTTTGACACCCAGACCCAATAAATATGGAATTCGTGAAATTTGGTCGGGACCAGAGGCAAACTACATCCTCACGCAAGATAATGAATTGGAACGCTGGAATTTGTCCTATACGCACTGGACATCATTTGCTACAGGCGACTCTATTATGCTTTTTGCGAGGCGTATGTTTGAACGACTTGACGAAGATTTTGAGATTCGAGAGGATGTGGTTATCCCTATTGGAGATTACCAATACAGCATCGTCGGGGGAAGGTTTTCAACGAGTGATAGTCGTGTTATAAGTACGACAACCGGTTTTGAATTGGGAAACTTTTATAACGGTCGAATTCGCAAATTTTCTGTTGATGGATCTCTGAAACCGAATGGACGAATCGGTCTACATTTAGACTACGAATTTAATCGTGTTAACCTACCCGCTGGTGATTTTGATGCAAACCTTTTCTCAGGTAGGTTATATTATTCGTTTTCAACGACCCTATTCGCAAAACTATTTGCACAGTGGAATACTGAGACAAACCTCGTGTCAACTAACTTTCTCGTCAATTACATCTATCGTCCGGGGAGTGATTTCTATTTTGTGTTTAACCAAAGTTATGACACTGACAAGACAACAAAGGTGAGACTTCTGAATTCTACGGTGGTCGCGAAAATGACGTTTTGGTGGAATCCGTAATCGAAACTTAACTCAAGGACTTACGCACAAGTTTACACCGTAGGTCGGGTAGAGCGAGCGAAACCCGACCTACAAAAATAAAAAGTTGATACGAAAATAAAAAGTTGACATATACATTTAAATATGCTATAATTTGTGCTTAATCAGATCTGTTAAAGAAAAAATTAGTTTTATCGCTGGAAAATGGCATTGATATCTGTGATACTATGATGTGAAGATAGACGTTTTAACGAAATCTTAATTATTAACGACTCTATCGATTTACAAACTATCTCATAAATTCCGGTAAGTGTGTTGAATGCGCGCTATCGACATCACGAGATAATTTCTGGGAGGCAAGAGATGAGTAGAAGTTCCGATATTGTATATCAAATCCAACATCGTCGGGCAGAACGGAAAAAACCGAAGATTAATGCTAAGTTGAAGAAAGTCAGTATTGATGAAAGTCAGAAGGGCGGGATTACTGCCGCACAAGGGAGTAAACCGCCGCCGATAACCTTGCAGAAAACAGGTGGGCGAAATTCTGTTGCTTTAACGTTTTCTGTAGGGCTGCACGTTGCCATAATTTTGGTACTTGGGTTTCTTTATATTAAAGATCAAATTACTTCTGAAAGTGAAGAACTTGCAGTCGCATTGGTCCCTCAAGAAATGCCCCAAAGGGAACGTTCCACAATGAAGACGCGCCCTCGTCCGAAATTTGATGCTAAGCCACAAGAAATAGAGGCACCGATTAAACGCACGCCAGTGACGAATCCAAATATCCGACGGACACCAGGTGATTTTGAGCTTCCGACCACACCTGATACAGATTTAGGTTCCATAGGACCATCGCTCAATGAAGGACCAAGAATCAAATCAATTCCGGGAAGTTTGAGAGGGCCTGTGCAACCCACACAACCCACAGTAAAACCGACATTTGAGAGACCCGAACAGGAAAACTCTTCGCTTGACGATCTTACTAACACTACGAAATTAGAAGGCGGACATACTTTAAAAGTCCCTGAAATTGATACGAAGAAACCAGGGTCGTCACCACCTAAGGCTAAATATGCACCGGAGCCAACTTATCCGAAAAATGCTAAACGTGCGAATAAGGAAGGAACCGTGAAGTTAGAAGCAACTGTCGGAAAAGATGGAGTTCCCAAAAATATTGTTGCGTTAACAACCCTTGGATTCGGTTTTGAAGAGGCAGCAATTGCAGCTTTGAAAAAGTGGAGATTTATTCCAGCTAAGGAAAAAGATAAAGATGTTGAAAAGAGGGTTAAATTAGAGATAGTCTTTAAGTTGGATGACTAATGATGTTTTGCGCGGCTGGTAGTAGGGTTGCTATTGCGATCGCGGTAAATTGCTGTTGCCTACTTTTGTATTAGACTTTTTCTTTCAGCTAATGAATTTTTAGCAGCCCTTTAGCTGCAAAATTGCGAATTAAACTGACTACAGATTGCCGCGCAGTTTCACTGAGTTGTTTTTGCTCAAATGTGAGTTGCGCGGTTTCTGATTCCAAAGTTTCTGCTTGTGTCGCTGACATGTTTTCAAAGAATCTATCCTGTATTGCAGATGAAGCTTCGTTCAGGGCAAGTGCTAAGGTGTTTGGCTCTAAAACTTGCAGAAGCGTAATAATTGCTTCATCAGGCACATCAGCAAGGTCTTCAAATGTGAATAAGTGATCAGCAACGGTGTTAGTTAATTCAGGTTGGCTTTTTTGCAGTGCCTCCATAAGCTGGTTCTGTTTTTCAAAATCAACTTGTGCGAGGAATTTTGCGACGTTTTTTGCTCCGTTACCAAAAAATAGTGTGCTTTGTAGTATACCGTGTATTTTGCCGAGGAGATCATTCCAAATCTGTTCTGCCCGTGAGGTGTCAATCATCTCAGTTACCGCTAAATGTTCAGCAATGCGAACCTGTCTCTGAATTGGAAATTGTGCGAAAACTTCTTGGGCAAAAGCGGTAAGCGTTCCTTCTGTTTCCTCATTAGATGAACTATCCTCTGTACGAGCAAGTGTTCTCCGAATCTCATCAGAACTCTCTGATGAAACTTTGCTGGTTGCAACATCTAACAATAATAAGAATACAGCAATGTCCGCATCTTCTACCTGCTCAAATGCTTGCATAATTACAAGCAACGGTGTTTTCTCAAATAAATCTGTCAGTTCTTGAAGTGAGTCTTCATTTAAGAATGGCGTGGACACAACTCAACTCCTTTGTCCCCTGAAACTATATCTCCCAGTAGGAACGCCGACTCATCTGATTCGCTTAGCGAATCCAAAGCTATTGCAACGGAATCAGAGGCGACTACTAAAACTAATCCAACCCCCATATTGAAAACTCGATACATTTCTACTTCTTCTACACTCCCTTTTTGCTGGAGTAAATTGAAAATGGGTGGAACTTGCCAACTTTGCTGCTGGATTATTGCACGACACCCTTCAGGTAGAATTCGTTCGACATTTCCGGGCAATCCCCCTCCTGTAATATGTGCAATTCCTTTGACTTCACACACCTCACGGAGTTTCAAAATAGATTTGACATAACTTTTGTGTGTTTTCAACAGTTCTTCTCCAACTGTTGATGACAGTTCAGGCAGATAAGTTTCTACGTCGTAGTCGCAACGGTCAAATAAAATGCGTCGTGCAAGCGAATACCCGTTTGTGTGTAACCCTGTTGACGCTAAACCGATTAACTTATCTCCGGGTGTAATTCTTTCTCCTATAATCAGTGCGTCTCTTTCTACAACCCCTACGATTGTTCCTACCAAGTCGTATTCCCCGAGCGCATAAATATCAGAGAGTTCCGCTGTTTCCCCGCTAATCAAAGCACATCCGATCTCGCGGCAGCCAGACGCAAGTCCTGTCATAAGCTGTTCAATAATGTCAGGTTCCATTTTTCCAATGCCGATGTAATCCAAAAAAAATAGTGGTTCTGCACCTTGCACAAGAATATCATTGCCACAATGCGTAACAATGTCGTAACCTACTGTATCGTGTTTGTTGGCTCTGATAGCAACCTTCAACTTTGTGCCAACGCTATCCGTGCTTGAAACGAGAATAGGTTGCTTATATTTACCGAGTGCGAACAATCCACCGAAACTTCCTACATCACTTATCACTTCAGGTCGGTAGGTAGTTTTCACGATGCTTGTTATCCGTTGCATGGCTTTGGATTCTGCTTCAAACGAAACACCTGCATCGGCATAGGTCAACGGTTTGGTTTCTGCCATCCTATTCACCTTATCTTTCTAATTTTTGGGACCAAGAAGTTGGGTGTTAGCGTCTTGGGTTTTAGATTTCTCTGATTGTGCCCTGTGGCGCAGGATTACCCCTTTCAAAAGACTAACTATTAAAAAGAAAACAGTTATGATGATGGCACCGAGTATTCCATAATACTGCACATCTTCTTCGGGCATATCAGGTCTCACATTTTGAATTACGATAGGAAGCAGCCAATGCAAAATCATACCGAGAATAGAATATATTAGGACTATTTTTAAGGTAGACGTACCTTGCGCAGTACTGAGCGAACCTCGCAACATTTCACTCATTCCACTTCTTGTCCTTGTGGTGTTGTGGCGACCTTGCAATGTTTTTCTCGGAGAATTCTTTTTCTTATTTTGGTTTGGTGGCACGTATGGTGGGGGAATAAATACCATAGTATTTTCCTTATTCACAGTGAAAGCGGTTTTGTGTCTTATATTTGTTAATTTTCTCTAAAGACTTTTATTTCTTATACTCTATTTCTACAGGTAAATTGATAAATGTTAATCTATAATTAATGGTAATTGGCGAGGTATACCTTCATTTGTGACAGAATAATTCCCATCAAAACATGCAGTACAAAAATTGTCACGTTCTTTCACTCCCTTTAACATCCCCTCAATACTGACATATCCTAAACTATCAGCTCGGATATATTTACGGATCTCCTCAGTAGTATGTTTACTTGCTATCAGTTCTGATCGGGTAGGTGTATCAACCCCATAAAAACATGGGTATTTATTGGGAGGTGATGCTATCCGGACATGAACAGCCGTTGCGCCACCTTGACGGACAATTTTGACGAGTTTTCGACTGTTTGTTCCACGCATGATTGAATCATCAACCACCACAACCCGTTTTCCGTTAAGAACTTCACGAATTGGATTTAACTTCAACTTTACCATGAGTTCTCTAATATCCTGTGTAGGATTCATAAAGGATCTGCCAACAAAGGTGTTTCTTGACAATCCGAGGTCAAAAGGAATACCAGATTCTTCTGCGTAGCCAAGGGCAGCTATAGTTGCTGAGTCGGGGACAGGAATTACAACATCCGCTTTCACAGGGTGTTCGCGTGCAAGTTGCCTACCGAACTCACGGCGTGTGCTGTTCACACCTTGCCCAAACATCATGCTGTCTGGACGGGCAAGGTAGATATATTCAAAGATACATTGAGATAATTTGGAGTGTTGTGGCGAAAAACGGAAAGATTCCACCCCGAGATGTTTGGAACGCATCGTAACCAATTCACCAGGCTCAACCTCACGTATGGGCTCTGCCTCAATTACGTCAAACGCACATGTCTCAGAAGCTAATACATACGCTTCTCCAAGTTTACCGATCCACAAGGGACGAAACCCATGTGGATCACGCGCCCCCATCAGCGTTGTCTTGTCAAGCACGACGAACGAATAGGCTCCTTCAACTGCCCGAAACGCATCAAAAATTCTATCTTCCAAACTATCTTGACGGGAATGTGATATCAGATGAAAGACTACCTCTGTATCCAAACTTGTGCTGAAAATTGAACCTATATCCTCAAGATGGTTTCGAATTTGAGATGCATTGATTAAGTTACCGTTATGTCCTAAAGCAAGTTTTCCTTGCTTGTAATTACGCACCAAAGGTTGAGCATTTTCAAGCGTGCTTTCACCTGCTGTTGAATATCGGTTATGTCCAATCGCAATGTGCCCACTAAGCTTCGCTAAAACATCGGTGTTAAACACAGCATCAACAAGCCCCATTCCATGGTGAGACGAAATAATCTCACCATCAGATGCGACAATTCCGCTGCTCTCCTGTCCTCGATGCTGAAGCGCGCGTAACCCTAAATAGGTTAATTCTACCGCTTTTGGGTGTCCAAAAACACCAAATACGCCGCACTCATCCTTAGGCTTATCATACTGCATTGTCAGGGATACCTCCGCCACGCGTGCGAATCCGTACAGCACATGGATCAGACCTCACTCAAAAACACAATCTTCATGTTAACTAAAAACAGAATACGATTAGAAATGGATATGTGTAATTTTTACGTTTCTTGGGCGTTCACGTCTGCATCTTCTATTTTCGATAGTCGATATCCTAAAATTGCACCAATCGGTATCGCTATGATATATAAAATTTCAACTGGAAATTGGAGCATTAACCAAGCTCGAATCGGTAAAGATAAAAGGAAAGCAAGCGTTTTAAAAACTGGAAGAATTAATACAAAAACAACATTCTGCGTTCCAAAAATTTCCCATGGAATATTCTGCAGTGCAAGTAGAAATACAATTGCAGGCGCCCCCAAAAAAGCACCTGAGCACACCGGTTTGAAAGGAATATCAACTCCGAATTTTCGACCAACAAATCTAATTCCTTCACTTACCCCCACTACAATTACACCGTAAGTACATCCTATGGATATTAACAAGAACAATCCTACCCAAAATCCATGCATAATTCGTTCATCAATAAGTGTTTGCCACAAAAACGCTTTAAAAATTAGTAGATATATTAAAATGCCAGCAACCGTTATCACACCTCCGATAGCGATTTGGCTTAACGTTAGTAGGATGCAATTCTTTCGCGACATTTCATCTCCTTATCCATAAAATTCTTATGTTTTAAGTATATCATGCTGTCATAAATATGTCAAGATTTTCGGAGGTGTAACCTGAACCTTTCAATTGTCGAGTTTCTAATTCAGAATCGTCCAATTGTGCCTCAAAAACTAAAAAGAGGCGCAATGAATTGCGCGACTACAAACCCGTTTAATCGCAATTTATTGCGCCTCGGACATTATTTTTCTTGATGAAAATTAATTTTCTGTCTGCACAAGGCAGCTGTCCACCTCTGCTGGCGAGGCGAGGAATCATGCTGAATGCCAAAAGCGCATTCAGCCAATGGCATTCACATCGTTGATTACTTCCTAACCTCGCCCAATTACCGATTTATTTTCTTAAATTTCTTGAAGAAAAAAGTCCGAATGTACAACAAAAATTCTGGAGTAGTAAATCTAAATTTACCTTGCATTGTAGTGGATTTAATGATAGTATAATAATCATGTCAACGCCTTGTATGTGATTAGCGTTACACTTGGATATAAATTAGATTTCACGACAGGAGACTAAAATGTTGACAAAAATAAATGTACTCATAGCACACTTTTTGTGCATACTCCTTGTGGCAACGCTAACGGGATGTTATATTGATGCAGACGATGATAACGACAATATTGACCGTGAACCCCCTGCGATTCCGCGAGGTGTTAGAACTATTACAGGTGATGAATATGTACGCATTGAGTGGTACCCGAACGCTGAATTTGATTTAGAGGGGTACACTGTATGGCGTAGTGAAAATAACAATGACTTTGAGGCAATTTCTGATCTGCCTCCTGGCACCTCACATTATACAGATCGGGATGTCCGGAACGGCAGAACCTATTACTATGCCGTTTCTGCTTACGATATAACAGGTAATGAAAGTGAACTAAGCCCTGAAAACGCTTGGGACACACCACGACCAGAAGGTAGAAACGTCACATTAGATGATTTCCAACTTGCACCTGACCGCAGCGGTTTTGATTTTTCACATCCCCGAAAGGGAAGTATCGCATGGGATGACAGAACAACAGATGTCTATTTCGGGTTAGATACTGAGGTAAATATTACCTACCTCTATTCAGACAACGAAACAGCGATGCAAGATTTGGGGTATCACGAAAATTTTGATGGTGTTGATGTTGTTCCAGAATATGGTTATACAACGTTGTTCGTTGAACTCATTGAAGGACATATCTACGCTATTTATACTCCTGATGGGAATTTTGCTAAAGTTCATGTTCGTAAACTTTTTGATGACGCTGTTATCTTTGATTGGGCATACCAAACTGATCCAGAGAATATACAATTAGCACCTGCATTGCCTGTTAAGTAAAAATAGTGTCTAATTTTGGATCTTTTGAAATATCATAAAAAATAAATTTAAACACCTTGGTTGACACGTTTTGCTTGTAAATTTGCCAATCAAGGTGGATTGTTGTTTTTATAGTGGATTTTACAATTAACTTTACCTCTGAGCTGTGAACTTATTTAACGTGAGTTTGATAATTAGATTGAATATAGATGTAGGTTGGATTGAGGCACGAAACCCAACATAAAACGCTTTTACAGACTGAAAATGTTGGGTTTCACCTTCGGTTCAACCCAACCTACGGGATTTATCAAACTCACGTTATTTACATAATTTACTATAAATCTATTATAGACTTCGGAATACTATCAGCGCGTAACTGAAAGGAGTGATTTTGAAAAAATATCTAATTTTGTTATTATTTGCTTTTTTTACTACAGTTAATGCCCAAATAGAGGTGCTGGCAGTTGAACATCAGTCTCCTGACAAGAAGCAGATTTCGAAACAGTGGGGATCACCTGCGAAACAAGATGCCGATACTGAACCGATCTACCCACTATTCCGTTCTCATGGCGACCAATATTATCCTGCGCGAAGTCCTAAGAAAGCATTGTTGTTATCAGCAACTATGCCCGGTTTAGGGCAGGCTTACGCCGAAAGTTACCTCAAAGCCACACTTTTTCTTACGGCAGAGATAGGTGTCTTCTCTCTTGCAAGTTATAATATTGCGCGTGCTTTGCATTATAGAAACCATGATACATTTGGAACGGGATTCTATGATGAGAGGACAACCAATTTTTTAACCAAGGACCAGGTCAGATCAAGGATGACAGATCATAGCATCCGTGGATCTATTTTCCTGATTGTGGGCATCGGATTGCACGCCTGGAATATCCTTGATGCATCAAAAACAGCCGAAGATTATAATAATCGAAGAATTTCTGTGCAAATGCAACAAACTAAGCAGGGAAACGTTCTAATTTTTACTCACAGGTTTTAGGGTATCTGCGATCAATGTTGTGTTGCTGAGAAAATCAGTGATGTCTTATATCTTGACTGTTCCCTACTTTCTGTTAGGACACCTCGCAAATGAAAATCAGTTCTTGATGTAGAAGAGATGGATATATTTCTGGAGTTGTTAATGTGAATTATGCGAAGTGTTTGTTAATCATTTTTTTATTTATAGGGATAAGTCTACCGATATCCGATATACTTTCTGAAGATGCAAAAACAGCGAGTGGCAATGCGAACAACCAGAAAAATGGGGAAATCCCACTTGTTGATGTTCAAGACGTTTCTCAAAATCCGCTGAGGGTTGGTGAAAGATTAACATACAATATCAAGGTATCATGGGTTCCAGTTTCTGCAGGAAAACGAGTTGACCATATTGAGAGGAAAATGGCGTTTAACAGGAAAAGCGTATATCACATTACCTCTCAAGTGAGAACAAGTGCTGTCGCCTCCAGAATACACCGTTTTCAGAATCGTCAGTCTACTTTTCTGAACACTGTAGGGTTCTTTCCACTTAGTTTCAGAAACCAACTTCAGGATAAAAAATATAGAGCTCGCGTTGAAATCAATTTTCAAGACAGAGAAACCGAATATAAAAAAATCTCACAGAATAATTCAAAAGCACCTGAAAAACATGAAAAAAAAATAATAGAGACCCCATTTGGCACACAAGATGAACTTTCTATGATCTACTTTCTTCGGTGTAAAAAGTTGGTGCCAGGCGAAACTTACTTCTTCCCTCTAATTAGCAAAGCTAAGGTTGCAAGAGTGAGCATTAGTGTAAGACAGGGCAAGGTATTAAAGGTCAAAGGTTTAGGTCGTGTCAAAACACTGGTGGTGCGTACCTCACACGGTTATCAACTCTGGTTGACAGACGACCCGCGCCATATCCCAGTCAAAATTGAGGCAGAAGTAAAAATTGGTAAAATGAAAGCAAACCTTGAAAAAATTGAATTTATAAGATAAACAGTTCGGTTATTAGGCGCGAAAAAACATACATTTTAATATAAACATAATCCAGCTACCGAATACCAAGGAACAGTTCGTGCAAGAGTTTTTACGAAAAACTAAAAATTACCAGAAACTAATTGAATGCCTTGAGAATGGAGAAAATCCTCCATGGCTCAGAGGGTTACTCAACGCTTCAACTTCTTATTTTTTGGCGACGTTAATAGAAGATTTCCCAAATCGCTCTTTCCTCATCGTGTTTCCCTCACACCGAGAAGCAGAACAAGTTTTGGAGGAGGTACGCGCGTTTCATGACCACAGTTCTCAACACATAAATGCTAAACCTGCTGTTGCCCAAACAGACTTACATCTCTTTCCCGCATGGCAAAATACGCTCTTTGAAGGTGTTTCACCAAGCAAAAACATCTGTGTTGACCGAATGCGTTGTCTGCATAATCTTATTGCAAAGAAGAATAGTAATCACAAACCTAATGTTTCATTTTCCACCCCAAATAGTGTTGTATTTACGACTGTTAGGGGGTTATCCTACAAACTCCCACTACGTAGGACATTAACTTCAGCATGTCGCACCCTTGAAATTGGTGATGAGATAGAGTTCTATGATCTTGTTACATTTCTCATTCGCAGCGGATACCGACAAGTTGATCTGGTTGAAGTAAAAGGAGAATTCGCACACAGAGGTGATATTTTAGATGTGTATCCGCTTACCTCCGATGCTCCCGTTCGGCTTGATATTTTTGGAGATGAATTGGATGATATTCGCCTATTTGACACAACCTCGCAAGTTTCAATTGAGCAGCAAACATCAGTTGTTATCACACCGATGTCCGAAGTTTGCCTCGCTGACATCTCTATGCCGCATTGGAAATCACAAACCGAACAACTGATGAAACAAACGGAAAATTCTCCGGATTTCATAAATACCATTCGGGAAATCACACAGTGTTTAGAAGATAGTCTTAAAAGAGCACAGTCCAAAAGTTTGAATGTAATTGAGGAACCGCCCGTTGAGATTGACGGGATTGAAGCATTTCTACCTATGCTATTTCCGCAAACAGAAATGTTGACCGATTACATGCCAGATGAAACAATTGTTGTTATGGTGGAACCGCGGTGGCAGATACGGGAAACGGAACAGATGCACGATCAATTACAAGAAATATATGATCGGAGATTGGCAGAAGGTAAATTGATGCCTACTCTTGAAAATCTGTTGACTTCCGTTGACACGCTTCAGTCTGAATTGGAGAACTACACAAGCATTCCTATCTCTTTAGCGTCTTTGACTTCTGATCAAGAAGCTGATTTAAATCAATCAACGGATGTCTCAGAAGTAGATTTTGATATGCAATCACTCGGACTCGGTAGGGGTAACTACCAGATGGTAATTGATTATATCAAAAGGTGGTCGCTTAAAGGGTATTTTGTTAACGTTTTCTGTGAAACGCAGCAGCAAGCAAAACGCGTATTAGAGATGTTAATTGAGCGCGAACTACCACCTGAGCAAATTTCCGTATCTGTCGGGTTTATCTCCGAGGGCTTTCTAAGTGAATCTCTCAAACTTGTTGTCATCTCAGAGAATGAGATTTTTGGTAATCGTCAGCGGCGGGTTGCCTCGCCAAAACGATACAAAAACGGTGCCCCTATTTTAAGCCTTGTAGACATGAAGGTTGGGGACTATGTTGTTCACATTTCTCACGGTATTGCAATTTACGAAGGCATTCGCCGTATGGATATAGACGGTCAATCTCAAGATTTTCTCATTCTTAAATATAAGGAAGATGACAAACTCTATGTGCCAACTTACCAAGTTGACCTTGTTCAGAAGTATATTGGAAACAAAGATGAATCATACCAACCGAACATAGATTATCTTGGTGGTAAATCTTGGCAAACGAAGAAGGTCCGTGCTAAAGCTGCTGTTGAAGAGATGGCGGGTGAGCTGCTAAAACTATACGCCGCTCGCCAAGCGAATGAAGGCTACGGTTTTCCAGTGGAAGTGCCGTGGGAAGGCGAATTTGAAGCGCTCTTTCCTTTTCAAGAAACAGATGATCAACTCCAAGCCATTGAAGATGTTAAAGCTGATATGGAGATTGCAAGACCGATGGATCGGCTCATTTGCGGAGATGTTGGTTACGGTAAGACCGAAGTGGCATTGCGCGCTGCATTCAAAGCGGTAATGGCAGAAAAACAGGTGGCACTACTTGTACCAACGACTATACTTGCGCTGCAGCACTACGACACCTTTGAAAAACGTTTCAAACCGTTTCCTATCCACGTTGAAATGTTAAACCGTTTCCGCAGCCAAAAGGAGATAAAATCTGTAAAAGAGAGACTTGCAGATGGCACTGTAGACATTGTTATCGGCACGCACTCGCTGCTTTCCGAAACTGTTTCTTTTAACAATCTTGGGCTGCTTATCGTTGATGAAGAACACCGCTTTGGAGTGAAGCACAAAGAAAAAATCAAGCAATTTAAAGAAACAGTAGATGTTCTCACGCTTACTGCTACGCCGATTCCACGTACTTTACACATGTCACTTGTTGGCATCAGGGATTTCAGTATTATCAACACACCTCCAGCGAACCGTTTACCGATTCAGACACAGGTAATGCCTTACAATTCTAAGGTTATCCGAGATGCTATTATGAATGAGTTGGCAAGAGACGGTCAAGTTTTTTTCGTCCATAACCGTGTTCAGAATATTGCAATTATTGCTAAAACCATACAAGAACTTGTTCCGCATGCACGCGTCGCTATTGCTCACGGACAGATGCCTGAACGCGAATTGGAAAACGTCATGTTAGAGTTTGTCCGCCACAAACACGATATCCTTGTCTGCACCATGATTATTGAGTCCGGATTAGATATTCCGAACGTTAACACCATCATGATAAATAGAGCAGACGCTTTTGGATTAGCACAGTTATATCAACTTCGTGGACGGGTTGGACGTGCCGATGAACAGGCTTACGGTTATCTTTTTTACCCACAAGATAAACCGATTACTGAAGGCGCACAGAAACGACTCCGTGTCATAGAGGAATTTACAGACCTCGGCTCCGGGTTCAAAATCGCACTGAGAGATTTAGAAATAAGAGGGGCGGGAAACATCCTTGGCGCGCAACAACATGGGCATATTACAAATGTTGGTTACGAACTCTACTGTAAACTGCTTGATGAGGCTGTCCGAAAGCTAAAAGGTGAAAAGGTTGAAGAAGAAATAGAAACCAGTATCAATTTACCTATAGAAGCATTTCTCCCTGACGACTATATCCCGGACAGTCGCCAGAAAATATCTATCTACAAGAAAATTTCAGCACTAAAAACTGATACTGATAAGCACGAATTGACCAATGAACTTAAGGACAGGTATGGAGATATTCCAGAACCTGTTGAGATGTTACTTGAAATCTCAAGTATCAAACAGCTTTGTCAAAAGCTCGGTATTACAGCCATTGTGGCAGGTGGAAATCGAATTAAAGTAACCTTTGATGAACACAACCCGCGGATAGATGTAGCACAGTTCATTGAGGTGGTTCAGGAAAACCCACAACTTGAATTACGTCCACCAGCACAACTGATCGTTGGTATAGAAAATTTAACTGGAAAGAAGTTATTAACCGAATTACAACGAATTTTAGGTATATTTGTTGTATCCGATTGAATATGTTTGTAAACGCAAGGCAAATTGCTGCCTTTAATAAAATTGAAAGGAGAATTCCAAAGTGAAAAAATTTATTGTTGTTGTCACAGCAATTGTTGCAACTTGTCTGCTCACGTGGTCTCTTGTCCGTTCCGACAATCACGAATCCGCACCAGAAGAGATTGACAAGAGCCAGATCATTATTGCTGAATATAAGTGGGATGGTGAACTCCACCAGATTTCTCTTGCTGAACTGGAACAAGCCATCGCTGAATTGCCGACCTACCGCCAGCGAAATTATGCTACGAAAGCAGGTAAAGCGGAATACTTAGAGGATTATATTGATGAAAAACTGAAACTGCACCAAGCAAAGGATGCCGGTTTTCACGAACTTCTCGAACACCTCAAAAAATTGGACGATTACACGCATCAACTTATGGTTGAAAAACTAACCGAAATAGAAGTTGATGCTAAGGTGTCTTACACTGATGATGACCTTAAGGTATACTATGATGCCCACAAGAGTGAATACATTGAATCTGCTAAGGCGCGAGCAACATGCATTTCCCTTGATGATGAAGACTTAGCCAATGAAACTTTGGACCAGATTAAAGCTGGAACGGATATAGTTGAGATGGCAAAGAAACTCTTTGAGGAAGAGAAATTGGCTGACGGCCCTGGCAGCACCAGTGAAGAAGATCCTGGTAATACGTTCTTCTTTACCAAAGACCAATCACCGATTTGGTCTGAATTCATTGACGCAGTTTTTGAAATGGAAATTGGAGAAATGACTGATGCTGTCTTTGAAACAGATGTCAATGAGGAAACATATTACCTCATTTTCCGCAAAGAGGAACATCAACCAGAACGGCAAAAGGAATTAGAGGAAGTCAGATCCGATATTGAACGAAAAGTTGAACGTGAGATGAAACGTGCCCGTATCCTTTCATGGGTTGAAGGAATCACGCTGATGGCAAAACTTAAAACTTACCCAGAGAACATTCCTGAACCTATTCAACCCGAAGCAGTAGAAGAGGAATCCGAAACGCCTAAGGAGTAGTTCCAACAATATTTATCTGAAAGGAGATAGAATTCATGAAAAATTTTAGTAATGTTTCTCTTATTTTATTATTCACTATTCTTGCCACAGTTCCCTTCTTATATAGTTGTGGCGATAAAGCAATTGGTGCAGATGGAACTGTCATCGCTGAATTTGAGTGGAACGGAAAACAACGGATCACACTTGAAGAAATGATGCAGGAAATTAGCGAACTTCCTGAATACAAACAACGGCAATACCAAGACAAAGAGGGGCTTGAAGAATACATGACTCTCATGGCAGAAAGCCGTTTAATCCTCAGTCTTGCCAAAGACCAGAAACTCAACGAGGATGAGGAAATCATCAAGAAGGTTCAAGATTATCTTCATGAGTTAATGGTTGATAGGATCACAGAACAGGAAGTTGATAGTAAACTCTTCTTTTCTGAGGATGATTATATAGCCTATTATGATGCCCACAAAGAAGATTACGTACGTCCTGCACAGGTCAGGTTGTTGTGTATCACGCTTATGAACAAAGAACGCGCAGATGAAGTTTTTGCTGAAATTAAAGCGGGTAAAGATTTTGCTGTCGCAGCACAAGAACTTTCTGACAGAGGTGAATTGGTGGGACCTGGTGCCAATCCTGCTTCACCCGGTGATACCGATTTCATTAGTAAAAACTCTTATCCCCCCGGAACTGAACCCTTTATGGATGCAGCCTTCGCGGCAGAGATTGACACACTCCATCCATCCGTCATTGAGGTTGAGGTACAGGGAGAGAAATACTACATGATGTTCGTTAAGAAAGAGGCAAGAGATGCATTTCAGAGACCCTTTGATGAAGAGGATGTTCGTAAAAACGTTATTAGAAAAGTTGAACGGGAAGGACGGGATGCTCAAATGAAAGCATGGATTGACCAGCTCCGTGAACGTGCCGAAGTGAAAACCTTTATTGACCGCATTCCAGAGGATGAACCCGTTAAAGAGGAAACTGAAAATCCTTCTGAAGAAACAACACCAGAAGAATAGATTTTCATTGAAAGAGTTGTTAGACAGTACGGGCGGCACAAAACTATCCGCCCGTCTAACTTTTATAGATTGGCTAACTGTGGAGGTATTCTCATGAAACCTAAGACGATGATTTTTTTATTGCTAATTATGGTGCTAATCTGCAGCAGTTTGACACCTACGTTCGCGAGAATATTCGATAGAATTATCGCCTATGTTAACGATGATGTTATTACCATGCGACGACTTGATACATTGGTTAGAGAATACGCCTTTGAACTTCAGCAAGTACATAGATACACCGAAAGTGAAGCACTAAAAGAAGCTGAAAAACAACGGGCTGAGCTGCTTGATAGACTCATCCGCCAAAAACTACTGTTAGAAGCAGCCTTAACTCTAAAGATCCAAGTCACCGATGCTGAAATTGAGAACCATATCCAAGAGTTTAGGACAAAATTCCAGATTTCATCAGACGAAGAGTTTAAAAAACTGCTTAACCGTGATGGCTTGACGATCGTAGCATATCGTGAACGAATTCAACGGGATCTGATGGCAGAAAAACTCGTTATGGGCAGAATCTTGCCAAGGCTGCAAGTGCGCGACAGTGACATTCAGAGATTTTATGAAGAAAACAGGGACCAACTTCCAACTAAAGCTGATAGAATCAGTTTGCGCCATATATTTATTGCTTTCAAACCGACCGAAAAAGACAAAAAAGTAACAGCAGATACGGTGAATCAAGCACTTGAAGAAATACGATCAGATAAAACCCGGTTTGAAGAGATTGCACGCCGCATCACCTCAAAGGATAATCCTGATTCCCAGGCTGGTTCCCTCATAGAGACTACTCCCGCTGAAATACTCACATATCCGGCGGCTTTTTTGAATGTTCTGGCAAAACTCAAGGCAGGGGAAGTCAGCGATCCGATTGAAACAGAAGTAGGTTTCCATGTTTTTATGATCGAAACACGAACTGATGAGAAAATTATGTTTCGTCATTTGATTGTTCCATTTCCATTTAGTGAGGAGGCTTTACAGGCTGCGCGCGAACGAGCAACACAAATTTTCAAAAATTTGGAGGCTGGGGAAAAATTCAATGCTTTGGCAAAGGAACATTCAGATGATATAGAAACTCGTGAAAAGGGCGGTGACCTTGGGGTGCGTATCCTTACTGAATTAGATCCTAAAACCCAAAAAGTCATTGAGTCTCTTGAGGTTGGAAAGTATAGTGAACCGTTTGAAACCGAAATCGGTCTTTACATCTATAAAGTTGATGAACGCAAAATGCCCGAATTGACTCAGCAAGAGAAGCAGCAAATTATCGTTATTTTACGTCAACAGCTTTTTGAAAAAGAATGGACTGCCTATACTGACACGCTTCTTGAAAACGCCTATATTAAAATCAAGTCTGATGCGGTGCCTACTACGCCAACTCCAGATTCAAAGGACAACTAACACCAATTTAACGCAACCCTATGATTATATGGCATTATTTCGTAGGTCGGGTAGAGCAACGCGAAACCCGACAAATCATGCGGAATGCCAAAAGTGCATTCCGCCAAGCGCATTTGGCGTTGATTTGGACACGTAGGATTAGATAGGGTTTTCATGTCGGGTTTCGCAAACTCTACCCGACCTACAGTTTATTATGACAATTTGTCAATTAGAAATGGTATAACATAGCATTGTTTGAGTGAGAAATCTGTGCGGAAAAACGAAGAAAACCTACCCATTAATCACAAAGCGCCAACAGTAGCAATTTTGCTCCAGAGTTTTTTTTGCAAAGACACATCAATGGAGAAAACATATCGTACAAGTCGAACTTTTCAGGTCTTGCTGTTGGCAATCGTAGTTTTCACTTGTCTATTTTTACCGCTACAGTGGAGCAACGCTCAAGATCCACAGCCCCTTGCACCGAAACCTCCCGAAGAAACTGATACCCAACCCGCCAAAGAAACAGATCAAACTACCAATATCGCGAAGGAAGCGTTAAATCCTGAAAAGATGACACCTGAACCAGACACGGTAATCGGTGATGGAGACAAAGTCATTTTCCATGATAATTTCGTTCAGATTCATGGAAATGCTCTTATCAAATATGAAGATGTTATTTTGCGGGCAGACAACGTCTGGGCAGATTTCAACGATAATCTGATGCGTGCTGCAGGAAATGTATACCTAAAAGTGGGGAATGAGGAGACATTTTCAGATGAACTTGTTTTTAACCTGGAAACAAAAAAGGGAATTGCTCGCAACGGCTACACATTTAGCGATCCTTGGTACTTCGGTGGAAGTGAAATCTTCAAAATTGAGGATAACAGATCTTATATACGTGGTGGCTCCTTAACGACCTGTTCCTTGAAATATCCACACTACCATTTCAGCGTTTCTGAAGTAATCATCCGGATGAATGAAGAGATGATTGCAAAGAACATCGTCTTACATATTGGTGGCATTCCACTTTTCTATTTCCCCGCAATTCGGCGTGATCTGCGTAAAGGCAAAGTTGCCAAGATCATCGTCAGAGTCGGAACAGATAGTTACCAAGGTCCTAACATCAGCATCATTTTACCTGTAGCACGCAAAAGACGTTACGATGGCGCGTTGCTATACGATAGAAGTGCGCGGAGAGGACAAGGTTATGGCTTTGAAGGGAAATATCGATTCAGTGATACGCAGTTCCGAGAAATACATATCCCTATTCCACCTAATGCTACACCTGCTCAACGCACAAAATTGGAAGAAAAGGCGAAAGAGATATATGATCGACTTGAAGGCGATTACGATAGATATTGGCTAAAACAACTCTTTCTGGAATATAAAATCACTGATGAAGATACCGAACGCGCAAAAGAGAAAGCTGAAAATATACTCATGCAACTCACTGAAGAAGATGCTGACTTTTCGCAACTCGCTCAAAGTGAATCCGATCATTCAGAAACACGTTATGACGGCGGCGATCTGGGATTCTTGGCACGAGGTGAGAAAGACAAAGATGATAAGCCAAAACTTGATCCGATTTTGGAAGAAGCAGCATTTGCACTTAAAGAGGGTGAAGTCAGCAGCGTTTTAAGAACTGAATCTGCCTTCCATGTCCTCAAAGTTGAACGTGTGCTTGACATCTATGGGGAGCGCGAAATTAAACTTTCTCGCATTGATGTTGCGATCACTGCAAGCACTGAAACACAAGAGACAGTGCGCGAGACGGCAGAAAAAATTCATGAACGTGCTCTGGCAGGCGAAACATTTGAACAACTTGCTACTGAATTTACTGAAGCAAAATTGTCTGAGATTAATGAGGGCGACGGGTTGCCCCTTAACGAGATGAATTCTGGATGGCGGTATTCTGTTCGACGTCTGGAAAAACCTGGAGATATTACCGAACGCCGTCCCGTTTTTTCACCAGAAGGTCTTTACATTTTCCAATTAATCGAAAAAGAGAAAACACCTACATTTGAGGAACTCGCCGAACAGTTTGAAGCAGAGTGGAAGACTTTTGAAGCAGAGGTATTAGCAACGCCCGATAAAAACGAAGAAACAACCTCCCTTGATGATAACCAAGAAAATACAGATGAAGATACAGATAGTACCCCGCTCCCTGATGTGATTGAGAATACTGAAGATAAAATCCCTGCTGAACCAGAAACATTAGAAGAAGTGACTCCTGAACAAGAACATACTACAGAGAAAGAAGAGGAAGCGTTTGAAGTCTACAAAAAACATGGATTTCGCGGACGGTGGCAAGACCCTCGGCAGGTGGCGTCAGAAGCACAAAGTTTATACGCTGGCGAGTATAGCCGCGTAATTAACACAAAAAAATCGTTTCGCCTTATCAAAGTTGATAAGAAACGCGCCTATCGCGGTGATATATATTTCTATGGCGCTGACGAATACTCTTTTAGCAGACAAGATTCATCCCGTATCGGTAGACGGTGGAATATGCGGTGGGGACACAGACAGTCCTTCTATACGCCATGGGACAGCCGACAAGCAGGACGTCGCCCCCTTAGTTTCGTCGGACGGACTGCATGGGGTGCTCGTACCTACAAAGAGGATTTGGGGCTTCAAAGCGATTCTTCTCTCAATTCATTTGGAGTAATCACCTACGGTTCTGCTTTGTCTGCAGCAAGTGAGAAAGATGTTGATGAAGATGGAAATCTAACGTACTCACGAGAAACTATCGGCGATATTACCAGTAGGCTTGAAGTTCGACACGTCCAAGATTTTACAGGTCAAGGGACAACAGCGCTTCAAAAACTACCGCAATTTACACTTAACTTTTCAAGAATGCGGTTTAGTAGACTTCCAGTCTTTGAAACTATTAACGATGGAATGGTATTCGTATCAGAAAAGATAAAATCCGATAGACCTATTCTCTCACTTCTCGCTTTTCCTACGCTTGAAGATACCAGTTTCGATCTGGATATTGAATTTGGAAACTTCTATAGGCAGACCTATCGTGGCAAACAGGGAGAAGAAAAAAACGTATTCCTTCAAACCCTTGACTTAGGGTTCGACCTACGTAAGCAAGCTAACCTTTTTATCACACCTTTACGCGAGTTGAAATTAAGTGCCAGTTTAAACACAAACGCCATCTGGCACGCAAAAGACCAAGACAAAAATAGAAACATTATAAGAGGTGTCTATAGTATCAGAACACAAGCCACCAATACTTTATTCCGTATTTACAATACCAGATTTATACCGGGTGTCCGAAAATTGCGTCATGAATTGCAATCCTCGCTAACGTTTGATTTTCAGCCCCCTATTGATGCAGAAAACAATCTTTATCCGTTCGGTCCCAGTACCTATTTCTATGAACGTAAAAGACTTACCTACAACTTCAATACGAATATAGAAATTAAAACCCGGCGCAGCCAATCTGCACACCGCATCTTCTATTTTGATACCCGACTCACTGCGGATTTTACCGAATTTGAATCGGTATTTAGGCGTAAATACGAACCGATCGAAAGTGATTTTACTATCGTTCCGCTTCCCAGCCGCAATCTAAATATGACTGTGCGTCTCACACATGATCCGAATCCGCATCCGGAAGATGGGAAACAATTCAAAATGGTTGGTATGCGTACCAATATCAGATATACACGCAAAGATTGGTATGTAAGTGTCGGTAATTCTTTTAGCAAACGACACACCTCTATACGTGCATCCCGATCAATTACGGCTAACGGTAGATATCGTTTCAGTGAGAATCTTGAGTTTGACTTTAGTTTCATTTACTATCCGATTGACAAGGATTTTTACTCACAACGTGTCAGTATCAACCGTAATTTACATGATTGGAACTTGCGCATTTCCTGGAGCCGTGTCGGAATCAAACGGGATCCTCCGTTTGATAATGTCCGACAAGATTTTACATTCCAAGTTAACTTAATTGGTGAACCCGCAGTTTCTATGGGAGTCGGTTTTGACGCGACTACGGATACTTGGGGTCTCCATACCTTGCCAGCAGGTATGCCGTATAATGCGTTTGGATCAGGGAATTCGCTTGGGCGTTCATTCTTCTAATAAATACACCAAAGGATACATCTCTAATGCTTCTCAAAGACCGGACCAGCATTGTAACAGGTGGTAGTTCTGGCATCGGGCGCGGCATTGCACTTGAATTCGCACGCGAAGGTGCAAGTGTTGTCATCGCTGATAAACAAGAATCCCCACTTCAAGGTAAATATCACGAGAAGGATGTCATAACACCAACCGTCCAAGAAGTAGAGGATTTAGGTTCAGAAGGGATATTCATCAAAACCGATGTTTCAGATGAATCACAGGTCGCTCAGATGATCCAGCAAACGGTTGAACGTTTTGGTGGATTTGATATTCTCGTCAATAACGCTGGTATTCATATTCCCGGTGGATCACAAGACATTTCCATTGCTGACTGGGACAAAGTTGTTGGTGTGAACCTGCGTGGTGTTTTCCTGACAACGAAACTTGCCATACCACACCTGAAAAAGTCAGATTTTGGACGAATTATCCAAATTGCATCCGTTCATGCCTATGGCGGTGGTGCGGGCCCCGCTTATGCCGCCGCAAAAGCGGCTGTTGTCAACATGGTCCGAGACACCGCTTTAGAAGTTGGGGAATTCGGAATAACAGTAAACGCAATCTCCCCAGGCTATATTGAGACTGCAATTCAAGATTATTTAACGTCAGAACAAATTGAGGAATCATTAGAAAAGACTCCCCTGCAACGTTTGGGTCTACCTAAAGACATCGGACGCGCAGCGGTTTTCTTTGCGTCAGATAATGCTGAATGGGTCACTGGTACTTCTCTCCTCGTTGATGGCGGCGCCAGTGCCAAAGCTTAATAAAATATGGATATGAAAATACCATACATTTTCTTTTGGACTTGCAGCGTTTGTAGTCGCGCAATTCATTGCGCCTCTTACATTTACAATTGGAAAAATTTCCAATCCAAATTCTCAATAGCCAAATACTGAGAATTAATAATCATTAACCAATGCCTGACAAAACACACACTACAGCTGTTGTCCTCATTCCACCAGAAACGATACAGCCACCTATCCAAGCCATACGCCGTGTCCATGACCGCAATTTTGAGCGATGGATGCCACATATAACGCTCCTCTACCCATTTGCTCCACAACAAGATTTTCAAGATATTATCCCAGCACTTGCAAAATCAGCCGAAGAGACAAAACCGTTTTCCCTTGCGCTTGCATCTTTCAACGCATTTAAACACCGTAAATCGTGCACGCTTTTTCTCGCCCCTGAACCTAAAAACGACATCGTACAACTATATAAGACACTCACTAAATATCTGCCAGACTACGATGACACAGCGAGGTTTCCTGGCGGGTTCAACCCACATCTCTCAGTTGGACAATTTCAGCACAGAAACATAAATAAGGCTCAACAACGACTACAAGCAGAATGGAAATCCATTGAATATGAGGTTGAATCTCTATCTCTTATCTACAGGTCACCAGAAACAAACGATAAATTTGTCGTCGCCGATAGTTTTCACTTTTCAAAAAGGAGTCAATAATGAACACAAAAACTATAATATTTACCTTTTTAACCTTAGTTTTAATTTTGGGTTTTTCCCTTTCAGGTTGTGAAAGGGTTAAGCAGATAACTACACCTGATACAATTGCCACCGTAAAAATCGGCATAATTCAACCTTCCAGACTTGCCCCAAGTTTTACCAAAGGTGCGGAACTTGCCAAATCCCAAATCAATAATAGCGGGGGGTTACTTGGGTTAGAAGTTGAATTTATTGTCATGGATAATCAGGGAGAGCGAGATTTTCCTGATGCAGACGAAAGCGTACGTATCGCTAAAACACTGATTGAGGATGAGGGTGTTGTGGCAATCCTTGGACCACTGCTCTCAACAAATTCTACACAAGTAGGGCCAGTTGTCACCGAACGCAAACGACCCATTATTACCGGTTCATCAGGTCAGAACGTAACCACAACTGGCGAATACATATTTATTGCAGTTGCCCCCACATCATTTCAAGGTGCAACAACAGCAAAATTCGCAGTGGATCCAGACGAACTTAACGCCAAAACCGCAGCAACAATCCGACAGAAAGGTGATGTATACTCAAACGCTGTGGCGGATGCTTTTGAAGTAAATTTTGAGAAACTTGGTGGTAAAGTTGTTGCAACCGAATATTATCAGCGCATGGATAGGGATTTTGATCTCCAACTCACAAAGATTAACAAAACAGCACCGGATGCACTTCTAATCGCAGGGTTTATTCCTGAAGTGCCACTCATAGCAGCACAAGCAAGGGAAATAGGAATTAAAGCAACCTTCATCGGCACGAATGCATGGGATATTCCCGACGAACTTTTCAACGTTTTAGATGACAATATGCCTTTAGAAGGTTCTTTCTTCACCAGAGACTTTAGTGTTGAATCACCCAATGCAGCACCTTTCGTCAAGGTTTACACCGAAATGTATATGGAACCACCCGACGGCCCATCCTCGTGGGGATACGATGCGATGTCTCTGTTGGCTACCGCCATCAAAAACGCAGGAACGCTTGATCCTACTGCAATTCGGGATGAATTAGCAAAAGTCACTGATTACCAAGGCGCATCCACTATCTCACACTTTGATGAAAATCGGCACCCCGTCAAAAGCCTATTGCTCCACACAATTCGCAATGGACAAATAGTCCTCTACAAAGCAGTTGATCCGTAGCAATTATTTGTCTGCCTCATCGGGAGGCATATCAATTATCCAATTGCTGATATAGTCTGCATTGCGTACAACTTCATCCGTAGATTTCAACCTATACTCAGCACCGGGGATAGCAGGTTTAAGCGATTCAAGGTCGGATGGCAGTGCAAACTCCCCCGCGCCATCTGCCCTATTGAAAAAGATACCATCCTTTGTGATACGGGTGATTTTTCCATGCAGTTGGATACGTTTAATGACTTCTCCTTTGCTATTACGGTAAGTGAGTCCAGCAAGCAGGTGTTTACCGATATAAATTTCTGCACCTTCCACTATCTCTTGATCTTCCGGTTGAGGAACGTTTGTCGCCTCCTCAGTTTTAAAACGATCCTCTACCTTATTTTCAGGCACAGCTTGTTTAGCACTTTGAGTACATCCTGAAAACAAGACGACTACCAGTATTAGTGTGAAAAAGATTTTGAACGGTTTCATCGTCTTTCCTCATAAGTTCTAAAGTGCTGTAAGTATAATACCATCTCTAAATGATTGATCATCATTAACAAAAAACGCGTTTGTAGTCGCGCAATTCATTGCGCCTCTTACATTCTTAATCTCAATATGAACTAATAATCTAAAAATAACTACTCTAAAAGAAATAGACAAGTCATACTCGCGCAACTCATTCCGCCTCTTACATTTCTTTTCAAAAGAGAAATCTAAAATTACTTGGACAGTTCTTTATGGGTTTGACGCGTTTGTAGTCGCGCAATTCATTGCGCCTCTTACATTAACGGGAGGCGAGGTTTCCTAACCTCGCTATGCAAAGTGTCCAAATAATTCTAAAATCTACTATAAAGAAATATAAGAGGCGCAATGAATTGCGCGACTACAAACGGTCTATTTCTTTAAGAGAAGTTATTTTTTAGAAGTGGTATTAGTTTCTTACGACAATGACCTTTTAGATGATGCCGGACTCAAACAAGCTTTGTTTGAATTTGGAGTTGAAATCGTTGAACCACCTATTTTCTTACAGAAAATCGAGGTGACGTACCCGATTTCCTAATCTATCACAAAATGCTATAATGCAAGACATATCTTATCTCAAAATGAAGAAAACTCTTCTAATGAAACATATCTACTTACTATTTCCAATCCTCATTCTTTTCCTCAGTTGTTCATCGTCACAACCAGTAGAAATATCCGATCAGAACTTAGCAGGAGCAGTCCGAGAGGCATTAGGGTTAGCACCAAGCGATCCTATTTTTCAGAAGAATTTGGATGAATTACAGACACTATCTGCCTCAAACGCTGGGATTACAGATTTAACAGGTCTTGAAAATGCGAAAAATTTAGTAAGATTAGAACTTGATAGGAATCAAATTACGGATATTACACCACTAATTGATCTGGTGCAGCTGATAGATTTAAATCTTCGTATGAACCAAATTACCGACCTGATACCGCTTGCCGGAATGACAAAACTCACAAAATTAGAAATTAGCGGAGACCAAATAACCGATATTACGCCTCTAAAAGGAATGACACAACTTACCGAACTTTCAATCTCAAATTCTCAAATCAGCGATATATCACCGCTAAAAAACTTAAAACAACTGATCAACTTGTCAATTTCAAAAAGCCAAATTAGTGATATTACACCTCTTACAGAGTTGACACAACTTAAAACATTATCGCTTTCGTATGCGAAAATTAGAGATATTACGTCTCTTGAAAACTTGACACAACTTACTGGCTTAAGGCTCGTATCAAATCAAATAAACGACATTGCCCCTCTTGAAAACTTGACACAACTCACCGATTTGTGGCTTGTATCCAACCAAATTAGTGACATCACACCGCTTGAAAACTTAACGCAGCTTAGTAGCCTATTGATCTCTTTCAATCAAATCAAAAGCGTAAGTACTGTTGAGAACCTAACACGTTTGAAGGATTTAGGGATTAAGGGAAATCCAATTCAAGATTTGACACCAGTACATAGACTTCGCAAAAAGTCACCGAATTTAAAACTGAACATGTAAGTAGCCTTTTACATTGAAACCCCTAACAACCCCCGTGTCAACTGAAAATCCGTATTTCCCTTACCGTGCAACTTGGGTATGTATTGACGCGAAGCCACCTTTACAATCAACGCCAACATTTCGTCAACATCAACAGACGTCAAATCCAAATCTGTCCCATACGATGATTGCGTTTTAGAATCTGTAGATACCTGAATCAACGGCACCATCACATGTGATTGCAAGGGTGTGCCAACAATGTGTGCGAGAGCAAGTTCTACACCTGTCGCGCCTAAACCGGTCAATGTTTCAGTGGATTGATCGGTTGGAGTCTCCATAATGTGTAGTCCTTTTCTCTTAACCCGTTGTCCGTAAGCTAAGGTTAGTGATGAAGCTGTGGATTCCTTTAAGAATGTGGCATTGGCGGGAACAACAACCGTCCCCCCTGCTGTGGCGATCACTGTTATGAATTGCATGAGTTTCTGCGAAACAAGTTTTGTCGCTTCACCAATAGAGGTTACCGCTATACAGAGATGTTCCAATCCAGCATCAACAACTGGAACAGACGGTTTATCCGCAAGTTCAACCGTAAACCAACTTTGCACCTTTTCAATAACGGCATCAATTCCACCATCCAATTGCACACTTGCCCATCCGTAGTTTTCAGGAGATATACCCAATTGCTGAATTTCATGTCGAACATGGTCATTGTGCGTTTTTTCACAACCGTGTTCCAGAAGCAAACCGAGTGCTACCGATGGATGCGTTAGGTGTCCGATCATGGTACGGGTGTAAATTTCTTCGGAACGTCCACTTGAAACACCACACCCTTCCGTGTGTGCAAGTGCCACAAAACGCGATATTGCTTGCTCTTTACCGATTTTTTGTTCGTTACATTGGTGTGCAATCATCTGTGCAATTTGTCCTGAACAGAGGCTTGTCGGCAAAATTAGTGCCAGCTGTTCACTGCGACATCCATTTGCTGTTTGGAAAGCACGAAATGTGTAGGCATCGGTAGGAATGCTCACTGCTTCCCTTGAGGGAATCGGTAATGGTTCCCCCGATTTTACTTCAGACGCTTCAAGCATAGGTGTTAAATCCGTAGGAGCTGTCTGTTTCCAATCACGCCACAGCGAAACTTGAGAGTGCCCTGCTTTTTCTCCTACAGAACGTTTGCCCGAGGCAACATTCACCGTCAAATCAAGCATATCTTCTCCAAGTTGCGCCATTGGTGTGCCATCAAGATAAGCCCCAGCGTTCACATCCATATCCTTCTCAAGCATCTCATAACGACCTGTTGTCGTAACAATCTTGATTGTCGGAACAAAAGGAAAATTGGTAATAGATCCGTTGCCCGTAACAAAGAAAATCATATTTGATCCAGAAGCCACTTGTCCTGCGATGCTTTCCAAGTCGTTGCCGGGGCTATCCATAAAATAATATCCCGGTCTCTCCATCAACTCACTATAATTGATGACGTAGTCAAGTTGAACATCAGGATTCCGCTTCATTGCAGCGCCGATAGATTTGATAGCAATATTATAAAGACCTCTGAAATTGTTCCCACCGGACGGGTTTCCTTCAGCAGAATGTCCATGCCACCCAACGCGTTCCTTGAATACCTCTATGGTATTGAGAAACTTTTGTGCCGTTGATAGATCGCGAACATTTTGCAACAGGTATGCCTCTGCACCGATAAGTTCATCCGTTTCAGCGAGATTAGCACATCCCCCATAACGGATGACCTCCTTCGCAACATAAGCCGCGAGTGGATTGCCGGACACACCAGAAAAAGCATCTGAGCCACCGCATTGTAATGCTATCTTGAGATTTTCTAAAGACTGTTCTGTCCGTGAGACACTATTAACTGTATCTAACCATCCATCAATAACTTCAGACCCTCTAACTATGTTCGTATCAAAACCACCTTCAATCTGAAAGAAATTATGTATAACGTTATCCAGTTCATAGCTTTCACGCTGCATATATTCTTTGAGCATCTCATTAGTAACTGCCTCAGTGCCGTAGTCAACAAGCAGGATCGCACCAATATTTGGATGCACAATAAAACCCGCGAGCGTCCGTAGCAACATGTCTATGTTATTTGGTGTTTTTTCTTCACCACCTTCAGTATGTGTCACCGAAACGATACCGTCTATGTTAGCATAATCTTGTGCCATGTCCGAGCATCTGTCTGAAAGTCTTTTTGCAAAGGCAGAGGTGCGTGATGTTGTTCCCATCACAACGATATAGTTCCGTGTTCCAACACCGCGATTTCCCGGACGCCGATAGCCGAGAAAATTACGTTTTTCTGGATACCTTTCTACCTGTTTCCCTGGACTAAACTCGGCTTCATCTAATGTATAAGGCACCATCATATCAGAAAAGTTGGGGAATGATGGCAACGTAAAATCCAAGTTTCTAATTGACAACGAATCGATCATTTTCTGATTACAAACATAGGCGCCAGGAGCAATAGAACGTGAAGCATAACCGAAAGGTAAACCCCAAGACAATAGTGCATCACCTTCTGCAATCGATTGAATAGCAAAGCGATGTCCTTCTAACACAGAATGCGACAAAGAAAACTGTACACCATTATTCTGAATCTGGGTTCCTTCATCTAATCTCTGTGTAGCAATCGCAACATTATCGTCTGGAGCAGGTAACCGCGCAACACTTGTAAAATTATGTGTCATAGGACCTCCTAACAAATATAACTTTAACGGCGATAGATGCTTACCTCAATAGCGTCCTTTTTCACCCACGGCAGATTTATCTCAAACCAATGCGTTTCACTTTCATAGTGTTCACGGACGTGTTCAAGGTAATCCGCCATTGAATCTGCACCGATCCCAACATTATCTGCTAACACAGTCGCAGGATTTGTCAACTGCGATTCAATCGCCTGAAAACATGGGTAATAGTTGTCAAAATTGTTGTCAAGCAGCAGAAAATCCACAGGTTCTTGAATGCTTTTAAGCACCTCTTGTGCATCACCAATGCGTGAATCAACCAGATCCGCCATCCCTGCTCGTTCAAAATTTGCGCGCGCCTGACCTGCTCGGTTCGCATCTATCTCAATTGTGATTAAACGTCCAGTACCTGCAGCTTTCAGTACCCTTAACATCCACAAACCGGAATATCCGATAGCTGTTCCACATTCAACAATTAGTGTTGGCTTTGCTTTCTCTACCCAGCCAGCGAGAAACTGTGCCTTTTCGGGTCCCAACATCGGAATTCTCTCTTCTCTACACTGTGCCTCAACCTCTTTTAAAACTTGATCAAACATATAATCCTCCTTTGAAACAAAACCTCTATGCAGGGTTATTCAGTTTTGGTTTTTCTTACGAATTTTTAACACCTGTTATATACTCCAGAACGGTAGGTGCGGTTTCTAACCGCACCGAATTTAGATCAAAAACCTTCTGTCGACTTTCCCTGTAGGATGCGGTGCGGTTAGAAACCGCACCTACCGTCCTTGGATATTAACTTTTAGTAAACCTCAATAACGGTAAACTCTTAAAACTGAATAACCCTGGCCGTTATGGCTTGAATTTGACACCAAATAAAATGATATGGTAAAATCTTATACGTTTTCTGCAGTAGGTGGTACGACTTTGCTTAAAACTGCAATAGTTTAATATCATTCCAGTAAAAGATGAGATAATCATACACGAAAACCTTATTCGGGTCAAGTCGTAGGGCTCAAACTCAATTCTGATATTTTTGGAAACAAAATTGCAACTAAATCAATTTTTCGGTGTGTATTAGGTATGTAAGCACCTCCGGAGGCACCTGATGCTTGAATTAGATGATGAGTTAATGCAGCGCTTTCAAAAAGGCGATGAGGACGCGTTTAACCTCTTAGCCCGCCGACATCAACAATCGTTGATAAATTTTATCGCCAGATTTACGGGTGATAAAGATAACGCTGAAGACTTGGCACAGGAGACGTTTATCCGCATGTATAAAGCTGCAGATCGTTACAAACCGGGTCGGGCACAGTTTAAAACATGGATGTATTTAATTGCCAAAAGGTTGTGTATTAATGAAATCCGCAATCGAGGACGCCGAGATCGTTTTCGGGTTGACAATATTGCTACAAACGATAATGCCTCTGGCGGAAATGATGAACAGATTGACATTATTGCTACTGCACCTGCAGATGCGGCTTTCCAACCAGAAGTTGCAGTGGAACGCAAGGAACTTCGCAACGCTATCCAAAAAGCAATCGCAGAATTGCCAGAACAGTATCGTTTTCCACTTATCTTGCGGGATATCCAAGGATTAAGTTATGACGAAATCGGTAAAATACTTGAACTACGAAGTGGAACGACAAAATCGCGTATCAACAGAGCGCGATTAATGCTTAAAGACAAACTAAAACCATTTATGGAGTTATTATGAACTGTTTACAGGCTGAAGAAAACTTTTCTGCACATTTAGAAGATGCGCTTGATTATCAATCATTACAACGTTTTGAGTCACATATTGCGGAATGCCCAACGTGTCAACGCGAGTACGCCCGATTCAGCGAATCTGTTAAAGCATCACAGCAATTGCCGCAGATTGAACCTTCACCTTATTTTATACCGACATTAAAGCAACGCCTTGCTGAAGAACAGCGTGGGACACTTTCTTTCTGGCAGCGGCTGCTCTGTATTTTCAACATGCCCAAATGGGCTCTTAGTGGTATTATGGTATTACTTTTGACTACAGGGACAGCCACATTCCTATACCATAACGATTGGTTTAATAGTGAAATTGCCCCATCAAATGAGCAGATTAGTACACCACGTCCTGAACTTTCTTCTGGATCACCATCTCTCAATAATCAATTTCTACCGCGCGCTTCTGAATCATCCGATTTCTCAAATACAATTTCTGGTCAACCGATGCAACAACACTATACCTTAAAGCGCGTAAGTTACTCCACTGTATCGACTGGGGGTGGATTGTAATTCTTTGGTCCGAATATCTACAAAACAGACCACTACTTTGATGAGGATAAATAAATGATTCTCGAAAATTTAAAACAGAATAAAAACATGAAATTTTCTATGCTATACAAGTTACTTGGTATAAGTACGTTAATTTTTCTCATCTGCGCCATAACACCAAGTTTTGGGCAGGAAAATGTGTTACAACTACTTGAAAAAGAATTCAAAAAAGTTGTCACCACTACCCGTCCTGCTGTTGTCAAAGTCATCGCATCACAAAATACATCCGCACAATTACCTCCAGACATAATTAAAATAATTCCGCATACATCCACACAATTACCTCCAGACATAATTAAAATAATTCCACGCGAAAACATCAGTTCCGGCATTATTCTTGATAAGGAAGGACACATCGCTACAACTACTTTTGATATAACGCCAAGCAAGATTGAAGTTGTCTTCAATAATAACAAGAAAGTTCCAGCACAAATCATCGGGATGGACGATCTGACCGATCTTGTTGTACTTAAGGTGGATAACAAATTGCCTATGCAAATAAAAAAAGGAGATTCTGATAAAATTGACATGGGTTCATGGGTTTTCACAATTGGGAGTTCGCAGGGTGAACATCCAATCGTTTCATTCGGTATTGTAAGTGGTCGGGAAACCTTACCTGCTCACCCGTGCGCTGAACTCATTAAAATCAACGCACCTATTTCTCCGGGGAATAGCGGTGGAGCAATTGTAAACACATCGGGAGAAGTAGTCGGAATGATTCTTGCTGTACTTACTGAACCTAACGATTGGAACCCACTTCAGCTGCAGCTGCCCATGCAGATGTGGAATAGTCAGAACATTACTTTTGCAGTACCAATTGAAACAGTAAAATCCGTTGCCACCGAAATTATAAAACATGGCAAGGTGCCTCGTGGTTGGCTTGGTGTTGATATTGAAATAAGTGATTTTGGAGTTTATGTTAAGCGTGTCGTAGAAGATAGTCCAGCACACAAAAGCGGGCTTTTGCCTAAGGATATTATTCTTGAATATAATAATACGCCCGTAACAAACTATCTCGAACTTTTGAGACGTGTTGGAACCGCATCACCGAATACTAAAATCATTCTAAAAATCAATAGGAACGGGCGCGAACAAAACTATACCATCAAACTCGGTGAAAGATAGTGCCTGTTGTGTCTACCACTTTAATCGCTTAAACTCATCAAGATATGCTTGTGTAATATCCTTATTACCCTTAATTATCAATAAGTTTTCGCTGTTTCTTGTTTCAGCATTCTTTGAGAAATTATACGAGCCGGTAATCACTGTCTCTTCATCAATCACAATCACCTTGTGATGCATGGCTCCCGGACTGTCATCTGTAATTACTGGGATACCTGCCTTTGCCATTGACTCGTATTCAGAATACTTATCAATTTGTCTTTTTTCAAACACGCCTTCCACCGGAATACCTGTTTTATATCGATCGCGCATTGCCTTACCAAGTTTATCGTGTGTAAACGAAAACGCCATAAAATAAATTGACTTCTTTGCTGATTTAATCTCCTTCAATAGCGGAGCAATTGTGTCGTTTTCTGGAGCAAAATAGGTTGAAATCTGTGTGCCATCGTTAAGAGTAATATGCGGGAACGGAATATGCGGATCCGATGACCTATCCAACTGTGCTAAGATAAACATCTCCCGAAATTCCTGCGTGAAGTTATAAGCAAGCGGTTCAGAATCAATCCAGACGACGTTATTATTGTTCTTGTATGCACCGTTATAGGTTGTATTATAGGAGCCTGTCCATACATAACGTTCATCAACCACAAAAAATTTGTGGTGCATATATCCCTCATTGTCGCCATCGTCTCGAACAGGAACACCAGCCTTTTGCAACCTAATAATTTCGGGTTCCTCGTCTTCATTTTTCTTTTTAATATTATCGTACTCAGTGAAGACTCGCACTTTTACATCACGTTTGTGTGCATCAATTAAAGCATCTGTTATCGGTTTGGAATCTAAATCATACAGCGCTGCGTCAATTCGCTCTGTAGCTAAACCGAGTTTTGCAACGAGTCGGCTCTCCAAGGAATTTGCCTTGTACCCTCCATTAACTTTGCTGAAGTATACCTCCCAGGGACTTCCCTCAGTCGTTACGTAGGGTTTTCCTTTGAAATGCCTGATTGTAAAACCGATCACAACAGCAACAACAAAAATGAGAAAAAACAGAATAAATCGTGAATTTCTGCTTTTAGGTGGTGCCGCTGAAGCATTATTCATATTTACAAGACTCCATGATTATAGTAGATTTTAGAATTACTTGAACACTTTTAAGCTATAGGAGGGAACTCCGATTCCCGACTATCAAGGTGTTTCGTCGTGATTCGGAGATCGCTCCTACAAGAGACGTGTAAACTTATTTTTCTAATCCACCATAACAGCAGCTAAATGCCCCATTTACGCCGTGATTCCTCTAATGACTCAATTTTAGCATCTTTCTTCTTCCAAGCATAATGTCCTTTCGGATCTTCGCCAATCCATCGTTCATCAATCGGTTCAGCTGCGAGTTGATAGCGCGTATCAGCAGTAATTCGTATTTTGTTTGATGTGTTGACGAGGGACGCATGCATCAGAAACATACTGAAAATGATTACATCCCCTGTTGAAAACGAAGTTGTTGCCCAATGCCCACCAAATTTCTCAACAATTTCAAGTGGATCATCACTAAAATGTCCCTTAATCAGGTCGCGGTCAACGTCTGCCTGTCCATAAGTTTCCCGCACCTTGGCAAATCGGTTGGAACCGAGGCAGAATACAATCGGTCCCATATCCAAAGAAACATCGCCAAAAGGAGTCCAGCAAGAGTATAAATTTTGTGTACCTCTCCCCATAAAGACAATATCGTAATGAATAGGCGAACCTGATCCTGGACCAGCAGTCCGAAGCCATTTGAAATCAAAAGTCCGCGCATCACCGCCGAGGAAATGCTTGAAAAAATCCATTATCGGCGCGCCTTCAACTACGGCTTTAAATGCCGGCAGCTGCGTCAACGCTTTATTTCCCATTGATCCTGTTGATGTCGGTTCGGGATAATCTGGGTTGAAAATACCATCCATGAGAGGTTTATCAGGCGCAAGCATCCCTTTCGCTGCTAACTTTTCCAGAACCTGTTGGCGCGCTGAGAGCACTGTTTCCTTATCGTGTAGTCCACGTATCAATAGATACCCATCTTCTGCAATACGTTCATGCAACGCATCTGGCTTGTCAAGGATGTCGTTACTCTCGCGCAAATCGGTACTGACTTCTACTTCTTGATGTAAAAAAGGAAGTTTCATTTCAATTCCTCACTTCCGATGGTGGTGACTCTTTCAACCATGCATAATTAAATCGATAATGCTGTTTACTGCTAATCAAATGGACAATGCCGTTCTGACCTTGGCATACCGCGAGATACCCTCCGGGTTCGGCACTGTTTTTTCCCATGATAAAAGGATGTCCATCCATTGTTTCGATTTCTCTGTCAGGTCCATCATCTGAAATCAGGCGTATGTGAGACCACGTTTCCCCATCATCATAGGAGAGTGCACCGAAAAGTCCTGTTACCAGACGTTCATTTCCTGATTCATCAACAATAGACATCGTTTCAGGTGTTTTACGGCTGCCTGTAAAAGATGCAAGAAAGATCGGGCCCTCCTGAAGTCGCAAAAATACACATCGCTGCCCACCCGATACAACCGGAAATTGGCTCGCGCTGTAATGCCACGTTTTGCCGTCATCTTCTGAAACACTTTTCGGCATGCGACCGTCTATTGTGTCACCTCGTCCATACGCCATAAGCCGACCGTCAGATAACTCCACAACGGCAGCGTGTATTCCAGCAATCCATCCACCGCTTTTGCCCGCTGCAAATTCAGGGATAGGTTGACCCGCCCCAGGATCGTACCAAGTTTCACCATCATCGTCACTTAGCCATATCGCAGTGCCGCCGTTTCCACCCGTCACTGCATCACACGCAAGAAGAATTGAGCCATTCTGTCTTCGGAAAACAGAAGCGATTGGCATGTGTCGCAAACGATGTTCAGGTGAAATAAAACGAGGTTTTGACCATGTCGCACAGTTATCGTCAGAGTAGCGCATTATTAATGCTAAAGGACCCCAAGTTGCCGCAGCTGATAGACCGTTGAAATGGTAAATCCGTCCGTTCTCATTACGCCACAGAGAAGTCGCGTGATTATTGCGGTCAGGCGGTCCCCAAAATGGTTCAGCAACTTCCCATTCCGATTCACCAAAACGTAAGCGACTTGCAGCCAGCGTCAACTCGCGCCCACGTTCAGTTACACACGAATACCATGCTGCAAACATATCTCCGTTTGGACATTCCACTATCGCGGGAACGTGGTTATGTCTTGAAAAAAGCGGTCCGTTAGCCCCTTCAGGAATTAGGACAAACGGAATTGGTTCAGCAAAATACGGTACAGTAGTAGACACACTCCGCTGTGCCGTAACTTGTTTGACGTTCTGTCCCCATAATGCCACCTTCGGTGCTGGTAGAACCGTTGCGGTTTCAGGTATCTCTCCACACACAACGCGAAATCCAATATACCAATGTTTATCATCAGGCACTGCTCCCATCCGATTTGCAGAACGTAGGTAACATAGCAGCGTCGAATGACTACCGCCTCGTGTTACACGATACAAACCGGATTCTCTCCCCATAGGGTCAACTTGCAGGTCTGATTCATAAGGCCCATACCAATCTTGGCACCACTCCTCAACATTTCCATGCATGTCATAAACACCCCATGCGTTCGGTGGCGTTTTTCCAACATGTAAAGGCACTATTTCTTCCGCCCCTTGGCTCCGTCCTGCATCTGGGTACCAACTCTCCCCAACGTTTTTATGAAATTTATCGGGCAATGTATCACCGGTATGAAAATGCGTAGTTGTGCCTGCGCGGCAGACGTATTCCCATTCCGATTCAGTTGGTAACCGATAAGGAAGTCCTTCCTTTTCAGATAACCATTCGCAGAAACGGGTCGCATCGTGCCAATCCACAAAAATAACTGCCTCATCATCGTCCTGTGAAAAGCCTAATTTTCCACGTAGTTCGCTATGATTAGGTTGAAATTCTTCATATTGTGCATTCGTCACCTGAAACATGCCGATATAAAACGGTGCGCTAAGTGTCACCTGATGGATCGGTTTTTCGTCCCAATCACCATCACGCAGATACTCTTTTCCTGCTGTTAATTCATCTGCAAGATTTGCTTGTTCTGAACCCATCATAAAAGTGTCAGGTTCAATTCTAACGAACTGCATGCCGATTGAATTTGTGAAAGTCTTACCTTGGATTGTCTGTTTTTGCATAATTTTCTCGTTTCAGAATTTATAATCGTAAGCCAGAGGTTGCTTGGAATTCTATAAGTGAATTAAAAAAACAAGTTTACACTTCTTCTGTAGGAGTGATCTCCGAATCACGACTCAACCTATTAGCCGTCGGGAATCGGAGTTCCCTCCTACAACTCAATAATGTAAAGTTAATTGTAAAATTCACTATATTACGCCAATTGTGATGGACGTTGTTGCAAGACAGGGATAACATAACTCTGAATAACAATTCCATCAACGATATCTGTTTCAACCTGTGAATTGGGTTTCTCACGATAGTCAAACACAATATAATACCCCTCTACTGCATTCTCAAGTTTTAGATACGCAGCAAGTTGCTGTTTGCCTGCCTGATATGCTTTTTCATTTCGCCAAACTTTGGTTTCAACAATATATTTTTGTCCTCTGTGCCCAATGATAAGGTCAGCCCGACCTCTACCCGTTGGAACTTCCAGATACATCGTAGCACGAACCATTTGCACAAACTCGTCGAGATAAGCAAAAAGCAGATACTGCCCGACGAATTCTTGCGGCGTATCAGGCACTTGTAGGATTCTATAGCCTGCGCGTGCGATAAAATCACTAAAGTTTTCAATAAGTGTTCGTATCTGAAGTTGTCCAGTCTCTGAGACATACTCGGTGAAGTCCATTGGTCCGTCTTGGGCAAAGTATTGGTCCTCAAGTCCATTTATGAATGGCTGAAACGCTTGTAGAACGCGGTGTAGATAGATAGGATTACGGACTTGACACATTCCATCCTCATCTTCTCCAATTATTCCGTAAGTCGCAAGTTCACTGATTACCTCATCGTCGAGGTTGAAACGTCTGCGTTCTTCATAAAAGGTAATACGCATAAGCAGCTTCTCAAAACGTGGATCTCTTTTAATGTTTGTTACAAGATGGGAGATATTGGTGTTCCGTTCCTTTAGGAGTTGTTTGTATGCTTCTGAAAAATGATGCATCTGAATTGGATCGGACTTCGGAATATCAAGTTCATCAGTGAGAATTTGCCCGCATCTGTTTACCAGAAATGGCTGTCCCGCTGTCTGTTTGTGTATTGCTTTAATAACTTCAAGCGAGAAGGGTTGTCCAACTTCTTCAGTGTATTGTGAAAAGAGTTCTTCTATTTGTGCAAGTGTGAAGTTTGACAACCTAAACTCATCTTGTATATTGAAGGGTGAGATTGAGCGATCATAGTTAAGTTGGGTTATGTTTTTAACACCGACAATACCGACACTATACGGGCACCGAAAATCCACATTGGAAAGATATATTTGGCGTAGTGTGTGCAAGAACCCACGGAGAGCATCAGGTGGAATGCCATCAAATTCGTCAATGATAATAACAAACTTTTGATTTTGCAATAAAATTCCCAAACGTTCAAAAAATTCACGCATTGAAATAGGATTGATAATCTGCGCGTTTTCCATAAAATGGATTAATTCATCAGAAGGATTTTCCTCACGTTTTTGGAAGAAGTAATTAATTTGCCTACAGAGTTCTCTACATAGAGAAGGATAAAAAGTAGAAGAATCCGTATCTACGTACCCTTCAAAATTTAGTTGTATAGGAAGATAAGTACGTTCTTCTGCTGCAAGTGCGTCAATTACGTTTCTGAATAAGGTTGTTTTGCCTGTCTGCCGTGGAGCAAATAGAACGATATAACGTCCCTGTTTCACACGATTTATGAAATCGGCAAGTTCCTCTTTACGTGAAACGACATAGTTTATATCGGGATAGACGGGGCCATAAGTGCCAAAACATCTCATGCTTTGCTCCAAGGTGTTCAGGTCAAAATAATTTGTAACTATTATACAAGGTCTACCTATAGAAGTCAATTAATTGAAGCGTGTGCACAGAGCCGTTCAATTGTCGAGTTTCTCCCACTTAATTTTATTGTAGGAGGGAACTCCGATTCCCGACACCAATGTTTTCGTCGCGATGCGGAGATCGCTCCTACAAGAAAGACTTATGATAAAATGTAAAATTACTGGAGAACTGAATGCCTCTGTCAAAAGCAGTGAAAGACTTGTTCTTTTTATAAGTCTTGCGGTATAATAAAGTATTGGAAGGTCTTTAAGATTGCTTATAGTGGACAATAGAAATAATTCTACATTTCCTCTGTAGGAGCGATCTCCGAATCGCGACAGAAACTTAGGAACAGTCGGGAATCGGAGTTCCCTCCCGATGGATGCCATACGCGCATTCAGCGTTGATTCACAGTTCAGGAATGTAGCGTTAATTCTAATCTCTACCATATATTGCATAGCCCAAAAGGTAAAAGGATGATCAAGAAATGATGAAATCTAACTTTTTTACCCGCGATTTTTTCTCACATTTTAAGTCAAATAGGACCTCACTGAATTTGATAGTATGCTTTTTCTTTCTGTTTGTTACGACTGTTAACTTATTTGCAGCAAATCACACTTCTGCTCCCGATGTTGAAGCAATCATCAAACATATAGATCAACTCTACCGCAGTAAAACAAGTCATGCTGACATGGAGATGCATATCGTCACACCACATTACGAACGCACATTAAAGATGCTGATTTGGACAAAAGGAACGGACAGAACTTTTATCCGAATTACTGCACCAAAGAAAGAACAAGGAGTCGCAACACTACGCATCGGAAACGAAATGTGGAACTATCTGCCAAAAGTAAACAAAACGATGAAGATTTCACCATCAATGATGATGGGATCGTGGATGGGGTCTGATTTCACGAATGACGATTTGGTCAAAGAATCGTCAATGCTTGATGATTACACATATCAATTGATTACACCAGAAGACGCTTCTGTTGATCTGATCTATGTTCAGCTAATACCGAAGGAAGACTCCTCAATCGTTTGGGGGAAAATTATTGCATCTGTCCGAGCAACCGATTATATGCCGGTGTGGCAGCATTTCTATGATGAAAAAGGGAAATTGATGCGTGTTCTAAATTTCAAAGAGGTTAAAAAGTTTGGACGCAAAACCGTTCCTTCTGTCATGGAAATGATTCCGCAAAACAAAGAAGGACACAAAACGGTCGTTCGCTGGGTAACTGCCACATTTGACTCAAGCGTTGACGATAAAATCTTCACACGTCGAAATCTACAAAAAAGAAGATAATAACATTTTTGAATAATAACTACTCATTAACAAAAACGCGTTTAATGTGAATGTCGGACGCACATTCACCACGCGCAATTCATTGCGCCTCTTACATTCAAAACAGTATGCTTGAAATTGGTACGATGTTTCTATTAACAAGGAATCCTGAATGGACTTTATTATGAATCACGATTTTATGCGAAAGATAAAGGCACGTGCATTTATCTATCCAATTTGTCTCATTTTGACTCTAATTTTTACCTCCTCAATCCAAGCACAACAGACAAACCTTACCAAAAATTTCGGTATCGGATCTCAGGGAGCCACACCGGCATTTGGTGGCATGAGTTTTCGCTATAACGGACTGGCGCCTATATACCTGCAAACTGTCGGACGTTTTATTCTTAACGATCAGGATGGAGACCACATGTTAGGTGCAAGTGTTTCGTATGCCATATTCGAACACCGAGGCAAATGGAACGAAGCACGACTCTATTTCACATTGGAAGGCGGTTGGCGCTATAAAACACAAACGGATCTTGAGACAGAAATTACCAAAACCACAACACTGGCAGCTGGAATCTCTTTTGGAGGGGAACTTGTGTTTTCACTTGGCGGGATTCCGCTTGGCTTAAACCTTAGTATTGGTCAAGGGATTGGCAGAGAAAACGACAATTCTCAATCCAAAGGTATTGCTGGTGTTTACGTAGGAGCGGGCATACATGCCTATTTTTAGAAATCTGCTTCAGTGTTGCTTTTCCATATTCATCTTCGGCGTATTCCTATCAGGATGCTCCAGGGTGCCAAGCGGAGAGATTAAACAGACAGCACCCGTTCCTGATGTAGCGGTCTCGTTTAAGCAGCACGAGGTCATCACAGGTACCACAAAACATCAGACCATTTTGACAGGGTTTCTTTTAGGTGGTCCTATAGCAGAACTCGCTGTAGTGAACATTGACACAAACGATGCGCGTCGGTTGCGTATCTATGCGTTTAGCGATGATGTCTGGGTGTCAAAACTTGAGACAACATTGCGTCCAGATGTTCTGTTCGTTGACATGGCAACTTTTGGTGGGCGCGATAGACTTATCACCTACGAGCATGGTCGCCTCAATTGGTTTGATCCTGACTCGGAGTCGGAACACACATTAATAAACATCACTACCAACTACAACGCGACAGATGCAAGTGTAATCCCTCATATTGACATCACCCAGGACCTAAATGGAGATAGACTCGACGACATAGTTGTACCAGATATTGATGGTTTCTGGATCGCCACACAATTGAACAATGGCTCATTTTCCGAACCTGTAAAACTCGGACCGCCAGACCCTTTTCTTGACAAGTTTGCTATGGATGAATCCCGCAGCTACCGTGAGGTAGGGATAAACGCTTTGACGGTTTTCTGGTACCTTAGTCGTTTGCATCAAATGGACTATGACCGCGACGGACGCACCGACCTTGTGTTCTGGAACGTTGACCATTTTGATGTTTATCGCCAAGACGAGAACGACATGTTTTCTACGGAGTCTGAAACCTTCACGATTGATGTGCCATTTGACACGGACGGCGCCTATTCAATCGCCTTCGGATTCAGCGGAGAGAACATGTTCGCGCTTATCTCTGGTTTCAGAGAGAACACTAAACGGAGAGTCTTGTACACATTCCGAGATATGAACGGTGACGGGGTTGCTGATATGGTAATCCTTACACTGGAGGGACGGAGTCTCGGCAAACAGCAAAGCCGATACGAAGTCCATTTCGGTGCGCCGACTCCTAACGGAACGGTATTCGCACAAGAAACCAGTGTGTCGATTCAGCCGCGAGGTACTGCTGGAGCATTACTGCCTTGGGGTTATTCGTCCCAATGGTTACAGGATTTTGATGGAGATGGTAATATTGACATTCTGTTCAAAGACGTAAAAACCAGTATAGGCGGGATGACCCGTGCAATGGTTGGCAGTTCTATAGCGATAGATATTGAATTATATCACATGGAAGACGGTGCCTATTCCAAAAAGCCTGCTACCAAGCGTAAAATCAGACCAAACTTTGATCTGTTTGAGAAAAAACGGGTTTTCTTTCCAGCTGTCCTGTTAGGTGATGTAAACGGTGATAAACGTCCAGACTTACTAATAGGAAAAAATTGGGAAGAGATGCACGTCTTTCTCGGTGTCCCAGGACCGAAACTATTAGCGCATAAGCCCCAAAAGGTGACAGTGGCTATGCCTGAAGACGAACGAAATATAAAGTTGGTAGACCTTAACAAAGACAACAAACAGGACATTCTCATATACTACAGGTCATCCACCGAACCGCATCGGGTGAAAATGTTGATCGCTCAATAAGCAAAATTATCTACTTACTTTATAAAATAAGCGTTTGATTGCACGCGGAGCATTCCTGCCACTATGATACTCAAAATCGCATTTCGCAACATTTTCCGACAAAAGCGACGAACAATCCTAACTGCCCTTGCCATGATTGTTGGATTCACACTTTCCTCAATAGTTATCGGTTTATCTGATGGTGCGTACTCAAATGTTATCAAGATGTTTACCGGAAACCGTATCGGACACATTCAGGTGCATCAAGAAGGTTATCATGACAAACCTTCTATTTATAAAACGATTAGGGACTATGAATCCGTTGGTGAAACAATTCAAAGTAACGCAGACGTTGAAGCATGGACACCAAGAGTTTATGCAGGTGGACTCGGTTCCGTTGGTGAAAAGAGCACGGCTGTACAAATCGTTGGGGTTGATGTAGCACGGGAAATCGAAGCAACGCAATTTAATAAAAAAGTGGTTCAAGGGAATACTTTAGCGGAAGCTGCATCGCGTGAGGCAGTCATTGGTCAAGGGCTCGCAAAAACGCTTGCTGCAACACTTGGCAGTAAAATCGTGATTTTTTCCCAAGCTGCAGACGGTTCAATTGCAAATGACGAATATACAATTGTTGGTTTAGCAGAAAGTGGCGATAACATAACGGACAGGATAACCTGCTACCTACACATTGAAGATGCACAAGAACTGTTTGTGCTTGAGGGGCGAATCCACGAAATCGTTGTAATTGTATCAAATATCAATAAGGTCGGCAAAATAACGGAAGCGATTAAAGGAAGTCTCAACGATTCAAACCTTGAAATCTTACCTTGGCAAGTGGTAGCAAAATCCTTTTATGATGCGATGCAGGCTGATAAGCAAGGAGATGCTGTTGCACGTCTCATTATTATGCTTATCGTTGCAATTGGTGTTCTCAACACCGTCCTGATGTCTGTATTAGAGCGCACACGTGAATACGGTGTGCTAAAGGCAGTTGGAACAAAACCTATCCAAATTTTCTGGTTGGTTATCTGTGAAGTAGTTATCATCACTGTTGGCAGCATTGCTATTGGTGCGCTACTTGGAGTTTTTATTAATTATCTGTTGTCCATATACGGTCTCACGTATGCCGAAGGGTTGACCATGGGCGGTGTTGAATTTGGAACGATGTATGCTGAAGTCAACGCCCGATCTCTCATGATACCAGGTATTACCGTTATGCTGTCGGCTACGCTTGTCGGGCTGTTTCCAGCAATAAAAGCCGCACGGATTATGCCTGCAAAAGCGATGCGGACACATTAAATGGTTGTCAGTTGTTGATTGTCAGGAAGAAATTTTCTCTTACTGGTAGCCGAAAACAGAAAATCGATAACCGGAAACTAATAAAACTATGTTTCTGATTTTAATCAAACTCGCTTGGAGAAACATCTTACGAAATAAACGACGTACGATCATTGCGTCAATAGCAATCAGCATCGGATTGGCAGCGCTTATCTTCGGAGATGCTTTCATGATTGGGATGATGGAGAATCTGATTAAAACGGCTACCGATTCTTTCATCGGTGATGCACAGATTCATCGGCAAGGATTTCGGGACACGCAAGAGGTTTCAATGACTATTCAGGAAATTGATAAAGTGGGAGCAAATCTTGCTAAAGAAGCGAACGTCCAATATTTTACACGAAGAACATTTGCTTCTGGTATGATTGCATCATCGGCAAATAGAAGTGCAATTAACCTCGTCGGTGTTCAGCCATCAACAGAAAAATACCTATCCCAAATTGATGATGCAATTACGGAAGGTGTCTTCTTTGAAAAGACGAATGAGCATGATATAGTTATTGGTAGCAAACTTGCCGAAATTCTGGAAGTTGAACTCGGAGATAAGGTGGTCGTGACAGTCGTTCAAGCCAAAAGTGGAGATTATTTTGAAGATTGGTTCCGTGTTTCTGGGATTTATTATTTTGCTGATGCAGCGATGAACAGTGGTATGGCGTTTGTTCGGCTTAAAAAGGCACAACAGATGCTTGCTATTGGTAATAATGTCCATGAAATAGCGATTAAGTTTACTTCAACCGAATATGGTCAAAACAAGCAAGTACCATTTTGGGAGACCTATTCTCAACATGGGAACGAGGCGCTCAGTTGGACGCAAATACTACCGCAATTACCTAAAGTGTTTGCAATGTCCGAATACAGCAAATACATCATGGGAATTGTGCTGTTCGGGGTGGTTATTTTTGGTATTATCAACACACTATTTATGTCGTTATATGAACGAATGTTTGAGTATGGCGTGTTGCGCGCCGTTGGAACGCGTTCTTTCGGCATGGCGCGCATCATCTTATTTGAGGCAGGGGCATTGGCTATCGTGAGTATTGTAATCGGGGTGATACTCGGTTTTGTATTGACTGCAATATTTGCAAATATCGGTTTAGATTATACGGGTAATGAAATGATGGGCGTGACGGTGCAAGAGTTCATCTTTCCTGTTCTAACGATTGAACAGTTTACCGTTTACCCGGTTGCGGTCTTTGTTTTCACTATCATTGCCGGACTGTATCCAGCTTGGCATGTTGCCAAAATGTCGCCAGTTGACGCAATGCGGCGTAGTTTTTAGGAAATTATCATGGAACAAAACCACACTTCTACAGCAAGTTTTGGCTTGCAAGCTTCGCCAAAAGGCGATGTCATTATTACTGAAGGCGTGACAAAAGTTTATGACGCTGATGGAATTCCTGTAAATGCTCTTAACGGTGTTGATTTAACTATTCAATCGGGAGAATTTACGGCAATTGTTGGTCCATCCGGTTCGGGAAAAACAACCTTTCTTAATATAATTTCTGGGTTAGATGCGCCCACGGAAGGAAAAGTATGGCTTTCCGGCAAAGTGTTATCAGAGATGGGCGGCAATGAACTTTCTGACTTTCGGCGGGATAACATCGGCTTCATTTTTCAGGCTTACAATCTGATTCCCGTGCTAACAGTTGAGGAAAATGTTGAATACATCATGCTATTAGCAGGTGTGCCAAAAGCAGAACGGCATGACCGAGTTGTAGCAATGCTTGAATCTGTCGGATTAAAGGACGTTGAAGACAGACTTCCCACGCAGCTTTCAGGTGGACAGCAACAACGTGTCGCTATCGCTCGCGCTATGGTTTCAGAACCTACCATTATCCTTGCAGACGAACCGACAGCCAACCTCGACTCCAAAACTGGTAGTGATCTGCTTGAGATGATGAGTCGTCTTAACGATGAAACAGGCATGTCTTTCATCTTCTCAACGCACGATCCGATGGTCATGGAGAGCGCAAAACGGTTGATTACACTTCGTGACGGGCAAATAGACACTGATGAGACGAAATAGCGGATCGCAACAAATCAGAAAAATTGTGATACTTATTGTTTGGCTTCTGACAGTCCCTTTTGTCAAAATTGCCAACGCGGAACTGCAATTGGGTGGCTACTACAAAAACTTTTTTACGACCTTCAACTCCCCTTCCACAAGCGAACCGATGATGGGGGCAGTGGTCAACCGACTGCGGCTCAACTCGTCTTACGCACCTACCGAAAGCCTTTCCTTTGCTTTTGCTTACGATTTTACACCGCGCGTTCAAGACCTTTCACTCTTTACTGAATCCCCATTTGCTGTTGGTTTTGCCTCATCCCGTTACCGCGTCGCAGATTTTGATTCACTTATCTATCCAAGTGAAAATGAACCGATCGGCAACGTAGGTATCTATCATAATCTCGATCGGGCTTCGATGCAGATTAGTACTGATTTCGCGGACATCTCTATTGGTCGAGACGCAATCGCTTGGGGGAGCGCACGGATTATAAATCCAACCGATGTTGTTGCTCCTTACACTTATGATCAGCTGGACACAGAAGACCGTATTGGCGTAGACGCAGTCCGTATCCGGATTCCGGTCGGTATCCTCGGAGAAGTGGATACCGGATACATCTTTGGTAACAGGTTCAATTTTGATAAAAGTGCTATCTATGTCCGGACACAATTAAATGCGGCAGAAACAGACTTCTCAATTTTACTATTGGAATTTCAGAAAGAACAGCTTATAGGTTTAGATATTACTCGCGGTATTGGAGGCGCAGGATTCTGGCTGGAAACTGCCTATGTATTTGTCAGATCTCTTGATCATCAACCTAACGGAACAAGCAACTATTTGCGGACCTCTGTTGGATTAGACTATAGTTTCGGTGGTGAGACCTATGGGTTTATAGAATACCATTATAATGGAGCAGGTGTGGAGAAACCAGAAAATTTCCTCACCAATCTAACCCAACCTGCATATACTCATGGCGGGGTTTATCTGCTTAGTACCCACTATCTTGCCCCCGGATTCTCCCATCAGCTCACACCGCTAATCAACATCAGCGGACAGATGTTGTGCAATTTATCCGACTTGTCGACGTGGATTGCCCCACAGATTGCGTATAATATCGCTGAGGATATCCACATCTCTGTCGGTAGTTTTTTCAGCATCGGAAAACGGCCTAAAAACAATGATCTAACTCAGTTCCAATCGGAGTTTGGGGCATATCCCAACCTTTTCTTTACCTCATTTCGCGTCTATTTTTGAAATCAGTTGGCATCTGTCTATCAAAGATGGTATGCATGTCACTCAAGTATAGATCTTCATAATTGTATTGTAAGAAAATGGGAATCTTATGGATAATTGCTGTCACGAAAAAACTGATGAACTTGAAGTGCTCCGTGATCAACAATCCAAAATACTATGGATTGTACTTGCCATTAACGGCACCATGTTCTGCTTGGAATTATGCGTTGGTCTCTTAGCAGGTTCAGTCGCATTGCAAGCCGATTCGCTTGATATGTTGAGCGACACTTTAGTTTACGGTTTCAGCCTTTATGCAATTGCTAAAAATGATCGATGGCGTGCAGGTGCAGCCTTGCTCAAAGGTAGCATTATGGCAATCTTTGGTATCGGTGTCTTGTTCCAAAGTGTCCATAAATTCCTTGCAGGCGGAATCCCAGAGTCGCATTTCATGTTTCTCATGAGTGCCCTTGCTTTGATCGCAAACGCCAGTTGCTTGTTTCTTTTATCCAAACACAAAGCTGACGATATAAACATGCGTTCAACCTGGTTGTGTTCCCGCAATGATATTATCGCAAACTCAAGTGTTTTCTTCGCAGCGGCACTCGTTGCTATCACCCAATCCAAACTACCAGACGTTGCGGTAGGTTTACTCATTACAAGTATCTTTCTCAAGTCCGCGATCTCTATTCTAAAGGATTCATATAGAGAACTACGTCAACCCACCGAATCATCCTCTATTCCCCAACTCATAGCAATGTCAGAAGTCTGTGCGGCAGGTACTTGTCCTGTGAACACTTGCCACTGTGAAGTCTAACAGTAAAATCTTACTCCATATTTAATTACTATAGTTTGGACAATTTTAGGGTTCTTGAGTAATAGACTGGATTACGAGAAACACTTTAGACAACAATATCGTTTATTGATACACCTTTCGCCTCGCTGGGGCTGAAGCGGGTTGTTTACCTTGTTTCTATACACCTTTCGCCCCGCTGGGGCTGCCCAAAGGTGTTTCTCTACGAGTTCTTTCAACCAGCAAAATCGCAGAAATATAAAATAATACAAGATAACACCTTAGCCCCAGCGGGGCGAAAGGTGTATAGAAAAAGTAAATGTCTTAGTCTAAAGCCCCAGCGGGGCGAAAGGTGTCCACTCTTTTGCTTTATATACCAAACAGTTTCTCAGCAAGTCTTGAACAGCAGGTAAAATGTCCAAACTATAGTATTTAATTAGCAAATTATCTATCGGTTTTCAGTATAAACCACTTGTAGGTCGAGTAGAGCGGCAGCAAAGTCCAACAATTGACTTTTACAGTCAGCAGCCGGTAAACGATATTCGCGGGAACGCTTTTTAAGCACATCGGAAAACAGCATTTCGTTTGTAAATTCTTAACAAAAAGGGGTAGCAATCCGAAAACTGCTACCGCCAAAAATCGCGATTTGGTTAGCGCTCCTACCCAAATCGCGATTTTGTAAGCACGCCTTAGGGGAGAGGGACAGGCGCGCTTACACCATTAAGGCACACGACATGTGCCTATGTTTTAAAGTTCTATATCTAACTAAATACTCCCAATATTGACGAAAAAGGCGCATTGGAACTAAATAAAATAAGCAAGTTCCATGCCAAATTCCTTCAATATCTTATATTTCACGCTTCAATTGCTAAGATTTCGGAATACCTGTTACGACAATATGTTAAAAACATACGCTACTATTAGGATTAGCAGAGAAGGTTAAGTATTCATTTTCTTTGAAAAATCTCTACACAGTCAAAGTAATCTCTCTTTGCTATCTTGTTTCTGTAACTCAATACGCAAAAATTGTAGAGCGTAACATAGATAATTGTGTTTCAACATGCAAAAATTGCTGTGCCATACAAAAATTGTGCCTTGATACTAAGGAATGAAAATTGAATAAATGTGATTGTTACGTAAAAATGTCAAGTCAACTAAATCCCAAATCCAACGTTAATAGTCAGAAAAAATGTGCCATAGTTTTATCGTTCTACAAGGCAAAAAAGATATGTGCTTGGTAATGACGCATCTGGCACAATCAGCCTTTAGAAATAAAACTGTTCAAACTTAAATATACTTCGTCCAGACTAATATATACTTTAAAGGAGCACATTATGAACAAGCAACCAGTGTTTATTGAATTGCCTTCTTCGCAAATGCAGGCAATTTATAACACAGTAAAACAGGTTGTACAATCAAATATTCCCTTTTTAATTACCGGCGAAACAGGAGTCGGTAAAGAAGGCATTGCAAAATATATTCACGAAAATAGTCCGCGTCGGGACAACCCATTTATTGCTATTAACTGTGGAAGATTTTCCGCTGAACTCTTACAAAGTGAACTCTTTGGTCACGAAGCAGGCGCATTTACCAGTGCAATCCGACAGAGACAAGGTGCATTTGAACAAGCAGACGGCGGTATTCTCTTTTTAGATGAGGTACCCGAAATGTCTTTGGATGCACAGAAAATGCTCCTCCGCGTTTTGGACACAACCACATTCACGCGACTTGGCGGAAACCAGCCATTGGCAGTAGATGTACATATTCTCACCGCAACAAACAGAAATATAGAAAAAATCGTTGAAAAAAACAAATTTAGAGAAGACCTATATTACCGTCTCAAGGGTTTGACGCTACACCTGCCACCTTTACGGGCCCGGACTGAAGATATACCTCCATTGGTGGAAACTTTTATTCCCGAGTTCAGTTCTGAGTACGGTAAAAAAATAACAGGTATTACTCCAGAGGCACTCACTCGCCTTCAGGAGGCGGCGTGGCCGGGCAATATTCGGCAGCTAAGAAGCACAATTCAAACTGCTATTGCACTCGCCACTACTGATGTTCTTGAACCAAAAGATTTTCCAAATATCTATCCTGAGTTTTTACAGACGCTAATCTCTATATGGGGCACACTTCCGCAAGAGACGCAGCATGCAATATGGGAAGCGCTTCACCCAGAGACGCAGCATATAATTATGCATGAACTCTCCGCGCACCCCACCCAACCGTGGTATAGCGTGAGAAATTCAATTGATGCAGATACTGTTGAAGAAGCGGAATCACTTAACATTGAAAATATGAATCAAAATCAAATTCTACGCGCAGTTGCGCAGATGCGTATTGAGAAGTTTACATCCTTACGTGAAGCAGCTGAGTCGTTAGAAATTGATATCCGCACCCTTCAGCGACATGCTCAATGGTCTGAAACTGATAATATTTCAGATGTAAGGACGTAAACATTTTTGTCAGTCATGCTTTCTCGCGTCTCTTATTTCGTAGGACGGGGCATAGATGCCCCGTCTTTTTTTTTTTACAACGTGAATTCTATAAGAGAACCATTATAGTGTGCCTAAAGGAGAACCCATTTGTACGATGATTAATCATACTCAGTATCAACAGGAATTTCCATGAACTGCGAACTTAAATTTTTAACTTTACATTTAATTTCGTTATTAAATATACAATACCTGACTAAATTAGTCAAATTAATTTTCAAAAATTTATTTCAATAGAGGTCTCTGCGAGTCATGTCTGATATAACTATGGACGGACACCAAATCAACGCAGTGAATGCGCTTTTCGCACTTAGTGCGCCCATTCCTACAATAAGAGGAGTGCAAGATTTTGACAAACTTTACACACCAAAACAGCAGGGTTATTTAGTTTTAAGAATTATCAGTCGATGAGTGTTACTGAGAGTTTATTTCGTAGGTCGGGTAGAGCGTGCGAAACCCGACAGGATATAAACGTGTCGGGTTTCGCACGCTCTACCCGACCTACAGATAGTTTATAGAAATGTGAAAAAATATTGGAGAAAAACCGAAAACTAAATAACCCTGCCAAAACAGGCATCATACTTGAATCACTAACGATCTTGTGTTAAACTGATACATTATGGAGAAACACAAACCGGATGGCACACACCTCATTAAACTTGATTCCCTCTTAAAGCCTTTTGCGACCCAATTACGGGAACGGTTCGACCACTATCAACGTATCAGAGCAACAATTGGGAAGACCGGAGGCATCTTAGGTGAAATAAGTCAAGGACATCGAATTTTCGGTTTCAACCCTGGTGAAAATGATGGGAAATTCGGTATTTGGTACCGCGAGTGGGCACCGGGAGCGCAATCCCTCTCCCTAATAGGCGATTTTAACAACTGGAATCGTGATGTCAACCCGATGTCCATTGATGAATGGGGAATCTGGCATCTTTTTCTACCTGATAGCGTTTATGCAGATCGATTCACACACGGCAGTCGAATAAAAGTGCATGTCAAATCTGAACTCGGTGAATTAGACAGAATCCCCGCCTATATCCAACGTGTCATTCAGGAAAGCGAAACCGAATTTACAGGACAATATTGGTCGCCTCCGAATCCATATCAATGGAAGCATGACGCACCCGAATTCAACACCAACACCGAAGGACTAAGGATTTATGAAGCGCACGTCGGTATGGCGCAGGAAGCGGAAAAGGTCGGAACGTTCAATGAGTTTACACAAAACGTGTTGCCTCGAATTGCCAATTTAGGTTACAACGCAGTGCAACTGATGGCAATTATGGAGCACCCCTACTATGCAAGTTTTGGGTATCACGTAAGCAACTTTTTCGCTGTTTCAAGCCGTTTCGGAACACCTGAAGAACTCAAAGAACTCATTGACATAGCGCACGGAATGGGTTTACTGGTCATTATGGATATGGTGCATAGTCATGCTGTAAAAAACATCAATGAGGGGCTGAACCGTTTTGATGGCACAGAGTATCACTATTTTCATGCCGGTGAAAAAGGCGAACACACTGCTTGGGACTCGCACTGTTTCGATTATAGCAAATACGAGGTGCAGCGGTTTCTACTCAGCAATATCCGCTACTGGTTGGAAACCTATCGATTTGACGGTTTCAGATTTGATGGTGTTACGAGCATGTTATATAGTGATCATGGGCTTGGGCAAAAGTTCACAGGTTACGATGATTACTTCGGCCCCAAAGTGGAGTTGGATGCCATTGCTTACCTGATGTTAGCAAATGAGGTTGTCCATGCCGTCAATCCAAACGCAATCTCTATTGCTGAGGATATGAGCGGAATGCCCGGGCTTGCACGCCCGATTGAAGAAGGTGGACTCGGTTTTGATTATCGCCTTGCAATGGGCATTCCAGACTATTGGATTCGGCTGTTGAAAGAGAAAAAGGATGAAAATTGGCGTATTGGCGAGATTTACGGTATGTTGCAAAACCGCCGCGCAGGCGAAAAACATATCGCTTACGTCGAAAGCCACGACCAAAGCATTGTCGGTGATAAGACACTTGCGATGCAGTTGATGGATGCCGAACTCTACACAAAAATGAGCGTTTCCACACCAAACCTTAGAATTGCGCGTGGCGTTGCATTACACAAATTGATTCGTCTTCTCACATTTAGTTTAGGTGGTGAAGGGTATCTCAACTTTATGGGAAATGAGTTTGGACACCCTGAGTGGATTGATTTCCCGCGTGCCGGAAATAACAATTCCTATTGGTATGCACGGAGGCAATGGCATCTCGTTGATGATGACACGCTCCACTATCAGCATCTGAACGCCTTTGATGCTGCAATGCAAGGTCTTGATACAACGTATCACCTACTCACTGATGAAAGCATTCAACTGTTATTCATTCATGAGGACGCAAAACAGATTGTGTATGCACGTGACGGACTTGTGTTTGCCTTCAACTTTCACCCGACAGCATCAGCAACAGATTGTCGAATTCCTGTGCCTGAAAAGGTAGATTACCGTCTCATCCTCAATACCGATGATACTAATTTTGGAGGCTACGGTGCCGTTGAGGGTGTCCATTATCCGTGGCAAGATGTTGCTATGGAGGAGCAAGCACAGTCTATTCAACTTTACGTCCCTGCCCGAAGCGCGCTGGTGTTAGCACCTCAAATGGTATCAAATTCATGAATATCTTGTTTTTACAATTGAATCTTTGCGGGGTATAATATTTTAGGAGGGACTGCATAAAATGAGTAAGAAAATTGATCTTCGCAGTACAGAAATGAACGAAGTCGTTAAGGAAGTTCGCGAAATACGATATAGAATATCAGAAAAATATGGGCATGATATAAACCGATTACTCGCTCATTATCAAGAAGTAGAGGAAAGATTGCGGAAAACAGGTAAGTATAAGTTTGTTGATCCAGAACCGTCTGCAGAGAAGCCAGCGTCCACTGAATCATCCGAAGATAAAGTTGCAGATTAAGACATAGCAGCATGCGACGCAACTTTTGATTATTCCTTTGCCCGAATACGTGCCGTAAGGACGGTGCTTTTCTTTGAAAAAGATAGGGACAGCCAACCGTGACCTCTACCTTCAAGGTATGTCTATGTTGGGTTGCCAGAGCCAGACACTCTGGCATTTAGCTTTATAATAAAATAAGAATTCCTTGTTGATGTATTCTGAATATAAGGCTTGGAATAGGATCTGTTTTCGTAACATGTTGGCTGAATCCAGTGATTGCTTCTGCTAAACCTTAAAAGAAAAACACAAGCGAAAAACAAAAAATTGAAAAAGTATTGACTCTGAATAGTAATTATGGTATAATTATATTATAAGAGCGAGCAAAATCAAATATTAAGAAATCCGTTTTGCTTCGCTTAAAATGGGATGGGCAGGATTCGAACCTGCAACCTCTCAACTAGCAATTGACCGATCTATCCAATTGATCTACCATCCCACTATATTGGAAGACGGGAGAGGGATTCGAACCCTCATAATCAGGTCTGCGAAACCTGAGGCCTTAACCCTTCGGCAATCCCGTCTTCTATATTATGCAGGGCACAGCCCTGCATAATCATAATCAATTGTAACATATTTCAAGGTATATGTCAAATTTTTTTTTGGACTTCTCATCGACGACCTAAAAATTTACAGATACCCATTCATATTCAAGACTCTCTTCTTTATCTTTTCCCACCTTTATTAAGCACTTTAGCATACTCACAACGATTACGGAAACACCAAAATTTCTTCCTGTGTATGCTGTCGTAGGATCATCAACATGGTTGTAAATACGGTCCGATGTTCTACACGTGTTTTAAATTTACTAATGTCAATTGACATATACGAAAATATCTTTGCTTCGGTTTCAGCAAATAGATTACATAATGACTTCATATACTAAAACACAGCAGCATTCGTAGATCAGTAGAGACACTACAACTATTTAGTGCTATTGTAGCTACCACCTAACTCTCAGAAAGTTCGGCTATGCGCGCTTTTAGTTCCTCTATTTCAGCCTCCTTATTGTTAGATTCACTCTCACTGTCCGTGCTTTGATTTTCCTCTTCAATTGCTTTGCGTACTTTTTTAATCGTATTTGGACTACACTTTGCAAGATAGACCAAATCACGAACAGGGGCATCTGGATTATTTTCAATAACCTCACGAACCTTCTGCAAGTCTATTTTTGACTTCCTCGGAAAAGTAATACCTGCCTCCTGTCGTTTTTGCATCACTTGAGACGGTAAAAGGCCTTCTCGTTCAGCAATCAACTCTGGCAAATACCTATCTACAGAAGCAGCCGATATACCTATCTCCTTTCTAATAGCTTCGAAAGACTGTGTGAGCCATCCATCCGGATTATTTTCTAACCATTCAGCCACTTTTTCCTTCGTACTTAGCATTTTTATCTCCTTGTTTTGATAAGTAATACATCTTGTCTTGAGGCGATAAACTTTGGTTCCCTACAATCACTACCGTATAGTATAGCACGTCATCTTATCAATGTCAAATGTTTTTGAAAAAAAATTTAACCCGCATGTATAAATATACATGAATCTATTTGCTTCCAAATTCTACTTGCAACCAAGATAGTCGTCTTATACCGATGAGAACCTAATATTTTATCCGCAACACACATACCTTTGGAGGCATTAGCATATCGGCGGAAATCAAATATCTCAAAATCTGTCTCATCTACATAAACTGGCGTTTTACCGAATACATCAGTTGCCTTGTGAAACACAGCGATATACGCCTCGCGTATTACCGGACACTGAATCTTTGTAAGTATGTATCTTTTTCGCGTCATGTTAAGCTTCTTCAGCGTATACCAGATACAGTGCTTCGATACACCAAAATGGCTGGCGCGCTCCATCTGTGGCATCAGGAAAATCGCCGACATGTTGCTTGAAGGCATCATAATCAAAGCAACAGGAATCTTGGGGATCCGACTTTTTACAAGCCAAAGGATCTTCGGCATTTAACCAGTTATAGATGCATCCCCGAAATCTAAAATGTTCGTAATACATCGACTTTGCTGTCACCATCGCTAATAAAATCAAGGACGCGCTTGCATAAATATAATGAATATCTCATAAGGTTATAGGCTATCATAATCTCAGAATATGTATACTTATTTTAGTGCTTACTATAACACATATTCTACATTGTTTTATATATCACATCTTTAGTGTTAAACATAAATGTATCAATCACAGTTTAGAAACAATCCTATCATCATATTGTTCCGGTAGGTCCAAATCAACCTCATTACAAAACAGATAGCAACATAAACAGTGATATAACCACTAATGTCTTCTTGTTATGGCTATCATTTTCTCCTTTTGCTGCAGCTCGTATTACTGACGCATGTATACGTTTTCAAAGGGATGGTTCAATAGATAATGGGATAAGGTGTCTCGGTTAGCATGTTTGAGTATTTATATGTCTGTTGCATGTCGTCAAGTTTCTTGTCCTGTTTGCACTGTTACGAATGTTTAAAGTATATATCAGACAAAACCTATTCATATGTGAATATAATATTAAGTATTTATTTTAAAATGTGAAAAGCATGATGATCTAAGTTGTTAGAATGTAGAGTTTGGGATTGAATAGATATGTAGGGTTTTATGGAGGAAAATTTGGTAATTGGTAAAGGTGTCTGGTGCGGTTGGGAAACCGCACCCACGTTTTGAAGTCAATTCTAAGTATAATCGTATCACGTCGTATTATTCTCCAACGAATACGCACGATTCCCACCAGGACCACCACCAATCGCCCACGTCCCACGGAACAATGATTGCCGTTTTGGCGGCATCGTCTCAATAATCTCATGGCTCAGGTTCAACCGATGCCACTGTGCCCAAATAGAGTTATAACAATTAAAAACTGCACAGCGAGGATTTGAGGGATTCGTCCAATCGTTTGCTGCATGCACAAGGCTCTCAGTGAAGATAACGACAGAACCGGGTGGGCAGCTATAGTCGTCCATCATATCCCGCATGCTGTTCTCCCACGGCGACTCGCCGATATTCGGACGATACGGATCAGGACCTCCATAGTTGAAATGTGCCTTATGAGACCCGCTCAGAAAAGAGGTGGCACCTTGTCCAGCCTTTACCTCCTCAAGTTCCCATACCACACGAGTAAGTCCAGCAAATATCTTTTCACCAGCAACCTGATACCGCATCGCATTGGCCTGCTGCGGTGGTCGCACAACGTGGGGCAAACCATTGTCACCACGTGATGTTACACTCCAACCAGATTCACGGACTGTAGTAAAAGACCCTTCACACCGAAATCCATAACAATCATCGCGCACAAAAGGAGCTTCGGACAGGATTTCATTCAGAATACCTACAATTGCGGGATGATCAAGCAAGTTCTGCAGTGCACCCTGATAACTTTGCCTTGCCCCCGCATATACTTCTGCTTTCATCTCTTCAACTTCCGAATCCGACAAAATAGATGGCAATAAAATCCAACCGCGAAGATCAAAGAAAAACTTCTGTTCTGGAGTCATCGGGACTGGTTTACCATTTAACGTTTCTTTTGACATTAAAATCTCCTTTATAGTTTTAAAATTATGTGGTGTTATTATCCAACGAATATTGGCGGTTTCCGCCAGGACCACCACCAATCGCCCAAGTTCCACGAAATAAGGATTGCCGTTTTGAAGGCATCTGTTCTATTATTTCATGACTTAGATTCAACCGATACCATTGCGCCCAAATTGAGTTGTAACAATTAAACACAGCACAACGCGGATTGTCAGGATTCGTCCAGTCGTTAGTAGCATGAATCAGACTCTCTGTGAAAACAATCGCAGACCCAGGCGGACAACTATAGTCCTCCATCATATCACGTATGTTATCCTCCCAAGGCGATTCACTGATATTCGGACGGTTGGGATCAGGACCGCCATAGTTGAAATGTGCCTTATGAGAACCGGTCAGAAAAGTTGTGCCGCCCAGTCCTTTTTTTACCTCTTCAAGTTCCCATACCACACGCGTCAATCCAGCAAATATCTTTCCACCAGCAACCTGATATCGCATCGCATTTGCTTGTTGTGGTGGACGCACGACATGCGGTACCGTTGTGCCTTTTCCATAAGCAATGTTCCAGCCCGGTTGCCTGACCGTAGTAAACGAATTCTCACACCGAAATCCGTAGCAATCATCAAAGAGAAAACGTTCATCGGCGACAATTTCGTTTAGAATGCCTACAACAGCAGGATGGTCAAGTAAGTTCTGAAGTGCACCTTGATAACTTTGTTTTGCACCCGCATACACTTCCGCTTTCATCTCTTCGATTTCCGAGTCTGACAAGACCGATGGTAATAAAATCCAACCACGAAGATCAAAGAAGAACTTTTGTTCAGGTGTCATCAACTTTTCGCCTGGAGCCAATGGCATGGGTTCATGAGAATGCCGTACTTCTTGCATAATAATCAACACCTTTATAGATAAACTGTCCAAATATTACAATGCCTGTTTCAATCCAGGCAAGAAATAATCCTTTACAACAACCTCCCAACTCATACGAGAGGCGATTTCATAACCCTCTTTAATCATATCCTCAACATCACGAGGTTTCCGTGGCAGACGACCAAGCAGTTTCGCTGCAATGTCACGGCTATTTTCCACTTCAATCTGCGTCCGTTCTGCTAAACCGATGTTAAGCACATCTCCTAACGACTTTGGCGCAGCATTAAGATGCGTATAATCAGCAATTACAACATTGGGAACTTCGCGATTGTCAGTTGCACGTTGAATGAAACCGCAACACCCGCACACATTGCTAACAACGCAGATCGCACCGAAACTGAGCGGTTCCACCTGCGCAATCCCGAAAGGTTCATAAATTGATTGCCCAAACTCCGCATCACTGCCTTTACGGATGTCCATAAACTCCATCTCTATCGGCATCCGACTGCCGCAAGACGCTTGACTCCACCCGAACTGATTAACAAAAACCACCTTTATCGCTTTTGATTGTAAGTTAAAGGCAGAAACACCGTTGTTTAACTCAATTTCTGCCCCGACTAAATCTGGGTAACCTATTTTGTGGAACACGGGCCAACCGTATTCACGTTCCATCTCATGAATGTTTTCGTGTGGTCGTCCTGTTGCAATCTCTGTTGAGAGGATAAACAATACTGCTGTTTTGTCATTAGAAGCAAGCAGCGAATCCAAATGTGTTAGCACCTGCAGATCGCGCCACAACCCTTTGCTTTTCACAAGCCGAGTCACATGCGTAAACACATAATCGGGGCGATAATCAAGCAACGTTCTCGCATATTTTTGGAGTCGTGCTTTTGATGCTAACTTATCCTCTAAATCCATCTCAAACGCAGGAATTCCGTTATAGACGAGGTTAATCGGGAAAGCCTCAAACGGTGGTGCCAAAAAGCGAAGCTCATCTACAACAAGGTCACCAACAGCAAAGATCGTGTCACAGAGATGCGCTTTGTCAATCAACGCGTGCTTGAAATACCAAAACGGATCTCCGAATACATCACGCATTAACTTACCTTGCGATTTTGCTTGATCTAACGCGTTATAAAAACGCACATCGTGTCCAGGATGTCCTTCCACAATAGGTCGGATTGAAGCGACTTCATGGGCGTAAAAAACGGTGCGCATATTTGCAGCGTCGTTACCGTTTTTTCGTTCAATCTGTGTTTTGAGGGCAAGCGGCATCCCCATAAACTCATGTGAGATAATATAAACAGGGGTTTCTGTTTCTTCATCAATGAGCACCCGCAGTGCTTGGTATGCAGGTTCAGCGAGGCGTAAATACTCCTCATATTCCCATTCACTTTCATAACGAGTTGATTCAATGCCAAAGTGTTCGTAGAGTTGCCACTTAAATTGCCCCGTCAGGTCTTCATTGCTATTCGAAACATTGACTAAGATTACGTCTGTCAGTATGGTAACGTTTTGGTCTTTGTTTTCAAATTTTCGTTGCCCGTAGACAATTTCAACATGATAGGTCTTTTCAATCTCGCTGAGTGCTGCTGCGTGAGGTGTCGTTTTCATACCATCAGCTGCGTAATACAATATTGTATCAAATGCTCCCAAATCGGCACCAGAAAAAAGAGGTCCGACAAGAAAGGTCTGCTCAATTGCTTCGTTGTAGCTGCGGGTTGTCACCAAACCCTCTAAAACAGCACCGATACCTCCCATTTTTTGGATCGCTTCGTGTGTGACATGGACAACAATACTCAAGATTTCACCTCGTCTAAAGAATAAGGTTGGAATATCTTAAAATACCATGTAAAATAAAATAGTGTCAAGGTATTTTCGTATTAGTTTCTGGTAGGAGGAACTCCGATTCCCGACCTATAGCGATTTGGATTGAAACGTCGTGATTCGGAGATCGCTCCTACATCATTTAGAGTACCAGATGCACCTGGGAATATATAACTGTATTGTGCTTGACACATGGCGAAAATGAAAGTATAATTCTTTTGTAAACCACACCTTAAAACAATATATTTTCGGAGGAAAATATGCTTGACGATATCGGAATAACCGCTGGTGAAATTTGGCACTATCTCGAAAAACATAAGGAGGCTTCTGTCGGAAAATTAACACAAGAACTCAAAAGAACTGAACGACTGATACTACTCGGACTCGGTTGGTTAGCACGCGAAGGGAAATTAAACACTGAAAAACGACAAAGAGCCACTTATTTCATCTTAAACCCCGAATCCACTGCTGATAATGGGGAGAATGCTGCAGAATGAAGCCAATTCGCCAATTATCAGTTGTGCCAACCTTACCAGAAAACCTTGAACCACTGCGGGAATTGGCATTGAATTTGTGGTGGACATGGGACAACGAAGCACTAAGCCTATTTCGTCACCTTGACTCAGAACTATGGGAAGAAACCTATCACAACCCAGTTGCCATGCTCGGTAGGATTTCACAGGAACAGTTGCAAGCAGCTGCGAAGAATGAGGTGTTTTTAGCTCATCTTGATGTCATTCACAAAAAGTTTAAATCATACCTTTCTGCGCCATCTTGGTTTGAAACACATTCAAACAATAAAGCCCTCTCAAATATAAAAATCGCATATTTCTCAATGGAATTCGGACTGACGGAGTGCATGCCGCTCTACTCTGGTGGTCTGGGTGTTTTAGCAGGCGACCATCTCAAATCAACCAGTTATTTAGGACTTCCGTTTGTTGGCGTTGGGTTGCTTTATCATCACGGCTACTTTCGGCAAACGCTTACATCCGACGGTTGGCAGATGGCAGATTATCCAGAAAACGACTTTTACAATATGCCAATCTCTCCTGAGCAAAATTCTGATGGTACACCGCTTTTGATTGAGGTTGATTATCCAGAGGGAAAAGCCTTTGCAAAAGTGTGGCGTGCACAGGTGGGACGGATTTCTTTATATCTGTTGGATACGAATATCCCAGGAAATGAAATTACCGAATTGCGCGACATTACCGATTATCTTTACGGCGGCGATGAACGCATGCGTATCAAGCAGGAGATTTTGCTCGGAATCGGGGGTTCCCGTGCATTGGCAGCACTCGGAATCCATCCAACTGTCTGCCACATGAACGAAGGACATGCAGCTTTTGTAGCATTAGAACGAATACGACAATTAATGATAGATACCGGTATCGGTTTTGACGAAGCGCGCGAAGCAACAACGGCAGGAAACATTTTTACAACACATACACCTGTTCCGGCAGGAATTGATTGGTTTCCGCCCGATCTCGTAAAACATTATTTTAGGAACTACTTCGGCTCACTCGGAATTTCAGAAGAAAAATTCCTCGGTTTAGGAAGAAAAAATCCATCGGACAATAACAGTGAATTCAGTCCTGCGTTAGTTGCGCTACGCCTTTCAACAATGTCCAACGGCGTAAGCCAATTGCACGGACATATTTCCCGTAAAATGTGGAAAAATTTGTGGTACAATCTTCCTGCACATGAAGTTCCCATCAAAGCGATCACAAATGGTATCCATACTCGTTCTTGGGTTTCAGAGGATATGCAGAGTCTGTTTGACAGGTATCTCGGCCCCAAGTGGATCGTTGATCTCACAAATCAAGAGGTTTGGACTCAGATTTCGCAGATTCCCGATACGGAATTGTGGCGCACACACGAAAGAAGGCGTGAACGCCTTATCGCTTTTGCACGACAACGACAAAGCCAAAAACACCGCAAAAACAAAGACCAAACTTTGACAGCACAAGACACCAATCAAGAACATGAATCAGTAGCAAAAACGCTCAATTCTGCAGCATTGACGATTGGATTTGCACGCAGATTTGCCACCTATAAACGTGCTACGCTACTGTTCAACGATCTTGACCGACTTGACAAAATTCTCAACGACCCAGAACGTCCCGTCCAACTTATCTTTGCTGGAAAAGCACACCCACACGACCATGAGGGCAAGGTACTGATTCAAAAAATTCACAAAATCGCCACAGAACCAAGATTCCAACACAAAATCCTCTTTATTGAAAATTACGACATCTGTGTTGGACGTTACCTCGTTGAAGGTGTAGATGTTTGGCTTAATACACCACTGCCACCAAATGAAGCAAGCGGCACAAGCGGAATGAAAGCGGCAGCAAACGGTGCACTCAATCTCAGCATGGCTGATGGATGGTGGGCAGAGGCAGATCATCTCGGTGGTGGTTGGACAATTGACGCTACACCCGAAGCGGACGACTCTAAATCTGTCAACAAAGCACATGCAAACGCCATCTATGCCTTACTTGAGAATGAGGTCGTCCCACTGTTTTATGATAGAGACCCCGTTGATGATATTCCTTACGGCTGGGTTGCAAAAATGAAATCAGCGATGCAGAACTTGGCACCGGTATTCAATACAAAACGCATGGTTGCGGAATATGCAGAACGTCTCTATTTCCCTGCACATCAAAGATGGCTCAAACTCAATCAGAATGAGGTGCGTCGGGGCATCGCACTTGCCAATTGGAAAGCAAATATTCGTAAGCATTGGAGGAATTTGCGGATTGAGGAGCGAATTCCTAAAACAAAAGATACATCACCCAAAAGTGTATCTGCACTTTCTGTCGGCGAATCGGTCTCAATTCAAGCCGTTGTCCACACAGATGCGCTTTTCCCAAATGAACTCGCTGTCCAAATATATCACGGTGTGTTAGATTCTACTGGTGAAATTCAGAACGGCAGCGTAACCCAGATGGAGTATCAGGAAGACCTGGGCGGCGGAAAATACTTGTTTGAAGGAACACTTAGTCTAAACCAAACTGGTTTGCACGGCTATACACTGCGTGTTTTGCCCTCGCACGAAGATTTACAATCTGTCTATGAGCTCGGACTCATAACCTGGACATAATATAATAAGTAAAAGAATTATAACACGGATGTATGTAAATTACTCTTGTGGGAGGGGTTTTCAACCCCGATACTGCAGAAGATAACCCAAATGGATGACACTTCTGTTTTTCCGTTGCGTAAACCCATTTTTGAGCGTATAATTGAGTAGATTCATATTAGATTGGACTGATTCAAACATACTAACAAACAACTAAAGATATTCAGCCTAATGGAAAGAAAAGCAGACATTACACGAGAAACCAGAGAAACCCAAATCCGTCTTACTCTTAACCTCGACGGCAATGGAACTTCCAATATCAACACCGGCGTTGGATTTCTGGATCACATGTTGGAACTCTTTGCAAAACACGGGTTCTTTGATCTGGAAGTTGAAGCAAAGGGCGACTTACATGTAGATGCCCATCACACAACTGAAGATGTCGGTATCTGTTTAGGACAAGCCATCCAAAAGGCAGTGGGCGACAAAGCAGGTATGCGACGTTTCGGTAGTTTCGCTGTGCCAATGTACGAATCTCTGGCGAAAGTTGATCTGGATATCTGTGGACGTCCCTTTTTGCATTATGAAACGCCTCTTGATTTTGGTAAAGTCGGAGAGTTTGATATTGAACTCGTAGAAGAATTTTTTCATGGGTTTGTAAACAACAGCGGTACAACACTACACATTAATGTCCCGTATGGCACAAACCAACACCATATTATTGAAGCAATTTTTAAAGCAGTCGCAAAAGCGTTGCACGTTGCAACACGTCTTGATGAAAATATCAAGGGTGTTCTGTCCACTAAGGGAAGTTTGTAGGCAGGGTTATTCAGTTTTTGGTTTTTCGGACGAATTTTTAACATCTGCTATATACCCCAGAACGGTAGGTGCGGTTTCTAACCCCACCGAATTTAGAGCAAAAACCTTCTATTGACTTTCTTTGTAGGATGCGGTGCGGTGAATCAACGCCAAATACGCGTTTGGTATTTGGCGGGAAACCGCACCTACCGCCCTTGGATTTTAACTTTTAGTAAACCTCAATAACGCTAAACTCTTAAAACTGAATAACCCTGGTTTGTAGGAGGAATATTATTAGTTGTCAGCTATCAGTTAAGAGATTTATGTAATAATCTCCACAAACATGGAATACTCAAAGCAGGCGTAAATTATTACCAATATCTCATAACCGAAAACTGATAACTAATAACTGACAACTAAATTAGGAGAACTCTATGAGTAACGGCAACGTGATCGCAGTAATTCTTGGAGGCGGTCGTGGCACACGCCTATTCCCATTGACACGCGATCGCGCAAAACCAAGTGTCCCAATTGCAGGCAAATTTAGATTGGTTGACATCCCGATTAGCAACTGCCTACATTCAGGGTTAGAGCGAATTTATGTCTTAACGCAGTTTAACTCTGTTTCCTTGAACAGACACATCGCGCAAACCTACCGTTTTGACTCCTATCGCCGCGGGTTCGTCCAGATTTTGGCAGCGCAACAGACGCTAATGGGCGATGAATGGTATCAGGGAACAGCGGATGCTGTTAAGCACAACCAACCTTATATTCTCAACCCGCGTGTTGCAGACGATCACGTTCTGATACTTGCAGGTGATCATCTCTATCGGATGGATTATCGGAAAATGTTGGCAGTTCACACCGAAACCAATGCTGACATAACGGTTTCTGTGATTCCTGTGAAAAAAGAGGTTACAAGCGGACTCGGCATCCTTCAAGCCGATGCCAACGGACGTATCACCGATTTTGTTGAAAAACCGCAAACTGAAGAGGAACTGCAACAACTTCGTGTTGAACCTGATGTCTTTACCTCGCGCGGAATAGAACCCAAAGATAGAGAATACATTGCCTCTATGGGAATCTATATTTTTAATAGTGATGTCCTGCAAGAAGTCCTCAAAGACGATTCAAACGTTGACTTTGGTAAACATATTATTCCGAAAAGCATTAAGACGCGCCAGGTTTCTGCATACTTTTTTGATGGCTATTGGGAGGACATTGGGACAATCCATTCATTCTATTCTGCTAATATCGCACTCACCGATGTATCCCCAGCATTCAATTTCTATGATAAACAGGGACCCATCTACACAAACCGCAGGCATTTACCAAGCACAAAAGTGAACAGCAGCAGTGTCCGCTCCTCTATCCTTGCGGAAGGATCAGTCATTGATGATTCGGAACTGGACAGAACTATTGTCGGAATCCGAAGTATCATCTCAAACGGCAGTCGAATTTACCAATCTGTTCTCATGGGAGCAGATTACTATGAGTCGGACACACTGCGTGCAGAAAACGCTAAAGCAGGGATTCCAGATGTCGGGATTGGCAAAAAATGTTTAATTCAAAATGCAATTATTGACAAAAATGCGCGAATCGGTGATAATGCTGTCATAGCAAATACAAAAAATCTTGACAATCACGACGCGGAAAACTATTATATTCGGGACGGAATCGTTATCGTTCCAAAAGACGCTACAATTCTACCCGATACAGTTATCTAAAACTGAACTTTACACGAGAATAATTTATACTCCGCGGCAATTTAGATATATCAGAAAGTTTGCTAAGAAAATGCATACATGGAAGGCAGACTCTTAATATGGCTGAATTAAGACAGCAGTTACTTGTTTTACATTTACACACACCAGACCTCAACAGCCACGTCGTTGCATGGGCAATGTACGATGGCACTGGCAAAAAACGCCACACTACTGGCGATAGCGATGCTCCTCCGTATAACTCTGTTATTGAAGCAATGCGAGACGGATGGCGGGTTATTCAGTTTCCACAACAATTCCCTGCTTTTCCTGGCATGGAGTATCACACTTCATATCTAAGATTTGAATATATCTTGGAGAAATTGGAGGAAATCTAATGGTTGATAAACAGCATCTCCTTACTACAGAACAGATGGCGAACTTTGTAGCCGATGGTTACCTTCGCTTTGATGATTTTATTCCCGATGAATTGAATAAAGCCGCACATGAAGAAATGCAGTCTGGCGTTCAAGTTCGTGGTGGTGGTGGCACCGTATTAGACGATGTATGGAAAGACGATTCCGCTGTTGGAAAAGTCTTTCGACTCCCTAAAGTGCAAGGCATTATTGAAAGCCTTGTCGGTGAGGCACCTTTGTTTGACCATCATGCTACTCACATCGTGCGACCACAGAGTGAACACGGACAAATTTGGCACGCGGATGCAATCATTGACATTCGGATGCACTTTGACATCCAGTTCTTCTATTTTTCACACGACACACCTCGCGAAATGGGTGGCACAATGATTTTACCGGGAAGCCATTTCAGACGGGTTTGCGAAACAGACATTGCGCGCTACCAAAACTTCTTGAGCCAACATCCCATAGTTTGCAATGCCGGCACACTTGTCGTTGTACATCACGGGATGTGGCATTGTGCACAACCGAATTTGACCGAAGATACCCGCTACATGTATAAATTACGACTCAACCCGACTGTGCGTCAACTCAAACTTTGGAACACGGATGACATTGATGCTCCCGGTATCCGCGGCATTTTAAGTCGAAACCATAGGTGGTATGGCAACGATGTCCGTCTTGAAATCGTCAACCGCATAAAGCTTTGGCGTTTCCTCATCGGTAATGAGTCTTACGATGTCGGTTATTGGCTATCTCGACTTGAAAATATGCCAGAGAATGTCCCAAACGTTGCATAGTTTGTAATGTCTGCACGTGCTTGCTAAGAGCAGTGCTTTAACACAACAAAACCCCACAAGAACTTGTATCAGTTTCTTGTGGGGTTCGTTTTTGCAGAGTTGATGTAAATAATGGTTATTTATCAAAAGTAACAGTAACAACTTCTCCGCCTTTCCCTTTGAAAACACCGCTCTCCTTAAGTTGGCTCATTATCTGTTTACGGACTTCTGGGGGAACATTCTGAAATTTTCCGCGCATCTCTTGGGCTCTTTTCATCGCTTCTTCCTTAGCCTTTCTCATAGCTGCTTCTTTATCAAAGGACTTTGATGAACTCCCCTTGTTGCTGCTTTCGTTCCGATTAGAACTTTCTGATCTGGATGGACTACTGCGACGCGAACCACCGCTTTTGAGAAACGGACTATTTCCTCCTCTGAGCGTGATCGTTTCACCATTTTTGTCTAAAGTGATCTTTTTTTCCTCAATCTCTTTTACGACTGCATCACCAACTTTATCTCCAACCTTAACTATATAAAACTGGTTTGAACGTAGTTCTGAAACATACGCCTCGGCAAACGTCCCTGTTGGGTCTACCCGGGTGCCGTTGAAAGCATATTCCGGTTCTTTATTAGGTGGTCTCCAACCGAGAGGACGGAAAATATTATTGTCAATAATCACCTTATAAAAATCTGAATTATTAGATTCTTCGCTTCTCGAACGTCTCTGCACACCCCAATTAACACCTTGTGGAAGGTTACGAAATTGGACTATTTGAGGTGCCGCCTGTGTTTTCATATCTTTTGCTTTGGCAATGATCATTTCTTTTTTATTCGCATTCTGTGCTTGGATTCCTACCCCAAATACGAGTAGTAACCCTGCTACACAAACTATTCCGAAAATAATGAGGATTTTTGAATACTTCACTATATTCTCCTTATTTGCAGTGCAAGCGAACTGATATAGACACGCAGATTACTATACATATATTACGTGCTTAGTTTTTATTTTAGTGGATTTTACAAATAACTTGATATTTTGAGTAGTAAGAGAGAATTCCGCTTCCCAACTATCAAAGTGTCTGAACGCGATTCGGAAATCGCTCCTACAGAAGAGATGTCACCATAATATTATAATATACTTATAGACTTAAAACAACTGAAAATTAATACATTATAATGTCCTATAGTTAATGACGCGAATATACAGAAAAAAGGTTGCATTATTTTTGTCCATCGTAAACCATCAGCGAGTCCATAGTTTGTGATACATATATGATCATTTCTTGTCAGTTTCAATACTGTTTCGTATGCCCCTTAATGGTCAAATTAAAATAAAACAATGCCGAATGCTCGGCGGCATTGTCTGGAGCATTGTGAGTACTTCACTATTAGTGTTAAGTAAAATTACAAATGATACATGGTTTAAATTACTTTCTACAAATCTGCTATAAGTACAACGAAAACCCACAAGAACCTTCATAAGTCCCTTGTGGGATTATAGTTGGAAAATTGGGTTATAATAAAAAGTGTGGTCAGTACTCTTAGCGACCTCGACCTCTGCGTCCCCCATATTCACTGATCATCCGCCTACGTTCCTCTCGCGAAGCACCCTGAAATCTTCTACGCATTTCCGCTGCTCTTTTCATCATCTCTTCCCGCATTTTTTTCTCAGCATCTTCTTGGGCATTTTTCATAGCAGCTTCTTTATCGGATTTAGAAGCGTCATTATTGCTTTCATCCCGATTGGATGATTCTGATCTGGACGAACTACGGCGTGAACCGCTACTCTTCAGAAACGGACTATTTTCTCTTCTGAGCGTGATCATTTCACCATTTTTGTCTAAAGTGATCTTTTTCGACTCAATCTCTTTTACGACTACTCCACCAACTTTATCTCCAACCTTAGCTCTATGAAGCTGGTTTGAACGTTGTTCTGAAAAATACGCCTCGGCAAACGTCCCTGTTGGGTCTACTCGGGTGCTGATGAAAGCATATTCCGGCTCCCTATTAGGTGGTCTCCAACCGAGCGGACGGAACAAGTTATTATCAACAATCACCTTATAAAAATCTGAACTACCTTCGGAATCTGAAGTCGTAGAACGCTGCTGTCCGCTCCATCTTGAAACTTGCTGACCATCTTGTGATCTCAAGTTTGAACCTTGCTGTCGGTTGCGAAACTGCTCTATCCGAGACATTGCTTGTGCTTTCATTTCGTCTGGATTCACAGCAATAGATTCCATTTTTGTTTTATTCTGAGCTTGGAGTTTTACCCCATATACCAGTAGTAAACCCGCTACACAACCTATGCCCAAAAAAGTCAAGATTTTTGAATACTTCACTATATTCTCCCTAATTGCAGTACAAGTAAACTGTTATAAACACACAAAGCATCTTTTTATGTAGATTTGACAATATTATCCGTAAAATGTTCATTTTTTATTTATTCAACTCATATCTCCTGCTTATAATTTACCATAGTTTTCACCTGATGTCAAGTTTATATTTACATACCTCTCATTTCAAAAAGCATTGACTTTCACAGAAAAATTGGGTACACTTTATAATAACCGTATTACATTGAACTGAAAGGGATCAACTTCAAATGGAACATAATAGTTCGAATCAGAAACGGTTTGTAATCGGAATATGTTGTATATTTTTTCTTGGTTTGACAATTCTACCTGCACAGGCAGCTCGCCGCTCACACAGTCTTGCTATAACCTTGTTTGCATCTGGAGTAGGCTTGCAAGTCGGTAGTACGCTACTGCATACTTCTGCTGAAAATCGGTATGAGGAATATCTATCTGCTGCAATCCAAGCGGATATTCAAAGTCACAAAAGTGACGTAGTTGCAAGGGAAAATGCCAGTGTTATTATGTCTCGCGTCGGATACGGATGTATAGGACTTGCTGTAATCCTCTCCATCTTTAACCAGTTGGAAAACGCTTCAATCGAAACGCTACCATTAACGCAAATACCAAACTATATTAATACCAACGCACAATATCCAATTAACTTCGTCTCTTCACGAGTATTAGTGGACGAAATTTTGGGTGAGTCGCTAATTTACAACATTCGACCTTACTACGATTTTCAAAAACAGCGAGTTAGCCTGCAATACTTACACCGTTTCTAAAACCTCTTATTGTATTGTTTGGTAGACGTGTCTTTAACACCCTATTCCATAGTGTGAGATAGACTACCAATTTGCGGGAGAAAATTAAATGTATTCATTTTACAGTCTTTTTAAAACACAATCCCACCGTTTTTCGTTAAGAACAGTATCTACACTCTGTTTGCCGTTTTTCTTCATAATTACGGTGTTTTTAGCATGCACGAATAGTGAGGATTTCGCGAACCCGCTTGACTCAGATAATTTGCGGACAGCTGGGTCTCCAGAAGGACTCACGCTTTACCCTGGAGACCAACAAGTTCGTGTGGCTTGGACAGATACAGGGCAGGAAGGTATCAAGGCTTACCGAATCTATCGACGTTCAATAGCCAATTCAGATGAACCGTTTGAGTTAGTCGGAACAGTTGACGCGCCTGCAAGTGAGTTCGTGGATACACAGAATATCGAAAATGATCGTAAAGATTCACTCGGTCGTGTACTTGCGTATGAATATCGTATTTCATACATTGATATAGATGGTGTTGAAACACCAGATCCATCTAATCCACCAAGTATTTCTGAAGAACCGATCCAAGTTTGGCAAACAGTTGCTGGCACACCAAGTATCCCACCTGCTCTTCCAGTTGTAACACTGGGCACCCCGTCAGACCTCACCGTCAAGTTATTTTGGGAAAACTATGATTTTCCAAACGATTTTTCCCTTTTCCGAATCTACATAGCAAGAGATGAAGGGACAGGAAAAGAACTTGCTTTTAGGCGTGTGGCGGAGATAAAGCGAGACCAACTCTATTACTTTGATGTCAATTTTCAGGAAGACGGTGAATCCAAAGTTTATCGTGTCGCTGCTGTTGATGAGTTTGGTGTAGAAGCTATTACCACTATTAGCGCTACCTCTCCGCATTTGCCACCTGCTCCACCAAAAAATGTTACGGTTATTTACGCAGCCCGATCCTTTTTTAACAACAAGTACGATGCTATTATTTCATGGTCCGCAAATACTGAGAGGGACCTTGCAGGATACCAAATCTATACAAAAGATGCAGAAGGTAATTTGCTGCCGCGGCAGTCTGCTGGTCCAAGAGACAACGGTTTGACAATTCCTGGCGAAGACCCAATTGTAGTTAATCAGCAAGCATTTCTTAGAAGTTACTTCATCACCGCATTTGACGATACGCCTGGTCCCGATGGCAAGCGAGACGAGAGCGAGATGGTTGAAGCACAAGCACTTAACTGATATTTGGCAAATAAGATATTAGAGGAAAACTATGTACTTTAAAAACCGAATCTATATTGGAATCATTTTAATTCTCTTTGGAATTTATACTACGAGTTTCGCACAAACCCCATCCGTTTCGCAACTCACAACTATCCAGACTGCCGAACCGATAGGTAAAGGGGGATCTGTGACATCCTTTGGCTTGTTCCAGCATTCTAAAAATGAAATATTGCCCGAACATAGCCAGAATGTCGTCATCGGTGGATTTGAAGAATCGCACCGTGTCACTCTCGAAATTGAGACATTCGTTATACCTGTCCGATTTACTTACGGCTTAAGTGAACAACTCGATTTGCAGTTAGGGGCTACTCTCTCAACAGGTGGTGTTCACAAAGTGGTTGAAGATTTTTATAACACTGGAGACCCAGAACTGAACTCTAAACGAGTTTACGACCAACCGCTCTATGAAGGGCTTATCGGGATTAAATATAACATCAAACCAGAAGAAAATGATGGGTTTCCAAGTATTTCAGTCGGTGGCGATGTTTATTCTGGATTTACAACGGATGACCGCCTTAATTCTGATAACGATTTTATTGATAAGAGCCCTATTGATGGCTTTCCGTTTGTCGGTGTCAATACTTATGTTGTTGGCACACAAAGATTTGGCAGGTATTTTAAAGTGCACGCGGGGGCAGGTATCTTTTTATCTTCAAAAGCACTCAAAACGACAGACTTTTTTACGCTTAATTGGCAAGCAGGTGGTGAAATCGCTGTTTCAGATAACATGTGGCTCGCTGGCGATTTCTCACGTGAAGTCCAGTATGCGGGGGTCAACTTCTCAAGTATACTCGGTCTTGCATTCCGTTATGAAGTCTCCAATACGTTGGCATTCCAAATTGGACTCAATAATCTCCCCGGATTTCATTTTAGCCTAACGTTAGGAGGCGAAAAAGCGCAGCAAATGGATGGGAATAAGTTGTTGTTTTAGTTTATTCGTAGGTCGGGTAGAGCGGTAGCGAAACCCGACACGCGCTAAACGTGATGAGCCAAAAAACGAAAACTAATTGTATTAAGCAGAAACAAGAAAGAGCTTATGAGAGCAGTCATCCAACGTGTAAAATCAGCAAGTGTCAAAGTAGACGGTGAACTCGTCTCTAAAATCGAGGCAGGATTGCTTATATTTCTTGGCATTGCACATGACGATACTGAAACAGAATTGGAATATATCGCCAATAAAGCAGCGAATCTGCGTATCTTTGAAGATGCGGATGGCAAAATGAACTGTTCGCTGCTTGACATCGGAGGCGAAGCCCTCGTTGTATCACAATTCACACTCTACGGCGATTGCCGCAAAGGACGCCGTCCAAGTTTTATAGACGCAGCGCGTCCCGAAGTCGCAAATGCACTTTATGAGCAGTTCATCACTGCTTTAAAAAAAATGAACATCCCAACGCAAGGCGGCACTTTTCAAGCAATGATGGACGTGGAACTGATTAACGATGGTCCCGTAACTATTTTATTGGATAGCGACAAACAGTTTTGAATAAAAAAAGAAAAGATGCATCTATAACGCGTAGATTAAAATGAAACATTTTGACTATATTGATACCATCAAACAAGGTGACTGCATTAAGTTGATGTCAGAAATGCCGCCTGAATGTGTTGATCTTGTCATAACAGATCCGCCTTTTGCTATTGACTTTAAAGCTACTCGGCACAACTATAACCGAAAAGGGAGCCGCGTTCTTCAAGGATACAATGAAATTGAGGGGAGTGATTATCTCGCCTTTACGCTTGAATGGCTTTCAGAAGCAACAAGGGTGTTAAAAGATTCTGGGAGCATGTATATCTTCTCAGGTTGGAATTATTTGAAAGACCTCTTGATTGCCATTGATGAATGTAAACTTACAACGGTTAATCACCTCATTTGGAAATATCAGTTTGGAGTCGTTACCAAGCGTAAGTACGTGACATCTCACTACCATTGCCTTTTCTTATGTAAAAACGACAAAAAACGACAATTTTATCCCTACCGTCGCTTTGATAAAGAAGCAAAGACAGAAAACGGTGGCTCCGCGCACTATAAAGACAAGGAAGATGTCTGGGAAATCAAGAGGGAATATTGGCAAGGTGCTGTGAAGACACCAACTAAGTTACCTGCTGAGCTCATTGAAAAAATCCTTGATTATTCAAGCCAAAAGGGTGATGTTGTTTTAGATCCGTTTTTAGGTTCAGGACAAGTCGCTGTCGTCAGCAAAATGAAGGGTCGGCAATATATAGGATTTGAAATTGTGCCAGCGTATTATGAATTTGCACGTGACCGTCTTGACTCGGGGAAATACTTAATTCATAAAACGGAAGATGAGCCTTTGTGGAATTTATTTTCTAATGATGAACCACAAAGAAAAACAGGCATTGCGATTGTAGAAAGGTGTTCAGGAAATTGCTAAGATATCAACTCTTTCCCCGCTCTGTAGGAATAACTGACCAGATTCAGCAGGTCATCGAATGTTTTGAACGAGCATACGAACAAATAAAATCTCCAGAAAACCAACTTAAAAGTAATGAAGTTTTAGATATATTGAGACCCCATCTTGAGGATATACAATTCACAGTAGAAACAGGGAAAGCAAGAGGGCAAAAAATACCTGTGCCTGTTCTGTTTGGTTTGAATAATACCGTTGACCAATCCTTTAATGCAGATGGTATAAGCAATGATGGGAAAATTGTTCTGGAAGTTGAAGCAGGTAGAGCTTATGCTAATTTTGCATTTTTGAAAGATATATTTCAGGCATCTATGATGTACGGCGTAGAATTTTTAATCTTAGCAGTTAGGAATGACTACAGAGGGCACAACGATTTTGAGAAAGTTTATACGTTTTTAGAAACGCTATACATCAGCAATCGGTTAGTGTTACCTCTGAAAGGTATTATCTTAATCGGATATTAAAACAAACACAGTGAGGTGACCCATGCGCAACAGACCCCCAACAATCGGCGAATACCTACTCAAAAAACTCGAAAGTTACGACATTGAACACATCTTCGGCATCCCAGGCGATTATGTACTGCGCTTCTATCATCTCATTGAGCAGAGTGAAATTCAACACATCGGCATGACACGTGAAGACGCAGCAGGTTATGCAGCCGATGCCTACGCACGCACGAAAGGCATGGGTGCTGCGTGTATCACATACTGTGTCGGCGGATTATCAATGGTGAACGCTATCGCGGGGGCTTATGCAGAAAAATCTCCCGTTGTTGTGATTAGTGGAGCACCGGGTATCAAAGAACGCGGCAAAGATGCACTCCTCCACCACAAAGTCAGAGATTTCCACACACAGCAACGCATCTATGACGAGATAACCGTCGCAACCGCACTACTTGATGAACCTTTTACCGCATTCAATGAAATTGATAGCGTGCTTGATGCTGTGTATCATTACAAACGTCCGGGATACATAGAACTCCCGCGTGATATGGTAGATGTGCGCGGCACGCTCTACCGTCGTCCCTCAACCGGTGAGCGTGTCAGCGATCCAGAAACACTGAATGCCGCCGTTGACGATGCAGTCAAGTTCATCAATCAAAGCAAGAATCCAGTTATTCTCGCGGGTGTGGAACTTCACAGATTTGGATATCAAGACAAATTACTCAAACTTGTTGATGAAAAACGCATTCCTGTTGTTGCAACGCTTCTCGGCAAATCTGTAATACCGGAGTCACATCCGCTTTACTTAGGGATTTATGAAGGGGCGATGGGTAGAGGAGAGATTAGAGAATTTGTTGAAGATTCCGATTGTGTTATTATCCTCGGTGCGTTCATGACAGATGTGAATCTTGGGATTTACACCGCAAACCTTGACCGTGCGCGTTCAATCTACGCTACTTCTGAAAAAATCTCTGTCCGATACCACTCTTACGAAGCAGTGATGTTTGATGACTTTATTGACGGACTCATTTCACCACAACTCAAAAGACGAAAGAAACCGAACTTAGGATGGGCATTACCAGATGCAGCACCTTTTGAAGTCAACCCTAACGCACCGCTAACAGTTGAACGTTTGTTCAAACATCTCAATGAATTCATTAACGACGAACTCACGGTAATTGCTGATGTAGGTGATAGCCTCTTCGGTGCTGCAGAATTGCAGATACAACAACATACGAATTTTATCAGTCCCGCCTACTATACCTCAATGGGTTTTGCTGTGCCAGCATCTGTTGGCGCGCAACTTAGCACACCGAACACGCGTCCACTTGTGATTGTAGGGGATGGAGCTTTCCAAATGACAGGAACAGAACTATCAACCACCGTCCGTTACGGACTCAATCCGATTGTGCTTCTTTTAAACAACCATGGATACGGCACAGAACGACATCTCCTTGAAGGAGATTTCAACGATATCGGGTGTTGGAATTATAGCTGCATGCCTGCACTTTTTAGTTCAGGACGTGGGTTTCATGTCCGAACCGAAGGCGAATTTGATGAGGCAATGAAAACTGCCTTAGCTGAGACGCAGCAATTTACGCTTATTGAGGCAGAACTTGAAAAATTGGATAGGTCTCCTGCACTTGCGCGGTTAGCAGAGCGAATGTCTGAAACCGTCTGAGATTCTATAGCATATCAATCTTTTTCTGCAAAAAATTCACACAAAAAGGGACTTGTTCTTCCGAAAGTCCATGCAGTACTACCGCGCCATCATAACCACATTCCTTTAGCAAACCGAGATATTGATCATAATCCAGCAGCCCTGTGCCAGCAGCAAGATGCCCAGCATGCCCATCCCGATCCAAATCCTTCGCGTGTGCAAGCGCAATATCATCACCAAGCAACGCAAACGCCTCGTCAAGAATTTCACGCATTTTTGGTAACTCACCCTTATGAAAGATATTCGCTCCGTCCATACAAACCTTTAGATAAGGGGATTGCATCTCATCAAGTAGACGCCATGCTTTCTGTGCCGAGTCAATCACGTTTGACACTTCCGGTTCAAACGCCAATGTTACCTTGTATTCTTCAGCAACCACCAACGCCTTTTTCATTGATTCAACAAGGTCTTTCCATGCAGACGCTGAGTTGTTATCAGGATGAGCACGCCACATACTCTGTGGATCACGAGAACCAGTGCAAAGTGTAATGACAGATGTCCCAAGTGCTGCACACTGCTCAGCAACAAAACGTAACTTATGCAAACCCGCGTGACGTTTCTCAATATCAGGGTCAATCATGTTGTAAGTGCCAGAAAGTGCCGAGATCGTAATCTGCCGCGCATCCAACTCCTTACGAATTTCTGAGAGTGATGGTGCATTTTCAGACAGATGATATTGTAGGTAATCAATACCGTGTGCCGCCACAGCATCAAGCGTTTGTCCCAGCGTTTTCCTCCGAATCGTTCCCTCCATCAGACCAACATGCATAAATTGCTCCTAAAATAATGGTATAAAAACATCGTGATTATATAACACAGATAACCAAATCACAAGTAAAATAGTGAGTGTGCAATGTTTGGCATTCATACTGTCGTGTTGGAGGGGTTTTCAACCCCGATTTTTCGTGATGTGTCATGTCAAAAACCGAAATTGAATGGTTTTGTCCTTTATACAGAGGCATTCAATTCTCCAAAAATCGCACATGCTACATCTGTTTCTTCTTGTAGGAGCGATCTCCGAATCGCGACAAAACATAATGATAGTCGGGAATCCAAATCAAGAAATCAAGAAATCAACGGTATGAACGCCATTTAGGCATTCCCCGGAGTTCCCTCCTACAATATAATTCAAGGTGAAACTCGACAATTGAATGCCTCTGTCCTTTATACAGGGTTATTCAGTTTTTGGTTTTTCTTACGAATTTCTAACATCTGCTATATACCCCAGAACGGTAGGTGCGGTTTCTAACCGCACCGAATTTAGATCAAAGACCTTCTATTGACTTTCCTTGTAGGATGCGGTGCGGTTAGGAAGCCGCACCATAAGCGTCAATTTAGCGTGCCTCCAGGCACGGTAGGTTCGGTTTGTAACCGAACCTACCGATCCCAGGCGAATCCTCGGTGTTTTGTTGAGCAGCACTGCTTAGTGGACAGGATAGGTGGAGGTTTCTGCGTAGGCTCCGGTTCGGTTACAAACCGAACCTACCGGCCTGGGCATTCAGTGCATAATTCTTTTCTTAAATTGACGCTTATGGTGCGGTTAGGAAACCGCACCTACCGCCCTTGGATATTAACTTTTAGTAAACCTCAATAACGCTAAACTCTTAAAACTGAATAACCCTGTCCTTTATACCTCTAATCTTGACCATTTAACATATTTATGATACCATATCTTCATCAAATAGAGTTAGAGGTGTTATGTGTGGTTACCCCAGATGTAATTATCACTAAAATATGCGATGCAATTGATCTGATGATTAAAAGCAGCAAGGAATATAAAGGGCTGTTTCCTTCCATTCTGCATCCGCAGACAGGCGAAATGCTGATGGAGAAACCCCCTAAGATACCGGGACAACGCAATGGTGACCGGGCACATCTCGGCACAAACTTGATTCATGATGAGCCTTTACTCGCCACGATGATCGCGCTTGCTGAAACACAGTCAAAACCGATATATGCCGAAGCCGTAGATAAATATTTAAAACACTTTGCCCAGAATTGCACAGAGACAACAACAGGACTATTCCCTTGGGGTGAACACTCCTTTTGGCATCTGATTGAGAAACGGGTTGGATGTTCACGAAATCCAGAAGGCGGTGCCGCTATTCACGACCATTTGCGTCAAGTTCCACTCTGGCTCTGGGAAAAACTGAATACGTTTAATCCCGCCTGTATCCAAAGTTTTGCCGATGGGTTGGACTATCATTGGACAAAAGGAGATACGCTTGAATATATCCGCCATGCAAACATTGACATGAAGGAGCATTTCGATCGTGGTGGACGCTCATGCGATTTTCCACGCCATTCGGGGTTTTATATCTTCGATTTGGCTTTTGCGTATACGCAAGATCAACGTCCTAAAACGCTTCAGCAGATTCAGAATTATACCGATTATTGGTGGGAAAAACGGGACGCGCGTGGGCTTTTACGCATAGAGAGTCGCTCACCGAAAGAGGCTGAAGGTTTTTTTGAAAAGAACGCCCCCACGCAAACACTCTCGTTAGGAATTAGTTTACTTGAATCTGCAGCGTTGTTAAAATCGCTTCTTCCGGAATTGGCAGACCAGATGCGGCAATACGGTTTGGTTTACATTGATGGATTTCTCGCTGCTCCGCACAACCTTGAGACTCGCGAATTCGTTAGTATGTGTGAAAGTGAGACGAATCGTGCGTACGGTCGAATGTCAGCCTGGGGAAGTGTCTATGGTTCAGGGACAGTAGGCAGTACTGGTGTGCTTTGTCTTGGCGGATGGCAGTTGACGCAGAATGAAAGGTTAATGGAATTTGCACGCGCCATTGGTAGTATCTATCTTGATGAGGCATTTCCAGTCGACCAAGTTCGCAGTGAGGGGTTTAAGATTCCTGCATCAGATGCGGGGTTAGCACTTGAGTTGTTCGCTGACCTCTATGACATCACAAGTGAATCACTGTGGTTGGAAGGTGGAATGGAACTTGCGGAGACAGTGTTGGAGGTTTATTTTCCAGAAACGCTCCCCTACGGCGCATCTGGGATTGACTGGTATGAATCACAGATGGGAGCAGCATTTCTAATTCACGGTTTAGCGCGGGTGGCACTTTGCCAAACTATGCCAAATAGTTGCCCACTCGCACCCAATTACACCGCACGATAGGGATATATGGTGACCAAAAAATATACTGACATTCCCAGTAGGCGAGGTTTCCTAACCTCGCTGGAACAGAGCACCTAAATTTTGTTTTTAAGTATGCTATAAAATTAAGTGCCTTGTGTCTATAAGTTTATGGGTTGTAGAAAAATCTAAATTACTTTTATCACTCTCTATTGATTTAATATGTTTGTAGTCGCGCAATTTATTGCGCCTCTTATATCTGTTAAAATTTGAAAGGAAAAATTATGGCAAGAGTACCAATTGGTTTAGAGTTATTTTCTGTCCGCAATGAGTTAGCAGAAGATGCACGCGGCACAATAAAGGCAGTCGCAGAAATGGGGTATGAAGGTGTAGAATTCGCAGGTCCACCCCAACATTCAGCGGAGGAGTTGAAAGGTTACCTTGACGAATTCGGGTTGGTCTGTTGTGGATGGCACACACCATTCAACCTCGTTCAAGAGGACACCCTCGCTGACACGATTGAATTCAACAAAGTGCTTGAAAATCGCTATGTTATCATTCCGGGTATCCCTGGAGAACTACGTCAATCACGTGCAGATTGGTTAAAGTTAGCAGATTTCTTCAATGACCTCGCTGACAAACTTGAACCGCATGGCATGGTAACAGGCTATCATAACCATCACGTTGAGTTTTCACCTATGGATGGTGAAATTCAGTGGGACACATTCTTTGGGAACACAAACGATGGGGTTGTGATGCAACTGGATATGGGGAATGCTCTCAATGGGGGTGCTGATCTCGTTGCTATTCTGGAGAAATATCCGGGTCGTGCAGGAACAGTACATCTCAAGCCTTACACTATATCAGACAATGACGAGGGTGGGCATGCCGGTTTTCGCCCGATTATCGGTGAGGATAGTGTGCCGTGGTCAGAGATTTTCCGTGTCTGCGAAACGACGGGTGGGACGGAATGGTATATCGTTGAATACGAAAGTGATGCCTTCCCACCTTTAGAGGCAGTGGAACGTTGTCTGAAGGCACTACAAGGAATGGGTAAGTAATTTCGTTTATAGTGAAGTATAAAAAGTAGATACTTCTGTTCCGGTAGGTGAGGTTTCCAGCCTCGCCTGTTCGGAGTATTCAAGTAATTCTAAAATCTACAATAGCAGGTATAGATTCATGAAAACCTATTGTGCAAGCACCCTTCCATTCTCCCCTTATCCTTTGACCAAGTTTGTGGACGAGTTATCCCAAAGTGGTATATCTGCCATTGAACTCGCTCAAGCTCATTTCTCGGATGTGGAAGCCGAAACTATTGCCACATTCCGAGAAGAAACCGGACTCCATTTCAAATCTTTGCTAAGTACGGTAGCAGTTGATGCCCCGGACGGACTTGAAGCACAAATCTCAATTCTTGACACTGCCCATAGGCTTGGAATTCCAATAGTTAGCATCGCGAGCGGTGGAACTGAAAATGCTACCACTCGCGAGATTGAGACAATTATTGATTATCTTAAAACAATCACCGCAGAAGCACAGACTCGCAATCTTACTCTCGCCCTCTATGCACACGAAGGGAGTCTGGCATATAACCTTGAACGCACACAGCAAATTTTCAATGCAATCCCCTCCGAAAACTTCGGCTTTTACTACAGTCCGTTTCATTTTCATTGCGCTGGAGACGACCCCGTTGTCGCACTGCAAACCTTGTCAGAACGGCTCAATAGCGTCTATTTCAACTGTGGTGTTGATTCGCAGACAGGTAGTGAACCGTTCTGGGCACCAGAGATGGATTTTAGTGCTATTTGTAAAGAGATAGAACGGGTCGGTTACGATCAAGAAATTATGCTTATCTATTTAGGATTAAAGGCGGATACACCACAACCGATTATTGAAGGTGTTTCAAACGCACGAGCGAAGTTAGAAACCTATTTTAGTTAGAGGGCATCATTGTCCTATCACATCACAAGGCAAACGTTAATACCATTTGAAAATGGCTGCTTTTCATTAACAAAAACGGGTTTGTAGTCGCGCAATTCATTGCGCCTCTTACATTTTAACCTTATTGGACGCTCCAAAATCTCATAAGAAGATAATATTTCTTAGATTTGGTAATATCCTCCCAAAACACAGAAATTTATACTGTTTTTAAACCGTCTCATATCTACTGCTTTGTCAAGTGATAATTGATGGGTCTTGAAAGTAGTCGGGAATCCAAATCAACGGTATGAATGCCTTTTGGCATTCCCCGGAGTTCCCTCCTACCATAAGCGGTTCATCGGTAGGAGCGATCTCCGATTAGCGACCTATAATATGTTAACAAAGCACTACCTACATCTTAATATAACCGAAACCCACCCTCCGTAGAAAATGACGAAAAAGTAGAGAATTTTCATTTTTTTTCAGATTATGCACGTTTTTAGCACTAAAATTACGTCTTTAGATAATCAAAAGGCGAAATAGTTGCTTTCATGATTTTGGTTTGTGTCAATTGGTATCTAATCAAAAATGAACAGATGATATTAGTTCTCACACCGCGCGTGTTGAAGTGATATGAAGTATTAGCGGAAATCCAATCGCTTGCAGTGACTCATTACGGAGCATTCTGATGGAAAAAGATGACGTTCAGTTGATTCACAGCATTTTGTCTGGCGACGATGAAGCGTTCGGCACGTTAGTTCAGAAATATCAAAAGAGTGTTCATGCCCTTGCGTGGCGGAAGATCGGTGATTTTCACTATGCTGAGGAAATTACGCAAGACACCTTCCTACAAGCTTATGAGAAACTCTCAACACTTAAGGATCCCAATCAATTGGCTGGATGGTTATATGTCATCGCAAATCGACTTTGCATAGATTGGATGCGAAAGAAAAAACCCGCGATGCATTCTTTGGAGAATACAGCCGTGAAAACAATAGACAAGTTGATGTATGAACGTTATATATTAGAACAGCGTGAGACAGAAGCGACTGAACATCGTCAAGAAATCGTCAAGCAACTTCTGGCAAAACTACCTGAAAGTGAACGCACTGTGGTAACGCTGTACTATCTCGGTGAAATGACAGCGAAAGAGATAGGCAAATTCTTGGGTGTGTCGGTCAATACGATCACGAGTCGACTCAAGCGGGCACGAGAACGGCTAAAAGCATCAGAAGAACTCTTAATTAACGATACGCTTGGCGGTTTGCAATTGCCTAACAGCATATTAGAGAACATCATGCGGCAAGTTGCTGACATCAATCCCATCCCATCTCCATCTGGAAAACCTTTGCTCCCATGGGTGGCTTTCAGTGCAGCTACGGTTTTGGTGATATTGCTGCTCGGTATGAGTAATCAATATCTTGCCAGATTTCAGAAACCTTATAGTTTTGAGGCACAATCCGAACCTACTATTGAAATTATAGAGGCACTTACCATTCTTGATACTGACGCAAAACCTGCTGTGCGAAGCCAAATTGGAAGGGTTGCCGCTCTTGATAAAAGCAATAGCACCGGATCACAAGTTTCTGAGGAAGTCTCACCACCTAACGCCTCCGAAGATTTTCCAATGATTACTGCATCTAATGGAACGCCAAAAGTGACACGTTTTACTTTAAGCAACGGTATCCGAGTTGTTAATCTCCATGTTGAAAACGCCAAGGATGTCGGGATTTTCACTTATTTACCTCTTGGACTTGTCAATGATGGGAAAGCAAAAACACAATGGAGTAATCTAATTATGCGCCTTTCCGTTCGAACTTCAGGACCCGTTGACTTAAAAACAAGTAGTGCAGAGACAATGGCAGACAATATACGCTTGGAGTTCCGGGGGAACACAGATACATGGACGCAGGGGTTGGACCTGCATGCGAAATGGCTTTCCGGACTACCGTTTTCAGCAGAAAGTCTCGCCAAAGCAGTTCCGTATGCCTTGGCCGAGTTTGACTATATTGAAAAGAACTTGGCAACGCATAAGTTGGCACACGCTGCGTGGAACCAAGTCTTCCGGCATGGTGAAACCTATATAACGATGCGTAAGGACATTCAGGCGGCGCAACTAAGTGAACTCCAAGAATATCGCGATCAGCATTTGATACAAGCAGGCCGCGTTCTTTTGTGTGTCATTGGTGGTGTTGATCCAGAAACATTAAAAGAGGCTATGGAAAAACAACTCGGATCTATTAACTTAATCGAGAAGACGCTTCCTCAGTCAACAATATTTCCAGAGTTTGCTAAAGACCAAAGCGTTACTTGGGATGTCAATGTAACGCATTATGTAGAAACCTACGCGATTCCTCGGCCTGAAAATGAAGACTATCCAGCACTCTATATCGCGAGTGTGCTTTTGCGGTTAGCTTACATGCAGGACGATCAATTAAATCAAACAACAGGTCATACTATCTGTGGGGTTGACCTTGTCACGCCTGAACAGGTATACTTTTACGTCAGTGCGTCACTCAAGCCAAATGCGGATATAGAAAAGGTAAAACAACGGATTCGGCAGTTGATAAACACGTTAAAGCAATCCGAAAATAACACGCAAGTTCCTATGGTTGCCCAGTCTCTTTCCAAAGAACTCAGCGCACCACCGGATATGGCAACACTCATGCAGCAAAAACCCAAACACATAACAGAGACTCACATGCTTCTCCAACTTGGTGTAACTTGGGGAATGTTAGAATACCAATATGGTGAGACCATGTCACAACTTGCAAAGGTATTTGCTGATGTTTCCGCTGCTGATGTTGCCAATGTTGTCAACCGATACCTAACTGAACGGAATCGTAGGACGTTAGTTCTCACACCACGGACACCAGAATAATTCGACGCTTGTTTTAAGCGATTCACGACCCAGGTTCGCAGACTGTAACGCCTACAATTTTTTTAGTCTACCCAACAGATTCGTCATCTCTTCACGGATCTGCTCTTCAACAGATGGTAGTAATGCTAACCGATACGGACCACTAAGAGCGTGATTGCGAGGACCGGCTTCATAACCACCTCGCAATTCTAATTCATAGTCTTTCTTTGTTGCAATGTAGACCTCACTGCCATTCGTGTATCCAAAAACGAATGTGTGTGAAAATGGCGATGTTTCGTCAACAAAGAGTTGATATTCCGCAAAAAGTTCATGTGCTACAGACAGGAAGCATAACGCATCTCCAACAGCAAATGCACTCATTGGGAAGGGTAAGGTGTGTTTCTCACCACTTTTGGCAACTTCCAGCAATGCGACGTAACGTTCATCATCAGGGAATTGTTTAATGAGCTGCTTACATTCCTCCACTGATGGTGGGTTTTGGAAAGGAAGATTGACAAGCACCGAACGCGCCTTAAGCGGTGCAGCGGGAATCTCTGCTGCTGTCTTTAAGGCTTGATGTGTTGCGAATGCAAGTGCAAATCCAGCAACATCGCATGCACTGAAACCGCCTCGCAACGGATAGCCATTGATATTTGCGGCACATCCTTGTGCGAACAACAAAACACTTTCTGGCTTTAGTTCTAAGAAATTGCGGAGATGTTCAACTGCATAGCCAGGGAAATCAGCACCTATCTCTTCACTTGACCAGTGCACAATTACCGGGTGCGCGGCGTGCGAAAACAGCACCGCAATGATATGCCCATTTGCATCATAAGCACCTAATACGTCAACCCATGGCACAACCGCACCTTCCGGGTTTGGTGCCATTGAAATATAACCCTCATCGTTCATCAGACGACGGTTGTAGCCAACTTGCACTGGCGCGCGTCCCACGCGTAAAGTTGCAGGTTCGAGTGCATCTACAGCATCTTTCACCAATTCGGCAAGGCATGTTGCCAACCATGCCTCAGATTCCTCGGTTATCCAGCGCCCATCAACACCTGGGGCGTTGTGAGTATGGCTGCAGTTAATAACAACATGCTCTGGCGGGATGTTTGTTGTGCTATGAATTGCCTCAAGCAGCCTGTCATTGTATTGAAGCGGAAACTGCCCATAGTCTGTGGTTACAATCGCAAGTTGCGTTTCGCCATCCGCAAGCACCAATACGCGTGCATACAGTTCAGCGTAAACTTCTGGTTTGTCCTTTATAGCAGTGATGGTAGTTTCAGCCGCACCTGCACTGAGGTGTGTTTTCACAAGATTGCTCCTTATCCCAAAGACGACTGCAAAATCGAATTCATTGTGTTACGGCACACGGCGTGTGCTTACTACCTTTAAGTCAAATCTGTGAGTTGCGGCATCACTTCATTCTTAAGAAGTTCCATTGAATGCGTCCACTGTTCCTTAGGTTCCCATTCGTGTCCCATCGCCAGTAGCACACCGAACCCACCGACATCCTCATAAAGTTGACGCAAGCGATTTGCTACATGGTCAGGACTACCAACAATCCACAATGTATCCAATAAGGTTTCCAAACACGTTTCTACATCAGGAATATCAGGGTTCATCTTGAATTTCTCCCATCCAAAGAGTCTAAACCAATAATCCCGAAAATCGCGTCCGAGTGTGCCTTCAATAGCTTCTTTCCGTGCCTGCTCGTTGGTATCCGCAACGTATACCTCGCGGGCGATACGCCATGTAGATCGGGATGGAGAGAGACCAGTTTTTGCAGCCCCCTCTTCAACGGCATCCCAATGCGTCTTAATTACGTGGACAGGCGCAAGATTGATACTCATAGGAATCCAGCCGCGTTCACCAGCAAAAATCAGCGTGTCAGATTTTGTTGACGATCCGGCCAGCGCAATCGGCGGATGCGGTTTCTGATACGGCTTCATGTGGATACTCACGATGTCTGGATGTCCTTCAGGGATTTTAAATTCCCAGAAATCGCTTTTATAATGTCCCGGTACAGGATCTGTCCAGATTTTAAGAACAGCATCAATTCCTTCCCGAGTTGCCTGCCGTCTGTCGGCAGATGCCATGAACATCTCGGCATCGCTCGGTGTGGAACTGGAGCCAACCCCCCAATGAAAACGTCCGTGGGCAAGATGGTCTAACTGCGCGATGCGATGCGCAACAACTGCTGGATTATGTATCGGCATACACGTTATACCGGTACCGAAAATGATGTCCTCTGTCATCCCAAGTGCTCTGGCGATAAAGAGGTCAGGAGACGGAATATTTTCCCATGTAAATGTAAAATGTTCACCAATATAAGCCTCTTTGTAGCCTAATTTGTCTAATGTCACTACTTGTTCAAGGTCATCGTCTAATGTTTGGGTCGTGTTACTACCGGGCGGGTGCAAAGGCATTGTGAAAAATCCGAGTTCCATAGATAAACTCCTTTATGTGTATAAAACGAATGGAGTAGGTATTATGATTCTTGTCTGTGTTTCTGTAAGTCGTGGACTATGTTTTTTTAATCGCGATATTTATATTGGAAAAAGCTATTTGAGGATATATTTCTGAACTTGACAAGATCAAAGGAATCTGTTATTGTTTTCACAAGGTTTTAAATCTATCAAAAGGTTACCAAAAATCAACATATTTTTCAAGCGTTTTACGCGAAGGGGAGATTACACATAATGAATATAAAAAGTTTTTACTTCACTTCAATTGTTCTATTGGTACTTCTAAGTATATCTCTATTAGGATGTGAAAAAGTTGATCAGATGATTCCAACCGACACCACATCTCCGATGGATACAACGCTAAAAATTGGTGTCATTCAACCGGCACATAGCTACACGACTTTTAGTCAAGGTGCTGAAACTGCGCTGAAACAAATAAATGAAAATGGTGGTATACTTGGCATGGAGGTAGCATTTATCACCCGTAATAACCAACCTGTAGCAGATGAGCTACCAACATCGGAAGCAAGCATCGGTGCAGCGAAAGAACTAATTGAGATGGAAAACGTATTTGCCCTACTCGGTCCTGTCCGCTCATCCATGGCACTTGAGGTCGGACCAATTGCACAGCAAGCGCAGCGGCTTATGCTTCCCGGTTCAAGCGGCTCAAATGTACCGGAATCGGGAGATCATATCTTTCTCATCACGGTGCCAAACCCATTTCAAGGGAAGGTTATGGCGAATTTTGCTATGAATCCTGACGAACTTAATGCCAAAACTGCAGCAACAATCTATGAAGAAGGTGATAACTACTCCATTGACCTTGTTCAAGCGTTTGAGGCAGCTTTTCAGGAAATCGGTGGTCAAATCGTTCATAGCGGTACATACTCAGCAGGTGAAACTACCTTTACTGCACTGCTCATGGAAATTCAGGAGTTAGACGTTATACCAGATGTTATCTTTAGTCCCGGTCATCAGCCAGAAGTACCCCTTTTGATAGGGAAAGCACAACAACTTGGTATCAAAACAACTTTTCTCGGTGGCAGTGCTTGGGATGACAGAGAAAGGTTCCTTGGTGTCTTAGATGATAGCACCGTATTGGATGGCAGTTTTTATCCGACTAATTTCTCCGTTGCCACACAAGATGCAAATGTACAGGAATTTGTTAACGGATACATGGCATTGTACGAAAGTCCGCCTGATGGCGTTGCAGCGTCTGGCTATGATGCAATGCGGCTTTTGGCACGCGCAATAGAGAAAGCAGGTTCGCTGGATCATGCTGCTGTTCGCAATGCCTTTGCAGCAGTCAAAGATTACAAAGGCGCTACAACCATCTCACATTACGATGCAAATCGTCATCCAGTCAAAAGCCTTGCAATTCAGACAATCCAAAACGGACAAGTTGAACACTACAAAGTTGTAGAACCGTAATACTGAAATTCCTAATTCTGTCGGATGATTTTTATAGTTAGAACTTATGCTAACATTTTGAGATATTTTATACAATTCTATTATGAAATAATCTGACCGGAAGCGCAAATCAGAGGGATTTACCTACAAATGAAGATGAAAGCATATCTTTTGGTATTTATTTTACTTCTTGGTTGTTTGCTGGGATGCGGAAGTGATGATATTGATGAAAATGACAGTCTTGCTATTTCTTTTGTTGAGGATGGGGAACAGATCCCAACTATCATTATTGAGAAACTTGGGATAGATATTTTAGAAGACCAGAACTCAGAAAATTTGGGAGATTTTATTGCAGGAATACTCCGATGGAGACTTCGTGCAATTCCCGCTCCGAAAAATGATTTAGCAGTGAGGTTGAATGAAGGATACGATTGGGTTATTGTCCGTAAATCTCAGAACTACTCAGCGATATTTCGGACTCTTATACGTGCAGCACATAGGGCAGAATTAGATAACGATATATTACGGGAGGAAGGAACGCATCGCCTGTCACAATTCTTGCGGATTACAATTGATCCGTTACCAATTGTTCCCAGTCCCGATAATGAGGTAATGGTTGACCAAGAGCAACTTCAAAAGTATTTACCTATTCAATCACTTGGAAAATACACTATCAGAAAAGGTTATGAATTTCAATACTATGAGATTGGAAACCCATCACACCTTTTCATGAATAGAGATGGGCGATTAATATTTGCTTCGGTAGTCGGGGTGACACCCACAGAAGGTGAAATATCAAAACATCGTCGTATCATTGTCGATTTTAACAACAATCCCGGTAATGTAGCAGCCAGTTCAGGCACAGTAACAGGAACTGGTAAATCTCGTACCATTAGTCCTCCAGATGGAGGATACCCAGTTGGTGGTCTTGCTTTAACAATTAGATGGGGAGACGGTGAGCATACGCTTTTCTATACCGTTGCTGCAGGAGATGAAACTCCGCCAGAAATTGTCAGTAGTAATCCAAAAAACCGTGAAAAAGATGTTGATCCTGCAGTTCTATTTGAGAATGGTATCAGGATTACCTTCAGCGAACCTGTTATCGGTAATCTAATACTTTTAGAAAATAATGACGATATAGGTTGGTCAGACGCTTTTAATGGGGATACAGCTATTCTCCGAGGAAATGCTCGTCAACAACTACATAACAATACCAAGTATAAGATTACAGGTACAGTCTCAGATGGAGCCGGTAATAAGTTCGAAGTTATTATCACCTTTACCACGAAAATCTGAAGTAAATTACGGGTGTTGTTCACCAAGACATCAATAAGGAAAAAGCCAAATGTCAAACCAAACGATCCAACTCGGAGTCGTAGGATGTGGTTGGGCAGGCTGCCAAGCTATCAATGCCGCCAATGCCACCTCTCGACTGAACGTCATTGCTATCGCAGAACGTAACTCAGCCCGCCGCGAACAAGCAGGGAATGACTACGCAGTACCGCATCGCTATGCTGACTATGATGAACTCCTTGATGACTCATCTGTTGATGCTGTTTATCTCGCAACTTCTCCAGATGGTAGATTGCAACAGGTCTTAGATACGCTCAATGCTGGTAAACATGTCTTAGTCCAAAAACCGCACGCAATCCGTGCATTTGAAATATTAGGGATGGAAGCAGCAGCACAACAATCTGGAAAAACACTTCAATTCTGCTATTTTATGCGCCACTTTCCAAACAACCGTCAGATAAGGCGCGCAATTCAGAACGGTGCAATTGGAGACCCGTTTCACGCCCGCGTTTTTGGAAAATACAACTTTATTCCAACCCTTGATGCTAACAATCGATGGCTACACGTCTATGGACAGAAGGGTGGCTCATTAGGACAACACTATTCGCATGAACTTAATCTAACATGGTGGTGGATGGGATGTCCAAAACCTGAGTGGGCTTATGCATCAAAACACGTGCTTTACCCACAATACGATGGACCTGAAGGCGCAGCAGAAGACTATTTCACAGGGATCCTCGGTTGCGAAGGCGGGAAAACTATCCAGATTGACTGTTCACGGATGAGTCATTCTGATTCTGGCAGCGTCGTGGAACTTTACGGCACTACAGGCGCAATCACGAACGGTGGCATATCGCGATTCAAAGATGGGGAATTCGTCCGAGAGCCAATTGATGAACCTATTGAGATAGATCATGGAGAACTGCCTGAAGACGTGCCTGTATTCTACTACGAACTCAACCATTTCGCTATGGCTATTGCAGGTGAAGTCGCACCAGATGTCTCTTCAGAAAATGCTTATATATTTATGCAGATATTGGATGCACTCTACGATAGTGCAAAGAGCGGTGAAAAGGTTTATATTTGACAAAATCACTTCTTTCTGTTAATCTTATAGCAAAACTGATCAAACTAAGGAGATTTTTATGTATAAAAGTGCGATGTTAGGGTGTGGTGGACGCGCAGGTGGCCATGCAAGTGCCTATCGCTTTGTTAAAGGTGGTAAACTCGCAGCAATCTGCGATATGAACGAAGAACGACTCAACGACTTCGGTGATAGATTTGAAATCTCATCTCGATACACAGATTTAGACGAGATGCTTGAAAAGGAGAAACCGGATCTGCTACATATCGTGACGGCACCAGTGCTGCGCGGTTCCAATGAGCGGATTCGGTATTCACTGATGAAACAGGCTTCTGACCACGGCGTGCCAGCAGCAATTGTAGAAAAACCGATTGCCGTTGAAAGCGAAGACTGGAAGCAGATTGCCGAGTTAGCAGAAGAGACAAAAACCAAGTTTGTCGTCAACACACAACTTAATTTCCATCCCAAAAACCTTGAACTGAAGCGAGATGTTGCAGACGGTAAGATAGGCGAGTTAAAATTCATTGACGCGAGTGCCCGGAGTACGCCCGTAGATCAAGGTCCACACGTACTCCAATTGGTATCATCTTATATTGACAACTCTCGACCTGTGAGTGTGCTGGGGCAAATCTCTGGAAGAGAACATCTGGATTCGGCACAGCCTTCACCAATGCATGCTGCAGCACAGGTTATATATGAAAATGGACTTCATGTCTCTCTTGCATTTGGACAGGGAATGGGTACGATGGCATCCGATAATCAAGGTATTTATTGCCATAAACGTGTCTTTGTCATTGGAACAGAAGGATTCGTGCATTGGCGGTTTAGCAGTTGGGAACGCGCGACGCAAAAAGGCGGGTACGAAGGTGGTCCACTCAACTATGGTGAACAAGATGTTGAAGCACAAGGCAATCTCACGGAGGCTGTCTTCGATTGGCTCAACGACGAGAAAAATGAGCATCCGACACATCTCAAACAATCCCTTGCAGAGTTCAATCTCCTTTTAGGAATGTATCATAGCGGTATCACGAATCAGATTATTGATCTCCCGTTTGACCCACCAGAGAGGTTAATGGATTCCCTTAGAGAACAGTTGTAGAACGACTAATAATTTCCAATTATGGTAAATTATGGAAATATGGTGAATTATTGAAATAATTATACACCTCATTTGTGAATCAACGCTAAATGCGCTTGGCAGAATACGCGTTTGGTATTCTGCATGATTTGGCGGGAGCGATCTCCGAATCGCGACGAAAAGTGCTGATAGTCGGGAATCGGAGTTCCCTCCTACAGTTTAAGAATGCCGAATTAATTCTAAAATTTACCATAAATAGACACTCTCCTTTACCGGTAGGCGAGGTTTCCTAACCTCGCCTATGCAGTGTGTAGAAATAATTCTAAAATCTACCATATTATATACCGTGTGTAGTACATTTATGTTTATGCTGTACAGACTATTGTAAGGGAAAACTCCTATGTATAAAAGTGCGATATTAGGGTGTAGTGGACGCGCCAAAGGTCATGCAGGTGCCTACCGCTTTGTGAAAGGTGGTAAACTCGCAGCAATCTGCGATATGAACGAAGAACGACTCAACGACTTCGGAGATCGTTTTGATATATCTTCCCGTTACAGCGATTTGGATGAGATGCTTGAGAAAGAGAAGCCAGATCTCCTCCATATTGTCACAGCGCCATTATTACGCGGTACAAATCAGCGCATTCGGTATCCGTTAATGAAGCAAGCGTCAGACCACGGCGTGCCAGCAGCAATTGTGGAGAAACCGATTGCCGTTGAAAGCGAAGACTGGAAGCAGATTGCCGAGTTAGCAGAAGAAACAAAAACCAAGTTTGTCGTCAACACACAACTTAATTTCCACCCCAAAAACATCGAACTGAAACGAGATGTCGCTGAAGGCAAAATAGGCGAGCTTAGGTTCATTGATGCAAGCGCACGCAATACAATAGTAAACCAAGGTCCCCACGTGCTTCAATTGGTATCATCCTACATTGACAACTCTCGTCCCGTAAGTGTGCTCGGGCAAATCTCTGGAGGAGAACGTTTGGATTCAGCAGAACCTTCACCGATGCATGCAGCAGCGCACGTTTTATATGAAAATGGACTTCACGTGTCCCTTGCTTTTGGCACGGGAATGGGCGCGAAGGTATCAGAAAGACCCGCGAATTTCAGACATAAACGTGTTTTTGTTGTTGGCACAAAAGGTTTTGTGCATTGGCGGTTCAGCAGTTGGGAACGCGCAACGCCTGATGGTGGTTATGAGGGTGGTCATCTCAACTATAACGATCAGGATGTTCAAGCACAAGGAAACCTCACAGAGGCTGTCTTCGATTGGCTTGACGACGAGAAAAACGTACATCCGACACACCTCAAACAATCACTTGCTGAGTTCAACCTCCTTTTAGGTATCTACTACAGCGGTATAACAAATAACATTATTGATCTTCCATTTGACCCACCCGATGGGTTGATGGATTCACTTAGAGAACAGTTATAGAACAATAAATTTCCAATGGGTAAGTATAGCGGTAGCAGCGAACTTGTTAGCCACTACCGCTAATTATTATATTCCCTGTGCAGATATTTTTGTATGCACAGTTCGAAACGTATAAGGAGAAATTTCCATGTATAAAAGTGCATTTTTAGGGTGTGGTGGTCGTGCGCGTGCACATGCGAGTGCATATCGTTTTGTCAAAGGCGGCAAAATCGGCGCGATCTGTGATATGAACGAAGAACTTCTCAATAAATTCGGTGATGACTTTGATGTTTCTGCTCGTTACACAGATTTAGACGAGATGCTTGAAAAAGAGAAACCCGATCTTCTCCATATCGTCACGGCCCCGGTACTACGCGGTACCAATCAACGTATTCGCTATCCGTTGATGAAGCAAGCCTCTGATCACGGTGTGCCTGCAGCAATTGTAGAAAAACCGATTGCTGTTGAAAGTGAAGACTGGAAACAGATTGCCGGGTTGGCAGAAGAAACTGAAACAAAGTTTATTGTCAACACACAACTAAACTTTCATCCTAAAAACCTTGAATTGAAGCAAGATGTAGCAGAAGGCAAGATAGGTGAAATTAAGTTTATTGATGCAAGCGCACGCAGCACGCCTGTTGACCAAGCACCCCACGTATTGCAGTTGGTGTCGTCATATATTGACAACTCACGTCCGGTGCGCGTGTTAGGTCAAATTGCGGGAAGAGAACAGTTAGACTCAGCGCAGCCCTCTCCGATGCACGCTGCTGGACAAGCAATATATGAAAACGGTCTACACGTTTCTCTTGCGTTTGGCACCGGCATGGGGACGTTGGCATCAGAGGGTGGAGGCACAGTAACACATAAACGTGTTTTTGTTGTCGGCACAAAAGGTTTTGTGCATTGGCGGTTCAGTAGCTGGGAGCGGTCCACACATGAAGGTGGTTACGAAGGTGGTCCACTCAACTATGGTGAGCAAGATATCCAAGCACAGGGCAACCTCACTGAAGCCGCTTTTGATTGGCTTGATGATGAGAAAAACGAACATCCGACACATCTCAAGCAATCCCTTGCAGAATTCAATCTGCTTCTGGGAATTTACTATAGCGGTATAACGAATCAGATCATTGATCTCCCGTTTGATCCACCAGACGGGTTAATGGCTTCTCTGAAGGAGCACCTATAAACCAAAAAATGGCGTGGGGTTGACATGTTGTATGCCCCACGCGTAAACTACATCAGAGCCATTCCATCGTACCCATCGTACTGAAGCATACTTGTTGGAGGGCTTTGTAAGCCCGATTTTCAGCACATTATACTAACATTTTTCTTTGCTTGACATAAATATATAAGGAGACATTTGATGTATAAAACCGCTATGTTAGGGTGCGGTGGTCGTGCCCGTGCACATGCTGACGCCTATCGCTTTGTAAAGGGCGGTAAACTCGCAGCAATCTGCGATATGAACGAAGAATTACTCACCAACTTTGGCAATGATTTCGGTATATCGTCCCGCTACACAGATTTAGATAAGATGCTTGAAGAGGAGAAACCCGATGTGCTTCATATTGTCACAGCACCTGTTTTACGCGGCACCAGTGAACGGATTCGTTATCCGTTGATGAAGCAGGCATCAGACCACGGCGTGCCAGCCGCGATTGTGGAAAAGCCGATTGCCGTTGAAAGTGAAGATTGGAAGCAGCTTGCAGGATTAGCAGAAGATACACAAACAAAGTTCGTTGTTAACACACAGCTTAATTTTCACCCCAAAAACTTAGAATTAAAACAAGATGTGGCTGAAGACAGAATAGGAGAAATAAAGTTTATTGATGCGAGTGCACGCAGCACGCCTGTAGACCAAGCACCTCACGTATTGCAACTTGTCTCTTCCTACATTGACAATTCACGTCCAGTGCGGGTGCTCGGGCAGGTTGCTGGAGCTCAGGATTTGGACTCTACTCAGCCCTCCCCGATGCATGCAGCTGCTCAGGTAATATATGAAAATGGTCTCCACGTCTCTCTTGCGTTCGGTGCAAGTGTCGGGACGCGAGTGCCTATAGATTCGGGTAATCACACACACAAACGTGTTTTTGTCGTGGGAACAAAAGGTTTCGTGCATTGGCGTTTTAGCAGCTGGGAACGCGCGACACCGGAAGGGGGTTATGAAAGCGGGCCACTGGACTATGGGGAGCAAGACGTCATAGCGCAGGGTAATCTTACCAATGCAGTTTTCGATTGGCTTGATGATGAGAACAACGTACATCCGACACATCTTAAACAATCCCTTGCAGAATTCAATCTTCTCCTCGGCATTTACTACAGTGGCGTAACAAATCAGATTATAGACCTTCCGTTTGAGCCGCCCGATGGCTTGATTGATGTTTTGCGAGAAAAACTATAAGACTTTATTTATAACAGAACGGTTACTACCGTGTAGGTTTCCAAACTGTAAAAATCCTGTACTATAATGGTGACATCATGTATAAAACTGCGATGTTGGGGTGTGGCGGTCGCGCCCGTGGACACGCAGATGCTTACCGTTTCGTCAAACGTGGTAAACTTACAGCGATCTGCGATATGAACGAAGAACGACTCAACAATTTCGGGAATGACTTTGATATCTCTTCTCGTTATACCGACTTAGACGAGATGCTTAAAAAAGAGAAACCTGATGTGCTGCATATCGTCACAAGCCCTGTGATTCCAAGTAGTGAGAAACGTATCCGTTATCCGTTGATGAAACAAGCATCCGATCACGGCGTGTCAGCGGCGGTTGTAGAAAAACCGGTCGCTATTGAAGGCGAGGATTGGAAGCAGATTGCCGGGTTAGCAGAAAAGACGAAAACGAAATTTGTCGTCAATACACAACTCGACTTCCATCCGAAAAATCTTGAATTAAAAAAAGATGTCGTGGAAGGAAGGATCGGTGAGATTAGGTTTGTTGATGCCAGTGCGCGCAGCATGCCTGCTGAGCAGGGAGCACACGTGTTGCAATTGGTGTCCTCCTACATAGATAACTCACGTCCAGTACGAGTTCTTGGACAAATCTCTGGAAGCGAGAATTTAAATTCTGCTTCGCATCCCTCTCCGCTGCATGCAGTCGGGCATGTTTTGTATGAGAACGGCGTCCACGTCTCTCTTGCATTTGGAACAGAGATGGCACAAATGGCATCCGATGACCCGGGTATCTATGGTCACAAACGTGTTTTTGTTGCTGGGACAAAGGGTTTCGTTCATTGGCGTTTCAGCAGTTGGGAACGCTCAACCTTGGAGAATGGCTATGAGAGCGGTCCACTTAACTACGGAGAGCAAGATGTCGTTGCGCAGGCTAACTTCACCGAAGCCATTTTTGATTGGTTAGACGATGAGAACAATGTGCATCCGACACATCTCAAGCAATCACTTGTTGAGTTTAATATTATCTTAGGGATGTACTACAGTGGAATAACAAACGAGATTGTTGAACTCCCGTTTGAACCGCCCGATGGATTGATTGATGTCTTACGAGAAAAACTATAATACGTTAACTTATACAATATCTGAATGATCGCTTTTCATTAAAAAACCTGTTCGTAGTCGCGCAATTCATTGCGCCTCTTACATTCTACACCAAAATGTGGTCTCAAAATCTCATAATGAGGTTTTTCTTTAGAATTGGTAATTCATTGTGTTGTTAGCACTATCTATTTTGGTTTAAATCAGCATCCTATTAAGGAGATTCTTTATGTATAAAACCGCTATGTTAGGGTGTGGTGGTCGTGCGCGTGCACATGCTGACGCGTACCGTTTTGTGAAAGGTGGCAAACTCACAGCGATCTGCGATATGAACGAAGAACTTCTCAACAAATTCGGAGATGATTTCAGTATCTCTTCGCGTTACACCGACTTAGATGAGATGCTGGAAAAAGAGAAACCGGATATGCTGCACATCGTTACAGCACCATTGTTTCGTGGTTCAAATGAACGTATTCGGTATCCTTTGATGAAGCAAGCATCAGATCACCGCGTGCCAGCAGCGATTGTAGAGAAACCGATTGCCATTGAAAGTGAAGACTGGAAACAAATTTCGGGGTTAGCAGAGGAGACAAAAACAAAGTTTGTTGTCAACACGCAGCTCAACTTTCATCCACAAAACCTTGAACTGAAGCAGGACGTAGCAGAAGGTAAAATCGGTGAAATCAAGTTTATTGATGCAACCGCTCTCAGCACACCTGTAGATCAGGGTCCACACGTCCTTCAGTTAGTTTCATCTTATATTGACAATTCGCATCCGGTCCGCGTATTAGGGCAAATTTCTGGAGGTGCAAATTTAGATTCTGCGCAGCCATCTCCAGAATATGCTGCTGCAAGAGTACAGTATGAGAATGGACTGCATGTCTCTTGCGCATTTGGGAAAGCAATCGCACCCTTTGGCTCCGATGATCCGAAGGCTTTCTTTCATAAACGCGTCTTTGTTGTTGGCACAGACGGATATGTGCATTGGCGGTTCAATAGTTGGGAACGTTCGACCAGAGAAGGCGGCTACGAAGGGGGTCCGCTCAACTACGGACAGCAGGATGTTGTTGCACAAGGCAATCTCACCAACGCTGTTTTTGACTGGCTTGATGATGAAACCAAAGTACATCCAACACATCTCAAGCAGTCGCTCACAGAATTCAACCTGCTTTTGGGTATATACTATAGCGGCATTACAAACGAGATAATTGAACTACCATTTGATCCACCAGATGGTTTGATGGATTCGCTTAGGGAACGGTTATAGAATTCGTGTGTCCGTAGTTTCATAAATTAGACTATGGTCACTTTTTAGGAAGAATGGAGGTATAAACAAGTGTCAATTTCAAAAACCATCTGCTTCATTTCAATACTATTCCTTTTTTGCGTTGCAAATTTCACGGCAGAAGGCGAATTAGTTGGCTATTGGTCATTTGATATAGAGGATGGACCGACTGACCTGACAGGAAACGGTCATGATGGTGTTATACACGGAAAACTACAAGTGGTAGAAGGCAAGGTTGGCGATGCATTAGAATTCAACGGCACGACCGACTACGTCGCAATCCCTCATCACAAAGCGATTTCAGAGTTAGATGCGTTGTCTATGGCCGCGTGGATTCAACCTAAGAGGCACGGTGCGTGGGTAGCAGTTTTAGAGAAAGGTATACATCTAAACTGGAGTTACGGTTTCTTCATTGAACCGGATGGCACGCTTTCGTTTGAGGTTTCTACAGGACCCGCGAATAATCTGGTTTGCTGTGTTGGCAATGTCGCACTTAAGATTGACCAATGGTATCATATCTTCGGCTCTTATGATGGCAAGTCGGTGAAGGCGTATGTTGATGGCAAGTTAGAAGGTGAAATGGCGGGTAATGGTGCCGTCCACATAACCGAGGGATTACCCTTTACCATCGGCAGCAGAAACGGGCAAAATTTCTTTGCTGGTGTTATTGACGAAGTTGCATTTTGGAACGAGGCAATATCTGTTGAGGAATCCATGAACCCATCACCTGTCCAACCAAAGGGCAAATTAACAACTACTTGGGGCAAAATAAAATCTCGGCATTAAAACGATGAAATCCAATTCGGCAAAATTCGCAGAAGATGGTTACCTTATCGTAAAAAAGGCACTGCACTCAGATGATTTGGTACCATTAATTGCTGTTATTTCTGAAGTTGTTGATAGGCGCGCACGCGAATTATACAACGCTGGGACGACATCAGACGTTTATGAAAGCATGCCTTTTGAACGCCGATGGTATGCTATCCTTCAGGAATGCGGTAGAGAAAATGAGGTGTTTGGGTGGCATACACTCGTTTTTAGTGAAGCACTCTTTAACTTAATCACACATCCAAAAGTGTTAGATGTTATAGAAACGCTTATCGGTAGCGAGATTCAGTTCAACGGTGATTTTTGGGTGCGACCAAAATTGCCAAATGAAAAACTCACAACACTTCCTTGGCACCAAGACAGTGCCTACATGCCTAACACAGAAAACGATACACACCTGACAGTATGGCTTCCGTTAGTAGATGTTGAAGTAGAAAACGGCGCGCTGCAATTTTTGCCTGGTAGTCATACATCTGGCTTACAAACCTATCACCGTGTTGAAGGCGAAGCATTCGCTGTGCCGGTGCAATCCCCTACATCATCTCATACAAACATTGACACATTAGAGATGAAAAAAGGCGACCTGCTGATTTTTAATAATCTGGTATTTCACCGATCTTTGCTAAACTATAGCGATACTATTCGTTGGTCTGTTGATTTTCGGTACAGTCCAACAGGGACATCGTTAGATGGACTCTGGCACGAAGCGATTGCGTGTCCCGTTCGCAATGGAAACAACGAGCAGTGTCCAACATTATGGGATGCTTGGCAAGCACAATGGGAAGCAAGTCCACATAAAGGAAAATTTGTTTAATCTTCAGACTGTGTAGTCAACGTTTCTCTATAGTGTAACGCTTCAATAGCAGCTTTTCGCATCTCTTGTTGACGCGGAGCACCTGCGACTCCTGGTGCTGCGGCAATCGGTTTGAAAATATAGATACTTTCGACTCTTTTATCTTCATCATAGGTAAATTCAATACCTTTTCTCCAGTACCAGTGTCGTTTGCCCCCAAAATCGTTGTTATCAACCTCTTGTGCTTTGCCTAATTCTTTTTCCACACGGTCAAGTAGGCTTTTAACTCCATTGCCACCTGCTGTTTTTGCTTTATGGGGATGTCTTAAAAATAGATCTTCAACAAGATCAATACCGTCAACAAAACCTGATAATCCTATATTCTGCTCTTGATAGGAAAAATATCCGACTTTATCAGGTGGGTCGTCCGGTTTCCCATATAGGGCTTCAACTTTTTTAAACGGAGCACCCAACTTAATGCCAGCGGCTCCCTTTCCCGGAACAATAGAATTAAGCGGAGGGTCCGGAGTAGGATCAAATGGAATATCTAACGGGGTTGGCGGAATAAATTTCTGGTTGGCAATCTTTTTTACCCTTTTTGTGGATTTAGTCACACCATCACTCACATAGACAGTGACTCTAACGGATTCGACATCCTCTGGCGCTGTCCATTTTACCTTTGTACCGGATGTTGCACTAAGTTTGCCCGCATCTACAGCCCATGTATAGGTCAACGTGTCACCATCATTGTCATAAGCAAGAACCCTAAATTCAATTATCTCTCCAGGACTGAATTGAGTTGGGATAATAAAAGCGTCTACGATAGGTGGACTATTGGTCGGTTCATCTTCACCTTCGTCTGAACCACAACCAGCAATATAAAAAGTAATCAGACATACAGCAATAAAACTTAAAACACAATATTTATATTTCATTTATAGCTCCTTAAAATTCAGTAGTTTCTCCTGTTTTTAAAACAACATAACTCCGATATCGTTCTGGGTGTATCTCCCCGGATTCAACAGCACTTTGAATGGCACAGTCAGATTCTTTAACGTGTGCACAATCGTTATATCTACATTCACCAAGAAAGACCTCCATCTCAGGAAAATAAAGTTCAAGATTCTCTGTATCAACACCCCACAAACCGACTTCACGGATTCCTGGTGTGTCTGCAACTTCGCCTCCGATTTCGAGAGAAAACAATTCTACAAGCGTTGTTGTATGTCTACCTTTCCGGGTTTTTGAACCTACTTCCGCAGTTCGTAATTTAAGATCCGGTTGTATGGCATTTAAGAGACTTGATTTTCCTACACCGGATGCTCCTACAATTACACTGAATTTATCTCTTAATACGTTCTGAAGGGAATCAAGGGTTGTAGGCGTATTTATGCTCGTGTACAATACTTGGTAGTCGAGTTTTTCGTAGATTTCAAAAGTAGAAGTAAGCTGGGCGCGTTGGGTTGAATCTACCAAGTCCATTTTATTCAAGCAGATAACCGCTGCCATTTCTCCCGCCTCTGCTAAAATCAGAAACCGATCCAGTGTCCGAAAGTTTAGAGGAGGCATCCGCGTTGAAACAACAGCTACTACCTGATCTGCATTGGCAACAATTATTTGCTCAATTTCTTCATGCTTTCCCGCGTATTGCCGTGAAAATTTGGTTTGGCGCGGAAGGATTTCCTCAACGATCCCTTCTTCTAAGTCAAGTTGAGTAAAAATAACCTGATCTCCAACAGCGACTGGGTCTGCGTAAAGTCTACGTCCTGTTTCGGAACGTCGTTTTCTCTTTAAGGTGCCGCGTAATGTGCATCGCAGAACAAGTTCACCGTGCTGAACATCGTAAAATCCTGTTCGTGCTCGGATGACTCTGCCTTGTTCACGAGTAAGAATAAACGCCACCTCCTAATTTGTATCTGCGCAATTTGATTTCAGTAAGTAGATTGACCCAATGGCAGATAAAGTAAAGTGTGTTCAATCTATACCATTGACTTCAAACATATTTTTTCATTGTATTTAATGCAGTTTCAATATCTGCATCAAAGTTTTCAAATTTGCACTCACACGAGATGCGTCCGTCATATCCTGCTTTTTGTAGTGCGGTAAAGAAATCTGAAAAATCAAAGTCATCATTTCCAGGATAGGAGCGTTTGACGGGTTCAGCAATATGTACATGTGCTAACCATTCTGCAGCATCAACAATGTTTTGCATCGGTTCGTTTTCCTGCCAAACATGGTATAGGTCTGCCAATGTTTTAATTCCTTTTCGGTTGACACGTTTTGCCATAGCCACACCGTCGGCGACGGTGCGTAATATGTTCCCCTCTTTCAGACATATCGGTTCAATAACAATTGTGATGTCATGTGCTTCTGCATGGTCTGCACCCATATCAAGAAATTCTGCGATCTGTGCTAATGCTCGTTCTTCTGAATAACCTTCCTCAACGTTCCGTGAACCGCTGCTGCCATAAACAATAACCTCTCCGCCAATCTCGTTGGCTCTACGACACGCGGTTTCCACATACCGAGACAAACGTTCAAAATCCACTGTGTCACCGACAACGCGTAGGTCTCTGGGGATAAACCCGGCATACGCCTCAGGTTTCAAAGGTGCTTCTGCTACCCGCTCCCGAATCTTCTGAAATTCGGTTTCATCCGCTTCTGGCATAAGTGCATTTCGTACACCTAATTCAATATAGTCGTATCCGACTTCCGCAAGTCTATCAACATTTTCTAAACCAGTACAAATCCCAAATCGCATGAGTTGCTCCAAAATAGATGTGCTTAAAAAGTAGGCATAAAAAAGTGTATCACAGTTTCAATTATAGAAATTAAGACTGCAGCGATGAGTGTGTTCAAAAACCCATCAATTTCAAATCCGTCAACCAGTTTATTGGTAATCCAAAGTAGAAATGCATTGATCACAAAGTAAAAGAGTCCTAATGTTAAGATTATAAATGGAAGTGACAAAAATACCAAAATTCCGGTGAAGAGAAACTTGAAAATTCCATATACAAGCGCAACACCCACTGCAGTTGCACACCCTTTAACTCGAACAGCAGGCAAAATATATGTCACAATCAAAACCGAAACACTCAGAATCAATAGGTTTAAAATCCAATTTATTAGCATATTATGTTCTCCAATACATGTGTTTGAAGAGATATATTTGACACCGATTGTTTATATAGTAGATTTTAGAATTAACCGGACATTATTCATTTGTAGGAGGGTACTCCGATTCCCGACTATCAGTGAGGTGCGTCGCGATTTGGAGATCGCTCCTACAGATGAAATGTTTAATGATTTCAATAATTTACTATAAACATTATTTTTTAGTTGGTGCTGTGCTAAGCATGACAAATCATTTTCCGAAGCGGCGCTTACGATGGCTATAGTCACGTAAAGCGCGGAGAAAGTCAATTTTTCTAAATGAGGGCCAATAAGTATCACAAAAATAGAATTCTGAATAGACGCTCTGCCACAACAGAAAACCAGATAGGCGCACCTCTCCGCTCGTGCGAATAATTAGCTCTGGGTCGGGAAGATTTGAGGTATACAGATATGGTGCGATTTTATCAACGCTCAATTCTTCAACGATTTGATTAGTGTCTTTTCCATCTTGGATTTCTGCCTTTAAGTGTCCCCGGAACGCTTCAATTATTTCCTCGCGTCCACCATAAGCGACAGCAACATTCAAGATAAATTTGTCATAATTTTTTGTTGCTTCTTCTGCTTGACGAATTGCTTCTTGAAGACTTGGCGGCAGTTGTTCAATTTGTCCCATTGCACGCACTTTAATCTGGTTTGCATGGAGTCCTTCAATAGTCACCAATTCTCGCATTTTTCTTTCGATTAATCCCAAAATTCCTTCAACTTCATCATCCGCGCGCTTGAAGTTATCCAATGAGAAAATCCATATTGAAAAGATTTCAACACCAAGTTCATCACACCAATGGAGAACCTCTTCAAGTTTGTCTGCGCCTTCATAATGTCCTTTTATTATATCGTCTAACCCACTGGCTTTGGCGTAGCGGCGGTTTCCATCAAGAATAACACCAATGTGGCGTGGTATGTTCCACGTACCTGCTTCCGCTTCCAGCCGTTTTTGGTACGCATTGTAAAACTTTTTTTCAATTTGATTCTTGAGGAATTTAAGTGGTTTCATGTGATTCCCTTGTAGGATGACTCCGATTTACAAATTACCGACTTTTTGACTTCGGTTTCAAATGGGTATATTAAAAATAGGTCAGTGAAGAAGCGATGCCAATTATGATGTTTCTCAATTATACCATGAAAACTATGTTAAGAAAAACAGAAACTGAAATTAGGGTGTGTAAAGTTTTGGTTATTACCCCGAATATACTTTGTAGGAGGGAACTCCGATTCCCGACAGTTCGCGATTCGGAGATCGCTCCTACAAGTTTTATCTGCATATTTCTACAAAAACTTTACATACCCTGAAATTATTGTTTACAGCAGCGGCATTCAATTGTTGATATATCATCCGTTTGAGTTATGAAGTAACAATTCGTTGATGCTACTTACGCGATGCTGAAATCGCTACTACTCAAAAGTTACCATTTGGTATCTTTTTTGATACCGTGGTATCTTTTTGAAAATTGCCCTAAACTCAGTCTCTGATTGGGTTTAGAAAGGTTTTTTATTAGAGTATTAATTTTTAATTTTCGGACTTATGCAACTTTAACGATTTTTCAATAATTACGGTGAAATCAGTATAATTCTCAGCAACCTGCTTGGTTTTCAGTGTGCTTCCAATTTGTTGAATTCTCTGCCGTTTTTTGTGAAGTAATTTCAACGTTCTCACCTACATGTTTTGCTCAAGATTTTGGTCTGGTTGTATTAGTGTTTAGGATCGATTTGTTTTCGAACTGATATTATACCCTTGTTATAGGTAATGGTCAGAAGTTTTGTTGCCTGCTGGACAATAGATATCCAATATATTTCCAATAAGTTTGCAGAAATAGTTAAGGATAATTAAGGGTGGACGCTATTTTGAATTGCGGATGCGCGTGTATTTTAATAGTTTGATATTTCAGAGGTATTCAGTTTGAGTTTCCCGACATTTTAGACATTGTCGCGATCTGTAAGAGAGGTCGCGAGTTGGCACTCGCTCCTACGAAGAGATACTTGTCCTAAAGGCGCGCTTACAAAGCGCGCCTACTCTGTTTTTGGGTTATGAGTATCACAACTAAACATGTCGGGTTTCGCAAACTCTACCCCATGGGAGTCAACTTAAGAAAATGTATGAGTTATTGTGAACACTTCTGAATCGGCATGGAGATTGAGACTGTCTTATATTCAGTCCCGCCAAATGCCATACGGGGAATGCCAAAAGGCATTCATACCGTTGATTTGGCGCATTTGGCGTTGATTTGGTAGGGACGATATGTTTATAGAATCACGGCTAAACAAGGTTTCTTTAGTCCCGTGAATCAACGCCAAATACGCGTATGGTATTTGTCGGGGACGATATGTGTAGAACAATGACATTAGACAAACATATCGTCCCTACCAAATCAACGCTATGAATGCCTGTTGGCATTCAGCGGGACTAAAGAGGTTTTCATGACGTATATCTATAAACATTGCGTCCCTACCAAATCAACGCTATGAATGCCTGTTGGCATTCAGCGGGACTGAAGAAGGTTTATGCAATCGAAGATTCCTTAAGTTGACACCCGCTGAATGCCAACAGCGCATTCACAGCGTTGATTTATGGGTTTCGCAAACTCTACCCATAGGCATCAATTTAGTATGTAACGTTAGTGGATCTGATATACCTGTCGCCCTCTGGGGCTTGATAATACAGCATCATGCTGCTATACACCTGTCGCCTCTCCGAGGCTTTAGTTAATCGTCCCTCAGCACCAGGGGTGCGAAAGGTGTCGGGCATAAACTCGGAATTACAAATCCCTCCAAGAAAAAAATGTTCCTAAATTGACGCCTATGGGTTTCGCAAACTCTACCCGACCTACAAAGACTATATCGGGGTTGAAAACCCCTGCTACAAGAGAAGAGGAAGATGTAGGGTTTAGCACACTCTATCGTATCAGTAAATAGCAGTTGACAACCCAAGCGCATTGCGGTAGACTACATAAAAATAATACCCGTGAATTGATTCAAGCCTAAATGGAAATTCAAAAAGCCCCACTCTCGGCATCCTCAAACATTCCTGCCCATGGGGTTACGCTCAAATCCATCCTAATTGCTGTTATTCTCATTCCAATAAATTGTTACTGGGTTATCGAAATGGAGGTTATTCGTTATTCTGGACACCCAGTTACAATTTCACTTTTTTTCAATGTTATTTTCAGTCTGTTTGTAGTTATCGGTGCTAACCAATTGCTGCAGCGTTTTCTGCCACGAATTGCGTTGGTTCAAAGTGAGTTGGTCGTTGTTTATCTGATGCTTTCCATCGCATCAGGAATTACTGGGCACGATATGCTTGAAATTTTGGTGCCGATGCTTGGGCATGCATTCCGTTTTGCTACACCAGAAAATGAATGGCAACAACTGTTTTTACCTTTCCTTCCAGAATGGCTCACCGTGAGTAATAATAACTTGCTGCAAGGTTATTATGAAGGCGATCTACCCCTCTATACATTTGAATCCTTGCTTGGTTGGGCTACACCTGTGTTGTGGTGGACAGTTTTTATTTCTGTGCTGATTTTTGGCATGCTTTGCATTAATATTATTATCCGAAAACAGTGGATTGAGTATGAAAAACTAAGTTATCCCATTATCCACCTTCCTCTTCAACTTACAGAAACCCCTCATAACCGTCTTTTCCAAAATAAGCTAATGTGGCTCGGTTTTGGTATTGCTGGTGGCTTAGCGTTATGGAACGGTATAAGTTTTCTATACCCCTTTTTACCGGAGTTACGTACCCGTATTAAGAGTTATCAGGTTTTTACAGAAAGCCCTTGGAACGCGATGGGCAGAATTCCTTTTTCGCTCTATCCATTTGCAATTGGACTTGGTTTCTTCATCCCACTTGACCTCTCTTTTTCCTGTTGGTTTTTCTTTTGGTATTGGCGGTTAATGCGTGTTGCGGGTGCGGCATTCGGATTTCGGAACTTACCTCGTTTTCCTTATACTAACGAGCAAGCATCTGGCGGGTATCTTGCCTTGTGCGTTTTAGCTATATGGGCAAGTCGCAGACATCTACTTCAGGTAGGACGAGCACTCTTTAGTCAGAAGAAATCACAAGAAGATGAAAATGAAGCAATCTCTTATAGAGCCGCCGTTCTTGGACTCATTGCTGTAATGGTTTTCTTAGTGATTTTTTGCTACTATGGCGGTGCCAACATAGGTGTTATGCTCGCGTTTTTCGCAATCTATTATATGATTTCTATTGCAATCACGCGCATGCGTGCAGAGTTGGGAACGCCGGTGCATGATTTGCACTATTCTGGTCCTGACCAAATTTTAACGCGGGTCGTAGGCACACGCAGGTTGGGTAGAGATAATCTTATCATGTTTTCAATGTTTTGGTTTATCAATCGTGCATATCGAAGCCACCCGATGCCACATCAGTTAGAAGGGTTTAAAATTATGGAACGAACTAATATGACAATGAAACGGATTATCTTTGCCTTTATGTTAGCCGCTGTGTTAGGGTCGTTAGCAGGTTTTTGGGCTTTAATTGACCGAGGCTATCAATTAGGAATGGAAGTTCGGGCGTATTGGCCATCCTTGAGTGCATTTGGTATAGAACCCTACCGTCGTCTAACGGGTTGGCTTCAATCTCCCACTGACACGCTTATCCCGGAAAGCCTGTTTACAGGTATTGGTTTTCTACTGACAACTGTGCTCATGCTATTTCGAATGCGTTTTGTGTGGTGGCCGTTTCATCCTGCTGGTTTTGCTATTTCTACCAGTTGGGGCATGCATGTTACATGGGGTTGTCTTTTTATGAGCTGGGTTATTAAAGTGATTATTCTCAAATATGGTGGACCAGTGCGGTATAGAAAAGTAGCACCTTTCTTTTTAGGACTTATCCTTGGGGAGTTTACGGTAGGAAGTATTTGGACAATTATAGGAATTGTTGGGGGTATTCCAACCTACGGATTCTGGGTTTAGGTTCTGTCTTTACGTGGATTTATCGCCAAATTTAATGGTAGCAATAGCAAAATCAGACTACATAAAGACGTTAATATCCATTCCTGCTGAAGCGGGACGATTTTCAATACGTCCTGCATAGGTCCAATGTACATCGCTGACACGTGAATCCCGATAACAATAACAAAAATTACAAATAAACGGACGTTAGTGAACATTCTTTTAAAGAGAGATTCCCATGGATATCGCGTACATTGGAAATAAACCGCTACCTGTGCAAAAATCAAAGTAGTGCAAGCTGCTGTCTGTGCCACTTCAATATTAGATTCAGTTCCAGAAGATGTTACCACTAAAAAATGAGTTATTGTCATAAGACTGATAACAAGACTTCGGCAAACAATATCAAGTACGGCAGTTTTTGGAAACATCATAGTTGCTCTACCAGGGTGATACTGCTTTTCATTGAGGGATATTTTTTCATAACCTAATCCGATTGTAGGAAGCAGAGTCGTTAAAAATTGGATCCAGACGACTTGTGTTAGTGTTAGCGGTAACTCAAATGTGAAAGCTGTGTGTAGAATTAATCCGAAAATAACAGTGAAAAATTGTGCCAGTGTGCAGGAAAGACACCACCGAAGTGTGCCAGAAAGGTTGTGATATGCTTCTCTTGCATAGAGCAGGCAGTCTTTGACTGCTTTAAAACCTTTCTCAATTATCAGGCAGTCAGCGTGGTCTTGGGCGAAATGTGAAGCGTACCTCGCATCTGCAAATGCAAGGTCTGCAGTAATCATGGCTCTTTGATCGTTAGCATTTTGACCTAAAAAACCTACAGAATGATTATGGCGTTTCAAACTGAGAACAATATTCCGGCGTTGTTCTTGTGTCGGTTGTGAATAAGCATTCCAATTTAAAATCTCTTTGTCAAACTCTTGTGTAGATAGTTGTCTCAGTTCTTCTCTTGTTCCGACGGCGTTGCGAGTATGGACGAGTCCTAACTCTCTGGCTAAATCGGTTGTTGCTTGTTCATCGCTTTCACTCATTAGAATGACCTTTATGCCAGTGTCCATGAATGATTTTATCACTTCTTTTGTTTCGTCGTTATCAGTTACAGAAAAACTTATGAATCCTATAAAGGTTGATATTTCCTGAACTTCTTGTGGGGTTAGCGGCACCTCGGAATTAAGTGATGCTACGCCATAGACCGTATCCCGCGGGTTTTGCATATAATTGAGAATTTCATTGCACATCTCGTACTGTTCATAGTAAAATTCACTTACCTCCCCGTTTACAAGTATAGAATCACACGCCTCAAGCACGTTACGTGCATCGCCAAATATAATATTTAGGTACTCGTTTTCACCTGATTCAAACACGTGAAGTTCATATCCAAAGTTTGGCGTCCATGGGTATTCAGAAACAAGGTGCATATTAGCTTTAAGATCAGCTAATTTATACCCGAGTTGTTCCATTGTATCTTGAATAACGAGTTGATGTGCATGATCAATACCTGTTCTATCGTAATATCGCTCGCCAGAAGTACCTAAACCCGCAGTTAACACAAGACCAGGTGCTCCTTGTGGAATTTGGAACCTTGGTGGAATATTGTTGATTCGTTTACTCTTTTCTTCGGGTGATTGGGATTTCAGGGAATTTAACCAATTTTCCCATTCTGAACGGTTCACCATTTTTTGGTCAACAAAAATACTGGAAATAGTAAGAGATTTTGTGCTCGCGATGCCCTTTTCATCAGAACAAAAAGCTGTAAGACGATTCAATCTCTCAAGGAAGTGCCTTTCCCGGAGTGCTATTCCCTTTTTTAGCACAGCAGAGACTCTCTGGTCAAGAATGGAGTGTAGCAATAATACTAAGTCATGCGGCGTTGCGGCAATTGCAAAAATTAGACCGAATTGAACAAACTCCATCCAATTTGGGTCACTCTGTGGCGATTTTTGCCACCAGAGAATAGCGACTGCAATGCCACCTAAAACCAAACCCGATACTTTTAGAATATCATTGAAAAATTTTATTTGATTTTCTGCGACGGTCATCTCAATTGGTAGTTTGCGTGTGCTTCCACGGTTCTGGTGAATTTCTAATTCATTGCCCGTTCTAACGACAACCGCATTGCCTGTCCCGGCATCAACGTACGTCCCACCGAAAACCATGTTTGTCTGTTTTTCTGGTGGGAGTCCCGATTCAGTTATTTCTTTGAAGGTTTTTGCGGCAGAACCGCTACTCCCGAATAGAACAGATTCGTTAACTTTTAACCCATCTGATTGCACTAAACGAGCATCCGCAGGGATGTAATCGCCGGGTCTAAGGAGAAGCAAGTCACCCGGGACAATATTAGAAGGCGAGCATTTTTCTTGTGTGCCTTGACGCATTACTGTAACGGTAATGTTGAATTGTGCTTTTCGCTGCTTGTGTTTACGTCTAAAACGTATAACGACTATGATTGCCCAAAAGAAGGATAGAATCAATATCCCGCCGATAAGTCCAGTTTTCGGAATATCAGGGGTAAATGCGAAAACTGTTGCGGCAAGTACTAAGAGCAGCAATCTCCAATTAAGCACTTGCTCGAAAAACAACCCAATTTGCGAAGTATCTATCTTGGAATTTGGCTCATTTTTTCCATGGATTTCCATTTGCCTTTCTACATCAGCGTGACTCAAGCCGGATTCAAGGTCGGTTTTGAATTGGTTTAGCAGAAAAGAGACACTTTCTGCATAAAAATTAGACATTGTTTTACCTAACGTTTTACCTTCTGACAGAAATCACCATAGGTTGTATAATTATAGATTTTTTCCTTCATTTTTCCAGACTTTTGCACCTTCCAGATCAGTGCCAAGCACTTGGATTTCACATGGAATATTATGTTGTTTAAAGACATTCTGCATTCGATTTCCAATCTCGTCCATGTTATTCAAACAGTATGCTGCGATGGTTGGTCCCGCACCACTTAATGCGATGCTAAGTGCTCCTGCATCTATCGCAGCTTCAACCACGTCATCAAATCCAGGAATTAGACTACTGCGATAAGGTTGATGTAACTTATCCTTCATTGCTGCTGATAACATTTCCAATTTTCCGGTGGCAATACAAGCAACTAATAAGGAACTTCTACTAATATTATAGATTGCATCAGTGAAATTAACGGTTTTGGGTAGAATGTCTCGCGCTTTCTGTGTTGACAATGTAAATTCTGGAATGGCGAGTACAACATGAAGAGTAGGATCACATTCCAACTGAATCGTGTGGATGTGTTTATCTTCTTGCACTGAAACGACTAATCCACCATACAAAGAGGCAGCGACATTATCGGGGTGTCCCTCTATGGCTGTTGCAAAATTGAGCAGGTCCGAATCAGAGAACGGATTACCACACAGTACGTTTGCTGTCAGTAATCCTCCAAGAATTGCTGTTCCGCTTCCCCCTAACCCGCGAATCGCAGGAATACCGTTAGCGATGCTTAATTTTAAACCCTTGGGCTGTCGCACGCCGCTCCTTTGGAAAACAGACTGGACAGCTTGAAATGCGATATGTTCAGGAGTGCTTGGAATCTTATCAACATCTATCCCACTGATAACAACTTCTGTTCGGTTCCCAGTAATTTCTAACGTTACGGTGCTGTAAAGTTGCAAAGCAAGACCCAACACATCAAACCCAGGACCTAGGTTTGTGGTGCTTGCGGGGATACGCGCGCTAATTTTTTGAGACATACTAAAAATTCCCGACTTTACTCTATAACTTTCCAATTGCAGTTTGTATTCGGCGTAATGCCTCTTCAATGTTTTCCAATGAATTCGCATACGAAAGTCGCAGATAGCCATCCCCGTATTTTCCAAAAGCTGTCCCTGGTAGTAGTGCAACCCCAACTTCATCCATTAAATAATCTGCGAGATCTTCGCAGGAAAGGGGAAGTTGTGTGACATTCGGGAAAACGTAGAACGAACCGAGCGGTTTGATACAACTAATACCATCAATAGCATTTAAACCCTCAACAATTGCATCGCGTCGTTTCCGAAATTCCGTAACCATTTGGGTGACAAATGTTTGAGGTCCAGTTAGTGCTTCTATTCCAGCAATTTGCGTGAAGGTTGCAGTGCAGGAATTGGAGTTAATTGTCAACTGAGTGATCTTATCTGCAATCGGACGTGGAGCAACACCGTATCCAAGCCGCCAACCGGTCATAGCGTACGTTTTTGAATGTCCTTCAATCAGAATAGTCCTTTCTTGCATTCCAGGGAGGCTTAGGATACTCTGATGGGTGCCTTCGTAAAGGAGGCGTGAATAGACTTCATCAGTTAGAATATAAAAGTTATGTTCTTGGGCGAGTTCCGCTATTGCAGCGATATCTTCTGCTGTGAGGGTTCCACCGGTCGGGTTCTGCGGTGAATTCAGTATCAAAAGCTTTGTGCGTTCAGTGATTGCATCAACCAAATCTTCTATTCGAAAACGAAAATCAACCTCTTCCCGAAGAGCAAGCGGGATTGCTTTTCCGCCGATAAAATCAATAACCGATTCGTAGACCGGGAAGCCAGGTTCTGGATAGATTACCTCATCGCCTTCATCAATTAATGCTAAAATTGTAAAAAAGATAATCGGCTTTGCACCCGGTGTAACGGTTACTTCATCTGGATGAATTTCCACACCGCGCGTATCAGAAATGTGTTGGGCAACGACTTCTCTAAATTCGGGTATTCCTGCTGATGGGCAATAACCAGTATGCCCATCTTTCATTGCCTTGAATGCAGCTTCACAAACATTCATTGGCGTAGAAAAATCTGGTTGACCTATTTCTAAATGAATTATATCTTTGCCTTGTGCTTCTAAACTTTTGGCTTTGGCTAATACCTCAAACGCAGATTCTGTCCCCAAGCGATTCATCCGCTTGGCGAATGTAGGGCTTCCCAAAACTTCCCTCCTTTATATCTAACCGCGAATTCACATTCGCGAGTTTGCCCTAATTGATTTCTATAGTTGCAAACATCTTTGAACAGTTACAAATTCCATGTGTACTTGGTGGTTATTTTGTCTTTAAGATTAAACCGGTTGACCCAACTAACCAAGCAGTGTCTTTATCAAGTACAAATACATTCACCATTTTTTCTTTTTGAATTCCTTCTTCCATTTCTTCAATTTCCCATTTTTTCCCGCCATTATTGGTGCTGAGAATAATACCGGCTCCGAAATCGCCTCCTACTGCCCATCCAGTATATTTATCTGCAAATTGGACACTTCGGAGAGTCTCTATGGTGCCGCTTTTCTGTTCTTCCCATTTTTTTCCACCGTTGGTTGTGTGGAGAATAAGACCGTTTTCACCAACTGCCCAACCTACTGAAGCATCAAGAAAAAACATATCTTCAAGAATATCCTCTTTTCCTGTTTCTTGCATTTCCCACGTTATTGCTCCATCTGTGGTTTTCTGGATAACGGTTTTTTGTGCTTTATCAGCAGGAAAAACGCGTACTCCGGCGATCCATCCAGTGTTTTCGTCAAGAAACTGAACCGCATTGAACATACTTGTCTCATCATCACCTACGTTTCCAACTTTTCCGCCTTGTAAGGTTTCCCAATGCCGTCCACCATTTTTTGTTGAAATAATAGTATCGTTTTGACCCACGGCGTACCCAACGTCTTTATTGATGAAATAGACAGCTTTAAGTGCCGTGTTCAACTCAAGTACTTTGTCCACCTTACATATTTGACGTTCCCAGTCTCTGCCGTTACTGGTGCTAACAATTAATCCATTTGCTCCGACTGCCCAACCGTGATTAGCATCTAAGAAATGGATTCCGTGTAGGTCTGACTTAAGTTTTATTTCTGATTTTTCCCAAGTTGCCCCACCATTTTTCGTGTATCCAATAAAGCCGGGGTTTTCAAAATCTTCAAAAGCTGCTGATCCTACAGCCCACCCGGTTTTTGCTCCTGTAAATGTGATAGACATATAATCGCGGATGTCTGGATCTCTTTTCTGTAGTATTACCCAACCTGCCGCAGGTAAGGTAATTACCAAAGTGCAAATGATTGAGAATCTGATGATTTTAGATAAGTGTAGAGATGACTTTAATCTGTTCATGATAACTCCTTTAATTTTTTATTTCTTCTGAGAAGAGTCTAAATTAATAGTATACATGTATATCTAATATTAAGTCAATATTCTTAATCTTATTTTTTAAATATTGGTAGACGTGCCTGAAAAACGTAACGTGAGTTTGATAATAAAAATGTGAGTTCGCTTTATAGTGGATTCTACAATTAACTTTACATCTGAACGGTAGGAGGGAACTCCGATTCCCGACTGACAGTGGTTTCGTCGCGATTCGGAGATCGCTCCTACAGAATATATGTCCAATTATTTACATAATTTACTATAAACACTTTTCATCGCTAAAAAAGCAGTATTTCTGTAGCATAACCTGTTAGGTTGTGCCGTTTTTTGCCAAAAATAACAGAGAACGCTGTGGGTGAAAACTTTTCAAACTCACGTTAACGTATTACGAATAAACCACTAAATTATATTACAAATTCATTGCTGTTTCAATGTACTTGTCTCAGTAACATCTATCGTGGACCAAAAGTAATCCATCTAAATCAATATAATATTGATGCGGTTCTATTTCACAACAATGATTGTTCCTGTTTTAATACTATTCCCAACTTGTAATTGATAAATATAAATGCCGCTTTCGACGGTTTCACCGCTTTCATTTTTGCCGTCCCATTTTAGTTCTGTTTCACCAAGTTGTGCGGTCAAGGTTTTTACAAGAACTCCGTTTAGATTGAAGAGCAGCACACTAAATTCGCCTTCAACATCTTCAACTGCGCGGGCAGGGAAGATTAAGGTGTTGAAATCAGGATCATCCGAAAGCGGTGTGAACGGATTGGGATAAGGTTTATCAAAAATCCGAAATCTTACCTTTACCGGGGCAGATTCGTTATCAACCTCATCAATTGCGACTACGGCATAAATATAACTCCCTACTGATAAGGGTCTTCTATCAACAAATTTAAAATCGGAAGATTCATGTGAGGTACCATCGGTAGATATTTCACCATCGGGGAGAGGTTCCAAAGTATCAATTTCTGAGGAACCGAACAGAATTTGATACCTTGTTGTATCACGAGTAACACTTGGCTTCCATGAGACTTCGATACCTTCGCTTGAGGTAACAACACGGAGCATGTTCGGCGGTTCAGGTGCGGCAGTGTCCTCTGATACCTCTACAGTCTGTGTTGGTGAACGTCCTGATTGCAAAAAGAGCGTCTTGTAAGCAGTTATCTCATACGTATGATTTCCGGGGAGAACGTCTACATCACGAAACGTTGTTGATGCTCGGTTTTCTACATTTATCTGAAAATCTTTATCCCTATAGATGAGGTACCCGTTAACATCCGGATCAGTTGATTTTTGCCAACGGAGTGTTACATCATTTTCGCCAGTTTTGTCAGCCTCTGCAGTAAAGCCAGAAACAGGGGCAGGTGGCACATTTGGGATTACTTGTAATGTGAAGTCATCGTTATTTAATTTTCCATCTGCTTGTCCTTCCTCTATATATTCACCGATCGGCACGTCATCGTTATTACGCAGTAGTACTCTGAACACCGCTTCAAAGAAATTATTTGATGTTCTACAGTCAAATGCAATTTCATATCTTGAATTTTGAGTATCCACGATCGTTCGCGCAAGTTCTATACGCAACGCATTTCCAGAGATTATTGCTTTCGCTTTCAGTGTTTCTTTATCTCGTAAGATACTATCAAAATCGGATACTTGGGGCACAAATCCGTTGGGCATTATTATTTCAATAGTCTTGATTTCTTCACCGATTTCTGCCAATGACCTATCAATTTGAAGCGTGACAATGAGTGGCACTGTTGAACTGGCGGGGACAATACCTTTTGTTTGACCAGCAACGTTAATTTCACCCTGTGATGTGACCGCACCGTAACTATAGTGAGTAAAAAGTAGACTAATGATTAAGACGAAAATTAGGAATGGATTTTTCATGAGACTATAACCCTTCTTAAAATAGTAGATTTACGGAAAATCGCTGTGTTGTGTTATCTTGAAGATCTCCAGTCAGTAACTGAAACCCGTAATCAAGTTGAAGTGCTGTACTACTAATCGGTATCTTAGCGCTGCCACCGAGATTTAGGGTTGTAGCCGAATTACCGCCAATTTTCATTCCGTAGCCGCCTCGAATTGCAATGGCTTTATTTAGCCAGATTTCTGCACCTGCACGCGTGAAAATTTGACCATTGCGTGATGTGACCTCAATAGTCCCTAAACTTGCTTTCAACAAGTTGCTCATTACAGCACCTTGGGCACTCATTTCAGCAATAGATTCAAGCCTATATACAAGACCAACACGGATATTCTGAGGGACTGAATCTGTATGTACATCGGATACGCTCATATCTGCAGGAAGTAGATTTTCTACAGATATTCCGATACTCAGACTATTGAACGGTTTAGCTATCAAACCAACATCAAAAGATAAAGCTGAACTTGAGGTGTGCGCAAAATATGCGTTCTCAATCACGAATTCATTTTCTTCATCATAAGTAATACCGAACAACTTTAGGTTTGCACCGACTCCTAATTGCTTAAAAATGGTTTTACCATAAGAGAAGCGAATTGTTTGTTCCTGATAAATATCAGAATCTTCTGTAAGGATACCGATATTTGCACCGAGTGTTCCCACACTTCCGAGCGGGATGATCCCTCCTATCGTGTTGTAAGTAATGAGTCCGCTAAATCGCTGTGCATGAGTAGCACCAATTTGAATCTCCTCAATGTAGGCTAAGCCAGCAGCGTTATAGTTTGGAGCATTGCTATCATCAGCGAGCGCGACGAAAGCTCCGCCGAGACCGAGAGGACGAGCACCAACACCAATATCATTAAATGCAGCAAAAGTCAACGGCGTAAAGCATAGGGTCATGAATAGTATGTAAAAACAACTCAGTTTAATTTTCGTCATTTTTTCCTCTACGGTTTACCTGTCATTGGAACAAAATTAACGCCCGTGATTCTTGTGGTTTCAAATTTACCGCTACGTTTCTGTACTAAGAGAAGTTCTTGTATATCCGAACCAACAGGGATAACCATTCGTCCACCTTCAGCGAGTTGTTGTGACAACCGATGTGGTATCTTTTTGGGAGCTGCTGTTACAAGTATGCCATCGTACGGCGCATGTTCAATCCAACCGTAATAACCGTTTCCTTGTTTAAGATAAATGTTCTGATAATTAAGTGCATTTAGCCTTGCTTTTGCACTTTTTGCAAGTTCCGATAGAATTTCAACTGAATAAACATCCTTAGCGAGTTCTGCCAATACTGCCGTTTGGTACCCACATCCTGTGCCGATTTCAAGTACTCTGGAAAGAGGATTTAATTCCAACAATTCTGTCATCAATGCAACTATATAGGGTTGCGAAATTGTTTGTCCCTTATCTATTGGAAGCGGCCTATCGTGATATGCCCATTTATGGAATTCGGGTGTTACAAACAGATGTCTCTGAATTTTTTCCATCGCAGTTAGTATTTCAGGATTTTGAATATCACGTTTTTCAAGTTGGTTGCGTACCATTTTCTGTCTGGCAATAGTAAATTCATCGGCTTGTGTCATTGTATACTTCCTTGAATTTTATCATGTGCCTGACTTGCAAAATTACGATCTGAAATTATGGTAGAGATTAGAATTAACGCTACATTCCTAAACTGTGAATCAACGCTGAATGCGCTTTTGACATTCAGCCAAATCAACGCTGAATGCGCTTTTGGCATTCAGCGGGAGGGAACTCCGATTCCCGACTGCTCCTAAGTTTCTGTCGCGATTCGGAGATCGCTCCTACAGAGGAAATGCAGAATTATTTCTATAGTCCACTATAAATTAAAACTATGAACCGACGTTTATTTCATAAGGTATCATCAGAAAAATTCGATGCTTTTTGATGATATTGAGTAATTTTAAGCTCGGTGATTCCCCAAACAATTCATGCCCAAAAGATTGATAGATATCCGACAACTGAAACATTCTACTGGATATGAGTTGGATGTTTCCCAACAATTGTGTTATCCAAGGCAGTTTAGGTAGTCGGACTATCTCTACCACCTTATTATCTAAACCTGCCCGTTTTTTCGCGATTGAGAGTGCCTTGCTGAGACCTCCGAGTTCGTCAACTAAGCCTTTTTCTTTTGCTTGTCGTCCTGTCCATACTCGTCCACGGGCGACTTTCTCTACATCGGCTTTCGTTAATTGTGTTCTTCCTCTTGCAACTTTAGATGTAAAATCTTCATAAATTTCGTTGATCTGTTTCTGCACAATCTCCTGTTCGTGCTGCGGAAAATCACTGTAATTGCTGTAAAAGTCGGCATGTGCTCCACGTTTTATAATTTCCTTCTTGATACCAAGTTTTTCATACAATCCCTTGAAACTATATTTTCCACCAATTACACCTATAGAACCGGTTATTGTCCCTGGTTCTGCGACAATAACATCAGCCGGTGCTGCAATGTAATATCCGCCAGAAGCGGCAACATCTGCCATAGAAACGATAAGTGGTTTTGTAATGGTGAGATTTATGAGTTCATTCCATATAATATCCGCTGCGATGACCAATCCACCACCACTATCAATTCGCAAAACGACCGCTTTAATCGCTTCGTTTTGCCGTGTGTATCTGATTGTCCGCGCTATGGTTTCAGCACCCATTACTTTCGTTCCTGTGAATGGGTCCGTAAAACTCTCGCCCGTTAACATCATTCCCTCTGCCTTAATAATAGCAATTTTCGGTTTTGGTGTCGTCCAGTCGTGCGGATATAATCCACTCTTTAGATATTCATTTACGTTAACAAGGGTAACTTTGCTTTCTGCGAGTTTGTTGGCTCTGTGATCCAGACCATCCGTATAAATAAGTTCATCTACAATTTTTAATTTACGTGCTTGATTAGCAGTAAAAGGACCTTGATCAATCAGTTGCTTAACAAATTCAGGAGTCCAACCTCTTGCAGTTGCAATATCTGTCGTAAGTTGGTCATATAGATCATCAAGGATTGAATTTAGGTTTTCGCGATGTGGATCGGACATATTGCTTCGAGCGAAAGGTTCCGATGCAGATTTATATTCACCAATATGTTCAAGATGTGCTCGGATGCCGAGTTTGTCTAACGCCCCCTTGTAAAAGGAGCGTTCTGACCGTAAACCGATAAGACGTACTCCGGCACTTGGATGTATCAAAATTTGATCACATGCCGAGGCTACGATATAATCACCCGTGGAACAATCGGTGATATAGCACATAACGACTCTACCCGATTCCCTGAATTCCATGATTGCATCGCGTATCTCTTGGAATTGCCCCATTCCGTACTCACTCCCGTTAATTCGGATTAGAACACCTGCAACATCTTCGTCCCATTTAGCGATTCGAAGTATTGTGTCAAGGTGCTGCAACCCTGTGTCAAGAAATAAGCGTTTACGGGGAATTGGTTTGGTGATTGAAGCTGATGAAAACTGAAAGTAACCAACGCCTGTGTTCGTTTTTCTGTTTTCATCAAAACAGTTTGCGGTGCCGATGCCGATATTTCCAATGTTAATACCGAAACGTATATCAAAACTGCGATCGCTATTATATGCGCCGCGGAGCATAAGTTCACGAATTGGGCGGATTTCAACAGCGTAACTCAGATCAATTCCACTCACGTCTTGTGTTTTCTGCATATCTACCGATAAAGTAGTACGCCATGTTCCTGGTCGAAGTGCGATACCAAAATCGTAAGTTCGTCCTAACTTTTGATTGAACAATTTTGGACGATTCAGGTCTCGTCCTATTGCCCCGAGTGAGAAATAACGGCGACGATACATCAACCCGATAGAGAGCGAATTATATCGGTCATAAAACCTATTATCTGAGTTAACCCAACTATAACTTGTTCCCCAGTACAGTGCGTTGCCGAAATGGTGTCCTGCAGACAAACTGTAACGCGTAAAGTCTATATTTTCCGAAGCATTTGCGAATTCCACACTGAATCCACCACTTGGCACCGAAATAAATAGGGCATCATCACTCGGCAAATCGCTGTGATATGTTCGTAAGTAATATAGATTTAGTGCGCGGCGAGTACCGAGGCCAGCAGGGTTGAAAAAAGTCGCCAAAGCATCGTCGCTCATGGCAACAGAGTTTGCGGGCAGATGCGTGCGTATCTTTGGAGGTTCTGCTCTTGCCAGAATTGGAAGCAAACTACAGATAAAGAGGATACTAATTAGTTTTTTTCGCATGTTAAACGAATTGTCTTCTTTGGTGGGATTGGAATTCATTTTGTAACAATACCATATATCTGAATAAATGGCAAGAGAAAAGTATATCGGCAGCAGGGTTATTTAGTTTTCGGCTTTTCTGGTGCGTTTTATCACAAACGTTAATTTTTTATAGGGGTATTGTAGGTCGGGTAGAGTTTGCGAAACCCGACATGAACAAAACGTGTCGGGTTTCGCTTCGCTTTACCCGACCTACGATGTAAACTCTTTGTAACACTCATCAACTGATAATACTTAAAACAAATAGCCCTGATATTGGCAGGGTTTTGAAAAATTTCAGTTTCTAATTTCAATCTTTTGACTGGGTTTGTAGGGTAGCCAGAAATTAATTTGGTGGTCAGATTTGTCGTGCGTATTGTGGAAAAAGTTCATCATGAATATCGCTACATTGCTGTAGATGTATCTTTCGTGTCTCGTCGGCAGTATCAACCATAGTTGGAAAGAACATACCTGCGCCGGTGTCAATGTTATATCCACCAGCAGAATGGACGCTCAGATACTGATGTAACGTCTCTAAATCAGGTTCTGTTGTGCAATGTTGGGTGCAATTCATCGTGAACATCCGCCGCCGGGTTCCACCACCAAATGATGCGTGGTAGGTGTCATGATTGAAAATAACTACATCGCCAGGGTTACTTTCTAACGCGATGCTTGTTGGGAAATCACGCGGTGGAATACCGAACAACGCTTCCGATTGATTGGGATCAACCTTTTGTGCGCGTACAAAATGTGCGGGGTTTTGACTACCGGGTATTATTCGTAAGCATCCGGTCTCGCGTGTCAACGGGTCGAGGTAGAAGGCAACTTTACAAGCGAAAAGTCTCCCCCAACTTCCATCAGGGTGCCAACCTGTATCACCTGTATAATAGTTTCCATCGCCGCCAGCATAGTTGAAATCTTCTCCGATAACACCACCTATTAGTCCCTTGATACGTTCATCATCAAGCAGTGTGCAGAGTCGAGGGCGATGTTCAATGGGACCTCCAAACATTGTGCGGCGTGTACCGTCGTGTTCCTTACCGCCACCAAATTCTTGGATTGAAATTTCAAATTCTTCTATGATCCATTCAACTTCGCTCGACGAAAACATATTGGGTATTGATAGGTAACCGAATGTGCTAAAGAAGTTTACTTGGTGTTCTGTAAGTTTCATGATGTTGTCCTTTCTCAAATCGGAAACTATGGGCGATAGATTACTTTCAATATTTTGGTGTTGTTACGTAACATTATCAGGTGTAGCACTAATTGTCAAGAAATTTGATAATGTGGACTGAATTGGAGTCATAGACATCTCACAATTATAGAAAAATCTACAATTCGTTTTACACTACGGTAGGTGTGGTTAGGAAACCGCACCATAGGTGCCAATTTAGGGATTTTCTGTAACCTCTTGGAGTCTGCGAAAGGTTGTATTTTTTTTCAGTGCTTCTCTGAAAAGTGTCACCATTTTCAAATGAACGTTTTATGTCTTTCAGAGTTCTGATGAGTGCTGTTTTTGAGCGATGAAAACTCAGCATGAGTAGTCTTGCATACCCTGCGATATGCTTTGCGGTCTTGATGAAACTCTGTTGTATATGTCGGTAGCCGGCTACTATCCTGACGGTGTGTTGCATCAGAAGGACAATGAGTTTCGCATAGATTTCAGATAGGATACGATAGGGTTTCTGACTTCGAGATACCTGAAGTTTTGAGATACTTTTGAAACTCTAAAACATCAACTCAATCTGCCATCGGATACCGATATTCACACAAATCTGTTTGGGGTGAGTCGATGTGCCTCGATATTCGTGATATAAAGGTTCCATACTAAGTGGACATTGCATTTTTTATTATCTGCAAGGTAAAAATGAAGAGATATGTTCGCTAAAAAGTTCCAATTTACAACTCAAATTAACTGCCATATTATCACAAAAAATGAAACTTGACGAATTTAATCGTTTATGTTAGACTATATCTAATTATAAACAGGATGGCATCCGACAAATAAATATGCTATTTCGGGTGCTGAAACTAAAGGAGAATTTAAATGGTTTTTAAAGCTATAAAAGTCATCTGTATCCTCAGTCTATTATTTACTGCTATGTGGTATGTAAACACAGTTGATGCAAAACTTGACGAAGCAACAATTGCAGGAATGTGGACATTTGAAGAAGGTAAAGGTGAAACTACTGAAGACCTATCTGGAAACGAAGCTGTTAGCACGTTTGTTGGAGACTTGAAATGGGTTAAAGCCAAATTTGGCGGTGGATTAGAGTTTGATGGTGCAAACACATGGATCCGAATTGGTGAAGATAAGGACCCCGACAGTTGGCCTGCTTTGGATTTCAAGGAGTCCAAAGGATTTTCTATTCATGCGTGGGTTTGGGCTGAGGAACCCCCGGTCGGCAAATGTGTTATATGGAAAGGTCGCGGATGCTCAACATGGTCACAATACCTTCTTGGAACAGGCGCACATGAGAATGGGGACGGGAACGTCAATAAAGCATCGTTTCATATCCGTGCTGGGAACGGTGGTGCTAGACAAGAGGTGCTCGGAGATGAACTTCCGGCAAAAGAGTGGGTTCACCTTGTTGGTGTTTGGGATGGCGCAAAAGCCCATATCTATGTTAACGGTAAATTACAAAACAGTGCAGATGTCCCTGGACCCCCGTGGGCATCAACCGAAGCGGTATATATTGGCGCAGACCCGGGTTGTAACAAAAGATGTCAGTGGAATGGTATCATGGATGAAATTGCCGTCTTCAACGTTGCACTCTCTGCAGATGAAGTGGAATCCCTCGGTAGCGGAATTGAAGGTGCGTTAGCCGTTGATGCTGTTGGTAAAACCACGACGACATGGGGTAAACTCAAAGCCACTAAATAGGAATCTCTTGAACGTAACACTGCCTATACTAAGTACGTAGTGTTTTGAGAATGCGATGTCTGTGAAAAATTAAGTAGGCATCGCATTTTTTATTATCTGTAAAGTGAAAAATGAAGTAGTATTTTTAGTGAAGGGATCTAATTTACAACTCAAATTAACTGCCTTATTATCACAAAGCAAACGTAAATCACTTGACGAATTTAGTCGTATATATTAAACTATATTTAGTTATAATAGAATTGCATCCGACAAATGAGTATGTTACTTCGGGTGCCGAAACTAAAGGAGAATTTAGAATGCTTATCAAGGCTATAAAAGTCATCTGTATCCTCAGTTTATTATTTACTGCTATGTGGTATGTAAACACAGTTGATGCCGCAAAAGAATTTGTGACAGATGGACTTGTTGCGATGTATACGCTCAATAAGTCTGATGTCAAAGGTGATGTTGTCATGGATACCTCTGGCAATGATAACCACGCGAAACTTATTGGTAAACTTGATTTTGTTGAAGGCCCCATAGGAGATGCATACGAATTTAAAGCAGCAGCGAACAATTACGTTGAGGTTCCTGCTATGGGTATGTTCGATTTCGCATCAGTTGAATGCTATGCCCTTCAAACTCAGTTTGCCGGCATTCAAGGTATCGTTTCCACCTGGATGTGGACAGCAGGTAAAGTCCATTTCAAGTTTCAAGAAAACCAAATTCAGGTTGATAAAAACGGCGGTTCAAAAATCCGTTTTAACGCTGAAGCAGAAAAATGGTATCACATCATTTACACCACTAATCCTGAAAAAAACGAGCTTAAGCTTTACGTAGATGGAAAATTACAGGCAGAAGGCCCAGCCGGTGCCCAACCTGAAAACATGGATGAACGCCGCATTGGCAGTGAACACGATGGCCGGTTCTTAAATGGTATGGTTGATAACGTCCGAATTTATGACCGGGTTCTAACTGAAGACGAGGTCATGCAGAACTTTGAGGCGAAATCCGATACGTTACCCGTTGAACCAACCGACAAACTCTCTACCACTTGGGGGGCACTCAAGCGTAAGAGAAATTAAAAGATCTAATGCAACCAATTAAAAAGGCGATTATTCCGATCGCTGGATACGGAACACGTCTCTTCCCCGCAACAAAAGCCGTACCAAAAGCGCTTTTCCCAATCATTGACTCAGATGGTCTTGCGAAACCGATCATTCAACTAATAATTGAAGAAGCATTAACAGCTGGCGTGGAAAAGGTGTGTCTCGTTGCACAACCGCATCAGGTTGAACCGATTACTGACTATTTTTCTGGCAACGTTCCAGACGCTATTCGTGAAAAGCCGGAACTGGCGGTGCAAGCGGACAGGTTGACTGAAATTGGTGAACGCCTGCAATTTGCAATTCAGGCTGAACCACAAGGATTTGGACACGCCATCTATTGTGCAAAAGATTTTGCGGCAGGCGAACCCGTCATGATCCTGCTCGGTGATCATCTCTATATTTCAGAGGTAGATGTTTCTTGTGCAAAACAGTTGGTAGATGTCTATGCACAAGTTGGAAAATCAGTAACCAGTCTTGATGTATGCGATGAAAATGAACTCTCTGTGAACGGCATTGTGCAAGGCAATCCGACTCCTGAAAATCCGGATATTTACAAATTGGCACACATTGCAGAAAAACCTTCGGTAGACTACGCACGAGAACATATGCGCGTTGCAGGGATATGGAATGCTAAAGAAACGCATAGATATCTCTGCCATTTCGGGATTGATCTGCTCACACCCCTTCTATTCGATATATTGGATTATAACTACCGCAACAAGATTCTGACGCACGGCGAGATCCAACTGCGCGACGCGATGGCTGAAATGGTGAGGCAGGAAGGTATGTATGGTTATCGCGTTGCAGGTACACGTTACGACACTGGCAATCCGCAAGAATTGCTAAAAACTGCTTACGCCTTTGGATTGCATGGTCCCTATCAAGATACCTTAATCTAACGTGAGTTTGAAAATAGGTATATGAACTTCATTTTGCATAAAATCTTATTCTTACACCATTTCTAACTGAGAATATATCATATCAGATTTCCAATCATATTTGTAGGTCGGGTAGAACGCAGTGAAACCCGACACGTAGCTTATACCGCCTCGTGCATGTCGGGTTTCGTAAACTCTACCCGACCTACGGGATAATGTCATATCATCATATAGAATGGTATTATGTGTCCGCTCGGTGCGGTTTCCTTACCGCACCAAGTCCAAAAATCTGATTTATCAACTTACGTTAATCTAACGTTGCCTAACATAGGATGTGTCGCGATTCGGAGATCGCTCCTACAAGACAAATTTAGTCTAACGTTGATTGCTCCTACAAGATAAATTTAGTCTAACGTTTCTCCCACCTCTAATTCAACAATTTCCACATCCTGAGAGGCTGTCAATTTACGGAATTCTTCCAATGTTCCTGTCAAAAGTGGAAAAGTGCCGTAATGCATGGGCAAAATTGCTGGCACATTAAGCAATTGCACTGCATAAGCGGCTTCGCGTGGTCCCATCGTAAAATGGTCTCCGATAGGAAGCAGTGCCAGATCTGGTTGGTAAATCTCACCAATAATTTGCATATCTCCGAACACATTTGTATCGCCAGCATGATACATTTTATAGCCGTTTGCAAATTCAAGCACAAAACCCGCGGGTTCACCCAAATAAACTACCGTTCCATCTTCTTCTGTGCAACTACTGCTATGGTTTGCTGTAACCATTGTTGCTTTCACGCCATCGACTGTAACCGTACCACCTTTATTCATGCCTATTGTATTGCCAACGCCCTGATTATCCAACCATTTTGCTATTTCAATCATAGCGACTACTGTGGGAGTGTGTTTTTTCGCAATTGGGACAGCATCTTCCATGTGGTCCCAATGCCCATGCGTTATCAGCATAACGTCAAGGGCATCAAAGGTCTTGAGTTCATCGGGACAAACGGGATTGCTATCAACCCATGGGTCAATTAAGAGAGTTTTTCCGCCCACCTCAATTTTAAATGTGGCATGTCCGAGCCATGTTAAGCGAATACCGTTCTTAAGTTTCATGTTGTTTTATTTAAAATCTCCTTTAATCTTTTTGCAATAATTTCTACTTCTCCCGACATTAAGGTTTGTCCATTTATGAGGACACCGTTTGCACCTGCACCAGCAACATCTATCGCGGGTTCACCTGTTTGTAGTTGCTGGAGAATATCGTCGCGTGTGATACCGAGTTGTTCCGCGTCAAATCGGATTTCGGTGCGTGGCATCGGTTGTCCCGCTTCAGATGGGAAGCTGCGATCCACACTAACACCTTGGATGTCCTTAAACACTTCTGTATAAAAGACAACCTGGTCTTCATAGGACTGCATTAATTGGTCGTGGTCTTGATTCAAGTACCACTCAACTGCAGCTAATAATCCAACCATTTCCTCTTTGCCAACTTTCATACCTCTGCCGATAAAGGGATGCGGAGGCCCGTTGAATTCGATAGCCTCAATCAACGACTTTTTGCCAACAATTAGTCCGCTGCTCTGCGGACCACATAGTCCTTTTCCACCGCTAAACATTGCTAAATCTGCTCCCATCTCTGTAAAACGCCATAAGTTTTCTGGCGGAGGTAATTGCGCAGCGGCATCAACAATCAATGGAATACCATGTTTTTGGGCTATTTCAATACCCCTTTCATAAGACACCCAAAGGTGTTCTCTACCGGGATTGGCGAAGTAGAAGATTGCAGCGGTTTTATCGGTGATAGCGTTTTCAAGTTCGTCAGGCGCTGTGCCGTTTTCGTCACCTATTTCCACAAATTCCACACCGGCCTGCCGCACGGCAAAATCGTATCCAACTCTACCGTGGCGATGCACGATGACTTCGCTTTTCATTGAATTGTCCAGATGGGGTAATTTTGAACGTTTGCTCGCGTCAAGTCCAGTGATACACGCGGCGGTACTAAGCGTCAGGGCAGCTGCAGCACCATTGGAGACGTAGGCTGCTTCGTTATGGGTGAGTTTCGCGATTTCTTCACCAACTCGTTTTTGAAGTTCAATGATGTCTACAAAATGCTTTGATGCTTCCACCATAACATCAACAACTTCAGGTGGCATGATGGAACCACCGAGACGGGTTAGCGTAGCGTTACCGTTGATAACTGTCCGAATGCCTAAGCGTTTGTAGATTGACATTTGAAGGGTTTATCCGACTTCCTGACCGTCCAATTTTCCAACGTGAAGGTCAATTTCATCACGTGACTCGATTTTGTCAACTTTGCCATCTACCATGTGGAAAATACGGTCAGAAACATCAAGCATCTTGTGGTCGTGTGTTGCGGTAATGATGGTCACACCGTTTTCGTCATTGAGGCTGCGCAGCAAGTCAATGATTTCAAGACCTGTTTTGGTATCCAAGTTACCGGTCGGTTCATCGGCAAGGACAATGGCTGGGTCGTTAGCAAGCGAACGAGCGATTGCGACACGTTGCTGCTGCCCACCAGAGAGCTCAAGCGGCTTATGCTGAACGCGGTCACCTAATCCAACAAGAGAGAGTAAATCAACACCTTTTTCTCTGCTTTCATCGGCGCTCATGCCAGCAAAAATCATCGGAAGTGAGACGTTTTCAAGTGCTGTCATAACAGGAATGAGATTGAACGATTGAAAAATATAACCGATTTTCCGACAGCGCAGCCACGCTAACTCATAAGCGTCAAGTTGCGCAATGTCCACTTCGTCAATATAGACTCTGCCCTCAGTAGGTTTATCTAATCCACCAATCATATTAAAAAGCGTAGACTTACCCGAACCAGAGGGTCCCATAATAGAGATGTATTCGCCGCGTTGGATTTGGAAATTGACGCCACGCAGTGCATCCACAGTCGTTGTTCCCATTTCATACCGTTTAATGAGGTTTCTGACTCTAACAGTATTTTCTTTAGGGATGAGACGTTGGAATCGTTCTGGCGTTTCGGCGAGATTTGGTTGTACGCCGCCTATTTCTGCTTGCATATCTGTTTTCTCCTTTTCATCGGCTCTCGGCAGTCAGCCATCGGCAGGTACCTCTGCTGAAAGGTACAATCAGTAGTACTTAGCGTTTTGCCAAAAACCCGAAACGTTTTTGTTGCGCTGGTTTCTGTGTTGATGCTTTATCTGGTTTAGTTTCAGTCGGAATAGCAAACTGAATGAAGTTTCGTTTTCCGAGTTGCTGTATAAAGGTAAAAAGCGAAGTTTCTGCCTCTTTTCGGGTCAGTTGATGTTTTTTCTGGAGCGCCTTGATAATCTGTGAAATATTATGCTTCCCATCACACATTTCCCATACGTACGCACCGATGCTATCCAGTACAACAACCCGTTTATTCGGGAGCATAAAGAGTTTACTTGTCAGGTTTACCCAGAATTTGTCTTTCTGGGGAATGACGAGCGATGCCTCACCTTTGTCATCTAACTCCCACGTTATCAACTGATTGCGTACCGGGAATGCTTTGAGGACTTTATCTCTATCTACATCAGGTCGTTTTCTTAGTTTTAGAGCGTATAGAATTTTGTTAAGCATATTTTTAAGACAAGATAAGTCTCATATTAATTGGGTTTAGTTATCATAGTTTTGGAAATCAATTTCATCAAGTGTTTGAACAGTAGCCGTTTTCTCAAAGAGCGAATCAAGATTTGAGATATTGCGAATAGAAGAAATTTTTTTTGAAATGTCTTCGGGAACGTCCCCAAATTTGATTTGCATTAACTTGAGCACTGTCTCCTGTTTTGCTTGTGTTTCACCTTGTTCAATACCTTGTTCAATACCTTGTTCAATACCTTGTTCTCTAAGAACGTCTGCCATTGACTTTGCCATGGTTTCTACCTCCAACTCGTGTGTATATTGGTCAATAAGTTCTATCAAATCTTCGTGTTCTTTAGCCGGACGACGATGCAATATCAACAACAAAAAATAGATAATTGCCTTCTGTCGTTGCTGTGCTTGTTCTTCATCAAGAGCGTTAATGTGGGATATAGCTTCAAGCAACGCACTACTTATGGCTTCCTTGTCAGCATGTTCCCTTTGGAGCACGGTTAGCAACCATCCCAACGGGTGACCGGTTTTCGTTAGATCCGCTTCATCTGTTTCTTTTACACTTAGAAACAAAGTATCAAATTTTGGGACAAAGCGAGCAAGTACATCAGGAATGTCCATTATTGCTTCAAGAGTTAACGGCGTTTTCCATTGCCGTGTGCCAGTGTAATAAACTATCGGAAGAATCGGATAGAAGCGCTGTTCACTTTTTGAAACATTGTTCGATTCCCATTCTCTACGTTGAAAATCCCATATCTGCGTCATGTAAAACAGCAGTCGAAATCCCATTGTAACATCAACCGTTGACTGGTGTTCAATGAGAATATAGATAAGTATCTCGTCAGTTTTGGATTCGTGCTGAAAAGGGACGCTAAAAACGATGTCAGACTCTTGTTCGCGAAGCGTGTTTGGGATAAAACTCCTGTTAATTTGTGTAAGTTGGCTAAAATCAATCAGTTCTGCCAACTCGTCTGCAAGAATTTCCAATAACCCCCGGACATTCTCCTTATCCTGGAACAACCATCTGGTACTTCTATCGGGAAAGTGTTCAACCGAAATGTCGAAAAAATTGAGTATTTCTGTTTCTTTTTTCATTAACCCTTAGGGCTTCAATTGATTATATTGAGTATTTACTACCTCAGATTTAGTGGCAGTGAATACTCTCTGCAACCTCTTTGGCAAGTTTCTCAGAAACCTCATGGCGTCCAATTGATTGCACTACATAGATACGGTTGGTATGATGACAATGCCTTATGCAAAACGTAAGTCGTGTCCGTTTTCGGAGTTTATCAAGTATTAACACAGGTGAAAATGGCATACTATCGTAAAGTCGTGTCTGCTGTCCGATAAACGTGATACGTTCATCTCCATCCTCGTCATGCGGAGTCACTTCAAATCCATAACCACGAATTGCTTTTGCGTATCTTGCCCGAAACCATGATTCCAATTGATTCGGTTCTGCTGTAAATTCGTTTAATAAGACCTCCGCAGGCCCGTAACGTTCAACGCTGAGTTTACGACTCTTTCCTCTGGTAAATGCAAACAACAGATATCCGCTGAGAAGTTTCTGCCTTTCTAACTTGTAGTTTTTTGGAACAGCAAGTTTAAGTCCATACGCACTCCAAACAGTGTGCTGTGGGTCTCCTTCGTCCGAAATGGATTGGAAAATGCGGAGTACCGTTGGACGCCAGTTCTCTTTAAGTCGTCCCATGACTTGGACAATGGTAATTCGCTTAGTATCGGGACTATGTACAATCAACCCGTTTGCGCGGATACCACCTTTCCAACTGAATCCGAGAAAGGTGCTGTCTTTTAAAAAGTCCTCATCTTTGATAAGGTCAACGTTTCTTCGGAATGAAACATTGCCACCGCGTTTATAGTTTTTACGGACTAACTTGAAGTATTCGTCGAGTGTTTTGTGTAGGTCAGGTTTCTTCTTCCGTGTTTTTGCCCATTTGAGTTCTAATCGAGGCATCTCAGCGTCATCTAACCGAAGGTAACCATTCTTTTCATCGCCGCTAATACCACTGATTTCCCAAGTTGTCGGTATCTCTAATTGAATGCCTGCCCAACCAAAAAGAGTCCAGTCCATTTCACTTTCCCACCACGAAAAAACATTGCTTAAAACGGTTTAACAATAACTGCTTTAGAGACAAGGGCAATTGCAACAGTACCCATCCCGATCAAACCTACGCCACAAGCAAACCCTGCTGCCAGTACCGGATTGAACATAAACCACCGCTTCAAACCAAATCGCTTAATCATATAGAATCTACCGATGATGGCACCGAGTAACCGCGCAACCATGCTGCCCGGGTCAGCCCCAATTCCACCGATGATACCGTAAAACCACATTGACGGATATTTCAATACCCAAAGCAGCCCGTAGATAGCAAGACTGGAGGTAAATCCTGCTGCAACATAATCTCCCCGAATGGCTTGTATGATTTCACTGTTTCCATCGCGTAGCGATGTTTTCATGAGACATTCGTTTGTTGCGTTAATCGGCCACATCATCTGAACAAACGGATATTGTGCGCTCGGTATTGGGGCAATTTGCCAAATAAAGTGCTGTACTACAATTCCACTGACAATCAGGATAGGCATAATCAGAAGTGTTGCTGCGAGGTTTGAAGTAAATGTTGTTCCCGTCAGTTCAAGCACGCGCCATCCTTGTGTGCCTGCCCCGTAATCTTCGTCAGGTAGCGGTGCAAACCAGATATCAATCTCCTCGTACCGACTTAGAATAAAGGTAATCTCATGTAAATAAGGTATTTCAAATAGGTCGCGTCCGAGAACTCCGAACGTCCTTGCGGTGATATACGAATTTATCGGTGTATATAAGAACGCGAACCCGAGTAGGAAACTCAGTGGAAAATTCGGAACCATCCAATGGATAAGCCAGACAAATCCGGCCATACCGACAAGCCATAGCACACCCATAAGCCATAATGGAAAATCACCACGGTTCGGTGGTGTGGCAAGTGAACCACGTTCCCCCGCCTTTTTTCTGGGAACTGCGAAGTTTGAAAAGCATTGGGACAGAGGCTGCCAATCCAACAAGACCAAGGCTAAAGTTTTTACCCATGCCGTAACTTCTATAAAAATCAAGATCGTTGAAAAGCCCAACCGCACGTACATCAAGCCCAGAGGTCCATTGATGTAATATTTCATACCTATAGAGAATTTGAGGATTAAGAACAAATTGCGATAGCATTGCGGTAACAAATTCTGACATTACCACCGGGAACGGCAAGACAAATCCGAAGAGCATCTGTCCGAAGTCTGTTCGGAGCGCAAAAACCCCTGTTGGCGCGAATCCTTCAATACTTTGCGTAAAGTCTATCCACGGTATCTTCAGGATTTGTATCGGTTCACTCATCATCACACCAGTGAGAGCGGGAACACCGATATAGATGAAACCCCAAATTAAGCCTGCCATAGACCCGATGGAAAATATCTGCCATCGCCATGTTTCCTGCTTGCCAGTCGTTTCTGCTAATGCAGTTGCACCTTGTGCAGTAATCGGTGCCATGGGATAGGGGAGTCGTTCAAGGTCTGCAGTAAACCTAAACAGAATATACTGACCACTGACGACCCGCAGGGTGCCAAGGAACTTACCCGCAAGGTAGATGCCTATAGGTAACAACCAGTCGGGATGTAGCAGGTTACGAGTCAAAACCCCGACAGAATCACCCGCGGGGACAACCCATGCGGGGATTTTGTCGGCAATTTCATAAGAAATGGCTTGCGGTGTGTTTACAAAATATGCATACCAAATAAAACTTCGATACTGCATACCGCTGCCGACTGCTGCGCCAGTGAGGCTCAGCAGCATATAGAGTTCTTGACGGCGTGCCGTGGTGAAGGAACGTCTGGCTAATTCAGTAAACAGGATAACTGCTACCCAAGGCGCAGCCGCTGCACCGGATTGACCAGATACATAACTTAGATAGATGGAGCCGGGCATCATGAGCAATCCGACAAAGAGTGCGCCGAAGAACACTTTGCCGGTCAATCCCGATTCAAAGGTTCGTACGCCGCCTTCTATGTCGTAACGTTGTGCCCACGTTTGCCATTCATCTGCTTGTGAGATTCTCTCTCGCGCCAATTAATATTCTCCTTTATGTTAGCATTCGGTTTTCAGCAGTCAGCAATCAGTAAGTAACTTTGCTGTGGCGAATTAATGTGCATGCCACAGATACTAAGAACCGAATACTATTCAATTATCATCTTTCGGTGTGTTTTTATTTTTTCCTTCGCTGAGTTCTTCCCAAAAATGAGCGATAAAGATTCCGATAGTTAATATAAGTGCTGCCAACATTTGCCACTGCCAACGTCCCCCTAAGAACAGAATGCTGATGAACCAGAAGACAGTCCCAATGATAATGATAACGCTTGCTAATTTTTCCATATATAATTTCCTTGTTCAGTCAGATTCTGAATTACTTAATCAGCTGGTGCTACAACGGGATCCAATCCTGCAGTGCCTTCTTCCTGCGTATCCGTGTTTTCGGTTCTACCACGTTCATGGAATTCTGCGCGAACATCAACGCTGAAGGTTCGCCAAATCAGCAGTTGCTTCCGCAACAGATTGAGGAAACGACGGTTAACCCGTTTCCAAGAAGCGATCTCTCCGCTTTCACGGTGCACATCTAATGTGATTTTGAATAGGTCTTCCTCTTCTCCGCCAACAGGTGAGGTGCTAAACTCAATAGATTGACTTACGCCCAAATCGTAAGGTGCTAACCACACCATCATTCCAATTTGATACGAATCCTCTTCAGCAGCACTGAAAGTGACATTGTCTGTATAGAAATCGCTGGCAGACTCATCGGCATGTGCATCAAAATAGTCACGCATAAAAACGTTCAAACCGAGTGCCTCTTCTGCTAAAACGGTAAATGGCAGGTTGAAATGCCATACATCACCTTCAGGTTCGGGCAACTTCCATTTCCGTTCAATATCTGGCACAGCCATGCGTGATGCTTTTATTGCGGGATAAAGCGTGCTGAGTAGTACCACAATCATTACAATAACCGTTGCCACAACTGTAGACATTGAAGAATAGTTGAGCGTTAAGCCAGCAAGCCAGCCGAAATGCACCAACGTTGTTGCAATCACTTGCCCCATCAAATATCCCAAAACAGCTCCGACAATCGCATATACGCACGCCTCAGCAAGGAAGAGGAAAGCAATATGAATAGGGGCAAGTCCAACAGAACTGTAAATGCTTATTTCACGGACGCGCTCATAGACTGCACCAAGCATGGTATTTAAGACAATCAATGCAGCAATCAGAATCGGCACGAATAAATTACCCATCCCACTAAAACTGGTCATCCCGATACTGCTATAAAGATATGTATCTTTGTCTCGCCCGACAAAGAAGTCAAGCGCAATGCGGTTCATCAGCGGTGCCATAATGAGATCAAGTTTATCAATTGCACCTAATAGTTTCGGGTCATCCTCTTGAGGTTCCATGTTAACTGCCACACTTCTAAGCGTTCCACCTTGGTTCATCACAACTTCATAGGGCAAAACGGCAATGCTATCTGGGGTGAGATGGAGATATTTTTGAAGTTCTCCCTCAAGTGTTTCATCACCTGTACCACCACGACTCTGCTGCTGTTGCATCAATTGATAGTCAACAGGAGTCATTTCTTCGCCATCGTTATCAGTCAAATCCTTGAAACCTATTCCTAAAACACCGACAACAGTGAAGTCAGCACCATAAACAGAGATTGTGGCTTTCCCCATATCACTCTCGGTTAGTTTGAGGAGATCCGCCATCCCTTTCGGAAGAACAATTGCGTAGGGCCATTCAGTCGGCCAATTGTCAGCATCATCACGGTTAAACCATTTCCCGTATTGCAAGTACCTATCAATGCCAGTGACTGCGGGTTCCGTTTCACTCATGCCAACGAGCATGTTTGCAGCGAAACGCAAAGCCTCACCTGTGAGCGGATGTGTCGGCGGTACGGGGTCTTGTGCGTTTGGACTTCGTGTCAGTTGCACAAAAGATTGATCACCCGTTCCAGAAGACTGGTACCATGCGCGTGGCGCGACAACATTTCGAACGGCGAGAATCGGTACCTCGTCAACATTTGTGATAAATCCGCTTTCCTGTAATCCTGTGATAGCTGCAGGTATATCCAGCGGTGTTTGTCCTTGCTTTGCAAGGAGTAGGTTTTTCTGTTCCAGAAGTCGTTTTAATTCATCAACAGTAATCTGTGTCTTCTGCATGTCGTTTAGAATTGAGTTAAGGACAGGTTCTTCAAGCGGACGCCAATACTGGTCTCGGATGAGCAAACCTGTATAGCGCGGTGTAACCTGCGGCAAACTTGTTCGGTTCGGACGCATAAATGTTCGCACCGATGTAAACGAGATGACAGTGAAGGTGAGGATAACTAACGTTGCGCAGGTCAGGATGGTACGTCCTTTGCGTTTCCGCATATTGGATATACCGAGGCTGAATGCCGCAGCACTTGCGCTTAACCTACCCACATCAGCTTTATACACCTTGTTACCCTGCTGACGTATCTTCTCAAGTTGTTCCTCAAATTTCCTGACGATAATACTAATCACAATCACAGTCAATGCAAGCACAACGAAAGCGATTAATATAATTATGGGTGTTGTCGTTATCTGGAATGCTGGATGCACCTGACTTAAGAAATAAAAAACAAGCAGGAAAATACCGAAAGTGCCTAAAATCTGTTTGTGAATGTTCGGGAAACCGAATATGAGTCGTTCCATAAAGTAGGCAAACGGCATCAAGAGAGCAAGATAGAACATAATGCCGTTAACGACATCATTCCCAGTTCTTTTAACGTCTGGATAGGCGCGTGATTCATATCCCCACGCGGCGCGTGCCAACTTCAGTGCCTGCTGGTAGTCATTCTGAAAAAGGGCGGTCTCTGCACGATTAAGATATTCATTAGCAAATTGATGTAATTTGTCAAGACGGTCACTTGAAATACCGAACCGCTTGTAAAGGCGAGATCGGTTCTCATCGAGCCACCACATATCACGCACAACGACATAAGGTGTCAGACGGATACTACCGTTTTCACGCACAACGAACCCTTCACCTGTATAAAGCGTTGGATTTTTCATACCGCTTTTGGTTGCTTTAATAAGCAGTAGACGTTTACCGATTTGTCCGTACGCCATTCCGATTTTTATGCGGCTTTGCGGTTCGCTATAGACAAGCGCGATCGGTTCAGCAGCGGAAACACCTTCCTGTTGCCATGGTTTAGACACGCCGAATTTTTCGGGTGGGCTATCGGACAACGCATCATAGACTTCTAATTCGCGTAAGGTACGGAGATAACGCTGGTCAACCAAGTCGTAGATAGTTGTGGATACACATGGGAAGGTGACAACCCGACATCCGCGACGCCGCGTGTTGATAGGTACTTTATTCGGTAGGAGTTTTGCGCCGTAATTCCCTAAATCAGGCGCGTAGACAATATCTCCAGAATCAGGGTCAAGGATGTATGCCTCAACTTCTTGTGCACCTCCAAGTCTGCGAGTTGCTCTGCCTTCCATTGCTAAACCAGCGACTTCAAAATTGCCTTTATTATCACCCATAGCGAATAGATCGCCTCGTACCCCCATCATTGTTTTGTGCTTGCGACGGAGCGTTACAATTGGGTATGGTACAGGTTTATTTGGTAGCGCAGATTCACGTGCGTCGAATTCAACCACGTCACCGAAAAGGTTACAGTAGAAGTTTCCAACACGGGCTGCAGTAGGCATCTGTGGGTCACGGAGTGCTTGTATTAACAAAGATGCTAATGTTTTTGCCTGCTGGTGCAGGTTTCCGTCTTCACGTAGGTCAACACGGTCAATCGTATCAAGCGGTGTGTCGGTTAGAACACGGGCATCTTCAATAGTCGCAAATGCAATACCTGTTTTGCCAACAAGCGTTGCGACCTCACTATCAAAGGCGATTTTCCCCGGAATATATGTTTTCCAAGTTTTTCCACCACTCGCGGAGATTGCATTGACAAAGTTCGTACCGCCACCGAGTCCGACAATTGAGATCAATGTTTTGATGTCCTCTATCTCATCTTCAGTAAATGTGTCGGGGTCTTCGTGTCGGAGTCTGAGCATAGCATCTAACTGTTCGCGCATGCGGATGCTGTTTTTTCGGTTTTTCTTTGCGCTGCGTACATCGTTTCGGATAAACCGCTCTACCTCCTTACGGATGTAGTCCATATCCTTAAGCATATCTTCAGACGGTTCGCCTCGGTTTCGCCACTGCTCAAACTGCATCTTCATGAGGCGGCTAACACCGCCTAAGCCAGTGAGTTTTCCATAGTGCGCGCTGAGGAGAGTTTCAAGTGTTTTTCCTTCAAGGTCTGCCTTGTCCGAAATCTGACTTGCTACCGACCATTGACGTGCCATTACTGCTTGGCGAATTTGATCATCTGTTGCTCGCCATAATTTCCTGACGCGGACTCCGAAATCAGCATCCGCTGCGTAAGCTGCAAGTTTATTGCCGATACTCGCGAACTCTCGCCGCAACACAAATTCCGGTTGTTGGTCATAAAACCATCCTTTGTTAAATACACCAAATTGATTTGATTGAGAAGAGAGGTCAATGCTACAGAAAAGAGATGTATAGTAGCGATTAAAAAGGTCTTGTAGTGCTACTGCGGCTTCAATCTGTGCGATCTTGCGATTATATTCTATCTCGCTTATACGTGCCATCGTCTCAACTCTGCTCTGAATGTTTCGGAATCGTGCATTTCTTAAGGTGAGCATGTTATCGCGTAGAAGCACCTTTGTCTGCGCGTCTAAGTCTCTGGTCAGTGAAGGAAGTTGTTTAATAAGATTTTCAAGGGCTATTACGTCTGAAGCAGCGGTCTGTTTGACTGCTTGGAGAATTTCATCTTCAACCAGATAGGCGGCGATGCGTTTGCGTGCCTCTTTTGCTTGTTTGAACTCCTCGTTTGACAAATAATTGCTCAAAATTAACAATTCTTCATCAAGGTATTCGCGTGTAAGGGTTTCATGGGAATCAAGAAGATACTGGATGCGGGGCTGTTCTAAACGTGCATTTCTTAGCGCGATTTCAAAAATGCCTTGCTTATCGCGTGCCAAATCCTCAATTAGGATGGCTTCTGACGAACCCTCTCCACCTTCGCCTGCAACAGACGCTGAAGCAGCTTCAGTCAAACGTTGCCGTAGTTGCGCATTAATTCTTTCTATCCGTTCTTGTGATGTGTCAGTTAAATATTGGGTTGATATTTCGGGAGGGAGATCGTGCTGACGATCGCTGCTCAATTTCGTAATAGCAGTTTTAATCTCATTTTCGTTGGTAACATTGTCCTTGAGGTTTTCCTTTATTTTTTTCAGAAATGCTCGTTCTCGTGATATTGCGTCTTGCTTAGATTCGGTTGTGTTTGCAAGGGTCTTACGCGCATCTCTCGCTTTTCTGAGAGTCGGTAAATCTAAATGACGATCAAGTATTTTATCAGGCGTCCACATCAAAGCAAACTTACGTGAGTCGCTCATCTCCCAATTGGCAAGGGTTTTGTTTAACTGTTCAATTTCAGAGGACAATTCTGGTGGTAGGTCGTCAGGTGTTGGCACTTCATAATCAGCCCCGTCTTTCACAGGCAATAGGTATGATGTATTCGGATGCGTCCCGTATTGGTCATCTATCTCACCTGTTCCAAGTTCTCGTATCAATGTATCCACTGCCCATGTGTCCAATCGCGCAATGGGTAAAGCGATGGTTTCAATGAGTTCTTTCTGTGCCTTTTTGCTTGTTTCTAAGGCGGATGTTCGAATTTGTCCAAGTTGTTCAACGATCTGGCGGAGGAAGTGCGTGGTTTGTAGTGCTTCTTTTTCAAAGCGGACAAGGTTCGCATTAAGTCTTGATTTTTCTTCTTCTGTGAATCCTTGCTTTTCTCGTTTTCGGTTGCGATCCACCTGTTTTTTCTGGCGTTCAGAGAAATCGCGCTGCGCTCTGTGTAGCGAATCAATTTGAGAGCGGGTTGTAGAGAGACCTGTCAACGTTGTAGTAAGCGATTTAAGGTCATCTTTTATGCCGTGAACGCCGTAGTAAAAATCTGCGTCTAAGTCTACTAAAATGCTCCGATCAATGGAGAGTAATAGTTTACGTCCCAACTCTTCAAATTCAATAATATCGTTAGATAAACCCCGCCTTAATCCGTGTAAAGTTGGTGTTCCAGGGGAATCGGTTGCTGAACCGACAATATCTTGTCCAATACCTTCCATAAACGCGCGCATGCCAGCTAACCCTTGAAAATGCGCGTCAACAGCAACGAATAGAACTGAACGACCAGGGCGATATTCTGGTTGCCCAAACAAACGGGCAAGTTCCATGAGGACAGCAATCCCACCAGTGGGGTCAGCACCGGGAGCAATTGCCGGAACGACAGACATAGAATCGTAATATGCGGTGATGACAACCAACTCATCACGCAGAACAGGATCGCCACCTTCCAAAAAGCCCCGTATGTTTTGACCGACGCGCCGTTCCCACGTCATTTTACCGCGCAAACGGACATCAACTTTTTCACTCGTAGCGAGAAGATTCTTTAACTCAGCTGCATCTGTTTTAGAAATCCAAAATCGGGGTATGTTTGCTGGAACGGTGAGGAATTTGTTTTCTGCTTCACCGCGAATTGTTGTTTCGGGTTCTATAAAAATGACAGCGGATGCACCGAGCATCGCAGCATTGATCCATCGGGTTCCTGAGTTGAATTCTGCAAGTACGATTGCACCTTTAGGGATAAAGATATCGGATTCACTTGCAGCGATGAATTCACCGGTTTCGTCGATTTGACCATCCTTGTTGTTATCAATACCATCTGTTGCATCACCGGGAATTTCGTCTGTCCAACCATCTGCATCGTTATCAATGCCATCTGTCGCCCAGCCGAGAATCTCTGATAACAGTGGAATTTCACCGTATTCATCCACAATGCCGTCTTCATTGTTATCAATGCCATCGGAGGCTTTCTGCAGATGCCCGTTAAGCACATCATCGGTTATACTTGCTTTTGTAACGCGATAACGTCTTGCCAGCGAAGCCAGTGTATCACCTTCTTGTAGCCTGTACCAAAAACCGCCAACGTCACTTCCGTTGAAATCAGCAAGTTGTGCATCGTCTCCGTAAAACAATGGTCCGGTAAGACCGCCAGTTGGTATGAAAACCGTGTTTCCTTCCACAACAGGTGTAGGTAAATATTGGTTGTGTGGGTTTTCAGCAATGGTTGTTAGCGGGACAGCGTAGTTTTCAGCAATTTTTTCAAGGGTTTCTCCAGCTTCAACGGTATGCTTAACACCATCGGCAAGAAGGGATGTCCGGACAAGGTTCGGCCACAACGGTTTGAGTGGGAACGTGTGTAACACCGTGCCATCATCGGATAGAATATCAATAGCACTATTACCGTGATCAATTGGGACTGTGACAGAAAATTCACGGCTTTCTACATTTTTTAATCCCATTTCAACGAAACGGTCAAAAATATATTTACTTCCATTTGCTGCTTGCGGATAACCTGTAACGCGGCTTTCCAGACTTGATAATCGTGCAAGGTCTTTTCGGATGTTACGGATAGAAAGTTCATCTCGTATTTGGATTGCAGCTTCGGACAACCCTAACGTTTTTTTGCCTTCTGCTGCATATCCGAATGAGACGCAACTCAGGAAGACTAATAAGTGTATTATGGTATAATATCGAATTTTCATATAATTTCCCCGCTTCTTATGTTTCGCTTCTTTTTTTAGTGTACCAAATTTGACAATTATTGTCAACATAAAATCGGGAGAAATTAAGAAAGGGAGGATGGTGAAAATGGAAGGTGTGGGGTATGTAAAGTTTTCGTACAGGGCATATTGCCGGTTGAGTTTCGCTTCGCCCTCCCCGATCTATACATTGAATTAGGACGTTTGCACGTCACATTTAGGACGTTACACGTCACATTTAGGACGTTTGCACGTCACAGTGACGTGGCAAAAGTCAATCAGGACAAGGATTGTGACGTGGATTTTGAGTTTTTTCTTCTCTTTGTTCTGTTTCTGTGGATAATTTGGATGTATTTGGTAGATTTAGAATTATTTGGACACTCTGCATAGGCGAGGTTAGGAAACTTTCAAATCAAGAAATCAACGGTATGAACACCATTTAGGCATTCCCCGCCTACCGGGTCCGAAAATGTCTATTTATTTTATAATTCACCATTTATACTAATGTTTTTATTGTGTAATAGTTAGTGTAACATAAATTGTTGTTTTTGTCAAGTAAATTGTGTTCATTCAGATAGAAAACGGCACTTTAAATTTCGTTTTGAAAAATAATGTAAAAAAGTTTGCATTTAATTAAATTTTGTGTTAAACTATATTTCACATTTTTATTGGATTTCGTTCTTGTAAAGAATTTTGTATCAGAATCTTCTAAATTATGCTTTTTTATTTTAACGTTATGAAAGGAAATTAAATATTATGAGTGAAGAAGTCATCTCACGAATAAAACAACGTCGGCGTGAACTTAAAATGACGCAAACTGAATTGGCAAAGGAGGCGAATTTGACGCCTGCAGCTATCTCTCAATTTGAGTCAGGAACTCGCAAACCCTCCTTTAATACACTTTCCAGTTTGTCTGATGCCTTGAAAGTGACAACAGATTATCTGCTTGGTAAAAAGGATCGGGATCCCAAAGACTTAATGGCCGATCCGAGAGTCGATGTGATGCTTAGAGGAATGATGGGCTTTACGGAAAAAGATAAAGAAACGCTTTATGAGTTCTATAAATTCCTCAAGACACAATCGGAAACAGAAACACCGAGTGAAAGTTCCACTGATGGTGAATAATCGGTTGCAATATGCGAAGGACAGTCCTGCTGCAGCGGCATGGGGCATCCTTCGCGACCTGAAAATACAAGATTTTCCGATAGATCCAAGACAAATAGCGACAAAACTCGGTATTGTAGTCTGGGAACGTGAACTTCCCGTCACTTGTGACGGTTGTCTGATGCGAGTTGAGAATGCGTGGGGTATTCTTATCAACACGCGCATCCGATCAGAATCTCGGCGGAATTTCACTATTGCACATGAGATCGGGCATTATATGTTAGAGCGCGATACTGTTGATTCTTGTTCAATGGATGAACGATTGAATTTCATGATTGCAGAACCGGGTGAGGACACCGAACAAGAAAAATCTAACAAACAAGCGTATCTACAAAGTGAACAACGAGCGAATCAATTTGCTGCTGAATTGTTGATGCCCACCCCTATCTTTTCGGCAGATTCTTCCTTACATTCACAGGTAGGATTACCAGCGATTGCTGCGCTTGCTTCGCAGTACGGCACGTCTTTAACAAGTACAGGGATTCACTACACAAGGTTGTCCAAATTTGTTTGTGCGATTGTGTTTTCAGAGGATGGGGTTATTCGGTATTTTGCTTATTCTGACGGGTTTCGTGATAACAAGGACTGCTACTTGATGAGTGGACAACCGCTTCATCCGAAGGCTTTAGCGTCTCAGTTTGTTAATGGAACAAGCGTTGGTGAATTAACGGGTGAAGTGCCGTTAAATTATTGGTGCAAACCGAAAGAATCTCGAAGGAATAGTGGCAAGTCAAGAGACGAAAACTACAAGATTTTTGAACATTCACGGCTAATTCCGCGCACGAAACAGGTAATAACTTTTCTCCACCTTCCCTGTTAATTATCTGGCTGTTTAGACATAGATGATACTCTCTCTAATTGACTGAGCAATATGTAGGTGTCGAATATTTTGGAGTGCATTTTCAGTGAGAAGATCTACCGGTTTCCCAAGGATTTCTTCAAGATAGTCCCCAAGTTCCATGAACTTAAAACCTATTGGACGGTCAAATTCAACGATGATATCAACGTCACTTGTTGGGTTGATAGGTGTTCCTTTTGCATAGGACCCAAACAAACCTATCTTCTTAACGCCATATTCTGAGGCAAGATATTCCGATTTTCCGATAGAATCTCTGTTATTTTCTCTTTGGTTAACATCATCAGTTTTCCCTTAGATGTTCAGAAAACGCTTCTGCTGTCAAAATCTCCACGCCTAATTCAACCGCCTTGTCATATTTGGAACCCGCGCCTTCACCAGCGATGAGATAATCTGTCTTTCCTGTTACACTTGATGTAACTTTCCCACCGCGTGCCTTAATCTGTGTTGATGCCTCTGTACGCGTCATATCTGTTAGGCTGCCCGTAACGACAAATGTTTTGCCACTGAAAAATGTGTTTTCTAAGGTTTTGGGCATTTTAACAACTTCTTCGGTAAAGCATCGCAATCCTGCTGCTTTTAATTTTTCAATCAAAGATCTATTCTGTGCAAAGAAGGTAGAAACGCTCTCCGCTATTTGTGGCCCTATCCCTGGAATTGCCTCAATAGCCTCTGCATCGGCTTGGCTTAAACCTTCTATAGATAAAAAGTGATCAATTAGAAGTTCTGCGACGGTTTCTCCGACATGAAAGATGCTCAATCCGACTAATACCTTTGTTGCGGGTGCGTCCTTGCTATGCGAAATTTGATGCATAAGGTTGCCTGTCAATCCCGGTCCCATCCGCTCTAATTTACCCACTTCTTCTGCTTTTAAAGTGTAAAGGTCTGCAACATCATGAACAAGGTTATTGTCTACTAATTGATTTACTGTTGCGGGACCGAGTCCTTCAATTTCAAGGGCGTTGCGGGAAGCAAAGTGCGCAATTCTGCGTTTTAGTTGTGCCGAACATCCTGCATTCACACATCGCACTGCTACTTCAGTCTCAGAACGTTGAACGGGTGTGTTACAGGTTGGACACAAATCAGGAAATTGGAAAGCAACCTCATTTCCCTTCCGTTTTTCTTTCAATACATCGTTAATTTTAGGGATAACATCTCCAGCGCGCTCAAGAACAATCGTATCCCCGATGCGAATATCTTTATTAGCAATTTCCTGTTCGTTGTGTAACGTTGCGTGTGTAATCGTAGCACCTGCGACTTTTACGGGTTCCAAAATTGCGACAGGAGTCAACACACCTGTGCGTCCAACCTGCACCTCAATCTGTTTAATAGTCGTAATTGCCTGATGTGCAGGAAACTTGTAGGAGGTTGCCCAGCGAGGACTTTTAGCCGTCGAACCAAGTTCCTTCTGTTGTGCAATATCGTTGACTTTTACGACGATTCCGTCAACTTCATAAGGTATTTCTTCGCGTTTTTCTACCCATTGATTGTAATATATGATGACATCTTCAAGCGAATTGTGGAGTTCCGTGTGTGGATTGCACTTGAATCCGAAACCTTTCAACTTTTCAAGTGCCTCCGTATGCGTTGCAAATTCAAGTCCTTCCACATAATTGAGTGAATAGATAAAAATATCTAATGGACGCGAAGCAGTAACAGAAGAATCCAACGTTCGCACAGAACCCGCAGCAGCATTTCTTGGATTGGCGAAAGGAGTCTCACCTTCTGCTTCCCGTTGAACGTTGATTTCACCAAGCAGATGCTTCGGAATAAAAACCTCACCACGCACTTCTAATACAGGCGGAACAGGGTTATCCGCTGTTGAGGTGAGACGCAACGGAATAGCGCGGATAGTTCGCAAGTTGCCAGACACATTCTCACCGAATTCGCCATCGCCGCGCGTTAGACCGCGAACGAAGACACCATCTTCATAGAGCAGTGAAACGCCTAATCCATCAATTTTTAACTCTGTAATGTATTCAACGGGTTCGTCTTCCAACAATTTCCTCACCCGCACACCGAAATCCAGCAACTCGTCCCTGCCAAAAGTGTTATCAAGACTCAGCATTGGGCTGCGGTGCGGTATCCGCGAACCTAATGCGACACCACCACCAACGCGTTGTGTAGGGGAGTCTGGCGGTATTTCTTCTGGTGATGCTTTTTCAAGTTCCTCAAGTTGCCGCATCAGCGCGTCAAAGTCTACATCAGAAATTTCGGGTTGGTCGTCAATATAGTATTTACGCTCATGGTAGCGGACCAGTTCTCTGAGTTTGTTTATGTCGGTATTCATTTTCTTTGGGAATATCCTGTCTTTGGGAATATATTGGTGCGGATGATAGCTTTTCTATACGGATAGGTTTATTCACAAAACGTCTTTATGGATTCTTTGGTTACAGATATGGATAATGTTTGGGAAAGGAAGTGGTGACAAAAAAGAATGTGGTGTAGGTTTCCACATTTCATTTGGTATAAATATATGTTTTTATTAGATGCAAAGATTTCAGCAGGGTGTGAGTGATTATTTACTCTGAATGACGTTCCACTTCAATCTCAAGCCATGAAGCCCATTTATAGACTTTAGCAATACCTTCAGTGTATTTTACCATCTCGTTTATGATCTTTTCTAATAGTTCAGAATTTATGTCTTTAGGGTGACTGACAATTAATTTAAGTGTCTTTCCATCATGCTTTGGAATATATATTCTATTTATATCGGCATTTTTTACGAGGGTGGCATCTACATACGACATGTGTGAATTTAACATGAGTGCCAGCCATTCTAAACGAGATGGGGTGTAGTTTTCAAAACCAGGTGCTCTTTCTGACATCTTTAATCTCCTTTGTTCATTGTACTAAACAAAGTCTATCATAAAAGAACAAATAATGCAAGAATGCAGGGTTATTCAGTTTTAAGAGTTTACCGTTATTGAGGTTTACTAAAAGTTAATATCCAAGGGCGGTAGGTTCGGTTTCCTAACCGCACCACATCCTACAAGGAAAGTCAATAGAAGGTTTTTGCTCTCAATTCGGTGCGGTTAGAAACCGCACCTACCGTTCTGGGGTATATAGCAGATGTTAAAATTCGTAAGAAAAACCAAAAACTGAATAACCCTGGCAAGAATGATTGGCTTGATTCTAATAACCGAATATTATTAACTTTACGTATAATTCTGCATGGTTGATTTAATGGCACTTTGCACGAATTACACGTCTGACATAGTAGCTGCAGGTTCTTTGGGTGGTCTGTGCCGCCTTTAGATTGTGGTGCGATATGATCAATTGTCAAGTTGCGGAAATAGAACGGATAATGTTAAGGAACTGGGGTAGTAATCGTTTTGCCACCTTGATGCTCAATAGTGTTGAAAGACAGACAAGGAGCAGAGGGATTGGTTATGTCTTTGGGAATATATTGGTGCTGATAATACTTTCGGCTGCATCTTGGTAGAGTTTAGACATGCCAACAGGTACTAACTCTACTGCTTGAGAGAGTTAGTTTGGACATTAGATTCCATCCTTTTCCGTGTGGATAGGTTTGTCCATGAAAACGCCTTTATGGATTCTATGCTTACAGAATATGGATAACGAATGGAAATCTTAATTCAGTTCTTTTTTTAATTCCTCGCTGGTCATGATAGATATGTCTCTTATTTCACGGAATGGTATTGCCTCAACAATATGTCGAGTAGACGTTTCGTCAGCGATGAAACTGTCACAGAAGTTTATGTAATGAAAGTATTGAAAATCAAGAAAATAACTATCATCTAAGTGTTCTGCGTTTTGTTGTATACCATTGATCATGTAACGAATTAGAAAATAAATATAGATAGGGTATGATAGGCGTGGGTAATTTTCTATTGTTAGTTTTTTATTACTTCTAATTTGAGAACGTAACTTTTCAATATGTCTATTATTGAGTCCGAAGTGATCCTTAACATTAATTATAACCTCATTTTTTGACTCATTCTTAATGTCCCTTAAGGCATGTCCAGCAGCATTACTCAGTTTTTGCGTTATATTAGTAGACGGATTTTTTCTTAGTTCCTGCTTTATTTCATATGGTGTTCTTAATTTCCCTTGTGATTGTTCACGCTTCTGAATTTGTTCTCTTTGTTGCTTCGGAGTTAGAGTTCCTTTGATTTCATTACTAAATTCAATCGATAATCGGCGTTCATGTTTAAGATACCATGTATTTGTATTACACTTTGAGACAAGTTCATCTGGTGAAATACTCTTCATGGTTACAGGTAAATTTATAATACAATTTCGGGCAATTTGCCATGAAGCGAGAATATCAATATATTCGTTGTCTTTGACGTTGTGAGGTGGAATAATTCTCTTCTGGACGTTGGTGCTGCCAGTGAATACTATAGGATTTTCTATTAAGTCCAACTTCTCACGAAGTGCCTTTTTTTCCCTCTTAAACAACACTTCATCTTTCTTATCACTATTGTTAGGAGCAATACACTCTATTACAAAGTGAATTGGGCAAAGAATATTATATCTCTTGTTTATTTTTAGAAGCAATTCTTCGGGCAGGCATTGAAAGGCATTTCTGTCAAACAAGATGAGTTCTTTGTCAGGTGGAACACTCTTATCTACCTCATATTCAACCTTTATCATTATTTTAACCTCTTCTAAGTCCCAAAACAACGGAAAAATGTTATTGATTAACGTTAACGGTTCGACATACAATAATATTGTATAGTGTGTATCTGATTAAGGCATAATTTGATTTTATGGCATAGACTTACCATGCGTAAACTCTGCTGCGAGCAATAGCAAAATATAGGACTGGTTCGCTTTCTGTGAGTTTTCCATGCCACTTGTTATCCAAATCACTTAGCAGCCACGAGTCTTTGAATGCTGCACCGCCTACATCGCTGCCGATAAGGCTTCGTAGGTTTTGTTGGAATATAAGGGTGAATCCAGATAAATTAGATCTATCGGTTCGCGTAGCCTGTCAAGTTCTTTTCTAAACTCTTGTTGCCATTGTTCCGGTGTCATCAGGTATCACTCTGCCTCTACGTCTACCTGTATTCTTTAAGTTCAAGTGAGCGTCGAATTCGTTTTAACTCTTTCCGCAATTCTGTCCTCTGTTCTACCCCTGCCTCTATCTCTTTTTTGAGTGCGACATCTCCTGCTTGCTCTGCGAGTTTCAAAGCAGTTTGTATATCTTCTGTTGCTTCCAATTGCCACTCACCAACTACCCATTCCCTATACATTCCTCTGTAGTAATAAGCAATCACATTATCAGGGGCTAATCGGATTGCAGTATTGTAATCTGCAAGCACAGTGGGATTTATTTTTTCTGCGTAGTGGAGTCCATATTCATTTTCCCTCAGCTTACCGCGCGACAAGTAAGCGTTTACAAACTCTGGATCCAACTTTATGCAGGTATCAAAATCTGACATCGCTTTTTCTGCGTCTCCGAGAGAATCTTTATACATATACGCCCGCCCGCGATGGTAGTAGGCGAATACATGTTTAGGGTCCAACGAAATGGCGGCAGTATAGTCTGCGATTGCAACAGAGATTTGATTGAGATCACGCTGGGATAGCCCCCGATAGTAGTAGGCTTCACTATAATCAGGATTTAACCGTATTGCAGTATCAAAGTCTGAAATTGCAGCAAAGAACCGATCTTGGCGAAACTTTGCTTGTCCGCGATAGAAATAAGCAACAGCATCCTTTGGATTAGCCACGATAGCGGCATCAAAATCTAAAATCGCAGCAGCATATTCACCGTGCTCTGCTTTTTCATTTCCTTGAAGCACCTTTTCGGAATGAAGATAAACTTCATCATCCGGTTCCCGTACAGCCGGCACTGCGGATCGTAGAAATGCCCCAAAACTCATATCACTCACATTCTTATAGTAGTAGCCGTAGATGCAAAGAAAAGTCACCCCGAATATACAAAAGAAAATAAGCAGCAATGGCAGAAACCTCTTCATGGGTAAAACTTCCTAATCACGCGTTCTATATTTTTTGGGAGTGCGACATCCCTTTCCTGTTTCTCTGTGGTCTTGATACGCTTAAAAGAGGGTAGGCACCCGTACAACTAATCGGCAAGGTTCGATATCAGAATACCCAGATTGCCGGTTAGTTGTAATAGGACTCATAACGAATAAGAGCTAAGAATTCAAAATAAATAGGTATCTGAAGCGGAAAGAATAAGACATAAACTATCCCTTTTCCTATTTTACCACAGCTTTATGTTTTATCCAGTATGAGTTCGACACAAACTGGTCGCAAAAAACCTATTTCCGTCACAATGTATGTGCAGATAAGTTGTTAGCAAGGGTTAATCGTCTTTGACGTGTAAATGTACGAGGGCGGGTGTATCCTTCACCAGTCGGTCCGGCAATAGTCATTGCTAAAAAGCCTTCACCTTCCAATCCACAACATGCATAAGAGGGGGCATTGACAACAACAACAGAACAATTCATTGCCTTGTGATATTGTGTAATGCGCGCTGTGTTATTTGTATGGAGCATCGCGGTGTGTCCCCTACTGCCATCTGCTGCGAGCGCACCTTTGAGTGCCTCGTCAAAATCACGCACGCGAACAACAGGCAAAATCGGCATAAGGTATTCGTTGATAACAAATTCGTGGTCAGCGGGAACTTCCACGACAACGGCAACGGTTTGGGCGGGTGCTGAAATGCCTGCTGCGTCTAATATAGTCTTTGCGTCTTTACCGATATATTCCTTGTTTGATTCTCCGTTCTCCGTGACAACTGCCTCAAGTGCTTCGCGCTGACTTGCATTGAGTAGGTGTCCACCGTTCTTTGTCAATTCTTGGATCGTTTCATTCGCAACAGATTCAACAACAAAAAGTGCTTTTTCACCAATACAGAGGAGGTTATTGTCAAAACTTGTTCCTGCAATCACATCTCTCGCTGCTTTTGGAATATCAGCTGTTTCGTCTATAATCGCAGGAGGATTACCTGGTCCCGCGGCAATTGCTTTTTTACCACTTGTTAACGCTGCCCGCACAACACTTGCACCACCAGTCGCAACAACCATCGCAATGTCGGAATGGTCCATAATTTGCTTTGCTGTCCGCAGTGTAGCGTTTGCAACGGAGGTGAGTAAGTTTGCGGGGCCGCCTGCCTTCACAATTGCGTCGTTGATGACTTGCATCGTCTCTTCCGTGCATTCACTTGCGTTCGGATGCGGACTAAATACGATGGCGTTACCCGCAGCAATCATGATAATCGCATGGTTAATCACTGTAGAAGTCGGATTAGTGGTGGGGGTAATAGAATTAATAATACCAAACGGAACATACTCAATCAGAAGGGTGCCATCATCTCCGGACATTGACTCCGACACAAGGTCTTCCATACCGGGCGACAAGTTCACAGCACCTTCATTTTTCATCACCTTGTGTTCCACGGTGCCCATTTTTGTATCTTGAACAGCCAGTTCAGCGAGTCGTTTCGCATTTTCAAGTGAGACCTGTTTTATCGCCTCAATAATTTCACGCCTTTTGGCAAACCCAAGCTTGACGAGTGCTTCTTGTGCTGCTTTTGCTGCCCCGATAGCCTCCTCAACAGTTCCGAAAACGCCTGACCACGAAGAATTCGCCCCAGATGTCACAGGAGAAGGCACAGTTACCGTCCCATCTTTTTGCAGTGTTGTTAAAACTTGTGAAACAATTTGTTCAATCTGTTTCTCATCAATTTGTGCCATTCAACCCTCCAATACCTCAAGTAGGCACGTAACTTAAACGAAAGTAAATCTATAGAGTAGTATAAACACCGATTCGTGTTCAGAAAACAGCGTATCGCTACGGTTTGTGTTGATTGGACATTGTTAGTATATGTTACTATAAATATTCCCGTAGGCGCGATATTTATATCGCGCCGTGTCCAACACAAACAACGAATTTATTCATCCGAATCGGCAGCTTTTCCAGCAATAATCGTTTCAACATCCGAATGTGGACGCGGAATGACGTGTACTGATACCAATTCACCGACTGCTTTGGCAGCTTCTGCCCCGGCATCTGTGGCAGCTTGCACTGCGCCGACATCACCGCGGACCATGACGGTTACAAAACCACCGCCTACCTGTTCTTTTCCTATCAATTTGACGTTTGCGGCTTTGACCATCGTATCGGCAGCTTCAATCGCACCGACTAATCCACGTGTTTCAACCATTCCTAATGCTTCATTGCTCATATTATTTGCTCCTTATCTGTCTGAAAAAAGTAGAATGCAAGGCACTGCTCATGTTTTGCCTAAATGATGGATGCAGTACCTTCTAATGATAAAATGTGCACGTTTATATGATACTATAAATGTGTATTTTCTGCAAATCAAATTTTTATTTAAGGGTGTGTAAATATTTTGTCACTTGTTTGTTCACGGATTACGCTGATTTCTGTAAGAGCGAGCTCCAGCTCGCGATTTTCACTAAAACAGGAAATAAGCTGACAATTGACTGCCTCTAACCATTTCAACGGGTGTGTAAAGTTTTTGTTATTAACCCGAATATACTTTGTAGGAAGGAACTCCGATTCCCGACAGGTCGCGATTCGGAGATCGCTCCTACAAGTTTTATCTGCATATTTCTACAAAAACTTTACATACCCATTCCAACTTTTATCTTGACTTTTAATCAGATTTTTTATACAATATGTTAAAGACGTAAAACAACCAATCAGCAAACTTTCTAAAAAAACGGAATCTGAGGAAATTCACCGTCCACGTTCGACTTTTAGGTGGGCTTGCAAGCTGCGCTTTCACGGAGTTATGTGTTTCTGGACGAATCAGATTCTTGACGAAGGAGATTTCATGTTGAACAAAAATTTGGAGGCAAAACAGGCAGAGGCGGTCAAAAAAATCGTGTCTGAAGTTCCCGAAGCCTCGGCGTATGCTCCCGTAACAGAGTCGATGACTAAGGCGACAGAGTTAGGCGAGGCAGAAATTGCATCGGCACTCAAAAGTTTCAGCTCAATGCCGCAATCCACAAATGTTTTTGCGAATCCCGTGTTACACAAGACCGCCGTGGACTGTGAAGGGACGCAGATTACCCTGAATATCCGAAGTTTTGGGATTCGCGGTATTGTTTCAGAGAGTGAAATTATTGCCAACCGACTCAGCCCCGCGCATGTTATTTTTGCTGGTCTTTTCGGCAGAAGACCTGAAAAACCCTCCGATGATATAGACGAAGAAGTTCTCTTTTCAGAATTAATAGACAAAAAGTTTTATCAGTTTACTGAAACCCGCAGAGATGGTCTAACAGGGAATCAACGTCTCATCAATCAGGTTGCAGATTTTGTTAAAGCCTTCCCCGAAGCCGGACCTGAAGCAGCCATCCAACATTTTTCAACACTCCGTAAGCTTAGTATTCCAGACCAAGAAGGGATAAACAGCACAAGAGATCCCGGTTCTTTACTGTCAGAGTTTATTGATACGCACATGGAAAACGTTGCATTAGGGACAATATCTGTTTATATGCGACATCAGTTGAGAGAAAGCAGTGCGTTGCACCCACAAGTCCTCGCGATGCGAGCAAATGATCTTATTGCCGAACACCAGAAAAGTGGAAAAACAGCCTTTCAAACATGTTATAGCCTCCTTTTAGGTAGAGAAGCAAGCCCTGTTGAAGCACATATTTTAGGACGTATGGGTGTTATACAAACGCACCACGGTTCCGCGGGTTCAAACGTTGTTGCGCGTTATCTCGCTACTTTACACACGGGCGCAGTATCTGACTTCTTTGTTTCAGCACAAATGGCTTTAGATGGCGACAGACATTTTGGTGCTATTCACGACATGACGGCGTTCATCAATCAGATAGAATCGCTTGATACCGCTGAGAGAGAAAACGCAATCCGTGAACGGATGCGCACAGCACTTCCAACCTTCGGACATCCTGAAATTGCTGCTGCGGGTAGGGCAGATGAAATCCAACAGGATCCGCGCCCCGCAATCTATTTCAATCCTTTCCTTGAAGCTGTTGATACAGGGGAAATTCAACTGAATGATAAGCAGAAAAAACGTTTGGCAATTATGCAACGTATCTACCAAATTGCGTTCATTGAAGGTGTTGTGCGTCCCGGTCGTGAGGACGAGCCACCGCTCCGTTTAACTCCGAACACAGATTTTGGCGGATGGGCAGTCCAAGAAGGATTAGGTATTTATGAAACCGACAGAACATTCCTAACTTACATCTTCCGCGGATTTGGTTGGATGATGGATGCCCGTGAACAACTCCAACTCAAGATTATCCGACCCGTTATCCCGCCAGACCCCGAAATTATTCCTAAACCATCCGATGATATGACGATTGCGAATGAGGTTGTTGCGCTACACAATCGGATGGCAGGAGCGAATACATTTGACCAATAGGAAAATCTTCGGTCATGAGTCCCCTATAATATAGAAAGTATGCTGAACCCTATAGAGATTCTGTGCGAATCAGAAAGGAATCCCTGTGATTGAATTTGACCAATTGATAGTCCCCACAGAAGGTGAAAAGATAGAGACATCCAATGGACATAAGGTTGTCCCGAACAAGCCGATTATCCCTGTTATTGAAGGCGATGGTATCGGGCGAGACATCATGAAGACCAGCCGCCGTGTCGTTGATGCAGCAGTCCAAACCGCTTACGGTGGCGAGAATCAGATCGTTTGGTTTGATGTGTACGCTGGCGAAAACGCCATGGACAAATATAATGAATGGCTGCCACAAGATACCTTCAAAGCAATTGAGCATTTCCGTGTGGCACTGAAAGGGCCTTTGACAACCCCTGTCGGTGGCGGTTTTCGCAGTTTAAACGTGACGTTACGTCAAGTGCTTGAACTTTATGCGTGTGTGCGTCCTGTCCGTTATTTCCAAGGCGTGCCAGCGCCTGTCACACATCCTGAAAAGATGGATGTTGTCATCTTCCGTGAGAATACCGAAGATGTATATGCCGGAATTGAATGGGAACAGGGAACACCGGAGGTGAAAAAGGTTATTGACCTGCTCCGCTCAGAAATGGGAGTTGAAATCCGAGAAGACTCTGGTGTCGGGATTAAACCGATAAGCATTTTCGGGACGAAACGTTTGGCACGCATGGCGATTCAATACGCAATTGACCACGACAGACGCAGCGTCACTTTTGTTCACAAAGGGAATATCATGAAGTTTACTGAGGGGGCTTTCTGCGCATGGGGATATGAACTCGCAAAAGAGGAATTTGCTGATACAACGATTACAGAAGCGGAACTCTATGACAAATATGATGGTAACGTTCCAGATGGTAAAATTATCGTCAATGACAGAATTGCGGATAGTATGTTACAGCAGATTCTAACACGAACCGATGAATATGATGTGATTGTTACACCGAATTTGAATGGTGATTATCTCTCTGATGCGGCGGCGGCACAGGTCGGCGGAATCGGTATGGCACCGGGTGGCAACCTCAACGATGAAGTCGCACTCTTTGAGGCAACCCACGGCACTGCACCTAAGTATACTGATCAGGATGTCGTAAATCCGGGTTCGCTTATCCTTTCTGCGGTGATGATGTTGGAGCATATCGGTTGGCAAGAAGCCGCTGACTTGATTATCTCAGGACTTGAGAAAACTATTCTCCAAAAGAAAGTAACCTACGATCTGGAACGGTTGATGGAGGGTGCAACAAAAGTTCGCACATCTGAATTCGGTGAAGCAATTATTGACAACTTTCAGTAAAAACATTCTGTTACGGTTTACAAGGGAACAACAGATGTCATTAAAGACTAAAATTATACTTTGTGTAGGCTTGTTAGCAGGCATTGGTTTTGTAATGGTGTATGTGATCTATTATCTTCACAAACGTATTTTGGAGGAAGTTATTGCAATTCGTGAGCATATTGAAAAGTAGTATTGAACAAGATATATTAATGAAGAATTTTGTTATTGGAGGCAGAAGTGGCAAGAAAGAAAATTAGTGTAATTGGAGCCGGGAACGTCGGCGCGACAGCAGCATTCCTGATAGCGCAGAAACAACTTGGCGATGTCGTGATGATAGACATCGTTGATGGCGTGCCGCAAGGTAAAGCGTTGGATATGGCAGAGATGGGACCAGTGGAACTGTTTGACGCTGCGATTAGCGGCGACCTTGATTATTCCGCAACTGCAAACTCAGATTTAGTGATTATCACATCGGGTTCTCCGCGTAAGCCAGGGATGACACGCGAAGACCTATTGCAAACAAACGCCAATATCGTTAGAAGCGTCACAGAAAATGTAGTGAAGCATTCGCCGGATACTATTATTATGATGCTCACCAATCCACTTGACATTATGACCTACCACGCGTGGAAGGTATCAGGATTTCCGACACATCGCGTCGTGGGACAGGCGGGTGTGCTGGATTCCGCTCGGTTTCGCTATTTCATCTCGCTTGAATTAGGCGTATCGGTAGAAGACATCCATGCCCTCGTACTTGGTGGACACGGTGATACGATGGTGCCGCTACCGCGCTATACAACCGTCAACGGCATTCCGATTCCGCAGTTGATTTCAACAGAGCGGATTGAAGCGATGGCACAACGTACTCGCGATGGTGGTGCTGAGGTGGTCAATCTTCTCAAGACGAGTGGATATTATGCCGCGGGTGCATCGTTAGCACAGATGGCAGAAGCTATTGTTTTAGATAAAAAACGACTCCTCCCGTGTTCTGCACATCTCACCGGACAATACGGTATCAACGACCTCTATATCGGTGTGCCGATAAAACTCGGTGCAAATGGTGTTGAAGAGATTATTGAGATTGAATTGACAGATGACGAGTTGGGTGCTTTGCAGACATCTGCACAGACGTATCGTGAGGGGATTGCGTTGCTGGGGTATTAGGCAATGGAAGACAGAGAAATTATAGAAAATGAAGCAAACACCGAATGCGAAATAGTTAAGGAAGTTAGAGAAATTCGACACAAAATCTCTGCGCGGTTTGACCATGATGTTGGTCGGATGGTTGCACACTATCAAGAACTACAAGAACAGATGCGGCAGTCTGGGAAATATAAATTCGCAGACTTACCAAGTAAAAAACCAAAACTCCCAAAATCTGTGGACTCTGAAGTTGCTGATTGATGCGATGAGATAGGGCATTGCAGACCTCTGCACAGATTTATTATGCGGGGACTGTCCTGCTTTCATTTGCATTAATTACTTCTATTTGACCTGCAGCATTTTTATATTTCTTTTGATCCCTTTCCTTCCTCAACCTATCTTCTTCTGCTTCAAGACGTTCTATCTTAATTTCCAGCCAAGTATTTTTCTGATGTAAAGCATCTCCCTTTGCTAATAATGCTCGTTCTTTTTGTTCTGCCTTCTCACATCTTTCAATAAGTTTTGTTTTACGGGATTCAAGTGATTTTATTTCACCTTTTAGTGATTCTGTTTCAATCCTTTGTGAGGCCGATTCACTTCTTAGCACCTCGATCTGTTGATGTGCCTTAGTTATTTCTGCTTCAAGTTTTTCTAACTCACTTTCCAGACTTTCCAGCGATTCAATTTTTCGACGCGCAGCGTATCCCCTTTCCAATAATTCTTTTTCTGCTTTTCCTGCTTCACTTCTTAGCACCTCGATCTGTTGATGTGCCTTAATTACTTCTGCTTCAAGTCGTGCTACCTCACTTTCCAGAAAGTCAGTTTCTTGACGCGCAGCGCATCCCCTTTTCAATAATGCCTGTTCTGCTTTCTCTGCTTCCTCACACCTTTCTTCAAGTTTTGTTTTACGCGATTCAAGCCACGGTATTTTAATATTTAGACGGCCCAAGTGTAATTGTTTAAGCTCCATAATCGCATCATCAACCGGACACTTAAAGAACTCTTTATTAGTAGATACACGGCAATAAGCGAGTTTTCTATGTATAGCTTTTTCAAGTTCTATATACCACTCACAGTATAGGGCAAAGGCAGCCTCAAATGGGAATGGAGCGGCAGTTTCTCGTGAGAGTTGCTTCGCTCGGTCCTCAGCGGTAACGCTTGTCTGACCAATTTTTATTAAGTCCGGCATTCCATTATTCACTAAAATATAGACACATCCCATGTTTTACTCCTTATAATTGTTTTATAGTGGATTTTACAATTAACTTTACACCTGAGCTGTAGGAGGGAACTCCGATTTCCAACTACCTGTGGTTTCGTCGCGATTCGGAGATCGCTCCTACAGGATAAAGACGATCTAATAGTCCCTAAAACTTATCTTGCAAATACCTTATTATGAGCAGTAGCGACGTATGCTTACATTTCAAACACACCGTTATGGCATATATCAAGAAGATTTTTTGTGTCAATGCCAAAACTCCATATCAAAGGTGTAGTATTCAGTATCAATGACTTGTCCACAGAAACGCGGATCAATGTTATATCATGCCTTTTGTGACACCATGCTGGCAAGGATACCGAGAATTTTGTCACATCGCGCGATTTGGTAGGTCGCCATATCAATATGCAGACATTTTTCTTCTAATTTGAGAAATACCCAATCTATTCCTGTTGTAGATGCACCGTAAATGCAAGGAATGTCATTTCCTCTTTCGGCATTAAAACGTTGGGCAGCGAGCATCTCTGCAACACACTGCCCAAGTCCGAGTTTCAAGTCAAGATTTTTCGCTTCAACAAGGATAACGATAGGTGCTTCCAAGTAAAATTGGTTTGGTGATAAACTTACTAAAAAATCACACACCCCTGTTAAACCCGAATCTACATCTACATTGAAGTCAATACCAGAAAAGAAACTTATGCGGCGATCAAAGTGTTCAAGGAGTTCAACAATCACATCTGCGACAATCAGTTCCGACCGCGCTTTCTCTGTGCCGATAGCGGTAGCTAAAGCAGCTTTTTTTGCTAATGCAGTCGTCAGATGGTCACTTGGAGGAACCGATTCAACTTCTGAAAAAAGCCCTATGGTGTCAATTTTTTCAAGTTGGAACGTCGGGACTACAGATTCTAAGGTAAACTCACAATAAGCCATATCTGTTGTCTCCAGAACAGGACGAAAGCATCAAGAAATTATTCTTTCTTCTCTTCATCTTCGTCAACGACTTCATATTCAGCGTCAACCACATCCTCAGGTGGAGCATCTTCAGAAGGAGCATCTTCAGGATCAGCACCCGCAGCGCCAGGATCAGCATCTGCAGCCTGTTGATAAAGCTGCGCTGAAGCCTCATGCCATATCTGCATCAGGTCATCAGTAGCAGATTTAATCTCAGCATTGTTGTTCGCTTCCAGTGCTTGTTTGACGCGTTCAACACCAGCGTTAACCTTTTCCTTAGTTGCATCGTCCACCTTGTCCCCGAATTCCTTCAGGTTTTTCTCGGTTTCATAGACTAAAGAATCAGCGCGGTTGCGTGTCTCAACTTCTTCTCGCTTCTGTTTATCTTCTTCAGCGTGTGCTTCGGCATCTTTCATCATCTGTTCGATTTCCGCATCGCTCAGTCCGGAGGAAGCAGTGATTGTAATCTTCTGCTCCTTGCCCGTTGCCGTGTCCTTCGCAGACACGTTGAGAATACCGTTCGCATCAATATCAAACGTAACCTCAATCTGCGGAACACCTCTGGGAGCAGGTGGAATATCACCCAGTCGGAACCTGCCAATCGTTTTGTTGTAAACTGCTTGTTCCCGTTCACCTTGAAGGACATGCACATCAACTGCAGTTTGACTGTCTTCTGCAGTTGTGAACTTCTCGGATTTCTTTGTCGGAATCGTGGTATTCTTTTCTATTAACCGCGTAAACATGCCACCGAGCGTTTCAATACCGAGTGAAAGGGGTGTAACATCCAATAACAATATGTCTTTGACTTCTTCATCACCAGCAAGCACACCACCTTGAATAGCTGCACCAACGGCAACAACTTCGTCCGGATTGACACCTTTATGTGGTTCTTTTCCGAAGAGTTCCTGGACTGCCTCTTGTACTTTTGGCATCCGTGTCTGTCCACCGACAAGTATAACTTCGTCAATTGCAGAAGGTTGTATTTCGGCATCGGAGAGTGCTTGTCGGCACGGTTCAAGGGAACGTTGAACTAAATCATCCGTTATTTGTTCCAGTTTTGCGCGGGTGAGCGTTAAGTTGAGGTGCTTGGGACCGCTTGCATCACTTGTAATAAAAGGCAGATTAATATCTGTCTGTTGTGTGCTGGAAAGTTCACACTTTGCCGTTTCTGCTGCCTCTTTCAGGCGTTGCAGTGCCATCTGGTCGCTACGCAAGTCAATACCTTGGCTACTGAGGAATTCTTGTGCCATCCAATCAATTACTGCTTGGTCAAAATCATCACCACCGAGGCGCGTATCGCCATTTGTGCTTTTTACTTCAAACACACCTTCGCCGATTTCCAGAATAGAAATGTCAAACGTGCCACCACCGAGGTCGTAAACAGCGATTTTCTTATCCCCTTCATTTTGCAATCCATAAGCGAGTGAAGCAGCGGTCGGTTCATTGATAATCCGCTGAACTTCTAAACCTGCGATTTTACCCGCATCTGCTGTTGCTTGGCGTTGCGAATCGTTGAAGTAGGCAGGCACAGTAATAACGGCTTGTGTGACTTCTTCCCCAAGGTATGCCTCAGCGGTTTCCTTCATTTTTCGCAGAACCATCGCGGAGATTTCGGGTGCCGAGTATTCTTTGCCATCAATGTTTACAACAGCATCACCATCTTTGTCGCTTTTTAATTCATAAGGCACGCGAGACGTATCGTCTCCAAGTTCATTATATTTTCGTCCCATGAACCGTTTAATAGAAAAAATTGTATTTTCAGGGTTTGTGATGGCTTGTCTTTTGGCTACTTGCCCAACGGGACGCTCCCCTTCTTTGGTGAAACCGACAACTGAAGGAGTCGTCCGATTGCCCTCCGCGTTTTCAATCACCTTTGCTTCGCCGCTCTCTAAAACAGCTACACAAGAATTTGTCGTTCCTAAATCAATTCCAATTACTTTACCCATTTTAATCTCCAAATAGTATAAATTGTTTTATTTTTGTGATTTTGCTAAAATATAAGTGCAATATCTGTGCCAACATTTTAGTAAATCTGAAAGTATGCAAACATCCGTCATAGGAACAGTTGGAAACCGCTCCTACCAGACGTAAAGATAATTATGAATTTTACAATAATCCATAAATTAAGTCGGTTTTCATTATGAGTCTGTCAAATTGGCAGTTTTAACCTCAATGAACCTTTCGATTGCGAATGTCAATTTGACACACTACGCAAATTATACTTCTGTTTCAGAATGCCCCATGTTGTTGATAATTTATCAGCAGGTTCAACAGCCAAGATGTCCGCAATACCGTCTTGAATCTCTTTAATTTCCTGTTGAGAAAGCCCACGGTTAAACATAGCGAACTCATCCATATCACCATTATAGTAACGGTTTAAATTGAACGGTTCTTCAGTTCCAAGCAGCAGCGGCGATTCAACAGGAACTAATTTGCCATCTTGCTTCGGATGATCGATTAACACTTCACCATCAAGATATACCGTCCACCATTCTCCATGTTGAAACGAAATGGCAACGTGTTGCCATTTATCTTTCACGATTTTAACTGGGCTTTTCGCAGGCACTTTACGCCCACTTGTTAATCTCCATCCCATCCATATATAACCATCCGGGTGGAGGAGTATTTCAAAAAACTCTTCTACATCAGGGCCTTTTGCAGCAATCAGTTGCCACGTGCCGGGACCTATTTTCAACGTAGGACGAATCCATGCACAAATGGTGATTCCATCGGTAAATTGAAATTGATGGGAATGAACAACCCGTACAATTCCGTTCTTTCCACCAAAGTTGAGACCTTTACCAATTTTGCCGTTGGTCCAGTCTGTGTCTCCTTCTAATTTTCCATCCTGCCTGTTTCCAGATTGATCTGTGACGGTTTTACCCGTGCCGTCTTCAAAATCAAAATAAACGACTAACCCTTCCAATTCTTTGGCTGCACAAGTATTTTGAAAACTCGCTGCCAGAAATACAGTTGTGAAGAATATAACTATAAAGGTTCGCATGAGTTCACCTCTTAATAAATTGGGGCAATAGGTTGAATGTAAGCGGATACAACATCCGCCCTAAAAACAGTGAGGATTGTTTTAAGCAAACGGGAAGGTGCCTTGATATCCGCGCGGTCGTGAGACGTGCCAAACACCATCGTACATCGGGGTCACCTGATAATGGCACACAACATTGCTCCGTTCCATATCGTCGCGTTCTTTTGCGCCTTGATGTGGCATGTGGTTGATGAACAGGACACAATCGCCTGCTTTCGGATATAAGATAACGTGTTCTTGTGATTCGCACCACTCCTCAAATTTGGGGCGATCTAACGGATATAGATGCGGTGGTTCGTTTAAATGTCCACCCTTTACAAACTTGAGATGTCCATCCCCTGGTCCGTTGTCTTGGAAATAGTAGGTGGTGTTGATACCAACAGGTGCCATTGCAAACGGATGTTCCTCAACATACCGCTTTTCGTGCCAATAGCCATAAAAGTCCATGTGCCATTCCTGCAGATATGGACCTGGATTGATATGTGCGCGCAGACTGCGAAGCTGGCACTGCTTACCCATTAAACCCTCAAGATAAGGACGGACGCTCGGATGCCCTACAAGTGGTGCGTAGGTGTCCGGTTCACGATCAAGTAGACTATCAAACCACATATTACCGACTGCATTCAAGCCCTCTTCCCAGCCCTGTTCGCGTGCATAGTTAACCCGCTGGCGAATATTTTCGGTTTCTTCAGGTGACAACGCGCCTTCTAACAAAATGAAACCGTCTTGTAGTAATTGATCAATCTTAGCTTTTTTATTTTCCATGGTTCATCTCCTTATAAGTTTAAAGTCGTTACCAAAATTCTACATTCTTAACGATAAGATGTCAACGTTTTCAGGGTTATTTAGTTTTAAGAATTCTCGGTTAATAGATTTTACCGAGGGTTTATATTGTAGGTCGGGTAGAGTTTACGAAACCCGACATGATCGTACTCTCATACTAAGATTGTCGGGTTTCGCTTCGCTCTACCCGACCTACAGATGGTTATATTGAAATGTGAAAAATATAACAGAAAAAGCGAAAACTAAATAACCCTGCAACGTTTTCGTATTTCTAATATGGAACAACATAGAAAACTTCTCCGCATTAACCAGCCAAAAGCTTAGCAAACAACCCCAACCACTAATTCCCGCAAATACGATTAACACAACAGCAGAAATTAGCGAACCGATAAACATGAAAGGCCGAGTGCGATAGACACGCGGGAGTTTAAAATTGAGATATGGTGAACCTTGAAATTAAAGCGGCACATTTTCTGTGAATCAACGCTGAATGCGTTTTTAGCATTCAGCGGGAGCGATCTCCGAATCACGACAAAATGCACTGATAGTCGGGAATCGGAGTTCCCTCCCGCTGAATGCCAAAAGCGCATTCAGCGTTGATTTGGCCAAATCATGCAGAATACTAAACGCGTATTCTGCCAAGCGCATTTGCGTTGATTCACAACTCAAAATGTCCTGTTAATTCTAAAGGTCACTATAATCCGCTTGTAAAAGTCAGTTACTTCCCTCAACTGAGAGGTTCTAACGGCTTGGCATTCCCAAAAACAGGGACCGGTGCGTCTCCAAGGGATGCCCAGCGCGAAGCATTCGCAATCACATGCCGTACATTTTTATCGTAATAGATCGGATACGTCTCATGACCGGGACGGAAATAGAAAATTTTTCCTCTGCCACGGAAATAACAGCATCCACTACGGAATACTTCACCGCCAGGGAACCAACTAATGAAGACAAGTGTGTCGGGTTCTGGAATGTCAAACGGTTCACCATACATCTCGGCATGTTCAATTTCAAAGTATTCTCCGAGTCCTTCAACGATAGGGTGTCCATGTTCAATCACCCAGACGCGTTCCTTTTCCCCTGCTTCACGCCATTTGAGGCTACACGACGTTCCCATCAAGCGCGTGAACGGCTTAGAATAGTGTCCAGAATGCAAGACAATAAGTCCCATTCCTTGTAGCACACGCGCTTTTACCTTATCAGCAATTGCGTCTTCAACGGCACCGTGCGCTGCGTGTCCCCACCATATCAACACGTCCGTTTTATCCAACACTTCGTCAGTTAAACCGTGTTCGGGTTCGTCCAACGTAGCGGTTAGCGTTTCAATTCCGTGTTCACCTAACCCATCGGCAATAGCAGTGTGGATACCTTTTGGGTAAATTTTGCGGATGGTTTCGTTCGTTTTTTCGTGTCTAAATTCGTTCCAAACTGTAACTAAAGGTTGTGACATAGGTTTCTCCTTTAATTGGGAGTATTTGCTCTACACGCGCTCCCGTGTCGCGAGACCTAAATGCTCTAATTATCCGATTTTAACGTTTGTGCGCGTTTCATAAAAACACCGTTATCCACGACCCATTGTGCGTAGCCGATGTTGCCGTTATCGGTGAGATAGTCAATCCTTTTATTCAGAAACTCAAGCAATTCCGTGTTTTCACGTGCGACAGTAAACCCGCCATATTCTACCTGTTCATCGAGAGCGGCAACAACGAAAGCCCCAGCAGATGCAGCCGCAGCATCTCGGTTGCCGATCTCACCGCGTGCAAGGGCATCAACCCTGTTTTCTCGTAAATTCCCAAGCAACACCTGTTCTTCTGTTGGGACGATAAGCGTTCGCTGTATCAACGGGGCAAAACCTTGATGCGGCATATTCACAGGATAGTTGACTTGCGGCATATTGTCTGCGGGCGGGTAGAGAGTAAATCTGTTTTCTATATTCGGTGTCGATCCCGCTGCAGTAATCTTATAGCCCGCTGTGCCGTCTGCCACAACCGTGCCTGTAGGTGTGTCAATCCGTGTGCCTGCAGCAACAACACCATTTGCATCAACTAACCCTGTAATTTGAAGTAAGCGTGCCTCACCGGTTGTCCCTCGTAGCACGCCAACGCGGACATCGCGCGTCAGATCGGTGTAGTTTTGGATATGCCCCGCATCTTCAGCACGTACCAGAAGCGATTGACGAAACACAATGTGAGGGGTTGTGAAGGCAACAAGCGGTGTGCCAGTTGCGTCCTTTGTCCGGTCATCAAGGATTGTAATACCGCCACCGATAACATCATAGTCAGAAGTAGCAGCCAAAAGCCAGATGTTCTCCCATTGAGAGATCGGTTCCCTTGTAAAAGACAGGTTGGGGGTTTCCATGACTTCAAGTGCAGTCAAAAGGTCTGCTTCATAACCGAGATGTGTATGCGCTAATATGTAGCTCACAGGCGAAAAAGCATCATAAAACCCAACATTGAGAACACGGGGCTGCTCTGGTGTTCGTGTATCGTCAATGACATTGATAATTTTTGGGTATTCACACCCGATTGATAGTACACAAAGTGCTATAAAAACAATAAACAAGCTGCGCAAAAGATATTTCGAAAAAAAACTGTAGTAAATCTGTTTTTGCATTGCGCATCTCCTTTATAGTGAATTCTACAATTAACTTTACATCTGTGCTGTGAATCAACGTTGAATGCACTTAGCAGAATACGCGTGTGGTATTCTGCATGACTTGTCGCCTACAGAAAATGTGCCGCTTTCATTTCAAGGTTCACATTATATTTAAAATCTCTGTTGAGATTTTGTTTTCAATTACACTCTAAGAAACAGTGAGGACTTGCACGCTGCGCCGGCAGCCTCCCTCAATTTGTGAATCAGAAGTAAAGGTGATAACCAAACGATAAACGCACACCTAAATCATCTGACGGATTTATACCTACCTCAAATGAATATCCAAGATCTGGAAGACTTGGAAAGAAATATTCATAACCCACAAATACTTCAAACCAAGTATCGGAAAGCGTATGTTCTTCAGTATCTGTTTCGATTTGAGAGATTGGGTAATTCATGCCCCAACCGACATAGAATCTGTCCAGAGGTTTTATATCAGCGGCATATATAAATCGGTTCCCTGCCCACACTTCAGTTCCGTTATTCGTCCCCATAAACATCTGCGTTTCAAACCATTCTAATATTCTAATCCTCCAACTGGTCCCAACTGAACTGACTAACCCTCCATTAAATACATAGACCCCGCTTGTGATGCCAAGCCCAAACCAATTCTTATCATCAGATGTAACCGTTTCGGTGGCAGGATTCGTTGCTGCAGCAGGATGCAGTGCTAAACTATAGCTGATTGCTAAAAACGCCAATAAGCAGATGAAATAACGTCTCACTATCGATTTCCTCCACTGAATGTTGGCTATAAATCACAACAGATTTTATGAATCACCACTGACAGCGCGCTGACAAAGCACACCTACAGTGATTGGGGTTACGCGCCTACCTTGATTAAGAATGTTAGAATGTTAATTCTGTCTCTACTGCTTCATCGTAGTCCACGCCTTCAACCTCAAATCCGAAAAGGTTTCGGAAACGTCTTCTGTAGCCAGCGTAATCAGAGAGTTCATGGAAGTTGTCGGTGTTAATCTTTTCCCATCGTTCTGTGACTGCATCGGTCACATCTTGCCGTAATTCTCTGTCATCTAACCGAATGTAACGTTCGGTATCAAGCTGAGGCTGCAGTCCAGGTCCAAGATGCTCCGAGAATAACCGCTGCATCTGTCCAATCGGTGCTTCATTGATACCTTTCGCATTCATAATATCGTAAAGGATACTGATGTAGAGCGGAACAACAGGTATTGCTGCAGAAGCTTGCGTAACGACAGCTTTGTTAACCGAAATATACGCATTGCCGCCGAGCTGATCTTCAAGTTTTACATCAAGCGTATCAACACATGCCTTCAGGTCATCCTTTGCTTTGCCGATAGTGCCATCTCGGTAAATGGGCCAGGTTAACGCACTGCCAATATAGGTATATGCCACAACCTTCACCTCTGGAGCGAGCAACTCTGCATCTGCTAAAGCTGCAACCCACATCTCCAAATCTTCGCCGCCCATCACAGCGATTGTGTCGGCGATTTCTTTATCATCTGCGGGTTCAATTGTCACAGGCACAACGGTTTCGTCGTTTAGGTCAATGGTTTTTCCTGTGTATGATTCACCGATCGGTTTCAGTTGGGAATTATGTGTGTCGCCCGTGCGTGGATGAATTCGACGCGGCGCAGCAATGCTATAGACGAGGACATCTATTTTGCCAAAATTTGCTTTGAGTTGTTCTATAGCCTCTTGCTTCATCTCATCAGAGAAAGCATCTCCGTTGAGACTCTCCGCCAAAAAACCATCATGTTGTGCTTGCTGATGGAAAGCAACGGTGTTGTAATAACCTGCAGAAGCGGTACGTCTCTCATCAGCGGGACGTTCATAGAGGAGACCTAACGTCTTGGCACCGTATCCCCACGTCAAAGCAATGCGAGAAGCGAGTCCATAGCCTGTTGACGCACCGATAACAAGTGCGTTTAAACCTGCCCCTTTGTGGGTAACATTCCCCTTAATTAAATCTATCTGGCTTTGAATGTTTGCCTGACAACCAGCAGGATGTGCATTCGTACAAATGAAACCACGAATACGAGGTTTAACAATTTGAACTGCCATTATATCCTTCTTTTTTAAGAGTTAGTCTTCAATTTCTACGACCATTTCAACTTCAACCGGAATACCGCCAGGCAATTGTACCATGCCGACTGCCGAGCGAGCATGCTTGCCTTTGTCACCGAAAACTTCAACAAAGAAATCTGATGCGCCGTTGACAACAGCGGGTTGGTCCGTGAAATCTGCCGATGAATTGACAAAACCGACAACTTTCACAACACGTTTAATCCGATCCAGATCACCCAACGCATGTTTGAGCGTGCTTATCAAACCGATTGCAACTTGACGGGCAGATTCATATCCTTCTTCAATGGTAGCATCTGTGCCGAGTTGGCTTTTATAGATCGGACCTTCGCCCGTGCCAGGACCGTGTCCAGATGTAAAGACAAGATTTCCCGTTTGAACTGTAGTAACGTAATTCGCAACTGGTGTCGCAGGGGGTGGTAATTCTATCCCTAATTCTTCAAGTCGTTTTTCTATTTTCATGTAGTTAACATCTCCCAAATAAGATCATAATTTACCGTGCTGCAAGCATGATATTTTTGCAGCAACCTACATTATTAAATAGGTTTTCGGAGATTTTGTCAAGTGATTTTGTTTCTGAGGAAATAAAGTTGCTGTATGAAATGGTAGGAAAGATCAATCTTCCGTGAGCAGCTGAAAGTATTCGTCTCTGCTCATGTTTACAGTTCGCATATTATTTCTGATGACGGTGAGCGGCACCTCGTCATAGCGTGGAATAACTACAGCACGTTTGGCATTAGGATGGTGATAGATGAGATGTGAACCTTTTTGTCGAACGTATTGACACCCGAAATTTTCAAAAATCTTAACTTGAGTTCGCCAGTCTGTTGGCGAAATTTTAGGCATTAAAAGCCTCCAAGAGGAACGGTAAGTTGATTAAAGGAGACAACCTGTTTATCAAGTTGAAGGGTCAGTTGTGAAGTGTTCAAATCATAACCAGCATCTTCCAAAAAAGTCTTGAGCGTTCCAAGTTTTGCTGTTTCTTCTAATTGAATTTCAATAACTTCAAGCAAGTTATTTCGTGCTTCTTCAATATCCCTTCCGCAACTTGCGACGTCTAATTCTGGGCAATAGGCAGTGTACATATTGCCTTCTTTCCAAATTTCTTCTGTTACTACTAAATTTTTCATTATAGCCTCCATTTTTTTACCGTTGGGTTTGTTCATGATACCAATAAGAATTGTACACAATTTTGCTTAAATTATCAAGTAATCTTGATGGCTGAGAAAGACTGATGTTAATGAAAATCTTATCTTGTAGCAAATAGTTTTCATGAAAATAACTTGACACCTAATGCGATTTTGTGTTAAAATTCGTCTTATGAATCGTAAATCTACAGAAAAAGGCAAAATCAAACTTTTAGATGTTGTTGCGCTTACTGAGGACATACCTGAACATAATCTTAAGCGTGGAGACGTCGGCACAGTCGTTGAAGTACTTTCAAACGGCGAAGCGTTTGAGGTAGAATTCATCGGTGGCAATAGGCAAATGTCCAAGTGTATTAGTTTTCTTGCCTCTCAACTCACGTTGTTACAAAACGAACCGATAAAAAAGAACGCCGCTGCACAACGCCTCATCAAAGCGATGGAAAAACCACCGCATCTCACTGATGAAGACATTGAAACACTGAATCGGTCAATAAAAGAAGGGAAAATACCTATAAAGTTTGATTCGGATGAAAGTGATAAATAATGAATAAGTCCCTCTTGGATACATCAACATGTAGTTTGTTGATGAAAGATAATCCCAGAGTAAAAGGGCGTTTAGATTCGCTAACCGAGTCGGACTACCATTTTACTTGTCCCATCGTTAAGGGTGAAATTTTCTTCGGAATTGTTCGTCTCCCTGATGGAAAAAGACGACAAGACCTTGAACAAAGAGCAAATGAACTATTTGCTACAGTCCCGTGTGATCCAATTCCAGAGAGGGTTGGCAATGTCTATGCCCAGTTAAAAATTGCGGCGCGAGAACAAGGAACATCTTTAGGTGAATGCGATCTTTGGATTGCTGCTACAGTTTTATCTCTTGATGCAATCTTGGTTGCTTCTGCTTCCGATTACGAGAGAATAGTTGAGTTGGACTTGCGTTTGGAAGATTGGAAGAATTAACAACACATCTACGTACACCACCTCACCGTTCCCTACCGCCCACTTCAACATAACAAACCCGCCAAATTAACCGCCACAAAATATATGTATATGCTATAATAATCGTAAAATCTATTTTGGAGCGCGGAGATGGTAATTGCTGTAGATGCGGCGTCCCTTGACAAACGAAACCGAACGGAACAACAACTTTTCGCAGTGGTTGAGCAGAACACCCCTGACTCAATCAAATCCCCCCTTTTTCCGCAAGATGAACCCGAAGCATTCACATTCATTCTCAACAAGGTACTGATTGAACGTTTGAATCTGTGGGAATGGTTTGGCAACTATGCTAAGGAAGCGCAAGTGTCAACCGCTGGGATACGTGGCCCGCAAAACATTTTGTATCCATGGGATACACGCTTTCCAATCAATCAGGTAGGCATTATCTTGGCGACACTCGGAAAAAGTCTTGTGGCACAGGAAAAATCTGGCGGGAAACTTGTAGAAAAGCTCGCGGGATGTGAAGTGCGCTACAACTCGCAAAAATACGTTGAGTTCATTGCACGGATTCAGGCAGCACAAGGCATACGGACTTATGTGCCGAAAGGGTTTGGCACACTGCCAATTTGGATGGCATCGTTCCTTATTTTCATGCTTGACTTAGACGGAGGCGAACACGTTACATCAAGCCACTCCGTTAGCACGAAAAACGCAACAAAGGATCTCAACAATCAGGGAAGTCAATACCTGCCCGAAGAGTCCATGCAGTTTGTTGAAAAAATTGAGGAGATTCTTAATACTGCTGAAACTGAAGGGTATCCAATTCAATTCAGTGCAGTCAACGACGAACATATAGATTTTGAACGATTAGATGAACTCCACGATGGCGTACAACTTTATGTCGGTTATCTCAAAAGCGGAGTCGCCACAGATGCCAACCTCAACCTTATTCGAAAGACAAAACCGCCTATCGTCGTTGATTGTGTCGGTGGATGTATGTATCGCCCGATGCGTGCGATCTTTGAGCGGTTAGGTATTGCTGAATCTGTGCGTTGGCTCCACGTTGAAGCAGACCCGCTCTACCATAACATCGGTAAACTGGATACAAATCCTAAAACAGGTGAGACGGAATTTTATGACCTTGGATGTGATTTTAGTATTCTGGATGTCGTCAAATCTGCTGAATATGCGACGAAATTGAAAAAACAACCCATCGGTACAATCATTGAAGCAACCGATCCAGACGGAGACCGACTTATCGTTTGTCAAATAGAAGAAGTATCACGTGCTGAAACACTCCAAAGTCTCGGCGTTGATTTCCTAACGCTTGACGATAACCGACTGTTGACGATTTACACGCCTAACCAAGCGTTTCTGATGTTGATGGATTTCCACACGAAACAACTTAAAACTGCAGGGCTTTGGGAAGATCATCCACGGTTTATGATTAAAACGACCCCTTCTGCCCTTGCTTGGGACCAATGGGCTGCTGCCAACGGGGTAAATGTGATTAATGTGCCAGTCGGTTTCAAAGAGATCGCCGCAATTATGAAAAAGATTGAAAAGCAGATAGCTGATGCACCGGATTTGCCAGTTGTTGTCCAAGATGTTTACGGTGAAACGATTTCGCTTGGTGTGCAACCACGACTCATCTTCGCGGGTGAAGAGAGCGGCGGCATGATTACAGGTCCGGAAGAACTTATCCAGAGCCAAGGTAGCAGAAAGGCAATTGCAATGCGGGAAAAATCGGCAGGTGAATCAATGGTATTGGTTACGGCACTTGCCGCGCATTGCAAACAGGAAGATATACCTTTGTCTGACTACCTTGCTTCTATTTTTTCGGAGAGTCAGATAACGGCAACGTGTGATGTGAGAGAAGATATTACCTACTACAACGAGTCTGAACCGAATCCTGAAAAACTACGCGCAGCAAAACAGGAAGGCGAAGCAAAACGCGACAAAAATGACCTATTTTTCCTTGGAATTGCTATTGCACTGCGCGCAGGGAAAATAAATATGGAGCAAGCGCGTGCTATCCTCTCCGATGCGCTTCCTGAACTTGATTTTACTAATCTTGAAGATGTCCAATTTGTCGGGGATGGGACTTACCTTAAGTTTGCAGATAAGTTTGTTGAGGTTAGAAAGTCTGGGACAGATGCCAAGACAAAAGCTTATGCCTCTGGTGGTGATAAAGAGGAGTGTCGGCGGTATGCCAAAGTCTTTGGTGAGACAAGCGGTGACCTTACCGATCTTTACCGCGCACAAATTGGTGAGACCTATTTAAACAGTGTTGAAAAGCGGGCGCGGGAGATATATGCTGCGTTTCAGTCTGCTTAAAAGTAGTAGGCACGCTCCGCGTGCCGTAAAAATTCAAAGAGGCGCTATGAATTGCGCGACTACAAACGCAGCAATTTCTAATCACAATGTACGGCGCGCTTACAAAGCGCGCCTACCGAGGAAAGGGCTTAAAATGTGGTTTCGCGGTTCGTTAATGCACACCACCGCGTGCCTTCTAAATACTTAAGAAGCACCGATTTTGCATGTGGCGTGCCGATACGGTAAAGCGCATGCACCGCATTACCACGGATATATCGGTTTTCATCAAAGAGTAGGTTTTCCAACCCATCAACTGCATCCGCAGCATTTTCACCAATCCGACACAGCGCAAACACAGCATTACGTTTAATCCCACCATTCGTATCTTCTAATGCCTTAATCAACTCTGGAACTGCTAACGAACTTGACTGACTGGTTGTGCCTAACGCCTCAATCGTGCGTGCACGGACATTGCCAGATTCATCTTGTAACGTCTCAACTAATGCAGGAACGGCGGGTTCTGCTTTTGTGCCAAGGTCTCCGAGTGCTTCTGCCGCATTCGCACGAGCGTGTTCAGGTGCTTCTTTCAATGTATCTTGTAATGCCTCAACGGCAGGAGTGCCAACTGCATTGAGCGCATAACACGCGTTTCGGCGACTCATATCTGATTCTTCATATAGACACCTCACCAATGCTGGTACTGCTTTTTCACTAAACTTCGGTACTTGATATGCAGCCTTTAATCCTGTTGATTCAGTAGTGTTGTTCAACGCACTGATTAAATCTGATAATGACTCACCGTTTGGTGAAGATTGTGCATCACCGCTCTTTGGACCGAGGTGCCAGTTCCACAAATGTTTGAACATCTCTTGATGTTCAGCCGGTCCAATCGCTGTTCCGTTTGCCCATTCTGTTTCCTTATTTCCCCACGTAGGTTCCTGTGGTTCTGTCATTCGGGCATAGAGGAACTTCATCATGTAACGCCTCTCATCAGTCTGATTCGGCATGGCACGGTGCCATAGGTCATAGTTAGCGAATGCTACAGTCCCCGCTTTCCCTGTAATAGGTTTCTCAGGGGATACTTGTGAACCTTCATTTGTACTGAAGTAATGGCTTATGGGAACAACACCGGTCGGGCCACGCTCAACAGGTGTATCTTGCGGATAATAGAAAACAAGTAACCTGCGTGTATGGTGCGACCATCGTTTGCCACCATCTTGATGCATACCTTGCCCTTTACTACCGGGCGGGTTATAGTGTGGATGCCGATGCGGTTGCATATAATAATCTGGCCCCAACAGACTGGTCAAAGCACCTTTAACGTTTGCATCGTCAAAGACTCTCTGAATTTCTGGTATCCGTGGTAAAAGATTATTACCCGGATTGCCTTCCTTATCAAACACAACAGCAGTTCTTTCAAAGATGTCATCGTGAAATGCTGGCGGTAACGCGGTATTAACGGTAACAAAACCGTTCACGATAAAATGCCGCATCTGTTCATCGGTTAATAGGTTTTCTGCCATTTTTATCTCCTCCAAAGGTTTCGGTATTTCAGTTCCATTCAATTCTGTGAAACTTTCCTCTTCTTGTAGGAGGGCTTTGTAAGCCCGATTGACTGTGATACAGCATTCAGAAAACCGAATGGTTCTGTCAATGTGTATCTAAACCTAAATTCAATATAGTATGTCATTAATTGGCACGATTTACAACAAAAAATGTTGAGACAGACGCAAATTATGGTATACTATCTATCAAATTGCGTAGAGGTGTGTAATATGGGAAGAAGTTTTGATAAATCATTGGCGTGGCGGGAACGTGCGAAGGCTGCGTTAGTTGGCGGTGGACAACCACATAAACAGAGCAATCCGCCGCAACCGGTTATGGTTGCTGGTGGAAAAGGTTCACATTTTTGGGATGCGGATGGAAACGACTATATTGACTACTTGATGGGATACGGACCGATGATTCTCGGACATGCCTATCCTACTGTGATAGAGGCAGTTGCAAAGGCATTGGAACGCGGCAATGTTTATAACGTCGGTCATACATTAGAGATAGAACTTGCGGAAAAACTTGTTGAGATTATTCCATCTGCGGATAGAGTGGCTTACTTTGTCGGTGGTTCCGACGCGACAACTGGTGCACTGAAGTTTGCACGTGCCTATACCGAAAAAGAGAAGGTAATTCGTTGCGGATACCACGGTTGGCACGATTGGTGTCATAACACCCGTGGACACTTGCCGGGCAGTGCTGCATCAACATTGAGTGTCGGCTTTAACGATATAGATGCACTGGAAGACCTCTTTAAGGAGCATCCCAGAGAAATAGCGTGTTTGATTATGGAACCTTCCGGGCATGACTTGCCTGCAGAAGGATATTTGGAAAATGTGAAATCTGTTGTGAACGCTAACGATGCGCTGTTAATTTTTGATGAAGTTAAAACTGGATTCCGATATGCTTTAGGTGGCGCGCAGGAATATTTCGGTGTAACACCCGATATGTCGGTTTTTGGGAAGGCGTTGGCGAATGGATTCGCAACTGCCGTTGTTGTCGGCAGGCAGGATATTATGGACGAAGTAGCTGGCGTATGGGTCGCTGCGACTTTCCACGGAGAGGTCTCACTTGTTGCTGCCGCTATTGCGACAATTGCGGAATTGGAGGCGAAAGACGGTGTGACTTTTATGTGGAATCAGGGGACAAAATTATTAGATGGCTATAGAGAAATGACAGACCGATTGGGTATTGACCAAGCACGTATTGGTGGTATTGGACCTATGCCTTTTTTCGGTTTGGGTGCTGAAGGCGAAAAGCAAAGCCAGTTTCGTAAAGCCTTCTATGAAGCGACGTTAGATGGTGGATTGTATCTACCTGAGGGACATATCTGGTTCATGTCCATTTCACATACGGACGAAGACATCGCAAAGACACTGAATGTTTCTGAAGAGGCATTGAAACGTGCAAAAGCGATGACATAAACAAGTAAATTAGGAAATTTATTATGGAACAAGCAACAAACTATACAAAACCTTTTATTGTTGATAAAAACTTAGGGGCGGCACTGGATATAGACAATGCCGAACTTCCACAAACTACCTCCGACGGGACACCTGTCGTACCACCTACACAGGAACAAAAATATCTATTTGACATGCACGGTTGGCTATTAGTCCCTGGCGTGTTGTCAGGTGATGAACTGCAAGAGATGCAGGAGTTCTGTCATCGTCTACGTCATGAACCTGAGTCTATTCCGGAACATGAGCGTTCACCTCTCGGTGGACCGATGGAAAAGTTATCTGACCATCCAAACGTTGTCGGATTTCTGAACGAGTTCCTCGCGCATCCAGCACTATCAAGCCAAGAATGCTACGGCTTCCGAATGGAATCGTGCAGCCTGTTCTACCGCACAGTCGGAGATGGTAACTTTGGGCCACACAACGGTAACGGTATGCTCCGTTTTCCCGGCGATTCTCACCTCTATCGGTGTATCCCAGGGCGTGCTTATAGCGGCTTGACGCGTATCGTTTGGGAGCTTAACCCTGTTAAATACAGACAGGGCGGCACACTATTCATTACGGGAAGCCATAAGGCAGTCTATACAGCGCCTGATACTATCCAGAGTCAGGATTCTCCGATTTGGGATACCTACGAGTGTCCTGCGGGATCATTGCTATTTTTTACAGAGGCTTTGACGCATAGCACACACCGATGGACAAATGAGGATAACGACAGGTTGGCAATTTTCAGTTGCTATAACACTGTGAATAGCAAGTGGCACGATTGGAATCCGCATCCGAAGTTGCTGGAAGAGATGCCACCCAAACGTCAGACGCTTTTTAGACCTGTTCGTGCTGCAAATAATTTAACTGCATAAACAGAGTTATTTCCATAATTGTGGTGATGATTATAGGAACAAGCATAAGACATGTCCCTATAATCATCACCACTTAATTTGATTTTCAGATTGCAACTATTTAGAACATGTGCGATGCTATTCCTAAAAATCGGGGTTAAAAACCCATCCTACAAAAACAATTCACCTATAGTAAAATCTTATGCATGTGCTTTATGCGTTCTGATTATTACAGCATGGTTTGTTATCGGTTGTGAAAGAATTCCAACAGAGGTCATCACTACAGCACCTGTTCATAAGGTCGCAGTTGCTAACATTTCTGCAATAGATGGGAGTAGTCTAATCGGAACAGCGATGTTCACGGAAACTGACAGCGGTGTTCACGTTGTGATTGAGATACAGAACGCTACGCCTGGCTTGCATGCAGCGCATCTCCATATCGGCAGTTGTGCTGACATCGGACCGCACTGGCATCCGATAAATGTTCCAGCGGGGACAGCTGGTGTGCCCGTTGCTAAAGCGACACTTGCCACTCCACCTATCGGTGTAGGTGAAATCGGGAACATTCCGGTTGGTGAAAATGGCACGGGTGTTTTAGAGTTTACAACACCGTTCTGGTCTGTTGGTGGCGACCTAAATACTGATATTCTCGGTAAATTGATACTTATCCACGAAACAGGCGATACCTTCCAAACAAATCCTCACACACATTCTACTATGTCTAACACAGGCATACATTCTCATACTATTGGACAAATGCAGGTGGGAACAGAGATGGCACAAGTTACTCACGTTTGCACACTTGCGGTGCTTGGTCAACAGATTGACTTGGACGCAGATCACCATCTTCCCGGTCAAGCGGTGAGTCCGCATAGTCATGATTTACTGGAAATATTACTTGCATGTTTTGTAAGTGCTGAACAACTGGTGGATCCGGGAATTCTGTCTGTGATTCCGTTTAAGGGATCACCAGAGTATCAAGCATTCTTGGAAATAGAACCCAAAAGTTTAGCTGCCTACCACAAATTCTTTATATCTTTAGGATTGCCCGTAGACCCTGATTTCTTCACAAATCAATATAAACAGATATTACCTACTGGAACGCCTGAAGAATTTGAACAGGAAATGCAAAAACGGTTAACACATCTCTATATCACATCGGGAATAGATATTAAAAATTTGACGGATACGGTAGGCTATAACGCGCTGCTTACAAGGTTTCTGGATGATCGGACGACTGCTTGGGTGCTGGGTTATTTCCAAGGGGATGATGTAGCATTCGGTAAGTGGATTGTTTCGGTGCTTGAAGCAGTAGGAGTTAGACCAGGGGGTGGTTCTCGTATCGGTTGCGGTGTGATTGGGTTGATGGAGTAAAAGTTAACTCTTCTGTAGGAATGACCTCCCAGTCTCGACTTCTCAATTACTCATCCCGTAATCTGTAGTCTCGGTTTCCAGTTTACCTTCTGTTATGTCTCACCTGCTTCTCTCAACGCATCAGCAATGACAGAATCGCCAAGATACATTCCATTTTCCTGCAAAGCAAATAAAAGAGGCTTAATTATATCAATTAAACCCTTTTCCTTTGCCTCCAACAAAACACCAACCGTACCTTTCATAGGCACCCCAATTTTCTTAGCCTCCTGTCGAGCCAACTGTTCATCAATGATGACAAGATGTGCACCGTGCTCTTCCGCAAGCGCAAAAACAGCAGCTTCTCCATAATCCAATTTACTATTTTTCGGTGGGTTTTCCGGGTTTGTTAAATTAACGGTTTTAATCCACGGAGCGTTATTCAGCACTTCTCGGTGAATTGTTTCATCTATTGCTAAAAATTCGTTTTCAACTTCTCGCGGTATCCATACTTCGATGTAGAGATCTCGCAACAGATAAAGGAGATTGAGTCCTGATAGACCAATAAGCGGACTTGTATTGCTAATAACAGGCTTTTCTGCCATTCTCAAAATCCGCTTTCTCTGAGTTCCTCAGCTGTTCCAAAGGGGGATAATCCGTAATTTCCCATTAGCAAAATAAATTTACCGCGTGGGATTCCTGCAAGTCGCGAAGCGAGTCCACTGCTGAGTTCTCGGTTTTCATAATATTTCATCGCTAACGCTATACGCGCATCTTCATCCATGTCAAAAGACTCTGGATTCGAAGATAGCAGATGAACGATATCTTCCGGCAATTGAACACCTATTTTCTCTTCAAAGGATACGATACTTTCGTGTGTATTTTGGAAAGCATCAGCAATATCCACGCCTTGGAGTATGGCAGCAGTCAGGTCTCCCTTCGCTTCTTCCCACTTCTTTGCACGTAAGTATGCCTCACCTCGTATGTAATAGGATTCGGCAACCTTTGGCTTCAGGACAAGCATTTGGGTATAGTCTGCAATTGCCTTTTCCAGATCGCCTTTATAGCGATACGCATTACCGCGATGTTGATATGCCTCAGCATCATCAGGTTTGAGTTCTATCGCTTTGGTAAAGTCAACAATAGCAAGTTCCAACTTACCCTTTCTGCTATGAGCGATCCCACTATTGTAGTAGGTTTCAGCGGATTCTTGATTGTTGCGGCTCATATTGGTTTTCCTTATCCACAGCATACGCAATGGCACGAATGTCCGTCTCGGGAATTCAGGAAATCATCAAAAAATAAAAATTTTTCATAAAGATTCAAATTTAATCTTAATTCTCACACTTTGTGTAATGATTGTCGAATTCGTTTAGAATTTCTGGTTTGTAAAATTGTTGGCTACTACTTTTTTGATTGCTCGGATTAACATAGTTAATCATAGTTACCTTATCCTTCTTCTTTTCGCATATAGATCTTCTTACTTTATGGTATTTTTTGTTGCACTTAAAGTCCGAGTACCGTTCCCTGCACGCTTCGGTTAACTTATTGTAATCCCAAGGATACCGCTTAAGAATATCTTCAACTGTCATGCGAACTTCTATCGCGTCGGTTTCCTCTGAATCAGCAATTCGGACGTTAAGTGCATCTACTTCTTTGGAACGGGTGAACCTCACGTCAATATTGATCGCCACTCTATATTCAGAATCATCTGCATTCGCCCTAATCTCAAGTTGGTTTAAATAATTCAAGAAATTCTTTTCCTCGTTGTTGAGTAAAATTGCTTTTGTCTGTGTAGGAAATTTCATAAAAGATAAGGGCATCAGATAGAAATTGAATTCGCTTAAGTCTCGGTCAAACCATTCCCCTACAAGTAAAACGAAATTTTTGAGACTTGCTGATCCTATTTCTTGAAGTCTATTGGCAAAATCACGGGACGAATTATAAAAATGAACCGATGAGTCGCGTAATTCTAATAATGCCTCAATGTTTAACCATGCAATTTGTTGTAAATGCTTTTGTTCTATGAGTTTCTTCGCCATATAGTCTATGCTATGTGTAAACGGATTTTTTGACCGAGTCCGCTTGATATTCAACTTCTTGCTTTTTGTTCCATCTTTTTTTCGCACATGTTGTTTTACGTAAAGAGAATGTATTTTGTTGCTATTTTCTTTTAACCATTTAGCCTTAAACAGAAGCTCCCATCCGTTAATAGCAAGAATGCAAAAAGTTTCCGCGCGGTATTGGAAATCAGGTTTATTATAAATTTCTATTGCTGAAACTGTTGCTGCAATTGCTCTATCAACAAGTTCTTTAGCACGAGATTTCATACACAGACCTCCCCTTATGTCCGAGTATTTTTAGAATTAGAGGTTTTACTGGAAGTTTGACAAGTTCACTTTTCCACAATTAGGATTAGTCAAGAATAATAATAACACATCCAACACATTAATATCAATCGAATGTTAAGTACCCACACCTAACAAAACACCTTGAATTAAACGCCAAAATACGCTATCATATCAAGCCATGAGGATACCAAAACACCTAACAACCATAACAAAATATATTACTTTTCTGTTTTTCCTGTTTGTCGGGAATGCGGATGCACAAATTTTAATAGACTCTGTAATTGCCGTTGTCAATGGACAAGCAATTACCCAAAGCGAACTTGTAAACGAATTTCGCATTGATGCTATTTTGGGTAAACCGATTTTGCGTGAACCGACTGCGGCAGAAAAACAAGAGTATTTAGATCGTATTATCAGTCGCAGGTTTGTATTGCATGGGGCTGAAAAGATCGGAATTACGGCTGTTGATCACAAAAAGCAGGTGGAAGCACGTACCGCAGCGATACGTTCCAAATTTCCTTCCGATGCGGTGTTCAGGAACGTTCTGCAAGAACAGGAATTAGAAATGGAAGCATTAGAGAAGTGGATGTCCGATGATATAATTTACGCTGAATATTTTACGCGTCAGTTTGTCAGAACCGTCAATAGCAAAGAGATTGATGAGTTAGCACCACAATACTTTGAGGCGAATAAAGCACAGTTCGTTGTTCCTGCTACGGTTACGTTTCGATCCGCGCTTGTAGTCGTAGCGCAGGATAGTTCTAAAACAGAGAAACAAACCGCTAAGCGTCTCGCGGAACAGATCAATTTACGTCTCCAGCAAGGGGAAACATTTCAGGAGGTTAAGCAAAGTTTCAAAACAGAGAAATCTATCAGTTTTAATTCGCTTGCCCTGCCAACAGATACGCCATTAGGTGCGATTGTCGCGGAATTAGAGCCGTCTGAACGTAAAGGACCGATTCCTGTTCCAGAAGGGTATCGGATTGTTGAACTTGTTAAGAAAACACCTAAACGTCAAAAACAGTATTCGGAAGTTAAAGACCAGGTTGCTAATCTGATTCGTCATAATAAAGCGGAAACAGCGTTTAAAGAATGGTTGGCAAGGCAAAAAACAGATGAACCCTGGTATATCTTAGAAGATGCACTTAAGCGCGTTTCAGGAATAAAAATTCAGCCGACAAAATAAGCTAATGAATTTTGCACAGCACCGAACAGTAATCTGTTCCATCTTTTTTATATTCTCTATATCTGTGTTTGGTGAGGTTTCATCGTGGGATATATCTACTTACCCTGAAAAGGTCCAAGAGCAATTGGAAAATGCGCAGCGTGCTTTTCAAGAAGAGAAGTTTGCTGAAGCACTCCGGTTCTATCAAGCGCTTGCCGCAGATGCACCAAAACTTCCAATTGTGTATATCGGGGAAGGCGACACTACTGCGAAGTTAGGAGATTATCCAAGTGCAATTACCGCTTTTCAACACGCCTTACAACTGATTTCAGAGTTTCCACAAACTAAACGCCTTGATTTTGAACCGACTGTGCAAGCCAAACTCGCTGCCGCTTATCATCGCAACAAACAACTTGATGAAGCGGATGTTTTGTTTCAGAAAGCCATCAAAGGTGTAGGTGAAAACGCTCCGGTTACGTGGTATGTCGCTTTAGGACAGATTGAAACCGAACGCGGCAACTTGGAACAGGCACGACGATACTATATTGTTGCGGTTCAACTTTACCCAGACACAACAGCGGCATACAACAATCTTGGACATGTGTTACTCAAACTTAACCGTATTGATGAGGCTGATGCTGTTTTCCGGGAGGCACTGACTTTAGATGAAACGCTTGCGAGCGCTGCTTTCGGTAGAGGTGAGGTCGCAGCAAAACGCGGTGAACTCATTGTAGCGCGAAGTTTTTATGAACAAGCTATCCAAGAAACACCACACGAACCGATATTTCACAGGGCAATCGCGGATGTTCTCGATCAACTTGGCCATACGGAGGAAGCTGACGCGGCTCGTTCTCGGCATCGGCAGACATTAGCCGAAGTATATCGTCGGCAGGCACATCGGTTCATTGAAAAACAGCAGGGGCAACCTGCGTTAGCATTATTACAGAAAGCACTTAAAACAGATGCAGCATACATTCCTGCTTTGAAAGATTACGCGTATGTTCAGATGCAGATGGACGAATTAGCATCCGCTAAGCAGACCTATCAGCGTGTACTTAAGTTAGAACCGACTTCTCGGCAGGCACTGCTACATTTGGGCATGATAGAGGCAAAACTTGGAAATTGGACCGAAGGTGAAGCACATCTATTAACACTTATTAAACAAGAACCAGACTTTATGGATACCTATTCTCAACTTGCAAATCTTCGCGAGGCATCGGGTGACCTACAGGGTGCAGAGAATGCATTTACAATGGGTATTCAATATGAACCAGCATGGGCACCGGGATATTGGTGGCGCGGACAGATTTACCAAAAACTTGGTGAGACTCACAAGGCAGAAACCGATTTCCGCCATGCTATAAAACTTGCTCCAGATGTCCCGTTTCCAAAGGATGCGTTGGCATATCTGCTTGCAGCAGAAAACAGATCTCTTGCAGAAGCACTTACTCTTGCCAAAGCCGTGGTAGCAAGTGATAATCGTCCAACCCACATTGCGACGCTTGCGTTTGTCTATTATCGTCTGAACCGTATTTCTGACGCGCGGCGTGAAATTAAAACAGCCTTTTTACAAGCGCCTAAACACCCTTATATTATAAAAGTTCGTTCAAAAATTCTACAGATTAACCAAAAGTAGATGCTGAATTAGTACGGTATTATTCAGTTTCACTAAGATTTTTCAACTATCTAAAATTGGTTGTATAAAATTCTTGAAAAATAAAATGAAATATGTTATTATTAAAAAAGGTTGTGTAGTACATAAACCTGAAGTGTGACAAAAAGGTGAAATGGCTTTATCACTTCAAAGCCTCACGAAAAATTTGGAACTCTTCTTAAAATTTACTTTAGAATTCTATAGATAAGGAGCATTATAATGCTAAAATATCAGATAACCCTGATTGCTGTCTTAATCGGTTGTGTTGCTTTTGTGGCTTGTGACCGTGCGCAGCAGGTGTTAGAACCGGTGATGCCGGATCCGGAGATGCCGGATACCGGTGACATGACGGGTATGATGGACATGAATGCATACATGTCGTGGGAATACGTTGAGGTTGGACCTGATCCAGATAATAAAGGGGACATAGCACACGATCTGGGATCCCGTAAAGTCTATTTTAACGAAATCGCTGCTATGGCGAATAAGGCAGGGACAGCTTATGAAAATGGTGCTATAATTGTCAAGGAAGCTATGAATGCTGACGACACAGCTGTCACTCAGGTCGTAACAATGATGAAGACCGACGACATGATGCATGCAGCAAATAAAGGATGGGTATACGGCACACCCCAACCCCTCAGCGCGGAAATGGGTAACGCGAACTGCTATGGTTGCCACGCAAACGCCGCTAACGACTTTGTTTTCGTGTCACTCTCTAAGATGGAAGACGATGGCACAGGTGACGCCACGGGCGATGGCACAGGTGACGCCACGGGCGATGGCACAGGTGACGCCACGGGCGATGGCACAGGTGACGCCACGGGCGATGGCACAGGTGACGCCACGGGCGATGGCACTGGAAACGGCGACGGCACAGGTGATGGTGCTGGAAACGGCGACGGCACTGGCAATGGTGCTGCCTAAGATATTACACATCACTTACCAGGACGGATTAGTATTACCATTTTGGTTGATACTAATCCGTTTTCTTTTTAAAAACTGAAAACATTCGTTGTTGTGATAAACTTTCTTGTGTATTCTTGTAGGAGGGCTTTGTAATTCTGATTTATTGGTGTTGCAAACACCTCCCACAAGAGACAAAATTCAATCAAGAGAATTCAACAATCTTAGTTCAGACCATAGCACATTGCAAATAAAAAAGCCGTGTATTAGATACACGGCTTTTTTATTTACATCTCAATAAGATATTAACTATTTATCACCCCAAGCAGGACCGCGAGGGATTAATAACAACTGTCCTACACTCAATTTCGTCCGGTCAAAGATATAGTCGTCCTGATTTGCGGCAACCAACCGTGTCCACTTCTCGGGGTTATCAAAAATCTCTGGACGAGAGGCGATGCGTTTTAGTGCGGCTTCGCCATTTTCTTCCTGAATATCCTCTTCTTTGACATAATACTTGTAGACGGGTTCCGGACTGGTCACACTAAAACTGAAACTGTGGGCTGTTGCGAGGGCGTTTCCAGCCATATCCGTTGCACCTGAGACGGTGACAGTATACATGCGTCCGCAGCGCATCGGCATATCTGAGGTAAACATCACGGAATCACCACTACCACTTACTGTACCAGTGAGTGTAGCTTCTGTGGGTTCACTCATGGCGTCTTCTGTTTTAGCAACAGCAACTTCAATTGAAACGCTATTAGCATTAACCGGTTCACTAAAGGTAACCGTGAGACTGTCTCTGACATTCAAAGAATCTTCGTATTCAGAGAAAACAGTACCATCAGCAGGGTCGGTACCCGTTACTGTCGGCGGTGTTGCATCCGTATAGGTAAACTTCTGTGAGAGTGTGACGGGCACATCCGGTTTGCCGTTATTGGTAATGACAACTGCCACTGATTGTCCTGCTGTGCCAGCAGGTGTTACTACAGTAACTTCTGTTTTACTTGGCGCTGTGGCGTTTTGGCCATCCTTTCCACCGAAGGTTACGGTCACGCCATTTTTCATATCAAAATTCTCGCCAGTAATAGTGACAGTGGTTCCCCCACTTTCTGACCCCTCAGTAGGCGTCATGCCCATCGGCGCGGGCTCCGGATTACAGCCGCCGCATCCTACCATCCACACACAGACAATTGCAAAGATAGCATAAATGGCTATGTTTCTGTGTCTTTTCATCAATCGCTTCTCCTTAATCAAGAACGGGTTTGTTGTGTCTAAACTAAAAATAATTTCTTGCCACCTTGGACATCCCATTCCAAGTTGAAATATCGGTTTGCAAACTATGTCCCAAATTCCCGATTTCTAAAATTATACATGCAAACCGATGTCGTTGTCAACCTTTTTTATTCCCCACGCCAAGAAGTACGCTTTAACGGGTCGTGCACGTCTACGAATAACTCTGGTCCGAAGCCTTCAATTGTTAACCGCACTGTATCACTATCACCCACTGCGGTTAGTGCTTCGTGATGTGTGCCTGTAGAGACCACGTCACCCGGTTCCAAGGTTATCACATTGGTTACCTCAGCAAGCAATTCTGGGACGAAACGAGCCATTGAGTTTGTAGAGAAATCATGTTGCAAACGGTCGTTAATCCAGAGTTGTACGCCAAGTGCATTTGGGTCCTCAACTTCATCGGCAGTAATAAGTACAGGTCCCATCGGTGCGAAGGTGTGCCAACTTTTTCCTAAAAAGAACCCTCCCGGTAAACCGCGCGCAGACACATCAATAAATTGTGTGTACCCAAAAACGCAATCAAGTGCATTTTCTTCGGTTAAATGCTTCGCTGTTTTCCCGATGACAATCGCTAATTCCGGTTCAAAATGAAACACGGTCACATCTGCCTCTGGGAGTTCCACAGTCTCTCTCGTGGAAATGACGCTGTTTGGTGATTTGAGGAAGGCATTAAAATCGAGGCGGGAAGGACTATCTGGTTCGATATAATTGCCAGCGAGACAAACGAGTTGTCCCGGTTGTGGTAACGGGGCTTTAAGTGTGACGTTGTCTATAGCGGTTGGGGCGCCATTTCCAGCTGCGTCTACTATTCTTGGACGCAGATTATCAAAATCCTCTATTACCATTTGTATTAGTTCTTGCGGCGTATGGGACGAAATATCACTGAGCGCATCACTAATGTCAACTATTTCGTTTTCTATAATCACACCGAGTCGATAATCGTCAAAGAATGCAAGTTTCATTCAGTTTTTTACTCCTGTTTTAAGACACTTTTGGCGTAGCTTGCAAGCCAAAACTTGTTATGAAAATACAAGCGGATGGCTCCGCTCCTTTAAAGGTAGTTGTACTTTTGCTCCATTGAAATGAGAAGTGTAGGTTGCACTGACACACTCAAGCGACGTAAGCGCGTTGTGTCCACCAAGTTCTGGTTCATTTCCGTCAAGGATTGCGTCTCGTATATTTTTTGCACTCCAGATCGTGTGGCGAGACTTCCACGCTTTTCCAGAGATCATAAATACTGATATGTCAGGTTCAATCTGCTCCCATGCGGGTGTATGCGCTGCAAATGAGACATCAAAAGGACAGTACCACATTTCATCTATACCTGTCTGTGGGTTCGGTTTAATCATCAATTGTCCCTCTGAACCGAGAAGATGTGGTCCCATCATCCATCCATGTCGCTGTTGGCGTAGGTAGAGTTCCATAATTCCGTAAGCACCACTTTCACCACCGATATGTACCAGCATTGTATCTCCTGCGACGATACCGTTATCACGTCGATCAGTTTTGCACAATTCACTGCTGTGCATGATGTCTGCCTCTGTCACATCATGTCCTTGATACGTGATATGAGCCTGAATCCAAGAGATACCGTCCAAGAAGAAATCCATCTCGTCAAAGTAGTGGACGCCCATTTCCATCAATTCAAACCCTGCTTCTCGCCCTTTACCTACTTCACGGATTGTTCGAAGTTTACCAATCTTTCCGGTGTCAATCAGAGATTTTGCGTGTCGAAACAGCGGAGTGAATCGGAATTGGTGACTGACTGCCAAATGGACACCTGCTTCGTTACACGCCGCAAGCATCTTGTCAGCGGTTTCTAAGTCAACAGACAGTGGCTTTTCGCATAAAACATGGATACCTGATTTTGCAGATGCAATTGTAATCGGAGCATGTAAAGGCGCATGTGTGCAAACGCTCACAATATCAAGTGTTTCATTCGCAAACATCTTCTGATAGTCGGTATATCGGTTTGGAACCTCGTATTCATTTGCGCGATTGTTGAGGGCGTCTTGATTGATGTCGCACATAGCGACGAGGGAAATATTTTCTAATCCATTGTAAGCTGCCGCGTGGCTACGACTGATTCCACCACAACCGACAATTCCTGCACGTAATGCCACGAGTTTTCTCCAATTCCAATATGATGGTAAGGTGAATGTGCTTCCTACCTATTCATCTCTAACAATGCCAGCCATTGTGCCTCATCTACCAAGACACCTTTTTCAAGACTCTCCTGCCGTGTGCGCAACATACCTTCCCCTGGATATCGCACCTTTTCGTTTTCATCTAAAGGAGTAGCAGTATGAAAATCGTTGATAATCGCCTCTACAGTTTCGTTCAATACTGCTTGCCCCATCATTCCGGCAGCATTAATAGCAATGTAAACCTGAGAAACAGCATATTCTGATTTCTGTTTACCGATCTGATGGGTGGCTTGCCCACCTGAGATAACAGCAGCCATTGTGTCAAGCACCAGTGCTAATCCTGAACCTTTCCAATAGCCGATAGGCAGCGCTCTTTGCGAATCGAGTATTTCTGCGGGTTCAACCGTTAGGTTTCCTTTGGTGTCATACCCACCCGGTAACGGGAGTTGTTTCTCTTGCAACCTGAGTACTTCTAATTTTCCGTTTGAATACTGGCTCATCGCCATATCAAGCAGAATGTGTCCTTCTTCGCGCGGCACGGCAATTGCTATCGGATTGTTGCCAATCTTTTTCTCCGCAGAACCCCACGGTGGCATGAGTTTGGTTGTATTTGTCCAGCAAATACCGATATATCCCGATTCTGCTGCCTGTAGTGCATAAGCACCACCACGCATCCAGTGGTTTGTGTTTGAAAGCCCTACGCACCCGATGCTATGTACTTCAGCAAGTTCCATTGCACGTTGCATACAGATATGGGCATTGACAAGTCCAACACCCATCTTACCATCCCACCGTTCAAGCGCGCCGAAACTCTCAATTTTCTCTGGGTTTGTTCGGAAATTAATCTGTTTACTTTGCAACCCAGAAACAAACCCTGGAAAGCGATTGAGTCCGTGTGAATAGACTCCATCTCGTTGATTCTCGGCAAACAAATTAGCACACAATTTCGCCCGCTCACCGGTAAATCCGACTGCTACAAGCACACGATAAAATTCATCATATAAAGTTTGGAAAGGCACACGTATCATGCAATTCTTCCTTAACGAGTGTTTAATACTATTATGCCTAATGTCTGAGAAGAATGCAAGATATTTTATCAGGGTTATTCAGTTTTAAGAGTTTACCGTTATTGAGGTTTACTAAAAGTTAATATCCAAGGGCGGTAGGTGCGGTTTCTAACCGCACCATAGGCGTCAATTTAGCGTGCATCCAGGCCCGGCGAATCAACGCCAAATGCGCGTTTGGCATTTGTCGGGTTTAGTGGGCAGGATAGATGGAGGTTTCTGCGTAGGCTCCGGTTCGGTTACAAACCGAACCTACCGGCCTGGGCATTCAGTGCATAATTCTTTTCTTAAATTGACGCCTATGGTGCGGTTTCTAACCGCACCGCATCCTACAAGAAAAGTCAATAGAAGGTCTTTGATCTAAATTCGGTGCGGTTAGAAACCGCACCTACCGTTCTCGGTATATAGCAGATGTTAAAAATTCGTAAGAAAAACCAAAAACTGAATAACCCTGATATTTTATGTGTAAGGGTGTGTAAAGTTTTGGTTATTAACCCGAATATACTTTGTAGGAGGGAACTCCGATTCCCGACAGTTCGCGATTCGGAGATCGCTCCTACAAGTTTTATCTCCATATTTCTACAAAAACTTTACATACCTTATGTGTATTACGGAAGGATTCCATTTCCGATAGGAAATCGGACTTACAAAGTCCTCCTACAAAAGAGAAAGAGAAAAATGGAATTGTGGATTGTCAGGGTAAGTTTACATTATTGAGGCATACTATAGGCGCGTTTTGTAAACACACTCATGTTCCTACCACATTTCAAGCCATTGGGCAAGTGTCGTCAAGGGTTGTGTTTCGCTGCGGATAACCCACTTAAAATCAGGATTTTTCCAGTAAATAGAGCCCGGATGGTCGCCATCACGAAGATAACGGATGTCAATTGCCCATCGGATAATCTCGCTTGTGGTGTGTGGTAAGGATCGGTGGAGCGTGAGATTATGGAACACCAGCGCATCTCCTATCTCCATAGGACAGGTCACAATACGCGAGTCCTCTACAAGTTCATCCATCACCTCAAGGAATTTGCCTTCTCGATTTTCCGTATGATGGTCAACAACACCTAATTGATGTGAACCTGCAACCACTTGTAAACAACCGTTGCTCTCGTCAACCGGCACAAGCGGAATCCATGCAGTTGGAATAAGTGATTGTTCACTGACTGTGCCGAAATAGCCGCTATCTTGGTGCCATGGGACAACAGTCAATTGTTGACCGGGTAGTTTAGGACGCGCATTGAAGACAGGATGCCCAATAACGTCTGTGCCTGTGAGTTGACCGATTGCGTCTACGAGAGGGCCGGCGTAGTGCAGATCGAAAATTTCGGATGTTGCGATCTGTCCACGCCAAGACCGACCGAAGCGATTAGCATGTTCACCAGCGACTTGCAAGAATCGAGTTTCAAATGGGAGTTCTGCACCATCATCTTCAACGATTCCCTGATCTTTGAGTTGGTCAATTATTCCATCAACGACGTGGGCAAACCTATCACGGACGCCATTGATATATGATTCTGGAATAACGTTTTTCAGTAGTAGATACCCATCGTTTTCCCATTGATGTATCTGTTCAGGGGAAAGTGAAGTTGGTTGTTTTTGATCTATTTCCATATTTTTCTCACTTCTGTACTAACATTTTTTATGTTGCTGATTTACCTATTTGTTTCCATATACGCTCGGAGCACCGTATTTATCCGCGTGTGGTAATCTTGTCCCTGTTCTTTGAACCATTCCAATATCTCAGGTTCAATTTGGAGGTAATTTTCAGGGACAATCCGATTGGCATTTTCCCAAAAATCATCATCAAGTTCGGGAATCTCTGATGTGTCAATCGCATTCTCATGGAGATTCTCGATTTCAGATAGCCGTGTCTTTGAAAGCTTCATAATATCTTCTCCTTTCCTTGAAGGTCGCTTTTCTGGCGGAGATAATTCGCCGCCTCCTATTCCGATGTGTGTGACAAACTACCAATACCGTTCCTCCTCCAAGTGTCCCGATGGTAATCTCTCGGATCTCTGCTTGACCTTGTTCGTTGTAATAATCTCTGGGATCAAGCTTTGTGAAGTGTACACTTTCAAAAATTAATCTCGCTTCTTCAAAGCGAATCCCATGCTTTTTGAAGTTTATTCGGTTTTTGTGCTCATCCCAGTCGAATTCCATAATACCATTTCGGTTCATTTCAAATGACGCGGGTTCGATAAAAGAAAGAGTGTCGTGTGCCAAAAGAAGAAAACTTCGGCATAACGAAAGACAAAAATCACTGCAAATAGCAATTCTCCATAGATATTATACCACTTTTCCGTAAAATTGACGAATTCTTTTAATTCTATCCTTTTGATGCTCTGAAAAATTGTCCTTATACCGTTGACATTTCCGCGAGAAAGTGATACCCTGCACATCAAGGAGGACGCATCATGGCAACTTTAACGCAAACCGAAAACCGTATTAGACCGCTCTATATTGATGGATATACCGATCAACTTAGCTACGCTCCCGGCGAGGAGATTGCTTTCAATGTTTCAACGAGTGCGGGGAGTTATTCTCTGGAGATTGCGCGCATAGGTGCGGAACGCGAGGTCGTATTCAACGAATCTGGACTTCCGGGTAAGGCGCAACCAATTCCTGTAAATGCTTCATCACACGGATGTGGTTGGGAGGCTACCTATACGTTTGAGGTGCCTGAGACTTGGCAAAGTGGATATTATGAAGGCACACTCCGCGCGGCAGATGGTGGAGGTGACCCAATCTATAGAAATCACCGCACAGCCGAAAGTTCCCTGTTTTTCATCATCCGTCCAGCAAAGCCGGGAGAGAATACTCCTATACTGTTTCAACTCTCTACCAACACCTATAACGCCTACACCAACTGGGGAGGTTTTAGCCTTTACGGGTATCATGGACAGAATGGAATGCAAGGGCGCCGTGTTTCATTTCACCGACCTATTGGGAGTCAGTTCAGGACTTGGGAGTTGCCCTTTGTTGTCTGGGCAGAACAGAATGGATATACACTTGACTATGCAGCGAATAGTGATCTTGAGTTCCGCCCTGAGATGTTGGAACATTACAAACTTGTCCTGAGCCTTGGGCATGACGAATACTGGTCTGCTCCAATGCGCGATCATCTTGAGGAATTCATTGCGAATGGTGGAAACGCAGCATTCTTCAGTGGGAATGCTGTGTGTTGGCAGGTGCGTTCTGAAGATGAAGGTCGCGCGCTCGTTTGTTGGAAGCAAAGCTACAACCAAGACCCTATTTACAAAACCGATGATCACAGCACGTTGAGTACTTTGTGGAGTCATTATTTGGTGGATCGTCCTGAAAATCATCTGACTGGGGTCGGTTTCCTACAGGGTGGCTATCACTTGAGTCACGGGCAATTTATGGATGGAGATGGTGCATACACGGCACACCGTCCGGAGCATTGGGTGTTTGAAGGCACAGACTTGGCGAGAGATGACAAGTTCGGTGGGCAAAATACCATTGTTGGTTACGAATGCGATGGCTGCGAATTCACACTTGAAGATGGCTTACCCGTGCCGACCTATCAAGATGGCACACCTGAAGGATTTACTATCCTCGCGACTGCGCCTGTTCGTTGGCATCCGGATGATTGCGAATGGTATGAACGTTGGGAACAAGGATATACGGGTGCTGCTACGATGGGCATTTATACGGGAGGTGGCACTGTTTTTACTGCTGCTACTACAGATTGGTCACACGGATTGTCGGGTGGGGATGCTGTTGTTGAACAGATTACGCATAATGTTTTGCAACGGCTTTCAGCATAGGTATATTTATTTGTTACTTGTCTGTGTTGGTGCTTTTTCTTGCGTTTCTCCGCGCGTTCTACCTTTTACGCAAAGAGCGATTCTCTATAACGTTTATACGCTGTAGTACCATTTGTTGGCGATTTTTGTTATGGAACTGGAGGAAAGTCGCATCAAAAGGCGGAACACTCTAAGTGCTATATATGCCAAAGATGTTACTTTAGTGACAAAGGTAATGATTTTCTGTAGAGCGCACCTCGTAAATCATTTGTAGGGCGGGGTTCCTGTGCCCTGCCATTTTTTTGTTCCGGAATGAACGGGCGGGCACCAAATCAACGGTATAAATGCTTGTTGGCATTCTCCGGGGACCCGCCCCTACGATGACGTTGGATTTTATGAAGGGAACTGTGTTTAATGATTTATGAGATAAACTGTAGGTTTTGTGATGCTTGCATGTCTATGCATGTTAATAAAGTATTTATGAGATACGCTCTACAGAAAAACTTGACAATTGAATGTCTCTGCACTTACTTTTAATCTTATGTTGCTTAAGTATAGCAAATTAGGGTAAAATAAAAGTAAATAGTAAAGGAGAATAAAAGACATGGCAAAACAGCCAAATATTGTCCTGATGGGCGTAGATTCGCTTCTCGCCACACACATGAGTTGTTACGGATATCACCGACAGACAACACCACACATTGACAAGTTTGCAGAAGGTGGCACGCTCTTTGAGAAAACCTATAGTGCCCACATCCCGACAACGAGTGCTTATGCATCTATGCTCACAGGCATGGACACCTTTAGCACACAAGTCGTAGCTCTCCGACACCAAGGACCGCTTCGCGAAGAAGTGAAAACGCTGGCGGAAATAGTAAAAGGAGTCGGTTATGATACCACTTGTGTTGGGTTCGGTGGACCCAGCGCGCGAGGCTTTGACACCTATCTTGAATTTTCTGGTTGGGGGCCTGATGACACCGGACGGAGTCCCAAAGCCGAAAACCTAAACAAAACAACTCTCCCTGAGTTGAATCGGTTAATCGACCAAAGCGATGAAAAGCCCTTTTTCCTTTTCCTGCGACACATGGATCCACATTCCCCTTACTTGCCTCCCGCACCCTATGAACGCATGTTCTACCACGGTGATGAATGTGATCCGAGCAATAAATCCATGGAACCGGTCATGACTTTTAAACCGTTCTGTGATTACTTCGCCTCCTGGATGCCTGCTGGTATCACTGATAAGGATTACGTAATCGCTCAATACGATGGTGCAATCGCATATATGGATGCGTGCATCCAGACGTTATTCAACGCACTTGAAACGCGTGGTGTGCTGGACGATACTATCGTTGTCATCAATGGCGACCACGGTGAAACGCTTTATGACCACGAATGTTGGTTTGACCATCACGGACTCTACGATGTCACGCTGCATGTGCCGCTCATTATCCGATATCCTGATCATGTGCCTGCAGGAAAACGGGTCGCGGGATATAATCAACACAAAGATCTTGTTCCGACACTCCTTGAATTAGCAGATATTGAAACAGACATTGCATTTGATGGTGATAGTCTCACGCCTTTAATGAGTGGTGAAATTGCTTCCTACGATAGCGAATTCTACATCACAGAATGCACATGGATGCGCAAACACGGATGGCGCACTCCTGAATGGAAACTCATCGTCGCACTTGAACCCGACTTCCACTTCAAGCCGCCTGTGGAACTTTACAACCTCATTCAAGACCCTGATGAGAATGAGAATCTCGTTGACACACATCCGGACATCGTTAACGTTTTGGAAACGCGCATGAAGAACTGGATACTCCAGCGGGAGAAGGAAACAGGGTTGCCAAACCCGATTATGAATCAAGGGGATTGGCACGGTCACAAAGGTGTTGGGCCCTTCAAGTCTTCTGAACAGGCATATAACACAATGCACATCGGAAATCCAGGTGAGGCAGCGCGTTTACAGGCAAAATCACAGGATGAATAGAAATTAGTTATCAGTTGTCAGTTGTCAGTAAAGAGATTTCTGATTTAATCACATGCCTCTTGCTGATCACTGAAGGCTGATAACTGACAACTATCAAAGAAAGGAAACGAAATGCCAGATTATACACGAAATGAGGTGTTAGGGCGACTCCATTCCGAATTAGATAAGGGAAAATCGTTGCTCGCTGTCGGTGCGGGAACGGGTATCACAGCGAAATTTGCGGAAAAAGGTGGTGCTGATCTAATTGTTATTTACAACTCTGGTCGCTATCGGATGTCAGGATTTGGATCATGTGCAGGACTTTTGGCTTACGGCGATGCAAATGCTATCGTGATGGAGATGGGGGAACGTGAGGTATTACCAGTAGTCCAAGAAACGCCTGTTATTGCAGGTGTAAACGGTACAGATCCAACACGAAGGATGAGCAACTTTCTAAAGCAGGTTCGCGATGTAGGTTTCGACGGTGTCAATAATTTCCCCACCGTTGGCGTGATTGATGGCACTTTTCGGGTAACCCTTGAAGAGACAGGGATGGGTTTCTATAAAGAGGTTGAGACAATCGGCATTGCACATGAGATGGACTTGTTCACTATCGTCTATGTCTTCAATCCCGAAGAGTCTGAGCAGATGGCGAAAGTCGGCGCAGATGTTATTATTGCACACATGAATACAACTATTGGTGGCACTATCGGTGCGGAAACTGCTTTCACACTTGAAGATGCAGCAGTGCGTGTACAGGAAATATGTGATGCAGCAAAGGCACAAAATCCTGATGTAATCTGCTTGTCACACGGTGGTCCAATCGCAAAGGCACCCGATGCTGCGTATATCAATGAGCATACTGATACTGTTGGTTTCGTAGGTGCATCCAGTATTGAACGGTTTGCTTGTGAGGAGAGTATTCCACGGGTTACTGCCTCGTTTAAGGAATGAAAAAGAGATGTCCTGTACCCGCAATTTGTCTGAATCTCGGATGTTCACAGAGGATGCCAAATCAACGGTATGAATGCCATTTAGGCATTCCCCGGAGAACACGGAAAAAGAGGTTTTTTGTTCACCACCAAATGTCTACTTCTAAAACAAAAGACAGGAGGCATAAGAGCACTTTCTGCGTCTTCAATGTTTTCCGCGCTTTCCGCGATTCAGACACAAATAACTGGATGGAGAAAATAATGTCCAACAAGGTTAATGAATTTCAAATTCTAAATGCAGATGATGCTGAATTGATGCGGACCAGTCAAGAAGGCACTTTGTCTCTAAACCTATATGTAAAACCAGACTAAGTGCTTTCTCTAAACAAGAAAACTTGAGAAAACAAGCGAGAAACCGTATAATATAAAAAGGAAACGCCAGCACGGGCCGGGCGCAAAGAAGATGCCATTTTGTTAGACATCAACGACCTACTTGAGGCTTTAAAAACACGTGTTGAACATTTTCCGGACCGAAGCGCGAAATGGTTATAAGAAAACACAGAGAACCTCCGCGGGCTCCTCGAAATCATCGCTAGCGACATCGTGGAGTGCCTTGATTTTAGTAAGGTCAAGATCAAGAGGACCACTTTTATCCCTAACAACCTGCAAGAACAAGAGTCTGATCTGGTTTATCTTTTACCCTCGATTGATGAACGGTCGGTGTTAGATCAAATAGTTTCTGAGAACCATCCGTTTTTAGACATCTCAGAGAAGGAGAAACAACTCATGCAGAGCATGGCAGAACATTACTTACAACAAGGTATTGAACAAGGCGTGCGAGATAGTCTCATTGAGGACATCCTTGAAAACTTGGAGGTGCGTTTCCAAGCTCCTAACTTACAAGAAGTAAAGGTTGCACTGGAGTGTATTGAAACACTGCAACGTCTTAGACAGTTGCGGAGGAACTCCTTACAGGCACCGAGTCTTGATGCTTTCCAGCAAACATTAAATGGATAGGCAGTGAAGATTAAGAATTTAATCAGGTAATTTATAATTTCTTGTAGTGTCCAGTGCGGTCAGGGAAACGTACCTACCAGTTTGGGTATGAACTACCTAATTTATTTTTTAATCTTCATTACTGTGGTCTGCTGAAGAATGTTTTGCCAATAGATGGGGACCGTGAACGACTATTGACGCACTCGCCGAAAATGAAAAGCATAACGAACACTCAGAATAAAACAGAGACAAAAACGATACGTGGATTTAACACGCAGCGAAATTTTTCTTTAGCAGGTTCCGGCTTATCCTTGCGTTTTCGCTTCACTTCTGGGCGTGTACAACATTGTAGCTTGGCTGTGGTTTAACTTTGGAATAACGGAGAAAATAATGTCCAGTAAGGTAAATGAATTTCAGATTCTAAATGCAGATGATGCTGAATTAATGCGTATTAGCCAAGAAGGCACTTTGTCTCTAAATCTGAACGAGATGCAGACAATTCAGTCCCATTTTGCGAAACTCCAACGCAATCCAACCGATGTAGAACTGGAGACAATTGCACAAACATGGTCGGAGCATTGTGTTCACAAAACCTTTAAAAGTATTATTCTCTATTCTGAAAAAGGAAAGGAAACAGAGCAAATTGATGGACTTTTTCCAACCTACATTCAGCGCGCAACAGAGGAGATAGACAAACCTTGGTGTGTCTCTGTCTTTTCAGACAATGCGGGTATCATAGAATTTGATGAGACATTCAATCTCGTTTTCAAGGTAGAAACGCACAATCATCCGTCTGCAATTGAACCTTACGGGGGCGCAGGTACCGGCATTGGCGGTGTCATTAGAGATTCTCTCGGCACAGGACTCGGTGCCAAACCGATTCTGAACACAGATGTTTTCTGCTTTGGATTGCCGGACACACTTTACGAGAAATTACCGAAAGGCACACTCCATCCTAAACGAGTATTCAAAGGCGTTGTCGCTGGTGTCCGCGATTATGGAAACCGCATGGGGATTCCTACCGCTAACGGTGCAATTCTTTTTGACGCGCGCTACACTGCAAACCCACTCGTCTTTTGTGGAAACGTAGGACTAATTCCGAGAGATAGATGTGACAAATCCGTTGAACCCGGGGATCTTGTTGTTGCTGTTGGCGGACGCACGGGACGCGATGGAATTCACGGTGCGACCTTCTCCTCAGCAGAACTTGACGATACTTCTGAAAGCCTTGGCAGCGTTGTTCAGATCGGCAATCCGATTATGGAGAAGAAGATTGTTGATGCCCTAATACATGCACGCGATCAAAACCTATACCGCTCCATAACAGACTGCGGTGCAGGGGGATTCTCCTCAGCTGTCGGTGAAATGGGAGAAGATACAGGTGCAGAGGTGCATCTGGAACGCGTTCCATTGAAATACGAAGGGTTGGCACCGTGGGAAATCTGGCTATCGGAAGCACAAGAACGGATGGTGATCGCTGTTCCACCCGAAAATCTGGACGAACTGATGGAAATCTGTGAGGCAGAGATGGTTGAGGCGACAGTACTTGGTAGCTTCACAGATACACATAGATTGCAGGTTTTCTATGAAGGCGCAGTAGTTGCAGATTTAGATATGAAATTTCTGCACAAAGGTTTGCCTCAACATATCAAAAAAGCGACTTGGCAACCGCCACAGCACCAAGAAATGCCATCGCGAGACAACCAAACCAAAAACTACGCTGAAGACTTGTGTCGCCTCCTTGCCAGTCCAAACATAGCGAGTAAAGAATCTGTCATCCGCCAGTATGACCATGAGGTGCAAGGAGGTATTGTTATCAAACCTCTCGTCGGTGTCAAAAATGATGGACCAAGCGATGCATGCGTCACCACACCAGTTATAGGTAGTGAGAAAGCGGTCATTGTTGCAAACGGCATCAACCCGAAATATAGCGATGTTGATGCGTATATCAGCGCAGCATCGGCAATTGATGAAGCACTCCGAAATATAGTTGCTGTCGGCGGAACGCTTGAAAAAACGGCACTGTTAGACAATTTCTGTTGGGGGAATCCTGATAAACCTGACCGTCTTGGCGCGTTAGTGCGTGCAGCAAAAGCGTGTTACGACATTGCTACTGCTTACGGGACTCCCTTTATTTCTGGCAAAGATAGCCTTTACAACGAATACCGCGACACCACAACAGGCGAACAACGCGCAATTCCTTCAACGCTGCTCATATCAGCAATATGCGTGATGCCCGATATTCAAAACGCAGTTACAATGGATGTGAAATCCCCTGGTAACCTCATCTATGTCGTTGGCAACACCTACGCTGAATTGGGAGGATCTCACTACTTCGGTATCCACGATTTCATAGGCAACACTGCTCCAGTTGTCCGTCCAGATGAAGGTAAGCTAACAATGGAAAAACTTAGTAGTGCCATTAACAGTGGATTGGTGCGTTCCTGCCATGATTGTTCTGAAGGCGGTATCGGTGTTGCAGCAGCAGAAATGGCATTTTCAGGTGGATATGGCATGTCACTTAATATCAGCAACATTCCTACTGGAGAAGAAATTACTTCTGACGATTTTCTACTATTTTCTGAGTCAAATAGTCGTTTTCTTGTTGAAATTGAACCGAAACACCAAGATTCCTTTGAAAATCACATGGCTGGCGTGCCGATAGGTTGTCTCGGTGCTGTTACAGAAACACCGGAATTTATCGTAAACGGATTGACAGGCAAATACGTTATAGAAACTACTATTGATATTCTCAAATCCGCGTGGCAAACACCATTGCATTCGTAACTTTTAAGCAACACATGTGTTTTATCCATTAAGGAGAAAAACATGAAACCGAAAGTACTCATCTTACGAACAGCTGGGACAAACTGCGATGCTGAAACGGATGTAGCGTTTCAACTCGCTGGAGCAGAAACCGATTTAGTCCACATTCAAAACCTCATATCTGGCAAAACAAACCTATCCGATTATCAGATTCTTGCTATTCCCGGCGGATTCTCTTATGGCGATGATATTGCAGCCGGTATATTGCTTGCTGTAGAGATGAAACATAAACTGAGAAAGGCTCTTAATCAGTTTGTCGCTGACAATAAGTTGATAATTGGGATATGTAACGGGTTTCAGGTGCTTGTACGGACGGGAATGTTGCCAGGACCAGAAAACAGCGATACAGCAATTACACAGCGCGCAACTTTAGCGATGAACACATCTACAAAATTTGAATGTCGGTGGGTTGAATTGGACACACAACAGAGTTCCTGTGTCTTTACGAAGGGTATCAAACCACATCTCTATCTTCCTGTAGCCCATGCTGAAGGTAGGTTTACTGCGGCACCAGATGTTCTAAAAGAATTAGAGTCGAACAACCAAATTGTGTTCCGATATGGAAATACACAGCAATCATCTCCTGACAAGACTGAGTATCCACACAACCCCAACGGTTCTGATGCAGATATTGCTGGAATTTGTGATGTAACCGGTAGAATATTCGGTTTGATGCCTCATCCTGAAAGGTTTCTGACAAAATACAACCACCCCCGTTGGACACGAGAAGACCTGCCTGAAGAAGGTGACGGCCTCGCAATTTTCAAAAACGCTGTTAATTACGCGAAAGCGAATTTTTCATGAATAATAAATTATCGAGGCGGTTACTCCCCTTCTATATGAAATTGCCTGTCTTTTGGGCGTTTATCATCGTTACATTTCTTGGTCAAGTCCTATGGGTCGCAGCAATTTCTAAATTTCCGTGGATTGATCTACGTTGGTCAAGTTTCGGCTATGCATTCGGTATTGTGCTCGGTTTTATGAACGGAAAGTGGACATCACGCCTATGGGAGAAGTCTTATCTACAAGTTTTAAGACGGGAGATAGCTTTCTGGCAAGCAAAAGGAGCGAAGAGTTTGACATATTTTACGTGTTTCGCGCTTGGCTTACCAGTCGCTGGAATTATCTTAATTAGATCAATGGCTCAGTTAGCAGGAATACAATCTTACGTTTTCGGTTTCGTGGGTGGCATGAATGTCGCATTGCTGTTGTGGGTGCGGCGTATACCAAAATGAATTTAAATCGGATTTATGCAATAGAGTAAATCTCATATTATATTGATGATAAACTCTTATGAGTGAGTTGGGGCTATCTTGGATGGAAAGCAGAGGCATTCAATTGTCGAGTTTACCATTTAATTATATTGTAGGAGGGAACTCCGATTCCCGACTATCAGTGCGTCGCGATTCGGAGATCGCTCCTACAAGAAGAAATCTATGTAGCATGTGCGATTATTGGAGAATTCAATATCTCTTGGATGGAAAGCAGGGTTATTCAGTTTTAAGAATTTACCGTTATTGAGGTTTACTAAAAGTTAATATCCCAGGGCGGTAGGTGCGGTTTCCTAACCATACCGCATCCTACAAGGAAAGTCAATAGAAGGTCTTTGATCTAAATTCGGTGCGGTTAGAAACCGCACCTACCATTCTGGGGTATATAGCAGATGTTAAAAATTCGTCCGAAAAACCAAAAACTGAATAACCCTGGATGGAAAGCGATTTTCTTGACTTTTTTGAAAAACGTGCTATGATAGCGTCAAAAATTGATATGTTTGAAAAAAAGTTGTCAACGCTACAGTTTTAATATACACACAACAACGACCTATAGGAGTGTTTCAAATGTTTTACCGAATCACCTTTTTGATAGTATTTTTCAGTTTTGCAGTTTTTACGGTAGGGTGTCATATTTTGCTTACAGAACAGGAATGGAGCGAAAACTACGCGTTGATGGAAGGTGTCAATTCATCCAGTCCGCAAATGATTGATGGAGATCTCAACACCGTCGGTGAGACAGAGACTATTGGGCAACGCTACATGTATGGATCAAGTTGGGGATCCGCTGTTTCAATCAAGTTGCCAGAAAAAAAGAACATCAGACGGATCGTTATCCATACAGAGAATATCAAAAAGCTTAACATCTACGCAGATAAAGGTGGCAGTGCTCTTTCTGAAACTGACTGGCAATTAATAAAAGAGATAAAATCTGTCAAGTCATACCCTATTGTGATTCCTGTCTTATATGCTTTTTCGACAGATCATATTCGAATTGTAGTTACAGACTTAACAGATGAAGGCGCCAACAGACGAAAAGAAAAGGCGGAGTTTTACCGAGGTACTACGCCGAGGGACAGAGAGATGTACGGATTTGCTGGTGGCAGGAGATTTTATTCTAATTACCAAGCCAGAATCAGCGAAATTGAAATTTACGGCTATAAATCTGCTGAAGAAACGGCGGCTGCAAAATCTGATACGCAACGTGAAGATGAACTGAATACAATATTGGAATAGGATAGAACATTTTTTGACATCGGTTTGCAATTCAAGTTTAAACTATGCAGAGTAGAACCATGAAGTATTTCGCCTATGGCTCAAATCTCAATATCAAACACATGCAATGGCGATGTCAAAACGCTGTGCCTCTCGGTGCATATACACTTCAGGGTTACCAACTCATTTTTCGGTACTACGCTGATTTAATACCAGCTCAAGACAAGTCCGTTAAGGGAGGACTCTGGGAAATATCAGAAGAAGATGAGAAATTGCTTGACAGATATGAGGGGTACCCATCTTTATATGAAAAATACTATGATGGCGACATCATGTTCTACCGAATGCTTGATAATGCACGGGGCATAGAATTGCCAGGACTCGGTTATCTTGAAGGGATGTTGGAAGGGATGGAAAATTTCGGACTCTCTCCACTTGAAGATTTGAACAACAATCTGGGGAAACCACCGACCCAGGGACTTGTCAAAGAAGGAGACTTACTCCAACATGCAATGCATCTTATTTCTGAAGCGATGGGTATAGAACTATTAGACGAAGATTCGATCACTATTTGACTCTCAATCAAATTCTCGGTTATAGAATATGTTTTATAGTGAAATCTAAAAATATATACACACTCCCGGGTAGGTTCGGTTTCCTAACCGCATCTATGGACTGAATAAACACGGTTCGGTTAGGAAACCGAACCTACCGAGACGAATTGCGTTAATTTGGTATTAGAGGATAGTCAATTCATCGTCTTCTCCACTATCCTGCAGCACTGTATCTAATTCAGTTGCGACAGCACCGAACGCTGCAGATTGTGGTGACTCAGGATGTCCAGCAACAATCGGCACGCCGAGATCTCCTGCCGTGCAAACTTCAGCGTCAAGTGGAATCTCTCCCAAAAAAGCGACACCGAACCGTTCACTCGTATTTTTTCCACCATCTGCTCTGAAAATCTCCGTCTTTTCATTACAGTGCGGGCAGAGAAAATAACTCATATTTTCAATAATTCCCAAGATCGGTACGCCGAGGCGTTCAAACATAGCAACCCCACGTCGCACATCCGCCAAAGCAACATCCTGCGGCGTTGTCACTATAGCTGCGCCTGTGAGTGGAATCGCTTGCGTTAAAGTAAGCGCAACATCTCCAGTCCCGGGAGGCAGATCAATGATAAGGTAATCCAATTCACCCCAATCAACATCGCTCAGAAATTGGCGGATAGCACTGTGCAGCATCGGTCCGCGCCAGATCATCGCTTGTTCTTCAGGCACCATAAACCCAATTGACATCAATTTAATATCATGTCGCACGAGGGGGATGAGTTTTCGCTCTGGACTGGTGAGTGGTTTGTCTTGAATACCCATCATTGTGGGGATACTCGGCCCGTAAGCATCAGCGTCCATCAATCCAACTGCGGCACCGGTCTTTGCAAGTGAAATCGCCAAATTCGTAGCAACGGTAGACTTTCCAACACCCCCTTTTCCACTTGCAATTGCAATTTTATACTTTATATTTGGCAGCGTTATGTTTTGTTGCGGGGCTTGTTGCTGTGGATTTGGTTGCTGCGTGCGTGTCCCAGAAATCTCGGATCCGCTAATAACCTGCAATTCAGGATGCGGTTTTGCCGTTGGATCAGTTTTTTCCGTATTTTTTTCACCTTTTTTAAAAAATTTCAATATCTTTTCTCCTTCTCCAAAATCTCTTTACATAATGATGCCATAAAAAACTTCAATTTGCCAACCTTTTTTGTTAATATTTCTACTGTTTGCTTTCCTGCTTTTATGTTACCATTTTTTCATAAAATCCTATATAATATCCAACAAATTTCAACTTCAGAAAGGAAATATACAATGAACATATTAATGTTACGTCATTCTGCGGGCTTTGAACACAGTTATTTACCGAATGCCGAAGTAGCACTGAAAGAGATTGGCGAGGCAAACGGGTGGAGAGTTAACACAACTCACCGCTGTGACAGAATCACCGAAGACAATTTAGCAAAACAGGACATCGTTGCATTTGCAACAACAGGAAATTTGCCGTTTGACGATTCACAAAAAGAAGCACTGCTCAACTTTGTGCGCAACGGCAAAGGATTCTTCGGAATCCACAATGCCACCGATACCTTCTACGATTGGCCTGAATATGGCGAAATGCTTGGCGGCTATTTCAACGGACATCCGTGGCACGAAGAAGTCAACGTCATCGTTGAAGATACTGACCATCCCGCTACGCGTATGCTCGGTGAAAGTTTTAAAGTTGTAGATGAAATCTACACATTCAAAAGTTGGTCACGTGAAAAGACACATGTCCTTATGCGTTTGGACAACGATTCAATAGATGTCTCCCGAGGCAATCGAGATGATGACGATTATGCGCTCGGATGGTGTCATACTTATGGTGAGGGACGTGTCATGTATACTGCATTCGGCCACCCTGACGTTCTCTGGAGTCAACCTTGGTTCCATGAACATATCGCTGGATGTATCAAATGGACAGGTGGCTTGGAAGATTAGGGTAAGTTTTCAGTTGTCTGTTTTCGGTTATCAGCGGAAAAAACCATGACAATAATACCAATTCTATGAATTATTTTCTCTAAAAAAAATATAAGAGGCGCAATGAATTGCGCTTGGTGAATGCGCCAAATCAAGAAATCAACGGTATGAACGCCATTTAGGCGTTCCCCGGGTATGAATGCCATTTGGCATTCCCCGTATGGCATTCACATTGAACGGTCTATTTCTTGTAGAGAAGTTATTTACTAAAAATGGTATAACATGTCTTAACTGATAGCCGATAACTGATAACTGGCAGCCTTTAAATAACCTCCGTTGCTCTCAATAGTGTCTCTTGCACTAACAATTCATGCGATACAGGTCTATCCGGTGGTTGTGTGCCTGCAATAGTTGCCAAAAACGCATCCAGTTCCAATTCATACAAACGTTGACGACTTTCACCATCTATCTTAACAATCTGTTCTCCCTGTGAATATCCTTCCTTAGCACTTTGTAAACAGAGCCGAATCGTATGTCCCGGTTCAAAAGGTTCAACGATAATAGCGCTTCCCTCCGTGCCGTAAACTTCAAACCGCCGCGCCATCGGACGCGGTTCTAAAGCAGAAATCGTGATAAACGCCATGCCTTGTTCATATTCATAAACAGTAAGCGTATTATCTTTGAAAGGTTCCGTTGATCCACCATCGTTGCGTAGGAAACTGGTGACCTTCTCAGGTCTTCCTAACATCCAAACGATTTGATCCAGCACATGTCCACCTAAATCAAAGAAAATACCACCAATATGTTGGCTAATTCGCTTGCGTGATTCCTCAGATATATTGGTTGACATGTGTGCACGCACGGAAAACACATTCCCCAAAAAACCGGATCTTGCCCACTCTGTCACCTGCTTGAAACTGGAATGATACCGCAGCATATACCCCAACTGAACCAATAGCGATTTTTCTTGCGCAGTATTAATGACGCGTTGCCACTGTTCCCAGTTTTCACCTGCGGGTTTATCGTACCACACGTGTTTACCAGCATTCACAATTTTTTCTGTCTGATCTAAACTTTCAGCGTTGTTCCCCTCAGAAGCAATTGCTACAATTGACTCATCGTCAAGCATCTCCGCTGCATCTGCAAACCAGTGAATATCGTCAGACCAACTATCGCTTGTTTGAAGTTGTGTCCGTCGTTCTTCATCAGGTTCAAATACACCCGCCACCTCAACATCGGTATTGGCAAGCATCGCTTGCATTTTCCCGCGTGCGTGTCCGTGTTTCGTCCCATACTGTGCCATTCGTATTTTCGCCATATTCTCCTCCGCAATTCAATATCATAGTATTTCTCTCTGGACTTACGCACAAATGGTAGGCGCGTTTTGTAAACGCGCTGATGATTCAGAATTCTACTAAAAATTACACCATTTTAGCCATAGTTATTGCAAAAATCTTGAAAATTGCGTAAGTCCTGTCTCTATTGTATATACCTCTTGTTGAATGTCAAGAAAAATATAGGATTGGAAACCATTTTCCATTTGACAATTCCGCAATTCTATATTAGAATTCCTGCTACATTATCCGTAAGGAGCGATTCATGAAACAGATAGAAGGCGGGATTACTGCTGTCCCAGGTGTTCAGGCTGCCGGTGTCCACGCTGGCATCAAGCATGCGGAATTGAAGGATTTAGCACTCATCGTTACCAATGCACCTGCAACTGCGGCGGGTGTTTTCACCAAAAATAGTGTTACTGCTGCACCTGTACTGGTCTGTCGTCAACACCTCAGCGATCCAGTAGCACAAGCAATTATAATCAATAGCGGAAATGCTAATGCCTGCACAGGAGAACTCGGTATGTCAAACGCGCAACGGATGGCTACTGCAACAGCAGGACAACTGGGTATTGATGAGAATCTCGTCCTCGTCTCCTCTACTGGTGTTATTGGACAACAATTACCCATGGATAAAATTGAAAACGGAATTCAACTCGCTGCCAATGCACTCAGCACTGAAGGCGGTGACGAGGCTGCAGAAGCGATTATGACCACGGATACACATCCCAAGTCTGCTGCTGTTGAAATAGAAATTGATGGAAAACCTGTGAGAATCGGTGGGATTGCCAAAGGTTCAGGGATGATAGCCCCAAATATGGCAACAATGCTCTCCTATCTAACAACAGATGTTAACATCAATAGTGAAACGCTCCAATTCGCTTTAAACCGTGTAGTAAATAACACCTACAATCTTCTAACCGTTGACACTGACCGCAGCACAAACGACACTGTAATAATTCTCGCAACTGGCGACGCTAAAAATTCGAAAATAGTCAAACCTGATGGAGAAGATTATGAAGTCTTTTGTGAAGGATTGCAATTTGTCTGCACTGAATTAGTAAAGATGCTCGCGCGTGATGGTGAAGGCGCTACCAAACTTGTTGAAGTTATCGTCAAACATGCAAAGAACCGTAGCGATGCGGAAAAAGCTGCCCGCGCTGTTGCGGAATCGCCCCTCGTCAAAACAGCTGTTTTTGCCAACGATGCTAACTGGGGACGAATTATGATGGCAATTGGCAAATCTGGTGCGGAATTTGACCCCTATCAGGTGGATGTACTACTTGCAGATTACCCACTTGTGAAGAACGGAATGGATGCTGGTTACAATGAAGACAAAGCAACCCAATTGTTTGATAATGATCCGGTTCGGATTACAATTGACCTGCGCGCTGGTGATACTGATATAACTATGTGGACCTGCGATTATTCTTATGATTATATCCGAATCAATGCTGACTACCGCACTTAATGCTAAGTCAAGTGCTAATTGATAAGTCTTGAAAGTAGTCGGGATTCGGAGTTCCCGCCTACCATAAGCAGCCGATTGGTAGGAGCGACCTCCTGGTCGCGACCGTGCTAAATTATTGGGAAAAACAAGAAAACTGCATGGTTCTGAGAATCTAAGGAGGGTGTGTAAAGTTTTGGTTATTAACCCGAATATATTCTGTAGGAGGGAACTCCGATTCCCGACAGTTCGCGATTCGGAAATCGCTCCTACAAGTTTTGTCTGCATATTTCTACAAAAACTTTACATACCCATCTAAGGAAATTAATTTGACATTTCTATGATAATATGTTAAAATAAATTCGCTTTTAAGATATGTATTCTCTTTTACACTAATCTTAAAGGATAGTGCGGGAGTAGCTCAGCGGTAGAGCGCCACCTTGCCAAGGTGGGGGTCGCGAGTTCAAATCTCGTCTCCCGCTTCTATACCAAATAGTTTTTGGTGTGCGCGCTTTGTAAACGCGCAACATTACTACAAATATTATTGTAGGCGCGCTTTGTAAGAGCGCACATTCTGGTGGCGTAGCCAAGTGGTAAGGCACGAGTCTGCAAAACTCCTATTCGTCGGTTCGATTCCGACCGCCACCTCCATCTCTTATATACGGGCGGTTAGCTCAGGTGGCTAGAGCGTTTGCTTGACATGCAAGAGGTCACAGGTTCAAGTCCTGTACCGCCCATCCTTCCTAAGACTGAAATTTAATAGTGGTGTTCTAAACTTGTTAACTAAAACAACAAATATTGGAGACCCTGTTTATGAAAACTAATCAGTTTATCACAACAATCTTTTTGATTAGTGTTTTTGCTTTACCAAAAACCTTTGCAGCGGATGCTCCGCATACTATTCTTGAAGGTCATACCGATGCGGTATATAGTGTTGCATTTAACTCTGATGGTGACATGCTCGCAAGTAAGAGCAAAGAGGGAACCATTAAGATATGGAATCCTATCACAAGACAACCCTTAAGCACTATAAATACAAATACGGGTGGAGACATCGTATTTAGTCCTGATGGGCGTCTGCTCGCAAGTGGTGACGAAAAAGGCAAAGTTGTTAATTTGTGGAATCCGAATACTGGTAAGGTAATAAAGACTATTAAGGAACACAAGGGAGAAGTCAGCAGTCTTGCATTTAGTCCTAATGGAACTGAACTCGCCATCGGAACTCATAATGACAAAATCTATCTTTGGAACTACGACACAGATGAACTTCTGCGAATTTTGGGAACACAAAAACCAAGTAGTCTTTCTTTTAATGCTGATGGAAGTAGCCTTGCTAATAGGGTTATAGGAGATAGACAAGTCAAAGTGTGGAATACCAATACTGGAGAATTCCTATACACGTTTGAACCGGCGGTGGAACTTGTCTTTGATATTGCGTTCAGTCCAGATGGACACATATTAGCGAGTGCTGGTTGGGGTGGAATAGATTTATGGGATACCAACACAGGCGAACTATTGCGATCTTTTCCCCGACAAAGCGGCAGGTTTATTATATGTGTTGCGTTTAGTCCAGATGGACGCGTGCTTGCAGTCGGAAGAGATGACAAGAAAATAGATTTGTGGGATGTAGATAATGCTCTGTTCTTGAAAACACTTACCGGACATACAGGAGATAGTAGAGATGGTGACACGGCGTATGTCTATGACGTTATGTTTAGTCCAGATGGACACATATTAGCAAGTGCTGGTGGTGATAAAACTGTACGTCTCTGGGAAATTACGCCGCAAGAAGAGGTAGACCCACCACAACCGCCAGATTTTTTAACAAATGAGAATCTGAAAACGTGGACTGAGGACTTCAACGCAGGACACCTCAATGCGTGGAAAAAACGCGAACTTCAACGTGAAAGGGTTACTTGGCAAGCACAAAATGATCGCTTGCATGTACGAACCAAACCTTTCTGTAATGGGCGATTGAACGTCGGCAATCGCCTGGAAGAACAGACCAATTACACGCTTAGATTCACAGCTTTACCTATTAATGTTGAGCATATCCGTGTCAAACTTAGTGTTATATCTACGGACAATGCAAACGTCGGCATTTTCCTCGGCAAGGACCCTCAGGATGAAATTATCCATCCTTTTGAATTTGCGTATCAATTTGCTGACCATACACTCGGTAGTCCTGAAAAACGACCTCGGACATCAGCACCCCGTATTGCATTGAACAACTTAGACGAGATAGATGTCGTATTTGATAGTGGACATTTCTATCTTTATTCTAATGATGAATATATAGTTGATTTCAAAGTTGATACTTTAGAAACAATAGATCTTCTTGGAATAGCCGTTTTCCCGAAAGTATGTCGACAGGTTGCTCATGTCGTCGTGGATGATTTCATCATTTCAGGGCCATCAATTCCTGATGCGGTCAGTCTAAATGTGCGTGCTAAAGGTAAAGCGGCTGTTTTATGGGGTAAGCTAAAGCAGAATTAACCAATCAATTCCGTGCGTTCGGTTCTCAAAACAAATGGAGACAACTAATGAAACGTATCTTCTCTTTATGCCTAATTTTTTGTGTCCTATTTTTCGTCACCATCAAAATTGCTGATGCCAAAACATGGGTTGAGGATTTCAACACTACCTCTTTTGATTCCTGGACGAAGCATGAGCATGATCCGGAGAATAGAAGCACATGGCAGCCAAAAGATGGACGTTTAGATGTCTGGATACAACCGCAGCCACCACCTGGTGGTTTTGATGGATTTCCGCTCACATTTGTAGGTTTTCCCATTGAAGCAGAAAAGCTTAATGTTAAAGTAAAGATTCTTGAGGCCCGCAACGCAAGCGTTGGGATTTTTATGGGACAATACGATGACTTTGGTCGCGTAATTAACCGAACTATTAAATTTCTCCACGAACCTGCATTCGGTTCACCAATTTGGAAACCAGAAGGTTTTGAATTAATCCAAAAAGCAAAAAACAATGACCCCACGCCCGCGCCTCTTGGAGAAATAGAAATTTCCTTTAATAAAGGGGATTTTGAGGTTTTGACGAATAGAAAATTCCTCGTTAAATATCATGCTCCAGAGCTCCCAACAATAAATTGTATCGGAATAATTTCTATATTGGGCTTGGGGCGAGGTGTAGTTGCACACTTTGTGTTGGATGACTTTGTAATTTCGGGCCCTACTGTCCCAGCGCATGGCACCTTGAATGTACGCCCTAAAGACAAGGCTGCTGTTTTATGGGGAGAGTTAAAACAGCAATAAAGCGATCAAGAATAAGCCAACAATGTTAAAATAATGCTGTCATAATTGAAGGAATATCTGATGAACCGACTTTACATTCTATTTTTTATTTTCTGTATACTGATATTCGCTATTCTTCAAGTGGTGTCCGCTGAGACTTGGGTGGAAAATTTCAGTGATGATAATCTTGATTCTTGGGAAGAATACGATGACCATTTTGATGGAGGCATTTGGGCACCCAAAAAAGTAATCTGGCAAACAAAAAATGGGAAATTAGATGGATGGATAGATCCACCTCCCACTCCTGGAATCTTTGAAGAATTTCCGCTTGAATTTGTTGGTTTTCCAATTATGACTAAAGAACTCAATGTCAAAGTTAAGATTCTTCAAACAAATCAGACAAATCTTGACAGAATTGGAATTCTAATAGGACAACATGATGAAAGAGGTGGTGTAATAGGCGATACATATCATTTTCTTAACGGTTCTTTTATACCTTTAAATAGGACTCCCTTTAGAAATGGTGTAATACAAACACCGCCACTCCATACATTTGAAATAACGGAAATCGCTCATCAAGTTAATTCAGATCATTTTCCACTTGAAGAAATGGAAATTTCATTTAATAATGGACACTTTAAATTCTTGTCCAAAGGTGATCTATTAACTGAATTCAAGAGTCCACAAATGACAAAAATTGATTGTCTTGGGATAATTGCCTATGTAGAACGGGGGTTAGGGCACATTGGAACATTTGTATTAGATGACTATGTAATTACAGGTCCTAATGTCCCAGCACAAGGCTTAACGAACGTCCGCCCTAAAGGTAAGGCTGCGGTTTTATGGGGAGAGTTGAAGCATCAGTAGAGATTTATAACGAAGTTCGGTGTAGTATATATCAGAATTGAGATAGGATGTATCAGATGAACCGGCATTACGCACTATTTTGATTTTCTCTGGACTTACGCAGCAACATTCCTTATAACTCACTTAACAGAAATTTTTCAATATCCGAATGGGTTGGTAGAGCGGGAATTACACCGACTTTTTGTGTTGCCAATGCCCCTGCAGCATTTGCATATCGCATGATCGCATCAAGTTGATCTTTTTCAAGCGATGTAGGGTCAGCATGCTGCATCAGTTGAGTGAGCATAGCAGCGACAAACGCATCGCCTGCACCGAGCGTATCCACGACTTCAACCGTAAAACCGTCAACATTGCCTACAACGTTACCGTTTGTATAATAGCACCCGCGCTCCCCTAATGTGACAACGAGTAACTTCACACCGAGTCCGAGAATCTGTTGAACACCACTCTCTAATTCAACATCTCCTGTAATAAATTCCCACTCTTCTTCTGAAATTTTGACGACATCGGCATAAGGCATCACTTCCCATATCCAATGCTTAGCATCGTCAGCATTGTCCCATAACATCAACCGCAGATTGGGGTCATAGGAGATAAATGCTCCCGCGGATTTAGCACATTGAATTGCTTTGAGCGTTGCCTCACGGGTCGGTGAATGGCTGAGACTAACAGAACCGTAATGAAACAATTCTGCCGATTGGGCGTAATCAATGTCAATCTCATCAGGGGAAAGTTGGATGTCAGCACCGGGATGTCGGTAAAAGGTAATGTCTTTCATGCCATCTGAGCGTGTAGCGACGAAGGCTAATGTGGTACGGGATGCCTCTCCTGCGATGAGATAAGTTGTATCAACGTTGTTTTGTTGAAGCGTTTCAATTAGGAAATCACCGAACGGGTCTGCGCCAACTTTGCCGACAAATCCTGCATCTACACCGAACTTGGCTAAACCGACAGCGACGTTAGCAGGCGCACCGCCAGGTGCTTTAACAAATCCTGGTGCTTCGGCAAGACCCACATCAGGTGTTGTAGATACAAAATCGATAAGAAGTTCACCGATACATAAAGCTTTTGGCATAGAGAATTGTTCCTTCAAAATGTGGTTCGTAAGGTTTGCGCTTGTCCTGACTCAGCTGATCGGTATCCTGCATCAAAAATCTCTATGACATGCCGCGCATGTTCTGCTGTAACAATGGTAGGTTTATCCTCACGAATCCAATCAACAAGCTGCATAATGTCTTCATATACATGTGCTTCCTGTATGTTCCGATGCGGTCCCACGACATGTGGTAGTTCTCTTTTTGGTGCGTCAATCGGTTTGCCGTTGATGGTACTGCCCTCAATTGCCCCTGCTGTGCCGTTAATTGATAGTCCTCCTTTGATTGCGTGTCCTGCCGCCGCACCGTAAATGAAACCGAAAAATGCATCGCCAAAGTCAAGCAGAATAAAAGTGTTATCGTCCATATCGCACGGAAGCATTTCACCTCGGAATTCACGTTCCTTGACTCGCACACCAGAGAAAGCAGTCACTCGTTTCACAGGTCCAAGGATACCGGTCATCGTATGCAACCCGTACACAGTCATATCGTAGAGTGGACCGCCACCCGGTTTTCGGAAATACCACGCAGGATTGATATTTGAAAGAACATCATCACCTTGACGGACAGATTCACTTTCGTGGTATCTGCCGAAAGAAGAACCTGTTGCAGCCCACGTCAGCGTTCCAATTGCCCCATCATCAATAAGTCTCTTAATCTCTTGATGTATCGGACGCAACATCTGTCCGGGAGAAGCGACCAATTTGACTCCTTTGCGCTTTGCCGATTCAATTAGGTCATCTGCCTCATCAACGGTCGTTGTCATCGTCTTGTTAAAATGCGCGTGGAGACCGTGTTCAATAGCAAGTTTTCCCTGCTCATAATGCAAACCGATTGGCGATGCGATGCTGACAGCATCAACGTGTCCGTCTACTAAGAGTTCTTCAAATGTTTCATAAGCGTGCGGCACGTTAAATTTTTCGGATGCGGCTTCTGCTCTGCCGGGGACGGGGTCGCAGACAGCGGACACCTGTAATCTATCTTGGACATCATCCTGTGTGAGGTGCGGAAGGATGCCGCGCACCGATATACTACCCACACCGACGACTCCAATACGCACTCTATCATTCGTTGCCATGATATTTCCTCCACGATGTTTCGTGTTGCCACCCGACAGCGTTTTTGAGTTTGTCGCAATTGATAAACGATTGATGTTCTTTCAGCGTTCGTACCTTTGACAAAAATTCCGGTTTAAAACGTTCAACTAATTCAAGGGAGGGTTCTAAAGCAGAAGTATCATCTGCGTTGAGGAAATAGACATCGTGAGGCGGCAGTGTATCCGCTTTCTCCATAATCAAACGATGTGCACTCGCGACATCTTCACTTCCTACCCAACACCAGAGCCATGGAGTCCAACCGTTTGTCGGTTTGGCGTTTTCTGCCATCTGCTTCCTACGTTCTTCTGGCGTGATACCTGCGGGACGGGTGACGTAGGTTCGGATACCGTAGGCACGCGTATAACTCGCCAGTAAGTCTTCGCCACAACGTTTAGAAAAACTATAGGAATCTTCTGGATAGCAGGGATGTTCTTCGTCTAAAGGCAGGTAATCTATCGGCATGTGTGTTTTGCTAATACGGAACCCGTGCCCTAATGCGCAATTGCTGCCGGACATCACCACCGTTTTTACCTCCGCTTCAATTGCAGCTTGCATGAGATAGTAAGTGCCGAGCATATTCGTTTTGAAGGTTGCGTCGAATGGGATGCCTCTCTCTTCAGCACCCACACGCATATCTGGATGGTCTACAGGACCGGGCTGTGCCCCGAGGTGTTGAATCGCATCTATGCCTTCCATGGCGCGTTGACAGTCTTCAAAATTGTTCAGATCACCTTGAATAAATGGTAGTTTAGAAAATTCATCAGGAGGTTGTCTCCGAGACATTAGAACAAGGGTATGTTTTTCTACCAATTCTCGGATGACGTACGTTCCGAGTCTACCACTTGCACCAGTTATCAGGACTTTCATGAAAAACCCCTTTCATATCAATTCAACGAATAATTAAATCAAAGAATTCAGTTGACAGGTGTCAGTGTGTTGCCTATTATTGTTATGGTATTATAGCACTACTAAGATTTTTGTCAAGTGAACCGAATCTGTAGAGGAGAAACCGTAATGTATAACGCAGAAAAACATTTTGGAAATTTATACGCTACTGTACCACGGAAATATGAATTTCATGAAACAACACAAGAAGGATTAGTTGCATGGCAAGCCAATTTTCGTCCAGAATTGAGAGAAGCACTCGGTTTAGACAACATGGAATCTGACCTTGCTGGTTATGTTCCGAAAGCAGAACAGCTTGAAGTTTTGGATATGGACAACCATATTCGGGAAAGTTGGTATTTGTGGGTAGAGCCGACGGTGCCGCTGCCGTTTTACCTGCTTCGTCCAAAAACAATTGAAGGGAAAGTCCCACTAATTCTTGCACCGCATGGACACAACCATCCGCATATCTACGCTGGCATCGCTCACTCTGAAAAAGAGGAGCAGGAGATGGTAGAAGGAGAACGTGACATCGCTCGGCAAGCTGCTGTGGAGGAAGGTTATATTGCTATAGCACCGACGACGCGCGCCTTCGGTGAAACACGCACCGAAACAGATAAGGAAAATAATAACACGCACTCATGCCGACATCAGTTAGTTCATAGCATACTTGTTGGACGAACACCAATTGGTGAGCGGGTGTGGGATATGTCGCGCCTCATTGATTGGGCAATCACTAATCTACCAATAGATGCTGAACGGATAGCGATTACTGGGAATTCTGGTGGTGGAACAGTGTCGCTTTTCGCGGCAGCATGTGAAACGCGTATCGCTGTGGCGGTTCCAAGCTGCTATTATTGCACGTTTGAAGGAAGCATCGGAACTATTCGGCATTGTGATTGCAACTATGTGCCTGGTGTGATGCGGTTAGGTGAAATGTATGATGTTGCTGGTTTAATTGCACCGCGTCCATTTTGTGCAATTGCTGGACGAGACGATGGTATTTTTCCGATTGATCACGTCAAGTTTGCTTATGAACGTCTCAAGGAAATTTACTCGGTCGCTGGTGTTGCGGATAGGTGTGAACTTTTTATCGGTGATGGTGGACATCGCTATTACAAGGCAGGCGCATGGCCTTTTGTGCGGAGATTTTTTGATGAATAACTACCGAGAGCCTTTTTTGATTGCCCATAGCGTTTTCAAGATAATTTTTATATCTAAAGCGAGTGACCAGTTTTCAATATAATACCGGTCATAGTTAACTCTGTCTTCAAGAGATGTATTACCCCGTAAACCGTTGACTTGTGCCCAGCCAGTCATACCCGATTTCACGCGCTGTCGCGCAAGATAGTGCGGTATTGACTCTTGGAATGTCCCAATTAACCCTGACATTTCTGGGCGTGGACCAACAAGACTCATATCACCTTTAAGAACATTGAAAAATTGAGGCAATTCGTCCAGACTCCAACGTCTTAGAAATCTTCCGAGCGTAGTTTGCCGCGGGTCATCGGATTTTGCCCATACATGCCCGATATTTTCTTCAGCATCAGCACGCATAGACCGAAATTTATAGATTTTGAATCGCTTCCCTGCCCTGCCGACGCGCTCTTGCCGGAAGATCACTTTGCCGGGGGAAGTCAAACGGATTATTGCCGCAATAATTAACATAAGCGGACTTAACACTACCAACGCCGAAAAACTAAAAACGATGTCTATTAGGCGTTTTATGATGCCACTCACCCCTTGCATTGGTGTTTCACGTAGTTGCAGCACAGGTATACCGTCAAAAAGCGCAACTGCTGTGCCACCACTAATAAATTCGGAGAGTTCGGGTAGCACATTGATTTGAACAGGAATGCCTTCGCAAACGTGAAGAATCTGTAGGATAGTATCATTTGGCACCGTTGGAGATGCGATAAAGAGCATATCAAGGCGATGCGTTTGCACAATTTCAAGAATCTCCTCGCTTTTGCCCAGATACGGCACACAGTTTATTTCTGCGTTTGTATCAATTATACCTACTAATTCGTATCCACTATTCGGTTTTTCATCTAAAGCATTGATAATTTTTTTGCCGCGTTCATCATACCCTACCAGTGCTACACGGCTCACACCGACTCCCTGCGCCTGAACTGCTTGACGAAATCGGTGCAGGACAAACCGTCCGAGGAACAGCCAAATAAGACTAAAACCCGTAGCAAGAAGCATTACCCAACGTGAATATGCATCGTGATGATAGATGAAAAAGAGTGCGGCTAAAGTAGCAATGAGTGCGACAACTGAAACTTTACAAAGTGCCCAAAATGCTGAAAGCGTTGCCTTGTTTTCTGGACGATAGAGTTTGAAGCCTTTTAATGTTAATAACCAGATAATTGCCGTTATAGGAATAAGCCTTAAGTAGTCATCAAAGGGTGGTGTGCCACCTTTGTGTACTGCTAAAGCGTCAAACCAACCGGATTCAAATCGCAACCAATATGCAATGACGATCGCTGTAGCGATGAAGCAAAGATCGCATAAAACTGTAAACGCTATTAGCAGATGATCAAGTGTTTTTTTGCTCATGAATGGTGTTTGAAGGTTCCCGCAATATGTCTGTTAAACTTGATTTCTATATGTCGTGGAATGCTTTATTATTATACCGTGTTCTATTTTAGAAATCAACTGAAGTCTTGATCAAATGGAAGGCTTTTTTCTATAAGAAACCTCACTTAAATAGGAACTTTGCTGAAAAATTACTGACGATGTGTTATGCTATTTCTATATTTAATCAGGAGATATACACATGGCGAATAAAATAAAGGTGGGGATTGTGGGGGCACACCGAGGCAGTTCTTATTTTCAACCGTTTAACACAATATCAGAAACCGATGTCACGGCAGTATGCGACATCAATGAGGCTACACTTCAAAGCGTTAGCGAAAGGTTTAACGTTCCATATCAATTTACAGATTATTCAGAGATGTTAGACGCAGTAGACCTTGTTGTGCTTGCGACACCTGAAAATTTGCACGTTCCGCAGTCAATTGAAGCGTTAGAAGCGGGAAAACATGTTATCAGCGAAGTGACGGCTGCTGTTAAGTTAGAGGAATGTTATGACCTTGTTCGAGCAGTTCGGAAGTCGTCTGCTAAATATACAATGGCTGAAAATACTTGCTATTCTAAGCACAATGTGTTAATCCGCAGTATTGTAGAGGCAGGCATGTTTGGTGATGTGTATTTCGGGGAGGGAGAATATGTCCATAACATCAAATCACTTCATCATGATGTGGATGGCAACCCGACGTGGCGCTACTATTGGCAAGTAGGCATCAATCGTTGTAATTATGCAACACATAGTCTTGGTCCTGTGCTGCAGTGGTTTGGGGAACGTGTCGTGAGTGTTTGTTGTCTCGGCACAGGGGTTAATACCGATCCAGAGCATGCAATGGAAGATACAGTAATGATGCTTTGTAAAACGGAAAGCGATGGGTTAATCAAGATTCGGATTGATATGCTCTCTAATCGTCCAGCGAATTCGTATTTCAGCTTACAAGGAACAAAGGGATGTTATGAAAGTTCACGTGGGTTGGGTGCTGCACCGAAACTCTGGTTGAGTGAGTTCGGAATAAGTGAGCAGTGGAGACCGCTCTCTCAATTCGAAGACTTGCTGCCTGAACGGTGGAAGAATCCACCTTCTGAGGCGCAGAATGTCGGTGACCTTGGGGAATATTTTAAGGTGCGTGATTTTATTGATAGCATCCTTAACGGGTCAACGCCACCTTTAGATGTCTATGCAGCGATGGATTTCACAGTGCCGGGGTTGGTTTCGGAGGAATCTATTGCGAACGGGGGCGCACCGGTAGAAGTGCCTGATTTTCGGGAGATTGAATAGTCTTATCTGATTGAGTCCCAGCTTAATCAGAAACGGCTTTTGACTCTTCTTCTACAGGTTTAAAGACGAGTCCACAGCTGCTACAGCGATATCCACTTTCCGGTTTCGACGCCACAACAGGGAAAAGCATGCCACAGCAGGTAGGACAAGGTTCGTCAATTTCCATTTCGGCTTGCTCCATTTCGCCAGAGCGGTTTTCAAATTCAACGATCACGGATGTCCTCCTCTTGATTCAGTAATTGTAACGCGCATATAAATGTCCCGCAAGGTTATCTTGCATCCAATTGAGGTGAGCGTCAGCACATCTTCAGGTGCACGAAATTCGGTGTGTTCCCACTGCCGATCTTGCCGGCAATAATGTTCAACACAGAACTTGTGTTGTGAAACAAGGATGTAGTCTTGCAACGACATCAGTTGCTTATAGTGCGAAAATTTCTCCTCTCGGTCATAGGCTGCAGTGGAAGGTGAAAGCACCTCTACGATAACAATTGGGTTCAGAAGTGTGTCAAAAACATCATCCTCAAAGCGAGATTCACCGCAGGCAACAACGACATCTGGATAGAAGTAGGCTATTGGACTCGGCTGCACACGCATATCACTGGAATGGACTTCACAATCTGACTCCATTAATTGGTTGTAAAGTCTATTGGATATGTTGCTTGTGATAAGGCTATGTGCGCGACTTGCCCCAGACATTGCAAATATCTGTCCGTTGAGGTATTCGCTTTTGTGCAGTGCTTTTCGTTCTTGGGTGATGTACTCCTCAGGGGTGAAGAGGGTTTGTGCTGGAAGAGATGCCATGCGTATTTCCTTAATAGCAGTGATATTAACGATATGATACTATATTCTTAGGCAAAAATCAATCTTTTTATCTCGTTTTAAAAACGCTGAATTTCACTGGGAAAGACTTTAACCATAGCGATTCAGGGTTGTATCAATTTCGACTGCCCATTGGTCAATCCCGCCAGTGAGGTTTTTGGCATCGGTAAATCCATTTTGGTGTAGGTAGGCGGTAGCATAAAGACTACGTTGTCCATGGTGGCAGTAGACAACAATTTCTTGGTCTGATGGAAGGTTGTCTATGTGATGCGGCAATGTGTTGAGCGGGACTAACCGCGCACCTTCAATATGCACAATGTCGTATTCGCTTTGTTCGCGCACATCCAATAAGAACACAGACTCATTTTCGTCCAGTTTCTGTTTTAGTTCTTGTGGTGAGATTTCAGGGAGTGAGGGTCTTGGGTGCATTACTCAGTTTCTTCCTCGTTTTGAATAGGTGGCAACGGTGAACATTCTGGACACGGACATGTCTCACGCAGGATTTCAAACGGATAGATGCCGGTATTGTGTCCATCATCCCAACTGAATTGAAGCGCGTAACGACCAACTAATTGAATATCAAGCGGTTGAATATCGTCTGAAACCTCAATCAAAGTTATGTCGCCATCGCCTTGTGGTGAAAAGAGAGAATGGATATCTTTACCTTCATGCCTGATGATGGCGCATTCAGCACACGGACACATCTGTCTGAGATAGCGATACGGATACCAACTGGCGTGTCCGTCTTTCCATTCAATCTGAAAGGCGTTGTCATGTTTTTTGAGGGTTTTTGGATCTTTGCTAACTGCCGTCATTATTCATCGCCTATGTTTCTAACCACACGAGGCTCTTCTCATCAGGAATCTGGATATTTTCTGGCAATGAACGTCCTAACTCTTGATAAAGCTCCATGACCGCTTTAAAAGCGTCTTTGACGTTTTCTAATGACTCGTCTAACGAATCACCCTCGGTAACCAATTCAGGCAACAGTGGAGAGGTCACTGTATATCCGCCTTCAGGTTGTGGTGTCAGAACAAGGGGTATTTTGTATTCCATCAGAACCTCATAAACTTTTAGAAGATACCGAGTTCGTCCTTCGCTTCTTCGCTCATCATTTCGGGTGTCCAACGCGGTGTCCAGACGACACTTACGTTGACCTCTTCAACGCCATCCATCTGTTGTGTAACGTGCTGTGTGCCGTTGATGATTTGTCCACCAGCGGGACATCCAGGACTTGTTAGGGTCATGGTAATATCAACAGTTGTGTCGTCAATGTCAACACCGTAGATAAGTCCCATGTCAACGATGTTAATGCCGATTTCGGGGTCAATTATTTCTTTGATAGATTCTAATACAGATTCTTCTGTTACCATTTCTTTTCCTCCTACAGTAGACTATAGAATTCTACTTTGACGAAGTAGAATAGTTAATCAATACTAACCAAAATTTCGTCGTCTTCAATTTTGACAGGAAAACATTCAATATCTTCAACGGCAGGCATACAGAGTGCTTTTCCGGTTTTAACGCAAAATCGTGCGCCGTGTCGTGGACATTCTATCTCATCCCCTTCCAAAAAGCCTTCACCTAAAGGGCCTCCGTCATGTGTGCAAACATCCTCCATCGCGTAAAACTCGCCTTCCACGTTAAAGAGTAGCACGGGGACGAAATCTACTTCAACCAATTTTTTTGTGCCGGATGGCACTTCACCAACTTTCGCTACTTTATAGAATTCTGCCATCTGTTCCTTTCTTATTCATCTTCCTCGCCGGGCCAGCCTTTAATGCCGTAAGCACCCGCTTTGAGCACTTTAAGCGCCAATAAAGCGCATTTTACACGGACAGGTCCCAACGGGATGCCGATCATATCTAAAATGTCGTCTCTGGAGAGTTTTTTCACTTCTGTGAGTGATTTCCCTACAATCTCTTCGGTTAGCATAGAAGCGGCGGCTAAACTGATGGTACAGCCGTGTCCAGAAAAACGCACCTCTTTGATAATGTCATCCTCAACAATCAGGTCAATTCGAATCTTGTCCCCGCACAGTGGGTTATCCTCTTCATGTGAAATATCGGGGTTTGGAAGCTGTCCCGTAATTGCTGGGATTTTCGTAATGGTCCAATAGTTCTTCCTGATATACGTTCATTTATTTCTCCGGGTCATGAGTGTCTGTGCTTTTTGCAGTCCTTCGCATAAGCGGTCTACGTCTTCAATCGTGTTGTATAAGTAAAAACTGGCACGGGCAGTTGCGATAACATCTAACTTTTTCATTAGCGGTTGTGCGCAGTGATGCCCTGCGCGAATAGCAACGTTATGTGTATCCAAAATGCCTGCCACATCATGCGGATGGATGCCCTCTATATTAAACGAGATAACACCTGGCTTTCTGATGCGGTGCCGGTCCATATATAGTAATGCCTTCAATCTCTTGTAGACGTCCATGTGCATATTTAAGGAGTTCCTGTTCATGCACATGAATTGATGCTAATCCTGCTTGTGTGATGTAATCTACGGCAGCACCGAGTCCGATTGCCTCAGCGATGCTTGGCGTGCCTGCCTCAAACTTCGCGGGTACGTCTGCATAAGTTGAAATGTCGCGTTCAACAGAACGAATCATTGACCCGCCGCCGAGAAATGGTGGCATCTCCTCAAGCAGTTCCAATTTGCCGTATAGCACACCGACACCGGTGGGACCACACATCTTATGTCCAGAAAACGCGAGAAAATCACAATCCAACTGCTGCACATCTACATGAAAGTGTGGCACCGATTGCGCTGCGTCTACGATAACCTTTGCACCTGCAGCGTGTGCAGCGTCTGTAATAGACTGAATCGGGTTAATCGTGCCGAGCACATTAGAGACATGTGTTATCGCAACCAATTTGGTTTTTTCGGACAACACATCGCGGAGTTGCGTGAAATCAAGGTAAACCTTCATCGGTTATTTCAAGGAATCGGAGCGTTGCGCCAGTGCGTTGTGCAAGCAGCTGCCACGGAACAAGATTGCTGTGGTGTTCAAGATCAGTAAGAACGATCTCATCCCCTTGTCGGATATTCAGACTTCCCCAACTGTATGCTACAAGGTTGATGGACCTCCGTTGTATTCCGCGTAAAGACAATTTGGTTTGTACGCGGTGCGTTAATGAGTTGTGCGACTTTCTGCCGCGCGAGTTTCGTACTGTTCTGTCGCCTCTTCTGAAATGCGATAGATGCCGCGATGGATATTGGAGCGGTAGGTATCATAATACGCGTCCATTGCCTCAACGACAGGGCGCGGTGTTTGCGTTGACGCAGCACTGTCAAGGAATGCTAATGGCGGCGTGTCCGCAAAGATTGGGAAATCTTCACGAATGGCTTGGACATCAAGTGGACGAAAATCGGAGGTGCGTTTTGTTTTTTGTGTCATATTATATCCAAATAGATTCAATTATTGTTTTAACGGTTTTCAAGTTGTGCACGAAGTTGTTCTATCTCTGCTTCTAATTCTTGACACCGCTGTACTTCTTCTTCTACACGTGTCTCTGCCGCTTCTTTAAGATGCTGTTCTTCCATAGATGTTGCAATCGGAGTGCCGTCAGGTAGGGAAGGGCGTAAGAGTCTAACGTGGCTGTGCTGTTGTTCCTCCCACCGAAACCAGAGATTTAATGCTTCGCTGAATAAGCCACCTTCCGCATCCAGCTCCATCTCAATAATGTTTCCCGCTTGCGTCCGTTTCCACCCACGAAACTCTGCAGGTTTCTTCATCTCAGGTTGATGGATAAAGTATTCTTGAACACCTATATCATTTAAATACAAACCGACTTTTTTATGCCGATCATGATGTGCTGTTGAATCAGAGAGGAACTCAAAAACAGCAATAGGTGCTGCACCCTCTGCCCACGTATAGAAACTACGGCGTAACGGGTATTTATCAACACCGAACACAATGTAGATATCAGGGGCAACACATTTTGTAATGTCCCCTTCACTATAATAGATGAAACTGTCAACGGCGATGTGAACCAGTTCGTTGATTGCGAAATATCGCTTGAGTTGATCAGATAACGTAATAATCTGTTCAGCGTGAAAATCTGTTTCAGCCATAGGTTCGTCGTCCTCACACGGATAACCTTCAATATAGACAGTCGTTTTACCACTCGCTTTTGGAAAGACAGGCATATATTTTCGCTGTTTGATTTCAAAGTCTTTTATGGTATCCATGGTTTTCTCCGTTTGCTGGTATCAACTCTCATACTTTATCAACAAGTTCTACTTCCAAGTCAACTCTAAAATTTTCTGCTTTAGCAATTCTATCAAGCGTTTTTTTCATATTCTTCGCAGATAGTCCAGATACTATATAATACTTGCCGCGTTGATGTTGTCGCCGTCCTTCGGGGTCTTTGTAAGTTGATATAAGCGGAATAGAATTGCGGATTATCTCAAGATCTCTTACTTGCTCTATTCCTAACTTTTCAATAACATCAGAGAAAGTAATATTCCCATGCTCACGCTCAATAACTTCTCCATTGGACATAGTAACGCGTATGCGTTGAGGTGGTGATTTTTCTTTTTTGCCTTGAGATTGTTTATTGAGAACGACTTTTGGAACAGTGGAAGGCTTTACTGATGGCACAGATAGGTTTTTCAGAAAGGTTAGTACCTGTTTTTCTGTAGGTTCATATCCAACCTTATCTTTCGCTTTATCCATCACGGCAAGCAGTAAATATGCATGTTTTTCCTGCACCAATTCGCTCCAAACCTCTGGTAACCTTTCCTCAATTTGTCTCTGATTGACAATGTTGCGATAGTCCTCTGCGATTACTTTAGCAGCTTTACCTGTCTTTACCGACTCGTAGTTCAAGTATTTATCGAGACGTTTGGCACTTTCCTCGCTATTTTCTACAATGAAATCCAATTCTGTTACCTTACGGTCTTCATAAGAACCTTCTCCTGCGGGGTGGTAAAATCGCCATTTCTGACCATCAGTAAGAATGAGAATGGTTACACCTATACGATAAGCATAGTCAAAGAGTTGTTCAGTTCCTTTATCTATGTTTCCAACACGCTTCACTTCAATGAAGACACGTGGGGTTGATACTGGATGGCAAAGAGCGTAGTCTACGTTTCCTCTGTCAACCCCATATTCTGGAAAAACAATCTTAATATCATACGTTGGCCACTCCAAGGCACCGAGTAGTCTATCTATAATACCCTGGCGAACTGCCGCCTCACTTGTAAATTCCTTATGCTCTAAACGTTTCCGTATGTCGTCAATATGTTCCTTAAGTGTCATTCTATACTATATACCTCCTATTCTATCCTAATACCCTCCTTAGAATTGTATAAAATGATGCGTAATAGGAAGAGCGCGCTTAGAAAGCGCGCCTACCATGTTTAAATAAAGTCTATCTACTTGGGAAGCCAATATTAACAGGAGCAGTATCATGACTTTCACATGCCTGATCAGTGGGGACATCCGTTTCAGCATCGTTAGCTGCGACAATGCCCTCCTCAAGCAGATATGCTTCCACTTCATCGCCGCTAACATCGGCAAGCATGATGTTGTCAATTTGGACACAAGGCTGATAAGGTTGCCGTGTCTTCTGCACCATTTCACGATAGTTGTCTTCATCGTTGATGATGTCTCTGTCTTCATATTCCAAATTGTATTTGGCGAAAATGGCACGGACACCGTTGCTCCAGCCACAGACAGGTTTCATGTAAGCGATAATTTTGGGTTGATCCATTGTAGTGACTCCTTTTTATTGTGGCACCGTCTTATGACGTGCTTGATATTATTAAATCCAAATCAACGTAAAATGCGCGTATGGCATTTGTCGGGGTTACAAACCCCTCCTACAATTTATGAGATAACTGTGCTACTTTTCCAATTTACGTGAGACAAATTCTTGTAGTTCTTCTCGGGCAGATTCCACCGGCACGCGTTCCATGACAGGTTCAAAAAATCCATCAACAATCAGTTTTTCTGCTTGTGCGTAGGGTATACCACGGCTCATCAAATAAAAGACTTGATCTGGATCAATCGGACCTGCAGTAGCACCGTGTGTGCATCGGACTTCATGCGCTTCAATCTCTAATCCGGGTAAGGTATCCGCATGTGCGCGTTCACTGAGCAACAGATTGTCATTTTTCTGATATGCATCGGTATAGTTCGCATCAGGATACACATATATGTTCCCACCCCATGCAGTCTGCGATCTATCCTTTAGAACAGTTCTATATAACAGGTCGCTTGAGGTATAGGGTGAAATGTGTTCTTGTGCAGTGCTAACATCTAAATGTTGCCGAGCATCAGTGAAAGCCAAACCTAACAGCTGCGCATTTGCTCCGTTTCCTTCTAATATAACCGCTTGGTTCAGTTTACTTAAACGACTACCGAACGTAGCAGTGACCCAACAGAGCTGCGCATCTTTACTAATAACAGCGCGCTGTGACGCGAAATTCCAAACTTGCCGATTCCAGTTTTGCACCTGCACATAAGTAACATTGGCATTTTGACCAGCGAAAATTTCCACTGCTCCACCATGTAAACCGCCTGCATCTTGGTTGGTAGACGAATTATCCTCCAAAATAACAACTTGACTATCCTCTTCAGCAATGAGGAGGACATGCGACAGATCCGCCTGCTGATTTTCGGAGAGTCGGATATAAACGCGCAGCGGTTCCTCCACCCTAATACCTTTCGGAACGTGGAGTACGTATCCACCACGCCAAAATGCTCCGTGAAGCGCGTCAAACGTGTTACGACTGGCGATATTTCCGCTTTTTAGGGTCGTTTCTAATGTGACTGCCTTTGTCATAAAGTAGTCACGAATTAGGTTTCCGCGTTCTTTTAGTGCTGTGTGTAGGTCAGCGAAATAGACATCCTTTTTTTCTAATTCAGGAGACAAATAAGTGTGCTGAGGATGTCCATCAACCTGGACCAATACACCCGCACCATCTTCTACTTCAGCCGATGTGCTGCCGTTCGTTTCGGCAGCGGGATGATAATTGTCAACTGCGAAACCGCGGAGGTGCCGCCGAGTTCTGCGCCAATAATCTTGTGTCCGCATATCAACGGTGCGACGCCACGCATCATCTTCAGTGGTATGTGGCATTGGCAACGATTCGTAAAGCGAGTATGCCTCCAACCGTTTATCACGCATCCACTGCGGCTCATCCCGCGCTATTTTCTTAACAAAATCTTTTGAAAAATCACTTGTTTGCAATTCGACACCTTTCCCTATCCAATTGAGCCTTCCATCTGAAGTTGGATGAGGCGGTTCATCTCAACAGCATATTCCATCGGGAGTTCTTTGACAAGTGGTTCAATAAACCCGTTGACAATCATAGTGGATGCCTCTTCTTCAGATAATCCACGACTCATCAGGTAGAAGAGCTGCTCTTCACCGATTTTGCTGACGCGTGCTTCGTGTTCAATATTGGTATCGTTTTCATTAATTTCAATGACCGGATAGGTATCTGAACGTGAATCCTTGTCAAGCAGAAGCGCATCACACACGACGTGAGATTTGCATCCCTTTGCACCTTTTGCAACATCAACCCAACCCCGATAACTTGAACGTCCGCCATCTTTACTGATGGACTTCGACGTAATCTGTGAGGTAGTGTGTGGTGCACAATGGTAGACTTTAGCACCCGCATCCTGATGTTGCCCTTTGCTCGCAAACGCAATGGAGAGGATTTCTCCCCGTGCACCGGGTTCCATCATGTAGACACTCGGATACTTCATTGTCAACTTACTGCCAAGATTACCATCAACCCATTCCATCTGTGCGTCTTGGTAAGCCACCGCACGTTTGGTGACGAGATTGTATACATTTCCCGCCCAGTTCTGGATAGTTGTATAGCGCACCCGCGAACCTTTCATGCAGACGATTTCAACGACAGCACTATGCAAGGATTCGCTGCTGAACGTTGGTGCTGTGCAACCTTCAACGTAATGCACCTGCGAACCTTCGTCAGCGATGATGAGCGTGCGTTCAAACTGCCCCATATTTTCGCTGTTGATGCGGAAATATGCCTGCAACGGATATTCAACCTTTACACCGGGCGGAACATAAATAAAACTACCACCACTCCAGACAGCACTATTCAGTGCGGCGAATTGGTTATCCGCAGAAGGTATAATAGTTCCGAAGTATTTTTTCACAAGGTCAGGGTATTCTTTGACAGCAGTATCCGTATCAACGAAAATGACACCAATTTTATCCAATTCTTCAACGAGGTTGTGATAGACGACCTCAGAATCGTATTGTGCGCCGACACCAGCGAGGAATTTCCGCTCCGCTTCCGGTATGCCGAGACGGTCGAAGGTTTTCTTAATGTCTTCCGGCACATCGTCCCAACTCCGTTCACTACGGTCTGATGCTTTGACATAATAATAAATGTCATCAAAATCCAGTTGGGAAAGATCGCCTCCCCACTTTGTCATCGGTTTCTGCTTAAAGATTTCGTAGGCTTTAAGCCGATACTCGCGCATCCAATCCGGTTCCTCTTTGATGTCGCACATCTGATTGATGATTTCTTCGTCCAATCCTTTTCGGGATTTGAACGTTGGCTTAACATCATCGTGGAACCCGTATTGATAGTCTTTACTAATTCCGATTTCGTCAAGTTGTTGTGTTTCTGGGGTTGCCATTTGTATTCCTCCTTCAGAATATTTTATAGTTGTGATTTTCAAGGATTAACAATTCGTTGTTGCTTTAGTGTTTCGATTTCTTGTGTGAGCATTTCAATCTGTTTTTCGATTGAGCGATATGTTTTGCTTTCCCGCACGAAGGAAATTAATGGTACTGCTACAACTATCATTATGAGCGCGATTAACCCATAAAGAACATACTTTGCATGTGGGATTCGCTTGTCAACGCTCTCAGGTGTGCTTCGCATCCATGCGACATCTTTCTCTACATTCTGAATCCGACTATCTAACGCGTCAATCTTTTGTTAGTTGTAGAACTTTCTTTCTTGATTTCCTCTTAGATAATCAAGCGAATTCTATTGAGATCAGCATCTGTTAACTGACCAAAAACCGGCAACGCGATTGCACAAAAGAGGACTGAGAAAAATAAGATAGTTTTCATTGTGTGTTTTCTTTTAGCTCTTGTGATATAACTATTTTGCGTTTCAGAGGTTGCCATTTGACCCTTAATTTTACTGAATGGCCTCAGCAATACCATATTTTTCACGAATAGGATCGTAGCCTTCTGCTTCTAACAACTGCGTAAGTTCCCATCCACCTGATTCGACAATCTTGCCATCAAGCAGTATATGCACAAACTGCGGACGAATGTAGTCCAACAATCGCGGGTAGTGTGTGATAATCAGGACGCCGAGCTCAGGTCCAACCAAACTACTCACACTTTCACCGACAATACGAACAGCATCAATATCAAGTCCGGAGTCGGTTTCGTCAAGGATAGCGATTTTCGGTTCAAGCATTGCCATTTGCAGGATTTCAGCACGTTTTTTCTCACCACCAGAGAATCCATCGTTGAGATAGCGTCTCGCGAAAGAATCATCCACGCCGAGTTGTTCCATCTTTTCGCGTAGTTCTTTACGGAATTCGCGCATCGGAATCAGTTCGTTGTTTTCAGAGCCGTTTGTTTCTGCAGAACGAACCGCACTAACAGCGATCCGTAGGAAATTTGCCATACTCACGCCTGGAATAGCTGTCGGATATTGAAAAGCGAGGAAAAGTCCCAATTTTGCACGTTCATTCGGTTCCAATTCCAGCACATCAACGCCGTTGAATATTACCTCACCTGAATCAATTTCATATAGCGGATGTCCCATCAATCCGTTTGCGAGCGTGCTTTTACCGGACCCGTTTGGTCCCATAAGGGCATGCACCTCGCCCTGTTTGACGGTTAGATTCAATCCTTTGATTATCTGATTCTCTTGCACACTGATATGTAAGTCTTTAATTATTAGGTCATTGCTCATCTCTTGACTTCGGACTCCTTATAAAATAAGATTTGTTGTTATCGTATGTATTATTGTTTATCATTAACATTTTTGTGTGGGCTTTGTCCACCTGATTTTGCTCGCTTTCCTTTTGTCTGAACCAGGATTTTCAAGATTATCGGATTTTCAGGATTATCCTTATCTTGTGGGGATACTCTCAATCCTGTAAATCTGTGAATCCTGTGAATCCTGGTTCAGACAACACAACGCCTAACTTCTACAAAAACGGAATTTATTTCTTAAATTGACGCTTATGGGTTTCGCTTACGCTCTACCAAACCTACGGGACTATGAAAGATACCTTATCCACCAATTCTTGACATATTCCGCTCAGGTTTGACAAAATCTGCAGCATTAATTTTATGTCCTGCCTCTTTTTTTGCCACTGCATCAATTATGAGTTCTTTAATCGTTTCATCGTCTGCACCTTCGCGTAATGGTGTGAGTAGATCAATTTCTGTGAGTGAGAAAAGGCACGTTCGGAACTTGCCATCAGCAGTGAGACGGATACGGTTGCAACTTTCACAAAAGGGTTCACTGACCGAAGGTATTACACCAAGTTCAGTACCGTTATCAGCAAAACGGAAACGTTGTGCGGTATCGCTCTTTGCATCGCCATTTAGAGGCATCCGTTCCAGTGGATAAACACGGCTTATCTTTTCAATAATCTCTTTGCCGGGGATGAACATGTTGCGGCCCCAAATATCGTCTGCATCAAGCGGCATAAACTCTATGAACCTTAGTTGATAACTGTTTTGACGTGCAAAGGTGGCTAAATCCACGATTTCATCATCGGTAAACCCACGCATTGCAACGGCGTTGACTTTAATGGGGTTGAACCCACACTCATGTGCTGCTTTAAGTCCTTTAATTACACGCGAGAGGACTTTGCGTCGCGTCATTTGCTCAAACTTCTCTTCGTTGAGCGTGTCCAGACTAACGTTGATACGTCTTAATCCGGCATCGTAAAGTGCCTGTGCTTGGTTAATTAGCCCGATGCCGTTTGTGGTCAAACTAATGTCTTTCAACGCATCTATCTGCCCAAGTTGTTCGATGAGGTGCGGCACCCCAGGACGCACGAGCGGCTCGCCTCCCGTGATCCGAATCTTGTTAACACCTAACCCGACAAAGATACGTGTGAAATACAGAATCTCGTCGTACGTCATCAGTGCCGAATCTGGCATAAATACCATGTCTTCAGGCATACAGTAGATGCACCGAAAGTTACATACATCTGTAACGGAGATTCTAAGGTTTGTATGGACACGTCCAAAACTGTCAAGCAGTTGCTGTTTCATCATTAAATAGACCGATTCTTCATTTTTTAATAGTATAGCATGTTGTTATCTGATTTGCAAGTGTTTTTTATAGTAAATACTATAAAAAAGATTTTGGGTGATTTTGCCCTATCCTGTTGTCCTAACGTACAAATAATTTTCAGTTGACACGTACCGAGATTTAATGTATAATTGCGCAAAATCTCTAAATTTAGGGAGAAAAATCATGGAAGAAAAAGTATTCCACGCGGGTGGCGTTGAATTCCACGTGGACAATCGCAATTTCGGTGAAGATGGTGGTCCTTCTGTGCGTGTTTTCGGAGAAACAGATGGTAAAAATGTCCAACTGCTACGTTTTGACTGTTTCCGCAAAAACCCGCACTATCATTACGACCCTTCTGGGAAAAACGATCATCGAAATCTTGATAAAGCAGAAGTGCCAGATTCGGTTGCGTGGACAATTGAACAACTCGGACAAAATCTCGCTGAAATGATACAGACTGCCGGATATGGGAGTATTGCTGATCAGGTAGACCAAGCAGCAGTAACACAAGTCCTACCTGAAATAGAATCCCTCATGCGGGAAGAAAGTTAATCATATAGGAGCGTCAGCAAAGCGCAAAGGAGGAATTTTACGTGTACAGAGTTATTGTTATAAATGCAGTCTTAATGATTATATTAATAGGATTTAGTGTCTATGCTGGAACCCCACAAGAATTAGGAAAATGGGAGAAGGGGGAGCTGCTTCTTGAAAACCACAGTTTTGAAGATGATTTAGCCGCCTGGGAATTAGAGGATGGCCAGTGTTGTGATCGGGGTGGAGAGTATCAGATGGAAATTGACAAGAAAAACCCGCAGCACGGGGACAAATGCCTTAAAGTTATCGGTGTCAAAGCGACTGGTACAGCTTGGCACGCAAAGGTTAAGCAAAGGGACGTTTCAATGCAAAAAGGAGAGGAATATACTGTCATTTTCTGGGCGCGTTCCGAAGCACCACGCGAGGTACTTGTAAATCTCCAGATGCAACATGCTCCTTGGGATAACCATCTTCAAGGACTCCCTCGGCCCGCCATTATCTTGACAGGAGCAGAGTGGGCAGAATATCATTATACTTTCACTGCAAAGGTAGATGTTGTGAGAGACATGTGGGTGGCTTTATCCATTGCCCAATCAGATGTTGATTTCTGGATTGATAACTTCCGTTTCTTTGAGGGTGAACCACAAGATGATTTGACGCGTGATGAACCGTTTCCCGTTGATGCAAAGAAAAAATTGACTACGCAATGGTCATCTGTTAAGACAAAACGGTTCTAACTACCCTCGTTTTATTCGGCGCGGTCTCCCGACCGTGCCTTACTATACCAACATATCTATGTCTATGATAGATTTTTGAATTACTTGGACACTCTGCACCAGCGAGGTTAGGAAGCCTCGCCTACTGGGACGAAAGTATCTATTTATTTTTATAATTTACCAGAAATCAGGGAATTGCAACTCTATAACGTTTTTCGGTGTCTATTATCGCCCGTCTAAACGTTAATGATATTCTTCGCTGCCGTGGAAACTTCCGTCCATCCCACACATCCGATTTTCTGGCGGGAATACCGTGCATCCATGTATATCTCGCCGCTTCCCGCAATATAGCAACACTTCGCCGTGCAAGCCAAATCGGAACTTTTTTTGTTTTGTCATATTTGTTTGTAAATTCCATAATACAACTTGATCCCAGACTCAAATTGACAATTGTATCCTTAAACCAAGGTTCTTTATCAATATGCCCACCAATGCCTTGTCCAGGTTCATATTCATTGATTAGCACCTGATTGGGAACCTCCGGTATGTGTCCATCTATGTGTAACTTGTTCGCAAGTCTATTCAACCATTCCGGTAAATCGCTCATAGACATACCATCCTTCAATTTTCCAGTTTCGTAGTTAAACTTAGGACCGTAATGTTGATAGCGGCGTTTAGAAAAGTAGTGCCAATGTTGTTTGTCAATCTGGCCTAACAGCCAATCATGTTGGAACTCCGTGATATAATCTGATATATACCGTAACCCACGGATTTTGTCCACCGCTTCCTCGTTTTTTGGCGGCGGTTGCGGTTGAGAAAATTGCTGTTCTAATAAGGGAAATAGGGATAATTGTTCCATTGATGCTGCCGAAAGTTGAATTATTCCTGACTATATGCAGGGTTTACTTCTAATTCGCTGTGATATGCAAGGAGAATTGCCACTGCGATGCACGTCCCGACAATACCAACCGGGGAGAAGTTTCCAACACTGTCTACTAACCATCCGAGCAGTGGGGCAAGGATTATTGTGGCTAACGATTTAGATTGTGCCTCAATGGATAAAATCGTTGCACTCATTTCGGGTGTAGACTGCGCGTTGAAACGGCTGATCAAACCCGGTCTCCAGAAATTCTGAAGGATCGCCAATCCGACAAAAAGTGCAATAATTGCTGGATACCAACCGAACCAAAGTGCCGGAATCAAGAGCACAAAAAGTGCTAAATCTATCCACCACATAAATTGTGCTGCACCTTCGTCGCCACCCCGCCAATCTGAGACTCTATGGGAATTCCGAGAAGCAAAGGAGGCTAAAAGAAAAAGGACGAAATATACACCCAACACGAGCAGTGCTGTCCGTTTAGATTCATCTAAAGCTATAAGAATAGGTAATGCAATAGCTGTATTCTTGAGGATCGGTTGGAGGAAATCCTTACTGGCTTTATACATCCCCTCAAAACCCATTCCCTCAAAAACTAAACGGCGAAGAGGTGGAAATTGCACTGACTGCTTCAACGCGCTACCGAGCAAGCGGGAAACTGCTTTGAGGGAGAACTCGTTTTGCCTATCTCCATCCAACTTAGCTGGATAACCGAAGAAATTAATGATGTTAAACAGGTAGGGAATAATTGAAAACCAGAAAATGTCTGTGAAATTACCACGATAAAAAACTAAAGCACCTGCGATAAGGACAGAAATTGCGGAACCCATTTGAGACCAAGAACGTGTATAGCCGTATATTTTTGTTTTTTCGTCCGATCTACCTTGCTGACGAAGCCAGTCAAAAATCATTGCTTTGTGCGTGCCGGTGCGAAACGCATCGCCTAACCCAAAGAAAAACATACCCCAGAACAGCATCAGGACCGATTCGCTCATAGCAAATATAGTAAAAGAAGTGATATAGGCACAAAACGAAAAAATCATGGCGCGTCGGCGACCATAAAGGTCCGCGACTGCACCAGAAGGAATTTCAAAGATATTGGTGCATATCTCTCGAAATCCGATAAGGAGACCATATAAGAAATATGACACACCCTTATCACGAAATGCTAAAAGCAGAAAATGCTCAAAGTAACGTTGATTTTTTAGAAATCCATATAGTGAAAAACGGAATAGCATCGGTATGCGCATAGCGGTCTGCCTACTCTAAAATTGCGGGTATAGGTCGCGATTCGGAGATCGCTCCTACAGAAGATGGGACTTCTTTGTAGGAAGGAACTCCGGGGAATGCCAACAGGCATGTGGCGTTGATTTAGGGGAACGCCTAAACGGCGTTCATACCGTTGATTTCTTGATTTGGATTCCCGACTATTACTGATACTATAATTTTAGAATAGATACTCCAATAGATTAATTGACGTTATTTCACTGTTTCTCCCAGATTTGCACGTTATGCCTCGGCAAATCAAAAGGGTATTCTCCGTATTCAAGGATGGGGATTCCGTTATCATCAACGGTGACAATTGCGTGGAGTTGGTGGGGAGAAACACTTGTGTCTACACGTTCAAGGAATTGCCACCTATCTCCTTCAGCGGTTATAAGCCTTATTTTTGTCCAGAGGATACCTTCACCATCTGTGTATATGCCATCTGACGTTTGTAGAATAGGTTGCGGATCTGCAGGTAGGGTAAAACTTTCACCGATTGTAGAAGTTGAATTATGGTGAGTGTGTGATACTAACACCCATGTTCCCGGCACTGGAACCTCAACACCGTTCTGGTCAACAGGCCATACATGGTCGCGTTCCTCCATCGGAGTAAGGGTTTCTGCCTGAGAATCTAATACCTGCGGGATACGTTCGCAGCTGGAAAAACCGATAACTAAAACAGTAATTGCCAATATAAACGTAAGTTTTGTAATTGTTTTCATAAGCACATTGAATTCCTTATTTTTTGTAATAGAAAGTAAATTATGTTTCCTTGTAAGCTACATTATGTAACTATTATACCACAACTTTTACAAATTGTAAATTTTATTTAATCATTTGTTTAAATCATGCTTTTTTCTATTCACGAAAAGTAGAGCGTATCTCATAAATAGGATTTGTTGGTTCGTTATGAGTAGATTCTCTTTGTAGGAGGGAACTCCGGGGAATGCCAAAAGGCATTCATACCCGGTGAATGACTAAACGTCATTCATACCGTTGATTTCTTGATTTGGATTCCCGACAGGTCGCGCTTCGGAGATCGCTCCTACAGGATTTTGAAATCCGGTTTTCAAAGCCCTCCAACTATTTATGAGATAGGTTGTAGTAAGTCAATCCCGTTCACCCGACAGTCTTATCTTTTCGTTGGTGAATGATGACGCTATTACCGTCAGGGTCTGACACAATAGTCCAAAAGCATACTGCTGATTCTCCCACAGGAGAATGTATATGGATTCCTGCTTGTTCTAATTCTTCTACGGTGGCTTTTACGTCTTCAACTGCAAGCGCAACTGTCCCGCCTCCGGGAGCCGCAAAATCGTAACCGTGTCCTAAAACAAGCGTGCCGGGATTAATTTCAAATTCTGCCCATGTGCCTTCATGCACTAAACATGTCAGTGGAATCCCAAGCACATCACGATAAAAAGCAAGCGATTTCTGCATATCATTCACCCCAAAGAAAGTAAAATCAATACCTAAGACATTCAAAACTACAACCTCCTCTGCTCACTTTTACAATGATGCACTAAGCAGCGAGTGTTTGGATCGGATATTCGTTATCGTATTCGGGGGCTGTCCAGAATGCGGACCAATCAGTGGCTTGATCCTTTCCAATGTAAAGTGTCTTTCCGATAACTGCCCATGCTGTTCCATCGGATGTAAACGCAATACAACCCGTGCGAATCCGATCAGTGGATTCTTTGAGTTGATCGTTGAGTTGTGTCCAAGTCTCGCCGCCATTCTCTGAACGACAAAGCCAAGCGCCACCGCCTCTCGGGCCGTTTTGGACTGTGGCGATCAATAGGTCTGGGTCTGCTGGATGTACAGCAATAGCGGTGCCGTAGCGAACAGGCAACCCTTCAATCCGGTTTACCCACGAGTTCCCTCGGTCCTTGCTGACATAGACGCCGTTTTGGGTATTCGCATAAACTTGATGATCGTCTGCGGGACACGTAGCGACCTGATGGACATCTTTATGAAGTTCCGGGGTGACAGGTTCCCACGAAACGCCTTCATCGGGGGAACGCATGATACTTCCGACATGGATATCTGCGTAACAAAAACCGTCTTGGGTTTTGGCAAGCGTTCGCACGGCGGGTGGACCGCCCCACGGCGTATACCAATCTTTTCGACATTCTAATTCGTCAAACGACTTAACCTGTTCAGCCGGTCCTTCTTCTCCAACGAGGCGATAGACATAAGCACCCTCATCCGTACCGATGATCAGTGTCAACGGATCCTCACGAATAACGAGCAACGAAGCGATTGGATCCTCTATACCTGTTGGAATTCGTTTCTCATCACTCTCTGATAAAACCAGTAGCGTTCCATCCGACAAGGCAGACACCACAGCTTGACCATTTGACAGTGAAACCATTGCACCGTGCTCTTGATCGTCTGCCCCTTTGTAAACTTGGACAGGTTCGCCATCTCCATTATCTTCAATTGCATAGATAGCATTATAAGTAGCAATAAACATTATGTATTCTCCTCTGCTGAGTAGCGTTTGAATATCTTCGTACCGAAGCGAAAGTGTGGATCAAGTTGTGCTGCTTTTTCAGCCGCCTCTTGTTCCGTATAGGTTGTCAATGAATAATCTCGGTCCACACCGTCCATCAGATAGTAGAAAACACTGGTGAAAAAGACTAACGATGAATCAAGATCAACATATATTTCCTCTGGGTCATCGGGATGAAAGGGCGCAATATAGGATTGATAGCCAGATTTTAGAAATGCTTCTGCTATCGGTTCTCTTCCTGAACCACACGCTGTAGAGAGCAGCGTGCCATCTCGATTTCGGACGTATTCGGCAATTTTTGCAGGTGTCAGTTCAACAACGACGTCATCCCAACCCTTATCGCCAGGGGTATCATAATCCCCATCTTCCTGATCAACGACCTCAAGTCTTAGGTGCATATTCTCTGGTGTTTCACCTGAGCCGTGACAAAAGATGATTGTATACGCATAGTTGCGTTTTTGTGAAAAGAAATCAAGAATCTGACGTTTTTGGACAAAAAAGTGGAAATCTACCTGTAACCTGAAACTTTCAAGCACGCCACGGAGTGCGTCTGCTTCCCGAAGCATCGTGCGATCACAGACAATTGCGACCGGTGTAAATAATCTTAACATTTAAATTTTTCTTTTATTTTTTTGTAGTGGACAGTCCATTCTAAAATTATAGGCAATAATCGGGAATCGGAGTTCCCTCCTACCATAAGCAGTCAATCTGTAGCAGCGATCTACAGTATAATATTGACACTCTATGAAGTTAATCCCATTTATCTATAAGGCGGTAGTACTTAAACAAGTCTCCAGACTTGTATGTTTCGACTTTATCTGGTGTAATCTCATCTTCGGTTACAGCAATCTGCCACGGATCAATTTCGATTTTCTTGTGCTCTAAAATTTTTGTGGGGTCTACAAAATAGATATAAATTGTCTCGTCAGGTTCAAACTGATCGGGATTTTCAAAGGAAATGGTGCGGTTTGTGATATCTATATTTGAGACTCCTGGGGGTCTTGCTGCGCAAGCCAATGCGAAGAGAAAGTCAGGGGTGAGATAGATCGCTTCTAAAGCTTCTTCAGGAGGTCTCCCAGGTGGCGCGTGCGCTTTGCGTTTTCTCAATTTTGGAAAAGACTGCTTGCTTCCATGATATAGATACATTGTCTGTTTCCCTATTATCAACGCGCTATAAACAGCACGGTTTCTTTCTTAGGCATATTGTCCCAGAAAGCCGAATTATTGTTCGTCTCCGGCAGAATTCACGAACAGTTTTCGTCCATTCAAGGGTTGTACCGGGCGGTTGTTGTCATGAATAATCGCTTTAAACGCTGCGATTTGTGCTTCAGACATTTCGATCGGGGTTGTCAGCACAATCCATTTAACGTCTTCTGAACAAGGTGGGGTCGTCAACGAACCATCGTAACGATAGTAATTCCCCAAAAGTGACGGAGCCACATCTTCTATCTGATCATTTGGTAAAAACATAGAACGAGGATCGATTATCAAGCTGCCATCCTCAGCGACATTCTCAATGTGTTGCGTTTCACCTGGGACTGCGGGTAGATGGGACCAGATAGGATCAAATACGAACTTGTGACGCCCTCTCTTAATTAGCAATCCAACGACTGCTAACATGCCGTCTTCACTTTTGTGAACGAAATGCACCTCCATATCAAAAGATTTACCTGCCACCGTGTGTTCGCTCGGTGCATGGAAATGAAATTGGAGCAGCTGATACCTCGTGTCATCAACCTCAATCCAGCTCCCTTCCGGGCATGCAACTTCAATTGTATGGCCAGTATTGCGGATGTTCATGCTTGTTGGATGGTAGTTGTACGGAATAGGGGACAGTTCTACTGGTATAGGGTTTACAAGATCAATTGGCGATTGGTGCCTCCCCTCAGCACACAAGACGTATTCAGGACTGAGCTGCGCCCAAACCCCGGGACCATTTCTTGCTTCGTAACCCCATTCCACCTTCCCAGTAGCGGATGTGACACTCCGTGCCTTTCCACAGCCTGTTATACACATAAGCACACACATAATAATTATCAATAAATTTGCAATATGATGCAAACCACGTCCTAAAGTTAATTTTGCATAGTTATCCATTTTAACATTCCTTGCGGAGTGGATGCCTTTCTGCAGTAATTAGCATCCACTGGAAAATATCACCAGAGCCTCCGCAGTAGTCATTATATCTAAACCTCACCCTTGCTTCGTCTATACGCCATTTCTGGAAGTTGCCGAGGATGCACAGCAGATGTTCATCAGTCCCTTCTAATATGAGACAGGTTTACATCCTATTCATACGCCTTAACGATCAGAGGAAACTTCTCGCTGTCTTTACCTAATTCAGCACAGACACCGTTTGGATTCAGCACAGTTATCGTTCCCTTGATATCGTGAAGCGGTAAATCACTGTCCTGTTGCGTAAATGCTATGGCAGGACGATCGTAATTGTCATCAACGAAACAGTCAATGAAATCAACGCCTCCCATCGTTTGGACAATATCCGGTTTTGGCAAGGATAACAAAATCGGCACCCATTCATCGTTGAATTGTTGATCGGTAGCAGCATTTATGACCCCGCAATTGGTGAACATGACACGTGCCCCATTGACCGATTTTTCCTGAACCTTAATGCCATAACCCATAGTGTTTTCAACTGTGCAGTTATTAAATTCGATGTGTCCACCCGGACCCTTGTCGCCTATCTTTGACACGCGGATACCCGTCCCATGTTGACTGCTAATGTAGCAATTTTCAAAACGTATTGATACATCTTCAGTTTCATTTGTAGTAAATGCTAAAAACACTTCTATACCGTCTCCAGCATTATCTAAGAATTGACATCCAGAGAATATCGCGTTTTTGATCCGCTGTTCACTTAGGTCGGGTTCAATGTCTACACCAGATGAAGGCGGTGTTCCCCACGTGTTTGCAAATGTGCAGTTTTCAACAGTTAGGTTTTCAGCACTAATAACGCTGATTCCCTGCCGATAATGGTTATCACAAACGATGTCACGCAGCAGCACATTTTCTGAGTATTTTTGTGATTTACCGCCATCAACATAGATACCGTCACCGCCGCTATCCTTGAGCGTTAAACCAGATACCTTTACATTTTTGGAACCCCGAATCGACAACGTCATCCGCCACTCCGCTTTTGGATACTGTCCATACCACCGATGCCAATCGAATTGCTCCAGCACAAGTCCCGTGATATAGTCCTGTTTCCACATACGGAAGGTCGCACCGTATCCGCGTATGGTGAGGTTCTCTACATCTTGTGCGGTGAACAAAGAATCACCTTTGCCGCGATATTCACCCCGTTTGGCAGAGACGACCGTCCCTCGCTCAAAAATCAATTCCTGATTGCTGGCAAGTTTAATTGGTCGGATTATCCAGTCTGCACGCATATTTGGGACAATCAACCGTTTTGCACCAGAATCAATTGCGGCTTGCAATCCATCTGTCGCATCTTCTGGATTGAATCCCCACCATGCGGCATTTGCATCTGTCCTTTTTCCTGATTGAACGTCTGCAATCGCTTCAAGATTTTTCATCGTTTATGCTCCACAACGGATAGTCCTAAAACCTCTACAGTGCGAACGTTTTTTCATCATCAAGATCAATAGCGGCGAATATAGTACTGATTTCTGAAGGGTCAACATCAAGTTTTTTGAGTTTTTTCGCTATCACCGCTTTTTGCCGTTCGGTTTCGGGCCCCATTTGCGTCATCTTTTCATTAAATGCTTTGATGTCCGCTTCGCTTTTAGGATAGTTTTCCTGCAACCACGCTTCAACGTCAGCATCAGTTGACAATCTCTTCAACGCCTCCGTAAAATCAGCTGGTGATACTCCCAAAAATCCGAGCGTCATCCTATCAAGTCCCGACTCCTCTCCGTAAAAATAGGCTCCCAAGGTATTACCAATAAATGCCTTACCTTTGTCAACCAATCGTGCAAGTTGCACCATTCCATATACATCAGTATTATAAGGGCTGCGGGGGGCGCGGCGATTAAGATCAACTATACCGAAACTCAACTGATCGTCCAAGTCTTGGAGGGCAACCCACGTGGTGATGTCTGTGCGCGTCGCGTCTACTTCTTGACGTCGTGCTTCAAAACGTTCCCGTGTCGTTTCATCAGGACCACGATTGACCATCGCATGATTGAATGCATCAATCTCCTCTTGTGATTTATCGCAGTTTTCCTGCACCCACTCACCTATCTCAATATCATTCGGATTGTTAACCGCTGCTTCCTGAAAATCACCAGCAGAAATACCGAGAAATTCTAAAATGCGGACATCTTGCCCAGAAATATCGCCATATTTATAGTCACCGATTTTTCCTGCGCGTTCCGCACGTGCCTTATCTGCCATGCGAGCTACGCCACAGATACCTGCAACATCTCTTGCACGCGCACTGCGCGGTGGACGTTCGGTGAGATCCACCTGCCAGAAACATCCCCAATCGTCCAACTCAATGGATTGCAGTACTGTTTTAATATCTGTGCGATCAGGCGCAAACTTTGCAAGCCTTTCTTTCAGAAGTTGTTGATGCTTTTTATCTGTTGGCAGTCTATCAAGTTCTGATTGGTTAAATGCTGCAATCTCATCATCTGTCTTTTTGCCTTGTTCAAGCATCCAAGCACTGAGTGTCGCATCATCATATTCGTCAGCTGCCTCCGCAAAATCGTCTGCTGAAATATCCAAAAACGCTAATATGCGGCGATCTAAACCTGAATAGTCTCCGTAGACAAAATCTGCGAGGGTTTCCTCGTTATGAGCGCGTGCCTTGTCTGTCATGCGTGCCGCACCGACAATCCCTGCAACACCAAAGTTTGTAGGTCTACGTGGTGGTTGGCGTGTTAAATCCATAATTCGTTTCCTTTCAATTTAGAAATGTGGTATCATATCTACTAACGATATTGTATCATATTTAGTGAACATGTCAATTGAAAAAGACTACCTTGAAGGATAACAGAACATAAAGAACCAGTTTAGATTTATAATTTTCCTTGTGGAAAATGCATTCATAGGAATTTAGAGGTATGAACGATGTCAACAGAGGAAAAAATATCAGACTTGACACCAGAACCGATATTGTTAGCGATGATTGAAGAGTACTCGCGCCTGCCAGAAAAAAACATGTTCGCTATTGGAAGTTGCGTGGCAAAAGTGAAGAAAAACCTTTGACGGATGTGGAATCCGAGGAATATGAATTGCTCATACAGGAATGGGAAGCATGAAATGTAGAACGGGTACGTGCACTTATCACTTTAGCTAAAAAACGCGGTACAACTTTGCGTGGTGCCGTGACACAATTGGGATTATAGTAAATTATGTAAATAATTGGACATATATTCTGTGAATCAACGCTGAATGCGCTTTTGGCATTCAGCGGGAGCGATCTCCGAATCGCGACGTAACTACTAATAGTCGGGAATCGGAGTTCCCTCCCGATGGATGCCATACGCGCATTCAGCGTTGATTCACATTTCAGATGTAAAGTTAATTGTAGAATCCACTATAAAAGTACCGGAAGATGAAAAATAGCACCAAATCTCTATTAAGTTTACTGGTAACCTTGGGGTTTCTCCTATCTTGTGCACAAACTCCACAGCACATTACTGAAAAAACCTTAGCGCCAACAGAAAAAGCTAAACAATCCACAGTCCGATTAGTCAACCGATTTGGAGATTCAGTCCGTTTTAGCAGTGGTTTCTTCGTGGGCAAGGATAAAATTGCTACGAATATCCATGTTGTCGCACAACCCGGACCGATTTTCGCTGAACTTAGCGGTAAAGAGAAAACCCTAAAAATTGAAGGTGTTGCAGCGTATGATGTTGAAAACAATCTCGTCATCCTAAAAATTGCGGGCAAAGGAAAACCCTTGTCTATAGGTGACAGTGATGCGGTTCAAATAGGTGAAACAGTATCTATTATGGGATACCTTGATGGCAAATACAAAACCACCACTGGAACTATAGATACCATCCAGAAAAGCGATAAGTGGTTCGGGGTGGAAGGTGCTATTTCTAAGGAAAGTAGCGGTGGTCCTGTACTGAACAAAAAAGGACAAGTTATTGGCATTACTGTCGGATATGGTGACGACTCTGATAACTACGCTATACCCTCGAACGCGCTCAAGGTATTGCTTACCCAAGCGGTAAAATTGAAGCCATTGGTAGAGTGGCGGAAACGGGAAGTTATCCGCGCTGAGGTGCACCACAGCCATGGCGAAGAAAAATCCGTTGCCGAGGACTATAAAAGCGCAATAGTTGACTTTGATAAAGCCATTGCGCTAAATTTTGAGCATGTTCGTGCATACTACAAACGTGCAAAAGCAAAGTTTTACATAAATGACTATGCGGGTACGATAGATGATTGTACACACGCTATAAAACTAAACCCTGAACATGCCAGAGCTTATAGTGGTCGGGGAATAGCAAAGGTGGAACTCAGTGAATCTCAATCTAACGATGGTGATGCGGAAAAAGCACAACAACTCTATCAAGAAGCGGTCGAAGACATTACGCAAGCCATCAAGATTGATCCTGAAGATGCTGATTTCTATAGTAATCGAGGTATTTCAAAATGTAAATTTGGAGATATGAAATCGGCGCGAGGTGATGCATCGAGTGCACAACGGTTGTACCGCGAAGGTATTGTTGACGTTGGTAAATCTATCCAACTGAGATCTATTGCAGATGCCGATGCTCCGATTGTCCCCATAGAATCCAAAAAAGGCATTACGTCTACAGTCAGCGTGATGAACTGGAGTAGGGGTCTTGACGTTGGAAGTGGCTTCTTTGTGGATACGGACAAAATTGCAACGAATATACACGTTGTGGACGAACCCGGACCTGTTTACGCTAAACTCATCAACAACGAGGCAATCTGGAAAATAGAGGAAGTTACTGCGTTTGATATGGGATACGATCTCGTTGTCCTAAAGGTTTCCGGTGAAGGCACACCACTGCCCTTGGGAGACAGCGATTTAGTTCAAAAAGGAGAACCTGTTGTTGCGGTGGGATATCCCGATGGAAAATACAAGATCACTGCTGGAAATGTACACGGCATCCAGATTAGTGACAATTTGCTCGGGACAACAGCCAAAATTGCTCAGGGGAACAGTGGCGGTCCCCTTCTAAACAGTAAAGGAGAGGTAATCGGGATTAATACCCAATCAGGTGATTATAGTTTTGCTATTCCATCAAACATACTTAAGGCATTGCTAACTCGGTCTGTGTCCCCAGAACCTTTGACACAGTGGCAAAAGCGAGATCATATCCGTGCCTATGCTTACAGCGGGAAAGGAGAAGATGAATTCGATGCTGGGAATTATGCCAAGGCAATAATTAACTTTGATAAAGCGATCTTACACAACTCTAAATATATTCGTGCGTACAACTGGCGCGGACGAGCAAAGTATCGCCTTGGTCTATCTAAAGCAGAACAAGGGAATCTTGTAGAAACACAGAACCTATATCACGCAGCTATAGAGGACTATACACAAGCCATCAAGATTAATCCTGAATTCACCATCGCTCTCAACAATCGTGGACGGGCAAAGTATCATCTTGGTCAATCTAAAGCAGAGCAAGGGAATGTAGCAACAGCACAACAACTCTATCAAGAGGCAATTGATGATTATACGCTCTCAATCAAGATTGATCCTAAGTATACCTTTCCTTATTTCCATCGAGGGATAGCGAGTTTTATCCTCGGTCAATCTAAAGCGAATCAAGGAAATATAACAGAAGCACAGCAACTCTATCAAGAGACGATTGATGATTGTACGCACGTTATACAGTTAGAACCAAACGATGCCTATTCCTATAACAATCGCGGGTCAGCAAAGCATGAACTTGGCCAATCTAAAGCAGATCAGGGCGATGTAATAGGAGCTGAAAAACTTTATCAAGAGGCGATAGAAGACTATACGAAAGCAATTACTATTAACCCTAAGTATATAAGCGCATACAAAAATCGTGGGGTAGTAAATAAAGCACTTGGACAGTCTGATGAAGCGGAAAAGGACTTTACGAAGGCGAAAGAACTGGAATCCAAATAAATGAAAAACAAAACTATTCTCATTATCTCCATACTCGGTGTGCTGCTATCAATAATCCTAAGCGGTATATATCTTAATTTTACCTATTTTGAACCCGATACCGTATCATATCTATTTCAGGCGAAGTTGTTTGCTGAGGGTAAAATCTCAATGCCTGCACCTCCCGAATACGGGTTCTCGTCTTCACCGCATATTAACATCTTAAACGGCAAATGGTATTCCAAATATCCGTTTGGCAATGCCTTAATGCTGATGTTTGGGGTGTTTGTGAACGCACCGTGGCTGATTCCTGCGCTTGCGACTGGCGGTGCACTGTTTCTCCTATTCCTTTTTGTAAGAGAAACATACAGTAAACCGATTGCCCTTATTGCTGCTGTGATTGCGCTTATTTCACCAGCAACTGCAGGCATGGGATCCACATGGTTTAGCGAGCCGGTAAGCAGATTTTATCTTGCGCTCTATCTATTTGCGCTAATCCGTACCTTAAACGGTACAGGTAATGTCCTCTATCCGCTTCTATCAGGGTTTGCGTTGGGATACGCTTTCAATACGCGACCACTCTCCGCTATTGTGTTCGGTGTTGTGGGTGCTGGTTTCGCGCTTTATCATCTATATAAACCCAGATTGACAAGCGAGTCCAATGAAACGGAAACGCAAAGTCAGAATAATTCACCTACACGCAAGCAGTTAATGTATCGGTTGGGGATTTTCTTAATACCGTTTGCCGTGATGATTTTTGTGTGTATGGCATGGAACTCACACTTTACAGGAAATCCATTCACGTTTACGCATACCGCCGCGCAACCTTACGATAAAGTCGGGTTTGGTAAACGGACGGAAGGCTACGAACCGAACATTGAACAAGCATTTGATTTTAAACCCGAATGGGCAATCAAAAGAACGTGGCGACACATTCTCCCGTGTATCAGTTTCAATGCATTTGGTTGGGGTAACTATCGTCCGAACCTACTTGTAGAACCTAAAGCGTCCTTCGGTTTTATTCTTGACTTTCTGCCGTTACTGTTACCGTGGTTTTTTGTCCTCATACCTTTTTTCCATAGATCGCGAAATAGATATGATGTGTTGTCTATTGCTTTTATTGTAGGGAGTCTGTTACTTTATGCCTTCTTCTATTTTGAAGGGTCAACTTGGGGATTTACACCGGTCAATGCTCGCTACTACACAGAGGCAATATTCCTCGGTTTTATTCCACTTGCAGCGAAAGGAATGTTTATCCTCTATGAACGACTTAAAAAGCCGATTTTAGAAAATAAACTTACGGATGCTGCAGTGATACGTTATGTCGCAGTGATATTTTATATTGCTGGAGCATGTTCAGTTCTGATTAGTATAAACACGGTGCATACTTATGTCCGTATCGGGAAAGTGTATCAGAATTGGGGGCATGTCTATCAGAAGCTGCCACCGATGGTAGAGGAGCAAAACATTCACAATGCTGTCATTTTCGTGGCTCGCCACCGTGGCTCGCCGATTGGGGACTATCCTTTTCAGAGTTTGGAAGAAGCGGATATTGTCTATTTTAAACTCGGTCCTGCACCACGGTGGCGGTTGACAAACAGCGATTGGAAAGCGGTTTATGCACAATATTTTTCAGACAGCGGTAGAAAAGCGTATCTGTATGAACCGGGACAGAATGAACTCAAACCTCTATCTCTTGATCCATAAGAATGCTTATGAACCATTCGGTTTTCGTTGCTCCACTTAAGACTGTATCATCTCTCTAAACTTCTGAGTAAATTCGCAACTACGTTTGATGCTCGCTACATCTTCCATCTTATATTGAACGACAAGCGGTCCTGAGAAATTGATCTCTTTCAAACCCTTCGCAAATGTCTCAAAATCAAAAACTCCGCCACCCGGTTCACCACGATTGCTTCCTGACACATGCACATCTCCTAAACACGTTTTCATCGCAAGTGCCGCCGTGTATGGTTCCGCGCCATCGTTGTTAAGATGATAGGTATCGCACGTCAAATATACAGACAATCCTGTGTCCGAGATAAATTCTACACCTTCGCGATAGTTATCAAGTGGGCATCCCTTTTCAAATTCAAGGGCGATTTTCATGTCGTGTTCCTGACAAGCAGGTATCATCTGAGACAGATTGTCGGAAAGTGCATCCAGAGAATCTTGGCGTGACACATCTGCCGATGGATTTACCCACACCCCGATAAATCTTGCATCAAATCTACGAGCAACGTCAAGCACAATCTCAAAGTGCTGCAGTGCCTCATCTTTTCGGGTAGGGGTTGTCAATATATGGTTGCCGAAACCAATTGTTGGTGCAACGAGGTTGTGCTGGTCAGCAAGTTTCATTGCATCCTCTATTTCTGCGGTCGAAAGTTCACCGAGAAAAGCGGAATTCACGGGGATGTTGATGCCTTCGTAACCTGCTTCGGCAACAAGGTCAAAAATCTCGGCACGGGTAAATCTTCCTAATGTGCCAGAATATGGATCGTAACAGATTGTTAACATGGTGTTTTATCCAGTTTAATTTGTAGTCTATAAGTCGCGATTCGGAGATCGCTCCTACAATTTGCGTTTTATAAGTCGCGATTCGGAGATCGCTCCTTCAGTGTATGGTGTCAATGAACAACGCCTATCTCTTCACGCCAAGTATCTAATAGCTGCATGTTTCCGAGTGTGTCGTCCCAAGACATTGCGGGTGCTTGTCGGTCAGCAATATGGTTTGCTACCATATCCGCTTCGTAGGTAAAGAGGTCACGGTCCGCTTCTACGGTTATCTCAGACGATTCTCCGCGCTGATACGAGTTTAGGACAATTTGGCTTGGCGGAATAGGTGTGTCAGGTGGTATCGGTGTCCTTGTGCCACGACATGGTGACGAGGGCAGCCACGGGCTTGGAATCGTCATAGTTCCGCCAGAACCGTAGATAATGACGTTACTACCAATGTTACACTCAACAGCACACGTTATCTGTGCGACAATATCGTTTTCAAATTTGAGTGTTGCTGCAGCGATATGGTCAACACCTGTTGGTCCCACTTTCCCATTCGCCTTTACAGAAATCGGGTCCAAGAAAAGTTTACCAGCAGCAGCACCTGCTACTTTTCGTGCCATTGAGGCGGTATAACAGCCAATATCAAGGATACCACCGCCACCCATTTCACGGTTGAAAAGCCTGCCTTGCGGATTGAAATTTGATTGAAAACCGAACGTTGCGTGAATGAAACGCACTTCGCCAATTTCACCATCCTGTATTAAATCGACCATTTTCTGTATCTGTGGATGGCAACGGTACATAAATGCTTCCATCAGAAATACATCGTTTTCGCGTGCTGCTTCTACCATTGATGCCGCTTCAGCGCGATTCATACTTATCGGTTTTTCAACCAGAATATGTTTCTTTGCCTCTGCAGCCTTTATTGCCCACTCAGCGTGAAATGGATGAATTGTGGCAATATAGACAGCATCAATATCGTCATCTGCCAACAGTTCTTCATAACTGCTATACTGGCGTGGAACTTCAAAATCGTTCACAAACTTCTCAGCTTTGGATTCGGTGCGACTGGCAACGGCAAAAATCCGTCCTGTGTCTGTAAAACGCATTCCGTTGCAAAATACATAGGCGATGCCTCCAGCACCGATAACGCCCCAATTTAACATCTGTTGTTTTCTCCTTCTAACTATTCTGTTTTTCTACTGTCTCTGTGCGCTTATTTGCAAGCGGATGCATAAAACCTGCACCTGCGGGCAAAACCCCTGGATCCGCCTTAATCCATTCGCACAGTTTTTGTGCATGCGGTGTTAAAGTTTCCCAAATTTCATGCGGCATGCTCTTTGTATAATCTTGCTGTTTTCGCCATAGTGGTGAATATTCAATGTTTGGCAACGCCCGAATTTCTTTTGATAGATTAGGTGTTGCGCCATGCCACGCCCGATTATCCCGAAACACCCCTGAACCTGCAGTTGCACCGACAAGTGTTGAATGCCGCATCCATTCTGGTTCATCAACTTGTGATGGTGGTGTTTGTTGCATTGCATGCGTGCCCGGAATCTGACGTATCGGACCATTTTCCCACGTCAGATCACACATTACAAAGTTGATTGTCACCATAGGTGGAGTCATCTCCACAATCAGTCTTTGTGTAGCAACACTGAGATTACCAGAATTATCTTTTTCCAATTCAACACCTACGCGTATTGCTTGCTCAATTCGCTCTTCAGATAATTGTTGGGAATCACGTATATCAGCGTGTAGATGTTGATATTCAATTGCACCGGGAAGGCAGAGATCACCGCCTGATCCCCACACTCTATATTCTGAAGTGCCAAATATTTCGGTAACAAGCGGCGTTGTTGTTGGTAGGTCTAACATACTTGCCCAAACGGGATGGTGTAGCATCTGCCTTGAAGCAGATGAAGTGCCGTAACTATATCTGTGAGGTAAACGTCCAGTTTCATTGGCATATTTTCTCTTTCCTTGTCCGGGAATAGAAAGGATTTCTCGTAGTGTCTCAGCACATCCTTCTCGCCAACGAGCGAGTTGTTCTGCATTAAGTAGGTCTCTAACCACGACAAAACCGTCCCGCCGAAATATCCGGGCAATTTTTTTCACTTCAGATGGCTCACATATCTCAAGTCCACGGATCCCGTTATGTTGACGCAAACGCGCTCTAAGTGTCTCTACTTCTGGATCATCGTAAACTCTATGTTTGGGTGAATTCGGATCTGAGCCACCGAAGCCGCGATTTTCTGGATTGCCATCTGAATCCACGGTTTCATTGGGAGGTATATTTTCGTCCCAACCTACTTGCGTTTCACCGTAGACTTGCATTTCTTGCAGTTCTGATTGTAACAATGCCCTATTGATGTTCTTCATAACGTATAATTCCTTAACTCTTCTCACGTGTTGAGGTGGGTGAAAGTTATGTCGTCGTCGTAACCAATGTTATAGAGTGCAATTTATCATAATCCTTGTTTTAAAGCAATAGTCAACCTTTCAATGATAGGGTTATTCAGTTTTCGGTTTTTCTGGTGTATTTTATCACAAACGTTAATTTCTATAGGAGTATTGTAGGTCGGGTAGAGTGAAGCGAAACCCGACACGTTTTGTTCATGTCGGGTTTCGCTTCACTCTACCCGACCTACGAAATCAACTTTTAGTAAACCTCAATAACGGAAAACTCTTAAAACTGAATAACCCTGCTTTCAATGAGAAAATAAAAATTGACTTTCCTATCAACTTACAGTATAATAAAAGGACAGATTGTGGTGATAAATTAATGAACTCTCCTATCAGTTTTCAGTATAACATAGGAACAGATTCTGATGGCAACTACAGGTGCAACAGGAGGCGCAGCTGCGGGAGGTGCAGCGGCTGCTGCTGCAATCGCCCAGGCTATCAAAGCCTCCGGAGCAATCATTCAGCTTGAACCTACCGAATTCCTTAAAATACTTGCAAAGAGCGAGGCACCCCTCGTCGTCACCGCATTGGGTGGGGTTTTCTCAAAAAACTATCAGTACCTAACCAACTACAAAGGGTTACACTTTTATTGCAAATCGGATACTGCTATCAAGCTGCAGGCTGATGTGGAAGTAGTTCAGGCAAAAAAGATATGGATTCCGGGCTAACCGGACTTGGATACAATACCCGAAGGAAGTAAGATGGCAACGATAGTAAAACACAATACAACGGGCAAGAATTACTGCTTACTCGGTACAGGTTTTGGTGTTTTCCAGTCCTCAAAACCGAACGTCTTTTTGGGTAATTTACTGGCTGATGTGGACGAAGGGCAATTCGCCATGGTCTGCGTCTGTGATAGTGCTGGTAGAATTTTCTGGATAGATGCAGATGAAATCACCGTTGTAAGCGTTGATGGACAAAATGTCGGAGAACTCTCACTGGCATAACTGAATTTCAATTTTTGTCTAATAGGGCGGTTTTTCATCTCTGAACGATTTTACTCATGAAAGGAAACTTTTCATTAAATGGATTTACAGCAGATTAATATTAAGGTTTTTGTAACCGAAGATAGTACGGTCAACCACACCAACTTCATAAAGGTCTTCAACCGTTGGATGGAGGAGGCTGATTCAGAAGATTACCTGAACTACGCCGACTATTCGCATGTTGATGCTGGGCCGGGCGTACTACTGATTTTGAAACAAGCCAACTATAGCATCGACAGTGCTTATCATGAACCAGGATTTCTCTACAACAGGAAGCATGATGTGGAAGGTGATAACGCCGAAAAGATTCGTCAAGCGCTCACTGAAACGCTTTCCAAATGCGAACTACTTGAAGCATCGGAAGAATTGGAAAACGCTATCCATTTCAACGGCGGCGATATTCTGTTTATGATAAACAATCGCAACATCGCACCGAACACAGCAGAGGCAGCGGAAGCTATTCAGGCAGACCTTGAACCTGTTTTAAAACAGATGTACGGTGGTGATGACTTCACGATAGAACGCATCTCTGAGGATGCGCGCGAACGTTTCGCCGTGCGAATCTCCGCGAATTCAGACAAACCGATTTCAGAACTCATCTCCAATCTCGGAGGTTAAGATGCTTAACTTTACGAATGAACAGATTGAGCGGTATAGCCGACATATTATCCTCAAAGAGGTCGGTGGGATGGGGCAGACGAAGCTGCTTGAGTCAAAAGTACTGCTGATCGGGGCAGGCGGACTCGGTTCGCCTATCGGTGTTTATCTTGCGGCTGCGGGCGTTGGCACAATCGGTATTATTGATGATGACGTAGTTGACCTTAGCAATTTGCAACGCCAAATCCTACACGGCACCAGCGACATCGGCATTCCGAAAACGAAGTCTGCTGAAGCCACTATCGCTGAGATGAACCCAGATGTTAAGGTAATTCCTCATAACGAACGCATCAACTCAGAGAACGCTTTTGCGATATTGGAACAATATGATCTAATTGTAGATGGGTGTGACAACTTCCCTACGCGTTATCTTCTCAACGACGCGTGTGTCATGCTCGGCAAACCGACTGTACACGGCAGCATTTTCCAATTTGAAGGGCAAACAACCGTTCTTTATCCGGGTAAGGGTCCGTGTTATAGATGCGTCTTTCCAGAACCACCACCGCAAGGGATGGCACCGAGTTGCCAAGAGGCAGGTGTCTTCGGTGTGTTACCCGGTATTATCGGCACAATTCAAGCTGTTGAAGCAATAAAAGTCCTTTTAGACATCGGTGAACCGTTGATTGGAACCCTCCTACTTTTCAACGCGCTCACGATGGATTTCCAACGACTGAAACTCCGTCAAGACGAAAACTGCCCAATGTGTGGAGAAAATCCTACCATTATAGAATTAATTGACTATGAGGAATTTTGTGAAGTGCAGTGGTAGCTGCCGTTCAATACTAATTCAGGTGAAGCAGGGACAATACAATGGCGGAAAAAGTTATAGTAATTTTGTTCGTTTGTCTGGCGGGAATCTTGGTTGGGATGGAGTTCTATATCCTGATTTTGCTAACTCGAATAGTTAAAACGCTGCGAAATAATGGCGAAAGTTTGTCAAAAATTGCAAAACACTTTGAGCAAATGGATGAGAAAGACAAAGAATTAAAAAATAAAGGTAGCCAATAATTACAATACGATGCTGCCCCTACTTGTACTCATATTCTCCGAGACCTACCAGTTGAAATGTTTTCACTTAAAGGAAGATAGAACAATATCAAGGAACTTATGGATCTGGTTATTTTTGTCTCATCTATTATAATTGCGGCTATTCTCCTAATGATACGCGGAGAACTAAAAGATATTACAGAAAGTCTATACAAGATAGCGAAACATCTTGAGGAAATTAATGAGAAAGACAAAAATTAAAAACCTGTATCTCAACGATTGTAAAACCCAGTTACTTCCTCTTTATTATTCCATTTCTAATTGATAAATTGTCATAATAAACTGTAGGGCCAAATCAACCCTATGAATGCCTTTAGCAGAATGCGCTTTTTGGCATTCTGCATGATTCTGCATGATTCAGCGGGTAGAGCGAAGCGAAACCCGACAATCTCAGTGTGACAGTGCGATCATGTTGGGTTTCGCAAGCTCTACCCATAAATCAACGCTGTGAATGCGCTGTTGGCATTCAGCGGGTGTCAACTTAAGGAATCTTCGATTGCATAAACCTTCTTCAGTCCCGCTGAATGCCAACAGGCATTCATAGCGTTGATTTGGTAGGGACGATATGTTTGTCTAATGTCATTGTTCTACACATATCGTCCCTACGGGACTAAAGAAACCTTGTTTAGCCGTGATTCTATAAACATATCGTCCCTACCAAATCAACGCCAAATGCGCCAAATCAACGGTATGAATGCCTTTTGGCATTCCCCGTATGGCATTTGGCGGGACTGAATATAAGACAGTCTCAATCTCCATGCCGATTCAGAGGTGTTCACAATAACTCATACATTTTCTTAAGTTGACACCCATGGGTAGAGCGAAGCGAAACCCGACAATCTCAGTGTGACAGTGCGATCATGTCGGGTTTCGCAAGCTCTACCCGACCTACGAACTGCTACCGCCACGATTTAGTCGTTGAGCAATTCAAAGAGTCGTGCGTAGGCTTTTTTGATCTCTTTCTTAACTGTGGCAATATCAACGTTGAGACCGTCTATCTCCGACGTAAGCAGCTGGATTGTATAAGCGACCGAGTTATATTGATAGACTTGTGATTGCCGATAATCTTCTAAATCCTCAATCACCGATGCCCAGTCTGCGCGTTCTTCATCGTTCTCTGCAGCATCGTAAGCCTTTTTAGCACTGGCAATATACCGGTCCGTGTTTGCGATGCTGGCTGAAATAGCGTTGAGCTTCTCTGTTTCAGCATCTCGTTCAGACTCGGCTTTGTCTTTGGATTTTGCTAAACTATTACATTCATTTTCTAAATCATCAATTTCGTCAAGCAACGCCTCTATTTCCGCATCGTTTGCGTTGGCAGTGTTGGTGGGAGTCGCACCCAGAAAGAGTGCGATTAACAAAAAAAGAGTATACGCTGTCCAGCGTTTCATGTTATAATACTCCTGTATGGTTTTGTCGCGATAATGTTTTATCGCGACAGGATTTAAAAAGATGTTGCAGTCGGCAGGTTGGTTGATGCCCCCTGCCGGCTGCGGCAGCTTAGATTTAAAAGATGCTGCAGTCGGCAGGTTGGTTGATGCCCCCTGCCGGCTGTAGCAGTTTTGATAAGGTTGATTATTTTTCGTCAAGTTGCAACTGTTCTATCACCGCATCCACAAAATCTGAATCCCAGTTGTCTGAGAGGCGTTCCCGGACAATGCGCAGCGTGTCCGCTCTGTTCTCTCTCGGTGTCTTGCGTAGCACATCGTCTATACGGGTGACGTATTCAAATTGTAACCGTTCGCGGCGTTGGGTGAAAAATTGACGCGCCTGTGGCGGAAGTCGCTGCTTAAATGATTCATCAAGATTGAAAACATCTTGATAGGATTCTTGTAGCGTCTCATCCCAGCGTGACATATCTTCGGAAAGTGTCGCAGCAAACGCCTCTGGATTGAAAGGTTTGCCCTGTGGCAACTGCGGAGGTTGCGGGGGGTCTATACCCTTTGGATCATCATCATCTGCTTCGGTGTCTCTCTCCAAAGGGGGCAAGGACTCAAAGTCATCAAATTCGCCTTGTGGTTCTGGGGTCTGTTCAGTAGGCGTATCTGACTCTCCTGATAGCATGTTAGCAATCCTTTCCCCTTCCGCCGCGAGATATGCCTTTTGTTCTTTCTTCCAGGACTGATATTCAGCTTCCTTACGGTCATCCTCGGATCTTTTGCGATCACGTTCTGCCTGGCCTTCCTTCCATATTTTAAGTTGATACCATTTTTCGCGGTGTGCTTGCCGCTCTGGGTCATTAGCACGTTCTTCTTTTAATTCCGCGATCATTTGCTCAATCTTTTCATCGTCCCAGATACCATCAGCGCGAAGTCGGGCGCGGTGGCGGTCTTCTCCCTGTTTATCACGTTCTGCCAACCAGGCATAAAACTCATCTGATGTAACATCTGCTGAGCTTTTGGCTGCAAACCCTGTATATTCCCACTCGGCAAGGGGGGACGGTCGGTAAGGCTGTCCTGTTGATGACAGGTAAGTTTTCCAATCTTCTGGGTCTTTCTGAATCTTTACCAGTGCTTTTGCTGTTTTTAAACTTACCTCGTCAACTTCGCTTTCCCACACCTCAAACTCTTCATCGGTCATGGTATCACTCTGTTTGCTATATGCGACAAACAACTTACTCAGCTGTTTTTCATAGGTGTTGAAGGTTTCTATGTTCTTATTAGGTGTGAAAAAGAAACCTTGTGAAAATATGTATAGAAAAGCAACTATCGGCAAAGATATGATAATGCCTATGCTGAACATACGCTTTTTCATGAGAATAATACCTCCTTATTTCTCGTTCTTAGAATCTTGTTCCTCTTTCTTTTTCTGCTCATCATGCTCTTTGCGTTTCTTGTCAACATCCTTTTGGACTTCTTTACGGCGCGTGGTTTCATTCTCTTTCTCGGTAGACTTCTTTTTAATCTCGCGACGTAAGGTGTCTGCTTGAGCCTCTAAAGTGCTGATACGTCCTTTTATATCACAAAGTTCGCCTGTTAAACCAGAAAACGCATCGCCAATAATCCATTCATAATAACCACGTTTCGTTCCACGCCAATGACTATTGATAATCTTATTGGCTTCTTTCACTTCTTGCTCGGCACTGGCAAGCGCGGATTCTTGCATCTCAAGTTGTGCCTGATATTCCGAATGTAGTGAAGTCGAAGGTGAAAACACCTTAAGCAATGTTTCTGTTGTAGAAATATCGCTTTTTAACGTTTTGATACGCTCTTGAGCACCACGTTTCTTTGACTTTGCTGCCTCATGCTCAGCATTTAACTTGTCAAGTTTTTGCTGTTCTTCTTCAAGCTCTTCCTCCTTTTTTTCCTTTTTGGGATACCATTTGTCATTCAATTCATCATTGATCTCGGCAAGCCTGTCCTCCATCATATTAAGGTCTTTTATGATGACCCCTATAAGGAGATCATAGGCATCCAAAATATCTAATAAAGTTGTAAGAGCTATCCAAAGGATAGCGCTTTTACTGGTGGGTTTGTCTTTAGAATAACCGATTGGCACTGCCAAGACTGAAAATAACATAGCACATAATAACACAGTTGCGAGGATCCGATGTTTCCGATTTATCATGAGTGAGAATCTCCTTGATTAATAAAATAGTCTTCCCGCTGAATTCAGCGAGTTCGTAATGAGTCTATTGGATTGACAGACCCTCAAGGAGATGTTGGCAGGAAAAGTGAAAAGTTGCTGTCAACTGTTCCCTTTCGGGCTCGCTGGTTTTCAATTTCTATAGCAACAAGCGTAATACTTATGGTAAAATGAAAACCAGCCCTGTCATACTCGGATTATGGCATGGCTACGCGCTGATTGTGCTTTTGTGATGATCAGCACTCTCGGCGCGCCCCCACTCGGGGGTGAGCGTGCCCAGGTGTAACACACGCGTTCCGTGCATTCCTAACACCTTGTGTAAAGTATACACAACTTTACAAAAATGTCCACTACTTTTTTAAGTAATTTCTGACATCCTTAAATATTATACACCATTTACGTTTTTATGCAACATTTTTTTTACTTTTTGGACAAGATTATTTAATTTTAAGTATTTTTAGTTAATAAACGAGTTGTGCTAAATAACTTTTTGTAAAATATTGTTTCACATAAGCATGACTTTTTGTCATGTTTTCTATTGGATGATATGCTCTTCAGTCCCGTTGAATGCCAAAAGCGCATTCATAACGTTGATTAGGTAGGGACGATATGTTTATAGAAAAAACGACACTTTTCCTGAGTTCCGTAGGAACGGCATAAAAAATAAACATATCGTCCCCGCCAAATACCATGCGCGTATTTGGCGTTGATTCACGGGACTAAAGAAATTACCGAAATATTTATTTAATCTTCATACAGACTGTGCTACTATGTAGCAACTTAGGTAATCCTAATAAAGAAAATCCCTTTATGAGATTGTGTAACAAATTTTAAGACGAATGTCCGAGGCGTAATGAATTGCGCGACTACGAACGGCTATTTCTTAAAGGGAAGTTTTTTATAAGAAATGGTATAACGTAAAAGAGTTATCAACTCCAAAGTTGATAACTCTATGTACGAGAGATTTGACATCCGCTCAATACTATTACCTAAAAATCCCAAAAATTGCCCAAACTATAGTATATGTACAGATTTCTTTAAATTTAATTTTGCCGATGCGTTGGGGAAACCAATTCATCACCAACCGATTCGTACTGAACCGTCATTACCCATTCACCTGTGCCTCGCAATTGCACGTTACACTTTTTCAGCCACTCAATGAGCGTTAGTTTGTCGCGTGCTTCCCATTCGCAAACCAATCTACCTGACAACGTATCACACAAAACACGGATATTACTCACATCATCGTTTGCTTCTTCTTGGAATCGCTTCAGTAACCGTGCTACATCTTGGCGCGTCATGCAGGCAATTGCATGGGTAGAAATAAATTTCATGTTTCAATCTTTCGCATATTGCAAGGAATTTGGGACGACTGCTGTATCACCCATTTTCAGGTTTAATCGCGTGCTATAGGTGCTCCGACCAGATTACCCCATTCTGTCCAACTGCCATCATAGTTGCGAACCTTTTCATAACCGAGTAGATATTTCAGCACAAACCATGTATGCGATGAACGTTCACCGATTCGGCAGTAAGCGATGGTCTCTTTACTGTCGTCAACACCAGCGCCACCGTAGATAGATGCCAATTCGTCGTGAGACTTAAAAGTCCCATCTTCTGCCACTGCGGTTGCCCAGGGGATATTTGCGGCGCCTGGGATGTGTCCACCGCGTTGGGCAGTTTCGCTCATACCCGGCGGTGCAATCACTTCACCTGAAAATTCTGCAGGTGAACGCACGTCAACAAGATTGATAACGCCCTGCTCAAGCGTGGGTAGAATGTTGTCCTTTGTTGAGCGGACGTTGTCATCGGGGAACTTCGCCTGATACCCAGTAGCAGCGTAAGAAGGAACGGCTGTAACAAGGTCTCTGCCTTCATCAATCCATTTTTGGCGTCCACCGTTCATCACCTTCAGTAGACTTTCATCGTGTCCATAGTAGCGGAATTGCCATAGAGCATAAGTAGCGAACCAGTTGTTATTATCACCATAAAAGATAACAGTGGTATCGTTAGCAATGCCACTGTCGTTGCAGAGTTCTTCAAACTGATCTTTCGTGAGAATGTCGCGTCGAATTTGGTCGCACAACTGTGTCTGCCAATTCAAACCGACTGCCCCTGCTATATGCCCCTCTGCATAAGCCGAGGTATCCACGTCAACTTCAAGTAGGCGGATGCCAGCATCGCTGCCGTGTTCGGCAACCCACTCCGTACTTACTAAAACGTCAGGATTAGCGTAATCAGCCATATCTATTTGTCTCCCTATCTGAATTTAAAATAAATTTCATTTTTTCGTCTTCATGTTTGTTTGTGTTTATATTATACGCTTTGGAATGATTTTTGTCAAATGTTAGGCGTATAGCAATTTTCTGTGATTATTTTTGAGCGTATCTCATAAATCTTATGTAGGGGTTATTTGATCGGAAATCGGGCTTATAAAGTCTTCCCACAAGAGATAATCCAGCATTAATTATCTAACTCGCTTCCACAAGACAATTGTCTTGTCAGTACTGCCACTGGCGAGTATGTCTCCACGAGGATTGAAGGCAACTTGTGATACCCTGCCTGTATGCCCATTAAGTGTTGCTTTACATGTTCCACTGGTAGTGTCCCATAACCGTACTGTATTGTCAGCACTTCCAGTTGCTATCAGGGTGCCGTCAGGATTGTAAGCGAGACTCCACACTCTGCCCGAATGTCCGCTGAGTGTTGCCTTGTATGCTCCATTTGCTGGAACCCATAGCCGGACGGTTTTATCAAAACTTCCGCCACTTGCGAGGACTTGACCATCAGGACTGAATATGGCACTATAGATATTGCCCCGATGTCTCGTAAGTGTTGTTTTACAATGTTGGATGTTAATATCCCATAGTCGAACTGTTTCATCCGCGCTCCCAGTTGCCAGCGTTCTACCATCGGGACTGAAAGCGACACTTAAGACACTCCCGCCGTGCCCTGTGAATGTCCCTTTATGGTCGCCGCTAACAACATCCCAAAGTCGCGCTGTATTGTCCAAACTTCCAGTTGCAAGTGTGTTTCCGTCTGGTGAAAACGCGACACTCCAAACCCAATCGGCATGTCCAGTGAGTGTATTTTGCAGTTCACCGCTTGTGGGATTCCACAAACGGACCGTGCCATCCTCACTGACACTTGAGAGCAACGTGCCATCTGGACTGAAAGCGACAGTATTGACTGGAGATTTATGTTCAATAAGTGTCATTTTTTCGGTGCCGCTTATAGTATCCCACAGCTTTATTGTTGTGTCTAAACCACCGCTTGCGAGTGTGGTGCCATCCGGTGAAAACGCCACGGAACGTATCTCTCGGGTGTGTCCAGTCAGGACAGAAAGCTTTATCATTGTCATGATTTGTAGTTTCCAAGTTCGCTATAGTGAATTATAGACTATATTCCAAACCAATACCGACATTTTATTAAGAATATGTTTTGCCCATCATCCGTGAAACTGCTACCCAAGCGATGCAACGGACGAAATTCAAGGTCTGCTTCCTTCACTGATTCTAAGGCAGCTTCACGCGATTGAGACCAGACGAAAAACAGTGTACTGCCGGGACGAAATTCCCAGCGAAGAACGGTGTTACCTCGTAAGGAACGCCGATGGAAATCCCGATTCTCATTTAGTGGATACGGTTGAAACTGATAAGACTTCGGCTCTATCAATTCTTTGAAGTTCGTATAATCACCAATGGTGATGAAAGGCTGCACGTAGAATTGTAAGCTTAGCGTTGGTGTAAAACTGATGTTTGCGCGCGTGGTGAAGTCTAAAGTGCGGTTCTCAAGTTCCCCATAAACGTAATGTTGCTGCGTTTTCCCATTGATATGCTTTTCAACGATATCCACCCATTGTGCATCCCGCTTCTGATAGTTATACCGTGGACCAACGGCAAATTCAACGTTAGATGCGATCCGAATGCGTAGACCGAGCCGGACATCATACCCATACGAACGTTTGTCGTCAACCCATGAGAAGATTGGATTCAGCTCTAATTGAACCATTTTGCGGCTGTCAGTTGCCAGCCAGGCGGCAACCCACCAACCCGGTGGATTTTTGATCAGTGTGCCGCCACGTCTTTCGTCTTCATCACTAAACGATGCAAAGTTACGTGCAACCGAGAGGTTGTAGTCCCAATAGTTTTTAAAACGACCAATTGTCCATATTTCCGAGAAATTTTTGATATTCACCTTGTCGTAGTTCCAAGCGCGCCAGCCAAAAAGCCCAAATCTAACACGTCGGAAGATGCTAAATGGATTCTCTTTGCGTATCGTGAAGTCGTAATTCCAGTCTAATTTGTCACTACGTTGGTGGTAGCCGAGATCATTTGTCTCAAAAGTGGGAGAGAGTGCTTTAAAATCGGTATCAAATCTCAACCATCCACCGCGTTTCGCAAAGTTGAAGTGGGCGAGGTAGCCCGATTTACGGGCATCAAGTTTCCCTGCTTGACTACCTGCTAAGGTGCCGCTTATTAGGAAACGTTCCTTTACAAACTTCAAATCCCAATCAAGCCCACCTACATAAGCAGCATTGGAGTTTTGACGGTTAACAGCGGTGGTTATCAACCCAATACGTGAATTCCCTTTTAGCACGTCTTGATTGATTCGCCCTACAAAGTGGTTCGTCAAGGGTTCAATGAGATGTTCACTGCGATTGCCGTTTTCCTTGATTTGGGCATATTCGGGTGCGGTGACTGCCTCCATGATGCCGAAAGAAGTATTGCTTTGCGTTCTGCCGACAATTTTGGCAGCACCGAGAATCGTGGTGGATTCAGGACGGCTCAGTTCCTCTGCCCCAGTGGGGATATCAAAATGTCCCGGGCGCCGTCCAATACGTCGGGAATAAAAGAAACGATGTCCACTGGTTTGAAAGATAGATGCTCCTTCAACAAAGAAGGGACGACGTTCCTCAAAAAACTCTTCATAAGCTGAGAGATTTAAGCTGGCAGGGTCTGCTTCTACCTGTCCAAAATCGGGGTTGATTGTCGCGTTGAGGGTGGTTCCGGTGCTAATCCCATATTGGATATCAGTGCCAATATTTCCCCACAAATCTGTTTCGCTATTAAAGATTGTCCTACCCATCGCATAAGGCACAATTTCAATATGTCGGGAGGGATGAATATCTTTGATGCCAGTTAGGTCTCCCAAGCGGGCCACCCAGCCGGGTTCATCTTTCTTAATCAAACGCCAATGGGCATCCTCTTTTTTCCTGCTAATATACCGATTAACTTGGAGTCCCCAAACATATTCATCCTGTGGAGAAAAACGCAGCACATGAAACGGGATTTTATATTCCACTGACCAACCATCCGCGTGAATTTGCGTCTTGGCATCCCATACACCATCCCATGTCCTGTCGGGATATTTATTATCGGCTATGATACCGTCTGTCACGGATCCTGAAGGATGCACAGTAAACCAGAAAGCGCTCTGCCGATTGTAGTGTGAATCAATGTTAATATTAACTTTATCTGAGTCAACAAAGACATTATCACGTCTAATCAATTGCGTATCTATTTTATTTGGCTCACTGTCATAGCACATGATTCCAAAGTAGAGTGCATCGTCATCGTAGACGATCTGGAACGTAGTGCGTTCAGAGGCAGGGTCACCTTCATCGGGGTCGCGTTGACGAAAACCTTCGTGGAGTGGCGTAATTTTCCAGATGTCGTCATCCAAAATACCATCCAACTTCGGGGGTGTGCCTTCAATACGGATAGCTACCGCTGTGCGGTGTGCTGAGGCTTCTTTGTCTTCAGCTAATAAATCGCCTGGGAGTTGAAACGCTAAAAAAATCGCGATCAATCCCCAGGCGATCCGGTAGTCTAAATCAATTTTCATAATGCTTTTGTGCTCCTTTGCGTGTATTCATTCTATCTTAACGCTTAACGGATGCACTTTTTAGTAAACCCTTCTCCCAAAGTAGTTGAAAATGTTTTTGGGCATAGGTTCACTATTGCATTGCTTTACCTTTTTTGATGTCCCCCCAAGTTGTTGTTAACCTGCCCAAGGGAGAAACATCGAGTGCGTCCTCAAGCCCTTTTGTCATAATATCATTGATGTCGTCTACATCCAGAGCGGTGTTGAAAATAGCGACTTCGTCAAGGACTCCCGAAAAATCCCAACCCGCTCCACCTTTCCATCGTGCTAACCAGATAGAACCGCTTTCGTTGTTTTTCGTAAGGTCAGGTTGTGCAACGTTGATGTCTGCAACCTGTTCACCGTCAACATATAAAATAAGCGTCTTGCCATCGTGCGTGAGTGCAACAAAACTCCATTCTTCCATTTCCCATGTCCCACTCCGAATTTGGCTATTGTCTATTCCACCATTGAATACGAAACTACCGTAGAAATCGTTGGGACCGATAAGAATATTTGGGTTGTGCCAATCTCTTTCTATGAGACGAATATGAGGTCCGCCAGGCGTTCCCAGTGGTTTCACCCAGAGCAGGTACGTAAACCCGTCACGATAATCGTCAATCGTTGCACTTGCAGGAATGACGACCTGATTACTCCCGTCAAATTCAATTCCCATGCCGATCTTCCCTTCTACTCGTTTTGCACCAACAATCTTGCCATCATTTCCTTTACCTGAGGAATCTACAACTTCTGCACCTTTTCCCTTATCGAAAAGCCACATTCCCATGACAGATTCAGGGTCAATTTCCGCACAGCTTTCATGAATCCATAATCCAGTAATAGATAGTCCCAGCATAATCACCAAAATATTTATGACTTTCATTTTCTACCTCCTTTTATCCTATTATCCCGTACGGCGAACTGTTAGTCAAGCTCTGTGTCGCATCGTGGACAGTTATCTTCCCAAGTTGAACGTCTACCTTCACCGCAACCGTGACATTCCCCGAATGGATGTTCGTCCGGTTTTGCGCGGGCACCACCCTTTTTATAGGTGATGATACGCCACACCGTTTCGCCATCCTCTTCCCAACAGTGCCACACACCTTCTTTTCTCCCATCGGATGAAGTGCCATCGTGTTTTTTGTAGGGACCGCCCCATTTGCGATTTCCATTTTCATGATAACAGATATACTCACCTTCGTACTTATCATCTCGGAAGTAAGCCACGCTGGATATATTCCCATTCTTGTGATAGAGAATCCATTTCCCATCCTTTTTACCATGAACGAAGTTGCCTTCGCTGCGCTTTAATCCACTTGCATAATAGGTAATCCAATATCCGTGCTTTTTACCATCAACCATCTCACCTGTATCTCGTGAACTTGCCATAATCTACCTCATTGCTTATGCCTTATCAACTTCTGCACCACATTTTGGACAATTAGCACCCCAACTTAAACGTCTACCTTCGCCGCAAACGTCGCACGTTCCGAGAGGATACACATCCGGTTTTGCACGGCTGCCCCCCTTTTTATATGTTGTGATATGCCACACCGTTTCGCCATCTTCTTCGTAACCATAAAATGGTCATTCTTTTTTCCCATCATAGGATTTACCTTCATGTTTAGGATAGGCACCCCTGGATCTGAGGTTCCCGTTTTCATGATAAGTGATACAAGGACCTTCATATTTTCCATCGCGGAAGGAGGCTTCACCAGATTTGTTTCCATTTTTGTGATAATTGATCCAAGGACCATCTTTTTTGCCGTGAATGTAGTTGCCTTCGCTTCGTTTTACCCCGTTCGCGTAATAGGTAATCCAATATCCGTGTTTTTTGCCATCAACCATCTCACCCGTATCAAGTTTACTTGGCATGATTCACCTCTTGTGTAGTGAGTAAATGTATACCTGTATTCTTTGGAATACCTATTACAAATTTTCATCAAGGTATTCTTCAAATTTTTCTATTGTTTTCGGACCGATACCTTTGATCCCCTTTAGTTTACCTTCATCAATTGCTGTTCGGAGGGATAAAAGACTGTCAATGCCGACCTCCTGATACAGAAGTTTTATTGTTTTCGGACCGAGTCCGGGGATAGGTATAAGTTCAACAATTGTCTCTGGAACGTCGCTTGCGTATTCTTGTAATTTAGAACATGTTCCAGTTTCTACATATTCCGTGATAATCGTAGCGACTATATCGCCAACTCCGGGAACCTTCTCTTGTAAACTTCCTTCAGCTACCAGTTCTGCTACAGATTCCTCCATACGAGAGATTGTATACGCTAAGCGAGGATACCGTGAAGCATGGTCTTCTGGATAATCCGCTACAAGTAGAATCGTATTAAGTTCCATCAACTTCTGTGCAATTTCTTCGTTCGTCATTATTCAGTTTCCTCTCTATCATTTATTTTCAATCTATATCGGATTGTCACTTATCTTCAAAATGAAGAATATTAAGGATCGCTTCAGATCGTTCTTTCTTAACAGCAATATCATACGGACTCAAGCCAGATAGATTGCGAATTGTTTTGTCTGCGCCTTGGCTAAGTAGGAAGCGAATTACACCAACTGATGCTAAAGCACCAGCAATATGCAGCGGGGTTTCTCCATCCATGTGTCCGTACTCCAATTCGGATTCACCCTTTTTCGCGCGCTTATTTACTTCTGCACCATGCGCAAGCAATATTTCTATTGCACTGAGTTGATTGGCTTCTGCAGCGTTATGCAAAGGAGTTTCTCCGCCTTTCGGCATGGCATGATTTACATCTGCACCGACATCAATTAAGTACTCACAAAACTTTAACTCACCATCTCTTGCAGCGAAACTCAACAGAACACCTTCTGAAAAGATATCGTGATTAACGTTGCCGCCTTGTTCTATCAAGTATTTAGCAATATCTACGTTTCTCTCAAAATATGCCCACATAAAAGGCGGAATCCAGCTATAGTTTGGATCTGCCCCGTTTTCCACAAGCTTACGAACTTGTGCGATATCACCCTGTTTTGCTGCTTCAATTAAACTTTCGCCTAATTCTTTCTTATTTTTTATTTTCTCCATTGTAGAATCCTATACTAATCAATCTCTGCGCCGCACCGAGGACAACTATCATCCCACTTTAGACGTTTCGCCTCTCCGCAACCGTGGCAAGTTCCGAGTGGATATTCATCCGGTTTTGCGCGGGCACCACCCTTTTTATAGGTGATGATACGCCAGACCGTTTCTCCATCGTCTTCGTACCATTGCCATGCGCCTACCTTTTTCCCATCATAAGATTTGCCTTCGTGTTTGGGATAAGTTCCAATCATTCCGAGGGTTCCATTTTCATGATAAGATGTGTAAGTACCTTCATGCTTATTATCACGGAAGAAGGCTTCAACATAGATGTTGCCATTCTTGTGGTACTGAATCCAAGGTCCATTCTTTTTGCCATGAATATAGTTTCCCTCGCTGCGTTTGAGTCCATTCGCATAGTAGGTAATCCAATATCCATGTTTTTTGCCATCAACCATTTCACCGGTTGTTCGCGAATTTGCCATAAATTAGTGCCTCAGATTGTTAGTTACTACTTCACTCAAGTAGGTGCGGTTTCCTAACCGCACCTTATGCGTCAATTTAAGAAAAGAATTATGCACTGAATGCCCAGGCCGGTGAATCAACGCCAAATGCGCGTTTGGCATTTGTCGGGTTCGGTTTGCAACCGAACCGGAGCCTACGCAGAAACCTCCACCTATCCTGTCCACTAAGCAGTGCTGCTTAACAAAACACCCAGGATTCGCCTGGGCTTGGTCCGGTTCGGTTGCAAACCGAACCTACCGGGCCTGGAGGTACGCAAAATTGACGCCTATGGTGCGGTTTCCTAACCGCACCGTGTTTATACAAAACTCTATCGTTCACATTTTTATGCAGAAGGATATATAAGGTCCTTCAACTTATCATCTCGGAAGCAAGCTTCAGTTGCCTTGCTGCCATCTTTATAGTACTGAATCCAAATACCATCTTTTTTACCGTGAATGTAGCGACCTTGGCTACGTTTTAATCCATTTTCATAATAGGTAATCCAATACCCATGCTTTTTACCACCAACCATGTTACCGGTTATTCGTGAATTTGCCATAATATCATCTCTATTGCGGACCCTTATATCCGCAGTTCAAGGAACGTTAATCTATAAGTTTGTATTGAGGTATTCCTCAATTTTATCTAATGTCTTCTTACCAATGCCTTTAAAACCTTTAAGTTTACCTTCATCAATTGCTGTTCGGAGGGATACGAGACTATCAACTTTAATATCCTCATATAAGCGCGTGATCGTCTTCGCGCCAAGCCCAGGAATGGGTACAAGCTCAGTAACTGTCTGCGGAATGTCGCCTGCATATTCCTCTATTTTTGAGCACGTTCCAGTTTGTAGATATTCGGTGATGATAGTCTCAACAATTTCACCAATCCCGCCAATTTCTTCTATCAACCGTCCTTGTTCGACAAGATCAGCGACGGATTCTGGGAAACGGGAGATGGAATGTGCCAAACGAGGATATCGCGACGCATGATCTTCTGGATAGTCTGCCATAATCAGAAAGGTATGTAGCTCCAATAGTCTTAACGCTATTTCATCGTTAACGTGCCATCGGGTGCGTCCTTTTTCGTCAGTGTAAGATTCACTATTATTTCCCATCTCTTTTCCACCTTAAAATCTGAATTGTGGTATCCCATAATGCGACTGCTAAATACTCACCGTTGGGCGAAAATGCTAACGCTTGAATGCCAGTTGGGTAGGTTTCCCAAATTATCGATTCTCCACCGGGAATTTTCCACACTCGGAGATTGCCTTTTTCGTCTCCAGAAGCAAGGTATTCCGTAGAATTTGAATTTTCATTAGGTGCAAAAGCGAGAGCACGTGTCCAGTATGCTTCAAATCCAGATTTGTTGAGGAGCTGCGCTCCTGTTTTAATATTCCATACACAAATTCCAGATTTAGCGTTGAGTTGCGTGTCAACAGCGAGCATCGTTCCGCCCTCTGAAAATACCAAATTCCACACGCCAAGAATTTCGCCGGTGTTGAAAACACGCAGAGGTTGCTTTTCATTGTTTGCATCCCAAATTTCAACAATTGTGCGATGACCTTCGCCATCACGATAAGTGCCTTCGGCAGCCGCAATATATTTACCATCATTAGAAAGCGTAAGACCGTTCCTAATCGGCAAAGTAGTCAGAAAGGTCTTTACAGGCTTCGGACCCGCCTTAGCGAGTTGCCAAAATTCAAATTCTTTGTCGCCTTTTGACAATACTGCCAAAGTGCTGTCTGCCGAGAGACTTCCACTTTCATACTGACCCTTTATTACCTGTGTTTCATCGCCACCTCCAAGATTGAGAATTGTAACATCATACTCTTTCTGAATTAAAAGTTGATTAGTGCCAGCAGCATAAACAAACAATCGCTTTGCGTGGATATCTCCTACTTCTCGCTTTCCGCGTGAGTGAATATCCCATTCTACCAAGGTTCCACCCATGCCTTTAGCAATCAATTTTGTGCTATCCTTGTTAAAAGCCATATACCGTGCGACATCAGGCAGCAACCTGTCAAGTCGTGGACTCTGTTTTTCGCCCAGTTGGAAGGCGGGCTCCAACGATGCGCTATGAACCGACAAACATAATAGACTAAAAAGAATAAATAGAAAGATTTTTTTCATTTGTTAGTTAACGGGAGTTTAAGCGGTAGGTTTCAATTATTGTTGATTTTCTTGTGGGAGGCTTTGTCAATCCGATTTGTTTTGTATCGGCGTTGAAAACGCCTCCCACAAGAGTACTTTTGAATTATACGGAGCGGTTAGAAACCGACCCTGTCATCTAAGGATAAGCGTGTTGGGGCTTGCTTAAAATTTACACTACAAGTAGATTGGGGTGAAACCCAACCTACGCTACATAAAAAAGTAGGGCAAAGGTAATAAACCCTGCCCTACAATCATAATCAATTATGCTACTCGTAAAGTTCTGTAGCGGTTTCACCTTTTGCGAAGCGGTGTGCAGTTTGCACCGCCGAATCGTTCCCCGCATTTCTGCGAACATCAGTTGCCCATCGTGCCAACCCAACAATCAGTTGATTCCGGGCGGGATGGGTTTCACAGTAATGCCATTCTCTATCTACAATGTGAATCGTGCTGAGGAGAGATTCACCGTTATCATCCTTGAGGATACATTGTCCCATTTCAGCCATCAGTTTTTCCGCGGAACATCCAGAATTTAGATATTCACGGGTACGTCGCCCGATTTCTTGGATACGAACAGATTCAATCCCATCAATAATTGCGTCAAGTGCCATATCCTCATCAAGGACTTTGGTAGTTGAAGACGATCTCACTTCTGAAATCGGTTGATGCCGAATGTTTAGCCATCGGTTAGAGTAAAATCTCCATCCACAATGGTAGAGTGCCTTCGCGGCAATTTTAGTGCCACCGAAACGAAGCACCTTTCTGATGTTCGCCGCTAATTCCATCTCTTCTTGTAAATCCCACCAACCGGGACTCATGTTAACTGGTGTTCTTGCCATTCTATCAGCAGAGGTCATGACCATGGTTGTAGCAATTGCGTCAATGGAAGCGCCTGCTGTGAGCACTTTCGTTATAGCATCAAAAATTGTGTCTATATCCCCACTGACCAGATCGGCGGATAATTCATCTTCGTCAAAATCAACGTCTGCGTCAGGCGATTTTTCCTGTGGCAGGTCATCAAAGAGATGATCCATATCTTCCAGTTTTTGGAGTGCTTCACGGAGGCGTTCACCGGGTCTGCCACGGCCTTGTCCAAGTATCTTTGCGCCGAGGTTACACACTAATTCTCCAGTCATCTCCCATCCCCATTTTTCCAGCACTTCAGCCAGATGGCAAAGGTCAATTAGGTTTCTGGAGTGGCTGAGAAAGAACCATTGGGACGCACAATCAAGGAAGAGCGGGATAAATTTGTCTTCATGCCCCCCTAATTCTCTCGCTGTGATAAGACATTTTTCAATGCCTTCCCACTCTTTATCGGCGGTAAACACTCTAATCCAGTTTTCAAGTTTTTCCCAGTCAACAGGCGGTGGAAGCGGTTGGCGGTCAGGACGATCATTGTGTCCGCCTGCAGCATGCGTTGCAGCCATCATCAGCGGAATCAGTCTGTCATCCGTTTCATACATGTGTGCGACCTTAATGCCGTGCATCAACGTTGCAATACGTCCACCGCCGCTTCGTGCGCCTTCCGCTGTCGTAATATGCCGCACCATGTGCTTAACCATTATCTCCAAGGTTTCATCTTCTGAAACACCTTTTGCCAACATTATAGCGATAGCTTTGGAGAGCGTCCAACTGTCATGGGAAAACAGTCCTTCTTTCAACAAGAGAAAATGTGCATCATCCCGTTTCTTTCCACCACTTTCAACATCTATATAGATATCGCCATTTCGGACATCAACGGGAAACGTGGCGAGGTCATCACAACCACCAGTGAAGCATCCGCCCCCTTCCATGTCATAACTCCAACCGTGCCAGTCACATGCCAGAACACCTCTTTTGACATGTCCTCTTATTAGTGGATATCCCATGTGTGGGCACTGGTTATCTGTTGCATAAACATTACCTTCATGTTCAAAGAGGGCAATACTGTGTCCTTCAACTCTGACTGCCCTCGGTTTTCCCTCTGCTATATCACTTCGGGCAGCGACTTTTACGTAATTTCCATTTTCTGATAACATTATACATTTCTCCTATCACATCAACGGTAAGGTAATTTTCCTACCGATGACTATTTCGTATCTTATATAAATCCAATCTGTTGGGTTTCACCTCGTTCTACCCAACCGACAAGTTCGGTAAATTCTATACTTCTGCGGCACCGATGCTACGTAAATACTTAATAGCGCCGCTGTTTCCGCTTTTTAAAGCAATTCCAAGTGGGGTTTGGTTCTGATAATGACGACGATCATTCATATCGGCACCTGCATCAATCAGGATTTGCAGCGATTCTGCGTATTCTTGTTCTCGCCCTTCGCCACACGAAGAACCGCCAAACGCAGCGGCATGAACTGCGTCTAAAGACATAGGATCCGCTTCATTTGCAAGAAGTAAACGTATCGTTGAAGTCCATGCATTATTAGCAGCCCAAGAAAGCACAGATCGGTACCAGTTTGCACCACTTGCATTAATATCCGAACCGTATTCAAGAAGCTTAAGAACAAGCTGATCTTTTCCGTCATTAGCAGCGTAATGCAGTGCGGTACTGCCTTTGACAAATGGTTGTCCTTTTTCATCCGGACCAGGCCATGTCAGTTTGGCGATTTCTGGATGCGCTTCAACGATGGCAATACCAAGAGCCTCCTCTTCTTGCTTATATTTTGTAGCAAGCAGTTTATAAAATGGAGTATTTTCATCGTATTGCATGCTTGAGTCCTCCTAAGACTCGATTTGCCAAAAAGCGAGTGACCTTGTCGGGAATCGGAGTTCCCTCCTACGTAGGAGCGATCTCCGAATCGCGACCTGCAATAAAGCAGATAATTCACAGTTGCTTGATGCTGATTATCCACTGCTTTCCGCTCCTAATTTTGTCAGAAAATCTGCAACCGATTTCCGCTTTGCTTTCTTAGCATAATCAAGCGGCGTCTGTCCAGCATCATCACGAGCATTGAGATCAGCACCGTGTTCAATTAGCAGCTCTACTTGGTTTTTGCCGACACCTTTCTGTGCAATGAAGTGTAGCGGGGTTTGCCCTTTATCATCGGTTACATTCGGGTCGGCACCGTTTGCCAATAAACATGCGACACCGTTCGTCAAACCGCGTTGTGAAACCCAATGTAGTGGTGACCACATCCCTCGTCGGTGCTTTTGAAGTGCGTTGATATCCAAACCTTTGGCGAGAAACCCTTTCAGCAATGCATCAAACCGCTTCGGTCCTTGCCCAACAAGCACATACCAATCTCGCAAGTTGATCTCATAACCTAAGTCAATGAGTAGATCAGCGATTGCTGTTTGCTTAGCCTGAAGTGCGATCTCAAGCAGCGGCATGGTCGGACCAACCTGATAAACATAGACATGTCCACCGGGAACGACCTGTGGATGGTCGCCGGTAACCTTTGACGGTTTAGACGAAGGAATAATGTAGCCTTCAGGTGCTTTCATATTTAACCTAAGATTTAGCAGTTCAGGTTTTTTTTGAAATTCTGCCCTCGCCTGTTCAACGTAACCCCTTGCACAATAGAGGACAACATCCGCTTCAGCACCTTGGTCAAGCAGGTATTTACATACTTCAGGTCGTCTCCGTATTGTCCATTGCGCTGCAGTTCCCCAATGATCACGGTCACGTAGATTTATGTCAGCGCCGTTCTTGAGGAGTAGTTCAGCAATTCGAGGTGTCGCTGAGAAATGAAGTGGAGACATGCCATCACATCCTGGTGCGTTAACAACATCGGGATTTTCACGAATTAACGCCTCAAGCGTTTCAAACATATCCAAACCCGCTGCTGAATGTGCGTCAATCGTAGCACCGCGTCCAATTAGATACTCAGCCATTTTCGGGCTGTATCCGAGCATTGACCCTGCTGCGTGCTGCAGTGCTGTCGTTCCACCTGCCCACCAAGAACTCTTAGCGTTGATGTCTGCTCCGGCATCAAGCAGTACCTCTACAAGCGGACGATCAACCATTGAAGCGGCAAACACAACTGCAGGAGCATCAAATTCGAACCAAGGTTCATCAATGAACTCAAGAAGTTCCTCGTTATCTGCTAACAAGGATTTGACTTGGTTCTCGTCTCTTATATTTACCGCTTCAATATATTCTTCACGTGGCAAGTGCCAAGCATTTTGGCGCATTAAAGATTACTCCTCAAAAACCTCAATTGTTGTTCTGCCTTCAGCAAAATTCATCGCTGTGGTAGCTGCAGATTTGTTATCCGTGTTGGATCGGATGTCTGTGACGTAACGTGCTAATCCGACCAGCAATTGCGGTTGTGCGGGATGTCCTTCTGCGTGCTTCCATTCTTCAAACACAGTTCGCAATGTCGGGAGAACTTCACTGCCGGTATCATCCCAAAGCACTGAATGCCCGATCGCTTTGAGTAGCCGTTCAGCAGAATAACCAGCATTTAGATAGCCAAGTACTTGCGGTCCCACATCTTGCACGTTGAGTGACTCAATCGTTCCAATAATGTGTTTGATACCCTCTGCTTCATTTGCAACATCAAGTTTTTCTTCACTCAATGGTTCGCTGAGAGGTCGTGAGGATATATTTATCCAGCGGTCAGCGAAGATTTGCCACGCAACGTGGAAAATCCCTTTCGCTGCGACAAGGCTTCCACCTACTTTTTGCGCACTTCGCAAAGATGCCGCGAGGTTAAGTTCCATTGTTAAGTTCCACCAACCCGCATCTACATTCACAGGTGTGTTTGCCATTCGATCTGCCGCGAGTAGAACCAGTGATGTAATGACTCTATCTAAGTTGACACCATCAACTATGACTGCCTGTACTTCTTCAAATGAACGTTGAAGATTGACGCTGGTAAGTGCTTCAACAAAAGCATCTTCGTCAAATTTATTGGTGCGTTCTAAAGCGGCACTTTCAATTGTCGGCATCATCTCTTTCAGGAGATTGATAGCATCTCTGCGGTACCGTTCTGGATCCGCTGGGTGATGTCCCACGAGGTCTGCACCGAGATAAAAGAACAGGTCCGCTGTTCTATCCCATCCAAATTCGTCAACGACTTCAGAAAGATAACTCACATAAAGCGGGATTTGTGGATTATCAATAAAATTGGGTTCCATAGCACATTCAATGAGTAGTGGACGCAATTTGTCTGCATCGCCTTTATGGTACGCTGTGAACAAGCATCGCTCAATTCGCCCGGCTTGTCCTTCATAAGAGAAGATACGAACCCACTGCTCTATCTTTTCCCAACTGACAGGTTCAGGCAGTGGTACAACTTCAAGCCGTTGACGTGCTTCTCCTGCGGCAGAACACGCAGCAGTCGTAACAGCGATAAGTCTATCTTCACCTTCATATCTACTACCAACTCGGAGTCCATTGATGAGTCTGGAAACATCCTCGCCACCTTCTGAGCCATGAGCGGAAGGAATATGCCGTGCAACGTGTTCCAGAATTGAACCCATCACCTCTTCTTCTGGTACACCACCTTTAAGTAATAAGGCAATTGCTTTGGACATCGTCCATCGGTCTTCACTCAAAAGACCTTCTCTGAGCAGTTGCTTGTGTTCTTCTGCGCGGCGGTATATCATATCTCCCGGTTCAATCCAAATTTCATCGCCTCGGATATCCACCGGAAAAACCTTTAAGTCATCACATTCGACGTGAAAACAACCACCACCTTCTAAATCAAAACTGCGGCGGTGCCAATCACATGTCAGGATACCGTCTCGAATTGTGCCTCGTGTTAACGGGTAGCCCATGTGCGGACACTGATTATCGGTCGCATAAATCTTCCCATCAACATTAAAGAGGGCAATGCTACGACCCTCTCCCATTTTAATTGCCTTCGGTTGTCCCTCAGGCACTTCACTTAATTTGGCTACTTTCACCCAATCGGGTGCTTTATTTCCCATAGTAATATTCCTTTTCTTGTTATTTACTGTTTAAAAACACATTAACATCACCTAAAATGTTAATGACAACCTATCCAACCATAAAACATTAGTGCTATAATAAATTAACGCTACAATAATCCAAAACGTTACAAAAATTTATTATAATGTTAAATCTTTATTGCTTTTTACTTTACCGTAAACTGAACTGTATTAAAACGGTGTGCTACTTGCGTAACTCTTGGTTTGACCGTATCAGGCGATTCTCCTGAGAGCGCAGCGACAATACAATCTGCGATATCCGGTGCATCTTCCGGTGTCATTCCCCAACGGGTCACCTCTTGCACACCAAATCGCAAACCAGAGGTGCCGACTTCAGGAGATAGTCCCGCAGCGCCCGCAATAATATGGCATGCTTCCAATTGATTTGCTAATTCGTTCCCATCATCGCCAAAAGCGTCTACAATTGGTATCAACGTATGCGACTCTGTAAATCCAAGTTCCGCGCCGAGCATTGGAACGTCACGATCCGCTAATGCTTGTCCCAAAGCCTTCGCGTTAGCGACAATTGCATCCGCATGCGCTGCGCCACATGCCATCCATTCAACAAACGTACCTGCTAATGCTGGCAATCGACTCAAATGATGGTTACTCATCAGCAGCGGATACAACGTTTTCCCAATTCGTTCAGCAATAGATTTATCGTTTGTTAACACTATGCCACCTTGTGGACCTGCGAGGGTTTTGTGTGTGCTTGAAATGATAACATCCGCTCCCTCTTCAAATGGCGATTGAAACCTGCCACCTGCTATGAGTCCAATAACGTGTGCAGCGTCATAAATGAGATATGAGTCTGGATTTGCTTGACGCATCGCGCTTTTCAATTCTGCAACGGGTTGTGGAAAGAGAAACACGCCAGAGCCGATGTTTACGATTTTCGGTTTGTGTTTCTCAATCAGGGCAAACGTTGCAGGAAGGTCAATGTTTGATCGGAGACCGTCCCACGAAATTGGAATAGACTGTAGTTCAACCTTTAACGGAGACGAAGCAAGCTTATTTGCATAACGATGACCGTTATGCACTTCTAATGCTATATCACCCGGTTCTGCCAATGCGAATGTCGTTGCAATCCCTGCAATGTTTCCAGAAAGCGGGCGGAAATCAACGAACTTCGCATTGAACAGTTCTTTTGCCAACTCCTGTGTATACGCCTCTATTTCAGCGATATAACGATTGCCTTTGTAGTTCCGCTGATAAAGATCAGTGCCTTGATAATTTCCGTATCGCCGCGCCAATCTCTCGTCAAAGAGATCTTCTACTAACGGTGAAGGCGTGTTTTCTGAGGCAATGAGGTTTAAGCAGGTTTCGCGATATTCATGATGTTTATTGAGAAGCGTGGTTAGTTTTTCAATTTTTTGATCTGGGTTCATTCAGAAGCATCTCCATAGGAAAGGATTTTGTATAGTGGTTTCGTTTTTTTAGATGCGTGTAGTGTTATCGCTTTATGTTATGTGTTAAGAGAATTGCCACTTTAGGAACCCGACATTTACCAAATTTATTAACGATTACTAAAGACTGAAAGTTTCTTAATTTCTGCAATTGGAAAACAAAATGGAATACAACTTTGAGTGCCTTACATTGACACCCGTAGCCTAAGGGTATGTAAAGTTTGCGTACAAACGTGAGCTTGAAAAAGTTTTCACCCGCAGCGTTCTCTGTTATTTTTGGCAAAAAACGCACAACCTAACAGGTTATGCTACAAAAATACTGCTTTTTTATTCATGAAAAGTGTTTAGAGCGAACTTACATTTTATTATCAAACTCACGCATCGTACAAAGCATATTGTCGGTTAAGTTTCGTTCGCCCTCCCCAATCTACACATTGATTTAGGACGTTTTGCACGTCCTAGTGACGTGCAGAAGTCAATCAGGACAAGGATTGGGACGTGATTTTCAGCATTTTTGTTTTTCTTCTTTTTTTAGAAATTTTGCGTATATTGAGAACACTATTTAATTATGTTATAATAATATTAACATAAAAACATTGTTTTGTCAAGTTAATTTGCAAAAAATAATCAGTGGCAAAACTTTACACACCCGTAACCTAACTTTAACTTGAAAACACGCATCTGTTCATGCAATAATAAACGCAAACGAGACATCAAGTTTAGCTAATTTATAGAAGTTTTGTGTTTTCAATTCTGCTAAGAGTTTTTCTACTACATACGCGCTTTCCGATAAAAGATGTATGGTATGAAACCTAAAATAACAAGAACTTTTCACTATGCTCTCATTCTCTCTATAGGTCTTCACGTCTTTCTGGTTTCTGTCTTGAGAGTAATTGATCATACTGAACCACGTTTGGTAGAAGACATAACACACATTGAAATATCAAAGGTGCTTTCACAACGTGCTTTACGCACATTAAAACGAGAGCAATATATTCCTCCGAAATTAACACCCGTTAAGCAAAGGCAAATTGAAACGGAGGTAAACCCTCCGACAGCATCCTTACCTACCCCGACACCAATTGCACATCAGAATCCTGTAACCCCTTTAAGCGGTTTTTCTCTTCCTAATTCCCATACTTTAGATAACGACAAAACCGGTATAAATTCTACAGAGATGGCAGTTAATCAAGATATAGGAAATCTTCCAGGTACAGGAAATTTTAATTCACAAGACATATTCCGTGGCACAAAACATCAATCTTCCAAACCTCACGCAGATGTCACGCTTCCGAGTGTTAGCGATCTCCCACTGCCGACCACAATACTGACACGCATCGGGCAACACATCGTAACAAACCGAACTGCAGATATTGTTGACATAGTCTTCATTATTGATGCAAGCGGTAGTATGAAAGATAATATTAACGCAGTCCGAACGCATCTGAATCGCATGACCGATCTGTTTGACGACGCTGAACTTGATTTTACAATTGGAATCGTCATTTTTCGGGAAAACATGCTGGGTTTAGATCTTGATGTGATACCACAAACCCGTTCCGTCTCTCAGATCAAACGAGCCTTATCACAAGTGAAATGTCGTGGTGGCGAAAAAGCCATAGATGCCCTTATCCGCGCGACTGATGAAGTCGACTTCAGGCAAAATGCTGATGTACATTTCATCTTGATTACTGACGAATATGTTAGTGGCAACTATTCTGCCCGTGACGTGCTAACCAAAATGAACGATACCAAAATTAAGGTGGATGTCGTAGGTCTTGATGAACCTTTTCAAAAATTCATTACTCGCAGCACTGGAGGTATATGGTTACCTATTTCCAGTTTAGGTGCTCATTAAAAACTTAATGTTTTTCCAGAATTTTTTCCGCTCCCTATTATATCAAACTCAAGAATCCCACCATCCGCGCCGTTTACATAAATTTGATCTGTACTACGCGCTGGGTGTGACTACACTTTTCCTCTTTGTGGGTGGTTATGCAGCAATACACCATGAAATGTGGCGAGACGAAATTCAAGCATGGCTGCTTGCAAGGGATAGTGCATCTATTTTTGAACTTTTCGCGAATATGAAATATGAGGGGCATCCTGCTTTCTGGCATCTTTGCCTCATGCCCCTCAGCCGCATCTCTGCTTCGCCTGTTTTGATGCAGGTGTTTCACCTTCTGATTGCTGCTACAACAGTATTCCTTTTTACGCGCTATGCCCCATTTCATTGGCTCCATAAATTTCTATTCGCCTTCGGATATTTCGCACTCTACGAATATGCAATCGTTGCCCGAAATTATGCCTTCGGTGTGTTGTTTATTACCATCTTTTGTGTGCTTTATAGAGAACGTTACAAACGATTTGTATGGGTCGGAATTGTCCTAATACTGATGGCACACACCAGCGTGCATGCCCTCATCGTGACCATTGCGATCGGATTCGCTCTCTTGTGCGAATACCTCTATTTTTACTGCTGTAAAGAAGAGACGCACACAGAAAATAGACGTCAAATATGGATAGGTTTTGCTCTCATCGGCTTCGGTATTGTGACTGCTGTCCTGCAACTCAATCCACCCGCCGATACTGGGTTTGCTGTTGGATGGAACTTCAAGTTTACGGTTCAACGTATGAACGCCATCACCAAAATCATTACGCAAGCCATGCTGCCATCCCCAAGAGCAACCATGGGATTCTGGGGTAGCCATCAACTCAATAGCTACCCACTCTTTCAACTCATCCGGTTACCGCTCTGTTATCTCATCGTCCTCTGGTGTGTGCTCCGTTTCTTGAAACGTCCGACCGCACTTCTGACCTACCTCATAGCCACGGTTGGACTTCTCGCATTTTTCTATGTAAAGTATGGCGGTAGTATCCGTCATCACGGGTTTCTGTTTTTCACCTTTGTTCTGGCAAGTTGGATTTACTACGATTGTCCTGAGATAAAACTGAAATTCAATCGCATCAGTGAATTTGCCCAGTGGGTGTTCGGTCCCGTTTTCGTTATCATCCTTGTTGTTCATTTTCTCGGTGGCATCACTGCTGTTCGTATGGATATTGAACACATCTTCTCTAATGGAAAGAGAACTGCTGAATATATCAAGGCGCAAGGCAGGCAGGATATGCTCATGGTAGGGCATAGTGACCCTTCGGTGAGCACCGTTGTCGGTTACCTTGAAAAGGATCAAGTTTATTATCCTCGTGGCAGGCGATTCGGCTCTTTTGTCAGATGGGACAAAGCCAGAGCACATAGTGTCTCTAACAGAGACGTCGTCAAAGAAGCCAAAATGCTAAGTACGCAAAACTCCCAAGACGTGCTAATTATCATGAGTAGTGCTCTGAATGTGTCACAGATTGAGGAGTATCAACTAACACTGTTAGAAAAATTCACAGGTTCTACAATTGGTGATGAAGGTTTCCATCTCTATCTTATGGAAACTCCTTGATATAGAGTCATTCAGTTCTTGCACAAATTCTCGCTTTCATCTTGATACACATACCTAAGTTACGCTATAATGAATTATCTGTGAATTACTGGAGGAACCCATGGCAACTTCTGCAGCACAAACATACCTCACCCCTGAAGAATATATTACTTTAGAACGCAAGGCGATACCTGACGCAGAAACGGTTAGAAGTGAGTACGTTAGAGGTAAAATAATCGCAATGTCCGGTGCAAGTCGCGCGCATAACCTTATTACGATGAATATATCTACCATGCTCCATATCAATTTGAAGGAGCGAGGGTGCGAAACTTATGCAAACGAAATGCGGGTTAGCACACCCAGTACTTCATCCTATTTCTACCCCGATGTCGTTGTCGTTTGTGAAGAACCGCGTTTTGAAGACGATGTCTTTGATATACTTCTCAATCCAATTATTCTTGTAGAAGTTTTGTCACCTTCAACAGAGGCTTATGATCGCGGTGAAAAATTTATGCACTACCGAGAGCTGCCATCTTTACAGGAATACGTCCTTGTTGCACAAGACAAGATTTGTGTTGAACGTTTCAGCCGCCAAGAGAACAATTGGATTCTTACCGATTTTCAGAACCTTGAAGAACGCCTACCACTTGTTTCAGTCCAATCTGAACTCTCTCTGCGTGAAATTTATGATCGCGTAACATTTCCTGAATAAACATATCCCGACTTTACCGACGAATTAGGTAAACCCTCCCCGTCGCAGGCGAAGACCACGCATGGCAAACAACCGTAACTTTAAATAAAGGAACTACAACTTAAAATTGAGTATAGGACAATTGAGGAGTATTTCACTGCAAACTATCATCATCCTCCGCAAAAACGACCTCCGCATCCTGAACAGATTCTTCACCCAGCACCTTCTGACCAGATGTCTTTAACGCAAGTGTCAACTGCTCCAAAACCGATACAAGTGCATCAGTATCACCACTCAGCGTAAGTTGATCAGGCGTATCTAACGCAACCGTTAAACGTTCCAGAACCGCAACAAGCTGCGCACCAGACAAATTCTCAGATGGCGGTTGTTCAACCGCTGTTAACTTTTGTAAGGTTCCTAACGTCTTAGTCAACGAATTTGTCAACACTTCCATATCCTTCACCGTATATTCATTCTTACCTAACACCGAATTAATGTGTTCAGCGTGTTTGGCTAATAGAGCAATTTGTTCCACTGCGGAGGTAAAAGGGAGGTTGACTATTGCATGTTTATATTTTTCTCGCTCCTCGCGCCATACTGTCCCATATTTTTTCTCAGGCCACCGAGCTGTCCCTGGTTTCAAATATGACATCCGATGAGTCAATATCTCACGAAGTTGTTTCTCACCTAATGCATCATCCTGTGCAAACCGCCCTATCGTAGCGTTTTCTACCATTAATTCCTGAACTGCTTCGGCAGTAGTGATTCCTCGTGCATGACGTCTCACCACAAAATTCCGATGCTCATCAGATATAAATTCTTTAATCAATACGATTAAAAACAGATAAATTGTCTCTTGAATCCTTTCTAATTCATTCTCATCTATATTCTGGCAATCACCGACAACATGATTCGCATTTTCTATAGCAAAACGACGGATACGATCTACAGTAGCACTTGCAAGTTCATAACCGCTAATTTTTTCAAACAACGCATACAAATCCGTTTTTAATTCTGCCAGTAATTCTTTGGACATCTCATCCAATACGCCATAGCGACCTTCAAGAACTGCCTGATATGTGATTTTAGCATTTTTACCTGTCATCATTTTCCTCCGTTACGTTAAAATTTCAGAGTCAGTTCTAAACATTTATACAGAAACACCTTATAAAACCTGTCCTATACTGGATTTATAGTGTTTTTACGGTGTAATCAGTTTCAGAGTAACTCTGAAAATTCTAAATATCTTTCTCAAGAAAATACTGGATTTTTACCCAAATCGAGATATAATATATATCACTATGTTAATTATAGTCCAACCAAACGCTAATTGCAAATATTTATTCTATTGGTATAATAATTTCTTGACATACTCCACTACAAGTGTTATGATATTTAAAACTTTTTCACTGACGAAAGAATAATGGAGAAATTGTCCAACGCATGTCAAAACCAAAAAGAAAACGTAAAAACAGACAATCTGAAGACCAGGGCGTAGACGAAATACCACGCTTACCTAAAACAGAACCACTGCAACTTCGTTATTATGGGGACCCAGTCCTCCGTAAAAGAGCTGAACCAGTTCAGGAAATCACTGACGCAGAAATGACACTTGCTGAGGAGATGTTGATGACGCTCTACGCAACACACGGCATCGGACTCGCAGCAACGCAAGTAGGCGTTTTAAAACGATTCCTCATTGTTGATATAGACCCAGAAGACGCAGACTATGAACCGCTCATGCTGTTCAATCCTGAAATTTTGAGTGCTGAAGGTGAAAGTGTGGCAGAGGAAGGATGTTTAAGCATCCCTGACCTCCGTGCTGACGTGAAACGTCCGGAAAAGATAGTCGTTAAAGCAATGAACGATTACAGTGAAGAAATTCAGATTGAAGCGGATGGACTTCTCGCCCGTGTGATCCAACACGAAATTGACCATCTCAACGGAACGCTTTTTATTGACAGGATAGGCGGCTTAAAAAGACAATTGCTTCGTGACGAATTGGAAAAAATACAGAAAGCCGACAGACCTTTATAGTACTATAGGATGTGAACAGATGTTACAAAACCGCTCTGTCTCTTGTAGAAGGGTTTTGTAAGCCCGATTTAACCCGTGTGGAACAACTGACGTATTCTCTTAAACTTGACTTATGACAAATAATTACAGGCATCCTGACATAACCCCTTGGGACTAAACAAATGATAACGATACCTTTACAAACAAAAGTAAACCAACTCTACGATTGTCTGCGGGACTATGAAAAAGTCATTGTAGCCTTTTCAGGTGGAGTAGACAGTACATTTCTCGCAGAGGCGGCACAACACGCCTTAGGCGATAACGCACTCGCTGTTACCGCAATCTCCGATTCCTATCCTATTAGAGAGATGAAAGCAGCACAGGATATCGCTAAACAGATAGGTATCCGCTTTGAAACGGTTCATACCGAAGAGTTAGAATTAGAAGGATATGCAAGCAATCCGACCAATCGTTGCTTCTTTTGTAAGACTGAACTGTTTGATAAACTGCGTCCAATCGCAGACAAATACAGTGTCGGAACAATCGTCTACGGAGCAATTCCAGATGATGTTGGCGACCATCGTCCTGGGATGGATGCAGCGAAACAGATGGGTATCCAAGCCCCCTTGATTGATGTTGACCTCACAAAAGCAGAGATACGCGAAATTTCAAAGGCTTGGGATTTGCCAACATGGGATAAACCTGCGTTCGCTTGTCTATCCTCAAGGTTTCCTTACGGCATGCGTATCACACGTGAATTGCTGCGTCAGGTTGATGCTGCAGAACAATTCCTTTACGATTTAGGCATACGCCAATTCCGCGTTCGTCATCACGGTGAACTTGCTCGAATTGAACTTGAGACAGAAGAAATTTCCCTGTTGACCCAAAAAGATACCCGAAGTCAAATTAGCGCACACTTTAAAACTTTAGGATATGATCACGTCACACTTGATCTACAAGGGTATCGATCCGGTAGTTTGAATGAAGGGATAGCCAAAATCATCACTGGGACGTGACAATGGAAACTATGCATGCGGTTTTCATCATAAGCGAGACTTTGTATGCCGAACCGAATCGGCGTGAACCGCCGGTATTCATGTCTTTAAATGATGCCCTTATCGGTGCAGCTGTTTTATTTGGAACTGTGGGGTGTGTGATAGTTTTTCGCATTCTATACAGAAAATGGAAAAGCGGGATTTATAGACGGAATCCCTCAGACATATTGCCAACACAAAAGAAAAATCTGACAAAATACGAAAAACGGATGCTTGCGGACAAGATTAACGAAAGCAGAAGGGATAATATCAAGAAAAGTTTCGTTGGTACAGTCAGTTCCAAAGGTATGATATTTGCCACAATTGGCTTGATTGTGTTAGTCCTGCTTTGGTTTACACATATTATACTGGAAAGATTTCACCGATAACATATTCTGGTTGGATAAGACGCAGTATACGTGTCAAGTTTGCTGCGCTCTACCCGACCTACAAGACTATTATTTTTTTAGTCCGAACTAATAATTGCAATATATCTTATATGTCCACCCAACAAACACAACCGCTAATCGGCATGGAGACCTTCAGTTGGAAAAAATGGGATGCCTGTACTCATTGTGGTCTCTGTTTACCCACCTGTCCAACCTACCGAGAATTAGGATTAGAAACCGATTCCCCCAGAGGCAGATTATATCTCATGGGGAGTGCTTTCAAACCGAGAGATGCCACGCCGCTTAACGAAGAGTGGGCAGAATACATCTATCGGTGTCTGGATTGTCGTGCCTGTGAGACCGCTTGTCCTTCTGGTGTTCACTTCGGCGAACTTCTGGAACAGGCGCGCGCAATTTATGAACAAAACGCACATCGTTCTATCAGTTACCGATTTTGGACCAACCTCGTCTTCAAACAAATTCTGCCAAATAAAGAACGGTTAGACCTCATCTTTGAACTGATGTGGCTCTATCAAAAACTTGGTCTTCGCTGGTTAGTCCAGAAAACAGGAATTCTCAAACTGATGGGGCAACTTGGGAAGATGGAGTCCATGTTACCTAAAATACCGCCTCCGCATCTCAAATATACAATGCGTGACATCACACCCGCGGAAGAGGAAACCCGATATCGTGTCGGTTTTATACCTGGGTGTATCATGAATCAGGTTTTTACTGAGACAAATTTGGCAACTATTCGCGTGTTAGCGCAAAACGGATGTGAAGTTGTCACGCCGCGTAAGCAAACCTGCTGTGGCGCACTACACCTACATAACGGCGCTCGCGATGTCGCATCAGACCTCGCTAAACAAAACATAGATGCATTTGAAAACGAGGATTTAGACGCGATCATCATAAACTCTGCTGGTTGTGGGGCAACGCTCAAGGAATATGAGGCACTCCTTGAAAATGATACAGTTTACGCAGAAAAAGCGGAACACTTTAGCCGTAAGATGCGCGATATTAGCGAGTTCTTAGCCGAAATTGAGATGGTCCCACCAAAAGGCGAGATTCAATGCCGAGTTACGTACGATGAACCGTGTCACCTCCTACACGGGCAACGTGTGAAATCACAACCCCGAAAAGTCCTGCAAACGATACCGGGACTTGAACTAATTGAGTTGACTGAATCCGAATGGTGTTGTGGGAGCGCAGGTATCTATAATATTACACAACCAGAACTTTCACAGGAGATTTTGGAACGGAAAATGGCACACATCGCTGAAACCGAAGCAGATATTGTTGCAACTGGAAATCCCGGATGTTTGCTACAAATTCAACTCGGTATCCAAAAACACGGGTTAAATATGAAAGCGATGCATCCCGTGACACTGCTTGATTATGCTTATCGTGGTGTTGTTCCAGAAGATTGGGAAGAATAGCCCATAAGTATATTTAAGGTTTTCCAGACATGGTAGGTGCGGTTTCCTAACCGCACCTTATGTGTCATGTAAGAAAACGAAACTGTTTTATGGAGTTGGGCGGTTGTGTTGTCTGAACCAAGATTTACAGGATTATAGGATTACCGAGATTAGTGTGTTTTTTGATTGATACCTAAGTCTCTAAATCCTGAAAATCTGGAAATCCTGTGAATCCTGGTTCAGACAATAAGCGTGAACCTAACTTACACGCAAAATTGAAATCTATGTAAGAGAAACCGGACACACCCAACAAAAAACGTGACATCTTTGCAAAATTATGATAGTATTATAATATGGTTTTATCAAATGTAGATATTGAAAATTATATACGCGAAGGAAAGATTAAGATTACACCAGAACCAGACTTAGGGACACAGTTAGGGAGTTGTTCTATTGATTTCAGGTTAGGCAACACTTTTCGTGTATTTGAGCACAGCAAACATCCATTTATTGATTTAAAGGAAAAGGTCGATGCTGACGATTTGATGCGAAAAGTTGATGTGTCTGATGGTGAGGCTTTTACGATGCAGCCGGGGGAGTTTGTTCTCGCCGCTACACACGAAAAACTGGAATTAGCTGATGACGTGATGGCGAGACTTGAAGGCAGAAGCAGTCTCGGTAGACTCGGAATCATCGTCCACAGCACCGCGGGGTTATTTGATCCGGGGTGGGTCGGAAACGCGACTTTGGAATTGGGGAATCTTGGGCGCATGCCTGTCAAACTGTATCCGGGCATGCGGATTTGTGCTTTTACCTTTGAACAACTTTCATCACCATCAAGTATGCCTTACCGTTTGAAACCCGCGAATAAATATGCCGGTCAAGACGGCCCCGAAACCAGTCGATTTGCTGAAGACGTTGAATTAAAGAAATAGAAATGACCTTAATTCTGCTGAAAATTTGGGCAATTCTATGCCTAATAATTTAGCATTTATCTTCGCGCGTTTCTGCAACTTAATTATACGCGTCTTGTTATTGAGTGTCTTTCTATGTTCTGTGTAGTTCTGTTCTCATCGGCGCGTATCAGAGTGCCGAAACTGAGACAAATTTAAAAATTGGCATAAACCTTGCATATATTTCACAAGGATTCTTGTGAATTTATAAATTGCACGCCAATATGATGATACATCACGATTATAATTTACTATATTTGATCCACTTAGGAGGAAATGCGAATGACACCAAGTGAGGTGGTTGCACTTGCAAAAGAAAATAATATTAAGATAGTTGACCTCAAATTCATGGACCTGCCGGGGATGTGGCAGCACTTCTCTCTCATGGTTGATGAATTGAGCGAAGACCTGTTTGAAGAAGGCATCGGTTTTGATGGGTCAAGTATCCGTGGCTTTCAAGCCATTAACGAGAGCGATATGTTGCTCTTTCCTGATCCTTCAACAGCCCTGGTTGATCCAGTCTGTCAAGTGCCGACGTTAAGCATTACGTGTAATATCAAAGACCCAATTACTTTGGAAAATTACACTCGCGACGTGCGGCATATTGCGCAGAAGGCGGAGGCTTATCTTCAGTCTACAGGTATTGCGGATATTAGTTATTGGGGACCTGAAGCAGAATTCTATCTATTGAACGATATTCGCTACGGGCAGACCCAAAATTCTGGATTTTATCATGTTGATTCGGTTGAAGGAAGTTGGAATTCTGGTAAGGAAGAAAATCCTAACCTTGGGTACAAACCTCGCTATAAAGAGGGTTATTTCCCCGTTCCGCCATCAGACACACTCCAAGACATCCGTTCTGAAATCTGCCTGAAACTTATTGAATCCGGCATTGATGTAGAAGTACATCACCACGAGGTCGGAACTGCAGGACAAGGTGAAATTGACATACGCTTTGGAACGCTTACAGATACTGGCGATAAAATTGCGTTATATAAATACATCATCAAAAATATTGCGCGTTCTCACAATTTGGTAGCCACTTTCATGCCGAAACCGCTTTTCCAAGACAACGGTTCAGGGATGCACGTGCACACAAGTTTATGGAAAGACGGAAAGAACGTCTTTTTTGATCCGCAAGGCTACTCACTTCTGAGTGAGACTGCACTTTATTACATCGGTGGTCTACTTGCACATGCACGTTCATTATGTGCAATCATTGCCCCGACAACCAATTCCTACAAACGGTTGGTACCAGGGTATGAAGCACCAGTTAATATCGCTTATTCTCAAAGAAACAGAAGCGCATGCGTCCGGATTCCTGTATATTCTAAGAGTGAAAAAGCGAAACGGGTAGAATTCCGAACCCCAGACCCATCATGTAATCCTTACCTTGCATTCAGCGCGTTGATGATGGCTGGTCTTGACGGAATCCAAAATAGAATCCATCCTGGTGATCCTTTGGATAAAGACCTCTACGACCTTGAGCCAGAGGAACTTGACGATATTGAATCCACGCCAGTTTCTCTCGGTGACGCACTTGATGCGCTTGAAGATGACCATGAATATCTTCTCAAGGGTGATGTGTTTACTGAAGATGTACTTGATGTTTGGATTGATTACAAACGCGAAAATGAGGTAGACGCTATTAACATGCGGCCACACCCGTATGAATTCTTCCTCTATCACGATATTTAGACTTGTTTCTATCATGAGATAGGTTCTAATGTGGACAAAACCCGAAACTGAGGCATCACATTAACGCAGCGTTGGTTTTCTTCTATTGTGAAGATAACATCTGAAATAGGAAAAAGCGTCAATTTGATGTCTCAGTTCATTGTAAAGACAGATTTCGTTTCTGTCCGCAAAAATCATATTAAATGTAAGACTTATCTCTGTACCCGTAAAGACGTCTATTCAATCAAGTTAGGTATTAAGAGAAATCTCATGAGAAAAATAGAGTGTATTATTCGCCCCTTCAAACTGGAGGAAGTCAAGGAAGCTCTCAGCGATGTCGGTGTCCGGGGAATAAGAGTTAGTGAAGTTCGCGGATTCAGACGAAGCCGTAGGTATACCGAACTCTACCGCGATAACGAACATGTGTTTGATTTTATGCCAAAGTTGAAAATTGAGATCGTTGTCGCAGAAGAAATTATTGATGAAGTCGTAGAAGCTATAAAGCAGGTAGCATCCACATTTAAGACGGATTTGGTTCCGTCCACAGCTCCCTGATAAACGTAAGGCGAATCTCCGGATCCGCCAAGACAACCCTATCTATTTTGCGTAGGTATTAGGAGAAAATCCATGATAAAATTAGAGTGTATTATTCGCCCCTTCAAACTGGAGGAAGTCAAGGAAGCTCTCAGCGATGTCGGTGTCCGGGGAATGACAGTCAGTGAAGTTCGCGGATTCGGACGTAGCCGTGGGCATACCGAACTCTATCGTGGCAGCGAATATACGATTGAGTTTGTGCCAAAGTTGAAAATCGAAATCGTTGTTGCAGAAGAAAATGTAGATAAAGTCGTTGATGCCGTTCAGCAGGCAGCATCAACCGGTAAGATTGGGGATGGAAAAATCTTTGTCATCCCAATTAATGAAACAATCAGAATCCGTACAGGTGAAAGAGGTCCCGCCGCTATCTAATCTGTATCTCTGTTGCATTTATGAAAATAAGTAGGACAGGTGTTTATACCTGTCCTTTCTGTTTTTAACCTCTCCTTATCTGGCAATCTTGTGTTATTTAATCTGTCAAGATTCTCTTTCAATTTTCTTGACATTGCCAGAATTTCATGTTATTATTTTAACGAATTTATCCTTGTAGGACGTTGGTAAAAATCCTTTTCGCCAACCGTATCTCTATACTTTATAGGACATTTGCTTGTTTGTTCAACCTTTTTTGAATAAAATGTTGGATTTTAAGTGTGTACTTTAAAATTGTTTACTGTAGTTTGAAGGAAATCAGAATCTAAGGAGGGATGATTCATGAAAATGAAGTTGTTTGTCTCTTTTCTGCTTTTAGTCGGATTAGTAATTTCTTTCAAGGTGATTCAGTCCGCAGAAGCCGAGGACCCAAGAGCAAAAATGGGTCTTGTGGCACTTTGGACCTTTGACAAAGGCACCGTTCAAGCGAACAAGGTTGAAGATGTTTTCGGTGAGAATAACGGAACCATCACTGGCAAACCCGATCAAATCGATGGGTTTAGCGGTGAGGCTTTAGATTTTGACGGTGTTACTGATTTGATTCGAATGAGTCAGGACATCTTTTTCCCTTCTGTGACAATGGAGGCGATTATTAAGCCGACCCTTGGCACACGAAATCCTATCTATGACAAATACAACTACGGCATTCAACTGCTTGATAACAATAACGTTGGCCTCTGGATTCGAGCGGACACGGCAAACCAAGCAAAGCATTGGCCCTCTGCTTATGTGCCTTTTCCCACTGATGGCGAATGGCATCATGTCGTTGGGGTTGTTGAGAGCAAAAAGTCTGTCCGAATCTACTTGGACGGTGAGTTAAAAAAGAGCACCCTGGCACCTGATCCAATCAGCATCGCTTACGGTGCCTCGCAAAAGCCGACAATCGCCTACACACAGCATTTGGGCGGTATTTGGTACGCTGGTGCTATTGACGAAGTTGCCATTTTTGAAGGTGCGTTAAGTGGTGCTGAGGTGAAGAAACTGCATACACTGGCGTTGGCGGTTGAACACACTGGAAAACTGGCGGTAACTTGGGGCAAACTCAAGACTCATAATTGATGTTAGCAATGCGCGAAAACGCAGAAAATTTTTGAACTTAAAACTTAATGATTGAAGTAAAAGAACTAACAAAATCTTACGGTCCGACCCTTGCTGTAGATCAGGTATCATTTAATGCACATGCTGGAGAAGTTATCGGATTCATTGGTCCGAACGGTGCAGGAAAGACCACAACGATGCGTATTTTGACCTGCTATCTTACAGCAGACGCTGGAAGTGCTACCGTTGCTGGTTATGATGTCCTTGAAAATGCCATTGAAGTGAGAAAAAACGTGGGGTATCTGCCTGAGAGCGCTCCGCTTTATGCAGACATGGGAGTTGTTGCATACCTCAACTTTATAGCAGAAGTTCGGAAAATTCCCAAAAGTCAGCGGAAAGAACGGTTAAGAACAGTCGTTGATATCTGTGGGCTTGATGGCGTTATTCAAAAAGACATCGGTGAACTTTCTAAAGGTTACCGACAACGCGTCGGCTTAGCACAAAGTCTCATCCACGACCCACCTATCCTAATTTTAGATGAACCCACCTCTGGACTCGACCCGAGCCAAACCATTGAGATTAGGAATCTTATTAAAGAGATTGGTAAAGAAAAACTGGTCCTCTTCAGCACACACATCTTGCCTGAGGTAGCTGCTACCTGTACCCGAATTCTGATTATCCACCGTGGAAAAATTGTTGCGAACGGCACGTTGGCGGAACTTTTGAGTCAGGTTCAGAGTGAAGACAAATTGCAAGTTGCTATCCGAGGCTCAGAAGAGGCAATTACCACGAAACTAAAAGAGTTAGATGGCGTCACAGGTGTTGTGCATGTCAAAACGGATGATGGTGTTGTGGGATATGAAGTCACGACAGCGCATGAAGGGTACGATGCTACCGGTGGACTATTCAACGCTGCTGTCCAAAACGGTTGGGACTTGGTTGAACTTCGGCAAGAATCTGTTGATTTGGAAGACGTATTTCTCCATTTTACATCTGGGCAGAGCAGTGATCACACTCCCGCTGCAGAAATCTCTACAGAAGAAGAGTAAATTTAAGGTTAACATTTTCGGTTTTCTATAACCGAGCGCGTGACGCTAAAATAGAATACTATGCAGAATATTAACGCTATTTTCAAAAAAGAATTCAGAAGTTATTTTAATTCACCCATTGCGTATATTTTCATTACATTTTTCCTCGGCATCTCTTCGTGGCTGTTTTTTCAAACTTTTTTCTTTGCAAACGAAGCCGAATTGCGAGGATTTTTTGGGTTAATGCCGTGGATATTTCTTTTTTTCATCCCCGCTGTTACAATGAAACTCTGGGCTGAAGAAAAGAAAATCGGCACAGCAGAAATCCTGATGACGTTACCGATTCGGGACTACGAAGTGGTCGTTGGAAAATTTTTAGCAAGCTTCGGATTGCTTGCTATTACAGCCCTCTTTTCACTCGGCCTTCCCTTTTCTGTCATCTATCTGGGCGACCCGGATGGTGGCACAATTGTATGTGGATACATCGGGTTACTGCTTATGGGAGGCGCGTATCTGGCAATCGGACTGTTCGCTTCAACGTTGACTGAAAATCAAATCATAGCCTTTATTCTCGGAATAACTATATGCTTCGTACTGCTGATTATTGGCACAGAGTATGTGCTTTTCAGCACTCCCGGTTGGTTATACCCAATTTTTAGTTATCTCGGTCTCAGTGCACACTACAGCAGCATTCTCCGCGGTGTGATCGATTCTCGCGATATTATCTACTATTTTTCCATTATCGGGTTTTTTCTCTATTTAAGCACTTTGTCGGTCGAAAGTCGAAAGTGGCGTTAAGAAAAGGAGGCAAACTGTTTTGGCTGATAAACGGATCAGATACGGTAGCAATACTGTTGTTTTTGTTGCACTCATCTTAGGTATCTTGGTGCTGGTTAACTTTTTATCCTCTCGTCGTTTTTTGCGCGCTGACCTCACTGAGGATAAACGTTACACTGTCTCAAAAGCAACCAAAAATGTTATTAAAAGCTTGGATGATATTGTCACAATTACCGTCTACTTTTCCACAGAACCGGCGGACGTAGCACGAATCCGTCGTGATGTCAGAGATGTCCTTGACGAATATGAAGCATTCTCTCAAAAACTTCAGACTGACTTTATCAACCCTGCCGATTTTGACGATGCACAGAAGCAGGAACTCCGTTTCAAAGGCATTCCTGAAGTGCAAGTTAATGTTCCCGGGGAAGACAAACTTGAAATAGCAAACGTGTATATGGCTATTTCTGTCGGCTATGGTGGTAAAGAAGAAGTCCTTCCTGTTGTGCGTTCAACTTCTAACTTGGAATATGAACTCACCTCTACAATTCTCAAGGTAACCACTAAAGAAGCAAAAACAGTTGGATTTTTAACAGGACACGATGAATTCGACATCAACGCACAAACACAAGGACATCAACAATTTCGCGGATTCTTGGATAAAAACGCACAAGGACAATATAATCTTACCACAGTTGACCTACGATCAGGAGAACCAGTGGATCAATCTATAACGACATTAGTTGTAGCAGGACCAAAACAAGAATTAACAGATCGAGAGAAATATGAGATTGACCAATTTATTATGCGTGGTGGAAGGACTATGTTCCTGATTGATCCCGTTACAATGCCGCCCGGAACGGTACAAGCAACACCTCTTAGCACCGGTTTAAATGATCTGCTTGAACATTACGGTGTCAAACTGGGAAATAACGTCCTTGCGGATCTTAGATTCCACGATAGCGTACGGATGGACCGGGGAATAATGAGATTGATTCAACCTTATCCTTATTTTATTAAGATCGCTAAAGCTAACTTCTCAAAAGAACATGCTGTGACCAGTCAATTGGAGGTATTGACTTTGCCTTGGACGAGTTCTTTAGAGATATTAGACAAAGAAAGTATCAAAGCAACACCGTTAGCAAAGACAAGTGAATTTGGACGGAGTTCCCAAGGGTTTTACAACTTAGATCCAAATTTTCCAATTCCACAGACCGATTTACAAGCTTATACCGTTGCTGCTGCTTTGGAAGGAAAATTCAAAAGTTTCTATGCAGATAAGGAAATTCCCGCAGTCGCATCCACAACAGATGTCGGTAGCGAAAATGACAATGATACATCCACCCCAGCACAAGATGATGGGGAACGAACAACTATTACCGAAAGTGCTGAAACGCAAATTATTGTGGTTGGAACAGCACAATTCGTCACACAGTTGTCCCCTAACGGTGTTGAATTTTTCTTAAACAGTATAGACTGGCTAACCCTTGGTGAGACTCTCATTGGCATCCGTTCACACACCATCACCGATAGACCTCTAAATGAGGAGGTGTCAAGTTTTGCGAAGAATTTCATCAAATACTTGTGTACTATTGGGATTCCACTGTTAATTGTTATTTTTGGGCTAATTCGGTATTTCTTAAGAAGGAGGGTAAAACGGTTGGTTGGAGCCTACGGTTCACCGCTTTAAACTTTCCAGAGGTCATTGGAATCTATCAACCGAATGTAACGATGAAAAAGAAACAACTTTTTATTTTAGGCGGTATTTTTGTTTTTCTACTACTTGTCGTCCTCATCTTTGAAAACCCTTTTAGGAAAAGTGAGTACCAAAAGAAGATTGAAGCGGCGACCGCGCTGTTCCCGAACTTCAATATGGATCAAGTTACAAAAATAGAAATCATTGCCAAAGGTCAAACTACAACCCTCTCAAAACAAAACGACCAATGGGCTGTTACCTCTATGGATAACTATCCAGCAGATAGCGAAGGCGTGAAAGATTTATTGGAAAAAGTTGCAGAATTTGACAATGCTAATCACGTTTCTGACAATCCGAAAAATCAGGCTGAATTCCAAGTAGATAGTTCAGGTGTTGAAGCAAAATTGATGGGTGCAAACGATAAATTGTTAGCACACCTGTTTGTCGGGAAAAATACGCCCGGATTCTTGAGTAGTTACGTGCGCGTTGCTGATTCCAATGATGTCTATATTGCACAAGGTTATCTACAATCTGTTTTTGACAAAGGAACACGAACTTGGAAAGACCGGACCATCTTTGATTTTAACAAAGGCATTGTTACACAGATAAACATTACCTCTGCAGAAGAAACGGTGGAACTGCGGTTAGATGCTGAAAATAAATGGCAGATGCACCAGCCGATAAGTGCTGCTGCCAATCAGACCGAAGTTGACAACCTACTCACCTATTTCAGTGGATTGGAGACAGACGATTTCGCAGAAGCAAAAGAACTTGCTGAATACGGATTAGATGCTCCAACCTCATCTATCTCTGCCATCCTCAACGATGGAACAACTGCTACGCTTCATGTCGGCAAAGAGGAAGGTGGCAAACTTTATGTCAAAAGCGAAGATAAAGAACCTGTTTTTATGTTGTACAAATCAAATGTTGATAGATTAATAAAGAAATCTGAGACGCTTACGGAAAATGCCGCGCCTCCAGAGATAGAGGGCGTTAATCCGGCAGAATAGGAAATGTTATAGTGAGTTCAAAATTTCACTAATTTATAGGAGAAAAAATGAGAAGGTACGATTATTTTTTATTAGCGACCTCTGTATTGCTGATTTCAACACTTACCGCTTGTGATACACGTTTTACTTCGCAGCGATTGTCACCTCCAACAAGCGGCAGAACTATCCATGTTACAGGGAGCGGTTCAGTTACAGGTGAACCAGATATTGCAACACTCAATTTAGGTGTCTCTGTGGAAAAAGAGACAGTCGCTGAGGCCCGTGAAGAAGCTGCAAGCGCAATGACAGCGTTGATAGATTCTTTGAAAACGAATGACATTGCTGAAAAAGATATTAATACTGAGAATTTCAGTATCTACCCACAGTACGACTATTCGGAAGGCAAACGCGAACTTCGTGGTTATAGGGTAAACAACACCGTTCGGGCGAAGGTGCGGGAATTGGATACGCTCAGCGATGTGATTGACGATGCCGCAGAAGCGGGAGGAGATAACATCGTTGTTAATTCTATTCAATTTATGATTGACGACACTACTGAATTTCAGGAGCAAGCTCGTAGTTTGGCAGTAAAAGATGCTGCCGCGAAAGCGCAAACCTTAGCGGATGCAAGTGGTGTCACGCTTGGAAAACCCGTTACTATCACTGAAAACACCTATTTTGAAAATCCACCAATTCCGTATGCAGTAGCAGAAGCAGCCTTTGCTGATGATAGCGCGCGTTCTTCCACTCCTATTGTGCCGGGTGAACTCACAGTCACCGTGAATATCACTGTAGTATATGAAATTGAGTGAGTATAAGTAACTTGTAGGTCGGGTAGAGCTTGCAAAACCCATAGGTATCAACTTAAGGATTTTCCAATCATGTTTGGGTGGTTTCTATCCTCTTGTAGGTTGGGTTGAGGCACGAAACCCAACATGAAAGGCTTTTACAACCTTGAAACGTTGGGTTTCACCTTCGGTTCAACCCAACCTACGAGAACTGCCACATTTGCGAAACCCGACATTTAAACCCGTATCCAATCATAAGTGCCCAAATCAGTGACAATGTGTGTGTCGCATTTGCCGAATTTCGCGTTGCTCTCCCCATAGGCATCAATTTAGTGATTAACATTTGTGCATCTGATATACCTTTCGCCCCTCTGGGGCTTGCTATTGGCGGGATCAGCTTGCTATACACCTTTCGCCTCTCCGAGGCTTTGGAAAATGTATCTCAGCACCAGAGGTCCGACAGGTGTATAGAATATACATGCTATAAGAAACAAAGCACCAGCGGTGCGACAGGTGTATGGCATAATTTTGGGATTACAAGTCCTCCAGTAAAAGACATGTTCTTAAATTGACGTCTATAGGTTTCGCGTTGTTCTACGCAACCTACAAAATAATGTAATCTAATTACATAAAAACGGTTTTTTTTAACACAGGAACCTTACGCCACCCTTGCCCTCTGTGAATTCACGGACACTAAGACACCAGATAACAACTCGCTTCCCACTCTTTTTATCGCGCCTCCGATACAAATTCAATCGTGATGGCGTTGCTCCCGAACCGCGAACCGCTACAACATCCACAGAAAACCCAAGCTGATGTGCAAGATGGTTTGGTAACCCCGCCCCTTGCGCATGCATACCACTGCCTGCGTGAAATACAAGACTGTGGCTATCCCCTAACAAAACAACAGCACTCTCTCGCCACGACGCACCGAAATGCTGTGTGTTAGCAGTTGATTCAACACCATGCTTGACAAATGTGAGTTGTAATCGCTCTTTTTGCAAGTCCGTATCACCAAGTTCCTTCCAAAGATCCCCGTTATCTCAATGCTATGAGTCTCAAGCTTTGCTTTTCGTTTTGGAATTTCAGCCATCCATTGCGGTGTGCCGATAGATTTAGCAATCGCCTCCGCAGCCAAAACACACGCTTGCCCAGACCAATGTGTATCCTGCTTGTGATACAACGGTCCGGTATCGGCAAACCGATTTTGAAGAAAAAGATCGGTTAAGTCTAAGACATTCACACCGTGTTTTCTCAAAATGTCATAGAATTTGAGATGTTCTTCGTCAGTACGTGGTGCTGTTGTCCCGTGTTCAGAGATCATCTCAGGATAGATAGTCGCTTTTGCTGGTATCGGAACAAAAATAAACTCAATTCCTGCTGTGTCCAATTGCGCCTTGAAGTCGAGAATTGCAGGAAGTGGATCAGCAAAATCAGTGTTTGATGCGCGACTGACTTTTTATGCCTGTTCGTTTCCTGTGCGAAGCAGTCCTGTCATAATTGTCTGCACACTCGGCAAGATCCAATTGGTTAGCACAGATTTTTCTTTTAACACGTCCTCAAACTTCTCAATGGCTTCGCGCTTAGGTTCGGATAGCAGTTCAACAGTACTTAAAACATAGGGGAACTTACCACGTTGAATTTCTAAAATAAACTGACAGACGGGAACACAAAAAAGCATCAGACAGAAAATAATAAGACCAATTATGCCTATGTTTCGTTTCACAAGTGTGCTGCCGAGTTCTTTTTCAGCTATTGCTCTGCGGTGTTCAGCTAAGTTTCGCATATCTAAAAGATAAAATAAATAAACGGATTATACGCTTGTGTTGATAAGACAGCGAGAGAGATCAATAACAGTAAAAGGCACACACCCATTCGGATAGGTGTCAATTTTGCGTCCACTCCCACGTCTGCGGAAACTCCAAACGACAATCCCTGCTATACCCATTGTCAACAGGTAGTAAGGTTGATACAGAATGCCTGATATTAAATCGGTTGCAGGTTGTCCGTTAGTACTGCTAACATACATTGCAAGTAAGTAAGCGCGTGTGTCAAATCACCTGCTCGGAAGGAAACCCAAGTGATTAGCACAAGTAGAAACGTTGCTACCACCCGTAACAGTTTAGGTAGAGGTTCGTAATAACTTGTCTTCCACGGTTCCGTTCAAGTGCGAGCATACCGCCATGAATACCATCCCATATCACAAAATTCCACGATGCGCCGTGCCATAATCCTCCGAGCAACATCACAAGTGCTAAATTGATATATGTTCGCACCCTACCTCAACGGTTGCCGCCAAGCGGAATATAAAGATAGTCGCGCAACCAACTGGAGAGCGAAATATGCCATTTGCGCCAAAACTCCGTAATCGATTCCGAACGATAGGGAGAATCAAAGTTTTTGGGAAACGTAAATCCCAACATTAACCCTAAACCGATTGCCATGTCGGAATAACCGCTAAAGTCAAAATAGATTTGAAAGGCGTAAGCGATTGTGCCATACCAAGCATCAAGGGGACTAACGACACCCGCGTTGAACACGGTGTCAACACATTTACCGCAAGGGTTGGCTAACAAAACCTTCTTTGCCATACCCAACGAGAAAAAGGCGATCCCACGCGCGAACTTTTCCAACGTGTGTACACGCTGCTTGAGTTGATCAGCAATCTCTGAAAACCGAATTATTGGACCGGCAACGAGTTGCGGAAACATCAACACATAGCAGGTAAAATCAATGAAATTCCGAATCGCTTTCAAATCACCACGATAGACATCTATCGTGTAACTCATTGATTGGAAAGTATAAAAACTGATGCCAAGAGGAAGTACGACGTGTAAAACACTCTCCCATATCGGTAATCCCAACCATTCCAGAATAGTATTGAAGTTTGAAATGCCGAAGTTGAAGTATTTGAAAAACCCCAAAAGGGATAATTAGAACAGATGGAGATTGTTAAAGCAAGTTTTCGGCGACGATGATGTTCACTTCCTGAGATCACGCGCCCACACGTATAGTCAATTACCGTTGAGGCAACATCAATAAGACGAATGGCGGGTTAGCCCAACCGTAAAACAAGTAACTCAGGAGTGTCAATCCAAAATGTTTTGCTTGACGGGGAAGTAGGTAGTAACTTAGGATCGCGAACGGAAGAAAGTAGTAGACGAAGATATGCGAACTGAAAACCATACCAAATTCTATTTTATACCATATCTACTTAAAAAATGACTAAAGTTTGGACAATTTTACCCGTATTATGTTGAGTTTTCAAGTATTTTTCTATTTTTCTTTGAGTTTTGTCTTCGGCACTTGAATCACGCTTTTTGCTCGGACACATCACGCGCACGGAGAGTGGGAAAATGCGAGGGCCTACAGGTGTCTCACAAAGCCAACCGAGTGCGCCGAACTGGTGTCCGTAGTGAAACTTAGACTGGTTCTTGTTGCGCGTTTGATAACTTGTGTTTCTAAAAAAATGTAGTCCATATTGGCTTTTACCGGTTTTGGTGGCGTCCGTTTCATCATACACATAAACACCTTTACGAAAAACATTTCGCACCGGATGGGTCAAAACAGAGGCGACTTTATCAGCACACAATTGCCCACGGAATAGAAACTTGGGAAGCACCCAATACGATGCCGTTTTCGCACTCGTTTGATACACATTTGTCAGCGTTGGGCGATGCGGTGTGTTTATCAACCCGGTTACAATAGTGCGAAAATGGTTATAGTTTTTATACTTGAAGAGGTGTTGATAGTCTGATAACATAGTATCTAAGCGGAGAAGCGGTTCCATTATCTAATATCCTTTCAAAGTAAGTCAGTTTACTGAAAGAATACCCTCTTTTCTGCTTTTTGTCTCTATAAACTTAAAATTGTCCAAACTTTAGTATAGTTTACACGTATAGAAAAATATGCAAGACTTAAATCCGTTAGCAATTGAATTAAATGAACAAATTCGTGGCACTGTTCCAGAAGTTTACAGACTACTCTCCGAATTAGGGAAACGTATTTACCTACCAAAAGGTATCTTAAGTCAAAGTGCTGAAGCAAATGCAAGGGCGGATCGTTTTAATGCGACACGCGCAGTCGCATTGGAAAACAATAAGATAATGCACTTAAACGTTTCTCACCAATTAGTGCCTGAGCTTTCTCCTGAAAGTATTTTCGGTTACGCGCCGATACTCGGTAATACAGAATTACGACAGGTCTGGCGAACCCGCCTCCGCACAGAAAACCCATTACTTACTGAAGCAACGTTTAGCCTCCCTATTGTGACAAACGGTATGACGCACGGTTTCAGTCTGCTTTCAGATCTCTTTGTCAATAAGGGGGATACACTTATTCTCCCAGACAAAATTTGGGGAAATTATAGACTCATCTTTCAGACGAAGGCGGGAGCAGATGTCCAAACCCACCCGTTTTTTAATGCTGATAGACGTTTTGACGGCATCGGATTTAATAAGACACTTTCTAAGATTTCTGACGATAAGTTGTTGATTCTCCTAAATTTTCCGCACAATCCAACAGGATACGCTGTTACTCGTGCCGAAGCACAACAGATAACAGACGCAATTGTAGCATGCGCTGATGCCGGATGCCATATACTTGTGATGGTTGATGATGCCTACGCAGGTTTTTGGTATGATGCGGAGGTAATGCAGGAATCTATTTTTGGTATGTTAGTAGGATGCCACCCCAACGTGATTCCAGTAAAAATTGATGGTGCAACCAAAGAGGAATACGCATGGGGTTTGCGCGTCGGTTTTTTGACTTTCGGACTTCCAGATAAGGTAATGCCAGCGATTGAAGGAAAGTTAAGTGGACTCATCAGGGCAGATACTTCAGGTGCCGCACAGATTTCCCAAACGCTTATTCTTGAAGCGATGAAGACGCCAGACTATACTGAACAGAAACAACGCAACTATGAGATTCTTAAGGCACGAGCATTAAAGGTCAGGCAAGTTACCGCTGATGCCCGATATGCAAATCTTTGGGATGTTTATCCAAACCATGCGGGTTATTTTATTTGTCTATGTCTTAAATCGGGGAATGCTGAAAAGGCACGTCAAACGCTTCTTAATGAATATGGAATAGGGACAATCGCTCTTAGTGATACAGAATTGCGAGTGGCATATTCATGTCTTGAAGAAACCGATATTGAGAATGTATTCAGTGTAATTGCACAGATTATCCAATCACAATAATAGATGAGAAAAAATAGTCGTAAAATTATTGTGTTTAGGGAACGGTACAAACACCGTTCCCTAAATGAACGGTAAATCCTTACCTTGCAGCTTTCAAGGCACCCCATGTAGTAGTAATTTTTCCTTGGGGTTCAACAGGGGTTGGTAAATCGCCAACGGTTTTTCTGAAATATACGTCATCCGCGCCATCGTTTGGACCAGCCCAAACCCAGAATGCGGTTGAATCGGGATCTTTCAAAGTTTCACGCATTGTGTTAGCACCGAATCCCCAGATACCGCTACCGAATTGGTCAAGTTGGGTAGCATTTTCCCAACCACTATCGTCAAAATCCACTTTTTCCCAACCGTCGTTACGATCTGCAAGAGGGTCGCCTGCGTCTGCTTTCCATGTATCATTAGAAGGGATGTAAGTGCCATCATCAAGGATCACATCAAATAACGCACCGCCGCGCCCTGAAGCGCCGGGTTCTGCGTCATGAACATAGACTCCGATGACAGCATATCCATCGGGCATTTCAAATTCTGTAACAGTTGCTACCTGCCAGTTATTGCCTTCAGCTACCTTTTCGCCATTTATAAAACCGACCCAAGAGTTGTCTCCATTAATGCGGAGTTTTGCTGCCCATAAGCTTGAGGTAGCAACAAATAAAACTAAAAATGTTAAAACAAAAAATCTCTTCATACAATTCCCCTTGTCTATAGTTTGAAAAATAGTAATTATTATTGTGGTATTACAAACACACCACATATAGAAATTTACATAGCATTATGCTTAATTCGTGCCCACGATGTAGTGAGCTTATCTTTAGGTTCAACGGGAAGTTGACCGATAGTATAACGAAAATAAATATCATCTTCTGCGTCGTTTGGACCGCACCAGACCCAATTTGCTTCACAATCCGGGTCTTTCAAAATCTGACGCATCGTACCCGCACCAAATCCCCAGATACCTGCGCCGAATTTTTCATAAATTTCAAGTTCATCTTCCCATTTACTGTCGTCGAAATTCACTTTTTCCCAACCATCATTTCGTTGGGCAATGGGTTTGCCAGTTTCACAACGCCAACCTTCTTCGCCTGTGCCGATGTATTCGGGTTTATCGTCAAGGATAATGTCAGCGAGGAAACCGCCTTTGCCAGCAGCGCCCGGTTCCGCATCATGCACATAGACTGCAATTACAGCAAAGCCTTTGTCCAATTTGAATTCGCTGACGGTTGGTTGCTGCCAATTTCCGTTTTCTGCAACCTTCTCTCCGTTTACAAAAACAACCCAGGTATTGTCACCACTGACGCGCACTGTTCCGTTTTTTGGAACAGCATTCACGGTTTGTATTAGAATTATGCAACCTAAAAACAGTATAAGTGTTAGGCATGCGATAAATCGTATGTTCATAAAAAACCTCCATTTTTATATATTTGAGATTGTAACAATTTTTAGATTCACAATAAAGCAACAGATTGTAGATTGCTAAAACCGTTGCCTGTCCAGGTCTCAACTTCAAAATAGCGATGGAAAATGACGATACGGATCTGCCGGTTCACGGAACAGAATCTTTTGACGTTCCGTTAATTCTATTCCCTCCGGTTGTGCTACGCGTCGGGATGTCCACGCCATGTGTGAGACACAATATTTATATAAGAGTGAGCGCCGCTGGTGCTTTCCATTCCACGCAGCAGTGCCATGTGTCAACGCCTCACTAAACAGAATCGCTGAACCAGCAGGAGCGTTTGGAATCGTCACACAAGGTGCTTGTTCTGGTGCTGCAGCGATCTCTTTCGGTAGTCTATAATTGCTCTTATGGCTGCCGGGAATACAACAAAATCCACCATATTCGGGACCAGTATCTGCCAAATTCCATGTTACCACAACAAAACCATTGGTGATTTCGGTATCTCGAAATGCGTAATATTCTCCTGCCTTCGCATTTGAGGTAGGCGACGAGGCACCGTAATCAGCATGCAGTCCACCTCTCGGCATTCCCTCCCGCATATACATACCGTAAATTCGGTCGAGTCGGAAGCAATCGCCTAATCGGATGCGGAGAACTTCCATCACCTTCGGATGGTCAAGCAAATTACAAAACGATTTACCCCACTGTAAAAAACCTGCCCCGTCCGGTGCACTTCCAAATCTTTGAACCTTCCCTGGGATGGGAAGTTCTTGATCGTCAATTCGTTGATTGAGTTCTGCAACCTCATCAGAATCCAAGACATCTTCAATAACTAAGTAGCCTTGCACATCAAAGAGGTACTGTAGTGTCTGTAGGTCGCTCATAAGCTTACCTTCCTATTTATAGAATTAGGTGATCCTATGTCCGAGAATTTACTATCCAATATCAGTAAGTGCTAATTGTCCAGCAAGGTCTTTGATAAACTGAAATGCAACTCGACCAGAGCGTCCACTGGATGACGCTTCCCATTCCAATGCTGCACGGTGTAATTCCTCTGTTGATATAGAAATACCTCGTTTTTTGGCATAATGGGAAACAATCTGTAAATAAGTGTTCTGCGAAATTCGATAAAAAGCGAGTCGTAATCCAAAACGGTCACTTAATGAGACTTTTTCTTCTGTTGCCTCGCGTGGATAAAGTTCGTCTTCTTCGTTCTGCGGATACTGGTTTTCACTGACCTGCCGAGGCATCAGATGTCGACGATTAGAAGTTGCGTAGATAAGAATGTTGTCGGGACATTCGGAAATCCCACCTTCCAACATTGCTTTCAATTCACGGTATTCCGGTTCGTTTTCGCTAAATGCAAGGTCATCACAGAAAAGAAGGTAACGTTCCGGGCGTTCCCATAACAATTCCGTAATTTCCTGTAAATGAACAAACCCCTCTTTACTAATACCGATTAACCGAAGACCATCATCAGCATAACGGGTCAACATCGCTTTAACCAAGGATGATTTTCCTGTACCACGGTCACCCCATAGCAGCGCATGATTAGCGGGTAATCCTCGTAGGAATTGCTGTGTGTTTCTATCCAATGCCTTACACTGTGTATCTATGCCAATTAAATCCGTCGTATCAACAAGATGCGGATGTTTAACAGGAATAATCTGTCCCGTGCCATTTTGCTGTCGCCACCGAAAGGCTATATAATCGTCAAATACCTCACTTAGTGATTGAACCGCAGGCATTTGCCACCGGGTTAGTAAACTATCGGCTTTTTCGAGCAGTTGGATAAAAAGTTCTTCTTGTTTCTGTGTTTTTTCAGACATCATACAAGGTGTACATAATACTTTTACAAACCCGCTAAAGGCATCTAACACAAAATAGTTTACTACTTATTGATAGAGAATGTCAAACCAAATTTTATCGCACGAATCGCTTCAATTGTCCCCAAGTAATCGCTAACTTTCCAGTTGAATTAACAGCAAGCGGTCCTTGAAACTTAAGAACACCAAGATTTGCTGAATCGTCTGGATTCAAACCGTGCCAATCCATGAAAACGAGACCACCCTTCTTTTCAAGGTCATCAACGCCTTCCTCATAGCCAGGTGTAAACCCGACTTCGTCTCCTTGTTCTATTTTCACTTTTGTGAGCCACGCAAACGGCATTGCTACTTCGTAAATCATGCCGCCTTCTCCCAATTCGGGTGTCGGAACAATGGCAATATCGGAGTTAGGTAGATTCGCATTTTTCACTGCACTGTAGTCAGTAACACGTGCTTTATTATTGATAAGTGCAAAGTTGGGTTTACATGCAGGTTGCCCGGCACCAATTTTTTCCCAATCAATATATAAGAAAATTGTATCACCTTTCCACGATTCAGCGGGATTCCCCGCTGGGGTAAATGCATCATCCCGGACTGCTGCAGCAAAATAGAAATTCTTTTCATCATACATAGTTGACCATGTCATCGTGAGGTCATCTTTTCCTTTCCATGCCCCTTTACCACGAAGTAGTTCTTTTTCTGAGTCGAAGGCAACCCAAACAGCGTACTGCCAGTCATTAAGTTTTCCATCAATCTTCGGCGTGCTCGGCGGCATGCCTGCAATTGATTCTCCATATTTCAGGCCAAAGGTGTCACTATTATCCTCTGGAAGAAAATCTCCACTCGCAGAAAAGACAAAAAGCACACATAGGATGGTAGATAGAATAACTGATTTCATCTCATTCAACTCCTTTAGCGTAGAAATTCTTTTCTACAAAGATTTTTCTTACATTTTACCGATTCCGTCTATAGATGTCAAACAAAATCTGGAATGGTTCCATTTTCGCCAAGTCCTTTTATGGGAAGGTATTGTAAGCTAAATTTTCCAATATTGCATCAAAACGAAAACGGAATGCTTCAATTATTCACCTAAACCAGTTGATATTCACCCAGAGACATTCAATTTTCGTCTAATTTTCCGTTTTAGTCGAAAAATTGGAACCTAAAAATCGTTCTCCCAGATGCAAAAATTGATTGTCTTTTCTCTTCATTTCATTGAAATCATCACCTCAAAAAGTTACCATTTGGTATCTTTTTTGATACCGTGGTATCTTTTTGAAATTCGGTGTAACCCCAGTATCTGTATAGGTTTATAGGCGTTTTTCTCGTTTTCAATAAATTTTAATTTTTCCATTTATCATCTGTATTGAAGATTCACGGTTTTCCTTGTGTTCTGCAGCTTTATGGCCTGGGTATTTTTGTGTTTCGGGATCGGTTTTGTCTTTTCATACTGATATTATGCCTTATAGTGGCGTGTGATTAGAAGTTTTTGTGGTGTTTGGAACAATAGATATACAATATATTTCCAATAAGTTTGCACGAAAAGTTGGAGATTGACGCGGATTTTCGGGGTTTTGGTAAAAGGTGGAATTATTGAAGAATTGAATATCTCTTGGAATTGGTCAGGGCACAAAAACCCTTGCCCAAAATGTCCATAAGACTTGAATGCCTCAGTTATAGCATCACAGAGGCATTCAAATGTTGAGTTTTCCCATTTAATTATATTGTAGGAGGGAACTCCGGGGAATGCCATACGCGCATTCATACCCGGTGAATGACTAAACGTCATTCATACCGTTGATTTCTTGATTTGGATTCCTGACAATCATGGCGTTTTGTCGCGATTCGGAGATCGCTCCTACAATCATAGTGTTTTGTCGCGATTAGGAGATCGCTCCTACAGAAGATGGTCTGTATTTGTGAATCAACGCCAAATGCGCGTATGGCATTTGTCGGGAGGGAACTCCGATTCCCGACTATCATAGTGTTTTGTCGCGATTAGGAGATCGCTCCTACAAGAAGAAATCTATGTAGCCTATGCGATTTTTGGAGACTTGAATGCCTCTGGATATTCACCCAGGGTTATTCAGTTTTAAGAGTTATTGGTTAATAGGTTTTACTGAGAGTTTATATTGTAGATCCAAATCAACGCTATGAATGCCTTTATGGCATTCAGCGGGTAGAGTTTACGAAACCCGACAGGATCGCACTGTCACACTAAGATTGTCGGGTTTCGCTTCGCTCTACCCGACCTACAATACGACTAAAAATTATTAATGTCTGTAATAAAATGCACAGAAAAACCGAAAACTGAATAACCTTGGATATTCACCAAAACCAGTTGATGCAATCTTCGTTATACGATATACTATATAAACACTATACTTAACATATTACATTATCTTTCATTAATGTCCTCTTATGTGCCAATCCCATTTATTTTTCTATTGGAAAATTTTATAATTTCTGAAACGTTATACTAAAGAGTTTCGTTAGTATATGTTACGGAACTGGTTTCATAACTTCTTGGCTAAAGGAGGACAAAGGAGGGCTTAGCCTATGGCGCGCCAAGCGAAAAATGATTTATCGGCTACTGAAGACTCTTATTTAGCTACCCAGGCCAAACAAGGCGATGAAGCTGCGTTTAGTCAGTTATTTGAAAAACACTATAATTGGGTGTATAGCAAAGCTTATCGAATGCTGGGGGACCATCAGGATACTGAAGAGGTTAGTCTTGATGTTTTTACCAAAGTTTGGCAAAAACTTGATAAAGATAAATGGGACCCCGAAAAAGGGAGTTTCCAAGCATGGTTGAATATCGTAGCCCGCAATACAATTATTGATGCAATACGAAAAAGGGACCGGATACGGGAATCCCTTCTCACACTTGAAGAGCAAGATGATCTGCCACTGAATGAATACGAGGATGGACGCCCAGGACCTGACAAACATATAATAGCGCAAGAGGCACAGGAAATTTTAGAAAGTGCTCTTGAACAGGTCACAAAGCCAAATCACCGCATTGCCTGGATTTTAAGGCATCTTGAAGGATGTAGCGTCGCCGAAATTTCACGCATCCTTAACCGGAAAGATGGCACAGTAAAAATTTGGATTTTCCGGTGCACACAAGAACTAAGACAAATTCTAATCAACAAAGGAATTCGCTGGATTCAATAATTTAATTCTATAGATCCATATAAATATGGAGGATTACAAATGCAGTTTTTTAGAAAAACTCCAAAGTCAGCTCGGTATACCGATACCGATGTAAAAGAAGCAGATATTTTAGAAGCATATACGTGTTGGTTGAAAAACGAAAAACTCAGCCGCAAACAGAAAAGTCTTCTAAAAAATATTCAGGAATCAAATCACTTTCATAAGACGAAAGACCTGATAGATTTCGCGCATTATCGTTTTCAGGAAACAGAAAGCGTTACGCCTCGCCCAGGTTCGAAGGAACGTGTCGCTGAAAAACTTATGAATGCGATTAGGAGTGAAACACAGGAAACTACACAAGAGGTGCCTGTTACACTTAATCCGCAGGCAGCCTATAGCCCACAAGCAATGGGTAATGTAGATACTGATGTATTTCCAGTGCCGCCAACACCTCCGGCTGAAGGAGAATTGGAAAACTGGCAGGATCCTGAAGATGTCAAAAATGCTGATTCCCGAACGCTGGCACACCTGAATCTCGCCTTTGAGATGCAGGATGATGAAGTTTCTATTACAGATATGGGAAGTTCAACACCTACGTATGTTGAAGGTGTTCGTATTAAAGATTCTGCTCCTATTCAAGAAGGTGCAGAGTTTAAGTGCGGAGATGTCACTTTCCAGATTGTTGACATTGAAAAATCTTAAACTATCAGGAGAAAGAGGGAAGTAACTACCCAAATCTACAATTAGGTTTCATAATATAATTTAGTTACAGATGCATTTGGTTTACTTCCCTTTCATTCTCACCTAATCCCAAAATTAGAATTCGTGTGTGATCTGTCTTCGCTCGCCTTATCCTATTTTCAGCAGGCAGCAACTTGTTATCAACAAGCCCGTTACGTTGAATCAATTCAACACTACTTGTCGGGTTTAAGATATGACCAGAGTTGCTACCGTATTTATGCGGACCTTGCTAAAGCCTACGAAATGGTTGGAAAATGGGAACAAGCATTGGTATACTTAGATACCGCACTCCGGTTATGTCCAGACTCACCAACAGTCCTCAGACGCAGAGCACGTATCAATGAAGAAAAAGCGTATTATCAATCCATAATTCGCGAGAGCCAATTAGTGGATGAACCTCCCTCAAATTTCTCATCAACACTCAAATCGAAGAATTTACCCCAACCCCAGAATGTTATAGAACACCAGTTTTTCATACTGACTGTTCAATCTGTTGTTACGCCAAAAACACTGTGGTATATCTGTCAACTCATTGAAAAAACATATAACGAAGTCGGAAACCAACTTGATTGTTTTCCATCAGACCAAATATCTATCTCAATCATAAATACGCATGATGCCGCGATGCCAACGCATGTTCCGAAATGGGCGGGTGGGCAGTACGATGGGCAAATTCAGCTTAGTTATTGTGCTGATGGAGAACCAGAACTCGGTGTTTTGTATATCCTTGTACGGCATGAGTGGACACATCTGTTAGTAGATATCCTAACAAACGGCAATTGTCCGATTTGGCTTAACGAAGGACTCGCGCAAACCATCGCACGTCCTTTGCTATCTTTTGAAAAACTCGCCTTGCAACAGGCAGACAAAAACGGGACTTTACCAACGTTGTCGGAACTCAGCCAACCGTTCAGTCAACTCTCCACCTCAAAGCGAAAAATCGCCTATCTCCATTCTGCAGCAATTGTTGCCACCTTAATTGATGAGGGTGGATATCCTTCTATCCGGCAACTCCTCTGTCTTTTAAGAAACAACACCTCGATTGAAACTGCAATGCGACAAACATACAAAGAGAACATAATACCAAATTAACTATCAAAAAGCACACCAAGTCTCTTTTAACTTTCTACTGCTTCGTCAACATATTATTGTAGGTCGCGATTCGGAGATTGCTCCTACTTATTCACTGCTTATGGTAGAGGAAACTCCGGGGAGTGCCTAAATGGCATTTGGATTCCCGACTCCTTCAAGACCCATCAATTAGAACTTGACTAAGCACTACGTCCATTATCTTGAAACTCACATAAACAATAGACATTATAATGATTTAATCGGAAGTGTCAGATAACGCTAAAACCGAAATATAGGCAAAAAGCGGATGAGTTGTAGGTCGGGTAGAGTTTGCGAAACCCGCTGAATACCGTACGCGTATTCTGCGTTGATTTGGACATGTTGGGACTAAAACACTATTTTTAAAACTTGCTTGAGCCGTTCCTGCGATTCCTTGTGAATCCACAAGGTTTGCCTTGAAACCTTGATATTGTCGGGTTTCGCTCCGCTCTACCCGACCTACAAACTTTAGATTTTATGAGTGACCAATATCTACTCACAATTAAAACGATATAATGTCTAATCATTATGTAAGATCACATGCTTACTGGATAGGTTGTGCCTCACTATGACCATATTAGATATTGTCATCCTCATCATTGTTGGGATAGCTGGATTTAGTTGCTACAAGGCAGGTTTTACTCGCAGTGTATGGGGTATTTTTGCCATCGGTGCTGGACTCATCGTCGCGAGTCAATTGTGGCAGTTCCTTGCTATTCCTATCCAAAAACTTATCCCAAATGAAGAAGTCGCAAAATGGATCAGTATTATTGTCTTGATAGTCATTACATCCATTGTAACCGACATGATATTTGAACGGATCCATCAAATTTTTGAGAAAGGCATTTTAGGTTGGCTGAACAGTTTGCTGGGTTTAGCGATAGGTATTGCTTCAAGCGTGCTTATAATTGCACTTCTTCTTCATTTCCTTAATCCTTACTTGAGCGATTTCTTCAAAGATGAAATTAATAACTCGCTTTTTGCTTCCCGTTTGATGGAACTCGGTGACGAAGTTTGGGCATTTGGTAAAGAGAATGTGAAGAAACATCTTGAAACAGAATAATACTTAGGGTAACGTGAGTTTGAAAAAGTTTTCCCGCAACGTTCTGTTATTTTTGGCAAAAAACCGCACAACCTAACAGGTTATGCTACAAAAATACTGCTTTTTTTGTCATGAAAAGTGTTTAGAGCGCACTCACATTTTATTATCAAACTCACGTTATTGTAACAAAATATTTACACACCCTTAACTTAAGAAAAACCTTGACTTTTTCAGATACTTTTGGTATTCTTAATATAAGGTCGTACATTTGAGATGTTCAGTTTTATTTACATGTCAACCGTACTCACTTAAGATTTGAAACAACTAATGTGTAGGAAATTATAAAAATTCTGAATGAGGTTTAGACATGAAGTATTTGGCACTAAACAATAAAATTCTAACTAAAATCGCTGTGTGTGTTATGTTTTTCACTGTTATCTTCATAACCGGGACCTATGCTGCAAATGATCTGGTTTTGCACCTCTCCTTTGATGAATTGAACGGAGACGTTGCAGAAGATCTCTCTGAATTTGGTAATGATGCAACCCTAAAAGGTAAAACTCAATTGGTTGATGGAAAATTCGGAAAAGCACTTGACTTTGATGGAGCATCCTATGGAGAAATTGCCGACCATAATAGTCTGGATATCGTTGATGGTATTACGGTTCAATTCTGGGCAAATTTACGTCCAAGTGCGGGTGGTCCAGGGAGTGATGTACAAACCGGTCTGGAAAAAGGCACTGGATGGAAAGCAGGTTTATATACCCTTGCTGCATGGTACCGAGGCGGTTCGCTCCTGCAATTTTTCGATTTACCCGCAGATTGTCGGGATCTAAATATTGGCGGCAATATACAGGATGAGACATGGCACTTTCTTGCAGGCACATGGGATGGTAATACAATCAAGTTGTATATTGATGGTAAACTGGATAAAGAATTGGAATGTAAGGGTAAACTTATTCCGAACGATGACCCACTTTTTATCGGTTCACGCGGAGGTAACCAACGTTTTGTCAACGGTGCTCTTGACGAACTCAAAATATACAATTATCCGTTAACCGAAGATGAGCTTATAAGAGATATGGATAATCCGAATGCATCAGATGTCCTTCCTCAAGACAAGTTAACTACAACATGGGCTCGTCTTAAATCTAAATAACTAACACAACGAAGGAAATTAATGAAGACATTGGCTTATTTATTACCACTGATTATAGTTACATTCACCTTAACGGGTTGCGTACTTCCCTTTTTCTCAAGCAAAGATCCTAAGGAGCAGGCCGATGTTCCTAAGGAGGAAGTCGCAGTCGTTAAAACTAAAAAAGGCACATTCGTGATTGAGTTCTATACTGAGTCTGCCCCCGTGGCAGTCGGAAACTTCAAAAAATTGATTGAACAGAAGTTCTACGATGGATTAACATTTCATCGAATAGTTGACGCACCCGGTTTGAATATTGTTCAAGGGGGATGTCCGAGAGGTGATGGAACAGGTAGTCCCGGTTGGACCATTAAGGACGAATACACAAATCCGAATCAGCGGAAACATATTAGAGGCACGGTGGCAATGGCACGTGCAAATATTCCAGATTCTTCCGGAAGCCAGTTCTATATCTGTCTCAAACCGCAGCCGCATCTTGATGGACAATATACTACATTCGGTGGCGTCATTCAAGGGATGGATGTCGTTGATCTTTTACAGATAGGCGATGTCATGACTACAATCCGATTGGAGGCGAAGTCAAAATATGTTAAGGCAGCAGATAACTAATCAATTCCCTGTCGTAATCTTGTTATTAGTATGTTTGTACGCTACTGTTGGGGTCGGTTGTGCCCCACAAGATCAAAAGGCAACGGAATCCACTACAGAAACAGACACGCCACAAGAAGTTATTAAACCTGCGGATAGTGAGAAAACAGAGCCAGAAGCCAAGCCGATGATTGAACCAGCGAATGCAATCGCTGTAATTGAAACGGCAAAAGGCAACATTGAATTCGAATTCTACGCGACCGATGCACCCAAAGCCGCGAAAAACTTTATTACTAACGCAAGCCGTGGGTATTACCGTGGTGAGAAATTTCATAATGTAGATCCTCTCTTTATACAAGCAGGTTACACTTATTCTAATGAAAAACTCCCCATTGAAACAAGTGAGCATCCTCTTGAAAAAGGGACAGTGTTAATGATAACGGAAGAGGGGTCAAACCTTGCTGATGGAGACGAATTCATGATTTGTAAAGAAGCTATTGAATTAGATGAAGACTGGACGATCCTCGGCAAGGTAATCAAAGGTTTAGAGGTTTTAGACAGTATTGCACAGAATGATAAAATAGTGAATATCACAATTCGCGAACGCAGCACAGAGTAAGAAATTGGACGGTCAAGCATATCGTTATGACCGTCCAATCCCAATAGTAAGGAGAATTGAATGGCGTTAACAGTTATTCGGACGGCACGTCCGAGTCCAGTATGGCAAGAAAGTTATGTACGCGTGAAGAAAGGACAACGTCTCGTAATTGATGCTGATGGCGCATGGTCGCCTGACCTACAAAATCGAACAGGGTGGTGCGGTGCTGACGGTGTCCCTAAAACTCCTGCTGGAGATGGTTATTTGCATCCCGGTACAAACATCGGTGCACTCATAGCAAAAATCGGAAGTGCCGTTTTCGCTGTCGGGTCACGCTACGATAATCCCGCCCCCGCAGACGGTGTTGTTTTTTTGGCTATGAACGAAAACCCAAACAACAACAACCAAGCGGGAAGTCTACTCACACAAATTATTATTTTTGATGAATAATTTTGTTTAATCCATAAAAGAATTGTTATAAGACTTCCGAATATATCTTATCGGAGTTATTGCGTCAAATCAGGAGAAGTTAAATGGAAGAAAACACAACCCAGGAAGAAACACAACTCCCTCCAGTTGATTTTGTATCTTTTATCACTGACCTAATCACAACCGCGCATCTCTACCTTCAGGGATTCCGAGACCCGGAAACTGAAAAAGTGATTGTCAATATCAGTTTAGCTAAGCGAGTGATTGATACTTTAGAGATGTTGGAGGAAAAAACAAAAGGTAACTTAACTGCTCCTGAATCCAATTTTTTAGCAAATTCTCTCTATGATTTGAGAATGGGATATGTCCGTGCTGTCAATAGCCAGCCAGACTCACCTGAACAAGACGAATCAGAGGATGTACCTGAACAGGAAACACCTAACGAGGATAATAGTTCAACAGAAACAGACCAGACTGAACAAGTTATAAAAGAAGAAGAAAACACTGATTCCTGACCATGTCGGTTGTCAGATAATAAACCGAAGTCTTATAGTAAAATCTAAAAATACCTTACATTTTCTTTAGGTTAGCAGCGTTTGTATTCGCGCAATTCATTGCCAAATCAACGCCAAATGCGCTTTTGGCATTTGGCGCCTCTTATATTTATGGTGTGTTTGAAATCCACATAAGAACAAAACGTAAAAATAATTATGGGTTCACTATAAAATTTCACATAGACTACATTACAACGGAGGACAATGAGTTATCAACGCAGGATATTTATCGCCTTCGGTCTGTTGTTAGGTCTCATCATCATAGGAACCATCGGTTATTTAGTCATTGAAAAGGATAATCAGAAAGGTGGGTGGAATCTTCTTGATGCAGTCTGGATGACCATAATTACGGTAACAACAGTGGGTTATGGTGATATGGAAATGAGTGATGCCGGACGTGTATTCACAATGTTTCTAATCATCAGTGGTATTGGAATGTATATCTATAGTGTTACTGTCATAACAGCATTCTTGGTTGAAGGACAATTATTGAGTTTTTTCAAACATAGAAAAATGACACGAGATGTAGAAAAATTATCTAATCATTATATTATCTGTGGAATAGGGGACACTGGCCTGCATGTGCTGGAAGAAATGGTCAAGGCAGAAGCCAGTTTTGTCGGTATTGATGTGGATGAGGAGCGTTTGGAACACCTCGCTGAAACTCATGATTTCTTATCTCTGCATGGTGATGCTACCGACGATGATATGCTTATCCGTGCCGGTATTGAACGGGCGAAAGGACTCGTTGCTTGTCTCAGTCGTGACCAAGATAATCTATTCGTTGTCATTTCTGCCAAAAAACTCAACCCAAGTTTGCGGGTTGTCTCCAAAGCAGTGGAAAATAATTCTCCTGATAAACTTGTGACCGCAGGCGCGGATGAAGTCGTTTTACCGGACCATATCGGTGGAATTCGACTCGCTTCTGGCATACTTGAGCCGCATCTAATTGATTTTTTTGCTAAAATGCAGGTAAGTCGACAAACAACACGGTTTGCAGAGTCTATTATCCAACCTGACTCTAAAATTAATGGTATTACAATAGAAGAAGCGAATATAAAAGAAGAAACAGGGTTGGTTGTGATAGCAATTCGCAGTAAGGACGGAACATATATCTATAATCCTTCTGGAGACTTGAAAATTGAAGCAGGGGACGCGCTTTTTGTAATATCTGACCAAAGGCAGTTGCAAACACTTCATAGAATCACTGAGGATGCACGTTAGCTTGAACTAATTCTCCGAATCTTTATGTGATTGAAATCGGAAAATTCAAAAATCCTTAGAACAGGGACATTGGATAAATCAACGAAGGAAAACCGTATGCTCGCAACTGTCCTAAGTAGTGCAGTGCTTGGAATTGATGCTTATATCGTCAAGGTAGAGGTGGATGTCGCGGACGGTCTGCCTGCATTCAGTACTGTTGGTTTACCGGACAGTGCCATCAAGGAGAGCAGAGATCGGGTCACTGCAGCCATAAAAAACTCCGGTTTTTACTTCCCTCCGAGCCGAATTACTGCCAACTTAGCACCTGCCCATATTCGCAAAGCTGGATCCGCATTCGATCTCCCTATCGCAATTGGCGTGATGGCCGCCACAAATCAGGTAGATTTAAGTAGTCTTGAAAACACGATGGTATTAGGTGAACTTGCCCTTGATGGAAACATTCGGAGTATACAAGGCGGACTCCCTATTGCCATTGCAGCGAAAGAGAATGGCGTGCAGAACCTTATCCTACCTGCTGAAAACGCTAAAGAGGCTGCAATTGTTGAAGGATTGAAAGTTTTTCCCGTTGAAAATCTATCAGAAACCGCTGCATTCCTGAATTCTGCTAAGGATATACCGCCAGAACCCCATACACTTGGCACTACGGAAGAAAAAGAAAACATAAAGCCTCTTCTTGATTTAGTTGATGTAAAAGGACAA
>CBDCOJ010000025.1:0-9147 GCA_965219695.1 Candidatus Poribacteria bacterium | reverse complement strand
GGGTGACATCATCGTCCGGTCCGAGGTCCCACTGGTCAAGTATTGCATCAACTCCATTGCGACGGAGTCTTATAGCAAACTCTGATACCCATCGCTTGTGCTCTGTTGAATCGTGAGAATATGAAATGAACACCTTATGGGTTTCCATCATCTTTGTATCTCCAATTTGAGATAATTTCCAAAACTTTCGAGTAATAACGACTAATTTACATACCCTTAAAGAGATATCTATAAAGATCAGAAAGGTTCAGAAGAGATGTCACATTAAATCCGCCGGATCTTATCAATGATCTTTCAACCAAGTCTATCCAATTTTCCCATACGCTTTCTACTTGCTCACGCGTGACCTTCAAAGAGGTCCATAGATCCATAATAGAATTGGGATTACGGCGTAGCAGAGAAATTGCTTGCTGCGTTGTATCGTGGTCTTCATGCAAGAAAGTCAATGGAATTGTAAAATAAGGTTCAGAAGTGGTGTTTAACACATCTACTCGACCCTCAGCGATTACTGTTGCCAATTCATATATATTCAGAGCCATATAATAAGCAACAAGTGAGGCCCGATGTTCTTGTTCTCCCCCAAATATCTTGGATAACCACTTCCATCTTTCATAAGCATTGGCTATATAGTTCCAACTCTCAAGACTATGTCCACCACGAGTACCGCTAATTGATTGGGCGTAACCTCTATATTCGCTCATTTCCCATACATGAAAGAATTTTGTTCCACCAGCGACAGGAACTTTAACCCGCGCAAGACCCAAGGCAAGATCTATTTGGGATGTGCTCAGGCAGACCGCCCCGTGCAGACTATGGTACACGTACCCTAATGCATTCGGAAGACGTATCCAAACTTCGTACCCAGCGGGATTCCAACCTACAACGTTTTGCAAGTCATCAAACAAGGATTTTTGATCTCTAAATTCCTCCCTACCGGATTCAACTCCCACTAACGCAACAGTCATTAAAGGTGAAATAATTTCAACCGCTTTGTCTACAACATGGATTAGATGTTCTTTGTCTTTGGGTTGTTGTCCATCTAATTCATCTTGCCGCCATTGAACTAAATCTTTGAATACCTTTGGTCGAATTTGTTTGACAAGTTGCCGCCATCCGAGTGTATCTCCCGCACGGACGATTTTAGAGGCTGTGGCATACGCTTCAGGTGCAGATCTGACCTGCTCTGGAATTTCAGTCCGTTGTGTGTCCAGTTCTACAGAAGGGAACGGATGTTCTCCCAAAGGTGGCTTCTCTATAAGTGGCATATCATGGAGTGCACGAATTAATTTTTCACACTCCACGTCAAATTGAGTGTCATTTCTAAAGTCGGCATAGACTCGCGTCCCTAAGAATGCTGGTGTTTTTTCTTGTCCGGATGCCTGACGGATGATCGGAATGAATTTGTCAGTTCCCAAATTCTGAACGAGTTCCGCATTTACAATCATCCGCTCATAGCCAACCCCACCTTCGTCTGTGTTCGCTTTTTTTACGTACTGGTCGGTGCAGATGACCAGGACCCTATCAGCGTCCACAATTCCACGTTCCATGAATTGTGTTATATCATCACCTAACCCGAGGTCCCATTGGTCGAGTATTGCATCAATGCCATTTCGGCGAAGTCGGGCAGCGAATTCAGACACCCACCGTTTATGTTCTGGGGAATCGTGAGAGTATGAGATGAACACTTTAGGATTTTCCGTCATCATTTACCTCCGATATCTCAGCTGCATCGTCTACACGTATTTCACCGGATAACAACTTCGGTAGCAGTGTATCACGGATTTTACTGAGTGTATGGGATTGCTCACTATTTTCCCGTATTTTTTTCATGAATGGCTTGACAATTTCGCTGAATCTTTGGGCAACTGGCGGAGTAGGTACAGAAAACTGATAATAATCAAAACATGACGCTGGTACACGTTGCCGTCCGGTTGACCCCGTCATATTATGAATCGCGAACAGGCGCAAATCATCACTTCGCGCGAGATAATAACCAAATTCAACCGGCAGTGGTGGCTTAGGACGAAGGACAATATATTCGGTTGATCCCCAACCTACTACACCTCTGTCCAGAAAATCAACGAAGCCTGTTTTTCCATTTTCAAGACAGGGCGTAATTCTCGCCAGAAGTGTATCCCCATTAATAAACTTTGTACCGGAATTAAACTCTCGCTCTATCCACTCGTGAGGTCTATGTCCATGAGTTGGTAGATTTTGCATGTGCAAATATGGAGCGATTGTCCCCTTTTTCAAAACGCGCCGCGGATTTACTTCTATTACTTTGGGTAATGGAAGAACCTTCCATCCCTGCGGGTATCTTCCCCAGAGGTGAATCTTGGAACCCTGATGAAAATAAAGAGACTGTTTCGGTGTCCATAAACGGCGGTTTGCGCCCCTCTACCTTTGCCTTTACCGGATCAAAATCCACAAACCACGACTTGAAAATTGCCCGCGCCGTTGCTTCCAACGTCTCATTCATCTGTCGGTTGAGTTCGATTTTGTCGTCGAGTATACCGAGGACGTGAGCAATGCGGCGTTGTTCAGAAGGAGCGGGAATAGTCGCAGGTATTTGCGAAAGAATAGTTTGGTTAAGCAATGGTTGTCCTGAACCTACCCGAAAATTATTCAAGTGAAGGGTATGAAGCATATAAAAAAGAAACCTTGGGTCATTTCCATTCATAGCCTTAGCTCGAATAGCGTTGTCGGTTACCCAACAAGAACTATTGCTAAAGTGTACAGATCCACAATAGCTACCAACACGCCCGATAATAATAGTACTAGGGTTGGAATTTGCCTCATTGGAGAATCCTATAACCCCATTACCACCATAAACCGGATATGGCAAGTTGTCGGAGCGTTCAGGACTAGATTTACCATTGGAGAGTGACAACACGTTGCCGAGGGTAGTTGTAACTCGCTCACTTTTCATATTTGATCCTTTTCAATCTCAATAATACGGAGCGCGATGAAAAACCAAAGCATCTACAATTTTGATATCATCTGTCGATTCATCCACTGGAAGTGGGTTGTTATGTTGTCCTTCCCAATCGTGTTTTCCAGCGTCTAACTGTATTTTTGTGGTGGAAATCCGTTCTGGTAAGATGTCATCAAAACCATCCTCATAACCGTTGACAACAACTCGTAAATCATCGGGGTATTTTTCGAGAAATTTCATTAATTCTTTTACTGTCATTTTCCATCTCCTTTGGAATAGGGACGATATTCTATTAATGCGGAACGGCCAATGATAGCAATAATGCAGTACTATCAGTTCTCTTCCATCAGCATCGGTGAGGTGCAAATCTTCTCCAGGAACGAAAGTAGCCGGTTGCTGTTGTCCTTCATTGATGGCGATGTTAGAGGCATAGAGGTAGGTCCGATCACTTGTATCACGGATAGGATTCAAACGTCCAGCCAAGTCCGGTAGGTAACCTGTTGCTTCTGGAAAGATTACTGATCCCCCATCTGGGAGGCTTTGCATTTTAATGTCAAGACCGCCATGCCCTGGCACCCAATCGTGTTCAAGGTGTGCAGCAAACCCGGGGCCTGCCGCATACACAGTCATCGGGAAGTGAGTCGCGTGCAGATCGAATTGTGCTTCACCATTCTCATTGGTGGTTCCGCGTTTCCATGTCTTATTGGGGAATAGCACTAATAACTCAACTCCAGGCAGTGGATTACCTCCGTAGTGAGCAAGAATACCAGTGGTTGCAGGTGTAAGAACTGTATCGGCAGCAGGGATTGTGAGGAAAAGATCTGAATTATCAATGAGTTGATAATTCGGTGTTTTTCCACTCAAAGCTTCTGTTTCACGAAAGATCGTTGGCACTCCGTCCCCTCGCCGTTCCATAAAAAATTGTCGCTCGCCCGAACCTCGGAGGTCTCCAACGGGTACTCGTCCAAGTATTGAGGCGAGTGCTTCATTTCGTGTTGATTGTCGGACATCCATACTGTCAATTGTGAGGGTGTTTGGTAAACCACCAGGGGAGTTTATTTCAATGCGGTTAGCGAACATTGATAGCCGAATTCGACTGCCGTGGATAGCGTAGTCGCGGTGAACAACAGCATTGACGATCGCTTCAAAGAGTGCCCTTTCGCTGTATTGGGGTAGGTCGGTGCGCGCGGGGTTCTTGTAAGCACCAATGCGCATGTTGCGAACAGCAAAGGCGATTGTCTCAGTAATTTGTTGGTTCAAAGGACCGGTAATTATTTGGGCATCTATCTGTCCTGATGCTTGATCCTCACCACGGTAACAGGTTGCGGAAATGCAAGCATTGGGGAGCCATTCCTCTGGCGTATGAGAGCACAACAGAATACCGGCTACTGTGGCGCGCATAATTCCATTTTCGTCGCTGGTGAGGAGGCCCATTTTCTCCAGTGCTAATTCGGGGACAGCGGCACCTTCGGCACTCAATAAGGGTTTCCAAAGAGATTCATTTAAAGACCCAAAACCTGTCCCTGGCACGGGTTGTTTGTCGAACCAAAGGAACCGAGACTGCGCACGCTGCTGTGCAAGGCGCAGCTGCTCATCCGTTGTCATTTGGCGTTTTGTGCTACCAACTCGATGATAGCTCCCACCAGGGCTGTTGTGTAACGCATATCCCTGTGGCACTTCAACAAGCAAAAATGGTTTCCCTTCCTCTACCTCTCTACGAAGTATAGCAGGACGAATTGGAGGTTTAATCGTGTCAGTGCAAATCTCTACCAAGAGCATCTCTAATCTATCCATCTGATCGCGCGACATACCATGAACATCGCCGTTGTCTGTTACACCGCACAAAATCACACCGCCATCCGTATTCGCGAAGGCAGCGAGTTCGTCCGCTAAGTCGTCACGACTGGGATTCCTAGGCTTATTTCCTACGAACACGATTTCCTTGAATTCCCAGTGACTATCTTCGCCTAAGCGCATTTGACGTTTGATTTCCTCATCACTGAAATTCATGAATCCTCTCCAAATCCGAGTATCTCTAAATTCTTAGCAATAGCTTCATCCAATCGTCTTGCCTCTGCCATCTGTTCGGTCAATTTCTGAGTCAAGTGTGCTATCTTGTCCTCAAAGGGTTCGCTATCTTCCTCTTGCACTTCTGCACCAACGTAGCGTCCGGGAGTTAGGACGTTACCCTGCTCCTTCACCTCTGTAAGGGTTGTGCTTTTGCAGAAGCCGGGCACGTCGGCATATTCACCCGAGCTCTCATCTCCACGCCATGCGTGATAGGTTTCGACAATTCGTGCGATTTCCGCATGTGTTAATTCGCGATGGACGCGGTCAATCATTTTTCCTAACCTGCGAGCGTCTATAAAAAGCGTTTCACCCGTTCGCTTACGAAAGTGGCGGTTCTCTTTATTCCTCGCGAGAAACCAGAGGCAAACCGGAATGGATGTGGAATAGAAAAGTTGACCGGGCAACGCTACCATACAGTCCACCAAGTCGGCTTCGATAATATTCTTGCGAATTTCGCCTTCGGTGGCGGTATTGCTGCTCATTGAACCGTTTGCTAACACAAATCCAGCGATGCCGTTTGGGGCAAGGTGATAGATAAAGTGCTGCACCCAAGCGAAGTTGGCGTTGCCGGGTGGCGGTGCTCCGTAAATCCAACGTCTATCTTCACGTAATCGGTCACCGCCCCAATCGCTACTGTTGAAGGGCGGATTGGCGAGGATGTAATCGACTTTCAGGTCTGGATGCATATCGTCATGAAAACTGTCGGCGTGTTCCTGACCAAGATTTGCTTCAATGCCTCGAATAGCAAGGTTCATCAGTGCCAATTGCCGAGTCGTTGGGTTAGACTCTTGCCCATAGATAGAAATATCATCACGCTGCCCCCCGTGTGCTTCGACGAACGCTTCGCTCTGGACGAACATCCCGCCTGAGCCGCAGCACGGGTCGTAAATCCGTCCTTGATAGGGCGCGAGCATCTCAACAAGGAGCTGCACAACACAGCGAGGCGTGTAGAACTGACCACCTCTTTTGCCTTCGGCACTGGCAAATTGTGCGAGGAAGTATTCGTAGACTCTGCCCAGTATATCCTTTGAACGATTCTCTTCTTCACCTAAACCGATTGTGCTGATGAGATCAACGAGTTCACCGAGGCGTTGCTTGTCAAGTCCTGGGCGTGCATAATTTTTAGGAAGAACGCCTTTGAGTCGTGGATTTTCCTTTTCAATTGCGATCATCGCGTTATCAATTAAGGTCCCAATTTCTGGTTGTTTGGCGTTTGCCTGTAAGTATGACCAGCGCGCTTCCTCTGGGACATAAAAGATGTTTTCTGCCATGTATTCGTCCCTGTCCTCTGCATACTCGAAACGGTCGGGTTCCTCTTTGACATAGAGTTCACTCTGAGGATTGGCAAATTCTTCAAGGAGAAAATTGTACTTTTCTTCAAAAGTGTCTGAAATGTATTTAAGGAAAATTAATCCCAATACGACGTGTTTGTATTCAGCAGCATCCATGTTATTTCGGAGTTTATCAGCTGCTTGGTATAAGGTCGCTTCAAAGCCGAGCGTTGCACCGTTTTTATTGGTGTTTGTGTCTGGTTTCTTTTTTGCCATAATGTTTTAGAGAGACCCGTTTATAGTAAATTCTAAGTTAATAATACACCGCCGACCGGTGCGTTTGCTAAGCATGAAGAATACCCCAATAAAAATCCTGCCAAGAGGCGTTTATCTACTTTACTGTATCTGGCAGCACGCAAACTCTCATTGCGAGGCAAGTTTACGCTACAAAAACGTTATGAATAATGAACCAATCTCATTAAAATGATACCACATTTGGTATGGAAAATCAACGATTTTAATCGGGAATCACAGATGTTGACTGTCCGAATCATGGACTCAAGTGGATAGTGGAGAGGATAGGGATTGAGTGGTGCGGTTGGAAATTGCACCTACCACATTTGGATGTGTTATCAAATTCTTCGGAGGCAAAACTGTCCTAATAAAGATAGAGGGTTGTTTATTGGATGTTATCTGACTGATTTCTCAATATCTTGCTAAAGCAAGGAACGCTTTTGAGATTAATCAAGTTTGCACCCAAATAGATTCTAACATCAAAAAAAATGTCAAATGATTTGATGATTTGATCTTTGGTGTGAAATATGGTATAATATTTTCAAGTAAGACTGTCGAATTGCTGGAACACTAAGGCTGTCAGAAATTCTGATGAAGCATAGGAGCAAATAATGTCAAAGTGATCTCTACGCAAGATATGTGGCTCCAGTCTTGAAAAGGTTGCACAAAGTCTCAAAATCTACTGAAAACAGCCCTCCTTGTTCGGTAGCGGATATAAAAAAAGTAACTTCAGAACTTTTTGATATTTACAGGGAATTAGAGAAAAAAACGTAGGCAGTACAGAGACTTTAGTAAGTGAGCCCTCCTCGGATGAATTTTGATCTTCTTAAACGTAATTCTTCTTTAAGAATTTTTGCTTTTTCAGATAGGTAATCTGTTGGTTCGCGGAGATCTTCCAGAGACAGTTCATCTAGAAAATTGTCAATAAGTTCTAATAATTTTCATTTTTCATAATTATACCTCACATGATAAGTTTTTAAGGTGTAAGCAAATTTAGCATTTGCCCTGAAAAATGTCAAGGTATTTGTAAGTGTGACTAATAAATGAGTTGTATTGTACAGTCAAGTAGGTTGTCGGGCGTGTGTCCCTCTCACGGGAACACGCCTGTGTTTTTTGTAAACCGGACTTTGCGCCCATTTTTTAACGCAATAAGTAGTTTTGGGATTTGAAAAAGTTATAAAAAAACGCCGTAAACCCTTATATTTATTGACTTTTTTCTTGATTTGATTTCCTAAAAAATACTATAATATAGGTAAGAAAATAGCAAGGCTGCAACCTCTCTATTGCGAATCCCAAAAAAGCAGGTTGCTCTTTCCGGTTTCCCTTATTTCTTGAAATTCTGCAGAAAAAAGGGGACATTGAGATTAATGGCATTTTTTATCCGCGCCTACAAAATCTATCTACACAAGAAATTCTCAAAGGTAAACGCTTCAACACACCTATGATTCGAGGCAAATCCACAAGGAATCAGATGAATTTGTTTCAAATATAGCGGATCTCAAACCCAAAACGTATTGTAAAGGAGAATCAAGATGATAGCCGTTACTTTTCCAGATGGTAGTGTATTTTCTACAAGGCAAGATAGTAAGACACAGGCAGAAGTTTTCGTTAAGTCAATCAAAAAGTTAATTGTACAGTTCGGAGTAAACCGGATTCTGGAGGCAGATATGTTGACGAGGGAACGTTATAGTAAAGAGCGTATAATATCAACTGATCCTACCTTCAGAGATAGGTCTCAAAAAAAGAAATCCACAGCGCATACAGAGAATGGCATAACATATTACATAACACACGATTATAATATCAAGGATAAAAAGAGATTTCTTGACGATATATCCGGTGTATTAGGTGCTGGATTGATAGTGGATGTGTCTTAATAATCCCAAAACTACTTATTGCGTTTTTTAAAATACAGGAGATTTTATAATGTCAGATAAAACGGTTGAAAACCGAAAATCATTTTTGCAAATCAAAATGAATCCTTTGGACAACACTATACCTTTAGGTTGTAGTACAAGATTCATTCATGTGGATGAAATCAGCCAGGGTGTATTAATTGGCCCCATTATAGGTAATATAATGGGTATGGATTTAGATAAACCACAAATTATTATTGATGAAAAACAGTTCCAACAGTATCAATCTGCATTTAGTGATAGCATGTACGGATATGATTTGCATATACTTCTCAAAAACGGGGAAATAATCAGCAGGTCATATCTTATAGATTTTATGAGTGAATGTAAATCTATTATGGACGAACTTCGTCAAATAGGAATAACTATCGAAGATCATGCTATAGTTATTGATGACCCAAGAATAGTTAGACTTTCAGCAGACCTAAAATTTCATGTTAGAACTGAGTCAGTAGAAATATCAGAAACAAAATCCTCAACAGAAACGACATGGACATACAAACTGGTAGAAAGAGATACTTCTTTTAATCTTAATTTAGGTGATGGAAAGATAATGCTCCTATCCAAAACTATTGATTTAATCAGAGATATTTTCAGGATATCTCCTAGTAATAAATAAAAAGTGCCCTGAAGTTTGACTTTCAGGACAACTTATTCGGAG
>CBDCOJ010000024.1:0-57156 GCA_965219695.1 Candidatus Poribacteria bacterium | reverse complement strand
GCGCATCAACAAAGGAGAATTGAATGTCTAATACAATTACAAAGGAAGTCAGTTTAGGACACCGAAAGGTTTCTAAAGAGCCTGTTATGGATCATCTTACTAAGTGTTTAGAAAATGGGCGTGCCCTTAAAGAATCTAACGCTTATCCTATAAATTGTCAAGCTATACTTTATGATTATACACCTCAACGTAAAAATCCCACACAACCACACCCTTGGATGGATTTCTATCACGCAGTCATTCCTAAAGATGGGATTTGTTCAGACGGTTATGTAAAGGAAGTATGGATTGAATATTTTATAAATTCAGAAGAAATTGATGGTCAGTGCTATAACGTGATATGTCCTTATGTTCATGATCCTGATATAGTGATAGGACATTTTGAAGTAAACGGTATGGATGGCGATCCTTCTTTATTGCCAAGTCCTGAAATAGTTGTCAAATACTATGAGGTTAATAGTGAACATTAGACCTGCCCCAACACACTATTATGGCGGCTACCTTGACACCATGCTCGAAGGTGTTAAAATTCAATAAACTCTCTTCAGGAGGTTAAATGTCAATTATAGATATAATGTTAGGTGGACTATTATTAGTCGTTATTGTCTTATTGATTATGCTTATTAGAAAGGCGTCCATCAATTCTAAGCAGCTTAACGAATTAGATTTACTTCGCGAAGCAATCTCAAGATCGGAACAAGAAATCAGAGGTGAAGTCAAATCTAATCAAGAAAACATTTCAAATACACTTACGAATCATTTCAAATACACTTACGAATCATTTCAAAAACAGTTCTGATCATTTCAAAAAGAGCTCTGATTCGCTTGTAAATACTTTAAAAGCACTTGGGGACACACAAACAGAGAAGTTGGATAGTGTGACAAAGTCAATTGACACTTTAACAGAATCCAATGAAAATCGTTTTGAAAATGTGAGAAAGACACTTAATGACCGGTTAGACACCCTGCAGAAAAGCAATGAAAACAAATTAGATCAGATGCGAAAAACTGTTGATGAACAACTCCAATCAACGTTGGAAAAACGACTTACAGAATCTTTCAAAGTTGTCAGTGAACGTCTTGAAGCCGTGCGAGAAGGCCTCGGGAAAATGGAAAACCTTGCTGCAGACGTCGGTAATCTCCAACGCGTTCTTTCAAATGTTAGCACACGGGGCGCATGGGGCGAAGTTCAACTTGGCGCGATCCTTGAACAAATTCTTACCCCCAATCAATATAGCCTGAACGTACAACCGCATGCAGGTTCTGAACGGGTTGAGTACGCCATTCGTCTTCCAGGTAATGATGAGGATCCAAATACGTATGTCTGGTTACCAATAGATTCTAAGTTTCCTATGGCTGATTATGAAAGACTCGTTGATGCTGCTGAGAAAGCCGACAAAGAGGGTGAGCAGGCAGCAATTAAAGCACTCATACGAACTGTGCGAACAGAAGCGAAGGATATTAGCGAAAAATATATTTCACTACCTGATACCACAGAATTTGCCATTATGTTCCTGCCAACAGAAGGCTTTATGCGGAGGTACTTCGTCAGCCCGGTGAGGTTGCTGAACTGCTACAAAAATATAGTATTATAGTTGCCGGACCAACGACCCTTGCCGCCATTTTAATCAGTCTTCGTGTAGGTTTCCGAACATTGGCAATTCAGAAGCATTCCAGCGAAATCAGTAAACTTCTTGCTGCTGTCAAGACTGAGTTTGGGGTGTATCATCGATCCTTACAACTCACGCAAAAACAGCTAAAACAAGCATCTAACAATCTTGAAGAGGCAGGTAACCGTTCACTAAAGGTTGTGGATAAATTACGTGAAGTCGAAGACCTCTCCCCGGGAGAAGCGGCGGAAAGACTTGGACTTCCGGAGACTGAATTAGAGAATGAACTGTCAGAGTAATCAATACTAAACCTATATGATGCTGTACGGTTCTCAGGTTACGAAGGGCATAGTTTACCTGCCTTACGTCTTGCACGGAGACGTTAAATTCGCGCGCTAACAAAGGAGCTTGTTAATCTATGGAAAGATTTATTGACATTCACATTACAATTATCACCGCAGTAAAGGATATGTTGATAAGACTTCAAAAAACGTATCCACCTAACAAAATTATAAATGAATTACTAAGTCTTTTTGAAATACTTCAAGCGTATGAAGCAGATGGAAGTAAATTGACAGCTGAGGAGCGAGAGACAGTATCAGATTCGTGCGAAAATATTTTGAGGGAACTTGCAGCAATAGCGAATACATTAAAACCTTATCTTGATTCTGAAACTGAATATTTCTCGGAAGAAGATTGTGAAAAAATAAATGATATTTTGAGTTTTGATCCGGATTACGTATTAAAGGTTCTTGATGAAAACAAAGGGATTAAAAACACATCACAGCAAAATGATTGGTTAGTCCAACCCTTCCAGCAGCTCGCTACAGTCCAAGAAACGGACAATCAGCTGATTCTCGGTAATGGACTCATTCAGCGAAGGTTCGTCACCACACCGAATTTCGCAACAGTTGATTATACCAATCAAATAACCGGTAGCAGTCTGCTGCGTGGGATCAAACCAGAGGCGGTACTTACGATTGACGGACACGAATTTGAGGTGGGTGGCTTGAAAGGACAGCCCGACTACGCCTATCTTGATGAGGAGTGGATTGCAGACTTGACCAGTGATCCGAACGCATTTCAGTTTCGCGAATATCGGATAGGTGAACCTGAGGCACTATATCCGTGGGTAAAAAGGCGTACTAATACATCATCAGCATATCCGCCAGAGGGTGTGACACTAACGGTTGCGTTCTCACCGCCGCCATCTCTTGACTCCCTGCAGGTTTGTGTGCATTATGAACTATACCAAGGCATTCCGGTGCTATCCAAATGGATCACTATTCACAATGAGGGGCAAAAACCGATTCAATTGGATGCCTTAAGCTGTGAAATCCTTGCGGTCAACGAGCAGGAGCAGCATCGGCTACATATTGAGAGCGATTATGCTTTTAGTAGAATGGAAACAACACAGTGGGGTCCAGATGAAGATTACCTAACACAAGTGGATTATCGCTATCAAATGCCGCTGTTGATGACAAGTCACTATCCACTCGGTCCGGGGGTGCTGCTTCAACCAGGAGAGACTTTCACAAGTTTTCGCACCTTTGAGATTCTGCATGATAGTGACGACCGTGAGCGGAAAGGACTTGCACGCCGCAAGATGTTTCGCACAGTCGCGCCACAGGTCATGGAAAATCCAATTCTGATGCATGTTCGGAGTGCTGAGCCAGACGCAGTCCGTTTGGCGATTGATCAGTGTGCCGAAGTCGGATTTGAGATGGTGATTATGACTTTTGGGAGCGGATATAATATTGAGAGCGAAGACCCGGAATACATCGCTACAATGAAGGAATTGGCAGATTATGCACATAGCAAAGGTATTCAACTTGGTGGTTATACGTTGATGTGTGCTTCGCGGGGTGTGGGAGAAGAGTTCAACTGTATTGACCCAGACACAGGAAAACCCGGCAGTAGGTTTGGGCAGAGTGCTTGTCTTGCAAGTGCATGGGGAGATGGTTATGTCAAACGTGTGCTGAATTTCATGGATGCTACTGGAATGGATATCATAGAGACAGATGGTCCTTATCACGGTGATGTCTGTGCATCAACAAAACACGAACACCATAACGGCTTGGCAGATTCACAGTTGCGTCAGTGGGAAGCGTGCGTAAATTTTTACCACGAGTGCCGAAAACGCGGTATCTATATCAATTCACCAGATAATTATTACCTCAACGGTTCAAACAAATGCGGTATGGGTTATCGTGAGACAAATTTCAGCTTGCCTCGTGAGCGGCAAATTCTGATTGCCCGCCAGAATATCTACGATGGTACTTATGAAAAGACACCGAGTATGGGGTGGATGTTCGTTCCGTTAGTGGAGTATCACGGCGGTGGACAAGCCGCAACATTTGAGCCGCTTTGCGAACACCTTGATGACTACGAATCGCATCTCGCACAGAATTTCGGCAGTGGTGTGATTGCGTGTTATCGCGGTCCCCGGCTTTTTGATACTGAAGAGACGAAAGCAGTTGTTAAGAAATGGGTTGACTTCTTCAAAAAGTATCGTGACATATTGGAGTCTGACCTGATTCATGTGCGTCGTCCTGATGGACGCTCCATTGATTGTATGTTACATGCAAACCCACAACTCAACCCTTGTGGATTAGTGATGCTCTACAATCCTACGCGGACGGAACAACAGATCACTTTGAAATTACCTGTCTATTATACTGGATTATCTGAAACTGCCAAGATTCGTGAAAAAGAAGGAGAATTCAAACAGTACAAAATTGACCGAAACTACAACGTTGAGATTCCCATTAAGATGGAGGCAAGAAGTATTAGTTATCTCGTAATTGAACCATGATATAAGTCCTCCTTGATTTTTTGATATTAACCGAATTAGCGTAATTAAACCGCACATCCACATAAGGAGGTAAAAATGAGAGTCATCCAATTTCAAAAAGCAATTTTGGTATACGGAACGCTGATCTGCCTCTGTTTTATGATCGTAGGTCTAAGTTCTGCCCTCGCTCGAGACGCAGCTTTGGGAATATGGTTCTTTGATGAAGGCAATGGCAACACGGCAAAAGATGCTGCTAAAAACGGCAATGACGGAGAGATCGTTGGTGCCAAATGGGTCGCTGGCAAGTTCGGTCAAGCTTTAAAGTTTGAGGGTGGCGCACATGTTGCCGTCGGTGATTTTGCTGACTATACGGATAAAGTGTCAATCGTCGCTTTGATTAAAACGCCTGCTGCGCCAGCATGGTCTGACATTATCGTAGGTCCCTGTGGTGATGTTATCTTTACATTACAGAACCACAAATTAAATTTCGCTGGACAGTGTGCGCAACCGATTCCCCATAATACGTGGTCTACAACTTTGTTGAATGATGATAAGTGGCATCACATTGCAGGTACTTATGACGGTAAAACAGTGAAGGTCTATGTTGATGGTAAGTTAGAAGCATCTAACGCTGCCGCAGGTGCATTTAAAACCGGACCTAAGTATATCGGCTCAAGAGATGACAAGCAGGAAGCTTTCACAGGTCTCATTGATGAAATTGCGTTTTTCAATGCTGTACTCTCAGACAATGATATGAAAGTAATTGCAAACAGTGGGTTATCTATCGCACTCGGTTTTGCAGCGGTTTCTCCGCAAGCGAAACTGACTGCGGTTTGGGCAAAATTGAAAAGCGAAAAAGAAGACCGTTATAGTGGATATTAAAGTTAACTTTATATCTGAGGTGTGAATCAACGCTGAATGCGCTTTTGGGCATTCAGCGGGAGGGAACTCCGGGGAATGCCAAAAGGCATTCATACCCGGTGAATACCAAAAGGTATTCATACCGTTGATTTCTTGATTTGGATTCCCGACTACAAACGGGTCGCGATTCGGAGATCGCTCCTACAGAATGTGAATAGATATGAAGAACAACAAACTATTATGTAACTATCACAAGTCATTGAATAAGGAATATGAGCATACTCGTAAATAAAAACACAAAAGTAATTGTGCAAGGCATCACAGGGCGTTCTGGACGTTTCCACACAGAACAGTGTGTGGATTACGGCACACAAATTGTTGCCGGTGCAGTTCCCGGTAGAGGTGGAACCGATGTAAATGGTATCCCTGTATTTGACACCGTAGCAGAAGGCGTTGCTGAAACAGGCGCAGATACCTCTCTGATTTTCGTTCCTGCTCGCTTTAACGCCGCCGACTCCATCATGGAAGCTGCCGATGCTGGTATTGAACTCATCATCTGCATCTCGGAACATATCCCTGTGCTTGATATGGTAAAAGCAAAGGCGTTTCTTCAAGGCAAACAGACTCGGTTAATCGGTCCGAACTGTCCGGGTATCATTACACCTGGTGAGTGCAAAATCGGTGTAATGCCTGCGTTTGCTTATTCCCCCGGTAACGTCGGTATCGTTTCACGGAGCGGAACGCTAACCTATGAAGCAGCGTATCAATTGAAACAACTCGGTATTGGACAATCAACCTGTGTAGGTATCGGTGGCGATCCTGTGATTGGAACAAACTTCGTTGATGTTCTCAAGCTTTTTGAAGAAGATGATAACACGCATGCTGTTGTTTTAATCGGGGAAATCGGAGGAACGGCAGAGGAAAAAGCTGCACAGTTCGTCAAGGACAGAATGACAAAACCTGTGGTTGGCTTCATTGCTGGACAGACTGCGCCTCCCGGTAAACGGATGGGACATGCAGGTGCAATCATCTCTGGTGGACAAGGCACTGCTGCAGATAAAATCGAATCGCTCAAAGAGGTAGGAATTGCCGTTGCAGACGACCTTACTACTATCGGAGAAACCGTAGCAGAAGTATTGGCTTGAACAATATTTGTCCGAATTATGGTGAAATCTATAATTCCTAAAAAAGGTTATCACGTGTTTAAATACTACCTATTACTCTTGAGTTTCTTGATTATCGCAGGGTGCAGCGCAGACGATACAGGACAAGCACCAACAGAAACGTTTGACTATGCAACCGTTGTTGAGGTCCAAGATGCCAAAACATACGAAGGAGTCGATGGGAATTTCCTCTTGCATAACAACCTTGGACTTGGATATTGGCATGCAGAGATAGATATTATCTTTTCCCAAACACCTACAGATTTAGAAATTGTAGATCCGTTTACGAAACATTTTATGAGGGATCATAAAGAATCGGTAGATTTTGCTTCGGGAATGACGGATTTTACAAAATATCGTTGGCAAGATCGGGGGAATCGTTGGAATGCAATTATTGATTGGGAGCAGAGAGGGCAGGTCGTAACAATCATTTGGACATTCCATGGAATAGATTTATTTTCATCCTCCATGGGAAATTCACCAATTTCTTACGAACAAGCAAAAGAAAAGTATCCTGATATTGATTGGGACAATTTTATTGCATATACTATCGGTTTTACACTTGACTGGAATACAGGGCGAAAGCGGTTTGAAGAAGTGCCGATAATCCCATCACAACAGATTTTAGATAGGTTCAAAGTATCCGATGAATAAACAAATGAAAAAAGACATCACCTACCTCCACACTAAAAAACAACAGCAGCAACCCATCACCGTGCTAACCTGCTACGATTACCCCACCGCCTGCATGCAAGATGAGGCAGGTATTGACATAATTTTTGTCGGGGATAGTGTAGGCACAAACATCCTCGGCTATAAAAGCGAGATGGAGGTGACGATGGCAGATATGCTGCATCACCTCAAAGCAGTCCGGCGCGGCGTCACAGATGCCTACCTCCTCATTGATATGCCTTATGCATCTGACCGAAATGAGAAACAAGTCGTTGCCAATGCGAATCTTTTCTTAGACAATGGTGCTGATGGCGTTAAACTGGAAGGTGGAAAGGAGAAAGTCCCTATTGTTACCGCACTCACCGAGCAGGGAATAGAGGTCTGTGCACACATCGGACATAATCCGCAAATTCACGGCACCAAAGCGGCGACACATGGAAAAACGGTGAGTAAGGGAAAAGAACTCATTCAAACTGCATCGGCACTTGCAGATGCAGGCGCAAAACTCATTGTGCTTGAGAAAATCACCGAAGAGATTAGCCAAATCATCACGGAGACTCTTGATATTCCTACCATCGGCATCGGTGCGGGCAGATTTTGTGATGGACAGGTACTCGTTATTAACGATATTTTGGGGATAGGTACTCCTTTCAAACATGCCAAACGTTATCAGGATTACAACCAACTCACCTTAGAGGCAATATGTCAGTATAAACAGGAAGTGGAAAATGGAGATTTTCCAACAGATGCCAACGTTGCACACATCGCCACTGACAAGTTAGCGCGGGTTCAGAAGTGGTTGAAGTCTGAACGTTGATGTGCTTTTGCTTATTTCTCCTACCGTTCCGAACCCTTAAGAACTTCCTCCCAATCCCACACAAGGATTGTGCCATCTTGTCCCGTACTGACGAGTGTTTTGCGATCAGGCGAAAATACTAACGTTCCTACTGGTTCTGAGTGCCCATCAAGTGTAGTGAGTTTGTCCCCAGATTCAACATCCCATAATTCAATGCCACCGTTTCTTAGTCCAGTAACAAGGACGGTACTATCTGGTGCAAACACTAACGTTTCCACACCACCGTCAATCTCCCTCAGAAGCGTCGGTTTACTTCCTCCCATTACACGAATTCGTTTATTGCTTCCTATGGCAAGCAGGATACCATTTGAAGAGAATGACAACGATGCAATAGGTTCCCGTCGATTCTGTTCTGTTAGCGAAGTTAACGCAGCACCAGTTTCCACATCCCACATCTCAACCTGTCCTCCGCCACTTCCACTGACAAGTTTCTTCCCGTCCGGTGAGAAGACCAAAGCACTGGTTATTGGGGTTATATGTATTAGGGCGTCAGCACCGTTTTGATCTAACTCCACTTTATCTGATAGAGGGATATTTAAAGCAGATCCTGTTTCCGTATTCCAAACACTAACTTTACCGAAACTACCGAAAGCTACTGTTTTACCGTCCGGTGAAAAAGCAATTACAATTGCTCCAGGAGGACCACCCACTGTCATCAAGTTTGCCAACTCACGTCCCGTCTGGACATCAATCAGACGCATCAACCCTAGCCCTGTTTGACCGAAAAAGCCCACACCTTCATTAAAAATCACATCGCCTTCAGCACCCACGCTGACGAGCTGAGTTCCATCGGACGAAAAAGCTAATCCAGATAACAAATCTTGATGTTTTTTCATCTGGACTTCAGTTTGTTGCAATGTGTTTAGATCCCAAAAGGAAATAATGCCATTAATCGCCGCACTGGCAAGTGTGGTGTTATCTTTAAAAAAAGCTACTCCTTTCATCCATTCTGTGTGTCCGGTGATACGGGTCGGTAATGCAGAACCAGTTTCTATATTCCAGAATCTGACCGTGCCGTCCACACTCCCGCTGGCAAGCATTCTGCCATTTGGTGAAAAAGTTAACGCACTAATACTGTTGATGTGACCTGTGAAAGTTGTGATAGGCTCACCTGTGGGGGTATCCCACAGCTGTACCGTCTTATCAGTACTACCGCTGGCAAGCATTCTGCCATTTGGTGAGAATGCTAACACGCTAATCAAACCTGTGTGTTTTCGGAGAGTGATTGGTTTATCGTTGCTGGTGGTATCCCATAACAGTGCTATTGTATCATCACTTCCACTGGCGAGGTATGTGCCATCGGGCGAAAATGCCAGGGCTAATATATGTCTCTCTTTCTCCAAAGGCAACGGATCTTGATTTTCCCCTAACAATATTCTTGAGAGTCTTCTAAAGATGGATAACTTTTTTACATGTTTTCTGAGAGTGGATATTTTTTTGCCAGTCGTGGTGTCCCACAACTCAATCCCTTCGCCTCTTAGTCCGACGGCAAATTTATCATGTGCCAGCGCATAGAGTTCAGGGAGACTTCGCCTCTTTATCACTTCCCAAGATCGATCTTCAATCATCTTCAAATTTCCATTTTTGGTCTCAATATCCAATTTACTAATTGAGTCTCCCCAATTTCCTAAACTAATAAGGGTTTTGCCATCTTCAGAGAACAGCAATTCAGATGCAGGTAGATGGTCGCCTGTGAGTGCCACTTTCCGGCCAGTAGCTACTTCCCACAACTGAAGTTCCTTTCCACGAAATTTACCACCACTACCATACCTGCCGCCACCATTGGCAAGAAAACGCCCATCTGGCGAAAATGTAAGAGATTGACACGCACCAGGGAACATGGACAATTCTTTCCCTGTTTTCGCGTCGTAAAGCCATACACCGATATTACTGCCTACCGCGAGTAGGGTGCCATCCGGTGAAAATTCCATGACATTAATTCCACCTTTCCCCAAACGCGCTTTCGCCTCTTTCGGCAGTTCCCATTTTGTCCAATCTTCTGATATTTCGTCTGCTTGTGCTTCTGCAATTGTTGCGGCGGCATCATTAGGTTGCTGTTCAGGGTTATCGCGTTTATCCAGTGCATCAACACTTCCGATTTGTGTCCGCACATTTGGCTTAGATTCTAAGTTTGCGACTATTGGAGCATCAACGATCTCAATCGACATTTCCGATGTAGCGTCTAAACTATAAGGTTTCTGAAAACGCGCCAAGTATTGCTGGTTTCCAAAACCGAGCATGAGCAACACAACTACTAACATGGAAGCTGCTACTGCCCACGGCACTAACTGGTTTACTACGCTGGAAGGTGCAGCAGGGTTTGGTCCGCGAAATCTCGCGCATGATGGTTTCAGTAAGATTTGGTGAGATTTTGAAGTTGTCTAAAGCCTCTCTTATCATTACGTTTCCTCCTTCTGTAGGCGCTGCTGTGCGCGACGAAGCCGACTCTTCACCGTATTTGCCGATACACCTAAAAATGCACCGATTTCTGTACACGACATCTCTCCGAAGTAATGTAACGTCATGACAGTGCGTTCACTCTCTCCAAGCTTTGCAAGCAGTTTTTTGACGACATCGCGTTGCGCTTGTCCAGATATACGCTCGTTTTCTTCCACAACATATTCGGAGTACACCTCTTTTTGTAACTGATCCTTGTCTGTCTGATCCAGCTGCTCCAATGATTGTGGGTACAAACGCTTTTTACGCAGCCATGAGCTGCAGCGATTCGCTGCAATCACATAGAGCCAACCTACGAAACGTTGCGGCTTCTTCAGTGTTGCCAATCGCTTGTATGCGTTCAGGAACGTATCCTGCGTAATCTCTTCAGCAATATGGAAATCTCCGATTTTCCGCCACGCAAGCGCGTGAACCTGTTTTTGATATTTTCTTACAAGCACAGAAAAAGCATCATCATCGCCTGCCAGGACACGTTGAATAAGCTTAACATCGTCGTTTTTCATTTGGCACCTCCGAAAAAATGGTTACATCACTCTGGATTTATAAATTGTGACGCTACTTATGTATGCAACGGGTGCATAATTCTGCAAAAATAGAAGTGTGTTAAGATAAAAGAGTTAGAGATTTATTGGTAATATGGAATCTAAAGCGAATTATAGCGGACTATATCAAAAGTATCGTCCGTTAGTTGATTATAATTCCCTTGTTAACAGAATTATACCATAAATCTGGTTTCTGGGAGGGATTTTGAAAATAACGTGAGTTCGATCAATACCTTCGCCAATTATCCTGATTTTAGTTGAGGTTGCGTGTGATGAATAGCACCGATTGCTCCGAGATGTTGTGCGATTTGTTGAATAACAATAGGTTCAGGTTTTGCGGAAGTATTTTTAATGTCTCGTGTAAATACTTCAAACCTCGGTAGTGTGCCCTAAGGTCTAAAACACTAAACGCTGTATTTTTACAACAGAGCGTATCTATGAGTTTAGCACTCACATTCACCATAAACATTGAGAGGTTCGCTGCATTGTTTACCGGTATCTTGTTGACATTCATAAAACTTTGTAATCCCCAATATTGCTTTGCGTCTCGGAAGTTGAACTCGATTTGAAAGCGTAGGGAATAGTAATCAATCATTTTTTCAGCGTCTAACGATAAATCAGAACTGAACAATAAAACATGTGCTTGTTGTTTCGTAGTCAAGTTCGTTTTGAGAACGCAAACGACATTGAGGAGGTCTGCGAACTTTTTGTGGCGTAGGTGCGTTTGATACACTTCGGTTCTCAGATTTCCGTGTGTGTCGGCAGAGACACGATACTTAAGGGTCAATCTGTCGTGGGTTGAAACGATCTCCGTAGATGCGGGGTCGTACTCGTCCGGTGTAAGGTGTTGTCGGTGGCACATATAACGCATCATCGGTGCGTAGTTTTGAAATGAGATGCAGTCCACATTGCTTTGTCATTTGTAGCGCATTATTATGTCCGAAATATCCGTCAAGCACAAGATAACGGAGGACGATCAAGTTGCCCACCTGTTTTAGCAACACCTTGACCATCGTTTGAAGTTGTTTCAATACATCGGTCAACACAACATCGTTTTTGTCTCGGTTTCGGCTCCCCTTTGTGGACGCCCGCGTTTCGTTTTTGTCGTAGACGCCTCGGTGTTTTCACGGTGTTCGGATGCCAAGACCCCTGGTGAGGTGCTACGCACGATTTGCTCCATCACCATCGGAAAAGAGCGTCGTTGTTTGACACTTACTAAGGACACGGCTAAAAACGCTAAACCGGGGACCGCTTCCCATACAATGAAAAAAAGAAACGCGATAAACCATAGGTTGCGTCTCCTGATTTTGGTCTGATGACTTCGTCTCCTGCGAGGATATAATCACTTTTACGATCAAGCAGGTGTATGCGAAAAAACAGCCAGCATATCATTGGCCAAGGAATAGTCGTGTTGAAAAAGCGTTGTATCGTGCGGTAGCTACCGCCTTGTAAAGTCCAGCGAGATATATTTACAATGGTTAGTTACCCGTCCACTCATTGCAAGCAGTGCGAATACAACTCGGCATAACTGCCGGATCGTTGTTGCAGATAAATGTGGGATAAAGATATGAAACAGTGTTATAATTTCAATCATGGGCGGTTGTCCTTTCTAAGTTATGGTGAACTGTTATAACTTTAGGACAACTGCCCTATTTATTCAATCATTTTTGGCGAAGGTATTGGCAAATATGGTGTGTTTTTTTCACCATATCTGCTATACTTCACCAAAAAACTACCTATTTTGAGGTGAAGAATGACAAGAAGAGAATCTTGCCACTTGTTAGATATGTTAGCAAAACTTAGAGACCCACGCAAGCATAAAGGGAAACGACATCCGTTGAAATCCATTCTCGCACTACTCGTCATCGGATTGATGTGTGGACATAAAGGGTATACATCTATCGCTACTTGGGCACGCTCACAACCAGCACTCGCAAAGGCACTCGGTTTTACAAAGAAGAAAACACCTTCTGCTTCAACGATCCATAATCTATTGAAAAAGTTAGATGTTGTGGCATTAGAAGAAACCTTGACACACTGGGTTAAAACCGTGATAAAAAGTAGACCCGATTTGACAAGATGTTTGGACGCAATCGCTATAGATGGCACAACGATGCGCGCCTCCCAAAGAAGTGGTGCGATAACGAGCCACTTGCTCTCTGTCGTTTCCCATGAGTTAGGGGTTACCCTCACGCAGCGAAGCGTTAGCGACAAGACCAACGAAATACCGATCTCAACAGAGATCCTCAAAGCGTTTGATGTGAGTGGGAAAGTCATCACAACGGACGCACTTTTGACACAGCGAACTTTCTGCCACGCCATCATAGCGGGTGATGGAGACTATCTGCTCCCTGTCAAAGACAATCAACCGGATCTTTTAGGTGCGATTGAGAAACTTTTTCAAGACATACCTGACACGCTTTGTGATACAACACATCCTATTTTGGGAGACCCTATTCACATTCACGAGACAGTTGAAAAATCACATGGTAGACTACAACCTATCTCATAAATAGTTGGAGGGCTTTGAAAACCGGATTTCAAAATCCTGTAGGAGCGATCTCCGAATCGCGACCTGTCGGGAAGGAGAAGAAACACAAAGTCCAGTATGGTATAACAAGTCTAAATCCCGATGAAGCATCAGCAAAGCGCTTACTTGCTTTACGGCGCGGGCATTGGTCAATAGAGAACAAGTCGCACTGGATACGGTGCTTGGAGAAGATACCTCGCCTGTCCGATGTGGCGCCATCCCACAAGTCATGGCAGCAATGCGTAATACAGCATTATTGGTATTACGATTTGCAGGGTATACGGCTATCTCTGATACAATCAAATATCTCGCTTCAAAACCTAAACTCGCTGTTAACCTTATCAACTGAAAATTAATAAAACTGAATAACCATGGACATAAATTCAGAACCATTCAAATTTCTGTTGCTTTTTGTTTAAGAAATCGTTACAATTTTTAGACAAGGAGGAGAATATGGTTGAACTCACACCAGAAGACATTGGTTTTTTCAGAGACAACGGTTATTTGATCAAACGGAACGTGCTCAGCCCTGAACTCATGGAACGAGCACGGGCGAAATTGTGGGAAGGTGCGCCAGAAGGAAGGTTACGCGAAGACCCAGAAACATGGGTCGGTCCTTTCAAAGCTGAAGAAGAGAACGAGGATAATTCAAATCGGCGAAAAGGGTTCCGTTGGAATTACCGTGAACCCGGCGGCGAAGATTGGATGGTCAAACTACTTGCTACTGATCCGAATGTCTGGCGAATGGCAGAACAGTTCTTAGGTGAAGGGAACTTGGTAATACCTGAACGCGTACGCGGTATTTATTGCACATTACCTTATGGGGATGTTCCGAAAAAGTTAATAGGATGTCATGTTGATGCACATCCGTTCCATCTTGGCGTTGTTGGTTATATTGACGATGTTCCACCGGAAGGTGGTGGGTTTACCGTTTGGCCAGGAAGCCATAAAGTTTTTTATTACGATTACCAATCGCAATATAAGAACGAGCCGACACCACAATACGATGTTGATCGAGAACGACTCAGTAGAGAACCGGGTGTGGATTGCTACGGCAATGCGGGTGATATTGTCTTTTGGCATCATCGCATCGGACATGCTGCAGGACACAATTATACACGCCAGATTCGTCAGGCAGTGTTATATGATTTCAGAAAAACAGAATTGTCAGAGACACAAGAGGAACCGCCGAATGAAGATATGTGGCGAGATTGGCCCGGTATAAAAGCGTTGGAAAAATCTCAGTCATAGAATTGGTCATGCCCTATGGTAAAACTTACAATTGTGCGAAATAGGCGCGGTTTCAAACCGCGCCTACCAGAATGAAGGATATATATTCTCTCACATCTCATACCAAGAACCTTTATTGAAGCCCTAATTCATTCAAAATTCCTGCCATCATATCATAAGCAATTTGTGCCTTCTCCATCCGCATGTGTGGAAATGTCTCTACAGAAATATATTTATCGTAACCAACCTTTCCCAAACTCTCGGCAAAAGTTCTAAAATCTAACTCATCACCTACCTCACCCGGAATTAGAAATGTGCTGTAGGGATACATACCTGTTACGCCTTTAACGTGGCAGTGTGCGGTAAGCGGTCCCAAATTTTCGGTGACTTCAGCAATGTCTTCTCCCATGTGGTAGAAATTGGTGATGTCGTTCAGCGATTTCAGAGCGTCGGACCCTACATGTTCAATCAGAAGCGTTACCTTCGGTGATGAATCTATCGTGGTTGCTTCGTGGTTATGGATATTCATCGTGATCCCAAGTTTCTCAGCACGCTGGCATATCGGCTTTAGCACATCAACGAGGAGTTTCCAAGCAAATGCATCGCCATTGTTGCCTCCATAACCCGTAAGGAAGTTGACGCCGTACGCGCCAAGTGCAACTGCCACATCCTGAAGCAGCGCATAGTGATCTATCGCTAACTGCTTGTCTTCTAACGCCAGATGATACAACCCTTTGCCTGTAAATGGATTGATAACAGAGACTTCTAATCCGTGGTCGGTTGTCATCGTTTTGACTTCTCTGAGTAGGTCGTCCGTTACCTCGCCAGAAGGGATGTGTGCTTCTGGTCCGCACATCATCTCTATTGCATCGTAGCCGACTTCGGAGAGGATTGTGATAACTTCTTGTAGTGGGAGGTCTTTCATGCCACCTGCGTGATATGATATGCCGATCATTTGGGTTATTCCTTCGCTTTGGTTAATAATAGATGGTGAGATGACTATAAAGGTAGACAATCTTTAATTTATGATATTTCAGATGGATCTAAGCCTAACAGTTCCGAAACTTTTAGGAGTGTCAGCTTTTGTTCTTCAAGCAAATTATAGACTTCAAAAGCGAGATCCGTCCTTAGCAGTTCACGCTCAGCTTTCTCCTCAAAGAAACCCATGTCCAGAAATACATTCCCAGAACTTTTTCAAATTTTACTGTTTCACTCATTTCTTTTTTCTATCTCATGTATTATTTCAAATTTAGACAATCCCCTGAACGTCTTAATTTTATACTCATGTCTTATGTATGAATATATTAAACTGATATTTCTCAAAAGTTGTCGAATATCAGTAATTATCAAGGTTCTTTTAGGTTTAGTTCATGAAAATGCGTCATGATTTCAAGTAACATTTGTCTTTTTCCAGTGAGTTCAAGTTGTATTTGATGGAATGTGCGCCGTTCTAAGATGCTTACCCGCAACAACAGGAGGTGGCTCATTACTTTTATACCGAGACCGGCATTCGCCCCTTGTGCGTCAAAGAAATCTAACACTTCTTCCATCATCGCAACAAAAAGAACCGGTTTCTTTGTATTGCCACGCTCTTGTTTTGAAACAAGGCGTATATTGAGTGGAATAACCACATCACCAATCTTGATCGTGATGCCTAATATGTTCTGACCCCAAATGGTGTTACTATGTTTATTTGACCACCAGTTTGAGCAGTAAGCTATTGTTTTTCCATATCGATCCACATTACTGTCATCTACACTGAAGGTAGGACGCCGACGAGGACGAGATTGTGTTGAAGCTCTCTTGGCTTCAGTGTCTTTGAGCAACTCAAGTGCCATAACACATCCGAGCCGCACGCCCAAGCACTTCCAATGATACTGGCTTATTGCGTGAAGATCCCGATAAAGACCCGGCTTGGGAAGTGTCAACGCATCTGCGACTTGGTTCGGATTGTAAAGACCAAAAAGATGGCAACGGCTAACAAAAGTAATGTGTCAACGATTTGTGAACTAATACGGTGAAAACGAGTAAAAAGAAGATGTTGAAAAAACTTCAAAGATTTGATAATCTGATGACGCATGGGATGTCCTCCTAAGTATAATCAAATCAGGTTATTTTTTATAATTAGGATGGCAACTCATGCATATAAAATCCAGTCAAATCTTCAAAAAACGCATTTTCATGGTTCAAAACCCTCTTTGTAGTAGCGTTTAGCGGATTCTCCACTATTCTGATAATTGTCAGTATAATTATTTCAGAACAATTATATATTCTAATTGATGTAAATTTTCAGTTACTGCTGTGATTTGGTAAGCACTACTATTATCGCAAGTATTGCCCCAACACTAAATATTATGATGCCGAGTTCAAAAATGCCAATACCCATAATATTCAATCTCCTTTTCGCACTCCAATAGGTTAGTGCTTTGTCAACATATTATTATAGGTCGCGATTCGGAGATCGCTCCTACCGATGAACCGCTTATGGTAGGAAGGAACTCCGATTCCCGACTACTTTCAAGATCTATCAATTAGCACTTGACTAAGCATTAGTTTCGTCCTCGTATTTATAGAAAATACACCAATTATTAATACTGGAGAATCAACGCCAAATTCGGTTTTTGCATTTTCAGGAAACCGCATCAACCAGGTACGTTCACAATAATTTAGAATTTACTGCAAGACTTATTTTCCCAATGTATTTCTATAATTTTGACTTTATAATCAGTGTTAGTGAAACTAATACCCCAGTTATAAACATGACAAAGCCGACACCAATAATTTTTGTAATCATTGTTTTTCTCCGAACTCAACTTAATGAAGCAATAACTCTACCTATAACTGTCAATTTAGCAAACATATTCTTGTAGGGAATCAACGCCTCATGCGCTTGGTAGAATACGCTTTTGGTATTCTACATGGTGCTGCAGGGTTGAACCGTAGGTGAAACCCAACATTTTGAACCTGTAAATGCGTTTGATGTTGGGTTTCGTGCCTCAACCCCATAGGTGTCAACTTAAGCAATTTTCAAACTGGAAAACCCTCTTCAGCCCTGTAGGGGCAGTATGTTTATAGAAAACAGATAATCCATCTCCAGAACCCGTAGGGGCGGTATGTTGTCGCCTCAGTCTACCAGTTAGATATGTCGTTCCTACGGAACTCAAGAGGCGGTAGGTAACATTTTTCTATAAACATATCGTCCCTACGGGACTGAATATGGGACAGTCTCAATCATAGTAGGTGTTGAGCAGTGTTAAAAAAATATATAAATATCCTTAAGTTGACACCTATGGGTTTCGTGCCTCAACCCCGCCAAATGCCAAAAAGTGCATTTGGCGTTGATTCCCTACAAGAAGGATTGAACCTACAAACAAGATTGGAGAATCCTTAAGTTGACACATATAGGTTTCGCTGCGTTCTATCCAACCTACATCTACTTATTTTTATTCTTAATGATTGCAAAACAAATATAAACGCCAATTTATGTTATTTTCAGTTAATGTTTTGGTTTAGCAAGTGCTATTATGGCAAGGACAGCACCTACAAAAAATGATCCGACAACTAATACGATAACAAGTTCTAAAGGACCTATCATCATTTTAAGTCTCCTTTGTAGCAAATTCTGTGTAAACTTTATTACGCTTCGGTTAGTTCTCTTTCCAACGTTTGACAGCATCCAATTTTGTTTGTTGCCAATCTATCCAGTCTTTTTTGCCTTCATACCGAACAACGTCGTGAATTGTAGCGCGCGGTTGATAGGTAATATAGTTTCCCGTGTGCCAAGCAAGATTCCGATAAATCATGAAATCCCCCGGTCCCAGATGCACTTGAACCGCACCGGGAAACTGTTGACAGTGTTCTAAGTAAAAACGTTCTGCCTCAACGTTAGACTGTCCTTCAGCAGGTTTGCGTAATGTGGGATTCCCAGTTGACTGTTCTTCACCGGGCATGTCCCACTGCCGAAGATGGCTGCCGGGAACAAACCATGTGCAAGAATCCGCGTAAATTGCACAATTGACCTGATTAAAATGGCGAAGATCGTGCCATACTTCTGTAAGTTTTGCGTTTACGGTTTCATCACGCGCTTCAGGTGGCACTTCAACCACGCCATCACGATGCCAACCGATATGCCAAGGGTGTTCAAGAGGTTCAACGAGTAGTCCCATAATATCAACATGTCCGTGTGTGTAGTCATCACCAAGTAATTTCTGAACAGCATCTTGCAGTTCCGTCAGTTCTGTGTAGTCATAAAACGGTTTCAAATCTAAATCATCACCGTAGTTTGATAACGGTTGAATCCGCTGTGTCTGTGATCCATTAAGTTTGTGCGCTAAGTGGCGTGCTTTTTCGGCCTCTCTGCGTAAATCGGTAAGCAAGGATGGCGGCACAATCCCTCGAAAAATCAGGTAACCTTGTGAGAGATACTCGTTGACCATACTATCTTGAAATTCAAATGCCATTGTATTCCTTAATATGAGTTAGTCGTGAGTTTTCAAACGATTCTTCACATTTTCTGTGAGCAAATTAGACTGTATTTATGATTCCTTCAATATTGCGCTGTCACACATTTTCGGATGCATTTTTGTGCTTTCAATAGCGTGATAACTTACGCATTGCAGCAAGATATAGTGCTTTGCTTTGATTGTCAAACGGTCCTGGTTTAGATTGGTTTTCTGGAAAGTGTGAAAACAGTTTCGCTTCGCTAACTTCGTTGGTGTCTAATGGACTGCCTAACTTTTGGATTTCTCCTAAATAAGCGATTCCCCAATATTCAAGGTTGTACATAAAGCAGTGGAGGTAACACAACACTTCAAAATTTTTCAACGTTGCACCGGTTTCCTCCATGAGTTCACGATGTAAAGCTTCTTCAACCGTTTCCCCAGATTCAATGCGTCCACCAGGTAAAACCCAAATATTTTCATCACGCCATTTGCAGAAAAGTATCCGATTTTGTTGATATGCGAGACAATTGACGAACTTAATTTGCCCTATATTTTTTGGAGTATCACCAAAATAAAGCAACATGTGTCCGTCTTGTTCCTCAATTCTTTGGACCATTTTTTCCACCTTAAACACATAATAAGCATCTCATATAGTGAGTTTAATTTGAGTATTGTAAAGACATATATTTATTAGAACCGTTTTTTAGAGTTGGTAATTTACAGTTGTTGTAGGAGATATTCAGATTGTGTTCAATTTTGACTTGATAAAGTTTGACTGAAACTTAGATGAGATATGAACAACCTTATAATATTGTACTACAGACTATATTTCTCTGTCAAATAGAAACGTACAGGGTTATTTAATTTTCGATTTTTCTGGTATGTTTTTCACATTTTCATATAAACCGATACGTCTGCAAAGTAGTAGGCACACGCCGTGGGTTTCTGTCCACCCAAGATGTAAAGCGGACGGAAACCCACGGAGCGTGCCTACTACCTTTAAATCAACGTTTAAGTTGACACATAAGACGAGAGCACGAGCAAACTCAACGGATGATATATAAACTATCAGTAATACTCATTAACTGAAAATTCTTAAAACTAAATAACCCTGCTCTTTACATATCACTGTTTCTACAAAAACTTTACACACCCAAAACGCAGCAAGCATTTGCATTTACCGTGCCGCGCATGGTAAAATATTCCTACCATTTAACCCACAGGTTTCCATCACATGCATTCATACCGACTCCTCTTATATATCAGCATACTCCTTCTCTGTTTGGTAACTATGATTGAAACAGCGTCTGCTTTTGACGATATAGCACAGAACAATGCTTCAGAAAAGACACCTACTTACAATGAAACGGAGAACATCAACACACTCCCCCTATACAACATCGCTCGACTCAACTTTGAGGAGAATAAACATTTCAATCAGAAAAGGTTACGCGACTTGTTTGGATGGGAGGCAAAAAAAGTATACTCTCAGCAGGAAATCGTAGCGGGTTTTGAACGTGTCCTCGCAGCATATAGAAAAGAAGGGTTCGTGTTCGCATTGGTATCCCAGCCAACCGTTTCACACATTTCTACAAGCAATACACAGGTATCTATTAACGTAACAATCCGAGAAGGCAAACGACTTCGCATCGGAGATTTTTCGCTTATAGGGAATGAGTTGTTTTCTCAATCCAAAATTCTGCGTGAACTCGGTTTACGAAAAGGGCAATTCTTCACACAAACCGCACTTGAACAAGGGATTGAGAGAATCCAACTCTTATACAGTGAACATGGACATCCAAAAGTTGAAATTGAACCGATTATCACCAATCTCTTACCTGCGACTGGCAATATCAATTTCACCTTGCAAATCCGAGAAGGTGCAAAAGTTAGGATAAGTAGCATAAAGGTGAGTGGACTTCAGAAAACAAAAACCGATGTGGTCCTAAGAGAAATTCCCGTTAAAGCAAACGACTTTTTTGACCAGCGTAAAATTGATCAAAGTTACCATCGCTTGCGGAATTTAGGGTATTTCTACCACATCCAGCCAAATTTGCTTGAGGCAGGCATAACTGAGGATACAATAAACTTCCACGCTAAAGTTACTGAGGCACGAACTGGACGATTGATTCTGGTTCTCGGCTATGCGCCACCGGTGGAAGATTCAGATTCAGTGCCACAACTCACTGGAGTCGTGGAAGTGCGTGAGGCAAATCTGTTAGGAACGGGGAGGGGTGTCAACTTCTATTGGAAATCAGGTTTACTAAAGGCATTGCGACTTGGATACAAAGAACCGTGGGTTTTGGGAAAACCGATTACGTTGGGAGTCATGTATAGTCAACTCAAACAACGCAGTCCGATCAATGACTCAGAGTCGGAAGAACGCGCAGCAAGTATCAGCGGGAATACAAAATTTGGTAGATTTTATGAGAGCGAAGTGACGCTCGGTTATAAACGGATACATTTTGGCGGCATAACATCTCCTTTGCCAGATACAACCCTACCAGATTCCCTTTCTCTGCCAATAAATACCTCTCAAAACAATACACCTATTCCGATACAAAGTGGCACAAAGTATAGCGTAACCGTCAGGTTAACGCGTGATTCTCGAGATTATTTTCTTAATCCAACACGAGGTAGACGCGATAGTGTCGCAGTTGAACTCTCCAGAAGTGATTTTAAACTGCGTAAAGTTTGGCTTGACCTTCAGCAGTACTTTCAAACATGGGAAAACCAAATAATTGCGATTGAATTACACGGTGCAGCTGCATGGGGCATCAACATTCCACCAACAGAACTATTTTATTTGGGAGGTGCAACCACGCTGCGAGGATATGATGAGGATCGGTTTTCGGGACCTCGGCGCGCACATGCTAATCTCGAATATAGATTTCTTATGGGGCGGAATTCACAAATCTTTACCTTCGTTGATTTAGGGTCAGTTACTTTTATTGACCGACCTTCTGTTTTTGATAAATTACGAATAGGTTATGGATTTGGTGCAAGACTTGAATCTAAAGGTGGGATTATACAATTAGATTATGGACTTGCAGCCGGAGATTCGGCATTGCGCGGTAAAATACATGTAAAATTGGGCGCAGCGTTTTGAGGTGCTTCTGCTTGTAAATGGCTCTCAACCTTATTGGTATTCAAACGTCTTGATTATAGTAGAATCTAAGAATATAGATATTCCTCGGTAGGCAAGGTTTCTTAACCTCGCTGGCAGAGTGTATAAATGATCCTAAATCTACAATAAACAGTTTGTATAATAACGTAATTCCGTGCCTTGAATTCAAAATAATTGCAACATACCTGATTCTGTGATAATATAATTTGATAAAGCAAAAAATGGAGGATTTGAATGACAAACAATAGTAAATTGCTCAGTTGGGTGCAGGAAGCAGCAGAACTGTGTCAACCTGATGATATTTATTGGTGCGATGGTTCTCAGGAAGAGAACGACAGATTGTGCGAACAATTGGTACAAAATGGGACATTTGTTAGGTTGAATCCGGATAAACGACCCGGTAGTTACCTCGCTCGCTCTGATCCGGAAGACGTAGCTCGCGTTGAAGGAAGAACATTCATTTGCGCCAAAACCCCAGCTGAGGCAGGGCCTACGAACAATTGGCATGACCCCGATGAAATGAAGACGACCCTAAAAGGGCTTTTTGAAGGGTGTATGAAGGGACGCACGATGTATGTTGTTCCTTTCAGTATGGGACCGCTCGGTTCACCAATTTCACATATCGGTGTGGAAATTAGTGATTCACCTTATGTTGTTGTCAATATGCGTATTATGACGCGCATGGGTAAAGATGTGTTAGAGATTTTAGGTGAAGATGGCGATTTTGTCCCGTGTTTACACTCTGTTGGAAAGCCGCTCGAACTGGGGCAAGAAGATGTTTCCTGGCCCTGCGACCCTGATAATAAATATATTGTCCATTTTCCAGAGGAACGCTCTATCTGGTCCTACGGTAGCGGCTATGGTGGTAATGCGTTGCTCGGTAAAAAATGCTATGCACTCCGTATCGCCTCTATTATGGCGAAAAACGATGGATGGATGGCAGAACACATGCTCATTTTGGGCTTAACCAGTCCTGAAGGCGAAAAAACCTATATCGCCGCAGCGTTCCCCAGTGCTTGTGGTAAAACAAACCTCGCTATGCTCACACCTACTATCCCAGGATGGAAAGCAGAAACTATTGGTGATGACATCGCTTGGATGAAGTTCGGTGAAGATGGACGGCTTTATGCAATTAATCCTGAAGCAGGATTTTTCGGTGTTGCGCCTGGAACGTCTATGGATACCAACCCCAATGCGATGCATACGCTCGGATCAAACTCTATTTTCACAAACGCTGCGCTTACGCCAGATACTGATGTTTGGTGGGAAGAGATGACCGAAGAACCTCCTGAAACTGCCGTAAGTTGGCTCGGTGAAGAGTGGCATCCTGGCGATGAAAAGACAGCGGCACATCCCAATTCTCGCTATACAACACCCGCATCACAATGTCCTATCATCGATCCGAATTGGGAAAATCCGAAAGGTGTGCCAATTTCCGCTATTTTGTTCGGTGGACGCCGTGCTTCCACAGTCCCGCTTGTCTTTGAAGCATTTAATTGGCAACACGGCACTTTTATTGGTTCTATAGCCTCCTCTGAACGCACTGCAGCAGCCGCTGGTACCGTCGGTGAACTCAGACGCGATCCGATGGCGATGCTCCCGTTCTGTGGTTACAACATGGGCGACTATTTTACACATTGGTTAGAAATGGAAGAAAAAACTGATGCTGACAAACTGCCTCGTATCTTCTACGTCAATTGGTTCCGAAAAGATGCGGATGGTGGATGGCTCTGGCCAGGTTTTGGTGAAAACAGTCGTGTTCTTAAATGGATAGTTGAACGTATTAGTGGAAAGAGTGAAGCAGTTGAAACGCCGATCGGTTATTTACCTGCCCCCGGAGCAGTTGATACCTCCGGACTTGATGTATCTGAGGAGCAGATGACGGAATTGCTGGAAGTCGATACTGAGCAATGGCTCAACGAAATTCAGTCTATTCGTGAACATTACGAACGGTTTGAGGACAAGCTACCTAAAGCCTTATCTGATGAATTAGAGGCATTAGAATCCCGCCTACGTCAAAATCAATAACATTAAAGTAATTGAGTTGTAGGGAAAGGTTCTACGCTTTCACCCTACAACTCAAAAAACTAAACTCAACCTCATCGAAATCCAATTCTACGACTGCCTCCATTTAATCCACAACTAACCCACAAAATCGCAAATATCTTATAAGATAACTCTCGATTATAAATACACTTGATTAAACTTGACTTTTTATTCGAACCATTATATAATCGCCATATTGGGACTAAATTCATATAAGTTGTTTCTTAGGAACTTTATGACTTGATTAGAATAAATGTGAGACTTCGTGTATTTCTTTTGAGAACTTAAATTTACTAAGAGTTGTCAGAACTTAAAATTAAAGGAAGGATATGAGCGATTTTGCTAAATTTATTCGAAATATACCGGATTTTCCGGAACCGGGTATTTCATTTAAAGACATTACACCGCTTTTAGGAAATGGTGCTGTTTTCTATGCAGCAGTTGAGGTGTTCGCAAACTATTATAAATATAAGGTCGTTGACGTAATTGTAGGAATTGAATCGCGAGGTTTCATTTTTGCCTCTGCAGTCGCGCATCGTTTAGGCGTCGGCTTTGTGCCTGTTCGAAAAAAAGGAAAGTTACCGTATGATACATATCAAGTGACCTACGAACTTGAATATGGTAATGACACACTCACAATTCATCAAGACGCTTTTCCAAAGGGAACTCGCGTGCTTATATGTGATGATCTATTGGCTACCGGTGGAACACTTGCTGCAACGGTTGAACTTGCTGAAAAACTGGATGCGGACATAGTTGGCATTGCCCTTTTGATCGAACTCACTGAACTCAACGGACGGGAAAAATTGGAAGAATTGGATATTTTTTCTCTCATTAAATATTAGCAAGTCATAGGCTACACTTTATAACATCTGAAAACAGCATACACTGCAATTGCCGATTCAATGGAAATTATTGTTCTGTCTACCCTAAAATTGTGAGGCGTGTCAGTAGTCAGGAATCGGAGTTCCTTCCCGCTAAATACCATAAGCGCATTTGGCACTGATTACAAAGAGGTTTGTTCTGTAGGGGCGATCTCCGAATCGCGGCCTTTACCCGCAAAATTTCGGTAGACACTCTATTATTAGGGAGAGGATATGTTAGAGAAACTATTTCGTATAAAAGAAAACGGCACGAGTATTAGACGAGAGATTGTTGCAGGATGCACGACCTTTGCGACGCTCTCGTATATAATTTTTGTCCAACCCGCACTTCTTTCAATAGCAGGCATGGATAGCGGGGCAGTCATGGTTGCAACCTGCCTTGCAAGTGCTGGTGCGACTATCCTGATGGCATTCATGACCAATTACCCTATTGCCCTTGCACCCGGTATGGGTATTAACGCCTACTTTGTATTTAGTGTTTGTCAGGGACTCAACATAGAATGGGAACAAGCTTTAGGCATCGTTTTTATTTCTGGTATGCTGTTCGTTATACTTTCATTTGTCGGTTTGCGTGCGGCGGTTATGAATGCCCTCCCTTCTTCACTACACAATGCTATTGCTGTCGGTATAGGATTGTTCATTGCTTTTATCGGTTTGCAGATGAGTGGTATCGTTACGTTACATGGTGCTACGTTTGTTACACTCGGTAATATCCATTCAAAAGAAGTCTTAATAGCAATTTTTGGTATATTTATTATATTGACACTTATGGCTCACCGAGTAAAGGGTGCCATTCTAATGGGAATTCTCGCCACGACTGTGCTATCTTTACTCTTTGGAATCGTCAAATTCAATGGTATCGTCTCAGCACCACCATCCATAGCACCAACGTTTTTTAAACTAAGTTTTCCAGATATCTTTAACAAAGTAGAGTTAATTCCAATCATATTCGTTTTCTTTTCTGTTGATATGTTTGATAGCATTGGCACTCTCACTGCAACTGGACATGAGGCAGACCTGCTTGAGGATGGAAAACTCTCTAAAGGTCGTCAAGCACTCTTGACAGATGCGATCGGTTCAGTAGGAGGCGCATGTCTCGGCACTTCAACGGTTACGTGTTATATTGAAAGTGCTTCCGGTATTGCTGAGGGAGGACGTACCGGACTCACTTCAGTTGTTGTTGGGATTTTGATGTTGCTTGCTATATTTTTCTCACCGCTCATTAAAGTTGTTGGTGGGGAAATTCCATTTGATCAAACTGTAGTAATTAATGGGAATCCCACAATAGCAACTATTCCGCTCCATCCAATTATTGGTCCTGCCTTGATAGCTGTGGGATGCTTGATGCTGAAAGACCTTATCAACATTAATTGGGACGATTTTACTGAAGCAATCCCCGCTGCGCTGACGGTGTTTATGATGCCACTGAGTTTTAGTATTACTGAAGGAATCGCATTCGGTTTTATTTCTATTTCCTTTCTAAAGTTAGTCACTGGACGGCATAAAGAAGTAAATCCGCTTGTCCACTATTTCGCTGTGTTTTTCGTTGCTCGCTATATTGGTTTTGCCTAATTCCAGAGACAGGCTATGTGTAATGGGTAGTATGCCACTCCGCTGAACGAAAGCACGCGCGGATGATAAAAGCATAAGGAGAGTTCAATCTATATGGTTCGGATTATAATAGGACCTAATCCAATCAAAAAAGAAGGGTTGGATCGGGTCACGAAATCACTTGTCAAACAAATCTACAGACTTAAGAATGAAGATCGTTGTGAAATCTTATTTCTCACTGGTGTCACAAAAGGCGATATTCATTTTATGATGCGGCATATTCTGAAGGTTTTGGATATGGCGTTGACTATAATGACGCAAGTTGACCCTGATAATATCAAAGATAGTGACGAATTAGAAATAACCATAAGAGTGACGTGATGGTGCGGTTCACCTTCAGTATTACTGATGGTATTGCATTTCGATTCATCTTTATCTCGTTTTGTAAGATAGTCACCGAACGAAAAAAGAGGTGGATTGGATCCTTTTCTATTTCCTAGTTTTCTCATTTCGTTTTATGCCAGTTTTGGCTAAAATCAGGTAAAGATACTATAGTTTGGACAATTTTATCCTTTCAGGACTTCCGAACAAGTGTTTAGTCTGTTTTGTAAGCACTGTTGCTTCTCTGCATTTTGTTGGAAATCACTGTATTTTGCGATTATTTTTGACAGAATCGTCAAAAATGTGTAATCTAATCAGTTTCATGTCGTGTCTACATCTATTTTTAGATTTTTTGCTAAGTTTTATAGTTATGCGAACCGCTTCAAACTTGGACGCTTTCGGATTTGATATGTATCAAAGCAGAAGTTCTGTTTAGCATCCCGAAATGCCGTTTCAATCTGCCACCGATCTTGATAGTGTCGGATGACATCGGCTACGGGGAGTTGTCTATAAGAAGTAAATAAACAAAATATTGATACGACTTAGACCTCTTTTTGCGTGTACGTATCACAACGAGCCTGACATCCTCTGAACACATCTTTGTCCGCACAACTTTGTCTGCGAAAGAAAGTGTCTTGTTTTTCACGACAATATCTCTTCAGATAAGGGAGATGCATACGATTTCCATAGCGACGCGGTCTGCCTCGTTTGGGTTGTTTGGGTCGCGTTGGTATCTGATAGAACACAGCATTTGACTTTGCGCGACAGAGTAAGTGATGTCCTTGTGAAAGGATCTCTGTAAATACTTTGCGTCTATTATAGTGGATTCTACAATTAATTTTACATCTGATCTGTAGGAGGGAACTCCGATTCCCAACTATTAGTGGTTTTGTCGCGATTCGGAGATCGCTCCTACAAGAAAAGACTTATGGTAAAATGTGAAATTACTGGAGAATTGAATGCCTCCAGGATTATTTAGTTTTCAGTTTTTCTGTGCATTTTATTGTAAACGTTAATACTTTATAGTCGCATTGTAGGTCCAAATCAACGCTATGAATGCCAAAAGCGCATGCTACGTTGATTTGGACCTACAATATAAACTCTCAGTAAAACCTATTAACCGATTATTCTTAAAACTAAATAACCCTGAATGCCTCTGATTATACTTGAAAAGGTGTTGATAATCTGATAATATGTGTACTATGCGGGAAAGAGTATCCATTTTGATATCCTTGCAAAAGTAAATACTATACTGAAAGGATACCCTCTTTTCTGCTTTTTGTCTCTAAAAACTTAAAACTGTCCAAACTATAGTATTATTAAGGAGACTTAAATGAAAGACTTTGCCTTTACAGGGGGCAGACCTGACCCTTATACGTTTCCGACTGAGGCGTTGATTGAAGCAAGCGCAAAAGCGCTCCGCAAATTGGGTGGACAACTGGTCAATTATCCCGGTGAATCTGGTTACCGTGGATTACGCGAACTGGCATCAATGCGCTTTGAACGGCGAGAAGGTGTCCCGCTTCCAGTAGATAATACCTCAATTACCTCAGGGTCGATGCAGGCACTTGAATTAGTGCTGGGAACATTTATTAAACCGGGTGATACGGTGTTAACAGAGGAATTTACCTATAGCGGCACACTTGGTATTATGCGGCACCTCAAAGCAAATATTGTCGGGATACCGATGGATTATGTAAATGGTATGGACATGGATGCGTTGGAGGATAAGTTGAAAGCTCTTAAACGCCAAAATGTCACACCTTCTCTTATCTATACGACATCTAACCATCAAAACCCGACTGGTGCGATTCTGGCACTTGAACGGCGGCACCGCATGTTGGCACTGGCGGAAGAATACGACACACTCATTGTAGAAGATGATTGCTACGGCGATATAGATTTTGTGCCGAACCCAACGCCTGCTTCACTGTTTAAGTTGGACACATCTAACAGAGTTATTTTCATCGCGACGTTCTCAAAAATCTTAGGGGCAGGAGTGCGACAAGGTTACTTTGTTGCCAAACAACCCTACTACGGGATGATTCACCACAATCGTTGGGATGGTGGCACGAGTGCACTTGCAAGTGCTATTGTGGCAGAGTTTTTCATGGAACATCTTGAAGCACACCTTGAAACGACAAATGCTGCTGTCGGTGCTAAATGTCAAGCCGTAATTGATACGCTTGAAGCAAACGTCAGCGACCTCTGTACGTGGACGAAACCACGCGGTGGACTTTTCCTATGGATAGATCTACCAGAATCGACTGATATGAATAAGCTAAGTGAGTTGGCATCCGCAAAAGGTGTGGGTTATAGTAATGGTAGTGCGTTCCACTATGCGGGCGATCCGGTGAAAGCAATTCGATTGGCGTATGCGTATTGTCATGTAGATGATGTTCCAGAGGGGATTACCTACTTAGCAGAAGCAATTCGAAACGCACAAGCGGCTACTGTTGATGTCGCTGCAGCAGATTAACAATGTGTTTTGCAACCTTTACCTATTAACAGTGTAACACTTTAGTGTAGGCTTTAGAATTAATCGGACACACCGCACCAGCGAGGTTAGGAAACCTCGCCTACCGTGGGAGGAAAGTGTCTAATTATTTTGGTTTTATAGTGGACTATAGAAATAATTCTACATTTCCTCTGTAGGAGCGATCTCCGAATCGCGACAGAAACTTAGGAGCAGTCGGGAATCGGAGTTCCCTCCCGCTGAATGCCAAAAGCGCATTTGGCGTTGATTTAGCTGGATGCCATACGCGCATTCAGCGTTGATTCACAGTTGAGGAATGTAACGTTAATTCTAATCTCTACCATACTATAGTTTAGAGAGAACGCTGCGGAGGAAGTTTTGCGTAATATCATCCTTTTCTCATTAGATACCCTGCGCGCGTCAAGTATGAGTTGTTATGGACATACTCATCTGACAACGCCACACCTTGATGCATTGGTAGCAGATGCCACCCTTTTTGAAAGCTGTATTAGTCCACATATCCCTACGCATCCAGCACATACAACAATGTTTACTGGAAAAGATGTGTTGACACACCAAATTATAACGCAAGGTGGACGTTTAAATCTTTCTGAAAACATCAAGACTCTTCCGGAGTTGCTTAGCGAAGCAGGTTATTTCACTGTAGCAGCAGACAATTTGGGACGTTGGTTTCAACGCGGTTTTCCAGATAACCAGTATCGCGGCTATCAGTGGGAAACAGCTTACCGTAGTGCGCGGAAGGCTGAAGCGGTGAATCAAACAGCGATAGAACTGTTGGAACTTGCACAATCGCAAGATAAACCTTGGTTTGCGTTTCTTCACTATTGGGATCCACATACGCCTTACTTTCCACCACTCCCATTTGAACGGATGTTTTATAGTGGTGACGAATGCGATCCAAACAATCGGAGTATGGATGCCGTTTATGCTTGTGAACCGTTTACAGATTATTTTCGGCAGTGGATGTGTAAACCCGATCCAGATGATCCTGATAACCTCGCTAAAAAACGTCTCTGGACAGACCGTCGGTATGTGAACTCGCAATACGATGCTTCAATTGCTTATATGGATGCATCTTTGGCGCAGCTTTTTCAGTATCTCAGTGACTGTGGATTGATGGAAGAAACGCTTTTAGTGGTTACGGCTGATCACGGTGAGGAACTTGATGAACACCAACTTTGGTATGACCATCACGGGTTGTATCAAACGAATTGCCATATTCCGTTGATAATGCACTGCCCCGCGATTATTCCGAAAGGGCAGCGGCTTGATGGGTTAGTGTCGCTGAAGGACATTGCTCCTACTGTTTTAAATTATGCTGGGCAAAGTGCTTTAGGGAAACGCGAAAAGATGGAAGGGGTAAGTCTTCGCAATTTGGTTGAAAATGGCGCAGATGACGGTTCATGCGAGGCAATCTATCTGACAGAATGCGGATGGATGAAAAAGCGTGGATGGCAGACACGAAAGTGGAAACTGATTATAGAAACCGGTGGTACACCTGCTGTTTATAATACCCCTGATATTGAACTCTATGATCTTGAGGAAGACCCCGATGAGATTTACAATTTGGCTGAAGAAGCGGATGATATTGTGACGCAGTTAAGAAACGATATGGACGTTTTCCTGAAACAGCGATTAGCCGAAACAGGGCTGCCGGACCCGACGGTTGAACAGGAAATCACAATGCGACGGATTGGAGATAAAACAAAAGCTGTGCCGCTGCCATAACGGTTTCCAAACTTAAAATTACAACACTCCCAGGAGAAATGATTACCCACAGAGAAATGAAATCTATAATACACTTTTTACAAGAAAATAAAATAAAAATACAGATTGTTTGCATCCTTGTCACGATAGGATTTGTATTCAATGGATGTACTGCACTACAAGAGGCACAGAAACGGAGAGAGAAACGTCTGCTTGGAAAGCGAAATGCTGATCGGTTTATGCTGACACCGTCAGATGCAAAGATTGATCCTTATCCGGACCCGATTGCAAACAACCCTCATGGCGTAAGCGACCACTATACACTGACTTTTGCCAAAGATTTGCTGGCTACAGACGCGTTTGATGAATCAGCGGAACGGGCTATCTTCGCACAGAGTGCTCTGGGTTATATGGAGAGTCTTTACGATGTGATGTATGAAATTTTCGGTTTTAAACCGAAACATAAAATTCACGTAACACTACATCAAGTCTTTCGAGGCACAACCCTGGGAGCACTCACAACAACCGAGTATCGTTATGCCCCTAATATCAAATACGTGACAGGTATTAAAATGGATTTCCCGATGACGATGTATGAAAAGCATGGAGTCCGAGTACATGAGTTAACACATGCATTCACGAATATTTACTTCCTACCAACGTGGTTTTCAGAAGGTATCGCCGTGCTGATGCAGACAGAATATGCAAAAGGTGGTTTGCATCCGAAGTTTGATAACCTTAAGCGTAGTCTGGAACTTGATCTGGACGGTTTCAACGAATTAGAAAATTGGGGAGGACATGCAGATTCCGGTCCATTGACCCAATGGCGATATAGTTACGCCTACACGGTTGTGTCGGAACTTCGCAAAAAGTACGGGGACGATCTATACATCAAGGTTTTTGCGTTAATGGAAGCTGATCAGCTACATCAAAAATTGGGAGATGATATGCCAACGAGTTTTCTTGTGTATTACATCAGTAAAGCAGCAGGAGAAGACCTTGTCCCATTCTTTAAAGAGTTAAAGTTTAAAGTACGCAAATTAGAAAAATCGGACATTTTGGAATATATCCAGCAATTAAGGACTAAAAACCGAAGGAGAAATTGATGTATACGACACAAAATCAAACAACGGATAAAACACAGAAAACTTGCTCTATAGGGATTCAGACTTATACGGTGATGCCTCTGCTTGGACTGATGCTAATGATGTCTGCGTGTACTCTGGGACAGCAGTGGAGCCAGAATTACGCGATCATGCCAGGGGTAAAGTCAAATGTACCTGCCATCATTGATGGTAATTTTGAAACTGTGGGGCAGTCACAAGCAAAGAAGAGTTCTGGCGATTTAGTGGTTGATATGAAGTTGCCTTCAGAAGCAATTATCTATCTGCCAAATAAAAAAACTATCTTTCGGGTTGTCATCTATTCGTCAAATCTACAAGATTTTCAATTGATGGCGCTCGATTCAATGGGAGAATGGGATAAAATTCATGAGCAGCGCAGCAATAAAGCACCAATCATAGATATTCGTCTCAAACGCTCAGTTACGACTAATGGTGTCAAATTAGTTGTTCGAAAAACAGCAGATGATGCCGCACGAAAACGCAAAAACTTAAAGCTTGAAAGGGAAAATGAAGTTACAGCCGATGGTAAAGTACGCCGTGGACGACAAGTCTACAAGCTCTATGGTCCTCTAAAAGCACCCGCTAAAATTGCGGAAATGGAGTTGTACGGTTACGCGAAGGCGACACCGTAATGTGTTGAATGCAGTCGAATCGACTCCAAAAATTCTTTGACCGATACGCTGGCATCCCGATTGGTATATTTTTATTTCTGATCAACATTCTTAGAAACTTTCTGAATAGAAAAATGGAATCACTTAACCGAGGATTAGGTTCTCGGAGTGAATCCAACTTTCCTATAGATCTTCCCAAAAAAGTTCTGTTCATCCAACTCTCCGCCTTGGGTGACACAATTTTGGCAATCCCCACCGTTCGCGCTATCCGTCAGAGTTTTCCAGACTCTGAACTCTCGTTCTTAGCATCGGCAACAAATCTCTCATATTTGGAAAGATGTCCCTATATTGATAGGCGTATCCCGTTCCGTTATCCCTTCTATCAGTTAATTCGGATGCTGCGTCAAGAGCGTTTTGATTTAGTGATTGATCTGGAACATTGGTCTCGGTTTAGTGCGATCCTTGCTTATGCGACAGGAGCACCTCGTCTTGTCGGATTCAGTGCAGCACATCAATATAGACACTATCTATTTACCGATACAATCCCACATATTCCAGGAAAGCACGAAGTTCTAAACTTTCTTAGCATTGCACATGAATTGAGATGTAGTACAGAAGATACGACACTTGCAGTATGGGTTGGCGAAGCAGAGCACGAATGGTGTCAGAATTTGTTAGCACAAGAACAGATGAATCCCTCTGCACCATTGGTCGTGCTGCACCCGGAGGCAGGTCGGCGTGGTGAGCCACGTCGGCGGTGGCCACGCGAACGCTATGTGACGCTGGCTAATACGTTAACGTCTCGCTACGAAGCACAAATAGTCTTGACAGGTGCACCGGATGAAGTAGCAGTTTCACAATGGATAGCAGAACGTACGGGGTGTGAGACGGTGTGTCTTGCTGGACAAACACAGGTGAATCAACTCACTGCGCTGTTTGCACAAGCTGATCTGGTTATTAGTGGGAATTGTGGACCGATGCATCTCGCGGCAGCGGCGGGAACACCAGTGATCGCACTCCACGGACCGACGAATTCAGTCCAATGGGGTCCGTGGGCAGATAAAGTGACCAGTCTTAAGGCAACTGTACCGTGTAGCCCGTGTCTTAATTTAGGATTTGAATATGCGTGTCAAGCGCTACCGGATGGTACATCGCCTTGTATGCACACAATTGCAGTATCGGAGGTGTTGCAGGCTTGTGAGGCGTATTTAGGATAGGGGTTATCAACCCTCTGACGCTGTAAAACGGGTCTCTATAGCCAGCATAGTTTGTATAATTCCAACACCTCATTGATATGGTCTACACCTCGTTTCGGACATCTATTTTGCCTGTCACCGCTTCGGAGATGAGGGATTGACGGTATTCTTTGAGGAGTTCAAGTTTTTGCTGCTCTACGGATGTACTGCTCTGAAAGGATAGAGAGTTGTTGGTTCACTAATTTACGTAATAAAAAACTTGATCTATGGGGTTTATTGTATTATACTATAAACTACAGAAAAGGCAGATATAAAACCATAAACAACTATACTTTTTTAGAAAAGGGATGTATTGGAAATGGAATTTCCGATCGATATAATCGAATCAATAACAGGTCCAATGAAAATAGTAAAACAATCTGTAGATATTGCAAAGTGGATTGCCAATGAGTATAAGCAACACAGAGATGCACGTCAATCTTCTAGTGAAACTCAAGATGATGAAAAAATGGATGATTGTTTTCTGAAGACACTGTATATATTAAGGCAAGAATCAGATAAAAAGAAAATGGAATATATTAAGTATTTTGCACAGAACACAATTCTAAGTGAAACTTGTGCCATTGACAACGAAGCAATTTTGAGTTTTTTGATGGATATAGAACAGATGACTTGGCGACAGATTTGTTTTATAGAAGGGTTTAACAGAAGTCATCGTAATGAGATTGAAATACAAGGAATGCAAACTTCAGATGTTAATGGAAGGTTAAGACTTAATGAGATAAAAAAATTAGTTAACCTTGATTATTTATCCGCTGAGCGAGATGGTAAATTTTATCTCAGAGATAGTTTGCTGGTTACTTCTGATATTGTAATCCGACCAGTGGGTACAGAACTTGCTACCCTGATGGATTTTAAATTAATTCCAATTGAAGAAATAGCCAGAGCATTTGGGAATGGTATGATAAAAGAGACTAAAACGTATTAATCAAATTTGGCTTATGTAAAGACTGTGTGCTAATGAAGATGTCAAACCCGCGTGGCGACTGCCTTCACTCAAAACAATCGCACATACTTTTTACAGGAGTGTTATTGTTTATTCAGAAATCTGGTCGTATAATTCCTTCTTACAACGCTAAAACCTCATTCAGTAAACCTTCACTTCTCCGTTCCAATGCCAGGATTTCATCGGCAATTTCCTTCAGTGAGCGCAGCGGCGTGTAATGGTAGAAAAGCCGTTGAAATTGATTTCATACCTTACCTTATTCTTCTTTCTGTCTATCCAACTATCTGACATATACAGTTTCACTTCTCGTTGGTAGTTTTCAAATACTTCCTTAGGACTTAGTAAAAAGCAAACGGGCAGATATTCAATCTGCCCGTTTGCTATAAATAGATTTTTCTCATAAACCCTACCCACAGGTTGGACCTGCTTACTATTTATGAGATTATCTATCGTATTAGTACATATCACCACCGGGAGGCATCGGAGGTGCTGGTGCTTCCTTCTCAGGAATCTCAGCGATGAGCGTTTCGGTAGTAATCATTAACGCTGCAATGCTGGCTGCGTTTTGAAGAGCGAAACGGACAACTTTAGTTGGGTCAAGGATGCCTGCGTCAAACATATCAGTAAAACGTTCTTCGCGTGCATCAAAACCGGTGTTTCCACCTTCGTCTCTAACTTTCGCAATGATGACAGAGTCTTCTTGTCCGGCATTTCTCGCGATATGCCGAAGTGGATCTTCAAGTGCACGGGCGACAATAGAGACACCAACCTGTTCAGTAGCATCATCAAGTTCGAGTTCTGCTAACGCTTCTTGCGCTCTAACGAGAGCGACACCACCACCGACAACAACGCCTTCTTCAACAGCAGCGCGTGTGGCGTGCATTGCATCTTCAACGCGTGCCTTCTTCTCTTTCATTTCAACTTCGGTAGCTGCGCCAACATTAATGACAGCGACACCACCAGCGAGTTTCGCAAGACGTTCCTGCAATTTTTCGCGATCGTAATCAGAAGTTGTATCTTCAATCTGACGGCGGATCTGGTCAATACGTCCCTGAATTGCTTCGGTACTACCTGCCCCTTCAACAACAGTCGTATTATCTTTGTCAATTACAATACGGTTGGCAGTGCCAAGGTCGTTTGGTGTGACGTTTTCAAGTTTGATGCCAAGGTCTTCAGAAATAACGCGTCCATTCGTTAGGACAGCGATGTCTTCAAGCATGGCTTTTCTACGGTCACCGTAGCCAGGGGCTTTGACGGCGGCACAACGGAGAACACCGCGAATCTTGTTGACGACGAGAGTCGCAAGGGCTTCACCTTCAACATCTTCAGCGATAATCAATAGTGGCTTGCCTTGTTGGGCGATGAGGTCAAGCAGAGGTCTGATGTCTTGGAGACTGCTGATTTTCTTTTCATGAATGAGGACAACAACCTCTTCTAAGACAGCTTCCATACGGTCAGGATCTGTCACGAAATAGGGTGACAAGTAGCCTCTGTCAAACTGCATCCCTTCAACAACGTTAAGGTTCGTATCAAGACTTTTTGCTTCTTCAACAGTGATGACACCGTCTTTTCCGACTTTATCCATAGCGTCGGCGATGAGGTCACCAATATCGGAATCATTGTTAGCGGAGATAGCAGCGACTTGTGCGATTTCTGTTTTCTCCGAAACTTCTTTGCTGAGTCCTTGAATAGAGGCAACGACTTTATCCACTGCTTTTTCAATACCACGTTTGAGTGCCATCGGGTTATGACCGGCGGCAACGTTTTTCAAACCTTCACGGTAAATAGATTGTGCCAAAATAGTTGCAGTTGTAGTTCCATCACCAGCGACATCGCTTGTTTTGGACGCAACCTCTTTGACCATCTGCGCCCCCATATTTTCATAGGGGTCTTCCAATTCGATTTCCTTTGCAACCGTCACACCATCTTTTGTAATAGTCGGTGCTCCGAATTTCTTATCAAGAACAACGTTTCGTCCTTTCGGACCAAGGGTGACTTTGACGGCTTCCGCCAATTTGTCCACACCTTGCTTGATAGAATTCCGCGCTTCTTCATCAAACGCTAACTGTTTTGCTGCCATGTGTGTAACTCCTTACTTATTTAGTTAACCTTGGCTAAGATATCATCTTCGCGCAAGATGAGAAATTCAATGTTATCATAGGTTACTTCTGTACCGCCATATTTTGCGAACAAGACTTTATCGCCGATTTCAACATCAACAGCCTGCCGTTCGCCGTTATCAAGTATACGGCCTTTACCGACCGCAATAACTTCGCCTTCTTGAGGCTTTTCTTTGGCGGTGTCTGGGATGATAATCCCGCCACTGGTTTTCTGCTCATCCTCTTCGGAACGTTTGACGAGGATTCGATCGCCAAGGGGTACGAGTGCCATATCTAAAATTTCCTCCTAATGGGTTATTAACGTATTACGGGTTTTGTTTAATTTTTGTAAACCCGATTAAATAATTGTATACGTTTTTACTATAGCAAGATATGTGCCAATTTTCGGAATATAGATAAACTGACTATTGGCGGGGTATCGTGGTGTTTTAACGTGTGTAGAATCGTGACAATTTGTCCATATTTTTTAAGATTGCGCGAAAAGTGTGCCATTTTGACATAGTTATAAGTAGATATATCTATGCTATCCTCTCTTTATGAGCATTGGATAACTTGTCCTGTTCGGGCAGATTGGTATGCTGCGGATAGGATAATATTTGCCTTTAAACCATCGTTTCCACTGGCAATCGGTGCTGTATCTGTTGCTACGCATTCGGCAAAATGCTCAAATTGGTATTGATACAAGTCTTCGTATTGAGATGCGGTGATTTGCTTTTCGCCATCAAAATATGTATGGATTTTCCATCCATCATCGTTTATAACAGATACGGCACCTTCTGTGCCGTAGAGTTCAAGGACAATATCACACTGCGCGACAGAGAAGCTAAGATCGGTGAAGCCTTGCGCACCGTTCTCAAACCGCATCAGGATACCACCAGTTTCTTCAACTTGGTAATTGTGGATTGTGCTGTCACAAAATGCAGAGACTTCGGTAACTTCACCGACGAGATAACGCAGCAGATCAACGCTATGCGGTCCCAGGTCCATCAGACATCCACCTCCACCTTTATCAGGTTGTGCGCGCCACTCGTCCGCTGTCAATAGATATTTTTTTAGGAACGGCATCCTGCCATGGACTATCTGTCCGAGACGATTTTCATCAACCCATGTTTTTATTTGTTGAAAGCAGGAATGGAATCGGAAGAGGAAACAGACCTGTAGATGCACATCGTTTGCGTTGCATGCATCAATCATCTGCTCACATTCCTGTGGTGTGAGTGCCATCGGTTTGTCGCAGAGGACATGTAATCCACGTTCTGCGGCGGCGATCACCTGCTCACAGTGGAGGTTGACCGGTGTTGAGACGTAGATCGCGTCAAGTTCCGTATCGGAGAGTAGATCGTCAACACTGCTGTATGATGTTGTAGCATTATGTTCTGCTGCGAGTTGTTTGGCACGTGCTGCATCTCTTGAGAAGAGAGCATGTAGCTCAGCACCTGTTGCTTTTTGGATGGCGGGCATCGCTCGGCGTTGTGCTACACTGCCTGCACCGAGGACACCCCATTTTAATGTCATTTATATTACTCCGTTATTGTTTATTGGCTATCAGGGTTGAAAACCCGCCAAATGCCTAAAAGCGCATTTGGCGTTGATTTGGCAGCATGCCATACGCGCATGCTGCGTTGATTCACTCCTACAAGAGGAACATTAACTAAAAAATAATAGATGTATACCGGTTGCGAATAGCATAATTAACACGATTCTGGAAAAGATCCGTTCTGAAAATCGTTTGTTCAGATGAACACCGACTTGAACCCCAAGTCCTATAAACGGGAGAAGCACTAATGCTTCTATGATGATTTCAGCCGAAAAGAGCCCAAGTTGGTAATAGAACGGAAACTTAACCATATTGATGAAGAAGTAAAGTACAGTCGTTGTGGCAACAAATGTGCGATTGCCTAACCGCTGTGGTAAAAGATACATGACGATGATCGGTCCTGCCATGTGCGCAAGTGCAGAAAAGATACCTGCAAAGATACCTGCAAGCACGCCGTGCCACGTTTTGAAACGTATCACGGGTTCTTCATCTGTAGAATCTGGGTTTAACCGCTGCATTATTCTGGGTCTAAAAAATTCCAATATGGCAAATAAACAGACGATACCTCCGATCACTTTCTTTAGATGTTCATCTGATATATCTTTTAAGATGAAACTTGCGAACGCGATGCCGACAATGGCTCCGGGAATAAGGCGCCAGATGCTTTGGCGATGCCACTGCTTCCAATAGTGTGCCAATGAAAAAACATCTGTTGAGTATAACAGCGGAAGCATCAAACCGAGAACATATCGGATGGGACGGAACTGAGCGAAGAGAGGAACAACTATCATGCCGATGCCGCCACCGAAGCCAGCTTTGCTTACGCCTGTTAACCATGTCCCAAAACATAAGATAATTATTTCGTAGATAAGGTTTCTCCTGATAGGGTTCAACGGTTATTGTGCGGTTTATGATAGCGAAATCTGTCGGTTTTGTCAAGATGGTTGTTGGTAAATCGGGGTTACAAACGCGATGAATGCCAACAGGCATTCATCGCGTTGATTTACTCCAACAATAGCGAAACCCGACAATTGAATGTCTCTGACTGATAGCCCAGAGGCATTCAATTGTTGAGTTTCCCATTTAAATATTTTGTAGGAGGGAACTCCGATTCCCGACTATCATTGTGTTTTGTCGCGATTCGGAGATCGCTCCTACAAGAAGAAATCTATGTAGCATGTGTGATTACTGGAGAATTGAATGGCTCTGACTGATAGCCAAAAAAAGTTGACATCCGCCCTAAGATATGATATACTACTACAATACTACTATAATAATATACCTCAGGAGGATTGTAAACATGGTTCAAGTTGAAGTAACGGTTGATTCAGGCGAATCCTTTGATAGGGCACTCGCTCGTTTTAAAAAAATGTGTGGTAAGGCGGGTGTTGTCACCGAAATTAAAAAACGGAGTTTTTATGAAAAACCGAGCGAAAAACGCCGCAGAATCGAACTAAAGCGCCAGCGGAAAGTGAAACCGCGCACGATGGAGTATCGCCCACGCTACGATAACGGTAGATAGTGCTGCTCCGGGAGGTCGTCATATATGCATGTTCGGGATGTTGATGTTGCCGAACCTGATGGAAACTATAAAGGACTTTTAATTCAATATTGCCAAGAACGCGGGTTGAGCCAACCACGTTTTACTGAAACACAACTTGGTACACCAGACGCGCCGAGTTGGAAGGTAACAGTCCACTACGGTGATCGGGTTCATGAAACGGTTGATCCGATACCGGGTGCGAAGAAAGGTGCTCACCAATTCGCTGCGAAACAGGTTCTTGACACAATTTCTGAAAACCGTGAACGTTTGTTAGCGGGTGAAACTGATACGGAAGACGATATATTACCCGAACCGGTTGAAACACCAACGTCCGATGAACCGCTTGATGTTGCGTTACCACTGATTACAAGTGCAATGACGATTGCAAATGAACGGCTCAGCGCATCGCAACCATCACGATACCGAGGTCTTTCTGCTGCTGAATTTTCACGGAAGTTGGCACAGTTGACCATGCTAATTGTTAAAGATATAGCGAAGGCAGCGGATGAAGCAAATATAAAGTTTCCTGATATACCTGATGTCTAAATAATCGGTTATGGCGGGGTCAGAGTTCTGACCCCGTTTTTTTATTGCAGTTGATTGTGAATGTAAGAGGCGCCAAATCATGCAGAATACCAAAAGCGTATTCTGCCAAGCGCATTTGGCGTTGATTTGGCAATGAATTGCGCGACTATAAGCGGTTAATTTGGGGTTGAAACCCTTCCAACGAGAGAAATGGTTGAACAGATAAAACGCCGATTACGGCAAAACCGATTATTAGCACCTCTGATGGGATGTCCATATCCAGCACCGCGTTGGAATCGTGCTGTGAAACAGGTACTCCGAAAACTGGGACCAGAGGCACGGATTTTAGACCTGGGTTCGGGCATGCATCGCCGTGCACCGAATGTGATTAACCTTGAGATTGAGGCAACGCCCGCGGTGGATGTTGTGGCGGATGGACACACTCTACCTTTTGCAGATGCCGTTTTTGATGCGGTTATTTCTGAGGCGGTGCTGGAGCATGTCCGAGACCCGCAGCGCGTTGTGGCAGAGATGTCCCGTGTGCTAAAACCGAATGGGTATGTGTGCGCAGCAGTTCCGTTTTTACAAGGGTATCACGCATCGCCTCACGATTATCAACGTTGGACGACGACTGGGTTCGCAGCGTTGTTTTCTCAGTTTCATGAGATGGAAAGTGGGGCATGTGCTGGACCGACTACGGCATTACATTGGATTTTTCGTGAATATGTTGGGCTTGTGTGTTCTTTCGGGAGTTTGCTGGTTGCGAAGGCAGTGTCACTTCTGGTGGGGTGGTTGACGTTTCCGTTGGTGTGGTTGGATATGTTATTATTATTGCATCCGCATTCGCATATTTTGGCGTCTGCAGTGTATTTTGTTGGGCGGAAGGGATGATAATATCTTGTTGGAGGGATTTGTAAGCCCGATTTTCTTGTGCGAAGTGTGTTGCATCGGGGTTGAAAACCCTCCAACAGTGGGTGTCCAAACCTTCTAATTCACCGGTTGATATTCACTTGCATCTACATAATATATAAAACCGATACACATTTCATCAGTGGTTTTGTCTCCCCAACCGACAGGAATAGGTGGGTCGTGCGGATTGGCGGGATTCGTAGCGGAGTTGTCAAAATGGGCGACAAGGGAGACTTGTGTGCCTGCGGGCAGGAAAATCGGTTTGCGGTAGTGATAGATGTCTTGCCAGTTGAAATCCCAATCTTTTATCCAGATAAGGTCAATCGGGTCGCCAGATGGCGGTGTGGCGATAATGCGCATGTCGCGTCCGAGCAGATGCATGTGCGGCATCGTGGCTAACAGATAACTGTCTTTCTTAACATGTCTGGATGCGTGCACTGCATATTTCGCTTCGCCTGCTGGGATCATAAATTTATCGTTGATCGCTGAACCGATTTGCAGCGGTACCGTTTTAGGTGTTTTAGAGAAATAAAGCCCCATACGTGATTGGTCGCGCTCAAGATGTCCAGTGCGGTAGTAATGCACCTGAAAGACGATGTCTGCACCTTTCGGCAACAGATACCCGATGCCTTCAGGGAGAACAGAAGGTGTGACGCCGGGTGCCCATCCACCGAGTGTCCCGACAACATCAATACCGGGGCCGGTGCCGCCTGTAGCGTATCCAGGTTTCGGATCCTTTGCAGCAAGTGCACGCCCTTGCCCTTCTGTATCCAGATAGGCGATGACGTGGTGCACGGTTCTGCGGTTGCCCGGTTGCACGTCTACTGCCTGAACATACATGTCTGTGTCAAAGTTCGTTGGGATGATGAAGTGCCGATATTCGTCTTCACCTTCCGGTTCAATTTCGTATTCTACGGGCATTTCAACGATATAATCGGGTTCACCGAGTGCCCACCCTTCATGGAATTTGGGGTTCGGTGGTGTTTTGGTAGCATCCCCTTCTGGCGCGCCTGCTTCTGCCCAGTCGCTTATCATTTGGATTTCTTTGTCTGTCAATCTACGTTCATTTTTAAAGGTGCCGAAGCCGGGTGCGGGTTTCCAAGGCGGCATCAGTTTTGCTTTGGTGTATTCAGCGATCTCTGTTGCCCATGCTTTCGCCTGCCGGTAGTCGGTGAGGGCAAACGGAGCAACTTCACCTTGTCGGTGGCAGGCTTGGCACTGCTTCTGCAGAATCGGTGCGATGTGTTCGCTATAGGTGATCGTCTCCGCTTGTAGCGTGGGCACTAAAAGTGTGAGTGTAATGAGTATTATAAAGAACTTCTTCATCGGTTTGGGTTGTCCTCCGGTATTGTTGTTTGTTTATATTGTAGTATGGTTTATGGTGGATGTCAAGTTAATAAGCCCTTCTTCTCTCTAACATGGTAGGCGCGTTTACAAAACGCGCCTACCAAATAGGGAAAAATAAACAGAGTGTTCAATGAACCGAAGTCCATTGAACACTCTGTTGGTAGGTTAGTCAGAATATCCTTGAGTTAATCTTGTGATTTCAATTCGCCCCATCGCGTTGTCAGTTTGTTCTTGGCCGAGATCAAACCTTTCAACTTGGTTGTAACAAGCACTTGATGCTCACCGGTGAAAGATACATCTTCAATCCGGTAGTAGTACACAACACCAAGTTTGGCTGTAGGATCAACCCATGGGTGTCAACTTAAGAAAATGTATGAGTTATTGTGAACACCTCTCAATCGGCATGGAGATTGAGACTGTCTTATATTCAGTCCCGTAGGGACGATATGTTTATAGAATCACGGTTAAACAAGGTTTCTTTAGTCCCGTAGGGACGATATGTGTAGAACAATGACATTAGACAAACATATCGTCCCTACCAAATCAACGCTATGAATGCCTGTTGGCATTCAGCGGGACTAAAGAGGTTTTCAGGACGTATATCTATAAACATATCGTCCCTACGGGACTGAAGAAGGTTTATGCAATCGAAGATTCCTTAAGTTGACACCTATGGTTTGGCTGTAGGATCAACCCAACTATAATTGGTCCGTTCACTTGTGGTGCCAGCACCTTGGATCAAGCCAATATTAACCTGCTTGTATTCACCGTTCCGTTCTTCACTACGGAGGACATTAAATCCAGCGTTGTCAAGTTCGGATTCGGTTGTCCAGCGGCGACAACTTTACCATCTTCTTGGAGTGTTGGACGGAAGAAGGACAACTGTACAGGCAGATTTGACCTGTTCTATTCAATGGTGCGCCAAAGTCACTTTCGCTACCATACCACGTATGACAGACATAGATGTCTGCGAACTCTGTATCAGAGGCATGAACCCAACTATACTTGAAATCAATACTTCTTTCTCTGGCAACACCAATACCATCTGTTCCACCGAGCGGTTTAACATTGCTTCCACAATGCTAACACCAGCGCGTGGGACACCATCATCAAAGATACGGATGAGCGAAATTCTGGAACCATCTCCTGTCATACCATCTGGGTATTCCCACATGGCTTGATCGTTTGTCCGAGCGTCACCGTCAAGGTTACCGACTTCATCTAAAATCGTAAAGTATTGTCTACCAATTCTCAGATGATCAGTATCATTAGGTGTCTCTTTGGCTAAATCAAGAGCTCTTCCATCAATCAGTGTGATACGGAATGCCGTCGGATTAACGATTTTATTAAACCGTCTGGCCATATCAAATTCATCTTTGATATGCTTATACACACGGGTTGTGGGGAAAACTATGGACAGAGTTGATGTTATTGGGTTGTTTGAAGTGTCAAGGCTGCCTGGGGTGTGTGCTATAACGGGAGTCGCGGCATAAATACACCCAAGTGCAAGCAGCAAAATTAAAATTGCTAAGCAAAATGTCAATTTATCTGACAATTGCATTACTTATTCTCCTCATTTAAAAATCTAACTAAACATTAAACTTTTGGGGGCGATGTGCGTTGTATTGCGTTATCACGCCCGACAATACAATTTGAAATTTTAAGAACAGATTCAGGGATGAAATCTATTCTACTAACCTTTAATATCGGATATATGCGTTTCCGGTTGCACACATCCTTCATTTTTTAGGGATTTCGGTTTGGTTTCTCTATAAATTTTCTGGTATCACGTCCCCTATTGTAAATAAGTTACAAAAAATTGCCAACTTATTTTAAATTTGCTGCGCGGTGTTTCCGGCACATCGCGCGCCGTTCTGTAAATTTACGTAAGCGAGATAATGATTCCGAATCGCAAAAGCATGATATAAAATGCAAAGCCGGTGTATCTCTTTCCACATGCTTTTAAGTATAAGCAACAGTAAAACTTTGTCAAGTTTTTTTGAGTTTGTTGACAACAAAAATCCTGAACGGATTGTATGCTACGTTAATATAAGTATACACTTTGTTGCAATGTTTGTCAAGTTTTTTACAGGATTATTCAGTTTTCAACTTTTCTGTGCATTTTATTGCAAACGTTAATATTTTATAGTCGCATTGTAGGTCGGGTAGAGCGCAGCGAAACCCGACAATCTTAGTGTGACAGTGCGATCATATCGGGTTTCGTAAACTCAACCCGCAGCATGCCAAAAGCGCATGCTGCGTTGATTTGGACCTACAATATAAACTCACAGTAAAACCTATTAACCGATTATTCTTAAAACTGAATAACCCTGAGTTTTTTAGTGAAAAAAGCGTAAAATTCATAATTTTATTGATTTTTTATGTAATTTAGCAGTTTTGCATATTTTTGTCAAGTAACTTAAATGTATTTATATTATAAATGTGTTATTTAGGGTTGTCAAGTATAATTGCCTGAACTGCGTTTCGTTTTCCACGTGGGTTGCGTCTATCAGGAACTTCTGCTAACATATCAAGAAGTGGCGAGATTTACTATTCGGCATTATTCACCTCAAGTGATTCGTAGTTTATACTATGAGGTGAAGTATATCTGATGTGGTGTGACTTTCACACTACATCTGAATATCAAGTATAGATACCAACTCATTTTCGAAAATTGAATGGCTCTGTTCGCAAACCCGAAATTATTTGACATAAAGGCGTAATTGTAGTATCATGTTTAATTGAGCACCCATATTTCAATTTTCTTTCACGGTTTTTTGGCAAATGGGCATGAAAGTTGCCCACAAGGAGTTATGCATATATTATGCCAAACGCATTATTCGTCTATCCTGAGTTCCCGCCATCCTATTGGGGTTTCAAATACGCCTTAGACTTCCTCGGTAAAAAATCATCAATGCCTCCCCTCGGATTATTGACGATTGCTGGAATGTTTCCCCAAAATTACGACCTAAAAGTCGTTGATATGAACATTGAACCGTTGACAGATGCACATCTTGATTGGGCAGACATGGTGTTGACATCAACGATGATCGTTCAAAAAGCATCGTTATATGATGTCGTTGAACGATGCAATCGCGCTGACGTTCCAGTGATTGCAGGCGGTCCACATCCGACATCTTACTACGATAACATTAAAGAAGAATGCGATGGCACAGTCAATCATTTCCTGTTTGGCGAAGTTGAAGAGATTTTTGAAGGCTTTTTGACAGATTTTGAGAGCGGAACAGCAGAAGAAATTTATCGCGAAAAACGGAAACCAGATATTACAAAAACACCGCCACCCCGATATGACCTGATTGATATAAATGCTTACGGGTCAATGGCGTTGCAATTTTCACGTGGATGTCCATTTAATTGTGAATTTTGCGATATTACCAAGTTATTCGGACGTGTGCCACGGACGAAAACCAATGAACAGATGCTTGCTGAGTTTGAGATGCTTTATAAACTCGGTTGGAAAGGTGCAATGTTTGTTGTTGATGACAACTTTATCGGTAACAAACGCGATGCGATGCGTTTACTACCGGCAGTCAAAGAATGGCAGGAAGAACGCGGTTTTCCGTTCACGCTCTATACCGAAGCAAGTGTAAATCTCGTTGAAATTCCCGAAATGCTTGATGCGATGAGTATTGCTGGGTTTAATATGGTGTTTCTTGGTATTGAAACGCCTAACGAAGAAGCGCTGATTACGACTTCAAAAGGACAAAATACAAGTAAAGAAGAGGACGCGGGGAGTTACCTGTTGCACGCTATCAGGAAGATTCAGCACAAGGGAATGGAAGTCACTGGTGGGTTTATCATAGGTCTTGATGGGGATACCGAATTTGATTCACACATCAATTTCATTCAGGAAGCGGGAATTCCAATGGCAATGGCAGGATTGTTGACCGCTCTGAAAGAAACGGACCTTTGGCACCGATTAAAGCAAGAAGACCGATTGCTCGTGGAATCAAGCGGTAACAATACAGACATGACCCTGAATTTTGTCCCCGAGATGCCGCGCGAGAAACTTATTGAAGAATACCGACGTGTAATTTCTACACTTTACGATCCGACTTTAAAAAACTATTTTGCACGCTGTTATAAACTACTTGAACACATGCCATACACCTCACATAACGTCAGATCTATTCAAAAAGAGGAAGTACGTGCATTTTTCCGATCAATTCAACAGCAAATTTTCTCCAAACAAGGATTGGAATACACCAAATTTTTGGTGAAAGTGCTTAAAAACCATCGCCGAATGTTCCCGGAAGCCGTCCGATTAGCAATAATGGGGTATCATTTAGAAAAAATTACACGCCATACTGTCGCAGTCGAAGATTTTAGAACGTTTTTAGCAGGAGAAATGGATTCATTTAAAGATCAGATTTCACAATTCGCCCACGCGCAAGGTGACCGAATGAGTGAAATTCAGAAATACACAAAAAAACTTTGTGCAAGAGTAAAAACAGAATACGAATCTATTCACAAAGATTTTCGCTACGCTGCCCATAGTGCCCTGGAACATTTCCAAAAATCTATGTTCAAGGAATATTTAGAGGCGGAATTGACGGTTTTCAAGGAGGCTGTTGCTGCTTTTGCCAAAGCCCAAAGTGAACGTTTAGGTGAGTTACAAACCTATCTTAGTCATCTCTTTGAACGTGTCCGCGCACAACAGGCACAACTCCACGATGATTTCAAGCAGAACGTTCAGGAAACCTTTGATGCTTTCCAAGAATCGGTCACCCGACATATAGAGCAACTCTTCGGTTCTGTGCCGATACAAATTGAAGAATTGCAACACAACTGATGGTAATCATTGGTGAATTATAGAAATAAGTTAACATTTACATTTGATTTACGGCGTTTGTAGTCGCGCAATTCATTGCCAAATCAACGCCAAATGCGTTGGCAGAATACACGTATGGTATTCTGCATGATTTGTCGCCTCTTACATTCACGGTAGGCGTGTTTTGTAAGCGAGCCAATTAACGTGTATCATTAATTGTAAATCCACCAATTTTCACTATGGTGCCGATTCAGATTGAAAATCTCTCTTATACCTACCCGATCCGTGAAACACCCACACTTCACGACATCAATGCGGGAATTTCTCCCAGTGATTTTGTGCTACTAACCGGACCAACAGGCTGCGGCAAAACCACGTTATTACGAACCATGAACGGTTTGATTCCGCATGCTTCTTCTGGGACACTGGCGGGTTCTGTCCGTGTTAACAACGAAAACGTTGCCGCTCAACCGCTTGCAGTGACGTGCCAACAGGTCGCACTCCTCTTTCAAAATCCCGACGATCAACTTTTTTGCACACTGGTAGAAGACGAAATCGCTTTTGGACTTGAAAATCTTTGCTTTCCACCCGAAAAAATCAAACAACGGATTACTTTGGCTTTGGAACAGGTAGACTTAACTGGATTTGAGAGGAGGCGTGTTGCAGAACTTTCAGGTGGCGAAAAGCAACGTGTTGCTCTCGCCTCTATCTGTGCCATGCAACCACAAGTCTTGCTCCTTGATGAACCAACAAGCCACCTTGATCCACGGGCAACACGTGACATCCTTAACATTGTCAAACAACTCAATTCTGAAATCGGTATCACAGTTATCTTGGCAACACACCGTGTCAAAGAGGTTGCACCATTATGCAATCGCGTTTGGCTCATGAACGATGGAGAACTCTGTTTAGATTTGCCAAAAACTGAAGCATTTCAAGACACTTCAATCTTTCGCAATTTAGGTGTGGAAGTGCCAGAGACTGAGAATCTACCAAATCCCGTTCACCGAAAACCTTCTCCTAATACAACGTCACACCGTCCGCTCCTTAGCGTCAAAGATATTAGTTTCTGTTATCCGAACAATGATGCTAATGCTGTGAAGTCTATTTCTTGTGAAGTGTCGCGAGGAGACATAATTGCGATTATGGGAGCAAACGGGTCAGGCAAAACAACGTTGCTCCATCTTATTGGGGGTTTGCTTCAACCATCAACAGGGGAGATTATCATTGATGGAAAAACGTCTAAACGTCGAAAACTGCATCAGTTAGCAGGAAAAGTTGGGATTGTCTTTCAGAATCCTGATCTGCTGCTACAGGCAGAGACCGTCAAGAGTGAGGTGGAATTTGGCCCCAAGAACCTGAAGTTGAAACCTGACATTCTCCAAACCGTAGTCGTTGATACTTTGGCACAATTCAGATTAACAGATTTTGCTGAAGAAGCACCTTATTCGCTGTCCCGCGGACAACGCCAACGCGTCGCTGTTGCTGCAACCTTTTCGCTGCATCCTGATATATTTCTGCTTGATGAACCTACAACAGGTCAGGATGCGCAACATCTTCAACTTATGATGGACGAACTCTGCGATCAAATCCGTCAAGAGAACAAGACCCTGATTTTTGCAACGCATAACGTAGAACTCACCTTGAAATATGCAGACCGTGTTTTCTTATTGAGTGAAGGCGAATTGATTTTTAATGGTTCACCTGATACAGCCTTCGCTGATCCGCATCTTTTACAGAATGCTGCATTGATATTATAATTCAAATTGACTTATGCATTCTCTTTTGGTAATTTAGAGTTCAAGTTGTCCCCTATATAGTGAATTATAAAATTAAGTGAACATTTCTTAGCATTTGCGGCGTTCGTAGTCACGCAATTCATTGCCAAATCAACGCCAAATGCGTTTGGCAGAATACGCGTATGGTATTCTGCATGATTTGTCGCCTCGGACATTCACAGATGATGTAGAGTATCCAAGTAATTCCAAAATCTACTATAGAATGCCACGCAGGATAAAAAAGAATTATGAAAACATCTATTAGCCTTTTTGTTTTCACGACGACATGTCTTTTTCTTATCACATTTCTTGGTTGTGGATCAGATACTGAGGATGAAGATGTTGTTGAACCAGAACCAGTCAAATTCAAATCTGCCAGACCAGAAAACGGCAGTACACTCCTTCCAGATGAATCTATTATTGTGTATTTTTCTGGCACTCCAGAAAACCTGACTGTTGAACCAGGAACGGTGGATGGCGCTAAAAGCAGGGTTACTATCACAGGACCCTTCCCCCTGGGCGATATTACCATTGAACTGGCGTGGATAGACGGTACACAAATACTTGAATATACAGTCGTTCCAGAAGGCATGGTGATGGTCCGTGAAGGTGAGTTTCAAATGGGCAGTGATTCAGAAGAGGCTGCTCAAGACGAAAAACCTATCCACACAGTTTTTGTGGATTCCTTCTTGATAGACACGCATGAGGTTACAGTGGGTGAATATAGGTTATTTGTAGAAGAGACAGGGCATCCTGCCCCGGAATGGAGTCAAGTGGAACTTTATGCGCCGACAGACAAACACCCCATTGTTTTTGTGAGTTGGCATGATGCAATGGCGTTCGCAGAATGGGCAGGGAAGAGGTTGCCAACCGAAGCGGAATGGGAAAAGGCAGCGCGTGGCGGTTTGATAGCAAAAACATATCCATGGGGAAACCTCACACCAAATGGAAAACAGTGTAATTTCGCTGATAAGAATCTCACACACTATTGGTGGGCAGACCAGAAAGTCGATGATGGTTACACATTCACCGCGCCAGTCGGTAATTATCCAGAAAATGGCTACGGTTTATTTAATATGGCAGGAAACGTTTGGGAGTGGTGTCTTGATGAATATGACGCAGGATTTTATGCTGTTTCTCAAGCTGCAAACCCAATTTCAGGTGCAAACATGCCTCAACAGATAAGCGAAAGTTTTGAAAGTGTTGAATCAAATCGGGTTTTACGCGGCGGTTCATGGATTGTTACCTCAGCGAATGTGCGCAATAGTACACGCTTCATGCTCATGCCTGAAAGTACAAACTATAGCGTAGGGTTCCGTTGTGTGCAGGATTTACCGTAAAACTACAAGGAGGGTATTCATGAATAGAAAACTATTTTCAATCGGACTTGCGTGTCTTATAGCACTTATTTTTATACCACATTCTGTACATGCACGAATAATCGAAGGTCCCTGGCTATGGATGATCGCTCCTACCGAACCTGGTCAAGGCGGGGAAGCGTCCATAGATATTGATTCGCTCGCTGTCGCAAGCGGTGGTACTGTTACTGAATCGGATGTTGCTGCAAATGGCGCAAAAGAAGGCGATAAGGTTGGAAATTACACGTGGACGCCCGGAATGATATTTTTCAACAGTTCCAACTACAATAATATCAACGAGTGTCTCGATCGAATAGGTTTGGCAGCCGGAGACTTGAATGACCATTCGTGCTACGCGCTGTTTACATTAAGATGTGAGAAAGCATGGAATGATATAACGATGCAATTCTATAATACTAATGTCGCTATTAAGGTCTGGCTCAATGGGAAGGTCGTTCATGTAGATGGAGATCCCTCCAGGTTCTCACTTGAGTATAAGTTTCAAGTGGACTTTGTAGCGGGTGACAATCTCTTAATGGTTAAGGTGAGTGAGTTCGGTAGCGACGTTTGGGATGCGGTAGAAGGTAAATGGGTTGCAGCAACTGAAGGACTTTATAATGGTGGGCTCGGCGACGGTTGGAATATGGTCCTCACGGCTAATAGAAGCGCACCGCCGTCGGAACAAATCCAGAGGCCGAAAGTGCGCGTCGTCTACTTTCTTCCCAAGGATCGCCAACCTCAGCCGGACATAGACGCAAAATTAGATGGGTTGATAAAAGAAACGCAGCAGCTTTTTGCCGACCAGATGGAACGCCACGGATACGGCAGAAAAACTTTCCAAATTGAGACTGATCTGAACGGAAAAGCGGTGGTGCATCATATTGTCGGACAGTTCACTGAAGCCCATTACAGTAACGAACCTGATTTACTTTTTGCTGTCATGAATGAGCTTCCAAAATGGTTTGATTTTTTTAGGTTTTATGGCGATTACTATTTTACTGTGGTAGATATGGGTGGCGCAGGCGTGAATACTGTAAGACGTTGCAGTAGTTGCCCTGCCGTTGTTGGCGGGATAGGTGGTGATTGGTCGGCATCTGGGGGTAGGGCACTCGTCACTGTCGCTACTGCTACACTTGGCACTACCGCCCATGAACTCGGACATGCCTTTGGATTAATGCACGATTTTCGTGGCGGTGCATACATTATGTCTTATAGCGGAGAGGAAGACGGACTCTCTAAATGTGCCGCTGAATGGTTAGATGTTCAACGTGCTTTCAATCCCAGTATCAATCGAAGTCAATTTGCTGTGCCTACAAACCAAACGGTAGAAATGCTTCCACCAAGTCTTGCCGCTCCGCCAAATGCTATTCGTTTCCGCTTTAGGGTAACCAATCCGCGTGGACTCCATCAAGCACAACTCCAAACACTTACCGTTACCCCAGGCGCGGCTTATGGGTCTGCTGAATTGCTTAGCTATAAAGCATTAAATGGAAGTACAGACACCACCTTTGACTTAGTCACTACCGATCTGTCAGTAAAAAATAAAGTGGTATTTCTCCGGATGCTTGATGTGGATGGAAACTTTGTATAGGGTCACCAAGCATTTCCAATTGATCTTAACTCCACTTACTTCCGCCGCCCCAAGTTGTGTCAATTCCGGACGCAACTTTAGCGTTGGCAGTGCGGCAAGCTCTGAATCTATCTTCAAGTCAAGTTCTCACGACACACGCGATGTTAGATTTAATACATCTTGAAGTTAAAAATAGCGGAATAACAGACCTCACCGGGCTTGAACAGGCACATAATCTGAGACACTTGTATCTTACTGACAACAATATTTCGGATGTGTCACCCCTCACAGATTTGACAAAACTGAGGGACTTATATCTTATTGGCAATAGTATCTCTGATGTATCTCCTCTTATAGGCCTGACACAACTGGAAACCTTGGCTCTTGAAGACAACCCTCTAAGCTATACCTCCATCAACACACATATCCCTGCTATGCAGACGAAAGGAATTGAAGTATCATTTGACAACGTAGCCCATCCAGCACTCTCTATCGTCTCTGGAAATAATCAGGAAGGCTTTGCTGGATCAGCCCTTTCATCTCCTTTCATTGCCGAGGCACAGAATGAGAACGGTGAACCCATGGAGGGTGTCCCGGTCATCTTTACTGTGGAAACTGGTAACGGACAACTCACTTCTCCGACTACCACAACCGATGCTGATGGTAGAGCACAAACTAATTTAATGTTAGGTTGGACACCCGGGAGGAATACTGTTCGAGTTACTGGAGAAGGTATTGAATCATGGGCGACTTTTTCTGCTATTGGTATGGAGCCGGAAACGCAAATAGCGGCAGATGTGAACAGAAATGGCGTTGTGGATGTGGAGGACCTTATGTTAGTTGCTGCCACTATCGGCACAGCCCCACCTGAAGAGACATACCCGAATCCAGACGTAAACGGAGACGGTGTTGTCAATAGTGATGATTTAGCATTAGTCATGGCAGCATTAGAAACGACACCCGCAGCACCTGCAACTGTTTTGACAGCAGAAAATTTGCAAAGATGGATTGACGAAGCGAAGCAACTTGCTAACAAAGATGTAACATTCTTGAGAGGAATTGAAGTGCTTGAACAACTGCTTGCTTCCATGTTGCCCAAAAAGACGACACTTTTGGCAAACTATCCAAACCCATTCAATCCAGAGACGTGGATACCGTATCATTTAGCAAAACCTGCAGAAGTAACGGTCCGCATCTACGGGGTAAACGGCACGTTGATTCGGACTTTGGCTTTGGGACACAAGCCTGCGGGGATTTATGAGCATCGCAAACGTGCAGCGTATTGGGATGGCAAAAATGCACAAGGTGAACGCGTTGCAAGCGGTATCTATTTTTATACACTAACTGCAGGTGATTTCACTGCTACACGCAAGATGTTGATAAGGAAATAGGATCGGTGTAGCCTCACAAGATTCATTACGCTGTAAAATGGAGCAGAATAAATGAATAGAAAATTATTTTCAATCGGACTTGCATGTCTTATAGCACTCTTTTTTATACCGTATTTTGTGCATGCACAAGATTCTGGACCGATGGTTCATCTCGTCTACTTCCGCTCAAGCGATACACCGCTCCGGCCGAATGTAGATGCAGAGATCGACGCGCTCATCAAGAAAGTACAACTTTTCTTCACCGATGAAATGGAACGACACGGGTACGGCAGAAAAACCTTTCAGTTTGAAACCGATGCAAGCGGAAACGCCGTGGTTCATCATGTAGTCGGCAAGTTCACCTATACACATTACGCTAAAACTCATGGCTGGGCCCAAGAATCTGAAGAACAGATTAAATTCCCCAATCACCGTATCATTGTCTATATGATAGATACTCAGGGCGCAGATAGGCACCTCTTTTCTGTAGGCGGTTTGGGTGGAGGAGTGGAGTCCGGCGGGCACGCATATATTTTTAGTTGGGCTTGGCAGGTCCTTGCTCATGAACTTGGACATGCCTTCGGATTGTCTCATGATTTCCGAAATAGTGCCTATATAATGTCTTACGGAATTATCAGATCACAGTTGTCTCAATGTGCCGCTGAGTTTTTAGATATACATGGCTACTTCAATTCTAAGATGGTGGATTCCCGTGAAGTGCTTTCAACATATTCGAAAGTCGAAATGCTGCCGCCAATCTTCGTATCGCCACCGAATACTATTCGACTACAATTTACGTTAACTGATCCTGATGGTCTTTATCAAGCACAGCTGCTAAGGCGATCACCTGGCCACGTAAGATTTTCTGGATTGATCAGTTGTAAACGATTAAACGGAAACCCAAGCAGTACAGTTGAATTTGTCTTAACAAACTTAGCACCGAAAACTGAGTTTGTAAGACTTCTAATTATTGATATGCGCGGAAAATGGGCATTGTCGCAGTGGTTCCCGATTGATGTTAATGTCTTACTGCCGCCCGCCGAGGTTATTTCAATTCCGGATGCCATTTTAGCAGCAGGAGTACGGGAACAGATTGGCAATTTAATTACAACACAAACGATATTAAACCTTCGAACACTTTATCTCCACGGTCGCGGCGTAAGAGATCTCACGGGGATTGAACATGCATACGTTCTCACTTTTCTGCATCTTTTGGATAACAGCGTCTCTGATATTTCATCCCTTGCAAATCTAACGCACCTGACAGAGTTAGATCTTCGTAGGAACAACGTCTCTGACATATCTTCTCTGGCTGGACTCACACAACTGGCACACTTGCATCTTAGCAGCAACAACATATCCGATGTTTCTGCGCTGTCGGGGTTGACGAACCTGACTTTGTTGGAACTTGACAGCAACAACATCTCTGATATTTCACCCCTCACAGGCCTAACGCACCTGACAAGCTTGGTACTTAATAGTAACAACATCTCTGATATTTCACACTTCGCAGGTATGCCTCAACTGGAATCCTTATATCTTCATGATAACAACATATCGGATGTGTTCCCCCTCACAGGTATGACTCAACTGAGAAGATTGGCTCTTGGTAACAATATCTCAGATGTATCATCTCTGTCAAGTATGCCCCAACTGGAATTCTTGCGTCTTGATGACAACAACATATCAGATGTGTCTGTGCTATCGGAGTTGACGAACCTGACTTCGTTGTATCTTGGCAGCAATAACATAACAGATATTTCTGCGCTGTCAGGTATGCCCCAACTGGAATCCTTGCGTCTTAGCAGCAACAACATTTCGGATGTGTCTGCGCTATCAGAGTTGGCAAACCTGACTTTGCTGCAGCTTTTCAACAATAACATTTCAGACATATCTGCACTATCAGGATTGACAAACTTGACAACGCTCTCCCTTGAAAGCAACAACATATCAGATGTGTCACCTCTGTTAGTATTAAACCTAACAGGAACGCAGTGGAATAGCACCGGGCTATATCTTAGAAACAATCCCCTTAGCTACGATTCTATTAACACACACATCCCCGCAATGCAGGCGAAAGGAATTGAAGTATTATTTGATAACGTAGCCCATCCAGCACTCTCTATCGTCTCTGGAAATAATCAGGAAGGCTTTGCTGGATTAGTCCTTTCATCTCCTTTCGTTGTTGAGGCACAAGATGAAAACGGTAAACCCATGGAGGGCGTCCCGGTCACCTTTACTGTGGAAACTGGTAACGGACAACTCACTTCTCCGACTACCACAACCGATGCTGATGGTAGAGCACAAACTAATTTAATGTTAGGTTGGACACCCGGGAGGAATACTGTTCGAGTTACTGGAGAAGGTATTGAATCATGGGCGACTTTTTCTGCTATTGGTATGGAGCCGGAAACGCAAATAGCGGCAGATGTGAACAGAAATGGCGTTGTGGATGTGGAGGACCTTATGTTAGTTGCTGCCACTATCGGCACAGCCCCACCTGAAGAGACATACCCGAATCCAGACGTAAACGGAGACGGTGTTGTCAATAGTGATGATTTAGCATTAGTCATGGCAGCATTAGAAACGACACCCGCAGCACCTGCAACTGTTTTGACAGCAGAAAATTTGCAAAGATGGATTGACGAAGCGAAGCAACTTGCTAACAAAGATGTAACATTCTTGAGAGGAATTGAAGTGCTTGAAGAATTGCTTGCTTCCATGTTGCCCAAAAAGACGACACTTTTGGCAAACTATCCAAACCCATTCAATCCAGAGACGTGGATACCCTATCATTTAGCAAAACCTGCAGAAGTAACGGTCCGCATCTACGGGGTAAACGGCACGTTGATTCGGACTTTGGCGTTGGGACATAAACATGCTGGTATCTATGAACATCAGACCCGTGCGGCATATTGGGATGGTCGCAACGCACAAGGTGAACGCGTTGCAAGCGGTATCTATTTTTATGCACTCACTGCAGGTGATTTCACTGCTACACGAAAAATGTTGATAAGGAA
>CBDCOJ010000023.1:0-5653 GCA_965219695.1 Candidatus Poribacteria bacterium | reverse complement strand
TCATGCAGAATGCCATACAGGGAATGCCTAAAGGCATTTGTAGCGTTGATTTCTTGATTGGCGCATTCTGCTAAAGGCATTCATACCGTTGATTTACTCCCACAAGAACACTTCGCGACAATTGAATGGCTCTGAGGAAGTAATATGCAACTTCCTTGAAATTAGCAACAATATCTGATATAATCATAATATCAGTTTCCCAACGAACAAAGAAAAGCAATCAACGAAGTAGAAAACTCAGGAGACAACATCATGAATCGCTTTAAAAGAAAACAACGTTCACTGAATGCCTGCCTGATTGCCGGAATTATACATCTCTGCTTCGCAATTGTCTTAACCATTTTCTATTACACACGAGTTGCTTATTACTCTGAAGATGTTGTCGGCGTGGAATTCATAGATATGAAAAACCCGACAAAACAGAGACGCCAACTTAAACGACCTCCTCCCAAGCAGCTGCATAACCCAAGACAGACGAAATCATCGGCTTCAGGACAGCCAAGACATGTAGCGTTAGCTGCTTCTTCCAATTTATTTGATGAAACCGTTCGTCCTTCTGAAAAGGTGCTGATGCATAGTGCTACAGAAGAGGTATCAAAAACAGCGACAGAGTTACCTGAGTTGACAACACAAGCGGAACAGTTGAATAGTCAAACATCATCGCTTGCCAAAACAGTAACAAGTCCTTTTGAGATAACCTCTGGCGCGGGGAAAGAGAGTCTACGGCAACGTGTCAAAGGCGATGGGGAAAGCGGATTTAACAGACTTGAATCAACGGGAACTGCCGAAATTGCTATCGGTGAGGGAATTGGACAGGGAGACGGTGAAAGTGGGAAGGGGGAAGGAAAAGGCAACAAGGACGCTTCCAACCCATTTGCCGAAGCGCTCAAACAGATTGCAGACCATATTATCGCTACTCGTACACTTGATAAAGTCAATGTTGTCTTTGTGCTTGATACAAGTAAAAGCATGGGCGATAACATTCAACAAGTTGCCGAAAACCTATTTAGTATGACAGATGCATTTGATCTTGTTAACATAGAATATCATTTAGGCATGTCCGAATTCAGTGTTCGGGAACGTGGACAAGAGCTTGAAACCCGCGCGCTTGCACCTGATGTAGGTTATCTCCGTCGTCGAATGCAAAAAGTAAAACTGAGTGGAGATGAAAATGCACTTGACGCGATTATAGACACGTTGAACTATATGGATTTTCACGCTGATGCTGATAAACACTTAATCTTGGTTACGGATGAACCCGCAACAACAAGTATGAGAGAAAAAAATGCTTCCGAAACGGTGCGAGCAAAAGTGATTGATCAGTCTCAAATAGAAGATATTCATGTTAACGTCCTCGGATTCCCAGAACCTTTCCAGCAGGAATTAGCTACGATTACAGGCGGCGTATGGACAGAAATTCCCGGAAGTGCCTATAATCTGGCTGCTCTCCCCGCTAATCGTGCTGGTAACCAAAAGTTTCTCAAAGTATTTCGAGATATCGCATCTGATATTCGGCGCAGCGGTGCCAAATTACATTTCAGTCTTGATTTACAGTTTGATGTGCTTTTTGAAGAAAATGATATACCTATAAATAAAACACAACACGAATTCGATAAGAAGGAACTTGGATTGAAAACGGATGCTTTCAGAGCTGGATATACAACGGTTTTAGAAAAACAGAACAGTGATTTGCTAATAATTACAGACTACGACAATGGGCGAATTTATGCCATGCGCAAAGTAGAAAATAAATTACGAGTTTATGCAGGTGAATATCCAGAACACTGGAGTCTGAATCCGCATCTTATAGCTCGGACAAAGCAATCCGCTAATAAATGGACCTTTACTAATCAGAAGAACCACCAAATTTACACGATCCGTAGAGATCAGGATAGTCTAAAAGTTTATATTGGGGCGCAGCCAGGCGGTGCTTCAAGTCGCAGCGAACAACCGATTGTTGATGTTTTAGTGATGTTAGACTATAGCAGAAGTATGGGTGGAAAGTCGCAAGCGATCATGCTTGGATTAAGCACGCTCATAGGGAGATTATCAATATTTCCGCTAAAATATCGAATTGGACTTATCCGTTTTGCTGAAGCAAAAGATGCTATTAAGATTGTTGATGGTGCTGTCGTGTCCCAGATGCCGCTCAACGAAGTTTTGATAGAGAGTCTTATGGAAGACCCGTTTGGTGGAGATGAACATCTTATTGACGCGATTGTTGAAGGGCTGCCTGAGGTAAAATTTAGTCCTTACGCAAGGCGATTCCTGCTTATTTTAACTGATGAACCTACAACCGGAAAATATCCTGCGGAGCAAGCACTGGAGGTATGTCAATCATTAGGCATTACCGCCTATGTGGTAGGTCATCCAGCCCCTAACGATTTTCAGACAATTCTCGCTAAACAAACTGAAGGAATCTTTTTTCCTATGCCGAGGCATTTGGAGAAGGGATATCCAAACCAATAATTTGACGAAAAGAGGAAATTTCATGACGACATTAACAAGTACGCAACAACACAGGGAGATCGCAGCAGAAGAGGGCCCCGTATCAGTTGCCATTGTGACCGTAAGCGATTCGCGCACACCAGAAACAGACACAAATGCTGCTTTTCTCCGTGAACAACTTGAAGCAGAGGGAAACAGCGTAACTGCCTATCAAATTATAAAAGACGAACCTGATCAAGTCTCTGATGTTTTGGACAAAATGGCTGAAACTGATGCACAGGTAGTCATATTCAACGGTGGAACTGGCATCGCACCGAGAGACACTACTTTTGACGTGCTTGACCGCAAATTAGAAAAGACGTTACCGGGGTTTGGAGAACTATTTCGGATGTTTAGTTATGACCAAGTTGGCGCCGCAGCAATGTTGTCGCGTGCAACAGCGGGAGTCTATCGTGGGAAAGTGGTTATCTCTACACCGGGGTCAAATGCTGCTGTACGGTTAGCGTGGGAAAAACTTATCGGACCAGAATTGCAACATTTGGCATGGGAGGTCGGACGTTAAAGTACTTCGCGGGTAAAAGTATACACACCTCTCAGCCACGACCCGTAATAGATACCATTCGCATAACAGAAATACAGCACCTTTAAACCGATGACGCAAATCAAACAGAAGGATAATAACGCAATCAAGCAATAATCCCATTTCCCCATCTGCGAAGTGCGTAAAGATGTCCGTTGTGTCGCTATATCAGGAGAAAATCCACGACTTTCAACTGATTCGCCAAGGTTCGTTGCATGTCGAATGTTACCTGCCAAGATAGGTCGGAAACTATTGATAACACCCCGCACAGTGGCAAACAAATTGAGCTGTAAGTAGCGGAATCCACGTAGTCTTTGTGACCGAATGACTGCAACGGTTTCACCGGCAATCACAGGAATGAAATGCAGCGCAGTTGTGACCATAAATGCAAGTGCTCCAGGCACATGCAATTGTCCCAACGCGAGAAGTAGGTCGCGAGGTTGTGTGCTCCACACAATATAGCAACCAATCACAAGGGTGGTATTAAACCGCAGCGATTGGATAATGCCGTGAAATAACCCCTCCCGATAGATTCTAATACCACCAGTCCACTCCCCGATCAGCGGAAACTCCGCTGGAACAAGGGTTATCAAGACGGTACGAGGAAATGCGTTGTAGAACATACCTTGACTGTAAATCAATCCCCACGTTGTAAAAAAGAGAAAGATGAGTAGCAATCGGATTTGCCTTAAGGTCGGCTTTGAAATACCAATCAATACAAGGCTGGCAAGGAAACATGTCAGCAGTGCGGTTGGACTGTCCAACAAAATGACAAGGCAACCGCAAATCATCATGATGAGTATTTTGGTGCGGGATTCCAGCTTAACTTTATGTATAGTCATTTACTCTTTTTCTACCTTGTAGATGACATATAGAATGTCTAAGGTTTTCAAAATGCAAGCGAAGCATTTTTCAGCAATTCCGCGTCCGAAAAAGCTGCATTCGGCGTTCCTTCAAAAATCAATTCACCTTCACTCAATAAGAAAACACGGTCTGCATATTTTAAGGTGAGTTCTACGTTATGCGTTGCAAAAATCAGGGTCTTGTTCTCTTGACGGATTTGATCGCAGAGTTCGTCCATCATAAGTTGAAGGTGCTGTGCATCCTGACCTGTTGTTGGTTCATCAAGCAGAAATATATCAGGATGTAACGAAAAGGTTGCAGCAACAGCGACGCGTTGCCGTTGTCCGCGTGACAGCGAATACGGTGCTTCTTCAGCAAAATCTGTTAATCTGAATTGTGCCAAAGTATCAATGACTACGGTTTGGAGAATGTCAGGTTTCAACTTCAGGTTCTTGGGGCCAAATTCCACCTCACTCTTGACGGTCTCTGCCTGTAGCAGCAGATCAGGATTCTGAAAGACAATCCCAACTTTTCCTGCTAACTGATGCAGTTTTCGACGTTTAGACGTTTTTCCGTCAATGATAATCTCCCCCGTTGATGGTTGAAGCAAGCCCCCAATAAGATGGAGCAACGTTGTTTTGCCTGACCCGTTTGTTCCCATAATTGCAATTATGTCTCCTCGCGACACTTCACAAGAAATAGACTTCACAGCATTAGCATCATTGTTCGGATAACAGAAACTAATATCTTTGACGCTAAGGAGCGGGCGGTGTGAGGTTGTATTAGGAGAAGGTTTTCGGTGAACGGAATTTGGTAGATTCTCAGTCTCTGGCACTTCCACACCTAAATTGCGAAAGATTGAAGTGTCTTGAAATGCTTCAGTTTTTGGCAAATCTAAACAGAGTTCTCCATCGTTCATGAGCCAAACGCGATTGCATAATGGTGCAACCTCTTTGACACGGTGTGTTGCCAAGATAACTGTGATACCGATTTCAGAATTGAGTTGTTTGACAATGTTAAGGATGTCACGTGTTGCCCGTGGATCAAGGTGGCTTGTTGGTTCATCAAGGAGCAAGACTTGTGGCTGCATGGCACAGATAGAGGCGAGAGCAACACGTTGCTTTTCGCCACCTGAAAGTTCTGCAACACGCCTCCTCTCAAATCCAGTTAAGTCTACCTGTTCCAAAGCCAAAGTAATCCGTTGTTTGATTTTTTCGGGTGGAAAGCAGAGATTTTCAAGTCCAAAAGCGATTTCGTCTTCTACCAGTGTGCAAAAAAGTTGATCGTCGGGATTTTGAAAGAGGAGTGCGACCTGTTGGCACGTCACTGCGAGCGGTTGAGCGGCAACGTTTTCGTTGTTAACACAGACAGAACCCGCCAGTGTCCCAGAAGAAGCATGCGGAATCAAACCGTTCATGGTTCGTAATAACGTGGTTTTGCCGCAGCCTGTTGGTCCGGTTAGCAGCACAAAATCACTGGAGGAAACTTCGGCATTGATGTCGTGAAGTGTGTGTGTTTCACGACTCGGGTAGGTATAAGAGAGATTTTCAATCTGAATCGGCACCATAGTGAAAATTGGTGGATTTACAATTAATGATACACGTTAATTGGCTCGCTTACAAAACACGCCTACCGTGAATGTAAGAGGCGACAAACCATGCAGAATACCATACGCGTATTCTGCCAAACGCATTGGCGTTGATTTGACAATGAATTGCGCGACTACAAACGCCGTAAATCAAATGTAAATGTTAACTTTTTTCTATAATTCACCAATAGACA
>CBDCOJ010000022.1:0-61420 GCA_965219695.1 Candidatus Poribacteria bacterium | reverse complement strand
CAATCAAAGTCCAGTATGGTATTACAAGTCTGACACCCGAAGCAGCATCTGCAAAGCGCTTACTTGAAATACGGCGTGGGCATTGGTCAATAGAGAACAAGGCACACTGGATACGCGATACTCAACTCGGAGAAGACGCATCGCTTGTCCGATGTAGTGCTATTCCACAAGTTATGGCTGCTTTGCGAAATGCAGCATTAGCAGTATTGCGATTTGCTGGGGGCACACGTATAGCGGATAAGATAAAATATCTTGCTTCAAAACCTTTACTCGCAGTTAACTTGATAACAGAGTGTTTTTTTTAACTAAATAACCCTATATTTTATTGGAATCTTTACATAAAAAATCGGAAATATGCTATAATTATTCTCAAAATACCAACTGCAATCAGGAGAAAACATATATGAGCAGCAGTCCAGCTTACAACCTGTTAGCCGAAACATTAGAGAAACAGGGAATTCAGGTAGAAACAGTTAAGGCATACCTCAAACAACAACATATTGAAACACCTTCATGGGGATACGGCAATTCTGGAACCCGATTCGGCGTGTTTGAGCAACCCGGCGCGGCGAGGAACGCCGCAGAACGTTTGGAAGACGCGGCGACTGTCCACCGATTTACCGGTGTCGCACCGACCGTAGCACTCCATATTCCATGGGATAAAACCGATGATTGGGAGGGATTGAAACAATACGCCGCAGACCTCGATATCGGAATCGGAGCGATTAACCCGAACGTTTTTCAAGACCAAGTGTATAAACTCGGCAGTGTCTGCAATCCAAGCGCAGATGTCCGCCGCCTCGCAATTGATCACATGTTGGAATGTGTTGACATCATGAAGAAAACGGGGTCAGATTTACTGAGTTTATGGTTTGCTGACGGCACTAACTTTCCTGGTCAAGCCAACTTCAGAAAACGTAAGCAGTGGATGACAGAAGCGTTAAGCGAGGTCTACGAGACACTTCCCGATGCTACCCGTATGCTGATTGAGTATAAGTTCTTTGAACCCGCATTTTATCACACCGATTTAGCGGATTGGGGCACCGCTTATCTGATGGCAATGAAACTGGGCCCGAAAGCACAAGTCCTCGTTGATCTTGGACATCACCCGCAAGGCACTAATATTGAATTTATCGTTGCATACCTAATTGACGAAGGTAAACTGGGTGGATTCCATTTCAACTGCCGGAAATATGCTGACGATGATCTGACGGTAGGCTCTATCAATCCACAAGAACTCTTCCTCATCTACACCGAACTTGTTGCCGCAGAACTTGATCCCAATACGGAAACCGACATCGCCTATATGATTGACCAAAGCCATAATTTGAAACCGAAAGTGGAAGCGAGTATCCAGTCGGTATGCAACTTACAAAAAGCGTATGCGAAAGCACTGTTAGTTGACCGAGATGTGTTAGCAGCAGCACAAGATGCAGCGGACTTGGTTGAGGCAGAAAGCATCCTCCAACGTGCGTCCGAAACAGATGTGAACCCATTACTTGAACAGGTGCGTTTAGAAATGGGACGAGACCCATATCCATTGACAGCATACCGAAAGAGCGGTTACTACGAGAAGATTAGTAAAGCACGTGTCGGTGGCGAAAGCCAAGGCTGGGCATGAGGAACATTAAAATCGGCATTATCGGTTCAGGAGGCATGGCGCGGCATCACGCTGATCAGTTTTCATCAATGGAAACAGTCGAAGTCGTAGCAATCGCCTCCAGAAATGAACAAACAGGGAGCGAACTTGCAGCTAAGTATGCAACAACTTTTATCTCTGACTGGAAACAACTGGTAGAACGAGACGATATAGATGGCGTAGTCATTTGCACACATAACAATAGCCACGGTGAAATTGCGAGCATTGCGTTACGATCCGATAAGCATGTCTTTGTAGAATATCCCCTCGCTAACGATGTTAATGAAGGTGAGGAGGCTTTACATCTTGCCAAAACACGTCATTGTGTTCTCCGAGTTTCCCATCCAGAAGCCGTATCTAATACACACGCTGCACTCAAGCAAAAGACAGGTGAATTAGGTGAATTGCTGCTCACCTCTTTTGTGCGTTTAACACCTGGTCGTGGTGCACGTCCTGAAATTCTTTTTAACCTACCTGTGTCGGGAACACCTGCACATTTTTTTATTTACCATATTTATCCAATTGTTGATCTGTTCGGTGAAGCTGCGTGGGTAGAAGGTGCTGTATGCTACGAGGGTTTAACCGAATCTGGACAATACAACCGTTTTGTCAACACTGTCACCGTTGGGTTCAAACAGGGCGGCATCGCACAGTGGGCTTGGGCAGGTGGCATCGCTATAAACACCGCGGAACAACATGAACGATATGTTCTCACAGAAGGCACATTAAGCGATGATGGAAACGGATGGCACTGTTCCACACCATCAGGAGTTACGGAGTTAACGATTCCAAAAACGCCTCAACACACACTGCAGGAGCTGTGGTTATCCGAAATTCAAAACACAACGCAGCATGACCTTTGTTTAGCAGATGCTGAGGTCGCACTCTCCGCAATTCGAATTAGTCTCGCCTCAGCACAGTCAATACGCGAAAATCGACGGATAGAATTATAAAATGAATATAGAACAGCTGAAAAAGATTGCCGCAGAAAAAGCCACAGAGGAAGTCCGAAACGGTATGGTTGTCGGATTAGGAACAGGTTCTACCGTCTACTACGCGCTCTTGAAACTTGGAGCGATGGTTCGAGATGGGCTAAACATTGTCGGAATCCCAACTTCCGATGGCACAGAGAAGATTGCCACTGAACAAAGTATTCCGCTTTCAACGCTTGCAGTTCACCCCACAATAGAATTAACAATTGACGGTGCTGACGAGGTAGATGCCCATCTTAACTTGATTAAGGGCGGTGGTGCAGCACTGGTAAGGGAAAAAATTATTGCGAATGCCTCTAAACGAATCCTGATTGTTGTTGATGAAAGCAAGGTTTCTCGCGTGCTCGGGACCTCGTTTGCACTACCAGTGGAAATTGTGCGGTTCGGATGGGAGGCAACACAGCGCGAAGTTGATAAAGTCTGTGGACAATCAGATATCCGGGGCGGAATTGAAAACCCACTGATTACGGATAACGGAAACTATATCTTGGACTGCCACTTTGATGGAATCCCTGAACCTAAGAAGGTGGAGTTACAACTAAATAATATCCCTGGTGTCGTTGAGAACGGTATTTTTGTGGATCGCGCACACAAAGTTATCATCGGCACGTCTTCTGGTATCAAATACATGGAGTAGTATCAATGAACCGACATCTAATCTTTTTCTGTTTACTACTTTCCATATTGCTCATCTTTTCCAATCATGTTAGCGGCGAGATATTTACGGACAGTGGATTAGTAGATATTCCAACAGGTGAGGTGCTAAAACACGGTATATTCGGAGTAGGGGTATATGCCCCTTTCCAAAATACAACACATTTCAAACGGGATCCTGTTGCGTTCCGTGTCAACTTTGGAATGTTTGATAGAATTGAGCTTGGCGCATCACATATACTCCCGCAGGACAATGATGCCTCGCGTTCCTTCATAGGACACGTAAAAGCACAACTTTTAAATGAAACTGGAAAAATACCGAATGTAGCAATCGGTGTTGACAATATCGGAGATAATGTTATACAAGAGTGGAATACCTACCAGGCTAATTCAGCATATCTTGTAATCAGTAAGACTTTTAATCTGCCGCGAATTCATCTTATTTCAGGACATATCGGTATCGGCAATCACCGTTTCGCGTTTGATGAGAGTCCAATTGGACTATTCGCCGGTGTAAGTACAGAACTACATCCCGCTTTCGCAAGAGGTGATATTGGGATTAGTCTGGAATTTGATGGGAAAGGTATAAACGCAGGAATGAGGCACACTGCCGATAGTGGACTTCAGATCGCTCTCGGTGTTGAGACTTTGAACAAACCTGAAGATATACGCTATCTCGTTACAATCTCATGGACGAATGATCAGATGATGGAGCAGATAGCAGGAGCAAAGCGGCTTGCCCGGCAAGCAGCAAAACTCGCAAGCCAAGCAAAAAGCAAAAAAGAAGAAAAGTCAGAACGGTAGAGACATTCGCTTGTGAAAAGTTTCAACCACAATAAAAAATAGCAATCTACTTTGCCTCAATAGATTCCATCACATTTTGTAGTGATTTGAGTAATTCAGACGAGAAATCCTGCGGCGGCACAAGGATAATCTCAATTCGACGATTTTTTGCCTTCGCTTCGTCTGTTTCTGCCGTATCTATCGGTTGGTAGAAAGCATATCCCGTTCCCGATAAACGTATCGGATCAATACCAGCATTTTCCTGCAAGTACTTCACCGCAGAAATTGATCGGTCAGTAGAAAGGTTCCAGTTTCGCAGTGCCGAACCCGCGATCGGGTTGTTATCCGTATGTCCTTCAATACGAATCGCATAATCTGTATAATCTGGATTTAGCAGCACTTCTTCTGCAATTGCATCAAGGAGTGCTTTTCCTTCTTTACTAAGGGTTGCGCTACCTGTTTCAAAAAGAATCTTACCTTTTACATCAAGTGTCAATCGTCCTGCTTCATCCAGCACAGCACCAACTGTATCCTTAAATCTTTCCTGGATAGCCGCAATTGAACGTTGCGATTGTTCGCGAATCCGCTGTAATTCGGATTCAATTTCATTCAGTTTGGCACGGAGACTTTCTTTTTCGCGCTCAAGCGTGCTTTTATCCTGCTGGAGTTTGTTTCTTTCGGCAGCGATTTTTCGCGCGGCTTCACTCGCATTTTCCAATATCTCTTTCGTTTGGTTCAGCTCTGTCTGCGTCTCTTTTAGTGTTTTTTCAGTTGCAGCTAACTTCTTTTCCAAACCTGTCTTTGCTGTCTCAGTATTCAGTAGTGTCGTTTGGGTAGTAGACAAGTCTGCTTGCGTCTGCTTAAGTTCATCAGAAGTAGAATAGAGCAGAACCCCTAAAACAATGGCGACAATAACAGCAACGCCTATAGATATAATCGCAACGATTTCTTTTGTACCCATGTTATTCTCCTTGTAGGTTGAGTATGACATCAAACTTATCGTTTTTTGATGTCTTATTCTTTTTTTTAATACCGCATACTGTGCAACGGTGGAGTAGAACGTAATCACCCTGTTTCATAGTAAATCCCACCGGTTCCATCAAGCCTCTGCAACTCTCAGCACGATCCCCTGGATTGACATCTACATGCTGACTCCAGAGGCATTCCGGACAGTGATTGGTGTAACCATTTCCCTTCACAAACACACCGCAATTTCTACATGTAAAATCTTCAATGTGACGTTGAAATTTTTTGTTCATTGATCAGCATTTACAATCCTTTCTTGACTGAGTCGGTCTAAAGTGCGTTTTAGACTTGGAGATACGGTGGCGGCGCGTTGCAAATCCCAACGATCTTGGACAAATTCACTCAAAATCACATTATATTCAGTTCCTACAGAAAGATTAGTGCCCGGTGTCGGAACTAACCCTTGGCGCACTGTTTTCTTTCGGCTTTTTCGTGCTAATGATACCAGGAATTCTTTAGGGTTCGGGATGCTGTCTGTTGGCGATGGAATGCGATGTAAAGGTATAGACAGAAAAGCCGAAAACTCTTCCCGATCAGCCATTACCCACGATTCTACTTCCATCACAGCTACACGAAAGAAAAACCTTGAGTTGAGCTCCCCTTTAACCCATGATCTGATAAGTCCAGGTGGACAATCGCGTGGCGAGTCTAAATCTGTTAACAGAAAAACAGCTGTGCCGTTAGTAGATCTGTTAAGTTCAGGTGTTTTTTGTCGAAGCGAAACATTCCCCTTACCTCGAATTGTATATCGGATTTCAATGTCGAATCGCCCAAGAATTTGCATTGAAATTGCTTCGCTGAGTTCATCCTCAACAGCAAGGATTACATGCGTTATGCTCATTCTGGTAACACTAATCCTCCAATATGTTTGGGACGGGTTTGCGAGAGCACAACTTCACCTACTGTAAATCCATTCTCAAGGAGAATACGGATGTCATCTATATCAGACGAAACCTTGACTACTGTGCCCTTTTTTGTAGGCATTAGTAAAAGCACTTCTGTACCATCAATACCTTGCTCTATAAGCAGCACATCGCTTTGGGTGCTAATCAATACCTGAGATCCCTGACTTCTTCGCAGCCGAGAAATAGAAGGAGCGAGCTTAGAGATAATACCTATATTTAAAGAAAGTTCGGGTTCTTCTAACAAAACTATTGAATCACTTTCAAGAAGTGACCACAAAAGTCCGATAAGACGAAGCGTCCCATCCGAAAATTGGTCCTCGCGCTGTCCCTCTTGATTTGAACACCAGTGCGAATAATGCGCCTGTAAATGTGGATAGCTTGTGTTTTTGTCGCGTACAAACTCCAATTTTTCAAACTGCGGAAGTGCGATTTTAAGAGCATGTTCAATCTTTTTCAGGCGCGAGCGACGGGTACTTGGATGTACACTTGCAACTCTTTCAAGAAATCCTTGTCCAAATGGGTCGTCTTCAATGATTCTGCCCTGAATCGCATCCGCATATCGGATAAATTGCGGCACTAAATGAAGATATGTGACATTTTCGAGGAATTTGCCGATCTCTCGAAACTTTGCATTGGTAGCACTCTGTTCAAGAGCAGTTTGAGTGAGGCGATCTGGATCTTCATTGTCATCTTTATCCGGTCTATTAAGGATCAATCTTTTGTTTTTCCAAACTTTTTCATGCGTAAGATAGGTTCGGCGATGTCCGCGCGGTTCTTGACGAAATCCCAACGCATATCGCCATGTTGCAGGTGCCTTAGGTTCATCAGTGATGTGAATTTCAATTGCAACTTCAGGGTCGTGTCGAGCGGCTAAACACCGAATTTTGGGGATACCACCCCGATCTTTAACTGCTTTCTGAAATCCACCACCATCTACTTTCACAATATCTCGGAGGAAACGAAAAATGTCCAGCAGATTCGACTTGCCCGAAGCATTTGGTCCAACGATAAACTGCCGCTCTCTAAGCGGAACATTTATCTCCTGAAAATTTCGCCAGTTTTTGGCAATAAGTCGATTGATAATCATAATAAGTTTCCTCTACAATGATTGTCAGTGAATGTCATAAGAAAATGATAACATGTTCAGCGGATAGATTCCAACCGAAAATACCTGTAAGTATCTCCTGCAGAATGGTGAGACAATCAGATAATTCGTTTAGCAAATTCTTTACACATCTATAAAAGGTTTGACGTCCCACAGCAAGATTGTGCCATCAAAACCGCTACTTGCCAATAGCAAGCCATCTGGCGAAAAGGCAAGCGATTGCACATCTGTCGTATGTCCCCAGAAAGTATAGATATTTTCACCCGTTTCAACATCCCACAACCGAATTGCCATCTTTTCCATCTCTTTTTGCCACCAAGTTCCAGATGCAAGGTAACGTCCACACGGTGAAAAGGCAAGTGCATAAGCCTTTTGGTTGTTCTCAGGTTGCGGTATCGTCCGGATTAGACTCGGGTTTTCAGCAGACCACAAACGAATTTCGCCTTTTATTCCGCCAGCAATTATCTTACCACACGGCGAAAACTTTATCCCCATAGTTGTGCAAGGTTCATCCAGGGACAGTGTCGCAATTTGCTCGCCTGACTCAACATCCCAAAGCCGAGCAGTTTTATCCCATGATCCACTCGTAAGTCGTTTGCCATCTGGAGAAATCGCTAATGACCGGATGAAATCTGTGTGTCCTGTAAGACGTTCTAATTTTTCCTTTTGTTTGAAATTCCATACATAAATTGTGTCATCTATGCCTCTTCCCGCAAACCGATCACTTGTTGGAGTAAATACTATAAGTCCTATTGATTCCGTTTGTTGAGCGATTTCAAATTCGGCAATTGGTTCATCAGGTTTATTAACATCCCACACATTGACAGTTCGTTTATCATTGGAGCGATCTCTATAAGAGGAAACAGCCAAGATGTTACCATCAGGGCGAAAAGTGAACGATTTGATGAATATTCTCTCCATTAAAGTTTGCTGTGCTTCCTTACTTTCAACCTCCCACAATACGATGCCTCCTTCTGTACGTCTACATAATAGTTTCTGTCCATCCGGTGAAAAATGGATCTGTCCCACAGGGTAAACAGATTCACCCAATATTGAGGATTTACGCATGTCTCTACATTTATCCTTTTTATGCGGAGGGATATCTGCATCTGTGTCGGAGAGGGTTAATTGCGGATATCTTTTTATCCATGTAGCTTCAATACTTTCTGGATGTAGGTCCAAAACATGTAGTTTTTCACGGCGTTCTACATTCCAAACTTCAATTGTATTTTGTCGATCCTCAATAGCATGTAGTTCACCCTTTAGTGAGAAAAATGGTTTTCTCCTGACTGTCCCAGATTCACTATATATCATCTTTGGCATATTCTTTTCAAATTCCCACACATTTAGTGTTTTATCTCCTTGTGTAACACACGCCAACTGGCGGTTGTCTGGTGAAAAAGCAGAATGTCTTCCCTCAAACTTCATAATCGGTGTTCCAGTTTCTGATGGCCATACATAAGTATTCCAACCTGCTGTAGCGGCGAGGAGTTTTCTATCAGGTGAAAAATTTAGCCGTGAGATACCACTTATGGGTTCATGTCCTTCCCAATCCATCTCCGCGATGCGGACACCGTTTTGGAGATTCAATACTTGAACTATGCGCTTAGATTGAGAGGCGGTGGCAATCCAATTGCTATCTGGAGAAAAGGTAATGCATCTATTTTTCATCCATATTATCTCTGTGATACACTCATCGCTCTGAACATCTCGTATCTTAATTCTACCGTCCCAATTGCTAATAGCAATCCACTTGCCGTCAGGAGAAAAATTGACAGCAGAAATAAGACCGCGTTCAGTTTCCCACAAAGCAATGGGTGACCTTGACGACATTTCGTACCACCAGAGTCCCATACGAGTGCCAATGACGAAATATGCGCCATCTGGAGAAATTCCTATCTCACTCTCTCTTTGTTGATAATACCCCTTCCCTAATCGCGCAATTGCGCCTTCTGGCAATGCCCATGTTGTTCCTGTAGTATCCTCTGGCTCAACATTAAATGGTGCTGGTTTTGGCATTGTATTCATTCCTTTACAAATTAACATCCAGTGCCTATTAACCTTGCGAACCAATGACAGGCTTTAAATCCCAGAGCTGAGCGGTTCCATCAAAGCTACCGCTCGCAAGGATCGTGCCATCCGCTGAAAACGTCAGTATTTCAATATCTGTTGTATGTCCCCAGAAAGTGTGGATATTTTCACCGGTGGCAACATCCCACAATTGTATTGCCATCTTTTCCATACCTTTTTGCCACCAAGTGCCAGAGGCAAGGTAACGTCCACAGGGTGAAAAGGAAAGTGCAAAAGGTTTTAGACTGTCCTCGGGTTGTGGAATTGTGTGTAGCAGTGTCAATTTTTCAGCACACCACAAGAGAAGTTTACCAAACATTCCACCAGCAATCACGCTGCCACCTGGAGAAAAAGCTAATGCCATAGTTATAAATGGTTTTTCTAAGGGGAACTGAGCTATTTCTACATCTCTCGCAACGTCCCAAAGACGAACGGTTTTATCACTTGATCCACTCACGAGCCTTCTTCCATCTGGTGAAAATGCCAACGCCCAGACATGATCTGTATGTCCTGTAAATAGCTTTGGTATTTCACTGTTCTTAAGATCCCAGAAATAGATTATACCCCCTTTTCCCGCAAAAGCAATACGTTCTTCTGAAATTGCAAATGTATCATTCCCTAACTGCGTAGTAGGCGCGAATTCAGCGATCAGAATCTCGTCTATTTTATTTATTTTATACACCTTGTAGATGTTGGGGGTCCAGTTAACAGCAAGTATGTCGCCTCCGGGTAAAATAGTAAAAGACTTGATACTATCATTAAATTCATTCTGAATTGATATTCTCTGTGTCTGATTGCTTTTTATATTCCACAACACAATATCTCCTCTAATACCTCGGATCGCAAGTGCCTTTCCATCGGTAAATTGGGCATTACGTGGAAAACAGATCGGTTCGCTAAGCGTTGAAAAGGTGTGTGTTTTTTCAGATATTGTCCTCTTGTCAGATAAGGCGTGGGCAACCACTAACTTCGGACATTTTGAAAACCATTTATAACCAATACTTTCAACTTGCTGTTTATAAGTCTGTAATTTTTCATGCTGTTCTACGTCCCACACCTCAATAGTTCCATGGATAAACACGGTGGCAAGTAGCGTCCCATCAGGGAAATAATAAGGCTGCCCATAGCCCGCATAAGCTTCCTTGAGTACATCCTTTGTTAGATCCCATACGTTTAGTGTTCTACTCCTATCACTTGATGCCAAGAACTGACCACAAGGTGAAAATCTAATAGTCCACACCCATTCCTCATGTTCCGTAAAGTGAGCGACGCGTTCACCTGTGCCTATATCCCACATAGAAACATTGCTTGCACCGCGAACGGGAGTAGTATCAGGTATTTTATATAGATTCTCACACGCCAACAAGCGACTGTCCGGAGAGAAAGCAAAATTTCTCCCAGTAAACTTAGCGGTGATTGATCCTGCCATTGGGTTCCATAAATAAGTTTGATTTCCTATTGTGGCGGCGACGTACTGTCCATCCGGAGAAAATCGGAGTTTGGAAATACGGTTTGTCTGCCTATCATTTGATTCTTGTTCCATTTGAGCGATGCATTCACCGCTTTGGATATCTAACACTTCAACAATACCGTCCCGATTTACGATGGCAATCCGGCAACTGTCTGGAGAAAATCTTAAATGTTTATAAACAACATGGTTTTCTGTCCGCTTTATCTGTGTTATACAATTACCACCCTGAATATCCCGTACTTTAATGAAACCGTCCCAATTAGCAATTGCAATGAATTTACCATCAGGTGAAATATCCACGGCAGAAATCATTCCCTGTTCCGTTTCCCATAACGCAATAGGAGACATTGAAGATACGTCGTACCACCAAAGCCCTATGCGTGTGCCAACGGTGAAATATGTGTTATCAGGAGAAAGTGCTATCTCATTATTACCGCTATTGTCTTGATATCCTCTACCAAACCGCGCAATTGCGCCTTCTGGCAATGCCCACGTTGTTCCTATAGTATCCTCTGGGACGACATTAAATGGTGCGGGTTTTGGGTTTTGCATTGTATTTGTTCCTTAACAGATTCAATAATCAATTTTTTTGTCTTGAGTAGGAATGAAGGACTTTACATCCCACAGTAGAATTGTACCATCATCTGCCCCACTTGCCAGAAGCATGCCGTCCGTCGAGAAGTCGAGTGACTGCACGTCTGTCGTATGCCCCCAGAAGGTATGGATATTTTCACCTGTAGCAACGCACCATAACCGGATTGCCATCTTCTCCATTCCTTTCTGCCACCAAGTTCCAGATGTGAGATACTTGCCACACGGTGAAAAAGCGAGCGCGTACGTCCGTCGAGTGTTCTCAGATTGCGGTATTGCGCGTAATGTTGTCAGTTGCTCAGCACACCATAAGCGAATTTCGTCGTCCATTCCACCGGCAATTATCTTGCCACACGGTGAGAACGCTATCCCCATAATCCAGCGAGGTTTATCCATAGGTAGTGAGATAATTTGTTTACCTGACTCAACATCCCACAGGCGAGTGGTGTTGTCGCGCGCCCCGCTCGCTAACCGCTTGCCATCTCGCGAAAACGCCAATGATGTAACGTAATCCGTATGTCCTGTGAGAAGCGTTGGCTCTTCGGGATTCTGGAAGTTCCATACATAGACTGTGCCTTCTCTGCTTCCGGCTGCGATCCAATCACCAATAGGAGCGAACACCTCGTGACGCACCCAATCTGAGGGTTCTTTAGGAGCCGTGAACTCAGCGATAGGTTCATCGGGATTGCTGACATCCCAAATTTTTGTCTTGTTCCTAAGGTTGCTGCCCAGTATCTTTCCGCAGGGCAAAACAGTATAAGTATGAATATATTTATCCTTCATTAATGTTTCCTGCGTGCGTTTCTGGACAACATCCCATAACTCGATACCAGGATAATCGCGGGTACTTACGAGTATTTGGTTGTCCAACCAAGCCACCTTGGGATAGGGCCACGGAAAATGAGGTTCACGCAGTGTTGGGAATGTATGTGTTTTGCCATCCATTTGTTTACTGGATAACGCGTAGGCGATAGCCAACTTTGGACATCTAAGAAACCATTTTGCCCCGACACTCCCTATCACAAGTTCAATTGTTTGTAGTTTTTCACGGGGTTCTACACTGCAGATGTCAATGGCTACAGTAGCCTTCTCATAACGAAATACAACAGTCAATAAGTTCCCTTCTGGTGAGTAGAAAGGAAGTCCCCAATCTGCTTCAGAGTCGGTATAAGTCTTCTTTTGTATACCCTTTGCAATGTCCCACACGCGCAGACTTTTATCTCTACTACTTGACACGAGGAACTCACCACACGGTGAAAAGGTTATATCCTCCACCCAATCCGTATGCGCTGAGAAGTACGAGGTCCGCTCATCGGTTGTTACATCCCATATTGAAACGCAGCGGTCAACGCGATCGGTATCACCAGAGGTTTGGTCAAAAGCTGCACCTGCCAGCAGGCGACTGTCCGGAGAAAAGACAAAATTTCTACCAGCAAACTTGACAATTACTTCACCCGTCTTTGGATCCCATACGTAAGTTTGCACACCTTCTGTGTCAGGGTTCAGTACCTGTCCATCACGCGAAAGTTTGGGATTGGCCGCTGTAGCGGCGAGGAGGCTACCATCTGGCGAAAATTCGAGTTGATATATATCATTCGATTTAAATTCGTGGGTACCTCGATCCATCTGTGCAACGCATTCACCGCTATGGATATCTAATACCTTTACAACCCCCTGCATCGCTGCAGTAGCAATCCACTCGCCGTTCGATGAGCAGGCAAGTCCACCAAAAGCGTCTTGACCTTTTATCTGTGTGACGCACGTGCCGATCTGAACATCCAGTACTTTAATGAGGTCATCCGCTGTCCGAATGATAATCCATTTGCCATCATGAGAAAAATCGATGGAATTAACCATTCCCCTTTTCGTTTCCCACAATGAAATCGGAGACATAGACAACACGTCATACCACCACAGTCCCATGAGAGTTCCAACAGCGAAATATGTACTATCTGGAGACAATTTAACATCACCTTCATCTACGTCCCCTTTTCCAAATCGGACGATTGCGCCTTCTGGCAATGCCCACGTTGTTCCTATAGTATCCTCTGGGACGACATTAAATGGTGCGGGTTTTGGGTTTTGCATTGTATTTGTTCCTTGACTACAGTTCAGCACGCGTCATAAAGGTTGCGTAGATAGCAGAAGTCCGTACCAGATCCGGAATATGCACACGTTCATTTATAGCATGTCCTCCCTCACCGCTTGGCCCGTAGCCAATTCCTGGCAAACCCGTATTCACAAAATAGTGTAAATCCGTAAACCCAGCAGTGCTTTTAAATTTCGGTTGGTTAAAACGCACTGTACGCACTGCATCAGCAAAACCTTGTGCCAAAGGTGAATCAATATCTGTGATACATGGCTCAATTCGCAAGATTGCTTGCACCTCTGCTTTCAAATCCGGATAGTACTCACACGCCCCCGAAATTGCTTCTCGCAAGTCCAATTCTGCAAACTCCAGTTTTTCATTCGGTGTAACCCGCCGATCAATTGAAAAGGTAAGATGTGCAGGAACAGTATTGACTTTATCCCCCTCAGTGCCACGAAACGTGCCACCAATGTTCATAGTCGGAAAACGCTCATTGCCATCAGGTAGTTTGAATGCGCGTTCAGGCGACTTCAAATCTCGTTTTACCCGCTGCAATGCAGACACAAGTTCGGCTGTTTTTTCAAATGCATTTATCCCCTTATCTGGTTGAGACCCGTGTGCTGCTTTTCCGTGTACATCAATTTCCAACCAAAGCACGCCGTTATGTCCGTTACCGATGTTCATCTCTGACCCACCTTCGCAGCTGACGACATAATCCGCGTTGACCAATTCCTTCTCTACGATATATCCCGCGCCTAACTGCCCGCCAGTCTCCTCATCACAAGTGAACGAACATTCAACGTTAAACAACGGATCAATGTCACTCTCTTGAACAGCCTGAATTGCAAATAACAGGGCAGCGATAGCATCCTTCATATCATCCGCACCACGCCCATAAAGCCACTCCCCTTCAATCTTTCCGCTGAACGGATCATCAAAACGCCACTCACCAGCAACTGGCACCACATCGTAGTGCGCGTTGAAATGCACCGTCTTTTCTGCACCGACATCCCATCGCGCAATCAGGTTCAAGCGTGGATGGCTTGATACGTTTGAAATAACCTGATCTGCACGTCGTTTTGGCACTTTTACAACTTTTGTTTTCATTTCCAATGCCTGACATTTTGCCTCAAGTAGCGCAACAATCTCAGCATAATTTTCACCCGGTGGATTGACGGTTGGAATTCTAACAAGTTCTTGTAGCAGCTCACACAACGAATCCTGATTGTCCTTGATATAGGTTTGTACGGACATTTATCATATCTCCTGTTTACGAAACAACCGCTTGGTCACCCGCTGACAAATGCCCAACCGTTTCACCGGACTCCGTAAAGGTGCGGGTTACTTCTACAGAAGCGTACGTCCATAAAATCTTCATCGGGGCATCACTTTCGTTCCAAAACCGATGCGGGATACCAGCAGGAACGAACGTCGTGTCAAATGCCTTCATTATGAAAACTTCACCATCAACTTCGCAGGTCGCTTCACCTTCAAGAATTGTCACAGATTCATCGCAGTTGTGGTAGTGGCGGGCAATCGCTGCGCCGGGTTCAAACATCGTTATGCCGTTGGTAAGTGATGTAGAATCCAACCACTTACCCGCTAACGGCACCGTTTGGACACCAGTACCGCGGTCAATAGGATTCTGTTTATTGAAATCAATTACATGTGCTTTTGTGCTCATTTTGGTAGGTCTCTTTCAGTTTGGATTTATCATAGTTTCACATAAATACACAATAATTTCAACAAGTAATTACCATTTCTAATTGATAACTTTACATGAACAGGAAACGCGTTTGTAGTCGCGCAATTCATTGCGCCTCTTACATCTACCTTCGTTTGGGTTTTGGGTGTCAAGTCTCCCAAGTGCAAATTTACTTTTTAGGATTAGTGTTATTGGTAGCTGTGGAAGAGGTTGTGTGTCAGGTATGAAAATCTTGATGGCTGCTTATCGGATAGTAAGAATAGGGTAGATGAACGGATTGAAACCCGTTACTAATTATTCACTACAAGCAAGGTGGCGCACATTTTTAAACCCGTGCAACGCATGCTCTATATCAGAATCTGTATGCGTTGCCATCACGGTCACACGTAAACGACTCGTTCCTGCAGGCACAGCAGGTGGACGAATTGCAGGTGCAAACACATCCTTTGTAAGCAACGCCTCAGCGACATCTGTTGCACGTTGCGGTTCCCCTAATATCACAGGCAAAATCTGTGTTTCGCTCGGTAATAACGTATAACCCAAATTCGTTAACGCTGTTTTCATAGTTTCTGCATGTTTTAAAAGTTGTTTCCGAAAATTCCGTGAAGAACGCATGACCTTGAGTGCTGCATCTGCCGCTGACAACGTCGCGGGTGGAAGTCCTGTCGTGAAAATAAAGCCACGCGCGCGATTGATGAGTAAATCAATTAACGTACGCCTCCCCGCAACATATCCTCCCAACCCACCTATCGCTTTGCTGAGCGTCCCCATCTGAATAATATCTTGTCCTTCTAATCCACAATGTGACACAGTGCCACTCCCATTTTTCCCTAAAACGCCAAATCCGTGTGCATCATCTACCAACAGCATCGCATTATAATTCAAGGCAACTTCGTATATATCTTTGAGCGGCGCAATATCGCCATCCATACTGAAAACACCATCTGTTACAATGAGTCTACGTCTAAAATTAGCAGACTCCGCTAATAGTGTCTTTAGGTGCTCCACATCACAATGTCGATATATCTTTTTGACAGCACGACTGAGACGACATCCGTCAATAATACTTGCATGGTTGAGGGCATCACTCAAAATAAGGTCATCTTCCCCTGCAAGCACAGGAATGATGCTTGTATTCGCTGCATACCCTGAGCTAAAAACAAGTGCTGCTTCAGTGCCTTTTGCTTCTGCGAGGTTAGTTTCCAAAGTTGTATATTTTTCAATGTTGCCCGAAAGCAGACGGGAGCCGCTTGCACCCGCACCATATACCATCACTGCAGAGGCTGCTGCGGAAATTACTCTGGGATGTGTGCTTAACCCCAAATAGTTGTTTGAACCGAGGTTCACTACATAGTTTCCATCAAGAGTGATTGTATTTGCCGGAGGACTCATCACAGTGCGGAGGTGGCGCACCAACCCTGCTTCTTCAAGTTCCGCGTATTCTGTTTGTAGCCAATCGTAGTAGTTCATTCCGTTACCCCATGAACTGTCTCAAAAATATATGGCTCTGCCTTAAGGCGCGTTGCCGTGTTTCCAACGTCTCTTCATAAGCACGATCCTCAACCTCAACACAGACTGAACCATCATAACCGGTATCGCTCAAGACAGAGAAAAAACGACCCCAATCCACATCACCAAGCCCTGGCAGTTTCGGTGTGTGATACGCCAGCGGCGTTGCGAGAATACCAACCTCATCAAGTCGTTCTCTATCTAAACGAACATCCTTTGCATGCACATGGAAAATACGATTAGCAAAAGTAACAAGCGGTTTCAGGTAATCCATTTGCAGCCATATAAAATGGGAAGGGTCAAAATTGAGTCCGAAATTCTCGGATGGAATTTCCGCAAACATGCGTTCCCAAATCGCTGGAGAATAGGCAAGGTTTTGTCCGGCGGGCCATTCGTCTTCAGTGAAAAACATGGGACAATTCTCAATGCCGATACGGATGCCGTGGTCTGCAGCAAATTGGATGAGCGGTTTCCACACCTGCTTGAACCGTTCCCAATTGTCGTCTATTGTGCATGTCTGATCTCTGCCGATGAACGTATTTACAATATCTACCGATAGACGTTTCGCTGCAAGAATCAGTTGTTTAAGATGTTCACTATAGATTTTTGCTTCTGTTTCGTTAGGTGTCAGTGGGTTCGGATAGTAGCCTAAGCCGCTAATCGTTATCCCCGCATCTGAAACGCATTGCAAAATTTGGTCTATCTCTGCTTCAGAAAGTGCCGCTACGTCAACGTGTGTCACGCCTGCATAACGCCGTTCCGCTTTTCCTTTGGGCCAGCACATCAATTCAACACAATCATAACCAGTATCGGAGGCAAATTGGACAACCTCCGTCAATGTTTGGTCAGGCAAAATCGCACTTACAAATCCGAGTTTCATACACAACCTCCATGTCGCTTTTCAAACATTATACTACGCATCCTACAATTTTTGCAGGTCTTTTGTACAACACCTTCACATATCATTGCAGAGCGGTTTCTATTTGCCCGCCTTTGTTGCTGAACCAAGCTCCGTAGGTTGGGTAGAGCGGTAAATGAACAAAAACCTTTTAGTCTGTGAAGAAAAACCTACTTTTTAATGACCCATTCATGAAATAGACATAGCGAAACCCAACAATCCAACGCTGTCTGCCTGAGAATATGTCGGGTTTCCAACTATATGCTTTATGTCCGACTCACGTAAATGTGCATTTGCTATGGAACAGAGGTATTCAATTGTCGAAAATGAGTTGGTATCTATACTTGATATTCAGATGTGGTGTGAAAGTCACACCACATCTGATATACTTCACCTGATAGTATAAACTACAAATCACTTGAGGTGAATAATGACGAATAGTAATCTCGCCACTTCCTTCCAAAAAGCACAGGGTTATTCAGTTTTCTATATTTTTTCACAAGTGTTTATTTTTTATGAAAAGCAGATAGGGTGTTTTTTTTACACCATATCTGCTATACTTCACCAAAAAACTACCTATTTTGAGGTGAAGAATGACAAGAAGAGAATCTTGCCACTTGTTAGATATGTTAGCAAAACTTAGAGACCCACGCAAGCATAAAGGGAAACGACATCCGTTGAAATCCATTCTTGCACTTGTGGTCATCGGTTTGATGTGTGGACATAAAGGGTATACATCTATCGCTACTTGGGCACGCTCACAGCCAGCACTCGCAAGGGCGCTCGGTTTTACACATAAGAAAACACCTTCTGCTTCAACGATCCATAATCTATTGAAAAAGTTAGATGCTGAAGCATTAGAAGAAACTCTGACACACTGGGTTAAAACCGTAATAAAAAGTAGACCCGATTTGACAAGGTGCTTTGACGCAGTCGCTATAGATGGCAAAACGATGCGCGCCTCCCAAAGAAGTGGTGCGACAACAAGCCACTTGCTCTCTGTCGTTTCGCATGAGTTAGGGGTTACCCTCACGCAGCGAAGTGTTAGCGACAAGACCAACGAAATACCGATCTCAACAGAGATCCTCAAAGCGTTTGATGTGAGTGGGAAGATCATCACAATAGACGCACTTTTGACACAGCGAACTTTCTGCCACGCCATCATAGCGAGTGATGGAGACTATCTGCTCCCTGTCAAAGACAATCAACCGGATCTTTTAGGTGCGATTGAGAAACTTTTTCAAGACATTCCGGATACGCTTTCTGATGACACGACACATCCTATTTTGGGTGAACCGATCCACATTCACGAGACAGTTGAAAATCACATGGTAGACTACAACCTATCTCATAAATAGTTGGAGGGCTTTGAAAACCCGATTTCAAAATCTTGTAGGAGCGATCTCCGAATCGCGATCTGTCGGGAATCGGAGTTCCCTCCTACAAAGAGAATCAACTCATAACGAACCAACAAATCCTATTTAGGAGATACGCTCTACAAACAAGGTGTATCAAAGCAAGCACAAGTCTCAATGCGTATCTGGACTGGCCGGGTATAGCACAAGTGTTCCAATACCGTTATACTTACAAAAATCTGAACACAAGAGAAGAAATACACAAAGTCCAGTATAGTATAACAAGTCTAAATCCCGATGAAGCATCAGCAAAGCGCTTACTTGCTTTACGGCGCGGGCATTGGTCAATAGAGAACAAGTCGCACTAAATGCGGGATACGGTGCTTGGAGAAGATGCCTCGCCTGTCCGATGTGGCGCCATCCCACAAGTCATAGCAGCAATGCGTAATACAGCATTATTGGTATTACGATTTGCAGGGTATACGGCTATCTCTGATACAATCAAATATCTCGCTTCAAAACCTAAACTCGCTGTTAACCTTATCAACTGAAAATTCATAAAACTGAATAACCTGCTCAATATACATTCTATGTTGACGGTTAAACAGGTATCTGATAAATTGAAAGTAAACCATGTTCAAGTGTATTAAAACATGTCACACAACAGGTAGATATTGAAGTGAGTACGTGTCTGATTGTTTTCGCTAAGAATCCGATTCCGAATCAAGTTAAAACGCGGCTGTTTCCAGAATTATCCCCTGAACAAGCAGCATCGTTATACCGTGCTTTCCTCATAGATTGGTGTGAAACGCTTTCAGAACTTTCAAACGTGGATTTGGTTATTGCGTATACACCGCCAGGAAGTCAAAACGATTTACAAGCGTTAATTGGAAACGATGTTACCTATATTCCGCAAACAGGCATAGACCTTGGGGCACGTCTCACTTCGGCAACGCAGTGGGCATACGAAAACGGATATGAAAAGATTTTAATCGTTGGTTCTGACAGTCCTACATTACCACTTGAATATATCTTACAGGCGGTTGTAGGTCTTGACTCGCGCGATATCGTCATTGGACCAAGTGTGGATGGCGGGTATTACCTTATCGGCTTTTCGGTAGAAAATCTCAATGAGATAGTTCCATCCATTTTTGAGGAAATTGCGTGGAGTACACCGCAGGTTTTGCAACAGACGGTAGAACGTATTCATGCCATGGACGCTAAGCTCAAGGTTTTACCACCCTGGTACGACGTAGATACACCTGAAGATTTAGCATTTTTGTTTGCACATCTCTCTATGATACAACTTGCAGAAGGGACAGTGCAAGCAGTTAGAACGCAAAATATGTTGTTTGAATTGTTAAAGGAGAATCCGTAATGGGACAATTAGATGGGAAAGTTGCAATTGTTACTGGTGGCAATAGAGGTATCGGGAAAGGAATTGCGAAGGGACTCGCTGCTGAGGGAGCGAGTTTAACAATTGCTGCAAGAAATGCTGAACTGCTTTCGCAAACAGCAGATGAACTACGCGCAATGGGAACAAAAGTCCTTGCTGTTCCTACCGACGTCACCGATGAAGAGCAGATTAAGGCACTTTTTGAAAAAGCGATGGCTGAATATGAACGCTTAGATATCCTTGTTAATAATGCTGGTGCGTTTGATGGTGGTCCGATAGACAAACTTTCAACGGAAGCATGGGACAAGGTGATAGGTGTAAATCTCCGCGCACCTTTTCTCTGTTCGCGCGAAGCGATGGGGATTATGAAGGCACAAGGAGAAGGTGGGCGTATCATCAACGTCGGTAGTATTTCTGCGCACCGAGTTCGTCCCCGCAGTGCGCCTTATAGCGCAAGTAAATTCGGTATTTGGGGATTAACGCAGGTAATAGCATTGGAAGGCAGATCGCATGGTATTACGGCGAGCTGTTTGCAACCCGGCAACACTTATGTTGAACGGATTCAGAACCATCCGTTTCCTCCATCTGAACCGATGATGGAGGTTGATGAACTTGCTAAAGCTGCTGTCCTCATGGCAACACTTCCACCCAATATCAATATGTTAGAGGCGACAGTCCTACCCGTGGGACAACTCTATGTTGGGCGTGGTTAACGTTTAACAACAAAAAAGGTTTTGTTAATGCTCTATGTTGAAACGCATTGGAGAAAATCATGAAGGTAAATCGAAACCAATTCATGGAAGAAGGATACCTCGTTTTGCGGGAAGTAATTCCTCCAAACGAGCTGGATGCGCTTCGGGAAAGTTACGAGTTGATGGTGTCACGACAGCGCGACATTTGGAAAAAAGAACGGCAGCCAAACGATCCATCGGGAGGTGTATGGGAAACTTCTGCACAACCGCGTTTGAATCTCGGACGTGAACCGCTTGCTGGACTTGTTGATGAAAAAACAGCAAGTGCCATTGAAATTTGGGCACACGAAAATATGCAAGGTGTCAGTAGTGAATTACTTGGTGTGGAGGATGCTGGTGTTACTGAAATGATGCTCATGTGTAATCCAGTAAGTGATCGCGGACCCGCCGCTTGGCATCGTGACCATCACCCGATTGATACCGCACCACTACAAGGCTATCTTGATGATATTTTAGAAACGGGCCCGCGCTATGTACAGTGGAATCTTTCGCTTTACGACGATAATGTATTATGGGTTATACCGGGTAGTCACTTGCGAGTGAACACTGATGAAGAAAACCAACAATTGTTAGCAGATCCGCGAGTGCCTTTGCCTAATGGAGTGCAAACACATCTCAATGCAGGTGATGGTGCGGTCTATATTTTGCCAATCTTGCATTGGGGAAGTAACTACAGTCGGAAGATGCGCCGCACAATACACGGCGGGTTTTCAAACTTTACACATTACCCAACCTTTGACTACATAGAGTACCTATCACCACAGGTGCAAAAGATGTTTGAGCGGTGGAATAAACGCAGTCAGCAGATGCAAATGTGGACCGAATATGCACTTCAGTCTGTGATTAAAAAGAATGCTACCGCCTATCACACAGCACTGGAAAAGTTACATCCAGATAGGGATGAGAAAGGAAAATTGCTATCTACAGTCTTTTTATGTAAAGCTGCATGTTTTGTAGCACTGGCGCACGGATGTGAACTTGAAGGTATACCCGATGATCTGAAAAATCGTGGAAAAGGTTTTCATTCCATCACGCTTAATTGGGGGCCACCCTTTGCCGAGGAGCGTTTCACGCGGGAGGAAGCGGCTGTCCTGTGGAAAAGGTTTAAGTCCCTTGACGCACTTCTGAAAACGGATGAAGAACATTTTTCACCCGGTTTTCAATCAGGACCGATGCGGTACTACTTTAATGAGATGCCACCGAATTACAGCGTTTCAGATTTCATTTCGAGTTGGCAAAAGTAAAAGTTATACCATTACTAAAAAATGAGACTTCATTATGAAGTTTTCGGTTCAAGCAGCTGAAAAATGTAAGAGGCGCAATGAATTGCGCGACTACAAACGCGTTTATTGTTAATCAAAGGCGATCAATTAGAAATGGTATAATCTTGCTCTTGTTACAGTTGTAAACCTAACATCCCGCTGAGGTAAAAGTATGCCTCCTCAGTATAGCGTGGTAGGTTTTCTGGGTCTTCTACTTCCAGTTCCAAAGTGAGATCGCCTTGGTAGTATGCTTCTTGGAGTGTCCCGATAATCTGTTGGAGGTTGAGTTCACCGCGCCCGATGCCGACAGATATAGCACCGATATGGTCTTTGAGATGCACTGCATAGATACGCGAGCCGAACTGACGAATAACAGCAAGTGTGTCTACCCCGGATGTGTGGAAATGTCCTGTATCTATACAGACACCTACCCGATCATCGGGAATAGCATCTAACACCTCTTGAAAATCTTCAGGTTGTTCAAGAACATTTCCGTGGTGCGGTTCAAGCGTCAATTTGATGTGACTTTCTGCTGGTATTCGTTCTAACACCTCGCGTACACATGAAATAACTCTGTCTAATGCACCAGGTTCAGTTCTACGTTGTGCGCCACTGGTTGTTAGATGTGTTGCGTTGAGTTGTTTTGCAATGTCTACACACTTTGCTATTGCTTCGGCCCGTGCTTCCACATCGGCGTTATCGTTACCACCCCAACCGGGAGGATAGAGGCCTGAACACTTCATACCGGATTTGTTGATTTCCTTTTTCATGCTATCTACGTCAAATGCGTGGACAGCATCAATGCTCCAGATAAGCGGCCCGTGAATCTCCATAGCGCGATAGCCAATCTTTGGGGCATATTCCAAGGTTGCTGCTACTTCATCTTCGGCATAGCCTCGGTAGCAGATAGAGGCACAAATTATGTCCATAAAAATTCCTTATATTTGTTCACACCTGCCCACCTGAAAATCAGCAAGAACTTCCTCTGCAAACCGATCAAGTTTTCCATCCTTCACATCTTCCTCAAACTGCTTATCCCATACTGCTGCTTGCTCCTCATATACTTTTAATGTTTTTTCAAATTCAATTGTTAGCATTTTTAATACTTCTTCTCTCGTGTCTTTTTCCATATTTACCTCTGGAAGTTCCTGTATCCATCCAATCCATCCTTCACCGTTTTTTTGAATGTGGAAGGTATAGGTCTCCCCAACCCCTTGTTTCTGCGTTTCGGCGGTAAAGACTTTTTCCATGTTTGTCTCCTTGTCTCAAGTTTAAGGATAAACTATTATATCCTGTAACAATTCAATTATCAAGAAATCCTTTTATTATTTTTCTTGAAATATCAGAGAATCGTGGTATTATAGCAGAAAACTTTATGTAATGAAAGAAGGCATAGTCTCATATTGCTTCTATCAATCTGAGACAACACAATGATCCAACAAATTGAAATCACTTTACCTGAATATCCACGCGGCTTTCATCTTGTTACAGATGAAATCATGAATTCGCTCGGTGAATTGCCGAAAGCGGGAATTCTTCATCTTTTTATTAAGCACACTTCAGCAGGGTTAACCATCAACGAAAATGACGATCCGACAGTGCGTGAAGACTTTGCCAATAGTTTTGACCGTCTTGTAAAAGAGCGTGAACCTTTTTACAAACACACCATAGAAGGTGATGACGATATGCCTGCACATATCAAAGCGTCGCTTGTTGGCTTTGCCGTATCTATCCCGATTACTGACCATCGCCTGAATTTAGGCATCTGGCAGGGCATTTATCTGTGCGAATTCCGCAATCGGGGTGGAAGCCGCAACCTAACAGCGACGCTTTATTCATAGTCCATTTGCCAGAGTTAGCAGATGAATTATACCCAAGACGATTTAAGTTCATGCACTTTTAACGATACGAGTGTAGCTAAACCACCTTCCGCATAAATCCCGATGTCCGCGTTATTGAGGTCGGGTAGAAAATAAGAGGTCATTGAGAGCGCACCTGCATTGCCAAATGCTTCAATAGAGATGCGATCTACTAAAATCTGCAATTGGATTTTTCCATCTTGTGGCACGAGAGGACCGCTCCTTTCAAGAAATGTCAACTGCTTTTCAGCGACATCGTATCGTACATCTTGACCACGGATATTGAAACCTACAGCAGAGGCATCATTGAGTTCTATTTCTGCACGGATATCAAACAGTTCACCTGTTAATCCTGCAAGAAGGTTTTCATCAGGATTAAGTGTGACATTGCTCCATGCATGCGTATAGTCATGTATATTTTCGATTTCTGCTACCGGTTCGCGATACATACGGATGCCTTCTGGTGTCGTCCGAAGTGTCAACACGCATGGAAAACTCATCTGCTGATTAAATGGCATTTCTGGCGGATTACTGCCATTCATCCATGCAATTTGGATGCGGCGACCATCGGAATCTGGAATATCACTCCAAGTTTGCGCGGCGTAAAAGTTTGCACCGAAGTCTGCCCGTTGTGATTCGCCATCTGGCGTGAAGGTTGTGCCATCAAAATCACCGACATAATATTTCCCACCGGCACCCCAGAAAACCCATTTCGTATTCTCAGGATCGCCATCAACAGGAAGTTCAAAGATATCTGGGCATTCTCCATCTGGAATCTTAATGTCGGAGAGTCGTTCCCATTCCTTTAGGTTCGTAGAACCGAAAAAGGTAAAGTCATTTCCGTCGAGAAAAAGTGTCATTACCCATTTTTGCGTAGGTTCGTGCCAGATTACCTTCGGGTCGCGGTTGCTTGCGACAATATGCTCAATAACAGGATTGCCTTCATATTTTGTCCAACTCCGTCCACGGTCGTTGCTATAGGCGATGCTCTGTGTAAACGGCACTTTCTCTGGGGCATGGCTACCAGCAGACGTATAAAAGACAACCAGCACTGCTTCATCTCCTGTCTGGAAACCTGCTGTATTGTTGCTGTCTACAACACCGGAACCTGAGAAGATTGTGCCGAGTTCATCTGGATGGATGGCGTGTGGTAGTTGTTTCCAATGAACAAGGTCTGGACTAATGGCATGCCCCCATGTCATGTTGCCCCAATTGATGCCGAATGGGTTGTGTTGGAAAAAGAGATGATACTCTCCTTTGTAATAGATCAATCCGTTTGGGTCGTTGGTCCAGTTAGTTTTCGGTGTGAAGTGGAATTGCGGACGATACGTTTCTTTGTAAGCAGTTTGAATCATTATCTGTTCCTTTCTTTTGCATGTAAGTGTGTCTCATGGACATAAAAAAACTAATGATTTGTGTTCAACCTCTATCCTATTGCCTTAAGGATGATTCTATACATGTTTCTCCATTTTGTCAAGAATGCGTCGCTTAATGCCTGTAAACATTTTATTGTCTTAAAATTACAAATTTTTGTAAAATTAGGCAACCGTTTTGCACCTAACCCGCGTCACTATATTGTAAATAAAAAGATACCTCTTTTTTGAAAGAGATAATCTAAGTATTTCACTTTTTCATTACCCTTTGAGTGAATCGTGAGATATATAATCTAAAATCAAATCTTGATATGATAAAAATAAGGAGATTTTAAATGAAAACCTTAATTTGGAGTTGCTTTGTTTTAGTTTTGATAACTGGGCAACTTCACGCGGATGAGAGTTTGACGGATAACAACAAGATTATGCTCACCCTTGATAGTGGGCAAGAAGTACACATAAAGGGCTTTATTGCCCCAGTTGAATACACACAAGATAATTTCCATGTAACGTGGGATACATTGGCAAACCTGCGGGTTGCCGAGCCAGAGAAGCAGCACTCCGAAACCGTTTTCCGCTCTTTGCTGCCAAACCAAACAGTTTCCATTGGTGAACTCTGGCAGATAAAGGAGGAGGGTGTTCTCACACTGCTTCGGCAACTACATCCAAATCCGCATCTGGATATGCACATTAATATGGGGGATTCCCGTGGTTTATGGGCATGCTTGCGCGCTTACAACGATAGGTTTGCCGACATTATGTTTCGGATTCATGCCGAGTTCAAGCTGAAAGATGGGTGGTTTACGCCCTCACAGTTCGCTGGACATCTTGTGATTGACCGAATCGGAAAGAAGGTAGCGTTTTTTGAGATGCGGGTTCCTGAAGCACTGATAAATTTTGATGTCAATAAGCAACATGAAGGTGCACAAAGTTTTGGAACGGACATGGGTTATTGCCCGCAAATAGAACTTCGTGCCGGAACACAAGATATTTTACAAAACGCTAAATTCACAGAGGCTATCACTCTGGAAGAAGCAAAACGTCTTTTAAAATTACGTTTCTATAAGTCGCAGCAAATTAACTGGGTATCAATAGACGAAGCATTAAAAATGTCACCTGCACATCAGAAGCCTGTTCATGCGATTTCAATAAACGGACCGCTTGATGACGAAGCGTGCTGAGGGAGCGGCAAAAGTTTGAGGGCAGTTGTCCTCTCCGATGACCGAGTCGTAAAATTCCTGAACGAAAATTTCATCAACACGTGGGTGTTCAATGCGGACTTAGGACGTTCCCCCAGTTTACAAGATCCTATTGCTAAGCGGCGCAAGCGAGAATCCAAGACGTTTAATACTACGCACGCGTTGGCACAAGCAATCATGAAGGGATGGAATGAGTATTCCCCAGCGGATTGTTTAGTTATCTCGTCTGAGTTTGAATTGATGGGTAGCCTACCGGTCAATGAGTTGCTTACTGTACAAGATCCTGCTGAGAATTACCTGACGTTTCTCCAGGACTCCTTAGCGGGAAAAACTCCTGGTGTGAGCGGAGGTGTCGCGAAACCTTCATCAAAAACTGATTCAGAAGACCTCCGCAACTTAGATAGTCCAGTCACGGGAAGTTTGAAAGTAACACTCACTGATGAAAAACCCGAGCAGCAAGTCCTTAACATTTTCCGAACTTCAAAAGAGGGTTTTCAAGATTATACTGTCGTTGAAATTGACGCAACAGCGTTTAAAAATGGCGGCACACTCTTACTCAATATCTTGGTTGGGAATGCTGAATCTATGGGTTCGTTTGATCTATATGATGCCAAGACAGAGTTACCAAAAACGGGTATGCCTAAAGGTGCACTTGCCTCCGCATGGGATATTCGACCTGGTAAAAGTAAAACAATCAAGTATGATTTTGAGCAGGGTCAAGCCTTTAAGTTAGGTGCTACTGGTAGTTGGTTCAGTGAAGAGGGGAGCATTAACGCTTTTCTTTTACGAATCTCTGTAGAGACGGAACTCGGAAAAGAAGACTAATTTCAATGTCCAGAGTGCTATAACCGCTATTCCTTGTGGGCAGATTCTCAGAGGTGCAACTGAATCTCTGAGAATCCACTCATAAGCAGCAATGCCTTGAATATCTATGTAAGAATCTCTAATGAGTGTGGAGGCAGAAAGCACTTGTTTAAATTGCATCAGTATACTACATTGATGATATAATATTAATGAAGCATTAATTTGAGGTGTCTTATGAAAAACGATGATGTTGTGCTGATTGACCGCATCCTTGCAGGAGATGACAGTGCTTTTGCTACTTTGGTTGAAAAATATCAGAAGCAAGTCCACGCGCTGGCTTGGCGAAAAATCGGTGATTTCCATATTGCTGAAGAAATAACACAAGACACCTTTTTGCAAGTATATCAGAAATTAGTAAGTCTGAAAAATCCAAATCAGTTTTCTGGATGGCTTTATGTAATTGCTACACGTCGTTGCCTCGCTTGGCTTCGTAAGAAACGCTTTCAGACGCAAGCGTTGGAAGATACAGATATTGAGTTGATAGAAGGTGAAACATATTCCCGATATGTGGCTGAAGAGCGAGCAAAAGCTACTGCTGAAACGCAGCGCGAAGTGGCTAAAAAGCTGCTTGCAAAGTTACAAGATAGTGAGCGTACGGTGATGACACTTTACTATTTTGGAGAAATGACATGTGAAGAAATTAGCAAATTTTTAGGCGTATCAACGAGTACAATAAAAAGTCGTCTTAGACGTGCCAGACAACGTTTAAAAAAAGAGGAAACGATAATCAGAGAAGCACTTGAACACTTCCAAATCTCACCTAACCTAACCGATAATATCATGCAAGAAATTTCCCATCTTAAACCCGCTGCGCCTTCTGCAAGTAAACCTTTGTTACCGTGGGCACTCGCTGCTTCAACCTTCGTTGTAGCGATCCTGATGTTGGGAATAGGTAATCAATACTTTGCCCGTTTCCAACAACCCTACAGTTTTGATGCCACATCAGAAATGAAAGTTGAAATCATTGACGATTCCATTGTCTTGAATATCCCGTCAAAGCCGAATGCAAGAAATCAATTAGGGCAGTCTGATGTTTCCGGTAAAAGCGAAGGAATCACTCCAAAATCAGACAACGTTTTATCTACTGCTCTGGTAGAAAATATCGTTCTTAACGGTGAGCAGCCCTCAAAAGATGTCTTAGGCATTTTCCGAACACCTGACACACACTCTCAGGACTACACTATTGTTGAAATTGATGTGACAGCATTCAAGGATGGCGGCACGCTCACCATTGATATTTGGGTCGGGAGTGCTGAGACATCTGGTTCATTCAACTTATTTGATAGCGACACTGAACTTCCCTCAGAACGAATTCCTCAGACAGCGCTCGCCTCAGCGTCAGGTATTCCGAGCGGCAAAGCAGGAAAAATTACACACCGTTTTGATCAAGGCAAAGTCTTTAAATTGGGTGCTATCGGCAATTCGTTCAATGAAAAGGAGAGTGTCAATTCTTTTCCCGCGAATATATCTATAGAATCTGGATTACAATAATTTGCCAAAAACTGGAACATTTTCCCACCTAACCTATCCTCCAAAAACTCACATCTTGACATATCCACCTCATTTGGTAGAATAGTACTCCATAGTATCTCACCATCCCACTAAAACATGCAGAATTATGCACCCGTTTTGTTGTTTCACGCGTCACAAGATGTTGATATGAATTGTCGGAATTATTCTTTTGCGGAGGTAGCCACCGATGAAAAACGACGACGCTGAACTGATTCAACGTACGCTTGCAGGCGATAACAACGCCTTCTCCGAATTAGTAAAGAAATATCAAAAACAAGTTCACGCGCTCGCTTGGCGGAAAGTAGGTGATTTTCACACTGCTGAAGATATTACGCAGGATACTTTCCTCAAAGCCTACCAAAGACTTCACACGCTCAAAGAACCGCAGCGGTTTGCAGGATGGCTCTATGTTATTGCGACACGTCGATGTCTTGCTTGGTTCCGCAAAAAGCGCCTGCAGAAACAAGCACTGGAAAATGTAGGGACACCAGCAACAAATAAAGATGCTTATTCACAACATGTTGCTGAGGAACAGGCAAAAACTGTTGACAAAGAACTGCGGGAAGTTGTCAAAAAATTGCTTGAGACGTTGCAGGAAAGTGATCGCACCATCATCACACTTCACTATTTCAGCGAAATGACCTGTGAAGAGATGAGTGAGTTTTTAGGTGTATCCGCAAACACGATTAAAAGTAGACTTCGCCGAGCACGGAACCGCTTGAAAAAGGAGGAACCAATGATCCGAGAAGCAATCAGCAATTTCCAAATTTCACCGAACCTAACTGATAACATCATGCGAGAAGTCGCACGACTTAAGCCTGCACCTTCTGGTAGCAAACCTTTGCTCCCGTGGGTGATAGGTGCTGCAAGTACAGTTTTGATTGTGCTAATGCTTGGCATAGGCAGCCAACACTTGGCATTTTTTCAGAAACCTTATAGTTTTGATGCGCAATCCGAAAGAACAATTGAACTCATTGATGCTCCCATTATGCTAAATCTTGAAGCAAAACCGAATGTAGTGCAGCGCCAACTTGGGAAATTAAATGCACTTAATAAAAGCAATAACCGCGGAGAAGAACCTGATGAGGTATTATTAGCTGCCGCGCAGATGGAAGGAGAAGACATGTCTAATCAAAAACAACAGTGGACTCATGCAAAACCGGTTAAAGGTACCCCAGCGTGGAACCTATACGCCACCCCTGAAGGGGATCTATATGTCATCACAAATTATTTTTCAGTTTATAAATTATCAGCAGATGAAAAAACGTGGCAACACATCCGCGGCATTGAAAAACTTAAAACTTCTTCGGGGGGTAGGCTGCCTATAGCCAAGTGGAACAATACTTTGTATCTTGTGCCATATAATGAACTCTTCACTTCTACGGATGACGGCGAAACTTGGGATATACTATATTCTTGGAAAAGGGAAAAGTACAGGTCTGCAATTGAATTGGCACTAACAGAGCAAGCGTTTTACCTCGCTTTTGAGAGCGGTGTTCTTCGATCTGAAGATACTGGAAAGACATGGGAAGACATAAGCGATGGGTTGACGGTAAGAATTGATTCTTTTATTGAGATTCAGAACACGCTTTTTGCTGGGACACCCAATGGTTGTTACCGTTACAGTGGTGACAGTTGGAAACGCTTAGAATTCCCGGTACCAATTCAAAGGGTTGTTTCAACTGCATCGACTGACGGAAAACTCTATGTTGTTGCGGGGTTGGGTTGGGCAGTGTCTAAAGAGTTAAAACGTACTTGGGGAATATTCCGATCAACGGATCTCGGAGATTCTTGGCAAGATATTACACCTACAAATTCTTGGCATTTAAACGGTCATCCACCTAATATCACACTTATTGCTGCTGGTCAAACACTTTTGGCAATGGAACGAGGGATGCTGCGTTCAATTGACAGCGGAGATACCTGGCTGAGTCCACAGGCATATAACACATCACCTCCAATGGGTAATCTTTCCTCATTTGCGGTAGTGAAAAAGGACACAATTTATATCGGGAGTCATGATGGACTCTATTTTTCTACTGATCGCGGTGAATCGTGGCACAAGAAGAATATTAGGCAAAAAGGAGGAGATATATATAATCTGATCGCTTTTAAAAAGACTGGTCAAGGTCAAAGTTCATCTGCAGTTCTCTATGCAAGAGTAAATGGTGGATCAATATCAGGAAATGAGATTCAAAAAACCGATGACGGCGGCAATTCTTGGAAACCCGTTCAAATAGCGATACCAATGACAGATCCTCACAGAAGAACACCACCGAACATCACTCAAATTGTAAAATACGGTGAACTTCTGTACGCAAAGGGTAAGGAATTTGTACCACGCGAAACGCGTATTTATCGCGTATCTGGAGATGGTAGGACGCTTGTGCCTATTCAGGGTATGCCGGTTTTTAGTTCAGAAAAGTTAGATGACCAAATATCTAAAGGACGTGCTCTTGGCGCAACCCAGTTTTTTAAACAGTTGGCAGAACCTAAATTTAGGGCAGAATCTAAATTATTTGGGAAGCGCGAGGACCTTATTCAATCCGGATTACGTGGCGCGTTTGCTGTTGACAACGACACATTTTACGTTGAGTACAACTTCAAACTATTCCGATGGAAACCCGGTGATACAGAATGGTACGACACCGAACAAGAAGAAACCATTGAACTTTCTGCGATACGCAGACAGTCTGTTGTATGGGCAGACATAGACAGATTCAAACTTGCGGTTTCAGGCGGGACAGTTTATGTTGGGAAACGTGATGGGAGTCTTGTCGTATCGTTTGATAAAGGAAATAACTGGGTTGATCTTACGCCTGCTCTGCCGTTTCATGTTAACTCTTTTAATGATATTGTGGTTGCCGGGGCTTCCGTTTATGTAGCAACAGACGCAGGCACTCTTTCATCAGACAATGGGAGAAATTGGAGAGTAGTCACTGATGCCGAGGGAGCGAATCTCGTTATGGAACGCTTGGCTGTTGATGGCACAATCCTTTATGGCGTTACCAAAAATACAGGTATCTACCGTTTGGAAAACGGTACTTGGGAACAGGTTGTTTCAGAGATACCTGACTGAGTGACCTCTCTTGCTGTTGATGGAAATACCTTATACGTAGGCACAGAAGACAACGGCATGCTTCATTACAATCTTGAAGAATAACGTAGTAAAACCTATATTTACTGCAAACCCTACCTGTAGGCGCGCTTTAATGAAGTTTAAGAAATAAATCGGTAATTTGGCGAGGTTAGGAAACCTCGCCAGCAGAGGTGGAAACCTACCTTGTGTGGACAGAAAATTACCGAATTAAAAAATTAATCTTCATATAAGCGCGCCGCAAAATCTACTAAAAATATCTTGCCAACTAAACCACACATCTTGACAAACCCACCCGATTTGGTAAAATAACATCCTACTGTTCCCAACCATCCATTAAAAAACACAGAATTATGCAACCGTTTTCCTCCTAAGTCGCGTCACAAGGTTTCAATATGAAAAATTGAACCTATTCTTTCTGGAGGCACCTGATGAAAAACGACGATGTTGAACTGATTCAACAAGTTCTTGCTGGTGATGAAAACGCTTTCGCTGAACTTGTGAAAAAGTATCAAAAGCCGGTTCACGCGCTGGCTTGGCGAAAAATAGGGGATTTCCACATCGCTGAAGAGATTACACAAGATACCTTCCTGAAAGTGTATCAGAGACTTCACACCCTGAAAGACGCAAATCAGTTTTCTGGATGGCTCTATGTGATTGCGACGCGCCGATGCTACGCTTGGCTCCGCAAAAAACGGATACGAACACAACCGTTGGAGGACGCAGAGACAACTATGGGACAAAAAGATGCTTATTCCCGACATGTCGCAGAAGAGCAAGTTAAAACCGCAGTTGAATCACAACGCGAGGTGGTCAAGAGACTACTTGCGAAGTTGAAAGAGAGCGAACGTACGGTGATGACGCTCCATTACCTTGGCGAAATGACAGTCGAAGAGATTAGCCGATTTTTAGGGGTTTCTGCAGGAACGATTAAGAGTCGACTGCAACGTGCGCGGAACCGGTTACAAAAGGAGGAAACGATGATTAGAGAAGCACTCGAACATTTCCAACTTTCACCGAACCTAACCGATAACATTATGCAAAAAGTTTCCCGTCTTAAACCTACGCCTTCAGTAAGCAACCCTGTAGTGCCGTGGGCAATTGCTGCTACAAGTGCTATTTTAATTGTGTTGATGCTTGGAATAGGTAGTCAACAATTACTCCGTTTTCAGCAACCTTATAGTTTGGAAGCACAGACTGAAATGACAGTTGAACTTGTTGACACGCCTATTGTACTAAATCTTGACGTAAAACCAGATGTTCGGCGCGAACTTGGAAATTCAAAGGCACTTGGTGAAAGCGATAATAACGGACAGAAACCTGATGAAATATTATCAACCGCCGCGCAGGCGGAAGGAGAAGACATGTCTAATCAAAAACAACAGTGGATTCAGGCAAGACCTGCTAAAGGCGAACCAGTAATTAACTTACACGCCACTCCACAAGGTGATCTCTATGTCATTAACAATGGTTATTCTGTCTACAGGTTAACAGTTGATACAAATACATGGCAACATATATCCAGCACTAACAAACTGAATACGGAATGGGGAGGTAGAATACCAATAGTAAAGTGGAAAAATAAGTTATATTTAGTGCCAAGAAATGAACTCTTTACTTCAGCGGATGATGGGGAAACTTGGGATTTACTCTATTCATGGAAAGGAAAACCGATCGGACATGCAGTTGAGTTAATACTAACGGAAACAGCGTTTTACCTCGCTTTTAAACACTCTATTTACCGCTCAAATGATTCCGGTAAATCATGGAAAAGGATAACCGATGGATTGACTGGGTTAGACGAAACACCTCATCTTGTTAGGCACATTAAATCCATAGTTGAGATTCAAAATACACTTTTTGCTGCTACATCTCAAGGACTATACCGTCTTAACGGTGATTTTTGGGAACGTCTAAAATCCCCAATACTATTTGAAGATGTCACTGCGACCACTGCAACCAGAGAAAATTTGTATGTGGTAGCATACCAGACCGAAGAATCACAGAATCAGTTAAGCATAAGTCAAAAACAACGGCGTGTTTGGGGAATATTTAGATCAGGTGATTTTGGAAAATCATGGATAAATATAACACCAAAAAATGCTTGGAGCTTAAATACTATGCCTCCTATAAGACTTATTCCTGCTGGTGAAACACTATTAGCAATGCAGCGTGGTATGGTGCGTTCTATTGACTGTGGAGATACTTGGTTGAGTCCACAGGAATACGGCACGGCACCTACAATGGATAATCTTTCCAAATATGCTGTGACAAAAGAAAACATAATTTATGCAGGAGCCAATGAAGGGTTACATTATTCTACGGATTTAGGGGTATCGTGGCACAAGATGAACATTAAACAAAAGGGAGGACGGGTATATAATCTTATAGCCATGAAAGATACTCATAATTCTGAAAGGACACCTACTGTTGTTTATGCAAGAGTAAGCGGAGAAATGGCAGTTCATAACGAGATTCATAAAACCTATGATGGTGGTAATACTTGGGAACTTGTTCATATACCGATACCAATGAAAGATAAACCCTACAGTTATTTTCCTCCAGATTTCATCCAAATTGTCAATTACGGAGATATTCTTTATGCAAAGGGTATTGATAAGCCATACGAAGAAATGTTTATCTATCAAGTATCCAGTGATGGTAAGACACTTGAAAGGTTTCAGGGGATGCCAGTTCTTAATACGGAAAGGACGGTTAATGAGGCGGGGTTAAATGGAACCTTTGCAGTTGACAAGGACACCTTTTTTATGGAATATAATTTTAAACTTTTCCGATGGAAAAAAGGTGATGCTGCATGGTATGAAACTGGACTGGAAGAAACTATCGGTCTGCATCAAGACCTTATGAGGCGAAATCTCAAACTTGCTGTTTCAGGTAACAATGTCTACGTTGGAAAACGGGATGGTCACCTTGTCGTATCGTTTGATAAAGGAAATAACTGGGTTGATCTTACCCCAGCTTTACCATTTGCTGTTAAAACTTTCAAAGAGATTCTGGTTACTGGGTCCACTGTTTATGTAGCAACAGACGCAGGTATCATTACATCAGATGATGGAAGACATTGGCGTACCGTCACTGATGCAGAGGGAACGAATCTCATAATGGAACACTTAACTGCTGATGGCACAATCCTTTATGGTGTTACCAAAGGGACAGACATCTATCGCTTGGAAAGTGGCACTTGGGAGCGGGTCGTTTCAGAGATACCAAAAGATGTTACTTCTCTTGCTGTTGATGGAAGCACGTTATATGTTGGGACACAAAATAGTGGCATGCTTCATTTTACTCTTGAAGAATAATGTAGCAAAACCTATAATCACAGCAAACCCAATCTGTAGGCGCGCCTACAAATGATGCCTCATCAATTTAAAAACCCATTATAAATATCCTGCCAACCACTAGGGTTATTCAGTTTTCGGTTTTTCTGGTGTATTTTATCACAAACGTTAATTTCCTATAGGAGTATTGTAGGTCGGGTAGAGTGAAGCGAAACCCGACACGTTTGTTCATATCGGGTTTCGCTTCACTCTACCCGACCTACGAAATCAACTTTTAGTAAACCTCAATAACGGAAAACTCTTAAAACTGAATAACCCTGGCCAACCACCCTCACATCTTGACAAACCCACCCGATTTGGTAGAATAGTATTTCACTGTTTCCAACCATCCAATTTGTAAACATGCAGAATTATGCACCAGTTTTACCCCTAAGTCGCGTCACTATAAAGCAATCGGAGGTGATCCATGAAAAACGATGATGTTCAACTCATTCATCGTATTCTTGATGGTGATGATACCGCTTTCACCGAACTTGTCAAAAAATATCAAAAGTCAGTTCACGCACTGGCTTGGCGAAAAATTGGAGATTTCCACATCGCCGAAGAGATTACACAAGACACCTTCCTGAAAGCGTATCAGAATTTAGGGGCATTAAAGAAGCCACAGCGTTTCGCCAGTTGGCTTTATGTTATAGCCTCGCGTTGCTGCGTTGCAAGGTCGCGTAAAAAGCGTGTTCGGACGCAGCCGCTTGAAGATACAAGCAGTCTGCAGGTAGAAAAAGCGACTTACTCACAATATGTCATTGAAGAAAACGAGCGGACAGCGATAGAAGCACAGCGGGAAGTCGTCAAAAAGTTACTTGCGAAACTCCCAGAGAGCGAGCGTACAATTATCACGCTACATTACTTCAGCGAGATGTCCAGCGCAGAGATTGGTGCGTTTTTAGGTGTATCGGCAAATACAATTCGGAGTCGCCTCCGCCGTGCACAACAACGTTTACAAAAGGAGGAAACAATGATTAGAGAAGCACTCGACTATTTCCAACTTTCACCGAACCTAACTGAAAACATCATGCAAGAGATCAATCGTCTAAAACCTGTTGCACCTTCCGGTAGCAAACCTTTGCTCCCGTGGGTGATAGGTGCTGCCAGTGCAGCTTTAATTGTGCTGTTGCTTGGCATAGGCAGTCAACATTTAGTGAGTTTTCAGCAACCTTATAGTTTAGATGCACAAGCTGAGACAATGGTTGAACTCGTTGACGCACCTATTGTGCTAAATCTTGACACGGAGCCGGATGTTCGTCATCAACTTGGGAGTGTAAATGCACTTGGTAAAAGCGATAACAAAGGTCAGAAACCTGATGAGGTTTTATTGGCTGCTGCACAAGCAGAAGGAGAAGACGTTTCTATCCCTAAACAGCAGTGGATTCAATCAGCCCCCACCACGGGGAGTTCTGTGGAAAGCTTACTTGAAACCTCTGAGGGAGTGCTTTACACCCTCGCTCGTGGACACATATACAAATTACATGACGATAAAACAGAGTGGCAACACATTAGCGACATTAGCACACTAATTGATGATATGCTTGCTGGAATTCCTATGGCAGAATGGGACAATGCCCTTTATATTGTTCCATCTAATAAACTCTATGCTTCTAAAGATGGTGGTAAAACGTGGGATTTAATTCATGAATTTCCCGAAGAATATGATTTTCCGATGGAACTGCTGCTAACAGAACAAGCGTTTTATATCATTTTTGACAAGGGAGCTTTCCGTTCTGAAGATAAAGGCAAGACATGGAAAAATATGAAAGATGAATTTCCCAATGAACCCAATTCTATTGTAACGGTCCAAGACACGGTATTTGCTTTAGCAGGTAATATCTATCGCTGGAACTCCGGTAGTTGGGAACGTTTAGCAGAATTCCCAGTCCCTCAAGCAAAGTCATGTTTTTCCATTACAGCAACCAAAGATAAGTTGTATGCATTCACAATTAACTCTGCTTTTGATCCTAACAAAGCAGCAGAAGGAGAACGAGGCTGGTGGATTTTTCGTTCAACTGACATGGGAAATTCGTGGAAAGATATTACGCCAACACACGTTTGGAAATCAAGAGTGGGATGGTTAATCAATATAAGACTCGTTGCTGCAGGTGATACACTTCTGGCAATAGAGCAGGGTATAGTGCGCTCTACCGATGGCGGAGATACATGGATGACGCTACAAGCACAAGGTGTTTCGCCTACAATGTTTTCTAATTCTCCTGCCTTAGCATTGAACGAGCGTGTTTTTTATCTCGGCAGCCCTGATGAAGGACTTCAACGTTCTACTGATAGCGGTAAGTCATGGGACGTGGTAAATGTTACGCCGGAAATGAGTGGGATAAGTAGTCTAATTGTGTTTAAAAAAGATACTAAGGAACAGAACAGACTTCCGATAATTTATGGAAGTATTGGAGATATGCTAAAGACTGCTGACCAGGGTAAGTCTTGGAAAACGATTCCGACCAATATGCCGATGACAACGTGGGAAACAGAATACCCACCGGAAATTACTCAGATAGTTAAATCTGGAGGGGTTATTTATGCAAAAGGTTCCAGTTCTTTTAGTCTTAGTGCTTACGGTAACAAAGATACACGTATATATCGCTTGTCTACAGATGGCAATACGTTAGTGCCGATTCAAGACATGCCTGTCTTTGACCCTTGGATAGCGAGCCAACTATCTCAAAGAGAACCTAATATGTCAGATGAAGCGTTCGTTGAACAATTGCAAGAAAGATTCTCTGGTGCAACGGTGTTCTTCAGACAATTAGTTAAAAAAAATCAGCAACAGCAAATAGGACTGCGCCGATCTGGGTTGCGTGGTGCGTTTGCCGTGAGTGGCAACACGTTCTACATAGAATACAATTTTAAGCTTTTCCGATGGGAACCCGGGGATACAGAATGGCAGGATATCGGTGTTGAAGAAACGGATAAATTATCATTGAACATAGGAAGAAGTTTCAAACTTGCTGTTTCAGGGGACACCATCTATGTCGGAAAACGGGATGGACACTTTGTCGTATCGTTTGATAGGGGAGATAATTGGATTGACCTTACACCAGCACTGCCATTTCCTGTTAAAACTTTCAAAGAGATTGTGGCTACTGGGTCCACCGTTTATGTAGCAACGGATGCAGGTATCATTACATCGGATGATGGAAGAACTTGGCGAGTCGTTACTGATTCTGAAGGAATGAATCTTATCATGGAACACTTAGCAGTTGACGGTACAACGCTTTTTGGCATCACTAAACGGACAGGTATCTATCGCTTGAAAAGTGGTGTTTGGGAACAAGTTGTCTCAGAGGTGCCCGATAACATAACTTCTTTTGCTGTTGATGGAAACACGTTATATATAGGCACACAAAACCACGGTATGCTGCATGTTACTTTTGAAGAATAATGTATAAAACCTATTATCACAGCAACCTACTTGCAGAGGTGTGTAAAGTTTTTGACATGAATACTTTACACACCCACTTGTAGGCGCGCCTATGCAATGATGTATCATTATTTAAATCCACTATAGATATCCCAACCAATCTTCACCTGATTTACCGCCAGTTTTTGTTAGAGCGTATCTCATAAATAGGATTTGTTGGTTCGTTATGAGTTGATTCTCTTTGTAGGAGGGAACTCCGGGGAATACCAAAAGGTATTCATACTGTTGATTTCTTGATTTGGATTCCCGACAGGTCGCGATTCGGAGATCGCTCCTACAGGATTTTGAAATCCGGTTTTCAAAGCCCTCCAACTATTTATGAGATAGGTTGTAGTATAATTTATTCATATCTCATATAAAGGTTTTACAGAAATGTTTTGTCTGGTAAACTGTCAGTCTTGAGCGAAAGTTCTCTGATATTTTACGAATACTCTTTGAGGTATTACGATGAAACATACTACTCCCTACAAAGCAAATGCTTTTGCGTTGATCCCGTTGATCGCACAGATATTTCAACCAGAGTTGAAACGCCCCGCAAAGAGGAACCTAATGTTGATGATACTTGCGAGTATTCGCACAAGCGTCTTCAGAATAAATACACTAACTGCGGCGTTGCCTGTCGCAGTAGGGCATTACAAGACGAAGCAAAAACGATTACTCCGGTTCATCAACTCTGATTTTCCGACAACCAGTGCGATGGAGGTGTGGTGCGTTTATGTGCTACGCTCGCTTTATGGTAAAGGCAAGTGTGCTTTACGCATTCTGCTCATTGATGAGACAGATATTCTAAAAGAGTATCGCGTCATTGTCGTGGCTGTGCCATTTCGTAAGCGTGCTATTCCAATCTATTGGAAAATCTATGCCAAGGATGCCTTTGACAAGAGGGGCTACCCGAGCCATAATGTGCTTGTTCAAGAGTTTGGCTATCAGTTCATCAAGCAGTTTGAAAACGCTTTACCCAATGTCAAGAGACCGATTTTAGTATTTGATTTGATAGAGGGTTTGCCCGCGCAAGGTATCTTATGAAACCTTGCATATTCTATAATCTTTGTGATAAAGCGTGTGATTGAAACTACTTGGGACCCCGGTATCTTCCTTGACCCATTTTTAGTTTCAGTGTCCCTTATCAGGAAACAGTGACAGTCTACGATTGACTTCCTCACACAAACAACTTGAAAATTTTCATGAACAAAGGCGTTCAAAAAACTGGGGGTAAATCAGAAACGTTAAATTGCCCAGAGCCACTCAATTCTCCAATAGTTTTTAATTTCTTTCAAAAGTCTGCTCTGTAGGAGCAACCTGCTGGTCGCGACCTTCCAACTAAAAACGGATAATCAGTCAACTATGGAATGCCTCTGTAAATTGCTTATTCAATATTCACATAGACAAACATCAACTATTAATGTTATCATTGTAAAAAAGAAATAAAAGGAGATGGACACTATGGCAAATTCTATAACATTTCGTTGCTTGTTCATAGTCTTACTTTTTTCAGTGGTTATGGTTTTGCCAGCATATTCGGTGGATGTAACCGTTGGATTGTTGGCAGGAAGTGACGAACTTGGAGAAGTTGAGGAAGCTGCCTACCAATGGGCAGACGACAATTTTCAAGCAACAATACTCACAGCGGACAACAATGGCACTTTCAAGAACAGTAGCGGCACAGCAATAAAATTAGACCAATTCGCGGTGTTGTGGCTTTTCTATACAAAAACAAACAAGTTGCCTGAACCGTTGCTTGCAGACGCAACTAAAAAGGTAATTCTTGACTATGTAGAATCTGGCGGTGGTATATTTCTCTCCGCGCTCGGTCTCCGATACGTTGTAGACATTGGTGTTGAAGGGGGCGGCAACCCACGCGTTTTCCAGCCCCTTGGCAAGGCACCACCTGAAATCGGCATTAAACCAACGGCTGATGCTAAAAACCATCCAGTATACAAAGGGTTTGACACCAACGGACCGATCTTTCTTACAAGCATGGCACAGGCAGGGTTCACCGCAGATTTCATCAGTTTCAAAGCCAAACCTCCAGGAGACAAGATCCTCGGCACGAAGACACGCGGCGGCGGTGCTGGTGGTGGGGAACGTCCATTTGTTGAATACGATGTGGAAGACGGAAAAATCATCACCCTTGGACATCATAACGGCGTTTACACGGATAACAAGTCGGAAGAAGGAGATAATCTCAGAAAACTCACAACCAACGTACTGAATTACCTTGCAGAGAATTCTGCATTTCTCGCTGTTGAACCCGAAGGAAAATTAACGACAACGTGGGGAAATTTAAAGTCTGTAATAAAATAAGTTGTTAAAACAATTTTTTACTACAGCGTATCTCATAAATACTAAAGTTTGGACAATATTGTTATATTCAAGTAGCCTTGTCACAAGGCGTGTCTTCCTCTTGCTGAAAAGCGTTCCTAATATTCTGTGAGTATGATTTTTGTTTAGAGCTCGCAAATAATAAAGTTTCCGCTATTTTCAAGCGTAGAAAGGCGACACGCAATCCGAGTGTGAGTTTAGCAGGACGATACCAATGTATCCCGAGCTGTTGACAAACGCTCTCAACACTCATCGTCTTTGTTACAGATTGTGTCGTAAATATGAGTTTTGTCAAACTTGCTGCAACGAAACTGAGATGCACAAAGCGATTGATATTTTTACGAGATTTGACTTGATACTTGTTAAACCCGAAGTTTTGTTTGACATCTCGGAATGCTGTTTCAATCTGCCATCTGTGGCGATAGTATTGGAAAATCTGTGGCACTTCAAGTGTCATATCTGTTGTGAAAACAAAGAAATACCGATAAGGTTTTGACGCTTTTGTGCGTGTGCGTATTCCAACGAGCCGCACATTCGCATCACACTTTTTGGTTCGCACTACTTTTGAGGTGACCGAATATGCTTTATCTGCTATTTCTATCACCTGATACCGCATCCTGCAAACACTGAGCCGGTCTCCGTATTTCTTAGGTCTTCCGCGTTTGCGGTGTTTAGGTATCTTCGGCAGTTGGTAAAACACAGCATTGGATTTAGCACGACATAAGATATGGTGTCCAAAACGCAATGCCATTGTGAGCACTTTGCGTCGTGCGAACCCTCTATCAAAGATTATCAAACCTGATGGTATTTTTGAACAAATACGCTGCAATACCGCATTACTTTTATCTCGAAGTTTCTGTGGACACATCAGTTTTACCCATACGGGAAAAAGCATCCACCCTGTTGCTGTCTGACATATCAGACCGAGTGCGCCAAACTGATGACCGAACTGATACTTGGATTGATACGACGCCGTTGGAAACTCAAGTTTCGAAAAAAGTGCAATCCCCATTGGGATTTTCCTGTCTTGATAGCTTTGGTTTCATCATAAACATAAACCCAGATCGCAAATGTGTTTTGAAGCCGTTTTATTATAGCCGCTGCGACCGCATCCCATTTGCCACGTGATAGAAACTTAGCAAAAGACCAATATCTTGTCTGTGAACAACTTGATTGATAAATACCAGTGATTGTGCCATTGCCTTTATTCACAATCAAACCATAGATGAACGCTTGGAAAAGCGCAAAGTTTGTTGGTTAAATAAAAAACAAAAATCTGATAGTATATGTTCTAAGCAGAGAAGGAGGTCCATTTTATTTTCCTTTCAAAATTGGTTAGTTCTGAAAGGATACCTGCTTTTCTGCTTTTTGTAACTATAATTCGTAAAAATTGTCCAAACTTTAGTATAGAAATGGACAGATAGAGATAAGAAAACAGGCAGATACCCAAACGGATACCTGCCTGCTGTTATTTTAAGGTTTCGTTACTGAACTGTCACGGTGTAATTCATTTGGTATACAGATTGATCTGCACGGTAAATATATGCCGTTATGACATATTCCCCAGTATGCATGGCACCACTGGGGAACGTGTAGCTGAACGAGTCTTCTGTTGACGTTGCTTCGGAGTCACAATAAGTTGTGTCTACGTTTGAACCGAGTGAATCTGATGACTCGCCAGGTCCCCTCACATACCAATAGACAGAGTTATACGGAGCATCGGTAATAAGATTTGCCTGATGTGAATCACCCGGACTCGCAACGTAGGAACCGTTGTCAGGTGATAAACCTGGCTCTGGATCCGCATTGCCCTGGCCATCCTTCCAGTCATCATTCTCTCCGATTTCGTCTGCCTCTTTCTCATCGTAATCATTATGTATTTCCATTTTGCCATTCTCTTTTTTGATTCTGACAGTAGAACTTGCTGTCCAACCCATAGCTATCTGGTCAATTTCACCTGTAGAGAAAGTGAGATCTCTTTCCCTACGAGTCTCCACATCAAACGAACCTTGAGCAAAGGCAGGATCAACGCCGCTTGCTGTGAGAAGTACAGTATAATTCCCATCGCGGTCCCCGTTTGCATAGGCGATACCGTGGACATGGACACGTGTGTCATGACCCCCAAATCCGCCAAATACTTCTCCGTGGACATCTGCATATTCACTTGAGGGCAGACTGTCATCACCAGGATATGCTTCATGTGTACGTCCACTATGCAGAACCATCGTAACGACTGTAAATAGAATAAAGAGTGTGAAAACGAAAAACTTTTTATGCATTATTTTTCTCCTTTTCTTATCGGTAAATTGAGGTACTGATATGGATCAATACCTGAAGATTCTAAATCTAAAACACGCAGACCGGGCGGTGGATTTAAAAGATCCGCCCGCGTAAACTGAACTTGAGTGCCTGATAAGATATCTGAGGACTGTCCTATTATTTTCCCCTCTTTGTTTCTGATTGGGGAAAAGGTGACATAAACTGTGTCATAGTAGTGAGGATAGACCTTTCCGTTGTGGGTGCTACCTCCACGGAAGTTTTTTTCACCTTCATTCCACAACTTAATAAGCACACGAGTCAGGAGTTCTGCTCGGGGACTATCTTTATTCGCCCATATTACTTTGTATGGATAGTCTCCGAGCTTTGGGTAGGGTCCGAAACCAAACGGAGAGACAGGCACATCTTCAGAAACGTCCGCAGCAATATTCGCTGATGTTTCAGATTGCTGTTGTGTCTTCGTTTTGGTGCCTTTGACCACTGTTCCCATTGTTTGCGGTATCGGTTTCTCTGTGGTTGGCTTATTGCTATCCACAGGTGCATCGGCTGCCTGTTCTGCTACCTTACCTTTCTCGGATTTTTCTATCTCCGATTGCCGTAGCAGTTTTTGTGCATCCAATGCTGCTTTTCTCTCGTCTGCCAGTGAGTGTTGATACCAGAGGTAACACCCACCGGCAATGATTATCAGAAGGGCTATGCCTCCCAATATCCATCGATTATAGATACTTTTAATCATGCTTATACCTCTTTTGTTGTGCCACACTTTCGTGTGGCGTTTTACTTGTTTATGAGTTGTCCCTATCTGCTTAGTACGCCGGTGTGTCTTGCCTGCTTAAAAAGGTAGGGGCACCCCCGGCGACCAAGCCAATACTCCAAAATATAATTTTAGAAAAAAGGGTACCCATATTGTGAGTATTGTTTTGGTCGTTATAAGTATTATACAGAAAAACATTAAAAAAGTCAAGTATAAATTGAAAAAATGAAATTTAGTGAAAATTGGGCAATTTTAACGGATTCCAATAATCTTTTTCTGCAAACCTTATGTTTTTAAAGGCAGATTTGGTAATTCTGTGCCAGAATTTTCTAATATTACAATCCAATTGATTGTTTTTGTTTGATAGGAAATCACTTGACATTTAAAATACATTGGTGCTAAACTTCTCATGCAAAACTAAATGTTTAATTTTAACACACCTCAAAACATATCATTCTGGGACCCCTCCGATGAAACGGCATCATATTGTTGGTATTATCACTGGAATATGTGCGATAGGTTTGACAGTACGCAGCGTCCTTTCGGCATATATCATTGACGCACTCATAAACTTTATCGTGTTATTCGGTTTAGCCATTATAACCTTTTTTAAGGACAGATTACCACCCAGGTGGTCTCAAGGGAGATTACCCCTTTGGTTGTGTGTTATTGTAGTTTGCCTTGTCTTATTTGAGTTAATTTTTGAGATGATTGTCTCTTGACCTTCTCTTCTAAAGCGGCAGAATCATCTTCATTACATAAAATGCATACAACAGATTTATCTCTCAATGTGAATATCGGCGGGATTCGGATGCGGAATCCAGTGATGACGGCATCCGGCACTTTCGGGTATGGCAGTGAATACGCTGATTTCGTAGACTTAAACCGACTCGGTGCGGTTGTCGTTAAAGGTGTTACAAGCGTCCCATGGCCCGGCAATCCGATGGACCGCATTATGGAAACGCCATCTGGCATGCTCAATGCAATTGGACTACAAAATGTTGGGGTAGATGGTTTTATTTCAGAAAAACTACCCTACCTCAGGGATTTTGATGTGCCGGTGATTGTCAATGTCTGTGGTAAAACGGTCGAAGAATACCTCATAGTCGTTGAAAAGTTAAGTGAGGTAGATGGTATTGCGGGGGTGGAGCTCAACATCTCTTGTCCGAATTTGGATTGCGGTGGTATGAGTTTCGGTGTTGATGCGACCTTAGCACATCAGCTTGTTAAAGAGGTGAGAGCAAAGACACATCTGCCGTTATTGGTGAAACTGTCACCAAACGTCACAGACATCACTGAGATTGCGCGTGCTGTTGAAGATGCTGGAACAGATGCACTCTCTGCGATTAACACACTGCTCGGTATGGCAATTAATGCTAAGACACGTAAACCGGAACTTGCAAACGTAACAGGCGGTCTTTCCGGACCCGCGATCAAGCCTGTCGCATTACGATTGGTATGGGAGGTTTACAAAAGCGTCTCTATTCCGATTGTTGGGATGGGCGGTATAATGAATGCAACAGATGTGGTGGAATTTTTTATTGCGGGGGCATCTGCTGTTGCCGTTGGGACAGCAAACTTTGTTAATCCAAAAGCATCAATGGAAGTGATAGATGGTATCAGCGACTACCTTGAAAAGATGGACATGAGTTCAGTAAAGGAATTGGTCGGAAGTTTGAAAGTCGGTACGTAGTAATCGGTAAATCTGGGTATGAAAGGAATAAGGCGTACATACAACACGCGTCTTTATGAGGACAATGCGACATCTGATAACACTTGATGATTTGTCGAATTTTGAGATTGAACAGATTTTTCGACTGGCAGCAGGAATGCAGGCACAATTAGAGACGTGGGCAGGGATCTGTCGTAGCAAATTACTTGCCACCCTATTTTTTGAACCGAGCACACGGACTCGGCTCTCCTTTGAAAGCGCGATGGAACGTCTCAATGGCGGGACACTCGGCTTTGCAGACCCAAGTTCTACCTCTGTGACAAAAGGTGAAACGCTTGCAGATACCGCGCGGATGGTCACGAACTACGCAGATATTATCGTGGTGCGTCACAGTTGGGCAGGTTCAGCGCGAGTTATGGCAACTTATGCCAATATCCCCGTTATCAACGGTGGAGACGGAAGCCATACACATCCGACACAAGCACTTACGGACCTCTATACGATTATTCGGCGAAAATCACAGGTGGAAGGTTTAACCGTTGGTATCTGTGGTGACCTTCGGTATGGACGCGCGGCGCACTCGTTTGCCTTAGCAGTTGCGAGATTCGGTGGAGATTTGGTTCACATCGCCCCAAAAGGGTTACAGATGCCTCCCTGGATACTCACGCGCTTAGCACAAATCCACGGGCAGAAACCTATTGAAGTAGAAAACGTCACAGAAGTTATTGAAACGCTTGATGTCATCTATGTGAATCGGCTTCAAGAGGAACGCCTCCCGCCAACTTTAGATGCAAAGACGGTGCGTGGTAGTTATTTGCTGAATGCAGCCGTGATGAAAAATGCAAAATCGGATGCGATGATTATGCACCCACTTCCACGCGTCAACGAACTCGCTTATGAATTAGATGATGACCCTCGTGCTGCCTACTTTGAACAATCCGCGAATGCCGTGCCGGTTCGGATGGCACTTATTTCGAGCCTTATGGGGTTAGAACAACTTATCTTGACGCAACCCCCGAAGCGAAACATTGGTGAATCTTCTCATCAGTGTGAAAATCCAAACTGTATCACTAATCATGAGACCTATCTTTCTCCTGAACGTGAAACGTTTAATGGTGATACAGAAGTGCACGCTTGTGCGTATTGCGGCAATCTGTTTTCGTGATAAATTAGAACCCCATTTCAGATACACAGATAGTCTACTCATCCTCAGGTTCTGCAGGTTCGGGTATCTTGGACACCAATCCGTCTTTCTCTATGACAGCGGTTCGCGCAATTCGCCATAGCGGTCCTTTAGGGCTAACGGCTTGCCATCCACCATCGTGGAAAGTGATCGCAACATAGTCCTTTTCAGTATTGGGTGCTTGTTCGGAAAACATATCTCGTGTTGTCCAGTTAGTATAGGTAACAGGCTCACCGCTATCCCATTGCCACACTCCCTCCTCTTCAACATCGTTGAGTCCTATCCAAAAATGCGGGTCTCTAAACATTACCTGAACCCATAACTGTTCGTCTTCGTCGTTGATAGAGACAAGATGCGCGCCTTCCTTAATTGCCTTCTGTTGTGCATCATGCCATCCCTGGCATTGTATCTTTGCATAAGCGTGCCCATTTGCGGGGTTAATGATCCATACTATCTTTTCTGGTTGCCGTGGGATTGGTTGCCGTACATTCTCATTGACAAATACCTCATTAATGAAACGTCGTGCTTTCTCATCATTGAGTTTTTTAACGTCGGCATCGGGGCGTTTCGCAACAACTGGGTTACCGTCAAGTTTTATCACAATATTCTCAGGGGACTCGTCTTTTTTGATAAGAAATGGACCTGCCCCTCCAGAAAATGTTTTATATTTCACAGAAAGTGTGTAATATCCCGGATCTTCCCTGTATTCTGCGAAATAACCTTCAGCATCAGTGAAGCAACTTGTTCCATAGGACCCGGTGCCACCTCCGAACTCTCCTCCCCGAAACCGCAAGGAGAGCCGGGCATCAGCGTTAACCAAAGGTGTGCCATCGGCATACACAATTTGGGCACGGATTTTAAGGAGTTTCTTAACGGTAATTTTCACATTTTCAATGGTAGTTCCAGGCTTCAGACCGAATGTGAGACCTTGGAAAGGTCCAGGACCGTCTGTAATAAAAAAAGTTATCTTATTGAGCTGAATAGAGAGGATTTGCATTTCGGTCTTACTTCTCTCAAACCGCATCATTTGCATAGGAAGTTGATGTGCCATGTTCGGATTATTTGGGTCAAACTTCTTAATCACATCTAACATCACTGCCGGTATTGCATTTATTTGCACATATCCTGGTTGGATATTAGTGGTCTTGAAAGTGCCATCTGCTTCAGTTTTCACAAGTGCAGCGGGACGCGGCACACGTGGTTGCTTTTCTTCTTCTGGTTGTTCCTGAAAAAGGTGTGGAAGATCAGCAAACGGTCGAGGGAAACCGTTTATGAATTGCATAGATTGGATAGTGAACGTAAAACCGGATACCGGTTTTCCTTCATTATCTACAACTTTACCTGACAGTCCGCTTGCTGCTTCTTCATTAGATGCTATAGGCACCTCTTGGGCAACAATATTAGTTACTGTGGTCAATAACAAGATGAGCGCGTATACAACAAACTTTCCTAAGGTGTGGATGCCTTTCATGATTATACCTCCCTATGATGTAAAACGATCAGTGTTATTCAGTTTCTTCGTTAGGTGTTGGCGCGTCAATAACAAGATCCTTCTTTTCTAAGATTGCTCTTTTAGTTATATTGACAACAGGATTACCTGCTCGTACTTGCTGCCATTTCCCTGTATCCCCGATGAGGACAGTAAAAGTTTTGCTTGTATTTTCGCCCTTTTCAGACGATTCCTCAGGAGCAGAAAGTAGTTTTTGTTTATCCCAATTGGTGTAAGTCATCGGATCACCATTATCCCACTTCTTGGCACCTTGTTTTAGACTATCCGTAAATCCTATCCAATAGTTTTCTTTTCCATAGACATCAAGAAGCCATTGTTGTTCTGCTTTATCATTGATAGCAGCGAGATGTGCACCTTGGGCAGTTGCCACATCTATTGCTGCTTCAGGCGTTTCACAATTGATGACTTTGTAGGCATGTCGGTTAGCAGGATTGACTGCCCATACACCCTCGGCACGAAGTTTCATAAGGGTTTGCCTATATCTCCTGTCAGGAGGTTTAGGGACAGGTCGGGCCTGCGCTCTCACGACATTTGGTTGCCGAGGTCTGAGGAAATTAGGCAACTTAGGTGCTTGTTGTTCTACCTCAAGGGTCAATGTTAGTCCGTCAAGTCGTTGTCCTTCTTCAAGCAATATTTCTTGTGATTCTGCTGATTGCCCCTGATATTCGACAGTGATAATATAATAAGCAGGGGAGTCCACATATTTGGTAAACCTACCTTTTGCATCAAGATTTGTTGTACTGCTTCCACTACCAGTGCCTCCATTCACATATCGCCTTTTTGTGCCGAGTCTAACACGCGTGTTCCGAAGCGGAGTGCCATTAGCCGTAAGCACTTGACCACGGATACGCATCCGAAGACGAACGGTAATCTTCACATTTTTTATATCTGATTCCTCTTCAATCCCAAAAGGAAATCCACCGTGCCAACTGAACTGATGCGGGTGAATGTTGAAGGCGATCCCTTGCATTTCAATGCTGCGAATTTCATATTCTGAATTGCGTTCAGGAAATAGTAATAATTGATTAACTGAAGGCGAAACAATATCATCAATTGAGAAAGCACCAGTTGCATCTGTAGTACTCGGTTGCGGAGGTGGGAACATAGGTTGATGTCTAAGCATACGGTGCCGGTCTGGGATAACGTTGCCTTTAAATGACTTAATGGCTACGATGATATCAGAAACAGGGTTTCCTGATTCATCAACTACCTTGCCTGAAACCTTTGATGCATGGCTCTGTAAGGATATTACAAGTAAAAATGTTAAACTTCCAATAATTACAACAAATGGGGTAAAGTGGTAACGGTTCATTGTGAATACTCCTTTTCTACGGTTTGGTGGGTATATTGAAGGAATTAGGATCACATAAAATTATTATACTCTATGTAGAAATTATTGACAACATAAAGGAGTGTAGAGTCAGGGTTATTTAGTTTTAAAAATTATCAGTCGATGAGTGTTACTGAGAGTTTATTTCGTAAACTCTACCCGACCTACAGATAGTTTGTAGAAGTGCAAAAAATATTGGCGAAAAACCGAAAACTGAATAACCCTGGTGTAGAGTCAGGGATATTCAGTTTGATTGGTTGTTAGTATCAACTATGGTAAATTGTATTTAATGATATACCTTAATCGGCACACCTTATGCGTCAATTTAGTGTCTGATCTTTCTTGTAGCAGGGTTTTCTAACCCCGATTGGGATTCTTGAGTTCCGGGGAATGCCTAAAGACGAATGCGCGTATGGCATTCGCCATGATTCATACCGTTGATTTGGTAGGAACGATATGTTTATAGAGGCGTCATTGGATACACATACCGCTCCTACGGAGCTCAAGAGGATCTGACACCGTTTCTATAAACATTCCGCCTCTACGAGGCTATACATATCCAAGAAGTAGATCTTAAAGTCCTTAAATTGACGCCTATGATATACCTTAATCGGCACACCTACAAAGTGCACTTGTAGACAAAGGCAACATCTTACTTATCTTCAATGTTTTGCTTAGGTTGTATAGTAGAAAGTAAACCGTCATTTTCAAGGATTGCTTGTCGTGTCATAATCCAAACAGTACTTTCGGGCCCGGTTGCTTGCCACCCGCCTTTAAAGTTCATGACAACGTAGTCTTTCTCAGCATCTGATAGTGTTTCTTCAGGATAGATTTCATTGGGTTCCCAAGGAATGTACGCAGCAGGTTCACCACCATCCCATTGCCATTCCCCCTCTTTTTCTAAATCATTGAGACCAATCCAGAAGAAGCCACTGCCAAAAATTTCCGTAATCCATTTATGTTCTGCCGCATCGTTTATTGAAACGAGATGCGCACCGTTTTTTGTTGCTTGAAGATGCGCGTCGTAGAAATCTTCGCACGCAATCAATTTGTACGCGTGACCATTTGTAGGATTAACTACCCACACATCTGGTATTTGTGGATCATTAGGAGGCGTTGGATCTTGAGCCTCAATGACATGACGGGGTGTGTCAGTAAAAATTAGAGTGCCGTTCAGTTTCAAGATTAGTTCATTCTGCTGTGCCTTGTTTTCTATTCCAACTGGACCGGCTTCTGCTGTGAGGACAATGTATTTGACGCGGAAGAAGTAGTCGCCAGGTTTCTCCACGTATACTGAAAAAAATCCATCGTCATCTGTCCGAATACTTCCTTGTGAAGAGTAACCATCATCATTCCTTCTACGAATCCTTGCATCTGGAGATTCATTTCGTGGTTCCTTCATTTCAATTTTCACGCTTGCATTTTTGAGAGGTAACCCGTTAGCGTAAACAACTCTTCCAAGTATCTGAGTTCGTTGTTTGACGATGATTTTCACATTTTCAATGGATGCACCAGGTTCAATCGCAAATGTAAATTGATTTGATGTAAAAAGTAAGTGATCTGTCTTGTTTCCTAAAATCATCTGCCCGATTTTAATCGACTGTATTTCAAATTCGGATTCCAAATCGGACTGATACCGTAATTTGGAACTAACTTTTTCTGTGTTAAGGGGTATATCTGTTGGGAAATTGTAAAGTTGAAGTGGTCCAAACTCAATATCTGTAAAAGAGAATTCTCCTGATGCATTCGATCGAGATATAGATAGGGGACGCTGTTTCTCCGTGAATATCTCTGGCACAACCGAACCATCAATGAATTGAACAGGTTGCACGCCAAATGTGAAACCAGAAACAGCGTTGCCTTCTGTATCCACAACATGTCCAGAAAACGTGGATGTTTTCGGTGAAGATGGATCCGTTTCAGGAAGGGAATGGGAAACATCTTTTTCGACTTGTGTCAAAGGTGGCACTTGAACTTCAATGTCTTCGGTAGGGTTTGTGAGCGTTTTGCCACCAAGCATCAACACGAGTTTTTGATGGGGTTGTTTTTCTGAAATCAGAATTTCCTCGGTTGTAGCTAACATCTTTTGATATTCCACTGACACTGTGTAATAGCCAGGGGCATCTACATATTTTTCAAAGTAACCATCAGCATCAAGCAGCGTTAATGTTCCCCATAATACATCTGCTCGTGGTTTCGGATTACGTCCAATTAGTTTTAGGAGAATATTTACGTTTCTTAGAGGGGTTCCATCAGTATTAAGCACACGTCCTCTAACTTGAATCCGCTTCCGCACTTGTATCTCTATTCCTTTGATATCTGCATTTTCAACCATTGAAAATATGAGACCGTTTGTAAATTTGAGACCATTAACAAAGTTTACACGTTGCTCAGGATAATAAACTACTCCCGCAATTCGTACCTTATGAATCGCATACGCAGTTTTATTCTCAGGGTAAAACATTAATACTACTGGAGAAGTGGTGCTGTTAGGTATAGAGAAATTTCCTGTTTCATCGGTTTTAGAGAAATCCATAGCATCATTAGCGTTGTATTCGCGAAGTGCCAATGTGATACCGGCGACAGAATTACCCGCCTCATCAACAACACGACCAGAAAATGTGCCAGCGAAACTTATTGGAGATATAGCAAGTAGATACACGAAATTTGCAAGAAAAACAGCAGAAAAGATAAAGTAAGAACGGTTCATTCTTAACGTCTCCTTTTATGAATATGTAGTCGTAAAATAGGGTAAGTACGTTTACAAAATTGGCGTACTGATAATCTACTACATATTTACATAGAAAGCAATTTATATGCCAATCCGAACCGCTAAATATGTATGGATTCTGGTACAAAAGACAAAACCCTGCACAAAAACGTGCAAGGTTTACTCATGCTGCACAGTATGGGGCATTCCGCGCATTCGGTGTTGATTTGGCAATGAATTGCACGACTACAAACGTGTTTCTTGTTAATGATAACCCATCAATTAGAAATGGTATTATCTATCGGTAGTTGGTGTTTTAGCTTGTAAACCATCTTTTTCAATGATGGCAGTCTGTGTCGTATGCCAAGCAGGATGTCCCCTCCCAATTGCCATCCACTGTCTTTCTCCAAAGGACATGATGACGTAATCTTTTTCTTCATCATCAAGATCATTTGGAAAAATATCGCCATCTGCCCAGTTAGTATATGTGACGGGTTCACCGCTATCCCATTGCCATTCTCCTTCTTTTGCGACATCGGTCAACCCTATCCAAGTAGGACCGTACCGAAAGATGGTCTCAAGCCATATCTGCTCTGCCTCGCTATTAATAGAAACGAGATGTGCGTCTTCAAGGATAGCTTTAGTTTGCGCGTCTTCCCAACTCGTGCAAGTAATCTTCTTGTAGATATGCTGATTTTCAGGATTGGCCACCCACACGTCTATAGCTTCGTGAAGAAATGTAGAGCGAAGTGAACGTGTCATCACGCTTGGCTGCGCTGGATCCGGCGCGTTGCTGTCAAGCGTCAAGACCAATGTCTCAGAGAGACCATCCTCTTTAAAGATAAAAAATTCGGACCCGGTGACAAGTTCTTGATACGTGGCGAATATAGAATAAATCCCGTGTTCATCTATGTAATGAACAAAGTTTCCATCGGTATCGGTATGTAGGGACCTTCCCAGTAGAGGTAAACCTTCTGTTCCATCCAAGCGGCATTGGTGTAATCTAATGTAGACGCGCGCGTTGACAAGCGGCAGCCCGTCTTTGTAAAGGATCTTACCTTGCATTTTCGTCCGAAATTTCACAGTAACTTCCACACCTTCTATTTTAGCACCATCTTTGATACCGAATGGAACCATCTCATAATATGAAAATGACGGTGGCGGGTGAAATGTGATTTTTCCGATCCGTATCGTTTGAATTTCCAGATCAGTTTCAAAATCTACGGACGTATGTGTTGGTAACTTATCTTTTCCTGCTATCAATTGATACATACCCGGCTTAATTTCAAGAAACTTGAATTGCCCATTTGAGCCGCTCTTCGATTCTGGAGGAACGAGGCGTTCCTGGGAATCAGCAAAATCATCTTTCCTGTTAACCGCTTCGTTGGGCGGAGTTCGTTCAAAAGAAGGGTAGTAAGGTACAGTGTGACGTAAGGGGACCACATTACCGTTCCTGAACGCAACAGGTAAAAGTACTATTGATATCCCATCAACCGGTTTACCTTTTACATTTACGACACGACCAGTGAACGTCGCTGAGTCCGCTTTAACACTAATATCCACTGTAAACACAAGTCCTAATGCCACAAATGCAACAAGGAACGCAAAAGATTGTTTGGTGAAAAAGGAAAAAACCATCTCAAATATCTCCTTCTGGATTGTCAAATATTATGATAGCATTTTAGTGAAATTTTTCATGCAAGACATGTTATTTTCGTTGGGTGTTCGGGCATTGAACACGAAATTACTGAGATGTTGTCAGTGTTATATCTTTTTCAAGGATTGCCTTTTTGACAAGGTATCGGAATGGACTTCTTACATCAATGCCTATCCATTTCTTTGTAGCAGCATCCATAGCAACATAAATCTCTCCTTTATCAGTGGACATGTCTTTTAATTTTAGAGTATCCCAATTAGTGTATGTGACCGGTTCTTGGTTATACCACTGTTCCCCCTCTTCAGAAAGGCGTAGTCCAATCCAATAATAATCTTTTTGTGAAAAGAGGCTTTCTATCCATTTTTGTTCAGTTTCGTCGTTGATGGTAACAAGATAGGCGTTTTCCGCTTTGGCTATGGCTACCGCTTCATACCAACTTTTACAGGAAATTGTTTTATACGCGTGCCCATTTGTGGGATTTACTGCCCAGATAGCCTGCTTTGCTTTCCATCTTTCATGGGATGGCAAACGTGAGTTGGCTTCTGAAATATTGGACTTGTCGGAGTGGGTTTTTTCAATAAGTTTCAAAACCAATTTATCGGATTGCTCGCCATTTTTTAAGGGAATCGGTTCCGATATAGCTGAGTAGTTGTAATATTCAGCCGACACGGTGTAAGTCGCAGCCTCACGTACATATTCTGCTAAATAGCCGTCAGAATCAGTTTTAACACTACCATCATATCGGGCACTACTATCCCAGAACATACGTGGTTGGATATTTAGTTTGACGAGCGCATTGACAAGCGGTGTCCCGTCATCAAATATGATTTGAGCTCGTATTTTCATCCGAGGTAGTACAGTGACCTCTACATCTTTGAGGTGTTCACCAGGTTCAATAACAAATGGTATCTGACGAAGTGCGTTATATTGAGTAGCATAGATGGTTAAGCCCTCAATTTGAGCGTATTTAATTTTAAAATCTGAACGTCGCTCAGGTAAAAGTAGCAATTCTGTTGTACCAGATGGTATGTTGGTAATAGAAAAATGCCCATTGGCATTAGTCACTGCACCAGACACAGTGGCGATCGGTCTCGGAAAACTGTCTCTTTCGGCCAATTCAACAGGACGAATCCCGATTTCAACGCCTGCAACTGATTTTCCCTGCACATCCATAACATGACCAGAAATTGTTGTTTGTGTTTGCTTCTTATTCTCAATAATAATGTTATTATTAATGTTGCCACAAGAAATTACAAGAGTTGAAACGACCATTCCAATAAAAATAACAAGAATACATTTTCTAAAATATGAGATTGTCATTATTCAATCTCCTTTTAATTTAAGTTTTCTAACTTTTTGCTTCAAATTTGAAACCATATAGAAACATTATAACACGTTACAACATTATTGGTAACACCTTTTATGGACTTACGAGAAATTGGATTGACAAATATCAAGTGAAATGGTAGCATAGAATTATTTACAATAAGACATTCCGTGTCGTAATGAATTCAAGGTGAACCGATGAAAATAACAAAATTAGAAACGTTTCTTGTACAACCGCGTTGGCTTTTTCTAAAAGTCCATACCGACGAAGGATTAGTTGGTCTCGGCGAACCGATATTAGAAGGACGTGCAAAGACGTGCGCGCAAGCGGTTGATGAACTCGCGCCCTATTTAATCGGTGAGGATCCGAGACGCGTTGTGCATCATTGGCAAGCGATGTATCGCCACGCATTTTACCGTGGCGGTCCGATCCTTACGAGTGCCCTGAGTGGCGTTGAACAGGCACTATGGGATTTGGCAGGGAAATCGCTGGGTGTTCCAGTGTATCAGCTTTTTGGCGGACCAACTCGCGATCGTATTCGGCTGTACAAAGGTGGTGGCGATCCAGAAGGGATTAAAGAATGGATTGACAAAGGGTTTACAGCATTTAAAACAGGTGTTGCAGGTGGCAGGCCTGCCCGTATCATCGAAAACAAAGCATTCATAGACAGAGCTGTTGAACACTTTGCTGCACTACGTGAAGCCGCGGGCACAGAGGTTGATTTGGCAATTGACTTCCACGGTGCGGTGAGTCCACAGACAGCAAAGGTGTTAATTAAAGCGTTAGAACCGTATCAACCGATGTTTGTTGAGGAACCGATACAGTGTCAAAATGTGGATACACTCGCAGAAATCGCGCGCAGTACGCATTTACCGATTGCCACAGGTGAACGGATTTTCACGAAGTGGGGATTCCGTGAAATTTTAGAGAAACAGGCGGCATCCATTCTGCAACCAGATTTATGTCATGCAGGGGGTATCAATGAAGTGCGTATCATCGCGGGAATGGCAGAGGCGTATTATGGTGGTATCGCACCACACAATCCGCTCGGACCTATTTCGTTAGCGGCTTGTATTCAATTAGATGCCTCTATTCCGAACTTTGTGATGCAAGAACATACAACCCTCGGTGAAGGGTATCTCAAGAACCCGTTCGTTTTCAAAGATGGGTTTGTTGAATTACCTACTGGTCCGGGTTTAGGTGTTGAGCTTGATGAAGACGCACTTGAAGATAAAATTGACCACGATTGGAGAAACCCAGAATCTTACCATCCAGATGACGGTTCTGTTGTGGATTGGTAAATATATCGGACAGACAAAACCCGCTCACAAGTTGTAGGTCGGGTAGAGCGGAGCGAAACCCATAGGTGTCAACTTAAGAAAATATTATGTATGTTTTAAGTGTTTCAAAAAAGCGTTGCAAAATGGAGACACCTCTTGCATAATGTAGAAAACAACTTTACTTATTTCTACAAAGAGGTGTTCCGATGTCTATACTAACACAGGTTTGTGATAAAATGCAAGATATACTTCAAACGACTGCTAATGAAGCAGCCTTGAGTTGTGGGTTCGTCCAAAGGATACGCAAGTTCTCAGGAAGTGCTTTCGTCCAGATGCTCGCATTCGGGTGGCTTGAAAATCCTGATGCGAGTTACACGGATCTGGCACAAACGGCACGCGCTTTAGGTGTGCCTGTCACCCGTCAAGCGATTGAAAAACGGATGACTTATGAGGCAGCACAAACCCTAAAATCAACGCTTGAAACAGCCGCAACGCAAGTTATTTCGGCACAACCGCAGGCACTCCCTTTGCTAAAACAATTCACAGGTGTTTATGTGCAAGACAGCAGTTGGATTTCCCTGCCCGATGAACTCCAATCCATATGGAAGGGGACAGGATGTAGAACCGCACATAAAAAAGCCTACATAAAACTTCATCTCTGCTTTGATGTTGCCACGGGTGCTTTCCAACACTTCCACCTCACCGATGGTATCACTGCCGATAGCACAGCAGAAAAGGCGTTTGAACCGCTTCCCGCTGGGAGTTTACGCTTAGCAGACTTAGGTTATTTCTCGCTTGATAAGTTTGACAAACTGACACAAACAGGTGTTTTTTGGCTAACCAGATTGAAAGTAGATTGTAAACTCTTTGATGAACAAGGTGAACCTTTCTGTTTGCCTAAACATCTCAAAGCAGCGAACTCAGACACCATAGACCACAACTGCTTGATTGGAGCAAAGAAGCGTCTGCCCGCACGGCTTGTTGCGTTGCGATGTTGTGAACAAGAGACAAACAAGCGTCGCCGATATATCAGACGCGATGCCAAACGTAGAGGCACACACCCTTCACAAGAACGGCTACGGCTCGCTGGATGGGATATCTATATTACAAATATCAAAGCAACGCAACTAACCCCTCAACAGATCGCAACCATTTACAGCATCCGATGGCAAGTTGAGTTGATGTTCAAATGCTTCAAAAGCATTGGCAAGGTGAACACATCGCGTAGCACTAAACCTGAGCGTATCTTATGTGAAGTGTATGCGAAACTCCTCGCACAACTGATAAGACACTGGATTATGTTAGCAACCGGATGGAAATGTATACGACACGATCTCATCAAAACAGCAAAACTGATTGGTCGGCACGCACGCACACTCACCATGAGTTTTCACAAATCTAAAACGGCTTTTTATAGAACACTTAGATACATAAAACAGGACATACAAAACAGCGACTGCGGGAAACATAGAGCAGGAAAGCGGACAACTTACAAACTTCTAAAAGAGGTTGAGAATCCTTAAGTTGACACCTATGGGTAGAGCGGAGCGAAACCCGACATATTGGGACTGAACACCATTTCAAAATTTGCTTGAGCTGTTCCTGCGATTCCTGGTGAAACCCACCAAGTTTGCCTTGAAACCTTGATATTGTCGGGTTTCGCTCCGCTCTACCCGACCTACAAACTGATGACTGATAACTGACAACTAATAAAAACTATGAAATTTATAATGTTCACAAAACATCTGGAAGGTTTAGAAATCCCAGAGGTTATCACTGCATTACAAGCAGTGGGGGTTGAAGGTGCTGACCTTTGTGTTCGCCCCGGTTATCCGGTAAATCCCGAAAATGCGGAGAAAGAATTACCCGCTGCAGCGAAACAGTTTAAAGAAGCGGACTTGTCTATTCCACTTGTCACTACGCCAGGAGATTTCTTAGACCCCTCTAAAGAAGAATCAGTCCGTGTCTTTGCATCTGCAGGTGAGGCAGGTGTTGAAAATATCAAGTTGGGATATTGGCATTGGCACACAGAAGATGGCGGGTATTGGGCGCAGGTTGATTTTATCCGCAGTCAACTTGACGGGTTTTCAAAACTTTCTGAAAAATACGGACCCCGCACGTGTATTCATAACCATTCGGGGACTTCTATGGGGTTAAACTCATGTGCGGTGATGAACCTTGTCCAAGGATTTGACCCACAGCACGTCGGCGTTTTTGCTGACACGGGACACCTGTCAATTGTTGGTGAACCGATTAACATGGCACTTGATATTGTCAGATCGCACCTTGCTGTTATCGCCTTCAAAGACCTTGCGCGTTCTCCCGGTATGAAAGGCGGTAAAGTCGTCCGCATGGGAAAAGGTTTTGTTGATTGGGAAACAGCACTTGACACGTTGAAAACAATAGAATTTTCAGGACCCGTTAGTTTCCACAGTGAATATGGTGGTGAACCTGTGGACAGTGTGATTGACTTGGCTCGCGTAGATGTACGATTCATTCGGTCTTTGATGGACAAATAAGGAGATAGCATGGGACAATTTCAGTTAGGGTTAAATACAAGTACGATTCGTCCTGCCGATTTGATGGATAAAATTCGGATTGCAGGGAAAACCGGTTACACAGCAATTGAGTTGTGGAATAACGATTTATCGGATTACGAAGAGCAGGGCGGTTCACTCGCTGATATAAAAAAGGCACTTGATGACCATGGACTTTCGGTGCCCACCGTTATTGCCTTACACGGATGGCTCAATGCAACTGGGACTGAACTTCAAAATGCATTGGAGGATGCCAAAAAACGGATGGCACAAGCTGCCGCTGTCGGCGCAACCTATATCATTTCAAGTCCGCCGCGTGAGGTAGCAGACCTGCAATTAGGTGGCGAAAATTATCGTAAACTGCTTGAACTCGGACGCGAATTCGGTGTTAAACCTGCTATGGAATTCCTCGGTTTTGTTGATGGCGTTAATCAGGTGAAACATGCATGGGAAGTGATAGAAGTTGCTGACCATCCGGATAGCACAATTGTGCTTGATCCATTCCATATCTATCGTGGTGGCGGAGAAATAGCGGATATGGAAGGTATCCCTGGTGAAAAAATTGCTGTGTTCCACTTCAACGATGCACCTGCTGAACCTGCACGTGTAGAACAGACTGATGCCGATAGGGTTTATCCTGGTGATGGTATCCTTGACTTGAAAAGGATGATCTCTATTTTGAAAGATGCCGATTATTCGGGTGTGATCTCGTTAGAGTTGTTCAATCCGAGTTATTGGGAGGAAGACCCTGCGGAAGTTGCTCAGATTGGGTTGGAGAAGATGCGCGCTATCGTGGAATCGTAAAAATATTATTTCCTTAGACCTATAATATGATACACAATCAGTAGTTTAGAAATAATGATGATAAATGTATACTTATGAAATTAAATTTTATAAAGTGTGCAATTTGCGTGTTAATCGCGGATTTGATACTTTTTGTATGTGTTTTTCTTGTTATTAAGTTTTCTCCATCTGAAAATCGACCAGAAACACTTGACCTATTTGAAGCGTTTTTCCACTATAAATTTGAAAACAATCATTCAGGATCAAAGAAAAATGCAGACGCATATTATTTAGAAATTGCGGGAAAAGACCCATCACCAGAATTTATGGTTCGATTTGATGGACACTCTCCACCAGTAAAGAAAGGATCGGAATTTGTAGAGCCAGAATTAATAAAAATTGTGGATGTGGAATCTTCGGATGCAGAACCTATGGATTTAGAAGTTGATGATGAAAATGGTATTCTGTTCCAGATACACAGCTGCAAGTGGGTTGGTTTGGGTTGGATCACCAGGAATAGTGTTGAAATCTATGGTGGATACTATGAGGGATGGTTGAGTGCTTCTGGGAATTTATATATTTGGGTGAGGAAAAAGGGGAAATGGACTTTGAAGTCTAAGGGTAAAGGATGGATTGCTGAGAACGTTAGAGAACCCAAGAAGACACCAGCAATGGTTACCCTGTCAAAATAGTTTACAATCATGATACTGAACTGAAGCCAGAGTTATCAAATAGGGAAAATTGATAAGCGTGTTAGTTTTAAGTATAACATATTTGTCGGGAGTTTATCAGGGGACACAAAGAATAAGAATGTAAAGCAAGTCCTAAATTATCCTACAAGAAAACAAAAAATATATGAGTAAAACTTAAATTTATAAGCCTAAAATTATATATTCCGTAATAACATGAAATATATCGTATAAATAAAGGATGAACTAAATGAACTATGTTGATGGATTATTGTCATCGTTGACGCGTGTGAAGGATGCGCGGACTCTACGGGCATCTTCGTGGGATACTACAGGACGCAACGATGATGCATGGAGTATTGCGCCCGGTGAAACGCGCGTCCTTGCAGATATAAAGGGTCCGGGATGTATCAATCACATCTGGATGACGCAGCCAAACGGGTATCGGAACGTACTGATTCGGATGTTCTGGGACGATGAGGAACATCCGAGCGTTT
>CBDCOJ010000021.1:0-14585 GCA_965219695.1 Candidatus Poribacteria bacterium | reverse complement strand
ACGCCTCTTTGGTTTGTTTACGGCACGCGGAGCGTGCCTACTACTTTTATAGTGAATTTTACAACTAACTTTACATTATTGAGCTGTAGGAGGGAACTCCGATTCCCGACAACTAATAGGTTGAGTCGTGATTCGGAGATCACTCCCGCTGGATGCCAAACGCGCATTCAGCGTTGATTCACAGAAGAAGTGTAAACTTATTTTTCTAATTCACTATAAGCGTATACCTAAACGAATTTTAGTGAACTACTTTAACTAACTCATAACTGGCCAAATCGGCTCGGCGCCTTCAACACCGACAAGTTTTTGATCTAATCCGCTATGGAAGTAGGTGAGCTGATTCGGATCGATTCCAAGTTGATGCAGGATTGTTGCGTGCAGGTGTCTGACATGAAATGGGTCTTTGACCGCTGCGCTGCCCAGTTCATCTGTTTCACCGACGCTAATGCCGCCTTTAATACCGCCACCTGCCATCCACATCGTGAAGCCGTATGAGTTGTGGTCCCGTCCTGTACCTTTGGCGTATTCTGCTGTCGGTTGGCGACCAAATTCACCACCCCATACAACAAGGGTTTCGTCAAGTAACCCGCGTTGTTTGAGGTCTTTAAGCAACCCAGCAATCGGTTTATCAGTCGCTTTGGCATGTTTGTTGTGATTTCTCTCAATATCACCGTGTGCGTCCCAATTGGCGTCGTTATGTGCACCGCCAGAGTAGAGTTGAATGAAGCGCACACCACGTTCAACTAATCGCCTTGCCAAAAGACATTTTGTGCCATATTCCTCGGTTTCTTTTTCATTGAGTCCGTAAAGTTCTTTGATGTGTTCTGGTTCGCTATCCAAATTGACCGCTTCTGGCGCCGCAGATTGCATTTTAAAGGCTAACTCATAACTTGAAATACGAGCCGCGAGATCGGTATTGTCAGTCCGCTTGGAGAGATGTGTTGAATTAAATTGGCGTAGATAATCAAGTAGTCTCCGTTGTTCGCTTTGGCTAACATCGTTCGGACGCTCCAAATTGAGAATAGGTGTGCCTTCTGAACGAAAAACTGTGCCCTGATAAACAGCAGGCATATACCCACTACTCCAGTTTTTTGCGCCGCTGATTGGACCGCCAGTTCGATCGAGCATCACAACATATCCCGGAAGGTTTTCGTTCTCACTGCCAAGTCCGTAGTTTACCCAAGACCCAAGCGATGGATGACCACTCAATACACGACCTGCGTTCATCATCAACATTGCCGAACCGTGTAGTGGTGAGTCTGCAGTCATTGATTTGATGAAGGCAATATCATCAACGCAGGTTGCAAGGTGTGGAAAAAGTCCTGAGACCCACTGTCCCGATTCGCCGTACTGCTTGAACTCCCATTTGGGACCAACGATACGACCTTGCGATTTTTCACCACCACGGCCTTTCGTTTTAACTTGGACGGTTTTATCGTTGAGTTCAAACAACTTCGGTTTGTAGTCAAAGGTATCAACATGGCTTGGACCCCCATACATGAACAAGAAAATCACACGCTTTGCCTTTGGCGTGAAGTGTGACGGTTTAGGTGAGAGTGGGTTGTGATAGGGTGTCACACCGTCTTCTGCGAATGCTTGTGAATTGAGAAAACCGTCAGTGGATAATAGTCCTGTCAACGCAAGCGACGCGAATCCACCAGCGATATTACCGATAAATTCCCGACGGGTTTGACCACAGAAATTACTTGTTGAATTTGTTTCTTTTTTAATCTTAGAGCGATTGTCCATATAACCTAATCTCCAATATAAGAGTCTCTATTTGACGAATTTTAAAACAGATCGTATTAATCTAAAAACATAAATTCGTTTAAATTCAGTGCCAATAACGCAAATCGAGCAAGGGCAACCTCCGAACTAACGTTTTCTTCTTGCTGAAGTTCTTGTATGAATGTCAATGCCTTTTGAATCTCAGCAGGTTCAGGTTCACGACATAACACAAGTCGAAGCCCGAATTGCACACGGTCTTTATTTATCACACCACCTTCCCATTGCATTCTATTGGCAAAAGCAATTGCTTGGTCGTTGATAAACTTCCCGTTGAGCATCGTGAGGGACTGGGTAGGCACTGTTGTTGAAAAACGAACAGGACATGTCGAATCCGTGTTTGCTTGATCAAATTGGTTTAGAATAGGAACAAGTAACGAACGTTTGACCTTCACATAAATACTTCGTCGGTTTGCCTCATCCGGCGGTGATTTTCCCCAAACTGCCCCAGGTCTTGAGGCAGTAGCCAATACTTCTTTCGGCACTTCAGGAAAAACACTCGGTCCTCCCATTTTGAGGTTCAGCTTCCCAGTAATCCAAAGCACTGAGTCACGAATCTCTTCTGCAGCCAAGCGGCGCCTATTGAATCGCCAAAATAGGTCATTATTCGCATCCTGTTGAATAAATTTCGGGTTGCTCTGCGAAGACATCCGATATGCGTTGGAAGTCATGATCAGTTTGTGCATCGCTTTTAGCTGCCAATCAGATGCGATGAATTCAGACGCAAGCCAGTCAAGGAGGTCTGGATGTGTCGGTGGTGTGCTGAACTGTCCGAAGTCGTTTGTTGACCGGACTATCCCTCGTCCGAAGTGGTGTTGCCAGACACGGTTGACCATCACCCGCGCTGTCAATGGGTTCTCGGCACTTGCCACCCATTCAGCGAAAACGCGACGTTTCCCAGAAGATTTTGCGTCCTTTGGAACTGGCGGCATGTCCACAGTAGGAGGATTCAACACAGCAGGAAATGCGGGTTTCACCTCGCGTCCAACAAGATGCGGATTACCACGTCGAAGAATGTGTGTCGGGGTTTGCCCGCTCTCTGAAATTGCCAAAGCTTGATGTTCGTAAGGCACACGCTGACGTCGACGGTCATCTCGCTGTTTTTTTACTGCATTATATTTGTCCACCAAAGCCTTTAGCGGCGCGTTGGTATTGATACGTTCTGCGTGTGTCTTTAGCAACTTGCCAAAATTGATTGCTGCATTCGTTGACAAGGGTTGTTTCTCAAAGTTTGGTCCGGTCCACGAAACAGCGAGCTGAGGATTATCTAAATCTTTGTTGAGATATTCAAGACGAATAGACACATCGCCCCGTGTAAGTTCAATTTCTAAATCTCGCTCACCGATCAAATCAGCCGCTTTAAAACCGTCGAGAATCAATCTACATGCACCGCGCAGATTTATATGGAATATATAAGTCGCATCCTCTGGAACTTGTAACGTGCCGTCAAAAACCATGCCGATGTTCTTCTTTCGGCTCGCTGGTGCAAGCGAGATAAGATTATTAAATAGTTTGCCTTCTGCAGAGGGGTCAAGGACATCAAAATCATCTGGAAACTGTTCAAAGGTGTCGCGATAGAAACGATACGTCAATTCACGAATTGGAGATACTACTGTGTCTGGTGCGATAGGCTCTTTATGGATTTTATCGAGTTCAATTTTGATGTTTTCCTGTATCGGAAAGAGTTCATCTTGGAATTTTTCTTCGGCAAGTCGTTTTTCAGTGAGTAGTCTGTCACGTTCTGCTTGCTGCTCAGGCGTGCCTATATCGGCAAGCGGTCCGCGGTTGTGAGGGATAATATCATGAAAAAACGCGAGAAAACTGTAATAATCTCGCGTTGAAATTGGATCAATTTTATGATCGTGGCATCGGGCGCAACCGATTGTCATTCCAAGCATGACTTGCCCGGTAGTGGATATAATATCGTCAAGATAATCGTATCGCGCGAGTTTTCGGTCAGCAGGTTCATCGTCCCAAACACCAAGTCGATGGTAGCCGGTTGCAATGATTGTTTCTGATGTCACATTTTCAAGTTCATCGCCTGCCAATTGTTCTTTGATGAATTCGTTATACGGTTTATCTTTGTTGAAAGCGTTGATGACATAATCTCTGTATCGCCACACATACGGTTTATCTGAATCGCGCTCATAGCCGTTTGTCTCGGCGTACCGAACAAGGTCAAGCCAATGCCGTCCCCACTTTTCACCATATCGTGGAGATTTCAGCAATTTATCAATTAGTTTCTCATAAGCGTCAGGTGATGTGTTGTTTAAAAACGCTTCCACTGCTTCTGGCGAAGGTGGTAATCCTGTGAGATCGTAGTATGCCCGGCGAATAAGCGTCAGTTTGCTCGCTGGAACAGCAGGCTTAAAACCTTGTGCTTCCAGTTTTGCAAGAATAAAGGCGTCAATTGGATTCATGACCCAATCCGAAGCATGCACCGATGGCACTTGAGGGCGTTTTAACGGACGATATGCCCAATAATCAGATGTAGTTTGAAATGCCGATTCAGCATTACTATCTTGTGTGGGGTAGGGGAGTCCTATGTTAATCCATTTCGCTAAAATCTCAAGTGAGGCATCGTCTAATCTGCCATCCGGAGGCATTTGGGCTGTCTCTTGACCATATCCGACCATCTCAAGCAAGAAACTATCAGCAGGATTTTCTAACGACACAGCCGGTCCATAGTGTCCGCCTTCAAGCATCTTTTCCCGACTTGTCAATTCAAGTCCACCCTGCACTTCGGTTTCACCACCGTGGCATTGGAAACACCTTTGTGTCAGAATCGGCTTCACTTGAGAGTTGAAAAATTCACTCTTTTCTTCATCGCTTAGTTTATTTGCATGGCAGATATTCAAAAAACTTAGCACGCACAAAAAAACCAGAACACGAAAATAGAAATGATAAGAATGTTGCATAGTTCTCCTTCACACCGTGTAATATCAAACACCAATGCTTGAGGATATCTTGAGTTTGGCAATACCTATTGAACGGCAAAATTCATGATCAATTTCACAATGATAACATATTTGAGAAAAAGAAATCTACCAAAAATCAACTAAATTTCTGATTTTCATTCAATCTTGCCGAGTATACCCATTTTTATTTTACAACGATTCTTCCGTTTCCTCCGTTTCAGTTGGCACAACAGAAATCCGCGCAAGAAATGCGTTCGTGCTTCCCTTCTCACAGAACCAATTGCCCGTTGCACCTAACTTAAACTTCTGTCCATGGACGAACTGGTGCCGAATTTGTCCTGTGTCGCCGGGCAGAATATCCCACGCTGAAGCGAGGGCGTCATCTGGAAACCCTTCTGTGGGCAATTCGACGTCAGCGTCAAACAGATCGAACGAACCTGTTGCCTCACCCTCACCTACTTTTATATCAATAATGAGCGTTCCACCTTGTTCATAAGACGTTGTGTCAATTTCAGTAGGTGTATAATTCTGATAGCCATCTCCGGGACCACGAAAAACATTCAAAACCTCCATCAATTCTTTCCTCTTTTTGTTCCCGACGGTGGGATCTCCACCTGTTACTTTGGAGGGGCTATCAATTTCACCTTTCACAACGTCCTCTAACAGTGATATATATCTTTGTGTTGGATTTCGGCTCGGAAGTTTGTTTTCTGGCTGATGCATAATTAACTCTGCATCGGCATTCAGCACCTGAATATCCACTGCACCGACGTAATTATCTTTGAGCGTTTTAGCAAAAATGCCGATTCTTTCACCCTCTGAATCCTCAATCAGTTCTGACAAATCGCGAAAGAGGACACAGGTATTGACAAAATTCTCGTTGAGTACTTTAATCACTTCCGAATTCGAGAGCGGACCCACCCTCAAGTTTTTACCATTCGCTCAGCAGGATTCATCGTCCAACGGTCCCCAGCTAATGACTGCATGCATCGGACGCTGTGTCGTCGCCACTTTTTCAACTGCCTCCTCAAGTGGTAGCCAGTCAATTTCAGCGAACTTGTAGAACTTCAATTCCAATCTTTTGCGTGTCTCTTTGAATGTGAGAGAACTTTCCCAATCAATGTCGTCCTGTGCTTTAGTCGAGGTGATATGGAGTTTCATACGAGGCACGAAAACCATGTCAGCATACCCAAAATCGTTGATGTCTACATTGCTATTGCGGGGTGGTAGCGCGAGCGAAAAATCACAAACGACACCTGTTTTCAGGTTGATGAGCAATCGTCCGGCAAATTGCGATGGAATAAAACGAGCCAGATCCATATAATCATCATCGTTGCTGCGTTTCGATTCCGGTTTAGGACGGGTTGCCAAAGTAAACTCTGCATGAATTCGGAACGAAATGTCGGCGTAGTCCGGCGAAAGTGCGCGTAAGCAGGCGAATGCTCCCTTCTCTCCGTGACGTAATTCTCCAGTAGCACCCGTGTGAAACTGGGAGAGAAACGGAATAACTTTATCCAAATCCAATTCCCAAACATCGCCTACTGCTGCCGTTGATGGTGGAAGAAAGGCGTTGAAGGCATCTCCTTTATACTCTCTGATAGGTTCATTTGACGACAAATCAAAGAGTTCAATGTTTTCTGGTGAGTCTTGGTGTAGGTCGTAAGTCGCATCGGCAATTGGGTCCCAATGCGCGTGGACTTGTAAGGTTGCTGTATTTTTTAAGACATTGTTAAGATTTACCATCGGTTTTCCTTTTTTGCATGACTCATTCTGTAATTTATTCCTTATAAATTATACATGCTACGGACGAATTTGCCAAACTTATCATGAAATTTCTTGCTACAGGTAAGATGTCATATTCCAAAGCATGATAGTGCCATCAAAACTACCACTGGCTAATAGTGTGCCATCTGTCGAAAATGCAAGCGATTGAATGTCTGTGGGATGTCCCCAGAGGGTAGCGATATTCGTACCACTTGCAACTTCCCATAACCTAATTGCCATCTTCTCCATTCCCTCTTGCCACCAAGTACCCGATGCAAGATAACGTCCACACGGTGAAAATGCAAGCGCGTAAGGTTTTTGTGTCTCTGGATGTGGTATTGCAATAAGCATAGTTAGGGTTTCGGCACACCAGATTCGCAGTTCTCTGTACATTCCGCCTGCAATTAAGTTACCATCCGGAGAAAATTCTATATTCGTAAGTGTCTTAGGTTCACTTAATGGAAATATTGCAATCTCTTCACTAGACGCGACATCCCATAGTCGATTGGTATTATCGCTTGAACCACTTACAAGTCTTTTGCCATCTGGAGAGAAGCAAACTGACCAAATAAAATCGGTATGTCCAGTGAATGGTTTTAATTTCTCTTTAAGTTTGAAATCCCAATGATAGATTGTGCCTTCTCTACTTCCAACAGCCAATCTATCGCCTGTTGATGAGAATGCCATTTTCCATGTCAATTGTGCCTGTTCGGTAAATTCAGCAATCGGTTCGTCAGGTTTCTCAGCGTCCCATACATGGACGTTGTTGTCATGTAAATTGGCAGCTAATATGTTTCCGCAGGGTAATACAGTGAAAGAGGAGATACGTTTATCTTTCAGTAATGTTTCTTCCACGTGTTTACGTTCAACATCCCATAACACAATTCCCCTGCGATCACTTGTGCTTGCAAGCGTTTTTCCATCTGGTAAGAATAGAACAGGATCTGGAACATAGTCAAATCTGCGAAGCGTTGAGATTCGATGTATGTTATGACCCACCTCTGCTTCTTCGCTCAGTGTGATGTCTGTAAGAGCTAACTGTGGAAACTTTCTATACCACATAGCGTCAATGCTATTAGGATGAATTTCAGGAATGGGTAATTTTTCTCTGCGTTCCACATTCCATACTTCAATAGTGTCTTCCCCATCCACAATAACAAACAGCTCACCTTCTGTCGAGTAGAATGGCACTGCCCGAGTCGTTTGAAAATCAGTATAAACCTTCTTTTCCACACCCTTTGCCATGTCCCATACGAACAGGATTTCATCTCTACTACTAAATGCAAGGAATTCACCACAGGGTGAAAAGGTGGTAGCACTTAACCAAGTACTTTTCACGCTGAAGTGGGCAATGCGTTCACCTGTCGTTATATTCCATACTGAGACACGGTGTTTAATATGATCGGTCTCACTATCGGATTCGTCAGGAGTTAATCCCGCCAGTAGGTGGTCATCTTCAGAGAAAGCAAAATTTCTACCCGAGAAGTTGAAAATGAGATCACCTGTCTCAGGACACCAAACGAAAGTCTGTGTGCCTTTTTTACTAACGTTATCTGCAGTAGCAGCAACGAACTGTCCATTTGGAGAGAATTCTAATCGGTAACTATTGTGTGTATTAACTTCACTTTCACCTCGGTCCATCTGTGCAACACAAACACCTTCATGCACATCCAATACTTCAACGATTCCCTTATGATTCGAAGTAGCAACCCACTTACTATCTGGAGAAAAATCGAGTCGCCAATAGACATTTTGTTCTTGCATCCGTTTCATCTGTGTGCGGCATTCACCACTCTGAGCATCCAACACTTTGACTATACCGTCATAATTGGCAACAGCAATCCATTCACCACTTTGTGATAAATCCAGAGCGGAAATCATTCCGCGTTCTGTTTCCCACAAGGCAATAGGCGATTTTGACGACATTTCATACCACCAAAGACCTATAGTGGTTCCGACTGCGAAATATGTGCTATTGGGAGAAAGTGCTATATTACAATGTTTCCCTTTTCCAAATCGGGCAATTGCGCCTTCTGGTAACGCCCATGTCCTTCCTTCAGTATCACCCGACACAACGTTGAATGGTGCGGGTTTTCTATTTTGTTTCATGTTAACTCCTTGATTTGGGTTTATGTATTTATAAGATTGTAGTTAGAAATTGTCCCTACGCATGCTGAGGTGCTAACTTTAAATATAAGGTTTCATATCCCAGAGAAGTATGGTTTTATCAAAACCGCCACTCGCCAAAAGTGTGCCATCTGGGGAAAATGCGAGCGACTGAATATCTGTCGGATGCCCCCGGAATACAGCTATTTTTTCACCAGTCTTAACATCCCACAAAATTACAGGACACTTCTTAATACCGAGTCCTTGATTCCACCATGCACCAGAAGCCAAATATCGACCACACGGTGAAAACGCCAAGGCAAACGGGTCCCAACTCTCTCGTGGCAGAGCTAGTGACATCACTATCTTACGATGGAGGGTATCCCATAATAGAAGTTCTCGGATATTTCCACACGCTACCAGAGTACTGCAATCTGAAAAGGCAATAGCACGATATTTATTTGGAAACGCTTCAATCGCTTCACCATTTTCAACATTCCACATTCGGGATATAGGTCCCATATCTTTAACGCTTACCAGCAGTTTTTCATCTGGGCTAAATATTATTGAATGAATCTCACCATCATGTGCTGTAATTGTGTGAAGTATTTCCCTTTGCTGCACATCCCATAAATACAACGCCCCTTCATTGTCACCGCATGCCAATAAGTTTCTTTTAGATGCGATTGCCGCCGCTGTCACCTGTTTTTTTGGATCAGTGACAGGATTTTCAGGATCAGGTATCGTGAAACTGGTAATCGCAACATCAGGATTTTCAACTTCCCACACTTTAGCTATGTTTTTTTTCATCCCAATCGCCTGAAGTGTGCCGTGAGGCGAAACCGAGACATTGCGAATATCCGTAGGTGGATTAAAACGTGTAGGAGGGTGCATCGGATTGGTAACATTCCATAACAACACTCCGTCTTCCATATATCCACCAGCGAGAGTTTGGTTGTCCGGTAAAAAGACAAAATTATTAGGAGCCTTAATATGCGAATAAAGATAAAAATCATAATGCAAATGAGAGCACGCAAGCGGTTGTGAAACCCCAACTGTCCTCACCTTAAATTCACTGCTGGTTGCGTAAGCGAATGGACATTCCTTTGGCGAATGAGCGCCTTGAAATCCTTGATGTGTTTCAAGGTAAGTGTTGGACTTTTCACCGGTATGTATATTCCACACGGTGAAGTCGCCATCAGAAATTTCTGCAGCGTATAGGACACCCTCTGGGGAATAGAAAACTTTCTTCCGTTCAGTCCCGTAATCCTGATAAGTGTGGAGCAATTCCCAATTTGTGACTGACCAAACCTGGACTGTACCGTCTCGTCCGCCTGAGGCAAGAAAACGTCCACACAGCGAAAAACAAAGACTACGTACCAAACGCCCAGTATTTGTGAAACAAGCAAGCTGCTCACCAGTTTCTATATTCCACACAGCGATGAATTCGGTTGCATCTTTAGGAAGACGAATATAGCCACGCGGGTCCGCATGTATCCTCATGCTTTCGTCCTGCATTGTGCATGCCAATAGACTGCCATCGGCAGAGAAAGCGATAGGACGTGGCGTGCCACCCCACCATCTGGTTTTCTTTGGGTCATCGTGGAATTTTGCAAGCAGTTCACCGGTTTCTGGGTGATACACGTATAAGATATAGTCCCGAGTACTTGAGACAGCAAGAAGTTGACTGTCAGGAGAAAATGCAAATCGTGAAACACTGTGATAATGTCTTTCTGTCTCGTCTCGTTCCATTTTGGAAACACAAACACCGTTTTGCACATCCCATATCTTGACAAGTCCGTCCCCATCGCCTGTAGCAAACCATTTGCCGTTTGGAGAAAAGGAAACAGCAGAAATGAATCCTCTGTCTGTGTCCCATAATGCGACGGGAGTCATAGTAGGTACATCATACCACCAGACTCCTATGGAACTGGGAACAATGAAGTACTTTCCATCGGGGGAAGGTGTAATATTTCCCATTATTATACCTTGTCCCAAACGCGAAATTGCACCATCAGGAAGTTCCCAAGTCGTTATATCACTGTTTTCAGGCTGCCTAATAGCAGGCGACCATTTTTCACTATTTTGCATATATTTGTCCTCTTGGAAATTGGTATATTTGGGATTGTGATAGTGTTCCTTCTCACAATTTAGAAGTGGAACAGACTTTCACGTAAAATAAAATGATTATTCACTTATACGCATTCTTGGATGCACTTTTATACCTTTCACTACCACAAAAGGTGTGGTTGCAATGCCTATTGACTTTGCTGTAAAACTCAATTAAACACCCTTCACAAATTCACGTCAAAATGCAATACCTATTTTGAGCAACGCACGCGCTTCAGATTCACTGGCGCGGAAAGGACACTGATCATTCGCAGTCTACTCGGTCTCAAAAAATACGTTATACGTTATCAATACGCCATCATATTCAGTTTTATCCTTGTCCTCTTGACGAATGCACTGCTGCTAATCAGTCCGCAGATCCTGAAAGTGTTTTTTGATGAGTTACAAGAAGCAAAAGATGACCCGAATCTGACGGTATCAAAGGATCGGATTCTCTTTTTGGCTGCACTTTTTTTGGGTGTCGCCCTCGTCGGTGGGGTACTGCGTTTTGTCCAACGCCGCACTATGCAAGGTGTTGCGCGGCAGGTGGAATTTCATCTTCGTGCAGACTTTTTTCAGCATCTCCAGAAACTCTCCGCTACCTATTATGATAATGTTCGAACAGGCGATCTAATGACACGTGCTACAAGCGACCTAAATGCCATTCGTATGGTCCTTAGCAGTGCTATCATGTATTCTGCCGATGCAATAGTGTTTTTCGGATTAGCATTCGTTATCATGCTTCGTATTGATGTCAGTCTCACTCTTTTGGCTTTATTACCATTTCCTATTCTTGCAGTCATAATTCGCTTCCTTGGAAAGCGCTTGCATGCACGCTATGAACGGATTCAAGAAGCTTTTTCAACAATGAACACGAAAGTACAAGAGAATCTATCTGGTGTGCGTGTAGTCAAGGCATACACACTTGAAGAGAACGAGGTCGAACACTTCAAGGATCTAAATCAAGAATTTGTCAATCGTAATCATGCGCAGATTCGATTGATGTCTTTCTTCTTTCCACTATTCCGATTCCTACCTGGTATCGGAATAGTGGTTCTCTTCTGGTTGGGAGGATTCCATGTAATTGAGGGTAAAATTACATTAGGTGATTTTATTGCGTTCAAGGCTTATCTTTTCATGCTTGTTCGTCCAATGGTTACGCTTGGTTTCATTGTCAATACATTTGAACGAGGTGCCGCATCAATGGATCGGATAAACGCAATCTTCAGTGAAAAACCAGAAATTCATGATGGCGAAAACGTCAAATGGAATATGAAAAACATCGAAGGTGAAATAGAATTTAGAAATCTCAATTTCGCCTATCCCGATGGACAGCCAGTACTAAAAAACATCGATCTTAAGATAAAACGTGGCAGCACGCTTGCGATTGTTGGGGGAACAGGATCAGGAAAATCCAGTCTTGTCAATCTAATTCCACGCATCCGCCAAGCCGAGCGCGGTACTATTTATATTGACGGTGTTGATATCCAAGATATACCTTTGAACGTCCTTCGATCCAATATCGGATTTGTGGAACAAGAGCCATTTCTGTTTTCAGATCATTTACGAAATAACATCGCTTACGGAGTCGACACTCCGAATGACGATAAAATAAGGGAGGCAGCACACAGTGCGGATCTGCTATCGCAAATTGAAGAGTTTCCAGATGGATTACAGACCTTCCTTGGTGAACGAGGAATGACAATATCGGGTGGGCAACGCCAACGCAGTGCGCTTGCACGTGCAATTATAATTAAACCCAAAATCCTTATCCTTGATGACGCATTTGCAAATGTTGATACGCAAACTGAAGATACAATTCTCAGTCGACTTACAGAAATCATGAAGGGCAGAACAACTATCCTAATTTCACACAGGATTTCAACAGTGAAAGCAGCCGACCACATCATCGTTTTAAATGATGGCAGTATCGTTGAATCTGGTACGCATGAACAGCTTCTTGAAAAGGACGGTATTTATGCTGGCATCTATGAAACGCAACTCTTACAGGATGAACTTGAAGAACTTTAGAGAGGAATGTACCTATGTTTGGAATGGGAAGCGGCCTATATGAATATAGCGAAGAAGAAGACGACATCGGAAAAGTGTACGACCGAGTGTTGATGAAGCGACTCATTGCATATCTCAAACCTTACACATTGCAGTTGCTGCTCATCGCATTTCTTATGGTTGGGAGGACACTTTCGTTCCTCGCTGGTCCGTTTCTGATGCAAATCGCTATTGACCGTTATATCGTCCCAGGTGAACTGCAAGGGTTGAGCATGATCGCAGCTTTTCTTGTATTCGGATTGATAGGCGAGTTTGTATTTTCCTATTTTGAGGAATATCGTATGCTAATGATCGGACAAAACGTCATGCGCGATCTTCGTCAAACTCTCTTTTCGCACCTACAACGCTTGGACGTGCAGTATTTTGATAAGAATCCTGTTGGTAGACTGATGACACGCGTCATGGGTGATGTCCAAGTTCTCAATGAGCTATTTACCTCTGGTGTGATTACAGTATTCTCAAACATATTAGTGATATTAGGTATTATGGTGGCGATGCTGCTTTACAACTGGAAAGTTGCGATTGTAACGTTTTCAGTGTTGCCTATCATCTTTGGTGCAACGCTTGTATATCAAATTTACTCGCGCCGTGCTTTTCGTGAACAACGCAAACAATATGCACGTATCAATGCGTTTTTACAAGAAAACATCGTAGGCATGACGACGATGAAATTATTCGCACAAGAACGCAGAAGTTATCTTCGTTTTAATGAACGTAATAGAAGATACCTCGCTGCAAATTTACGAAGTATCTTCTATTTTTCTATTTTCCATCCCTTGATTGAAGTAACAGCATCACTTGCTACGGCAGTGATCATCTGGTACGGGGGTGGACAGATTGTACAGGGTGCGTTGTCTTTTGGCGTGTTAGTGGCATTCATGCGATACGCCGAACGGTTTTTCTGGCCAATTCGGGAACTTAGTGAAAAATATACTATCTTTCAAAACGCAATGGCATCTTCCGAGCGCATCTTTCAACTGCTTGACACAGAACCCAGCGTCGTTTCTACTTCCGAGAAAAGTGGAATAGAAACGCTAAAAGGTGAAATTGAATTTCGGAACGTTTGGTTTGCATACAATGATGAAGATTATGTGTTACGAGATGTATCGTTCACGGTAAAACCGGGTGAAAAGGTCGCGCTTGTGGGGCATACTGGTGCAGGAAAAACATCTATCATTAACCTGCTGTGCCGATTCTATGAAATCAACAAAGGACAGATACTGATTGACGGTGTGGACCTCCGCGAAATGAATCTTGAGGAGTTACGGCGTGCAATTAGCATTGTGCAACAAAACATTTTTCTTTTTTCCGATTCAATTGATCACAATATCAGTTTGGGTAATCCATCCATCTCATCAAAACATGTTGCACGCGCGTCAAAAGATGTGCATTTAGATAGGTTTGTCCAAAAAATGCCTGACCGATATGACACTGAGATTAAAGAAGATGGTGGTGGGTTATCCGTTGGACAGAAGCAGTTGGTCGCATTTGCGCGTGCTTTGGCTTCCGATCCGAGTATCCTCATCCTTGACGAAGCGACCTCAAGCGTTGACACCGAAACCGAAATCCTGATTGAAGACGCCCTCAGTCGGTTGATGGAGAATCGGACATCCGTTGTGATTGCACATCGTCTCTCTACGATCCAAAATGCGGATAAGATTATCGTCATGCATCGCGGTGAAATCCGGGAGACTGGCACGCATAATGAGCTGTTACGAAAGGAGGGTATCTATTATCGGTTGTATCAGTTGCAATATAAGGGGCAGGAGGCAAGGAGAAAATTGTAGATTGATGACAATGTTCTGAAATCTAAAACGGTTTGTAGTCGCGCAA
>CBDCOJ010000020.1:0-89670 GCA_965219695.1 Candidatus Poribacteria bacterium | reverse complement strand
TCATCCCAATTGTGGTGACAACTCTAATTTTTCCTTCCTCAGATGTATCTGGCGCATTTTTCGGGTCACAACCAACACTTGCTAAAAAGGCTATCAGACATAGCGAAACACACACTTTATGTATTAATTGTGTAAATCCGTTTAAATTTCGTGTTAACATTTTTGAGAGTGGTATAGACATTTTAATCATAATTTCAATTTCCAAAAAAGTATTTTTAAATCAGGACTTACGCAATTTTCTCGATTTTTTGCAATAATTCCGGCTAAAATGGTGTCCTTTTCAGTAAAATTCTGCATTATCAGCACGTTTACATGAGGATTAATTTATTAATTCGGTAATTTTCCATCTGCACAAGTCAGGTTTCTACCTCTGCTGGCGAGGCGAGGAATGCCTAAATGGCATTCACATCGTTGATTACTTCCTAACCTCGCCAAATTACCGATTTATTTTCTTAAACTTCATCAAAACGCGCCTACCGCTTGTACGTAAGTCCTGTTAAAATAAAAAGCGTTCTAAAAGTTCACCAACAAGATAGCCGACCCCTGCAACACCGAGACCAACAACAAACATATCAAAACCGCTCCGAATCAAGCCGCGTCCAGTGAAAAGGCTCCGTGCTGCACCGACTGCAAAGTGCGAAAACATCGCAAGCGAAAAAGAAATCCATATCGCTGTTGCACCAGAGGTAAAAAGAAACGGCGCTACAGGAATAAAAGCACCAACAGCGGTCGCAAGTCCTGTAACCCATCCATCTTTGAATGGTGTCGTATGTGTTTCACCGATCTTAAGTTCAGCCTGTATTTTTTCCTCTAATGCTCTTTCAGGATCACTCATTACTTCCTGAGCAAGGAGCCGGGCATGCTCTTTTGGAACTCCGCGAGATGCATAGATAAGCGTGAGTTCATCTTCTTCAATGTCCGGCATGAGGCGAATTTCGTCCCTTTCTACCTCAATTTCGTGTTCGTATACTTCTTGTTCACTCTTCGCCGCGAGGTATCCAGATGCACCCATAGAGAGCGAGTCGGCAACTGTTCCGATGATACCTGTCACAAGAATTGTTGAGATGTTCGAAGTTGCAGCGATAACACCTGCAACCAAGCCGAAGTTCGCGGTTAATCCATCATTAAAACCGTAAACAATATTACCTAACATCCCCCCGGATTCGGTTTTGTGCCAAGGTTCCTCACTTGAGCCGGTGAGTTCCTTTAAGCTTTCAGTATGCATTGCGGACTCTTTTGCCAAATCAAGTGCTGTTTCTTTGGCATCTGCCAATGTACTGTTTTTATGGAGCGTTAGATAATCCTTAACTTCACTGGCTTCTTCTTGTAGCATCCGCGAAAGCGACATCTTTCTGTCAAATTTGCGAGCATACCATGCCCAAAACCTTGCTTTGAAAGTAGGACGTTGTTGTTTGATCTTAACGTTGTATGAAGTGAGCATCTCCATCCAACGTGCAACATGCCGATTTTCTACCTCAGCAAGCTCAAGCAATATATCTTTTCGGTCAGGGTCAGGTTCAAGGTTTGCGAAAACGTTATAAAGGAAACTTGCATCTATTTCATCTTGTAGATGGTGTTTCCATATTTTGATAGTTTTATCATCTGGTTTAATCTTTTCCTGTTGTTCCATTTTTGGAGGTCCTTTGTGTTAATTAGCGCGCTTTCAAAGCGCGCCTACACATTATCTGTTTCTTGTACATTATTGACGAATATATTTTTGGCAACCTCACGTCCGATAACCGCTTGCTGTCCAGCAATATCAATTGTAAAGGGGCCTTCAAATGGAGCAATTTCAATAACTTTGAACGTTGTACCAGGGTAAAGATTGAAACTTCCCAGATGTCGGAGCAACGCTGAATCGTTATCACTCACTTCAGCAACAACGCAGGATTGGCCGTTCTGCAGATCTGTCATCGGAATTGATGGTGTTTTGGGCACAACACCGTTTTTATCCGGTATAGGTGAACCGTGTGGATCGGCAGTCGGATAACCGAGAAACTCATCCATCCTTGCCTCCACATCTTCTGAAATGACATGCTCTAACTTCTCTGCTTCCTCATGAACGCCGTCCCACGGCACACCGAGTGCTTTGAAAAGATAAAGTTCTAATAAACGATGGTGTCGGATAACTTCAAGTGCAATAGTTTTTCCTGCCTCCGTAAGTGTAACGCCTTGATAACGTTCATGGCTTACAAGGTTCATTGATTTCAGTTTTTTGATCATCCCTGTGGCAGACGCTGGTTTAACGTCAAGATATTCCGCTAAAATACCGGTTGAAACTTTGCCACCCTTCTCTTGTAACTTATAGATTGACTTGAGGTAGTCCTCAGCCGCTTGTGTAAGCATTCGTCTTCCAATCCGCAAGGAAACACGCTACGTGCATAATTCCTTATTCTGCGGTATATGGCAGGCTTAACCTACCTAAATTTAGGCTATATATGCCCAAATTGTTATAAACAATGAGAATTTATTTTAGGTATACCTAAATTATATATTAATGTCCAACTAATGTCAAGAAAAAAGTATCTAAAGTTTTTGACACATACGATTCAATGGATGGAGTTGCCGTGAAAATATTAATCCCACCAAATGCTTTATGCACATTTGACAGTGCTTAATGTCTAAACCAAGATTAGCAGGATTATTAGATTTATAGGATTGTTGACGGCGTGAATGTTTCAAACAATAGCGTGTGAGGTTTAAGAAACATTTGAGAATAAAAGAAAGGCAGGTAACACATCGGTTCTCTGCCCTTGGTATTGTTAGAAACCTATGCTATTTTTCCTGTTGTAACTGGCTTATTACAGCGTCTGCGAAATCCGCATCCCAGTTTTGAGACAGAATCTCGCGCACGACAGAAAGTTTTTCTTGTCTATTACCAGAAGTATCAGTTGATAACAGGTTTTGCACTCGGTTGGCAACATCGGTTTGCATCTGTGTTTGCCGCCGTTGGAGCATTTGACGTGATTCCTCGGTTGGAAAGAACTCGTTATATTCCTCACTCGTTAAATAGGGCAAGATGAAGATATCAGGGTATTGCTCATTGAGTTGATTGCTCCACTCTGTAACCTTAAACGTCAAGTCATCTTGCCATTTTTTCTCGTTTCGCCGTTGTTCCGCTGAGGGAGGAGAAACGCTTTCTTGTGGACGCGTGGTTGTTGGTAATCGCGTTGCATTCGGAGGCGAGACACCATTTTTCGACGGTGTTTCATCTTCTGCAAATTGCCCGATGTTTGTAGCCATTTTTTCTCGTCTCTCAACAAGTGCCATAAATCCCGGCTTCCATGAGATGAAATTCCCATCATCGTCAATGTCCGCGAATTTTCTAAGGCGTGAAAGTACCTCTGCTTTCAGGTAGGCATCAAATTCAGCATCCTCTGCTTTGCGCTGTTGTCGTTGCCTTTCCCGCTCTTTTTGCCGTTGTGGACGATTCTTTTTCCACTCAAGCGACCATTTTATCATGGGTTCTTGTTCACGGAGCGTGTCATCAATTGTTTGATAGAGTTTGTCAAACGTTTCTTGATGTTTCTCCATGCTTTGCACGTAATCCAAGAAATGCTGTTCTTTGATTTTTGGATCCATTTTTTGGATTTCGTCTGGTGGCAAATGCTTCGCAAGCGAGTTTTCCCACAGTTGTCGATATTCTACTATCTTTTCAGAAGAAATGCTTCTGGTGTTCTGTGTCGGATTTGACGGTTGCAATGCGGTGTCACTTTGTTGACTTCGCATCCACCAAAAAACACAAATAAACGATAACAGGAACACGATAATGCCGATATAGAATTTTATGTTCATTGTGTTAGTCCTCATCTAAATCTATTTCGGGGATCGGGTTCTGCTCGAAATACTCTGTCCAATTGAAATCAGCAATTTTCCTGTCGCAAGCAGCGATAAGACCTGTCAGATAGGAGATATAATTCCTATCGCCCTCAGTTTTTTCTGGAGATAGTCATACCTTGACTTCGCTTTCTTATACGCTTTCTTTGCATTTTAAACATTAATTGCCATCAATGTGGATTTGGTCTAATAACTCTTGTACGTTCTGTCCTTCTTTGCGCAGGATTTTCTTATAGAGTTGTATTGCTTTCTCAAAATTTTCTTGATCTTGAAAGTTTTCAGGCATTGGCACGGATGGTATCGGATTTATGATAAATCCGTTTTCATCTCGCTCAGCGTTCTGCCATTCTGTTGTGATGCGTTTTTTATAGGTTTCGTATGTCAAGTCCCCTCCAAATGCATCCAAAGAAGTTTCTTCTTCTGTGTGAGGTGTCTCTTTTGGTGCTGGTGTATCGATTTTATTGGCTTTTTTGGGTGTGTCTCTATCAAGTAGCATCTTTTGTCCGTCCACAGCGTCTGTTTGAAGTTGATTGATTTCGGATTGTTGCTTGATAAAGAGTACGGTACTCACACAAATGATGACAATAAAAATCGCCAGTCCCCCGTAAAGTTTAGTTTTCATGTGGAATATCCTCTTTTGTCGTGTGTCTATGAACGTTGAATTATGTTGCTCTGAGCCATCACTGCAGGGGATGCCCCTCGCGATGTGCTTTGATTTCAGCACGTATATCAGCGCGTTCTTTTTCCCAATCTCTACGGTCTTGTTTGGCTTGTTCAATGCGTTTTGCTGTATCAAGACGTCTTTGTGGTATCGTCTCCAAGATTTGCAAGATGGACATAGAGAGTTCTTTGATCTTTGGATCCATCTCGCCTTTTTGCATGCGTTCTTTGAGTAGGACAACAGTCTCACCTGGATTGTCTTGATAGATTTTCAGGATTTTATCTTGACTTGTTTTGTCAAGTTTGAGAAGTTTGGATGTGTCTCTATCTGATATTTGTATTGGGTTCTTTGGCAGTATCTCTAATAGGTCTAACGCCTCAGAAGAAAGGTCACCAGTTGGGATGGGGGCATCCTGCCCCCATCGTGCGATAAGTAAATGCCTTGATAACCAAAATCCAGCGATGAATAATAGAAATAACATGCCAACGATACCGATTTTTTTCATAGGAACCTCTCCTTGTTGTGTGTAATGATCTACACCTCTCAATATCGGTTTCATCTGCTGTATTTGTTATTTTTCCGCTTCCCGAAGTTTGCGTAACTTCTCGCGTAACTTCGGGATCTTTAAGCGCAATGCATCACGCTCCAATATTTTGGCTTGGAGTTCGCGATCTAAGGCTTTGTAATGTTCATCTGCTGTTGCCAATTCCGTTTCGACGGTAAGTACCCTACCTTCTAAATCTGAAACCGTCGCGCGTAATGGCACAAGTTCAGATTGAATACGACTGTAACTCTTCTCCGCTTCCTTTTTAACGGTCTTTGCGCTCTCATAGTTAGACTTTGCCATACTTACGGCAGATCGTGCAGCACTGTATTCATTGTATGCACTTTGTATAACACTTTCAAGAAGTTCCCGTCCACCGCATGAGCGAGACCAGCGACATCTAAAACAGTTCATGACGTGATCGGCAAGTGCAAACCCCGCATCCTGGTAGCTACGAAACGCGTTTCCCAGATTTAGTCTTGCGTTTCGCAAATCTGTCTCCGCCTGTGTATATGCAGTTGTCGCTGCAATTAATGCTTGATTTGCAGATGTAAGTTCACCTTCTTTTGCGGTTACTGCATCTCTTGCATGAGCTAACTGTGGTTCCAATTCTACAACTGCATCCGCAGCCTTACGTGCCGCAATGTCGCGGGCAACTAATGCAGCTGCAGTATCTCTTTCAAGGTTAGGAATTAATCGATTTAATATGTCTAATGCCGTTTGCGCGCTTGAAAGTTCACTGAGAATGTCCCCCGCGGTTTGTCCATGAGCAATGACAATACATGCCCCCAGAACGAAAAGAACAAATAAAAGTGAATTAATGTGGTTGTTGAGTTTCGGTTTATACATTGAGTCCTCCTAATAAAAAAGGTTATTGTGAAACCTTTTCATGTAAGGTGCTAACCTAAAAGTCACACAAAACAGGTGGTTTCATGTTGCAATTAGGTTAACACTGTCATAGCTGGATTATGGCAGTGCCGCGTCGATCAGTGGTTGCTACACCGTCGGCGCACCCTATAAACATTATAGGAGACTACCATGAACGTAAATTATTATAAAAAACAAACATACAGTTGTCAAGAAAAACTTAAGTTTTTTCTGATAAAAATGAACAATTTACCATCAACATTACGAAGGTAAACTTGGTAAAATTACTGAATTAGATGCGTCTAATTCAGTGCCGCTAACGCTGCTCGTGCCTGATTAAGCTCACGCACAACAGACTTGATATTTTTCGCATTCGCTCTCATTTCCCGCTGTACAGAAAGAAGGTGATCTGCCGCTTCTTGATGTTCGGCAATCACCTCGTTTAAATAATCAGTTAAATCGTCAACAACACTTTCCCAATAGGCTTTCCAAAACCTTGCGTCCTCTATTGCGGCTGCGTCGTTTCCGTTTAGAGCGTTGTTAAGGTCAAGTTTAGCGTGCGTTAGCTCTTTTTCAGCTTCCGAAAGCCAATATCTTGCACTGTCAAGGGTTGCAGAAGCACTTGCTAAGTTGACCTCTGCGTTCCCTAAATCTATTTCAAGTTGTATCTCCTCAGCATGCAACTCAGCAAGTCTACTTTCTAAGGCATCAATTTGTGCCTGCAACTCTGCTGCATTTTGTGCATAAACTGTTTGACTTGTTGTAAATATAATGAAGATACCGAGGAATACGGTAAGGATAGGCAACTTACACTGTTTCATTGAAGTTCTCCTTTTTCATGTAAGGTGCTAACCTAAAAATTACACAAATATAGGGATTCATGTTATAATTAGGTTAGCGTTGCTATAGCTGGATTATGGCAGCGCCGCGTCGATCGGTGGTTGCTACACCGTCGGCGCACCTATAAACATTATAGGAGACTACCATGAACAGAACTATTATAGAAAATGTGCAAAAAGTTGTCAAGAAAAAAGTTAAGTTTTTTCAATAAAAAATAAATAATTCCTCATTAACGTTAATTTTTCTTAAATAATCCACTTTTCCTCCCTTAAAACAGGGAGGATTTTTTTTGTAAATCTATTGGCAACTTAAATTATACAAGGAATTGGTATCTATGGTGAGAGCACAAGCGAAGACTAACAACCGAGGCGAAAATTTTAAACACTCTCAAGAAAAATTTACATATTTTGTTGTTTGTGTCCTCGCTAAAATTCGTTAAATACTTTTACAGGTTTTCCTGTTTCAATAGATTCCCACGCTGCAACACCAACAGCGATAGACTTCGCACCATCAACCACATTCGGAGAAGGCTCTAAATCTTCTTCAAGGCACTGTTGAAAATGCCGCATATATCGGATGACTGTTTGCCCATGCCCATAAACGCTCGTGTCAATTTCTGGTGGACATGTCATCTCAAAAGGTTCTCTTGCAGACATTTTATCAAGCATGAGTTTTACTTCTCCGCCTTTGTTATCTGTAAAATCTCCAATCATCGTTCCTTTACTACCGTAAATGGAGACTTGCATCATCGGCATTGGTGGGTGGACGACATCGTAAAGTCCCATCGCTCTGGCAATTTGTCCACTTTTGAACTTCAAATTGAGAAAGAAATTGTTTCTAATCGGGTATTCCGGGGTGAGTGTGCCTTTTGCACCATAAGCATGCACCTCCTCAACATCACCAAGAAAACTGCGTAAGATGTCAACAGGATGCACAACACCACCAAACATTAGGTCTTGTGGAACATGCAGTCGCCACGGTGTGAAATCGTAGACATCGCGCAGATCATGAACATAATAAGCATCCGCTACCATGATGTCACCTAAATCACCATCGTCATAGAGCCTTTTCATCGTTAAAAACTGCAGGTCAAACCGCATTGTTTGTCCGACAAGGAATTTTACACCGTGTTGTCGAACTAAGTCTACCAAACGTTGTGCATCTGCCAACGTAGTCACCATCGGTTTTGTGCAGACCACGTGCTTACCGGCTTCAACCGCAGCGATGCAATGTTCTGCGTGCAGATGGTCTGGTGAATAGACTGCAATGACAGAGATGTCATCACGCTGGACCAATTCACGGAAATCTGTAGTCCAAAAATCGACTTTAATTTCTCTGGCGTAGTTTTCAAGAATATCCGCTCGCTTTGCACAGATGCCGCGAAGTTCATAATTTAGGTCTGGCACATCCTTTAACAATGTTGCAGTTGAACCCATATTGGTAGGGTTGATTCCGATAACACCTAATCCTATTGCCATTTTCTTTCTCCTTTAATTACGCATAATCTTATCATAAATCCCTTTGATTGACAAGCATTATGTTAAGAACTTACAGAATAAACAGGTTGTCTGATTCGTTTAAATATGCTATACTTCTTCAAAATGTCATAAGCATTTATGGAGGAAATAAGTATGTTATCTATAAAACAGTGTTCTCTTCTGTTGTGTATGAGTCTACTTTTCTTATGGATTACCACATGTTCCGCAGCAGAGGGGTTTGAATACCTTCCCGATAACAACACTCTCGGACTCTGGCATTTTGATGAGGCTAAGGTTAAAGATATCTCCAACAATAATGTGGAGGCAAAGGTTGAAGGGAAAGCGGCATGGGATCCAAACCAAGATTGGAATAAAGAGGATAAAACCGGAAAATCATTCCGTTTTGATGGTAACACAGTAATCTCACTTGGTAAGGCGAAAGAACTTATACCTGAAACTGCTGTTACCGTAGAAGCGTGGGTATATCCCGAAGACTTAAACGGTTGGCGGCTAATATGCGCTAACTGGGATGGTCCTCCTGGCGCATACCACTTAGGTGTTTCAAATGCTATGCCCAAATTCCATATTAACACGACAAACGGCGGAGCTTCCGCTGAACCAGCAGAAGCACTTAAATTGAAGCAGTGGTATCACATCGCTGGCACTTATGATTCCAACGCAGTTAAACTTTATATCAATGGCAAAGAGGCGGCATCAAAGAACCATGGTGGCAAGCTGAAAGGTGCCGACTATGACGTAGTCATTGGGAGTAAGAACACGCGCCAGTTTAAGTGGATAGGTTTAATCGACGAAGTACGGATAAGTGACATTGCCCGCGAAGCTGACGAACTTAGTCCTAACTTTGAAAAACCACAAGCGGTTGAATTCACTGAACTAACGTTACCGCTTTTATGGGGTAGCCTTAAACGATGACAGAAAGGCGAACATCCGAACATAATTCGGCAATTAAGCAACAAGTTTCATCTGCCTTAGCACGTGCTATTGATTTTTTGCTGGCACAGCAGCAGGCAGACGGAAACTTTGAAGGGCAACTCTCCTCAAGTACGTTTCCATCTTGTGCTTATGCTTGGGTTCAACTTGCGCAAGGACAAACACCAGAAAAAGTGTTGATTGATTGGTTCATTAATAACCAGAAGGAAGACGGTGCATGGGGATTAGATACCGCAAATCAATCAAATTCAGATGCGACCTTGTTTGTTCGATCGATTTTAGAACAAATATCTGAAAATGCTTTGACTCCACAACTTCAGGAAACACTTTCGTGCATTCCACAGTACCCACTTGACCTTGCCTTAGTTAAACTCACCTATGCTGCTTTCCATCGATTTGACTGGCAGAAATTGACTGTTTCTAAAAATGCATTGCCGTTGATGAAACTCGTCAAACTCTTAGCGCGTATCCCCGCGCTGCGCGCTTTATTGAAACCCCCAAGAAACAAACTCCCTCCTGTTGACCTTTTCAACACATCCCTTTTTGAAGAGTTGTTTATTGCTGAACAACATACTTTAGTTCCTGTCTTTATTTTGATTGAATTAAATACTACAAAACGTTCTGAAATCATAAATGCGTTGGCGGCTTGGTTGAAAGCCCGTGTTTTGAGTGATGGCAGTTGGTTTCGTGTGAATTATATTACCGCACTCTCTATTTTGGCATTGATTGAACTACGCGACAAAGGGGATGCTGCCCCTGATATCTCCGTGTTAATAGAAAGAGGTATCAAATGGCTTCAAGCCACGCAAAACCCTGATGGTGGGTGTCGTGAAGCACTAAACCTTAATGTTTGGGATACCGCCCTAAGCATCATTGCGTTAACAGAAGTCAGTATAAGTTATCCCAACAGTTCAGATATAATCAGCAAAGCAGCACAATGGCTTGTTGATCACCAAAATGACAACGGTGGTTGGGCATTTTCTGGCATGCGCGATAGTTCTCTTCCCAGTGATGCAGATGATACTGCTTTGGCAACCCTTGCTATAATTCGAGCAAAACTTACATCTACAGATGCCAAAAGTGCAATTCAACGCGGAATTGAGTGGTTGAAACAGAATCAGGTGACAGATGGGAGTTGGAGCACATATCAACCCGGGCAAGGTGATGTTGGATGTGTTAGCATTACCGCACATGCAATTGAGGCATTACTTGCAGACGGTGACAATGAAATGTTTGTAAACCGAGGCATTCAATGGCTCCGTGCGAATATTCATCGTGAAGGGTACTGGGACGATCTCTGGTTAGCGAAACGCACCTACGGAACAGCATGCGCGCTTGCTGCACTTGTCAAAGCAGGATTTGGAGATGTGCCAGAGATTGCACGTGGGATTCGTTGGTTGGAACAGACACAAAACACCGATGGTGGATGGGAGAAGACATGTTTGGTAATCCCACGGATAGCACCGTAGAGCAGACGGCATGGTGCACTTATGCGCTCTTGCTTACTGCTAATAGTGAAAACCGGGCTGCTGAAAAAGGAGTTGAGTTTCTCCTAAAGAATCAAAAAGAAAACGGTTCATGGCAAGAGAGTTGTGTCGGTATTTATTGGGAAGTAATTGGTGGATACAGCGATCCGATTTATGCCTCTGTTTTTCCGATCTTGGCATTAAACCAGTATGTCAACAAAACTTCGTAGAAGGTCAGAGCATTCAGTTTTTCGGGTCTTTCCAATGTTTTTGATATGGTCGCGACCAGGAGGTCGCTCCTACAGAAGTGTATCTTCTTGTAGGAGGGAACTCCGATTCCCGACTGCAAACGTGTCGCGATTCGGAGATCGCTCCCGCCAAATGCCAAACGCGCATTTGGCGTTGATTTGGCTGAATGCCAAACGCGTATTCAGCGTTGATTCACAGAAAATGTGTATCTTTAATTTCAAAGTTCACTATAGTTTGATATGATTTCAGTTATTATACCGATTCTGAATGAAGAAAAGATTTTGAAAAAAACGCTCTCTCGACTTCAACCTGAGTTGAAAAACCATGAACTTATTATTGTAGATGGCGGCAGTATCGACGGTTCTATTAGCATAGCAGAAAAATATGGGAAGGTAATTAAATCTGAGCGGGGACGTGCCAAACAGTTGAATGCAGGTGCGGCGGCGGCAACTGGTGAAATTCTCGTTTTTTTACATGCAGACGTTTGGCTTGAAGCGGGTGCATTTGCTGCAGTCGAAACAGCGTTAGCGTCGGAGTATGTCGGTGGTGGATTTCTTCAAAAAATTGATGGGCGGAGTATCCTATATCGCATTATTGAAATTACCGCAGACATGCGCGGTAAATATCTAAAGATCTTTTATGGAGATAGCGGAATTTTTGTGAAGCGGACCGACTTTGAACGTATCGGAGGTTTTCCAGAAGTTCCAATAATGGAAGAGATGGGATTTTCTAAGGCATTGCGTGGATTAGGAAAAACAAAAATGGTTAAGCCTTACATTCATATATCAGCACGGCGGTGGGAAGCGAACGGCATTATCCGAACAACCGCAATTAATTGGCTTATTACCTTACTCTTCTTTTTAGGTTTTTCATTGGAACGACTTGCGAAATTGTATCGGAATATACGGTAAAAAAACGGTAACAGCGCATGTTTTCGCTGTAAGTAATTGGAACTATTGGCAAGTTTTCGAACAAAGACTATTTGTCAGAATTCTCTATATCTTTCATTCCATTTTTCTGCCAATCATCCTCTTTCTGCCTCAGTTTTCTTATGTCATCCGGATTCTTAATATCTACGATGTGAGGGGTAATGATGAAAACGATCTCTGTATCTTGCACTTCGGTTTCGGTGCTTTTGAAGAGTCTTCCGAGTAAAGGAATATCACCAAGTATAGGCACTTTGTTTTCCACCTGCTTTTGTTTCTTGCGAATAATGCCACCGACGATCAATCGCTGTCCATCTTCAACGTCAACGTAGACACTGAGGGAGTTATCATCTGTTATCGGCGCATTAAAATCGGTGAATTCAATAAAGTTACTGGCACTGATATTTGTAATATCTAACCCGATTGTCCGTTTTCCATTTTCATCCGCCTGCGATCTTGCGATATAAGGCGTGAGTGAAATGTTAATGCCGACAGGGGGATCAATAAAATCGTAGTTGAAAAGCGGTTGTGTCGCGGTATCTCCAAGGATGCTATTGGTATCAACACTTTGTAGATATGGAATACGGCGTCCACTGCTCCATGTAGCAGCCCGACTATCCCGTGTCGTGATTGTCGGTGTAGAAAGCGTCTTGACTTTGTTTTCACGGATAAGTGTGTATAAGAGTGCCATATACTCTTTTGTGACCAAACTGTAGTTAAATCCTGAGATTTCCTGAGCAAGTCCGAGTTCTGCGTTTGTATCACCGATAAGTGGATTCCCTGGAGCAAGTTCAATCCCGCCAAGTTTCTTTTCATTAGCAGCCACTTCTATGCCAAGTTTTGTGGTTTCATCAAGGGTAACTTCAAGGATCTTGATATCAATTCGCACTTGTCCTCGAACGAAATCAAGCTTTTTGATGAGTGCTCTCACCTGCTCAAGATAGCGACGTCGGGTCGTAACAACAAGCGAGTTTGTATCCGGATCGGCATAGACAGTAACCTTGCCAAATAGTGAATTAATGTCTGTAGATTCATCCTGATTGCGTCCGTCATCGTCCCAATAAAAGAAAAAACCAAACTCGTCATCTTGGGCTTGCGGGTCTTGCCAGACTTGCCCGAGCACTTGAGCAAGAGAATCCGCTGTGGCATATTCAAGCCGAATTATTTCGGTGACTTCTGTCTGTGCTTCTGGTGTAGGTATATCAAGTTGTCTAATAAAGTCTTGGATCATGTCGAAGTTACGTTTTGTGCCTGTAGAAACAACAAGGGCATTGTGGCTTGCCAAAGGTTGGGCAGCAACATTACCTGCCAAAGAACCTTGTGATCGCGGTGTTGTTTGCCGCTGAGGAAGATAGTAGCGGTAATAAGAATAACTACTACCCCCTCTAAAACCGTCGTCGCCACTGCCTTGGTAATGTGCGTTAATCAGATTTGCCATATTTTGAGCATCAGCGTGCTTCAGATAAAAGATTCTTGAACTCCATTCTTGGTCGGGTAGGTTGACATCAAGTTTATTAATCAGATCGTCAATCACAGGAAAATTCTGAGTGGATGTAGAAATGAGCAATGCATTGAGTCTAATATCTTCAACGATGTGAACAGTTCCTTGCACCCCAAAACCGGTATCTTCATTTGAATCCCTTCTATCGTCCCACCAATATCGGTAGCTATCACCACCCGTATCCTCGCCTTCAAAGAGTTGAGTTAGATTTTCTTTGAGCGTTGCGGCGTCTGCAAACTCAAGTAAATACATCTTGAACTCGTTTTCTGTCTGCTTTTGATCAAGTGCTTCAATAATCTTCTCAATGATAGTGAAATTGCGCGGGTCAGAGGAAACAATTACGATGTTCAACCTATCATTTTGAGAAATATTTACTGTACCTACAAGACCTTGATATAGATCACCCGACTCACCCCGTTCACGTCGATATGCCCGCATCTTCTCAGCAGACCACCTATCCAAACTTCTTCTACCCCCATCCCCCTGGAGACTTTCACCAGTAATAATCTCATCAAGCGTTGTGGCAACATCTTCTGCTGAGGCATAGTCGAGACGGTAGGTGCGAATATCAGTCGTCAAATTTGGTGCTATATCAAGAAGACGGATGATTTCTTTCAGTATGGTTAAGTTTTCTTCGGTTGCTTTGAGAATAAGCGTATTTGAATTGCTATCCGCATAGACCTTAATCATGCCATCAATCAATGCAACACCTAAACCTTGTTCAATAGCTTGCTTGATTTGCTCAGGATCCATGCCACCTGCGCCACGCGCAGACTTATCATCTTCTTTGTTATCCTCTAAGACTCTTGTGAGTGTTTGCTCTAAAGTTGTAGCATCCGCATAAGTAAGCGGGACTAAAGCAATCTTCATTGGGAATCTCTCACCTTCATCAGCAAACTGCAAAATGGTGACGATTCTGTGTACAGTTGAAGCAACGTCAGTAACAACGAGTGCATTTGTCATGGCATCAGCAAAGATGTTTGCCTGTTTATTCAATAAAGGTTTCAAAACATTCGCTTGCTCCGATGCAGACGCATTTGCCAATTGGATAATGTAAGTCTGAATCTCATCGGTCATTTCAACCAGATCAGGATTAGCCTCGATTATTTTCACAGGCACATTCATTGTTGTCGCTTTTTCAAAGGTCGTGACAAGGAGGGTGCTATCAACCTTAACAAAGGTTAGATTATGCTGCGCAAGCACAGTCTTGACTTTCTCAATGACTTCATCAAGCGTCACGTTATTCAAATTAATAAGGACAAACGACTTCCCTTGAATATCGTTTTCACTTGCGATAATGGTAAGATTGGTTTCGCGAGACAACCATTCAAACACGTTTTTGAGTTCTCGACTGGTAAAGTCAAAGTTAAACCGGATTGCTTCGCCAGTTTCCTCATCCCGTTCAGCAACTTCCATTGTGCCTTCACCACCACGCTGCGCCAACAGATCTCCTTGCATAAGGAGAAAGAATCCGAAACATACCAAAGAAATTAGGTATAATTTGTTGTTTTGCCGTGATAATATTTTCAACAAATTACTACATTTCAATATCATAGACAATTCCTCGTAATCATCCGAATTCTTTTTAAGGTAAGAATGTAATGGAATTCTGCAACTACTTGATTGATTCCTCTAAATTTGACTGCCCACTTTTTTGCCAATCGTCAGCGATTTGTTTCTGTTTCTTAATATCATCTGGTTGCTTTATATCAAAGATATGAGGCGTAATAATGAAAACGATCTCAGTGTCTTGAACTTCGGTTTCAGTACTTTTGAAGAGTCTTCCGAGTAAAGGAATATCACCAAGGATAGGCACTTTGTTTTCCACCTGTTTCTGTTTCTTGCGAATAATGCCACCAACAATAAGTTTTTGTCCATCCTCAACGTCAACATAGGCAGTGAGAGAGTTATCGTCTGTTATCGGCGCATTAAAGTCAGTAAACTCAATAAAGTTACTGGCACTGATATTTGTAATATCTAACCCGATTGTCCGTTTTCCATTTTCCTCCGCCTGTGATCTGGCAATATAAGGCGTGAGTGAAATGTTAATGCCGACAGGGGGATCAATAAAATCGTAGTTGAAAAGCGGTTGTGTCGCGGTATCTCCAAGGATGCTGTTGGTATCCACACTTTGTAGATATGGGATACGCCGTCCACTGCTCCATGTGGCAGGGCGGCTATCGCGTGTCGTGATTGTCGGTGTAGAAAGCGTCTTGACTTTATTTTCACGAATAAGTGTGTGTAGCAGTGCCATATACTCTTTTGTGACCAAACTGTAGTTAAATCCTGAGATTTCCTGAGCAAGTCCGAGTTCTGCATTTGTATCACCGATAAGTGGATTCCCTGGAGCAAGTTCAATTCCAGCAAGTTTCTTTTCATTGGCAGCCACTTCTATGCCGAGTTTTGTGGTTTCATCAAGGGTAACTTCAAGTATCCTAATATCGATACGCACCTGTCCTCGAACGAAATCAAGTCTTTTGATGAGTGCTCTAACCTGCTCAAGATAACGGCGGCGGGTTGTAACAATAAGCGAGTTTGTATCCGGATCGGCATAAACAGTAACCTTGCCGTATAGGGAATTGATGTCTGTCGGTTCATCCTCATCAAATCTTGAACTGAAGAATCTTCTAAAACCAAACTCTTCATCTTCGGCTTGTGGGTCTTGCCAAACTTGTCCGAGCACTTGGGCAATAGAATCTGCGGTTGCATATTCAAGCCGAATTATTTCAGTGATTTCTGCCATTGCATCGGGTGTAGGTATATCAAGCTGCTTAATAAAGTTTTCAACAAGTTCAAAGTTACGTTTTGTACCTGTAGAAACAATGAGGGCATTGTGACTTTCCAAAGGTTGGGCAGCAACATTACCCGCCAAAGAACCTTGCGCTTGCGCAGTCGTTTGACGCTGAGGAAGATAATAACGGTAATAATAGTAGCTATCATAATTACCGATATCGTCTTGGTTCCCTTGATAATGTGTGTTAATCAGATTTGCAATATTTTCAGCATCAGCGTGCTTGAGATAAAAGATTCTTGAACCCCATTCTTGGTCGGGTAGGTTAACATCAAGTTGTTTAATCAGACCATCAATCATTGGAAAATTCTGAGCAGAAGTAGAAATGAGCAAGGCATTGAGTCTAATATCTTCAACGATGTGAACAGTTCCTTGTACGCCAAAACCGGTATCTTGGTTTGAGGACGACCTACTATCCCGGTCCCACCAATAATATCGACTACTTCGTTCACTACCCGTATCCTCGCCTTCAAACAGTTGGGTAAGATTTTCCTTCAATGTCGCAGCATCCGCGAACTCAAGCAGATACATCTTGAACTCATTTTCTGTCTGCTTTTGATCAAGGACTTCAATAATCTTCTCGATGATAGTAAAATTACGCGGGTCAGAGGAAACAATGACGATGTTCAACCTATCATTCCGTGAGATATTTACCAAGCCGATAATACCTTGAAAAAGATCACTGGTGTCCCCTCGTCTCCGTCGATACGTCATCATTTCCAACATATCTTCCCTGTCAAAACTCCTTCTACTACCCCCTCGGCTACTTTCACCAGTGATGATCTCTTCAAGTGTTGTGGCAACATCTTCTGCTGAGGCATAATTCAGTTGGTATGTTCGGATATCCGTTGAAAGATCAGGCGCAGTGTCCAGATGACGGATAATTTCTTTAAGTATGGTTAGATTTTCTTCGGTTGCTTTGAGGATAAGCGTATTTGAATTGCTATCCGCATAGACCTTAATCATGCCATCAATCAATGCAACACCTAAACCTTGTTCAATAGCTTGCTTGATTTGCTCAGGATCCATGCCACCTGCGCCACGAGCCGATTTATCATCTTCTTTGTTATCCTCAAAAACCTTATTGAGCGTTTGTTCAATACCTGTAGCATCCGCATAAGTAAGCGGGACTAAAGCAATCTTCATTGGGAATCTCTCACCTTCATCAGCAAACTGCAAAATGGTGACGATTCTGTGTACAGTTGAAGCAACGTCAGTAACAACGAGTGCGTTTGTCATGGCATCAGCAAAGATGTTTGCCTGTTTATTCAACAAAGGTTTCAAAGCACCCGCTTGCTCCGATGCAGACGCATTTGCCAACTGGATAATGTATGTCTGAATCTCATCGGTCATTTCAACCAGATCAGGATTAGCCTCGATTATTTTCACAGGCACATTCATCGTTGTCGCTTTTTCAAAGGTCGTGACAAGGAGGGTGCTATCAACCTTAACAAAGGTTAGATTATGCTGCGCAAGCACAGTCTTGACTTTCTCAATGACTTCATCAAGCGTCACGTTATTCAAATTAATAAGGGCAAACGACTTCCCTTGAATATCGTTTTCACTCGCGATAATGGTAAGATTGGTTTCGCGAGACAACCATTCGAACACGTTTTTGAGTTCTCGACTGGTAAAGTCGAAGTTAAACCGGATTGCTTCACCCGTTTCCTCATCCCGTTCAGCAACTTCCATTGTGCCTTCACCACCACGCTGCGCCAACAGATCTCCTTGCATAAGGAGGAAGAACCCGAAACACACCAGTACAATCAAATATATATTAGGTTTCTGAACCCACATCGGACAAACATCATTTCTGCACATTTTCATTATTGATAAACCCTCGCAATCATAAGAATGTCCACATTTATTTTATTATCTTTGTTATCAGCGGAAATTTGTAGGTCTCGGACCATCAACCACTTGGTTTTGGTTTCAATGAGTCGATTTAAGTTAACGAGTTTATCAATTTCCGCTTTAAACTTCATTTTTACGGTATAACTTTCAGGCAAATAGGAGGTGGGAGCCATTTGTAACTTCCGAGAAAGTTCTATAATCTGCGATTCAACCGTTTCAAGATACTCAAGCAGTTCTGCGTTAAGTTTTTCCTTGTCCAGTTCTTCCTCGTAATAATCAATGAGTTCTGTAAAATTGGCTGCAATCTGGCTATTTGGACGAAAACTAATCTCGGTTACAGGTTTTTTAGCACCAATGCCGAAAAACCCGGAGGTTGCCTCTGTTTGTGTAGAATAAAACTCTTTTTCAAACAATTTAATTTCAGCACCTACAAGATACTGCTCCGTCATTGAAATAATGAGTTCGATCAATTCAACTTGTATCGAACTTGGAATGCTTGCTGGTAAAGATGCAAATTCCCATTGGGATTCAGTATCCATCGGATTTTCCGCATCGGTTTGATTTTTGTAGGCCTCTTGAGGTGTTTTAGCATCTTCTTCCACAGTCGGCTTTAAGGTATCTGCATCAGGCTTTTCGACTACCTGATCCTCATCAGGCTTTTCGGCTACCTGATGATCTTCATCTTCATCTTCATCAAGTTTTTCATCTATTGGATTTTCGTCAGACTTCTCGGCTACCTGTTGATCCTCATCAGATTCCTCGGATTCTTCGGGTGTTTCAACATCTGCCTCTGTCTCGTTCAGCCATGCATCCATTAACATATCCATAGCTGCCTCTTCTGTTTCAATTTCAGCTTCGGTTTGTGCTTGAAGTTCAGCTTGGAGTGCAGCTTCAATTTCAGCATTGAGCGTGTCACGTTCAGTTTCCAATTTCTTCTGATAAAGATAAACAACAAGGTTTCGTCGTGCATGAGTTGATATTTTCTCTGATTTTCTACCTGGGACTGGATCCACATCAAATTGGTAATTATCGGGGATACCAGATTCTTTCACAATTGCGTGAATTTTCTCACGGATAACCGTTCCAGAATAACTCCCATCAAAAATAGTCTTAGCTTGTTCTTCGCCTGCGAGTCCAGCTTTTTCGTATAAACCGGTTTCAACAGGTTTGAGGATTTTTGATGCTGCTACTAAATCTTTAGATGTCTGCAAGTTTTGTCGCTTGTTTTCCATGTCAGTATTGGAAATCAAGCCATAGAGGCCTGGACCCCATTGTGTTGCAACGGTAGCAATAAGAACAATTACCAAAACTCCAAGCAAAATTTTAGTTTGCCTTGTAAGTTCAAGATTTAATTCCACTTTCTATTTCCTTACCTAATTTGTAGGTTTTCTGTGCATTTTTGATAAATTTTAGAATTACTTGGACACTCTCCAGCAGCGAGGTTAAGAAACCTCGTCTACCAGAGGACGAGAGTGTCTACCTATGTTTCTAATTCACCATAATTGCAGAATGTAAGTGGGTTAGTTTTTTGGTTTCTATTCTTCGTTTTCTTCTTTTGATATATCTTTTAAGTTCTCAATTGACATATCTTTTAAGTTCTCAATTGACATATCTTTTAAGTTCTCAATGTTTATAGAAGGTGGTAGGTCTACTTCTTCCCCCTCTATCATTTTAGTTTCAAAAACAGGTTTCGGATAACGTGTTTGTGCAAACATTTGGGTTGCTTCACGACTCAATCGACAGTTTATTTTTACTTCAAAAGTTGGTCTTCGTTCATCACCTGTCGTTGTAACCTCTCCTATCTCAATGTTGCTAAAGAGTTTTGAACTGTGAAGAACACCCTCCATCGAGTTAATAGAAGGATGTGAATTTGCTTGTAAACTAAAGGAAATACGTGTTTTTTCCAGGTCATCCAAATTGTTAACTTCAAATGTCTTCCAAGCCACTTTTGTTCTATCTTTAAAAAGTGAACTGAGCGCATGTAAAATATCCATTGGAGAAATTTGATGGGTTAATTTGTCCGCTAAAATCAGTTCAAGTGCAAGTTGTTTATTCGCATTGACTTGTAGATTCCCAAATGTAGCTATTTGATTGTCTAATAGGGCTTCTTTAGATTTTTGCGATCTGCTCCAGGTAACACCGCAAAGTACAATTACGAGAAGTATGAAGCCTGCAATACCTGCTGTGATCAATTGTTGGTGTTTACGAGTAGATTCAACCCGTTTCACACTGACTTCGGTCGGTAACAACGACACAGGTTCTTCAGCTTCCAAAAGATGTATTCCAACCCCCAAAGGAACAGCTAAAGCATCTCCATAAGTTTCAAGTACTTGTGTTGATGCATTGCTTGTGTCTAAAGTGCCAGTTTGTAGAGGGTTCCAAAGTCTTGTCTGGATTTGAAGTTGTTCCTGGCATGTTTCTGCCAACTCTGGAACGCGTGCCCCGCCGCCGCATAACCAAATTTCCGCAATTGCTTCAGGTTCATCATCGTTAATTTCCCTCTCGGCTGCGATGATAGATCGTTCTAACTCTCCGATGAACCGCCTTGCCCAGGTACGAGTAGGTGCTTGATGTGCTGGGATATGTTGTTTTTCCTGTTCTGCTGTTTCGGTGTCCAGCTGCATTTCTGTCATTAAGGTTCGGGTTAATTGGTTTCCGCTGACAGAAAATCCACGAGAAAATTCTAACGTGTTCCCCCGCATTAAACAGAAATCTGAACGTTCTGCCCCAATATCAACGATGACTGTCCGTGCTGTGGGATTAGATAAGGCACTGCGCGCTACATTCGCTATAGCTAACATCGACGGGATCACAGCTGAAGGTGTAACACCTGTTTCATTTAAGAACCCCATATAGCGTGTTACAGTATCTCGCCTTGTTGAGACTAACTCGACAGAAAGTGATTCTGGTGTCCGTTGAACATCGTGGTACGTAAATATAGATTCTTCTGCTTGAAATGGCAGCTCTGTCTCAGCTGCCATTTCCACTATGGTAGGCAACTGTGCATCGGTTGTTGCTGGCGGTAAGTTAGGTAAACGTTTTGTGGAAACAAATCCACGAGGAATCGCAATTCCAACTTCTATCTTATGTTTATTGAAAAAGGTTCGCTTGATTCCAAGTTGATTCCACAACTTTCGCACATCTTCAGAAGTGTGTTGAGGATTATCAGGGTCCGTAAAAGAGATCACACCTGCGTTAATCAAATGCAGCGCACCAGCAATTTTTTCGATATGTACTATTTTAGCTGCGGCTGAACCGATATCAATTGCTATAACCTGATTTTTTGCCATCTATAAAACCTCATTTATTTTTTCGTAATGCCTCTTGCTAATCCTGCCGTAAATATGGAACATTCAATTGGTTATCATTTCGGACAACGACACCAACATACGTTGCGATGGTTTTTCCGCTCAAATCAACCGCAGCAGATTCAATACGATATCCGTGTGAACGGTAGGTCACCCAATCTACAACTTCTCGGAATGTTTGATTATCAATTTCTTCAATATCTAAAAGTTGCCCAATGTCACTAAACGGGTTGCCTCGGATTGGTTCTCCTAATGTGCCCTGTTGTTCTTCTTGGTTTTCCTCTTCACGGCGAGTAATAATTGCTTGCGCTTTTGTTTGATCCATCCCTGGTAACAGTTGCAATATTTCTAAAGGTGCTGTATTTATATTGATTAATCCGTTTACAGTTTGTCCATCTGTTGCTGTAATTTTATCAGCAATCCCAGCGAGTTCTCGGACTGTCATTAGCTTCACTTCTTTAATTGCATCAATGTTTTGGAAGAACCCTTGGGAATTGCGGTGTGCTATAATCCGTTCGGCAACGCCTTCATCAATTCCTTGAAGTTCCTGAAGTTCATCTGAGTCAGCGGTATTAATATTAATCTGTGAGTTTTCATTACCGCCATTGCCATTATTCCCCCCGCCTCCACTTTGGTTATTTCCATCACCAAATCGGTTATTTTCAGAACTGGTATTTTGGACAGAGGCAGCTTGAACAGTGATTTGATTTCTTATATTATTAAAAACCTGATCCGATACAACTGATACATCTAACAGGGCAGAGATTCCCTTAAATTCGTTAGATTCACGATTCTGGATAATTGCATTCGCCTCAGCTTGTGAAAAAACTGTTTGATTATTATTAGATCGAACTTGCCTCAACTGTTGTGCGTTCGCAGAATTAATATTGACTCTTTGTTGCCCGTTAGAATCAGTATTCGCGTCAATGGAATAGACTGTTGCTATGTTAACAAGACTATTGCCACCCATTGTTGTTTGTATTTGCGGCGGAATATCTTCAGACTCACTGGTTTCGGGTGCCGCTATTGTTTGCTGTTGTATGCCATAAAGAACATTTGACGTCATCCCTTCAACGCGTGCAACATCGCGGACGGTGCGATATGGTCGTCCTTCAACGATCCGAGCTGCGAGATCACCCGTTGCATTGTTTTCAGGTTGAACCCCTAAAAGGCCGAGTAAATTTCGGATAGTATCCTCCGGTGCAGAATTGATATTAATTTTTGACGCTTCATCAGTTATGGTAACCTGATAGTTTAACATTCTACCAATTTGGAAACCGTCATCAATCTGTTGCTGAACTGGTTCCGCCCATGTTTCATCAAGCGAGTCGAAATTAGTTTCATCAGTTCGCAATTTTGCGATCCCCCACTCAAATCCCGCTTTAGCTGCGTAATGATACTTCACTCTGTCCACAAAGTTCCGCCGTGCATTGTTTTCAAGCTTAAATGAGTAGAGCAGCTGCATTGCTAAGACAGAAAGGATCGTCAGAATCCAAAGTGTTGAGATAAGCGATAATCCATTTGAATCGCTAAAACAAGACGTTGTTTTGGCAGACGAACCTCTATATCTGACAAGAGTATTACGATATTCTCTCATTGGTTATCCTTAAACGTGCTTTTCTGAGAGCGAAACATGTTGGCAGCAGAAATGATTATAAATCCTTATTGAAGTTAACTGTTTCTATTATCTGGAGGTATTTGCACTTGCGGGCAGATATACCATAGTTGACTGTGTTAAGGCACCTTGGGTCATAACACCTGGGTTTTGTGCAAAAGCCTGCATTGACGTTGATTCTTGTCTATCTTCATCTATTACTGAAATCATGATTTGAACTGCGATTGGAAGTATGTCTGTCTGATCCCAAGAGTCATAAACCGACCCTGATTCTTCATCAATATACTTCAGATCAAAGTTAACAATCCCATCAATTAGCGGATCTACTGTAAAATGAATTGGCATACCATTTTCATCTACTGTTGGAATCGTTCCGGTATTCATAAATGACTGAATAACCAATTCAGGGTTTAGTGCTGTAGTTACAATGCGATAAAGTGAAAGATTTTCTTCCTGATTAGATATGTTTTGTCCTGGCTCTTGTGATGCGATATATGGCTGGGGAATGAAATTCTCACTCCGCAGTTCCGCTATAGGAATCTTCAGCCCGACATAATAAGCAACGCGCCGGACATCGCTCAAAGGAGGTGTATTCAAAATGTTAGCAGCATTTACCTGCGTTACAAACGGATCTGGGTCGGTTTTTACTAACGTCACAAAACTGAGAATATCCATATTCTTATCAATAGATTCAGTCGGGACATCTTGGGAAAAAAGCACCAACATTTCGTCAGATGTGTCTGCCTGCATTTGCCTTAAATCTGTGACTAACTGGTTCATAGCCACACGGCAACGCTGCGATTGAAGCAATTTCGATTGGGTGCGATTGTATGCTTTTATTGCCGTATTGAAAACAGCATAAGCGGAACCACCCATAATTACGATAATACTTACAGCAGTTAGCATCTCAACGAGGGTAAGACCGCTTTCACACTTATTAATTAGATTTCTCATAATTTAGTGTCCCACATCAACCGTTTTCCTATATCGCAACTGTTTTACCTTATTGGTTTTCCTGTTGTTGGATTTCCCTGTCAGCCATATAGGTAAACATACTAATTGACTGCAACTTTCCCAAATGCTCCCAAAAGACAGTTAACTCAACCTTCCGGAGTCCAAAAATTTCATCGGATTCTACATCTGAAATTATAGATTGCCACTCAAAGATAGAATCTCCAATCACATCACTCTGTTGTCCAGTTTCTGGGTAACCGTTCATTTTAATTTCTGCCATCTGAGTTTCAAGCAGATAGAGTGCTGTGACTCGGTTATCTGAAAAAGACACGTTCCGAGCGGTATCACCAAATACCTTTAATAGTGCTGGCAATACAGCTGCCATAATCGCTACGGTTACAAGGATTTCGGCAAACGTAAATCCATCTTCACGTGAGAAAATTGATAGTTTTGACATATTACAAATCGTTCCCTAAACCTAACGTTTGAATTTGTTCTGGTGTCATTTGTTGAATGCTGGCGCGTCCGGTTGATGCCTCCACAACAACAGCCAACACCGTCCCTTTAACGTTTCGGAGATACACAATGGTATCTACTGATGTTGAAGTCGGGGAGAAATAAACATAATCCGCGCCTGAAGTAATTTGTTGGATTACACCGTTATGTGTTGTTACTAAAGCTGCTATCGTAACACCTTGGTTGAGTGGTTGCGGGATTCCCATGATTCCACCCGTTCGCGATACCACAACTTGCCCACCCGTTGAAGTTGTAGGACTGGCAGCTCTCCCTGCCGAAGCTGTAGGATTTTGTGTGTCAAAAGTTTCGCTGGAAGCCAACCAATATCTGTTGCTGCTAACATCAAATACGACAAGATGCGTTGTTCGCTCGGTAATTGCCATATCTCGTGCAAATGCAAGCGTATCGGCAATTGCATGTGCGGAGGTTGTTAACCTGCGCGATGCGGCAAATCCCCGCATCGCAGGCATAGATATTGATGACAAAACAGCAATAATAGCGAATACCAACATGATTTCCATAAGACTAAAACCGTCCTCGCTGGACGAAGGGATTTGGTTTCGGAGTTTCTTAAACATGCTGGTTTTCCTATTGTTAAATGATAAAGGTTTACTGTGCTGCCGGAGTATCTTCAATCCAGTTGGTGATGTCCTTGTCAAAACCGATACCCCCCTGTTTGCCGTCTTTACCGTACGACAGTAGGTCAAAATCGTAGCCAGCCTGGGTGCCTGGGTTTCGATAGACGTACGGATTACCCCAAGGGTCATTCGTCAGCTGCTTCTGAAGATAAGGCCCACCCCAATTTTGAGGTGTCGGATTCGGAGCCTGCCACAAAGCATTCAAACCTTGTTCTGTGGACGGATATTCCCCAACCTCAATTGCATACAGTTGCAATGCAGTTGATAGATTGTTAATTTCTAAACCTGCTTTTGAAACTTTTGCCTTTTGGGGAGCATCCATTATTCTTGGTGCAATGAACGCGGCTAAAATACCCAAAATAACGATAACAATCGTCAATTCAATGAGGGTTAACCCTGATTCGTCTGTTCTAAGTTGTTTAAACATTTAGTTTAACTCCTTATTAATGTCCAGAATTCGCGTTCTGGTTTTTTCTAACTATATAAACGGAACTTGTGTTTATTTAGACAAATATCTCTTGTGATAGTTTAGAAAAATTGACTCTGAGAATAAGTGTTCGCCTTAACCGCTTAATGCTTGTTGTGCCTCAAAGATCGGCAGAATCATCGCAACAGCGATAAATCCGATGAGCAATCCCATAATCAAAATTACCAAAGGACTAATGGAACTCGTCAACCGTTCAAGACTCTTCCTGATTTCCATGTCGTAATAGTCAGACAGTTTTGATAACATCGTGACCGGTTCCCCGGATTCCTCACCAACAGCAATCATGTGGGTAACGAGGGTCGGGAAGTCTTTGTTCTGCCCTAATTCTCGCGATAGCGTTGAACCTTGTTCCACTTCTCTTTCTGCTTCAGTGATAGCATTACTATAAACCTTATTTCCGATAGTATCTTTTACTACTTGCAGAGCAGGAAGCATCCGCACGCCGTTTTCCAAAAGAGTTGCCATCGTGCGTGTAAATCGAACAATAGCAAATGTGCTAATAACGGGTCCAACAAGTGGGATTCTAAGCTTAATCCGATCAAACAATATCTTTCCCGTTTCCGTACGCAGGTATTGCCGGAGGACTGTTGCTATAACGCTAATGACAAGTAAACCTAACCACCAAAAGTTGGCAAAAGCATCTGATACTGCAATCAGGACTTGAGTCGGGAGTGGTAGTTCAGCATTAAATTCAAGGAACATGTCCGTGAATTTAGGAATAACGAGTATCATTAGAACTATGACTGCGGTTACCATTAACCCAAAGAGAATTGCTGGATAGAATAGGGCAGAAACAACTTGATTTCTGAGAACACGCTGCCTCTCAGCGAACTCTGCCAACCGTTCCAAGACTTCTCCCAATACGCCACCTGCTTCACCTGCTTTGACCATGTTAACGTAAAGTTCGGAAAAGACTTTTGGATGTTGCTCCAGGGCAGCGTTAAACGTTGCGCCGTGTTCCACATCATATTTTACCTGCGAAATAACGCGGTTTAACTCCGGATTCGCAATCTGTTCCAATGTCACCTCTAAAGCACGAGGGAGTGCAACGTGTGCGTTCACTAATGCTGCTAACTGGTAGGTGAAAAATTCGACTTCAGCCGATTTTATTTTTTTCGTTCCAAAACTAAATAACTGTTTCGCTTTGGTTTCAAGTGCTTCACCTTCCTCCACAACCTGTGTCGGCCAGTATCCCATTTGCCGCAATTGCGCGATCAGTTCAGCTTTTGAGTCCGCTTCCAAAGTATTGTTGACTGTAGCTCCTGTATAGGTGATTGCTTCATATTGAAATCTTGGCATGTTGAATCTCTTGTATAATTGAACTGTATATCATTTACATTAGAGCGATGTTTAATACGATGATTGTTCGCTGCAGTTTGTGTATCACAATCGCATTTGTAAATTGTATATCACAAAACCGTCCTATGTTCTGCAAGTACTCCTATTCGGATGCACTTTGATTATCTTCGAATGCACTTTGATTATCCTTATCAAATTCGTAAGCATCTTCTTGAGTAAGTCGAAGGATTTCATCAATCGTTGTTTGTCCTGCAGTAATCTTTTGCCATCCGTCTTCGCGTAAACTTCTCATACCCATTTTCATAGCAATTTGACGGAGTTCGCTGGTTGAAGAATGTTGGAGTGCCAGCGACCGTATTTCTTCAGTCATAAAAATAACTTCAAAAATACCTATTCTGCCCCTGTAGCCTCTCCCACGACATTCTTTGCAGCCATCTTCGTTTGCACGTGGAATTTCAAGGTCAGTTGACACATGAACTCCGTTGTTGATAAGAACTCCTGCGATTTCCTTTTCAGTTGGTTTGTACATTTCACAGCAAGCTTTGCAAACACGTCGTGCTAATCGTTGTGCTATAATGCCTTCCACTGTAGAAGCAACTAAATACGGTTCAACCCCCATATCAATGAGGCGCGTGATTGCACCGGGGGCATCATTCGTGTGTAGTGTGCTGAAAACGAGGTGCCCTGTAAGTGAAGTATGAATTGCCATTTCAGCCGTTTCCTCATCACGAATCTCACCAACCAGCACCTTATCAGGGTCTTGTCGTAGAATATGCCGTAACCCATTGGCAAATGTAAAACCAATTTCAGGATTAACTTGAACTTGGTTGACCCCTTCCAATTCATATTCAACTGGATCTTCAAGGGTAATAATCTTAACTTCTGGTGTGTTGATCTCTTTTAAACAAGCATAAAGTGTTGTTGTTTTACCACTTCCGGTGGGTCCTGTTGCGAGGATAATTCCGTGTGGCTTATGGATCATTCGCTGAAATAGTTCAAAATTATCGTGAGTTAAGCCCAGCTCTGTTAAACCGAATTCAATGGATTGGCGGTCAAGAATACGCAGCACAACACTTTCGCTATGTTGCGTTGCAACGGTAGGAACTGTAGAAACACGAAGGTCAATCTGACGACCACCGCCGAGGCTACCGATTTCTTTATTGATTTTTCCATCTTGTGGACGGCGACGTTCTGCCACGTCCATCCCAGCCATAATTTTGATACGCGAAGTAATCGCAGACTGTAGATATGCAGGAGGTTGTTCTTCGTCTTCTAATACACCGTCAACCCGAAATCTAATCTTCAATTCTTCTGGATAAGGCTCAATGTGGATATCACTCGCCCCTGCACGAACCGCGTCAATGATCATTTGGTCAACTGCGTGAACAACTGTGGGGTCTTCACTGAGATCCTTATCATCAATACCAAAGTCTTCAATTCTATCTCGCTCAATTGTTGCAGCAGCACCAACAGGACCTTTAATACCCGCACTCAGCAATGAAGCGGCACTTTGACCGTAGAGTCGAACAATCGCGTCTGATATTTCGTCCTCATCAGCAAGAAGCAGGTTAATCTCACACTCAGTGACGTATTGAATTTCATCAATCAACATTACATCTTGAACATCGGCAATTGCTACCGTGAGAACATTCTCTTCAAGTTGCACTGGCACAACTTTATTACGATAGGCAAAACTTGCTGGCACTTTCTCAAGTGCTTCCGGCTCAGGTTCTATTTCTTCTAATTGTAGAATAGATGTTCCGAATTCGCGCCCTTTTTTCGCAAGTTCAAGAACTTTAGGAGAAACGTATTCAGAAACAATTCCTTCTTCTGATTCTCCTGCTTTTTCAATTTCATCCAAAATTTGCCGATAACTTTGTGAGTCAGATTGAGGTGCTCCGTCTGTCGCCTCGTCAGTTTGGGCAGGTTCTTTTACCCAACCTTCAAGTATTTTTTCATGAATTTCATGATATTCCTGTTCTGAAATCAGGTCAGCTTCTCGTAGCACTTCAACGAGTGATTTTTTAGTGGATGCACCGTTCATAAATAAAGTTCCTCATTGATTCTCAGATTAACCCGTGCTTTTTGACGCAGCACAAGTTAATTAGTTTAAAATTCAACTATCCAAACACTATCACAATTGTCTGTTTACCAATACATTTAATCTTTCGCACTACGGTTGTGATTTTTGCGCTAAAACATATAATATCATGCGGGGATTGATACCTTGTCGGGGAATTATTGAAACTTTCTCAAACACAGTATTTGAAAAAGCAAAATGATGGTTGGTTTTGATTTTATCTGAAACTGCCATTTTAAGACGAAACATTTTGTCAAAAAGTTTAATTTATTTACCAAAACGTATAATCATCCTTAAATTGTATCACTACACTATAACTGAAATCCACTCGATTTGATCTTTTACAATAATGTGGCTCAAACTCAACTTTAGTCGTAACAGTTTTACTTTGTAAAAAATCAGGTGAATTCACAGACATTTCCCAAACTTGTAGCCATTTACCAAGAGATACGTATAATATATGTCGTTGGAAAGTGATTGTTATGATTTGTCGGATTATTCTATTAGACCAAACACTATAGTATAAGTTCGAATTTTCAGAAAAAAGGCGAGATATGTCGTTTTTTCTAAGTTTTTTAGAAAAATTCATAAATATAACCATTTTTTTTAAACAATTTGCTTGACAAAACGTTATAGTATAATGTATTATATCTTTTCGGCAGATTTTTAATTGAATTCCTATAATTAAGGAGAGGAGACGAATGGAAACCGAGTTTTTCGGTGAAACAGAAGACATTGAAGGTGTTGACACATATATAGATGAAGTATATCCGTCGGAAGAAACGGAGTATGCGAACGACTACAAAGGTAGTGATAGGAGTGCTTTAACGAGTTGGTTACGTAGTGTTGCGGGACATCGTTTATTATCTCGCGAGGAAGAAGTTGAGTTAGCAAAACGGATTGAAGCTGGTGATACTTCTGCGCGCGACGAGCTTGTTCAAGCTAATTTACGGCTCGTCATTTCTATTGCAGTCAGGTATCAAGGAAACAAAGTTCCGCTTGAAGACCTAATTCAGGAAGGAAATATCGGGTTAATCAAAGCAGCAAGTAAGTTTGATTATCGGAAAGGATTTAAATTTAGCACCTACGCTATTTGGTGGATTAAGCAATCAATTATGCGGACGCTTGATAATTTTGCGCGTTCTATTCGGTTGCCAGCATATATTGTTGCAAAGATGAATAAGTTTGATGCCACTTATGCAGCACTTTGCCAAGAACTTCAGCGTGAACCGACCCGCGCTGAAATCGCTGAAGCACTTGACCTAACCGTTCAACAGGTAGAGGAAATTCTTACCTTTAATGCGGATACCATATCAATGGATATACCACTTGGTGAAGACCGTTCAGCGCGTTCGACGGCAACGTTAGCGGATTTAATCGAAGACCCTTCAACAGCGTCCGAAGAAGGACCAATCGCCCAATTGATTACACATGATTTGGTAGAAAGAATCCTCAGTAAACTACCGGAACGAGAGCAGCAGGTTTTAAAAATGCGTTTTGGGCTTGAAGATGGGGAACGTAAGACACTTCGTGAAATCGGAGATGCGCTTGACGTAACCCGAGAACGCATCCGACAGTTAGAAATCTATGCAATTTCTCAATTAGGTAGCCTGTACAACGAAATGGGTGAATTCCGCACTGACTACAAGGCAGATCGAACAGCTGCTTGAGTCGGATTCACGAAGGAAACTTATGAAGAATTTGTTTAAAAAGTTCGCGGGAACTGAAGAATCTTTATTGGAAGTAACCAAAACAGCACAAGAAAAGATTCAAGCTGTTATTGATGCTGAAGATGTGGAAGTGGAAGGATTACGCATTAGTATTGAAGGACGTAGTGCTTCCGATTTCCAATATAGTCTTGGTTTAGCTACTGAAGCTGAGGAAGACGACATCGTCGTTGAAATGGGAACTTTTAAGGTGCTGGTTGATGCCAAAAGTGCACCAGACCTTAAAGGTGCTGTTATTGATTATGTTGAAGACCTTAATTCAAGCGGGTTTAAGATAGAAAATCCGAATAAGCCAACATGGGACAATCCAAAGGCGCAGAAGATTCAAGAACTGATTGATGAACGAATTAATCCAGCTGTTGCAGCACACGGTGGACAAATTGAACTTCTGAATGTTGAAGACGACGCCATCTATATCCACATGGGCGGTGGGTGCCAAGGATGTGGCATGGCGAATGTCACACTTAAACATGGCATTGAAGCAATGATTCAAGAAGTGTTCCCAGAAATCAAACAGGTCATTGATACAACTGACCATGCATCGGGTACTAATCCTTACTATTCTTCTGGAAAAGGATAGAAGAATACCGCTGATTTAGAAGTAAGTCTGCATATATAGATTTCAAATCGGATTCAAGGTTAATTCGTTTGTTATAGTGACGGTTGGTTAGAGCAATCATGCTTTAGCCAACTTTTTTAATTTGTGCGCCTGTGTTGTTGGCATAGGTAATAAAGCAGGTGCCGCCATTTGGTAAAGTCGCCAGGTATTCCATTGTTTTACGTTTTAAAGAATCTATGTCTTCACTCACAGCACAAATTGCTGGTCCCCAACTACTAACACCAGCACCTAACGCACCGTTGGTTTGTAAAAATTCAAGTGTTTGCTGCAATTCAGCACCCTGGGCATCAATCTCCACCCTTTTCCAACCGAATGTTTGAATCTCGTTTAAAGCCCCACCAAAACTACGCATATCATTTTCAAGGATCGCAGGTAGTACTTTAAGCAGCAGAAGATAGGACAACTTTGGCGCGACAGATGCAGGTTGTGGACATAGTGTCCGGAAAAGTTCCAATTCCGCTTCTCCATAGATACGTGAACACTTCGGCACGACAATGAGGAGAGGCTTATTTGGAAATGTATATCGTAATAAAATCGGGGGTGGGGAAATATAGTCTGCGGCAGAAGACGGGAGAAAAGAGGGTTTCTGTTCAGGATAACGATGCCCACCATCAACGATAAAACCGCCAGCCTCAAACGCTGCGACGCCGATTCCAGAAGTTCCACCGCGTCCTACTGCGTTTGCAAGTTCTAAAATACTTAATTCCAGATCGTAGAGCAGATTTACAGCAGAGGCGATTCCCAGAGAAAGTTGCGTGCCTGACCCGAAGCCACTATGCGTTGGGATCTCGGAGATAAATTTTAGTTTGATTCCGGGGAATTGATAAGTTTTTTGGAGATGTGTCAGAATAGCACAGGTACGTTCATGGTAGTCAACAGATTCTACGTGAATTTCTGTTGACGGTTCTGCAATGATTTGAAATTTCGGTTCGGTGATGGCTAATCCGAACCCACCATCAATTCTACCAAGTTGCCCGTTCAAATCTATCAGAGAGAAATGGAGTCGAGCAGGAGTGGTTATTTCAACTCGGTTCGTTGGAGTGTTAGTTTCGCCTTTCATCTTGCTCAATGAGGCCGTCCCGAATGTGGAGGACGCGTCTGGCATGTTCGGCAACCTCCGGTTCATGTGTAACCATGATGATAGTATTACCTTCCTCATTAAGGCGGTCAAAAATGGCTAAAATTTCGGCACCAGAGCGCGTGTCCAAGTTACCTGTCGGTTCGTCAGCAAAAATCATTGAAGGTTTATTCACAAGTGCGCGTGCAATTGCGACACGTTGAACTTGTCCACCAGACAATTCTGTTGATTTGTGGTCAACTCGATCCGCTAATCCGACTGCTTCCAAAGATTCAAAGGCTCTTCGCTTGCGTTCTTTTCTTCCTAAGCCAGAATAGATAAGTGGGAGTTCAACGTTATGGAGTGCGCTTGTTCTCGGAAGAAGGTTAAATGACTGAAAAACGAATCCTATCTTCTTATTCCGTATATCTGCCAAACGGTTGTCGGAAAGTTTTCCTACCTCTTCACCTTCAAGGAAGTATTCACCATCTGTTGGGGTAGCGAGACACCCTAAGATGTCCATCATAGTTGATTTACCAGAACCAGAGGGTCCCATAATAGCGATAAACTCACCAGACTCTACAGTGAAGGTAACGCCTCGCAGCGCATGAACCTGTACATCACCCATCTCATAGATTTTTGTTATGTCGTGAACATCTATTAACATATATTTTTCCTGCCTTGATCATGGTTATCTGTTTGAATTCGCACTTGTGATTTTGGAAGTTAGGCTGCCAAATTCACCTATTATCTGTTATTTTTATTTTCTTCTCCTCTTGTCAATTCCATCATAGAAGGAACAAAAACGCGATCACCTTCTTTTAAGCCGCTAAGAATTTCAAAGTGCGTATTGTTCCGCCTGCCAACTTTAATATGCGTTTTGACACCTTTTTCTCCATCCTTTTTGGATGGTTCGTCTGTGTCCAGTTTTACAAAATGCTGACGTTCACTTCTGATTTCTGCTTCTATATCAGACAATCGCTTGCTTTCAGAAATTACAATAGCGATTTCTGTTGGACCTGGACGCATCCCTTTCGGAGGTTCATCAAACAAAATTTCAAGATTGCGGCGGGTTTCTGAAGGGGAAATCTTCGTAACTTGTCCAGGGAACTGTTTACCGATGAGGTTCTGGACTTTTAGTTTTTGTCCTTGCTTAAACTGCCCGAGATCGTTTTGATTAAGTGTGGCTCTTACAGTAAACACCTCTGGACTTAACACTGCGGCTATCGGAATTTGAAGAATATCAGGTTTTTCAAAGACAATAATATCTACATCTGCCGACATTCCGGGCAATAGTTTAATTTCTTGATCCGGTATTTCCACCTCTATATTTACCTCAAAGGTAATCACACCACCACCGCCTTGCCCACGTGGGGTAGAACTTGGTGAAATTTCACTGACTCTACCATTAAAGATTTTATTGCGAAAACTATCCACACGTATTTCTACGCGTTGTCCCTCTTTTATCCTACCGATTTCAACTTGGTTGATTTGGGTTCTGACAATCATCTGTGAAAGATCAGCGATGCGCATGATTGCCTCACCTCGTGAAAACGCTGACCGCCCTGAAGTGATAATCTCGCCCTCTTCTACAGAAAGCCGTGTAATTGTGCCGGACATAGGTGCTTTGACAGTTGTCCATTTGTAACGATCTTGCTGAGATTTGAGGCGGCTCTCTGCTTGCAGCAGATTCGCTTGCGCGCTAACTTTTGCATGTTTTGTAAGATCCTTCTCTTCCTCAGTGGTATCCTCAGTTTGTTTGAGACGGGTGCGTGCGTTTTCTAAATCTGCTTTTAATTGCTTTTCTTGTGCGTCTTGAGATTCTTTGACTGTTTCAACGTTCTTTTTATTAAGGGCAAGTGTTGCTTCTCGACTCTGAATTGCCACTTTCTCCCGTTTGATGTTTTCTTCTTCGGATTTAATTGTTTCATTTTGGGATTCAACCGCTTTCTGTGCTGTTTCATATTGAGATTTAGTCGAAGCGAGTTGTTTTTCGGATTGCTCTAATGTTTGCTTTGAAATTAATTCCTTTTGAAATAATTCTTCGTTGCGTTTGTGTTCGGACTGTGTTGTCTCAAAGGTAATTTTTGCGGATGTGACACTTGCCTTTGCCCGATCGAGTGTCAAGTTTGCCTGTGTTAGAGAGATTTCCGCCCGCTTCAGTGAGATTTGGTCTCGGTCCAGCAAGTTCTGCGTAGTTGCAACAAGGGTTTCCGCTTCAGTAATCCGTTGCTGTTTATTTGCGGCAAAGGATTGGATGTTAGCTTCAGCTTTGGCGACAGCATTCTGTGCCTGCAGTAGGTCGCTTTTTTCGCGTTGCTCAGCAATCTTTATTCGTAGGTCTGCCTGTTCAAGTTCAGCTTTTCTTGCATCACGGTTAGCCTCTGCCTGCTTCATATCCTCTAAAATCTGCTCATCATCAATTTTGAGGAGCGGATCGCCTTCTTGAACAGTTTTGCTTTCTTCAACGAAAATCTCCGTTATTTCACCTTCTACATTTGACCGGACATCTACCTCAATAAAGGAGCGTAGGCTGCCAGATTCTTGCACTTTTACAAGGAATTCTCCGCGCCGAACCACCTCACGTTTGTCCTCTTCGTCTGCTTTCTTATTCCCGAAGTTCATTCGGGTTGCCCCAATTACCACTACAGCAATAACAATAATAGTAACTGTGCTAATAATAATCCACTTTTTACCGATCTTCATAATCACTGCAGGACCCCCATTGCATCCTGTAATCGTGTTCTCGCAATTTTGTAATCATAAAAGGTATTCACCCGATTTGTCAATGCTTGCGCGTAACTTGTTTGTGCGTCAAGTGCCTCAAGTGGAATCGCTTTTCCTACCTTAAGGCGTCCTTGAACAACATCTAAACTTTCTTTAGCATTTTCTACTTGTGTATTAGAGATTTCTACAGCAGCTTCGCTGCGTTTAAGGTTTAAATAACTTTGTCGCACCCCAAGCGCAACAGAGCGTTCCAAGTCACTGGCATTTTCGCGTGCTTGTTCTAACTGCATATTAAGTTCTTTGACTCGATTTCCCAAAACACCGCCATCAAAAAGCGTAAAGTTAAGTGACGCACCAACGCTCCAACTCCGAAAGTCTGAGAAATTTTGACGTTCATGGAGGTAATCATCAAGGTTTACGTTATAATTTGCATTCGCGCTCAACCGAGGCCAACGTTGCAATTTTGAAAGTATCAAACTCCATTCCTGCTGTTTGATTTGTGCTTCAGTCTCCTTAAATTCCGGGCGATTTTCAAGGGCAGTCTGTATCGCTTCTTCAACAGTAATATCTATCTTCTCAATAGTCCCGCGCTCCAGATATAACTCAAAGGATTCATCAACGGCTACGGTAATTAGCAGTCCAGGGTCTAATCCCATAAGTCGTGGCAAAGTTGCTTGTGAAATTTGAAGCGAATTTTGATTATTTAATAACCCTAATTCATCATTTGCTTCGCGAACTCTGGCAGTTGCGACATCAGCACGGATGAGTACACCCGCTTCTTTTAAAGTTACAATTTGTTTTGTATTATCTCTGGATCGCTCCAATACTTCTTCGCTCACCTTAACAAGTGCTGTGTCTTTAAGGACATCATAATACGCTTGTGTAATCTGCAGAATTACATTTTGTTTTATCCCTTCGTTACGGTTGGTTGTAACTTTCAATCCCTCTTTTGATTGTGCATAACCTACTTCACGTTGTCCATTATCCCAAAGCGTATAACGTCCAGTCAATCCTAAATCGTAGTTTTCACGTTCAAAACCGAAATCCAACCGATCAGAAAAATCGTATCGACCAGAGGAGGTAATTAAAGGGAAATAATCAGCACGTGCATTTTTCACACGTAGTTCCTGAATAGCAAGACTCAACCTTGCATTTCGCATACTTGTCGCCCTTTCTAAACCCATTTGAATACACTGTTCAAGCGTTAGCGGTTGAGACAAGTCAATTTCCTCTGGTTCTTGTGCGCTCACACAAAGAATCACCAAAAACTGAAGACTAACCAGAATAAACGTAAACCCAATTCTCCATCGAAGCATCAGCATCTCCTTAAACTAAAAAAAATATACTGTAGAAGATTGTAATTTTAACAAGCCTTTTATATTTGACAATAACCGATTACAAAAGTTCAGCACAAAATTTGAATAAAAATTTTTTGGTAAAAGTTTATTGCCAATTTTGACGCATTTTCAAGTATAAAGTTTAGTAATTATGCAATCGGTGATGGCAAATCAGTCTGTAATTAGCTTCTGAATACAGTATGGAAAAATCAATTGAACGGTTCTCGTATCAAAGGGTGTTAGAGGAGATGATTTTATGTTGGGCAGTGGAGGATATTGATAAAAAGAAAGGCAGATACCCAAACGGATGCCTGCCTGTAAAGGTTGTAAGGTGTGACGCTACTCTGTTGCCCGACACTTCCAACCATTCTGTCTGCGATTTGGTTTGTTACACAGCGGTTTGCCCGTTCCGCACACTTCCCACGTCTGCGAACAGTAACGACACGTACGCGTGCGATGCCTGTTATACTCACTCGTGTTGTCAGGATCGTAAGAATGTCCGTTGGCACACGTCGTCCCCGATTGTACAGGTTCAGGTGCTGGCGTAGGTTCAGGTTCGGGTGCTGTCGGCGGTGTGGTAGTACTCCCTCCATTGTTTGGGCTGCCACTGCCCCCGTTACCATCACTATTATTACTGGGAGGTGGGAAATCGCAGGTATGTGCGGGATCCTCACACGCGTAGAAGTTAGAAACCCTGCAATAAACATTGGTGCCATCTTGTGTGATGTTTATGGGGCAACTGGCTTGCCACTCATGCTTACTTGCATTCAATCTCACGTTCTGTTTGGTATCCTTGTGGATACCACAAGCATGAGTTGCAACATGCAGATAATCAAGCGGACAGGTGGATTCTTGACAACGATAGTATAACCTGTTGCAAGTTATCTCGGTATTAGACGCGGAACGCCACCGCTTCTCTTGACACGGCTGCCTATGGTGGTATCTATTCGGGAGCATCACCGTGCAGTTTTCATGCGCGCATTCATAAGACTTGGGACGCTCCTGTTTAACTTGACAAAGTATGCGTTACAGAGTCCGCAGACTTAGTTAGATTAAATGCAACCGTCCCAGAAAATGTTACTCCCCCAAGATTATCCACCTTGATACCACCGCCACCGCCGACTGCCATAAAGTCAGCACTCCCTGTCAACGTATAAGTGCCTGGCTCATCTGTCGTATCTGATTTTTTCGTTGTCATTGATGTTGTGTCCCAAGTACCACTAAGTCCACCGACCCTGTTAGATTATACTCTTTCGGTAATGTAAGCGAAAAACTTGGACCCGATACCGATCCTTGTGGGACAACGCCAACCGTGCCACGACCAAAAGTCCTTTGATACGCCTTTATTCTTCCAAAAATCGTGGCATCTTGGTAGCCGACACTCTCCATCCAAGGTTCTATGGTATTGGTGCCTCTCCACTCAAATTTCTCTATGATTTCGTTATCAGAGGCGCCTTCCCAAAAATAGCCGAAAAATGAGCCAGTACAATCTCTACCTGTTGATCGTAAAGCAAACGTAAAATGTGTGAATATAAATATCGTCATAAAGACGACTATTAAAAAACTAATGCGATTTTTCATGTTTCTATCTCCTTTTTTCAGCAGCAATTGCTGCTTCAAGTTCTTTGACAAGTGGTTCTACATAAGGCTGCCATTCTGGACGAGGGCGTTTAGGGCGCTGTAGGGATTCGAGCAACTCGTTTTCCTTTTTCGCTATTGCCTTTAACTCTGATAGTGTTGGGTCCCTGTTCCAATTTATTAGAGTAGATACATAGGGACGGCTTCCAGAGGCTTTTTGGCGAAGCTGGGTATGCCACGTTCTTGCAAGCTTTTGCACACCTGGTGCATAGGTTGCTTTAGGAACTGGATCGTCATCTTTGAGTTGTTTTAGCATTTCTTGAGTTATTCTAAGCACGCTTCCACCCATAATATGACGTAATGCATGGTATCGGATCCATTCCTCTTCTGTTAATTTTGTAAAATCTACTCCAGGGACCATCTCTTTTGACCACCCTGTTATAAATTGCGGTTCATTATACTTAAATAAACCTGCGATTCTACCGTCTTTATCATACCGATACCCGTGACCGGGTGGTGGTGGTTCTACCCCTTGATCTTTCCAAAACTTTTCCCATTCCGCTCTTTGTGCTGCAGTTACCGGCGGGGTGACAACCTTACCGTGTTGTTCATCCGTTTCATCGTAACGGTGCCAGTGGTCGCCGTGCCAGTATCCGGTTTCGTGGGTTTCGCCTGGGGGCGGTGGTTTGGCAGTCTCTTGTGCTTCCTGTGCCGCCAAATCATCGCTTACTTTCTCCAAAACTTCTTCCGAAGGTGCTTTGCTTTATACACCTTTATTGGTTCGGTGTCGGTGTTCCTACCTATCAGTAAGAAAACACCCACAAAACCGACTAATGCGACGAGGACAATAATTCCTCCGACCATCTTCTTATTCATTGCTATTCTCCTTGATTAAACGGTTGCTCATTTTGCTTCGCTACGTCCAGCGGGCAAGGGACGCGCTGATGTTGAGGGGGACAAACCGGTTCCGGCATATCCTTGATACATTCCAACTTGATCTGTTGTTCACTTTGCCCCGCTGCATCCAGCGTGCAAGACGATTTCCATTCTGATTGTGGACAAGGCGATTGCTGTGCCTCCTTTACACAGTCCTTCCGTGTCCATTCAAGGCAAGAGGTTGTATCTGTCTGTGTTGCATCAATAAATTTGATTGCACCGAACAGCATCACCCCGATTATCAAAAAGAGAACCGCTGCAGTGATGAGTCTCCGCTTGTTTTTCCTGGGTTGTGGTTTATGGAAAACAGGCGGGATTTGCTCGGCACGTTGCGGTTCCGGTTCTGTGTCCATCAGTTTTAGTAAAATAAATCCCCAAAGTGTGATGACAAGTGCGACTACACTATAGCGGAGTCCGTGCTGTTCCATAAAGAGGGGGAACATCGGCATCAAGGTAAGTCCACCACATGCAGCCGCAGCTGCCACATCGACGTTTGTGGTAAAAATTTTCGTTTTCATACTACAAAAAACGAAATCGCCTTGAAATGGTTAAAAAAAATACTAAAATAGTATGAAAATAGTATAAAAAAAGATCAACAATCGCTTTTTATCTGCAAAAGCATACAAATTGGACTGTTAATGTTTCAAGGAAACCTCATGTTTAGGATGTAGTGGGATAACCTTAAGGGATTGTCCAAGCATGAGGCGTTTTGTCGCCCATTCAACACGCAAGGATGCTTTAGGATGCTCAAAATATCCTGCGTAAAAATCTTCAATCATGCACTCTTCAAATACCATTGTCAATGCTCCTGTCGGAATTCCAAAAAACCTTTCTAACAGCACCAAGTGCTTTTGACTGGGTGGTTTGCGTCCAGTTTCCCAATGTTTTACTATTTGTTCGCTAACGTCCATTTCCTCTGCAAGTTGTTCTTGTGTAAGTTGCGCGTTTTCGCGGAGGTATTTTAAGAAATACCGATTAATTTCTTGCGTTTCTTCTTGTGTGTTTTCCTGTGTCTCTGCCATGATGTATCTCCTATTGAATCCTTTTCAGTCTGTTAGATATTGTAGCATGTTCCGATTTTTTAAATTAAGTGTGTATATTTAGGTGTTAAAATTAAATGAGGGGTGTGCATATTTGTTATTCGTATTTATGCACACCCCTCATTTAATTATTTCTCCTTTTTGTGAAGGAGCATAAGCACCTATGTTCGTGGCTCTGAATTGAAGGGAAGGTAATAATATTGACATTTGGTAGATTAAGTAAATCTTGACGTGCCTCAGAATAAGACAAGTTAATGTTCAAATGCCTTATTTTTCCCAATCGTTGTGCCAAACAAGCGTATTCTGCACATCGTCGTCAAGCACATCACCAACTTCAAGTGAGTTAAAATAATCTTCTGGCAGGATATTTCTCTTTCCATTAAAGGTGCATCCATCAGGCATGAAACCGCACGTCATCGCTCGGCGATGCGAAAACGTCATGTTCGCACCTGCTCCGTGTGCACATAAGCCGTTATGCCAGACCATAGAGCCTGCAGGACATGGTGCAGATTGGGGGTCAAGTTCTTTCCACTCAGGATAGACATCAAACAGCGCACCTATGTTTTCACCAATGCCGACATTATCAAAACGGGCAGATTTATGCGTGCCGGGGAGATACCACATACAACCGTTCCCTAACGTCGCATCATCTAACGCAACCCAGAACGAAACAGCATCATGCGAGTCAAAAGACCAATATGGCACGTCAAGGTGCCAAGCAGTTGGGTTGCCGTTGGGGGGTTTAATTAATGCTTGGTCGTGCCAGATTCGCATGCCATCAGTTCCAGCTAATTGCGTTGCCATCCGACCAATTTTCGGATCGTGTACCAATTTTCGCATACCGGGATGTGTATCTGAAAGTCGTAAGCATTGGGTAAAAACCCGTGCATAAAAATTAGACGGATCCAGTTGGTTTGTGAAGAATTCAACTGAATTTCCAAGACGTTCGGTGACTGATTCATCTGTGCATCTTCGCCATTCTTTTAATTCATCAGCATCCAAGAAGTTTTCTATGACAAGGTATCCATTTTCCTGATAAAAATCAATTTGTTCCGTGGTGAGTTCGTGCCGCATCTCCACGTTCTCCTTCCAATTATTTGGGTCAGGTTTCCTGAAGAATTTTAACCCGATGTCAATACGTCATTATATTATTATCGTATCATGTCCAGCGCAAATAGACAAGCGAATTTTAAGAAACTCTTTCTGTTGAGATCATCCTTCAGATATTATTCGTTTCCTAATTTGAAATTGACACACGAGAACAAACGTGTTATATTAATTTATCCTAATTGAAATAGGCAAACAGCAAAGTTAAGGAAACGCAGACATGAGAAAGTTTAGAACTTTGCATGAGTTTTTAATGGAAGAACTTGCTAACCGAGAAGAAGCGATTGGTTATCTTAACATAGCACTGGAAGAATATCAGCAAGATGGCGACCTTTCTTCTTGAAAGGTATAAAACCGTTGTAGATGCACAAATAGGTATTTCTGAGCTTGCAAAACGGACTCACATGTCACCAGATGCCTTGCAAAAGATACTTTCAAGCGATAAAGCACCGCACATTGATACGCTCGGAACTATCCTCAATGCACTTGGCTGTAGACTTTCTATTGTGCCGGTAGAAACCGATATCGCAACATAACTCAATGCTCGAAACACGACCAAGAGAATTAGAATTCTATAGAACACAGAACGGGAGAGTGCCTTTCACTGAATGGTTTGAATCATTACGCGATCAGAAAACTCGCACCAGAATTCGAGGACGTCTCACACGTCTTGAAGTAGGAAATTTTGGAGATTGTCAATCTGTCGGTGGAGGTGTTTTTGAGTTACGTATCCATTTTGGTCCGGGATATAGAGTCTATTTTGGTGAAGTTGCAAATACGATTCTGCTCCTACTGTGCGGAGGTGACAAATCATCACAGCAGCGAGACATTGAACGCGCAAAAACTTACTGGCAGGATTACAAGGAGACACACCGATGAAAGAACTGAAAACATGGCGCGAATACCTAATTAAGCAACTAACTGAAAACCGATTAGAGGCTATTGATTATATTCAATTCACATTAGAAGAATACCAAATTGATAGTGACATTGCAGTATTTTTATTATCACTGCGAACTTTTGTAGAATCACAGGGTGGGGTTTCCGAGCTTGCCAAGCGAACTCGCATGTCCCCAGATGCTTTGCAAAAGATACTTTCAAGCGATAAAGCGCCACACATTGATACGCTCGGAACTATCCTCAAGGCACTTGGCTGTAGACTTTCTATTGTGCCGGTAGAAACCGATATCGCAACATAACTCAATGCTTGAAACACGACCAAGAGAATTAGAATTCTATAGAACACAGAACGGGAGAATACCTTTCACTGAATGGTTTGAATCATTGCGAGATGCAAGGGCACAAGGGAGGATAGAAGCACGCCTAATTTCACTTGAATCAGGTAATTTAGGTGATTACAAATCAGTGGGTAGTGGAGTATATGAGTTACGGATACATGTCGGTAAAGGTTATCGTATTTATTTTGGTGAAGTGGATAACACAATCATTCTTTTACTATGTGGTGGTGATAAATCATCTCAGCAACGCGATATTGAACGTGCAAAAACATATTGGAGAGATTTCAAGGAGACGCAACGATGAAAAAAAAATCTGCTTGGCGTAAATATCTGACTGAACGACTTTCCATGAACCGTGAAGAAACAGTCCATTTTCTTGATGGTGTGATGGAGGAGTTCCAAATCTATGAAAACTTTGCGACCGTGCTAAGTGCCCTTGAAGTTGTTATAGAGGCACAAGGCGGTGTTTTAGAGTTGGCAAAACGGACTCACATGTCCCCAGATGCTTTGCAAAAGATACTTTCAAGCGATAAAGCGCCGCACATTGATACGCTCGGAACTATCCTCAAGGCACTTGGCTGTAGACTTTCTATTGTGCCGGTAGAAACCGATATTGCTTATTCAAATACAGATGCCGAGTAATAGATACTAACATGGAGATCATCGCAACATAACTCAATGCTCGAAACACGACCACGAGAAATAGAATTCTATAGAACACAGAACGGGAGAGAACCTTTCACTGAATGGTTTGAATCAATCCGAGATAAAACGATAATTAACAGAATTGAGAGGCGGATTAACCGTCTTGAAAATGGTAATTTTGGCGATTGTAAACCTGTTGGGGAAGGCGTTTTTGAACTACGACTCCATTTCGGTCCTGGTTATCGTATCTATTTTGGAGAAGTTACCAACAGAGTTATTGTCCTACTTTGTGGAGGTGATAAATCTTCACAGCAGCGGGACATTGAACGTGCCAAAACCTATTGGATGGAATATAAGGAGACAAAACGATGAGAAAATTTCGAAAATGGCACGATTACCTAATTGAACGTCTTGCCGCAGACAAAGAAGAGGCAATTGGTTATCTTGATGTTGCGTTGGAAGAATATCAAGAAGATGGTGATACTCCTTTTTTTCTTCAAGGGATTAAAAATGTTATAGAAGCGCAGGGTGGTATTTCCGAGTTTGCCAAGAAAACCCAAATGTCTCCAGATGCCCTGCAAAAAATTCTTTCAAGCAATAAGGCACCGCATATTGACACGCTCGGAACTATACTCAATGCGCTTGGCTGTCGGCTTTCAATTGTGCCATTAGAAACCGAAAAACCTAACCTTCAATCTACATCTGAAGATCAGAGTATTTCTGCTGCAGGATAACGTTTATCACCAGGGGACACATCGGACGGATCGTTTAGCACAGCCGTTTCTGGTGGTGTCATAATCTGGTTTTCGTCTACAGGATCGTCTGTATCCGTTCTCCACTGCTCCAAACGTTCACGCATCTCTGCCAAAACATCAGCGTAATCTGGATTTCCTGCAAGATTATGTGCCTCCGATGAATCAAAAACTATATCGTATAACCGTTCCGATTCGACAGGTTGGTTTGCCCAATCATTCTCTAACATATAAGATTTACTGATACTATCATCACAGTTAGGCAATGCCCACTGCTGTATGTCATCATACCGTCTAATATATTTCCATCGCTTTGTTCGGATGGCGCGCTGGGGTTCATAGCAGCAGTGATAGTTAACTTCAGCAAAAACGGCATCACGGATATCATCGGTCTCACCGCGAACAAGAGGGAGAATAGAATATCCTTGCAGCCATTCAGGTGGTTCAATTTCAGCCAATTCACAGATAGTCGGAAACAGATCAATTTGACTGACTAACCCGTCAATAACTTTCCCACCATCAAATCCACCTGGACCTCGGACAATCAACATCACACCGATGCCGTGATCAGTAACGTGGCATTTCATGCGAGGAAAAGCGAGTCCATGGTCTGTTGTGCAGATCACAAGTGTGTTTTCAGCAAGTCCGTTCTTCTCCAGCGAGTTAAAGACTTTTCCCATTTTCCAGTCGAGTCTGCGTGCGGCATCAATATATTCCGCCATATCCTGACGGGTTACTGGATTATCGGGGAACGGTGCCGGTGGTTTCACATAGCGTGGATCGGTTTTCGTTTCACCGTCTGGTGGTGGATCAAACCCTTTTGCTCTACGATGTGTTTCTCCAAATCCAACATCTAACAAGAATGGTGCATTAGGTTTTTCGTCAAGAAACGCACAGGCGCGTTGTTCTGCGCCAGCATTGCCGATTTCCTGTGCTAAGATCCGCTGATAACCTGTGTCCTTAACATTACGCACAACATGTTGGAAACCTGCTAACGCAGTAACATAACCCGCTTCATTTAGCGTGTGCGGGATGAGATGTTCTGGTACAGGTAGACTCCAACCTCGGTTTGCTAATCCGCCCATCCCGCAACTGTGTGCCCACTGTCCAGTGAGCAGGGCTGCACGTGAGGGTGAACAAGTAGGGTTTGCACAAAAGGCGTTTCGGAAAAGGGCACCCTCTTCCGCTAATTTTTGAATGTTCGGGGTTGGGATTGCATGCCCATAAGGCTGCACATATCTCCCCGTATCGTGAGAATGAATGTATACAATATTTGGTTTATTCATAATATTATACCTTGGGGTATTCCCATGCAGCATCCTCCTCTGGACGAAGCCAATGTTCAGCGAGAGCCTCCTCGCTTAACAAAGCAGTTTCAGATACATTAGGTTCTTCGCTGAAAATTATTACAACCGCTCTTCCGGGTTTTGGCAGTTGAATTGGTTCAAGTAATTTTACATTGCCCTGTTCATCAATTGTGGCTTCAACAGTTTTTAACATGGCTACCTCATTTCTTGTGTTTGCAAGGTCTATGTAAGTCTTCAAAAGATAATGACTAAAAAATTACTTGCTTGTCAAATGGTTAGATTGAGTATACTCCAAAACCGAAGTAATGTCAAGGATTCTTATACCTATCGCAGGGTTATTCAGTTTTTGGTTTTTCTCCAATATTTTTTCACATTTCTATAAACTATCTGTAGGTCGGGTAGAGTTTACGAAACCCGACACGTTTATATCCTGTCGGGTTTCGTAAACTCTACCCGACCTACGAAATAAACTCTCAGTAACACTCATCAACTGATAATTCTTAAAACTGAATAACCCTGTACCTATCGAATTTACTATCTTTTGCGTTTGGGAAGACTCTATCTTATCAAACCAGCATAAAAAGAACACTGTGAGTATTTTTATCCACAGTTCAATCAATAAGAAGAAATTGGAGAAACTTCCCATGTTGAAAAGATTTCGTAATGTTATTACACTTTTGCTTGTTTTTAGTTTTACGGCAGGGCTATTAGGTGATGAATCGGAAATTATCCAATATTTTCCAAACTCACTTGGAAGTTATTGGGTCTACAAAGACCAAGACGAAAACGAATTAACACGTCGTGCTGTTGAAGACGAAGAGGTTGCAGAGAAGACATATCATGCCTTCAGTTATGAACCCGCTATAGAAGATTGGGCAAATTACATCTATCACCTTCAACCTTTCCTTTATCAATTTGAAGAAAAAGGGATTACATTCTTTGTCGGTGATGAGGTAAAGAAAACAATCAAAGCACGTTTTGCCAAAGAGATAAAGACTATGATTGAAACGTTAAAGAGAATTGCCCCTACTGAAGATCCGTCCTCTTTTGATATGGACCACGATGTGAAGGTGGAGGCACTGGACAATTTTCAACTGTTACCCATACCTGTGACCTTAAATGAAGAGTGGGATGCGATGCACATAAAAGCAACAGTTACATTATCGGATCCAGAAGGAGAAGGTGGCGGTGTAGCCCATTTCACCATCTCTGAGACAGGAAATGTCTTAGGCAAGGAAACCGTTGAGACTCCTGCCGGCATTTTTGAGAACTGTTTGAAAATAGAATATAAGACAAAAACAGAGATTTTGCTATCCCCTCCCACTAAAACGGATCCGCCTGGCGAATCTATTACAACGTTATGGTTAGCACCCAACGTCGGGATTGTTAAATTCCACCGGAAAGTTGAAGATATGCTTCTAAATTCTATACCGGAACTCCCGTTTAAGTCTGCACCCACGATTAAAATCTTTGAATTAACAGAATACAAAATCGAATCCGATGATTCAACAGAATAACTAACACAGATATCATCTACCTTGCATCGCTTCCTGCTTTGCCTTGTTGATTTCCGTCAACAAGTTCATTGAATGCAATGACTCTTCCTTGTTGTATTGTGGACACTGCCGCAAACCCGCAGCGAGGCAACGGTGGATGGCTTCTGCTTGGTAAATGAAACCGTGCTGATTCGGGGATGCGGTTGCCATACGTGCGGAAATCGGTATAGGATACTCAAAGTACTGAATCGGTGCCGGTGTGTTATTGCCTCTATATTGTGAAGGCACGCCATTGGGAGGCGGAATTCGGATTGAGATGCGTGTTGGGCAGTGTGCGGGTCGTTCAAGCGTAATTCGCCCTTCTGTTCCGATGAGTTCGGTCACCTCTGGGAGTTCACAGTTTTTCGGTGGAAACGTCAGCACTGCACATTTTTCCGCACCATATTCAACGATTGCACCACTGGCTTTACGACCTAACGCGGTAACTGCTGTTGGGACCGCGGCGGCACCAAAAGCAAGGGGGGCTGCTTGGATAGCATAGATTGGGTCGAAGAAGTCAGACTGCACAAGCACAACTTCACCGATAATGTCTGCCTCAATTGCAGCACGTGCATGCTCTACTGCTGGAAAGAATCGCGTCCACACACCGTCTTGCAGCATCACATCTTTCTCTTCTGCTGCCGTATACATCGCTTGTGCATCAGCAATATTCTCAGCAAGCGGTTTCTCACATAGCACGTGCTTGCCTGCTTCAATCGCAAGGAGCGTATGTTCCTTGTGGCATCTCGTAATTGTGCCAATGTACACGATGTCTACATCATCAGTTGCAACCATTTCTGTATAGTTGCCATACGCAGACGCAATACCGAATCGTGTGGCAAATTCCCTTGCTCTATCAATTTCGCGTGCTGCCACAGCGGGGACTGTTGCGCCAGGGCACGCCTGCAAACACATTACCCACTGTGCAGAGATTCTACCTGCACCGAGAATACCCCAACGCAATGGAAATGCAACATCTGCAGCATCAGTGAGACCAAGCCGAATATCTAAAGGTGTTGTGAAAGGCAGATTGTTTGACATAAAATTCACAGTGAACCCCTTTCATTTTATTTGCAGATAACATGTATTCCTTGATGAAATGAAACCGTTCATGAACTCAAGGTATTATTCTGGTATGAAAGAGTATATCAGATTTCTATTTCTTTGCCACCGACATTCTTCTGAATTCACCAAATCAATTCTTGAAAAATTAGTGAGTATTCGCTATAATTGCAGAGTAATATCAAAAAAGTATAGTCGGGAGGAACATCGCGTGATTCGTGAGGCTATTCAGAAAGTTGTTGGGGGAAATCCGTTAACTGAAGCAGAGATGGTTGAGACCATGAACGAGATTATGGAAGGGGAAACAACAGATGCACAAATTGCTTGTTTCCTGACAGCATTGCGCCTTAAAGGGGAAACGATAGATGAAATTATCGGTGGCGTTCGCGTGATGCGGGACAAATCAACACAGGTACCAACAAAGCAGTCGTTAGTCGTTGATACATGCAGTACAGGCGGCACTGGATTGCATTCATTCAATATTTCAACGACCTCAGCGTTTGTTGTTGCTGGCGCAGGTGTTCCTGTGGCTAAGCACGGCAACAGAGGTGTAACTCGGCAAAGCGGAAGTGCGAATGTATTGATGGCGTTAGGTATAAATATAGAAATTTCACCAGAACATATTGGGCAATGTATTGATGAGGTCGGAATCGGTTTTCTATTTGCACCGATGCTACATGGCGCTATGAAGCATGCAATTGGACCCCGTCGAGAAATCGGAATTCGAACTATTTTCAATACAATTGCCCCTTTAACCAATCCTGCTGGGGCACGGGCACAAGTGCTTGGTGTCTATGCATCGGAATTGACAAAGTTACACGCGAATGTGCTCAACAATCTTGGAACGCAACACGCGTTTGTCGTGCATGGAAACGATGGCTTGGACGAAATCACGACAACAACTACAACGCGCGTCTCTGAACTAATGAATGGCGAAGTGAAAACTTATACACTTGATCCGACCACGCTTGGGATTCCGAAAGCTGAACCAGAGTCCCTACTTGGCGGCACACCGGAAGAAAATGCAGAAATAACTATGAATATCCTCAAAGGTGAAAAGGGACCTAAACGAGATATTGTATTGTTGAATGCTGCTGCAGGGATTGTTGCGGGTGGCAAAGCGGATAACCTTGAAAACGGGCTGCAGCTTGCTGCTGATTCTATTGATTCTGGAAGCGCGCTGGAAAAACTGGAAGGTTTGAAATTGGTTTCAAATAAATGATCATGCCTTATGATATTAAACACCATTATTGCTCATAAACAGAAAGAATTGGAAATCGAACAGCAACAGATGCCGCTTGCTGTATTAGAATCGAAGTTGGCGAACCTACCACCTACAAAGAATTTTCAAGGTGCAATTTCCCAGCCCGGTAATATAAACCTTATTGCCGAAGTAAAGAAGAAATCCCCAAGCAAAGGCGTTATCCGAGAAGATTTTGACCCCATTCAAATAGCTGAAACTTACGCTGAGAACGGTGCTGCAGCTATTTCTGTGTTGACAGACGTACAATTTTTTGATGGAAGTCTTGAATATCTCTCTTCAATCCGCGAAGTCGTAGATGTACCACTCCTACGAAAAGATTTTACGATTGACCCCTATCACATATATCAAGCGCGCGTTGCAGGTGCAGATGCAATTCTACTTATTGTGGCGGTGTTAACGCCTGATCAACTACGTGAATTTATGGACATTGCTGAGTCTCTTTCGTTGGCATCTTTGGTAGAAGTGCATACAGAAACAGAGTTGAAGATTGCGTTAGACGTGGGAGCGGAAATTATCGGTATAAACAATCGTGATTTACGGACTTTTCATACCGATTTAGCAACGACATTTAGGTTGCGTGAATCTATTCCTACGGAGAAAGTTGTTGTAAGTGAAAGCGGTATTTATTCCCGTGTAGATGTGGAGTCGTTACGTGAAGCGGGTGTAAATGCAATCTTGGTTGGTGAATCACTGATGCGCAGTCCTGATATTGGAGAGCAAGTGCGGAAATTGATTGGGTAATACCTTTGAAAGCTTATCCAAACTATGGTAGATTTTAGAATTAATTAGACATTACGGGTTTGTGAATCAACGCAGCATGCGCTTGGTAGAACACGCGTATGGTTTTCGGCATGATTCAGCGGGGTTTCAAACCCCTCTAACAAGAGCGAAGCTCGACAATTGAATGCCTCTATAAAAAACTTGACAGTCGTTGCATTCAAAGATATAATTTATTCGTAAGTGGGAAATACGAAGGAAAATACGCTACCATGTATTTTAGTATTCAGACTTGGATTTTTTTCTTCGGGATAATGAAAAACCAACAAAGGCACCATCATTTAGAAAAATAAACGCTTCAGATATCTATTGTCTGCGCGGAGATTGGGTTGGTGCCCTGCTTGATAGTTTTGTTTTATAGTAAAATCCGAAAATATGTTCACATTACAATGAACAATAATCCACCACACGCTTGCGCTGGCGAGGCGAGGAATGCCTAAATGGCATTCACATCGTTGATTACTTCCTAACCTCGCCAATGTAAAAGTAATCATGGATTTTACTATAATATCTGGGTTTGAGTCCCTCCACCGTCTCATTCGTCAAGTAGCAAGTTAAATATAACACTTTGCGATAAATTGGCTTTAAAATATTAGCTGTTCTATTGCTTTTGTGCCCGCACGTGCATTTTGGCGCGGCGTAGGTTTTTGTTGTATTGAAAAACACTTTACTTTAATGTGTGTCCATCGTTATATAATGTCTAATCCAAAACTACTTATTACGAAAAAAATAGATATACTGAAAGGATAACCTCTTTTCTACTTTTTGTCTCTAAAAATCTTAAAACTTTCTAAACTATAGTATGGAGTTAAATCTATGAAAAAACAACGGATTTATTTTATTTTTTTATTTTTCGTTTGCGTATTGATGCCATCAGTCGCAATGGCAGACTTCGACATCAACCTGTCGGAACCTGATTCTCACTTGACCATCGTCCCCGGTAGAAACAAAACATTTACTGTTGAAGTTCAAGAGGATGGGAGGCCAGTATCAGGTCAAACAGTGACATTTAGCGTGACACCAAACGGTGAGTTTGAGCCCGATGAGTTTGCGTCGGTAAGTCCCACAAGCGCAACAACGGATAGCAACGGGCAGGCACAAACGACGCTATCGCTTACGGGTGATACATCAGCCTACCAGTATGTAGTCTGGGCGAAGCTTGACAACGGCCAAAGTGATGCTAATTCGGTGCCAGTTGGGGTCGTGTCAGATGGTGCCGAGCTAAGTCTGGCCATAAATAATCTGCGCACCTACCATCCCGGTGAATCGGCTGGATTTACTTTCTACCTTTTTAAAGTTGAAGATGGGACAGGCGTATCAGGTAAAACGGTGACATTCAGCGTGAGTCCGGACGATGGGACCGCGTCGGTAAGTCCAACAAGCGCGACGACCAATAGCAACGGAAATGCTCGGACGACCCTGGTATTGGGGAGTAATGCCTCCGGTAAATACAGGGTCACTGCGACATTAGACGATGGTACATCTAAGAGCAACGGAATTCCGTCAGTTTATAACCCAACCCCGCTCGATTTTTTCCTCAGCATGAGTATTCCTCGTGGTGCGATTCCTCTTAGTCCAGGCGAGAGCAGAACCTTTACTGCTATTGCGGAGAAAGATGGGAACTATGTATCAGGTAAAACGGTGACGTTTAGCGTGAGTCCGGACGATGGGACTGTGTCGCTGAGTACAACAAGCGCAACAACGGATAGCAACGGAGAGGCGAGTACCACGTTGACTACGGGGAGCGGTTCCTCCGGATCGTACACGGTCACAGCCAGAGGCACATCGTCGGGTGGTCGCCGGCCCTCTATAAGTGGAACTGTGACAGTTGACGCATCGCTACCACCAGTTGAAGTATCACCACCAGAGGTGATAGTGATATCGAGATCTACAAGTGAGTCAAAGCAGAATAATCCGCCATCTACAAGTGAGTCAAAGCAGAATAACCCGCCAGTGTTCTCTGATGGCACCTCAACGACACGGAGCGTTGCGGAAAACACCGCATCAGGCACCGATATTGGCAGTCCTGTCACTGCTACAGATGTTGATGGCAATACTCTTACCTACAGTCTGAGTGGAACCGATGCCGCATCATTCAGTATTGATAGTAGCACAGGACAGTTGCGCACTGCTGCAGCTTTAGACTATGAAACAAAAAAAGTTTACAACCTGACAATTACTGCGACTGACGCAAGTGGGGCAAAAACTAATATTGATGTCACTATCAATGTTACAGATGTAAACGAAACGGTAACACCTCCACCTGTGCAGCAGCCACAACCTAATCCACAACCGCAACAGTCTCAACCCGACCCGCAAGTTGAATCACAACCTGAGCCGCAAGATCAACAGTCTCAACCCGACCCGCAAGTTGAATCACAACCTGAGCCGCAAGCACAACAGTCTCAACCCGACCCGCAAGTTGAGTCACAACCTGAACCGCAAGCACAACAGCCTCAACCCGACCCGCAAGTTGAATCACAACCTGAGCCGCAAGCACAACAGCCTCAACCCGACCCGCAACCTCAACCTCAGTTTAAACCACAAGAAAGTTTCGGAAGAATTGTATGTAGTGAGATAATGTTATCTCAAATGAATAAAGATTTTCAAAGAGATGATTTACCTCAGTGGATAGAGCTTTACAATACGACAAATCAAGATATTGATATCAAAGGATGGAAAATTGTCGGTAGATATTTAGATGATTCAAACACAATGAACATATTAGAATCTCAAGTGATTTCAAAATCTTTGACAATAAAAGGGAAAGAAACATTTCTAATAGTAAGTTATGCGACTCCAAATTCCAGGGACAGAATTTCCACAGGTTTAGCAGATAAAGCGGACGCTTTAGGATCGAACAGCAAAAACTTCTGGAATTATGAAGGGTTTGTCCTGGAATTACAAGATGCTGAAGGAAATCCTGTTGACCGTATTGGCAATCTAAACGATCAGAATGAAATCGCTTGGGAAATCCCTTCGATTGTTAGGGACGGAAGGGTTTCTTTGATTAGAAGGCTGAAATCTATTCGATCACAAGAATATAATTTTACTTTCGGCATAAAAAAGTTTGGATGGTTACCTGCAAATGAAAATGAACGTTTGGCTAAGGGTAGAAGTCAATCCTATTACGGCAGGTATACCGACATAGGTTCTCCTGGATATAGGACAGAAGATGGAGAAATATTACCTGTTACGCTTTCTTCATTTAATCCTCGAGTAAATCAAGATGATTCGGTTGTGATAAGTTGGATTACTGAATCAGAAGTAGATAATGCTGGTTTTTATGTCCTGCGAAGCAACTCAAAGAGAGGCCCGTTTGTCCGGGTCAATCCGAAACTTATTCAAGGCGCAGGCACAACTGGTGAACGCAATGCGTATACATGGATAGATACATCTGCGAAACCAAACATTGAATACTACTATCAGATTGAAGATGTTTCTTTTGCGGGTATCAAACAAACGCTTGCAACACAACGCCTGAAAGGTATTCACACCGCAAAAAATCGTGCTTTAACAAATTGGGGAATTATAAAACAGGGATCAAACAAGTAATTTTATATGAAAAGAGTATGTAAAGTTTTGACACTGCCGCCAAAAACTTTACACTCTCTCCTAATATCAATCATTAATTCACCCGCGGGTCTATAGCAATGCGGATTATATCTTGACGGAACGCATGTGCAAAAGCATCATCAATCTCAGACAGTGGATAGATCTTTCCAATGAGTTCTGCAAATGGGTACTGCGTGCGATTTTCTTCTATAAAACTGAGAGCCGTTTTCAGTACAGTCGAATGATAATTGTGAACCCCCTGCAGATTTATGCACTTTGTAACAAGTTGGTGAACATTGAAGGGAATGTTTTCAAGTGGGTAAACATATCCGAGCGTCAAACATCTCCCACCGATTGCTAACCACTCAATCATATCAGGCAAAGCAGACGGTGCCCCACTGACTTCAACAGCAAGATCAACACCATGCCCCCTTGTTAGTTCTTTCAACTTTGCCGAAATTTCTTCGTTAGTTGTGGTATCTGCGTTGTATGTATGTGTCGCACCAAACCGTTCAGCAATCTGCAAACGATTCGCATTCTTATCAACAATAGCTACGATGTCGTAACCTTGCTCACACAAATAACATACAGCATAGATACCCAACATCCCCGCACCGTGAACAATTGCAGTCTCACCCGGATATGTTCCAATCGTTTTCAAACCGTTTATGACTGTTCCGAGGGCACAATTAATAGGAGCTGCCTCCTCATCTTGAATCGAATCCGGGATATGATAGATTGCAGTACCTGCTTTCAGCTGAATATGCGATGCAAAACCGCCAGATAACGTGTTTTCATCTGCACATTGAACATGCCCATATTTGAACATCGTTTCGCATTTCTGCGGCAGATTTTTGTTTGTACAGAAATGACATGTCCCACACGAAGTCGTCAGACTCCAAACAATTCTATCGCCTTCGCGTAGCGGCCTTCCATCAGCAGAACAAAGATTTGTAGGTGCTGCGACAGTACCGACGACTTCGTGTCCGAGTACACAAGGCACATCAGCGCCGCGTCTACCCGATACAGTGTGGAGGTCCGAGCCGCAGACAGTTGCTAAGTTGACGTGCACAAGAACGGTGTTTACAAAATCGGTTATAGGCACTTCACAAATCTCAAATGGGGTGTCTACACCGTGAAATAGGGTAATCTCTGCAACTTCTTGTATATTTTCTGGCATTCTCACTTCCCATCCTAAAATTGAAAACAAATATTCTGAATTGTGCAACATTTTGCTTGCCACGTCAAGCATTATTTCGTATAATTTATGGACAACATACATTAACCAAAGGGACATTACATGAATCAAACCGCGAAAGTTCTAATTGAAGCTTTGCCTTTTATTCAACGCTTTTACAATCGGAGAATTGTGATAAAATACGGTGGAGCTGCAATGGAGGATGAATCTCTTATCCATTCCGTTATGGAAGACATCGTTTTGATGAAATATGTTGGCATGCGTCCGATTGTTGTACACGGTGGGGGACCAAAAATTAGCGCATGGATGGACAAGGTAGGAAAAGAACCGGAATTTGTACAAGGGTTACGCGTAACGGATGCTGAAACCGTAGAAATCGCTGAAATGGTGCTGGCAGGAACTATTAACAAAGGCATTGTATCACGTATCAACCAACATGGTGGACAGGCGATTGGGCTTTGTGGTAAGGACGCAAATCTAATTGTTGCAGAAAAACATACACCTACAAAAATGGACGAGAATGGAAATGAAACTACAATAGACATCGGATATGTCGGCAGAATCATAGGAGTTAACACAAAACCTATTATCACACTTGATGAGGCGGGATACATCCCTGTAATTGCGCCTAATGGCACTGGGGTTGATGGAGAAACCTATAACATTAATGCAGATACAATGGCAGGTGAAATCGCTTCTGCGCTCCAAGCCGAAAAGTTGATCCTCTTGACCGATACACGCGGAATCTGCGAAGATGCGAAAGACACTTCAACGCTTATCTCAACGATTCGTATGAACGAAATAAACACTCTAATTGATGAAGGTATAATTAAAAATGGGATGATACCCAAAATTGAAGCATGTGCCACGGCACTTCTCGGAGGAGTTTCCAAAACACACGTTATTGATGGTAGAATTCCTCATTCTCTGTTGTTAGAAGTGCTAACAGAAGGTGGTATTGGCACAGAGATTATAAGGTAACCGGGAGAGTACCCTTATGGAAAACAGAAAAAAGATCGCAGCTATCATTACAACCTATTTTCAACACTCTCATGCAGATGTGATCGCTACAAAATACATGAAAGACTTCCCGACAGACGAAGGACACCGGATGCCTCGTGTTGATTTGGTATCCATCTATCTGGATCAAATAGATTCACGGGATATCGGGGTAGGTTTGGCTGAAGAACATGAAGTTCCGATATATCCCAGTATTCGGCAAGCGTTGACGCTCGGTGGAAGTGAGTTAGCAGTTGACGGTGTACTTCTTATTGGTGAACACGGAGACTATCCGCATAATGAATTTGAACAACACATGTATCCGCGCCGTTATATGTTTGAGCAGATTTGCGGTGTGTTCGCATCAAGCGGACGATCAGTGCCTGTGTTTTGTGACAAACACCTATCCTACAATTGGGATGATGCGAATTGGATGTACGAGCGCGCTAAAGCACTTGATGTGCCATTCATGGCGGGTTCATCACTACCTACTTGTTGGCGACAACCTTTTTTAGAGCATGCCCTTGACACGCCTTTAGAATCGGCTATTGGTATAGGTTACGGCGGCGTAGAGTCGTACGGCTTTCACGCACTGGAAACGTTGCAGTGTATGACTGAACGCCGACAAGGCGGAGAATCAGGTGTGGTTGCTATCCAATGTCTTGAAGGTGAGGCAGTGTGGGAAACCGCTGATTCTGGACAATGGCCAATGGAGTTAGCGGAAGCAGCATGTTCACAGATCGAAAATCGTCCTGAGAAAACGATGCGTGAAGGGTGCCCGAACCCAACTCTGTTCCTAATTGAGCATCGGGATGGGTTTTGTTCCGCAATGTTGATGTTGAACGGGTACGTCAGTGATTTTGCTTATGCTGGAAAATGTGGTGATAATATCTATGCCACAGAATTTTATCTGCAAAATGGACCTCCGCACTCCCATTTTAGTTATCTGAGTCTCAACATTGAGGAGATGTTCTTAACAGGTATCCCACAATATCCTGTGGAACGCACCTTGCTAACAACCGGTATCCTTGATGCCATTATGCACTCGCGCGCGCAAGGACATATCCGACTTGAAACGCCACATTTAGCAGAACTTTCTTATCGTTCTTTCCAAAACGCACTGATCCGACCAACAGCACCACGTCCAGAAGGTGCTACATTACAAAACTAAACTGTTCTCGCTTTAGTTTTCCTGAGTATTATCTGAACACTCCTTAAATAACTGTTCAAGTTTTTCTTGCGTTGCGTTTGGATCTTCAATAATGATTCTCGCGCCGCCGATAACATCCATAAACCCTAATTCGCGGGGATAGCGCGGAACAACGTGAAGATGTAGGTGTGGAATACTTGCGCCAGAAGCTTCACCCATATTATAACCTATATTAAAACCCCGCGGTTGATAGGCATGCGTCAAAACCTCAAAACTCAGACATTGTAGATCATGAAGTTTTTGGACTTCTTCAGGACGTAATTCTCGCGCATCAATTATATGCCGATTTGGAAAGATTAAGAGATGCCCAGGGCTATACGGATAAAGGTTAAGCGAAATTGTAAAGAGTTCTGTTCGATGTACTTCAAGCCGTTCAACTTTGTCATCTTTTTCCACAATGGCACACAGAATGCATGTTACGTCTGGTCTATTTTTCCCTTTAGCATAGGGCATTTTGTTAGGTACAAAAAGGTTTTGACGCATTCATAATTCCTTTTTTAACTATAGGGTTATGATTGTAATACATATCATAATATACAATTTTCTTGATACTTGCAAGCGTTACTTAACAATACAATAGTGATCTATCCACTCTAAAATTATAGGTCGGGAATCGGAGTTCCCTCCTACAAATACAGACCATCTTCTGTAGAAGCGATCTCCGAATCGCGACCTATACCCGCAATTTTAGAGTAGACAGACCAATAGAACCATTCTATTTTTAGGTTTTCTCAACATTTTGGGCATGGTCGCGAGCTGGAGCTCGCTCCTACAGGAAGAGGTTTTAGGGAAACGGAAAAATTATTGGAGAATTGAATGGTTCTGGTTACTTAGAACGGTGTAAGTTGACACAAAAAGTTATTTCGGGTAAAATGAAGCAACATTCTTTGGAATTTTTGGAGGATTTCAACCATGAGAAAGTTATTTAGTCTTTTCACAACGATAGTTTTTGTGCTATGCGGCACACTTGCTTTCGCAGCAAATCCCGCCGAAGATCTAATTTTTAATTTCCCATTTGATGAAGGCAAAGGTGACACAACGGTGGATACCTCCCCTAATAAATTTAAAGGCACAATCAAAAATGCTGAGTGGGTTGAAGGTGTCGTAGGACAAGCACTACAATTTAAGAATGGCGCCGTTACTGTCCCCGCACTCGGTGTTGATGAACCAAAAGAGATGACGATTGAGATGTGGTTCAAACCTACTGATAAGATTGCTGGCGGTGGCAGAATAGATTTGATGTATCGTGGTAACGGTGGGGGTCGTCCACATTTGACTTTCAATCGAGGTGGGATACTTTTCGGGTGCTACGTTGCTACAAAAGCTAAGGAATTTCAAGTCGTAAGCACATTCAACGCCTTTGAACCACAATGGTACTATCTCGTTCTTACACAAGATAAGGATAAAGCCATCATGTATATTGACGGTGAAATAGATGGTGAAGCAGATTCTGGTGGTGATGTCCGAATGGACTTTGGAGTACACGGCATGTCCATCGGCGCAAATACTGGAAATAGCAACTTTTTTAATGGAACAATTGATGAAGTGAAAATGTGGAGTGTTGCGCTCACAGCAGAGGATGTAAAGAAAAACATGGATCAGACACTTGCTGTTGAGGCACACAACAAATTGGCAACCACTTGGGGAAACATAAAATCACGGAAGTAATCAGATATGCGTGAGTAGCTTGTCAAGTTGCCTACGCCATTTTTATCTTGGATGTTCTGTCGTCAAGGAATACAAATTAATGAAAGACAAAAATTTAGTTGTTCCCGCGCCAATCGATGCAGATGGAAATGATGTAACAACTTGGGCACTTCCTGAAGGTGCAATTGCACGATTGGGGCGCGGTAGTGTCCGTGATATGGCATTCTCACCAGATGGACAGCACTTCGCAATAGCGTCAGCAATTGGACTCTGGTTATATGAACTCCCCACGTTATCTCCTATCACACTTTGGGATACCGAACGTGGAATGACCGGTAGCGTTAACTTTTTACCTGATAGTCGTCGAATTGTCACGAGTACTTCCCTTGAAAATCTAAAAGTCTGGAACGTTCAAAACGGTGCCTGTGTAGTTGAGATTGAGAGACCGAATAAAGAGCAAATTTCCAGACTTGTCTTTTTTCAAGACGGACAGCACATTGTCGCAGTTAGTTCCGAGGGAGATAAAAAAATATATGTCTGGTGTGCACACACCGGCACGAAAATAAGAGAAATAGAAATACAGTCCCCTTCCGATGTCTATCCTCTATGCTTTTCCCCGGATTTAAGTCTGTTAGTAGGTAAGAAAAGCGATCCAGATAATATAGGTAGAAATATTGGGAATGGGAATTCAATTGTAATCTGGCAAGTAGAGACTGGAAAGCAAATTGCTAACATCGCGGAATATCCTGATCGGGTGCGAAGGTTTTGCTTTTCTCCATGCGGACGCTTCCTTGCCGCCGGTAATTGGCATGGCACAATACATGTATGGGATATTACAAAAGAACAACTAGAAGCAACTTATTCTGAATATGGAGACTCAGAGATGTATCCATACTTTCTTCCAGAAGGCGAACTGATTACCGCCGCAGTTTCTAAACGTAAGGTTGAGATTTGGCAGGTGGAAAAGAGTGAAAAACTGGATGAATTTGAACATCGTGGGAACAGTGATATTGTTTGTTTTTCGGACAGTGGAACACGAATGGCACTTGCAAGCCCCAGTGAAATCAAAATCTGGACGAAAGGTAATAATTCCGACACGTATACTGTTTCAACCCTTCATGGACATATCCCGACGATGGACACTTTGATATTTTCAGAGGATGAAAAGACGCTCGCCGCAGGATTTTGGCGAGACAATGTCCTTCTATGGGATCTTGCAAGTAGACGTTCATACCGACCAGATAGTGAAAAACTGCCTGGGACTTCACATAATGTTTATCGTACGCCCAACGGAAAACTCATTTCTACCGATAGATATGAAGAAAAATTAAACGTGTGGGAAGTCGGCAAGAGTGAACCCATTACTGAACTCATCGGACCGAAAGAGGGCTTAGCTCGCGCTCAAGCGTATGCCTCCACAGGGCACAGAATTGCAAGCGTAGACAAAAACAACAACATACACATCTGGGAGCGGTCAGGAAGTAAAAGTTGGGAAAAGCACCCTACGGTCATCAACCATTCAGAATTTACCGATAGATTGGCGTATAGTCCGAGTGGATTAGCGTTTAGTCCAGATGGAAAACGACTTGCGGGTATCTCACGGTCACAGGATTGGAAGGCATGCTTGTGGGATGTTGATTCAGGTGAACAGATATTTGAACTTCCGCTAACACCGCTACCAAGCCGTGACGGGAGGTATATATATACATATCGTGGCAACGATACCGGAATCGCGTTTTCACCACGCGGTGATATAATCGCTGGTGGTAAATGGGGTGAGATTACATTGTGGAACGCTACCGATGGTAAAACACTTATGACGCTCCCTCAGCCCGAAGAAAGTCAAAGACCGATTACGTTATGTTTTTCTCCGTGCGGACTGTATTTAGCCTCTGGTGCCTGGTGGCAGCCAGATTTGCAGAAAGTGCCTATACGTTTGTGGGAGGTTGCAACAGGTAAGAATATCATCACGTTCTGGGGACACACCACTGATGTGCAGTGCTTCGCATTTTCGCAGGACAACACCCTATTGGTAAGCGGTGGTCATGACGGTGCAATTTATCTCTGGGATCTCGCACTTTATTTGTAGAACACTCAAAAAGGTTTATACGAGATAAAACGCGTTTGAGTGCAGCAAAGAAAATGTGACTTTTTCTCGTTTCGGTGTATACTATTACCTCGACCCACAAAACTGAACGCAAAGCGGTTAGAAACTGGTTTGCCACGTTTGATGAGGATAAATGAAATGCTCACCCATAGGTGTCAACTTAAGTATTTTCAGCATGCTTTAGTTACCTGTAGGTTGTATGCTTCCCTGCTCTATGTTTTCAATAGTCGCTATATTGTAAATCCTGTTTTATGTATCCGACACTCTGCAGTTATGGATCTGGAAAATATACATTTTTAACTTCTATGCCTAATATGTTGATAATTTTAGAAAGTATCTCATTTAGATTTACAATGTCCAAGTGATCCTTGGATGTGCAAGGGAAAAATCCGGGGAATGCCTAAATGGCATTCATACCGTTGATTTGGCGTTAATCTGCGTCATCCGTGTAATCCGAGATTCAGACAGCACACATGCAAAAAGTTTTTCACCCCAATCCTGGGAGGGAAAGAAGATGAACAAAAGTCAGAGTTTTCGCAGACTTCCACAACGCAGACGTAAAAGGCAGGATGCGATTGAATTGCGCCGGTACGGAGGTGGATCTCAAACGTCAGGAAATTGAATTGCGCGATGGACAATCCCTTATTATCTATAGCGAAGAGTTAGAGGTTGAAGGCGTTGTTCACTACTCAGAAGAAGAAAAGTTGTGGACAGCGGTAATTGATTGGGATGCCATTCGAGAAGTCCAACCTATAATCCCCTCAACCCGAAATTCAAACCATCAGCCACGTGAGGGAAGAATAGGCAAACGGTGGCTACATTACCGCGGTGGAAATCCATATCATGTAGCACGGTTCTGACAAAACAAAAATCCACGATTCAGACAACACCTTGCAATAAATAAACATCATACACGTATACACATCCCCAACTTGCCCCTACCACCTCCAAATCACCCATCTCATCGCCAAATTCCTCGCAGCATCAACAGCAAATATATTTTTAGAAGTCATAACTTCCACAACCGCCTCAGTTAATGCCCAATCATACCGGCAAAAATAAAAAAAAGGAAAAATTCTCAACTTTTCCTTGACAAAGACCAATTATTGTGTTATAATAAAATTAACATAGTAATCAGTCTTTTATTTACATCACATACAGCACCATCAAACAAAGGGAGGAAAAGAAAAAAGTGCAAAAAACACGTCACATTCCTTATACTGACTGGGTTTTTGCACGTCACAGTGACGTGCAAAACGTCCTAAATGTGACGTGTAACGTCCTAAATATGACGTGCAAACGTCCTAAATGTGACGTGTAACGTCCTAAATATGACGTGCAAACGTCCTAATTATACACAAGTTGAGGCACATTATGAACAGAGATCAAGCAATACAAAATGCGGAAATATCAAATGAGGAAATACCGGATATAGAAACACTTGAGGAATCACTAATTGAACTCGCAGAGAAACTTGGCTGCGAAGAAGTTATTGAGACATATCACAAAATCACTGACGAAACCACCGAGGAAAAGGAACTCTTTGATGCCGAATCTTACTCGCTTGATACAACCCTTATCCGTGTCCGAATGAAAGAACGTAACCTTGCACTCACAGATGTACAAAAACAAATCGGTGTCGCCTACCGAACCCTTATCCGTTGGCTCAACAGAGACGACTTCCCAAAACACCAGAATCTTGTCAAACTTGCTGAAGTTTTAGAACTTGAACCTTATAAGTTGGTATATAGGTGGAGAAGGTACGGTGATAACCGTCCCAATGAAAATAATGATGCACTCCGTTATATTCAACGGCGTATTGAAACTATTGTGAGCGAAATCCTTAACGATAAGGAAACCTCTAAGGAGAAAAAATTTGACGCACTCGTCAAATACCACAACATCCTCCTCAAGGCAACAAAATGAAAAAAGTTACGGATTATCGCTATCTCTACCATGTATCGTAGCAATTACAGCAGTGTCATAAATTTTGAATTCGGGTGCGGGATTTCCATTTTCTGCCGATAATCTTCTGGCAATCGGTATACCTATCCCGAAACGCTGCACAAAACCTAAAGTTCGCATCGCTTCCGCCAAGTTCGGATTCCGATAGTCAGTAAGTCCCAGATCACCAAAATTATCAGCAGTAACACCACCGAATGTACCACCAGGACTGGCAATATCAATACGGTTGTTAAACCAGTTCACACGCACAGGAGCATTTGTCCCTTCGTAAGTCCTATGCATAATCGCATTTCGAGTAATCTGCTGTAGTGCTTCAATCGGATAAAGAGTCGTTCGCTTCTCAATAGGACCAGACATTATATCAACAGCAACTCGGTTATGTGCAATGAGTTTATCATCTAAACGACGAATCTGATCTGAAACCGCACCGCGAATTTCTTGGCTATCAATAATAGGATCTGATAATTCATTGCCATCAATTCTGAGAAACTGAATGTAAGCACCATATAAGAAATCTTGTGGATTCTTACCAATTGCAAGAATCCCGAGCACTGTAGGTGTTGGTTCAGCAGAATCAATAACCATCTTTGTGGCTGCCAATTGCTCATTCAAGGTGCGTTCATTCAGTGCCAATATTTCTTCAGAAACTGCTTGCAGGAGATACTCGTAATTGAATAATGCCAAATTGAGATCGGAAAGACTGGCAGCTTGGACAGGATAAAGGTCAAAAGGCCGATCGCCATATCGCCGTTTTTCGTTAAGAGTTCTTTCATCTGGCGCAGTGGCAATACCTCGACGGGGACCCGTTTGCACATGAATAGCACCTTTGTAACGCACTGGCGGTGAATTAGAGGGATCCACCCTAACGATAGCAACTTCCTTTTCATCCAGTACGCGCTTTTCTACCGTCATTGATGGAGGCGGAACAATATTACCATCAGTTTTCATATCTGCCAACTGCCGAAGTAATTCGTCAGTGATTTGTACAGTCCCAATGGTTTTGTTGTCTTTTACTCCTACGAAGATGAGACATGGTTCACTGTTTGCAGGCAGATCATTAGCAAACGCACAAATTGCTTCCCTAATTCTTCCTGGGGCATTACCAGACAAAGATTCCTTAAATTCAACGCGGTCAGATTCACCGGTTTCAATCATCGCCAGTAGTTCTTCGTCTGTGAAACGTGACATAATTGTTCCTGCTGAATTTAGTGAATTTCATAGACTATCACGATAAGTATATAACACGCCTCTCAATTTGTCAAAATCAATACAACACATGCACCCGATTTTTACCACGCAGCGTCTCATCAGGCATCACAAACGGTATCTCAACGATAGCGATGAGCAAGCCATCGGCACTAATAGCAAGCGTATCGTACGGAAGCTGTCCCTCTGTGCGGTAGGTATAGAGATATTTCGCTAATCCGCTACCTTTTGCCGTTAGATCAAACACAGAAACACCGTGAAGACCCTCATTTGGGTTCTGGCTCCGTTTAGAAACACCTAACGCGGCATAACGTCCTTTAGCATCAATCCGTAAACCTTGCGGCATATTTTCAAGTTTCCATTGCCACACCTTTTCACCGCGCCACGAGTAAGCGAAAACCGTCATCCCGTTAGGATGTAGCGTAGACGGACGTTGCGCTCCTTTTTGGAGATGATAAGGGATATAGGTATCACCCGTAACAAAAAGCGCAGCGGTGTTTGTTGCACCAATAGTGCCAGTTGTAGCAATAATCGGCACACCGCTTACCTCCAGCGGTGTAGCCAAATTCTGTTCCCATATCGGTTCAGGGTTGTCCACACTAAAAATAAAGGCACGACCATCATCCGTTGTGACGTTGACAAACTTTCCATCAGGCGACATGCTAACACCACGCCAAAAGGTAACCCCTTTGAAATAAGGCGCAAGCGGTTCAAAATCTGCGTGCCACTTTTCTGTTCCTGCTTCCACATCAAGTACAGAGAGCGTCCCGCTGCCCTTTCCACTCTCATCCGTTACAAGCGCAAGCACTTTCCCATCAGCACTCACATCAAACCAGCGGAATATCTTTTGCATAGCCTCCTCACGAGGCCATTTCCATTTGACATCCCCAGTTTTCGCATCAAACCGATAAAGTATTGATCGCTTTTGCGGTATTTCGTCCTGTGTCCACGAATGCACACCAGCAACTAACAGATCACCGTTCGGCAATGTTTGCATACACGACTGACCAGGATAACTCACCCATGCATACACACTCTCTGGATTAGTTGGTGTTGAGGTCTCAATATCATCTGCCGTTCGGTATTTCCAACGAAGCTGCGGCGTTTTCCCTGTCAACACATAGCAATAGATAAATCCATCCGCTGCTTGTTCTCCAACATAAAGCAGTGTATTATCAGGACTAAACGCTATATGTCTAACATAACCTTCTGAAATACGAGTTTTCCAGACTGTTTCACCAGTTATCGGATGGAGAATTGCGAGATGTCCTTTATCTGTCGCAACAGCAAGTTTGTCTGTATGAGTTCCATGCCCAAATGCTATTGCGGTCGGTTTAGCAGGCTGACGCAAATTTTCCATCAACGACAAAAGCCCATCCAATTCAACCGTACGGATGAGGTAAGGAACAGGTTTCAAAGGGGAAGTAGCTTCTGTTATACTTTTCCCCAAACGAAACTGATAACTTTTATTCAGATGCCATGCAAATTCCAGTAAAACGCGTTTCTCATCAAGTTTCCGAAACGAGACATTTTCAAATGTTGTGCTTTGCTCTCCAACTGCAACTTCGAATTTCTTGCCGAATGCTTCTTTTATATCAGTCTCAATTACCACCCCTGACCGAACCCATGTAACATTTAGTTCAGCCATCACCGCCCCAATCGGCAGGGCAATGAGCAACAATAATAGACTAAAATTTCGGATCAAGTTCATTTAAATATTCCTTTACTGGTAGGCACACTTTTTAAGTGTGTATTAAGAATATAAGCGTTTGTAGTCGCGCAATTCATTGCGCCTCTCACACTTCTTTCCAAAAGGAAAAATAATTCATAGAATTGGTATACATTGATTTAAAACACTCCTGTTCATTTAGAAATACATTACACAATTAATCCGCCACTCTCCACAATCCTCGTCCTAACCCCGCCCCAAGAAGCACACCGATGAATGTATACACGAATCCTTCAACAACAATGCGGAGCAAAATGTACCAATCTGCGAAAAAGAGTCGGTAAAACAGGATAGAGAGTTGGAAATCAACATACACAGCAATCGCATCACAGATACTAAGCATAAGTGCCCACATAAGCAGGCCGCGCCTTCTGACCAACAGAAAACCTGTCTCTAACAGCAGAACACTTGTACCTGTATAGATAATCGTCATCGGTGTGAAAAGTCCGAACGTAACACCACTAAGCAGTAAACGTACTGCAGATACGAGTAGAATCACACCACCTTTACTATAAATCTCGGAAGTCCTTGAATCTTTCGTGGCATTGGCGCCAGGGGCACCGTAAATATACATTAGCAATGCCGTGAGCAGCGCATAGTAAAGCGTTTCATTAACCAAACCTGTCAGCAAAACAGAGAAAGGCCCGAGGATCGCACGGATGAGATTCAAAAACAGTGTTGACGGCACAACGATTGCCACAAATATCGTTGTGCCGAATAGGGCGATAACAATCAGTTGTTTAGTTGTAAAACGGACAAAGAATTGTCTGTGAAACCTTAGCAGCACCACAAGTCCGATGCAGCTAACGATAACTGCTAATCCACTTACATACAGCGCGTGTCGGTTTGGAACAATGATATGGAGCGGTCTTTTGACACTGAGGACTGTCGTATCACTTCCCCATATCTTTACCGCAATCTCACGTTCATATTCACCAGCTTTAGCAGATTGTGGATGGAAATAGATGGGTAAAGAGATAGAAGTTAATTCACCCCCCGGTAAACTGGCAAAACTAATACTCCGATCTGTTCCAGCATTTACCGCATCCGGTGGTGCCAAAAAAGGCACTGCTTTTCCAGTTTTAATATCACGATTGATTGATGAAACAACCACGTGGATAGTTTCTCCACCTTGATTGTGAATACGGATCGCCTGATAAGCCACAGGAATATACACATCAGACTGCTGTGTTCCAAGCCAACTAAACAATGGACGTGCATGATAGATCGTCCCTTCTCGCTGTCTCGGATCTGCTATGCCTGCTGCATCTGTAGGCATCTCAATTGCTGTAATGGAGAGATTTTCAACAATATCAGAAATACTCGCTATCCGTAACTGCACCGTTGTTTTCTGTTCCCAAGTTTCCTCTTCAGTTGTCGTGAAGCGAACAACACCCGAAATTTCTTGCATGTCCGATTGTCTTGGTGTTTCTCTGGAAACTTCAGATGTTCTCAAAACTAATTGACGATACCAATCTTCCGATGCAACACTAAACGCACCTGTAGTTGAAAGGCAGGTTTTCCCATTCCTTGTCTCAACCTTCCATTTTTCAGGCATGCGAATAACATGCAATGCTGGCGGTAAACAGATTTCCAGATCAAAGGAAGCAGGAACGTTTCCATTTTTAACCATGACTGTGGCGGTCATCTCACTTCCATGCAGGATAAGTGCCTTTTGACTACCACGCAACGAATCTCGTGCATCCGACTTCACTGCGGCACCATAAGGGATAGCAATTTCCAAACTACCGTGAACGTAGGTACGCGGCGCTGTTACCGTTTGAACGCTAACACGTTCCAAGGACGAGGCAACTTCAAATCTATAGGTTTCTCCTTCCTTCCACTCAAAATAGAGTGATTCTATCTGTCTCGGGGGTACAGGAAAATTGAGTTGAGCGACCATTGTTTCATTAGAATTATAGGCAGAAACCCGCTTAATCGGCACTTCGTCAGCAAACTGCACCTTAGCACCGAGCGGAAAGAAGGTTATCTGCCATGATAGCCTATCCTCTTTTGCTTCAGGTGTGCAACCGATGAAAAGTATCGGTAGAAAAAGCAAAAATCCCCATTTCCCCATAACAAAACCTGCTCATGTCGGATTTGTATAGATCTTTGTAGGCGCGCTTTGGAAACGCGCCGTTTATCGCGTCTTGTAACATTGTCGAAAAGAAATAACCTATTCGTAGTCGCGCAATTCATTGCGCCTCTTACATTTCATTTCAAAAAGTCTCGCAGGTCGGGTAGAGCCAAGCGAAGTCCATAGACATCAATTTAGCGTCTTATCTTTCTGGTTGGAGGGCTTTTCAAGCCCGATTTACACTACCTGCGTTCGTAGTCGCGCAATTCAACGCCAAATGCGCGTTTGGCATTTGGCGCCTCTTACATTCTGTAGGAGCAACCTCAATCTCTTACGCTTAGAAATGCTGAGCAACACGGACCAAGTCAAGGATGTCTACCTTGCCATCTCCGTTAACATCACCAGCAATTCCAGGACCACTTTGACCAAAATTCTGACTGACAATGACCAAGTCTTTGATGTTAACAAACCCGTCATCATCTACATCTTCATCCCGCGGCACAATTTGTGCAAGTGCCACTTTATCTGTACCGTGCCCGAGTCGGTATGTTTTGATGAGTGTTTCATCTGGTCCCATGACAAGCATAGTAGATAGTCCACCACCTGTCCAGTCAGGTTTAGTGATATAGAGATTCCCATCTTGCCCGAAAGTCATTCCAGACCCATCACCGAACTCGGCAAGTGTATCATTTTTGTCGCGAATCCACTTTTGCGTTGGCACATCGTAGATGAGTAAACCAGGGTTCAGCCACCCCCCTTGGATAAACACCTGTTTCTGTGAATTGATTGCAAAAGACCCCGGAGTCATTTTAAGGTCAACCGTCTTGATAACTTCATCAGTGGTCGCATCAATTAGAACCAGCTTACCAGAAATCGCACCGTAATCACCCGTTGTCTTTACAATGACAGTGGAGTCACCATCGTTAAGGATACCACCAGCATTGATGGGCATAGGTATAGTACTTAATACTGAGTCTGTCTGCGTATCTATCACAGCGACAGTACTTTGGTGATAGACTGATTTACCTGCTGCCGCATCCCATTCCCAAGCTGGATTGGTCACATAAGCCTTTCCGTTGAGAACCGTGATGCCAGTCGTTTTGTTGAAAGAGGCATCCGTAATAATTTTGGTCACACTGCGACTACCAATATCAACAACATGTACCTGATGCACATTATCGCAGGTAACATACATCTTGTTTGGAGTGATAAGTGCAAGACTCTGTGGATAAGCACCGGATTGAATCGGAATAGTACCAATAATCTCTCGCCGCTCTAAATTAATGATTAAGATGCTATCGGAAAACATACCAGAAAGCCAATCGAAACGCGATATGTATGCAATATGCCCATGAATCAGAATATCACTCGGCACATCGCCAATAGTTATGACTTCCTTGTCAACGGCACGTTTCAGATTCGGTTCATCAAGATCAATAATTGAAAGGGAAGAGGTGACATTCCAGTCGTCCTTATCCAACGCATTTACAACAACGGCAAGATTTTGGACGTCTGTTTGGGCGAGAGCGGAACTAACAAGGAAAGTGAAGAGCATCGCACCAATAAGTAGGAGCGAATGCAGTTTGTGATTTAAGTGGAACGAGAAAAGTCGCCTAAAGAAAAATACTTTGTTCATTAATACCTCCGTAATGAAACAAGAAACCCCTACTTTCATTGGAAAGAAGGGGAAAGGCGACACGCTGTAAAATCTGATCCTATCGTTCTGTATAAAGTTGAATACTTACTATTCGTATCTGTATTCTATATTTGACAGGATACTGCCGTGCTACTGTTCCACCGCTTTCCCGCGAAAGCAGATGCGTGAAACACGACTCAGGCAGGTCTCCTGACTTCCGATTTTTTGTGTAACTTACAAGCCAAAACTTGTGCTACAAAGTCCGCTATACCTTCCCATCAACCTTGACAGTGGTTTTCCAGCGGAAATTCCTCTTTTGGAGGGTAATCAATCGTTCACAGTGGCGGGGCCGTGGCGGATTCTCACCGCGCTTCCCTATTCTCCGTGATTCGGCACCTGAACCGTTCATTTATTCAATTGTATTCGTATATTATATCATATTGCCCGATTTTTTGCAAATTTATTGCACTTTTAATTCACTTGACAAAAGGTTTTATTTGTGTTAAAATTAAAAGCGGTAAATTATCATATATGGTGGGATGGCTGAGTGGACGAAAGCGGCGGTCTTGAAAACCGTTGTGGCGCAAGTCACCGTGGGTTCGAATCCTACTCCCACCGCCAAATATTTGGAGAGGTGCAGGAGTGGTTGAACTGGACTGCCTGCTAAGCAGTTATGGCGAAAGCCATCGTGGGTTCGAATCCCACCCTCTCCGTTTTTGATTTATAGTAATCCAAAAGGCATATAATTCCTCGTAGGTTGGGTAGAGCGGAGCGAAACCCAACTAACTATATATTTTCATAGCCAAATTTTGGCAAAAAGATGCGCCTGTAGCTCAGCGGATTAGAGCATCTGACTACGGATCAGAAGGCCGGGGGTTCGAATCCTCTCAGGCGCTTTTCGAGTCTTCTTAACACACAAGACTCAACGATCAAAAACAGTGTTTAACTCTACGCCTGCTGAACATATTTCGGATAACGATGTCTTATGGATGGAGAAGGCACTTGAATTAGCACGGCAGGCAAGTGAAAAGGGTGAAGTGCCTGTTGGTGCTATCCTTGTAAAAGACGATATCTGCGTAGCTGCAGCACATAATCTAAGGGAACAATCTGGTAATCCAATCGCACATGCTGAAATGCTGGTAATGCAAGAAGCATCGCAAAAACTTGGCAATTGGCGTTTAACGGACACAACCTTATATGTAACTTTGGAACCGTGCCCAATGTGTGCGGGGGCAATAGTTCTGGCGCGTATCCCGAAGGTTGTCTATGCTGCTGACGATCCAAGAACGGGTGCAGCAGGCACAATCTATAATATAGTACAAGACGAGCGATTGAATCACCAAGTGGAGTTAGTAAGCGGTGTCTGTGCTGAGGAGAGCAGCACACTGTTGAAATCATTTTTTAAGAACCTCCGTTAATACCTAAAGTCCGAGCCAATGTCTATACGAATCTTGCTATTGACTAATAGCCGAAAGCCAATAAGGAGAGATGCAGGAGCGGTTGAACTGGACAGTCTCGAAAACTGTTGTGGCGCAAGTCACCGTGGGTTCGAATCCCACTCTCTCCGTTTCTTTGATTTATGTTATGCCATTTCTAAATGATTATGTGGCACTATTTCGTAGGTCGGGTAGAGCAAAGCGAAACCCGACAAATGCCAAAAAGCGCATTTGGCGTTGATTTGGACACGTAAGATTAGATAGGGTTTCCATGTCGGGTTTCGCCGACGCTCTACCCGAACTACAGTTTATTTATGACAATTTGTCATTTAGAAATGGTATTATGTGATGTTAAAGATGTCTACTAAACTTTTATGATTATCAGGGGCAGTAGCTCAGTTGGGAGAGTGCATCCCTCGCACGGATGAGGCCACGGGTTCGAATCCCGTCTGCTCCATTGCTTATACTTATCGGAGAGATGCAGGAGTTGGTTGAACTGGCATGATTGGAAATCATGTGTGCTGTTTTGCAGTACCGTGGGTTCGAATCCCACTCTCTCCGCCAGTTTTTAGGAGTTGCGTCGGCTTTGATTGAATTGCATGTTGCAGAACCGACGTATCTCATATCCAATGAATAACTTTAACGACTTGGCTATGCTAGGTGGGGAGGTAGCGGTGCCCTGTATCTGCAAACCGCTATAGCAGAACTGAATTCCCAGTATGCGGCCTGTCTTTGTGGGGACTGTCCCATGCACGTAACGTTGAGAGTTGGGTCTTGAGCAACGAGAGCTTGTTGAACCCCGTCAGGTCTGGAAGGAAGCAGCGGCAGATAAGTCTTCTCGTGTGACGCAAGGTAGCCTGGTTTGAGTTAACGACATGGGCAACGCCCGGAGAGGCTTGTCAACTCTGGGTGCATAGCCATTAAATACGCATTATAGATGCTGTCTCGTTATTTGTGAATGATATGAACAAAGTCCTACATTTGCCTGTCTAAGGTTTCAAGCATGTCTTATGAAGTTTTCGCACAGAAATGGCGCCCTCAGCACTTCCGCGATGTTGTTGGACAGACGCACGTGACCGCAACGTTACAGAACCAAATTCGGTCCGAGCGTCTCGGTCATGCATATCTTTTTTGGGGACCAAGAGGTACTGGTAAAACCACAGTGGCGCGTCTCTTTGCAAAAGCGGTCAACTGTCTGAACCCCACGCAAGAAAGCGAATTAGGTCCAGTAGTTACTGGAGAACCTTGTAATGAATGTGATGCTTGTAGAGAAATTACACAAGGTTCATCTTTTGATGTCATAGAGATGGACGCTGCTTCTAATCGCGGAATTGACACCATTCGCGACCTACGTGAAAACGTCAAACTTGCCCCCGCAGCCTACAAATATAAGATCTACATCATTGATGAAGTTCACATGCTGACGACAGAAGGCTTCAATGCACTTCTCAAAACGCTTGAGGAACCACCCCCGCATGTTATTTTCATCATGGCAACTACCGAACACGGCCAGATACCCAAAACCATCACCTCCCGTTGTCAAGACTTCGATTTCCGTCATCTAACCTCCGATCAGATAATTTCTCGTTTACAACTTATCGCTGATGATGAAGAAATTTCCGCTGACAGCGAAGTTCTGTCGCTCATCGCACGCCAATCCGAAGGATGCCTACGTGATGCCGAAAATCTGCTTGAACGTGTCGTTTCCTCTGCGGGAAAAGAGTTGACACTTACGAACGTTGAAGAAACACTTGGACTCGGTTCAAATTTACTACTTCACCAACTAACAGAGGCAATCGAAGGACGTGACCTCGCTGCAGGACTCACGACATTAAACAAATTATCCAAACAAGGTATGGATTTGGCACAATGCCTTCATCAACTCATCGCATATTTTCGCGACCTGCGTCTCCTTGCTGTTGATAGCCAACTTGATGAACTTATTCAAAACCCAAAATCTGAACTATCCGAACTCAAGGAAAAAGCACAACAGATTTCAGTAGACCGACTCTCGCGAATTATCAAGATTCTGATGCACACCAACCGTGAAATCAAAGAATACGGTTATGCCCAATTACAACTTGAGAATGCACTAATTCAAATTAACGCCATAAAAGAAACCATTCAACTTGATGAAATTATTAAAAAACTTATTGCTATAGAACAGAAAATTGATAGTTCTGATTCGGAATCTGCACCTACACCAAATCCCACACTTCCCAGCAGCACCCGCAGCCGTGAGACTCCAGAACCGACCTTTGAAGTAGATACCCCCGTCCGTCCGACACAAATATCAGAAACCTCATCTCAAACACCTCCAAAACCTATCCCAGAGGAAAATGCATCAGTTTCATCGGATCAACCCGATCAAACAGCAGCCCGTAGTTTAGACGAACTACCGGCTATTTGGGAAGAGGTGAAATCAAAACTGCCACGAATATTGGCACGTGGACTCTTTGAAAATGCCGTTCCAACAACAGACACAGAAGGACGAATTACAATCGCTTGTCCACCCAAAATGTATTTTTTGGCAGATGATGAAGCAAAGAAAAATATCACTAACACTTTTAGAGAGGTCTTAGGAAAACCAGTTCACATTGAACTTGTTAGAGAGGAAGTAGTCGCACAACCGGAGGAAACCACTGAATCGTCAGACGAAGAAGTAAAAACAACACCGATGATGCGTAGACAGCAAGCCGAAGAAGATGAACAGATCAGACCCGTGCTTGACCTATTTGACGCAAGAATTTTAGAAACCCAATAAGGAGGTTTTCCAATTCTCTTTTGAGAATCGGAGCCATTTACTATTATGAAAATGAATGACTTAATGAAGCAAGCGCAGCAAATGCAAAAGCGCATGCTCGAAATCCGAGAAGAACTCGCAAACCAGACTATTGAAGCAACTGTCGGAGGCGGTATGGTCACCGCAGTTGTCAACGGGCAACAAGAACTCGTTTCACTTCGCATTACACCAGAGGTGGTTGACCCCGATGACACCGAAATGCTTGAAGATTTAGTTGTTGCAGCTGTCAATGAGGCGTTACAACAATCACAAGAACTAATGTCTGATGAGATGGGCAAACTAACGGGCAATTTCAAAATTCCAGGACTACCTTAACATCAGTAGGCAATCATGCAGGGTTATCCACAACCGTTGGAGCGACTCATTATGCAGCTCCAAAAACTTCCAACAGTCGGTCCCAAAACCGCACAACGCTTAGCTTTTTTTATGCTAACGCTCCCGGACATTGAGACCAACCAAATCGCTGAAGCAATCTTGGAAGTTAAAGAAAACTTGTCAGATTGCAAGATTTGTGGTACTATCACTGACATAAATCCATGTCATATATGCTCAAATCCGAGGCGAGACGAACAAAAAATCTGTGTGGTGGAACAGTCGGACGATCTATGGGCAATAGAACGCACTGAAAGCTACAAAGGGCTTTACCATGTTCTCGGAGGCGTTCTATCCCCATTAGATGGAGTCGGCCCAGATTCTCTAAGAATAGATTCTCTCTTTAACCGCGTTCACAATGGGGCTGTCAAGGAGATTATCCTCGCTACAAACTGGGACACAGAAGGACAAGCAACGGCACTCTACCTAACCCAGCAACTTGAACAATTTCAGGCAACCATTACCCGAATCGCCTACGGCATTCCTGTTGGTGGAGACTTAGAATATATTGACCAAGTAACCCTCGCAAAGGCTTTAGAAGGCAGACGCGCAGTGTAAGCGCACAATCAATAATGTTTTAAATTATAGGTTTGCTGTATAGTGAAACCTAAAATAATCAGACACTTCCTCCCAAGGTAGGTGGGGGAATCATGCTGAATGCCAAAAGCGCATTCAGCCAATGGTATTCATACCGTTGATTTCTTGATTTGGAGGTTTACTAACCTCGCTGGTGCGGTGTGTGCGATTAATTCTAAAGCCTACTATAATAGAAATAACTATTAAAATCGGAAGTCAGATGAGATAGATTGAACATGTTCAATTTTGAATTTCATCTCTGATTTCCATATTTGCTTTTAAAATGAAAAAAACGCAGTTGATGAAAATCATACAATTGACTATTCTCATTTTAATCCTAAGTTGTGGCATATTCACTTGGGCGTGTGCCGAGCCAACAAACCCACCGTCCGGCGATAAATCTTTGTCCTTTGACAGCAACCGCGCCTTTAATATCTTAAAAAAGCAGTGTGAATTCGGACCACGGCCCCCAGATTCAGAGGCGCATCGGAAAACCAGAGATTATCTTTTCACGGAACTTAAAAAATATACAGATACTGTAACCCTTCAACCCTACACTTATGAAGTAGACACCATTGACGACCCACCCCAACGCAAAATGCTCCACATGAACAATATCATCGCTGAATTTGGCAGCAGGCACAGTGAAACACTCCTGCTCGCGGCACATTGGGATACACGCCCTTGTGCTGATAGAGACCCGGATCCTGATAGTCAACGTGAACCTATTCTTGGTGCAAATGATGGGGCATCAGGTGTGGCAGTTTTACTTGAGATTGCACGAATCTTAAAAGCAACACCGCCACCACGGAGAGTCATTATTATTTTATTTGATGGTGAAGATTACGGAAAAACGTCTGATCAGATGTTCATGGGTTCTCGCTACTTCGCAAAAAACATGGGAAAATGGAAACCCAACTACGGCATCCTCTTGGATATGATAGGTGACAAAGATTTACAGATACCCATAGAACGATTCTCTTGGGATGCAAACCCCGAATTTGCACTTGCTATCTGGCAACGTGCAGAGAAACTCGGTTTAGCCCCATTTCAACGCAAATTAGGTCACCGAGTTATGGATGATCATGTTCCGTTAATCAGAGCAGGTATCCCGATGGTTAATATCATTGACTTTGATTATCCCCATTGGCATACGCTTGAAGATACAGTGGATAAATGTAGTCCAAAGAGTTTAGAGGTGGTCGGAAGACTGGTTGTCAACATTATTTATGAAGGATTATGAAGGTAGAAAAATAAAATTTCTTATAATTAATACTGTGAAAGAAAACAAATGGCAAGTTTTGATACTACCTCTAAAAAACAGGTAGAGACAAACCCACAGGATTTCGTCCACCTCTGTTTCAAATTCGGATTGGAGAATATCACCGTGCTGGAGGTTGTCACTCCTGAACAACCGACCGTTGAAATGCATCAGGCAGACGTTCTCATCAAAGTTCTTTATCAAGGTAAAGAAGTACTTGTACATTTTGAGTTTCAAACCACCGATAGTTATGATCCAGAAATGCTACTACGGATGGCAGGTTACATCATTAGAGCGATTGAAGTCTACCGTTTGCCAATGTATTCCAATGTTCTCTACCTACGCCCGGATGCAGGTGGAAACGATCCGGGGAAGTTCACACAAAATTTGGAAAATCATAATATCTCTATTGAATACCAAGTTTTCCGGCTAATTGAAATGGATGGACAAACAATTCTCGATTTAAAACTGGCGGGTTTGGTACCTTTCACACCGCTTATGAAACCTCCGACAGACATTGATGCTATGCAATGGCTTCGGCGGTGTGTTCAAATAGCTGATAGTATTGATGTCCCGAACAAACCTGAATATCTCGGAAGTCTGGCTGTTTTAGGGAATTTAGTTTACGATTCACAAACGATTTTAGATATTATCTCGGAGGAAACCATGCAACACCCACCAATTGTAGAATACGTGGCACCACAAGCACGCGAAATAGGTAGAAAAGAAACCACGCGTGAGAATATTCTTGAAATCCTAACTTTTCGATTGCAGACCGAGGTCGAGCAAACCTTTAGACCCGCTTTAGATGCGATTGATGACCTCCAACGCCTCAAGCAGTTGTTTCAGGCTGCAATGCGAGTAGAAACTCCAGAGGAATTCACGCAGGCGTTGAACAAAAACAACGAATAACCGCAACACGAAAGATGCTAATTCGGAAGTAATAAACTGATGAACACATATCACAAAAATTACGATGTCATAGTTGTCGGAGCAGGTCACGCAGGATGTGAAGCAGCACTCGCCGCTGCGCGCATGGGTTGCGAAACGCTCATCGTAACCATCAATCTGGATACTATTGCAAAGATGTCTTTCGGTTTAGCCCCTTTTCAACGAAAATTAGGGTATCGAGTTATGGATGATCATGTTCCGTTAATCAAAGCAGGTATACCGATGGTGAATATCATTGATTTTGATTATCCACATTGGCATACGCTTGAAGATACGGTTGACAAATGTAGTCCGAAGAGTTTAGAGATTGTCGGCAAACTTGTTGTTGACATTATTTATGAAGGGCTTTAGTTAGATTATATCGTAGGGCGAGGTCTCTGTGCCTCGCCAATATTTGGAACATGCTAAGCAACGGAAGAGTACAGAGACCCACCTCTACAATAAAGGTAACTGTAGGTTGGGTAGAGCGAAGCGAAACCCAACACTAACACCTCATGCATGCGGGTGCACCGAAGTTCTCGAGCGCCATTTCGCTACACGGGACAGCGTGTAAAGAAAAAAGTCCCATGTTCTAACTTCAGACATTTCCAAACGTCCTGCGGGGAGACGCAATTCCCCGCATATACTAAAGGAGCATTCAAATGGACAAACGCACTAAAGACAAGTTGTCTCGCATTACACGCAGAATAGGCTCGCAAATATGGCATTTACATTCTCATACTGATGATGCAATGGACAAGGAAATCATTGTTGACATAGCCAAACTGATTTATAGAGATGCTGAAAACGCTTTACAGTTAGCAATTGGTAAGGCAGAAAAAAGCAGCAGAGAACAGGAGGATTAATATGCGAATTAAGATCAGTGAAAACCAAGAAATGTGCCTTGCTATTGAAAGGATCTATGAAAATGCTGATGATATTCGAGATGAATTAGGATATGACGTTAAACCAGAAGATGTTGATGTTGATTGCGTCGTTCAACTATTCAATGCTATTAAACGTGATGCAGGTAAATTGTTAGAATTTTGTGGAACTGCCCGTAAGGATAGCCTTTTATGATTCTTTTCATTATTATTTTGAGTGTTACTGCTTTAACTTCTGTAATTTGGTTGTTCATCTACCACAAGCGAAAGACAACTAAAATAAAACAGGATTATTCCGAAAAGGTAACTCAACTTGAGCAAGATCATTCTGAAAAAGTGTCTCAACTTGAGCAAGACTTATCCAAATTTAGCAGCATTAGCGACATAGAAACTGAACGGGACAGGATTCGCTTATCAATTGCGGAGGAACAGAGACAAGCTCAGGAAAACATAAACGCATTGGAAGTTGAACAAGAAAGGATTCAGGATTTAATTGAACAAGAGCAGAAAGAAGCACAGGAAGTCATTGAACAAGAGCAGAGAAAATCACATGGAATTATAGCTGCCTTAAATCGCCAACAAAGTGAAGTGGAATCCCAAATATCCAATGCTCAAGAAAAATTTAACTCGCTTACAAAAGAGGTTCGCTTCCTTGAGGATTTTGCTAACATCCAATCTTTCGGTCTTTACGAACCAAAATATGACTTCGGTACATCTGCTGAATATAAATCTAAACTTGAAGATATACGGAAAGCACAGAAATTAATGATTAAGTTAAAGACAGCAATTGTCTGTCCAACTGAATGGACTGTTGAGGGGAGTAGAACCAAAGGCAGGCAAATGACCGATAGACAAATTAAGTTGATGGCTCGTGCCTTTAATGGTGAATGTGATTCAATAATTCCAAAGGTGCGCTACAATAACTACTATAATATTGAAAAAAGAATTCAAACGGCCTATAAAGTGATCAACAAACTTGGAGAACCTAATCACTGTGAGATCGTATCCGATTATCTTGTATTAAAACTTGATGAACTTCGGCTTGTCCATGAATACGAAGAAAAACGCCAGATTGAGATGGAAGAACAACGCCGCATCCGAGAGCAAATACGCGATGAAAAGAGTGCCCTACGCGAAATAGAAAAGGCGCGCCAAGAAGCAGAGAAAGAGGAAGAACGCTATCAAAAGGCACTGGACAAAGCGCGCCAAGAGGTTGAACAAGCCACAGGAGCGAGGCAGGATAAATTACAAGCCGAGATTGAACACCTAAATAAATTGTTAGCAGAAGCACAAACGAACAAAGAACGTGCCTTGTCCCGATCGCAGATGACCAAATCAGGGCATGTCTATATTATATCTAATATCGGGTCTTTCGGAGAAAACGTCTACAAAGTTGGAATGACGCGCAGATTAGAACCGACAGATCGGGTTAGAGAACTCGGTGACGCGTCTGTGCCGTTTCGCTTTGATATCCATGCGATGATCTATTCAGAAAACGCCCCTGAACTTGAAAACGAAATACATCGTGTTCTTATGAAGCGAAGTGTCAACAGAATCAATACGCGCAAAGAGTTTTTTAATGTAACCCTTGACGAAATTGAAGATATAGTCAGAAAACAAGATGTTAATGCAGAGTTTATTCGTATTCCCGATGCAAAAGAATTCAGAGAAACCCAGAAAATAATAGAGATAGAAACACAAAATGAATTGGTCCTACCTCATTCGAAAAGACTGGGATAAATACTATCCGCAGTAAGAATTGAAGTCAACGAGATTTTCTCGCTATCAAGGTTTCATCAAAGATGAATACTTATCATAAAAATTACGATGTCATTGTAGTAGGAGCAGGTCACGCAGGATGTGAAGCAGCACTCGCCGCTGCACGCATGGGGTGCGAAACGCTCATCGTAACCATTAATCTGGATACTATCGCCAAGATGTCTTGCAACCCCGCTATCGGTGGTCTTGCAAAGGGACATCTCGTAAAAGAGATTGACGCACTTGGTGGGGAGATGGCGAAGAACATAGATAAGACCGGCATCCAATTCCGACGTTTGAATACTAAAAAAGGACCGGCGGTACGATCCAGCCGCGCACAGGCAGACAAAAAAGCATACCAAGACGAAATGAAACGCGTACTGGAAGGGCAAGAACAGCTTGACATCAAACAGGTGTTAGTAGAAGAATTGCTCGTCCAAAATGGCAGTTGCATTGGGATTAAGAGTCAAACACAAACGGCGTATTATGCAGATACCGTAATCCTAACCACAGGCACATTCCTGAGAGGACTAATTCATATCGGAGATGTATCTTATAGTGCTGGCAGGGCAGGTGAATCCTCCGCTGAAAAACTTTCGGAAAGTTTCCTGAACCTCGGCTTTGAAATCGGTAGACTCAAAACCGGCACACCACCTCGCGTCAATGCACATTCCATTGACATTAGCCAGATGGAGATTCAACCAGGAGATGAAGACCCACTTCCGTTCTCCTTTTCCACAGAACAGATTATGCAGCCACAAGTGCCGTGTTATCTTACCTACACCAATGAAAAGACACATGAAGTAATTAGAGAAAATCTTCACCGATCAGCGATGTACAGCGGCCGCATCGTTGGTATCGGTCCCCGCTATTGCCCCTCCATTGAAGATAAAGTTACCCGTTTCGCTGAAAAGACAGAACATCAGGTTTTCGTAGAACCAGAAGGCTTAGATACCGATGAAATTTACCTCAACGGCATTTCCGCAAGTTTACCTGAAGATGTGCAGGTGGACATGGTGCATAGTATCAAGGGTTTAGAAAATGCTGAGATTATGCGTTTTGGTTATGCTGTTGAATATGATTTTGCCCCTGCTACCCAACTCCAACCAACGCTTGAAACAAAACAGGTTCCTGGACTCTATTTTGCCGGACAACTCAACGGCACAACCGGCTATGAGGAAGCCGCTGCGCAAGGACTAATGGCAGGAATCAATGCTGGTCTGAAAGTGAAAGGCAAGGAACCGCTTATACTTGATAGATCGCAGGCTTACATAGCGGTGCTTATTGATGATTTGGTCACGTTAGACATCCGTGAACCTTACCGCATGTTCACGTCACGGGCGGAATATCGGTTAGCGTTACGAGAGGATAACGCCGACCTACGTCTCACTGAAATTGGTAGACAAATTGGACTTGTTGATGATGACACCTATTGCAGATTCCAAAAGAAAGCATCATACATTCAAACAGAGTTGAAACGTTTGGACGAAACACGTTTGGTCCCAAATGCAGCGACTATTGATAGATTAGCAAATATCGTTGAAACTGGAGAGTTGAAGCAACCCACGTTATTGGCAGACCTACTTAAGCGCCCTGAACTCTGTTATGAACACATAGCACTTCTGGCACCAACAGATGAAGAACTACCACATGCGGTTAAAGAACAAGTTGAAATTCAGATTAAATACGATGGTTATATCCAACGGCAACAACGGCAGATTCATCAGTTCAAAAAAATGGAAAATCTGCGCATTCCAGATACTTTCAGCTATATAGAGGTGCGCGGATTGAAGACTGAAGCACGTGAAAAACTTGAAAAAATTCGTCCTGCCTCCATAGGACAAGCTTCGCGTCTACCTGGTGTTTCACCAGCAGACATCTCTATTTTAATGGTCATGCTGCATCAGCAAAACCGATAGCTAAAAACTCCGAAGGTATTCGCATTTGAAGTTAAATGAACATTATGACTTGTGCCTGTCACCTAATAGTTTGTTTTCACAAATGTTCATATTCTGTAGGAGCGATCTCCGAATCGCGACATATTTGCAGTCGGGAATCAGAGTTCCCTTCTACTTTGAAGGCGACAGGTATCGGAAAAGTTGCGGAATTCAACCTAAACAAGACGAACATGTGAAATATAAATATACCAATATTAACTGGAACAAGTCGCAATCATTGCCTAAAAAATGGAAACGCAATTTCGTCATGAACTTGAAGAAGTGTTCAACAGTAACGAATTTCCACTCACACCGGAACAGACAGAACAGTTAACCATATACCGTTCCGAATTGAAACGGTGGAACACGCATATTAATCTAACGGCACTTCAAGACGATGCTGAGATAATCCAAAAACATTTCCTCGATTCTGTTAGTGTTCTTGAACATTTTGCTATTAAAGATGGTCAAACAGTTATTGACATTGGAACCGGTGCCGGATTTCCTGGAGTTGTACTTAAAATCTATATTCCCAATATCCGACTAACGCTTGTTGAAGCCTCTCATAAAAAAGTCGCTTTTCTCAAATATCTGATTTCGCAATTGGGATTGGATGCATCAATTCAGGTTTTACCAAAACGCGCTGAAATTTGCGCTAAAAGTGATCAGTTTATAAATGCGTATGATTGGGTCTTGACGCGATACGTTGCCGCACTGGCGAAGTCTGCCGCATACTGTTTGCCATTGCTAAGTGCTACAGGTAGATGGATAGCCTATAAATCCAGTGAGAAGGATGTTGAAATTTACGAAAGCAAGAAAGTACTACAGCAACTTGGAGGAGAAATTGTAGGAGTGCATAATAGTCGGATTGCACAGCTTAATCGTTGCTACATTGTTGTGTGTCGCGCTAATCGCGGAACTTAAGAAGTTCAATGATTCCTCATTGTGATAGTTATACCATTTCTAAAAAATAACTTCTTTTAAGAAATAGCTTGTTCGTAGTCGCGCAATTCATTGCGGCTCTTACATTTCTTTTTAAAAGAAATGTAATTATAGTGAAATCCAAAAATATGTTTACACTCCCTGGTAGGTGCGGTTCTAACCGCACGATTTACACAGGTTCGGTTAGGAAACCGAACCTACCGTCATGTATGAATAATTATGGATTCTACTATAATAGAATTGGTATTATATACATAGGATGGGTGATCGGATTTGTCCGACAATAGCAGCGCACCAGTGAAGGAGTTTTATGCAATGTTTGATATTACAACGGACGCTCAAAATACGGTGATCGTCCACGTGCAAGGAAAAATCATCGGAAATACAGTTGCACAATTTCGCACGGAAATAGAACAGCAGCTGCAAAATGGGAATAATAAGCTTATTGTCGATCTAAAGAACGTACCACTCCTCGACAGTACAGCACTCGGGGTCATAATTGTGACATTGCAAGTTTTGCAAAGATCGGGTGGGAAATTGGTGCTGCTAAATCCGCAGAAAGCAGTCAGCAGCATTTTAGACATTACGCGCCTTTCGTCAATTTTAGAGGTGTATGAAACTGAAGAAGCCGCACGCAACGCTTTTTCGTAGTTTAGGAGTTAAACATAGTGATTATAGTGAACTTTGAAATTAAAGATACACATTTTCTGTAGGAGCGATCTCCGAATCGCGACCTTTACCCACAAAATTTCGGTAGACACTCCACTATAGGAGAGCAGGGATGAAAAACAAAAAACCTGCAAGGCGTTCTCGGTTTAAGATGGGGCTGCGCAGCCAACAAGTTGTTCTGTTTCTGCTTGTTTCGCTCACACCGTTATTAATTGTTTCACTAACTATCAGAAAATTGGGTGGAGACGCTTTGAAAAGCAGCGTCGGTGAAGGTATGGTCTCACTTGCAAGAGTCAAACTCTCCCTTGCAGATCGTGCTATCTCTCATAAGATAAGCAACATCAGAACAGAGTTACGACAGGAAGATTTGCAATTAGAGGTTGCTAAGTCTAACAACGCTAACGGCAACAAGAATGTATTTGGTGAAGTAAAAGAGAACTTAGAGGATAGTATTCGCTTGTTAGAAACTTATGCTGGGGGTAGAAGACGGGGCTATACTGGAGGTAGAAGACGGGGCTATAGAAGTGAGGTGACAATTACGAATGCTGAGGGCTATGCTCTACATTCAAACAACCGAGAACTCAACTACGATCCTAAAAAAGAGTTACCACCCATGGTCGATAAAAAACAAATTTGGTGGATAAAAGCAAACAACTTAGGTTCTGAATATGTGGAGGATGTCACCTATGATACGCAGCGGAACGTGCATCGTCTTTTAGTAGCATTACCAATCCGAATAGGAAGGCAAAGATCATCTTCAGGAACTCAAAATAAATTAGTCGGTATATGCAAGGCTATTTTATATCTACCAGAGTTATCCAATTTAGTAGAATTGCAGCCAGGAACGGATAAGACATACACCATTCTGACAAACCAGTCAGGAAAAATTATTGCTGCACCACAAGAGAGTAAGTATCACATAGGCGATCAAATATCAATGGAAAATGCTACAATGAGGGCAATAATTGAAGCGAAAAAGGATGAAGAATACGATCAATATTACTACGGCTATGAAGCCGCAAGCGAAACGGATCGTTTTAATGAATCCCGTGTCTATGGATGGGCGAGGACACGACCAGTAAGCTGGCATCCGTGGAAAAGAGATCAAAATTTCGGCAACTGGATCGTTTTTGTGTCATATCCAAGCTCCGAAGCTTACGCAGGAGTTGTTAAACTGAACCAGTACGTCTTGTGGCTAACTATCCTATCATGTGTGATCGTTATACCGTTCGCTTATGCAGTGGCAAAGCGGATCTCTCAACCGGTCATGCAGCTCGCGCAAGCAGCAAAACGCATCGGACAAGAAGCAAAAGATGTTGTCCAAGAAGAGTCTGATCAAGTCCGAAAACAGATAGCAAATATGCAGTGGTACCAAAATGAAGAATCCGAACTTATCTCAATTGGCAGCAAGAATGAAGTCGGGATGTTGGCACAAGAATTCAACGACATGCACCGTAATCTAAAAATTGCTGTAGAGAAACTCATCAGTGCCGAGCAACAGATGACGACTATCGTTGATTGCCTCGGTGAAGGACTCATTGTCGTTGACACACGCGACCGAATCCTTTATTTTAACCCCGCTGCCAAGCATCTACTTAATTTTAATGAGACATCACAGTTCCCTGAACGTTTCACGGAATTGCTAAGTATCACGAATCTAACTGTTTTGGCAAATACGCACGGACAAGATGCGCGGGCAACAGTTGAAATTAACTTAGATCAAAAAGGTGAAAATCGTGTTCTTCGTGTTGTGACAAGCCAATTTACTTCGGTTGGCACAACCGATAACGGAGATAGTCCATCTGATGAAAATACAGATATGGCAGGGATGGTCTATGTCTTTGACGATATCACGCGTGAGCATGAAATCGATAGAATGAAATCTGATTTTGTAGCACTTGTCTCACATGAATTGCGCACTCCATTAACTTCAATCATCGGATTCATCTCACTGATACTTGATGGAAAAGCTGGACCTCTCAACGAAGTCCAGCAACAGAGTTTAACCCGCGCACATCGTCAGTCGGAACGACTCGCTACAATGATTAATGATCTGCTTGATATTTCCCGCATTGAAGCGGGTCGGATCGTAATGAAACTTGAACCAGTAAATCTCACTGAAATCGCTCAGCAACGACTTGAAGAATTCAAACCGCAAGCCGACGAGAAGACGATCAAATTAGATTTGGATGTTCAACCTGAGTTACCTGAACTAACAGGGGATGCGGAACATCTTGGTCAAATTCTAACAAATTTGGTTGGCAATGCAATAAAGTTCACGCCATCAAATGGCGAAGTACACGTCAGAATGTTCCGCAAGAATTGTCCGTTAGAAGATGGTGTTACGGATGAAAACGATGGTGTCCACGTTGAAGTTATAGACACCGGACCGGGAATTCCTGCCCAAGATCGTGAAGATGTCTTCGACAAGTTCCGACAACTCGGTAATGTGCAAACTCGGGAACAAGGCGGTACAGGTTTAGGTCTTGCAATCGCACGCGGATTCGTTGAGGCGCATAAAGGAAAAATCTGGGTAGATGCAGGTGAAAACGATAAAGGTTGCAACTTCCAATTCTGGATTCCGTTCTTATCATAGGAGACTTTGTTTTCTATAATGAAGAATATAAGTTAGAAGGATGTATTAACCAAATCTTGAAATTGAAAACTTAAGGCTAAAGAAATGTCCAAAACGATTTTTGCCTCCCAAACGACACAAACAACTGAAACCATTTTGGTTATTGATGACGACACTGATATCCTTGCCCTACTTGAAATGAGTTTGGCTTCTGACGGATTTCAGGTCATAACTGCAAGTGACGGTATAAGTGGACTCCAACTTGCTAAAGCAGATCAACCGGACCTGATCCTTCTTGATGTTATGATGCCGCAGATGGATGGCTTACAAGTAATTGAGAAATTAAAAGCGGATACTGAAACAAATGCAATTCCTGTCCTATGGCTGACAGCAAAGACACAAACCGAGGACAAGTTACGCGGTTTAGAAATTGGTGGAGACGACTATATTACAAAACCTTTTGATTTGCGAGAGGTGACTGCTCGGATTAACGCCGTTTTAGGGCGAACGCGCCCTGTAAAATACATCAATCCATTAATCAATGCAATGGGGGAAGGTTTCAGTGAAGCCGGTGTCGCTGAACTCGGATCCCATCTCCAAGCAGCCGCCGAAATTCAACTTAAGCTGCTACCAGAGAAACCACCAGTTTTCAACGAGTTTGACTTTGCCACGATGTTTCGCAGCTCAACTTCTGTTTCCGGAGATTTTTACGATTTTATTCCACTTAGCGACACACGCCTCGGCGTCGTATTAGGAGATGTTAAAGGACACGGAATTCCTGCCGCGCTTTTGATGGTCATGATCCAAACGGCTTCACGATTGTTAAGCAATCAGACAGACTGCCCCGCGACAATTTTAAAACGCATTAATACTTTACTTTTTCATAACACAGACCTCGAACAATTTGCCACAATGGTATACGGTATATTAGAAATTAACACAGGCAGGTTTACCTATGCCAACGGAGGACACTGCCCACCAATCCATTTCATAACAGACTCAGAAGATCGTAAGCAAGTCAAAAAAAGTGGAAGTCGGGTCGAGTTACTTGAAACCGGTGGTATGCTGATAGGGGCCTTTGATATTGCAACTTTTACATCGGATACCTGTCTATTATCTCCAGGAGATGTCCTTTTACTTTATACCGATGGGGTAACCGAAACAGAGGGGCAAACACCAAATGATTTTTACGGTGAAGAACGGTTGATTAACTGCTTCTCAAAAAATCTAACACTATCCGCTGATTCACTTTGTGATGTCCTTCAAACGGACCTAATGGAATTTAGTGGAACTACACAACTCAAGGATGATCGCGCCGTTGTTGTAATTAAGCGCACGGATACTCAAGCAATTCCAACGTAGTGCTTAGTCAAGTGCTAATTGATTGGTCTTGAAAGCAGTCGGGAATCGGAGTTCCCTCCTACCATAAGCAGTCTATCGGTAGGAGCAATCTCCGAATCGCGACCTACAATAATATGTTGACGAAGCAGTAGTAGCATCACGCTAAACCTATCTGAATGATACAACACGGACATTTGCATTCGCAAGGAAGGAGTCTAACACGTGGGCGAGAAAACTCAATGGAGAATTTTCCTTTCTCTCCCAAGCACAATGCAGTTGATCTATTTAATTGACACTGTTATCAGCGATATTCTGAGGGAAATGAATTTCGATGAAGAAACACAGGAGCATGTGAACCTCGCTGTCATTGAAGCAGGGACAAATGCAATCAAACACGGCAATAAAGAAGACATTAACAAGAAAGCTACATTAGAGTTTCTTATTGAAGACGATAAACTCACAGTTGTCGTGACCGATGAAGGCCCTGGGTTTCAACGCGAAGATGTCGCAAATCCACTTGAACCAGAAAATCTGCTGAAAAGTAGTGGACGAGGCCTTTTCCTCATGGAAGCCTGCATGGATGAAGTTGTCTACGAGGCTAAAGGCACTATTGTCAAAATGATCAAATATAAGCAACGTCCAAATTTGTAGATCCTCTGATAACTACGAAAAGTGCTATGTTCATGAACACCGATCCAAAGGTGACAACCCGCCAGTGCCATGAGTGCACTTGGTGTTGATTAGGTTGTGCTTTCAGGAGGTGGAATCAAGAGAAAGGGATATTTATGCAAATCAACCTACGGAACAAAGGGAATGTTATTATTTTAGATATTGAGGGGAATCTTGTTGGTCCTAATACAATTTCACTGAAAAACATCATTGATGACCAAATTCGAGAATCGGGTGGTGAACCTGTCTTTATGATCTTAAATATGGAAAGGGTCCAGATGATGGATAGTTCCGGATTAGGTGTAATTGTCGCTGCCTATGCCTCAATCAGACGCAATAATGGTAGGGTAGTCCTCCTAAATATCGGTGGAAACATCAGAAGTCTTATCATTATGGCTAAACTCGTGACAATATTTGACCGATACGACACAGAAGCAGAAGCAATCGCAAGTTTTCTCTAATGTTTGCTTTACAATTAAGTTGAATACACATAAACTATGATGAATTATGAAATAAATAGACATCTTCTTTGAGTTGATGCGTTTGTAGTCGCGCAATTTATTGCGCCTCTTACATTAGAATTTGATGGCTTAGATTTAATGTATTGAACCAAAGAATGCCGATTTATGAGATGCACTCTACAAGCCAAATAGACAAGAATATGGAAGCTACACGAAACACCGAAATTACAGAAGAAACCATCGGTTTATGGCACAAATGCACAAAGTGTAATGAGGTATCTTTCCGAGGGGAATTAGAACGGAACGGTTTTATCTGCCCGAAGTGCAAAGAACTATTTCCATTATCAATTGAAAATCGCCTAAAGCTCCTTACGGGGGTGAATTCTCCTGATACGACAGACACCCTTTCAAGTGAAATTGTTGAGCCTACAATTGATATCCTTGCTATTGAAGAGGATATTGCCGGGTATCCTGTCAGTCTATTGATTTTAGACCCTGATTCCCCGATTCTACAGCAACATTTGACGGTGTTTTCTGAAGCAGTTGCATGCGCTTTGAAAAAATCAATTCCGCTACTTTCTGTTTTCACCGTAAATCCGATTGAAGTCCATATCTCCTTTTCCGAAATTGTGCCACTACTTCTACAGTTAGAACAATTAGCACAGGAATCACTTCCATATTTGACAGTTTTGACGGAAACCGGTCCAGTACAACTTACGTCACATCTCCCAGTTGGAGAAATCGTTATAGCAGAATGTGCCTCGCGATTGGAAAATACCCACGATTCCATCCGCAACCAGCTTTACACGCACCCGAAGAACAACTCCTACCTGAAAAAAATCGCGAGCTAAACCCAAACACCCCTGACATTAGTGTAGACTGCTATATTCCACGTCTGGAGTTGCACACGGTATTAGCGCGATTGTTGAAATTTTTCGCTTCTTCCCCAGCAATTGATTGAGTATAGACACGTAATAACCTACTTACACGCAGCTAAAGTTTACCAATGGAGGATTGGATGAGACAGGAAAAATCTGTTTTAAGCAATGAATTAGAACAGGAATTTAACAAACGTTTTGGTCATCCACCAGAATTCATCGTATCAGCGCCAGGAAGGGTTAACCTCATCGGTGAACATACAGATTACAATGACGGTTTTGTGTTTCCTGTCGCTATAGATAAATATCTACACATCGCTGGCAGTAAACGTACTGACCGCCAAGTACACCTCCACGCTTTAGATATGGATCAGACCTGCACCTTCAGTTTGGAAGCAATTGAGGACACAAAAACGCCTCCCTGGGGCAATTATCTAAGGGGTGTTGCACACTTATTACAAGAACAGGTCTTACGAAAAATTGACCACACGTTAAACGGCATGTCTGCCGTCATTGCTGGAAATGTCCCAATTAGTGCGGGGCTAAGTTCTTCTGCTGCGCTTGAAGTTGCATCAGCAATCGCTTTTTTAGGGGCATGTGGTTTAGAAGTAGCAAACACAGGTATGAATTCAGATAGTGAGATTGAATTAATTGAAGTTCCTCCGATGAAATTGGCTGCCCTATGCCAGCGCGCAGAACATGAATTTGCGGGTGTCAACTGTGGCATCATGGACCAATCTATCTCGTTATTAGGAAAAGCAAACCACGCGTTGTTTTTAGATTGTCGTTCGCTTGAATACAAGCAGATACCGCTCAACTTAACGGATATTCTCATCGTAATTTGTAATACCAATGTCAAACGTGAACTTGCTTCTTCAGAGTATAATAAGCGACGTGCTGAATGTGAAAAAGGGGTTGAAATTCTACAGCGATGGATGCCTTCTATCACGTCACTTCGCGATGTCTCATTGGAAGATTTCAAAAATATGAAGTAGAACTACCCCAGATTACACAAAAAAGGTGTAGGTATGTTGTTGAAGAAAACACGCGAGTGCAGAATGCTGTAGATGCCCTCATAGCGAAAGATATAGACACCTTTGGTGAACTCATGAATGCTTCGCACGCAGGGCTACGTGACGCTTATGAAGTCAGTTGTGATGAGTTAAATATACTCGTGGATATTGCCCAAAGTATTGACGGTGTTATCGGTGCAAGGATGACAGGGGCAGGTTTTGGCGGATGTACAGTGAATTTGGTCTACCAAAATACCGTGGAAGTG
>CBDCOJ010000019.1:0-197503 GCA_965219695.1 Candidatus Poribacteria bacterium | reverse complement strand
CTACCCGACCTACGAAAGAATGCTATATTATCATTTAGAAATGGTATAAATTTGAAAAAATGTGAATATTTGCCCTATATGTGGTTTTGCATTGTTCAACCCAACCATCAAACCAATCTGCTAAAATGGTCTTATTTATATGTGATTCCAACTGTATCAATGTCCCAAAGGAGGATAGTTCCATCATCACTGCCACTGGCAAGGGTTCTACCATCAGGGCTGAATGCCAAAGTGTCAACGTCAGCAATGTGTCCGCTGAGGACTGCCCTTTGATTGCCAGTGTGAGTTTCCCATATTCGGACTTTTCCATCCTGCCCAGCACTCGCCAGCGTCCCTCCATCTGGTGACAATGCTAATGCATGAACATAAGTCGGATTGTCAAAGTTGACAGATGTTGACAAGAATGCATGTCCCAAAATCTGATGGTTTCATCCGAACCTCCACTGATGAGAACTCTACCATCTGGTGAAAATGCCACTGAAAAAACAACATCCGTATGTCCTTCAAGAACAGTTAACGGATGTCCTGTGTTAGCATTCCATAAGCGAACTGTACCATCAGCGCCACAACTGGCAAGGGTTCTACCATCTGGCGAAATCGTAACTGTACCAATCCAATTAGTATGTCCCTTTAAAAGTGCTAATTGGTTTCCGGTATCAATATCCCATAATCGTATAGTCTCGTCATCACTGCCACTGGCAAGCGTAGTGCCATTTGGCGCAAACGCTAATGAGCGAATCATATCTGTATGCCCCTGCAAAATGGTACGTGGCGTGCTGGTGTCCATATCCCACAAGAATATCCTTTCATCACGACTTGCACTCGCAAGGGTTGTGCCATCAGGAGAAAAGACGACTTCATCAATGGAACCGAGATGACTGTCGAAAGGTGTGGATTCAGTATAGGTATCCAAATTCCACAAGAAAGGTGTTTTATGATTACCTCCAACAGCAAGAAGACTGCTATCAGGTGAGAAAGCAACAGAATGTACCCAACCCACATGTCCGGTAATGATTCCTTTTTCGGTACCGTTAGCCAGATTCCAGAACCGGATTGTGTTATCTGCTGCGGAACTTGCGACTGTCGTACCATCAGGTGAAAACGCAATACCCCAAACAGAAGCTATATGCCCTGTGAACCTTGCGATTTCAGTCCCTGAATCTGCATTCCAGATACGAACGGTATTGTCGTTGCTCCCACTGGCGATCAGGGTGCCATCCGGTGAAAATCTAAATTGTCCAAGCTTGCCCAGATTTGTAAAGGTTTCACGTTTCTTGCCTGTTTCTACATCCCACAAGTCAATGGTTTCGTTCGTATTTCGACTGGCCAGAATAATACCGTTGGGAGAAAATTCCAACATCCAGATTTCAGTTTCATTTGCAGAGAGGGTGGAAAGATGTCTACCATTTTGGGCATCCCAAAGCCGAATGGTATTGTCGTCACCGCCGCTTGCGAGGATCTTGCCATCGGGGGAAAATGCTAATGCATCGATCATCTGCGTATGTCCAACAGCAGTAAAACGTAAACGACCCGTACGGCAATCCCAAAATTGAATATTTTTATTATCTCCACCGGTTACCAAGATAGTTCCATCTGGCGACAGTGCGAAATTGTAAACCTCTTCTGTGTGATTCGCAGGGTTAATTTGACGTTGTCTGGTGTGCACACCCCATAGCGAAATTGTGTTATCCCAATTTAGCGTGACAAGGGTTGTGCCAGCCCATGAAAGTGGGGGTTCGGTTGTTCTGTCATCCAGATCAGATTTTAGAAGAGCAACTTCTGTGCAGGTGTGAACATCGTATAACCAGATCCCAAGAGGACCGGTAACAGCAAGTTGCGTACCATCTGGCGAGTACTGGAGCCATCCAATTGCGCCTTTGCCGAGACGTGCTTTTGCACCTGGGGGAAGTCCCCATTTTGTGTAGGGTGGGAGGTTTTCTTTGTTCATATCATCAATACCCTGTTTTTGGTTATAAATCACTTTGTTAAATCCCACAAAATCACAGTGCTGTCTCTGCTTCCACTCGCAAGGGTTTTGCCATCCGGTGAAAACACGACATCATTGACGCGCTGTGTATGTCCGGTGAAAGTATGCAGGTTTTGTCCTGTCTTTGCGTCCCAGATGTAGACAGCGTTGTTTTCCTCACTTCCAGTCGCGAACTTACTACCGTCAGGGGAATACACCAGAGAAGTTACATCTCCTGCTTCCTCTATTGGATGTATAAGAAGATCACCCGTATTTGCGTTCCATAAACGAATAGTCCCATCCTGACTTCCGCTGGCAAGTGTGTTACCATCAGGAGAAAAAACCACAGCGGTAATACCGTCTTCGTGTCCAGTGAGAGTATTGAAATGTACGCGCTTGTTTACGTCCCAAAGTTGAATTGTTTTGTCTTGGCTACCACTCACAAGGGTTGTACCATCAGGTGAAAATGCCACTGCAGTGACGCTCTCCGTATGCTCAGTAAACGCTGCCAACCGTTCGCCAATCAGGTACAGTTCATCTGTGCGAATTTCCCACAAATAGACCAGATTGTCAGTTCCTCCGGTTGCAAGCATATTCCCATCGGGTGAAAACGCAACTGAAGAAATTCTAATTTCATCAGATGCGTGACGAAATTGGTGTTGATGTGCCTTAAAACTACCGAGAAACCTTCCAGTTTGCACATCCCATATACGCGCCTTCCTTGAAGTCCCTGCAGTAGAAAGTAATTTCCCATTAGGTGAATATTTAATGGAATAAACATCACAGCGAGGTTCTGGAGTTGTGTTCAGCAATTCACCGGTCTGAGTATTCCATGTGTAAATTTTGTCTTCCCCGCCACAAGCGAGTGTGTTACCATCAGGTGAATATGCTGCAGCGTAGATTTCTGAGTGCATGTGTCCGGTAATAGTTTTTATAAGTTTTCCAGTGGCTGCATCCCAAAACTTAACCGTGCCATCGTCACTTCCACTTGCAATTATCTTTTCATTTGGGGAATACGTCACAGACACGACTTCATCTTGATGTGACATGCTTCTCATGAGTTTTGCTGTGCTCACATCCCAAACATCAACCTTGTCCCAACGGTTCCCTGTGATCAGAGTCCGTCCATCACTTGAAAACTCCATTGATTTGAACTCTCCTACCCACTTTGTGTGGCTTCTTAAGAGTTTGCCTGTCTCTACCTCCCAAAATTGAAGTGGATCCTCCTTGCTACCAGCCAGTATCTTACAGTCCTGTGAGAATGCTGCGGCACTAAAATTTGTCTTAATGAGAACATATTTTAAAAAATCACCGGTTTGTGCATCCCAAAACTCAATGTAATCTTCGTACCTATCGTCATATCTAATTGTTAGGAGCATCTCGCCGTCAGGGGAATATGCCATTGCATACATGTCATCGGCGCCACATTCCGTAATAGTTTTTAGAGATTTACCTGTTTGCGCATTCCAGAACCGAATCTTCCCGTCTTCGCTTGTACTGACAAGCATCTTTCCAGTAGGACTAAACGTAATTATATTTACATCATCTTCATGTCCGACACAAGCAGCTTTAAGTTTACCTGTGCTTGTGTCCCATAATCGGATAGTGTTGTCCTCACTGCCTGTGGCAAGAGTTTGACCGTTTGGACTGAATGCAATCGACTTTATAGGTGCTGTATGTCCTGTGAGCAGGTCAAGTGCTTCTCCTGTTTGAACATCATAGATCCAGATACCGATAGAAGTCGCGACAGCCAAACGTTCACCATCTGGAAAATACTTTACTTGAAGTATTCTGCCTTTGCCGAGACGTGCTTTAGCACTAACAGGTAATCCTAAGCGGGTATGATTTTGGGCGAAGGCAGTTGCGGATAAAAGAGTGAAAAGCAGTAATGTAGAAATCAGTGGCAAAGTGGTTAGTAAGAGACTTACTATTTTCATACAATATGAACTCCTTTAAGGTCGTGTAGTAGGTGGAAATCTGCTGACTACAACATCAAGTAGTATTTTTATGGCACATTCCACAGCAGAATCGTGCTGTCCCATCCTGCTGTGGCAAGTGTCCGTCCATCTGGTGAATATGACATTAACCAAACGTCCTGTATATGCCCAGTATAAGTTTGCCGTAATTCACTTGTTTCCGTATCCCAAATCCGAATTTTATCGTCCGTATGAATGCTGGCAAAGGTGAGGCCATTTGGTGAGTATAACAAATTTCTCGCTTTTGTCTCATGTGTAATGATCTTATACGGTTCATCAGCATCCATATTCCAAAATTGAATTTTCCCATCCATGTCTATGTTTACAATTGTGTCCAAACCAGGTGAAAACGAAACTGCGTGTCCTGAAATTGTTTTAACTGCCTTTCCAGTGGCAATATTCCAAAATTGGATTTCCGCATCGTTTGTGCTCACAAGTGTTTGTCCGTCTGGCAAGAATGCCAAAGTTCTGACATAACCCTCTTTCCATGTGAGTTCTTTTAGACTTTCGCCAGTAGTGGCATCCCATATATGGATGGTACCGCTCTCGTCTCCACTTGCGAGTGTTTTCCCATCAGGACCGAACGCTACCGAATCAATACCATCTTTATGTCCGACAAAAGCTTGCTTGTGTTCATCAGTATCAGTATTCAAAAACCATACCGTATTATCAGCACCATTTCCAAAAGCAATCGTCACACCGTCAGGTGAATACGCTATACAACCGATTCTCTTTGGAGATAGATAGATTGTTTTCACCAGTTTAGCTGAGTGGATATCCCATAAACGGAGTCTACTGTCGGAACTCAAGATTGCAAGAGTTTTCCCATCTGGTGAACATGTCATGTCGTTAAACATCTCAGCATATCCTTCAAGAGTTCGTAGTGGGGAAGCGGTAGCGACATCCCAAAACCGAATTGTTCCATCACTATCAGCATTTGCCAGCGTACTTCCATCTGGAGAGAAAACTATATGATTGGTAGTATCTGGTGGACTTGTGATAGTTTTGAGAAGTTCACCCGTAGCAACATCCCAAAACTGAATCACATCGTCTGCGTAATTATTACTAACGAGTGTTTTCCCATCAGGATTAAACACGACTGCATTAACACCATCAGAATCAGTGGTTGCTGTGTACGTAGTCTTTAGCTGACCAGTATGAGTATTCCATAACCGGATTGTTCCATCACCACATCCACTTGCCAGTATGTCGCTGTCTGGAGAGAAAGTTATGGAGGAAACACCCCCTGCATATCCAGTGAGAGAGCGTAGAAATTCACCAGTATGCGAATTCCATAGATGAATCATGTTGTCTCTGCCATAACTTGCGAACATTTCACCATCTGGTGAATACCTCACTTCGGAAACACGCTCTGCATGTCCAGCAAAGACAAGAAGTTGTTCACCTGTAGACACATCCCATAAACGAATTGTTTCATCGTACCCACCGCTCACAAGAGTTTTTCCATCGGGGCTAAATGCAACCGATCTTACACCTTCAGAATGTCCTATAAGAGTCGTTTTAAGTTCTTCGGTATGCGGATCCCATAATAAAATTGTACCATTGTTCCCATCATTTGCCAGAAGTTTATTATCAGGGCTGAAGGCAACAGTTCCAGCTCCATCTATCCTTTCTGTGAGCAGTTTGAGTTCTTCTCCAGTGCGTGCATCATATATCCAAATACCGATTGTGCCTCCTGCGGCAAATAGGGTGCCATCTGGAGAATATGTCATATCAAATACGTAACCTTTTCCGAGACGCGCTTTCGCACCTTCCGGCAATTTCCACTTTGTAGAATCTTGAACAAGGCTATTTTGCATAAATGTTTTTCCTTTTGTTGAACCATCGTTGCTGCTTTACCGGGATGGTGTCGCTTCTAATCCCAATTTTACCAGAACAACCGACTTACAATTGAAGGCAACTTGCGTCAAAGTAGTATTTACTGCGGAACATCCCATAATAGAACTGTGCTATCCCATCCCGCTGTGGCGAAAGTGCGTCCGTCAGGAGAATATATATAAAAAGAGATGCTATCGAACCTATTACTTGACCAGCTGCCACTTTTATGTCCAATGGCAGAAGTCCGAATAACCTCACAAGTATCTACATCCCAAAACGATAATAATTCACCGTCCGAATCAATGCCCGCAATTGTGCGTCCATCTGGTGAGTACGCCAGAAAATGTGTTTCTACTTCTGTCGTGATGGTCTTAAACGGTTCGTTACTGTCTATATTCCAAAACTGGATACTGCCATTTCTTTCCTTAATTACAAACTTCTCCCAATCCGGAGAATTAACAATTAGAGAGCCAGCGATGGTCTTGAACGGTTCGTTACTGTCCATATTCCAAAACTGGGTAATGCCATTTTTTTTCTTGATTATAAACTTCTCCCAATCCGGAGAAAAAGCAATAGCGTAACCAGCGAAGGTTTTTATAACATCCCCAGTGCTGATGTCCCAAAAACAGATTTCCGTACCGTGATAGTGTGTGCCTACAAGTGTTTGTTCGTCTGGTAAAAATTCCAAAGTTCTAATATCCTCTTTCCATGTAAGTTCTTTTAGACTTTCACCAGTAGCGGCATTCAGTATATGGATGATACCGCTCTCGTCTCCACTTGCGAGTATTTTCCCATCAGGACTAAACGCAACTAATGAGATGCTATCCTTATGTCCTCTGAAAACGCGTCCGTGCTCACCTGTTTCAGTATTCATAAGTCCAACTGCATAGTATGCGTTTGCAACACCCCCATAGGCAAGCGTTATACCATCTGGCGAATAAGCAATATGATCGATTCCTCTTAGGAAATCTACAAAGTATGTTTTTATCAATTTGCTGGTGTGAGTTTCCCATATCTGAATGATGGGACCAGCACTTACTGCAACAATTTTGTTTCCATCTGGCGAATACACCACATCACGAAACAGATCTGGGTATCCTGTGAGGGTACGTATCGGTGTCGTGGTCGCAACATCCCAAAAATGCATTTTACCACCTCCACCGGCACATACCAATGTACTGCCGTCTGGTGAAAAAACTATTTGATTGGGTGTATCTGGGGAATTTTTAATGGTTTTGAGGTGTACCCCTGAAGCTACGTCCCAAAACCGAATCATATCGTCAGCGTAATCGGTACTAACCAGAGTTTTTCCATCCGGACTGAACACGACTAACGCGACACCGTTAGAATTTGTTGTATGTGTTAAGGTTGTCGTAAGGTTTCCGGTGCCGGTATCCCATATTTGAATTGTCCCATCATCACAGCCACTTGCTAAAGTTTTGCCATCAGGAGGACATGCTATTGAATGAATATAATCTGTATGTCCCGTGAGCGTGCGTATGAATTCGCCCGTTTCTGCATTCCACAGATGAATCATCTCATCCCTGCCATGACTAACGAGAATTTTGCCATCGTGTGAATACATCACATCGGAAACGCCATCAGCATGTCCAGCAAAGGTAAGGAGGAGTTCTCCAGTAGGCACATCCCACAAACGAATTGTTTCATCTTTGCTTCCACTTGCAAGTGTTTTTCCATCAGGACTAAACGCTATGGAATTGACTCCGTCCTGATGTCCCGTAAGTGTCTTTCTATGTTCTTCGGTACGTGGATCCCATAATATTATTGTGTTATCTTTTCCGTTACTCGCCAGAAGGTGGTTGTCGGGACTGAAAGCGACTGTTGAAACACTTTCCATGTGTTCTGTGAGCAGGTGAAGCTCTTTTCCTGTATGTGCATCATAAATCCAAATACCGATGGTGCCTCCTGTAGCAAGTAGCGTGCCATCTGGGGAATACGCCGTATCAAATATATGACCTTTTCCCAAGCGAGACTTAGCACCTTCAGGCAATTTCCACTTTGTAGAATCTTGAACAAGGTTATTTTGCATAGATGTTTTTCCTTTTGGTAATCCGTCATTGCTACTTTTATCTGGAGCAGTATCCTGTCCAACACGATTTTTCACATCAGGTTTTAATTTGATATGAGGGATAACGGGTGTCTCAACAATTTCAATAGTGGTTTCTGATTGTGCATCAAAGCTATAGGGTAACTGAAACTGAGTGAGTAACTGATTGCTCGCACCAGCCAGCAACAGCACTAAAACAACAGAGGCACCTAAAGCACCTAATGGCAACAGCGGCTTACTCACTGATGGCGATGCCTGCTTTATGTTGGCAATGTCCCGCATGATATTTTCAGTTAGATCGGGAGCTAATTGGACTCCACCAAGAGTTTCACTGATAAGGGATTCCTCCTCCCTTAACCGTTTTCGTGCGCGGCTCAACCGACTTTTAACGGTGTTCGGTGATACACCTAAAAACCTACTAATCGCTTCACATGTCATTTCTCCGAGGTAGTGGAGAATTACGACCGTGCGTTCACTTTCTGGTAGCATTTCCAGCAGATTTTGAACGATTTCTCGGCGGCGCTCAACTTCCGCTTCTCCACGCTGTTCTGAAATATAACACGCATACGCTGTTTCTTCTAATGTCTCTTGGCTTGTGGCTTCAAGGGATTGCACCGCGTGTTTTTTCTTTCGCAGCCATGCAATGCATTGGCGATCAGCGATCACATACAACCATCCAGCAAATTGATTCGGATTTTTTAGGGTTTGCAGTTTTTTGTATACATGTAAAAAGGTATCTTGTGTGATTTCTTCAGCGATATGGAAATCACCGATTTTCCGCCACGCAAGGGCATGCACACTTTTTTGGTATTTTTGGATTAAGGCATTGAAAGCCGTCTCGTCGCCGGATAAGATTTCGTGAATCAATTCAGCGTCACTGTTCTTCATTAGATACTCCATTATACCATGTGCTTACAATAATTAATGACGCGATTTAAAAGTGGAAAGGTTGCATGATTGTCATAATTGAAATAAATTTTGAGTTTTTTCAGACAAATCCGTTTCATTTTCTTATGTGCGTCCCTACAACTCTTTTCATGAACCTTAATCTCCTATATATAAGGTGTCAAATCCCATAGGAGGATAGTACCATCATAGCTTGCACTGGCTAATAGTTTGTTGTCTGGAGAGAAGGCAAGTGCATGTACATCTGTTGGATGTCCTCTAAATGTAGTAATCTGTTTGCCAGTTTCAACCTCCCATAAACAGATGACCATTTTTTCCATGCCTTCTTGCCACCATGTCCCAGCTGCAAAATATTTCCCACACATAGAAAATTCAGCAACCCAAAACATATCTTCTAACCCTTGCGGTAAGGTCAGCCAAGTAAGGTATTCATTCTGTTTCACATCATACAAGTACGACTTATTTCCAAGGGAAGATAAATAATTTCTATCATGAGAAATGTGGACAACCCCACAAGATTTAGGTTTCAAATGTCTCAAGACAAGTCTTCCAAGGATTCTTGTAGCAGCATTATCACTTAGAGAATTATCAATCTCTTCACCAAGTTCCATGTCCCACGATATAACATGTGGCATAGGATAATTTGATTCACTGGCGAGTATTTTTCCATCAAAACTGAATTGTAGATCACAAATTGCTTCATCATCCTCGTTATCATTTAGCTCTAAAGGGTGTTTCAGTTCATAGAGTTGGTTTCCACTTTGTACATCCCACACCTTCAGGTTACCATCTTTATCAGCATAAGTAAATAACTGGCCTGTTGGTGATAGTGCAGGGAATGCACTCCAATATTCGCGTCCCGTTGCTTCAATAAGTGGTATCCCGTCACTATCAGCCTCCCAAAGTGTAACAGTGTCATCTTTGATACTTGCGACATAGAGTTTTCCGTTATCGGTTTTATATAGAAACTGATTCTTACCTGCTGAATTCACTTTAACTGCAGGACGCGAACGTTTACTTTCAATATCCCATAACACAACACCTTCATGATGATGTTTCACTGCTAATGTTTTGCCATCATCCGAAAACACTGCAAATGTAGGAAACGCAGCACGTGAACGTGTAGAAGCAGGAAATGAAATAGGCGAATGGGAAAACTGTCGCTTATAAGGGTATTCAGGTGTCCATACGTTGATAGATTCATGCCTGCACTCGTAAGCAAGTTTTAAACCGTTTGAAAATACGACAGTGTTGCCCCAATCACCTGCATAAGAAAATTGTCCGGTATTTCCCCAAACTTGATCAGTATAAAGTTGTTCACCGCTATTAAGATCACATACAGAGATAGTGGCAGCATCCGTATCGTGATAATTTATAATCGCTGCGCGTAGAATACCATCTGGTGTCCAAGAAGGAATAATACGATACACATTACCATAATCGGTATAACACTGCACCTGTTGCCAAGTATTTACGTCCCAGACGTACACGGTGCCGTCTTCACCACCGGAGGCGAGGAACTTCCCACACGGTGAAAAGCAAAGAGTAGTTATCCAACGGGCATGCGCTGAGAGGCACGCAATTTGTTCAGCACTTTGTAAATCCCACACGACCACCGACTCCGCATCGTTAGCATTAGCGGGGATACATGTAGATGCTATCAGTTGGGTATCAGGTGAAAAACTAATGGGGCGGTAGGAACCCGTGTTTTCAGAATCTGCGCTGTATTTTGCGAACAGTTCCCCGGTTTCCGTATGCCGAACTTCAACGGTAGAAGTGCGTACATAAGCAGCTGTAGCAAGGTAGCGATTATTCTGTGAAAAGGTTAGCCCTGAAATATGATCATCTATTTTTACTTGTGTTAAGCACGTGCCATTTTGGATATTCAATACCTTTAGAATTTTGTCTGAATTGCAGGCTGCAATCCATTTTCCATCAGGTGAAAAGGCAATATGAAATACCATACCGCGTTCCGTCTCCCATAGCGCGATAGGAGATAGTGTCTCCAAATCGTACAACCAAATCCCTAATGAGTTCCCTATTGCGATATATTGACTATCTGGTGAGAAAGTAATATCCGGTTCACGTCCGCGTCCTAATCGCGCAATCGCACCTTCAGGGAGTGCCCAGGTAGTAACGTTATCTCCTCCTATACCTTCAGGTGCATGAGCTACCGATTTTATGTTGTCCATCAAGATATATCCTTAGTTTTATAGATACGGTTTCAAGTTCCACACCAGGATTGTATAATCAAAACCGCTACTTGCCAAATGGGAGCCATCCGGTGAAAAGCTGAGCGATTGAACATCTGAGTTATGTCCCCAAAAAGTATGGAGATTCTCATCTGTCGCAACATCCCATAAACGGATAGCCATTTTCTCCATTCCTTGCTGCCACCAAGTGCCCGATGCAAGATACTTTCCGCACGGCGAAAAAGCGAGCGCGTAAGTTCGCCTGTTACTCTCCGGTTGCCGTATTGAACGTAATAATGTCAGTTTCTCAGCACACCAAAAACGGATTTCGTTGTCCATACCTCCTACAATGAATCTTCCGCAAGGTGAGAACACTAATCCCCACGAAATACGCGGTTCATCAATAGGCAGTATAGCAATTTCTTCACCCAATTCAAGATCCCACACGCGGGTAGTCTCATCGGCAGCACTACTGGCCAATGTTTTTCCATCTGGTGAAAAAGCGAGTGTCCATATATGATCTGTATGTCCGGTCAGTGCAATAGGACTCTCAGGTTGCTGAAAATTCCACACATAAAGTGTTCCCAATCTACTTCCTACAGCTATCCGATCACCTGTGGGGGCAAACACCGCATCCCGAGCCCATTGAATCGGACCCTCAGTTGTAGCGAATTCTGCAATGGGATTGTCAGGTTTTTTGGCATCCCACACTTTACTTTCTTCTGTGATACAAGATGCGAGAATTCTGCCATCAGGCAAAACAGTAAAAGAACCGATCCATTCATTTCTGAATAAATAATCCCCCATCCGTTTCTTGGCGATATCCCATAACAATATTCCTTCCCCGTGGGTCTTACTTACTACGGTCTGGTTATCCACCCAAATTCCCTTCGGATCGGGCCACGGGAAACGATGTTCATGTACTATTGAAAACACCGGTGTTTTTGCTTCTGTCCGTTTATTAGACGATGTATTAGCCAATTGCTGTGTATATGCCATGGCTAAACTTTTGGCAAAATAATATCCACCAATACCAATATTGATCTCAAGTATTTTATCACGATTTTCCATATCCCACACTTCTATAGGATTAGAAAAATTAACAAATTCCAAAGCATATAATCTTCCATCTTTTGTGTAGAACGGATCGCTAAAGTTAGGGTAAACCTTTTTTTCTGAACTTGTTGCAATATCCCACACTCGTAGGACCGTATCACTTGATGCAACGAATTGTCCACATGGTGAAAAAGCGACATCATCTACCCAATCGTCATGTTCTGTAAATTGTGCAATATGTTCCCCTGATGTTACGTCCCATACTGAAACCCAACGGTCAACCCGTTTGCCATCGTTCAAGGTTTCGTCAGGACATGCTCCCACCAACAAGCGACTGTCCGAAGAAAAGGTAAAATTCCTTCCTGCAAACTTGAGTATCACCTCGCCCGTTTCTGGGTGCCAGACATAAATTTGATCGCCTTCTGTATCAGGGTAAAAGTTCATCATCATAGTTATCCTCGTTTTCTAAATAAAGTTTGGGATTTCCAGCGACCGCGGCAAGCAGTTCACCATCTGGAGAAAATTCAAGTTGGCTAATGTCATTTGCCTTCCACTCATGTTTTCCTCGATCCATTTGCGCGATGCACATACCACTTTGAACATCTAACACCTTGACAACGCCATCCCCACCTGCTATCGCAATCCATTTACCATTTGACGAACATGTGAGATCTCTATCAGCATGTTGATCTTCTATCTGTACGACAAGCGCCCCACTTTGAACATCCAGAACCTTAATAATACCATCTGAATTATAAATGACAATCCATTTGCCATCATGTGAAAAATCAAAAGAACTTATGAGTCCTCGCTCTGTTTCCCATAACGAAATAGGTAACATAGAAGAAACATCATACCACCATAACCCTATCCCAGTACCTACAGCAAAATAGGTTCCATCGGGGGAAAGTTTGGCATCTTCTACGTTCCCCTTACCAAACCGAACAATTGCATCTTTCGGTATTGCCCAAGTGTTCCCGGTAGGGTCGTTGGCAACAACATTCAGCTGTGCGGGCATTCGGCTTGGTTTGGCTTTATCTGTCTCAATCTGAATTGGACTGTGTGATTCAACATTTTTTGAAGTCATAACGCCTCCTCTTATTGGTTCTGCATCAAATTCTTCACGTAGGAGTGTTCGTGTTTCCCTTAATTTCGTTTTGACTGTACCGATGGCAAGATTGAACTCCTCCGCGATTTCTTTGATACTCCACGATTCTAAGTAAAACAATTTTGCTACAGAACGCACCTTTTGTGGAAGATAATGTATCGTTTCTTTTACATCAGCAATCAATTGTGTTTCTCGATACCGCGCTGCAGCATGTTGGTCTATGTTTTCAACTAATACAGACTGTTCATGTGGGACTTCACTGCGGGATTGCTTTGCTAAAGTGTAGTATCGCTTGCATGCGTTGAATGCAATACGATGCAGCCATGCACCAAAACTATCCACATTTCTGAGTTCCCTGATGTTTTGCCATACAGCTACCCAGATGTCAGTGTGAATCTCTTCAGCATCTCTACGTTGTCTCGAATTGAAGATAATGACACCCCTAATCCGTGGCGTCCAACGGGACATAAGTTCTGCAAAAGCTGCTTCGTTCCTATTTTGTACGAGCTGAATTAACTCTTCATCTGTTAGGTCACTGAAAGCAAGAAAATTGTTGCGCATAAACAGATTCCTGAGCCAGTTTTAATGTATAGAGGAGGGGTTTTTGGAAAAAGGTTTAAAAAAATTAAAAATTGCATTTTTTACAATCATAGATAAGGCGTCAGATCCCAAAGATAGATTGCACCATCATAACTTGCACTGGCTAATAGTTTGTTGTCTGGAGAGAAGGCAAGCGCCTGAACGTCTGTTGGGTGTCCCCAAAAAGTTGCGAGATGTTTACCACTCACGACCTCCCACAAACAGATAGGCACCTTCTCTACACCAGGTTGCCACCATGCCCCTGCGGCAAAATAATTCCCACACGTCGAAAATATTAAAGGAAACATCTTGTGGCATCCCTGGGGCAATGGAAGCTGCATGTGGAGTTCACTGCGGACGATGTCCCACAGAAAAATTTCATCCATACCTGCAGCAAGGTATCGTCCACACGGTGAAAAAGCGAACTCGTCTGCCACCAAATCTTGTTTTATAGACGTTTTGAACATTTCGCCAGAGGCGATGTTCCACAATTGGATATATTCCCCAAGGCAAGCCAAGTACCTGCCACATGGAGAGAAGTCTATGATACCGTAAATATCGCTTGGAAATGTACCTACCTCTTTGCCGGTTTGTAAATCCCACAGCCGAACAGATGTAAAACGCGACTTACTTGCCAGAAAACGTCCATCAGGACTGAGTTTTAGTTGTTCAATCACATCTGGATTATCTTCATCATCTTCGTCCTCATCTACATAAAGTGGGTGTATCAACTCGCAAAACTTCTCTCCACTTTGAACGTCCCAAATGATCAAGGTGCCGTCCTCAAGTGCACAGACGAGGTGATTACCAGTAGGTGTTAAGAGAGGGCACATACTTTTATAATCATGTCGCATACCTTCCGCAATCAATCTTCTATCTTCGTCAATTGACCAGAGCGAAACGTTATTTTTGTTGATGGTAGCAACGTAAAATTTTCCATTGACGGGTGCATATAGAAACTGATTTTTGCCTGCCGATGGCACTTTAATTGCGGGTTGGGAACATCTGCTTTCAACATTCCATAACGCGACACCCTCGTGAAAATGTTCAGCTGCTAACGTTTTTCCATCTTCAGAAAACATTATCAATGTAGGATATGAAATAGGGGAATGGAGAAGTTGGCGCGTGTCTGGCTTAGCAAGCGTCCATACGTTGATAAAATTGTGTTTGCATTCGTAAGCAAGTTGGGAACCGTTTAAAAAGGTGATAGTCTTGCCCCAATAATTGAAATAGGAATAATCTTCGGTAGTTAACGAAATTTGTTGCGTATACAGTTGTTCTCCGCTTTCCAAGTTACAAACAGAGATAGTGGATGGAGCGGTATCCTCATAAGTCACAATCGCAGCATGGAGGATTCCCTCTGATGAATAGGACGGAAAAATGCGATACACATCACCAAAATCGGTGTCCAACTGCACTTGTTGCCAAGTGTTAACATCCCAGACGTACACTGCGCCATCTTCACCACCAGAGGCGAGAAACTGTCCACACGGTGAAAAGCAGATTGTAGTTATCTCTTTGGTATGTGCAGCGAGTAATGCGATTTGTTGCCCACTTTCTACATTCCATACCACTATTGCGTCTGTATTGTGAGTTGTATCAATAATGCACGTGGATGCTATCAATTGCATATCAGGTGAAAAACAGATAGGACGCGTAAAACGAGCTTTCTCAACATTTTCAGTGAATTTAGCAAACGGTTCGCCAGTTTTTGCATGCCAGATTTCAACGGTAGAAGAACCTGCATAAGCGGCAGCAAGATAACGATTATCCAGCGAAAAGGTTAATCCTGAAATATGATCATCCGCCTCTACTTGTGTTAAGCATGCGCCATTTTTGATATCCAATACTTTTAATATATTGTCGGAATTACTTACGGCAATCCATTCTCCATTAGGTGAAAATGTGACATATCCAACCATACCCCGTTCCGTTTCCCAGAGTGCGACAGGGGAAAGCATTTCCAAGTCATACAACCAAAGTCCCATCCAAGTACCGACTGCGAGATAACGTTCATCTGGAGAAAACGCTATATCTGGCACCCAGCCGCGTCCTAATCGCGCAATCGCACCTTCAGGGAGTGCCCATGTCGTTATGTCGCTGCTATCTACAGTATCGCTCTCGGAAATCAAATGAGTTCTGTTTTCCATTATAGATTCTCCATAGTAATAAGTAGCCTCTGGGTATATTTTAGGAAGTACGCGCTAAGACAACTTTGTATATGAAATTATATCCTTTTTCAAAATAATTTCTCTTAAAGAAATAGCCCGTTCGTAGTCGCGCAATTCATTGCGCCTCTTACATTTTTCAAAAAAGAAATTATTTATAGAATTGGTATTAGTTCATACGCATATAAGTGGGATTTACGCGTTTATATAAGACAATGTACGTTTAGGGAAATACGCGCGCTTGTGTAAATAGACACACATGGCAAAATCAAAATTGAATCTGACGAATTAGGCATGTGTCAGAATCTGTTTTTTATGGGAAGAAACAGGTTCGTCTAAACTCTGCTCATCACCTATTAATTCACGATATATGTGATTATCGTTGTAGGTCGAATTTAATCAAAAAATGGAAACAAAATGAGAAGGCACAAGACATTCATATATAGGACACAAAGGCATGGCAGAAAATACCGCATCAAATTTATGCAGGATAATATGTATATACTACATGACAAACAAAATGCCTATATAGGCTGTAGAAATTCCAAGAAGCGCACCTGCAAGAACATCAGAAGGATAGTGAACACCAAGATGTACCCTTGCGATACCGACAGTCGCGGCCCAGAGTAAAGCTGGAATTTGTAAAATGGGGAAGAAACGTGTCAAAATCACCATCATAAGGAAAGCTGAAGCTGTATGACCTGATGGAAAACTAAAACGGTCTGGTGGTCTAACGCGAAAGTTAACTTCATTAATCTTCTCAAACGGTCGATCACGTTTCATTGATTGTTTAAGGAATTGGTATAGTAATCCCTTAATTGGGAACGCCACAAACGCAGCTATCAAAAACGGCCTGCTAATTGTAGCATCAAATTTGATAAATACGTACAGTGCGATAAATGGATAGAGATATCCGTTAGCACTCCAAGAGATAAGACGGAACGATCGGGTAAGAAAACGTCTGTCTCCCCAGCCAAAGATGCGATGGAATAATAACGTGTCCCATCGGGTAACATTATTGGTAAATTCTCTTAACATAAGCAAAAAGGTGGTATACGCAAAGTAACGTATACTACGTTATCAATCCTTCTAAGTAACAAGTACGTGAACCGTTTCAGTTTCTTTATAAACCTCAATCCAATACTGGAACAAAAATGCTTAATAAGTATACAACATAAATTCATATTTTTCAAGAATTATTCACAGCCAAATTAGTAGTATTAGTTCAAACCTTTAGCCGTTTCAGGAAAGCGTCACAACAACTCATTTTACAGTAAATTGCGTTGTTAGGTTCTATTTCGATTAAAATGTATATTCTGTGTTTTTGTTCATAAAGTTTCATTTTTGGCACAGATTGTTAATTCTTGAACAATTTGTAACAAACCTAATTCTGTTTCATTTGAATCTGTCAGTTTAATTGTAACGATTTTAATGCAAATTATAGTCAATAAATGTTACATGAATATAAAATTTATTTGAAAAAATAGATAAAACGCGGGTGATGTGGTAGAAAAGCGAAATTTAATTCAATTTATTGAAAATTGATATAGTTGCTTAAGTCCCGAAGGGCTATTACAGTATAGCCATTTTCGGCAAGATACGACATGTAGGTTTCAAAGGCTTTGGGTTCCGTGTGAACCCACGGATGTTCCAGATCAGGCACACCGTGAAATGTCAGGACAGCAATATTTCCATCTTTTGCTTGTTCAAGTGCCCATCTAAAATCTTCAAAATTCCAATTCGGTCCAGAAGCGCCTGTAGTCGGAATCAGGAGTGGATGGTGAACTGCTGGGTTATAAGCTGGACCGCGCCCGCCTTCGGAATTGTAAGGATATTCTGGGGCAACCCCACGACGTGCAAAGTGGAATCCGTGCTCCGCCACAACTTTGACGGCTGCTTCATTGTGACTGTAACCTGGATAACAGAAAGTTGTCGGTTGCGAGATGTCGTATCCCTCACAGTGCACATCAATATACTGTAGATCGTCTTTTAACTCTTGCTCGGATTGTTGCGTAACATTACGATGATGACGTGTATGATTTCCAATTTCAAAACCTGTTTGATGTAAGCCGCGCACCTCTTCCCATGTCATATAAGCTTCTTTATTGTTGAGAAAACCGAGTCCCTCTGTAATATAGAAGGTCGCACCAAAACCATACTCTTTCAGAATCGGTGCTACAAAAGTCGCTTGCGATTTACATCCATCATCAAATGTGAGGATAACAAGTTTATCAGGAATTGATTTGTATATAGTCTGTTTCATGTTTAAATATCATTCGTTCTGTAACTTTAGGATGTCAATGCTATCTTAAATATCATATAATTATACATCTGAAAAATTGCTTGGGTCAAGTAAACCGTCAAATACCAGGGTTATTTATACAACCTATCTCATAAATAGTTGAAGGACTTTGAAAACCGGATTTCAAAATCCTATAGGAGCGATCTCCGAATCGCGACCTGTCGGGAATCGGAGTTCCCTCCTACAAAGAGAATCAACTCATAACGAACCAACAAATCCTATTTATGAGATACGCTCTAGTGCTTAGTCAAGTGCTAATTGATGGATATAGTCGTTTGAGTTTTATACGCGCATCGTCTGTTGTAAATCGCCAACTCATACTTGTTCGGTGTTCAATTCTTTGGGTTTGCCATGCGTGGATCTCCTGCTTTAGTGTCTCTTGGTCAGCGATACGCCTTGAAAGACATCCTCGGGATAGCACTGATAGTTCAATCTCTGCCATATTCAACCAACTCCCATGTTTGGGTGTATAATGGAACTGAAGTTTTTCGGCAATACGTCTGGCTTGATCGGGTTGGAAAGTTTTATATAACGAAGCCGGTTTGTGGGTATTCAGATTGTCGCATACGAGAGTGATCTTATGAGCATCAGGGAAATGAATATCAACCAAGTCTCGGCAGATATGAGCAAAATCAATACTTTTGCGTGTGTCGGTTACTTCAACCTGCCGAAATCCCGCAAGGGGTGCGAAAATCATGAACAGATTACTAACACCGTTACGGTGGTATTCACAATCATATCGGCCCGGAGAACCTTCAACCATTGGTAAAGGCTTTCGAGTTTCTTTGATATGTTGTTTACTTGTTTCATCAACACAAACCACAGGATTTGTAATGTCTTGTGGACGCTGATAGATTTCTAAGACATCTTCCATCGCAGCGACAAACTCCGCAGATGCTTCTGGTGGAATACACCATTGCTTTTTTAGCCAAGGTCTCAGTTCGTTTTTTTTAGCACTTGTCGTATGGTTTCATGAGATATGCTTGAGAAATGTTCCAACTCTACCATTTTCTCAGCTAATAACCGAAGCGTCCATCTTGAGCACCCTTCTGGGGGGTCAGAACAAACTAAAGCGATGAGATGTGCTTCTTTTTCTCCATCAACCTTTAGGTTGGGTGTGTCAGAACGCTTTTTGGCATTCAGCGCAGCTGTGAGCCCATCAAGCCCAAAGGTTTTACGGGTTCTCTGAATGGTAGGTATTGAAACTTCAACAGCTTCTTTTATCTGTTTATCATCATAAGCGGGACCAAACTCGCCTTCATCGGCTTTCAATAAGATCCTGGCACGCGTAAGTTTTCGTGCCGATTCAGTCCCAGAAGAGATCAGATCAATAAGATAATCTCGTTGACATTGATCGAGTTTGACTTGATATCGTTTGGCTGGCATAATAGACTCCAAAGTATATGAATAATTGTCTTGAGTCTAAGGATACCATTTTTCAAATAAACTATCAAACTATTGTTGACATAGCACTAGTAAAGTTTAGAATTAATGATACATATTTATGATTTCATCTATGGCTATATCTGCTTTGTATTCACGGAGGCGTTTGATATTGGCAAAGTCATGTTCAATCGGGTTGTAGTCCGGGCAGCTTCGGCTTTTTTCCCTCCGTTGTGAATAAAATCTCAGGGTTATTCAGTTTTATGAATTTTCAGTTGATAAAGTTAACAGCGAGTTTAGGTTTAAAGCGAGATATTTGATTGTATCAGAGATAGCCGTATACCCTGCAAATCGTAATACCGATAATGTTGTATTACGCATTGCTGCCATGACTTGTGGGATGGTGCCACATCGGACAGGCGAGGCATCTTCTCCAAGCACCGTATCCCGCATTTAGTGCGACTTGTTCTCTATTGACCAATGCCCACGCCGTAAAATAAGTAAGCGTTTTGCAGATGCTGCTTCGGGTTTTAGACTTGTTATACCATAGTGAACTTTGTGTGTTTCTTCTCTTGTGTTTGGATTTTTGTAAGTATACTCAAGTTGCTACTACCTACAACAGAGCCATTCAATTGTAGAGTTTTCCCATTTAATTGTATTGTAGGAGGGAACTCCGATTCCCGACTATCATCGTATTTTGTCGCGATTCGGAGATCGCTCCTACAAGAAGAAACAGATGTAGCCTATGCGATTATTGGAGAATTGAATGGCTCTGCTACCTACAAGATTTTAGGTAGACAAACGCCATTTTTAACAGAAATAATTCATTAGTCGCGAAATATCGTAGTGCAAACTTTCAGTTATTACAAAAGCTACAAACCTAAAGAAGTTAAGCCATATAATTTGACTAACAAAGGCGAATTATCAATCCTGATTTTCTGCCCGCCTACTCAAATCTGCGCCATCTCAACATAAACATCCGCATCAATCTTAATGTAGACTATCTTTTAATCTTCCCCATGTAGTTCCGAGTTTGTCTTGTGGTTGAACCGACAATCTACCACGGTTTGGAATTCCTTCGCCTGTAACAACGAAATTGTCAAATAGAGCAGTATAACCTGCTATACCGAATCCGACACTCCCAACAGCAAGATCACCCTTAAGAAATGCTAAATTATCTAAACGACATATCAAATTCAGTACTAACTTATCATTAATCCATAACATAAAGAGGTCACCACTGACTTTCAGTTTTAAGTGACTCCATTCATTTGTCTTTAGAAATGGGTGTCCGTAAACAGTTTTACAGGGTAGGTTTATGCCATCTCGTAATTTATTTTCAATGTTTTTTTGACCACCTATTAGGCGGATCCACAACGGCAGCCCATCTAAATTTCCAGTTTCCAAGCTAAGAATAGTACCTGTAACGATTGGTATCGGAGCATCCCAAAATATATCCCCAATTGTAAAAACAATGGCTCTGGTCTGTGTGACACGGACTGCCAACACAATATGTCCCTTTCTATGTCTTTTAAGAGGCATTACGTCCAACTCAACTTCATAATTTATCCATTCTACATCTTTTAGCACGAGTAGCCGAATATTGTCATCTTGACTTTCGGCACGCACTTCCCCGTTAAAGACTCCCCATTTGCCAGGCCGGGCATCCTTTACGTTGACTTCTTCCCAATTCGTCAATTTACGGTCATCAAATGTATCCACGTATGTTCCTGCACTGACAGACAGCGTAAGTAAAAAGAGGATACAGCCAGCAATCAGGGTATCAGATTTCATTATCGTCTCCATAATCCGAGGGATAACAATTTGAATACCAAACCCAAGATTTCAAAGGGACAGACAAGTATTTGTTATTCAAGTGTGGACTTAATCTAATTGCTCTGCCCATTCACTCAGCACCCGCGCCATCTCAACAAAAACGTCCTCATCAGATTTACGTGAGCGTTTAAGGGTTTTAAATCCGTGGTCAGCGGTATCCAGTAGATGTAAGGTTGCTATGTCGCCAAGTTTTTCGCAGACCGGTTCCAACAACTCAAGTTTTGCCAACTTATCACGTGTGCCAGACAGGAATAGCATCGGAATTGTAACATCAGCAAGGTGCTCCGCGCGTTCAATGCCTTCTTTGCCAGAAGGATGCAGTGGAAAAGCAAAAAACACAAGTCCTTTGACATGTTCAATCGGCTCTTTCGCTGCGGACATTGAGGACATACGTCCGCTATAGGAGTGTCCACCGACCAGTATTGAACAATCACTTGCTGCCTCATGTGCAGCAGCCGCAGCAGACTTGACAGTTTGGAGTGCAACCGCCTCCGATTCTCTGCCGCCACCACCACGTTCCATATAGGGAAACTGATACCGGAACGTTGCGATGTTGATATCTGCTAACCGTTCGGCAATGGTTTGGAGTGTTGAACTGCGCATATTTGTGCTGGCGCCATGCCCAAGCACTAACAGCCATTTTGCGTTGTCTGGACGGATGAGAAGTGAGGAGACCTCACCTTTTTCTGGTGTTGCGATAAACTTTGATTCAGTTGCTTCATAACTCATTAATTTTCCCTTTGAAAATGTAAGAGGCGCTAAATGCCAAAAGCGCATTTGGCGTTGATTTGGCAATAAATTGCGTGACTACAAACGGCATAAAACTAAAATCGGATTTTACTTTAAACACTGTTGCACAACATCTCGGTAGGTTTCTAAGCCCACAGTCTCTAAATCTTTCACCTTTGCCAGATCGTCCCATTGTCGTAAAGTGAGCGCATCCTGATAATGCGGAATTTGCTCAAACGCTTCCCGTTCCTCGTCTGACAGCACACCACCTTGAACCTTGAGACTCCTTTTTGACGCCTCGGATAGTCCATCGTAATAGGTGGTGTCGGTTGTACATAGATACCTTTTCGCTGGTACATGTAACCGAATTGGTGTTGTAACAGTATCAGGGAAAAACGGTTCCAGATACTGCGCGCCAATCTCCTCATGATTCAGGTCAGTGTCTAAAAAGGCAACATCGGCATTGTGTTCGTCTAAAATAATATGTCCGATGTCATGGAGCAATGCGCTTGTAATTAGTGCGGGATTTGCCTTGTTCTGCTTTGCAAGTGCAGCGCATTGCAGTGCGTGTTCAAGCTGCGTTACAACTTCATCGTAAAACGACTGGCCGCGTTTCTCCATGTAACTGAATAGTGCATCAACTTTTTGGCGTGAGGTTGCGGCGTTCATTTGTTGTGCCAGCGTAGGGTCAACGTAATTTTGCATGTTTTACTACTTTTCCTCGGAAATGTGCGATTTTGCTAATCTGTTTGTCTCTATTTGAACTGTCTTGTGCGTATTGTGCGAAGGCCTGCCGTTTGTCAGCATAATACTGCTCGCGCCAGTCACCTTGCGATTTCGCGTTATAGGTGAGATAGATAATTCGCCTCGGTTCATTTGAACGGTTAGTTGGACTCTTATGTGGAATGTAAGAACCGAAAAGGAGAATATCTCCAGGATCTGTCGGCACGGCGACCCACTCCATCTTTGAGGCGGTTTCGGGTGCGACACAACCTTTCTCGTCAAGTGCGATGAACCCTTCCTGATGTCTACCCGGTGCAAAATAGAGACATCCGCTTTCGGGAGTCGCAGAATCCACCGAGATTAGACAGGTAATATGGTAATCAATGAATTCGTATGCAGGCGCGTCTTGATGGGCAGCGTAACCTCCGCCACCGGGATACTTGTAGTTGATTTTCTCTTTGTAGAGAACTGCCGGTTCAACCATCAATCCTGAAACAACATCCAAAACTTTACCGCTGGTCACGGTGTTTTTCATATCGGGATGATACGGCACAAAATTTTCCGAACGGGAGAGTCGCGCTCCGTTTGGTGTTGATTCGTAGTGATGCATCCATTTGTCATCTGTCGGTTTCCAAGATGAGATCTCAGATACCCAAGTTTGTAGGTCTTTTACTTCTTTAGTAGAGAAAAAGCCCGGAATTTTTAGATAACCGTTGTTTTCCCAGTCTCTGTGAAGTGCAGAATTGAGGTAAGCCATAATCCCATCCATGAAAATAACGTACTTATGTTTTAATATAACGTGTATAAGTTTTTTTGTCAAATTTTAGAGGTCTGGCAGAGGCAGTCAATAGTCGATTTCTTTATTCCAGAAGTTAGAAATAGCCTTTCCAAAGGTAAAAAGAGGCGCAATGAATTGCGCGACTACAAACATGTTTGCTAAAGAGGAACTATCAACCCAAATTGTATTAAATCTGGTGCGGTTAGGAAACCGCACCTACCGAGTTGTAGGTGTGTTGTCGCTTCTTTAATCTTTGTTAGTAGACTTCGTGCCGAACTCAAGCGCCTTCGTGGGGTCTGCGATTTCCATTCGAAAATCCCAATACCCATTATAGTCACCGGATAGTATTGTTAATGTGTTCCAACCTTCCTTCAGAGGTAATTCGAAATGTGCCCACCAAGAATATAGATATTTGCCAGGGATAGATGCACCGGGAATCTCAACTCCATTGAGATAAAGTCTACCGAGATTGCCTCCCCATCTGATCTGAGCAAAAACACTCCGAGTGTCTGGACTCTTGATATAGGACATAGCATAACTATATGTCAATTCAGCATTTCCAAAGATTTCCCTTAGGTTGATATTTTCCGATTCTGCATTGTGCTCTTGCCAAGAGATTTCACCTGCTTTACCTTGATAGGTTTTTTCAAAATTGAGTTCGGGCACAGGTATTTCAAGAAAACTTTGTGGGATGTCGTTTGAGTCGGTAGGTGCTTTTTTTATACCAAGGTCAAAGGGACCGAGAAGCATCCAATTTTTAAGGACGTGCATGTGTTCTCTCGGAATAGGGTGAATCAACTGTCTACTGCTTAATAATTGTTCGCCACCGTATAACACGGAATACTTGTAAATAGGAAATGGAAGGTAGTTATCCGATGGTACTGAAAGTGTGACATTTGTTTTTGTAGTTTGCCCCGGTTTAGCCTCAAAAGAGAGTTGATTTGGGGAAATCTGCCAGTTCTGATTTGGATTGAAAACTATTTCTACCTTAAGTAGTTTTTCAAGGGTGTTTTCAAGTTTTACTTCAAGGTTTCCACGTGAAGAAGACTGATATTTGTTAAGGTTAAAATCCTGTTCAAATTTGAGTAGATTAGAGACTTTATCTTTGAACGCTGCGGTCGAAAGGTCTGCAGGGTGGATGTTGCCCGGTTCAATGATTGCGACATTGACTTCATCATCGTCTACAGTCACAAGGCTGTAGTGATCAAAGGCGCCGTATTCCCGAACTGTCTGCGGTGTAAATCCACCACCGGTAGCACCGAGAACAAAGTATCGACGGTCATTACGGGTATGAAGCGTCAATCTATGGTAGTGTCCTGCGAAGACAGTATATGCGCGTTCACCAAGTGCCGCTTCTATTTCTTCCCAGCCAGAATGTTTCTGAAGCCACAAAGGTCTATGCAATAAGACAAAAGTATGCCGTACGTCTTTATGTTGTGCCAATTGTGATTTCACATATTCAATCTGTTCTTCTCCAAACCAGTTTGTCCATTCACCACTGTTTATATGCCACTCCTCAGTATTGAGCATTAGGAATAGACATTTTTTGTATGTAAACGCCGAATAAGTGAGTCCGATGTGCTTCTCCCAGTAGTCATACATCACGCGATTAGTAATATCATGATTACCGGGTAATGGCAAAAACGGCACGATTAAATCGGATTGATGATCCCAGAATTCTTTCCATTCTGCTGTGAGTTGTTTGAGGTCTGTTGTATCTCCCTGAATTAAATCGCCGACCATGATTGCAAAGTCAGGTTTCAAAATATTGATTTCATCTATGGCACGGTCAAACACTGGCCACTTATCTAACCCGCCGCCAGTTTTATCACCGATAATGGCGAAAGTGAACTTATCTGGGTCATCAGAAAAGGGACGTTCGACAATTGGCATTCGTTCCGGAAAATTTGGTCTTTGGGCAATGGTAGTAGGAATTATAACAAAGCATAGAACAAGTATCACAACGTTTTTCAATTTGTGGTAAGGATTAGACATATTTTACTCCTAATGCTTGTGAGTATTATAGGATAATTTTAATCAGATTCTGGGATGGGTAAAACATCATGATATACCGGCTCCATCTTTTCAGAGTATGTATCACCCCGAACCCACATTACGGGACGGACATTGGTTACGTCCTTTTTAGGTATACGTTCTGCATTCGCACTGATATAGTGTGCAACATTACAACGCCGAAATCGCTCACTGTGATTGTCAGTGCTTTTATGAAGGAGTTGGTTATTGAACCAAATAACTGCTCCAGGTGGCACTTCAACGGCAACGCCATCTTCGTCCTTGGCATCGCGTGCTATCTTAAACTCCGCTTGTTGTGAGCCTTTAAGGTCCTCATGTGCAAGAATGCCGTATTTGTGACTGCCAGGAATCACATATAGACACCCATTTTCTTTGTCTGCGGTGTCAATAGCAGTCCAAGTTCCGACTGTCATTTCGGTTTTGTACTGATGGTTAAAATACCATTTATCTTGATGCCACGGAAATCCTAAACCTATCTTTGGTGCTTTCCAAATATAAAGATTGTTAAGACCCAACAAGTTTGGACCTAGTAGATCAACAATCGGATCTGTTAGACGTAGGTCACGTACACGTGCAAGAAATTCAGGAATAAAACAACTCACATGATGGATTTTGTGTATAGCGTTGATACCAGATGCTGCAACTTTTCCGTCTCTAACTAATGCATTTTGATTGATATTTTCTGTAGGGAAAAGTCGTTTTCCATCAACAATATCATCAGCGATTTGTCGTAAGACATCGTTTTCTTTTTTAGTAAAAACATCGTAACGGACAAAATATCCGTTTTCTTCCCATGATGATAGTTCTTCAGGTGTTATGGCGAATTGTCGTTCCGGTTGTGAAGTGCCTGTACTCATTTATTCACCTGTTCTTCGGGGATTGGTAAAGCATCGTGATAAACAGGTTCCATCTTTTTGGAGTAAGAATCACCTCGTACCCAGGAGACTGGACGAATATAGTTTCTGTTCTGACCTTGAACCCGTCCTGAATGTGCACAGATATAATGGGCGACATTACATCTGCGAAAACGATCACTGTGGTTATCTGTGCTTTTATGTAGTAGTTGATTGTTAAAGAAAATAACGCTACAAGATGGCACCTCAACGGCAATCCCATCCTCATCTTTTGCACCGAGTGCTTGTTTAAACTCGTTTTGTTGAGAACCTTCAAGTTCAACATGCTCATGGACCTCGTTCTTATGGCTGCCGGGTATAACGTAAAGACATCCATTGTCTATATCTGCATTATCAATGGCAGTCCATGTTCCAACGGTTTTTGTAGTTATGTATTGATGATTAAAGTACCATTTATCCTGATGCCATGGGAAACCGAGACCGATTCTTGGCGGCTTCCAAATATATAAGTTGTTGAGACCGAGGATGTCTGGACCGATTAAGTCAACGATTGGATCAGTTAAACGAATGTCCCGTGTTCGTGCAAGGAATTCAGGTGAATGTTTATTAATATGATGAATACAGTGCATCGCATTGGAACCAGTTGCTTTTACCTTTCCATCTCTGACCAACGCGTTTTGGTGGATTTGCTTGGCGGGAAACGGACGTTTTCCTATGGCAATATCATCGGCGACTTGTGCTAAAGAGTCGTTTTCTTCTTGTGTAAAAACGTTGTAACGGATAAAGTATCCGTTTTCCTCCCAAGATGATTTTTCTTCAGGGGTCAGTTTAAACTTACGTTTTTCGGGTGTTGTCTTTTTGTCCAATTAATTCTCCTATTACGGTGAATTATTGAAATAATTATACACCTAACTTGTAGGAGCGATCTCCGAATCGCGACCAAAGCCACTCGTAGTCGGGAATCGGAGTTCCCTCCCGCAGGATGCCATACGCGCATGCTGCGTTGATTCACAGGTGTATAATGTCAAATTAATTCTAAACCTACCATAAATAGTGCTTCAAGGTAAAAATTTTTCTATTATCTCATCGTAACATTTTTTATCAAAATCGGTGTCCTGACGAATAGCCCAAACTTTAGGTTCATTCGGCATATCGTCAATACTGAGAAAACCCAATACTTTCTTGAGAGTCTCTTTTTGCTGTGTTTCGGTTTCTAAGTCTTTATACCAAATTGTTAAGGGTCTAATCTGATTTTCTTGGATATAATGTGCCCACGACATATCTTCTGCCGTAAATTTAAATGTATGGTGGACGATTTCGTCATGTGTGATTTTGATTTGATTGAGACCGTCATTTTTCCGAGTTTCATCTGTCTCGTAAAAACGATTACGTTTGATAGCCTTCAAAAGTGAGATAGCTTGTTTTATTTTGTTCTCTCTGCGCAACCAGATGCATTTTAACTTTTTAAAATCTATAAACTTTTCAACGATATGCCTTTTTTCATGCATCACTTGTATACCGCAAACAGCATTAGGTGAAGTGCTAACTGATACGTATTTTTGATATGTTTCTGGATCGGTTATATCTAAGCCTTTTAAATTTTCGTGTTCTTCATGGTATTCTCTCGGATATCCCGCTACATCAGATGAAACCAATAAGTCACATAAAACGGTGCTGCGTGTGCGGGGTGTAGTACAGATGACGTAGTTCATTTACTTTTCCTATCGGTCATTCCTGTGGGAACTTGTGCTTTTCTCTCCACTGTGGGTAATCATCTGTGAGGAGTTTGGATGCCCAGCCACCGTAGTAGGCGTATCCGGTGCGGCGTTCCTGCCCGATCTCAGAAAACGAGTAACGGACCACCGAGTCACGGTCGAGAAAAATTGGTCGGTTGCTGCCGATCTCATAGAAACGCGCCCAGAGTGGTCTCGCATCGGGATCCGCTACGATCCGTTTATCGTCCTGCCCCTCTGCATCGGTAAACTTTTCTTGACGGATACCGCTGATAGCGACGCTCCTGAACCACTCGACGGATCCTTTGATGGCGGCGATGATTTCTGGTGAGGGTTCTTCAACTGACATCAGGAATCGTACGACGCCGACGCTTTCGGCACCAGAGAGCGACGGTGGCTCATAGGAACGTGCCCACGCAGGTTCAAGCGTTTTCTCGTCATGCTGTGCGCACCAGGCAGTGAGTTTGCCATTCTGCTTAATCTGCATGCGTAGGATGCAGTCGATACCCTTGGTTACAGCCGCTTCAGCCTTAGTGCGGTACTCCGTTTTCAAGAACCGGTAGTCGGAAGATTCAGAGACATCTCGGAGGAGTTCGAGAATGCGGACCATAGCATTGTCATTGAACGTGATGTGACGATGATAACCCTTGCTTAGCGGATAAAACTGTGGCCACCCGCCATTCGGGTATTGTGCTTCAAGGATATGAGAAAGCCCCTTGAGAAATGCTTGTTGGTAGCGCGGCTTGTTTGTCGCACGAAATGCCCGGGCAAGAAACCGTAGTTCGCCAATCGTCGCACCGTTGTCGAACGTTCCGTGCAGATCGTCACTTTTGCCATCAAACGGCTCAGATGCCGTGTCTCGATTCTTGGGCCAACTGCCGTGTGGTGTCTGCCATGTGAGAACGTTGTCAGCAATACGCCGACCTTCCGCGCTCTGGAACCATTCAACGGATTGCTTCGCGTATCGGGACGGAACGGTTGCGTCGGAAGATGACAGAAGCAAAAGAAGCAAGATATAGATAACCGTAACTCGTAATTTCATGATAGTGTCCTTTCGTTAGTAGTCAATCGGATTCTAAAATTGGTATAATATCATGTTGCACTTCATCTGCCATGCCAGCGTAGGTTTTACCACGAATCCACATGGGAGGTCGTTTTTTATTTACAGCCTCAGGACGCGTCCATTCTGTTTTTGCACTGATATAATGTGCTATGTTAGCACGTCTGAAACGATTACTGTGGTTATCCGTGCTTTTATGGAGAACTTGGCTATTGAACCAGATGACCGCGCCAGCAGGGACTTCTACCGCGACACCATCTTCATCGCGAGCACCTTCTGCCTGTTTAAACTCTCCTTGTTGTGAACCTTCAAGTTCTTTGTGGTCACGAACGCCATACTTGTGGCTGCCGGGGATGACATATAGACACCCGTTTTCTTTATCCGCATCATCAATTGCAGACCATGTTGCGACTGTCGTTCCAGTTTTATATTGATGATTAAAATACCATTTATCTTGATGCCACGGGAAACCTAAGCCTATTTTTGGCGGTTTCCAGATATAGAGATTGTTGAGACCGAGGATATCTGGACCGAGAATGTCAACAGCGGGATCGGTTAGACGCGGATCGCGTGTGCGAGCAAGGAATTCTTTGCAATTGCAACTCACATATTGGATGTTGTGCATAGCGTAGATACCTTGCGCTTCGACTTTGCTGTCTCTGACTAAAGCGTTTTCAAAGATATGATAGTCTGGGAAAGATCGTTTTCCGAGAGCAATGTCATCAGCGATTTGCCGTATCACGTCGTTTTCTTCTTTTGTAAAAACGTCGTAACGGACAAAATATCCGTTCTCGTTCCAAGAGGCTCGTTCTTCAAGGGTCAGTCTAAACTTCCGTTCCTCTGATGTTGTATCTTTATTCACTTGTTCTCCGATTGTGTGTGGTGAACTATAGATATTAGCTGATTCTATGCCTTCACTTGCAATTGTGATTTGAGTGTTGGATAGCCTATCGGTTGATAAGACAAATTGGGAAGGTTGGTGTTTTGCTCTGCGTGTTCAATGGTCATTGATACCAGATTACCTGAAGCGTCCACATCAATGTAGATATTCTCACTAATTTCCTTCGTTTCGACTACATCATGTGTTGAAAACTCAATCAATGCTGTGTCGGTGTCATGAAAATATGTGACTTTCACTATTGACTCTTACGATCCTGTCATGGACAAGGCAAGTAATAGTGTCTGTAGTTACCACAAGGCAACTACAGACATCAATGTATTACATAGAAAAACTACCGACAAAGACGTTGTTGGCTGCATCACCTTGCTGCCAGTTTACCGAAAGATGTGTATCTTTATAGCGATAAACTTCAGATTTGCCGACAATGGCGTTCTGAATCGTTGTTAACGGTTCATACCAGATTTGATGGGGTTGAGTGCAATGCGCACATGGATAACGGTTAGCAGACAGTGTAAGTACTTTCCCAACCGTTACATCGTATTTCGTTCCCTTTTTGACAAATGTGATGGGTGCAATTTGCGTTGCTACAACTTTACCGAGAACATCAGCACGTTTTGTGGCAAGCATATTGCTGATTGCCGCGCGTTGTTCTGGCGTAGTTTTCGTGTCCATATACAACACGCTCTTACGTGTCTTTGTATCAATGGCCAAGTTGTTTTTGGCACTCACCACTGCAACAACGGTTAAGCCATCCAACGAAACGCCGTTCCAACTTCCACGATGAATATTCCAAACAAGTGTTGCCTCTTTGCCGCCTTCAACGAATTCAGCACCGAAATGGCATGCACCAACATAGACACTCGCTGACCGGGCTTCAATATACTCACCTTGCACAATCGGGGTATCTGTAGCAAAAACAAAGCCTACCACGAGCATAAGTGCAAGCGTTGTGAAAACAAATATTCTTTTCATACTAATTTCTCCCTTCTGATTTCAGATTTACCTGACCTAAACGCCAGAATTACACCTTTTTATCTTTAATATACCAAAACGCTATGAAAAAATCAAGGAAACTATTGACCTGCTTCAGACAACAATCGCTGAAGAGTTCCTCCCAAAATCTCTGCTTTGTCAGCTTCGGGGATAAAAGTGCAGTGAGTACGGAACGCTTCAAGCGAGTGCTGATACGTCATGAAGTTACGCACTACTGGATAGTCTGAACCCCAACAAAGGTGCTCAGAACCAAAATGTTCATAAAGCGCACGAACAATCTGATGTGCATCAGAATATGGATAGTCCCAAGAGACCTGTGAGACGTAAGCAAATCCAGACATCTTCACGTGGATATTCGGGACATTCGCAGAAGCAAGCACTTCTTGGAGTTGTGGGTACGGATGTTCTTCACCTGCTCGCGCACCTGCCATGTGATGACACAGAAATGGTACCGTAGGGAACTGTGCTGCCAGTTTACGAAGCGGTGCGTGTTGATGGCTTCCCATCGCGATACTTGCGATTAGTCCGAGTTCAGCAGTTGTTTTGAAGAAACGTTGTCCCTCTTCCGAAAAGAACCAACTCCCATCGTCATCACCTTTTAGGTAGTGCGTATAGCCTTTGAGGTTGTATGTTTCGGCTGCAGTTCTAAGACGATCAGCTGCACCGTCGGTGTGATATGTATCTGTCCAAGAACAATCCACATCTGCAAACTGAATCAGTCTATCCGGATAGTGTTGAACGCATTCTGCAGCGTAGTCGTTGTTATCGGGATTTCTATCAATGCGTGCGCAGATAAGCACTGCCTTATCAACGTTGTGTCGATCCATTTCGTGCAGAAGTTGTTCCACTTGTCCACGACTCTCGTCATCAGGAACAGGTGGTTGATAGGGCCAGCGTGGCCAAGCGTGTGTATGTGAATCAATAATCATTTAAGGTTTCTATGGGTTTACAATACGTTGTTGCTTAAGTGCCTCTATTTCCTGTGTCAGTTGTTCTATTCTCTTATCTTGTTCACGCTCATTGTTCCTCTCCAAGCGATGATAACTTGTGGAATACCCACAGTAACAACAACGAGCATCATGAGGCCTGAGACAAAACCGACGACTAAGTTAATGCGATTATTGATGCTATCAAATTTGGTATCAGCAGCCTCAAATTTGGTGTCAACGTGCTCTTTCATCCGCTTCTCGGATTGCGCGATTTCTGTTTTGAGTTCTGTCTCAACTTTAGCGATTTCTGTTTTGAGTTCTGTCTCAACTTTAGCGATTTCTTCTTTTACAATCAAACGGATTTTGTCAAGATCCTGAGAATCCAATTCAGCAAAAGCAGGGAATGTAATTATGAAAAATGCTACACAGAAAGATATAATAGATTTCATCATAACCACCTCTCTTGTATAATACTTCAGGTAATTAGGTTTTGTCAACATAAATTGTTCTATTATCTTTCGTTCCTGTGCCATTCCTTTATCTCGTCTCTTTTTCTATTAATCCAAGCATTAGCGCACCCAATTTCTGTTGATTTGTATCATCGGCATTAACAATTCCAGCAATCCTGCCATTATACATCACAGCAATCCTGTCGCTAAGTAGTAAGAGTTCGTCCAGTTCAGAGGATACGAGTAGAACTGCTTTTCCGCGGTTCCGCGCCTGAATGAGTCGTGTGTGAACAAATTTCGCAGCGTGAATATCCAATCCGCGCGTTGGATGTGCAGCGATAATAAACTCAGGATCACCAGACAATTCTCTTGCAACGACCACTTTCTGCTGATTCCCTCCGGAAAGCGTTTTTATCGGATTTTTTATATCTCCAACGCGAATTTGGTATTTATCAAGTGCATTAAATGCAAATCTTTGGATGTTTTTTTGATGCAACAGAGCGTTTCGAGAAAACATTTTCTGTTTATGTCTTCCAATAATAAAATTCTCATCAATTCGGTTATTAAGACTAACTCCGTGACGATGTCTATTGGCAGGCAGGTGCGCGATATGTTTTTCTCGGAATTCCGCTGTTGAGCAATTAACAACGGATTCTCCGTTTATAGTGATAGTGCCGTGTTGAATGTGTTTCAATCCAGTGAGTACTTCGACCAATTCCGTTTGACCGTTTCCTTCTATGCCTGCTATCCCCACAATTTCTCCAGACATGACTTCAAGATTGATTCCATCAAGAAGTTTTTTACCTGTTCCAGTTCTTACCGTTACATCTTCTAAACGGAGCATAGGATTTTCTTGGTTGGTTTCTTTCCGTTCTATCGCGCGCTGATGAACTGGTTCACCAAGTATCTGTTCTGCCAATTGATGCGGATTTGTCACAGAGATAGAGCAGGTAACAACAGCTTTCCCGCGGCGCATTACCGTGACAGTATCGGCTATTGCCATCACTTCATCAAGTTTATGTGTAATAATAATGATGCTTCTACCTTCCCTTTTGAGACCACGCATGCATTCAAACAAACCTTCTACCTCTTGTGGGACAAGCACAGCAGTCGGTTCGTCCATAATCAGCATTTCTGCGCCGTGATAAAGGACTTTCAGGATTTCTGTGTGTTGTTGTGCACCGATTGGTAGCGATTCTATTGGTGTGTTCAATGGTACATCAAACCCAACTTGTTCAGCGAGTCCAGTTATCTCATCTTCAGCCTTTTGATAATCAAGGAGAGTTCCAAATTTACGTGCCTCTTTTGCGAGGATAATATTTTGAAGGGCAGTGAAGGCGGGAATTAATGTGAAGTGTTGCTGAATCATACCTAAACCGAGACGCATGGCGGACTTCGGCGAGGAGATAGTCACGGGTTGTCCATCAACAAAGATTTCACCCTTGTCTGGTTGATAGAGTCCGTAAAGGATTTTCATCAACGTAGATTTACCAGCGCCGTTTTCTCCAACGATAGCATGGATTTCGCCACGCTGTAGCGTAAAATCTACATTTTCGTTTGCACGCACCTGTCCAAACTGTTTACTAATGCCGCGCATCTCAATAATTGGTGTTTGTGCCATTATTCTGTCTCTATACGTCTTCAGTTTTAAACTTTGGTTGATATGTGCTAACTTTGAATATAGTTATGTGTTGCGCGGGGAAAAGCATTTCCGATATAGCGCGGCTATCTCCTCTGCGGAGGCTTGTCGCGGATTATTCGCTGGACTTCCACTTGCAATAGCATCTGCTGCCATTTGATCAATAACCTGTTCAAACTTTTCTTTATCAATACCGATTTCTCCAAGGCGAGGCATCTGAATATCATTGACGAGGCGTTCCACTGCAAAAATCGCTGCGTCTGCTTGTTTCATTGGTGACAGTCCATCAATCGGTTCACCCATCGCTTGCGCAATATCAGCAAAACGCTGCGGTGCACCAACAACGCTAAACTTCATTACATCAAGCAGCAGCACAGCATTTGATAATCCGTGATGAATATGAAAATATGCACCGATTGGTCGGGACATGCCGTGAACTAACGCTACGGATGAATTGCTGAACGCCATACCTGCAATTGATGCCCCGAGCATTATATCTGTTCTTGCGGGGATGTTTTCTCCATCTGCCCACGCTTGTCGCAATGAACCTGAAATCAGTCTAATTGCTTCCAAAGCGAGTGCGTCTGTAATCGGTTGTGCGCGTTTTGAGACATAAGCCTCTATAGCATGCGTTAGTGCATCAACGCCAACTGCTGCGGTTAGGTGTGGCGGGGTTGTGAGTGATAGTAACGGGTCAACCAATGCTACAGATGCCAGCAAACAAGCACTGCTCAGCATCATTTTGACATTACGATCAGTGTCGGTGATAACGGTGACTTTTGTAACTTCGCTCCCTGTTCCAGCAGTGGTAGGGATAGCAATCAATGGCGCACTTGGATTTGGGATTTTGTCCATGCCCATGTAGTCAACAAATTCGCCATCGTTGGTAAGTTTCATGGCGATGCCTTTTCCACAATCAATTGCACTTTCACCACCGATACTTACAATTACGTCGCAGTTTTCGGCTTGGTATTGGTTTAATCCGTCTGTAACGTTCTGTAATGTCGGGTCAGGAGTGACATCAGAGAAAATAGAGGTGGCTAATCCAGCGTTATGTAGGTTTTTAGTAATTTGATCAGCATATCCGATTTTGGCAATGCCCGGATCTGTCACGATGAGTGCGTTTGTTGCACCGAGTCGTTTTGCTTGTTCACCGACTTTTTCAGATGCACCAACGCCAGTGATTATTGTGGGTGGGAATGAGAATGTGGTAGGCAATTTCAATTTCCTGAGTGGGATTAGACATTTACAACAATTAGAGGAATATCGCTTACTTGAATTTGAGGGGAGGATTCAGAAGGAAGTTCTTCACCTTGCTCTAATATACACTCAATAAGCAGGTCAACAGCATCCTGCAAGTTCTTTAATGCTTCTTTTTGAGTATATCCCCAACTCGCAGCACCTTGATGTTCTAACGCGGGGATGTAAGCACGCCAAACAGCGTCTTCATCTGGCTCATCAGGCCATTTATCTTTTTCCAACACTACCTGAAATGAATACATTTTCATGTGTTTCCTCCTACTACAGAAGTATACCACAAAACAACAAAAAATAATATGTTTTCGCTACTAATGCCGGAAATGCCTAACCCCCGTAAACACCATTGCCATACCAAATTTATCTGCCGTTTCAATCACAGATTCATCATTGACTGAGCCACCGGGTTGAATAATCGCGCGGATACCTGCTTCTCCCGCTATTTCCACACCATCAGGAAATGGGAAGAAGGCATCGGAAGCTAAAACTGCGTCTTTCACCTTTTCACCCGCTTTGCGGACAGCAATAATCGCAGCATCTACACGACTCATCTGCCCAGCACCGATACCGACAGTTTGCGTACCTTGCGCAAGAAGAATGCAGTTGGATTTAACATGTTTACATGCCTTCCAAGCGAAAAGCAGGGATTCTATCTCTTCGTCCGCAGGTCTACGTTTCGTGACAAATTGCAGATCACTCTTTTCTATGTTATGCATATCCTGTTCTTGAACAAGCACACCACCGATCACATTACGTATTTGTAGAATCGGTTTTGAATCAGAAAGCGATCCTGTTTCAAGGATTCGGCGGCTTTCTACACGAGACAATGCTTTTAGTGCTTTTTCAGTGTAACTCGGGGCGATTATCGCTTCAATTTTCACGCCTGATTTTGCTGCGTCGCGAATTGTGTTTGCAGTTTGAATTGTCACTTTGCGGTTTAAACCGACTATAGAACCGAAAGCAGAAGTTCTGTCACATTCAAGGGCGTTTGTGAAGGCGTCTTGTAGGTTGCCAGCAGTTGCAAGTCCACACGGGTTGTTATGCTTGATGATTGCACAAGTAGGTGTTTTGAAGTCCTTCACAATCTCTAAAGCGGCGTCTAAATCAAGAATGTTGTTAAACGATAACGGCGGTCCATTCAGCTGTTTTGCCCATGCAGCGCATGGTGTGGGAGCAGTTTCAGTCCTATAGAAAGCGGCACTTTGATGCGGATTTTCACCATACCTCAGCGAATCCGCTATTTGGAAACGGAGTGTCAGCACATTACCGAATTCGCTATCAGATTCTAAATTAGAAAGATAGATAGAAATCACGTTGTCGTAATGTGCAGTGTGGAGGAACGCTGTTTTTGCTAATTCAAATCGCACGTCTTCGGATAGACATCCATCATTTGCATCTAAATCTGCGATTATTTGCGGGTATTGGTTGGGATTGGTGAGAACTGCTACGTGTTTATGATTCTTTGCAGCAGCACGAATCATCGTGGGTCCACCGATGTCTATATTTTCAATTGCTTCTTCAAGTGTGACATCAGGTTTGGCAATGGTTGCCTCAAATGGATATAGATTGCATATTACCATGTCAATAGGGTTTATAATGTTGTCTTTGGCTTGTGCCGCGTGTTCTGCATTGTCCCATTGTGCAAGTAATCCTCCATGGATTTTAGGATGGAGTGTCTTAACTCTTCCATCTAACATCTCTGGGAAACCGGTATAATCGGAGACATCAACAATCTCAATTCCTGCTTCACGTAGATGTCGGGCGGTGCCGCCTGTGGAAAGGATTTCAACCTCGCGTTGTGCAAGGGCGTTTGCAATCTCTAAAAGATCCGTTTTATCATAGACACTGATGAGTGCGCGTTCAATTTTTTTCATATTACATATATTCCGTTTGGGTTTTTGAAGGAGGAATTATAAACTGACCTTGCAAAGCACGAAAATCTATATCACATATCTGGGGAATCCAAAACCATCGTTTGCTACGTGGCTTCGCGCAGGAATTTGTGCACGGGTCGGTATAATCAGATCCATTTCGGACGTGTTTTCAATAACTGTACCATCCCCAATACGCACCTCATCTCCAATCATTATTTTCCCCGGATGTTCTGCAGCGCCACGGATAGTTCCAATGACGACTGATGAACCGATACGGCAGCCTTGATCAATCTCAACAAAGCCATAAATTTCAGTATTTGTGCCGATAGTGGTGTGGTCTGCGATTTGGACTGGACCGAGAAGGCTTGTGTCTGTGCCGATCTCAACAAAGTCTCCGATGACTGGATGGCGTTGCTTTACTTTTACACTTAATCCACCGAGTGTACAAGGGTAAAGAACACACCCAGAACCGATAATACCTGTTTGTCCAGTTGTCACACCACGATGTGGGTGCTCTAAGAAATTCGCATCTCCTATTTCGGTTTCTGGGTGTAAATCGGCTTGATAATAACGCCCACCTAATTCAGCAATAGCACGCGGCAGCAATGGGACAGGCACTCTGTGAAGGTCTGGATTATCTTCTGGTGGTTCGCTTCGTGTCAATGCATAAGCCACATCGTGGTAAAATAACACACGCCATCCAGGGTAGGTGCTGACGACCAGCTGAAGTTGATATTCAAAAACGGAGGCGAGGTTCAAAGTGCCGAGAAAATCTTGGTATGGGTCAAAACTTCGCTCCTTAATAGCGTTGTCAATTTGTGAACGGAAATCAAGGGCTGCCAATTTTTCGCGAGAGATACCGTTATGGAGGAGATATGCATCCCAAACAGCTGGGTCTTTGAGAGAGGCAAAGCGATTCCAGAGCGCGCGACTTTTTAAGCGAGGTAGTTCCCAAAGAAGTGAAAAGGCAGTTTCCAGTGCAGCACTCAGATGTGTTTCGTCTGTGACCGCTAAAAACGATTGTGCTACCATTGCATATAACTGATCTGCTACCTCTTCAATCGCTTCTGACAGTTCCCGCTTTTGGTTAAAAAGATGTGGTGCATTGTGAGAACCTGGTGCAACACATTCCAATAGATTTCCCAGAACAGTTTCAAGAATATCGCGATTGACAAATCCGCGTCCAGAACGTTGTGATAACCCCTCTCGGCTTGTGCTGTCTATACGTAAAGCGTTAAGTTCTGACTTGCTGTAGATAGGGCGTAACCGTTCCAAAGTTTGAGTAAGCAGTGGCTTTTTACGCTGTTCGTAAGAAACATCAAATAGTGTGGTTTCAGACATATTCTTATAGGGAAGTGCGAAGTCAAGAAGTAACCGATAATAGACGCATGATTCCCTTTTCCTTTCTGCTATTTTCCATCAGTCCCGTCTTTTCCTTTTCACCCAAATTATCAGATGATATAAATATGACTGCATTTTACTATAATCACTATGCGCAAACTAAGATCTTTTTGTTTAGTCAACATCCCATAGACGGACGGTGCCATCCTCACTGGCAGTAGCGATAGTTTTTCCATCTGGTGAAAAGCACACACTGTTGACCCACACCGTGTGTCCTACGAAGCGTTTCAACGGTTGTCCTGTAACAGCATCAAAAAACGTGATCTCGTTGTCAGGACTCTCAGGTTTATGCTCATCAATTAACATTCCACTGGCAGTCGCAATGATCTTTCCATCTGGTGAAAAACAGACGCTACAAATAGCAGACCGATGCAAGCCGCTGAGAGTATAAAAGTGTTTTCCAGTGGTAGCGTCCCACAACCGAACCGTTTCGTCTCCACTAGCAGTAGCGATAGTTTTTCCATCCGGTGAAAAACACACGCTGTTGACAGTTTTTGTATGTCCTGTAAGCGTTTTCAAATGTTTCCCTGTGGCGGCATCCCATAGGCGGACCGTTTTGTCCGAACTGCCACTAATGATAGTTTTTCCATCTGGTGAAAAACACACGCTATAAACTGTACCCAGATGTCCTGTAAGTAGATGCAGTGTTCTACCGGTATGTGTGTCATATATCCAAATACCGATAGCACTCGCTGCGGCAAGTAGACTGCCATCCGGAGAATAGGTTACCTCCATCATGCCACCTATACCAAAACTGGCTTTGGCATCGTCGCGTGGATGGGCAGATGTGTTCGGTAGAAGTACTGTACAAGTCAAAAATAGTGTGATGAGTATCAAACATGTTGTTTTCATAGTCAACTCCTTTGCGTAGGAATTCTCAATATTAACTTTTGAATTTCTTTGCTTGAGTTTAACGTTTTCACACAAGACGGTTTGGTTTTTATCCCGAATTTATGTTTATTAAGTTTACTTCGTAAAAACCTCTTGCGCGGCGGCAACACCAGCGCCAAGTGAAACATCATAGCCGATCTCTACCAAACCCCTCTCAAAAGCAGAGATAGCAACGATAACATCGTTTTCGTCCATCCATCCGAGGTGTGCAATACGAACAATCTTACCACTCAACTCACCTTGTCCACCTGCATACGTGATGCCGTGTTTTTCACGCATCATCTTAACGAACGCTTTTCCGTCAATTTTTTCTGGCAACCGAATTGAAGTTAACGTGTTCGCAGGTGAGGTCGCGAACAGTGGGAGTCCAATTGCCTTAACAGCACTTCGCGTTGCCATCGCTAAACGGTTGTGGCGAGAAATAGTATTACGAATTCCCTCTGCACAGATGTGATTTAACGCATATTGGAGTCCTACAAGGAGTGTTATAGCAGGGGTGTAAGGCACTGAACCTTCAAGTCCGCGTTGGTGTGCTTTTCGGAAATCAAGATAATACTTTGGCAGGTCAGACCGTTCAGTCGCTTCCCATGCACGACGGTTCAGCGCAGCGAAAGCAAGACCGGGAGGTGTCATCAACCCTTTTTGTGAACAAGAAACAACGACATCAACGCCCCAATTGTCCATCTGTAGATCATCTGCGCCGAGTGCACTGACCGCGTCAACAACAAGCAGGGTTGGACGGGATTGTGTTAAACGCGCAAGTGCCTCAATATCGTGCAAAGCACCTGTTGATGTTTCACAGAGTGTAGCAAAAACTGCTTGGACATCAGGGTTAGCAGTTAACAGTGCTTCCACTGCTTCCGGTGCTACAGAATCACCCCATGCTACATCAATAGGGATAACCTCAACGCCATAAGCCTCACAGATTTCTGCCCACCGTTCACCAAATTTGCCGCTTCGGACAACTAAAACCTTATCGCCATGGCACAAAAGATTTGCTACTGCCCCGTCCATTGCCCCTGTTCCAGAAGATGTTAAGAAAAGCACATCGTTTTCTGTTTGGAAGACGTGCTTGAGTTTTTCTAAAACGTCTTTAATTAGCACGACTGCATCTTCACTGCGATGATAGTCAATCGGTTGCGCCATTGCTAATAATGCTTCTGGCAGTATAGGTGTTGGACCTGGGGTAAACAGATAACTTTTTTTCATGATTGATTTATGCTGTTCCTACTGCCCCAGGTGACTTGCCTTCAACGCTCAGGACAACCCACTCTCTGCTTAGGAGTTGTAGTACTGAAACAATTGCTTCGCGTTGTCCAGCACTGTCCATCGGCACTTCAATAGTGAGGGTTGCAAATTCCTCTTTTTGCACATCACCGTCTTTGTCAAACTTCATTGGTGTGATTTGTATCTTTTTTAATTTTGCATCCATATTTTATTAATCCTCCAAATTTAATTTATACTGAATGAATATGATTGCTTTACGAAACATTCATGAACGAATCCAGATCTATACATTCTCCATTACGACGTGAAGATTCCCAACCAGCCAAAACAGGAGCCAAAGAGAAAAGCCCATCGTGATAATCACTTTGTAATATGCTTGCATCTTCAGTCTGCACAGCACGGATAAAAGTTTTATCTTGTTCTAACCACGGATTAAATTCTTCCGCCTGATAAATCTGTTTACCGTTTACCTCGATCTTATCGTATCGGTAGATTGCGAGATGTCCTCCTTCATAAAAAACGGTGAACCACGGTTCATCTTTCGGACTTGGACCGGCAGAAACGAAGCTGAGCGTCATCGTCCCACCGTTGTCAAAACAGTAATTAAAACTACATGACAGCGGCGTGGCATAGTCTGAACGTTCATAATAGAAAGCTTGTGCACGAACAACGTTCAGCCCTGTCATAAATCGGCTATAATCCGTTGCATGAACACCCCAGTCAAGGGCGCGACCGCCAGATTTCTCCATATCTGCCCACCACGTTTTTGCTTTACTATCTGCTGCGGCGGGTAGTCCTCCATAACTTTGGAAACGGACATGCACAACCTCTTTATCAGCCAAAAATTCGCGTGCTTTCTGAAAAATCGGGCGGTATCGTTCGCGGAACCCGACAGTACTAATAATCCCTGCTTTCTGAATTGCTTTGTCAATACGATTTGCCACCTGCATTGTAAGTGCCTGTGGTTTTTCACTAAAGATATGGATTCCTTTTTCTGCAGCGGTTGTTTCAACATCAGTACGCACGTACGCTGGCACGATGGAGTATAACACGTCAAAATCTTGCGTCTCAAGCATTTCGTGTGCGCCACCATTTTCACTATGGTAGACGTGTGTAATGTTAAAATGTTGGGCAGTTTCCTGGGCTGTTTTCACATTACTATCGCACACTGCAACTATATTAACGGAGTCCTGCTGTAAAAGGTTCGGAATTCGGGTATTTTTAGCAAAATTACCGCATCCGTAAAAGGCGACGCGAACTTTAGAAGCCGTTGACACAATAAATGTTCTCCAAATCTGTTGTAATAAATGTAGTCTAATCTGATCTCAAAATTAATTTTCACGCCAAGGTGGGACTGTCCATGTGTTAAACCAGTCCCATTTCCAGATAACCTGTTTCTCTGGCATTTTAATTTCGTATTCTATGCCTGCAGTAAAAGGCAGGATTTGGGTTTTATCTCGGACAATTTGACGGATTGACTCAATGAACGCCATTTCATCAGTGACATTTGGCGGCCAATGCCCTTCAGGTATCGGATCGGATTTCCGATCAGTACGGTAATGTGTCGGTATTAAAAAACGAGGTTGGATGAGTTCTACCAGTTCAATTAGTCGGTCTGCAATTCCCTCACCGAGGCCGAGTTTCATGTGAATCAGAAAATCAACCTTGCCCTGGAGGTTTGCTAACGCTGGATAGGGTTCATGCAAGTCACCGATGTGTAGGATAGAGGTATTCTTGGCAAGGTGTGTGATGAGATAGCCGTTTGTTGGTAAATCAGGCATTTGGTTCTCACCACTTTCAATTGTTTCTACGTGAATAGGACCGAGGTCAAGTGTCTCTGAACCTTGAAATGAGCGTGACGCACCTTGTTTATCGTTGAGATGTTTGGGATATAAAGTCTGTACTTTATCGGCTGGAATATGTTTAGTTATTGGTAGGTCGCGTTCAAATGCAGCGTCCCCGTATTTCTCATTGATGGGTTGAGCAGGTGTGATGCATCCGGGATTGACAAATAACTTTTTAAAACGTGTGCCACAACACAATTTTCGTAAGGTGGCAGGGTGGCAATGGTCAAAATGTTCGTGAGAGATAAAGATGTAATCGTATATCGGTTCAGCATCCACTAAGTTCTGATTGAACAGATAGGGGTCATAAGCGATATTTACATCGCCCAAGAGTGCGTCAAATGCACCGCATCCCCACCATCTCAGAAATATATTTTCCATTTGGCTGTCGGCTATTGGCTGTCGGCTATCGGTATAGATGCCTGTTTTAATCAGATACCCTTTACTGACTCCCAACCGCAAACTACCATTTTTCCTGTTTTTGACAAAGTAAAATTCCACCTTAACGGTTCAATAGGGTTGACTAATTTTTAATTGCGGAATCATACGAAAATGCCGTGTGTTTCTTGTATAGAGTGTTAAATCATGCTCTATGGCTGTTGCTGCGATAAGCGCGTCTGGCAAGGTGAGCCCGTGGCTGAGGTAGAACGACTGCATCAGTTGAAAGGCAATCTGTGAGATAGTAGCAGTAACCGGTAAAAATGTGCATTTTTGAAAAAATTTCTGCAGTTCTGTCATTTCAAGTTTGTTGCGACAACCGACAATTAATTCCATAGCTGAAACGATACTAATCTGTATTTCCGCCATTGCTGTTCTTCCAAAAACGCAAAAGCATCTACAATGCCATTCATAGCATCAATAAGAATATTTGAATCAATCACTCCGGCCGTGTGAACCGCTGTTGCCACTTTTCTCTCTCCTTGCGCAGCCACGCGACACTGTCACGCATATCCTCTCAATCTGCCCACATTCCGAAGCAGGGTAAGTTAGCAAATTCTTCAGATTCGTCGGAATCCTTGTCTTGACTGTCATCATCGCTAACAGTAGCTGGATCTACGGGTTCTATCTGTTACGCGTACTTCAGTACCTTCCGGTAAGGAAAGAGGTTTAGATAGGACAATGTGTCCATTGCATATTTTGCCTTCCTCTTTTATTAAAGCCATTTTTCTTCCTTATTATTTATCAACCCAAATTTACTTCATTAACCACATTTTCCGGACACTTTGGGTATTACCTGCCTTAAACTGATAAAAATAGATTCCACTGGCAACAGTTTCACCATTAGCATTTTTGCCATCCCAATATAACTTCTTTTGACCACGCGCCTGCTGTCCAAGTTTAAATTCTCGTACTAAATCTCCATTTTGAGTGAAAATTGAAAATTTCACATCACTGGATTCAAATAGGTTATATGGAATCCAAGTTTCTGGATTAAACGGGTTCGGATAGTTTTGAAACACCTCTGCAGTTTTGACTTTGCCCCACGTCGTCGCCTGTTTTCCTGTTGGTTCAACTGCTACAACAAACTTTTGTATTTCTCCTTCAGTAAAAATAAACAGATCTGAGGCATAGATATCTTCATAGGTATCAACAATTCCGGAGGGCCATGTCAGGGTAATGGAATCAATGTGAGAAGCACCTGCGAGTCCAAATTCAAGTTCTAAACTATCGCTACCCAAAAAACCGGTACCGCCAATTAATTCTTGGGTTTGAACGAAGTCTCTGACTTTCACCGCTACCCGTGTGCCGATGCCGTCACGGTTACTCTTTGTTCCATGCAAACGAATTTTGAGACGTTGATTTTTAGCTAAGTTGCGCCGAGAGACAGTATCACCCGCATATCTAAGCGGTAAAAGGGTACGTTGACGCTGAGTTAAATTCTCCTGAGAGGCAGGTTTACTAATATGCCAGGAAGGATCAAGATCGTTTAGAAGAAGTGTATTGCCAGTGTTATTGACGACAAAGAAATCAACATCGCCGTCGTTATCAAAATCTCCAGCAGTTGCACCGCGTGCGACAGCATCAACAGTTGCATTGAACGCATCGGAACGATCTACAAACTTTCCGTTTCGATTATTATGATAGAGACGGTTGCGATTGGTCTTTTGTGAATTATCTACATCACCGTTGACAACATAAAGGTCACGATACCCATCGTTATCAAAGTCAACAAAGGTGGCGTACCACCCTACACCTACATTTGCCACACCAACTGCTTCAGCAACGTTAGTGAATGTACCATTCCCGTTATTTCTCCAAAGCAGGTCCTCATCATAGTTTGTAACGAAAAGATCAAGGTCGGTATCGTTATCATAATCTCCGACGCAAAGTCCCATTGCGCCAGTCGGTTTTCCTCTGATGAGTGTAACAATGCCAGATTGCTCTGAAACATCTGCAAAGGTGCCATCCCTATTGTTACGATAGAGTTTATCGGGACCGTGGTCATTTGCTACGAATAAATCAGCCCAAGTATCGCCATTGTAATCGAAGAAGATAGCACCCCAAGCAATTCCGTCATCAGCAACGCCAGCTGCCTGCGTTACTTCTTCAAACGTGCCATCTCCTTTATTCCGATACAGCACATTAATTCTTGGAGCAGGTTCAAAAACTAAAAGAGAAGCAGGACGCCCCCAGTTCGCAACATAAATATCCAGCCAACCATCGTGGTCATAATCAGCAACCGATGCACTGGTACCGTGCTGTGCATCAGCGACCCCTGCCTCTTCGCTTACATCTGTGAAAGTGCCATCCGCATTGTTCATGAAGAGAAAGTTCGGTCCAGCACAGGTTACATAAAGATCACGCCAACCGTCATTGTTATAGTCAAACCATACGCAGCCGCGTCCGTTTGGTGTGTTGGCAACGCCTGCTTTTTCTGCTATATCCGTAAATGTTCCATCAACGTTGTTGTGGTAAAGCGCGTTGGGTAAGCCACCATCACCAACAACGAAAATGTCAAGCCAGCACCCATCATTATCATAATCTACAGCGGCGGTTCCGGGGCCCATCCAAGCCCCGGAATTTTCATCAACCGGGATTTCTCTTTGATGAACCCCTGCCGCTTGACTAACATCTGTGAAAGTCTCAGCCAATAGGGGAGAAACGACACAGAAACAAAGAAAAATGATTAAACTGTATCGCATTACATCTACCATCCTTCGTATCAATATCGGGTTTTAACTGCACCCCAAGTTGTAGTCGCTTTACCACCCGGTTCAACAGGGAAGGGGTTCATATTGTCTCTGAAATATTCATATTCCACTTCAAGATTGCCTGCTCCAGCGGCAACACCCGCATAAATACCGAGCCAAAGTGGTGGAGTCAGGGCAAAGTTGCCTTGTCCGATGTCCATCCAATCCTCATCTCCTTCAGCTTTATACCATGCAGTGTAAGTATCGCCCTCTTTTTTCAGTCGGAGTGACATTTCAATGTCCCCCCAATCACCAAATCTCCATTGGATATCAGGGGGTCCCATCCCAGCTTGCCTTGTTTGATACTGGATATGTCCTTTGGCACCTGCATCCCGCCCCCAGAATTTAATGGTTACCCAATTATTATCACTTGGACTTTTCACAAGAAGCCCATTGACCCCGGAACTGGTATCCCATTTGGCATGAAAATGTGTTTCTACATCAAACATATCGGTTTCAGTTTCCTGATATAGAAAATGAGATGCGTCCCCTGCCCATAGATTTCGATTCGGTTCACAGTCAAGGTATAAGAAATCTTTACGGGTTTCGCCAACATCCCATTTTGGCGGTTCGTTTTGCCATTTCCAATTGGGGTTTTTTAATTTCCCACCTTCAAACGGGTCGCCAAATGAATCTGCTGCATCTACGCCGCCTACCCAAATCGTTAGGGTGGCAAACATACAAGCGATGATACTATAAAAAAGAATTTTCCCACACACAGGATGGGAATTCTGTAAGTAAGAATTTAAATTTCGAATTTTCATTTTATCTCCTACATAATACCAATTCTATGAATTATTTTCTCTATTGAAATGTAAAACCAAATTAAAAGGATTTGTCTTGTTTTATTGAAGTCAGGCAGAATACGCGTGAGGTATTCTGCATTGGTTAGGAAAGAGCACCTACCGAGAATTATCGCGTTAATTTGGTATAAGAGGCGCAATAAATTGCGCGTGGTGAATGCGCGTGTGGGCATTCACATTGAACGGACTATTTCTTTACGAGAAGTTATCTTTGAGAAATGGTATAAGAATTTTAAAATATCCTGTTATAAACTTCAACCAAACGATATTTGCGTAAACAGGATATTATCTACAGTTGTTGAAAACTTTTTATTTGCGGAAAAGGTGGGCAAACCCTGGTCTGCCCACCTTACTTAGAACTAATAGCGGGATTTTACCATACCCCACGTTGTTGCTACCTTTCCTTCAGGTTCAACATCAGTGACGTTGATATTGTCTCTAAAATATTCGTATCCAACCTCTAAGTTACCTGTACCAGAGGCAACACCTGCATAGATACCGAGCCAAAGTGGTGGAGTCAGGGCAAAGTTGCCTTGTCCAATATCCATCCAATCCTCATCACCCTCTGCTTTATACCATGCTGTGTATGTATCACCCTCTTTTTTCAGTCGGAAAGACAGTTCAATGTCCCCCCAATCACCAAATCTCCATTGGACATCAGGCGGTCCCATCCCAGCTTGCTTGGTTTGATACTGGATATGCCCTCTGGGACCAGCATCTCGTCCCCAGAATTTAATTGTTACCCAGTTATTGTCAGTAGGGCTTTTCACAAGGATCCCATTGACTCCAGAATTGGTATCCCATTTAGCGAAAAAATGCGTTTCAACATCAAACATGTCAGCCTCAGTTTCCTGATAAAGAAAGTGGGAAGCGTCCGATGCCCAGACATTTCGATTGTTTTCACTATCAATGGTTAGGAATCCTTTTCGAGTTTCATCAATGTCCCAAGTCGGCGGTTCGTTTTGCCATTTCCAATTGGGATTCTGCAATTTGCCACCCTCAAACGCGTCGCCAAACGAGTCGGCTGCATCTGCAGTGCCTATCCATGCAGACATTGATGTGAACAAACACACGATTGCACTATAACAAACAATTTTCCAAAAGTTTCGATTTTTCATCAATATATATCCTCCTATCCTTTAATTTTAAGGTTGATTGACAGAATTGTCAAGTCAATTAGCGATTTTCTTTAATACGGATCACTTGGTTCGCTGAAAGATTTTCAAGTCTCTGGACATGTCCTCCCAACCATTTCACTTCAATTGTTTGTACCGTTGAATGCGTGCCAAGCCCAAAGAGGAGAGAGTGTTCGCTTCCAGATGCGTAGCTGCCACCGCATGTAACCTCTTTGATTTGCGTTTCTTTATCTGTCTGCACCTTAACTTTAGCACCAATTCCGTCACGGTTGCTCTTAGTCCCGACTAATTGAACTTTTAACCAATAATTTTCTGTTTTAGAGTCGTTTCGGAGAAGTACAGCACTCTCTCCGCAACATGAGACCAGAATATCTACGTCTCCATCATTATCATAATCACTGATAGCAGTGCCGCGCGCAACAACGGGACGTGTGAAAAACTTCCCTACTGCTTTAGATATTTCCTTGAAACCTCCTATTCCAGTGTTATAAAACAACTGACACGTTTGTTTGTAAGAAAGGGAAGGTGTGATTTGTGCGACGTTGTCCCACACATGCCCGTTTGCTACAAAGAGGTCTAATAAACCGTTGTTGTCAGCGTCAAGAAATTGTGTGCCAAAACCGAGTTGTGAAAAACTCGGTTCAGCAAGTCCCGTTTCAAACGTAGTCATCGTGAAGAAGCCATCACCGTCGTTGTGAAAAAGACTATTGACTTCCAGCGAGAAATTTGTAACAAAAAGGTCTAACATCCCGTCATTATCGTAATCGCCATTGGCAATCCCCATACTTGCTGTAGCGCGTCCTTCCGAGTTATATGCAATACCTGCTGTAACCGCAACCTCTGTAAACGTGCCATCGCCGTTATTACGATATAAAAAGTCTTGCACAGCATCATTTGCTACAAAAATATCGGGAAAACCGTCGTTGTTGTAATCTGTAAAAAGGACACCTAATCCTTTTCCAGCGTTTCGCACGCCTGCTCGACCAGTGACATCAGTGAAAGTGCCATCACCATTGTTGCGGTAGAGCGTATCTCGTGCTCCGGGATACTCATGTGGGCCGCAGTAGATATGAACGCCTTCAAGCAAACACGCGTGAGCAGTTTCAATCTGATAATCAAGGTAGTTTACAACATACAGATCAAGGTATCCATCAAGGTTGTAGTCACCAAAGGATGCACTCACGCTCCAGTGGGAATCGCCAACACCAGCATGGGATGTAACATCGGTAAACGTGCCATCACCATTATTACGGTAGAGTTGATTTCTCCCGAAATTTGTAAGATATAGGTCTGCATCCCCATCGTTATCGTAATCAGCAGAGAGACATCCCATTCCGTAGCCGTTATTTTTCTGAAATCCAGCTTGAGCGGTAACATCTGTAAACGTGCCATTGCCATTGTTACGATAAAGAACGTTCATCTCATCCGCTTGGGTGCGAGGTTTAGAAGTGTTCTCACACGATTTGCCACTATTAACAAGATAGATATCAAGGAAACCGTCGTTGTCGTAATCAAAGAATAGACAACCAGCACCCATCGTTTCGGGTAAATATTTTTCTTCAGATGCACCGTTTATATGTTTGAAATGGATTCCAGCTGCTTCGGTTTGCTCGAAAAAATGGATAGTTGCTTCTTCAGCGCTTAAAGGCAGGATGCATGCGGACAGTAGAACGCAAATTAGCAGTAGATTAGTGCTGTGTCTACTCATATTTATAGATAATGTCGCGATTCGGAGATCGCTCCTACCAAGAACATTGTAGGAGGGAACTCCGATTCCCGACTACTGACATGACTCGTAATTTTAGAGTGGACAGACCATTAGAGATATTTTCCATTGGAAAAAATTAATTGTGGCAAGAATTATCAAGGGGAATTAAGTTTTGAACTCTTCATTAACTTTGTAATTTTGTCCAATTGTTGACGTGCATGCGGAACGATACTGTTGTCTGGATATGTTGAAAGTAGAGTTGTATAAGTATCCACAGCATTCGAAAAGTCTCTCTTTTTCTGATATATTTCTGCTATTTGCGTTAAAGCCGCTGCTGCTAAAGAACTTTTTTGTGAAACTATCTGCCGATATGAATGGATAGCATCACCATAAGCGTTTTGGGAACGATATATTGAACCAAGAAGCATCCACACATCATCAACAATTAGAGATTTTGGATAAAGTGAAATCGTATCCTCACACTGTGTGATTGCTGCTTCAATGTTACCAGTTAGGTGGAATTGCAGCGCGTTTGCATAATCGGTCAGCGGGATAGTAAAATAGTCAGTACTATCTTGAATCAGGACAATTCGTTCAAGTGCATCATTCGTGAGTTTATCCGATTTTGAGAGTCTAATCGCTTTTCTGTATTCAGCGACAGCATTGTCGAATTCTGTCGCGAAAAAATAAGAGTCGCCAATCAATTTTCGGGCAGTAGCACTTAAGCGATTCGTGCTGTCGGCTATCGGTGTCAAGACTTGTCTTGCAAGTGTATATCTTTTCAACCGAAGGTGACATTCTCCTAAAATTAACTGTGCTTCCATAAACTGATTGCCTATTAAACGCTGCGTAAACAACGGTTGAAGCGTCATCTGTGCGGCTTTGGGATTATGAAGACCATACAACTGAATCTGTGCAAGCAGAAATTGACTGTCAATTGAAACATTTCTGTTTTTATTTAATTCTTTTAGGATATTGGCTGCTTCAGTCCACTGTTCTGCATTTTGGTATAACTTTGCGAGGTTGTATTGTGTACTTGTGATTATTCTCCTATCCCTTGAAAGCTGCAACAGTGTATTGTAAAACTCAATTGCTGATGGATTTTGATTGCGTTCCAAAACACTTGCAAATCTTTCCAGTGCTGAATCAATGGAGGTAGGATAGTATTTGTGAAGTTTTGTGAATGTTTTCAGTGCATTATCAAGTTGTCCGGCATAGAAAAAGAGCTCACCTAAAGTCAAAACGTTGTTAAGATTTCGGGGAGCAGCCTGATGTGCCTTTTGATACTGTGCAATCAACTTTTCACGAAATGGTTTTTGTCTATCACCTTGATAAATTTCAAGCATAGCTTCCCATATAGATTCCCGTTGACTACTGCTGGGACCAACACTCTGTAAACCGTCAAGATAGATAGCGGCAGCTTTTTCAATATCGCCCTGGATTTTGTATGCTGCTGCGAGCTGAATATAGAGGTAACCGTATTGCGGATTTATTTTTATCGCTTGCTGAAACGCCCTTATTGCTTCAGTGTACATCTTGTGTGAAAGATAAATCGCCCCAAGCTGCTGATGTTGATCAGGTGCACCTGCCACCATTTTTTTCCATTCGGCTATTGCTTTTTCCTTATTGCCAAGTTCGATGTAAAGAGAACCGAGTTTTCGTCTGATAGATGTATTTGCTGGATTTTTTTCAAGCACATTCTTATAAAGTTCCAGCGCTTTCTGGTGTTTTCCCTGTTGTTGGTATAGGTTTGCCAGTTCTTCTAAAAGGGTGGTATCAGTAGGGTTTAGCTTCATCCGTTCTGTAATAAGTTTTTCTGCCTCTGCGTGGCGTTCGTTTTGGGTATATAAACGAACAAGACTGCTTACTGCACTTGAGCGATAAATAGAATTCGGAAAATTATCAAGGAAATACTTGTAACTTGCCATCGCATCCTCATGTTTTCCTTCTATGTATTCGTAGTACGCAGTAAGGTAGGCAGCAACAGCAGCCGCGGAACTATTAGGATGTTGCTTCATAATCTGCTTACATAGTACAATTGCTTCTTTGTATTGGTAGCGTTGCCGATAGAGATTAGAGAGTTGATGTACAGCTTGCGTTGCGTAAGATCCGTCCGGATTTTCATCAATAATCTCTTTAAAGATGCGGCGTGCCTCTACATCCTCACCAAGTTTTGCGTGACTTTGCCCTAACATAAGCCGCATAGAATCTTTTTGTGTTTGCGAAAGTTCGGTTTTAAGCAGTGCCTGATACGCTTTAATCGCTTCGGCGTAATTGCGTTCATAATAGTGATCGTTCGCTTCCTGAATAGCGTTTAATGTTTGGATTCTTGCCGCGTGGTTATTCTTAGGTTGTGCCTGCGCGAAAACATCGGTGCAAGTCCCCGTTCCAACAAAGAGGAAAAATGTTATAATTAGTACTAAGAACAAAATTCGCTTTAAGTAAGCGATTGATTGTGGCATTAATGCCTCCAATTGCCTCAGAATGATATAAAGAAAACAACGCATGCATTTGTACCTATACTTTGCAGATAGGTGCGGATTAATTCTTCAGCAAATTATCCTGCGTTGCAAGCAGAAAATTGGCAATTCTATTTTCTTTTGAGTTTTTTTGGTGATGTTATTCGCAATTATACTATTGTTTTTGACGAAAAACAAGTAAAAAGGTTTGTAAGATGAGGTTACAGGAATTAACGCAAAAATAAGATTAAATAAAAAGGCAGCTAACATTTTGTTAGCTGCCTTTTTAGATATTTCAATTAATGCGTTTTAGTTCTGCCCATCGAATGGTGAGTTTGCCCGCCGGAAAAACAGCAAGAGTACCGCCTATCCACTCTGGCGTGTAACCACCCCACTGGGCCCTCTGTAAGGTTTGTTAGTTTTCTGTCATTGATCCTATACTGATAAATGTCAGGTCGGGCATTTGGATCCTTGTAATCTTCAGTGGATACAAGAAGCGTTTCATCGTCACCCATCCAGCAAACAGACGAGCTAAGAAACCCTTTAAGATGTTTCTCTCGGTGCCCCGTGAACACGTCCTGAATCACGATGTATGCGGAAACGATGTTCTTGAAATCTGGTGTCCGTTCCATTTCAGGGTACGCAATATACCTGCCGGATGAAGACCAGCGCGGAGCACCTGTTAAAAACGGAGTATCACCCCGGTGTGGACTGAACAACTTTTTTTGTTTACCGTCAGCGTTCATTGTCCAGATACTATCTCCCGGTTCTGCCCTATGTTCATAGGCTATCCCGTCTACCCATCGGGAGACCAATCAAGTCTATGGGACATTCTCCCATCCAGATTGTTTGTAAACTGTTTTATTTCTCCATTTGCCAGGTTTCGCACATAGATATCCGATTCACCATTACGTTCGCTAACGAAAGCAAGATACTTCCCATTAGGTGACATAATAGGACGCTCGTCAGTTGGATGATTGTCCATGAACGTATGTTCATTACGCCCATCCGCATCCATAATAAAAAATTTGCTATCTAATTTGTAAATAGGATCAAAATCTCTCTGAAAAAGTATCTGTTTTCCATCTAATATCCAGCGTGGTGAATGATCTTCAAACTCAGTGTTCGTTAATCTTTGAACGTTGCCGCCATCATCATTCATTACGTAGATTTTGCCGGTCCCGTCACGTGCTGATGTAAACATGATTTTTGAGTCGGACATTAGAGATATAAAAAAGAGAAAAATGAAGCCAAGAATGGAAAGTTTTTTTAACATGATAGATTTCTGTTTAGAGTAAAGCGGGGTGCCTCTTATTAACAGCGGCACCCCGTTCGAAACGATTGCAGATGAATCAGTTTCTATTTTTGGGTATTTCGTACTTTACAGAGTACCATGCGGAAGATTCATCCTGTTCATTAACGTCGTCTCCCCAATAAACCATTGTGGTTTTGGCATTGGCAGAGAATTCTTATGACACCTCCCCAAAATTTGTGTGGCGAGATGTCATAAGAATTATGGAAATTGGAACTGAAGTGCCAACGCTAATTAGGGCCAAAAAATCAGTAAAGTTAAGACAAGTTTTGTTGTTCAAATTCTACAGGTGTCAGATAGCCTAACGCCGAATGCGGGCGTTTCTGGTGATACACCTGTCCATATTGGCATCAGACTGCTTATCAGCGGGTTCAAAGAGGGTCGCTGCATTTTCAAGAAGTTGCCGATTCCACTTTGAGAGTTGTTCATCGCTGAGGTTGTGTCTGCGACACAACTCCGCTTGTGAACTTTCACCCGTAAGTGCCTCAAGAACAACTTCGGCTTTAAACTCGGGAGTGAAGTTTCTTCGTTTTCGTTTCGCCATCGGATACGCCTTTCCAGTAGATGGATATTATACCACAATCTTGTCTTAGAGAGTGGCCCGAATTTCCGATGGCAGTACAGAATTAAGAAAACAGATGAGATTTCCCTTGCCTTTTTTTAGAAATTGTTACATACTTTACATAATACTTCTGAGTCTACCAGAAATGTCCAATCTACGCTTTTACAGTATTGCTAAACGCAAATTTGTAATACTTCAACTACAAGCATAGTCCCACAGAATGGGATATCTGACATATTTTATTAATCTTCAAAGGAAAAATTCAGGGGAGTTTCCATTATGCAAAATCAGATCAAAATCAGTTTTTTGTTTATCATATTTACGTTGTTCATGTGCTTTAATTCCTTTTTCATAAGGAACACTGCGGCACAAGTAAACACTGCATCCGCCAGCGACAACTATACTTATGAGACGATTGATGTTCCGGGTATAGAGTTCTTAGCGTTGACAGCAAGTAGCGACTTTTTTGATTACGCCGGCAACACGCCGAGTGCTGATGGAGAAAAAATGGTCGCCTTTACGCTGATTGACGGTGTTTTTGAGACCCACGATTTCCCCGGCTCGAAAAATACCTATTTCTACGCACTCGGTAATAATGGACTTGCTGCGGGGCACTACGAGGATAGCGATGGTCTTTTCCACGGAGTCATCTTGGAAAATGGTGAGTTGCGGCAATACGATTTCCCGAACTCTGTTCAAACGGAGATTTACGGGTATAGTGATTCAACCGGTGCACTAACGGGTAATTTTACAGATGCGTCTGGCATTCGTCGTGGGTTCTCAGGGGAGACAATAGTTGAGTTCCCCGGAGCATCGGAAACTTATGCCGATTTTGTAAGCGGGTTAGGCAATATCGTGGGTAGCTACGTAGATGCTGAAGGCACATATCGTGCATACCTGCGTGGGCCAGGAGGTAGTTTCGCAACTCTGGATATTCCAGAAATACCAAATCAGGAATACTTTTTTCTACACGGTATTAACGATGCACTGGTTGCCGTCGGCAGAGCGAAAGGGGCGGATGGTGTTCCCCTCACCTTTGTCGGCAACCCCCTCAGGCTACAAGAATTGAAAGTTCCGGGTGCTGTTAGCACGGAAGGCTGGAATGTTAATCAGGATGGTTCTGTCGTTGGGCACTATGACACAGCAGATGGACGCAGACACGGGTTTATCGCCAGACCCGCACAGGAGACTATTCCGCGACCACCTCCTGACCTCAGCTATACGTTTGAGAGTATTGATGTTCCGGGAGTAGATTTTTTAGCAGTGACGGCAAGTAGCGACTTTTTTGATTACGCCGGCAACATGCGGGGACCTGATGGTGAAAAAGATGTAGCCTTTACGCTGATTGATGGCGTTTTTACGACCTACGATTTTCCCGGCTCGCAAGGCACATATTTCTATGCGCTGGGTAATAATGGGATCGCTGCGGGACACTACAAGGATAGCGAAGGTCTTTACCACGGTGTTATCTTAGAAAATGGTGAGTTGCGGCAATACGATTTCCCGAACTCTGTTCAAACGGAGATTTACGGGTATAGTGATTCGACGGGAGCACTGACGGGTAGTTTTGTAGATGCTTCTGGAGTTCGCCGCGGGTTTTCAGGAGACACAATCGTTGAATATCCTGGGGCACCGGAAACTTACGCCGATTTTGTGAGTTGGACACGCCATATCGTGGGCAGCTATAAAGATCCTGATGGTGTATATCATGCATACATGCGTAGCTCGGTGGGCAGATTTCTATCTATTGACCTTCCAAACGCACTAAATCTGGAATACTTTTTTCTGCACGGTCTCAACAGGGCAAGGACTGTCGTTGGACGAGCGAAAGCGAGGGGTGATGTCCCGCGTACCTATGTCGGCAGCCCCCTCAATCTAAAAGAATTGCAGTTTCCGGGTGCTGTTAGCACGGAGGGATGGAATATCAATGAGGACGGTTCTGTTGTTGGGCACTATGACTCAGCAGATGGACGCAGACACGGTTTCATCGCTAGACTCGTTCCCAAAGCAGAGGGCGATCATTTTGGCAACATCTTCAACGTTACGTTGACTAAGGGTTTGAACATGCTTTCCATGCCCTTAGCATCACCGAAACCGATGACTGCAAAATCACTGGCTGGGATTGCTGGCGCGACCATGGTAATAGCACTTGATACTGAAAATCAACGTTTCATCGGGTGGACACCAGACGCACATAACGACGGATTCGCAATTGAAGGTGGACAAGGCTATATCGTCAATGTTCCACAGACGCGCAATTTTGCATTCGTCGGATCACGATGGGAGAATCAAACGGAGGCAGCATCACCTGGAATATCCAAGGTGCCGCAAGCGTGGGCGTTTGTTATTAGTGGACACTTGGAAGGAAAATCAACGTTTGACGGTTATCAAGTCATCGTCCACAACCTGAGAACAAACAGCATAATAACCGCCTCCGTGCAGGGCGATTACTTCGCGGCTGCAACTGCCGATTTAGCGCGGAAAAGCGTCGTTCAAGTTGGAGACATCCTTGAAGTCCGCGTCATCGGCACTGATGGAAATTATGAATCACAAACCCTTAGTTTTAAAGTGACTCCTGAAAACTTGGCAAACGCCGTTTTGTCTGTCAAACTTGATAGTATTGGCAAACCGATGCAGAATCAGTTGTTACAGAACTATCCGAACCCGTTTAACCCTGAGACGTGGATACCCTATCAACTTTCACAAGACAGTTCTGTATCGGTATCCATTTATGATACAACTGGTAAGATGATACGGTCACTTTCACTTGGTTTTCAATCCGCAGGTTTTTATAATAGTCGAGAACGTGCTGCCTATTGGGATGGCAAAAATGCTTTAGGAGAAAGCGTTGCGAGTGGTATCTATTTTTACCAGTTGACGACACCATCCTTTCAGCAAACACGACGTCTCGTTATTGTAAAGTAGAGTCAACCCGTATAGAACAAATAAGTGCCACAAGTTGCGCCATCGGTGCAACTGTGGCACTTGTTAGATTAAAAAGACGTGTGAATCCCAATCCATCGAGTTGGCTCCCTTTGCTGTAAGCAACAATTCACTTATCCTTTGAGCTATAGTAAATTATCTAGAGCGTATCTCATAAATAGGATTTGTTGGTTCGTTATGAGTTGATTCTCTTTGTAGGAGGGAACTCCGGGGAATGCCAAAAAGGCATTCATACCCGGTGAATGACTAAACGTCATTCATACCGTTGATTTCTTGATTTGGATTCCCGACAGGTCGCGATTCGGAGGTCGCTCCTACAGGATTTTGAAATCCGGTTTTCAAAGCCCTCCAACTATTTATGAGATAGGTTGTAAATGAGTTTACATATATTCTGCGTTGATTCACAGTTCAGATGTAAAGTTAATTGTAGAATCCACCATATAATACTTTTTGACAAAATTTTGTTATTTTGGCATAATAGTTGACATCATACACAAGCAACCCAAATTGGAACGCATCTATCTAACAACAACAATTCACCCCAAGATAACTACGTTTTTATAGGAGGTATCTATCTATATGTTTCGAGTATTAACGAAAGGTAACGATCTTAAACTTGTAATACTATTTTCTTGTATCTGCTTGTTGATATTAGCGTTTTTACCAGTTACGCCAGCAGATGCACAACGTGATGAAGCGACAGTCGCCGGAATCTGGACCTTTGATGATGGAACCGCTAATGATAGTTCAAAGCAATCGCTAAACGGCGCGTTTGTAGGAAAACCTAAATCCGTAAGGGGCATTGCTAACAAAGCGTTGGAGTTTAACGGGGAAAGCGACGGTATAAAGATACCCGATTCGAACAGAATCAATATTGGTGGTCCATTTCCTAAGCGAACCGTAGCAGCACTTTTCAACTGCGATAATGTTAACAAAAATCAGAAACAGGTGATATATGAAGAAGGTGGTCGGACACGTGGATTAGTAATCTATGTGTTTGATGGTAAAGTCTACGTTGGCGGATGGAATCGTGCGGAGTACAACTGGAACGGGGAATGGTTATCCGCTGACATAAAGTCAGACAGATGGTACCATGTCGGTTTAGTCATCCGCGACGCTGCGGGCAAAGTAGAAAAAGACAAGTTTGAAATGTGGTTAGATGGCAAACTCATCGAAAAAGCCGATGGCGGTCAGCTTCATGCACACGGTGATGATAACGGAATTGGTTTTGTCAATCAGAACGCTGTCTACCATGATGACGGTGGTGGCGGTACTAACATTGACTTCTTCGGTGGTTTAATTGATGAAGTCGTGATTTACGGTTCATCTTTCAATCAGGGAGATTTTGGAGAACTCGCGCAACCCCTAAGTGTTGAACCACAGGGAAAATTCACAACAATCTGGGCAAATATGAAAGCCCAACGCACCCAAGATTAATTTTATTCGGACTTGTGCAAATTTGCAGATTGTGACGATATTATCGCATATCTCCAAAACTGCTTAAGTCCTGTCATTTCATAGCGGACGAGATGCCGCTTTACAAAGGAGTAATCTCAAATGACAAGATACATTTCTATTTTAAGTGTTTTACTCATGCTAATTGCTTTATCAATCTATGCAGCAAGAGACGAAGAAACTGCAAGAGCAATTTGGACTTTTGATGAAGGTGATGCCGCAGACACTTCCGGGCACGATGTAAACGGAACGTTAGCTGGCGAACCTGAAGTTGTTGACGGTATTGTTGGAAAAGCACTAAAGTTTGATGGTGTAGACGATGGTGTTAAACTACCAGATTCAAACGGACTCAACACAGGCGGTCCCTTCCAAAACCGAACGATTGCTGCTTACTTCAAATGTTCTGATGTCAGTATCACAGACCATAAACAGACGATTTTTGAAGAAGGCGGACGTACCCGTGGTTTTGTCGTCAATGTCTTTGATGGACAAGTCTACGTCGGAGCTTGGAATCGTGCTGAATACCAATGGGCTGGTGCATGGCCTTCGGCTCCAGTTGAATCTGACAGATGGTATCACGTTGCCCTTGTTCTTCGAGACACTACTAATGCCGTTGAAGATGACAAATTTGAGATGTGGCTTGATGGAAAAATGATCGCCAGCGAACCTGGTGGTCAGCTCTTTGCACACGGCGACAATACCGGTATTGCGCATACCAACCAAAACGCAGTTTTTCATGATGACGAAGGTAGTGGCACAGATATTCACTTCTTCGGTGGAATTATTGATGAAGTGATTGTCTATAACTCCGCTTTTGATGCTGATGATTTCGCTGAATATGCAGAAGTGATTAAGGCTACCACAAGTGTGGAACCACAAGGAAAATATACAACTACGTGGGGCACGCTCAAAGCACAAAGGATAGGACGGTAATACTGCGTCACGTATTCAATGTAAAATGCGAATTTACGTTTTCTGTTCTATAGCACGGTAGTTTTATGACTACCGTGCTTCTTTGTTTATGTGCAGAATTTACATATTCGTTGCCAAAATGACACAGTCCGTGCCGCATTTGTCCCATCTGTGCCATTTTCCCATAATGCTGTTTGTAATGGATCGATTTAATGTGCCTTTTCCAGACCCGATATTGGCACAGATTTTGCTTTCACTATAGTAAAATAGAAATGTCTAAGGAGAATAAAAATGAGATTAGATAAATTTACAATTAAAGCACAAGAAGCACTACAAGCAGCACAAGCTTTAGCAAGTGAAGCACAAAACCCGGAACTTAGTGTTGAGCATCTTATGCTTGCCCTCATTAAACAGACAGACGGAATAGTCTCTCCAATTTTTCAAAAATTAGGCGTAGATATTCAAGGAATTACATCAGCACTTGAGAATGTCGTTCAAAAAGCACTTAAAGTACAGGGAGTAAGTTCGGAACTACACGCCTCAAGACCCTTACAATCTGCCCTGGAGACTGCTCTCAAAGAGGCAACGACACTCAAAGATGAATATGTCAGCACAGAACACCTCTTAATCGCTTGTGCTGAATCAAAACAGAGCGAAGTCGGACGAATCCTTCGAGATGCTGGTATCACAAAGGATAAAATCCTCAAAGCACTCGTAGACATCCGCGGCACACAACGGATAACAGATCAGAATCCTGAAGACAAATACCAAGCACTGACCCGTTTTGGCAGGGAACTCACGCAAGAAGCGATGTCCGGCAAACTTGATCCGGTCATTGGGAGAGATGATGAAATTCGACGTGTGATGCAAGTGCTATCCCGAAGACGGAAAAATAATCCAGTACTTATCGGTGAACCAGGAGTTGGAAAAACTGCGATTGTTGAAGGGTTGGCTCAACGTATCGCGGATGGTGATGTTCCCGAAAGTCTGCGGGAAAAACGGCTCATCGCGCTTGATTTAGGTGCACTTATCGCGGGCAGTAAATATCGTGGTGAATTTGAAGACAGACTGAAAGCTGTTCTTGCAGATGTTGAACAAGCAGAGGGACAGGTTGTCCTATTCATAGATGAACTTCATACCATTGTCGGGGCAGGTGCTGCAGAAGGAGCGGTGGACGCATCTAATATGCTAAAACCCGCATTAGCACGCGGTGAATTGCGTTGCATCGGTGCTACAACACTTGATGAATACCGTAAACACATTGAAAAAGATGCTGCCTTAGAGCGACGGTTCCAACCTGTCCAAGTCCAAGAACCTTCTGTTGAAGGGACAATCGCTATTCTTCGCGGATTGAAGGAGCGGTATGAAACGCATCACGGCGTTCAAATCCAAGATAACGCGATCGTAGCTGCTGCCACCCTTTCAAAACGTTATATCTCTGATCGGTTTCTGCCAGATAAAGCGGTTGATTTAGTAGACGAAGCAGCATCACGGTTGCGGATTGAGATTGATAGTGTACCAGAACAAATTGATGAAGTGGAACGGCGTATCATTCAACTCCAAATTGAACAGCAAGCATTGGAAAAAGAGGAGGATGATGCGTCAAAACAACGTTTAGAAAAATTGAATGCTGAACTTGCCGAATTAAGGGAAAAGTCAGATGCACTCAAAGCAGCATGGCAAAACGAAAAAGCAAATCTGGAAAAAATTCGCGAGGTGATGGAAGATATTGAGGAACTCCGCATTGAATCTGAACAAGCAAAACGCACTGGGAATCTTGCTACAGCATCAGAACTTGAATACGGCAAAATTCCTGCGCTTGAATCACAACTCAAAACCTTGCGAGAGGCAGTTGAAACAGAAGCTAACGGCACCCACATGCTAAAAGAACGTGTCAGTGCTGAAGATATTGCTGAGATTGTAGCGAAATGGACCGGTATTCCGGTTTATCGACTCATGGAAGGTGAGACACAAAAATTGCTTCACATGGAAGAACGGTTACGTGAACAGGTCATCGGACAGAATGAAGCGGTTTCGGCTGTTTCCAACGCGATTCGCCGTTCCCGTGTTGGTCTCGGCGACCCGGAACGGCCTCTCGGTTCGTTCCTTTTTATGGGACCTACTGGTGTAGGTAAAACACATCTTGCTAAATCGCTTGCAGAATTTCTGTTTGACGATGTTAACGCCATCGTACGCATTGATATGAGCGAATACATGGAGAAACATACCGTCTCCCGACTTATCGGTGCGCCGCCAGGATATGTAGGCTATGACGAAGGTGGACAGCTAACCGAAGCAGTCAGACGATATCCCTATTGTGTTATCCTTCTTGACGAAGTTGAAAAAGCACATCCAGAAGTATTCAATGTCCTACTCCAGATGCTTGATGATGGCAGAATGACAGACGGACAAGGACGAACGGTGGATTTCAAAAATACGGTTGTCATTATGACTTCTAACATCGGTAGCCAATGGATTAGCGATACACATCTCGGCACAGAAGAAATTCGACGTAAGGTGATGGAGGCTTTACAAGCACATTTCCCACCAGAATTCCTTAATCGTGTGGATGATCTAATCATTTTTGATCGGCTTGGAATTGAGGAATTGAAGCAGATTGTAACGCTTGAACTTTCCAAACTGAGCGTCCGATTTGCAGAAAAGGATATGACACTTACATTAACTGAATCGGCGAAAGAGGAATTAGTGAAACGCGGGTTTGATGCGGTGTACGGGGCGCGACCATTACGACGGACAATCCAAAGTGATATCCTTAACCCATTGGCAATTGATATGCTTGAAGGCAACTTCCATGATGGTGATGCCATCACTGTGAAATTTGCGGATGGGGAGTTCGTATTTAGCATCGAAAAAGTATGAATGGATTGACGTAGATCTAATTTTGATGGTATCCTATAGTAGACTTGAATTTCACGGAGAAAACAATGGAACATGCAAAATGGACGGAAGCCGATTCACGTAAAGCCAAGCATATCTGGGCAGAGTACCAGAAACAGCATGATATTACTGATCAAATTGGGCAGACAGCTGGGATTGATCCAAAAAGTGGCAGGATTTGGTTCGGCACCTCCATTATAGAAATCGTCGAACATCGACGTGCTGAAGGTTTGACTTCTCCACTCTTCTTTGAGCGGGTTGGTTATGCCTCCTACTTACGTAAGGGTGGGCGTCAATGATTCACGGATCAGTATCGGATAATTGTTTAGTAGTTACCAAGACAAAATGCATCGAACCATAAACAGGATATTATTTCATCAATCGCGCAACAATTTTGTCAACAATACCTTCAGCGCGTCCCCGAATCTGTTCCAGAGTAAGACTCTGTATAGGATGTGCAACCGTAAGCGGTTCTAATTCATTGTATCCAAGGACACGCGCCTGTACCTTTCCTGCAGCAAAAAACACTTCCGTACAGATCGCGAGACTTGGCACGCCGCGTTCCTCTAAAACACTCCCATCGTGCATACTGCACGATATACAGGAACCTCAGTCCGCAAGCCCTTCAATCACGAAATCAGCGCGTTCCGCAAGGTCAACAAGCAATTCACTCGGGGCAGGTCGCGCGAATGTCGGTTTTTTGACACGTACAACTTCAGAAATATCAAACCTTTCACGCATTAATTCTTCAACGCGATCAAGAAAAATATCACTACCGTTTTTGGTAATGTCTAATAATCCCATCACTTTTCCGTCAAAGGTATCAAGTCGTGGAGCCAAAAATTTCTCAGCGGCATCACCTTGCGAGGTAGGATCAAGTAAGGTAACATCTGCCATAGTTAAAATCTCCTATGTGGTTGAGCCGGTCGTCTCCAACTGAATTTGTTGTGATTTCGCCATTGCATCTTCTGCTTCCTGAATCATTCCTTTACGCTGGTAACACATAGACAAACTGGTGTAAACAAGTGGATCATTCGGATTGATTTCAATCGCTTTTTGGACTGCTTCAATGGCTTCATCGTATTGACCAAGCCGTTCATACGCATGCCCTAATCCGAGATAGCCTTCAATATAGTCAGGATATGCTTCAATGAGTTGCTTGAAAGCGTTAACTGCAGCCTCTAAGTCATTTTCTGCGAAATGCGTGAGTGCAACATCGTAAAGTTCTTCTTGTGTTGACATTCTTTTTTTCCTTACAAAATTTTAGGAATTCTAACAAAAATTACTGTGGAAGTCAATTGGATTAAGATTAGGATCAGGGTCATTTAGTTTTATAGTAGAATCCGAAAATATGTTTACATTTCAATAAACAACAATCCTTACACCATCACCGCTGGCGAGGCGGGGAATGCCTAAATGGCATTCATACCGTTGATTACTTCCTAACCTCGCCAATGTAAAGGTAATTATGGATTTAACTATAAGAATTATCAGTTGATGAGTGTTACTGAGAGTTTATATTGTAGGAGGGAACTCCGATTCCCGATACCAATGTTTTCGTCGCGATTCGGAGATCGCTCCTACAAGAAAAGACTTACTTCAAAATCAACATCCGCCGCGTAGCAGTGAAATTACCTGCGGTTAGCATGTAGAAATAGATTCCACTTGCAACAGACTCACCAACTTCATTCCTGCCATCCCAATGCGCCGCACGGCTACGGGTTTGATATATCCCCGCTGCCTGACGCCCTAATGCCAATGTCCGAACAACTGCACCGTTCGCGGTATAGATTGTTAAAGTAACATCAGCGGACTTTGCGAGATGATACGGTATCCACGTCTCAGGATTGAAAGGATTCGGATAGTTTGCAAGCAGCGCTGTCTTTTCTGGAAGCAACGATGCTAATAGCCTCTCAAGATTCTCTATGCCTTGTCGGAAAGCAAGCGATCCATCATCTTCTGTCTGCGCTTGTTTTATCCATGCTTGGACCATTGCAGGCATCAGTTCTTTGTTATCTGTTGCAAGTATCGGAGACGCAGCAGAGTCCGCTGACGCACCAAAGTGCTGTGCCACAAGAATAAGGTCTTGGACATTGATAACGCCATCACGATTTACATCTGTCCGCAAGTTTGCAGGCGCGTTTGAGCCTAAATCCTTTGCCACGAGAACCAGATCCACGATACTAACCCGTCCATCCTGATTCACATCCCACGCAGGATAATCTCCGACATTGATGGTAATATTAGGTGGAACAGTAGGGATGATCGCGCCACTGATAGAACTGAACTCAAAGTTTTCCAGTATCACTTGTGTTTTACCGGCTGCTTTTGCCTTGAACGTCACCGACAGCAGTCCGCCTGAACCGTTAACGCCACTTTCAGCTATCCGCGCCGAAAACAGGTTTGTGATTTTACCTGCTGTGTTATCAATCGTACCTCCCTGGAAGAAGGTATTGCCGCCTTCCAACTTCAGAAAATCGCCTTCAGTAACTTCAACGGCTTCAAGTATATTCGGGTCAAAGGCAATATCCGTTTGCCATCCTGCTAAATCGGTGATGTTTTCAGCGTTGAGGTTGAGTGAAAATGTACCACCAACGGAGGGGGTTGTTGTTTCCGTTGCCGAAAATGTGAAGCCAGCACCGGGAGGAATTAACGTATACTCTGTGCCTTCATCAAACCCGATAGAGCATAAACTATAATGCCTTTCATGCAAGTTTTGAGTTGCAACTAACAAGACATTTGCGCCTTTTTTGAGTGTAACAATAGGGGAAAATCGATCATAAAGCCGTCCACCACTATGTGTTTTAACGGCTTTATGTACCAAGTCACCATTGAGCCAGATTTTTACAGACACGCCTTGACTTCCTTCAAGTATTTTCGTTTTCTGTTCACGAGGTGAATTCAAGGCGATAACACTGTAAATTAAGGGAGGTTTTCCGGGGTGTTTATTTTTGTGTTCCTTTCCAACAAGAGACAGTATTTCAAAGATATTACGACCTTCTTGTTCTTGGTCAATTTTGGCAGATTTCCACACGTTATCTCCGACGTGTTGTCCATCTCTTGCACCGTATGTAGCGATTTGCTGTTCTGTCACGGTGCCGCCACTCGCTTCAGCTAACCAATCTGTGTCAAAATGTTCAGCGGGTAATTTTAGCCACGTCCAAGGCCCCTCTATTTGAGGTCCGCTCCTCGCAGAACCTGGGTTTTCAAGCCAAAAAACATTAGAGAATATAGGGGAACTTTCCAAAGGAGAAATGTCTGATATTAAGTTGCCATAAAGTTTAACCATTTCCAGATTTACCAATTTTGCCAGTGGAGATACGTCCGATATGCTGTTTCTGTGAAGATCCAAATGTTTCAATTTCGTCAATGCTGCCAGAGGCGTTATATCTGATATACCACAGCTATTCGCTACAAATTTCTCCAAGTTTGTTAACTTTGTAATGGGGGTTAAATCTGGTGTCGTGGAATTATAGGCAATGTCAAGAATAGTCAACTGTGTTAACCCTGCCAACTGTGAAAGGTCTTCTATGCCCCCATTATGAAATGTCAATCTTCTCAGACTTTTTATGTCTGCCAAAGGAGAGAAGTCAGGTGCCGGGAATCTACCAAAGTCTAACCATCTCAGTTTGGGCAGTTTGACAAGTGGCGATAAATCAGATATATTAGGATTATCCCATGCTCCTAAACCGATAAGGTTCTTCAATCCCGCAAGTGGCGAGAGATCGGATATAGGATTTTCTGAAATCCACAACTCTTCTAAATTTACAGCAGACTTAATGCCTGTCAAATCCTTAATGTCCCTATTGCTTGCTCTTAGGATTGTTAATGTTGCTATTTCTTCAAGCGTAATCGGAACATTATCCTCTTTGTCCAATGCCTCGGCGATTGCGGCGCGGAGGTTTGGGTCAGGAATATCAGTCTCTGAAGGGGGTAACAGCGTATATTCTGTGCCTTCTTCAAAACCGAAGTGTCCGGTAATCGTTCCGCCATTGCCAAGTGCGACTAACAAGACATTTGGTCCCTGTTTCAAGGTGACAGGAAAATACTGATTGAAACCGTCGCCATCATCTCGCCAATAATCGTATTCAGCAGGTCTGATTAACTGCTCGTAGATTAACTCACCATTTAGCCAAACTTTGTTGCGACCTGCACTACCCACAAACATATTTATTTTTTGTTCCCGCGGTGAATCTAATATTACGGAACCGTAGACAACAATAACTTCTGTACTCCATTCATACTCTTCGGGTAAGCCAAAAGCACGCACCATTTCCGACATATTATTTGTATTCCCACCATAAGTACCTACAGGAGAAATTTTATGGGCCGCCCATTCATAGTTTCCGACTGCTTTTCCTTCCGTTGCGCCTCTCGTAGCAATCTGATGTTCTGTTACAGAACCCCCACTCACTTCTGACAGCAAATCTGTCCTGTTATCAAGTTGTTTTTCTGGGATTGGCAGCCACAACCAAGGTCCTTCTATTTTTGGACCACCTATAGGAGCACCAGGGTTTTCAACCCAACTTATATGAGTGTGCGCAGCTAACCCGTCCAAAGAGGATATGTCAGCTATTTGATTTACACGTAAATCTAACCACTCCAAGTTAATTAGTCCTGCAAGTGAAGATACGTCTGATATCCTATTTGCGTGAAGGTACAGTTCTCTTAATCCTGTTAAACCCGACAATGGTGATATATCAACTATTTCATTCCGTGGTAAATCTAACCGTTCTAAGTTGATTACCCCTGCAAGTGAAGACACGTCTGATATTCTATTCTCGGCAAGTCGTAAACGTCTTAATCCTGTTAAACCTGATAATGGCGATAAAGAATAATCGTACACTCTTCTGCTATGGTTAAGGTTTAGATACTCCAATTTGGTTAACCTTGCTAATGATGAAATATCCGATAGTGAATCGCAACGATGAAGGTCCAACCATTCTAAATTGATTAGGCCTGCCAAGGGTGAAATATCCGATAGTGTCTCATTGTCAGCGATCTGCAGTCGTATTAGACTGGTTAATCCTGCCAGTGGTGCCAAGTTTTCTGTTCCGGTTCCATAGAGACTCAATCTTTCCAGGCTTGTAAGGCGTGCCAGTGGTGAAATGTCTGATATTGGCGTATTAAACAATTCTAACCATTTTAGATTTGTTAATTCTGCAAGTGGCGAAAAATCTTCTATAGCCATATCCCAAGCAGCTAAACCGATAAGGTTTTTCAATCCTGCAAGAGGTGATAAATCCGTTATAGGATTCCCTGAAATCCACAGATTTTCCAAATTTACAGCGGCCTCAATGCCTGTCAAATCCTTAATGTCTCTATTACTTGCTCTTAGGATTGTTAAGGTTGCCATTTCTTCAAGCGTAAACGGAGCAGAATCCTCTTTGTCAAGTGCCTCTGCAACTGCGGCGCGGAGGTTCGAGTCTGCGACAATACGAGGTGGTAACACCTTATATTCTGTATCAGGCGCAAATCCGAAATAACCGGATTTAACATTCCAATCGTTCTTATCATTCCTACTATAAATCCCAAATAACAATACATTTATCCCTTGCTTTAGTGTGACAGGGACGAATTCTTGGTAATCGGTACCCCACACACCACTATGGCCGTATTCGTGAAGAAATTCACCATTGAACCAAACTTTGTACTCACCAGTGGCCCCAGTAAACATTCTTGTCTTCTGTTCACGTGGTGAATGCAGGATGATGGAACCATAAATTACATTATCCCTAGTTCTTTTCTCCCAAATACGAGTCGTTCTAAGCATCTCGGCAATGTTCTGATATTCCTCAGGTGCGATTTTGTTTGGTGTCCATACATTCTCTCCGACAGGGCTTCCTATTGTAGCACCAGTTGCTGCGATTTCCAGTTCAGTTACAGCACCGTTACTTGCTTGTGAAAGTAAATCTACTCCATCAAAAAAATTGGATAAATCATATCCCGACACCAACATCCATAACCAGGGACCCTCTATTTTGGGACCGCCTTGAGCAAAACCTGGATTGCTGAACCAAAAGATTTCTGTCCGTTCACGTAATCCATCCAAAGGCGAGAAGTCTGATATATTGTTACGTTCAAGCTGCAGACGTTCCAAGTTGTGCAAACCTGCAAGGGGCGATACGTCTTCTATTTTATTGGTGTGAAGATTTAGGTATACAAGTTTTTTCAAAGATGCCAAAGCTGAAATGTCTGATATATTACGGTTACCCTCTAAATTGAGCTGTTCTAAATTGATCAATTCTACCAAGGGTGAGATGTCCGATACGCCACTACCACGAACCGATAACGCTACTAAACCTGTTAAATTTTTTAAGGGTAAGAGACCAGGTCTGTTGGAACTGTAAGTATGCAGCTCTTTCAAATTTGTTAATCCTGCCAAGGGTGACAGATCAGAAATCATCGGATTGCTAAAAAATCCTAACCATCTTAGTTTTGATAATCCTGCCAAAGGTGATAGGTCTGAAACAGAAGTATTCCAAAAACCTAATCTTTCTAAATTGATTAAATCTGCAAGAGGAGATAGGTCTGATAGAGACTCTCCGGAAAATTCAAGCAATTTCAATGTTACTAACTTCGTTAGAGGAGACAAATCGGATAGTGAATTACCTGCAATAATAAGTTCTTCCAGGTTTGTTGCAAATTCAAGTCCTGTGATATTACGAATACCCATTGCTTCAGCATTCAGTTCTGTCAACGTCGCCATATCTTCAGTTGTAATCACATCACCAGGTGTTTTGCCGAGTACTTCCTCAATTGCAGCACGAAAATTCGGATCTGGAATATAAACACCAGCACCAGGAATACGCTCCGGACGCTCCACAACTGGAGGCAAGACGCTATCAGGAGAATCCAACGCAGCAACCACATCGTGAAAATCCGTTGTCCACGCATCCCGTTTTACCGTACCGCCTTCTACTACCAATGCTCCTAATAAGTTTTGTAAACTCACATTATTACTAATTTTCTCAAGGAACGTTCCTGTTTCTAACCCAACCGCAGCTGCAGCGTGTGCAGCACTGAGGGGGCCTTGAAACGCTTCGTGCAATCGCTGGACCGGTTCAATACCACCAAACACGCCACCTGTTTCTTCAAGTGCTACACGAAAACGTTTCATATCTTCCGCTACAAGTTCATCCATCTCTGTTTTTTCAACATATAGCTCTAACGCCCGCTCTTTGTTAAAAGGTGGGTTATCTGCTTGTTCAACAACCGCACGCACTTCGTCTTCAAACGTCTGCATCCCCTTTGTGTGGCACCCGATGCAGGAAAGCCCCGTGCGCACTGTCGGATCCGCCACAGCAGGATTCGAAACGATGCTGATCGGTGCCGCATCAAGGCGAATGCCTTCCCTATCTACAATAAAATATGCCTGTAAACCATTCGGTAAATTGAAGATAATTTCACCGCCATCTTGTGAAAAATCAAGCGGATGTGTAAGGATATTCTGTGACTCTGAACTCCCCGCAAAGTCATAACTTTTCCAATATGCTCCATACCGAGATGTGTGACGTTCAAGAACACGATTGTGCCTTGAAACACGGGAATTATTAAAACCTGCACGCCAAACGCGTTTCCCCGGTGCATTTTGCAGGTTTTCGGTAACGAACACCTCAAGTGCAGCCTCTAATTCGCGGTCTGTTTCGGGCAACGCGAGAATGTCATGGTAAAGAGGAGGCAATGACGCAGTCGCAAGAAACCAATCTATATGGACAAACGGCACTTCACAGTTCATCTCTTGCTGTAAAGTTGTGAGTTTTTCGCGGAGATGTGTTTGTGTCGGCGCATCAAACGTCATTTTGTAGGGATACGCTTGCTCAATCTGCGTCCATGCATCGTTTCTCACATCCCATTCGAAATCGCGGAGGTCAATGTAGAAAATAGTTTGTTCCGCATCAATAGGCTGCGGTTTAACAACCTCGCGTCCCCAAGAGAGGCTATTTATCAGTTTTGAGAGTGCACGCCGATAAGCGTTGAGTGCTTCAGTTGTCTCACCTGCGTTATAAAGATGTGTTAACGTAAAATAACGTGCAAACAATTTGTCACGTGATGAGAGAGAATTGACGTGGTTTTCAATTGTTTGAAGCACTGTATCAGTCGTAATAAAGTCGGTTTCTGGCCTGTGAATATCGTTCCAATCTGGCGCGCCTGCTGCAATCCATTGGCGGATCGTTTCAATCGCTGCGGGGTCAAGCTGTGGTTGTCCGAGTGGCATCCGTTTGGCAACGTTTGTTTCAATAAGTCGTTGAAAGAACACGGAAGCGTCCGGATTTCCGGGAACAACTGTTCCACCTTCAATAAGTGCTGTGTATTCAATAAGAAGATCATCAGAGAATGAGCCATTTTTCCCGTGACAGATTAGGCAGGATTGCTCAAAGATCACATAAGCCTCTTGTGCAAGATTTTGTTGGGCATTAACACTACTGACTAACATCAACATCAATAGACAACTAATTTTTATGATATTTATTTGTGCCTTCAATTCGCTGTTCCCTCTCTAACTTATTTGAGTCTATTTCTGGTTATGAATATTATTTATATAGTATATCTGACCTATGAAGTATTGTCAAGTAAACAGTTTTAAGACCTCAGAGCCATTCAATTGTCGAGTTTTCCCTTTAATTGTATTGTAGGAGGAAATTCCGATTCCCGACTATCATTGTGTTTTGTCGCTTTTTCTGCAAACTTATTGTAAATATATTGGATATCTATTGTTCCGAACACCACAAAAACCCCTGATCACTCCACAGAACATAGTATAATATCAGTATGAAAAGAGAAAACCGACCCCAAAACACATCGAAAATCGAAAGTAACTCTCTAAATGCAAAGACGACAACGCAAAACTTATTAAAATATCGCCAGCAAAGGAAACCCGTGTTCCTCAACGCATATAAAAAAATAAAATGTCTATAAACCCATACAGATACTGATTTTATAGCGAATTTCAAAAAGTTACCGTGGTAACAAAAAAGTTGCCAAATGGCAACTTTTTAAGGAGATCATTCCAATGAAATGAAAGGAAAATACAATCAATTCGTGCATCTGGGGTAACGATTTTTAGATGCCAACTTTTCGACTAAAACGGATAATTAGACGAAAATTGAATGCCTCTGTTTAAGACCTATCTTGGGTGTGTAAAGTTTTTTGCAGAAGTTTCGCTCAGGCGCGTTGTCTGAGTCATTTGCCATTTTCTGTCTGAATCACAGATTATCACGGATGACGCAGAAGAACGCAGATTATGACAATGAAATACCCATTTTTCCTGACAGTAAAATGGCATCGTTTGTATACAAGACACCTATACACTCATCCAATCAAAAGGACTGCATCAGAAAATGTATTAAAATCCGCGTCATCCGATAAATCCTTGCAAATCCGCGATTCACACAACACACATGCCAAAATATTTACACACCCCTATCTATCAGGGTAATTTAGTTTTCAATATTTTTGATGGTTTTTGCTATGACGTTAATTTTATGTGTTACCATCTTGTCTGTGTCTTAGTCCCGTAGGGACGCAATGTTTATAGAAAAATGCTATCTACCTCTCTTGAGTTCCGTAGGAACGGCATAGAAGACTTAACATATCGTTCCTACCAAATCAACGCTATGAATCATGACGAATCATGTAGAATACCAAAGGCGCTGAATGCCAAAAAGTGCATTCATAGCGTTGATTTGGTATTCTACCAAGCGCATTCGTCTTATGGCATTCAGCGGGACTAAAGAACAATGTTCATGTTTCTGGGTATTAACTTTCAGTAAATCTCAATACCAGAAAACTCTTAAAACTAAATAACCATGCCTATCTTTAAAATTTATTGACAAAAAACATTAAAATTTGGTATTATATCTTTTAAGTGTATTGTTACGATTATCCGCGCCCCTTAGTGACTGTTGATATTGTGTTATTGACGGATGTTTTTCCGCATCTCAAAGTCTTGTTAATTCGACGTAAGAATCCTCCTTTTGAAAGCTTGTGGGCACTGCCGGGCGGTTTTCTGGAAATGAACGAAACACTTGAGGAAAGCGCCCTACGCGAGTTAAACGAAGAAACAAACATATCAGACGTTGAACTGACACAAGTTGGAACTTTTGGACATCCCGACCGTGATCCACGCGGGCGTGTTATCACTATTGCTTACGTTGGAATCATAAATTCGGAACAACAGACGACTGTAGCAGGTTCCGATGCTGCGGAAGCTGCTTGGTTTTCAACATTAGATTTACCGCAGCTTGCATTTGACCATAGTGAAATAATCAAAAAGGCCTTGGAAGGATTAAAATGAAACACTTCGGCTTAACATTGAACCTAAAAAACGATCCGGCAATTATTGAACAATATAAAGCGTATCATAGAGATGCTTGGCCAGAGACATTGGCAGGTCTAAAAGCGGTTGGCATTACAAAGATGAATATCTATTTATTAGGTCGGCGCTTGTTCATGGCGATGGAGACTGTGGACACCTTTGATATAGAACGGGATTTTCCGCGCTATCTTGAAGAACATCCGAAGTGTAGAGAATGGGATGAATTAATGCGAACTTTTCAGGAACCGATCGAAGAGGCACAACCAGGTGAATGGTGGGCACAGATGGAACCTGTGTTTGAGTTATAAATTGGCACAAAGCGTGAACATATAAAGTGTTGACAATCTTGTTTGTATGATTTCAAAGGTTGAAAAATGACAATCAGTTACGACTTCATAGTATTCAGTGGTAGACTTTCAGAGAACAGTTGGATCCTTGGGATGAAAGCGCTTCAAGGCGAAGTACCTCTGGATATCGTCATACCGAGTTTGCATACATCATCAGATTCCGAGGATAAGGATATAATCGGAGTTTTGACGCAAGAAGGTATCTCGCGAGAAAGTTCAGATGTGATGGAACTTTACCGATATCTTCGGCAGCTAAACCCGAAATCGAATCAAGCATTTGGATACAATGAAGTTGCAATCCGCAATATCCACACCCGCCTAAATTTGCTAAAGGTCGACGAAGAGCTTCGCGTCCAAATTACTTATTCCGAACGTAGAGAAAACTATATTCCCGTCGCATATAATATTAAATTGTTAGGTATCTTCCAGCTTACAGCTGCCGATACATTTGATTCAGAACAGGAAACATCTGAAATCACTGAAACAGATACATCTGAAGAAAATATACAGGATGTCCCTAAACAAGATGAAAAAATTGTGATTCCAACAGAATTCCCTCAAACGGATCCAGAAATACCGGCTTATAAAACGACGAATACTCTGGAAAAATTAATCACTTTTACGCGAACACTACAAGCCGAATTAAAAGAAACAACGGGAAATCTCGCTTTAATGGCTGAAAGAGTGCAATTATTGGAAGAAGAGCGCCAACGCTACCGAGACCAAGAAAACTTGCTGCAAGATATTCTTGAGCGTCTCAACCAATTAGAAAATTTATACAACCGAATCGACTCTCTTGAAGAAGACCGTCATCAACTTGACAAGTTACAACAAACTTTAACAACGTATTTTAAAATTTCAAATCGGCAAACCCAAGCATTGCTTAAAGAGGTTAATGATGAAACGGACGATATCAACTCAGAAACTAACCTCAATTAAATAGAAGCGAATTCTGAAAGGAGAACCGTTTCATGATGAAAATTGGCACGATGTCTTTGAATGTCAAAGGCACCACAGCAACCGATTTTGCCCAAATCGTATACGATCTCGGCTTTGATGTAATTGAACTCCATTCCAGCGCTTTTGAATCTACTGATGCAACTTATCTACGGGACCTGAAGATGAACCTCATGCGAAAAGGTTTACCATTAGGTTACATCGGAGTCAGCAATAATTTCGGTAAACCTGTTGCTGAACATCCCGAACAGATTGCGCTTATTAAGCAATGGATTGACGTTGCAGCCTTTATGAGTTGCCCGATTGTTCGGGTTTTCGCTGCCTACGTCCCTGCAGATTGCGATGATGAAGAGACATTGTGGCCTCCTATGATTGAAGGTTTTAAGGAGGTAGCAGAATACGGATACGAATCGGGAATTCTTGTCGGTCTTCAAAATCATAATCACAACAACGTTACACGCACTGGGGATGCCGTTTTACGTGCGCTAAATGAAACTGACCACCCATATTTCACACATATCCTGGATACGGGACAGTATGCAGGTTCTCCTGGTGCAAGTGGACATCGCGGTTCCCCTCATCCAGATTACGACTGCTATGCCAGTATTGAACAAACTGCGCCTTACGCCGTTTATGTCCGCACAAAGTTTTATGAGATTGATAGCGGTGTAGAGGAATGGCTGGACTACCCGCGGGTTTTGGACATTTTGCGAGGGGTCGGATATAACGGTTGTCTTTCCGTAGTTTATGAAGGTCAATCTGATCCGATTGAATCGATGCGTAAAGCGAGAAATTATTTAGAATTAATATTGTAAAATCACAAGTTGTAGAGGATAAAATGAAAACACGCGCTGCTGTCATGTATGAACACAATCAACCTGTGGTTGTTGAGGAGCTGGAGTTAGAAGAACCGAAAGCAAACGAAGTTCTCGTCCGCACTGCTGCAAGTGGTGTGTGCCACTCCGATCTATCTGTCGTTACAGGCGCTATCTACTACGATGCGGCTGTTGTGCTTGGACATGAGGGTGCGGGTGTAATTGAACATGTTGGAAGCGATGTAACAGATTTTCAGGTGGGAGACCATGTAATTCTTTCATTTGTCACCTATTGCGGTGATTGTTACATGTGTCAGATGGAAAAAGTGTGTCTGTGTGAAAGTTACAATGTGGCGCGTGGCTTTCAATTGGATGGGACTTACCGCTTCTATAACAAATCAGGTGATGGTATCCTACAAATGGCACGGATCGCAACGATGTCGGAATACATGGTTGTGCCGCAACAAAACCTCGTCAAAATTGATTCTGATTACGCGTTAGAGAAAGCAGCACTTGTAGGGTGCGGTGTGACAACAGGCGTTGGTGCTGTCTTGAATACTGCAAAAGTGGAACCCGGTAGTTCCGTAGCGGTTATCGGCACAGGTGGAGTCGGTTTAAATGCTATTCAAGGTGCTGCGCTCGCGCAAGCAGGGAAGATTATCGCTGTTGATATTGCAAAGAAAAAACTTGACTTTGCCAAAAGTTTTGGCGCAACGGATGTTGTCAATGCTGCTGAGATTGATCCAGTTGAAGGAGTTCGTGAGTTGACAGATGGTCGCGGTGTAGATTATGCGTTTGAAGTTATTGGGAATCCAGAGACTATCGCTCAAGCATATCGTATGGTGCGTGCTGCAGGTACTGCTGTTATTGTCGGAATAGTACACCATCAGAAGGAATTCAGTATCCCAGCGCAACACTTTGTCACATCTGAAAAACGCATCATTGGATCGTTCTACGGTTCGTGTCAACCGCGAGTGGATATGCCAAAACTTCTCAATCTCTATACGGAAGGGAAGTTGAAGTTAGATGAACTGATTACTCGCCATTACAGGCTTGAACAGATTAATGAAGCATTTGCCGATATGGAAGCGGGTAAAAACGCCCGTGGTGTAATCCTCTTTAATTGATATCTTTCCTTTTCACGACAAATAATGAATACGCAAAAATGAAATCCATCCACACCTCCGTTCGCGAACAGTTTAGCCAACATGCTGACTATTATGCACAAAGCAGCGCCCATGCAAAAGGTGATACCCTTGAGGTTATCCTTGACTTTGCCGATCCGAAAGGAACAGAAAAGACACTGGATATTGCGACAGGTACAGGATTTACAGCGTTCGCACTTGCACCTAAAGTCTCGTATGTGGTCGCTACAGACCTAACACCTGAAATGGTCGCAAAAGCATCTGAATTAGCACAGGAACAAGCGATAGAGAACGTCACGTTTTCCGTTGCCGCTGCAGAGTCTTTACCGTTTGCTACTGCTTCGTTAGATTTAGTCACCTGCCGACTTGCACCACACCACTTTCAAGATGTCCCCAAATTTTTGAGCGAAGTTCATCGCATCCTACGAACAGATGGCCTCTTTTGTCTCGTAGATTCTGTTTCTCCCGAATCAGAAAAATTAATAGCATGGCAAAATCGCGTTGAAAAGTTACGCGATGATTCGCATGTATATGGATATCCGCCATCTCAGTGGGATGCAATGATTTCGGATGCCGGTTTTGATATTGAGAAAACAGCACACACGCGAAATGCGCTTATGTCGTTTTTATGGTGGGTACGCCCACAGAAAAATCCGCCGGAAGTAGTACGCGAAATCCGTGAAGCTTTTGCCCAACTTTCACCTGATGATGCAAAAGAGCATTATACAGTTGAACCCGCGGGTGATGATTTCTATTTTTCGTGGCCGATGTATGCAGTCAAAGCGCGGCGAGGGTAAAATCTCTTAGATGCGGTAGACAATATGTTTAGACTTATTTTCAGAAAGTAGTGACAACGTTCTCCAATTTAATTCCTTATTATAGTGAAATCTAAAATTAACTTTACATAATTTATTATTAGAGCGTATCTCATAAATCGGATTTGTTGGTAACTATCAGTTGATAATCTCTTGTAGGAGGGATCTCCGATTCCCGACAGGTCGCGATTCGGAGATCGCTCCTACAGGTCTTGAAATCAGGCTTACAAAGCCCTCCAACTATTTATGAGATAGACTGTAGTAAGGGAGTACATACTCACCTGGAAAGGCTATTGGTTCTGGCAGCGGAACCTCTATTCCCGTATGCATGATCTGACTGGGTAGCGGCTTCTCGCAAGAGGTGCCGAATACGATAAATAAGAGACACGGAAAGATTAGAAATAATGCGGGTGATCGGTCTGACAGCATGCTTGATATCTCCTTTTTAGTGCGGGGGTTTAGCGTCTCCCCGCATCTTTATCCCTTCATCTGTGATCCGCCAAAGACCCCCTCTTTCACACTGTTCCACTTTATTTCCCAGTTTGGATAAGATGTAGCGTATCGGGAAACTTGCCTGGCTATCATAAAACGCCATCCTTGGCAAGTCGAGATGTTTGCGAATATCTGCCGCTTTTACCCACCTTTCGCCATCACGGTGATATTCGTAAAGCACTTCTAATATGGCATCTTCAAGAAGATATAAGCCGATTTTGGCTTGTCTCTGAATTGCCTCACTCATTGCAGTTCCTCCTTTGAGTAACGCGACGTTGTCGCGAGGTTTTATGTTATTTTATCGCATTGGCGATAATAACAAGGTCTTGGATATTGATAACTCCGTCATTGTTAATATCAGCGTCTTTGTTATATTCTCCAAAAGCATTCGCAACGATAACAAGATCAAGGATATTGACATTACCATCACCATTGCGATCGTATTTGTCGGTAGGTTTATCTATAACGCCAAACCGGACTGTTTCTGTGAAATCATATTTGCTATGGTTACCCGCCCAGTCGCTTATTCGAACTTGAGCAAGTCCCCATGTTCCTGGTGGACTACCAATTGGCAGTAGTATTTTTTCGGAATATTTTGTGTTGATAGTCGGATCTCCCGAAAAATAAGGAAAGTTACTGTTATAGATAAATTGATTTGGATGAAGTGTTCCAAGTGAATCGCGTAAGTATAAGGAGATAGATGCTAAACCACTGTTGTCATCTTTGACAAAATAGGTTATATAGACTCTGGTTTCTCCGTTAGGAGCTTCAGGATTTGTAGGTTCAGCCCGAATTGTGATGTTATTTATGTCGAGTATCGGAGCGGTTGTATCAGGATTGGGGGTTATAATTTCAATTGTCGGTGATTTTTCGTTTGCTGGAATAGCGTAATCAGGTGGACGTCTTGGCAGTTTGGAGAAGTAAATATCTCGTTTATTATCTACAGCATCCCGTAGTTTCAGGCAATGGACTGAGTAAATACCACCTTCGCTGTAATCAGGGAATAGACTATAAGCCGTAATTTCATTGGTTACGTAATTTGATACTTTCCATAGAATAATTCCCTATTGTGAATTTTACCTTCTTTGATTAAAGGAACGTTAGCTCGTCCGAAATCGCTTGCGTCAGTCACTTTGAATTTTATAATTAGTTTCTGATATTTTCTTCCTTCTGTTGAGAATTCATCTATAAGTGAAAGACGTAAAGAATTTGGGACATATTCGGGGGGAGCATAATCAGCGAGAGGATTATCTATATGTAACTTTAATGCAAACTTATTATCACTGTAGCGTGTGTGTATGCCATCAGAAATCTGTATTTCATTTGGAATTAGGTAGCCTCCTGGCGTATGTTTGGATAATGTTTTTGTCCCCCGTAAGATGTAACTTTTACGCACAGGGTTGTAATTTATATCAACTGGCTGCAAAAGTATAACTACCTTTTGTTTTCCATTTCGATGATAGAGCTTAATCACAGCATAACTTGCGAGATCAAGGTCATTTTCATGATGTAGTTCTATAGTGATAATAATTTCCTTATCTTCAGTTGGCACACCATTTACTTGAGCATCAACTCGGATAATGCGTCCTGGATAGACATAATCAGGATAAAGGTTGTAGACTTTAAATGTTAGGTCAGCCCGTATTTGTGAAATGTAGCGTGTGCCGTGCATTATTCTGTCTTGAATAAATTGATATTTTTTAGGTGCGCGTGAACGAAGCATATCCGGACGTTTAATATAGAAGCTGATACTTTCTGCCATATCTTCTTCTGGATTGTGATTGTGTGCGTATTCTGAAACAAAATTAGTTTCTTGTGTTGTTGCCCAACCTGTTTCATTTTCATACCAACCACCGAGTTCAATCCAATCTTTTTTGAGCTGAGTATCAAAAAGGTGATGCCATAGAAAATGAGCCTTTTCATGAAGAATCAAGCGGTGCATAGCATCATGACCTTTTTCAGCGAATCCCTTCTGCATAAATTCAATATAACCCGCATTTGCCCATGCTGCTCCTGCTGCTGCTGGATTTATTGGATGCACCATTCCATCTTTTCGTCTTACAAGATACTTTAGTCCTGGTGTTTTGAGCATGCCAGTTGGGAATTCTTCTAACATTGCGAGTAGAATTATAATTTCTTCACTTGTAAACTCTTGGAAACTATCTGCGTTTTCACCTGTGGTATGTCGTGTTAATTCGGTGTAGTTAGGTATATCAATGCTTAGTTCGTAACGTTCCTTGAAAATGTTTCTGACAGTTCTTTTATCTGTGCCATTATTTGTCACATATCGCACGACTGCTCTATGTAGCCGTTTGGAGAAATATCTCCCTTGTATTCCTTCAATTTCTGCCATTAAAGGTTGCGCGTAGGTTAATGCTTCTCTGGCAAGTGTGACTTCAGTGTCTTCTCCATGATTTGTTATCTCAATATCGTTATGGAGATGGTGATAACTTAACTTCCAAAAAGACATGGGGAGTCATTCGCGATTTTGCAATTGTGGATAGTTTTGTTCTTGTGGAATTGATTCAAAGGTCTCTAATAATTTAGAGGCGTCTGCGTGTGTCCATTCTGAGCTGAGATATACAGAATAACGTTGTTGTAGTATCAACGCGGCGCTGTGATCTGCAACCACTATCTCTTGATCAAGGAACGTGACATGAAGCGGTTGGATCGCAGTTGCTGTTTCCTGCCCTTCTGGTGTCTCGTTTAGGGTCCATTGATATTGGTAGGTATTGGTTTCTGTTTGTCCTATCGCACAAAAGATACAGAGTATAAACGTGGTAAATAAACGGATTGATTTCTCCTTTTTAGTGCGCGCGTTTATCGTCTGCGCGCAGGACGAAGAGTATAATTTAGAAAGTTTGTGTCAATCGCGCCATTGCCAAACGTCCAATTTCTGGGGTTCCGACAAACTGCTGATGTTTATGATCCAGCAAATTTTGGACAGTTATTGATAGACGTGGATTTGGACCGAGCGGAATATAGTAGCCGGCGCTTAAATCAACCGTATAGTACGATTCAACCTCACCGACATAAACCCCTGATCGCACGGGAAATCCTTGCACAAACCGTGCTCGTAGCCCTACACCCAATCCGAGATCAATATTAGTGTATTGGACGTTAGCGCCGAACTTATTTTTAGGAGCGTTCAGGGCAATATCACCGATTCCGTCAACGTTTTCAAAGAAATCTTCGCTAACAAACGAATAATTTGCACCTAAACTCCAACTTGGATTAAGGAAAAAGGTAAAATTCATATCTAATCCATTCAGTGAAATATCTCCATAGTTGCGATAGGTTAACATAACAGCATTTGGGTCAACCGCTTGCTCAGGTGTTACCGTGCCAAACGGAATGAAAGCAGCACCGTTATTCTCAGTTCCTGCTACAAACAACGTTACCAATTCATCAATAGGCGATCCGTTGCCGTTCCCGCCTTGAGTAGGTGCGTCAAATGCAAGCAAGGCTTGAGCAAGTGCTGCATTTTGAGGATCGGCTAATGCTGCCCCGATCTGTTGCCCCAGAGAAGCACTCAACGTTGTGGCGTCCAAGAAGACATTCGGGGTTTCCACGAATAACGGAGCGATAAAATTGTTAATTCTTGAGTGATAGACATCAGCAGAAAACGCTAACCGGTTTAGAAGAATCCCTTTGTAGCCAACCTCATAAGTTTGCGTGATAGTTGGTTTAAGTGACTCAACGTCATTTACATCTTCAACATCAATAAAATTTGATGTCTGTGGATCAAGTGAGCGCAACACATTTTTTACACCCGTTACCTGTTGCGGGATAACGCTGTCGAATCCTGCGGAGAGGGCTGCCACCATCTCAGCTGGAAGTCCTTGTGCGGCTAAACCTGCTTCAAAAGTTGGCTTTGCTGCAGCCATCACAGCACTTCTGGCAACACCCCACATAACATTCGTAAAAAGCGGATCGTTGAGAGGAATATATGCACCATCTTCAAGCTTGCCTAACGGAGAAAAGGGAGAACGGAACAGTGGGTTACCATCCTCACTTCTTTTAAAGGTAAATCCTGTGTCTGAGGGAACACCTTGTGCTCGTATGTCAATATTTGGACCGAAGCCTAATGCAGGTTCAAAGTTGGCACCTAACTTAAATGCATCAGGTGCTGAAAGAATATCAAGAAACAGATTTGAAGTTCCTGGCGTATTGAAAGCGCGGTTATAGGTGATTCTAATGTTGTGGTCATTGTTTGGTTGAAAAGCAAGGGCGACCCTGGGTGAGAGCACAAAATTTTCGAGATGGTTGTGTTGATCCGCTCTACCTGCAGCAAGCAACTTCAGCTGCGGCAGGATATTGGTTTCTGATTGCAAATAGACACCTATTTCATCAATGTTGTCATTTTCTTCGTTGGCACCATTAATTGTGCCTTCAGTATCGGGGCGGGTAAGCAACACATCCAATCCGTAAGTAAAACGTTGCACATCTCCAATGCCGTAACTGTGTTGAATCTGACCTACGTATAGGTTGGAATTGTCTACAGTTGGCAAACCTGTCCGCAGGACATACGTATCCCCAGCATCACTTCTATTCCAAAAGGCTTGTGCAAACAGTTCTTTGTAAATGAAACGTGCTTGGGCATAACCGTAAGTCCAGTTTTTAGCTTGTCCAGCACCAATACCTGTCAACTCAATACCAGTGGCTTGTGTCAAACCGCTGGCAAGAATTACGGTTGCATCATCACTGGGACTATAATCAACTCGGAATTCGCCGCGAGCGTATGCAGAATCAAATACAGGTTCCAGTTCGCCTTCCATGTCTTCTTTTGCACGACCCTCTTCCCAATCATCTCCTCGTGTATAATTCGCTGTCAATTTATAACCGATCGTGTCATTTATAACACCGGCATGCCGAAGCGAACCAGTGAGTATACGACGTTCACCGCCACCTACACTAACGGTTGTGCCTTGCGAAGTGAACGGAGAACGGGTAAGAATGTGCATCACACCGTTGGCGCTATTCGGACCGTAGAGTGCCGCCCCCGGACCTGATACAACTTCAATCTGTTCAATGTCTTCACTTATGGTAGGAATGAGTGTGTAAGCGTTAACCCGTAGCGAAGGAACACTTGCAATTCGATTGTCTACGAGTGATAAAAGATTTCCTGAAAATACGTTATTGAAACCGCGCACGACAACATACGAAGTGCCGATTCCAGAGGTCACAACATCCACTGCACGCAACGATTTTAAGTGTTCTGTAACACTCAGTGAGACTCGGTCTTTAATTTCAGAATCGTCAAGCAAAGCAACTGATGCTGGCGCTTCAAGGACTTTTTCCTTACGGCGTGATGCCGTTACGGAAACCTTTGCCAGCTCTATGACTTCCGACGAAAGTGAAATCTCTACCGATTTTGTTTCATCTGAAGCAAGTTCGACATTTGTTATTACCTCTTCGGTGTACCCTTGGGAAGATGCGTTAATTGAGTAGACACCTGCAGCTAAATTAGCTAACGCAAGTGCGCCATTCGCATCGCTAACACCTTTAGCAGCATCACCCGTTTCAGGTGTAACGGTAATGGAAACATTGTTTAATTTTTTACCGGTTTGAGCATCTGTTACTGTGATGTTCAAGCTCGCAGCATGCACAGAAACTGTAGCGACTCCTAAAAAAATAAATAAGACGAACACCGTTATACCCACTAAGCTCAATCGTTTCATTACATTAACTCCTTTAATGAAAAACATTGGTCATTGCCGCTTGATAACAGCAAAGCAGAAACCAATATCAAAACAAGCACAATTTACGAATTGTTGTGTCAAAACTGTTTGCTGAAGATAAAAACATCCAGCAATCTAAATAACAGTGATTAAGTATCACAAATCTCAAAAGAAAATGCAAACTTTTTTAATTATGGTGAATTATTGAAATAATTATACATTTCACCTGTGGAGCGATCTCCGAATCGCGACTAAATCCACTCGTAGTCGGGAATCGGAGTTCCCTTCTACAAACCCGTTAGGTATCCTTTGATAAACCAAATCATATCAAGATGCTCTAATGTATTATCCTCTGGCAGCACCGATTATATCACATTTCTATTCTTCTTATTATACAAATGTATGCAATCAAGAAACCCTACATAGAAGGGCACCCCGCAAACTATTGGCTAAATAAATATCCAAGAAGTTGTTCACCCTCACGAAAATCAGGGATAATGATGTCCGCGCCAGCGCGAATGAGTCGTTCTCGTTTATCCGCGTTCATATTGTAAACATTGTCTTCAACCGATGCAACACCCACAGCAATCGCCCCTACCGCTTTGGCATTTTCAATTTCTACATAACCATCGCCAATAATCAGCAGTTCACTACCGCTCAGTTTGAAATCTGTAAGGATTTTCTGGATGACCATCGCTTTAGAGAACTTCTTATATTCACGCAATGCACCGAAAATCCCGCCACTAAAATACTGCACCACACCAAGAAGTTCCGCTTCATTCTTGACAAATTCAACATCAGTTCCACTGGCGAGATAGCATTTAAGACCCAATTCATGCAGGCTTCGAAGGAATTCAAGTGCCATTGGAACGCGTAACGTCTCTGCAGACAAACTTCCTACCGAGAGACCTGAAATGCGTTGCTCAACAATAGGCAGTAAGCGATTATTGTATTCATCTTTGTATGCAAGCGGATCCTTCGGTTTTCCTCCTCGCTTCTCAATTTCCTCACCTAACTGAATCATTTGATAAATAGTCTGTTTGCCTGTTAACCTATCAACAAATTCAACAACGATAGATTCCAATTGTTCTTTGGTTTCAGTTGTATCAGTTTCCGTTTGGAGAAACTCAACCATCATCGGTACCATGACGTTCTGCCACCCGTCTCGAATGAGAGAAATCGTCCCATCAAAATCAAAAACGACATGACAGATATTTCCCGTCTGGACTTTGTGATGGATTTCAATGCTGGTCCCGTCTAATATATTCTGCATAGGTGTCCTCACCCTGATAAAGACGTTGATTTCTTACTGCTTTTCTGATAATATAAAGGGATATAGATAATTATGCAACGAAAATTTGCTTTTGGTAAAAACTCTACCATCGTTGCGGAACAACTTGATAGCATCTCTTGCAAATAAGTAGATTGGAGATATTATTTATGTTAATAACTGACTGGACTGAGTGGCAACGGGATGTTGCAGATATAATTATTGAGATGTTTGTATCTGAAAATAAGCCGGATGGATATATATTTGCCCCAAAGGAATTGTATAAATATAGCGAACGACTCAGAGATAAATGGAAAAATACTTATACCATAACAGACAGAATCCGAATCCGTCTCAAGGCTTTAGTAAAATATGGGGTGCTTCAAAAAATAGAGGATGGTCAATATAAATTGGTTGAAGGTCAATACTTAGATCAACAGGTAAAATTACTGCGTCCCAAGAACAAATAGTCGGAACAAAGCGTCTCTTTGAATAATCATTTGGATTGTTGCAGTTCAGGGATTATCTTTTGAAACGGAAGTATCTCAAATACTCGGTTTTTTGCGGGGCTTGGCAGCATGAGGAGTTCGTTTGCTTCTGTAGGTTGGCAGGCAGGATTTTTCTGCGTCCAAATTGAGATTTGCAGAATAGTTATGTCCAGTGAAGCAGAATTTGAAAGCTGGTATCGTGAAGGTTGTAAAGTGGATGGATGAAAAAGAGATTCTCAAAAAGATTCGACGTATTGACATATTCACAAATCGGTTGGTGAATACTGTCTTTGCAGGTGAATATAAGAGCATTTTCAAGGGACAAGGAATTACATTTGATGAGGTGAGAGAATACCAGGAAGGTGATGAAATCCGAACGATTGATTGGAATGTTACCGCGCGCATGGGGTACGCTTACGTCAAAAAGTATGTTGAGGAACGCGAGTTAACCATGATGTTGTTGGTGGACATGAGCGCGTCAACTGCGTTTGGAAGTATTCCTGAAACGAAAGCTGAGATTGCAGCAGAAATTGCTGCACTTCTGGCTTTTTCAGCAATCAAAAACAATGACAAAGTAGGTTTAATCTGCTTCACCGATACAGTTGAACACTTTGTCGCGCCACGTAAAGGTAAAAGACACGTCTTGCGTGTAGTTAGAGATATTCTGCGTTTTCAACCGAGTCAAGCCGGTACAAACATAGCTGAAGCATTAATATTTGCCGATCAGGTTTTAAAACCACACAGTGTTGTATTTCTAATCTCGGATTTTATGGATACAGACTATCAGAAGCAGCTACGTATCACTGCCAAGCGACACTCATTAATTGCTATTACACTACAAGATAGACGAGAAGTAGAGATGCCGAACGTAGGATTAATTGAACTTGAGAACGCAGAAACCCGTGAACGAATGGTTGTAGATACACGGTCTGAACAAGCACGACAACTATATGCGGAACTCAATCAAGAAGCAGATACAGCACGGTTACAAGCTTTTCGTGCAAGCCAGACTGATTATATCAATGTTCGCACGGATGAGTCTTATGTAATACCACTCATGCGCTTTTTTCGTCAGCGCGCTGCGCGTGGTTAAGTATTGTTCTAAAAAAACGTAGGTGCCGGTTCGGTTGTACGTAACATAAACACTATACTGTTATGCTCCAACTTGAGATTAAGAATTTAACACATACCTTTGTTCAAAAAAATAGCCAGCTGCAGGTGTTGGACAAGTTAAATTTTTCAGTCAATACAGGGCAGTTTGTCGCTTTGCTTGGCCCCTCTGGATGTGGAAAAAGCACGTTGTTCAATATCATCTCTGGACTCCTCAGACCGCAAGCTGGGGAAATTTATCTCAGCGGGAAACGTATTCAAGGTAATACCGGTGCGTTTGGGTACATGCAACAAAAAGACCTTCTTTTACAGTGGCGAACAGTCTTAAAGAACGTAATGATTGGACCAGAAATTCAGAAAGAATCACTTATTAAGACAAAAAAGGAAGCGCTCAAACTGTTAACTCAGCTTGGCTTGCAGGGATTTGCAAATAGTTACCCGATGCAACTTTCAGGTGGAATGCGTCAACGTGTTGCCTTGGTCCGCACATTGCTCTTTCGTAAAGATATTCTACTTTTAGATGAACCTTTCGGCGCGTTAGACGCAATGACGCGGACCGTGATGCAATCCATACTTTTAAATATTTGGCATAAAGGCGGGCAAACAGTTCTATTGATAACTCACGATATTGAGGAGGCACTTCTCCTTGCCGATAAAATTTATGTCTTAACCGCAAGACCTGCATCAATAAAAGCCGAAATTGAGATACCATTGCAGCGCCCCAGAAGCATCACAGATAAAGATCTGATCAACCTGAAAAGCGAATTATTTGAGATGATGCAGGTAGAAATGCAACAAGTATTCAATACGAACTGATGTTTTCTATATTCACCTTTTCTTATCGGATGGCCTTGTAAGTCGATTGCTCTACTTTTCACATTTGAAAGGAGACGATTTTTGAAACAGAAGTTATATTTTTTAGTAAATACCCTCATACTCTTATTTGTTATTTCTATCATAGGATGTGGAGAAGATGACTCGGTGGAAATTCAATCTGTTAATCCACCAGACGGAAGTACTATATCCACAGACGCAACAATTACTGTGAATTTTAACGACAACCCGCAAAATCTTACGGTTTCCAAAGGAAAGGCAGCTACTTCTGATAATATCACTACCATTTCAGGTCCGTTCCCATTAGGGATGCTTGAGATTGAACTCACTTGGGAAGATGGAAATCGTAGACTCACTTATACCGTAGAAAACCAAGTCGTAGTCCCTGAAGACATGGTGCTTATTCCTGCAGGAGAGTTTCAGTTAGGCAGTATCAGTGGAGAAGCAGGAAACGTGGAACAACCCGGACATACGGTCTACCTTGACGCATTCTATATGGACAGGTATGAGGTAACGAATGCCGATTACAAAAAATTTATTGATGTAAACCCAGAATGGCAAAAAGGGACGATTACCAGTAAGTTTCACGATGGAAATTATCTTGAAAATTGGGATGGCAATACTTATCCAAGTGACAAGGCAAATCATCCTGTTGTTTCTATAAGTTGGTATGCTGCAGCAGCCTATGCAGACTGGGTAAACAAGCGGCTTCCAACTGAGGCTGAATGGGAAAAGGCTGCGCGGGGCGGTGTGGAAGGCCAAAAATATCCGTGGGGAAATACAATTGATGATGACAAAGCAAATTATAGCCTGAATGTTGGATTAACTGGGAGCACAACGCCTGTAGGTGATTATCCTCCTAATGGATATGGTTTATACGATATAGTCGGAAACGTATTGGAATGGTGTCTTGATGCGTATGACAGAGGTTATTATGACGATCCGCCGGACAAAAATCCTATTGCTGGTGCCGATAGTATCGAAGAGATATTAGAAAAGTTGAAGAACATTACATCTTCTCGTGCTTTACGGGGCGGTTCTTGGGTTGAGAGCGGTCAACCTCGTATATGGATTACATACCGACGCGGTAATGAACCGGCGCGTACAAGTCATTTAATCGGTTTTCGTTGTGCAAAATCAATCTCACCTTGAATCTTAAAATCAGATGTCTTGTTTTCCTTGTAATTCAGACATGTGTAATAATACTGTTGGAATTAATTCCAACCTACTAAGTTAGAAAAATTTTTGAATGTATCCAAACGAATCTGGAAAATTTTATAAAAAGAAAGGATTAAGTTATGACAAAATGTGCATTAATCAGTGGTAGAGGAATGGGTATGATGCATGGTGGCAACTTTCACAACCACCCAGATGCTGAAGTTGTCGCTGTTTGTGAAATGGACCCTGAACTCCTTGAAAAAGCGAAAGAACACTTTGATGTTCCAGGGTATTTATCTATTCAAGAGTTATTAGCAAATTGTGACCCCGACCTCGTTCTCCTTATCGTCAATGAAACACGTCGTATCCCACCATTACGTGAGTTGATTGCTGGTGGTCAGAATGTGTTCACTGAAAAACCGTTGTGCGGACTACAAGGTCAGGCTACAGTTCGGGAAGCAGACCTCGCCATCGCAGGTCACGCTATTTCAGCATGGCGCGACTCCGACCTCAAATTTGGTATTGACTTCAACTACCGTTTTATGGAACATTTCAGAAAACTTCACGAAGATGTTGTGGAAGGCAGATTAGGGGAAATTAAGATGCTCCATGCACGAGCGCACTTCAACTGTTGGTCACACATCATCGACCAGATTCTATGGAATATGGGGGTACCGGAGTGGGTGAGTGTTGTGGGAGATCCAAATGAAGGTGGCGGTTGGAAACGTCTAATCCATATCGGCTGGGAAGGCGGAGTAGTCGGTTCGCTTACCGGTACTAATCTCTGGGGATACGATGACCATCCGCTCCGAGTCAAAATACTTGGTGATAAATCTTATGCAGAAGCAAAAGGGTTAGACGGTTCATACTTACGCCGCAAAGCGAATAACTCTGAAATAGAGGAAAAATGGGAAAACGAACCCGGCAAACCGGAAATGCCAGAGTCTTTCAAGCGAATGGCTGATGGTGTCATTAAAGCGATGCACGCTGACCAATCGTTTCCAGCGGATGGGGAAGCAGCATGGAATGAACTTCTGTTTGAGGCAGCAGTCCATCGCTCCGCTTTACAAAACGGTGCCCGTGTCTATCTCGCAGATGTGGACAAAGCCGCATTTGTCTAAAGTAGACATCCAATCTTTAGGCGCGCTTACAAAGCGCGCCTATATTCTTAAATAGAAATGATTAGCATATTAAAAATCGGTATCGACTTTGACGATTATCTTACCAAGTTTCTTTCCCGTGAACAAAGCGATAAACGCTTGCGGTGCATTCTCTAAACTTTCTACGATTGTCTCTTCCCAAGTGATTTTACCTTCACCTATCCACTGCCGCATATCCCGATAAAATTCATTGTTACGCGCCATGAAATCTGTTACAATGAATCCTTGTAATTTAATCCGTTTACCGATAGCAGAACTGAGATTTGTTGGACCGGGAGTAGGTTCAATATCGTTATACTGAGAGATCATCCCGCATAGCGGAATACGTCCGTGCATGTTCATCACTGCAAGAGCTGCTTGCAAATGTTTTCCACCTACATTCTCAAAATAAATGTCAATCCCGTCTGGGCAATGCTGCCTGAGTTCTGTCTCCAAATTATCAATCTGCTTGTAGTTAAAAGCCGCGTCAACACCTGCTTTCTCTATCAACCATGAAACTTTTTCCTCTGAACCAGCACTCGCCACGACCCGACACCCTTTGATTTTGGCAATCTGGCACACAATAGAACCGACCGCGCCCGCTGCAGCAGAAACGAAAACTGTTTCACCTTCTTTCGGTTGACCGATATCTAACAGTCCAAAGTATGCAGTGCGTCCAGGCATGCCGACCACACCCAAAAATGACTGAAGCGGCGCGATAGTTGTATCAATTGGTGTTACACTCTCTGCACTTGCAATGTAGTAGTCACGCCATCCCAAATATCCCGTTACATAATCTCCAGCCTTGAACCTATCGTTGTTTGATAGCACAACCCTACCGACACACCCACCACCAAGTGGTTTTCCCAGTTCGGCAGATCGCATACCGCCCCGCATATATGGGTCCACTGAAGTGTAAATATTCTTTACCAACACCTCCCCAGCATCGGGTTCAGGTAGCGGCACTTCAACTACCTCAAAATCCTCTTCCTTCGGCATTCCTATAATACGATTCTTAAGATGAATTTGGCGACTTACGATATTAAACATGTTTTCTCCTATCGCTGATTACAATCTCTCTAATAGATTAATGTAATAATACCATATCTAAGAAATAAGTCAAGGATTGGGATACTCCAGAGGCATTCAATTCTCCAATAATTCTTCCTTTATCAAAACTCCAAAAATCCACGCTCAACCGAAATGGAAAAACGTATCAACACCCAACTTTTCCGGCAAACTTATTGGAAATATATTGGATATCTATTGTTCAAAACTCCCAAAAACTTCTGATCACCACACAAAATCGGGTATAATATCAGTACGAAAACAACATGGATCCCTAAAACACCCAACCACAAATCCACACAAAACAGGTAGGAGAAAATGCTGAAATTACTTAACAAAAAATGGCAGAGAATCCAACAAGTTGCGAGCACACAGGAAACTCATGATGCTGCTCAAAATATACCAATTTTGCCATAATTATAAAAAAATGGGAAAGGGCAGAAGTCCTAAATTTAAAATTAATAAAATAATAAAAAATCATTCTAAACCCAGGCATAGACTGAATTTACAGCGAATTCAGAAAGTATACCGTACGGTATACTTTTAGTAGTAGTGATCTCCGAATCGCGACTTTACAACTTGAACGGATAAAAAAGCGAAATTGAACGCCTCTGTAGAATCTACTCCATGAGAGCCATTCAATTCTCCAATAATCGCACAGGCTACATCTGTTTCTTCTTGTAGGAGCGATCTCCGAATCGCGACAAAACACAATGATAGTCGGGAATCCAAATCAAGAAATCAACGCTACAAATGCCATTAAGGCATTTGGCGGGTATGAATACCTTTTGGTATTCACCCAAATCAACGCCACATGCCTGTTGGCATCTGTCCAAATCAACGCCGAATGCGCTTTTGGGCATTCGGCGGGTATGAATGCCTTTTGGCATTCCCCGGAGTTCCCTCCTACAATACAATTAAATGGGAAGACTCGACAATTGAATGGCACTGACGATACTCTGAAATTCATTTGACATTTGTTTGTGAATATGATTTCATTAATAGAGAAAAAGATAAAAATGTGCAAGAACGATTCATCTTAGGAGTTAGGAGAATAATAAATGAACGACCTCTCTGGCAAATTTAATAGAACTGATTTTGGACACGAGGTATATGATAGATGGTATCTTGAACATGCCAGACACAATTTTGAAGCGAGAGATTTTATAGAAAAATATATACCCTTCTATGAAGAGGCACTACAACTATCTAAAAGTGACAGCATTTTAGAGGCAGGATGTGGAATTGGAAGTTATTCGCGCGAATTTGTCCGGCGTGGCTATAATGTTACTGGTATGGACCTATCGCCCAACTTTCTTGCTGAAGCTCAAAAGATTACACAACGCGAAAATTTAGAGATTGAATTTATCTTGGGTGATTACAATGAAATGAGTTTTGAAGAAAAGTTTTCTGTTATTTTTTTTGAAGGCTCATTTTTCTATAAATCCAAGGAAGGTTTAGTGTCGCTCTTAACCCGAATCCATAAAGCACTTACACCTAAGGGTAGTCTTTACTTTGAACATCCGAATCAATCAAAAATAGTAGACCGATTTCCAATGGTAAACCTATCTGAAATTAAAAAAGACGTGTTTGTACTGCAAACAGGAGAATATGACGATGATGACAACGGGTCAAGAAACACTTGGCTTAAAATAGACCTAAAAACACAGGAACATTACAAATGCGACTTTTTCCTTATGTATCTCCCGCCCGACGAAATTAAAAAATGTCTTATGGATGCAGGATTTACGGATTTTCATTTCTACAGAAAACGTAGATTAGAAGAATTCGATGCAGAGAATGATAATGGGTTTTCTTTAGTGGCTAAAAAGTGATACCAACAAAAGGCAAGTGATTATCGTTATGAAAGTTGAAAAACCAAAAGAGAAATATGATCAATTAATTACCGACGGTTACTGTGTTATTGAGAATGTCTTGAAGGAAGACATGCTCTCCCAACTCCGTTCAGTAACTGAAGAATTACTTGATGCCCAAACGGAAGATGAACGTGCTGCACATCGCTCCTCTGGCAGCATGATCAGTGTCTATCAACATTCTCTATTTGCAGAATTGGTCGTTTATCCTCGTGCCTTACAGACGCTTGAGGCTTTAGGTTTCCTACGACCAAAATGGTCATCAGGATACGTCATTAGCAAACCACCGCAGAGTCCACCACTATTTTGGCATCAAGATTGGTGGGGTTGGAACGATCCGTGCAGCTACACAGCACTACCCCAACAACTTTTCCTCATGTATTATCTGGTTGACACAACCGCATATAACGGTTGCCTCCGTGTGATTAAAGGTTCGCATCTCAAACGGCATCCACTCCATGATATATTGCCAAGTGCGCACGGTGCGGAACTGCAGCGCGTGGAAAATGCGAATCATCCCGCATTTCAGCACTTCTCAGGTGAGGTAGACATACCGGTAAATGCTGGCGACCTCGTTATCGGTGATTCCCGGTTGTTACACGCTTCACATGGCAATCAATCCGATGAACGCCGCACTGTCATAACACTCTGGTATCATCCATTTTTTGCATTATTGCCAGTAAGCATGCAGGCACATATCGGTAGACTCCGGCAAAGTTTCGCTTGGTCGGACGCGGATTGGGAGCGAATTGCCGAACTTGCCCCAGTCTACGAAGGGGACGTTGAACCTATAAAATGGAATCGAATACCAGGACCGGAACTAAGATAGAGACATTATGAAATCTCCAGAATTTGCATTGTAAGAACAAGTAATTAATGATATATTTGAAACATATAGGTTATAGTAAAATCCAAAAATATGTTCACATTTCAATGAACAACAATCCCTACACCATAGTGCTGGCGAGGTTTCCGAACCTCGCCAATGTCCAGGTAATTGCGGATTTTACTATAAAATAATCAAAAGCGCAAACTTAGGAGTTTTTATGTCCGAAAACCCAATCTTTCATGATTACACTTTTGGTGATCAAGAGCGAAAAGCATTAGATCGTGATGGCCATTTTGTGCTTCCTGGACTTTTGACTGCCAATACTCAGGAACGATTGACTGAATCGTTGGCTCGGATTCAGTCACTAATACCTAATTGTAAGGAAGGGCATGAACCCAACCGATTTTCTGCCGAATATGATACTTATCTCGAAAGTGTGATTGCACATCCACAGATGCTGGAACTTGCACGTAAAGTACTTGGCGATGATATTCGATATGATCATTGCGTGAGTCTCAATCGCCACGGTGGCAACGGTGGTATTGGTTGGCATAGCCATGGATATTCGGATGATGACCCTTGCTACGGTTTCGTCCGAATCTTTTTCTATGTCAATGGGTTTGAGGTAGATGATGGTGGTTTGAAAGCAGTGCCCGGAAGCCATCTTTACCGGGATGGAAGAATTCATGGTGGAACAGATGATGCACTGAGAGAAGGTTGGTTGGTAGGAAAAACACATCCTGAAACTGGCGAACCATTACAGGTTCAGGCGTTATCAGTGTCGCCAGGAACGGTTATTTTGATGTGGACGCATGCCGCTCATGCTGTGTCACCAAGAAAACAGGACAGCGATACACGTTGGTGCGTCGTTTACGCTTATCGCAATCCGGGAAAACCTTCTCATGCCCGTTGGATTACGCCCGAATTTGAACAGAAACCGATCCCTGGAGCAGAAGGGTTGATGCCCCTTTATTAAGGTTGTAGCCTAAGTTGCCGCCTATGTAAAATTCCAAACACATAGTTCTGCGCTACGATATTTCACAAAAAACGAACTGTTCTTTATTCAAAATCACAGTCTGCATGTATAATATCTTACGGGTAGCAACTTGGGTAAATCTACCAGTTGGAAGAGTGTGAACTTAGGAGTTTTTATGCCACAAAACCCAGATCTTTCATGATTACACCTTTGGTGATCAAGATCGAAGTGAATTAGATCATAATGGTCATTATGTACTGCCTAAACTTCTTACGACTGATGCTCAGGAACGGTTGACAGAAGCGTTAGCTCGAATTGAATCACTCATCCCTGGCGGTAAAAAAGGATATGAACCGAACAGATTTGCAGCGGAATATGATAGTTATCTCGAAAGTCTGATCCCGCATCCTCAAATGCTTAAACTCGCGCGTCAAGTGCTTGGCGAAGAGGTCCGTTATGACCACTGCGTTAGCCTCAATCGCCCAGGGGGTAATGGTGGTATCGGTTGGCATAGCCACAGTTATTCTGAAGATGATCCGCGCTACGGGTATGTCCGTATCTTCTTCTATGTCAACGGATTTGAAGCGGATGATGGCGGTTTGAAGACAGCACCCGGGAGTCATCTTTACCGTGATCCCAAAATTCGGGCGGCAACAGATGAAGCATTACAAGAGGGTTGGTTGGCAGGGAAAACCCATCCTGAGACCGGTGAACCGTTAGAAATTGAAGCGTTATCGGTACCGCCGGGAACGGTCGTCCTGATGTGGACGCATGCCGCTCATGCCGTAACACCAAGAAAACAGGATAGTGACACCAGATGGACAGTCGTTTATGGATATTATAAACCGGGTAAAGACCCAGGTGAAAGGTGGATTACACCGGAATTTGAGCGGAAACCGATTCCGGGTGCAGAAGGACTGATGTCACCTTACTAAAGTAATAGGCACACTCCGTGTACCAGAACGCAAAGTAGCATGCCACAAAATAAACCTAATATTCTTTTACTCATCAACGATGAACACAGACCTGATATATTGCCTATTGAAGGTGACACGGCTATTCGTACACCAACGCTTTCTCGGTTTATGAATGAGGGCACATACTTCCGTAATGCTTATACACCATCTCCAGTCTGCGTCCCTGCGCGCCAAAGTTTCCTATCTGGTCTCTATCCTCGCAACTGCGGATGCCTTAACTTCGGCGACCCAATGCCGACAGAAGTCCGAACCATTCCCGGACATTTGGGTAACTACGGATATTATTCGTGCTGTGCAGGCAAAATGCATTTTGTCGGTACTGATGTCATGCACGGTTGGCAGGAACGTGTCGGACGCGATATTGTTGGAAATAACGGCTACCCCTATCCCGCCGTGAAAGACGAACACTATGCAAAAACTGAACGTGAACCCGGTACTGGCATGAAACAGAACAAAGTCGTTCAAGAAATCCGTGATGCGCAACCCGGTATAGGACATTGGATGCTTCATGACCAATATACCGTTGATGGCGCGCTGCTGTTCCTTGAGGAATTTTTCGTCAACGCCTCTTATGACCGACCCAAGTCTAATCCACTATGCATGGCAGTGAGTCTGTGGGCACCACATTATCCATATCAATGTCCGCTTGACCTATTCAACTACTACATGCAGCGCGTGGAACCGATTGTTGAAGAACCGAACGAAAAGTTTGGATACGACAACTTTTTCAGAGTTCAGGTGGGTAAAGATGTCACCTACCGTCAGGCACACCGAGCCACCGCTGCATATTATGGAATGATTGAGTGGATGGATGCACAGTTTGGACGAGTAATTGAGAAATTAGAACATCTGAATGTGCTTGATGATTTTATCATCGTTTTTCTCTCCGACCACGGTGAGATGCTCGGCACAAAAGGATTGTGGGAAAAGCAGAGTTATTTTGAAGCATCTGCGCGTGTCCCTCTCTCAATTTGGTATCCAAAAAAGTTTGGACGAGAACCAAAGATCGTTGAGCAGAATGTATCGTTAGTTGACCTCTTTCCGACGTTATGTGAGTTAGCAGAAATTCCCGCACCAGATGAACTTGACGGGAGATCGCTTGTGTCGTTAATTGAAGGGAATACTGATGAGTGGGAGGATACTGTCTACAGTGAATTATGGCGTGCGCAAAACGGACCTTCTGTAATGGTCAAAGAAGGCAGTTTAAAGTATTTCCGATTTGACAACGATAAAGGATGGATTGATCAGCTTTTTGATCTCTCAAAAGACCCAGACGAACGAAACAATCTGATAGACAATCCAGATTATGCAGATGTGCTTTTTAGACTTAAGGCAAAAGCAGATGCATTACCGACACCCCGCCGCAAGGATGAAAATAACTGTTTCATTGACCCACATCGTCCGATTACGTGAGCAGCTTTGGTTTACATTGAACCGCAACAGTTTTGAAGTTTTTAGCCAGAATTCAACTTGTTATCTAAGATATACATCACCTAATAAACGTTGTCAGGTTTTCTTTATAAGCATCTTTGATACGTTGCGCGTGGTTCAAAAGTAAATCCAATTCTTGTATTTCTTGATAGGAAAAGTATCCATAGTCGGTTGTTTCGCAGCTAAGCCGAAGTTCACCACCCACAATTTCTGCTTCAAAACATAATGCCACCAACTGGATTTTGTTTCCGTCTTGATACACAATTAACTCGTGTGGTGTTGTGTAAACACCGATTAAGCGTTTTATTATTACTTTTAAACCCGTTTCTTCTTCTACTTCTCGGATACATGCTTCACTTGCGCTTTCGCCCGGTTCCATTCCGCCGCTTGGTAAACACCATTGATTATTGTCTTCACGTCTTGTTAGTAGGATTTTTTCACGATCCTTGTCAAAAATAACTGCCGAACACCCGACGCGAATTGTACCATTTTGCCCAACGCGATCTCCGGTAATGATTTCAGCCATTTCCACTTCTCCATCTTAAGTTGAAAATGTCCGTTTGTTAAATTTAGAAAGACTAAAGTAAGTCGTTTAGCTCAATAAGTAAAACATCTTCTTGGTCCGCCCTATTTTTAAGTGAATCTGTGAAGCCACTGGCGGAGAATAACACATATCTTGGATTCTGCTGCCACTGATCACGGATTTTCACAGTCTTTTCAATAAGGCGGTCCAGTATGTTCTCTCCAACAGGTGCTTCCCACCATTTGCACTCACCAAACCAGTGACTCTCGTCAATGTTTTCTGTCAATACGTCAATTTCAAGATTTGATTCCCAATGTGCTCCAATTTGCTTAGGAGCCACTTTCAGTTTTTCTTCCCAATAGAACCTCATGTATTGGCGGCAAACGTCCTCAAAAATTGATCCCATGTAATCGGAAAGATAAGGAGCAATCATTTGCTGATACACTAAATCCGCGTTCCCTGATTCAATTAAACTTCTATTAGGTAGTATAAACCGAAACCAAAAATTAAGATAATTATCCGCAATTTTATAGATACCTTTTCGGCTTTTCTGCGGTGCACGTTCAGTTAGGGGCGTTTCGCGTTTGATTAACCCTAACTCCCGGAGCACGCTCAGATATTTGTTCGCATTTGTAGTTTCAAGTCCGACCCGTTGGGAAATTTCATTTAATCTTGTCGCGCCTCCAGCGATTGCTTGTAATAGACTTGCGTACGTTCTTGGGTCTCTGAGTTCCATGCGTAACAAAAAGTTAACTTCATCAAATAAATATCCTTGAGGGGTGAGTAATTCTTCTTTGATATGTTGTTCTATCGTTCTTTTACATGTTTGCTCTGAATGTTGCGAGAAACGGAATGTAAAGCGATTTAGATATGCTGGGATACCACCAAGGATACCATAAATAATTAACTTTTCTTTAGAGGAATATTCAGGGAAGAAACTTCCACTATCTCTATATGATAGCGGTGTTAACTGCAATTGTCCTGTTCGTCTCCCATACAGTGGGGAACGTTCGGCCAATACTTCTCGTTCCATAAAACTTACTCGTGACCCGCATAGAATCAAAAAAAGATTGCTATTTATTCCATGTAAATCCCAAAAACGTTGTATTAGAGAGGGCAGTGCTGGGTTATCTTCACACAGATACTGAAATTCATCAAGCACTAAAACAAGCCGTTCATCCTGAGATTTTTGAGCAAAATAAATTAATACGGATTCCCAATCATTAAATGTTAGATTTTGCAGCAATGGGTCGTCAACTACATGCTGTGCTATTTCAATCAGTTGACGAAGGTGATCCCGTTCTTTCAATTGACTCGCCAAAAAATAGATACACCGCTTGTCTTTACAAAACTGCAGTAGAAGTTCAGTTTTTCCGACTCGGCGCCTGCCATATAATACAAATAATTCTGCACTTCGTTTATAATACCTTCGCTCTAAATCGTCAAGTTCTTGGTCTCGATTTATAAACATCTTTTTACTCCCACACGGCATATATTATACTTTAAAGTATAATATATGCCAAGTTAAAATCTTAAGGAAGGTATGTAAAGTTTTTGTAGAAATACGCAGATAAAATTTGTAGGAGCGATCTCCGAATCGCGAACTGTCGGGAATCGAAGTTCCCTCCTACAAAGTATATTTGGGTTAATAACCAAAACTTTACACACCCTCTTAAGGATGCTACAACACCGAATTAACATTAACGATTTTGTAATCGCGAACCTTGTTAAAATACTTAGAAAAATGCATAACAACTTATCGTGTGCGGTTTTCTGTCCACCGACACCGTTCCACCCAATATCGTGCAGAAAGTTTTGTTCCCTTGGGTTGTGTCTGATCGGTCGCCACTGCCGAAAACATTGCTTCAGCGATTTTATAATCTTTCATGTAAAAAGCGTTCATCCCCATTAACAAGCGCGATTTCAATGCAATTTGAGGCGGGACCGTTTGCCTCTCTTCTTTTTCCCTTAAGGTAATTGCATGGTGAAGATATTGTGTGCTGAGTTCCCACGTTTTTTCTTTATGAAGTAACTCACCTACCAAAAAATATGCTAACCAATTGTCAGGTTCAGTCTTAATAACCCGCAATAGAAGTGCTATTTTTGTCCCACTCCCCGTACGACCTGCAGAACTTTTCGGCAGTATAACAGTGCGCAGCTGTTCTCTGGATTGAGGTGTATAATTTTCCGAAAGTGCTGCAATGCGTTTGAGAATACTCTGTTCAATGGTTTCACGAGTGACAAACGAAACCGTTTCTTTATATAGATTTAATGCTTTTTCTATATCCCCTTGTAGCCAATGAATATCCCCCAGTAGCTGCGCTGCTTCAGCTCTGTATTGTGAATTTACATCTGCCATAATGCGTTTTGCAAGTAAAGTCGCTTGTTTATAATCTCCAATCTTAAATGCACTAAACATCAAACCTAATAGCGTTCTTGGGTTTTCTGGTTCATCAGACAGCATTTGATGAAAAATGTCAATGGCAGACGTGAAATCATTTCTGTAATATGCTTGCCACGCTTTGTTGCGTAGTGCTGCCATTTCATGAGCACAAACCTGCTCAAAGATTCCACCGCGTCTTAGACGGCGTTCAGCATAAGCTATGTCTGTATCTTGCAAAGGCACTTCATTTTTTAAAAAGCTAATCCATTCTGCTTCTAAAGTGATCAAATCCTTCGTATAACCTTTTGATAAATTCCCAAATGGAAAAGCCTGTTTTAACTCATCTAATCCATAAGTGTCAACAAGGAAACGGATGAAAGAACCCGCAAGTAAATAACTGCGTGAACCTGCATGTCTCCAAAATCCAATGCCCATGACGCTGGAAAGAGACGGGGCAACCTTTAGTTGACGCATTGCTTTTGCCCATTGATGCACTGTAAGTCGTCCCTCATTCCAATCCGCTGCAACGGCAATGCCTTCGTGCACTCCTACGTTCAAACTAACCTTCCAAGGAGACCAGTCAGCAGTCAACACGTGCGCAAGTTCATGCTTTAGAACGGGATGCGGGAAACCTGATGAATGGATATGAAAACCGTAACCAAACGGGTCTTCAACAAACGTATTCCCCGCCCCGATCAACTTCTTTTTCTGTGTAGGAGACGCATATAGATAGGCGCGGACTTTCCTTGAGTTTTCTGTCTGTAAGTAATCAGACAACTGGGCATAACGAAATTCACAATCGTCGGTGAATAGATCAATCTCTTCCTCAAGTTCTTGTGCATAGAAAATCTCAAAATGTTCCGTTTCTCTATAACCGCCTAACGCTTGGGCGATGTCGCCACGCGTTGGACGAATCCTTAATTTCCCGGAAAAGACTTCAATACCGATAACTAAAATTACCAATACACAAACCGTTGTGATCCGCCAAAGCGATTTTGTAGAATTAAACTGAATAAGATTACGCCACCGAAGTTTTGGAACAAAACCTGTCTCCCGACCAATTTCACATGCATAGATTGAAATCGTTAAGAATAACAACCCCCATATTACTGTTTCACCACGTGCTATGAGTAAGGTGTTTGTAATTGAAATAACGAAATCGTAAATTGGTCCAGGGAAATATCCGAGAATGGGATGAAAAGCAAACACGGGTGGATGGAATATCAGATTTATGACAACTGGAATGCATGAAATAAGAAGAAACGCCAGATACGCCAGATATGCTAACCATCTCTTTTGAATCCACACATTGAAGAATAAACCTGCTGCTGTTACGGTAAAGCAGCTGAGTGTCGGCAAGATGAGGAAAATGAGAAATCCTTCACCGAAATTGCAGTTTTTTATCCGGAATGCATTTAGTAGAATTATGATGAGTGTTGCTATCAGCAATACTGCATTTGCCATTAATGCGCGCCAGAAACATCCCAAAATAACCTGACTGGACGTGCCAGTTAGGTTATCTGGATTACGTTTCATTGTCTGAAATTCGGTCATTGCCACATGAGCACAGGCGAAGGCAACACAAAGGGTAATAATCGCGCAAAACTCAAAAGCGAGTATATTAAATAGGGGTATGGTGGCAAGCACCAATGCTAAAACGCCAAAAATTGAGAACCACAGCCAATATGAAATAGTTTTATAGATCATAAGATTTAAACGTTGCTACGGTTGCCTCGGCTGTGGACAGTGTTGATGCCCAATTCTAAAAGTATGTGTTGATTTCGCGTTTAAGCCATATATCTGAGTAATCTTGCTTTTCATTCCTACTATTTTAACCCTGCCTCAATTTGTTGTCAAAAGAATTTACGCATTAAGCCACTTGACACAGCACCCAAAATTTGCTAAAATACTATTAAAAATAGCATGGTGAGGAGAACCTATGAACCGTAGAAACTTTTTAATTACTGGCAGCACCGCATTAGCAGGTGTTTTTCTGGCTGCCAATCCACTGCGTGTTTACGCAGATCACCATTTACATGGTGACCATAGCCATGGTTATGAACTTCCAAAGTTACGCTATGGATATGATGCGCTTGAACCGCATATTGATAAGCGTACAATGGAGATCCATCACGGTAAACATCACCAAGGTTATGTCAATAAACTCAACGCAGCAGTCGGAGATAATCATGCCTTAGCAGATCAATCAATTGAGGATTTGCTTCGAAATATAAAGAAAGTGCCGATGAAAATTCGTCAAGCTGTTATCAACAGTGGCGGTGGACACGCTAACCATACGCTATTCTGGAGCACAATGATTTCTGGTGGCAGAGAACTTACTGGTAAAGTTGCCGAAGCGATGCAATCTACCTTTGGCTCGCTTGATGCTGCAAAAGAGAAGTTAGCAAACACAGCAAAAACACATTTTGGCTCTGGGTGGGCTTGGCTTGTTGTTGATGAAAAGAAGAAGCTGCAAATCTATGCTACTAAAAATCAGGATAGTCCGCTGATGGAAGGGCATACGCCTATTCTCGGACTTGATGTTTGGGAACACGCCTATTATCTGAAATACCAGAACCGACGCGCCGATTACATTGATGCGTGGAGCAAAGTTGTCAATTGGAAACAGGTTAACCTCAACTACGTCGCAGCAATGAAAGCGTAGAGGAATACTTATGGATCGCAGAGATTTTTTAAGACGCAGCGGCTTAACGCTTACAGGATTATTGCTTAGTCCTTGGGCAGTTTATGCCTTCCCCAGTCGAGAAGGTGAAGTACTGATCCCGTTTGCCGATCAACCACCGAAACCTTCTTCAGATCGTGTTTTATTAGATTGGAACAAATTTGATTCGTTCATCACACCAAACGACAAGTTTTTCAACGTTTCCCATTACGGTATACCCGAAGTCGACCTCGCGGCGTGGAAACTGGAGATCAGCGGGTTGGTTGAAAAGCCGTTAATGCTTACGCTTGAAGATATTAAAGCTCGCCCGAAGCAGAATGTAACTTTTACATTGGAATGCGCCGGCAACCACGGCTTTCCAATATTTACTGGTGCAATTGGCAACGCAAAGTGGGGTGGTACACCCCTCGCTCCAATTCTCAAAGAGGCTGGTATCAAAGAGAACGGCATTGAAGTTATCTTCTTCGGGCACGATACTGGAGAAGAGAAGCGGCGAGGCGTTACGATGCACCAGAACTTTGCACGGAGTATGTCTTTAGAAGACGCACTGCAAGAAACCAATCTACTCTGTTACGAGATGAACGGTGAACCTTTACCACATCGAAACGGTGCCCCACTTCGCTTGATTGCGCCGGGTTGGTACGGCATCGCTTGTGTCAAATGGCTCAAACGCATTGAGATTCGTGATACCCGGTTTATGGGAAGATTCATGGGACGCGATTATGTCACGATACGCGAGGAAAAACGTTCCGATGGCGAATCGGTCTGGATGGAGACTTCAGTTGGTAGAACACAGTTGAAGTCGCTGACAGCCAAGGTGACACGCATCGGTGAAGAATACCGTATCTACGGTGCAGCATGGGGCGCGCCTATCCAAAAGGTTGAGGTAAGTATTGATGGTGGTCCGTGGCAAATGGCTACAATAGACCCAGAAGAAGATGCTGAATTCGCTTGGAAAATCTGGCATTTCGATTGGGACAATCCTGCTAAAGGTGAACACACCATCGTCTCCAGAGCAATTGATACAAAAGGCAACATTCAACCGGCTGCTAATTCTGAGTATATCACAAAGAAAAAAACTTACTGGGAAAGCAACGGTCAGATCGCACGCAAGATTAGCATTGAATAGAAAATAGGAGACTCAGTTGATCAACATAACCGATGAACAGAAACAGCAGTATCAAGAGGAAGGTTATTTCATCTTAGAGAGTGTTATTCCAGAACCACTTTTAGAACTGCTGCGTGGTGAATGCGGCACATTTATTAGTCAGATGGATGAGCGGATGGAACAAGAGGGCACAGATGTGCTCGGTCTCAATCATCGTAACAAACGCTACTTTGTTTCTAACTGCTTCAGGAAACAGCCAAAACTTCGCGAATTCCTGTTCAGTGATCTGATGGCGGATGTCTGCCGTGCCACCTTAGGTGATACAGCCTATCTTTTTTGGGAACAGTATGTTGTCAAGGGGGCTGAGGCTGGCATGAAATTCAGTTGGCATCAAGATTCTGGGTATGTCGGTTATCCTGATCACAAACCTTATCTAACTTGTTGGTGTGCACTTGACGATATGTCCGAAGAAAATGGCACAGTATACGTCATGCCGTATTCACAAATCGGTATTCGCTCTTGGGTGAAGCATATCCGTGAAGAGGGAAGTAATGATCTGGTCGGTTATTTTGGTCCGGAAAAGGGTGTGCCTGCTATTGTACCTGCGGGCAGCATTGTCGCATTTACGAGCATTAATTTCCACAGTAGCGGAACAAATACTACCGCTTCAATGCGGCGAGCGTACCTTGCGCAGTATTCAGCGGAGCCGCTTTTATCACACGATGGAAGTCGTCTTTGGGGGAATGCGGAGCCGATATTGAAAGATGGAAAGTCTGCTGTGGGTGAACCACCGCCAGAGATTTCATAGCGGTTGGGTGAAGAAATTTGTTCTACTCGGTGTTTTCAAGTTCTCGGAGTGATTGCTCTACTTCTGTTTTAAGATCTTGATTACCTGCTTGTTCTGCCAATTCCAAAGCTTTCTGAAAATCCGTTTTTGCATCCTGAGTTCTACCTAAAAGGGCTTTTGCTTTGCCTCGTGTGTCATACGCTTCAGCTAAATTCGGATCCAAACTTATCGCCTTATCACAATCAATAAGAGCAGACTTAGTTTGACCTAACATCATTTTTGCAAACCCTCGGTTCGTGTAAGGCCATGCGTTGTCTGGATCTAAACGGATGCATTCGTTGCAGTCTGCAATTGCAGATTCATATTGTCCGAGTTTATTTTTCAAGTGTCCCCGATTGTTATAAGCCAGTGCGTTTTCTGGTTCAAGCCTGATAGTTTCGTCAAAATCCGCAATTGCAGATTCATATTCTCCTATTCCATATTTAGCGTAGCCTCGCAATGAATAAGCTTCAGCGAAATTTGGGTAAAGGCGAAGCCCCTCATTGAAATCCGCAATCGCAAATTCATATTGATTAAGCAGACATTTTACAATACCTCGCAAGAAGTGGGCTACGAAGAGATCTGGGTTGAGATGGAGGGCTTCATCTAAATCCGCAATTGCAGATTCGTTTTGTTCTAGGTTGTGTTTGGCATAACCTCTAAGGAAATAGGCATCAGAGTCATTTGGTTCAAGTTGGAGACTTTTATCAAAATCAGTAATTGCGGTTTCATATTGTTCCAACTTAATCTTGGCACGTCCGCGCATGAAGTAGGCTTGGGCATCGTCTGATTTGAGTTGGAGAGTCCTATCAAAATCGGCAATCGCATCCTCATGCGCCCCTAGTACCCATTTTGAATAGCCCCGCAGGAAGTAAACTGTATGTATTAGAGAATGGCCTATATCCAGCGGGATACTTTCATCAAAATCCGCAATTGCTGCCTCATGGCAACCCAGTGCGACTTTTGCAATACCTCGCGAGGCATAAACTACATATACGAGCGAATTGTCTAAGTTTAGTCGTAGAGTCTCGTCAAAGTCAGCAACAGCAGCTTCATAGTGATTCAGAGCGGCTTTTGCAATACCTCGCAATAAGTAAACTTCAGCAAAATCGGGGATAAGTCGCACAGTCTCATCTAAATCTACGATTTCAGACTCATATTGACCTAATGATCCTTTCGATCTTCCTCGGTTGTAGTGAGCATAGGCATACTCCGGATCAAGTTGTATCGCCTGGTCATAAGCGGAGATCGCTTCTTCTATCTTACCTCCGTCCGAAAGAAGGTTGCCGATGGAAAAAAATGCCTCTGCGGCCAGTGATTTTGTAGGTTTTCCCGCCTCCTTGGTAAGTTTTTCTTGTTGATTTTCATCTTTTGTGTCGTTTGGTTCTACACCTTCCTTTAGTTCGGGGAATAGATCTGTCAATTTTGGAAAGTGTTCGTCCTCATACTGTGAGGTAAGGACACTGATGAAATCCATCAATGGTGCCAAGGGATGTTTTTCATTGTCACCAACAATATAAATTAACTCTTTTAACACTACATCAAGTTGTTTATAGTCGGCTTTGGGCAGTGCAGCAAAGTTGTTGTTTACGTTCCGCTCCACTATATCGGTTAATGTTTCAAGCACCTCCATAAGCCATTGATAGTCGCTTTCTGGGTACGGACCGGATTCAACCTGTTGCTGTGCTGAAGTTTGCATGGGTTTGGAAGGCGGACTTGGACCTTCAGGCGCGATTTCCCACATCAGTGTTTGTAGATGCTTGGAACTGAACTCAGCAATTGCTTGTTCTTGGAGAAGCGCATTAATATTTGTTTTTTCAAATAAGGCATTAAGTTCCAGAGAAAATGGTGTTGACAATATATGCTCTATAGGTTGTCTTTCAGTTAACATAGTTCACTTTCTCCAATTTCCTGTATCATACTCGTCGTGTGTTAGCACCTGATCAATAATCACGGTTTGCTTTGAGTATTGGACAATTGTAATAAGGCGGGCATCGTTGCCACTAATGTTGAAAACTGTTAATGTTATTGAATCACGATTAAATCTTCTGGGCCTGACCTTCACCGGAGAAACACGTCCGAACGTTTCTCGCAAGTCAATAATTGACTTGAAACTTCCTTCTCTCATTAATTGCGCCCAATGGTTGAGGGATGCACGAGTATTCGGATGTTGCTCTGCAAATTTCGCCAACTCATTTTCTCTAACAATTCGCATAAAAGAGTCGTGTAGTGTGTTTGTTATATTTAAGGTTAGTTTCTATTCTTGAGATACCAGCAGAGGATCCGTGGACACTGTGAAGATAAAATTACACCATCTTATTAGATCTGCACCTCAAAACCGCTAATATTATACCACCCGAAGACCTATATAGCAAGAAAATTGCTTTGATGAAGCTACCACGTAAGTTGTTTCTATTCGTCTTGGGAGAGTTTGCCGCTAACGTCACTAACCGGATGACGAGTGAATCCTGTCAAATAATTCCCAATCTTATCCTGAATCCCCCGCGCAGTTGCCGCTGATCCAACATAATGGCTTACGAGGATGCCAAACGCCAACACCTCACCATCTGCTGTTGTAGTGTAGCCAGCAAGTGCGGAAACACCACTTAACGTACCAGTTTTCGCACGCAATGTCTTTTCAGCGTACATCCCTTGCATCCGATTTTTCAAAGTGCCATCAACACCAGCAATCGGAAGCGATGCCATAAATTCTGGCATCAACTCAAAATTGTGATACATATAAACAAGCAGCTTGGTCAACAATTCAGCGTTGAGGAGATTATACCGAGATAGCCCTGAACCGTCCACAAATCGGTGTGCAGGCGGCTCACCCAAAATCTCAACTAAGAATTCCGTAACAACCTCTCTCCCCTTTCTCCACGTTCCCGGTTCACCCTTTACTTCAGCACCGATTGTTTTGAACAGGAACTCAGCAATCCAATTGTCACTCGGTTTGTTCATCAGTTTGATAATGTCGGCAAGCGGTGGTGATAGATGTGTAGCGACTCTGTTCGCATCTGATGGCACTGTTCCTGAGACAACCTTTCCCATTACATCAACCCCCTTTTGCATAAGATTGGTTTTCAAAAGGTGTCCACACGCGATAGCTCTGCTACCTGTTTTAGCATCGGGTTCAATGTTGCGGATACTTAAGGCACTAATCCGAAGCGGTTTATCATCCCACATCCATCCTGGACCTTCCCGAACAGTGTCAAGATAGGTTTCGTCAACAACGATGTCTCCTCGTATTGTTTTTACACCTGTTTGTGCTAAAACCTCACACAATTCTACTATATCGGCTGATTGAAGCACAGGATCAGCTCTTCCTTTGAGATAGACGTTTCCTTCAACTTGCGTGTCCGTAGTTGTATCCGTATAAAGTGTTGTTGCAAACTGATAGTCCGATCCAAGTTTAGCCAAAGCGGTTGCTGCGGTAAAAAGTTTTGTCGTGGAAGCGGGATGATGCAATTTGTGGGCATTTTTGGCGTAAATCATCTTTCCTGTTTCAACAGCAACGACTTTTATCCCAATACTTGCAGTAGTAAACAACGTGTCTTGCAATACCGCATCAATATCCACATGTAGTTTTTCAAGTGGATCGATAGAGGGTGTTGGCGCTTGCGGTTTGACAGGTTTTGTTCCGAATATCCCACAACTTGATAGCAACAAAGCGCAACAGATTAGAAAGATGTTATAGGTTTTCATGATTTATTAATGGTAGCATAAATTTTTAGATTATGAAAGCAAAACATGCTTTGAATTGACAAGATTCGTCAACATAAATACGATTGTAATAATCTTGACTTTTGCCCTAAATTGTGATAGAATTTTAGCAAGAAATAGACGGGTATTGCCATTAAAGGAGGCATCAATTTTTGGCGTTGTAGGGCGAGGTTTGCATGCCTATATTCAAAGCGCAAGTCAAAACAAATGTAAAAACACATGGTTGAATTTTACGATACAACACTCAGGGATGGGAGTCAAGCCGAAGGCGTTGCATTTTCCGTTGAAGACAAACTTATCATCATAGAGGCATTAGATGAATTAGGTATCCGCTATATTGAGGGAGGCTATCCCGGTTCTAATCCGAAAGATATCGAATTTTTCAAGCGTGCAAAAGATATGGCGTTGGAAACAGCAACAGTTGTGCCGTTCGGCAGTACGCGTTATCCTACTTATGCCCCCGATACTGACCCGAACTTGTCTGCTTTGCTTGATACAGGAGCAAGAACCGTTACAATTTTCGGTAAAAGTTGGCGTCTCCATGCAACGGACGTCTTACGAGTTACAGCAGAAGAAAACTTGGAATTAATTGAGAGTTCTGTTCGGTATCTTGTGGAAAATGGGCGTGAAGTGATTTACGATGCAGAACACTTTTTTGATGGATACGTTGATGACTCAGAGTATGCACTTGAAACGCTTCGTGTCGCCGCAGCAGGTGGCGCGAAATGCCTTGTACTTTGCGATACCAATGGAGGTCGGTTGCCCTTTGAAATTCAGAAAGGTGTCAAAGCAGCGATGTCAGCACTACCCTTGCCTGTCGGTATCCATGCACATAACGATGCAGGTATGGGTGCAGCAAACTCAGTATTAGCCGTCCAAGCCGGTGCGAACCATGTTCAAGGAACATTCAACGGCTATGGTGAGCGATGTGGCAATGCTAATCTTGCCTCTATCATTCCCACGATTCAACTAAAGTTAGGTATTGCGTGTATCAGTAATACCCAACTGCAAGCAATTACCCGCGTATCTCGGTTAATCAGTGAGTTGGCAAACCTGCCGCATGATGAACGTCAACCGTATGTAGGACGTTCCGCTTTTGCGCACAAGGGAGGCTTACACACTGACGCTATCCGTAAAAATCGCCTTACGTATGAACATATTGAACCAGAAACAGTCGGCAATACACAACGCATTCTGGTCTCCGACCAAGCGGGTCGAGGCACTATCATGAAAAAAATTGAGAAGGAGTATCCGAATTACGATAAGAACTCGCCGCAGGTACTTGAACTCTTCAACCGCCTGAAAGAATTAGAGAATGAAGGGTATCAGTATGAAGCTGCTGAAGCATCTTTTGAACTCTTGACACGCAAAGTCTTTAATGGGTATGAATCCTTTTTTGAACGGCTCGGTTTTCGCGTCATTATTGAGAAGTTTACTGACCACACCATGCGTTCAGAGGCAACAGTAAAGGTTACCACGCCAGATGGGGCTACGACTCACACAGCGGCGGATGGCGATGGCCCTGTGAATGCGTTGGACACGGCACTAAGGAAAGCTCTTGAACAGTTCTATCCCGCCTTACAGACGGTCAGATTGATAGATTACAAAGTTCGAGTTTTAGATACCAAAGCAGGAACCGGTTCAAAGGTGCGTGTGCTTATTGAAGCGAGTGATGGCGAAATGAGTTGGAGCACCGTCGGGGTCTCAGAAAACATTATATCGGCAAGTTACGAAGCACTCATTGATAGTTTCGAATATAAGTTGTATAAAGATGAAGATGCAGCCAAATAAATCCTGCCGACTGTTATATAGATCTAAACTTTCCTTGACACACATTTATATAAATGTTATACTAATTATAACATTTATTGGAGGTGTGACATGGGAAATTTAGATCAAATTGAGAAAGCGGCACAAAAACTGATAGGTTTGTGTCAAAAAGAGAAACCGACAAAGACCGACAAACAAAAGATGCTGGGGCTACACGCCGACATCCTTTCTGGTATTGAAAATCTTACGGAATGTGAACTCTGTGGTGCTATCAGTGAAGTGATTGTAACGATGACGTTGGCTGAAGTCACAGCGAAATTGTGTAAGGAATGTGGTGTTAAAGCGTTGGACGTGGGAAAAATTCAGAAGACGACATCCCGAAAACGCACTCCCACTGCAAAAAAGCGGAATACGAATTCAAAAAAGACCGCATCAAAACCTACTGAAACCCCTCAAGAGCCAGAATCACCTGCAGCATTGCATACTCGTGTGGAAGAGCAGACCGGGATTAAGAAAACCGATGTCAAACGCCTACACAAAATTGTACAGGAGATTGCAACGCCGATGAACTTGGAAAATACTTTGACCTATGTGAAGCGCGAGGTAGAAAATGCTAAGCTGAAGGTGGATGGAGAAGCGTTGGAAAAAGCAGTGGAAATTTTAACAGCTGCATAAAATATAGCATACTCCGTTGTACCGTTACCCGGTTGGAATATCCTTTACCCAATCACGATGCTCTTGATACCATTCAACGAGTGCTGTGATCCCCTCACGAAAAGATACTTGTGGTTGCCATCCTAAAAGCTGCTCCGCTTTTTGGATATTTGCCCATGTGGCGCGTACGTCAGCAGGATGAAAGGGTTGATGGGATAATTCTGCCTTCTTGCCGACGAGTTCCTCTATCAATCTAATCGTGTCAATTAGGACAATTGGACTATCTGAACCGAGGTTTATGACCGAATATCCGAGCGGTTTCAGTCCTGCAATCACGCCACGTGCAATGTCTTCAACATACGTATAATCGCGCGAGGATTGTTTGCCATCGCCATAGACGATAACCGGTCTTCCCTCACTAATCCATTGGACAAAACGGAACGCACTCATGTCCGGACGTCCAGCGGGGCCATAAACAGTAAAAAAACGAAATATTGTTACGTCAATATCGTAGAGATGGTGATAACTATGACAGAGTGCTTCTGCCCCTTTTTTTGAGGCAGCATAAGGGGAAAGCGGTCCATCTGTGTTTGCTTCTTCACTGAATGGAAGCGGATTATTGGCACCGTATAAACTTGAGGTAGAGGCTAACACAAATTTCTTTATATTAGATGTACGACAGAGTTCCAGTAGGTTTAGTGTGCCTGTAACGTTTGTATCAATGTAAACCCAAGGATTTTCAACAGATTGCCGAACACCCGCACGCGCCGCAAGGTTAATCACAGCATCGTAATGTTCATTAAATATCGGTACAAGTGAAGCATGGTCGCAAATATCTATATGGTGGCAATGAAAGTCGGGGAATGCTTGAAGTTGTGAAAGTCGCCACTTCTTAATCGTTACATCATAAGCGTTATTTAGGTTGTCAATACCAATAACAGTATGTCCGTCCACCAGCAAAAATTCAGTGACTTTCCACCCTATAAATCCAGCACATCCCGTGACAAGATATTTCATACCAATCCTACTATTCTTTTTTTCTGACCAAAATTAGACAGATTTTTTTAGAGCAGCTAAAAACGTGCTGCTCTGGGTATCATCATAGAAACTTGAATCGCTTTTTTAACCACTCAAAAACTTTTCATTGTACTGCTTCTGAAGCTTTCCTTATAGGTCTTACATCCCGCATTTCATAACAACTTTTATGTCATCAAATGTTTTAGCATTTATGGTGAACCTTGAAATTAAAGATACACATTTTCTGTGAATCAACGCTGAATGCGCGTTTGGCATTCAGCCAAATCAACGCCAAATGCGCGTTTGGCATTTGGCGGGAGCGATCTCCGAATCGCGACGGACAATAATCTGTTGACAAAGCAATAGTGTAAGACAGCAAGCCAGATAGATTTTGCTTGTTGATTATACCGTTTAACTTTAGGAAGAAATACCTCATGTTTTTCAAATACTGTGCATGGATATTGCATATACCTTCCCACGATTTTTGTAAATCATTTGGTGTCGGAAGATTGTTGTTCATAAAATGTAGTCTTTATTCTCTCTTGGGCGTGATTCGCCATCTCGGGTTCGATCTCAAACCCGATAAAATTTCTACCTTCAAGTATGGCAGCAACGCCAGTTGATCCGGACCCTGCGAAGGAATCAAGCACAAGTGCATGGGGAGCGGAGAAAATGCGAATAAGATGTTGCAATAAGTTCACAGGTTTTGCGGTCATGTGTTCATATCGTTCTTTAGGCTTTTTTGCTGGAATGACAGTGCCGGGGAATTGTGTTGCATTAATCAAAGGATTATTAACATCAATTAATCCCGTTTCCCACTTGTCCCAGTTATCTACAAAAGTCCCCTCTCTGGGGGCTTGTCCGAGAATTATCATCTCACCTTGTGGCTTCAACTGCGGTGTTTTTCGTCCCCCAATTTTACGGATAAGTCGTTCTTTTTCTGCAACAGGAATTTTCCGCTTCCTGATAAAATGATCTTGTGAAAAAGCTTTTGCTTGCCCTTCGTATCGCCATATCAAAACGTCCCGTATTTCAAACCCGGTATCTTCTAATGCGGTGGCGGTTCTATGGGCGAGTCGATTTTGGCTAAAGACGAGACAAAATCCACCAGGGCGAATAACGCGCATCCATTCTTCAGCAACGGGTGTGAGAAACTGTTGCAATTCTCGCCCTTGCTCAACGGAAAACTTCATCCCCGCTGGTAGCGAACCAATAACCCCAGGTTTCACCCGTGCATTTAACTTTTGTGTGTCCCAATCATCCCCCATACCATCAATAAAATAAGGGGGATCTGTAAGCACAAGAGAAACGGCGTTCTCTTCAAGTTGTTTCATTGCGATCCGACAATCTTCATTTTCTATACTTGCTGTTAAATCTTCACAAGGTGTCGATGAATTGAATAATTTTTGCCGATATGGCGAGAATTTGTTTGTACCATCAGCGAAATTTTTGTTTTTCAAAGCGGGATGTCTCCGTCAGGTAATTGTAGAGTGAACCGTCTGCTATATTTTCGGGTGAGATAGTCTATGCAAAAGTGTTAGTAAAACAAATTGAGTATTAATGAGATGCGTTCTGGTTGGCATTTCGGTTTCTGCTATCTTTAAGAATTACTTTCACTCATCATCTACCTGGATATCATCAAGTCGTTCTTGAAAAAGCGATAACTCCATTTTAGCCTCTTCACATTTTGTATCCATTTCCGTTCCAAGTTCTTCCAATCGCTTTTCCTGCAAGACCATCAAAGTGTCCACTTTATCAACTTTCTGCTTTACCTTTGTAATATTCTCATAATTAGCGTCTGCGCGGTTACAAAGTATCATCAGCTCTCGGTAATTTCTTATGCCTTGGTCTAATTGAGTCAAACCTCCACTTATATATGTTAGTTCAACGCGATATCGCTCCAAGTCTGCTCCTGTAAAAAAGCCAGAAAGTTTTTCTAAGACATCATTTAATTCAGTAAGCTGAATTTCCTTTTCAGACCACAGTATCTTTTTAGCAATACCATCTACACTATCGTTGCCAATAACTGAAGCGTGATTTTTCAGATTTTCTTGAAGTTGTTTCTGTAAGTTAACTAACCCTGATCTTTGATTTCTTATTGCCTGCCTAAAATTTTCACAATCAGTTCGGATCTCAGGTAATTTTCCATGAAGTTCCTGATACTTCTGTTTGAGTTTTTCAACATTTAAAATATAAGTCGGATACTGAATTTTGATATTCTTTGAAATCTCGGACTTCATTTTTCGGACTTTAATCTTACTTGGCGCAATTCTTTCGAGACTCATTAAACCGCATAGAGTCGCCATTGAACCTGAAAATGAGAGAAGCATTGAACCAACGAAAAAAAGGATACTTTCCGCCGCTTGAGCCAATCCCAACCACCCGATTACACCGACAAATGAACCACTGCCTATGAGAACCATCGGAAAGGACAAATATTTCTTTATTTCATCTTTGGCTTTGGAATCCATATTTATCTCCTGTGTGTAGCATAATGTCTCAGTTTCACCAAATGCAATCGCAGTCTAAGGTTTTTCAGTTAATAGCGTATCAATTTGTTTTTTAAGTTCAGCGTAAATTTCTGGTTTGAAATTTGTTTCGCGATGAAATACGATTTTTCCTTGTGGTGAAATCAGATATAGGTTAGGTTTCTTTTTTTTTGTCTGATAGCGTTGATGGACTTGCCCCTTCCAATCCATTAGGAACGTTACGGGTGGTGGTTTTCTCTTTATTCGGGACCGAATGAATCCTTTCGGTATAAATCCCGGAACGCTCCGCATATCCGCAATTATATAAGCAGTAACCCGTTTATTTTTCTTATAATCTTTCTGGAATGCCTCTGCCCATTTGTCGTCTTCCTTCCGAATCTTCCGATTGCCCATAATCAGAAAAACGAGTTTCCCACGCAGCTTCTTTAAATTATGCTCTTTCTCCTCAGCATCTTGAAGCGTAAAATCAGGTGCGGTATCGCCTACTTTTGGAGGTTTTTCCTCTGCAGGGATTGCAACGCTTAATAATATAACACAAATGAACAAACAAGTGACTATTTTCATCATATTTACATTTTATCACAAGATATAAATTGATGTCAAGCAGTGCCTGAACACATCTCAAATTTGCGTTGATATTAGCAAATAAATCTGTTATTATATTGAAAATAGCCATTTATGAAGGCATTTCACTTATGAACGCTGAACCAACTGCTATAAACGAACTACTCGCTCAGATTCGTCAACATCTTCTTCCACAAGTTGCAAGTCTCACGAAATTCCAGTCAGCGACAGAGTTGCAACAATTTCGGAACCGTTTGCATAGTATCCACAACTTTTCTCTACGTGCTGAACTGTCTGGTGAGATTAGCAATCAAGTTGAGGTACTGCTTGCAACGAGTGCAAGTTTTTGGCACCTTATTGCTGAAAATGAGATGTTGTTGACAAATTTGAAGGACTTTACACGCGTTCGCACCTTCTCAGCAGAAGCAGAAGGCATAACCAACTTAGAGGAACTGCTTTCTGGAGAAGACACGCTGCGCGATGTGATCATCAACAGTATCGCCTTTATGCTAAATTGGAAGGCGAATACTATCTGGGTTGATTCTGCGAAAAAGGCACGCACCGCGATGACGAAGAACTATATGCTTGAGATTCAAGATAGGATTTGGCAGTTTATCAAAGAGAGTCAAAACCAGTCAGAACCGATTGATGTAGCACAATCTGAACGGATTCGAGAACGAGCAGAAAAATTCATGCAGGTCATTCAAGTGGGTGAATTAACGACTGAAGCGCAGGTGACTTTACTCATGCAAATTTATAACATGTTACTCCGATTTCAACTTGGACAACTGATTATCCAGTTAGAAAACCTACAAGAAAATGAAACTAATTAAGGCTGCTGCTTATAAACAAAAGTGTATTGTATGAAGAAAGAAATGTTTGAATCACTCGTTGAAGTTATAGCGACATTAAGAGGTGAAAACGGTTGCCCTTGGGATCGGGAACAGACACATACATCTTTAAAATCTACACTCATTGAAGAAACCTATGAGACAGTTGAAGCGATTGATTCTGGCGATCCAGAAAAACTAAAAGAAGAACTTGGCGACCTCCTACTCAACATTATGCTCCAAGCGCAAATTGCTGCAGAGAGCCAAGATTTTGACATTTACGATGTAATTGATACGTTGACAGAAAAGTTAATTCGAAGACATCCACATGTGTTTGGTGATGTTGATGTTGATAATGCTGAAGAGGTCGTCAAGAACTGGGAAGCTATCAAAAGTCAAGAGGCTGGTTACGAGGATAGAAAATCAGTGCTGGATGGTATTCCAAATGCACTCCCATCTTTGCTTCGTGGCCAGAAAATACAGAAGCGAGCAGCGCGAGTCGGTTTTGATTGGGATAACATTGCTGATGTGGTCGCAAAGGTAGATGAAGAGTTAGTAGAGGTTAAAGAGAGCCTGCAGAAAAATGACTCAGATGCGGTTGAAATGGAGATCGGAGACCTATTGTTTGCTGTTGTGAATTTGTGCCGTTTTGTTGATCTTCAAGCCGAGGAGACGTTGCGAAAATCAAACCGTAAGTTTATCGCGCGCTTCAAACGAATGGAAGCAGAACTGGAAAAACAGGGGAAGACTATTTCCGAGCAAACTCTTACTGAACTCGATGAAATTTGGGAAGATGTCAAGAAGGATGAATAATGAAGTCCTCTGATAAGTTTCGAACATACCCTGAATATGAAAAGTATTCCCAGCTCATCAACCAATTAGATCCGAACGCACCACCACGAGTCGCAATTGTACATCGGACATCTGACCCAATTTGTGAATCAGGCAAAAAACTCGGTATTTTCTCAGGTTCTTTTAATCCACTCACTGTCGCGCATATCAAAATGATTGAGGAAGCGCGAGAGCGTTTCCAACTTAATGAGCTGCTTTTGCTACTCGCTAAGGCAAACGTCGATAAAGATGTATTTGGATGGTCGTTAGCTGGGAGAATTCTTACACTCAAACATTATGCGGAAAAACATAATGATGTTTCAATTGGTCTGTCAAGTCATGGGCGGTACATAGACAAAGTAGAAGCTTTGAGAGCAGCCTATCCTATTGATACGGAGTTTCACTTCATTGTCGGCTACGATACGTTGGTGCGGATTTTTGATCCGAAATACTATACGAATATTCAGACAGAATTACAACACCTTTTTTCACAGTGCTGTTTCATCGCAGCAAATCGTGATCATGTGAACATAAAAACAATAAAAGAATATCCTTGATCAGCCAGCACTTCAACCGTATAGTTCGTCTGTTAAGTGTCTAATACTTCCAGACTTCTATGCGGAGGTATCCTCCACAGAAGTGCGTCAGCGGATAGCGCAAGGGGATACCATCTCGCATTTAGTTCCATCTGTTATTGCCGAATTTTTAGAATAACCATTCCCATTATACCATCTATAATTAATGACCGGTTTTCCTAATTTTTTACATGTGTAAATACGTGCGTCTAAATGTTCACAAAATAAACAAGAATAAAAAAGACGAGTTTCTGGTATAGGTTGAAAGTGAGCACATCTGTTCGCAGTTTCAGCCATTTCACTTAAATGTGTTTGGAAAACGATATTATTTAATTCGGATTTAGCGGCACGGTCTATTGCCCGTTTCTTTTCTCCGATTTGTTCCCAGATTCTGTTAATGACCTCTGTTAAAATGGCGCGATATGTTTGTTCACCGGGAGGTTCAGGAGAGTAAAGCGTAACCTCATTTTTACGGCAATAATTCGCGAGCCTTTTGAGCAGACTGGTATCACCTTTGCCGTATTCCTTCCTCAACTCTGCTTTAAACCTTTGCCGAAACTGGTCCCACTCAATAACGCGCGACTCCCATTTTTTTAACAGAGGCACAGACGGGGTAAGTTCAGGTATTATTCTGATACCTTCCACTTTCTGATGGCAGATAACAAACTTATTAGGTGTATTATTTTCTACTTGGTTTTCGAGCGCGTCTAAATACAGCACGTTCAGCGTCCTCTTCAGAATGCTATCCCAATACTTATTTTAACGTTAAATAAAAAATACGTATTAGTTAATTTTAGCATTTGGATAAAAATAGTGCAACAAATATTTCAATTTGATGCAAGATAGATGGGACAAGGTAAACCTAAGAAGTATTGATATAGGAAAATACGTATGTTCTGGTGGGAGTTATGTAGGTATGAACTGAATTGTGTTAAAAATCAACGCCAAATGCCAATCAAGAGGGATATGCGTTCGGCATTTGGCGAATTTTAAGGATTTTGGGAAACCTTAATCTACCTATTGCTTATTCCCGTACATTGGGTTTTCAAGGATAGATTGAACTTCGTAGATTGAACCTTTCTTTTCCGAGTAAGGTTCTGGCATACGAACAGGCGTAGGGACAATTCGTGGTTGGTTTGTGGGTTCACCTTGAATAATGAATTCATTGAAGGTGTCCCAATCTGGAATGCCTTTCAGAGGCCACGCATCAACAGCGCAATATTGGAATAGTAGCAAGCGGCGCGGCTTATTAGAGGTATTCGGGGCAGATCCATGTAAAGCGCGAACATGGTGAATGGTGATTCCACCTGCTTTCAATTCAATAGGCACAGCACCTTCTGGTGTGAAACCTGGGTCGGTCACCGCACCAACGAAAGCACCGTTTTGATGATGGTCCAAGGTTGCTCCTTTATGGGAACCGGGGAGTATCATCAATGCTCCGTTCTCTACAGTCATATCGTCAATAACCACGCCAACTGCCAGCAGATCGTCGTTGGTGTGTGGGTAAAACGCCCAATCTTGATGCCATTCTACAGGACTACCAAACTCGGGATATTTCATATTCAGTTTGTGGCCATTATACCGAATTCCTGAACCGATAAGTTGGGATACTAAGCCGAGTATATTAGGATGGCGTAAGGTTTGGTCATAGACAGTGTGGTATAGGCATGGGCTTTTGATGCGGCGTACGCGCGGGTTTGCAGCGGAATGTCCGGGTTCAAGATCAAAAATGTCGTTATGTTCTGTGACTTCTCTGGATTTTTCAACAAATTCATCGGTAACACGACGAAGTGCTGCTACTTCTTCATCGGTTAGCACTGCCTCAACACCGATATAACCGTTTTTATCATAAAAATCGAGTTGTTCCTGTGTGAGCATTCATAAACCTCCTGGATATGATATTGCTTCCTATGGATGTTCTGCTGTCTTACCACTTCAATATGTGCTTATCTGTCTTCAAGCTTTCCTGTTTGCTAAGTGTCTTCGAGAATTCATCAAGACTCTCTTGCAGGTCCGCGGATTAGTTTTAGGGCTTTGTTGTTGGTCATTTGGGCGTATTTTGCATCTGTCTCATGTGAGATAACAATTTTAGAGCAAATGATTGAAAACTTTGCCCAACCACATATAAAACTAAATTCCCAATCGATATCAACGCTATCAGGCACAGGCTCTATGTATGTGTCTGAAATTCCCCATGTTGGCCCAGCTTTTGGACCATCATTGTGAAGCGGTGATGAGATAAAAAATGACTTGACATCTTTAAATTCAACTCGAACGAACTTATTATGCTCTTTCTCATAAGGGGCGGTGTTGACAATGAGAATAATTGTTTTATTAGCACTTCCAATTCCTATAGACGCGCCATCCCTATCTAAGGCTTTATAATCTTCAAACTTAATTTCAATCCCCGCAACGTAATCATCATGAAAACTATTAAAATGCTTTAGGACTTTTTCAACTTCTTTGATATTAGTGGCTTCAAATCTTTCATTCATAAGTCACTGTTCCCTTGATGATTTGCTTTGATATATTTATGCCATAATTATACACCATTCTCATTAATAGTTTCAATTAGTTTTTTATATATGTTCTGAATCTTTCGGACATGCTTTTCAATGCTGAATGCTTCCTCAGCATGTTTTCTTCCAGCTTCACCCATTTCTTTACACTGATCAGAATCTGTAACCAACTGGACAATCTTATCTGTTATTGCCTCAATTGAGTCTAAAGGTATAACCCATCCTGTCACACCGTCTACAATCATTTCAGAAGTGCTACCAATTGGTGTACCGATGACAGGTTTCCCCGATGCCATTGCTTCGGCTATGACACTTCCAGCGGATAACGTAACCAAAAGATCAAGTTCCTGCATTGCGCGCGGCATGTCGTCCCGATGCCCAGTGAAATGTATTGCCTCTTCCAACTTATACTGGGAGACCAATTGGCCAACTTCTTTATCATAAGCGCGGTGTTCGGGGCCATCAAGTGCAGTACCGATGATGTAAAAGCGAACGTTTTGGCTTTGCTGGACAACATGATGTGCTATCTCAACAAAAGTTTTTTGTTTTTTGAAGGGTTCAATCCTGCCTACTATCCCGACTATAAATGGGGCTGTATTTTTATCTCTTACGATAGGGTTAGGTTGAAAAACGGAAAGGTCAACACAGTTTAAAACGACATCAATTCTTTCGGACGGAATATCTGCTTGAACGAGTGGTGCTTTGCTCTGTTCAGAGATGGCAATGATGTGACTCATTTGGTCAAAGGCATACTTTGACACGTGTTCAGATGTTAGAAGATTCCGAACATGCGAAATGACAGGAATGTTCAGTTGGGTTTTAACTTGCAACAGATATGGATTGAGCCACGAATCGGAGGTGTGAACTAATTGTATATTGCGTTTATTAGCAAGATCAGTTAACTTAGCGGCAGCGGTGTGGCGAGTGAGACGGGATGACACTTTCCGCCATGGCGGGAGATTCAAAATAACAGTAGGTATATTTGCTTCTCTAAGTTGTTCAGCGAAAATACCATCGTCCGGACAGACGACGATGGGTTGATAAAGATTTTTATTTAGCTGCGTAACAAGATAAAAAAGTTGTCTTTCGCCCCCACCTATGCTTGATCCACAATGGCTAAGGTAAAGTATAGGAATCATCTGTTTTCAGTAGGAGCGAAAGTCCTGATTACACCGCAAAGTCAAGATGTTGATCGCGGAAAACTTGACTCACTGATCTGTGCTGGTGAACCCTTAGAATGGCTTGCGCGAGAAGTGATGCGATAGAAAGCACTTTTATTTTCCCATCAAGCTGCTTTTCTGCAGGAACAGGAATTGTATCTGTGGTAACTACTTCACGAATTGAAGGGTGCCTCAGCCGTTCCAATGCGGGACCAACCAATACAGCATGGGCAATGCTGACATACGCCGGTTTGGCACCAGCAGCTGCCAATGCTTGTGCTTGCTCGTAGATACTTCCACCGGTTGCGATTTCATCGTCAATGATAATCGGGGTTTTATCTTTGACGTCGCCAACAAGCTCAACGAACTCAACATCCTGCCCATCAGCACCGTTCCGCCGCTTGTGCATGATGGCTAACGGGAGACGAAGGATTTTAGCGTATTTTTCGGCAAGCTTCGCCCGTCCGACATCAGGTGCGACAATTACCCCGTTTTCAATCTGTTTATCCCGAAAATAATTCGCCAGAGTCGTTAGCGCGGTAAGGTGATCCATCGGAATGTCAAAGAAGCCTTGTATCTGGGGGACGTGTAAATCTATAGCCATCACCCGACTTGCACCAGCGGTCGTCAGGAGATTTGCCACGAGTTTCGCGCTAATCGGTTCACGGCCAGTTGTTTTATGGTCTTGACGAGCATAACCAAAATATGGGATGATAGCGGTAATCTGTTTTGCAGATGCGCGTTTCATCGCATCAATAGTAATGAGGAGTTCCATTAAGTTTTCGTTAGCGGGTTCGCACGTCGGTTGAATAATATAGATATCGGTGCCGCGTATACTTTCTTCTATCTGCACACGCGTCTCACTGTTTGGAAATGGACCAATAGTAATTTTACCCAGTTCAACACCTAAAAGCGCAGCGATTTCCTTTGCCAAAGCCGGATTCGCGCGCCCGGCAAATAGCCTGAAGTCGTTGCGAACTTGCTGGTCTTGGTCTATCAATATGGACATGCCAAAATCTCCTTAGTAAATTTTTAGCATTGACAATTTGTTGGTATTTGCACAAATTTTGTAGACACAATTAGATCAGGGATTCACCTGTCATTTCAGAAGGTTGTGGTAAACCGAGGAGACGCAATACTGTCGGAGCGATGTCCGCAAGCCGACCTCCTTGGCGCAGCTTATGTTCTCTATATTGTTCATCCACAACAATAAGATCAACATTGTATGTAGTGTGTGCCGTATGGATACCACCTGTTCCTGGGTCAATCATCTGCTCACAGTTTCCATGATCTGCTGTGACGATGAGCGCACCACCTTTTTCCAAAACAGCATTAACGATTTTCCCAACTCCTATATCAACTGCTTCAACTGCCTTGATCGCCGCTGGAAGCGAACCAGTATGTCCTACCATATCACCGTTAGCATAATTTAAAACCATCAGATCATATTTGTCTGAACCAATTCTGCGTAACATCTCATCTGTAACACCCGGTGCTGACATTTCAGGTTTTTGATCGTAAGTAGTAACATCACGCGGGGAAGCAATAATTTGACGTTCTTCACCTTCATAAGGTTCATCTCGGTAATCGTTGAAGAAGAACGTAACGTGTGGAAACTTCTCCGTCTCGGCACATCGGAATTGCGTAAGACCTGCTTCACTAACATACGCACCGAGCGTATTGTGCATTTTCGGCGGTTTTTTGACAGCCGCTTCAACAGGCATTCCCTGTTCATATTCAGTCATCGTAACAAACTTAACGCTCAATTTAGAATTCCGTTTAAAACCCATTTCGCGCGTGACTCCATCTTTTCCTTCTGCTTGATACGGAAATGTATCAAGGCAGAAAGCTTTGGTAAGTTCCCGCGGTCGGTCACCTCTGAAGTTGTAAAAAATAACAGCGTCTCCATCGGAAATTCTCGGCAGTAATTTTCCATCATTATCAACAACCACAGTCGGTTTAATGAACTCATCACCTTTACGATTTTCATCATCTGGATTTTTGTAGTAATCACGGTATGCTTCTGTGGCAGCGGTGACGCGCGAACCGACACCTTCGGTTAACAGACGATACGCTACTTCAACCCGTTCCCATCGGTCATCACGGTCCATTGCATAGTAACGACCTATGACGGAGGCTATCTGCCCGATACCGATTTCTTGCAGTTTTGCCTCAATCTGTTCGCAAAACTTGATGCCGAGATCAGGTTGGCAATCGCGTCCATCGCTGAAATTGTGAATGAAGACTTGATTAGTTTGCAGTCCGTTATTTTTCGCGAGTGAGAGGAGGGCGTAAAGGTGTTCAAGCGAACTGTGAACGCCAGCATCGCTTGCCAAACCCATCAAATGTAAATTTGTTTCGTTGTTTTGGACATGTGCTATAGCATTTAAAAGCACTTCGTTCCGAGTGAACTCACCGGAACGAATCATTTTGCTGATGCGCAGGAGTTCTTGGTCTACAATACGTCCTGCACCGATATTTTGATGTCCGACTTCACTGTTGCCGATGATGCCCGGTGGTAGACCGACATCTTCTCCAGAGGTATGAATTTGGACATGCGGATAGTTTTGCCGTAGCCAATCATCTACAGGTGTTTTTGCCAGATGAACAGCGTTAACTTCCTGAAATTCAGGATACGGATTGTTGCCCCATCCATCTCGAATAATGAGAACGACAGGGCGTTTTTGTTGGCTTGTCATACATATTCCTTTTATAGCCCTTTAATTTTTGCCCACGTTGTGGTAAGTTTTCCGCGCGCCTGCACGTCCTGCGGTGTATCCATCGTCTTCTGAATTTGTGCCTCGCTTAAAGCTTTATTATAAAGCCGAACCTCATCAATTTTTCCCGGGAAATGGTCTGTAGGACGCCCGTAATCATCACCACCAATCCACAGTTCTAAATCTGAAGGGGCAATCGGCACATCATTAGCTTTTTCACCTTCTAACTTACCGTTGATGTAAACCTTCATTGTTTTTCCATCATACGTCCCTGCAAAATGATACCATTCGCCAACTTTCCAATCCGTTGTTGTAGATTCGGCATGGGTGTTGTTCGGTTTTACGAGGAAATCAATGCTGTCTTTATTTCCAAAATCAAAAATAACGAAGATGGAATCGTTTTTTACCATCAAACGACGGCTCGTTAGTACATCATTTGGACTAAACCATGCCATAAGTGTGATATTATCAGTTAGGTCTAATGCATCATCATCGGCAACTACAACATAGTCATCTTCTCCGTCAAATTCAAGTGCAGGACCAAATTTTCCATCTACCCATTTGGGTGCTCCTTCAAATTTACCGTCATGTCCGTTGCCCGTAACATCTGCTGCCGTTTTACCAGCACCCTCGTTGAAAGGCCAGTACGCGACAAGTCCATCCTCAACCGCATAAGCGATACTTAGACTCGTGATAATTAGTGAGCATAGTAACAACATAAAAGTAACTTTAGGCATTGTAATTTCTCCTTTGTAAAGTGAATTTAGGTTTGTATCGTGGAATACATTAATATTATACCATATTTTTTGAGCTGGTGGGAATTAAAAAGACGGTAATTGTTTAGGATTTTATGGATAGGAAAGATAGAAAATTTTAGAGTTTTTAGAGTAAATGAGAAAAAGCAATAAATCAAGAAGTAGAGAAAAACTTAGTCTGGGTATAGGTTTATGAGAGGTTTAAGGAAGAGGTTATTTCAGAGTACTCTGAAAATTGGATGGTTGATTTTGTTACCTGCAAATTTTCACTTTTGTGTTCCTACTTTGACAAGCAATTTCTTAAGATAGTTTGAAGGTATTGCAAAGTTAAGGTTCTATACTCCAGTAATGGTTGACATAACATTACCAAGAGATTCATCCTTGTCGTTGAGCACAGGAACACAGTTAATGAATGTTGAGGCTAATACTGCTTTGGCGATCTCTAAGGAGTTTGTTGGATTGTCACCTGATGAACTGGAAGGAGGACCTATTGGAGTGTGATGCAACTAATGCAGCTTCCATAGGAGAATGGCGCCATAGTTACTCCCACTAGCGATTGTAGTGCCATCCGGAGAATATGCTAAGGAATCGACATCTCCTATGTGCCCGACAAGTGTTTTCAAGTGTTGTCCCAGAGCGACATCCCACAAACGTACTGTCCCGTCTGAACTGCTGCTAGCGAGTATGGTCCCATCTGGAGAATACGCTAAGGAAGTGACCGACTCCGTATGTCCTATGAGTGTGGCTTTGTGTTTCCCTGTGTGTGCGTCCCACAAACGCACCGTTTGGTCCTGGTGATGACCACCCGCACTGGCAATTGTGGTCCCATCTGGAGAATACGCTAAGGAAGTGACCGACTCCGTATGCCCTATGAGTGTGGTTTTGTGCTGTCTTGTGTGTGCGTCCCACAAACGCACCGTGTTGTCCCAACTCCCGCTGGCAATAGTATTGCCATCCGGGGAGTAGACTACGGAACTAACATTCCCAGTATGCCCTATGAGTGTAGCTTTGTGTTTTCCCCTGCGTACGTCCCACAAACGCACTGTGTTGTCTTCACTTCCACTAGCGATCATATCACCATCTGGTGAAAATGCGATAGATTCAACCCATCCCGTATGTCCTATGAGTGTGGTTTTATGTCGTCCTGTGTGTGCGTCCCATAAACGTACTGTCTGGTCTTTATATCCTCCTGCACTGGCGATTGTGGTCCCATCCGGAGAATAAGCCACAGAAAGGACATGCCCCGTATGCCCTATGAGTGTGGTTTTGTGCTGTCCTGTGTGTGCATTCCATAAACGTATTGTGTTGTTCCAACTCCCACTAGCAATAGTGTTGCCATCCGGCGAATACACCACGGAAGTGACCGACTTTGTGTGTCCTACGAGTGTGGTCTTATGTCGACCTATACGTGCGTCCCACAAACGCACTGTGTTGTCTTCACTTCCACTAGCGATCGTATCGCCATCTGGTGAAAATGCGATAGATTCAACCCATCCCGTATGTCCTATGAGTGTGGTTTTATGTCGTCCTGTGCGTGCGTCCCATAAACGTATCGTGTTGTCTTTACTTCCACTAGCGATTATGGTCCCATCCGGAGAATAAGCCACGAAAAGGACCACTTTCGTATGTCCTATGAGTGTAGTTTTGTGCTGTCCTGTGTGTGCGTCCCATAAACGCACCGTATTGTCCCAACTCCCACTAGCAATAGTGTTGCCATCCGGCGAATACACCACGGAAGTGACCGTCACGGTATGTCCTATGAGTGTGGTTTTATGTCGTCCTGTGCGTGCGTCCCATAAACGTATCGTGTTGTCTTTACTTCCACTAGCGATTGTGGTCCCATCCGGAGAATAAGCGACGGAATCGACATCCCACGGATGTCCTATGAGTGTGGTTTTGTGTTTCCCCGTGCGTACGTCCCATAAACGCACCGTGTTGTCCCAACTCCCGCTGGCAATAGTGTTGCCATCCGGGGAGTAGACTACGGAACTAACATTCCCAGTATGCCCTATGAGAGTGGCTTTGTGTTTCCCTGTGTGTGCGTCCCACAAACGCACCGTATTGTCCCAACTCCCACTAGCAATAGTGTTGCCATCCGGGGAGTAGACTACGGAACTAACATTCCCAGTATGCCCTATGAATAGCGCAAGCTCATTACCGAAATGGGCATCATATATCCAAATTCCGATGGAACCAGCAACAGCGAATCTACTGTTATCCAGAGAAAACGTTATCTGGTTTATACTGCCTTTACCGAGCCGCGCTTTGGCTCCTTCAGGCAAACTCCATTTGTTGTGATTTTGGGCAGACACGTTTGACAGAAACAGCGCAAAAATCAAAAATAGGATGACAAGAGGCGGGCATGTCGTTTTCATCTAGCACATCTCCTTTTCGGGTAGCGTGGCTCCGGGAATAGCACAATTGCATACCTTTTTCATTTGTGTATAAAGATACCACAAAAAAGCATCTGAAGTCAAATCGTTTTCGTTGAGTCAGGGAAGCTGCTAATGCCGATATTCTTCATAAACAGACCTTAAGAAATCAACACCCGCTTTTACGAATCGGTTGCAAATCTGGTTAGCAGTCTCCTTATGCCCCGCATTGTACAGAATCCGAACAGTTTCATTAATCTCGTCTTCTTCCGTTTGCAAATGCCGCATGACACGCTGAGGGATTGCCAGATAGATTTCTCCTACTAATTGTGGCGTTTTCGGCGCATGCTTTCGTAAAGCTTTAAAAAAACGCGATAAAACCCTACCATACCCAGGAACTTTGTCTATATCCTCTATAGTGCTTTTTACCCAACTTAAGACTTCTGAATCTATATTATCAACTAATTCTAGCCAACCTAATAGTGGACATGAAACTTTCTGATACGCCATTGCCTCGCTGCTATCGGAAAGGACTTGAAACAATGCGCGCCATGCGGGCATTACTTTTGCCTTCACTTTTTCTGGTTCATCACTCGGACCTAGACTTTCACACTCTTCTATAAAAAAATAAACCATGTAAGAAAGAAAACTTGGGTTATGAGTGTTTATGAGTTGATAAATGAGACTTGTTTCATCATCCAGTATCTCCCAATCCTGGACCCAACCTATACAAATATGCTTGACGAGTCGACCCAAAACCTCATCAGAAAAATCAGTGCTCAACGCTTTCCGATAGTGTCCGTAGGTTTTGAGCAGAGAATATAAGTCTTCATAGATTCCTGACTGATACAAATAGCCAGAGAATGCCGCTTGCCAATGAACTTCGTCATTCTGAGGGAAGATGTGGTCTATATTATCAACAACCCACTCATAATCAAGATATGACAGGTGTGGCAAATAAAACCCGAGCGTATAGGAAAATCCAATTGATGATTCAATGCCTCGATCTAATCTTTTGGTAAAATCTACTTTGATGGTTTGAGGCCATCGGTTTCCCTGTTCAAGATCATTAAGACTTGCGAATCGTAAGGCATAGTTCAGCATTGCAGAAAATACCTTTCCTCTATTTGAACTTATACTATGGAGCGACATATCTGTCGGTGCTGGCATTCTTGGTTCCACTTTATTCACAAGAACCATAAGTATTTTCTCAGCAATAGGCAAGAGTTGTGCATCAAAAGCACAATCATCATTTTTAGTTCCTTCTACTATCAAATCCGCCATCGTTAGAAGCGTCCACTGTCTATAATTACAATTAGCATTATGCTGTTCAGTCCAAAACCGTTCTGACAATAGAACGTGATGGATAAATCCCAAAAGTGCTGCCCAATCAAACTCCTTTTTATCACGCCACGCCTCTAGAAATCCATGCAATATCCAATTTTGGTAAAAGTTCTGTACATCTTGGAAAGGTTTTAAGTTATCCGTGAATCGCTGTGGTGCCTTCGCTACAAGTTTTTTAAGTGTCTTTGCTAATCCATCTTCAGTCGGATCGGACTTTCTGAACACAAATTCTGGTTCTCTAAAAGTAATTAGATAATCGGCAATTTGCTCATTCGAAATAGAGGACAATTCCTCAACTGTTATTGGACTGGGACTACCTGCCCAAGTTTCTATCCGAATATTGAACCCTGGGTGTTCAATTTGGGCGGGATTAATATTCTTATATTTTCCATAGACTGCGATAACCTTTTCGTTCTCTGTCTTTAGAAGGGCAGTGAGCCATTCACGTTTCCTAAGTGCAACAATTATGGTCCTATCACTATAGTACTTTGCGGCCTCTATCCAATCTAAAATAATATCAATTTCCTCTTCATTAAAAGCATTGCAGTTTGCTTCAATTAGTTGGTAAAACCCGGGCTTAAGATAGACTAAATCAAGAGGATTACCTTTCCATCCCCAGAACAATTGTTTTAAATTTACGTAATGATGTTTGATAGCATTGAGCGCGATCAAACCCACAATCGTGCGCCACTGCCTTTTGGCATAATCGTTACTAGTTTCTGTAATTCCTTCTTGGAGTAAATCTGCTACTGTTGTAGTAATACTGTTAGGACAAGTGAGTCGAAACATCATACTAATAAAGTTTACCAAAAACTCGGCATAGTCCTCACTTGGGGTATAAGAGGGTCTATCTTCAATCATTTGTATAACTGCAAATGAATAAGCACCGTCAGCAATAAGTTTTCGGATTACCGCAATAGCAATTTTAGCTGCCTCAACTCCACATAATTTCGCGAGAGCTTCTCCATGTGCTTTGAATGCTTGCTTGAGCCAATATTCCCTAACAGCAATTATTTGGCCATTAACCACTTTTGCATCAAATATAACTTTAAGCAATTCGACAGTTAAATCTTTCTTTTTATTATGGATAAGTTTCGGCAAAATAGTTTGAGCGATTTCCTGACTTGCCAACCTACCTCCCCATCTTGAATTTAATGTAATCCTCATGAAAATGATGTGCCGAGAATCTATATGTTCGACAGGAAGTGCACCGATAATTCTGAGGATTTGCCAATCAGTACGATCGTTATCAATTCTTTCCTCGTTGTTAATATGGTTATCGACAGTAGCATTAACAATATCTAAAAGGGTGTTAAGGGTCTCACCACAGGATTGTTCTTGTGTATAGTCTGCGACTCTCGTAACATATTCCAAGGCTTCCCAGCGAGGAACATGATAGGATCCGGGGCGATCTGGTACTTCTTGAGGGGGCGGATTATTTTGCGGGTTAAACCATCCATCTGTTTTTAGGTGTTCTAACCATCCAGGAGATTCGAGTTTCTCAAAGAAATATTTATTGATTGTATCAAATTGTATCAAATTGTGTATAGCCTCTTTTATTTGATTATCAGTTGGTGGGTTGTCCTGATATTTCAGAATTCGATCTACTCTATCAAGAAGGTTCAGATAGCCTCCCACTAAATATGCCCATAGATTCTCAACCTTTGGCCAAAGAGATTCTACTTCACTCCTTAAAAGTCTTACTTCATCGTCAAAATCTCTATGTGCCAAGTTAGCAAGGTCTTTTACGGTCTGTATCCACTCGTCAACACGCGAGTCAAAACCATCTATTCCTAAAGCAGCCATGATTGAGGCAATATGCCCAATGCTTGCTTCTAAATCACCCAAATTTTCTTTTCTTAATTGTCTTTGTATTCTTTTATGGTCTTGTTTTGTTGATAAAGCCCCCCTTAAACCACTATCAACTTCCCGCGCCAAATGTGCCAAAAGATAGGAACGACACTTAAAATCGGTAGATTGTCGCATCCTTAGCCAGTCTCTATAAAACGCAGCAAGCAAAGGAGCGATTTTTTGCAGATTTTCGTTAATTTCAGATTGTTGCGAAACTAATTCAATATCAGGAATTAACCACTCATTTTCTGGAGATTCGGACAACTCGGTCTCTAATTGGACTAATGAATTATGAAAATTTGAAAAGACACAGAAATTGGAAGTATTTTGAAAATCGGAACTATTTTCTATTATATGTATCAAGAGATTCTCAAATATAGGCCACATTTGATTAAAGGGCTCTTTTGGACGGGGTGCTCTTCCGCCCTCATGACGATGAGAAAATTTATGAAAACGTTCAATAATTTGAGCATATACTTGTTCTACTTTTTCCGGAATCCTGTCTTCTAAACTACACAGAATTTCTCGTGCCAAATGTGCTAAAAGATTGGCTGCTGTCTCAAATTCACTGGACTCGCGCATAAAAGTCCAGTCCGTGTAGAAATTAACTATTTCGGGATCAATTGCTTCCAACGATGTGATGTGTTGTTCATTCAATCTGCAATCCATATCTAAACCCAGTCTTTTTTTATCTTAACAAAATGTTAACATATTCAAAAAGGAAATTGCAAATTTACTATCACCTGATACATGTTGTCTATTAAGCCGGACGCTCAATAGACCAATGCCGATCAGTGCTTTGAACAACAACCGCACCCTGCATGTCCATTTGTGTCAGCATCTGATTGACTTCGGAAATTGTGAAGGAGGCAAGGAAGGAATCGTAATAGAGTTTTTGTTGGTAGGGGGTATCATCTGCGGCATAACGGTCAACGAAAGCTTGCGCATCTGCAGGAGTTTCAGGACGGATGAGGTCACGAATTAAAACCACGCCTTCAGGTTTGGCAACTCTACCCATCTCTTTTAAGGCACACAACGAATCGTGAATATGATGTACAATACTATTAGAGATGAGTCCGTCAAAAGTGTTGTCGGGGTAGGGTAAGGTTTTGGCATCAACGAGTTCAAGTGTAATACGGTCAGCAAGGTCTGCATCTGCGACGTGACGTTTCGCTATCTTTAGCATCTCCTCTGATAGGTCAATGGCAGTGATGTGGATGTTAGGGCAGCGTTCTGCAAGTAGGATTGGAATTTGGGCGGGACCTGTGCCAACATCAAGGAAATGTCCATCGTTCGCACCGAGTTCAATCACACGATTAACAAAGGCATCATCAACCTCACCGTGTTCCATCGCATCGTAAGCCTCGGCGGCTTCCGCTGTGTCCATCACTTCTGGTTCTACAATTCGGTTCATTATCCAATTCCCTGATAAGTTTAGCGACAGTCAGCGCGTTTTGACGAATCTGGTCAGGCTGAAATTGGGTATACATCCCAACCGCCATCGCGTCAATCGGTTTGATATTTTCAAGTGCAAACTGAAAAGCATTATAAGGTTCATTTCTACCTGCTGCTAATACTTTTATGGCAATGATAGGCAGCGGTATTGCTTGAATGGTAGCAACTGCTGAGTCACGGTCATCTGGCAGATATAGTTCTCTATGCCGAGTATGATTATACAACGCGCAGACATAAAAGTCAACATCATATCCTTCTGTGTAGCAGTATTTAAGGATTTGCGGGTCGTGTGTGCCGATACCGACTGCACAGCCGAGGTCCCGGATACGTTTGAGATTATCGTGAAGCGAATTGAGTTTGTCTTCAGCATATAACTGATCGGTCGTGCCGCCATGGTGGTAGATGGCAATCGGTTTGTAACGTGCGATAATCTTGAGGTAGTCGTTGAGATTGCCATATTCTGTCGATTTTGGCGTTTGGGCAATCCACTGAATTGTACCGCCTGCGTTCCAATATTCGTTGAGCGTCCGCATGATGTGTTTGTCAGCACGGGCAAGCACGGTGTTAATTCCGTTCTGCTCTGCTTGTGCGAGGTCCGCCATAATTTGGCGCGTCGTATAGTAATCCTCCATTGCTTTTGATGCAGCAGGAGATTGATGCGAGATGCCGCTATACGGATTACCACCGATTATAAGGCGTGTGATGTGATGTGATGCGATGGATATTGTTGGTAAGTTCGTCATGTTATTTTAATGTGTGATTATGGTGGAAAGAAATCGCGGATACGATATCCTTTTTTGTGTTTATTTTGTATATTACACCATCTGGTTGCGTATAAAAAATAAGTTCGTAAATTTCATCTGTCGGCAATAGTTTCTCTGTAGTTTTGGTCACAACTTTTGTATGTCGGGAGAGATTGCTACTATCTTGTGTGGAAAGGAATTCTCGGGCAGGTATCTGCCAGATGTAGACACGCGATCCTGCATCATCGTCACTGAGACCATGCGGTCTCCCCCACTTCTGAATTACTGTTGAAATGGGTTTAGCATTCAACGTTTTTACGGTTTGTTGAACTTTTTCATCTATTGATAAAGGGTTTGCCTTCTGTTCATTCATCAAAAACGTCGGTGTTGAACAGGCAACCATTAAAATGCTTATGGTAAAAGCAAAATAGGGGAGGAATTTAAAACTGTTCATTGTCAAGTTCCTTTTTAGTGATGACAAATATTGCTAACGTTGTGGCACCACCTGTTGTGTATCAGTATGAATTAACTATTAGATTGTTAGTCTGTGATTTCATCCACAAATAACCGGTATAGGGACAAACACATAGACTACACGTCTAAAATCTTGGAAGTAACAATTTGGGTTATTATGTCAGGTAGGTAGCAATTTACGTGCCAATGTCAGATACACAAAGATGCTGATAGGGGCAGTGTTTCAACGTTTGAATTGCACAAAAAGGGGCAAAGGAGAAATAATATGTACAATTTTGTGCAGATGTGGAGAGAAAAGGGAAGGATTATGGGACAGCAGAAATACTGTCCCAGGGAAGTTATCGAATGGCGATCGGATTACCGGGAGAACCTGTTGCACCTTTGAGGCGCAGCGGTGCAAAACTAAAGGCAAATTCGTACACTTTCGCTGCTGCTAATTCTTCTGTGATGATGTTCTCAAGGTTGTAAATGCCGTGTTTGACGATAAACAACTGATGTACTGGAAATGCGAGAGATTCATCTGGATTTGGGACAACCTCTATTCCCCAATTATCGCAACATGTCATTACGATTTTTTGATCAACGAGGTATTGCCCCGCTTCCATTCCGATTCCCGGTTCTGTCGCACCATAGCGATCATTGTCTGTCATCCAGTATTTTCCCCAACCGGTATGGATAATCACAACATCGCCCGGCGTAATCTTGACTCCTTGCTTTTTCGACGCACCTTCTAAATCGGCGCGCGTAATTTCATAACTATCGCCAAGGACTTCAACGCCTTTATAGCCAGCAACATCAATCAAAACACCGCGGGTAACGATAGGTCCCACATTTTCAACACCGAGTTCCGTTAATCCTTCCGCTTTGGCAAAATCGTGTTGGTCCAATCCATTGTAGAAGTGGTCGCCTATACCGATGTGCCCGAGTCCGTCAAATTGGGTGCCGATCTGTCCGATTTCACCACTGACTATCTCCTCAAACCATGTGGTTTTGTTTTCACCGAGTGGGCCGGACATCGCTGGAATTCGCAGGCTATAGTGCCTCGTACCAAAAACAGGGATGCCGCTTTCATAGACTCTACCGAGTTCGAAAACTTCGCCCGTTTTGATTAAACTTGCGGCTTGTAGCACTTTTTGTGGTGTTAGTCGGTTAGCAGCACCACGTCGGTCATCTGGTCCCCATTCGGACGGAAACCACGATTCCTGCGTTAAGGTAACAGTTGCCGTTAATGCAACCAATCCAAATGCAACCGCAAATATGAAGATACGTTTGGGTTTGTTAAACATTGTTGCCTCCTTATAAAGTTAATTCTTCCCTAAAATGTCCGCTAAAATAGCGCGCTGTAACCGATTTGTTTCTGCCTTTTTAGTGATACGAACACCTACATCTCTTGTTGTGGGTGGATTTTCAGAAATTCCACTTAGTGTGACGGGTAGTGTAAGCGTTTCATCATTCTCTTCGATTGTTACCGTTAGTTCGTCCCCAGATTTCCAACTTTTCGCACTTTCGCGAAGTTCAGCAAATGCATCAACTTTTACACCGTTTACAGCGATCAAACGCCACTTTTCTTTTTCTAAACTGGTTTGAAGCACATCAATTATGTAGTCAGTTGTCGGCAATTCTTCGCTGTATTCTATCTGGACATCTAAACCTGCATAGTTGAAATATTCAGCCAGGGGTAATCGTTTGTTTCCTATAACATAAGTTTGAAAGAACGGTTCAAAATTTTCTTTAGATACCTTATTAACGGCATCAATGATGTCACGCTGTGTATATTTTTCCTGAATGTTACCAAATTTTTGATAAAGTTGCTGCATGACGTGATCCAAATTTTTCCTATTCTCCGTAAGATGACGAATTTGTAGGTCCAGGGATGTAGCAGTTACACTTCCTCCATTATAACCCAGCGCGGATGTCTTTGAACTTCCTCCGATAGTTGCATCGGAAGAGGAAGACAAATATGATTCACATGTCCGTTCTAACCGCTCAAAAAATTCTTGCTCTGTAATGTACCCCATGTCAACCGATGCAATTTCTGTGTAATAACTGGTGATACCTTCAAGAAACCAATGTTCCTTCAGGCTAAATTGCTTTAATGCTGTAATACCGTTCCAGATATGAAATACCTCATGTCCTAAGAATGGTCCCCATAGGTGATTAGTTTCTTCATCTAAATTGCTGTTCATCAGAATGCTGACACTATATCCTATGGCACGACCTTTAAGTCGATCCATTCGTAAATCTTCAAAAGGATTAATGATAAACAGAACTGGCTGAGTCGGACCGCCATTAAACATTTCTGCATATTTGTTTAAAAAATCTGATGTGGTATCCTGCATCTTATCTATTGATGTTTTCAAATTACCACCAACAGCAAGCATCACCTCAGTCTTACCCGATTTTGCTACGCCTTCAGCATGCTGACCAATCAGAATCGCAGAGTTCGTTAACTCTCTCTGGTTTTTGATAGAAAACTTATTTCGCGTTTTACCAAGACGTTTCCAAGGCGTTGAAACACGCCACCCTTTCGGGAGGTCAAATTCCACTTCAATATCAAGATTTGTCCCACCAATTATAAATAAGTGATAACCTGTCCAAAACGTGCAGTCTGGTCTAAGATAAGGAAATGTTGCAGTATCACGTTCAGACTTTGATCCTTCGCGTGATTCCAAATATCCTGTTGTTTCTTCATCATGTTTTAGGGATACATTATAAGTTAGTGTTAGAGGCGATTTGTATGGTTTACGAAATTCGTATTGCCAATTGCCTGACCGACGATTCGGGATTCTATTGGAGGAATCCTTTATCTTTACAGTATGACTTGGAATATAATATCCACGACCATCGGTGCGTAACCGAATTTTCTTTCCACTCAATTTTTTCGGTGTCAACTTGCAAACAACCTGTGCTTCTCCAGGTTGATCGTCAGAAATAATTACTGTATATTGTGCTTTTTGAAAAGGTGTTTCATGACCGCTTCCAACTTCAACCACTTTTATTTTTTCTATTATCGGTTTGAAATAGTCATTTTGCCATTTATAGGTCCAAGTAGTATCAAGATTCAGTGGTAAGTATTCATTGCTTTTTCCTGGCACACTGTATTCAATCAATTCAGCTTCGGTGACGGCTCCGTTTGAATGTTCATAGCGCATCTTTACCAATCCCACACCTTTTGCAAACCATAAATAGCGGGTGCCATTAATCAAGTCAATTTCAGTATCAGTGTCAGAGGATTCACCTTTAAAGACAGTTCTATGTTTTAGGCATTTCTGGTAAGTGCCTGTTGATAACTCAACCTGTTCATACGGTTCTACAGTTACATGTGCCTCTGAACCAATTGGACCTTGGTATGTCCATGACTTTCCAACTGTTATAGGAAACTTGAAGATTTCAACACCGTAGAAATAGCCAATCATGCCAAAGAATAAACTGGTTGTATTCGGAACTGTTTGACTCGATTTTATTACCGGTCTTGAACTTGACTGCCGCAATCCTAAATGCCTTTTTGTTTTATTGACATAAAAATCTCTTTGACCCAACATTTCACCATTTTCAGATGAAACTATCACTTTGAGTTCATGTTTTCCTTTATAGAGATTAGCTTTGCTGCGATTTTCGCCAACTGTTACATTTTCAATAAATACCTCGTTGTAATAGTTATTCTTCCACTTGTAAGTCCAGGTTGAGCCTAAACTGACGGGGAAGTAGTCTTTACTTTGTTTGGTTAAATTATGTTCAATCAATTCAGCTTCAGTAATGATTCCGTTTGAATGTTCATACCGCATTTTTACTAATCCGACTCCCTTGGCAAACCAAAGATAGCGTGTGCCGTTAATAAGAGCGTATTCCAATTCTGTTCCGTTATCTGCACCTGTGAATACAGATTTATGCTTGAGGCAATTCGGGAAAGTCCCAGCAGCAATTTCGATATCTTCAGGGTTTTCAATGGTTATTTGTGTTTCTCCATCCCATCTATATTTCCAAGTTTTTCCCATAGTGAGTGGAAATTGGAACATTTTTCCGTCGTATCGGGCAGCGACATTTACAAACAATACACGCATAGCATCGGGAATCATTTTTGTTTGCGAAAAACTCAGAGAGTCTAATGCCAATAGATTCTTTAACTTTGATACACGTAATTCCCCTTCACCAAATTCATGTCCAATCTCTGTAGCAATGTTGACAGTGAAATCGCGTTCTACTATTGTAGTTGATTTTTCAATAGTTGGTTTCTCTGGGTTTCCACAAGAAGAAAACATAAGGATTGCAACTACAACAGAAATTAATTTGTTCATTTTCTCCTCCACAACAGAACCATTGGCTGAAACACAACGCATTCAATAGAATATGACAGGGTACAGAAGCCCTACAAGTTTAGTGTTACTTTTAATAAAACGAGACACCCAATTTAACACTACGTTCAGGATGGTTATCCATCTCTATGTAAGCCGCCACAGAATCTGCAAACGGCACAACGGGATCAACAACGTCTTCACAGTCAAATCGTCCTTCAACAAGCCACTTCCAACAGGTATCAACGATACGTCTGAAATTCCAACGTGGATGGTCACGATTTGGGTCGCTGTTTGCACGCGCAAAGATTATGTTTGGAATGTTGACATGCGCGACAGCCCCGAGGTCAAGTCCACCAGTACATTCTTTCGCGCGTCCAGCGTAGACGATTGTTCCCTCAAAAGTGACACTGCGAAGGGCATCATCAAGTGCTTCATAAACCGCACTCGTTTCTACAGCCACATCAACGCCAAGTCCGCCCGTAGATTCTTTAAGCACCTCACCGACATTGCATGCAGTTGGGTCAATGACAAGCTCCGCTCCAGTCTTTTCAGCAACTTTCCGCCGTCTTTCAAGTGGGTCTACGGCAGCGACGAAGTCAGCCCCAGCAATTCGCGCCATCTGCACTGTCATCAATCCAATAGCACCGAGCCCAAAGACAGCAACCCGCTCGCCAACGCGAACTTTTCCATCACGAATTGCTGACATTGCGAAGTGTGCTGGATCATAGCAGACTGCCTCTTTCCACGTCATGTGGTTGGGCATCTTGAGGACACTTCCCGCGCGCCACGTATGCGTCTCCTTGAGGTGTCCATGGTTAGCGACACGCTCGCCGATCTCAAAACCTTCTACATCTTCACCAATTTCAATGATTTTTCCAACACACATATTCCCAAGTCTCAGTGGAAAATTCGGGTTGTTGTATCCGTAGTATGCTGTGAGTTCGGTGCCGCGTTTGGGAGCACCGAAGTCAACTTGGACACGGACGCTGTCTGCTGGGACAGGTCCATCTTCATATTCTTGCAAAACGGGTTGCCGCGGGGCAACTGCTACTAATTCTTTTGGCATTTTTCTCCTTTAAGTTACAGGATGAAGCATATAATGAACTTCTACACTATCACCGGCACGCTTGCAAAGCGCGCCTACAGAGATTTTTGGGAGTCTCTAATGCGGAATACCCAATTGATGCATCCGACGATGTATCGCCTTTCGTGCCTCTTGGAATGGACGAGAAAGGTATTCCAAATGATCCGCTTCACCGTGGTGGTGCGTAACCGTGCCGGGTTCATGATGACGTGCCGATTGCTGAATATAGGATAACCCACCTTCAATCAAGGTGAGCATGTAGTTCGCCGTTTCTGGATCAAACATCCACCATTCACCACCGACAGCGATGTAAATCGGAGACGTGTGTGCGATGATACCGCGCCGCCATCCATCGTGATGTGGAACTGCCTGTGCATAGTTTGGTCCGCCACACCGTGCAGCAATCCACGAATGCTTATCTACTTTTAGATTTGCTTTCAGGCGTAACTGGTGTGAGCCGTTGTTCTCCTCTGTAGAAGCGACTACCTCTCCTGCTTGCACAATTTGCAAGGTATGAATGGGGAAGATAGAATCCGCAGATGCCTCAACTTCAACGGTGCCGCCGTTACCCGGTAGGGTGATAGTACTGCCGATTGGCTGTCCATTTACGGTGAGTCGGATCATCGGACCACCGCTAAGGAACGTATTGCCAGCACTCATATATTTACACCAGTTGTCGTAATTGAACTCCTCGTTTTCAGGAATGTGAACATACGTGCGATAAACGCCTACCGGTACATCGCTTGTCATCTTATCCGTGCCGCCGACAAGGGGTAATTTATATCCACAGTTGAGATAACGGTAATATTCAATATGTCCATACATCGCGTTAGTGAGGTATTCAACAGCGTCAACGCGTCCTGTGGCAATTAGTGTTGCGGGTTCACAATTCGGATTAGGAATATGCGGTAGAACGACGGTGCCGCCTTGTGCATGACACGCATCTGCCCAATGCGAAAGCGTTACCTCCAGGTTTCCGCCAAGTTCAGCTTCACCCGGTCCATCGGAACACCACGGTGCCACCTGTTCCTTTAATCCGAGCAGTGTGAGGTGACCAAGCACATGTTGGCGATTTTCCTGCGTTGCGTAGACGATGCTTTTCCCATCGGCAGATACGGTGGGTTTTCCGATGAATTCCTCTGTATTCGTAAAGAGATGTCCCCACTGCGAGAGGAGTAGATTGACAACGCCAAGGTCTTCACCTTGTGCTTCGGTATGTGCGCCTTGTGTAGAGAGGAAATGGACGTGTGTGTCGCCGCTGAAATAACGTTCGGCGTTCATATCGCACCACCGCTTTATACGCAGTGTTAATTCGCGTTGTCCCGGTTTTATGTTGACGATAGTTCGTAAAGGCGTATATTCAAAACCGCGAGCAACATCAACGATAACATCACCACGAGGCAACCATCCCTGACAAGTGCCATCAATATAAGCATAACTTATCTGACCCAGTCTAACATCTCCACCGACGTCTATGTGCCACGTGCCCATGTTTGAATTGACATGTGCGTGGTGTCCATGCGGGGCGTAAGGCACTCCGTGCGGAGAACGGAAATGAACACGACACGGCACAGGTTTATTCGTGTCTTCGTCAATTACGGTGGTATGCACCCAGTTTCTGCCTGTATCAATGACTTCCACCTTGACACGTTCATTCGGTTGGACACTTCCCTTTTCTTGGAGTTTTCCCCAATTGACCTCACCGAGCGTTTCACCTTGATTTTTTACCTCAACGGTAGCAGAAGGTGTGGCGGATATCTCCGTGTATGCGGGGCTGCTTTTGTTATTTTGAAATTCACCCCACCCTTTGAAATCGTCATTGATAAACGCATCGGATGGATTTTCTGGCAATGGATATGGGTATGTTGCCGTGCCACGGTCAACATTCACCTCCATGTCAAAAGGTTTGTCAGCGTCTTCTGCTTGCGGTAGCGTGATTTTAACTTCGCGGTTCGGGTGCCGTGGAATCGGATCCTCATCAAGATAGCCGAGGGTAATCGCCGCTACGATAAACTTACGTTCCTGTGGTTGTATTTCTATTGACGTTACCTCTACATCAGGATTAGGGTTTTTCCATATCCATAGGTAATAGTTGCGCGGGACACATTGAGTCGCCTCAGTCTGCCGCTGTCCTGCTGACCCCCACGGTCCTTGATGACGAGAATGCAAACCTTCTTTGGTATCCGGGACAGCGATAAAGGTCTGTTGTCCCCATCCTTGCGGCACACTGCCGATCTCAAAACGTTCACGAATTGGCACGCTCACCTTTTCGCCATTGGCATACTGAAAAACATAGTTAGCGATGCGTTTTCCAATCGGTTCGCCTTCATGGATGCGGGACTCAAGCAGCCGATGTACGATGATAACTCGCTTTGGATCGGAATTAATTGGTATTTGGATGGGGTCTGTCCGGACACCTTCACCGAATCCTAAGAAACAATTTTCACCTTCGGAGATGTGGAAAGGGAGTCCGTGGAATGTTTGTTGTCCTAAGGTTGGCGTTGTGTTCGCACCGATTATTTCTGCGTCAACATTACATAAATCGGTAAGAGAGATAGGTTGATAGTCTTGCATAATTTTCCTCAATTCATATTTTAGTTTGCTTCCATAGCAGAGGGTGTTAAGTTCAATTTTGATGTTTATGGATTATCCTTGCCTAAACCTAACGCTTTTGAAGATCGCGCTCTTTTTCTTCAAGTTCGGCGAGTTCCTCAAGTTTCCTCACTCGTTTCCTAAGTTCTTCAGCTTCTTTTCCTGCTTTTTGATTTGCCCTAATCCTTTCTATAGGAACCTGCTCAATGATCGGATATTCAATAATTACTAAGACCTTTTTGTTTTCCTTGTCTATCTCAGATTTGTTTATAATAATTTCACCGTCAACCTTATATCCTTCTGGAACATTAAGCTTGACGGTAAGAGTTCGTGCAGCAACACTTTTCTGAACGTTTGCTATCAACTTGTGGCGATACTTTTCGCGTTCCTTAGGGTTTTCGGCAATCCATCTTTCAACGACTTCTGCAAATTCACTGCTCATTCTGAGACGTTTCATAGTATCATAAGTGATATGCAACAGATGCCGTATAGATATATCTTGCCCATATCCATCAATACCCATAGAATGATGCCATGAACGCCTATTGATAACGTGATCCTCAATTATGGCATTGACATTATCGTATGTACGTAAGTCAACTGAGATTTTTTGTCTGTCTTTTTCAACTTCACCCGTTTTAGGATTTCGATTCGTAAAAGTAAATTCTTTCATCTTTACACCACCTTTTTAAAAAGCATAAGCAGAGTTTGTTTATAAAATGACGCTCAGGATTCTGGGTAAATCCATATTTCGGACGCACGGTCTGCAAGTGCTTTAGCCCTTGAGTATATAGTTTCTTCTATCCATCGTTCTACAAATTTAAGGCTTTGATTCAAATTCAATGGACTAAATTTAAATCCTTCCAGATGCATATCCCGTTTTTCTCTAAAAGGGCGATTGCTTAATTCTGAATTGTAGCCTGTAAGAGTAAGATTTCCAATCTTATGGAGCCACAATTCATGCACTTTCTTGAAGTCCTTACCTAATTCTTGTTCCCATTCAGGATTAAGTTTTTGTGGCATAACATGTTCAATAGTGTAGTCTTCAATTTTGATCGGTTCCTTACGATCAAAATTTTCCAATTTACGAAGTAGATAGTCGCGTTTACTAAAGTTATAAATATCTTTCATTATGAATTGTTCCTTGAATTCACTATTTGTTGGATAATATCCTTTGTCGTGCAAACTCAAAAACTTATCATTCAGATATTCAAGATAATTCATATCTCCTTCATTAAGTAATCCTTTCAAAACGTTTACAAAAGTGTGGTTTAGAAATTTTAAGGACAACCCACATACAGATCGTCGGAAGATATAGCTCTCGACTAATTGCATAGTCTTTATTACTTCTGATTTATCTATCACATGTTTCCTCTTATAATAATCATAGACTTCAAGAAAAAACGGATAGGCTGTATCTGCTTTTAACTCATGTAGATCTTCCAAACATTTCCTAAGTTCTGGATCTTCTTCATGAAGCAAAGCAATGTCAAGGTAATATTTTGAATAACGAGATATTTCCTCAAGTGTCTCTGATAGATTTTCTGATCGTTCTTTCTCTTTATCTAGAAATTTGTATTTAAAGTGTTTGTATATATCTCTCAAGGCAGGAATACTCCCAGTTTTTAGCGTGAGATAATGCCTCATAAAACGATCAAATTGCTTGGCATCTTCATTCCTAAAACGTTGTTCTATAGGAAACCAGAACTCTTCATACAAACTTGTTTGGAAATCATATTCTTGTCCCATAAGTACTAAGTTGCGAATGAGATCTGCTTGAGAGAGTTTACGTCCTTTAGCATTAAGACTTTCAAAAATCGGTTGCGGTTTATCCTGCTCGCGATCAAGCACAATTTTTACAATCTGTAACCTTTGGATACCTCTATAAACTATTTCCAGATCAACTTTTTCGAGTTGAGAAAGAAAAAATTGATGGCTTTTTTCCAAGAGAGATGAAGAAGGTTTTGGAGGTTCTCTATCGTCTAAGAGACACTTCAACGTTTCTTTATCACTCTTAGTCAAAATTTGCTTGTAGCGTGCTTCCCCTTTTTCGCTAACATTATAATAAAAATTTGATAGTTCTTTTGGACTTATACCAATGTCACTACCTCGTGCTTCAAGGGTTCTTCTGAGTGCTGAAAGCAAAAGAGATAAGGTCGTTAATCGTTGTTGTCCATCAATAACAACAAATTTGCGTACATCTCCACTGTTCAAAGGTTTTTCCGGTTTCATGTAGACAATTGAACCGAAAAAATGGGGTTTAAACTCAGAATCCCCGCCGATTTTCAATATATCATCCCAGAGTTGTTGGCACTCATCTTTTTCCCAACTATATGTGCGTTGGTAGATCGGAATTACAAATTGTTTGGGTTTGGGGCCTTTTAAAAAATTAAGCATTGATGTTACAGTAGATTTCATAGATTCTCCTTATAAAAGTTTTTCTGTTTGCTCAAAAAATTTGACAAATCAACGCTAAACGTCTTCTATTACCTATGATGATTCGATCGCGTGGAGGCGTTCAGCTAACCACAAGTTAACCAAAGTTTCTGGCAAGATTCCTTGTTCCAGTGCTTGCTTTTCAATTTTTTCATAGATCTCTGGGATAAGGGTTACACGACAATTTCGCTGCATCCGAACCTCAAAATCGACTGCATGTGTTTCATCCCAATGGTCAGCCAAGCTATGCGTGTCCCAATAGTCGGCTATCTCCTCCAGGGTTCGTGCCTGAGATATACTGGTAACCTGTTCGTGTTTATTTTCTTTGATGTCTTTCGCACATCCACGTATATAAACGTGAGTTTAGTATAACTCACGTTGCTACATAAGTAGCGCAAACATCTTGTTTGCGTCATAAGGGCGCAAACTGGAAGTTTACGCTACAAAATATATGCTAATCATCAGTATTTTTTGATTAGAGATGGTGTTTCCACATCTAAGTTTATAAGTAGCAGCTTAGGTTAGTATAGCGACTTAGAGTGGGAATTCTATTGCCTGTCCCTGTTCAGAGGACATATAGAACGCCTGCATCAGTTCTGTTAGATTACGTCCATCTTGGATCGTGATTGTCATCGGTTCATCACGGAGGATAGCATTGATCCACTGCTGCATCGGAGACGGTGGTGCAGCGGGTGCATCTTCAATGTATTTCGCTTTTTCTTCATCAGAGAGTTTGCGGGTTTGGAAATGCATCTCTCCGTGTCCTGCGGCATAAGAGCCTTCTGTGCCGTAAATCTCCAGCATGTTCGGACCGGAACGGTGCGTCCATGCAACATCAATTACACCGAGTGCTTTGTTAGCAAATTCCACCACAGAAACACTATTGTCGTCAATCGGAAAATTGCCGGTAAAGTTGTTGATCTTCGCGATAGCACTTTTCGGTTCACCCATCAACCAACGTATGACATCAACGCGATGGCAGCCCAAATCAAAGAGCGCGCCTCCCCCAGCACGTACTGGGTCTGCGAACCATGCACTTGTGCCACTGAACCAGCTATCCAGTGCGGCGGAGTGTGCTATCCGTCCTCTACCAAATGTGATGTCACCGAGCAGTCCATCATCTATTGCCTTTTTCGCAAACAGAATCTCTGCATTGGCTCGCGATGGGAGCGAAATCATGAACTTCACACCTGCTTTTTCAACTGCCTCAATAATCGGATCGCATTCTGCAACAGTGATAGCAAGTGCTTTTTCGGTGAAGATATGTTTGCCTGCTTCAGCAGCGGCGATCATCACGCGTGGATGGTCAGATGTTACCGCGTCAACAGCAACAGCGTCAACGTCATCACGACTTAACATTTCATCAAGGTCGGAATAGAACGGTACTTCGTATTGTTCCGCTGCTGCTTTGCCGCCGTATTCTTCTTCGTCCCAAACAGCAACGAGTTCGGTTTCGGGGTTTTCGTGAATTTGTCGTGCATATCCGCCTGCGTGGACATGCGCCATACTAATTTTTGCGACTTTAATCATTTAATTCTCCTTTATAATTCCTTAAACCTTATTAACAGCGCGTTTAGAAAACGCGCCTACTGGAATGTAGTTGATAGCGCGCTTGCAAAGCACGGTTACAGAGGTGCCTATATAATTCTTCCGACAGAAGAGCGGGTTGCGAAATGATTCCAACCCCGTAGCACTAATTTTACGTTAGTGTGCCGATTTTCACCCTCAATCTGATCGTCACCAGCAAGCATTTGGACAAGCACACTCTTTCGCGTCTTATTTGAACGGTTCGGCATAGACCCGTGCAGTGTGAAGTAGCTAAAGAAAAGCACATCCCCCGGTTCCGCCTCTAATACGGTGGCATCCTCAATCGGGTATCTATCCGTTATTTCTTCATTGTCTCCTCTTCCCATCATACCATCCATTCGTCCCAGTTCTTTATGCGAACCAGGATATACGCGGACACACCCCATCTCATCTGTGGCATCCGACACATATATGATGGCGGCTATCATTGTGTCTTTGACAGATGGAAAATACTGCCAATCTTGATGCATCGGGAATGGGGAACCTTTCTCTGGCGGTTTACAGAAAAGTTTGGAATGGTGAAGCATAATATCCGGTCCGAGTATATCTTCAGCGACGTCAAGAAACTTCTCTTGCAGAAATGCTTGCATCCACACAGCAGAGAAACTTTGGATATTGTGGGTATGAATAATCACAGATTCCCCGCCATCAAGCGCATCCATCAATCTACCGCCCCAACGCGCATTGACATTTTCATCGCTTTTAAGTAACTGGTCTACTACACGATCAAAGTCGTGTTCCATTAACTTAACTTCTTCGGGTGAATAGACTCCTTTTGCGAAATAGTATCCGTTTTCGTGAAAGAATTGTCCGATGTCTGCCATTACGATTTTGTAACCTCCAAATAGAGTTCAGCAAGCCAATTCGACTTTAGGTTTTCTGTGTTATTTTTTTCTTTGATTTCTTGTTGCAACTGACTGATTGTGTTGAATACAGCAAATTTACCGTCGTTGAGAATACCGAGAAGATTGGTATTTGGTTGGGTTTCAGTACCTATACCACATAGTTTTGGCACATCCTCTAAACGATTGGTAGTAATTACGATCGTTTTTCCCATTGACTGGAGTTCACCAAATAATTCTACCATCTCAATTTGACCACGAAGGTCAAGCGGTGCTAACGGTTCATCAAGTAACCACAACTGTGGTTCATGAAGAAAGGTTTTAGCAAATAAAAGACGTTGACGTTCCCCTGTTGACAAAGTACCTATCTTAAAGTCACGAAGATGCTGGATGTCCATCAATTCAATCACAGCATCAATTGCAGCGGTGCGTTCCTGTTTGTCTAATTTATATGCTGCGGCGAAAAAATTGAGATAGTCAACAGTAGATAATTCTGGGTATCCTTCAAAAGCAACCGGTATATATCCGATTTGGGGACGCACCTGTTTTAAGTTTGAAAAAGCATCCGTTCCTGTAACAGAGACAGTGCCTGATGTCGGTTCAACTAAGGTTGCCAAGATATTGAGCAGGAGTGTCTTTCCCGCGCCGTTTCTGCCGAGCAGGATGAGAGACTCTCCAGCTGCCACCTGAAACGTAAGTTCCGAGAGAAACGGTTTCTTGTCAATGGATTTGCTGAGGTTTTGGACATCAAGCAATTACGTTCTCCAATGTTCCCATTCATTGGGTGTCAAGACTTGTTGTTTCTGCTAATTTCTGTGCCACAAGTGTGTAGAGACTCATTCCTGCTTTTGCAGCTTCATCTGTTAAGCGGTGATACAGGTGTGGATCAACAGGGACATTAAATGGGACGTCATTCAATTCCCGCGCTGTCGGTTTTGGAATGGGAACGTTATCCTCTTGATAACACTCTTTCATCAACTCCCACGCTGTTTTCAATTCAATCAATGCTTGTGCAGGCGTAGGTCCGAAAGCGGAGACATTTGGAAGTTCAATGAAATGGGCAAGATAATCACCGTCTTCGTCAAGAAATATCTTAATAGTAAATCCGTCAAAATCATCATGATTATTCTTCATCTTCATTTTCCTCATTGTGTTGTGCTAAAAATTGTCTCACTTGGTACCCTTTAGCCATTGACTTGTTCGGTTGAATTGATAACCTATATCCTCCGGGAGAATACCAAATTCGATGACTCCCTCGCTGTTGGCGTTGGGTCCATCCACATCCAGGCATAAGTCGTTCAACTGGTTAAATTTTAATCCATTCGGATTTTGCTGCGCTTTTTCAAATAAAGTCGCTATTCGATTCATGTCATATCTCTAACCGATTCTGAAGTAGAAAAGAGTCTCAATCCTATTCATATCACAATAGTACGCTAACTAAGGTCAACCTTGACAGGTTTGCCCAGTTCGGTAGACTGCCATGCAGCTTCGGTCAATTGTATTACCCGCAAACCATTTTCAACACCGATAGGATTTTCAGTGCGTTCACCACGGATAAGTTCAATGAAGGCAGCGTCTTTGTTGCCACCTTTTGGTAGATCCGCATTATCAACGGGAGTCGGTTTGCCACCCTGATCTTGACGATAGAGTTGACCCGCGCGTAGAAAGAGCGCGCCATCTTCTAACCAGATAGAAAAATCTTCTTGCACACCACCATGGGCATGTCCTACGATGCTGATATTACACAATGCACCTGTATCAAATTTGATTGACATCGCGGTGAGGACATCTACTTCAATGTCCAAATTATCTATCATTGCGAACACTGTGTCTGGACTTGCTTCCAACACCCATAGCAGAATGTCAATGAGATGGCTGCCAGAATCGTTCAATTGACCACCGCCGCCGAGAAACGGGTCTTGTCGCCATTTCCCTTGCTGATTCCGATACCAATTCTGTGATTGGTGGGCAGCGACAAAGTTGACTTTTCCAAGTTCGCCGCTTTGGACGACTTTACGGCAATATTGATAGGTCGGACTTAGGTGTCGTTGATAGCCAATCATTAGGTGCAAGCCGGTCTCTTCAACTTTTGCCATCACCTGTTTTGCGTGGTCAACCGTACAGACCATCGGTTTTTCGGTATGCACATGGCAGCCCGCATCAAGCGCAGCCATAATATGATCAAAATGGAGTCCGTGCGGTGAACTTATGACAACCGCGTCCGGTTTTGCAGCAGTCAACATCTCATCGTGGTCTGCGTAGGTTGGGATAGAATCATCTAAACTGACAGTCTCTTTAAATGCTTTGAGTGCGTTTTCGCTTGGGTCGGCAAGAGCAACTATTTCAACATTTTCAACACCTGAAACACTGCGTCCATGCCCTCGTGAGTTGCCTCCACATCCGATAAATCCAAATCTTAATTTCTGTTTAGCCATGTATGTTCCTCATTCAATTCTTTTTGCTTTAAGTTACCACGACCTATCACAAAAAGCAAGATAAATTCTGTTGGACGTAATATAGAACTCTGTTCTACAACTTACCCGCTGTTCAAAAAATGAACACTTTAGTCCAAATTCTGCCAAAAATTGATTAAAATTTTCGGTTTATGTTAGGATTATGTATGGCATAAATTTTGCACAAACAGTAAAATGAAACTTAAATACAGCAATTATTACATAATTCATAATTCATAGAACAACAATAATGAATGGAGAACAATCAGATGCGAAAGTTTTTCTATATCTTTATAGTCATTAGCCTTGGACTTTTTGTAAGTTGGATATCCAACGTATATGGGAAAGTGAAACTTAAAGAATATAATGACAAAGACGTTGTGGAAATGCAGGAGATAACGGTGACAGCTACACGTGCCGAGAAAGAACCATTTAAGACACCGAACGCTATCACTGTACTCAATTTAAGACAATTGGAACGGACCAATGCAGACATAGCGTCCAATCTACTTCGGGATTCAGTTGGCGTTGTCGCTCAGCAAACAACAGTCGGTCAAGGTTCTCCGATGCTCAGAAGTTTAACCGGTTATCAGACGTTGATACAAGTCGACTGGGTCCGCCTGAATAACTCAACATTTCGCTCTGGACCAAATCAATACACGGCAACCATAGCACCAGAAAACCTTGACCGCGCAGAGGTGTTACTCGGTTCAAGTTCTATGCTATATGGAAGTGGTGCTCTGGGAGGTGTCGTAAGTTTCTTTACGAAAGCGATCCCGCTTAACCCGTCACAGAAAAACTGGGAGATACACCCCCGACTCCTTGCTCGCTATACCACCGCTACACAGGAACGTCTCGGTAGATTAGGGTTGACAGGTAGCCAAGGGAGATTTGGATTCAGTGTCGGCGGTGGTGTGCGATTCTACGGCGACTTAAACGCTGGTAGTGGATACGACCTCCATTACAAAAATCGGAAGTATGAAATAGTTGACGAAATGCCGAGTGGTGTGAAACTCTATGAATATGATGAAGTGGGTGAGTTGTCAAAAGATGATATTCCTGATAGATGGCTCATTGACAACGAAGGTCCGTTGAGTTGGAACGCTTTTGATGTTGATGCAAAGATTGCTTACCAAATTGACGAAAGAAGAACTATCAATGTTGCTTATCAGATGTGGCGACAACCACAAACGCCACGTTACGATAAAATTGCCCCCCAAGAGTTTGACGAGTTCTTTTTTGAACCGCAAAATCGCGATCTTGTATATGTTAACTATGTAGCGAATCCTGAGAGTTCCAGCATTGACCTATATAGATTCACAGGCTCTTTTCACCGTCAGAAAGAGGGACGCAATGAAGTCAAGCTTGGTGACGCTTCACGCAGACAGAAATACGATACGGTTAATACCATCGGTTTGAGCGCGCAAGCTGTCAGCGGTGTTCTTCCGAAACAACGATTGGTTGGCGGTGCTGAATTCTATTTAGATATGTTGCAAAGTAGTACCGTCAAAACTGATCTTGAGACAGGCAAAGAAACTGTTGACGAAAATCTTGGACGGTTTATAAACGGGTCTCAGTTTTGGGATGTGAGTCTGTTCCTACAAGATGAAATTACGATACATGAACGAGTTGAGTTTATTCTGGGTGGACGCGCGACATTTTATCAAACGAATGCTGACCTGTCCCTACGATCTGAGGCTTTTGATGAATTCAATGAATCCGACAGTAGTCTGACGGGAAGTGCAGGGGTGGTCGTTGGTTTGACAGATTACCTGAACTTTGTAAGCAGTTTTGCGACCGCGTTTCGCGCGCCATCGTTGAATGATACAACAGCGGTTGAGGTTACCAATGAGGGTGTCACAGCACCGAGTCCCGACCTTGAAGCGGAAACATCGTGGACAGTTGAAGGCGGTCTCAAGGCAAAGCATGCTTTCTTCCGTGGCGCCCTAACACTATTCCATAGCAGGGTTAACGGTTTAGTTGCGCGCAGACCTGTCCAAGAGGCGTACAAAGAAGGTGAAATTCCCCAACTCCACCAAGACCTAATCAAAGAATACGAAGGTATCGACGTTCTTATTTTTGACAACGTTGATGAGGCACAGTTTCAGGGCATAGAGTTGGCTGTAGTTGTTCCGATTGATCCTGCGTTGTCGGTCTATGGGAATGCTGCGTTGCTGCGTGGAGAAGTGCTTTTGATTAACGGTGTAGAACCTGATCCCGACAAGCCTTGGGAAGCACGCACTCGGAGAGAACCACCTTTGAACGGGGTCGTTGGAATCCAGTGGGAACCTGTGAATACACAGTATTGGGCAACGGTATTTGTGCGGGGTGCTGCGGAACAGAGGCGACTGAATCGTAGCGATATACGCGACCCGAGGATACAAGGACAAACGCGCGATCCTGCTGAGGTAGAATTTGACGACAACGGCAATGCAGTTGATGCTGGCACACCCGGATGGTGGACGCTTAATGTGCGCGGAGGTGTTAAACTCTTTGACTATACACGTCTGACGTTATCGCTTGAAAACCTGCTTGACCATCGCTATCGTCCGCACGGGTCGGGTGTGAATGCACCGGGTTTCAATGTAAGTGTGAGTTTAGACAATCGGTTTTAGATGGATATTTTGTAGGTGCAGTTTCACCGTGCCTGTAAATTACTGGACATGAAATTTCTGTTTGATAAATTCCACAACAACCGGAGGCACCATTTCCAACAACTTCTCTTCACTCAATTTGCCTTGCCCCATCTCTACAACCTCCATGACGAGTGTTGAGCTGATATGTGCGTATTGTTTATTTGCGACCATAAAGAGCGTATCAATTTCTGGGGCAATCTGCTGATTCATCCGTGCCATTTTGAATTCCCATTCAAAATCGGAGATTTCGCGTAACCCACGAATGATGGCACATGCCCCTCGTGTTTGCGCGTAATGCACCATCAACCCTGCATCCCCAGCAATAGAGGCTTTCGGATAAGGTTTGATAACTTCTTCAAGCATTTGGATACGTTCTTCAATGGTGAACCGCTCCTGTTTTGCTGGGTTCACACCGATAACGATAATGAGTTCATCGAAAACGTCAAGCTTACAAACCCGATCAATTAAGTCCACATGACCGAGTGTGATCGGGTCGAAACTTGCTGGAAAAATTGCGATTCTTTTAGACATCTGTTCTCCTTTCTTGTATACTCTACGGTTCTTTATCCTGTTCTGATGTTTTCTCTATTATTCTGAATTCTCGTGATGCGATGTTGCCATGCATATCAATCATCCGAAGTTTAACATTCATTATTTTAGGATCAGAAATTTCAAATACTACGGATGCTTTAGTTTTACCATCTAACGCTTGACAATCATAAAGCTTTTTTCCTTGCCGGTGATCTTTAACATCTCTGGGTACAAATAACTGAACTTGGTGCATTCCGTCTTCATCAGCAATCTCAAATATGAAGTGCCGCAGACCGCTTGCTTTAGGAATGGCTACACGCATATCTATTGTCGGAAATTTATCAAAAAAGGGTTGGTTTGGGTTAAAGAAACGACTTTTATCTAACAATTCTGCTTCACATCTGGACAGTTTTGCCCATCTTTTTCCCCAAGGCATCTTGTCGTTAGCACTGGTCAAAAGACGTTTCAAAATGTTTGGCTTATACTTGTCGTCAATGTAAGGCAAACCAAATGTACCTCTAAGCAAATAAGCGATAGATTTTCGATTAAGGTCTCTTACAGATGTAGATACAAGTCTGCCGGGGGAGATTCCTTCAATTTCACGCGCGGTCACATTGCCTTCGGTACTCGTGCCATCTTTATTTGTGTATTCAAATGAATGAATTAGATGTGCATAGTATAATTTTGGAATTGGCTCAAAAGGCATTGATGAATCCTCTGCAAATGACAACCAGATGTCGTTTGATAGATCAATATCAGGTTGATTATATTTAACAAGGTATATCTTGGCTTTTCCATTTTCATCGGTTTCAAACTTAAATGTTTTCCTGCCGAATCCGTGGCGTTCCATCTCATCTGCGTAGTAGTCTTGGACCTCTCTTATTGTCTTATCTAATTTTTCTGTAATGTTTGGAGCAGGTTTTTTGTTTTCCATAAGGGTGTAAATTATCCGGACAACATCGGATGATGGCGTAGCAGCCTTTAATTGCTGAGCATTATGTTTCCACACTTGAATACCACCTCCAAAATCTCCGACTACAAGCAGTTTTCCATCAGGTGAAAACGCAAGATTCTGTGGAATACTTGTCATTGGTAATGAAGTAATTGGTGCCCCGTTTTCAACCGACCAAAGTTCAACTCCCCTTTCTGAATAAGGCTTTCTATTCATACTGGCACATATCTTTCCATCTGGAGAGAACACCAAATCTTCGACATGCCCACGTTGCACCTCTCCGTGGCGATTCCAACTTGGAATTGTCCACATAATGTAACCTTGAGCACCATGACCCACCACACCAATACCGCTGTGCCTTCCCTTATCGAAAGATATGTAACGTTCGGGGACAGGACATCCACATATCAAGAATCTATTATCAGGTGAAAACTTTAAATATCTCATCTCAATAAATGGTGTTCTTAGAGTTTTTACATGTTGTTTGGTCTGTAGATTCCAAACATTCACAGAACCGTTGGCGTATCCAGCAGCAATCAATGTGCCATCTTTTGAAATCGCTACTGCACATGCCCAACTTCTGATTTTATGTTTTTCGTCAAATGGTAGTGTCGCTATGTGCGTTATTTTCTTTGGATTCCGAATATCCCAGAGTTTCACTTCATTGTATACTGTCGTGAGTTGTCCATGCGGCGAAAAAGCGAATTTTCTACTTGATGGTTCAATTGAATTGATTTTTGTTCTTGAAACAACATCCCATAATACGAGAATCCCCTGACTTTCAATTGCAAGTAATTCGCCTGTGGGTGAGAAACCGATGGATGGAAACATTCCAACATGAATAAGATTTTTCACTGGCTCTTTCGTGTTGTTTCTGTTCCACAAATTTATAGTACCATATTGATCCGCAAACGCTATAAGAGAGTTGTCCACTGGTGAAAATGCTATAGAATAAGTAATTCTGTCATTCTGGTGGAACTCATCTATGATTATAGGTTTTTCAGGTAGCTGCGCGAATATCTGTGGGAGCAATTCCTGTTGCGGCGGAGGCAAAATGAAATACACTACAATCCCAACAACTGCTACTGCCAAAATTACCGATAAAAGTAGTATTTTTTTACTTTTCATTTAGTTTTCCTATATCCCAGAGACTTAGAACACCACCGTAACCACCCCCAGCAAGCATGCTTCCATCAGGAGAAAACTCAATCACACTACTACCGATAAGGCCTACTTTCTGAAGCAGAGCAATAGGAGTAAGGGTTTCTACAGACCAAAGGGTGATCCCTTTAACATCAGCGATTGCATACATCTTTCCATCTGGCGAAAACGCCATTTCTCTTATGCTTTGCCCAAGTACTTCGTGGTAGATATTCCATTTAGGAAGTGACCATATCGTCAATCCATTTTCACCTACAATAGCAAAAAAACGATTATCCGGCGAAAACTTAATTGATCGGATATCTCGATGATATTTTTCAGGTTCAAGGTTTTTTGTAATTTCTCTATCTAAAATCTTGAAAAGTTGTTTTCTTTGTAAATCCCAAACTTTTACTTTATCAGTCCATCTTTTCTTATTTTGGTCATATATCTGCCCACCCGCTGCGATCCATTTTCCGTCATGTGAAAAGTCAATAGTTTTAAAAGACTGATTCACTGTTGCATTGTGATGTTTGACCCAACTATTATAATTAGAACTTTTTATACTCACTTTTTCGTGTGATATGGACTGTTCTCCCATTTTTACTGGTAAGATAAATAACTCTGAAATCTTGTTAGGGTTGCTGATATCCCACAGTTTCACATCTCTGCTCCCAGCTGCGAGATAATCATTCACAGGTGAAACAACTCCAGCGCTTGAGGGAGTTTCTAATGTATTTATCCTTTCTCCTGAAGATGCATCCCATATTGCAATCATCCAAAAATCTTTACTGACAAGCCATTCGCCTGTCTGAGAAAAAGTTATATAACTAACTCCAGAAGTACCACTCCCATTAGTCGGATGATGCGTTAACGTAAGTTCTGGTGAATCTGTGTTATTTCGATTCCATACCTTTATGATACTATGCTCACCGACACTCGCAACAAGGTCAGGATTCTTAGGGGAAAAGGCAATAGCGTTTATCCAAGTGCCATGGCTAAACGCAGCAACCGGACGAATCGGTTTCATGCGTTCCAGTATCGTTTTTTGGTTGTCGTTCCACTGACGCCATGTAGAAAACGCTAAGAGAACTCCAGCAACTATAATCGCTAAAAACAACAAGGACGCTTTTTTACCGTTCATTTAGTTTCCTCACATCCCAGAGACGAAGAATACCATCAAAGTCTCCGCCCGCAAGCAAGCTTCCATCTTGGGAAAAAGTAATATTGGTAGCACCGACTAAAAAGACTTCATCTTTCTGTAAATCAATCGGGGTGTGACTTTCTTCTAACCAAATTTTAATTCTTCTATAACTTGAAGTGGCGTACATCTTACCATCGGGTGAAAACGCTATATCAACGATGCCCGATTCATCTACTTCTCGGCAAATTTTCCATTCAGGAAGAGACCAAATAGTCAATCTTTTTTCACCTACAACAGCAAAAAAACGGTTGTCTGGTGAAAACTTGATAGTATCAATGTCTGAATAATAGTAGCCAGATTTAAAGTTGTCTGGTAGTTCTCCCTCAATAATCTTAAATAGTTGTTTGCTATGTAGATTCCAGACTTTTATGATGTCAAGTTTTATTTTTCGGTTTTCGTCATACATATCTCCACCCGCAGCAATCCACTTCCCATCATGTGAGAAATCAATAAACTGATAACTTTGATTTAACGTTTCATTATGATGTTTTACTGCAGGTTCAGTATAGTGATCTTTAGTCCATATTATATCTTCGTGCGACAATGCCTGTTCCCCTATCTTCGTTGGTAATACAAACATTCCTTTTATCTCATTTGGATTACTAATATCCCACAGTTTCACATCATGCAGGCCCGTAGCGAGAATTGGGTTAACGGGAGAAATTGCGGCAGTGAAAGAACGCATCTCACAAGAATTTGTATTTAATACCATTCCGGAAGGCATACCCCAAAACTCCAACGTTTTATATGTTTTACTTGCAAGCCATTTCCCTGTTGGTGAAAACGCTAAACAGTCAACAGAGGGATAGATCTCTTTGTCTGAATGACCAGAATGACTGCGCAGTGTTACTTCAGGTGTTTCTGTTTTGTTTATGTTCCAAATTTTTACTTCGTGTCCTCGTCCTGCAACTGCCATGAGGTCTGAATTTATCGGTGAAAAAGCAATAGCCTGGATCGAAGCACCTTGGTTAAACTCAGCAATCGGACTGCGTGCTTTTGCTCGTGCTGGAATCAATACTGCATTAGTGTACCAGTGGCGCAAAGATAAAAATACTAATGTCCACGCAGCAACCATCACAAATATTAACAATAGATATACTTTCTTATTTTTCATTTAATTTCCCTATATCCCAGAGATAAAGAACACCATCGTAATTCCCACCCGCAATCATGCTGCCATCATGTGAAAACGCAATTACCGAAACACTGGCAAAAAGACCTTTTCCTTTTAGCAAAGCAATAGGGGTAAGAGTTTCTATTGACCAGAGGGTGATTCCCTTGACATCTGCAATTGCATACATCGTGCCATTTGGCGAAAACGCTATATCTCTTATACGTTGATCAAGTACTTCATGATAGATATTCCATTCAGGTAAAGTCCATATAGTTAACCCATTGTTAGCCGCGACAGCAAAAAAACGGTTATCTGGTGAGAAATTGATGGCACGGATACTATTGATACGTTCGTTAGGTTTAGCACCTTCTACAACTTTTCTGTCCCTCTTTATAAACTTGATAAGTTGTTTACTTCGTAAATCCCAAACTTTTATTATACCAATCCTTTTTTCCTTGATTTTGTCATCTATATCTCCTCCAGCTGCAATCCATTGCCGTTATGTGAAAAGTCAATTGAATCATAAAACTGGTTGTTTGTCGCATTATCGTATTTAGTAGGTAAAATGTGGTATTTTGTTGGCGGTTCAGAGGTATGATCAGGTACACTTATCTCTTCCAAAGATAGAGCTTTCCAACCTATCTTAGGTGGTAATAAAACTAATCCCTTAATATTTGGGGGATCACTGATATCCCACAATTTCAATTCTCTTGTTGCTGTTGCAAGGTATCGTCCTTCAGGAGAAATAGCAAATTCAAATGATGGAATATCTACAAAGTTAATTCTCCTATTTGATGTGACATCCCAAAATTCAAGTGCCCGAAAAGTTTTGCTGACAAACCATTTATCTGTATGTGTAAAAGCTATACCATTGATGTGAGTAGAGCCATCATCGTCTTCCTGAGCTTCCAGTGTAATTTGAGGACTATCCTGATTGTTTGCGTTCCATACTTTAACCAGGTTCCCCTCTCCAGCAGTTGCAAAAAGATCTGGATTTGTTGATGAAAAAGTAATATACCTGATTGAAGTGCCATGGTTAAACTCGGCAATTGGACGGATCGGTCTCATCCGTTCTTTCGTCGTTTTTTGATTCGCATTCCATTGATGCCATGTTGAAAACGCTAAGAGAACTCCAGCAACAACAATCGCAAAGAATAGGATCAATATTTTTTGAGTTTTCATTATTTGTCCAGAAGACATCAACTAAGATTTTACGTGAGGTATGCTAAACCGTAGGTAATCAACGCTAAATTAAAGAAATAGAGGCTTACAAAATCCTCCAATAAGAAAATTTAGGGATTAAATTGACACGTGCGGTTTCATGTAGCACAACCTAACCTTCGTCTAAACTTGGATTTTTATTGACTAATTCCAACTATATCATAACACATTAAGATGAAAAATGTAAAATCATTATGGTGATTTAGAGCACTCTGTACCTTCCTAATCACTATGCAAGCGTAATGATTCTGAATCATGAGAATTTATCTTGTTTCGTTTTGTCAGATATGTTATATTATAATTATGATTGACAGTTGTTCACGCTTAGTTGAGAGAGACTTCGCAAGTACTTGTGTGGACTTTAGATTTAAAAAGTTGAATTCTTAATTGAGTTTCTGTTATCATGTTAAAACCTGATAGTTGGTAAGATTTGATAGTTCCTGTAACTTTTTAGGATATGCAGCTGTTAAAACTGCAAAATTAGAGGAAAAAAGGAGAATTCTGGCGATGAAAGTTCATAACATTTTAGCGGTGTTTGCAGTGTTACTAATGTTGACCGTATCAATGTCAGCCTTTGCAGTGGTGCAAGAAAAGAATCTCGTTGGTTGGTGGCTTTTTGATGATGGATCAGAAGAAACAGGTAACTGGGATGATATTGCACTCCAAGGTGCTAAATTTGAGAAGGGACAATTGGTTGTTGAGAACGGGAAATGGGCACATGCTTTGGGCTATAAAGGCCCCGATATCACGGAATTGAGTTTGGTGACCTGGGTTAGTTTGGACAGTTACGCGAAGACAAACGGTTCTGCGCTTTGCTTAGATAAGAAGACTATAGATCAATTTTGTGCAATCGTCTGGGCAGAAAGAGTAGATAAACAGTGGATGCCAGGAAGTAGTCATTTTAGACGCACAGCAGATTTTCCAAAAGCTGTAACTGAAAAAGAAACCGGGGAAATGGTTTTCTTGGTAATCACCTATGAGGATGTCAACGGACAGTATGAGATTACCGGCTATCGTAATGGTGAAAGCCTTGGTGGTTTCAAAGCTAATACAGGACTCAGAACATGGCCTAAAGATGATGCCGAAGCGATTTGGGGTAAACGGCATGTAAATGGACTCAATGGTCCTGGTGATCTCAATGCACATATTGAAGAATCTCGAATCTACAATATTGCGTTAACAGAAGACGAAGTCCAAGCTATACACAAAGGCGATCTTCCAGTAGAACCACGCGGTAAACTCGCAACCCGTTGGGCAAAGATGAAAAGATAATTATCTTTGAAGGAGTTCAAGATTAGTTATACGGTTTACCTGAGTAAATAGACTCAGGTAAACCATTAAACCAAATAAAAGGAGTTGTTTCCATGAAAACAAAAATTTTCTGTATATGTGCTGCGTTGCTAATGGTTGGCATGCCGATGTCAGTATTCGCACAAGTGCAAGAAGACAATCTCGTCGGCTGGTGGCGATTTGATAGTGCGAAGGAAGAAACAGGCAACTTTGGAGATGTTGTCCTTCATGGTGCCACTATTGAAGACGGGCAATTAGTTGTTTCTAACGGAAAATGGGCACATTCACTCGAATACACTGGTCCTGACATCACGGAAGTCACCTTGGCAACTTGGGTCAGTTTGGACAGTTACGCGAAAACAAACGGTTCCGCACTCACTTTAGATGAGGTGTCTACAGATCAATTTGTAGCAATCGTCTGGGCAGAAAGGGTTGTTAAACAGTGGATGCCAGGGAGCAGTCATTTCCGACGTACAAATGATTTTCCCAATGCAGTCACAGAACCAGAAACTGGCGATAGGGTGTTCATTGCTATCACGTACAAGAACGTCAACAAACAATATGAGATCACTGGTTACCGAAACGGTGAAAGCATGGGAAGTTTTAAAAGAGGTGATCTCAGAACTTGGGAAGCTGGTGATTCAGAAGCGATTTGGGGTAAACGTCATGTTAATGGACTTAGTGGTCCTGGTGATCTCAACGCTCACATTGAAGAATCTCGAATCTACAATGTCGCTTTGACAGCTGCTGAAATTGAGACCTTAGAACTCCAGGCATTAACGCCAGTTGAACCGCAAGGCAAACTTGCCACCCATTGGGGTGCACTTAAAGCCAAATAATCTCTACTTGATGTAGGCGCGGTTTGAAACCGCGCCTATAAAAAAGCACGCTCAATCGGGCAATATCCTATACCCACTACTAATCCCAGTTGACATTCCAACAATTGCCCATAAACCGGCACACAACATCTCTCCGATGACCAAACCGAGGAATGCCGGACGCGCTTGACGATATGCCTTCAGTCCGCCGTATTTCACAATCGCAAATTTCATTCCCCATCCTAAAAAGATTGAAAACCACAGTTTGAACGTTGCCCATGAACTTAACATCGTATAACCGAGAGGGTGCAGGGGCCACCAAACAAAGGTCTGTCGCATCCACATCAACCATCCAGTGAAACCTCCACCAAATAAGATGAATCCGGTATTCGTCCAATTAGTGCTGGTTTTTGGACTTGTGAGCAGCCCTTCAAGTTGCCGCATAAACCAACCGCCACCCATATAAGGCGCGCCGTGTGCATACCCTACTTTGATTGCTGAGTAATAGGATACACCCAAACCGATGACCATCGCAACCGCCATAGCGATGAGCAGTTGTCGTCTCTTGACGCGCGCCTCGTCTGTTGCTTTCAACCCATTCATAATGTTCGGCATCATAAATTCGCGTAGGTCAAGTGTTAGGCATACCGGATGCATCATTAACGATGTTAGTGTTGATGGGTGTATTCTTGAAGTGCCAAGTGTCGTTAGAAAGAAACTTTGTGGTGAAAAAGATGGATTGATAAATGGAATGCCACCGTTAATCACCTGCCATGTCAGAACGACGTACATAGCAAGCAGGAACAGCACGAAGCCGATAGCAAACAGTATAGACATGCCCATCAGGTGATTGAAAAAGACGAGGACGCAGATACCCCCAATAAGCCCAAAGACCGTAACACCGTAGGGCAGTGCCTCATCAGACGAACTTTTCTGGAACATGTTTTTGATATGGTGCCGCGTTTTCCATAATGCAATTGCGACAAATACTAAACAAGCCCCTGCCTCCTGTGCAGCACTAAACGATTTTCCTGTCCATTGCACACCCGGACCGGAGGTCAGTTGAAAACCGAGCATTACGCCTATTAGACATTGCAGCTTGTAAAAGACAAAAAAGAACCAGATACTGAACGAGACTTCTAAGGTAAGCAGATAACTAAAGCCTACCATTGACCAAAAGATAACGACTTGAAATGGACGCAATGCAGTCCACGGTCTTTCATTGAAATAGTGATTGAGCCAAAAATCGCGTGGTATATGTGGAACGGAAGGGAAAAATGTGTGAAGACCGTTCATCGTATGAAGAAATACTGGGAATGCAACGCCGAACCAGAACACGCTGTTCTTAAAGAGCGGTCCGAGTCTCCCACTGCCTTGCACTGCCATCTCAACCGGTAGTTTGACAAGTGGAAAAGCACAACGTTCATATTCTACCCACTGCTTACGCAGTAATACAGAGAGACAGATCATCACGAAATAGATAACGATGACATAGGCACTCCAGACAAAAATAGGCGTAATCCAAGCACCCCATGGCACAGCCTCTCCAGCAAATAATCCCTCGTAAAAAGAACTAATTGCGGCTTCATCGTGCACTACACGCCAGTGTGGAATATAGTGGTAAAACAGCGACTCCCAATCGTTTTCTGGTGTAGCAAGATACTTGTAAGCGATCATCGGACTGAGAGCATAGCGCATCATACCCGAAGACGGGATACCTGCAGGTGCAAGCATGATGCACCAGATTGTGATGAGTTCACCGGGTGAAAACGCAGATTTGGGATTTATTTGTTTTAAGATAACGTTAATTCCCAAAACAAAAATAGTAAGCACAAAGAAGGGACCGACGGGAAAGTGTCCACCTGCAAGAAAAATATTGCGAATGACGTAATCATTGTAGGGGGCGAGGAGACATTCTATTGTGGCACACGTCAGGCCGATGATTACTGCACGCCAAGATAGACTTATTCGGGTTCGTTGTTGAATCAATATGTGCTCACTTTCGTGTGGGTAGGAATTTAAAACGGAAATCTGACTCTGCGTTAATCATACACAAAATATAGGGTTCTGTAAACTGTTTTGCTATTATGACAATAAATTCGGTTTTTTATTGAAAAATTATATGACAAATAATAAAAAGTCAAGTAAAATAGTAACAGATAAATTCAAGCACACTATCGCAATATCGCGTAATAGTGACAAAATCACCTAATCTTGATAAGAAACGGAGATTTGATGATGCAAACGCATTCTAATTTATTCAGCGATGAACAGATGCGGGATTTCATTGTAAACGGTTATGTTACAGTGAAAACAGATTTGCCGCGCAGTGTTCACGAGACAATCTATCGTAAAACACAGGAATATACAGAAAAAGAGGGGAACTTGGGAAATAACATCTTTCCGCGAGTTCCAGAGTTGCAGTCTGTATTTGAGGATCCTGTGGTTCGCGGTGCCTTTACCAGTATTTTAGGCCAGAACTATGTGATGCATTCACATCGGCATCCACATCGGAATGCACCACACAGTGGTGGACAAGGTTTCCATAAGGATAGCTACTGGGGACATCAGAAGGTTCGGCATCACCTACCCCGCTGGGCGATGGCGTTCTACTATCCGCAGGATACACCTGTTGAAATCGGTCCCTCAGCAATCTTGTCCGGAACGCAATACTATAGCAACAGGATTACTGAAAACAACGATGGTGAAACTGCACTGAACGGTGAAGCAGGGACGGTATCAATCATTCACTTTGATTTGTGGCATCGTGCAATGGCAAACCAAACCGATAAGACTCGCTATATGATGAAGTTTCAGTTTATCCGCTTGGATGAACCACAAGCACCGGAATGGAACGTGGAAAATGCAGAGTGGGAAGTCGATGCACTTGATAATGCCAACCTTGCTGCTAAAAGACATGAAACGGCATGGCGGCACGTTTGGAAATGGATGGCTGGCGATTCCAATGGACATGCAGCGCAACAAGTTAACGGGAATTTGGCAAAACATATTGAAGCGTTGAGTGACGAGGATCCGTCTGTGCGTTCCGATGCTGCGGATGAATTGGGCTTGTTAGGCGAATCCGCAGCTGATGCAATTCCGATATTGAGTGAAACCTTGCGGGACAACTATGAACCTGCTCGTTTGAATGCCGCCTATACGTTGGGTGCGATTGGTGAACCTGCGGTGTCGGCATTGATTGAAAGACTGTCTGATGAAAATGGTTCGACACGACGTATGGCGGCTTATGGATTGGCAGCGGTTGGAGCACCTGCTGTCTCCGCACTATGCGAAGCATTGGAACATGAAAATGAAGCCGTGCGAGTTGAAGCATCTTACGCTTTAGCACAGATCGGAAGTGCAGCAGAGTCAGCGGTTTCGGCATTGATAGAAAAGTCTGAGGATAGCAACGTTGAAGTCAGACGTTATATTCCAGAAGCCTTCGGGGCAATAGGTGCATCTGCAGCGCCAGCAGTGCCAACGTTGATTGATAGGTTAGCGAACGATGATGACGTACAAGTCCGTTTTGAGTCCGCATTAGCATTAGCACAGATTGGTCCTGCTTCAAGTGATGCGATTCCCGTTTTGAAGGATTCGCTTTCGGATAAAAACCGGTACGTAAGGGACAATTCTATCCATGCTCTCAGACGGATTGGCACGCCAGAAGCAGAATCAGTGCTCTTTGATTATCTACTCATGGCGCGATGGTGTCCTATTACTAACCGCGAAAGCACATTTTAAGGTAGTAAGTTACTAATTTTTAGAACTGTTGTAGGCGCGTTTTGTAAACGCGCCTAAAATAGAGTCAGGTATCCACGCTCATTACACTATTATTTCATTTTAGGAGAGAAATTTCATGAACATCTTTGAACACGCAGAGGAACTCATCAACGAAATTCAAAATCGATTGGAGGAAAACGAAAGGACTGCGGAAGAATCCATTGAGAGAATTCAAAATCAATTAGAGAAACATAGAAACGTTGCTGAAGAACAGATTGAGAGAATTCAAAATCAGATTCATCAGGAAGCGGAATCGACAGAAGAAGAGAGCCGAAGGTTACATGATGGTTTGGAGGAACATCGGAGAACTGTTGAAGAACAGATTCAGAAACTTCAAGAAGAGTCAGAAAAGAATACGCTCGTAAAATTGAAGAAGATGTTGAAAGAATTCAGGAAAGACTTGAACATACCAGAGAGAACGCTGAGGAGCAAATTGAAAGAATCCGCGAGCAGGTTGAACAGAACGCTGAGGCGGCGGAAGAACAGATTGAGAGAATTCAGGAAAAAGCAGAGGAATTCCGGGACAAATCTGATGAACGGGTTGAAGGAATTCGTGAACGGGTTGAAGAACTCAGAGATGCTGCCGAAAACCAGACAGAAAGATTTCGCTTTGAAACCGATACATGGGTTGAGGAACACAGCGCACCCGATACTGCACAGTCGTTAATCCGGCGTTTTGATGCACAGTACAACGAACGGCATGCAGCGACTACAATAAGCAACTCTTATGTGATGAACGGTGTTGAAATTTTGAAATATAGTGGAAAATTGCTACCACTTCCTGAAATGGATGAACGTTATCCACGCAGTGAGTGGCTTCAAACATTTCTTGATAAAAACATCACTATAGAAAATCTCGATGATTATTGTCGTTGTCTCAATGCCCGCGACATGTTAATGCGAATTCAAAAGAAACCTGACGTTTGGACCTCCGGACTGTTTGATATTCCGTCCACTGATAATTGGGAAACCTATCAAGAAGCGTATATCAATCAGTTGGCAAATCCAGAGAAAGCACCACATGTATAACGTCTGATGGTCAGCACCATCTATTTTTGCGCTTTCAATTTGCCCCAAGTTGTTACAAAAGAATTAGCAGGTTCAACAGGATAGGTTTTATTGTCCCAATCAAGCGAAAGCACGGTGTCCTTCATAGTAATCAAAATGGGTTCAGGTTCACCACCTGTCGCTGGAATAACAAAGTTACCAAGTGTACGGAATTGATCTATGTTTACAAGTTCCTTGTGTGTATAAGAAGTATAGGCAAGAGACTTTCCATCAGATGACCAGGAATTAACGTTATAGATGTAGTCCTTTTTTACATGCACAATTTCCGGTCCTGCATCGGGTTGTACTGGAGTTATTGCAATAGCTTTTGTCGCCAATTTTCCGTCTACAGCACGGGCAACAAAGGTACTGAAAGCAATCTGTTTTCCGTCGGGGGAAAAAACAGGGTTATAGACATCCTTTTCAGTTATGCGAAAAACGTGCTTTGTTGCAACATCTAAAAGATATAGCCCGTCATTTGTAGTAAAAGCAATGTGCTTTCCATCAGGGGACCATTCTATTTCAAATAGATTCGAATCCCACTCCATAGCATCAAAGAGGAGTTCAATTTTGGGTTCAGGTTCTGTCAGTTCCTCATTTCGTATAAGTCTTATTCCTGGACGTCTTATAAAGGCAACATCACCGTTTTTCGAAATATCAGCGTCTACGAAATCTGTAATTCTCCGAAGAGTAAGATTCTTTGCCTTTCTAATTGGGTGTTGCCGATCCAACAAAAATAGTTCAAAACCAGAAAAGACTTGGATTTTATTACCTTCAAATATCATTCTGTCGGCAACAACAAGCACATAGTTACCTTCTTCTTGTACTTCGATTTTGTCAATGCTACCAAATGTTTGGCGAAAGAGTTTACGTGCGGTGATGCCTTCCGCGTTGGAAATCCAAATCTCACTTCTGTTTATCGGATGGACAAAGATAATTTCTCCTGTCGGAGCAGCACTAAGGGGGATTAACACGAGAAACAAACCAATGCAGAAAAGACATAGACGACCATAAGTTTGAAATATCCTATTCATTTTGACCTCCGTTAACTGTATCGCGTTTTAATTTCCCCCATGTCGTAGTCAACTTCGCTATAGGGATGAGTGGAAATGATTTCTTTGTCCATTCCCAAACTCGTACGCCACCTTCAAAATTGCTAAAAATAGGTCGTATTTTTCCATCTTCAACCGACACAGCGAAATTTAAATATTCCCAAACACCTCTTTGCTTATCCAGTTTGTCCTTAACTAATGCATAAGCAATTGACTTTCCATCCGGTGTCCACGTGAGATATTTTAGAAATAGGTCGGTCTTTGTCTTTTCAAGGACCTTTACATTCCTTGGCTCCTGAAGAGAAATAGCGCCGACTTCCCAAACCCATTTTTGATTATTTTCTTTTGGTGTATAAACATAAAATGCTATTTTTGTTCCATCGGGTGAGAAAGTAGGTCGCAACCCGTAATCAAGTATCTGTGAAACCTCTTTTTTAAAAGTATCAAGTAGAAAAATTCCTTCCTTATTAGAAAACACAACATCTTTCCCATTTGGTGCCCAGTCTACATACCCTGCGGGTCCGTCAAAAAGTTTTTCCGCCTTTGGAATTGGTTCATGAATCTCGTGATTTGGTATAAGATAGATACCATCAGAATATTCAAAATAGATAGAATTTGCAAATACAATATCTCCGTTAGACGAAATCGCTGCGTCTGAAACAAAACTAAACCGTCCATAGGTTAAATCTTTCATGCCATTATTCAATTGTTCAGTGTCAAAAAGATATGCATCAAATCCAGTTTCATTTCCTACACCCTCACCAACACATAGGATGTATCTGTCGCCTTTTAGTATTGAAATCTCTTGGACAAGAACCGGTGGGCTAAACAACTTGCGAGCATTGTTCCCATTGACATCGCTAATCCGTATCTCAATTTTTCTATTCTGAGGATTTAATGATGCATAGATTATTTCTTCTGCGGGAACAGTATTTACTATGAAAGGACTACATAAAAAATAAATGCATAAACAGAACATTCTTTGGTAATTTGATAAAAAATGTGTCATATCGTATCTCCATCTTCATGCTTATATCGAAAAATAGATTCTTTACCAGAATTATGTCATTGAAGACTTTTGCCAAAACTCTCAATTCCGTATGTTCCATCAGTGTAACTATAGGAAATATGCTACCATATTTTTTGTGTGAAGTCAATTGGAAAAACATCTATCCTTCGTCAAATTTGTCTTGCAAGCGGAACAGATCTATAGCATAATTAATACAACTTGAGATTACACATTTGTTGATGAATTGCCAGTAGAGTACTCCCACAATTCTTTCAAAGGTGAAAAGATGGTTAGTCGCAAAGACATCCAAGCCACATGTGATGACATTGTACGTGAATTTTCACCACTGCAAGTTATACTTTTTGGTTCTTATGCGTATGGCACACCTTCCGAATATTCAGATGTTGATTTGTTAGTCGTTATGCCTGTAGAGGAATCAGATGCGCGCCAGCAAGCGTCAGAAATTCGAGAACGTATTCCACGCCGATTCAGTATGGACATCCTCGTACGTTCACCGGAAGAAATTGCTTGCCGCATTTCACACAACGATTGGTTTCTCCGCGAAGTCACTGAAAAAGGGGAGGTTCTTTATGAGTCTGATGGTTTATTTATTATACCGCACAAACGAGAGAATACCGAAATGAATCCTTTAACTTTGGAGTGGATTGAATTAGCTGAGGAAAATTATGCAATAACAAAATTAATTCAACGGGAACAGCTTGCGATGCGGAACGGCATGTGTTTCCATGCTCAACAGTGTGCTGAAAAATATCTAAAGGCATGGCTTCAAGAGAATAATATCCCTATTCCAAGGACACACAATTTAGAGGAATTGTTAAACTTGATCTTACCAACTATTCCAACTTGGCGAGCTTGGACAGCGGATATTTCAAAACTCTCAAAACATGCAGTGGACACGCGATATGTAGGTCAGACGCCAAGTGCTGAAGATGCGTCGCATGCCATGCTTACCTGTGAAACTGTGCGTCAAGCAGTTCGTTCACAACTAAATCTATCTCCGAAGGGTGAAGATGATTGATACTAATGCTCTGAGTTATATTACCGAAGCGCATTCCTGCATACCGGACACAGGTGAGAAAGATGGTTAGCCGCAAAGACATCCAAGCGACATGTGATGACATTGTGCGTGAATTTGCGCCGCTGCAGGTAATTCTCTTTGGGTCGTATGCGTATGGCACACCTTCCGAATATTCAGATGTTGATCTGTTAGTCGTGATGCCGGTAGAGAAATCGGAAGCGCGCCAGCAAGCGTCAGAAATTCGAGAACGTATTCCACGCCGATTCAGTATGGACCTTCTCGTACGTTCGCCGGAAGAAATTGCTTACCGTATATCACACAACGATTGGTTTTTGCGAGAGGTAACTGAAAAAGGGGAAGTACTGTATGAATCTGACGATTTTTATATCAAATCTCAAAAAGATGAGAATACCGAAATGAACCCTATAACTTTAGAGTGGGTAGAAAAAGCAGACGGTGATTATTCTGTTGCGAAAGAAAATCATCAAGGGACGAATCCAATATATCATGTTATCTGCTTCCTTGCTCAGCAGTGTTCAGAAAAATATCTTAAGGCATGGCTTCAAGAGAACAATATCCCTATTCTGAGGACGCACAATTTAGAAGAATTGTTAAACTTGATTCTTCCAACTATTCCTGCTTGGAAGAATTGGAAAACAGATTTATCCAAACTTTCTGAATATGCGGTTGAAACTCGGTATCTGGGGACGTCGTCGACTGCTGCTGATGCTGAACAAGCAATGCAAATTTGTGAAATGGTGCGTCAAGCAGTTCGAGCAGAGTTGAAACTTCCTATTGAGGAGAATGAGGACAATTCCTAATGAATTACGATTTGATTATCAAAAACGGCACTTTAATTGATCCTGCACAAGGTATCCATGCCTTAAAAGATATCGCGTTCTCGGATGGCTGCGTCTCTACTGTCAGTGATGATATACCTACTTCTGAAGCACGAGACCTGATAAACGCCGATGGGTGTTATGTCACACCGGGTTTGATTGATTTGCACGTGCATGTTTTTCACGGTGTGAGTCATTTCGGTATTGAGCCCGATCCGACATGTTTAGCGCGAGGTGCTACGACGGTTGTTGATGCTGGTTCAGCAGGTGCAGACACTTTTCCGGGCTTTCGTAAATATGTTATAGATGTTAGCGACACCCGAATCCTTGCACAATTGAACATCTCATCACAAGGGATGTTGACACGGGAGATTGGCGAATTAGATAATCCAGACTATGCTGATGTTGACAAAGCATGCCGAATGATAGAGCAGCATCGGGATATTATTTTAGGTGTCAAAGTGCGATTGACGCGTGAATCTATCGTAGGAGAACGCGCAGGTATGCAACCGCTGCATAAAGCACGTGAAGCTGCTGACGCAGCTGGTCTTCCGATGATGGTTCATCCACAAGATGCTTGGTGTCAATCTATAGACGAGATATTGGCAGTGATGGGTAAGCGTGACATACTTACGCACTGCTTTCATGATATGGCATGCGGTATTTTAGATGAAAATGGTAAAATTCGAGATTCTGTGCATGCAGCGATCGAACGGGGCGTTATCTTTGACGTTGGGCACGGTGCGGGCTCTTTCAGCTGGGATGTTGTTGAAAAAGCGATGGAACAGGGTATTGAACCGACAACGATTTCATCGGATTTGCATGTCTACAATATCAATGGTCCGGTGTACGATCTGGTCAATGTTGTAAATAAATTCCACTACCTCGGCATGTCGCTTGACGATGCTTTGGCAAAAGTAACCAGTGTTCCTGCAGACACAATATTGATGCCGGGACAGGTTGGAACATTGGCTATAGGTGCGTGGGGAGATGCCGTTATATTCCAGATGCGCGAAGGTGAATTCCAATTGGTTGATGCTCGCGGCAAGGTTAAAATCTGTAGACAAAAACTTGAACCTATCGTTGTTATAAAAGGTGGCAAGGTATATCGGCAGAAGTAATCGACTGACTAAAACTTATTTTAGAAAAAAATCAAGGAGTTTTTGTGTGAGACCTATTTTTTCTGGTGTTTTGGTATTCTTATTTATTCTAATTATTGGTGTAGGTTGTGATGAGGGAATGAATGTAGCCAAGCCAATTATTTCCGATGTAATGGATTCTGAGCAGATGGAACTATCTGAATCTGAGAAGCCGGAATCACAACCAATTGCTGAAGTTGAGCCAGACGCGGACAAAAGGGATTCCACTGTTCTTGATCCCGATGTTGATGTGCCACCAGTGCCAGATCAAACATTTGTCTATGTTACACCTGCTGAGATAGAATCTCCATCAGTCGGGGAACCATTCATGGTGGGTATTAATGTTGCAAATGGGATAAGTATTGCAGGGTATCAAGTAACCGTTAACTTTGATCCAACTGCGCTACGTTATGTCTCAAATATGAATGCTGATTACTTGCCTGCGGGAACATACGTGCCAGAACCAAGAGTGACTGACAGCAGCGTTAGAATCTTAGCAGTTGCTTACAGTACAGCACCTGATGGAGATGGCACACTTGCTAAGGTGGCGTTTGAGGTTCTTGAGGCAAAAGCTTCAACCATTCAGCTTACAGAGGTCCGACTCGTTGATGCCAAAGGCAATTTTTTACCTCACATAACAGTAGGTGGAAAGGTTACGGATGCTGTCCCGAATGGAGGTTAAACTTCCATTAACCCTCCGAAATTGCGTTGTGTTGTAAAATTATAAAATTGCTAATCTAATTCTCATACCAATTGTCTTTTTTCAATTTATTTCTAATCCGTAGTCTACACCTCAAAAATAGATAGCCAGGGTCAAGATTTTGAATAGGAGAAGCGACTGATGAAATCTCAAGATGCTGTTGAACAACAGTATTATGAAGCAGTAGATTCACTTGTTGAAAAGGTACAGGAAGATCCATATATCCTCGCCGCAATAGTTGCTGGTAGTTTTTCACATGCGCAGGTGTGGGAAAGATCGGATTTGGACGTTGAAATCATCGGTCAAGATGGCATCCGTCCAACCCAATCGTTTTTCTCACTTGTGGAAAATGGCGTGAACATACACGCAGGTTTGTCTCCGCGTAGTTCTTTTAAACGATCTATAGAGAGTGCACAGCAGGGTTCATTCATGCACTCCTACTTTTCCCACAGTACACTTCTATTCTCACGAGATGACTCAATCAATGAATGGTACGATAAAAATGCAAGCCGTGATAGTATCGGGGAGCGCGATAAACAACTCCAAGTGCTAAACGTCATTGCTGAAACCCTGCCATCGCTTATCTATGCCGAAAAGCAGTTTTATGTCAATAACGATGTGACAACTTCTTTTTTGTCACTTCTATCTGTTGTGCAAGGATTAGCACGAACAGAAGTGTTGTTGAACAACCAAATCCCTGCGCGAGAAGTCATCCAACCTGCCCTTGATTACAACCCCGATTTCTTCAATCATGTTTATACCGACCTGATTAATTGCGAAAAGAACGAAGCAGTTATTCAAGAGGCACTTGATGCGATCAATGCGTACATTGACGAGCGTCAGTTTATATTCCAACCGATTCTGGACTACCTTGCAGAGCAGAAGGGGCCGCAGACAAACTCGGAGATGAATGCTCACTTCCATTCAAAATTCCGCGATGCATCCGTTGATGTGATCTGCCAATGGTTGACATGGAAAGGAATTATCAAGCAGGTGTCTGCCCCGATGAAGCTCACTGTCAAAAGCCAAATTGCAGTTGAAGAACCTGCTTACTATTGTGATAATTCCGAACCCGAATTACATTCACCGCGCCTGAAATCTGATATTCACCCTCAAATTGAAGATGCTGTAGAAAGGTTTACGGATACTATTGCTGGGGACCGTTACATTGTTGCGGCTATTCTCACCAGTAATTTGGCAGAAAACAACGTGTGGGAAAAAACGAATGTTAATATTACGCTCATTATGAGAGACGGAACGAAATTTCAGCAAAGAGAGTGTCAATTAATTGAGGATGGGATACCAATTCGAGTAAGACTCCAAAATCGAAGTGCTTATAAAAAGTTGATGGAACGAAACTTGCAAGGGAGTGGAATCTTTTCTATCATGTCTCAAAGTGAAATACTTTTTACTAAAGACCCGTCTCTTAATGATTTACATAAAGACCTTGATATCATCGGTGAACGGGATAAAGAATCTCAACTATTTAACGCAGCCAGCGGTGTAACTACAGTACTTGATAAGACTGAAAAGTGGTTCTATGTCAAGAAAGATTACAATTATACGTTCCATTATTTAATGTTCGCAGTGAGAGAATTAGCGCGTCTTGAAACCATCAGGCATGGTGAAACTCCAAAACGAAAAGTGATTTATCAAGCACTTAAGCATAATCCAGAGTTTTTTAACGCTATCTTCACCGATATTATCAATATACCGAAAAATGAGGAAAATCTTGGCAAGGTGTTGCAACTGATTGATACATACTTAGAAGATAACGCGCAAACGTTTTTTAAACCGCTACTCGATTTTTTGGAGGATGCGGGGGGTGAGCAATCATTGTCAGACATCTATGACCACTTTGGTCATCGTCAACTATGGATTTGTATGGCATGTGAATGGCTTTCCCGTAAGGAGATCTTGGAGCAATTTTCCTCACCTATCCGACTGACTATGGATAGTAAGGTTTCCGTTGAAGAACCTGCCTATTATTACGATGTTGAAAATCCTTTTTTGTAGGAATATTTCTTAAACTGCTTAAAATTAAGGAGTATTATAAAATGACTGAGATAGGCGTTTATGAAGCAAGAAACCATTTATCAAGTCTTCTAAAGCGCGTTGAAAACGTCTTCCACAGAAAGTAAGAGGCATAATAAATTGCACAACTACAAACAGTACTTCCCACGTAACTATACGAGTTGTTTTTTCGTAAATTTGTATGGTATAATTCAGGTAATTCCCATTTTAACAACTGCATGTAAGAAGACCATTCACACCGGACAATTTTTTTTCAATTTGGATTTATAATAAGCAAGGAGGAAAAGCATGAGGCAAACGGTATCAGTTAAAGGAGCGCGAGAAAATAACCTGCAAAATATAGAATTGGAGATACCTCGCGATCAACTCGTCGTCGTTACGGGCATCAGTGGGTCGGGAAAATCCTCATTAGCATTTGACACTGTCTATGCTGAGGGGCAACGCCGATTCCTTGAATCGATGTCTACTTACGCCAAACGGTTCATTACGCAGTTGAAAAAGCCGGACGTCGATTTTATTGATGGGTTGTCGCCTGTTGTTTCAATTGAGCAAAAAACAATTACAGCGAACCCGCGTTCCACCGTGGGAACAATGACCGATCTGCAGGACTACCTACGGATGCTTTTCTCGACTATCGGTATTTCACATTGCCCATATTGTGAAACGGAAATCCCGATCCGATCGCACTATCAAATTTTAGAACGACTCCTTTCTTTCCCTGACGACACCGAAGTAGAAATCCATGCCCCTGTCTTCAAAATTTATGGTGAAGATTATGAATACCTCTTTGATGAAATAAGGACTAAAGGTTGCAGACATGTGCGGATAGACGGTGTTGAGCATGACATCAGTGAAGAAATAGAGTTAGATCAAGATAAGGAATATGACATTCAGGTGATTGTTGACAAATTTTTTGTCAAAAAAGATGTTGATAAACAGGTTTTAGCTGCGCTTGAACATGCTATGTTGGTCGGTGAAGGTTTTATGCGTTTTCATGTGCAACCACCAGATGACGAAGATGTTGATATTGACGAACTGCTGAAAGATTTTGGCTGTGCGGAACACGGTGTGTTAATGTGCGAATTAGGCCCACATCATTTTACCTTTAACGAACCGACTGGAGCTTGCGCAACCTGTTCCGGTCTCGGTACTTATCTGCAGGTACATCCTAATCTACTCGTCCCCGATAAAACACGGAGTATTGCCGATGGCGCGTTTGTAAAACAAGCGTTTAACTATGAGCCAGATAGATGGGATGGACGTATGATGTATAGTTTGGCGCAACACTATAAGATTGATCTGAACATGCCTTTTGCCGACTTGCCTGACGAGATTGTAGATATTGTATTTTATGGCACACGTGGCGAGGAATTTCCGCTCTGCCAAGCGCCAGACGCAAAACCGATGCAGGAACGACACATCGGGATGCCTGTCCGTTTTGATGGCATTATCACTCGTATTGACAGACGTTATCGACGCTACCGAAAGCAGGGAGAGGCACACTCTGGTATGGAGGATTACCTCCGAAAAGTGATGGTTGAACATACTTGTCCTGATTGCCACGGCGCTAAACTAAAACGCCAACGACTCCTTGTCACTGTTGAGAAGAAAACTATCCACGATGTTGGCGAATTACATCTTGAACAATTACGCGATTTCTTATCTGAAATCACGGACTTTCCTGAAAAACAGCGCGAAGCTGGTCAACGTGTTACCAGAGAATTGGTCACCCGCATTGAATTACTGCTTGGAATCGGTCTTGACTACTTGAACCTCAATAGGCGTTCCGCCACGCTTTCGGGTGGTGAATCGCAACGTATTCGTCTTTCAACTCAAATCGGATCAGGGTTAATGGGCATGCTGTATGTGCTTGATGAACCGAGTATCGGTTTACATCCAAAAGACAATGAGAAAATGATTGAAACCTTGCGTAAGCTGCGCGACATCGGTAATACAGTAATTGTTGTTGAACACGATGAAAGCACAATCCGTGCTGCGGATCATATCATTGAGATGGGTCCTGGTCCAGGTGTCCACGGTGGGCATGTTGTTGTCCAAGGTCCATTTGAAAAGATTATTAAGAGTGATGATTCTTTGACAGGTCTATATATGAGCGGAAAGCGCGAAATTCCAATGCCCGTAGAACGCCGCGCCATGAACGGCAAATTTCTTAGTGTTTCTGGCGCAAGAGAAAATAATTTACAAAACATCAATGTTGATATTCCGTTAGGTGCGTTTATCTGTATTACTGGGGCATCTGGCTCGGGTAAAAGCACGCTACTCAACGAGATTATTTATAAAAGACTCTATTCTATCTACCACGATAGCCGCACGCTTTACGGTGAGCACGATGAACTTGAAGGACACGAAAACATCAGCGATGTGATTAACATAGACCAATCCCCGATTGGGCGTTCGCCTCGTTCTAACCCTGCGACCTATATCGGTTTCTATGATAATATCCGCAAACTTTTTGCAAGTACACCTGCAGCAGAATTACGCGGTTATACAGCCTCTCGGTTTAGCTTTAATGTCAAAGGTGGACGATGCGAGGAATGTCACGGTGAGGGCACAATCACTACGCAGCTGCACTTTATGCCAGACGTTGAGGTTACATGCCCAACCTGTAAAGGCGCGCGCTATAATGAGGATACGCTTGAAGTTACCTATAACGGCAAGAATATCTCCGAAATCCTTGAGATGTCAATTGAGGATGGCGTTGAATTCTTTGTTGACCAACGTTTGATTTGCCACAAATTAGGTGTTCTTAATGAACTCGGTCTCGGCTATCTCAAAATCGGGCATCCTGCACCTATCCTTTCAGGCGGTGAGGCACAACGGATTAAACTTGCTAACGAACTCAGCAAAATCAAGCGCGGGAAACACAATCTCTATATCCTTGATGAACCGACTACGGGGCTACATCTTGCCGATATTCAGAAACTCTTGGATAGCATTGGACGACTTGTAGATTCTGGGCATACGGTGATTGTGATTGAGCATCATCTGGATGTGATTAAAACTGCTGATTATGTAATTGACCTCGGTCCGGAGGGCGGACATAAGGGTGGACAGGTTTTAGCACAAGGCACGCCAGAAGAGGTCGCGAAGGTGCGTAAGTCTTTTACGGGTCGGTTTTTGAAGGAGCATCTTGCATAATAAAGGAAAACTATGAAAAATGTTCTGATTGTTCCCTTATTTGTATTTTTGATTCTGTTTTGTGTAAGCGGATGTGATCAGGACTACATGAAATGGGAACTTCCTGAAAACGCTACACTCCGGATTGGAAAAGGATCAATAAACGACTTAAAACATTCACCGAATGGCGATCTTATAGCGGTAGCAACTTCTATCGGAGTTTGGCTATATGATGCTGATTCAGGAAAAGAGATTCGGTTGCTTCAAAACAAAAAGCACAATCAAATATACTCTGATTGGATTATCAAATTGGCGTTCTCACCAAACGGTAAAATATTAGCAATTTGTGCTTTAGATGGTATCCATCTTTGGGAACCGCACACCGGACGATATCTATCTATTCTAAGAGAGGAACCACACCTTCCTGGAGATTTAGTGTTTTTTCCTGATGGACAAACATTAGCCACTGGTACAAGAACAGGCGGATTAATTAGATTTTGGGATGTGACGAATAAAACAATTTCTAAAACCCTTACAGGACATACAAAAATTACATCGTTCGCAGTTTCACCAGACGGTAAAACTATAATTAGTAGATCTATTTTTCAAGGGAAGAAGGCACTGTATTGGTGGGATGTTGAAACAGGAAGAACAATATTTTTTCGTCAAAAAAACGTGGATTCAGTTTCTCCCATAATGTTTTCCCCGAACGGCGAAATACTTGCTTGCGTGGGCGATTATGGTCGTTTTGATCACGCTAACGATACAATATCTCTATTAGATGCAAGTAATGGTGAATTCTTAAAAAGATTGCGCGGACATAATAAAAACATCACAACATTAGCATTCTCTCCTGATGGCGAATTATTAGCCAGTTCTGGATCGGATAGTATAATCCATCTTTGGAATCCCCATCTTTGGAATCCACGCTCCGGACACCTTATCCATACATTTAGGGGGCACACAGATAGAGTTAGAGCATTATCGTTTTCACCTGACGGTGAAACTCTTGTTAGCGGAAGCGATGATGGTACAATCCGATTTTGGGATATATCAACTAAACGGCAACGTTTGAGCATTTCCGGTCATTGGCTTTATATAGATGCCTTGGCATTCTTAACCGATAATAAAACGCTTATTGGCGGTATGTCTCACGCAACAGTACATAAATGGGATATAGAGACAGGTCAGTTCACGTTTACTTTGGTAGGTAGTTATGGAGAACGAATTCTGGCTTTTAATGTCAAGAATAGTGTGTTTGTAACCGGAATTAGAACTATATATCTTGAAGAAAACAATGAAAAAATCCATATCCGTCACATTGATACTGGTGAATCACAATCATCAATAGACATTGGAAGAAATTTGATTGACGAAAAAGCAACATTTTCACACGATGGAAAAACCCTTGTTTTAACAGGTCTGAGTCAAGATGAATTATCTGTATCGGAAGAACATGAGAGAAAGGTAAAATTTTGGGATACATTTTTTCAGCGTTTAAAGTTTGAGTTTGATCCTCATCAAAATCCTGAAATTAGCAAACTTAAGCATCTTCGTCATAACGTAACTACTGCACTTTCATCTTCACCAGATGGGAAACTTCTCGCTGCGGCTATAAAACGCAAAGTTGTCCTTTGGAAATTTGGGACCAATGAAATAGTCCGATACTATCCTGATGAACTTGGGCTCTTTATGTGCGATGCATTAATGTTTTCCAGTGACAGCAAAATTCTTGCTATCGGAGACGGTTGGAATATTCATTTAATTGAAGTAGATTCTGGAAATCTTATTACAACATTGTCTGGGAATAACAGTGATATTAGTGCGTTGGCGTTTTCACCTAATGGCAAAGTACTTGCAAGTGGAAATGAAGGCGGGACAATTTTGATTTGGGACTTAGAAAAAATTATGAGGAATCGGTAAGTCTAATTCTATATCCCTTACCACTACCTATTATTTTGTGAAATAGAATGAATAACATTCAGGTTGATATTCGCCTAAGGCCGATTAGATTTGGATTTTTAGTTCGTCCCGACGATGCAGAAAACATACTTGAGATTTTTCGTATCAATACATGTTTGTGGGGAGGAATGTTCAATCCAATTATTCCTTTCTTTGAAAGTGTTCCCACTTGGTGGGAAAGGGGAGGTTATCGCTTTGAGGATGAAAAACAGATTATTAACGGTTATCTCGATTTTTTTGAACCTGATTTTCTTGTTGAAGCAGAAGAAGGAATATCAAACGGATTTGGCTATGATCCGAAAAGGGTACTACAATTTACAGATGTTCTAGCCCAACCAAATGAGAAGGGTTCGGATAAGTATGGATTAAGTGTCCATGAACTATATACGGAATTATACGAAAAAGAATTTCGGTTTGAACTGCGTCACAAATACAATTTTATTGATGTAGAAGCTGCTGATCCAATTTTTCAAAATTTTGTTGCTGCCAATTTTGGCAGTTTCCCTATTCAAGAACAATTTAGATATTTTGAACGTAACTACAAAAACGTTTTTAATTCTGAGCGAATTATATTGGATGCTAATAAGTTATTAGAACTGTATAGATCTGGATATGCGTTTGCATTAGGAATAGGCAATGGAAAACTAAGTATAGACTATCATAGTCGTCGGGATTCTCTGTTGTTTATATTAGATGTTGAGCAGTCAAAAGACTTTGTTGATTTCTGGAATTTACGCTGTTTTTCAAAAAATGTTGTAGCAATTCCTGTGCAATGGATTGAAGAATTGTTTCCTTTCTGTAGAGAATTCATTCTGAACAATTATCGTTCTATGAACAAAAGTCTAGCTGAACCTGTGAATCGCCCTACCTTATTTTTTTCACGTTCAATCGCTGAAAATGATATAGAAGAAATAGAACATAATTATTTTACTGCTGATGTAAAACAAGTGAGCAGTTTCCAAACGAGTTATCCACCGATTTGGCAAAAACCTTCAGAGAAGGTAATGAGTCCCAGACGTCCAACCCTACATGCTGATAGCAAAAAGATTGAATTACAAGTTAATGAGGATAATCCTCAAATTCAATTTGAGCCAATTTTCCCAGATTTTATTAGCGAATTCGGCAATGACTTCCGCATAGCAAATGTTGTTAAATTGCAGGATTGGAGCAATAAAAATCAAATTGCAACGATTTTTCCTTGTAACTACAAAAACCCATCTTTTCCAAAATTTACTATGTTTCAGTCCAGCGGTTCAAGTCATTTGCCTACTACAGAGGGGTTAGTTTCCTTTCCAAAGTATAAGAATATTTCGCAACGATGGAATTTGGTTGATGGAACAACAGCGATTAACAATTGGCTTAAACACAATCAGGTATCAACACAACTCTCAGATTCTGGTAGAGCAACTCAGCAAATTGTTCAGACATTGGAAGGTTTTGGAGGTGTTGGTTGTATAGCACATAAAGGCGTAATTGAGTTACTCAATAAAATGGCGAATAAACCTGTCACCAAGACCTGCCGTTTTGAGACATTTCAGAATAAGATTGATTGTGCAGTCAGTAAAAAAGAGTGGGCAAAACGAACTTTTGAAACATTGGTAGAACGTAAGGCAGCTGAACTTGGATTGGAGATTAAGTGTAGTAAATGTGATAGCCGAAGTTGGTATTCAATATCCCAACTTGATTACACATTAATTTGCAATCTCTGTCTTAAACAGTTTAATTTTCCTGTTACAAATCCCGAAGACAATAAACAATCGAGATGGGCATATCGCGTTATAGGACCGTTCGCTCTGCCTGATTACGCTCGGGGAGGATATGCTGCCGCTTTGGCTATCCGTTTTTTTGCAGATATTTTAGGAGATCCAGGAAGATCGGTGATAACTTGGTCAGCTGGTCAAGAGTTGGAGCTGCCTTCAGGTAAAAAAGTGGAAGCCGATTTGCTGATATGGTATCAGCGGACACAGATTTTTGGACAAGATCATCCTACGGATATGATTTTTGGTGAGGCAAAAAGTTTTGCTAAATCCGCTTTTAAGAAAGATGATGTGAGTAAAATGAAATTGCTGGCTGAAACTTTCCCTGGTTCTATTTTGGTTTTTGCTACAATGAGAGAAGCAAAAGATCTTTCCAAAGGAGAAGTTAATCGAATCAGAGAATTGGCAGAATGGGGACGAGAATATGATAAGGAAAGACAACAAACGCGTGCACCAGTAATAGTCCTTACAGAGACAGAGTTATTTTCAGATTATTCTTTGAGGGCTTCTTGGAAAGAAAAGGGTGGTAGGCACAAAATGTTAATTGAGCCAGGATGGGCAAGAACAGACAATCTGAGAGTTTTAGCCGACCTGACGCAGCAATTATATTTGGGAATGTCATCGTATGGAACTTATCTGACAAAGCAAATTCGAAAACAAAATCAATTGCAGGAAACCGCATCTACTCAAACTGAGTCTTAACTTTTAAGCCAAGTTCAGTTGCAATAAACATTCTGCTACTAAAGAAACCATAAAAAACTATCCTTTAATCCGAAAAATCCACAATCTTTTTCCTACCAAAATTAATCTTTTTGCAGTCTTATGGGAACAGTCCCAAAAACCCGTGTAATCCGCGCAAATTCACGATTTAGACAACACCAACAATTTCACTTGCAAACAAACCCTAAATTGCGTATACTTTATACATTACGACTACAAACCCACATCCGCGGAGAAATTTCTTGTCCGACAATCTATTAAGTAACTTAAACAGTGTTCAACGTGAGGCTGTCCAACACACAGAGGGACCGCTCCTTATCCTATCCGGTGCGGGGAGCGGCAAAACGCGCGTGATTACGCATCGCGTCGCCTATCTCATGAAACACCACCGTGTCTCTCCCTTCCGTATTCTTGCTGTGACGTTTACCAACAAGGCAGCAAACGAAATGAAGGAACGACTGGAAACGCTGGTTGGAGAAGGCACGAGCAAAAACTTGTGGGTAGCAACATTTCATGCAACCTGCGCGCGTATCCTACGCAGAGACATTGAGCAATTAGACGGCTTTACCAAAAACTTTACAATATACGATAAGGGTGAACAAGTAACGGTCGTGAAAGATATTATCAGACAACACGACTTGGACGACAAGATGTATAATCCGCGCACCATTCACGATCTGATTGGTAAAGCGAAGAACAACTCTATAAAGCCGGATACTTACGCAAACACGGCTGACGGTTTCTATGAAAAGATTGTTGCAAAAATATACCCCGAGTATCAGGACACGCTACGCAAAAATAACGCTTTAGACTTTGATGATCTGCTCAACTTTACAGTAGAACTGTTTAAGAAATACCCAGATGTGCTTGAACACTATCAAGAGAAGTTTGAACATGTGCTTGTAGATGAGTATCAGGACACAAACCGCTGCCAATATGAATTGGTGCGTTATTTGGCTGGCGAAAAAAAGAATGTGTGTGTCGTTGGGGACGATGACCAATCCATCTACGGTTTTCGTGGTGCAGACATCCATAATATACTCGATTTTGAAAAGAATTATCCGAATACACATGTGCTACGTTTAGAGCAGAATTACCGTTCAACGCAAAATATCTTGGAAGCAGCATGGAGTGTCGTTCAAAACAATAAGAAACGTAAAGAGAAAAAACTTTGGACAAAAAATGAGGATGGCGAACTTGTTACCTGCTATGAAGCGATGGATGAACGTGACGAAGCAGGTTTCGTAGGGACAAAGATAGAGGATTGGAATGCAGAGGGAGTCGATTATAAGGACTTTGCGATATTTTATCGGACGAATGCACAATCCCGTATCTTTGAGGAGGCACTTCGCGCTGCGAATATACCTTATCAGATTGTCGGTGGGCTGGGTTTTTATGACCGCATGGAAATCAAGGATCTGATTGCTTACCTCCGCGTCATGTGCAATCCATTTGATTCCATGAGTCTCAGACGCATCATCAACGTGCCGACTCGCGGTATTGGTGCAACATCACTTGAGCGACTCATGAATTTTGCGGAACGTGAGGGAGTTCCGTTGATTGAGGCTATTGATCGTGTTGACGATATTGAAACGATTAACGCTGGTATCAAGGGAAAAATCCGCCGCTTCGCTAAAATCCTTGATGCGTTTGACGGAGATGAGCGACCCGCTGACGCACTTGAACATGTTTTAGACACGACAGGTTATCTTGAAAACTTTAAGGGACAACGTACTATAGAAGCACAGAATCGCGTGGAAAACATTGAGGAACTACGGAACGCTGTTTATGAATACGAGCTGATCGCTGAGGAGCCAACGCTTTCCGATTATTTAGAAAATGTTGCACTCATAGCCGATATTGACACGATGCAAACAGATGATGACACAGATGAAACAAATATCGTGACACTGATGACCTTACATAGCGCAAAGGGTTTAGAATTTCCTTTCGTTTTCATTGTTGGTATGGAAGAAGGATTTTTACCACATAAAAATTCCATTAATTCAGAAGCGGAGTTAGAGGAGGAACGTAGGGTCTGTTATGTTGGAATCACACGTGCGATGGAGCAGCTTTTTCTGGTGCATGCACAATCTCGCAGAACGTGGAGTGGTGCGGAATATAGAGTGCCCTCCCGTTTCATTGAAGAAATTTCGCCGCATCTTATTCAGCACGTTGACCGTTACAACTCCCCGTTTTCACAGCCAGAAATCAGTTACATTGAAGAACGTCAAGAAGAATCTTTCGGAGTTGGTCAAATTGTATATCATCCGAAATTTGGACGAGGGAAGATAACGAAACTCAGCGAATCAGACTCAGGTACTTATGTGACAGTCCGATTTGACCGTGCTGGTATTGGACCAAAGCAATTTGATGCTGCGTTGGCACAGTTACAAGCAGTTTAACAGTTTTTGTTAGAGAGCTTTGTAAGCCCGATTTATCCGCTTGTAGGCGTGCTTTGTAAGCGCGCTGATCAGCAGATATCGTTCATTTGGATTTTATTTATTCTTTGTTGGAGGGCTTTGTAAGCCCGATAGGAAACAGAAAGGGTTTTTAAACTATATGGCAACAATCACCACAGAAGGCGTGAGCCACGTCGCAAACTTGGCACGTCTTGAGTTTAACGAGGAAGAGACAAAGGATTTCACAGAACAGCTTGCCAGAATTTTGGACTATATCGGCAAGTTAAACGAATTGGACACGGATGACGTTCCACCAACATCACATATCCATCCGCTGCACAATATCACCAAAGCGGATGTTGTCAAGACCTCGTTACCTCGCGATGCAGTTCTCTCAAATGCACCAGAGCCAGAAGAAGGGTATTTCGGAGTCCCCAGAGTAATTGACACGGAGTAAGGAGCAGAAACTGAAATGTCGCTTTACCAATTAACGGCGCACGAACTACACGACAAACTCAAGGCACGTGAAATTACTGCTGTAGAATTAGTTGAATCCATTTATGAACGCATTGAGGAGGTGGAACCACAGGTCAAAGGTTATTTGACATTGACGAAAAAGATTGCGTTGGAACAAGCGGATGCTGCAGATGCAGGATTTCAAAATGGAAATGAGATGCCACCGCTTGCCGGAATACCCATAGCTATTAAAGATGTGATATGCACTAAAGACGTTCGGACAACGTGTGCTTCTAAAATCCTAAGCAACTTTGTACCGCCTTACGATGCGACTGTCATGTCAAAACTTCATCAGCAAGGTGCTGTGATGATAGGTAAGACAAACATGGACGAATTTGCGATGGGATCGTCTACGGAAAATTCTGCGTATCAACTCACACACAATCCGTGGGATTTAGAAACGATTCCCGGCGGGTCAAGTGGCGGTTCAGCGGCGGTTGTGTCTGCAGACACTGCAATCTGCTCGTTAGGTTCGGATACGGGAGGCTCTATTCGTCAACCTGCAGCACTCTGCGGTGTAGTAGGTATGAAACCAACTTACGGGCGTGTTTCACGCTATGGGTTGGTTGCTTTCGCCTCTTCACTTGATCAAATCGGTCCGTTTACGAAAGATGTTACTGATTGCGCGTTGGTTCTCAACGCTATCTGTGGAAAAGATGAAATGGACTCCACCTCTGTTGATGTTCCTGTGCCAGATTTTACACAGAGTCTCATCAACGATGTGGAAGGTTTGAAAATAGGTGTCCCAAAAGAATATTTTGCTGAAGGTTTAGACACAGAGGTTGCAGATTGCGTGCATTTGGCTATTGGTGAGTTGGAAAAACTTGGGGCATCTGTTGAAGATATTTCGTTACCACATACTGACTATGCCATCGCGACATATTATATTATCGCACCAGCAGAAGCAAGTGCAAACCTGGCGAGATATGACGGTGTCCGCTACGGCTATCGTACTGAAGAACCCGCAGACTTAATCAATATGTATAAGAAAACCCGCAGCGAAGGTTTTGGACAAGAGGTGAAACGTCGCATAATGCTTGGCACTTTTGCACTCAGCGCAGGTTATCAGGATGCCTATTATCGGAAGGCACAGAAGGCACGGACATTGATAAAATCCGATTTTGATGCTGCGTTTGAAAAGGTTGATGTGATAGCGACACCGACCTCACCGACACCAGCGTTTAAAATCGGTGAACGCACAGCGGATCCTTTACAGATGTATCTCTGTGATGTGATGACGACACCTGCGAGTCATTCAGGGTTACCAGGGATTTCTATTCCATGCGGTTTTGTCCAAAGCGGTCTACCTGTTGGGTTACAATTGCTTGCGGCACCATTTGCAGAGGAAAAAGTCTTGCGCGTTGCTTATACCTTTGAGCAGAACACAGATCATCATTTGCAAAAGCCTGAATTATCAAACACTAAAGGAAAATAATGAAGATAATAATTGCTCCTTTAGGTGGACTGATTGGAGCGATATTAGGCGGCATCCTCTGGGCAAAATATATTCAGTGGACAGGCAACACTGCGGGGTTCATTGCTATTGGCATCGGTTTATTCACCGGTATTGGAATGCTTCTAAGTTGTTCTGGTGCCATTGAGTCTAATCAGAAAAAGCAATGGTTGATGGTTGCAATGGGTGCTGCAGTTTTCTCCGTTATCGGTATCTTCATCGGGAAATACCTTGATGTTCAGTGGAATGCACTTACACAAATGACAGAACAATTTATGCAAGAGCGAAACCTATCCATAGAACAAGCTAAGCCTTATGCTCAAAATTGGTATTCAGGTAGTTCAAAATGGGAGTTAATGAGAAACCGAATGGACTGGTTTGACCTACTCTTTGGTTCAATAGCAGTTATCGTTGCTTTTTACATCACATTAAACCCAAGAGTTCGAAATATTATTTCTAAATTTAGTCGAATATGATAAAGTTGTCCTTTAAAATATTGAAATGGAGTAAAAAATGAAAAGAAAATACACTGGCATCATCCTTTTAACAGTTTTCGTTTCGGTTTTTCTTCCGTTAAGTTGGAGTTTTGCTGAAACTGAAAATGCGAAAACAGAAGATGAAATATTATTAGAGAATCTGGCACTTTTTTCTGAAATCTTGGCTTATATAAAACAGGAACACCTTGAAAATCCGGATTCTAAGAAACTGATAGAGGGGGCAATCAAAGGTATGCTCCGCACTTTGGATCCATATAGCCAATTCATACCTGACCTCGTCGCGTTCAACACACCGAATCGTGGAAATTATGGTGGACTCGGTATGACCGTAGGTATGCGTAAAAATATGATCACTGTCATCACTCCTTTCAAGGGTAATCCAGCCGCACTTGCTGGGATACAAAACGGGGATATTATCAGCCAGATTGATGGCGAATCTACTGCAGTCATGACATTAGATGATGCAGTTAACCTATTGAGAGGCGAACCCGGCACTTCAGTTTCAATTACCATTATTCGTCAGAAGGAGAATAATCCAATAGAGGTTACCCCAATAGAGGTTACAATCACACGAGAAGTTATTCGTATGCCAAGCGTGGAAAATGACATTATTGGCGATAATATCGGATACATCAGAATCAATCAGTTCCTTGAAACGACAGGAAATGATGTTGATAACGCTTTAGCAGGATTCAATGAGAACAATATCACCGGTATTATCCTTGATTTACGTCTGAACCCAGGCGGACTTCTCGGTTCTGCTGTTGAAATTGCGAGTGATTTTTTGGAGCATGGTCATCTCGTTGTTTACAGTCAAGGACTTAAGGCTGTGGATCGTAAAGACTTCTATGCAGAAGGAGAAGCAAGGGAAAAACTACCTTTGATCGTTTTGGTCGATGGTGGCAGTGCAAGTGCTTCCGAAATTGTTGCTGGAGCGATAAAAGACCATAAAAGAGGCCTTGTTATGGGAAGTAAAACCTTTGGAAAAGCATCAGTGCAAAAACTTTTTCCTCTCAGCGATTCAAAAGCAGCAATTAAATTAACGATTGCTCACTACTATACACCAAATGGGGTGGATATAGAAAAAATTGGGATTATCCCAGATGTTGAAACAGCAGGATTTAGCCGATCTGAACTGCAGATGCAAGTCAAACTGCGCAATCACGAAAAACTAATCGCCTTTGTGGATGAGAACGGTGATGATGTTTTAGAAAAGTTAGCGGCTGCTGAAAATGCTTCCCGGGATGACCGTGAAGCCACAAAACTTCTACAGGCTTATAGAAAATTGTCCGATGCCCTTACTGAAGAACAGATCGTCCTCAGCGACATTGGAATAAAGTATGCTATTGCAATAGTTACGCAGAACACGAGGGATGAACTTGAACATGACCCACAGGTTTTAGCTGCGGTTGAGCAGATGAAAGTCCTTAAGTTATTAGGTGGACAGAACTGAATTTGGTGAATTATTGAAATAATTGGACACCTCACTTGTAAGAGCGATCTCCGAATCGAGACCTATAATACCATTTCTTAAAATAACTTCCCTTTAAGAAATAGACCTTTCGTAGTCGCGCAATTTATTGCGCCTCTTACATTTGTCTTAAAATTTGTTACACAATCTCACAAATGGGATTTTCTTTATTAGAATTGGTATAATATCTTGACGAAGCACTAACAACTGTCATATTACTCTGAAGATGGAAAACATGATGAACCCCCCAAAGCCGATCCTGAATTATATTAACAACACATGGCACGAATCTGCAGCGGTCAATCTACTTGATGTAACAAATCCTGCTACTGGCGAGGTTTTAACACAAGTCCCGTTGTCACCTACGGATGAAGTACATCAGGCAGCGACAGCCGCCGCATCTGCGTTTGACGAATGGCGAGGTACTCCACCTGTCCAACGTGTTCAATACCTATTCAAGCTAAAAAACCTGTTAGAAGAAAACATTGACGACATTGCACAAACGATTACGATGGAGTGTGGGAAAACCCTTGCCGAAGCAAAAGGCGAAATGCGGCGCGCTATTGAAAACGTTGAGGTAGCGTGCGGTATTCCTACGTTGATGCAAGGCACAAATTTGGAAGACATCGCTGCGGGTATTGATGAATTTATGATCCGTCAACCTGTCGGTGTTTGTGCAGTGATTGCTCCGTTCAATTTTCCCGGAATGATAACTTTCTGGTTTCTTCCTTACGCTATCGCTTGTGGGAACACCTACATCGTCAAACCTTCTGAAAAAGTGCCACTTACCATGCAGAAGATATTCCAACTTTTTGAAGAGACAGGACTGCCAGAAGGTGTGGTCAATCTCGTTAATGGTGGGCAAAAGACTGTAGATGCCATCTTGGAACATCCTGAAATCCGCGCTATCAGTTTTGTTGGGTCAACTGCAACGGCAAAGGCTATCTATGCAAAAGCTGCAGCAAATGGGAAACGGGTTCAGTGTCAAGGTGGAGCGAAAAATCCGTTGATTGTTTTACCGGACGCCGATCCGCAGTTTACCGCAAATGCAACTGCCGATAGTGCGTTTGGGTGTGCTGGGCAGCGGTGCCTTGCTGCGTCCCTTGCCTTCGCTGTTGGTGGTGCAAGGGATTGGTTTCCAAAAGCCATTAGCGATATTGCTACGGACAGAGTTGTCGGAAATGGATTAGAAGATGGTGTGCAGATGGGTCCTGTCATCACACATCAAAGTAGAAAGCGAATTGAAGAGGTAATTCAAACGGGCATAGATACTGGCGCACGGGTTCTCGTTGATGGTCGGTATCCGAACATTAGTGGTGGTGAAAATGGAAACTTCATTCGTCCAACCGTCCTCGGTAATCTTGACCCACAAGGAGAGATTGCAAAGACAGAAATTTTTGGACCTGTTTTGGGGCTTATCCATGTTGAAACGATAGACGATGCTATCACGCTTATCAACAGCGGTAAATATGGTAATATGGCGTGTCTTTTCACAAGCAGTGGCGCGTCAGCACGCAAGTTTCGCTATGAGGCACAGATAGGAAACATCGGTATTAATATTGGGGTTGCTGCACCGATGGCGTTCTTCCCATTCAGCGGTTGGAAGGACAGTTTCTTTGGAGATTTGCACGGACAGAGCTGGGATGCTGTTGATTTCTTCACGCAGAAAAAGGTTGTTGTGGAGAGATGGAATTAGCAGATCAAGCCTATACAAAATGGGCATTACCTCCAGATGCAATTTCCCGAATTGGTAAAGGTCAAATAAACGATGTCAAATTTTCTCCGGACGGGAAATTGTTAGTTGTTGCCAGTTCGGTTGGTATTTGGTTATATGATGCTAACACCGGCAAGGAACTTGATTTACTCACAGAGCATACAGGAACGGTAAATGCATTGGCATTTTCACCAGATGGAAGAACCTTTGTTAGTGGTGGCAGGGACGCTATGATTCACTTGTGGGATCTAATGACCAAAAGTCTTCTTTCTACATTTAAAGGACATAATGCATCGGTTGATACATTAGCATTTTCACCAGATGGTACAATACTTGCGAGTGCAAGTCAAGTACGTACAGACAAAGTTCGATTATGGGATGTTAATAATGTGAGCGAACATACACTTCCTCTTGGCTACAGGAGTTCGGCTTCAACATTAGCATTTTCACCAGACGGTGAAACACTGACAATAGGTACTGGAAACGGTGGAATTCATTCCTACAGTGCTATCACTGGCTCTGATCGTGGTTTTAACATTCCACCACATGGAAGGGGAGTAAATGCTTTGTCATATTCTCCTAATGGTAAGCTGATTGCTAGTGGACATTCAGACAATACAATTTTGCTGCATGATGCAGAAACGGGTGAACGCAAAGCAATACTAAAGAAACATACACATTCTGTTGTTTCCGTAGTATTTTCGCCCGATGGAGAAACTCTTGCAAGTGCAGATAGGGATGGGGTACTACGCTTGTGGGAAGCGAATACTGGAAAAGAACTTTATTCATTAAACGGACACTCGGGTTGGGTCAATGCTTTGGCCTTTTCTGATGATGGCAGTACCTTAGTAAGCGGAGGAGATGATGGCAAACTTCGTTTCTGGAACATTGTCGCAAGACAAGAGAAATTTACTGTCACTGGTCATACTAGTAAAACTATTGGACCGATAGTACTTTCCTCTGACGGTAAAAGGATCGCTAGTGCAAAATTGTTTCAAGATGGAATAATTAAGTTATCAAATGTTAGTCCAGACGAAGAGTGTAAAATATCTATAGAACCTCCTGCTAGAAGCCAAGAATTAGCATTTTCACCAACTAATAGCGTACTTGCCAGTGGAAGTTTGGGAGAAATTCATTTTTGGAATGCAAGAACTGGTGCATATATTTCTACTCTTGGGAATAGAAAGAAATCAGGCACAACCCAGAAGTTTCTTACCAGAGTTATTAAAATGCCCCCTATTGACGGACATACTGACTGGGTCAGGGCATTGGTATTTTCGCCAAATTACCAATTTCTTGCCAGTGGAAGTGCAGATACTACAATTCGCTTGTGGAGTCTTTCTGCTGGTGTTGAAGTGTCTTTATCTGGAAGACATGAAGACTGGGTAAGTTCACTAGTTTTTTCAGGCGATAGTAGACTTCTTGCTAGCGGGAGTAAAGATGGGAGTATAAGAATATGGAATATTGAGAATTTATTTACTCATGTGAACCTTGACATGATTGGTTTGAAACCGAATATGAATCGTGAAAAGGTGCACCTTGGTAAACATGAAGAAGGAGTTTGTTCATTAAGTTTTTCATCGGATGGTAGATTACTTGCGAGTGGTTGTGAAGATGGTACAATTCAACTGTGGGATGTGTCCTCTAATTCCCCGATTTCTACCCTCATAGGGCATACTGGTTGGGTTTATGCACTTATGTTTCTATGCAATGACGATGTTCTTGTTAGTGGTGGAGATAATACGATTCGTTTCTGGGATACCTCCACAGGACAAGAAATAAGAAGTCTTACAGGACATACTGCTCCAGTAAGAACATTGGCGTTTTTGTCAGATAGTAAGATACTTGTCAGTGCAGGAAGCGACGAAACAATTTTTCTATGGGATTGGAAAAAAATAGTACCTTCCGAAAGTTAACAGATTCGTAAGGAGTTAAATTGTGTTTAACAAAAAAATGTGTGGTCATGATTTCAATGAAGATTGCGAATGTGCGGCTAAAGGTTTGAATAATCCTGAAAGACGTAAATTGATTTACAAAACAATGGATCTATTCTCTGAATCAAGGAACATATATTCACTAATATCTTCGCTTAAGGAAAGAAAGCAAGTTAAAGAAGATCCCAAATATGTGAGTTACATTTATGCCTATACGGATGTAGTTTTAAGAGGATGTAATAGTTTTACATCCTCTTGTGCAAGATCTGATATAGGCTTAATAGGTGCAGTGGGTGCTTCCCGCACATTATTTGAGATTGGAATTAATACGCTGTACATAAAGAAAGATAAAATTCGACGTTTGCAACAATTTATAGCAAATGCAGCTGGTAATTTCGAGAAGGGAGTTAATTATTTTTGGAAACTGAGGGAGAAAGAAAACATGGAAATACCTGAAATGTACCGTAAGTCCGTAGAGGATTTAAAAAAAGTAAATCAAAAATATGGAGATCCTCGTGCATCAAGTAAATGGTCGGGAAGAGGAGTCGGTGGAAGAGCAGATGATGTAGAAATGAAAAAGGTGTATAATTATATCTATCCTTTACTTTCTAGTATTGCCCATGCTTCTTCAATACAAATGTTTGCTTATTCACAAATACAAAACAACGATGAGGTTGATAACATTGTTAAACTTCAGAATACTCCCAACATTTTTTCTGAAATATACTTTTATGATGCTGCATGGATGGTAGTGCTCTGGAGTCTTGATTTAATGATGTGTGAGTTCATCAAAGTTTTTGAAATTCCATATCGAGATACTATGGATTATAGAAAAATTAGTTCTTTCACTAATGAAGCAGTTAAAGAATATTTCGAATTGTGTGAGCTCTCCAGCGAGAAGTAATTCAATTTTGATAATGAAAAACTATAGGTAAAAATCAAAATGAAAGCAAGATCAAGCACATCGCTCCTCATTTCAATCGGATTACATCTCATCGTTGGCTTAATCGGTTTCTTTTATTGGTTTAAAGTAGCACCAAGCCAACATATAGCAACCATGGATGCGTTCTTTACAGAAGTGGAAAAGCCGAAAACAAAACGCATCATACAGCCAAAACGTCCGCAAATCCGCAAACAAACCACCCAGAGTACGAATCAACCGCAGATGAAGATATTGACGAGCAACCAACCCGTAACACATCGCGGTGTTGTGTCTGCTGCAGAACCGACTGCCTTTGAACCTTTTGAAAAAGTAAATTTGGGAGAAGGTCTCGCTCCTAGTACGAGCTCTGTCAAATTTGAAGGTGTACCCCGTATACAAAGAGGTGTTGAACAACCTATTAAGAAACAAAAGAAGGCTCCTGAACGTATTAAGAGTCGGTTGGTTAAGTTTATTGAGGCACAAGAGGGACCGCAACGTATTGTCTACTGCGTTGACCTGTCTGCCAGCATGCAGGATTTGGCTGATCGGAAACTCAAAAAGATTTTGGACATCATGCAAGATTCGCTCACCTTCCTTGAACCGCATGATAGTTTTAACATCGTGGCGTTTAGTACCGAATTGGTCGTCTATCAGAATAAGTTTGTGTCTGTGACGGAGGAGACAGTTGAAGCTTCGTCAGCATATTTGGCGGATATTAAATCACAAATCCGAACAAAGGGCACCGATCACGATATGCTCACAGTATTGACAGAGACAGCAAAAACTTCTCCTACAATCGTTGTTCTTTTTAGCGATGGAATCCCTACAAGTATTACCCAGCCAGACCTTACGTTGGTAGGCAGCCATGCCAAAGGAAACGGAAAGGTTTTCGCAATGGGCATCGGCATGGCACCGAATTTCCCCGGTGCTGTGATGCTAAAGCAGCTAAGTATTGTGAGTGACGGAGATTTTTGGCTTGTTGATAGATAAGATGCCAGGTTAGAAATCTCCATACAAAAGGAAAACTGCATGCAGGAAATAAGCGTTAAGCGTGCCGAAGAAATTGCAGAAGGTTTATTTCCCCATCAAGTAGAAGGTATTGCATTTCTGTTGGGTCGCCGCCGCGCACTCCTTGCCGATGATATGGGGTTGGGCAAAACTCGACAGTCTATCATCGCAATGGTTGAGGCAGAACCGGAAGGTCCTTATCTTATAATCTGTCCTGCCTCTATCAAACGGAACTGGTCACGCGAAATCGAAATCGTTTTCCCTGATGTCGAACCTGCCATCGTTGGTCCTGCACCGCTTCCCCCCACAGACTACTGCGGTTGGATTATTATCAACTACGAAATCCTCGGTAAAAATCTGGACAAACTGCTTGAATTTGATTGGAAAGGCGTTGTTTTTGACGAAGCACACTACCTAAAAAATTATCAGAGTCAACGGAGTAAAAACGGCGCTAAACTTGTTGAATCAATTGAAAACGATCCAGTAGTTCACGCTCTAACCGGTACCCCGATGACAAACCGTCCCCGCGACCTTTTCCCTTTGTTACAAATTCTGAATCATCCGCTCGGAAAAAGTTTTCTTAGCTTTGCGAAACGTTATTGTGAAGCATATCAGGGAGATTTCGGGTTAGTGGCAGATGGTGCAAGCAATATTGAAGAATTGACCGTGCAACTACACGGTGTTATGTTGCGGCGCACAAAAGATGAGGTGTTAGACCTTCCACCGAAGGTGCGAACATGGATGGACGTTGAACTGCACCCTTATGCAATCCAGCACTATAATCGATTAGTACAAGAATTCCTATCAAAATTTGAGTCGCCTGAAGCCATTGCTGGATTACCAGAATCCATTGGTCTATCATCGGAACAAAGCGAAGAATTAGATGAATCAATAGACACTACGGATTTAGGAACTGGCATGGGTAGGATTACCCAAGTGCGTCGAGCGATTGCGTTTGTCAAATGCCGCCACACCATCAAATTCGTAGAAAATGCTTTGGAACAGGGTGAAAAGGTGATTATCTTTACATCGTTCCTCAATACGATGCAGCGTTTCCGGCAGCATTTCAAGGATAAAGCGGTTTACGTATCAGGTGAAGTACCGGCGAACCAAAGACAGGACCGAGTTGATCGGTTTCAAAACGATGATAATATCAGATTATTTGTGGCTAACATGCACACCGCAGGCGTTGGCATAAATCTGACCGCAGCACGGCAGGTTGTGTTCAACGATTTGGATTGGGTGCCCGCTAATCACTGGCAGGCAGAGGATCGCGCCTACCGTATTGGGCAAACTGGGACTGTCAACGTTACTTATATGATTGCAAATGGCACAGTCGATTCGTTTGTTAAAACCGTATTAGAAACAAAAGCAGCGTTGATGGACGCCATCGTTGAAGGTTCAATTATGGTGCCGGGCGGAGAGGCTGCGCTTCAGTTGGATGTTCTCAGTGAACTCAAGCGGATGATGAATGCTTTATCTGTTCAACCCAATAAAATTGAGGAATCCAATATCCATGACGTGCTGCAGAAAGCAGGTGACGTATATCTTGAAGAGAACACCTCACATCTGCAAGAAGCGACCCGTAAACAACTTCGTCCGTATTCAGAAGAAGCCATCCGTATTTTAGCAGAAGTCCTCTCCGGACCACAACGGTCTGTCTATCATGCCGAAAGTTCATCACAAAAAGGCAAGTTTTACACGTTGGAGGTAATCGGATCAGATATTACATGTGATTGTCCTGGATTTACCCATCGTGGGAGTTGTCGACATGTCCGTCCCCTTAAATCCGCCCTTGTCGCAGGAAAACCTTTGCCAAAAGGTTACAAAGAAGTTTCGTCTTAGTGGTCTATCAACTCTAAAATTATAGGTCGCGATTCGGAGATCGCTCCTACCGAGAACATTGTAGGAGGGAACTCCGATTCCCGACTATTGACGGTACATATAAGTTTAGGATGGACTATCCATTAGGATGAGTTTCTGAATGGGAGGTTGCAACGGCAGCCTCCATCCTCTCAAGGAGTAATAATGATGTATAAACTTTTATCACTTATCTGTATTTTCTGTATTTTGATACCGTTTGTTGGGTCCGCTAAAATCGTTTTTGTTTCTACTCGTGATGGGAACGCAGAAATCTATGTGATGGAAGATGATGGTACCGGTGCTGAAAGGATCACGACCTCTCCGCTTGCAGACAAATCACCGGCCTGGTCACCAGATGGAACACAAATCGCTTTTAGGAGAGTCTGGTTCAGGGGCGGCGGTACCGGAGGTGTTATAGAGAGATCAGAAGTTTTTATCATGAATAGAGACGGTAGTGCCCAGCAGAGTATCACAGCACCACTCAAAATTCTTGGATACGCTTCGTCTCCTGGTTGGTCACCCGATGGTCAACACCTCGCTTTCGCTGCTAATGACAACAAAGAACTCCCTTCTAATAATATTTTTGTGATCCGCCTTGGAAGCGAAAAGGTAACGAAGTTAACAAATAATAAGGTCTCGGGGGTAAGTGCATACAGTCCCGACTGGTCATCGGATGGTAAACATATAGTCTATATCCAAAGTGCTCCGCGTCTATGGCGAACCGTCTACACGATGACATCCAACGGAAAAAACTGGGAAGCGTTAATTCCTGAAGATGGCGTATATCGGCTTTCTCCCCGATGGTCTGCAGACGGGAAAAGCATACTTTTTGGTGAAGGTTTTGGTGACGCTAAAGAAGGATTTGATCAGGTCGTCATACAACAGTGGGGTGTGAAGAAAAGCCGTCGAGTCCTAAAAACACCGAAAACATGGGTAGTAGGATCCCTGTGTTGGATGGGCAGAAAACACGTTCTCATCGCAGCGTATGAACGCGATAAGTCGAAGAGCCCTTATGACATCTATCAATACAATCTTTTTACAGATAAAATTGTAAATCTGACAAATAGTCGATGGAATGACCGTTCTATGGATTGGATAAACGATTCGGTGTTGTCTGTGGAACCTATTCATAAAGACAAAACACAGTGGGGAGAACTAAAAGAAGCGGAAAAATAAGTCCTCTTGTAGGCGCGATTTTCCAGTTGCGACCGTATACATGTTGGATTTCGTGCTGCGCTGTTCATAGCCTCAATAGAATTGAATCTGTGGAACAAAAACTTTATATTTCCCTCACGGTAACACAATTTGTAATTTTGATGTGTTTATGCTACAATAGCACTATTACATATCAAGGAGGCTAAAAATGGCAAAAATTAATACACTTGTTTTCGCAGGCGGCGCAATTCATAATTGGAAAGGCTGCAGCGAAGAAATTGTCAAAGCACTCTCCCAGCGAGACGAATTTGAGATTACTACGGTTGAAGACGATCTTGACGCGCTCGTATCACCGAACTTAGATCCTTACGATCTCATCGTTTTCTATTATACGGTAGGCGAAATTTCGGATGCACAGAAGAACGGGTTGCTAAACTATGTCGCTTCAGGAAAAGGCTATGTCGGCATACATTCAGCTGCCGATTCTTTCCGTGGATGCCCAGAATATCGTTCAATGGTCGGTGGATACTTTACGACACATCCGCGCTATCGTGACTATCAGGTCAGTATAGTGGATGGTGAACACGAAATCACAGAAGGGCTTGACGAATTTGTCGTGACGGATGAACAATACATCCTCGATTACGATCCACGTAATCATGTGCTTGCTTCAGCGTTATGGAAAGGCGAAGCGATGCCCGTTGCATGGACAAAGAATTGGGGTGAAGGCAAAGTGTTTTACCTTGCACTCGGACACGACCCAGCAGCCTGTCAGCATGAGATGTTCAGTACCCTTCTCCAACGTGGTGCGGTTTGGGCAGGTACTAACGGTGGAGAGTAAATCCTGTTACTTTCACCAACTTGAAAATCGATAAGAAACCTATCAGCATTGTAGACGTATAGGCGGTCTTCACATCCGCCTATACATTAAACTTTCAATTCCTGTTCTGCGGGGAGACACAAAACCCCCGCACTCAACAAAGGAGCTAAAAGTATGAAATTACAATTTTGTAAATCTGATATACCAAAATTAGCAGAGGAGTATTGGGATTACTTTACTGATAGGTATCCAGAACAAGCCGAACGTGAGCGGCAATTAATCGATATGAGAGACGAGGTGTATATAGATAGACATTTGACCAAAGACAAATTGCGAGAGGTTGCCATGTGGAAATCAAAACGTCGTGTTGCTCTTATTGAAAACAATTCTGAAAACGCTGTAAGAGAAATTACGGGCTACGCATTGCAAAGTGAAGACGAACGCGTAAGATGGGGCGTTTTAACTTGTCTTGCTGGTGTCGGGTTCCCTACTGCCACAGTGATACTCCATTTTTTTCCAAAGACCCGTACCCAATACTTGATTGGCGTGCAGCGGAGTCTGTTGGAGAAGGAGAGACATACAAGTATTCATTAGAGTTCTGGCAAGAATATGTTAAATTTTGTAGAGACCATGCGAACAGCAATAATCAGGAGATGCCGACACTTAAATTTAAGCAGATGCGAGAATTAGATCAGGCACTCTGGTGGTATTCAAAAAAAGATGACGAAAAATAAAGGAGGTAAAGGATTGTCCAAATGTTGAGAAACCTTATTTTTATGGCAGTCGCTGTTGTTCTGACAACAGGTTTATTCCTTACAACATTCGGACACGATGTGCCGTTCCCCGAAGATGTCAACGTAGACGGCATCGTGAATGTCCAAGACTTGGTGCTTGTCGCATCCGCATTTGGCGGTGATACAGACCAAAACACCGATGTCAACAGTGATGAAAAGATTGATATATTAGACCTCGTGCGTGTCGCAGGACAATTCGGTGAAACAGCGAAGGAAGACACTTCAACCTATCATGAACTACAACATTACATATTTGACAAAAGTTGCGTCAATACGGCATGCCACGGTGCCCCCACAAACTCGGGTGGATTGAACCTTGTCTACGAGAATTCGTATCAAAATTTAGTTGGGCAAACACCGCATAATCCCGTAGCAGCTGCAGCCGGTATGAAACTCGTTGACGCCGGTAACCCCGACAACAGTTTTCTCATAACAAAACTAATGGGATCCGAACCCGTCGCACTGGGTCAACGTATGCCGTTTGGTCAAGGCAAACTCCATGATGCCAAAATAGCAGCAATTCGGACATGGATCACTGCAGGTGCACCACAAAAAGAGAAACTTACGGGCATCGGAGACCTCGCCGTGCTACGGGACCCAGAAGAAACATTCCAAGCACCACCACCGCCACCACTCGGACAAGGCTATCAGATACATTTACCGCCCTTCAAAATTGAACCCGGTAAAGAGTTGGAAGTGTTCTACGCCACACAGATCACCGATGAAAACGGACAGACCCCACAAGGCGATATTTTCGTCAACGGCTATGATATCTATTATCCGACAGGGAGCCATCATTTTATCCTTTACCGAGTCACCCGGTTAGGCGTGCGTCACGGATTACTTGAGGAAAATGTAGTACCGGGCATCGGTGTCAACCCTGAAGATACTTTTAGAGTGGTCAATTCCGAAGAATCGGAAACATCCGGGCATCACGACCTATTGGATCGCTTACCCGTCATCGGTTCGCAGCGTGCCGGGAAATCTATCCGTTTCCCCGAAGGTATCGCACTTCGGCTATCCGGTGATACTATTTTTGATATGAACTCGCATTATGTCAACCTGTTAGGCACAGAAACACTTATCGGTGAGACGTATGTCAATCTGTGGACACTCCCACCAGAAGCAGTGAAATACGAGGCGAAAAAGTTTGCTGCCTCTAACAAGGATATAAACGTCCCGCCACAAACAACGCGCATGGTAGAAGGTGAATGGCGCGTTTCAGATGCGTTAAAACTGTTGAGACGACAAGGATACCGCGACATCACAGGACTCAACGTATTTCAGGTCACCTCACACATGCACCGGCATGGCGAGTTATTTGAAGTCTATCATATCTCTACAGATGCGTTGCTGCATAAAAGCGTGGCTTATGACAATGCCCCGGTGGATCAGTTCAATCCACCGCTAAAACTGTCCGTCGGAGATGGACTGCGCTTTGAATGCACGCATTCCAACTTTGATAAAGATGAACCGATACAATACGGCGTCACCTCTGAAGATGAAATGGCGATTATGTTCGGCTTTTACTATGTTGATGCACAGTAAAGGAGTTAAAGGAATCTCCATGGATTTTCCGAATGAGTTATTATATTAACGCGTTGTGCTAATGCTTTGTCAAATGATAATTGAGGGTTTTGAAAATATTCAGGAATCGGAGTTCCCTCCTACAATAGATAAGATTTCTGTAGGCGGTGAATGCCTAAAGACGAATGCACTTTTGGCATTCGCCATGATTCATACCGTTGATTTCGATCTCCGAATCGCGACCTATAATATAAATGTAGACAGAACAATAGGCGGTTTCATATCCGTCTATACACTATTGCATATACCTACGAGAACCAATCTGTTTCCCAACACAAGATGAAGCAGAAAATTACAGATATTCAGCCACATAATAAAATCCCTTCACATCATCAACTCTTTTTAGACAAGAAACCTTTTGTCATAATTCCCTCTAAACTTGTTGAAAATTTAGGGCTGCGGATCGGTTTAGAAATTGAATCGCAGACGATTGAGAAACTTATCGCAGCTGACGAAGCGATGCGTGCAAAAAATTATGCGCTTAATATATTACGCGAAAACATCTACAGCAAAACTCAGATGACACAGCAGCTTGAACGGGAAGGGTTTAAAGAACAAACAGTTGAAACAATCATCATTGAATTAATTAATTCAGGACATATTCGAGACAGACTATACGCAGAGAAATGGATCCAACGTCGCCAAAAGTCAAATCCGCGCGGGCGAACAGTGCTAAAACAGGAACTGATTGAGAAAGGGGTTGATCCAGAAACGGCAGAACAGGTTTTAGCTGAAGTTAAGACTGAGGACGAGGCAAGGTTAGCATTACAAATCGCTCAAAAACGCGTAAAACAGTACAAGCGTTTGCCAATACATGTTGCTAAACGTAGGCTACACGGCTTTCTGGCACGGCGTGGTTTTGAATCAGAAACTATCTTACAAGTAATTGAAAAGGTTTTATGATTGGCAATTAAAAATACAGACAAATTCTTTTGTCTTGACTTCTCTGTAAAAATAAACTATAATTGGATTTACGGGAGCAAGTCAAATTATGACATCAGATGAAATCAGATCAAGTTATTTAGAATATTTCCGAAAAAAAGGGCACACAGTTGTCCCGAGTGCCTCACTAATTCCTGCTGACGATCCAACGTTGCTGTTTACCAATGCAGGGATGAATCAATTTAAAGATGTCTTCTTAGGCATTGGGCAACGGGAATACACGCGGGCAGTAGATACACAGAAATGTTTGCGCGTGAGTGGGAAACATAATGACCTTGAAGAGGTAGGACATTCACCAAGCCACCATACCTTCTTTGAGATGCTCGGAAATTGGTCATTTGGGGATTACTATAAACAGGAAGCAATTGCTTTTGCATGGGAATTGGTAACGGAGTTGTGGAAAATTCCTGCTGAACTGCTCTGGGCTACGGTATACGTTGAAGACGATGAGGCAGAAAAACTATGGCTTCAAGAGACCGACCTGCCGCTTGACCGCATTCGCCGCTGTGATAAAGACAACTTTTGGGAAATGGGTGAAACTGGTCCTTGTGGTCCGTGTAGCGAACTTTTTATTGATTTAGGTGTAGAAGCATTCCCTGAAACTGCAAACGACCCTGACGCGGGGCCTAACACAAGTGACCGATTCCTTGAATTTTGGAATCTTGTATTTATTCAATATAATCGGGACCAGGATGGGAAACTTGAACCTCTTCCTGCTACTCACGTAGACACAGGCATGGGGTTTGAGAGAATTGCGTCTATATTACAAGGAGTTGATTCTAACTACAAGACAGACCTGTTTACACCGCTTCTGGATACGATTTCGGATATGACAGAGACTGCCTACTCA
>CBDCOJ010000018.1:0-58854 GCA_965219695.1 Candidatus Poribacteria bacterium | reverse complement strand
ATCATTCTATAAAATATTTAAGATCACAAAATTTAGCGTAAAATTTGTGATTTACATTGACTTTACAAAACTAAATGAGAAGTAAAATGAATAATAATTACAAATACAGAGGCGCACGCCTTAAACCCCAAATCGCTAAAATACTGATTTTAGAATTATTTCCAGGGAAAACAGTCAGTAGACGCGAAATTGACACAGCGGTTATCCATTACCATGAAGCGCAGGGCGGTCTTTTATCCACTGCCAAGACAAATCCTATTCGAACAGCACTGAGATACCTACAGGAAAATGGACTTGCCGAAAACCTCTCCAAAGGTCCAGGCAGCACTTGGCGGATTTTCGAACCCACTAATCCCACTCCGCCATCCCTTGCACCTTCAGATACTTAAAGCTTGGGATCCAAAGCAAACGTATATGAGAGAAAACATGGAAAATACTCCAACAAAAAACTCAGAACTTAGCCTCTTTGAAGAGAAAGAACTTATTAAACGCACACAGAAGGGTGAAGCAGATGCTTTTAACCCAATCGTAAGCAAATATCAGCAGAAAATCTACGACCTGATTTATCCGCGAGTGCGGGACCGTGAAACGGCAGAAGACATTTGCCAAGAGGTGTTTTTAAAAGCCTGGCAAGCACTACCGAACTTTAAAGGACAATCTGCTTTTTACAGCTGGCTGTATAAGATCGCAATCAATTGTAGTATTGATTTCCTTCGCAAGCAAAACAAGCGATTTGTTCTGAGTTGGGAAGAATTACCGCCAAACTTGCATGAAACGCTTGAAGCAAGCCAAAGACAACCTTCAATTAGTCAAATCGTTGAAAAGAAAGAATTTAGAAATATCATCAGTAAGGCTGTGCGCCAACTGCCGACTGGTCAACGCAATGTTTTTTATCTCCGCTATGGAGAGGAACTCCGGATAAAAGATATTGCCCTACGTTTAAATAAATCAGAGGGAACTATTAAAACCCATTTACACCATGCGCATCGCAAACTCCGAGATATGCTGCGTCCTTATCTGCAAAACGAACCGCTTAGATGGTATCAAGCTTAAATATCATGCCTATAAAATACTCTCTCATTACAATTTGTCTTGTTTTGATCCTTGTTGCCGTCGGTCCCTTTTTATACCGTCAAAACGTGCTACCGCCAAATTCTGCTGTGGCAACACCCATCCCGGAAACACCTGTAAAGGTCCAGTCTGTCAAGTCAAACCACAAAAAAGCTGCCCCCACAAATAGCAACACTCCAAACGAGTTCTACCAACTTATTGTTGACAACAACATCTTTCGTCCACTCGGATGGAGACCGCCCCAAAAAACACCACAGTATACCCTTATTGGCACAACAATTGCCTCTGATGGCAGTAATGCCACAGCCTTCATAGTAGAACGGCAATCAAACCAATTCCACACAGTCAAGGTAGGCGAAACCTTTGGCAATGTCAGCGTAAAAGAAATCCTATCCAAAAAGGTTACGCTGCAAGAAGAAGGAAAGGAAATTGTCCTTCACTGTGGAAAACTTCAGTTCCTTCGTTAATCAACCACAGATAATGTGCCGAATATGTTCCGAACTTCGCCTGCGGAAGTAGCTGTTAATACAGATCATGCGTTCATAGATCTAGTCGTAGGAAATTATAAAAAGGAAGCCATTATAGCATTTTTGGCGAGGTTATATTGTCTATTACTGCATTTTTAGCATTCAATTGTTCCAAATATGTTGATTCGGAGCCCGATTCATTTTTTATTGCACAAATTTTGTATATCTGCTACAATATATGCGGCGTTAACATTCGCAATGAGTGCGTGAGTTACGTCAGGGCTGCTTCCTAATTTTTTAGGTGCGCCGCAGGTGGGTTAAGACACCCGCGACGCTAAGCACTGCCATACTGACTATTAGAACGATATGACAGCGCTGGTTTCCATCATATCAGAAGACCCTGTTTTTTGATAGTTTAAAGTGGGAACCAGCACCCTATAGGGCGAGTTGCCTGAAATATCTTCTCTTTCGTTGACACGCCTGTCAACCCTCCCTGTAGACTGTCACAATTTGTATACACAACCCAAATGGTATTTTGGTGCAGTCTAAACACCCATAAATTCTTGTTTTCATAATGAATGGCAGTCTTATGCATCTGCATAATTCAACAAGACCTTGTTGTTATCGTAGACAAGGCAATGCTCAGTGCAGAAGCAATCCTTAAAATGAATGCTTTAAAGTGAGAAGCCGTGAATATTGATATATCAGATTTAAAATGGAACGATATTAGTAAAAAATCGGAATTCTATCTTAGGGAATATCCAAAAATCTTGACAGCTTCCTTAACAACTCTTCAGGATATACACCCAAATGTCCCGAAGACAGAATTATATAAAATAGTTATCAAGTCCCATGCTGATCTTATAGGTATCCCTTCTGAAGAGAAAAACGAATATGCTGAAGATGTTTTAAGACAAGCAGGAATAATTGCCATGAGTCAGTCTATACCGTTGTCTTTTCGCATAGTCGTTTCACATCTCATAGGTCAATTATTTATAGGCACAGTCCAAGCCAGTATATCGGAAATAATATCAGACGACCTATAAGATAGAATATTAATGGTGATGAGAATATGAATATTAGTTCCTCGTAATTGACTTATGCCAGCATAACACAAGTCTCAATGAGTATTTTCTGAAAGTTAATGTAACGGAGAGTACACAATGGCACACAACAAAAAATCGCTTCTGTATTTCATAGGTCTGACATTTTTCATGTTTTATGCAATAGCTGCTGTAAATGCCCAAAGTCCGCAGCAAATTGCCAAAAAAGCGTTGGCTTCTACAATGCTTTTGGTCATGGAAGATACCAACGGCCAACCACTTTCACTTGGTAGTGGATTCTTTGTCCGCAGTGGTCAAGTTGCTACAAACCTTCACGTTATTAAAGGCGCTTCGCGGGGTTACGCAAAACTGATAGGTCAGAAAACGAAATACAATATTGAAGGTTTCACAGCGGTTGATGCAGAACGCGATCTTGTCATTCTAAAGATTTCAGTTCTTGGAGCACAGGTAATTTCTCTTGGTAACAGTGAAACTGTTCAAGTCGGCGCGCCCATTTATGCCGTAGGTAACCCACGGGGATTAGAAGGGACATTCTCGCAGGGAATCATCAGTGGTATCCGAAAGGTTGGAACAGATAAGATTCTCCAACTCACCGCCCCAATTTCTCCAGGGAGCAGTGGAGGACCAGTGCTAAACGAAAATGGACAAGTTATAGGTGTTTCTGTGGCGACTTTTAGTGGAGGACAAAATCTCAATTTCGCTATTCCTTCAAATTACCTAAAACATTTGATAGAACAAATACGACCAGTGAAGTCTCTTTCACAAGCAAAACCTGCTGGTTCAAAAAGCTCTATCCTGGATGACCTCGGTGATCGGAGTGCGGAAGGAGTGAGTGGAGGAAAATTAACATGGAAATATAATCTTCATGGCATTGGTAATACCACTCATCCTATAAGCGGCGATTACACTTTTTCTTTACGAAACCGCCTACGTGAAAATATTAAGAACATCTACTGTTTTATCATTTTTTACGATACTCAAGGCGATCCAATTGAAGTAGATGTCGTGCTTTTACGGGATACGATTCCTGCCGGTTTAGCAAAACGGGTAACAAGCGTAGTCGATGGAAGTGTCCAAGAGTTGACAACACGCGTAAACACAAAGACTCCTTACACTAAGGTAGAATTTAGAATCCTTGACTTTGAGATAATGGAGTAATGGCGTTGGAAGTGATTTTCTATAAGTACGTTTCTGCTGAACGAATTGATATTTTGCAAAATCGATTAATTAGATTCACACAACCTCTTGCTCTGAATGATCCTTTTGAAGCGAAACCACATTTCTATGAACTTGGATCAAAAGAGAAATTTGCAAAACACTATGCCGAGGCCATTAGAAGGTTTCCCATCCGTGTTTGGGATGACTACCTTAAAGCAATAGGAAACGACTCAGGCAGGTTTGCATTAGCAAATAAAGTTAATAACGATCCCGACTACGCTGAATGGCTGTATAAAAATCTTCACAAGAAAAGTCCAAAAGACCTTTTATCTAACTTACAGGAAAGAAGTTACGATCTGCATAATAAATTTGGTCTTCTATCTCTCTCCGAAACATCAGATAATTTGCTTATGTGGGCACATTATGCTGCAGGGCATACAGGTTTTGTCATTATGTTGGATGGTTCCCACGATTTTTTTAATGGAAAAGAAACTTTACCAGGGTTTTCCAAACCTGAGCGTGTCGAATACAGATTAGAACGACATCAAATGACATTTGAAGAAACAAATAAAGAGGAGGCTATCCGAGAGATCTTTTTCATTAAAGGTTCTGATTGGCAATATGAGAAAGAATGGCGGTATTTGAAGAATCTGACGGATGCACACAAGAAAAATAGCTCTGATGTCTACCTATTTAGGTTGCCTCCGAAGTGTATAAAAGGTGTAATCCTCGGATGCCACAGCTCTATTGAATTGACAGACAAAATCCTTGAACTACGCCGTGATAATCCTGAGTTTGGACATTTGAAAATCTTTAAAGCGCGTACATCTCAAACAGACTATCGCCTTGAGATAAAAGAAATAGAAACTTAAAATAGAACATTAACACTACGCGTTACAATAAAACATTCAAACCATGCACAACCATCCAGATGTGCAATATGATATATTTGAACTTGTATATAGTGAGTATGGTGAGGATGAGGATGACCGCCTTGCAATTTCAATTGCAATGAATGTTGCCAGACGACTGCTGCGAGAACCAAAAATCACAGCAAGCCAGATAGTCGGTATTGGACACGCACTATACGCACTACAACGCCTCCCCGTTGTTACCCCCGAAGTCAACGTCCGATTCGGTGTCGTAGTCTGCTTCAAAATTGAATATCCCGACCGGGAAAACCCTGACAACACAGTTACATATTCAGACATGGACTATATTGACTTCTGTATTTCACAAGACGAATTTGAGATTGCAAGAGGCTGTTCAACTGATACGGGATTAGGGAAAGATAGTTTCTCCCTGTCCGGCTGGTATGTTGAGCGTAACGGACATCGTGAAACTAAATGCGAGCTTGGCTGGATTGAAGAAGGCATTGCAACGCTTTTGGAGGTATATAACGCTGAAATCAGTGTGGAAGATAATTCCGCTATCGACTATTTTGATGACGAAGAACCTCTATCGCTTAATTATCACCCCTTGAACCAGAAAGCGAAGACACTCTTAAAACAACAACCGGACTACACCCTGTCAGAAAAACAAATGTATATACTTCAATTGATGAAGTTCGGACTGGAAAACCCACAGATGTCCGAAAAACGCGAGGAAATCAGAAGTAAGGATTTGATGCAGAAATTGGAAGAAAAGGTGATAAGTCTACGACGGGATACAACACCGGAACAAACCTTGAGTTGCCTAATACAGAACAACGACTTCTTCTCCATATTAGAAACCGACGAACTGATAGAAGGGGCAACCGCATCACTGTGGATGATAATCAACATAATACTAAGAAAACTTGACCGTCCACCGGATGACAACCCTTCGACTCCCAATCCTTGATACGAGCATGATGTTTACAATGTCCTACAACAAACTTTTATTTATAAAGTGGAGATTTTAATAGCGTATGGATCTGGCAATACTTATTGTGATTAGTTCTATAGCCTACAGAGGCGCATGTGCTATTGTTAACAATAACATAAACGGTACTGGTGGATTATATAATCCTATGTGGACGACTACATCTTTTGGAAAAAACTTTGTTTCTGTATACATGTTCGCCTCTATTCCTATTTCCTGTCTCAACGGTTTATTACTCTACGGTTGGATTGGTTTACTAATTGCAGGTATTACTACATGGATTGGCATGCCACTTATAAATTTATTTTTCAGATATAATCCTGGCTCACAATTTCAGATATGTGGCATAATCACTCTAATCTGGACGTTTGTCAATTTATTGACAAAAACTATATAAGCAAATTGATCTACTGCTTGTATGCCAATCCTTGACTGTGTAAGCCATCTATGGTATGATTTTATTCAAGAGGAGCACCAACGGAAGCGAATCTCATTCCTCTACTACCACCTGTCCTCAATGAAGTTGTAAATACAGGGTTCTCGCTCCATAATGGCGCATAAACAGGAAAGGAAACATCTATGTCAGAAGAAACACAAGAGTATCTTTTTGGTCCAACCGAATACACTAATCCCGGTTTCAAAGCAACACTTGATTGCATCCGAGAAGTAGCCAAGAAGACCCCGACTATAAGGAGCGGTTTTCTGATGTTGGCTATGGAAACAGTGGGCATAACTCAGAACAGATTTTGACGGTCGCTATAAAGGGATAAGCCTTGTTGACCCATTCAATTTCATTTGTAAAAGTAAATAAAAGTGAGTATTTTTTAGTTTAATCTGCGATTAATACACTAATTTTTACAAAATTACCAATTTTTTACAAAATTATGTCATTTTAATGAATATTTAAGTTGATTAAAAATTGGAATTAATCGTAACATGTCTATGTAAGATAAAATACGATTGTAATAGTTTCTGTTTAAATGCCGAAACCCAAGGCACGCTAAATGCCTTGGGTCTATAAAAGCAGTGTTCGGCGCGATTTTTTGGACGAAGCACATCTTAAAAATCGTTTACCTGCTGAAACAGGATGTTAAGAGTATAACATATAATAAATATAAAAAACAAGTATTTTTTACTTCTAAACCTTATAGGGTTGTATTTTACACACCATATCACTATATTTATATAGCAAAATACTTTTAACGCCTCAAATATGAGGTGTTTCATGACTGTAAAAACGTTAGATAATGTAGATTTGGTTCAATCTAATCCGATATATTCCGGCATACACCCAGAATTTTACGAGAATTGTTCAAACAATAAGCCGGCTGAACCCTCTCAGCCAGCTATATTTTTAGAAACGCAAAAAGACACGATGCAAGTTCCGTTTCAAATCTTTAGCATGTTAGATGCTTTGATGGAGGGCACGGAAAAAGCGTTTGATGCTGCGATCTATCAATGTTACAATGCGTTTTCTCACTGGGATTTTGGTAAATCCCATTCTAAATCGATACGTGAAGTTGGCTCGTTATTTTCGGTATCGCATCAATATGTGCAGCAAGCACTATCTCGTTTGACTGACAAGAACTGGCTGAAGCGTCTTTCTAATAGATTTAAGACCAGTAAGTTTGAGTTGAAGCATCATCTTTGCGAAGAAGAATTAGTCCCCTTAGATAGAGACGGCAGACCAGCTAAGTGTGCGATGCCTCGTGGGTATGGTGGTTTATTTGAGCGTTTGTTAGCGGGAGACATTAGTTGGAAGTCGTTATTGATCTGGATGCTGTTGAAGATCCATTCAGATTTCACGACCGGTATAACGGAGCCTGTGAGTATAGCGCAGCTATGCAAATGGACGCGGTTCGGCACGACAACGGTATGTGACTGCATTAAGCAACTTGAATGGGCTGGTATGTTAGGGAAATTGGATCGTCGTCCGCAAGAGGCGCAGTCGTATCAGTTGTATCCGAAGCCGTATCCTGAGCGTAGGGAGCGCGCGCCGGAGGCGGAACAGACGTTTCGTGGTATGCGTATTGAGGGTAACTGGCGTTATAGTTACAATGAAGAATGGCGTATTGATGTAGAGACAGGAGACATCCAGTATCGTCCTGAAAAGCGCGGAACCTTTCGCCCTGCGACTGATAACGAAAAATATAATATTATGCCGAAGCGGATGCGGGACGATTTTGAGATGATTTTACGTTTCCACTCGGATTTAGTGGATGCGGGTCTTGGTCAAAATCCGTGTCCTACGTAGACGAGTAAAATAAAATAAAATAAATGTAATTTCAGCCTATCCATTGTGGATGGGCTATCGGTGTTGCAGGCATTGTTCAACTCTTTGCTATTTTCGGTATAAAATCGGTTTATTTGTCTCTTTTTGGCGTAAAAATAGAGACCAAGCGTTTGATTATTTTGGAGAATTGGATTTACAAAAAATTTAACTTTTGTGAATTCCTGTGAGTTGTCACTAAATTCCTATAAGTTGTCACTGAATTCCTGTAAGTTGTCACACAAAAATTTATAGAGGTTCTAACCTCTGATTAGGCTTAGGTTTATGGACTTGGTTAGGATTTGTACCATGTTTTTGTACGTTACCAAATTAAATATTAACGGTAACATGGACAATTTTTAAATACATTAAGACACCCAAGAATAATGATAGATCTATCTGAACTACAGCAATATCCTGCTTCGTAATATAATCAATTCAACATCATAAACTTCGTAAGATTATAATCCTTTGTCAATCTGGTGTTGCTATCATGTAGTCCGATTTAAAAAGAATATTATTACCCCTTCGCCGACGGTATCAAATTGAGCGCTCTGAGTCCCATTTGGATAGGTGCATACCCATTCTATACGTGTAGGTATATAAGCGGCTTCATGCTTTCGGTTGGTGTTGGATTCTATCTGTGCGATAGCAAGTGTCAGGTTGAAAGTTGCCATCGCGACAACCCCGATGAGAACAATACGACTTTTTTGATGTAACATCAAGGTCTCTCCTTCCGCTATTTTTCGGTGTTTGGTACTGGTGCTATCTGTGCGTATTGGCGTCTGCTTCGTCCATCATATCTTTTACGCTTGCTCCAAGTACCACTTTGGAATACATCGGTATAGATTTTAACCGCCTGTTCTGTATTTTTCCATACTGACAGCGATAAGACATTTTGAACAAAATGCATATTCAGGGGGTTCTTCATCTTTGCGTTTGGTTTCGTCCAAGAGATAATTACAATCGGGACATTGATAGCGGTAGTCGTAGCATTCAATCTCATAGCCGGGGAAAATATCCGTGTAGCTGACCGCTTCTATATTATATTTTTCTTTATGGCGAAAAATCTCGCACCCGCTAAGATGTAAGTATCTGACACTTACGTCCCCTTCGCTTATATTTCTTTCGGAACGTTCTTGTGAATATTTCTTATTATGATAATCGACATAAGCGGATACAATCAATGCTTCCATTTCACGAGAGGTGTATTCAGTAACCACTTTGTCCTTATCTGTTAGTATCCACGTAGCATTTTCAAACATCTGATTGTAAAGTAGGTGTTCCAGCATGTCGGTATTCCTTTTGAATGATAAGTTGTTGCTAATGAAACTCTAACTTCATACGTTTTCGTTCATATACGAGATTCTTAATCCGCGTTTCGCTCAGCCCTGTCAATTCAGCGATTTTCTTTATTTCCCAATGCTTGCTCCATAGCTCTTGGGCAATGCTGTCTAAATAATCCGTTTTTTTACTCTCCGCAGTTTGCTGTGTGCGTTCAGCAGCTTTCAATGCTTGTTCAGCAGTTTCCAAAGTTTGTTTCGCTTCAGTATATTTTTCTGCTGCTGACTGGACATTCATTTTTGCGGCAAGGATAGTCTCATCGTGTTTTTGCATTTTCAGTTTTACTTCGGGGTCAATGTCATCATAATCGGGAATAGGTATCAATGATTTGAGATATTCTATAGCAACGGAGTCGGTATTACATTTTTCTTGAATGTAAATCACTAAATCTGAATCAATTCTAAGAAGCTCCTTATCTGGAATCTTCGGATTTTCAACTCTGTTAAAGTTCTCAAGAAGTGTTCTCTCCAATTCTATTGCTTTTTCTTTACTATCACATAACTGATAACCGATACTCGTCACAGGCGTATCTTTACCTCTTTTAAATTCGGAGACACGTCTCGGAAGCCCTGTTAAAGTGGTTTCACCGACTTTACAATAATTCTCGCCTTCAGCGTGTAAGAAATAGACGATGTGTTGTGTTGACATAATCTGTTCACCTCTATTGTTAGCAGTCGTTTATTGTAATAAAGCCATCTATTTTCATAACGTCCCCTTTGAAAATCTGATAAGCGTTAGAATGTTCGTCTAACGTAAAAATCGATAGAGATCGGTTTCGTATCGTCTCCCCCGCGAGTAAGTCCTATCCAATGTGCATCTGCCTCTTTCCCCCATATTTTATTTAGGATATCACATATTCTATCTGCGTGATGTATAGAACATTTTAGTGTCAAAATGTTTTGATATTCCATTTTCTATTTCCTATTCTTCTGATATGAGTTCCCAGTGTTTCAAACCCTTTGCGAAGTAAACAAACACCTCTTTTGCGGGAACGACTTGTTCACCGGTAAGTACTATTTTGAGAATAAAGTTGTTACCTTTTTGCTCTTTTTCATACTGAACCTTGAAATCAAATCCGAGTCCCTTGCATAATTGTGGGGCAAACTTATTCAATTCTTCAAGTGCGGAATCGAAATTATCGTTCCAATATGTTGGTACAAAGCTAAATCTGAGTGTAATCGGCATGAGTATGTCTCCTTGTGTACTTTGATAATATTATAGTTTATATTTTGAATTTTTTCTAATTTTTTGAAAATTTTTTTTATTTTTTTACCCGTCTGCATAGCAAGTCCCGAAAAATCGCCCTTGAATCCCGCCTTGTGCGAAAACGCCCCGATACCCCCTTGCGCGCTGCCGATTTTCGTGAAAATGCCTTGATTCAGCCGAAAATCAGTGAATTTTGTTATTCCCCAGTCGTAAAATGTTGAAATCAGTGAATTTTGGGCTGTGATGTTTGAAAAAGTGGCGATCCGCTTGAAAATGTGCGAAGTTGTGTTGATTTTTGTTTACGAAAGCCACATTTTGTCAACTACACACCTTAAAGTGGGACTTTTGACTTGACAGAAAATCGACAATGTGGTAAAATAGAATCGTAAAATCAAAATACCGCAACACGCGGAAGGAGAAATACGCTAATGTTACAAATCTTTGGAATCATCGGGCTATCCCTATTCTGTCTCAATGTCGGTATCATACTCGGATACTTCATCGGCAGATGGCACACGCGACAGAACACCCCCGAACTTACACAACAACCGCAACAAGCATCAGCCCCCGAACAAAAACCTGAATCGACACAAGAACAGGTTGATAGCAACGTTGGGTTCTGGCAACAGTCTGCGGATGCTATGGAATAAAACCCTACAAACAACGCTAAAGACACGCTTACGGATGTCTTTAGCATCAACGACAAGGAACTCACTACAATGGCAACTGATTATTTCACAGCATCCCGGAACTTTCACACCTACCGACCTAACGGGTTGACTTTACAAGAAGCATTGAGAGAGATACGTATCAATGCAACCGATGAGAACATCACGCAACTGGGTGGTATGTCAAGCAGTCAACGGATACTTGTTTATACGCACATACTTCAGAACTATATGCCTCGTGGTCGGTTAGACGCACATCTGTCTCGTGTCAACACGACGCTTCATTGGTTCTTAGTATGGATAGACTAACAGCAATCGGGGCGTGTGATGCGCCCCAGTCTAATGCAGCCTCGTTGATGCGGTGTCAACGGTGAAGGTGGCAAGCCCTTAAAATCGCAGAGCCAACACCTAATCAATCAATACAGGAGAAATACGCTACAATGGCAAAAGCAAGGCTTTTCAAGAAGAACGACAAAATCCGTTTCTCTCTCTATGGCAAAGACCACTATGTGAGTCATGTGAATGAGCGAGGCGACTCTAAACTCAATAAGATTGTCGGTCGTGATGACACGACGGTTGAGGTTGTATTAGAGACACCCGATTATGAGAATGATTCTAAAGCGATGATTGAAGATGTCGCGTGTCATGTTGAGCATATCGTTTATCCACAAGTCAAGCCTATCACCTTGACAGAACCGACGCCGATGACGTTTGATTTGCTCTACAATAGTCAAGAGCATGATGAGTTTGAGGTTGAAGCAGGTGACCTTGTGTTTGACGACAAAGGTCTAAAAATCTGGATACACAATCGCATCGGTCGTCGGTTTCTCTACAACGATAATGAGATGTTCGCTTCTCTGACAACGGTAGAACCGCACCCGGGCATCCATGTATTCCGCACAGCGTTTGATGTCAAGAAAGGCAGGATTATCCCGATGATGCGGTGTGTAGAGGATTCGGGTCTTGAGTGGAGTACGATGCAGGAATGTATTGAGGCAACAGAAGATTTCGCGAAAGACTATATGGAAGAATTCTCTCGGTATGTCATCAATACCTATTGTGACGGCGTGCCGTTCTAACAACGTAATCGGGGCGTGTGATGCGCCCCAATCTAATGCAGCCCCGTTGATGCGGTGTCAACGGTGAAGGTGGCAAGCCCTTGAAATCGCAGAGCCGACTCAACTACTCAACGACTGGAGAAATACGCTATGTCGAACAAGCATGAAACGCAAGAGCGTCATCGTAATGTATTTTACCTATTGCAACTGATTGCGAAAAATCCGTGTGGATATTTTTTTTACGACGACGTTTATTGTCAAGAAATAGATTGTGATGCGCCGAATTGTCAAGCGCATCAAGGCAGCGTCTTAGATGTGGAGTATCATAGCGATACCAATTTATGCTATTTAGGCGCGACTATCAACGTTGGCAGTATCCAAGATTTTGTTATCAAGTTGGACACGCGCACCGGTATCTTATCTGCGTCAAATAGCAAAGATGTGTTTCGCGTGCCGTATGATAGTGAGCAGTTACAAGCCGTAGACAACATGTATGCGGATTTGTATGCGGTGCTGATGCGTCGCTAATCACCGACAATCTCAAGGAGATAACAATGTTTATCCTCATCTTAGGCCTGTGTATTAGTCTATTCATTATCACAACGGGGCTTCTTCTCTCTCGGTATGAAGAAGTCAAACAAAGGCGTGAGCGTCGTGAGCGTCTCAATGCGCGTGTGCGTCGGGTTTTGAAAAATAGGTAAGGTAAAAAAACGCGAGCGGGGGACAAGTGCCACCCCGCTCCCTCAACTACTCAACGACTGGAGAAATACGCTATGTTAGATAGTAGACACTGCGGTGGCAGCATCTTCAAGCACGAAAAACAGAGACGGGGACAGGAAACTGCCCCCATACAAACAAGGGAACACTTATGAAAGGAACAAGACCGCTTACACCAAAAGAAATCAAGCTGGTATACGCCGCGTTTGGTGGAAAGTGTCTCATACGCAATCGCGCCCTCTTTCAACTCGGTATCAGCTGCGGGGCGCGTATCAGTGAACTGCTCGCACTCTTGATTGGAGATGTGTATCAGAACGGGGCAGCTGTTACCGACCTACTCTTTGAAAAAAATATCGTTAAAGGGGGCGAGGTGTCACGCGCCGTGCCACTCAATGCCGATGGGCGCAGCGCAATAGACGCTTTGATAAACTGGCATCAAGCGGACTATGGCAGTATCCCACAACAACGCGTGTTATTCCCCTCACGTGTCGGGAAAGGTGATTGTGCAATGAGCCGACAATATGCACATCAGATGCTAAAAGATGCGTTTGAAAAGGCAGGTCTCAATGGCAAGTTGGCAACGCATTCACTGCGGAAAAGCTACGCACAGCGTCTGTATACTGCCACCGGCGACATCTACTGCGTTCAAGAAATGCTCGGACATAAAAGTATCGCAACAACACAAGCATATTTAGGGGTAGACTACCAGAAACTCCGCCGCGCAAGCGATGAAATGGTCATCTTTAGTGAAAATAAGCAGAAAGGTATCAAGGGCGTATCTGATGATACACTTCTGATTGAACTGGCGCGACGCGGATTTGATATTGGCGACTTGGTATCACAAAAAGAGAGGAACCAAACCCATGCAGCATGAAGCACGACACAAAAGAAAGAATCAAGTCGTAAACCTCTGGAAAGAGAAGTATCCACGCATCACCATCAATGAGGTAAAAGCATTGACAGGTTTGAGTGAACGCACAATTTATCGATATCTCAAGGAGGCGGGACTCTCGCTACCACCGCGGGCAGGACGCCCAAAGAATTGGGAAAAGATAAAACGCGCACATCAACTCTATAAAATACATCAGAATAAATCAGAAGTTGCGCGCATCATGAAGATGAGCCGCAAACAAATTACAAGGTATCTAAAAGAAACGCCTGAGTAACTCAATACTTGTCAATACCTTCCATCGGTATCCGCTGCAATATGTGACGCGACTTGCACATCGGCTTGCTTGTAACTCGCAGACGCATACAACTGATCCCGAATCCCAATATGGCTTTGACAAAGACTCCATTTACAAGTATAATAAAATAAGCCTTTGACAACTGAGATTATTAGCGTATTTCTCCAGTCTGAAGAAGGCGCGGCGGGTGTGTGACACCCGCCATTTTGCTGCTTACCGTCTAAAAAGACGTGACCACATACCCGTATGAATGAGATCAGCAGCTATTCCGCTGAAACTGCCGATTTTTCGCACGCAATAATATACCTGCCATGTGAAACTTTTTGTATTTTATCCGCCATCACCAGTTCTCTCAAAACTCTGTAGATATGCCGCGGTGTTGCATAGTTTTGTTCTAAAATCTGTTGTGTTGAGACCGGTGCATTGTGTTGTATAAAATGGTGTTGTATAAAGATGAGGATCCGGTCTTCTATGTTCAGCAAAGGCGTATCGGTATCGGTCATCACGCAGGCAACGTCACCGTCTCTCTGCATGGTAGCTGCAGCGTAGGTTTGTGGGTGTTCGACAAAGCGCGCCACCCAATCCACAATAGAATCATTTTCATCCCACGTGTGTATGTCCGGTAGGTCAATATCAATTGACGACTTTGGGGAGTAGAAACACCAGATACAATCCCCCGAACTGATCTCTCTATATGCCTTATCCCAAAAGACATCCTTCGGACAAATGAGACTGCCAACTGTGTAAAAAGAATTACGCCACCGTATTCCCGGCGTCAGGACATGCTCGCGTCCTTCTATTAACCGTTGTGTGTCAAACGTTAACAGAACAGGGAGCCGCGAAAGTTCCCAACGCATCCTTTGAGTCACTTGTGGTAGTTTTGAAAACTTACTCAGTAGCAGGTATGCCTGTGCATCTTGTAAAGTGTCTAATACGTCTATCACATCGCGCACCCACGCTCGACTTTCAATGCACCCACCCGCTGATGAATTGTAGCAATCCCACCGAGCTTGCAGTTGTGAGCGTAAAATCGTTTTTTCCACATTTTCCTCCACATATCAATAGATTCGTCTTTGCATAGTATAGCATACATGAACATAGATAAACACTGAAAACTGACTCCTTTGGCGTGCACAGTTTTTCAAGATTTTCAAGCCCAGATTCGCCTCATTTTTTGGGGTGATGGTGACAATTTACCTATTATATTTGCGTCTGAAAACAAAAAAATGTGAAAATGACCCTATTTTTCTAATGAAAATGGTCTGAAATCCACGAAATGAGCCGACTTTTAGAAAAAATTGTTAACGCGAATTATTTTGTTTTTAGAGCGCGAAGGGTTGGTTTCAGTAGTGAAATGAAGGTGGGCGCAGGTTTGTGGAGAAAACAACAAACAAACAGGTAGGTTGAATATAACTTCAGACGTAGTCTGTATTCCCACGCGATATTCGAAAGTGACATCAATGTTTTGTCTATGCATCGTGATTTTGGCTTGATAGGCGTTCGAGCTAACTATAATCTATATCGAAGCAGGTTTGATAACAAGTGTTACCGAATTATCAGGGGTTTCTGATAGGTTGCCTAAGATTCACGCGAAATCTGTATACCACCTGTCCATTTGTGTAAGATTTTGTAGGATAATCTGCAACAACCGACACTGAACTCTTGAATACAAGAAAATTTGCTTGTTAATTGAAAAATTTCAAGGTAAAATATAGATTATCTGTTAATATCCTGTTAAGACACTGTAAATCAATTTAAACAATATGTGAGGTAAAAACCTTATGGAAACTTACGACGCACCGTTTCCCGGTGAATCTCAATTAATATTTTCTTATTTCGTTGCGTATCGCGACATGGGACCTGATAGAACATTGCGAGCGTTGGAAGTTTTGGAAATCAAAGGGCGAACGCGGCAACTTCGGCAGATAGGTCAATGGTCATCTGAATTCAAATGGCAGGTTCGGACAGCTGCGTATGACGCAGACGTTGCCCGTGCCGTCGCACATCAGCAGCGGGAGAAACAAGTTGAGGCGGTAAGCTCTTTTATCACCAAAGACATAGAGATTGCTACGATACTACAAAAAGATTTCTTAGCGTGGTTATCTGATCCGACAGAAAAACCGATTGAGGAGCGCGCCAAATGGGTCTCGGCTTATACAAAGGTGCGGGAGTGGATTTATGATGCATCTCTACTCTATGATGATGGTAATAGTGATAGTGACATGAGTTCAGAAGTGACTCAACAGATTCTAAAGATGCTGAGTAGTACAGAATAAGGAGTAAAAGCATGGCACGCCAACCCCGAAACAAAAGAAAAAAACGGTCGCTGCCTAAGAACGTTGTTCAACGGATGCCATCCGTGCCGTATCTACCCGAAGCAGTCATCCGGGCGGGATTAGAATACCGTCAAGAATTAAAAGTTAAGCGGGCAGAGCATGTCTGGAACTATGTTTTTGGATCGTGTGATACCTTCTCAACTGCGGACACTGACTTGGAAGAAACGGACAGAGTCCTGCAGGAAGTATTGAAGGCTGCTATGAAAGTAACAATAGAGATATTGCTCTTTGAACAAGAAAACCCTGGCGTGTTCCTTTCCACAGCCGCTAAAGCAGTTCAGGCGAAATTTAAGGCAGAACTTGATTTAGAAATGGAATCAAAGCGGGAATGCTACTTGGAAGGCTCGGAGGATTTTCAGAAATGGATGGGTTCAGCGGAGATAGAAAGAAAAAAGGACGAGTCACCAGAAGATTTTTGGGATCGCCGAATGGAGACGACACCGCAAGGGAAATTCATTTTGAACTTCCTAAATATCAAGGCAATGCAGTCCACTTTAGACGAGAAATATGAACACTTGTCTAATTGCGATTTGCAAAAGGAGTATATGAAGTTGACAGGTAAATGCCACTTTCCACCGACCTTTAAATAATCTGATTATCTAAATAATGAAAAGTAATCCTTATGTCTGCTGCTTCGCTGAGAGTGTCCTTAATACGTTTGAATACGTTTGACAAGTTCCTCAAAGAGTCTTGGCGTTGTCTCTGCGGCTTTGAGTTCAGCAGATAGCTGCGTCCACTGCACTTCGGACATATCATTACGTGAGTCAACCGAAAACTTCCGCTTGACGTAATCCCACAAGTTTTGTTTAGATGTTTCCTTTTCTTGTAGGGGCTTTTCAGGTTTATTCGCAATGGCAAACGCACCTTTTTGAGCGTTGGTGATATTATCATCCGCAGCTTTCTGCTGTTCGGTATCTGTCAGATCGCTGGTTTTATCTACCTGACGCTTGAGATAGAAGTTTAGCACTTCACGGATGACTGGGACAGGTAATAACTGCTTGATAGCATTCCGCTGCGCCTTATGAACGGCTTTGGTAAAGGTGAACGGGTCCGGACGCGTCCCATTCATCTTCGGCTGCTCATAAGCCCCGTATCGCGAGTTACCTGTAATCGTATCAATCGCTTCTGTGGTCGCAATCCAAGAATGGTTGGTTTCCTCATAGTTGATTTATTTTACCTGAATACCACACCATCTATTAGCAGCCTCGTTGATACCGGCAAGTGTCAGGCCATCAACGACACGACCACCCTGTTTGAATGCGTAAACATAATCCTGAATCGCCTGTCCCGTCATCATCTCAACAATAGACAGGTCATCAACAGTGTCAATCACTTCAACTTCCGTTGACACCAGTGGCTGTTCTTTATTGATTTCATTCGCCAAGAGTTTCTCCTGCTTTGCTGTTTGGTATCTCATATTCCAGTATGCCGTGCTTGTAAACCAGAACATTCTTGTCACTGATGCGTAGAATGATATTATACTTTGTCGCGTGGACTTGATGACCAGAAAGAACATGTCCAGTCCGTAGTGTAATCTGGACGTCTTTACCCGTGCCACGTATATATACGCGCTCTGAGGATACAACTGCTGGCCGATCCTGTCGTTTCTCAATCGGTTGGTGCTGCTGGGATTCTATCTGCTTATTGACGCGTATCCCTTTTTTGATGTCATCGTATTCCTCGCGAGAGAACACAAACAGCACGTGCAACTTCCGCAGTATTCTGCCATCGTCAATCCGTAGATCATATTGTAGAACCTTCAGGTCGTTTTCAACAAGAACACCTCCCTCATAAGTCCAAAGACAAACAGGCTTCGTATACGTTTCTTCGAGGATGTATTTTTCTGTTAAGGTCTTATCTTTCTTTTGTTGGGAATTGTTTTTATTATTCATCGTTTTCCCTTTCAGCTGGACTTATGACATCTCAAGCAATGTGAAACTGAGTTTTCTCTGGAGGTATCCATCTCAGATCAATGCATGCAGGAGTTCTGTAATAATTGTAGCACACACCTTTTGTGATGGCGAGTCTCTGTGCCGTTTTAGAGTGTTGTGCTATCTGATATTTTATCTCTGCTGGAAATGAATTGCAACAAAAGTGTCAGTCATTAATGGCTTTGATTCTGCTGCTATCTCTGGCAATTTTGTAATTATGGTGCAGAGTGTGCTAAAGTAGAATAAATCGTCATAGCGACAATCTGCTGCGAACAACAATAACTATCGTCAAAATACTTTAATCATCTCACGTTTCTTGTGAATAGCGGTCAGTTTCCTTATACCTCGCTATTGCGCCCCGTTCTGCCATCTCTGCGCGAGCATAATGTGCCGGCATCTGTGAGTTCTTCCACCTGCCTGCTACTTGTAAGTCAACGACAGATGCACCCGCTTTGGCAAGCGATACCGCAGAACCGACACGCAGCGAATGCCCAGAAATAAAACCATCAACACCCGCAGCAGCAGCGCGCTGTTTGATAATCCATCTTGCCGACACATCCGTAAGCCTACCGCGCTGAATATGGTCACCGCGACGCACCGGACGGAATACCGCGCCGCGCTTTATATCGGCTTTCTCGCGATACCGCTTTATTGCACGTCTTGTATCGCTTGTAACATAAAGCGCACACCCAGTGCCTTGCTGATCGGTTTTTGACCTTTGGACAATCAGCGTGTTTTGTTTAAAATGTCCGACGTTGACCGCGACGACCTCCGAAACCCGCAGTAAGCAGTCGGACATTAGCCGTATCATCGCACTATCGCGAAGCCCCGCTACAGATTTATCCGCCTCAGCGAATGCGCACACACGTTCTACGTCCGCCCACGTCAAACCGTCTACTTGACCACGACCGCGCCCTTTCGCGTCGCGACGGATGGACTTCAGTCTCTTTTGACTGATGGGGAACTGAACGTCTTGTCCTTTCACATTGCTGAAATACCATTTGACAGCCGCCAAGTTGACCGATAAGGTGCTTGGTGCTATTCCTTTAGCATCTAAAGTTGAGAGGTAGGCTGCTAATTGTGTATCTGTAATGTTGTCCAGTGCCTCACCTTTAGCAATTAGGAAGTTATTCAATTGTCGCCATGCCAGCTGATACGCGCGCCTGGAATTCGGAGAGAGTGCGTCCCACGCGACACCGATCCGAAGTTTATCGGTATCGGTTAGGTGTAAATCGGTCGGTGTCTCAATCGGTGCTAATGCTTGCATGCTGCTTACCTCTCTTTTGTATCTATAGATGATACTTGCAACTCTAATAACGGGTAAATTAGACTGGATATGTGCATATCCTGCTCATCCAACTTTTTGAGTCTCTCAATACACGTTTTTGCATCATACGTCTCCGAAGAAATATCCCAACGTATATTAAGAAGATCATTCGCTTGAGACAAAATACTGTTATCTTCTCTCTTAAATATATACTCCAAAACTATTTGCATTATCGGAAATAAAACAAGGAGAACCGCAAGAGTGCCTAAACTTCCAAATATCCAAGAGGGAACGCCTTCATTTACCAATTGATCCCTGGCTGTCCAGATGAGTCCCAAGACGGCACCAATCCAAAATTGTTTGCTCCTACGCTTTCGACGAGCCTTTTTTGCTTTAGGTGCTAAACGAGGTGTTTCATTCTGAAAAGATTTTATAATCGGATAGTAATTGGAATGCGGACCATCAATTTCGTTGGAGATATTTGGAGCAAATAAACCGAAATAAAACGTCACTTCAAGGCTAATTAGTTCGAAATCAATAAGATCAAGTAAAAGAAAGTTCGTTATTTGTGGGAGATGCCACGAAGGATTATCTAAATATTTCTGAACAAAATCACGTATTTCCTGACCAGACTCCTCGTGCAATTCTTCTCTGAATCTTCGACGTACACTTGTAATGTCCGACAAAAACTCTTCAAAGTCATTTCTAAAGTCGTAGTCTTTATCCCAGTTTTCATACCACTCAACAGGTGTAACCAACTTATAAGCGGCTTTGACTCCGGAGGCTTTGCTATCATACCAGAAATCCGTTTCACCCCACTGACGCCTTGTTACCGCACTTCGTATGGCCCACTCCAACGACATTTTTGTAGAAATATATTTATCCCTCTTTAGATTGTAACTTCTTATTTCTTCTTCGGTTGGCTTCCGATACACCGACCACTTGAAATCAGATATACCACTGAATAATGAACGGTACAAACCAGAGTATTCTTTCTGAAGCTTTTTAATCTCATCAGCATTTTCCTGCCAATTTGTAGCTGCCTTATATTTCTCAACCTGTTCACTATCATGCCCATGCTCTTCAATTGCTTCCTTAAGAAGACTACTCAATGTAACCATAGTCGGTCTGCGTTCTTCTTCCGGGACATCTTCCTCACTTGCAGGATAGTTTGAGACTAACCGCTCTATTTCCCGTTCTCTGTCTCGAATTCTCAGCAAAATAGGATGATTTTCCTTGGCGACACTTTTTAGTTGCTCCACAGTTTTTAGATACAACCAATCTGATAGGCAATCTTCTTCTGCATCATACTTTCTATATTTACGAGGTATGAAACCCCATTCATCCACATCTATTTGACCATACATACATATTTCTCCTGAGAGTTGAGATACGTTGTATATATACGTTCCAAACTTCAACTACCTCACATATAGGAAGTCATTCAGTTGTCGCCAAGCCAGTTGATATGCGCGTCTGGAATTCGGTGATAATGCGTCCCACGCGATACCAATCCGTAGTTTATCTTCATCTGTCAGTTGCAGATCGGAGACTTGGTTAATATGAACTAATGTTTGCCTTGTTTTGTGCCCGTGTTCTGAGTGGAAATAGAGTTCTCGTAACCTTCGATTAGCAAAAAATAAAACGCGTCAGGATTACCTCCTCGCGTCTACAAGTCTTCTGATCGGGATATGTGCATCTATCCGATTTTTTCGGCATGTTTGAGTATTGGGTTTGGACTGCAGGACACTCAAACAGAATGTATCCGATTTCAATCAGAAAATGAAATGCGGGTATATATATCCCGCAGTGGCAATTCGCATTCAATGGAGTTGAACTTCAGCACATCTTCCGGTGCCTCAAATGTATTTCCGACCCAATGCGTCTCAATCAGACGATGGTGTTCAACACGCATCCTGTCTTGTGATACAAGGACATATTCTCGCAAGGACATAAGTTCCTGATAATGCGCGAACTTTTCGCCTTTGTCAAACGCCTCAGTTGATGGAGAAAGCACCTCTACGATAAGGATGGGGTTCAAGAGGGTGTCGAAAACATTATCTTCAAAACGGGGTTTATCACACACAACAACGACATCAGGGTAGAAATAAGAACCTGTCGGCTTTGTTTTCACGCGCATATCGTTACTGTAAACTAAGCAACCGCTACCTCTTAATTGAATATTCAGTTCAGTGGCAATATCTAAGGTGATGAGATTATGCGCGTTACTTGCCCCAGACATTGCGAATATTTCACCGTAGATGTATTCGCTTTTAATCTTTGCTCTGCGTTCTGCAGTGAGGTATTCCTCTGGTGAAATGTATTTTTCGGCTGCAACAGATGCCATGCTTATCTCCCTGAATGATGGTTATGTATTCTGCATGTAATTTAGCACATCACAGGTAAAACTGCAACATTCGCGAATTGCTGTCTTGGTGAATGTGAACTAATGTTTGCATTGTTTTGTGTTCGTTTTTGAGTGGAATTAAAATTCCGATAGGTTTTGATAAATGTAATTACCAAACGCTATTATGACACGGAATAATAGGAAAATCAACAGAAAAAATCTGGGTATAATAAATTGGAGGTGATTGTCTTGGCGACAACTTGAGGAATGCCTCCGCAAGTATTTTCGTAGGCGCTTTCCAAGCCCGCCTACCTTGTTTCAGAGCGTATAGCAACAATTGAATGGCTATGCAGTAGTAGGCAAATTAGTTTTGATGTTCTCATCAGATAATGATAAAATTAACAATACAAGCGATGCAATTTTGTAGTTGGTGGAGACACAAAACTATAAGATGCAGCCCAAGTGTAGATAATCGAGGATACAATCCATTCCAGCATATCGGGAATATCCGTTCAACTCACATTAGGGTATGAATTCGTAGTCGTTAGCATTTCCGAAAAAGCGTTTTACAATTTCCCAAACATGATGAGGAGTTATTCAATCATGACCTTTAAATTCATATTTCTTTCAGTTGCTATCGCGATGGCTTTAGTCGTGATCGTGTTTATATTCCATGTGAATCGTCCGCAGGTAGAGGTGCAGCAGCCGAGTGCTGATTTTGTGCGAGCGGCGGGTAAATGTGCGAACTGTCATCGACGCGAGACCGCTGCGGTGGTGCATCAGTTTGAAAAAAGTATGCATGCCAAGCAAGGTGTAAGTTGTTTAGATTGTCATCAAGCAGTGGAGAACCAGCAAGAACGGATACATAACGGATTTACAATTGCCAAGCATCTGACAGCAAAGAATTGTAGCGGGTGCCATACAACGGAATATCATCAGTTCCTGCGGAGTCGACATGCAGCACCTGCGTGGGCAGCTGTTGCTGGCGGTAAAGACTTTACCGCACAGCAGATAGCGTTTTCAGAAAAATATCACAAAGGCGCAGTGGATCGTCCAGCGAACCGGTTAGCCATTGCTGAAGGTGAAAGTGCGATGTCGGTGGGATGCATGGGGTGTCATGATATAGGTAAACCGAATGCGGACGGTTCTATCGGTTCTTGCACCGACTGCCACGGTCGTCATAATACCTCTGTTGCTTTAGCGCGGGAGCCGCAAACCTGCGGACAGTGCCACATGGGACCGGATCATTCACAAATAGAGATTTACAATGAGTCCAAGCATGGTGTGCTTTACAACGCACAAAAAGCACATCTGAACTTGTCAGCACCACCGAAAAATCTAACGACGAAAGATATGCCGGTGCCGACATGTGTAACGTGTCATCTGAGTGGTTTAGACGGCTTGAATGTGACCCATGATACCACAGAACGACTTTCCTACTGGCTGTTCGCAGCAGTATCTGACAAACGCCCAACTTACCACCAAGGGCAAGACGCAATGAAAGCGACTTGCTATAAATGTCATGCGCGCACCCAAGTGGAGACGTTCTATAAGGAAGCGGAAGGTGTCGTTGTTGACACAAACGAGAAAATATCTGAAGCACAGGTTTTGATGGATTCACTACGCGAAGAAGGTTTGTTAACGGAGACACCTTTTGACGAACCAATTGAGTTTCTATATTTTGACTTGTGGCATTACTACGGCAGAACGGCTAAACATGGTGCCTTTATGGGGGGTGCGGATTTTGTGCAATGGCACGGTAACTATGAGTTGTTGCATAAGATGGCGGAGATAGAGAAAATTGCAAAGGAACTTCGGAACAACGCTGCGAAACAATAAAGGATTTGCGACACGCTTACTTGATGTTTTCATCATCGTGAACCTCGCTTTTCTGGCATTGGATGTGTTCATTGCACACGCGATAAACGGATATGCCTACACCGTTGAATGGCTCCCCGTCTATTTTTCATTGGTCGCTTCTGTATTATTCACCGGTGTTGTCGCGATAAACAATCCGCGGTGGTTATATGGGTGTAGGACTTGTGTCGGCTGGAGTGCTATCTGTGTTGGCATTACGGGTATGCTTTTACATCTGAATAGCCACTTTTTCACGGAGATGTCTCTGAAAAATCTCGTGTATGCAGCACCTTTTGTTGCACCGCTGGCTTATACTGGGATTGGCATGCTTTTGCTGTTGAACAATCAGATAAGCGATACCGATTTGACATGGGCGAAGTGGGTTGTCCTTTTAGCAGTATGCGGGTGGTGTGGAAACTTTATTCTCTCCGCATTTGACCATGCACAAAACGGGTTTTTCAATGTAGCGGAATGGCTACCGGTGATAACAAGTGCGATGGCAATTGGCTGTTTAGGGGTGCTGTTATGTGTGCCGTATCAGCAGCGTTTTGTCAAGTTCTGTGTGGGTGTCTTATGCATAAACATCATCATCGGTATCGCTGGTTTTTTCTTTCACCTCGCAGCAGGACTACAGACACCCGCTATCAGACACACAGAAAAGTTTTTGTATGGTGCGCCATTATTCGCACCGCTACTTTTCCCAAACCTATCTATACTCGCATTGTTAGGTATTTCGAAGTTGTCAACTAAAGCAATCCAACGCTCATCAGATATAGGTGTTTGAAAATATGGAATATGTATTTCTTGGCGGTGCGGGTGAAGTCGGTGCATCTTGTCTACTCGTTTCTGTTGCACACCGGCATATCCTGTTCGACTGCGGGATACGCGTCAATCAAACTGGTGCTGACGCACTGCCGGACATTGAACTACTCAAGCAAAGTGTGCCAACACTTGATGCTATCTTCGTATCTCACGCACACGCTGACCACATCGGTGCGCTCCCTCTCGCACACGCTGCTTTCCCACAAGCCCCTATCTATGCCACCGAACCAACACAACGTATCTCCGCAATTATGTTGGCTGATGCTGTTCGCTTACAAGAAAATGGACAGGATGAGGAGACAACACCTCTATTTACACAAGAAACCGTTGATGCGACTATCGCAAAAATGCAGACGTTACAGATGAGTGAGTGGGTGGATCTATGGGACAGCTGGCGTGTCAAAATGGTTCAATCCGGACACATACTCGGTGCGGTGAGTATCTTACTTGAGACACCGGAGGGGACTTATCTCTACGGTGGCGACATCTCGACTTTTCATCAGAAAACTATTCACGGGCTCACATTGGAAGAAATCGCTGGTACAGCGCCTGAATTTATGTGGAGTGAGGCAACCTATGGAGATGGTAATCACCCAGCTCGCAGCACGGAAGAAAAGAAACTCGCGGAAGCTGTCGCGACAGTCGTTGAAAATGGCGGTTCTGTCCTCATACCGAGTTTCGCTCTCGGACGCGCACAGGAAATTATTCTTATACTTAGAGACGCGATGATTAGTAAGAATATTCCGGTGTTTCCCGTCGTAACAGATGGGCTTGTCAATTCTATCTGCTCGGTATACGAAACGCTTACGCCTTATTTGGGGACAAAACTACAGAAACACCTTGAAAACTCACGGCAGCCACTGTTCTACTTTAGAAACTTCCGAAAGGCACGAATGGGTGAACAGGAGGCGATTTGTGAAGATGAGACACCGAAGTGTATTATCGCAAGCTCTGGTATGCTCACCGGTGGGGCTTCGGTGGCTTACGCGAAAGGTTTGGCTGCTAACGAAAAAAACGCTATCTTCTTGTCGGGGTATCAGGACGCTGAATCTCCCGGTAGACGATTGCAAGAACTCACACAGGGTGATACGCTTACTTTTGCTGCTGGCACAAGTGTGACCGTCAACTGTCAAGTGGAAAGGTTTAAACTCTCTGCCCACAGTGATCAGGGGCAACTGCTATCGGTTATCAAACAGGTCAACCCGAAAGCCGTCGCATTGGTACACGGGGAAGAAAACGCGTTAGGTTCGCTCCGAGAAAAGTTGGAAAAAGATTATTCCGTAAACTGTCCAACAAATGGACAGATGTTCAATGGGACGGATAAGCCTGAGTGCGTTTCTCCAAAGACACAAGAACAACTTCAGAAAAAGGAAAAGGTGGACTTTAACGCGGAGATCGCGGACACCAGTGTTGTGCTTGATGAGGATATACTGAACTCGGATCGCTGGAAAGAGTTTGCCAACGGGAAACATATAGCAACGCTAAAAGGTGAACGACTCATTATTCGGAAAACAGAGTGACCAGAATGAAATTGTCCAGTATAGATAAAAGAAACGAAACCGTACCATAGTATAACATAGACGTAATCATACATGAGCGGCACGCGCACATGTGCGGCAGTCGCACAAGCAGGTTAGAGTTGATTGGTTTATCTCCCAAACTGAAACCTTATTTAAATATCTAACGTTTTTTACCTACATGATCAGCTGCAGCACATGTGCGCGGTTCGCACATGGTCGACAGCAGCACATGAACAGTCATAGCACATGAGCGGCACGCGCACATGTGTGACTATCGCATATTGAGAGGTGTTATGAAAACGTTAGCGATTCTTTCCCGTAAGGGTGGAACAGGTAAAACGACTATCGCTGTTCACCTTGCTGTTGCCGCAGAAAAGGCAGGACACACTACTGCTTTAATTGATCTTGATCCGCAGGCAAGTGCTGTCAGCTGGAGTGATAAGCGTGAGATGGATACACCGACGGTGATTTCAGCACATTCGTCTCGTTTGCCTGCTCTGTTGAAAAAGGCAGAGGACAGTGGTGTCGACATGGCAATTATAGACACAGCAGCCCATGCGGAAACATCTGCCCTTGCAGCAGCGCGTGTCGCGACAATTGCTTTGATACCATGTAGACCGGCGAGTTTAGACCTAATCGCTATCGGTGCAACGGTTGATGTCGTGAAACTTGCAGACGTTCCGACGCGTGTTGTTCTCAACGGAACGCCCGCGCGTGGGAAGCTAACGGACGAAGCACGAAGTGCGATAGAATCTTATGGTGTGCCTTGCGTGCCATGCTCACTGGGGCATCGTATGGCGTTTGTTCATGCATTAATTGACGGCTTGACGGTGCAAGAGGCGGAGCCGCGTAGTAAAGCAAGTAGCGAGATCCGTGCATTATACAAGTATTTGGCTAAGGAAATGGAGGTATAGGCATGCCAGCAAAAACACAACTAAAAGAGCTATTAGATGGATATGGAAAGGAAACTGAGGTAGAAGAATCACCAATCTCACCGGAGACACCGGTAGATGAACAAAAAACTAATGGTAAGGTGCCGCCTTCTCGTCAAGGCAAACGACATATATCAGGGTATTTTGAGCCGGAGGTCTTGAGGCAGGTAAAAATCATCTGTGCTGAAGAAGATAAGACTATCAATCAAGTGTTGTCGGATGCACTGAATTCGCTATTTGTGAATAAGGGGAAAGCACCGATTGCGTAGGTCAATATTGTCTAATCCTTTGTAGCAGGGAACTCCGATACCCGACTAATGAGCAGCACATGTGCGCGTGTCGCTCATGTGCTGCATCGTAACTCAATACTTCCAATTTTCATGTGCAAGGGGTGCTTTGTTTAGTTCGTCGCGATAGGTGCGCCACTGCGGCAAAAAGGTATCCATCAGTTCACGAAACCTGTCATTATGGTGACGTTCCAAAAGATGTGTCATTTCATGCACTAATACATATACCAAGCACGCATTTGGTTTCTTCGCCAGTTCAAGATTAAGCCAGATACGTTTTGCTTCAATATTACAAGAACCCCAGAGCGTTTTCATTTTCTTGATGCGCGCTTCGTTGACGGATACTTCCATCTTTGGTTCCCATTTTGCAAGAAGTGGGGGCAGCTGCGATCGGAGATGCTCGCGATACCACGCATGAAACACCGCCTCACGTTTGTCACGACCTGTTCCCGGACGTACCGTCAGTCCGATTCTGGTATTGTTGAGCAACTTAACTGATGGCGGGCAATTCTGTTCAGTTACGTCAAGCCTGTAACGTCTCCCTGCAAAATAATGGCTTTCACCTGTGACAAACTCACGTTGTGATTGACGTTGTTGTTTGGTAAATTCTGCTTGTTTACGCCGTATCCATCCCAAACGTGAGATGATTGCCATTCGGACAGCATTGTCATCAAGATGCAAGGGAGCTGATACCCTTATCCGTCCATTTGGTGGATGAACGCCGATGTAAAAGTTTTTGATGTCTTTGCGGATGACCTCTATAGGATGGCCGTTTACTTCAATGTGGTAGCTGCTGGTTTTGGTGTTCATAGAAAGTTAATATCAGCGAGATTAGGAAACCTCACCTACCGCGGTGGGGTGTCAATAGTCATTCTGGTTCATCACAAGTTCAAAAATGGCGTCAAGGTCAAGGTTCTCATCATTGAATTGATTGTCTATCACTTTTGCGATGGCATTGTGGACTTCCATTTTTTTGGCATGCGTTCCGCGCCAATCGTGTTTCTTTGTGCGGCGAATTGCGGCATCAATAGCGAGTGCTATCTCCTCTCTACGAACCGAAGGCGTATCCCCCAAGTTGTCAAAAAGTGCGCGCAATGCGCCGGTATTGATACGTGCGCTGTAGGTATGCGTGTCTGGATCGTTAACCTGCGCGCTCAGTGCTTCAATACCAGACAAATATGCGCGATAATCCATTGCCCCTTGTTTGCGCTGGTGAATTAACTCCGCAAGCAGTTTTGACATATCTGCGTAATACTTTGGATTGATGTCTGACTTGTCGACGATAAGCCGTCGAACGTTGTTCTCTATTGTTGCTGCAATTGCTGCTTCATCATTGCGAATACCTGTTGGTAACATCTCAATCGCTGCATCTCTGTCTTCAACAAGCAGCTGCACAAGCGGTATATTGTCAAAGTTTGAGAGTGTCTCGCTCTCCTCAGCCCGTATATAAGTATCCAGTAGATGACGCATATCGGGTTCGTAAACTTTTAGGTCAACATAATCACCACTTGCCAGCTTGATTTCTTGGCGGACGTTCTCGTAGAGCGTCACATCATCTTTAGTTTCTTGTATCTCGGTATCGGTATAGCCAGCCTCGTGCATTTCGTTTGCAAGGTTCGCGTAGGCGCGTAGGAATGCCGCTACCATCTTATATAGGTGTATACGTTTCTGTTCATTTGCCTTGAGTTGATTGAGATTTCCACTTTCTTCACTACAGAAATAGCGGATATAAGCGCCAGTATCTTTTGGGGGTTCTACCTTTTCACACAACACTTTAACTTTCTCGCGTGTTTCCTCCAGCCGTTCTCTACCTTGTTGAAGTCTGTCTTTTAACAAGCCTTTTACATCTTCTGTATCGTAGTTTTCAAAAGCCTCGCCAGTGTAGTCCGTAATTGCCATCTTCAGGGAGCGGAACAGATCTTTGTAGTCGATGATGTAGCCGTATTCTTTATCATCTCCGTGTAGACGGTTGACACGGCAGATCGCTTGGAATAAGCCGTGATCCTGCATGTTTTTGTCAATGTAGAGATAGGTGGCGGGCGGTGCATCAAACCCTGTAAGCAGTTTGTCTACGACGATGAGGAGTTTCATCTCCGCGGGTTCCTCAATGAATCGCTTTTTTACTTCTTGTTCAAACTGGTCGGCTTTGTGCATCGCGGTATCTTCCGATTCGTTGAAGTGTGCAGCCAGCATTTCTCGGTAGATGTCATATTCTTTCTGTCTATCGGTGGCACCTTCTCCTGTTTCTTCGCCTGTGATGGATTCTGTAGTCGGTCTGTAGGAGGTAATGACGGCGCATTTTCCCTTTAGTTCTGTGTCTTGAAACATTTCATAAAAGCGACAGGCAGAATAGATGCTATCGGCGACAAGCATCGCATTCCCGCGTCCGTTTTTCAGTCGGTCTCGTGTTTCCATGTCAAAAACGATGTCGGCGACGATTTTTTCTAATCGTTCCCTTGAGCTCAGCAGTTTCTGCATCGTGCCCCACCGTTCTTTAAGTTGCGCCTTCGCCATATCGGTTAGTCCTGCGGTTTTGCTATCAAACCACTGATCTATCTTGTCTTGTGATGTGATATTGGTGTCAATATCGCGCGCCTCATACCGCAGGTCTAACACAACGTCATCTTGGACAGCCTCGTCATATTTGTATGTATGGATATATGGTCCGAAGGTTTCAATACTCCGTTGTTTATCGCTTTTGAGTAGCGGTGTTCCTGTGAAGCCGATTAACATTGCATTAGGGAGGAGTATCTTCATTGCCTTGTGAAGTTTACCGGACTGCGTGCGGTGGCATTCGTCAACAAAGACGAAAAATTGTCCCTTGGGCTGAAAATCTTCGGGCAACTGCTTTTCAATTTCCGCCACGTATTTGTCAACATCAGAGTCGGTAATTTCACCGGATTTACCGAATTTGTGGACAAGCGAACACGCTAATCGATCAGTGGAATCGTTCAGCACTTGCAGCAGATGTGTACCGCTCTTTGTCCGCTTAATGTCTTCGTTGACACCGTTAAAAACCTGTTCAATCTGTTCATCAAGTTCAATCCTGTCGGTGACGATAAGCACGCGTGCTTTAGCGTTGTTTTCGAGTATCCATTTCGCCAGCCAAACCATTATCAAACTTTTACCGCTGCCTTGTGTGTGCCAGATAATACCGCCTTCTCTGCTTTTGACGCGCGCTTGTGCTGCCTTCACACCGAAGAATTGATTGTGGCGACATATCTTCTTTGTCCCTGAATCAAAGACAATAAAGTCGTGCAGGATTTCAAGGATACGCTTTTTGCTGCAAACTTGGCTGAGTTCACGGTGCAACAGATTGTCCCCGGCAGCTGGATGTGCTTCTACTTCTTTCCACCGTAGCCAGTATTTTTCTGATGTCTTGATGACGCTGTAATGTAATCCTTGTGTCTCACTCCCTGCCATTACCAGCTGCACGGTGCTGAAAAACCAGCCGATGAAGTCCTCTTTTTGGTTCGTCAGATTTTGGCGGATACCTTCGGAAACAGAGACCGTGGAACGTTTCAGTTCCAGCACACCGATTGCGATGCCGTTGATGTATAGCACAAGGTCAGGACGTTTGGTGTGTTCACCTTCGAGGGTTACTTCCTCTGCGATACCGAAATCGTTGTTGCGCGGGTTTTTCCAATCTATAAGCTGAACGGTGATGTGTGGTATCCCAGTAGCAGGTTGCACGTTTACACCGTAGCGTAACAGTCCATAGACTTCTCGGTTTGCCTCTGACAACGTTCTATTACCACCGATTGCGGCTGCTCTTTCCAACCGATGCAACACTTTTTTGATGATATTGCTATCGTATCCTCTGCCAGTTAGCCAATCGGTGAGTAGTTCTTTTTCAATGTTGCTGTTGTCTGCGCGTTCTTGCCAATTGCTGAGATATGTGTATCCTAAAGCATCTTGGAAAAAGTGTATGGCGCGTCCTTGTGCGTTTATTTCTTTTTCACCGACGGTGTTCATGTTTGTGTATCCTTAGATGTCGCGATTCGGAGATCGCTCCTACAGAAGATGTCGCAATTCGGGCTGCAGCTTATACTGCACTTATACTGCATCATATACTGCGTTCCTTGATTTTAGATGGATTACCCACGCCACTGTCTTAAAATTCCTCGCAGATCATTCACGAGGGGTTGAATATCACTATCTCTCTTATCTGCTTCAAGGCGCGCGACAATCCGACATAGCTCTGCTGCATCTCTGCGAAGTTCTTCGGATAAACTCCGGAATTTGTTTTTTGCAATTTCTGAAGGAGGATCAGATGCAGCGTCGTAAATGGCATCTAACCGGCGCATTACGGTTGACAGACCTTGATGATCAATTCCGAGTTGTTCATATACTACGCCAAAACGTATATCTTTTAACCGATCCCATACCCAACTTTCTGGTGTTTCATTACCGGGCAGGAACAGAATTGAAATATTGTTGCTACGGTTCACTGCTTGCTGTATTTTACCCTCTATTTCACTACCACGTTGGTCGCCATCAAGTATAAAGACAGTGTCTTGAAGTTGACCGAATTTTGCCAAAGAACGGGCGTGCATAGGAAACTCATCTGCTCCTGTATCACGTCCTATTTGAACCGTTTCCCACCTGATTCTCTCTTGCGGTAGTAGGTAATCAAAAACGCCTTCTAAAATACCTTCAGCAATTTCATCTTCACAGAGCAGTTTTAGCACCTCGTTGGAACGTCCATAAAGCGCGTTCTGAATTAGGTCTCGGTATGCAGGGCGCACCACTACCTCACCGGATAAATCGTCTCTGTCCAGGAAAATCTTGCCGTTGAGAGGCACGGAGTCGAGAACGACTGGGCTGTGAGAGGTGACAATAATCTGCAGATCGTTGCGGAGTGCGAGCTGCTGTAAATGCAACATGAGGAGTTGCTGCACCCACGGATGTAAGCCTGCCTCCACTTCGTCGATTAAGACGAGCGCGCCGTTGAGTTGTGTGATTTCTTGTGACAGCCGAAGGATCGCGCGTTCCCCAGCAGCCATGTGTAATTCAGAATAAGCAGCACCGCCTTCCTGTGATGCAAAGAGAAGATGCTTTTTACCGTCAGATAGATCGACGACCTCCGAATACCTAAAGGGAAGCATCTGATGTGCAAACTCAATCTGTGCGGCTGTCAGTGGTGTTTCTTCTGGTTTAGATTTTAACCGAGACATATTGAGAACACTTCGAACTTCAGATGGGTTACTCAGGTTGCTAAGTGTTCTGAGATAGAGCTGCCGTTCGGGTTGACTGGCATTTTTCCTGCCCAAGAAACTCCGATTCCAACCTTTACCGCGCCGCCATCGCATAGAAAATGGGCCGGCGAGAGTCAGGTAGTTGAACTCTATTGTGACCTCTTCCCGCATATCTGTGCGTTCGCCAAACTTAGGACGGTAATCTGGGAAAAGTGTGGATGGCACATAATCCCTAACGCCTGCTCCCGGCACCTTATAGGCGCATGCTGCAGCAAATAACACTGTGGATTTACCGGTCGTATTCCCACCTGCGATGACGCTAACTGGATAATCGAACACTACCCGCAGATTATTGAATCCACGGATACCATCCAAACGGATTTCTGATAGGAAATGCGGTAGATGCGGTTTTTTACCCTGTAAATCTCTCCAGAGTTCTTCTAAGCGTCTTTCAAGCATGAATTGCTTTCTCCTGTCGCTTGATATCGTGTAGACCGTTTTATTCTGAAAATTTTAGAGTTTTTAGAGTAAATCTGAAAATTATAGTTTTTGTGAAAGGTGTTAGAATCCTTATTAGGACTGACTTGTAGGCATTTTTTAGGACCAGTCATCGAAACTGACTCTAAAAATTTCAAATCAAAGGCACGCCAAAGTTTTCTGGTCCGCAATTTGCGTAAATCCGAGATTCAGATAAAAAAATTGCAAACTCCAATATCTATCCAATATATATCCAATAACGTTTGCCGTTTCTTATTTCGTGTAACGCAACGCCGTATTGTATAATTATCACGTGTTTAGAATGCAACGCCCGGATACAACGAACAACGCGACAACACGAAAATGGACAGGCCGTTACCATAACGTTGTAGCGATTTCGTTGAAAGACGGCACGATGGGATTGGGCACATCTATTATATGTTGTATTTGGGCATTGCATTCCACACCTTTTATCTACCTTCTGCTCCGCTGTTCTATCGTTATGTGCGTTTGGTGTTCTCATACTTCATATCGCAACATATTTTTTGTAGGAGGGAACTCCGATTCCCGACTACAATATATCGCGATTCGGAGATCGCTCCTACAAATATCAGATGTGTCGCGATTCGGAGATCGCTCCTACGAATGTGATTTCAATAAGCGCACCTTGCCTGTGAGGAGCTGCTGCATCATGCCCTGTTTGATGGCGGTGGTTTTGTCTCTGCGGTGTTCCAGTGCGGCGATTTCGGCATCCATATCGGAGAGGACTGCGGCGATGGTGACGGTACCGCCGTGCATCGCTTGCACATTCAACACGTCGCCTATGCTCATGCTATATTTCTCATAACGTTATCAATAGTCATTTTATTCTCCAAACTTAAATTTAGTTGAAACAGATTAGATTCTTTCTGATATATAATCTATGATTTTATTCCTGTCTGCTTCCATCTTTGGGAATTTGTCTTTACATACATCATCAAATCGGGCAACTACCTGACGATTAGCAACTTCTCTATCTTGAAAAATCCCCAAAGGATGGAATGGAATGTTCCATTCCATAACCTCTCGTATTTTGATTGTGGCATCTCGGATTCTGTCATTGTTAGAAAGAGCGTACACGAAAAGTGGATCGGGCATTCCATTGATTCGACAATCTACTGTATATTTTTTATCGGAATCATGGTCTTCATCGTGCCAATCAAATTTCCTACGGTTTTCTGGGATAATTCCTTTAAGAAGCAATTGAAAATCATCTATAAATGTAGGTTGAACGTATTCTTTTGATAGACACAACACGTCACCTATCTTCACAAGTGCTTGGGCAAATGAGTATAACGCATCACCAAAATGATCATCCTGAACTTTATGTATTAATTCCCCTAAACGGTCTTCAACTTTAAATGTAGACAGGGCGTTTGAAATTATTTGCTGACGCGTGCCTTTAAATAGTTTCCTCTCATCAATATCGTAGGTAAGGTGCATATAAGTATGTCCTTCATCTGAAAGTACCCAGCCCCCTTTCTCTTTTTTTAGAACAATGGCTACGTGGTCACCGTCATCAAACATAAAGGGGGTAAACACGCGAAATCGGTCTTTGCCATCAGGTATCATCCTAATCTTTGCCGAAATTTGTTCAATAAAGTTTTGCTCTATGGAATTAATCGTCATTGTTTACACCTCCTAAAAAAGACTTATCTGTACCCCAGAGGGTTCTTCAAAATTTGCATCTGAAAGAAGACACTGTAAAGCACCGTTGACATCACTATAGCGGTTGGTCATTTTTGCGTAGACATCTTCTCGCTTTCCAATTTGCTGATACCTCTCTGTAGCTGTGTGAATGTGAAAACCTGTTATCAGTTCACCTTCAATGCCATTAGTGTGTTCATGATTACAACCATTGTAGCGATTGAGACGAAGAAATTTTTTCGGTGAAGGGACATTAACCCCTAAAATGACCGAAAAGCTGGTTTTGTCGAATTCGTTTATTTTCACAATAATTTTGAATCTGTTTCCAGCATCACCGGTTATAGTTAGGATGTGTTCCTTGTTTCCGCGATTCATTCTTTTCGTAAATTGGCTACCCCAATTATTTGGTAATGCTTTGCGTTCTTTTATTAACGCTTCGATTTCCTGATCAGAAATAATATTATCCATAAATTGAGTTATTTCTATTTCACTAACGGCCTCCTACCCGTAAGCAGCTGCATTATTATATTACACCCTGAAGCACCAGGAATCAACGCTAAATACCATCTTGTCTTTACTATAGTCATTAAGTAAACTAAGTTAAAAAACAGGGCGAAATATAATTATTATGTTAAAATTATTATAACATAAATTGTTTTATCGGTCAAATGATGTTTTGGACAAGGATTGTCAGATATGTATTTTTGTATTCTAAATCTTTACACCTCCATATATGTAAGCCTTAGTGTTGTGCCGTAATTAATGACACAGTATTAGGTGGAAAAGGGTGCAAAATATGAAAATATGTGTTATTTATGTTAATGTTCAGGCTTCAATAAGCGCACCTTGCCCGTGAGAAGCTGCTGCATCATGCCCTGTTTGATGGCGATGGTTTTGTCTCTGCGGTGTTCCAGTGCGGCGATTTCGGCATCCATATCGGAGAGGACACGAATAATTGCGTTCTGTTCTTGTACACTTGGTAGATCAAATTTGAAGTTCGCCATATCACGGCCATACAAGTGATAGACTGTTGTTCCCGTGACAAGCTGCATGACCTGATTACGATTAATTTTGATTGCGTAAGCGAGAAATACACCATTGAGAATATTTGTTGGCACTCTGATGACAAGTATATCACCGCCAAGGATTACGTTGGATTCGGATATACAACTTGCTGTGGCAAGACCATTAGGCGTGACATCTGATGCTGGCATTAGCACGTCATTACTCACAGAATAGAAATACGATCCTTCTCTATCAGTCCCATGCAAAACTTCAGAAATACATTCTCCATAGGTTGTGAACAATTCTCCGTAGTGGATACATCGTCTTTTTCCATCAAGAGACATATCCGTTTTTTTAAAGAGGCTTGACCCCTTGAAAAATGAAGCAATTTCTTCTAACCGCTTTGCCTCCCATTCCCCGCTGAAGCCCGGCAGGCGCGTCTTGCCGGTGAGCAGTTGCTGCATGGTGGCTTGCTTGATGGCACACTTCTTGGCGATGAGCGCGTCCAATGCGTTGATTAACCCGTCTACATCTGACAAGGCTTCGGCGATGGCGCGTTGTTCTTCTGGAGATGGAATTAGTATGCTAACTGCACCAACATGCTGACCCGATAATGCTGGCAGGGCAGTAGTGGAAACCAACTTACCAATTTCAATACGCTGGAAGAGATAGTGAAAAAATCGGGGAAATGCTTTATCGTCAGTCAACGTAAAAGCCATCATATTATTGTCAAGACAACTTTCTTGTGTCAATAAACGTTTCCTTTCTAAAAAGATTGCTGCTCCAATTTTGGCAAAAACTATACTTCCAGGTTCAAATCTGATGGCACCGAGTTTCTTCCTTACACCTTCGCTAATATAGTGATTTGCATTATTCATAAACAATTGATTACCTTCACCGCTCAAATCTGAAACTTTGAAAAATGGAAAGTCGCCTGACTGATGTCCTTGAAATGCTAATGGAAAGCCGTTACCACTTCGGAAAACTCCGAAGTCAGCAAGTTTACCGAGTTTCCAATCGTGCGGGACATGTATTGTTTGTGATTCATTCGTTGTTTCTTTCACAGCAAATCTACTCCCAAATTCTTCAGATGTTCCGCAACCTTTGCATTATACCCGTCTACTTCGCGTCCTAATGCTGGCAACGGTTGTGCGTAACGTTCCTCCAATTCCTTGACGCGTTCGGTGAGGTTCTGCGTCAACCGCTGCACTTCGCTTGTGATGTCAGCTTGGATTGTGGCGAACCATTTATCGTCAATCACAAGCTGCTTGATTTCCGTTTCGGTGAGTGTGCCGTAACGTGCCAGCACCTGTTCATCCAGAGCGAGTTGTGCGGCTTTCACCGCCTTGTCCGCTTTTGACTTTGCCTCAATTAGCGATAGGCAGTGTTCAAGTGCATCGCGTTCTTCATCGTTGTCTTGTGTGTCGTTAGGTGTCATCAGATTAGGTGTGAGTTCTTTGAGCCGTGCGTTCACACTGGTTTTTGTGACGTTCCCACTGTCGTTGATAGCATCCGAGAGCAACCCCTCGTCGCCGGTGTGTTCTTCTATGTATTCGTCAAGAGCCTGTTCAGCAGTCTCCAGCGCGGTTTGTAGCGCGTCAATTTCTGCTTGTTCATCGGCAAAATAGCGTGCCACAATCAATGCCGGTGGAATCAGATCCATCTTGTATTTCTTTTTCTTGATAGTGAGGTCGGGCGTTTCCTTGAGGTTTTTCTCTTGGATAATGTCGCGCGGTTTCGATGCCTTCACCCATCCATCTGTAGTGATGAGATACACATCATCCTGCATCACCTCATCCCAATAGTCCATCAGTTTTTGGTAGACATCGTATCGGTCAAGCAGTGGTAGGTCTGCAAAACGCGCCAGTATGTTTTCCGATAGCGTGATAATGAGTTCCCGCGGCGAGGTGTTATCATCTATTTCACCTAAGCGCGATGCGTGTGCCTGCTGCCAAGTATCATAGATAGTCGCGACGCGCTGTTGGTAATCGGTGAATTCGTTATGTGAGAGGATGGTCGTTTTTACCTGCTGTGTGTCTACCTGCGGGTCGCTGTAGCCGGGTCTGCCGTTTTCTGTGAACAGTGTGTTACGTAACGTTGGGAATACCTGCCAATAGTCGTTGAGTGCGTCAATATCGGTGTCGGGGATGCCGCCGTTGAGGTGTGCGTTGAGGTCGTGTAGGTCTTCAGGTTCGCTGTTGTCAATATAGCGTGGGATATTGAGGTTATAGTCGTTGGCAGCGTCAGCGATTTCGGAGGTCGGCACCATACGGGAATATCGGTCTATCTCGGTTTGTGCATTAAACACGGACACGATTTTGTGGATGTCCTGTGCGCGCAGGCGGTTCTTGTTGCCGTCTTTGAGGAAACCCTTACTCGCGTCAATCATAAAGATGCCGGTGCGGTGGTCAGCGTTCTCCTTGTCAATCACGATGATACAGGCTGGGATGCCGGTGCCGTAAAACAGATTGGCAGGTAAGCCGATGATGCCTTTGATATACCCGCGTTGGATGAGGTTTCTGCGGATGTCTGCCTCTTTGTTGCCGCGGAACAGCACACCGTGTGGCAGGATAATCGCACCTTTGCCTCTGCTTTTGAGCGATGCGATGAAGTGTAGCAGGAACGCATAATCGCCATTTTTGGCAGGCGGGATCGCGTATCCATCAAATCGGTTATATTCGTCGTTGGCAGGGTTGAGTCCGGTCGTCCATGCTTTGTCAGAAAAAGGAGGATTGGCGACAGCGAAGTCAAATGTATCAAGCCCGTAATCGTTAGTGAATTCGGGTGCTGCGAGAGTGTTACCGTGCTTTATATTCGCAGTTGCGTAGTTATGGAGTATCATGTTCATGCGTGCGAGGGCATAGGTAGCGTTGTCCTTCTCTTGTCCGTAGATGGTGATCTCGTTGGGTGCTTCGTCTGCTGCCTTCAGCAGTAGCGAACCGGAGCCGCAGGTGGGGTCGTATATCGTCTGCTCTTGGGTGGTGTCTGGACCGATACCGATAACCTTCGCCATAATGCGTGAAACTTCTGCGGGCGTGTAGAACTGCCCTTTGCTTTTGCCGGACTCGGTGGCGAAGTGACGCATCAGATATTCGTAGGCATCACCTAATAGGTCATCGCCTTCGGCACGGTTTGCGCTGAGATCAATGTTATTGAAGATACCGACAAGTTTTGATAGGCGGTCCACCATCTCTTTGCCACTGCCGAGTTTGCTCTCATCATTAAAAAAAGCCTGATCAATGACACCTTTTAGATCGTTTGCTTCCGCGAGTTTCCCGATAATGATGTCTATTCCCTCACCGATGTCCTTGTTGCCAATCAAGTCTACCATATCGGAGAAGCTGCCACCTTCGGGAACATTGATGCCGGCATAAGGGTTTTTGTCAAATTTGTCGGAGACATATTTCATGAACAGGAGGGTGAGAATGTAGTCTTTGTATTGTGATGCGTCCATCCCGCCGCGGAGCTCGTCGCAGCTTTGCCAGAGGGATGCGTAGAGTTGCGATTTTTTTATTGCCATGTGCGCGTTTCCTTTCGTGTGGGTGTTGGCAATAGTATACTATAGATTTGTGGGTGGGTCAATGTGGTTTGGGATGTCGGTTGGATGTGCGATGCGCGCACATGTGCTGCGGTGGCACACGTGCGCGTGGGTTGGTTGTAGTTGAAGTAAAAGGCATTCATGGGGTATCGGCTATCAATTGTCAAGTTGTTTTTCCAATTCATCAATTTTTTGCTTTGATTCTAAAAGTTCTTTGTTTAAAACTCGTAATTTCAAACGGAGAAATAAAAATTCACCTTCAACAATCTGATACTGACTATAGGTTGGCTTTTCAAGTACTCCGCGAGTTACTAAATTAGCTAGCTTCTTGTTAATAGTGGCACTTATATTGTTATTTTCTGGCCACATGCTTCTTAGACGAGGATGGTAGTCTTTAAGATCTCTTGGTTTGAATAACATTTGACCTGAAGAATCTCTATTCTCATACATATCAACTATAATTTCACCTACATCTTGTTCCCATTTAGGCCAGTCAGACATAGATGCATCATCTGGAGTCGCATCATCTGGAGTCGCATCATCTGGAGTCGCATCATCTGGAGTCGTATCGTCTTTTTCGTCCTTATACTCTGCTGCACTCCAAATTTTGTTCTCCTGATATATGGCATTAAATATATCTTTGAGTGCCATTTCTGCTTCAGTTTCATCTTCAAAGCGGCCAATAAGAATTTTCTGACCAGCCTTTCTTTCCTCTAAATAAGCTGAATAAGCATTAAGCCTGTTTCCTTCAAAACCTATCCAATAATTCTCAATATTAATTATTTGGTTTTCTTCAGTGAGAATATACATAGTTGTTCTCCTTATTAACGCCGAATGGCACGCGCATGCCATTCGGCATAAGTGTAAAATAGGATATACACGATTTGAAAATTCTTTTCTATTTGTTGTGAATGGCTATAACTAATCGTTGCATGGAGGAGGTGAACTTCCCCTATCGATCAGGTCTTTCTCTTTTGCTAAACGAGAGGATTTGCTCTCATCAAGATGTACACAGATAGAATTGACCCCGTGCCTCCTTACGCAGGGCCACTGTTCGTGCGATGGAATTCTATCTTTGAGGGAATTAGTTTCACCAATATATAGAGGTGTATATTTATAACTACCGTCTGAGTCAAGATAACGTTTGGTGAAAATATATACAGCACCGACATCATTAAATGTTGTATCCGTAGTATAAGCTGTAAAGTTGTATTTAGTTCCAGAAGCACCGTAAAAAGTTACGCCACCTAATTCTGCCATTTGATTGCCTCCAATATCAGCATAAGTTTGAGTTTCTATTAAATATTAGGGTTTACGCCAAATGTGTGAAATAGATTCCCACAATAGCGGTATATGACACCTTCTATAACTTAAGACACAGTATTACGTCGGAAAGGGTGCATAAAATGAAAAAAGTTGGAAATGTGTCAAAAATCCGTGGCTGAAGTGTTCAGATGTGCGGCACGCGCACATGTGCTGCGATGGCACACGTGCGCGTGGTCCGGCTACTTATGAGCATTCGGTTACTAAAAACGAAGAGTATAAGAGGCTCTTAGTTTCCATCCACTAAACCCTTGCTTGTTCAGATTCACCCCTGGGAATTTGAAACTGTTAATAGGTGGAGGTAGTGGTGTTCGGGAATATAGACTGTGTGTAGGAACCTGGTTATACGAAGTATGAGACAGTAAACAGCCGCAACCTTGTGGGTTTTTGCCCCAATCGGTTTTGTATGCCCAGTATCCGACACCGACAATAATAACCGTAAGTCCTATGAGTAGATTAATATCATTTTCATTTAGGCTATACCTACTACTACTACCTCCACTACTACTACTACCTCCACTACTGCCACTCCCACCGCTTCCGCCTCCGTTGTGGCAATGATAACCACCAGTCGCAGTGACATTATGGCATCCAGCTGCGTTCGTGCGCCCTGAGTGGGAGTATGCAAAGTCATAGGCAGAAAATACAAAGATGAGCAATATAGCAAGTATTTTTGATCTCATATATCTCCTTTCTACGGTCTACAGACAGAGCAGGGGGAGTAACTTTGCTTTGCTTTTTCTAATGAGATAGGTATCTTGCTGTATTTCAAATACCGGCAATTACCACGATGATATTTCGCTCCTGTTCGTGTAATATAGACGGTCTTTGTGCGAGGTGTCTCATTAAGTTGTACTTTACTCCAGAGTCCTCTGCCGGCTTTCTGTGCCTGTCCACCATAGTGCTGAAAGAGTGCCTTGTGTCTAAACGGAAAAACTGTATAGACCTTCCCATAACCTTGCCGGACGATTTCAAGGTTTACGAACAGTCCATCAGGTGCGCGGTAGAGATATGCAAGCATCCTTCCATATTTATCTGTCCTTTGAACATCAAAACGCAGATATATCGACTCGCCTAATAACAGGTTCTTGAGGAAATATGTGGCTTCTTTGCCGAATGCTTCTACCGGTTTCTGTGGATGCACCGTTTCTGGTGTATCCACACCAATTAGGTGAACAGTCGTGAGTCTACCTTTATAGTTAATTTTGATGGTATCGCCATCAATAATATTGATCACTTGATAGGCGGTGTCTTTAATGAAATCTTCAATGGGATAAGTTTTAGGGGCGTTAACCTGACCAAAAACAACCATTGAGGCAATTAAGAATATTGTTATTATTGATAGTTTGAAATAAGATTTTCGATACATAATATCCTGCTTTTATTGACATCCGTTCATTTATAATGAAAGCGCGTAAGATGTCCGAGATGGATTCCCCGAACAGCGTTATCTGATACATTCCATAACTTAAGACACAGAATTATGCTGGAAAGGGGCATAATATGGAAAAAATTGGAAATTGTGTCAAAAGTTTATGGTTGTGGTGTTCGGATGTGCGGGACGCGCACATGTGCTGCACTGGCACACGTGCGCGTTATAGTTCCACCTTACACAATTAATGATTTTTTTTGTCGTAGTATTCCTGCCTCAGTGATTTTCCATCCGTTCCCTTCTTCTGTAATGATCTCAACGCGTCCTTCACTTTTCAAAAGAGAAAGGATGTCGAAAATGAGTGTATTGGTTCTATCGTAAGGATTATTAGTCTTGGATATGCCGAGACGTTTTCTAATCTCGTCGGGCTGCAGTGGTGCCTCGTGTCGTGAGTGAAATAAAATCTCTGATACGGCTTCTTTCAAAAAATGTAGTCCTATTCCTGCTTGTTTTCCGATGATGTCCATAGGTTATCACCACTGTGTCTTTCTATAATCTAAAGACACAGTATTAGACCGAAAAGGGTGCATAAAATAATATTCGAGAATATAAGTAATTCATTTTATGCACCTTATTGAAATTAATACTGTGTCATTAAGTTTTGAAGGGTATGATACCCACTTGTTAGTTTTTTTATCATAACCATAGGTGTCAATTTAAGAACAAAATTGCTGGATCCTCTCTTGTTGGAGGGGTTTTCAACCCGATATTTTGAAATTCTGGGCATCTAAATCGGGTTTACAAAGTTTCCCTCCCACAAGAGGATATATCCTTAAATTAACAATTATGGTTAGTTTTCTTATGACAACCTACAAATTGATGGAGTGTTAGATGCGCAAACGACAAAATATAATAACATTTACGTTTCTTTTTATAGTTTCACTTTTACTCTGTTCCGTGAAGCCAACGACGGCACTAACGATTTTCTATTCAGGTGAAGAGCAGGGGCAACTCGGTTTACATGGCTGTGGTAGTAAACAGGTAGGAGGATTAGCGCACAGATATACGCTTGTTAAGAACCTATACATCCGGCATCCTGGTGCGGTGTTGAACTTACATACTGGAAATCTTATTGATGCAACAGATTGCAATGCAGAGCGGGCTTATCAGATAGGACTTTCAACATTAAAAATAATGAAGGTGGATGTCCTTTGCTTAGGACCTAACGAGTTATCCCTACCAATGGAAACCCTCACAGCAATACATGCGGACTATCCAGAAATTGTTTTTACCTGTGCAAACTCGAAGTCAGGAATAGGGAAACCGTACCTGATTCAAACTTTCGCATCGGAGAATGTAGCAGTAGTAGGTTTAATAGCTGAAACACATGCACAAGCACTACCAAAGATCTCATTGACACCACCACAGAATGCATTATCGAAATTAAAATCGCAAATTCTTGACAAAAGCGACATCGTTGTCGTTGTTTTTCACGGCACACAGGAAGAAGCACATACCTTAGCCAAAAAAATCCTTTGGATAGACGTTCTAATTGTTGCGAGTAATCAAAAAAGGGACACATACGGCATTCATAGCCCCTCAATCTTTACCGGAGATAACGCAATCGTGACAAACGTCTCACAAGGTGCCGCAGTCGGTGTTTTAGAGGTGGAACGCGACAGTGTATTACAACGACATATTTTTACCAACGCATATCATGGTGTTCCTAAAAAGATAAACCCAAAAACTTTGGACAACTTTTAGAATATTTATGCGTTAGCAAAAGTTAACATACTCCAACACACTATAGCGTGGGAATACTGAGGTCATCAAAGGCATCTGGTTCCCGTAGCAAGTCTTACGCCTCCTACTTCAAAGGTGGATGTCCAATCTCCCAATGCATAATATAATGAGAACCTATCCATTCACGGCCTTTCATATCTTTTACAAATTGATAGATGTCTTTTCAGGCTTGCTTGTTGAAAGGAGTTCACTGTGAATTCTATGTCAAACAATCTGCCTTTCACAACACCTTTAGATATTCGGCTTGGTCTCACTGATGCTGCAGATGTTGCATTTCCATTGCGTTGGGGTATTCTCGGTGCAGGTAGAATCTCAGCACAGTGGGTAATGTGTTTGCAGGCGTGCCCTGGCGCAACAGTCACCGCTGTGGCAGCGCGCGAAATTGATAGAGCAAGGGAATTTGCAACACGATTTGGTATTGCGTCTGCGTATGGCGACTACACAGATATGGTAGCATCCGATACGAGACTGCACAAAGCACATACCCTTCTTGCGATTGAAGCAGGCAAACACGTGCTTTGCGAGAAACCGTTGGCTGAGAACATTGCTGATGCACAAACGATGTATACGTCGGCGAAAGAAAAAGATGTTATCCTCCAGGACGGTGTGTGGACTCGGTTTTTCCCAGCAGTAGAACATGCGCGGACGGCTATTGAGGCAGGCACTATCGGTGAGGTTGTGCTGACACAGTCTGACTTTTTTGATCCAATTCATGCTATCCAAGCCGTACCCCTCGCCTTCCAAAAACTGTAAACTCCCAGAGGTGACGGAACTTATCGGAACAGAAGGGCGAATTACGCTTGAACGACCTGCACACTGTCCAACACGCATCTCAATCCGAATTCCGCCTCCCAATAGCGTGCCTTCACAATATAGAGGCAACAACACACCGGCACCGATACGGCTACCGCTTCCCCGAATCAGCACGGTTTCATCTATCAAGCAGAAGCAATCCATCGTTGCCTCGACGCTGGTCTAAGCCAGCGTCCACAATACAACAAGGAAGAGTCATTGCATTCAATGAACTTGTTAACGGAAATCAACAAGGCAAAGCAGGAAGCGATGCAAAGGTAGATGATATCTGTGTCGGTTATTCTGTTGAATCATCAGATTCGATTTTGTATTTCGTTAATTCAAGAGTCATGACCGTAGGCGAGGATTTGAACCCTGGTATAGTATTCGAAAACATCCCCTCAGCTTCTTGATGAAATTTTACAATTCCCACGTTAGGTGCTAACCACAAAGTTGTGACGGATTCACCAGGTGGATCCGTTTCAGAGGGTGGAGATAGTAGAAGTTCTGATTCTGTCCGATATTCAATTTTCAAACAGTCCTCAAAAGTGCCAGCAAGGGTCTTAACGGTTTCCTTGCCTAAGACATTTCCTGTCTCAGAGATGGTGAAATGGGCTACACCGCCCCCTTCTCCTTCTGGATCCGATAATGTAACTGTTGCTTTTATGCGCATCGCATCCCACTCTTCATTAAAGGTCACAGGTATGGGTAACAGTTGAAAATTGTCCAGTGCCTCCACCTTCACATCGTAGTCCATATCAAAAGAGGATGGATCTTCAGTAGGAGCAATTCTCTTTAACGTTTCAATCATAGTCTTTATCTCTTTGGCAAAACGTGCTTTGATTGTTTTCTTTACCTTATCACCGACAAAGAATGTAATCCCCTTTTCTTCAAATTGATAAAGGAAAGGTTGAAGGTGATAGACGTAATCTGTCCAATCCTCCACAGTCGGTTCATAACTGAAGGCATGATACGTCTTCTCGGCAACCTCTTCGTCTTCAACAGCACGACGTGTTAATTCGTTTCCGTCTTGGTCTTTGTAGACCCAATAACTTCCAAGTGTGTTTGGAAAATATCGGACAATTTCCGATTCATCGCCTAATAGCCCTGCCGTAAAACTAAAGACAAGTAGAAGTGTGATTATATTGCGAAATCTTTTTAACATAAGAGTTCCCCTAATTTTTTCTTATTGAATATGTCGCGGTTCTGAGATTCCTCCGAACCGCGACAACAATTCTATAACTCTTGATTGTGATTTCCTTAGAAAAACGGTTGGTGTACCGTTATTCATTCGTGGGCGGTTATATATGCTGCAAAACGGAATAGGCTTCCGATTATAGCAGCACTGCCTAGCACGAAGTCAATTTGTTGCAAGATATTTGTTATCTGCCTTTATATTTGGTGGATAGTTAATTTTCCAGATTTTAAAATCTGTGATATCGTCTTCATTTGTAGCATAAACAGGTACAAAGATGTCGGACAACTCGCCAAAGAAGTAGAGACGGACAGAAAGGCTTTGCCAACCGACAGGCGGAAGGTAATAGGCTTTTTTAAGACGTTCAGAATCATCGTAATAGAGGATAACCCCACCATGTTGGTGTTCGTTGTCAAATGCTTTGTAAACCTCACGTTTCTCGCCTGTAAAGGCAGCATAAGGCAGCTGGACACCGCTTCCGTCTTTTAAGAATGCTGTTAAGTAATCGGGAGGATTCACTGTTACACTTTCCGGTGCTTCTATGTAGAGGAAAGGAATATGTTTCAGGTTTGAAAGACGGTTATTTGAAAGCAAGAGAAGATCAGTTAGGTTGAACCTTCTATCATTCTGCTTACTCCCCATTTTTGAATAACTTCTTATACCGGATGTTACGTCCCGTTTTGTTAACATCAAGTGTGTCGCGCCGTGAGTTTTAAGGTATCTAAGTGCTTCACTTGTGTTTTGTGCGCAAAAGACATGTCGGTAATAGAGTGGTATCCGGTCAAGAAGAAAATGATCCGAGTCTATAATCGTTTTAACACCGCCCAGCACGTTCAGTTGAATACCGTATCCCCAGTTCGCAGCGACAACACTGTTTTGCGGGAGCGTTGTTTTGATCCATTCTAACGCGTCAGCAAACGGTGTGTCTATTCCGGGGGACGGTCGCTGCATCCCTGCTGCAGCATAACCTGATCGAGTGACATGTCCACCTAATGGATTTAGAAAGAGAACAGGTATTAGCACAACAACTACGACAACACCAGTGACAAATCTTTGCTTGATACGCGGATAATAAATCTTTGTATTCTTAAGCCATTGTATGAGATACGCAGGCGTAAACGCGAGAAGCCACGCGGTGCCATAGGCAAGCGGAAAACCGATAAAGAAGTCATAACGTTTGCCGCCGCGTGCAAGCGCAACCCATAGTAGAAACCAAGCAAATGTACCGAAAGCCACCAATTCGTTTTTCGTAACCGTCTTTCGTAAACATGCGATGCCGAAACTGATGATTGTCAGTCCAATTGAAATCAGGAAAAGAATATTACATCTCTCTGTTCCGATCCAATCACTAACTTGCCATCGGAAAAACGTTGTTGCAGTAAAGAGAAAAAGGGATAAGGCAAGCGGGATTCCGTTTCGTCTCCACAGCTGTAAGCAGGCTCCAATCAATCCTATGCTGCCTAAGATAAAGATACCCCCGTACCGGCGATGCCAAAACCTGAAACTTGGATCAGCTAATTCCCCAACATTTTTCATTAGCTGGTTTTCAAAGACCGGTGAGACAGTTATCGCAAACGTGCTGTATTGAAAGGAAATATAAACAGCACCAGCTGCGATACCGAAGAGGGTTAATCCCCAAGCCAGTTTTCGACCATGTGCACGCAGCGGTCCGTAGAACTTCAGAATTAGGTATCTTATACTGCGTAGCGCGAACACCGCGAGTGGTGCCAATAGCATTAACGTAGCGACATGTGTTGAAAATCCGTGGCCCTCACGGTAGGCAGAACTGAAGAGATAGAGCCACGGAACAAACATTAGCAGCCATATCAAATATTCTTCTAAATTTTCTTCTGTATGCGAGGTACAGAATTTCCAAAGTTCTGTGGTAAGTATAATTAAAACAAAACAACCGAAAGCTTCCCAGGAAATTCCACCGAGTAAGACGATGAATCCGGCGATAGCTGTTCCCAAATATCTACGCCAATTTCTAACCCACCTGCTCTTTTTATCAAGGGGATTAGACGGTATTTGCTCTTTCCAAATATAACTGATAATGGCAAACATACCGAACATCCAGCACCATGCGTCTCGGTCACCAAACCCTGCGGCACTACGTTCAATGCTGCCGGGCAGGGTAGCAAGAAGCACACCGACGATGAGGGCAAACAAGATACCGTGCGTCCGCGCCAAGAAAAGAAATAGCACACCAAGCCCAAGCGTAAAACAGAGAACAGGAAGGTATAGTTGAATATGATAAAGAGAAAACCAAGGTAACACTTTGTGAATATACGCTATGGCATAGGGGTAGAGAGAGAGCATCTGCTGGTTATCTCTGCCATCAGGGAGCCAACGATGTATGTCTTTTGCGGGTAGCTCACCCTGTTCAGCAATAATGCCTGATTGCCAATGGAAAAGAAAGGCATCATTTTCGGAAAACTGTCCATTTGGAAACCGTTCCACTCCTTGAATCCGAATCCAGAAGGTGAGGAACAGCAAACACACCAGCAAGAGACCGATAAGGGTTTTCTGTTGTGAAGTTAACATAAATACATCCAATAAGTGAGGTTAGATGAATCAGGTGATTCATCTAACCAGTTAAAGTTTTTAACCGTTGTTCCCACTGGAATCATCGTTGTTTCCACCGGTATCATCGTTGTTCCCACCGGTATCATCGTTGTTCCCACTGGCATCATCGTTGTTCCCATCATTAGGGGGACAAGCTCTTCCATAGCATTCGTAAAATATCCCACAAAAAGTAATAGAATAGCATCCATCCTCGTCAGGGCCTTCTATACCAATCCCTGGCGGAGCACAGAATTTATGAGGTAGGATCCATGGCCATGTATGATTTTCATCTTCGAATGGGAAGAAACCTTCACATCCTAAAATAACTGTAATATCATGACCCAAAATGTTAACATCAACCTCTTTCTCGAATACAGGGAATTCATGACCCCCACCTGAGTGTGCCTCAACAAGTTCCGTTGTGTTTGGTAGTACAAAAGCGGCACTTAGCATGATGGCACAGATTATACGAGTGTATTTCTTCGTTAGATAAGACATAAAATCCTCCTTTGAGATTATTGAAAACTCAAACGTTGCAGATTATTGAAAAACTCAAACATTGTAACTTTGGTTATGAGAATAAATTCTCTGTTTAGGGTTTCTCCCAGCAGAGCTAGGGTGAGGATATTTTCACAACTTGTTCTTGTGCGAGCTTACGTGCTCGTGCTTGTTTTATCCTCTCTTGTTGACGTTTGTAACGTTGGGCGCAGCATCCACATGATTTTTTATCAACTTTACTGGGTGTTGCCGTACCATCCGTTTCTACCTTTTGAACGGTATACGCTGGCTTCGAAGGTTTGTCTGTTGCGTAGCTGATAACTCCTATAAAAATCGCAGTGGATGCGATAATTGCTATGTATAATAACCAGTTACGGTTTTTCATAAGTCCTCCGAGGCTTGTGCATCATTTGGTCGACTCATAATGAGCCTTCAAAACTTTTTCATAATCGTCAGCATTAATGATCTCGTTGAAATTAATTACCTCGTAGCCTTTAATCGCGGCATATTGTGCTATGTTGCGCATAGCTGTTGCGGAATGGGTATCGCCGAGTACTTCTTCCATGTAATCTGCCATTTTTATAGCTTCGGAGGTATCCATTTCACCATTTGAGTTTATACTGTTCTGAAACATCATTCCGAAATTATTCATCTGGGTAAATCTGGTGGGTCCTCCTGATGCTTCTTCAAGAAGACGAACTACCTCTTGCATTTCTTCTGGGTGCGTAGAAGTGTGTATACTCCCACCAGCATTCTGCATTATTTTGCCTATTTTTTCCCAGAGTTCCTTCGCTTTTCGCTGACTTTCTCGTTTTGCCATTTCTTCAGCCGAGAGGGCTTCCTTCACCTCTTCTTCCTCTGCAGCAACGGCCTTGAGTAATTCCTCTATATCCGCATCAGAAATGTTCCCTTCCGCAGCAACGGCCTTGAGTAATTCCTCTATATCCGCATCAGAGATTTTTTCTATATCATTTTCTTCAGTGCCGACACTGCGAACGGCCGCCATCTTTGGCGTTTCTTTGTCCTTCTTGCTTTCTTCTAACAGTTTCTTTGCCTCCGCAGCCTCTTGCTGAAGTTGACGGATTTCTGAGCGTTCGTGTTGAACCCACAACACGGCGGCTCCAGCCAGTAGAATAATGAGAGCGCCAAGCCCCCAATATTGTATGCGTTTCATAGTGTTCCTCCTGTAATATTGAAGTTATCCTTTTTGTTCTACTCCATCCGATGATCGGGATCTTTTAGGAGTAGTCAAGGATGTTTTCCTATCAATCTTGATTACACTCAAATCAATTATATGGTGCTCAGATGAGCGATTTGCTGTACACATGCTAATCATCATACCTCTATTTCTTACAAATGCTTGATATAGATTTGGAAAAACAGTGGTATCTGATCCTTTCATAAGTTAAAGACACAGTGTTAGACCCAAAAGGGTGCATAATATGGAAATGAGTTTTAGATGAAGGTTGGTAAAACGCAGGAAACGGCAACACCAGAGAAAATTACTGGCAAGGTGTTCCGCTTGATCGTAGGAGTTGATTCGTTGGAAATTTATGGTTATCTACAAAAATCGTTGGTGATGCTTTGATACCCAATTCTGCAGAACGTTTGATGTTTTCTCGGAACAACTGTTCTGCTTCGGGAGTATCAAACAGTCGATCAATCTTTTCAACATCAATGCCGAGTTTCTGAGCGCAATTCTCCCAGCTTTTGTTTAACTTTTTACCTCTACATAAGATATAATCCAGATATTGTTCTGGGTATTCCTGTGCAATAAGCAGCTGACGAATGTTTTCTGCTATTTCTGGATAACCATGTAGACTAACGAAAGGTGTGGTGTCTTGCGAGGAAAGTTCATCCTTTTCTTGTGCAATAAATCGAAGTTTGAAGTCTATTTTGTTCCCGAATTTCTTTACAATAGGAATAATACTTTCTTCCGCTCGGATACCGAAGGAACAGTAACTCATTACAAACAATTCCAGTGTTGGTTTACCCATTCGCTCTATTCTGGATGCTAAAAGTTCTTCTAAGTTCATCGGTTCACGGCTGTGGTCAACGTCCTTGGTATGCAATGCTACCACATCTGAAAATCCTGGCGAATGTTCTGAATCATGGCACTGTAAACAGAGCGAAGTATCTCTGCCACTGCGGATATTTGTTTTCTTGGGATTGCCCGCGTGCTGTTTGCCAGGACCGTGGCATGTTTCACATTGAACGCCTTTGAGTGTTGAGTCTTGATCACCTATCTGGAACCCCGACGCATAACCATATCCTGTGGTATGGCAAGAGACACAATTTGGATCAAAGTAACGTTCCTTTTTTATCAGTGTTTGATAAGCGAAGGCGTGGCGCGTTGCTGACCACTGGTGATATTCTTGTTTGTGGCATCCTTTGCAAGTAACTGCTGAGGCATACTCATTACCTTGTTTTTCTAATTCCTGATCAGCAAAGAGTGGAGCGCTCTGAGTAGCATTTTCTTCTGCAGTGCTTCTGTAAAAATCTGTCAACAGTTGACGGATTAATTCCGACTCACCGACTTCGCCTGTTAGTGCTATGTGCGCAGCGTGGTGATCTGTTAAATTTCCGCTTGCATCTATCCAAAGTGCTAATAATCCTAACGTCTTACCTTCAGATTTAGAACCGACATACAGTGTATCCGTTTCAGTTTTCGTGGCTTCAACTTCGTCTGATAGAATGACCACGTCAATGTGTTCAAATTCTTTAGGGTTCCCTAATGACACAATAACGTCTGCTTCTGATGCAGCTTGTTTAGGCACATTCCCTGCGACAAAGGCGATACTATGTTGTCCGGCTTGCTTAGTAACATAAGGTTCTGTGAAGTCCTTTTGCATTTCACTTGGTGATAAGAATGGGAACGTAGCAAGATCCTTTTGTGGAATGAGATAATTGTCATCGTAAGTAAAGTCGGTGTGACTAAGTGCGACTGCTAAATAACCCATTTCTGCCAACGCTTTCATATTGGTTTGGCAGCGTTGCGCATCTATTTTTTCTTGCCCATCAAAAATGTTTCCAGCATCAACAACCAACGTTGGAAACCCACACTGTCGAATCTGTTCTATAGCGTAAGCCCGTCTTGGTAGTCCGCCAGATTGTTCTTGGTAACATCCGCATGGTTCAAGATGGCTTTTCGTGTTACCAGTATATAGAATAACCGCTGAAGGTGGTTCAATGTTTTTAAGTTCTGATATAACTTTTTCCAACGGTTCACCGAAAATTTGCCTCGCTTGTTGTTTCATTTCCTGTATCCTATTTAGCCTTTGGGATTCTGCCCATTGGATATAAAAAGGTGGTAAAGCAACAACAACAGTTAAAATGATTAGAACTAAAATCGTCCGTCTCATAAAACCCCCTATATCAAATTAGGTCGGTTTTCGTAAACTCTATCCGACCTACTGGTTGTTATGGCAATTTTTTGAATAGATGTAGCACTAAAACATCTGTATCAATTTGAGATAAAATGGACCTTGGCAAAGAATAGTTAGGAGTGCACCAATAGAAATAAATGGGGCAAAGCAGATGTGTGGCTGGATTTTGATTTTATTTTCAAATTTTGCGAACGCTCCCTGATCCGACAGATTTTTTAATTCTGCTATTTTTTCTTTGCTAAGACCCATCGCACTCGGAGAAATAATAATGTTATCAGTTATCCCACTTGAAAATGTAGCTTGTTGTTTTTCATAATAGACAACGCCATCTTGATGTTTTGCCTGAACAATTTGTTCTGCGGGAATCATACCGACCTTAAGGTTTGCAACATCAATATTACGGTCCAATATCATCGCTAATGCAAGAACCAATTGTTTGGCAATGACGAAAATGACAAAATATAAGCCTAAGAAGATAGCAAAACCGTAAATAAACCCAGATATAGATGTGCTTACTTTCAGTGAAATCCATATACAAGCGAACCCAATGATCGTGTAGTAGATCGGTTTCTTGAGCAAACGGGATAGCAATTTTTGTACCAATATAAATGCCGTCAAGATTAAACTAAACTGTAAAAATCTACTGATTTCCCACGCAAACAATTTGGAAATGTAAGTAATCGTAGATCCCATACCTATTAGTAGCAATAAGTTGAAGGTCTTGCTTAACAGCATTTCTTTTCGAAAGCTTGCCATAAGGCTATTACGAAGAATCTCCATTTTATTTCGTAACAAGAAAAACTTAAAAAGTAGATAACCGAGAACCCCTATTGTGTAAGGGATGACAATATTAAGTGCAAGTATTAACGGTGGAAAACTCAAAGTCCCGCTCAATAATCTAAAAAGTGGCGGTGGAAAGATCAAACAGAGTCCCCAGAACAGCTTGGAATCTCCTGGCGAAAAAATACCAAACCAATGAAACGCAACAGCAGCAAGTCCGCTTCCAAAAAACAGTCCTATTATGTAAAGAGGTGTCGTTGTGCCAAGGTACCATGCCATAAGTTGGCTGAGCACTCCGGCGTAAAGAAGTCCGAAGGAACAAATATTTCGAATCTTCTGTATCTTTAAGTCTGTGTAACATGCATATCCACAGAAGATAAGAGCTAAAAAAATGAGTGAGTATTCGTAGTAAAACATCATATAATATTTAGTTCGGGTTAAAGTTAAAAAGACACAAACTCACGATTTTAAGGTTGTTTAAGTTCTCCCCAGGTTACTGTCTGTTTACTCGCATCTGGGGAAACGGAAAAAAAATCTTCTGATATCCAGACTGGCACATGATCGCTTGAAAGACCTTCCGTCTTTTTAAGAGGTTCTACAATTCCATCTTGGATATCTATAAGATAAATGGTGCTGTCGCTAAAAATAATTTTGAATTCATTAGCAGGGTTCGGCCACTCGTCGACCTCCGCAACTGAATAGGCAATACAGTTACCGTCAGGAGACCATGCAGGATTACCAGATCGGAATCCCATACCCATGTTAGTTAATTTATTCATATTTTTTTCATCAACATCAATTGTGAAAATATCCACACCTTCTTTGTCAAGAATTCCTGCAGCATAGGCAATCTGTTTCCCATCTGGAGACCACGTACAACCAGCCCACAGCGGTAGATCATCTGTCACCTGTTTTAATTCACCACCGTTAGCATCCATCACATAGATAGAATGAGTTCCTCCCCTCTTGGAATCAAAAGCGATCAACTGGCTATCTGGAGACCATGCAGGTATCCCGTTGTGTCCTTGGTTAGTCAATTTTATTAAGTTGGAACCGTCCACATCCATTCTATAAATATCTTGGGCACCCTCGCGATCAGAGACAAAGGCAATCCATTTTCCGTTGGGTGACCAAGCTGGACGTATATCGCGCTCAGGGTGACGTGTCAACCGGATAGGATTTTTGTCTCTAATATCCATTTTATAAATATCAAGATTTCCGTGTTCGTTAGATATATAAGCAAAAAGATAACCTTTAGGAGCGCATGTCAGTGAACTTTTTCTCATTGCATCCGTTGCAAGGCGTTGGCGAATTCTACCATCGGTATTTATAATGAATATGTCATAATCCCCTTTCTCGTTAGAGAGAAAAGATATAACAGACTTTTTTGCCGCGTGTACATTATTAACCAACAGAATACTGTTACTGAAAAACAGAACTCCTAACATAACATAAACAAATGCTCGTTTCATTGCTGAAAAGTTCCCTTTTTATAGTAGATTCTATAAATTAGTCGGATATTTTTGAGTCGTAGGAATGAATTCCGATTCTTCATGTGTTTCGTCGTGATTCGGAGATCGCTCCTACAGAAATAGCTTCCGAAATATTCAAGCCATATTTGTTGTTAATAACGTTGAGTATATCACTATTGATAAACAAATTTAACATAATTTCACGTAATAATATTTGGTTCCGCTGTTAGAGGCAGCGGAACCAAAGCAAGCGCCTTTAATCACGTGTTACTCATCAACGCATTCAGAGTGATATTCACCTCGCGCATCTTGCCAAAATTCGCAGTATTCGTCATCTAGGCATTCATCATCACTGAAACACTCAAAATGCACCTCAGCAGCAGCAGGAAACATCGTTTGCATCAGCAATATACCTCCGCCAACCAAACCGAGTGACAACGAAGTTTTGACTCCTACTTTTCCTTCTTCCGAGTTGATAAATTCGATAATTTTTCTGCATAGTCTTTTATACATTAGGGTTCACCTCCTTTCTTTTTAGATTTTCTTGTCCAGTCTTATAAGTCTCTAACTAAGGGCGAAAACTTATTTTTGATTGAACGGTTATGTAAATGGAAGTTTCTCATTAACATTGGCTAAGACTAACTATTGTCAGTCAATTAATCGCCTTCTATAATTCATGACACAGTAAATAAGTGAAAAAGGTGCAAAAAGTGAAAAAAGTTATAAATTTGGAACTTTTACTGCAAGTTTTTAGTGTTTTAAGGGTAACATGGCTTAATGTTTGTCTGATACGTAAAAATGCTATATTATATTGCTACTAAGGTTTGGACAATTTTTCATACGTGAGTTCAATATAAGAAACCGGTTTACTATATCTGTTATCAATTCTGACACAACACACAAAACAGAAACCCTCTTTGCTCCAGCGGTGCGGTATGTGATACAATTCAGCACACATCGCACGCCGCTGGAGTGCGAGAATGTGTCCATAATGTTTCTATAAACATAGCACGCCGCTGGAGTGCAGCATTTTCGCTGGGTTGCATTGATATGAGAAACTCACAGAAAAATAGATTTTCCGTTGAAAACTCAACTATCACTGAACAAGAATTGTCTAAACTTTAGTTACCTTAAATAATATTTGACAATTGTTGTGATAGTAAAGTCTTGCATGTACAGGTTAAACTCTTAAAATAATTATTTAATTTGAACTTTTTTCTCTTTTTGCACCCTTTTATCCCAAAAACTGTGTCTTAACTTTTAAATGAATATCGTGTTTGTTAATGTAGAAAAGAATTTGACACCAACTTATGGGCAAATTTGCCGCTATTACAGCCTAACAATTTAGGTTAACTCTGAGGAATGTTCAATGGCAGAAAACAATGTTCAACTAATCCAAAGAATTTTGGATGGTGAAACAGAAGCGTTTAGTAGCTTAGTGCAAAAGTACCAAAAGAGAATTCACGCACTCGCTTGGCGGAAGATTGGAGACTACCACATTGCTGAAGAAATTACCCAAGATGCTTTTCTTAAAGTATACAAAAAGCTACCAACCCTCAAAGACCCCAAACAATTTGATGGTTGGATCTATGTGATCGTGGATCGGCTTTGCATTAATTGGATTCAAAGGAACAAAACCCCAGTTCAATCCATAGAGGATACTCCAGTGGAAGAAATAGAAAAGTCTTATTATACACAGTATGAATCGGAACAACGGAAGATAGAGGCTACCACGCGTTATCGTGCAATCATCAAAAAGCTGTTAGCAAAATTGCCAGAGAGCGAACGTACAGTGTTGACCCTCTTTTACCTTGGTGAAATGACAGCACAGGAAATAAGCAAATTTTTAGGTGTTTCAGAAAACACAATTAAAAGTAGGATTCGCCGGGCACGAAACCGCTTGAAAGCAAAAGAAGAACATTTAATCACCGAAAATCTTGGCAGCGTACAATTATCTACAGATTTAACTGAAAGCATCATGAAACAGGTAGCTGACATCAAGCCATTACCACCGGTAGCAAAACCATCGCTGCCGTGGGCTGCTTTTGGTACAGCTGCGGTGCTGGTTATGTTACTATTGGGGGCAATGCACCAATATATTGCTCATTTTCAGAAGCCGTATAATTTTGATGCACTCTCTGAACCGACGATTGAAATCGTTGAATCACCGATACACATTGATATTATTTCTAACCCCACTGAACGAAACAACGTTGTGAGAGGCGTGACCAATAGTAGAAGTGAAGGTGTTGGTGCAATCGTTTCTGATGCCGACTCCGCTGCCAACGCTCAAGAAAACGCTCTTAATTCCTCAGTTGTTCGGTGGACACAGGCAAATGGACCACAAACATCTCCCCAATTTAATATCTTTGCTACTTCAGAAAATAACATCCACGCAGTTTCATCAACAGGTATTTATAGATTAATGAATGATGGAACAACTTGGATGAATATCAACGCGAGTGTTCCTATTAGCACGTTCCAGTCACCAATAACTGAGCATCAAGGTGTACTCTATTCTGTCAATACGAATGACATATCTGCTTCAACCGATGGTGGTGATACATGGAATAGGTTCTGCAATCGACCAGACGGGGATGTTGTTGGGTTGATAATAAGAGGTAATACACAAGAAAACTCTATGATGTACCTTGTCTTGAAAGATGAAGGGGTTTTTAGATCTGGTGATGCTGGTAGAAAGTGGATACCTCTGAATAATGAATTGACAGAAAAAAGAATCACTGCAGTTGATGCAATTGGAGACTCAGTTTTTATTGGAACAAACCGAGGTCTCTATCGCTTAAATTTAGGGGTTTGGCACCAATTGCCAGTAGATCCATTAAAAACTGTTCACTCAATGACAGTTTTTGAAAACAATCTCTACGTTGTAACGGGTGCAGATTTTCTTAGTCCGAAATCAAACACACCGAACAAAAAGTATAGAAAGATTTTCCACACAGCAGATTTAGGATCTACGTGGCGCGAAATAACACCTAAAGATAAATCTTTTATCATGAGATCATCTTTTAGAGGTTTTACAAAAATTTCCGTGTTTGATAAAACACTTTTAGTATTAGGTGTTCCGGCATTCCGATCAAGAGACGGCGGTCAAACTTGGACAAACCTCGGATTTGACATAAACTTACTTCCGTCAAATAATGCCTCCGTTTTAGCAGTGAATGAAAATACCTTTTACAAGGCGGGACAATCAGGGATTATTCGCACAACTGATGGTGGTGATTCGTGGCATCCATTTACGAGTGGAATGGTAGGAACCAAAGTGCAAGATTTGGTTGCTTTTGATAACAGACTCTATGTGTATACTGGCAGTGGATTTTACAAATCCGTTGATGATGGGAACTCGTGGGAACAAATTAACATTGATTACGGTGAATTAACACCAACAAGCAATGGAGACGAAGATATTAATTATTTTACCAACTCAAAGTTAATAATTGCCAACAACGCACTTTATGCAATTACGCCTCAAGGAAAAGAACTCCGTATTTTCCGTTTACATCCCGACGATAGTGTATTCTCACTGGTTCATAGGATATCTTCTCCCAAACTGTGGGCAAGCAGTGAAAATGCGACAGGCACAAACCTATCAGATACTAAAGAAGGTCATCTGAAGTCCGGTGGTTTTGCTGTCAGCGGCAAAACCTTCTACATAGAATATATGCAGAGGCTTTTAAAATGGACTCCCGATAGCACAGACGTAATAGATACTGGATTAGCAGATACTGATAAACATACTGATGAATTGGACAGAGGATTCAAATTAGCAGCTTCAGCAGAAACTGTCTACGCCGGTAAACGGGATGGCAGGTTATTTCAATCACTTGATGGCGGAAACAGCTGGCGAGATGTTACGCCGAATCTTCCGTCCAGTTTTGTCCATATCAAGGATATAATGTTTGTAGGAACTACAGTTTATGTTGCAACGGACAAAGGTGTCTTGAATTCACAAACCGGAAAACACTGGCGTATGCTAACAGACATTTCAGGAACACACATTACCATAGATAAATTGGCTGGGAACGGACCCAATTTTTATGGTGCCGGTGATATGGGTGTTTACCACTTAGATATTCATGGTAAATGGGAGAAAATCATACCAAATATTCCTGATAAAGTTATATCTTTATCCGTCAGCCACGATAAACTTTACATTGGTACCGAACAGAGCGGAATATTTCACACATCTGTTGAAATAGAGTCACCAGACGTTGGGAATGCTACAATAAGTTCTATTAGAAAATGATCAACTGGAAGTGCACACCTTGCGTCATTTTGCCACAAATTACATACGAATAAACTCTAATTCCTTTTTATGCACCCTTTTTTTTAAAAACTGTGTCTTTATATGTACAAGAGGTCTCTGGTATTATTT
>CBDCOJ010000017.1:0-37324 GCA_965219695.1 Candidatus Poribacteria bacterium | reverse complement strand
ATTTTTTTGGAAAGGCAGTCTTGGTGTCGCATTAATTGCTTTAGCCGTTTTATTTGTGTACTTATGCAGAACGCTCGGTAGTTTAAGAAATTCTCTGAATAGTATTCAGAACACGCTTAATTCTACGGAAAATCTTGTCAATCAAGAAGTTGGGATACTCATAACTGACGTTAGTCAAACCGTGAAAGAGATCAATAAAGAGTTACCCCAACTGCTACAAAATATCAACGGTGTAAACAGCATCAATACAGCAGATTAGCGAAAATGGAGGTTCAAACCGACTTTACATAGTGTGCAAGAATTGACGGAAACACTGAATCAAAGTGTGGCAGGAACTTGAGGCGGTCGTGGAAAAAGTATCTACTTTTTCTGGTCAAACCATTGAACAGGCAGAGTATTTTCGTAATCAAGTCGCTGTTTCACTTGCAGACATTGTAAGCATGTGGCACGGGTTAAAAGCGGGTTGGGAAAGGCTTTATAAATCATCTCATACAAGTGGAACTGCTGAATCTAATGCCTGAAAACAATGAAACTCAACCGACCGTAGAATCTTTGCAAAATGACGAATCGGAAACAGAGACTTCTTCAGAACAATCCGAAGCTGTTGCCGAGTAATAAATTTGACTTGCTTTTTAGAAAGTAATCGCAATTTGCCAGAATGCTATTATTCTCATAGCGTACAAGACAATTAAATTGAAAAAAGAATGGGTGAATATCCACTTAATTGAAAAGAAATATCCAAAATAAACGTATATACTAAAGTGACGAACAATTTCATCCTAAACGTGGTAAGTCAATATCATATTAACGCTTACACTTACATATAGAAAGGATAAACTCATGAGTAACGATGGACGCAACAATGGATTGACAATGATTTTTGCTTTCTGCACCGGTTTTTTGACAGGTGCGGTCATCAGTCTGCTTTATGCGCCTGCACCTGGTAAAGAGACTCGACAGAAAATCCGAGATACCTCTGCTCAGGCAAAAGATAAGACACTGGAATTCGCTCAACATGCAAGTGACGCAGCAAAAGAAAATGTGCAGCACATGGTAGATCAAGGGAAGGAAAGTGTACAAGGACTCGTTGAAGTCGGCAAAGAACGTGTCAAAGACGCATCAAATCAAGTGAAATCCGCAGTTGAAACCGGTAAAAAAGTCTCTTCTGAAGTTCGAAACAAAATCACTGAGACGATTCCCGGACTTAACAATGATAAGAAATCAACTGAAGAAGCATAATAACAACATTTCTGAGGTTGTAGCTACTTTTCTTGTCTGTAGTAGAAATTCCTAACAAACTTTTTTCATTTATTTCAACGGTATGGAAGTTGAAAAATTAAGAACTCTCCTTGAGAAAGTTAAAAGTGGAGAGACTGAGGTCAGTGATGCACTTCAATCTCTCCGCACCCTCCCTTTTGAAGACCTCGGTTTTTCCAAAATTGACCACCATCGCCAACTTCGGACCGGTTTTCCTGAAGTCATCTTCTGTGAAGGGAAAACTGATGTCCAAGTAGCGAAAATTAGCGAGCGTATCCTTGAAGCTGGACATCCTCTGCTGGCAACGCGCGCTACACCCTCAATGTATGAGGCAGTAAAACCACTCCACTCGGAAGCGCGTTACAACGAACTCGGACGCACAATCTCCGTTATGCAGTCTGATGTAGAAGGTAAAACAGGAATCTTGGTCATTTCTGCTGGCACTTCTGATTTACCCGTTGCAGAAGAAGCTGCTGAAACTGCTTATATGATGGGCAGTCCACCTGAACGTCTTTACGACGTAGGCGTCGCTGGATTACACAGGCTTATCGGTAATCACGAAAAACTTCTGAATGCGCGTGTCATTGTTGTGATCGCGGGTATGGAAGGAGCATTACCAAGTGTGGTTGGTGGCTTGGTTGATTGTCCTGTCATCGCTGTACCAACAAGCATTGGTTACGGGGCAAGTTTTGGTGGACTCGCTGCACTACTTGGCATGCTAAATAGTTGTGCTTCTGGTGTCACTGTGGTCAATATTGATAACGGGTTTGGTGCTGGCTATAGTGCCTCGCTTATAAATCGCTTGTCATAAATTTTACTATAGTTTGGACAATTTTCTTTTTTTGGAGACAAAAAGCAGAAAAGAGGGTATCCTTTCAAATAAAGTCCACATTTTCAAAAGGCTGTTTTACAATGGATCCTCTTCCGCTTAGGTTCTATGTTATCAGAGTATCAACACCTCTTCAAGTATAAAAACTATAACCATTTTCGCACTATTGTAACCGGGTTGATAAACACACCGCATCGTGGCACAATGACACAGATATATCAATCAACAAACCACTCCAAGACCTATTGGACACTACCGAAGTTTCTCTCTCGTGGCGTATGGTGTGTTGATAAAGTCGCATCCGTATTGACACAACAAACTCAAAGCGTCCTGAGTAAAGGTGTCTATGATGAAACCTATTCTGCCCATAATGGCACGCAACAATTTGGCACACATTTCTTCAGAAATACCCGATATAACAACGCAACAAGAACCAATCCAAGTTCCATCACGGACCCAGTTCGGTGCTATCGGATGGCTCTATGAAACACCACAAGGCGTGCGTCTGTTTCCGTTAGTTGCTCGGGTGATGTGTCTCGGCAAAAAACAGGATCCAGTTTTTCTGTGCTAAGATGCCTGTGGGACTGATCGTATTTGACAGAGGCTTCAATAGGCGTAAAGTGTTTACAGAAATCCTTTCACAAGGACATCACTTACTCTGTCGCGCAAAGTCGGCGGGCAAGAATGTGTCCGGTGGATGTGCGGCTTGTTGTCATACGCACACGCAAGAAAAAGTCTAAATCTTATCACTATTTTTGTTTATTTACCTCTGATTTACAACGCCCAATAGATGAGTTGATCCGACACTATAGAAATCGGTGGCAGATTGAAATAGCATTTCGGGATGTAAAACAAAACTTCGGCTTTGATACATATCAAATCCGAAAGCGTCCAAGTTTGAACCGGTTCGCACAACTGAGTTTTGTTGCAGCAAGTCTCACACAACTTATTTTCACAAATACAATATCAGATACGAAAAAAGAGGATATGTCTTTTAGTATAGCGTGCGTGTTGCGCACACTGAATATGCAGTGGTATAAAGCGAAATATCTGACACAAAGCATTAGCAATGCTTGAAGCGTTGCCATCTCGGGAAACAGACCCTGCCTATGTGTGATGCGTGTGAGGAATCAACTCAAAGTCAAGGAGGTGAACATTTTTTTCATGATGGCACGGAGCGTCTGATACAACGCCCAAAAGATCCATCAACTCAAAGGACGTATTATAGTGGAAAAAGAAATGTCATACAGTGAAAAATAATCTGATTATCAATGAGACCAGCAAAGTCGTCCTATTGACACCCTCTTTTGAAGGAAAAGACGCCATGACAAACAGATAGCCGATACGGTGTGCTATTGTGTGCCACAGGGAAGCACCTTGTATCAAGATACCAATTTTCAGGGTTTTGTCCTTCCTGATATAAACATCATTCAACCGAAGAAAAAACCGAAAGGTGGAGAACTTACGGATAAAGAAAAAGAGAAGAATAGAAAGATAGCGTCTATACGCATACGTGTTGAACATGCGATTAGTGGTGTCAAACGATACCGCATCGTGAAAGATAAACTCAGGAATTGGAAGAAAGGGTTCTGTGATTTAGTTATGGAAACTTGTTGTGGTTTACACAACTTCCGACTAAACTTTAGACCCTGGCGTTATGAAACTTCTGTTATTTAAATCATTATAATGTCTAATGTAAACACTTTCAGGAATGTTTACTTAGAAGCATGTCTTCCTGTAGGAGCGATCTCCAGGTCGCTACCCGTTGTAGCCGCACAATTTATTGCGTCTCTTACATTTGGTAAGCCTACGTAGGATCAGTTGTAACCAACTGTTGCGGTCCCTGGACATGACTAAAATAGGTTTGTGTGAGAACATCAGATATTTCTATCAATATCTGTGCAAGGCGAACCAATAGTTTTTCTAATCCTTGACGTTGTGTGCTTTGTTCAGACCGTTGTGCCAGCTGGAATGTATTTGAGAGTTGCAGCTGCGTTAATGCTTCTAAGATTAATTGTTCTTCCTCACTAAGACGATAACCAGACTTTTCTCGTGGCAGATCACGTATCTGTTCCTGTAGTCGTTTTAATTGATAGACCAACGAACGCGGATTCGTTTCGTCCAGAAGTAGCATCTCAAGTGCTGTCGGCAAGTGTAATGTTGATCGATAACGACTCCGATAGGTAATCAAACTCTCTGCAGCGGCAAGTATAGACTCAAGCAGCAGATGTTCAATCCATTCTTCTTGCACTGCGACAAGACTTGACCGACACAATACAATAAGTAGTAGTGCCCGTTCAATACGGCGTCCCATATCAAGACTGACCCATCCAATTGTTTGCGTCATACTTTCTGCGTTAAGACCACCCAATGCAGCCAGAAAAATCATCAGTTGATCGAGTTCGGTTTGAATATGTTGTAGTGTACGTTCATCAGAATCACTCGAAGATTGCATTTGTAAGTTCTTATTGTTAGTGCTGTATTTCCCCAAAGCGTTACATAAGTTCTCAACGCTGTTCATCACACGCCATGTATCTGTAGACCAACGATCACGGACAGCATAAGCAGCACTAACCAGCGATTGAAGAGTTGACACAAGACTACCACTGTTTTCTGTGTCAAGCATAATGGAAAGCAGTTCGCTTTCTAAACCTTGTCCCTCTTTGCTAACAAATCCTGGATGAGATGATGTTAAACCGGTCAATGAACGGAGCATACTGCGGAGATACGCAAGTTCCGATACGTCCCTTGAGTCCTCCCCGTGTCTTTCTGTGAAAACTGCTGAAGGAAGAGGTTGCCCCAAAGGTGAAGCTTCTAAACCCATTTTAATTTTGTCTAATGTTATCCGAAGAAGACGTGCATGTCCCTCTGCGCGTTCCGCATAGCGACCCACCCAGTACAGATTCTCTGCAGAACGACTTGATAACCCTTGGGAGTCTTCAGAGATGATAGGTCCCCTTTTCGAATGCTGCCATAAACTGATATGTGGTTCAGGTTCCGGTGCTAATATCCAAGTATCTTTACTGATACCACCGTCTTGAATAGTAACTGTTAATTCCCCTGCTTCCCCTTCACAGCGGGTGAGTCCACCTGGCATTACAGCGTAACCTTCTTTTTCCGCAAATAAGAAGCTGCGCAGAATCGCACGGCGTGGTTCAAGTTTGCCCTCAACAAGAGATGGCGTTGTAGAAAAGGGGATGTACTCCTGCCCAACATAGAGATGTGGTTTTGCAATAATCTGAGACTGCAGCGTGTCAAGTTCAGTGTAGCTAAGTTCTGTTCCGAATAGTGGTCTCGCGTTCGGTTGACGATAAATAGGTTTGATGACCAACTTTTTGAGATTTGTCAGCACATAGTCTCGGTGTTTTGGTTGTCCGCACCACCAAGTCGTTACTGAAGGTAGATGTAAATCTGCACCGATCAACTGTTTAGCAATATCTGGCAAGAACGGTATTAGGGCAGGATTTTCCAGAACGCTGCTACCAGGTGGATTTATGACAACAACATTGCCTTGACGGATTGCCTCTAACAGTCCTGCAACACCGAGACGAGAATCTTGCCGTAGTTCCAACGGGTCACAGAAAATATCGTCTACGCGCCGCAAAATGATGTCTACTGGCTGAAGTCCATCCAATGATTTTAACCACACGCGCCCATCTAACACTGTCAGGTCATCTCCTTGAACCAATGTGTAGCCGAGATAACTTGCCAAGTAAGCATGCTCAAAGTAGGTTTCATTGTAAGGACCGGGTGTTAGTACAACCACATGTGGATTGTCTTTTTGGTGTGGTGCAAGTTCCGCAATACTATTTTGCATTGCCCGAAAGAAGAAAGATAACCGATGAACACCAGCTTCGCCAAAGAGGTGCGGCAATGTACGTGCTAAGACAGTGCGGTTTTCAAGTGCATACCCTGCTCCTGACGGTGCCTGCGTCTGATCGTTCAGCACTCTTATGTTTCCGCAGGAATCTCTTGCCAAATCTGCTGCGTACATTAGCAGGAGGTTCCCATCTGATGGGACTAACTCATTACAAGGACGCAAGAATCCTGCGTGTGCATAAACAACTTCCGGTGGTATCAATCCTTCTTTGATTAACCTTTTCTTACCATACAGGTCCTTCAAAATCAGATTTAAGAGTTCAGCGCGTTGTGTAAGTCCTACTGAAATGGATTCCCAATCTGAGTTTGAAATAATTAGCGGAATTGGGTCTAATTCCCATAGGCGATGTCCGTGCTTTTCCCCATGAACAACATAAGTGACACCGTTTTCCCGAAGTAGGCGTACTGCATCCTTATGCCGAGCAACCATCTCTTCAAGACCAAGCGTATTCAGTGCTTGAATGAAAGGTTGCCAGTGCGATGAAATCTTTCCTGACCTGCTCAGCATCTCATCGCTCTGTTCAGTATCAGAAAAGTATGCCTTAACTAAACTATCGTCAACTATATGTCTATCTGTTTTATCAGTGCGTTGCATGTTTATAAAGACGTATCAAGAAATCAAAAGTATTAAGTCATAGGGAACAATTAAAATAAATTGCCACTATTATTATTCCCTGGTAGGTGAGGTTTCCCGCTGAATGCCATACGCGCATTCAGCGTTGATTCCCCTCGCTGGTGCAGACTATGTAAGTGATTCTAAAATCTAACATAATTGTTGATTAGGACTGTCTTCGCAGGTCCAAAGTATAGGGATACTCTGCATTTGTCTCTTCAGGAGGAACATCTATTGGACCTGGAGTACGTCCTTCTGAGAGAAAAGTCCCAGGTGCTGCACGAGTGGGTTGTGGATGAATTACACCTGGGGTATGTCCTTCCGTAGCGAAGCGGCTTACGCGGCGGGATTCAGCCTCGTACGCATTGACTGGGAAGGTGTCGTAGTGTCGTCCACCCGGGTGTGACACGCGATAAGTACAACCTCCAATCGACCGGCCGTTCCATGTATCAATGATGTCAAAGACAAGAGGAGAATGCACACCGATTGTTGGATGTAGTGCTGATGGTGGTTGCCACGCACGATACCGCACCCCGCCTACATATTCACCATGTGTGCCTGTACTATGCAGAATCAAGCGACGACCGTTGCAAGTTACAACATAACGAGAGTCTGTCAGACCACATAGTTTAACTTGCACTCTCTCAACCGAAGAATCTACAAAACGGGATGTTCCCGTCCGCGTGACCTCTTCCCCAAGCACATGCCATGGTTCAATCGCCATTCGCAACTCCAGTTGAATGTCTTGGACGCTTACAGCGCCGAGTAATGGGAATCGGAACTCAAAAAATGGTTCAAGCCATGCCATTTCAAACGGATACCCCGCATCTTGTAGTTCTGAAACGACTTCCTGTATATCCGAACGAACATAGTGGTGAAGCATAAATCTGTCATGTAATTCCGTTCCCCACCGCACCAGTTTGCCTTTGTAAGGCGTGCGCCAGAATTTAGCGATCAGTGCACGAATGAGTAGCATCTGTACAGCACTCATCTGTGCGTGCGGTGGCATCTCAAATGCTCGCATTTCCAATAATCCAAGTCTACCACTGGCTGAATCTGGGGAATAAAGTTTATCAATGCAAAATTCTGAGCGATGTGTGTTGCCTGTTAAATCAACTAAAAGATGTCGTAGTAATCGGTCTACTAACCAGAGTGGTGATTCCTCTCCATCAACTTTAGATTCCGTGGAAACAGCATCAGGAATTTGTTGAAACGCCACCTCAAGTTCATAGAGTTGTTCATCGCGTCCCTCATCTACACGAGGTGCTTGACTTGTGGGACCGATGAAAGTACTTGAGAAAAGATACGACAAACCCGGATGATGTTGCCAAAAGGTGATGAGACTACGTAATAGATGAGGTTGCCTCAATAGCGGACTGTCAGCAGGTGTCGGTCCGCCGATGATAATGTGATTTCCCCCGCCAGTTCCGGTATGTCGACCATCCAACATGAACTTTTCAGCACTGAGACCTGTCAACCGCGCTTCTTCATAAAGCGTTGTGATGTTATGTACAACTTCGTCCCAATTTTCTGCAGGATGAATGTTTACCTCAATCACGCCAGGATCCGGCGTTACACTCAGCGATTGAATTCGCCAATCGTGTGGCACTTCATACCCTTCAAAAATTACGGGCATTTCTAATGCTTCGGCGGTTGCTTCGATTGCTTCAAGAAGCGAGAGATAATGTTCTAAATGCGATAATGGTGGCATAAAAATGTGTAACCGACCATCGCGGGGTTCAACACACAGTGCCGTACGGATAAATGTTTTCTGCTGATTCGTCTCTTTTTCTGTTACATTTCCTGGTTCTGCGGTATCACTCTGACTGATGTTAACGTCACGCGGCTCCAACGGGTCACGCTCATAAAAAGGCTTTTCATGTTCTGGGTCAACCCACGACAAGGATTCAAGCGGAAGACGGTATCCCATTGCTGAATCACCAGGGAGTAAGAACATGTGTCCACCTCTGAAATTCCATGCACTACTCTCCCATGAATTGTGTTCAAGATTCCAACCTAAGGGCATCACAAAACCTATTGGTTCCCCGATTTTATCCTTTTGTAGAAGTTGAATCAATTTTTGTCGTTCTGATATTTCTTTGAAGTCGAATGCGTTTGGGTCAATGTTGATAGGGAGTTTATCTTCAGTCCAAAGAAAAAAGACTATATCTTCGTAGGCGGGTCTGATATAGTCCGATGAAATGTTTAATTGATCTGCCAAATTCCGTATAAATTTCTTTGCATGTTCAACATCAAATCCATTATCTTTATAAGGCTCTGCGAGGAGCGCGTCATTTCGCCAGACAGGGATACCGTCTTTTCGCCAAAAACACCCATATTTCCAGCGCGGTAGCGGTTCACCCGGATACCATTTTCCTTGACCGTAAGACAAAACACCACCATGACCAAAACTGTCACGTAGTCGTTTCAAAAGATCCGCCGCTAAACGCCGTTTTTCGGGGCTATCTGCTTCTGTGTTCCATTCAGGACCTTCTGTGTCGTCAACGGATACAAAGGTCGGTTCTCCACCCATTGTTAGTCGAATATCATTGTGGATTATATCTTCGTCAACTTGTTGGCCCAGGGCGTTTATTACTGTCCACTGTGTATCAGTGTAAGGTTTGGTAACGCGTGGGTCTTCGTGAATTCGTTGCACGGTATTACTATATGTAAATTCTGTTTCACATGGGCTTGTGTAGCCAGTGACGGGGGCAGCACTTACCGGATCAGGTACACATGCCAATGGAATATGTCCTTCACCAGCGAATAATCCGGACGTTGGATCAAGCCCAATCCAGCCTGCTCCTGGGGCATACACCTCACACCACGCGTGTAAATCGGTGAAATCCTGTGGTGGACCGGCGGGACCATCCACCGGTTTTTGATCGGCAACGAGTTGCACCAGATAACCAGATACAAAACGCGCCGCCAACCCAAGATGCCTAAGAATCTGAACCAGCAACCACCCACTATCACGACATGAACCTATTCGCTTTTCCAAGGTCTCATCGCAGGTTTGTACTCCCGGTTCCATCCGAATTGAATACTTTATATCTTCCCACAGGCGACGATTGATACCAACAAGAAAATCAATTAATTTTTGCTTGGACCTATCAACACCTATCAACCATTCAGTTAGTAGAGGACTATTCTCTTTCACTTCCATGAACGGCATCAACTCTTTATTGAGCTGCGGCTCATAGCTAAACGGAAAGTGTTCTGCACTTTCCTCAAGAAAAAAGTCAAACGGATTGATAATCGTCATATTCGCAACCAGATCCACTTCAAGAGACAATGCACGGGTGGGTTCAGAGAAAACGACGCGCGCTTGATAATTACCGAATGGGTCCTGTTGCCAATTGATAAAGTGACTTTCAGGTTCAATTTTGAGTGAATACGCTTCAATCGGTGTTCTGCAATGCACAGCAGGCTTCAATCGGAAGATATGGGGAGAGAGTGAAACCAACCGATCATATTGATATATAGATTTGTGATTGATTGCCACACGAATTGCCATAACCACTTCCTATTAAGTCACAGATTAACTACCTCTTGTGGGAGGCGTTTCCAACGCCGATTGAGAATATATCGGGCTTACAAGGTTTCCCTTCCACAAGTTCATATCTCAATTTCATAAGTCCTGCTTCACTGCATTTGGGATTGTGACTGTGTGTCTTCTCCATTGACAGGACGCAGTGCAAAAAATGTTTTGTAAATATCTTTTCCGACATCGTTGAGTTTAGTTTGAAATGCGTCAAGAAACTCATGCAAACCGCTATGGAGAACCTCATCAACCTCTGCATAAGCGAACTCGGAACGGAGTTGTCCCAAGCCCTGCTCTGCTGAGTTTGAAAAGGTTTCTAAAGGTGTTCCAGAGATAGCGTGAAGCGATTCTTCTGCATTGGAAAGACAGTAAAGCACGGATCGCGGGAATTCGCGGTCAAGAAGTAGAAAAGCAACAACATTGTTGGGAGATATGAGTCCGTATGTTCGACGGTACATCTCAAACGCGCTTGCGGAATGGAGCAATGCCCCCCATTGAATATCATCAAATGACGTATTCACATCCGAAACAGAGGGAAGTAGAATGAAGTATTTTACATCAACAATTCGAGATGTTTTATCAGCGCGTTCAATAAGTCTCCCCAATTGACAGAAGTGCCATGCTTCGCTGTGCGACATAATGTTATCTGTTAGCCCCATGAACAGATGTGATGCGGATTTGATGTCCGTAAAGAATTGATGTGGTTCCGTCATTGCCCATTCTTCAGGGGTCTCTGTCACCATTAAATATGCATCATTTATCTGTTCCCACATCTCTGAGGAGATATTCTCGCGAATAGAGCGCGCGTTTTCGCGGGCTGCGCGTAGGCAGGATATAATAGAGTTTGGGTTTTCAGTGTCAAAGGTCAAAAATTTAAGAACTGCTTCCCGTGACGCTTCACCGTAACGCTCCTCAAATTCCTCGTCATCACCTGTTGTGGCAACCAACGGTTCCCACTGTGCCTGCATGCCAACCGGTTGGTCAAGAATAAGCTGCAAATTAACGTCTACAAAACGCGCAACATTTTCCGCGCGCTCTATATAACGACTCATCCAGTAAATTGATTCTGCAACGCGACTGAGCATGACTCCCCCTACGTCTGATCTGACAATACCCAAGTATCCTTGCTACCACCGCCTTGGGACGAATTAACAACCAATGACCCTTTTTTGAGTGCAACCCGTGTCAACCCACCGGGGAGGACATAGATTTCCTCACCATAAAGGATGAACGGACGGAGATCAACATGTCGACCTTCAAAATGGTCATCTATTAGCACTGGCACTCGTGAAAGTGCAAGTGTGGGTTGGGCAATATAGTTGCGCGGATTCGCTTTTATTCGTTCAGCAAAATCCTCATGCTCTGCTTTTGTTGCATGCGGACCGATCAACATCCCGTAACCACCAGACTGGTTCGCTTCTTTCACAACAAGTTCGTCCAAATGTTCCAAAACATATTTCCTATCATCATCTTCCCAACACATATAGGTTGGGACGTTTGGAACAATTATATCTTCATCAAGATAATATTTGATAATCTGCGGCACATACGTACATACAACTTTGTCATCAGCAACACAAGTACCGGGAGCATTAATTAATGCAAGACGCCCAGATTTGTAAACCTCCATTAGTCCAGGTACACCTAATAGCGATTCTGGGTTGAATATTTCTGGATCAAGAAAATCATCGTTAATTCGGCGGTAGATGACATCAACACGTTCAAAACCTTTGGTCGTTCGCATGTGGACATACCCGTCCATAACCACCAGATCACGTCCTTCAACTAATTCGACCCCCATTTGCTGGGCAAGGAAGGAATGCTCAAAATAGGCAGAGTTGTAAATACCAGGCGTCAGTAATGCCACTTCCGGAGACATCACCCTATCGCTTACGAGGTATTGCAGCATATCCAGCAAGTGACTTGGATAATCCTCCACAGGTTCAATCTGTGACATACCAAACAACTGCGGAAATGTCCGTTTCATCAACTGCCGATTTTCTATGACATAAGATACGCCTGACGGACAACCGAGATTATCTTCTAACACATAAATCTGTCCATCGCCATCCCGCACCAGATCAGTACCAGTGATATGACACCAAATGCCGCGCGGTGGGTCTAAACCGATGCACTGTTCAAGGTACCGTTCCGATGAAAGCACTACATCAGCCGGAACGATTCCGTCTTTAATTATTTTTTGTTCGTGATAAACATCATCAATGAATAGATTAAGGGCATGAATTCGTTGTTTGAGTCCACGTTCTATCCATTCCCATTCGGTAGCATCAATAATACGAGGAATAAGGTCAAATGGAAAGATTCTCTCAACCCCTTGTTCGTCAGCGTAGACGTTGAAAGTTATTCCCATTCGGAGCAAGGCATGTTCAGCAGTAATTTGGCGGCGTATTAATTCCCCATTTGGAAAGTTTGCAATCCGTTCAACGAGCATTTGAACGGCAGGGCGCGCACTTCCGTCAGGAAAAAACATCTCATCATAAAATTTATCGGTTTTGTATCCATCAAATCTTGCCATTGCAATGAGCCTCCCTACTTATCCGCCGTCAAAATTCATATTCCGAAACTAAAATGTAAAGATGCTTAGGTCAACGCTTTTAATGATTACGCCTGCTCTATACCAAGGCGTGAGGCAATACGTATGCCAATGTCTCTAAGTGTAAAGATTAGTTGTATAGGTAAGGCAACCCGTTAAAGATGTTTTGGAGTTAAAAGTAATATTTCGCTAATTGCCAACTTTTTAGGCAGAGAGATCAATTGTTGTTTAATTATAATGCACAATAAAGTATTACATGGTGTTAGGAATTTGTCAAGGATTTTGCGGGACATTCCAGGGTTATTTAGTTTTAAGAATTATCAGTCGATGAGTGTTACTGAGAGTTTATTTCGTAGGTCGGGTAGAGTTTGCAAAACCCGCATAGGTGTCAACTTAAGAACAAATTCATTGCAAATGGTAGGAGGGAACTCCGATTCCCGACTGCATAAGGGTCGCGATTCGGAGATCGCTCCTACAAAAGATATATTTCAAACATATCTGACTGCTAAATTGACACTTATGGGTAGAGTTTGCGAAACCCGACACGTTATATCCTGTCGGGTTTCGCAAACTCTACCCGACCTACAAATAGTTTATAGAAATGTGAAAAAATATTGGAGAAAAACCGAAAACTAAATAACCCTGGGGACATTCTGTTTTCATGTCCCGAATATAATTCGCATCATTTTATAATTCACCATATTTAATCCCATAGATGCGGTTAGGAAACCGCATCTACCAGAGAGTATGCACGTAATTTTAGGTTTACTATAAAAGGTTGTCTATTTTTTCAAGAACACATCCTTTGAAAAGGCGCAGCTTCTCCTCAACACTTTTTTCACTATGCTCAAAATGTATCTCAAGATAGAACTTCCACAACAGCAGAGTCGTATCCCGACTGATAGAAACTTCTTCAGATTGGAATTCCGAGTTTTGTTCTGCTATTACCTCCGTGAACATGCGCATGAGTTTCTTTTCGAACGCACGAGAATGTCCAGTGTAATATTGCACGATTCTATCAAATCTTGCTTCAAGTACAGACTTTGGTGTAAAACCTTCCGATACGCTATAGAGTGCGCTATCAAACCCGTTCTGCATGTTTTCATACAGCCAAGAAGACATATCAGTCTCCACATTTTTTGATTTCACACCATTTATTGCCGACACACATCTAAAACCGACGGTTCCCATACCGTCAGCAGCAGGATGTTGACTCTTTCTTGTAATCTGTAGTTCTTTTGCGCTACTAAACCATGAACCCCCACGCAATCTGTGATATCTTCCATGAATATCGTCAGCATCTAACCTATCCAAACACCACTCATCAACGTTACCCGCCATGTCGTATAAACCGTATTCATTGGGAGGATAACTACCCACCTCTTTTGTCGGAGGCCGACTGAAATTGACCTTTGGTGTATAGCGATCAAAGTTAGCTTGATTGGAAGGTTCGCTGTCTCCCCAGGGATATTTTTTTCCAGTTAAAGTGCCACGCGCTGCTTTTTCCCACTGTGTTTGTGTAGGCAGTTCTTTGCCAACCCATTCTGCGTAGGCTTTAGCGGCAAACCAACTAATACCTACTACAGGATGATTTGCTCTTCCCTTTGGGTACATATTACCTTTCCAACCCCATAAATATGTATCCCCTACAATTGAGGTTAAAGCTTTGTCTTTCTGCCACAGTGGATTGGCATCAATAAACTTTTTATATTGTGCGTTGGTGACTTCGTATTTGTCCATATGGAATGACGCAATCCCGCCTCCTGCTGGGATCAACACCATATTATCAGGAGGATTTGCTTTACAAGGATAAATACCAATTAAGACTAATATGCAAATGGTTAGTCCGTTGTATATTCCACTTCGGTTTTTCATTTTGAAATCTCCATATTTGTCGCGCCATGCTTTTTTAGCATGTGCTACGATCTGGCTAATCTATGTCAACTGCTATTTTTTTGAAAACAGTGAAAATTAGCCACATGTGTATATTGTTGTGTTTATTTTTCTAATGCTAACATAACAAATCAGATGTTTTTTTTGAAACCTAACAATAACATCATACTTTGTTTCGGCATCGCTGATTTGTAGTAATATATCGCAACATACTTAAGAATCTGGATTTGTTAGCAGCTATCAGCATATAGAGTAATGAGCAATTATTGTGCCAATTGTACTCATTTATGCAAGGAAGTGGTCATTATGCGTTGAACATTCGTCTTTAAGGGCGATATTTATAGTTCACCATATTTTTTGATTGGAGCCACCTGAAATTACACTTTTGACAATGTTTTTTCACCAATTTTAATTTGGTTTTCGTCATAATTTGTGGTATTATTTTATAAGAGAGAAACATAACCATTTCACGAGTCACAATAGGAGGTTTTGAATGGCAGAAATAGGAAAAGCTGCTCCAGATTTTAGTTTATCAGGGTCTACAGGCCAGGAAGATACAGATGTTAATTTGGCTGATTTTGAGGGGAAAAAGTTGGTAATTCTTTTTTACCCGCTTGATTTTTCGCCTGTGTGTTCGGAACAAGTTCCAGATTTTAATGAGAACTTAGACGCTATTCGCGCTAAAGACGCAGATGTGATTGCTATCAATCGCGACTCAACGTTTGCACACAAAGCATGGAGTGAAGCACTCGGTGGCATCGGTTTTCCACTCCTTTCAGACATGAATCTCGAAGTCTCAAAACAGTATGGCATGGCACTTGAAGAAGTCGGTATAACGACACGTGGTGTTTTTATCGTTGACGAAACGGGTAAAATTGCCTTCAAACACGTTGAAGATGCACCACCGGATAATACACTGACCGCAGAACAAGTCCTAAACGAACTTGACAATCTATAAGCAACGATGTTGAATATAACAACTACGAAGACGGGTAATCTATTTACCCATCTTCGTAGTCTTATAGTGGATTCTACAATTAACTTTACATCTGAGCTGTGAATCAACGCTGAATGCGCTTTTGGCATTCAGCGGGAGGGAACTTCGATTCCCGACTACTCCTAAGTTTCTGTCGCGATTCGGAGATCACTCCTACAGAGGAAATGTAGAATTATTTCTATAGTCCACTATAATGTAATGAAACCCAAATTTGATATGACTTAACAAATAGTGAGAATCTAATTGTTCAGAAGCGGACGAATATCGTTGTATATTTGTTTTCATATCTTTGTCTTGACAACCCCTATTGGATATGCTATAATTATCCATAGGGCGCGGGTGTAGCTCAGCGGTAGAGCGTCAGCTTCCCAAGCTGAGGGTCGCGGGTTCAATTCCCGTCACCCGCTTGAATGCAAAGAAAACACTGAGGAAATCATGGCGCAAAATACTCGATTGACCAAAGAAGAAATCCAAGAAGATAAGTTTATTGACTTGGTTTTAAACTGTTATTCTTTTCTAAAGAATAATGTCATCAGCATTAGCATAACGCTTGCAATTGTCATTGTTGGGGTAGTAGGTTATTTAGTCTACACCCAAAATCAGGAGAAAACATACGCTGAAGCTGCCGCGAACCTTTCTAATGCTACCGATACGTATAAAGAAGCTGAAAAAAAATTCTTAGATGTGTCTGCACCGAGCGAAAGTGAAGATGACACTGAAGACGAAGCAGCAACTGAAAAAGTCACCTTTGAAAATGCTGAAGAAAAATTACAGTTAGTTTTTGAGAAATATCCGAATACACCCTTGGCTGACAAAGCACGGTATAATTACGCCAAAAGTCTCTATTATCAAGGCAAATATGCCGAAGCACGTGCACAATTTGAGGAAATTGTAGAAACACATAAACCTGGAAATCAGATTTATGCATTGTATGCACAAAAGGCTGTAGGCAACTGTTTCGAGCAAGAAGGAGACTACGCAAACGCGATTTCAGCTTATGAGGCGAGAGCGTTTCCAGACACCCCCCAACTTGCACCTGAAATTCGCCAGTTTGTTATTACCAGTGCCAAATACAATCAAGCACTCTGTCATGAAAAATTAAACGCATTAGAAGATGCGAAGACATCTTATATGACGATTATAGACGAATTTCAGCAAACGCTTAATGCCGGAATTGAGCAGAGAAGTACTGAACTAATAAAAGAAGCAAAAGAGGTAATTACAGTTATTGAGGAGCCTTTAGAACTCACAAAAGCGGAGCACATGGAATCGGAAGAACTTTATTTTCAATCACTTGTCACATATACTGATGCAATTCGAGCATATAAGGTCGAAAAAGATACTGGAGGCGGGTTGTTGTCGGATGTGCGAAAACGCATACGGAATTTTGAGGAAGTCGCAACTACATTCATTAGTGGCATCGAATCGGCACGTAAATCTGAAAAATCTGGATACCAAAGTGCGGCATTAAATACCTATGACCGAATTTTGGAATTCGATGCATACGGTTTAAATCGTGAACTGTATGAGAGTGCTCGCCTCAATTATGACCGTCTCACGATTGCTGGAAAAGAGGAATAAAATGAAAGATATAAAACGTCATTTGCTTGTTAGGACAATTGAAATAGGAAAACAGATAAGTTTTGGACTAATTTTAGTCTTTCTCTGTTTGCCTATCACAGTAGATGCAGCACCCACGGGACGTATTGCTTATGCTGTTTCCGGGTTTAACAACAAACTTGGAAGATTAGATTTCAATCTCCACATGACGACCTTCACCGAAAAAGGGGACTTCAAGACGACCCCTTTGAATCAATCTGGAATGTATCCAGCATGGGGCCCAGAAGGCGACACACTCTATTTTATCCAACGTGTCGGCGTACAATCACATATCTTTTCAATTAATATTAACAACCCGAAAAATAAAACACTACTTACAGAGATTGGCGGCACCTATCGATTTTTGGCTGTTTCACCGAATGGAAAGAAACTTGCATTTAACGGATGGACGCGCGAACAGCAACAACAAGAAAATCAGGTGTGGGTACTTGATCTTGAAACAGGTGAAATGGAGGCAGTAACCGCGATACCACACTTTGGGAGAAGTTTCTTTTTTTGGGGAATCTCTTGGGCACCGAACAGTAGACAACTTGCGTTTTCACTTGAAAGACCCGGCGGATTAGAACAACTTTACCTCTTAGACCTTGAAACAAAAGAGATAGAAGTCTTAACTGAATTAAATTTGGATTTTTATCCTGTCTGGTCGCCTGATGGCACAAAAATTTTGTTCCGTAGATGGAACAGAGAATTTGACACAATGTCCACAATTGATGTTGAAACGCGAGCCGTAAAACAGCTCTTTGATGTTGATAAGCAGACCGGCATGTGGACAGATTGGTCATTCGACGGTCAATCAATTATCTATTCCCGGTGGGGAGCATTCTACTTACATGATCTTCTTACGGGAAAAACAGAACAATTGTTTGAAGTAGAAGGTAGTATTTTTGTAATTTCCTGGTGGAAGCATGAGGTGCTTCCTGTTGAACCTAAACAGAAATTAACTACAACTTGGGGGGAAGTCAAACGTACTTTGAGATAACATATTTATGCAGTGCTTCTAAAGCCGCAGGATCTTTATATTCTCCTTTCTATTCTTAATTCCATCTCATATTCATTTGACAGAACTCCTGATATATTGAAGCAGGGTTTGCAAGTCTCGCAGCTTCGCTTTATGAGATAACTTTTATTTAGACCTATCATAGCAAGAAAAAGAAGGTTAAACCAATGCTGCCTAACGTGGAAACAGCCTTAGAATTCGATAAACTCAAGAACCTATTAAAAAGGTATACGGTTTCTGAGTTAGGAAATGCGCGGGTAGATCAACTTGCTCCTTCTGATTCACTGGACACAGTACGTAATTTGTTGAAATTGTGTACTGAAGTGAAAACTTTTCAGCAGCAGTCCGGTGATATACCACTGAATGGATTAACAGATATTGGTCAGACGCTTCGACAAGCCTCTCTTTCTGGTGCTATCTTAGAACCGGAGGCGTTCTTAAATGTTGAAAAAGTAGCAGAACTACCATCCAGAATAAAAAAGAAATTTAATAATCAGGATCGTGAAGATTTTCCACGACTATTATATATCGTAGATTCGCTGCCTATCTTTGACGAAATCGTTAAAGTTATTTCAAATTGTATTAGTCCTGAAGGAACTGTCTTAGACCGTGCAAGTTCTGAGTTACGCGCTATTCGCCGTAAACTTATCAAATCCCGTGAAAACATTCATCAAAAATTAGAAGCGATCCTCCGTTCCCCCGACCATCAAAAATCAATTCAGGAATCGGTAATTACCTTTAGAAACAATCGTTATGTAATACCTATCAAACAAGATGCAAGACCTTTCTTCAGTGGTGTTGTTCAAGGTCAATCCACCAGTGGCGCGACCTATTTCATGGAACCTTTGTCAATAGTTGAAATGAACAATGCCCTTCATGAAACAGTTGAAGCTGAAAACCGTGAGATTCGTAAGATTTTGTTGGATCTAACAGACCGAGTACGGGAACGGATAGATGATTTTGAAGATGCTCTTAATCTCCTCGCTGAACTCGACTTCCTAAATGCTAAAGCCCGATTTAGCAATGAATTGAACGCAGTTGAACCAAAATTGAATACGAACGGTGTTGTCAACCTATCTGAAGCGCGACATCCTCTCTTGGAATTTCAGGTCCGCGCGAATTCTCAATCCCAAAAACAAAAAACATCAGAACCTGCCAAACTGAAACACAGACAACCTACACGAGTTGTTCCTACAGATGTACGCGTTGGCAAAGGTTTCAAGACGCTTGTCATCACTGGACCGAATACTGGCGGAAAAACTGTTGTGCTTAAAACGGTTGGGCTACTTTGTTTGATGGCACAATCTGGATTACATATTCCAGCAGCAAGAGGCAGCAAACTCCCGATTTTTAATCACATTTTTGCCGATATTGGGGACGATCAGAACATAGAACAGAGTCTCAGCACCTTTTCCTCACATATCACGAAAATTGCTGAAATGCTGAACGCAATTGAGGACTCTGAATCCACACATACTCTTGTTCTATTGGACGAGATCGGAGCGGGCACCGACCCGACTGAAGGAACGGCACTCGGTATGGCTATCTTGGCTTGGCTGAGCGAACGGAATGTCAGGACGATCGTTACAACCCATTATGGTGCGCTTAAGGCTTATACCCACACACAAAATAACATGGAAAACGCTTCAATGGAATTTGATTGGAGCACATTAAAACCGACTTACCGTTTAAAGATTGGTGTTCCTGGAAGTAGTAATGCACTAAAAATCGCAGAACAATTAGGAATCCCTTCCCGTATCCTCGTTGATGCAGAAAGCAACTTGGGAAATAAAAACATCGCTGTAGAAGACCTACTCCTCCAACTACAACATACACAACAGCAATTGGATACCGAACGTGAACAACTCCATGAAAAGATTCGCCTCGCTGAAACAGAATATCAGAAACATAAAGAGCTAATTGATACATTTGAAACAGAACAACAAACACGCCTCCAAAATGCTGAAAAAGAAGCACTTGAGATTGTTTCCACTGCACGCCGAACAGTAGACAACGTAGTTGCAGACATCCGTCGTGAGCAAGCCTCTAAAGCCAGTATCCGCGAAGCATTCTCAAAAATTGAAACCGCCAAAAAACAACTCAAATCCGACCCACCCGAAAAACAAACTAAGAAAAATAAAATTTCTGTCAATGTTGGTGACAAAGTCCGAATTATACAGTTGAATCGATTCGGGGAAGTTACCGCTATTGATAAACATGGTAGTACGCCATTGAAGATACGGGTTGGGAGTATGCAAATGCAGCTTTCTTATAACGATATTGACAATGTTGTGCCGAAAAAAGAGTCGCAAAATCTCACTGCTTCTGTTCTGGAAATGCAATATAGCAAAGCAAATTCAGTTAAAGAGGAACTGTGTATTCATGGCATGCTTGTTAGCGAAGGGATAGATATTGCCGATAAATATTTGGATGATGCATACCTTGCAGGATTATTAAGTGTGAGGATTCTTCACGGCAAAGGGACTGGTGCACTGCGAAGTGCAATTCACAAAACATTGGATACAAACCCGCACGTCGTTAATTATCAATACGCCCCCTATAATGAAGGTGGAGAGGGTGTTACTGTCGTTAAATTCAAAGAGTAATTTGATAGTTTTCTACAGAAATAGTCAATTGTTGGTTTAGAGGTCAATTCATGGCTACAAGAAACTATATACCACCCGAAACGATTGAGGAAATTCGGACGCAGAATAATATCGTAGACGTAATTTCCGAATCTGGTGTTGCACTCAAACAAGCTGGACGAAACTACCAAGCGCTCTGTCCATTTCACGAAGAAAAAACGCCTTCATTTTCAGTGTCACCAGAAAAACAGATATTCTACTGTTTTGGATGTCAAACAGGTGGTAATGTCATCCACTTCCTGCAAAAACATGAGGGGAAAACTTTTATTGAGGCAATTGAATGGCTTGCAGAGCGGGCGAACATTGCATTGCCGACACGAGATGCAAAATCCAGTGCACGCCAAAAACTAATCAACGACTTAAGTGAACTTAACAGGTTCGCAGTGAAGTACTACCACGAACTACTGCGCACAGGACAACATAGCCAGCATGCACGTGAGTATCTTAAAAATCGCGGTGTGGTTTCACAAACTAATCAACTGTTCCAACTCGGTTACGCAAAACAACAGAGGCGTGATTTGGTAAAAGCAGCAACACATGAGGGTTGGACAGTGCAGCAGTTAGTTGATGCGGGATTGATAAAAAATGAAGATCAAGGTCCTCAAGACCGTTTTTGGAATCGGATACTATTTCCGATTTACAATGCACAAGGTGTGCCGGTAGGATTTGGTGGTCGTGCGTTATCTGATGAACATCAACCGAAATATCTAAATTCCCCCACGACGGTTCTATACGACAAAAGTAGAATTCTTTTTAATCTTGACAAAGCGAGACAATCTATATCCAAAAAACAGTCTGCCATTCTTGTAGAAGGATATATGGATGTCCTTATGTTACATCAACATGGGATTGAAAACGTTATAGCCTCATCAGGCACATCTTTAAGCGAGGAACATGCGGCACTACTGAAAAGGTATACGCCTGAAGTTGTTATCGTTTTTGATGGTGATGCTTCTGGATTGCAAGCAGCACAACGTGGATTGCATAGACTCATCGGTGAAGAGATTCGTGTGCGTATTGCCCTCATGCCGAAAGATGATGATCCAGATTCCTATGTCAAGCAAAACGGCGCGGATGCTTTCAACGAACTAATTGATAAAGCCATAAACCTAATTGAATTTCAAATTCAATCCGCAATCCAAGAAAAGAATATCCGGCGTCCTGATGTCAAAACACAAGTTGTCAAAGACATTAGTGCGATACTTGTGAACATAAAAAACCGAGTCGAACGAACAGAATATGTAAAATACGCAGTAAAGGAACTTGAAATTGATGAAGGATTACTTTGGCGAGAATTGAGAGATTTAGGGTTGAAAGAGAACACAACACATCGTGACGTGCCGAGTCAAAAAACAACTGCAAAGAAGTTGTCACCACGCGAACAAATAGAATGGCAATTAGTCCAAGTTTTAATCCAGGTTCCCGAATTGGTTTCCAAAGTTAAAACATTGCTACACTACCAAGAAATAACAAATCCCCGCCTCGCAAACGTTATGCAACTGCTTTGGGATGCCAGTGAGAACGAAGAAAACGTTGATATACAACACATCCTTAACACCTGTGAGGACGAAACCCTTAAGAACATAATTACCAACGCACTTATCAGCAGAAAGAACATACCTAACCCCCATGCCAGAATTGAAGGATGTCTCAGGAAACTAAAAGGTTTCATATTACAAGAAGTTGAACAACGTATCCGATCAAACGCTCTTGCAGAGGGGGAAGATGATCTTGAAAAACTAAAAGAACTTGTAGACTTATCAAACCAAAGACGTGCTTTTGTACAAAAAGATTTTCTTGAACAGACAGGAAATTCTCCACAGCCTAACGAAGAAACGGATACCCCTCAAATTACTGATAATATTGAGAAGGAGAACTAAATGGCGAATTTAGAAAATGCACACCCACTCGATTTTCAGTTTAAAGAAATTGAACGTAATATTAATGCACGCGAAAGGGAAATTTCACGCCTCGTGAAGCAACATAACATCCCTGCAGAATGGTTTGATAGAGAATTCAACGCTGAAACCCATAATTTCAAAACAGATGCAGTGAAACAAGCATATCTCAAGATTGCTCGCAATCAGCACGAAATTAAACAACACATTAATACTTTCTGCATCTCTCGCGGTAAGCTACAAGATATTACGAAACAGATTGATTCCAACGTAATTAATAATGCCCAAGATGCTAAAATGGCGATTGTAAAAGCAAATTTCTGGTTGGTCGTTAGTCTCGTTAAGAAATATGGGAAAGAAGCTCAAGGTCGTGAATTTTTCGATCTAATTCAGGAAGCCAACATCGGTTTAATGAAAGCGATTGATAACTTTGATCATCAAGGCGGTTTTCAGTTTAATACTTACGTTACTTGGTGGGTACGTCAAAGTATTTCCCGTGCTATCGCTTCAGCAGAAGGAAACGACGATCTCAACACTTAGGTGCTTGTATAATTGTCAATTGCTTGCTCAGTAAATTTTAGAATAGGCACAATAGCACAAAGAAAGAGAACAGCACAAAAAAGTCATAACATGAAAAGGAGAACGAACTGGTGGAATTAGGTAATACACACCCACTTGATTTTAATGAATCCGATAACACGGATCAGGTTGAATTTGATGATTTAATGGAATTCACTCCAGGGGAAATCAGTGAACGTGAAGATCTGATTAAAGTTTATCTACGCGACATGGGGAAAGTACCTTTGATAGATAAAGAAAAGGAGATAGAATTATCTCAGCAAATTGAGATGGGACTCCGCCAGGCACAGGCTGCAACTTTTACTACTCGACTTGCGGTAGCAGAAGTGCGGAAACTTCTCTATAAAATCATTATCGCTAAAAAACGGGCATCTGACATTATTGATATGCAGGTGTCAAGCAACTCAACTCGTGATAAGGAGCGTAAGGCTGCGCGAAAAAGTTGAAAAAACGATGCGAGTCATTGAAACTTTAGAATTAGAATATCTTCTTGCTGCGAAAGAAGCGGCTAAGAGCAATTCAGTCGTTGAATTTGAAGCTGTTGGAAGCTATGCTAAATTCGTCAAACACCTTGAGCAACTAAGGATTGACCGGGAAGAGGTTAGCAAAATATCAGGACAGGTTAAAGAAGTTGAACGCAATATTACTGACCGAGAACAAGAAATTGCACGCCTCCAAAAACAACATAAACTCCCGCAAGAGTGGTTCAACGGCAGGCTAAACTCCAAAACCCATAATTTCAAAACGGTTGCTGCAAAAGAGGCATATATTAACATCGTCCGCTATCAACGCGAAATTCAACAATACCTAAATACCATCGGAATATCTCGCGATTCTCTCCAAGCGATTACCAATCAAATTTGTGCCGGCGAAACCAATGCACAAGATGCAAAAATGGCGATTGTTGAAGCCAATCTCAGGTTAGTTGTTAGTATCGCAAAGAAGTACAGACACCAAGCACCAGGACTTGAATTCCTTGATCTTATTCAGGAAGGCAATATAGGATTGATGAGAGCAGTTGACAAGTTTGATTATCAACGCGGCTTTAAGTTTAGCACGTATGCTACGTGGTGGATACGTCAAAGTATTACCCGCGCCATTGCGGACCAAGGTCGCACCATCCGTATTCCAGTCCACATGCATGAGCGGATTAATAAACTCAGACGGGCAGAACGTTCACTTATCCAAGATTTAGGTCGCAGACCAACACCGGAAGAGATCGCTGCAGATATGGGAATTCCAGCAGAAAAAGTCAGAGAAGTTTTAAGGATTGTTCCTGAAACTGTCTCATTGGAAACACCTATCGGAGACGACGATGATGACAGCCAATTAGGAGATTTCATTGAAGATGCAAGTGTACTGTCGCCAGCCACAGAAGCTGAGCTAAGCATTCTCAAAGAACGTATCCAAGAGGCACTTGCAGATCTATCTGAACGGGAACGAGAGGTAATCGTCCTCCGCTTCGGGATTGAAGACGATACTGTTACGCCTCTGTTGTCTGAAGCAACACGCAAGCGGATTGAGGAACTTTGCATTACGACCGGTTACCCAAAAACGCTTGAAGAGGTCGGTGTCGTTTTTGATGTCACACGAGAACGGATTCGCCAAATTGAGGCGAAAGCCCTCCGTAAACTCCGCCATCCCGTCCGAAGCCATCGCCTGCGTGGTTTCATAGAATAATGGTGATTACTCCATAAAATTCCAACCCTCCAAAAATTACCAGAGCCATTCAATTCTCCAGTAATCACACATGCTACATAGATTTCTTCTTGTAGGAGCGATCTCCGAAACGCGACGAACCTCACTGATAGTCGGGAATCCAAATCAAGAAATCAAGAAATCAACGGTATGAACGCCATTTAGGCATTCCCCGGGTATGAATACCTTTTGGTATTCACCGGGTATGAATGCGCGTATGGCATTCCCCGGAGTTCCCTCCTACAATATAATTAAATGGGAAAACTCGACAATTGAATGCCTCTGCAAGAATTACATAAACATTTGATTTTTTATTAAAAACAAGGTATAATTAAAAATCAATATGGGTCCATAGCTCAGTGGTCAGAGCCGCCGGCTCATAACCGGCTGGTCCTAGGTTCGAGTCCTAGTGGGCCCATCTCCTCTCATGGGGCGTTAGCTCAGGGGTACGAGCGCTACCTTCACACGGTAGAAGTCACTGGTTCAAATCCAGTACGCCCCATCGCTTACGGGAAACGCCCGACCTACCGCGTGAAGGTAACTGTGATTACATTCTGACAAAATTAGGTAAACCATTAAATCTGACTTTTGGAGGAATAAACAGTGTATCTTACTTCAACTATCCTATCTCCATTATCCTTTTGTAAACATAATTTGCCATAAATTGGTGCTTTTGCAATAAAAAAGCTAAACTTTTTCTGGTGAGATTGATATATAAAATATAACAGGTGATCACCATGTTATTTTATAGTTTAAAGGATTAACTTTTCTTGCTGTTTTAGTTACGAAAGGGGAGTAACCTATGACATATCAACGCGGTCCACATTACGCAGGTAAATGTCCATTCAAGATCGTTCCAAAAAAACCACTCTCTGCAGAGGCGTCAATACGTCGTTGTGTTAATTGTGCGACAGAGTACAACAAGCGGTTGAAAAGTCTTAAAGAGGACTTCTATCAAATCGCTATGTTAACGGTCATGGAAGAAACACCGAAGTATGACCCGAATCATCCAAGTGGTGCCAGTTTCGCTACGTTTATTAAACGACGCGTGTGTAGACGACTTTGGTGGGAAAGGAAGAAAGAATTAAATTCTTTACCATTTCCCTATGACGAACAACACACGGATGATGATAACTATACGCCAAATCCGTTAGTTGCTGGTTTGAATGCTGAAGCATGTGCACAGGAAGCATTAGAAGACGAAGTGATTCGGCAGCTTGAGGTGGAACAATTTTGTGAACATTTACCGCAATTTTTGGCAAAACTTAACGAAAAACAACGCCGTGTGCTTGAAATGAAGTATCTTGAAGAATGCAGCGGTGTTGAGATAGCCAAAGCACTCGGTATCTCTAAAGGTAGAGTGAGCCAAATTCTGAAGACCGCTTTGGATAAGGTGAAAAAGGCTTACCACCTTGCATTAGAGAAAGGTTTTGAATCTTAAAGCCAACGTCCTTGACGTTGATTTAAAATACCGACACCTGTGTAGGTGTAAAAGGAGATTATGAAATGTTTAAGTTGAAGTTCAAGACAACCCTAATTGCAGCGGTAATCGCTTCTTTATTGTTGACCGGTTTTGTTGTCAAAAGTGATGCAGCGTCTATCACGTCAATGTCAGCATCTGTTCCTGATGATTGGGGGAGTGGTGCCAACGTTGCCATCCATTTATCCACAGATGAAGGCATAAGTTTTATCGACTGGTCTAAAAATGGGACTTATGAAACGACGACGCTGCACAATGGCGCAACATCGGTAGATGTCCACTTCTCCCTGCCAGGTAACATTAAAGGCGAAAAGTATGAGATCAGTGCAGTCGTTTCATTTGTGGAGTCCTCTGATGCTGATGCTTCCCATACGTTCAGGGTCTATAAACCCGAAGTAGACAACGACCCTTTTGAAGGTGTATATGGGGCAGCCTATCTCTATAGAATAACTTACGACGGTGATTTTCTCAGCATGAGTGGTTATATCTCTGGGTATCATACAACGAATATAGACCGGGTGGTGAGTGGCAAATATAGACTCACCGTGAAGAAAAATGGTGTGGAAATCGCGCGTCCTGAAGAACTGGCACCGGGAGCCACACTTGAACAAGGTGACAATTATAGCGATTCCGGTGGTCCTTCACACTTTATCGGTATGATAGACGATGGTGACACATATTCAGCGAATGGGTATGTCCGTATTTTTGTGGGCGCACCGTCCTGGAAAGCGGAAGAGACCGCAAGCTTTACGGATGACGACAATCCGTAAAATCTATCTTGGAAGGGGATGCACATCCCCTTCCACAAACAAAGGAGCAGACAATGCGTTTACTCACAACATGTTTTTTGAGTTTCTTCCTATTTCTTCTTGTTTCAATAGATGCAAATACCAAAATCCTTTTCAGTGTATATGTCCCTGGTTTTGATGCGATTTACGTCATGGACGATGATGGCAGCAACGTCACATTATTGACAGATCAAGGGAGACCGTCGGGACCCAGATGGGCACCAGATGGCAAATCCATTGTGTTTCAGAGGCGTGTATCAATACACGGTGGAAAAGATAAACACAGCCTGAATGTGCTAACCCTTTAAAACGGGTAAGATCAGAGAGATCGCTGAGGTACTTGCAACTGTTCCTGATTGGTCGCCCGATGGGAAATTTATCGTGTGTGGAGGTGCGATTGATTTAGATGGGTTGGGTAGCAGTATTTGGCGTATGGACGCAAATGGCGGCAATCTGCGGAAACTGGCCCCATCACAACGGGTGGGAAACTCTATTCTGAGCCTATCGCGTCCCAGATGGTCGCCAGATAGTCAAAAGATCGTGTACGCACAAATGAAATATAGCTGGCGTGATATTGTCATGAATGGTAAAAACGTTACAGCACTGATACGGGAAGAGTTTCGGTATATCATCTGTGACAAAAATGGCAAAACGCTTCAAAGGTTGAATATACCGAAACATTATAAACCTGTTAGTCTTGACTGGATGGATGATGGCAAATCTATTGTTTTCAGTGCCAGTGAGTATCCGATAAACGAACCGCCACCGCTACGAGAACAATACCCTATTGACAATATCTATAAATACCATATTGCTACAGGCAAACTGACACAATTGACCGAAACGAAAAAGAATGAGTGGAGGGTAGATTGGATCAGCGATGATGTGCTGCCTGTTTCCCTAAAGGTAAGATGCAAACGCAGTGGGGTGCAATAAAAAAGTTTCTTCAGAGTCGTAGTGAAGCATTCAGGTCGTTATCACAAAACGTGTTATTTTTACTGCAGAATCAACGTTGAATGCCATGCGGTGTTTAGCGGTTTGTCAAAAGTTCAGGATTAAGTTAACATCTTTGTGTTGAAGGGTATCTCTTCTCAAGATACCCTTTCACATCTAAAGGAAAACACAATGTCAAAGCATAAACCAATTCATCCCATCTTCAACAACCGCTGGAGTCCCTTCATTGAATGGATAGCGGCTTTACTGATTCTTATGTTTTTGAACGTATCAGCAAATATATGGCGCGGATTCTTTGAAGGAACAGTATACGGAAAAGTATTTATAGAAAATGGGAATACTTCTCAGCAGAATCTTGAAGGAATTGAGATTTCATTGGATGTAATTGGTAGTAACAAGAAATGTAAACCTGTTTTGACAAATGATATGGGGGAATATCGTTTTCATCGTAATGTGCCAGTTGGATGCTATCTATGGATTAATGTGAAATATGGAAAAAACCAAAGACACGAGGAATTTATAGGGACAATTGAAGGTGTGAAGTGGTTACTTGGAGATAGACGTTTTTTAGCTCTACCTATTTCGTCAGGTATCCCAAAACGGGTAGATTTAGGGATTCATCCTATTATATCTCAGCATGCTGGCAATCCATAGCATTATTCAAATTGACCTCTCACCGTCAGTGCACTTGCAACAGAGAGGAAATCCCTTCCCTCTTCAACTCTATCGTGATTGTAGCTAAATCCCAAATGTAAATTCGCTGTTAGATGGTCGCTGAGTCTGTAGCCTGCTCGTAACGTTGTCTCGTATCGCTCAGACCGCTCCTCCTTATTAGCACCGTAGTTTTCTCTGCGAATTGCCAAAGAGAAAGTGTTGGTCAGATCAAGATCATGCTTAAGAGGAATTTTGCCGAAGAACGGCACGCGTATGCCACCTTCGGTACGGTAACGGTAATCAATACTAAAATTAGGTGTAACGATGAAAGCCTTGCTCTCAATTCCACTTCGCAGATGATCGCGAAGAGTCGTGCGAATACCTAATGAAGTTCTTGTTTCTTCACTCCATTTATGTAGCCAACTCAGTGATGGGGTGTGTGCAGCGCTGTCACTTAGCGTAACTTCCAGATTATCACTTTTCCGTATCGTATAACTATACCGGAGTTGAAAACTTGTGGCTTGTTGCGCATTCAGCTTAACATCCCCTTCGTAGGTTTCTGCGTGTGATATAAATGTGCTGCTGTAACTTTTACGAAAACTATCAGATGTACTGAGATTTGTTCCAAAGGATAGCCATTTCCACGGATCCACAGAAGTACGAACCGTGTAGCGATTACTGTTACGTGAATTGGTACGTTCCTCTGCTTCTCTACCAAGTTCCCAGATTTCTATCAGAGACTGATTAGACTCAAGTTGGCGAAAGGATTCAGAAGCAGTAAAGGTTGCATTGGTGTTTATTGTAAATGTATTGATTATTCGCTGCAAAAAACCTTCCGGTTTAGGTTGTTGCGTGGCAAGAGAACCTGTTGTTACTGGGCCGGAACGCTGTTTTTGTTCCATTTCCGCTTTATCACGGTTAATCCAGTCATTTTGATCTTCAACTATTTTTTGGATTTGGGTTTCATCAACGCCATTATCCCTTAACTTTTCAAGCCGCTGTTCAATCGGGGTTTGTTGATCTGGCTTCTCAATTGTTCCATCCTGATTCTCTTCTATAGTTTCAGTTTCCGGTTTTTCCTTATTAAACAGCCACCCAAACCATTTTTGGATACGAAGATTCAAACCAAGATTAATGTTTCCTTGGAGTGAAGCGTCTTTCTTTACATTAAACCAGTTTTCTCTGAAACTCACACGACTTGTTACTGTGGGACGCAAACCAATAAGATCACGATTGAGACGTGGTGTAAGTGAAAGTCGGTGTTCACGTTCAGCAATTGTAAAATCTGGCTGAATTTCTTCATTGGTATCCTCTTCCACAGAAGAATTCGTGTTCGTTACACCTCCCGCGAAAAATGATGTTCTATAGCGATTCGGATCACGTTTCTCAAGTGTTCGCCGCACATCATAACTTGGACTGAGACTGAAGACAGTTATCGGACTAATATTAAGCGTTATGGAGCCGCTATCTGTTTTCTCATCCCGATTCCGACGATAGCTGTAGTAAGAGGTTGATGTTGTAGTGGTATCTGTTGCCGTTTCAGGTTTAGCAAGAATATCCTCATGCCGATACTGCACATTGAACCCAAGTTTTGAACCGAGATTATATCGAAAAGTCCCTGTGTATAGGTGGCTAATCTGTGTGCCTTGCCGTTCATTCCAAAAGTCCTGATAATTGTAGGAGAATCCAAGGTTGGGATAAGGATTCCGATTGAATTGCACCGAAACATCTCGGTTTAAAGTTTCACTCTTTCCACTAACAAATGAGCTGTAACTTCCTCGTAGTGCTTCCGTTTCAGATTCTTGTTCTCGTATTGAATAGCGTATTGGAAGCCATGAAAAAATCGTGACATCAGCATCAATATTGTAGTCGTTATTTGTAGTACTATAGCCACGGGATGATAAACGTTGCCGTCCGATTTCACCAGCCCCGCTCTCAAAATCTTTGTCTTGGCTGGCATAGCCACCACGGAGACTAATAATACTACCAAGCGAAACAGACATATTACCGCGTCGTGCCCATCCAGAGCGGACAAGCGGATCGCCGAGATGTATTTCGTTTACCCATACCTCACCACTAATTTCTCTGTCCGTGTCGTTTCGGATACCGAGCAATATGCCTCCGATATTTTTAATGGATAGTTGCGTTCTGCTTACCCCTGTTTCTGAACCTCTGACACTAAAGCCGTCTGGATGTCCGTCAGGTGCATTTTCGTTGGGAGATGGTTGTAGTTCCTGATTTGGTGTTTCTGTATCAATATTTTCATCTGCAACACGATCTGGATACTCGTTCCTAACGTGGTCTCGCAAGTCAATCTCAATCAGTTTCCATCCTTCAAAGTCAATCGGCACGGTATATTCATAATAGTCCGTTAGATTCTCAAATATATTCACATCCTCTTCTTGTGGTCGGTTGAGAAATGGATCGGAACTGTAGAATGAACTCCGGTAACCTGTACGCACACTGGGTGCAAGTTGCAGGACAAAGGTAGTGTAGCTTTTATCACCATATAACCATAATCGGAGTGTGTCGTGCCTACTAAAATCTTGTCCTTCACTCTGGCTAAAACCTTTTAGTTGCTTGGAGGTAATACCGTAGGAATCAGGGTAGAGATAATATTCGAGGCTAAGCGTCTGTTCGCGTTGTTGCTGTGTTTGAAAACCGAGCGAGGTAGCCGTAAACGGGTGTAGTTTTCTAAAAAGTTCGTCATCTTCAATTTCGATATATGCACTCTGATAGTCGTCAAAGCTGAAGTTATCTTTTGTGCCAACGATGAACTTTTCGAGCGTATCTTCAACAACTTGACGGTCAGAAAGGCCGGCGGTTGTCTCTGCAAAGGATTTTGTGACTACACCCTGTTCCCACTTATTCCCAACGATTTCAATAGATGCCCATTGAAATTTTCCCGTAACGTTGCCGGGCCGGTTCTTCATGAGCCAAAAACGGAAATGTTGAACAAATACGAGACTGGGGAGGCGAGAGCCTTCCGGTAAAAATTTAGTGAGCGGGATACTAAGGAACGTCCACCCGTTCTTATTTTTCCCCTTAACCCATTCGTTTGGAATCTCATTAAGTGGGATAGCAACCTGAAAATATGCATCAACGCTATCGAGCACGCCGTCTCCATTTAAATCCTCGCTATCCAAAATTTGATTATTTGCCCCAAAAGACTTTGGTTCAAATGGTCCGTCAAAGCTCCAGCCCACGTCCTCGCCTGTATCCGATCTACCATTACCACGATGTCGATATACATCTGGTAGATTTTCAAGGTCGAGATCAAGCGCGTCAACAATACCGTCTCCGTTGGTATCCTCTAATGTTTGTGGAAGGTCTTCACTGTCAAGGCGTCCATCAGCATCCGCATCTTCATTCACAGCACCAAGATTGAGATAGAGTGTTACATCGTCGTCACCTTGCACGCGTAACCACATTTCAACAAACCCACGCTCTGAGTAGTCAACACCGGACTTTGAGATGCCGTTTGAGAAACCACCCCACTCTTCAACGACATCCGTAAAATCGTACCCAATTTCCATAATCAACCGTTCTTCCGTAGAAAGAGAGAGCGGCTGAATTGACGAGGCAGGTACATCTTGGTTGCGCATATAGTTGCCAACTGCCTCCGCTTCTTCCCTATCTTTTAGAACAACATTAAAAAGTGCTCTATTTTCTTGTGTGGGTAACACGGTATAATTGTGTATTGGTGTCCCTGTTTGAGGCGATTCCGGGATGTATGGCACACTACTCGGTTTCCAACTGTATTTGATCGTTGGGATAGTAGTAGTTTCTTTTACACCTTCCATACTATCAATAAGGGCAACCCCTACACTATTCGGGTTATTATGTGAATAAGCCGACTCCCCACTAAAGTCAATAGAGAGTGGAAAATTGTGAACATTGATAAAAGGCAGCGGGTTCAATAACCACGCCATGTTGAACTCCCGTCCAAAACTCGTGTTGATATTAAATGCTTGCAAGCGGTTGGGAACTTCGTTAACATTCGGTATTTGAAGAGGTTTTTGTCCAGTTGTTAAGATATAGCCTGTTGATACATTGAAACCCTTCTGGAAAACAGGATTGAAATAATTCATGCCTGTGCCGTAGCCGCCTAAGTAACTCGGTCCGATTCTCGAACGACCTCCGAAACTTCCAAAACTACTGTATCCACCCCCACCAAAACCACTACCGAAGCCGCTACGGCCGAAGCCGGTATTATTAAATCCCCCGCCAGAAAACGTGTTGCTCCGAGGTAACCCGCCCGAAAATGGGTCATTCGTAAGATTACTGTCCAAACCTGTTTGTGTCATTTGCATGCCACCCAGACGATTGAACCTATCTTCAAGATTCTGCTCTCGCGCTGATTTCGGTTTCGGTTTATGTGTGTATTCTAACCATACACCAACAACTGCTTGCTGTGAACCGCCGAAAGGTGTCTTTTCAAATTCCACGACGATTTCATCAAATTCATCAAGTTCTGTAAAAAACCGAATTGACCCAACTTCATAAACCATCATGTAGTCCGTATCGCGTGTGAGGACTCTCCCGTTTAATCGGACAGTTTCGCTATTTGGAATCACAAATAGACCGACATTATAGGTTTCAGATTGATAAGAATAGTCAGCAACAATTGTATAAACCTGGTCAGTGCTACGGAGGGATTCGAGATAAATCGCTTCGTTATTCAAAGAATCTCGGTAACGGTAGTAGGGATGTTGTGGATCGCTGATTTGAAAGGGGTGTAAATTTGGAAAACGTAGTAATCCCCTGTCGTAGTCTATGAACTCAGGATCTACAATGCCGTCTCCGTTCTGATCTAAACCAAATATTTCTATGTATGGCACAAGTCCTGCATCAGTTTGGAATGTTTCACTTTCTCCTTGTCGGATAATTGTCAAATGAAAATCACGAGGATTGATGTTTCGGTTGCTAAGAAAGTAGACGTTATCTGCCACTGTTCCACGAATTCCTTTCTCTTTCAACACAACATAGCCAACCTCTTCGCCCTCTTCATCAATAATCCCATCTCCGTTTTCATCAGCAAAGACATTCCCAGGATTTCCAACGCTACCACCACCGTCTCCCAGATATTCATAAGCGACAACAATAGTGTAACTGGGGGAGATAGAAGACAAGAACTCAATTTCACCAGTTTCATAGTTTATGTTGTAGTCTTGCCCTGGAAACTGTTGATTGAAGTAACCTTGACTCGTTCGTTGACCCCCTTGGTTATTGCCCACGACGCTATCATCTATATAAATTTCCACACTCCCCTGTTTTATAGGAAGATATGCGTCATGGAGCAAACCATCCTCGCCTTGATGGATTAAATAATACCTATTTTTCACATAATTCGCATCCGCAATCTGAATACCGCGCGGCCCGTAACCGAAACTCGCTCTCCGAGACTGTCCACGGAATGTGCGCACTTCGCGAACACCTTTACTTCGTGAATAGAAAAGTGTCATTTGGGTGTTTTTATATTCAAACACGCCTTCAAGTCCAAACAGATTACGGTTAATGTTCAGGAACCGGGTGTTCGGCAGGCTGAGTGTAATGTCACCAAAAGAGATGGTTTTTATGAAACTTTCAGGTTTACCTTCATACCAAATTTTAATCTTCTGTTCTTTCGCGCCTCCAAGTCCATATCCCCCGTAACTGCTACCATATCCACCATACCCACCGCCATAAGTATCACCTGCATTGTAATCCACCGCGACATGCCACCGTTCTCCGACACGACCATGTAATCCAATAATTTGTCTTTGCCGTATATTAATACCGGTAGATCGGGGAATGCCGCCTCTGCCAAAGCTGCTGTAACCACCATAACTACTGTAGCCACTCCCATAACTCGAACCGAAACTGTCATATCCGCCGCCAAACCCACTGCTGTAACCGAAATCTTCATAACTGTAAGAAGAAGTAAGCCCAAGGTCAAGTCCTGAACCGTAGTCACCGTAGCTCCCATAACTATAACCACCGTAACGGTTCAAATCCCCTTCACCAAAATAGTGTGTTTTGTTGACCTCAACTGTCACAGACTGGTCGATTTTTACTTGTAGGTTTGAATCCATAGGAAGATCTATACCTTTAGTATCCGTTTTGGGACGCGGTTTCCAATCGTAAAGTTCGGAAAGGTCACCGAGATCAGGTGGATATTTCCAGCGACGTAGTGTTTCTAAGTATGGCATCAGCATCTGGCGGCGCAAAGATATATCTGAATCTATATCTTCTGTCGTTGATGGGTCGTCTGTCGTTTTCGTTTTTGATTCGCTCGGAGACCACGTATTTTCATCTTTTTTGGGCTTTTTGCTAAACGGGTTCTCGACTGGAGTCGAGGTGGTAATTTCCTCTTGAGGAGGTGGAGTGGGTTCGGCTTTTTCCGCAGTAAAGACAGGTTGTACAAAAACAAGAAAACTGAACGCAAGGAGAATCAGGAATCTATTTCTATGTGAGGGCTTCGGCTTCAAAAGAATATGCTCCGTCAATGTTTATTGCTATATGATAGTATTGTAACGTAGAAGCAAAAAGTAGGTTTACGTTAAGATTAGGAGTCTGTAAAGTTTTGGTTATAAATGTCATGCTGCTTGTTTGAGTTCATTCCAATCTTTCCAACCTTCAGGCGAGTTCGTATAACACCCATCACAACTCACATACCAACGCTCATTTTTCCAAAGTCTTTGGATTGCCACCTGTTCACAAACGCTTAAGTCTGATGACCACTCAAGCACTTTTTCGCGCAATGTCGTATGGCTCACTTCCATCCCCAAAAAAGATAACTCTTTCGCTGCTGCTCTATAGTCAAAATGTGCTGCAAGATAACACATCCGCTCTATAACACGACGCGTCCATTTACCTCGCAACCTTTGACACACATCCCAAGGTCTATGATAATGACCCGACTTACATTCATACATCCAACGCTGCACACGGATCTTGCCACAAAGTGTTATGATATTCACACCTCGTGTTTGTATCGGACGACACGTCTATTCACATTGTGGACATTCAACAGGTGCTGATGATTGCTCAGATGCTGCTTTCGGATACACACACTTGTAGCAACTTTTGACCACTTCTCAGCATGAGGTCTCGCACACGGGTCTCTGCCTCTTCTAACGGGACACAAGAGGTCGATAAAAGTTCGCCACAAACCTCAGCGATCTTTTCTAAAATCTCCTTAACTTCGGGGTATCCGATGGTATACTTATATTTATATTGAGTATTGGTGTCCTCTCCTATGAATATGATTATTAGGAAAGGATACCATTTTTTATATACCTCGCAACATCTTATCTCTTTACATACCACTGTTTCTACAAAAACTTTACATACCCTCATATATGCATCACAGCCATTTAATTCTCGTGTTCTTCTCAACATTTTGTACAGGGGTAGCAAGCTGGAGCTCGCTCCTACAGAAAAAGTTTTAGAAGAAGAAGTTATTGGACAATTGAATGGTTCTGATGTATACATATTATATAAATTGACAATTTTTGTCGGAAATAGTAAAATATGCCAATCCTTAGCACAATTGGAGGTGGACAATGGAAAAATTCCCGATTGTTGATACACATGTTCATTTATGGCACCCAAAGCAGCTAAGATACCCTTGGCTAAAACAAGTTCCAACATTAAATAAACCGTATCTTCTGAATGATTATTCCGCCGCGCATGAGAATATGGAAATAGTATCTATTGTTTTTGTCCAATGTGATACGCATCCAGATGATGGATTAAAAGAAACTGCTTGGGTTACTTCTCTCGCAGCCGTAGAGCCACGTATTCGGGGTATTGTGGCATGGGCACCGCTTGAAGAAGGCAAACAGGTAGAGCCTTTTATTGAAAAATTGGCAGAGGATACACTTGTAAAAGGCATTCGCCGCCTTATCCAAGGAGAAAGTGTCGAGTTTTGTATCCAACCCAACTTTGTGAATGGTGTAAAAACGCTTGCACGCTACGGATTGAGTTTTGATCTCTGTATCTTTTATCCGCAACTTGCTAATACTATTCGGCTTGTAGAACAGTGTCCTAATGTCCAATTTATCTTAGATCATATCGGTAAACCAGACATCAAAAACCAACTGTTTGAACCTTGGAAGCAGGAGATAAAAACACTTGCGGATTTACCAAACGTCTACTGTAAAATTTCTGGATTGGTAACAGAGGCTGACCATGAGAATTGGACTGCTGCCGATCTAAAACCTTATATTGAGCATGTTATTGAGTGTTTCGGGTTTGAACGTGTGATCTATGGGAGTGATTGGCCAGTTTCAACGTTAGCATCGGATTATCCGCGTTGGGTGCAGACTTTGCAGGACGCTGTATCAGGGTGCACGCCTGAGGAATTGAATAAACTTTTCCACGACAATGCAATAAAATTTTACAAACTTCACTCGTGAGATAGGAATGTCTCCTTATACCTTCTGGTATATCAATCTCTTG
>CBDCOJ010000016.1:0-135509 GCA_965219695.1 Candidatus Poribacteria bacterium | reverse complement strand
ATATTGGTATCAGATAGAGCCGCATAAACCGTTTGGTGTGCTACCCGTTGAACAGCGTAAACCTGTGCTAAAAGATGAAGATGGGAATTGGATTATTGACGAGGCAAGCCAAACGCATTCATCTGACCCTATTCTCAACGATGAAATGAAAGAGAAAAAACAACAATGGCAAGAAAAACAATAGATATTAATTTCTGCCCTAAAAAGACCAGAGGAGATATAAAATGCTGACGTTTTTCCAACATTTTCTTATCGGAAAAATGGAAGAAGATACACAAAATGACGAGGAGGTAGTTGATCAAGAACAACCAGAGTCTGAACAACCCAACGAAACTCCTATTATTAATTTGCTTGAACTTGTTGATGAAAACGGTGAATCGGAAACCTCCAATGATGCGCAGTCGGAATCTGATTCGGATGCTCCGTCAGAAGATACAGGAATACCTCACCCCGATGAAACACCAGAAACTGATGAAGCGCAAAATGTGGATGTAGAATCTGAGGTAGAAGAAACACCTGAACCTCAAGAGACTTATGAAACTGAAGAAGCACCAGAGGTTGAGAAGGTGTCTGAAACCGAAGATATGTCTGAGGCAGATAATACATCCGAGTCTGAAGATACACCAGCGGAAGATGCTCCACCAGAAGTTGAAATAATGTCTGAGACCGTAGATGAAACATCTGAAACTGAAGACACATCCGAAACTGCCGAAACACCTGCAACTGAAGAAGCACCACAGGAAGATACGGTTCCCGAAGTAGATGAAACACCCGCCCCAAGCGAACCACCTGTTCCTTATTCTCTTGGCGAGAGCGAGGTATTGTATGATTTTGTTGCAATGTTTGAGGAGAGCAAGTCTTCCGGTGCCGAACACATATCAGCAAGCATGGCAGATTCAGCAGGTGGCGTTACCAAACCTGCACTCTTTGAACACCCATCACCGACTGATTCTGCACGAATTGTCTATGAATTAGAGTTGCCTTCGGTTGAAGAAAGCGAGGCGCTTTTTCTGCATTTTAGTATCGGTCTCCGAGATGGTGTCGTGTTTGATGACGAGCAAAGACAACCCGGCGGTGTTAAATTTTCTATTGAAGTTTCTGGTAAACAGTGTTTTGAATCTGTTTCAATGGAATGCCATTGGTCTGAAAACGGCGTAGACTTAACCCGCTATGCAGGCGAAAAAGTAGAACTTGTCTTCATTACGCAATGTAATAGTGAGGGAAATAGCAGCTTCGCATGGGCATTATGGGGACAACCGAAACTCCTTAAACTTACTCAGACTGAAATCGCCTCTACCGAGGATAGCACTAAAGATAAAAAAGTAGCACCTGTAGAAATACAGTGTGGACTTGCAATTGCGAAGCTGCCTGAGGATCGCATGTCTCTGTTTGAGTTCAATCGTGATGGTTGGACACCTGCACAGGAGATAGCAGTTGAAATCCATAATCAATTAGACGTTGAACCGATTGATTTAACACTTTATGCTGCACAACCGAAATTAGAAATTGTGAGTGTGGGACCGACAGCAGCGATCGTTGGCACAGGAGAAGCGTTTGAGATTCAATGCACTATCAGAAACGTTGGTGCGGGACCACTTGCAAAGGACAGTAGGACGCGACTTAGCATCAGCAATATTAAGTTACGACGGGGACGATCAGCACATAATGTGAAGACGCTTGCGCCCGGTGAAACATCAACTTTTGTATGGTATGCGCGTGCTGTTCCACGTTCGAATGCGATTAATTTCAGTGTCTCGCTTAAGTCTCATCATGTTGAAGGTTCTGCCAAGATGGAGGGTGTCGTTCACATTCGTCCTGCACTACCGAAGCTTGAAACACAGGTCGTTCCAGAACTCCATGCCTTCATGCATGACGAACATGTGGTATTGGAAAATAAGAACCTTCGCATCGTTCTCGTACATAACGGGGAACAACCCCAATCGAAAAATCGAAAATCCAGAAAAAATTCACAAGAAAAATCCAAATTAGGTTTTGAATATTACGCGGTTTTCGTAGCGAAGGGGAGTGCATATCAGCAGGTAGCGACCTCCAAAATGATTGCTGAGGCAACCTACCTTTCTGGTAATAAAGTCCAAAATATCAGATTTATTCCGAACGATGTTCAGCTTGCTGGTAACAGTCTGGGAGAATCCATTGTTCGCATAACAGGTGAACACAAGGATTCTGATGGAGTTACATGGACGCTTCAGTTACAGCTGATCCTCACGGAAGATGCAAAACGTGTCAAAACGGCATGCCGATTAACTGTTGATGGAGAACGTGAACTTCTTGCTTTCCGAGGCGCTGAAATTTATGCTGGACACAAGAGTGCTCGCGAAAAGAAAACCGCAGCGTTGTTTCCAGGTCTTGAATTCCTTGAAGGTGATGAACCTTCTTCAAACACACGGGATGCTGCACCTCCGCTTAACAACCGACTGGTTCCACATCCGTATAAAATCACCGTTCCAGTGATGGCGGTTGAGATGCAGAAGTCGGTTATTGGTATTGCTTGGAATCCGTTGCATAGTTGGGATGGTGAGGCACAAAATGTTTCTGCTGTGTTCGCTTCACCCAATTGGTATCACCAAGAGCGAAATCATTTAATGGGTCTTTTTGTTCCAACTGTGCCAGAGTGGGTAGAGGAAAATACACTTGTTGCTCAGACAGCTTACCGACTAACGCCAGAACGGCCTATCACAATTGATTGTCAGATAATTGCTGACGGAAATGCTTCAATCTTAGATGCTATTTCGCATTGGACATCCGCGTATGGCACACCCGAACCGCTGGAATCACCACGTAATGACGAAGAAGAGGTCTTACTCTCACGACACGGTTTCATGCATACTGTCTGGGATGAAGAGGCAAGGCAATCCAGACACTGTGTCGATTGGGCTTCCCATAACGAACCCGGATTTGCTACCTTACTTTGGTATGATTACCTTGTGACGAAATCTGAATCTGTTAAGGAACGAGTCAAAGAGATCGCAGAAAAAACGATTGCGGATACTGATGCGGGCGGTTTGGCGGCACGAGGATCATGCCACATACTAAGCGGAGAGTTCCCGTTCTATTACGGACATTTAGACGCTGCGTTAGGATACTATGAAGCGGAAGTGCAGTCCATACTTGAGACTCAAGCAGAGGATGGCAGTTGGGGGTTTCAACCAACATCTGAGAAAACAGAGAACCTTGGAAAAGCTGGGGATGTTGTTCTTGGCACGTGTGCATCAAACGCGTTGAAACTCTTGAAAAATGCACGTATTACCGGCAACAACGTCTCGCTTGAAGCAGGTAAAAAAGCGCTCTCATTTATGGAGCGTTTTTCGGTGCCACGCGGTGCCCAGCCGTGGGAATGTCCACTGTATGAACCAGATATACTTGCTGCAGCACATGCTATCGGTGCTTATGTGGAAGGGCATGAAATCACTGGTAATAAAACATATCTGAAACGTGCAGAATATTGGGCAACAACAGGACTACCATTCCTATATCACTGGCATCTGCCTGATCGTCCTGGCATGCGATTCGCTTCCATACCGGTTTTCGGCACAACATTCTATACACATTCTTGGCTTGGTGTACCGGTGCAGTGGAATGGTCTGGTTTATGCTTACTATTTGCAGCGCTTAAACCAACATACACGAGATGAAAAATGGCGTAAGGTGGCTGAAGGTATAACGATAAGTGCAATGTATCAGCAGTGGACAGATGGTGAACTGAAAGGTACATATCCTGATGGGTTTTACGGGTTCTGCACTGAAGGTAAGGGACCACACCTCAATCCTGAAGATATTATGGTTAATGTCTATACACTCCGTGGACTTGATCCGGGCGTTAAGACAGCAGTCTCAGGTTCAATCCATTTAAGTTCTGGTGCAACTCCCGAAGCCTTTACCGTCTCCCGAAATGGTCAAATAAAGTGGACACTTAACTATGCGGAAAACGAAATAAGCCATACACTGATTACCGGTTGCGAACAAGTCCCATCCCTCATTCGTGCACAGAGAGCAGAAAGTGATGATGCAACGGATGATTCTGCATTTGATGTGCCTCAAGTTGATAACCTTGAAGATGTCACATCCGGATGGCGTTATCTTCAAGAAAAGGGCGCTATCCTGATTAAACAGATACACACTACTGCAGAGATGCAGTTTCAACTACTTAAAAATGTTGAATAAATTACCCAAATTCTGTAAAGTGTCTTACTAAAGTTGTATAGACTTAGAATGGTACGGAAACCTACCGTTCTTACAGACTTGCAACTTTTGCACACTTTCAAACTTTTTGTATATGGGACATACGTGTTCCAATAGGAGGAACCATGAAAGCGCAAAGAATCGTATCAGCAACATTCTGCTTAGTTATGGTATCACTGTGCGTCTTCGCTATATTTTCAACAACCGTTATGGCGCAAGATGATGGTGCTTCAGAACAACCAGCACTGTTTGAATGGAAAGGTATTGCACGAGATATTATTTTAGTAACAGTCTTTAGCATTGTTGGCTTAATCATCTTGATGGTCGGGTATAAGGTCTTCGATATGGCAACACCGTATGACCTCAACCGACAGATTGCTGAGGAGAACAACACAGCTGCCGGTATTGCGGTTGCAGGTGTTCTTGTCTCACTCGGTATTATTGTTGCTGCTGCTATGGGGTAACCTATCCGTTAACGTTATAAAAGATATAATCATAACTTTAGTTATGAGTTTACAATCATGTTTAGGCGGGGTTTTGACTCCGCCTTTTTCGGATTACAAAAGAGGTCCCTTATGTCTGAAACGCTTTATTGGTCGGAGCAGGATGTCAGCCCAGAACAAATTCAAGAATGGGTAGAAACTTTTCACCGCGACGGATGCCTATTCCTACAAAACGTATTGACCCCTGATCACTGTGCAGAACTGCGACAGGATTTAGAGTGGTCACTTGAAAACAATCCGAATGGCTTGAACGGTGGAAATCACGAATCAACGATGCACTTATGTCATCGAATGTTTGAACACAGCGAGGCAAACCTACGGTTATTTGACCTTGAACCAATTGTCTCCTTTGCTGAAGCACTTGTCGCTGGAAACTGCCATGTTATCCACAACAACTCTTTTCAAACACGTCCAGGAGGCGGAATCACGTCTTGGCACCAAGACGATGCCCCACACTATCTCGTGACGGAGGGCGAACCGCCAAAAAATGTAAAACTCCCCGTGCTTCTCTTTACCGCAAACTACTACCTCACGGATGTCACCGAGATTGAGCATGGTGGGACAGAGGTTGTTCCCGGTTCGCATCTTTTCGGTGCATCACCCCCTAATCCGATAAAGGGTACGGAATGGGAAGATAAGGTCCAATATAATCTCGGCAAAGCGGGAAGCGTCATCATGTTCAACAATCAGGTGTGGCATCGTGGTGGCCCAAATCAGACCCAGCGTACACGATACATTACGCAAATTACCTACGCACGCCGATTGGTTGGACATAAATTCTATCCTTTCATGAACTATAATATGCCCGAATCGGTTTATCGGGACGCAAACCCGCGGTTACGGCGATTGTTAGGCTTTCTCAATCATGGTGCTTACGGTTAGGGCTTTTATACATACTGGATTGGATGTAGCATGAAGGCAGTTGCGTTTTCAGAACAGGGCGAAGTTGATGTCTTAAAGTATCAGGAGGTGGAACTACCTACCCTTGGACCTGGTGAAATTCTCGTTAAAGTCAAAGCATGCGCTGTCAACTACCTTGATATTCACGCGCGGCGCGACCGTCCTGAGATAAAGCAGAAACTTGAAGAAACAGGCACCCCCCACATTTTAGGCTCTGACATCGCAGGCGAGATAGTCGAAATTTCTGGCGAACATCCCGATCTCGCTATCGGCAACCACGTACTTCTCGCGCCGTGTATTCCGTGCGGTGTGTGTAGTGACTGCGTCAACGGCTATGAAAATCTGTGTGACACACAACAGTTACTCGGATTCCAGACGGATGGCGGTTATGCCGAATTCGTTAAAGCACCTGCAGAGAATGCGATTTGGATTGTGAGTGCGTTGCCTTTCGTTGAGGCGGCAGCACTGCCGATCGCTTATCTCACAGCATGGCACATGCTTGTCACGCGCGCACAACTCCGCGCAGGTGAAGATGTACTGATACTCGGTGCGGGGGGAAGTGTCGGCAGTGCGGGTTTGCAAATTGCCAAATTTGTCGGGGCACGCATCTTTGCTACGGCAAGCACTGATGAAAAATTGGCACGCGCAAAACAATTCGGTGCTGATATTACGATTAACTACACCGATGTTGATTTTTCAGAGGTTGTCCTTGCGGAGACAAACGGTCGGGGTGTTGATGTTGTTTTGGAACATGTAGGCGCTGCGACATGGGAGCAGAGTATCAGCAGTCTTGCTAAAAATGGAAGGCTCGTGTCCTGCGGTGTAACAACGGGCAACATTGGGGAAATCAACATCCGAAAAATGTATCAAAAACAACTCACCATTATGGGATCAGCGTTAGGTACGACTAAAGAACTTAGAAAACTTGTTCGCCTTGCAGAATTGGGACTGTTAGTCCCTATCATTGATAGGACGTTACCTTTGGAGCATGCGGCTGAGGCACATCAACTGCTGGAGTCGCGTAAGAATTTTGGAAAGGTATGCCTGCTTCCCTAAATTCACAGAAAATACGTGGGTTAGGAGCCGAGAGGTCCCTGCAAATACACAGCGTTTTTACCAAATTGTTCAATCAACCATCCGCGTAACGGTACATCCTCGTCAGTTGGAACATAGCGACCATTGTTTCTGACAGCAGCACCAAGCAATTGGCGGCGAATCGGATCGCAACGGTCATAGAGATGTTCGACCGTCATATCGTCTTTCTGACGAATCCATCGGTATCCGTAGCCGTAAAACAGTGCCTTGCGAGTCATCTGTGAGGTGTTAGGACTGCGCGAGTGCCAGAGTCTTCTATCAAAAAGAACTGCTGTCCCAGGTTCGACGCACACAGGCATTGCATCTTCAGGAATGCCTGACGCTGTTTTTTCGCGTGGGTCACGACTGATTTCGGATTCAGGGAGTGGCACATCCGAGAAGTGGCTACCGGGACGAATGTAAAAATTACCACGACCGGGTTCAGAGACATCTGTGAGGAAGAACGCTACTTTCAAGGATAGGCGCGGGCGCGGGTGTGTCTCCATCTCAATATTAACGCGTCCACTGTCTTGATGCCATTCCAACCAACCATCTCCCTCCTGTGCATCTGGCGGGGCAGGCGGTTTGACGTGCATGTGTGCATGGTAAAGATAGATATTCCATCCCAAAATACCCCACACTTTGGGTAACGTTGTCGGTAGGTCAACAAGCTCCAAGAATGCATCATCTTCACCCAAAAAATTAGAGAAACCCCAGTGATTACCTTGTGTTGCTCTACCAGTAGAAAGCGCGTTGCTATGAAGTTTATCAACAGCGTTTGTTAGGTACTCCACCATCTCTGATGATAGCGCGTTCGGCACGTAAAGGTATCCCTGTTCTTCAAAATGTTTTCGATCTTCTTCTGACAATAAGTGAGAAAGACATTCTCCGTTCATAATGGTACTCCAGGGATTCTATATTATCCAATAGATACATTTAGCGTTGATTTGAACAATAAAATAACTAAGTCAAGTATTTGGGGTAAGTCTTAACGGTGTAATACCATTGAAAAACGTTCAATTAGAAGGTGTTTCATTTCGTGAGTTAGCCAGTTGAGCACGAAGTTGTTCTAACTCAATTTCCAGTTCCTGTCTGCGTTCTGCTTCTTCTGCTGCCATCGTTTCCGCTTTCTGTCTGCGTTCTGTTTCTTCTGCTGCCATCGTTTCCGCTTCTTCTCGGAGATGTTTTTCTTGCAGCCGAAGGCGTTCTTCTTCCATAGATGTTGTTATCGGGGTACCATCAGGCAGGTACGGACGCAAAAGCCTCACGTGCGTTGTGTGATCGTCCTTCCATCGAAACCAGAGATTTAACGCTTCGCTGAACAAGCCACCTCGCGCATCAGGTTCAATCTCTACGATGTCACCCGATGGACTCCGCTGCCACCCACGAAACTCAGCCGACTTTTTTAATTCCGGTTGATGGACAAAGTATTCTTGAACACCTATATCGTTCAGATATAACTCAACTTTTTTATCTCGATCCTGATGTGCAGTTGAATCAGAGAGAAACTCAAAAACAGCAACGGGTGCCGCTCCCTCTGCCCACGTATAGAAACTGCGACGTTCAGGGGTTTTATCAACACCGAAAACAACGTAAATATCTGGTGCAACAGACTTAGTTATGTCCCCTTCAGAATAGTAAATAAAACTGTCAACACCGATGTATATTTGGTCATTGATAGCGAAATATCGCGAGAGTTGGTCATAAAAGGCATTAATCTGCACACCATGAAATCCAGTTGCGGCCATAGGTTCATCGTCCTCACATGGATATCCTTCAATGTAAATAGTCGGTTTACCACTCGCCTTTGAAAAAATAGGCATATACTTTTTTTGTTTGAGTACAAAGTCGTGGACGGTATCCATGATTTTCTCCTGTGTGGTATATGGCAGTACGAATTTTCACCAGCGTGAATAGTTTATCAGGAGGGGTGTGTATGTAATTTGGAACAATCTCGTTTAATTATGCGTATCCCTCAATTAAATTTCGTTTCTGGGGACTATGTTTATATATCACCTTTCACAGAACGATTTGGTTGGCTAAAACCGATACCACGTTTGGATGATTCTATAAACTGGAGTAGGTATTCAACCTCTGGATTTGTTGGTAATTCCTCTTTCACTCTGCTGACAGCGTGTCTCAATGGTATACCAGAACGGAATAGAATACGGAAAGCTTTCTTGAGGAGTGCAAAGGTTTCGGGGGACAATTTTGCTAATGGATTGATACGCGATGTTCGAATACCGATGCGATTTAGATCGCGAACACGAGCAGGTTGACCAGCCGATAGTGCAAACGGGGGAACGTCTTGAACGATCTTTGAACAGCCACCCGCCATCGCCATTTTACCAACACGGACAAATTGATGAAGCGCAGCGTAAGCACCGAGTCGGACATCATCTTCTATTGTTACATGACCGGCAAGTGTGGCAAAATTCGCCATTATCGTTCTGCTGCCGATAATAGAATCATGCGCAATATTCACCCAATTCATAAATAGGTTATCATCACCAACAACCGTTTCGCCATCCTCAAAAGTTGAACGAGAGATAGAGACATACTCACGCAGCACATTTCGGTTGCCAATGCGAACATAACTCCGTTCACCATTATATTTGAGATCCTTTGAAGGATTTCCAATAGTAGCACCGAAAAAGACTTGGCAATCTTCACCAATCGTCGTCCATTTTCCGAGCTGAACATGCGGTCCTATAACAGTATTTGCACCAATCTGAACATGGTCTTCAACAATGGTATAGGGCTCAATGCGGACACCTTCTCCCAATTCGGACTTAGGTGAAATAATTGCTGTTGGATGGATGTTTGTCGCTGTCACAAGTTTGTCCTACTTTCTAATTGTTTTAGTGCTTTAAAAAATATGAGAATATCGTCATTTTGAGTCTACTCGTTTTCTGTAGCGGCAAGTGCAATAGACAATTCCGCTTCTGTTGCAAGCGCGTCATCTATGTACGCTTTCCCCACGATCCGTGCCAAGTTGGTGCGCCGCTGAACAATCTCAATTTCTAAGCGGAGTTGATCTCCCGGTATGACCGTTTTACGAAAAGTCGCTTTACTAATAGAGCGAAAATAACCGAGTTGATCCTCTTTTCCGATTTCCTGAAGCAGCAACCATGCACCGAGTTGTGCAAGCGCTTCCACTTGTAAAACGCCCGGCATCACCGGTTGTGCTGGAAAATGTCCCTCAAATATAGGTTCGTTGTACGTTAGATTTTTAATGCCGACAGCACGTTTCCCGTTTTCAAATTCAATCACCCTATCAATCAAACACATCGGATGCCGATGTGGCAGAATTCGGTAGATATCCTTCGCTTCAACGGGTTCATTTTTCTTATCATCTTCAGCGTCTGTGAAATCAAGGATGCCCTTTTCTGCAAGTGCCTGTACAAATTGGGCGTGGAACGTATGTCCCGTGCGCATGGCTATGACTTGCGCTTTCGGCAAGTATCCTGCAAGGTAGAGGTCACCGATGAGATCAAGCGTTTTATGACGAACAAATTCATCTTTAAACCTTAATTCAGAACTTGTCTGTCCATCCGCTTTGACAACTACAACATTCTCATAACTCGCACCCTTTCCGATCCCGAGTGATTGTAATGCCTCAATTTCTGCCTCAAAACAGAAACTGCGAGCCGGTGCAATTTCGCTAATATAATTATCCAATGTCATGTCCCATGTAGCAAACTGTGGCTCAGTATTTGGGTGATCATACGCGAACGTAACTTCAAAAGTATCGGATGGGAGAAAAATAAGTTGCTTGTTTTCATCACAAATAGCGAACGCTTCAGAAACTTCAATGAAACGGCGTGGTGCATCTAACTGCTTCAGTCCAACTTCTTGGATTTTAGTAACGTAAGGCAACGCACTGCCATCAAGACCGGGAGGCTCCTGTGCATTGAGTTCTACTTTTGCATTGTCAATTTTGAGTCCTGCAAGGGCGGACAAAAGGTGTTCAACACTACTAACTATTGTATCGTCATGTTGTAAACTTGTGCAACGGGGTAATACCTCCACCCAATTTTCCGGACAGACTTTCACCTCCGATGATCCTGACTGGTCAATCCGTTGAAAGACAATACCGGAATCTGGCGGAGCTGGCTTTATTTTTAGCTCAACTGGTTCCCCCAGCATCAACCCTTTTCCAGAAATTGTAACTTCAGACTGAAGTGTTTGTTGAGATTCAACATTTCCCATATATTATCTTATAACTCCGTTCACGCGTATATGTTTATTTGTATATTTGTATTATGCATCATATATTCATTAGCCTATCGGTTTGAGGCTGCTTTTTTGCGTCTTACTTGACGAATCATCCTATTATGTTCAGCAAGCGTCTTTGAGAAATGATGTTCCCCTTCACCGATAGCAACAAAATAATAAAAAGATGTCTCTTCAGGTCTCAGCGCTCCTAAAATAGAAGCCATTCCCGGATTACCGATGGGACCGGGTGGTAAACCTTTATGTAAGTAAGTATTGTAAGGTGATACGACTTTTAGGTCAGCTCTTGTCAATAGACGTTTCGGATCACCTAATGCGTAAAGCACCGTTGGGTCCGCTTGTAGCCGCCAATTGTGTTTTAGTCTATTGTGAAAAACACTGGCAATTCGGGGTATTTCCGAATCGGATCCAGCCTCCCTTTGAATAATAGATGCCAGCGTAACGACTTGATGACGTGTTAACCCTAATACTTCTGCTTCTTTAGCTAATGTTTCGTCCCATCTCTTAGCAGCTTCCGCCAACATCATCTGAACAATTGTTTCTGCTGTGCTCCCTTTGGCGAATTTGTAAGTATTTGGAAAAAGATAGCCTTCCGCTGCAACACCCTCAGGCACGTATTTTTCGAGTAATTTAGGGGACTGCATTGCCTCCACAAACGTTCCCGCAGTCCCAAACCCAGAAGATTCCCAAAGTTCTGCAATTGCTTTTGCCGTAATGCCTTCCGGCACAGTAAAAGTCTGATATTCAATTTGCCCTTTCTTAAGTTCATCAAGAATCCGCGTGAGAGACATGTCCCGACTAAGTTGATAAGTGCCAGCACGGAGTTGCGTGCCTATCCCACGATACCGAACCGCAATTTTGAAGACAAGAGGACTTCGAATCAGATTATTGGTCGTAAGATGTTTCGCAATTGTTGTTGTGCTGCTACCAGGTGCAATTTTAATGGTCACAATCTCCTCTGATGCAGCAATTGGGGACAAATAGTATCCACCAACTAAAACCGTACTAAAGCAGATGATACCGAGACAACCCAGCGCGTATACCGCAAACCTCTGAACTCGTTTTCGAGTCAATACGGATCCTATATTGCGTAGGAACATGAGGTGCCTCCAAATCAACGCTGCCTAATCAGATAATCTGCAACAGTAAGTTAACGAAATACTGAAGACCTTGCCCTACTCTTCGTCTATGTTACCACGCAGATATTCATCTAAAATTATTACAGCAGAAACTTGGTCAATAACTTTTTTTCGATCTTTAGGATCCATGTTGACTCTATCCAAAATTTCTTCTGCTTCTGATGTAGTAAACCTCTCATCCCAGAACTCGACAGGAATTTCAAGTCCTTCGGACAACCGAGTCCCAAATTTTTGCACTTTCTCTGCTTGTGTGCCAAGGGTTCCGTCAAGTGAAATAGGCAATCCAATGATGATTCGTTCTACCTTGTGGATAGAGGCAAGATCACCTATCGCTGTTATATCACGCTGCCGATTTGTCCGAGTCAGGGTACATAATGGATGTGCACCACTACCAAGAGCATCGCTAACGGCTACACCAATCCTCACGTCACCGACATCTAATCCAAGTAAAACAGCCATGTTAACTCCTCCTGCGGAAACCCATTCAACTTTCTAATTTGCAGACTTTTTACAATTTTACACGAAAAAATGCATATCGTCAAGACAAATATCTACGGCTTTCAGACAACATAGTTGATAAATTATACATATTCTGATATAATTTTTCCACAAAAAAGTAAATCTAATCTAATAGCGTGTTTGAAAGCACTACTAAGAAAAGCAAAGCATGTCTAAACATCAGCTCTATTATGGGGATAACCTCACAATTCTTCAGAAGTATGTTCCTGATGAGAGTATCAACTTAATATACATCGACCCACCCTTCAATACTGGAAAATATCAACTACGGACTGAAATACAAGTTGAACAAGACGATCAAGGTGACCGGGTAGGATTCCAAGGCAAGACATACAAAACGCACAAAGGAAAAACCAGACACTACTCTGATAAGTTCAAAAGTGCAGATGCCTATCTCGCGTTTTTGCGCCTTCGTTTTGAAGAGGCATATCGGGTATTGCACCCTTATGGCAGCTTTTTCCTACATATTGATTACCGAGAGGTGCATTACTGTAAAGTGATACTTGATGAGATATTTGGACGGGATTCTTTTGTAAATGAAATTATCTGGGCTTATGATTATGGTGGACGTTCCAAGTCACGATGGCCCGCCAAACACGATAACATCTTGTGGTACGCCAAAACACCCAAACGTTATACCTTCAATTTTGATGAGATGGATCGGATTCCGTATATGGCACCCGGTTTAGTCGGCAAAGAGAAAGCAGCGTTAGGCAAAACACCGACCGATGTTTGGTGGCATACAATTGTTACCACTAATGGAAGTGAAAAGACCGGTTATCCAACACAAAAACCCCTTGGAATCCTCAATCGTATCGTTAAGGTGCATTCATCTCCAGGAGATTTACTTTTGGATTTTTTTGCTGGTAGCGGTTCATTCGGGGAAGCCGCTGCGTTGCATCACCGTTCCTCAATTTTGATTGATAACAATATTCCTGCTATTAAGAGTATCATGACCAGATTGGCAATTTTTGGTGTGGAACTTGTCAATGCTGATTACGAAACATTGTAAAGGTATTTTGTTCCAAATTGAGTTTTAGTTTATACAAAAATCAAGATGTTTTCCTATCTTTTTAAAGCAAAAATGTCTCTATTAGAGTGAATAGTCAACATTAGTACCATTAGGCAAATCTAAAATAAAAGGTGTCGGAGGCATAAACAATGAAGAGACTAAAGCAAATTTCAGAACAGATCAAAGAGAACATTGACCAATTTATAGTGGCGGCGGAAAAGAACAAATCTCCTCTTGAAGAAATTGAAAAAACTATCGTTGATATGAAAAAACGAATCGCGGAGGCGAAAGAACTTGTGGCTACAGCGATTGCCGAAGAACAAAGCCTCAGACACGCATACCATGAAGCCGTAGAAACAGCACAAGTATGGCGTGAAAAAGTTGACGCTACTTTGCAGGATGGACAGACGAAAAGTGTAAAGGATGCACAACAGCATTTGCAACACGCAAATGATTTAGAACGACAGCTTCATGCTCAGGAAGCAGTTGTCACAGACCTTAAAGCTGCTCTCCACGAATTTTATCAACAATTCCGAGACGCAGCGAAACGGGCGGAAACACTATCTCAACATCAAAAACAGGCGGAAACGCGCGCAGAATTCTATAAATTATTGGCTGAATTTGATCTGCCAGATGACAATAGCACATTTCAACAAGCAGAACAGAAGTTGAAAGAGACAGAAGCAGAAGCAAAAATGTGGGAAGAACGAAACCGCCGCGCCGCAGTCCAAACGGAAAAACCTGAAGCGGATTCCGAACTTGATCAAGCTCTCGCAGCACTTAAAAGTGATATTCTTGGCAGTAGTCAAAATGATTGAAACATCAAATCTGACGAAATATTTCGGTAAATTGTGTGCTGTAGATTCGCTCATGCTGCATGTAGATTCTGGCGAGATATTCGGTTTTCTCGGACCCAATGGGGCAGGTAAAACAACTACAATCAATATGCTCACCGGTTTACTTCGTCCTACATCTGGCACGGCAACACTTGGCGGGTATGATATACAAAAGCAGAGTTTACAGGCTAAATCGATTCTCGGTCTTATGCCAGATACGCCGCAACTTTATGAAGCACTAAGCGGTAGGCAATTTGTGCGTATGATTGCCGATTTGTATGAGGTGCCGCCGCAACAAGCTGAAAATGAAATGGGGACGCTGCTTGAACAACTTGAACTCGCTGATGCTGCCGATGACCAGATTAAAGGCTATTCCTACGGTATGCAGAAGAAAATTCTGCTCATTTCTGTGCTTATACACCACCCACAGATTCTTTTTCTTGACGAACCTACAAGTGGATTAGATCCGAGAAGTGCACGCACTGTCAGGGAAATTTTGCGCGAACGATGTGAACAAGGATGTACAGTTTTTATGTCAACACACATTCTTGAAATTGCAGAACGTATTTGCGACAGAGTCGGCATTATCAGTAAAGGTCAACTTATTGCTGTTGGGACGTTATCCGAATTACAAGAAAAGAAACGAGAATTGCGGGCACAACCCACAGATATTGATCCGCATCGGACAGAGACGTTGGAGGATATATTTCTTGACCTTACTGCAGATGCTTAAAGAGTGAGTTCAATTTAAGTTCGTCCGCGTTTAGTATTGGCGATTACTATCGGGCTTACAAAACCCTCCTACAAAAAGCAATAGCACTTGGCAGGAACGCGACCTACAAATGATTTATACTGGCGAAGTTTAGATGTTACGAAGTATTCAGATTCTACTAAAAGCGGATTGCCTTGGGTGGCTGAACAGTTTTAAACAAGATAGACAGGCATGGCGTAAAAGTGTCTTAAAAGGTATTGGCTACCTCATTTTCATCGTTGCCTTGTCGATCTTAGGCTATTCTCTTTTCATGCACTTGCGGTCAACTGATGCAGCTCCACCGCTTCTTTTGAGTGTGATTAACGGTTTCATGGTGTTCGGAATTATAGTGGTTGCAAAAGAATTAATGGAGAGTTCGTTAAAAATATTGTATGAAGCACCTGACAGTGCTTTGTTACACGCTGCGCCAATTAAGCCGGTAGCAATCTTCGGATATAAGTTCATTCATATTACTGCCACCCGATTTTTGAGTATACTCTGTTTTTTGGGACCACCGTGGGTAGCATTCGGTATCATATTTGAACTACCTTTGCTATTTTATCTTACGCTATTTCCTGTGTCCTTGTGTCTTCTGGTAATGATTGCAAGTTATGTAACCATTAGTATGATGGTAATTGTGCGCTTCTTTTCATCCGTAGGGCTTCTTGCTACATTAAAGGTTATCGGAACAGCGATAGGTGTCGCAGTCGGTTTTCTATTATCCTTCACGCTTTTTACTGGATCTGATGCTGTACCGATCAAACGTATTCTTCTGGATTGGGCTTCCGAAAAAACTGCCAACGCATCTGTAACGTGGTATCCACACGAATGGATTGGAAGATTTCTGTTAAGTTGGGGAGCTGAATCTACGCTATGGGTTAGGCTGCGATGGATACTTGGAGGGTTCGGAATAAGCCTTGTTTCAGTAGGATTAGCAATGCTCACAGCACAAGGAATATATCAAAGCGGATGGGAAAAAATTCGCCAATTAAAAACCAAACGTAAACCTGCGCGAAACAACGATAATTCTACTGCCTCAAATCTAAACAGCATTGTGATTTTATTTGGACGTGGTAAGATACAATCTATGATGTTGAAAGATTTTCTGATCTTCATCAGGCATAGTGGACGGGTAATTGCAATCGTAATGCTCACGCTCTTTTTAGTAGTTCATATCGGTGTATTATTTGCGGATGGAAGCGGTGCGAGTGAAAATGCAGCTGAGATTCTCACGGTTCAGGTGCTACTTTATAGTTTGCTTATCACCTTCGGGATCAGCTGCAATGGGCTTCGAGATGAAGCGAAAACGTGGTGGATGTTGAAATCTGCTCCGGTCACACCGAGATTGATATTTACCAGCAAATTTCTGACTACTCTGCTATGTGCGTTGATATATGCAGAATTTTGGGCACTGATTGCTGTTTATCTGCTCCGAATTCCGGCAGACAATTGGGGGTTGGTGCTACTCACACCTATCATAACGCTGCCAGTTGCATGTGCATTGAATACGATGATCGGTACATTGCCGTGGATGGCAGAACTTATACATCAACCGAAACCGATTTTAAGAGTCTTAACTTTCACCGTGACACTCATTATTGATGTAGTATTTGTAATTATTCCGATAATAGCATGGCATACAAAACATATTGTGCTATTTTTCGTAATGCTGATTCTACTCGCGGGTGTGTTCGTAATGTCTTATAGGTACGGAATAAATAATCTGCGTAAGTTGTTAGTTGCACAAGTATAAAATCTATAGCACTTGCTATCACGGTTTGTGACCTTATCAGCAAGTGTGCATGAAAGAAGGAAATATGTTAATAGAATACGAAGGCATCACCCCGAATGTACATTCCTCTGTCTTTGTCGCACCAGGAGCGATGATAATTGGAGACGTATCAATCGGTGAAGAATCGAGTGTATGGTTCAACTGCGTGCTACGGGGGGACTTAGAACCGATCCGCATCGGATGCCGTACTAATATTCAAGATGGCACGGTGATACACATGGACAAAGAGATTCCATGTCTTATCGGTGATGATGTCACTATCGGACACGGTGCTATTCTTCACAGCTGCGCTATCGAGAACGAAGCGTTGATCGGGATGGGGGCAATCCTTCTGACAGGGTGCAAAATTGGTGAACGTGCAATCGTTGCCGCAGGCACGCTTGTGCGGGAAGGGCAAGAAGTTCCGCCTGGGACAGTTGCCATGGGAGTACCAGCAGAAGTGCGACGAGAGGCAACCGAAGCAGAATTTGAACGCGTCCGACACGGTAAAGATGACTATGTCTTACGTGGCAGATTGATGAAAAATAATTTATAGACATAGTTGCAGTAATATCTAAAAACCTTTATATTTTACATTTTTTGGCGTTTGTAGTCGCGTAATTAATTCATTGCCAAATCAACGCCAAATGCGCGTGAGGCATTTGACGCCTCTTACATTACGAAGGAGAAATTATGGCAAAACACACATGTTTGATGATTGGTGGCAGCGGTATGGCTGGTGGTTGGATTCACAACTTCAGAAATAATTTCAGCGACCGTATTGAGATTGTCGGTTTAGCAGATGTAAAGGAAGATGTCCTTAAGAATCAAGGTGAGGCGTTAGGACTGAGTTCTTCGCAACTTTTCACGGATTTCAATGAAGCGTGTGCATCGGTCAAAGCAGATTTTTGTGGTGTGGCGACCCCACCGAAATTCCACAGTCCAGCAGCAGTTGCAGCGATGGAAAACGGCATGCCTGTCATCTGTGAAAAGCCGATTGCGGATACTTTAGACGCAGCTAAAGCGATGGTGCGTACATCACAGAAAACGGGGTTACCGTGCGCTATTATCCAAAACTATCGCTATGCAAATAATAAACAGGAATTGGTACGTATCCGTGAGGAAGGTAAATTAGGGCGATTACAACACATTGTTGGCAGATATGCCTGTGATTATCGGCGTTATCTATCGTGGGGTGTGGATTGGCGGCACGATATGGATTTTAGTCTGCTTTTTGAGGCATCTGTGCATCATCTTGATATGCTCCGATTCCTTTCTGGTGGTGATTGTGAAACTTTAGTTGGATTTGGCTGGAATCCTGAATGGTCAAGTTTTAAGCATTTTTCCAGTGGATATTATTTGATGCGGATGGATAACGGTGTCCACACCTCTTATGAGGGAAACAGTTCCGCAGCAGGCATCATCAATTGTTGGAATGGAGAACATTATCGCGCCGAATTTGAGGAGGGGGCAGTAGAAATTGCAGGTGGAAATCAGATGACAATCCATCGCGTCGGTGGTGAGAAAGAGGTCTATGAGGCTCCTGGTATCCCTTATTATGCCCATCAACATCTGTTTGATGAGTTTCTAAATTGGCTTGAAGGTGGCAAACCCTCTGATACACGGATTGAAGACAATATTAAGAGTTTTGTCCTCGTCATCGCTGCGATGGAAACGACAGTTGACGGCCAACCTAAGCATATTGCAGATCTTCTAAGTGACTTAGATCTCTGATATATGTTGAGTTTCGCTCGCGCTCTATCCATAACTGTGAATTTAAGAAAAACGCGTTTGTAGTCGCGCAATTTATTGCGCCTCTTACATTGTGGAAGGGCTTTGTAAGCCCGATATATTTCTGAAATCGGCGTTGAAAACGCCTTCCACAAAAAGATATGGCCTTAAGTTGACACCCGTCAAATGCCAAAAAGCGCATTTGGTGTTGATTTGGCTGAATGCCAAAAGCGCATTCACAGCGTTTATTTATAGGTTTCGCATTGCTCTACCTGACCTACAAACTATGTACAATCAAAACCCTGAAATACCGACTGTTCTTGAGGACATTCCAGAATCCGAACAGCACGCTTTGCTTGAAAAACTGGCACAATGGATCGTGCGCCGAAGTCTGACCGCGCCAGCAATTCTTTTTCTTGAGACCGGCAAACCGCTCAACTTTTTAGGGTCTCAATTGTTGATTGCTTTTAGTCCTTTTGTGCAGGCGTTTTTCAAAGGGGATCAATACCATAAAATCGCGCTCATCCTTGAAAGAGATGAAAACGTCGAATTACTCATACAACTTATAGAAAATCCAAAGGATGACACTTCAAATGAAACAGGAGAAACTTGATGGCTGTTGAACTGAGAATGCTTCAGATGGATCAGACAATGACAAAGGGAAAAATCGGGAAATGGCTTGTTAAGGAAGGCGATACCGTGACAGAGGGACAGCCCCTATTAGAAATTGAAACCGATAAAGTTGTTCATGAACAGGAATCGCCTGCTGACGGTGTCATTGCACAAATACTTCCAGAAGAAGGCAGTGATGTTCCCGTTAATGCGCTTTTAGCGATTATCGCCGCACCGGGCGAAGAAGTTGAACGCGTTGAAGTGGATACTATTCCAGAACCAGAGGAGTCCGAGGTCCCGGAACAGACTACTACGACTACACCTACTGCGCCAACGAAAACACAACCCCAACGGACACCGCAAACGGCAGAACACATCAAAGCATCCCCTGCAGCAAAACAACTTGCCGAAAAACTCGCTATTGATTTAGCGCAGGTAAAAGCCTCTGGTCCCGGTGGACGAATCCTTGAAACCGATATTCACCGCTATATTGAAACGAGAGGACCGACTCCGACTGAATCAACACGTCTCAAAGCCTCGCCTCTTGCGCGCCGATTAGCAAAGGAATTTGGACTTGACCTTACTTCAATTTCAGGTTCAGGACCCGATGGCAGAATTGTCCGTGATGACGTGATGCAAGCCAGCACCGAAACACCGGCTCAGGTATTCCGTGCTGAACCCGCTGCTCCGGAAGTTATTGAGCTTAGTGGCATCCGAAAAATCATCGCTGAACGGATGACAATGAGTGTTCAGACGAACGCAAGTGTCACACTACACACGGAGATTGATGCAACAACCCTTGTTGAATTACGCGGATTGTTCAACGAAGAATTAGAAAAACAAGAGATGAGTCTTACCTACACCGATCTTCTTATAAAGATTGTGGCTATTGCCTTGAAAGAGCACCGATTGCTCAACGCTACACTCACAGACGAAAGAATTCACATGTTAGCGGACATTAACATCGGGGTGGCAGTAGCATTAGAAGATGGGCTTGTGGTACCGGTTGTTCGCAATGCCGATCAGATCGGTTTAGCCGCTATCTCTGAACAGGTAAAAACCTTAGCAGAAAAGGCACGTAACAATCAACTTACCCCCGGTGAACTACAAGGCGGCACCTTTACTCTGACGAACCTCGGCAATTTTGGGGTAGACGCGTTTACACCTATCATCAATCCACCTGAATGTGCAATCCTTGGGGTAGGACGTATTGTCAAGAAACCGGTTGTGCATAACGATGAAATTGCTATTCGGAGTATGTTGGCACTAAGCCTGACATTTGACCATCGTGTTGTCGATGGCGCACCTGCTGCACAATTCCTTCAGACGGTGTCTCAATATATTCAGAATCCGTATCTAATGCTTGTATAAGGAAAACGTTTATGAAAAAATGGATATGTTTACTGATCTTATTCTTTCTGTTTACAATTGGATACGCTCAAGAAACAGATTTTGATGACTTACTTGCGTCTGATGTCAATAGAGATGGAATAGTCAATATCCTTGATTTAGTGTTTGTTGCCTCTCACTTTGGTAAAACACTTTCTGAAGATCAGTATCCCAATCCAGATACAAACGGTGATGGTACTGTTAACATTCTTGATCTTACACTGGTCGCAAGCCACTTCAGTAAATATTCTGGCATTCCGCGTGAATTAACCGATAAAACATTTGACAATGTTGTACATAATGCAAAACTACCTATCTTAGTCGAATTTAAGTCCGATTACTGAATCTATTGCTTATTAATGGCACCGGTGGTGTCTGAAATTGCTTTAGAATATCGTGACGTTTTCGTCGTAGCAAAATTAGATGTGAATGACAATCCAGAAAAAACAGAAGAGTATCACATCCGCGGAACACCGACATATATCCTATTCTACGAAGGAAATATTGTGAAAGTGATCATCGGTGCTATGTCCAAGGAAAGATTGGTAAATCGGATTTTAGAAGGATTAGCTACGGTGATAGAACCACCACTCACACAAGAGCAGGCAGATGGCGAATAGTGCTGTCCATTGCCATATCTCCCGCGTAAGCGGTTGTAGCAGATTTTTATGGTTTACTTGTTTTTCTGTGCTTGGTTCTGTTGTGGAATAGGAAAGTGCAGATTCCGATGTGTCAAGTAAATTGACGGCAAACCGTTCAAACAAAGAATTACCAACAAATACGGAGTAAACCCCGATTTGGTCTGTTTCTGTAAATATTTCACTATCTAATTCAATCATACTCCCGTCAGGTTTTTTCACCTGAAAATTGGGGTTCCCCATAGCTGGTAATTCAATTTTCATAAGTTCCCCTGTCCGAAATATCTGCCTTGTCCTATCTGTTTGAACTGTTAACGGCTTTATCGGGACAGTTCCGGCCTCAAGCCACGCTAAGCATTGATACATAAATATTGGAACATCTGGAATAGTAGTGAGAAAAGCAGAAATTTCTGGATTGAACGCATCGAATTCAAAAACCAGAAATTGTCTATTCGCCTCAGTACCGAGCCATATCAACGAACCTTTCTCAGTTTGAACGAGCGAATCTGCCCAAATCGGTAATGCTCTAAAAACAGATTCCTTTACTTGTAATCCCATAATAGATACGTCTTGCATAATCGAATGCGTTTTGTTCTCTTTGATAACGGATATAGGGGTTGTAACGGTTTCAACAGAGGATTCTGCCACAAATGGTAATTCCCTTCGCGAATTGATAACGATGATGCTCTCTGTGCCAGGAACGTTCAAAAAATTCTGTTGCAAGGCGATTCCGCCATCAAAAATGATAACTTCCGCATCACCCGCGCCGTGGAATTCATCCGTAGATACAGTTTGTAGTTCTACATGGTCTCCGTAACTCCTCAAAAGTTCTATCAGTAGTGATTGATCTCTATCGCTGACAAGAAGGATTTGAAATTGTTTTTTCGCGTTGAGAATTGCCCATGCGTTGTTGTCCAATGCAAAATCATCATCTACATCAACAAGGTGGAGACGAATGGCTCTACCATCTAATTTTTCAGCGTTAATAGAAAACAGAACAGATTTTACCTCTCCCGCGGGAAGTATCACCGATTTTTCAGCAATTGCCTTTTCCCCTTCAAGTTCTAATGCAATGCTTATTTCTCTTTCCGCATCTGTCCAATTTTGAATCCTCGCGAGAATTGCGTATTGGTCAGCAATTCTTTCCACACTAAATTGCACAATGCCTATGTTTTCTGCTGCCTCTCCTACTGCGATTTTATTGATAGACACAGATGATGTATCTGGTAGATTTTCAAACGAATCGCTAATAAAAAAGATTTGGTCCTGCGATGAATCGACATAACGTGTTGCCTGATCAAAGACAGTTGTTAGCTCACCAGCTGCATGTGTTGGCATGATATTTTGCAAGGCACGTTGCAGTTTATTTTTATCTGTGGTAAATGCTTGTTGAATATACGGCTTAGGGGAATCCGTTGTCATAATCATGATGCCGCCACTTGCAGAAACCTGGTTGATGTGTTTCAGTACTTCCTGTTTTGCAAGTGCCAATCGGGTTTCTCCCATCTCCTTTGATAGCATACTTGCCGAATTGTCAATGATAAAGATTATTTTGCCATGGACTATGCCGGGAATACGTAATGCAGGACGCGCAACGCTCGTGATTATGAGCAGTAGAAGCAGACTTTGTAAAATTGGTAGGAGTAGATTCCGCAGACGTTGAAACGGGACGTTCGCTTTCTGATCCTCAGCACTGGCAAGCCAGAGCATGATACTCGGAACAACATAACGTTGGCGGCGCAGTTTCAGAAAATGCAACGCAATCACGATAGGGATAGTTCCAATCAGATAAAACGCCGCTGGATTCAGAAAAGCCATTTTTCAACGCCGGGAGTCAAAGAGGTAAGAACATCATGAAGTTAAACTTTGCATAATGTTCCAGAGTTATGTTATTTGGATGGATTACAAATACTGCATCTCTATATACCGCAATTCAGATTTTATGTTTGTATTACGGTATATAGAAACACTGTTATGGGTTAGGATTCGGAGGTGTCGTTTGTGATTCTGCTGGAGGTGGTGAAGATTCCCCATTCTCTCTTTCGTTCAGATTCTTAATAACCTCCTCCGCATCCAGTTTGCCTACTTCACCGTAGTTCTGCAGCTGTTCACAAGCTTCACGAACTTTATCGTATTCGTCAAGTTCCAAATAGATGTTCGCTAAGTTCTTGTGCATCTCACGAAAAACACCGGGCCAATTCCGTTCACCCTCTTTTTCAACAATCCGCGTTGCACTCTCAATGGCAGTATCAACAACATTGTCAAGTTCTGCTTTTTCCGATGCTGAAAAAGGGGCATTTTCTTGTTTCTGTTTCTCATTATAGGCGCGCAAAGCACCCAAAGCCTTGTCACATTGGTTATAGGTTTTTTCAATGCTCAAGGCACCTTCAAAGATTTTCGATAAAAACCCAAATTTCATAAAAACCCGTCTCGTTCGTATAAAAGGATTATGGTGGATTACAAAATAAGTTTACACGTCTCTTGTAGGAGCGATCTCCGAATCGCGACGAAATACTTTGATAGTCGGGAATCGGAGTTTCCTCCTACAGCTTAAAAGTGTTCAAGTAATTCTAAAATCTACTATAATTAAAAAGATGTCTTCAATTGTCCCCATGTAACAGCCAATTTGTTTTTCGCTTCTACCGCAAGAACCCCTGGGACACTTAGCTCCATAGAAGCTTTAATTTGTTCCTCAGTCAGCGCTTTTGAATAGATGACAACTTCATCAATAATCGCATCTTCAACCCTGTGGACGTTTGGATTTTCACCAGCGCCGATGTAAATTGATGCCTTTTTGAACTTTGGAAACTCAAAGTTTTCCGGTTGTGAACCGATGAATTCGCCGTTGACATAAATTTTTCCATCTTTACCATCAGCGACTAAAACATAGTGGTACCATTCGTCCAGTTCAAACTTGAAGTTTCCTAAACTTTTATCCGCGTGGTGGGCGGCATCCCAAAATGGATTGAAATTGGGATTCACCATCGTCCGAAATTCGCAACATCCACCACTCTCAGCCTCAATTGAGATGATCCCATCGTAAGCGGCATGTTGATTGAGGTAAAACCACGCCTCCATCGTAATTTGCCCGTTTTCACCGATCGGGACGATGAAATCGTTAGCAGGGGTCATCTGGACAATGCCTCCGCTTAAGTGAATTGCTTTACCAAATTGCCCGTCAACAAGTTTACCATCCCCAGCCAACTCGGCATCATTTCCATTGCCGGAGTCGTCTTTGAATGTTTTCCCATTCAATTTATCAAAGGAGTAGTAAACTTCGATGTGATTCTCAATATCATCCTCTTCAACAGCGTAGGTGAAACTAACAGCGAAAATTAACATAGTTGAAAGTCCCAACAAAAATAAATTTCTAAGCATGATCTGTGCCTCCTTCTTTTTTTGTAGAGTCATGGTAGCAAAAAAGCAGAACGGTGTCAACAAGTTATTCTGAAGTGGGTGTGTAAAGTTTTTTGCATGAGCGTTACGCAGCTTTTGTGTCTGGATACCAATATCTGTCCCAAGCCTTATTCTTTGACAAACACCTAAACTTCAGCACGGCATTAATACCCGGTTTTTCCCATCTCATTGATGCTTGTTTGCATCTTTGCCCACACCATGTTTGCAAGCGCTCTCAATCACGCCACTTCCAATCTGATACCCTTTTTCTCTAAACTTTTTATACTGCATCCGCTTGGCATGTTTTTCAAAATATCTCGCTTCTCTTTCTAAAATATCCGATACTTCTGGCTGCTGTGTGCCTAAAGCACGGATGCGTGCCGAGACTTCTGTGATGTTGCCATCAAAAAGTAATGGTTCCACCGCTTTTATCCAAGACCCGATAGTTTCAATCTCTGTCTCACCAAAGGCAACCTTTGCCACATCGTAGAGATGAGATTTCGCATGCATGTAATCCACAATCTCAACAGCATTCGGGAAGTATTCATCCGCTATGTTCCAAATCCACGCCGCACCATCTCCAATGAAGACAACCTCCTGTGTATCTATATCTTCTCTATAGATACCACTGTTTGTCGCTAACGCATACAGCTTTTTACCAAACTATTCCGCATTCTCACGCCCCGCAACATAACGGATACTTGATGTCCGGACACTTGAGGAGGCATCAACACCATAGTGTGGGTAATCTCTGTAAATACAACCCACTTTTGTTTCTTTCCAACCACCAGGAGAGTTAGTGTGGCATCCATCGCAACTCACATACCACCGCTCATTGTCTTCAAGGTTTTGGCATTCCACTTGTTCAGGGACACGCAAATCTTCTGACCACTCACCCACTTTCTGATGCAGCGTCGTGTGGCTCACTTCTATACCCCATAGGTATCAATTTAGGAACTTTGATTTGTATTATGCGGTATTTTTAGTCCCGTAGGGACGCAATATTTATAGAAAAATGTTATCCTTCTCCACTTGAGTTCCGTAGGAACGGCATAAAAAGATAAACATATCGTCCCTACGGGACTGAAGAAGGGTTTCCATGTCTAGAAAATCCTTAAATTGACAGTTATAGGTAGAACGAAGCGAAACCCATAGGCATCAACTTAAGAAAAATGTATCAATTTGTGTAAATTAGGCAGCTTGTGGGACTGAAGTGGAGGTGTATATATGAAGAATAATGCTCGGGCAAATATTGGTATCTAAACACAAAAGCCGCATAAATCTTTGTACAAAAGCTTACCCACGCGAAACTTGTGTTAGTAAGGACACTTCTTAGAAAATGGATGAATTAGTACACAAAGATGCTTGGCTATCTTTCTATCCCGCGGAGATGTAAAAATGAAGAACTAAAACGGGGAATTTTTTGAGATTCGGTTTCGTAAATGTGAGATAGTGCTTTTTGGATACTTTGACGCGATTTCCTTGTGTGATACATCTTTTTTATAAGTGCATTTTGAACCACTTGAATATTTTTTTCTGAATGTTTAGATTTTTGGGCTATTTCTGTCAGATGATAAAAAGCGGGAACATAATCACTTTGTAATCGGATAGCTTGTTCTAATGCGTTTGTAGCCTTGTTAAATCGTTCGCTCTTACCAAGTATCCATCCCAACGTATCATGATGTGAAGCAACATCTGGGTTAAGCCTAACTGCAGCGTAGGCAAGTGCTTCGGTAAAGAGATGTTTCTGCTGATAACCATCTGAGTAGAGTTGGGCAAGATTGTTGTAAGCTTCTGCCTCGTTAGGTGCAATTTTTATAGCAGTTTCATATGCAAGCCGTGCTTTGTGAAGGTTACCTAAACGTCTATGTGCTGTTCCAAGTATGTTATAAGTCCTATAATTAGACGAATCCCCCTTATCGCTATCATCTATACTGGATGAATACGATGCTTCCGCAATAAATGGTTGATACGGTTTGGTTTTTCGTGCTTGCAGATAGAATTCATAAGCCTCCACTGACAGAGCGTATTGGTTCTCCTGAAAATGTGCAAATCCCAGATTCTTATATAAAACTGGGTCCATTGAATCAATTCCCCGAATGAGTTCATACATTTCAATCGCACTGCGGTAGTCCGACTGCTGTATGAAGAAACTTCCTGCATCTAAATAGTGTTGAGGGTTCTCCACGAAAGCAATTTCTGTACTGGGAAGGTACGGTGGGCGAGGACGCCGTTGCACTTGCGAATATACCAAAGCAATCGTTGCGGCTACCAATAAAAATAACAAAGTGAGATATAGACGTGTCCGATAGACCCATTGCTTTGAAAGATACGCATTAGGGCGCAACATGATAGCGAAGACACTTGGCTTAAATTTCTCATCCTCTTGTTCATAAATCACAACGGAGGTATTTGGTACCAGCACCGGTAAAGCAGGTGTAGATCCATGCCTTTTTAGCATTTCTACTCTCGGCACTGAATCCTGGGGAGGCACAGTATCATCTTCAATGTCAGTTGCGCTGACTTGTGAAGACGCTGTGGAGTCTGCTTCTTCAGGTACTGTTTCATCAGTCTGAGGCTCTTCTTCGATTGTCAAATCAATTATCGGTGTCTCAATATCATCGGAAGGGGTATATTCTTCAGCAATAGGCAAGGATTCGGATGTATCTTCAATAATAATCAAGTCATCAGAATTCGATGGCACATCGTCAGGATAGTCTTCACCTTCAACTACGTTTTCGCTGGCAGTTTCCTGACTCAGTTCTGTTTGTTCCACTTCCAGGGAGGGTGAATCGCTAAAATCTGACGAATCCGAGTGAGTGGTAAGTGGCTCACTATTCTCTGATGTCGCTGCAGCATCTGGACATCTGGCGGAGATAAGGTCAATACTCTTCTGTACTTCCTTGCGGGTTAACGGTGACACATCCGTGCTTAAGAGTGATTCCAATGCAGGAAGTGCTGACACATCCCCAATATTCCCAATTGCCTCAATAAGTGTCCAGCGGGTTAAATCACTATCTTCATCTTTTAAAGCATCAACAAGCGCAGATGTTGCTTCTTGAAAATCGCATTTCTGTAGCGCGCTCGCTGCTTCGCGCCGCACACCAGGTGCAGTATCGGACAACGCTTTCAACAAAATAGGTAAAGCTTGTGCTCCGCCTATATTGCCAATCTCTATAACCGCTGCCCTGCGGGTTGCTATCGGCTGCGAGGTATCAGTTAAATTTTGTGTGAGTTGTTCAAATGACGGCATAATTCATTTACGAATAAAATCTTCGCGCACCCGTTTCTTCAGTCTCAGGGATAAAGTGATGGCTGTTTCATGATAATTTCAATTTACATATCAGATAGATTACACCATACTAAATTTGTGTAAACTTTATCCATAATAAAACGATTTTTTAGCGAAAAAGGATACACTTTATTGTTAACGCCATCTCTTTAGCCTCTATGTAGGTTGGGTTTCACTTTTATTTTCAATTCAAGATATTTTTACACCCTGACACTCAGAGCCATACAATTCTCCCATGATTTCTTCCTTACCCAAAACTCCAAAACTCACCATCCTCTGAGATGCGGAAAACAAATACGCATTCAACCGCAATGCAAAAAACGCGTCAACCCAATTTTCTCAACAAACTTATTGTAAATATATTGGATATCTATTGTCCGGCAACAATAAAAACTTCTGACTATCACCTATAACAAGGATATAATATCAGTTAGAAAAACAAAACGATCCTAAACACAAGTACAACCAGACCAAAATCTTGAGCAAAACATGTTAGGTGAAAATGTTGAAATTACTTGAGAAAAAACGGCAGAGAATCCAACAAATTGGAAGCGCACTGAAAACTAAGCATGTTGCTGAAAATTATACCAATTTCACCATAATTATTGAAAAATCGTTAAAGTTGTGTAAGTCCGAAATTCAAAATTAATACCTACATAGAAAAACTTTCTAAACCCAATCAGAGACTGAGTTTAGGGCAATTTTCAAAAAGATACCACGGTATCAAAAAAGTTACCAAATGGTAACTTTTGAGTAGCAGCAATTTCCACATTGCGGTCATAGCAACAACGAATTGCTACTTCATAACTTAAACGGATAATATATTGACAATTGAATACTTCTGCCCTGACACTTAGGGTTATTCAGTTTTCAATATTTTTGATGGTTTTTTGCTATGATGTTAATTTATGTGTTGCCATCTTATCCGTGTCTTTAGTCCCGTAGGGACGCTATGTTTCTGGGTATTAACTTTTAGTAAATCTCAATACCAGAAAACTCTTAAAACTGAATAACCCTGCCTGACACTATAATTGACTTGACATTTCCAAAAAATCTCTATATCATGAAACATATCTTTTGACATCTTTGGAGAAATTTATGACGAAAAATCAGTTTAAACGTTCTTTCAACCAAGAAGTTAGAAAATTCAGTTTTATTCCCCGCCTATTGTTAGGATCACTCCCCATATATTTATTACTGACAACGCTTGCACTGTCAACGGCTTTCCTGTCTTTGCCTGCCGAAGCCGATTCGCATGCCAAGGGAGGCACATTTATTTTCGGGCGTGGTGGTGACTCTGTTGGATTAGACCCGGCACTGGAAGAAGATGGCGAATCCTTCAAAGTTTGCGATAACATCTACGATACACTTATTCACTACAAAGATGGAAGCACTGAAGTTGAACCCGGTCTCGCGACAAGTTGGGAAAGTTCAGAGGATGGTTTAACATGGACTTTTCACCTTCGGAAAGGCGTAACCTTCCATGACGGCACTCCTTTCAACGCTGAAGCGGTTCTTTTTTCACTTAACCGACAGCACGATAAAACACACCCTTTTCATGATATTGGTGGTAGCTATGTTTATTGGATTGCTACCGGATTAGCAGAGATTGTTGATAAAATTACCGCTGTTGACGAGTTCACAGTCCAAATCCATCTAAAAACTGCCTACGCACCCTTTATTAATACCATCGCGATAACTTCCTTCTCCATTGTCAGTCCAACTGCAGTAAAAAAATGGGGAAATGAGTATTCTAACAATCCAATTGGAACCGGTCCTTTCAAGTTTGTCCAGTGGGATAGAGGTGATAAAATAGTGCTTGCGGCAAACGAAAACTATTGGGGGGGACGACCAAAGTTAGATAGGGTAATTTTCCGCTCTATCCCGGACAACGCGGTGAGACTCATTGAACTCCAGCGAGGCGGTCTCCATGCAATGGAGTTCCCAAATCCAGACGATTTGCAACAAATTCAAGATGATGAGACGCTTGAGCTGCTATCTCAACCCGGGACGAATATCGGTTATTTAGCAATGAACATGGACAAACCACCTTTGGATAACCTTAAGGTGAGACTTGCAATTAACCATGCCATCAACAAATCCGAGATTATAAAGCATCTCTATCAGGGGCTTGGTATTCCCGCGAAGAACCCAATCCCACCGACAATGTGGAGTTATGACGATACAATTGAGGATTTCGACTATAATCCGAAATTGGCAAAACAACTTCTCACTGAAGCAGGATATCCCAACGGATTTGAAACGACACTCTGGGCATTACCCGTCCCACGTCCCTATATCCCTGATGGGCGTGCACTTGCAGAAGTTCTCCAATCTGAACTCCGAAATATTGGGATTGAGACGAAAATCGTAACTTATGACTGGGGCACATATCTTGAGAAAACCAAAAATGGTGAGCACGATATGGCAATGCTGGGTTGGAGTGCTGACCTCGGTGATCCTGATAACTTCTTCTATTTTCTCTTGAGTAAATCTTCAGCAGAAAAACCCGCAGGCAATATAGCTTTTTATCGTAGTGATGCAATGCAAAACGTGTTAGAACAGGCAAGAGCAACATCAGATAAAGAGAAGCGAATCTCCCTCTATCAACAAGCACAGCAGATTTTTCACAAAGATGTGCCGTGGGTGCCGTTGGCACACGCAAAACAAATTTTAGTCGTTAATAAAAAGGTTAAGAACCTTAAACTTCATCCGTTAAATTGGAAATATTTCCGAAATGTTTCACTTGAAAGGTAAATATGAATAGAATAATTTTCGTAGCGATAACACTCATTTTTTCATTTCTGTTAATAACAGGAATTACTGCACAAAACGCAACCGTTCCGGGTGATGTGAACGGTGATGGAGTTGTAAACATCCTTGATTTGACCCACGTCGCCTCACATTTTGGCGAAAGTGTTGATGCATCACAAACACCGAACCCTGATGTCAACGGTGACAGCATTGTCAATATCTTAGACTTAGTTATCGTTGCCAGCATGATAGGCGATAGCACATCTGAAATGAGCACCTTAATCTTTGGACGGGGCGGTGATTCTGTTACGCTTGACCCTTCACAAATGCTTGACGGAGAATCAGCGAAAGTTTGTGATATGGTCTACGATACACTTGTCCAATACAGAGGGGCAACAACTGACATTGAACCCGCTTTAGCGGAAACATGGGAAAGCTCCGTAGATGGATTGACGTGGACCCTTCACTTACGACAAGGAGTGAAATTCCACGATGGCACGCCGCTAAACGCTAACGCAGTTGTCTTTTCATTAAGTCGCCTAAATGCGCTATCTCGTAGTTTTTACGAAGAATTTATCGATCGGATTACTCCGTTAGATGATTTTACCGTTCAGATTCATCTCAAAACACCGTACGCACCTTTTCTCAGCACAATGGCTTCTTCTGAAAATGCTATTGTGAGTCCAACAGCAGTTGCACACTTCGGTGAAAGTTTTGGAAACAATCCTGTAGGAACTGGTCCTTTCAAGTTTGTCCAATGGGATAGGAGCGATCAAATTGTGCTTACTGCAAACAACACACATTGGGCAGGAAAACCAGAGATTGATAGACTTATCTTCCGTTCTATACCTGATAATTCTGAACGGTATATGGAACTTCAGGAAGGTAATATCCATATTATGGAATTCCCAAACCCTGATGACTTGACAACGATTCGCGGTGACACACGTCTTGAACTCTTAATGCAACCGAGTCTGAATGTGGGTTATTTGGCAATGAACATGGAAAAACCACCTTTTGACAATCTGAAGGTGCGCCTTGCGATTAACCATGCAATCAACAAAGCAGATATAATTGAAAGATTATATCAAGGCACTGGAATTCCCGCAAAAGGTCCAATACCACCTACATTATGGAGTTACGATGATTCAATAGAAGATTACACCTATAATCCTGAACTCGCGAAACAACTTCTCGCTGAAGCAGGTTATCCCAATGGATTTGAAACTACACTCTGGGCATTGCCTATTCCGCGTCCCTACATTCCCAATGGACAGGCATTAGCAGCGGCATTGCAATCTGACCTCCGAAACATCGGCATTGTAGCGAACATCGTCACTTATGATTGGCGCACCTATCTTGACAAAACAGAAGTTGGCGAGCACGATATGGCAATGCTTGGCTGGAGTGCTGGAGGGGATCCAGATAGTTTTCTCTACTATCTTTTGAGTAAGACCACAGCACAGAAACCAGCACTTAATATCGCTTTCTACAAAAGTGATGAGATGCAGGATGTGTTAGACCGCGCAAGGACGAGTACTGATCGAGATGAACGTATTGAACTTTATCAACAAGCACAAGCGATTTTCCATAGAGACGTACCGTGGGTGCCGCTGGCACATGCACAACGCCTTTTGGTTATTGACAGAAGTGTGCAAAATCTGAAACTTGCACCTGTCGGATGGAAATATCTCCGCAGGGTATCACTTGAATCGGAGTAAGTATTTCCAAGTATTCTAATAAGATTAAATAGGTATAATGAATGCAAAAACCCGAATTTCGCGTAGGTATCACGCGCGACTTCCTCAAACCTGATGGAAGTTCTGATTTAGACAACATCGCCAGACCGCTATTTGATAAAGCAGGTTTATATTGGGAATATATTGCTGAAAACACACCGACATTAACCGCTGCACAGGTAAAGGATTACGACGCGCTCTTAGTATTAGGCACGGGCATTACGGCAGATACGTTTACCGATGTTGACAGATTGGCCATTATAGCACGGTTTGGAGTCGGATACGATAAGGTAGATGTGCCAGCCTGCACCGAAAATGGTGTTTTACTGACAATCGCACCGGATGGTGTCCGCAGACCCGTTGCTACTTCTATTTTAACTTTTGTGCTATCGCTGAGTCATCAGTTATTGATAAAAGATCGACTAACCCGAACTGGCAGATGGACAGATACCAAAGACTATATGGGCATGGGGTTAGTCGGGAGAACGCTTGGTCTTGTCGGGATGGGCAATATCGGCAAAGAGACGTTCAAATTGGCAAAACCCTTCGGTATGCGCCATATAACTTTTGATCCTTATGTCTCACCTGCTGATGCTGCTGAAGTTGGTGCAGAAATAGTAGACTTGGATACCTTGATGCAAACGGCTGATTTTGTCTGCGTCTGTTGTCCGTTGACTGAAGAAACGCGCGGACTCGTTGATGCAAGATGTATTGGACTGATGAAACCCACCGCTTACCTAATAAACACTGCACGCGGTCCGATTGTTGACCAAAAAGCACTCACGGATGCACTTCAAAACGGACGCATTCAAGGCGCTGGACTTGATGTCTTTGAGCAAGAACCGATTAGTGACGATGATCCGCTTTTAAGTTTGGACAACGTTATCGTTACTCCTCATAGCATCTGCTGGACTGATGAGTGTTTTGAAGGTAACGGAAAAAGTGCGTGTGAAAGTATCATCGCCGTTGCTTCCGGACAAATGCCAACGTGGATTGTGAACCCAGATGTTATAGACAGTCCTAAACTAAAGCAAAAATTAGCGAAATAAAGTTCATGTTCGGAGTGCATCATGCTCACGGAACAACAAATCAAACACTTTCATACCTTGGGATTTCTTGTTTTTCGGCAACTATTCAACCGAGATGAGTTGGATACGATATGTAAAGAGTTTGAAGCATCAATGGCAGCAGCATACCGTCACATGCCTTTTGATGGAACGCGTCGACACTGGCTACCTATGATGGGACCCGAAACACCATTCTTCGCTAATTTGCCAGAAGATCCACGGTTCTGTGAGGTGGCGGAACAACTCTACGGTGAAGATGTATTTTGTATCGTTTCGGATGCGAACCGTTATGTCGGTAATACCGGCTGGCATCCTGACCATCATGCAGATCCAACAAAGGATTGTTACGGCGTGAAATTTGCCTTTTATCTTGAACCGGTTGATGCGGAAAGTGGTGCGTTGCGATTGATTCCCGGTTCCCACAAAAATCCGCTGCATGAGGATTTACAGGAGAATTTGAACCAATTTGGAATGGAGATTTGTGATGTTCCAAGCTATGTTTGCAAATCTGAACCGGGCGATGTAGTCGCTTTTGATGTGCGTTGCTGGCACGCAAGTTGGGGCGGTAGTGATGACCGTCGAATGTGTACAGTCGTCTACTACAATAATCCAAAGACTCCCGAAGAAGACGCAGCCGCTCGAAATCGCGCGAGTGGCAATGCTGGAACAACAGAACGATTTAATCTGCCAGACATGCCACTTTATGATCCACACTGGGTGGCAAATGCAACAAGAAGTGAAAAACGGCAACGTTGGATTAATCGAATGCGGGAGTTGGGATTCCTGGATGTCGTAAAAAAAGGGGAAACGGCACCGATTATTCAGGACACAAACATCAGAAAGGTGAAAAAGAGTTGACCATCACTGACAATCAAGGGTTCATCATTACTCCGATAACTGTCAAACCGGTCAACGAACATGATACAACGATTTTGCCTGAAGCATTCACCGGTCTCATCACCTTTAGCCGTCGGATTGGCTTGGATCTGAGCGGTTCTGCTCTAACACTGGATTCCGGTTTTGGCTCTAAAGCGAATCATAAGATTATCAAAGAACAGGGTTTGCTTCCAGTGATCCACCCGAACCGTCGGAATGCGAAAGAACCTATTGTTATTGATCGTCCGTTTCGTTGGTTTAATAAAGAAATCTACAGAGACCGATATAAAGTGGAACGAACATTCGGTTGGCAAGATACTTACCGGAGACTCGTTCTCAGTTATGATAAACTTAAAGAGATCCGTTTAGGTTTTTCGTAATTTAGCATATTCGATGATAAACTTTCGTGTGACTTTCAACGATTCTTAACTCGTACTCACTATGAGTTCTGTGAAGAAATTTGGGAAAGGTTAAACAGTCTTTCCCTCTTTTTGTGTCCAGAAGTGCATCCATTGATGTGTAACAATGAAAACGTGACTTTTGGGGTTGATTTATTTTTTTTATCGCTTTGACTGTTTCAACCTAAACAACACACAATGGAGGAATTAATGACATTAAGTTCATTGTTTACTTCTGCTATATTTGCAGTAACAAAAAACGGAACGGATATACCCAAAATCCGTGTAGACTTTGAGGATGAATCCCTCATAACCGAACAAGAATCCCAAAACCTGAAAACATGTGCGCAAAACTTGGCAGCAATTGGCGAAGCACTACAAACCTATGAAAAAGAACATAACAATTTCCCAGAATGGCTCTCCGAACTTCATCCCAAGTATTTGACAAATTCCAATGCATTGATCTGCCCCGCAGATGAAGAGCAAGGTGTGCCTATTTTGGCTTACGACTCAGACCCAAACCTACCTATAAGTTATGACTATGATTGCGATCCAGAATATTATCCGCAGTGGTTAAAAGAGGAACGGCATGTCTACAATGGTGCTAATCCGATTGTCCTATGTCCACACCACGCAAATCCTTATTCAGATTCTACGTTACTGTCAAATTTGTATTTAAACTTAAGCTTTTCCAATACAATCTACTTATCAGAAGGTGATTGGAAAAAGAATCCAATAGGAATGTACGGTAACCTGAAAGCAGCAATCACTGAGTATGAAAGAGCACTTCAACTCGTACCTGAAGATCCAAATTTCTTCCATCTCTATTCTGAGTTAATTCGTCTCTATGTAAGAGCTGAACAGGGAAAAGATGCGGAAAGCCTGATTGAAGACTTCAAATCTGTCATGAAACCGCATGATGAGGACATCATGCGGTTCCGAGACTACTGGACGCTTGTTGACATGCTAAAGGTGGTTGGTAAGCATCAAGAGGCACTTCAACTTTTACAACATCTTGAAAAAAACGAACAGGAAAATCCATTTATAAAAAGCATCTATCGTGAAATCGCCATGATTCATGAAGAAAAAGGAAACGTTGAACTGGCAAAAACTTATTTTCTTAAGGCGGATTCAAAGTTAGAGATGATTGGAAAGCCTGCACCTGACTTCTCAGCGACAGATATTGATGGGAAACCAATTTCACTTAAAGACTATAGAGGAAAAGCGGTGTTGCTCTATTTTTGGGCAACTTGGTGTGGGCCTTGTATTGGTAATATGCCAATCGTGAAAAAGGTATATGATGCTAATAGAGATTTCGGTTTTGATGTTATCAGTATTAACCGAGACGCAGAAGAATCAGATATGTCCGAATATCTAAATGTGTGCAGCTTACCTTGGCGGCAGATTTTTGATGGAAAGGAAGGACCTTTAAAACAACTGTACCGTGTTAGTGGTATGCCATCTAAGTGGTTAATTGACAAAGATGGTAATATAATATCGTATGAATTCAGAAGTACAGAATTAAATAAACTGGTCAGAGATATAGTGAATGTGAATAGGTTAGAATAAGTAAGAGTCCCAACTAAAGAAATGCATTCTGGAAAACCGTTTCAGTGCCAACATGGATATTTACTGGAACTAAATATGAACGGATGGAATCCGTATCCACTTGTACACCAAGTCCGGGCAAATCATTAACGCGAACCATTCCATCAGGATCAACTTTAAACGGGTTTTTAACTAACCGTTGCGATAGTTCAGAACCGGCAGCCGGATATTCCAATAAGTTGAAATCTGGGTTCGTGGCAAAAACATGTAGTGCTGCAGCAAGACTCAGATGACTTTTAAAGGTGTGATTGACATACTGAATTCCGTGCTGCTCGGCAAGTTGACGCACATGAAAAGATGGCATAATCCCGCCAATGCGTCCCGTATCAATCTGGACAAACTGGACACCGCCATGAACGATCAGGTCTTCCGCCATGCGATAGGTATTTGAACCTTCACCAGCTGCAATCGCAACACGAGGATTCTTTTTGGTTAGTGAAGCATAAGCATCGATTGCATCTGGCGCAAGCGGTTCTTCCAACCACGTGGGAGAAAATTCAGCAAACACTTCTGCGCGTTTGTAAGCCGTCTCGTAATCTGTTCCCCAGACAACACCCGCATCAATCATAATCTGCGTATCAGCACCCATACCCTCGCGCGCTGCACGTACAAGTGCCATGTCGTTTTCCTCGCCGAATTTTCCCATCGGTCCCCAACCAAACTTTGCAGCACGATACCCTTGCTCGCGTAATCCGACTGCAATATGATAGGTGTCTTCCGGTGTGTCACCAAAAAGAACTGACGCATACGGCAACTTTGGATCTGGTGTGTCAGAAGTACCAGACATTTCCGCAAGAAGGCGGTAAACAGGTATTTCTAACTTCTTTCCGACAATATCCCACAACGCAATTTCTGTCCCGCTATAAGCATGCTGTATTTGCTGAATGTCTAACCCATTCCGCAGCACCTTTCCACTCAAGCGAAGCACATCCTCTGGACTATTAAGCGTCTCACCGATTAGCGAAGTGCGAATATTGATGATATTACCATGCGACATCGGGCAGCAATACGCAGCAATACAAACCAATGGCGAAGCATCGCACTCTCCCCATCCTTCAATCCCAGCATCAGTGCGGACTCGGACTAAGAGCGTATCTTGTGTGCCATCCGCTGCATCGGTGATCTCAGGCATCCGCAAATAAAAAGGGTCTACGGCTATTATTTTCATGCTTCAGCGGATGGGTTTTCCGTGGCAGTTTCAACATCCTCAGAAGAAAGCGCAGCTACTTCAGGTTCTTCGTCTTCTCTATTTGGCACTGCAAGTGCCCGCATCACAGAAACGACAAACCAACCGACCAAACCAGCAGCAGCGCCTGCACAAACAGCAATCGCAGCACCCCTCGGTGTAGCAAATTGGTCTAATGTTTCACGATCCACCGAACAAGAGATATTATTGATATTTTTTACTGCAACACTTCGGGTTTCGCCATGTTGCATATATTCTACGGTTGGCGGTTCGTCTGCCTCCATTTTAACGTTAGCATTCCAATCGCCAGTATCTATCGCAACACTACTTTCACCTTGTTCTCCTACCCAAGATGCCTTAACGCCTTTAACGCCTTCCTCATCACGAATCGGTTCCATACGTGTATTTGATAAAACACGACCAAGAAAATTAAGTGTAATATCCTTAGATTTTGATAATGCTAAGCGTACATTTTCTGAATTCATGATTATTTCCCCTTAAGAAATATTTAATTTCTATTTTCCCATATTCAAGTTAAAAAAACAACCTTATAGATGTTTTGTCCATTCTTAATCTAAAAATAATTTTGACACAGTCAAAGTTTTAAATTAAAATGTAAAATACAGACTATATCACACCTTTCAAACATTTAACGTCAATCTAAGATTTTTGTTAACACACTAAAGATTTATTGCTAAAATCTTTTTCGGATAATGTCCTGTGAATCTACACAACTATGTAAACGGCATATTTATAACAGGAACGAACACAGAAATAGGAAAAACAGTAATTGCAGGTGGTATCGCTGCGTCACTTAAACGTAGCAGAGTTAATGTTGGGGTCATGAAACCTATCAGCACAGGTGATACGTCTGATGCTCAATTTCTAAAACATGCTGCACAAGCAGACGATACGATTGCATCGATTAACCCGATCCAACTCTATCATCCTTTAGCACCTTCCGTATCCGCGAGATTAGAAGGTAAACAAATTGACTTTTCCATAATTAAAACTGCATTTTCTAAACTGAAAGAGAAATACGATTTTCTGATAGTGGAAGGTGTTGGTGGTATTGCTGTGCCACTTAACGATGATTTTCTCGTAGCACATCTAATCAGTCAACTGGAATTGCCGATATTAATCGTTGCACACGCAGGTTTAGGCACTATAAATCATACGATGCTAACAGTTGCGTTTGCCAGACAGTTTAACCTTCAGATAGCAGGAATTGTCTTAAATCAGTTTCACCCTGAAACAGCAAGTCTTGCCGAACAGACTAATCCTGCAGAAGTTGAGCGGTTAACACAAGTGCCAGTCATCGGTGTAGTCCCTTATGAAAAACACGTTGATATACCAAACCCCAATGTAAAATTCTTTGCAGATTTTATAAATCGGCATGTTGAATTAGACAAATTAAATGCATCCATAAAGAGGTATCTTAACAAATAAATTATGAAAAACGCTATTGTATTAGCTGCAGGTTTAGGACGCAAAGTCTGGCCTTATGGTGAATTTCGTCAGAAATGCACAATTCCTGTCGCAAATAAACCGATAATTCGTCACATAGTTGAAAATCTCGTTGAAATAGGAATAGACCAAATCATAGTTGTGGTCGGACATTATGCGCAACAGGTCCGAGGTGCAATTGCAGATATTCCAAACGTAAAATTTTTAACCCAACATACTTTTGATGGCACTGCAGATGCAGCTTTAACTGCGTTAAAAACATTAAATGATGAAAATTTTCTCATAATTTATGGTGATACTGTAACCACTTCTGAAAATTATCGTAACCTTGTTAACGCGTTTCATAATCAGAATGTAGAAGCAGCTGCGTTAATTCAACCGCTTGGCGATGAGGACGCGAGTAACTGGTTGTGTGCCAAAACCGATAACGGGTGTTTATCAGGTATTTATGGACATCCACGAGGTGGTTCGCATCGTCTATGTGGAATCTTTGCTTTTAAAGCGACAGCAACGCCTTATTTATTAAGAAACCCCGGAATCGTCACCCAAGTCCCTGTTGGCGGAATGCCACCACCTGAGTCTGAAGTTGCACAATCTCTCCAAATCATGATTGATGATGGAATAGAGGCGTTAGCAGTCGAAACAACCGACTTTTTTGTTGATGTTGATAAACCTTGGCATGTTTTAGAAGCAAACCGCAGATTAGTAGATTACCTCACAAAACAGATTGATGAAAACCACATAGGAGCAGGTGCTAAAGTTTCCGATGCAGCTGAAATTAATGGTCACGTAGTATTAGGAGAAAACACAGTTATTGGTCCGCGTGTCGTTGTGAACGGAACAATTATAGCTGGAGCAAATAACAACATCACAAATGGAGCAATTTTACACGGAAACATATACATCGGAGATCATTGTCGTATAAGCGATTATTGCGATATTCAGAGCAGTGCCATCGGAAATCGGTGCATCGTAGGACACGGTGCAGAAATGTCCGGTGTCATGTTTGACAAAGTTTATCTGTATCACTACTGTGAGATGTCAGGTGTATTTGGATGCGCGACAGATATTGGGGCTGCCACAGTGTGTGGCACACTACGCTTTGATGACCGTGATACACCAATTCAAGTAGAAGGACGCTACGAAGTACCAACTTACGGCGCAAATGCCACTTACATGGGAGATTATTGCCGCACAGGAGTCAATGCAATAATAATGCCGGGCAGACGAATCGGTTCTTATAGTGTCGTAGGCCCAGGTGTAATTCTATACGAGGATGTCCCAAGCAAAACTATGGTGATGGCAAAACAAGAATTGATAACAAAGCCGTGGGGACCAGGTCGTTATGGGTGGTGAGAGATAGAGTTCTGTTGCACATTTGCAGAACACAAATATTAATCTGTGAGAAGTTCCTTCAATAGAGATATAAGTTCTTCGTTTCCAGCAGCAAGTTCAAAAGCACGTTTCTTTTTAATTTCACGAGAGTCCTCTGTTTGGTTAGATGTCCCTGGTTCCCAAAGCACTTCAAGGTCCATTGGATTCAAACGGTCGTAGGTTACTTTGATAAGCGTAAGCGGGTAGTTTTCTGGAATAAGTACAATCCAATCAATCGTTTCGCCACGTTCAGAATACTGTCTATCCACAGTGAGTTTTGATTCTTGATATGGCACGTTTTTCTTGACCCACTGTTTACGACCGAGCGCATCAACTTCAAAAGAACCGACCTCAAGCCAATTGCGACCAGCGCCGTTAGGTTTTGTGGTAACTTCTATGCGTTGCATGTTCGTTTGATTCTCCGTTTGGGTTAGATTTTCATCTCAAGAGTTTGTAGATTCTGCCGGAAACATGTAAATTCTAACATGCAGTGTGAAAAAATTCAAGTCAGTACCGAATAAGTCTCAATGGGGTGTGTAAAGTTTTGGTTATTACCCCGAATATACTTTGTAGGAGGGAACTCCGGGGAATGCCATACGCGCATTCATACCCGACAGATGCCAACAGGCATGTGGCGTTGATTTGGGTGAATGACTAAACGTCATTCATACCGTTGATTTCTTGATTTGGATTCCCGACAGTTCGCGATTCGGAGATCGCTCCTACAAGTTTTATCTGCATATTTTTGCAAAAACTTTACATACCCGTCTCAATCAGGGTTATTTAGTTTTAAGAATTATCGGTTAAAAGATTTTACCGAGGGTTTATATTGTAGGTCCAAATCAACGCTATGAATGCCTTTATGGCATTCAGCGGGTTGAGTGAACGAAACCCGACGGGATCACACTCTCATACTAAGATTGTCGGGTTTCGCTTCGCTCTACCCGCCCTACAGATGGTTATATTGAAATGTGAAAAATATAACAGAAAAAGCGAAAACTAAATAACCCTGCGTCTCAATGAAAATAGTTGACATCTAATGTCAGGTATGTTACACTCTAAATTTGTAATCACATTCTAATTTTTTGCAGTTTCACGATATACTTAAACACGGCATCATATTTATTTCAATTTAAACAGTCACTTATTTGAAGGAAATTCAGTCATGCGAGTCAAGATGAGATATGGGCACGACACAATTGCAGTAGAGATCCCTGACAAAAATCTGGCAGGAGTTTTGGAAACTGCAGCAAGTGTTCCATTAGCTGATGCTGACAAAGCAGTTTGGCAAGCAATTTCACAGCCAACAGCTTCACCGTCCTTAGCAGAAGTTGCTAAGGGGCGAGCCTCTGCGTGTATTGTAATTTCCGATATAACCCGTCCTGTGCCTAATCAAGTGATTCTACCTCCAATACTTGAAACGCTTGAACAGGCTGGAATATCGCGTGATGAGATTACGATCCTCATCGCCACAGGGATTCACCGTCCCAATGAAGGCAAAGAACTTGAGGAAATGGTTGGTCGGTCGATTATGGACACGTACCGTATCGTTAACCATTTTTCTCAAAAGCCAGAGACGCACACATATTTAGGTGAGACGCACAAAGGCACACCAGTTTACATTAATAAGACGTACCTCGCGGCAGACCTGAAGATTATTACAGGTTTGATTGAACCTCACTTGATGGCAGGATATTCTGGTGGTAGAAAAGCAATCTGCCCAGGGCTTGCCTCTATTGAAACGATGAAGGTGATGCATGGTCCTGAACTAATGGAACACCCTAAGTCTGCAGTCGGTATCTTGGATGGAAATCCGTTTCACATGGAAGCAACTGAGATCGCGCTGATGGCGGGTGTTGACTTTAGCCTTAATGTTGCAATTGACAAACAGAGACAGATTACCGGTGTTTTTGCTGGAGACCTTGTTGAGTCTCATCTTACTGGTGCAAAATTTGTAGAAAAAAACGCTAAGGTTACACTATCGGAGCCTGTTGATGCGGTTGTAGTTTCCAGTGCTGGGTATCCTTTGGACACTACATTCTACCAAGCGATAAAGGGTTTACTCACTGCGGTAGAAATCGTCAAACAGGGTGGTAGTATTCTCCTTGTAGCTGCGTGTAGTGAGGGTATTGGTAGCAAACCTTTTACCGATCTATTATTTAAAACCGATGATCTGACTGCTTTTGTTCAGGGACTTTACAATCCGGCTAATTTTGTCATTGATCAGTGGCAATTGGAAGAATTGGCTAAAGTCGCTCGTAAAGCCGATATCTATTTTTATACAGACGGTATCCCGTATCAACAAAGATCAAAACTGTTTGTACAGCCGTTAAAGAGTCCACAAGAAGGAATTGAAGAATTTTTAACACGTCATGGAGAGGATGTCCAGATAGCAGCGATCCCTGAAGGACCGTACGTCTTAGCTAAAGTTGAAGGTGCTGTTTCATAATACATTGTCATAATTTGCACTTTTAACTCCACCATGAGACAATGCCTCGTAAATTAAGATAGTTCGTGTGTAGTGAATATGGAAAATTCAATCGTGAAACTCAGAGGATATAAGGATGGTTTGCATCTGATTATCAATCCGAAAGTCTCGCTTCCTGAGATTGAAACGGCGATTCAAGAGTTACTGGGTGAAATGAATCAACAGTTAGCGGGTACTTCTATTCATATTGATATGAGGCCGCCCATATTTACATCCGAAGATCTGAATAATTTAGAAACACATCTGACAGAAAAATATAATCTTGTTGTCAGTGGTGTTAATGTTTTTGATGAAAAGAATGAATCCCCAATCTTGGCAGCCCCTGCAACGCATAGTATTTCACAGGGTTTGGCTGCCGAAAATCATCCGGATTTCGAACATGCTCAAATCGTACATCAAACAATTCGGTCTGGGCAAACAACATCTTGTTTAGCTGGAAGTATGATTATATATGGAGATGTTAATCCGGGAGGTGAAGTTGTCGCTGCCGGAGATATAATAGTACTCGGCACCTTACGTGGCAACGCCCATGCGGGGGCTCACGGGAGACTTACCTCGGTTATTATTGCTATGGAGTTGGTACCGCTTCAACTCCAAATCGGTACTTATGTAAATCGTCCACCAGTTGGTCAAAAACCGAGAGGATATCCCGAAATTGCTCGCGTCGGTGCTGAAGATATTATCATCGTGGAGGAATTTATTAAATTCTAAATGAAGGAAGGTTATTATGGGTAAGGTTATCGTGATTACATCTGGAAAGGGGGGAGTCGGTAAAACGACATCAACAGCAAACCTTGGCACGGCATTAGCGATGATCGGTAAAACGGTGGTGGTGGTAGATGCTGACGTTGGATTGCGGAACCTTGATGTCGTAATGGGTTTAGAGAGTAGAGTCGTTTATACTTCTATGGATGTCATTGAAAAGCGATGCGATCTTGATAAAGCCCTTGTAAAAGACCGACGCGTTGAAGATTTGATGCTCCTTGCTGCTTCACAACGGAACAGAAAAGATGATATTAAGCCTGAGCAGATGCAGGAAGTTTGTGAAAAACTAAAACAAGAATATGAATTTGTTCTTGTTGACTCTCCTGCAGGGATAGAACAAGGATTTCACAACGCTGCCGCTGGGGCAGATGAGGCTATCATTATCACGACCCCCGACGTATCAGCCATCCGAGATGCAGACCGCATTATCGGACTTTTGCAACACCAAGGAATTGATTCAATCAACCTTATACTAAATAGATTATCGCCAACACTTGTTAAGAAAGGAAATATGATTAGTAAGAATGATGTTTTAGACATTCTGAACATCGATCTTCTCGGTGTTGTCCCTGAAGATACTGGTGTCATCGCATCTACAAATCGCGGTGTTCCCCTTGTTCATAACGACGGGTCTCCCGGCGCTGAAGCATATATACGGATAGCACGGCGAATGACTGGACAACGCATCCCAATACCTGAAATGCGAGATGACAATTTTTTTTCTAATATTCTCAATTGGTTTTCAAGAAATAAGTAGAGGATACTATGGATTTTAGAAGTTTATTTACTCGTAAATCGAAATCGAGCAATATTGCTACGCAACGCTTACAACTCATTCTCACACAAGATCGGTTTGAGGTGAGCGAGGATTCCATGAAGAAACTACAGTTTGAATTAACTGAAGTGTTGGCGAAATACTTTGAATTTACAATGAACTCTGTCAAGATGTCCTTAAAACGTGATGGTGATTCCTACGTGCTGATGGCAGATTTTCCGTATAATCAATCTAAAAAACTTCGTTAACTTCGTAGTTGTTTTTTAGAATTGTAATCCTTTTCTCGTATTAAAGAATTAACTTCCAGATTGCTTTGGCGACACCGTTTTCATCGTTGGTCGCAGTGATGTGATCCGCACAGGCTTTAATCGGGGCAACTGCGTTCTCCATCGCTATGCCAAATCCTGCCGTTTTGAGCAAGCTTTCGTCGTTGTAGCTATCACCAAATGCGACAACTGATTCTATTGGAATCTCGCAACGTTTGGCAAGTGCCGTCAATGCCCGACCTTTGGTTACATCTGGATTCATAAATTCGATATACTCAGGTTGTGTCTGCGTTACATATAATTTATCTTCATATTGTGATTTGAAACTGTTCAAAACCGCAGGTAATTTTTCTGGCGGATGAATGATAAGCAATTTTGTTGGCGTTTTGCCTGCTAACTGCCGAAGATCACCTACAGGGGTAGCAGGAACGCCCGTTCGAGATTCATAAAGTTCACTCCACTCGTTCTTTTCCGCTATAAACAGTTCATCGTTCAAGCAAAAATTGAGATGCAAATCTTGTTCCATGCAATCGTCAACTATTGCCATTGCAAAGTCTGCTGGAACTGGCGTATGATGATAAACCTCACCAGAAATTGCATGCTTTACCATCGCTCCATTATACGAAATAATTGGATTTTTCAATCCAATCTGATCACTGATAGGTTGCATAGATCGGTGCATCCTACCAGATACTAACACAACAAGAACTTCGTTCGCCATAAGTTGCTGGAGTGCCTCACAATTCTCAGGTGACAAATCGTGATCACTATTCAACAGTGTTCCGTCTAAATCAAAAGCTGCCAAACGGCAAGGTATTTTCATATCTGTTTTTTCCCATCAAAAATCAAGGATTTTACCAAATTGCCTGTTCTGTTTTTCTGTCAAATAGATGCATCTGATCTTCATCAAAATCCAACCAGATAGTCTCTCCAATATCAGCATTAAATGTAGGATGTGTTCTCACTCGGAGAAGAATAGGTTCTTGTGTCTCTTGATGTGTTCCGAGCATTAGGTCAAGGATATTGACAGAACCAAGGGGCTCAATCAGATGAACATCCGCAGCAATTTTGCGTCCGACTGGTTCTCTTGATGCAGTAATATGCTCAGGTCGGATGCCTAAGATACAATCGTTTTGCTGAGTATTTGCGTTTAGGTTAGATTGCTGCCAAGGGGAAAGTTCTAACTGCACATCGGTATGACTTAGTTGCAATGCTGGTTTGCCTTCACGAGAGGTTAGTTCAACATCAAGTAGATTCATGGCTGGCATACCCATAAATCCAGCAACGAAAAGGCTTTTCGGTTTGTTATACACCTCATGGGGTGTGCCGATTTGCTGAAGTACACCTCGATGAATTACTGCTATCCGGTCAGCGAGAGACATCGCTTCGACCTGGTCATGTGTCACAAAAATAGTGGTAGCTCCGATTCCATGTTGGAGACGTTTAATTTCTGCTCGCGTATCAATTCGGAGTTTCGCGTCTAAATTCGCCATCGGTTCATCAAGCAGGTAGACTTTCGGTTGCCGAACCATCGCACGCCCAAGTGCAACGCGTTGCATCTCACCTCCGCTCAACACACTCGGTTTTCGATTTAAAATGTCAGTGAGCTGCAAAATTTCTGCAACCTTTTTTACCCGATCTTCAACTTCCGGCTTTTCAACCTTCACCGCTTTTAGTGGAAAAGCAATGTTATCGTATACACTCAGATGGGGATACAACGCATAGAATTGAAATACGAATGCGATGTCCCGGTCCGCTGGGGACAAATCGTTGACGATATGTCCATCAATTAGAATTTCGCCTTCGTCAGGATGTTCCAACCCAGCGATTAATCGTAGCGTCGTCGTTTTCCCACAACCTGACGGACCTAAGAAAACCACAAACTCCTTATCTTCAACTTCCAAATTAAAATCTTTGACAGCGACAACATCGCCAAATCGTTTTATTATATTTTGTAGTTTAATATGTGCCATTATCTACCCAGAACCACACTTCTGTTTTCCAATTGACCTCTGGAATGCCTGAGTTTTATTGAACCCAACTATATTCTACACACGCGATGGTAGTTTACCACAAATTAGGCGAATTGAAAAGGGATATCAGGATTCAGCTTAAACAAAAAACGTATTTCACGGACTATGGTTCGTGTTAATAGGAGGTTCGTCGTCCTTTTCAATAAAACGATCTATTGTATTATGCGTAGCAGGACTTGTCCGGAAATCGGCTATCCACGGTTCACGGAAATATGCCTGTTTTTCTCGTGGGAGTCCATTCAGCACCTCTGGCGGAATACGAAGACGGTGCCAGTGCGTTGCGAGATGTGCATAAGCATTTAGAATCGCGATACGTGGGGTTTCACGTTGCCATACAGGTCCAGCATGGCAGAGATTTTCTGTGAAGAATATAGCACTACCAGCAGGACATTCATAAGTCATTAAGTAAGGACTTCGCTTTCCTTCTTCTAACGACATGTGATCTGGATGCATTGGGAAGTTTGATTTATGACTACCAACGATGAAATGGGTAGCACCATCGTCTTTAGAAATATCTGTGAGTTCAAAGACGACGCGCACCATACCGGCATGAATCCTACCATTATTTACACGATACCCAAAAATAGGATCTGCTTGACGCGGACCTCCTCCGTGGAGTCCACCGTGTTCCTGTCCTTTTTCGCGCCACACAAAAAAAGTGCTCTCCATTCGCACATCGGGACCGATGATTTGATGCAACACATCAACCACCTTCGGGTGATCAATAAGAACACTTGAAGCACCACCTGGAACAGCGCGATGTTCTGGCGGTAACGATTCTGGATTATGACGTATCCTATCAAGCTGATCAACGATTGCATCCACTTCGTCTTTACTTAGAATAGCTGGACGCACAAGAAATCCGGTTAAATCAAATCTAAATTTTTCTTCATCAGTCATAGTTATAATCTCCTTTGCTAAGATATTCAGGAAAATCCTATACCTTTGAAACAACATTTTTCGGATAATTCTATAACCGTATTTTCTTAAAAGCCTCAATTTGTGCGGTAATCGCGCGTTCTGTCGGTAGCCGTTCAGCACTTGATGCACCGTAGAATCCGACAACACCTTTGGTATTTTCTAAAACATAAGTAGCATCTTCAGGTTCGGCGATTGGACCACCGTGACAAATTACGAGGATTTCAGAATTAACGCCTTTCGCAGCATCATGAATGGCTTGCACACGTTTTGCAGCATCTTCAAGCGTAAAAGCAGTTTTTGCGCCGATAGAGCCTTTCGTCGTCAATCCCATGTGTGCGACGAGAATATCCGCGCCTGCATCTGCCATCTGTTCCGCCTCGGTTTCATTGAATGCATACGGTGTAGTAAGCAGCCCCATCTGATGTGCTGTCCGAATCATCTCTACTTCAGGTCCGTATCCCATATCAGTTTCCTCAAGAAGTTGACGGAATGTGCCATCAATCAGTCCTACTGTAGGAAAGTTCTGCACTCCTGAAAACCCTATAGCATCTATTTGACCTAAAAATATATCCATCAAGCGAAACGGGTCAGTACCGCAAACACCTGCAAGAACAGGCGTATTTTTGATAACAGGAAGTACTTCACTTGCCATTTCAACGACAATCTGGTTAGCGTCCCCGTAAGGCATCATGCCCGCAAGGGAACCTCTGCCTGCCATCCGGAATCTGCCCGAATTGTATATGATTATCAAGTCAATGCCGCCTGCTTCTTCACATTTGGCAGATATACCAGTCCCAGCACCTGCCCCAATGATGGGTTTGCCTGCGTCAATATTGTTTCGTAATTCTTCTAAAATTTCTTCGCGTTTAAATTTCATTTTTTATCCTTGGGTAAAAAACCATTGTTCTTTTATTCTTACATGTGCGAATTATACCAAAATTTTAGAGTTCATGTCATCTAATTTTTTACCGTTTTCCCAATTTGCCTCGTCTCATTTTAATCTTGTACGTACACAATGCAATCTGTGTAATCCTATAATCCAGAATTTAACCAACACACATTCCTTTTATCATGCCCCATATTGTGCCAATTCAAACAGAAGATGTACATTCTTGTGCAGCAAATCAGTATATTCCTGCTTTGAAGTTGGCATATAAATTGCTCTTTTTTAACAAATTAAAACCAAAATATATGGATACTCCTCGGTAGATGCGGTTTCCTAACCGCATCGGTATCTATTCCTGTAGGTCGGGTAGAGTTTGCGAAACCCGACAGAATATTGTTACAAAAGGAGCATGCACCGATGAAAAAAACACTATATCCTATTTTAACAGCACTGTTCATAATACTCATATTTATGCCCAACACGCTCGCCCAAGATTCACCGCAATGGCATCTACCCGAAGGCGCGAAGATGCGGCTCGGTAAAGGCAAGTCATATCAAATCGCATATTCCCCAGATGGCACGAAACTTGCGGTAGCAAGCGCAATCGGTATTTGGATATACGACCCACAAACAGGCGAAGAACTAAACTTCATTACAGATGGGAAAAGTCCGATCCATACCATCGCGTTCAGTCCGGATGGCAAGATGCTTGTAAGTGACATTGATTATAGATCCATCTGTCTGTGGGATGTGGAAACAGGTGCGAAAATACGCTGGTTCTGGGGGCATAGTCATCCAAGTGTCAACGCCATCGCGTTCAGTCCGGATGGCAAGATGCTCGTGAGTGGTGGTGTTGGCTCTACCGTCCGTTTATGGGACGTAGAGACCGGTAGGCAGCTGTACGTCATCAGACGGCACTGGAGATCGGTCAATAGCGTTGCATTTAGTCCGGATGGCAAGACATTCGTGAGTGCAAGTTCTGATAAAACCATCCGTTTGTGGGATGTGGATACCGGCGTCCAACTGCGCGAGTTTAAAGGACATACCAAAGGGGTCAGTAGCGTTGCATTTCATCCAGATGGGCATCTCATCGCAAGTGGGAGTTCCGACAATTCTGTTCGTATTTGGGATGTCCAAACCGGCACACAGCAGAGTTCCCTAACAAGGCATACGGATAGTGTCATTAGCGTTGCGTTCAGTCGAGATGGTAAAACATTAGCGAGTGGAAGTCGGGACAATACCATCCATCTGTGGCGTGTAGCAGACCTATACCCGCGCTACGTGCTAAAAGGGCATACGAGTTCTATTACGAATGTCGTGTTCGGTGCGGATAATAACACATTGGCAAGTAGGAGTAGGGACGGAACAATCCATTTATGGAACGACATCACCGGCTTGAATGGTCGCGTTGGCTGGGAACGGCGCAGCATCACAGGACATATACATGGGTTTGAAAACATGGCGTTCAGTCCAGACGGGAACACGCTCGTAAGTGGCGGTTGGGACAACGTGCTGCTGTTGTGGCATGTGAACGCCGGCACAAAACAGCACGACTTCATCGGACATGCAGATGATGTCAACAGCGTGGCGTTTAGTCCGGATGGCAAAACAATCGCAAGCGGCGGTGATGACGGCACGCTACGTTTATGGGATGCGGACACAGGCACGGAACGGCACACGCTCATAAATATTGTAGGTGAAGTTGGAGGCGTGGCATTCAGTCCGGACAGCAAGACGGTGGTGTGTCAAATACTCACGGGGGACTATAATCCGTCAAGAAGATTAAGGAGCTCCATCATCTGTCTGTTCGATGTGGAAACAGGTTCGGCACTACACATGATCAAAGCGTATAATGCGCCACCACCGCCAGCCTATAGTTATGAGCCTGGATTCCATCCGACAGAACATACGCTTCCTATCAACAGCATTGCGATGAGTCCACATGGCAATGTGATAGCAAGCAGCAGTTCTGATAAAACGATCCGTTTATGGCATGTCCAAACTGGCGAACATTTGCGCGTGCTTACAAAACAAGCGGGCAGTACAGGGAGCATAGCTTTTAGCCCGGATGGGAATATACTGGCAGGTGTTAGTAATCGCGATAATATCCTTCTATGGGATGTCAAAACAGGCACACTTCTGCACACATTTGTTGGACATACAGATGGTGTTGGAAGTATAACGTTTAGTCCAGATGGCAGCACACTGGCGGGTGCTTGTGATAATGGACATATCTGTCTGTGGGATGTCCCAAATGGTATGCTGTTACGCACATTCACAGGACACCACAGATCGGTCAATAGTGTCGTGTTCAGTGCAGATGGCAGCACGTTGGCAAGTGGCAGCAGTGATGGAACAATCCTCTTGTGGGACCTTGCACCTCACATACCAACAAACACCACAGTCGGTCTTTCTCCCATCAGCGTAGAATCTCCTGTTATCGGTCAGCAGCTTACCTTATCCATAAATATCGGTGGCGGGCAAAATGTGGCGGGGTATCAAGCGACAGTGCATTTTGACCCTGCCATGCTCCGATATGTTGAAAGTCGTAATGGCGATTATCTGCCTAATACTGCTTATGTTATCCCGACAGTTGTTGATGGAGACAGGATAATGCTTGCAGCAACAACTTTCGGAGAGGAAAGCAATAATGACGGCACACTCGCTACGATTACATTTTCGGTAGTCGCGACGAAAGCCTCTACCGTCAGCTTATCTGATGTGTTATTGACGGACAGCGTTGGCAATAGCACAAAACCCAAAATCATCACATCCACAGAGATCACCGAACCGATGTTCCTGCCCGAAGATGTGAATGAGGACGGCGTTGTCAACATTTTGGACTTGGCATTTATTGCGGCTAACTTCGGCAAAACGGGTAAAATGCTGCGGATATCAACAGGGACGGTGTTGTGAATATCGTTGATTTGGCACTGGTTGCAGCTGCTATCGGGAAGACGAACACCTCCGCGCCTGCAGTATGGGGTAATAACATATTTGTAGGAGCGATCTCCGAATCGCGACTATATCATCATTCGGGATATGCTATACCGACACGCACAACGGTGGAAGCATGGCTACAGCAAGCGCGTAAACTCAACTTAGCTGACCCTGATTTTCAACGTGGTATCATCGTTTTGCAACAACTGTTGGCAGCATTCACACCGAAAGAGACAACACTCCTGCCCAACTATCCCAACCCGTTCAATCCTGAGACGTGGATACCTTATCAACTCGCAACACCCGCTGATGTTCATATCTCAATCTATGCCGCGGATGGTAAACTTATTCGGTTGTTAGATTTGGGGCATCAACCGGTTGGCATTTATCATCAGCGGAGCCGGGCGGCGCATTGGGATGGCAAAAATGCACAGGGTGAGTCTGTGGCAAGTGGTGTGTATTTTTACACACTCACAGCAGGGAAATTTACAGCCACGCGCAAAACGCTGATAAGGAAGTAAATATTTTCCTGTATTAACGTGCTCGCTGTAAATTAACTCCGCGCATATTGGGATTCCGCAGGTGCGCGGTATTGCACGTTAAGATGTGGTGTTTCTAAACGGACATGTCCTTGATGACGTGAAGTCAAACAACTCTCCAATGTACCACTTACCAACAAGGTGCGTTCTGCAGGATACGGTGCGATACCTGTCTCGAAAAGTTCCTCAATCTTGGCGATGAGGCATGCTGAATAAGTGACATTTGGTGTAGGCGTTAAGAAAAACTGCGTTGATATTGGTACCGATTCGTTTTTGAGTTTCGCTGCAAAGCAATAATCCCGCACAGCACCGTTGAGCATCAGAAGTGTTGCTTTCAATCCGTTGTTATATTCAATGAAATAGGCAGACGGATTTTGAACAAGTCTCTGAAGTTCACCATTACCAATCATATCTTGCGTTCTACCGTCTTCATCCGTCAAGCCGCACGGTGTATCACTTCTTGAAAGTGCTGCTTCCAACAATTCCAGAGACCAACGTCCATCTTCACCTGCTTTCCAAACTTCCTCTCCGTCAATTAATTGCACAGCAGCAACCCCTGTTTCGCCGCCTTTTCGGCGTTCAACCATGCATTGCATCGCCTCTAAAGCGTGATAATCCATCGGATCTGAACCGCCAACGCCTACCATCAAAGCCTCTTCTATCTCACACTCCAACGGCAATTCCACATCGGGCAATCGCCACGTAACAGGTAGTGATGATCCCGCAAGCACGCCAAAACCGAGTCGATGTCCATCATCTACCATCTCCTGCGCTTTTTCAAAACTGTAGGAGAGGTGTTTGTCGTTAAAGATAGGCACAGTCCTTCCATCTTCTTCAAAAACCTTGACGCATTCTTTGAAGAAGTCATAACGAGGATATAACACTTGGCTTTTTTCATTCGTAGGATAGTCGCCATGTTCACCGATCAGAAGTACTGCGTCCACTGCAAGCTTATCGCCACCACATCGGAGCGCTTCGGCAATGGTAGGATAAACAGAAAAGCCAAATTCTCTGGCGCGGTCTTCGCTCTGCTCGCCCTCTGGTTTCTGGTCAACATAGAGTGAGACGACTTTCATATTCGGACGGTGCCATCTTCCCTCTTTCGGATATCCGACAAGAAAACGGTCTGCAAAATGTTGCGCATGTGATAGATAACGGTAGATAGTGGTTATGACAGCAATTCGTTTCATATCTTTATGTCCTCCAGAAGGTTGATTCTTCAGTGGCTTGATAGGCGATGTCTAAATGCGGTGTCTCTTGTTTGGCACTATCAGCGAACAAACTATCAACGCCTGCTGCAACAAGACCTGTCGTCAACAATGTGCGTTCAACAGGATAGGTTGCTTCACCAGTCAAAAACATTTTCTCAATATTGTTAACAAGTGGCGAGAAGAAGTTTGCTAAAGTTGTCCGTGCAGGGGGCATCGGCAGATACATCTGTGTTGAAAGAATTTCGTTCTCAGATCCAATATAAGCTGCGAAGTTGAAATCCTGCACCAATCCGTTCATTAGAATCATTGTAGACTTAAGTCCGTCTTGGTGTTCATACTGATACGCAATTGGGTCTTTCACAATTTCCTTCATCTCGTCCAGTGTGGGAAATGGATTGTTAAACCCTGGTCGTGATGGCGTAAGCGTATGACTCCGGCAGAGCGCGGATTCAAAGAGTTCCCTTGACCACACTTCGGAGTGGTGTGCATTCCAAAACGCGTCGCCACGGTATGCTTGTAGCCATTTCACACCGCTTTCACCGCCTTCGCGCCGTTCTACCATACACTGCAACGTTTCTAACGCGTGGAAATCATAACTATCCACACCGCCATAAGCAACACACACCGCTTCTGACACAGAAGTTCCAAGCGGCATGTCAATTGACGGCGTGCGCCACGTAACGGGCAGTGAAGACCCAGCCATAAAGGCGAAGTTCATATCTTGGGAAATGTCATACATCTCACGCGCCCACCCCCAATTCCATGAAAGGTGCTTATCATTGAATATCGGCACACCACGTCCGCTCCGTTCAAACACCTCAATCATCTGCTTGAAATGTTCATAGCGTGGATAGAGACGTTGCCCCTTTTCGTTAGACGGATATTCGCCGTGTTCACCGATGAGTATCACACCATCAACAGCCAATTCCTCGCCGCCAAGAGTAAGCACTTCAGCGATTGTAGGATATCCCTTCATCGTAGGGAAACGTTCTAATCTATCTTTACTCAGATCGTTATCCTTGACCTGTTCAACGTAGAGCGAGACAAGGTCCATCGGTGGATAATGGTGCCTGCTATTCCATCCGTATCCTTCCAAGAACCGATCAACGATGTGCTGTGCATGTGAGTATTTGTGGTATATTGTCGCAATTGCAGCAATTTTTGGGCGTTTTTGCATGCTTCCTCCTTTAAACTTCACGCCGGATTCATCGCTTCCATCAATTTTATTTTACAGTGACTTGTATGTTTGAAAGGGATAAATCCAAACTTTGATGTATTATAAAATATGCTAACACCTCTTTTGTAGGAGCGACTTCCAGGTCGCGACTTTTAAACTGTAGGACATTATATCACATTATCCAGAATCTTTTGCTACATTTCTCAGTGCCATTCAATTGTCGCGAAGTACTCTTGTAGGAGGGCTTCGTAAGCCCGATTTCATAGGTTGAAGTTTACATAGTCTTCCAACAATAGATAATCGGGTAATTATGTGTTTAAGTTGACGGCCGTCCTACAGATTATTTTGAAATAGACAGTAGATATAGTTTTTTGAAGAGAGCTTCGGTGGGATAATTGTGCGGGTTAGAGACACATAGAAATAAAAAATCTATTGTGTCCAAAAAAGTTTGGAGCGTCACATAGCAAGACCATGGACGCTCCAAATAGGGATAGGTCTATCAAGCTGCCAGTGCAGAGAGAGCAGCTTCCTCAGTGTCGAAATGTTCAAAGAGCCTTACAAGTCGGCTAATAACAATCAGATTTTTGATGTTTTTTCCGACATGGATAATCCCTATACGACCTTGCTTCTGTGTTGCAGCAGCATACGCACCGATAAGGACACCGAGCCCTGAACTATCCATCTTATCAACACCCTCCAAATTGATGAGGATGCGAGGTTTGTTGGAAGCCTCTATCTGCGGCGAGATAGTTTTCTTGAATTCTGTTACGGAGTTTCCCATTATTTTTCCATTAGGTTTTAAAATCGTGATCCCATTTTTCTCGTGGACTTGAGTTTTCATGATTTTTCTCCTATTTTAATTTATCTGTTTTTGTGTATTTTTTATTCTATTTTGAATTTGTTATATTTGACGGATTAAGTCAGAAAAGGTTCGAATTTTTTAGGAAATCTATAATTTACTCGTTTTTATCTACTTTAGAACGTGAGTAAAGTTCATAGGTTACAATTTTATAGTAGAATCCATAATTATTTATACATGACGGTAAGTTCGGTTTCCTAACCGAACCTGTGTAAATCGTGCGGTTAGAAACCGCACCTACCAGGGAGTGTAAACATATTTTTGGATTTCACTATAAAAGCCGTGGATAACGATAGGTGGCAGAGCATACCACGATTTAATACACTATACGACAACTTTTGATTATTATAACATGCACTTTTGGCGAGGTGCAAATGAATTAAGGGGAAGGGACTAAGGAATCAACATTTAGCGGTTTTTCTATCAGAACTACTGGTGCCTGACAACAATCACAATTCCCCGGTGCAACTGCGCGGATGTAGCATGTATCGCAGTAGTAGTAAAGTTCATGGACAACACCATCGCGGATGGATCTAATGCGGATTACCTCCACCAATTGTGTTTTCGGAAAGACGCGACCGTTGAAAATCAAATCTTTCTCATGCAATCTTTTGTCTACAAACAACGCCTCGGATAACGATGTCCGAAGGAGCGTATAATATTTTCCATCTTTGGTCTTTACACCGTATAGATGTTCATGCTCGCCAGAGAGTTCAGCTTTATAGTGCGTATGCATCTCTTCCGCTAAACAAACGATTTTACCGTGGAGTTCAACGCCTTTCGGTTTCGGCACTTCGGTTGTCGGTTTAGCACCACTTATTAGTAGAGCAACAACGATGAAAAATGGAGCTAAGAATTTGAAATTGCGTATCATTTTACTCCTTTTTCGCCCACCGATTTGGACCTGGACCGGGTTGATGTTCATCGCGAATCCGCTTAAATTCTTCTGGCGTGGAAACAACATCATCAGAATTTAGTTTGCTTCTTGCCAGAAAACCTGCTTCTGGTTGATACCCAGTCGGTTTCGCAGCATCCTGATACCGTGAATCAACGCTCCACCGCACTTGGTTACTAACATTTGGAATGGAACGGTGCGGTGTCAAATTGGTGAACAACAAGACACTGCCAAATTTCACAGGAACGACTACAGGTTTTACATCTGGTAACGCATCATCTGGGATTTCAAGATAGAAACGTTCAGAGGGGCGATGTAAGAATACACCATCACGGTGTACGTGTGGAATGACTTCAAGGCAGCCGTTTTCAACGGTTGCATCTATTAGCGGAATCCAGATTGTAAGTTGTAAAACTGAATCACATCGCGGCTCCATATATCCTGCGTCTTGATGCCATGGTACTAAGGTTCGGTCATGTTCTGGCAGTTTGGGACGTACACGGTAGGCAGGATGACACATAATCTCCGGTCCAACAAGTGCCTCTGCAATGTCAAGTAGTTTCGGATTAACTAATAGATCAAAGAGCGCCGGTCCGGTATGTGCGCCACTAAACACCTTTTGAAATACTGTGGGGGATTGTTCAGTGATTTTTGCTAAACGCGTATCAAAACCTTCCGTTTTGAATTCGGAGTCTATTTTTCCATCTGCATAGAGTTGCGATGCACCCGCGTCTACAATCTCTTCAAACTCCGATATTAACGGGTTTAAATCTTCAGGAAGCGAGTGCGTCTTCAATAAGAAGATATCCGTTTTCGTTAAAGTCATGAATTTGAGAATCAGTTAGTGCCTTCATAATGCCTCTCATATCTGCACAAGTTCAATTAGAATGCCGTCAGGGTCTTTTGCACACACAACACCTGCTGCATCAGGTGCGCTTATCGGTTCGGATAGAAATACAACTCCGTTCTGTTTTAAGTTTTTAACAGTTTTCTCAATATCCGCAACAAAAAAGGTGAGCCAACGAACACCTGCAGAGAATTCGTCTGTCGGTGTTGACGGAGGCTCCTGAATATCCATCAGTTTGATAAGTGTGTTGCCTGCTTTAAGGCGGACTTGACGAAAGCCTGTTGGTGCAAGTCCTACATCTTGCGCAAGATTCGCTGGAATCTCCAAGTCCATCACAATCTCAAACCCCAATTTGTTGTGGTAAAAATCCAATGACTCATCAAAGTTACTACAAGTAATTGCGATGTCAACAGTAGGATGTGATAAGTTTAGCACGATTTTAACCTCCCGTGAGAACAAAGATCGCTTCACGAAATTGCCCTAAAGGCATGTTATTGTAGGTCATTTCAACAGGAATTACAATCTGTCCTATCGGTGGTGCAAACCCCTCCAACTGAGAACGTTGTGGAATAGGGATAGAAAACTTAATATGTCCATCAGTTTTCGGGGGAATAGTTGTCTCTGCGGGAGTGATTTCCATACCCCATGATGCGGGAAGAATTGGTTGTGCAGTTGCAGTGCACGGCTCATCTGAATGGTTCGTTACCTCTACGCGCAAATGTGCTGTTCCACCGGATGCAACTTCCTGTTCATAAGGTAAACATCGCACCCACTGATCGTCCATGCCGTAGTTTGCGTGATCCCAAGGAAAGAGATCAGTATAACATTTTTCACGTTCAGCAAGTGTGTCTAACATAAAGGCAATCTCTTCATCGGTGAAATCAAACGCAGGATCAACATGGCAGTTGAAAATGTGTGTAGGCTTAAGTTGCTGAATGCGCCGCAGGCAATTCTCATAACCGACCTCCTTACCAAGTAGATTCCGATTACCAGAACAGTAATCGTCAATTCCCGCCATTGTAAATGAATCACCAGCAAAAAACATCCGTACCCCGCGCCCCTCAACGAGCAATCCACCATGATAATATGTTTGTCCCGGAAAATGGTATGCAGTCATCTTGAATTCATTCCACTGCCATGAATCGCCATCACTGGTAGCGCGATCCACACGTGTGACAGCAGGAGAAATACAAGGTAATCGGAAAACCTTCGGATTGGCAATAACTTTAGCAACAATCACATCTGTTATCGTTTCACACGGAAAGGTTCCCTGAAATTCGGGGATAGCATTCACGTGATCATCGTGATAGTGTGTTACCCAAAACTGCGTAACTTCAGCAATATCACCGTCTGCTTGCAACTGCTGAATCTGTTTGATGATATTCGGTGAACCACAATCCATCACAAACGCTTCACGATTTTCAGAGATAATCAGCCATGTCGTGCCGAAGTGACGTAAGAAATCAGGGGGAGGTTTACCTTCTCGAATTGGCATGTGGTCAGCACGCCCATCAAATTCGGCAAACAATTGCGGAAAATAGTGGCGGAGGGCAGAGATAGATACATATTTATCATAACAATAATCCAATTGTTCAAAAAGTTTCTTGATTGCAGCATCAGGATTTTTCATGACGACACCGTGTGTCGGAACAAGTGCCGTTGGCAATGACTGGCGAACCTTTTCAAGACTATCTTTCAATTCATCTCGCGCACCTAAAAATCCGTGATAGTCGGTAGTTTGCTGTCCCTTCTGTAAGCTATAGAGCTCCCAAATTTTACCTTCGTCGTAGATGAGATCACCTGTGAAAGCGAAACGTTTGTCGTCAACACTAATCAGGTAGGTAACACTGCCGTCAGTATGTCCGGGTGTATCAAGCACTCTGATAGATGCTGATCCCCACTCAAACTGCGCGCCCTCCGCGTAGGTATCTGTCACATGGATAGAATTGGCGAGCATGAGATTGTGCGGGTGGCAATTGTAGAGATGCCATCTGTATTTTGGATCGTTCCAAAAGGTTTCGACCTCAGAAAACCATTGTGCCTCAGCTGCTGGCACGCCGACACGCACATTCTCTGGAATTGCAAACCCCACCGTGCTATCGCGGTGATGATGTGTATATAGAATTTGTGCTACGTTGGTAATTCCCAATTCGGTGAGAGTTGTTTGGAGAGTTAATCCACTTGGATCAATCAAGAGCGCGCGGTTCCCATTACGAAGAATACCGGTGTTAACATGTCCGTGATGTATATATAGGTGATCACTGAGTTGAGAATAGTGGGTTTCCATAAGAATTCTTATTTTTCCCTATTTATAACCTAAGTTGCGTTGCAGAAGTGTCCATTAATTGTAAGTTTTACTATATAACCTAAGTTGCCACCTATAAAATACTTCTAAATCCATGGGATTTTCTCTATAATGTTTTTATGAAATAAAACAGAAGGAGAAACCCCATGGAATTAACCATTGTAGCAGTTTATACGATTTGTGACGATCTTTTAATTTCACTCGGTCATCAAACGCATCCACAAGCAAAAATGACAGATGCTGAAGTGATGACAACTGCGATTATCGCAGCACACTTTTTTAGCGGCAATCATCAAAGAGCTTGCTGTGTTCTGAAAACGCTTGGATACATCCCGAATATGTTGGGACACTCCCGATATAATCGTAGACTTCATCGGATACCTCATTTGTTTCAAATACTTTTTGAGTATTTCGCTGAAATCTCTAAATCCAATAATCCGAATGGTATTTATGCGATTGACACCTATCCTGTTTCTGTCTGTGACAACATTCGGATTAGTCGGTGTCGTCTCTATCAAGGTGAAGAATGGCGTGGTAAAATCGCAAGTAAACGCCGCCACTTTTATGGTCTCAAAGCGCATCTAATGGTCACTGAAAGTGGGCACATTGTTGAAGTTTTCTTCACCCCTGGCAAGTGGAACGATGTCCGAGGTATGCGATATTTTCCATTTGATTTGCCACAAGGTTCTGTGGTGTTTGCGGATAAAGCATATTGCAACTATGGTATTGAAGACGCACTGAAGGAAGTCGGTATTGACTTTAGACCGCTGCGTAAAAAGAACTCAAAGCGTCAGTTTGAGCCGTGGGAAGTTTATCTGCAACATTTTCACAGAAAACGGGTTGAAGTGACAAATAGTCTGATTACACAACTATTACCGAAGTCAATACATGCAGGGACTGCGACAGGTTTTGAGTTGAAACTATTTTTATTTATCATCGCAACCAATATAAAACAACTTTATGGCGATAGGTAGCAACTTGGGTTATATAGTGAACTTTGAAATCAAAGATACACATTTTCTGTGAATCAACGCTGAATGCGCGTTTGGCATTCAGCGGGAGCGATCTCCGAATCGCGACGAACCGCACTGATAGTCGGGAATCGGAGTTCCCTCCCGCCAAATCATGCAGAATACCAAACGCGTATTCTGCCAAGCGCATTTGGCGTTGATTCACAGAACAAATGACCTGTTAATTCTAAAGGTCACTATAATCGAGAATAACTCAATCATGAGAACAAGAAAATGGATCTATTCCTCAACATCCAATTTCTTTGCGCGCAAACCATCTTTCTCAAGCACTGCCATTCGTACTCTATTCCTGAATCCGCCTCTGGTATCAACTGCCTTCCACTTTGAATCATCTGACATAATTGCGTAATTGCTTTCCTCGCCTCTAAAAGCAGATGAAGCAAATGGATCAGACAATTCTTCTAATGTCCAATTTGTGAACGTAAGCTGTTCTCCAGTGTCCCATTGCCATTTGCTACCAAAGGCAACATAGGTTAATCCAATCCAATACGGCAGATTTCCAAAAGCCACCTCAAGCCATAACTGTTCTTGCTCACTGGTAATCGTAACGAGATGTGCCTCTTCGGCATCTGCCTTAGTTTGTGCCTCTTCCCGACTGTCACACCGAACTGCCCTATATGCATGCCCGTTTTCAGGATTGACGATCCAGACCTTAGGAATATCCGGATCGTAGCGATAACGATTCTTCTCTGCCTCATCGCTTTCTGGAGGCGGATCAGTAAGTTCATCAGCATTACCGTCCAGTGTTATCACCAGACCTTTATCCTGTTCACCTTCTTTTAGGTATATCATATCTGCAATTGCAGAGAGTCCAAGATGTTCAATTGACATAGAATAAATTCTGCTTGCGTACACGGGGTATCGGAACTCTCCATTTTCATTAGTCTGAATCGGACGACTGAAGACATCTCCTTCTGTCTCCCCTTCATTCAACGTTCCAATATTGACTTTGAGGGATGCGTTTGTTAGCGGTGTGCCATCTTTGAATACAATTTTGCCTTGAACCATTAGTTGAGTTCTCTCATAAGATCCCATCTTTACTTCTACGTTTTCGATCTTTGCACCAGGTTTGATAGCAAATGTTACGCCACCAGTTTCAGGGGAGAAAGAGAATTCATGTGGATAAAAAGCAACTTTTCCAAACTTAATGGAATTCATCGTAGGTGGAGGCGTATAATTTAGATGTTCACGACCTGGCGGTTGCGGTTCTTTTTTCGGAGGATTAGCATCCAAAACCATTATCTGCACTAGACCAGAGGCTATCCCCGTAAATGTGAAGTGACCTTCCGAATCTGTAACAGTCTTTAGAAAAGGTGGACGTGTTTGCTTTTCTTGTTCATTGGGCATTTTCCCCATTCTATGGCGTCGCATCTGGGGTGGGTCCTGCCGAAGAAATGGGTATAAAGTCGAATCGTATAGTGTATCCAATTCTGCATTTTCTCTAATCTTGACGTGAAAGAGTACAATAGGTGTTTCTGCTACAGGATTACCTTTTACAGTTATAACACGTCCCGACAATGTTGAAGGACTTTCTTCAGCAGGACTAATGTTTGCTATAGCAAGGAATAGCACACCGATTAATAATAATAGTACGATATTGCTATGTCTACGGATGCGTAAGAGAGTCATGTTGAATTCCTCCTTTGAGTTCACTAATTTCTGATGTCAATGAATAAGGGCACACAGAGAAAACCAGCATTTACTTATTGGCTTCAGGCGTAGGCGCGTTTAATCCTTCTTTTTCAAGGATTGCATTCTTCACTGAAGACAAGAACGGACTATTAGGTCCAATTACCATCCATTTCTTTGAATGGAAACCCAGTGCAAAAGGGTCTTTGATTTCGTTATCGTTGATATAATCAGGTTCCTCTGAATTTCTCCAGTTCGTATAGGTGAGTGGTTGTCCATTCTCCCACTGCCATGAATCATCGGTTTCTGGTACACTTAAGCCGATCCAAAAAAACGACTTCTCATGAAACAATCCTTCTAACCATTTCTGTTCCGCTTCGTCGTTAATAGCGACGAGATGTGCGCCTAAAGCTGCAGCTTTTGCTTTGGCATCCTCCCAACTATCACATTCAATTTTTTTGTATCCGTGTCCATTTTCAGGATTCACTAACCAAATTCCCTCTCGCGCTTTCATTCTATCAATGTTTTTGAGGACAAACACGAGGTCATCGTAACGTTCACCTTCGTTTAGGATGATCTTTTCTGATTGTAAGACCATCCCTTTATAAGTCATCTTTACTGTGTTTTCAGCAGGTGCTTCTGCATTGTATGTGACAAAATAACCTTGGTTATCAGTCTTTACATTTCTTCCTGAACTTCCGCCTCCACCACCTCTACCTGATGGAGAACGACGATAGTTACTAACCATCAGCCATAACTCTTCATTCGCGAGCGGTGTGCCATCTTGCAAAAGAACGCGTCCACGGATCCTTGTCCGCGGTGTTTTTACGTTAACAATTACATTCTCAAGGTGATGGTCAGGATCAACTGCAAAGGTCAATTTTCCAAAATTCGTTCCCAAGCCGCTACGAAATGCCGTAGACTGAAAGGTTAAGTCACCGATTGTCATGGAAATTAGTTCATAATCAGAACCGTGTTCCGGGAACATCGCAAATTGTGACGAAACAGGATCTATGTTAAGGAATGTAAAACGTCCTTCAGTATCAGTCACAGATCGCAACCAAGATAAAAAAGGTGTACGCGCAGCCATTTCGCCTCGCATACCCGTCGTAACAGGTTTGATTGCAAGTTTTTTACCCACAACCGGATTGCCATTTTCATCTATTACTCTACCGGAAATACTTGATAAAGTTTTTTGTGCAGTCGAATTCCAAGAGATAGCAATTGTAAGCACAAGGATGACAAGAAGCATGGTAATTGAAGATTGTCTGGAATGTAGACGTTTCATAACTTAATCTCCTTTAGGTAAGTTTAGACTAACACTTATTGGTAATGAAACTTATGTATATTTTTCAAACAAATTTTAGGTGATTATACAAACACTGCTGGAGCAACCTGAAATCTTACCGCTAAAGCCTGAATGTGTTTGACTGTTAATTCGCGTTTACCTTCAAGAATTTCCGAAACGGTATCTGGAATGCCGAGTTCAGGCAAATCTGATGGTTTAAGTTGATGTTCCGCCATTAAAAATTGTAACATTTCAACTCCGCTACATTCGGGAATTGGATGGTGTTTATCTTCATAGGCATGTATCACTGTACCAAGCGTGTCAAGTAGTCCATAGAGTGAGTGTTTTTCATCGGTACCAACTTCGTCAATCAGCTCGTTTAGGACGGTAACAGCTTTGTCGTATTCTTTCTCATTACGAATTAAAAAGAGAGGTTGCACAACGTGCCAATGTGTTTGAAAATCTTCAGCTATGATGTTCATCTTTTCCATCCTTCCTTATTATATTCTTCATGCGTCAACACATGGCGAACATACACTTTTCCTCGATTGAAATGGATAGAGGCAATCAAACGGTACTTATTGCCACTGATGTTAAACACGATTAAATCATTTACAAGATCAGCACTTTGAAACACTGCGCGCAATTCAATAAAACTTCCGAACGAATTTTTGCTCATGAGTTTAAACCAACGTCTAAGCGAAGATTGACTGTCCGGATATTTTTCCCAAGATTCGCGCAGTGTTTTTTTACTTATAACGTGCATCCCTTGACTAAATGTTATTCCTCAGCGAACTGCGGTCTGCCCAGTGCATCCGTTCTACCTTGACGTTTATAGTGCGGCAAATGTCCACCTGCATCGGCTAAAATACGCTCATGTGCAAGTGAAATTCGGTCAGCACCTTGATCTGTAATGTTATTCTGACATGTTGGGTCCGCCTCAAGGTCAAATAGACGTGTGCCATTATTGAGATCAACACTTGAAAAATACCAACTCTTCGCGTCTTTATACCAAACGGAGTTGACATAGCGACAAGTGAGGTATTCACGTGAGGTAAATCCGCTTTTTCCTTCAACAAGAGGAAGTAGACTCTGTCCCTGAATTTCACCAGCAGGTTCTACTTGACTTGCTGCCATAACGGTTGCAGGCACATCAAGCGTATACACAAATTCATCGCAAGTTGTGCCAGCGTTAACACCAGAAGGATGACGGACGAGAAGCGGAATATCCATCGTACCGGGATACATGAAGTTGGCGGGTTTTCCAGTAGCTTTATCTGGATTCTCTGCAAAGTTCGTGCCGTGATCGCTAAGGAAAATAATCAGCGTGTTATCGCGTAATCCGAGCCGATCAATAGTGTCTACTAATCTTCCAAACCACGTGTCTACAAGTGTAACCAAGCCAGCATAATTTGCTTTTACACTTGGCAGACGATCTTCAAGTTCTTCATCTTTGAGCGAACCGTAGGGCAGATTGAGGCAAATCGGTTCCCGATCTTCTCTGCTACCGTAGAGGTCGTAGTAATGGATAGGTGCTTCCCATGTTTCGTGTGGCGTAAATCCGTCTACATATAGATAAAAAGGTGTATTTTCATGATTATGTTCTACAAATTCAATTGCAGCACGGAACAATCGCGCAGTGGGCCAGTTTTCTTCCTCACGTTCCGGTTGTACATTCACAATATGAGAACGTACACGTTCTGGATTGCCACGGTATCTGGAAACTTGACTTGGATCAGCGTGAGCACCGCCGCGGTATCTATCTTCTGCTTGTCCTCTAACAAACTGCCACTGTCGGAATCCTCGTGTAAAGTTCATTCCGGGCACAAAATAGTGTGGCACATCGGCAAAAAAACCTGTGTGATACCCATTTCGGACAAGCGACTCTGCAATTGCTGGTTCATCCGAAGACATCGGCTGCCAACCGGGAGTATAGACGTTATCCCACGGCACAGGGTTATAAGAACTAAATGGATAGACGCGTCTGCCTGTATGCAGTGTGCGGCGCGTCGGAATTGTGGGCAAACATTCAGGGTGTGCATTCGTAAACCTCACACCCTCTTCGGCAAACCGTGCCAAATTCGGTGTGTGGACCCAATCGTTACCATAAGGGCTTAAATATGCTGTCCGAAGTGTATCTGAAACAACGACGACAATGTTCCAACTCATATATTACCTCCAAGGAATTTATGAAATCTATTATAATTTAGTTGCAATTGATACAACAAAGAATCATTTAAAATTATACTGAATAGTCAAAGACAAGAACGTCCTCAACGAGCGGACGAATGTGTTCTCCCGCTACTTTTTGGTGAAACGGATGCGGCAGATATGCGTCTCTAGCTGCTTCGTCTGTAAATCGCACTATAAATCCGTAGTCATATCCTTGACTCTTGCCTTCCGGACTGTTGTTAGTACCAGCAGTAATAGTTTCAATACCGGGTATTTCATCAGTCATTTCTAATAAAGCATCAGGCAAGGCATCCAATTGTTCTGAGGTGACATCCGACTTCAACTTGAGTAAGACAATATGTTCAACCATATACATTCTCCTGAATTTTTACGAACGTCTCAAATTTTTGGGGTGGAAAGTGATAGGGGTTTAGTATATACTATTAGTATTACACAAATCCTGTTTTTTCTCAAGTTTTTTGTTTGATACTACAGAGCCATTCGATTCTCCAATAATCGCATAGGCTACATCTGTTTCTTCTTGTAGGAGCGATCTCCGAATCGCGACAAAACACAATGATAGTTGGGAATCCAAATCAAGAAATCAACGGTATGAATGACGTTTAGTCATTTACCGGGTATGAATGCGCGTATGGCATTCCCCGGAGTTCCCTCCTACAATACAATTAAATGGGAAAACTCGACAATTAAATGGCTCTGTCTGATGCTAACTGTATTTACCCATTCAATACATAACCTGCTTCCTAATATAGAGAGAGACAAATGAGTAGGATATATACATATTTCTCAATTTTAGTTCTGAGTTTAGTACCCATTTCAACCAATTTTGCTCAAGACAACACACAAGTTGGTTTGCCCGAAGGTGCAATTGCACGGCTTGGCAAAGGTGGGATAAATATCATGCGGTTTTTGCCTGATGGCTCGCGCCTTGCAGTAGGCACAAGCATCGGCGTGTGGTTATACGATGTGGAGGATAGAAAAGAAACCGCTTTGTTCACTGGTCACACCGGGCAGGCGCAGGCTTTGGCATTCTCACAAGACGGAAACTTACTTGCAGGTGGTGGATCAAATAGCACTATTATTCAGCTATGGGACTTAAACACCGATTCGAAGCTGCCTTCCATTAGTTTAAACAGGCTCCAAGATTCGATAGTAGCGTTGGCGTTCTATGGCTCAACGCTCATTAGTTTAGACCGACGAGGTCAAATATATTACTGGAATGTGGATGTAGGGAATCAATTGTCAGAATCAGGAAAAGTCGTGCAATTTGATGCAGTCACATTCTCAGAAGACGGTAGGTTATTTGCCATTGGCGCAAAAGACAGTAAAATCCATCTCTGGGATGCAACCTCGGGCAAATTAAAAAGAACTCTAATTGGTCATGCAACCCTGTTCAAACAACAAGATAAAGAAATTCATGCGCTGGCTTTTTCACCTGATGGTAAAATCCTCGCAAGTGGGAGTGAAGACAAAACAGTACGCTTGTGGGATACCCAAAACTACAAAAAACTCGCTACACTCAGAGGGCATGAAGGATGGATTACAGCACTTGCTTTCTCTAAGGACGGGAAGACACTTGCCAGTGGTGATGCAAGTAGAGTTATCAAAGTCTGGGATATAGAAACAAAAAAAGTCCAAGCATCTCTGACGGGACATAAAAATACCATTAATGCCCTAACTTTTGCCCCTGTAGGTTCGTCCCGTTTTAGTGGTTGCCTCGCCAGCGGGAGTGCTGACGGAACTATTCGGTTTTGGAATACAGATACGTCAGAAGAACTCATTACCTTTGCAACAGCACATAATGAGTGGGTCAAATCAGTTGCATTTTCTGAAAATGACACAACGCTTGCAACCGCATTTTTTAATGGAACAGTGGAGATATAGAGTTTAATGAGTCTTCAGGAAATAACGACGTTTATTGGTGGTCATAGCGATACTACTTGGTCAACTGCATTGTCACCGGATGCGAAGTACTTTGCAAGTCAGGGTAGCAGCGGCATGATTGCGTTTAGGTCAATAGGATCAGGAGCACATATTAATAGTGAAGATAAAGACAATCTTAAAGTATGGGAGATTACTACAGGAAGAGAATTTCCGTTACCGTTGCAGCCTCTAGGTCCGATAACAGCAGCACCCGCATTCTCACCAGATAAAAATATAATTGCCTCAAATGATAGGCAAGGAATTAGAATATGGCAGATTGAAACTGGAATTGAACTGTTCCAGCTTCCCACAAATGGTCCGTTGTTCAGAGGGCAGTTGATATTTTCACCTGACGGAAAAAGTTTGCTGCGCTAAGATCACATCACAAACCCCAAGTGTGGGATGTAGTAACACAGAACGATATTACCCCTCCTACACCTCCTGATATGGAACCAGCACAAGTTGTGGCATTTTCACCTGACGGTGTTACGCTTGCGACTGCAGGTTCGCATGGTATCAATTTATGGAATTTAAATGCAGATAAAGAGGATGCACATACAAAACTCCCCGCAAGATTGTGGGGATTAAGTCCAGTCTTGACATTCTCGCCTGATGGAGACTATTCTTGGAATCGGTTCTGATGGGTTGACAATTCACATGAAATCTGATTGGATGTGGAAAATGGGGATGTAATTGGGAATCTTACAGGTCATACGGAACCAATTGAGACTTTAGTGTTTTCACATAACGGTGAAATGCTTGCCAGCGGCAGCATGGATGGGACGGTGCTCCTGTGGGATTGGGAAAAAATCGTTACCAAAGCTAAAGAAAATAGAGGAAATTAATATATGAAAACCAAAATCATATTCTTCACAATTATGCTACTCACAGTCACACTGCCCTCAAGTAGTTTTGCACAGGACAATACGCAAGTCGGTCTACCTGAAGGCGCACTCGCCCGTCTTGGAAAAGGTGGAATAAGTGTGATAAAGTTTTCACCGGATGGCACGCGCCTTGCAGTAGGCACAAGCATCGGCGTGTGGTGGCAAACGGGTATATGATGTGCCAGATGGAAAAGGAACGCCTTTATTTTCTGGACATACTGAGGAAGTCAATGTAATCGCATTCTCACCAGATGGCAAAGAACTCGCAAGTACTGGGTATAATAATTCCATCATTATTTTATGGGATTTGGAAACAGGTAATCAGCTGTCAACCTTTACATTAACCCAAAAGTTTATTGGAATTTCAGCACTGGTATTTTCCGAAAACAAAAAAACACTTTTCAGTATCGGCAAAGCAGGACATATTGTAGAGTGGGACATTGAAACAGGCAAAGAAATCTCAAAAAAACAATTCGACAATTCAAAGTCAGTCGTTGCATTTGCCAAGGACGGTAAAACTTTTGTTACAGGGGATGCAATCGCATGTGAAATCCGTTTAGGTGATACAGTCAAGGGCAGTTTAAGTGATGTATTTAAGGGAAAACCAAATCTCTCCTTAGGAAATACCGTCTCAAAGTTACTCGGTGGAAACCCAAAGGACAAAGAGGTGAAAAAAGGTGTTGAGACGTTAGCATTTTCACCTGATGGCAAAACCATCGCGAGTGCTCACGACGATGACATGATCCGATTATGGGATACGGCTACCAAAGCAGAACGTGTTAGTCTTAAAGGACATACTGAAATTATTAATACGGTCGCTTTTTCACCAGACAGTAAAATACTGGCAAGTGGGAGTGCTGACAATACAATTATGTTGTGGGATGTCAACGAAGGTCGACATCTTGCTACGCTTTCTGGACACAAGAATAGCATTAACACACTGGCGTTCTCTCCCACAGAAAAAGCACTTCTTGCAAGTGGAAGCTCTGATGGCACTGTTCGATTCTGGGATACAAATACCGGAAAAGAACATTTAATCTTCGCAACAGGCTACACAGCATCAGTGAAAGCCCTTGCGTTCAGTACGAATAACACCATGTTATGCAGTGCAGGGTATGATGGCGTAGTGCAAATATGGCATGTTGAGACAGGAAAAGAATTACCCTCTCCATCGGTTACACATTACGACGCGATAAACGCATTAGCGTTCTCTCAAGACGCAACACTCTTTGCTTGCAACGGAGTAGATACTATTGTCAGTTCAGAAGGGACTACCGCAACTGCCAGATCGAAATCCCACAAAGAAATTCGGTTGTCGATTCTTCCGATAGGGGACAAACTCATATCTTTCCCACAAGAGACATCGGCACTTGCATTCTCCCCTGATAACAAAATACTTGCTGCAGGCACTCGTCGTCAGGGTATCAATCTGTTCAACATAAACTCTGGGACCAAACTACTCCATATTAAAACGAAAGAACCGTTTGGGAGAAGATTAGTGTTCTCACCTAACGGGAAACTTCTCGCGACACATGGCACATTTGTCCAAACACAGTTATGGGATGTAACCAAACAGGGCGAAATTGCACTACCGAACATCCAAAAGTCTGATGGATTAGCGTTTTCACCGGACAGTTCGCTGCTTGCTCTGAAATATCGTGGAGGCATTGATCTATGGCGTGTAACACCAACAAGTATTGAAAAACATAGGGAGATCACTCGCAATAATCACCGAGGATTTGGCAGCTTGTTAACATTCTCTCCCGATGGGAAAATCCTTCTTGACGTCCAATATACTGGTCAACAAAATCTTATTCAGTTTTGGGATGTGGATACAGGCAATAATTTGGGGAATGTATCTGGACATGCGAAATGGATTGAGACATTGGCGTTCTCACATGACGGTAAAATCCTCGCAAGTGGCAGCGATGATGGCACCGTTCTCCTTTGGGATTGGGAAAAAATCGTTACCAGAGCAAAATAAAATAGAGGAAATTAATATATGAAAACCAAAATCATATTCTTCACAATTATGCTACTCACAGTCACACTGCTCTCAAGTAGTTTCGCACAAGATAACACACAAGCCGGTCTACCTGAAGGTGCAATTGCACGGCTTGGCAAAGGTGGGATAAATATCATGCGGTTTTCACCGGATGGCACACATCTCGCGGTAGGGACAGATGTTGGCGTTTGGTTATACGATGTGCCAGATGGAAAAGAGACCGCTTTGTTCACGGGACATACTGGGCATGTGAACGCACTTGCATTTTCACCTGATGGAAAAATCCTCGCAAGCGGTGGATTTTCAAACCCTATTATTCAACTATGGGATATAGAAACTGGGACAAAACTATCAAATTTCACATTATCAAGACCGACAGATTCAATTGAGGCATTAGCATTCTCTGAAGACGCTAAAACACTTATTAGCTTGGATATGGTTGGGAGATTCACACATTGGGATATTGAAACTGGCAGTAAGACGTCTAGTTCAAGTAGGATGCAATCTCACGAAGCGGTTGTATTTTCTCCAGCAAACAACATGCTTGCCACTGGTCATGGCGACGGCAAAATCCGTTTATGGGATGCAACAACGGGCAAACGACAAGCAAACCTAATGGGGCATGCGCGTTTATTCAAAATCGATGACAAAGATGTTTGGGCATTGGCATTTTCACCTGATGGAAAAATGCTCGTCAGTGGAAGTTTAGATAAAACTGTCAAGTTGTGGAATACAGAAAATCGCAAAAGCCTTGCCACCTTCAATGGTCATAATGGGTGGGTTATTGCTGTTGCTTTCTCTACTGATGGAAGTATCTTAGCAAGTGGTGATACGAATAAGGTCATCAAACTTTGGGATGTAAACACAAAACAGGAACGGGCTACGCTCATTGGACATACAAATGCGATTAGTGCATTAGCGTTTTCCCCTGATGAAAAAACATTGGCGAGTGGTAGTTACGATGGCACAATCAGGTTCTGGAATCAAGATACAGGCGAAGTAATTTCTACTTTCACCGCTGGACACACAGAGTGGGTTAAAACAGTCGCATTCTCAGAAAACGGCACAATACTCACAAGTGCCTCCTTTGATGGATCTGTTGATGTATGGAGTGTAAAAACGAAACGTGAACTAACCACCTTTACTGCAGCACAAAACGAGAATACAAATGGAATAGCATTTTCACCGGATGCAACACTTCTTGTTAGTCAAGGCGCCAATGGTGGTAAACTGGCATTTAGACCAATAGGTTTTGGATATCGCGGTTCAGGCGTAGGTAAACGGAAACCTATCCAGTTATGGAACATTACCACGGATGAACATATCCCTGGTCCTTGGCAGGATTTGGATAGACCTGTGAACGCACTTGCAATCTCTCCGGACAACAAAATACTTGTCGCAGGAATTCGTCATAGAGATAGCATTCTTGCGTGGGATATAAACACAGGTGAGGAAATGTTTCACGTGCACTTACATTCTCCATTTTCAAGAAGGTTGGAGTTTTCTCCCAACGGCAAACTGTTTGCATCGGGTGGTGCGCATAACCAAACACAAATATGGGATGTTGGGACGCAACAGCGAATTACACCTTCCAACATGGATCTTGCAGAAACAGTAGCATTTTCACCTGACAGTACACTTCTTGCTTCTGGTCATCATGATCATATTGTTTTATGGGATATTAAACCAACCGGCATGAAACAACGCGGTAAAATACTTGATACTGGACGTAATAAGGAACTGAAATTCTCACCTGATGGCAACTTTCTTGTTACACCGAAAACGAATGGTTGGAAAAATCTAATTCAGCTATGGGGTGTGAAAAACGGCTGGAATCTTGGTACATTATCAGGACATACTGAGGAAATTACAGTCTTAGAATTTTCAACAGACGGCAAAACGTTTGCAAGTGGAAGTAAAGATGGAACAGTCCTTCTCTGGGATTGGAAAAAGATCGTTACCAAGGCAATGAATGATGCAATAGAAAAAAACTTGAGCAGCAATTTGGCGCCTCCTGATAAACCCGTGGAATACGCCAGCAAGGTGGAAGAAGCTGAAGCGATTTTAAACTGGATGCAGAAAAACGGATATAAAGTTAAGAAAACCTTAAAAGGATATACGCTTACACGTGGTACTGGTAGTACCACGGTTTCAGGTGGGGGCGGAGGACGAATAAGTAGTGGTAAGGTAAATGTTAAGATTGATGGAAACGGTGTTCTTGAAATTCGTGTGGTTGGTGTAGGAGTAGGCAAGTTCATGTTTGATGAAGAAAGAAAACTGAAACACAAACCTCTTGACGAAGGAAAGAACACAAATAAATGAATTTAGCCATGAAAATCAAAAACCTATCTTGCCTGATTTTTCTATTGATTGTAGCAATACTCTCAACCAGTTTTGCACAGGACAATACACAAGCCGGTTTACCCGAAGGCGCAATCGCACGGCTTGGAAAGGGCGGTATAAATATCATGCGGTTTTCACCGGATGGCACAGAACTTGCTGTAGGAACAGATGTTGGCGTGTGGTTATATGATGTGCCAGATGGAAAAGAAACCGCTTTGTTCACGGGACATACTGGGCATGTGAACGCACTTGCATTTTCATCAGATAGCAAAATGCTTGCAAGCGCTGGAGTGGAAATCCCTTTTATTCAAGTTTGGGATTTAGATACAGGTAACCTACTTTCTACACCCACATTGACTGAAAGAGTTATGTTTATTAAGGCGTTGGCATTCAGTGGAACAACGCTCATTAGTCTGGATAGAACTGGTCAAATTGAGTATTGGAATGCAAGTACCGGCAAAAAGCTATTGAACTTAGGAACAGAATTGTGGAAGTTAGACGCATATAATGCAATATCTTTTGCTGATGATCAAAATATCTTTGCCACTGGACATAATGATGGAAAAATATATTTGTGGGATTCGAATTCTGGTAAAAAGCGAGCAACTCTCAGAGGACATATCACTTTGTTGGGTTCTCTGAAATTGGTTGAAGGTATGGTTAATTCCCCAAGAGATCGAAAAATTACTGCTTTAGCGTTTTCACCCGATGGAAGAATACTTGCAAGCGGAGGTGAAGATAAAACTGTACGATTGTGGGATGCTGATAAACGGAAAAGGCTTGCGATACTTGAACGACATAAAGGCTGGATTAATGCATTAGCCGTCTCTAAAGATGGAAGAATCTTAGCAAGTGGGGATGCGAATAAGGTTATCAAACTCTGGGATATAGAGACACATGCTGAACGTGCAACGCTATTAGGACATGCAAGCGCAATCAACGCATTAGCATTTTCCCCTGATGGTAGAACATTGGCGAGTGGTAGTTACGATGGCACAATACGGTTTTGGAATCAAGACACAGGAGAAGAAATCACTACATTTACATCAGGTCATACAGAATTTGTAAAGGCTGTTAAGTTTTCTAAAGATGGTACTGCACTGGCATGCGGATCATATAACGGAACTATAGAGATTTGGAGCCTGAAAACGAAGCAAGAACTGATTACCTTTTCTGCTGGCAAACGTGATATAGTACGTCAACTTGTATTGTCACCTGATGCGATACGCTTTATGAGTTGGGGTGGTACTGCTATGATTGGGGTTGGACGATCAGAATTCAAAATTGATAAACACATGAAACTTTGGGAGATAGCTACTGGAGATGAGATTCCCGTTCCCGAGTTAGAAGTAGGTGGAAAGGCTACAGCAGTCGCATTCTCACCTGATAAAAATACTATTGCTTACAGCAATTCGCAGGTAATTGAATTGTGGGACACTAACACTCGTCTGAAACTGTTTCACCTAAAAACGAAAGAACCGTTTAGAGACAGAAAGTTAATGTTTTCAGCCGACGGAACCTTACTTGCCACTTATGGACGTTGGGTACCAACACAGGTATGGAATATCAATTCAGAGCGATATCTAACTCCTTTTACTACAGCATTTGATAGATCTGAAGTATTGGCATTCTCACCTGACGGTACCACCCTTGCAGTAAAAGATCGGTACGGGGTCATTTTGTCAAAAGTGACATCAACAGGAATTGGAGAATCCACCATGATTCTAAATAATTTTAGAGGGGTTACAAATGTGATTTTGTTCGCACCAGATAGCAAATCTCTTCTGGCTGCAGGATCGCACGGTAAAGAGTATGATGTCCAGATATGGGATGTAGAGACAGGGAACGGTTTAGGGACTGTGACTGGACATACAAAACCGATTGAAACATTGGATTTTTCTCCCGACGGTAAAACGCTTGCCAGCGGCAGCCAGGATGGTACTGTACTCCTTTGGGATTGGGAAAAAATCGGTGTTAGAAAAGTGCCGGATAAAGTCGTAAAAAAGCCTTGGAAAAAAGACTCGGAAGTCGTGCAAAACTGGCTGAAACAAAATAACTATCAAATAAAAAAAGAGAAAGGTAATGTCATTCTGAGAGAGATAAACAATAAGGATAGGTATCAAAGTGATGGATCCCTACAGATAGAAGTATTAGGATATATGAGTAGGGGAGATGTTAGTCTCATGACCGATGGGTTGGGGAACATTCGGATTAGTATCATAGGTGTTGGATTCGCAGATTTCACTTTTGACAAAGATGACAACATCCAGCCAATAGATTTACCAGATACCAATCAATAACTTTAACCCTGCATTGCACGGGAATTTATAGTAAATTATGTAAATAAGTTTACATATATTCTGTGAATCAACGCTGAATGCGCTTTTGGCATTCAGCGGGAGCGATCTCCGAATCGCGACGCAACCCCTAATAGTCGGGAATTGGAGTTCCCTCCTACCATAAGCAGTCCATCGGTAGGAGCGATCTCCGAATCTCGACCTACTATAATATGTTGACAAAGCAGTAGTGCGGAAATATAACTATGGGATTGAGAAAAGTCTCCGCAAAGAAGCAAACAAGGCAAGGATAATTTGATTGTCAGATAATATCTAATAAATGATGCATGCCCCGCCAGCACAGACACTGCCAGCCTTCTGTGTAACATCACCAGAGACATTATCTTCTTCACCTGCTTCAAATTCAGTAACAAGAGACACGGTTTTGTCAGTCGGTTTTGAGAGGTTAAACTGTAACGAGTCGTTTGCAGTGAAGGTCACCGTACAACCTGAAAGTACAACCGTCATGAAAAATACGCTCAGCAGAATAAATATAGGAATGTATTTGCTTTTCATGGAATTACACCTCAATTTTCTGTAGATTAACCTGATTCAGTGAATTGCTGCCCAAACCGAGACTACTTGAGGTAGTGATGTGGTTGGCATATTTAGACATTGAACTCAATCCCATCTCCTCGCGTTTCTGATTCACAGTTTGAAGAATAAGCACATCTAAGATAACCGGATCAGTCCCCACAAACATGCCCCCAAATTTCCAAGTACTCTCTGCGTCATATCCAGGACCTTGGTCAAAAGAAGCAGTCAATCCGTCAACGATATTGAGGACGACCTTCTCTTTTAAAACTTTGTTTTGAAAAATCTCACCAATAGCAGGATTGCAGTAGAGTGGTTTTCCGTGGAACCGCTTTGTATTGTCAACACTACCAAAAGCCATATTCTTTAAACATCCGCTTATGCCTGCCATATCGTGGTGTTTCAAGACAGGCACATTAATTAATACATCTACCAGTTCTGTAACGATGCGAGAATATTGAGAACGGGTGCTTTCATTTTCTCGTCTGGTAATGCTGTCTTCTTCGGTTTCATAAAATACTTTGTCATCATAACCGATGTCATCCATATCAGAGGCAAGTGTTCGTACATCCCCTTCATCTGTCTTAATCGGATACCCAGCGTTAAGTAAATGTGCTTCAAATCGATCCCAAATAATGATCTGCTTTCTAAGTACCCCAGCACTGAATAAACCCTCAATAATTTTGTTGACTATTGCTGAGTGTGTGCTCAATTTTGGACCGGCAATCGGATTAATTTTAATACCGACAATGTGGTCAGGTAGCACAAAGTCTCGCCACGCCTCTTTGGCAGAATCTCGACCAGTCAGCTTCATCATAGACTGATCAATCATTTCACCTACAACATCTTCGTTGAGTCTGTCTTCATCCCAAACCTGTTTCCCGAGAACTTCGACTACAGGTGGAAGTGCTGCTGTTTCCGTTGGAGGGGTCAACACCCGCCCACCACCAATTTGCGCGAAAGCGGGAAGAGTACTTAGCGCAGCACCACTAATAGTACCGATACGACTTAGGAATTGGCGACGGTTGAGCGTATCTCGTTTTTGCATCGCCTCTTTACTGTCCGCGAGGATGTTTGCTAAAACTGTATCTTGAGGTTTCATCAGAGTTTGCCCAATTCCGTCAAAATAGTCGCTGTTGGCACTCGCACACCAGCAGTATCAAGTGATTTCCAAGCAACTTTTCTATCTGGTGTAATAATATACGCTGCAGGACGTGCTATTCTGGTGTTATACGGATCGAGCACATTGTAAGCGATAATCATCTCTTTTTTGTTATCGGAGAGTACAGGATATTTGAGTCCGTGGTTTTCGGCTGTCTTTTGTGTTAACGCCACGTTTTCGGAACTGATCGCGAAAAGTTCTGCACCTGCGTCTTGAATTTTTTCGTAATTCTGTTGCAACTCCACGAGTTGCGAAGTGCAGAGGCCTCAGCCACCAGTTCGGTAGAAAACGATCACCACCTTTTTGTTATTTCCGATATAGTCTGAAAAAGCGTGTAACTCACCATTTCCATCTGGCAACTCAAAATCTGGTGCTTGGCTGCCGATGTTCAATCCCTCACCCGGATCCAAATCATGTCCAGGGATTACTAATTCAACAAGTGACACTTTATCTAATGAAACAGTTTCTCCGCCAACAACAGTAACATTGAGTGTGACTTCTTGGTATCCATTAGCTGAGATGTGGAGTGTGTAATCTCCCGCTTCAATATCGTTCAAATCGTAACTACCATGTGCTTCGGTATGTGCCACGAGTTGTCCGCCTTTTAATAGGCGCACTTGAATTGCTACTCCATCAATTGACTGCACTTCTCCTTGCAATTTGCCTGTAGATGTATCAATTTTATCTCCGTCACCGATAAGATTGTCTGCTGTACCACAACCGAATACAGCAAACAGCAAAACTATCAATGCGAGAAGACTTTGTATCTGTTTCATGAATAAATATTGCTCCCTTCTCAACAAATGGGTCGCGAACTGGAGTTCGCTCCCGACGAATGCTATACGCGCATGAGGCGTTGATTCACATCAAAAAATCGGGCTTACAAGGTTTCCCTCCAACAAGAAAGAAATACTCTAAATTGACACCTACAAGTTAATTATTTAAAGTTTGCCCAATTCTTCGAGAATTTTGGCTGTAGGAACACGTCCGACCTTTGGATCAAGGGATTTCCAGGCAACTGTTCCATCTTTTCTAATAACATAGGATGCAGGTCGCGCTATTCTCTTGTTAGCTGGATCAACAACGTTGTAAGCTTCAATTACTTCTCTATCGTTATCAGCAAGCACTACGAATTTTAGACCTTCTTTTTCAACCGTCTGTTCTGTTGCTGCTACATTATCGGAACTAATAGCAATGAGTTCAGCACCTGCAGCTTGAAATTTATGATAATTGTCTTGCAACTCTCCGAGTTGATCACGACAAAACGGTCACCAACCACCGCGGTAAAAGACGATAGCCACCTTTTTGCTACCAACATAGTCCGCGAGGGCGTGTTGCTCACCATTTCCGTCGGACAACTGAAATTCGGGGGCTTGAGTGCCTATACTGAGTCCTTGGCCGGGGTCTAACTTCTCAGGTTCAGGTATTGCTGTGAGTTCTACATCCAGTTCAAAAGTCTCATTAGCAGAAATCGGATCCACATCAACTTTGTTATCTTCAAAACCTTTATGCATAACCGTCAAGGTGAATCCTTGATCTACGGGGAGATTCTCAAAGGTGAAAACACCTTCTTTCGTTGTTAATACTTCGTACGCTTTACCTGCCTTATCCGTAAGTTGGACAAGCACATCAGAAAGCACCTCACCCGTTTCCGAGTCGGTTAAAACCCCACGCAAATGTGATACAGGCTCTGCCAATGCCACGAGTGCTACCTTATCCAGTGATACCTCTTGAGCCGTCACAACAGTCACGTTAAGTTCAGTCTCTTGGTATCCCTTTGCTGAAATTTGTAGTGTGTAATCGCCGAGTTCAGCTTCGGTAACGCGAAAGTTTCCAATCCCTGAATCAGTTGACGCGATGATTTCGGCTTGAACGTTCCCAACGCTCGTCTGTGATACTCCTTCTTTTGCGAATTCGATTTGTGCGAAGAGTTCTCCTGCTTTGAGCAAGCGCACCTGAATAGTCGCATCTTCAAGTAATTCAATACTCCCCCGGAATTCGCCTGTTTCAATCACGTCTGGACCAGGGTCAATCGTATCTTCTGAAGTCCCACAGCCGAATGCAGCCAACAGCAAAAATGCTATTGCTGGAAATGTCAGTATCTTTTTCATGATTAATTCCTTTTCAATATCTCTTTACATGTTACTTTGTTCTTTTGATGTCTTGTTTTCTTCATTTATTATAAGAATACTGACGCGAATATAGCGGTATAGACTTCATTTTTAACTCGTTTTCCCTAAAACACTAATTCGCATCAGATTCCCATTCATTTTGAACTTTATCGAGCGATACGTTGTTTAACACTTGCCCAAGTCGTTGTGAGTTTTCCAGCAGCTTCAACAGCGGTAAGAGTCATAAGCCCGTCTTCCATAATTGATTGCATATCAGCTTCATCTAAAGCGACATTAAAGAGCGCAATATCGTCAATGATACCAGCGGTATACCGATCAAAGTGGCGCCCGATGTGAAAAACACCTTCACTATTACCGTATCCACTGTCAGTGTCAAAATCAAGTTCTGCCTCCATCTTGCCATCTATCCACAAACTCGCTTTACCAGTGTCAGTGTTTGCTACGCCAGCGATGAAATGCCAGTTGTCGTCAGCAATATCGGATGTACTCTGTGGTCTATAACTTGTCCCCGCTGCATTCCGCAGGAAAAAAGTGATTTTGGCATCGCCACCACCATTCCAAAACATATACCAAGGTAGTGCTTGCGATTTGTCTTCATAGTTTTTGCCCGCAAGTGAACCACCAACTTTTGTGCCTTTGTAATGAAGTGTCAAGGTGAATGATGTTCCTGCTTCAAACCCAACACTGTCAGAGTGTGGAATTTCCACCCAATCATCAGTCCCATCAAATTCAAGTGCTTTGCCGAATTTGCCATCTACCCACGTCGCACCGTGAATATTGCCTTCATTTTCTTGGTCTGACGAGTCAGTAACCACAGTGCCTTCCCCTTCATCAAAGAGCCACATCGCAGTGATATTCTCAAAGTCAAACTCAGCGTATCCCGGCAGCGCAATCAGCAAAAAAGCAGCTATTAGAATCGTAAACGTAATTCCCACATTTTTAGTTAGTAACATTAACATCTCTCCTTATTATTTAACAATTTGGCGTTTAATTTTTGCCCATGTTGTTGTGTATTTATTGACGGGTTCAACAGCGGCGGCTTCTTCAACACCGTTGTCCATAAGAGTTTCCATATCATCTTCACTCAAGGCGACATTAAAAAGCGCAACATCGTCAATAATTCCGTTAGTATATCTGTCAAAGTGTCGCGCGATATGGAGTACGCCGTCACTTGTGCCATATCCATCATTTTTGTCAAAATCAACCTCGGCTTCCATCTCACCATCTATCCATATTGAAGCCTTTCCAGTACTGGCATCGGCTCTACCAGCAACAAAGTGCCACTCTTCATCACCAATCTGGCTTGTACTATCTGCCCGAAAACTCACCGAGGCAGAATTACGAAGATAAAGTGTTACTTTATTATCCCCACCACCGTTCCAAAGCAGAAACCATGGAAGAGCCTGCGATTTATCCTCGTAGTTTTTACCTACGAGTGAGCCGCCAACTTTGGTGCCTTTAAAATGGACGGTAATTGTGAAGGAAACGCCTTTTTTAAACCCAACAGTGTCTGAATGTGAAACTTCAACCCAATTATCAGTTCCATTAAACTCAAGAGCCTTTCCAAACTTTCCATCAACCCACTTTGCACCGTGGATTTTACCATCATTCTTGTTACCTGAAGAATCTTTGGCAGTGTTACCCGAACCTTCATTAAAGAGCCACATGCCCGTGATGTTCTCTGGATTAATTGCGGCATAACTTGTGCCAATTATCCAGCAGACTGCGATAAGCACTGCTATGCCAATTCTTATCAAATTTTTCATTTTTCCCTCCTAAGATAATTTTAAAACTATCCAATAAACATTGCCCATTACAAACATTTGAGATCGCCTAACAGTATAGCATATATTTTTGCGATTCGTCAAGTATTTTAACCCAAGTTGCTACCTATCGCCATAAAGTTGTTTTATATTGGTTGCGATGATAAATAAAAATAGTTTCAACTCAAAACCTGTCGCAGTCACTGCATGTATTGACTTCGGTAATAGTTGTGTAATCAGACTATTTGTCACTTCAACCCGTTTTCTGTGAAAATGTTGCAGATAAACTTCCCACGGCTCAAACTGACGCTTTGAGTTCTTTTTACGCAGCGGTCTAAAGTCAATACCGACTTCCTTCAGTGCGTCTTCAATACCATAGTTGCAATATGCTTTATCCGCAAACACCACAGAACCTTGTGGCAAATCAAATGGAAAATATCGCATACCTCGGACATCGTTCCACTTGCCAGGGGTGAAGAAAACTTCAACAATGTGCCCACTTTCAATGACCATTAGATGCACTTTGAGACCATAAAAGTGGCGGCGTTTACTTGCGATTTTACCACGCCATTCTTCACCTTGATAGAGACGACACCGACTAATCCGAATGTTGTCACAGACAGAAACAGGATAGGTGTCAATCGCATAAATACCATTCGGATTATTGGATTTAGAGATTTCAGCGAAATACTCAAAAAGTATTTGAAACAAATGAGGTATCCGATGAAGTCTACGATTTATCGGGAGTGTCCCAACATATTCGGGATGTATCCAAGCGTTTTCAGAACACAGCAAGCTCTTTGATGATTGCCGCTAAAAAAGTGTGCTGCGATAATCGCAGTTGTCATCACTTCAGCATCTGTCATTTTTGCTTGTGGATGCGTTTGATGACCGAGTGAAATTAAAAGATCGTCACAAATCGTATAAACTGCTACAATGGTTAATTCCATGGGGTTTCTCCTTCTGTTTTATTTCATAAAAACATTATAGAGAAAATCCCATGGATTTAGAAGTATTTTATAGGTGGCAACTTAGGTTATTATAATCAAAACCACGAGTCCGAATACCACCATTACCATTTCTGTTTCCTCTCTATGAAGTCTCCAACAAAAAGCCCTATTACGTTACGTGCAACGCTGATTGGCATTGCCCTCATCCCCCTTAACAGTTATTGGATTCTTCATCTCAGTTACATTTGGGATTCCAACCGTCCCACAAGTTTGGCGTTACTGTTCAATGTACTGTTTACGCTGCTTGTTCTCATTGCGCTAAATACGTTACTACGTCGGTTACGTCCAACACTTGCGTTTACACAAAGCGAACTGTTAACTATCTACGCGATGCTGTGTCAAGCATCTGTTTTCGCTGGACGGGACATGCTGCAAGTGCTCGTGCCGTTAATGGGTAACGGTTTCTGGTACGCAACACCTGAAAACGAGTGGGCACAACTCTTTCATCAGCATCTCCCTGAATGGCTTGTTGTTGGTGAACAAGATATATTAAGCGGTTTCTATAAAGGCGAATCAACGTTCTATCTTCAAACACATATACAAGCGTGGTTAGCGCCAACACTGATATGGGTAGGTTTCTGCCTCGTTATCGGTGTAACAATGCTTTGTCTTAATGTGCTTTTGCGCAAACAGTGGCAAGAACATGAACGCCTTACCTATCCAATTGCCCAACTCCCTTTTGAAATCACGCAAGGAAAGAACCGCTTTTTCAATCGGCGGATGATGACTGTCGGATTGTGCATCGCTGCCTTGCTGAACCTTCTTTATAGTTTACACCAAATCAATCCAGTTTTCCCGACAATTCCGCTCTATCATAGTTTTCGTCTCACAGAAAAGCCGTGGAGTGCAATGAATAATCCCGGTTTCCGTATCAGTTTCTTTCCGTTTGCGATCGGCGTTGGCTTTTTGATTCCACTTGATTTAGGATTTTCCTGCTGGTTTTTTCACCTATTCTGGCACTTTCAACGAATTGTCGGGGAGAGCTTTGGATGGCGTGGTTCTATCGGGTTTCCGAGAGAAATGGCGCAGATTCGTGGTGTATGGATAGCTCTATTTCTATGGACATTGTGGATGGGACGTTCACATGTTAAGATTGTGTTGAAGACCTTGTTCAGCAGTCGTGCCATGACGGATAGTGATGAAGGTGAGGCGTTACGCTACAAAGCAGCAATAATCGGCGCGTTGATTGGATTGATATTGATTATAGGATTTTGTTTGAAAGCAGGAATGTCTCTATGGTTTGCTGCACTGTTTTTTGTTCTTTATTTTGCGATGTCAATTACTATCACTCGCATCCGTGCTGAATTGGGACCACCTGCCCACGATCTATACAATGCCGGTCCGGATTTACTCTTAACAGATGCATTCGGAACAAGACGTATTGGCAATCGCAATTTATCAGTGATGTCGTTATTCTTCTGGCTAAATCATCTCTCTTATCGCGCGCATCCAATGCCGCATCAATTGGAGGCTCTAAAACTCGCGCATCAAACTCGTTTTAATTCAACACAACTGCTATGGGTGTTAGCAATTGCGATTTTTGTCGGGGCACTTTCGGCTGCGTGGGGACATCTACACCTTTCTTATCAGGTCGGTTTAGAGAATGCGCGTTCGTGGTATGCACGCGCGGCTTTCAATCGACTCGCTGGATGGCTCTACAACCCGGGTGAAACAAATTTCAGTGGATTGTTGTATACAGCAGGCGGGTTCACTTTCGCGATTGGTCTACTACTATTGCGATGGCGATTTATTCAGTGGCCACTCCATCCTGTTGGATATGTCGTTTCAAGTTGGTGGACGTTTACCGGTCTTTGGTTTCCACTTTTAATCAGTTGGACGATTAAACGGATTCTGCTTTCAACGGGTGGTGTTCGGTTATATCGACGTGCTATCCCGTTTTTCATCGGATTGGTTATCGGGGATGTTATCGTTGCATCCATTATTAGCATTTTGGGATTGTTTTTTGATTATCGCGTTGTCTATCTGAGTTGGTAACCTCACAGTATAAACACTTTATAGTGAGTTTCATACTTAACATTTCATAGTAAAATCCATAATTATTTTTACGTTATGAATCAACGCCAAAAGTACTTTTTGGCATTTGGCCAAATCAACGCTGAATACGCGTATGGTATTCAGCGGGTTCGGTTTCCTAACCGAACCGTGTTTATTCAGTCCATAGATGCGTTAGGAAACCGCATCTACCAGGGAGTGTGCACATATTTAGATTTCACTATAAAAATCTAAAGTTTGGACAATTTAGTATTTAAAATACGGACGATTTTACAAAATTGCTTCTTTATCTGTTTCTGTGGACGTACTACGATTAGATGGATTTAGACGCGAGTGATGTAGTGCCCAATAGATTGCTGCTGTAACTACACCTCCGATAAGTGTTGCTATCAACCAAATTCCAGATTTCACGAAAACAAGCGTTTCTATACGTTTTGCATCTCGATAGACTGCAACTGCAAAAGTGACATGCACTATAACACTCAAAACCCAAAGCGCAAATACCCAAAATTCATCAACCTCGAAGGAAATCGGGAAACCTAAATGCCAAAAATTCATTTCAATTTCTCCATGCCATTTTAAGTTTTAGTATACAACGGATTCACCTAAGTGTCAAGAATGTAAATTTTTTGTTAAAATCATCTCATCTTATTGTAGGGGTGGGTACAGAGACCCATAAGCGTCAATTTAAGGGGTATTTCAGGTTTTACGCTTAGCACAACAAACGGTTCTACCTGTAATGTAGGCACGTTTTGTAAACGCGCTGTGTTCAGAACGAAAGACGACATAGATGGCGCGTTTATAAAACGCGCCTACCAAGGGTGGTGGAACACTAAATTAACACCTATGGTGCTAAATTATTTACACACCTACGCTGAAATACCTTTTGACAACAGCCTCCTTTTCTGCTACTATGATTCCAGTAGCATCTTCTGTTTTAAATTCCACATCTATAAACATCTAAAATATGAAAATATCTGAAATACAAACCACCTTAGCAACATTAGATCTTGAGGCTTGGCTTCTATACGATTTTCGCGGCATCAACCCAATTTCACAAAACGTAGCAGGTTTGACAGGTAAAAACATCACTCGACGTTGGTTTTGCCTTATTCCCGCGCAAGGCGAACCCAAATGGCTAATTCATCGGATTGAAACATCAAATTTCACCGAGGTGCCGGGAGTTGTCTCGCTTTACGCCGGATGGCAGGAACTCAACGCAGAGATGAGAACACTCCTTAGCAATGTCGAATCAGTTGCAATGGAGTATTCACCTAACGCATCAATCCCTTACATTTCACGTGTAGACGCTGGAACGTTGGAGTGGATACGTTCTTTTAGAATTGAGGTGCATTCCTCAGCGGAACTCGCGCAATATGTTGAAGCACGTCTGAGCAAAGCACAGTACGAAGGGCATCAAAAATCTGCCAATTTAGTCCTACAAGCAAAAGACTATGCCTTCGCTTGGATTGGTGACCAACTCAAGGCAGGCAACACAATCACTGAATACGATGTTCAGCAACAGATTCTCAACCAGTTTGATCAAATGAAGTTGATAACCAATCATCCACCCATCGTCGCTGTCAATGCAAATAGTGGCGACCCGCATTACGCTCCTTCCAAAACCCACACGCAACAGATTAAAGCAGGAGACTTTATCCTGATAGATTTATGGGCAAAGCAGCAAGACCCTGATGCTATCTTCGCCGATACAACGTGGGTGGCTTATGCAGGAACAACCGTTCCTGACAAGTATGTTGAAATATTTGAAATCGTGAAGGAAGCAAGGGATAGGGCGGTGGCGTTCATCCGTGAAAGATGGGCAGCAAACGAACCGATTCCGGGCTACGCAGTCGACGATTGTGTCCGTGGGTATATAACTGAAAAGGGATATGGAGAATACTTTATCCACCGCACCGGACACAACATCGGTACTGTTATCCATGGAAACGGTGTAAATTTAGACAATCTGGAAACACAAGATGCACGGCTACTTATTCCCGGTATCTGTTTCTCTATAGAACCGGGTATATATCTCACCGATTTCGGCGTTCGGACTGAAATTGACGTCTATTTAGCCGCAGAAGGGAAAGATGGCGTAGTATTGACAACCGCGCCCGTTCAAAATCAGGTATTGCATCTGCTGTAACTTTATAATTCCGTTTTTTCAAGTCTTTTAAAATGTGCGAAAAGTATATCCGGGTGTTAAGGATCCACTGTTCCGCATACGCCGTAGCAAGAAGCGGCAACGCGATTGTTAAACGTTGGGTATTAAGAAGCCACTGCTCCGCATACGCCGCGAAATCTGTTTCAACGAGTCCCGTGCAACCGAGTGTATAGATGACATAACGTTTGTCATCACGCCGTGCTTCCCGAACCTCAAGGGCGGTTTTAAGCGACATGCGTCTGTTACTGTCAATTTCGAAAACCCAAAAAAAATAATCCTCGTTGTGAGCAAGATAACCGATTTCCACTTCAAGTCGATGAGGTGTCTCAGTTGGAATTGGAATTGCTTCTAAATCCCGCTTGACTAAAACAGGGTATAGCGCGGCGAAAAATATCTGCTCTAATCCGAGTGGCTGTTCTACATGGTTAAGGATTTCCAATAGTATTTGTTCATCTTGTGGCTGGCGCAGATCAAGACAACTTTTTGAAAAGACTTCATCACGCAAGGCATGCATTTCGGGGGCAGCATTTTCATCTAAAGGTTTTAGTTCTTTCACTAATCTCAGAATTCGACGACGTTTCGGCAAAGCGCGCCACAATACCCAACGCGTCAAAGCTTGCCATGTCTCCTTTTCAATCAATAGTGACAAAAACGCTTTCACGGCAGTAAAAGCCTGTTTAAGAATACTTTCAGATGCAAGACCTCTTCGTTGGTTCGCCATAATTTTTTGACTTTTCTCCCCAAATGTGTTATATTTAAGAAAAGAGCGTATTTAAACAACTCTTGTAGGAGGGGTATTTAACCCTGATTGTTTTTCTTTTGTAGGAGGGGTTTCTAACCCCAATTATGTTTCTTTTGTAGGAGGAGTTTCTAACCCCGATTGTCTTTCTTTCTGCCGGAGTGGTGAAACTGGTAGACGCACTGGACTCAAAATCCAGCGGGCCCTAGGTCCATGTCGGTTCGAGTCCGACCTCCGGCATAAGGCGATGGTTTGAAAAAGCCATCGCCTCTGTTTTTAACATCTACATCGCAACAATCTTACGCATCCGTTGTGCAAGATCAATTTGTGCTTCCCTACCTCCACCAACTTCGTGAATTACGTACCCATCATAACCGACAGCGCGGAACGCTTCCATAACTGCTGTCCAATCTGTATCGCCATCTAACAGGTTCGTAAAACTATGTGCACCACGCGAAAAATCCTTGAAGTGTACACGTTTAATGCGATGTCCAAGTTCACGTATCCAATGTTCAGGATAGCCATACGCCATCATGTTTGCTGTGTCAAGATAAGTTCCGACCCAATCACTATCAACTTCGTCTACAATCTCTCGCATCTCCTTTGGACTGAGCAGGAATTTGTTCCATACGTTTTCCAAACCGATGGCAACTTTGTACGTCTCAGCGGAAGGTGCAAGGTCTTTAAGAATTCCGACAAGATTATCCCACACTTGTTGGTAAGTGCCCTCAACGGAAAGTTGACCGGGGTGAAGTAAAATACCACCAACGCCAAGTGCTCCCGCAACTTCTAACCCACGCGCAAGCGATTTCGTGCCGTTCTTACGTTGCTCCGCATCAGGGCTAAGCAGGTTACCACGATTCGCGTATCCTGCGGTTATACTGCTGATCTCAATACCAGCGGTTTCACACTTTGCAGCAATCTCTTTGAGTTCGGTATCACTCATATTTATGTCAGTGTCCTTCCCTTCACCAAAGGTAAGTTCAACCGCATCGTAGCCAGCATCTTGACAGAGCGAAAGGGTATCATCAAGTGACATATTACCGAGAATTATTTGGGTAACGCCTATCTTCATTTTTTATTTGCTTTCTCCTTTTCAGTATAAAATTGCGTGGATGTCAACGCCTGTATGCACAAGTAACGTGTTTCAAGACATTGTGGACACCGAAGTTCTATATAATACGCATCGTTAAAAACAGCATCAATCCAATCTGTTAGTCTATCTTGGGACTTACCTAAAAACTGTTCAAGTACTTCATATTCACGGTCACAATCCGGACAGATTTGCAAGTCGTGTCCGATCTCAATACTGTCTAACCATCCCATGATTCCCACACAATACCCACATCAGTTGTAGGTCGGAGTCTCTGTATCCTTAGCCGAAAATTGTAAGACTGATTTGAGATAACGCCCCGGCAGGCGTGCCTTGACATGAACAGCATCCTCAGCATACTCTGTGCCTAACACCGTTCCATGCTTATATAGCATGTCCAATGCTTTTCCTTCCGTATAAGGGATACTCAGATTGAGCATTGCACCGTGCGAAGCGAAACGTTGTGCTAAGGTTTCTGTCAGCGTTTCAATACCATCTCCCCGCTGGGCAGAGATGGGTATTGCCTCTGGATAACGGGCTTTAAGAATATGCAGTTGGTCTTCTTTTTCAAGTTGGTCTATTTTATTAAACACCATGACCATCGGAATATCAGAAGCATCCAATTCTTGAAGCACCGTATCTACTGCAGCGACTTGTGCCTCTGCTTCTGGATGGCTAATATCAACGACATGCAACAACAAGTCAGCCTCTGTAACCTCTTCTAAAGTTGCCTTGAATGCAGCAACGAGTTGATGCGGTAGTTTCTTGATAAAACCGACGGTATCACTTAATAGAATGTTTTGATTTTCTGGTAAATTCACCCGCCGCGTGGTTGAATCTAAGGTAGCAAACAGTTTGTCTTCTGCCAAGACATTTTCGCCTGTTAATGTATTGAAAAGCGTTGATTTTCCAGCGTTGGTATATCCGACGAGAGATACTTTGATTTTCTCTGAACGGTTCTGCCGTTGCACCTGTCGCCGTTTTTCGACCGTTTCTAATGATTTTTTGACTTGAGAAATTTGCCTACGAACCCACCGACGGTCCATTTCAAGCTGCGTTTCACCGGGACCACGCAATGCCCCACTACCGCTGCCACCGCTGGTTGCGATCCGGGAAAGGTGTGTCCACATCCGTGTGAGTCGTGGGAGCGCATATTCCAATTGTGCTAATGCGACTTGCAACCGCGCTTCACTGGTTAATGCGCGTTGTGCAAACACCTGTAGGATAAGACCAGTTCTGTCAACAGTCGCTATATCAAGCATGTTTTCAATATTTCGCGTCTGCGCAGGTGATAACTCTTCATCAAAAATGATAGCATCCGCTTCAAGTTCCCCTGCGACATCTTTAAGTTCTTCAACCTTACCTTCTCCAATAAAATAAGTTGGATTCGGCACGTTGCGTGACTGAATTGTCTCACAGACGACTTCAATCCCCGCAGTTTCAGTCAATTGTTGAAGTTCTTGCAGCGATTCCTCTGTTTCGTGCATCAAGGCATCTCGTAGTTTTACCCCAACAAGAATTGCACGAGAAGGTGGATTTGGTGCTTGTGTATCATAAAGTTCTTGCATATTACCCCCTTGAAACTGTAACGGGATTCAGATAACACTATATACAGTTTATCAGATTAATACGTGGTTTTCAACCAAAACTTGCGAATTAGCAGAGGCATTCAATTGTCAAGTTTTCTTATCGAATAGAAAAAATATCGTTTTCAAGATTAATAAGGGGTGCTTCACATTAAACGATTTAGTTCGTTAAATCGAGCGGACAATGCCCTCTTACAAGTATGATTCGTGCCAATCCAATGGCTCTAAGTGTTGTGTATAAAATCTTAGTCATCTTAGGCAAACATTGGATGAATTGTGGGTGTATCTACTCGTAACTTCATTGGCGTAACTCATGTGAAAAGATACCGTACGGTATCTTTTTTGATACCACGGTATACTTTTTAAATTGGCTATAAATCCAGTTCCTATATGAGTTTATAGGTGTTTTTCTCATTTTGAATTTAATTTTATTTTCTATATTTCTCATCTGTATTGAGGAACATAGTTTTTCTCTTACCGTAGATATGTTATTTTGATAGGTTTTGCGTTGTCGTCTTTGCATTTTGATAGTTATTGCGATTTTCAGAGATGTCTGGTTTTTGTTCTATTCATCAGTTCTGTTTTTTCGTCCTAATATTATACCTAATTCTGTGTGGTGATTAGAAGTTTTTGTGGTTTGCCGGACAATAGATATCCAATATATTTCCAATAAGTTTGCGGGAAAATTTGAGGTTGATGTGTTTTATGGAGGTGCATCTCGGAGGATGGGATTTTTGGAGTTTTGATAAAGGAAGAAATTATTAGAGAATTGAATGTCTCTGTGCGAATTAGGACTACCACAAAAAATACTGGACTCAATGTGCGTGATTATATTAAAATATAAAGTACTAAAATAATTAACGCTGTTATAATGTTCTTAAGGAAGTGCGTCCATGACACCTCGTGATTATCGGGTTGAAACTGCTGATTACCAAGATTTTATGACCGCTTTGCCAGCAAAATCGGTTGACCTTATCTTAACCGATCCCCCATATTGCATAAGCAAAAAGACGGGGTTTAAGTCGGTGGTAAAAGGAGAAAAAAGGTTCGCTGTGAGTATGGACTTTGGGCAGTGGGATCAGACTGAAGTTAATCTTGAGGATATGGCAATATCGTTTTACGATGCTTTGCGACGCGGAGGAACTGCTATTATATGGTATGATATTTGGAAAATAGATAGGCTAAAAGAAGCGATGGAATCTGCGGGTTTTAAGATGATTCGGTTGATTATCTGGCAGAAAACCAACCCAGTCCCACTGAATATGCGGGCAACCTATCTGTCCAATAGTCGAGAAGTAGCAGTTACGGGGGTGAAAGTCGGCAAACCGACTTTTAACAGCGAATATGATTCTGGCGTCTATGAATATCCAATCCCGCGGCATAATGGAAACAGGGTGCACCCAACGCAAAAACCTTTATCACTTTTCGAAGATTTGGTGTTAAAACATAGTAACGTAGGAGATATGATCGTGGACCCGTTTCTCGGTTCAGGCACAACAGGTGTTGCTGCTATTAGGAATTCCCGAAGATTCGCAGGTTGTGACTTAGACACAAACTATGTAGAAATCGCGCGTGAAAGAATAGAAATGTGTTCTTAATTTGTAGAACGGGAGCTAATCACATCACTAACTTTTAAAGGTTTTTCCTCAAGCAAAATATGGAAAATCCCGCGCTGTTTTGTAGCGATATAAAGTTTATCACTACTCACCGCTACAGATAGCACTTTATCAGGGATACTTGAAGAAATCTGATCCCATTTACTATCAGAATCTAAGCGATAGATACCCATATCCCCAACACCATATAAACTTAACCCGTCCACAGCGAATTTATCTATGACAATATGTCTTCCAACATTATCGGTAAGCGGACGCCAATATTCGCCAGTTTGCGAACATAAGACACCTTTATCCGTTGCCACATATACCTTCATATTCGCAAATACGATATCCTTAATGTGGGTAAAGGTTGAGGGTAGACTCAACGTTATATCCCTCCAACTTTCTCCACCATTGATGGATTGGAATAGTTTCCCATCTCGTTTACCCACATAGACGGTTTGTGATGCAGCTGCTATCTTGAACCCATTATCAGGATGGTTGTTTGTATCTATCAAGCCGGTGTCCGTAAATATTGAATTGTCCGTATTCCATTTTAAAAGCCGTTTATTGTATGTTATGAAAAGTGTATTATTTTCAGTCAATTCGATATTCTGTTTGCCTCCAGAGAACTGTGTAGTAGACGATGATTTGGCGTTTTTCCACAGTTTCCGAGAAGAGATCTTTTGAATCATTGAAAACGCAGCTTCACCTGTGCGTAAACGGAAAATGTCTAAACCCTCACCTTGCGGTGAAATTAGGTAAAGAGATTTGCCAACAATCACAAACTTGGAATCAGTAAGATGATGGACATAAGATCCTGACTGTCCAAGGTGTTCGGATATGAACTGTCCGTAATCAAAACGCACTGGCACCCATATTTTTCCGTTGTCCATCGTTTCATAAATGTCGCTGCCTGTATATACATAGAGTCGATTGTTGAATACAATCAACTCCTGAACATCTGTCCCTACAATTCCATTCATGAAAGAGTGCCACGTTGTGCCACTATCAATTGTACGATGAATGCTGAACTTATCTAATTTGTAAAAAGTTTTCTCATCTACCGCTATAACTGTAGCATGGGCTGACGGTGTTGATGTTGTGTCAAATCCAAGATTTACCCACGTTTGCCCTGCATCTGTTGACTGGAAAGTTGGGACACCTAAAACGAACAACGTCGGACCTTTTGCTATAATACGAGTTGGGCTTGCAGGTGAAGTGCCTATCATGAAATATTTATCTTTAGGCGTTATATCAGTCCATGTCATGCCGAGGTTCGTTGAGTGGAATATCTTACGAGCATCTCTATTCTTTGTATCAGAAAAGTCATTGATAAGAAAATCTTGTCCCGTTGCTACATAAAGGTTATTCTCATCAACTGCCAATGCATGGACAGCGTTGTCCGTATTATCCACCACAGATAGTCGTTCCAAATCATCTGAAATTAAGCGATAAAGCCCTCGGTTTGTGCCAATAAACACTGCATTATCCATCGCGGCGATTGCTGTTATCTTTTTATTTGTCAACCTATCATTAAGTGGAGTCCACTTTCTACCAGCATCGGTAGACCGAAATACGCCTTTATCCTGCGTGGCAATATACATGACAAAACTTGTGCGTGATTTTCGTTCGAATGTTTTATTCATTATGACCAATCCAATAGGTTTTCCAATTGGACGGGAAGCAAATACCTGCCATGAGATTCCATCATCAGATGAAGTGTATATTTTATCGCTACCGGCAACATATAGCGTATCCTTGTATTCAGCGATTGGTGCGCCGATGATACTTGTAGGTGTGTTTTTGCTAATATTTCTCCATGATGTCATGCCTTTGTTTAATTTGTAAACACCAGTCCATGAAAATGCGTAGAGATTACCATTTGAGGTAGCAAAGAGATTATAGACAGGATCACCTTGCGGTACGTATGTCTGTTTCCATAACGATGATAAATGCGTAGCATTCTCGCGTGCATTATTTACTAAGACCGCCTCAGATACCGGCAATTCATCACTATCAACATTACCATCAATAACACTCTTTCCCATTTGATTGCGCAAAGCAGGTTTAGAAACAGTATCGAGGTGTATAGGAGATTCAACAATTTCAATCGTTGGTTCTAATTGGGCATTAAAGTCATACGGTTTTTGAATAAGACCCATCCGTTGACTCATCGCACCCAGCAATAATATAACCAAGACCGCAGCAGTGCCAAAAGCCATCCACGGTAGTAATGGTTTTGTTGCCTGTGGTGTCGGTTTTATGTCTGCAATCTGCTTCATGATGCTCTCGGTTAGGTCTGTGGATAGTTGTAAACCGCCAAATGCTTCAGAAATCAAGAGATGTTCTTCCGCTTCTAATCGGTTTCTTGCCCGATGCAGCCTACTTTTGATGGTATTGGCGGATACACCTAAGAAATTACCTATATCCTTTACGGACATTTCACTGAGATAATAGAGGGTAATGACAGTGCGTTCACTCTCTGGCAATTTTTCTAATAGTTTCTTGACGACTTCTCGGTAATGTTCTCTGATTTCTGTCATACGTTGCTCTGATTGGTATTGTGTATGATAAGTTCTATTTCTTTCTTCAATCGGGATATCTTCCAAGAACGGCATCGTGTCTTTATTCCTTTGTAGCCAATTGGAGCATAGCCGATTTACAATCACATAAACCCATCCATCAAACAGTTTTGGATTCTTTAGTTTGGACAGGTTATTATATACTTGGATGAAGGTATCTTGTGTTATCTCTTGGGCGATATGGTAGTCACCAATCTTCCGCCAAGCGAGGGCGTGAATTCTCTTCTGATACTTCTGGACTAATATGCTAAATGCTTCCTCTTCACCAGTCAAAATCCTGTGTATCAATTGGACAATGTTATCTTCCATATTGCGACCTCATGATTTGTTATGTATTGTAGGAATGCACTCGCGATTCGGAGATCGCTCCTACCATCGCGATTCGGAGATCGCTCCTACCTCATATCCTGCGGCTTATAGTATTCTCGCTCAAACTCAAAAAAACCGTCGGGAAAATCAACATTAAATTCCGCATCAATCACTTCATCTGTTATCGTTCTCTCTATCCTACCGTCCCGGAAGAAACTATTACCAACATGAACCTGCGGAAACCAGAAATCTCCATACTTAACGAACTGTTTATAAACACTCCGCCAAACCACCAATTCTATTGTCAGAGGTAGGTGGTCAATCCTATGTACAGCGTAATCTTTTTCAGGATCAATCCATATTCTTATTCTCCGCCTGTCTGTTGTTGTAAATACAAGGATATGGCATTCTACACCGTCAATCTTCTCTGTTCCGATGTGTTTTGCCTTGGGTGGCACATAGTAAGATGATCTACCCCAAAACTGAAAATATTGATACCCTACATGTTGACTCTTATCATAAAAACTAATAGCAGATGGATCATCATCTAAGGAAAAGATAATATCTCCTATAGATTCTCGGACTTGGGTTTGCTTATCATAAACGAGAAGAAAAATATCATCTGACGGTCTGAATCGGCTTGACATCTCATCAAGAGGAACTCCTGGTGAGTCAACTCGCGTTAACTTATACTGGTATTGAGGCTTTTGTGATATGTCACCTGCATTCAGAACTTTGAAGAGTGTTGTCGTCCGGCTATTATCCTTGTGTTGACGATACCATCGAGCACTATCTTCAAGTTTCGCTTTGAGGTATTCTTCTGCTTCATACTTTTCCTTATCAACATCAGGAGATGATTGGAAGGGGATGAAACGCTTTAATTCCTCCTCTTTTTCCGTTTTTATCAATTCAGCGATCTCTTCCTCAGTTTTTCGCGCTTCACTTTCTTCTATCGTTTTGGAATAAACTTCACCGCTTTTGATTGTAAGCCGTGCCTTGTTTACACCGTTGATCAATTCTTCTACGGATATATCCGCTGCTGGGCATATAGAAACAAAAAACAATAATGTTATAATAATCGTGATTGCGTTTTTATACAAGGTTTATCTCCTATTCCAAATTAACGCGATTCGTCTCGGTAGGTGCGGTTTCCTAACCGCACCTGACTCCAGTAAAACAAGATAAATCCTTTTAATTTGGTATTAGTTCTCTAATATCTCTCCATGAATGTAGACGAAGTGGGTTGCTTTCTGGCCTTTATGTTCATAATCTATCATAAGATATTGACTAAGTTTCCCAATAGGAAAGGTCGGCATAAATTGTAGATTCGCATGGGGAATACCACTCTTTGTTTCCAATGTTGCTTTAATATGTTCTGAGTCGGTTCTCACTGCCAGGAGTTTCGTATTCTTTTGTAAGTGAATAGAAATCCGCTTCGTAATGGGTTGATTGAGAAGCAATTTTCTTTGTCCGAATGCTACCATATCGGGTAACGTTTTGAGCGGTGTAAATGCTTGTCCTGTAAGTGTGAATGCCAATGTGTTCTGTGTGGGGTCATCAGTATGTATGTATATGTATTCTTGCATCATGCCATTTCCAGGATAAATCTTCATGGTCGCTAAAACTGTACCTACCTCCCCGGGTGGAATTTCATGTTGTGAAAGGACAGTTGCGGTGCATGCACACGTTTCGGTAATGTCAAGAATATTCAACGGTTTTTGACCGATGTTCTTGACAGCAAAAGTGTGTTGAACTTCACTGCCCCCGAACGCTCTTCCGAAGTTGAAAACTGGTTCGTCAGCGTAGATGAGCGGCACCTGCATCGGTATCGCTTGCTGACCGCCCATTTTATCAAACACGAGCAGTTGTTCACCGCCCCATATCTTTGAGACTTCCGCCCAAGTAAGATACGGATGATATTTGTAAAAAGGATCAACGACTTTCACACCGTCCCTATCCGCAGATTCAAAGATAAGAAAATGGTTAGTATCCACATAAGTGATAGCGGGCAACGACACCAAATTCCATTCCAGCGAATCCAGTGATGTCTCTACACTTGTTAGCGGTATACCTTTGGCAGTTGCAGCCTTTCTCAATCCTTTCATCGTAGTGCCTTGTGCCGGATCGAAATCTGACAGCCGCATAAGTTCTTGAATATCCGTTTCAACCTTTAGCAATTTACAATAGTGCGACAGACTATTTAACCCGCTTAGCAGAAGTCTTTCAGAGTAGGGTGATGGCTGTCCGGTTCTTCGGGGTCTATATTGATTTCTATCTATCTTAAAGAAATCCTTTGGAAAATCGACATTAAATTCTGCAGAAGTGATCTTGTTGGTAACACGTTCACGGACTGATCCGTCTTTTTCATAATAAGTTTCTTCTATGCGCATAGGAAACCACATCTGATCGAATTTCTGAAAATCTTTATTTTCTACACGATAAGATATAGAGTCTGTTTCAGTGGCACTTAAAGATTCAAACTTGCGTATACAATAGCGCAGGGATTCATCCACCCAAATTCTGATTTTCTGCTCGTAAACGTTCGTAAATTCCAAGACATAACATTCCGCGCCATCAATGTTTTCTTTCCCAACGAGTTGTGCATCTCTTGGCACTTTGTAAAACGATCTTCCAAATACTGAATATTGCATATATCCATACCATACAGTAGAATCTTCTATGTCAACTTCCCCGGCTGTAGATATCAGGTTGCCAATAACTTGTCTTACTTGAGTTTGACGGTCATAAGCAAGGAGGAACGTATCACTTGCATGGTGATTCTGTGCGACTTCACTATCTAGAGAATGTCCTGGTGACTTCTCAAATGTTAGTTTATATTGAAAAAGTTTTGGGAAGCCAGCGGTATCTGGTTCAATAATCTGAAATGCTGTTGTATTGTGTTCAACTTCTGTATGCTTACGATCCCGATTTGCATTGTAATTTAGATTCGGTATGAGATACTCTTTCTCAAACGTCTCCTTGTCAACGCCTTCATGAGGTATATAGCTTTTTAGTTCATCTTCTATACTTTTTTTAACAGACGCGGCAATTTCTTCTTCCGTTTTCCGAGCAGCGTTTTCAGTCGATATTTCTGCTTGTACTTCGCCACTTCTAATGTCCCAGCGTGCCAAATTTACATACTGGATGAGTTCGTGTGTGGGCATGTCTACTGCGTAGCACAATATGTTAATAGATAAGAGTATAATAATGATGACACTTGCAAAAACATTTCTATGCATTTTGAATTCTCCTTAGTATTGATTTTGTTGTGTACGTTCTGTAGGAGGGAACTTCGATTCCCGACTATCTGATCGATTCGAAAGCACACATACGGGTTTATTGATTGAACATAGAATGTGGAGATTTATAGAAATCCTTATCTATTTCAAAAAAGTCTTCGGGAAAACTAACATTGAATTCCGCATCAATCACTTCAACTTTATATTGATTCCGCAACGATCCATCTTGAGAATAGGTAGTCCCTATATAGATTTCGGGAAACCATAAATTTCCATATTTCTTGAACGCTTTATAAACATTCCTAATATACCCTCTTGTAGAATGTAGAAGTTCATATTGATGAACAGCAAAATCCTTTTTAGGATCAACCCACATCCGAACTTTCAGACCTTTAGGGGAGATATAGGTAATGATACGACAATCCACACCGTCTATCTTTTCTTTACCCATTTTTTTTGCGTTTGATGGCACAAGATAAGGTGACCTGCCAAACATAGCAAACTGCCGATAACCGTAGTGATAATTGGAATCATAAAAACTTACAGCAGATAAAGAACTGCTTGAAAAGAGAATGTTACCTATACGTTGTTTCACCTGTGTGTGCGTATCAAAGGCAAGTAGATAGATACTATCTGATGGTATATACAATTCCGACATCCTATCTATCGGATGCCCTGGATTATTTACCACCGTTACCTTATATTGATCTTGTTTTGGAAGTTTCTCATCATCTGGATTTAATACGCGGAAGATTGTTGTCGTAAGTTCGGTCTTTGTGTGTTCACGATAATCATTTGCCCTGGAGTTCAAATAAGGTATGAGGTGTTCTGTTTCATACTGTTTCACATCAACATCCAGATCAGGGGGAAGAGGTGTGTATTCACTTATTCTCTTTTTCTTTTCTGTCTTCATCCATTCAGTGATCTCCTCTTCAGTTTTTCGAGCGGGATAGAATTTTGTCGTTTTGGAATAGACTTCACCGCTCAGAATCTTTATCCGATTCTTATTAATGCCGCGTATGAGCTCTTCTATTGAGATGTCTTCTGCATAGTTAAAGTTGTAGCAGCAGAATAAAATCAGAAGAGTCGTAATAATCTTTCTATGCATGTTAATCACCCTAATATGTGATTTTGTAATCTATGTATGTAGTTCTTGATGCGGAGATCTCCCACGTAATGTTGCTCTTTGTAGGAGGGAACTCCGATTCCCGATTACCTACCATCGCGATTCGGAAATCGCTCCTACCATCGCGATTCGGAGATCGCTCCTACCATCGCGATTCGGAGATCGCTCCTACTCAATATCCTTTGCACATCTGAAACCGATGTTGTAATATCTATATGAAGGTGGGTGTGCGACGCGATGGGTTGAACGCAGATGCAATCGTATAGAATTCCATCCGCCGCCTCGAACCACTTTTTTATCCTTATCATGTGTATTATCCGCGCACCATTCAGCAACATTCCCCGCCATATCCAGCACACCATAAGGACTCGCGCCATCCGGATAACTCCCAACAGGAGACAACTTTTCGTGATGGGGAAAATAGTTAAGTTTGGCAAAATCAAAGTCGTTACCCCACGGATAGAGCCGCGCATCAGTGCCTCTGGCGGCCTTCTCCCATTCTGCCTCGGTCGGTAGACGTTTGCCTGCCCATACAGCATAAGCAGATGCCTCATACCAACTTACCCCAATAACAGGATGGTCAGGTTCTCGTGATACAGAATTGCCCTCAAAACCAAGCGGTTTGTCAATCCGATACTTTCTCTTTGCTGGATAACTATAAACAAATCGTTCCTTCTGAATGAAATCCCACCCTTCTTTTGTCCAGTATTCCTGTTTATTGTATCCATCTGCTAAGATAAACGCTTGAAATTCGGCGTTTGTAACTTCGTGTTTGTCAATGTAAAAAGTCTCTACATTTACTTTGCGTGCGGGTCGTTGGTCATCAGTTGCCTTTGGATCGTCTGTGCCCATCGTAAACTCACCTGCGGATATCAGCACCATCTCTTCTGGTGGTTCGCTTATTGCAAGTGCTGGTGCTACGATTATAAGTAGTAAGAGGACAAATCTTTTCATTGTTTTGCTCCTTATATTGATATTTGGTTCGGTAAAATAGATACATTTCGTATGTTATGATATTAAAGACACAGTTTTTGGTCTACAGGTTGCATAAAGTGAAAAAAATGTGTTATTTTATTTGAATCTATCAAAATTTATCATATTATTCGCTTAATTCCAAATTGAATATAGGGTTATTCAGTTTTCGGTTTTTCTCCAATATTTTTTCACATTTCTATAAACTATCTGTAGGAGCGAGCTCCAGCTCGCGACCAGTCCTAAGATGTCGTGAGCAAAGCTCGCTCCTACAGAAAGAGACCTCTGAAAGAAGTTAGAAATTATTGGAAAATTGAATAGTTCTACCTTAAACCACATTTTCCTTGCACACTTTATATCATATATGATAAAATAAGGGTTATTGTGAAAGATAAAAAGAAATCCCCACAGAACCCAACGATTACTGTCAACCGGAAAGCACGGTATGACTATCATCTACATGATCGGTATGAGGCAGGCATCGTTTTGCGGGGAACTGAAGTAAAAGCGATTAGAAACGGACAACTTAACCTAACCGACAGTTACGCGCAAATAACAGACGGAGAGGTATTTCTCATTGATGCGTTTATCGGTTTGTATGATCAAGGAAATCGGATGAATCATGAACCGAAACGTCCCCGGAAACTTTTACTGCATCGGAACGAAATAAGAAAATTAACACGAGCAGTTCAATCAAAGGGAATGACCTTAGTTCCAACACGTGCTTACTTCAGCGGTGGTAAGGTAAAGTTAGAATTAGCAGTTGCCCAAGGGAAGCGAGTCTACGATAAACGTGATAAAATTGAACGTGAACACGCTAACCGAGAAATACGGGCATATTCATAAACTCACAAAATATATTTTGGGGGTGACCTTGGTTTCGACGGAGGTAATTGCGATACAGGTTGCATGTCGAGGTCTCCGCAGGCCTCGTTAAATAGGCGGAACAATTATAATTGCTGATCAAGAATTAGCACTAGCTGCTTAATACGCAGCTACGCTTGGCCAACCTGTTTCCCGTCAGGGAAGCTAAAGCGCCGTAATACGGGATAGCGGTTTGATTGTTCTCAAGGGGCATTCCGTGAAACTAAACTTGAGATAGCCTTCATGAATCCCGCACAGGGGAGCCTGAACAGCGAAACTTAAAACCTGTGATAAGCATGTAGTAGCCTTTATCAATATGCTTTCGGACGCGGGTTCAATTCCCGCCACCTCCATCATCCACTTGGCATAAATGCATCTTCTGTAGGAGGGAACTCCGATTCCCGACTATTAGTGGTTTCGTCGCGATTCGGAGATCGCTCCTACATTTCAGATGTAAAGTTAATTGTAAAATCCACTATAAAGCATATACAGAATATTTGCCAGTGACCTAAAGTAAATTTTTTACTATCTTTCCGCTGATAGATGTCTCTTATATAAAAGGACGATGCACGATGGCTGATTTTGAGAATCTACCAAACCGCATTCAACAGATTGCCAAGGCAGAACTTCAGCCGGATGAACAGATATGCTTATGCGTTCTGGGGCGTTCTTCACTGCTGCACCCTGATTTTGTTTTGATTACGACGTCACGGGTGTTAATCTTAGACGAAAAATTTATGGGAAGTTTGGCTATCTCTTACGCTAATATCCGATGTAATCTATTTTTTAGCGAAATTAACACTGTGAAACTTGCCCGACTTTTGAAGCATCGGTTTTTTGGACAAGCACGACTTGAGATTAATGTCAAACGTAATAGTTTTTGGATTGATAACATGAGTTTGCGTGAAGCGCGTCGCGCTCATCAACTTATCGCTGAACAGATACAGAGGTAATTATGGGTTTTTGGACTTACCTAACTGTAACATATAATGTATGGTTTACTGCACCGCTTGCTGTCGTGTTTTTGTTTGCAATTTTTCGGCTTATCCTCGGCGGTCTGGACTTTGGTGGGGATGCCGATGTAGACGCAGACGTTGATGCTGACGTTGACTTCGACGTTGACGCCGATGTAGACTTTGATGTGGACGCTGACGTTGACTTCGACGTTGATGCTGATGTAGACATGGACGTTGATGCCGATGTAGACATGGACGTTGACGCAGACGTGGATGGCGATACTGCTATAGCTACGGATTCCGGTGTAGGCGGCAATATTTTTGTTGACGTTTTGGGTTTCCTGAACGTAGGAAGAGTCCCCTTTATGATTGTGGTGATGACGCTCTTTACAACGTGGGGTTTCACCGGTTTAATCGTTAATGAAATCCTGGATGTAGAAAAAATACAAAGTTTCGTTTGGATTTCCTGTGCAATTGCCCTGGTATGTAGTGTTTTAGGCACTCGCTATCTTTCACTTACACTCTCAAAGATTTTTCCTGAAAGTGATCCTCCGACAAAAGACCTTCACCTACTCGGTTTACAAGGCAGGGTTATTAGCGGTCAAATCACACCGACTTTCGGCACTGCACGGGTACAAGCTCCAGATGGTAATACGTTAACAGTGAAATGTCGCATCAAACCAGATGAACCCAATCCAGTAAAAGGCGATATTGTAATTTTAATCAATTATGATCCTGAGAAACGAATATTTGATGTAAAACCTATAGAAGCGGAATTGCACTAATGCCGATTCCTTTATTAACCTGATTCTATCAGTCAAGGAGATATGAAATGCCAGATTTGTTTATTCTTATTGTGGGCGGTCTGATTGCGTTGTTTGTTATTTTTGTACTAATATACAAATCCTTCTACAAAAAAGCCCCTGCTGATGCAGCGTTAGTAATCTCAGGGGGAAGCAAAAAACGGGTTGTATTTGGCGGAACACTCGTTAATCCAATCACGAATGTGACGCAGATCATTTCTTTAAATACGTTGCAACTCCCTGTTGAACGTGAGGGACAAGCAGCACTGATTACTAAGGACAGCTTGCGTGTTGACATACAGGCGGAGTTCTATGTAAAAATTGAACCGAATGAAGCAGATGTGCTTAAAGCTGTGGCAAGTCTTGGTGATAAAACCTTAACACCCCAGGCGGTGAATTCGTTGCTGGAAGGTAAACTCGTTGGTGTGCTAAGGAGTGTTGCTGCGACTATGGATTTGCAGGAACTTCACGAAAAACGCCAAGAATTTTCCGACCAAGTTCAGGAAGCATGCCTTGAGGATTTGGAACAGAACGGTTTTAAGCTTGAAACCGTCGCAGTAACGAACCTTGACCAAACCCCACTTGAATCGCTTGATGAAAACAACCGATTTGATGTCGTTGCCATTATGACGATCAAGAAGGAAGTGGAAGAAAAGCAGACTGAAACCGCCAAGATTGAGCATGAGAATAAGGTCAGACGTGAAGAAGATCGGCTCCTTGCAGAGCTTGAGATTAAGCAAAAGGAAGAGGAGACAGAAACTAAAGCTTTAGAGGTTGAACAGCGCCTTGAATTTGCACAAGAAGAGCAGCGGAAGGAAATTGCTACGAACAAGGCTGAACAAGAACGCGCTGTTGAGGCACATAAGTTTGAACAGCTGCAAGCGGTTGAGGAAGCACGCATTAAACAGGAACAGGCTGTGAAATCCGCTGAAATTGTCCAGACTCAAAAAATTGAGATGGAACGGATTGAACAGGAAAAGATGGTTGAAGAAAGCGAAATCGCACAAAAACAGGCTATCGAAATTGCCCGCGTGCAACAACAGCAAACAGTTGAAGAAGCTGAAATTCAACGAAGCCTTACTATTGAAAAAGCAAAGATTGATCAAGAGGCAACCGTCAAAGAGACTGACATTGAACGTAAAATTATTTTGTTAGACAAAGAACGTGCAGAAAAAGAAGCTGAGGCAGCAAACACTATTTTGGTTTCTATAAAAGAAAAAGAACGCGAGGCTGCCCTTATTGAATTCTTAGAAGTATCAGCCGAGAAAGCGCGTGCTGAAGCTGCCGTTGAAACAGCTGAAGCAATTGAAAAAGCGGAACGGGAAAGCAAAATAGAACTGATTCGTGCCGAACAAGAAGCGGACGAAGAAAGAATTGCTAAAGAAAAGACCGCTGACGCGGAAGTGTATACTATCGTTGAAACGGCAAAAGCGGAACTGGAAGCAGCACAAGTCAAGGCTGAGGCTACAAAAATCCTTTCAGAGGCACTCCTTGTTGAAGCAAAAGCCGAGGCCGATGGTGAAGAAGCATTAATTACCGCCAAAAATCAGGCTGAGCCACAGGTGCTTGTCAGTGATGCAGTACTTGCACTCGTAGAAGCACTACCTGAAGTCACAAATGAGTTAATGAAACCCGCGGAACGTATTGAAAGCATCCGCGTGCTTGACTTAGGTGGAAATGGTGGTGGTAATAGTAGTTCTGGTAGTATGAACCGCATTCTTGGGTCAATTATCAACGCTGGCGCAGCAATGCCACTCCTCAAGGAACTGGTGAACTTTAGTGGTATTGATACAGCAAAGATCGGACAAACAATTTCAGATTATGCTCAGGGATTAAACCGAAATACCGTTTCGGATTCTGAACCTGATTCCAGTCCTGAACCCGAATCCGATCCTGTGTCAGATTAAATTATGGTAGATTTTAAAATTAATTAGACATATTTGAAAGGTAGGACGGAACTCCGGGGAATACCAAAAGGCATTCATACCGTTGATTTGGATTCCCGACTATTGTAGGAGGGAACTCCGATTCCCGACTATTAATGCGTTTCGTCGCGATTCGGAGATCGCTCCTACTCCAACATTCAAGACCTCGACATAGATTCGCGACTGAGTGATGCTATTGCAATCCGTTCTAACGCACTAATCTATGTGGAAGACGATGTGATTGAAAAACACGGATTCTTTAGAAAAGGAGAAATAACATGGTCGAAGTTAACATTGAATTTCTGACCGTTGATCGAAATACTGGCGCACCGGTTGTCGTCTTAAAAGAAAAAGATGGCGAATCTAAACGAATATTGTTGATATGGATAGGTGAATCGGAAGCGTGGGCAATAGAGAACCGACTGAAAAAAGTTGATCTGCCACGTCCGATGACACACGACCTGCTCAAGAATGTCATTGACACAATCTCTGGCGAGATAAAGTCTATCTGTATCAATGCAGTTGAAAAACAGACCTTCTTTGCACAAGTAAAACTTGAATTGAATGGGCAGGAATACGATATAGATTCTCGCCCAAGCGATGCGCTTGCTCTCGCAATCCGATGTGAAGTGCCGATCTATGTTGAGGAAAATGTCATTGAAGAAAACGGTTTCCTTGAAGCGGAAGTCAAAAAAGAAAAACCGATACAGCGAGACGCAAAAGATGTATTAGAAAATCTGGATGAAGAAATCGTAAAAAACTACACGGTTTAGCCAGCGACCTGTAAATCCAAGATTGATGGCACGCAATCCTTCAAGAAGATTTGCTCTGAATTCCATTTCTGTGGAAACATAGCACCATGGGAAACTCATTTAACAAAGACTATATCGTGCTACATGACAGTTGCACAACAGCCTTGGATACCAACAACTTTGTCTCAAAGATAGACCTATCCTTCCTTGATCCACCTTTCAATCAAGACAAAGCATACAATCAATGGAATGACAACCTGCCTCCTGAAGAATATTGGAAATGGATGCGAGAGGTATGTTCCAAAATCTATTCATTGACTTCCGATGGTGGTGCTATCTATTTCATGCAACGCGAAAAAAATACAGAATTCGTTTTGCAATGCTTACGCGATAGTGGGTGGACTTTTCAAAATCTGATCGTCTGGAAAAAGAAAACCTCAGCAGTTCCAGGAACAAAACGATTTGGAAAACACTATCAAGTAATTGGGTTTGCAACGAAAGGCAAAGCACCACGCGTTTTCAATCGTCTACGTATTGATCCACCACTGCCAGCAGATTACAAGTACACGCGTGAAAACGGCATGTATGTTACCGATGTCTGGGACGATATTCGCGAGTTAACATCGGGCTATTTTGCAGGTGATGAAGCACTTCGCGATGCGGAAGGAAATCGCCTACACAAACAGCAAACTCCTATTCAACTCCTCCTTCGGATTATCCTCTCTTCCACAAATCCTGGTGATGTCGTTCTTGATCCGTTTGCTGGCTCTGGCACAACGTTAGTTGTATCAGAACAATTAGCACGAAAATCGATAGGTATTGAACTTGATATATTCAACGTGGAGCTCATTCAAAACAGACTTGCTGAACAGAGAGAATCAGATGATATTTCTCGTTTTTTCAAGGATTACGCCTGCACCTCTAATTTAGAAGCAATTTTGGGAAACGGTCAATCCAAGTTAGCAAAGTCGGCTATTCCTAATCAGAAAACCTTTTTTGAAGCAAATATATAAACAGGATTCATGGATTCAATGCAATTAGCATTTGATTTTAATCGACCTGACAGCTTCACGGTTCATGTTCCTACCGAAGTAGATGAATTCTGGACAGCAAAACAACGTGCTGGTCACTCCATCCACGAGATTTCATATCGCGCCTGTTACAAACCGCAATTACCGGCATATTTTATTAAGAAGTTCTGCGAACCAGAATCTATAGTTTACGACCCATTTATGGGACGCGGCACAACATTGATAGAAGCGCAGCTTCATGGACATAGAGTCATTGGCAATGATATAAATCCTCTGTCAATAATCCTTACATCCCCTCGCCTGAATCCACCTACATTAGCGGATATTGAAAAGAGATTGTCTGAGGTTGACCTATCAAATGATGCAGAAATTGATATAAACCTTTTAGTCTTTTTCCATGAAGACACACTCAGAGAGATTTATGGATGGCGAACCTTTTTTGAGCAAGAACGACTGGACGCGGTTGATGCGTGGCTGCAAATGGTGGCATGTAGTCGTCTTACAGGACATTCCAGCGGTTTCTTCTCTGTCTTTACCCTTCCACCAAATCTGGCAGCATCAGTTGTTTCACAGCGAAAAATCAACGAAAAAAGGGATCAGAAGCCTGAATACCGGAATACAAAGGAATTAATACTCCGCAAATCAAAACAGTTGTTGCGCCATAGTCTTCCCGATCAATTTTGGCGGAACGATGCGGTCCTTCTCACCAAGTCCGCAGATAGCACATCCCAAATTGCAGACGAATCAGTTGACTTAGTTGTCACTTCACCCCCTTTCCTTGATACTGTAGACTATGAACAGGACAACTGGTTACGGATGTGGTTTTGCGACATAGAAATTGAAACAGGCAAAATCTGGCAATTAAAATCGTTAGAGGATTGGGTTGCGCGTATGACAGATGTTTTTGTAGAATTGCACCGAATCTTAAAACGCACTGGCAGAATTGCTTTTGAAGTAGGAGAGGTTCGCAAAGGTGCGGTCTTGTTAGAAAATGCTGTGGCAAAGGCAGCTTTTGATGCCGGATTTGTGCCAGAAAAGTTGATGATTAACGCGCAGCACTTCACGAAAACAGCAAATTGCTGGGGTGTCTCTAATAATAATAAAGGCACAAACAGCAATCGTATTGTTATCTTGAAAAAGGACAGTTAGGAACAAAGGAGATTTATGTTTTGAAGAATTATCGGTATTCGAAACAACTGTTCTGTATCATAGCAGGTTTGATGTTTATCAGCGTTGACGGATTTTCTAAGGACATAGAGTTTGACGAGTTACCTAAAGCAATACAGAAAATCGCTCTGCGTGAAATTGGCGCCGTACCAATTGACGATGTCGACAGGGAAAAGGATGACGGAAAGATTATCTATGACGTGGAAGCGGAAGGAGATGGAATTAGGATTGAACTTGAGATCAGAGAAGATAGCACAATCAAGGCAAGAGAGATTCACGTAGAATTTTCTTTCTCTGAACTCCCAATACGTGTTCAAGGTACAGCGCGTAGGCACATTGGAACGTTAGAAATAGATGACGTGGAACGAAAAACCGAACTGGATAAAGGCGTCTTTTACGATATTGAAGCTGATGATATGGGCGTAGAGATTGATCTTGAGATCGCACCTGACGGAACTTGATAGATAAGTACCTGAGTGATCCAATTGAGCTGAGAGTGGAGTTAGTAGCGAAATCTAAACTACCTACACTTGAAGATATATCACCTTATAGAGAAGCACTCGTTTTTTATGAGTACAGACTCAAGAAACGACTTGATGGTGAATTCAAAGGGAAAAAACTGCGGGTGGCGCACTGGGCAATATATGACAACCAACCGCAGCCAATTGGTAAGGCTAAAATCGGTTCATCACAGACATTAGAACTCTATCCTTACCAACAATCCAAAGAACTGGAAGCCTTTATACAAGTGATACGCTTGAATTAGACCCAGACATACCGTTCTATCACGATATTGGACAGAAGATTCTTGAAGACCAGTCTATTGAAGACCGGTTTGATTATGACTCTATTCTGTCCGAAAAGATGCCCGTCTTTTGGCAACTGAAAGATCAACTCAAACTTGTTGCGTTGGGTGACTCAAGATGCGAATCAGGCATTCAAGCAGAACTGTTTTACGGTGCCGAAAATCGCAAAACGTCAGTAGCATACAACCTCGCAATTTCAGGCGGTTCATTGGAGTTTCAGACAACCTTTGTTGATGAATATCTTTTGAAAATGCCAAACTTGGAGTGGGTGGTTTATCAAATGTCACCGCGTGTCGTTAATCGGCACTTTGAGAGATCGTCCGAGAGGGAATTGTTGAAAAGCGATGGTTACGAATTCGATCAAAAACATGCTAAATCCCTTTGGCGCAAATCTGGAACGGATGGGAGAAAAAAGACTGTAGCAGAAATCTCTGAAAAGCGGTGGAACCGTCTTAAAGCAATGATCATTGCATTAAACGAACAAGACGTCCAGATGCTACTATATCTGTCTCCTTTCCATCCAATTATGCAGGGCGAACCTGTTGTGGACGATGATGGCACTACGCAGGAAGGGTCTCGGGAACTTGTTGATCTTTTGCGAAAATTGCAGAAACAGTTTCCAAACTTCGTTTTCGTTGACTTGATTCAAGGTGGTAATCACGATTTTGGACATGAAATGTTCAAAGACCTTGACCACCTGAATGCGCTTGGGCGCAGCAAAGTTGACACAGGAACTTGAAAAAGTTCGGCAACACAACACAGAAAAGCAGCATAAATGAAGATGGATTAATACCATCTCTATGGGATTATATCGAATTATTTCGTAGGTCGGGTAGAGTTTACGAAACCCCCATAGCCGTCAATTTTAGCACATAATTACCAGATTCTCTCTTGTGGGAGGGCTTTGTAAGCCCGATTTTGTGTTATACACCTGTTGCACCGCTGGTGCTTAGTGGTTGACTCGCCAAGATTTTATGATATACTTCTTCTATCTATTGGATCAAAACCTATTAGGTCAAGAAATAGAGAGGAGAATTTAGATGGGCAAACGAGTGCATCACCTACGCGAGGTTAATGAGGCAGAAGCAAAACAATTGCGGACACTTGCTGGTTCACGCACACAACCGTATCGGATGGTGCAGCGTGCGAAAATGATTGTTAGCATGCTTGATGACGAGACGCTCACAGCCACCCAAGCAGCACAACAGGCAGGTTTCAAATCAAGCAACTCTGGCGCGTGTTGGGTCAAACGCTTCAATGAAGATGGTATTCAAGGACTTTCTGATAAACCGAAAAGTGGTAAACCCCGCATCCATTCAGATGAAGTGCGGGGTCAACTGATAGATTTAGCGTTGCGAAAACCGCGCAGTCTCGGTTATCCGTTTGAGTTGTGGACACTCATCCGGTTGCAAACTGCATTTAAAGAAAGGGCAGGTATTCATCTTTCTGATTCAACGATCTGGGAGTGGCTGAAAGAAGAGGGTTTGCATTGGAAGCGTCAACAAAGTTGGTTTCGTGAAGCAGAGAAACAAGATGAGGCGTTTATAGAAAAAAGGGGCATCATAGCAGCGTATAGTCCGCGCCACCACAGACGCGTGTTATCTGTATTGATGAGATGGGTCCGGTAGCCGTCAAGACATATCCCGGTGCGTTTGAACCGGCAACGGGTCAAGCAGAAATAGTGATTTCAGAGCGGCGGGATAGCGTGAGCCATCTTGCGTTAATTGAGAAGGTTATAGAGCTGTTTCCATCAGAGAAGTGGCTTCTGATTGAAGATAATCCTTCTACTCACCATAGTCGTGATGTGAAGACAGCGTTATTGGCGTGGCCGGAGATTGGGGTGCAGTTTATACCGAAATATGCGTGTTGGTTAAATCTGATAGAACCGTGGTGGAAACAGTTGAAGTCTTTAGCACTGAAAGGGAGAAGGTTTGAAACGCAAGAGGAACTGACAGATGCGCTGAATAGTGCGGTGTGTTGGTGGAACGCGCATAAGCGCCCTTACCACTGGAAGAAAACAACCACAGAAGCAACCTTTATACCAATTAGGACCCTACGGTTCTGTGATGGAAAATATGTCTAAAACTTAGCAAGTAAACCACTAAACCGCAATTCATTGTGCCTCTTACATTCTGTAGGAGCGACCTCCTGGTCGCGACCATCTCCAATATGTTTAGGAAACTCGAAAACTGAATGGCTCTGCCTCTATGTAAAAACTTTTCACTTGTCCCTATATCGTGAGCGTGCTAAACTGACTTCATGAAAGTCTTTATCCAAATTGGGCACGGCATCATCGGTGCTGCTGTAATATCCCTTCTCTGTATCTGGCAAGTAGGCAGTTATGGTGAAGCACGACACACAATTAGCATCATCGGTGCTATTGCTATCTTGATCGCAAGTCTCTATCTCCTGCGCAGCCGTTGGATTCGGTGGGGTAATCGGCAAGTATGGCTAAAATACCATCAACGGCTTGCGTCCCTCGGTTTATGTCTTGTGTTGTTCCACTCCGCATTTCAACCACTCGCTTGGCATTCATGGTTGACCTTTTTATTCGCATTGTCAAATTTAGGTACTGGAATTGCTGTTAGTCTTACTGCTCGGAAGGTGCGTCAGACGCTGCTGAAGTGTCATCTCATTCTCGCGCCAATCCTGTTGGTTAGCATCGTATTTCATGGGCAAGCCAAACTTGACCATGATGAGTTCTTCCCTCTTACCGATGTCCACGATGTCCCTTGTGCAAGATGCCACACATCTGAACCTCTTCTTTTTCATCTTGATACAACAACACTACAGCTTGATACGACAACACTGCAAGAACTGGATACTTCTGAAACTGTGCCAGATGATATACATTGGTGGTTTTCACAACACGATATAAAGGTCTCTCAAACCGCAAAAGTTCTTATCAAAGATAAGGGCAACGCTTGGACAATTGATGATAAAGAAAATCGCCGCAGCTATCCCGTTAAGAAAAAGGTAGACCAACTCGCGCTCTACGCTGACTCTCCGTATCGCAGCTACACATGCATCACCTGTCACGAACATAACACACCAGAAATCGTAACAGCACATGAATTGCACGGTGTTGCTGATTTTCACAGATGTCTCGTTTGCCACCAAACCGAAATTGACAGCATCCGTTTTGGCATACAGAGACGTTTTGGCATACAGCGCGTCAATTGGGATTACGACCCCAATTGGTAAAACCCTAACATTCTATTGTAGTAGAGTTTTTGCAAGCCTGATTACCAACATCCAGCAAAAAAGGCTTGAATCCAGTGAAAACTGAACTCAAGCCAACAACCAAACTGCTAATTATATTTATAGACGGGATTTAATACTGCCCCAAGTTGTAGTGAGTTTGTCTTCAGGTTCAACAGCCAGAAATTCACCATCCATAACCTGCTTAATTTCATCTGCTGACAAGGCACGACCAAACAGATAATACTCATCCAACAGTCCATCAAACCAGCGTCCATTTTTATGGTGACCGATCCCTGCTGTTACACCCCAGTCATCCGAAAGTTCTCCGTTCCCTTTGGCAGCGTGAGTTTCTTCGCCATCAATATAAGTTTTGGCATCGCCACTATCGCTATCATAGGTTCCGGCAAAATGCACCCATTTATCTGCCGCAATAATTGGACCTGGGTTGATATTGAAAACAGCCGCATTTGCGTTATTTCTATGAAAAAATCTAAAACCTCCAGGACGTATTTCCATGTGGTAGAGTCCGCTCCCGTGACCTGTGCCAATCGCATCAAGCAAGGTCTGCGGATCAGCGGAACCAGTATGGTTAACCCAGACAGCAAGTGTGAACCCTTCAACTGGACCGTTCTCAAATTCAGGTCCATTCATATCAATCCAGACGTTAGTCTCTAACGCAATCGCTTTACCAATAACACCTTTTTCCCATTTGGCATTACCCACTACCTTTCCATCGTTACCATTAATTGAACCATCTTCAACGGTATCACCCTCTTTGTCAAAACTATAGTAAACAGATAACGCCGGATCTTTAAGATCTGCTTGAACTGAAAGTATACACACCCCCATAATTATTAAAATTGCAAAATGGGTGTGAAGCCACTTCATCATATCAAAATGCATTATAACCTCCTATTTACGAAATAATAACGGGCTTGAATCCAGCAAACACTGAATTCAAGCCAATAATGAACACACTATTTACTTAACGGTGCGATTTAATGCTACCCCATGTCGTAGCGAGTTTGTCTGCCGGTTCCACAGCCAGCAGTGCACCATTCATCACATCCATAATTTCATCTACCGGCAAAGCACGGTTAAATATATAATATTCATCAAGCAGCCCATCATACCAGCGTCCATTCTTATGGTGACCGATCCCAGCGGTAACACCCCAATTGTTTGAACATTTACCAGAACCAGTGCCTGAATGGGTTTCCTCACCATTGATATAGGTTTTTATTTCACCGTTTCCGCTATCATAAGTTCCAGCAAAATGTACCCATTTATTCGCTTCTATCACGGGCCCAGGATTGATATTGAAAACAGTTGTATTTGTTCCATCGCGATGGAAAAAACGAAAACCTCCAGTGCGAATTTCCATGTGGAAAAGACCGCTTCCGTGGTCTGTGCCAATCGCATCAAGCAGTGTTTGCGGATCATTAGAACCGGTATGGTTAACCCAAACCGCAATTGTGAACCCATCAACAGGACCATTCTTAAATTCCGGTCCATTCATATCTACCCAAGTGTTGGTTTCCAATACGACAGCATCATCAAAAACGCCTTCTTCTCGCATGACATTTCCGACAATCTTACCGTCGTTCCCATTGGTTGAACCGTCCTTTACAGTCTCACCTTCTCCATCAAAACTATAGTAGACAGATAGTGTTGGGTCGGTTAGATCGGCTTGGGCAAACATCACGCTTGCTCCCATCATTGCTAAAACAGCAATGCCGACGTGAAACATTCTTATCAAATCAAAACGCATTTTATTCTCCTATATAGTATATAGTGATTATAGAATATCTTAATTTTCAACACACATGAGAGTGGATTGAACCGTATATCTCTATACCTTTTTGACTTCTCATAATTGATGTGTGCAGGTTTTCATTATGAGATAGATTTCATATAAAAACACCACACATCGCTTTTCTTGTCAACAAAAACGTTCTGATTTACCGCCAGTTTTTGTTAGTATAATTTATTCATATCTCATGTAAAGGTTTTGTAGAAATGTTTTGTCTGGTAAACTGTCAGTCTTGAGCGAAAGTTCTCTGATATTTTACGAATACTCTTTGAGGTATTACGATGAAACATACTACTCCCTACAAAGCAAATGCTTTTGCGTTGATCCTGTTGATCGCACAGATATTTCAACCAGAGTTGAAACGCCCGCAAAGAGGAACCTAATGTTGATGATACTTGCGAGTATTCGCACAAGCATCTTCAGAATAAATACACTAACTGCGGCGTTGCCTGTCGCAGTAGGGCATTACAAGACGAAGCAAAAACGATTACTCCGGTTCATCAACTCTGATTTTCCGACAACCAGTGCGATGGAGGTGTGGTGCGTTTATGTTCTACGCTTGCTTTATGGTAAAGGCAAGTGTGCTTTACGCATCCTGCTCATTGATGAGACAGATATTCTAAAAGAGTATCGCGTCATTGTCGTGGCTGTGCCATTTCGTAAGCGTGCTATTCCTATAAACAGCGGATGCGGATAGAAGAATGTTTCCGAGATATAAAGACACTATTCGGTTTTCGGCATTTACGATTGAAACGGCAAGAACTGCCACGGCTCACATTGTTATGGTTCATCGTCTGTGTAAGTTATGGTATCTGTTTCTCCATTATGAAAAATCTGGTGACCATTGGATGCGAACCTATAACATCAGCACTTTCAAAGCATATTCTATAATCTTTGTAATAAAGCGTGTGATTGAAACTGCTTGGGACCCCGGTATCTTCCTTGACCCATTTTTTAGTTTGAGTGTCCGTTGTCATGAAACAGTGGCAGTCCACGATTGACTTCCTCACGCAAACAACTTGAAAACTTTCATGAACAAAGGCATTCAAAAAAACTGGGGGTAAATCAGAATCCTCACACCTTGACAAACCCACCCAATTTGGTAAAATAGTACCGCATTGTCTCGGATCGTCCCTCTTTGGAATATTTTTTTGCGTTATGCACCCGTTTTACACCTACTCCGCGTCTTTATAAAGTACAGGACAATTTTAGATGTGTAATCTTTTTTACTATAGTGAACCTTGAATTAAAGAGGCACATTTTCTGTAGGAGCGATCTCCGAATCGCGACGAAACTCACTGATAGTCGGGAATTGGAGTTCCCTCCTACCTCTCAAAATGTCCTGTTAATTCTAAAGTTCACTATATTCATAAGAAATCTAAAAAGGAGAATACTAAAATGAAAGCAATTTTGACTGTGGCAATTGTGCTGGGTTTGCTGATAACTTCTGCAATTGCACATCTACCTGCTGAAAAGTCTAACGAAGGTGTGATTACGGAACAGCATGAAAAAAATATAAAACTTTGCACGCAAAATTTGGTTGCAATTGGCAAAGCAATCCAAGCCTATAAGAAAGAACACGGTGATTTTCCGGAATGGCTATCGGAACTCCATCCGAAGTATCTGCCGGAGGCAAACCTCTTGCTGTGTCCAGCAGATGAAGAGAGTGGCAAACCACTTTTTTCCAGCAATACAGATCCGAAAATGCCCGTAAGTTATGACTACCAATTCCACCCTGAGAATCGAGAAGGGAGAAATGAAGAACGTTTGGTGTATGGCGATGTTATACCGCTTATCCGATGTTTCCATCACCTAAATGAAGACTTTGAAGGAGACCGTCTAAACTTGGGTTTTTCCTTGAATATTTACAGGTCAGTTGCTAATTGGAAATACGTACCGGAAGATATGTATGGTAGCTCCGAAGCCGCGATTACTGCCTTTGAAAACGCACTTACACAACACCCGGATGATCGGCGTTTCTTCGATCTCCATCCGATGCTTGTCGTCCTCTACACCAAAGTCGGAGATAAACAATCCGCAGATACCATGATTGAGCGTCTCAAGTCAGGCATGGTCCCAGATATTAAAGGATATCGCTGGGTGCTTAGGATACTTGCAACGGCGGGGTTATATGACGGTCTGCTTGAGATTTTTAAGGTGGCAGAACAGCAGCATCCGGACGACGGACGTATCCTTGAAAGACTTGCCTACATTTATGAGAAATTAGGTAATACTGAACTCGCCGAAGTTTATTGGCGGAAGTCTGACCCCAAATATGAATTGTGGGGAAAACCTGTGACAGACTTTTCCGCAACCGACCTTGATGGTAAGTCTATTTCGCTAAAGGACTATCGTGGGAAAGTCGTTTTGCTTGACTTTTGGGGCGTGTGGTGTGGTCCGTGCATCGCAGAAATGCCCAACCTTAAAAGGGTTTACGCTACCTATAAGGATCAGGGATTTGACATCATTGGGGTCAGTCTTGATGATGAGGAATCGGCACTGCGGGACTATATTAAGGAGAACGACATCCAGTGGCGGCAGATTTACAGCGGTGAAAGGTGGGAGAACGATCCACTCGCACAGCAGTTTAAAATTACCGGTGTTCCGGAACCGTGGCTTATTGATAGAGATGGCAAATTAATCACGCATAAGGCGAGAGGGGAGAAGTTAGAAGGCCTCGTCGTGGAAGCACTCAAGAACAAAGTCGAGAGTAAGTAACCAAATCTGTCAAGGAAAACGCTAAATGTGTATGCGGGAATCTATGCCCGCATACATTATAGTGAAATCCATAATTATTTTTACGTTTTTGTTCTTGTGTGAACTTCAGACACACCGTGAATGTAAGAGGTGCAATGAATTGCGTTTGGTGAATGCGCGTATGGCATTTGTCCAAATCAACGCCAAATGCGCCAAATCAAGAAATCAACGGTATGAACGCCATTTAGGCGTTCCCCGGGTATGAATGCCTTTTGGCATTGGATCCTATTTTAGTGTGCCTGCGTTTCTGCTTGATGGGCGTTGTCTTTCTCTTGATAAAAGCCATATAGCAAAGCAGATACCAATCTTGGAAATCTGTTAATCTTGCAAATCCTGGTTCAGACAATTGTCGGGTTTCGCAAGCTCTACCCGACCTACGATATAAACCCTCAGTAAATCTATTAACCGATAATTCTTAAAACTATGGTGAAATATGGAAATAATTACACACCTTACCTGTAGGAGCGATCTCCGAATCGCGACCAAACCCTTTGATAGTCGGGAATCGGAGTTCCCTCCTACAACTCAGAATGTAGAATTAATTGTATAATCCACCATAAATAACCCTGCCAACTAAACCTCACACCTTGACAAACCCACCCAATTTGGTAAAATAGTACCGCATTTTCTCGGATCGTCCGTCTTTGAAATATTTTTTTTGCGTTATGCACCCGTTTTGCACCTACTCCGCGTCTTTATAAAGTACAGGACAATTTTAGATGTGTAATCTTTTTTACTATAGTGGGCTTTAGAATTAATCGGACACGCCGGACCAGCGAGGTTAGGAAACCTCGCCTACCGTGGGAGGAAAGTGTCTAATTATTTTTAGGTTTCACTATAAACACAGGAGATAACGCTCAATTTGCACTTATCAGAAGGTGACCTATGAAAAACAACGATATTGAATTGGTACGTCGCATCCTTGATGGTGATGAAGCCGCTTTTTCTACGCTTGTTGAAAAATATCAAAAGCAGGTTCACGCACTCGCTTGGCGGAAAATAGGTGATTTTCATATTGCTGAAGAAATTACACAGGACACCTTCCTGAAAGCATACCAAAAACTTGCAACGTTGAAAAAACCGCATCGTCTTGCCGGATGGCTCTATGTGATCGCGACACGCTGCTGCCAAGCTTGGCTACGAAAAAAGCGTATACAGATCGAATCATTAGAGGAAATAAATAATGATGAGATAGAGCCAGAGGCGTATTCCCGCTATGTCGTGGAAGAAAAAGCGAAGGTAACCGTTGAGGAACAGCGCCGAATCGTCAAGAAGCTCCTTGCCACACTGCCAGAGAGTGAGCGCACCGTGATTACGCTTCATTACTTCGGTGACATGACGTGTGAAAGAATGAGCGAGTTTTTAGGTGTATCCGCAAACACAATTAAGAGTCGACTCCGCCGCGCACGTAACCGTTTGAAAAAGGAGGAACCGATGATCCGAGAAGCAATTAGCAACTTCCAAATTTCAGCGAACCTAACCGATAATATTATGCGAGAGGTCAATCGTCTAAAACCTGTAGCACCTTCTGTCAGTAAGCCTTTGGTGCCGTGGGCAATTGCTGCATCAAGTGCAGTTTTGATTATGTTGATGCTCGGCATAAGCAGCCAATACTTAACACATTTTCAGAATCCCTATAGTTTAGATGCTCATGCTGAAAGGATGGTTGAACTCGTTGATGCACCTATTTTCTTTAATCTTGAAGTAAAACCAAATATCCGAAATCAACTTGTGAATGCAAATGCACTTAATAAAACTGATTATAATGGTCAAAAACCTGATGCGGTTTTATTGGCTGCCGCCCAGTCGGAAGGAGAAGATATCGCTGCCGCCAAACAACAGTGGATTCAGTCTGAACCTATCAGAGGAAGCGAGGTGATTAGTTTGCTTGCAACACCAGAGGGCGAAGTTTACGCTTTTGCTGATAGGAATATCTATAAATTGGAACCCGATGGGCAAGAATGGCGACACGTTTTTGATACGACTTTACTGGATACTGACTATGAGGGTGAGGCAATTATGAAAAAGTGGGGCAATACACTCTATTTGATTCTGTCTACAGACCTCTTCGCTTCCAAAGATGATGGCAAAACGTGGGACTTAGTTCACTCATGGCCAAGAGATCTTTGGTATCCGATTGAACTGATCCTAACAAAACAGGCTTTTTATATTTATTTTTATATAGGTAACGATGTTTTTCGTTCTGAAGATTCTGGCAAGACATGGGAGGCAATAAACGGTCAGATAGATAGATACATTGCTTCAATTGTCAATATACAGAACACGCTGTTTGCAAGGACAAGATATGCCCTCTACCGCTTTACCGATGACAACTGGCAACGTTTGGAATTTCCGGTGTCTGTTGGAAAAGTTCGTTCAGTTGCAGCAACTGAAGAGAAACTATATGTTGTGGCAGAGGCGAGTGATGATGTGTTAGATTCCGGTAAAGTATCTCAAGGGCAGGAACGTGGTTGGTGGATATTTCGATCAACTGACCTCGGTGATTCATGGGATGATGTTACGCCAACAAACGCTTGGGCTGTAAAAGGGTTGCCGCCTCGTCTCCAACTTTTTGCTGTTGATGAAACACTTCTGGCGATGGAACATGGTATGGTTAGCTCTCCGGATAGTGGAAACACATGGTTCACACCACAATTATCGGGTCCTACTCCTTCAATCCATCCTGATGTAAGCTTTAAAGCAGTAGCAGCAGTAAACGAAGGTGTTTTTTATGTTAGTGGGAGAAACGGACTGCATCGTTCCACTGATAGTGGTAAATCATGGAGTCAGGTTAATATCACTACGGATAAGAGCAAAATAGAGGCTTTAATCGCGTATAAAAGGAAAAGTAAAAGGCATGACATACCTCCAACGCTCTATGCGAGATATGCAGGAAGGATCGCAAAAACTTCCGATGAAGGCAAGTCTTGGGATGCTGTTCAAATAGAAATTCCGATGATGGACCCCGATAGAGAAAAACCACCAGATATTACGCATATATTCAAATCTGATGGTGTTCTCTACGCAAGGGGTGGTGGGTCTTTTAACAGAAGCAAAGTACATATATATCGCGTATCTACAGACGGTAATATGCTTGTGCCGATTCAAGGCATGCCCATCTTCGACTCACTGGTATCATATATTAAGTCGGACGAAATATTGGATAACCGATTTAACGTGTCAGATAAATCGGTACTTGAACAGATGCAAGAGGAGATTCCTGGCGCAACCCAGCTCTTGAAACAGTTGACACAAACAGACCAAGAAAATCGGTTTAAACTTTTTAGAGTCGCCCAGCGTAGTCCCTTTGCTGTCAGTGGTGACACATTCTATATGGAATACAATTATAAACTCTTCCGATGGAAACCCGGTGATACTGAATGGTACGATACTGGACAGGAAGAAACCGTTGAATTGTCTTTAGACACGGCAAAGAGAGATTCTAAACTGGCTGTTTCAGGAGATACTGTCTACTTCGGTAAACGGGATGGACACCTCGTTCAATCATTAGATGCAGGACATAATTGGAAAGATATCCCTTTGGACTTTATATTTTCTACACCTATTGAAGCCTTCAAAGATATTGTGTTTTCGGGTTCTACGGTATATGTGGCAACGGATGTAGGTGTCGCTGCATCAGATGCAGGAAAACATTGGCATGCGATCACCGATGCAGTAGGAACGCACCTCATTATGGAACGTTTGGCTGTCAATGGAACAAAGGTTTACGGTGTTACCAAAGGGACAGGTATCTATCGCTTGGAAAGCGGCACTTGGGAACAGATTGTTTCAGAGATACCTGATAGCGTTATTTCTCTTGCTGCTGATGGGAACGCGTTATACGTAGGCACGCAAAATAGCGGCATGCTTCATTTCAATATTGAAAAATAAAAAATTAGCAACTTTTGTGGGCGGTGCTGAACGCCGCCCTTCCTACCTCTATCCTCCACTCTTTCCTCTCTCATGCAGAATTAAGCAACCGTTTTACCCCTAACTTGCGTCACTATAGTTTGATATAATATTTTAGGGTATTTATTCTTCGGTTTTGCGATTCAACCAGAAAGTCGTGAGTTGGAGTTCGTGCTAACAACGAAGAACTTTCAGCGGAAGATTAGAACTGTAAGAACGAGATGTTCCCGAATATGTTATTAATTGACTATCATTCTCTGGAGACGCCTGATGAAAAACGATAATGTTTCGCTCATTCAACGAATTCTCTCTGGTGATGAAACCGCTTTTGCTGAACTTGTGAAAAAGTATCAAAAACCGGTTCAGACATTAGCTTGGCGAAAAGTTGGGGATTTCCACATCGCTGAGGACATCACCCAAGACGCTTTCCTGAAAGTGTATCAGAGACTTCATACTCTGAAAGATCCGAATCAGTTTCCTGGGTGGCTCTATGTGATTACGACAAACCTATGCAACACGTGGCTCCGTAAAAAACGGATACAGACGCAACCGTTGGAGGACGCAGAGACAACGATGGCACCGAAAGATGCTTATTCCCAACATGTCGCAGAAGAGCGCGCAATAACTGCTGCTGAGACACAACGTGAAGTAGTCAAAAAGCTGCTCGCAAAATTGAAAGAGAGTGAACGCACGGTGATGACACTTCATTACCTTGGTGAGATGACGATTGAAGAGATTAGTCGATTTTTGGGTGTATCGGGAAGTACTATTAAAAGCCGTCTGAGACGTGCCCGACAACGTTTACAAAAGGAGGAAACGATGATAAGAGAAGCACTTGACCATTTTCAAATTTCACCAAACCTAACTGATAATATCATGCGAGAAGTTGCAAGACTTAAACCTGCTGCACCTTCTGGCAGTAAACCGCTTGTGCCGTGGGCGATTGCTGCTTCAAGTGCTATTTTGATTGTTTTGATGCTTGGTATAGGCAGCCAATACTTAGCGCGTTTTCAACGTCCCTATAGTTTGGATGCACAAGCTGAGATGGCAGTTGAACTTGTTGATACTCCTATTGTGCTAAATCTTGAAGTGAAACCGGATGTTCGAAACCAACCGGGGAAACTTTCTGATATGGATGGTAGAGATAATGACAATGGAGAGAAAGCGAATCAAATTTTAAGTGCGGAACGGGACTATACTCGGTGGAATTTGCCTGAAGGTGCTAAAGCCCGTATCGGCAAAGGCAGGGCAGATGACATGGCTTATTCCCCGGATGGCACGCGTCTGGCGGTTGCGAGTTATGTTGGGATATGGATCTATGATGCCCATAACGGACAAGAACTTGACCTGCTAACGGGGCATACAGCCCGGATCTTGAGCGTGGTGTTCAGTCCGGATGGAAAAACGCTCGCAAGTGGGAGTACGGATAACACTATCCGTCTGTGGGATGCGCGCACTGGCACACATCTTCGGACAATGACAGGGTGGACGGATAGCACGACAGGTGTAGTGTTCAGTCCAGATGGAGAAGCATTGGCAAGCGGAAGTACGGATAACACCATTCGTCTGTGGAATACCCAAACAGACACAGTCCAAAAAACTCTTATAGGGCATACCGACAAGGTTTTGAGCGTGGTATTCAGTCCAGATGGAAAAATGCTTGCAAGCGCGGGTAAGGATAACACCATCCGCCTGTGGGATACGCAATCAGGCGAAATCCAAAAAACCTTCGCCCTTGAGCATTCGCAGGAAATTTATAAAATGGCGTTCAGTGCGGATGGAAAAACATTGGCGAGTTGGTGCTTTGAAAGCCCGATTTATCTGTGGGATACACAAACTGGTGAACTTCGCCATACTCTCCCATTACAACAAATGGATTTTGTCAATGAATTTGCGTTCAGTGCGGATGGAAAAACGCTCGCAAGTGCTATGAACAACGGCATCATCCATCTGTGGGATGTACAGACAGGTGAATACCTCCGAATCCTCATAGGGCATACGCACTGGGCCTTGAACGTGGTGTTCAGTCCAGATGGAAAAACACTCGCAAGTGGGAGTTTCGATTCTACTATTCGTTTATGGGATGTGCAGACGGGAAAACCGCAAAAAACGCTCACAGGACATTTGAGCGATACTGTGTATGTAACGTTTAGTCCAGATAGCAAAACACTCGCTAATGCGATGGAAGATGACACGATCCGTTTATGGGATGTACAGACAGGTGAACTTCGCCAAATTCTCAAAAGGCAGAATATGCCTTCAGTCGCTGGCGTGACGTTCAGTCCTGATGGCAAAATACTCGCAGGTGGAGATGATTCTTTCGCCATTCGTCTATGGGATATGCAGACAGGCGCAGTTCGCAAAACTTTCGGTGAACATAAGGATTATGTTACGAGCGTGGTATTCAGTGCGGGCGGCACTCTGCTGGCAAGTGCAAGTTGGGATAAGACCATCCAGCTGTATCATGCGCAGACAGGAGAACTCCTCAAAACTTACTTAGGACATACAGATTGGGTTATGAGTGTGGCATTCAGTCCAGATGGAAAAACACTTGCAAGTGGGAGTAAGGATAACACCGTCCGTCTATGGGATGTGCAGACAGGTGAACTCCTCAAAACCCTTATAGAACATACAAATGTTGTTTTTAGCGTAGCGTTCAATCCGGATGGAAAAACACTCGTAAGTGGGAGTCATGATGGTCTCATCCGTCTATGGGATGTGCAGACAGGAGAACTCCTCAAAACTTTCTCAGGACATACGGATTGGGTTATGAGTGTGGCATTCAGTCCTGATGGCAGAACACTCGCAAGTGGGAGTAAGGATAGCACCATTCAACTGTGGAATATTCAGACAAACACTGTCATTCGCATTACAGAAGGTCATACGGACTGGGTTATGGGTGTGGCGTTCAGTCCTGATGGCAGAACACTCGCAAGTGGGAGCAGAGACGGTACATTGTTGTTGTGGGAAATTACGTCTGACGCAGATCAACTAAAGTAAATCTATAATTATTGAGGAACGACAATTTAACTTTGGCATCCTCCAACTAATCCTGAAAATCTTAAAGAATATCTTTCGTGGGCGGTACTGAGTGCCGCCCATTTTTTATTCTTCCTTTCAAGACTAAACTTAATCCAACTAAAACGCGTTCTCAAATGTTGTCCCCTCTGAAAAGTTAGAGTTTGCGTAAATATGAAAAAAGTGTGGACAATGGTATAATATCATCATGATATCTATTGTTCTTCCTTTTGAAAAAATATGAGACTTTTTTGCTTCATATTGAGTCATTATATATTGATGTGAATGATGAATTTCCTTTCCAGAGGTATTCAATGAAAAATGCTGATGTTGAACTCATCCAACGTGTCCTTAATGGTGATGATACTGCGTTCTCCGATCTGGTTAAAAAATATCAGAAATCTGTTCACGCGCTTGCGTGGCGAAAAATTGGAGATTTCCACATCGCCGAGGACATTACACAAGAAACATTCCTGAAGGCATATAAAAAATTGTCAACGTTAAAGGAACCGCAATCTTTTGCAAGTTGGCTTTATGTGATAGCCGCGAACCACTGCCATACGTGGCTTAGTAAGAAACGTTTACCAACTCAATCATTGGAAAGCACAAGTAACACAGAGTTGGAAAAAGCTACCTATTCCAGCTATGTCAGTGCGGAAAACGAACGGGCATCTGTAGAAGCACAGCGCGAAGTTGTCAAGAAGTTGCTTGCGAAGTTACAAGAGAGTGAACGGACAGTCATCACACTCTACTACCTCGGGGGAATGACGTATGAAGAGATAAGCAGGTTTTTAGGTGTATCGGTAAGTTCGATTAAGAATCGGCTCTACCGTGCGCGACAGCATTTAAAAAAGGAGGAACCGATGATAAGAGAAGCTTTAGAGAATTACCAAATCACACCCCATCTCACTCAGAAAATCATGCAAGAAATCGATCGTCTCAAACCCGCTGCGCCTTCTGGCAGTAAACCGCTTGTGCCGTGGGCGATTGCTGCTTCAAGTGCTATTTTGATTGTTTTGATGCTTGGTATAGGCAGCCAACACTTAGCGCGTTTTCAGCAACCCTATAGTTTAGATGCACAAGCTGAGATGGCAGTTGAACTTGTTGATGCACCTATTGTGCTAAATGTAGACGCGAAACCAGATGTACGTCATGAGTTTGGGAATTTAAATGCAATCGGTGAAAACGAGAGTAATGGCAAAAGACCTGATGAAGTTTTGTTAGCTGCTGCACAGTCGGATAAAGAAGGCGTTTCTGCCCCGAAACAGCAGTGGGTTCAGGAAAACAGTCCAGTAGGTTCAGGGCATTTGATGACACTATTCCCAACACGTGAGGGAAAAATCTACATTGTTTACAATGAAGGCAGGAACTTTAATCTATATAAACTACCAGTTGATGGAACTGAATGGCAACACATAAGTGATATTAGTTCACTACTACCAGATACTCCGTATGATATAGTCTCTATGGCGAAGTCAAACGATATACTCTATATTGTTGTCACTCATGATGGTCGGCACAACCCCAATGAACTATATGGTTCAAGGGATGGTGGTAAAACATGGTCTTCAGTCGGTAGATGTCCAGACGGATGGGTCGTTGGATTTGAGGTAACGGATGATAGGTTTTACCTTGCCATTGAAAGTCAAATTTTCGTCTCTAAGGACACTGGAAAGACGTGGTCTGTTCTTGACGAGGAATTATTGATAGGGGAAGTGAACATATTGGAGGTAATTCGAAACATGCTATTTGCTGCAACAAGCACAGGCTTATATCGCCTTGACGGTGATAGTTGGCAACGTTTGGAGTTTCCGATTCCTGTTCCGATCCCTCAAGTTAAAACAATTGTTTCGTTTGCAGGAACTGAAAATAATCTATATGCCCTGACAGCATGGGATTGGCAAAATGTTGGACCGCAGGAACGGACCTGGGGGCTTTTCCGATCAACCGATAAAGGACAGTCATGGACAGATATAACACCGAAAAATGCCTCGCTTATCATGGGGCCTGAACCGTTTGAAGATGAACCTCAGGCAACGCTTGTCGCAGTGAAAAACACAGTATTAGTCATAGGTTGGCGAGGTGCTGCGGTGGTTCGCTCAATTGACAACGGCGACACATGGACGCTTGAAAAAACCAACAATATTTCACTGATGTCTTATAGTGTTCAGAATGCAGTAGCGTTAAATGAAAATACATTTTATTTACAAGGGCATTCTGGAATGTATCGATCAATTGATGGAGGTATATCGTGGACAAGATTTAATCCAGGGATGAAAGGAGAAATTATCGACCTAATTTGTGTCAAGACAGGTGATGAACAAAACACATCTAACTCCCTCTATGCGATGTTCTCCGGAGGTATGGAGGAAGATAAATGGGTGTTTAAATCCAGCGATAAGGGAAAATTTTGGCGTGTGGTGAATCCAGAAATACAAATTCAAGAACATATACCCTTTTTTACTCGGATAGCAGAGTCTGATGGTGTGCTATATGCAAAAGGTCGAGAACCTACCAGTTGGGCCCTCATGAGTCTGTATCGGATTACTGAGGATCGCAATACGTTAGTACCAATTAAAGGCATGCCAGTCTTTAGCTCATCGTCACTATCCAACTTACTGCATCGAGTGCCTGCTAAAGGAGCAGATAAGTCCTACTTTGAACAGTTGCAAGAAAGTTCTGTAGGTGCAAACCAGTTTTTTAAACAGTTAGCTCAAATGGGTTATATAGCCGAAAACTTTCGCCGATTATACCAAGATCATCTTTATAAATTTGGGTTAAGAGGGCCGTTTGCAGTCAGTGGCGATACGTTTTATATGGAATATAACTTTAAGCTCTTCCGATGGGAACCTGGTGATACTGAATGGTATGACACCGGACAGGAAGAAACTGTTTGGTTGTCTTGGAAAATAATAGAAAGAGAGCTCAAACTTGCCGTTTCAGGTAACATGGTCTACGTTGGAAAACGGGATGGACATCTTGTCGTATCGTTTGATAGGGGAACCAATTGGATTGATCTTACCCCAGCGCTGCCGTTTCCATTTAAAACTTTCAAAGAGATTGTATTTGCGGGTTCCTCGGTGTATGTAGCAACAGATGCTGGTGTCACTATATCGGATAGTGGAAAAAATTGGCGTGCAATCACCGACGCAGAGGGAACGAATCTTGTTATGGAACGCTTGGCTTCTGATGGCACAACGGTTTATGGCGTTACCAAAGGGACAGGTATCTATCGCTTGGAAAGCGGTGTATGGGAACAGATTATTTCAGAGATACCGGATGGCGTAACTTCTCTTGCTGTTGATGGAAACACGTTATACGTGGGTACAAAAAGCAACGGTATGCTTCATTATAATCTTGAACAATAATCTACCTTATCTAATAGGTATCCAATGCAACCAATCCCTTCCTATCTCCTTCAACACTCTATCCTAAATGTTGAAGACACTAACAACGTAGTATTTATACAAATATGAAAAAGAGAGGATAATGGTATAATAATTGAACATTATCCTCTCTTTCCTCCTTTTAAAAAAAACTTGAGACTTTTTTGGTTCAAGTCGCGTCACTATATGTTGATGTGAAATGATGAACTTCCCTTTTTAGAGGTGTTTGATGAAAAATGCCGATGTTGAACTCATCCAACGTGCTCTTGATGGCGATGATGCTGCGTTCTCCGCGCTCGTGAGAAAATATCAAAAATCGGTTCACGCACTTGTGTGGCGGAAGATTGGAGATTTCCACATCGCCGAGGATATCACGCAAGAAACATTTCTTAAGGCATATCAGAAACTGTCAGAACTGAAGGAACCACAGTCTTTTGCAAGTTGGCTCTATGTTATAGCGGCAAACCGCTGCAAGGCATGGCATCGTAAGAATCGTATGCGGACGCAGTTGTTGGAAAATACAAGTAGCGCAGAATTAGAAAAAGCGACCTATTCCAGCTATGTCAGTGCGGAAAACGAGCGGGCATCTGTAGAAGCACAGCGCGAAGTTGTGAAGAAGTTGCTTGCGAAGTTGCAAGAGAGTGAACGGACAGTCATCACACTCTACTACCTCGGAGGAATGACGTATGAAGAGATAAGCAGATTTTTAGGTGTATCGATAAGTTCGATTAAGAATCGACTCTACCGTGCGCGACAGCATTTAAAAAAGGAGGAAACGATGATAAGAGAAGCACTCGACCATTTTCAAATTTCACCAAACCTAACTGATAATATCATGCGAGAAGTTGCAAGACTTAAACCTGCTACATCTTCTGGCAGTAAACCGCTTGTGCCGTGGGCGATTGCTGCTTCAAGTGCTATTTTGATTGTTTTGATGCTTGGTATAGGCAGCCAATACTTAGCGCGTTTTCAGCAACCCTATAGTTTGGATGCACAAGCTGAGATGGCAGTTGAACTTGTTGATACTCCTATTGTGTTAAATGTAGATGCAAAACCAGATGTGCGTCGTGAGTTTGGGAATTTAAATGCAATCGGTGAAAACGAGAGTAATGGTCAAAAACCAGATGAGGTTATATTGGCTGCTGCACAGTCTGCGGGAGAAGATATTGCTGTTCCCAAACAGCAATGGATCCAGACTGAACCAATCAAAGGCAGCCCACTCATGAGTATGCTGGGAACACCTGAAGGCGATGTATATGTGCTTGGTGATGAATTAAGTTTCTATAAATTACCTGCCGATGGAAAGCAGTGGCAACATATCTCTGACATGGGTTCACTGGATACTTGGTGGACGCCGAGACCGCCTATCGCAAAATGGAAAAATACCCTTTACATGATACCATCTAACAACCTCTTTGCTTCAATCGATGATGGGAAGACATGGGATTTACTCTACTCATGGCAGGAAGAAAAATATTGGACTCCGATTGAATTGGTGCTAACAGAGGATGCGTTTTATGTTGCTTTTACAAGCGGGATTTTGCGTTCTGAAGATAAAGGTAAAACATGGGAAGCGATAGATAAAGAATTGAGCGGAAGAATCAGTGCTTTAGTCAAGATTCAGCATGTCCTTTTTACTGCAACAGACACTGGACTCTACCGTTTCGACCCTGATGTTGAGGTTTGGGAACGCTTAAAGTTACCTGCTCCAGAAATCGGTAGGATTTTTTCTGTAGCAGCGGCTGAAGACAAGTTGTATGTTGCTGCAGAATTTAGTTGGGATGGACAAGTAGATCCTCGTAAAGTAGATCAAGGACTGGAGCGTGGTTGGTGGATATTCCGCTCAACGGACCTTGGGAATTCATGGGTAGATATAACACCAACAAACGCTTGGCCCATAAAGGGACGACCACCCGAAATTGCACTTATTACTGTTGGTGAAACACTTCTGGCGTTGGAAGATGGTATGGTTCGCTCTATAGATGGGGGAGATACATGGATGCCGCTGCAGACGCTTGGCACTTCTCCTTCAACGATTAGTGGATTTCCAGCTGCGGTGTTAAACGAACGTGTCTTTTATGTCCATAGCTGGGATGGTCTCCATCGTTCCACTGATGGCGGCAAATCATGGAACAAGGTAAATATCCCTGGGGAGAAGGAAATGAGTCCAATAGACAATCTAATCGTATATGAAGAAAAGGATAAAGTACAAAGCACATTTCCGGCTCTCTACGCGAGATTTGGAGGTGAGTACTGGAGATTGAGAGGAGAGATAGCAAAAACTACCGACAATGGAAAATCTTGGAGAACTATTCAGATGGAAATGCCATCTATAACGGAACGCGACAGAAAAGAACAACCAAACATTACTCAGATAGTTAAATCTTATGGTGTAATCTATGCCAAAGCTGGTAGTAATGGAAAAACGCTTCTATACCGCATATCTACAGATAAAAATAAACTTGTGCCGATTCAAGATGTGCCTATTTTTGATTCCGGGCTGTTAAGCAACTATCATTTGTTTCTAAAGCACCAGTCCCTCCCTTTAGAACATGAAAAGCAGCTGAAAGAAGAATTGAAAGCAAATTCCTTTGGCGCAGCTCAGTTCTTCAAACAGTTAGCACAAGTGGATCGGCAACAACAAGAGGAACTTTTTGATCAGGGGTTTAAGGGGCCGTTTGCGGTTAGTGATGATACATTCTATATGGAGTACAACTTTAAACTCTTCCGATGGAAAATCGGCGATGAAAAATGGCACGATACTGGGCAGGAAGAGATCGTTGAATTGACACAAGAGGTGGCGAGGAAAAGCCCAAAACTTGCCGTTTCAGGTGACACAGTTTATGTCGGCAAACGGGATGGACACCTTGTTGTATCGTTTGATAGAGGAACCAATTGGATTGATCTTACGCCAGCGCTGCCATTCACTGTCAAAACCTTTAAAGATATTGTGGTTGCTGGCTCCACCGTGTATGTAGCAACGGACGCGGGTATCATTGCATCAGATAATGAGAGAACTTGGCGTCCCGTCACTGATGCAGAGGGTACTAATCTCGTTATGGAACATTTGGCTGTTGATAGCACAACGGTTTATGGTGTTACCAAAAATACAGGTGTTTATCGTTTAGAAAATGGGACATGGAAACAGGTTGTTTCAGAGGTTCCCGATAACGTAACTTCTCTTGCTGTTGATGGAGACACGTTATACGTAGGTACAGAATACAACGAAGTGCTTCATTTCAATCTTGAAAGATAAAATTCGCATATTTTGTTGGGCGGTGATAAATGCTGCCCATATCATTATCTATAGGGTTACAGTTCCGCGCTGACGGTCATTTCTAACCGATGTTCAGGTTTACGTTGCTTTGTTGAAAGCAAACGGTAATTGAGTCTAAATAATAAATCAGTAAATTTGCGTAACCTATAATCTGCAGTAGCGCGTACTTCATGGCTGATTCCTTCATAAAAGTAGTACTGCGCGAAAGGAATACCGCCACCGCTTTTGCCGTAGCCGAGGGTATGGTTTACATCAATGCGTCCCTTACCGAAAATGCCATAAGTGATACGATTTTCAAAAGAGAAGGTACGCGTCTTTGCATCAGGTTCTTCATCAAGCCTTTCTATATCGTTTGTGCGTTTGTATCCACCGGTACCACTCCATCGTATTGCGCGACTCAGTTCATATTGGAGTTTTAATTCCGTTATCTGTTCAAATTGGCGTAGGTCAGAAACAGGGGTCGGTGGTAATTCGTCCCCGTCCTTCATCGTTTCAGGTAACCCAAGGTCTTCAAAATTGAGTTGACTATATTTTTCTGTTTCGCGGCGTTGCTCCCAGTTTGCGCCGATTGAGAAACGTTGCGTAGGATTAACTGAGAAAGCCACATCCCACGTTCGGTAATTTCTCAGTCGTTCTTGTGTATTAATCCGTCGATTGAGTGTGCGTCCTGTCCGTAGATTGACTTCAAAACTGAACAGAGGTGAAGGGGAAAATTCAACACGATGATGTTGGTTAATCCTACCAAACAGCGTTTGCGAACCTTGTAGGCTTTGGAGTAAATAGAGGGATATAGTATCTTCCGCTTCCTGTTCCTCTGTCAACCATAGGCGCGTCTGGATTCGGAGGGCATTTAAAAACCACGTGAATGGCTGTCGGTTTTTGGCTGTCGGTTTTTGGCTGTCGGCGTTAGTGGTTGGGGAAAGATTACCTCGCCCCATGAAATCTGTTCTGGATTGTTGGTTTCTGGCGCGGCGAGCAAAAAACTGACGCGGTTGGAGACGAAGGCGAAACGCAGCGTCAACAGCTGTTGTCGGTTTGTCTCCCACATTCTGGTAAAATTTGATGTACGTGCCTTCCTCTTGATCTTCTACATACCGCAAGTCATCTAATCTGACGTAATACCCTTCGCCGGGTTGGATTCTATGTCCCGTGAGTGGATGAATGTCGGTGTAGATTTCGCGACGTTGAGTCGTCAATTTTTTATCCAATTCATAAGTAACTTCAGCATCAATTGCACGACTGAACGGTGTTAATTGGATTGTTGCATCCGCTAATTGTGTTGTTGTATCTGTGCCAAGTTCCGAATGTGCTTTTACCATACGGCGTGCGAGATTTGTTTTCACATTTATCCATTGCCCCTGCTGTGAAAAGACCCCAGCTTTCCATGTTCGTGCTGTGGTAGACCGCATCCAATCAGAAATTCCCAAAGTTTCGCCATCAAGCGTTAATAAAGGTTCTTTCGCAAAATTCTGTTCCAGTTCGTAGCTTGTATGAATGGAAGCCCATTTAAAGTCAACCAAATTCACGCGTCCGGAAGTTCTATTGCGTCTGCGGTTGCGCGCAGCAGTATAATCATCAATTGAGGCGAACCTATCAAAAGTACCGACAAATTCAACAGGAGACAGAAGATAGGATAGACCACCCTCTTGCCTTGATTTTCGGAAATTCTCCTGAACATTCGCGCTCTGCTCGTTTGGTTCTATAAGGGACGTACTGCGATAGTCATTCCAACGAAGATTAGGCAACCTCTCCAAAAACGAGGGTTTGTCTGTCGGTTTACGCGAGAAATTACTTTCTACAGGTCTCGGTCTCCGCACATCGTCAATTTGATATTGCGAAGATCGCCGGAATAAATTTTCCGCTTGCGCGGATGTATTAGAAAAAATGGAACTTCTGCTTGCGCGTGGTGTGAAATTTGTACCCCAATTGAGGTTATTACGGCGTGTTGTCTGTCCTTCCACTGCAGCCTCAATTGTTCTACCGCCACCTAAATCAAATTGTAGCCATTGGGACGGTAGCAATTTGAAGTTGAGATTTAATGTTCGCTCATCGGATGCTTGTGAGATAGAACTTGGGTCAAACAGGAATGCGTCTTCAAACCCCTCTGTTGTATATTGTGTTCCATAACGATCACGAGTCCGATTACTAAGGGACGCGCCGACAGGTAAAAAACCTGCATCCATGGTTCGCACATCAAGGTTTCCTATCAGTTTTGGACGGAGTTTGTTAGACCATGTAGGGAAATTCCAATCAGTGTAGCCGATTAATTTCCAAGCTTGGTTTGTCTCTTTTCTGTCTACGGTAGAATAGGTGTTTTTATCAACTGCACTAAAAGCGAGTTCGCCATTAACCCACGTCTGTTCAGCAAAATTCAGACGACTTTCTAACCCCCACACCGTATGTTTCTGTGGTGGGGTAAGGAGGAATCCGTCTCCATCTGGATCCAGTGTATTTTGACGGAGTGCATCCAGATCGTCGTCATCAAAAAGGACTAAAGTTTGTTCAGGGTCGTCCAAATCCGCTTCCACAGCGTAAGATGCACCGAGCGACAACCATTCCCCGGGCAACCTGAATACATTATTGACCCCGTAAAGATTTTGTTGATACACCAAGTCTTCAGGAATATATTCGAAGTCAACGCGGATAACATCGTTACTTGTTATCAGGTGCTTACTGTTAAATTCAATAATTGGATCACCGTATTCACGGATGATGTAATCGTTGTTTTCACCGCGCCGCATCTTCTCACCGTTTAGCCAAACAATTTCACTCCCTGCTTTGACGATAACGAATTGGTTGTTCACATCAAGCCGATACTCACTGCGTCCTTCCTCACCACGGATTACTTTGCTTGTGGATTGCCCCTTTGGCAGCGCGCTCGGAATGAGATGGAATTTGCTTCTCTGAAAATCACCTTCAACTTTGACGCCTTCAAGCGCACGTGGAAAAAAGATAAATTCGGACGGACCTAAGGAAGCATTGAAATCACCTAAAGTACCTGTCACGTTCGGATGCGTAATACGGATTAACTTCTGATTGATGTCTTGAATATCTTCAGTCATCCCTTCTGGTTGAATAGGCAAATCTTGGTCAGAGAGCATTGCAAGCACCTCAATGTTATCTGAGACATTGCCTCGGACATTGATACGGAACTCCTGATTTTGCGATAGCGATCGACCACTGCCGACAGTAATACCAAACGTACGACTACCGGAATACTCTAACTGCGATGGAGTAGTTGAAGAAGGTATACCGGGAGCTGTGGGTTGGGTTTCTAAATTAGAAGGAACATCTCTTTGGGGTGTTAATTCTAAGTCTTTTTCAAGAGGTGTTCCATATAGGTCACGCTTATATGTCTTTTGGAAAGTGAAAGGAATTGAACGGTAGGTTATCGTCCATACTACGTCTTTCTTTGCTAAGATAGACTTATCAAAGATAATCTTACCTGATACATAATCGATCTGATAATCTTTTCCGTTAACGAGTTTCTGACCGTTATTACCTATTATCTGCTCACTGTTCGGAAAAATAGGCGGGTTTTTAACTATCCATTCCGCTTTGTCTGTTTCCACTTGAAAAGTTTCTGACTTTTCAATTATAGAGAATGTGGGGAGTTTGAGCGGCGGATTCTGCTTTTGAGATTCAGTCTGTGCATCTGTAAAGAAAAGAAAACAGAAAAAAAATGGAAGGATGGAAAGTAGGGTTTGTAAATTCTTTGCCATCCTCCTACCTTTCCATTTTCGAGTCCTTCCATTCCTGTTTTTGCTATTCAGCTTTCTTTGCATCTGATTTGAATATCATCTGAAAAACTTTAATATCCCCTGCATCAGTGTCGGTAACAAAGACTCGCCCCTTCTCTGAAACAGCGATTCCACAAGGATTCAATAGCGTCTTCACGGTGAATTCTATAACAACTTGTCCTTCTGATGTAAAGACTTGAATTCGTCGATTCCCACTGTCAGTAACATATAAGTAATTCCAAGAGTCTATAGCGAGTCTCTTTGGTTCACGAAACTGTCCGAGCGCGTTCCCCTCCTTCCCCCACGTCCGTATAGGATTGCCACTGAAATCGTAACTCATAATGCGATGATTACCAGTATCCGCTACATACACAGTTCCGTGGGGGTTAACTAAGAGGTCAGTGGGATTCCAAAATTGCTCTCGACTGCTGCCGAAACTTCCTATTGTAAAGACAGGCGCGAGGTTTTTACTAAATTGTGCCCAGCGATGATTAAGGGTATCAACCACAAAAACCTCTCCGTTCCGTCCGAGACCGATCCCTTCAGGGGCATCAAACTCAAAGTCTTCGGAAGTAGTTGTAAGTGGATAAAATATACGGTTCACCAAGTTGCAATATTGGATCCGATTATTGCCTGTATCAGCGACATAGAGGGTGTCTAAGCTGAGATCGACATCATTTGGAAAGTCAAATTCACCGTCACGCCACCCATAACTGCCGAATTCGGCAACGAAGTGTCCATTACTGTCAATAACTTGCACCCGGTTGTTGCCTGCATCCGCTATGTAAAGCTGCCCATAGGCATCCATAATTAATCCCATAGGCATGAGAAATTCACCAGCACCTTGCCCTGCTCTACCGATTGTTTTAACATAACTAACACTTAATATCGGAGGGGCGTCACGCGCTCGAATTGAAGGGACGATGTCTACATTGGGAGATATTGGAGGGCGTAGAACGCCTTTACCATCGGGGTCAGGCACAGCACAACTTATATGGTACAGGAGCGTAATCCAGATGAAAATAGATATGTAACGTACATACTTTATTAGGGTACTTTTGATAGAAAAGCGTGAAGATATGAAGGAGTCGTCCGATGATGGCTTTATTGACAGGGGTGATTTGAGATTAACCTCGCTGCACTTTAAATTTGAAAACAAACGTTGTTTGTTGATCATTGAATTCACTTGTCACACCGGGGATAACAATACGCAGATTCTTAGATTTTAAGCTGCGTTTTGGGAAATAGATGAAGAATAGTGACCGGTTCTTAGGCATAATGTTTGTTTTCTTTAAATCGTCAGTTGGTAGAACGGCATGCCCCCCTTGCACACGAATAGTCTTGTCATATCGAAAAATATCTGCTTCAAATTCAGGGGGCAGCTTCGGTCTATAATTCTTTTTCAAATAGAATGATAGTTGTGATTTGTCTATCTGTTTTATATTTTCTCCCGACTGGTCAAGCATCCAACAATCCTCTTTTACAAAACTGATCCAGTTATCTGCTCGGTTATAAATAAGAACTCCGAATGCAACAACATTTTTCACATCATGGATTGGAACTACCATTGCGTCGATGCCGTTTTTCCGATGGATTACGGTGCCCGTTTGTGGTGTAATTACTGCATCTGGATCAAAAACAGGAACTATGCGCTCTGGTCGGAATATATCCACGACTCCATCCCGCACCTTTGCACATCCAATCATAGAAATAGACAGTGCAAAAATCATTAAAATTTGACAAGTCCGTGCCAAAATCAAAGATGAATTCTGTGTGGCATTTGTTGAATTACCGAAAAATCTCATTTTAACGTGCTCCCTTTTCTATCCTTTTTTAGTTATTGTATGCCAGCATTGCTGCCCCGACGAGTCCCGCGTCGTTTCCCAATTTTGCAGGAACAATCTCCATGCCGCCAGGGATGTCCATCGCTCGTTTCTTGAATTCCTCACGAATATGTTGAAAAAGCAGGTTTTCTCCTGCCGCAGCAATTCCACCACCAATAATTGCTATTTGCGGGTTAAGGATATGCGCTATAGATGTCAACGCTATTCCGATGTATTTTCCTGTTTCTGAAAAAATATCAAGTGCAAGTTTATCCCCCGCAGTTGCTGCTTCTGCAATTTGCTTCGGAGTCAACGTTTCAGGGTCTAAACAGGTTTTCCGTCCACCTGCTATCTGCTGTTGTGTCCGCTCCACAATATGTCTTGCACCCGCGTAAGCCTCAAGACAACCGTGATTACCGCATCCACACTTGCGACCATTCGGTTGCACCACTGTATGTCCTAATTCACCTGCTGTATTCCAACTGCCATGATAGACTTTTCTGTCTATGACAACACCTCCACCGACTCCAGTGCCGAGGGTAAGTGCCACGACGTTTTCGTACCCAATACCTGCACCGTGGTGCAGCTCGCCCAATACCATTACATTAACATCGTTGTCAATATAGAGCGGTAGGTCTAAATCATTAAGTTCAGCAGTGACATAATCCAGTAGCGGAATGTCGCTCCAACCCGGGAAGTTCGGTGAGAAGTGAATAATACCGCTGTCGGCAATGATGAGTCCTGGTGCGCCTAAACCGATACCGACAATTTCTTTTTTTTGACCCTTTTCTGCTGCTTCAATAACTTGGTAGATTGTCTGGGCAATACGTGCTGCTATTGCTTTTGCACCTTCATCTACACGAGTAGGAACGATAATACGGCACGAAAGTTTACCATCTGCCGCCAACAACCCTGCTTTTATGTCAGTTCCACCAAGATCAATTCCTATGCTGTATTTCATTTTCAAATGGCTGTCAGAATTCGGCTATCGGCTTTCGGAAATCACACCTTCAGCTGCAGATTGCTGACTGCGGATAATCTCCTAACTATACCCAAGTTGCTACCTACAAGATTTTAGACAAGCAAGTACCGTTTTTTATAGAGAATAATTCATATTTCGCAAGATTTCGTAGCGCAAACTGTATGAAAATTAAAAAATTAATTCGGTAATTTAGCAGATAAATCCAGCGCGTTTACAAAACGCGCCTACTGGGTTTGGGGAAATGAGAATTCCATTTGATACG
>CBDCOJ010000015.1:0-66924 GCA_965219695.1 Candidatus Poribacteria bacterium | reverse complement strand
ACATGTTATTGTGCTGGCAGATTCAAAAGTTTCAGTGGTATGTTTTGTTAACTTTGTGTGCGTTTGGCATTGCCACCCAGATTCCACCTGTTTGCTGCGCGACTTGTTGTTGGAAAATGTCAGTCGTTCCAATCACACTCACGACAACAGGTTTTTCCTTGAGAAGCGATATAGTACCGGCGATAGGTTGTTTTGGATTACCCGGTTCATCTGTAATGAGTATAAATTGCGTTTTTGCGTTGGCTCGTGTTTTGATGCGTTTTATGCCCTCAACGACTGCGTGAAACAGGTTCTCATCATCTTGAGTGGGGATTTCTAAAATCTTGTGTATCTGTTTTGTGGTTTGTGGTGGGTTGTACACGTTCACCATGTTGACAGTGCCGCTTGCTCGGAACCGGACGACCCCGATACGATAGTCAATCATGGCGTTATCCCAGCTGCGTATCCACATATCAATCTGTTCGGTGAGATAGGATATTTTATTTTCCATACTTTTACTTGTGTCAACAAATAAGACAATATCGGTCGGGAGATTCGCAGCTTCTCGGAGTATTTTTTGCCCGATGTCCTGAACTGTTTTCGGTTGTTGTGCGATGTGCTGCGGGATTAGGTCTTGTGGCACAGCGTGCCATGTTCCATCCGTTTCTTTTGCCATCCGTTTGTGGTCTGGCATATTCAAACCGAGCACATTCACGTAGATTTCATTTTGTCGACAGAGATTGATAGTGTTATCAACTGTAAACCCTAACAAGCTTGTGAAAGGTTCATCTGTGACAAGGATAAAATGCTTGACAGTATTTGCTCTGAATCGCATTTCCGTTACGGTTTGATGGATTGCATCAAGCGCGTTTTCATCACCGGTGGGTATAATCGCGTAGAGCATCTGTTTGTATGTTTGTAAGCTTGTCGTCAGCGGGTGACACGTAATCTTTTGGTTCCCCGCACTATCAACAAAGAAGTCAGTTAAGCCGAGTTGATAATCAATCTCAGACGCTTTATAGGCATCAATCATTAGCCCCAGATGTTCTGCAACAGCGTTGATATTATCACCCATACTGCCAGAAGCGTCGACGACAAAGACGACATCAATAGGCGCGCCGCCACTACGCCCAATAATATCGTCCGCGAGTTGCTGTATGATACTGCTAAATGTGTCGTTGCCTTCCCCGTTGCTGGTCGTTTGTCCTCCGATGCTTTTCCCTTTACTTGTCCCAGTGGATTTGATACGGTCCCCGATACCTTTTGATGTGCCCTTGCCTGGTGTTCTAACACCTGTATCTCTGCGTCTTGCATAGTTCTGTGCGGTGTCGCCTGTATCCGTGTCGCCAATCGGTGCTAATATCGATTCAGGCGCCGGTGTCAGATCCGCGTCCGTTGATAAATCGGGTGCTTCTACTCCCGCAGGTATATCTACATCCATCTTTTTTACGGCAGCACTTTGAAGTTCTATCTTTGCGGGTGTTTTCGCTGGCATTTTCGCAACCACAACTTTATGTTCGGGTTGTATGACGTCGACCTTCTTTTCGAGCGTTATCTTTTTCTTTTCTGTCTGTATCTCTTTCGGTATCGGCATTTCCTCTTTCGGTTTGGGTGGTGCGTCTTTCTTAGGAATTGGCACTGTTTTCTTTTTGACGACTTGTTGTCTCGGTAATTCAGAAAAGAGTTCTACTTGTATCTCATCTTCTGTCTCTTGCACAACGGCTTTAATGAAAAAGGACGCACTGCTGAGGCACACGATGACATGCACAATGACAGAAATAATCAAGGCGCGTTTACGATATTGTTGTTGGAAAGCACGCATCAGTAGCCGTTTATTCATACCAATCACCTCATTTAGATTTGATATTCAGTTGGAAATCTGTTGTCGCGAGCGGTATTTGATTTTTATTTACAACATCTATTTTTATCGGGACTTTCTTCGTGCGGGCTTGACTATCCGCAATGATAGGTATTCTGAAGATTTCAAACTGATTTTTCCGCAGCGGGAACTTCGGTATGACATCCCAAACGCATAAGCGGTTAGAATCAATCACGCTCACGAACTTCTATTGGCAGTGCGTATCTTTAGTTCTTGATATAAACAACCTTCTTCAGCAAGATGATACGTTGTATTGCAACCGCTTGGTTGTATCAGTTCGAGGCGATCCCTTAATATTATGAATATCTGGCAAACACCTGCTTGTCTACTCGCACTTGAACTATTTTTGGGTATCCACATCGCTTTGAGACGATCATAATAACCTTCATAGATGTCTTTCGGTTGAAAGCCCATTCGTCCTGACGGGTCTTTCTTCTCAAACATCTCAACAATAAGTTCGCCAACACACCGTTCTTGCACTGACCATTTATCCCAATCTAACATATCTAAGCTATTATCTCCAAGATGTATGCGGGGTTTTGCTTCTTCCGCAGGTTCGTGTTTCCACTCTATCCCTTATTGTCTTGGTGTGGCATTGCAAATGGGTTGATGTTCACGGATCAGATCTCGTTGTATGGTGCGTCGCGTCTCTTTGTCTTTTTCAAAGTAGACACCTATCGCATTAACAAAATGTATGTTGACACGCCGCCATACGCACCAATCTAAAAAGCGCGTATCCAATGCGTGTGTCTGCCCGATATACAGTGGTGTATAGTCTCCACATTCGGCGTGAATGTAGATATAAACAGCACTTTTGCTGGGTAGCTTTGTGCCAATGGAATAAATCGTGAACGGATAATAACGCCCACAAGTTCCGGCGAAAAATACTTTTTTGCTCAGTAGAACAGGCGTATTTTTCATAATTTGATTCGGCTAATCAAAAAATTGTAAAATCCCATTTCTAACAATCAGTATATTCGGTTCGTAAACACCGTCCCCATCTTCGTTGAAAGTAAATTTACCTAAAATCGTATCAAGGTCTTGGATACGTGCCAGTGCGTCTCTTATTGACTGTGCATCTATAGTTTCAGCGTTTTTCACAGCCTCAGCGAACACATAGACACACGTATAAGTGGCAGCAGCGAATGCGTTGGGTTCTGTGCCGTAAGTCTTCCGATACTGTTCTACGAACTCCTGATTTCCGGGTGTTTCAGCTGTAGGTAACCATCCGGTGAAGGTGATTGCGCCCTCAGCGGCGGTGCCTGCGGCTCGCACTTCGGCTTCAGTTAATGAACTGATGAGAATAGGCACGGATATACCTGCTGCTCTTGCTTGTATCAGTATTTTCGGTTTTTCTGGTGGCAATGCTGAAACAAAAAGTGCGTCCGGGTTCAATGCTTTTATCCGTGTCAATTGTGCCGTGAAATCTGTATCGCCCGTTTTGTAGGTGTGTGTGCCAAGCACTTTAACGCCGTTCTCGGCAAATGCCAACTGTAACGCAGCGTCACGATCACTTGAGAATAGATCATCTTCGTCATATAGTGTCGCAACACGTTGGTAGCCGAGTTTAACCTGCGTTGCTTTGACTCCTTTGGGAATAACCACATCTGTGGTTGGTGCTGTTCGAAACACGAAATCGCCTATCGCACCAAGTCCACGCGCACCGGCTGTCGGGCTGATTGCCACAACACCATTTTCTTGCGCGATTGGAAACGCCGCTCGCGCCGAACTCGATGAAGCCGGTCCCAGAATGACGGACGCGCCATGTGTGATCAGCTCCTCAAAAGCTGCAACAGCACCTTCCGCCGTGCCTTTATCGTCTGCTATGATATAGCTAAGACCTGCAAGTTCATCAAATGCTAAATCAAACCCTGATTTCATAATCTCACCAGTGGCAGCTAAATGTCCGGTCACGGGTAAAGCAATCCCGACAACAAGTGTATCCTGCGTACTTTCATCCGGTGTCATAGGTTCGCTAACAACAGCCTCATTTGTGATAGATACTGGATCATTGTAAGATTCCGTGGGCACACTAAGTTTACCGAAATCCTTTGCCACTCGCACTAAATCTAAGATGTTTATCTCACCATCCGCATTCACATCTGCCACAGCATTTTCAGCGGATACAGGCTGTCCGAAAGCAGAAGCAACACGCACCAAGTCTAAGATATTGACTTCGCCATCACCATTGACATCGGTCAAAAGTGTATCCGCTAATGGTGGGATAAAGGTTATCATTGTCTCTTGGATTGTGTTAGGTAAGGACACATCATGGGAATCGGAAAGGCTCATGTTTAGCAGAGCAATGATGGCAGGTATATCCGGGTTGATAACTTCAAAAGTAAGAGACACGAGGGTTCCATCACCATCTGTCGCAACAGGAACACCATCTACGCCAAGCGGGGCTGAACCTAAAATCGAGATACCCCACAACTTCGCACCCGGACGCAAGAATGCATCGGAAACTTCGGGGATTTCACTTGAAAAGTCCTGTAAAGCTTCCGATGGTATTTCAAAAAAGAACTCCGACAATGAAAGTTGCTGTTCGCCAAAGGTCACTGTAGCACCAGTTTGTGTCGTCCCACCAACATCAAGCGTAAGCGTGTAGCTGCCATCTTCACGCAACAACGGACGCATAAAAATACCGTCTCTTAGCAGGTAATCCCCCATCGTTGCCGAGACATATTTCAGCACAGTCGAATCAAAAACAATGAAACTACTATACCCAGCAATGTCTTGACCCCCACTGAGGTGAATATCAACTTTTATTTGCGGTGAAACAGCGTCCGGGTTCTGTTTCAAAGACACAACATTTTCGCAATAACTCAACGCAACAAAGCTAAATAACAACGTAACAACTAAGAAAATAAAAACTGATTTTCTCATATTATGATCTCCTTTATGAGTGTGGGGTTTTGCGTCTCCCCGCAAGACACCGTTGTAAACACAAGTTTTGTGTTTAGATTGGGAGCATTTTCTTTGCACGCGCTCCCGCGTCGCGAGCCATTAAGTTTTGTAAGATGTCTTTTCAGAAAACCTCAAGCATACCATCTTTGACAATCAAGACAACCGGTTCATATACCCCATTGCCATGTGCATCAAAAGAGAAATCACCTAAAATAGTTGGATAGTCTTTGATTTGTGACAGTGCAGTGGCAATCGCTGCTGCCTCCGTTGATTGTGCTTGTTTGATCGCTTCGGCAAGGATAAACACAGACGCATACGAATTCGCAGCCCAAAAACTCGGTTGCATCCCGAATGCTGCTTCGTAGTCGCTCACAAACGTTTGATTGCCCGGCGTATCCGCAGTGTGACTCCATCCTGAAAATGCAATAGTGCCTTCCGCAGCAGCCTCTGCACTTTGTATCAAGTCTTTAGACAAGATTAGCGTGAAAAATGGGATGTCATTGGGTATCCCCAACTCGCGTGCTTGTGTGAGAATACGGATGAGTTCAATGTCTTGTGCTGAGACGAATATCGCATCAGGGTTCAATGCTTTTATCCGTGATAGATGCTCAGAAAAATCGGTATCACCTGTTACGAATGCTTCATTTGGCAGCACCTCAACCTCATAATCTGCAAGTGTTTGCCTGAATACTGCGTTGCTCACTTGTGACGCGAAGTCCACTGTGTCGCCTATTGTCGCGGCGCGTTGGTAGCCAAGCCGTGCGTGCGTCACCTTGATACCTTGTGGAATTAGCACTTCTGCAGGAAGATAGGTTCTAAAGATAAAATCACCGATTTCCGTCAAGCCAGAAGCCGTGACCACAGGACTCAATGCCACAACACCGTTCTCTTGTGCTATCGGAAATACTGATTTGGCGATATGTGATGTCCAAACACCAAGTATGACTGGCACTTTGTCTTGATGGATAAGTTTATTGAAAGCTGCCACAGCACCATCTACTGTACTCTTGTCATCTTCAATGATAAACTTCAGTTTCGCATCACCAAGCACCTGGGATCGGTTTATTTCTTCAAGTGCCAGTTCAAAACTATTTTGCATCACGAACGCACCGGGACCGAATTCCGTCTGTCCACCGTCTCCCGTTTGAGACGATACAACACCGATAACAATTTCACCACTGAGGGGTTCCGATGATGTAGTCGGTTGAAGAACCTGCTTGGTGCGTTCACAGCCACAGTAAAAAAACGCGATAAAAACAATACACATGAGCGATAATAAATGTTTCATTGTAACTCCTTTGAATAGTGTATATAGATAAGGTGCGGGGGTTTTACGTCTCCCCGCAGGACATCAGGGTTATGTGTGCGGGTTTAGCGTCTCCGCACAGGACGTCTAAAAGTAAAACCTAAAGTGTCTGATGAGCGTATTTTCTCTACACGCGCGCTCGCGTCGCGAGAGGGTACGTGCGGAAACTTCGGTATCAGTGTTAACTCCGCACGCATAAGATGTTAATCAATTTCGTTCCAAACGTTATTCGTTAACATAATCTGAACGCACCTCAAATCTATGCTGTGACCATCTGCCTGTACGCACATCCATCTCAGCTTCCAGTGCCTTTATCGCCTCCAATTCACTGTAAGCAGTGGCATCTTCTTGGTTTGCAAACTCAAACGCAACCAACCGGTGTGGAGATTCACCGTAGTAGTTATCGTAAGAGACGATTGTTTTCAACTGAGCCGGACCGACTATCGTAGAAGAAACAGATTCAACCCAATCCAGATATGCTTGTTTTCCACCAAGGGGATAGTCAATCAACAAAATGTTTTTAACCGGCCAGTTACCTTCATCGGTTTTAGCATAATCAGAACGTTGGATAAATGTGTGAAGGGCGGCAACATTTGTATAGTTTGGGATGTCACTTAGAATCTCGGCTATCTCCGGGCGATTCAGATACGTTGCAGCATCAAGAAAACTATCGAATTCAAACTCAACAAGTCTATTCGGACTCATCGTTTGGTCTTGATTATCGTAGGAGCGTATACGACTGACTTCTTCCGGTGCTTGAAGCGTTGCTGCAACAGATGCAATCCACGCAATATAAGCGTCTTTTCCACCTTCAGGGTAGTCAATTAAGTAGACTAACTTTACAGGAGCCGATTCCACCATATTATCTGCTATAGCTGTTTCCGCAGCAGATGACATGGTATCCATTACCTTGTCTCGAACTCTCCCACAACCGATAAGCGTGATGAGGGCAGCGACAAAAAAAATAAAGAACAAACGACCAAATTTTGACATGATTTATCTCCTTCGTTTATTTCATAAATCATTATTTATCAAATTGAGTGCGGGGTTTTTGCGTCTCCCCGCAAGACGATCGGCAATAACCGCCAATGTTTTTCAAATATTAGTCGGGCGAATTTTCTGTACACGCGCGCCCTTCTCGCGAGTAGGCGCGTGCGAGTGAGATGAGTAAGGGAGACCCGCACGCATAAGACGGGAAGATCCTACCAACCATCAAACCGAGTGCCTAATCCAATAGTCAAAGATAACTCACCATGATTGTTTTGGTCACCCGTATACGCATGTTGATACAGCACCTCTGTCCGAAGCACTAAAGCAGACAGCGTGCGTATCTGATACCCAAAACCGATCCCCTCTCCTTGTGTTTTTCATGGGAACCTCCATACATTCATAAAATATTCTAAAGTATGACACCAGCAGACAATACCCAGCCTGATCCGAGTGTGGACTATACTAAAATACCTGAAGCCCGCGATCCTCGTCAAACGTAAAACTTGCTTCACCAATACCATCAACCTCAATCATGAAATGATCGTGATAAACGGTAAGCGTCACTTTATCTGATCTTCCTCGCGTCCAACTATCCACACCCAAATTCGCACCCAGATACAAAGGGGGAACATCAGCGCCAGCAGGTATGACAAGAATGTAAAACAATTTTCCTTTTTCATTATGTTTATTAAGAAAATATCCATTTGCCTTCATCCATTCAAGCACAATCCTTGCCTCTCCTTCAAACGCTTGGAAATCTGATTCAGGACTGATTATTTTCGTCCCAGGAGGTGGCTGTCCAGAAAACAACCCACATCCGAGTAGGCAACATAATATAAGACAAATTATTGAAACAGATAGATACGATTTCATTTCTTCTCCTTTTATTGAGTGCGGGGTTTTTGCGTCTCCCCGCAGGACGTGAGTAATTACTTACCTAAAGTAATTATAGTCACTATTATTATACACGCCGCGACTGTGGCGAGAAGGTGCGCGGGTTAGATGAGGAAACCCCGCACGCATTTAGAAATTATTCTAATCGCTCGAGGTATTTCGTTCCATCAGCCCCCTCTGCAGCACTCCAGCCGATACAAACCGCTCTGTTTCACAACCACTTAGTGGCAATAACCACCAATGTTTCTCATTTTTATCGGACGTACTTTCTTTATACACGCGCCCGTTTCGTGAGACCTGAGCATCTTTAGATAAGGTTCAGTTTTCACTAAAAAACAAGGTCAATCCGATCAGCTATTCAACAAACCAAGGTCAATTCCCGAAATATTGTGCAACTTTCACTAAATCCAAGATATTGATTTCCCAATCACCATTGACATCGGCGGCACGGTTATCTGCTGTAATAGCTTGCCGAAAATGTTGTCCGACAAAGGCTAAATCTAATATATTGACAACATCATCGCCATTGACATCACCCGCTTTGTAGAGCGTGAGAACTTGATTCGCGTAGATAGTTCTTGGAGACCTGGGTTGTGTAGATTCCAGATTCACATCTGTAAGCGCGATATTTGTTCGTTTCGGATCAACAACTTCAAAGTTGAGTGTCACCAAGTCACCATCCCCGGATGAAGTCGTGATTGGCATTCCTTCTGCGTCAAGCGGTGCTGACCCCACTATGACAACTGCCCAATACTTTGCACCGGGAAGCAGAAACGGCACGGGAAGTGGCGTCGGTGGCGGGTCTGGTATTTCAATAAAGAATTCGTCTATAGTCAAAATATCCTCAAATAAAGGTGTCTCTATAGACTTTCCTGTTAGTGTCGACTCACCAACGCTGAAGTTGAGAACATACCCCGCTTCTCTGTCAAAAGTAGGACTAATTGATAGACCCCCAGGCTCAAAGTATTTGCCTTGTGTCGCATCAATATATTTGAGTGCGGTTGCGTCAAAAACAAGAACTAACGCATACGACACAATGTCTTTTCCGCCTCTTATAGTGACTGTGACGTTTAGGTGTTCACCGGCATCCGGTGCCGTGACAGATGAAGCACGCAGCGCGACAGTCCTATTCGCATACGCTGACGATACCAATGCTAACCCTATGATAATCGTGATAAGTCGTCTGAATATTTAATTTTCTCCTTGTGAAATGATGCGGGGATTTACGTCTCCCCGCAAGACGGAGGAATTCTACCTACTATATAGGAGTATTTTCTCTACGCGCCCTCCCGTGTGGCGAGGCCATAATGCGTCTGTTCCTCTGATATGTCGGCAGGCAATGTTAGAGAAAAGGGGTTTATCACCTGCCTACGTTCTTTATTTCCGTATCAACTTCCAAAATAACGTTACATATCTTCTTCAAGCCAATGTTCTACTATGCTAATATCAACATCTAATATATTTGCAATATCGTGCATAGACATATCATCGAACTGTTCCCGCATCTGTTTTGCCTTTTCCATTGTCTGGAGATTTTGTGCTGCATACAATTGGCACGCTATTCGGATATGTTTAAGCGTATTATAAAATCGAAAGAATATGTAAACGGTCAAGATAGTTATTACTAAATACGCAATACTAACGGTAATATTCGCAATATTCGCAATATAAAAAATAGTTTCTCCCATGTTTCACCTCTGTAAGAAATCATAAGGACGAGCTCTGTATGTTTGTGATACTCAATCTATCACGCTCTTTATATCTTGCTATCGCGCCTCGTTCTGCTAACTCTGCTTTCGCATAATGCGCGGGCATTTGTGCCGATTTCCAACGCCTTTATTGAGTGCGGGGTTTTTGCGTCTCCCCGCAGGACGTGAGTAATTACTTACCTAAGTAATTGTAGTCGCTATTATTATACACGCCGCGACTGTGGCGAGAGGGGCAGTTGTAAGGAAGGAAAGAACCTTAACATAAGGTCTTATGTTAGGGTTCGCTTCGCTCTACCCTCATTTTTCTCCTTGAAAGTAGTTATACAAAATACCTGTGGTCACACCACCAACGAGACACCCGCTCAACAAACATCCACCAAGCGCATAAGTATAACGTTGTTTTTTCATCTCAATCTGATACGCGTCCACATAGAAGGCAACATACGTTTGCGACTGTCCAATAAGTCGTGCAGTCGGCACCTTTTTCAGTTCACGTTCCGATAACATCAACCCACCAACTGAAAACAAACAACCGTTCGCGATCCACATCATCGGATTGAAATGGGCTTTCACATCGCGTTTCGCATCTGCTATCGCGCGTTCTTCATCGGTTTTCGGTTTGTTATCCTCTGATAAGCCCGGTATGTAAACATCTATGCCCTCAACTTGTGCAAAAAGCTGCACCTGCGGTGCCAGCAACATGACGAAAACGATAATAGCAACTTGCCTAAAATAATAGTTTTTCTTCATTGATTTTCCTCTATCACATATATGTAGGCAGGTGATATTTAAGGGGAGAGGGACAATCACCTGCCTACGTCCTTTATTACCCTTTTATCCATCTAATAACGGATTTGACAACAGATACCAGGACACCGACAACAACGAAAAATAGAATGCCAATGCTGATGCTTTCTAACAGTCTCAACAGCGAATCCCGATACATAATCCACCTCTTCCGTTGGATTGTATTTATGTGTCGATTATCGGTTTATAAGAAGCGGTAACTCCGATTTCCAAAAGGTCAATTTACAGAGCTATATATTATATATTATGGATAAGAATATATAGTTATAGTATAAATATATAATTTTATCTCCTAAGATGAATAATTATAAACGGTTATTTACTTGTTCTATGCAGCATTTTCTACAAATATTATGGGATATATCAGCAATGCAGTCGCACATTGATTTCACGCTTATTTTAACTTAATAGTTAGTATTAATCAAATATATTTTAGTATTATTTTATCTTTTTATATCCTAATATGAATAATATAAGATTTAAACATCGTAAGCCACGTGCTTCATTTGCTTTGACTTCGGATGTGGACTGTGGTATGCTATGACAAATTTCTCCTACTGTTTGCCCCCATAGGAGTGAACTCCGGTTCCCAACATTGTCGTGATTTGGACTTACCAAGCACATGAGCATTTTGAAAGATATTATCCAACGCTGCCACGACCAACACGCAGCACCACTTCGACAGCGGAAAACAGTGGTGGTACCCGCGCTGTACAGGAGTCATCCTTATCATTTCAAGGTACAATGCGCCCGAAGGTGTCCTCTGTCGCTTATTGAGCTGGAACAGGCGGATATCTCTTTTATGCCTATAGGGCATGCACCTGAAAATGACCGAGGTCCGCGTGATTTTGGGGGTGTCCGTTTCTCAAAACGCCAAGGTGCAATAGACTGGCACATAAACCGCTGGTATGCTTCATGGGGAATCCAGATATATACCGGCATCCCTTCCGAACGGAATAGCGCACAATGGCACGATATAGAATTTAAATATGAAGCGATTTGTGCTGCACCGGAAGCCGTTACTACCTGTATTGATGCACTTGTTAGGACCACAGGCAACCCATTGTTGACTCTAACGAAATCCGGTGGATTACGATTTTCATGCAGAGTTCCATATTACTTACATCCAAACACCGACGAAACAAAGTTTTACATCTATAAGCATACACCAACACCCGATAATCCATACCAGCGAGACGTGTATCTTGAAATACAGGGAGAAAAAGGGTACAGTTGCTGGGATATGCGTTGTGAAATTTTGATTGGTAATCTGTTAGACCCGCCGGTGATCCCTAAAGATGTGCTTTTTGCGCCTATTGATGTGCTCCGCGCTGTGCTACACGAACCTGAACCGCCCGGTAAAAAATACTCGGAACCCAAAATTGCTATACCTTCTTCACTCGGTTCAGATCATTTGGATCTCGCAAAAGACGCACTCTTGAAACGCCGTTTTGTTTATGAAGGGAAAGATAAAGGCATCTACCATTGGCATTCTCACGGAGAAGGGGAAAACAACACATATCTGTCATTATGGGAAGATCAGGGGATTGTCTGGATACGCGCATCTACACCAAATACCGAGCTGCCAACGCGAGCTGTCCCAATAACAGATGTATGGGATGATACCGGTATAACCTTTCCGACATCGGCTACCGGATTACCTGTAAGCGATAAAGTTCTTGCCATACAGAAAGGACATCTAAGTCCATTAGCGATAAAACGACCACCGCCGACACTCCAAGCACAGGAAAACACAAAAAAAGTTTATGCTACATTTGAAGAGCATGCGGTTCAGTTACGACGTGCTTTGAATCAGAATACCCGCATTCTCGCGCTGATAGCATCTGAGGCAAACATATTAACCAACACAGACGCTGAAACGTTCATTCTAAACAACTATGCGACATGCATCAACGTCTCTAACCGCGAGTTCGCAGAAGCAATAGAAGATCGTTATCGGGCACGAAACCTATCGTCTTTTCTCCGTTGGCAAGCAAAAAAGGACCGGTGGGAACGGATAAAAGATATACCAGCTGAAGAACGTATGGTAAACCCCTTTCAACACGGTAATGTCTGTGTGGACCATGAGCGATGTTTTGCTATTGAGCAAAAAGGTGTCATTTCTAATGAGAGCATTTGTCCACGGTGTCCTGTTAATACGGAATGCCAAGAACGCGGGTATTTATCGCAATTCCACACAGTAAAACACGTAAAGGCACAGATAACACCATCCTTCCAACTATTTCTAAATCCAGAACGCGCACATTCGCCGCAACTTATGCTTGAATCCGAAGATGAAACAGAACGACTTTGTATCATTGATGAAGGTAAAACATCAATAGATCGCCTGTTTCTTGAATGTGGGATTTCAAAAAATACATTAGAGCAGTGGCGTGTCAACTGGAACGGAAGTGCTTTAGGGAACTTTGCAATAGCTTTAATGAACGCACTCGAAACACCTAACGAACCTTACGGTAGTCCTATCGGACAGATTCGATCAGTCATACAAGTGTATCAAAAGTCTGAAGAAGACATTATATACCAGATGAACCATATCAATGTGCAAGGCAAAGTTGTAGAACGTGGGACAGTCGATACCAAAACAGGTGAGGAGTTGGCGCGTTATTCTATTGAGTTTCAAGGCGGTGCTTCCGCTTATATACCTTTGGATGCCAATGCCGAAGATAGATTGAGGGCAATAGGACTACCTACTTTCCTACTTCCCACCTTCACGCCTAACGAAGATATGCGTATACCCATGCCGATGTCGGAAGCCATAGAGTTAGAGATACTGGATGTCGAAACCGTTGAGAAAATCAATGCGTTGCCAACAGCAAATAAAAATCCGAATTGGACGTATTGGCATCAATTCAAACGTTTCTTTGCACATTATACGCGGGATGCCGATGCACCGATGCACTGGAGCGGCACATCTCTGAGGTTTTGGATGCCACCGCTACTTCATCCGACCGTCAAACGGCTTCTGTTGGTATCCACAACACTCACTGAACAACATATTAAAAGGGTGTTCCCGGATGACGAAATTGCCGTCGTTCACACGAAACCTACAGCATGGGTTCAAGGCAACAAAGTTTTCCAACTCCGCGCAGACCGAAATTCACCACACACAATTCTAAACTACGACAGCAGCTGGGACATCCTGGGGTTGTCTAAATTGGGAGAACGTTACTTTTTCGGTATCCGCGCTGAAATCGACCGAGATCCAAGCGTCACGCACGCGATTATCACAAATAGTCATATTGTCAAAAAACTAACCGATCTCACACAAAAGGAAAACGTCTGCTTTGTCACGAATTTCAAAAAATTAGTCGTGGATACAAATTTTGAGGCATCACAAGTCGTTTGGATAGTCGGCATGCCACGTTGGCCACAACACATCTTGTGGTGGAGAGCGCAGATGTTATTTGGAAACGATGAAACCCCTCTCGATTACAGTGGTGATATAAAAACAGGGAAATATAATGACGAGCGAATACAAGGCATTTACGACCAAAGTGTTACCGGGCTACTCACACAGATCGTAGGGTGCGCAGGGTTGAATAGATGGGCTGATAAAACGGTGATGCTGCTCACAAGTTTACCACTACCAAACATTACTGATAGATCTGAAACAACTCTTTTTGACTGGGAAGACTTTGAGGTGGCTGGGGGGCTACATAGGCTTACGGAGGCAATTCGCACACGCGAGCGTTTTGAAAACGAAAGCACTAAGTTAACTGCGGAATCAAGCAGACAAGAGGTAGAACGTGTCTTGGGATGCTCAGCAAGGCAAGCGAATTATATCTTGCAAAGACTAAGAGGCGGGAACATCCCACGTGTCAGTATACGCGAGCAGATACTCTTTCTGCTCGCGACAGGTGGTGAGAAAAAAACGTCTCTATTCACCACGGCAATTGACAGTAGCCCGCAGACTATAGCAAACGAGCTCAAACGACTTGTAGATGCAGGTGAGATCGTAAAAATCCGCAGAGGCGTGTATACACTACCTGCATGGCAGTGATCCCGTGTAAACCCGCACTCATAGACTTACAGGCAACCGGTTCAACAATAGATGCCATTCGTTTGGCAAAAGTGCTTGCCCGTATCGTTATCAACAGTATTCCCTCACGCGGCGATCTAACAAAACAAGCCGAAGAAATAGTATGTCAAAAGTAATAAGTGAATCTTGCACAAGTATTCAAAGAAAACGAAGAACAGCAACAGAATACGCATACATCTGAAAATGTTGAATCGGCACCTGCTAATGAGAAGATCCCACCATCACGCCACGGTAAGAAGAATATCTCTGGCTATTTTGCGCCGGAGGTGCATCGTCAACTGCGTGTTATTGCAGCTGAGGAAGACAAGAACCTTCAAGACGTTTTAGACAATGCCCTCAATGCTTTATTTGAGCAAAAAGGCAAACCCCCAACTGCGAAAAATTGACGATGATTTCACCAACAACCGAAAAAGAAGCAAAACGGGTTAATCTTTACGTTGACGAATCTGGACAGGATACCAAGGGAAAATTATTTGTTGTCGCGGTAGTCGCAGTAGAAAACAGCGATGCACTTCGGCTGCGCTGCGAATCTTTTGAGGAGTCTTCAGGTAAAGGAAAAGTCAAGTGGCGATCTGCACAAAGAAAAAGACGCTTGGCTTATCTACGTTCTGTTATGTCGGAGGCGTCTTCTCTTGGAGTGACTTTGTTCTATGGTGTGTTTCGTCGGACAACTGATTATAATACAGCAACGATTGAAGGGATTGCGAAATCGATTCGCAGATTGCGCGCGCCTGGCTCCACTTTATATGTCTACGTCGACGGTCTTTCTAAATCCAAAAGCAATAGTTATAAAACGCGCTTGCGACGACTCAGTTGCTCAGTAAAAAAGGTCAGTAGAGTGGCAAAGGATGAGAATGAGCCACTCATAAGATTAGCGGATGCTTTGGCTGGTGCATCTGCGGAATTGTTAAAATATCAGGAGAGTGACCTCAACGAACTCTTTTCTCAAGCAGAGCAAGACAGAATACTTGTTTCGCTTTAAACAGAAAACCACCCTCGTGAGGGTGGACAACCTATTCTCCCAGCCGGCTGGGAGACAACTCAGCCTACGCAATAGTCTTCGGCTGTTCTTTTACTTCTGGTCTTCGACAGAAAACCACCTCGTGTAAAGTGGGCAACCTATCCTACTGACCGGTCAACAGGCAGCTTAGCTTACGCAATAGTCTTCGGCTGCTATTTTACTTCTGGTGTCTGTTTAAAAGTATACATCTTCTTGCTTGTCATGTCAAGAAGTTTTGGCACAGTAAGGGACAATGGACTGCCATCTGAAATTTAGACCACTGTCTAAACTAAAATTGTGATATAATTACAATCTACTTTGAAAGGAGTATTCGATGGTAAAACGTAGAAGATTCACTCCTGAATTTAAGGAAATCGAAGTTGTTCTTGAGGCTCTCAGTGGTCAAAGTTCACAGGCGGAGTTGTGTCGCAAGCATAACCTCAGCGATGTTCAACTCTCAAAGTGGAAGCGTCAACTTCTTGAAAATGCGGCCCTATTTGCCTCCACGGATAAGCAATCCAACGAGGCAGCCGATCGGATCGCCCATCTTGAACAACTCGTTGGGCGGTAGACCATGGCATTAGACATGCAAAAAAGCCTCCACTTGGTTGGGTTGACCGCGTCTGATAAGTGAAACCTCGTTGAGGCGTTGCGAGACGATTATTCAGTTCACCAGATATGTGAGATGCAGGGTTTCAACCCGAGCCTTCTCTATTATCACCCCAAGCAGGCTCCGTGTGAAGCGGGTCTGCGGGATGAAATAGAGAGGTTATTTTTGCTATATCCAACATACGGATATAGGCGTCCCACACAGTTGTTGGTGCGTGGCGGATACACCATCGGGTATAAACGTGTTGCCCGATTGATGAAATCTGGCAACCTCTTGGTTTCTGTCAAGCGTGTCTGTCAAACCGCGACATCCGTTGAGGGTGTGCGTCCCTGGAGCAATCGCCTTGAAAACCTTGATGTCTCCTGATATGATCAAGTCTGGGTTGGCGATATTACCTATGTCTGTCTCAAAGGACACTTTATCTATGTTTGTCTGATCATGGATATCTTCACTCACAGGATCAGAGGGTGGCATATTAGTCAAAACTTGACGCAATCTCTGACTTTGAAACCCTTGGAGACAGCATTAGGTCAAAGTGTCCCAGAGATCTATCATCCCAGAGATCTATTATTCTGATCAAGGCGTTCAATATCTTTCAAATGCGTATATCTCATTGCTTAGACATCATGGGATTGAGATTTTAGTCACCCGGAGAGGATGTCCTTGGGAGAACGGATATGCTGAAAGAGTCATACGCACGCTCAAAGAGGAAGAAGTTTACATCAATGACTACCAAAACATCACTGAGGCCAGAGAGCGCATCGGCCATTTTATCACACAAGTGTATAATCAGAAACGCCCACATTCGTCGTTAGGGTATTTGACACCTATGGAATTTCAACGACAAACCTTATCTTAACTTTGCAAAATTGTGGTCTAAATAAGCGTATGCACTACAATAATCTTGTAAATCTTGCTTCAGACAATATTCAGAGAAGGGTCGGGCAGGGCATCGATGATTTCTACAGTGCGGAGACTGACAGTGTTGACGCGTCCGATGAGGTATACGATACAACGTCCATCATCGAGATAGTTGGAGTCGTTCACAATGCCACTCCGACAGGCAGTCTTGACCCGATACTGGTCAATCACCCACTCCAACGCAGAGCAGTTAATGCGGAAGGTATCATCACTATTTCAACGATTGATGATCAGTAGTATTTGGTAATCAGTAAGGAAACTGTCTTTATATCACTGCGATTGCTGTGGAGGTGTCAGCATGTCGGCGATGTCTGTGGGAAGTTTAATGTTATTTTTCTGTTCAAAGTCTTCAACACTTTCATAGTCGTTACGGAAGGACTCAATAATATCATAACCCATGTCTTTCGCAGTCGTTAGGTCTGATTTAGCTTTCTCCCATTCTTGAAGATGCATCCAAGATTCACCGCGATTGCAATATGCCTCATAGTCCTCTGGATCCAGTTCTATCGTCTTGCCAAAGTCTTGTATTGCGCTATCATAATTTCCTATCTTGGCGTAAGAAAGTCCACGGTTGTGATATGCCATATCGTCCTCTGGATCCAGTTCAATTGCCTTACTAAAGTCTTGTATTGCGCTATCAAGATCATCTTTATCGGCGTAAGCAATACCACGGTTGCGATATGCCATATCGTCCTCTGGATCCAGTTCAATTGCCTTACTAAAGTCTTGTATTGCGCTATCAAGATCACCTTTATCGGCGTAAGCAATACCACGGTTGCGATATGCTGCACCCTCCTCTGGATCCAGTTCTATCGTCTTGCCAAAGTCTTGTATTGCACTATCAAGATCACCCTTTTCGGCGTAAGCAATTGCTCTTCCGTTATATAATGCGCCCGCCTCTGGATCCAGTTCAATTGCCTTACTAAAGTCTTGTATTGCGCTATCAAGATCACCTTTATCGGCATAAGCAATTGCTCTTCCGTTATATAATGCGCCCTCCTCTGGATCCAGTTCAATTGCCTTACTAAAGTCTTGTATTGCGCTATCAAGATCACCTTTATCGGCATAAGCAATACCACGGTTGCGATATGCTGCACCCTCCTCTGGATCCAGTTCTATCGTCTTGCCAAAGTCTTGTATTGCACTATCAAGATCACCCTTTTCGGCGTAAGCAATTGCTCTTCCGTTATATAATGCGCCCGCCTCTGGATCCAGTTCAATTGCCTTACTAAAGTCTTGTATTGCGCTATCAAGATCACCTTTATCGGCGTAAGCAATTGCTCTTCCGTTATATAATGCGCCCGCCTCTGGATCCAGTTCAATTGCCTTACTAAAGTCTTGTATTGCGCTATCAAGATCACCTATCTTGGTATAAGAATTACCACGATCGAAATATGTCTCAGATACATCAGGTTTTAGTTCAATTGCTTTGCTGAAATCTTGTATAGCATTGTCAACTTCTCCTTTACCTATATAAGCAAGTGCGCGATTGTGGTAAGCTACGAAGAGTTCTGGATCCAATTCTATTGCCATGCTAAAATCTTTAATGGACTGAGCGAAATCTCTTTTAATTAAAAAAAGAAGACCACGAGAGACATACACAACATCATGTGCTGGGTTTAACTCAATTTCCTTGGTAAAATCCTCAATAGATTGATCCAAATCATTTTTAACAAGGTAAGCAATCCCTCGATAGCGATATATATCAGAATAATTTGGATCCAGTTGAATAACTGTGTTGAAATCCTCAATTGCCCTGTCTACATCACCTATTTTGGTGTAGACAATCCCTCGGTTCTTATAGCTTTTCAGAAAATCCGGCTTCAAGGTTATTGCTTCAGTATAATACTCTACAGCTTTTTCATAAGCAGCCTTTTCCTTTTCGATAGAGTCTGATTTATTGCCAGTCTTCTGAAAGGACAATCCTCTATAATATTCAATGTAGGCATCCCGATGTATTTCCTGTTTTCTTATGAAACTGTAAAGATCATTCAACATTGTTTCTGTTGAGATGTTGTGTTCTGTCCTTAGATGTTGTAGTATCGTTTGTTTGAGATTGGCAGGAATAGTGACAATCTGAGATTTGTCTGGTTCAATAAAACCTTTGGGGGGCTGAACAAATACTATTTCCTGTGCGCTGACACGATGCCGAGGATTTTTAGGTTTTAGTATCCAGTCCTCTATCATTGCAGTTTTCTGCGCAATTACTCTTCCGTCTTTGCCAAGTGCCCCATAACAAGCAAAGAAGAGTGCGATCAAGTGGTTAGTAGTGAAGTCTATCAGATTTGTCTTGCCACCATAATGTTGAAGTTCGGCTAAGATATCTAAGTCATTCTTTTTGTAAAGATATTGCTTGACTTCATCTATCATATCTCTTTGAACGAGTTCCAGATCAATTAACCCTACATCATCATGGGCAAATTCTCTATAAAGGCTTGAGGAAACTCTACCAATGTTTATTGATTCACCACGATAGATACATTCACTATCAGCCGATATTGCCTTTATCTCTTCAATGATTTCAAGAACAGCGTTTAGTTGGTTATCTTGAGAGTTAAGTTTGGTTGGCATGTTCATTAATTTTACCAGAAATCGCTATGACAGCGGGAATAGGAGTTCCCTTCTACGGTTAACTGTCCATATTTCTTGCGTGCTTCATAATCGCATTAAATATGATATCGCGTCTACGTTGCTTTGTTTCCTTTACAGAGGTGAATTTGCTATTTTCTGCGTCATGTCTGACAGCTTCGGATATTGCTTTACTCAAGGCATTTTTAGCATCTGTTGGATGAGTAATATCTTTGCCAATATGAAAACCGCTCTTTAAAGTTTCAAGAACTGCCTCGTTTACACTGTGTTTGGCATCTTTTAAAGGTTTGAATTCACCTGTTTGCATACTCTTGCTGTCTGCGGAAATGGCTACTGCTTTTTTCTTTGCCATTAGACTTCCTCCATTTTAGGTATATAATCAAGAAGATCAACAGATAATCGCTACGATCCAAGGGAATCGCCATATTAGCATTTTAATAAAATATATATAATACTTGAAAAGATGTCAATAAAATTTCATTGAATAAGTGCTCAGTTTCTATTTAACAGATAGATAGCGGTGTAAACTTATATTCACTTTTGGGTTAGAATCTCTCTGATGTCTTCTCGTAATGTAATATCAGTGTTCTGTTCAAATTCTTCAATGCCGCCGAAATCTTCTTGAAATATCTTATTAACTTCCAACCCATTAGATTTTGCGGACTCTAAATCTTCCTTGGCTTCTTCCCAACGTTCTAATTTCAACCTAACAGTGCTTCGATTGTAATATGCCTTACCATTCTTTGGATTAAGCTGTATTGCTCTGCCAAGGTCATTAAGTGCTTTGACATCCTCATTTTTCTGAAAGTAAGTTAAACCGCGGTGTATATAGGTATCGGTATCATCCGGGTCCTTTTGTAATGCTTTGGTATAATTATCTATAGCCAGATCAAGTTCATTCATGCCAAAGTGGACAACCCCAAGGTCTTTATAGGCATCAGTTAGGTCTGGATCAAGTTTTATTGCTTGGGTATAGTTCACGACCGCACTGTCAAGGTCACCTTTACTGAAAAAGACAATACCACGTTGGTAATAGGCATCAGCAAAGTCTGGATCCAGTTCTATTGCTTGGGTATAGTCTACGATTGCATTGTCAAAATCTCCCTTCTCATAGTAAATAATACCTCGCTGGACATAAGTCTTAGCAAGATCTTTTTCAATTCGTTTCACCTTGTGAAGATTTTCATCAACTGTATCTAATATTTCCTTCTTCAGTTCAATCGCATTGTCAAAATCGTCTTTCGCTAAGTCTACAGCATTTTCAATTGGACCTTCATCTAAATAGGCAATACCTCGATGATGATGTGCCCAGAAAAGTATATCTTTATCCACAGATTGAATGTTTTTATCTGGTGGTGGGGATATAACTGTCGTATAACAACTAATTGCTTCCATTAACTCGTTATTTTGATGTGCTTCAATATCTCGCTCGTCCTTGTGATGTGCCTTAGTACTTTGTTCTCTCTTCTGATGTGCCTCAATACCTCGCTGCAGATAACCTTGTGCATCGGGTTTAAAGTCCGGTTTACTCTGGACATGTAAACTTGCGAAACCCTCTGAGTCAGGATATATTGTTGCGTCAGTAATACCAATGACTTTATCTAATGCGCTCAGAATGGGTTGTTTTCTAATCTTCATGATGATACATTCATCGGCGGGTTCAATCTTTGCACCGCCGAATATAAAAACGGATTGCTGAGCAATAATACGATTGTTCTGCAGCTTCGGTTGCCATTGGTAGAGCGGGTATCTACTATTATTATCCTCCTTGAAGAAGTCTCCAATCTTTTTTTCTTCTAACAATTCGGAAGTAACTGTTCTATATCGTGATGGATCGTCAACACGAACTGCATAGACTTTTCCATCTACTTCTTTCTTCTTATCGTTTATTTTCTCAGCATCAGTTTTGTTCTCATTACCTAAGTCTTTTTCCACTTTGGTAGCGAGTTGTTCACATGCAAACCAAAGAGCAATTAGTGCATTACGGGTAAAATCAATTAAACAAGTTGCAGCACGATAGTGCTGAAGTTCTGCCAATAACGCCAGATCGGAAAGCCGTTTTCCAAGTAATTGATCGTGTCCAAGAAGGCGAGCATTCTCTATCAATTCCTGATTTATTTTGAGAAGTCTGATAGGATTGTTTTTGTCAAAATCTGGTAGACGACGGCAAGCAGATGCCTCAATTTTGTATTTCTTGTTTGGCACACCACGGAAAAGATATTGACCGTCGTTGAATTGTTCTGCCCATTTCAGGAAACCACTGAGTGTCCTAATCTGACTTGGTCCTGCTTTCGCCATTTACCCGTTTTCTCCTTGATGTTAATGATAACACATGCTCCCTACCAATAGCAATAAAATGTCAAATTTCTAGAAGACTGGACTGTCATCTTGGTTCTGGCAATAGGGATGGCGGGACATAGGGACCCCAATCTACAATGGGTAAGGGTTATTGTCATCAGGCTTAGGTTAGCCTTATACCGTGCTCTCCCACGGTACCGTTTCGTGCAAGTTAGCCGATAAAGCCTGCCGCTGAGCAAGAAATGTTGCTATATCCATTACCTCCATCGCCTGTATCACCGGTTTTTCGTTCTTTGATCGTCCGTCAGAATGCCGGTGTGTTCCATTCGCACTATTTTTGACAGTTCCCTTAATCCAAACAACCTGCCCTTCAGAAAGCGCGCTCACCCTTCTATACAGGCTCGGCAAAACATCAACGCGTACCACCCCTTTTGTGTCCTCTAACGCAAGCAGTGCCAGTGTATCCCCTTTTGGCGTAATCATTTTCTTAGTACGGGTTAACATGCCGACGATACAGACTTCAGCGTCATTATGATAGTCAAATAGTGTTTCAGTGTTTGCGGTTGCGTGGTTTTGGATAATATCATGATATGCTTCAACGGGATGACCAGACACATAAAAGCCTAATAACGCTTTTTCCATCGCAAACAGCGCAAAAGGTTCGTATTCATCTGTTCCCGATAGTGAAATATTTATATCAAATGGGAATAGCGGCAATTGCCCGCGGTCCCGTTCCGATTTCACGAGTTTTCCAAGTTTCATGATTTTTTCCAAATTCGCGATAAGCGGCGCCCGGTATTTTTCAACTGAATCAAATGCACCACAGAGAATAAGACTCTCGATTGTCCGTTTATTGACGACCCGTGTATCCACACGTTCACAAAAATCTTGCAGTGACCGAAAAGGACCGCCCTGCTCGCGAGCGGTTAAGATAACCTCTATTGCCCGATCCCCAACATGTTTGATAATGATAAGACCACAATGAATAGCATCCCCGTCCACCAAAAAATACTTGTTGCTGCTATTTATATCCGGTGGCAGTAAATTGATGGACACACCCAAATATTCCTCAAGTTTTTGGCACTCCTTTCGGTATGCGATAATTTTGGAAATGTCGTCACACTCGCTCGTCATAATCGCAGCCATGAACTCGTGCGGATAGTGCGTTTTCAGATACGCCATCCGGTATGTAACAATTGCAAATGCAATCGAATGAGATTTGTTAAAGGCATACCCACCAAAAGGTTCTAATAGGTCAAATACTTTTTCTGCGTCTTTTGCAGAGATACCTTTTTGGCGTGCCCCAGCAACAAATTTATGGCGCTGCGTTTTCAGTAACCCCGCATTTACTTTGCCCATCGCACGTCTTAGCACGTCCGCTTCGCCGAGCGAAAAACCTGCCATATCACGCGCAATCTGCATCACCTGTTCTTGATATACACAAAGCCCATAAGTATTTTTGAGTGCATTTTTGAGCAGCGGATGCACATATTCCACCTTTTGCAAGCCGTTTTTGCGTGCAATGAACTGACGCGTCGTGCCGCTTTCCAGCGGTCCCGGACGATACAGCGCAGCAATCGCGGAGAAATCCTCAAAGTTCTCTGCTCTCAGCTGCCTCACAACATTATACATGCCCGGCGATGTTTCCAATTGAAACAACCCTTGAACCAAGCCTTCGCTGACGAGTGAAAATGTCTTTTCATCGTCAAAGGGTATATCTTCTAAACGAATATCTTTCCCACGGTTCTGTTTTATCATCTGCAGGCTATCATGTGTTTTCGTAAGACTTCGTAATCCTAAAATATCAAACTTGATGATACCGACATCTTCTACTGTTGCGCCTTCAAACTGTGTCGCGATCTGACCATTCTTTTTGAATAGCGGCACATAATCGGAAAGCGGGCCACTGGTAACAACAACCGCAGACGCATGACACGACACATGCCTTTTCAAGCCGACAAGCGCACTGCTTATTTCTATCAATTCCCGATATTCAGAAAGTGTCGCGAGCTCCTTCACTTCTGGGGACTGTGCTAATACATCGTCAAACGAAATAGCCGACGTGTAGGGTAACAGCCGTGTTAGTTTTTTCGCATTGTCAAGCGGGATACCCAGCGCACGCGCGACATCCGTGATCGCAGCCCTGGGACCTAACGTTGAAAAGGTCGCGACTTTGCCCACAGAGTCATGTCCGTATTTGTTGATAATATAGTCTATCACGTGATCACGCGCACGGTCTGAGAAATCTATATCGATGTCAGGCGGGCTCACCCGTTCAAGATTCAAAAATCTTTCAAACATGCACCCATATTCCATCGGGTTGAAGGTAATCACGCCAAGCGCATAAAGCGCAAGGCTACTGGCAGCAGAACCGCGCGCCGCGAGCGGATACCCCTGCTGATGGGCATAGTTGACATAATCCCACACAATCAGAAAATAGCCGGCATAACCGGTCTTGCGAATAATTTCAAACTCGTAATTCAACTGGCGTCTAACATCTGAAGGCAGCTCACCTCCCATTTTTTCTCGTAATCCTTGATAACACAGTTCTTTGAGATAACTGTCTTCTGTGTGTCCGGCTGGCACATCATATTTCGGCAGGACATATTTACCGTAATCTAACTTGAGTTGACACCGCTTCGCTATTTCAACCGTGTTGCTGATGGCTTCGGGTGGATAATCCTTGAGTGTCTCACGCATGGCATTGGCACTCTTAAAGTAGTAGTGATGCGTATACTGGAGCCGATGCGGGTCTTTGACGGTGGTCTTGTTTTGGATACAGAGCAGCACATCGTGAATACGGTGATCGGTTTTGCGAAGATAGTGACAATTGTTTGTGCCTACGATAGGGATCTCGAACTCTCTCGCTAATGCTACCATGTGCGGATACGCTTTCAATTCTTTGGCAAGGTAATGGTTCTGTATTTCAACATACAAATGCCGCGCGCCCATTATATCAATTAGCGTTTTGAAGCACTGGACGGCTTCGGCTCGTCTATTTGTGGCAAAAAGATGCGGCACCTGCCCGTCAATGCACCCTGTCAACACGATAATCCCCTCACGGTATTCACGCAAGAGTTCCATGTCAATACACGGTTTATCACCAAGTCCTTCTGTGTAGCCAAGTGATACTAATTTCATTAGATTCTTATAGCCAGTTGCGTTTTCTGATAAAAGCGTGAGATGGTATGGACTGCTTCGGTTTTTACCGCGTTTTCTGCGATCACCGGGGGCAACATACACCTCACAGCCGACAATCGGATTCACACCTGCCTTTTGTGCGGTGGTGTAAAACTCCCATGCGCCGAACATGTTACCGTGATCCGTAAGCGCAACTGCTGGCGCGCTATTTTCTACTGCCCACTGAACAATATCAGCAACCCGGCAGGAACTATCAAGCATACTATATTCACTATGATTGTGTAGATGAACAAATTCCCCAGACATTTATTCTCCTTCCTGATCGACATTTATACAATGCGCCGCTGTGTCCCATACAAGTTGAAGCGACTGGAAGTATGCCATCTCCGCTTCGATCAGACGACTCACATCCCCTAACCCACCATTTGCACGTACCCTTGAAAGCATATTCCAGTTTTGAACAAGTAACCGATTCGCACGCGCAAGCGCGTTGAAATGCTGATCTGAAATCATATTGTTGTTGTCAGATGCCACGATGATATTTCCTGTTTCGTTCGGTTGGGACAGTCCTATCTAATATAAGCCGGTATCCTGCTACAACAACCTGCTTTAACTGTTTCTTTTCGCGACTACAACTATCGTATTGATAGAGAAAATCATGCACTTTGTCAAAAAGCGTGTCCGTTACAATGAGCGCGACGACAGTCTTTTTTGCGCTGTTTACAACTGTCCCGATAAAATAGTTGGCAAGTTCAATACGGTTCCCTTTCGGATAAGGCCCTCCCAGTTTTACGAGCTGAAAGGTAATCGGATTTAGATGTCGGAGGGGCGGTTGTTCTTGATATATGTCAACATCGTCCCAATCAATCGGTGGGGGCGGTTCAAGCACAGCACAATCAAGTTTCCAGACCATCTGAATATCGTCAAGCACATCCGCATAGTCTCTGATTTTCATCTGCTCGTTAGCCAATGGGTCTCGGAGCGGACTCCAGGGACACGTTTCACTATGCGGCAGCCAAGAAGTGATCTCTCCATCTTGATTGAAGATATAATCATAGATGAACGGTTTGCCGTTCCGAGTTCCCGGATAGACTTTTCGTAAACATTGCGGACATTTTACGAGTTGTATCATGCTCACCCCCTAACTAAAATGTATCTTTTGAACAGACCCATAACTCTATCCAAGCGACGACTTCTATCAGCACTTTGGATAAATCTGGATCATTCCGATTGACACATCGGGGTATCATGAACACCTTCTCAGAGACCAGACTCCACCAAAGATGATCACAACGTTTCTGCTTGCCGTTTAGGTTTATGATCCGTTCTTTTGCCATCTCAACTTTTTCGTAAAATGTTTTTCTATCAATAGACATTCAAAACCTCTCCCTATTTTTGTTGAATAGGAACATTATTATAACGAATGTGAAACTTTTTATGCAACAAAAAAATTTACTTAAAGTTAAAAATTGCAAGTGATGTTCGGAAAGTTGTTAAAATCAAAAGGGCTGGAGAATAACTCCAGCCCAATTTAAAGTGCATGATGACGTGCTAAAACCGGCACGTTTTTACTGAGGTATTATACATTCTGGCGAATCATTCTTAGGACTATTAACGAACGTTGATACTGCGTATGCCTCCATCTCGCCTTTAGTATACGGCTGCAGCAGCTGTTGCAGTGTATCTGGTTCCTGTTCTCCAGGGTCAAGCCACTGTTCATGGGTGTCCGCTGGTAAAATAACAGGCATCCTGTGGTGAATCCTTTCCAACATTGAATTCGGTGGGCAGGTAATTATCGTGCAGGATCGGATTGGATCGTCAGTGTCTTTGTTAAACCACTCCTCCCATAACCCCGCAAATGCAAACGGACTTTGTGATTTGAAGCGGATATAGACAGGTTGTTTCGTTGGCTGTCCAGACACACCGACCCACTCATAATAACCATCCGCCAATACAAGACAGCGCCGCCGCTTATACGCATTACGGAACGACGGTTTTTCGCTCAATGTTTCTGAACGCGCATTTATCATTCGACTCCCGATTTTCGCGTCTTTCGCCCAAGACGGAATGAGTCCCCATCGCTGAAATTCAACTTTTCTACTACCATTTGCCGGCGTATTTGTAATCACCGCAACATCTTGGGTTGGGGCTATATTGTAACGGGGCGGAATATGACCCGGTATCTCAATATCCTCCCCGAAGAGCGATAACTGTATCGCTGTATAACGACCGCACATTTTTATCTCTCCTCATATCACAAGCAAGTTTATATGTTTATACGAATAATCTGATGTATTCAGTACAATTTACCTAAAAACCATAGGGTGAGAGGTATTCTAACTGACTGATTTTAGATACAGATATTTAATGTTTAAAAGGGACTATATCTTTGGAGGGAGGTGGCGGAACGCTACTGCCTCCCTTATTTACTGAATGGGAGGTTTGTTGTTTGCTATAAAAACCATATTGAGACCTTCTTTCAAAACACTTTCAATGTTCGTATCGTTCTCAGCACATAAGATTTTCATTTGACGGTAGGTATCTGGATCAAGATAACATGCTACCATTTTTTTGCCGCGCCGTGATGGGGAACGTTGTTTGTGGGCCTCAGGCACGGATTCAACTATTTCCAATTCCGGCTTCTGTGTCTTTTCTTTTTGGTTTTCCTCTAAAACGGCTCTCATATCTCCATTCGGTTTTCGCATGTTATACCTCCAACTCTTTTGCAATATATTTGTATAAGGCGTTTACCTCGCTCGCAGCTTTCCCAGATGGCTCATACTCTTGTGCATTCATACCATAGATGACAGAGCGCGCAAAATCTACACGGTCACCCAGTGTGCAGGGAACGCACGGGACGCCATACACCTCTACTGCACTCTTTGCTTCGTCTATTAACGAACTATTAGCACGAACGGCATTGAAAAGGATACGAGCAGGCACTTGTGCCATTTCTGTAACCAAGATGGTTGACTGAATGGCTTCGGAGTCAAACATCCCAGGTCTGCAGGGGATTAGCGCGAGATCACTTGATTTAGCGACGGTCAGGAGCGACGGGTCCGTGGAAGGAGCGGTATCAATAACAGCCAACGTTGTTCCGTTCTGCTCGGCACTATAAAGTGTTTCTTTTAGTCGGCTGGCGTGGGCAGAGTAAACATCAGGTGTGTCACCTTCGCGTCTATCACCCCACTTGGAGGCACTCGCCTGCGGATCTAAGTCAATGAGGCAAGTGGGGTGTCCGGCACGCTGTGCTGCAACCGCAAGATTCACTGCGGTGTTTGTCTTCCCAGTTCCACCCTTTTGGCTCAAAATGGCTAAGGTTTTCATGAAGTCCTCCTATGTTATCCTGTTATCCTGTTATCCTGCTAACTTGTTGGCATGTTAGCATATTAAACGTTGAGGATTAGAGGATGGTTACGGGAACGTATGTCAGATATGCTAACCTGTTAGCAGGATAGCATATTAGCAGGCTAACAGAACGACCTGTTAACAGGTTAGCAAGTTATCCTGTTATCCTGCTAACTTGTTGGCATGTTAGCGGGATGTTTACAAACATCTCAGAATCATTGACTTGTGAACAACCTGCTAACATAGACACCCATATACACAAAAGGAGATAACGCTATGCAAAAAAGTCTTTGATAGTATCAATCTCGTTTTTACTTATTGGATTAGGTATAGGCATATCCATCGTGAACTGGACAAACGCTGAGGACAACGCGGATGTCACTCCGGAATATGTGCCAGTAGAAGATTTACCTGAATGTACCGGTGTCTTTGACGATGCCGTAACTGCCATAAATTATCTCAAAAATGGAAACTTCTATTCAGAAGGTAAATCCTACAAAATGGGGATAGATACAAGTTATATGGATATGGTAGGATATGCGATCGACTGGTATGATAGGCTCATATCCAAAGCAGTAGATATGCCTCCCCGCACAATACGCCGGTGGTCAACAAACGCCAACTGGACTTTACCTTGATTTTTTGTTTGGAATATACTATATTGTACACAATAGCACGGAGGACATTTTGAAAAACTTCGGCACCTTCTGGCAAGCCGTCCGAGACTTCTGGAGAACAGGAAAAACAGGCGTCGCCCTGTTCCTGATTTCTCTCTTCGCTCTCATATACGAATACATCGCACTGGAGTTTGAAATCACACAAGGCTGGAAGGGACACGTATCCGTTCAAAATGTAATGAAGACATTTCCGCATTCATCCCAGTGGGTGCGGCATTCATCGCAATGATAATCGGAGGCATAGGCCTGATCATGTTACTATCAGACTTTATTGAAGCAAGACGTGAGAAGCGGATAGCAGCTGCCAGAGAAGCAGCCAAAGCCGAAGGTATGGCAGAAGGCATCGCTGAAGGAGAAGCGAGGGTTTATCGCAAGTTCGCAGAATGGGAACGCCGGCGAAAAGAAGCAGAAGATCGCGGCGAGGAGTTCACAGAACCCCCGCCAATACAACCACAGGAAAATTCACAGGAGAATTCAAAAGAATAAAGGTATCACAAAAGGGTCGGCGGTTTTGACTGCCGACTTTCTTTTTTTATGGATACTCTGTTCATTTAACAACTGCCACTGATAGGCAAAACACCAATTCGCAAGAAAACATCCCATATTCAGAATGTGAAGTTGTTTTATCGGTTGACAGGAAGAAACACCTACACAAAGGAGGTTTATAGACTAATGTTTATCTTAGATTTTCTAAATACAAACAGCGGAGCAATAACTATAATTGCCACTTTATTTCTTGTAGGTATAACATTTTGGTACGCCTGGCTGACAAGACAAATGCTTAAAGCAACTATCAACACTCCAGATGTTCAAATATCACTGTTAACACACTCAAAAGCTTATGAGATAAGTACTATTGATCTCTGTATAGAAAACATCGGAACAGGATTTGCTTATGATTTAAAGTTTGCTGGGACAATTACTGATCTTACACCAGAACGCCCTACAAAAGTACACAAAGACTATGAGAGGGAGCTTGGGGCGTATGGGATAATAAAAGATGGGATACCTCATTTAGGACCTGGAAAACGGTATCAAATTGCTCTGATCTGGTATTCTCCAACAGGGAAATATAACCTACCAATTGTACCGATGGGACCAAAAGAACCACTTAATATTGAGGTTACTTACGAGGATACAGCAACTAAGGATTTAGCAAAGAGAAAATATAAGGACATGTTTCTACTTGATTTTACAAAAGTTGAAGGTTATACGCAAATAGAGAACCCCATGATGGAAAGTATTGAGTTTTCTTTGTCACAGATCGCCTACACCTTGCTGGGTATGCGAGATAATATGAAAAATGAAAACGGTAACTCTAATAATACACAAGAAGAGGAATAAATTACTATTTTATGTCATACCGCGACGGCGCATACTTAGCAGGCTGGCTGCGCCACTTGCTCATTGCTCTGTCTGCTGTGCTGGACGCTTGCGCTATGTGGTAGTGTGACGTTTCGCTTCGTTCCGCAGTCGTCAACGTCAAGCTTCGCTGCGCTCTGCTTTGACGTGACGATATGCTACACGCCGCTACACTTACCACACCCCACCGGCGGGAAATGCCTAAATGGCATTCATACCCGGGGAACGCCTACAGGCGTTCATACCGTTGATTTCTTGATTTGGCGGCGCTTGCTGCGGCCTTGTGTGCAGAGAATACGCACCGCACCCTTGCACCAAAAACACCACGCACACCTTCCCTGTAGCACGGGTGACGCCCTCGTTGTATGAACAGCCCAATTTGATGAAATGTGTTGACATATAGGTAAAAAAATCTGAATTTATTCAAAATAAATGTGTTTTTATTCAAAAATAATCCGAAAATATGCCTTTTATCTAAGAAAATCGCGCGACATGCCCCGTTCTGACCGACCAAAACCGCCCCATTTTTAAACCTTACGTATAATTCGTACATGTGGATTTAATGACGTCTTGCACATTGAATGCGTGATCAGTTATAATTAGTTAACGCTTGGTAAATTATCGGAACACTTTTACGCAAATTAACAAATGATTCTGCTAAAATACATTATCCTGCTTGACTATATTTGGTAACGATATACTGCCTGTTGACGATTTTACGGGCAAATCATCAACAATTCTATAGACCCTAATTTTCAAATTGCGTATGCCGAGTAACGCAACAATCCTCTGCAATAAGGTTATAAAGGGTTCTTCTCACCGATGAAATAGTTTTGGCAACTGGCGTGCATCTTTGGGGAAAGCCGATATTGACAATAGCACCCCAACTGGAAATTATGGAAATATGGAGGAATTAAATGAGTATAACACATATAAGTTCAGAATTGATGGTTACAGAACATATTAAAGAGAATGAGTATACATGGACATTAGCATCACGTTTTAGTGATATGCTTGATACCGCAGAGTCGTTTTTTGGGTTCGGTACAAATCATATACACTTTTGGGATTTGAGTTCTGGTCAGGAGATCACCCTATAATCCGATATCGCGGAAATCCCACGCATATAATTACCCGGTTAACTGAACGCTCACAAACCGATGTCAGAGAGGCATACTATGAATTAGCACAAGAGGTTGTGCATTGCCTTGCATCCGTGCCATCCGATGAATTGTCCACCAACAGATTAGAAGAAGGTATGGACGCATGGTTTACCGATTATTATCCTAATAATAAAAAAGGGATAGTGATGGAATTACCAAACGCACCCGCCACTATTGTTAAATCGATAATATTGACGATACCATCCCCATTAAGATCAGCACTATTCTCACCTGTTTTTCCAAAGTTTGTCGCGACTAAGGTTAAGTCAAGGATATTGATGACACCATCTTGATTCACATCTTCGGGGAGTAATGGCGGCTCACTAATCTCAGCATGTGTTATCTGCGGTGTAAAACTAAGCTTGCATCATTTGTCAACAATACGTCTGATAAACTTACGGTAGGAGTTTTGATAGAAACGACTTCAAACGTTATTGTTGCAAGTGTGACAGCATTCTCAATTTCAATCGTTGGTATAGGGAATACGCCTTCTGGTAAGTAATCACTGTCCTTACTTTCTACATACTTGAGTGTGGTTGAATCAAATTGCACAGTCGCTTGATAACCGGCTATGTTTACGCGATCAGTAATTTTGAGTAAGAGTATAAGCTGCTCACCAACATATTTTCGGATTCTAACATATTCGTGTTTCGCCAAATTGGTAACGAAAGCACAGTTCATTCGCTCTGTTCTTTTTTAAACAACTCTAAAAGCCATGTTTTGAGGTTGTGCCATCCTTTTCCCACGATTACTTTCTATTGGGATTACCTGCCTAAAGTGATTTTCTAAATCAAAGCCTTTCAACGTCTTGTTGTAGGCAATCCATAAGTCGTTGAAAAGCTGATCGTAGTCCTTATCCTTGAGAAAAGCCCTTAGTTCTTTCTGTATACCAGGACGTAACTGCTCAGCTCGTGCATCGTCCATTTTCTGCTCATAGCCCTGTATCGGCGTATCCGATGTGAGTAACCCGTATTTCGCAGAGATGATGAGAATATCAAGGGTTTTGGGCAAGCGATCCTCACGTATCGCCTTGTGAAGTGTCGGATAAAAAGGTCCCTTATACCGCATCAGTGCAGGTAGCACGCCCGGTGTCTTATCTTTCGTTTTGGAGCAACTTATGATGAGTAAAGACCTATTCATAGATACCTTTCTAATTTATAATAAATTATACGAGTTGTGCTAAATAACTTTTAGTAACTAATTGTTTCACATAAATAAAGGTTCGTCCGAATATCCTTCATTAGTTGAGACGTTCTTTAGTCCCGTAGGGACGATATGTTTATAGGACAAAACCCAAAATCCGTGAAAGCAATAAAAACAAATAGTTAACTGGCACAACTCGTAAATTATGTAAATAAGTTTACATATACTCTGTAGGAGCGATCTCCGAATCGCGACGAAACCACTGTTAGTCGGGAATCAGAGTTCCCTCCTACCGCTCAGATGTAAAATTAATTGTAGAATCCACTATAATAAGTGGCGGCTCCCCACGCGTCCTTTAGGGCGGGAGTTACCACGAACTACACATGTCTATAATAGTTCTTATTGTCTTCTTTATCTTTTTCATATTTTCCGATTATCGTTAACTCCTCCAATACATTATAGACACTCGTATGATAATCTTTTAGTCTGTTTGCGCCTCCACCTCTTTGCAGATGGTATGCTTCTATTTCTATCCTAATATACATAACAGTCGACCAAGACCTAAAAGTTTGAAGGTTTGTTAAGATGTCTCTGATAATAGGTGCGCTGAGAGGTTTTCCAGCATGTTCATATTGATTGTCCATAAAAAACTGCCTTCTATTAATAATGTGGGTTAGTTATTGGGTTCTAAAAAATATAAAGCCAGTTGACATAGGCAAACAATTTCTAATATCTCAAGATTCACACGTAGCCACTTAAATAGTTCTTGATGGTTGGATGTTTCTTGAAAATCTACATTTTTTTTAATTATGCCGAAATTATTATAACGCTGTCCGTCTCTATACCAATCCAATTCAACATCAGGATGTTTAAAATCAAAATGATGTCGAAAAGAGTCTTGCTTCGCCTTCAGCCAGTCAAATAGAGCGTCATTATTCTTAAGAAAAAACTTTGTACCAATTTGCCCTCCTTCAGCCCAAGTCCACCCAGCAAGATAGTGTGTATTCGGATCACACTCACCAAAATGAATTTTTGAGTAAGTATATTTGTTGTTCTCACCTGAACCGTTGTAAAGATTACCAGATACCGTTAGCGGGGAATCATTTTCGTCTAAGTGGCTGCGGAACTTTTGCCAAAAATTGCTGTAAAAATCTGGATCAAATATCACCTGACTCTGTGAGTTATTTACATTATTTCTTCTAAAAGGATTTCTCATCAAATGTATCTCCTTTTACATTTCGTGATAATTCGGACATTAACCGGATGTAATAAAATTCATTATGTTCTCATGACATCTTGCATAAAGAAAATGACATCTATTACAAGACATTAAGTTTTTCTGTGCCGTTATAGAGGTGTAATCGGACGGTTGGTTTCGAAGGATCAAGATTCTTGTGCTCTTGACCCAATTTGGATTTGTTTTCATATATTTCATACCGTTGACTTTTTAAACGTTATAAGATTGTGTCTTCCATTCTACTTAGGCAATAAAGATAGTGCCACTCGGTTTTGTAAGCCTGCCCATTTCAAGTAACTACGCCCGACACCAGTTAAGATATGTATTGATGTTCTTTCTGTATTTGCCGGATTTTCTGAAAACTTCCGTGTCTATTCATCCAGTTAGACTGTATATTTTCTGCCGGTATTACAACGCATTGTCTTTCAAAAACTTTCTGATTTCACTCTGAGTATTCCATGGGTCAGTGATCTCAAGGAAGAACCATTCTCCAAATTCTTCGCAACCGTTTATTGCTGGCAGCCACATATTATTGACGGTATTCACCTTCTGAGTTTTATCTTCCCTCTTCCAACCAGATACTTCCAAGATTAAATGCACTACCTTATTCTCTGTTTTGAGACGCACTATAAAATCAGGAACATATTGACGACTTTCACCATTGTGATTGATGTAAGGAATCGTAAACCCTATTTTGTGGTTCTTGACATAGGCATCTACCACATTCATCTGTTCTAATTCATAAGAGGTTTTTTGCTCCCAAGACTCAGTGTCAGCAACAACATGCGAAATGTGACACTTATCGGGTTTAGTTTCGCGTGTGGGACGTGTTGTTTCAAATGAAACCCCTGATGTCGTTCCAGTGCGTCCTTTTATACCGGAAGACATTGGAAAGATAGGGAGGAAAGTTTTAGGTGTCTCCGTATGATCGGGTTCAGTTTTTTTAGATAGTTTTTCAGCATTTAGGATTCCCATGTAAATTCGGTGTATAGCCATGCGTGCGATTTCACCGATGTTAAAAAACTGAGGGTTAGTATTGTCTTTGTATGTGACACAATCCTTCATCCATCGGCGCGTAATACGAAGTAGCTGTGGGAAAAGCCACCACTGTGAATCTTCATCAGTATCGCGTAGATAAGTATCCAAGAGCAATCGGGTTAGGGCATACTCAGTTTCTTGGATGCGGTACTTTTCCCCATAAAGCGGTTCAATATCTATTGACCTACCTGTAATATCCTGGTTTTCTGTTGTGGAAGGGATTTCTTCAGTAGAAAGAACATAGCGGGAATTATCGTCAAAAACTGCATCCAACTTATCAGGTGAGAAACATCTGCGATAACCAATAACTATCGGAAATGTGATTTCGCATTTCTCCTTTCTTTCTGGGATAGATTCTACTAACGTCACAGGTCTCCGACCTTTTCCTTTTCCAGTACCAGTAGCAGGAATAAATGAGAACGGGACACCGTACACTTCAGCGTATTCTGCTGGGAACGCTTCCAGCGTTATATCTTCGTCATCAACCGAGACGGTTGTTTTTTCAACATCGTGACTTGAGCGACGTAACCCTCTCCCGACTACTTGTTCACAAAGCAGCTGTGTGCTAAAAGCACGAACACCGAGAATATGCGTTACCCGTCTTGCATCCCACCCTTCACTGAGCATTGACACCGAGACAACACACTTAATATTTTCACCGAGTTTCCCCTTTTTTCCAACAGTATTCAACACTTCGCGTAATAGGTCTTCATCTGTAACTTTATCTACATTCTTTTGCAGCCTGAACTGTTCAATCAGAGTTTTGACGGCTTTTTTAAACGATTCCTTTAGTGGTTCTCCAGACTCCAGCTGTTTGCTATCAATGAGTACTGTATTTAACTTTTCACTCCACTTCTCGTTATCCTCATTATTAAAAATTGGTAATTTGCCTTTTACGACGACCGTCTGCCCATCAGCAGTTTCTTTTTCCCATCCGGCAATCCAATCGTAAACAAGTTTTGACACCTTTGTATTATTGCATACGACAATCATGACCGGCGGTGTCAAACCTTCTGGTTCTTTTTCCCACAGATCGTACGCTTCCTCGTAATTGCTATATAGACTTTGAAGTGCAGTTTCAAGTTCCTGTGGCAACTGCGGTTCACTTTCTGTTACGATTCCCTTTAATTTATCCCTGACCACTTCCCAAAGACGACGATAGATCGGATCATCTGTCGTTGAATCATCTGCTACAGGAACACGCGGCACCTTTGCAATACCACATTCAATCGCGTCAATTAACGCAAAATCTGATACAACCCACGGGAATAGGACACCTTCTCTAAGTTTTCTCCCGCCCTGCGTCACGGTTGAATAACCCGATCCACTTAGAAAGAACGGTGTCGCAGATAAATCATAGACAGTTCTTATACCAAGCTTTGCGTTAACGGCTTCTAATCCACTTATCCACAAGCGTGGACTATCATCCGTTAATTCATTTTCCTCTTGCTTGCGGCGATAACAGTGATGCGCCTCATCGTTAAGCACAATTATGTTTTTCTTTTTACTGAAACTTCTGCAAACCCGTGTCACCATTTCATCGGGTGTTTCTATGAAATTTTTAGCACCATCTCCGAGAACTTTTTCGTTTGCTTTGCTCAAAGACTCTTTTTTTTTCGTCTGAAAAGCATGGTAATTCGTTATGACTATTTTCGCCTGGCAGAGTGCCTCATAGACCCCGTGGGGTAGCAAATCCATTTTTTGATAGTCATTATCTGGATTTTCGGGCATAAGCACCTGTAACCGATCTCTAATTGTCACACCCGGAGTTACAATGAGAAAGGTATCGGAGTAAAGAGTGCTCGTTTTATTTGCTATTTTGTTCAGTGTATGATACGCGATTAGCATTGCCATGACTACCGTCTTGCCAGTACCGGTTGCCATTTTGAAAGCAATTCTGAAAAGATTAGGATTTGCTTCACTGTTTGCACTTTTCAATTGATTATAGAATGAATCTCCGAGATTTTTACGTTCACACTCGTTGAGATAGATAGCGGTTTCAACGGCTTCGCGCTGGCAGAAAAAGAGACGCGGTTCGTTTTCAGGATTGTTCCAGTGTTCAAGTAAACGTCTTGTGGTTGGCGTCACGCCGGGATAACCACTTTTTCGCCATGCAGTAACTTGGTCGCGCACCCGGTTAATAAAGATGTTCGCTTCCCTAAGTTCGCGAGCTTCCCCTATGCCAAGTGACATTTGCTCGTTTTGAACTTGTTTTTTCGGTTTCGGCATTGGAATAAAATATTCACTTTTACGCCTACCTTCAACTATATCTTCAGTAATACCGCGCTCAGTAAATTGGAAATGTCGTTGCGGTTCATCAAATGGACTGTTAATAACAGGGTTTTTTATAGTAACTTCTGACATTGGATAATTCCTATTTCCTTCAATTTGTTTTCGGTTGCTGTGTAAATATACACCTATTACACCTTATACTCTTTTATAACCTCATCACCAAAATGATTGATAACTTTCACAGCAATTTTACCGGTCTCAGGCTTAGCAAAAGGCAGACTCTCGGTTCGATATAAAGCTTGCCATGCTTCCTCGTTAATCTCCGATTGCAACGCTCTCTGCAGCTGCTCATACGGCTTATTTTTTCCTGTGAAATATGCATGCCGAACAAAGAATGCCTCACCGTTGTAAGCAGTATCAATGAACCAACACGCAATGTCTTCTGGCGTATCAGAACGAACTAATCCTTTTACCGGATCGTATACATCAATCCCATTAAGTTTGACAGAGAGAGTACCATCTTCAGATTCAAGGATTTTGACATCCGGTTCCCCGAACACCATAAAAAGGTTTCCCTCTCCCGTATTCTTAAGTTCCTGTACCATTAATTCAGGACTCATCTTTACTGGGAGAATAGGGAGTTTCCCAACGCGCGTGTCAGTATCAGTGGTATACCCCTCAAACGCAAAACCGGTAACAATGAGTAAATTGAACTCGGAAACTTTGCTCACGGCTTCCTTAGCAGCTTCCCGCATCCACTGCTTCCCCACAGTGCTATATTGTGGCCCTATGCTAACAGCAACATTCTGTGTGTTCCCGTTTTCGTCTGTATACACGCCTTCAGCATGGATATATTCTCCGGGATATTCTTCCAACCAATCAAAGTTAATTCTATCTTTTTCAATACGATTTTGCACACCTGCTGTTTTGAGGTGCTCAAGGATATGTTTATGGTAATCTTGTTCAGCTTCCAAGAAAATAGGCGTAGGATCGGCACTTTCGAATTCTTCATCGGGGTCAACAACAAGATGTGGTGATAAACTTTCTACCGTGAAGGGTCCTGTTACCCGAACCCGTTTTTTGTCTTCAAAAGGTTGATCATAAAGCGTTTCATTTTTGGCACGTTTGCCTGTAGAGGCATCCATATCATTCTGTCGTTGACGTTTGAGTGAGATATATTGCTGATGAAGTTTTTTGAATTCTATATCCCAAGATGGATTGGTTTCGTTCGGAACTTCCCACTCTTTCCAGTCTACGCCATCATGTGTATTAAGTAATTCAAGTAACGAGTCTAATTTCTCAGCATATTCAGTATGGATTATATCAATATCAGTGTTATTTGCCATGTCTGAGAGACTAACATAAGATGCTGTTTTATAATCAAAGCCCTTCTTAATATTATGTGTTTCTTGAAGACGATAGTATGGATATTTAGCGGACATTAGCCGTGCACGTGCCAGTGAAAGTGAAACGCGCGATGTATCTATTGTTATCCAACGCCTACCCCATTCCTCTGCTACATAAGCGGTTGTGCCACTACCACATGTCGGATCCAGGACAAGATCACCAGGGTCTGTTGTCATAAGCAAACATCGTTGGATGACTGTAGGGTTTGTCTCTACTACAAACTCTTTTCCTGAACGTCCTCCTGCTGTATCTGTCCAGAGATTAGTTGTAGAACGTCCAGGTGAATCAGTGGGATAGCGAATATAACGAAGTGATTTCCCAGACGTAAAAAGCCTGCCTTGTTTTGCCATTCTGTCTAAGCCTTCACGGCTTGCTGCCCATCCCCTGTCGCTTGTAGGGGTAAAAACCTTATCTTGAAACTCATAAGGATACGTCGCATCCCCAGCAGTTTGTGATGTTACTGAATAGTCTACGAATCTTCTGCTTCCTTCAGGCAGCAAAGAGGGATTGTCTTTTTCTTTACGTGTCATTCCGCGCCGCGTCCCATCGGGCAATTGAACTTTTTGATAAGATCTAAGAAGGGGATCTGCTGTGTGTTCATCCCATTTCATATAAAGTTGCCTATATTTTACTTGTTTTTTGTCTTTGGCGTACCATAGCAGATAATCAAAAACTGACGAAATAGATGTGGATGATGTCAAGTCGCCTCTTGTCCATGCTACCGTAGTAACAGCGTTTTCACTTCCAAAAACCTCATCTAATAAACACCGAACAAGATGGACGTTTTCATCACTAATTTGAACGAAAATACTACCACTATCAGTGAGGAGATCAAGCGCAACAGTAAGACGATCTCGCAGGTAAGCAAGATAAGAATGGATACCGAGTTCCCACGTGTCTCGATATGCTTTTATCTGTTCAGGTTGCGGAGTTATATCTTCATCGGTATCATCAACACTCGGCTTTCGGGTACTAACTTGCCAATTGCTACTGAATTTAATACCGTACGGCGGATCAAGGAAAATCATCTGAACTCCATTTTTTAAATGTTCTTTCTCAGCAAGGGAATTCATTACCACAAGTGAGTCACCCAGAATAAATCGATTATGCCAGTTCAGTTCGTGTTGGTAAAACTCAATTTTCTGTTCAAGATCAAGCGTGTCAAAACCTTCAAAAAGCGAAGCTATAACATCTTCGTTTTTTTGATCTTGAGCTCGCAGCATTTCAATAATCGCTTGTGGTTGAACATGTTCATGAATATAGATAGGAACGGCTTGAATCTCAAGATCTTCATCGTTCTGCTGATCTTTACCTTTCCAAACTAACTGAGGGTCAAGGGCGATATCGCGCGGATAGCGTGTCGGTTCGGTATCTTCGTTATTTGCAAAGCCGCTTAATTCTTGGGTTGGTATGTTTGGTAATTTGTCAGGGTGATCGTAATGTTTAATAGGTTTTTTCACTATAGTCTGTCTCCTTTGTATACGAGTGTAGGCTGTTTAACGTTCCCTTGCAGTGTAAATGTAAGCAATTCTATAAAATGCGATGCTCCGAATCGACTTATTGGGGAATAGTATGAAACTGTCTGTCATTACGTGTTTTCCAAGCGGCTATTAAATCATTACGCGCGTCAATGTCTATGATAAACAATTCAGCATCAAGCCTTTCAGCAATCAGCAAAAGGTATTCTGCTTTATAGTAATTACTTAATGCTGTCTTTATGTAGCGTCCTGGTGCAATTTCATGTTCCTGATTCGGTCGCGGTTCTTCTGAAATGAGAGGACTGTCGGGTAGTCCAATGCCGAGATTATACACTCTCTCTACTCCAAGAACCTTAATTGTTTGATTGAAAGTATCTCTTGGTGATTGACAACGGATCGGAATTCCCCCTTCTATTATGACTATAAACTTGCTATTACCATTCCAAAGTTCCAAGTATTGTTCCAGAGCGTTTTTACATTGTTGTAAACTTTCACGTATTTCATTCATATTGATTCTCCACAAAGGTTTCCAGATGTGTGCAAAAAGCTGATAACACCTACCAGTAGATACTTGTGGATTCTGTGGTTTAAGACACCATTCTAACCAGCATCAAGATATACTTGCCAGTCTAAATAATGTCCGATGCAGATCGCACCCATCAAAATACCGATTTTATAGCAAAGGTAATAAGATGTCAACCAATAACCAAAATAGGTGTGTCTAATATCTTTCACAATTAAAGACACAGTGTTGGGTTGGAAAGGGTGCAAAATATGAAAAATATTGTGTTTCATCTGAAGATTTAAGGTAGGAAAACCGCTACAGCATTTTTACCGGATGTGTATTGCCGATTTTTGCATTTATTGCGTTACGTCGTGCGGAATATGCTGATTCGGAGCCTAATCCATTTTTTTCTTGCACAAATTTTGTATATTTGCTACAATATATGTTGACGTAAGCAATTCACGAGGTGCGTGAGTTACGTCAGGGCTGCTTCCTAATTTTTTAGGTGCGCCGCGGGTGCAGGAACACCCAGCGACGCTAAGCACTGCCATACCGACTATTAGACCAATATGACAGCGCTGGTTTCCATCATATCAGAAGACCCTGTTTTTTGATAGTTTAAAGTGGGAACCAGCACCCTATAGGGCGAGTTGCCTGAAACATTCTTCTCTTCGTTGACACACCTGTCAACCCTCCCTGTAGACTGTCACAATTTGTATACACAACCCTGGTGTTATTTTAGTGCAATCTATAGATGAGACACACCCATAAACATCCTATATCAGAACGAATAACAACCTTATGCGTTGGTATAAGTGCGCAGACACCTGTTGTTGACGAAGACAAGACAATTGTTCTTCTTTCATCTCATACTTTCATTGACAAACTTATCAATAGAAAGGTAATTATATCGTGAAAAATGTCTTACAGGTTTTGCTCTTAATCATTGCCGCTTTTGCAGTGCTGTATCCACTGCACATAGCGGGATGTGATTTGAGCAATAATAATTACGAACCGAGAGATTGGTTTCGTGGTTTGTAATCACTATTAACCACGAGGGGCTTTGCCTCTCCAATCATAAAGGAGCTACCTGTGAATATCAAAAGACTTCTTACAACCCTTTTATTTCTTATTGTAATAGGTCAGCCTGCTAACGTAAGCGTATTCGCCGGACAGAAAAACAGACACTTTCTGATTCTAATCACTTTTATGCTCGCAATGCTTTTGACACTAAACACCTTCGCACAAGTTTCCCCGCAATGGCACCTACCCGAAGGTGCGAAAGCACGATTTGGGAAAGGGACAATAAATGAGATCGCGTATTCACCAGATGGCACTCAGTTAGCAGTCGCAAGTAGTATCGGTATTTGGATTTACGATGCACAGACAGGGGAAGAACTTGATCTTCTCTCAGGACATACGGGGGAGGTCTATAGTGTATTCGTTAGGAGGGCACGTCAACGGTTTGGTCTGTCTTTACTACATACGGGGGCGGTCGAGAGTGTATCGTTTAGTCCGGATGGAAAAACACTCGCAACTGGGGGTGGGATGTTTGACGGCACCATCCGTTTATGGGATGTGTCAACAGGCACACTCATCAGAACACTACGGGTACAGACAAGGCGGTATCCTCCGGGATCGGTCGATAGTGTATTGTTTAGTCCGGATGGAAAAACAATCGCAAGTGAAAGTGGGGGAGACATCCATTTATGGGAAGTGTCCACAGGAAATAACATCAAAATGCTATTGGGACATACGAGTCAGGTCGAGAGTATATCGTTTAGTCTGGATGGAAAAACAATCGCAAGTGGAGATACTGATGGCATGATCTTTTTATGGGATGTGTCCACAGAAAAAAAAATCAGGACACTATCGGGACATACGGGTTGGGTCTATAGTCTATCGTTTAGTCCGGATGGAAGGACACTCGCAACTGGGAGTAGGAGAGAAATCCGTTTATGGGATGTGTCAACAGGCACACTCATCAGAACACTAACGGGACATACGGGGGATCACATTAGTGTATCGTTCAGTCCGGATGGAAATACGCTCGCAAGTGGGAGTAGGAGAGAAATCCGTTTATGGGATGTGTCCACAGGGACACACATCAAAACACTATCGGGACATACGGAAAGGGTCTATAGTCTATCGTTTAGTCCGGATGGAAATACGCTCGCAAGTGGGAGTAGGAGAGAAATCCGTTTATGGGATGTGTCCACAGGCAAGAACATAAAAACAATATCGGGACATGCGCGGTCGCTGGGCGAGTTCAGTCCAGGTGGAAACACTCTCGCAATTGCAAATGGGGTAGACATCCATTTACAGAATGTGTCCACAGGGACACACATCACGCTAACGGGACATACGGAAAGGGTCTATAGTCTATCGTTTAGTCCGGATGGATACACCCTCGCAAGTGGGAGTGGGGGAGAAATCCGTTTATGGGATGTGTCAACAGGAAAGAACATAAAAACACTATCGGGACCTGGATACAAGATTTCTGGATACGGACGTATGTCGTTCAGTCCGGATGGAAATACAATCGCAAGTGGGAGTGGGAACCACATTCATTTATTTGATGTGTCCACAGGCACACACATCAAAACGTTATTTGGAGGACATGCGTGTAATATCAAGAGTATATCGTTTAGTCCGGATGGAAATACAATCGCAAGTGGAAATTCGAAGCGCACGATCTTTTTATTTGATGTGTCAACAGGGACACACATCAAAACACTAACGGGACATACGTCGCATGTCGAGAGAGTAGCGTTCAGTCCGGATGGAAATATCCTCGCAAGTATGGGGTTTCACTTTGATGAAGGTATCTTTTTATGGGATGTGTCCACAAGGACGCACATCAGAACACTGGGACATAGGAGGGTCAATAGTATATCGTTTAGTCCGGATGGAAATACAATCGTAAGTGGAGGTGGGTTTATGGACGGCACCATCCGTTTATGGGATATATCCACAGGTGAGAACATCAAAACACTAACGGGACATGAGTCGGTCCATAGTGTATCGTTTAGTCCGGATGGAAAAACACTCGCAAGTGGGGGTGGAAGTTATGACCACAGCATCCGTTTATGGGATGTGTCAACAGGAAAGAACATCAAAACACTAACCGGACATACGGGGAATTCCATTAGTGTATCGTTTAGTCCAAATGGAAATACACTCGCAAGTATGAGTTATCACGACGGCACCATGCTACTATGGGAACTGAATCCTACACCGACTGCAATTGTAGAGGATGTCAATAAAGATGGCGTGGTGAATATCAATGACCTAACGTTTGTCGCTTCTAACTTCGGTGCAACGGGTTCACATGCTGCCGATGTCAATGGGGATGGTGTCGTGAATATCGTGGATCTTACGCGCGTCGCAGCAGCGTTTGGAAATACGGCTGGTGCACCATCTATGTTGAGTCGCTATTTGGAGATCGCTCCTATAAGAACAAATGTGGAAAAATGGCTAAACGCAGCACGGCAGCTCAACCTGACAGATCCCAATTTTCAACGCGGTATACAGGTGTTGGAAAATCTATTGAAGGTATTGACACCTAAAGAAACGGCACTCTTACCGAATTATCCGAACCCATTCAACCCTGAAACCTGGATACCCTATCAACTCGCCAAGTCCGCAGATGTTACGTTGAGGATCTATGCTGTGAATGGGAAGGTGGTTCGGAAACTACCCCTTGGACATAAAACTGCCGGTATCTATCAAGAGAAAAAACGGGCAGCCTATTGGGATGGTAAGAATGCACATGGGGAACCTGTCGCAAGCGGAGTCTATTTCTATACACTCACCGCAGGCGGCTTTACCGCAACGCGTAAAATGTTAATACAAAAGTAAATTTTTTCTATATAGTGCACTTTGAAAATAGAGATACACATATTCTGTAGAATCGATCTCCGAATCGCGACACACTAATAGTCGGGAATCGGAGTTCTCTCACGCCAAATCATGCAGAATACCAAACGCGTATTCTGCCAAGCGCATTTGGCGTTGATTCACGTCTCAAAATGTCCCGTTAATTCTAAAGTTTACTATAAGTAAAACAGTAAAAGAGATAGTATTGCTATACCCGAATTGTTGAATGTATCCACTCATTCTATAAAAATAGGAGTTTTTTATGAGACACCCACCGCGTAATTTCACTTGGTATGGTAGAAAGACGACATTTAGAGAAGGCACGTTGCGTAAGCTGCGTCCGTATGTGCCTCGTTTCAAAAAAGTGCCGTATGCCATACCAGGTGAAGGTGTAAACCCTTACCTATTTATGATAGTCCGAGAACCGCTTTGGGGGCACTGCCGACCCGTTATTTTCTCTCACGATGACACTTTGCAGATACCCGTCAGCGTTGTTTCAGAGAAATATCAGTTGGTTCAACATCACGATTTTCTCAATGCCTTAGCAGATGTGTTACAAGAAAACGGATTTGATCTCGACCAGCATCAAGCCCAACTTTGTTTAACGGAGTACGGGGAACGTATGTGGTTCAGTCTAACATTACCAGCACACAGTCACAACGCATCAATAAGGACATATTTTGATCCAGGCGATGGACATCCGGTTTACTTGAAGGTAAATGCCTTAAACTCAGTTGATAAATCCACAGCATTAGAAATAAATTTGACGTGGCATCGTCTTGTATGTGACAACGGATTGATGTATGGGGATAACATGACCTTCAAAGAGTTTCACTACACAGATACGCTCAATGTCAATGCTATCTATAAGTTTTTAGAGAAACAATTTGCCAAAGAGCAGTTTGAAAGAGAAAAGGAACGATTGTTGACATGGTGGCGAACCAAAGTAATTGTTCAACATTTATGGGATGCGGCACCGGGGTCCTGTCAAATTGGCAAATGGCTTGAAAAAGATGTATCTAAAAGGTGGGGTATCCATGCGGCTGCGAGAGTTTACCATATAGCAAAGACTGGGAAAGATGCTAATTTTAGATTGTCCTATTATAGCGATGCGGACGGTCCGCCCGTCGTCAAACCACCAGATTTGGAGGATCCGCCAGTCAAGAACGAGGCTGTAAAATTCACCGATCTCGCGCCTATTCCAAAAACAGAAAGGGACGTGCCCGGTGCCTATGCGCCAGTGCGAAACGCCTATGATATAAGTCAAGTGCTGAGTTGGCTTGCGAACCAGCAGAAAACATTGCAGGGACGACTGAAACGGATCGGGGATATACCCAAACTCATGCGATCCTTGTTAACAGCAGAAACGATTACCTTGACGGTTGATGAGTAATCTCACACTACCGATTCATTTGTGAAAGCGAATAAAAGTGAGTGCTTTCAAGTTTAATCTGCGACTAATACACTAATTTTCTACAAATTCAACAAATTATGTCGTTTTAATGAATATTTAAGTTGATTAAAAATTGGAATTAATCGTAACATGTCCATGTAAGATAAAATATGATTGTAATAGTTTCTGTTAAAAAGCCGAAACCCAAGACACACGAAATGTCTTGGGCCTATAAAAGCATGGTTCGGCACGATTTTTGGAGACAGCACATCTTTAAAATCGGTTACCTGCTATAACAGGTTGCTAAGAGTATAACATATAGAAAAATAAAAAACAAGTATTTTTTCACTTTTTTCTGAATTTTATACTCTTAATGCCTCAAAAAGAGGTTTATTATGCATAAAACGGGTATTTTAAACGCGAAGGTACAAGAAACCGACATATCCCTTAATATTCCCGAAGAAGGTTTAACACTTGAATCAGCAGAATCATCTCGTCCGCCTATCTTTTTAGAAACGCAAAAAGACACGATGCAAGTTCCGTTTCAAATTTTTAGCATGTTAGATGCTTTGATGGAGGGGACAGAAAAAGCGTTTGATGCTGCGATCTATCAGTGCTACAATGCGTTTTCTCACTGGGACTTTGGTAAATCCCACTCGCTTTCCATCCGTCATGTTGGTTCGTTGTTTTCGGTATCCCCTCAATATGTGCAGCAAGCACTATCTCGTTTGACTAATAAATGGATGAAGCGGTTATCTGGTAGATTTAAGACCAGTAAGTTTGAGTTGAAGCATCATCTTTGCGAAGAAGAATTAGTCCCCTTGGATAGAGACGGCAGGCCAGCTAAGTGTGCGATGCCTCGTGGGTATGGTGGATTATTTGAGCGTTTGTTGGCAGGAGACATTAGTTGGAAGTCGTTATTGATCTGGATGCTTCTGAAGATCCATTCAGATTTCACGACCGGTATAACGGAGCCTGTGAGTATAGCGCAGCTATGCAAATGGACGCGGTTCGGCACAACAACGGTATGTGATTGTATTAAGCAGCTTGAATGGGCAGGTATGTTAGGTAAGTTGGAGCGTCGTCCGCAAGAGGCGCAGTCGTATCAGTTGTATCCGAAGCCGTATCCTGAGCGTAGGCTTCGCGCACCGGAGGCGGAACAGACGTTTCGTGGTATGCGTATTGAGGGGAACTGGCGTTATAGTTACAATGAAGAATGGCGTATAGATGTAGAGACAGGAGACATCCAGTATCGTCCTGAGAAACGCGGTTCATTTCGTGCTGCGTCTGATAACGAAAAATACAATATTATGCCGAAGCGGATGCGGGACGATTTTGAGATGATTTTACGTTTCCACTCGGATTTAGTGGATGCGGGTCTTGGTCAAAACCCGTGTCCTACGTAGACGAGTAAAATAAAATAAGTGTTATTCCAGCCTATCCATTGTGGATGGGCTATAGGTGTTGCAGGGCTTATCTTATTTTTTCTATTTTCCGTATAAAATCGGTTTATTCGTTTCCTTTTGGTGTAAAAATAGAGACCAAGCGTTTGATTTTCTCGGAGAATTGGATTTACAAAAAATTTAACTTTTGTGAATTCCTGTGAGTTGTCACTAAATTCCTGTAAGTTGTCACTGAATTCCTGTAAGTTGTCACTCAAAAATTTATAGAAGTTCTAACCTCTGATTAGGCTTAGGTTTATGGACTTGGTTAGCATTTGTACCATGTTTTTGTACGTTACCAAACTAAATATTAACGGTAACGCGCACAATTTTAAAATATATCAAGATAGGTAAGAATAATGATAAATCTATGTGAACTACATTAGCACTTTACTTCGTAGCATAATCAATTCAACATCATAAACTTCGTGAAATTATAATCCTTACTCCCGCCGGTATATGCACTATCCATACTGAATTTTCTCAATTGCAGCATGCTGATTGACAGGTTTCACCTCTAAGTTTCCAGAATTACCAATATTCGCACGAATCCTGAAAAAGTGTTGCCACAACCGCCGGTCAAACGAGTATTAGAAAGTTGCGAGATACTTACACCTTCCAACAAAATAATCTTCTGCTTCAATCTTTCCTGTGCCCAATGTCTGTGTCCTCTGCTTCTACGATACTCTTTAAAATGCGATTATCTTTCTTTTCCATTGCATTTAGAATTCGTCGTATCATATACCATGCGGTTTTCTGATTTATTTTCAACTGGCGTGCTAATTGAACGCTGGTAGGACACTTCTCAACCCCATATATCAAGAAGATAGCGTGAAACCATGTTTGAAGTGGTATTTTGGTATCGTGAAATAAAGTATTGTATGTGGCGCGAAAGCTTGTTTTGCATTCATAGCAATTCCATCTACCGATTATTTTCGTTTCGTTCCGTTTATTCACCTTTTTACTTTGGCAGCGTGGACATTTCGGTTCACCTTTCCAAATGATCTTTTCCAGGAATTCGAAACAGTTCTTTTCTGTTGGGGGGTTCATGACAAGTTGCATTAAATTCATTGGGTAAGCCTATTTATCGTTGTTTTCTTCCTAAGATATACGAAGTCAATAACGACTATTGTCTTTCTGTGTCAGGTATTGTATAACTTCTTTGGGGTTCCGTCTATAGGTAGCAGGCGGTAATACTTCTTTGACATCGTTTCTATATGTTCTGGTGCTTGCTCTTGTATCAAGTATTGCGATGACACCTTTATCTGTAGCGGTTCTGATAAGTCTTCCTGCTCCCTGTTTGAGTCGTAGTAGCATCTCGGGTAGAATAATATGACGAAATCCATCTTTTGGGTGATTGAGTTGTTTTATTCGTGCTTCTGTCACGGGGTTTGGCGGAGCGAATGGCAGTCTTGTGACGATTAGTGTTTTGAGCGTATCGCCTTTTGCGTCAATTCCTTCCCAACAGGTTTCCACGCCAAACATAACGGCAGTTTCATCTTTAATAAACTCGGTGAGTTGCTGTTTTATGTTGCTGTGTTCCTCTTGTCTGAAATGGTTTACACCGAGTGCGTCAAGTGTGGGTATAAGTCTATCGTAGAGGGTATCCATTTGTTGCCTGCTTCTGCATAGCACAAGTGTGCGTCCGTGATGTAGCGATAGGTAGTATTGACATAAAAGTGTTTGTTGTTCCCAGTAGTCATTTTGTTTTTCGATGGGCGTATTGTGTGGTGGCAGCTCAATAAGATTAGAAAACAAGTGTATTTCAAGATTCTTCGGTGGGAAGGGTGAGGGTTCAACGATTTGCTTGACTCGTTGTTTGTTTTGTAATCCGAGTTGTGTTTTGAGTCGGTAAAAGTTCTGTTTTCCAGTCGTAAGGGTGGCGGAAGTCAAGATAACCGCGTTTTCTTTTGCGAATAGAGGTTCAAGCTGTGCCGTGATGTCAATAGGCGTTCTTTTGAGCGTGAGCCGGTACCCTGTCATTGTATCTTCCCATTTTCTACAAGTGGCAACATCTGCCCAATAGCAATAAGTTTTCGGAGCAGTAAAACTGAGGACTTCCGCACTGTCTGTGACGAGATCCGTTGCATATTTTTGTAAAATGAGGAATTTGTGGTAATCTTGCTCCTGCGATTTGAGTTGATTTTCCTCTATATCTGCGTTCTGGTCTATATCCTCATCTGCTATCAGATCGCTAAAACAATTGTCAGCGAATTCATTGCAAAGTTCTGAATACCATTGCAGTTCTTTTATGAATTGTTGTGTTTCATAAGGAAATCCTCCAAGTGTATAACTGTATCGCTCGTTATGTGGTGCGATAACACCACATTGGGTTGCGTCTTGATGTATTTGTTTGTAATAGTTCTTGAAGAAGTCTTCAGCGATGTGTGTTGTCTGCTGTGTTTTTCTCTCAAGCGTGCTAATAACGATCTGTATTTCTTCTCTATCGGTTGCTTGAGCTTCCTTCAGAAACATTTTCCACCGCGTCAAAAATATAGTCAGAAACTTCCGAACGCGTGCGAGGTTCAGTGAGATTTCAAATACAGAGCTGGCAGTCTGGTAGAATTTGTGTGCTTCGTCGATGATAAAAGTATTGGCGTCAGGTAAGATGTTTCCATACCGTAGATGCGTCAGCAAGAGTGTATGATTGACGATGATAAGATTAGCACCCTCCATGTCGTTGCGTTTCTTGTAAAATGGACAATTATCAGGGTAGTTCTCACATTGTTGTCCTAAACAGTCTTGGTGATCCGACCGGACGGCTTCTAAAATCTCAGGATGTAGGTTAAAGATGCGTGCTTTATCTTCTGTATCAAGGCGTTCACTGGTTACAAGTTCAAATTGTTCTGGCGTGAAGTTTGCGAATTCCCCATCAATATCAAGTGATTCTTCCTGTATACCTTGCCACCAATCATTTAATGCAGCAGCTTGTGGTATTGCGCGTTCTGCAACATCAGCGGTTTCAAATCCGATAGCGTTTGCTTCAACTTGTTGAAGGAAGTTGTCCAATCTGCGTTTAGATAGATAGTTGCCTCGTCCTTTCGCAACATGAACCTTTAGCGGCACCTGTGTGGCATCGCTCACAAGTGGGACATCTGTTTCAATCAACTGGTCTTGAAGCATCTTTGTTGAGGTAGATAGGATTATCGGCTTAGGGGACTCTTCAATCATTTCCCGTATCTTCCGGGTATTCGGTGAGAATGCGGGAATAAGATAACCGAAAGATTTACCAATGCCAGTAGAACCTTCGCATAGCAGTATATCCCGTCCAAGTATAGCGCGTCCGACAGCAACCGCCATACGCATCTGCCCTTCGCGCAGTTCATATTCGTCACCAACAGCTCGATGTAGCATCCCATCTTTGCCAAATACATCATTTTTTAATCCCATAAGTTCACCTCAAATCATCTATCAAATTGACCGAATCTATGACAGATAGGAGTAAGCCCGCCTAATTTCCAAGACAACCACTCCCAAAATATATCATCCTATCATAATTCGGCTGAAATTCTACACTAAATACGTTAAGATATAAATGTAAAATAAAGGAGAACAATCTGAAATGAATCAAATACCAAATTTTAGAAAACATGACGGTGAAATGCCTGCAAATGTCCATAATAATAAAGGTGTTGATTTCTGTGTTCAGTGGCAATTCGATGCTGGCATCGCTGAATTCAATAAAGCATTAAGGGCAAATCCTGATTATCCCATTGCTTATTTCAACCGTGGTCTTGCTTTTACGAGGTTAGGACTGGAGAATGCTGCCCTTACTGACTTTGAAACAGTTAGGTTACTTATGAAGGATTTCAATGAGGAGCTGAGTTCCAATCAGTTCGAACCAGACACTATTCAGTTCATTGAGGAGTTTTTCGGCATCTCTACTCGCAAGTAATACTTCATCTGAAATCCTATCGTCTGTTAGTGTAGGATTTTGATCCAACTTGTAAACTATTTTGGTTCTATATTCCTGAATATCTTGCATTTGTTCGCCTCATTTTACTTGTCCCTGATATAGTATACAACAGCGTACGTAATACTGAAGATGTCCGTGTCGCATTACCTTCCACTATACCAATAAAGGAGGTATGTGACATGCAAAAAACCACACTTTTTGACGCCATCATTGCAATTAGGCGACAGAAAGAGAAAAATTATGAAAGGCAAATGCGATTGCGACGTGAGTTTACACGTTCAAGTATAAACAAGCGTCGGACGCAAGAACCAATTTTGCCACCGGTCACTACTATCTATTAGATTGTAGTAACATCAACAGCGACATGGATTTTCTTCAGACCTTGACAGATTCTGGCAAGAATTTGTCAAAGATGTTCACTTTTTGTAGTTATACTTATAGCACGCCTCTGCCATATATTGAGATGTGTATCCTGTCTGGCGTGCTTCAGTTTTTTGCAATTCTTCTTTATCGACCGGAAAAAACCTAATCTATGACAGATACGAATAAACCCGCCGAATTGCGGAGACAATCATTCTTAAAATATATCACGCAGAACCTCATTTTTCAGGAAAGGAGTTCTACCGATAGGATTTAATGTATTTATCGCAATTAGAACAACTAACAACGAGTGGACTCTGTCCCCTCTAACTTACAAAGGAGGAAATAAATGAATACAAAACGCACGAAAGCAATTGAGGATTTACAACAAGAAATCAAGACGCTTAAAGATGAATTAGATATGCTTGTTGAAGCCTCTAAAACACCACACTTTCCAACTGAAGCCATAGTGGAACTGGTTGAGTATATAAGGTCTTTAGGAAACGTTACTAAGACAGTTTCGACTCAAAGACAACTCTAACAAGCGCGAGTATCTTTAGGCTGATAATTGCGAGGTGTCTTTCAAGATCATACTCTTGATTTTTCATTTCATACTATCATTGACAAACTTATCAAAAACCTTGTCAATGCTCCTATAGTTGTATTTATAGCACGCCTCTGCTAAATATAGGGGCGTGTATTCCGTCCAATAGTGGTGGTGACTTCCATACCAAGCACGTTTGAGAAGCCTTCAGTCGTGTTAGTATGAACATCACCATTGACAAATTGTTTCTGATGATCAAGGAAATTGCCGTGAAGGTGAAAAAATCGCCTCTGATTTCCGCCTGTGACTGACTTCGACACCTAAAATACACCTAAAATCATTTCTATACCCAAATTATACTACATTGTGATACTTTTTAACAAGTATTTTTTGTAAAATTTTTTATTTTTTTTTATTAAAATGTAGCAAGTCCCGCAAAATCGCCCCGAAGTCCTGCCCCGTGTGAAAACGCCCCTATACCCCTTTCGTTTTCCGAAAATCCGTAAATCTGCCCGATTTTGCTCTCGCCAGCCCAGTATTTGTGGCGTTCTCACGCTGAATGTTACGAAAGCATGAAAACGTAACATTCAAATTTTAGTAGTTATTGACTTCAAATAACCCACCCCCGCACGCAGATAAATCAAAAAATCTGTGAAAAGTTTGAATTTATCATCAGATTTATTATTTCGTTAAAAAAACATCAAAATTCTACTTGACATAATGAAATACAATGTGATATACTATGTGGTAAAATTAGATGACAAAGGAGGTTGACTAATGTTTGACATTATTATCGTAGCAGGATTCGGGATGCTCATCGGACTCAATGTAGGCGTGCTTTTAGGCTATATTTTGAACTCACAACGCAACAGCAAAGCGCCGGTGGCACAACAAGCACCTGAAAAGCCTGAAAAGCAGGAAAAACAGGAAGATGCACCCGATGCACCCGAAACAAGCGAAACGTCTAATTTCTGGTCTCAACCCGCAGACAACCTTGAGTAGTCAAAAACTGGTCAGTAGAAATCAACAAACCGCATAACAACGGGGATTCACCGATTTAGATAAAAAAATAAATATCGTGTGCAACCCCCCGATTCAACTACAAGAATCAGGTGAAAGACAATGCAATACAAAGTCATGATAGATTATCAGCACATCACGATAGTTATCAACGATACGCTTCACATTTCAATAACTCAGTCAGGAATGACAGGACATTTCTTTGTCTATACTTTAGGTTCTGATGATGGAGTGTTTTACAACGAATGCTTTGAGACAGCATTCAATCATTTCAAATCATTGTGCTACAAGCACGCATAACTACAATGGAGATTTACACAATGAGATGTATAACGATAGCAACAGGTCAACGTGTGTCTCTCAGAGCATACGTGGTAGGTATAAGGTTAGCGAAAGCGAATCCCGCAGAAACATTTGCGCATGGTCTCACGACATGGACAGCAACAACGGGAGCGGAAATAATGAAGCAGTTTCGGCGCGGCATGCACGACAGAATCAATCAAGGCATTCCGTATCACAAGCGAGGACTCTAACTAATCACATCGGGGTGCTATCAAGCACCCCAGTCACTTTACAGGAGCATAGAATCAATGGATAAGGAATTGAAATACAAGCGCAATTGGGCATTTGAACAGATGGCAGATGTTCATTTTCTTGATGGTCATAGTGAGACGCTACACTGTCAAACGAACAATAAAGGGCAAATAGAGTGGTTGCACTTCAACGACACCTATATCAGCCCTGAAAGGTTTACTGATTATGGCATCACAGAAGTCCACTTTATGACACCCGCGAAGTTAGAAGTCAAGCAAAGTGTTGATATGTTAGTTCAGACATATCTTGATTTAGGTGAGTCAATCGCTGAAGGAGACACAAAGCGAAAAGTGGCGATCCGCAGCAACATTGAGCAGGAAATCCGCAAGCGTGGTCTCAATATGCATGATGAGATGGCGCGGTGTATCTAATTCAAGCGGGTGCAGCGATGCGCCCCTTGTCTAATGCAGCCCCGTTGATTTGTTTTCATTTCAACGGTGTCGGTGGCAAGCCCGTGAAAATGCAGAGCCGACTAATCAACTACAATGGAGTGCAAAATGGCAAAAGCAAGACTTTTCAAGAAGAACGACAAAATCCGCTTTAGTCTCTATGGCAAAGACCACTATGTGAGTAGTGTAAATGAGCGCGGTGAGTCTAAACTCAATGCTATTCTCAATCGTGATGATAAGTATGTTGTGATAGTATTAGAGACACCCGACTACGACATAGACAGCAAGGCAATGATTGAAGATGTCGCGTGTCATGTTGAGCATATCATTCACCCCGAAGTCAAGCCTATCACATTGACAGAACCTACTCCGATGACTTTTGATTTACTCTATCATAGTCAAGCGCATGAAGAATTTGAGGTAAACGATGGCGATCTTGTATTTGAAGATAAAGGTCTGAAAATCTGGATTCACAATCGCATCGGTCGTCGGTTTATCTACAAGGATAATGAGATGTATTGTTCTCTGACAACGACAGAACCGCGCACAGGTATCCGCTTATTCAAAACTAAGTATGAACTTCGCAAAGGCAGTGTTATCCCGATGATGCGGTGTGTAGAGGATTCGGGGCTTGAGTGGAATACGATGCAGGAAGTGATTGAGGATACAGAAGATTTCGCAAACGACTACATGGAAGAATTCGCGTCTTATGTCATCAATACTTATTGTGACGGCGTGCCGTTCTAACAACGACTACAAGGACAGGGGCGCGGTGACGCGTCCCTGAAAATCAATGCATAATGTTCAGCGTTCAGTTCGGACAAATCATGTCTACATGCATGACCCGACTAACAAGTGGGGCGGTTTTATGTTCAAGTGTGTTCAATGCGGTTACCACACCATAATCAATGATGGCATGACACCGAGGGAGGCGTATCGTCATTTACCACACGGTGCTGCGGAATGTGAACCAGACGATGATATTATTCGTGAGTTTCGTGAGTCAGGTATCAAGCCGTTTCAGATTTAATCAATCGGGCGTATGAGGCGCCCCAATCAACTATTTCAAGGAGGCTCTCATGAAATACGATGCGGAATGTAACGAGGCTTCTCAGCGTATATTCCAAAGGATAATCGGACACTTACTCTCAATAAGAGACACTTTCAACTTACCGGGTGCGGATACCTCCATCGCAGCTGAAAACGAGGCATTGATAATTGCGTTGGAAGCGGGTGATGGTATGCAGGTTGAGTCAGTTCTTTACGATATAGACCATTCCGATACTGAATGATGAAATAAGGATGGGCAACCGTCCCGTGCCGGATGCTGCTATGGCATTCGGCACGTTTTACCTCAACACCTCAAAGGGAGCAAAAACGGCAAACAAAAAGTGTTTAGAATCGCCTACGTACGTTTTTCAAAGGTGTCCTATACGTTTCCCTACCTGTATATCGGAATTGAAAGCGTTATCGTAATGCAGCCCGTTTGATGCGTTATCAAGCGCGACGGTGGCAAGCCCGTGAAAATGCAGAGCCGTATCAATCAACTACAAGGAGTCACCATGTTTATACCAATTTTATGCGTAAGTATCTTTATCTTTTTCTCAATAGGTATCTTGCTATCGTGGCGGGATGAAGTAAAACAGAGGCGTGAGCGTCGCGAGCGTCTCAATGCACGTACGCGTCGGGTTTTGAAAAATAGGTAAGGTATCGAACAAGAGAGAGGGGATGAATCCCTCTCTCACCAGCATTTTCATGATAACACGCGGAGGTATCATGTATCAAGAAATTAAGACCTGTCTTGAAAAGTCATTTATTGAGACAGAAGACGTAGCAAAGAGTTTAGGTTTATCATTAGACGGTGGCAAGAAATGAAGAGCCGAAAACAAGTACTACAAGAAAGGAGAAAAATTATGTTACTCGGACAGAAAATCAGAACACCGGACCGCGAACAAGGGTTTATTTCTTGTATCTATGCGGATGGACTGATAGATGTTGACATACTCGCTCATGATGCTAAACACCCATCAGATACAACCACATTCGGATACTACAAAAAGGACGTCGCTATCTGTGTTGACCAAACACCGCAATTAGGCGACATTACACCTTTGGGTCGGGTGCGATTGTTGGAAATCCTAACCGATGGCATTATCCACGTCGGGTTTTTCTATAAGAATGATGAAACCTTTACGCTGTGGTTATCTGATGCGCGGGTAGAATGTTACCCGACAGGATATGCACTGCCTTATGCGAATTGGGTGGTTGACATACTCCCCCTGCTAAAGCATGGGGATTCTTAGCTCTTATAGTAAGTCTTTACAACTTAAATGGCTTTTCCTGCTTCCGTCGCTCGTGCCTCTGAGTGAGGTCTTATTTGGACTCCACAGGCGTGAATTCCTGTATGCCCTACGGTAGCGTTTAGCAAACTATAGTTGTTTTCTATAGTCGGGCGACACAAGTGTCTGTGCGTAAACTTATGGTGATTAGACGTTGGGAAAGAAAAAGGTTTAAGAAAAATATCAAGTTTTTTGCGGTGTCTACATCCCAAGCTAAAGCATGGGGTTTTGACACCGAAGAGTGATAAAAAGGATTACGATTATATCTTGGAACACTTTGATTTAGAATACGCTGCAGATGGCGTAGTCTTACCGAAAAGGTTAGCGCACCCCGCTATACCACACGCCAGCTCGGTGGAAGTCACCGACGCGGATAAGAACGAAAAAGTGTGGCAGGCGGCTGTAGACGGTGCGGGGCGTATAGATTATGTCAAAACTTGCGACGGTAAAAAACTCACCAGTCTTGAGGAATTGCGCGACACTGGCATCGTTGCGGCAGAGGTCGTATCACGCTATCCAATAACGGGTTTCTAAAATAGGTATTAGAAAGGCACGGGAGGCACCAAGCCTCTCGCGCCCTCTAATTTATCAGTCAACAAAATTGTGAGGTGTATTATGAACGGCAAACAATTTGAAATTACGATGGAAAACGAAGAACGGCGCATTTTATCCGAAGCCGATATAAAAAAAGATCGCTGGTCTACTATTCAGAGTTGGGACCAGGGTTCGGCATGGAAGCCGTTGTAGAAATCCGACCTTTACCAGAAAAGTCCGAACCAAAGACAGATAAGAAACAGGTTAAATACGACATACTCCCCGATGATTTTCTTGCTCATGTATTCTTTACCGATGACCGCGACTGGTAAATCTGGGGCGGTGTGATTGACACGGCTGGGCAGATAAAGTGTCTCACCGATACGAACGGCAAACAGTATCACACGTTGGCGGCTCTCAAAGACGCCGGTGTAAAAAGAGTCACATTGGAAACGCAACACATATTTTGGGTTGCTGATGAACAAGAACAGAATCAATAAATTATTGTTGATAGCAAATAGGAGAAAAGCATGTTTGACATAACAACATTAGCAGGAAAACAGATTATCCTTACCGATACACACATTGAGGAAAGCGTCAAGAATTCCGTTAGGTATCATCCGATAGCCTTAGCCCTAAACGATGTCACTGATAAAAGCGTGATTGCTCACATCGGATTGTTCGGTAAAAACTTTGCGTTTCATAGTGTCAGCAACGGCAAGAAGATCGCAGAGCTCACAACCACAAAGGAATTAGAGGCATGGATATGGGATTATCAGCAGGATAAACCTATAGCCGCGTGTGTGCTGTATGTATTTAAGCAAAATGGTAGTCTATGGATAGGACTTGAAAACCCACCCCAGTTCCAACAGGTTTGGATAACCGAAACGTTCGTATCTGAAGGTGTCTGCTATGACCAGAGCGAATCGCAACCGCTAAACGTTGACGCGCTCAACGGCGCGGGTATCTATGCGCAACTGCATAAAATGTCACAGGTGCAACCGCATCTCTGTGTTAATTTAGAGGGCATTGACGCGTGGATACAACAAGCCATAACCGAATATCCAGAGGTCACAACCTGTCTAACAATCGCCAAACGCCTACAAGACGATGGCGTTGTAGATATTGATTTACATTACGGCGCAGCCGCAGACGCTGCATTTAGCGCACAAACAATCGCCTCAGTAATGTTAGAGGGCTAAGCAATCAGAGACAGGGACACGCGCGTGTCCTTGTTCATTCACAACGAGGAGAAAACCCGTGTCAGAAAGATTTAGAAAAATAGCATTAGAAACAAAGAACGAGTTACAAGACTACTTGCTTTTTTCAGTCGGCGCATCCGCGAGCGAGACCGCAGACCTCATGAAAAAGGTTGACGGTATCTTGACAGAAATCCGAACCTTTGCAGAGAATTACACAAACACCGAAAGCGCACAGGAAAACAGAGAAATCGCCCTTGATAGACAACTCCAAGAAGCAGCCAAGCGGACACCTTTTCGGGCAGTTTTTCATGTGATAGAACAGAACAGCAAATTCCATGTCTATAGACGCAATTTAGAAAAGGACGAACCCATCCCCTGCAAACGAGGCAGCCTTGGTGAACTCTTAGGCACATATACGCACAGATACGAAGCCAGTGAATGCGTCTATGACTCAGCACGCAACTGCAGCGAATATACATGTTTTGGATAACGCGACATGCACGTGAAAAAACTGAGCATCACATAAATTAGGGCGTTAACGTCCACTCATGCAGCCCCACAACAAGTGAAAGGATAAAAAAACGATGAAAGGAACACGCCCCTTAACCAATGAAGAAATCATCAAAGTTACAGAATGCTTTGACAGCACTTATGAGGTGCGTAATCGTAGTCTGTTTATGTTAGGTGTCTCTTGTGGCGCACGCATCAGCGAACTTCTCGCGCTCACAATCGGAGATGTCTGGCAGAACGGCAAACCAGTCAATGATATAGCGTTCAGCAAGCACATCGTCAAAGGGAAAGAGCATGCACGCAGCGTCCCGCTCAATATAGATGGACGTACCGCGATAGGACAACTGATAGCGTGGTATGAAAATAAGTTTACCGATCCTGCTTATATTGCCCCTGATGCCCCCTTGTTTCAAAGCCGTGTCGGTGGCAAACCATTGACGCGCAAAGGTGCCGCAGATGTACTCAGAGAAGCCTTCATCAAAGCAGGCTTGAACGGTAAACTCGCGACGCACTCACTCCGAAAGTCATTCGCACAACGCCTCTACAATATCACCGGTGATATTTTTATCATCAAAGAGATGTTAGGACATCAATCAACAACAACGACGCAGAAATACTTAGGTGTTGACTATGCTTATGTCAAAGAGGCGGTAGAACTCATGGCTATTACTTGTGAAGAACAGCGCAACATGACACCTATCTTCAAAGCAACCGATGATGAACTGTTGTTAGAGATGGTCAGGCGTGGGTATCGCGTAGAAAAATAGCAGAAAACGAAAATGGCAGCACGGTTTGCTTATGAAGGATACCATAGTGCAAATCTCATGACCTGTATTGACATTCATAAACACGAGAATTGCACCGTCGTCATTGCAACCGAAGCCACCAGAACAAAAAGGTAGGCGTGTTAAGGCGATACTACCGTATTCAAAGAACTCAAACCACCTATGCGAATAACTTCTTTGAATCATAACGAAAAATGGCGTAAAAAAACTTGAAGGACAACCTAAAAAACTATCATATCAGTCGTTAGGTTACCCTTCAAGTTGTATCAACTACTACATAGGAGTTAACATAACCTACGCAGAATAATTCTGATTATATAAACTTGATGCTGATGCGTCAAGTAGAAAATGAGGCGGAAACGGGTATCAACCAACGCCAATGGACCCTACAAACTAAAGCAGGGAGATACATACCGCTCCTGCTAAAATCTATTCATTGACAAATGAAAAATCATAGTATAGAATGTAGGACATATAGTGAAAGACAATGAGGTAGTCCAATGGCGAAATCAGAGAGGCGATCCCCTACCAGAGAGAAACTACAGAAATATATCAACGAAAATCCCAACGCATATCTTGAAAAATCTTACGAAACCATTGCAAACGAAATCGGTACCTCTCCCATATCTGTTTGGCGACACCTTCCCAATCTTATTGCCCAACGTGATGGCTGCTTACCTTCAGAAATTGTAGAAAAACGAAAACAGCAAGGTTTTGACTTTGGTCAAAACACCAAACTCAAACCAGAAAAAATAGAGGAGATCAAAGAACTCAGCAAGACGTTAGAGCCGATAGATATTGCCTACAAACTGGATATTGATATACGCACAGTGAAAGCATACTTGGAAACATTTGAGACTGAAGCGAAAGCAAAAGAATAGGAAAGTCGTCACAAAAAAGTTTAGTTGGCACTCTTTAATTATTCCTATACTGGACGTTTGAGACCTGTTTTCCTTGCATTTATGGGTGATCCAGTTGTATGGAGTGCAGGCGATTTACTTGGATATGCCAAAGTGTCTGTTGTGGAGACTTTGATGAAATGTCGGCACATTTCCGCGTAAAATAATCTGCCTGTCATGGCGAAAAAACTTAACGTATTGTTATAAGTGTCATTTTCTCGGACTTAATGGCAAAGTTTATGACCGAATCGTTTCAAGCCTTGCTCGCATCACCTATCGTAGATAATGAGGATAGCCTTGCTTTTAGTGGCGATTTGCATTGGATACCGGACCCCTATCGCGAGGCTGTTCATCGGATCGGCACAGCACCTGATAATAACGAGTGGCGGGCGAAAATAGAAAGGTTAAGACAACACACATGAATTATGTTTTTCTTGGTGGGGCTGGTGAAGTTGGCGGCTCCTGCATGCTGCTCTCTGTTGCCGGTCGCTATATCCTGTTTGACTGCGGTATACGCGTCAATCAGACAGGGAATGACGCGCTACCTGACCTTGAACTGCTCAAACAAAGTGCGCCCGTGTTAGATGCTATCTTCGTGTCGCACGCGCACGCAGACCACGTCGGCGTCTTACCGCTGGCGCATGCGCTCTATCCAAACGCGCCGATCTACGCAACAGTCGCGACACAACGCCTGTCATCTGTGATGCTCACTAACGCTGTGCGTGTGATGGAAACTGAAGCGGAAGGCGCCATTTTCACACAAGAAGCCGTTGAGACAACACTGGCGCGGATACAGACGCTTGAAATGGGAGAGTGGATAGAACTATGGGACGGCTGGCGTGTGCAGTTTATCCGATCCGGCCATATATTAGGGGCTGTCAGTATTTACCTTGAGACACCTGAAGGGCGATTCTTTTATAGCGGTGATGTGTCAACTTTCCACCAAAAGACGATTGACGGGCTTGATGATATAACTTCGTTACCTGCCCCCGACTTTATGGTGTGTGAAGCAACCTATGGAGACGGACTACACCCGTCACGGACTGAAGAAGAAGGCAAATTAGCCAAAGCGGTCGCGGACGTTATAAAAGACGGTGGGAGTGTGCTGATACCGAGTTTCGCACTCGGACGCTCACAGGAGATTATACTCATTCTCAGAGACGCAATGATCAGCCAGAATATACCGGTGTTCCCCGTTATTACCGATGGTCTGGTCAACTCTATTTGTGCGGTATACGAAAATCTAACACAGTATCTCGGTGCTAAACTTCAAAAACATATCACACACGCACGCCAACCCGTTTTCTTCTATAAAAACTTTAGCCGGGCGCGCTTAGGTGAACAAGAGGCTATCCTGAAAAATGAGACGCCAAAGTGTATTATCGCTTCTTCGGGTATGCTCACCGGCGGTGCATCGGTGACTTATGCCAGAGGATTGGCTGCTCACGAGAAAAATGCTATCTTCTTATCAGGGTATCAGGACGCTGAATCACCCGGAAGGAAACTACAACAACTACAATCAGGCGATACACTCAACTTCGCTGACGGAACGGCTGTTGATGTCAAATGTCGCGTTGAGCGGTTTCACCTCTCCGCCCACAGTGATCAAGGACAACTCATTTCTGTTATCAAAACGATAAACCCAAAATCTATCGCATTGGTTCACGGGGAAGAAGTCGCGCTCAAAGCACTTAGAGAGAAGTTGATAAATAAGTATCCTGTTTTCTGCCCATATAATAAACAGATTAAATCTACTACGGATTTACCTGTGTGGGTTTCTCCCGCAGCACGCGCAAATATGGAGAAAAAGGCTATTCTCAATGTCGGTGTCCAAGTAAACGGTGACGCGATAGCATTAGATGCACAAACGGCAGCATTACCACGATGGCAGGAATTCGCACAAGGGGAGCATACCGCAACACTCAAAGGGGATAGATTGATTATTCGGAAGAAGTGAGTAGATTAAACTTGTCTTACGTTATCACACTCCTCGGTGGAGAGGCAACACACGCACAACAAGGTGAACAGATAATTGATAAAATCGTGTGGAATTTTAGATAACGGGCGTCCATATCTAACAGGTTTTGAGTTTTGGTAGGGTGAGTATTATATACCTATAGCGTGGAAAATGCTACAGTTTTTCATGAACAGAGCGGTCAAATCTACTGAAATATCAACCAATATATTGATTTTAATAATGGGAAAGTGGTAAACTTGAGGATTATATTTTACAAGGTGTCCTTAAACCACAAACACCCACCAGTATTTTTACTTGTCGGGTGTCAACAGCTTTGTGCTACAGTTGGCAAAAGTTTGTGGTGACGTATTCAAGCGTCTATATCCATATTCTAACGAAAATATCAGAAATTGTCAAAAAAGCATGAGGAGATGAATCGTGTATTTAGTTTTTGTCAGAGAATCCAACACAGTGTTTTCATTGAAAGAATTATCTGAGTTCCACAAGGAGGCTAATAGCACAACTAAATCAGCGGAAGGGGTAATTGCTCCCAAAGATGCTATGCAAATTCGCATCCAACATGAAATGGCTGGAAGCCCTAAAAAGACTGACGTCGTCCTGATTGTTAAACTGGTATCTACCAGCAAGAATAAAAACTGGAAGGCAATGTATGACATGCGAGATGTATGGATAACTACTGGTGAACACTTTGGATGGAAAGAAATAGGCGTTCTAAGAGACGATAGTTCTATCATAGGTATAGAACCAATAGATGCAGTGATCAATCATGATGATTGGCTTCTTAGAGAGCCAGATGAGTAAGTGCAGCAAGCCAATAACAATGAAGATTACAATAAAAATAGTTATATATCAAAGGAGTAATATATACAGCAGCAGATACAACTTGATCTCGGTTTGCGAAGTAGCAGTAATCCGAAGTTTCAGAGTGTTTTAGATTACATTGATGAGGTTTCTTCTACACCCACAAAAAAGAGTGAACTTTTGAACGCCTCATGCAGCAGTATTTTACGATAGACCCTATCTCCCAAGAACGATTTTCAGAAGTCTATCGGTGGAAAGAGTGGGCAGCCTTGCGTGGACACAGCGGACAAGATTTAGGGATTAACCTTCCTTGGTCATAAGGAACCTCTTATGTTCAAGCCGTTTTTTGTTTCATTTTCCCTGCTCGCACTTTGCGTCCTACCCTTTGGTGATACAGCACACACAGAACCAGATAACACCCCTTTTAAGTTCAAAGTTTGTGTCCTCACTCGCGAAGACGATTCTAATTTGGAGAAACGCCTACAAACCTTTATCAAAAGAGAATTACGGGCACTTGGGGACGTTGATGTTGTCAGTGTGAAGGATAGGTGGAAGTTCTTACTTCAGTTTGACATACTGGAAATTGAACTTAAAAATGGAAACAAAACGGGGTGGCTTTCGATCGCCTATTCCAGGTCTATGGCAATAGAAAAAGAAATGTCAGGGTCCGACCAAAATTTTGGATACGCTACACATCTTTATTTTCCATATATTAGTGCGGCGCATTGGTCGGTAGACAAATTACATGAATACGCTATAGAAACTGTCGGAAACTTTGATGATATTCTGGCTACCCACCGCGAATGGCGCGAAAAATAATCTGTCCGTCATGACGAAAAAACTTAACGTATTGTTATAAGTGTCATTTTCTTGCGGTTTCAGTGCTTCTTTGCGGGCAGATTTTTCGAAAGTTATACCTACTTTATCAACTTTAAGTAGCTGCCCTGTTTAAGGCCATAAAGGTTTAACGCCTCTTGTTGATATTCGAGTATCTTATATTTGTCTAAATTCGATTGATTGAAAATCTCTTTCCAATATTCATTGTAGTTCTTGTTAGTATAAATGTTCTTATTCTTATGAATATATCTATGGTACGTTTGGGTTATCTCAACCCCAAGCCACGGTTGGTTTATGTTGACACCAAGTTGTTCGGCTTGTTTTTTGTATTCTGTCGGTATCGTATGATGAATCTCATGCCCCTTTTTAACCTTTCTCCCAATAAGTTTTTCAAAATTCTTCCGGAAGTTCCATTTGGTAAGTTTCTTAAACTCAATATTTCTGAGATACTTAGAGCTCTTTAATATTTTTATGCCTTTAATGGCTTTAATGCCTTTGTCGAATGGACAAGCCATACCGGCAATACTTACAAAGAGCATATTATTAGAAAGAAATTGGGGCATGTCAAAAGCAAGGCCGCTAACCTCAATAACAGTTGCTCCACATGATACTATTGGCACCACAGCAAGTATCGGTGGAGCAGCTGCTACCTCTGCTTGAGTCGCAGGCAAAGGTGAAAATGTTTTCGTGACAGCAGGAAGCACACTTGGATTAGATTCGTGGGAAGATAATAGGGGAGCATGATCAGTTTCACTGCAACCTACCAACAAGCAACTTATCAACAACCCAACCAACATAACAAGATGGATTACCGAAGACTTGACTTTCATGATGTTCTCCTTTTATTTTTTACAAGTAAAGGAAGAATTCCTGCACTTTTTCATTGCAGCAAGCATAGTATAACACAATTCCACTTGAATATAAAAGAAAATCGGTGGATTCATTGATGAATCCCAAAACGTCGAATTCCACTAAAAAAAGTTGACAAGGTTCTTTTTTTAAATGCATGATACTATTTTCGTTAGGTTTTCGCTGTGTTTTAGATGTTCCACAAAAATAAAAACTTAACATAGCGTTACATGTGTCATTTTTCTGGTGCAAAGCGTCATGAGATATGTAGCAAATTGTATACGTAGAGTTAATAATAGATATGAAATTGTCCATTGATGATGTAATAACCAAAATTAATGACGCACTCGCAGAATCTGGTGAACCCTCAGTAGAAATTACCGCAGACCAAATTCGGGAAGTGCAAACAGATCAGCTGCCTCCCTCTGTCGCTGAAATGGAAGACCAGCTGTTTGAACAAATGTTAGATGGCTTCACTAAACTGCACGGTTCTGAACCCTCCTCTGAAACGCTTGAGGCTATCCGATTTATCGCACGGGCAGAGGCTGTCCGCAGACATACTTATCGTAAACTGGCGATGGCGAAGTTAGATGAATTCATAGATAATATGTAGTGATCCACACGCTTTTTCCGTTATACATAATTAACCTTATAGACGAAATTAATCGCCAAATAAAATAACTGTAACGAACTTTACGAAATTTACGTATTATTAAATTTGCACTTTTTTAATATCTTTGTTATAATACTCAAACCAGTTTTAGATTAGTAAATCGTCTAACGGCGCACGCCGTATTTACTAATTTCCTTTTAGACAGAGGTGTATTGACTGGTTGAGGTGAGAAACGCTACAAATTTAAGTTAATTGAAAAGTTAATATTATGGTGAAACGCGTTAATATAAATACGCGCGCTTTTATACGTTGTGGTCTCATGTCAACACCATTGGGAGAGGACGCGTTTATATGGACGAAAAAGCGGTACAGGAACAATTACTTGAAATATATAAGCTTCAAGCGCAACTAACTAATGATATAAGTAACCGTCGTACAACAACAAATCGATTTTATATATTGGTTATGTCAGGATTAATTCTACTTTTTACTAATGTATTTCGAATAACTAATGTATTACAGAATAAAGAAGGTGACACGCCAGAAATATTAAAGATAATATCAGGTGAACAATTAGTGTGCGCTATTGGAGTAATAGGGTTGACCTTATCCATGATTTGGTGCGTATCTTTAAATTCTTATCTCCGAGTAAATTCAAGAAAATATGAAGCTTTGAAGGATTTGGAAATGCGTCTAAGTTACCAATTCTTCAAAAACGAATGGAGTTATTTGCCTGAAAATGAACAAAAACAAACATATTGGCAAAGGTCAAGAATTGAATTGATATTGCCAATAGTCTTTTTTCTATGTTTCTGGGGATTGATGGGTTTTGGCCTCTTTCATTTCAATAGTATACTTTATCATTTATTTCATATTTATCCCATTTCTCTCATAATTATGTTATTTTGTGGTTTACGTGCTTGGCTAAAAATAGAAAAAAACTTTCGCAAAGGAGATAATACAGATGGCGAAATGGCTTGATCGAATGATCAATGGAGGGTTTCTCGCTATTCCAGTCATAATTGCTGTAGTGATATTTATGTTAAGCCGTTTGGGATGTAATGCAACGTTAATACAGAATGTTGAATCGGTTATAGAGGAGCCCGCAGTGTTAATCCAAGTGCAGGAGACAAGTCAACCATTTATAGTATGGGAATAGAATAATTTTTAACAGACCCACGGTATAATAACCGTGGGTCTTTTTTTGTTACCACTCCCCAAGCAAGAATGTTGTGCTTGTTGTTTTTGGCGGGAGTGTATCTCAGTCTGTGAGGAATTTTATCAAAGTTGGGAAAATCTGAAAAGTCTCAAAGTCATGATGCGGTTGGGTTCTAAGAGATAGACCTTGTATGCAAATCTA
>CBDCOJ010000014.1:0-171425 GCA_965219695.1 Candidatus Poribacteria bacterium | reverse complement strand
GATATCTGCCTCAGTTACAGCACCCTGACTCGCAACAACAAGTGAATCTATATCAATAGAGTCTGCCCCGCCTCTGCCTGATTCGGTTGGTGCGATCATCCAGAGCCAGGGACCCGTGATTTTGTTTACAGATAAGGCTGTCCCCAAATAGTCTGGAAACTCTTGTTGTGTAGAGTTTCCCATAACATCGATAACTCGGAGCGTTACTGCAACATTAGGTTTTACTTTTAATGGGGCAGTAATAAATTCAATTGTTTGACTATTGCCCTCTAACTTTCTACACGCAATCAACTGTTGATGACTTGTAGGATCCGCCGACCTTTCGGGTGTAAGCAGTTGTGCCTGATGAAATCCGTCCGGATCAGCCACATTAAAACGTAACCGCAAACCTTCTGATCGAGATAAGACAACAAGGGACATTTCAATCGTCGTAGGAGTATTCTGTGCAAGCAGTTTGTTGTTAAAATAAGGATGGACATTCAAATATTCTGCGGAACAGGGTGCTAATTTGTATGAGTCTGAACCGTAAGACATCCGGTAGGCATCGTCTCGGAAATCGTGGAATAAGCCAAAAGCATGTCCAAGTTCGTGGGTAATCGTTCTGACGTTAAGACAAAAACCTGAGGTTGGGATGAGTATCCTTGCATTAATAGTTCGATAGTCAACTGTTCCAATTACCTGATCAGAAAATCCACAGAAAGTGTTAACACTTACATCAAGAAACAAGATATAGATATTCGCTGAAGAAAACTGGTCTTCTATTTCTCCCCAAGCTCTGAAAAAAGATTGTTCCTGATAGTAGGCATCGGTGAACTTCCCATTAATATGATGCACTACTGTCTTTCCGTTGCTATCGGTTTGCAGTCGAAATGTTTTCTTGCCATATCCATAGTTTTCCATTTGTTCCGCATAAAAAAGTTGTGCTTCTTTCATCATTGTATCCAGTTTTGTTTCTATGTCTTGCTGTTGAGGACGATCACTTGGACGGAAGTAGATGAGTTGAACCATTCTTTCTGGTTCGGGACTAAATTGCTTGCTACCAGCGCGAAAGTCAGCGTTAATACCAGCGAACATGCTCCACTCGCTCCAACCTTGGGAGACTTTTATCATCAAAAGATTCTCACCGGCTCGTAGATTCACCGGAAATTTGTCTTGGTAACCATTTGACTCCCTATCAATAGCGTTGATATGTACGACTTCCCCGTTGAGCCAGACTTTGATTGCATCATCACTACCGACAACCATCGCGACCCCAACTTGTGCTCTATCGGATTCCAGTGTAATCAACGCATAGGAGGTATATTGAAAAATATTTGAATCGCCGCTCCAAATGATTTGATCGTTCCAACCGAATTGATTGACGACCTCATTGATGTTATTGCTCCCGGTAGGGGAAATCTCACCGAGGGTCCAAGCACGATTGCCGACAGTGTTACCTGGGTTTGCACCGTTCTTTGCGACATCCGCCTCTGTGACAGCACCCTGACTGGCAACAGAAAGCGAATCTATGTTAATAGAAGCTGCCCCACCTTGCCCCCATACGGTCGGTGCGATCATCCAGAGCCAAGGACCCGTGATTTTTTCTTGTGCATCAACGTTGTGTGTTACCACAAGAAGAACGATGAGGCATGACATTCCTATTGAAACTGTTTTCAAATTCATAATAGAAATCCTTCCCATATTTTCTTTTCACATTACATTAGCGTCAGTTCAGAAATTTCCTACAGTGAATTGCTTTTGAGTATAATTCACTTTGAGTGTATATTGACCAGGCGGAAAGAAGCCAACAAAAACAACTTCACGGTATGGATAGATTAATTCAGGACAAAAAACTGCTCCTTCAACTTTGACCATCATGACCTCTATTTCAATAGTGTCTCCATTCTGCCATATAGGTATCTGATGTCCAAATTCACGGTCAAACGGAAGGCGCGTTTCATGGTGGCTATCGCATCCACCAAAAGTGCCTTCAATAAAAGCAAAAACTGAATAGAGATCGTTTTGTCTTACTTCGTTGAAGTTATACGAATCCTTGAATATAGGCAATTCAGGATCAACAACACATATTTGGATACCGGTCGCCTCGGCAGGCATTCGTGTGATGGTTTCTGTGCCGTCATCATAATCACAGCCGATGTTGAGTATAACCAAGAAAATAAAAGATGCCATAGACACTATTTTTACCATATAGACTCGTATATATAGGCGAGTGCGGGGAATCAACGTTGAATGCGCGCATGGCATTCAGCGCGTTTTGTGTCTCCCCGCAGGATGCGTTAGTGAAACGTTAGTTGCGGATATTTCTAAACGCCTCCGCAGGCGAGGTGTTGACGTCTCTAAAATTGCTCTTATCGTTTCAATGCACCCCATTGCGTGACGAATCTACCCTTCGCAGAGATGATACCTTTTGTGCGTGCTGTGGCAAGCGTTTGCCTATTGCCCGCATGCGAGACATCTTCAATCTGGTAGTAATACTCAACATTCGGTTTAGCCGTAGTGTCTGTCCAAGTGTATGTGTTGCGTTCACCTGTTGTGCCAGCACCTTGGACAAGTTCAGTGTTGATCAGTTTGAATTTGCCTGTTGCGTGTTTCGCTCCGATGGATGTTGAATCCGGCATTGTCTATTTCAGCTTCTGTTATGCATTCAATGTCAACTTTATCGCCATGAAATTTCGCGCTAAATGCATACAGATGGAATGGTATGCCCTCCAGTTTGATTGTTGCTTTTGCTATGAGTTGGATTTCACTGATTTCTATCAACCCTACGGACTATCGGAAGTGCTTTCAATATGCGATTGTCTGTGAAATTGATATGAACAGACAACCACCATACGCAGCTCCACTCAGCAGACAACCAATAGACGCATTACGAAATTGAAGTTTTTCAGTTTCTCTTTTATATGCATCAGTGTAAAAAGCAACGTATTCTGGAGATTTTCCGAGAATTCTGCCAGCAGGCACGGGCGGTTTATAAAAATAGGGTACAAGTAATCCGACAACTGGCGGTAATATGCATCCAATAGCGAGCCACATAACCGGGTTGACATCTCTTTCAGCATCACCGATAGCATCACGGGTAGCATCAGCTTCCACTGCCGCCATATCCTGTTGAGCGATTGTAAGTATTGGCATATTAAATATAAGTAGAATTGTAAATAATGAAACAAGTTTTACTTTCATAATTACTCCTTATTCGTAAGATTATTCCTCCATTAACGACAACTGACGATTTTCAACGTGCCGTTCAGATTTTTTTCTGGGTTGTATCCACTCATACGGTAGGCGGATGGTCTGTTTGATGTTATTGGGGAATGCCTTGTTCAGTGCTTGCGACTGGACAAAGAACGCGTTATAGTTGCGTCCGCTGTTGAATGGCGGGTCGGTGCAGATAAGGTCAATACACCGTCTGGCAACTCCCGCATGATTTGAAGGTTATCACCAAAGCAGAGTTTGTTCAGAATACCTGTATGCCGTCATTTGTAATTTTCCACTTAAGAGGAAGAAATGGTGCGTCTTGGCAGCATTCTACATATCCATCGTTAAGTAGATGATGAGAACACCTTTAACGAGATGTTCAGGTTCACCTGCATTCTCAGGAGGCAGTCCAAGTTGATCTCTAATCTCTGTAGTTCTGAGCGGATCGACATCCTGTCTGTTAAATAACAATTCCAAAACTGCTTCTTTTAAGTAGGTCAAACCTAACCTTGCGTGTAGTTTGCTTCGATTCATACATTATCCTCCTATAGTGCGGGGATTTTTCGTCTCCCCGCAGGACGCGTTAGTGAAACGTTAGTTGTGGATATTTCTAAACACCTCCGCGAGCGAGGTGTTGACATCTCAAAAATTGGTCTTATCGTTTCAGTGCACCCCATTGCGTAACAAACCTATCCTTTGCCGAGAAAATACCTTTTGTGCGTGCTGTGGTCAGCATTTGCCGATACCCCGCAAACGATACATCTTCAATCTGATAGTAATACTCAACATTCGGTTTAGCAGTCATATCTGTCCAGGTGTATTCATTGCGTTCACCTGTGGTACCAGCACCTTGAATGAGTTCAGTGTTCACAACTTTGAATTCACCATCTCTTGTTTCGCTGCGGTAGACATTAAACCCAGCGTTGTCTATCTCGGCTTCTGTTATCCATTCAATGCGAACTTTATCGCCATCAAACTTAGCGGTGAATAAAGACAGTTGGACAGGTAACGGATTCCGCTCACTTCTATAGTTAGGTGTGCCAATATCCGTTTTATTTCCATACCATCGATCAGAGTTGATTATGGATTTGGTATTGTATGCACGTATCCATGCGACCCTCTTAGAACCTTCAACTGGCTCACCTTCGCTAAACCTTCGGATGATAGAGGTGCGCGCATCATTTTCCTTCTGGACGATACAGTTCAGCATATCCCATCTTGAGTGATCGTCTATATCTAAAGTGCTGATATGGTCTATTTTTCTATCTTCGTCATCATAGAGTCTGATGAAAAACTCATTATTGAGAGTAGACTCGTCTATAATCGTTTCATCGATTACATACAAGTTATCCCATACAATATTCTCTGAAAATCTGGCTATATGACTTGCGATCAGGACAGTTCCATTCGGCTTGATGATTAAATCGTAGTCAATAGAGAAACTCCGATCTATCAGAATTATCTTCCATCCATTCAGATTTATATCACTTGTGTCATTATTATAGAGTTCTATCCACTGCGGATATTTCTCTATTTCACCTTTCGTTTCAAACATAATTTCAGATACGACTATCTTAGCCTTAGGACTAACATACGGTATAGGCTCAATAGCCGTAGCAGTAAATACATTAGTCTCAACAGAATATGAAACATCAGTGACACTCGCTGTGACGGTATATGTTCCGGCAGTGCTTCCGAGTGTGAGTATTGTCTGCGCCTCACCGTTTTCATCCGTGGTATCACTTGTGGGTGTTAGTTTCCCATCACTTGGATTGACAGAGAAACGGACAGGGTGTCGGGCACTGGATTGTCGTCTTCATTTGTCACTTTCACAATGAGTGGATTTGCCAAGGGTTGGTTAATCTCCGCACTTTGCCCATAACCACTAACAAGCTCAAGCGTTGTCGGTATTAATTTAGGCTCAGTTTCAGACTTAGGCTCAGTTTCAGACTTAGGCTCAGTTTCAGACTTAGACTCAGGTTTAGGTGGCGGTTCGGTAGCAATTGCTATAAAGGTGACATCCGTATTAATACCAGCAACACTCGCTGTCACCGTGTAAGTGCCTGGTGTGCTACCCAGCGTCAAAACGGTTGATGCATTCCCATTTGCATCGGTTATACTGCTCGTGCTCAGTGAACCACTCGGACTGACAGAGAAACGCACAGTAACACCACCGAGTGCCGCACTGTCTTGGTCAAAGACTCTCACAACAAGCGGAGCAGCTAAAGCACTGTTAATCTCCGCACTCTGATTATCCCCACTGATCTTCTGCAATGTTGTTGGTATTTTTGATGGAGGTGGAGGAGGAGGCGGGCTGTTTGCCGTTGCTGTAAACGTCACATCAGTGAGTCCAGAGATACTTGCTGTCACGGTATAATTCCCAGTCGTACTGCCAAGTGTTAGCGTGGTGCTTGCTTGCCCATCTGATCCTGTCGTTGTGCTTGTAGTCCCCAAAGTGCCGCTTGGACTTACAGAGAAATCTACCTGCACCCCTGCTAACGCATCACTGTTTTGATCAAGAACCCTGACAACCAGTGGATTCGACAAGCTTTGATTGACCAAGGCACTCTGGTTATCGCCACTGATCTTTTCAACTGTCGTTGGTATTTTTGGTGGACTGTTTGCCGTTGCTGTAAACGTCAACTCCAGTGAGTTCGGAGCCGTTGCTGTGACTGTATAGGTGCCGGGTGTGCTGCCAAGTGTTAGCGTGGTGCTTGCTTGACCATCTGATCCTGTCGTTGTGCTTGTGGAACTCAAAGTGCCGCTTGGACTTACAGAGAAATCTACCTGCACCCCTGATAATGCAACACCACCTGAATTAAGAACTTTTACGACCAGCGGATCCGACAAGCTTTGACTGATTAAGGCATTCTGATTATCGCCACTAATCTTCTCAAACTCTGCTGCCACCTCATCGACGAGATTCGTGACCTCTATGGTAACCGCAATGGTGACAGTTTCAAAAGAATCCGTAACTTCAACAGTTACCGAATAAGAGGGCTTCCTTTCATGGTCAAGCGCAGCCTTCGTTTTCAGTTGCCCTGTTTCGCTGTCAATATCAAATGAACTTGCATCTGTCCCGCTAAGACTATAAGTCAAGGTATCATCGGAATCATCATCGGTCGCGGAAACGGGCGTGCCGATATTTTCACCAGCAGGTGTGTTTTCTTGGACGGAACGAGTTGTTGGATCTTCATCAACGAATTCCGGCGCATTGTTTGGTGCTGTTGCAGTCGCCTCAAAGTAAACACTTGTGAGAGCTCCGATTCTCGCTCCCACCTCATAGGTGCCTGCCAGGCTACCAAGCGTTAGCGTGGTACTCACTTGACCGTTTGAATCTGTAACACCAGATACAGCACTCAAAGTAGTATCAACGGCACCGATTGGTTCAAGTTCTATAAAGAAAGCTACGTCTATGTTTTCCACATTATTGTTACCAGAGTCATAAACCCTTACAACTAACGGATTCGGCAATTCTGTACCGGCTCTACTAGTCTGATTATTACCACTTACTATTTCTATCGAGTTTTGTGCCTGCAGGTTGGAACACATCAGTACCATCAAGGCGCAGCTCAAGATTATTAAGTTTCTCATTGTAAACATATTCATTCTCCTTTTTGATAATTAGAACAGGTGTTTCTGTTCCTAAGTCGAGGCGGATATTTATACACGGCTCCACGGGGTGAAACCTTGTAGATTTGGGTTTCACCTCGCTCATCAACTATGATCATAAGTCATTACATTTCGGTTTTTGCGCGCCGATAAGGTCTTGTTCTATCTGCCAACGGGTATCAGCACACGGCTCAAAAAAGGCACAAATAGAATTTGCCCCATGTCGGCATATACATGCCCACTTTTCATGATTCTGGATACAATTCATAAGTGCATCCATTTGCCCAATATACAAAGGCACTATATTTCCTTGTTGTATCCTGGCACATATATAAACAGCACCTTTATCAGGCAAATCCGTCTTTAACGGATAAAGCATAAAGGAGTAATAACACCCAGAATTCCCAATGAACAATATCTCTTTACGTTTCTCTTTCTGCATTTATAGATTGTCCTTTTCGTTGTTTGATGAATGGGCAAAGGACTTACACCTTGCCGTTTTTATCTTCGTTATTGAAGCGTGTCTGATAACTTGACGATAGAACCCAGATTGCCATATTAAGACAATATAATTAAATACTATAAATATAATAAATTAATAATATTGTCTTTTTACGGGTATTTTAACGTATTTTGGTTTATATGTCAAGTTACGAAGTGATTTTCAGTTATCGAATGGCTCTGCCCTGAATATGGGTGTGTAAAGTTTTTGTAGAAATATGCAGAAAAAACTTGTAGGAGCGATCTCCGAATCGCGAACGGTCGGGAATCGGAGTTCCCTCCTACAAAATATATTCGGGTTAATAACCAAAACTTTACACATCCCTTGAGTACAGGGCTATTCAGTTTTCGGTTAGGAGTATTGTAGGTCGGGTAGAGCGAATCGACACCCGACACGTTTTGTTCATGTCGGGTGTCGCATAGGAGTATTGTAGGTCGGGTAGAGCGAATCGACACCCGACACGTTTTGTTCATATCGGGTGTCGCAAGCTCTACCCGACCTACGAAATAAACTTTTAGTAAACCTCAATAACGGAAAACTCTTAAAACTGAATAACCCTGCCTTGAGTATCAAAGACTTGAGTCAAGATAATATTTCTGGTATTATGTATTCTAAAATCATCATTTTGCTCAGCCCATTGATGAAAAGTTTTTATTGTTTATGAACCTACAAGACGTAATTCAACGCTGCCATCAAGGACGCAAGAAGGCACTTCGACAGCAGAAGACGGTCGTAACACCTGCGCAACATAAAAGTGTGCCGTATCAATTCAAACTTTATTGTGCGCGCAGAACGCCTATTATGCTTGATGTCCTTGAACAAGCAAACATCTCATTTATGCCGATAGGACGTGCTCCTCAAAACGACCATGCCCCAAAGGATTTTGGCGGTGCTCGGTTCTTGAAACGACAAGGCACGCAAGACTGGCAAAATAAGAGATGGTTCGGTTCATGGGGAATTCAGATATATACGGGGATGCCTTCAGAAAGCGAAGGTGCACAATGGCACGACTTTGAGTTTAAATATGAGGCTATTTGTGCTGCCCCAGATGCTGTGTCTACGTGTATTGAGGCACTGCTCAAGACAACTGCAACCCCTTTGTTGACGTTGACCAAGTCTGGCGGGCTCCGTTTTTCTTGTAGAGTCCCGCTGAATCATGCAGAATACCATGCGCGTATTCTGCTAAGCGCATTCATAGCGTTGATTTGGTAGGGACGATAGGTTTATAGAAATACGAAACAAAACCACCTCTCCAGTTCCGTAGGAACGATATGTTGAGCTAATCTCTTTGTTCTCACATATCGTCCGCGCCAAATGCCATAAGCACATTTGGCGTTAATGCACGGAACTCAAGAGGTCGCGATTCGGAGATCGCTCCTACAGATGCAAAATCGGGATTAGAAGATTTCCCTCCAACAACACGTTGCCCTACCACAAGAGGATATACCCTTAAAATAAAACAAGGACATTGGAGAATGTCCTTGTTCAATGAGATAGGTTAGGTTAGATATCTCTTATCCCACATTGAGGAGTCTGAGACAATCCGGAAACAATTGTCTCAGTCTCCAAAATGGGAATCGTTTAGTTAGATTTTCCTTCAATAAGAATTCTGCAGTTTCTTTATTGTGAGGAGAAATTGGTTAAATATCCCTGAATTTAACCCTATTGTGAAGCTTGTTTTAGCTCACTCCACGTTGTTGTAAGTTTGTTCTTCGCTGAGATCAAGCCTTTGAGCTTCGTTGTAGCAAGCACTTGATGCTCACCAGCGAAAGATACATCTTCAATCTGGTAGTAGTACACGACACCGGGTTTAGCTGTTGCATCGACCCAACTATAAGCGGTCTTTTCGCCTGTGGTGCCTGCACCTTGAATCAGTTCGGTGTTGACCTGCTTGTATTCACCGTTCCGAGTTTCACTACGAAGGATATTGAATCCAGCGTTGTCAAGTTCGGACTCGGTTGTCCATCGGATTGTGACTTTTCCATCAGCAAGTGTTGGACGGAAGGATGACAATTGGACGGGCAGGATTTGACCTGTTCTGTTCAGTGGTGTGCCGTAGTCATTTTCACTTCCATACCAAGTATGGCGGACAAAGATGTCAGCGAATTCAGTATCAACAGCATGAACCCAACTATATTTCATGTCAATACCTCTTTCTCTGGCAACGTCAACACCATCTGTGCCACCCATCGGTTTAACATTGCTTTCCATCATGCTAACACCGGCGCGTGCGACACCGTCATCAAAGATACGGATAAGTGAGGTTCTTGCGCCATCTTCTGTCATACCCATCGGATAGTGCCACATAGCTTCATCGTTTGTCCGAGAGTTACCGTCAAGGTTACCGATATCATCTGAAATGGTGTAGTATTTACCACTATATCTCAGACTTCTCGTAGGATCATCAGCAATTGCCTTTTGAGCAGCGTTACCCAAATCAAGTGCAGCGCCATCAATCAGTGTGATACGGAATTGCGTCGGATCAGTAATGATCGCGTCAAACCGGCTTGTCATATCAAAGTCATTCTTTTGATTTCGATAGACATTATACACACGGGTTGTTGGGAACACTGTGGAAGCGGGTAAGGTATCACTACCGAAATCTCTTGCTGAGCCTGAAACGACGAGTATCGTTTGGTTCGGTAAGATTGTCTTAATAGTGCCACCTAAGTTAACGGTTCTGATAGGATCACGTGGGTTCTCAATAACCAGTCTCCATCCACCAACATTGACGGGATGTGAAGAAGGATTATAGATTTCAATCCACTGCGGCAGTTTCGTCCGTGCGTTTTCAGCACCTTGATTCAGCATAATTTCGCTGATGACAAGTTTATCTGCGCCAAGAGAGTCATCACGGGCGTTGCCTTTCACTGCACCGTTATCATAACCGGGAGTGCCACCATGCACAGCGGAATTGCTTGCTTGGCGTTTGTAACCAACACCACTGTATCCGACATCACGGAAAGCGACTTGATCAACTTTTTTATCGCCGTGTGTTGTGCCTGCACCGGCTTGACCGTTGTTTGTGCCAACTTTTTGACGGTAATGCACAGCATTGACGGCAAGTTTATTGTGACCACTTGCTGGATGCCCTTGCTGTTTCAGGGGCCACAGATTAGTGGAAGAGACAGAATTGGTAAATCCAGTCTTTTTCAACGCATCACCATCAACGTGTCCAGCGATGTCTGTGATTCTGCCAACATCAGCAGTACCAAGTTCGGCACGACCTTTACCACCATGACCGTGGTCACTTTCGTGGTTGTCGGCACTACGCACGACTAAGATGAAGTTGCCATCGTCCGGTAAACCTTCGGAATAAGCACTGTCTTCACCGAATTTAACAACCAGATAACGTCCATGCTTGGATGTGTTGCTAATACCGATACCTGCTAATCCTGGGACCTGGTCTTCTGCGTTTTTGGCAACATTCCAACCGATTTCCAATGGATGATCGGGATCACCATAAGGATCGGAGTCAACTAAGAGTAGGACACCACCTGCAGGAATTACATGACCCGCATTTGGTAGATAGATGAACGGTTTATCGTTATCTACGCCTGTCAATATGGAAATTTGATAGTTATTCACATTGACATCAGCATCAGAGACGTTGCGTAGTTCAATCCATTCATACTTGTTATTGACATCATCTCGGTTTGCAACCTCGTTGATGATAATAGGACTTGCTGGCACATCCTGTCGAGCATCTTTGACATCTGCGCGTTCAGGACTAAACGTATTTACACGTCCGGGTGTCCCGAGAAAATCATAGACAACTGTTCCAAGACCGATACCGAGATTATTGCTCAACCGTGCATAAGGCGTCGTAGATGTTGTCCAAGAACCGGATTGTCTACCATCTGTGCTTTGGTTAGCACCATCAGCACCACCGCCGCCCCATCGGGTATAAAGTCCGTCTCTGGCTTTGTCACCTTTGTCCTCGTGTCTACGAGTCAGGCTAAACGCCCCACGTTTGGGGACACGTGCCATTGAAGCAAAGTTCTTACCACTATCAGGATTACCGTTCTGACCGGGGAGATTCCAGAAGGCAGAACCGGGACGGTTATTGAATACATTCGTTACGACATCAAGTTTTGGATTGCTCAGATCACCGTTGATAGTGGTATCTGTTGAAATCGCTGTGGCACCAGATTTCCAAGACAACTTGACCATAACGCTGCCATCGTCAGTCTCATCATCAGCAGCGTCATCAGCAGCAGTTTTATCAACGTTCAGGTTATGAATCTCAATCCACTGGTTCGCGCGTTGATTCGCAGCATTACCCAGTTCCGATTCATCAATCGCCCACATCACTTCACTAATACCGACTGTGCCGGGATCGCGTGCGACATAACCCATAGCCATAGAATCCCCAGCTTGTTCTAAGATAAGTGCGCCACCGCCTGTGACAGCACTCGTATCAAAGACATTCATCAAATCAGGCATTGTGTCCCATTTGTGAAACACTATCTCATCATTATGCTCATATAGAGCTTTAGTCTGTCCCATAAGCATATTGTCATCTCTGACAACAACAACGAAACTGTTAGCAGCAATAGTGAATTCAGTAGCAGTGGGATCATCCATTTCCTCTACAGGTATTGTGTAAGTAACTGTGCCGGAACCGCTGGGGGGACCGGTCCACATAAGCGCAATACTGTGAGAACCTGCTGCCTGCGTTGCTGGAACGGCGATCATGCGTGTCATGCCAGTGCCAGTGATGGTGTATCCAGTAGCAGTTACTGTTCCAGGATCTTTACTAAAGGTTACAGTGAGCATTTCACCCGCCATTGTTTCTCCAAGCGCTGGCGTCGGAATCATCGCAGCCGTCGGAGGCTGTGTCTTTGCTGCCAATTTTACCGCCAAGGACATACCCGCATGTTGGTTACCAGCTTTATCAGTAGGCATTACAGTGATAGTAACCGGTTCTCCCGCGGTTGTTGTGCGAGATGCCTTCGGTGTGATTCTGGCAAGATATTCGGTGTCCGTATCAGGGTCGGCTTGAGTACCGAGACCCACAGATTCTACATCCAGTTTACTATCGTCTGTCACGATCCAACCGGTTAGATCTTCTGCTAATCCACTACCATTAGTGTCATCCAGAACAGAGAAGGTGAGAAGGAAAGTCCTGTCCCATACGCCATCAGCGGGTTCGGGGTAACCAGGCTCTGAACCTACCTCAAGAGAACCAGCAGTTATGGTCGGTGGCGTATCATCATAAATAACCGTTGCTATACCGTCTGCTCCTGTATCAGCGGGTTGGGCGTAAACACTACTAAGCTCCACTGTGGAAGACTCTGAGGCAATACGAACACCCAAGTTTGAACGGAATGTTGCCATATTAGTTCCGCTAACACTTATAATTTGTAAACCGGCGCTATTAGTGGCATCTATTGAGACATCACTTTCATGGAGCAGAGCCATCGGGGCAGCATGACTATCCTCTTCAGCAGCTTCAAAATCAAATGTCACGGTTACCAGCTCATTAAAAGATACGTAATACATGGAAGTGGTAAGTTTCATTAACTTTGGAAGCAAAAGCAAGGTTGTCTCTGCAAGTGTAGCATTGGGACCTGCTACTGGAAAGGTTACACGTTGGTACGTTGTTGAGTCTGTACCATCACTTATTGCAACCTGCACTGCAATTTGTACGCCAAGAACAGCTGCAATTGTACCTTCAGATGTCGTTTCACCATCTGCTACTGCATCAAAACCTGATTGGGTGCCGGCGGCAGCTGCCGCAGTGCCCTCAACATCTAAATATGTCACAGTAGGGTCGTCGTTATCTGTGGTACCTGTCTCATTTTCAGAAAGACCGCCAATTGTAACGTTCCATCCTGGGTCATCTTCATTATTGTCATCATTTAAATCCGCAGTCCATGTGGCTTTAATTGTTACCTGAGCCATCGCGGGCATCGCAACAAATGCAAACAGCAAAACTAAACATATTAAGGGAAATGTCGATTTATTTAACAATCGCATTACTTATTTCTCCTTTAGAAATATTAAATTCAAGTTAAGATTCAGGGAATTAAATCCTGTTAATCTAATCTTTCCAATTTCAAATTGCGTAAAAAACAGGGATCACCTGTTTACCTAAAACTAACCATTACCACATCGGCTTAAGGTTGTGCCGTGTGGTATCTCTTAACGTTTACATCTTGCGGTTTCCTATGCCAATTCGGAGGATGGCAACACCGCATCTGTCAACGTAATTTTTTAAATTATAAGACATTATATACTATATTGTCAAATTTTTTTCTAATAATTGTCTTAAAATGAAAATTTAAATTAAATCAATCCATTTATCTGCGAAGCATCTATCCATGCATCACTGCAGATATATACTGGTTTTAACCGCTATTATGGAACTTTATATCCATCTAAATCACGGATATTATTTTAATACTTTTTCAATTATAAGTCAATTAAATTTATTTTATAATAATTAATGTTTTTTATGACTTAACATGAAATAATAAAAGTATTATACTACATCATAACGTAATGAGTCAAATAAAAAATACAGAAAAATTCGCTTTTTTTGGGGAAATTTGTGCTTTTTAAGGGTTTTTTTTAACTTTTTTGACTTTTTGGGAAAAATTTGCGTTTTTGTGCTTTTTTTGTCTGAACCAGGATTTTCAAGATTTAGGTGCGGTATTCGGTCGCGATTCGGAGATCGCTCCTACCAGGGCGATAAAATAAACCTTGATAAAATTGCGGGTTTGTAATAAGATATTCGGTAAATTTAGTCCCGTGAATCAACGCCAAACACGCGTATGGTATTTGGCGTTGATTCACGGGACTAAAGATAGGGTATCCAACGGTTTTCTATAAACATATCGTCCCTACCAAATCAACGCCAAATGCGCGTTTGGCATTTGGCGGGACTAAAGAGCATATCACCCAATAGGAAACACGGACAAAATGTTCTGCTTATGTGAAATAATATTTTATAAATAGTTATTTAGCACAACTCGTAAAACTAAACATGGAACTTCCAGAAGATATAATACAACGTTGCCACCAACAGCATAAAACGGTGCTTCGGCAACGGCAAACAGTCGTAACACCGGCGCTATATAAACACATCCCGTATCATTTCAAGGTGCGTTGTGCGCGTGAAACCCCTTTGACACTTGACGCACTTGAACACGCACACATCTCCTTTATGCCGATTGGTCATGCGCCCGAGAACGAGAACGGTCCGCGCGACTTTGGTGGTGATCGCTTCTTGAAACGTCAAGGCAGAGGAGACTGGCCATACAAACGCTTGTTTGAATCGTGGGGTATTCAGATTTATACCGGTATCCCTTCGGCGCTTGATGGCGCAAATTGGCACGATTTCTATTTTACATACCAAGCAATTTGTGCGGCGCCAGATGCTGTTTTAACTTGCATCAAGGCACTCGTGATGACGGCGACAACTCCGCTGTTGGCATTGACGAAGTCTGGCGGGCTACGTTTTTCTTGCAGGATTCCGGACTATCTCCATTCAAATACAGATGCTGCAAAGTACTACATTTACAAGCATGTGCCAACCCCAGAAAATCCACATCACCGAGACGTGTATCTTGAAATTCGCGGGGAAAACGGGTACAGTCGTTGGGACACACGGTACGAGATTTTACTCGGCAATCTATTAGACCCGCCTGTGATTGCCAAAGAGATACTGTTTGTGCCTCTTGATACGCTTCGAGCTGTGCTTCACGAACCGTACCTGTTGAAAGAAAAACGTATGGAAACCGCCCTGGAACCCACTATCGCCGCGCCAGCCTCTCTCGGTTCGGACGATCTTGACTTGGCGAAAGCCGCGTTTTTGAAACGAGGTTTTTCTTATCTTCGAGAAGATATTGGCTTTCACCACTGGATACAGCATAACAGCGAGGGGGACGACACACATGCCTCGCTATGGGAAGACCAAGGCATTGTGTGGGTACGCACCGCCACGCCCCCTACCGCGCCACCAACAGGTGCAGTGCCGATAACGGATTTATGGGACGACACCGGTATTACACCGCGCCTCCCTCTAACCGACAAAATGATAGCTGTGCAGCAAAACAAACTAAGCCCTTTAGCGATAAAACGACCAGAGCCTGTCATTCCCCGTGGGGAATTAACCGAAGAAGCTTACGCAACGCCGCAAGAGAACGCCGATGAGATACGCAGTGTTTTGGAGAAGAAAACACGCGTTCTCAGTGTCATCTCCGAAGCAGCCCCTGGCACAGATGTAATCGTAGAATCACATCTCCGCACGGGGGGTGCGACCTGTCTAAACATAGCAAACCGCAAGTTAGCAGAAGTGGCGGAAGAACGGTATCAAGCGCTGAACCTGCCCTCTTTTGCGCGATGGCGAGCGAGGATGTATCGGTGGCAGCAGGCAAAAGACACTCCTGTTGACGAACGCATGGCGAATCCATTTCAACACGGCAATCTGTGTGAAGACCCCGAACGGTGCCGTGCACTTGAGAAAAAAGGTGGAAGCCCTCATGAAAGTATCTGTCCAAAATGCCCTGTTTATGAAGCATGTCAAGCGCGCGGGTATCTATCGCAACCGATGGCATTACAACGCGCAAAGGCACAGATATCGCCAATCTTCCAAATATTTCTGGATCCCCGCCGTTCAGAATCCTTTGAACGCATCTTTGAATCAGAGGACGGAACAGAACGGATTTGTATTATTGACGAGGATAATATAGACTTGAATCAGCTGTTCATTGAATGCATCTTGCCAATAGATGTGCTGAAGAAGTGGACAGTGAACTGGCGGGGGCGTGCTTTAGGGAATTTTTCTCATGCGTTATTGAATGTGCTGGAGCCGCAGCCTAAATCTAATGGGAGTGCCATCGCGCGCATCCGTGCGGCGACAGAGGGATTTCAACAGCACGAAGAAGAGATTATTCGGCAGATGTGCCACGTCAATGTGCGGGGCAAAGTTATGGCAAGCGAGCCTGTTGTTGACACCGAAAACGGCACGGAACTGGCACACTGGACGATCGCGTTCGAAGGTGGTGCCGCTGCCCACATTCCTGTGGACACTGCGGCTGAAGATAGGCTGAAAGAAAAAGGGCTGCCCTGCTTTCCGCTTGATTTTGTCACTCGCGATGCTGTAGGAGCGAGCAGTCGGGAATCGGAGTTCCCTCCTACCAAGAACGACCCCTCTTCTGTAGGAGCGATCTCCGAATCGCGACCTTCCCCCCTACCTACAGAGGATATTGAAATCCCAATGTCAATGGCGCAAGCCATCGCGTTGGGTGTCTTAGATACCGAAACTGTGCAGACAATTCAGGAATTCCCAACAGTCTATCGGAATCCAAACTGGACACTTTGGCATCAGCTGAAACGATTTTTTGCACATTACAAACGGGATGCCGATGCACCGATGCGGTGGAATGCTACAATACTGAGGTTCGGGATGCCACCGATGTTACATCCAGACATCAAACGTCTTTTGTTAATATCTCCAACGGTTCCCAAGGACTATCTCCAAAGGGTGTTTCCAAATGATGAGATTGAGATCGTTCGCCCCAAGCCGACAGCGTGGGTGCCGGGAAACCGTGTTTTTCAGCTTCGCACAGGTATCTATCCGCAGAATGTTATTTTGAACCGTGAGAGCGATTGGGATGTTGACGGTTTGTCTAAACTCGGAGAACGTTTTTGTTCGGGCATCCGTTCGGAAATTGACAGAGATCCAACCGTTAAGCATGGGGTTATCACCAACATTGCGATAGCGGGACAGTTGAAAGACGTCGCCGCGAAAGAGAACGTCTGTTTTGTGGCAAGTTTCGGCGACATAGACGCGGTGGATGCCGCGCTTGAAGATGTCCAAGTTTTGTGGATCGTCGGCATGCCGCACTGGAAACAAAATACGATTTGGTGGTTAGCGCAGCTGTTATTTGGAAACGATGCGGAACCCCTCGCTTATGAAGCTGAAATCAAACTCGGACACTTCAAAGATGAACGAATGCGGGCTGTCTATCATCAATGTGTTTCGGATTCTCTGACAAAGGTTGTCGGACGCGCCAAATTGAATATCTGGGCAGACAAGACGGTGATGCTAATGACCGGTTTGTCACTGCCCAATATTAGCGATAGACCTGAGACATTCCTTTTTGACTGGGAAGACTTTCAACTCGCTGGTGGACTACATCAACTCGCTGAGACGATACGCACACGCGAGCAATTTGAGGTTGAACGTGATGCCCTCACCGGCGACTCTCCCAGAGAAGAGGTGGAACGCATCTTTGGCTGCTCGTCGAGGCAGGCGAACCGTATGTTGCAAAAGATTAGAGGTGGCAACATTCAACGCGTCAGTTTCCGAGATCAGATACTTTTTCTGCTATCTTCCGATAGTGAGAAAAAAGTATCAGCACTCATCGCAGCAATTGGTGGCAGCCCGCAGTCCATAGGAAACGAACTGGCGAAACTTGTAGAGTCAGGTGAGATCGTGCGGGTGCGGCGCGGTGTATATGCCCTTCCAAAAGAATAGTAATTGCACCATAGGTGTCAACTTAAGAAAATATTTCTTATTCTAAAAACCCTTCTCAATAGGCATGAAGATTGAAACTGTCCCACATTTCAGTCCCGACAAATGCCATAAGCGTATTTGGCGTTGATTTGGTAGGGACGATATGTTTATAGAAAAAACGAAATAAACGCACTCTTAGTCCCGTAGGGACGATATGTGGATACCAATGACAAGTCCATAAACATTCCGTCCCTACCAAATCAACGCTATGAATCATGGCGAATGCCATACGCGCATTCGTCTTATGGCATTCAGCGGGACTAAAGAGGTGGGTTAAACATAATTCTATAAACATAGCGTCCCTATGGGACTAAATATAGAGCGGTCTCAGTCATAGCAGGTGTTGATCCATATTTTAAATAATTTGAAATTTCCTTAAGTTGACACTTATGGGTAGAGCGAAGCGACACCCGTCAAATGCCAAAAAGCGCATTTGGCGTTCGGCGGGGCGGAAAAATTAAAATTCTTTTATACCGTTCATAAGATGTTACCTTCATCCTTCTCCAATTAACTAACTTTTTCTATATTATATTTCACCATAACCTGCCGATATTTCACCATAACCGACTGTCCTACCTCTTCTCTTATATTAAAAATTAAAATTCTTTCGAAAAACAACAAAAATCAGATGTGTTTATCCTCCGCGGAGACGCTTTTCCTTTAAATTGTTGTTTAAACGTTTTAAATATTTTAATATAATTGTTTTAAGGGTGCGATGAACCCATACCACGACTGCGTTTCCAGATTTAAAGGTGATAGTTTATGGGATGAAAGGTGATAGTTTATGGGATGAAAGGTGATAGTTTATGGGATGAAAGGTGATAGTTTATGGGATAATTTAGGGGTTAAAGGTGATAGTTTATGGGAAAACCTCAAAAACCTACAGCGGACAAAAATAAATCCGATTGTCATTTAAGGGTGATAGTTTATGGGGAAGCCCTTTAAACCCACGTACAGCAAGGGTAAAATCGAACATATTTTAAAGGTGATATTTTTGTTTATGTAAACTACACCTTATTATACGTCTTATTAGTGCTTAAAAAGGTGATTAAAGGTGATCATTTATGGGATAAACACAGATAAAAGATGATAATTTTATATATTAAACTATCACCTTACAGGCATTTTGTAAAGGTGATAGTTTATGGGAAAAGTGTAGGTTTACGGGGTAAAGGTGATATTGCTATTTCTATAAATGCACCTTACTGATATTTTGGTAAAAGTGTAGGTTTATGGGGAAGTTGTAATGTGCTTTAGGTGATAATTGTATTGAAAAAATAATAACCATAATGTATAATACCTCACAATATTGAAATATTGTGAGGTATCTCTCATGCACATCACTGAAATAAATGAAGTCATTAAAGCGAGTCCCGCCATCCAAATTCAGAGTAGCATTACGCACTTACAACGTCGTGCGTGGAATGTGTTACTCGCGAACGCTTATGATGAGCTGCCCAACACAGAGATCCATCGTATCAGTGTGGTCGACCTGGCACAGAATCTCGGTTTTAACAGCCATAATGAGGACTATCTAAAGGAAATATTAGAGGCACTTGTTGATTGCATAGTGGAATGGAATATTTTAGGGAAAGACAAAAAACAAGAATGGGGCGTTGCTGCACTTTTGGCATCCGTAAAGGTAGCAAATGGTGTCTGTACTTATAGTTTTGCACCACATTTGCGCTATAAACTCTACAATCCTCGTATCTATACGAAGCTCAACCTACGTTTACAAAACCGGTTCACGAGCAGGTATGCTATGATTTTGTGGGAAGTCTGCTTTGACTACTTTGATATTGCCCGAAACGAAGGCGAAACGCCGTTAATTCCACTCCAAAAGTTCAGAGAATTGATGGGACTCGAAAAGGAAGAATATCCAGTTTTCAAAGTTCTCAATCGTGATGTCATCAAACCTGCGATCAAGGAGATCAACGAACTAACGAACTTCTTTGTTGAGGTAGAGCAGAAACGCGTTGGACGGAAAATAGGTGAACTGAAGTTTAAAATCTCACGCTTGATAGAACTACCGACCCTTGAACCGAAACAGGAAACGACTGAACCGACGCAAGCATCGCTGTTTGTTGATATGGAGGAATTACCGGCAATCGCTGTCAAACTTGTCCAAGCGGGAGTCGCACAGAAAGAGGCACTCCGGATTGCGACCCAAGAATGGGATGTTGTGGACACTGCGACGTTACCAAAGGATAGAGAAGATTTTGCCGAGTATGTTGAAGAAAAAATTGCACTGGCACGACATGCTACGGATGTTAAGAATGCGGGTGGGTTCATCGTCAAAGCGATCCAGGAAAACTATCAGGACCCCGAATTACAAAAACGGCTTCAGGCGGAGAGAGAGAAAGAGAAAGAGGAGATGCTTGCGTCGCTGAGGCGGGAAATGGTGGAAAAGCGAAACGCTGTGATCCGGCGAGCCGTGCGCGCCAATCCAGAATTGCTTGAACAAGCAGCAGCGCGGATTACCTCAAGCTTCGTCAACGATTTTTTGATGGAATATGACTCCGTAAAAGATGCTTACGCAGTAGGCGGGTTAGTCGCTGGAGAAATTAATATAATTCTTGCTGATGAGTTTTGTGCTGATTTGATTGCCCCTATCATTGCAGAATACGAAGCAGAGAAGGAACGGCTTGGAGGCTAAACTGCAGTAGTTCCTGCCGGACACGACTTTATCAAAGATCCTTTAGGTGTAAAACCCCCAGCATTTATGCGGGGGATGTGACATTTGCTTTAGCATATAAATTAGGATTTACCTTATACGAAAGGTAAGACACGTTACGCTCGTCCGCAGTATCCAGCAGATAGATTTTCAATGATGCAAGTGGATTGGACGCTGACCTGGATGATGCGTTTAATTGCTGTGCCAAGATTGCATAGAGAAACGCCTGAAATGTTGCAACCTTGCAGACTTTCAAGCCTGCAAGTCTGAAATCCTGCAATCTATCAGTTTTGTAGGCTGGGTAGTGCTTGCGAAATCTGACATCCTAATCCGTCGATTGACATACTCACCGAGCTAAAGCATCGGTGATTCTTAGCTCTTATATTGGCAGCAATTGCTGTTGCCAAACGGCTTTTCCTGCTTCCGTCTCTCGTGCCTCTGATTGAGGTCTTATTTGGACTCCACAAGCGTTTTGTGTCTCGGTATGCCCTACCGCGACATTTCTCAAGTTTAGTGCAGCGTTGACATCTCTATCTATTGAAATACCACATTCGCTGCACTGATATGTTCTTTCTTTTAGTGTCAAGTCTTTCTTTTTATGTCCGCAGCTGCTACAGGTCTTGCTGGATGCGTAGAATTGTGATGCTTCAGTAACAGGTATTCCAAGCGTTTCTGCTTTGGTCTTGAGTTTGGTAAGAAACCCACCTAATCCTGAGTCTGATAATGCCTTCGCAAGTTTCTTATTTTTTAGCAGATTGGTAACCTGGAGTGTCTCAATGCCAATAGCCGATGCGTTGTTGACAATATCTGTCGTTGCTTTGTGGTGCGCATCATTTCGGATACAAGCGATGCGATAGTGGATGCGTGCGACTTTCCATTTCTGCTTTACCCAGTTTTTAGAGCCTTTTGTTCGCTTACTGAGATTACGTTGTTCTCGTTTGAGTTTGCGTTCATAGTGTTTCAATGGTCTCGGATTGTCATATTTGCTACCATCCGAACACGTTGCTAATGTGTTTATACCCACATCAATGCCGACAACAGGGTGCGTTGAGGTATCAACGGAAACTTCGGTGTCCTCTGTGTCTATGGTGATAGATACAAACCATCGGTGTGCTGTTCTGCTAATGGTCACTTTCATGATTTTCCCTGTCCAGCGCAACGCTTGAAACATCTTGACCCATCCGATCTTGGGTAACTTTATTTTCTTACCTCGGACTTGAACAGATTGATTATTTGTCGTGAAAGCATCCCGTTTGCCGCGTTTCTTGAACCTCGGAAACCTCGCACGCTTACCAACCCAATTCGCAATCGCAGCTGACAAATGCACAAAGATACTTTTATTCGCCACGACTTGATCCTGTGCCCTTGTCCACGCGTAGTTTTGCTTCGCTACATTAAATCTTTCATTTAATGTGGTCGTAGACAAAAACTCGTCATTGTCTAAACCTGCCTTGAAGTCTGCTAAAGCATGATTGTAGGCAAATCTCGCATACCCACATTGCTGAGCAAACCAAGCACGCTGCTTATTATTTGGATCCAGGGCAATCTTATGCGTCTTGTATGGCATATCATTACTTCCTTGAAAGAGGACTACTTCCCATTGGTGGTGGACAGATACAAACAATATCAGCACTCAAGTAGACCTATGATCATACTATATTTCACGCTAAAGTCAAGTCATTTTGCGGTGTCTACATCACCGAGCTAAAGCAGCGGGGTCTTGACACCGAAGAGTGATAAGCCAATAATACCTGCCAACCAAAGACTCCAAATTCTCAACCATTCATCATTTTCATCCTTTAATGCTCTCTTATATTTCTCAATTTCCGTATCATTGAATCTCGCTTCTGCCTCAGCAAGTTTCGCTGCTAACTCCAACTTCTCTACGTTTTCCACTGCCTTGAGTTTATCTTCAAGTTCAGAAGGGAACTCCGATTCCCGACTATCAGTGAGGTTCGTCGCGATTCGGAGATCGCTCCCGCCAAATGCCAAAAGCGCATTTGGCGTTGATTTGGCTGAATGCCAAACGCGCATTCAGCGTTGATTCACAGAAAATGTGTCTCTTTAATTTCAAAGTTCACCATATTACCGAAGTCAATACACGCAGTGACTGCGTCAGGTTTTGAGTTGAAACTATTTTTATTTATCATCGCAACCAATATAAAACAGCTTTATGGCGATAGGTAGCAACTTAGGTTATTATACTAACGGGAATCCCTATTCCCAAAATGTCATTCTCACGTATCTTCGTTAGGGTCATCAATAATTGTGATTTCAATAGAAACTGTGTCAGTAAGACCACTTTTGTCAGTGGCGACCACCGTGATGGAATAAGACTGCTGGATTTCGTAATCTAATGGTCTTCTTGTTTTCAACTCACCACTCTGGCTATCAATTGTAAACCCTGAGGCATCCGCCCTGTCGAGGAGACTATAAGTAATAGTATCTCCACTATCTTGATCATCCGCAGTGAAGATGCCTACTAAGGTATCTTTCACGTTTTCCCTAACGGAATACTCAGTGGGCGTATCTACATGAAATATTGGTGGATCATTGACATCTTTTACTCGGATTTTGAAAGCCTTGTATACTCTTATTCCCGGGGGCGAGCTATTTGTAAAATCATCTACTTCAATCCGAACTTTTGCTTCTTGATCATAGGTCTCGAAATCTATTGGTGCTATCGTTTTTAATAAATAGAAGTTTCCACTATCGTGAACTATCTCAAACAGGTTTTTCTTAGCACCAATGATAGCAACATCTGGTTTCGTAATATCTTTATCCACAATTTCTACCCTGTCAACTTCTGTCCCGACAGGCACGTTTTCATTTGTCTCAAAAATATCATCAGTGTCTATATGAATCTTTGGTTCATATTCGTTGACATCAGTGACGATAACGTTGACAGTGATGTTAGCATACTCCCGTCCGTGAGCTTTAGCTTGAACAACTACTTGTATAGGATTGTTGGGAGATTGTCCAGGCGATGCTTCAGCATCAAACTCTCTTGCAGACTTTATGATTCCTTCGTCTGTTGATACATCTCTTTCTATGGTGAATCGATCCTGGTAGTCGGGGTGGATCCTGTAATTCATTGGGAATGATCCGTGATGCGTAGCTTTTACCCTACCGACTACTTCACCTGCGTCCTGATTTTCTGAGATTGTAAATGCTTGATTATCTACATCATCGTAAGATGGCGTTTCAAAGATCGGTACGTCTGAAAAACAGAGTCCATTGAAAATCACCATCATCATTACTGAAATTAGTAGTGTGTGTGTATTGGTCAGATTTTTCATTTTGTAAACTCCTTGTATAGTGTTGGATGGATAATCAACTAAATCTGAAAACGATAATTAATACCAAGAAGTTTACGAGTTATCAAAATACCTATAATAAGACATATATAATAAACAAGTTATTATGTTGTATATATATTATGCAGAACAATTGTGGGTTTGGACTTTCAGGATGTGCCAACCAAAAAGTGAATATAAAAAGTAAAATAAAACCGATAATTAACACCATCCGTCAAATCCCCATGCTTTAGCTTGTGGGATATAGACGGCTAATTGCGTGATAAAAGATAAGTTTGTTAATCTAATCAATATATGGTATAATACACTATTCACTACTCTAAAAAGGCAAGATATTATGCCACTCAAAATCTCTAATAAAAAACGCGATTACCGAACAACTAACAAGACAATCTATGTTGTCAATATCATGTTATCTGGTGCACAAAATATCGTCGGAAAGTTTTAGATACACAGATACAAGGTCGCCTGAAGTTTCTAATACTTGAAAAACAGGAGGACTATGGTTACCAAATCAGAGAAGTTGAAACCCAACCCGACCACGTCCATCTACTTATAGAAATACCGCCTATGCATTCTATTGATAAGATTATTGGTAAAATCAAAGGTTACACTTCAAAAGTTTTGCGTGAAGAATATCCATCTTTGAAAAGTCGTTTACCTTCACTTTGGACACGTTCCAAGTTCGTAAGTTCCTGTGGTGGCGTAACACTTCAAGTGATAAAAGACTATATTGAAGGTCAAATCGGACAATGAGAAAAACCTATAAATATAAGATACAAAGCCAAAAGAATACGATCAAACTTGGTAACATGCTTGACGATATGCATAGTATTCATGTGCATATCATGCGTTTGCAACAAAGATATTATCGCAGATATAAGAAAAACATATCTGCCTACAGCATGAATGCGCATATTGCGAAGTTGAAGCACCGGACAAAATCGCATTGGAAACAGCTGCCGAGCCAAGTTGTGCAGGATGTTGTGCTGCGTATGGGGAAAGCGTATGATGCGTTTTTTCGGAATATCAAGGAACGCCAAGCAGGGAAAACGGCAAAGAAGGTCGGCAGACCGCATATCAAACCGCGCCATAAATACAACTCCATGACCTTCACACAAGCGGGTTACAAACTTGAAGGGAACCGTATCAAGATCAACTGTATAGATACATGGTTTTCCTTTCATAAACATCGTGAACGGACAGGTGATATTAAAACGATCACCATCAAGCGTGACAGGTGTGGCGATTATTGGATATGCTTTTCTTGTGATAATGCCGACACACCGAAACCATTTGTCAAGACAGGTGAAAGTGCTGGCTTTGATTTCGGTATGAAAACCTTTCTCACGACTTCTGATGGTGATAAAATTGTGTCTCCGCAGTTCTTGAAAAAATCCTTGAGCAAACTTCGCACACTCAACAAAAGTGTTTCGCGTAAAGTCAAAGGTTCGGGAAACTGGTATCGTGCTGTCCGGGACCTCTCGCGACAATACCGTAAAGTCGCAAAACAACGCCTCGACTGGCAGTGGAAACTTGCCACAAAACTTTGCAAACGCTTTGATACGCTGTGCTTTGAAACACTCAACATTGACGGCATGAAACGAATATGGGGACGCAAAGTCAGCGACCTTGCTTTTTATCAGTTCGTTGAGTTGTTGGAATTCAAGTGTGCTAAACACAATAAAACTCTCATCAAGACCGGACAATGGACGGCTACAACAAAACCTTGTAGTAACTGCGGATACACAAACGATAACCTAACACTTTCAGATAGACATTATGTATGCCCTACGTGCAAGACACAACACGATAGAGACATCAATGCAGCTATCAATATCAAACGGGCAGGCTTAGCTGCCTAAAGTGGAGCAGACCGAAGACGTAGCTCAGATCGGCAGTCTACGAGGAAGCACAAGCCCCTACCTTTAGGTAGTGGGTACTATGACCATTGCGCAACCCGCATTACTTGTGTCATCCTCTTCTTGATCTTTCTCCCAAAGACGATATGTGGTTATCAATAAACTGTTCCCGCACTAAAAATAAGTATTTCCTTCCATGCATAGACAAAAAAATCAAAAAATACATTTACTGACTTTCCAAGTAGTGGGTTAGCGGGGGTTTTTCGTCTCCCCACAGAACGTGTTAGCGAAACGTATTTGTTGCGGATATTTGGACACGCCTCCGCGGGGCGATATGTTAACGCCATTGAAATCGTTCCTACCGTTTTAACTCAGCCCATTGCGTGACAAACCTATCCTTCGCAGTGATGATGCCTTTTGTGCGTGCTGTGGTCAGCATTTGCCGATACCCCGCAAACGATACATCTTCTATCTGGTAGTAATACTCAACGTTTGGCTTAACAGTAGTATCTATCCATGTGTATGTGTTACGTTCACCTGTTGTGCCAGCACCTTGAATAAGTTTAGCGTTGACTTGTTTGAATTTGCCTGTTGCGTGTTTCGCTCCGATGGATGTTGAATCCGGCATTGTCTATTTCAGCTTCTGTTATGCATTCAATGTCAACTTTATCGCCATGAAATTTCGCGCTAAATGCATACAGATGGAATGGTATGCCCTCCAGTTTGATTGTTGCTTTTGCTATGAGTTGGATTTCACTGATTTCTATCAACCCTACGGACTATCGGAAGTGCTTTCAATATGCGATTGTCTGTGAAATTGATATGAACAGACAACCACCATACGCAGCTCCACTCAGCAAACAACCAATAGACGCATTACGAAATTGAAGTTTTTCAGTTTCTCTTTTATATGCATCAGTGTAAAAAGCAACGTATTCTGGAGATTTTCCGAGAATTCTGCCAGCAGGCACGGGCGGTTTATAAAAATAGGGTACAAGTAATCCGACAACTGGCGGTAATATGCATCCAATAGCGAGCCACATAACCGGGTTGACATCTCTTTCAGCATCACCGGTAGCATCACGGGTAGCATCAGCTTCCACTGCCGCCATATCCTGTTGAGCGATTGTAAGTATTGGCATATTCAATATAAGTAGAATTGTAAATAATGAAACAAGTTTTACTTTCATAATTACTCCTTATTCGTAAGATTATTCCTCCATTAACGACAACTGGCGATTTTCAACGTGCCGTTCAGATTTTTTTTCTCGGTTGTATCCACTCATACGGTAGGCGGATGGTCTGTTTGATGTTATTGGGGAATGCCTTGTTCTGTGCTTGCGACTGGACAAAGAACGCGTTATAGTTGCGTCCGCTGTTGAATGGCGGGTCGGTGCAGATAAGGTCAATACACCGTCTGGCAACTCCCGCATGATTTGAAGGTTATCACCAAAGCAGAGTTTGTTCAGAATACCTGTATGCCGTCATTTGTAATTTTCCACTTAAGGGGAAGAAATGGTGCGTCTTGGCAGCATTCTACATATCCATCGTTAAGTAGATGATGAAGAACACCTTTAACGAGATGTTCAGGTTCACCTGCATTCTCAGGAGGCAGTCCAAGTTGATCTCTAATCTCTGTAGTTCTGAGCGGATCAACATCCTGTCTGTTAAATAACAATTCCAAAACTGCTTCTTTTAAGTAGGTCAAACCTAACCTTGCGTGTAGTTTGCTTCGATTCATACATTATCCTCCTATAGTGCGGGGGTTTTTCGTCTCCCCACAGAACGTGTTAGCGAAACGTTTTTGTTGCGGATATTTACACACGCCTCCGCGTGGCGAGGTGTTCCCGTCTTTAAAAAGCGCGCCTATCTTTTTGCCTTTAATGCTGCCCAAGAGGTTGCCATGGTTCTTTTGTGTATTGCCGATGGCGCTGCAGCCACCTCTTCAGGAGGATGCACGTGGTATCCGGGTGTAGGTGTTGTTATCACACTTGCTGTATAAGGTCCTCTGCGTTTGGCATAAAACAACTTCTGCCCGCCATGCACAGGAGCAGGATGCACAAACGGCATACTACACGATTCATCTACAAATGTAGAACTGGGCGGACTGACAAACTTGATAATCGTTTCACCATTCACTTCAAACTCCCAATGATGACGTAAATCTATATCATTCGGTTCTTCTGTGAACGCATAGACAGGCGCATCTAAAATATAAGGTCTCTGAATAGGTGTTTGAAACATCGCGATGAGACCGACTTGCCCCGCAGGTATTTCAAACTTTTCTGATATTTTTACCTCGCCTGTTAAGCCGACAAGACAATTATCCGCATATTCTGTATAACGCAGTATCCCACCTTCCAAGTCAATCGGTGCGTCTGTTGTGTTCAACAACTCAAACCATTGCGGGATCAACAGCGGATATTCAAGAATGCTACAGTTATCATATACATAATTGCCGGTGTTGTGATCAAACTTCGGATTCTCTATGTTGATAAGGACTTCTGTTAGTTGCAATCCTTGGACAACTTCAGATTTCAACAGACAAGGCGAATACTCATAGTCGCCACCAGTTGATGCAGGCACAGGCACAATAACTTCAGGATCAACATTTGGCGGTATTACGGGAAGTTCATATTCATGAGCGTTTTCTTCTGTCAAAGGATCAGATAGTCCCAGAGGGCCCATTAAATAGATTTCTATACCCTCATTCTGTTGCAATAGGGTAAGGAGTGGCTCTATATTCTCAATAGGATTGTCGTAAACGCTCAAATATTCGAGATTTGTCAACGCAGTAAGTGGACTAATGTCTGTGATAGGATTAGAATCCAGGCCTAGACTGGTCAGATTTATCAACGCAGTAATGATATTAAGGTCCGTGTCTGTGATCCCACAGTCATAAACACTTAGACTGGTCAGATTTGTCAGCGCAGCGAGTGGACTAATGTCTGTGATAGGATTAGAACCCAGGCCTAGACTGGTCAGATTTGTCAACGCAGTGAGGGGACTGATGTCTGTGATAGGATTAGAACCCAGGCCTAGACTGGTCAGATTTGTCAACGCAGTGAGGGGACTGATGTCCATGATTTGATTATGCGTGGCACTTAGACTGGTCAGATTTGTCAACGCAGTGAGGGGACTGATGTCCATGATTTGATTACTGCTAAGGAATAATGTCGTTAATTTTGTCAGCCCTGACAGTGGTGTAATATCACTCAAGTTATTGTCCGCCAAATGTAAATACTCCAGATTCGCCAATCCTGCCAAGGGGTTGATGTCTGTGATGTCATTAGAAGCGAGTTGTAACCATGTTAATTTCGTTAACCCCGAGAGTGGCGTTATATCGCTTACTCTGGTCCGATGGATATTAAGTTCGGTTAAATTTATAGCGTGTTCAATTCCCGTGATGTCTTGAGTTGTACGACCTTCCAGCCAATCTGCGAAATCCGGAACGATGCGAAGTTCTGTAAGGCTTTCCATATCCTGTTTTGTAATTGTGGAACCATCTGGCTTATTCAGTGCTTCATAGAGTTGTGCTTTAAAAAATGGATCCGGTATTTCGATAACTTGTGCAAAACTATTTGGCACAAACGCAAATGTTACAAAAGTTAATAGTATAAGTGTGAGACATAGTGTCGTTTTCATGTGTTAGTTCTCCTTTTTAGAAGTTGTAGTTAAAAATTGTAGGAGATCGCTCCTACAGAAAGAAATAGCCGACAGTTACTTTCGTATCAACATCTTCCGAGTTGCAGAAAAGGCGGGTTTTGCACCTCCCCGCAGGATGCGTTGTGAAACGTTTTTTGTTGCGGATATTTACAAACGCCTCCGCGTGGCGAGACTTAAAACCTTAACCATTTTCACAGAACAGATATTTTATCTCGCTCATCATATTCATAAGTTATTACATATCGGTTGTTGCGCGCCGATAAGGTCTTGTTCTATCTGCAAACGGGTATCAGCACACGGCTCAAAAAGGGCACAAATAGAATTTGCCTGGTGTTGGCATATACATGCCCACTTTTCGTGATACTGCTTATAACTCATAAGTGTATCCGTTTGCCCAATATACAAAGGTTCTATATTTCCTTGTTGTATTTTGGCACAGATATAAACAGCACCCTTATCAGGCAAATCTGTCTCTAACGGATAAAGCGTAAAGGGGTAATAATGCCCAGAAATCCCAATGAAAACTACCTCTTTATGTTCCTCTTTCAGCATTTATAGATTGTCCTTTCCGTTGTTTGATAAATGGACAAAGAACTTTACACCTTGCCGTTTTTATCTTCGTTATTGAAGCGTGTCTGATAACTTGACGATAGAATCCATAACAACCATAATAAGACAATATATTTATATTATATAAATTGAATAAATATAATATATAGTCTTAATACGGGTATTTTAACGTGCTTTGGTTTATTTGTCAAGTTACGAAGTGATTTTCCAGGGTTATTCAGTTTTCGGTTTTTCTTGCGAATTTTTAACACCTGTTATATACTCCAGAACGGTAGGTGCGGTTTCTAACCGCACCGAATTTAGAGCAAAAACCTTCTATCGACTTTCCCTGTAGGATGCGGTGCGGTTAGAAACCGCACCATAGGTGTCAATTTAAGAAAACATATACGTTTTTGTGAACCTTTCTCAATACCCATGATGATTGAGACTGTCCTGTATTTAGCCCCAGCGGGGCGATATGTTTATAGCAAGCCGTATTGATACAACTCTTGAGCTCCGTAGGAGCGACATATCTTGATAGGTAACCGATGTCATAACATACCGCCTCTACGAGGCTGAAGAGGGTTTTCACGCTGTTTTCTATAAACATAGCGTCCCTACGGGACTAAAGAGCAATTCTCATATTTGAAAATCACTAAATTGACGCCTATGGTGCGGTTAGAAACCGCACCTACCGCCCTTGGATATTAACTTTTAGTAAACCTTAATAACGGAAAACTCTTAAAACTGAATAACCCTGCCTTGAGTATCAAAAACTTGAGTAGAAATAGTATTTATGGTATTATGTATTGCTAAAATTGTTATCTGTTCAACACATTGATAAAAAAAGTTGTTATTGGTTATGAACCACTTACAAGAAATAATTCAACGCTGCCATCAACGACATAAGAAACCACTTCGCCAACAGAAGACGGTCGTAACGCCAGCCCAACATAAAAGTGTGCCGTATCAATTCAAACTCTATTGTGCTCGCAGAACCTCTTTGATGCTTGATGCCCTTGAACAAGCAAACATCTCATTTATGCCGATCGGACGTGCGCCTGAAAACGACTATCCGCCGACGGATTTTGGCGGTGATCGGTTCTTGAAACGGCAAAGCGCGCAAGACTGGCAAAACAAGAGATGGTTCGGTTCATGGGGAATTCAAATATATACGGGGATGCCTTCTGGGAGAGATGGCGCACAATGGCACGACTTTGAGTTTAAATATGAGGCTATTTGTGCTGCGCCGGATGCCGTTTCTAAGTGTATTGAGGCACTCCTTAAGACAACGGCGACCCCTTTGTTGACGTTGACCAAGTCTGGTGGGCTCCGTTTTTCTTGTAGAGTCCCGGATTACCTCCATCCAGATACGGATGACGCAAAGTTTTATATCTACAAACACACATCTATATCAGAAGAACCTCACCGAGATGTATATCTCGAAATTCTTGGGGAAAATGGTTACAGCCGCTGGGATGGACGCTACGAAATTCTACTTGGCAATCTGTTAGAACCACCTATAATTGCCAAAGAAATGTTATTTGTGCCGATTGATGTTCTCCGCAATGAGCTTCATGAACCTGGACCACCCGATGAAACATATCTTGAAACTCGTAATGTGATACCAGAATCTCTTGGTTCAGAAACACTTGATCTTGCCAAAGCAGCATTTTTGAAGCGCGGTTTTTCTTATCTCCGGCAAGATGCAGATTTTCACCATTGGATTCGTCATAATACTACAGGTGAAGATGTTTATGTGTTGGTATGGGAAGATCGTGACGTTGTGTGGGTCCGTGCATCTACATCTGGTAGTGAAGTGCCCATGCAAACGACACCGATAACAGACATTTGGGAGGATACCGGCATCACATCACCGGTATTCACTGCGGGACTGCCTGTGAACGATAAAATGCTGGCTGTCAGGGAGGGAAAGCTAAGTCCATTGGCAATAAAACGCCCTACTCCTATACTTCAACTTCAGGAATCTACGAGGAAGGTTTATAGCACACTTGAAGGAAATGCGGATCAGATAAGAGGTGTTTACGAGAAAGAAAAGCGTATTGTCGGGATCGCTACAGAAACAGTTTCCAGAACAAACTATGAAGTGGAAACACATCTCCAAAAAGAAGGTGCGACGTGCATAAACATAGCAAACCGACGGTTAGCAGAAGCAGCAGAACAGAGATATAAATCCCTAAACCTTCCATCTTTTGCGCGATGGAAAGCACGAATGTATCGGTGGGATCAAGCGAAAGAAATACCTGTTGATGTGCGGATGGCCAACCCGTTTCAACATGGCAATCTCTGTGAAGATCCAGAAAGGTGTCATGAACTGAAGGAAAAAGGTGGGTATGCCAGTGAAAGTATCTGTCCACACTGTCCTGTCCATACTGAATGCCAGCGGCGTGGGTATCTGTCGCAATATCTCACATTAAAACAGGCTAAGGCACAGATAGTGCCACATTACCAACTATTCCTTGATCCACAATATACAGCGTTCCTTGAACAAATTCTTGAGACTGCGGATGAAACAGAACGCATTTGCATCATTGATGAGAGGAATGCAAATCACCTATTCATCGAATGCTGGTTATCAAGAAACTTATTGAATGAATGGGCTTTGCACTGGCGCGGAAGGATATTAGGCAGTTTTGCTGAGGCACTACTAAATGTGCTTGAAAACCAAGATGACACTAATATTGTCGGACGTGTCCGATCAACAATACAGACATTTGAACATCACGAAGAAGAACTTATTCAGCAGATGTGTCACGTAAATGTTAAAGGTAAAGTTATAAAGTCCAAGAACGTTGATGACGAAACAGGAGACGAACTCGCGCGTTGGATGATTGAGTTTGAAAATGGAACTACTGCCTACATCCCCTTGGACGCTAACGCCGAAGATAGACTTAGGAGGAAGGGATTACATGCCCTATCACTTACTTCCTTTATTGTTGACGAGGATATCCAAATTCCTATGCAGATGACGGAAGCAATTGCGTTGGGAATCTTGGATACAGAAACTATAGAGAAAATTCGGACATTTCCAACTGTTTGTAAAGATCCAAACTGGACACATTGGCATAAGTTAAAGCGGTTCTTTTCACATTACGAGCAGGATATTGACGCACCTATGCATTGGAACAGCAGCACACTGCAGTTTTGGATACCACCTGTGTTACATCCCAATGTTAAAAAGCTTTTGTTTATATCTCCAACGCTTTCTGAAAGACACCTTCGCAGAGTATTTCCAGATGAGGATATTGATTTTGTTGATACCAAACCGATAGCATGGGCTCCAGGTAACCAAGTCTTTCAAATCCGTACAGGCATTTATTCTCTCCGTGATATTTTCCACTACGACAGTTATTCGGACACGACACGTTTGTCCAAGATAGCAGAGCGGTTCTTTTGGGGTATCCGGGCAGAGATTGAAAGGGATACAAGCATCAATCATGTCATTCTCGCTAACGCTGCAATGATGAGTCAGCTGTCGCATCTAAAAGAATATGAAAATGTCTGTTCCGTGCGGAATTTAAAAGCTGTTGAGGCTACGGATGGGGATTTTGAAAAAGCACAAGTTGTATGGGTCGTTGGGATTCCACATTGGGGACAACATACGATTTGGCAACAAGCACAAACCTTATTCGGAAATGACCAAACCTCTCTCCACTATGAAGGAGATACAGAGCACGCTCAGTATAAAGATGAACGGGTTCAAAGTCTATATCAACAAATGGCTAATGGATTGGTGGCACGGATTGTAGGACAGACAGGACTGCACACCGGTACCGGTAAGAAAGTTGTATTGATAACAAGCTTGGATCTGCCTAACATTTCTGATAGACCCCAAACCCTTCTTTTTGACTGGGAAGATTTTGAGATAGCAGGTGGTTTGCATAAACTTGCGGAAACAATACGGACACGCGAACAATTTGAGGAGAAAAGCGCTAACCTTACCGCAAAATCCAGTAGAGAAAAGGTGGAACAAGTTTTGGGATGCTCCCCAAGACAAGCGAACCGTGTGTTGCGAAAACTTAGAGGCGGTAAACCGCTACGTGCTCCCTTACGAGAACAAATATTCTCCCTACTTGCTAACGGTGAAAAAAAGACAGCCGAACTTTTGGCATCTATTGATGGACATCCAAAAGCAATTGATAATGAACTGAGACAACTCATAGGCACAGGTGAAATCGTGAGGGTGCGGCGAGGATATTACGCACTGCCAGATGAAGAGGAATAGATTAAAATTCTCTTATATTATTCATGATTTCTTCTTATCTTTCTTTTAGCTTTGATGTTAATATTGCCTCTTTTCTTTTTTAAAATTAAATTTGGCGCGGGTACGTTAATTATACTTGGTACGTACAAAAATTAGTACCGATTTCGGTTAATCCTGTAAACCTAAGCTGACACAAGCTTTACAATCTCTCAAAAATTTTTAGTGGCAATTCATAGGAATTCAGTGGCAATTCACAGGAATTCAGTGGCAACTTACAGGAATTCACAAAAGTTAAATTTTGTGTAAGTTCACTTTTTCAGGAAAATTCTAACACTTGGTCTCAATATTTTCGCCGAAGTCAACGAAACGCTTTATTTTTGTCGAAAATACCTGAAAATACCGAAAAACAGAACAATCTCTGCAACACCGATAGCCTACCCGCATCGGATAGGCTGAATAGCACATTTTAATTTTTATTTTTTAGGTAGGACAGAGACTTTGATTGAGAGCGGCTACCATATCCGAATGGATGCGAACCACTAAATCAAAATCCCTCCTTATACTCTTGGGCATCACCTGAAACTTCTCGTAGTCAGATGTATTCCGAAAAGGTTTCTTTTTATCCGGACGATACTGGATATCCGCAGTCTTAACATTAACACGCCATTCCTCGTTGAAACTATATCGCCAGTTACCTTCAACACGCATATCACGCCACGTCCGCTCCGCCTCCGGTGTACGCTTTCTACGCTCGGCATACGGCTTCGGATATAACTGATACGACTGTGCTTCTTGAGGGCGACGCTCCAACTTCGCCAACATACCCGCAGACTCAAGTTCTTTAATACAATCGCATACTGCCGTTGTTCCGAACCGCGTCCATTTACAAAGTTGCTTTATGCCCACAGGTTCCGTAATACCTGTTGTGAAATCCGATTTAATCTTCAAAATCATCCATATTATCACCGACTTCCAACTAATATCACCAGATGTCAGACGCTCGAATAAACCACCAAAGCCACGCGGCATTGCACACTTGGCGGGTCTACCATCTTTATCTAAGGGAACATCTTCGTATTCACAAAGGTGATGTTTCAACTCAAACTTGCTGATTTTATGTTTACCAGAAAGCCGTTTTGCCCATTTTTTGTTAGTCAAACGCGAAAGTGCTTGCTGCACATACTGGTGGGATACCGCAAACAACTTACCAACATGACGAGTAGAAAGCGAATGTGATTTACCAAAGTCCCAATGCGAGAAAGCGTTGTAACATTGATAAATCGCAGCATCAAACGCTTTTTCCGTACCTTCCATCAAAGCGTCTAACATGCTAAATGTTCCAAAAGGAACTTGCATCGTATCTTCCTGTACTTCTACAAATATAGCAGGCTGAGGCGGTTCAACCGGTTCATTGTTTAGGCAATTTTCGTAGATGTCGGGGTATATGCCGGAATATATCGGATTAGATTGTACCAAATCTATATTATCTAACGTTTTTACAGTCATAAAACACCTCAAATTTGAGGCATTAAGAGTAATAATATGAGAAAATGTGGTAAAAATGTGCAATGGTATAAAAATACTTGTGCAATAGTATAAAAAATAGTTGTTTTTTTTCTCAATAGATGGTATACTCTTAATATCCTGTTATGCAGGTAAACGATTTTTAAAGACTGCCACGTCCAAAAATCGCGCCGAACCTTGCTCTTGTAGGCCCAAGACATTTTGTGTGTCTTGGGTTTCGGCATTTAAACAGAACCTATTTAATCTTCAACATGTCCATGTTACCATTAATTTGAATTTTTAATTCAAATTAAGTTTACCAAACCGAACGTTTGGTAAACTTATATCCGTGTGATTGCGTTTTAAGACAATAATCAATGAATAAAGGTGGTGATACGAATGGCTAAAGGCAAAGGTTCTGGTGGAAACAAGGGCGGTGGTAAAGGAAGCCGTCCCGCTTATCCCGATAACAAGCCGTCTAAAACAGGTGGAAAGTCCGGTGGCGGTCGTAGTAATAATGCTCCGTCCAAGGGCGGTGGCAAAGGGAAAGGGAAATAATTCACTGACAATTTGACAAGACAGTTTGGGGTTCAGCATATTGTCAAATCGGGCAAGTAACCGATGTGTTACCTGCCTGTGTGTTTCATTCAAAAGAAGGTGCGCGACTGGCGACAGACTGTATAGGGACACCGCAACACATTTCTATTTATAGAAGATTATTGGTAGGTAGCAATGAGTTACCTACCTCTATTTTTTAAGCACATAGGTTGTACTGCCATGAGAAATTTAGACCACTCTCTAAAACAAGATTGTGATATAATAACAATCTAAATTATGAGGAGCATCCGATGACAAAACGCAGAAGATTCACACCACAGCATTTAAAGCTGAAGTTGTTATTGAGGCACTTAGTGATCAAAGTTCACAAGCGGAGTTGTGTCGTCGACATAACCTCAGCGACGTTCAACTCTCGAAGTGAAAACGCCAACTCCTCCCGCGCCTTCCATCTGTTCACTCAATGCCTTAGTTATAGATGTGTATGTATAACGAAAGATTGGAAAAATGGAGCTATCTTTTTCTAACCTTCCATCCTTCCAACAGGGCATCTTTTAACCGACTGTTCTATTTTTGAGAATATTATGAACCGAACATATCAGATGGCACGCATTATCCAGGTTGCGCATCTAATTCACAGTGAACCGCGTAAATGGACGCGTCCTCGGTTAGCAGAACGGTTTGAAGTCAATAAAACAACTATCCAACGCGATATTGACCTTTTGCGTGTTATGGGAATCCAGATTGTGTCACGTGGTAAACAGGGATACGAGATAATCTCAGATTTCTTCCTCTCCCCTCTCAACCTTGACTTTGAGGAGGCGCTTGCACTGATTACCGCAGCGAGTTTTTATAAAACAACTGAAGGGAAGCAAACAGTTGAGGTGCTTAATCGCGCAATTCATAAGATTACTACCACACTGCCAAAGCAGACAAAAAACATCTTAAATCAGATAGCACCGCGGATTGAGGTGCCAGATCAACAGGTGAGTCCAATTGATGAACCGGAACCGTATAAAGAGTTGTTATACCAAGCAATCCGAGAAAAGCGCAGAGTTGCCATAACTTATGATTCCTTCAGCAGCCAAAAGGAAACCCGTCATCGGCTTGCACCTTATGCGGTCCTGTTTCGCAAACGCGCATGGTATGTCATCGGACGATCTGAAACGTCTAAACGGGTTCTCACCTTTCGTATCAACCGCATTAATTCGCTCTCCTTCACGCACGCTGGTTATACTATTCCTGAGGATTTCTCTGTGCAGAAATACCTCGCAAAAAGCTGGGATGTTATGCTCGGACCGGATACACACGTTGTTATCCTGTTTGCGAAACGTATTACTCCACTGATTCGGGAGGTGAACTGGCATCGCACGCAGCAACTGCAGGAAATGGATAATGGCACACTTCGATTTGAGGTGACGGTTGCGGGTTGGCGCGAAATCGGTTGGTGGGTTCTCGGATATGGACACGAAGCAAAAGTGATTAAACCGAAGGCATTGCGGGAATGGGTCGCTCAGACAGCACAGAAGATGGTGGAGTTGTATGAATAGAACGGTGGAAGGCTGGAAGCGGTTCAGATGGTATGAGCGATTTTTCCCTTGACATGAACGATTTGGTTGTATTACAATTAGTAGGAAGAGTATCTCGATTGCGAGATTGAAACATTAGGATTGTTGTATGCCACGATATTACCTAAGTTTAAAAGCCTCTCGATTTCGAGATAACTCGAAAATAAATTTGACAAAATCCTCCATCACATGTTAAAATAGTGAATGTTATTAGGATTGTGGTATACAAAAAAAATTAGGAAATCCAGAATTGTATAATAACGATACGTCAGATGCTGTAAAACGGAAAAGATATGACTTGTATGTAAACGAGTCAGGACAAGATACTAAAGGAAAATTGTTTGTCGTTGCTGTGATAGCAGCAGAAAATAGCGAAGAGTTTAGGCAGCACTGTGAAGCACTGGAACAGTCGTCTGGCAAGGGAAAGGTTAAGTGGCGATCAGCGCAGAAGATACGGCGTTTAAATTATCTGCGTTCCATAATGTTGCACAGTTCTTCTCACAAGTTTAAATTGTTTTATAGTGTCTTTCGCGAAACAACTGATTACGATTTAGCCACAATTAATGGTATTGCAAGCGCGATTCGCAGGTTGCGACCTATCGGATCTGATGTATATGTGCATGTTGACGGTCTTCCTAAATCTAAACGTAAAGGTTATAAAACTCGGTTGCGACAACTTAGTTGTCCTGTTAAAAAGGTGACTACTGTGAAAGATGAGAATGAACCTATCATAAGATTAGCAGATGCGGTGGCGGGTGCTTCAGCGGCGTTAGAGAAATATGAAAACGAAGAAATTCGTCAGATCTTTTCATCCGCGGAGGAAAACGGAAAACTTATCGGACTTTAAACAGAAAACCACCCGTTTGAGGGGTGGGCAACCTATTCTCCCAGCCGGCTGGGAGACAGCATGGCATACGCAACAGTTTTCGGCTGTGCTTTTACTTCTGGTCTTCTACAGAAAACCACCTCAGGGCAGAGGGGGACAACCTATCCTGCTGACCGGTCAGCAGGCAGCATGGCATACGCAACAGTTTTCGGCTGCTATTTTACTTCTGGTGTCTACTATAAATTATACTCTTTTTTACACGTAGTGTCAAGTTCTTTTGGAAAAAAAGAAAGCAGCACCTACATCCACCGCCGAGGGAGGGTTCAGTCCTGCACTATGAATATTCTAACATTTAACCTGAGAGAAGTCAATCTTTTTAGAAAATAAAATAAATTGGGCGATATTTTTTCATCAGACGCAGGTTTGTGTGACTGGTGGTGTGTTATACTTAATGAAAGGAGGCTCCAAGATGAGCATAGATAACCTACAAAAAGAAAAGATTTTAGCCGCTCACTTTGCGGCAACATACCCAGGTGGGTCTACAGAGGATTTTGAGGCATTCGTTATACACCGAAAGAACAGGTATGATCAACTTAAACTGTGGTGGGACGATATGGATGCCCTGCGGGTAATCCGGGCTGCAGAACACTATGTTAGAAATCCTGACTCAGAAAAGGAACAATCTATAGATCCAATTAAGGGACTTGCTGCGGATGAAAACGGGTTTATCCAATTCAAGGAAAAACCGATCGGTAAAATTTATAATTATTACCGTACCGTGCTTCCGCAAGAGATGCAGATTAAAATAGCGTATGATAGTTTAATCGACCGTTTTTGGACATTTGTGCAACAGGAAAAATGCACAATTCGCCTGTCTGAGAACGAATTGACAATCCAAATCTTCGTGCCACAGACTAACCCAAATGCTGATTTTGACATTATGTCTGAATGGAATGAATTCATAAAATTCATATATTCAGAAAGAGAACTATACAAATCTTTTACGTTGCTTGTCAATAGTCTAAAATTAGCGGATCGTGGTTTTGGCTATGTCCGTTTTCCACCCGCGACACGAGACATGGTACACTGGTTAGCAGCATTTTACATTGCAACGCTTCGTGAACGGGTTTTGCGAAACGTTGACAACTACAAAAAAGCAAACAGTGCGTTTAGAAAAGCACGTGATAATGTCAAAAAGTATCAAGATCAATTGAACACTGATAGTTTGACAGAGAAAAGGCGAACAAGTACTGAGACAAAACTCAATGATGAAAAGAGAAAATTAAATGACGCGGTGCAAGAGCGAAAATCTGCACTGAGGGTGAATCAAGTTGAGCTTAATAAAATCTTGTCGAGTTTGCGGCACCAGACCGACACAACCCATTTTGATCATGCCGAGAGACTTTCACACCAATTTAATAGAACAGGAGCAATGCAATTTTCCTATGGAACGGTCAAACTTAAGTCACAAGGCGGGAAAAGTAGCATTGAAGACACGATCATTGAAATTTTGAAAGGGTCGATTACCCCTGTGAATTGTCCATTGGTATCGATCAATCAGATGTCAGGTTTCATAGAACGCAAAGCAGGTGATATGAATAGTGCCAATTTCTGTTACAGTTGTGGCAAACTCTTTTCCAAGGAAGCTCAAAAGTATAAAGCAAATCGTTTTGTGTTTGAGGCTCCGTCTCAACGTCCCCAAGGAGGTGGAGGAGAAGCTCGTCCTTATATTTGTGGCGAATGTCTCACGGTTGCATTTGCTTGCCCCGTTAAACTAACGAGTAGATCGATTGTCGTGCAGCTTGCACCGAGCGATCAGACAGATCAATCATTTTCCGTTGAAAATCACCTAAGAATGTTGACCCTTGGAGAGTTAAATTTGGTTGCGGGACGTTACCTTTTGATTAATTGTCGAGAGTTTGTCGGTAGTGGTAGCAACCGCACATTGGTCTCAGAAAAGATTGGACAAAGGCAGTACACGCTTTGGCGGGTTGCCTGTATATTGCCTACTGCAGCATTGCAGACAATGAAGTTTACACTATTTGCTGGTGGGACAAAAATTCCACTGGAAAGTCGTTACTTTGTATGGTTAAGCCTACTCAATGAAATTTTTTCACCAAGCCTTGTTGTTGGACAGCGAGATAATATCCCGTTGTGCCAAGCGATACGGCTTATTCAAGAAGACGAGGTAATCTCTGCAATATACAAACTTGTAACTGCAGAATCTACAGAAGTAAAACAACTCACCGATTGGTCATACAGTGAAAAGCGGTGTCTTGAGGAGCTCCGCGAAAAACACTGTGATTTACTTGAAAAATCCTCAAATGGAGATAAACTGATGACGAAACAAGCAGACTTTTATCGTGATGTCGCCGCTCTCACAGGGTTGACTTATGCTTATTGTGATTCTGTCCGTCGGCTACTCGTCAATAATAATAAGATATCTGCTAAGGAGGTGCAAATCGAAGTTAAGAAATTAATTGAAGATGTCGCAAATCCTACTGGCTTTACCTATAGAGCTGCTAAGGAATTCGCTGATAAGAAATATTCCGATACAAGCGCGAAAATGGTCCGTAAAGATGATAACTACTTCTGTTACGATCAAGCAAAGCGGTTGTTGAAAGATGTACTGGAGGTGGATATATCCAAGCGTAAAGATGATGGTAACGGGCAGGAATCACTACAGGTGTATTATGACGACATCCTTAATGCCTATGCTCAGTTATCTGAGGAGTATGACAAGGCGGAGTGGAGGAAATTAGCTACTGAACTTAAACAGAATCTCTATGCTAAATTTCCATTTCTATTTAGAAAGGAGACTAATCAAAATGGCAGTTAACGTGAAATCTGGGCTTGAAAATTATTCGGATAAACAGCGTTTTAACTTTGACATTTACGCAATTTTCGAAGGTGGTCAAGAACTCTATTTTGGGCATGAAACACAGGTGAATGTTAATATAGTCGAAACAGTCACTATTCCTTTGCTTAATAACGACGGTGAGGAAAAAGGACTTGAAAAATGCTATCTTTCACCGACAAAGCGCCGTGGTGTCGAACGCCGTGCATTGATTTGGGCACCAAAAGGTAATGGGTTACTTGGTGATGCTTGGAACTGTGGTATTCCACATACATGTAGCAAGGCAGAGTGTCCAATCTGTCGGGTTTTTGGAGGGCTTATCACAAGTGCAACCGAGGTTGAGGGTGAAACCGAAAAACGTCCTGCAACAACTCTCATTGGGCGACTGACTCATAGTGGGGGTGTGGCGATCCAAGAGTTGGGACCTGAAGAGAAGCAACGTGCAATGCATCCGTCAATGATACGTAAACCTCCTGAATCGGACCCGACACCGACTCCTTTTAAGCGCGAATATAACCAACCGGGACTCTTGTATCCGGTCTACAACCACTGTCTGAGTATGACAGACAGTGAATTTTCCACTGTAGTTTACGCGTTCATGAGTGCTTTGGCTCGCTTAGGAGCAGGCAATCCGAAGGGTGTTAAGATTTATGATGCACCGCTTGTCAGAAAGGATAAAGAAGAACCATGGATTGTTGTTGATCGATATCTTGCGCCACTCGGTAAACGACCTGTCATTTCACCAGCTATTAAGGATGTTGAAAAAGCGAAGGAACAGTTTAAAGAAGCTGCTTTTACTGTCGCAGGGGAAAGGCAAAGTGATCGTTGGCAGTTGGTGGAAGGAAACTTTCACCGATATGTCGGGGATACCGCCATTGCCAAACTATCAGAGTATCTAACCAAGTTTGAGGAGGAGGCACTCAATAATGTGGATGCTGGAACTGATAATTAAACCGACATCGGGATTGACGTTTAGACGGATGCCTTCATCTATCTTGCATATCAGTACGTACCCATTTCTGCCGCCGACAACGATGTCTGGTTTCTTGCGCCGATTGAAATTGCTGGAAGCTGGACATTTACCGCAAACCGCTGTTAAAGATCCAGATTATTATGCCTTACCTCCACAGCTTTGCCCATTGGGAGCGTATCCAAATGGGCAAAATTATCATATTCATACGACAAAGCGGCAGGGAATCAGGTCTTTTAATCATAATGCCTTCTCGCGAATTGTTCGATATCAATCCACGAAGGAAGTTTATCAACTTCATACATGGGAATACCTTTTCGCAGAAAAGCTTATCGGCTACGTAGTTTCGGAAGACGAAGAACTTTTAAACCAATTAAGAACGGTTGAAAACTTTGGTTGTAAGATTGGCAAGGAGGGGTACGCTTTTGTAGAAAAAGTTTGTGGTCCTACTCAACTCGTTTTGGAAAAAGCGAAAGCAAAACCTAACACGATCCTACCCGGAACAGCACTCGTTGGCGTTCCATGTGAGGCGTTTCCGCTGTACCGATATGCATGGGGAGAAGGTGCATCTGAAGGTATAAACCTTACATTGCCCGAGCCAAGCGATATTAAGGGGTTCGTTCCGTTTGTTGCCGGCGAGGTACACGGAGAAATTGAACTTGATTATTATACCGATGGGAACGTTAATCTTCCGAAGCCTTTCATTGATGAGTTGCAGAAAGGAGAGACTGATGACTGATAAATTGGATACTGTAAAAGTGGGACGGGTTTTCTTTAGACCTAATAGCGGTCCTGATGTGATAAAGATAATTGTTCTTACATTGGATAGTCACGTTGGAAACGTTGTTACTTTAGTGAAATCATTCAAAAGAGATTTTTATCCAGCGTTCAAACAGAGTGAAAAGTCAACTTGCAACCTTCTAATTCAAGCAGCAAAGAAGCACGACAACGCAAAACCAGAGACATTCCGTGTAACCTACCGGGGTTACAAGGAAAATGAACGTAGGTCTCTCGGTTATTCCTTTGCGGGACATCGCTTTAGGGTTTCCGATCCTGACCGTTATGTTGAACTGCTCATACGGATGCATCATGAATTCTCTGTTGAAGGTATCGTTAAAGCGCAAGCAGAACTTAAGGCAGAGAAAGAATTAGCCGACGAAAAATTTGAAAACTTTCCACTTGACTTGTACATCTTAGAGATGTGTGATCAGATAGAGGCAGAATTTGAGACTTACGCTTTCACAAAAGACGTGCAACCAAGGGTCTTTATGGATTTTCACTCACATAGACGTGAAGATGGAAAAATTGAGGTTAGCCCTTATCCATTTGATAATGAGGAGATCTCTTTACCACTTGCTTATTATGAATTTGATGTATGTGAAGAACATCGTCGTCAGATATCTAAGGCTCTGACAGATGACGATTACGAGAAAGGTGTTGACTTTCTCCGCAAAATGATTGTTAACGCACACAACAGAGCAGAACTTCAACAAAAGAGGATGATTCTATGCAAAGCGCATTAGAGGCATATCAAAAGTTTACAAAATTCGAGCCAAATCCGATGCAGGAAGAGCTTTTCAATCACATCGCTCCAAAAAAGAATAATCCTGCACTGTTGCTCAAAGCACCAACAGGCAGCGGGAAAACGGAGGCAGTCCTTATTCCCAGTCTTGACTCTAAACGCAGACTCTTTCTTATTTTTCCTACGCGAAGCCTCGTTGACGACCAGATTGATCGATGTGAGGAATATCTCAAACGTGCCTCAAAAAAGACTGATAGTCCGTATTCACTTGTAGTTGACAGGGGAGCTGAGGCATCCCGCACTGTTTTCAAAAATGGAAAGAAATTGGAAACAGGGAAACGTCACCTCTACGATGGTGATGTTATCCTTACAACTTTCGACAAGTTCTTGTATCGCTTTTTCGGTTTCGGTGAGCCTAACAAGTCTTATATTTTTCCGTTCCGAATTCATCATAGCAAAAAGCAAAATCTTTTCTGTTTTGACGAGGTACACGCCTATGATCAGGTTGCTTTTGTCAATTTTCAACGTCTTGTCAAGGCACTCTACAAAGCCAACTTGGATATGGTTGTCATGACAGCAACGATGCCTGAAACCTACCAGAAGGAATTAAAATTCTTAGATACGGTTGATTATATTGTAGAAAATCGACTGAAACTGGAAAGGTGGCAAGAAGAGAAACAAGAAAATCGGAAGTATCCTTATAAGGCGATTAAACATATTGCTGCGAAGTCCAAAGAGGTTGCAGGCGAAATCTGTGCCTATGTATCCCAGCAGTACAAATCAGATAAGCGGGTTATTGTCACTATTGAAACGGTTAAAGACCTCATTCCAGCTTATCAGGACATGAAAGAGCAGCATGGCGGTGAAAGCATTTTTCTTTACCACGGTCGGCTTTCCAACTGTCAACGCAAGAAGGTTTATCGTAAACTCAAGGACCTTGAAAACGACGGTGCGGGTTACCTACTGTTTACAACGAGTGCAATTGAAGTCGGATGTGACCTTGACGCGCATTTGCTTGTTACTGAGTTGTGCAACCCCGATTCACTTATTCAGCGCGCGGGCAGGTGCAATCGCAAAGGAAAAATTAAAGACGCTGAGATCATCGTTGTAGGTGACAAAATCCCTTCCTTTCTGTCTGTTCTTTCAGAGGAGAAGATGGAGAAATACCTTGAGATGCTGCGACAGCAGAGCGAAAAGAACTTTAACTCAGGCGACATCCTTGAACTCTTGGAATACACACCACACACCGACTATAGAGCGGAAGTGCTTTTTGACATGTTATATGAATACGTTTATGAAGCACGTCTTGAAAATAAACCCTTACACGATAGAGGACTTGTGATTACACGGAGTTTTGAACCCTCAATTATACTTACCACTAAAGTTCCAGATGAAGATTCAAAATACTTCCCAGAAAACGCAGTAAACGTCTCTCTCAAAAGTTGTATGGCAGAAGTATCTGATAATGAAACTGTTAACCCAGAATTTAAGGTATATCAAAGGTTCTATGATACATATAGAGAGGAATTTAAGTTTGAGTTGCTCAAAAGGGGCGGATCTATCTACTTTAAAGAACTCTTTGTTGAAGTTCCTGCAGATTATTTTTCTGAAGAGTTGGGCTATGTTGAACCACCCAAAGTGTTCGAATATCGCAGCACAAGCGGTTACAAACAAAATTTAGCATATAAAACAACTGATGAGAACGGCAAACCGAAAGATATATGGTTGCACTATTTGAAAGATTTAGAAAAATCTACTTCAGAAGATATGACACAACTTGCGCCTGCAGAACCGATCGATGTAGAAGCCGAAGAACATGAAATCACCAAACAGTTAAGTCTTTTTTGATTAAGGAAACCACCCAATGCCCATCAGCACACTCATCTCACTCATACCCGAAACAGACGTAAAACTCCGACCCACGATGGGACACCACGCCCATGCAGCCTTCCTCGCTATTCTGCGGGAAAGCAACCCGAAAGTATCCGAAAAGCTACACGCACAAACATCACAAAAACCCTTTACCGTCTCACCGCTCATTGCGGAGGCAAGAAAACGCGGTAATCTCCTTCACATCAAAGCAGGCACAGAATGCAGACTCCGATACACGTTCCTGGACGACACCCTATTTGCACATTTCGGTCAAGCCTTCTTAACATTCACGCTTCCGACAATAAGACTCGGAGAGGCAATGTTCCAAGTAAAACAACTAATATCGCACGCAACAGAAGAACAGCATTGGAGCGGAAGTGCAACATACGCAGAACTCGTCGAATCGGCAGGCACGGATACGCGGATGAGTCTCCGATTCTATTCACCGACAGCATTCCGCAGAATGACACCACGCGGACAAAAAACTCATAATGACGCATACCTGGATCTCTTCCGATGCTATCAGAGCTGGGTTAACAAATGGAACGCCTTTGCACCTATAAAACTTGATAAAGAAACACTCCTTGAATTTATCAAAGATCACGGACAGGTGACCAAGGTAAAGGCTGAGTCGCGGGCACTCAACTTTGGTAAACATACCGAAGTCGGATGGGTAGGTAGATGTGCTTATGTTTTCCATCCAGAAAATTCGCTTGATGAAAACCTACTCCGCACCGCAAACTGTTTGGCAGATTTCGCTTTCTACTGTGGCACCGGCTACAAAACAACAATGGGTATGGGACAGACGAAAAGGATTTAAGGTAGGAGCGATCTCCGAATCGCGACCTCCTACAAGGAGCAGAACCATGTCAGAAACATACATACCACTTTCACAAATAAACACCTACGTTTTTTGTCCTCGGCGATTCTACTACGAATCTATCGAAGGACATCAAGTTATCAACGACCATGTTGAAGAAGGCAAAATCAAACATGAAAATGTCCATACACCCGTTACGGACCGACAGAAGGGTGACAAAACCGTCTCTCGTCGGCAATACCTCGCTTCAGAGACACTTGGCGTATCTGGCTACACCGACCTCGTTGAAGAAAAAGACGGCATTCCGTATCCGGTAGAATTCAAAAAAGCAGGTATGGGCAATTGGCTCAATGATCAGGTTCAGCTCTGTTTACAAGGGCTTCTGTTAGAGGAAAAGACGGGCATTACAATACCACACGGTTATATATACTACATCGGTTCTAAACGCCGCAGGAAAATCCCTTTTGATGCCGAACTGCGCGAAGCAACGCACCGATACATAGCAGAAGCGCAAACCTTATTGGATTCACGAAAGATTCCGAGGCCCGTCCACGATAACCGATGCAACGGCTGTAGTGTCCGTCCAATTTGCTTACCTGACGAAGTGGCTTATTTGCACGAATTAGATGAACGACCAAAGCGCATAAAACCCGCACTCGGTATTGATAATGTTCTCTATGTTGATGAACAGGGATGTGCCATTAAAAAGACAGGTGAACGTCTCCTCGTCGTGAAAGAAAACGATGTTCTGCGCGATATTCCGCTAATACATCTTGGGCAGGTCGTTATTTGTGGTAATGTCAGTATAACCACACCTGTGATGCAAACGCTTTTACACGAAGGCATTCCAGTTGTCTTTCTCTCCGCCTATGGACGATACCACGGCGCGTTGACACCACAGGTATCACGAAACTCACTTTTGCGGACTGCGCAACATCGCGTTGCAACCAACGACGCACAGTGTCTTGACCTTTCAAAGACATTTGTTCGAGGAAAACTGATAAATATGCGGACAATGCTTCAACGCAGAAAATGGCAGGCACCAGATAGCACAGACCCCGTATTAGAACCGCTGCTCACTAACATAAAATCAATACAGGCAATGGAAAAACGCATTGACGCAGCAACTGAAATCCCTGAATTGTTAGGCTTAGAAGGGAATGCCTCCGCTGCCTACTTCGGTTCATTCAACTTTATGCTAAAGGAAGAAATGGGGTTTGACTTTCAGCGGCGGAGTCGCCGTCCACCAGCAGACCCAACAAACGCCCTGCTAAGTTTTGCATATTCATTATTGACAGCCGATATAAGCGCAGCTATTCAAGTAGTCGGGCTTGATCCCTATGTCGGTTACTTCCACCAATTGAAGTACGGTAAACCGTGCCTTGCACTTGATTTGATGGAGGAGTTCCGACCAATAATTGCTGACTCGGTTGTCATTACTTTGATCAACAATCGGCGCATCAAACCCGCAGATTTCACACAATCTCACGGTGGGTGGTTCCTGAAGGATAATTGTCGCAAAACATTTTACGCAGCTTATGAGACTCGGAAAAATGAGACTATCACGCACCCCGTGTTTAAGTATAAACTTACATTTCGCCGTGCAATGGAGCTACAGGTCCGGTTGCTCGCGAAGTATCTCACAGGCGAAATTGACCAGTATACACCTTTGACAATTCGGTAGCACCGAAGTCTACAAGCGAGGAGTTGCTAATGCATTACACAATTACCTACGATATAACAGATGACAAAAGGCGGAACAAAGTCGCTAAAATACTGAAAGACTTCGGGACGCGTGTCCAGTATAGTGTTTTTGAATGCAACGTTGATCGACAGGCGTTTCTGCGGTTGCAAAATCGCTTAGAGAAAGCTATGAATATGAGCGAAGATACCATCACATTTTATTATTTGTGTGCAGCGTGTGAGAAACAGATTGAGCGCATAGGACTAAATAAAGGACTTGATAAACAGTCTTACATCGTATAAAATGAGTACCAAAAATGTTTCTGTGAGCGGCAGGAGACTCAAAAACCTTTATCCCTCATAGAACGGCATGAACCCTTATGTATTATGATTTGAATCTTCTACTCATACATCTATGCAGTTTTCCACTGGTGTCTAAAGCCTCGCTCACGGAAATGTGTGTTGTTATGACACACGCGATAAGGTTTTAGATAGGGTGCCCTTGAAACGAAAAGCATCTCGATTACGAGATTGAAACTGATACTGGCACGATACGAGGTGCAACCCACAGCACCGACATGTTATGACACACGCGATCACGGAATTGTGTGTTGTATACCACCTTGAAACGAAAAGCATCTCGATTACGAGATTGAAACTCCGCCAACAGTGCCAATCCGACGCCACGTAGCAGACCTTGAAACGAAAAGCATCTCGATTACGAGATTGAAACCGTCTCGTTATGTCTGAGGTTTATCTCCCCAGACAGACTCTTGAAACGAAAAGCATCTCGATTACGAGATTGAAACTCGAGTCACATTATGGTGGTGAGCCCGGTTGGCTGACTTGAAACGAAAAGCATCTCGATTACGAGATTGAAACTATGATTGGCAGGGGTAGGCAACTTCAATATACCATCTTGAAACGAAAAGCATCTCGATTACGAGATTGAAACGATGCGGATTTCGGTCAACATTAAGCGGTGGCACGACAGACTTGAAACGAAAAGCATCTCGATTACGAGATTGAAACAGCAAAGAAGCTACAACTACAAAGTATTTCGCACAGATCTTGAAACGAAAAGCATCTCGATTACGAGATTGAAACAGTGAGATGCATGCATACGTCCCCAAAACTCAGCTTTCTTGAAACGAAAAGCATCTCGATTACGAGATTGAAACACACGTTCCATCATCATGTACATCGCAGAGTTCACCCTTGAAACGAAAAGCATCTCGATTACGAGATTGAAACAAATCGGGATGTGGTCACGCGCGTGAAATATGTAAACTTGAAACGAAAAGCATCTCGATTACGAGATTGAAACTTAACGATTCCTAATGGCATAATGCCTGTTTCCTCAAACTTGAAACGAAAAGCATCTCGATTACGAGATTGAAACCCGTCCGGTTCGAATGCGTCCCCTGTGCTTGCCAGCTTGAAACGAAAAGCATCTCGATTACGAGATTGAAACTGGTACGAATAGTGAAAAAACGCATAGATTGCACTATCACTTGAAACGAAAAGCATCTCGATTACGAGATTGAAACAGAGTGGTCTTTATAGTCAACCATTAGCGCACCTCCTGAAACTTGAAACGAAAAGCATCTCGATTACGAGATTGAAACGGGCATGCAACAAATGTACCGACACATAGCAGAAAAGACTTGAAACGAAAAGCATCTCGATTACGAGATTGAAACAAATCCTAAAAGATACAGACGAATTCACAGCATCAACACTTGAAACGAAAAGCCTCTCGATTACGAGATTGAAACGGTGATTCATGTGTTAGCAGGGACGCGTCACCGCGCCCCTTGAAACGAAAAGCATCTCGATTACGAGATTGAAACAGTTCCATGCTGTCGGCTCTACCACTTTCAACTTCTTCTTGAAACGAAAAGCATCTCGATTACGAGATTGAAACGAGTATTTCATACTAAGGTTAGATGCTTGGTTGAACGATCCTTGAAACGAAAAGCATCTCGATTACGAGATTGAAACCCGTTCAAACCTGCTGCAACACTACAGGAGATGACAGCTTGAAACGAAAAGCATCTCGATTACGAGATTGAAACTTGTTACGTGTATCACAAATAGTCTCAAGCATTTTGCTTGAAACGAAAAGCATCTCGATTACGAGATTGAAACGAATATGTTCGGGACCCGAAATGGACACCTTATTTCACTTGAAACGAAAAGCATCTCGATTACGAGATTGAAACGGACACGTGAAGTAATCCACCACACCTACATACGCATCTATGACTTGAAACGAAAAGCATCTCGATTACGAGATTGAAACTATCCGAGTTTTCGGCAGTATGTAAGAGTCTCCATTTCTCCTTGAAACGAAAAGCATCTCGATTACGAGATTGAAACGTTCATAGCGTATGAAGGCATAGTCCCGACTTATCACTTGAAACGAAAAGCATCTCGATTACGAGATTGAAACATTTTCTGGATACGGTTTACCGTGTCTTTCGCCACAATGCCCCCTTGAAACGAAAAGCATCTCGATTACGAGATTGAAACGGTTTGTTACGCTTACTGTATGGAATAACGATTATCCTGCTTGAAACGAAAAGCCTCTCGATTACGAGATTGAAACCGCCAGAAGGTTCTCGATCAGTTATATCAGTTAATTTAGCTTGAAACGAAAAGCATCTCGATTACGAGATTGAAACCTTGTAGAGGGTACATTGCCGATCGATGCGGATTTACTTGAAACGAAAAGCCTCTCGATTACGAGATTGAAACAAATAGGTTGCATCGTGTTCAGTGATAGACATTGATCCCTTGAAACGAAAAGCATCTCGATTACGAGATTGAAACCTGCTACGTCTTTCTGTAAAGCGGAGAGTTCATCACTTGAAACGAAAAGCATCTCGATTACGAGATTGAAACGAGTTCGTCAAGGGTATATCCTTTGACCGTTCCAAAGGTAACTTGAAACGAAAAGCATCTCGATTACGAGATTGAAACCAGTGAACTGGAAGTGCGCAGCAGTCGCAATCTTACTTGAAACGAAAAGCCTCTCGATTACGAGATTGAAACGAATAATATGCGAGGCATACCCCGAGTTCATAGAGCAATTCTTGAAACGAAAAGCCTCTCGATTACGAGATTGAAACGAGCGTACCAATACATGGAGCACCTACAATGATGCGCTTGAAACGAAAAGCATCTCGATTACGAGATTGAAACGACGAAACAGTCGCAGACTGGGATATCAAAGTTCTGACTTGAAACGAAAAGCATCTCGATTACGAGATTGAAACCATGCTCTGCGTAAACACTTGGATCGTAAAGGACTTGGAAACTTGAAACGAAAAGCCTCTCGATTACGAGATTGAAACACATAATTGTTAGGTATACCCGTTATGAAGTTCGTAACTTGAAACGAAAAGCCTCTCGATTACGAGATTGAAACAAAAATACATAAAAGTTCATAAACATCGCAGAGATTGACTTGAAACGAAAAGCATCTCGATTACGAGATTGAAACAGAGACGAACATATCAGTTTTTCAAATGATGGTTCACGCTTGAAACGAAAAGCCTCTCGATTACGAGATTGAAACCCGTCATGCCGTGTGTCCAGTCCTGACTTTAAGACTGCTCTTGAAACGAAAAGCATCTCGATTACGAGATTGAAACATCTATATCCTTGGCGATCGCATGCAATTCAGCAATACTTGAAACGAAAAGCATCTCGATTACGAGATTGAAACCGAGCGAGTTTTTGTATCGGTTCTATCTTGTAGTAGCTTGAAACGAAAAGCCTCTCGATTACGAGATTGAAACCCGAGACAGCAGGTAGTTATAATCCGACACCAGCTGTTGCTTGAAACGAAAAGCATCTCGATTACGAGATTGAAACGCGTGCATTTTCCTGTGTAGCAGCGAAGGCTTCAAAACTTGAAACGAAAAGCATCTCGATTACGAGATTGAAACTCGGCTCTCCAACAACGCTCACCGAGCCACGCGATATACTTGAAACGAAAAGCATCTCGATTACGAGATTGAAACAAGCAAACAACGCGCAGTGCTTTGACGAATCCGCACATCTTGAAACGAAAAGCCTCTCGATTACGAGATTGAAACAAAATGTGCCGTGATGTTAGATACCTGATTTTAACTTGAAACGAAAAGCCTCTCGATTACGAGATTGAAACTTGGAAGCCGTGATGCATGAAGGGTGGCTTTATGTTGCTTGAAACGAAAAGCATCTCGATTACGAGATTGAAACATACGGATAGCGTTTCCTGTAACAGAAACATCGGCACTTGAAACGAAAAGCATCTCGATTACGAGATTGAAACTATTAGAATTGAACATAATGAGACCGAGAACGGAGCACTTGAAACGAAAAGCATCTCGATTACGAGATTGAAACATCCCCGTGGTTATCCCACCCCGAAACTTTACGATAATCTTGAAACGAAAAGCATCTCGATTACGAGATTGAAACATTCCATTGAACCTCTTTTCGTTCCTGTTTGTTTTCCTTGAAACGAAAAGCATCTCGATTACGAGATTGAAACATTGAATTAGATTGGACAACCGAAGCTCGCCTCTATGATAACCTAAGTTGCCACCTATAAAATACTTCTAAATCCATGGGATTTTCTCTATAATGTTTTTATGAAATAAAACAGAAGGAGAAACCCCATGGAATTAACCATTGTAGCAGTTTATACGATTTGTGACGATCTTTTAATTTCACTCGGTCATCAAACGCATCCACAAGCAAAAATGACAGATGCTGAAGTGATGACAACTGCGATTATCGCAGCACACTTTTTTAGCGGCAATCATCAAAGAGCTTGCTGTGTTCTGAAAACGCTTGGATACATCCCGAATATGTTGGGACACTCCCGATATAATCGTAGACTTCATCGGATACCTCATTTGTTTCAAATACTTTTTGAGTATTTCGCTGAAATCTCTAAATCCAATAATCCGAATGGTATTTATGCGATTGACACCTATCCTGTTTCTGTCTGTGACAACATTCGGATTAGTCGGTGTCGTCTCTATCAAGGTGAAGAATGGCGTGGTAAAATCGCAAGTAAACGCCGCCACTTTTATGGTCTCAAAGTGCATCTAATGGTCACTGAAAGTGGGCACATTGTTGAAGTTTTCTTCACCCCTGGCAAGTGGAACGATGTCCGAGGTATGCGATATTTTCCATTTGATTTGCCACAAGGTTCTGTGGTGTTTGCGGATAAAGCATATTGCAACTATGGTATTGAAGACGCACTGAAGGAAGTCGGTATTGACTTTAGACCGCTGCGTAAAAAGAACTCAAAGCGTCAGTTTGAGCCGTGGGAAGTTTATCTGCAACATTTTCACAGAAAACGGGTTGAAGTGACAAATAGTCTGATTACACAACTATTACCGAAGTCAATACATGCAGTGACTGCGACAGGTTTTGAGTTGAAACTATTTTTATTTATCATCGCAACCAATATAAAACAACTTTATGGCGATAGGTAGCAACTTGGGTTATGATACTTGAAACGAAAAGCCTCTCGATTACGAGATTGAAACGCAGAATAATCACTGGTGGCATCATGATAGCATAGATAACTTGAAACGAAAAGCCTCTCGATTACGAGATTGAAACGGTATTCTGATTTCGGTTTCAAAAAAAGCATAATCCTTGAAACGAAAAGCCTCTCGATTACGAGATTGAAACTACTATGTTCTGTCCACCAAAGCCCGCAAGGTTTGGCATCCTTGAAACGAAAAGCCTCTCGATTACGAGATTGAAACCGGCTAAATGGCTTGGTTCTGGTTGGTGGAGATGAGACTTGAAACGAAAAGCCTCTCGATTACGAGATTGAAACTTTCAGAACTACCGTTGTCCGCCACATCCGCATCCCTTGAAACGAAAAGCCTCTCGATTACGAGATTGAAACCTAAAGCCGCGCATCAACGCATAGAAGAATTACTTGCTTGAAACGAAAAGCCTCTCGATTACGAGATTGAAACAGTTAAACATCACCAACCAAATGTCACTTCTGCCAGTGGCACTTGAAACGAAAAGCCTCTCGATTACGAGATTGAAACAGTCAGCACTACGACTATACTCAAGCGACTTTTCTGCTTGAAACGAAAAGCCTCTCGATTACGAGATTGAAACTGTTTATCCTGGACGTGAGGTGTATTTTACGATCTTGTTGAAAACAGAAGCCTCTCGATTACGAGATTGAAACTGTGTATCAAAAAAACCTTGATTTTATTCAAGAAAGTTGAAAACAGAAGCCTCTCGATTACGAGATTGAAACCTGCTGATAAAAACCTCCAAAGAGTTGTTCCACATCGCTCCCAATGTGTTCTTCAAGCAGCATCCGAAGTTCTTCCAATAAAAGCAGAGTCTCCTGTTTATCCGTTTCTGCATCAGAATGGAGAAGTTGTTGGACAACAGCAATTTTTTCCTGAAGAAACAGTGAACGAATCCTATATTCATTCTGAGCAGCAATCGAGTGCTTGACAAACTTCCGTCTACGCGGATCTACACCTAAAAGGGATTTCTTTTTTACCTCAACGCACTTCACATGAAAATCTAGTTCTGTTAAAAAATCACATAATTCTTTTCGCCTTTGGTACCGCTTCGGCCCTATTCAGATCGGAATGCCCTGCCATTTCTAATTTGACATGAATTGACAACGTATTGATAGCGGAAATAAGACTTTGATTCTCTTGAAAACTCTGGACAGCTCTCCATTGAGAATTCATCATTGGTTTCACTCCTTTGCATATCTTGAGATACCACAGAAATTGGGAATTTCTATCTCTGTTGCCCAAATTAATACGCTACCTCCCCATCGCGAACCAAAACAGAAACTGAAAGCAAACACGAGAAGCGGAAAACGATGTCAGTAGATATCTTGATAAAGATGTATTGGCACAACTAAAAATTATTGAGAGATCGTTGATAAGCATTGACTTCTGGGCATTTTTGAGAAATACCGGAGTTTTAGTTGTTCCGATTCTAAAGGCCGGCTAAAGAACATAACCACACTACAAATCCGGAACAAAGTAAACCCTGAAGTGTATAAGCGTATCATGACAAACACTATTTAACTTGGAAAGACGTGTGCGGTGAAAGTCGCATGCACGGTTTGGCGAGGGCTGTGAAGGGTTACCCTTTACGGCTACTTTAACGTCCATAAACATATCAAACAACACAATAAGAAATAAAATTGTCATCTGCAAACTTAAAACACCACTTTAATTTTTTAGCTGAAATCAAAGAAGGACACTCTTACCCTCATTGGACATCAGAAGCGAGGCAAGTAGTAGACGCTTATATCGGCGTTTCACCGGATGCTGGATGGAAAGATCAAATCCCGATTTGGACACCCAAATATAAGTATCTGCACCGATTGACAAACAAATTCGCAATGAATGGACAACCGACAGAGATTGAGAGACGACGTGTCTGGTCAACACTTTTTGGAAAATGTCACGTGTGCAATGCCCCAACTGCAAACTGGGTTGATACATACCTTTTGAAAGCAGGATATTATTGCGACGGATGCCATAAGGACTATCCACTCGGTTCCTATCTTGAATTAGAACTTAATCGCAAACTTGACAACTCAATTGTCAGTGATTTTCAAGGCTACATTGAGAAAGATCCAAACTTTACTGATTTTCGCCTTTGGCAGCCATCACAGATCACACACCTCGCTGGCGCGATGGGTACCGGAAAAACAACAACCGTTGCAAACACTATACGTAAACTTGCCAGTGAGGGAATTGGACTCGGTATTATAGCAGTGCCGCGCATATCTTTAGCGAGATTTCTTGCACATGACTTGAGGCGAAAAGACGGTAAACAGGCTTGGGGACTTTGGCATCAAGGCGCAAAAAAAAGAGATAAATTCATAGGGTCCATCGGTGCGATTGTTTGCTTACCGTCGCTACCAGCAGCTTTGAAGCAGGCTGAAGATTGTAAATTTCATATTGCTATAGATGAAATTGATTTCAGCTATCGCTTACTGGGGCTTGCTATTGAACAGACAACAGCAGTTAAAAAGTGTTTGAGGGATAACTTGCACAAAACCGGGCTTGTTTTCTGCGGACAAACTGAGTCTACTCTTGCACTTGAGGCGGTAATTGAAGAATTTGAACCCGAAGATTATCAAGGGTTCTATAACACAGCACCACCTGCCCCTGGAATAGCGACGATCCATAGGGCTCCGCAGGTAGAAGGGAAGCAGAACATGATAGTCGCTGGCGTTATTGAAAAAGCAGAGATGGTGTCAGAACAAGGCAAAAAACCTTATATCTTTTGTAGTACAAGGCGTGATGCGCACACCATCGCAGAAATTATATCTGATATGCACCCACTTATATACGATGCTTACACCAAACTTTACCCAGATTGTGACGCACTTCTATACAATCAAGGACTCACAGGGGAACACCACGCTTTGGTCGCCACATCCGCAGCAGCTGTCGGAATCAGTATCAATGATCCGCTAGCACACACGATTATAGCAGAAAGACTTATTCATGGAACAAGGGACCTATCAATTATAGTGCAGAAAGCGATCAGAGCCCGCGGTAGACGCGGTGTTGACATATACACTACCGATTATGAATTAAGGCTTCCTGTCACCCCCAGAGAAAATGAAGATGTATCACTATATCATGAAAAAGTTAAGCAGCAGATAAACACGGATGCGCACCTGTCCACCGGTGCTATAAAAAAAGTTGCGCGTGCCCAAGCCTTGCAATCGCTTGCAGATCACCAACCTGATGTTTTTTTGAAATACCACCTCGGCATGATCGCTAACATGGAAGTATCAGAAACCTCGTTAATGCCTCTGGACCCAGAGGTTATTGATAAAATCAGAACAACGCGTACACACCTACGGGAAACTGAAAAGAAAGCAATAATTGAGAAATCTATAGATATTTTCAAACAAAAGTCTATCAAACCCGCATCAGTGATACGCAGTGAACCCATCATGACCCCAGTCATGCGCATGGCACATGAACTCGCGAACAAGGTAGCTGTAGTAATCGGATGGAATGAAGTACGTGAATTGTCAGAAGAAGAAACGTCTCTTGCTATTGAGATTGTACGGGCAAAAATAGACCCAGATGTTCTCTCTAAACACCGCAGGGGCTATCTTGCTACTCACCACCGTGATTTTGTTTCGTCACGGTTTACTGATGAACTCTCGGAAACAACGTCCGATTGTATAAACGAAGGACAGGGAAAAGAACTGACAGCTATATCATACGATCTCGGCATCGCTGATATATTGACACCGATTTTGAATAGTTTACAAGGTAAGATATTTACACAGCAATCGATCGCAACAGTTGTTCGCTCCATTCTAAACGCACCGACAGAAAAAAATAAAACGCTTTTGAGTAGGTTACAGGCAGGCGAAATGGGTTCCGTTGAGTACAAATACGCACGTTTTTTACACTGCTTAGGAGAAGCAGAAGTTTTGAATTGGACAAAATTTTTGTCTGAATGGTATCCTGTCCGAATTGCTAAGCGAGGTGACTCGTTCGCACTGAAGCCTACTAAGGATTATCACTTACGTGTCAAAGCCTTTAACGCATATCTCAGATCACATGGACATGATTGCTCCTTTGAGAAAACGGAAATTGATGAAGTTGTTCTGCCAGACCCAGAAGATGGGTTGAAAAACAGAGCTCGTCAAATGCGTTATGAAGGTGAAGAACTACAAGCAATTGCTGACGAATTCGGTAAAAACAAGGCGACAATATCAAGATGGTGCAAAGGAGTGAAAACACCTTTAGCACGACAGAAAGAAAGAGTATTAAAAGCTGAAAAGTATAGTTTTTCGCCTGCAAAAGTGTACAAAGAACTTAAACGCGAATATGGTGAAAAAACTGTATCATATAGAACGGTTTTGCGATGGATGAAAAATTAACTTAAAAAACGCAATTGTGACACGTGTTGCATGAAAATTGCAGTACGTACATTTTAATTAGAATTTTTGTGCAACACGTGTCACTTTTTCAGTCATAATGATAAATTGGGATTAACAATTACACAGAAGATTCAAACCTGAAATTCAGACAAAAGTCCAAAAAGTTACTGTACTGCCATCCGATACTCCTTTTAAGTAGATTGTTATTATATCACAATCTTGTTTTGCACAATGGTCTAAATTCCTGATGGCAGTACAAGTTTTCAAATAATAATAATAGAATAAAAAAGGAGAACATAAAATGAAAGTAAACCTATCACGATTGAAATCGTCAAAAGTCATAAACCGAAAAGGACGGTGATACATTATATGTGAATAGATGTGGTGAGGAAATATAGACTAAAAGGCGACAAATAAATCATATACATAAACAGAAACAGGTAGAATCAATCCGAATAGTAACTATCATCATACAGCCTCCCCAAACCCGAGTCCTCGGGTAAACTCCCCAAAACCTTTCAAAGTTCGCTACAAGCAATTCCGCTTTTTTCAGAGAAAATGTGAAGGTTTCTGAAATCACAGAAAACCTATAATCCTTATTTAATCAAGGTTTATAGGTAAATCCATTTTTAACCAAAATACAAGAGGCAAATATATGAAAACCAATTGAATTATCTAAATTAATTTCTATTGAAATTGACGATCAAATGAATGTTATCGATTGGATTTCTAATGTGGACAAATTCAGATGTTTTTCAATATGAGTATCCGTGATTGGTATTGCCATAATTGTAAAATCCATCATGACCGGGATATAAACGCAGCTATTAATATTCACAAGGTAGGGGCATCTACCTTTGGAGTAGAGGGGTCAGACTTGCTGCGGCAAGCACCCCTTGTTGATACCACAATCTACCCTGTGGCATGGGACCTAAGAATTCCCCATGCTTTAGCAGGGGAGTATGTCAATCATCTTTTCGACCCAAACCCGAAAACAAGAAAACACAGAAAATCTGAAATAAACTCGGGAATTGGTGTTCGTTGTTATTTTGTAGCGAAAAATCTGATGCTAAAATTAACTACCACTATTCTGATAGTAACGGTTCCGTATATGATTTTGAGAAAATAGGTGATCTAAAATATACACTTCTGGAACTTAGCGAGTCTCTCAAAACTGAACAAGCAAACTACATTCGTGCCACATCCAGTTCATTAGATCCTCGCGATCCTCTTTACGATTGGCAAGTATCACACACAAGAAAATGGAGGGAATAAGGAGATGATATATGAATACAGAAAGCAACTGTTGACATCACCAATGCAACCGCGTGGTTATTTACCACATACAAAACAAGGACGATAAAAATGAAAAAAACAAATTCTAATGACATTCCTTTTAGTATTCCTTCTAAAAACCAAAGGACTCAAGTTGAATCACAACTGAAGCGAGCGCGTCATAAGTACAAGGCAATTTCAGTAAAATGGCTTACGCTAAATTCTGATGATGAACGTTTGATACTTTTGATCGATGTAATAGTTGAACTAAATCTGGATTTAAATGATATCCGTAATATCAGAAACGAAATCTGGCATTCTGTTCTTACTGAAGCATATAGAAAAGGTAACCACGAATGGGATATTGCGTATAAAAAATATCTTGGATCAAACGCTTGGAAAGAAAGACGCAACGAATATTTTAGTAAGTTTGGAGTTCTTTGTATTTGTGGACAGAAAGCTACAGTATTGCATCACAAAACCTATGGTAACGTGGGAAAGGAAAATATTCAAAAAGATTTGGTAGGATTATGTAAGTCTTGTCATAATAATACTCATAGTCTGCAGAAACAGTTTGCACTTTCCACGGCAAAAAGATTCTGAAGACTTGCTAATATTATCAGCTACCGTTTTCTGTGTAGTTGAACGAATTACTTAAACAACAACCATTGTCCAAATATTTTAACTACAAAAGAAGGGTTCAGCTCCCAAGATTCCATCAAAATTACGTCAATCCCGCAAAAAGTAGAATTACCAACGCTAAAAAATAAGCCAGATTGCTGACATCATTCCCTGACCGACATATTAGCTTTCAAGGTAAAAAGTGTTAGTTTCCCGCAGAGTAGACACACGGAATACAAAAAACGAGCCATATTTATTTTCTATCTATTATATTTCGTTGTTCAGAAATCCATTTGTAAATAGTCCTCTCAGAACCTGCCCGTACCATAGTTCCAAGCCGCGAATTCATTCATTTTTTTGTAGTGCATACGCTTATTTAGACCACAATTTTGCAAAGTTAAGATAAGGTTTGTCGTTGAAACTCGACAGGTGTCAAATACCCTAACGCTGAATGTGGGCGTTTCTGACTATACACTTGTGTGATAAAATGCCCGATGCGATCTCTGGCTTCAGTGATGTTTTGGTAGTCATTGATGTAAACTTCTTCCTCTTTGAGCGTGCGTATGAGTCTTTCAGCATATCCGTTCTCCCAAGGCCGTCCGCGCTGTGCGACGGAAATCTCGATGTGATGTTCTTGGAGTGTTGCGATATAGGTTTCCTTTGAAAGATACTGCACGCCTTGATCGAAATGATGAATCTCAGGGCGCTGTGGCACAATGCTTCTTTGAGCGATTTGGGCGTCAGAGATTGGCTCAAGTGCTGACTGAGCTGCCAGGCTTTGATCATTCGGGTGAAAACATCCATGAGCAGGCAGACATAGATAAAACGCCCGTGGAGACGAACATTGGTAATATCAGCCACCCAGACCTGATTCTGACGAGAGACCTGAAGGTTTTCAAGGCGGTTGCTCCAAGGCTTTTCACTCTGAAGCGATTTTGTTGTTTGACACGCACGCTTGACAGCGACCAAGAGATTACTATTTTTCATCAATTGAGCGACGCGTCGTGTCCCAACGGTGTATCCCATACGCAGTAGCAACTGCGTGATACGCCTATACCCGTATCTCGGATATCGTCCGGCAAGTTTCTCTATTTCTGATCGTAGCAGATCCTCGGACGGAGCCTCTTGGGGGTGATAATAGAAACTGCTGCGGTTGAAACCCAGCGTTTCACAAATCTCTCGCACGGAATACTCCTTGTGCAATGCCGAAATGAGGTTTCGCTTTTCGGATAAGGTCATTTCAACCAATCCAAAGCTTTTTTTGGGATGTCTAATGCCACGGTCAACCGCCCAACAAGTTGCTCAAGGTGAGCGATACGCTTCTCGGAGAACCTCACTCGACTGCTTATCAGTAGCGTCAAACAGCGTAGACGCATTTTCAACGAGCTGTCGCTTCCACTGTGAGAGTTGATTTTCGTTGAGATTAGGTTCTCCGCCGACACACTTCTGCTTGGGAAGTCGCACCGCTGAGGACTTCGAGAACAAGTTCAGCTTTAAACTCAGGCGTGAATTTTCTTCGTTTCGCCATCGGAAAACACCTTTCTAATGAGATTGTATTCTATCACAATCTTCCTTTAGGGTGTGGTCTAAAAAACGATGGCAGTACATTTTGTATATTGTCCCGGTATCCTAGATTAACCAAGATCCACACAAATCAGGATGGGCAGCAGGCAGTGCTATATTAGGTCTAAACTTAGTCAAACACAAACCCTATGTATTAGGACTGAACCCTTGAAAAAAAAGATGCGCAGAGCATTGAAAAACCGTGTCAGAAACAAAAAAACAATAGGATACTGCTCTTGTTGGCATTGCCAAAAACTCTTAAGGAGACGCAAACGGGCAGGTTCACTTAGCCCATTAGGAAAAAGACATTATGGATAAAACATTTTATCGACTTAGTGAAGATATTATCGGTAAAGAATTCGTTGTCATAGCAGACGGACTGATGCTTCAAGGTAATACAATTAAAAAAGGACACGTCTTTAAAGTTACAGAAATTACCCGAAGAATCAGATTGGAAAACCCTGATTTAGAAGATAACGAATTGGTAATCATTACTCAAACCAAACCCAACCGTGAACACCGATTTTCCACAATTACACATAAAGTTTTCAACCAGTTCTTTGATTATCATTTTAAACCCCTTGAAGAAATGGATACATCCGAATACATTGACGAGGCACTAATGATACTCAAAGATCATAAACATCAAGTAGGCGATGGTATGGACGTTGTTCAACAAGCTCTTGAAAAAAGCAAGAACATAGTTGAACAAATCCCAATCATCAAATCTAAAATAGACGAAATCCTAAGTGGTTTCGCAAATAAATAAGGAGTAATTTGGTGGACGCAAAGATTAAAAAAATCACTTTAGATCCAGCAAAATACAGCAAAGAAGGTGATATTGAAAAAGAACCTTCAGCCGTCATTACAATAGAAGTCCCGCTTGACAGCGAAGGACAAAGAGAAACCATAACACGTCTTATGGAATACCTTGCCTTTGAATTTGTCAAAGCAGATATTACACACCCACAACTACCCTTATTCGGTGAAGAACAAACAACAATAGACTCACCGAACGATAACAAAGATGAATAATCATAGGGGCATTCATTTGCCCCTTCTAAACAAACAATGAAAACATTTTTTCTGTTTATCCTATTGATAATACATACAACAGCAGTATGCTTTACACCGCTCATAGTCTGTATAACTGTCAATAGATTAGAATATTTTTATGGTGATATAATCGGTCTCACAATTATACCTGCTGTGATTGTAATAATGCTTGCATTCTATAGCCTCCGTTTTACTACCGACCTAATCCTAAAATAAATGCAAAAACAACTTACGCTTTTTCCACCTCTCAAAGAAGTTTCAGAAACCAAACTCAAAAACGATGCCTGTAGACACGTAATGGAAGATGCAGTAGAAGCATTGCGTTTTCGTTCAGGTATGGTGTCAGATCACGGCATAGATACAGAATTCTATAACTATTGTTATGATCTTGGTGTGGAACTCAAATTCAATAAACGAGGCAGTTTAGTTAACAATCTTTACAGATACTTCACTGACCGCAACGTCAAACTGCAAGATGAAGTATATTTAGAACTCGCCAAATTAGCAGAAAGGTTATTTTCCGATGTTGGAAATTAATACACTTACCGACCTAAATGAACACGCAGAAGATGTGGCTATAGAAGTCATACTCTCACACCTAAAAATAAACGAACCCAGCTATACAGTCGATCAGGCAATCAGGACAGTCGTTGCATTATCACCTAAATTTGATTTTGAATCAGCAACCACAGTAGACGATATGATTACCATATACCAAAAGTTTGAACATATAGTAGAAAAAACAGTTAAACAAAATCCTAAAATCCAACAAATAGCACATCAAAAACATAAAAATCAGAAGGCTGAAGAAAAACAAAGGAATACGCTATCGTGGGAATGATAATTAGCAATACTATAAAAGACGAAGGTATACTATTAACAGGTGATGCCAATGAAATGTTAGATAAAATTGCTGATGAAACTATAAATCTAACTATTACATCACCCCCATACAATAAAAAGGGGACACAGAAGGGATGGTTAGTTGATAAGGTTGAATATGAAAAACACGATGATATTCTGCCCGAAAAGCAGTATCAAGAAAACCAAATAAACATTCTCAACAAGATATATAAGCTAACGGCAACAGAAGGCTCACTATTCTATAATCATAAAATCCGATGGGAAAAAGGACAGATGTATCACCCGATGGATTGGCTAAGAGATACAGAATGGGTAATCAAACAAGAAATCGTTTGGGATAGAACAATCGCAGCAAACATACGCGGTTGGCGATTTTGGCAAGTTGAAGGGAATTAACTGACAATCCCAAGCCTTTATGCTTGGGTCCAAGAACACTTGACTTTTAGAGGTATTTTGTGATATATTTAGAGAACTGTTTCAATAGTGGGTGTTGTCGCACCTACCGCACCACGGCAACGGGAAACAGGCACCAGTGATATGCCCTACAAAACGCACAAGATAACATTAGCTCCGACTTTTAGACAACGCAAGTGGTTTACCTCTCAATGTGGTTATGCCCGTTTTGCGTATAATCATGCATTAGCCGATTTTAAAGCAGGCTTAGCTAATGATAACTTCCAATCATGGCGAACACTCAATACCAACTTCAATAAAACGAAGAAAGATTATGATTGGACGAGTTCCCAAGATCAGCGTGCTGCGTTATATGCTATCAAGCATCTTGGTCAAGGTATTGCGAATTGGGTTGCCAAGCGTGCCAAGTTTCCAAGATTTAAGGGACGCGCCCACAGACAGAGTTACACGACGGACGAGCAAGCCGTGCGAGTGGAAGGCAAACGTATCAAGTTGCCTAAAATCGGTTGGGTCAAAATGCGTCAAGTATTGCGTTTTGTAGGGAAGCTTATCAAAGTGACGATCTCAAGGACAGCACACCGTTGGTTTGTCTCTATCACCGTAGACACAGAGGACACCGAAGTTTCCGTTGATAACTCAACGTACCCTGTTGTTGGTATAGATGTCGGTATCAATACACTGGCAACCTTGAGTGATGGCACGCAATACGATAATCCAAGACCCCTCAAACGCTATGAGCGAAAACTGAAAAGAGCACAACGCAAGTTGAGCCGCAAAGTGCGAAAGTCTAATAACTGGTATAAGCAGAAACGTAAGGTAGAACGCATTCATTATCGTATCGCTTGTATCCGAAATGATGCACACCAGAAAGCAACCACAGAAATTGTCAACCGCGCAAGTGCTATCGGTATAGAAACCCTAAAGGTAACAAACATGCTAAAGAATAAGAAGTTAGCAAAGGCGTTATCGGATAGTGCGTTAGGTGGGTTTCTCTCTAAACTCAAGACAAAGGCAGAAGCACGTGGCATTCCTGTCACAGAAGCAGACCAGTTTTATGCATCATCAAAAACATGTAGCCATTGTAGGCATAAAAAGAAAGAATTAGCACTAAAAGAGAGAACGTATCATTGCAGTCAATGTGATATTTCTATCGGTAGAGACATCAACGCTGCACTAAACCTGAGAACCCTCGCTGTCGGATAGACAGAGAGGGTAAACGCCTGTGGAGTCCAAATAAGACCTCAAGCAGTTCAGGAGAGAGGCACGAGAGACGGAAGCAGGAATCACATAGCAGGAGGGTGTGTGCTATAAAGAAGCACACACCTTTAGGCGTAGTGAGTATCACAAACAGATTTTATCATGACGACCATATTGAGATAATTAATAAAAATGTTCTTACGACCAGAGCAGTAAAAAGAGAAAGCGTTGATCTTATTGTGACGTCCCCACCATACAACGTTGATATAGATTACAATTCAAATGACGATGCCCTTTCCTATGAGGATTATCTCATCTTTTCTAAAAAATGGTTTACCCGATGCTATAATTGGCTGAAATCTGATGGGCGTTTTTGCCTCAACATCCCGCTTGATAAGAATAAAGGTGGGCAACAACACGTTGGAGCGGATCTAACGAAACTTGCTACTGATGTCGGTTTTCAATATCATTCTACAATCGTTTGGAACGAAGGCAATATCTCACGACGCACAGCATGGGGTTCATGGTTGAAGGCATCCGCGCCGTATGTAATAGCACCTGTTGAGTTGATAGTCATTCTCTACAAAGATACTTGGAAGAAAACAAGCGGTAGCGGTGAATCTGACATACGCAAAGAGGAATTCATGGAGTGGACAAACGGGCTTTGGACGTTCACAGGCGAAAAGAAAAGTAGGGTTGGACATCCCGCCCCATTTCCGATTGAGTTACCGAGGCGGTGCATCAAATTGTTCAGTTATGTCGGTGATACAGTCCTTGATCCATTTATGGGCAGTGGCACAACCTTATTAGCTGCTTACCAAAACAATCGCCGTTCTATCGGTATTGAGATAGACGAAGGTTACTGTGAACTTGCGATGGAAAGACTACGTCAAATGACCCTATTTGCTGAAAAGGAAAAGTTGAATAAATAAAAAAACGATCCGTGAACTCGTGATTGAGTTTTTCAAGGATCACCCGAACCAGGATATTGAACACGATCCTGTTGTGGATTGGGTAACAGAGCAACGAGTCAAAATGGGATACAATCCACCCAGAGATGTTTGGCGCATGGTTAGACAACTCCATGCTGACGGTATGTTGGTTAATCTCAGCCGTGGCGTGTATAAATACGATCCTGACTATGAACACGAAACTGAATTACAGGATTTTCCGCAGGCAGTAAAAGAGAAATTTTCAAGAGGGATAACTATAGGTGCGTTGTTTGAAATTTGGGCAGAGAAGATGGAGTCAGACTTGCTGCCGATCATAAGAAACCGAAATCGAAAGGTGGCACAAATACCCTTGAAAACGGACAGACACTCTGTTATAAGCATAACTCAATGAAGAAAGACTACTCGCAAACAGAGAGGGGCAAGCGTTTTTTCATACATACGTATGAAATGGCTTTGGAGAACCAAGACCAGGAGATGGTAGCATTTTGCGAATCAGTTTTTGATGCTTATGATGAACACGACATGAACGGACACGTAGAAAGACCCAGTAGGGCCAAACAAGAGAAGCTACCGTTATAATAAGACGGTGATACGTCAATTAATTTGCTTTTTTGTTGAAAATATGGTATCATGTAGTAACTGTTTTCGGTAATACTATCATCAAAGGAAGTGTTATCATGCGAGACTTTAGTAACAGACAGCTCTTTGTATTCATTAATGCAGGGTATAACGCATACCGACAGGGCAATTACGAAGATGCGATTACTAATTACAACGCTGCTATACATGTCAACCCACATAGTCCGCTTTCTTATCGCCTGCGTGCGGATGCTAAAATCAAAAAAGGGAAATATCAGGAAGCAATTCATGATTGCGACATTGCTATCACATTAAACCCTGCTGATCCAGCCTATCTGACCAGAGGATTCGCCCATTACTTCTCTTACCAGAATCAAAATGCGGTTGATGACTTAGCAAGGCTATCCAACTTAACCATAACCTCGCTTATGCGTATAAGTTTCGAGCCGATGTAAAGCGAGACCTTCACCTATACCAAGAGGCATGGTTAGACTACCAAAAAGCATTGAGATACGCACGACAGAACGGATACGAGCTGTTAATTGCTCAAATATTACCTGCTCTGCGTGCATTGTAAAGAATTCTAATGTCAACCTGTTCCGAAGGTTGAAGGTAGTTTTTGGAATTACTTCAGATGGAAAGGGTAAGATTGGAAACTGATTGCGAGATTATAAGGGAAGAGGCGTCGTTGGAATGATATTAAATTCAGAAAATCCTGCACTTCTTGAAGAAATTACGTCAGGTATAATTGAAAAGCACCCCAAAATGGCAAAAAACCATTGTAAAATGTTAGAAGAACTGGGGAAATATTACCACGATATACAGGCGGAATTTCATAAAGGTTTATATGTATTTGGAATTTATCAAACATTGTTTATAGAAAACCCAGAGAAACGAGTTACAGAAGAAGAATTCGATTATCTTATTGAACAGCTTGATAGAAAACACCCCTACTTCATTCGAATGATAGTTCAATCGGTATTCAGCGAATCGATACTTTGTTTGAGAAAAATAATAGACGCAGACTTGAAATCAATATCCATTCCTAATTTACACAGAAAACTGGAACACATTCTAACAGCGTCTGAATCAACCGATGAAAGTGATTTTATATGTAATCTTGAAAGAATAAAAAATAAGTTAAAATCTGCAGGAAATGATACAGTAAAAAACTACGCAGATCTTAGGATAGCCCATCTTGACAAAAGATGGGAAACAAACCTGAAGAACAAATCTGTAGCAGAACTAAAAAAGACAATTATTTTGATTAAAGACTATCTAAACGCATTTAATCGTTATTACACGGGGAGTGCTTACCGTTATTTTGATGAACACCCTAATGCGTGTGTGAATGATCAGGCAAAAAGAGCTACAGAAGATTTCATCCATCTGATTTATGGGAATAAGAAATACGGCACACTAAAAAATAAATTGATGGACTTTACCTCAGAAATAGAATCTTACGAAATCCCGATGGATGCTCAAGAAAAAATAACTTATAAAATATTTGAAATGTTGGCTGAAGTCCGAAACATGTAAGTATTTAAGAACGAATCACCCTTTTAGACTGAGAATGTGATCGATCTGTTTTCCCGTTTTTATGGCAGATAACGAACTCTGTTTTCTGATTACGACTTACTTTGCGACCGTATTGCACAGCTTCACTTTTAGTGCGAAAATGTCGTGATGATTTTCCACCACCACCGCGCTTGACGTGCCATCCTCCTTTATCACTTGGGATAACATAATGAGTATCCTTAGTAAACCCGTAAACAACTGATTCAGCTGCATTTTTTATCTGATTTTTTGTAAGATTTCCTCGTTTAGGTGGATCCTTGATAATCCTTCCCCTTGCCACTTTAATCACCTCCTTCAATATGTTGAGATAATCGGTTTTCTTTGGTTCGCAGCCATTCTACAACCATCCAAGTATAATCATTGAAAATCAGGTTATTAGCGTTTAAACTATTCATACTAGCCATTTTTGGTAAATCCCGTTTAAAATTTTGGTAACGTTCAAGAATGATGTCTCCATCTGGAATCCCCGTGCGACCTGACGCGTTGCGTAGCCAGTCTCGAACAACTGGTATAAGTTGATCGGGTTTATTGTTATGAGCCTCAATATCCTGCCCTGATATATCTGAGATAAATTTATCATACCGATGAGGTTCGCTATCCAGCGCTAAGCATTGTTTTTTATTGTGTGGTTCTTCTCCAAATTTCTTTACCCCGAGAAAAATACCTAATTCAAATGGCATATTAAATCTAGGTAGACAGAACACATTATCTAATTGTGTTTGGGATATATCATGAATTCCGTATTTACTCTCCGCTATAAGTTTATAAATCTTTTCTATCCGAACTTCACTCGTATCAGCCGTCTCAAGTGCACATCGGACAATGAAACGACAATCATATATGGTGAATACCATGGCATCTCGTAGCGGCTTGTAATCATCGTCAAATGAGCAATTGATAAAAACGTTAACGTTATAGATGGATGTGTCCATGAAACTCTACAGTTATTTCATATTTACATGTTATGTTACTTAATCTATCACCTTTTTGGGTATTTTGGCAATAAAAATTCGCATTCAGTAGTTTTGGACTTGAAAATTCCTTATTGCAGTATATCTGAATCTCGCCACATTCTTAGCCAATCCTCGCGGGCAATACCATCATGACTTCCCAAAGGGTATAACCCCAAAACCGTTGCCTCAATAAGGTTTTCAATATCTTTAATATGGCTAAGTCCACTAAGAATTCGACTTATAGTTCCCCCAGTATGCGGTCCATCTGGTTCAGCGGTCATACAATGCAAGCGATTACGCGCGGATATTATCTCTGAAAAAAACTCTTGTGGAGATTGGTCTTTAAAATGCTCTGGTGAATAAAAAGTTGCAAGCGTTACAAGAATACCTATGAGGGCTTTAGCACAATGATCATGCGCCTCTACTATGTCTTGAGTTATTCCATTTGATTTTTGTTTCTTAATTTGTTGTAATAACTCTGATTTAAATTTTGGAAGCGATTCTATATAGCCATACGGGAATTCAGCGGGTTGTATGTGCCGAATTTTATTCCGCAGTTTAGCCTTCGCTTGTTCGCTTCTACTCTTTCCGACTTGTCTTTCAACATCTTTCTTATTTGCTTCGTCCCGTCGCCAAACCACATCTTTTAACCATTGATCACGATAAAGGGTGACTAACTGGGGATCAAACTTTCGTGTAAAGCCCCCTGTCTTGTGTGTTTTGTCATGGCATCCAGGACAGAGAACAGCAAGGTTTTCAATACTGTGATCCTCTCTATCTTTATTTATATGATGAATTTGGATTTCTTTTTCTCGTTCCTTACAAATACAGCATGTGTTGTCAGATAACAAACGCACCTTAGCTGCTATTTTTTCAGGAATCGATGTTCGGTGTTTTGCCATGATGGGTATCCTTTATTATACCATTTTGGTGGTATTAGATCTAAATTTCAAGTCCAAAACCACTAATTGCGTTCATGGAAAAGCAACAAAGTTTATTCTAAATTACGCTGTAGAACCCGCACTCGTCCAATAGACAAATTCCGAAACCGCACATCGCAAATTTCAGGAAACCGCTGCTGAGCGTTATCTGCCAACAGTTCAAGTGCCTTTTCTGAGAGGCATTCAATCGGAACGTTCTACTCAGTGAGGGCGATACGGCATATCTGTTGGGCGAACATTTGACTTTTGTTGGGCTTGTTTCTTACATCATACATTTAGATTCTCACACCGTTGTCAAGCAGCCACCGACGTATCGCAATCTCGCTAATTTCCCATCTTTCGCTGAATTGGGAGACAGCGTCTGCTTTGAACGCCTGATAATTCCTCTCTGCTATTTTTCTATCACCAGTCACGTCAAGTAGAACCCCAAAGCAAGTTGAGCGGGGCCCGAACCGCCATACCCCCAATTGAAACCGTCGGGACTGTGGTTGATAATTTCTTGACTCGGTTCTGGGCTAAGGTTTACCGACTTTCCGCTTTCTACGACAACTACCTGCCGATCATAACCCGATTTTTCGCCTTTATATACTTTCATTTTGAACTCCCTATTTTGCTGATATTTCCGCATACCTAGCCGCTCGCGACAAATCTGGTAGACGCGCGGAGCTAATATCGGATACAACCCATCATCAACGAATTCCGTATGTTTTATGAATGGGGGACACTTCTGCGGTTTATGCCACCAAAACATTCTCACAACAGGCACATTCTGCAGTCTACGTCTAAGTTTCATTGAGACACCGCTCTTTGAAATCAAGACACGCCCAATTCCTGGCAACGCCCACGTACGTGGACAGATGCAGGACTCCCAACTCCGACTTTCCTGATCACTACCGCCACACCGACATTGAAAAAGATTTATCATACTCTTTTCCTTTCCTGCGTTGATTACAAATTATACCCGAAAACCTGGAATTTGACAACTCTACATATTATTTAGTTGTTTTATATTTCCTATATTGTGATATAATGCTATTCTGTTTAAACAAACAGGTATAATTTATATACATAGTGGTTAATATATGTCAACTGATTTTGTCCATTTGCATAACCATAGCGAGTATAGCCTCCTTGACGGGGCATGCCGAATTTCCGATATAATCGAGTGGTCTGTTGAGAACAGTTCGCCTGCGGTTGCGATAACTGATCACGGTAACATGTTCGGTGCGTGGGAGTTTTACACTAAAGCGCAGGAGACGGGGGTAAAACCGATTATCGGTTGTGAGGTCTACATCACTCCCGATAACCGAAAAAACCGCAGTAAAAAGCAAAACGAACCTTATCATCTTAGCCTGCTTGCCGAAAACGCAACAGGCTACCGTAATTTGTTGAAGTTGGTCTCGCTTGGCTACACAGAAGGTTTTCATGAAAAACCGCGCATCGACATGAAAATTCTGCGTGAATACCGAGACGGTGTTATTGCACTGACGGGGTGTATCCAGGGGCAAGTGCCATATCTCCTCGCCGCAGGTAGACAGGAGGAAGCCGTCCAAGTGTTCAAAACCTTGATTGATGTAATGACACCCCGCTATCTCTATGTTGAGATTCAGAATCACTATACCAACAAAGAACTGAAAGCCTACCCGATTATGGTAGACTTAGCACGAGAATTTGAAATTCCGCTTGTCGCGACAAACAATTGTCACTACCTACACAAAACCGACCACAAAATATGGGAAGTGCTACGTTGTGTCCAAACGAAGGAAACCCTCAACGACCCGAACCGCCAGCGATTTGATAATCACTACTATTTCAAAAGTGCCAATGAGATGCGGGAAACGCTAAAACATTATCCGCCAGAAGCTATCAGCAATACACTTGAAATCGCGAGGCGGTGTAGTCTGAAGCTTGATTATGGCAAAAACGTGATGCCGAAGTTTACCGTTCCAAACGGACACACGAATGACAGTTACCTAAAGGAGCTCTGCTATAGTGGTTTGCATGAAAAGTTTGGTCGTGAGCTACCGTCGAAAGTGCGAAAACAGATAGAATTTGAACTTGATATTATACGAAGAACAGGTTACGCAGGGTATTTCCTGATTGTGTGGGACTATGTGAGTTACGCTAAAACTCTCGGGTACCCGCTCTCTTGCCGCGGATCCGCAGCGAGCAGCCTTGCTCTGTATGCGCTTGGTGTAAACACTTTCAACCCGATGAATTATGATTGCATGTTCGAGAGATTTCTGAACACCCAGCGTATTAGCCCGCCTGACATTGATATTGATTTTGCTGACTGTGTTCGCGACAAAGTAATTGAGTATCTTGTGAATAAATACGGACATGATTCCGTCGGTAAAGTTGCTACATTTTCAACACTGAGGGCAAGAGCAGCGATCACGGATGTCGGGCGCGTATTAGAAATTCCGATTGAAAATGTGAGAAAACTAACACGGCTTGCTCCGTATCTGCCAGAACTTACAACCGAAGAAGTGATAAAGGCAACACCCAGTTTTTGCAATTTGGCGGAACTCTCTGAATATCAAGACCTAATGGACATCAGTCGTGAAATTGTGGGTATGAAAAGACATATCTCTATTCATGCGTCCGCAGTTGTAGTTTCACACGGCAGCCTAACTGACCACGTTCCACTTTTCACGGATAATCATGGACAGGTTGCAACACAGTTTGATGGCGAAACTGTCGAAACTGTCGGAATTGTGAAGTTCGATACGCTTGGATCCCGAAGTCTCACGAAAACGCAAAACGCTATTAAGATGATTAAGTCCAACCGCGGTAAAGAAATCAAGTTAGAGGATATTCCATTTGACGATGCGGATACTTACCAGCTTGTCAGTAACGGTTTGATTCAAGGTCTGTTCCAACTTGAGACCTCCGAGGGGATGCGTAGTCTTGTAATGGATCTCAAAGCTGAAAACTTTCAAGATTTTGTTGCGATTGGTGCAATCTACCGCCCAGGCCCGTTGCGAAGTGGGACGACGGAGCAGTTTATTAAGAGAAAAAACGGGATGGAAAAGCCAGAATGTATACACCCTTTGCTTAAAGATACCCTAAAAAATACTTACGGTTTGTGTATTTACCAAGAGCATGTAATGCAGATTGCTCGTGATATGGCAGGTTTTTCACTTGGGGAGGCCGACATACTCCGCTCAGCAATGGGAAAGGTAAATAGACCGCTACTCAAATCACAGCGACAAAAATTTGTAAAAGGAGCAGCCGAAAGAGGAATCTCCAAGAAAGAAGCCAACGAGGTTTTTGATATTCTTGAGCCGTTCGGAGGATACGCTTTCAACAAATCCCACTCCGTGGCCTATGCTCTGGTAACCTACCGCATGGCGTATCTGAAAACGCACTTTCCAATAGAATTCATGGCTGCCATCATGACCAGCGAAATAGATGATGTTTCTCGACTTATCTGTTACCGCGACGAGTGTAAAGACCTCGCAAAATATCTTGGAGTTCAGATCAACCTACTCCCACCCGACATCAACGGCAGCTGTAAGTATTTCACTGCGGATGGGGACGACATTAGCTTCGGGCTTCTCGCTATAAAAAACGTTGGCGATAGGGCTTTATATGTTATCTTGGAGGAGCGAAAACGGAGCGGTGATTTTACGTCTCTACGGGATTTCTGTGAGCGTGTGAATACAAGAGTCGTGAATAAAAAGACGATTGAAAGTTTGATTTTGACGGGGGCTTTTGATTCAGTTGAAGGACATCGCGCCCCACTCCTCGCAAACTTGCAAAACACCATGAGGGCTGCGAAGATCGTAAAGCGGGAACGGGAAAGCGGTCAGTTATCTCTATTTCAGGGTATTGACGGAAAGCCTGATATATATCCTCCCCAAATAGAAACACCAGAATACGAACCGTTAGAACGATTTGCAATGGAAAAGAAATTACTCGGATTTTATGTTTCGGGACACCCACTGCAAGAGTATGTCGACATCATTGAATACTATACAACTGCCAATTCGCAGACACTCACCGACCATAAAATAGATTCTCAAGTTTTCGTCGTGGGAATGATCAAGCGCGGCTCGGTTAGTAAAAGGAAAGCAAGCGGAACCACAATACGACTCACGGTTGAAGATTTACAGGGGGTAGCAGATGTATACGCACGTCCAGATGCCTCTGAAAAAGCAGGAGAGCTCGCCAAAGGACAGATTGTTTGGGTTCGGGGGAATGTAAAGAAAGTCCTTAGTAGGAAAAACCAAAAGTCAGGAGATCAAACAGAAAAACGACGGATATATGCAAGTGAGATTTTAAATGTTGCTGATGTTCAGGAACAACTGACATCTGCTGTTGAGGTAGCAATCTCAGAAGCCGACATCGATAACCTTGACAAACTAAACGCTCTTAGAGAGATTGCACTTGCGAACAAAGGCAAACTACATTTAATTCTGCGGTTGACGACTCAGCGTTTCGGTGAAGTTGTTGTGAAATGTGGTCTTGACTTCAAGATTGCTAATGATGATGCCGTTTTTGAACAGGTAGAAGATCTCTTTGGGAAGGATTCTATCAAGCGCAGCAATCGAACGAAACGTAGCAATAAAACCATCTAAATTGGTGTGATACATTCTACTGTATCATTTTTGGGACTGTTCACTAAGAGGGACACCGCATAAGCCTCCATTTCCTCATGTTCGTAAGATTTTAGCAGCTGCTGAAGCGAAGCAGGGGATTGTTCATTAGGATCAAGCCACTGCTCATAGTCCTCTGGAGGTAGGATAACAGGCATCCTGTGATGAATCTTTTTCAAAAAGTCCGTTGGTTCACAGGTGATAATCGTGCAGGATTGAATAGGCACGTCCATGTCCTTACCTCGCCACACCTCCCATAAACCAGCAAAAGCAAACGACTCTTGCGATTTCAGACGGATGTAAACAGGTTGCTTCTTTTCCAAACCAGCCACCGATACCCACTCATAATAACCGTCGGCTAAGATGAGACACCGCCGTCGTTTGTAAGCATTTCGGAAAGACGGTTTTTCGCTTAATGTTTCTGAACGTGCATTGATCATCCGACTGCCGATTTTTCGGTCTTTTGCCCAAGACGGTATAAGTCCCCAGTGAAAGAAATCAATCTTTCTCTCATTTTTGGGTATATTAGCGACAACCGCCACATCCTGAGTTGGAGCGGTGTTGTATCTCGGTGTGAGTTCTGCTGGTTTTTCAAACTTCGTAAAAAATAAGGGCAATTGCTCATACTGGTTTGTATATCTTCCACACATCTTTTCTCTCCTTTGAGTATTAATTACGAAGTTGAAAAAAGACTTGGAACAACAATTTTGTGGAGATGTGAAATTTTTACGCTACGTTAAATTTCATGATCTATTTTATATCCGAAAATTTTATCCGATTTTGCACAAAATTGACCTCTGATTTACCCTAAAAATCCCCTCAGATTTTATTTCCAATTATCTCTTATTTACCTGGATTTTATGACGTCTTGCAAGAGGTCTCGGACATATAAGCAGTTTGGCGCAGATAATTTGCTTTTATTTGGTCGATTGAAATTCCCTTCATTAGATTGATTTAAATCGATTTATTGCGCTTTTTGTTAGTTAACAATAGGTTATATTTTCACTTGACAATGCAGACTGTATGTGGTACAATTGGGCTAAATGATGCCCATATTAGGCGATCTCATAATGTTATGAATCGATTACCCAACTATAGGAAGAAGATGGCAGAGGAACCACCTGCTGATATTCACAATAACAAAGGGGTTGATCTCTGTGTTCAAGGACATTTCGATGCAGGGATTGCTGAGTTTAGTAAAGCACTCCGAGATAATCCGAAATTTCCGATTGCTTACTTTAATCGTGGTATTGCTTTTGCTAGCTTAGGGCTGCAGAAGGCTTGTGTCGTTGATTTTGAAACGGTCACACAACTTATGCAGGACTTCAATGAACAAAGCATTCAAGCTTCACTTGATCCTGCACTTATTGAATCCATTGAAGTTTTTTTAGCATTTCTGAGCGTTAATATCACTATTAAAAACAAACTAAAAAGGCGAATATTATGAAAAATAACAATGTAGATCCTGACCCTACAGGCACTTTAGTTAAAATGTTTGAAGAAATATGCACAAACACGGGGGTTAATCTTGAAGATGTATTACCTCAATTCCCAGGTTTTGTCCGTGATCCTGTCTGTGAAAGATTGGGCATTTGTGAATTCTACGTCAATTATTACGACCCATACACCATGACGAAATTTGTTCTATTATCAGATGTAAATACAAGTGTCTTAACTGAAGACGGGAGAACACTTAATCTAAATGATTTTGCTGGACTTAGCATTGAACAGAGCAATCTGATGGTTGTTCTCAACCCCACGTTACCAGCGTTACCAGAAACTAATAAACGTATTATTTCAAGTTACACGAACTCGGTTGACGCAAGTAAAGCCTTTATGTCCCTTTGGGATACTATCCTAAGAGATGAAAGATTATGGGATGTCAACGTGTTTAATAAAAATATTCCATATAAGGAGAATTATCAATGAGATATATTGTCCAATGCCACAGTTGTGAAATTCCAACTAGTGAGCAAGCATTTTCTGATAAGAATAAGTCCATAGATTTTGCACGTAATCATAGCAACGAATTAAAGCATTGTTGCAGCGTAATGGAAGAAGGACCCACAATACAGGTAAGTCCTATACATTACCTAGGCACCCCTGGAAAATTTATTGCATACTTTATTTCTGGCAAAGAAAGAGAATTACTTTCGAATCAAATCAAGAAACGCACCATTTATGAACATCACCCGCCACTTTAACACACTCTACTATGGCGACTGCCTGGACATCCTAACTGTCTTTGACGACAACTACGTTGACCTCATCTGCCTTGAAGCGAACCCGCTAAAAAGTGCCGAAAAAGTTAACCCAAATCAAAAATCAAGACACCCCAAGGCGTGACACCACATTTTTAGCGCACTTTTTCACCGACAAGACCGCATTCTTTGCTGATTAGCATCTCTCCTCCAAACACCGCCTAATTTGCCTCCAGGACGCACAGATTGACATTTAGCAGTATCTGCCCACCAAAGCATAAAACACCCGACAGCAAGATCTGAATGTGCGAAAGTAATCGCATTAGCAAAGATGCAGTTAATGGCGTTGAATCCGCCACCCAATCCCGCAGAACATTATCAGACTTTCTTTCTTTTTCCGAACACCCCGCTGTCCGATAGATTGATTGAATTCTGACTTTTGCCATGATGTGATTCGCCAGAAAAACGTCATTGGCTTTCAAGGGGTTAGCACTGCATTATAATTTCCCCTGTTTCCCGTGTCTACGAGATCGTTATTAGTGCTATCGAAAAAATCGGGAGATTAGGAACTAATTTAGGTTGACATCGCCCCAAGTTTATGCTATACTGTTCAGGGCACCATGAGAGTTGTCATATTCTAATTTATTTGGTTTTCATATACAACGATATTTATCCCATTGGCGGACTTCAGTAGGAGATGAAGGAGGCTTGGAAATCATGTTTTCGTCAAAAGCTGAAGGTATTGCCGAACGAGGGTCAGCGTTTTTGCGTAAGATTGGAGAGTGGCAATGCCACCGAGAGGTGGCTGTAGATTCAGTAGCAATGCGAAGAATAGAGTTATCACCTTAGTCGTCAGGATAAACTGGCGGCTTTAGTATTTTAAAGGGGTGCCAACATGAATATGAAACTTGATTGGCTATATCAAAATAATAACGACTATTATCGACTTAATTCAGTTGATTTAAGTCATGAACACTTTGACGAATTAGAAGGCATTTACATAATTTGGTGTGAAATAGATGGAGTTATTCAGACGGTTTACATTGGACAAGGTGAAATCAGAAACAGGTTATACGTTCATCGCAATGACGTTCGTATTCAGCACTATGCACCCTATACGTTATATGTTGCATGGGCAAAAGCATCAAAAGAGGATTTGGATGGTATAGAGAAATATCTACAGGACTTGCTTGAGCCTTTAGTGAAAGAACGAGAAATTGAAGCTGATCCTATACCTGTTATCCGTCCACCAATACTCTATAAATTTCTTCAGCGATATTGATTCATAATAATCATCTAACAAGAGACTTAACCTAATAGGAGAAGTATAAAATAATGGATCAAGAAACCAGAGAGAAAATGTGTGGTGAATGTGAACAGGTTTTGAACAAGGCATGGGAAAGACTCCACGAAAAATATAGATATATCAAAGAAGATTGGGATAGTTTAGACAGAAAAGTCAAAGCGGCTGAATCGGTTAATGTTTCTATTATAAACAATCCTCACAATATGCGTCCTGATCCTCTTAATTTTGATAGTTTACACGAATTTATACAACAATCAGAGACGTTTTTCGCAAAGTATAAACAATATGCAAATCAAGTGGAACTTTTATATGAAAAAGCAAAACCAGAGATTAGAAAATCAGTGGAGAACGAATGATAGATAAAAACGAAATAGATCAGAAAGCAGAACTTTTTCACATCCATTCATCTAATGTGCAGCGGGACTATGTATTAGGTTGGATATTAACTGGCATATATCAGCACAGCGAATTAAGAGATAAATTGGTGTTGAAAGGTGGAAATTGTCTCCGAAAAGCATATTTTGAAAATACCCGTTTTTCAAAAGACCTGGATTTTTCATGTGAAAAGGAGATACCTACCACATTATTGTTTACTGAATTAGATACCGTTTGCGACTTTATATCTGATCAGACAGGTATAGTATTTGACAAAGAAAAGGTTAGTATAAAACTAAAGAATCTGATAGACAATGAGAAGAAGATTTATGATGTCAATCTGCATTTCAATGATTTCTACGGGAAAAAGAGTTCTACGACCTTAAGTATCCAACTTGACGTTACAAACTTTGATAGGATATATCTACCTGTTCAGGAAAGACCTCTAATCCATCCTTATTCAGATGCTGTAAAATGTGAAGCCACAATCAAATGTCTCAAACTGGAGGAGTTGTTGGCAAGTAAAATCAAATGTTTGTTGCAGCGTCAACATATAGTTGATTTGTATGATTATGTCTATTCAATATTTATCAATAAATCGTTTGATATTAGCCGTTCTGAAATCATACAAGTTTTTTTCAAGAAAACTATTTACGAAGGGGCATCAGGAGTTGTCCGAGGGCTTCTACTCGATCTACCATTTGAAGCACTGAAAAGGTTTTGGAGAAAACATGTCACAGTTCCAAAACAGTCGGAAATCGTTTATGACCAAGCAGTAGAGTCATTCAAAAAAGACGTAACAGAGTCCTTTCCAGAATCTCCCATTGGAGAACCAAAGTTATTGTTCTTTCCCTCTTACCAACGTAACCCAATAATGGAGGCTGGAAGAACAAAGACACTATTAAAACTTACCTATCATGGAATTCAGCGGATGGTTGAACCTTATTCTCTGAAATATAAAGAAAGGAAAAGGGATGGGGTTGGACAAGAATATTTTTACGGCTATGATCAGACAGGGGGACTCAATACTGGTGAAAGCATAAAAATATTCCTAAGCGACAAAATAGAAGCACTCGAAAATACTACTGAGGAATTTGAACCAAGATTTCCTATAGAAGTATCTAAAGCAGGTGAATATCAAGATAAAACCTATTTCGGTAAAACACCACAAGGATAACACCTTTGTCGTTAGCAGATAGGAACCGAACTAACGCTATAATAGCGGATGTTATTTTAGAAGATGATGAATTAGGTAGGCGTTTAGCAGAGCGGGAACCGTTAGAACGAGAACCCACAATTTTTCTGACAAGAGCAGATCAAAACGCCGCCACGTCTTGGGTGTTTTTTCAGTAACAACTCTCAGGAGGCAATCTCGCAATATAAGGAGTCCCCAAATGTTGGAAAACAGGAAAGGCACTGGCAAAGGCGTTGCTTGGGTAAAAGCAACTTCAAAAGTAAAGGTTCAACCACCCGCTGAATTCCATGAAAAGTTTTTAGATAATATGAATCTGCATGTTATCGGAAAGGGCTGGAGTTCTCATGTAGAAAGGGAGGAAGGCGGTATTATTGTGAATGAAAATTTGGCATACCAAAGGCGAGAATGGAACCCCTCGCTCTATTATATCTACCTTGAGTACAGGCTTCTGTTTAACAGAAGCTTCTTTTCACTACCCTAAACTTAGTAAAAAAGACGATTTGCGACGTCCTTGACTTTTTCAAACTCCCACCCAACAAAGGAGAGCAGCAAAATGAGTGGTGAAAAAACCAACGAGGTAACAGCCCTTGAAACGCTACAAAAATCACTTGTAGATTTAACAGCAGAGACGATGAAATCCAACTTGACTGAAGCAATAAAGGAATTAGAAAGTTTTGAGAGAGGATCAGAATTGAATAGTAGTGCCGTAAAGCAGGTCTATAAGAATTTGATGGAAAAGGCGGAACACCTGAAAAATCTGATAGAAGCTACCGATACAATAAACAAATTCATAAATGATGAAAACCCAATTTATTTTTGAGAAAGGTGGAAATCCTGTTTTTCCGACAGCAACCACGATGATCCGTAAGATTAAAGAGGCATAAAAAGACTACTGGCAAATGTTTTTGTGGTTTGTTTTTGGCGGCACCCCCAAGCGGTAATCTGTGTTAACTCTGTGTGAAATTTTACCTGCGACATTTTGTCTCCATTAATGACGTGCTGCGTGAATTAAAATGACACTGATTAACATTACGTTAATGTTTTGGTTGACTTAATTCCCCTTTTTGCATATCTTTAACCCATACAACAAATCTAAAACCTAAGGAGTATTAAAATGAGTGAACAAAATAAAAATAACATTCAATGTGCTATGCGTAAATATATTAAAGTCAAATTGAAAAGCCTATTGCATCAGATTGATAATGATGATGTAGTAATTGATGTTATTCTTTTTGAACTTACTGAATTACAAAATAACGTGAATTCCGCTATTGAATTACAGAAACAAATTGATGAATTTAATGATTATTTAAATAACAATCTTAGTGAAACTGAACGAAAAATTGTATTAGACATGTTTGATAAATTACAGAAACAGCTCAATAAAGTAAATGATCTTTTCTTTAAAGACTTGGGTAAAATCGAATCATATCTTCAGAAGAATGAATCACATCACGTACCCTTAGTAACGAAGCCTTGATCTAATGAACATCACACCCCACTTTAACACCCTCTACTAAGGTGACTGTCTGGACATCATAGCACAGTTTCACGACACATGGGAATGGAACACCGAAGTTGCCACCACTCACATCCCCGTGGACAGGCAAGCCGTATTCAGAAATGCAGATGTCGCTTTTCTATCAGAAAAATGACATACCTTAACGCACTGTTAAGAATTGGGTTGACTTAATCTCACTGTTAAGTTTTAATGCAGTATATTATTTACGACTTGTGCCAGTTACGTGATAGTTTTGTTGTCTTTCACAGATGTTCATATTCTGTAGGAGCGATCTCCGAATCGCGACACGTTTGTAGTCGGGAATCAGAGTTCCCTCCTACTTTGAGGACGACAGATATCAGAAAAGTTGCGGAATTCAACCCAAACAAGACGAACATGTAAAATATAAATATACCAAATGTTAACTGGCACAAGTCGTATTATTTATTAGGTGATGTATGTTAAGATATATTATCCAATGCCACAGTTGTGAAATGCCAACTGATGAGCAAGTATTTTCTGATAAAAAGAAGTCCATAAATGCTGCGCGTAATCATAGCACTAAATTAAATCATTGTTGCGAGGTAATGGAAGAAGTCACAACACAAGTAACTCCTATACATTACATGGGTTCCCAAAAATGTATTGCATCTTTTGTTTTTGGTAGAAAATATACCTCCACACCCAAAACCGCACCCTCTAAAAGGAAATTGTAATAATGGCTATGACAGAGAAAGAATTCTACGAATATGTTGAACAAGAGAAAGATAAGAATATAAAATCGCATCCAGATAATCCTTGGTTCTACAACCATAGGGCAGAAGCAAGATTCAAACTTGGAAAGTATGGAGCTGCTATTGAAGATTTAGATAAAGCCATAGAATTAAACCCTTCAGAGGAGTGGCATTATTACCACAGAGGATTAGCACAAATTGAACTTGACCAGTATGAATTAGCCATTAAAGATTTAGATAAAGCCATAGAATTAAACCCTTTTGAGACTTGGCATTATTACCATAGGGCGCGCGCTAAAGTTTATATTACACTATATCACTCTGCTATTGAAGATTTAGATAAAGCGTTAGAATCGTATCCACTAAATTATGCTGCTTATCAGATGCGCAAAGAAATAGAAAACACACTTGCCCCATGAGCATAACCCTCTAATTCAGCACACACTCCCATGAACGTCCAAAACCGAACCCTCTTCATTGCCGATAACCTTGACATCATGCGAGGCATGGACTCCGAAATCGTTGACCTCATATACCTTGACCCGCCTTTGAACAAAAAGAAGAAGTTTAAAGCACCGATTGGCTCACCCGCAGAGGGCGCGGAATTCAAAGACATCTGGACAGATGAGGATATCAAGGATGAATGGCACGGACAAATCGCAGCAGAACATGATCAATTTTATCAAGTTATCAAGGCATCGGAAACAATTTATGAGCAGTCCATATTTTGGGAAAATGAAGCAATCGTCCCGTAATTGAACAACACAACAGATAGTGAAACCTCGCAACTGGCAGCGACATGAGAACCAACCGATGCGAAATAAGAGAGAATTTGAAGGACTTTCGGAAGGCATTCCGTTTCCGTGGAACGCCCATAAGCAGATCGGCATCGGGCAGATTGGTATCGGTATAAGGCGTGCATTGTTTGAGAGTAGCAGGCAGACACTTGCGCTGTGTTGTATAGACTTCATTCCGCTTGCTTTGTCACCAGCAACACAGGAAAAGAAAGATGCGTGACTGGCGACAGTCGCTACGCTACATTCTCGTCAACTCAACATGCGCTGCGCTAAAAACAGGTTTGGAATGCTACGCTTTTTCACCTGTTTTCTGCTGTGCTACTTTCTGCTCTACGCACGTGCATTCATACCGTGCGCCCGAAAATGCAACCGCCAGAAAAACATCTAAGCTTCATTTCTAAGTCCCGCAGTTACATCCCCTGTAAAAACTAAAATACATTGCCCACCGACACCTACGAAAACGATGGCAAACATCAGTTCGTAAATTCGTTCATAATACTCTACTTGTTTGGCGGAACATTTTGATGTTTAGAGTGTGTATTATTATAGTCTGTGACTGGATTTATAGATGATTTTATTTTCAACTTTTTTCAACTAAAAACGTCTAATATAGTGAAGGAAAAAGGGGAGTTGCAGCTCCCCAATTGCGAAAAATGAAACTATCAACTTCCAAATTATCGCTATTTTCATTGTAGCGATAATTGCGTCCAAATTCAAGGGGAAACTGATGAGCAGAGAACATGTAATCGCTACGATTGAATCAAAAGACGATGCGGCTATCATTGCTGAAATTACAGGCGGCGGCGTTGCTTTAGCGCAGGATTATGTTTACTCGTTCAAACAAGGCGGGAAAACGGTATCAGGTTTGACAATTGCAGGTATCAATGAGGCAGCAAACCGCAGAGGTGGAATTGAGGTTACGGAGTTGACCCACGAAGAACGCGGGGACAGTTGGCTTGCCACAGCGAAAGCGGTTGATACAGGAACGGGGTCGGAAAGGTGGGGAGCTTATGAACAGAACAAAAAACTACCGAACGGTAAAAACGACCCATTTGCATTCACAAAAGCAAATCACAAAGCACAACGAAACGCAATTCGGCAACTGCTGCCAGTGAGCGTGATTAAGCAGGTGCTAAACTTCTATCTTTACGGGATTAAACCCGATACCAGCATGCCAGCGGAACCGCCCCCAAAAGACGATGCACAGATGAAGCGTTGTTTTGCGTTAGCAAAGAAACTTGAGTCTAAACTGATGAACAGCAATATCAGTCCCGATAACTTCTGGGATTGGGTGCGGATACGGTATCAAGTAGATAGCAGAGCAGAAATGACTCCACAGGAGTGGGCAGAACTTGCTGCTGAACTTGACGCATCGGAGCGAAACCACGCAAAATTCCATGAATTAGTTAACAGTATTTGTGATCTGATTGATACCGAGATCGTAGGAGAACAAGTAACATTCAAATAACTATCCAATAGATGTCAAATAACAACAAAGTGAGATATGATGTCATCATCTGTAACCTATACCCTGATTGTTTTGATCCCGACACAACAGGATAAAATGTCAGTGCCTTCGTATTTCAAAGCATATAACACAGATTCTACGTGATTTTGGTAGTTTTAAAAGAATAATGGCGACATTCTGTGTTTTGGATTTCCTCCCTGTCATCTCAAATACAAAAGAACCTGAGCAACAGAGTTTCGACACGCTATCTGCAGCACCGACATCAACCGCTGAATTCCGCACTTTTAGTAAAAATACGGAACCAATTTGGTAGTTACGTGTATAAGTAAAAAAACAGGTAAACTTCTATCTGTTGAAAACGTCAAAAACTGATATACCTACAGCCGAAAGGAAAGTGAGATCTATGTAGAAAAGCCAGAGGCAAAACGACACCTAACAGGCAGAAAAACAACTCACATACAAAACGAAATCTTGCAGATACACACCTAAAATTATCCTACCGCCTCCCCACAGCCTACTCACAGACATATTAACACCCACAACACTTTTTCACTAATGCGTTACAAGCAAACGCAAGAGACCGCTTTTCAGTAAAGGCACGCCTTCATGCTGGAAACACGGAATAATCACAATACGCTATAAACCTTTATCTGACATAGGTTTATAGGTAAATCTATTTTTAATAAGGATTGAAAATGAAAAAAACACAGATTGAAACCGACATGACGGATGAAGAATTTGACGCACAGAGTCTTGACGAGGCACGTGCAGACGTTTCAAATAGAGTGTTTGCAGCATCAGACACTGATTGGGTGGTTTGGCATGGTTTAGAAGCCCATTGCGAAGATATGCATGAGGATTATCCTGCAATTGCACAGCTTAGTCCGCCTAGAGACAATAGCATTCGTGTTGATGAAGTAGAAGACGTTGTTTTTAAAGCTCCACAACAAAGGATTTAAGAGGTATATCTATGACCGAGAAACAAAGAGACAAACGACTGTCAGAAGTTTTTGATGCTATGGAAGAAGGAGAAGCGACGCATGATGATTTTTGGGACGCTGCGTTTCCAACTGTTGAATGGTGCGAAGTCACGCTAAAACAACTCGGTTTTCACCGCGATTATGATGAATTGTATGAGATCGTTCAGCTGGCAAACATTGATAGTGAATGGCCTGAGATACCCGATGAAGCCCTTAAATATCGCACAATCACGCCAGAAACGGATATTTTAGAACATGATGAAATGTGCACAGTAATCACGGCGTTGCGTTATAAAAATCACTATCTTACTCACGGATCATGACGAGTTTAGAAATTAGAGTTGGGCGACATTGCCCCACGCTTGCCGAGTCAAACCATCAGGAAAACGACAACGAGCACGTCTTCGTTCACTTTTGAGATGATTACCAAATTCTTAAACACCTACAAATACTGACTGAAACTGGATTTATAGGCGTTTTTTCTTTTTAACCTTTTTCAACCAAAAACGTCCAATTAGTAAAATGAAAATGGTAGTTTCAACTCTCCAATTAACGAAATGAAACTTTTAACTTCAAAATTTACCAATGTTGCTGCAATTGCTGCCAATCAAGGCATTTGCACGGTTTTTTCACTATGTTATACTGATAATATGTAATTATTTAACACATATAAAATCAAGAGCGATAAAATGAAAAAAACAAAATATGACTACATTCCCTTCGATGTTCCTTCTACAAAACAAGCCCCTAATGTTGAGCTACTAATAACTCAAGCACGTCGTAAATATAGAGCAATTTCCATAAAATGGGTTGCACTAAATTCTGATGATGAACGTTTGATACTTTTGCTGGATGTAGCAGTTGAACTAAATCTCGATTTGCATAGCATACGTATTCTTAGAGATGAGATTTGGCATGCTGTTCTTACCGAAGCATATAGCAAGGGCAATCAAGAGTGGAATATTACTTACAAAAAATATCTCAGATCTGAAGCGTGGAAGGAAAAACGCCATGAATATTTCAGCAAGTTTGGAGTTCTCTGCATCTGTGGTCGAAAAGCCACAGTATTACATCATAAAACCTATAAAAATGTGGGCAAGGAAAATATTCAAAAAGATTTGACTGGACTATGCGAATTTTGCCATAAAAATACTCATAATCTGCAGAAACGGTTCGAACTTCCCACTGAAAAAGAGTCTAAAGCACCAAGAACATCATTACCGAAAACGAATATATCAGAGAATAGCATCAATGTGTGATTGAACAGGCTATTCCAACAGCAAACATTACCTACAATTTAACTGCAAAAAGCGATGTTCAGATCGTAAACCCTATCAAAATTACGCCAATTCCAGTAAAACATTGACTCACTGATGCTAAGAAATCAGGCGAATAGCCAACAGCACTCTCTGACCAATATTTCGGATTTCATGGTAAATTAGTGTCAGTTTTCCGCAGAATTGGCATACGGAATACAAAAACGAGTATCTACTCACTATTTACTACCTATTATTTTCTTTGTTCGGAAATCCAGCGATAAATGGTCCGTTCAGACCGATCCAAAAGCCAACCCAGCTGCTTAGCTGAAAGCCCTAACTCATCTGTACCATAGTTACGCACCGCAAATTCTTTCATTTTTGAGTACACCTTCTCGGCATCCAGATCGGCGACGATTTATACCCTTGACGAAAAATAACGGTATCATTCCACTCTGGTAGTTTAGAGAGACGTAGCAATTGTTTATAGGAAAGATTACACCTTTTTTTAATTTGTGCAAGCGGGACTGCCTGATTGACAAGACGATTTGCTTTCTTAAATAGTTCCACTTCTTTTTTATTCATTACTACATACCATCCAGCATAAATCTAATAAAATAAAAAGAATGCACGAGAGACACAAATTACACCTTTTTGACCAGTATTTCAAGGGTATTGTGACAAAGAGCAGCTGCCACATTTGTAGACAAAGTTTGATTTACGTACGCTTTGTCTTTGAACTGTGAATACATTTTAGGGTAATAACAAGGTGCATTATTCCCACTTTTGATACTGGGTGCATTTGCAACAGAAATCTTATTCCATTGTATATTCACGCTTATTTTAACCATAAACTGTACGTGATTTTTGGATAGATAGAGAATCTTTTTTAGCGGAGGAACGAATATTGATTAATTTAACCGCTTCATGCAACTTACTATAGGTTATGCCAATATATCTACGGGTCATATCTATACTGGAATGCCCAAGTATTTCTTTGACGGTGTAAAGACAGTTTGTAGCCTCATACAACCGCGTAGCGAAGGTTTTTCGCATAGAGTGCGTAGATACTTTACCTTCAATTCCACAAGCGGTAAAAGCCTTATCCAAACAAAATACACACCCATACGTTTAAGACAAACGCCCTTCTCACTCGGAAATAACGGTTTGTCAGGTGATATACTTCCAAAGTTTTTTTCCTGCCACTTTATAGCCGATCGTATGGCTCTACGTGCATCTCTATTCAGAGGGACAGCACGTGCATGCTTCGTCTTAGTCATGCTTGCCTCTAAATAAATATCAGGAACAACTTTTCCATCTGCATATACGTCCCTGATTCTTAAACCACACAATTCTCCCACACGGAGACCTGTAGATATGCCAAGTAAAAAGATCGCTTTGTTTCGATCTTGACAAGGTTTATGGGCAAAGGACGTAGATACTGTTTCAAAATAACGTAAAACAAATTGTATTTCAGTTTCAGTGAGCGGTCTACAACCTTTCATAAGCCCGCCTCTTTCTAAATGTTAGTTGATGTTTCACGGTCTTTACGCCTCCTTTGAAGGTCAGCAGTCTCCCAAATATAAGGTATCCCCGACTCCAAAAAATCACAAAGCCGATTACGCATCACTTCTAGGTCTTTGCATGTACTGCGCATTTTCCCTACCCAACTCGTGGATTTACCCATTTTTTCTCCGATTTCTACGTTACTGAATCCTCTGAAAATGAGAATAGCAAGTTGCAGCAATTCCTCTCTTGTATATGTGGACGGCAACGGAGGAAGACCATTATTCTGTCTTGGCATGATTATGTTCCTTATTTTCAGATTTAGAATTCCAAATGCTTTACTGATTTCTCACGATAAATTAGCCCATTTCACTCCATGTCGTTCCTCATATTTCAGAAGAAAAACATTCGGATCTTCCAATCCTCCGAGCATAATATCCAGAAGTTCTAAAACCTTTGCCCTTGGACGTTTACTCAGAACCATATACGAAAGAAATATCGTTGCACGCACTTGATCCAGAGTTAGATATTCAACCAATCCTCCACTTTGCAGATTATGCTGATACGCCCTCAAAAAGTCTTCAAGGTCAGATCGCTTTTTCATTGATCTAAACCGTGACGGTGTAACGTTGTGTTTCTTGTAAACCTCTTCGTCGGAACATCCTGTCGCAACAGAAAGTGCTATTTCACTGATTAGTTGTTCACTTTTGTGCAACCAAATACCCTCATTTCCGAGAACCTGATCATTTCATGTCTACATTATAAGACCAAAACATTATTGTTTGATAGGAAAACAACAGGTTAGATATAGAGGATATATATGACATTTTATACATAATTTAAAACAAACTGCTCATCCTCCTGCACACTGAACAAATACATTTACTATGCACATACCTTCAAATTATTTGCCCACCACACGAAATAGCGTTGGTATTGTTGTAAGTGGAATCTATAAGAAAACACTCACAGGGCATTGGTTTCCAGTCAATTGTGTATGTTTTTCACCTGATGGAGCTACTTGCTAGTGGTAATCAAGACAAGAAGGGGCGTTTGCGAGACACCATTCACGGAGAACTTCTGAAAACATTCACTGGACATACAAATATTGTCAACGATGTATGTATGTCCGCAGATGGACTCACACTTGCTAATAGAATATAGATGTTCCGATATCCCAACTCTATCAACCCAGCACCCGCACCAGCAAGAATCAAAATAGCAAGTTTCCACTTCACTACCTCCTCAGCAAATCGCCAAGAAAGCATTGGCTTCTACAGTCCTGATAGTTATGGAAGATGCAAATGGAAAACCTTAGCGGTTTGTCTCGAAAAGGCGGGACTGGGAAAACGACAATCGCTATTCATATTAGTGTTGCAGCTGAACAAGATTAATTGACCTTGATACGCAAGCTAGTGCAGCACGTTGGTGCGATAATAGAGAAGAAGAAACACCCGTTGTCGTATCTGCCCATGCTCCTAGGCTATCAGAAACCTACATCTTGCAAAAGAAAATGGTGCAACGCTCGCCAACCTTGATACTGCCCCACACACAGAAACGGCCGCGCTGGATGCTACGAATACTGCCGAGTTTGTAGTCATTCCTTGTAAACCAGCATTGATAGATCTACAAGCGATCGGCTCAACAATCAATATCATCAAAATCGCGAATGTGCCAGCGAGAGTAGTCATGAACCTTGTTCCATCACACGGTGTTCTGGCAGAACAAGCGCGTAGCAATTAGTCATTACGATATTCCATGCGCACCTTGCACGATCGGACAGCGTGTTGCTTTCAATCATGTCTTCACGGTTGGGCTTACCGTTCAAGAATACGAACCGCGTGGAAAAGCTTCAGGTAAAATAAAAGAACTTTACAATTATATCGCGAAAGAAATAGGGGTATAGCATGTCAACAAAGAAAAAAGAACTAGCCAAAGTCTTCATAGAGAACGAAGAAAAGTTACAAAATAGTGAGCAGCCCAAAAATACGCCGCCTGCTCCTACCGAACCTAAAAAGAAACCGATACCAAATACGAGAAGCGGTAAAAAGCATATCGGAGGATATTTTGATGAACCAGTTTGGGCACAACTAAAGATTATGAGTGTCGAGAAAGGGGGAATAATACTTCAAGAGATGTTGACTGAAGCTCTAAATAATTATTTTAAGGTGAATGACAAAACGCAGACTGCAAAGTAATGTAAACTTTTCAGATTCAGGAGTGATCAGTCTCCTTGAATCTTGCAATTGCCCCGCGTTCTGCCATCTCTGCGCGGGCATAATGGGCTGGCATTTGTGAGTTTTTCCATCTTCCTACTACTTGTAAGTCCACGATGGATGCACCAGCTTTGGCGAGAGAGACCGCAGACCCTACCCGTAATGAATGTCCTGATATAAACCCGTCAACACCAACATTAGCTGCTCTTATTTTTATAATTTGTCTTGCCGATACATCTGCAAGCCTACTGTTTTGTATATGTCCACCTCTGCGTATAGGTCTGAACAGAGCTCCTCGCTTAATCCCCGCCTTTTCTCTATACAGCGTAATGGCGTTCCTTGTATCACTTGTAACGTATAGAGCCACGCCTGTGCCTTGTTGATCTGTTTTTGACCTTTGGACAATCAGCGTGTTTTGTTTGAAATGCCCGACGTTGACCGCGACTACCTCCGAAACGCGCAACAGGCAATCAGACATCAGTCGTATCATTGCACTATCGCGTAGCCCTGCTACAGATTTATCTGCCTCAGCGAATGCACACACACGTTCTACGTCCGCCCACGTCAAACCGTCTACTTGACAGCGACCGCGACCTTTCGCGTCGCGACGGATAGACTTCAATCTCTTTTGACTGATGGGGAACTGGGCATTTTGTCCTTTCACATTACTGAAATACCATTTGACTGCCGCTAAGTTGACCGATAAAGTGCTTGGTGCTATGCCTTGTGCATCTAAAGTTGAGAGATAAGCTGCCAAGTGTGTATCTGTAATGCTGTCCAGTGTCTCACCTTTAGCGATTAGGAAGTCATTAAGTTGTCGCCAAGTTAGTTGATACGCGCGCCTGGAATTCGGAGAGAGTGCGTCCCAGTCGACGCCGATCCGAAGTTTATCTTCATCTGTGAGTTGCAATGTGTCTGTGTTTTCAATAAGGACAAGGGTTTGCATGTTATTTATTCTCAAAAATCTGAAATGAAGCCTGTTGCCATTTTACACGGTATTATTCTTTGGAATCATCATTAGTATTGGAATTAAGGGTTGTTTCACCCTCCTGCAGATTGTTCAAAAATTCTTGCATTTTTGCTTTTTCCTCTGATATGTCAAAGCACTCTTCAAATTCAGGTTTTACCTTATAGACATCTATACGAAAACCTTCTAAACCTGCTTCTTCCGCGGGAACAACATCTGCGAATTTTTCTATAGCCTGTGTAACCTTGTCCGTTACACTTATCTCACCACACGCAAACATAATTCCCAGATTATCAAGCAGTGCAGCGATAATAGGTTCTGCACCCAATCTCTCTCCAATCAGATTATATTTCGGAGTGTTTATCTGTAAATGAAAGTTTGCTTCATTCCAAACATTATATGGTAGTGTCTTTTCCACTTCTTGTTGTCCTTCAAGAAGGCAACAATCCCGAACTGGATTGCCGTAAAAGTTGCGAACTTTAGAAGATTTAGACATGTGGCATTTCGAACAGAGTGCCTGTAAATCCTCCATGTTTTCATTCCCTAATGTATCGTAATGTAGATGATGCACTTGGGTAGCGTCCCGAACACATCCGCCCTCGCACTCACATTTAGAGTTGCAAGCCTCTAACTTTGCTTTACGCTTTTCTTTCCATTCTGAAGATCGCATATATGTCTTATAATTCACTGTTTTGTCCTTTCTGTGAAAAAATTTTAAATTGAAATAACATTTGATAAGTGTCATTATCAAAGGCTATAATAACATGTAAATAAAACAATCTCAAACAAACTATCGCCTCACAGAATACAGATAAGAATGGAAAACGGTATGGAAGTAAGTATACTCGGCAAAGTAATCATTCACACTGAAACCAAAAAGCTAAGCGAGACACCTACTTTCTAAAAACGGTAAGTTAGTGCGTAGGCACGAATCACAGAGAGAATTTGATCTTTAGTCCATGTGTAAAGAGGAGATTTCTCATCAATCTTATCTGCTAGAAAATTCAATATCCTCCCTGTTTCTCCTTGAGTCGTTAGCCTATTCAATAAACTGATTGTCAAGTGTTCACAACGAATAGGGTGAATTGGTTGTTCCCAAAGCTCAAGAAGGAAGTCAGCCGAAACGTTCACTGCTGACGATAAATTTACTGTTTGACCGCCTAGGACATTCACTAAACTTGTATATGGTTCAGATGGACTCCATTTGCTCTGCTCTGCCGCTTCAATTAACGTTTTAGCATCAAATTCGGTAAAATAGTAGTGAGAACAAATGAGTTTTATTGTCATCTTATCGTATTCGGACTTGACAAGAACATCTCTTTTTACGCAATGTTCCAAGACAATTTGTGTCCATACACCATCAATTTCAAAGTTTGTTCCAGCATGTCTATTTAGATCTGCTTTTGCGTAAGACCTAAGTCTTTCATCATCGGAAAGCAAGATGTATCCTGGTTGACTCGCGATAAGGAGAGTATCAATAAAATATGGTTGAAACAAATCATCAAGTTTTTGCTTATGTATTAGATTCATTTGTAGTGTAGGGGTACATGGGAGGATTTCACAGTTCTCTCTAATCCATATAACAACATCCTTTAGGTATTCTATACCCCTCCTAACATCTTCAGGACTGATCAGGTGCCTTACATACCGATCCCCTTGTTTTTCGATGCTCATCCCCTCACGTTGTGACCACATTCCTTCCCTTTCATTGATAATGCGTTGAAACTCATCAATGGTAGATTGTGCAATACCCAGTTTTCCAAATACTTTGACAACACTATCAGCAGCTTCAAGACAATGTAGTGTGATAAGCGATATGATATCCACAACGAGTTTTGGTGCAGGATCTTTGAACAAATCCAGTGCCTCGATCTTTTCTTCAGATTCCCCTAAACAACATCTTATCCCTAATTCAGGATTGTTTATGAGCATCCCCCACTGGTCCAACACATTGCGGCCTGTCCAGTTCATGAAAATACCGATGGGAGGAAGTTGCTGCTTATATAAATTCTCAATCTGAAGGGAGATATTGTGCTGTCTATCAGTCAGTTCTAATATCGGTTGTATATTTGCTGAATCAGCTGTCTCGTCAGAGTCATCTGGAGGATAGTCCAACGGGTCGTTGAGGTTTGCTGACCAGAAACCTGGTATCCCTGGAAATAGATCGGGAAATTTATGACGACTTTCCTGCAGTGCATATACATATTTACTTCTTATATCAACAATTTTTCTCCTTTCCTCACCTACTATATTTTCCTGAAGAACAATCTCATCATTTACAGTTTTACCGAGTAATTGCTGGGCTAAAAGATGTTGACTATTCAATTCATCGGGTCTGCGGTCTTGCTCATCACGTTCTTCAACAATATACCAATCGGTTCGACCAGAATTGTTTAGACATACTGCAGTTCCAACCTGAACTTGAGTAGGTCTTAACAATTCATCTCCAATTTGCTTATCAACGAGATGAAATAAGCCAAAATATTTCAGATGCGCGTTATGGTCAGTATGGTGCTTTCTGCGAGTTTCGTACATAATGTCTAATGCAATTTCTGGTTTAGATCCGATCTGATACAGATATGCAAGGTTAAAACAGGATTGTAAGGTAAGTTCTTTCAGGTCAAAAGATCTTTCCAAAACGCAATTAAACTCCTCAATGTTATTCAATCGATAGTGAATATAAGCAAGATGCATTTGCATAACCGCATCATCTGGAAATGTATAAACATATTCTTCACATATCTTCAGAGCTTCATTTAAATCTCCAATTATTTCGTAAATCTCAAACTCTATTGCAGATACATGTTCAATCAGTCCACATCTTTCTCGGAGTTCTTTACAAATATTAAGCGCTTTCCCTATATCACCAGAATTATAATAACTTTTTAACAACCATTGTGTTAATTGAGAATTGTGCGTTGTATCTGCAAGTTTTTCATAGAGTTCTGCGGCTTCTTCAAATTGTTCGTGAATATAGAGTTCAGTAGCCAATTCTACCATTTCTGAAAAATCGTTGCTATCTCGTGCATTCTCGTGTGCTTGCTGAAGTTGAGAAATAGCCTCGTCTCGGTTGCCAATTTCACTAGATATCCTAGCCGCATCAACAAGGTTTAGCACACTCGTTGGAGACAAATTGAGCATCATTTTGGAAATTTGTTGTGCCTCCTCAAAACGTATATCGGCAATGTAAGCTTTTATGAGTAGGTGATATGCTTCTTCTCGTAGTTCAGCAGACGGTTCTATAATCAAAAAATTATTGAGTGTTTCAATGGCTTCATCAAAGCGCTCACTCATGAATAGACTTTTCGCACGTATAATTGGAACGTCAGGCACTTCGTTTTCGGCCTCTATCTTTTCTAAGAATTCAATAGCCTTTTCTTTTTCTCCATGCTCAAGGGACAGTATAGCACGCTTCCTTAGCAAGATAGAATTCGACTTTTCAATCTCTAAGGCAGTATCAAAGTCTGCAATTGCTTTCTCCATGTCACCAAGATGAAAAAATGTCGTTCCTCTATTAAGAATCCAATTTATGCGGAAGGTGCGTAATTCAGTTTCAGAAACGCAATCCCAAGCTTCTGTAAGAAGTTCTATAGCTCGAACTAATTGTTCTTTTTGTGAATCACTAAATTGTCTCGTCCCCACAGCAAGGCTATCTTTCAATACCTGACTAATCAAGATAGTAGCAAAAGCGGCTTTGAAATCAAGTGAATGTTCATGTTCATTCATCACCATGATTTCGCCCCACTTTTTAGCTTCTTCAAACTCGCCGCGGTGTTTTGCTATATCGCTGATAGCGTAAGCAATTTGTGGATTATCTCGCAAATATTCAGGGACTTTATCAATCACCTCTTCAAGAGTTTCTTCCTCATTAGAAATTCCAACCAAAATTACGTAGGCATCTATATTGGCAGGATTCTTTGCTTTTGCCTGTTCTGCACAGTTCGCAGCATCTACTATTTCTTTCAAAAGAAGATGAGCAAATGCCTTATTAGAAAGTGCTTTTTCGTCTTCAGGATTATATTGAAACGCCGTAAGCAACAATTCTGCTGCTTCTCGTTCATTATTGAGAACAAATTGAGCAGCTGCCATATTCGTTAGAACGTTAAATTTTAGGATTTCTGAAGTTGATTCTTCATTCCAAACACGTTGTTTCAAATCCTCCAATAGGGTGAGAGAAGCTTTAGGTTTATAGTTTTTAAGAAAATCTTTAGCTTTGTTAATTGTCAATTGATGTTCTTTCGTGAGTGCAGTTTCAACAGCAGCGGAAACAGTCAGGTAGAAATGGTTATTTGAAATATTAGTGAGTTTTTCATCCAATCCTTGAAGGATACTATAGTTCGTTTGGATTTGTTCACTTAAATGCTCTTGCCCCTTCAATTGCAATCTATCAAAATTAAGCATCATTTCATTGGAGGCTTCTTGATTCTTCGGTAAGGAAGTAAAGAAATTTTCAACAGTTTTCTCAATAACAGGTTTCAGTCTTTGCACTCGTTCTGCAGTAGTTAATTGGCTACGTGGACCTGGCAACATAATACATTTTTCAAAATGAGTGGTAACATTTACAAGTTTTCCGTGACTATCTAGTAAAACTAAATCAGTTATATCTGAATCATTGATAGAAGCAATCACATTATCTAGCGTTATATGATCTACTCCAATTGTTTCTGGATCTGCAATATCAGCCAACATCGGTGCACATTGCTTAACCGCGTCATCAAAAGATTTTTTAAATAGTTCCTCAGCAGTGCTACCACTTAATTCTTTCAACAAAGCCAATACACCGCTAGAGATTGAGGCAACGTTAGATACAACAGTCATCAATTTTATAATTAGCATGATTTTCCTAAGATTAAAGAGTCACATTTGTTGAGAACATTTTCAATTTTGATATAAAATTATACAATATCATCGCTAAAAATTCAATTTTCCACAACGATAAGAAAACGGCTCAGATACCGAAAACATAATAAGGAGGAAGTGCCCACCAAAACAGCAACACAGACGAACAACGATGATGAAAGAAACGGCAGCAAAAAAACTCATTAACAAGGAAGCGCAGCATGCACTTAAACAGGGCAGGAAGAAAATAAAATCGATCCTCGATAACCTCAACGGAAAGCACGACATCCAGTGTCGACTCCGAACACCCAACGGCGAAAGCGGGTTACCTGCCCTACTCGTTTTTAGTCGTTTATCTCACAAAACTAACGAGAGTGCGAACAACGATGAAAATAATTCCCACTTCAAATTTCAGTATATATATCTGTGAACAATTGCCGAAAATGTGCCCTTGCCATCTACGCGGATGCACGGGATACATTCCCAATCCTGAATCGAAACCGATTAAACCTGTCCCCGTGCCGTAGATCACACCCAAATACCTGCGGAGAGAGCAAACCGCTACGAGAACTACTTCAATAAATCCAAAGCGAAAACTGGGATAAGTCCGCAGAACTTGAAGGAAAAGAAAACAGCGCAAAACCCCGAAAAAGTGGTATAATATAGGGGTGAGGCAAAACCGCCAAGACCCCGACATGGGATAAACATGAAAGGATACCGACGAATACACTGCAGAGGTCCTGAGAGCTTTCAAACAAAGCAACCAGAGAACCATGACCGCTCTTGCAATAGTTGATGAAATCTATATCCACAAACACACCGACGGAAAGCATTACATCCAGTGCAGAGTCTACATGCCCCGCGGTGAGAAAGGCGGATATTTCAAATTCGGGTTCAGTGAGAAACAACACGCTTTAGACTTCGCTAATTTCTGTTTTCAGTGGTTAATAAATCAAAATTAGTAAACACAAGAAGGGACAGCCGAACGATGATGAATAATTTTTTACTTCAAAAAGCCAAATGTATATGCAAACAAATATCAGATATGCGGCCGTGTGGGATATGCGGCCGCACGGAATACAGCCCCGAAGTTGAGGCACAGAGACAAGCACAAAAAGACGCACAGGAACACCAACGTCAAGCATTCTAAAACCGCTATGACCCCGAATATAACGACGGTAAACTGCCATTTTGAGAACCGACATCTGGAAGGTGCTATACAATGGATATACTTAACTTTTTAGGAAATTTATTTAATCATCCATTCATAATATTCATAATGTCTAAATTTTTAGATGCTGTAATAGGAATTATAGCATTAGGTATAATAACGTTTATTATTCACAAAATAAATCCCAAAGGAAAATTGAATGCCAACATTATTAAATTTTTTCGCTTCTATAAAGTAAAAGATTTCATTCTTTACATACTTCAGAAAATCTTCCAATTTAAAAGAAAAACCGAAAAAAAACCAAGCCTAGAGGAATATATAAATAATTTCCATCAATGGACTACAAAAAACAAAATAGGAATAAACCTTTCAAATGTAATTATAGATGACTACCCAGAAACATTCGAAAATGTAGTAAAAATCAAAGCTTCATTAATAAATCCATTCTCTGGGTTGTATACACTGGACTTAGAGATGACAAAGCCAGGTTATGCTCTTTTCACCCAAGCAATCTTAGGCATAAGCAAAGAAGAAATTGACAAAATAGCAAAAAGATGTTATCACGAAACAATCATAGAAAAACATAAAACAGCTTAAGAGATATTAGTGTCACACCACTACCTATCAGAGAAACACCTAAAATCCATACAAATAAAGGAAACACATCATGCAACAAAAAGGACAACTCCGATTACAGATTTCACGTTGGGAACAAATAACCTCGTCCAGACCTCTTGAAAACGCTTACTGGGAAGCCACAAAGGGGCTCGGAAGTTACGGAGACGGATTAAGTTGTGAGATAGAGATAGATAATAAACTCTTTGTAAAAGGCACTGGCGAGCTCTATGTTGCCAGCGATGCTTTGGTAGATTGGTATTATAAGTCAGCGTATAATAGTCAGGCGGAGGACATCGTAATCATTATCGATGATGAAAAGAAATATGCTCGTTTGGAATCCGATCCCGAAAAACCTGACCGAGAACCTCCGAACCCCGACGATATACCCAAAGCCTACGTGCCTCCGCCAGAAGAACGCCGTAAGTTACACAAGCAAATCAAGGAACACACAACCGAGCTCTCGACACTTTTAGATGAACTTGAGAAATTAACAGATGATCAACCTATAGCAATGAATAAGGCAGAGATGAATCTTGTCAGGAAAGTTGCCGACATTGCTAAACTCTCAAAAGCACTGTTTGAACCCGAAACTAAATAACTTGACACGTAAGCCGAGCGTTGCTAATGCGTTCGGCTTTCTATTGCCTACCACATCCCGAATTCCTAACACCAGCATCTACCTTCCAACATGCCCCCCACACTTGAAAAACTCCCTTGTGTTTACCCCTCGTCAAGCATGCGATAGAACGCAAATATAGACACACTGTTTTTTAGTAAAATCCGAAAAACAGCGGAATGACGACATTAGGTAGTAATGCGTCCGCAGGGACAATATAACACTCTCACGCCAACAAGACATATTTAGAGTTTTATTTGCATTTGAGGGGATTTGGTATTAGAATAATAACACCGCTGAATACCTATAAATATGGGGCTGTAGCTTAATGGTAAAGCAGTCGTTTGAAAGGCGAAGGATTAGGGGTTCGAATCCCCTCAGCTCCATAAAGGTATTCAGCGGTGTTCAATTCCTAAACTTCATATATTCTATAACAAACAAACAAACAAAGTCAAATCTTTTTTCAACTTTTTTTATAAAAAAAACCAATATAATACGCTTTTTTCGTAAAAAAAACAATTTAGAGTTTTTCACTTATGCTTTAATTCCCACAAACGACAATTTTTAGTAAACACAAGAAGGATAGCAAGCTCGGAAGCCTATAAAGAAAAAAGCGTATCTCCACCAGTGTAGAGATACGCCCATTTGCATTCTATTTACGGACTTTTCAAAAAGCTCTCTGAGTTCCAGGTTTTAAGCAGCAGTGTCCATCACGACTGATAAAATACTGAACTCCTTGAGTATGCTTCTTGAATTCCGTTAACAACCCTTTGTTGCATAGCCACTGAACAGCTTCCGATAAGTTTTTGCGCACATGATCCTCATTGAGATCTCTACTAAACTTATTCACAATATCATCGACAAAGTCTAATAAGTTGATAATTTCTTCATCATACTCATTTTTTAATTCTAATAAGAATGACTTTCCCAAATGCTCTGGTTTACCCAATTTTATCTCTTGTAATGGCAATTCTGTAATAGGTTTAACATCATATTCCATTTTTATACTCCTTATGGTGGGATTGACCAATAAATTATAGAGTTTCGTTAATTAATTTCAACTGATCACGCATTCAACGTCTAAAACGCCATCAAATTAGCAATTAGTGTGTTCACAGAATAGTATTTTATACTGTAAAATAACCTGTAAATATTGTATCAAATTGAAAAATTAAGCGTATATCCCATTGAAACCAAAAGGGACATGTGATACCGTAACTAAACAATGTGACACAGTCACGGTAGAAACGGCACCACATGACTCGTTGGGTGATCTAAACAAAAACTGGAATTAATGCGCGGACCACGTATCGCACATTATCAACCCATCTAGCTATCGCCAAATAGAATTCAGGGCTGATTTCCAGTCGGATGCGGAAATGGATTTTTATTACCATTTTTTTATCCTCCTTTATAGCAGGAGAATGCATCGATCAAGATGTTTTATCCTGCTTTATGCATTATAATGGATAAACGCCAAAATAATTTCTCAAGGTTCAAATATTTATAAACTTTCCTAACAAATATTTTTAATTATTGACGTTATCCAGTCAAAAATATCCCTCCTCTTTAGTAAAAACGCTTCAAATCCGAAAGTGTTACCTCTAAAAACCATTTCGTCACCCCCTAATAGATACCTAATAGACCCCTAAAAATAATCCTACTTTTTAAGTTATACAAGTTTTTTGAAAAACTATGTTATTTGATAAAAAAAATCATATTTGGAATCTAAACGATTTATATTCGGAATTGCTCACAAGAACGTGAGCCGACAGACCGAGTAAAACGCCACACCGACAACAAAAAAACACAGATTTTTATTTCTTTCCTTGACACATTGTCCAGTCAGAAAAAACTCCTCGCAGGAACACGCATCAAAAATTCTATTGCTTTAGGTTTTTCTATTGCCAATCCCCGAATTCCACACATAAACGCACACAGTCCACAATCCCCGCATCACTTCAAAACACGCATAGGTAAACCCCGCACTCACCGCACAAAGTGAGCCAGAAAGCCGATTAAGCACTAATATATAATTACCATCAAAACGAAATTCCTACCGAACAGGCAATTAATTCCACCAACATGCTGCGGCCGCTGTATCTCTTACAAAGGCACAAATACCAGAGTCACAAGTCTGCAAATGCGTAGATTTGTTGCTCTTTTTTTATGTCCGAAAAGGCAATCACGTTGCGGGTTTTCCTTGAATTTTCAGGGAGAAATATGTTATACTATTTATGGTTAAACTGAATATCTAACAAGAAATATGGGCGCCCATATCTAAATTTACTTAGATATTCAGTTTAACCACTGGGGTGCCCATTCTTTTTTAAGTTAGAGCAGGGTTTCCCGAACCACAAACACCTTAAACAAGGAGAAATACAATGGTATATAGGATAGTAGTAATCATTTGCTATATTTTCATTTTGTTCAACAGCACCAGTTGCACATCAATGAAAACTCTTGATCTTCGTGCAGATGAAGTTATAAAACACTGGAAAGGAAAACCTTTAGAGGAGTTCGTAAAAGCAAATCCTGAAATAGATGTATTTCAAGTTGTAGATCTTGGGGGAGGAAAGAAACGACACGTTTACCGATACCAAGAACCTATGACAGCAGAAGAATTCACATACGGCGTTTTATCAGACCCAAACGCCAGATTAATTAGATTTATCTATCTGTTTGTAGATAGAAACGGAATGATTTACGACGCAACGTGGCAACGAAAGCTTGTAAAATGAAAAGAAACAAAAACTAAAAAAGGAGAAAATTGTGTTCTTATTTCATCGTTTACGCTATTTACTGCTACCAATATTAATCCTACGTTTAAGCGGGTTACCGACAAGCCCAAAACACTAAAAACAAAAGGAGAAACACAATGCTAAATAGATTTTTCACAATCTTAACTGCACTAACAATCATTTTGGTGATCCTGTTTGTTGGATCTAACGAAACGTTTTCGGCCGAACCGTATAGCGTCCAAACTATATATTTTATGCCTACAGATAGCAAGGATAGATCTGAATGGTTGGATTTGGATGATATTATGAAAAGAATTCAATCTGTCTATAAAAATGAAATGGATCGTCACGGATTTCCTAATCAAACTTTCAGATTAGAAACTGATAATCAAGGTGATATTATCGTTCACAAATTCAAAGGTAAACACAATAAGGCACATTATGGCGGAAGCACATTAGGAATAGTTAAAGACGAATTGGCAGCCAACGGATTTAACGATAAAAGAACCATATACGCAATCGTCATGGCTGGCATGGATACAGTGCAAGTAGCTGCAGGCGGTGTAGGAGGTGCTTGGGCTGATGGTGGATGGTTAGGTAATTCAGATTATTATGGCTATTGTGTTACTATTGAATCTACAAGAGAACACACAGAGCGAATTCTCACCCATGAGATAGGGCATACATTCGGACTATGGCACATCGCCCTATATGATCCTCAAGGATATATCATGGGCGGCGATGAGAAGTTAGCATTGCATGAAGCGAGGTGGCTATCTCGACATCATTATTTCAACAAGAGGTGGCAATTCAATTTTGCCCCTGAAATGACGAAATTTCATGGTGCTGAAAATTTTGGTGAAGATAACATTAGATTTCGTGTCAATATTTCCGACTCAGACGGATTACATCAGGCATATTTAACAATACATCACAGTATCATTGGATGGGATTTTCAAGAAGGGAAACAAAATGAAACCGCAATTTTTGATGTACCACGTAGACTTTTGTTAGATGGGAAAAGTGTTGGTATATATCTTATGGATAATAACGGTAATTGGAAGTGGTTTATTGAAGAATATACATTGCCAGAGAAACCGTCCAAAGAGCAAAATGAAAATAAGCTTAAAAACAAACTTGATATTGAACCTGAACCCGAACCTGAAACGGAGATATATAGTGATTATCTAAATAAAGGCAAACAGTTATGGGATTTTCAAGAAGATGCTAAAGGCTGGAAAGTCGCTAACGGCAACTGGTTCGTAGATGATGGATTATATAAAGTTAGTCGGGGTGATGTATCTGAGCATTCTTTGGTTGGTCAATCAGACTGGGACAATTATACTATAGATGCCAAAGTCCGTATAGATAATATTCATTGGGCAGGTATTGTATTTCGTGCTAAAAGTGAGACAGAATACTATGTTTATTATATCAATACACTTGATCAGAGAAATCAATTGTTTAAACACAGTGCAGGTGATTGGGATAACCGAGAAGAAATTGCATGGACATGGACGGTTGGTGGAATTCAACTTCAAAATGATGTTTGGTATGATCTTACTGTAGAAGTGCTTGGAAATAAGTTCACATGTTATATCAATGGCAAAGAGCAAATAGTAATGTTTGATAATACCTATGAGGCAGGAAAAGTTGGACTATGGGCGTGGGACACCGCTGCCAGTTTTGATGATTTTACTGTCACAAGACATGAAGTTAAAGATAGTCTCAGCGTCCTATCAGAACAAATAACGGTTCTGTGGGGTTATATTAAACAACTTGATTGATAACTCATGATATACAATTAGATGAAGTGCCAACGCTAATTAGGGCCAAAAAATCAGTAAAGTTAAGACAAGTTTTGTTGTTCAAATTCAACAGGTGTCAGATAGCCTAACGCCGAATGCGGGCGTTTCTGGTGATACACCTGTGTGATAAAATGCCCAATTCGGGCTTTCGCTTCGTGGATGTCCTCATAGTCATTGAGGTGAACTTCTTCTTCCTTGAGAGTGCGGATAAGTCTTTCAGCATATCCATTCTCCCAAGGACATCCTCTACGGGCAACCGAAATCTCAATCCTATGATGCTTCAACATTGAGACGTAAGCATTTGAAAGATACTGAACACCTTGATCAGAATGATGGATCTCTGGAACACTTTGATGTCATGCTGCCTCTAACGGCTTCAAAGTCAGAGATTGCGTCAAGTGCTGACTGATATGCCAAGCTCTGACCCTGCGCGTGAAGACATCCATAAGCAGACAAACATAGATGAAGTGTCCCTTGAGGCAGACGTAGGTAATATCGCCTACCCAGACCTGATCACATCGGGAGACCTGAAGGTTTTCAAGGCGATTACCCCAGGGACGCACATCGTCAATGGAGTTCGTGGTTTGACAGGCTCGCTTGACTGCGACTGAGAGGTTCGCGGCTTTCATCATGTGAGCGACACGCCTATAACCGACAGAGTATCCTTTAGACACCAGTAACGCTGTGATACGCCTATAACCGTATGTCGGATACCGCAGAGATAGTGCCTCTATTTCCTCTCGGAGACCCGCTTCGGAAGGGTCGCTTTTCGGGTGATAATAGAGATTGCTTCGGTTGAAACCGAGTATCTGACATATCTGCTGAACCGAATAGTCTGTCTGTAGTGTCTCAACCATTTCTCGCTGCTCCATTGGGGTTAGCTCAACCAAGTTGAGGCTTTTTTTTGGATGTCAAGTGCCACGGTCAACCGCCCAACGAGTTGTTCAAGGTGTGCGATCCGTTCCATATTGGCATCAGACTGCTTATCAGCGGGTTCAAAGAGGGTCGCTGCATTTTCAAGAAGTGGTTTCCGCTTCCACTTTGAGGGTTGTTCATCGCTGAGGTTGTGTCTGCGACACAACTCCGCTTGTGAACTTTCACCCGTAAGTGCCTCAAGAACAACTTCGGCTTTAAACTCGGGAGTGAAGTTTCTTCGTTTTCGTTTCGCCATCGGATACTCCTTTCAAGTAGATGGATATTATACCATAATCTTGTCTTAGAGAGTGGCCCGAATTTCCGATGGCAGTACATAATTCTGTTTATCAGCATTTAGAATTCACGGCAAAATACCGAATAAAAGGATACATAACATGCAAAAAGGACAAATCCGCTTAACAATATCACGTTACGAGCAGATAACATCTTCAAGACCTCTCGAAAATGCCTACTGGGAAGCCACCAAAGGACAAGGATCCTACGGTTCGGCAGAAAGTTGTGAAATAGAAATCGAAAATAAACTGTTTGTAAGAGGCAGAGGCGACTTATACGTAGCCAGTGATGCACTTTGTGACTGGTATCATAAAGCCTTTTATAATTCACAAGCCGAAGATATTGTAATCATAATTGACCACGATAAACGCTATGCACGTTTGGAAACCGATCCAGAGACACCAGACAGAGAACCACCAAGCCTCGATGAAATTCCTAAGGCATACGTCCCACCGACAGAAGAACGCAGAGCGATGCACAAACAAATTAGGGAACATACAAACGAACTTACAACCCTTTTAGATGAACTTGACAACTTACAAGACGATCAACCTATCAGGCTGAACAGAGCAGAAATGGAGATGGTTAAGAGAGTATCCAAAATAGCAAAACTCACGAAAGCACTCTTTGAACCCGAAACGTAAATAACTTGACACGTAAGCCGAGCGTTGCCTAAAGCGTTCGGTTTTCCATTGCCAACCACAGCCCAATTCCATCACAGGACGCACCAGACCGAAAAGGATAAATCCAACCATGACTGATAAAAGAAAACAGATATACACGCAGATCAGGGAATACGCCGACGCACTTTTAGAATCTCTGAACACCCTTGACAGCATCCCGCCAGACCAGACCAAACAGATCCAGCAGGCAGAACTTGACGTGTTAGGAAAGACCGCCAGCGTTGCCGTGATGAAAAACACACTCCTCCGAGCGATGAACAGCGATACCGAACAGTAAAAAGGCACACACATCTGTTGAACAAACCAATACCACGCCTACATTTTCAAAAAAACTGGAACAAATTCAAGTGTGAAGTGTATAACATTGAAACACAAAAATGGAGTTGATCCGCATGTAGAAAAACAGAGGCAATAACAAAGACTAACAGGCATAAAAATAACTCACATACAAAACGAAAACTCGCAGATACACACCTAAAAATTATCTTACCGCCTCCCCAAGCCCGACTCACGGGTATAAACACAAATAAAAACTTTCAAAATTCCGTTACAAGCGAACGTAAGACTCCGCTGAAAACACGGATCAACCAAAATACGCTATAAACCTTTATGTAATATAGTTTTATAGGTAAATTTGTATTTGAAAAATACGCAAAAATATTATAGTGGATTCTACAATTAACTTTACATCTGAACTGTAGAAGGAAACTCCGATTCCCGACTATTAGGGTTTCGTCGCGATTCGGAGATCGCTCCTACAGAATATATGTGAACTTATTTACAGAATTTACTATAAGAAGGAGCAAAATGATGGAATTTCCCCAGTATGAACTTTATCAAAGATTTTTAGATTTCGATGAATGCTTGATTTTAAGTGGCGAAAGATCAGTAAACTACCCAATTCAAATGTTTCAATTTTCAGAATTCGTAATAGACGTTCTGGAAAGTAAAAACCTTGATGAAGCCACTGAAAAATATAACGACACGGCTAAAAGGGTAGGCATAAAACTTATAGATTTACAAATATTTCAACTACCAGCAGGACGTGCCATTGAGTTACTCGATGAAATCAAATCTATATATATGGTATGCGAGTTAGCGATACTTGCTAATGATGAACGAGCTGATCAGCAACAGGCATACATAGAAGAAAAAAATCTAATGTTAAAAAATGCAAAAATTGTATACGATCACTACTTAGGTTAAGCATAAAATGCTGATTCTGAACCAGATTCAGCATTTTATTGCGCATTTTTGGTATATCTGCTACAATATATGTTGACGTTAGAAATTCACGGAACGGGTGAGTTACGTCAAAGGGCTGCTGCCTAATTTTTTTAGGTGCGCCGCAAGGTGCTAGGACACCCAGCGACGCGAAGCACTGCCATAGAGACTATTAGACCTATTATGACAGCGCTGGTTTCTATTATACCAGAAAGTCCTGCTTTCTGTGAGTTTTAAATGGGAACCAGCTCCCTATAGGGCAAGTTGCCTAAAAACTTCTTCTCTTTCGTTGACACATCTGTCAACCCTCCCTGTAGACTGTCACAATTTTTTACACACATACCGTATTTTTGTGCAGTCAACAAAAAACACACAAAAAAAGCGGTTTCTCTTATTTCAAGGGAACAATTTTTTGATTGATGTGTATCAGTTCCTCGTAAAACTTTGAAAATGTTTTACTTATACACAAAAAACGAAGGAGAACCATAATGTTACACAGATTTTTTCTCACGATCTTAACCGTTCTAACAATCATTTTTGTCCTTAGTTGTGATGAAGCAAAAATGATGATGCCAACCATGACCGAAACAGATGCTGAAAAACAAGATGAAGAACCGTTTAGTGGTATTCCACGTATCAATGTTTCGGATGCTATTATGCAAGACAAAATTGCTGGCCCCTGGCTTTGGATGATCGCCCCAACTGAAAGGGGCGAAGGTGGAGCAAATTCAATAGATGTTGACTCATTAGCTATTATCAGTGATGGTGTGGTTACAGAAACAGACATCGCAACTCACGGTGCAAAGATCGGTGATATAGTAGGTAATTTAGCATGGACGCTTGGAACAATTTCTGCAGCAGGCGAAAATAATGTCAATGATGTTATAAATGAAATCGGCTTGGGGAAGGGGGATTTAGATCATTATACATCTTACGCATTAATTGTCATAGTCTCTGATGTGGCCCAGTCCGAATTGACGATGCGGGTTGGAAGTGATGACGCTATAAAAGTATGGCTAAATAGCCAAGTAGTTTTTGTTAATGCCATAAATCGGGGTTCGACTGATTTTCAAGATGAATTTAAAGTCGATTTGAAAAAAGGCAATAACTTGTTGTGTGTAAAGGTCAGCGAGAGGACACGCGATTGGACAATGTTTGTCGGCATAGAATCCAATAGCGAAACTGAAAGGGAGAACATGTAATGAAAATACGAAAATCTCTTATAGCTGCTGTCGTTTTCTCAAGCATTATTTCAATTCTTCCAATTTCCCATGCTTTCGAATTCTCGTGGCAAATAGACGAAACACCTGAAGGGCAAGAGAGTGCAACCGCAGTTGAACCGATAGAAGTCACACTCTTTGATCAGCCTATACAAGTGTCACCACACAGTGCAGCAGTTTTTCTGATGAAAAAGTATTCAGTTTACATTGACATAAGCTGGAGCGGTTTGGACGCATACAAGCTGCTGCAAACATTTGAATCGATACCACAACGAACAAATTGGAGATTTGCGAGACAAGATGTAACACCTTCGGTTTGGCAAATCAGTAACAGTCATATTCATAACGACATAGATATTGAACATAGAGGCGACACAAGAGTCGTCACAATAGCATCTGATGCTTTTACCTATGCCAACCCTCTATTAGCAGAAATTGAAGGTGTCCGAGGTAGATTCTTTTCCAAACGGCTACACAATGCAGTCGTGCGGTTCGTAACCGATGATGGTAGTAATAGAGATGCTATCAGTAAAATACTGAGGGAACGTTATGATGTGAGCATAGATGTTCCCGATTATGCAGAATTGACAAAACACACAACAGGGGAGGGTCGTCACCGCTTTTCTGAATTCAAAAGGGAAGAATTATTAGTAATTCTTTCTATGCTTGAGGAATTCCCGCAAGGTATACTCACAACACCAGGTCTCAAATACCTTGTTAGACGACTCGACGGAACACCTCATCCCACACACCCAACAGCACCTGCCGTTGCTTGGACAAGCGCAGGCTACATTGAATTCATGGAATCTGCATTTAAAGATGTAGGTTATGAGTATATGCACCGCCTAGTCTTACACGAAAAGGCTCATTTTCTTTGGGCACATCTATTTGATGAGCAACTCAAACAGGACTGGATTGAGCTTGGCGGTTGGTATGAAAACCCAGATGATAAGGACGGGTGGTCTACCACAAAGCAAGTCGAATTTGTATCTGCTTATGCACACGGAGTTAATCCAAACGAAGATATGGCAGAAAGTATCAGTTTTTACATAGTGAACCCTGACAAACTTAGATCGCGCTCGCCTGCAAAATACGAATTCATCCAAAATCGTATCATGCACGGCACACGATATATCTCACAAATTAGAGAAGATCTAACATTTGAAGTTTACAACCTATACCCTGACTACGTGTATCCTGGGCGGATAATACGGATCGACATACAAGTTGAAGGCGAACCCGAAGAAGATAAACTCGTAAAGATTGAAATAGAATTACATAAAGAAAGCGAATTAGATGCAGCTACGGTGGCAGGCATCAGGATATTCAGTCCGAAAGGAACGTATACTGAATTAAGACTGCGTCCATTTGACGCACAAGGTAATAGAATACCTACAGGGCACATCTTACGAGGACAAGTAAAAGTGTCACGTTACGCCCCTGACGGTTATTGGCAGCCAGACCAAATAGGACTAAGAGATGCAAACGATAACGCGAGGCTAACGGCACAAACCGATTTCAACTGGAAGATGTACATTGATAACCCATTAGCAGATTGCGAACCTCCACAATACGTCCCGAACTCAATCCAGTTATCACTCTCACAACTCCAAAAAACTAATGAAGGTGAATATCAGATTCTTACAGTAAGGTGGCAAGTCATTGAAAAATCTGGTATGGATAGAATCGCGTGTAGGATGAATGATACATTTGCAGATACATATTCATTTTTTGAATACGGATTCTTTGACTCCGAAACAAATACAGCAGAAGTTAATTTTAAGATCGCAAACTACATGCCTAATGGAATATACAAAGTCAACTATGTCGTAATGAGAGATATAGCATTGAATTATAACAGCTATTATTTCACAGATGCAGATACAGACGAAACACCGCCAACAATAGAGATACACACCACGAATCCCGACTTCGATCCCCCCGAATTAGACCTAAACAATATCACTATAGAAGCTACACCGACAAACCCTGAAGAACCAAACGGAGAGACAATCGTTGATATTACATTTTATGTAAAGGATAACATCAGCGGTTATACATTAGGAAGTATGCGTTTACGGGACCCGAATGGTGTTACACATCATTTTTACCATTATCCTGAAGGAAGAAGTGCTTTATATTTTCCTGGCGATCCAACCATTTGGAAAGAATACAATAAGACAATTGTATTACCTGTTGGCAGCATTCCTGGAATTTGGGGACTCGCAGAAATGGGACTCAAGGACAAAGCAGGTAACACTCTCAACGCCGATTTTACAGAAATAGTGCGGTTTGAAGTTGGCGAAGTGGAAATGGCATCGACTGATATAAACGGTGACGGCGTGGTCAATATATTGGACTTGGTGTTAGTGGCACAAGCATTTAATACGACTACCACCAATGCTGATATAAACGGTGACGGCGTAATCAACATATTGGATTTAGTGTTAGTGGCAAGTGCGTTCGGAAATGACGGTATGGCAGCACCAAGTCTGCATAAAGACGCACTACAAGACTGGATAACATTAGCACTTCAAAATGACAACGGAAGTTACAGATACCGTCAAGGCCTAAACGTGCTACGACAGCTCCTACGCACAGCACACCCTGAAACAACTGCCCTCTTGCCAAACTATCCGAATCCGTTCAATCCTGAGACGTGGATACCTTATCAACTCGCGAAACCTGCGGATGTTATGATTACAATTTACGCTGCGAACGGAAAAATCGTTCGGAGATTAGATTTAGGACAGCAACCTGTGGGTGTCTATCATAAACGAAGACGAGCCGCTCATTGGGATGGTAGAAACGATCACGGCGAACCTGCTGCAAGCGGTTTATACTTCTACACACTCACAGCGGGGAAATATGTTGAGACTCGGAAATTGATAATACGTAAGTGAGTTTCCATCAACATTATTAAAGGATAGAAAGGTAGCTCAAATGGCATAATTCGGATTCTTGTAAGGAGGTAGAATGAGAAAAGCAATTTGGGGCTTATTAGTTATTTCCATATTGATCGGACTCCCCCAATCCGTAAAAGTGAAAGATACATTGACATTCTTACAGATGCAGAAAAAGCAAAAATAGAGCAACTTTGGAATCAAGGGGTATTACATAAAGACAACATCCAACAGTTTTATGATCGCTTTGCACTTGCTCCTGATCGGAAAACAGCAATTGAGCATGCACTTGACACAGATTTTAAGCCATCGACCGCGCGACATTGGAAAGGAATCACAAACGTGTTTACAGAAGGTCCTGGATTGCTCATAGCACACTACAAAAAACATGGATTTTTCAACGGAACATGGCGAATAGTACACACCGTCGTTTTAGTGCCATTCAGATCGTGGTATGAAATTTTTGCGGGAAATAAGGGATTGGGCGACAATCCATTTGGAACACTCTGCGGTGCTGCGGCACTTATTATTGTTGCTTTGCTGATTGCTGATTGGTATTTTGATTGGTTTTATGATTAAGATGAAAACGCAAGGATACACACAAAACAACACATTTAAGCCACCAGTTGAAAATTCTGGTGGCGTTTTCTTTTTTCAGAACCGCACCTGCAGTCACATCCGAATAATTATCACATAGCTATAAGATGGTTAGGAGATATAACGGGGAACAGGAACGCTTGAAATTAACTGAACAAAACGTCAGTGACTTTTTTACGGTGATCGTTGGTTTCCTTTTATGTTGCCATACAACATCCTATACACGCAGAATTCCTTAACAAGAACCGAAAAAATAAGATAAGAAGCAAACTCTTGCATTCTCATCCCATAAACACAACAATTCTTAGCAATTCGAAAAAAAAAATTGTTTTACCTTCAATGTGTGAACACCTGCACAATCCCACATCTGATATTGTGCACACTTGAACAATATCACACTTGGAGGTAAAGTATGAAAACCTTAGCGGTCTTGTCTCGAAAAGGTGGGACTGGGAAAACGACAATCGCTATTCATATTAGTGTTGCAGCTGAACAGGCTGGACACACAACAGCATTAATTGACCTTGACCCACAAGCCAGCGCGGCACGTTGGCGCGATAATAGAGAAGAAGAAACCCCCGCTGTCGTATCAGCTCATGCGTCTCGACTACCAGAGACACTCCACATCGCAAAAGAGAATGGTGCAACGCTTGCTATTCTTGATACTGCCCCACACACAGAATCGGCTGCACTGGACGCCGCAAATGCTGCCGAATTTGTAGTCATTCCTTGTAAACCAGCATTGATAGATCTACAAGCGATTGGCTCAACAATCAATATCATAAAATTCGCGAATGTACCAGCGAGAGTGGTCATGAACGTTGTTCCACCACACGGTGATCTGGCAGAACAAGCGCGCGTGGCAATTAGTCATTACGATGTTCCATGTGCACCCTTGCACGATCGGACAGCGTGTTGCTTTCAATCACGCCTTCACCGCTGGGCTTACCGTTCAAGAATACGAACCGCGTGGAAAAGCTTCAGGTGAAATAAAAAAATTTTACAATTATATCGCGAGAGAAATGGGGTATAACATGTCAACCAAGAAAAACGAAGAAAAGTTACAAAATAGTGAGCAGCCCGAAAATACGCCACTTGCTCCTACCGAACCCAAAAAGAAACCGATACCGAGTACGAGAAGCGGTAAAAACATATCGAAGGATATTTTGATGAACCAGTCTGGGCACAACTCAAGATTATGAGTATAGAGAAAGGTGGAATGACTCTCCAAGAGATGTTAGCTGAGGCACTTAACAATTATTTTATAGTAAAATCCGAAAATATGTTCACATTTCAATGAATAACAATCCCCATACACTTGCGCTGGCGATGTTTTCTAACCTCGCTAATGTAAAGGTAATTATGGGTTTCACTATAAAGTGAATGATAAGCCTCCAATCGTAAAGTAATGTAAACTTTTCAGACTTAGGAGTGATCAGTCTCCTTGAATCTTGCAATTGTCCCGCGTTCTGCCGTCTCTGCGCGTGCGTAATGTGCAGGCATCTGTGAATTCTTCCACCTGCCTGCTACTTGTAAATCAACGACCGAGGCACCCGCCTTGGCAAGAGAAACCGCAGACCCAAACTTGCTAATAGCGTTCCTTGTATCACTTGTGACATACAGTGCGACACCTTTACCTTGTTGATCTGTCTTTGACCTTTGGACAATCAAGGTATTCTGTTTGAAATGCCAGACATTGACCGCGACCACTTCCGAAACGCGTAACAGGCAATCAGACATCAGCCGTATCATCGCACTATCCCGATAACCTGCAACAGACTTATCCGCCTCAGCGAATGCACAGACCCGTTCAACGTCAGCCCATACAAGTGCATCGACTTGACCACGCCCTTTGGCATCGCGTCGTATAGTCTTCAATCTCTTTTGACTGATTGGGAACTGGGTATCACTGCCTCGTACATTGCTGAAATACCATTTGACTGCTGCTAAGTTGACAGATAAGGTGCTTGGTGCTATTTCTTTACATCTAAAGTTGAAAGGTAGGCTGCCAATTGTGTGTCTGTGAGATTATCCAAAGCCTCACCTTTGGCGGAGAGGAAGTCATCAAGTTGTCTCCAAGCCAGTTGATAAGCGCGCCTTGAGTTCGGAGATAACGCATCCCACGCGATGCCAATCCGAAATTTATCTTCATCGGTGAGTTGTAATGCACCGGTGTTTTCTATAGGTATCAATGCTTGCATGCTGCTCACCTCTCTTTTGTATCTATAGATGATACTTGCAATTCTAATAACGGGTAAATTAGACTGGATATGTGTAAATCCTGGTCGTCTAACTTTTCCATCATTATTTTCTTTTAAGGTTTTACTTATTATTTATATCTCCTTACTCGGAAGGGATCCAGGGCTGACTAAAGATTTCTTCCCAATAGTCTTCAATTGAAGGAATAATCAACGATTTGTCTGCATCATTCGCTGCACTTACATCTTGTGCTGTAATCAAGAAGCGATACTTAATTGTGAGCTTCTCAAGCGTATCTATACAATCATCTAACTCATTGAAAGTTGGTATTTTAGACGCTCTTTTGTCTCGGTGAGCAAATACTCTGTCAGCGAATTCCTCTATCTTACCCGATTTTCCACCGTGAGACTCTAACTCACATAAATCACTTTGGACGATAGCAAGGTCGACATGATGTTCACATTCTGCCGAGCAAAACTTATCAAAAATCTGATGTGCTACATCTTGCATATCTTCCGTATATAAACTCACAAACTGTTTTCGTGATAACACATCAGGCACTTCTATTATTTCTTTCAAAAGCCCTTTTAACGAATAACTGTCCTTCTGTGCCTTGATTTGTCTGCGACAAGCCATCACACTATAAGCAATATAGGTATGATCGCAAAAAGTCCAAAATGAGCAGGGTTTTTCAATATTTGGGTTCTGTCGAATGACATCTTGTAATCTTCTAAAAGATACGCGTCTATTGACCAAGTTCGCGACTTCGCAATAAACATCATCAATACACTTAGTCCATTTTTCTAATTTAGGGTTCATCTTTTTATTCTCCTTTAGAAAGTGTTGAAATCACAATAGATTTTGATAAGAGTTATCAAAATCTATTATAGCGCGGAATAGAAGAAATTAAAGGGAAAATCAGTGGAAGTTGTTATATAAAACTTATGGGTAGAGATTTAGGGGCTACAATTTGTGTGTGTTAGGGTGTGTAGTATTCAAAGGTGTGTGGGTTTCGATTCCCTTCAAACGGGAAGGTCTTTCTGAACGAAGATGATTATCCAGACCAGCCAGTTATTGCATACCACAAGTTTCAATTCCCTTCAAACGGGAAAGGCTTTCCGAACTAATGGGACACCTTTAGAGTCCTCATCTGTTATTTCAGAAGGCACACGCTTCCCTGTTGCATCAAAAGCACTTTTTACTTTTTTATTTCCAAATACTTTCAAAGTTGAAGCGGCTTTTGGCTCATATATCTGATTCCAAATCCACGTTTCACCTTTTGTATAACGCAATATGATGTCATGCATACGTTGGAAATTCGGATGATTAGCCGGCCAACGACGGTAATTCCAAACGATTTCATTCCGAAAGTTAGAAACGCTAAATACCGCGTCCAAGATAAGTTTCAAATAGTGTGAGGCGGTGGGATCACAATGGAGGTAAATTGAGCCAGTCGGTTTCAGGATACGCCGCATTTCAAGCATGCGAATCCCCATCATAATGAGGTAGGCTTTCATAGACTTGCTATGCGTGTATTCTGCGGCACTGATGGCAGCATAGAGCGCAGGTTCACTTTCGGCTAACTCACCGTGCCACGCATCGTCAAGGTCGTTGAGTGTCCACGAGTCTTTGAAGGCGGCACCCGCAGCTTCGCTACCGATGGGTGCCTCGTAGGTCTTGTTAGAGTTGAAAGGCGGGTCCAGATAGATAAGGTCTATACATTCGGGGTCTATGCCGCGAAGGATATGGAGGTTGTCACCTTCAAAGATTGTTCGGTTCTGGAGGTTCATGAAAGATTATGATCATTTATTATACTTTTTAGTAGATCATTAGCATAATAATTTAGTGGATAAGATTCTAATGCTTTTTCTAAATCGATAATAGCTAAGTCATTTTTCCCAAGTTTGTTATAAACTCGCGCCCGATTGTAATAATGATGATGATCAACTATCTCACTTAAGCTTATCGCTGCATCAAAATCTACTTTAGCGTTCTCATAATTCTCAAGTCCGTAATGTGCTAATCCACGATTATGAAAATACCACGGATTTGTTGTTCCGAGTCTAATGGCTTCATCAAAATATTTAATAGCAGAATTATAATCCTTAAGTTTGAGATAAGCTTCTCCAACCAGGTAATACGAATAATCATTATCGACTCCTGCTTTTTTTACATAGTCTTTGTAGAATTGTTTTTCTTCATTAGTCATAAGTAAATACTCCTTTATCATTGAATAAACTGCATTAAAACATTAAAAAACCCGTTAAGCAACTAAAAACATGGCGTTATTTGACAAGATATTTACGGTGTGTCTCTAAATACCCTTTATCAAAACGTCCAACGGAGTCTATAGCATATTCATGTAAGTTGTCTGCAGACCAATGAGCTGGTCCAAGTCCCATAAGGTACCCTGATCTACCGAACACAAGAGAAAGAGGATCATCTTTGGGATCATAACCATCAGAATCAGAAGTAGCTGCAAGTAAGGTAACCTTTGCTATTGAAAGCCGACCATTATTGGTGCCGTTTTTTAGTTCATGTTCAAGAATACTATACGCGATAAGATAAAACCAATCGGCATCCTTTTGGACAAGTTGAACATCACCAAGTGCACGGAGTTCCCGTCTTACAAAGGATTCAAGTCTTTCATCTAAATGGGTATCATCATTAGGGTAAACGTAGACGCAGATTTTGATATTGCGCGGTGTATCAGGTGTTACAATATCCGATGAACGGAGAGTAACTTGTGTGTCTGTATCTGATATGAAAGTAAAAGATGTAACAGATATAACCAGAATAAATAACAAAACACGCTGTTTCATAAGTAAGTCTCCTTTTATCTGCATTAAATCTTAACGACAACTATTTAGCAACTAAAATCATGGCACTATCAGATCAAGCATTCAAAACCGCATTCAAACCTTATTACAAGGTCGTCATCCTTGGTGAGACGATAGACAGCGAACTGATCAAGTCCGTTAGTCCGTTAAATGCCGAGCTGGACTATCCTGATCTCACCACATTCAATATCGGCAATGTGCACATCACGTTATTTGATCCCGATGGCGAATTCAATCCGAACAATACACAGAACTTCTGGACAGCGCATTGGTCGCGTGCCGATGTGCTTGCGCATTACAATCAGGTTGGGTATAAAGGCAGTGTGGAGATACATCTTGGGTATGACAATGACGGCACTATTGAGAGCGAAAAGTTGTTTGATGGCGAAGTAACGAATATCCGTGTCAACCTGCAACCGCCGGAGGTAGTGATAACCGCAGTAGATACCTCGCAGAATTTGCGTCCGTCGCGCGTGGAAGATTTCGGTATAGAACGTGAGGTTATCTTACCCGTAGACAGCGAAGTTACGAACTTTGGCAGGTATCCGTTTCCACCGCAGTCAATACCATCAGAGAAGTCCGTATCCGCATTAGCGAACATCAGCAAAGACCCGATGACAGATGTCGGGTCAATTCGCACAGAAGGCGCGTTGTCCTCGTTGAACTACCAGGTCGCGAACAATGCGATTGAAACAGAAGGCGGGCAGCTACCCGATGCTGATCTACCTGTTGCGACATATAAGGATGCGTATCGGTATAAACGGATAGAGACACTCATCACAGAACTATTAGACGCTTATGACATCAGCGATCGTGAAATAGAGATATTGCCGACTGCCGCCGAGGAAGCACATTTTGCATCTTATGGACGTCCCGGATTAGAGCTGCAGAATTTGCCTGCTGATCTACTGCGGCAATGGCATCTAAACGGCTACGTCAAGGATGTAGTCTATGATAGCACCAATAAGAAATACTATATGCTGTATGGGCAACGGTCACCTCAACTGCCCGACTATATCATCTCTTGTTTCAATTCCCTTCAAACGGGAAAGACTTTCCGAACGAGAATGAGAATGCAGAGTGGCCTGACAGCATCGCGAGTTTCAATTCCCTTCAAACGGGAAAGACTTTCCGAACTCATGACTTTCAACCACACAAAATTCCGCCAGCACTGGTTTCAATTCCCTTCAAACGGGAAAGACTTTCCGAACGGAAAAGAATCAGGATTACTTCCGATGACTCCTGAGATGGCGTTTCAATTCCCTTCAAACGGGAAAGACTTTCCGAACTCAGCAAGGGCAAGTATGTTGAAACGCGTCAGTCCAAGTTTCAATTCCCTTCAAACGGGAAAGACTTTCCGAACAGAAATTATTATCAAGCTTGAACGCGATTATTATACGTTTCAATTCCCTTCAAACGGGAAAGACTTTCCGAACTAAAAGGCGTCCCGAAGATACTCCTGTCATCGGATGGGTTTCAATTCCCTTCAAACGGGAAAGACTTTCCGAACTCAGCAAGGGCAAGTATGTTGAAACGCGTCAGTCCAAGTTTCAATTCCCTTCAAACGGGAAAGACTTTCCGAACACAATGCCTTTTTCCGATATACACTGGTTACCAAAGTTTCAATTCCCTTCAAACGGGAAAGACTTTCCGAACGCTAAAAATATATTTTACCATCGCGATTTATTGGATTGTTTCAATTCCCTTCAAACGGGAAAGACTTTCCGAACCTGGACAAAAAGGTGATCCTCTGTGTCAGTCACTTCGTTTCAATTCCCTTCAAACGGGAAAGACTTTCCGAACAAATACCGATCGCAATGTCGTTCCGCGTGAACATCTCCATGGTTTCAATTCCCTTCAAACGGGAAAGACTTTCCGAACTGATATACGGAACATTCGTCAACTCTACACCGCGAACGTTTCAATTCCCTTCAAACGGGAAAGACTTTCCGAACTATTTACGAACACCATAAAGATGGAACGCCCTATTTTTTAGTTTCAATTCCCTTCAAACGGGAAAGACTTTCCGAACAAAACGAATGCGCAATGCCAGATATTTCACAAACGCCTAGTTTCAATTCCCTTCAAACGGGAAAGACTTTCCGAACTCAAATGCCATCTGTGTCTTGATTTCGTACTGTTCTTCGTTTCAATTCCCTTCAAACGGGAAAGACTTTCCGAACAAATTGAAAACGTCACAGTGATTACCTCAGAAGCAAAAAGTTTCAATTCCCTTCAAACGGGAAAGACTTTCCGAACAGCACCCCTTGCGAACCCAGTCACAGTGGGGGCTAAATTAGCCAAAACCAAACGCGACGATTTTTAGCCAATTTTTTATTACCCAAAATTTGCCAAATTGCCTCTGAACCCGCATGAACATTGAACCATACGCGATTTTTTTTATAGAAGTGTCCTGAGCCTTGTCACGGTCTGTGTTCAAAGGTGTTTTTGTATACATTCGCGCTCAAAAGATAATTCGCGTTTGGGTTTATACACAAAGTTTATACTAAGTTCGCAAAAGTGTCAAATGTTATTTTATACATTTTTTACTATCCTTTTTAACCCATTTAGACTCTATACACCTGTCTGCTCAATCTCCTTATGTTCTTAATAACCCCAAAACACACTTATGTTCTCCAATAGACACACAAACTAACATGTCCACAAAAAAGGAGTATGCTAATTGTTTAATCACTTTGAAACAACATCTCTTACAAATCAGTTACGTCAACTTGAAACATTAGAAGCAGCGTGGCGAAAAGTCCGTGCAAATAAAGGTGGTCCGGGCAGTGATGGCGTTACGATTCAACAGTTTGAGACGCAGCTACCTAAACATCTTCGCGAACTTGCAAGTGAACTTGCCGAGGAACGCTACTATCCATTACCGGCTCAAAAGTTTATGCTGAAAAAGTCTAATGGTAACACACGAGAAATATCTGTGCTTGCACTCAAAGATCGTATCGTTCAACGGGCAGTTTGTGATCTGATTACACCGATTTATGAATCCAAATTCCTTGATTGTAGTTTTGGTTATCGTCCAGGTCGGGGTGTGCCTCATGCGGTTGCAGCGGTAAACACCATTCGCGCTGAAGGTTATGAATGGGTTGTTCATATTGATATTGAGAACTTTTTCGATTGCATGGATACACATATTCTGATGCGGTTTCTCCGAGCATCAGTGAATGAACCGTTGATTATTCGCCTGATTCAGATGTGGCTGGATATGGGCGGTATCTTACTACCACCTAAACTGCCGGGATGGTATAGTCATCTTGAAAACACATTGCACCATGTCGGTGGGGGTGTTGATCAAGTTATCAATCAACTCCTTTTACAACGTAGACACAACCATCTGGACTACGGGGAATACCAGAATACACAATTAGAAGATGAATGGGCAATGGACGAATCAGAAACTTTAACAAGGAACGAAACTTTAGCACAAACTGGAAAGGAGGTGTTAACAACTTTTGGGAGAGACGGACTTATATTGCTGCTTGCCAATGCTAAACGTTTTTGGCGACCCCTCGCCACAAAGCAGCTGCTTATTATTGCTCCGATTGCAATGGCTGTGCTTGCCGCACCAACTGTCGGATATATTGTGAAAGAACGGATGAACCGTCCGCGTAAAATCGGTATTTTACAAGGTTCACCCCTCTCACCTTTATTGGCAAATATCTACTTGCACCCATTTGATAAGGCAATGCAGCGATCAGGAATACGGCTTGTGCGATACGCAGACGACATACTGCTTCTTTGCCGAACCGAAGCCAGAGCTCATCATGCCCTTCAGCACGCACAAAAACGACTTGCAGCACTCAAATTAGAGTTGAATCGAAAAAAGACGCAAATCGCACATTTTAGCACGGAGATAGAATTTCTTGGACATATCTTTGATGCAGATGGTTGTTACCAACCCGTCTCTGTCTCTCAGAAAAACATCATACAGAAACAAATACAACATACATTCAAGAAAGGAACAACACACCTCATGCGTTCCAAACACTACCTAACACAACATCAAAAAAACATCCGCGCACAACTCAGTAGATGTTTGAAGAAACCAACACATAAAAAACAAGCTATGAAACATTCTTAGGAATTCGAATGAACAAGCTGCGGCAGGTTGGGTACACCTAAGTCATTTTCCCAGTCTGTCCGCTTCTTTTCTGTATTTTAGAAGATAAAGTATAATTGTTTATACATTTAGGAGGAAACAGATGGCAATACTCTATATCACACAACAAGGAGCTGTTCTTCATAAATCTGGAAACCGTATCGTCGTAAAAAAAGATCATGATGTGTTGCAAGAAATCCCGATCATCAAGGTTGACGAAGTCGTAATTTTCGGCAATGGACACATGACGACTCAAACGATGGGATTCTTACTTCATAAAAACATACCTGTTTCATTTCTGTCTTCACAAGGAAAATACAAAGGAAAACTCCAACCACCTTTTGCCAAAGACACACTCCTTCGACAGTATCAATATGCAGTCGCCAAAGATACACCACAGTGCCTTGAATTAGCGAAAGGCTTTGTTCAAGGCAAACTTACAAACGCTATCCGGTTTTCTCAACGCCAACGCACCCAAAATGCTAAAGTGAAGGCAGCAATAAGCACAATACGTCAAACATTGGAAAAACTTGAAAGCGCCAAGAATCTGGATTCACTGCTCGGCTACGAAGGAAGTGGTACATTCGCATATTATCGGGCATTCAGACAATTCTTGGCACGTGATTGGGATTTTACGACCCGACAATTTCGTCCATCACCAGATCCAATTAACGCCATGCTTTCACTCGGATATACGCTTCTACACAATCACGTTTACGCATTCATTAACGTTGTTGGGTTTGACCCATATTGTGGGTATTTTCATCAACCGAAGCACGGACACGCTGCATTAGCTTCAGACCTAATGGAAGAATTCCGACAAATCATCGTTGATGGATACGTCCTGACTCTTGTTAATAACAATAGGATAAAACCAACAGACTTTGAGAAGACAGCGAAGGGCATTCGCTTTACCAAGAAAGCCTTAGATAGTTTCCTAAGTGGTTATTATGAGCGAATGCAGCAGACGTTTCAACACCCAACAAACAGTGAGAAAACAAGTTATCTGCGTTGTATTGAGCTACAGGTAAGACACTTAGCGCGCGTGGTTAGAGGTAAAGAAACAATATACAAACCTTTTCTCATTCGTGTTTAGAAAATATATTCCGTGCCAACAGTAATAAAGATGGAAGAAACGTTATCCTTCCATCTTTTTTTGACCATTCATTGATTGTGATGCAAAAATAATCCTTGACTAATATTCAGAATTTTTGTATATTTTATGCAGAAACCCAAACGCGATTTGCAAATTGCGTGTTGATACACATAGAATTGCTCAAGAATATAGATGGTGACTGGATTCTGAACCTGTTTGTGAAATATTTCGCGTTTGGTTCAATGTTCATGCGGGTTTAGAGGCAATTTGGGTGAAATTCGGGGCTGAAAAAATGTGTGAATTAGGTCGCGTTTGGTTTTGGCTAATTTAGCCCGCACTGTGACTGGGTTCGCAAGGGGTGCTGTTCGGAAAGCCTTTCCCGTTTGAAGGGAATTGAAACACTTTTCTCGTGATTCCTTCACTGACCCGCACGTTCGTTCGGAAAGCCTTTCCCGTTTGAAGGGAATTGAAACATTGAATAGGGTAAGTGCAAATACTTTTTTCGTTCGGAAAGCCTTTCCCGTTTGAAGGGAATTGAAACTTACGAATGCAAACCCTGTCAAACGATTGTTAATCTATTAGTTCGGAAAGCCTTTCCCGTTTGAAGGGAATTGAAACAATCGTGCCAATCGGATCACTGATAGGACTCAGCACTTCTGTTCGGAAAGCCTTTCCCGTTTGAAGGGAATTGAAACATGAAAAAGTGTTCATTAGAATCCTCCTAAGATTCTTGAGTTCGGAAAGCCTTTCCCGTTTGAAGGGAATTGAAACACTTCGACCTTGATGGGCGGGCTGTTCATCGGCCTCCTTATGTTCGGAAAGCCTTTCCCGTTTGAAGGGAATTGAAACTTAAGGTTGGTTTTGCAGTTGAAAAAAAAGCGAATAAAGTTCGGAAAGCCTTTCCCGTTTGAAGGGAATTGAAACATGAAAAAGTGTTCATTAGAATCCTCCTAAGATTCTTGAGTTCGGAAAGCCTTTCCCGTTTGAAGGGAATTGAAACACTTCGACCTTGATGGGCGGGCTGTTCATCGGCCTCCTTATGTTCGGAAAGCCTTTCCCGTTTGAAGGGAATTGAAACTTAAGGTTGGTTTTGCAGTTGAAAAAAAAGCGAATAAAGTTCGGAAAGCCTTTCCCGTTTGAAGGGAATTGAAACTCTTTTCCGTTTCTGGGTGTGTATGTGAAATTATTCGTTCGGAAAGCCTTTCCCGTTTGAAGGGAATTGAAACTCAAAAGCACCAGAAATCTCGTCAAATATTTTTTGGGCGTTCGGAAAGCCTTTCCCGTTTGAAGGGAATTGAAACGTTTGGTATCGGAGTCCAGCTTCTTCTCAATGACTGGTTCGGAAAGCCTTTCCCGTTTGAAGGGAATTGAAACTAGAGTTAATGCGGTTAATGCGAAGACGATTGCAAGGGGTTCGGAAAGCCTTTCCCGTTTGAAGGGAATTGAAACCAGCTGTGGCGGTGATGATGCTAATGGAAAATACGAATGTGTTCGGAAAGCCTTTCCCGTTTGAAGGGAATTGAAACTCGTTTTTGGTAACCTTTGGATCTTCAGCGTTTGTTACAGTTCGGAAAGCCTTTCCCGTTTGAAGGGAATTGAAACCAAAATCTTTTTTAGTTGCCAATGATACTCTCCCTTGCGGAAGTTCGGAAAGCCTTTCCCGTTTGAAGGGAATTGAAACCTAGTAGGTTCTGAATTTCGAATGTGATAACCTCTGTGGTGTTGTTCGGAAAGCCTTTCCCGTTTGAAGGGAATTGAAACTTGAAATGTATCAATGTCAAGTAGGGCTAATTGGGTTCTGAAAGCCTTTCCCGTTTGAAGGGAATTGAAACTCTATCTTGACCGTGGTATCTTGGGGACGTGCAGGTCCGTTCGGAAAGCCTTTCCCGTTTGAAGGGAATTGAAACAAAATGTACATCGGCTGACTGATGTCTACCTCTATACTTTTTAGTTCGGAAAGCCTTTCCCGTTTGAAGGGAATTGAAACGCAAACTGGTCCATAAACCCATACGGGTCATAGACAGTTACCGTTCGGAAAGCCTTTCCCGTTTGAAGGGAATTGAAACTTCGTATTACTTTTAGGTAAGTAATACATGTCCTTGCGAGACAGACACAAAACGTCTCGCATCAAACGCGGTGCTGAAAGTTCCCTATAATAAAACTATTTGGAGGACAACTCTATGATAAATGATGAAGCGAAATCTGAACTAATTCACCATATTGATGAATTGTTTGCCAGAATACACATTGATGATTATGTTGATAAGGTAAAAGTGTGTAGACGGAATAGAGGTTTTGGACGAAGATCAACAAAATGAATTGCAAGGGCATTTTGTAACGATAAAGAATTTACAAGAGCAAGTGCGCATATCTATAATGTATATGGTTTTGCTGTTTTTTAACAAAGGAATCCTTGATGAGAATGTTCTCGATTCATATTTAGGTGGGGATATCGATAGTATCGAAAATAAAATGCATTCTATTTATATGAATTATATAAAAGAATAACGGAGGACTCCAATGAAACAAACTAACTTGCTATTTAGCATAATGATAGCACTTTTTGTTATCGGTTGTTCTTCATTTGAAGATGAGCCTGTTTCAATTCTTTCTGTGTCCCCCACGGACGGTATCACGATTGAGGCGGTGGACTCTATTGTTATTGAGTTCACGGATGTTCCTGAAAAATTAAGAGTCTTTTATCGGTTTTATTCAGACTCTCAATTGACTTCTATTACAGACGCCTCTCTGGACGGACAGATCGTAACTATTCGTTCTCCGCTTGAATACATACAGGATTTTAAGGATTTTAGCAAACGGGTAGAAGCATTTGAAATTCATTTGTTATGGGGGAATCCAGATGAGGAGTATACGCATATCTTAAAATATAATGTTCAACCGAGCTGGTCAAATTACTTTATGACGATAAGCGTTGGCAACTATCAGACGGGTTCGGAAATGTTAGATGCGATGTCCGATAGTAACATTGTTATGAGCAGAGGTTTGGACACCTATTTCACACACCCTAACTTTCCGATGCCAGTGTCTTGGCTTTCCGCTAAGAAAAAAAGTGTTGACATTGCTTTTGTATATCTATCGGAAGCCGGTTTCTCGGAACCGGTAACCCTGAAAAAAATATGGAAGCGTTTCTCCAAACTTGGCTATCGCCCTCTGACATTCGAAGAAGTCGTAGAACTGCGCCTACAATTCTACGACCTGCCTCCATCTACAGAATTCATCACACTCTTATCAGAAAATGATATGCGTTTTATGCGAGCATGTGTGGACAGGAATACTGATTTTGGCGCATTAGTTGGTCCGTGTGGTGACGATGGAGATATAGAGGAATCCTGGTATGGGACTTTCTTAATATTTAATTCCAAAGGTATTGTCGATTTAAATTGGCAACGTCCCGGCAACGCACTAAGAATACACTGGTTTTCTGAAGATTATTTGTTCCGCCCTGGGACTAACTTTGCTTGTGTTATTCAATAAAAAAACGTGAGTTTGATAAATAGTATTAGTTGTTACATATCATTGGAAACGGATAATTAATTTCCTTGAGTTCTTTGCGTTTGAGCGAGGGTTTTTTCTTCAAATAGGTATAAGTTCGGAAAGTCCTTCCCGTTTGAAGGGAATTGAAACAATCAGCAATCTTTGTTGCTTCATCAAAAGAAATTTTGTTCTGAAAGCCTTTCCCGTTTGAAGGGAATTGAAACTGACTTTACGCCTTCGTTTACTATGCTTATATTATACGTTCTGAAAGCCTTTCCCGTTTGAAGGGAATTGAGTGGGCGGTGAATCATGCGACTATAAACGCTGACATTCACTAATGCACGAGTCATGCAAAGAAAAAGGCGCGCTTTCAAAGCGCGCCCTTATTGTTACGGACGTTGTTCTTAAGTATATATAAATCTGATATTCGAATTACATATCAAACAATAATAGTATTCGATTCCGATGTTACGTCCCCGATAGCAGGCACCTCAATGCGTTCAACGCAAGCATTACATAATGGGTAGTAACGCACTGAATCTTCTGAAGAATCGATAATATCGGCAACAACACGTTTTAATTCTTCATATTGTTTTCGGTTCAGTTGTGCTTCAAACACGCTATATTGGACACGAGCTCCGAATCCTTTTAGTGCTTTTGCAAGCTGATTTCGTCTCCGGTTGTCTGGGACATCATAACAGATAACATAAAACACCAAATTTTCCTCCGTTTGTATTGCTACATCTGATATAATTTTGCTTCAAATAGCCTCTTACTTCTCAAGATATGGAATCCCTAATGCTTGAGTTCATCACGACCCGACCTTTTTTGATAGTTACCGCTATATTCGCGGTATTTATTGTGATTGGTATTGCCAAACGTGCAGTGCGTCTTCTCTTATGGAGCACTGTTATCTTTGTTATTTTCATCGGTCTTGGTTTCCTGAATAGATCTGTGCTGCTCGTTTGGTTTGAAAATATGTTTAAAAGGTAAGATGAACCGGTAACTTACGAACTTACGTAGAGATCAAACGGTATTGTCCATATCCAAATGCCGTGTGATGTCCGATGTGCAGATACTCGCCAAGACAGATGAACGGCAAAAACTGTGCCAATTCACCCATATAACGCACCTTCCCAGTAAACCCATCCATCGGAATAGAACTCTCCGCCCGATAAGAATAGCGGTTTGCTCGATGCCAGCGAAATTGATGCTCATGTGTAACGGACTTTGCACGTTCAATCAACGCAGATGCATCCACCTCCAAATCCTCACCGCAGTGGAAATAACTCAAAAAACGGATACGCCTGAGAAGGTTGCGAATGAGGTGTTCAAAGGTGAGATCACTTGTCCATTTTCCATCCACCTTGATACTGGTGGGTGTGATAAACTCCAGCTCAATTGTATCTGTAATTTCAGAGGCGTTGAGCATTACATCGTCAAGGTTCAGGATAATTCCGTCATCTGTTAGCATCTCGGTTTCTGCGGTGTAAATCGTTTGTGGTGGTTGGTTTTCGTGTGCAGGCAGGCTTTCCACTGTGTCCAGTTGACACTGTCCGCGTTTGCCTTGTAGCCCGATGCGGCGTTTCCCCATCTCGTGAAAGGTCAGCACAATCCACGGCAACAAGTCAATCGCCTCTCCGATGAGCGTGATATTACAGGTAAAGGTATCATCTGGGGTGTATTCCTTCTTAGATGTGCGGGGTGGTTGGAGGATGAATGGGTGTGGAGCAAAGGGCTGTCCTCGTAGCATCGGACTATCGTCTGGGACTGGTGTTTCAAAGCATTTTGAATAGACGCATCGGTCTGCGTATTGACACTTTTTTTCGCACTGTCCCGTATCACCGATACAGGCGATGTAACGGAGTAGGTATCCGAATCGTCCTCGGAAGATGTTGCCTTTGTCCGTCGGCATCTTGAGTGGTTCTTGGACGGTGTAGGTGAGTCGGTATCGGGCAAAGCGGAAGTTATGGAGCATGATGTGTTACAAGTTTTGTTGGATTTGCTTTGTTCTACTGGGCTACACGGCAGATAGTAAGCAATCAAATGCTTTCTTTAACCCTTCACGTAACATATCTTCATCCTTAAGCATTTCTTTTACTTCATTAGACGTTGGTTGAGTTCCATGCGCTAATGCATTACGGATTTGATTAAGATTTTTACATGCTATTCTATTGTCTCCAGATATCTGTCCATCTCTTAACTTCCACTGTTGAACTGCAGTTAGAACATTTCGATTTTCGCGAGCGTTGTGGTCGTTTGGATCTACGTTGTTATTCTCACATTCTTGTGTTACAAGTGATTCCCATCCGAACAACGCTGCTCGGACATAATCTCGTCGGCTCCAGTATTGACGTGCTAATTTCGCCTGTTGTTCTGACAGTTTGCATTGGTCAACCCAAGTTAGACGTTCAGCAAGTTTTTCCTGAAATAAACCTGATGCCCCTGGCAGCTGATTCTGAAGGACAGGCAAAAAGTTTTTTATTTCTTCAGATGCAGCGGATAGGTTGAGTGTTCGTTCATAAAAAGCAGCATTTTCAAGGTATTTAGCAAACATCGGATCTACACCATCTTTTTTGAGGAGTGAACCGAAAACTCTATAATTTCCAGTCGCGTCAAATCGATTGAGTGCATCTACCCATTGACGCACCCGATCAAGACCCTCTAACTTCAGAACAGGTGCGATGTCATCCACTCTCATATCATTAGCACCATACCATAAGTTTTCTATTTCTATATCTCGAACACGGGAGAGTATGAAGGTTGAAAGGAAACCGACCATACTAAAATGCCGAAAGCCATGCGTCACATCAAACTCCACTTTTCCTGTTTTAACATGTTCAGCGATGACATCTAAAATTTCGTATTGTTCCTGTTCATTTTTCCCAAAAGGAATTAAGCATGGTACTATTTCACGTCCAATTGCTGAACACATTAACTGAGTGACATCCTCCAAATGCTTTTGATTAATTGATCCGTTCGTTTCGGCTTCCATTAACTCAATTCTTGCCTCTTCTTGTTGTCCTGCCGTTGCATGATTTTCGACCAAGACACCCCATTGACTGCTTTTTGTCCCTAAAATTATTATGCGATCTGCTTCAATATGGACTGCTAATGCGGGACCAAAAAACGCCGTTGTTGTCTGTGAACCGTCAGGGAATTCATAAGTGGTTTCCCGGTAGCCAGTATTTTTGTCGTCTCTGCCTCTGCCAAGGAAAGTGACTAATGTTTTCATTGGAAAGTTCTTCACTCCTATAAAGGTTGCCAATCACATTGGTAAAAGTCAATATCATCAGTTGATAGTTGAAATGTCTCTTTATCCGCAGGATTCACTATCCGTTGACGCAGCTTTACTATAAGCATAGTGTCCCCAGGGTTCAACGTTGCCTGCTCACGTGATACCTCAATTTCAATACCTGTTATCTGCTCAATGAGTTGGGCAGTTTTTGGATATCCGATATAACTTCTGAAATTATCCGATACTGCGGCGTTTCGTAGTTCTTTTGTAAATGTTGCTTCCGTAATCTGTTTCAGCGTATACACACCCTCATCGGGCATGACAGCGGAATTGAGTAATAAAATCATTCGTCCTCAATTGGTGATATTTTGACCCAACCGAGCGGTACGACTGGGTTTTGTCCACGATATAAAATGCGGCGCGTTTTCGGGAATGCGCGATCATCATAAGGGTTTTGTTGATTGGAACGGCTCCTGCCTAAACGATAACGTTCTCGCAGCTGCATTAAGTCTACAGGTGGATTGTTCCTTTGTGTAAACGATGAGGTTACTGTGTTCGAATGGTATCCTGTTCCCCATCCAATTTGCAGCAAGAACACACCATTTTTAAGCGATTCGTTGGTATTATTTAGTCCATTGTAAAAATTATAGATACTTGAGAAATCATCGTTATTATAGAATTTGATTTCCTGTTGAATCAAGTTTTTATTTCCCAAATAACAAACATCAAATATACTGTGTATAGCTTCATATTGTGTGTCGTTAAAACCAAGTTTAGTGTATGCAGGATCATCAAATAACCAGTCATCAATCTTAATGGTAAAAGTCAAAGACTTTACGCCCTGAATTACTTCAACATAGTTTTTATATTCTCTATTGCCATCAATCTTCTGAACAAGTTCACCTTTCTGATTGAGTGTAACCGTCCATGCCATCTCAACTGCAAGAGCATCACTTTCAAGCGGTTCAGTATCACTGACTTGCAACGCACGCAGTAGGTCATGGTTCGGGTCTTCTCCAAAAGCCAATTTTTCTATCTGTTGAGCAGGAGGATCGTCTCGTTTGTGTCTCGGTGACACGCCTTCATCAATTTTTATGTTTAAATGTGCCGAACTTTGATTTTTAATTTGTTGATTCTGGTTATTATTGATGAGGTCCGATAAAAGCATTGTTCGGATTGCGCCTTTGATGCTGCTACCGGGAATATAGGGTCGGTTTCCAACTGCTTTGATCGCCTCCCGAATGTCGGTCGTTTCTGGGCTTTGTGCGCAAAGGATACTATATGTAGAAAGATCAGCAGCATTCATGTTGTGACGCGAAAGATAATTACTCCATCGGAAATCGCCTTGCGACATTTCGGAGGTTAACGTGTTGATGTCAACATTCGGATGCGCTAATACTTTGTCCAAGTCAATGCGATACCACCTGCCGTTAGCATAGTAACCATCAATGTGGTTCAACGTTTCGCCTGAACCGATATGGACAGGGGTGATGGTCTCAAGCTTATACTTCTGTTTCATTTTCTGTTCCTTTGATGCCGACCTGCCATGCGTATCCGTAACGATAGACGGGATGAGAAAAACCATCTGGTTGTAAATCGACTAACCTGCCAACAGGGTCGTCTGTGGCACATAAAACAGAACCTTCTGCAAATAGGTTGATCTGTTTGCGGCTGCTGGTGCTGCCGGGGTCAGTAATCCAACCAGTCGATGGATTGAGCAAATAAGCGATGTCACCTAAAAGCATTTGTTGGAGTTGAGCTGCCGATTGGGGACATATCGGAGACAGCGTGACGAACGGCTCATCAGCAACCGCTTCAGGCAGCTCAATAGTTGCATCATTATCAAACTCAAACAGACCATATCCAGCGTTGCGTTCACCACCGATACCGCAGTCGCCAAGCACTCGAAGCAAAGTTTCAATTTTTTGTTGCGTTTCGGGAGAATGAAAATTGGCGGCAAACCATAGTCCGCAATCCGTATTGAATTGGACGGTTTGGACGTGCCATATTTCAGAGCCAGCGTTCCGGCTACCGATGGTGACACGAGGACGAGTGTTTGTTGTCCAGACAGAATAATCATCATCTGATGTTTTCAACTGTTTTTTTTCATCGTCAGTTATCCATACTTTTTCACCAGTCATCAATTCTTCTTTACTGAATCGCGGTCGATTGCCGTTAATGAGCTGCCGAAAGATATTGTTTGATACAAATTGGATACTTTTGCTTTCCTTTGACTTATCTGTCCATGACATCGGCTTTGGAAATAGGTATATGTCTTTTGCAAACGGAAACGCTGAGGTTAAAGTGAAGGGAAGTGCCTCGTTTTCTGCCGTATACTTGTTGAGAAAATTGGTGAGGCTTGTAGTATCGTAGAAAGTCGCCCACATTTGACAGATAGCGGAAAAGAGTGTATCCGCAGGAATATAGGTCTCTGTTTTCTGTAAACCGAGACTACCTGTCTGTGCCGGACCGATATATCGTCCGAGATGCAGCTGCGTCTTGAATTTAAGACGATAGACGGTATAAGTGCCCATACTTGCTCCTATCCACCAGTAATTGCTGACATGATTTGCGTTGTATAATCCGATGCGCGTAAGGATTTAATATCCGTGTCTTTAGCGATGGATATGGGGTCAACCTTAGCATTTTCATAACATTCTCGTGATTTGAAGGTCATTGACAAATCTTCAAATTCTATCTGTCCAGAGCCGCGAGATCCAGAACCACCAAGGTAGTCGTCTTCAAGAAGTTCCATGCCTTTAAGCACAGTGTCAAAATAATTGAGTTCGTCTTCAAGTTTATTGTCGTGGTCGCTGCCGTGTAGAGTGTATAGACTATGGACAACCTGCACAGGACCGAAGATTACACCTGCTGGAACACGTTCCTGTTGCCGCGGTGTTGCGGCAGAAGTAATTCTGTCAATTGCTACCTCAGTTTTTATTTCAGTGAAATCAGTATCCGTATCTGCGATGTCAAGGGCATTGAGTGATTCGGGTGTTAAAAAAGCATCTCGAACGATTACTCTACCCGGCATAGTTTTCCCACGCATCTGTCTTTGTGGTGCAACGCCAAAAACTTGGCACACTTGACACTCATTATATTCACTCGGATTTTCACACTCATGCACAAACACATCTCTACCAACTCGTTTATCCAAAGATTTGTTAAAATGTCGATCAAGCAAGCTGCGCATCTTTCCACGCAATGAAGACCCCGGTATGTAAGGTTCTCTGTTGTATGCATTCCGGATGACAGGATTATCAATTCCACCGATATCTAATTCTCCTGAGTTACCACCGATGTGTAGTCCTGTTACTGCCTTAATCGTTCCTTTCAAAAATATCTTACCTTGTAATTGAATACTTGCCATGTGTTTCTCCTTACTCTCCACCAGCAGCCTTGTGATATGCAAGCGTTGCCTCAAAAAAGTCAACGAAGTGTTTGAATCTTTTATCGTCATCTCCGACCTCATCAATAGCTTCGGTTAAAGCATCTTTTAGGTCCGATACTGCGTCGTCTCGCGCAGCTGCATAAGCCAATTTCGGTTTGAGCATGATCAAATCATTTCGTTGAAACTTTTCACTCATTTGAATTTTCTTAACAGCCCCATATACTTTGCGAATTTGTGCAGTTTTTAGCCCCTTGTTTTTAAGGGTTTGTCCTAATTTTTCAGCAGCGTTTACAAGCGGAGCACCGCCATTTTGTATTAAATCTGCCATATCAATGACGCTGTCAGCAGGAATCTCACCTACCTCAATATCAATTGCAGTAGGACCTCTTTGTCCTTGAGTAATCGTATATGAGATAATCTCCAATCCTTCAACGAGTTCGTTAAATTGGATATTTTTCAATCCATTGCGATGGAAGTGGACATCCTGTCCTCCTCCATCAGGTGTAATAAAGCCATAACCATTTAATAGCGTTTTAATTTTTCCTGCAGGCATCTGTTCCTCCTTATGCTTAACGGACTATTTCCGAATACGTAATGCCGTCCATCTCGTTATCACATGGATAAATTGTTTTAAATCAAGTTGTTTTGGGTTGTTAAGTTCGTTTTGTAACTTATTGAGAAAATCAGTATTGTTTCTATTTCTTTCCTTTAACCGATGGAAATAGTAGAGAGAACGCCATGCCCATCGGTAGCCTTCTAATTCTTTCTCCGAATAGATCTGGCTAAGACGTGTGAGTATATCTCGTGGGAGCGGTTTATTTCCGTTTAGCTCATCAAATAACTTTTCATGCCATTCTCTGACAATAGCAAAGTCTTCCCACTTCATCGGTTTACGCAAGAATGTGATAGCGTTCTTATTTTTATCAATGTTTTTCGATGCTTTCTCCGCATCGCCACTCAAGTCCGCAAACAGATAGAGCGGAAATTTTTGATGTTCTATCGCAATGCCACCTGAAAGCGTAACATGATCCCCCGTGACAAACTTACGAAAATCGGAACGAATCTTTTCGGCTATAACAGGCAACGCACTCCACCCGCCAACAAGGAACAGGTCATCACCACCAGCATAGATGAGTTCAAGTATCTCTGCCTTATTCTTATTGTGTTCGTCGCAGATTGCCGGGACATATCCTTCAAAAAAGAGACGTAATGCTTCGCTCAAGGTTGCTAAGCGAGAGATCGTAGCGTTTTGAAGCTTCTCCGTGAACACCATGCCGAGGTTGTCAACGTCCATACGCAATGCACCAAGCCAATCAACACCTTCGGAGGCATCAGCGATGGTATTGTAATCTGCGGTTTTTTCATCTTCCGTATGGGCAATCACGGGTCGGAATATACGGAAATCGTAACTCACTGGAATACCTTCCCAGTGATATTTATCAATACCGGAAAGGAAATCCGTATTCCCAATACGGTAGACCGTAGCTTTGGTGGCTTGCTCAGGTTCAGGTTTTTTGTCAGTCTCATTGCAGATGTGGATATCCAAACCGAACACCTTAATTGCACTATGCCAATCAGGTACTGCTGGAATGGGTGATTCCGGGACATCAAATGCAATCAGATACTTTGCGTTGCGTAAATCTCTGCCGAGTTCACGAAAATCCCACTCTACCTTATCTTTCTTCGGTTCAAATAGGTTGTTGAACATAGCCTCGTTACCCAGTTCAGACCATTTTTTCTGTTTTCGTTTATGGACATTTTCTGATACCTCACCCCATTTGTTAGCAAAGTTTTGTTCTGCATACTCGCTGACTTTCACATCAGCATAATCCAGAATGCAATAGAGATCACCTTGATGCAATTGCAATAATTTGTCGGTAATTTGTTGCTGGATATCATTGAACTTATCTTTTGTATCGGTATAAGGTGCAAGGATATAGAACTGTCCGCCACTTGCAAGGAGCAGGTTCGTGATTGGGAGATCAAGTTGGTTCAAAACGTAGTGTGCGATCGCCTCTGTGAGAAGTTGGAGATAAAAGGATCGGCCCCGTAGTCGTCGGGCAGCTCCATCAGACAGAATTTGATATAGGAAACTCTGTATGCCTGAGATGTCCCCTTTGATGAGTGCACATATTTTTCTGTCTGAACCTTTTAGATCGGTAAGTTGCTCGTCAACTTCTTCATGCTTAGTGAGTTCGCGTCCGATACAGGCAGCAATCGCTGCGGTCGTTCTGAGGTGGTCATAAAGCGAAATATCTGCCTCCGTGAGTTCGGATGGCATCCGGGATGTGTATTTGTGGAGCAGTGCTACAAGCGTCTGATAGAAATGTGGTGTATATTCTCGCCTCTCAGTCACTTTATTGAACGCTTTTGAAAAATCCTCCCACAAGTTTTCATAATCTTTTTGATTTGCGGTTGTGGAGTTGACTGGAAGGACAGTATCCGGTTTCTCAAAGTCAAGTGCTGTTATCGGATATTGATATGTTTTCTCTGTGTTTTCAGCACCTTTGAGTTGTGAAAGGATAGTGGTGAGGGCAGTTATCCCACTGTCCTTGCTCTCACTTTCTATGGCGGATAACTTATCGGCTAAAATCACCTGTTTTTCTATGGGATTGCTGCCTTCGGTGTGATGGTTCAGGATGGCGTTTGTGTAGGTATCTCCGCACGGCGCAAAGAATTTACGGAAGTCTTCAGTAACGAACGCATGGCTATGTTCTTGATGTGGTTTGTCGTTGTTGGCGGTTGCGCGCCTACGAAATTTGCCGATGTCGTGTAGGAGTGCGGCAAGATGTAAGAGGTCTTGTTCTTTCAATGTGTGTTATCCTTGCAGATCCAGTTTTGTAGCAGTTTTCTTGAACTAATTATTGTTTCTGTTCCAAAATGGTACGATTAGAAAACTTCTAAAACATTATACATTGCCACACAATAATTGTAAAGTTAAGCTTCATTTGCGCTTACATTCCTACCATCCCGAAGCCAGCACTGTTCTTATCGCCAAACCCGCATTCATATCCAGTCTGAATCAATACCTTATACCCAATTAACGTGATTTTTCTTGTGTTTAAATTTTTTAGATATGTTATTGTAAACAGATGAAAAAGAAAAAACATGAGGTTTTTCCTCACTTTTCAGTAGAAGTTCTTAGAGAAAGGTATCTTGAATGTGAATGTCCTCGTGAACGGACGCACTGGCATATTATTTGGCTTCTTGCTGATACCACACATCCCCTAACACCTCGTGAAGTCGCTGAGATTGTAGGACGCACCCCGGACTGTGTTCGCAAGTTGCTCAAACGCTATAATGCACAAGGCAAAGCCGCTATACAAGATAGTCGCAAAAACAATGGAGCAAAGCGTCTTTTGGATGAAACACAGCAAGCAGCGCTTGAAGTTGCGCTATCAGCACCCCTCCGAAGGTAGCGGCGTGGATATCCGAACACTGCAGCGTCCTGTCAGTGATGTATCAGGTTGGAAATATCTCAAGCGTCTCGGTTGGACTTTACAAACCCCTCGTCCACAACATCAAGCAGCTGCAACCGCTGATGAGCAGCAAGCATTTAAAAAAACTTACGGAGCGGGTAGCTGTGCTTGAAAGTCAACACCCTGAGAAAGCGGTAGAGATTTGGGCAGAAGACGAGACGCGATTAGGATTATTGCCGGTTCATCGGCGTGTCTGGGCGAAGCGAGGTGAAAGACCGATAGCCCCGGTGTGTCCGGCATATAAATGGCTGTATGGTTTCGGTTTTGTCCGTCCTCAGACAGGTGAGACGTATTGGAAACCTCTGATGCCGAGTGTAAGTGTTGAAGTGATGAACCTTGCGTTGGCAGAGTTTGCTCGTGATGTGAACCCGGAAGGCAAGAAACAGATAATCCTCTTGTTAGATCGTGCGGGTTTTCACACGGGTAAGGGTTTAGAAGTCCCACAAAGGATTGAGTTATTTTATTTACCGCCGTATACACCTGAACTCCAACCTGCTGAACGGCTATGGTCTCTGTTGCGAGAGGTAGTTGTGAATAAAGTGTGGACAACGCTATCAGCACTTGAAGAAGCACTTGTGAAAAGGTGTCGGTGGTTCTCTGAAAACAGAGAGAAGATACAAGCACATGTCGGTTTTGAGTGGATTTGCAAAATAGAAAAACAATATGAATCAAGTTAATTTGGTATTATTTATATTGGCAAGACACAAGTCGAACGATAAATTGTCCTATTATCCCATGTAGCCTTTTTCCACATAGGTGTTCTTTTACCATCATCCGCATACTTCACTGAATCATTCAATTTATCGTACACCGATTTAGTCAGCCGTGAAGGGTGGCTTGATGAACCTAAACACAATTTCGCTGCATAATTCGCTGCACGTCCAACCCAAACAAGGTCATTTGATTTTCGTATTCCAGTTCGCGCTACAAATAACTTGCTGGTATCAATACCCACAACTTGTTTAACACGGTACTTCGTTTTGGGATGGCACTTCTTTAGAATGGGATTGATAATTTCGGTAACTGTGTAATTTATTTTTAATGCTGAACGTGCGGCACGAGTGTCTTTTTCATCTCCGATATACACTGCCATGATACGGTCACCGTCGTAAGAAGTGATGATACCACCCTCAGACTTGATGACCTTGGCAGCACAACTGAGATATGCTTTATATATCTTAGCTGCGAATTTCGATTTGTAGGAAGCTACGAGGTTTGTAGAATCGTCAAGGTCTGCATAGAGAATCGTTCCGTCTAACTCTACGGCGTTATTGCCTAACCCTAACTCTTTTGGCCCTGGGACTTTTCTACCTTTCCGAGTGGTCCAAGTCTCCCGGAATATTTTTCTAACCACTTTGGTGAAATCTTTGCTTAAACTCATTAGAATAATCCGCCTATGAGATTACTTAACGCCTGCCTTGTTAATGGTATGCCGGAGTTGATCACAAATTGGGGCGAGTAAGGTGGTAAGGTCATTAGAATCACCCGATTTATACTTGAGGGGAATAAGACCGAGTAGATCAGTGGGAATCTTAATATCACAGTCGTGAGGGATCACCATAAAGGTGCGCTCATGTGATAGAGCTCCCATAAATAGGCCTAACTCAAAAATTACGTTATCACGAGGGGCATCGGATATTTCGGCACGGCTTTCTACAACGTCATCAGCCCCAAGTACCAACACTGCAAAATCGGATGCTTGAACTTGTTTCTCAAGTTCAGTTAATATAAATTGCGAAGCACCAAAAACGCCATCTGTCCAAGGTTGAACGATTATATCTTTACCATCTAAATTAGATTCAATCGCTTCTGCAATAGGGAGTGATTCCTTTGATGAACCTATAAACACAACAGGACGGGGGTTTTTAGCAGCGACCAATCTATTTCTTTGCCGTAACCTATCAGCCAGTTCCACTGCAATTAGTTGCCAGATTCTTGGATATTTTTCTGCTAATGAACGGAAGGAAGTTTCACAGATTTTCGCAATAACCGTTTGCTCAATTGCGACGACCGACGCGGAACGTCTGGTAGATGGATCAATTAATACCATTTCGCCGACATGTTCTCCTGATTTTCTGATTGCTACTTCTCGCCCATTGACACGGATAGAAAGCCGTCCCGCGAAAATAAAAAAGATGTCATTGTCTGCATCACCCTGAATTATTAGCTCCTCACCAGACTCAATTTGGAGAAGTTTAGCTTGGTCAGCAATTTCGTTTGATAGGTTTTCATTATCATGAAGAATCGTCTGCCGGCGTAACGCCCAAATAAGCCGATTACGACCAGTTTCTCCACTGAATCTATTTATCATGTCCATCTGTTATCAACTTTATCCATGAAAATTTTAGCTGTAAACATAAACTATCTTGACGCAATTTTCGTGCCAACTAAAACTACACAAATATAGGATTTTAATGGGTTTTCTGAACGTTTCCATCTGCCAATTTGACTTGCTATGCCAAACTGGCAAGGAAAGTGTAATTGGAAAGTTAATAGGAGAGTATTTGTCAGAATTGAAGTTAGAAGGAACAGATCCAAAAATCAGCGTGATTTGTGTAATCCGCTTAAATCCGCTATTCAGACACTACGCTCCGCAGCAGTTTCAAAGTAGCACAGGGAGATAACCGAAATCTTGCAATGTTGCAGGATTGCAATCTATCAGTTGGGATTGATGTGCATTACTCCGCAGGAAGATTTTCAAAAATGCGTGTGGATTGACGGTGACATGGACGCGAGCGGAGTAGTGGTTGTAGAGTGTTTTATATCTCGCCGCGGTAGGTCATTTGTTCTTTCAGATGCCATAAGAGTGCACTTGCTCCCTCAACAGTGGTTTCGGCTTCCATGAGTTCAGGCAGGTTGTTGACGGTGCACTCAGGGTCATCCATTGGTGCCGTGATATAGTGCATCACTTGTATGGGTGACCAAGTTGTGAGATCGTAAATCATAAATTCTAAATTATCAATGAACCAGTCTCTTTGTCGCATTTCTACCAATTCAGGTAGTTTGCTCTGTATCCCAAAATCCATTAGTGATATAACGTAAAGTTGCTGATTTTCATTTCTCGCGTGGTCATATTCTTGGTATTCGTAGACTTGATCCAGCAGGTCTTTGGCTTTCCGGTTCCACGGGTGTTTGTTGAGCAATAGATAAAAAGGCTTACAAGTATACCAAAGACCATCCACCGTTTGTTCTTCATTGATGTGTTCGGGTGGTTGAGTTGGTAAGAGTGCTAATTGTTGGCTGTCGCTATCGTTCTGAATCGATTCTAACAATTCTTGCCAGTGTTCACAATGTCTTGCGATGTCCTCCAGAACTTTATCTTTTACGGATTCATCCATTTTATGCACATCATAATAGTTTCCCCATTCGCTACAGAATTCCAAGAAGTCTTTCAATGCAAATTGCTGAATTTCAGATAGTTCATATCGTTTTTTCAGCCAATCTAAGTGTGAGCTGGATTTGGGTAGATGTGTGAGTATTTGATAGAGTCTTTCCAGAAGGTCGGTATCTATGCGGTATAATCTACGATCTTTCTTTTCATTTTCAAGTTGGGCTAATATTTCTCTTATCATGCTATAGCATGATGATGGGTATGGGCAAAGTGTAAGGAGTGCATCAAGTCTTTCAATTGGTTGACGAAGTGCGTCAAGTTCTTTCCTAAACTCTTTTTTCCATTTTTTCAGTGTCATATATGATTCCTCAATTGCATGGGTTCATTTCTCTGCTTTCTTACAATTTCACATCGGCTGCTATGGGTCTATCTGTTGCATCTGTGCATCCAACCATCTCATAATTCCTGCATTCATCCGGTGGGGATATACACATAGAAAAAGTAAGAGAAGAATTGGGTGTTCCTTTATAGTTGGCGGAATGCACGTTCCCTCTGCTTCAGAGGCTATCATTTTTAATTCCTTCCATTCTTGTGTATGATTGGGATGTTTATACGCATTCTTCCCCTTTTCACTTCTCCACCTATAAAATTCACAATAGTCGTCTGGTTCGTAATATGTAGATACCAGTCTCGTAACGTCTGGCCAAACGCTTCTAATTGATTCCTTTAGATCTCTCCGTACACATAAATGAACAAGACCTTCTAACGCATAGGATAGTCCTTTGAAGGAGTCCATAAAAGGCTCTTTGCTTATACCAAGTAGATGTGGTAAGATAACTTCCGCCTGATAGTATGGATTAGAAAGTATTCCATTTCCGTCTGGACTGTTATAGTTAGTAATTAATGGAATTAAAGTTTTGAGAAACTTATTGCCTAAAGTCATGTCAACATTCTTTTCAAAAAACCAAATAAAGGCCAGCCATTGAGGTATCGCTGCTTCTCCCCAACACTCTAATTGTTTCCATTTATCATTACAAAATACTTGGATGAAATTATCTGTCTCATCTTTCGGTTCTCCAATATACGTCCGCCATAGCGAATAGATACCCATTAAACCCAATAGCAAGGTCACTCGAACTCTATAAACATATGAATCAATCATGAGATTATCACCTTCGTTAAGGTTCTCACGCTCTTTAATTTCCACACACAGATTTGATAAAGTATCGTAGATTGCTTGTTCAGCAATTTCAATTGCATTTTTATATATTTTATTTTTGAGATCCTGTTTCTCCACAAACGCGAAAACGTAGGCAATATATAGTATCCATGCTTCAATCTCTGCTACATGATTATTCTCATTGGAAAAGCTGGATACAGAAATCATACATAAGAGCCCGGCACTAGCTATTATGCGTCTGCATTTATTTTTAGGTACTTTTTTATCACTATCAAGTGAAAAAATAGATTCAAACAGTGAAGCAAGCTTTTCTTTAGGTAATATACCCTTGCCATTTTCAAGGAACATTTCAAGGAGCGTTTTTGTATCGTTTAACTCTGAAGGCCATAAATCAGTGCCTAAACTTTTCGCTTTCTCAAAAAGTTCTCCGCCAACGATAGTTTCTAAACGACGGTAGGATTGCTTTTGGTTCTCCCATGCACGATTTCTATCATCTATCAGGCGACAGACTTCTTCCTCAATTCTTCCATTCGTGACAAAATACGACTTGTGATGTTTTGTGGTGTCAACTGATGGATGATTTAGTTGTCCACAGACCAAATCATCTGTTTGTGAACCAACCTCATCCCTCCATTTCTTTAAGGAGATGTTGCCGGTTTTCAACTGATATGCACAAGGGGTTCCATCGGATGCAATGGCTATAATATCCACCCCAAGTTCCATAGCAGGATGTCTTGTTGAATGAACTATCGTATATCCCTCAGCAGAAAGTATATAACAAAATGGTTGTTGATATGATAGTTCAGTTGTATTATCCAACCAATTTTCTATTATTCTCTCTAACACGCCATTTCTCCTTTTTTCGTTCCATAATAGCGTCAAACCGTTTGTTCATTTCAGGATCGTTTTCTGCTTGTTCAAGTACTTTAGCAGCAGAGCGGAAAAGTTCAGGACTCATAGCAACCATTAATCCAGTCGGATCCCCATTTTCATCAAAATCTATGTCAATTTTTTCTAGCACCTCAAAAAATAGATCCATTGAGAACGGTGCTCCTTCGGCATTGACTACTGTACCAGCTTCTTCAGCCGTTTCGTCTATTTTTTTATAAAAATGCCTTGCTTGTTTTTTAGCCATTTCCTGTGCAAGATGATCTATTTTCTCATGGACTTTTTCAGGAGTCATTGTTTCAACATCTTCCAATTCAATTTTTAATTGTGAACTGATTTCCACTGACTCTGTTTCTGATTGTGTACCATCCGAATAGTAGGTGATAGATGAACTTCCTTCAAAATGAATTGATTCTGGTATTTCAGCAAGTGGTCCAAGGTTTGATAAAATTGCATGTTTTAGCTTAAAATGCATCATTATTTTCAGTTTTTCTTTTATATCAGGAAAATCTGGCAGCATAATTTCCACCTTTCTAATTTCTATGTTATCCAACAAATTTTACCAATCAACTACTCTGCAGTTACCTCATCTGGCAACCCATCAATGATGCGAGCGGATTCCACGCTAACATAAACAATGCGCTTAATTGCCTTAACCAAATCCCGCGGATCAGCAAACCAACCGTTTGGGTCATTGACGATGCCGCTGTCCTTGTCTGTTTTTATATAGTAGCGGTCAATAAACCACTCCAACGGTGACCTGCCGTTGACGACATAACGATAAGCGTCATCTGGGATGCCAGATAAGCGGACATGTGTGTTGATGTCAAGTGATCTTTTCCCATCAGGCCCATAACGCATCGCTTTTTCAGTTAGCAGGAAAAGGTTCGGGTCTGCATCTTCAAGGTCTGTTGGCGGTGAGGACACATTCGGAAACTCAACTCTGAGTAGATACTGTTCACAGGTTTCATAGTTGAGGTGGAGTTCTGCCAATTTATATCCTGCTTCAGCAAAGGCGGTGAAGTCTGGGGCATAAGGGATACGTGGTATCATCTTGGATAAATCGTTAGCAAACTGTTCCTTGTAACTGGGGGCGTGGAGAATGCCATAAACATAATAGAAGATTTCATCTTTGGTAATTTTATCTGTTCTATAATGTTCTTGGAATGCCTTTAGTGCAGTATCTGAGATGTTGTCAATACGTTCCGGTGACTCGTCAACATCAAGAAGTGTTTCTGATGCGTCTGGTTCATCCGAAGGTTTTGGATATTGCCACCGTGGAAAGCATTGACAAGCCTCACTAAAGCCAAGATCTGGCATTATATTAGTCATAAGGGTAGAAAATGGCTTTTTAGATCCAATACCGGGAAGACATATCACGAGGTTTTGGCTGGAACCGTCTGGAAATATCTTATCCATCTGATATTTTCTCTGGGCGAAGATATAATTAGCATAGCAATTCATAGAGACGAATGGCCGGTACACAACTTTCCGGATATAGTCGGCACTGAATACAGTTTCTTTCTTCTGCCTAAGATTATTCATGAGATTAAGATCCCACTTAAGATTTGATGAATGGAGTTGAACAGCCTCATCTAACATGAGTTCAGGATTATCCTCAAGTTCAGACAGCGCGTTGATGTAGTCCTGCGTCATTCGCTCAGCATTCTCAGAACAGTCATCATGTGAGAAGTTGTAGATATATGCGTCTCTACCTGTTGCATATCCGCGTGAATACAATCCCAATATTGCATCGTCTGCCTTTCCTGCTTTTGCGTTTTCTGATCCGATTGGGTAAAACTGGCTAAAAGCCTCGTTACGTTGTTCAATCCAATCGTGGTGTTTATCGGGTGTGATAGTGTCCCAATCACTGAACCCTGAGATTGACTCAGCCTCGTGTAGTGCCTCCAATTTTTCTTCTCGAGTGAGATAGTCACCGATGTCACGGTATTGAATTTTACATCCTTCGTGTGTCGCGTTTGGATTTTTGACAAAGATTGTGATAGCAACAGGAGCACGTGAACCTTGACCAAATACTTTGCCACCTTCTTGCCGTGAACGTTCGCCTTGGGTGCGCTGATTTCCTCTAAGATGCAGCACGTGGATTGAACTGAATTCTTCTACCAAACAAGCGCGGACCCCCGAATCAACGTTTCCATCAATCCATGAACCGTTGGTTACAAAGGCAATGATACCTTGTTCACCAATCCTATCGGATGACCATCGGATTGCCATTTTATATGTATCATAGAGGTTTCGCTTCAAATTCGCTGTAGAATATTTAGCATAACTGTCTCTAATACGATCTTTGAGTTCCGTATATTCCACATTTTGATTGTCATCTGATGCACTCCGCTGTCCCGCTGACCACGGAGGATTGCCAACGATGACTTGTATTGGGATTTTTTGTTGGCGTTCGGCGCGTTCGTTATTCTCTGGTAGCCATTCTTTTGGGAAAAGCCCCCGTCCCGTGTTTAGATTGAATGTGTCTGTCAAGACGATGCCGTTGAACGGTTCGTAAGTGCTATCTTCTCCGCGTCGCCCGCGGAATGTCTCCTCAATGTTGACTGTGGCGATGTAGTATGCAAGCAAGACGATCTCGTTTGCGTGGAGTTCTTCTCGATATTTGCGTTCAAGGTCGGCATCTTGGATAATATCGGACTGCAGCAGACGGGTAAGAAAAACACCGGTGCCGGTGAATGGGTCCAGCACATGCACGCCTTCATCACTGAGGGTGCGTCCGAACTCATCTTGCAACACCTCATTGGCACTGTGCAATATGAAATCCACAACCTCAATAGGTGTGTAGACGATACCGAGCCGTTCAACCTCCTTTTTCAGTGCGGTAACAAAAAACTTCTCGTAGAGTTCCAACAGCACCCGTTGTCGTGCTTCGCTATTGTCAAGCCCGCGAGCGCGCATCCGCACGCTTTCGTAAAATCCCTCCAGATCCCGCGTTTCGTTTTCAAGCCCGAATTCGCCAAAGTCGTTTTGTAGTTTGTTCAGCGCATTCGCTACAGGGTTGCCGGACGCAAAATCGTAGTTTTCAAAGAGAGCTTCAAAGACGGGGCGGGTGATAATGTGCTGTGCCATCATATCAATAGCACTCTCACGGGTGATTGAGTCGTTGATTGTTTCCGTCAACTCGTTGTGGAAGTCATCAAACCATTCTTGCAATGCCTCATTTTCGGGATTTTCCAGCAGGTTTTCAATGCGTCCGACGAGTCTTTTGAAAATGTCCGCGACATCTTTTGCCCAGCTCTCCCAGTATTTTCTATCGCCGCATTTTTCCACAATCTTAGCGTAAATTGCATCGGCAGGAATACCGATCGGCAGCAGTGGCAGCTGCTCTGGGTCTAAAGTGCCTTCTCCATTTCTACCCCCACCATTAGCACCTTCAATGATAATGATTTCGGTAGGTTCATTATTAAGATCAATTTTATTAATTTCGGCGTTGAGCCTGTCATCGTGCGAACGGAGCGCGCGGAGGACACCCCACACAGAGGCGAACCTTTCGTTATCATTGAGTGCATCAACAGGGTCAACATCTGGCGGGATTGCGACTGGTAACACGATATAGCCGTATTGCTTCCTCGGTGCTTTGCGCATCACACGTCCGACAGCCTGCACGATGTCAACGTGTGAGTTTCGAGGTGTCATAAAAAGCACAGCATCAAGTGCTGGGACATCAATACCTTCGGAGAGGCATCGTGCATTGGAGAGGATACGGCACACACCATCGGTGTCGCCTTTTAGCCATTCAATCTGCCTTTTTCGTGCGAGTGCATTGTGTTTCCCATCAACGTGCGCGGTTTCGCATGTGAAATTATCTGGGCGTTGGTCTTCCGGCATATCTTCAATGGCAGTATCTATAATGCCGTTCCAATGTGCCACGAGGTTTTGGGATGTCTTGATGGTATTTGTGAATGCGATGGCGCGTCTGAGCGGTTTGATGGACGCGTCGTCAGGAGATTTTCTTTCGGGGTTCTGTAGGGCGCGCCAACAGCCGACAATCTTTGTCGCATCGTTGATGTCAACTTCATTGCCACCTCCGCTGCGCCTGTTATATGCGTGCAGCGTATCCATTACGCCTTCTTCGGACATCGCGAGTACCACAACCTTATAGTCGGAAAGCAGGTCTTGTTCAACCGCAGTGGAGAAGGGTAGGCGGTGAAACTCCTCTCCATAAGTCTTTTTGTCGTCCATAGAGAACACTTCAATATTATGTTGTGCGGCTTTTGTTTTCGCGCTTTCCGTATATAGACGTGGGGTTGCTGTCATATAGAGGCGTTTGTTGGCACGAATGCGATCTGCATCATGCACAAGCACAAAAGGCGATATATCGTTATCGGTGTTGGACCTCTCAATACCGGTGGTTCTGTGTCCTTCATCGCAAAAGATGATGTCAAAATCAGGAGCACCGGCATCTTGTGCTGCGGCGACAATGGGCAGTGAATGATAGGTGCAGAAAACGACCCGCATGTTCTGTTCATCAGTTCTCTGCAATGCTTCCGAGATGGCTGTTTCATCTGTGGTGACAGGGATTTCCAGTTCCAGCATGGTAGCGTCCTCGTTTGTTCTACCTGCCTTTGTATCTGAACAGATACCGATGTAGCGATGTGGTACGGCTTGTTGTTCCCCCCATTCACGCATTGCTTGTGCAAAGAGTCCGATGGAAGGGACAAGATATAGCACGCTACCACCGACACCGGCGATTTTCTCTGCAATACGGAGTGCGGTAAAAGTCTTACCAGTGCCGCATGCCATAATCAGTTTACCGCGGTGGTTATCCTTGAAACCGTTGATAACATCGTCAAACGCTGCTTTTTGATGGTCGCGTAGGCTGAACGTTTCCAGTTGATAGTTTAGGTTGTCTGGTTCTTGTAGACTGAGGTCGGGCCACTCAACGGGTCGGCTTGCGAGGTGTGCTGCGCTAATCCGTTGACATGGGGGTTCTAATCCATCAATGGCTTTTAGTAGGTTTGCACTCCAACTTCTCCCAGTATCAACAAAGATTCGTGCAGTAAAAGGTTGGCGGTTAGATTGCGAGATGAACGTATCAATATCGGATTTTGAAACTCGTTTGTCATCGGCATAGCATTTGCATTGGATTGCACAGACTCCACCATCGCGTTCTATCGCGACAAGGTCAATGCCTAAATCTACACCATCAACATCTGGACGGAGTTCCGCCCATTCTGTCCATAGATATACTTCCGAAAATCGATTTTTGTAGAAGGGGTCCTCAAGGAGATATGCTCTTATCAGTCGTTCGAAAAGTCTGCCTTTTCCGAATTGGCTATTGGCGTTTTGGCGGATGAAATTGAGGGCATCGTAAAATCCGTTATCTGTCTCTTCGTTTCCGATGAATAGGGGCATCTGTGTGGCATCTGACATATCGGTTTATCGCTTTCTTGCATAGGCAATGTAATATCTATATTGTAAAATGGAAGGTTCGTAGTTAGGTGAGATTATACAACGGCAGCACCGTGAAGTCAATCAGATACTTTCTGGAGAATCTAATGGCAAGTATGATACACTACTACAAGGAATTATATTGTTCCATGTTGCTTTGCACAATGATTTAGGGAGGATAGTAAAGAATGGAGGCTGTAGAAGGTTTGGATAAATTTATGCAGGAAATGCAGCGCAATAGTATGATAGAACATTTTCGAGACACGGATGACCATACTCGTGAAGAAAGAGTGGATCGCTATCTTGAAGTGGATAGACCTTTTGTAACTCCGATCCATCATTTCACGGACGCTTCTAAGGAGTGTATAAACTTGTATCGTGATGGGCATTTCATTGCAACTGTTATGACAACGCAAGCAGTTAATGAAGGGATACTTAAACTGGTCGCAGAACGAAAGAACATTAAGTATGAAAACATTAAACGTTGTAAACTCTTGAAAATGTTACTGTCACAAAAATTTTTTTCGAAAATTTGTTTTGAGGCATCATATCAAATTCTGAAGAGTTTCCGTAACGATGTCCACCACATGAATCCATCAGTTGATAAAATTGACTTCCAGGATTTGGCGAAAAAGAACATCCATAATCTGGCTGTTGTTGAGAGTGAGGTTTTCGCTGTTGATGTTAACGACGGTAAAATAATCCTGAAACATCCTGAGTACTGGTAGAGCATACGCGTGATGAATATGTGGGGTGCAGGGATTGCCACAACATTTTCTGAAAAATAAAACAGAATTAGTCGTTTCGGGATTTAGTACAAATCGCTATAAACCTTTATATTGTCTGTTGTTGCAATATATGGAATGTTTCAAAGTCTACCTTCGCCATGTTGGGAAAGCCAGCATTAACAAAGGCGATTGATCTTAAGTATAATTATAGGAGTATTGACAACTATTTGATAAGTTTGTCAATGAAAGAATGAGATGGAATTAGAGGAACTTTCAAAACTTTTTCACAAAACAGACGATGATTTTAAGAAGTTAATTTTCAAGCGGACTGAAAGCTTTCTTAACAGCCTCAAGAATCTCAGGTTGGAATCGCCCGAACTGTTCAAGAATATGACGTTCTTGTTGCAAAACTTCGATTGTTTCAAAATCGACTTTCGCGCTTGATATTAGTCCTAAATTGCCAAGTGCAATAGACCGATTGTAGTAGAGAATTGCAAGTTTAGGTTTGAACTGAATAGCTTTGCTAAAATTAGCGATACCTTCATCAAGATTGCCATTTTCACACTCGTCAACGCCAAGATTGTTGTAGTGAGCAGCGTCTATATCGCTTTTTATTCTCACATACTCGAATGCAGAAAATTCATTCATCATATTGCTCCTTTGTGTTGTGAGGGGACAGAGTCCCTTCGTGGTTAGTTATCTATTAAACATTTTTATTCTTGTGAAATGTGTCCTGTCCATTTCATGCATTTACAAGGATAACGATTATACATTAGTGATTCATATTCGGACGGAACAAAGGGAACCCACTCTAATAAAGGTATTAATTCTTCCAGTGATAATTTATATCTTGCACTTATTAAGCATAGTCTGCATGAGTATTCCGATACTTCTTTGTCGTGGGGTCGGATTAGAAACGGACAATGCACTGTCGTGTGTAAATGAAAGGTGGTGTAATTACTGATAAGAATACTCACACCACCGAGCATGTCATCTCCGATCAGTTTGCCTCTTTGTGTTTCTACGGTTTCATAAAATCCGTATCTGTTTAACAGGTCTTGACGTTTACCGCGTTGTGTTAAGTATCTAATTCGGTTAAGAATGTACATACAGGTATTCCCCGTGTTTGTGGTGAAGGGTTTTCCTCTCACCTATCACAAACTTAGTATAGAATGTGCAAAGATATTGAAAGCGTAGTAATAAATCGTGTTATTAGATGTTAACTTTGTGATTCATGAACTCAAACATCATGAACTTCCATGTTTCAATCTGTTAGTGGTAGAGACCGCGCCTTGCGGCGCGGCTGAAACTCTCTACCAAGTTCATGATGTTAAAAGGATACTCTATTGGTGAAAAATTGTCAAGTGACATAGACCCCACCAACAACGCAATAAAAAATTTGGAATCCCAAAACGACTAATTCCGATTCCGAAATAAAATGCCATTATGGGATTTTGATTCCACACTAAGGTGAAGGATATAAGAGGTCCAATTCATTAATCGGGGTTACAAAGCCCTTCTACAAAAGTGCTTCACGACAATTGAATGACTCTGTACCTACCGCTCAGAAAATAGGATAAATCCTGTTAATTTGGTATTATGTAGGCGGATGTTTACCTGCAGCCTTTAGAACTTCTCTTAACCCAATATGTTTATCTTTGTTCATGTTCAGAGCCTTAACTGTGGCTCTACCAATTGGTGTCTTTCCCTCAATAAATAGGAAGTCATGACTCCACCGAAAATGTTGGTGCCAGTTTTGTTGGCGCGGGTTAAAAAGCGGAACATTTTCACTGGTCAGTGGATCGGAGGCATGTGTTTTTGTGTGCTTGTGGGTGTTACACGATGGACATGAAAATGCCAAATTGGTTAATTCGGTTTTGCCACCTTCTTTTTTAGGGTGGATGTGGTCACAGTGAAAGGAAGCAATACAGTATTCGTCGGGAGATTGGCAATACTCACATAAACCTTTTGCCCGAATTTCGACCTGCTGACGCAAGGGATCGGAAGCATATTTAGATAACACTATTTTCCTCGTTTACTTCAACTTCTGCAATAATGTCATCTATTGTTTTTCCGCTGAGCTCAGCTAAAGCGATAAGTGCTTCAAGCCGTTTCAGGTTCCGAGTATCTAATTCGCTAAGCAGACTTTGATATTCTGCAAGTTCGGTTTCGGTTAAAATTTCATATTCACATTTATGCCATAATTCTTGATAACGTCGTTGTTCTGTTTCCGGCAGATGCGAATTTTCTTGGATAGTTGCTAAGAGGGAAGCCTCCTTAGTGTCTCTAAACCATTTACCGATGTTAGTTCTCAAATCAAGTATATTTGGAAAATCTGTATCTAATCCGCTGTCTTCGTGAAATAGGCTTGGTATTTCTGAAGCTTTGTTAACTGGAGCATTGGGCGGTAGAACATTTGCTACATATTCCATTGTATTCATCCCTTGGTTCTTTTATGTTTAGGTTATGAGATACTCCTAATAATTCCGTCTCATATCCTGCATGTAATGTAATAGAACACCAGTTTTAGTTAGTTCTTCCTACTTCAAGTATTGTTTGCCCATGCCCTGTTAGGTCTGGAACCGTCAACGTTTTTCCATTTTGGAGACTGAGGACGGTGAAAGCTATACCCTCAAAAATCTTTTCATTGATGGCTTCGTTTTCTGTAGAAACTTTCAACGCTTTTGCCATCGGTAGGACGAATTGATATCGTATTTGAGAAAAAATCGGATTTTTGCTGTGGGTTAAGAGCATCAAGAGCAACATAGCTCTATCAATGAGTGTTTCGGTGTCTTTTGGATCAATAGGTTGACTGTCAGCGATACATCGCTGGATGACGTACCCAACGCTCCACCACATTGGTGCCATAAACTTTGAAGAATCCTCAGTAGAAACAGCCTGAAAGTAAGGTTTGCATTGTTCAGTGAGGTATCTTTCAAAGTCGCGCATGTGTTCTTGTGCCCAGTTGTAGTTTAGGTCTTGTGCGTTGTTTTGTGTCATCCTGTTCCTTCCCAGTTATCATTTTATTCTTGCCTCTGTGATTATAAAATAGCATATTTTGGACCTAAATTTCAAGAAAATTAAAACTATAGTAGATTTAGAATTAATTAGATTACTGTAAACAGGCAAGGTTAGGAAACCTCGCTTACCAGTGAATGTAAGAGGTGACAAGTTATGATGAATACCACACGCATATTCGTCCAAATGCGCTTGACGTTGTTCTGGGTACTCGGTGATAGTCTGAATGGTTGCAAGCTATCAACTTTGCAGGTCTGCAACATTTCAATTTGCCAATCCTGCAACCTTGCATAATATAAAAACTGAATAGTTTCAATCTTGAATGTCTGCAGTATTGCAATTTATCAATCTTGCAGACCTGCAATCTTTGAAAGAAAATGTAACTTATCCTGATATTCAACGTCATATTTAATGATGCAGGACTTCAATCCTGCAAGATTTCAATCTATCAATCTTGAAAGTCTGCAACCTTGCATTCCTGCAGAATGGAGGTATTATGAAAAAGTTAGCCATTCTTTCGCGCAAAGGGGGAACTGGAAAAACAACCCTTGCTATTCACCTTGCTGTGGAGGCGGAACGATCCGGACATACCGTTATCTTGATTGATTTAGATCCGCAAGCATCCGCTGCAAAATGGAAAGACCATCGTAAGGACGATACTCCTTTCGTGGTGGCTACGCCGGTGTCCCGATTGGCAGAAACTTTGAACCGTGCGAAAGAAAGTGGCGCGACTCTTGCTGTTATTGATACGGCACCACACACTGAAACAGCAGCACTTGATGCTGCAACTGCGGCAGAGATGGTGTTGATCCCTTGCAAACCGGCACTGGTTGACCTTGAAGCGATTCCATCTACGGTCAACGTTATTCGTATAGCGAATGTGCCAGCACGAATTGTTTTCAACGCTGTGCCATCAAGAGGGAATAGGGTAGATCAAGCGCGTGAGGCTGTTAAGGTGTTTGATATACCTTGTGCGCCGTGTAATATCGGGGATCGTGTTGCGTTTTTGGATTCATATAATGCTGGGCTGACTGCACAAGAGTTGGAACCTCGTGGAAAAGCCAGTCGAGAAATACAGGATCTGTATACATACATATCAAACGAAATGGAGTGTAGAAATGTCTAAACAGAAAGTTAATCTTGCAGAAGCTTTTAATGTAGATGAAAACGAGCTGCAACCAAAAACAAACGCTGAAGTAGCTGAATCTGAAGTTGTTGAAAAGGGAAAACCCAAGAAAAGACATATTGGAGGTTATTTTGACGACGATGTATATCGCCAGTTGAAACACCTCGGTGTTGAAAAGAATATGACGACTCAGGATATATTGGCGGAAGCGTTGAACGCCGTTTTTCGGATGCACGATAAGCCACCGATTGCGTAAATCGTGATTAGAATGTGCATACGTTTGGGCGAATACATGTTTGGAGGTGTAACCATGAAAGGCACAAGACCCCTACTAAACGAGGAGATTCGACGGGTTGCGAGCAGCTTTGACGGCACGTTTGCTATCCGCAATAAGTGTTTGTTTATGCTTGGCGTTTCTACCGGAGGTCGAATATCAGAACTGCTGAGTCTCACACTCGGTGATGTGTTCCAGAACAATGCACCTGTCACGGATCTGCTTTTTGATAGATCTATTGTGAAAGGCAAAGAAGATTCTCGTGCTGTGCCGATCAACTCGGATGGGCGCGCCGCCGTGGAAGAAATCATCGCTTGGCATTTTGAACAGTATGGTACTCCGCCTGATGTGTCACGTCCACTATTTCCTTCTCGAAACGGGCAGGGCAGCCAGCCGATGACACGCAAAGCCGCGCACGACATCCTCAAACATGCATTTGAAAAGGCGGGCTTGAACGGTAAACTTGCTACGCATTCGCTACGCAAGAGTTACGCACAACGCCTTTACGAGCAAACAAACGATATCTATGCTGTGCAGGAAATGCTTGGTCATAAGGATGTGAAAACAACACAAAGGTACCTCGGTGTCAACTATACGAAAATCAGAGAAGCGAGTGAAGCGATGTCTTTGTCTGCGGAAAAGAGTGGAAAAAAGAAATCACCAACGTTGGATCAGGCGACAGATGATGCGCTGCTTGTTGAATTGATGCGGCGCGGCTACGATACACAAGAAGTGCTTAACGCGAAAAAAGATGGAGAAACCGATATTATTGAAGTAATACCGAAATCCGCGTAATCCGGGGTTCAGATATCTACGATAAAATACACCTTTGAAAAAAGTGCTCAGATTGCGTTCTGACGCACTTTTTTCGTTTACGTGATGTAAAATATATGCAATTCCAAATTTTGGACAATCTGAATAGGACAAAACTACAAAAACGTCACCTTCAGGAAAAGTTGCTACGTTTTCAGGGTTGCGGCTGCGACTGGCATTTTTTAAGTGGTTTTGGGATTCAGTTGAAGATCTGATGGATGGTGCCCATTTATTATACTATCGATTTTGAGAGGAACACCGTTTTTTATAAATGACGAAATAAAAAGAGGTTCAGAATGCACCACAACGCATTCTTTGATACGCCCCTGTGGTAGACACAGCGAAATAAGAAGAAACAGCCATCCGTGAAAATGCCGCAGAGAAAAGCAAAATAGAAAGGACATCCCAACGAAACGCGATACACCGGAAATCAACTGTCTTAAAGACAGTTGATAAACCGCAAAAAAACCTAAAAAATAAACATTTTTCATGTTTATACAAATAAGAGTTGCCATTTACAAGTATCAATGGCACAAACCGGTCAGTTTGCCACAATTGCCACACGTCGAAAAGCACGAGCAACACGCTAAAATTGGGCGAAATTGGACGCGAAAACATTGGAAAATGTATACTTACTGCGCTTATAGAAATACAGGATAATTGCACATCATTGCCCTTTTGTTGCAATTACGCGAACTCTTTTTTATTCTTTTTTATAAGTTCTGCATAGAGTGCTTAACCGAACATTTTCAGGTCAATAATCAGGTAAGCCAATCCGTTGTTCGCGCAGCCGGTCCACCACCACAGACGCCCGGCCGCCACCCCTTGATAATGCTGAAATAGGTGCTGCTGCACTTTAAGAAACATAAAGAACGGTCGGTTTTCGTGCAAACGGCAGGCGCGGTTTGGCAGTGGCAGGCAGACGCTTGCGCTATGTGCTACAGCCGTCACTTTGTTCGTTTCGCGACGCTACAGGCGGTTGTGTGCTGCGTTCCTTGCACCGCCCGACCTTTCGCTGCTACACTTCACGTCGCTCCTGTTTGCTGCGCCCCGCCTGTCCATCTTGCGCGTATCCCTGATGGTAAACACACAACCACAACACAAACGTCACTTCATTTTCTATAAGTGATGTTGACCTTCGCCTATCAGTCAAATCCGAATTTACCCATTTTTCTTTTTCAATCATTGTCCTCTTCCTGTCAGCCCCCTTGTTTACCAATTTAGCAATCTATTCAAATTGACCAAGAGTAAATTAACCAACAGCGAAAAAATATTTTGGTGACCGCACGATCTCGGAGATTAAATTTTGCAGGTAGGTTACGACATTTGAGACGAGTTTTCAAAGTATCCGAAAATTGTATGTTGCGTTTGGATTTTCCATTACGAACATAAACAGGCACGAAATTGTATCATGTTTTCAAATTGCCCAGTTGCCACCAGAAAACAGATAAAATTGAGCGTGTGGCATACCTACCGGCACACACAAAACGCGTGTATTTCGTGGTTACTTCTGGTAGTGTTCAGGCACAGGCATTGATTCTTTCTGAGGTTTCTCGGACCTGTACTCCGTAGGTAAAAGGAAAACCACCCTACGTCAGTAGGGTGGTAGTATATTTAATTATTGTTGTGGAATGGAGAGGAGATGGAAATAGCCCCTTCCCGAGCAGCCTGCCGAAAGAGTTCTTCAAACTCCTCGCCTTCTGCGTCAGGGTTAGCTTCTTTGACGATGAGGTAGGCGATGCCGATGCTTTCAAAATCTGCACCTCTGAGGAGATATTTTTCCTCCGGTCGTTCTTCAACATATATATCTCGGAGTGTAGCAGCATAGTCACTGGAAATACCGTATGCTTCTTCATTGAGCGAAATGATTCTCTCAACAAGTTCATCACGAGAAATTTCGCCAGCAGATTTTGCTTTACGGCTCCTTTCTTTTTCCATTTCAGAGCGCACTAACCTGTCCACTGTCTCCTCTGAGAAGTTGTACTGTTCATATTCCTGTCTGAACTCTGCTTCCAACTGCTCTTCTTCTGACAATGGTTCTGGGATAACAAGTGAACCGGTGGCAGGATCTGCTCCTGCTGTCTCCGCTGTAACTGTTGTTTCTCCTGCGGCAAGCTGTTCCGCTTCGTCTGCAGGCACGGTGGCAGTCCAGTTTCCTGCCTCATCTGTTGTGGTTGTGACCGTCACCGTATCACCTATTGTTACCGTTACAGTTGTTCCCGCCGGAAGGTGGGTACTTGCACCGGAGACGGTAATGGATCCGTCATCTGTTGCAGCCGTGTCAACGGTAAGTGTTGGTGTTGGCTCAGGTGTCAGATCCTCTGTATCAATCGGGTTGTTTGTATCAACCGAATCTTCTATGTCAGTTGGATCCTCAGGCTTCTTCACCTCACCATTCATAATCGGCTCAGCTGTCTCAGTCGGCTCCGTAATCACGTCACCAACCATGTCCACACCCTCATCACAGCCAACAAGAAAGAAACTACAGAAAGCAAGTAGGACACATATTACTAAAAATACAAGTAAGTCTTTCATTTTTAGTTCCTTTGTTATTGCAGGGGATCAACGCTAAATGCGCGCATGGCATTTGACGGGTTTTTCATCTTCCCGCAGGACAATCATTTTTTAAAACTACTTTGCATCACAGTTCACGACAACCAGAGACCTATCCCCGTGATGCCTATGACCAATAATGCTTCCCACCCGTGTTGGTATTTTTCTATGAAAATATTGTATATCAGATTCAGAATACATAAGAAAAAATAAATGCCAAAATAAAAGCCACGTCATCTCCTCCTTTATTCATTATTTCGGGGGTTTTGCGTCTCCTCTCAGGACGCGTTGTGAAACATTTTTGTCGCGGATATTTACAGACGCCTCCGCGAAGTGTTAAGGCTGCTCATCCTCTTGCAACCATGTTTCCAAGGTATTCTGCCATACACCGAGTGCATCGGCAATCTCACGAATACTCAGGTTATAGCGGTCTCTCAATCTTTTGGCAACAATAATAATGTAATTCTTTTGTGCTTTTTCAATATCTTCATAAGCAGCACGAACTGTTGTTTTCCAATCCTGTTGTATTTCATTCATAAATTCACCGTTCCTTTATAACTGCGGGGTTTTATGTCTCTCCACAGTTTGTGTGATACGTTAATTATGTGATACGTTGCGATACAAATATTATGTGAGAATCGCTACTACGGATCCAAATGAGAATTCAAGAGATCAGGAGCAACAATAAAGTCGCCTACAAAAAAGTTATCATTATCAATAACTAAATCACGATTTCGGAATGCTCTTATCTGTGCACCCTCTGCTACCTTATAGGGTTGAAATCTGTAATTTTCAGGCACTTCAACAGGCGGAATAAAATCGGATAAAAAGGCTTTTAGCGGTAAAGTAGGCAGTGGAGTTCTAAGCGGTATTACCCTAAAAGATAAAGACACATCATCATTATCAATGACAGCCAGTATCTCCGCGTTGATTTCTTTCGGATAAGAAAAATCTGTCCTATAAATATCAGAAGCAGTTTCTCCTTTTGGAATCACTATGTATATATAGAAAAGTCTGAAAAGTGAAGCTCTGTAAATATGTTCAGGAAAGAATGTGCCAAGTAAAAGGATAACCATGTCATCTTGTGGGACTTCCGAAGTTGTAATGCGAAACCTTAGTCTCCCATCCTCAAGATGATACAGATCCCGACGCAACCAGTTTGTGTTCGGTTCTTCACTATAAACAGCCTCAATATCAACTGTCGGGGCATCATCAGGGACAACTAATGGGGGACCCAGTATCGTGCCACGTTCAACTTCAACAACCGCAGGGCATCTGCGAAATTCGCTGCTGCCTCTGTGTCATCTGCTAACAGATCACTTGACATATCACTGCATCCTGCGAGTCCTATGAAAGAAACTATACAAAATATAATAATCACATTTCCAATCGCCATGTTTGAGTTCATAAATTTCTCCTTTTTTATTTTTCATAACAAACTATTCAATTTCGGTAAGATATCGGACATTTTGATCTAAATTGGTTTCAGCACTCCAACCAATACAGCAATTCTCACCATCATTAAAGTCAACTTTTCCGTTATTATCCCAAGCGATCTCCCACCAAGTCCAGCCATCGCCAAGTGCAGGTCCATTGAGTATTATGCCAGTCGCACCCTCTGCTGCACTCCCAATGATTTCTGATTCAATTCCTTCAGGGTTTCTAATATGCAATCTTTTGTCCACGCCATCAACAATAGTGTTAGTCACCGTGATACGGCCACCTCTCTGCAGTATGCCGTCTACGAGTGGATCCTCTCCACCATTATTGGACATTTCACCACCATTCGTGTCATTGACATTTTTGTCTTCTATCGGTATGCGATCAGGGATTGGTCCAGGCGGCTGCGGATCTTCCGATTCACCACAACCGATGACAAAAATAACACACGCGAATATGAGAATAAAACGTATACGTGAAAACATGTGAGTTCTCCTTTTGATCTGTTCTTCTTTTGACTATAGATGCGAAATATCCACATTTTTATTTAAAAATTGCCACCACAACGGCATCAACAACGACATTGTCCCTATTCTCTGTTTGGGGGATTAGCGTTTTTCCAAATTGCATCGATTAACCGTCGGTTATCGCAAAAGCCCCCGTTACTTATCGTTTTTGTTGTAATACACTTCAATTGAACCCTTAGTAACCACAAAATCAACAATTTCGCACCCATCAGGATTCGCACAAATATAGCGGGTTCCATTCTTTAGTTCTATGACACTGCCTTTTCGCCACTTCATTACGTTCTTTTTAGTAACAGTCCCATCAGGATTAACAATAGTAGGTTCGTTTCTGGTGATTAAATACTCCAGATTTATCTCATTGTCATTAAAAGATGGAAATTTGTCACCAACACGAAGAATCCGGTTAGGCTTCAGAGATATAGGCGGGCGGGGGTTATTGCCATTTTTTAACTCCTCAACTTTTTGTGTCAGCTGATCAACGCTTCCCTTAAGTCCCTCAATTTCCTTTGTGAGTTCAGAGTTACTATTCTTAAGTTCCGCGTTATCCTTTTCAAGTTGAGCAACGCTATTCCTAAGTTCCGCGTTATCCTTTTCAAGCGGGTCTGGTTTGGTTAGTTCAGTAAGCCACGCTTTATCTGCCTCGGTTAGCTTACTCGTATAACACCCAACACTCGAAAATACACAAACAATAAATATACAAAGTGATAAACAGTATCTAAACATGATATTTTCCTTTATAATGCGGAGGTTTTACGTCTCCACGCAAGTATTTTGTATTATGCGTCTATGGGACACGGGAACAAAGTTGTGATTCTGCCTCTTGATGTCTGCGGATCATTGATAACATTTTGAATAAAACCCCATCTCTTGCAAGGGTTGCCAACTGATAAGGTATCCACATCTCAAATTTTCTTAATTAACAGGTTTAACTGTACGTTTTTGATTAATTGTAACAGAAATTTTGCCATCTATAACACTAAACCAGCCAACATTCATGGAAAACTTATCGTATACCGGAATTATTACAGTTGCACCAACACTAATATCCAGGTTCGTATTATTACTTCCGTGTTGCCCCCTAATAATATATTTTTGATTATTAGTTTCAACACTATAACCATTATCACGCAACCATTTTACAGACTCATCATGAGATAACTTCTTAACAGGATTAACAGGGATATAAACTATTTGAGGAGGAACTTTCCCATTACCATTTGGTGGAATAGGTCCATTACCATTTGGTGGAATAGGTCCATTACCATTTGGTGGAATAGGTGGACCACAACCTATTATAAATATTAAACAGAATATCGCTAAACATTCAATATTAAGTAAATTACGAAAAATCATTTTAACTTTTCCTCTCTGACAGTTAAACTTTAAACTGTCAATTTTATCTAATTGTAGCATCTATATACCTAAAATCTTCAGTATTTGTTGTATGCGGGGGTTTAGCGTCTCCCCGCAGGACATCTGAGTATAAACTTACCTAAGTTTAATATCAGGAGTATTTTCTTTACGCGCCCTCCCGTGTGGCGAGGTGGTGCGTGCGACCTCTCCGGTATCATCAACCCCACACGCATAAGTCGTTGTTTAAAATATTGTTAGTAGCAGGTAGCACCGTGCCACCCGCCTGTGTTGTTAATTCTCCAAAGGTTTCAACTTCTTATTGGCGACTCTTACTTTCAACTCGTAATATAAACCGCCGTCTTCTGCCAGATAATATGGCGTATATTCCCCACCCGGCTGGACGAGTTCACCACGCGCTAATAGGACAGTGAATATATGAACAACGGCTCTTTGCCTACTGGCACTTAGACTGGGCTTCGGTATCCACTTTTCTTTTAACCGTTCGTAACAGCCATCATAGATATGTTTCGGTTCAAATGCCATGCTACCGGTAGGGTCTCTCTTCTCAAACATCTCAATGATAACTTCGGCAACGCAGCGTTCCTGCACTGTCCATTTATCCATATTACCCAAAATCGCCTCCGATAAGTGTATAGAGTTTAACCTTTCGTTCATTGTCCGTCATTTTGACATCCTTTGATGAATGCGGGAGTTTTGCGTCTCCCCGCAGGACGTGTCTGAAACGTTTGTTGTTGCGGATATTTGGACACGCCCGCTCCTACTTCCGTATCAACATCTTGCGCGTAGCGGTGAAATCGCCTGCCGTAAGCGTATAGGAATACAGACCACTTGCCACAGAAATTAGTGTCCCGCTTTCAAATCTGCCCAACTTGTAGTAAGTTTACCCTTAGCAGACACAAGCCCTCGCAACCGAACGGTTGCTAACTGATTGCGTTTACCTGCGTGGGACACATCCTCAATCTGATAGTAATACTCAACATTGGGTTTCGCTGTGGTGTCTGTCCAGGTGTATGTGTTCCATTCACCTGTAGTGCCAGCACCTTGGATAAGTTTCCGGTTAACCTTTACAAACGGACCTTGCTTAGATTGACTTCGTAGGATGTTGAAACCCGCATTATCTAATTCTGATTCAGTAACCCAATTTAGAATTATTTGTCCGTTTTTAGTTAGCTGAGCACGAAACGAAGATAGTGTGACAGGTAAAGTAACTCCGTCTTCGGTTCTATAGCCCGGAGCACCTATATCAGTATATCTGCCATAAAAATACTGATTTCTTTCTTCAGTTAGCCGTTTTACTTTCTCAGCGGGAAACCATCCGAATTCTTTTGTACCGAAAGTGAAATTGTATTCTTGTGATCGAATAGATTTCAGCCTTCTAATCAAAGAAATTCTTTTCTCCCGAACAATCATAGGTATTTCCCAAATGATTTCGTTTTCTTCGTTTAGATTGCCAATACGGTCTATAGGATTACCTTCAGCATCTTGTAATTCTAATACAAGTCCTTCATAATTCCAGAAATTTTTTCGGTTCGATCCTAAAGCATAAGCTTTATCTGCTAAACCTTTGGTTATTCTGTCTCTGGAATTTGGCGTTGTAAAACTTACTATTAAAACTGTTCCTTTACCTTCAATTGTCCAAGATTTTGAAATCACCTGAGATTCTAATATGTTTATCGTGTTTGAATCATCTAAATATCTACCGACAATTTTCCATCCATTCATATCAATGTCTTGATCCGTAGTATTATACAATTCTATCCATTGAGGATACTTTTCAGGACGAGCTAACATTAACTCGCTGAACACGACTTTACCAATACCTTCCCTTTCATAATCAAAAGAGATTATTGTATAATTGGGTTCAGGATCTGCTTCAGGCTTTGGTTGTTGTCCATCATCCTGCAGCCCTGTCTGAGGGTCATGTGTATCCGTGTTCTGCTGAGTTGTTGCCTCAGACTGTTGCTGATTTGGGTCAGGTTCGGATTGTGGCGTAGGTTCAGGTTGTGGTTGTATAGAGTGTGTATGGGTATAACCGGGATGCGTATGCTCAGGAAACACATCGTGTGAATGGCTAACCGCAACATGTTGGTGTTCACTCTTTTCATCATGTGCATTATGCGTAGGATGCTGATTGATATGTGTCTCATATTCACTATCTTTGGAATGCGTATGCGTATAGCCAGCGTGTATATGCTCTGGAAAATCATCGTGGGTATGTGTGGTCGGTTCGTGCGTATGTTCTCTATAATCTTTATGTGCGCTATGCGGGGCTTTTTGCTGTTTATGTGCCTCTAACCGCACGGAATCATCATCGTGTGAATGACTGTAACCTTCGTGCGTATGACTTGGGTGATCCCCATGTGAATGCGTTTCAGCACTATGCGTGTGTTCCACAAAACTTGTGTGAGGCGTGTGTGTTGCGCGCTGTTGTTCATGTGCCTCCAACTCAGCGATGTCATCTGTATGCGAATGACTATATTCCGCATGGGTATGTTCGGAAAAATCGTCGTGGGCATGTGTGAGTGCTCCATGTGTATGTTCCACAAAACTCTTATGAGGTGTATGTGCTGCACGCTGCTGTTTGTGCGTTTCCAGTTCAGTGATGTCATCTGCGTGAGAATGTGTATAACCTTTATGGGTATGACTTGGATATTCGCCGTGTGAATGTGTCAATTCATTGTGCGTATGCTCCACAATGCTCGTATGCGTTGTATGTGAAGGGCGTTCTGTTTTATGGTTCTCCAACTCAGTGATGTCGTCAGTGTGTGAATGAGAATATTCGTTGTGTGTATGGCTTGGGTAATCACCATGAAAATGCGTCTCTCCGCTATGTGTATGTTCTACAAAGCTCTTATGAGGCGTATGGGTTTGACGCTCCTGCTTATGTGTCTCCAACTCAGTGATGTCATCAGCATGTGAATGTGAATATCCATTGTGTGTATGGCTTGGGTAATCACCATGAAAATGCGTCTCTCCGCTATGTGTATGTTCTACAAAGCTCTTATGAGGCGTATGGGTTTGACGCTCCTGCTTATGTGTCTCCAACTCAGTGATGTCATCAGCATGTGAATGTGAATATCCATTGTGTGTATGACTTGGGTACTCATCATGCGAATGCGTCTCTCCGCTATGTGTATGTTCTATAAAACTCTTATGTGGCGTATGTGCGGGACCCTCCTGCTTGTGTGCTTCCAACTCAGCGATGTCATCGGCATGCAAATGTGAATGCTCCGCATGTGTATGTTCAGAAAAATCGTCATGTGTGTGTGTCGCTTCATCATGCGAATGTTCTACATAACTCGTATGGTCAGTATGAGGCGGATTTTCCGCTTTATGCGCTTCAAACGCTGGATCCGTGTGTGTATGAGTATATCCGTTATACCCATTATACCTCTTATAAGGTATCGCATTATAATCGCTATCAACTATCTCTTCAACAATTGTTGGCGGATGTGTATGTTCCCCATCGGCATCATGATCTTCGTGCAATTCTTCACCATCCTGATGCCAATGTTCATAACGAGCATGCGTATGTGCTCTACCTCCCATGTGCGAAGTATCTTCTGGATGGACATGAGATATATCTTTTCCCTCCCAATAATTCAGTGATGTGCTATTATGGGCATGTAATTCATCTGGGTCATAGTTATGAGGTTCGTGCTTTATAGCATCAATTCGGGCGTGTGTCTTTCTATGTGGACCATGCGTAAAAGCTGCATGCGTATGCTCAGCAAAGTCAGGACGCTCACCATTTTCATCTTCGTCTGCCCAATAATTTTCATGCGAATGTGTTAGTGCAGGATGTGTATGTTCTACATCAGCGGGAATATCTATTACTCCAAGTTTTTGATCAAATATATAATCGTCGTGATACCATATATCATTTCGTGGTCTTTGGACATGGAAGTCTATAGTCTCCTCCTGATGACCATAATCCTCATGGTTATCACTGATAACAGTCGCACTAAACAAGGTTATGCATATACACATTGTGCAGAAGATGGTTAGACGAACAATCTGTTTTTTGGAAGATATACTGAATAGATATTTACAGTAATCAATACGTGTTGGTTTTGGCATTTATTTACCTCCGTTTTAATAAGTTATTACCATCATCCTCAAAAAGATAAGAAAATGGAATTGATACTTTCAAATTCAATTTCGTTAAATATAATAAAAAGTGTTTTGAACATAAAGTACTCCTTTGTAAATGATGTGAATATAGTTTCTTTATAGGAACTATTCGTTGCCGTTACAAAAGTGTAATCGTAAGGTTGATTTCGGAGGATCAAGATACTTGCGCTCTTCACCCATTTTGGATTTGTTTACATTTATTTCAAACGATTGATCTTTTAAAAGTTGATAATTCGCTTCAAGCGTTTTGCAATGTCTTCTACCTTTCTTAGTGAGCCTCCATCCAGTCCCACTTTCACCTGTAACATACCCCTCGGTTTTTAGTTCACAAAGAACGGCGTTAAGATCAATTTGAGTTTGACTATCACTAAACATTTCGCGTAAATCACAAAAATTATTTTGAATGGATTCTGTTTTGATTGAGTCTGAACGTGCATTACTAAGGTCACTCAAAATACACAATACAAAATCATTTATTTTAAAATATATATCTCGTGGCGTTTTCATACACTACCTCCATTTAGTTAATGCGGGGGTTAGCGTCTCCCCGCAGGACGTGTCTGAAACGTTTGTTGTTGCGGATATTTGGACACGCCCGCTCCTACTTCCGTATCAACATCTTGCGTATTGCGGTGAAATCGCCTGCGGTAAGTGTGTAGAAATAAATACCGCTCGCTACAAGTTCACCCTGTGCGTTTTTACCATCCCAATATGCTGCACGAGTGCGACTTTGATAGATACCCGCGGCTTGATGTCCTAACGCTAAGTTTCGAACTAATTTGCCATCTGTGGTATAGATTGTCAAAGTGAGATCTGAGGGCATCGCGAGGTGGTACGGTATCCACGTCTCTGGGTTAAATGGGTTGGGATAGTTCGGTAGTAAAACATTCTTTTTGGGAAGCAGCGTTGCTAATAGTTGGTAGAGATTCTCTATGCCTTGTCGGAAAACAAGTGATCCGTCATTCTCAAGCTCCATTTGTTTTATCCATGCTTGGACAATAACTGGTGTTAGTTCTCTGGTATTTGTTGAAATGATGAGAGGTGCTGCAGCGGAGTCGGTTGTTTCTCCGATGTGTTGGGCGACAAGGATAAGGTCTTGGATATTGATAACACCATCTCGATTTACATCTGTACGCAAGTTAGCGGGTGCGTCCGAACCCAAATCCTTCGCTACAAGAACCAAGTCTATAATACTTACGCGCCCATCTTGATTAACATCCCATGCAGGATAGCTACCCACAGTGATAGATATATTAGGTGGCACAGTAGGAATTATGTCGCCACTAATAGAGCTGAATTCAAAGTTTTCTAATGTCACTTGTGTTTCGCCTGCTGCTTTTGCTTTGAATGTTACTGACAGCAGTGTACCTGTGCCGCTCACACCGCTTTCAAATATCCGCGCCGAAAAAAGACTTGTGATTCTGCCTACTGTGTTATCAATCGTGCCGCTTTGGAAGAAGGTATCTCCGCCTTCTGACTTCAGAAAACTGCCTTCAGTAACTTCTATTGCTTCAAGCACATTCGGGTCAAAGGTAATATCTGCTTGCCAGCCTGCTAAATCGGATATGTTTTCTGCGTTGAGGTTGAGTGAAAACGTATCGCCAGAGAGGAGGTTTGTATCAGTTACTGAGATAGAGAAAGCAGCAGGTTTGGAATCAGGAATCTCAATATCCGATGGCGTTAACTCTGCATCAATACCCACAAACATACTCCAGTCAAAAATTAAGTCACTCACCTTAACAAGCAAGAGATTATCCCCTTTTTTCAAATCAACAACGAGTACGTCCTGAAAGTCGATTGCACCTCTGTTGATGGCATTGGTATGTACGACATCACCGTTGAGCCAAACTTTGAATGATAGTGGTATAATATAATAGTCTCACTAATAGTCGCACCATCTTCAGTACGGTATCCAATCACTTCTTCTTTGGATACATCAGTATGAAAATGCTCATCTAATACTTCTTCCCACAGAACAATGCCTTTAATGTCAGACATTATTTCACCATTTTCATCTAATACTGGCTGGTATATACCACCATGTGAATGATAGGTTTTGTGTGAGTATGCTCTTCTGATTTGTCGTGTTTATGCGTAATTGTTTCTTGACGAGTAGCACCTCCACCATGCACAGGAGAAAACACATGGGTGTTCATCGTTGTATGATATAAGTCTATCCTTATATGGTGATTAGATGCTTTCGCAACAGCGTCATACCGTGTGCCGGACTGATCCTTTCCATCATCAGTATGCCTTATTAGCACCTGGTTAATCTGTTCACCGTTATTATCCAGCAACGGATTTTTAATATTGGTTGTTTCACCGTTCATTTCAAACGTGCCGGTGCCAAAAGCATGCATAAGACTACTGGCTTCAGTTTCGGGTGTTAGATGCCAATGATAGTTACTACCAGTGCTAATACCGGGATTTTCATCTAAATGGTCATGCCATAAATAAACGTGGTAGTCATGTTTTGTATGCCCATTTCCGTGTGAATATGCGACTGAAAGACAATTCAGTGTGAAAATTATTGTTAAGAACATCTTTTTAAACATCGTTAAAATACTCCTTTTCGTTATTGACTTCGCGATTAGTTTTTTCTGCTCGTTCATTGATTTCCTTGAATTTATTTAGCGTCTTTGCAAGTTCAGGACTGATATTAAATTTTGATGCTATACTTCTGCCCATTGATATAGCAAGCTGCATATCTTGCAGTGCCATGACGCATGCGCGGTTTATGAGAGATTCCAAACCTCGTGCGAACCGTTCATGCGGGGTTAATTCGTCTTGTTTTTCTGGCATTTAGACAACTCCTTTAGTATTGTTTAATGACGATATAAACTCGGTCCCCGTCAGAAATGGCATCGCCAAAGATGCGGGGCGTATCGGTTACTTTTTGACTGTCATGGTAAGAGTGTGTCCACTCCCTATTTTTCCGATGTTTAGGGGCATCGCTTGGATAATGGGTACTGCACACATCAGCCCATGTTACCGGCGGGTTTCCTGTTTGTTGATAAGGTCCTGTTGTAATAACCCTTGAACGCATACCGATAAACCACGCATCACAAGTTGAAGTGATAGTGAATAAAGTTAGAATTAGAAAACATTTTTTAAACATAATTGTTACTCTCCTCATTTACTCGCTATGAGTTCCTATTTACCACATTCTTGATAAATCTATTTTTTGTTAAATTAATCGCATGTTCAATCCTATAATGTTTTTGGCTATGAAACCTCTTTGATGCTCACTGAAGATCCCAGTGATATTTAGTTCCATTAAACTTTCCATATCCTGTTTTGTGACCGGGCAATCAGATTGTCTATATTGAGTAATAGCTTACAGAATTAACATCTATGGTAGAATAAAGCGAAGCCCGACTTACGAAGCAGCTTGTTTATTCTCTGGAAGCGTATAGACCCCGCGCCGGACCCGGGCAATCTCGCCTGCATCTAAAAGTCGCTTGAGTTCATTTCCTATTGCTTGTGGACTTGCATCAATCGCTGCGACGAGTGATGATGTTGTTTTTTCACGACTGGAAGAGAGCAGAAAGAGTATCTGTTCTCGGAAAGTAACGCGAGGGATATTTTTGCCACCCCGCAGCTTCTGTAACATACGGTTTGCCTGTCTTGAGGAGCATCCTAAAACACGTTCCACTTCTTCTCTGGGGGATTCAGCAGTTAGTTTATCCCGATCCGCTTCAAAACGTTCGCGTGTTCGGACAGTTTCCTCAAGTCTATCTAACCCACCAGCGATCTCAAAATCTTCCCAATCAAAAAGAAATGTTTCCGGTCTATCGGTAATGTTCGGCAGTTCAATGTTGTTGAGCAGCATTACCGTCTTATCGCTATCTCGATTTAATCCTAAGTATCCAACAATCTGTGTGAGTAATCCCGCGATATTTTGATCATATACCCCTTGTATACGTTCATCTATATAGTGATCAGACCATATTTCTTGGCACCCCGCCTCCTTTTCATAATTGAGCGGTTTTTCGTCGTTTCCAAACAACAGCTGCGCTTGGCGGCAGAATGTTTTCAGCGGCCAAAATGGCAAGCCGACTATCCATAAGACCTGTACTGCTTCAAAATCAATCTCATCCAAATTTTTGAAATTCGATATAAAACAAACGTTCCTCTTTGTTCTCAAGTCCTCTAACTTATGTATAATCGCTTGATATGTGACAATCGCGTGCTTTATGCTCGGGTCCTTGTCAATTTCTGCGCGGATACCTAAAAAATATCGTTCTCCTATTTTAGACAGTTCAGTAACGTCCGAGTTGAAATCGTAGTTTAGAATTTCATGTTGAGATTTGCTACTTGTGCGGATCTGAAAGACTCTGTTGCCCGGCACCCATGCTGTGGGAACAATAGAAATGACATCCATTTCCTCATCAGGGAACGTCCTATGAAGCTGCTGATCGGAGAGGTATGTTGATATTAATAAGAGGCGTTTGATGTTTGGATGCAGCTCGGGCGGCATCCAAAACTGTAGAGATTCATCATCCCACCGCATCGGGGCATCAGCATCCCGTGGGTAATGCACAAAGAAACGCTCCAACTGATGCCAAAATGTCCAATCCGGATCCGGACAGACGGTAGGAAGCAAATCTATTTTCTTCGCGGTTTGGACATCAAGAATTCCCAATGCAACTGATTTTGCCATCTGCATCGGTATAGAGATATCCTCTGTAGGAGCGATCTCTGAATCGCGACCTTCCTTTGTAGGAGCAACAGGTCGGGAATCCAAATCAACGGTATGAATACCATTTAGGTATTCCCCGGAGTTCCCTCCTACAACAGCATCGCGAGTGAAAAAATCAAGCGATAAGAAAGGCAAGTCCATTGCATTGAGTTTTTCTTCTGCATTGGCATCCAAAGGGATGTAAGCAGTTGTGCCACCGTCAAAGTCAATTGCGTAGTGTGCCAATTCCGTTTCTGTTTTTGTATCAACAGTTCTACGCGCCACGACTTTGCCCCTTATGTTAATGCAACACATCTGCTGAATAATCTCATCTTTGTGTATTTTGAATGCTTCGACCACAGCGCGAATCTGCCCGATAGGATTACTATATGAGTTGTCTTGTGTTGCGAGTGCATTCATTAAGGCAACTGCAAAGTTTCCCAAAGCGTTTCCGTGCCAGTTGACGATCCATTGCTCCACGATTTTTTTTGAGAACCCGCATTGGATAAATAGGTCATATATTGATGTTTTACGCTCATCAATAATACAAATACGCTCCTGTTCATTTGTGGTCTCCAATGTCTGTTCTACCAAATGTATGTATCGTGGGTCCAGAAACAGTTTCCCAATTGGCGATATCTGTGCGTTTGCGCGTTGTAATGCGAGCGGTTGTGAGAGATACCCACGGTCTTGACATTCAGTATAAACGGGACACTGTGGACAGATACTTTCACGGGCGTTGCCTCCCTTTTCTTGAAACGCACGGAACCGCTCAGCATCCTCACACACATTGCCGTGTTGGAAGGGATTTGCCATGCGGATGTCAACCGGTATACCTTTTACCTGCTCCCACCGGTACATTACTGTTCGCCAGCGAGCAAAAGAGGGGAGGTTTTTCGAGCGGTAGCGTTCTTCTACTGCTTCTGCCATGCCACGATTGGCTATATTTAGGCAGGTCGCACGGTTGTTCAACAGATATTCTTCTGTTTCGGTGTTCTTTAATATATTCGCTTCGGAAGTCGTGAGTGCAAGAATACGTGTATCGCGCTTCAAAATACATTGTAGCTGCGCTGAACGTTCTTTAAGGGTTTTATATATCTTTGGTGCTGCCCGCTGCTTTTGAAGTTTCTGTGGCAACCGTTTTATTGCCAATGGACTTAAACGTCCCTTTCTAATGGCAAGTATTTTTTTCTTGATATGCGTTGGCGTGGAAATGCCAGTATCATCCCATATTTCTGTTATCGGCACAGCTCTTGTGGGAAATTTGGTATCTGCTATAGCCGCGCGCGCCCATACAATGTCCTGGTCTTCCCAGAACGACACATATCTGTTGTCATGTATCCAGTAATGAAAGCCGTTTGTTTCTCGCTCATAAGAAAAACCACGCTTCAAAAATGCTTCTTTCGCGAGATCAAGATTATCTGAACCGAGGGATGGTAAGGTGAGGGGATCAGATTTTTGAACCTCTGCTGGGGATTTTTCTTGAAATGATCCAGGCTCGTGAAGTGCCGCACGGAGTTTATTGATAGGTGCAAAAAGCACCTCTTTGGCAATGACAGGTGGCGCTAACATATTTCCAAATAGCGTCTCATACCGCATATCCCAGCGGCTGTACCCTTTGTCCCCACGGACTTTTAGATAAATGCTCCGGTGGTTTGGGTTTTCTACCGTGGGCGTGTGTTTATAGATGAAAAATTTCGCTTCATCGGTGTTTGGATGTAGGTAATCTGGGATTCGGCAAGAGAACCGAAGTCCACCTGATTTTGTTATCGTCAACAAGGGGGTCGTAGTCATGTTGAGGAGTGATTTGATGCAAGCAGCAACAAGTTCCGGTGCGTCGCAAATCGCTTGATATGTAAATTCAAAGTCGTGCCATCGCGCACCATCACGTTCAGAGGGAATGCCGGTATATATCTGAATTCCCCATGAGGCATACCACTGTTTCATTTGCCAGTCTTGTGCCTTTTGCCGCTTCAAGAACCGAGCGCCGCCAAAATCTCGTGGACCTGTGTCATTTTCAGGGGCGTGTCCTATCGGCATAAAGGAGATATTGGCATTCTCAAGTGCATCAAGTATCTGGGGATTGCCGCGCACACAATGCACCTTAATACGATACTGAAAACGTTTATAGAGCGCTGGTGTTACCACTGTTTTGCGTTGCCGGAGTATTGTAGTTTCACCATGCCGTTTGTGGCAACGTTGAAATATATCTTCTAAGACATTCATAATTAAGACATTCCTGATGTCATATACACGTAGGTCGGGTACAACTTGCGAACCTTATAAATCAACGCTATGAATGCCTTTTGGCATTCCCCGGGCATCAATTTAAAAAGAATGTATCGGTTTTATGTAAATTAGGCAGTTGCGGCAAATGTATAAAAATATACGCCACTTGCAATAGATTTACCTTATGTGTTTATTCCATCTCAGATCCCTTTGGCAATTGGGTTGTCGTTGTGCCCTCGCTGATGGTGCCGTTTGTTGTAGAGATTGAACCTTAACATCAAACGGCGCCCAGTGGGGACGACTGCCTTGAACTAATTATCTCCAACTTTTTCAAGCAACACAGTTTAGGGGAGAGGGGTTACTGTGTTCTTGCCTAAGCGGAGTGTTGTCAGGGCAGTCAATCCTTCAAAGATGCCATCTGGTAAACCGTTAAGTTGGTTACCCTATAAATTGAGGTTTGTTAATGCGGGGGTTTTACGTCTCCCCGCAGGACGTTGTGAAACGTTTTTTATTGCAGATATTTGTCTACGCATCCGCAGGGCGAGACCTAATGTCCTCGGAAAATTCTTAACACCTTCCGTCAAATCCCCATGCTTTAGCTTGTGGGATGTAGACGGAAACTAATCAGTTTATTTATCAAAAAACACTTGACATTTTCTAACACTTTTGATATGCTATATTTAGCAGTCGGCATTGGTTGTGATTGATGCTGCGGTAGACAGTTCAGTCGTGAGACAATCACGTAAAAGCCTTGTGGCTCTATAACGACTAAAGTTACTTGTAACATCTATTGCACGTTTAGGGAAAGGCGATTGAAATATCGCATCCCGTTTGAAAATCACGTGTCAAAATAAGTAGTTGCCTTCGGGCAAGTGGCTTAGCAGCCTCTGTGGAGCAGAATTGAGACGGGTGTTTTCTTGAGAAAACAACGCATCTGCTACGAAGCACAAGCCCCTACCTTTAGGTAGTGGGTACTATGACATAGACGCTTATCGTGTTAAAGGATCACTGATGCTCGGTTATAAAAGGTCTTCTAATCGTTGCGCTTTATGTTCTAAACTATGTGCTATTTTGCGCAAATTCTTCATATCTGTTTCTACAGATTGAATATCGGCAGAGTGCCATTTGACTATCCGACCTTCTAACTTTGTAAGCTGTTCTATTGTTTCTTGTAAGATATCTAAAACGATATCTGGATTTATAGGTAAAAGTCCTTTAGATATTTTATCGTTCATCTGTTTAGATTCTCCCCGTTAAGTGTGCTAAATTAACACCTCATGTATATGAATGCCATTTAGGCATTCCCCGGGTATTTCCCAAATAGCATTTGGCGGGAAAACCGCCGCTCCCGAGTTGTTATGTCGGGTGTCGCTGGAGCGTCTACCCAACCTACAACATCAACTGATGGCTGACAGCCATTCTCTACTTCCGTATCAACATCTTGCGTGTTGCGGTGAAATCGCCTGCGGTAAGTGTATAGAAATAGACACCGCTCGCCACGGGTTCACCATATTCATTTTTACCATCCCAATATGCTGCACGAGTGCGACTTTGATAGATACCCGCGGCTTGATGTCCTAACACCAGTGTCCGAACTAACTTGCCCTCCGCGGCATGTATTGTCAAAATGACATCTGCGGATTTCACGAGGTGGTACGGTATCCACGTCTCTGGGTTAAATGGGTTGGGATAGTTCGGTAGTAAAACATTCTTTTTGGGAAGCAGCGTTGCTAATAGTTGGTAGAGATTCTCTATGCCTTGTCGGAAAACAAGTGATCCGTCATTCTCAAGCTCCATTTGTTTTATCCATGCTTGGACAATAACTGGTGTTAGTTCTCTGGTATTTGTTGAAATGATGAGAGGTGCTGCAGCAGAGTCGGTTGTTTCACCGATGTGTTGGGCGACAAGGATAAGGTCTTGGATATTGATAACACCATCTCGATTTACATCTGTGCGCAAGTTAGCGGGTGCGTCCGAACCTAAATCCTTCGCTACAAGAACCAAGTCTATAATACTTACGCGTCCATCCTGATTGACATCCCATGCGGGATAGCCGCCTATAGTGATAGATATATTAGGTGGCACAGTCGGAATGATGTCTCCAGTGGTAGAACTGAATTCAAAGTTTTCCAGTGTCACTTGTGTTTCGCCTGCTGCTTTTGCTTTGAATGTTACTGACAGCAGTGTACCTGTGCCGCTCACACCGCTTTCAGATATCCGCGCTGAAAATAGATTTGTGATTTTACCTATGGTGTTATCAATTGTTCCAGCTTGGAAGAAGGTGTCTCTGCCTTTCCACTTCAAGAAATCGCCTTCCGTGACTTCAACTGCTTCAAGCACATTCGGGTCAAAGGTAATATCTGCTTGCCAGCCTGCTAAATCGGATATGTTTTCTGCGTTGAGGTTGAGTGAAAACGTATCGCCAGAGAGGAGGTTTGTATCAGTTACTGAGATAGAGAAAGCAGCAGGTTTGGAATCAGGAATCTCAATATCCGATGGCGTTAACTCTGCATCAATACCCACAAACATACTCCAGTCAAAAATTAAGTCACTCACCTTAACAAGCAAGAGATTATCCCCTTTTTTCAAATCAACAACGAGTACGTCCTGAAAGCCACTTGCACCCCTATTGATGGCATTTGTATGTACGACTTCCCCGTTGAGCCAGACTTTGATTGCATCATCACTACCGACAACCATCGCAACCGCGGGCTGGTCTCTGTCGGATTCCAATGTAATCAACGCATAGGACGAATGGTCATCAATATTTGGGTCACTATTCAAGCCGATTCTATTGATAACTTCATTAATATTATTCGTATTCGTTGGAGAAATCTCACCGAGGGTCCAAGCATAATCGCCTACGGTGTCCCCTGGGTTCGCGCCATTCATT
>CBDCOJ010000013.1:0-15995 GCA_965219695.1 Candidatus Poribacteria bacterium | reverse complement strand
GAAAGGTTATTCCACCAATCGTGATTTTTCACGTTACCGCTATAAAAATCAGATGCGCGACCCCGATAAACTATTGGAGGTGTTCGGTAAAACGCCGTTCATCAACGGCGGATTGTTCGATTGTCTGGATAGCTGGGAAGCGACAGGTAAAGAGAGTTACCGAATCGACTGCTTTTCTGATAATCAGTACCATAAGTTATCCATCCCCAACCGTCTCTTTTTTCATATAGAACAAGGATTGATTCCGTTACTTGAGCATTACAAATTCACCGTCGAGGAGAACACGCCGATAGAGCAAGAGGTAGCATTGGACCCTGAACTGCTCGGTAGAGTATTTGAAAATCTGCTCGCCGCCTATAACCCAGAAACAGGTGCGACAGTCCGCAAACAGACCGGTTCCTACTACACCCCACGCGCGATTGTCGATTACATGGTAGAGGAAGCATTGGTCGCCACACTCTCCCAAAAATGCGCTCCAACCGATGGCGACACAAAACTGTGGGAGGAACGGTTACACTATCTTCTCGACTACGCCCAAGCGTTCGATGATGCCAATGAATGGTTTGATGATGTTGAGACAGATGCAATCGTCCGAGCAATCTCCGAACTCAAGGTACTGGATCCTGCAGTCGGTTCCGGGGCGTTTCCTATGGGGATGCTCCACAAGTTGACACTCGCACTCCGCCGACTTGACCCAGACAACAGTCGATGGGAAAAGTTACAGAAGGAACGCGCACTCCAACGTGCAGAAATCGCGTTTGACACACAGGACGACCCGACGCGGCGTGAAGAACTCATCGAAATCGATGAGACTTTCAAACGTTACCGAGACTCCGACTTCGGGCGGAAGCTATACCTGATCCAAAACAGCATCTTCGGTGTAGACCTCCAACCCGTGGCGTGCCAAATCGCCAAACTCCGCTTTTTCATCTCGCTTGCTATCGAGCAGGAAGCGGACAAAGACGCTGATAACTTCGGCATCAAACCGTTGCCGAATTTAGAGACACGTTTTCTCGCCGCAAACACACTGATAGGACTCACAGCACAACGGATGCTGACGAGTAACACCGCGCGAGATCTGGAACAGCAACTGAGCAACAACCGCGAGCGGCATTTCCATGCGACCACCCGTCGACGTAAACGTGAATATCAACGGAAGGACAGGCAGTTGCGAGCGGCATTGGCAGCAGAATTAAAAAGCATGGGCACCCCAGCAGATGATGCCGAAAGAATCGCACAATGGGATCCGTATGACCAAAACGCTACTGCCGATTGGTTTGATCCTGAATGGATGTTCGGAATCACAGATGGATTTGATGTGGTGATTGGCAATCCACCATATATACAATTGCAGAAGGAAGGTGGTAGACTTGGAAATCTTTATCAAGATAAAGGTTTTGATACCTTCGCTCGCACGGGCGATATCTACTGTTTATTCTACGAAAAAGCGAATCAACTCTTGAAAAACAGTGGACACGTCTGTTTTATCACTTCTAATAAGTGGATGCGCGCTGGCTACGGTAAAAAGTTGAGGGATTACTTCGTAACGCTTACCCAACCGATTCAACTACTGGATATGGGACCAGATGTATTTGACGCTACCATTGACACAAACATTCTGCTTTTTCAAAAGACTGTCTCCGATGCAAATACTGCTTTCGTAGGTGTATCCCTCGGATCAGACTTTGACAGACGAACCGGCAACATAGCCCAATATGTGAGTGATAATGGCGCGACTATGGAGATGCCCACGAAGGGTGAACCGTGGGCGATACTTTCGTCTGCTGAACTTAACCTGAAGCGCAAAATAGAGGATGTCGGGATATCACTCAAAGATTGGGATATAAAAATTAACGCAACAAGTAGATTTGGGATTAACAAATCTACTTGTTGCGTTTTTATTTTGTTCATAATATCTTCTGTCAATTATACTATTGATAACACTTGATAATGACGCGTCGGACTAACATGTTTCAAAAAATCTCATGTTACCTATATTTAATTTTTAGTAACACTCAATTTAATTTGATCACTATAATCAAAATTTGCATCAAAACAATACTGATCAAACGCATTTAATGGCACCGTAGTGAACGACCTATACACCATATATAAAAAATGGACAAGTGTTGTAAAATTACGATGGTTTAAATGTTGGAAATTTTTTGGATCTCTCGGATACATACTACAAACACCTGGTGGATTATCAGGTATGATAACCCCATCACTTAATGTGATTAACATATTTGGTGATAATATATGTCCGTTTTTTATTGCAGAATGCACATAATTTTCCAATAACGTTTTAGGTTTTAAATCAGTTTTCCCAGCAAGTATAAAACCAAATATATTTTTATACCCATCAATGTCTGGATTGTATTGCGATTTTTCTATATACACACCAGTAAAACTTCCATATCGCCTGCCAATAGTCAGATTATCAGTGCCAAAATCAACGTATCGTTTCAGTTTTTTTACAGATAATATTTTTGAAAATGAATCTTCTAATAATTTGGTTGTTAATCTACTTTTTACCTCTCCAACAGCAATAACACCTTCGCAAGGATAGTATGTAGTTTCAGGTGTGTTATTTATGGAGTACACGGGGCACATATCTCGTTCGTATAAAACAATATCTGTTTGCTGGCTTGAATTACCATAACTGTCAATTACACAACCAGAACCTACACCAATTCCTCCTGGTAGTACACGATTTAGATTATCGCGACATGCAACCTCTCGCGCAGATCCAATTAAAGATGGCGTTGTAGCTTGTGACGCATCTTCAAAATCTTTTATTAATCGTTGTGATACCATATTCATATAATCATGAGCATGAAAACTTGTCATAAATTTCTCCTTATTATTACAATTCAAATCTATAATTTATAAAAATTCACAATATAGCATATTAAGCCCACAACACCAAACCAAATTCACTTTTGATTCCCCCGACTAATAAAATTACGCAACAAGCAGATTTGAGATTAACGTATTTTTTTGATTATATCGTATTATCCCTTTGAATTCAAGATTCTCACCATTTTAAGTTGACACTTTATTTTTCATATTGTATGATGATTATCAGCCTAAACCGAATTATCCACAGAACTATGGGTATCCCATATCTGATGGAAATCGGATAATTTGGTTTAGGCACCAGGGATGCCCACTTTTCTTTTAAGTGGGTGTAGTATTTCCCTTGTGCCTAATCAATGTATCTGTCTCTCTAAAATCTAAATGATGTATGGGACAGTCAGATAATCTTATGATTACAATTTTAGAATAAAGGAGTATTGTATGAAATCTTTTCATGTCTGGTTTTTGATTGTGTTTCTGTTGACACTCGGATGTGATCGTGGGCAACAGGTGCTTAAACCTGTAATGAATGAGATACCCGTAGTAGAAGAATCGGTAGCGGATACTACAGAAGAAACCACACCTGAAGTTTCTGATGAAATCACTGATATTTTCACTGACATAGAGATACCACCAGAGCCCACAATACCTGCTGGTGCTGATGTGTTAGAGACGGATCGTGTTTTTCATTTTACTACAGATGATTTTCTTGAAGATGCACAAACTTGGGGAAGGACCGATATTCAGGTTGGTGAAAATCCTTCACAAAACAAAGATGTACTTGATTTCTTTCAAAAGACCAAAGCATGGGCTGAAGAATTTTGTGGAAAAGCATCATACGACCAACCACCTCGCTTGAATCTTACTTTTAGATCACGGGCAGAACGTGAGGCATTCAAAGATTCACTTCCTGGTGGATGGACAGAAGACCCGTCTAACAAGGAAAATTGGTGGTATATCCATGTAGAGAATACTATCATTATTGATAGCACAGACGTTTATTATACAATGCATTTTAATGGTGCTGATGCGTGTGCATTTCGGAATCAGCCACAATAAAGTTCGCAATAAATCGGGGGCGGATTTGATGTCTGTCCCCTATTACCTATATGGGAATTATCAATCCTCAGTACACACATTTGATTTGACAGATAAGTTGGCAATCCGATAATATTGTAGTATAATATTAACAAGGCGTTTATCGCCATGGCAGCACGCTGTAATTACAATAGAACAACCAAATCTATACTGGACTCTATTGTAATGACCCTGGTGATCGTGCTGTCCAAAAACACGTTATCGCTCTGTTGCGTTTTTAATTGGCAAAATGAATAAAAAGATGGTATAATTACTAAAAGTGGGTTAGAATACCATAGAGAATTTCATGGAAGAAAATGATAATGATCCTGAACACATAGAGGAACTAAAAACTATAGCAAATCACTTTGTGCAAAGTACTGCACTTATTGCTATAGCCTCTGTTGTCTTAGCATTCATATACACTATTATTTTCTGTTGTATAAACAACATAAAACAATGTATAATGGACACAGCAACAGTTATTCCCTTATTTTTACTAATCGTCTCCAGCATAGAAGGAGGACGAACAATGTGGGCAGAATATAGAAAAGAAAAATTCAGAGCCGAAGGTAGAACTGAAGGTAGTATCGAACAAAAGGATAAAACCGTAGCCATACTAAAAGAAAAAGGTGTGGATAGCGATATTATCAAATTAGTTGAAGGTATTACTGTAAAACCTTCTGGAGGTACTGCTACAAACCTTTCCAAAGAAGAAAAGACGGAAGGCACTACCATAAAACCTTCTAAACCCTAAATAAATTATCATTTTCTATAGAATTCAGAAACATGATATAAGGTTATATCAATCCTAAACTCTCATACTTTCGTTGACAAACTTGCTAAATATATCTACGTTTCTGTAGTTATATTTGTAGCACCCTTCAGCAACATATAGAGGTGTATATGCTGTTGAATATTGATGATGTGAGCCATACCACGCCCGCTTGAGTAGCGACCAAAAGCCTTCTATTGTGTTGGTATGGGTATCTCCGTCTACATACTGCCCTTCTCTATGTTTAACGACAGCATGTTTCATGTGTTGACCGACAATGTTATATGCTTTGAATTCGTCTGTGATAAGTTCAGAGTCCTTGATATTGACGGCAGAACGTATAAATTCAAGGATAGCCCGCCCCGTTAGCCCTTTCGCAACTTCTGCGACAACATTTCCGCCGCGCTGAACAGCCCCAATGACAGGCGTTTTCTTTGTGCCACGCCCACGTTTAGCAGGTTCAGTGTCTTTATATTTCCCATGCTTACGAGGTTTGCCACCGATATAGGTTTCGTCCGCTTCTATAATACCTTGTAGCAAAGCACCGCCTTTCTTTGCCATTTCCGCACGAATACGTGTCATAAGATACCATGCAGTCTTTTGATTCATGTCTAAATCACGGGATAATTGGTGGCTTGATAGACTTTTCTTAGCATTCCCTATCAGACAAATAGCGAGAAACCATTTCTGTAAAGCAATCTTTGTGCCATGAAACACTGTGCCACATGTCACTTTGAACGATGCCCACATTCGTTACACAGCCAGCGTCCGATACGCCCTTCCCCGCACTCTTTTTTACGTTTAACGTCTTTGCTATCGCAATGTGTGCATTGCGGCTCACCCGCCCATCGAATACGCTCTAAATGTGATATACAACTCTCTTGATTCGGAAATTCTTGCATAACATGTATTAGATTCATGATAAATCTCCCGTAGGTCCAACAATAAAGCGTGTTTCACTCTTTATCTCGAATAACCGTAACAGGAGATAGCATCTTTAGGCAAGAATGGCGATCTTCATTTATTTAATAAAAAAAGTTTGTAAAAACGTGAAAGGAACATGAATTTGAATTGGAAATTAAAGGAAAATGTAGTATAATATAGATACCGCTAAATGCTTATTGTGTGGCCATAGGAGCGGTCTCCACCTCCGACTCTGAATCGGAGCACAACGGGGTTCGATTCCCCAATGGTCCAGTATAAGCATTTAGCGGTATTCTTATCGTCATCAGACGCTCATAAAAAATCAAAGAAATCAACGAAAAATCAACGAATTACGTGCATCCCAAATCTACTTGTTGCGAAAGATTATACCAAAGCAATACAACTACAACTTGATCTTGCCGAGGTCTATTACAATCGGGGTACTACTTACGCTCGCAGTGGCGATTTTGATAGTGCTATAAAAGACTATACCAAAGCAATAGAACTACAACCCAATTTTGCCGAGGCATATGGCAATCGAGGCAATGCTTATAAAGCAAAAGACGAGGTTAATAGTGCTATCAAGGACTATAACGTGATGATACAACTCAAACCAAATGATGCCAGGATTTATTTCAATCGTGGTGCTGCCTACGCCGACAAAGGTGAGCTTGAAAATGCTATTAAAGACTATGATAAGGCGATAGAACTTAACTCTGACCATGCCGATGTCTATTACTATCGCGGTATTGCTTACTACCGAGAAGGCGATCTTGAAAATGCTATCACCGACTATAACAAAGTGATACAACTCAAACCTGACTTTGCCGAGGCATATAACAATCGAGGTGCTGCTTACGCTGACAAGGACGATCTTGAAAATGCTATCACCGACTATAACAAAGCGATAGAACTTAACTCTGACTTTGCCGAGACATATAACAATCGGGGTGTTGTCTACATGACAAAAGGCGATTTTGATGATGCCATAAAGGACTATAATAAAACGATAGAACTTAAACCCGATTCTGCCGAGGGGTATTGCAATCGCGGTGAAGCACAGTTACATCTACAAGAATGGGACAAAGCCAAATCAGACCTCATGACTGCTAAAAATATGGGACTGGACATCATCACTTCATTCCATAAGGACTACACAAGTGTTGAAGACTTTGAGCAAAAAATGAGCATTCAGTTACCAGAAGACATCGCCGCACTGCTAACTCCTCCTCAAACATAGTAGTAAAACAAAAAACTGTCCGCTTAGCAGATAACTTGATGTTACAGAGTGCCAATCCGCGTCCTCCGTGTCATCCGCGACAATCCGCGATTCAGACGGTTTGACAAAATTGAAATTGACAAGCGATCATCTAATATGATATGATTTAACATAGAAGAGAGACACTGTAGAAAGAGAAACAAAGTGAAGTGTCTGGATCTCGGATTGCATGGAAGACTCAGCTTGCTAAGGATTTAAAAGGTACCAAAAATGACAAAATACGATGTCGTGCTGTCATTTGCTGGAGAAGATCGACAACACGCCAAGGCATTAGCAGCCCTTCTTAAAGCAGGTGGATATTGGTTTTTTTACGATGAAAATGAGTTAGCGCAGCTGTGGGGCAAGAATCTCTACGACTACTTGTCATCGGTTTATAAAGACCGAGCGCGCTATTGCGTGATGTTCCTGTCTCAACACTATGAACGAAAGTTATGGACAAACCATGAACGCCAGATGGCTCAAGCCAGGGCATTTCAGGAAAACCGTGAGTATATCCTCCCAGTTCGTCTTGACGATACAGAGATTCCGGGCATTCCTCCCACAGTCGGCTATCTTGATTTACGCGCAATGACTATTGAAGAAGTCTATGAGGTTTTAGTAAAAAAGTTAGCAGACACCATATCGCAGACAACGGAAACTAATTTAGCGACCGCCACTAAGAACGATGCTCACGAGTTTGTATTGTTACGTCCAGAAGACGGGAAATTGTATTTCATTCCATTTCAAGATGCCCGTTGGGATTCGACAGAAATTTCGCTTGAGCTGCTTCCAGAATCCCCTGAAGAAACCGCTTTTCTTCGTTCATTAAGAAGCCAAATCAATGAGGCATTTACAAGGGATGTTCATATTGCTTTCTCACTCGGTGAAGATGCAGCGTGGGTAAAACCGCAGGAAGTTACTCAAATTGCGGACGGATCTCAAACCGTTTGGAAAATCATTCTGAAGGAAGAAAGGCCTAGACAAAATGGAAGTCTGCTTGGCGATTTCACGTTCGGTACCATTTCGCCAGATAAGATGGCTGAAATGCGGGCAAAGCGTATCCTACTTGACGAAAAATTAGAGGCACTTCCAAGAGATTTTCAGAACCGAGCAGGCCCCGCGGGTTTATTCAATGAAACTACGTTGGAAATGTTTGTCCGTGGTGGGAACGAATTTCAAATCTCTGCCTCAGCTATTCCATCCTTATACCGATCTTTCGGACAAACAGGAAAGCGATTTGAGAAATTTGCCCGCTTGACATCGGTTCTCCAACTGAAACTTTCAAACACAGTTGATGAGATACTCAAATTAGATTTGAAATTGCTGAATTCCAAAGAGGTACAAGTCGGGTTTAGAGGACGACGTCCTCGGCGGTATACCAACGTTGAACCATCCATCATTGAATTTAATGGAGTTTGTCCGCTTTCTCAGTAATTGCCAAATTTTTGCCTGATTACACGGACTGTGTTCTTTCAGGTAGACTTTGATCTAAGTTCGTGTTATCTGTTGCATCTATGGTTCAAACAACTGGACTACTTCGATCAGAAAAGATCATTATAGTGGAAAACGAAAAAGTCATACTTGTCGAAACCCTAAGTAAATTCATAGAATGGGCGGCACAATTTAGCGATGGACAATACCTGTTTCGTGGAGTTTCAACAGAAAACTACAAAATAGAGGCATCCGCTTACCGCCGCCTGTCAGAAACTGACAGAAATAACCCCAGTAAGTTACTCAAAATCAACAAGGATTTGATAGAGAAAGCACGAAGTCTGGGACACGACCAGAGAGACGGTCAAACATTATCCGATCTGGAACTCCTTGCTGAACTTCAGCACTTCGGTGCAGCCACCTGCCTGATAGATTTCTCACAGAGTGCGTTAGTCGCCCTCTGGTTCGCCTGCCAGCAAGGATCCCAAACGGAAGCGAACGGCAAAGTATTCGCTGTCCGTCACGATGATATGGTCCGCTTGAAAACAGTTAATCCCGACTTGCTAAAAAAAGATATTGATTATTTTCTCAAACCGGACGAAAACGGTAGATACCCACTCTATCAATGGCAACCCAAACTTCAGAACAACCGTATCATCGCCCAACAATCTGTTTTCGTATTCAGTGGTGCCCAAATTGAAGCAGAGGCTGAATGCGTCGTAGATAAAAATAACAAACAAGATATCTTAACATCGCTGGATAAAATCTCAGGCATCACCGAAGCCAATATTTATCCTGATTTTGACGGGTTTGCTCGTCTACATGCCCACGATGAACCGTACATTGAACCCGATCCCCAAGACTATTTACAGCGAGGTATTGAAGCTCACCAAAATGACAATCCGGATGATGCGATTGCGTACTACACCGAAGTCATACGGTTAGATCCAACGGACACCTCTATTGCTTCCATAGCCTATTACAGTCGTGGCCTTGCTTACGCCGGAAAAGGCGAGGTTGACTTCGCTATTGAAAATTATAATGAAAGCATACAACTAAATCCAGATTTTGCCGATGCTTATAATTATCGCGGCATCGCTTACAAGAATAAAGGCGAGATTGACCGTGCCATTGAAAACTATGACCAAGCTATACGGATCAAACCGGATAACGTTTTGTTTTATAACAATCGCGGCATAGCACTATTGCACCAGCAAAACTGGGAAAAAGCCAAATCGGACCTGACAATTGCCAGAAATATGGGAGTGAATATCGTTACCTTATTTCAGAGCTTATATTCAAGCGTTGCCGACTTTGAGGAGAAACAAGGGGTCAAACTACCAGAAGACATCGCCGCACTGCTAACGCCCCCGTAGGCATAGTAGTCCAACAAAAACTGTCCTCTTAGCAGGTGACTTGATGTTACAGAGTGTCAATCCGCGAAATCCGTATAATCCGCGATTCTGACAATAGAGAAATCCATTATCTTCACAAAAACACACATCTCAAACCCCGCCAATCAGAAAAACCTATTCAAAACGGTTGAGAATCAACCCAAGTTGCTCACTTACCCCCATTTTTAATGGGAGTGGTGCCTTGAAGGTATTTGTTGAAAAATATATGGGAAGGTCAGGGGTGTTCTGATAGAATACCTCCTTATAGCAGAAAAGTTGTGAACCCCTCACAACTTTCTAAGGAGGTATTCTGATGAAAAAGAGATGTTACCCAAAACGGGTAAATCCAAAACTTATGCTAACACATTTTTCAGAAATGTTCAAGTCTGTGGGTTTGAAAAAACCGGCGTTTCGGAATCTACTGCTGACGATTCTCGGGGTCTGTGTTGCTAAGACCTTTCGTATCAACGAGATCGCCTCACGATTACCCATTGTCGTTGCAACAGAGAAATCCAAACAGAAACGGTTGTTGCGGTTTCTTGAGACGTCCTTACCTCTTGGGGATATCCAGCGTGCATATTTCGCCTGTGTTGTCGGACGTCTGTGGCCAGACGAGACGTCTCGGAAACTTTTCCTTGTCGATGAGACGGATCTCATCCGAGGGTGGAAGGTGATCGTTGCGGCGATTGCCTTCCGCCATCGTGCGATCCCAGTGCTTTGGCTTCTCTATAAAGATAAAGAGATTCAACACGGGAAATATAAGAGTCATAATGAGATTGTTCAAAGATTTTGTCTGAAACTCTATGAACTTGCTGTCTCGAGTGCGCCGCAAGCAGGACGGTTGGAGCCGATTCTCGTTTTTGACCGGGGGTTTGCTCGCGCCCAATATGTCATCAAGTTTCTCAAGGACCGAGAGATTCCGTTTATCCTGCGGGTCTGTCGCACCGTCGGGATTCGATACCAAGGAAGTGAGAAGAAACTTGATGATTTTGAAAATAAGTTTCACGCAAGCGTGCTTTATCACAAGAGGCATCAGATTCCTGTTGAACTCTACGTCCGCAGAAATAATCCCAAAGACCCGATGTATCTGATCTCAAACGGCGTCTGTGGGCATCAGCTCTATCAGTGCTACAAACGCCGGATGCAGATTGAACACGGTTTTCGAGACATCAAGTCACGTTTCGGATTTGGGCAACTCGTCTTGAAGAAACCCACCCGCCAGCGTGTCGCTATTTTATGGCTACTGGCGTGTTTGGCTTACGCATTGCTGTTTCTCAGTTATGAGAAGGCAGCGACACGCTGGGCGAAAGCGTTCAATGGACGTCAAAAGCGATATTCGGTGATAACCGTGATCACGCGCGTCATCAGAGATCTTTGGCATCGGGAGTATCTCGTGTCATTTTTCGGAAACTTGTGTTTTTCAAGAGACGACATCTACCTTGGCATTCACTGACTTTCTCAGATACACATACGTTCATATACCCGCATGACTATACACGAAAAAAAGTGGGGGTAAGTGAGACCCAAGTTATGGTATACTTTATTTAACTATTTGTACTAAGCTTTGGACAATCTGTATCCGATGAAGGCAACGTTTTCAAGCAACGGCAGATTTTTCTCACAGTTACACCTGTCGATAAAACTGAGAAAAAACACCGCGCACACTGTAGGTTGGGTAGAACGAGTGGCACCGAAACCTCCGACACAGACACGCCCCTTGGAAGTCCAAAGGCACCTATAAATACCTTAAGTTCTGAGTGAAACCCAACGTTGTTTTTCTCAAGGTCCTGTGTGTTGGGTTTCGCTGTATCTGTCTACAAGCGACGCGTCTGGGTAAACGGGTGTTTGGGTGCCAACAGGCGGTTCTGGGTTTTACCGCTCAACCCAACCTACGGGATCCCTGAGGGTTGATTGCTACGGGAAATTGTCCAAAGTTTAGTACTTGTAGGAAGAGGTGAGTCCCATGAAAACGCTCGCGTTGGAGACGGATTATAAGATCAAACTGCCCCTTGACTGGGTGAAAGAATTGAGGTTGGAATCGGGTGTCGTGCTTGAAAAGACAGATGATGGCATCCTAATTCGTCCCCACACTGACCAAACGTGGGATGAGATTTATGCCGAGAAACTCAAAATGGGGAACCCTTCAACATTGGACTTGTCTGAGGTAAGCGGTGATGACCTTATCTTCTGATCAATTCACGTCGCGTGGGTTAGATGCGGTTCGGTTTTGAGCATAAAACGGATATCCAGCTGCCAGAAGACATCGCCGCACTGCTAACACCTCCGCAGGCATAGTCGAAAAACAAAACTTTCCTCTTAGCGGATTACCTGATGTTACAAGAGGGTCAATCCGCGTCATCCGTATAATCCGCGATAATCGGCGATCCTGACCAGAGAGACATCCAGTATCTTCACAAAAACACGCATCTCAAATCCTGCCAATCAGAAAAGTCCATTCAAAACTGTTGAGAATCAACCCAAGTTATGGTATACTTTTTTAACTATTTGTAGGAAGAGGTGAGTCCCATGAACGACTATAGAGACATTATTACCATTGAACCCGGTAAACGCAGCGGGCAGCCGTGTATTCGGGGAATGCGGATCACCGTTTACGATATCTTTGAATACCTTGCATCGGGTATGACAGTCGCGGAAGTGCTTCACGATTTTCCCGAGTTAACCGAGACAGATATTCGCGCCTGTTTCGCTTACGCCGCGGACCAGGAAAAATCGCAGGTGGTCGTTTACACAGATGAAACTTCTATTCGATCAGAACCTATCCGACCAACTGGTGACGCTGCTGGCGGACCTGTTTCCTAATTCCACCCATGTCAAAACGATAGGGTTAAATACGGCAACGGATACCGAGTTATGGAATTACGCTCGTGATAACGACTATCTCATCGTTTCAAAGGATACAGACTTTAGGAATAGGAGCGTTATTCACGGCTATCCGCCAAAAGTGATTTGGATCGGAATAGGGAATTGCTCGACCAATGCCGTCGAATACAATTTGAGAAAGCATTTCGTTGATATTAAGGAATTTGCGAGGGACGCAAATGCGGCATTATTTATCTTGCGGTAATCGGATTAAACGCTGACAACCAACAGAGAAATCGCCGCGATGTTAACTTCTCCGTAAAAATAGCAGTAAGGTGATGTATCGCCGGTTTGCAAAATGTTACACTTTTCGCCAATTTATTTTTTTTGAAAACAAAAATCGAACAAGAAACGTCCATGAACCCTTGCCACCACTGGGTTTGTTGCCGATACACTCTGTACACCAAATGTTACACTGGTGTAACATTTTAAGGAGCTTTCAATAACTTTTAGTTTATAATAATTTTCTAATCTGTTAAAAACAGAACATCTTTTACCTTCCGATTTTTCTCACACAAATCGATTTTCCCATCGCGACACAAATCCAAAACCACATACTTCTATCGATTATAATATGTGGACCTCTCGTAGGGGCACCCCTCGTGGGTGTCCGCAAACTCATCGTTTACTCTGAATAACCCGTTCTCATTAACGAAAATCGGTTCGTAGTAGCGCAATTCATTGCGATTTGCGTAAGTCCTGAACTATTTTTAGGAAGAGGTGAATACCATGAAAAACTATAGAGACATTATTACCATTGAACCCGGTAAACGCAGCGGGCAGTTGTGTATTCGAGGAATGAGCATCACCGTTTACGATGTCTTTGAATACTTGGCATCAGGTATGGCGGTCGCGGAAATTCTTCACGATTTCCCTGAGTTAACCGAGACAGATATTCGCGCCTGTTTTGCTTACGCCGCGGACCAGGAAAAAGCACATTGACAAACGCATCCCTAAACGGTATAATTTGACATGGAATTGCTCGGAGGAATATAGAACAGAAACAACAACGCATGAACACACCTATTGAGATCTCTAATTTAGCAGACTACATCAACCAAATAGATAAGATAACCGATCCCGAAAAAAGTTATCTCTATCGTGGTCAAGAAAACGAAGCCTGGCGAGTGACCAGCAGTGCTTATCGTCGGTTGGAAAAACAAAGCAGTCCTGTTTCTGGTGCGTTGTCCGGATTTTTACCCGATTTGTTCGTGGGTTATCTGAAACAAATTGTTGATGAGGTTCAACTCAAGTATCCGTCTACATACACAGACCTGTCCCCGTTAGAATGTATGGCACATTTACAGCATAACAAGGTTGCAACAGGATTCATCGACTTTACATTCAACCCTCTTGTTGCCTTATGGTTCGCTTGTGATAATAGAGAGCAAACGAACGGCAAGGTTCTTGTGTTAGAAAATGATAGTGAAGCGATTGAAGAAATAACAACCAAAGATAGGCTCCAGCAGAGTATAGATGATTTTTTCGATGTGGATCAAGCACAGTGGTATCTCTGGGCACCCACGTTGGACAGTTTAGCAGTAGACACGCAGCGAATGACAATGCAGCAGTCTGTATTTCTATTTGGTTCACCTGAAGTAACGGGAGAAATGATCACACAGGAAATGGTAATTCGTAGCGAGCACAAAGAAAATTTGAGAACGGCGTTGGCAAAAATGGGAATCTCGGAAAAAACCCTATTTTCTGACTTGCTCGGTTTTTTTGAGCGAAACACTTCTGAGCAACCGTATGATCTGACACTCGCTGAGCCTTACTATGGAGGCACCCGTGATGAAGAACACACTAGCCAATCCAGACAAAATCCACCACAACTATTTTCAACGCGGTAATTTTCGATTGGCCTCTAATAAGTGCGATGAAGCCATTGAAGACTACACCGAGGCAATTAAGCGAAATCCCGACCATGCCCGATCTTACAAAAATCGAGGGCTCGCTTACTTTACCAAAGGCGAGGTTGATCATGCCATTGAAGACTATACCAAAGCGATACAACTGGCTCCAGATAATGCCCATGCTTACAACAATCGCGGGATTGCTTATAGCCAAAAAGGCGAGTTTCATCTCGCCATCACGGACTTCAATAAAGCGATACAACTCAAACCGGATCTCGCCGAGGCATACAATGGGCGCGGCTTGACATACCGTAACAAAGGTGAGATTGACCGCGCTATCAAAGACTATACGACTGCAATAAAACTAAGGTATGATTATGCGAAAGCCTACTCCAATCGAGGCAATGCTTACGGCGATAAAGGCGACTTTGAACAAGCAATTGAAGACATTAGCACAGCAATAGATCATCACCCAACCTTTGCTGAAGCCTACTCCAATCGAGGCAATGCGTATGTGAGAAAAGGTTTAACAAACCTCGCTCTGAAAGACTATAACGAGGCAATACGTTTGAATCCGAATCTCGCCGAAGCCTATTGCAATCGCGGCGTAGCTTATGAAAGCAAAGGTGAACTTGATAATGCCATCAGAGACTATACCACAGCGATAGAACTCAAACCAGATTACGCCGAAGCCTACTCCAATCGCGGCAATGCTTACAATAAAAAAGGCGAGTTTAATCATGCTATCGAAGACTGCAACACAGCTATAGACCTCAAACCGGATCTTGCCGAAGCCTATAACAACCGCGGTATCACTTTCGGCAGAAAAGGTGAGTTTGATTGTGCTATCACGGACTTTGATAAGGCGATACAACTCAAGCCAGACTTTGCAGAGGCATATAATAATCGCGGCTTAGCGTACCATCTCAAAGGCGAAACTGAATGTGCCATTGAAAATTGGACCAAAGCAATAGCACTCAAGTCAGATCTTGCTGATGCCTATTATTATCGTGGCGCGGTTTGGGCACACCTGCAACAGTGGGACAAAGCAAGAGTCGATCTGACCGTCGCCAAGATTATTGGAGAAGATAGCACCCCATCTTTTCAACGCGATAACAGAAGTATTGTAGACTTTGAGCAGAAAACGGATACCCAGTTGCCAGAAGACATCGCTGTCCTGCTAACTCCCCCGCAGGCATAGCCGTAAAACAAAAACTGTCCACTCAGCAGATGACTTGATGTTACAAGAGGGTCAATCCGCGTCATCCGTATAATCCGCGAAAATCCGCGATTCTGACAGATACCCAAACCCATTCCCCAATCCCAGACGCTTTCGATCCGTGTCCTCCGCGTAAATCTACGACTTAGACACGTCCATGAAATTCAAATTGACAAACAGCCGCATACATGCTATGATTTAATATGAGAGGGAATTTATATCGTGGAGAACAGCGTTTGAACACACAAGAAACCGAACTAAACAGGATTTTAGAGATAATCGGTAGGATAGCAGAAACAACCACCGATGGAGACTACATCTACCG
>CBDCOJ010000012.1:0-119688 GCA_965219695.1 Candidatus Poribacteria bacterium | reverse complement strand
GCGGAAGCTTCTATCGATCTTCGTCCGTTAACGGTGTTTGTAGGACCAAGCAACACAGGAAAAACCTATTTCTCTACACTTATTTATGCATTGCACGGTATTTTTAATGGTTTTTTACAATTTTACCATGGATATAGGAATATTATGCAATTGGCTGTCTACGATTTATTCGAGAAAGAAACAAAAACTGAAGTTCGTACCATGTTGAAAAAACTAAACACTATTGATCGTCCCTTTAAGTACTCTGATTTGCCACAGGCAGTCCGTGACAATTTAGAGGCAGAGATCAATGATTCTGAGATTTTCAATGATGAACTTAAACGTTGTTTTGACCTTAATTCAATTACTGAATTAATTCGCCTGAAAGACGGTCAACGCGAAAAAATGGAAGTTTCTCTACAGATCAGTGATGAAAATCAAAGTATATGGAACTTTAATTTGGAGACATTCGAATCGGATATTACTGCACAGGGACAATTTAATAAAGATGCAATTTTACATTTCAGGGAGTGGTTAGGATCAGGAAGTCCGCTTGATTTAGGTGATTTAATTAGGGGGCTTAGTTTTGAGTTTGGAGAATATAAAGAAGAAAGGTACTATTTACCAGCAGCGCGAAGTGGTATTATGCAGAGCCACCGGGTGATTGCAAGCTCACTGGTTGAAAGGGCCAGCCGTGGAGGTCTTGCCCCGTTGGAGGTTCCAACGTTTTCAGGCATCGTCGCAGATTTTATGAAGCGACTCATACTCTATGAAGAATCTCAAACACATGAAGCAGGAATGAAACCTCTTGCCGATCTGATAGAATCTAACTTGCTCTTGGGCCAGATAATAACTAAACCTTCACCAAGTGGGTATCCAGAGTTCCTTTACTGTCCGCAAGAGACTGGAGAAGAAGTGCGTCTAACACGCGCAGCATCCATGGTATCGGAGCTTGCACCTGTCGTGCTGTTTCTACGGAGTGAAATCCATCCCAGCGATATGCTTATTATTGAGGAACCGGAGGCACATCTACATCCGGGAGCACAAACAGAAATAGCATTGACTCTTGCTGGCTTAGTTCGGGCAGGTGTGCGTGTGATCGTGACAACACACAGTGATTGGCTTCTCAAAGAAATTGCGAATCTGATTCGGATAGGCAAACTAAAAAAAGAGGATGTATCACTGCCAAAAGCAATAGGAAAGACAGACTGGCTGTTCCCAGAAGAGGTGGGTACGTGGTGGTTCCAAAAGGACGAGGTTGTGAAACATATTCCGTTTGATAGTACTGAAGGCATAGAACCAAAAGATTACGAAGAAGTGGCTTACAAGCTCTATGATCGCTCAGTTAACCTCCAAGATTTACTTGAGGAAATTGAAGGAGGGGGATAACGAGTGGGAGTCGAGAAACTTCTTGCAGAGATCGGGAAGCAAGTAAATCAAGAATGCATTAGTCGCAAGTGTAGCGGAGATAGTTGTAGAGTATACCTAACAGGAGTTCCATCGCCTCGGACCATCGTAGACCTTGAATGTGAGTTTGAACAGCGTCAAATTAACACAAAACGATGTGATTATGCCCTCTTTTATATAAATGTTCGCCAAAACAGTTTGGACATTGTTCTAATAGAACTTAAGAGCGGCACCTTTAAAGCACCCACAGTTATTAACCAGCTGCAGAAAGGAGCCGATTTTGTCATGGAGATGTTAGAAAAACTGCCTGAGATACCTAACTCAACACGGGGTACGTTTGAAATTACATGCATCCCAGTACTATTTCACGGTAAAGGTATTGACAGATTTCAACTCTTACAGCTTGAACGTGCCAAAGTGCGGTTCCAAAACCGAAATATTAGGATTAGGAGAAGTAAATGCGGACAAGCAAAAAATCTCGCGTTAGTACTCAAGAAACGCTCCGATTTCGCGCGGTGACCTCCCACGTCCCTTGACAATTCCCATCTGCATCAATCACATAGTAAAACGGATGTAACGCAACACATGGGCAGATGTGTGTTGGACAGACATAAATTTCTTGCCCGATGTGTACCGGTGTGTCTTCAGGGATATTTATTGCCCAATGTTCCTCGTGTTGCTTGTCCACCTCTGCATTTTCAATGTTTAGGATAATGCCTCGCACGCCATCAGGGTCAGCGGCGATGGCTTTATGTCCTAAATCAAGCGTGATACGGTTTGGGATAGGTATGCTAATAACGCGGCTCAGGAGTAGTGCTGCGGGTGTAAAGCCGAGGTCAGGATAGCGGTTAGTGTACCCATAGTCATGAAAAACAAACGTTCCAGGAGATGCTTCTACCCCTGGTGTTTCGGCATAAATAGGAAATGTCGGTGTGCCACCCATTACAATCAACGGCACGGCAAGTCCTTTAGTAGAAAGCATATCCTGCATCTCTTCAACTTTTGCAAGACTTTGATTGCATGCGGCTTTACGGGCTGCTAAATCTTCATCGTGGATATGTCCATCATATACATGTAATCCCCACGGTAGTAAACTATCTGACTGATCAATAGATTCGTAAATCTTTACTGCTGCTTCTCCGACAGGTACACCAGTTCGATGCATGCCTACATCAAGGTCAAGCATGACTTTAACCTTCAATTCCAGTTTTTCCGCTGCTGCAGAGAGGGCAGTTACTGCTTCTTGATGGTCAACGATAACCTTGAAATCAGCATTTGGATACCGTTGCTGTAGTGAAAGAAAGCGATTGATATTTGGACCTACCATTTGATACGCGATTAAAATATCTTCTATTCTGTTTTGCGCGAGCATTTCTGCTTCTCGTAGCGTGGCGCATTTATGCTTGAGGATACCTGCATCCCGTACCATTTCGATTATTTCCGCTGTTTTGTGTGTCTTGGCGTGGGGTCTGAGTTTTGAGACATCACCATCCACAGTTGCTATAGCGCGTTCTATATTCTGTTGCACCAGAGGGAGATATACAACAAGGGCAGGACTGGGGATGTTTTCAACGTTCTGTATACGGTATTTTTGATCCATTTCATTACCTCACTTTTTATTTAACGACCGTTAAACTTATTCATTGCTGTAAGAATACCGTCTCGGACAAAAGTTTCAACTGCTTCAACTGCACGTTTAACAGTATCTTCAATCTCAATCTCTTCTTCTTTTGAAAATTCTGAGAGGACATGATCGGTTAAGTCACCGACAGGTTCGCCGATACCGATGCGTAAACGTGGGAACTCAGTTGTGCCCAGATGATAGATAATAGATTGCATGCCTTTCTGACCACCGTCACTTCCTTTCTGTCTTATCCGAATCGTCCCGATGTCCAAGTGAATATCATCATAGATGATACAGATATCCTCAAGAGGAATCTCAAAGCGATTGACGAGAGCAGCAACAGCAGAGCCGCTGTTGTTCATATATGTCATTGGCTTGGCAAAGATAATAGGTGAATCGTGTAGTACGGTTTGTATAACGAGCGATTGATAGATAGAGGTTACGCGTTTTGCAGAGGTGCTTTCACTACTCTGTCTTGATAGAATTTTGTCGTAGATTGCATCAATCACTCGGAAACCGATATTGTGTTTCGTATGCTCGTACCGTTGCCCGGGGTTGCCGAGTCCAACGATGAGTTTCACAAGTTTCTCTCCATTTGCGGATGGAATAGTCTGATCAAGAAGGGTTCTCATCAAAATCGCATCGGTTGTGAGAGATTTAAATGCCCAGCAAGCGTTTTCTTCTCTTTACCGTCAATAAGAATCTGGACATGTATAATCTCGTTCGGAAACGCGTCAAAGACCGTTTTAAGAATGGCACTTACTGTTATTAATTCAGCTGTTGTTCCACCAATATGTCCGTCTGCAAGATGGTGTGAAAAATCCAAATATGCAGTTTTTTGACTATCTATGTAAGCTTCGTTAAGTGACGTTCCTCGTGGAATTGGATTTCTGTAGTTGGGAAGTGTTGCTTGAACGAGTGCTGCGACGATCTGTTTCAGCCTTTCAGTTGGTTCAGAGTAGAGCCGAAGTTCGACTTGAACAGGTGTAATTTCAAGTGCTGTCGGATTTAATAGGAATATGTTTACTTGTTCCGGTGGTGGCAAGATATCTGTTGGGTTGGCTGTGTCCGGTAGTTTTGGTGGCGCATCAAAAATTTTTGTTCGTTTAGAATGTGCGATTAGCACAAGCGTAATGGCAAGACAGCTTATAATGGCAACTAAAGTAATGCCCCATACCATAAAGAGTCTGGAGTGGATAATTTTTCGGAGAAGATTCACGTTTATGCTCCAATAGACTTCTGTTCCTGCGTTCTCATTGCTACAAGATGAGGTATACCAGTTATAAGTGAGTCTTAGTTATTATCCGAGGATTTCCTTTTTGAGAATTCGTTAGATTTGGATGATTGATTTACCGATGCGGAATATAACTGGATGGCACGTATGATAGCATCAGCAAGTTCAGAGATATGGTCAGGATTGGAAAGTCGTTTAGCATCATCTATATTTGATAGGTAACCAAGTTCTAATAGAACAGCTGGCATGCTGACATCCGACAAGGTAATTATAGGAAATTCAGTGATAATAATTGGATTTTCAGCCAAGAAGTTCAATTCTTTTTGGAGGAGATTGGCAAAAGTTTTGCTTTGTTTCAGATAATTGGCTTGGTTAAGAATATTCAGCCGTTTATTGCCAAATATTGGCATCTCACTTGTTCTAAATCGGGGTTGTCCGTTTGGATTATTGATATAGAGACGCATTCCTCTGTGATTCGGTGAGAACGAAGCATTGCAATGCAGATTAAGAAATAATCGCCCTTTACCACGGTTCGCAGTTTGGACGCGTTGGATCAGCGTTTTTTCTATATCTTGGTCGCGGGTTAGATGGATTGAAAGTCTATGTTGTTCACTAAGTTTTTTAATTTCTTTTGCCACAGCCAGAACGATATTTTTCTCCAAAATCCCATTCTGACTTTTACAACCGGGATCATCTTCCCCACCGTGGCCGGGATCAATTATGATTGTCCACTCGCGAGTGTCATCTGATCCGTCAAGTGCCCATGCGGTTTTTGGCATTATTCTAATCCGTTGAAGGTTAGGGTTATAGAGCACTTCAACATCATCAAGATGTTCCAATATCTCCCGAAAAAAATGGATGGGCAACATAGGTTGCCCTTGAATAGTTAAAGGTGGTGCTGCGAGGGTAAAAGTTTGTTTTCCAGAATCAATGTTGACTGTGGTATTTCCCATTCGCAGTTGGAGTTCCCTACCTTTAGCTTTTAAGATAAGTTGTTTCTTTGGGCGGTGGTATTCATGTGTCATCTCCGGATCGAAGGCGGTTTTGAGTGTTTCAACAGGCAGGTAAACGATTTCTTGATGAAGTTTGAATTCTGCTTCGGTGAGAGTTTCGCCTTCACCATCAACAAAACGCACGGTAGGTGCTTGTGCAATACCGTGCGTTACAGGGATTAATATGAGAATGAATAGAGAGAGGGATAAGAACTTAAATGGACGTAACCACATGTTAAAGTTATTCCGCGTCTTCATCACTACGACGTCTACGTGAAATCACCTCTGGTTCGGTGCGTTCTTCAGCCTCACCATCTTCAGCATCGCCATCTTCAGCGTCACCTTCTTCGCCTTCTTCACCTTCTTCGCCTTCTTCACCTTCTTCAGGTTCTTCAGGTTCTTCAATTTGGAGGCGCGGTTGGGTGACGGAGACTATCATCCGTTGGAGGTCATCTAACACTTCAACTTCATCTTCAAGTTCAACGTCTTGGACGTAGATGATGTCCCCTATGTCTAAGTTGGTCACGTCTATAGTGATATCATTCGGCATCAATGAGGGTAGACAATTAAGTGTTAGGGCGCGGAGTGGAAATTCAATAACACCACCTTCCTGTGCCCCGGCAGGTGTGCCAACTAAAACTATTGGCACCGTTGATGTCACAGGTTCATCTAAAGAGATTCGGAAAAAATCTGCATGGAGCAAAGTCCGCTTCTCAACTGGATCCCGTTGAATTTCTTTGATAATAGCAGATTCTGTGTTACCTTCGGTGATTTCGATATTGATGATGACGTTTTCACCATAAGTTCTGAGGAATTGTTTGAATGCCCGTTCATTGATTTGCAGGGCAATTGCATCCTGTTTACGTCCGTATAGAACGGCAGGCACATCGCCTGCGCGGCGAATTGCGCGCGCGCTTTTTTTCCCAAAACTACTTCGTTGTTGAACGTCTAATTTTGCTTGCTGCATTTTGATCTTCTAAACCTTTTTAAAAAAATAAAGAGCAGGGCGGGTAGGATTCGAACCTACGCATGCAGGTTCCAAAGACCTGTGCCTTACCGCTTGGCCACCGCCCTTCAATTATTGAATACGCACACCAACAGGATTGGTTACTGTGGTAGTGCAAAAACTGACGTTGTTTTTAAAGAGTGATTCGCATCGCTGTGCTGTGGCGGTGTTCTCCATCAAAGCGAACATCGTCGCACCACTCCCCGACATCAACGCGCCATAACATCCTGTTTGTGTAGACAGCTGCGTTTTTAGCGTGGCTAATTCGGGAAATTTGGAAAAAACCGGTACTTCAAGAAGATTATAAAGGTTCTTCCCAACGCCAACTACATCACCCTTTTTAACACAAGTCTTTATAATTATACTTTCTTTTTTTGGCTTTGTCAAGGTAATGTCTAAATTTTTGAATATGTCAGCGGTTGAAATTGCGATGCCGGGGTTGATCAGGACAAGTGGGACATCAGATAACGCTGGGAGTGGGGTTAAAATGTCGCCTATACCAGTGCCGAAAGCTGCGCCTCCATGCAAGCAGAATGGTACATCCGCCCCTAATTGCGCGCCGATTTCCATTAACATTTTTTCTGATAACCCTAACGCGAATAGTTCATTTAAACCGTAAAGGACAGCCGCTGCGTTAGCACTGCCGCCTGCTAATCCTGCCGCAACGGGAATCCGCTTGTGAATCAGTATTTCATATCCACCGAAGCCACCAACTACATCGCTGAGAGATTGCGCTGCACGGTAGGCGAGGTTTCGGGAATCGGATGGGACGTGAGGATGATCACATTTGATCGTAATTCCTGTCTTTGTTCGTTCGCGAAGAATAACCTCATCATACAAACCTATTGAATGGAAAACCGTTTCAAGGTTATGATAACCATCCTCTCGTCTTCCGACAACATTCAGATAGAGGTTGATTTTTGCGTGGGCATGAATTCGTAAATCCTTGGGTTTTTTCATTCAGGAACATCTGTCTCCTCAAGTTCCGAGAACGGCATAATTTTCATACCTTCAGTCAGAAACGGTTCAAAATCAAATCTACTATCCGGAATTTCAATGTTTAGTTGGACTTGTGCCATTTTTACAACAACGCGTGTTTGTTCAAGTGGACGTTCAATTTCAACCTTGTGAGGTCTCAGGATGCCGTCAACTTCGCGATAGTCTGAAAAAACTACACTTTGATGAAGCAGTCCATCCTTGTCGTTGATACGCCATTCAGTGACACGTGGTTCACCGTCTTGGACAAGAACGGTTATAGTTTCTGTGTGTCCTGCTTCCACACCGGTACGTGTAATGATGAAATTCTGCCCGGAACTCGTGATTTTTAACTTCTCGGTGCGTCCGTCAAGAAATGGATTTGCGAAGATTGCACTTAACACATCTGAAATGCGTAGATCAATACCGAAGATCTTTTTTAATACGCCATCAGATAACTGACCTAAATATGCTTCTTGTTCATCAAGGAGAGCGATCAGAAATTGGTTTCGGTTTGCGATTGCAACCCCTTTTGTTTCATTGAAACCTCCCAAAGCTTGTATATGAAGGAGCTCACCGCCATCCTCAGATTTCTTGTACCATAACAATTCTCTGAGTTCTTCAGGTTTGCGATCTGCTTCCTGAATTGTCACCATCATCTTAGTAGTTTTTAGAGATTCAGTCAGATCATATCTCGCTTTGAGTGTTTCTAAGTGTGGAGAAAATTGCGACATTTCCACAAGAGGGAGGTCAATGTCAGAGGTTTTAGGGGCACAACCTATAATTGTTATCAACACTAATAGAAACAGAGAGAAACCAATAGCAATGTGACTTCTCATTTAGAAGACCTCTGACATGGATTTTTCAACGATATTGACTGCTTCCTCAACATGACCAGAGTTGATATTGAGTGGGGGCAAGAAACGGAGGACATAGTCATTGGTACAGATAGTGACTAATCCGTTTTCAATACATTTGGCTGCGAGCGGTTTGGCATCCTCTTCCAAAACAAGACCTCTGAGCAAGCCTTTTCCACGTACCTCTTTAATCGGGTACTTGCCCTTGAGTTCCATCAATCCACCTGCAAGATAGTTCCCCATTTTTACAGCGTTTACAGCGAGATTTTCTTCAAGGATAGTTTCTATTGTTGCTACAGCTGCAGCGCTGGATAGGAAATTGCCACCAAATGTTGCTGCATGGGTGCCAGGGACAAAACTTTCTGCTACTTGTTGTTTCGCTAACATTGCACCGATTGGGACACCGCTACCGAGTGCTTTTGCCATCGTGATTACATCTGGCACAACACCGTAGCTTTGGTAGCCAAAGAATGTTCCTAATCTGCCCATCGCTGTTTGCACTTCGTCAAACATCAACAGCAGGTTATGCTTGTCGCAAAGTTCTCGTAATCCTTGTAAATAACCATCGCTTGGGATATTCACGCCGCCTTCGGACTGAATTGGCTCTACTAAAATGGCACAAGTTTTTTCACTGATAGCGGCTTCGGTTGCATCTAAGTCGTCAAACGGGACATATTTGAAACCCTCAAGCATCGGTTCAAATCCAACGTGATATTTCGTTTGTGCTGTAGCAGTAATCGTCGCCATTGTCCGTCCGTGAAATGAATTGTCCATGGTGATGATTTCATAAGCGTCTGTTCTACCGCTGTCTTTGGTATATTTACGTGCTAACTTGATCGCTGCTTCGTTTGCCTCCGCACCACTATTACAGAAGAAACACTGGTCCATGTCCGAATTTTCAATTAATAGTTTTGCTAATTCTGCCTGCGGTTGTATGTAGTAGAGGTTAGAAGTGTGCAAGAGGTTGTCTGCTTGATCACGAATTGCGGCGACAACCTTGGGATGGGCATGTCCTAATCCGTTGACAGCTAAACCACCTAAAAAATCGAGATATTTTTTGCCGTCTGCATCCCATAGGTAGGGTCCCTCACCCTTGACAAAGGCGAGACTTCTGTCGCCGTAAGTGTTTATAATATATTTTGTTGCCATTGCTTTAATTTCTGCTGTTGTCATAAATTTTCTCCTTGTTTTTTCTGGTAGTTGTGATTTGGAACGGCAGCTAAAATCTATAATTATGAATGTTTAAATTTTACAAGGTCTTGTTCCTAAATTCAATCAAGAGTTGTTTTCGCATCAATACCATAGATAAGAACAGGGATATCAATGTCAGCGACACCCCGTGTCTCTAAATCCCATACAAACTGTTCAAAATACGAAACGCCAGTAGACATCTCATCCGCAAAAGACTTTACTGGAACAATCTCAATACCAGCATCAATGTAGCCTAAGTTGTGAAAAATGGTCATTTTCGCGCACACGTTTGCACATACGTTTTGGACCATAAAAACATATTTTCCAAACTGTATTTCTACTCCAAGCCTCTCTTTCAGAAAATCTATTTCTCTATATATGGTTTGGCTAATTTGTTTCGGTGAATATCCATGGCGATAGTAGTTTCTCGGATAGTCACATTTTACGCGCCTTTTCTCCCAACCCTTAGATTTGAAGCTTGCGGTAAAAACGCTATTAAGCCCTTTAGAATTATATAACATTTTGTCCGGCATGGTAATCTCTTCACTTTTTTTAGTTTTACACTGCAAGGCATCAACAGACGCGATAACATCTTCTACTTCTTTTATTAGATGTGGGTGTGCTTTTTGAATGGAATTTCCATCATTGAAAGAATACTCAGCAGCAATAACCATATTTGTTTACCTTCATTGCAGAGGCAGCTGTGCTATACGTTTTTCCTGTCAACTCGCAGAGCTGTTTTCTAATGGACAGAGTGGCAATTACCTTCAATAAACTTCTGTAGCCGTTCACACGTAATTCACCCTGTCGTGACTTCCAATTGTGGGTGTAAATTCTATATTTTTTTACACACAACTAAAATCCTTACCAATTTGTATAGGAACCATCTTCGCGTTGATAACCGTGAGGAGGTCCGTATTCTTGCGTTGACACATTCGTGAGTGCTTCCTCGTTAAATTCAATGCCGAGTCCTGGGGATTCAGGCGGCAAGAGATAACCTGATTCAAATGGCACCTGTACTGGAAAAACATCGGTCAGCGAAGACATCGGAGCACGCGGCAGTTCCTGCACACCAACAAGTGGTGATGCTAAACAGAGATGTAAACATGCTGCAGTGGAAACAGGACCGAGCGGGTTGTGGGGTGCTAAATGGATGTAATGCGTTTCGCACCAGCCGGCAATTTTCCGTGCTTCTGTTATTCCTCCAGCAATGCACAGGTCAACGCGGCAGTAATCAATCAGGTCTTCTTCAATAACTTCTCTGAATGTCCATTTGCTATCAAATTGTTCACCGACAGCAATTGGGACGGAGGTTTGTTGGCGTAATCGTCTGAGACTCGCTGGGTTTTCACTCCGCAGTGGATCTTCAATAAAGAATGGGTTGTACGGTTCCACTTTATTGCAAAATTCAAGACTATCCGCTGGGTCAAGACGGGTATGCACATCAAAAAGTATATTAAGGTCATCACCCAATGCTTCGCGGACTGCTCGCACCTCTTCTATTCCGAACTGCACAGCACGTCTTGGTTCAAACACACCTGTACCAGTCCTATCAGCCAAACTCAATCGCACAAATTTCCATCCTGCTTCGTATGTTTGCCGACAACTTTCAACGAGTGCGTCAAGTGTGCCTCCTCCATTATGCGGATAGCAGACAACCTTGTCTCTCGTGCGTCCACCTAAAAGTTCATAAACAGGAACGTTCAATGCTTTTCCTTTGATGTCCCACAAGGCGATGTCTACGGCACTGACTGCAGCAGATTGAACGACTCCGCCAGGGAAAAATCCACCGCGAAACATGACTTGCCACAGATGCTCAATCTGAAACGGATTAGCACCGATGAGAAAAGGTTCAAATGAGCGAACAACTTCGGCTAACGCGAGCGCGCGGCGTCTAATCCCACCTTCACCGACACCGTATATTCCTGCATCGGTTTCTACTTTAACAAAGAAATGTCCTGATGATGAAACGAACGATTTGACATTGGTTATTTTCATAAATACCTCATAATGTGGGTGGACAAGCGATGCAAGGAATGAAATCAAAGTGTGATTATACCGCATCTAAAGTTGGCGTATTGTCTTGACAATAAACTGGCCGGAAAAGCGTCTTGCGTTTGAACGGCATATCTTCAAGGTGTTTCGGGTGCGGTTCCCATCTGTGCCATTTGTTGCCGACGGTGTTATAGCAACTGAAAATAGCGACACGGTCATGTATATCATCTGTCCATTTTGCACCAGTATGTGTAATTGCCTCTGTGAAAACCAGCATTGAACCAGCGGGACAACTATAATCCTCCCACAGTGGCGAATTTCGATCTGCGGTTGATTGTGGCGCGGGAAACGCCCCTTTGTGACTACCAGTCAAGAACATCGTTCCGCCACCGCGTTCTTTAACAGGATTGAGTTCCCACACAACCCGCGTTAGACCGCTGTGTGCTTTATCGTGATGCAAGTGATACGTGTGGGAATTGCCGGGGAAGTTGAGCATACCACGTCCACCGTGTGGACGGAAGTTGTCATGTCCGTTTCCGCGAATTGTGAGGAATGAGCCTTCTAATCGGAAGCCGTAGCAGTTCTCATTGGCGTAACCAGATGTCAAAAAATCGTTCATAAAACCGAGTACAACCGGATGATCAGTCAATGACTCCAAGGGACCACCGATTGATGAACGATGATGTTCGGGAATTGACTCTTTATCTTGTTGCAGTTGGTAACAGAACTCGCGCATCTCTTTAACTTCTGTTTCACTTAACACACCGGGAAACAGTAGCCATCCACGTGTATCAAAGAGAAAACGTTGTTCCTCTGTGAGTGGGATTGGCGGTAAATTGTCAGCATTCGTTGTAGGATTTGGCATAATATTCTCTCACTATAACATAAAAACCTCATAAGGTAGATTTTTTTATTTTTTGCATCAATCGGCGCGTTTACAAAACGCGCCTACCAGCAGATTCCAATTTATCTCATTCCTTTTTTTATTATCCGTATAGCCGTTCAGTTTCTTGTGATAACCATGTGCCGTAATCGCGCGGCATCTCTTTAGGTGCGCCGAGTCCGTTTTCGTCCCGCCATCGCAATAGAGGATGCTCCCGATTTTTCTGCGGTAATTCTACCCGTGTACCGTAAATGGCAGACTCAAATATACCCATTAATATTTCCATTACATGACGTCCCTCTTCGCCGCTGCATTCATGTTCACGGTTTTCGTCAAGAGCGTTCACATATTCGTCAACAATACAGTAATCATCGGCATCTGCGCCTTTGTCTTTGTCAAAATGTTCAGGGAAAATAGGTGTTAGTTTTTCCCATCGGTCGTGTGTGCCATCGGGTACAAAGTGTGGTGTTGGTAGCCACCACACCCCTTTTAATTCAGACCAGAATAATCTACCCTCACTGCCGTAGAGTTCCAAAACATACGCGTCGCTATCCACCTTTGGAAAACGTTGTTGAATTAGGGTGCCCGTTACATTTCCATGAAATTGAAGTGTTGAAGTTGTATACTCGGCTACGACTGTTCCCATGCCAGCTGGTGATGGAAGGACATCCTCTGGAATAAGTTTACGTCCGCCTGCTGTTGCTTGTGTTACAATACTGTGGCAATGTCCACCGAAACGGAGCATGTTATTGACGACATGCGTGCCGATATTCATCAATCCATATCCTGCGTAATATCCCTTTCCACATGCGTAAATATACCGTAGATCCCCGATTTTACCTTCATCAAGTGCTTTGGCAACTGCCTGCATCGTAGGACTAACCCGCCTTTGATGGTGCACAACGATACGCGCGTTTTTCTCTTTTGCTTTGGCAATTACTGCATCTGCTTGAACTAAATCAACACAGAGCGGTTTTTCTACTTCAATGTTCACACCGTGTTCAAGCACACGCATACAGAGCGGATAGTGCATTTCTGTTGCTGTCGGGATTGCGACAATATCGGGAGTAGTCTGCCGAATCATTTCATCTAAATCGGTGAAATGTGTTGAGACGTTCACGATCTTACCGAGTGCGTCTAATCGTTCCTGAATAAGGTCGCAGAGTGCAACGATTTCGGTGCGCGGATGTGCATGATATGCTTTTGCTGCGGAGGTGCCGCGACTTCGGCATCCTAATATGGCAACGCGATAGGTTTTCATAGGCATTTCCACCAAAAATTTGGCTTATACAACGAAATTGATTTTCCTTAACATTCTCCGTAAATGCTAATTTATAGACGATATTCTGTTTAATAGTAACCTATTTTGAGGATGTAGTCAAGTTTTTAATCTTATGATTTGATTGATATGTTTTATTTTTTCCATTATACTGTATACTTGCAAAGTAAATTGATTTTCCTATGAAAAACATTCACAAAATTTAGTTTGGAGGAACAAATAATTGTTGTATTCTTGTGTCCATCAAATTGCTCGAAATCTTTTGAAAACCTTTATACTTATCTTGATTTCCTGTGTGATTGTGTTGATATACGGCTGCAATCAAAACCGAAGTAAAGACTTCATCAAATTAGATGCTCCTCTGAGAGATGTGCTGCCTAAAATCACCCTTGTTGTCCCTGAAGAGAAAGGCAAAGACGGGAAACCTTTAGAAATCACTGTTGGTAGTACATTCAGTGGTGAAGGTGAGTATACTGTTGGTGCTGGTGAAACTCATAAATTCGCGTATACATTCCACAAAAAGCATGTTGTTGAAGCAAATAAGAATATCTATGCAGTAGTTTCCTACAATTGGGGCGGTACAGGCACATTTTATTATCTTACTGCAGTTGATAAAACAACACTGAGAGGTGTTCAGACATTCTTACTCGGGGATCGAATAAAAATAAAGAATTTAGCTATGACTAAACGACCAATGGGTTTAATTTCTATCAACTACATGGGAAGGGAATCTGGAACAAGCATGAGTGAGAAACCTGATAAGGCGATAGAACAATACTTTACAATCCATCAAGGAAAACTAATGGATGTGAAATTTGCTAATGAAAAGTGAATAAATACCAGAGATATTTATTAGACATTATAATGTGATTTAATCGGAAATGTCTGATAACACCAAGACCCAAATATAGGCAAAAAGCGAATGAGTTGTAGGTCCAAATCAACGCTATGAATGCCTTTATGGCATTCAGCGGGTAGAACTTGCGAAACCCTACATGTTGGGACTAAAACACTATTTTCAAAACTTGCTTGAGCCGCTCCTGCGATTTCCTTGTGAACTCACAAGGTTTGCCTTGAAACCTTGATATTGTCGGGTTTCGCTCCGCTCTACCCGACCTACAAACTCAGTTGGGCGGAACAACTCCGCCCTTCCATTGAAATACTAATCCCTAACGTGAGTTCGGTATATAAGTAATTTTGGACATCGGTGCGGTTAGAAACCGCACCTACCGTGGCTTTGAGAGTAGAACTCAAGGCATTAAAAACTTCATGTCTCTTACACCGAACTCACGTTAATCCCTATCTATCATACCTCGATTATGGATAAAACTGATACATTGTTGTGTTTAGTAGCACGTTTAGGATACTCCACGTACTTCCCATCAGATAATCACCGAGTACTAATCCAAGAAAGAACGGAACAGCGCGTCGATAACTCTTTATTCCACCGTGGCGTAAGATGAGCCACTTCAATGTCAGTGCTATTAACAATGGAATCCAGAGATCTGACATCTCTTGGTTGCTTGCCATCACGTAACCGAGTGGATGTAATGGTAGCCAAAAGAATTTGACCCGCAGAAAAGTCAGCACCATCATCACAGAAAAGCCGATGCCGATGAATATAACGCCGATCCAGTCCGTGTCAAGTGGATAGGTGATCCAATTTGTTAATCTGCTGAAGTATTGCCTTCCGTATCCGAGTGCCCACGGACCGTAATAGCCTGAATCAGCACCGAATTGGTAGTAGAGGTGAAGTTGTACCCAGAATGCCACAAGTCCACCGAGAACAGTCGCGATGATAATGGTGTAGAGCATGCGACGTGGGTTAATTTTGGCAACCTCAGCGATTTTAAATGCCTCCAGTTGATGCGGCATCTGCTGTGGACGATAATCCCGATTGAAAAAGCAGACTGAGAGCGCAGTCAAGTTTTGTGCACCGAGTCGATGCGTGCCGATGATAGTATTCAGAATGTATCTGGGAGCCTGCCAGTGATATGCATGAACAAAGATGCCAGATTCGGCACGGATACGTGTTGTTACCAAAGGTGTGATGAGAAATAGCACAGCGAAAGCTAAAGCGATCCACACAGCCATGCCTGCTTTGTAAAGCAAAAAAGCAAATAGCAAGACGCCTGCTACAAATCCCCACACTGCTACCCGATACGGCATCGGTTCGTTAGAAGATAATTCGGGAGGTTCTCGTCCACGTTGTAGCGCACTTTGCAAAACTGCTTTGAAATGGCGTTTGCCTGTCCACCAAAAGAAAAAACATAACCCGATAAAAGCACCGATGGTTTGTTCATTGAGATACGGAAATCGTGGAATACTCTTCCAACCAACAGCGTCCGCTAAAGCCACCTCGTTACGATAGATAAAATAGAAGAAGGTTGTAGAGAACAGCACATCCAATGGCATCAAGAACATAATGCCGATGGCAAACGGATAGAAGGCAGTGATGATGGTGCCGTAGAGACTTAACGGTGGTTCGGAGAATCGAAAGAAACGACGTGTCACGGGGATATGTGGAATAACAGGGTAGAGATGGCTTAATCCATTGAATAGACTGATACCTGCAGCAATTGAGAATCCTATCCACATGCGCTTATTCCGAAAGAACCCGGATTTTAAATCTGTCATGGCAAGCGGTAGGTGGATGACTGGAAACGTCAATCGTTCACGTTGTGACCATTGCTGACGTATGATAGTATTGAGACAGAGAAAAATAAAAGCGATGACAGAAAACAGCAAAAGCCATGCGCCAACGACAGGCACCCAAACTCTTAGATGATGCGGCAGATATAGACTGGAATCACCGAGATAGTAGCCGCGTAATGCGTCTTTGTCCGACACAGTCAGCCATTGTGGAAGGTGATGCCAAAACAGTGTTTGCCATTCGTTTTCTTCTGTTGCAAACCAGAAACCGTGTCCAAGCACAGATAGAACAGCTTGCAAGATATCGCATCCTGCTAAGGTTGTGGCAAAACTTAGCGTTACATATAGGAACAACAACTCACCTTGCCCGAACGCGAAATTGACTTTTAGAAGGCGGATGATGCTGTTGATAAGCAGAATTGCGGTGAGAATAAAAATTACATTGGAGAATGGCACTACCCAGGTCGGGAAGGTATAACGTACCAGTTCCATCTGGATCAGAAAATAGCAGTTTATCGGGGCAGTAATCGCGAAGATGAGGAGGACGCGCCAAGTGAGGAAACGCTGTTGTGGGAGAGAAGTCAATTTATCTTGCCTCTGTCACATCTATAGAATGCTTCGTTGATTTTATCAGATATGCAGAGAGGATTCAAGTAAATTGAGAGGATCCTTTGACACAGAAAAACTTGCTATCTACAGTATTTTAAGTTATTCTGTCATACAGACAATATGTATATAGATGTATATAGTGAAACTTATAATTAATGGACATTTCTGTAGCACATTCTGCCAGATTGTACTCTTGTTGTCTGTTATATTTCCAAAATAGTGTTTTGTCTACCCAAAATTTATGGGTATAGTTCGCGATTCGGAGATCGCTCCTACCAACACCGCCTGCTATTTGTAGGAGGGAACTCCGGTGAATGCCAAAAGGTATTCATACCCGACAGATGCCAACAGGCATGTGGTGTTGATTTGGGTGAATACCGAAAGGTATTCATACCCGCCAAATGCCTTAATGGCATTTGTAGCGTTGATTTCTTGATTTCTTGATTTGGATTCCCGACTATTGCAGATACCTATAATTTTAGAATGGACAAACTAATAAGGTGAGTTTGAAAAAGTTTTCACCTGCAGCGTTTTCTGTTATTTTTGGTAAAAATGGCACAACCTAACAGGTTATGCTACAAAAATACTGCTTTTTTTGCCATGAAAAGTGTTTAGAGCGCACTCACATTTTATTATCAAACTCACGTTAATAGGTTTATTAAAATGCCTCAATAATTTCAAAGTTCACTATAAATGGAGGAAGATCAACATGAAACTTGGTAAACGAACAACACAAGCAGTTGACGATCTTATTACTTGTGATGCTGAGATTATGAGTGGAACGCCAGTATTTAAAAACACCCGAGTTCCAATAAAAAACCTCATTGACTATTTAGAGGTTGGGGAAAGTCTGGATGAATTTTTGGCGGATTTTCCTTCTGTAAGTCGTGAGCAAGCTATCCAAGCATTGGAACTTGCGAAGGAAATACTCCTTACACAAGCTTATGCAAATTCTCATTGATGAATGCCTTCCGAAGAAATTGAAGCGAGAGTTAGTTGGACACAACGTCTTTACGGTACAAGAAAAAGGCTGGACTGGCATGAAAAACGGAGAATTACTCCGTAGAGCAGAAAAGGAATTTGATGTTTGGGTAACTGCTGATCAAAACATTGAATCGCAACAAAATCTCAGTAGATTTGATATTGCAGTCATTGTGCTTGTAGCACGACGGAATGAATTAGAAACGCTTTTACCTTTGATTCCTCAATTACTCAAAGTACTCCAGACTGTTCAGTCTCAACAAATTATTTATATTGACTCGTAACCTAAATCTTGAGTGTTAGGTCTATTACAACACTCTTTTGCATAGTAGAGAAGATGAGATTGTGCAGATATAAACAATATTGCACTAACAGCGGAAAAGAAATTTTCCAATATTTAAAAAATGGGCTCTACCAATGTGCATGCACAGGATTTCCTTGTGCCTTCTCATATAGATCGGACCATTTTTTTGTGCCATCGTCAAAGGTAAGTTCAAGACGTGCTCCTTCAACGTAAGCATCTCCGTTGCCAGCATTGAAATAACTTAAACCATCACCCACCATGTGTATGCAACTTCCATCCGGATAGACTGCTGTTTTGATTATGCGGGGATGTGGGTGAATGGTATATCCGTCAGCATCCAATTTTTCGTTGGAGACACGGAATTTATCAACCGCAGCTTCGTCAACCTCAACACCTAATCCTGGGGCATCTGGAACGGTATGGGAGCCATCCGAAACTTCTATCGGTTTTGTAAGTAGATGTTCACTATAGAGATTGAGACAGGTGATTGCGGGCCAGGTGGCATGCGTCAGCACACTCCCAAGATGTGCTGCCCATGTTGTCGTCAATCCGTTACCGACGATTTGTAACCAGAACGGCATATCGGCTGCTGCGCTGAGGTGTCCATCATACATCGTCCGAGATTTGCCACCACCGATGACAAAACCGTCGCATACTTCTTCGCGAATACATGTGATATAAGGCGGTGAACCGAAATGCATCGCAATAGGACAATCAACGTTTTCACGAATCTGTTTGTTTCCCTCTACATCTCCTTGCGGAATTGGCGATTCAAAGATTGCTACGTTGGGATGTGCGGCAAGTTTTTGTAGAATAGGGATAGCGGTATCGGCATCACGCAAAGAACTGTTCGGATCTAAATCGAGTTTGAAGTCAGCAGGCACAACTTCTGCAATAGCCTCTACCTGCTTGACGATATCCCACCATGGACGCGGTTTGTTTTTGAAACTGGTATAGCCTTTTTCTACAGCATCTGCTGCTTCTGCCGCCCAATTCTCAGGTGATGAATCAATGCTCCACCATGAGATAGGTACCGCCTCGCGACACTGCGTCCCGAGCAGCCGATAAACTGGCACTTCCAAGATTTTGCCGACAACATCAAAGAGTGCCATCTGCAGCCCGGCACCGAGTGAATCGTCGTTCATGTGTTCAGCGGGGCTTTGTCCAAGCACACGTTCTACGCTTGAATCGCTGACACGTGAATAGGTATAGTGAATGACCGTCTCGCCCCATCCGACATGTCCGGTATCGGTCGTTACTTTGCATAGTTCAAGGAGTGACCAGTTGTAAACGGTTGAGACGCTTTGGGTGGTAATTTCTTGTTGGCGTGGGGTGAAGGGGACATCAACTAAGGTCCGTTCTATATTTGTGACTTTCATAAGCAAATTCCTTTTATGGTAGGTTCTATCTCAACCTATTCTTCTTACTTTTTAGAATAGGTTTTTAATTTATTTTGCAGTGTACGTAGACTGATTTGCAATACTTCTGCCGTTTTCCTTCGATTTCCATTCATCTGGTCTAAAGTTTTCAAGATAAACGTTTCTTCTACCTGTTTCATCGCTATTCCAATAGGGAGTGTGAGTGTTTGTTCCTCTTCGGGTTGCTGTTTTTCTTCTGTAAAGTCAATGTTTTGGACTTGAAAAGTTTGAATTTCTGCAGGTAGGTGTTCAGGTAAAATTTCTTCTCCTTTGGCAAAAAGGGTCGCGTGACTCATGACGTTTTCAAGTTCTCGTACATTCCCGGGCCACGCGTAGTTATGAAGGAGTACAAGTGTTTGCGGTGCAATTTTGTGTTTTGGTCGTCCGGGTTCTTGACTATATTTTTGCAAAAAATGTTTTGCCAAACTATGTATATCTTTTCTTCGCTCCCGCAGTGGCGGCAGGTGAATATGGACCACTTTCAACCGATGGTAAAGATCACCACGAAACGTACCATTTTCAACAGATTCCTGAAGGTTGCGGTTGGTAGCCGCTACAACTCGGAAATTTATTGGAATCGGCTTCGTGCCGCCGATTCGTTCAATTTCCCGCTCTTGAAGTGTTCGTAAAAACTTCGGTTGGAGGGGCAAAGGTAACTCCCCAATTTCGTCAAGGAATAGGGTGCTATTTTGTGCTTGTTCAAACTTACCGATATGTTGCGATTTTGCATCGGTAAAGGCGCCCTGCTCATGCCCAAAGAGTTCATTCTCTATCAGGTTCTCTGGAAATGCAGTACAATTGACTGCTACCATCGCTTTTTCTGAACGGTTGCTGTTTTTGTGCAATGCACGCGCTATCAACTCTTTACCTGTACCTGTTTCGCCATAAATTACCACTGTTGCATTCGTGTTTGCCACCCGCTCTATTTCGGTGAGAATTTTAAGTATCTGTGGACTTTCACCGATAATTTCGGTATAATCCCCGCGTAAGATATTTCTTGATGTTTGAGGGGTATCTCCAATCTTTTCTGTTTCTATTTTCGTAGGCGCGCTCAGCATCCACTGGGTATCAGTCGTATGCACCGGTCCCAACAAATATGCATCTGGATTTGCGTTTATAATTTGATGTAATTCCTCGCTGTCCTCGCTGGCGATAGAGATTTTACAACCGTGTTGTTCAAGCAGATCACATAAACTTTTCAAAGTATCGGATGGTTCACCAATAATAATTATGTGTTTTTGATTAATAGATTCATCTTTTTCGTTTCGCATTAGGACTATTTTTCGCTTTTTGGTCACACACTATCCACACTATCTATAAAAAACAAGTGGATTGTTGGAAGTATGTGTTTACCAATTAGGATAGCAGATTTGCGAAAAATGTCAAGTGAATATTAAAAAGATTTGGTGCGGGAACGGACACAAAAAGTTTGGGAATATGGTTACATCAACGGAGTACAATAAAATAGGCAGGTAACGCATTGGTTACCTGCCAGTGGTCTATTCCAGTGACACTCGGACACTAATCCTCCATCACCATACCATCTTGATTGTATTCGCCATCACTGGCACCTGTTGTTTCGTCCTTGATAAACGCTCTGGCTTTGTAAACAAGGTGATGCGGTTCCACATGCTCATACTTATCAAAGACCCTAGCAAATTCACGACAACCACCTTCATACGTACTCATATTATCATCACTTCTTCCGACACCAAAGACCCACCAGGGAGCATTAGGTGCTTCCTCTATCTTCGCGTGAAGATTATAATAACCGTCACGATCATCATGTGCCGCCGCTATGCAATGGGCGTGGGCTTTTGTGTGGCCGTTGGGCCACCACCATTTATTGAACCAATTTTTATAGCCGTGTGTGGACGCATAAACACTTGAGGGCAACTCATCATTGTCAGGCCAATTACCAGTATGTCCGTTATAGACTACGATTGCTGCCAATGTGAATATGACAAGAAATGTGGGATAAAAAAACTTTTTAAACATGATTTCTCTCCTTTTTTAAGGTAGATCAAGGTATTGATATGGATCAATCCCTGAAGAATCTAAATCTAAAACCCGTAAGTGTGGTGGCGGATCTAAAAGATCTGCATCGGTATATTTAACAGAAGGGCCAGATTTACCACGCGCAGCATACCGTACCATTTTCCCATCCGGACCCTCATATTCAGCAAAACGCACATAGACCGTATCATGGTAGTGAGGATAGATTTTACCATTATGAGTACTCCCCCCACGAAAATTTTTTTCTCCTGATGTCCATAACTTAACGAGAACTCGAGATAAGAGCTCTGATTGGGGACGTAATGCTTCCGGTAAATAAGTCTGATCTCTTTTCCACGAGACGGTACTTGGATAATCCTCTGGCACCTCTGGGTAGGGCCCGAAGCCATGCGGCGACACGCGCACTTCCTGAGTACTATCCTTTGCCTGCACTTGTTCTGTCAGGTTGGTAGAGGTATCACCGGAGGGAATGTCTTCTACCTCACCGTCGGTTGTTAGGTTTATAGGTTTGTCTGTGGTTAGCGTTGTGCGTTCCACAGAAACATCGGCTGCTTGCTCTGCTTCGCTATCCGTATCTGAAATCTTCTTGGCTATTTGCGATTGGCGTAGCAGTTTTTCGGCATCGGCGGCTGCTTTTCTGTGTGGTGCGATATCGTGCTGATACCACAGCACACATGCAACAGATAGCACTATTAGAAAACCAACACCACCGAGAACCCACTTGTTCGTCAAAACATCGCGTAACATTTTAGACCTCCTTTTGTTCATGTTTTCCCACGCCCGTGTGCGTGGGATATTCGTTAGAATCATTTTTGCAATTTCCGTGCCAATTCAAGAATCGCATCGTTAAAGCATTTTACCATTTCTTTAAAGGTAAATCCAGGTATTGATATGGATCAATACCTGAAGATGCTAAATCTAAAACGCGTAAACCCGGTGGCGGGTTATAGAGATCAGCCCGTGTAAACTTAGCACGAGTCCCCTTCCCCCATGACCTAGCACCTATACGTCTCACTATTTTCCCGTTTGCGTCTCTATATTCATCCCAATTGACATAGACAACATCATCGTAGTTTGGATAGATTTTCCCATTGTAAGTCATACCACCGTAGAAGTTTTTTTCGCCTTCTGTCCATAGCTTTACAAAAACTCTACTCAGGAGTTCGTGTGTTCTATCCGGGTTATCGGGATTCCTTTCCCATTCTACAGTGAGTGGATAATCTTCGGGCACCTCTGGGTAGGGCCCGAAGCCATGCGGTGACACGCGCACTTCCTGAGTACTATCCTTTGCCTGCGCTTGTTCCGTCAGGTTGGCAATAGTTTCACCGGAGGGAATGTCTTCTACTTCACCGTCGGTTGTTAGGTTTATAGGTTTCTCTGTGGTTAGCGTTGTGCGTTCCACAGAAACATCGGCTGCCTGCTCTGCTTCGCTATCCGTATCTGGAATGTTCTTGGCTATTTGCGATTGGCGTAGCAGTTTTTCTGCATCGGCTGCTGCTTTTCTGTGTGGTGCTATATCGTGCTGATACCACAGCACACACGCAACAGATAGCAGTATTAGAAAGCCAACGCCACCGAGAACCCATTTGTTCGTCAAAACATCGCGTAACATTTTAGATCTCCTTTTGTTCATGTTTTCCCATGCCCATGCGCATGGGATATTCGTTAGAAACATATTAGCAATTTCCGTGCCAATTCAAGAATCCCACCGTTAAAGCATTTGATAATTCTACATACCGTGCAAAATCTGCACGGTATGTAGAATCTGCACGGTAAATTGTGCAAAATTTGCGTAGTTTGAAAAATTTATGCAGAATTTGGTGAGTGCGTTGGTCTTGGAATGTCAATTTTGGCATTGACACAAACATCAGGCGATGCTAAAGATAGGTTTATAATTTTATGGCAAGTTTGCTGGACAAAAAGGAACAGGCGAGCTGAGAAACCTCGCCTGCGAAAGAGAAGTTGAATGGATGTATGGGAAAAGTTGTGAACCTATCGTTTCGCGTGCTGAAAGCGGTACACACCGTTTTGCTTTGTGCCGATGTAAAACGTATTGCCATCAACGGCTAATGATGTTGCCATGTGTGGCATTTCAGGGATAACCTGTTTCCACGTGTTTGTCTGCTTATCTGCTTGATAGATGCCGCTGTCACATACACCGTAGGCAGTTTCGCCATCGACTGCAATATAGTCTATCAAAAGGACATTTCCATCAATATCGGTGAGGTCGTGCCATGTTTCGCCATCGTGTGAACTCATCACCCCGACTTCCGTCAAGATGTAAACTGTTGAACCTGCGAACTGTATCTCTCTGAAATATCCAGGAAATGCAAGGTTTGCGGTAACATCGCGCCAAGTGTCTCCGTTGTCTTGGGACAAGAAAAGTTCTCCCTCACGTTTACCGGCATAGACGGTATTCCCAGATGCAGCAAGCATGAAACTCTTTTCACGCGGTGGTAACATACTGTCGTGATCTTCCAAATTCAAACCAGTGTCGTGCCACGTCGTTTCACCGAACCGCCATCTGAACAGTTTATGTCTATATACCATGAAGACGGTATCGTTAGCAATCGTAAAAGTACCGTTGATGCTCTGTTCTTCAGCGAGCTGGTCTTGTGTGGCAAGAGTCATCCGCTGCTGCATCATTTGAAAAATACGGTCAAGATCAAAATCAGGACTGATGTTTATGTTGATCTTTATCGCCTCATTATTATTCATCGATGCTTTCATACGTTTTTCTATCCATTCCTCCAAAAACTGTTTCTTCACTTTATTAATGTCAACGTTAGGATTGTTTTTTATTTCCTCCTCACGCTTTTTCTCCCATTCCTCCTCAAACTGTTCTGCTGCTTTAACAGATTCGTTCTTAAACTTTTTTTCTAATTCTGTGAGTAAGGTGTCTATTGCAAAATCCGGTACACCTTCAACGGGTAGGAACACATCACCGTTAGCAGAGAGGCGTAAGAGTGTGACACCATCAAGTTGGCTATTGCTTGCATAAAGCACACCATTGGCTGCTGCAACTTTCAGTTGCATTCTTCTTGGAAAAGGTAAAGGTAAAGCTTTTTCGTCAATACTTATTAAGTCAACAGATTCCCATGACTCCCCGCCATCTGTGGATTTGTGCATTTCTGTAGGTGTTTGCGCGAAGAGAACGTCTTTGACTGTAATCAGATTTCGAACGTGAGAATTGACTATTCCGGTCATAAATGGATGCCACGAATCACCGCCATCAGTTGAACGACTTATTCCGCTAAGGCCGGGGCGGTATAAATTGTTTTCGTCTAACGCGATAGTAGGAGACATGTTATTAAACGCGATAGTAGGAGACATGTTGTTAATCATTCTAAGGTCCTTTTTAGGAGCCGTCCATGTTTTGCCACCATCTTTAGAGTGTAGACCGTGACCAGACAATATCAGTGTGTCTCCGACTGTAACGACCTCAACAGTGCCGATTGAATGTCTGCGGGTCTTCGGTGTAATATCTGTCCAGGTATCGCCAAGGTCAGTGGAAGAGAATACTCCTCCGCGAGGGGGTAGTATCCCCATAGGTCCCTGTCCGACCATAGGGATCGGAGGTCCAACGATAGGGATCGGAGGTCCAACGATTGTGCCTGCATAAAGCCTATCTTCTGCGGCTGCCAAAGATTTGATACCGTGTGATGTCGGCACTTGCAGTTTTTCCCAATCATCGGTAAATCGAAAAATCCCTTTACTTGTTCCAATAAATAGGGTATTGTCAATGGCAAGTGCGTCCCAAATGTGGAAAGGGAGTTCACCCAAAGGGAGGGGACTGGGACGAAAATTGGGATTGTCTGCAGCATCACGATTGGGACGTGACTTGAGATTGACCGCCTCTGGGACGTTGTCATCTCGTAGTATGGCACGCAAGGAATCTCCTATTAGTTCCCACGCATGACCGACATCCTCAAAACGAAGACGAAAGACATCTGTTCTGAGGACGAGGTACATCGCCGTATCCGTGGCAACCAATGCAACGGCAGTGCCGTCGGGGCGTCTGCCGAGGTTATCCCATGTTTTACCGTCATCAATTGAGGCTAAGATTTCATTAGAAGTAAGGAGGTAAAGGGTGTCATCACGTTCCGCCATCACTCCATCAAATATCTGATTCGGACTGCTGGAACTGACAAGTGTCCACATGTCTGCTTTTTGTGTGAGTTTATAAATCTTTGTACTTGTAATCGCGTAGAGAGTTTGGTCGGACGTAAGAAAGAGTTTTACGCTTGAGCCACCAACTCCTGCCGGTCCCTTCGTTTGAATCCATTCAGATTTTGCTGCAGGAAGGTCGGTCTCTTCTGCTTGCGCAGCTGCGAAAAGTAGTGATTCCGCTTGGAACTTAGTTTCACCGTTTCTACCAACTGCGTTGATTTTTCCGAATCGGGTCAGCGCGTCGGATTTGCGTTCTAATTCACGGACAATAGGCGTGTCAACCAATTCTATTTTCACCTCTGATGCCGCTGCTAAACTGTAGGGTTTCTGGAAACGCGATAAAGTCCGAGGTCCCATTCCCACCATCAACATAACTAAAAATACTGATGCGAATGAGAGTCCCCACGGCATCCACGGCTTGCTTACAGAAGTAGGCGCCGGTTTGATACGTGCGATTTCACGCATGATGTTGTCAGTAAGCGTTGGCGATAATTGGAAGGCATCCGAGGCATCGTGGAGTAGGTGTTCTTGTTTCTCCAATCGCTTGCGGGCACGGTGGAGTCGACTTTTAATGGTGTTTTGTGATACTCCCAAGAATTGACTGATTTCTTCGCAAGACATTTCTGCCAAATAGTGCAGCGTTACGACAGTGCGCTCACTTTCTGGGAGTTTCTGAAGAAGACGTTTGACAATTTCGCGCTGGTATCGAATAGATACTGTTTTTTCGCGTTCTACCTCATAACGTGTATAGCACAATTCCTCAAGTTCCGCAGTGGGCATTGCGTCCAGAGATTCAGTTGGTTGCTGCTTTTTTCGTTGCCATGCAATACAATGCCGGGAGGCAATGACATACAACCACCCCGGAAAATGTTGTGGCGGTTTCAAGGTTGATAACTTTTTGTATACTTTTAGGAATATATCCTGTGTAATCTCTTCCGCAATGTGAAAATCACCAATTTTTCGCCATACAAGAGCGTGCACCCGTTTCTGATATTTGTTTACGAGTTCAGTAAACGCTTTCTGGTCACCATCTAAAGTGCGCTGGATCAGTATAAAGTCGTTGGTCTTCATGTGCCACCTCAAAATAAGAAATGTCTTTGTAAGTTAATAACGCGTACCGAAGACAAAAAGGTTGCATAAAATGGCTTTTTTAATTAATGCAGGGGATATGTAAGGTTTTTGATATTACAGTCAAATCTCAAATACCGATACATTTTCTTTGACACAAACACAAGACGATGGTATGATAAATGGATAAGTAGAATAGATGTGAGGGTTAGTCATTTCGGAAAAAACCTGCAGGGCGTAGGTGCGGTGACCTGCCCTGCAAATATGTTTTATAGATAGGTTTTAGTTGTTTTCAGCACCTTCGTTAATCCAATCAATGAAAAGTTGGATTTGTTCTCCGTTGAGAGGTGCTCCACCGAGCGGCATTTGTGGTGGTTGAGAGCCGTCAATGCGTTTCACAACAAGACTTCCCTTTCCATCGCCAGCGGCAAAAGCAGCACCTTTGTTTCCGCCTTTTTTGAAAGCATCGTAGTTAGATAGGTCAATGCCTCCAGCACGAGCAGCAGCCGCATGACAATTTGCTGTAGCGCAACTCTCAGCGAGGATAGGAGAAATATCGTCCTTATAGGAAACCTTTGGTTCAACAACAGGCGGCGGATCGACAACGGGTGGGTCCACAACAGGTTCCGTAGGATCCGGTTCTGTCGTTTTATCACCCTCTCCGCTGACCATCTCTGTAACGGGATCACCCTCATCACCACAGCCAGTTATGAATCCCATGGTGAGTAAAAGACTAATGGAACATATAGTAAGTAAAACGGAGTAGAAACGATTTAAATTCAAGTGTATCAAGTTTTTCCTCCTTTTTGAGAAAAACGCGCTTAGATAAAGTAGTGCTTTGTCAACCTATTATTGTAGGTCGCGATTCGGAGATCGCTCCTACCGAGGGGCTGCTTATAGTAGGAGGGAACTCCGATTTCCGACTACTTTCAAACCCATCAATTAGCACTTGACTAAGCAGTAGTTTGTTTTATGCATAGCATACCAGTAAATGGAGAAGATGTCAAATGAAAATTCTGATTAACTCGGATATTACATCGGAACAACAGCAACAGATAGAAGCAGTATCAGATGCGATACAGATTGTTAAACCACAAAATTCGGAAGAAACAGCGTGCGAAATTGCGGATACCGATATCGTGTTCGGTGGGTTTAACCGTTCACTTTTCGAAAACGCGAAGCACCTAAAGTGGGTGCAGGTATGGGCAGCAGGTGTTGACGGAATCCTGTTTCCAGAATTTGTGGATAGCGATGTGATTTTGACAAGTGCGAAAGGATTTGTCGGAACGCACCTGGCGGATCAGGCGTGGGCATTGATTTTGGGATTGCTTCGTGGCGTTGGGCGGTCAGTACGGGAACGGACGTGGGACAACAAAATGTCAATCCGTTTGGCGACGTGGGAACTGGGTGAGCGAACACTTGGTATCGTTGGTCTTGGTGGAACGGGGATTGAGGTGGCACGTCGTGCACAAGGGTTTGAAATGCATGTGATTGCTGTTGATCCTGAAGCAGTGGAAGCACCAACGTTTGTCCATGAAATCTGGAAGATGGATCGATTTGATGACCTACTTGCAGAGTCTGATATTGTGTGTATCTGTGCCCCTTTGACGCCAGAAACAGAGGGTATGTTTAACGATACAGTGTTTCAAAAAATGCAATCACACGCACTACTTATCAATGTTACCCGTGGGCGGATTGTTGATGGAGAGGCACTCATCCGTGCCCTAAATGATGAACTTATTGGTGGCGCAGGGTTGGATGTTACACCTATAGAACCGCTGCCTGCTGATAGTCCGTTGTGGGATATGCCGAATGTGATTATTACGCCACACGTTGCTGGCGGTTCACCGATTCGGATGGATCGGACGGTTGCGTTATTCTGTGATAATCTGGAAAGATTTCTCGTTGGCAAACCGCTTCTTAGTGTGATTGATAAGCGGAAAGGGTATTAGGTTGTAAATATCATACTGCATAAAATTAGCGTTCTGTTATATTTTTGATAGCACCCCATGTCATAGCCATCTTATTTGACGGATGCACCGCCCATGAATCTCTAACCCAACGAGGTCGTCTTGGTAATCTATCTTGAAAAGTAATTAAAGGGTGAACTTTTTTAGACGCAAACGAGAAAATGTAAAGTCCATAGTCCTCAAGAAACTTCTTTGAAGCAGAGAAGACGAGATGTTGTCCATTCGGTGACCAATCAACCTGATAAAGAAGCTTAAACCCTTCGTTATCAACAACTCTTCTATGGTTGGCACCATCCACATCAGCAACAAATAAGCCTTCGTGGGATGTATACGCAATCTGTTTGCCGTTCGGCGAGAACTCATAGTTCGGATAAGTGCTCAATAATCGAGCACCTTCATAAAAAGGTTTATGTTTTTTGGGATTTTGTTTGCCGTTGATATTCAGTTGCCAGATTTCACCACGCCTGCCGGAAGATAATGAATTATAAAAGATAGATCGTGAGTCAGCTGCCCAAACAAATCCTATCGGCTCTTTGCCAACTTGTTCGTGTAAATGTCTATGTTGCTTTCCATCTGGTGAGATTAAGTGTGTATCACTTACCACAGCTTGGTCTCTAATAAAGACAGGTGTGCTTGCATAGACAATCCAGCGTCCATCTGGGGACCAGCAAATGTCAAATCTGTTATGGGCTTGTAATTTAAGCGAACGGATTTTCTTGCCAGTATGCAGATGCCTGATGTAGAGATTATTTTTTTCATTGATATCTCTGCCTGTATCTGCCAAAAAACGTCCATTTGGAGAAGGCGTAAACCGGCCCAATTCATTACTAATTAAGGTCGGTTCAGTGTCCTCGGGACGCATCATATAGGCATCACCACGGAGTGAAAAAACGAAAAGACCTTGTCCCCAACAAACCATATTGATGCAAAAAATTGATAGAATTATCACAGATAAAAGAAGCGTTTTGTTTCTGGTATACATAAGCAAGTCCTCATTTTTTTTGACTGTCAGTAGCCTATCATAAAGTATTCTAATGTATACGCTGTTATAAGCAATTCTCGTGCCAACAATACCATTTCTAAATGATTATCTTGCATTCGTTCGTAGGTTGGGTTGAACCGCAGGTGAAACCCAACTTTTCAAGTATGTATAGGCGTTTCAAGTTGGGTTTCGTTCCTCAACCCATAGGTGTCAACTTAAGAAAATGTATGAGTTATTGTGAACACCTCTGAATCGGCATGGAGATTGAGACTGTCTTATATTCAGTCCCGTAGGGACGATATGTTTATAGAATCACGGTTAAACAAGGTTTCTTTAGTCCCGTGAATCAACGCCAAATACGCGTATGGTATTTGTCGGGGACGATATGTGTAGAACAATGACATTAGACAAACATATCGTCCCTACAGGACTAAAGAGGTTTTCATGACGTATATCTATAAACATTGCGTCCCTACGGGACTGAAGAAGGTTTATGCAATCGAAGATTCCTTAAGTTGACACCCGCAGCATGCCAAAAGCGCATGCTGCGTTGATTTGGCTGAATGCCAACAGCGCATTCACAGCGTTGATTTATGGGTTTAGTTTCGCTCAACCCGACCTACAAGAGGGATAGAAACCACTTAAACATGGTTGGAAAATCCTTCAATTGACATTTATGGGTTTAGTTTCGCTCAACCCAACCTACAGTTTATTATGACAGTTATCAATTAGATTCGGTATAAGATTAAAGAGTATTATTGCTGATTTTACGGCAAATTCAAACATTAACAGTGTTGAACTATTCAAATTCTGAACACCTGCTATGCAATTTTTGGACAGTTCCACAGAAAGCAAAGAATGAGCTGCTTAATCTAACTCAGCGATTTTGACCAGTTGTTTTCCGATATTGCCACCTTTGAGCATACTAATAAACGCCGGAGGAGCGTTTTCAATGCCACCTTCAGCGATTGTCTCTCGGTATTTTAGTTTGCCCTGTTTGAGCCATTCTGCCATTTGAACGAGAGCATCAGCATGCCTGTCCACATAGTCAAATACGAGAAAGCCTTCAATCCGCGCGCGTTGTGTAATGAGATGCCAAAGAAAACGTGGACCGGTCTCAGGGTTCTCCAAATTGTATTGTGAAATCTGTCCGCAGATAACAACGCGCCCCTTAACTCTTAAATTGGGAAAGACAGCATCTGTGATACGTCCGCCAACGTTGTCAAAATACACGTCAATGCCGTCAGGACAAAGTTCTGCTAACTTCGCAGGATAATCTGTGACTTTCTTGTAGTTGAATGCTGCATCAAAGCCGAGTTCGTCAACGATATACGCTATCTTTTCATCAGAGCCTGCTGACCCGACAACCCGACACCCTTTGATTTTGGCAATCTGCCCGACAACTGAACCGACCGCACCTGCAGCACCAGAGACAAACACTGTCTCACTATCTTGAAGTTTGCCGACTTCAAGCAGACCGAAGTATGCTGTCAACCCCGGCATACCGAGGATACCTGCACCTGTTGATATTGGGGCGATTGATGGATCAATCTTGCGTAATCCTTCGCCTTGAGCAACACCGTATTCCTGCCATCCTATACTTGCGTTCACTATGTCGCCGACCTGAAAATCGGTATGTTTCGACTCAACAATTTGTGCGATAACACCACCTACCATTACTTCGTCTATTTGGACGTTGGGTGCGTAAGAACGTCTTTGATTCATTCTTCCTCGCATATACGGGTCAACTGATAGGTAGATGGTTTTTACAAGTACCTGTCCTTCTTCTGGTGTTGGAATTGGCGTATCAACCAGTTTGAAATCTGATTCTTTGGGGTAGCCAACAGGTCTTGAGGCTAAGGTGATTTGACGGTTCATATTAACTCCTTTTATTAAAATGGACGGGGTCCGTGCCGTGAATGACAATCAATTCGTGTTGTGGTGAATCCCAATCAAAGACCTTGACAATGGGGACGATGACACGCACAGCCAATCCGATGCGTCTTTTATCAGAACGGTTTGCTTCTGAATGATGGAGCGTGCGTTCATTAAATAGCACAAATTCACCGGGTTGCATCTCCAGATTGACAAAATTGGTTGTATCAATGAAATCAAGGTCGCCCATCTGATTGAACGCCATTTCGGAAGTAGCTTTTACATGCGGGATAACTTTACGGTGTGACCCTGGCACAATTTGGAGACAACTATTTTCGAGCGTTGCCGAATCAATCGCGATCCATGCTGAAATGATAATTGGCGGTTCAAGGGGCCAATAGTTGAAATCTTGATGCCACGGAATTTCTTTTGCCCCTGGTTCTTTGACGAAAAAGTTGGTGCGCCAGAGTAGAAGATCCGGACCGTATAGCGATGCCATCCGTTCAACGATGGTTGGATGTGTTGCGAGATCATGAATTAACGGAAAATCGAGATGGCGGTTATGCACTCTGTTTTTGTGGTCAGGTGCATCGGTCTCAAGTATATGTTCAATTTCGGATTGCATGTTGAGCATATCTTCTGGACTACAAAGTGTATAGGGTCCGAGGTATCCCTGTTTCCGAAATTGATCCGTCTCTTCTGAACTCAATTTATTATTTGTGTTTGGCATTGTAATTCCTTTCAAAGTCGTGAATAAATTGTATTTTGCAACTATGACGAAGCTTGTAATTATTGATACTCCCTGATAGCGCGTGTACAACGCGCGCCTACTGGAGTGTCTTGTCTAAAATTGTAGGTATTAGCAATAGTCGGGAATCGGAGTTCCCTCCTACAAAGACAGACCATCTTCTGTAGGAGCGATCTCCGAATCGCGACCTATGCCGCAATTTTAGAGTAGACAGACCACTACAAGTGAGTATCTACATATTTTCGTACTTATCTATAGTTCACAGTTTTACTCTTGACAGACATGTACCTTGATTGCACCAGAGGCCTTATCGGCAGAAACGCGGAACGCTTCCTGAATGTCATCCAGCGGATAATAGTGCGTCACTAACTTTGTTGCATCCACTTTTCCACTGTCTATCAACTCAATTGCGGCTTCAAAGTCGGTTTCCATACCGCTGTATCCGTAGCAGTTAGAGCCTGTGATAGATGCCTCTGACCAGACGATAGTTGATAGGTTAACTTCAAGCGGTTTGTAGTAGCCTGCAACGAGAACGACAGCGCCTTGTTTCCGAACAATAGTTGTGGCAGTATTGAAGTTTTCAGCACCACCGACTGTTTCAATAACAACGTCAAAACCGATTCCATTTGTGATGTCGTTGACGTAGTCTCTGACATCGGTGTCGCTTATGTTGACGATATGGTCTGCACCGAGGGATTTTGCGAGTTCTGCCTGTTGTTGATATTTCACAGTTATCAGAGTCTCTTTCACACCTGCAGCAACGGCATCTGCCAAACAGAATTGACCGATGGTGCCGCCACCGATAATTGCAACCGTGTCGCGGGAGTTCGCTCCTGAACGTGCCACAGCGCGATGTGAAACAGCCAGAGGTTCCACAAGCGCGCCTTGCTCAAACGTCATACTCTCAGGCAATTTGAAAAGACCAGATTGATGTGTTGCGGTGTATTCGGCAAACCCGCCGTGCATATTCGGGGAGATCCATGCTCTGCTGAAACAGAGATTATATTGACCTGTTTCACAGTATTTGCATGTGCCGCAGTGCGAAAAACACTCTACTGCAACTTTGTCCCCAATCTCAAATTGAGTCACCCCATCACCGAGCGCAGCAACTGTGCCGCATGTTTCATGCCCCGCGGCATGTTCATGGGATTGTCCCCAATGTCCGAAGTAGCTGTGGAGATCACTACCGCAGATACCTGTCTGTTTCGTATCAACAAGCACAAACCCGGGTGGTGGTTCGTTGCGTTCTACCTCTCGGATCGCAATTTGTTCTATACCTGAATAAATAGCAGCTTTCATTTTCATAGCAATTCTCCTTTTTGGCTCGCTGTGATCAGTTCAATAATAGCATGCTTATCGGTTTTTCCAACACCAGTTTTCGGTATTTCATCAACGACAATAAACTTGTCCGGTATCCAAAATTTAGGAAATTCGCTGGAGAGGTGGTGCTTGAGTATTTTTGAGATATTTTTATTAGTTTTTGAAGAAAGGGCAACCACAGCAATTGGACGTTCACCCCATTTTTCGTTGGGAACACCGATGACTGCTGCGTCTTTTACATGTGGATGTTTTAGTAGAACATTTTCTAATGCAACAGTAGAAATAGACTCACCTCCACTACGAATAAGAGCTTTCGCGCGGTCAACAATCTGCATATAGCCTTCCGCGTTAATAGTTGCAAGATCACCTGTCCGTAACCATCCATCTGTTGTGAAATGCTCTGGTGTTGGCGCATTTTTGTAGTAGCTGCTCGTTGTCCAAGGACTTCTTACCTGTATTTCTCCGATTGTCTTTCCATCCCACGGGAGTTCAGTTCCGTTTTCATTGACAAGACGCATCTGAACACCGGGGATTGGTCTACCCTGCATCGCTTTTATTTTCCACTTTTTAGTGTCTGACAAATGTTGATGTATACTACAGAGGGTTGAGAAAGTGCCTGTTGGAGACATCTCCGTCATGCCCCAAGCGTGGCGCACCTCAACCCCAAGCTCCTTCTCATAAGCCTCAATGAGTGAAGATTGCATCGGTTCGCCGCCGACAATTAGTCGTTGTAATGAAGATATATCTTGTTTTCTTTTTTGCAATGCAGGAAGAAGTTTCGTCCAGATTGTTGGTACACCTGCAGCAACGGTGACACCCGTTTCAGCGATGAGGTCAACGATACGCTCATGGTTAGCATTCGCTAACACAATATCTGCACCGACAAACATGGACGCATAGGGTACCCCCCATCCCATTGCATGATACATCGGAACGAGCGGCATGACTACATCCGACTCAGTTAGTCCGAACACATCTGCTTGATTGACTGCCAGAGTGTGAAGAAACATAGAGCGATGCGTATAGAGGACGCCTTTCGGTTCACCATCTGTTCCGCTTGTATAACATAGTGCCATTGCCCAATTTTCGTCTTGAATATCTGATATATAATTTTCGTCTGCTTCGACAATAATATTTTCATAATCATTAGAGAGGTCGGTGAGGTTTTGATCCTGGACATTATTCGCATTAAAGAGAACAACAGGTTTGCGGTCAATCTTATGTTGTAGTTGAGAAAACTGTTCGGCGCACAATCCGTCAACAAAAATGAGTTTATTATCTGCCTCCTGCACAATTTTAGCGAGCTGTGTTGGGGCGAGTCGCACATTGAGTGGGTGAATAATTGCACCAGCATAAGGTACTGCGGAGCAGAGCTCTAAGTGTTGATATGTGTTGGAAGCGAAAGTTGCAACTCTATCACCTGGGTGTATACCTAATTTGGTAATCGCGTTTGCCAATTGTTTGACGCGGCGGTATAACCTATCGTAGTTATAGGTATCCACCCTTCCGTTTGGTAACTGTGTGTGAACCTTCTTTTCGCCATGGATGCTGTATGTATGCTCCAAAATCTGCGTGAGTGTCAAAGGATAGTTCATCATTGCGCCAAGCATGTTTGCACTCTTGTTGAAAATATAAACATTATTTTAGTTCGCAATGAGTAGATTTGGGCTTTTCTCTATAGTTTGGTGTGTTTGTGTGTGTGGGGAGGGTGAGTTGTCTTATACTTAAGATGGCTTGCCCTTCCCTTCTGTGTTTATTAATTGTGTTTAATTTTATTACCTTTTCCATATTATTATTTTAATACAAATAATTAATATTGAAAAAACAATAGATGTAGAAATAACAATACCCTTTAGTGATTGATGTAATTGATCTCTGAATATAATTGGTATAGTTGGTATAATTGGTGTTAATATCCATTTCCATTTTTTAATAAATTTGATAGCGTTGATAACTTTTTTAAATATTGAGGTATTAATCTCAGGTTTATGTTGGTCAAAGGATATGTTTATATGTCCTTTATTCGTGATATTAATATTGGATATCCGATCTAATAATTCTGGTTCAAGGTCAACATTTATTATATTTCCTGTATTAGTATCGGTAATTTTCATAGTTAAATATCTATTATGCAAGATAGTAAAAATGCCCTCGAATTCCATAATGGGATTGAGAGAGCATAACAGATACAGATATATAGTAAGACATATCTAAGATTAACTATCCTTTAATTTAAAGTTAATTTTGTTGCCATCTTTTATAAGATACCGTCTTATTCTACGGTCTTTTAAATCCAGTTTAATATCTTTATTTTTATCAATTCGCTCAACTATAACTGGCCCCCTATGAGTTTCTGGCTTACTAACTTTAATATTTTTAGATACATCTTTAAAGATGTATTTATCACGACGATTTCTTTTCTTTTTTTTAGTAAAGAAGCCCATTGGAATTCTCCTTTCATATTTGGTTATACACGTATGGTATCATTTTGTTCCTTGGAATTCAAGTTGATTTGTCTGGCTGTAGATTTGGGCTTTGGTTGTTTCATTTGTTTGTTTTGTCATTTGTTTGTTGGCTTGAGTTAATTTTTTCTTAGGGTTTGGTTTTGTGCAGGATTGGTTTTTTTGATTTTTTGCTTGATAAAATTTTGTGAAGTATAGTATCCTATAAATGTCACGTGATGGTAGGTGCGGTGATAAAAGTTTTTCGAACAATATACGCCATCGATTACGCATATTATTCTGGCGGGTTGAGTAGCCCGCCTATTTCTTTTAATCACCGCATAAGATTTCTATTTCCTTTATACACCTAAGTATTGAATTTGTTCCAAAAAAATGAGTTGTTTTTTTGGGAAGATACTTTGCCTTCTTTTCTGTGTTTATTAATCTGATTGGTATTTATTGTTTTGCTTTTATATTTGGTGTTTAATTTGTATTTTGGTGGGATTTAATCGTAATTAGGCAACCGCCGAACACTGAATATGGGGGTGAAGTAGAATCGATATGGTGTTGACAATCTTTATTCGTGGGTGTAATACCCGCCCCCCCATAAGTGTTTAGGCGGTTGTTTTCAATGTGTTCTCAAGAAGATGAACAGATGTGGATATTGTAATACAATTTGATTGAGAGAGTCAAGTTTAATTTGTCATAGTGACTTATATACTGATGATACTAAATTGTTCCGCAAAAATGAAGTTGATTTGGTTTTACTTAAAAAGTGATGTTTGATGTGGTCTTTCTCGGATTGTTTTTATTAAGTAGTTTCGTGTCCAATTTAGAGCATCTGGTAAATTTATAGGTTCTGCTTCTTGGGTATGTCCATCTTTTTTGTTGTTTCTGCGTAGTGATGTAAGGCTCATGGTATTAGATTTTTTGTTATTACAAGGCTGACATAATAAAGCACGATTATCTATGTCATTTGAGCCTCCTTCGCTTTTAGGAATGATATGGTCAAGATGTAGGTAGCGTTTATCAGGTGGTATAAAGTTACACCCCCAACATTTTAATCCGAAACGATTTATCAGGATTTCATGCATTTCTGCGTGTGTATGTAAAGGTTCAAGATTATCTTGATAAACAGGTGCTAATTCGGGGATTTTTGATTCTTTTTTGTCTGTTCTTTTGGGTGGGTTAGTTTGATAATGAATTTCATATTTTTCTGTTTGTTTGTCAAGCCAATTTTTATTTGTTGCATATTTTTCTATACGTTCTCGTTCTTTTTTGTCAATTCCCATCATGCGGGTTATGATGTGGTAGCGTGCATCTATACGTCTATCAATACCTACCCATTTACGTTTTAGGTTATTAGCTGCGATGATTGTGGTTGCACACCCGCAGAATGGATCTAATACAATGTCACCCTCGTTGCTACTGGCTTGGATAATGCGTTCATAGAGGGCGAGGGGTTTTTGGTCTGGAGAGCCTACACGTTCGTTTCCTCGTAAATAGGGTATATGTGTTATCCAATCCTCTGGGAATTTCCCCAAAGGATTGAGTTTTGTTACACCTTCTTTTGAATATCCACTACCAAGACGATTAAGTGTTTGGCCTTCACGCGCTTTACTTCCTTTTGCGTAAGGAAGCCGAATTGGATCAACGTTGAAACACCATTTATCACCTACAGAATACCAAAGTATTGTATCATGAGCGCGCGAAAGTTGACGCTGTCCCTTTGCTGACATTCTTGTATAGCACCATACTATCTCATTGCGAAAGTTCTTCTTCCCAAAGATAGCGTCCATTGCCATTCGGATGTAGCTATTGGCAGTGTGGTCGCAGTGTAAATAAATAGAACCCGTATCTTTTAAGACACGCCGCATTTCAAGAAGTCTAACGCTTAGGAAGCAGAGGAATGCAGCGGTATCTTCGTTTTGACAGTGTTTAGCGGCGTTTATTGCTTCATATAAGGCTGTATGATTGTCCTTAATTTCTTCAAGCCATTTGGGATGCACTTCATTCCATTTCCATTGGTCTGGTTGAATACCTGTATCGCCCCATTTCCAATTGTCTACATAAAATCCTGCTGTGCTTTCTCGGTTTCGTTTGATGTTGAATGGTGGGTCTGTAGCAATGAGATCAACTGTTTCACTATTCATACCGCGTAGAACCTTGAGATTATCCATTTCATACAGTGAATTATTTGGAAAGTTTTGTGTCATTATGTTTTCCTGTTTTAATGTCGGACATTTCTTATATCAGAATTTCCGAAAGTGTTCGATATGTTTTTTATACAACTATCTTGAATACACCTAAGTTGCCAAATTGTTCCAATAAAATGAATTATCGTGCTGTAGATATGGGTTTAATCTCGTTTTTTTGCTTTGGTTATCTGTATGGTGGCTTGAGTTATTTTTTTTCTTATGGTTGGGTTTTTGGCAGGATTGGTTTTTTTTGATTTTGGGCTTGATAAAATTTTGTGAAGTATGGTAACTTATAATACAAGAAGATATAGATGTCATTTCTTCTGGCGGGTTTTAGTAGCCCGCCTATTTCTTTTAATCACAATTTGGATATATGACATACTTCCCGATTTAAAGCATAGGGGTTTTTAGTTGCATGCTTTGTCTATTTTTACAGTACTCTTGACTTTTTTTCTTTCTTTTTTTCTACCTGAACTAATGGGACATACCTTATTGTCGTAGAAGGTAACTTAAAATGTGTTTTTTCATTTCTATTGAAAGGAACTCCACGTTCAGCAAGTTTGTCCTGTTCTTTTTGGTAGTCATTACGGGCAGTTGCCTGTCGTAAGTTGAAAGCAAAAATGTCCTTGTAAAGGTAATCGATCGCCGCGTGTACGTTTTCCAATTCTACTCTGTTGAAATCATAGTTGATATGCGGGCAATCCTTTTCTGTAATAAAAAAGGTGCTTCGTTCTTCTGCTTTGCGCACATTCTCAATACTTTCAGTGAAATCATTTTTGATACGCAGATTTAGAGTACTACCCTTATCTTTTGAACCCGTAAACAGAGATAAGTCCCATTTACGATATTCTAAGGTTTCAATAACTTCTTTAAGAGTATCAAAATAATCATCTTTTACACGTTTTTGGTCGTCAAAAGTAAAATCATCTGTGATGATAAAAGTTAACCCTGAAGGGTTGTCAGTTTGTGGAATTTCAGTTCTCACATGTAAAGAGAAGTCTTGTATTCCTTCGTATTTCAAAATCATTTAATTGACTCCTAAGATTATAATATGTTCATGATACCTAATTGTTCTGAAAAAGTCAAGGTAGATTTGGGTTTATGTTTGGCTGTTGGTTCGTTTGTGTGGGGGAAGGAGTCGTTTTATTCTTAAGATACCTTTTCCTTTTCTCTGTGTTTATTGTGAACTGATATATGGAATTATATCTATTCTTTGATCGGATAGATTCCTATAAAAAACACAACCACAAAAGATATTGCGTATGCACTGGCAATATCGATTGTATCTATATCGCTCATTCTTAAAAACTTGTTAAATCCAAGTAGTAAGGTTGGGAAAATAATAGCGAACATTATATTTCCTTTTCTAATAAACCTTTTAAAAAGCATGCGGATCATCTTATATCTCCCTCACAAACTCATTTTATAAATTGATCTTTCTGCGTTTGGCACTTGTTTTATTCTTAAGATACCTTGACCTTCTCTCTGTGTTTACTAATTTTTGTGTAACATGTTCTTTTACCTACATATTATTCATCTTGATCATCTGATAAAGATTCTTGTTCTTGTTGTTGTAGTTCTAACTTCAATTTCAGATTTTCATTTTCAAGTTTTCGCTTTTCAAGAGACCATTCGAATATCATACCAAGCCAGACAGGTGAAAAGATTGTAAGAAAAACTGTAATACAACCTATGAACAATCCTGCACCTGCTATTATCTCTTTATCTATTGGAATTGAAATATATTGACTACCGACAAAACCTGCTGTTAAACAGAAAATGATAAGCAGTATCCTACCGAATATTCCGCTGGAAGCACTTAGAAACCATTTTTTCCAAAAGTTTTTCTTCATTGATAAGTGCTATTCCTTTGTTTGTTGGTGTCGGGTGTTGTTTTTTTGTATGGTGGGTAGGGTAGGGTTTGTTTTATTAGGTCGTTTTTCAGGGTTTGCTCCGTTTTTTATCCATTCAAGCCATTTGTTCTGTTCTTTAATAGTATCTTCTACTTTATCTGAATCGATACCAAATAGTTCGGGATTACATTGTAGGCAATCATATCTATGGCGTTGTTGAGAGACAGAATTGTTGTTGAAGTTGTTTTTGATGGGTTTTAATAAAAGTCGTCTAAAGGATGAGCGGTCATTCAAGGATAAATCCCATCTATCAATAATATGTTGGGCCTCTATTTCAATGCAGGGGAACTTCCATTTTTTAAAGTCATTCCATTTTTGACTTGTTGTTTCATGAGTATGCACAACTTCTATTGCGAATTGAGGCATTTTACAACTCATAAATGCAACATCTACTCTGTAATTTCCTACCATGACTTCATCTTTTATATCATCAATATCGCCAATATCTCCTACCAAAATATTACCGTAAGAACCTCCTCCGCATCTCTTACATCTTCTAAATATAAGAACATCTGATGGAGAAAGAGGGTCATGGTGCGGGGATATCATGTTAGTAGGATTTTTCCATGCATAAATAATCATTTTTTTGGCAGTGGCGTGGGTAACACTTTCATGAGAGCATTGAGTATCGATTTTATGTGCAAAATGTGCTTTTCTAATATCTCCCTTTTTTAGAATAACAGGACTATTACATTGTGGGCAAGATAATTTACTATCTTTATTTGCTTTTTGTGGGTTGATGATTTTCTTATCTTGGGTTAAAGCGTAAGGTATTTTTAAACTGTTCATTTTCCACCTTTGGAGTTAGAGGGTACGGTATCCCCTCGTTAATTAGTTATCTGTGTGGCGTTTTCCTATGTTGGCGAATGCCTTTTTTATGGTATTCACAAAATATTGTGTGGCAGATATGGCTACACTGATGGTTATGCATACGAGTGGGATTGTGATGAGTATGTTGCCCCATGTGTATGCGACCTGTATCAGTTTCACGTTGAAGCAGATGTCTACTAATTTGATTGCAATGCCGATAAGGGCTGATGCTATGTAGACGAAGTGGATATGTTGCACCCATCCGAGAAAGTCGGTGTGCTTCTGTTCTTTCTTCGCAAAGGTTCTCATGTTATCTTCCTTTGTGTGAGGGGGCGAACCCCCTACATCATGAACTTTATGGTTGTGATTTCCTTTTTTCTTTTTGTGTTTTTTGATATAAAATATGATTATATTTTTGATTGTATACTGACTTATACACCTATGATAGCAAATTATTTCACAAAAATCACGTTTTATATAATACTTTGTAAAATAAAATCAAAAAAGTGTTGACGTATTTGTCATTTTTATTGTATAATATTAAAGAACCACCTTTTTTTGAAACTTTAATGTTTCTTGGGTGTATATATTAGTGTGAAAGACGGAGATGGGAATCGAACCCATTGTCTCTTGGTTGCTATCCAAGCGTCTTACCAATCGACTACTCCGTCATAATTGTTTTTTTTAAAGGCAGCCTTTTGGGGCTGCCTTTATCATTGTTTTAATTTTAACATATTTGTATATTTATGTCAAGTTATTCGATGGCAATTGCTACTTTTGAAATTTTTAAAAAATGTCTATAAACCTCTATAGAATCCGCATTTTAGTTTGACAGTCGTTTAGAAATGTAGTATACTATATACGTGCAAAAGAAAAGGGAGGTTGCAGCCTCCCAAGAATTATGGCATTCCGTAAATCACAAACGGAGTCGCTTTTTTAGCGAGTATCATACAATAATCATACTGTAATTATACTATATTTTTCAGGGTAAAAGCAAGTTTCATTTTAACTACATCTTAATAGGCATAAAGCGACTCCTTTGAATCAATTCAAAGGAGTTTTTTTGTTATGGACATTCTTGAAATTATGCAAAGGTTTCCTAATCAAGATTCGTGTATCAAGCATCTTGAAAAGGTTCGTTGGGGAGATGGTAATGCTGTTTGTCCGCATTGCGATAGTAAAGAAGTTGGTCGCAAAAATGAAACGCAAGAAGATGATGAAGTAGGTCGGACAGGTCGCTGGAATTGTTATGAGTGTAAAGCAAGTTTCAAGGTGACCTGTGGTACGGTGTTTCATGGGACAAAGATAGATCTTCAAAAATGGTTTCTCGCAATTGTGTTAATTATGAATGCGAAGAAAAGTTTGTCAAGTCATCAATTGGGACGGCATCTCAAGTTGAATCAAAAAACTGCATGGTATATTATGACTCGTATACGGGCTGAAATGGCTTCTAAAGGTAATCATTTGCTCAAAGGTATCATTGAGGCAGATGAAACTTATATTGGTGGGAAACCTCGTAAAACGAATAAGCGTGAAGATCAAGAGCCTGCTAAGCGTGGGCGTGGCACAGATAAGGATGTGATAATCGGTGCTGTTGAGCGGGGAGGTAATGTCGTAGCACAATTGACGGAAGATTTAAAAGGAAGAACTATACTTGATTTTATCAAGAGGGTAGTTGATACGGAGGAATCAACTTTAATAAGTGATGAGTTTGTTGGCTACAAAGCCTTAGCAAGTGTGTTGAAACATGAGATTATTGATCATTCAGTCCAGTTTGTAGATGGTGAAAAGCATACGAACACAATAGAAGGGTTTTGGTCTCTACTCAAACGTGCGTGGTTCGGACAACACCATCATTACTCAACGGTATATACGCCTCTTTATGTGGCAGAAGCCTGCTACAAGTATAACAATAGGTATACAGAAAATATATTTGAAAAGTTTGTTAATCAAAGTATGAAATTTTTAAAGGGAGGTGATTCAAAATGATGAATTCAGAAAATTACGAAATTAATATCAATCATCAAGATGTTGTGTTTGAACATTTGGAAAATAGATTTAACAAGTTAGCAGGGCTTGTTAATACCAAATCTATTTCTTACGCTCTGATTTTGAAAGAGGTCGAAGCAATTCAAACAATCGTCCACGCTGCTAATGAGATAAAATCTAACAGCGATAGAGTTAATAGTATTATTCAAAAATATGATGCCGTCAGTCCTGTTTGAACTTAAAAATTAGTTTTTTTTGATAAAAATTTCATTTTTTTGATAAATTTTACACTTTTATCTAAAAATTCGCAATTTTCTGGGAACATTTTTGGATTTCACGTGTATAAAGATTTGACGGCAATAGCCATTTTTTTGTTGACAAACTGTCAAACTATAACTAAAATAATAGTTGAGAGTTGCAGGGTTATCCCGCAAAAGAGAACCCCGCAACGTTTTAAATCGCACAAGGAACGGCTTTGCTATCCCTTGCTCTATTTATAATAGCATTTTGATACTTTTTTGTCAAATTATTTGTTAGTAGCCCCTGACTTCTAAAAAAATTGTCAAGGAAAATACTAAAATGACAAAGGGTATCTACCTACATGCTAATTTCTCTGGAGTAGGGGATAGCAAGCTATTCCTTACTTCTAAATTGGAGGAATTAGCATGTTTGCTTTAAAAAGTCCAAAGCAAAATTTACTGTATTTGATTGTAGTATGTATCCTGTTTTTGGTTAATGGTTGTGATAAAACAGGGTCTATTCAATCATTGGTTACTGATACCGATGACATTGGTGTTGTTGAAAAGTTAACTGCCGAAGAAATGTTTGAAAAAGAGATCCTTATTCCGATAGGGATGCCTCAGATAGTTACAATAAAGGAAGTAAAAGTGAAACGTATTGGAGAAGAAGTAGTTGTGGATAGAATCTCTTTCGAAAAGAATACACCTTTATTTCTAACTCGTGAAGTGGCGTTTTCAGGTGATCCTGTTTTTGAAGTGTTAGAGGAAGATACTTATGGGGATTCAGAAGATGAACTCATAAGTGAAATTATGAAGTATGGTCTTTATTTTACCTTTTCAGAAGCAGAACATTTTATCAAGGAAACAAGTATGTTTTCTGTTCTCGGAGTTGACGGGTATTTTCAAGGTTATGCTTTACCATTAAAAGATGCAAACGATAGAATTATATTCAAATCAGGCGATCAAATTGAAGTGGTTCAAGAATCTATATGGAGAAGGAAATCAGGGGCGTTGCAATATCCTAGCGTATTTAAGGTTCTTAGGAATCTAACACGCCCTGAAATAGATTATTCCATATATGATTGGGACGCTGATATTGTTAGACCTGAATAATCAACTGATTTAATAAGGAGTAAGTGATTATGGGATCTAATACAGTTTTGTTCCGTAGTATCGCTCTGATTTGTATACTAACACTACTCAGCCTAACATTTCAGGAAGTTGCTCAAGCGACTGAAGATGTATCAGATGCATCGCAAGCGATGTTAGATGCACAACGAGATGCAGAAGCTGCAGATGTATCAGCTTGGGGATGGGCAGGTGGAATTTTGGGTCCTCTTGGTATATTGATTGCGACTATACATACACCTGCACCCCCTATAAATAGATTGATTGGTAAATCATCTGAATATGTTGCTATTTATACATCTACTTACCAAGATAGGGTCAAAGGCAGACAAACAAAAATAGCTACACAAGGTTGTATAGGTGCGACTGCTGCTTATGTTATCTTGGCTTTGATTGCAGATTCTTCAACTAACTAATAGAACTCACCAATTCTTTAGAGTAGATTGGTATTTGTCTTGTTAACTCTTGACATTTTTGGTTTCTTTTAGTATACTTGCCTTAGCATTGTCTGATAGGGAATATGAGCCACGCCTCTTGGCGTGGTCCCTATCAAAACTGACTCATATCAGATACAATGCTGTGATTAACAATGTGATTCTAATAACAACACGGATATTTCCTTACAAACTCATAAAGGAGTATATATCAATGTTTATCAAAACTCATGATGATGAAGTTGTCGCACTAAATCTCAATGCGTATGATGCTGTAGAAATACAACTACGCAAAGGTAAGTCTTTGCTTATGTTATCAAAAAAACTTACATCAGAAAAGAGTGCTAAAACTATTATTCAGTCATATTCTTCGGATGAACTAGCTATGACTGATTTTCAGTCAATGATGTTGGCTTTAGAGACAGGGAAACGGGTATGGACTCCCTCTGATGAGGAATGATTATGATGTCCCTTCAATCTATAAAGGAGAGTAATGATGCATAATCAAAATCTTGACATATTAACGGATGAGGCTTTGCAAAAGTTTTGTGATGCCCTTGAATCTGCTGGAACTATTTGTCAAAAATGTAGGGAAGTTCTTAGGTTACACAATCTTGCTGAACACGCAAAGCCTGAAAATTTAATTGTAGGTGTGGATAAAATGTTTCATTCAGATGCAATCACGCTGCATAGCACTTGTCTTGTTCGAATTATACTTCAATATCATAGTGCGTATTTTTATCAAGTTTAACTTATTAAATGATGGATCATTTTTTTTCAGGTATTCACGAATTGCTATATTCCTCTCGTGTATTTTGATTATAGCCTGTTTTTCTGAATTTTTGTTTTCTGGATTCATTTCATACTTCCTTTTATAAATTTGTTGTTAATGTTTCTAAAGAATTGGTTCTTAGATATTTTGGAAACTATATTATGGTTTATCTTCGGGGGAACACCATCACTTAAAATTTCAAACGATCTACAAGATGTAGATAGCGAAAAACAGGATGCAGATAGCGAAGAATGAGACGTGGATACTTACGATAAAATTTGTTATCTTTTACTCGTTGCATTCGTTCTTTTTCTTTCTGTTCTTTTCGTTCTTGTTCCACCTTTTTGTATGCTTTTTCAAGCATTTCGTTTGCCAGCTTTCTGCCTTCTTCTGTGATTTCTATATTTTCAATTTTTGAATTGTTAGACATTTTTTACCTCATGTTTTTTTAGGGAACAAACCGCTTCCTTACGTGTATAAGTCAGTATGTGCCTGATGTGGCAGATCAGGCAAAACCTAACCTGCCAAATTTATATCAGGACTGAGGAGGTAGTCTCTAATGAGACATACTTCTCTACGACTTCGTAAGAAGCGTAAAAGGACTTACAATCCTGCGAAATCGTTCAGGAAAAAACAGGAGAGTAGGTCAAGGGTTATTCGTCAAAGAGTTAAGGCAAGGTTTTCATTGCCACTCAAAAGATAAATAACTCAGAAGCATCTGATGACAGATAACGCCATTAGGTGCTTCACCAACATCGGCATCATTATATAACTCATAAGAAATAGATGCCAACGAATTCCATCTGAATGTTTGTATGCCCTATCACAAAATTTACTATCAAAAGAAATTAGTAAACACAGGAATGACAGCATGATAATTCATTTTTTTGGAACAAATTCAACACTTAGGTGTATAAGCAAATGAAAATCTTATGCGGTGAGAGAAGAAATAGGCGGGCTAACCCACCCGCCAGAATAATATGCGAAAGTATCCTCCACGTGTATTGTTCGAAAAACTTTTATCACCGCACCTACCATCACATGACGGCTATAGAATACTATACTTCATAAAATTTTATCAAGCAAAAAATTCTACACAAAAACCATTCCTGCACAAAACTAAATCCAAAGAAAAAATTAACTCAAGCCAACAAACATACAAACGACCAAAGCAAAAAAACGACAGAAGCCCAAATCTACTCATTGCGTTTTAGTTTAGCATAAAAATTGAGTTTGGTGTTAGAAATTTGATATGTTTCAAATACAATACGTTTTTCTAACAAGTGTAACAAGTGGGAAATTAAGTATAAATAGCAGGTTTCGGCAATTTGATTTGCAATTTACAACAGAAATAAGTCATAATTATAGTGTTTACGCGGAACACTGATGAACATCAGGGGTTCATCGTGATCCGTTTATTTCTGTAAATGATTGATATTTAAAAGCTAAAACCTAAGGAGCAATTAAATGCTAATTTCAGAGAATAACAGGTATTTATGGTGTGTTGTTGCAATTTTATTCGGCATTATATCAATAATACCATTAACTGCGAATGCAGACGCTCTTAAAGTGGTTGTTCAAGACCAAGATGGGAGCGCAATTCCATCAGCGAAAGTGCTGATTGGTAGTGAAGAACAGACAACAGATGATAACGGCACAGCCATGTTTAGTGATGTAGCAGGTGTGCAGGCGGTGCAAATAATAGCACTCGGTTTCGCTGATAGGCGAGTGAATATTACCGCTGGACAGGAAGAATTGACGGTGATGCTTGCCCCACTTCAAACCATAGAATCGGTAGTTGTGGTAGGAACGCGGAGTATTGGACGTCGTGCATTGCAAGCACCTGTGCCGATTGAAGTGGTTGAAAGAAAACAACTTAGCCTCACAGGACAATCTGAAACCGGACGTATACTACAGATGTTAGTGCCATCCTTTAACTTTTCCAGTTCATCAATTAGTGATGGAACGGATGCGTTACGTCCTGCCACACTGCGAGGTTTGGGACCGGACCAAACTTTAGTGCTTGTTAACGGCAAACGTCGTCACAAGAGCGCGTTGTTACACATCAACACTTCGGTTGGCCGTGGTACTGCTGGCACAGATTTCAACGCGATACCGTCTTCTGCTATCAAACGGATTGAGGTGCTGCGTGATGGTGCAGCGGCACAATACGGTTCTGATGCAATCGCTGGTGTGATTAACATTGTGCTGAAGGATGATGTAGATACGGGCGACGCGAACCTGTATTGGGGACAAACTTATGAAGGTGATGGCGATACATGGATTGGAAATGCCAACTACGGTATAAAGGTGGGTGAATCTGGTTTCCTCAACCTGACAGCAGAATGGCGCGACAGATACCGTACAAACCGAGCGGGTCTCTCAGGCACCCGTCAATATGACTGGATAGAAGAAGACCAGGGCAGACCTGCTGACCACATGCTTGAAATTGAAAATGATGATGGCACGGTAACAGAGAAACCTGTCTGGTTTGATTCACGCGAATATACATTTGACCGTCAAAACTTCCGCATTGGTGATGCCGATTCCACACAAAAAGTTGGATTTTACAACTTCGGATTGCCAATAGTTGGCGGCATGGAGTTGTATTCATTTGGTGGATATTCTACACGACACAACAACAGTGCTGGTTTCTACCGCAGGGCAAACCAAGCAGAACGAACGGTGACTGATATTTATCCGGATGGTTTCCTTCCCGAAATTAATACAGATATTGAAGACGTTTCTCTTGCATTCGGTGCGGCGTGGACACATGAAGCGACTGACCTGAATGTTGATGTGAGTGTCAATCATGGGTTGAATACGTTTGACTTTTTCATTTCCAATTCTATGAATGCATCTTACGGTGCAGCGAGTCCGACCTCTGCCGATGCAGGTGGCTTTGAACTTTCGCAGACTGCGTTTAATTTGGACGTTACCTATCCGCTGGAATATCAATCCTCACTTATCAATTTGGCGGGTGGTGTAGAATTTCGGCGTGAAGGTTACGGTATCCATGCGGGTGAACCTGTTTCATGGATAAATGCGGGACTCGGTGCGGATGGTGCCGCTTCAGGTATCCAAGTCTTCCCTGGTTTCCGTCCGAACCAAGAAACAGACGAAAACCGGACTAACATTGCTGGTTATGCTGATTTTGAATCGTATCTGAGTGGAGAACCCGGAAGTGGACTTCTCGTCGGTGCAGCTGTACGTGGCGAGCAATATAGCGACTTCGGAACAACCGTTACAGGAAAAGCCACAGCACGTTATGACCTGACGAAACAGGTTGCGGTACGTGCTGCAGGTAGCACCGGTTTCCGTGCGCCTTCCCTGCAACAACTCTACTTCAATAACATCAGCACACAATTCAAGATAGATGCTGATGACCTTGATGGTGACGGTAACACAGAGGAACTTATACCGCTTGAGGTTGGCACGTTCCGCAATGATAGCGATGCTGCGCGTGCGCTCGGTATTCCCGAACTAAAACAAGAAACAGCATTTAACGTTTCTGGTGGTGTCGTGTTAAAACCAATTGAAAAATTGTGGTTGTCGGTTGACGGTTTCCTCATTCAGATTGATGATCGTATTGTGCTGAGTGGCAGCTTTAGTGCTGATAACGTTGAGGGCTTGGCCGAAGCGGGTGCTAACAGCGCACAGGTCTTTACAAACGTTGCACAGACACGCACACAAGGTGTTGATGTCGCCGCGGGTTATCTCCATGCTTTTGACAATGAATCACTTCTCAATTTGAAGGTTGCGTTGACCTATGCAGATACTCAAGTTATTGGCGATGTAGAAGCACCTGAAATTCTGGTTGGGTTAGAGGATACACTCTTCCCATCGCAGGAACGTTCAATGATTGAAGAGTGGCAACCGAATACTCGCATTAACGTTAATGCAGATTACATTATCGGTGATCTCACAATCGGTGGTGCGTTGCGTTACTTCGGCGAATATACCGTTCAAGAAGGTAGTGGTGCAGATCCTGCGCGGCAAACCTACGGCGGTAAATGGGTCACGGATGTCCAAAGTAATTATCAGCTGAATGAAGGGCTTTCACTTACCATCGGCGCAAATAATCTGTTTGATCAGCTTCCAGATGAAAACGAGATTGGACAGTCACGCGGTGGAATATTAGAAGATGGCGCGGGGCGGGTCATTGTTGACTCTCCTGGTGTGTTCACATATTCAAGAAGGTCCGCACCGTTCGGTTTCAACGGTGGACTTTACTACGCGAAGTTATCTTATAATTTTTAGGATGGTTTTGTAGTTAGTCTGAATAATTAGGCGTGGTCAAACCGCGCCTTTTTCTATTGCATCTATTTGCAGAAAGTGATAAATTAACGTGAGTTAGCACAAGATTTGATTTTTTAGGAGAAATGGAATGCATAGAAAACTTTTTATTTTAGGTTTAACAATACTTTTCATCTGTGTCATAATAGCGATAAGTATCCGATCAGTCGAAAGCCAGAACGATATGGTAGAACGTGGAAAATATCTCGTTGATGCAGTCGCTGCGTGCGGGTTTTGCCATACACCGCGTGTTCGTGCCGAATATAATATGAATATGTATCTTGCCGGACATCCTGCAGGCAAATCTATACCGCGTTATAATTTCCGAATGATTCAACAAGGCATTTTTATGCTAACTGCTCCGCAGTTAACTGCTTTTTCTGCTCCATTTGGTACATCCTTTGCTTCAAACTTAACACCTGACAATGAGACAGGTTTAGGAGAGTGGACAGAAAAGATGTTCATTGATGCGATGCGAACAGGGCGTCATCAAGGTAATCCGGACAATCGGGAAATCTTACCACCGATGCCGATTAATAAGCACTATGCTCAAATGAGTGATGCTGATCTCAAGGCGATTTGGGCATATCTTCGCACGATAAAACCTGTCAAAAACGAAGTCAATCCTGCTTTAGATCATCAAGGACGTCCTCAGTAAAATAATGTGTGCTGCAGCGCGAGTTTGAAGATTCAATCGTATGTTGTAACGAAAAAATAATGGGATTTATGATAAATTGGAGAATGTTTAATGGCATCAAAGAAAAAACAGGTTCGCGTTTGTGTAGTCGGGATGGGGATTGGTAGACCTAATGGTGCAGCCCTCTCCCGAAATTCGAGAGGGAAAGTCGTAGCACTCTGCGATCTTGACACAGAACGCATGAAAGGGTTTGCTAAGGATTTACCGGGGAAAGTCAAACTCTACACTGATTACAAGGAGATGTGCCAAGCATCTGATATTGACGCAGTGTTTGTTGGCACGCCGAATCAGTGGCATGTGCCGATTGCATTAGAGGCGGTGCGAAACGGCAAGCATGTCATGGTAACCAAACCGTTGGCAGATTGTGAGGAAGCAGCAGAAAAGTTAGTAAAAGAAGCAGAGGCAGCAGGAGTTGTGAATATGATGTCTCTTTCAACCCGTTTTGGTCATAGCTGCCAACACCTTGGCAACCTCGCTCGTGATAACTATTTTGGCGAATTGTATTATGCCCGCGCGCGCAGTGTTCGCAGAAGTGGTATCCCCGCGTGGAATCTCGGCTTTATTCAAAAAGGTGGTGGTGCGTTCCGGGATATGGGAGTGCATGTGCTTGATTCGGTCTGGTGGATTTTGGGTATGCCGAAACCTATATCTGTTCTCGGTGCTGCGGGGGCGAAGTTTGGACCGCGCGGACTCGGCTACTGGAATCGAACAAAGCCGCCGAAAGAGACGTACGAGAAGTATGATTCCGATGATTATGCAGGCGGCTTTATTACCTTTGAAAACGGGATTGGGTTACAGGTAGAAAGTTTTTGGGCATCCCATCAACCGGGCGAATTTCAGATAGAACTGTTCGGAACGGAAGCTGGTGCTACACTGAGTCCGTTGAAAGCATATCGAACTGATAAACAAGGCGAATTTGAAGATATAGATATAACTTTGCCTAAGAGTAAATTCAATGAAGCGTGGGATGCGATTGCGGATCATTTTATTGAATGTATTTTGGACGATGTGGAGTGCAAAGCACCGCTCCGCCACGGGTTGATTGTTCAGCAGATGATGGAAGGTTTGCTTAAAAGCGGTGAGACAGGACGCGAAGTACATCTTGAGGTTGAATGAAGATGAAAGTTGATTTGTCAGCGTTACGTGATGATTTTGTTCAAACAGGTTTTGCTATTATTCCTAATCTGTTTACGCGAGGCGAGGTGCAACGGCTGAAATTAGAGTGTATTGACATTCTGGAAGCGGTTAAGAAAGAAACAGGGTCGGTTGCGGGACACGGTGTTTATGTCGGATTGGCGGCGCGGAGTCCCGTCTTTCAGGAAGCAGTTGGTGATGAACGGATACTTGATATATTAGCAGAAATTCTTGCACCTGATATTGAATTCTTGAGTGATAAAGTAGTTTTTAAGAGTGAATCAATGACCTTTGCGAGTCCGTGGCATCAAGATTGGCACTATTGGCATGGTGCACACAAACATTCAATTTGGGTTGCGCTTGATGATGTTACTGTTGAAAATGGGTGTCTCAAGTTATTTCCCGGTTCACACAAATCAGCGATTGTACACGATGGTGATGCAAGCGATGGACACGGATTTGGAAACCGCTTGCGTCCCGATGCAGTGGATGAAAGTCTTGCAGTTACTGCTGAATTGGAAGCGGGTGGTGCAGTCTTTTTCCACGATCTGACGTTACATTCGAGCCATCCTAACGTCTCTGGAGAGGAACGTTGGGTTTGGATTCCTACATATCGTGATGCAAAGGCAGAAGACAACGACTATCCGTGGGCAGTTGCTGCGAAAGTTTTGCGTGGTCAAAAATTATCTGAACTAGGATTTTCAGGATTAAAGAGTTAGCGAGGTTCTAACCAAGAATTTCCGCTTATACTGAAGGATTTTAGCACACAAGGAAAACATGGACAACATCACGAAAATTGTAAACAACTTTGGCGAAAGTATTATTCGTGTAGATGGCGATATTCCTATCAATTTGCCAACAAAAGATGGCGACAGATTTTTGTTTATTAGCCACGACCAGAGTTTTCTGACACACGGTTTGCACAAGTACCCTGCCAAATTTTTTCCAGAGTTACCACGTTGGCTCATCAAACGGTATTCTCAAGCAGACGACTGGATCCTCGATCCGTTTACAGGGAGCGGGACCACAAATGTTGAGGCACTCCTTTCAAGACGGAACTCTGTCGGTATTGATGTTGATCCATTTTCACGCTTCATTTCAAAAGTGAAAGTAACGCCTTTGGTAGAAAAAAGACTAAAGTCCGCGCAAAAAGTGCTTCTGGACGCTATTTTTAACTACCACCCTTCGCTTATCGTTGAATCCGATTTACCGGAATTTCCATATCGGGACAATTGGTTCAACAAAGAAATCCTATTGGAACTAACCTATTTAAAAAAGCAGATTGAGTCGATAGACACTGACGTTCCGATTAAAGACTTCTTCAAAGTGTGTCTTTCGTCTATCATCCGTGCTGTCTCTAACGCCGATGATAATTGCACGCGTACGGTGATTCGGAAGAAATTGAATAAATTGGTTCGACCTCGAGATGCCCTGAACCGTTTCATAAAAGCACTCCACGTCAAGGTGCCTAAAATAGTGGCATTTTCCGAAAATTACCCATCGGGCTTGACCGTCGACTTTCCGGCGGACATGGACGCACGGCACATTAAGTATGAAACGAATTATTTCGACCTCGCGTTAACCTCGCCACCGTATGTCAATGCCGTTGACTACCCGAGAACGCATCAATTAGAGATGTATTGGTTAGGCTTTGCGCAGGACTCTCTAACGGCTTTGAAAAAACAGAATGTCGGCACAGAAAGCGTTTCAGCCAGCCATTATAAAGTTCGACACGAAATAGGAGTATCAGAGGCGGATAGGGTGATAGCGAACATTTTTGAAATTGATCCGAGACGAGCCTTCATCGCTTTCAAGTATTTAGAGGACATGCGAAAGAATCTGAATGAAGTTTACAAAGTACTGCGCGAAGGTAGTAGATATGTCATTGTCGTTGGCAATAATCGCATTCGGGGTCATTTGTTTGAGAATTGGAAGTATCTCATGCCGATCGCCGAAGATATTGGGTATGAAGTTGAAACTTACTTCGGTTCAGAAATCATCAAACATTTTATTAAAGTCCCCAGAGGTGAACGCATCAACACTGATTGGATTCTGGTCCTGAAGAAATAAAAAACAGAGGCAGAAGTATGCATAATATTGCAGAGCGGGGCAAACAAGCATCAGTGGATGGATATGCTCATGAACACATCGCTGTGGGGATCTTGATGAAGAGATATCAAAACGTTTCATTGGTTGATTTACCACTATCCCCTTATGACATCATCATCGTTCGTAAGACAGCAGATGATAATGAGGACATTATCCGTGCACAAATAAAAACAGCGACTCAATCAGTTTCCTTTACTGGTGGAGGCAGAGGCGGAGTTGATAGAACGTACAAATCAGACGTTAAGACTTATACCCAATCTACTGCAACTTCAGACGTTGTCATTGGAGTTCACCCAATAGGCAATAACGCTTTTGAACTCTATTTCGTTCCAACCATTCTCATTGAAGAACTCAATCAGAAGAGTATTTCAATTAACAAGATCAAAGATCTGAAAGAAAACTACACCATTTTAGAAAACTGTAAAAATAGAAAAGTAGTTATTGATAAATGTAGAGAATATGGTATTCTATTGTAGAATCCCGTTACTTATTCAGCGTGTAGCATAAACTGTTAGTTTGTGCTACTGTGGTTTCTTTCAGAAAGTTGTGTGATATTTTTGAAATGCTATAACAATTATAGGTGAAATTATGTTTAAAAATCTAAGTACTGGTGCGATTGGTATTCATGCAGACATGAAAGAGGGTTTAACATTAGCAAAAGAAGCAGGATTTAAAGGGCTTGATCTGAACATCGGTGAAGCGAGTCAACTTGCTGAGGAACATTCTGTCCAATATGTGAAAGATTTGTGGGCAGAGGCTGGCATTACGATGGGAGGTTGGGGATTCGGTGTTAATTGGCGCGGTTCTGATGCGGATTATTATGCTGGATTGTCGCAATTACCTGCGCGCTCTGAACTTGCTGCTGAACTCGGATGTTTCCGGACGACTACCGTTGTCGGACCTGCTTCAAACGATATGACATATCAGGACAATTGGGATTTTTCGGTTAAACGACTCCGTGCTGTTGCTGAAATCCTCAAGGCACACGGTCATTCAATAGGTCTTGAATTTATAGGACCGGCAACAAGTCGCAAATCTGCAAAACACCTCTTTGCATATTCTATGGATGCTATGTTGGGACTTGCTGCTGCAATCGGCACAGGCAACGTTGGATTGCTATTTGATACATGGCATTGGTACACTTGTCGTTCTACTGTTGACGATGTGCGAAAACTTTCCGCATCGGATGTTGTTTATGTCCATATCAATGATGCCCCCGCAGGCATTGATCCGGATGAACAGATTGATAGCATCCGTTGTTTGCCCGCTGAGACAGGCGTAATTCCACTCACTGAGTTGATGCAAATCCTTGACGGTATCGGTTATGATGGACCAGTAACACCTGAACCGTTCAGTAAAGAGGTGAACGCAATGGAACCTGCCGATGCTGCGAAAGCCACAGCGGAATCACTTAATCAAGTATGGCAGAACGCAGGACTGTAAAGCTGAAACTCATTCGCGGAAAGGACAAAACGTGCAACTTATCAATAAAGAAAATATCCTTGCCATGACGCATTTATGGGAAGGCGATCGGTTTCCTGATGGTCGCCCGCGCGTATCTGATGATATTCTGCATCGGATGAAGGCAATCTCCATAGAACAAGCGTGGGGAGTTCTCAACGGAAACGGTTATCGGTTTCAGTTTGCAGGTGATTGGGTGAATCTGCATCCGGATAGGATTCTGGTTGGTAGAGCAGTAACATGTGCTTTTGTGCCGATACGTCCTGACTTCAATGATGCAATCTCTGCACAAGGTGAGAGAGAAGGGCGCGTCGGTGGGCAAAACTCATGGGTGATTGATACGCTTGTCCAAGATGATGTCATTGTCGTTGATCTGTTCGGTAAAGTCAAGGAAGGCACTTTCGCTGGTGATAACCTCGGCAATTCCATCTACGCGAAAACAAAGACAGGCATGGTGATTGATGGTGGTATCCGAGACCTTGATGGCATCTATGAATTACCCGATTTTGCGACGTTTGTACGCGGTGTAGACCCAACCGGCATTGCAAACGTTACTCTCACTGGAATGAACATTCCTATACGTATCGCTGAGGCGACCGTTTTACCGGGGGATGTGGTTTTAGGTAGACGTGGTGGCATCATCTTTATTCCACCGCACTTTGCACAGCAGGTGGTTGAACAGGGTGAGGAAGTACAACTGCGTGATCGGTTTGGACATCAACGTTTACGAGAAGGTGTCTACACACCTGGTGAAATTGATCGGAAATGGTCGGAAGAAATTGAAAAGGATTTTGCGAAGTGGCGCGCCACACAAAAGTAGATATAGAGGCAAATGATGAAGAATAAACGCAATTGGCATAAAATGTTTAGACGCATAGCATGGGTAATCTCAATTCCGTGTGGGATTTGCTATCCCATAATTATGCTCACTTTAGAAGGCGAAGAATTTAGCGATGTAGAAAAACTGCTGGTGTTTATAATAGGTTCTCCGCTTGCTATGGGAAGCGTTTGGTTGATCTACGCCATGTGTTACGGCTTTTACGAATTAATACGCTGGATTATTTCAGCATTAAACGAAGATTAGGTTTTATAGACACATCTTCCTACATAAAGGCAAAGTGACATTGCGGGATTATTCTAAGATTGTCAATAGATTACACCATTTTAACCTACCGTTGGATTTAATCGGCACGGTTAACGATTATCCTATATATCAAATCTGTCTTGAATCGTCAGTAAATGCTCCTAAAAATATACTGATTACAGGTGGTGTACACGGTGATGAACCGGCAGGCGTAGAAGCGGTATTGCAGTTCTTAGCGCGTGATAATATAGAACTCCTAAAACAGTTTTCATTTGTCGTAATTCCGTGTGTCAATCCCTACGGTTACGTTCACGATACACGAGAAAACAGCGATGGTGTGGATATTAACCGCTCTTTTGAAACTGAGGACGTTTCTGAAGTGGCAATCATCAAAAAAGCACTTGGTCAGACACAATTCTCGTTAGCAATAGATTTCCACGAAGACTATGAGGCAACAGGATTTTACCTCTATGAAGGCAAACGAGATGAACAGTATATCGGCCCCGAAATCGCTAATGTTGTCAAATCAATCGGCCCGATAGATACTGAAGATTCTGGAGAAGACGCGCCTGACATCGCCGAAGGCGTTTACAAGGTTGCCACAGAATGGGGAACACAAGGTTTAGCACCTTACCTATTACACTTCCATAGCAAACATGTCATCATCACCGAAACACCGACCGTTTGGCCGCTTGAACAACGCGCTGCACTCCATTTGGGCGTGTTAGATACCGCTTTAAAATATCATTGAAAGGAGTATAGATGGAAGAACAATCAATGCTATCAAGTGTAAATACCGCTTCATGTCCATCGGAATTGAAAATCACTGACATGCGTATTGTCCGAACGCAAGTGGGTGGACCTATCTTGAAGCTTGATACAAATCAGGGTATACATGGGCTTGGAGAGGTCCGTGATGGTGCGAGTCCGACTTATGCCTTGATGCTCAAAAGCAGAATTCTGGGTGAAAATCCCTGTAACGTGGATAAAATCTTTCGGCAGATTAAGCAATTTGGTCATCATGCTCGACAAGGTGGCGGTGTTTGTGGGATAGAGATGGCATTGATGGACCTGGCAGGAAAAGCTTACGGTGTACCGTGCTATCAACTTGCAGGTGGAAAATTCCGAGACAAAATTCGATGCTATAGCGATACACCTTCACTCAAAGACTCTGAAGCGATGGGGAACAAACTCCAAGAACGTATTGACAGAGGATTTACATTCCTGAAGATGGATCTTGGAGTAGGATTACTTCGTGGCACGCCAGGTACCCTCTCTGCCCCCGATGGACATTTAGATACACACAATCTGATGCATCCGTTCACAGGTATTCGCCTGACAGAAAAGGGCATCAGTATATTGTGTGAATATGTAGAAACGGTTCGGGATATTATCGGTTATGAGGTGCCGCTGGCAGTAGATCACTTTGGGCATATCGGTATTGAGGACTGTATTCGCCTTGCAAGAGCATTGGAAAAGTATAATCTTGCATGGTTAGAGGATATGGTGCCGTGGCAATATACTGACCAATATATTCGCCTCTCCAATTCGTGTGCGACACCTATTTGCACAGGCGAGGACATCTACTGCAAGGAAGATTTCATGCCGTTGTTTGAAAATCGGGCGATTGCCATCTGTCATCCCGATATTGCCACGTCAGGTGGGATTTTGGAGACGAAGAAGATTGGTGATCTTGCAGAGGAACACGGCATTGCAATGGCACTGCACATGGCAGGCACGCCTGTCTGCGCGATGGCGAGTGTTCACTGTGCTGCGGCGACATCAAATTTCATGGTGTTGGAGAATCACTCGGTGGATAATCTGTGGTGGGATGAGATGGTAACAGGATTGCCGAATCCGATTATTCAAGATGGTTATATTGCAGTGCCTGAGACGCCAGGTTTAGGTATTGAACTTAACGAAGAGGTAATCCGAGAACATCTACATGCAGAGGAAACAGGATATTTTGTTCCGACGACTGAATGGAATGCGGAACGTTCGCATGATAGGTTGTGGAGTTAGAGGTTTGCATTAAGGCAGCACATCTATTAGTTTCGCACCACAGCGCGCTGTCTTAATCTCAAATGAATTACCCGCAAAAGGCACTTTCGAGTGATCTTTTTTAAGTTGTGTAACCTCTGATCTACTAATAGAATTGTGAAACAATACAGGGAGACAGATAGTTTTCAAGCCAACAGGAGTATATGTAGCAGCAAAGACCGCTCCACTTACCAACTGTTTTACTGCCTTTGCTGCTTCGGCATTTTTTCCACCTTTTAGTTCTATTAAAACTATTACTAACTTCATATTATCAAAATAGAAAAGAATACATTCACATTGGTTTTTTCCCTGTTGTCCATGTGGAAAGACTTTGTCTAAATCTACTACAACACGATTATTCTCAGCGACACCACTTAGGTCAACACTACAATTACCCTTTTTGAATAAATTTCCATAAAATAAGTTTCCTTTTCCCACTTTGTTTCGAATTCCGTCAAGTATGTCACTCTTGTTCACCTTCGGTACCTCCCGTTATGTCCTCAAGCTGGGTTCGGAGGTCCACCGAACGGTTGTAAAGTTCCTCTGCTACCTCTCCATAATCTTGAGGTTCAAATCCTGTGATACGATCAAACTCGATTTCTTCCACAGGTTTGTCTACGTGGAAGCGCCAAGCACCGATCTCATCCGCTGTCAACCAAGTCGGCGGTTGTTCTGTATTATTCTTTTCCAATTTCATAACCTCGCCTTCACGGACCAAATTACCAATTTGCTCGAGGAGCCAATCGCTATGGGTTGTTATTATTACACGTACTCCTGCTCGGACTAATTGTGCAAGTGCGATAGCTACTTTAGTTTGCGCTTTGGGATGTAGGTGGGATTCTGGCTCTTCAATGATAAGTGTATCGCCAGGTTTTACGACACCACGCAAAAATAATACTAAGGGAGCAAGTTCTGACACCATTGAGGAAGTGTGGCTTATTGGCAATTTTTCTTTTTTATTCTTTGGCCGATAGAAAAGTTCTGGATATGTTGCCTCTGCGGGTCTGTTTACCACTATTTTTCCATGTATGACCTCATGCTCCAATGCTTTAGCAATGTTGAGCATTTCATCTGAAGATGTTCTATGTTCATCATAATGTATAATTTGCTTTAAAAAATCAGAGATCCATTTAGAGATACCAATATGTTCAGAACTAATATTGAATTTGTCTGCCATAAGTAAATTTGCAATAACTTCGTAAGTTAGCATTATACCTCGCCGCGCAGCGGGAATATAATACACTGCTTGTATTTTCTCGTTTTTTCTATGCCATAGCATCTCGGATTCTTTTATTTTAAGTATTTCGTTGGAAGCTGTCTTAATTTCTGCAGAACCAACATGTTTACTGTCACACGTCCAATCCATTTCAAGTGCAGATCTGCTATCATAACAAACTTTTAGTGATATACTCAATTTATCGGATAAATTGTCAGAAAATCTTTTTAACTCAGAAACCGATTTCAGATTAAAGCACTCTTTAAGCTCGTGACTAAAAATCTTGCCAAGCTTGAGATTCGGTTCCTCCAGTGGTTGCAGCCATTTAGCAGAACCTTCAAAGCTGGGGTGTAACGCATAGATGAGCGCGGCAAGATATGTCTTACCTGTATTGCTTTCACCGACAAACACAGTGAGTGGACGCAAATCTATCTCTGCCTTCTCTATCGGTCCAAAATTTTCTACAGCAATTTGGATGTTAAGAGGTTGTGTGTCTTTATCTTCGCGCATTTGTCCTCCTACAAGGATGGTGAATCAATTATACGCGTATTTGCTGCTAATTGCAAAGAATTGGGAAGTGGACGGGCACAGAGACCCGTCCCTACAAGAAAATTACAGATAGGTATTGGCTTATCTTTTCAGGTTTGCCCATGTTGTTGCTAACTTATCGCGGGCAGAAACATCAAGTGTATCGTTGATAATTTTTTTGATGTCTGCTTCAGAAAGTGCATAATTGGCTAACATCAGTTCGTCCATGCGACCTTGGAAGAAGCGAGGACAACATGCATTGGCTTCACCACCAAACCGTAACGCCCTATCAGGTGAACTTCTGCCAGTTCCTTTCTGTGGAATAACCTTACCGTCGTGCTCACCGTTAATATAGAAACGCGCCTCTGTTCCGTTCCACACAAGCGCGACATGCGACCACTCTTTTGCTTTCACTTTGCCATCAGAAATATGGTAGCCGGGGTTATCGGTATCGTAGAAATAATAAGCGAATTGACCTGCACCCGGTTCAATTTGCAGGTAATAGGTATTTTTGTAAAAGATAGTGGCTTTGTTCTCCTGCCCACCTGCGGGGAGTGGATCAGGATAAATCCACGCCATCATCGTAATGGCTTTGTCTATATCAATCTCATCGGAATGCGGCACCTCTATGAAATCTGGTTTGCCGACCTCCCCAGACATCTGAATAGCTTTGCCAGCGATTCCTTCTACCCACTTGACATCACCAGTGAATTTACCGACTAAACCAGCAGTTGCATCTTTTGTTTCTTTTCCGTTGCCTTCGTCAAGATGCCAGACATATAACTTCTTGCCGAGTTGTGCTACGTTGCCTTTTCCACCAGCAGCAAAACCAACTTGGCAGAGGAGTAGGCTTAGGAAAATGCTTAGGAAGATAACTTTCTGGGTTTTCATATTGATTCCTCCTTGAAGAGGTATTTCAAAATTTGAAAGGTAGGAAACTACTACTTTGTCAAGTGATAATTGAGGGTCTTGAAAATAGTCGGGAATCGGAGTTCCCTCCTACCTTATCCATTCTTTCTGTAGGAGCGATCTCCGAATCGCGACCTATAAAGTGGAACTTGACAAACATTACTTTGGTTAGCACAAATTGGAAATGTAACAGAGGCGAGTACTGAGACCCACCACACAACAGAATTGGGAAATTATAGTTGATTTTAGAATTACTTGTACACTTTTGAACAGTAGAAGGGAACTCCGATTCCCGACATTCATAACACGTCGCGATTCGGAGATCGCTCCTACAAGAGACATGTAAACTTGTTTTTATAATCCACTATAAACAACAGTGATGTGTCTGGTCTACTTTTTTAGGTTAGCCCAGGTTGTGGCGAGTTTGCCACCTGGATCAACAGCGAAGAATACACCGTTGTTCATATCCTGATTGATTTCGTCTTCGGAGAGGGCACGGTTATAAATGGCTACCTCATCAACAAGACATACTGTACCAGCAAGTCCTGTCTGAGATTTGCCGATGCGGAAAACTACATCAACACTGAAAATCTCATTACCGGGTGGTTTCCATTCAACATCTAACTTACCATCAATATATTGGCGGATCGTATCACCATCAAAAGTAGAAGATACGTGATGCCACTCTTTCAACGCAGGTTTAATGGTCTGTTTATTTCGGGACCCTTGCCATCCACCACCGACGTTCATCCATGTCTCAATTTGCGGTGCACCGGTAGGATTTGAACTCCATTGAAGACAATATCCGCCAGTGTTGTTTGCTGTTCTTCGTCCCATCAGGTTAGAATCACCTTGGTCTTGTTCCGGGTAAAACCAAGCTTGAATCGTGAGTTCATCCGTGATATCAAGTTCAGGAACAGCGTCAACCTCTAAAAAATGCTCAGTATTTGCCAACTGGATGCATGCACCAATTTTGCCATCTTTTGACCATGTTGCACCATTCAAGGTAGCTTCAAGGTTATTTCCGCTTGCATCTTTGGCTTTGTTACCGTTTCCCTCGTCAAAAGGGAGATACATCATAAGTGCCTTGTCATCATTTAATGCCCAAGCGTTGATACTAAGGCTTAGGACAATGAGGAGAACAGTAGTAACAAGTTTCATTTCAAACTCCTTTGTCACGACCATGGGTTTCTCTGATCGGACGTAACAGTAAACTTTAGAATTAAAGGGACATGTTGAGATGTGAATCAACGCTGAATGCGCTTTTGGCATTCAGCGGGAGGGAACTCCGATTCACAGACTATCAGTGTAGTCTTGTCGCGATTCGGAGATCGCTCCTACAGAAATGTGTATCTTTATTTTTTAAGTCGACTATAATTAGAACTTAGAAATTTCAATTTCCTTTGCTGTAATAAATTCAAGTAAAGCAGGAACACCTTCCTGTGTTTTTTGGATACCGCGTTGGATAGCGGGTATAATTTGGTCTGGCGTTTCAACACGCTCACCGTAGCCACCGAAGGCTTTTGCCATATCTGCGTAGTTACCAGAAATGTCCGTAGACCGATATTTCTCGGTAGATACAGGCATAATTGGAATTTCAATTGCCATGGAGAAATTGTTAAATAGGACAGATAAAATCGGAATTCGTTCGCGGACTGCGGTTTCAAAATCCATTCCTGTAAATCCGATCGCTGCATCGCCCCAAACGTTGATGCAGAGTGCGTCCGGCTTTGCGAGTTTTGCGCCCATTGCAAGACCGAGGCCGTAGCCGAGTTGGGTTGTCTTTCCCCAACCGATATAGGAGAGTGGACTTTCGCATTGCCAAAATGGCGATAGTTGATCGCGAGGACTTCCAGCATCGTGCGTGATGATCGTGTTTTTAACGTCAACAGTGTGCATCAAATCCCATATAACGCGGTAAGGTGTCATTGGTACTTCGTCAGAGGTAAGTTTCGGTGTCCACTGTTCCAACCACTCGTTTTTGACGTTCCTGATTTCTTCTGTAACGGCATCCGTGCGGCTTTCGGATGCGTTACCAGAACGTTCGCGAACAGCCGCTACCAACCCCTCTAAAATCAAGCGCGCATCGCCAACAAGTGCTGCTTCAACTGGTACGTCTTTATTGATGTCTGCTGGATCCAACGTTGCATGGATGACGCGTTTGTCTTCTGGTATTGTTATACCGAAGTTTGTTCTGCTGAAACTGCATCCGATACCGAAAAGGAGATCAGTTTTTTGGAGGAAATGGTATACTGGTTTCGGGATAGAACGTCCACCGGACCCCAAAGCCAATGGATGACTTTCTGGAAATGCGCTTTTTCCGCCTAAACTTGTTGTTACAGGTGCAGCAAGCAGTTCTGCAAGTTCCTTCAATGCATCCCACGCTTGTGCGTAGTGAACTCCTTGTCCGGCATAAATAACAGGGCATTCTGCATCAATTAAAGCATCTGCAACTGCTTCAATCTCGGTACTGTCGGGCCCGTAACGTACAGTGGGAACAGGTGTCGGTTCAAATGGTTCCGGTACTTCCTGCGACATTAAATCACCGGGAATTTCAACAAGCGCGGGTCTCGGTCTACCGTTCCGCGCTTGTGTGAAGGCGCGCCGCATCACTTCTGGCAGTGCTTCTGGCATCGTGAGTTGTTCACACGACTTTGTCACGTGCCGATAGTTCAATGCAGAATTGAAGTTTGGTTGAATTTGGGACAATGGTCGTGCATATCCCATCGGTAAAACAACAATTGGGGCAGAATCACCGAAGGCTTGAGCGACTCCACCGAATGCGTTTTCGGAACCGGGACCGCTTTGCATACAGAACACACCGATCTGTTGTCCGGAGGTCATTCTGCTCATAGCGTCTGCCATGTGAAGTCCGATACGTTCTTGGCGAACAATGATGGTACGGATATCCAGCTTAGCGGCTGCCTCTATAATATGGTTAACGGGATATGCAAATAAGTATTCCACACCTTCTGTTTTTAGGACTTTTGCAACCGCATCAACAACTTTCATAAAAATCTCCTATAACGTTAAACTATGGGGCGATTGGACTGCCACCTTCCATTACAAGTGGAAAATGGTCGCCAGCCAATTTTTCGCCATTATTGACTGTGACAAAGGGTTTCATAACATGGTTCCCACTTTCATCATAGAGGGTTTCGCTCGTCATATAATGAACCGCTATTGCACGTCGTGGTTGTTTACTTGTATTGTCATGTGACCCATGCCATGTCAATGAATGATGATAGTGTACATGTCCTTTCGGCACAGGACAGAGTTCTACATCCAATTCATACTCTTCAAAGCGGTCTGGCATTGAGTGGATATCTTTGACGGAATGCAGAAATGAAATCTGGTTTCCCCAATGGTATGAACCGGGGACCATTCGCATACATCCGTTATTTTCATCAACATCGTCTAAAGCGACCCAACCGGTTACCTGACTTGTTTTTGGTGTAAGTATAGGCCAGTAGGGTGAATCCTGATGCCACATGTTGACACCCCCAACTTGTGGTGGTTTGTATTGGATTTGGTCGTGCCAGACGCGCACTTCTGTCGCCGATGTGAGTTGTCCAATTTCTTCAACGATAATAGGGTTATGAACAAGTTTATGATAGGCAGAACTTGCTTCCCAGATATTGACGATTTGCCAGACAGGCGTCTCTTCCCTACCTCCGAGATTCACAATATGGACCGGTTGTGGAATATCCTCTTTTTTGTAGTCATCAATAACGCGAGCCAATTCTGACCGCAATTCCTCAACTTGTTCGTCGTTCAAAACACGACTCCCAAGGAGAAAGCCCTTCTCACGAAATGCGTTGATTTGGGCTTGGTTCAGCATATTTGTCTCCTAAAACATGTTTTCTGTGGATCAGGCATTCATATTATCCGATGCTCAGATATACGGATTCAGAGTAGATTTTAGAATTGTTTGAATACCCTGCATCGGCGAGGTTAGAAACCTCGCCTACCGGAAGACGAAAGTGTGATTCTTTTCTAATTCACAATAAATACCGATTCTCAGAATTTCTGTGTCAATTGTTTTAAAATAGCATTTATTTGATCAAGCCATCGGGTTTGTCGGTGTGCCACTTTCCATTACAAGTGGAAAATGATCGCCCGCCAATTTTTCACCGCCATTGACAGTAACAAAAGATTTCATGAGGTGATTACCTTCTTCATGGTAAACCGTTTCACTTGTCATATAATGCACTGCAATAGCACGTCGCGCCGCATCGCTGGCGTTGTCGTGCGACCCGTGCCATGTCAAAGAATGATGATAATGCACATGCCCTTTTGGTACCGGACAGAGTTCCACAGACAGTTTGTTATCTTCAAAGTTGTCATGCATTGTGTGGATGTCTCCGACACTGCCCAAAAACTTCATCTGAGGACCCCAGTGATAGGAACCGGGTACCATACGCATACATCCATTGCTTTCATTGGCATCGTCTAATGCGACCCATGCGGTAACTTGACTCGTTTTCGGCATAAGTATTCCCCATAAGGGTGAATCCTGATGCCATCTGTTGACACCACCAATCTGAGGTGGTTTGTATTGAATCTGGTCATGCCAAACACGTAACTCTGTTGCTGATGTGAGTTGTCCTATTTCTTCAACAATTACCGGATTGTAAACCAGACGGTGGTAGGCCGGACTCGCCTCCCAGATATTAACGATTTGCCAGACAGGACTTTCTTCTCGTCCACCAAGGTTAGCGATTCGTACCGGCTGCGGGACATCAGCCTTTTCGTAATCATCAATAACGCGAGCCAATTCTGACCGCAATTCTTCGACCTGTTCGTCAGTTAGGACACGATTTCCGAGCAGAAACCCTTTCTTGCGAAATGTGTCAACCTGAGTTTGGGTAAGCATATTTGTCTCCTATGGGATTTTGTCTGAGGCATTATAGCATTTTAATATCTTTCTGTCAAATTGGGTTAATTGAGACAGGTATGTAAAGTTTTTGTAGAAATATGCAGATAAAACTTGTAGGAGCGATCTCCGAATCGCGAACTGTCGGGAATCGGAGTTCCCTCCTACAAAATATATTCGGTTTAATAACCAAAACTTTACACACCCAATTGAGACAGGGTTATTCAGTTTTCGGTTTTTCTGTGTATTTTATTACAAACATTAATATTTTATAGTCGCATTGTAGGTCGGGTAGAACGCAGCGAAACCCAACAAATGACCATACATGTTGGGTTTCGTTTTGCTCAACCAACCTACAATGTGACTTTTTGTAACACATATCAACTGATAATTCTTAAAACTAATTAACCCTGACCTACGTACCTGCGTTATTTCCGACTACCCGATTTTTGAGTTCTATCCATTCATCATCTGAAAGTTTTGGAGGCCATGCAATCCGTTCCCCGATTAGTGCTGAGCGATATGCTGCCATAACCAGATCGAAACCGAGTAAAGCGAACTCTAATCTATTCCGATGCGGTTGATTCTCGTCATCAAGCCATGTAGCAATAGCTTGAGTAAAGGCACGTTGGCCGAATCTATCATCAATTCCAAAATTCGTCTCTTCAACGAAGGTCTCTGCGATGCCATCAAGTTGGTATCCCCATGAACCGTTTTCACGCCACCACATACGCCCTTTCGTTCCCCAAAAATCCAGATTACAGCGTGGATTACTGCCGGGAAAGTCAATTGTACCAAAAGCATTTCGAGCGGATTCGAAAAATACGCGTGCCCCATTTTCAAATGTATAAATCGCCATTAAGTCTTCTGGACATTGAAGGATTGGAACGTCGTAGGTTTCTCCACCTTCAACAGCACCCCACACGTGCGTAATAGGAATATCCTTAAGAGCAAAAAGCACAACGTCCATCAAATGTGTGTCCATATCAGTTATCTCGCCTTGTGTGGATGCTCGAATGAAGTGTATGTCACCAAGACTATCCTCTGCAAAAAACTCCAGCAGTTTTTCAGCAAACGGGAGATATCTGCGTTGATGATTGACAATAATCTTTAATCCTGTTTTCTCATGTGCGGCGGCAAGTGCTTCTGCTTCGCTGGGTCTAAGTGCGATCGGCTTTTCTATCACCAATGCTTTAACACCTGCTTCGGCGGCTGGTTCTACCCATATATGCCGTGGCACTGTCGGTTGGGTGACTGCGTGAACAATATCCGGTTTTTCGGCTTTTAACATTTCTGTGTAGTCTGAATAGCCATTAACGTTCAATTCTGCTACAGCATTTTTGAGTGTATCGGCATCAATTTCGCAAAGGGCAATTACTTGCATGTTTTCAATGCCAGCGTAGCATCTGGCATGGTGAACACCGCGTCTGCCACCGACAATTGCCGTTCTATACGTTGTCATCTTATCCTCCATTTCGTCTTAAATGTGTAAGTTTCAATAGCATTATATCAGAATTTAACCGAAAATGTTATAAATGTCTATAGATTGGCCTAAAGTAGGATTTGACAATTGTATGATGATAGTGTATAATATGCAATAAAATATATATTGGTGATACGTTGTCCCTTTCGGATAGGTAACTGTTATGTATACCCCGCAGGTGACGGAGCATTTTGAAAATCCTCGCAATATCGGCACATTACCCGATGCAGACGGCACAGCAACTATCGGTTCCGCTGCAAGTGGAGAGATGTTAAAACTTACGCTTAAAATTGCAGATGGTACAGTTGTCGCAGCGAAGTTTAGGGCTTTTGGATGTCCAACAGCAATCGCAAGCGGTTCAGTCCTAACCAAATTGGTCACTGGAAGAAAAGTATCTGATGCCCTGGAGATTACAGCATCACATATCTCAAATGCTTTAGGCGGACTACCGACAGATAAACAACGTTACGCCACTTATGCCGAAGAGGCATTAAAAACAGCGATTGAAAATTCGCTTTCAAAACAGGAGACGCAGCAATGATTACTGTAACAGAATCTGCAGCAGAAAAAGCGATGACGCTTATAAACAGCAACGAAAATAGCGCAGAAGCACAACTCGGTTTGCGCATGCAGGTGATCGGCGGCGGTTGTTCAGGTTTCCAATATAACCTTGAGTTTGCCGAAGCGAAAGGCACCGATAGGGTCTTTGAATTTCACGGCTTAAAGGTGTTCATTGATCCGCGCAGTTCACTATATCTCGCAGGTTCGGTGTTGGATTACAATGACGGATTGATGGAATCGGGTTTTAAGATTACCAATCCAAATGCAAAAAACACCTGTGGCTGCGGCGAATCGTTTAGCGTTTAAAAGAACGTAATAATACCAAATTAACGAAATTTATCTTTTTCTACGGTAGGTGCGGTTTCCTAACCGCACCTGAACGAGATAGATCGCGTTAATTTGGTATAAGTCGTTTTGGGATTAGTTAACGGATATTGTCAATTCGCAAACTTGAGAAAAGCAGTAGCACATCGTGAAGCCCAAATTAACCTATCCCAAAACGGCTTATTGCGTAATATAATCACATCGTTATCAGACCATTTTCACTACTACTAAGAACATTTATCCCCAAAATATATAAACGTGTTAACTCTATTAATTGATATACCTTGTATTTCGATTAAGTAGACCCTACACTTCAATTGAATTTACCCTATACATATTATATATCATATCAAATTATTGCGATTCCACTTGATTTTAAATTGAAAATATGTTATAATAATTGAAACGAGTGTGATATACCCAAAACTACTTATTGCGTAGATAAATATGCGGAAAATTAGATAAATATGGAGGACGTTTACAAAATCTACGCAATACAAATTAACAACTATCCATGCTATCATATTAAAATAATGACTCACCTGCCCCATACAGATAAACACAATTACATACTAACAAAACGACAAAATCCCAAAACTACTCATTGCAAAATTTTATTGCAAATCCAATACTATTTATTGCGAAAATTTATAGGAGGCAAGGAATGGAATCAATTAAAGATATTGTTCAAGAAATAGAGTCAAAAGCATCACATTATCCAGCTATCTATAGAGGCGAATCCGAGTGTAACAACCCTCTTATATCATCAAGTCTTTATAGAGAATACGAGAAATATCTAAATTCAACAATAACTAGGGAGAATTTTGATTTAAAAACACTAGAAAAAGCAATGTTGGCTGAATACAGGGACAATATTATAGGTAATTCAAAAAAAATAGACTCTAATTTAGTTTTAAAAATACAGTCTGAGATACAGCATTATGAAGGTAAAACTACCTTTATTGATTTCTCATACAGCTATTTTGTAGCGATGTTTTTTGCCTCCACACATAATTTAGATAAAAAGGGACGGGTTATTATTTTAAACAAGAATAAGGTCATTGATGAAATTTATGAACCTGCAAAAACTAACAATAGAATTGTCGCACAAAAAAGCATCTTCGTTAAACCAGAAACAGGTTTCATCCCTAATAATTATGTTGATATAGTAAAAATTCCAGCGAAATTGAAAATGCCAATATTAAATTACTTACGAAAATATCATAATATAAGTAATGGGTATATGTATAATGATACAATTGGTTTTGTTCAACAGCAAGATTTGTTTATAAAAGCATGGCATTACTATTTTCAGGGAAATGCAAATTTATCTACTGATCCTGATAAATCACTTGAAATGTATAATAAAGCTTTAGAAATAAATCCCCATTTTGATGTTGCATATACCAAACGAGGAGAGGTATTTTTACATTTCGATCAGTTAAAAAACGCCATAGAGGATTTTAAAACATCTATAGATATTTCCCCTCAATTTAGTCATCCTTACTTCGGAATTAGCAAAGTTTATTCTAAACAGCGTAATTTTCAGAAAGCTCTTGAATATTGTGAACAAGCATTAGAAATACAGTCTAAAAATTTGAAAGATCCGACACAGGAATCACTCTATGAAGACATGGAAAAACACCATCAAAAAATCCGTCACGAGATAGAAAAAAACACTAAGTAGTTTATTTTACGTGTATAAATTCCAAGCCCAAAACTACTAATTGCGATTTTTTACCGTTCTGCCGCATTCTCTTTTGTCTGAACCAGGATTTTCGGATTTACAGGATAAGTCTCTGGTATAGTTATGTTTCTGCTAAATTTTAATTTGACAAGAAAATAATTATACACTTATACTACCTCAGAACATCGCTTAGTTAGCAATTTCGGTTGTCCCGCTTGGGGCATCCCAACCATTACTGACCAAATAATGCCATTACTGAAGCATGCAAGGTTTATCTCGCAATCAGTAAAAATAGTATCTACACAGCACCTTACAATAGGGAATTATAAGGAAACACATTATGGCGGGAAATAGGTCTCTGCACGCTGCGAATAAAGCAAAGCAGGATGAATTTTACACACAACTCACGGACATTGAGAACGAGCTAAAGCATTACAGGGAGCATTTTCTCGGCAAGACTGTTTACTGCAATTGCGACGATCCCACCATCAGCAATTTCTTTCACTACTTTTACCAGAATTTCAAGAAACTTGGACTCAGCAAACTGATCACAACCTGCTACAAAAATCGGCAGACAGACCTATTCAGTAAACACGACACGAAAGTTGCTGCCGGACTTGAGTATGTCGGCAATGGAACGAAAATCACCGAATTTCAACTCAAAGAAGATGGCGATTTCAGGAGCCAGGAATGTATTGCGTTGCTTAAACAAGCAGACATTGTCGTTACAAATCCACCGTTTTCATTGTTCAGGGAGTATATCGCGCAACTGGTTGAATACGACAAGAAATTCCTCGTCATTGGGAACAAAAATGCGATAACATACAAAGAAATATTTCCCTTAATCAAGGAAAATAAATTATGGATCGGGAACACCCCTATGAGTCAAGACTTGTTATTTGATGTGCCGGAAGATTATGCACAGGAATTGGTCGCAACGAAAAAAGAGGGGAGTGCTTATAAGATAGTGGATGGGGTTGTAAAAGGCAGATCACAAAGTATTTGGTTCACCAACCTCGACCATAGGAAGCGGCACGAAGACCTAATCCTTTACAAGAAGTACTCTCCTGATGAATACCCTAAATACGATAACTATAATGCTATCAATGTGAATAAAGTGGATGATATTCCAGAGGATTATCCTGGAGAATTGGGCGTGCCGATTAGTTTTTTTGACAAGTACAATCCCGATCAGTTTGAGATAGTTGGTTTTGACTATGAAATAAAACAAGGGTTATTACCAGAATTAGTGGATAAAAATTGGAAAGGTAAACTTGATAGAGGCTACATAAACGGCAAAAGAATATACGCACGAATCATTATCCGCAACAAGAGGATACAGCAATGAAAATCGAGTTGTTAGACCTCAAGGTGCGAGAGCTTGTCGAGGATTACGAGGACGATGGCGAGGACGGCGTAACCGGGTACGGCGGCAAATTGGATATACGACCACCATTTCAGCGGGAGTTTATCTACAAAGACAAGGAACGCAATGCCGTCATTGACTCCATCATGAAAGAATACCCGTTGAACGTGATGTATTGGGCAGACCGGGAAGACGGTACGTTCGAGATCATTGATGGACAGCAGCGCACAATCTCTATTGCGCAGTATGTGGAGGGGGATTTTTCGTTCAATAAGCAATACTTCCACAATCTCCCATCAGACAAACAAGAATTGATATTGGATTACGAGTTAATGGTCTACGTGTGTAGTGGGACAGACAGCGAGAAGCTGGAGTGGTTCAAGACGATCAACATTGCGGGAAAAGAGTTGACCACCCAAGAACTGCGTAATGCTGTTTACGCCGGAACCTGGGTGTCAGACGCCAAGCGATATTTTAGTAAGAGCGGTTGTGCTGCATACGGAATTGGCAGTGAATATGTCAAGGGCAGACCAATCCGACAAGAGTACTTGGAGACAGCGATTAAATGGATCAGCGAAGACTCAATTGAAGACTACATGGGAAAGAATCAACACAAGGAAAACGCGTTGTCTCTATGGGAGTATTTTCAATCGGTGATCGAGTGGATTGAATCCACTTTCACAGAAACAAGACCCAAATTCATGAGGGGCGTAGATTGGGGTTCGCTGTACAACACATATAAAGACAACGACCTTGACGCTGATGAGATTGAAGAGGAAACCGCCCAACTTGTATTGGACGATGATGTGACAAAGAAAGCGGGAATATATCCGTACATTCTGACTCGTGACGAGAAGCACCTGAACATACGCGCCTTTACAGATAGCATGAAGCAAAAGGTCTACGAAAAACAGTCAGGCGTATGTGTTAAGTGTGACGAAAAATTCACAATCAAAGAGATGGAAGCAGACCATATCACACCCTGGTCCGAGGGCGGCAAGACCAACGAGGATAACTGCCAGATGCTTTGTAAAAAGTGTAACAGGGAGAAGTCCGCACAATAATCAGACCGCCCCCTGGACCCAAGTCAAACAAATGAATAGAGAATATCGACTAAATCCTGATCGTGGTAGCGTGAATCCCTGGGGTCATGTCCGAAAAATTGATCCCAACATGAACATTTTTAGGTACATGGATTTTGAAAAATTCGTTCGATTGATGATTACCAAAAGTCTGTATTTCCCCAGATTAGATGAGTTAGAAGACGAATTTGAAGGCTCACCAAGAATTAAAATATGGGAATCAGAATTCCGTGAAGGAGCCTTATTACGATCATCACTAAAACGGCTTTCAAAATTTGTGAGTTGTTGGACATGTTTGGAAGGATATCCTAATTATATGTGGAAAGAATACGCACCTGGAAATGGTGTAGCGATAAAAACGACAGCAGGAAAATTACTGGATAGTTTGGAAATTAAACCTGATACGATTGGCGAAGTTATGTATAGAAACGAAGATCCAAACATTACACCTATTTTGGATGCGACTGAAAATTTCGCACTTTCATATTTACCTGGTCTCACTGATCCCCATCGTATCAGAGCGTTTAACGAATATCTAAACCGAGTTCAGCCATATCAAGATTTAGAATCAGGATATCTACCAAGATATGATGGTGACGACATAATATCCTTTGAAATGGGGATAAGAATAATCTATCCATACATGATTAAAAGATCTTTCTATGAAGATGAATCAGAATTTAGATTGGGGTTTATTTTTGGTAATAATGGTTTATGTAATGAATTAAGTCTTGAAGAAAGATATGATTTGTTGTCGTGCACACCCTATGGATTTAAAGTCAGGTTGCATACGTTAGATTTTATTGATGAAATTAAAATCTCTCCGTATGCCGATGAAGATATAGAGTTAATATTAAAGAAAATATCAGATAAAAATATAGAATCAAAATTTGATAACATCCATGAGGATTTATCTGAATATCGATACAAGCATAACGATATTCACAAAATGTTATATGATAGGGCAACTTTACAACAAGACCCATCTGATATCCCCAATATCCCCAAAAACGAGTTTGAAAGCAATGTGTATGTAGATAATTCAGGATATCTATGCAAAAAAAGAACGCAATAAGTCGTTTTGGGCTTAGTTAACGGATATTGTCAATTCGAAAACTTGAGAAAAGCAGGAATACATCGTGAAGTCCAAATTAACCTATCCCAAAACTACTTATTGCGTAAAAAAATAGCCGGTAGACACACTCTCAAAGCATGCCTACCGGAACCTTCCAATTTTAATCTCTAATGGGTTACCAATTCTTGAAGATCACTGATTTAGAGTGTTTTGTATAGTTCGGCATGCCGTTGCAGCACCGCATCCGAATCCTTTGGATTGATAACTTCTATTGAGATAAAACCTGTATATCCATCTTGCGCGAGAAGTGTCAAAGAATCTTTTTCTGTGTCGGGCATTGGACCTTCATCACCAAAGTTGACATGTGCATGTCGTACTTTACCTCGCAGATGAACATAAGCGACATCCACAGGTTGTCCGTGCCGAACGTGGTGTCCAGCATGCCAATTCACAAAGGTGTTCTGTGCTTCTGACCGATATAACGCTTCAGCCACGTAGCTTGCAATAAGATTGCCGTGTGTTTCCACACAGAGTGCAACTCCTGCTTCACCTGCTAACGCATCACACGCTCGGATTCCATCCGCTTCCCAATCCAATGTTTGATCCACTTCCGCTGGTGTTTTCGGCACTGGATCACCGAAGATACGGATGTTCTTTGCTTCCATCTTTTCAGAAAGTTCAATATATCGCTTGAGTAGATCAACTTGTTCTGCGCGTTTTTGCGCGTCAGGATTTACGAATCTCACCCCAGTTGCAATACAAGATAGTGTTATTCCGTTGTCTGCTAAACGTGCCTTTGCATCGTTGAGTTGTTGTGGTGTAGAGTCCAATTCAACACCGTGACCGTGGTCCCATTCTACACGAAGTTCTAAGTGCTCATAGTTGTAGTGTTTTGCTTTGTCAATGAGTTCTGCCAGCGTTAGCGGCGGACAGACTGACGACATGAAACCAAATTGCATGTATAGCCTCCAATTTATTTCTCGGCGCGCTTACAAAACGCGCCTACCTATAAGTACATATATTTCACAATGATATACGTTAATCTCGGATTTCAATATATGAACTGCCGTTTCCCCGTTTCCTAACATTGATTTTAACAGGCAAACGTCTTGTTAATTCCTGTATATGACTGATGAGATAAATGCTTCGTCCCTGCATGCGAAGTCCTTCCAACGCTGCGATAGCAATATCAAGTGTTTCCGTATCAAGTGTCCCAAACCCTTCATCAAGGAACAGCGAATTGAGTTGCGCGCGGCCTTGGCTAAGTTCCGAGAGTGCTAATGCCAGTGCAAGACTTGTCAAAAATGATTCTCCGCCAGAGAGCGTTTCAACAGGACGTTCCTCGTTTGCATTCCATCGGTCTATAACAGTTAGGTCGCCAATACTCTCAACTTTAAGCTGGTACCGATTTGAGGTGAGATATGCCAATTGAACATTGGCGATGCGACTAACCTGCTTGAACATAATATCCAAGGCGAAATCTCGTAAGGCATTGGCGCGGATGGTATCCTTTAATCTCTGCCAACGCTCCCATTCCTGCTTTGCAGCTTGAACTTCATTATCAAGTGCTTTACGTTTTTCAAAATTGTCTTTCAGGTTGTCAATTTTCTCATTTTGTCTGCCAATTGCTTCCCGTGCGCCTTGTATCTCTGCTGCAATTCCTTCCGCTACAGTTGTTATCTGCGCTAATACATCCGGATCAAACGGCGTATCTTCAAACTGCGTTCGCAATCCCATAATTTCTATATCAAGTTGTTGTGTTTTCTTCGTGTACTCATTGATTTGTTCCGTAATCTGTTGCACCTGTTCCTCATCACGGAATGCATTTTCATGTGCTTCTGGCGAATTAAATCCTGTGTTATTTAACTTATTAAAGTAAGTTTGGCTTGTTTCTTTAAACTTATCACTACTCTGGTTCAACTGATTTTGGCAAAACTTGTGGGCAGTCTGCTTTTGGGTGGACAGTTGACGGTTTTCCTGCAATTGTTTCTCTGCCTCGTCCCGCGCATTCTCTTTTGCCTGCAGTTCCGCCTCTAATTTACTGATAGCATCATTGATCTGACCTTCCGTTTCTAAACCATCAGTCTTTTCACGGACAGCATCTAAAAACGTGTCGCCTTCGCTTTGATAAAGTTCTATTTCAGCTTCACGTTCTTTTTTGCGTTTTTGTAAGTTTTGAAGTTCACGTTGGTCGTTCTGAATTTCGGTTTTAAGCACCTTAAGTTGGTTGTTTTTTGTGGTTAGTTCCTGCTCACGTAAATCAACTGCCTTGATCTTTCCATCAAATTGCAGGACAGCTTCATCTGGCGTAATGCCGTGAAAAACTTCGGGCATTGAAGTCCAAAAATCTTTCTCAGTATCAGAAATGTCCATTTTCAAGACTTCAATTTCATCTGTTACAGTCTCCAATTTCTGTTTTGTATTGTTTAATAGTTTGCTTTCTCGCTGATGGTCACGCTCACAGGTTGCGAGTTCTTGAGAGACCTGATTTAACTCATTCGATACTTTATTGTAAGCCTCGCGAGCTGCATTGAGATTATCAATTGAAGTGTCAGATTCACTCAATTTTTCATTTAACCATTCGGATGAAATATCCATAGATTCATAAAGTTCTTGCCACTGCAAACGAAATTCCTTGATTTCAGCATTCAGGTTTTCTATTTCTTCAATGCACTCGTCAACTTGTTCAGCAGTGTTGGATATATTCAGTTGTAGACGCACCTGATCCTGTTCTAATTTTTGCTTCCGTTTTTGTGCCTTTTTTGCTTCCGTTTCTGCATCGTTTAATGCTTTTTCAATACTTTCAAGTTTTTCTTTGCTGTCAAGTTCCATTTTATCAGCATCAGGATGCTCCGTAGCTCCGCACACACGGCAAGGTTTACCATCCTCCAACTGCTGTCGAAGTGTATTAACGGGTTCTGTTAAGAGAGCTATTTTTTTATCTGCTTCTAATTTTTCAACTTCTGCATCTGCCCGCTTGCAGAGTAGAGATTGAACTTCAAGGTTTCCCTTAAGGTCATCATGGGATTCATCAAGTCCGTTGATATTTTCCTTTAATTCCGCGAGATCGTCCCTCTTATCACCGAGTTGATGGACCAAATTTTCGTACTGTTGCGCTATCGGTTGTGCCTTTCTTGCCTTATTTCTTCGGGTTTGCCAATCCTCAAGGGTGCCGTTATCTTGAAGTTCTTTAAATTCTGTCTCTGCCCGTATACGGGAAGTTTCTGCAGTTTCCTTTTTTGATTGAAGTTTTTCTCGGTCATCATATAGTTCTTTTGTCTTTTCTTCTAAATCATCAATTTGTGACTTATACTGCAATTCATCATCCGTTTTTTCTTTTTGCTGTTGACGTTTAGAATTTATTTCTACCTGAAGAGCGGTTACGCGGGTAAGACGGGACTGGCGATCTGATGGAAGGGGATTTTCATCTAAAAAGGTTTGTGCCTCTGCTATCTTTTCCTGCAATTTATTTCGATCGGTTTCTCTTTCCTTCAATTGGTTTGAGGTTGTGTCTATTTGTTCATTCAATTCTTCTAAAGGTGCGGTGCGCTTATTAACCTCCGCAAAACGTTCTGCTGCACGTTCTACGTCTGACTTTGCCTCAGCGTATGTTTCCATTTTTCGATCTCGATCAGTAGATGCAGATAAATACGCATCTTCTTTTTTTTCAAAATCAGTTTGCGTAGACTCTACTTGCTTTTGTGCATCTGCAAGTTCAGTTTTAGCCTGTTGTAGTGCCTCGGCAGATTTTTCGTAATCTGATTTCGCGGAATCATACGCCTGTTTTTCAGGACGAAGTTGATGTGCTCGCTCAGCACGTTCACGCTCCAATTCAAGTTCTTCAATCATCGGTTGCTGCCTCTCAAGTTCCTCAAAACGTTTTTCAGAAGATTGTAGTTTTTCAAAGTCCTCTTTGCGTTCTGTTTCGTGATCTTTTTGCTTCTGTATTCGCTGATCTTCTGCACCTAATTTCTCTGATTCCATTATTAATCCGGCAAGTTTCTTCTCTTCTTCGGCAATTTGTTCGCGAGAAGATTCAGGAATCTGCTCTAATTTCCCTTTTACTTCTTCATAAACTTCGGAAACTTCATTTATCTTTTCATTTAATGCTTGCCTCAGTATGTCATAAATATGAATGTCAGCGGTGGCCTCCAAAATTGTCCGTCTGTCTTCCCTGTTAGCTTTCAAGAACGCTGCGAACTCCCCTTGTGCTAACATAACAGACCTTTTGAATGCCGCAAAATCCAGTCCCAAAATAGTCGTTATTTCTTCACTCACCGTATTTTCACTGGAACCAAGAGATTTACCTTTAGCGAATAACTTATCGCTAATCAGTTCACCAGAATCAGCGTTCAGCAATTGCCCCTTCGGAGAGGCTTTGCGTTTTGCTGACCATTCAGAGATATAGCGGGTGCTATTTGCAACAAAATGTAGCTCAGCGAAACCCTCTTTCTCTCCATGACTAATGAGATGGTTCGGATGTTGACTTCCCGTACTATTCAAACGTGGTGTTTTTCCATAAAGAGCAACACAAATTGCATCTAACAGAGTCGTTTTCCCCGCCCCAGTTGGACCAGTAATCGCTACAAGTGATGCATCATCTAACGGAGGATTTTCAAAATCAAGTTCAACCTCGTCACGAAAACTATTAAGATTCTTAAGTTTTAGTTTACATAATTTCATCTGGATTCCTCAACCATCTGAATTAATTCATTAAAAGTTTGCGTCAAGGTTTCGTCAGGTGTCTGACCATCGTTTTCGGCTTTGTAAAATTGTTCAAAGATTTCCTGGGGACGTTTCATGTCTTCAGTCGGGATTTCAAACTCACGCATCGTTTCCGGCATCTCAACCTCAACGCTCAAGACATCGCCACCGCTCCGGTCGAAAGCTTGGCGTATTTCATCGCTAATACCGACCTTAGGTGTACTCAATTTCAACTTCACTTGAATATACTTATCACTCCAGTCTTCTGTCATAGCATCTGAAAGGATGGAGGTTTCATCCCCTTCAACAGTACATAACTCCTTGAAAATTGGAATTTCAATGTCTTCATCTAACACCAACGTTCCATCATCAGACAGTTCCAGTAGATACACCTTTTTACGATAATTTGCCTCGTTGAAACGCATCGGAATCGGCGATCCTGAATATCTGATAGGATAAACGGTGCCCGCTATCGTTTGCGGTCTGTGGAGGTGGCCAAGAGCAACATAATCTACGCCAGCAGGAAGATCGCTGGCACGGATAGCGGAAGCACCACCAATTTGGATATTGCGTTCAGAATCGGTTTCTTCTCCCCCGTGAACAAAGAGGTGTCCCATCAAAATCTTCGGGAGATCCGCTGGCATGTGAGACATACAATCCGCATAGAACGTTTTGAGTCGTTCCCGATACCGTTCGCTCTTCTCTATATCAGATTCATAGGAGACATGTGGGAGTTCGCTTTCTGAGAGATACGGCACAGTAGCAACAGCCACACGAGGGTTTTCGTCTGGAATACGAATCACACAGTCAATTGGTTCTTTTGCAAGACCAACAACGTGAATCCGACCCATTTTGAGGAATTCTCGTGGTGCTTCCAAATGTCGTGGTGAGTCGTGGTTGCCTGCTATGATTACTGTGTACGTCTCGGTCTCATTATAAAGGCGAAAAAGAAACTCATAATAGAGATTTGTTGCTTCTGCTGACGGAAGGGAAGTGTCAAAAATATCGCCTGAAACGAGGAGGAGTTCAACCTTATGTTCTTGGATTGTGTGTAGAAGCCAATTTAGAAATTCTTTATGTTCTTCATGTCGTTGGCGTTCGTGAAGTCGCTGCCCGATATGCCAATCGGCAGTGTGCAAAATGCGCATGCATGCCTCTTTTTTTACTCTATTTGTTGTTTTTATGATATAATGACTATAGAAAATTTTCAAGTAAAATTTTGACCAAGTCTAAAGGAGGAAAAATGCGTTTTACAATGCTATTTATTTTATGCACCGTGTTGGTGTTGACTCTCTTTGCTTCAACGAACATATCCGCACAGTTGCTATTTCATGACGATTTTGAGAAAGATACAATTGACCAAGAACCGAAGAAATGGGAAATCGGATTCGCGGGCAAAACGAAGGCTATAGTTGTTGCCGATCCGAAAGATGCGGGCAATAAAGTGCTAAAGACTTCTAATAACCCATCTAATGATTCACGACATGACGGTCCCGGCGGTTCCATCTATGTCTGCGGGGATGATGGTTGGGACGATTATGTTGCCGAATGGGATATGATGTTTCCTGATGACTTCTATATGGGTGTTGTCTTCCGTTTTCAAGATGGTGAAAAATTCTATCTGAGTGACCGCCGTCAAGGTGGAAAAATATATCGATTCTATAAACGCAAAAACGGCTGGCCTCTTATAGGGGATGGGGCCGTGGATAACAAACCACAGGTTTGGTATCGCGCACAACTTACGTTGGAAGGCGATTCATTTACCTTTAAGCTCAAAGAACGAGATGATAAAACACCTTTCGAAAATGTTGCTGTGGCCACTGAAGCAAAAGACGGTGATTATAAAACAGGCAAGTTTGGCAATTACGGTCTTGTCTATATTGACAATCTCTTTATCGGTGATTCCGTTGAAGATTTGGTTTTACCTGTGGAACCACAGGATAAGTTAAGCACGACTTGGGGCAGTATTAAAGCCGCATATTAATTCAAATGTTAGAGGGCGAGGCCATTGTGTCACCGCCCTCTTTTTTATATAACAAACAACTGTGAGACTAACACTATGTCAACTTACATTGCCCACGGTGGAAAAGACACTGTTATTACAACCGAAGAAAAACGTGCATTACTTCAAGAAGCGCTGCTCAAGTTAGGCGGTATTCCGAAAAAGATTTTAGTGATTCCACCAGATATAACCCGTCTCCATTCAAATGCAGGAGAACTCACAAGTATACTCTATGAACTTTGGGATGCCGCAAATGGTACGACTTTTGATATATTGCCTGCTATCGGCACACATGCCCCTATGACTGAAGCACAAATTGCCGAAATGTATGGCGATTTGCCCAAAGCGACATATCACGTGCATCATTGGAGGACAGGACTTTACCATTTTGGAGAAGTGCCTTCTGAATTTATCCGTGAAGTATCTGGTAGCAAACTTGATTATAGTATTCCTGTGTCAGTCAATCAAAAACTTGTGGAAGGAAACTACGAACTCATTATCTCTGTTGGACAGGTAATTCCGCATGAAGTGATTGGCATTGCAAATGGATTTAAAAATGTTCTTGTCGGGGCAGGTGGGGTTGAGATGATTAACAAATCTCATTTCCTCGGTGCTGTTGACGGTATGGAACGATTGATGGGGCGCACAGACACATCTGTTAGAAAGGTTCTAAACTATGCACACACACATTATCTGAAACAACTCGGTATTGTGTATGTGATGAGTGTGATGGATGTGGATACAAGTGGAGAGCGTGTGATGCGCGGACTTTACGTCGGTGATGATGCACGCACCTTTGAGACTGCGGCGGAATTAAGTAGAAATGTTAATATGACCTTTTTAGATGAACCGTTAGAAAAGGTAGTTGTCTATTTGGATCCGAAGGAGTTTAGAAGCACATGGCTTGGGAATAAGGCTATCTATCGCACACGGATGGCAATGGCGGACGATGGTGAGTTAATCATCATCGCACCGGGATTACGGGAATTCGGTGAGGATACCGAAATTGACCGGCTCATCCGAAAGTATGGTTATTGTGGTACGCCTGATACTCTCAAAGCGGTTGAGGAAAACAGCGAATTGCAAGAAAATCTCTCCGCTGCAGCACACTTAATTCACGGCAGTACCGAGGGACGTTTCAAGGTTGTCTATGCGACTGAACACCTTACTCAAAAAGAGATTGAATCGGTAGGTTACGAATGGGCATCTTTAGACGAAGTGATTGCTAAATACAATCCTGAAAAACTTGTTGATGGGTTCAACGATGAGTGCTTTTTCTATATTAGTGAACCGGGACAAGGTTTGTGGGCATTGCGCTCACGGTTCAATGCGTAGATGAATTTGTATAAAAGGAGAACAAAATGCAACCGTTTAAAGTGACTGTTGAAAACATATTGATGGTTATGTCGCCTATCCACTTGGACTCAGAGGTGTTGTCATAGGGCAGGGTGATATATACCAAGAAAGTGTTGCAGACGTCACTTTTGCGATTCGGTTTTATATTGAGACTTTTGGAAAAGAAGAACTTGAAGTTGAGGCCTGCTTTAGACGTTTTTGTTACTGAAGTGAAAATCTGATGTTCCAGAGCCATTCAATTTTCCAATAATCGCACATGCTACATCTGTTTTTTCTTGTAGGAACGATCTCCGAATCGCGACAAAACGCAATGATAGTTGGGAATCGGAGTTCCCTCCTACAATATAATTAAATGGGAAAACTCGTCAATTGAATAGCTCTGTTACATACCCTTTTCAACTTGATAGGTTTTAAGGGTGTGATAGAAAGAAAAGGAGGTTACGAATGGCAGAAACAGTAAGAACTGACATCAAAGGAATTGATCGGTTTATTTTTGAAAATGGGGCAGACAGGGAACAACTCCATCTACACATCTCCGAAGTGGGACCGGGGCAACGCGCACATCCACCACATACACACGATGGACAAGAAATTTTCTATGTTTTTTCTGGAGAAGGTGAAGTCCTATTCGGAGAACAGACGCACCGCGTTAGTGATAATGAAGCTGTACATGTTGATTGTCAAGTTTTGCACGGCATAAGGAACGTGGGCGAAAAACCGCTTCGGTATGCGGTCATTATAGCACGGTAAATACAGTATTGACGGCATTTCCAACATCAATTATTCAGAAGACTCTATATCCGGGTTTTTTAGCAAACTTACAACACCGTAAATACCACCAACAATAAGCAGAATACCGATGCTGCTAATACCCCGCCGTATCCAAACAGGATCTAAGATTTGTGAGATGTTCATCACCAAAAGTGGTTGTAACAGTCGGGACATCCCAATATTTACATAAAAAGTCCCGTAAGCGATAAGACATATCTCACTTAGGAGTTGTTGTTTGAAGGGATCGGCAGGTAAACCAAAAGGGTTTATGAGGTAGTCTCCAGAAAAAACAAGAATCAATCCAACTATAAAAAATATGGTGAGAGTCGTGGCTGGATATGCGGATTGTCGTAATACGATAGCCAGTAAAATGCTGACAATGCCTAAAATAACGCTAATTATGCCCTGAAAGATTTGGACTCCTCTGCTGTGTGCTATCATTTATCTTGTCTATAAATCCTCGTGTACATACTGAATAAGCATTGTAAAAACCTAAAATGAATATAAAACAGTTAAAGAGACAAGCGGACCGAACTCAAAAGCGTCGCTTTCTTCATATTTGCCATCAACAAAAGCGTCACTATCATCATATAGTGTTTTTTGATGCAATGGCAACAAAAGCGAAAGTGATAACGGGACGTTGAATGGTGTTGTAATAGATGTACCGAGCGATGCCATGCCGAAAAGGAGTCCAGTATTTTTGTCTATTTCTCCATCCCAATACGCAAAAGATTGATATATCCCAAGGTAACCTGCGCGAAAAGAAAACCATTTATTTAAGCGATAGTTCAATCCTGCTGAATATGTAAGTTCATTTGAACCACGATATGTTTTGCTGTTCTCATAGAAAGGTAATTTTGCGCGGACACTCTTATGAGACGCTAACCCCTTATAGATAGGTAGATTATAGTGCAGGTCTAAGATGGGGTTGAAAGTTCCAGTCCCAAATTGGATATGTAGATGTTCTGCTCCCTTCTCTCCGAGTTTCCACGGGTCATCCTCTGTTTTACCAAATGGAATTGATGTTCCGATACGCCCCATAAAATAATCACCCTCTGCCAAGACACCTCGTCTATAATGTCCAAGAAAAACTTCTGAATCTGTTAGACCGGTGTAGGTGTCGTCGCGATGATGGATAAATCCATTCTCTTTAATTGCCTCCCACTGTTCTTGAGTATATTCAACACCGTCAATCTTCTCAATACTGGCTTCTTGAACTTTGGATTCATAGGGAAGGTTTGCTTCCAATATCCATTGAGAACCAAGTAGATATTTTAACCCTACATCAACGCGGTAAATGTTTAAAACGACATGATGTCGATGCTGCGGGACTTTGTCAATTTTTCGGTTTCCGTTTGGACCGATAAAAACTCCTTCATCTTCAAGGTGCCCACCTTTCGCATCAAACCACCGCATCGTGCTGAAAGAGGCTTGAAACCTCTTGCTATCTGAAGTCAAACTGACTCCACCCATCCCGCGTGGGATTGCAGGATTGCTTCAGGCGCCTCAACTTTCTTGCGCAAACGCATTATCTATAACACCAAACGGAAGGAGAAGCTGAAGAATAAGTAGTACGTAGAAAATTTTTGGTTTCATAGAATTTTATACTTGATGGCATAAGTATATGCCTACTCCTAACTTTTGTGTGTCTTTTTCTACAGTACAGAGGGTATCTGAGACTTTGTCTATTCTGTTTCAAGGTTTAGCCACGCCATTTCTTCGTCGGAGAGTTGAAGATTCAATGCGCCGAGGGAAGATTCCATCTCTTCTAAGTTTGCCGGACCAACAATCGGAAAAATAGGAAAAGGGAGTTGGACGCAGTATGCCAGCGAGACCTGAATAGGAGAAAAGCCGTATTTTGTCCCTAATTGTTTTGCTCGGGCAAGCCTTTTAAAGTTGTCATCGTTGTAATAGACACGCACCATGTCTCCGTTGTCTCGGTTTTCTGGAGTAAAAGCGCCGCTGAAGAACCCCCGTGCTTGAGATGACCACGGCATCAACGGAAATTGATTCTCCACATGCCAACGCCGTGCGTCATCATCAACGCAAACACATCCACCCCACATCGGTTCCATTGGTACCGCGAGACTGATATTATTACTACAAGCTACGAACCCGCTTAACCCGTTTTCTTCAGCATAAGTATTTGCCTCAATAATGCGCTGTGGTTCCCAGTTAGAAGCGGCGATAGCTCGGATACGCCCTGCGTCTATTTCTTCATTCAGATAATCAATTATTGTGTTAACCGGAATTTCTACATCGTCTCTGTGAAGCATATAAAGGTCAATATAATCAGTCTGGAGACGGACAAGGTTTTCGTCAAGGTCTTGTTTAACGTATTCCGGGGCAACACGGCGTGGAACACCTCCTTGTGGATGCCCACCTTTGTCTATCAGAAAAACCTCTTCTCTATTTCCGCGTTCCTGCATCCAAAGTCCAATTAATTTTTGACTATTCCCGCCCCCATAGATATGCGCTGTGTCCAAAGCATTTCCACCTGCTTCAAAGAATGTATCAAGCATCTCGGTGCTGTGATCAAAGCTATCAGGTGAATACATCATAGTTCCCAGAATCAGTTGTGAAATCTCTTGGTCAACTCCGGGAATTCTTATTCGCTTCATTGAAATCTGTTCCCTCATTTATACTTTCGATTTTTGCTTAGAATTCGTTCTTTTATACATATTAAAGAATTCAGCATCACAAGATTATATCACATTAAATTGACCATTTCAATGTAAATTTGTAATACGGATGCACCGTTAGATTCTATTCTGATAGATGGCTTCAACGAGTTCCATCGTTTTGACTGCATCAGCAAAACATGTTAATGGTTGTTGGTCTTGCTGAATACAATCCACAAAATGTCTACTTTCTCCATAAAACCCGTAGGTTTTGTGAGTGGCATCAGAATCAGCAGCTTCTTCAGGCGTAATTTCGGTTATTCCGTCAGGAGTATGAAGTGTTGCGTGTCCACCAGCATCCGGATTAATATAAGCGGAAATTCCGCGTGCATGCATCTCAAAAATATGTACCCGTCCACCGACAGCCCAATTTGTGCAAAGATATCCGGAGGCACCACTTGTAAACTTGACAAGTGCGTTGAAACTGTTCTCGCGATCGGAATAGAATGAATTGATGTCGCTTGCAACTGCTGTTACCTCACCACCGCCAAGCCAACGGAGTGCGTCCACAGCGTGAATTGCATCGCAAGTTAAAACATCTATGACCCCGTCATAATAGAGCGCGTTTGGCGAATTTTTGTGAAAGGTAGACATACATTGGATAATCGGCCCGTTTTTTTCAACGATTGCTTTGACTTTTTGCATCAATGGTATAAATCGGCGATTGAAACCAACCATCGTTTTGCAGTCGTGTTTTTCAGATGCTAAAGCCATTTCCTTTGTTTGATGAAGCGTTATTCCCGGCGGTTTCTCAATAAATACATGCTGTTTCTGCGACAGACAATGGATTACAAGTGGGAACAGATGTTGTGGTGGCATTAGGATATATACAGCATCCGGACTCGTTTTTTCGAGCATTTTCTTATAGTCTGTAAAGGTCTGTTCTATCTGAAACCGTTCTGCTGTGGCGTGAAGTTTCGACTCCACTAAATCACATAATCCGACAAGATTAACATCTTCACATTCCGCGAGAGACGGGTAGTGGACACCGTTCGCCATCCCGCCTGCCCCAATTAAGGCAATGTTTACTTGGTTCATTTTTCCCTCCACTTCGGTGGTTTTACTTGTATGTTACAAGAGAAAATGTTAAAATGCAACTAACTTCTGAAAACAAAATTATCTCAACCTAAACATTGAGCGATACCACATCTTATGAACTTTGATCCAATCAAATTAGAACTTTATAAAAACATACTTACTTCAGTTTCTGAAGAAATGGGTGTTACACTCCAACGTACTGCCTTTTCACCAAACATCAAGGAACGTCTCGATTTTTCATGTGCGGTTTTTGATCCAACTGGACAGATGGTAGCACAAGCTGCGCATATTCCTGTCCATCTGGGATCAATGCCGCTTTCTGTTTTAGCAGCAATTGAGCATACCGAAATGGAACCCGGCGACATGATCGTGCTTAACGATCCGTATCGTGGTGGGACACACCTACCGGATATTACTTTGGTAGCACCTGTTTTCGGGGAAAAGTCAGCGAATCGTCCTAACTTTTTTGTTGCGAACCGCGCACATCACGCGGATGTCGGCGGCATGACTCCCGGTTCCATGCCCCTCGCAACGAGTGTAATTCAGGAAGGTATTCGCATTCCACCTGTTAAGCTTGTCCAAGATAGAGAACTAAATACCGATTTGTGGGAACTCATCCTCGCGAATGTGCGCACACCAAAAGAACGTCGTGGCGACATGGAGGCACAACTCGCAGCAAACCGCATCGGTGAACGGAGACTACAGGAGATGGTGACAAAATACGGTATACCAGAAATTGAAGCGTATATGCAAGAACTTTGTACATATTCCAGTCGCATGGTACGGTCGTTCTTACGAGAAATTCCTGATGGTATTTATACATTTTCAGATTTCCTTGACAACGACGGTATTACTGACGAACCGATAGAAATCTGTGTCGCAATAGAAATTAAAGACGATACTGCAATAGTAGATTTTTCAGGCACATCAGGACAGGTGCAAGGTTCAGTCAATGCTATTTACGCTATCACAGTTTCTGCTGTCTTTTATACGTTCCGTTGTATTGCAGGTGAGGATGTGCCTTCCAATGCAGGGTGTCTGGAACCGATCCAAATTGTTGCACCTGAAGGTAGTGTAATCAATGCAAAATTTCCTGCGGCGGTCGCTGGTGGAAATGTTGAAACTTCACAGCGAATTGTTGATGTCCTATTCGGGGCATTAGCAAAAGCCTGTCCGGACCGAATTCCTGCCGCGAGTTGTGGATCTATGAGCAATCTCACTGTAGGCGGGTCCGATGTTTCACGGAGTAAAGATTTTACCTACTATGAAACCATCGCTGGTGGGATGGGCGCGCGACCTAACTGTGATGGAATTGACGCTATTCATACCCACATGACAAATACAATGAATACACCTATAGAAGCGATTGAGACGAGTTATCCGATGCAGGTGGAACAGTATGTGATTCGGCGTGAGAGTGGTGGTGCAGGTGAATTCCGAGGCGGGGCAGGAATTGTGCGTTCTCTAAGACTTCTCACAGATGCTGAGGTGACAATTCTATCGGAACGCCGCGTGTTTCAACCCTACGGCTTACAAGACGGTGAAGCAGGGCAACTGGGGCGTAACGTGTTAATCCGTGATGGAGAAGAGCAGACTCTTGCTGGGAAGGTTACATTTTCCATTAAAGAAGGTAATATTATTCAAATTGAAACGCCAGGCGGCGGCGGTTATGGGAAAGACGAGAACGAGTAAAATCTCATAGTAGGCGCTTTGTAAACGCGCCGTGTTTACTGTGATCACTTTATCTTGTGCGGCTAATCTATAAATTAGGATTTCGTAACGCAAACTGTTAGTTTGCAGGTTTTCAGGCACAATCTAAATGAAGATTAAGAAAATATTTCGGTAATTCTAATTTTCCCAAACCCGGTAGGTGTGGTTAGGAAACCGTACCATAGGTGTCAATTTAGGGATTTTCTGTAACCTCTTGGAGTCTGCGAAAGGTTGTATTTTTTTCAGTGCTTCTCTGAAAAGTGTCACCATTTTCAAATGAACGTTTTATGTCTTTCAGAGTTCTGATGAGTGCTGTTTTTGAGCGATGAAAACTCAGCGTGAGTAGTCTTGCATACCCTGCGATATGCTTTGCGGTCTTGATGAAACTCTGTTGTATATGTCGGTAGCCGGCTACTATCCTGACGGTGTGTTGCATCAGAAGGGCAATGAGTTTCGCATAGATTTCAGATAGGATACGATAGGGTTTCTGACTTCGAGATACCTGAAGTTTTGAGATACTTTAAGCATTTCCGTAATAGCTGCGTCAAGTGTGAGTTTCAACATTTCAGCGGTTTCGGGTGTCAGGCGTTGCTCAAGTGCTTGCCGTCTGACCTGTATACCGAGCGTGGCAGCGGTTTCGGTGAGTTGCTGATAACTCGCCTCTGGATTTTCCAGCCATCCGAAGACGAGGATTTGCGTCAGGACACTCCCGGTAAGTTTGCGTCTTCTTTTGACGAGTCCTGTATGGACAGCGGCTTCATCTGGGATAGTTTTAAGGATGGCTTGCATTTTATCAGGCACTTGTTGTAAAATGGACATTGGAAATACCTCTTTTCTTGTAGAATAACTATTATTCTTTTTTACATTATACAAGAGGTGTTTCTGTTTCACAGCACTTTTCTTAGATGAAAAACACGCTTATGTTTCTTAAATAGGTGCGGTTAGGAAACCGCACCTACCGTGTGTGGAGAAACAAGGATTATCAGTTCAAATACTTAACCTTCATCAAAACATGTCTACGAATAAGATGTTTATATATTTACTATTAAGGAGGGGACCAACATGTCAAAAGTTGCAGTGATTGCAGGGGTAGGTCCAGGTTTAGGCGCGGCGATTGCACACAAATTCGCGGGCGAAGGATGCAACCTTGCATTACTCTCACGCTCATCCGCATACAGTATCAATTTATCCAATAGATTGGAAAAGACAGGTGTATCAGTTATTCCCATCCCAACAGACATTACAGATGCTAAACAAGTAACCGCGAGTTTTAGCCAGATTCGTGAGGAATTAGGGGAACCGGATATCTTAGTAAACCACGCAGGAAACGCGGCATGGGGAAACCTTTCTGAACTTACAGCGGAGGCATTTGAAAGTGCATGGCGGGTCTGTACTCTCGGTGCGTTTCTCTGTATTAAGCAGGTAGTACCGGGAATGATTGAAAAGGGAAACGGAACAATCCTATTTTCTGGTGCGACATCCGCCGTCCGTGGTAGGGCAGGTGCAATCGCTTTTAGCAGCGCAAAATATGCAATGCGCGGTTTAGCATCATCACTTGCCCGCGAAGTTGGACCGCAAGGAATCCACGTAGCACACATTATTATTGATGGCGTGATTGATACGCCCGGCGTACGGGAACGGTATCAATTGGGAGAGGATGAACCGCTGCTTGCACCAGATTCTATTGCTGACACCTATTGGGCATTGGTGCAACAAGAACGTAGTGCATGGAGTTTTGAGGTGGATGTGCGTCCTCATAATGAGGAATTCTTCACATAATTTGAATAAAAAGGAGGTTACCATGGTGAGAATGACTATTACTTTTTTGATATTACTTATCGGTATCATGCTCTCTTTTTCGGACACGGTAGCTGAAACAAAGTGGACTGTCCTACGAGATGACGACATCATCCGGAATGATGGCATACAAGGGATGTTACATGATGTGCATTTTTGGGATAATAAAAACGGTTTAGTGGTTGGTGACAGCGGCTTAGTACTTTTAACAGAGGATGGCGGCAAGACTTGGACAAAAAAAGAAATCAATAAGCGCCCACCTGGTGCCCCTGCGGGACAAAGACCAGGAGGTCCTCCTGGTGCTGGCGGCGGTACTCCACCCGGCTTCAGAGGCGGGGGTTCTCCCACTCTCTATAACATCTACTTTGTGAACGAAAAGGTTGGCTACATTACAGGCGCAAGAGGAACTATTCTCAAAACTGAAGATAGCGGGAAAACTTGGAACCGAAAAATAGCAAGAAGTGCAGCTGCGGTCCAGAGTAATAACCCACGAAGAGGTGGAATACGTGCCAACTTAATGGGAATTCAGATGATTAGCGAGACTGTCGGTTTCATCGCTGGCTCAGAAAACACTATTCTTAAAACAACCGATGGTGGTGAAACATGGGTCGGTAGTTCAGAACGGGCGCGTGTCGGCGAAACCCGAAACAACTTGGAAAACATCTGGTTTGTTTCACCAACAACAGGTTGGATTATTGGATCTTATGGAACGCTCCTGTATACCACAGATGCAGGGGAAACATGGGAAAAACGGAATGCTGGTTTTGATAACAACTTGTTCGGCATCCATTTTTTTGATGAAAAAACCGGATGGATTTGTGGGCAGGAAGGATTAATTCTACACACAAACGATGGTGGTAAAACGTGGAAGCAACAGAAAACTGACTCAATTGATAATCTTCATGATATTATGTTTGTGGATAACATGGTAGGTTGGGCAGTTGGAGATTATAGTGCTGTTTTGCATACCTCAGATGGCGGCAAAACGTGGAATGCTTCAAAAACTGGTGGAAGCGGAACGCTCAAAGGAGTATTTGCCACGGACAAAGATCACTGTTGGACAGTGGACGATTGGGGCGTGATTTCAGCATACAACACGGAATAGTATCATAGTGAAGTATCCATTCTAATTATAGGTATCAGTAATAGTCGGGAATCGGAATTCCCTCCCGACAAATGCCATACGCGCATTTGGCGTTGATTCACAAAGACGGACCATATTCTGTAGGAGCGATCTCCGATTCGCGACTTATACCCTATACCCGCAATTTTAGAGTGGACAAACCAATAGGTAAGGTTTTGATGCTTTACCCTTATCTCTTTACAAAAACACTTCTAATGGAGGATTGAATGTCAGAACAGAAAAGCCATAAGGTTACGATGCTCGGAACTGGACTCATCGGCATGTTTTACACGATGACGCTCCATAATCAACGTGGTGCAGACCGCGTTCACGCTGTCTATTCTCGGCGCGAGGAACGCGCAACTGAATTTGCCAAAGAGTGGAACATCCCTAACGCAACAACCGATTTAGCAGAAGCGATCAACCATCCTGAAACAGATACTGTTGTCATTGGATTGCCTAACAATCTACATCTGAAAGCGGTTAAACTCGCGGCAGAAGCGGGTAAAGCAATCCTCTGCACGAAACCACTCGGACGCACCGCTGAAGAGGCAAAATCGATGTTAGATATCGTTGAAAACGCAGGTATATTTGGGGGATATCTTGAAGATTTGGTATATCCGCCCAAGACGTTGAAGGCATTGGAGTCCGTTCAAAACGGTGCGCTTGGTAAGATTTTATGGGTGCGTTCCCGTGAGACACATCCTGGTCCACATAGTGATTGGTTTTGGGATCTGGAACAAGCAGGCGGTGGTGCTATCGTTGATATGGGATGCCACTGTATTGAGATTATCCGAAACTTTGTTGGTAAAAACAACAAACCCCTTGAGGTCATGTGTTGGGCAGACACGCTTGTGCATCCGATTGATGCGGAGGATCATGGTATCGCGCTCATCCGATTTGAAAGTGGCGCGATGGGACAGTTTGAGGTTGGTTGGGCATTCCGTGGTGGTATGGATCTGCGTGATGAAGTTTCTGGTAGCGAAGGTACTATCTGGCTTAATCACTGGCTCCGCACAGGTTTTGAGATGTTTACGGCTGTTGGACAGGGTGGTTATGTCGCTGAAAAAGCGGAGAGTGATACGGGTTGGCTCTTCCCTGTTGGTGATGAGGTCGCCGAACTTGGTTATCGGGACATGTTCCTTGATATGTTCAATGCAATTGACGAGGAACGCGAACCACTGGAAACTTTCTATGACGGTTATGTTGTGAACGCTATCATTGATGCCTGCTATAAATCTGCGAAGTCTAAACAGTGGGAAGCAGTTGAACTCGCTGATTGGCGTGGTGAAGCGGAAACCGATGACGCACAAGCAGGTAAGTCAGACGCGGATGAGCGATATGCACACCTCAAAGATGAGCGGATGCCGGATGGTAGAATGAAACGGATCTTTAGAGATCGTGAAACGGGTGAAATTATTGAGCGGGTTGAGGAATAAAGGTTACAACAATGGACACAAGTTGGCTTGAATATTGTGGCACAGACGAACAACTGAATGCTTTCAACGACACCGGTTACCTCGTTGTTGAGAACGCTATAAGTCCTGATATGGTAGATGCGTTAGAGGCGGTAGCTGACAGGGTTGATGCCGAAGAGCGTTCCAAAACAGGACTGGCACCGCATAAATTGTTGTCAAAGTTCCGCACGGTCATTGAAGACGACATCCTGCTGGAGCTACTTGATAACAAAAAGGTATTTCCACTGCTCTGGGACATCTTAGGCTGGAATATCCAACTTTATATTTCACACCTCATTATGTATCCACCAGAACCTCCTGAAACAGAACGTGTTACCAAAGCCGCACACTGGCATCAGGACGGTGGCAGACCTGTACCAGAGATGGAACGTCCACACCCCCGACTCTCATTGAAGGTGAGTTATTGGTTAAGCGACGTTACGCATCGGGATAACGGTGCCATGCGTCTTATTCCGGGTAGTCATAAACTTGATACTTTGCCGCCACGCAGCGATCCCAATGCCGATCCGGAAGGTGCGATAGATCTAATTGTCAAACGTGGGACAGCGGTGCTTTTTGATCGGCGGATGTGGCATTCACGCGGTTGGAACTTCTCTGATGTAACGCGAAAAGTCCTGTTTATGGGTTATAGTTATCGGTGGTTGCGTGGTTTAGATTATAACCTGATGCCACCTGAAATCCTTGAGAAATGCGATCCAATTCGGCGGCAGTTGTTAGGGGATGGTGTGAATATCAAAGGGTGGTGGCAACCTACTGATGCAGATGTGCCGTTGAAGACCTGGATTGCGGAGCATCGCGGGGAGGAATATATACGGTAGAAGTTTTCGTCTGAATCTTTCAGACACGTCCATAAAAAACAACGAGAACTTATTTTTGGCTAACAGTTAGACACTATCCTCAGATTTTTCCGGCGTTTTATGTTTGGACGGGTCAAAATAGGAGACATATTTTATCCCGTTCCGCTTGTCCTCTTCCTCCCTCGCCTTCAGATAAAGATAATATTCTTCTACGGTCTTGAATTGCGCTCTAATCTCCGCTTTGATTCGATAGCATTCCTCAAGGATGGGGTCTGTGTATGTTTCTGGGTCAAATTCTGGGTGTTTTTCTGGTGTTTCTTTCATCTGGATTTCCTCCATCAGTTCATTTGGTGTGCATAAAGTAGTAGGTTTGAATCCTACTTCTACGCAAACTTTATTGATATGCTCACGTTTGTGTTCATTCACAATATGTTTATGATTCCACGATACCAAATAATCAACACCGTGTGTTGTGGCAATAGCAATATGTTGTGCGTCCGGCACAGAATTTAGCGGTATAGCACCGGCATCTAATAGTTTTTGCACGAGCATACTTGCTTCTGGTAAAATTTCTAGTACTGTGAGCGGTGATATAATTTCAAGTCGTTGCTGTGCCGCAACACCTTTACGAAAAACATTTCGCACCGGATGGGTCAAAACAGAGGCGACTTTATCAGCACACCATTGCCCACGGAATAGAAACTTGGGAAGCACCCAATACGATGCCGTTTTCGCACTCGTTTGATACACATTTGTCAGCGTTGGGCGACGCGGTGTGTTTATCAACCCGGTTACAATAGTGCGAAAATGGTTATAGTTTTATACTTGAAGAGGTGTTAATAGTCCGATAACATAGTATCTAAGCGGAGAAGCGGTTCCATTATCTAATATCCTTTCAAAGTAAGTTAGTTTACTGAAAGGATACCCTCTTTTCTGCTTTTTGTCTCTATAAACTTAAAATTGTCCAAACTTTAGTAAACTAAACATAAGGAGAGAATATGAAAAGGATTCGTGTCTTAAATAATTTGATTCTAATAGGACTGGGATTATTATTGATTTGTGGTTGTGAAAAAATTCAGAAAGTAATGCCACCCGAACAACCAAGCGAAATGGATGGAGCATCAATCCGTGTTACAATGATATATCCAAGCGATTGTGTCGGTTCAGCGGCTTATTGTACTGCATTCCATATCGGTGTAAGAACTGCTCAGGAAGAACTCGAGATTTCGCTAACTGAAGTAAATGGTATGGAGAACGATCCTGTTGCGACAGAAATGCTCATAAGAGATGCATCTGAGAATTCTGAACTTGTTTTGACAGCAGGTTATCAGATGGGAGATGTGCTTGCTCGCGTCGCTCCAGAATATCCCGATGTCAAATTTGCAATTTTTGATGTCGTGCTTGATATTCCAAATGTTGCTTCTGTGAACTATAAATCCAACGAAGGATCGTTTTTGGTTGGTGTAATTGCTGCCTTAAAATCAGAAAACGGTAAAATCGGTTATATTGGTGGAGTGGATGTTCCGTTGTTGCGTGAATTTGAGGCTGGTTACGTCGCTGGAATTCAAGCTATCAATCCAGATGCAGAAATTTCCATAGAATACATCAGTGAAGATGTAACCGGTTTTGGACAACCGGATAGGGCAAAAGAATTGGCGTTAGCACAATATGCCAACGGAATTGATGTGATTTACGTCGCTGCTGGTGGATCGGGTCAAGGGGTACTTGAAGCTGCGCAAGAACAGCAAAAGTTTATCATTTGGGTTGATTCCAATGGCAATCATCTCGCCCCAGGGATTGTCTTGACAAGTATGACGAAAGAAATTCCGGCTTCTGTGCAGAGAATCGTTCAAGAAACCGTTGAAGGTAATTTTGTAGCAGGCATCCGTTACTTCGGTATAGCAGATGGCGGTGTTAGTTACGCTGTTGATGAACATAATCAGCCGCTGCTTTCGGATAAGGACATAGCAACTGTTGAGGCACTGAAAGCAAAAATAGTCGCTGGTGAAATTATTGTGCCAAATACTGTTTCCCTGCCGAGAGAATAATTTTTATAGTGGATTCTACAATTAACTTTACATCTGAGCTGTGAATCAACGCTGAATGCGCTTGGCAGAATACGCGTTTGGTATTCTGCATGATTTGGCAGAATCAACGCCAAATGCGCGTATGGCATTTGGCGGGAGGGAACTCTGATTCCCGACCACCAATGGTTTCGTCGCTATTCGGAGATCGCTCCTACGGAGCAAAGGTTTTCAGAGATTTTATTATCTTGAGAAATGCTACTTGCGGCGGGAAAGATACGCTGACAAAGCGTGGTCAAATGGGGTGGTAGTATCCATCTGCACGTAATCAATCTGACTTGCACCACATCCGCGACGGTAATTCTGAATAAACTGATTTAGATTTTCAAGATATGCAGTTTTAAGTGAGTCGGCTTGAGTAGAAAGCGTTTGTCCTGTCTCCATATCTCGGAAAATTACAGAACCGTTATATGGGAAAGTAAGTTCGGCATTATCAAGTAGATGAAAAACGATTACCTCATGTTTCTGGTGACGGAGATGTTTCAGTGCTGAGATAACATTTGAGGGTTCATCCAGCAGGTCAGAGATAACAATAACTAACCCACGCCGGACAATCCGTTTGGCGAGTTCATGAAAGAGACTGCTCAATTCAGTTTCCTGCCCAGGCTTAGCGTTTTCAAGCGCAGACATAATTGCCCGTAGGTGTGTTGCTGCACCTCTCGGTGGAATGTATTGCGTAATATCGGTGTCAAAAAGTGCCAACCCGACAGAATCGCGTTGCTTCAGCATGAGGTAGGTGAGTGTGGCAGCGAGATAACACCCGTATTCAAACTTTGTCAACGTGTCATCTCTATGCTTGTAGTTCATCGATGCGCTGGTATCAAGCAGGATGTATGCCCGCAGGTTCGTTTCCTCTTCAAACTTTTTGACATAATATCGGTCAGATTTTCCGTAGACCTTCCAATCAATATATCGGATTTCATCGCCGGGCATATATTGCCGATGCTCAGCGAACTCAACGCTGAAACCTTGATAAGGGCTTTTGTGTAATCCGGTAACGAACCCTTCAACTACAAGTCGGGCGACAAGTTCCATACCTCCAATACGAGAGAGTGCGACTGGGTCAAGATATCTGTGCGATGTTTGCATGTTGTTTCTTCTCTTTCGCCATTTGAATAAAAATAGTTATTAAATCGGTGATTAATTCTTTGTTTGTCTAACAAATTCGCTAAAAGTGTTTTCAATTTTGGATATACTTTCGTCAATGTTTTTCAACGTTTGAGTTTTCTCACCTAACTCTTGATAAACTTTTCGGATTGCAAAAGTGATTCCAGCAAGACACAAAGTAACTGCGAATAACGACATACTAATGACAACAGTGCTAATAGGTTCCATCTTATTACCTCTGATTGTTTATTGGCGGTGTTTGTGTCAAGTTCATGCTAATCACCTTCTAAATCATGCTTCACAATTATAACAAAAACCCACCTCAATATCAACCGAAATGTAAGTAATGTAGAAAGCAGTATTTTCAAAGAAAACCCATCATGAATTCCAATTTAGCAGCTAAAAATGATGCAACGATCAGCAAATATTATCGTTTTATATTTCGTTGGGAAAAAGATTAAAACCCGCATGGATTTTTTCTGCATACACTACTACCTTAGCCTATTTCCATGGGCATGTAATTTTCACAATATTGCGGATATTAAAATTATAAGTAAGGACAATGACGATGGGTAATCCCGTTACATACTTTGAAATAGCAGCGAAAAACGGTAAAGAGTTATGCGACTTTTACAGTTCCGTCTTTGGTTGGAAAATCGAACAATTGCCAGGTGGTGATCGAGGTATTTACTCTTACGGTATTGACTCACAGTCAGAAGACGGAATAGCTGGGCACATTTTTGTGTTGCCAGAGTTTTTTGATTTCTCAAACCAAGTCACTTTTTACATTAAGGTAGATAATCTACAAACCTATCTTCAGAAGGTGGAAAGTCTTGGTGGTCATACCCTTATACCACCTCAACAAATTCCTGGTAACAGAGGGTCATTCGCATGGTTCGTTGACCCGAGTGGTAACTGCTTAGGTCTGTACAGACAACCAGAATTGAAAGAGTGATGTCCTCAATTTTCTGCTCAATTTGTGATTTAAGATTTGAATAATAGGAGAGATTTCAATGGGAAACCCTGTTGTGTATTTTGAAATAGCCGGTAGAAACGGTGAAAAGTTAAACGATTTTTATTGTTCCATATTTGGTTGGAAAACGGATAAAAACCCTTATGGCGGGGCATATATGGTTGACTCGCAGTCAGATGATGCGGGCATCCCCGGACACATTTTTCCAGTAACAGAAGATATGGACTTTAAAAACCACGTTACGTTTTATGTTGAAGTAGACGATCTTCAAACGTATCTTGATAAGGCAGAAAGCCTTGGTGCCAAGACCCTAATTCCGCCGCAGGAAATTCCTGGGAACATGGGATCGTTCGCGCTTTTCCTTGACCCAAGCAATAATTGCATTGGGTTATATCGGCTTCCAGATTCAAATTAGCATATCTCTGTTTTGTTCCTGATGTTATAGTTAAATCCATAATTACCTTTACATTGGCGAGGTTAGGAAACCTCGCCAGCGGTGATGGTGTAAGGATTGTTGTTTATTGAAATGTAAACATATTTTCGGATTCTACTATAAATTGTAGGAGAACAGAGACTAACGAGAAGAGTGGCGAACGAAGGTTTACCACTCTGTTTTTATGACTAAATATTCTAATTTTTAAGGAGTGAACTTCATGGGAAATCCAGTTGTGCATTTTGAAATAGCAGGCAAAAATACAGAAAAATTAAGCAATTTTTATAGTTCATTATTTGATTGGGATGTACAAAAGGACAATGACGGCTTTTACAATATAATGCCAGTTCCAGATTTAGAACAGGGTATATGTGGACATATACTACCTACTGATGAGATGTCTGTTTCTAACTTTGTCTCTGTTTATATTCAGGTTGATGATCTTGAAGCATCGCTTGAACAGGTAGAAAATCACGGAGGAAAGACACTTGTTCCGCCGCAATCTATCCCTGGAAGCGGAAGTTCTTTTGCTATGTTCCTTGACCCAAGTGGCAACTGCATCGGTTTGTATAAAGCATAATTGTATACCAGTTTTCATCTTAAAACAATTTAAAGAGGAGAAATTCTAATGGCAAATCCTGTCACAATTTTTGAAATAGCAGGTAAAAAAGAAGATTCCTTATGCGACTTTTATAGTTCTTTGTTCGGTTGGGACATTAATCAGGACGATGATTGCGGTAATTCCGTAAATACCGGATCAGATCAGGGCATCCAAGGACACATCGTGCAGACAACCGAACAGATGCCGATCACAAACCATGTTACTGTTTATATTGAAGTAGATGACATTGAAGTATCTGCGAAGAAGGTGGAAAGTAATGGTGGTAAGGTAATTATGGGCCCCATGCCTATTCCAGATGGCGAAAGTTTATTCGCTATGTTCCTTGACCCAAGCGGTAATTGCCTCGGTCTGTTTCAGTCTTAAGCAGCAATTGATAGTCACCTAATTTCTCAAATGTGTTGACTTCTCTGGCGGCGCGGTTTAAAACCGCCCTAAAATAGTGGTCTGTCTACTCTAAAATTGCGGGTATAGGTCGCGATTCGGAGATCGCTCCTTCAGAAGATGGTCCGTCTTTGTGAATCAACGCCAAATGCACGTATGGCATTTGGCGGGAGGGAACTCCGATTTCCGACTATTGCAGATACCTATAATTTTACTATAGTTTGGACAGTTTTTGGGTTCTTGAGTAATAAACTGGATTACGAGAAACTTTAGACAACAATATCGTTTATTGATACACCTGTCGCCCCGCTGGGGCTGCCAAAAGGTATTTTCTACGAGTTCTTTCAGCCAGCTAAATCGCAGAAAAATATAAATCATAGAAGATCACACCTTAGCCCCAGCGGGGCGACAGGTGTATAGAAAAGTAAATGCCTCAGTCTAAAGCCCCAGCGGGGCGACAGGTGTACACTATTTGCTTTATACACCTAACAGTTTCTTAGCAAATTTTGAACAGCGGTAAACTGTCCAAACTATAGTAATTTTAGAATGGATAGACTAATAGCGTATGAATATACGCTGACTTTTATGTAGATGGTGATAATGATGAGCAGTCCTGTTGTGCATTTTGAAATCGCTGGAAGAGATGTTGAAAAACTAATTGATTTTTACAGCACCGTGTTTGAATGGAAAATTTTTCCGCTAAACGATGAATTATATATAGCAGATCCGAAATCAGACAAAGGGATAGAAGGACATCTATTTGAAACAACCGAGGAAATGAATTTCACAAACCTCGTTATTATCTATGTTCAAGTTGATAATATTTGGGATTGTCTGAAACAGATGGAAAGTCTTGGTGGAAAAATCCTGATACAACCTCAAGAAATACCGGGAAATGCCAGTCACTACGCGCTATTTCAAGATCCAAGTGGGAACTCCATTGGTTTGTTGCAGCGAAGGTTATCGTACAACCTATCTCATAAATAGTTGGAGGGCTTAGAAAACCCGATTTCAAAATCCTGTAGGAGCGATCTCCGAATCGCGACCTGTCGGGAATCGGAGTTCCCTCCTACAAAGAGAATCAACTCATAACGAACCAACAAATCCGATTTATGAGATACGCTCTAGTATTAAATTCATTCCAAACCTGTCTCAGGAGTAATCTATATGGGTAATCCAGTCGTGAGTTTTGATATAGTTGGTAAGGATAGCAAATGCTTAGGTGATTTTTATCGTTCTGTGTTTGATTGGAAGTGGACAGAATATGCTGAAGGCTATTACGACTTTGAGACGGGTTCTGAATCCAATAACGGGATAAAAGGATTTATGTATCCACCAAACGATGAAATGCCTTTAGAAGACAATGTGCCTTTTGCAAACAATGTCACCATTTATGTAGCAGTGGAAGATATTCATGCTACGGTTGAAAAACTTGAGAGTCTTGACGGGACGATTCTTATGCCGCCTACAGTTGTATCCGATAAAGGGGAGTTATTAGCGATGTTTCTTGACCCAATCGGTAACCGAATTGGTTTATATCAATCAAAGGAGTAATATCAATGGGTAATCCGGTCATGTTTTTTGAAATAGCAAGCAAACAGGGTGAATTGCTGCGTGATTTTTATCGCGACCTGTTTGATTGGACTATTCTACCATTTGGTTGGAATACAACACATTTTCCAAATGATATTTTTGCTACTGATCCGACACCGCCACCGTTAGCTGATAAAGGTATAAAAGGACATATCTATCCTCTATCTGAAGACATGGATTTTTCCAATCGCGTCTCAATTTTCATACAGGTTGAAGACCTGCAAGAAACGCTCGAAAAGATTGAGAGTCAGGGTGGAAAAACGCTTGTTCCACCGCAGGTGCTTCCTGATGGCCTGGGATCAATCGCTATGTTTCTTGACCCAAGCGGGAACGTTGTTGGTTTACATCAAATATAGGTGTAATTGTATCACGAAACTTGAATTAAATTTATTAACCATAAACAATGCAATGATATAAACATATCAGAAGCGAATCAAATATTTTGAATCAATTTCATTTTAATTTATAGGGAGTAAATACCAATGGGCAATCCAGTCATGTGGTTTGAAATAGCAGGGAAAAATGGTGAAGAATTATCTGAGTTTTACCGTTCTCTTTTTGGATGGGAAATTTCACCAGAAACGAACGGTGTTCATCTGTGTGATCCGTCGCCAGATCAAGGTATAAAAGGACATATTTTCCCAACAACCGATGAAATGCCAACCACAAACCATGTAACAATTTATATTTCCGTAGAGGACCTTGAAACATCCGTAGCAAAGGTAGAGAGCAATGGCGGAAAGATCATCATTCCACCAACAGAAATTCCGGGTGGCATGGGTTCATTTGCTTGGTTTGCTGACCCAGGCGGAAACTTAATTGGTCTACATAAACAATAGATAGTATAAACAGTGTAAGTCTTGGACTTTAAGAATTCATAAGAACAGAGTGGCGAACGGATTTCGCTACTCTGTTTTTTAGGAGTAGATTTCAATGGGTAATCCTGTTACGCATTTTGAAATAGCTGGTAAAGACGGTGAGGTGTTAGCTGAGTTTTATCGTTCCCTTTTTGATTGGGAAATTCATCGATTTGATTGGGAGATGATCCCGTTTGCCAACGGTATTTATGGTGTAATTGCGTCTCCGGATCAAGGCTTAAAAGGTCATATTTTTCCAACAACTGACGATATGAATTTCTCTAATCACGTCACGATTTATATCCTTGTTGATGATCTTCATGCGACACTTGAGAAAATAGAAAGTCATGGTGGCAAGATTCTTATCCCACCCCAGGAAATTCCTGACAATAGGGGCAGACTTGCTATGTTTCAGGATCCGAGCGGAAACGTTATTGGAATTCATGAGCATAATCATGATTAAGTGCCGCATTTTATTATACAAATTCTATGAGACGATTTATGTGAGTAACGGTTTTAGCCATCGTCTTGTCGTTTCCAAATCCATTCCAGTATGTTCCGCATAATCTGCAACCTGATCCTCTCCGATTCTTGCGATGCTGAAATACCGTGCATCCGGATGCGAATAATACCAGCCGCTCACAGATGCTGCAGGAAACATCGCAAGACTCTCAGTAAGAGAAATTCCCGTATTTTCTGTAGCATTCAGTAGATTGAACAAAATCCGTTTTTGGTTATGGTCGGGACACGCAGGGTACCCTGGGGCAGGACGAATCCCTCGATATTTTTCTGCAATCAACGCATCATTATTAAATTCCTCATTATCCGCATAACCCCAAAGTGTTGTGCGGACGTGCTGATGCATACATTCAGCAAAAGCTTCGGCTAAGCGATCTGCTAATGCCTTTGTCATAATGCTGTTGTAGTCATCCTGATTTTGTTCAAACTCAGCACAGAGTTCTGAAACACCGATGCCAGTTGTCACTGCAAACGCACCAATATAATCCGGGAGAGATGTCTCTTTCGGTGCGATGAAATCGCCAAGACTTAGGTTCGGTCTGGAAAAAGGTTGCTCTGTCTGCTGACGCAGATGATGCAGTGTAGCAAGAACCTCTTTCCTCTCTTCGTTAGTGTATATTTCTGTCCCTTCCGCGACACCGTTAGCAGGAAAAATTCCAACCACAGCATGCGCACAAAACTTTTCCTCTTCAACGATTTGATTTAGAAGTACTTTGGAATCTTCAAAAAGTTTCAGCGCCTCTGCACCCATATCCGGATTTTCCAAGATATTCGGAAATTTTCCTGTGAGTCCCCAGGTGGTAAAGAAAGGTGTCCAATCAATATAGTCAACAAGTTTGGCCAACGGATAATCGTCAAAGACCTTAATGCCTTTCATCTGTGGTTTGGGAGGGTGATAATTTTTCCAATCAGGCGTAAATTTTCGTTGTTGTGCGGTAGCAAATGGTAACAACTTAGTTCGTTTCTTATTGTTTGCGCGACGTTTTCGGATTTCAGCGTATTCTTCGCGTGTTTTTTGAATAAAATCCTTTTGATTTTCACTGCTCATCAGATTGCTAACAACGCCCACACTTCGGGAAGCATCTTTGACGTGAATTGTAGAACCGCTGTATGCAGGCTCAATCTGAACGGCAGTATGTACTTTTGAGGTCGTCGCACCGCCAATGAGTAGCGGGATATGAAAATTCTCACGTTCCATCTCCTCAGCGACGTGCACCATCTCGTCTAACGATGGTGTGATGAGTCCACTCAATCCAATCATATCGGCGTTTTCTTTTCGTGCCGTTTCCAGAATGTCTTCTGCTGCCACCATCACACCGAGGTCAACAACATCGTAATTGTTGCATCCAAGAACAACCCCGACGATATTTTTTCCGATGTCGTGAACATCGCCTTTCACCGTAGCCATCACAATCTTTCCTCTGGATTGAATACCGCCTTCAGCTTGTTCCATTTCAATATACGGAATCAGATGTGCAACAGCTTTTTTCATAACACGTGCACTTTTGACGACTTGTGGTAGGAACATCTTACCATCACCAAAGAGTTCTCCGACACGGTCCATCCCATCCATTAAAGGCTCTTCAATTACCTGTATAGGACGTTCATACTTTAAGCGCGCTTCCTCCGTATCGCCTTCAATATATTCTATAATGCCTTCTACAAGCGCATGGCTGAGTCGTTGCTCAACAGGCAATTTCCGCCATTCCTTGTTGACGCGCTTTTTCTTTCCTTTGGTTTGCAAAGTGCTTGCGAGATTAACAAGACGGTCTGTCGCATCTTCCCTACGATTAAACAGGACATCCTCTACTGCTTCTAATAATGGTTTTGGCAGATCGTCATAGACAGCAAGTTGACCTGCGTTTACAATCCCCATATCCATGCCAGCATTGATCGCATGGTAGAGAAATGCTGCGTGCATTGCTTCCCGTACGGTGTCGTTACCGCGAAAGGCGAAGGAGATATTGCTTACACCACCACTTACCAAAGCGGACGGACAAGTCTCTTTTATCTTTTGGCACGCTTTTATAAATGCTTGCGCGTATTCATTGTGTTCCTCAATGCCAGTAGCAACAGCAAAAATGTTTGGATCGAAAATAATATCCTCTGGTGGAAAGTTTGCCTTTTCAGTCAATAGTTTATACGCTCTTTGACATATCTCAACTTTGCGTTGAAATGTGTCTGCTTGTCCCTCTTCGTCAAAAGCCATCACGATGACAGCAGCACCGTACAGTCTAATAAGCCGTGCCTTATCTAAAAAGTCATCCTCTCCCTCTTTTAAACTGATTGAGTTGACAATCCCCTTGCCTTGAATACATGCTAAGCCTGCCTCAATTACCTCCCACTTGCTGGAATCAAGCATAATAGGCACGCGACTAATATCCGGCTCAGCTGCGATGAGATTAAGGAACTTGACAATTGCTGCTTTAGCATCTAACATGCCAGCGTCCATATTGATGTCAATAAGTTGGGCACCATTTTCTACCTGATCGCGAGCAACCTCTAATGCTGTTTCGTAATCCTCGTTTTTGATAAGCGTAGCAAAGCGTCGAGAACCTGTTACGTTTGTCCGTTCACCTACGTTAACAAAGAGAGAGTCAGGGGTGATGTTGAATGCTTCTAAGCCACTCAATCGGCATGCGCGTTCTTGAGGTTCGGGCTGTCTGGGAGGATATTCTGCGGCGACTTTGACAATGGTTTCAACATGTTCCGGTTGGCTGCCACAACATCCGCCTATGATATTGACGAATCCGTTTTGTGCGAATTCGTGCACCCAATTACCCAATTCCTCTGGTGTCTGTGTGTAGTGTCCCAGTTCATTCGGAAGTCCAGCGTTCGGATAACAGATCGTAGGGATATCCGCGAGTTTCGCCATTTCTGCTAAATAAGGTCGGATCTGTTGTGCGCCGAACCCACAGTTTAAGCCTACAGCGAGTAGGTTTGTGTGTCGGACAGAGTTCCAGAAAGCCTCAACTGTTTGCCCTGACAGGTTGCGTCCACCGCCGCCGCTTCTGTCTGATGAGACAATTAATGGAATTTCAATCCCTCGTGTTTCAGCAAGGGTTTGTATTGCAAAAAGCGCTGCTTTACAATTAAGTGTGTCCATGACGGTTTCAACGAGGAGGAAATCAGCACCGCCATCAATTAAGCCCTCAGCTTGCGTGGTATAGGCAGATACAAGTTGTGAAAATGTAATATTTCGGTATCCGGGGTCATTCACGTTCGGTGAGATGGAGCAGCTGCGATTTGTAGGCCCTATACTTCCGGCAACAAATCGAGGTTTTTCTGGCGATGACCATTTGTCTGCGACCTCACGAGCGATTTGTGCTGCTGCAAAGTTTACCTGATACGCTTCATCTTGGAGTTGGTAATCCGCCATTGAAACGGATGTGCTGGTAAAGGTATTTGTCTCAATAATGTCTGCGCCTGCTTGACAGTAATTTGTGTGTATTTCACGCACAATATGAGGCTGTGTGATAGAGAGCAGGTCATTGTATCCTTTGAGTTCGGAAGGATGATTGGCAAACTGATCGCCTCGAAAATCTTCTTCCGTGAGCTGATAGGTCTGCAAAAGTGAACCCATCGCACCATCAAGGACCAATATCCTTTTCTTTAGTTCATTTTTGAGATGTGTTATCCGTTCAGAATCTGCCATATTTTTCCTTGTTTGTTCGGTAATTATGCCCTATATATTATAACACGAGCAGAGCATTATGTCCATTTCATTTCAAATTTAATCAACGATAGAACATTGAAAACACGAATTAAGGAGACAATCTATTGCAGAACAGAAAAGAAGATTTGATACAGAATCAAGGTCCTGCAAATTTACTTGAAGCCCACAAATACGCAATTCATTTTGATATTTTACCCGAAATTTCCTATCTCAATCAGGATATACCTGTTCTAATTGCAGACCTATTACCACTTTTTCATCAATTTCCCGAAGCTGTATGGATTTCACAGCAATCGATTGACGAAGGATTGGATTTTTGTCGAGTAGTTTTCTGGGTGTTTTCAGAGTCGTCAGATGCGCTGAAAACATTTGGTATCTGGTTCCAAGCAATATTTCGTGAATCACAAGTCACGAACGTTTTGGAACGTATTGTCAATTGTGCCTTGGATGATCCAAATACTTTAGAGGTAGAACTGACTAATTGGACACGGTTACATGTTTTAGAGTCGGACATTGAGAAAGTGATGCAGGTAGAAAAGAGCAAAAATATCATTGACATGTAAAATAGCTTGTGCTATACTATTTTACCGAATAAATAACCCTCATTTTCCAAAATAGGAGAATTGCCGTGAAGCACTTGTGTTGGAGTTTTGTCCTGCTTTGTTTTACTCTCTGTTTAGTTACCAGTGGGTATGCTTATACATTTGATGAAATTTTCAAGAATTTCCAAACGGCTTATAAGAATTCTAAAAATTTTAGTGCTGAATTTGAGGAGACAACACTATACAAAGGAAGAAAAGGCGTTTCTCGTGGGCAATTTTCTTTTGGGAAACCCAACTTACTCCGTAAGGAATACGTAGATCATAAAGACCCCGATAAAATTATAAAAACCATCGTTTTAGATGGTGCTTACGCCTGGTCTTACGCCCGAGTAATAAATCAAGTCAATAAACAGAAGTTGAGTGGCGCCCAACGACGTGAACTTATACCCGGCATAGGTACATCTCTTGAGGAAGTCTCAAAAAACTGGGACATGGAATTAGTTCCAGATGAAGCAGCGAACCCGAAAGGTATATATCAAATCCGGTTGACTCCTAAATCCCATTTGTTGAATACGCCCGCTGGGCAAATTCCTGCCGCAGGAAATATCAAAGAATACCTTGAAATTTGGGTGAAAGAAGGTGAGTGGCTTCCTGTCCAATTTGGTTTTGTGACAGAGTATGATGATGGGAGCCGTCGTAGCGTAATTACGAAGTTATCTAAAATACAGCGAGATAAAAAATTATCTCCAAATGCATTCAAATTCGTTATTCCTAAAGGGGCAGAGGTGATTGATCTTTCTGATAAATAAGGACTTATGAATTTTCATCCCTTTTTACGGTTGGCAAATCTTCTTACGTTTTCACGGTTATTGTTGACACTACCTTTCTTTTTCTTTTTTCGTGCAAAATTGATGACACCTGCAGCAATCATTTTCGGATTGGCAGCTTTGACAGATTATTTTGATGGCATTATTGCCCGAAGGCAAGGTGTTACAAGTTTCGGCAGTTTCATGGATTCGATCGTTGACAAGATTTTGGTAGGTACTGCACTGATAAGTTTCTACCTTTTTCAGCATGAGCACTTAGACAATGGCATAAGATTAATTCCAATATGGATAGTGTTAGTTATCTTAGGCCGTGAAATTATTGTCACAGCGCTGCGAATCCTGTGTGTGGCAAAACATGGTGAGGTAATATCCGCAAATCGATGGGGAAAATACAAGACCACTTCCCAAGTCATAGTGATAACTATAAGTTTGGTTTTACTTGTTTTTTTTGAAGATTCTCAATATGTTGTTCAACGCCACGGACCGATTTATTTTATGATGTATCTCCCCTTGGTGTTGACAGTTGCCTCCGGTTTAGAATTTGTATATGGTAACCGAAAAGCGTTCTCGGTTTAGCAGTTGTGTTAAAGTCTGTTATTTTAGGTGGTCTTAATGAAACCTGATTTAATCCGGTGTTTTGCTGCTATTGAGATGCCAGAAAGAATTCAGACTTTATTGGTAGATGTTCAAAATGCGTTTCGTCCGAAGATAAAAAAAACATCGTGGACGAAGCATGGTAATTTTCATTTGACTTTGAAGTTCCTTGGAGACGTGGAAAACCATCGTATCAACGAGATTAGCGCAGCATTACAAAAAATAGCGGAGAGTAAAACGCCATTTTCAATTGAAATTGGTGGGATGGGAGCATTTCCAAATTTGACACGTCCTCGTGTTTTATGGATAGGTTTAAAACGGGGAATCCCGCTAACAGAAAAGTTAGCTCGTGCGATAAATCATGAACTTGGTAAGTTTGGTTTTGAGAAAGATACGCGTTTTCACCCACACTTAACGCTCGCGCGGCTTAGAGAACATGTGAATTTGAATACTTTTATAAATTTATTTAAGGAATTTGAAACCCTTGACGGGGCTTCGTTGACAGTCGATAAAATTACGCTTGTCAAAAGTGAGTTGTATCCCAGCGGTGCAGTCTATACCCCGTTAAAAATCTGTGAATTCAATAAGGAGAAAGCCGATAATGGCAAATGACGATCAGAAAAAAAAGGAAAATGGAGAGAATACGGAAGATAAGAAAGCCGCTGATGAGAAAAAGAAGGCTGTGGACCAAGCTATTTCTCAAGTAGAACGTGCGTATGGAAAAGGCGCAATTATGCGTTTTACTGATAACGAAGTTGTCCCGGTTGAAGTAATTCCAACTGGAGCCCTTTCGCTTGATATGGCATTAGGTGTTGGCGGTGTTCCGCGAGGCAGAATTATAGAAATTTTTGGGCATGAGGGTACAGGAAAAACAACTTTGGGACTCCACATTGTGGCTGAAGCGCAGAAAATGGGTGGAATCGCAGCGTTTATTGACGTTGAACATGCCTTGGATACGACTTACGCCCGCAGCATTGGTGTCAACCTTGAAAACCTATTGATTTCGCAACCGGATGCTGGGGAACAAGCATTAGAGATTGTGGAAACGCTCATCCGAAGCGGCGCGATTGACGTTGTGATAGTCGATTCGGTGGCTGCCTTAACGCCACAAGCAGAAGTTGAAGGTGAAATGGGTGATGCACATGTCGGGTTGCTCCCGCGCTTGATGTCCAAGGCGTTAAGAAAACTATCGGGGGTGACAAACAAATCTAAAACGTGTGTCATCTTTACCAACCAGATTCGTCAAAAGATCGGTATCATGTTTGGTAACCCAGATACAACACCTGGTGGACTTGCACTGAAATTTCATGCCTCTGTACGTTTAGAAATTCGGCGTCCCCAACAGATTAAAGAAGGACAAGAAGTACTTGGAAACAGAGTTCAGGTCAGGGTGGTAAAAAACAAGGTCGCGCCGCCATTCAAAGAAGCGGAATTCGATGTGACTTTTGGCAAAGGTATTTCCAAAGAAGGCACCCTTTTAGACATTGCTGTTGAGAATGGGTTAATTGATAAAAGAGGTTCATGGTTCTCATATAACAATGAACGGATAGGCCAAGGACGAAATAATGTGAAAACCTATTTGGAGCAAAACCCTGAAGTCGTAGCTGAGCTGGATAAAAAGATTCGGGAAAACCTCGGTTCGCTTTCTCAATCTGAATCTGGTGCTGGAACTATACCTGAGGTTGATATTGTTGATGAGGAAGTTGATACAGAATTTGAGGATGCAACTGAAAACGACGATGAAGAATTTTAATGACTGTGGTGAGATTTAAGATTTTGGATAATCGCAATAAACCGTTTGTCTTCCTAATGATACAGAGGTCATTAAGAGTTTTTCAACAGGTTAGATTGTTTTTTCTTGATGTAAATTTTTCAACATGCTATACTTTTAGGCACTAAGGTTGGTATTGGTAAGATCCAACCTTTTTCTACCATACCATCAATCTTTTCAATGGAAAGTGAGAACTTGTCGTATGGCTGGCAAAAGAGAGACTACATCTGAATTACTAAAAAATTCCGATATTGAAGGAATGGAATCAGATAATACGGTTGACCATCCGCAGCAGATTCGCGAGTTGAATTGGCAGATAGAAATGCTTCAGAACGAGGTAGAGGATCTGAGAAGGCAACTTAGAGCTGCCCCGGATGAGGATGTGGATGCGCGCTTGTATGAAATGACGCGAGAACTCATGCAGGCACACAGACGCAACCGCAAACTGACAAATACGCTCCAAGAGGCAAGAGAGAAACTTGAACTCCTGAAAGAGAAGGTCAAGCAGCTCAGTGCCCCACCGAACAACTACGGTATCTTTCTTGGCGCGAATGATGATAACACGATTGATGTTGACATTAGCGGGAAAAAATGGCGTGTGAATCTTGATCCTGCCATCAAAGCGGATCAAATAGAGGTAGGGCAAGAAGTCATTGTTAATAGTGGCTTAAATGTTGTTGCCATCAAACCGCCTGAAAAACACGGGGATGTTGTAAAAATAAAAGAGGTGCTTGAATCTGATCGCGCTATTGTAAATCTCCGTACAGATGAAGAGCAGGTTGTACGCGTTTCCGCTGCTTTGAAAGATGAGACTTTGAAGACAGGGGATAGCGTATTATTGAATCATACCAGTGGCATGCTCCTTGAAAAACTGCCAAAACGCGAACTTGATGACTTACTCCTTGAGGAAGTGCCAGATATAAGTTATGCGGACATCGGTGGATTGGATACACAGATTGAGGCGATTCGCGATGCCATTGAAATGCCGTATCTTTACCCAGATGAGTACCGCGAATTTGATCTGACCCCGCCAAAAGGTGTGCTGCTGTATGGACCTCCAGGATGCGGAAAAACATTGATAGCACGAGCGGTGGCGAACAATCTCGCAGAAAGTATACGGCAAAAGACCGGTAGGGATGATGTCAGAGGCTATTTTATAAATATCAAAGGGCCCGAGCTGCTCAATAAGTATGTTGGTGAAACCGAAAGAAAAATACGAGAAGTTTTCCAAAAGGCACGTGACAAGTCGAAAGAGGGGTATCCTGTTGTCATTTTCTTTGATGAGATGGATTCTTTGTTCCGATCGCGCGGCATGGGAATTTCATCAGACATGGAGTCTACACTGGTGCCACAGTTCCTCGCTGAGATTGATGGCGTAGAGAATTTACGTGATGTAATTGTTATTGGCGCAAGTAATCGACAAGACCTTCTTGACCCCGCTGTTTTGAGACCGGGTAGACTTGACATAAAAATAAAGATTGATCGCCCTAACATGGACGGTGCTAAAGATATATTTGCTATCTATTTGACACCCGATCTACCGTTTGCGAAAGAAGAGGTAGATAAATTTGATGGTAACACTGATAGCATTTCAGAACATTTCATTTCTGGGGCTGTTGACGAGATGTACGCTACCACAGAGGAAAACAGATTTATTGAGGTAACATACACCCGTGGCGAACGCGAAACCCTCTTTTTTAAGGATTTTGTGAGCGGAGCAATGATTAGGAACATAGTTTCCCGCGCAAAGAAGACGGCAATTAAACGTTTGATTGATTCGGAAGGGAAGGAAAAAGGCATTTCGCTTGACGATCTGAAGGCTGCTATTCGGGAAGAGTATCGTGAAAACGAAGACTTACCGAATACGACTAATCCAGATGATTGGGCAAAGATTTCTGGACGGAAGGGTGAAAAGATCGTCAACATTCGGGCGCTTATTAATGAACCGGAGGCGCGTAGGAAACCAGAGGTGAGAGTTAGTAAAGGTGGAACGTACTTATAGCAGTAAATGTAGGAGAGCATAGGAAAACCCAGAATTTTGATTTTCCACGCATGTCGTACATTACTTTTATACTTGTAGTAACTATTTGATGACGAAAGAGAATATGTCAGTACCAACAATTATCGGCACCGAAACAGAGTTCGGTATTTCTGTCAAAAATGCACGAGAACAGGATCCGATAGCGGCTTCAACGTTAGTTGTAAACGCCTATAAAAGTCGCAACATTCCAACGATTTCATGGGATTATGCGCAAGAAAGTCCATTGATGGATGCCCGTGGATTTATGGAGGAGAGTCAAAATCCATCAGTTGAGGATGAGAACAACAGTGTTATCAATGATATTTTGGTAAACGGCGGCAGATATTATGTTGACCATGCACACCCAGAATACTGCACACCGGAATGTTCAAATGCCCGGGACCTTGTAAAATACGAAAAAGCGGGTGAACTCATTTTGGATTTAAGCCGACTTGCTGCAGAACAGTTGTTGCTGGATAACCAAGAGATTATAATATATAAAAATAATACTGACTACAAAGGACATAGTTACGGAGCACATGAAAATTATTTGATGTCTCGGAAAGTGGCGTTTTCGGATATTGTAGACGGATTAACGCCTTTTCTCGTAACACGGCAGATTATCACAGGGAGCGGTAAGGTAGGAGCAGAAAACGGGGCAGACGATACGGATTTCCAAATCTCACAACGGGCAGATTTCTTTGAAAAAGAGGTCGGTCTCAGCACAATGGTTGAACGCCCGTTGATAAACACCCGTGATGAACCGCACGCCGATTCGAAACTTTATCGTAGGTTGCATGTGATTGTGGGCGATTCGAACATGTCCGAATTTGCTATCTACTTGAAAGTCGGTATTACAGCGATTGTCTTACAATTAATTGAAAAAGGCGTTGTCGGTAAACAATTTGCTTTACAAGAACCTGTAGCGGTGATAAAATCGGTATCACGTGATCTATCGTGCAAAAACAAGATTGAACTTAAAGATAGTCGTAAATGGACAGCAATAGAGGTGCAACGGGCATATCTTGAACTTGCACATCAACACCTTTCTGATGAGGAACGAACGTCTATCGTTGAAGATGTTTTGGAAAAATGGGATTTTGTCTTAAAAGGTTTAGAAACTGACCCGATGTCTTTAGGACAGCATTTAGATTGGGTCATCAAGAAACGGTTGATTGATGCTTATGTCGCACGTCACGATTTCAAATGGACTGACCCGCGTGTTCGGATGATGGATCTTCAGTATCATGACCTGCGACCCGATAAAGGACTTTTTGCACGATTGCTGAAGAATGGGCACGTTGAGCGCATATTAACGCATGAAGAAATCGTACATGCAATTCAGCATCCACCATTAGATACGCGTGCATACTTTCGAGGTACATGTTTACGAAAATTTCCTAATGAAATTCATAGCGTGAGTTGGAATTCAATAATTTTTAATGGTCCAACCGGTTTTGATAAGATAATGATGGAACGTCCACACTTTGGCACACAAGAAATTGTTGGTGAATTATTAAACACCTGTACGGTCATTGATCTCGTGAACCAAATCCGAGCTGACTGCAAATGATTTAGTAAATCAAGGTTTTATCCCTAATACTGAAAATGTAAGGTATACGGAATTTCCGTTGCCCGCAATTTTTAAAAAGGAGTCCAACATGCCAAGCGAAAAACAGCAAGAATACAGAGACCATCCCGCGAATGAAACTGCGGAGATACAACCCGATTCTGAGCTTAAAGAAAATGTTGATGAGTTAACCGAAGATTTAGATGCGCTCCTTGATGAAATCGACGAAATTCTGGAAGAAGACTCCGAGGAATTCGTTGAGAACTACATCCAGCGGGGAGGGCAGTAGGATTGCTCAAACTCCATGATTATGGAACTACCGATTTTTTACAAATTCTGAAGAACCGATACCCTGATCAGGTCGGTAACTGGAACCAACCTAACGGATTGCAAGATGCCCTTTCACAAAATGTTTTGGAAGGCACGACAGTTCTCGCGCTTGTGTATGATGAAGGCGTTGTTATAGCTGGTGATCGTCAAGCAACAGAAGGTTACCAAGTCGGAGAACGACGGATTCAGAAGGTGTATAAGATTGATAGACACTCCGCAATAGCGGTCGCTGGCGTTGCGGGTCCCTGTATTGAGACAGCAAAACTTTTCCAAGTTCAAGTTGAATTTTACGAAAAGATTGAAGGGGCATCCTTGAGTTTAGATGGGCAGGCGAATTATTTGTCCAGTCTTGTCAGGGCGAATTTAAGTTTAGCCATGCAAGGATTAATTGTTTTGCCGATTTTTGCTGGTTATGACTTAAAACAGGGCAAAGGACGGATTTTTAAGTACGATGCACTTGGTGGACGTTACGAGGAAGATTCTTATTATGCCATCGGTTCCGGTGGTAAAGATGCGCGTTCAACTCTAAAAAAGTTGTATCAATCTGATATGTCAAAGGAATCGGCACTAAAAGCAGTAGCGGAAGCACTCTGGGATGCAGCGGATGAGGATATTGCGACTGGTGGTCCAGATTTGATTCGGAAAATCTTTCCGACCTTGACATTAATTACAGAAGCAGGTGTATCAGATGTGCCAGACGATACCGTTGCAGCGTTGTACCGGGAGTTAGTCGCTCGCTTAGAACAACCGTAAGCGAGTTTTTCTGCGTACTCGGTAAATCTTGAGGAGTTATGAATGTCGACGCCTTATTACGTGTCGCCTGAACAGATTTGGGAAGATAAGAAGGATTTTGTCCGTCGCGGGATTGAGCAAGCGAAAGAAGTGGTTGCCTTAGAATATAAGGACGGACTGCTGATGGTTGCCGAAAACCCGCGCAGAACGACCTTTAAAATATCTGAAATTTATGACAGAATTGCACTTGCCTCAACGGGGCGTGTTGCTGAATATGAGGCACTTCGGGTAGCAGGTATCCGTGAATCTGAAGTGAAAGGTTATACTTACTACCGTGAAGATGTCACTGGAAAATGGTTGACAAACCTTTATTCACAGCACATGGGTGCGATTGCTCAGGCATGGGATGCAAAACCTTTAGAGATTGAACTGCTTGTATGTGAGGTGGATGGGAATCCTGCTGTCGGTAGTCAGATTTACTATGTAGACTTTGATGGGACCTATCACGAAGAGGATAAATTTGCTGTTATAGGCGGCAGAGCAGAAGCCATAACTGATATTCTTAAAGAGACATACACAGAAGGTTTAGAATTAGCCGCAGCATTGCAACTTGCTTCACGAACTCTTGAACGTGTTGAAGCAGAAGAGTCGGAACCATATCAGATATCGCCACAAACCATAGAAGTTGCTTGTCTTGACGCAACCGCTGGACGCCGTAAATTTCGTAGGTTTTCCATTGAAGATATAGCTGAGATTTTTAATCATGCATCGTAGAATATACGGATTGGAAACCGAGTACGGGATAATCTGTACCCCAGAGAAGAACAGAGGCAAAAAACTAACTGTTCAGAATGTTGTCATGTATCTGTTTCGCGAGATTATTTCTGGGCGGATGTATCCCGATGTGTTTTTAGAAAACGGTGCACGGTTTTATCAAGACATTGGGTGTCATCCTGAATATGCTACACCGGAATGTGACGATATTATAGAGTTGGTGGCGCATGATAAAGCAGGAGAACGAATCGTAACACGGCTTGCGACAACTGCTGAGCGAAGAATGCGCGCGGACGGTTTTCGCGGTAAAATCTCCATTTTTAAGAACAACTTAGATACGGTAGGGAATACCTATGGTTGTCATGAAAACTACCTTATGGAGCGCGAAAAGGTTAGTTTTCGGCAGTTAGCATCACAACTCATCCCCTTTTTTTTGTTACCCGACAAATATACTCGGGCGCTGGTAAAGTGAAACGAAGCGATCAAGGTTTCTACGAGATTTCGCAGCGCGCCCCAGCACATCCGAGAAGAAATTTCCATTGCAACAACGACCGCACGCGGTATTATAAACACGCGCGACGAACCCCACGCTGACCGAGAAAAATATAGACGTTTGCATGTCATCGTTGGTGATTCCAATATGTCCCGAATTTTCAACGTTTTTTGAAAGTCGGCCACAAACTGGAATTGTTTCTACGGATGATTGAAGATCATTTTTATCAACGAGCGTTTTTGCCCTGCGTAATTCTGTGCAAGCGATACACGAAATTTCCGAAGACATCACCTGCAAACGACTTATTGAGCTTGAAAAACGGGAAGCGACTTTCTGCTGTTGAACTGCAATGGCAATACTTTGAGTGTGCAAAAAGGTATCTTGAACAGGCAGAATCTGATCCAACCACTGACGAGGTAATGGCACGTTGGGAATACGTTATGACCTGTTTGGAAGAAGATCCAATGCAACTGGAACGCGAACTTGATTGGGTCATTAAGCGGAAATGGCTTGAAACTTATGTTCATCACCGCTCACTAAACTGGGATTCCGCAGAGGTGCGACGTTTGGATTTGGAATACCACAACATTCGGCAAGATGAAGGCATTTTCTACAAAGCAGAAAAACGAGACTTGACAGAACGGATTTTAGATGATGCTCAGATTCGTCATGCAATGCACGCGCCACCTGAACGCACCCGCGCAAAGTTTCGAGGAAGATTTATCAAACTTGTTAATAATGGAAAAGTTTTATGTGGTGTGAATTGGGAGTTATATCCAACTGTATGAACCTTATCAAAAGCTATACTTGTCTACTGACCCCACTGGAAACCTGAATTTGAAGAAGCAAGTAGAATGATTTACTCAATCTAATCCTAAAATAAGATGTAGGTTTACTGCTCCCTATGGCCAAAGGAAGAACTTCAACGAAAAACTTATTGCTCTCCTCAAAACCAATCCTGACTTTGTTGATGAATCAGACGAATTCCTATCCGCCGCAGTCAAAGACCACGCATGGCAACTTACCACAACCTCATCAGATTGTTGCTGTCCGACCCCAAAAATAAAGTCAACCTTCTTTGACGAAATTGACGGACATTTAGTTTTCAATCACAACACCTTTATTAGACATTATAACGTTTTATAGTGAAACCCATAATTATTTTTACGTTTTTGTGTGAACTTCAGACACACCGTGAATGTAAGAGGCGACAAATCATGCAGAATACCATACGCGTATTCTGCCAAACGCATTTGGCGTTGATTTGGCAGTGAATTGCGCGTGGTGAATGTGCGTATGGCATTCACATTAAACGCGTTCCTGCTTAAATAAACATTTTTTTTAAAGGATCGGGTTTACTAACCCTCATGATTTATGAGATAGTGTTTCTGTCTACACCCAAAATTGCATGTTGTGTCAGTAGTCGGGAATCGGAGTTTCCCTCCTACAAAATACAGACCATCTTCCTGTAGGGCGCGATCTCCGAATCGCGACCTTTATCCGCAAAATTTCGGTAGACACTCCAATAGGTTGTAGCTTAAAGACCATTCTGAGAAATATCCGGCAATCAATATTCTGATAGGACTGTTTAGCTTCGTTTCTTGTGTATCCTTTCGTAAAGTTGCTCTTACAAGAAGAAACTTGAGCAGAATATCCAAACCAAAAAGACTAAATGTCTCTGATATTTGATATTCATTACGTTGATAATCACAGGGCACAGAGACTCGGCGCTACAACATGTTTATTTACATCTCAGCCAACTTTTTTCTGCAGCCCACACCCCGCATTGGCGCATGCCCAGGATCACAAACCTCAATGAAATGCCCTGGTAACGGTTGCCCGATTAACGCCTCAACATCACGCCGCCGATCCGCAACAACATCAGAGTTATCGCTCGCAACGTTTACTTTTTCCTCCGGATCATTCCGAGTGTCAAAAGTTCATCACCCCTTCTCATCTTTATAGCCAACCGAAGTGCAGAAGTTCCAACGGTTATCGCGTACACTCACGCGTCCGACAGCATTTCCGGTTGTAAAGCCTGCCCACCCATTGATAATTCGTTCGCGAAGATACGCTTTTTCCTGTTTAACGAGTTTGCCCACATATCTTCCACCATCTGTCCCAACTGCACGGAATACCAACAAGACTCAGCAGAGTCGGCATCAAATCATGGTTTTGCACAAATGCTGAAATATCTTTGTCGTGTGGTCCTTCTGGATGACGAATCATCAGGTTCAACTGCGTATTGAAGGGATGTAGTTTATTCGCACCTTTCCCAAAACTCCCATGGTCACGAAGCTGCGTGCCGTGGTCAGACATCACTACAATAAGAGTTTCATCACGAATATTTAATGCCTCAATTTTGTCCAGTAATACACCAACCCATTTATCAACGAAAGTCACTTCACCAAGATAGAGTGCCTCGATTCGGTCGCGCTCCTCTTCTGTGGGGCCACCGCCTTCACCTGCACTGCCTGGTGTGATGAAATCCTTGCCCGAATAGTCCGGCATATAGATATCTGCATAAGATTTTAGGTGGATCCCAAGGCTCATGCGGATCGAAACTATCCACCCATAAGAAGAACGGACCGACGGTGTGATTGTCCTGTAGCCAATCAGCAGCAGCACGAAAGACGCGCGCACAACTATAGTCATCTTCTGACTGACGATGACGTTGCGACAACAAATAATTCACAAGACCGGCATGGCGTTTCCAATTGATCGGTTCACGAACATGTTTACGAAGGGTTTCCTCAATCAACCTTGGATCACCACTGTGCCAGTTATCCGATTCTTGTCCACGGATAAAATCAAAATGTGCGAATCCGCGTGAGAAATTCATTGTCGGTTTGAACATGTGATACGTATCTGCTATGAGGGCAGTTAAGTAGCCCCGTTCCAACAGCACTTCAGCAATTGTATCCTGTTCCGGTGGAATCTTATGCCAACCAGGGGCGTGATGCCAATGTCCACGTCGATCAAAGTTATATTTCCACGGAAAACTCCGCATCCCTGTGAAATTGCCACGCCCGTATCTGCAGTGTGGGTTGTCCTTCTCCGAATGCGCGGGTGAAACGCACACTCTCCGATGCAAATGCATCAAGGGTTCGGGCCGTCCTGCACGTGGCTAAACTTCTTGCCTTCTCCGATAATGTCCGCCCGAAAAGTGTCTAAACAGATACAAACAATGTTCATAATGTTACATTCCTCTCATTTCGTCCAAAATTTTTCCGGCAGCCTCTAACGGGTCTTCCGCTTCAATAATCGGTCTGCCGACAACGATAAAGTCTGCCCCACGATTAATTGCCTCTGCGGGTGTTGTGATACGGCGTTGGTCTCCTGGGTCTGCCCATTTCGGACGGATACCGGGGGTGACAATCAAAAAGTTATCGCCGCACGCTTTCCGTATCGGTTCGATTTCCAATGGTGATGCGACAACACCGTCCAATCCGGCTGCCTGTGTTAATTGAGCAAGATAGACTACTTGGTCTGTAAGTTGTCGTTCTGAGCCGAAATTTTGCTGAAATCCGGCCTCATCTATACTCGTTAGAATAGTCACACCGAGCAGAGTAGGTCTCGGAATATCTGATTTGTATGCGGCATCATCTGCGCTGCTTCTGGCAGTTTGCATCATCTCAAGCCCACCGGAGGCGTGCATGTTAATCATATTTGCGCCATGTTTCGTCATTGTGCCGACATCACGCGCCACTGTGTTTCGGTATATCATGGAACTTTAGATCAAGAAAAGGTTTTAAATCTCCTTTCACTCATCCAAGAAAAAACTTCAGTGCCAACCGTTGTAATTGCTTGGAAGCCTACCTTAACCCACACGACTGTACCCATAAGCATATCGGTTATCCAGTCAATCTCTTCGCCATCATCTGTATCTAATGCGACAATTAATTTGTTTTTCAATTTCTTACTCTCCTTCTGTAGGTACAGTTGAACTGTCCAAAACTTCGTCAACTATTCGCTGTGTTTCTTTATGGGCATCCTCAATCTGTGTCTGACAGGTATAGATGCGCGTTGCAATCTCATTTAGTTGTCCTTCAAAACGCTCTATCATCCGACTTACTTCTGCTGGTGATGTGCCACCGAGACTTCTGTTATTTTGAAGTGCCAATTCCGCGTCCAGAATCTGTTTCAGTTGTGCAATCGGTAGGTCAATATTTTTTTGTTTCAAAAGTGGCTTGGGGTTTAACTCCCTATCGGTGAACGTCCTTTTTCTGTTGAACGAGTTGTCCGACAAGCCAACCGACAATTTCGTGGGATTCCCGAAAACTGAGTTCATGTTCCTTAACCAGATAATTCGCCAACTCTGTAGCGGTTGCAAAGTTTGCATTTACCAATTCAGCCATCCGTTCCGTTTTGAATTCTGTTGTTTTGAGAAGTTCGGGTAGTATACTGAGACATGCTTTCACAATATCAAATGCTTCCCATAACGGAGGTTTGTCTTCTTGGAAATCGCGATTGTAGCCCATCGGCAATCCTTTGAGATTTGTCAATAGGTCCAACAGTGCGCCGTAGACACGTCCTGTACGTCCACGCGTAAGCTCCCGCAATGTCCCGCATTCTTTTTTTTTGTGGCATGATAGAAACTCCCAGAAACTATACGCATCGTCCCAGCACTGCTATCCCAAATTCATAAGTCGTCCAGTATATCAACTCTTCGCTAATTCGTGATAGGTTCGCCATCACAAGCGGACCAAAGCGAAGAGTGTTTTTCTGCTATGAAATCTCGACTACTGATAACATCAAGTGCATGTTCATGTAGAGAGTCAAAACCGAGCAGTTTTGTTGTCAGGTGTCGGTCAATAGGAAAAGTTGTGCCAGCTAAGGCGCATGCACCAAGGGGATTCGTATTAGCAAGTTCGTAGGCAGCTTGCAGCCGTTTTTGGTCTCTTAGGAACATGCTTACATAAGCAGTTGCCCAAAAACCGAGGACT
>CBDCOJ010000011.1:0-5465 GCA_965219695.1 Candidatus Poribacteria bacterium | reverse complement strand
TGTTCGGGAAGGCGAACTTTCAGAATGAGGTGGTTTGGAAGCGGACATCGACGAAATCGTTGGCGAAACGCTACCCAGTAAACACCGACCGAATTCTTTACTATATCAAATCCAATAGGGCAACTTGGAATCAACAATATGCTCCCTATGAGGATGAATATATACAGAAGACTTTTCGAGGTCAGGACAAACATGGTAAATACGGAACGGAGAATTTATCGGGTGGAAAAGCAGGCAGTAGAAGAGCTTATATGCCATTGAAGAGGCATCGAACCTCCTCCCGGTCGGGCATGGGCACCCCCTGCTCGCAACAAATTTCCTGCTTCTGCACAGGCACTGTTGCCAGATAATTATGAAACTCTCGACCAACTGGCAAAATGTGAAGCTCTTGATGATGCTGGACTGCTGCACTGGACCAAAGGTAAGATAGGCAGACCACGGTGGAAGAAGTATTTATCTGCGATGCCAGGTATTGTAGCAGGTGACTTGGTTCTTGATACTCCGCCTGTAAAGGGCAAAGAAGGCACTGGCTACCCAACCCAAAAGCCACTTGCCCTCTTAGACCGCATTATCAAGGCTTCATCAAACGAAGGTGACGTAGTGCTTGACCCATTCTGCGGGTGTGCTACAACTCTCGTCGCAGCAGATAGACTTCAAAGGGATTGGATAGGTATTGATATATCAGGAAAAGCGGCTGAATTGGTTGTTGAACGTATCGAAGCAGATCAGGGGTTATTTCAGGAAATTATTGCACGCACAGATATTCCGAAACGCACAGATTTGGGTGATATTCCCCGATACAACGCACCTAAAAACAAGAAAGAGTTATATGGAGAACAAGAGGGATATTGTAATGGGTGTGGTGAGCATTTTCAGATGCGACATTTAGAGCTTGACCATATCATTGCTGAAACCAGTGGCGGAACGGATCATATTGAAAACCTCCAACTCCTTTGTAGTCATTGTAACAGGGTTAAAGGTGACCGCGGACAAGAATATCTGATCTCAAGGCTGAACAAAGATTGAATTGTCAAAACTACTAATTGCGAAAAACTATGAAACAGGAGATACACATGGATTTTATAGACGAAAAATATGAATTATCTGACGAAGATAAAAGAGATGTTTTTTATATTTTTAATCCCGAAGAATCTTGCGATTTTACCGCTAAAGAATATTACTATACAGAATTTTGGGACATCAATGAAAAGTTCTGCCAAGAATGCTATAGTAAAATAGCGGAAGAAATAAAAACATATTCTGATGAACACCAAAATCACCTTATGAAATCATTGGCAAAAAAACAAAAAGATGCTTTTAAAGACAGGAATTTCCATACCGCATTCCACCGTAAATACTGTAACCACGAATACTGCGACAAGTGCAATGACAAAATAGTACCAAAACAAGATTATGTATTGGTAAATCCTAATTACAAGGAACATTTATTTTCCGTCAGCAAACAGAATTACTTGAGATGTTCCTGTAGTGATTTTATCTATTTGCCCGTAATTGAGGACTACGTATTTCTTGAACAGCCGCAAACAAGTGAAGATAATACAAAAACATTCGTCCTGTCAACAGATACATTCAAAAAAGGGTATTCATTATTAGAAAACCCCCAATACCATGATGCCAACACCAAAATCATTAAGGTAAAAGAAACCGACATTCAAAATAGAATTTGGTTTTTATCCGACTATATTCCCATGAAATGCAAAGAAAAGCACTCTCAACTGGGAAAAAAGGTTGGCAATATGATAAAAGGTTACTATGAAATATGGGTTGAATTAAATAGAAGTTATCGTGTTCTTGACGGTTTGTTGCCAAAAATCTTTCCATCCCGATTGATGGGTGATCCACTGACACATGGTATAGTAAGCAATATAGAAACCATATACAATGAAAATCCAATGTTTTGGTTTGATTACCTTAAGAGAATCTATACAGACATAGTAATAGGTATATGTAATTTAATAGATAAGAACACGGGAAACGACACCATATCTTTCTTTTACTTCGTGAATGACGAAGATTTGAAAACAACTGATATTGGCAAAAAGATAGCTGTTTCATTAAAAACACACTACAAGAACAACCGTAATGATTTTGAAACCCTCAAACGAATACGAGACAAATTAGCCGCTCATATAGATTTAGATTATTCGCCCACCAAAAACGCAGATGAACTTTTTTCAGTATTACAAAATTTGCCAATAGATATGCCATTAATCCACAAGTTTTTTGACATACTTTCACAAATTTTGGAGACCATTAGCGAGTATTACAAATTACATATTGATTTTAAATTATATGAAATAACAACCCGTATGTATTCTGACCCTCTTATTGGAGACGTTAATAACATTCTCCGCAAATTAGATATATACCCTGTGAAAAAGTATACCGCTCACAAAAGAATAGAATTTGATATTAGAAAAGAAACTATAGAAAAATGCCACAATGAGAAAACAGAATTGAATACAGTAAAATGCATTCTAAAAAAATGTTATTTTCAGAATGATAAGATGTATTTCAAAAATGATAAAACAGAGATTGAATTAGACCAAAACCAATTAGAAAGTTTAATTGATAAATATGTAAAGGTATGGCTATCAACTGATAACAGTCGTATTCCTCATTTTTTAGATATTAATGATCCTTTAGTTGAAACTCTAAATAATAATCCAATTATCAAGGATAATCTAAACGCTCATGATGTGTCCTTTCAATACAGCGACAGAGATATTTACTCCAACAAAGATATTGGGATAATTGTAGAATCAAGAGCAGAAGCAAAACCCCACTACAAAATTACAGACGAACTAATCCAATGGATAGAAGATTTTAATGCAGATAAAAAAGTGAATCCGATAACCTGTTTTATTGAACATTCTGGTGTAGATAATTTTATAGGTAGAACCGAACCTAATGGAACAATTGGTGTCGTTGAGTAAAAACAATAAGATAAAATGTTATACTCAATTTAATTAACCAATCCCAAAGCGACTTATTGCGTTAATTTATTGCCCCCAGAATTCATAGTTTAAAAAATCGCGAGGAAAACTAAAAAAGGAGAAAAACCATGAAAGAAATGATTTACGACGTTGCTGTAATTGGCGCGGGACCCGCTGGTGCGCAAGCGGCGGTTTCAGCCAGCCATCAAATGCGGCACGTTTTGGTGCTGCATTCAGGAAAGGTAAGTTTTAGTCGGGGTCGCGCCTACTGGTCAAAGTCCGTAGAAATTGAAGATGCTCCAGTCTTTCCCGGTATCATTGGACCTCACTTTGCGAAGGAACTCATGAAATGGATGGAGAGCCGACCCGTCGTCGATTTCATGCTCGGTTCGGAGAAACGCAAAACAGGTATTGATATACGCGATGGCATGGTTACGAAACTCACACGGAATGGCGACCTATTTGAACTCGAAGCCTCCACAAAAATGCTCAAACAAAATACATCAGTGGAGATGGCATCTTTTAAATCCCACACCGTCGTCGTCGCCGCTGGGTTTGATGATAAGTGGCCCGATATTGAATTTGATCCCAATGCTGAGCGTTTATATAAGCAGTATGCTACAGTATTCCGCTATGCAGGGAATAAAAAAGGATGGCACGTCTGCATCCGTTGCGATGGACACCTGCACGTCAACGAGCATCTTGCCCTCCTCGGTGTTGGGGACTATATCTATGAGGCAGCGATTGGCGCGCAAGATTTTACGGATAAAATTACAATTCTAACAAACGGTAGACCCCATGGTATGTCGCCACCTGTGTTGGAACAGGTGAAAGCACGCAAAATTAATATCATTGAGACGAAAATTAAACGGCATATTGGCGAAAAAACGAATCTCTTGGGATTTGAGATGGCTGATGGGAGCGAATTATTTTTCCACGGTTTCCTTGTTGATGAAGGACTCATCCCGAATACGAAGTTTCTTGAGGGGTGGGATTATCAGAAAGATGAGGAAGGCTTGATTGTCGCAAACGAGGATATGCAGATGCTGGACAGCTCTGGAGAGCCGATTCCCGGCCTCTTTGCCGCGGGTGACATCATATCTGGCGAGCGAAACCTGATCGCGACTGCGTTTGCACTCGGGCAGGAAGCAGGGCTGTCAGCATCAGACACCTTGCGTCAATGGCATTTCCCAGATTAGGAGGCAGGGATAAAAATAATGCAAAACGAGCAAAAAGATACCGTCTATATTATTGATACGCACGCCGAAATATTTCGGGCTTATTACGCGATCCGTAGTGGCTTGACGAGTAGCATCACCGGCGAGGCGACACACGCCGTATTCGGGTTCGCTGGCACACTGATTCGGATCTTGACGCAACTTCAGGCAAAATATATCGTCGCGGCGATTGATACACCGGGAGACACGTTTCGCAATGAACTTTATTCGGAATACAAGGCGAACCGTTCTCCAGCACCTGATGATCTGGTCACACAAATTCATCGCATCATCGAGTTGCTTGAGGCGTTTGGTATCTTAACGCTCGGTAGACCTGAATTGGAAGCCGACGACATCATCGCCTCTGTCACTGCACGCAATACTTGACAGGATTCAGAAACCTCGTGATGTCAATGTCACTATTATTTCTAAAGACAAAGACCTTGAACAGTTGTTAATCGGCGACCAAGTTACAATGCTTGACCTCCACAACGACAAGATTATTGACGAGCGGTCGCTATTGGAGACGAAAGGCATAAAACCGAAACAGGTTGTTGATACTCTTGCTTTGATGGGTGATACTTCAGACAACGTCCCAGGCGTTGAGAAAATCGGTTTGAAAACCGCCGCGCAATTGATCCAGCAGTACGATTCCATCGAAGGCATTTTTGAGAATATTGATGAGATTAAGGGAAAACGACGCGAAAATTTGGAGAAAGCGCGCACACAACTCGATCTTTCACGAGAGCTCGTAACCCTGAAGCGGGATGCTCCTTTGGACTTCTCCATAGAGCAGGCGCGGGTCAAGCCGCTTGATCTCCAGAAGATCCTCCCACTGTTCCAAGAGTTAGAACTCAAACGTTATGAGCAAGTTGTGAGGGAACTTGCGGGTGGGGATCCTACGTTCGCTGCTCCTACACCTACAACGCGCAAGGAACGGGTTGCGGAGTTAGCCCAGAAAACAGATGCCATTTTGGATAAAGGCGACTACGACACAGCCGAAACAGGGGACTATTCGGCGATCGTTACACCCGACCAACTGAAAGATCTCGTTGACACGCTATCGACACAGGAAATTATCAGTTTTGATACCGAAACGGATGGCTTGGAACGCGAGGCGATGCTGTGTGGGTTAAGTTTCTCATGGAAACCGAAGCAGGGCGTTTATGTGCCGGTTCGCTCGCCACAACCTGAAGATCATCTGGATACAGATACCGTGCTTTCGGCACTTAAACCGATCTTGGAGAATCCCAGCACTACCGAAATGTGGACATAACCTAAAGTTTGACGC
>CBDCOJ010000010.1:0-172631 GCA_965219695.1 Candidatus Poribacteria bacterium | reverse complement strand
TATAACCCTACTTGCGTTGGACCTTCATCAATATCAAAAGGATTGCCAAACTGCATATTGAGAAAGTTGAAAGAACGCGTGAGGGACAAGTCGGATATGAATTTTTCTGTAAATTCTGACTTGAGATGAATGCCTGCACTATCAAAACCGTTTTTGTAATAGGCAGAAAAATCACTATCATCATCTATAAATATAAAATCTGATATGTAGGTGGAGAAATCAAAATGATCTGTCGCACCTAAAGCGTTGAGCGTAAGCTGATGCTTGTCGGTGAGTAGATAAACAAACTTGAATTGATAATCTGAAAAGTTAAATGTAGAGTTGAAGAAGCGGCTCAAGATGAGACCAGAGAGGTCGCGTCGGGCAGCGGCGGAGGCATACCCTTTCTTACCAATCTTGGTTTGAATGTAAACTTGAGGATATAATAGGTTAATATCAATTACGCCAGCTCTCTTTTTCTCTATCCAATCCGGTGAATGAATGTCAATAACCGATTGCGAATCCAAACCGAATTCTGCACCGTAACCACCCGCATAAATGTGAATATCGTCAATCGCACCCGAATAAATTGTTGAGAAAATCCCGCCAAAATGGAACGGATATCCTAACGGTGTGCGGTCAAAATAGTAAAGTGTAGATCCTGGCTTGCTCCCGCGAATATAGAGAATCCCAAAAAGATCGTTTGGAATACCGATGCTGGGGAGTGTCGTCAACCCTTTAAGAGCGTCCGCACCGGTTCCTGTAATACGTCTAATTTCTGATCCGCGTATCTGTTTTCGACTGATAGTCGGAGGTAACCGTTTTCCTTCCACAATAACTGTTTCAAGTTTGAATACCGGTCCCAAGTAGATTCTTATCTGCGTTGTGTCACCTGCACTAATTTCAACAGTGGTTTGTGTTGGTGTGTCAAAAGCAAGGTGTTTTATTGAAATATTGTAGGTTCCGGGTGGAATGTCAGTGAACCGGAACTTTCCATCTCTTTTAGTTTCCTGACGTTGTTCGGTTTCAACGATTGAAACTTCTGCACCTGATAATAGCGCACCGGTATCCCGATCATAGACGGTGCCTTCAATATCACCTGTCGCAGTATCTTTTTCTAATTGAAACGCCGGTCCAAGATAAATTTTGCCTTGAATTGTCTTGCCAGCACTTACTTCAATTGTTGTCTTTTCAGGTGTTTTAAAGTTTGGATGAGATACAGATAGGGTATATATGCCTATAGGAATTCCAGTGAACCGAAATTTTCCATTTGCGTCAGTTTTTTCGTGTTGATCTGTTTCAAGGATGTGAACATCAGCGCCCTCAAGCGGATTTCCTGTGCTTCGCTGATAGATAGTGCCTTCAACATTCCCTGTTTGTGCTAAAAGTGGTAAGGGTGCGATAGCCATCAAAAATCCAAATAAAAGAAAACTTACCTTCATATAGCGCGTTAACTCCTGTCGGTTTATTATGGACATAAAACGTAAAATTTAGATTTTAGTTGACCTTAGAGCATAAGTTATTCATGAATTGTGTTTTACAGTGAATTCATTGTAGGAAATAAGTCACTTTAGGCATTTTCCTCTTTTCCTGCAAACTTATTGGAAATATATTGTATATCTATTGTTCCAAACACCACAAAAACTTCTAATCACACCCCACAATAAGTCATAATATCAGTATGAAAAAACAAAACCGATCTCCGAAACACAAAAATACCCAGACCATAAATCTGCAGAACACAAGGAAAACCGTGAATCTTCAATACAGATGATAAATGGAAAAATTAAAATTTATTAAAAACGAGAAAAACACCTATAAACCCATACAGAGACTGGGTTTATACCGAATTTCAAAAAGATACCACGGTATCAAAAAAGATACCAAATGGTAACTTTTTGAGGTAGGCGCGATTTCTAAATTACAACCAATAGGCTCGATCTCCTGATCACCGCTTTTTCGCGAAAACGGGTCGGGTTTCGCAAACTCTACCCGACTTACAATACTCCTATAGGAAATTAACGTTTGTGATAGAACACACCAGAAAAATCGAAAACTGAATAACCCTGGTACCAAACGTTTTTCCCTGCAAAAAATCTGAAGATATGCTAAAATAGATATAAAATAAGGACATAGCACAATGAAAAACCGCATTCTAATTGGTTGTCTACTGCTCTTATCTATACTCAGCGTAGTCTTTCAATATCACTACCGTGTAGAAGCAGATTCGCGTACGGAGCAGAACGCAACCGATACATCTTTTTCTCACGACCTATTTAATCAGGTATTGCAAGAACACGTTGATGAGGGAAAAGTTGACTACGCAAAATTGAAAGCCAATCCAAAAAAACTGGAAGCATATTTGGACCTATTGGCGGTGGCAAAACCTACAGAGATGCCTTACAATACGCAGCTGGCATTTTGGATAAATACATACAATGCACTTATCATTAAAGGCGTAATTGACCACTATCCTACAAAAAGTGTGCGAAAGGTAAAACTGTTCGGCGGGTTCTTCTCTCGGTTAAAGTTTCAGGTGGCAGGAGAAAAATACTCACTCAATCAGATTGAACACGACATTATCCGTACAGAATTCGTTGATCCGCGCGTTCATTTTGCGTTGGTGTGTGCGTCAAAAAGTTGTCCACCTTTGGAAAACACTGTGTATTTGCCAGAAACAATTGAGGAACAATTGGACGCCGTCACACTTGAATTTGTTACCGATCCAAAGAAGGTCCGGTTAGACAGAGCAAAACGTCGAGTCTATCTTTCAAAGATTTTCAAGTGGTATAAAAAGGACTTCACGGAAGGCTATGATGGTGTCCCAGATTTTCTTGCGGATTACTTGCCATCAGATGACGCTGAGTTTGTTTTGAAGAAAGATGTTAAGTTTCACTATTTAGATTACGATTGGACACTGAACGATAAAAAATGAAAGGGAATGTTGGTTATCCTTGGAAACCAACTTAAGAAATAATATGATAAATACCGCTGTTATTGGTTATGGATATGCCGGACGTGCATTTCATTCCTATCTTGTCGGTTTAGCAGATGGATTAAATTTATATGCGATTGCAACACGGAATGAGGAACGCCGCGAAGCAGCACGCGAGGCATATCCAAACGCACAGATATATCAAACGATTGATGAAGTCGTCGCTGATGATAACGTTGACCTCGTTGTGTTGGCAACCCCCCATGATACACATGCAGAACTTGCTATCAAAGCGATGGATGCTCGGAAACACCTCGTCACAGACAAAATCATGGCGATGAACACCGCTGAAGCAGATGCGATGATAACTGCAAGTGAACGTAACGACGTTATGCTTAGCGTTTTTCATAACCGCCGCTGGGATTGGGACTATCTCACCGTCAAAAAGGTTATTGCCGATGGTTTGTTGGGAACACCTTATCTCTTTCAAGTAGCGATTATGCGTTACGGCGCACCCGGTGGATGGCGAGGCGTTAAAAGTCAAAGTGGTGGGATCCTTTACGATTGGCCTGCTCACTTTGTGGATCAAGCACTGCAGTTCGGAGAGGCACCGGTTGAATCTGTCTATTGCGATATTCACTACAACACAAAATGGGACACCGATATCGGCAACTACGCGAACCTCATCATCAAGTTTGAGAACGATATGCGGTATCAAATTGAGATTGGCAACCTATCCAAAGCGGAAAAACCACGTTGGTATGTTGTCGGTGATGAAGGCGGGTTAATCAAATACGGCTTGGATCCACAAGAGGGACCAATGCGTGATGGAGACATCGATGCTGCCGAAGAAGACCCCGCAAACTATGCAAAAGTCTGGACAGCCGCAGGTGGTGAAAATCGTGAACTTGTTATTGAGAGCGTACGTGGCACTTGGAAATCCTATTACCAAAATATTGCGGATGTGCTAAACAAAGGCGCAGAATTGGTCGTTAAGCCTGACGAGATGCGTAAGGTCATGCAGGTGTATGATGCCGCCATGCAATCTGCTGAAACAGGACAGACAGTAAAGACAGGATAAGTCAGCATTCGGAAATCAGAAGGTGTTCTGTAGGAGCGATCTCTGAATCGCGACCTCTTCTGTAGGAGCGATCTCTGAAACGCGACCTCTTCTGTAGGAGCGATCTCTGAAACGCGACCTTTACCCGAAAAATTCCGGTAGACACTCCACTACATATCCAAAACTGTCCAAATTATAGACAGCGGTGTTCATTTTTTAAACAATTCTTGTATGATTTCCGTGAATTAGAACTACCACACCCATTTTGTCTTGGCATCGTATTTGCTCAAACATTACTAAAACAACTTTTTAGGAGAAAAAGATGAGAATGAAAAACTTGATTGGGTTAATGTTGGTGTTGATTATGGTCAGTATTACCGTCCACATCAGCGCACACCCAAACCACGTAACAGATGCAGCCAAATATGACGAATTAAACAAACAAGTCATTGCAAGTATTGATAAAGGCTTAGAGTGGCTAAAAACACAGCAAAGAGAAGACGGACTCTTTGAGGGTAGTCCTGGAGAAGGGCATCCTGGAATAACCGCCCTTGCAATCACGGCATTTTTGCGGCATCCACAGAAGAAATATTCAGATGAAAAACACCCGTTTATTCAGAAGGCACTTAATGCATTAATTGCTATGCAGCATGAGAACGGTGCAATTTACGATGTGAACAAGCAACCCGCACTCCCTAATTATACGACTTCTATCTCGGTGATGGCACTTTCCTCAACCGAAAATCCAAAGAAATATGAAGACGTTATCAAAAAAGCGCAAGGTTTTATAAAAGGTCTTCAGGTTCAAGATGAAGAAAGCGTATATTATGGCGGCATCGGCTACGGAAGCCGCGAATCCGTACACGATCTTTCTAACCTGAACCTTGCCATCCAAGCACTAAAAGAAAGCGGTTCCGATGACGATGAAGTCTGGAACAAAGCGATTAAATTTCTTGAACGCACCCAAAATCGTAGTGAGAGTAACGACCAGAAGTGGGCAGGCAACGATGGCGGATTTATCTATTCACCTGACGGTGAAAGTAAAGCAGGCACAGATGAAGCTGGCAGCCCGCGCTCCTATGCCAGTATGACGTATGCTGGATTGTTAAGTTTTATCTACGCAAACGTTGATAAAAATGACGAACGCGTGAAATCCGCTGTTCAGTGGATAGGAAAACATTTCACGGTTGAAGAGAATTACGGTATGGGTGCACAAGGTCTCTATTACAATTATCACACAATGGCAAAAGCCCTGCGTCTATACGGAAAAGACACCATTATTGATGCCAAAGGTGTCTCCCACGATTGGTACCAAGAACTCGCTGAAAAATTGATTGAAGTTCAGAAACCTGATGGATCCTGGATGAATGAGAACAGCCGCTGGATGGAAGCACTCCCTGTGTTGGCAACCAGTTATGCAGTTCTCTCCCTTGATACTGCTTACCCAAAACGAAAATAAGATACAACTTCACCTCACAAGGCGGATTTCCATATCCGCCTTTTTTTATTTTTACCAGATTTGTACACCTCTTTATCTTTAAAATAAACGGATTCTTCTCAATGACGTTTAACACGTATTATTTGTGTAATGATATGCGAAAGTTGAGAAGATTACATGGGTTTAATTGAAGCACTATCAATCGGGATCGCCGCGATACGCGCAAACAAAATGCGATCCTTATTGACAATGCTTGGCATAATAATCGGCATCGCAGCAGTCCTGGCAATGATAGCCATTGGAGATGGAGCAAAAGAGATTGTGCTACGAGATGCACAAAAACTTGGAGGCGCGAACCAGTTCACTTTATACCGTAGGTCAACTAAAAAACTCGGAAAACACAACATTCCAATCCGCACGAAGGAATATCTGAATTATGGCGATGTGCTTGCAATTGAAGCAGAATGTCCGACAGTGAGTGACGTTGCCCCAAGGATACGAGATTGGAAAGGCCAGTTAATCCAAGCACCCGATGGCGCTGAAACACGTGCGGGATATAACGGTGTAGATTCATCCTTTAAAACAGCAATGGATTGGAAAGTGCAAAAAGGACGATTTATTACAGATGAAGACGTAAAAGACGCAGCCAAAATTTGTGTACTTGGTGATGAAGTAGCAACCGACCTATTCGGCAGTAAATCACCTCTTGGACAAGAGGTCAAAATGGCTCGACGTGTAAGGTATTACGATCATCGGGGAAAACGACGTAGAAGACGGGTTACCGAACGGTTTACGGTTGTAGGCACAATGATGCCAAGAGGGAGAAGCCTACGTTTCGGTTGGAGTTTTGATAGCATGGTCTTTTTTCCTATATCAACCACCCAAGAACGTTTTACTGGTGACGATCACATCCAGGAAATCTTAGTCTACGCCAACTCTGTTGAAGATGTTCCCAAGGCAGTTCGGGAGGTAAAAGAGGTCATCCGCAGCCGACATAAAGGTGAAGACAATTTCGTCAAAATCTATGAGATGCGAAAAGGTATACGACAATTAGAAAAAATAAGTAAAATGATAAAAATTGCACTTGGTAGCATCGCAGGTTTTTCGCTACTTGTGGGTGGTATCGGTATAATGAATATGATGTTAGTTGCTGTCACTGAACGCACCCGCGAGATTGGTTTGCGGAAAGCACTCGGCGCAAAACCGCTTGATATAATGTTACAGTTCCTCATTGAGTCAATTACCATGTGTGCAGTCGGCGGTATTATAGGTATCGGTTTAGGTATTTTTGTGGGCGAAAGCATGTCAGTTATCGCTGTAAATATTGCTAAAATCGTGCCTGAATGGCCTGCAGTTGTCTCTGCACAGTGGGTTATGATTTCAGTATTATTTTCCGCAGCAATTGGCATATCTTTTGGGTTATATCCAGCGATAAAAGCATCTATGTTATCGCCTATAGAGGCACTGCGAAAAGATTAAGGGTATTAGTTTAAACTGAATTTAGAACTTGATTTCTATTTCTCGCCTATCCTAAGAAACAATAAACCTATTTCCCTAAAAACGTCTAATTGAAAACCAAGATTCAATTGCGACAGCTTAATTGTGGTTGTAGATTCTAAAAACAATACATTCGTTGAGCGGTACGCTTAGAAAACGCTCATATCGGCTTGATTTCTTATACCATTTCTACTTGATTGCATTTCGTTAACAAAAAACGCGTTTAATCGCAATTCATTGCGCCTCTTAAATTCTTTACTTGAGAGTGAATCTACAAGTCTCATAATGAAACTTTATTTTTTAGAAATGGTATTATTCCCTATAATTCTGCCCAATTAAACCTAAAATCTCTGGAGAGAAAAATGCGTATAATAGAAGCGATAATTGTAGGGATTGCTGCTATTCGCTCAAATAAAATGCGCTCGTTACTAACGATGCTGGGGATTATCATCGGCGTTGCTTCAGTACTTGCGATGATTTCAATTGGTGATGGTGCAAAAGAAATTGTGCTACGGGATGCTCAAAAACTTGGCGGTGCAAATCAGTTTACTATCTATCGCACATGGTATAAACGCGTAGGCACACAATGGGTGAGAATCCGTAGTAATGAGTATATGAAGTACGGAGATGTGTTGGCGATTGAGGCAGAATGCCCATCCGTGAAGGCAGTGAACCCAAGAATTCCTGAATGGAGAGGCGCATTAATTGAAGCTGCAGGAGGTGTGCAAACACGTGCGGGATATAATGGCGTAGATGCTACCTATCATAATTCAATGGACTGGGAAATTCAAGAGGGACGTTTCATTACGGATGAAGATATAGAAAATGCAGCGACCGTTTGTGTGCTTGGAGATGAGGTCGCAGCATCTCTGTTCGGTGACAAATCACCTCTGGGACAAGAAATTAAAATCGCAAGAGGGGATGGACGTTATGACCGATGGGGACGGAGGGATAAGAAGCGGTACACAGAACGGTTTACAGTTGTTGGCACAATGTTGCCAAGAGGGAGAAGTCTTCGATTTGGCTGGAGTTATGATAATCTTGTTTTTATGCCCCTAACAACTACTCAAGAACGTTTCACTGGTAATGATCGGATACAGGATATTGTCGTCTATGCAAACACTGTTGAAGATGTCCCCAAAGCAATTGAAGAAGTAAAAGCAGTCATACGCAAACGACACAAAAACCAGGATGATTTCATTAGAATTTTTGATATGCGTGAAGGTATGGCACAGTTGGAGAAAATCAGTAAGGTAATCAAAATTGCATTAGGGAGTATTGCCGGTTTTTCACTGCTTGTCGGTGGCATCGGAATAATGAATATGATGCTGGTTGCTGTCACTGAGCGAACACGCGAGATAGGACTTCGGAAAGCACTCGGTGCGACACGTTTTGACATCCTTATTCAATTCTTGATGGAGGCTGTTTTCATGTGTGGTATCGGTGGATTGATAGGAATAGGTTTAGGTGTCTTCGCTGGACAGGGAATGGCACTTCTCGCTGTCAAAATCGCAAAAATTGTGCCTGAATGGCCTTCAGTTGTTTCAACGCAGTGGGTATTGATTTCTATATCCTTTTCAGCGTTGATTGGTATCTCATTTGGATTGTATCCAGCCATAAAAGCGTCATCGCTTTCCCCTATTGAGGCACTGCGAACTGATTAGTGTTCATTAGAAAGATTATTGAAGACTATTTCTGTAAAGCAATTTTGTACCGCTTAGAACACAATTCGCTGTAGAAATAACGATAAACCCATTTCCCAATTTTAACGTCAAAATAACATAATCTTGTTCCAACAACATCAGGAAACTCTTGGCAAATTAAGGAAGGAGTTTATATCACCGTCCTTTTTTATCAATTGTACGAACCTTATCTGCTTTTTTCTGTCTAAATAACCAAGTGTAGAAATATTATATTTCATGTTATTTGGAGACAAGCAATGCGTATATTTGAGGGATTATCCGTTGGACTTTCAGCAATTCGCAGCAACAAACTACGCTCGTTGCTAACAATGCTTGGGATTATCATTGGAGTTGCCTCTGTGCTTGCGATGATCTCAATCGGTGATGGTGCTAAGGAGATTGTGCTGCAGGACGCGCAGAAACTCGGAGGTGTCAACCAATTCACGATGTATCGTAGCAGTTACAAACGTGTAGGCAGCCGTTGGATGCCAAACCGTAGCAACGAATACTTCAAGTACGAAGACGTATTAGCTATTGAGGCAGAATGTCCATCCGTGAAAGTCGTTGTACCTCGAATACCGGAATGGCGGGGTGTACAGATTCAAGCTGCCGATGGGTCTGAAACGCGCAGCGGTTATAATGGCGTTAATTCCTCATTTTCGGAAGCGATGGATTGGAAAATTCAAGAAGGACGTTTTATTTCCGATGAGGACATTGAAAACAAAGCGAAAGTTTGCGTTTTAGGCACTGAGGTCGCACTTAACCTATTCGGTAACAAATCTCCTATAAACGAGGAAATCAAAATCGGTAGAGGTGGCGGCAGATTTGATAGATATGGCAGAGGGGATCATGTCCGGATCGCTGAACGGTTTACCGTTGTCGGAACTATGGAAGCCCGTGGCAGAAGTCTCCGATTCGGATGGAACCTTGACGATATGGTTTTCATTCCCATCACAACGGCACAAGAACGCTTTACCGGCAATGATCATGTCGTCATGTTGTCTGTTCAAGCCAACACCGTTGACGATGTTCCGAAAGCAATAGAAGAAGTGAAAGAAGTCATGAGAAAACGACACAAGAATCAGGATGATTTCTTTAGTCTTAGGGATATGCGAGAAGGTATGGCGCAGTTAGATAAAATTAGTAACGTGATAAAAATTGCGTTGGGAAGTATTGCAGGTTTTTCTCTGCTTGTCGGTGGTATCGGCATTATGAACATGATGTTAGTTGCTGTTAGTGAACGCACACGTGAAATCGGTCTGAGAAAGGCACTCGGTGCGAAACGTCTTGATATTATGCTACAGTTCCTTATAGAATCCATTGCGATGTGTATTATAGGCGGGGCTATAGGGGTTGGGTTAGGTTATCTTGCGGGGGAAGGTATGGCACTTCTCGCTGTGAAGATCGTCAAAATGGTACCAGATTGGCCCGCTGTTATCTCTATGCAGTGGATAATTATTTCCGTCTCATTTTCTGCGTTGATTGGTATCTCTTTTGGACTCTATCCTGCGCTAAAAGCGTCTGCGCTCTCCCCAATAGAAGCGTTGCGTACTGAGTAGGAGGAAAACCACATGAATCTATTTGAATGTATCATTTTGGGTATTACCAGTTTGCGTCGTAACCCGCTTCGTACCAGTCTGACAATCTTAGGGATTATCGTTGGTGTTGGTTCTGTGGTCAGTATGGTCTCTGTTGGGGACGGATCCAGGTCTATGGTCCTACGAGAGATTGAGCGGACCGGAGGAACAAAGATGGTAGAAATCTATAAAGACGATTGGGATAGGCAATCTGGTACATTAAGCCGTGCAGCGGGGGAAGCTGTCAGAGGTAGGAGTCGTTGGCGTAGAAACCGCGCTGAGCATTTGGAAACAGATGATGCCTTTGAAATCTTAAGGAATGCACGTGGTATCGTTAACGTTGTAGCAGAAGACGATATGCCCGGATGGAGCGTGAGTTTCAAGGGGCGTAAGAAGGAATCCCGAATCGTAGCATCAACAGCGGGATACGACCGTTCACATAACTGGTTCACCTCAAGTGGTAGATTTTTCAATGCGGATGAGGTAGAAGCTGCCAGCAGTGTTGCTGTGATCGGTTCAAAAATTGCGGAAGAGGTGTTTTTGAACGAAGATCCGGTTGGGAAAGAGATAAAAGCTTCTCGTCCTTCCTATTGGCGGGGTAGGAGTGGACTCTATGAGGTGCGTCTTAAGGTCATCGGTGTGATGGAAGAGAAGGGTGATGCCATGGACACAACCGGTTGGGATGACAGATTCATCATTCCCATCACAACACTCCAAGAACGTTTTAAAGGGCGCAATGATGTTGAACGAATTCGCGTTGAAGCCGTAAATATAGATACAATTCCGCTTGCAATAGCGGATGCAAAGCAAATTTTAGGCAGAATACACAACAACACAGGTGAAGAATATAACTATTGGACAGCACAAGAGGAATTGGCTACTGCCGATAAAGTCGGGTTGGTGATGAAGGCTTTAATGGGCGGTATCGCAGGTATTGCATTGATGGTTGCAGGCATCGGTGTGATGAATATTATGCTCGTATCTGTAACTGACCGCACCCAAGAAATTGGATTGCGAAAAGCACTCGGTGCAACATTCAACGATATCATAACCCAATTCCTAATTGAGGCATCTGTCCTCACTTTAGTGGGTGGAGTTCTTGGGTCAATCTTAGGGGTATTTATGGGGCAAGGTACAGCTGCTCTCATCTCCAAGTTTGTCTGGGAAGACAGTAACTGGCCCTCGGTTATTTCATTTGAGACAATGTTCATTGCCTTGCTCGTATCTGTTGCAATTGGTGTTTTCTTTGGGCTATATCCTGCACACAAAGCTGCAAAACTGACACCTGTTGAAGCACTTAGAACTGATTAGGTCGTTACAAATGGTAAAACAGATGGGTAGATAAGATTGTATATTCGACTATAACTAAAAAAGTATCCGTTTGTCATATATGGTAGATTTTAGAATTAATTAGACATGTTAAAGGTAGGAGGGAACTCCGGGGAATGCCTAAATGGCATTCATACCGTTGATTTGGATTCCCGACTATCAATGCGTTTCGTCGCGATTCGGAGATCGCTCCTACAATAAACGTGTATATTTAGATTGTATAATTCACCATACCTTCCAAACTTTATAGGAGGAATAAGTTTTGAAAAAGTTAATTATTACTGTTGCTATCATTGTCGTTCTAATTGGGGCGGTAGGATGGGTTGTACTTAGCCGCGGCAAAAATGGTGTTGATCCGTCACTTGCCCCTAAAATTGAGATCGTCAAACTTGGCGATTTCCGAACGACCATCAGAGCAACCGGCAATTTAGAACCACTTATTGACGTAGAAGTAAAATCCAACGTCGAGGGAGAAGTCGTTAAACTCCATGTTAATGATGGTGATCCCGTCGAAGCGGGGGATATTTTAGTGGAACTTGATCCTAAAATATATCAAGAGGAACAGAAACAGGCTGAAGCGGATGTTAAGGCTGCTGTGGCACAGCAGTACCAGGCTGAATTAAATATTCTACTAAAGAAAGAACGTTTAGACAGTGATCTTACACAGAAAGAAGCTGCTGTGAGAAGCGCTAAGGCAAATCTTGAAACAACCAAAGCGGAATCGTTAACACGGATAAGCTCAGCTGAAACCGACATTCAAGCCACAAAGAATTCGTTAGACCAAGATCAGATTTCTTTAGAACAAGCAAATATATCACATGAACAAGCGAAGTTAACGCTTACAGAATATGAAACGTCGCTTGCGTCTTCAAAGGTTTCTTTAGACACCGCTAAGTCAGAATATGAAAGAAATAAATCCCTTTTTGAAGAAGAACTGGTTTCCAAAAGTACATTGGAAGACGCAGAATCTCGGCATGCCAGTGCAGACTCATCATACAAAAACGCCAATAAACGGGTAGAATCGCAGAAACAGACCATCAAATCACAAGAACGCACCGTTCTGGCACGCAAAACTGCTATTAAAACGCGTGAAGCCCAGTTGGCATTACAAAAATTAAACCTTGAACACCTCAAGAAGACGCGTGAGAAGGCAGAAGAAGAGAGCCAAATTCGATTGGATAATGCTAAAACACAGTTAAAAGAACTTCAATCAACAATTGAAAATGAGAAACTGTTAACGGAGCAATCCAAAGTCAGTTCCGATGCCAATCTCCTCCGTCGACAAAGTAGTTTGAAGAATCAGAAGGAACGGCTTGATTGGACGGTTATTAAATCACCCATGTCCGGCACTGTTACGCAACTTGAGATAGAACAGGGTGAGATTGTGACATCTGGACGTTCGGCTTTTTCGCAAAGCCCTCCGATTATGACGATTGCCGATCTATCAAAAATGGTTGTCAAAACCTTTATCAACGAAGTTGATATGGAACGACTTGAAGAGGGTCAATCTGCCGATATCAAGATTGATGCTTTCCAAACAAAAAGATTTAAAGGTCAAGTATATGAGATTTCTCAAAGTGGTCAACAACAAGACAACATCATCTCGTTTGAGGTGATGATAGAAGTTGATGATACCTCTGGAGACATCCGCCCCGGTATGAGTGCTGATGTTGACATCATTACGTACGAAGAAAAGAACGTCTTGCTGATTCCTATTGATGCTGTAATTAACAAGAATTCAGCTACCGTTACCGCTCAAGTGGGCAAAACGTCCCCCTTCAAGGTAGGCAAATCGGTGCAAATGCAGACCATTAGCGAGAAAATTTTTAACGGTACTGTGCGATCTGTTGGAAATGGAAGCGTTACAATTGAATTAAATCCTGCGCAACGCGGTATTGTCCCCGGTCCCGCAACTGTCTCACTCTTAATCAACGACCAAAAGAAAGCTGATGGTGTTTCGGCGCAAGTTAATGTTTTAAAAGGGAAATTTGTCATGTTGGACAGTGATGGCAAAGGGATTGAAACCGCTATTGAAACCGGCATGCAAAACGAAACTGTTGTCATCGTCAAAAGTGGAATCACTGAAGGCGATCGCGTTATCCTACAGCGCCGACAAAGACCCCAGATGGGCTGGGGAAGATAGAAGCAACCTAACGTAGTCCTTGAGATGTAATCTGTAAAAAGCAACCACCACCGAATCCGCTCTTGGAATTCGGTGGTGATTGCGTTAATCCAGATGTTCACAGATTACGGTTTTACTTTTTCAGTGTTCCCCACGTTACTTTTTTTTTCCCTTGCGAGGTAACAGACAGCACATCATCGCTGATCCAATCGATTGACACATCCCTTTCTGGATGGTTTGTTAGCCGTGTGATCTCACCTGTCCGAATATGATACTTATAGATATTTGGCGGTGGGAAGTCAAAATCACGCGGTAGCATTTCATTCAAAGGTATGGCTGCACGCGCGCTAAAAACAACCGATTCACTGTTATCCATCCAGTTAATGCTAATCCCTTCCATGTCCTTCGGTATCTGGAGCTGTCTGATGTTTTCTCCGTTGCGATCACAAATGAAATACCGAAACGCCTTGAAGAAAGGCGATTCACCAACATTCGGTACACGCACGGTTTTATACTCTCTCTGGAGAAACACAATCTGTTGACCATCAGGCGACCCAGCGCGGACTTGATCGGTTAATCGTGAATTCCCCTCCTACAGGCGGCTTTGGTATCAGTGGGCGGACGTTGTGACCATCGGCATCCATTATCCAAATCGTGCTATGGACTCCGGTCGTAGTCCATTCTGAGAAAATAATATGCTTACCGTCTGGTGCCCAATCACATTGGCTTGCCATAATTTGCGATGCGATTTCTTTTATCTTCAGCGTTTTTATATTCAGCACATAGATACCGTATTTCAACTCGCCGTTTTTCCGAAAACTTCTCTTAAAAACAATAGATTCGCTGTCCGGTGAAAATGAACCTGTACCGATAGAACCTCCAGGGTCGTCGTCTATGAGTTTCCGAACGTTTGTGCCATCTGCATTCATCAAAGACAAACCAAAACTCGAATACAGTATCTGCTTACCGTCTGGTGACCAGCAATTTGGGAATGGCCCCCTCCTGATAAGTGTTTGGTTGCTGCCATCATCGTCCATCACGTAGATACCCATAACACCGTTGCGTGCTGAACCAAAAACGATTTTTCCTTGCGCTGTGGTCGATGCAAGCAGCAGTATTAAGCATAGCAAAACAACTTTGCGTCCATTCATGGTTATGCTCCTTAAAAAAAGCGTGGCAGGGAACACATGTCCCTGCCGTCAATGGATTATGGATCGTCTGAAGATGTATTATGGCTTAACTTTTTCAGCGTGCCCCACGTCACTTTTTTTTTCCCTTGTGGTGAGACCGATAACACATCATCGCTGATCCAATCTAACGAGCCATCCTTGCCCGGATGGTCTGTGAGGCGCGTAATCTCTCCCGTTGGAATATGATATTTATAGATATTGCGAGGGGGGAACTGATCGGGAAATACCATTTCGTCTAAAGGTATCCCGACATACGCACTGAAAACAACAGATTCGCCATCATCCATCCAGTCAATTTGTGCGGGGCGCCAGTCCTTGGGTATCCGTAGTTGTTTGATGTTCTCCCCGTTGCGATCGCAAATCAGATACCGATGTGCCTTGTAGATGAGCGCAAGCGCAATTCCGGGGCGTGGCTCCCAGACATACTGGTCATGGAGATAGACAATCTGCTTGCCATCGGGTGACCAGCGCGCGGCATTGAATGCTCCCTCTACGGGCGGGGGCAGCAGTTTTCGGGGATGATGACCATCCGCTCCCATTACCCAAAGCGTCCCACCGGCATCCTCTCCAACGACCCCCGGCTTTGAGAACACAATCAACTTGCCATCGGGCGACCAATCACAAAAGGTTGCACTGACAGCCGCTATCTCTTTCATCTCCCCTGTTTCTATATTCAGCACGTTGACGGTCTTTATCTCTTTGCCATCTATTGTCACTCTCATGTTAAAAACAAGAGATGTGCCATCCGGGAAAATGACGTTCTACCGATATATGCTTTATCGGGGAATATGAGTTTCCGGATGTTTGTGCCATCTGGATCCATCAAGTATTCACCAGCGCGTGACCTAAACATTATCTGTTTACCGTCTGGTGACCAGCAACGTGGAGTAGGTCTTAACTTTCCATCTTCAGTGAGAAGCGTCTGGTTGCTACCATCATCGTCCATCACGTAAACACCTTCCACACCGTCGCGCCTGGAACTAAAAACGATTTTGGCTTCTGCCACCGTCCCGAAAAGCAGTAGCAATAAACAAAGCAAACTGACTTTTTGTAAGCACATGGTTATGCTCCTTCAATAAGGAATGGCAGGGGCACGTGTCCCCTGCCTTATGAATCGGATTATCAATCGTCTTCATCAAACGTATTCGTATCTTCCGCCAACCAGTCGTCTGTCTTTCCCTGATGCACGTTGATCCGAAGATACGCATTACACACCCACTCGCCACCGTCAACGATTTCTCCCGCGAAAAAATTAAAGTAAGTTCCCCAATGGCTGGTACCATAGCCGTAAGTTTCACCAGTTTTAAAACTTTCGTTGGGTAGAGGCTTTTCTAACTCATCCAGATTTTTGTTGATGGCTGTATGTCTGAACCTTCCGAACCCTCTCGCATTTTCACCGGTGCCGTTATATGCCCAGACATACCCGTCCATGACAATATATGAACCATCATAGTAGTGAGCGGTGAGTTCTGAGTAGCCATAGACACCTGTTTTTTTATAGCCGCTATCATCAGCAATAACAGGTTTATAGACAGAGGTTGAGGTCTCGCTGGAGTCAGAGACAGTCGTCGGATTGCCATCCGCATCATAAAACCACACCTCTGCCTTTACATCATATTCGGCGATCTTGATGTGGCCATCAAACGAACCAAGGTATTCAGAAACACTTCTCGTGCCAGTGGAGTACATATTGCTATAGACATGTATCCAGTCACTATCTGCCTCATTTACAGGATACGTCTGTTTGACAGAGAAACTGATACCGTATATGTCCGCATCCGCAGACAGATATGCCCAGAAGTCCGCGCCGCCGCCGTAATCCGTATTCGCAGAGACATAAAACGACGTGATAGAGGCCGCCTCACTCTGATTGACAATACCGATAAGGCATAAGGAAAAATATCATCGCTATTGCGAGGTTCCCGATTGATTTAAATCTCATTTTCTTTCTCCTATTGAGTTGACATGCTATCCAAAGCATATCGTTGCGTTGGTCGGGTTCCCTAACCTTATTTGGTAGACCTTCCACCACTCAATAAAGATTTGGGCACCCTTATCAACTAAACTATGATTCTGTATCATAGTATTAGAAAGGGCACCTATATTGAAATCTATGTTTTGGCTATAATCAACATTATACGACAAATTCAGAACCTACGCAAAATACTTGACATAGATTTCCAAACAACGGTGTATGATACCCTTTAATAATTAAGACACAGTATTAAGTTGGAAGGGTGCATATGAGTAAAAAAATGGAAATTAGATAAAACAGAGTGAATTAATCTGAGATGGACATGTTTTACTCAGATAATAGTTATACCATTTCTAATTGTTCATCTTTCATTAACAAAAAACGCGTTTAATGTGAATGTCAGGCGCACATGCACCAAACGCAATTCATTGCCAAATCAACGCCAAATGCGCTTGGCAGAATACGCGTATGGTATTCTGCATGATTTGGCGCCTCTTACATTCTTTACTTCGGGGGTGAACCTACAAGACTCATAATGAAGTCTTATTTTTTCGAAATGGTATTATTTTAGTGTTAATTGCAGTAACTGATAACTGAATCCCATAACACTACAACATAATCACTTGTCCATCATAGGCGAGATAGGCGTTATCAGGAAGATCAATGTTCTGTTCCGCACACTGCTCCTTAAAGTGCCGATGGTCAAGTCTATGCATAATATGAGTAAAATAGGTCTCTTTGGGTTTTAAGGCTGCGCTGATTTCCAATGCTTGTCCGACTGATTGATGGGTAGGATGTCCCGGATTGAAGCTTAAGGCATCAATAACGAGCACCTCAATACCTTCCAGCAGTGCTTGTGATGTTTCGGGTAATTGTTTTACATCCGGTATATAACCAAAGTTGTCAATCCGATAGCCATTAGTGTCAACGTTACCATGCTCTACTGGGATTGGTGTGATATCGAAACCGTGCAATTGAAACCTTCCGTCAATAACATTCGGAAGTAAGTGACCGACACCACCGCCTTGGAAAGTCTCTTTGGTAAACATATAGTAAAAGTTGCGTTGCAGAATTTCTATTGTTTGTTCAGGACCATAGATTGGCATGTCCATTTGTTGTTTTCGGCACGGCATTACGATGTCGTTTGTACCACTAATGTGGTCTGCATGGCAGTGCGTAAAGATGACCGCATCTATCCATTCAATCTTATTCCGATTAATCTGATCCATGAAGTTTGGACCGAGGTCAAATTGTAGATTTTTTTCATCCTTTTGAATATGGACAGATGAACGCGTACGGTAGTTTTTTGAGCCAACCTGCATAGAATCTTGACAAGTTTCGCATTCACATTTATACTCAGGAACACCTGTTGATGTGCCTGAACCCAAAATCGTAATCTTCATTCACAAAGAATCCTTTCATCAAACAATGGAAAAACTAACACCTGAAGAATGTCTTGTTTTAGCAGATGTTATCGGTGATACGCCGACAACGTTGGATGTTTTAGACTGTCTGAAACAGGGGATGTGTCGTGCTTATGTCTTCGGTAATCTTCCTGACATAACCGCCTACTTAATCATTGATACACTTTACGATGATGCGTTCTGCTTTGCTACAGATGTCAATGCTTTGTGGCACCTGTTAGAAGCACAGCAAGGGTTAGAAGGTCTCATTATCAACGTTGATCCTGCAAACGCCGTAACCCTTGGACAACGCATATCAGCAAAAACCGGTGTACCTGTAAATTATCACGTTGAAATCCATCAAGCACTTTTAGAACCTACTCGTTCTTATCCGAATGAGGTAATTCGATTATTAACTTCAGCAGATGAAGCACTTTTAGCAAATGCACCAGAGGGAATAGGAATACAAGGAAATTCTTATCAAACACCTCAATGGACTATAACAACAGGTCCTATTGCTGGTGCTATTGTTAACGATAGTATTGTCTCTATTGCCCGAACTTATGCACAAACGGATTTGCATGGTGGAATAAGTATATTCACATTAGAGGAATGGCGAGGAAAAGGCTATGCTACCTCAGCTGCATCTCTCGTTGCAGAACAACTCCAAGCTATGGGTAAAGTTCCTATCTGGTATTGCGGTGAAGAAAACGGTGCCTCGCTTCGAACTGCACAGAAGTTAGGATTTGTAGAAATCTCAAGACGCATTGATATAGTCTCGACCTCTACCCAATAATGCTTTAGAGACTCAACTTGAACGCTGCACTACCCAAGAGCATCGTCTACTTTATTGATAGCGGCTGCCATTAACCGTGCGTGTTCCTCCTGCATGTTTACATTAAATCCAAATCTTAGCGCGCGACCGAGAATAGAAAGCGTTTCTGGACACATATCACGCGAATATTCTACATTTCCTTTGTATCGTGGGTCGGACCACGGATAACCTGCTGCGTTCGGTGAATGTTTAAACAGTATAGAATCCCAATAGGTGTAAATATGTCTATCAGGAAAACCTTCGTTGTAGGCAGTGCCTGCACCTAATCCTTCTGCTCTGAGTGCCTCCGTATACTTTTTAGCAAGTTCTAAATCGCGCACAATTATCGCTGCACTAATACCGCATTCACCGCTTGGGTCATCTACATGCTGCCTTATATAACCTTTTGGATTATCGGAAAGTTCCGCAATGAACGCCTTTTTCAGCAAGCGCGTATGTCCCAGAATGTCATCCAATTTCGAGAGTTGCACGCGTGCAATTGCACCCAACATTTCGCCCGGACGATAGGTTTGGCAAGAGAACGGTTTATTTTGCCACTCCGAATCGCTCATCCACATCGGCAAACCGGGTTCAGAGGCAAACGCAGCGCGTTCATAAGTGTCATAATCATCAGAAAAGACTAAACCACCTTCTCCACACGTAATCACTTTGAAGTAGTTCAAACTCCAGGCGCCTGCATCACCCCATGTGCCTGCATATTTGCCTTTATACTGACCACCGACACATTGACAACAATCTTCCACAACCTTTAGATTATGCTTTTTTGCAATCTCCACGATGGCTTCAAGTCTACATGGCACACCCTGCATGTGAACAGGGATAATTGCTTTGGTGTGCGGTGTTATTTTTCGTTCCACATCTGCGGGGTCCAATCCAAGCGAATCGTCAATTTCTGCAATTATAGGAATTGCACCCACACCGACAATAGCCGCCGCTGTCGCGATAAAGGTGTATCCGGGCAAAATCACCTCATCACCAGGACCAATACCTACGCCCGTAAGTGCACAGATAATCGCCGATGTACCTGAATTCACCATCAAGGCATGTTTGGTCCCAAGTCGTGCTGCAGCTTCTTTCTCAAAGGCTGCCACATTTGAATTTTCAACAAATCTAAAAAGTTTCCCACTTCGTAGCACTTCTGTCACAGCATCAATCTCTCGTTCATCTATGACACTGGGTCCATGCATTCCCCCTGGAATTGCTTCTCCGATAACAGGTGTCCCTCCATCTACTGCTAAACGCTCTGGCATCTTTCCCTCCATTTGACAACATCAGAATTTGTGACACTTTACAGTATAGAGTTATTTTTGTCAAGTTAGATTTTGAAATAAGGATATGTAAAGTTTTGTAGAAATATGGAGATAAACTTGTAGGAGCGATCTCCGAATCGCGACCTGTCGGGAATCGGAGTTCCCTCCTACCGTAAGCGGTTCATCGGTAGGAGCGATCTCCGAATCGCGACCTATAATATGTTGACAAAGCACTATAAGATGTAACCTTAATTATCGTTTGTCGTCTTTAAATGTAGCAAAGGATTAGACAGAGGGACAGCACACGCGTATCATCATAAGGAGATGACATGAACCAAGAGCTCATTGAACGCTGGCAGGCAAAATTTGAAGAGGCAGATACAGAGACAGTGCTACAAATGCTTGCCGAAGCACCAGAACTCGTAACCGTGAAAATAAATCGGATATCACCGCTCCATACTGCGAGCATTAGACTCAAAGATCTCAATAAGGTCAAGGCACTTGTAGAGGCAGGCGCGGACGTGAACAACAGTAACGACCACGGCACGCATTGGCCGAGCAGTGATTACGAGATAAACCGCTATCTCATGAGTCAGGGAGTTGCCATCAATCAACCATCCTATCTTGGGTTTCATGGCGTCGGTGTCACCAACTTCGATTCTTTTCTGCTCATGATAGAAAACGGCTTGGATCCAAATTTCGCGTGGCCCTACAACGGCGAAACCTTACTCCATGTGCAATCTCGACACGATGACGACACGCATCTCGCACAAGCCTATATCTTGATTAAAGCAGGCGCGGATGTTAATGCGCAAGCACTCAGTGGACTTGATGACGAACCCATCATGGATAACGAGCATTTCGTTGAATACGGCAAAGAGACACCGCTCCATTTTGCCGCCCGGTTGGGCAATTTGCGGATGGTTCGGCTACTGTTAGACCATGGTGCTGATCCATCGTTGAAAACGGTCAGTCGAATGCGTCAACCGAAACAGTTCACTGAATGGACAGATGAAGTCACCTCATTGGTCTGGCCGCTGCGTGAATTCAAGAGAGTTGTGTTTCAACCCTATGAAGGTGAGACACCCCTCGACATGGCGCTGCGTGAGGGTAACGAAGAAATTGTCCACGCACTCAAGCGATAATTGAAAAATTAGTTATTAGTTGTCAGTTATCAGTCCAGGAAATCGCGACCGAGAGGTCACTCGGACAAAGAAACTCAAAAATCGGAATGATACTTTGTCAATTAGAAATGGTATAACATGTATTCTGTTCAAAGCCATATTTTTGTAACCGATTTTTTGATAGAGGCGTTATTACCAATGTATAGGGAAATTTATAGTTATTGAGGATTAAAAAATGCAAACACAATCGGTTGAATTCTACTCAAATATAAACCCACTCGTAGGACTTTCAGCAAAGACTTTGCGCCTCTATAGTGCTTTGGAAGTGTTTCGTGGAAAATCGGATTCCCTGGAAAAACCTGAATGGTTCCGCACGCCAAATAGGGATGAACTCCTTGAAAAGGTTGGGTTTTCAAAAATAGAAATTGACAAAGGTATTTCGGAATTAATAGACGCTGAATTATTACAGATTCAGGATAGAAACAGTGATCAATGGTATTGTTTGAAATAACAGTGCGATGCCTTTTTTGAAAATCCCGCGTCTCATTTTAGCATCTGCTTCCCCGCGCCGCGCCGATCTATTATCTCAAATCGGGTTAATGTTTGAGATATATCCCAGCAACATTCCAGAAATCACATTAAATAATACATCTGCTGAGTTTGTGACGCAAGAACTTGCCCTTCAGAAAGCACGATTCGTTGCTGAACGTCATACTGAAGGGTTTGTTATTGGTGCTGACACTTTGGTTTCGTTAGAAGATGAACTTCTCGGCAAGCCGAAAAACATCACACATGCTCAGGAAATGTTAACTCGCCTTAGTGGCACTTGCCATGAAGTTGTAACTGGCGTTGCACTAATAGATGCCAAACGCAATAAAGAGAAAACGTGGGCAGAAACAACACAAGTATATTTTCGAAAACTTTGCCCGGCAGAAATTGATGCTTACATAGAAACCGGAGAAGCAACAGATAAGGCTGGAGCGTACGGGATTCAGGGACGTGGAGCAGCATTTGTTAAACGGATAGAAGGGTGTTATTTTAACGTTGTTGGACTGCCATTGGCAAGCCTTGTAGAACATTTAGCAGAATTTACTCGTGATGCCAGTAATTAAGCAATACAAAACTACCGATGGATATACACCTCTTATAGGTCCTGGTGAGTGGGGTATCACAAATCTGCATTTCGGTATCCTCAATCTTGACCCCGAATCAACATACTTTGATCATTCTGATGATTGCGAAGTCGCTCTGATTGTGTTAGGTGGACAATGCACCCTATTGGTCGGTCATAACGGAAATAAGGCGAATGGCATTTTGGGTGAGCGTACCGATGTTTTTGATGGCGATGCAAGCGTTGCGTATATTCCGCATCATACTACTTATGAAGTTATAACAAACAAAACGAGAGTAGAAATAGCAATTTGCAAAACTCCATCATACTCGGATACAGCAGCGGTCATTTTAGATGCAGGCGAAGTAGAAACTGAAACAGATTATCAACTGCGTATTATAGAAAACGACATTTCAACTGAATGGATTGGTGAAGCGATTAGTTTCTTTCGATTCCAAGACGAAAATGGTTCGGCAACACTACAACTTAATGATCCTGAAAATAAAACAACGCGAATTGCCCTAAGCAACAATAATCTGATTGTGTTGCCAGAAAAAACCCGCGCACGCCTTATAACTTATGAAGACAAGTGTTATCAATTATTGATAACACATTCTACTCCCCTTCAATAAGTTCACCGCCTTTTTTCAGAAAAGCCACAGAACTCAGCGATATATGCACCTTCATTTCCTGATTGTTTACCTCCCCGACAGAGATTAGAAGAATCTTCTTATCATTGTCAACGCCAAGAATTTTACCGTGCAATCCGCCATTCGTTACAATCTCATCACCCTTTGTTAAATTCTCTAACATTGCTTGATGTTTTTTACGTCTGGATTGTTCTGGGCGAATCATCAGAAAATAGATGATAGCAGCCATTGGAATAAACATAACAAGCATACTTATTAAAGGACTCTCAGCCATAATTAATTTCTCCTTCTATTTTTATAAAATTAGCATTGCATCGCCGTAGCTGTAAAACCGGTAGTTTTGTTGGAGTGCCTCCTGATAAGCCTTCTGTATCAATACACTATCAGCGAAGGCACTTACGAGCATGAGCAATGTTGATTTCGGTAGATGGAAATTGGTAAGCAACGCATCTACAACTTTAAATTGATAACCGGGATAGATAAAGAGTTCACTGTACCCGTTATAAGGTTTAACGGTGCTCGTTGCACCAGCTGTTTCTAAAGCACGCACAACCGTGGTACCAATTGCGACAATTTTTGAACCCGTTTCGCGTGCATTACAAATTCGGTTTGCTTCAGTTTCAGGTATGTGTATATATTCAGCATGCATATTATGAGTTTCAACGTTCTCAACCTTAACCGGTTGAAACGTCCCGATCCCCACATGTAGCGTTAGCATCGCTGTTTCTACTCCATTACTATGTAATTTCTCCAACAATGCTGGGGTAAAGTGTAATCCTGCTGTCGGTGCAGCAATCGCACCTTCGTTAGTTGCGTAAACCGATTGATAACGCATCTTATCTTCTTCGTTAGGTGAACGCCGAATGTAAGGCGGTAAAGGCATCATTCCTATTTCAGCAAGGATTTCGAAAAACACGCCTGCATACATGAAATGAACAATACAATTTCCATTTTCAGGTTTCTCTAACACCTCTGCTTTCAAAACGCCATTGCCGAATATCAATTGTGTGCCTACTCTCAGAATCCTACGCGGCTTTGCTAAAATCTCCCACGTATCGGTTTCCTTTTCTTGGACGAGAAGCAGTTCAATTTTACCGCCAGTTTCACTTTTGTTTCCGATTAACCTTGCTGGTATCACCTTTGTATCGTTCAAAACCAACAAGGCAGGGTTCGGTAAAAATTCGCCTATCTTTGAAAATTGCGTATGATGAAATTCTCTTGTGCTTCTATTTATCACCATTAAGCGTGATGCATCACGATGCTTCAAAGGGACTTGCGCTATACGATCAGGAGGTAGATCGTAATCAAAATCTGAGAGTTTCATTTTTTCACAATCATGAATATAAGACACTTGGAAGAAACACGTTAAAATTTTCTATTAAATCTGAATGTTTTTTAACTCTGGTATGTGCGGTTTGAAACCGCGCCAAAGGTTTCGCTAATTTTCAAGTTTTACGATAAGACAAATTATACATCAAAAAGTGTAGGTTGAGTCGATATAGGATATCCAAAGTATTCATAAGCGGCTTCGGTAGCGACACGTCCGCTTGGTGTAAGTGCCAAGAATCCCTCTTTAATATAGTGCGGTTCATAAACTTCAGAAATAGTCCGTTCATCTTCGCTGAGTGCAACTGCAAGCGCTTTCTTCCCCGCGCGACCATTAAAATTCTTGATCAGTGCTCGGAAATAAGCGTAATCTTGCGCGTTTAAACCTTTTTCATCAATATCAAAAAACTTCAGTGCTTCCTCTACGACCTCAAGCGTCAAAATACCACCACCTTTAACTTGTGCATAGTCTCTAATGTTAGCAAGGAGTTTATTAGCGATTCGCATCGTGCCGCGTGCGCGTAATGCCAAAGCAAATTCAGCCTCCTCCTCTATTTTAATGTCGAGTTTTGCGCTGTTGATCCGAATGGCTTGTTGAATATCTTCAGGTGTGTAGTAATCAAGGTGTATGTTGATTCCGAGCCTTGATCGAAAAGGACCTGTAAGTAAACCTTCACGCGTTGTTGCGCCGACCAAGGTAAAAGGTGCAAGGGAAATTTGTACAACTTCAGAACCGGGTCCTTGGCCCAAAGGTAGATCCAGTACAAAATCTTCAAGAACTGGGTAAAGCGACTCCTGGATTGTCGGTTTCATTCGGTGGATCTCGTCAATAAATAGGATATCGCCTTCTTCAAGATTGGTTAATGTAGAAGCGAGGTCAATACGTTCCATCACCGGACCGATGGCTTGTTTGAAATTAGTATCAAATTCATTGGAGATGATTTTGGCAAGTGTGGTTTTGCCAAGTCCAGGAGGTCCGACAAGGAGGACATGTTCTAATACATCGTCCCTACTTTTTGCTGCCCGTTTACTTTTTGCAGCACGTCTACTCTTTACAGCATCAATATGGATACGAAGTTGCTCTTTTGCTTTCTCCTGTCCGATAAATTCATTTAAAGTCTCTGGACGGAGACTATATCCAAATTCGTCATCGGTATTATCATGAATATCGTAGTTATCCATATTGTTGCCCTAACACAAGGATCGTAATAACAGTTCCACTTATAGTAAAACCAATAATTTTTGATTCGTTTCGTTCACTTTGAGATTTCAAGCAATATTGTGAATGTAAGAGGCGTAATGAATTGCGCGACTACAAACACGTTGTTGGGAAAGAAAGATTAATTTCGGATATATCGTAGTGCTTCCTTCACGAGATCATCACGTTCAGCATTTTCACCAAGTGTTTGTTGTGCTTGTTCTACTGCCTGTTCCGCCTCAAGTTCTGATGCACCAAGATTAACCAATACATTAATGACAGCTTGATGTGTTGATCCATCTCCGACAAGTTCCACTTTTTCCTCTAATTTGACCTTAGCTATGTTTTTTTTAAGTTTGATGATGATAAGCTGCGCGAGTTCTTTACCCAACCGGGGCACTCGCATTAAAGTTGCCATATTCTCTTTTAGGACAGCTTGTTGGAATTGTGAAGGTGATAGTCTTGTAACAATATTTTGCGCAAGTGAAGGCCCAACGCCTTTGACAGTCAAAGCCATTTCAAACATTTTGAGAGCGTCGTGTGAAGTGAACCCGTAAAGTTTAATTTCGTTATCACGATTTTGAGTATAGTAGGTATAAAACGTAATAGATTCACCGATAGCGGGTAATCCGTTGATTGTTCGCTCCGCAACTTCAACTAAATAACCGATACCGTTTACATCAACGACTACCCCTTTGGTATCTTTATGGGCAAGTGTTCCCTTTAGATGAGCAATCATACTAATGCGGCTTCCTTTCGGCTTCTAAAACACATTTAATTTTTAAATTTTTCCCGAATTTTGAGCAGTTTGTGAGAACGAGCGTGACAAATTGCTAAACTCAAAGCATCAGCAGCGTGGTCAGGTTGGGGCAATTCTTTTAATTTCAGTAATGCCTGGACCATTTTTTGAACTTGAAGCTTTGTCGCTTTTCCGTATCCAGCGACAGTCTGTTTAACTTGCGTTGGTGAATAGGTTGTCACAGGCGCGCTGTTGTTCGCTGCTGCTAATTTCACTATACCTTTCACTTCGCCGACAATATAAGCGTTGTTCACGTTTTTGGTAAAGAAAATATCTTCAAGCACTACTGATTCTACGTCAAACTGTGTAATCAATTCAGATATGGTGTCATATATTTTTTTCAAACGTTCCTCAGATGCAGTTTTAGGATTGGTCTGGATATTTCCGAAGTGAAGCGGTTCAACACGAGCAGCGTTAGATTGGACAATTCCATAACCTGTATTTGCAATGCCAGGGTCAATCCCAAGAATAATCATTAACAATAAGTCCTTATAACTACGCTGCTGCCTCAAGAATGTCATCAGGAATGTCAAAGTTAGCGTAGACTTTTTGCACATCGTCCAGTTCATCCAAAGCTACCATGAGCCTTAGCATACGTTCCGCCTCTTTGCCTTCAAGTCTAACGGTATTTTGAGGAATCATGCTAACTTCCGCTAATTGAATAGTTGCCTCAGTGGATTGAATAGCAGTGACGACTTTATCAAATTGTTCAAATGGGGTTATAATTTCAATAGTATCATCCAGCGGTGTTAAATCTTCAGCACCCGCATCTGCGGCAACCAAAAACAACTCTTCCTCATCAATGCTATCCGCATCAACAACAATGAGACCACATTTATCGAATCCCCATGCCACACATCCGCGTTCACCGATTCTGCCATTAAACTTGCTAAGTGTGTGTCTAACGGCAGCGATTGTACGATTGCGGTTATCGGTTATCACCTCTATAATGAGCGCGACGCCGCCCGGACCATATCCTTCATAAACGGCTTCTTCTAAAGTTTCACCTTCAAGTTCGCCAGTGCCTCGAAGTATTGCTTTTTCAATGTTATCATTAGGAAGGTTACTTGACTTCGCAGTTGCGATTGCAGTTCGGAGACGCGGATTCATGTCAACATCTCCACCACCGAGACGCGCAGCTGCAGTAATTTCTTTAATCAACTTTGAAAAAAGTTTTCCGCGCCTGGAATCGTTCGCTGCTTTTTTATGTTTAATTGTTGACCATTTAGAGTGTCCTGACATAATCTGTGTCCTTTCTTAATTCAGTTCAAATCTTAATTCAGTTCAAAAACTTGGGATGTATTAGAGACATACGAAAAACTGAGGTGTGCCGTTGCCACAACATCTATGATATTATAGCACATAGTCGTAGAAGATACAAATAAAATGTAACTTACGGGTATGTAAAGTTTTTGTAGAAATATGCAGATAAAACTTGTAGGAGCGATCTCCGAATCGCGAACTATCGGGAATCGGAGTTCCCTCCTACAAAGTATATTCGGGTTAATAACCAAAACTTTACCACCTGTAACTTACTGGGCAGAGGCATTCAATTGTCGAGTTTCGCTATTGTTGAAGGGGTTGGCTGAATGCCAAACGTGCATTCAACGTTGATTTGGACAGATGCCTACAGGTATTCATCGTTGATTCACTCCAAACAAGGGAATATATTCTAAAATTGACACTTATGAAGTGTCTGTCAAAGCTCACCGATGCAGAACACGGTATTCTTTGCTTCTAAACTCCGAATTTCGGAATAGTGGTAAACTTGGGTAACTTCCACTCCATTTTTAATGATGGCAGTGGGGCTTTCAATAACGAAGTCAGCGAAGTGCGGTGCGTTGAAAGCAACGTAAGCGAGGCTGAACGTCTCAATCTGCTGATCGTATCGCTTTGACAGATCTGGAAATAGAACAATTCCTGTATCAACTTGGTAGATGCCTGCACTTTCATCAATGTTCATCGTTTTTACCGGACACTCAATAATTGCCTGCTGATGTGTATTAGTATCCCATATTTCCGTGTGCGTTACGATGGGTAGACATTTTTGTGTTGCCTCAAGAATGGCTGCGTTGCTATCAAGAACCCGGACCGGCGATGCCTCTTGAACATCAAACAGGGGACCTCCCCAATAATCCTGTGCCGGTCTATACTCAACGTAGTTATCGTTACAGTAAGCATGCCTTCTGAATACCGCTATATGTTCTTCGCCAAAAACAGGAAGGAAGTCATAGTTTGGATTTATGAAGAGATTTTTCTCCGCAAATGTGTGTTCACTCTTACACGAACCACATTGGTAATAATCGCTGAAACTTCCATCTGTGTTATCTATGATGCGACATCGAGATTCAACCCAAAATCGGGGTGCATTTCCGTTGCCAACAGTGTTGATAAAAGAAAGTCCATAATCAAGGCAATTCATCGATTTTCCTTTCGGTGTGGTATATGATCTCTTAAACTCATTAAACTAAATAGACCGGTAGATGGGTAGGGTTATTCAGTTTTTGGTTTTTCTCCAATATTTTTTCACATTTCTATAAACTATCTGTAGGTCGGGTAGAGTTTGCGAAACCCGACAGGATATAAACGTGTCGGGTTTCGCTTCGCTATACCTATAAATCAACGCTGTGAATGCGCTGTTGGCATTCAGCGGGTGTCAACTTAAGGAATCTTCGATTGCATAAACCTTCTTCAGTCCCGTAGGGACGATATGTTTATAGATATACGTCATGAAAACCTCTTTAGTCCCGCTGAATGCCAACAGGCATTCATAGCGTTGATTTGGTAGGGACGATATGTTTGTCTAATGTCATTGTTCTACACATATCGTCCCTACGGGACTAAAGAAACCTTGTGTAACCGTGATTCTATAAACATATCGTCCCTACGGGACTGAATATAAGACAGTCTCAATCTCCATGCCGATTCAGAGGTGTTCACAATAACTCATACATTTTCTTAAGTTGACACCTATGCGGGTTTCGCAAACTCTACCCGACCTACGAAATAAACTCTCAACAACACTCATCAACTGATAATTCATAAAACTGAATAACCCTGGTAGATGAGGAATATTGGTTGAACAAAATCAATGGAATATGTTAATATTACTACATCTATAGCTTTATGAAGTGAGACAAATTCTTATGTTGCCTTTTGTTCTCAAAACAGTTGAAGAGCCGGAACAACGTCTTCATCTCCTTGGCAGCGAAAACAGCACTGTAGACGTTGAGGTGCGAACAGAACTCTATATCAGTGAATCCAACAGTTTGCATTCGGCAGGACAGACTCACAATATTCAGATTGAGAATCCATCGGTTTTGCGAGGGGTTCAGGATGCAGCGTATAAAGCTTTTACAACATTTCTCCAACAAATCTCTGAACCGGAATCTTTTCTCCCAATCGAACTTCTATCCCAGTACCCATATCAGCGATACGCTTTAATTCTGTCGATCACGCGTTCGTATGAACTTCATGAAGTGTTTCAAAACACGCCAGACACTATTTGGATGGATCGGGGTAATTCTATCTTTGAATATGATGGGTATGAACTTTCCTTAAGTGCGAAGCATCACATACTCGATTCTTCTGCTTATTTGGTATCACCTGGAAAATTTACGGTATTCATGCGACGCGTCAATGACGCTGAAACCACCCGATTCTATCGAAGCGGATTTGTTGACTTAACTGAGAATGCACCACCGCCACTTCAACTAAATGCACAAGAGGTAATTGAGGCAGTCCAACAAGATATCGCCAGTCGAGAGTCTGCTATGCCAATAGGTCAACTGCTCATGTTCCCACAACCCGCTGAAACGGAACCCAGTGAGGTTGAGCATCTCACAAGTTGTCCTGAATGTAATGGTGAGGTGAGACGCATCAATGAAAGTTTTTTCTGTCTGGAATGCGATTGGGATAACCTACCGCCTTTAAAACCCCATTAAATAGTGCCGAATTCCCTCAGACTTTCCTCACCCCAAGGGCGGCTGAAGAATAGAAAAGACCATCGTAATCACAGTCGCCAACAGTGTTCCCGTAACAGTTTGAAGAAGTGTGTGACGTTCTCGGTAAACCCGTGCCCAAGCGATCAGCGGTATAAGCAAAAATAACCACACTAAATTTAAGTTAACAAGTAACATCAAGACAAGAATGCAGCTGGTCGTAACGCTTGTGTGAAAGCTTATTTTCCACAATGGCGTAATCACAGAGAATACGATGCTGTTAACAATGAAAACCTGACATACCCAAATAATTTTCTGACTTGCCCCAATTTGGTAAAGTATAATCGTCCCTAAAATCATACTAACTAACGTCAGGCAAAGCGGTATAAGTCGTTCTTCTTTGGCAGGCAAATGGAAATTGCTCACCTTCGAAAACCGAAAAAGCAAGGCTATTGCTAATATCGGAAGCACTGTTACAAATATTGCTACAATCGTTAGCCAAAGTATGACTTCTTGACTTGTGCCTGCATGTTTGTGTATGACGAAAACAGCTGTTACAATCGGAACAATGAACGGGCTAAAAACAACCGATGTTCCCAAGGCAATCCAGGCGGGAAATGCCGAGAAAGTCTTACGCATCATCAATTACTTTTTGGTGTATCAAGGGTTTTGAAAAAACCGACTAAATCTGCCCCGTGTGTGCCTGGGTTAACCTCTTTGTCAATTTTCAGGATTTTCCCCGACTTATCAATAATAACGGTTAAACGTTTGAAACGTTGTGCGTCTGGCTTTTCTACCGCACCAAAGAGCAAGGCAAGATTTTTGTTAGTATCAACTAAAAGTGGAAAGTTCAAATTATTTTCTTCTGAAAATTTTTGATGTGACTCGGCATCATTACCGGCAATACCAAAAACTTGGACATAGTTTTCAGCAAAACTACTCGACTCATCACGGAGCGAGCAAACTTCAGCCGTTCAGCCACGCCCAAAATCTCTCGGATAAAACGCTAAAACCACGTTCTTTTTATCCTGTAACTTGCTGAGTTGATGTAATTTTCCTGCACCATCCTTGGCGATGAAATCCGGTGCGGGCTGCCCAACTTCTATTTTTGGAAGTGTTTTCTTAAGCAGTTTTACAACATCATCTCCGTGAGTCTGCACTTTAACTTTTTTATCTATTGCACGGATATACCCTGCTTTATCAATAACAAACGTTACTCGATTTGAAGCATTGAACCGCTCCATAATGCCGCTGTACTGCTTGCTGACCTCAAACTCAGTATCTGCCAGCAATGAAAATCCAAACTTTTCTTGTTCTTTAAATCTTTTATGTGAATCAACGCTGTCCACACTGACACCAAACAGGACAGTTTCGGTTTCTTCTATGTCGCTCAATTTATCCCGGAGCGACTGGAGTTCGGCAGTTCAGCCACCGGTAAAATCTTTCGGATAAAAGGCGAGAACAACACTTTTCTTGCCTAAGAATTCACTGAGACCTCTTTCAGTCCCTGTTTCATCTTTCAACGTAAAATCTGGGGCTATCATACCCACTTCAAGTTCTTTCGGTTTTTCCACTTCATTCTCCGCTAAAGCTAATGGAATCGTTAGTGCTGCTATTAGTAGCATAATTCCAATAGATTGAATAGATAGGTTTTGAAACATTTTTATTCCTCTAAAATTGGTTATCGTAAAATGAAAATATGTGTACACTTCTTGGTAGGTGCGGTTTCCAACCGCATCATCTACCCAGTCCCGGTAGGTGCGGTTTCCAACCGCATCATCTACCCAGTCCCGGTAGGTGCGGTTTCTAACCGCACCGAATGCTCTTGTTGGAGTGAATCAACGCACAGCGTGGGCGTATGGCACACGGCGGGTTTTCAACCCCGATTATACTAATTGTCTGAATCACAGATTTTCGCGGATTGCACAGATTACGCGAATTTTAACAAATATCCGCGTTTGTAGTCGCGCAATTATTGCGCCTCTTACATTCTCGATCACGGATTGCCAATAGTTCAGATAATAATCCTGAAAATCGCATAATCCTGCAAATCTTGGTTCAGACAAATACACCGCAGGCAGGGAGTGGTAGCCCCCTTGCACCTACGATGCGATTACAGCATAGCACAGATTGGACAAAAAATCAAGTTTTAAGTTGAGATAACCCCTTTCTCTTCAAGCCAGATTTTCAAAGGAACATCTGCATCTTTCGGAGAGAAATGTCCGTTTGCATTCGTGCCGCCACCAAGGAGTTGTTGCCGAATTGGATCGTTCTGTTTAAATATGTCCGAAGGAATTGTCATGTCGTCTTTACTACGTAACCATCGGTATCCGTATCCATAAAAAAGCCCTTTCCGCGTGATGTCAGAGTCGTTTTCACTACGTGCATGCCATATACGTCGGTCAAAAAAGACTGCATCGCCAGGTTTGCAACAGACTGCGGTAGCACCTTCAGGTAGCGAACTATCTTTGGGACGTTCAAATGTATCCCACAAATGACTTCCCGGAATCACATAGAAATTCCCACGTCCTGCCTCTGAGCAGTCTGACAGCCAGTAGACGACTTTGATAGACAAACGTGGACGAGGGGAACTCTCAATCTCAATGTTCACACGACCACTATCCTGATGCCAACCGAGTGGCGATCCATTACCGCGTGAAGACTCAGGGCGCGGTGGCGTGATGATAAAATGACTATGGTAAGAATAGATATTCCATCCCAAAATGCCCCATACCTTTGGAAAGGTTTTATACCAATCTAAAACGTTGATGAAAATTTGGTCTTTACCGAGAAAATTCGGATAGAAAAAATTGTCGTGCGGTGTCATCCGTTTCTTGGTGTATGGGTCATATTCAGCATCTAAATGCGTTTTATAAATAGCGTCAACTCGTCGTTCTAATTGGACAACAAGTTCCAAAGGTAGCGCGTCTTCAACGGTGAAGTACCCGTCTGCATTTAACGCACAGAGTTGTTCATCAGTAATTTGATGCTGGAGATGGCGTTCATCAAGCATCTGTTTAGCCTCCTAATTAATCCTAAGGTAAGGGACCCTCTATTTGGTCTACAAGATGGATAGAATGAATAACATCACGTAGGTCAGTCAGTGGCACTTTTTTATTCCGCACACAGTCAACGAAATGTTGATGCATTGTAAGCACACCTTCGTAACTCGGACCATCACGTTGGTCAACACCATCAACTTCCCAACCACCCATCACATTCCTATTGTTGTTCTCATAAATTTCTATTTCTTCTGGGATTTTCATGTAACATCCGATGCCGACACCGTGCAATTCCGAGCGCAGCACACGTCCGCCAGATGCGCGATTTCCGAACACAACGCCTGTCACATTGTTATCAAAACGGACATAAGCAGTATAAAAATTACGTTGTTCGGCGCCGAAGATATCGCGATGTGCTGTAACTTCAACCGGTTCACCACCTGCCATATAACGGAGCAAATCAACAACATGACAGACATCATTCCAGAGCGTTGTCGTAAATTCTCTATTACCACCGATCATCTGCTTGTTAAATGTTGTAACTGCCAACGAAACGGGACCTTTTTCAGCAACTCGCCGCATCGCTTCGCGTGTGACAGCGGCAAATCTTCGTTGAAAACCGACCATACAGTAGACATCGTTTGCAACTGCTGCTTCCAATAATTGTTGGGTTTCATCACTCGTAGCACCGGGTGGTTTTTCTATAAATAGATGCTTTCCTGCATTGAGACAGTCCAGAGCAGGTTGTAAAATCCACTTTTCATTCATCACGCAGTAGACAACGTCTAAATCCATTGTATCCAACATCTTATGGTGATCTGTAAATGTATGTGGAAACTCATATTTTTGTGCGACTTGTGCAAGTTTACCCTCGTCAAGTTCACATGCAGCGGACATTTCAACATCATCTTCAAGGCGATTGACGCTGGGGTAATGTGCACCTTGACTGCGTCCACCAGCTCCGATAAATCCTGCTTTTAGCATTTGGGAGGTTCTCCTAAATTGAGTAAAACTTGTGCGTATTCTACAATTTGATCGGATATATTGCAAGCAGTTTTTGGTTAGTTCTCCTCTTCCCATTATTGTTTGACATTTGTAGGTTAATTTGATAAAATTTATCCGACATCAACAAATATACATGGACATTTTTACAATACTATTTATTTACTCTGGATAAGAAAATGACTGCTAAATCAGATAAAAAAGACTTGCTACGCCAACTCCCTGCGATTGATAAGCTCTTGTCGCTACCGGAAATGCAGGTACTGCAAGATTGTTACGCTCGACCACTTGTAACAGAAGCATTACGGTCAGTAGTCGCTGATATTCGAGACCAAATTCTGCAGGGTAGCATAAAACTGGAATTGCCCAAACCGGAAGCGTATGCGATATTAGCACGTCAACAGATAGAAGAAAAAACACGTTCTCCCCTGCGTGCTGTCGTAAATGCGACTGGAACTATAACACACACAAATCTTGGTCGTGCTTTACTATCCCCTACTGCGTGTGAAAGCCTTCAAAATGCTGCACAGAATTATGTTAACTTAGAATATGACTTAGAAACGGGCAAACGCGGGCATAGAGATCGGATTACGGAACCGCTCCTGCAACAATTAACCGGATGTGAAGCATCAACCGTCGTGAATAACAATGCTGCAGCAGTATTGATCGCTTTGCAAACCGTAGCACAAGGGAAAGAAGTAATTGTATCACGCGGTGAGCTGATTGAGATTGGCGGTGCTTTCCGAATCCCCGATGTGATGGCAGCGAGCGGTGCTATTCTCAGAGAGGTCGGAACGACAAATCGAACCCATCTCCGTGATTATGCTGAAGCGATAAACGAAAACACGGCTCTGATATTAAAGGTTCATCCAAGCAATTATAAAATTGTCGGTTTTAGCACAACACCAGAGATGCACGAATTGACCGGACTCGGCACAGAACACGGCATTCCAACAATGGAAGATTTAGGTAGCGGTGCACTGGTTGATCTTTCTACATACCGATTACCTCCTGAACCCATTGTTGCTGACAGAATTAAGAACGGTGTTGATATTGTAACTTTTAGCGGGGATAAGTTGCTGGGCGGACCACAGGCAGGTATTATTGTCGGAAAAGCGGAATGGATTCAGCAAATTCGCAAAAACCCGCTGATGCGTGCGTTGCGCGTAGATAAACTGACCATCGCAGCATTGTCGGCAACACTGCTAACTTATTTTAATCCTGATACCTTGTTAACACAATTTCCTATGCTTCACCGATATACCCGTTCAATTGAGGAACTGCACGATATTGCTAACAAAATCGCTGACAGACTTAAGATAATTTTCGCAGAAACTATTGAGGTTGAAATTACCGAAACACATTCACAAATCGGAAGTGGATCACTGCCTGTTGAAACACTACCGAGTGTTGCTGTGGTGCTTAATCCTTTAGAGATTTCTGCTGAAAAACTGGCAGAACATTTTAGACAAGGAAACGTCCCTATCATTGGGCGGATAGAAAATGACCAGTTGTGGTTTGATGTGCGAACGCTCTACGAAAAAGAACAGAAACAATTGATTGAAACAGCGGCAGAAGTTGCCTCAAAATTAGGAGAGTTCCCTGAAAATTAGTATCAAATACTTTTTTTTGCTTTCAATTTGTCTCCTTTGTGCTTGCACGGAAACTTTTCAAAATACTGTTCCGTCAAAGGAATTTACTGAAAAAGTCATTTCTCACATTGATGGTGCACAAATGCGGTTAATTCCATCTGGCACTTTTCAAATGGGAAATCCACTGGAAGGCAACGGAGACCCTGATGAGTATCCAGTTCATGAAGTTTATATTGACGCATTCTACATAGATATTCACGAGGTTACAAACGCACGGTACCAGCAGTTCGTATTAGCAACAGGATACCCTCCACCACCTCTGTGGCACGACCCAAAGTTTAATAAACCTAACGATCCAGTCGTTAACGTGAAATGGAACGATGCGGTTGCTTATGCAAACTGGGCAAATAAAAGGCTACCGACTGAGGCTGAATGGGAATATGCAGCACGGGGTAATCTCATTGGAAAAAAGTATCCCACTGGTGATATAATTACCCATGATGATGCCAATTTCGGTGGTGTGGGGGGCACAGATAAATGGAAACAGACATCACCTGTCGGCAGTTTTTCGCCCAACGATTACGATTTATACGACATGGCAGGAAACGTTTGGGAATGGTGTTTTGACGAATACAACGGTGAATTCTATGGGATGGCACCACCCAAAAATCCGCGTTTCGGTAGAGAATCCGCTCCTGACAATGAAAACTTTCGAATTCTACGTGGCGGCGGATGGGGTGGAAGCCCTGACGACCTCCGTGTTGCAGACCGATGGTATCATCTAACAACAGGAAGTACTATCGGTTTTCGCTGTGTCAAGGACGTAGATGAATAAACAGGGTTATTGGTTTTAAGTATTATCGGTTAATAGGTTTTACTGAGAGTTTTTTTGTAGGTCCAAATCAACGCAGCATGCGCTTTTGGCATGCTGCGGGTTGAGTGGACGAAACCCGACAGGATCGCACTGTTACACTGAGATTGTCGGGTTTCGCTTCGCTCTACCCGACCTACAATGCTGTAGGAGCGATCTCCGAATCGCGATCCGGGACATTCTGTAGGAGCGATCTCCGAATCGCGATCGACAATAATATGTTGACAAAACATTAGGTTAAGGTATCCGTTATATGTCAATTAGCGTTGAATTAAACCAAATAACAAAAGCATTTGACACCACTGTGGCGGTCAACGATATATCTTTGACTATAGCTCCTGGTGAATTATTTTTTCTGCTCGGTCCATCAGGATGTGGTAAATCGACGTTGCTCCGCGTTCTTGCCGGATTCTATAGTCCAGACGTTGGGGAACTTCTATTTGATGGTGAGGTGATGAATAATGTGCCACCACACCAACGTAACACGGGGATGGTTTTTCAAAATTACGCGCTATGGCCACACATGACTGTTGGTGAAAACATTGAATATGGTCTGAGGCTTCGAAAACTTGAAAAATCTACACGCAATGAAAAAATAACAACCGTTCTTGAAATGGTTGAGATGGCTGAATACCGAGATCGTCCAGTAAATACCCTTTCTGGTGGACAACAACAACGTATAGCACTTGCGCGTGCGTTAGTGATTGAACCCAGTGTTTTGTTACTTGACGAACCACTCAGCAATTTAGACGCTGCATTACGCCAAAATCTACGCGATGAAATCAAAGACATCCATAGCCGCACACAGATTACAACCCTCTATGTAACCCATGATCAAGTTGAAGCGATCTCTATGGCTGACCGAATGGCGATTATGAAAGATGGTGTCTTTGTCCAAGTCGGCACGCCACGTGAAATTTATCAATATCCCGCAGACCCTTTCGTTGCAAGTTTTGTGGGGGAAACGAATTTCATTACAGGTAATATTCAAGAAGTAAGTAACGGTAAAGCCACGATTGAAACACCAGTCGGCGTGCTTCACACAGAAAGCGTCCATCACGATTTCACTCCTGGGCAAGAGGTCAGTTGTTCCGTCCGTCCAGAGACAATTCACTTGAATGGAAATTCTGTTCCAAACCAATTAACCGCTAAAGTCGGTGCCGTTACCTATTTAGGCAGAGTCGAAGAATACGAACTGAGCATTGCAGATTCACTCAAACTCAAAGCGATTATACATAATCCTGGCACAGAAACAAAGAAACCGGGAGATACTGTTAATATCTCAATGTCTCCAAAAGCAATTGTTCCACTGCCCACAAACGATTAATAAATTTTCACGATACCATCATCCCATAGAAAAATGAGATTTACGCCAAGTCAAAATGCAGCTCTCAATATCAATAATCATATCTGCGTCACTGCTGGTGCAGGTTCAGGAAAAACTGCCGTATTAGTTGAACGTTATCTTAGAATTCTGCAGGGTGGAAACGTTACACCACAACAGATTGTCGCCATTACATTCACAGAAAAAGCCGCAGCTGAAATGAAGAGTCGTGTCATCAAAAAACTCGCTACCGGTGAAAATACAGAAATTCGTGAAAAGCATCTTGAACAGATGTACACTGCACCTATCTCAACGATCCACACATTCTGCTCACGTATCTTGAGAGAATTTCCTATTCAAGCAGGCGTGCCTGCCAACTTCAGTATTTTGCAAGGCATAGACCAAAAGCTTTTGCTCCAACAAGCCATTAAAAACACCCTCCGTGATATAGCAACAAACACTGATGATAAACATTACAATGAACTTCGTCATTCTCTACAACGCTACGGAAACCGTCAAAAATTAGTTGAACTTTTTTCCACGATGATAGAGAAACGTTATATGATAAAAAAACTCATGAAGGAAGTTTATAGCGATGATGGTGACGGACAAATACCTGAAGCATGGCAAAAAGTTTTTCGCGAAAAATTGATGTCAGAAGACGAGATTACTGAATTTACGCAATGTCTTAGAACTGTCTTACAGGTGGCTAAAGGTAAAAATGCGGCAGAGGTTAATATCTTAACCACAAAATTAGAAACGCTCCCCGATAAAAGGCCGACCGCGCCAGGTGTTCAAAATTTGTTGAAAGAAAAAGCAGATTTAATTACAACCAAAAGTGGTAGCATTGCCATAACCAGTTTTCTGAAAAGTGGGGTTGATACAACCGGTATTGAGAACGAAATAGAATTTCTGGAATCGGCAGCAGATAAAATTAAATCCGCACCACCACTTGACACAGAGGAGGGAGAAACAGATGACAAATTCCTACTAAACACAACCTACTCCTTACTCGCTCTTTATACCCGAATTTTTGACGAATACCAAAATAACAAACTCTCACAAGGAAAACTGGACTTTGAAGACCTGCAGATTAAAACACGCGATCTACTCTATAACAATGAAGAAATCCATCAGAAACTGTTAGCGCGACATAAGTACTACATGGTAGACGAATTTCAGGATACAAATGAATTACAGTACGAATTAGTGATGCTGTTCACAAATAACCTAAAGGATGTTAATCTGTTTATTGTTGGTGACCCCAAACAAAGCATTTATGGATTCCGTGGTGCTGATGTCCGTGTGTTTGATAAGGCAAAACAAAAAATAGAAGAGAATGATGGTAATAATATCCTACTCCAAGAAAATTTCCGTTCCTTACGCGACAATGTAGGATTCGTTAACTGCTTTTTTGAACGTTTAATGGAAGACGGAACAGAAACGGAATACGAAGTTCCTTATGAACCGCTTACAAATGCCCGCATTGCTAAAGCAAATGGCACTATAGAAATCATTCTGGGACAGAGGGATAATGAGGCAGCAAACGAATATGCACTCATAGCACAACATATCAAAAATATGATAGCAAACGAGGAAAAGGTGCGGGTGCAAAGTGAAGGTAAAGATGCACCACCACAACCAATCAAGTATGGTGACATCGCTATCCTAATCCGCTATAGGACACACCTACCCGATATTGAACACGCACTACTTTCTGCAGGCATTCCCTACCTCACTACAGAGGGTGTCGGTTTCTATCAACGACAAGAAATCTATGATATTTGGAACTACCTAAACTTTCTAAATGATCCAAAGGAAAACAGCACTTCTCTTGTTGGAATTTTACGAGGTTCTGCCTTCGGTATTTCAGACACGGAACTATACGAAATTTCGCAGCAGAAAGGAAAAAGTTTCTGGGAAAAAGCACAAAATAATCAGACACCTACAGACCAACTTACTAACGCAATAGCAACCTTAGAGAACCACATGGAGGTTGCCCATCGCTTACCTATAAACCGCCTTATTTTAACCATCGTCAATGACACAGGAATGATTGGAACATTAGGGTTAGGTAGACAGGGACCACAACGTTGGGCAAATTACCAAAAACTTTTAGACCTTTCCCGTAATTTTGATGGCGATGAAACCAAGCAAACTTTGGCTGACTTCATTGAATTTCTGGATATTTTAATTACTGAAGAACCGCGTGAAGGAGATGCTCCGATTGAAGAAAGCAGTACTGCCGTTCAAATTATGACCATCCATTCTGCGAAAGGCAAACAATTTCCTGTCGTGATACTTCCGAGTCTTGATCGTACAGGAAAATATGTAACAGAACCTCATATTGATGAATCGCTTGGAATCGGTTTCTCTCCGCTAAATCCAGATGATAGTTACACAAAAACTGAACCCGAAATCGTTAACCTGATGAAAGATCGCGCCAATGCTAAAGACCAAGCAGAAAAGAAACGTTTATTTTATGTCGGTGCTACACGTGCTGAAGACAGACTCATTTTATCTGGGTCTCTTTATAAAAGTGGAGATAGTGAAAAACCACAAAACAAGTTAAAATGGCTTTACGAACACCTGGGAATCAGTCCTGATCAAGATTCTTTGAATCTACCAGTCAAGCTAAATTCATATACAGAAAACAGTGAAAATAGCCAATCTTTCCAATTAAACATTCCAATTCTAAGACAACTTAATGTTACTGAAAATGTAGGTCAAGTATCCGATAAAGCAGCTTCAGTTGACTTTCCCGAACACCCGGTCCGTCCTTTAAAATCTTCGGAGTTCAAGACTTCCTTTTCTCTTACTGAACTTACTAACTACACGCGTTGTCCACTGCGTTATTACTTGGAAAATGTGCTGCGCATTCCACCGCTTAATGAAGAACAAAGGGATTGGGATAAAAATGAGATGGATACTGTAATCCGCCGCATCCTTGCAAAAATCAAACCCCCATCACAGAAAGAAGAACTTGACGAGATTATTGATGAGACATTAGAGAATTATCCAGAACTAACGAAAAAATCAATAACCACAGAGCTAAAAGAAAAAATTGCCATATACATAAATAATTTTCTAAATTCTGACTTTGCAGTAACAGCATTTTCCACAACTAAATCCTATACCAACCACCAAATTCACGCAAATATAAATGAGCACATCATCTCAAGTCGGTTTGATAGGCTTTTTAAAGATCAAACAGGACAATGGCAGATTATCAATTTCAAAATTTTTGAAACACAAAATTCAGTGTGTTGTAAACTTGAAATGGGTCTATATGCGTTACTCTTCCATAAAGCCTATCCAAATGAACCGAATGTGGATATTACTTTTTATTTTTTGGAACAAAATAAGTTTGAACAGATGTGCTTTAAAAATGAGGATTTTAGGGAGATTTCTGAGCAATTGCAAAAACAAATTACATCACTGCAGCAGGGCATCTTTTCAAAAAATCTTGAGCATTGTTGTTCTTGTCCTTATACAGATTCACATGGACAGTGTATTGTTAAAGAATCTTAGGAGGAAACTATGAAAAAACCAATGTTGACAATTATCTGCACTATTTTTGCCTGCTTCTCAATGTATGTGATACTACCTACGTTCGCAGGCACATGGCGGGATGACTTTGAAGATAATGACACCCGCGAATGGAAAATCTATAATCTCAATCGCCAAGCCGAGAAATGGTGGATTAATGACAATGAAGCGGTTGGGGAAATCTTCCAACCGGGTTTTATGAGTCTCTGGCTTACGGGAGACCTGAAGTGGAAAAATTATAGTGTTTCCTGCCGCGCAAAGTTGGTTGACGATAGAAACGAACCGCCAACTATTGGACTGACACTCCATGATAGAGGTGAGGAAGATAGTCGCTATCTATTTTTTATTGATTATGTCTTTGACATTGTCAGAATTGTAAAAGCTGTTCACGATGATTGGTCATCCGTGCAACACTTTTTTACCCCAGAAGAAGATACATGGTATCAACTTAAAGCGACTGTTTATGAAAATGGAGATCTTGAATTCAGTATACTAAATTTGGATGCGGAAGTTGATGCTGAGCCTCAAGTATTCACAGCGTTTGACCCTGATCCATTACCGGGAGGACAGGCGGGGCTTGTGGTCGCAGATGCTCGTGTGCGGTTTGATGATGTTGAAATTACCGGAGATAATATACCGAATGGTGGCCCTGGAAGACGAACACAGCAGGATGTTTCACCACGATCTAAGCTTGCGACAACTTGGGGAAAACTGAAAACAAGGTGAAGTAGCATACCATATCTGTTTTCTGTATAAATCACCCACAGAAACGGTATAAATCCTTTTATAACGAGTTGTGCTAAATAACTATTTGTAAAATATTGTTTCACATAAGCATGGCTTTTTGTCGTGCTTCCTATTGGGTGATATGCTCTTCAGTCCCGTAGGGACGATATGTTTATAGAAAAACGTTGAATACCCTATCTTTAGTCCCGCCAAATGCCAAAAGCGCATTTGGCGTTGATTTGGTAGGGACGATATGTGGATAACAATGATAAGTCCATAAACATTGCGTCCCTACGGGACTGAAAAAGGTTTTCCCTGTTTGGAAAATCCTTAAGTTGACACCCGGGGAATGCCTAATGGCATTCATACTGTTGATTTATGGGTTTCGCTACGCTCTACCCGACTTACGAAATAATGCCACATAATCATAATGGTATAATTCCAAAATCCACTATAAAATAACCGTTTTCAGAGTTATTAATGAATAAATTAACAGTTACGGTGCTATTCTATTGTTTATTTATAATTACGAGTGTCTCAGCAGATTTTTTGCCTCAATTCACTGAAATCACTCAAGCTGCAGGGATAGATTTCATCCATAACAACGGAGCGTATGGAAAAAAATATTTACCTGAAACAATGGGCTCCGGTTGTGCTTTTTTCGACTTCAATGCAGATGGGTGGCAAGACATCCTTCTCGTTAATGGAAAGGACTGGGAGGGACATCCAACTAACAAGCGGCAAACTCTCGCACTCTACCAAAACAAACAAGATGGCACTTTTGCCGATGTCACCGAAGCTGCTGGCTTGGATATTCCTCTGTACGGTATGGGCGTCGCAATAGCAGATTATGATAACGACGGAGATGAAGATATTTATCTGAGTTGTCTTAATGCTGACCGGCTTTTCCGAAACAATGGGAATGGTACTTTTTCAGATGTCACGAAAGACGCTGGTATTGACAATCCAGGTTTCGGAACAAGTTGTGCTTGGTTCGATTACAATCTGGATGGACATCTTGACATCTATGTTGCTAATTACGTTGAATGGAGCATAGAAACGGACATTTTTTGTACACTTGACGGTAAAAGCAAGTCTTACTGTACCCCTGAATCATATACTGGTCAAGCAAGTAAACTCTTTGAAAACCGTGGTAACGGCACATTTATAGATGTTTCACATGTCTCAGGGATAAGCGATGCATCAAGTAAATCTTTAGGTGTTTGCATCTTTGATTATAATCAAGATGGACTCCCCGATATTTTTGAGGCAAATGATACGCAACCCAACAAACTCTATCAAAACAAAGGTGATGGCACTTTCATTGAAGTCGGGATGTTAGCAGGTGTAGCATATAACGAAAGTGGGGTTGCTACTGGGGCAATGGGTGTTGATGCCGCTGATTATAACCGTAGCGGCAGAGAAAGTATCATTGTCGGGAATTTTTCTAATGAAATGTTGAATCTTTACCATAACGAAGGCGATTTTTTTATGGACGACGCGCCTATTGCACAACTCGGAAATGCAAGTTTATTGACACTGACCTTCGGTTGTTTCTTCTTCGATTTTGATCTGGATGGAAACGTAGACATTTTTACTGCAAATGGACATGTGGAAACAGACATCAATATTGTCCAGAGTGAAGTCACCTACGCACAAAAGCCACACCTATTTCGCAATATATCTGACGGGAAATTTGCTGATGTTCTGAACATGGTAGGACCCGATTTGGCAAAACCGATCGTAGGGAGAGGGACAGCCTGTGGGGACATAGATAATGATGGGGATTTAGATATCCTCATTACCACATCTAATGGACAGGCGCATCTATACCGTAATGATGACGGTAACCGTAACAACTGGATTAAGATAAAACTTCTTGGGCAATTGAGCAATCGTAACGGGATCGGCGCACGCATCCGAATTACTTCAGCTATTGGCACACAAACCCGAACTGTTAAAACCGGTTCAAGTTACTGTTCACAAAGCGAACTGACCGCAATCTTTGGAATAAAAAATGATGAAATTTTTGAGACCATTGAAGTATTGTGGCCCAATGGAAAAGTCAATAAAATTGAAGATGTCAAACCGAATCAGCTAATTCTAATTAAAGAAAAACTGTAAAGAAAACGCAACGCGTTAATATGTTTCTCATGAGAAGCATCACAAATCAAATATAACTTGCGCTTCCCAAACACCATTAGGGTTTTGAATAACATATAATTGATGATAGGTTACAGCCTTTATTTCAGTATAAACAACATGTTTGTCGAAATTTGTGGGTTCACCATACACCTGAGCAGATAATTCTGTCGTGTTAATATGTTGTATATCTGACCGCTTAAAGAAAATCTCATCTGTTTCGTGCCTGAAGACTAATTCATCTAACCACTTAACGAATAACATTTCAACAGAATCAGCCGCTATGTCAACCTCAATTGATGACGTTTCATCAATTGTATCCACAACAGCAATCATTTCAAATAATCCTTGTGCAGCATTATTAAAGAGAGATTTTAGTGTATTCCCCCTAACATGCATTCCAGCATCTGCAGTATGTTCTATATATTCAAAAGGTTTCATAGTTCTTAGCAAGCAAACATTACTTTACGTCCTGTCTTATAAAAAAGTCCAATTTAATTTGACAAACATTATTTACTAATGTTATAATATATTTTACAAATAGTTTTAGTCTGAGGTGCCGAATAATGTTAACATTTCAAATGCCTACATGCAGAGGACTTGTGGCAACATCACGAAATTGCAGTCAAAAACCTACATTCTCTCACATCGGACAAAATGGACCAAAAATAAAAAAAATAAATTTTAGAAAAACATCTATAAATACAGATACAGACTGGGTTAAAAGCAATTTTCAAAAGTATACCATGGTATAAAAAAGTATACCGTACGGTATACTTTTTATGTCCATAATTCCGGCGAAATTAGATGAAATACAAAATCAGCACTTATGCATTTTCTCTTAAAAAAACGCTATTTTCTCAAACCCGGTAAGTGCGATTTGTAATCGCACCGCACTTCTCTACTAAATTACCGAATCTATTTTGTAGTCTTAATTTAGATTGTGTCTGTGAGAACGTAAACTGTATGAAGATTAAATAAATATTTCGGTAATTTCTTAGTCCCGTGAATCAACGCCAAATACGCGTTTGGTATTTGACGGGACTGAAGAGCCTTAAAATGTTCCGAATATGCATAATGAAAAATTACCGATTTCATTTCTTAATCTTCATACAGTTTGCGCTACGAAATCTTGCAAAAAATGAAGCATTCTATAAAAAACGGTGTTTGCACGTCTAAATCTTATAGGTAGCAACTTGAGTATAATTATAAGGGATTTGGTTTCCTAATGTCAAAAATATTACACACTCCTTCTTTGATACCACGTTATTTTTTACCAATCAGTTTAATTTTCCTTATAGGATGGTTCTGCGGTTTTGTTCCTGTTCTTCACGCTGATCCTTGGAAGTGCGGTACGCCGCTGCTAATTGAACGATCATCCTCGGTTATTGATTTTACTTTAGGAGATGGCAGACCTGTTTTGGCCGCACCTGCAGCACCTGCTCAATTAGGACAAATAGACCGATTTTTTATTCACATTCCAGAAACGTCTATCAAGGCGACTTGCGTTGCAGTAGGGACACACTGTTATATCTATATTGATAACACTGTACAGGATATGTTAACTAAAGCTCAGGCTGATGACATTGCAAATACGTTTGACACAAATATTTACCCTAAAGTACATCATTGGATAGGTTCAGAATTTCAACCCGGTTTAGATCGTGAAAATCGGATAACGATCTTATTTCATGATGTTGGCATGAACGCTTCAGGGGCTGATTATGGTGGATATTTTTCACCTACCGATCAGCACCCGACATATCCAACCAGCAATCGCCGCGATATGCTCTATATGGATATATTTCAATTCAAAGAACGTTCACGGCATACCTTCTATAGTAGCCTTGCACACGAGTTTGCACATTTGGTCAATTGGTATCAAAATGGTGGTAAGAGTGATCAACGTTGGTTGGAGGAAGGCATTGCGTCCTTTACAGAATGGGGTATCTATGGCACCGTTCATACGTTGTTTGTTGACGGTTACCTCGCAGATCCAAGTATGTCTCTAACCACTGCAAATAATAATGATACCTATTACGGTTCAGCTTTCATGCTTTTGCTCTACCTCTATGAAAACCACGGCGGTATTGACTTTGTTCGACGACTCGCTGCTGAAGATACACTTGGTTTATCAGCTATTGACCTAACTTTAGGAAAAAACAAGCACTTCGTTGATGCATTCCTCAATTGGGGAATCGCAAATTGGTTAAACAATCCCAGGCATGGCAAACACCTGAGCTACGTGAACCTGCCCAATAGAAAAATTACTGCACGCACTCTACGCATCACACGTTATCCGACTACTTCTGCTGATATTCCAATTGACAGCTGGGGTGTAGAATATATCTTATTTCAAAATTTACCTGACAACCTTGAACTGACCCTAAAAGCAAGCACCCAAGCACATCTCCACGCCAATATTGTATATCTTGCCTCAAATACCAACCGCGCTGTTGTCAAACCTATTCCGTCAGTATCCGACCCAAACGGTGTGGATACATTCCATACGAATAAGATCGAAATTAACAATTTAAGTAGTGATGGGCAGATTCTGTTAATCGTCACTTCTGAATATCCGCAAACATTCAGATATGTCGCTAAATTTGGAGCAGGCGATGCTCCAATTGACATAGGAAAACCAAATGGTGCACAAAGAAATATAGAACAATCCCGTTATTTTTTACATCCTAACTCAGTAACTTACCTACCTAACAGCAATTCGCAACCAATAAGTTTAGGTCGTCGGGTAGGCACTTCCTTAATTGCAACGAATAACTCAACAAAATTAGAACCGATGTCCCAAATCCATCTCTCCAGCAACTATAACGAAATTGTTATTCAGGAAGAGAATGCTTTTGCTACGAGTGACTGGGGACTTGAAATTTTTACCTTAAACCCTTCACCCGCGCGTATTGGAGGTGTCGCGACCCCGGGAAACGCACAAGCCATCGCCATTGATGGTGACAATGCTTATATTGCTGACGGTGAATCAGGTGTGCACCTTATTGAAGTTAATCCTCTAACTTCACCTCGCATTGTTAAAACACTCGGTGGGTTTCAAGATGCACGCGATGTACATTTAGCAAACGAAAACCTATACACACTTGATACAGTGCGAGGACTCTTGGTCTTTAAACAACAGGACGTACTTAACAACGAAAACCCACACCCTCGACGCACTTTTAAAACTGTGGGTACACCTTTTAAAGTCTCTACAAACGATGAAGGAAAAGTCTATATAAGTGATAATGCAAGGGGATTATACATTTTAACTTTGGATCCTCTCGGAGGTTTTACCGTTACGGGTACTGTACCATTGCTTGCCTTTGATTTTGAGGTACTTGGAAAATATGCGCTCCTCCTTTCCAACAATTTACGTATTTTAGATATTGGTGCCGCTTTAGCCCCAGAACCGATTTCTTGGGTAAACACACCAGGATTAACTTCGGCAATGAAGTTCTATGAAGGTTTGCTTTACCTGACTGATCAACAAGCCGGTCTTCATATCGTTAATGTCAACAACCCGCAAAGACCGCGTTTAATTTTATCGCATCCCACTATTGGAAATGCAGAAGACGTTGAACTACGGTATTCGGATGCTGATAAGGCAACCTATGCTTATGTTGCTGATGGAAAGGGCGGTATACAAACGCTTGACGTAACTGAACCGGATATGCCTGTCTGGATAAATCATTACAACGCGAGCGGTACCGCCTATGGGCTTGATGTGGACAGCGACGGAGATAAAACTACCATTGCTATTGCAGACGGAGTTGGAGGATTAAAAATAGCCGAATTAACTGAACCTTACACCGGTAGAGTAACGCAGGATATTCGGACGTTTTCTGGTGAACAAGGTGCATTATGTGTTCAGATTGAAAAGCAGCATGCTTACGTCGGCACAGACGTAGGAATGGATATCATTGATCTGGTAACAGGTAATATCCTCACACATATACAAACTATAGACCCCGTTTGGGAAATTGCATTAATTGGCGACTACGCGTATCTCTGTGCAAGATCACTTGTTGTCGTTGATATTAGTGATCCAAACCGCAGCCAAATTGTTAGCAAACGCGAATTCATAGGGAGTGCATATAGAATTGCATATAATACCTCGCATGCTTTCATTGCTTCACTTGAAGGTGGAATCCACATCTTAGATATTTCTGACCCAGCACTTCCCCGTCCAATTGCTCATTTTGCCACAGAAGGAGCCGCAACGAATGTTTCTCTTGCGGATGAATTTGTATATGTTTTAGATAGCCAACAAGGAGTATTAAAATTAGATGGAACAGACCCGCAGCAACTTACGCCGCTGTCCAACTATGTTGAAACTCAGCTACCTATCGCTGCAGCAATTCAGGGGAACTTTCTCTATTTGCTTGATAACCATAGTATTCAAATTATAGATTCGCGTACGATGCGTCCCCGTGCCCGCTATACCCTATTACAATCTCCCACTGACCTTGCCATCATGGACTCTGCCCTATACGTAACCGACCTATACCAACTCAGCATTTTTCGTGTTGATACAAACCTTTTGAACCTTGCTGTAGAAGAACCTCTGCATAACACATTAGATCGACCAATTCTATCCACAATGCCAATCCCAAATCAACTATTACAAAACTACCCTAATCCGTTTAACCCCGAAACCTGGATCCCCTATTCTCTTGCTAAAGGCACTCATGTTTCGCTTTCAATTCACGATGCAAATGGTCGTTTAATTTCCCATCGACCACTTGGATTTCAACGATCAGGGAAACATACTTTCCATTGGAATGGACGAAATGTAACGGGCGAACTTGTTGCAAGCGGTATCTATTTTTATACGCTTCATGCAGGCGATTTCTCTGCGACTCGCAAAATGGTTGTACAGCATTAAAAAGTAATCGAGAATCGGAGTCTCCTCCTACCATAAGCGGTTCAACCGTAGGAGCGATCTACGAATCGTGACCTATAATAATATATTGACAAAGCATTAGGATATGTTTTGAGATAAACAGCAATAACTATCCTTATAAATCTTCTCTGTTTCAATAATTCTGAGATGTTTCTAATAAGCGTTTCTGTAACCCAAAATTAATTGCAAACGTTTAAATGCATAAATAGGTATGGAATATTATACACAAAACGCTCTTTTCCATATTGTATACTTCGCATAAATTGCCAACTTCAAATATGTACTTATAGCGTTTGTATTCCTAAATGTCCGAGCGGTGCAATTACATAGACCTGGATAGGTTAGTATAACTTAATATATCCGTTCGGACCCCTATTAAATCTTATATATTGAATGCGTGGAAACGAAATTTCTCTTTACAGAAAGCAGACTTTTCAGAAGGAGATTTAGGATGGCAGCGAACAGTGTAACCGGTAGTTTTCGAGGTATTGATGTAAGTTTTTTCTACAACGGACCCCATATTGTCATGAGTGTTTTGAATAAATCGGAAGAAGTTAGGCAGTTACGCGTGATGTTCCAACAACAACCAATCAGTGGGCGCGTAAATTGGACATCCTTCCAACTAACTGGACAAATACAAGATGTTGTCGTGCCTCCAGAGGTTATTAAGTCACACAAGTTGGCATTTTATGTTGACAATCATGAACCCATCGCGACTTATACTGAAAAAATATTAGAAGAATTAAAACTGATTCGAGATCAACAATTGTTGGATAACGAGTCAAACGGTTCGGCATCCGACTCGGACCAGCAGACATCTCCCCATTCTCATACTGAAGAAGCAGAAACAACGGTTCAGAACACCGATGTCAAAATAAACGAGGTTAGCAATCATACTAACGGACAGGAAAATGGAGCGATTGATATAGCATCAGAATTACAAAAACTTGCATCGTTAGAACCAGAAGACACATACGTGAATCAAATTGGTGATAGAAGCCCTGCAGCAAAACAAGAAAATATATCCAGTGAAACAGCGTCAAAATCAAATACTAAAGTTGCGACCATTCCACCGAAACCCAACTCCGTTGAGGAATCTATTCCAACTCCAAAACGAAAGACGGAAAATATAGGTCAGTATGTTCCAAATATTAATGTAGAACCACAATTTAGAATCAAAGTGCCATCACTTCCGAAAAGTGCTTCTAAGGTACAAGCAACTTTTATTCCGCCACGCGCTGCCTCCACATCAAAATCTAATAAAAAGCACGGATTCTTTGGACAATTAGCTGGCACAATCGGACTCAATGTTCCTAAGAAAAAGGAATATTATGTACAGCAAAACCGACATTTATACGACAAATTTCACGCAGATTTGGAAAAATTGGAGAGAGACTACAATAACGGATGCGGTATTCCACTTAATAATTGGAACTTAGAGTCGTTGAGTGAAAGACAAATTGCTGTCCTGCTCCTGAATCTAATGGTCAATGAGATAAGCGAATGGAAAAAGGTCGCGAAAAAAAGTGAAACAACTAAAGACACCCTCGCTAAATCTCTTGAGTCTATTGAAAAAGAACTTAAACAGACTTTAAAACAAACAAGAGGCATTGAGGCGCCAGCACCAACACTCTTTCCCAATAGAAATGCATCGACTGACAACGATTTGATGGAAATTCAGAAAGACTGTGATACTTACCTTCAGCGTTTTTCTGAAAAATTGGCTGAGCTGGAACAGAAGCATGCCGACAAAGTTAAAATTGCCGCATTCAAAAAGTATTTGGTTGAGTTTGTCCGAGATAAACTATTTCCAAATGTTGCTGAGTTCAGTTCATCAAACTCAGTACAATCAAGGTTAAACTGGTTTCTGGATTTAGTTGATTTTGAATTAATGCCGATTGAACCAGGGAAAACGAAATTCTCTGATGAATTTCATCAACTCAAAGAGAAACGCAGCAGCGATTTTGAGTCTGACACGATCGTTGAAGTAGTCACACCAGGTTTGCAATCCAAAGATGGAAGACGGGTTATCCAAAACGCAGTCGTTGTTCAAGCGGAGTAGGCTGTGATTACCAGACAAAATCTTCTTCAACGTATTTCCCAAATCCCACAAGTCAATATTGGGCATTTCCCTACGCCTTTAGAAGAATGTCCGCGCCTATCTGAAGCACTCGGCGGCCCACGCATCTTCATAAAACGCGAAGATTGCTCAGGGTTAGCATTCGGTGGAAACAAGGTCAGACAATTGACTTTCACTATTGGTGAAGGTGTAGACCAGGGGGCGGATACAATAATTCAGGGCGCTGCTTCGCAATCCAACCATTGTCGGCAGGCTGCCGCAGCCTGTAGCAAACTTGGTTTAAATTGCTATCTACGCCTTGCACGCGATCATAAAAGTATTGTGCAAGGTAATCTTTTGTTAGACCATTTAGCGGGCGCGGATGTTGAAGTCGTTGATGTTCCATTTGGACCAGAATTAGAGGAATTCAAATTTGAACTCGCTGAGAAATTGAAAGCACAAGGTTTAAAACCTTATGTTATTGCCTCGCCTCGTTCCACAGGACTCGCAGCAGTTGCATTTACATGGTGCATTGCAGAAATTCACGAACAGCAAAAACAAATTGGGATTGATGCCGATTGGATTTATACCGCTTCGGTAGGCGGAACTCAGGCAGGTTTGGTGCTTGGTACTAATGCACTTGGGATGAAATTAAAGCCTTTTGCCTGTGCGCCCATCCATTGGGAAGGAAAGATTGATCGGATACGTGATGCAGCAAATCTCGCAGCTTCTATCTTAAATCTTGATACTCAAATCAAAGATTCAGACATCCAAAATACCGATGATTACATTGGGGAAGCTTATGGATACCTTACTCCAGAGTGTATTTCCGCTCTTAAATTGGTAGCAAGCACAGAAGGTATCATTCTTGATCCTGTTTACACTGCAAAGGCAATGGCATGCCTGATTGACCACATTCAGCAAGGCAGACTTGATTCAAACGATACCGTTATCTTCCTACATACTGGCGGCACCCCTGCGCTGTTTGCATATAATGAAGAGTTGAGTGCAAATGGTGTTTGATAGCTTTTTTATGAAGCAAACATATACGGTTTCCTAATGTAGTATCGTTATAAATCGAGTAGGACTTACGCACGAATGGTAGGCGCGTTTTGTAAACGCGCCGGTAAGTCAGAATTCTGCTGAAAATTACGCCGTTCTGACCATAATTATTGCAAAAATATCGAAAATTGCGTAAGTTCTAAATCGAGTTTACAAAGCCCTCCGACAAGAGAGTTCTTAATTCGAAAATTTCTCATAATGAACAAATTCTGATGGTTTCAATCTTACAGAACTTCCCTCTTCCGAATCTACATATCCCATCCTTAAGAGTGTCATCACTTCATGATAGTCAGGAATATCAAAAAACTTTCTGATTTTCTCGCGATCATCTTCACTTTCTAAAGGGGCGCTGACAAATTGTACACCGATGTCAAGCGATGTTGCAGCAAGGAGCATATTTTGTATCAACATCCCCATACTCAGCCACATCCATCGGGTTGCCCCCTCACCCGGCGGATTCCTTTTCGTGTTCATCGTTATCAATATTAATAATGGTGCTTCGCGCACTTGGATAGCAATCTCCTTTGCAGGCATTTTACCTGCCCCTAAATGTCCGACAATCGTCAATGACTTCACATTTTTTAACAATCCTTTCAATATGCTTCCTGTTAGTTTCTCAGGCAAATTTTGAAGCAACCTCGGCAAGGTGACATGGTCAGAGAGCAATACACCATCCCCACGTTCTTGCCATTCTTCTTCGGTCAGACACATCCATTGACTATTGTCCTCCAGGAATTGAGTGTCTTTGAACTGTGCTACGATTGCTTGTTCAGTTATCTCGGCAAGTGCCCCCTTTCCCTCAGCCTCTTGAATAATAACTAACTCCCACGGTTGAACGTTAAAAGGCGATGGCGTCCATCGTGCCGCTTCAATTAACCGATTCAGGTCGGCTTCGTCTATTGGACGATTCTGAAATTCACCACGATAGCTGCGGCGTTGTGTGATTGCGTCAAATATGTTCATTTAGACTCCGATACTTTTCCAGAACTTCCTTTGGTGTGGCTGTACCTGTTGTGCCTATTTTAGTTACAGTAATGGAAGCAACTAAGTTTCCCAAAAATGCTGCTTCAACTGCAGACTTACTGCCCAAACTACAAAGCACGGAAACTATCCCCGCAGAGACGCTGTCTCCTGCTCCAACAGGATCAATTTTATCAGGGTTCGGAATACCGGGAATATGAGTAAGTTGATCGTTGTGATAAACAAGAATACCTTCCCCACCAAGTGTGACGAATACTGTGTTTTGCGTCCGTTCCGCAAGTACAACCGCACAACGTTTTGCTGATTCAATGTCAACAGTTTTCCCATCCCAATTTGGAACAAGTGCTCGCTGTGCTTCAAAGCGATTCGGTTTTATGATTACGTTACGATACGCTCCAATTCGCGCACGGGAATCAGCAAAGAAAACTTTATCAGGATATGCCACCGCAAGATCACATAATTCTTCGCGCACGCGATGAGTGATAACGCCTAAATTCTCATGTGGCATCTGATCTCCAACGATTATTCCGTCAATCTGTGGAATACACGTTTGGAGCGCATCCAAAACCGCTTCTTCAACAATGTTATCCATTGGATCTTGGTTTTCAATATCAAAGCGCGGTCCTTCGGTTTCTACATCTTCAAAGCCACGGTGAATCGGTTTTAGATATGTAGGTGTAACCCAATTCGGCGCGCTTACCATGAAATCTGTCTTACACCCTCTTTCCTGCAAACACGCCAGAAGCGTTCCTCCGAATCCGTCTTCACCAATTACACCTAATGTATAGACTGTCCCAACTCCCAATGCTTTTAAATTATTTGTAACTGTTCCAGCTGCACCCGGACTATAATGTTGTTCTACTACAGGATTGGTATGCCACGGTGTTTCCAGCGACAATGTTGAACGTGTTTTGTCTATATACCAATAAACATCCAGATAAAAATCACCAATCACGAGGATTCGCAAGTCTTGAAATTGGGAAAGAAGTATTTTTAGTTTGACTTCGTCAATCAATGCAATTCACCAAAGTCCTTATGTTTATCAATCTTCACTCATTATACCATAATCTGACTTTAGGAAACGCACAAAATACTTAAGTGATTCATTTTTGAGTGAAGTTGTTTCTATCCGCATCACACAGACACTTACGCTTGCCTAAAAAAGGTATGCTAAATAATTTGGCATTTAACCATGTTATCTTTCTTGTTAGAGGGCTTTGTAACCGAATTATCCAATTCATCACCAAATGCGTCTATGGCATTTGATGGAATACCTCGCCTACCGGGACGAAAATAACATGCACTTCTATATCTCATAACAATTCAGCATAGATATCCAAATATCGTGAGGGACTTGGGATTGGGTTTAAGAAGTTCTGAGCCATCCAATAGGTTCGTTTTGCAGGTAGGGACGCAGCATATCTCGAAGTTTTCGATGTGCGTGATATAGGTGGGTTTTAATAGTCCCTTCAGATCTATTCAAGCGAGATGCAATATCTTTTATTGGAAGTTCCTCCGTATAACGCAAATAAAAAACACGGCGTTGACCGGTTGGCAGTTGCCGTACAGCCTTGTCAACTATGTACTCAAATTCCTTTTTTTCAAGGATTTGACTTAGCGAAAGGTGTTTTTGAGTGGTTTGAAGAATTTCTTCTGTGTATGAGGGTAACTCCTCCCAACTCATAACAGATTGCTTGTTTTGTTTGCGAAGGAAGTCAGTACTACAATTGATTGCAATTTTATAGAGCCAACTGTAAAAAGCAGATTGTCCCTTGAAGTTTGGCAGTGCTTTCCACGCTTTTAGAAATACCTCTTGGCAAATATCTTCCGCTGTCTCACGGTTGTGCACTCGCTGGTAAATCAAATTATAGATTTTTTGCCGATACTTGTTCACAAGCGGGTTAAACGCTTCTGGTTCTCCGCTCTGTGTGCGTATAATAAGTTCTTTTTCATCAAGGAGGCTAAGTTCCTTGCGTGTTGTAATAGTATTTACCATATATTTTCTCCATATAATATCAGAGTTGTTGTTTCCTTCTAAGGATAGCAAGATTTAAGGTAAACCTTAATTTCTATGTATAGTTGATTTACAATTACAGGGACTTCTCTCGGCGCGCTCACAAGGCGCCTGCTGGCGAATCTCTAAGGCAGAATGAATTACGATCAAACGCGTTTTTGTTAGCGTATCTCATAAATCACATGTAGGGCGGGGTCCCTGTGCTCCGTTTTCTCTGATATGCGGAAACAACGGGCGGGCACAGAGACCCGCCCCTACAATAAAGGTGGATTCTCTGGTAGGAACCGTAATTAACGATTTATAAGATAGACTATAATGTAAAGTCGTGATTTAGAACGGTATTAGGTTGACTTAGCACGGTTTTTTCGCCAATGTTCCCGATAATGATCTAACACTGTGCGATGAGTTAAAACCCGTACCCATCGATGGAAAGGACATACAAATAGGAATTTGTTTAACTTATTGATCACCTTTTCGAACGTCTGCAGCTCAAGTGCTTTCATCTCTTGGGAATTGCACAGGCCGTAAAATTGTTTGTAATAACGCTCAATATAATAGCGTACCCAGGGCTTGACCATGTCCTTAATCAATTCAGTTGCCTCACAATCACCGCTCACTGCTGCGGCTATTATTTGATAATCTGAATTCTTATCGTTCTGATTTTGGGGTTGAACAAATTCTGACGACATAATTCCTCCTTTTTTATATTCTACACCAAACTCCTTTCGCAGGAGTAATCTTGTTTCTCTAAGTTTTGTCTTGACGGTGCCTATTGGCAAGTTAAGCTCTTTAGCAATCTCTTTCGTGCTCCACGATTCTAAATAATACAATACTGCAACGGGACGTACCCGCATAGGAAGATATTGCACTGCTTCTCTTACCTCACCACGGAGTTTATCTTCCCGATAGCGTGGTACTGCTTCCTTGTCAATTTGTTCAAATAACTCCGCATCGGTATGCGGTATTTCAGTCCTTGTACGTTTAGCAGAAGTATAGTACCTGTTGCAAGCGTTATGAGCAATTTTCTGCAGCCAAGGACCAAAACTACCTACTTTCTTAAGCCCGTTAATGTTGTTCCACACTGCCACCCAAGTATCTGTGAGAATTTCTTCTGCATCCTGTCGTTGCCGCGAATTTGCGATGATTACACGCCAAATTCGTGGTGTGTAACGGGACATGAGTTCTGAAAGGGCAGACTCATTCCGGTTTTGTACTAACCGTATGAGTTCTTCATCTTTTAGACTTCTGATGAATTCTGAATCGTAGTACATAAACAAATTCCTATTCTGGTTAATTTGGCATACGTGGCTATAAAAATGAATAACCTACAGATACGGTTTCATATCCCAGATCAAGATAGTGCCATCACCACTACTACTTGCCAAGAGTGTTCCATCTTGTGAAAACGCAAGCGAGATAATATTGGTTGGGTGTCCGGAGAAGGTGGCGATATTCTCGCCCGTCATTGTGTCCCACACCATAATGGGAATGTTTACCATCCCATCTCTTCGATACAACCCAGTAGCGAGATAAAGACCGTTTGGCGAAAATGCAATACCTCCCTGCCACCAAAATAAGTATTCGCTTGACTTTGGTATTGTTAATTTGAGTTTACTCCCTTTGAGATCCCACAAAATGAATTCTTTTTCAGTTTCACCAGCAATAACGTTTCCACACGGAGAAAAAGCAGTATGCTCTACTTTATAACTCTTAAACGGATGCACTTCCTTACCAGATTTAACATGCCATAGCCGATAGTAACCACATTCTGGATCGCTCGCGAGATAATTCCCATCTGGACTGAAATCCATGAACGCGACATTAGTCTCATGTCCCGTGAATCTGTGAAGTATTTCCTCACGTACAATATCCCAAACAAATAGGTTTTTCTTGGAATCCCCATAAGCCAGGAGTTGGGCTTCGTGTGAATACGCCACGGCTTTATACCGGGGTCGTTCTTTGATTTCACATTGCGCAATAGGAGTCTCAATTCCAAATTCCCTTATTTTGATAAAACTTCCATCAACACTGGTAGTGTGAAGTTTTTCATCGCTTGATGCGTAAAGACAATGTCTTTCGCCATGGAGTTTAACAACGTGAGGTTTTTGTGAGCGGGTAATGAAATCCCAACATCGAAATGTTCCCTCAGGAAACGGATACTCAGCAACAAGAGTTCTCTTGTCAGGTGAAAACAGGAGCGAGATAGGATTATCAGGATGCGAATTATAGGAAACTTTTTGCTGATACGGTTTGTCAAGAGTCCACACATTTAATTCATGTGTCGTAGCAAGTGCGAAATGCGATCCGATAAAGCTGCTCTGTAGAATTTCATTCTCTTGTGATACGCTGTAAGTTTCAAGTTTTTCATGTGAAGTAGCATCCCAGATCGTAGCATCAACGTAAGAAACGGCTGCGAGCCGTAATGTTCCTTTTGTTGAATATGCTGGTATCAACTGATTTTTACCAAAACGCTGCTCTGTGCTTTGCACCTGCCAATTTTCAGTATTCCATACAGTTAGGGTAGAAACTTCAGTTTCTTCATAGGTTGCAACAAGATTATTTCCACATGGAGAAAAAGTGAGAGCCTGTAAAAAATCTGTGCATTCGTTAAGCTGTGCTATGCGTTCTTCACTACAAATATCCCAAACGGAAATAACGTCTCTCTCAGGTGCAATCGTCCAATATCCACCCGTCAAGCGTTTTGCATCATCTGGGGGACTTGCACATGCAAGCATCCGATTATCTTGCGAAAAAGCGAGAGGCTGTTTTTTCATACATACATGAAACCTGAGTTCAGGGTCACCAAATCTTGCAAGTTGCTTACCTGTCTCTGTGTTCCAGACATCAACGATATAATCATTAACTCCATTTGCAGCTAAGAATTTACCGTCTGGGGTAAAAATGAGTTGATTAATCCTTTCTTGAAGCCGATGTGCCTTTCGTTCCCAATGCTTAATGCATTTTCCATGCTGGATATCCCATATTTTGACACTTCCATTTTCATGACCTGTTGCAATCCACTCACCTGATGTGGAAAAGGTAATTGCAGAGATATTTTCGCAGTCGGTGTGCCACAATGTAATAGGCGACAAGGTGTCAGTGTCATACCACCACAACCCAATAGGGGTTCCAAAGACAAGATGTTTCCCATCAGGAGACAATGCCATAGTGTAAATATATCCGCGTCCGAATCTAAACAACGCATCATCCGGTAAAGCCCATGATGTTAGTTCTGAATCTACAGTTGATTTAACTATCGCTGGCTTGATACCGCTCCAGTCTGTTGTTTTCTCATCGTTTTGATTTTGAACAAATTCTGAAGACATAATTCCTCCTCTTTCAGATTCCACACCAAATTCTTTGCGCAGAAGTGCTCGCGTTTCTCTAAGTTTTGTCTTGACTGTGCCTATCGGCAGGTCAAGTTCTTCGGCAATCTCTTTCATGCTCCACGATTCCAAATAATACAATACTGCAACAGAACGTATTCGCTGCGGAAGTTGTTGGACTGCTTCTCTGGCATCTGCACGGAGCTCATATTCTCGGAAACGCGGGGCTGCCTCATGGTCAATTTGCTCAGCTAACTCCGCATCGGTGTGCGGAATTTCACTGCTTGAACGTTTGGAAGAAGCGTAGTACCTGTTACATGTATTATAAGCAATTTTCTGTAGCCACGGTCCGAAGCTTTCTATCTTCTTGAGTGTACTGATGTTATCCCAAACTGCCACCCAAGTATCTGTGAGAATTTCTTCCGCATCCTGTCGTTGCCGCGAATTTGCGATGATTACACGCCAAATTCGTGGCGTATAACGGGATATAAGCTCTGAAAAGGCAGACTCATTCCGATTTTGTACTAATTGTATGAGTTCGTCATCCTTTACACTTCTGATGAATTTTGGATCATAGTACATAAACAAATACCTAATTGTGTTTAATATATAGAGGAGTGTTTTTGAGGAAAAGGTTTAAAAAGATGAGATAAATGTATTTTTTCTCAGTTAGACAACGGACTTTATGGAATGCAGCAGTAAATTGCCCCGAATTTGCTCATGGCACTTTGGCGTTGAGCCATAAAATGCCATACGCCAAAGTGCCAATAGTAAGCGATCCTTTGAGAGTTTAGCACGAGATAACAAGAAATTTAGGGATTTATCTTCCAGATGAGGACGGTGCCGTCGTCACCACCGCTCACGAGGGTTTTACCATCCGGACTAAACGTTAAACTTTTGACCCGAGCTGTATGGCCAGTCAACGTTTTCTTATGTTCACCTGTCTGTATATCCCATAAGTGGATCGTGGAGTCAATACATCCACTCGCGATAATATTTCCATCTGGACTGAACGCTAAACTGTACACCCAGTCTGTGTGCCCACTAAGCGTAATTTTGGTTTTACCTGTGTCTATATCCCATAGATGGATTATCTCGTCATCACCTCCGCTTGCGATGATTTTTCCATCCGGACTGAACGAGACACTTTCGATCCATCCTTTATGTCCGATAAGTGTCATTATGTTTTTACCACTGATAACATCCCAAAGACGGACAGTACCATCGTCACTTCCACTTGCAATGGTCTTTCCATCCGGATTGAACGAGACACTGCTGACGCTTTGGGTATGTCCTTTGAATGTTTTTTTCTGTTTGCCAGTATACATATCCCAAAGTTTGATAGTTGTGTCCCAGCTCCCACTCGCAAGAGTTTCTCCATTTGGACTGATTGTAATAGATTGAACAGTATCAGTATGCCCAGTTAGTGTTTTCTTATGTTCACCTGTGTTTACATCCCAGAGTTTGATTCCATCGTGCCCACAAACGAGTATTTTTCCATCTGGACTGAACACTATACTGTCCGCGGGTTCAATAAACCTATTTTTTGAACCATTGAGCGTTTTGATATGTTGTCTTGTATCTGCATCCCATAAGTTAATGATTCCGTTGGTAGACCCACTTGCGATAATGTTCCCATTCGGGTTGAACGCTACACTGTAGATATATTCCGAATGCCCTGTGAATTTATGTTTTTGATTACCTGTACGTGCATCCCAGAAGCGAATAGTACCGTCGCCACTTCCACTCGCAAGCATTTTTCCATTTGGACTGAACGCTAACCCTCGGACATACCGACTATGTTCATTGAGTGTTAGTTGATGTTCCCCTGTGTTTACATTCCACAGACGGATTGTTTCGTCATAATGTGATGAGGTCGCGATTGTATTTCCATCGTGGCTAAATGCCAAGTTATCAACATGCTCCCCATGTCCAATAAGTTTCATCTTAAGTTCGCCAGTGTTTAAGTCGTGGAGGTAGATTGCACCATCGTCACTGCCAATTGCAACTGTTTTTCCTTCTGGACTAAACGCTGCACCTGTAACGGAGCAATCGGGATGCATAGCAAATGTTGCCTTATGCTTACCTGTAATCGAATTCCACAGGCTGATTTTTTCGTCCCAACTCACACTTACGAGTGTCCTACCGTCTGGTGTGAAGGATAACATAGTGGCACAATCCGAATCTTTATTAAGTGTATAATTCTGTTTTCCTGTGATGACATCCCATAATCGGATAGTACCATCCCTACTATCACTCGCAAGCATTTTGCCATCAGGACTGAACGCCAAGCTTGAGATCCAATGTGTATGTCCTATGTGCCTTGTTTGCACACCGGTACTTCTATCCCATAGGATAACGGCATCTGCACTTCCACTCGTCAAGGTGCGTCCATCAGCACTGAATGCCAAACTGTTAACCGTTTTCACATGCTCAGTGAGCAGACTAACCTCCTGATATACTGTTACATCATAAAGCCAGATACCAATACCACTTGCAGCAGCAAGAAACTTACCATCGGGAGAATATTGTATATCAACAATGCTACCTTTACCGAGACGTGCTTTTGCATCTTCAGGTAAGTTCCATTGCATAGAATCTTGTGTTATGTTGTTTTCCATTGTTTTAGTTCCTTTTGCTAAACCAAGGTTTTTGTTCCTATCAGAAATAGTACTTCCTCTAATTTGGTGTAACAAATCAGGAAATGTTTTGATGTCAACAGAAACCCGTAAACGATTTCGACCACGTTGAAGCCGGCTTTTAACAGTGTTCTGAGATACATTTAAAAACTTTCCAATTGCTTCACAACTCATTTCTCCAAGGTAATGGAGGATTACCACCGTGCGTTCACTCTCTGGTAGCATTTCCAGAAGACGATCTACTATTTCACGGCGAAACTCAGCAGATGCTTCTTCACGCTGTTCAGCAATATAATTTGCATAAGCAGTTTTTTCGAGTGCCTCCTCACTCACGGTTTCCAGCGATTGTATCGCCATTCTCTTTTTTCGAAACCATGCTTTACAACGCCGATCTGCGATAACGTAAAGCCATCCTATAAACTGACTCGGATTTTTCAACGAGGCAAGTTTTTTGTGCGCTTGAAGGAAAGTGTCTTGTGTAATTTCTTCAGCGATATGGAAATCTCCAATTTTTCGCCATACAAAAGCATGGATCCGTTTTTCGTATTTCCTAAACAGATCGCTGAACGCACCCTTATCACCAGACAGTATATTCTGAATTAGTTCAATGTCATCTTTTTCCATGACCGTCCTCTCATATTCAATTTAGGCATACAATAACAGATGACGCGATTTTACTAAGGATGGGTTGCAAAAATGTCATAATTCAGAGACTAAATTATGAGATCAAATATTAAGGAGAGTTTTATGTTCTATGGATTAGGACAGAAATTGTTAGATTTTAGATACATGTTGTTAAGGATTTATCTCCCAGAGAAGCACAGAACCATTATTACAACCGCTCACAAGAGTTTTTCCATCAGGACTAAAAGCGATACCATTGACCCGAGCTATATGACCCCTGAGTGTTTTCTTGTGTTCATAGGTGTGTGCATCCCATAATTGAATCGTGCCGTCTCCACAGCCACTTGCGAGCAATTTTCCATCAGGACTGAACGCTAAGCACATCAAAAATGGATGCCCGTTAATTGTAATTTTGGTTTTCCATGTGTCTATATCCCATAGATGGATTATCCCGTCATTGCCTCCACTTGCGAGGGTTTTACCATCAGGACTGAAGGCTAAACCTTCCACCCAATCATTATGTTCGGTAAGTACCATTTTATTTTTACCAGTTGCAACATCCCAGAGACGAATAGTTTCATCCTCACTTCCGCTTGCGAGGATTTTTCCCTCCAGACTGAATGCGATACTATAGATCGACTTTTTATGTCCAGTCAGTGTTTTTTTGTGTTCGCCAGTGTGTGCATCCCAGAGCCGGATGGTATTGTCCAGACTTCCACTCGCAAGTATATTTCCCTTTGAATTGAGTGCTATATGATCAACGAAACTGGTATGTCCAGTAAGCATCATTTTGTGTTTACCTGTGTGTACATCCCAGATATGGATGCCATCGTCAGTCCCACAAAAAACATTTTTCCCATCAGGACTGAACACGATACTGTAAACCGATTCTATCTGCCCATTTTTAGGCTCGTTAAGTGTTCTTATGGGTTGCCTTGTATCCGCATCCCATAGACGAATAATTCCACTGGCGCACCCACTTGCGATATAGTACCCATTCGGATTGAACGCAATACTGCGGACCTCCTGTGAATGTCCAGTGAACGTATTTTTCGAATTACCTGTGTGTGCATCCCAGAACCGGATGGAGCCATCGCCACCGCCACTGGCAATTGTTTCTCCATCCGGACTGAACGTTAAGCCCCCGTACCCGACATGTCGCGGGTGGTCAATGAGTATTCTCCTGTGTGCACCAATGTGTACATCCCATAGACAGATTGTTTCATCTTCATAAGACGCAGTAGCAAGTATCTTTCCATCAGGGCTAAACGCTAAGTTGGTAACGTGATCCTTATGCTCGGAAAGGATCCTCTTGAGTTTGCCTATGTTCAAGTCGTAGAGGTAGACAGTGCCACTTGCACTACCAACAGCGACTGTTATTCCATCTGGACTGAACGCTGCACCTACAGCAGCGCAACCAGGGTGCATAACCAATGTTTTCTTCAATTCACCTGTGTCTGAATTCCACAGACTGATTTTGTCTTCCTTCTTATTCACAATTACAAGTGTCTGCCCATCTGACGTGAATGATAACTTATGACCCCCTTCATGCATGTGTGTATACTTCGCCTCTCCGGTGATGGCATCCCATAATCGGATAGTGCCTTCCCGATTACTACTCGCAAGTATTTTGCCATCTGGACTGAATGCTATGCATGTGATATATTCTCCATTATGCCCAATGAGCGTTTTTTGCGTCCCTGTGATTCTATCATGCAAGGTAATAGTGCCATCAGCATTTCCACTGGCTAAGATACGTCCATCTGGACTGAAGGCAAGGCAGTCGAGTACAATACCCGTTTTTCCTGTGATTAGACTTGCCTCTTGATGTACTGTTACATCGTAAAGCCAAATACCGATGCCACTCGCAACAGCCAGAAACTTTCCATCAGGAGTATATTTTATATCTGCTATATACCCTTTACTGAGACGCGCTTTGGCATCTTCGGGGAGGTTCCATTGCATAGCCTCTTGTGTTAGGTTATTTTCCACTGTTTCTGTTCCTTTTGTTAGACCGTCGTTACTGTTTTTGCTGCGGTTTGTACCACCAACCCGGTTTTGCAATTCAGGTTTTGATTGTATATTAAGAACGACTGGCGTGTCAACAATTTCAATAGTGGGTTCTAATTTTGCCTCAAGATTATATGGCTGTTGGAAATTTGTGATGAGTTGCTTGCTTGCTCCCATCAACAAAATAACCAAAATAGCAGTTGCACCTAAAGCTGCGAACGGTAGCAACGGCTTGCCTCCTGATGGAGATGTTTGTTTGATTGTGTCAATGCGCCGCATAATGTTTTCAGTTAGATTTGGACTTAATGGAATGCTACCAAGCGTTTCCTGAATTATGTGCTCTTCATTTTGTAAACTTTTACGCGCGCGTTGCAGTCGACTTTTCACAGTGTTCGGAGATACGCCCAAAAACTTGCTAATCGCTTCACAACTCATTTCTCCGAGATAATGAAGGACCATCACTGTACGTTCGCTCTCTGGCAGCTTTTCCATGAGTTTTTGCACAATTTGGCGGCGGTGTGCAACGGCTGCGTCTTCGCGCTGTTCACAGACATAGTCCGCATAAGCGGCTTTTTCAAGTGTTTCTTCACTGGTGGCTTCAAGTGATTGTGTATGTAGTTTTTTCTTGCGAAACCATGCTTTGCAGCGTCTATCAGCAATGACGTAAAGCCAACCAGCAAACTGACTCGGATTTTTCAGTGAGGCAAGTTTTTTGTGTGCCAGCAGAAAAGTGTCTTGTGTGATTTCTTCAGCGATATGGAAATCTCCGATTTTCCGCCATGCAAGGGCGTGAACACTTTTTTGATATTTTTGGACTAACTCGCTGAATGCAGCCTCGTCACCTGACAATATCCTATGGATTAGTTCAAAATCATCTCTTTCCATTCGAGACCTCCAAATTCAATTTCGGTATACAAAATAGGTGACGCGATTTCGCTGAGGATGGGTTGCAAAAATGTCATAATTGGGGAAAAATCTGAACTTTTACGCTAAATTATTCCGTTCTATGGCTAAAACAGTGTTAACCGTGAGATAAAGGATCTTAGGGATTTATCTCCCAGACAAGCACAGAACTATCAAGACTACCGCTCACGAGGGTTTTTCCATCCGGACTAAAAGCAATACTTCTGACTATATCTGTATGACCCGATAATGTTGCCTTTTCCTCTCCGGTAAGTGCATTCCAGAGATAAATAACCTTGTTCCTGTCTCCACTTGCAAGGGTTTTTCCATCTGGACTGAACGCTAACGCATAACTATGCATCCAGTTCGTTCTTTTGAGCATTTTCATGTTCTTGCCAGTATCAACATCCCAAAAGCGGATGGTAGTGTCGTCACTCCCACTCGTCAGCGTTTTTCCATCGGGACTGAACGCTAAAGAACTTACCCAATCTGTATGTCCTTTTAGCATTTTGTTCGTGCCAGTGTCTAAATCCCAAAGGCGGATGTTGCCTATGTAACATGCACTTGCAAGCGTTTTTCCATCTGGACCGAACACTAAACAGCTCAAGTGATTTGTATGTCCTTTAAGAGTTTTCTTGCGTTCGCCTGTGTGTACATCCCATAAGGATATAGTTTTTTCGTCATCAATTCCACTTGCTAATGTATTACCATCTGGACTGAATGCTCTGAGAACTGGGTTATAGGGATCATTGATATGAAATATTTTCTTGTCTTCACCTTTGTGTAAATCCCATAGGCGAATGCCATCGTCGGTTCCACAAGTGAGGGTTTTTCCATCGGGCGAGAATTGCATGCTATGGACCATATCGTTAGGCCTATTAAGCGTTTTGATGTGTTGCCCTGTGTGCGCATTCCACAAGCGAACACTTCCATCAGTAGACCCACTGCAATGATGTTTCCATCATGGCTGAACGCTACACTCATGACAGACTCCGAATGTCCAGTGAATGTATGTTTTAAGGTACCTGTGTGTGCCTTCCTGAAACGGTTAGGACGATCGCCACTTCCATCCGCAAGCGTTTTTCCATCAGAACTAAATGCTGCCTCGTCACTGGATGAGATTTTGTGAATCAATTCATCGTCTATCTTCTTCATTAGAGACCTCCCATAACAAATTTACGTTTACAATATTGGTGATGCGATTTACTAAGGATGGGTTTAAAGAATGTCATGGTTCGAAAGAAAATCGAAATTTATCCTACAGTCTATCTTATAATAGTTGGAGGACTTTGTAAGCCCGATTTACAAGACACAGGTTTGTAGTAGCTGTTAAGACTGTAAATGAGCAAACTGTGTAAGTCTTATATAAGTCTGTTTAATTGCCTATCTATCAGAAACTAATTTTGTCAAATCCCAGAACAGAATAGAACCATCCGTGCTACCACTTGCAATTATTTTACCGTCGGGTGAATACACAACAGAATTGATCATAGTAGTGTGTCCTGTCAACGTGTTGATGTGCTCCCCAGTGCTTAATTCATAGATGTATATCGCATCACCGTTGCTAAAGGCAAGTACGTTACCATCTGGAGAAAAATCAACAGAAATACTATTCCTCGTATGACCTCTGAAGGTATTGAGGAGCTCATGTGTATTGAAGTCCCATAAACAGACCGTTCCATCCCTGCTGGCACTTGCAAATGTATTACCATCAGGGGAAAAGACAACAGTATGTACACCCCTCGTATGCTCCACAAGTGTGTTTATGAGATTACCAGTTTCAACATCCCACAATCGAATTGTTTTATCATCACCTGTACTTACGAGTGTTTTACCATCTGGCGAAAACGTCACATATTGGACACCGTCTGTATGTCCTGCAAGTGTATGCAACCGTTGTCCTATGAGATATTGCTCACCGGATCGTGTCTCCCATATTCTAATTGTGTTGTCCTGACCTCCACCAGCAAGCATGCTACCGTCAGGTGAGAACGCTACGCATTTGACAAGATTCGTATATCCTTTGAATGAACCGATCAATCTATCCGTTGCAACATCACACAATCTAACTGAATAAGAACCGGCACTTGCGAGGATTTTGCCGTCCACTGAGAAAGTAATAGAACTGACACTTCCGTTATGCCCAGCGATTGTCTTTTGATGTTCACCTGTCTTGGAATTCCAGAAACTTATTTTAGACACATTCCCCGTTACAATTGAGTTTCCATCAGGTGCATAAGCGATAGAGAAAACTTGAAAGGTAAAATGATTTATTGTTTTTTTAACTTTGTAGGTGTCTACATCCCAGAACTTAATCGCCCCTTCCTTACTAACACTTATGAGTGTCTTCCCATCTGGAGAATAGGTTAAAGAAGTGATCGGTTCTTCTGTATCAATGGTCTTCAACAAACGGCCCGTGGAGACATCATTTATCAAGATAGCACTGTTTTCAATCCCAGTTGCGAGGGTTTTTCCGTCTGGTGAAAACTCTACTGACCAGATTTCTCCGGTACTTTCTTCTACTTCACAAGATGTAAGGAGTTTGCCGGTGCGTCCTTCCCATATACAGACCTTTCCCCAACTACCCGTTGCGAAAATGCTACCATTAGGTGAACTTGCTACAGAATGTATATGCGCTATATCATCCTGATCGCTGGTTATAGTGTTTATTTGTTCTTTGGTTCTCGGTTCCCAGAAGCATAAGGTATTCCCAACACGATACGAGCCGCTCGCTATCACTGTACCATCAAACGAAAACGATACCGAGTGAACGTTATCTGAATGTCCTTGAAGAGAAGCTAACCATTCGCCGGTGTTGACGTCCCATAGTCCAACCGTATTATCGTCACTTGCCGTAGCAAGTATATTGCCATTCGGACTGAATGACACCTCATTAATGTCGTCCCGATGTCCGATAAAACTTAGCATGTGTTCACCTGTGTTTGCATCCCACAACCAAGCAGTATTATCATCACATGCTGTGGCAAATGTCGTCCCATCGGGGCTAAAGGCAAGAGACTTTATTGGGCGTGTATGTCCTGTAAGTAAATCCAATAGTTCATCAGTTCGCAGATCGTATATCCAAACACCGATTGTCGTCGTAATAGCAAGACGATGACCATCTGGAAAAAACTTGACCTTATATATGCTTTACCTTTACCAATCCGTGCTTTGGCTGCATTGGGTAAATCCCATAGTTCTATTCCTTGACTAAAACTATTTGATACACATAAGAAAATTATTAGCGATACAATTCCCAGTAAGTATTTCTGTATTTTCATTGCATTCTCCTCGCTTTTATAGTAAAGTTGAAAAAATGTGAATATTTGCCCTATATGTGGTTTTGCATTGTTCAATCCAATCATCAAACCAATCTGCTAAAATGGTTTTATTTATATGAGGGTGTTTCATAAATAATAGTTGCCAAAAGTCAGGATAAAGGGTACTCTTTGAATTAAATTTTTAGCAATAAGAAATTAGTTTCAAGGAGATACCCATGAAATATCCTGACATGATAGAGTATATCACATTTCTTTTTTCGGTGTTAGATGAGTTTTTAATGACTCAAGAAAACGTCTCAAAAAGAGGGAGACCCGAAACTTATCCGGATGCTTCTCTCATTGTCTTTTACGCGGTTATGACACTCAAGGGGATTACTGCTATGCGTGCGCAACAAGATTACTTATTTCACCATCCGCTCTGGCTTGAAAGATGCCGACTGCCGAGGTGTCCGTCTCACGTGACACTCGGGCGTAGATACAAAGCGTTGACACCGACACTTGAAGCCTTCACGGAATATGTCGCAGCATGGCATTGGGCTCAGGGTGGATACTTCCTCCAAGAAGTCGTTTATGAAGATAAGAGCCTGTTTAGAGCCGCGGGGCCCGTCTGGCATCAGAAGGATCGCCTCAACGATGAAATCCCCAAAGGTTTACGGGGTCTTGATACAACTGCCACTTGGTCTAAAAGCGGGTATCACGGATGGGTCTATGGCTACGGGCTCCATCTCACCACAACACAAGGTGGGTTTCCCGTGATGTTTCACGTTGAACCTGCCAGCGTCAATGAACGTAACATATTGGACACCAAGAAAAAGAAACTGATTGACCGAGGCACGCGGTGTATCGTTGGTGATAACGGGTATGTTGATAAAAAACGCGCCGCGACTTTTGCTGAATCTGATGTGCTTTTGTTGACACCCAAGACAACCTTAGAGGAAGCTAACGCACTCTTAGGAGCAGACCCCCTCTATACAGCGACACAAGTCGTTTGTATAATAGAATCTTATAGAGTATAACCTTTATCCTGACTAAATTCAATATATGCACACCCCTCAATTAATTGGGAGAAACTCGACAATTGAATGGCTCTGCTGCTTCTGATTTTTCTTGCATTTCTAACCTATTTCTGATAGAATTCTTCATAAAGTTGAGTTTGGAAAGACAAAGAACTTATTCATTTAAGAAGGACAAAACGAATGGCACTTCCAAAAATGACACGGGTACGACAGCATTTTGACGCGCCGGTTCTCGCGGACCTGCCAACCGCAATTCATGCGGAATTAGATAGGATTGATACTGCATCTATTGTTCGTTCAGGTGAAACAGTAGCAATTACCGCAGGCAGTCGTGGCGTTGCCAACGTTGCAACGGCAGTTAGAGCGACTGTGGATTATCTCAAAGGTATTGGTGCGAAACCTTTTGTTGTTCCTGCAATGGGGAGCCACGGGGGGGCAACATCTGAAGGGCAGCGAGCCGTACTAGAACATTATGGCATCACTGAAACGACCGTTGGTGCGCCCGTAAAAGCGACAATGGAGGCAGTGAAACTCGGTTCTTTGTCGCAAGCAGGAGCAGACGATTTACCTGTTTTCATGGATCGTTATGCTGCAGAAGCAGATCATGTGGTGCCGCTCAATCGCATTAAGGCGCATACAGATTTCAACGGTTCTATTGAAAGCGGTTTGATGAAGATGATGGTCATCGGTCTCGGCAAACAGAAAGGAGCAAACTTTTATCACCGTGCTTTCTTTCAATACGGATTTGAACATGTAATAACAGCATCGGGCAGTTTCATTCTTGACAGCGGAAAAATCGCTTTTGGGTTGGGACTCATTGAAAATGCACATGAAGATACGGCAAAAGTAGTTGCAATGCCTGCTGCACAATTATTGCAAACGGAACGTGAACTCCTCGTTGAAGCAAAATCGTTGATGGGACGACTTCCATTTGATGAACTTGACTTGTTGATTGTGGATTGGTCTGGGAAAAATATCAGTGGTACAGGTATGGATACGAACGTCATCGGCAGGATGATGCAGAATTTTGAACCGGAACCTCTTAAACCCGCAATTCTACGCATTTTTGTTCGTGATCTTACCGAAGAAAGCGATGGCAATGCAACAGGTATCGGTCTCGCTGATTTCACAACGACACGTCTCGTCGAGCAGATTGACCGACACTCTACTTATATGAACGGTATCACTGCACTCGGACCGCAGAAATCAAAAATTCCATTTTACTACGATACTGATAGGGAGGCGATTGAAGTTGCCCTTGACACTATCGGATTGACAAAACCAGAAAATGCGCGCGTTATTCGGATTGAGAGCACATTGAGATTGACCGATCTTGACATCTCAGAGGTACTTCTCAAGGATGCGGAATTGCACTCAAGTCTTGAGGTTATAGGTGAAACACATTCTTTAGAATTTGACGCAACAGGCAACCTTTTGCCGTTTTCATCGGAGATGCATTAATTGAAGCGATTGATTGTCGGTATCACTGGTGCGAGCGCAGTTGTTTACGGTGTTCGCCTTCTTGAAGTCCTTGCGAAACGTGAAGAAATAGAGGTACATCTGACGATCTCTAAATCTGGTGCGCGAGCGTTGTGGGAAGAACTAAAGATTGAAGTGGATATTGACAATTTTCGGTTAGAATCGCTCATTGGTGTTGAAGCAAAACAGGTTATTTATCACCATGAATCCGATATTGGTGCGTCAATTGCCAGCGGTTCTTTCCGTACTGAGGGGATGATTGTGGTGCCATGTAGTATGGGGACGGTTGCCTCTATTGCAGCGGGTATTTCGCGTAACCTTATCCACCGTGCAGCAGACGTCTGTATCAAAGAACGCCGCAAACTCGTGATAGTGCCTCGTGAAACACCGCTTAGTTCCATCCATCTTGAAAACATGCTCAAATTATCACATGTTGGTGTATGTGTCCTACCAGCGATGCCGGGGTTTTACCACTTCCCGAAAACGGTGGACGACCAGATCAACTTTGTTGTGACAAAAATCTTGGATCAGTTCGGTATAGATTCAGGGTTGACACAACGGTGGAAAGAATAGGCAATTGATGCGAAAACTAAAAATTATCCTTGAGATGATCAAGTTTGAACATACCATCTTCGCGCTTCCGTTTGCAATTATGAGTGCTTTTATTGCTGCGGAGGGACTCCCGACTTTATCAAAACTCGGATGGATTTTGGTGGCGATGGTCGGTGCGCGTAGTTGTGCGATGGCGTTCAATCGGCTTGCTGATGCGGAAATTGACAGCGAAAATCCGCGTACGGCAATGCGTGCAATTCCTGCAGGCTTAATCACAAAAGGAGCGGTATGGGTCTTTACCCTTATTTCGGCAGGATTGCTGGTCTTTGCAGCGTGGCGATTGAATCTGCTTGCTTTTGCGTTGTCCCCGGTTGCCCTTGCTGTGATTATGGGATATTCTTATGCGAAACGTTTTACCTCGCTTTCGCATTTTTGGTTAGGACTTGCGCTTTCTATTTCACCGGTCGGTGCATGGATTGCGATTAAGGGACGGTTTGATTGGACTCCAATAATACTCTGTTTTGTGGTGTTGCTTTGGACTGCTGGATTTGACATCATCTATGCGTGCCAAGATGTGAATTTTGACAAAAAACATGGACTTCACTCTATTCCTGCGCGGCTCGGTATTCGTTGGGCGTTATGGGTCTCGTCAGCACTGCACGTTGTTGCTGTTTTGCTTCTGTACTGTATTCCCTACCTAACCGAATTGGGGCTTTTCTACTATATAGGCGTTGGAATAGTCGTACTGATTTTTATTTATGAGCATGCCATTGTCAAACCGAACGACCTGTCCCGCGTTAATCTTGCATTTTTCACACTGAACGGCATGATTAGTTTGGTTTTGATGGTGCTTTCAATTACCGATATTTTACTGTAGTGATCGCTTTATACTAAGGGAATTTTGGAGATATGATTACATGAAACTTTCACTTTCTGTTCGCGTTGCAGAAAACGCTTCTAAAAGAGATGCTACCCACACTTTTGTTCAGCTAACAGAACTTGCAGCGAACCTTGGCTACGAAGCAATGTGTATGCGTGCATCCCAAGTCGGTATCCACTCACCTCTGGAGCATATTACTGCTGCACGTAAGCAGGCTGATTCACTTAACCTCAAAATCTCTATGGTCACAGGTGATTTTCCTGTACCGCTCAACAACGATGAAGGACCTGATGGACTGCGAAATATAACACCGTACCTCGATTTAACAGAATTGCTCGGTGCTGACCTAATTCGTATTGCGATGAAAGTTGAGGAGGATATTCCATGGGCACAACGCGCATCCGACGAAGCCGCAGAACGTGGTATTCGTCTCGCACACCAGTCACATACACAGAGTCTTTTTGAAACGGTTGAGGGGTCAATTGATGTATTGAAACGAGTCGGTAGAAAGAATTTTGGTATTATCTATGAACCTGCTAATCTTGATCTATGCGCGCAGGATTACGGTGTTGAAACGCTCAAACGATTTTCACCATATCTATTTAACGTTTATCTCCAAAATCATATCCGCCGTCCAGAAGGGAAGACACGGCTTTTGACGTGGATTCAAGGTGAAGTGCCACACGACCCGATCCGTTTGCAAGATGAAGGTGGAATTGATTTTCCTTTGGTGTTTCGCGGTTTAGAAGCCATCGGTTATGATGGTTATGTGACGGTGCATCAGGCTTTCCGAGAGATTATGGAACCTGAAGACGCTGCAGAGCAGAGTTATACGTATTTAAAGCAGTTTTGTACCTAATCTATAACTCGCCTCAAAAGAGATTAAATTCACATTGAAATTGTGGGAGGTTGCACTCATGGCATTTAGCGATTTCAAGACAATTTCTGAAGTCCAAGAAAAATATAACATCAAATACGCGTATAATGATTTTTTCGGAGTTGAGGCAAAAGATCCTTCAGAACATTTTTTAGAGGAACTTGAATTTAGTCAGCAACATATTGATTTTTTTACATCAGAAGGTTCAAGATGTGAAGTGGTTATATTCCCTATTCTAAGAGAGATCTACAAAGATTATGCTGAAAACTATGGACTTTGGATAAAGAAATCCATTACTTATGATGAGACTTTGAATGGCACACCAGATTATCTTGTCGCTACCAGATCGGAATTAGGTATTACTGTTGTTGGTATGCCTTTGATAATGATGGTTGAGGCGAAAAAGAACGACTTTGAACAGGGATGGGGACAATGTTTGGCTGAGTTGGTTGCCGCACAAAAAATAAATGACAACCCTGATTTTCCTGTGTATGGTGTTGTAACTGATGGAATCATGTGGCAATTTGGTAGACTTGTAGGGGATGCATTTACCCGGAACAGAACGAACTTTACTTTAGCAAATTTGCCGATTCTTTTTGGTGCGATGAATTCTCTATTCAAAGCAATAAGAGAAAATTAAGTTTATCAATATTGAGAAAATGTATCTATGAACATCCAACGTCCAAACATTCTTATCATCACGACTGACCAACAGCGAACAGATAGCCTTAGCTGCTACGGGTCAACATTTACGGACACACCACATTTGGATAAATTTGCTTCTGAAGGTGTCTGTTTTGAACGAGCGTATTGTACGAATCCGGTGTGTACGCCTGCTCGTGCATCAATCTTTTCAGGAAAATATGTAAGTCGTCACGGCGCGTGGAACGTTGGCATGAACGTGCCGGATGATGAACCGATGATCTCACATCGTCTCTTGGATGTCGGGTATCGCACACACTATATTGGAAAAGCGCATTTTCAACCCTTTGGTGCATCTGCAGAACAATCGGTTGAGGCACGAGGAAATACAGACCGTTATCCTGAATTTTGTGGTCCATATTATGGATTTGAGACGGTGGAATTAGCACTTGGTCATGCAACTTACGGCATTGCAGGGCATTACGGTGAATGGGTTCGGTCTCAAGTTTCCGAAGAGACGTTTGCAAGTTACAGCAAAGCAAGGCGGCTTTCGCAAGTAGGATTTGGTGGTGGTGCACACGATTGGGATATTCCCCTGAAATACCACAATAGTGTTTGGACAGCTGACCGTACGATAGATTTTTTGACAAACCGCGATACTAACCAACCGTTTTTATTGGCAGTCGGTTTTCAAGACCCGCATCATCCGCACTGTGTACCGACTGAATTTGAGGAACGTGTTAATCCCGCAGAGGTGCTGCTACCAGACTTCGTTGAGGGTGAGTTAGACGACAAACCGCCTCATTTTATGGAAGCGCGCTGTGGACGACTGAGTAAGTCAAAAATCCTTGGTAAGTTTGCTATGGCAGGGCAAGGTGGTGGTGCAGATTTTCGCAAAGTTTCGGAACATGATGCGCGGCTCGGAAGAGCGTATTATTACAACATGGTAAAAATTATTGATCAGGAGATGGGACGTATCTTGGCGTGCCTTGATGAATGTGGACTGAGTGAAAACACTTTGGTATTGTTTACCACTGACCACGGTGAACTGCTCGGTGACCACGGACTCTGGATGAAGGGACCGTTCCATTATGAGCAGCTTGTTCGTGTGCCGACTTTGATAAGGTATCCTGAAATCATTCCATCAGGACAGCGAACACAAGCCCTGTTTAGCCATATTGATATTGTGCCGACTGTGCTTGCCGCTACAGGTTTACCAATTCCGTCAGATATTGATGGCGTAGATGCCATGCCGATGCTCAGTGGAGAACAGGAGTCGGTGCGAGATTCATTGTTGGTTGAATGTGTGGACGACCCGCAAGGTTTACGCCTAAAGACTATCGTAACTGATGCGCGGAAGTTGACGTGGTATTGTGGACATCCGTATGGAGAACTCTACGATTTGGAAAACGATCCATCCGAGCGAGTTAATCAGTGGAACAACCCTGCTTATGCTGCTGATAAAGCAAACCTTATCGGTGCTATTCTTGAGGAGATGGAGACGTTGGAGAAAAGGGTTGAGCGATTATCCTATGCATAATTGGCGAATAATTGAAATAAAGTGAACTTTAGAATTAACAAGACATTTTGAGTTGTAGGAGGGAACTCCGATTCCCGACTATCAGTGAGTTTCGTCGCGATTCGGAGATCGCTCCTACAAAAAATGTGTCTCTTTAATTTCAAAGTTCACCATAGTTGGATATCTTACCTGTGAATCAACGCCAGAAATAAAACAAGATAAATCCTGTTAATTTGGTATGATATCTATTGCATCTGACACGAAGTGATTAGTAGAAGATACTCTCATGTGTTTAGTAACCCCTTAGTTACGAACCTTTTTGGCTGCAACATGTCTAATTTTACAGAATTCAAATGCATGGCATAACAGGGTTATTCAGTTTTAAGAGTTTACCGTTATTGAGTTTTTACTAAAAGTAAATATCCAAGGGCGGTAGGTGCGGTTTCCTAACCGCACCGCATCTTACAAGGAAAGTCAATAGAAGGTCTTTGCTCTAAATTCGGTGCGGTTAGAAACCGCACCTACCGTTCTGGGGTATATAGCAGATGTTAGAAATTCGTCCGAAAAACCGAAAACTAAATAACCCTGATGGCATAATGCTTCCGGTTGCACTACACACTGATTTATGGTATCCTATTTAAACACACTGATGTTTAATTTAAACAGTTATTTCCAGTAAGACATCAAAATTAAAAATCATTACACCTAAATTACACCAATCACATATCGTAAAATAAAAATGAAAATAGATTCCTTTTCCAATCTTGATACCTTTGTCAATAAACGCGTAAAAGAGTTATTTGTCGCGCAATCTAATAGACCCGCTGCTTTGAAGGACATAAGTCTTTCTCGATTAACACCATTCCACCGAGCTTTACTTGTTGCAGATGGAACCGTTACACGTTTTATTGAAGCATATAAATTGTCACCGGTGCAGGTAGTCCTATTATACCAAGCAAGGCGAACACTCCATAACAAACACTTCTGGCTTGACCTCCCAACAGGCGGTAATATTATTGCACGAGAAGTGGTTCTCCAGACACCTTCCACAGAAAATCAAACTCCGAAAATCCATGCTTATGCAGTGTCCCAAATTGTCCATGAACGTTTACCCCAAAGCGTTGTGGAAGGTTTGGAAGCAGGTATAAAAGGTTTAGGAACCCTTTTGCAACTCCACCAATTGGAAACCCGTCGTGATTTGCTTTGGTGGGGTGTTGAACAAGCAACCGGATTGCCAAGTAGCATCGCGCACTTTGAGGGACAACCTTTTCTCAGTCGAACCTATAGAATTGTTTCTAATGGGCATCCTCTTATGCTTATAACTGAGAAGTTTCCACTTGACGATTTATAATCAGCATAGATTCACAACCTACTGTCCCCAAGGCCGTGCTTGTTTGATTGATATTTTACCATCTTTCGTAATCTTGAACTCAATCTCCATAGCAAAGTCTTTCGTTTGGGATAAAGCACCGTATAACTGACTAAACTTGTTGTGAACCGTGCCAAGATAGAGATTTAGTTCGCGCAGATACTTGTCTGTCAGAATTTGTTTGCCATCTGTGGTCCGATTGGAAGTTGACACAACTCTATAGTTATTGCTATCCCACCAATCCAACAAAATCTCTTCTGGAATGGACTGTTTTTCTGGATTTGTTACAAGGTTTTCACCTACCTGTGTATTGAGATAGTAATTTCCTTCAGTTTGATAAACGACATCATCTGTAACTGCAACGCCATTTGCCGTTTCATTTTCAAAATTTGGATGTACAAGCACACCCATCGCGGTAGTCAAATGATCAATGCGAAAGAAATCGCGTGCTTCAAATGCTCGGAAATTCCAGAGGCTTGCAAAAACTTGTTTAATCGACTTTGATAAATGTCCTTCGTCTGGATTGTGTGTGAAGGAATCATATAAACCTGCACCACTAAAACCCGGTAAATCTTCGTTATTTGTGCTGGAGCGGCATCGGAGAGAGGTTCCGTCTGGGAATGAATTTTGTAAATCCGAAAGTGCACGCATCATAGAGGTAGGCATTTTACCGTTCTCAATTTCAACCCTAAGTTTTTTTAGCTCTGCTTCCTTTGTGTCATGCGAATTCAGGAACGTTGGGTCTTTTAGCAATATTTCAAGTTTTTCATAAAAACCGTTATGCTTCATGAATTCGTCATAAAAATAGAACGGCACTCCAAATCCGTCTGGGACTGTGCCCTCAGAAAATCCAAACGTCCTTAATGTAGCAACGTTAGCCGTTTTGACTCCAAAACTTGAGGAGTCTATAAATCCAATTTCATCAAGCGGCAGTATCTTTTTAGCAGACAGGTCGCGCGTAGGTTTTTGTATCTTAGCGGGACGTAAATCTGCAAAATGAGTTTCTACCTCTTTCCGTGTCGCCTCTCTAATCTCAAAACCATCTGCATTTACCTTATAGTAGACATATTTTCCAATGAGCGGTGCGATCAATCTTTTTTCCCATGCTTTGGTAATGAATGCGTTAGGTACTTTGTCTTGAATGGCGCGCAAGTTCACATGTGAAAGCGGTGTTTGCCGCACACCTGTGATAATTCCCGCAACTCTCGGCATCTCGTTTGGCAAGGTCTTGCATATTACGATGTCGCGTGGTGTAGGACGTTCGTTTGCTTCCAGTAGGCGTAGTCGACCATACGACTCAGCCTGATTTAGTGGAAGATAGCCAACATTCGCGTAAAGGTCGTCCTCAAAGTATACAGGGAATTCAGCCTTGTCATATAATGCCTTTTCATGGTTATAAATGCTGATAGCACCCCATAACGGACAATAGCCGAGTCTGTTTTTGAGTATTGGCATTTTCGCTACAAGCAAGTCGTGTACAAGTTTTATTTTTTCAAATGGAAATGCATCATTTGGATTAAACTCGAAAGTGTAAACCCCGGGCTCACCGTTCGGTGCGGTAAAAAGTGGGCGAAAGCTAAGCACGCCGCGCATTTGCCCTTGACCTCGTCCTATACCGGCAGCCTGCATGAAACTTCCATGAGAACGATGTGTCTTTGTGTTCATAAAATAAAGCTGTGGGTTCTGTGTATGGGTATTTTCAACCTGAATTTTTACAAATTCAATTCCGGCAAGTTGGGTGTCAATACGGACCTCTGTTCCCTGATATGACAACTTTTTGAAAGTTTCCCGATCAGGAATTGTCGCTGTGCCATCTTTAAATTCAACATGCTCTGGGTTTAAGCGCGGTCCTGTAGGTTCTCTTGAGCCACGACCTCTGCTAAATCCACCCCTCCCGCGAGGTTGGTCACGTCTGCCACTGACCATTTCACGAATCTCGTTTTGACTGAATTGAACACCTTTGGCATTTTCTATCCTTATCACTCTTATCATGAGTTCCTTTTCAGATGTGCTGAGCTCACCATTCCCATCAAGGTCGAACCGCTTCTCATCTTTTGAAAGTGTTTCTTGCGCCCAAGTATTTAGGGTAATTATCATCAAGAAAATTAGTCCTAAAGTGAAAATGATTATGTTGTTTTTATGTTTCATGGTTTTCCTCAATAAGCATTGGAAATTTGGATATAAATATACAATCAGTATTTTCTTGTTTGATTAGGCAAATGAAAGTGAAATTTGTTCAAAAAAATATCCCATCCTTCTTTGAATGTGAAAACTTCTACAGATGAAACTTGATTTTATTTTATGAATTGGTGGGTTTGTGGTATGATATACTACACAGTTAAGCTTTTGAGATTGCATCTGCAAGGAGATTTTATCATGTTCAACTTTAAAAATTTGAGATATTGGTTCATACTCACCCTCTTTTTTACATGTGTCCTTAATCTTCCCAGTTTTGCCCAAGACGAACACACTGTTCTGCTGTACACATTTGAAACTGGTAAAGGAAATACTGTCAAAGACCTATCTGGAAATGGAAACGATGGTGAGCTAATGGGTAGTCCGAAGTGGGGTGATGGTAAATCTGGAAGTGGACTCGTTTTCGGTGGAAACGGACCAAGAGACTTTGTGGAAATTCCTGATAGCGATAGCCTTGATTTGGTTGAGGGACTTACCGTGGAGATGTGGGTATTTCTGGATTCTCCGTCAACTGCTGGTGGCACAGGTGCAACCAAAGAGTCTACCTATAAAGTAGGTCCTCGGAGCGATCAAAAAGTCCTACTCCGAATGACAACGAATTCTAAAGACTGGGGCAGTGCCGTTGTAATCGGAAAAACAGTGTTACCACTTAAGACTTGGGTGCATATTGCTGGCACTTACGATGCAAAGTCCGGTGAAGGCAAGATTTACATTGATGGAGAAATGGATAACGAAGGCAATATTGGTGGAGAGATTACCCCGAATAACGATAAACTTTGGCTCGGACGGGGTGCTGGACCATTTCTTGATGGCAAGATAGATGAAGTGCGCATTTCTAACATCGCTCGCTCACAGGCAGAAATAAAACAGTTGATCAACATCGGCATTACCGGTGTGCTTGCGGTAACACCACGCGATAAGTTAGCAATGACTTGGGGACAACTTAAATTGCGTTTTGCTAAGCAGTAACTACGATTTTTAATGCGGAAATTCTATGAAAAGTGTTGCCAAAAATTCGTCGGCTACATGACGATTGTAAAAACGTGCTGAAATTACGGAACCATAGATGTTACCCACATAGAAAATGCCGCTGAGCGTACCGAGAGTCCATCCTTTCACAGACGAAATTCCATCTCTACGGAAGCCATCGTAAGCCTGCCAACCTGTTAGCCCCACGGTGAGGAGAGAATTCAGCGCATCACCAACACGGCCCGTATAGATCCGTCCAGTCCCTGGCACAATTGCGGAGAAAAAACCGGCTAAAAATGGGCTACGGGTAGGTAGTTTGGCTCCTTGTACAGCATATTTACTATACATCGCTGCTTTTTCCCTAACTGCCAACACGTCTGATTTCTGCAATACATTGAATATCTTTTGAGCCTCAAACCACTGACTTTGCATCAGGTAAGAGAGCCCAATTAGTTGGCGTGATTCGGCGCGATAACGAACATCTGTTATACGTGGTAGAGATGTGTTAAGATAATTTGCCGATGTTCCATATTGCTCCATTAGAAAGTAGGAAACACCAATTTGATAATAAGTGCTACTCCTTAACTTACTGTTTGGAGATTTCTTTAGAAATGTTTCGAATTGTTGGATAGCCAGATCAGATTTACCACCAAAACGGTAACAGAGGGCAATCCTATAGTGAATTTTCTCACTTTCCGGTGGTTTATAAAAAAGGTAGCGTTGGTATTCACCTGCAGCGCGGAGGTAATCGCCCTGCTCATATAGATGATCAGCAAATTTGAGGACATTTTCAGGGCTGTAATAGTTGATCGACTCTTCAGAATTTGCAAAACATAACAACGCTGTATTGAAAAGTATTATGAGCAACAATCCCCATATCTGTTTAGTGGTCATAATCTGTAACTGGGTCTATGTACTTTCCTGTACTTGGATCTTTATGGTAGTGTGTGGATTCTAAACCGTTGCATCGGATGAGCCTGTCGGCAGTGAGGAGGATACCGCGTAGCATCCCAAATTCTTGTATACATGCCATGCCGAAACGCGAACAAGTCGGTGTGAAGTTGCAAGACGGACCGTCTTGACTCGAGATGAATTTCTGATATAGCCGTATCAATCCTGTAGCGGCGAGTATCAGCTCTGAAGTTTCCAGAGGATTAAAGTGACTAATATTTTGCGGTATTTCTTTTTTTATCGGATTGACTTTTAGGATAAAAGCAAGATCGTTTGCCTCTCCTGCATAGGCAGATGTGGAAAGCGTAATAACAATTAAACACACATTACAGAAAGAGACGATTTTTCGGTTAACAGAATAATTTACCATTTGACTACCTTGACTTTCACAGAATCGGGAATTGTAAAATTTAGTATTGAGTTTTGTGCTTTCTCATTCACTTGTGGGTTACTATAGGTAATTTTCTCAAATTGTAGCACTTCAGACTTCACACCATACGTACTGGATTTAACCTTCATTGGGATATAGTTGATGCCGATTTTGCTGTGGTTCTGATAAAGCGATCTTGCAATAATATGTCCCTTAGGGTTCTTAACTTCAGCCGAGATAAGTTTATCATCGCGCATCCCTAAGATGACAGTTCCAAGTTGCTCTTTAGCTTTTTCAGGCGGTTTCCAGAAAGTATAGAGTACTTTGTCCACAATGTCATGCTTATTCAGAGAATATCCGATTGCGGTCAATCCGTACTCTGCTTGTGTGGATTGGATTATGGATTCAATAAAAGGGAGCGGAATGCGTCCCTCGGAAACGAAACGAAATGCTTGTTTTTCAATAGGATAGAAAATCTCTAACACATTCTCTTTCACGACCATTATTTGCTTAAGTGGTTTTGTTACTTCAACGACAACTCGTGCAGTTTTTACATCGTAGTGAAGTGTGCCAGCGATATGTTCTGTCTTGTTGTTCTCGGTTAGTTCACGCGTGAAATCCAACGAAAGGGTTTTTAAGGGTGCGGCGTGAAGTGAGAATGCTAAAAGAAGAAAAAATAAAAACGGTGCTATCAGTCCAATGTTTTTTTGCATCTGTTTACAAACGTCAGAACGGTAAATATCTAAAGTTATTACTGTGTTGATATTCGTATTTCATCCAACCTTATTCCAACTCCCATTCCAACAGCTATCAAACCGACTGCAGCACCACCACTGAGACATCCTGCAGATGCCCAACTGGCTTGAACACCTCCTCTTTTTGATTTGTAGGTTGATGTGTAAACATCTACATATTCTGGTGTTCTTCCAATCAGGCGCGAAACAGGAGGAGCGGGTCGATAGAAATAGGTTCCCGTAAGACCGACAGGCGGTAAAAGACAGCTGTACCAACCAGGCAAAGGTAAAAATACGAGTCCAGAAATAAGACACCCCGTACCGAACCATAGAGGTTTGTTAACATCTTTATTGGCATCTGCTGTTGCATCTGCCTCAGCTTGTGCCACCACTAAATTTCGCTGGGCAAGCGCGGTAAAAGGCATACTAAAAGTTAGTACTACCACCGAAAAAACTAAAACATAGAATATTAAATTTATTTTCATTGCGATTTCTCCTTAATGGATTCCAAAATATCAGTTTGCTTTTTTATACAGCCTATCTCATAAATAGTTGGAGGGCTTTGAAAGCCCGATTTCAAGTCCTGTAGGAGCGATCTGCGCATCGCGAACGGTCGGGAATCGGAGTTCCCTCCCGACAAATGCCAAAAGCGCATTTGGCGTTGATTCACAGAGAGAAACAACTGATAAAAACCAACAAACCCTATTTATGAGATACGCTTTAAAAAGAAGCTTTAATTTAGTTCCAATTGTGTGCGGATGGCTTGACGCACCTCATCGCAAATTTGCATTGCATGTTGTGTGTTCTCAGCTGTCGCGGAATCACCGGGATAGCGCGAATCTACTGCATAAGTGGAAATTAATTTAAAGTCCGGTTTCCAAGTTTTCCAGGTAGACACAGTTGGCACAATCAGATTCAGTAATTCTTGAAGGTCATGTGTTTTTGAAAAAGGAGTGTTTGCTTCTTGCAGCCATGCTTTCAAATACTTTTCAATACACTGTTGGACATGGAAACAGATAGAGTTATCAACAGGGTTCGGGGATTGCTGGAGCCACTTTGCTGCATTATAATGTCTTTCAGCTTTTTCTAACCATTCCAGTGTCAAAGGGTTCATACATTCGTTTTTCTCTTTGACAAGGTTCGACATGCTTTTAGTGTTTTCTATATTGTAATGTGCATTAGAACCGTGAAGTAGCTCGCCTTTTTCAGTAATTTCGCGAAGAAACCAATCGTTATATGAGACACGATACGCTATCTCTTCCGGTGAACGCACCAACAGGTCCATGCTGAAACGATACGGAATCCGTTGGCGTATCTCTACAGCTTTGTTACGAAACTCTGAATTTGGAATAGGCATCACGACAAGCAGATCTACATCCGAGTCTTCCGTTGGCGTACCATAGGCGTAGGAACCAAAGAGGATAACCTGTAACGGCGCAAATTCACGGACGATGTCGTCACACGTCGCTTGTATCTCTTGTCGACTAACCATGTGATTACTCCTTCTATCCCGATTTAGAAACGGGGTAGATCACAAACTTAATTCAAACAGTCCTATCAAAACAGCCAACATCCTGCTCTACCGGGAACATAATGCTGAGAGAAAAAGATTCCGATTGTAATAGGCATCATATCTTGTTTTGGTAATGAGAAGAAAGGTCTATCCACTCGCAATTCAAGTTTAAGACGACTCTTTGTAAGACGGAGCATTGAGATGCCGCCGACAAAGTAAGCACCTAAACCGTTATCGTCTCCTGAATCGTAATCGTAATAATAATCATCTTCGTAATACCAATCATTATAACTTCCACCAAAGATCGAGAGTCCGCCTCCTATATAGGGTGAAATATTCTGTTTATTGAAGAAGTAACGTGCACCAATTGACCAAGAACCGAATGAATATTCGTCTCCGAAGCTGCCTCTAAACTCTGTCCCAATAGCATACTTCGGTGTCTCATAGGACCATCCGAATTCATAACCGGGTTCAGCAGCAGCGTCAGTTCCCGGAATAAAAGCACCGAAGATTCCCATATTCCAAAGAGATTCCCCGTCTATTTTTCGAAGTTCTCGTGCCTCCTGTTCGGTAACGGTCTCAAGGTCGGCAGTGGAAGCTATAGGTTTATTATTGACAAGTGCATCAACCAGTCTTGGTGCTGCTGCGATCATCTCCTCAATATTGGCAATCCAAAGTTGCTTCTCAATAACAATATTACCAAGTGAATTTCTCTGACTCAGATGAACCAGCACCTTTTCACCTAAACGACGAAAGGTAATGCGATACACCTTCCCAGGTTTGGGGGCTTCGAAAACAGGATTGTAAACAGGAATACCAAGTTTTCGGAATTCTGCAGTTACCAACATAGCTGCACTTTGTGCGTCAACTTCATCAATGCCAGCATGGTCTGCTATGAACAAGTCAGCAGCCTCAACTTGTGTTGATGCGGATGCAGAACTTTGTTGAGCGTAGGTTGCAAAGGGTAAAACGCAGGTTAGTATTAGTATGAAAAAGACTGAAATATGAAACATTGTAGTGGTTTTCATTTTTTTCTCCTTGCTGAATTTTTACATTGATAAGAGCAAATTTGTGTGATTTCAAGATAGATACACTTTTTGTGCAGTTAAGGTAATTTCGGTTGTATTAGTGGTGATTCGGTTATGTTTTCTTTAAAAAATCAAATTGAGTCTACCTTTGTATACCCCGTTGTACCTCTCTCATTATCTCTTGTTGTGCTGAAAAGAAGAGACCGAAAAGAGCAACTACGAGGATAATAACTAAAACAACGCTAATGATAAAACCGATAAGAGCAGAAGTAAGCTGGATCTGGCGGCTTTTGGCTTTATAAGCCGCTGTGTAAAACAGCACCTCGTCCTCCGATTTTTCCATTAACCGGATAGCCGGTGGAGAGGGTTCGTAAACGTAAGCGGTAAGAAGTCCTATGACGTTTAATGCTAAACCCGCAACTAACCAGAGCAATTTGTTGGCATCGTTTTGTGCATCTTGTTCAGCGGTAATTTGTATGTTGTGACGATTAGCATTCATTTTTCAACCTCTTTTTAAGGTGCTCTTTACACATTTGATGAATATTTTCCAAATTATATATGATAACGTACACAATCAGACTGCAAATTATTAATATTCTTATGAGATATGTTATTTCTTTTAATACTGTTCTGCAGTTTTAAAACCATATATCTCAATTTCACGAATTCTGCCTGGTAACTTAATAGGTATACGATTGCTGAATACTGTTCTATCAAGTCTTCCTGAACCTCTTGTTGACGGTCCATATTTTTGAACTATTGGGTTAGTCTTCAATATACGAATCTTAATCTGATGAGTATAATATGGTATTTTAAGTTTGAGATCAATTATTTTGGATTTAACATCTCGCATCTCTGTAATACGTTGCCAATCTTCACCTTTTGTTCCTTTGCCTTTATCCGCGTATACAACAAAATGTCTTAAATTTTCCGAGTGGAGTATAATTCTATAAATTTTCTTCTTGTCTGGTAATGAAACAATCACTATAGAATCATTTCGGGCAAATTCTCCTTTATCAAGTAATGCAAACCCTATATTATCTGATGTCAACGCTGCTTCTCCTACAGTTTCAAGATTTCCATCAATCATTTGTGGACTTGTTGATTGCACTCCATCCATTAGTGCATAGTTATCACTCCATTCCTGAGCTGAAAAAATTGTGCTACATCCAGTAATCATAAAAGAAATACAAAACATAAAGAGGTAATTGAAAAATTGATTGAACATAGACATCCTTGAGAAAAATTCTGCTTAAAGCCCAAATAGAAGTAGGCAATTAAATTTTACCAGAACTTTAGTTAGAACATCAACTCTATTTCAGATTACTAAATTTCAATTGCCCGACGTTCCACTGTTGCCCTACGCGCGGCATCAATTATCGCGAGATTATGGTACGCTTTCTCAGCACTGATGGGCAATGCATTGCCTTCAGCAAGAGCATTAAAAGTAGCCGTAAAATAACCTGCGTGTCCACTGGCATCCTTGAGTCCTTCCTCATCAAGGTCGGGAAGTTCTAATTGTTTCCAACCTTCTGCTCTGGTAAAACGGCGCAGCGCCTCGCGAACATTGTAGCGATGTTTGACACGCAGCGAGCCGTTTTCAGCATGCACTTCACACCAGCCGAAATCATCAGCTGGGACACTCCATGCACCAGAGACGGTGGTGACAGCCCCATTTTCATGTTCACACAACAGCATTGCAAAGTCATCAACATCAATATCCAAAACCATCGTGTGCACGCGTGCTTCAACGTAGCGTACAGGGGATTGCACTAAGGTACAGACAGAATAAATTTCATGATAACTTGTATCGCTTATACAACCGCCCCCCTTTGCCTTACTCGCTCGCCATGCAAACGCTGGGTTCGGGTGGTTAGCATTAAAATCAGTTGATCTTAATCCCATCCCAGTGCTTCGTCCGAAATAGGTCTTGCCGATTTCGGGTAGTAGTGCAATTGCCGCTTGCATTCCAGCAGTATAGAGGTAGTTATGCACTATTGTGTAAGGCACATCGTTGTGATTGACTGCCTCCATAATTTTATTTGCTTCTTCAAGGCTTGTCGCCATAGGCTTTTCGGAGATAATCGCCACTCCTGCACTTGCTGATTCAATCACCTGTTCTGCATGAAGTGAATGTGGTGTCGCAATTACTACTGCATCAATATCAGCTTTTGCTAACATCTCTTGATAATCTGGATATCGGTTTTGTGCTGGCACATCAAATTGATCACCAACTACCTGAAGGTTTCCTGGGACAACATCTGCAAGGGCAGATACCTTTATGGTTTCTATATCTGAAAGGGCAAGGTAGGCACGCGCATGTGTTTTTTGGACGATGCCACCACAGCCAATAAGTCCTAAACGAATCGGTTTTTTCATTGTATTTCTCCTTCTTTAGAGTTTAGCACATTTTGCCTTTATGTCAAACAATTTTGTAACAACCGATTTGAAAATATGCTATAATGGTCGCATATATCTAACAGAAAAGGAATTACTCATGAGTCAAGAAGAGCAAAAAGATTCTGAAGAGGGTAAGTCTGAGGAAAAAGACAAGTCAATACCTGAAGATAAACTCTCTGTTACACATCATAGTGTTATGATCGATGGCAAAGAGCTTAAGTATACTGCGACAACAGGCACGCTTGTTTTGAAAGCGGAAGATGAAAAAGAGGGTGAAAAACCGAAAGCATCTATATTCTTCATTGCATATACTTTAGACGATGTTGAGGATGCGTCAAAACGTCCGATAACATTTTCGTTCAACGGTGGTCCTGGTTCATCGTCTGTTTGGTTGCATTTAGGCGTGTTAGGTCCCCGTCGTGTCAAACCGGATGAGGATGGCAATCCACCGCAACCCCCATATCAGCTCACAAATAACGAGTTTTCCATTTTGGATAAGACCGATCTGGTATTTATTGATCCTGTGAGTACGGGTTTTAGTAGAGCAGTGCCAGGAGAAGAAGCGAAACAGTTTCACGGATTTCAGCGGGATATTGAATCGGTTGGTGATTTTATCCTGCTGTATTTGGGGCGTTACAAGCGGTGGCGTTCACCTAAATTCCTCATTGGTGAAAGTTATGGCACAACGCGTGCATGTGGATTGTCAGGTTATCTTCAAGACCGGCACGGCACTTATCTCAACGGAATCATGCTTGTGTCTGTAGTGCTAAACTTTCAGACAATTCGGTTTGCGGCGGGGAACGATTTGCCCTATATCCTCTTTCTGCCGACCTATACTGCCACAGCGTTTTGGCATAAAAAACTGAGTGAATTGGAGACTTCAAAAGACGGTAGTCTTGAAAAGATTTTAGATGAAGTCAGAGAATTTGCAGTAGGCGATTACACTGTTGCTTTGATGCAGGGTTCAGCCATATCAGATCGTAGAAGGCAAGCGATTGTTAAGAAATTGGCAATGTATACCGGATTGACACCTGATTACATTGAAAAGACAGATTTGCGAATAAAAATTAATAGGTTCTGTAAGGAACTGCTCCGAGAGGAAGGGCAGACGGTTGGTCGTTTTGATAGCCGCTTTAAAGGCATAGACCGCGATTCAGCGGGTGAAAACTATGAATATGATCCCAGTTCAGCAGTGATTCAAGGTGCTTATACCGCAACACTTAACGATTATGTACGCGGTGATCTTGAGTTTGAAAGCGATCTCCCGTATGAAATCCTAAGTAGACGCGTGCATCCGTGGGACTACGGTGGACATCAGAACGAGTACGTGAACGTTGCAGATACGCTTCGCAAGGCAATGACGACTAATCCGTCCTTGAAAGTTTACGTCGCAAGTGGCTACTACGATTTAGCAACACCTTTTTTGGCGACAGAATACACGTTTAGCCATCTTGGTCTGGATAAATCTTTGCAGGATAACATTACGATGGCTTATTACGGCGCGGGACACATGATGTATATTGACATGGATGAATTGGAAAAGATGAAAAAAGATATGGATGCGTACCTTGATGCTACACTTTCCGATTTATAGATGCTGTCACGCGCTGAGGAATTACTAAGGCAAGCATGAGTTATCAGAGAGACTTTGAGAAAAGATTAAATGTAGCGGTCGTTGGTGTTGGGTCGCATTCTTATCGGAATGTTTTGCCAACGATGACATTTCTCCCCGTCCGGTTACAAGCATTTTGCGATGTGAACATTGAGCGTGCCAAACGGACTGCTGAACAGTACGGTGTGAAGGCGTGTTACAGTAGTATGGCTGAGATGTTTTTAAACGAGGAATTAGATGCGGTATTTCTCTGTGTTCCGCCGCGTCTTCATCCTGAACTGACGTGTGAGGCGTTGGAGGCAGGTGTTCATGTATGGTTGGAAAAACCGCCTGGCATGTTCGCCAGTGAAGTTGAGGAGATGATTCGTCACCGAAAAGCCAGCGTTGTGGTTGTTGGATTCAAAAAGGCGTTCATGCCTGCTACGCAGAAAATTATTGAAATCTTTGATACCAAAGAATACGGCCCCCTCCGAACACTATTGGGTGTTTATCCGATGACTATTCCGGGTGAGGGAAAGCGCGTTCTTCGTGAGGGCGAACATACGAACTGGCTTCAAAATGGAGTGCATCCGTTATCACTGCTATTGGCAGTTGGTGGAAAAGTGTCATCTGTGACGGTGCATCGTGGTAAACGTGGCGGTGGCGTGTGTGTCATAGAATTTGCCAGTGGCGTACTTGGAAATTTCCATCTTGCAGACGGTGCAAGGCACGCACAACCTTCTGAACTCTACCAATTCTTTGGTAACGGTTGCCATGCCGAAATTCGGAACGGTACAAGTGTTTTGTTACAACGCGGGATGCAGTTCAATTACAGTGGTAGCACAAGTTTTGTGCCAGAAGGTTTTGATAGCGGTGCCATCGTTTGGGAGCCACAATACAGTCTCGGCACACTTGAAAATAAAGGTCTTTTTATACAAGGTTTCTATCAGGAGATGCGGTATTTTTGTGATTGTATTTTGGAAGGGAAACCTGCTGAGCAGGGTTCGCTTGAGTTTGCATTAGAAGTGATGAAGGTGTATGAGGCGGGACTCCGTTCTGAAGGTGAAACCGTTACTGTTCGGTAAAAGTTGAAATTGTTTACATTCACCTACAAAGAGCAGGTTTATGACAACAGTATCCCTTAGACCAATCACACAGACAAATTTTCATGAGTGTATCTCCCTAAAGGTCGCTGAGCATCAAAAGAAATTTGTTGCCACTAATGTACAATCTCTTGCCGAAGCGTTTGTCAATCCAACATATCATCCTTTCGGTATCTATGACTCAGATGCTCATTACCAAGCGAAGCCATCTATGATAGGATTCACAATGTATGAACTTACAGATGCAGTCGGTTTCATCTTGCGTTTGATGATAGGTGAAAAGTTTCAAAGGAAAGGTTATGGTAGAGCAGCTATGATTGAAGTGATACGAAGATTGAAATTACACCCAGAAGTTGAGCGGATTGCGACAAGTCATGAAAGGGAAAATCAAGCTGCCGCGCGACTCTATGAAAGTTTAGGATTTGTTGATTGGGAGCATGAATTAAGAAGTGAAGGATATTCCGGTGAAAGATATCTGATTCTTCAAGAAGATAGTAGTTAATCAGATGGTGGAATAATTGTAATTTGAACTATTCTGGAGCAAAATGCTAACGAAATTGATTTGTCGTAATTTCAAAAGGTTTGGGGAGATTGAAGTCGAATTAGGGAATCCGGTTGTCTTCATCGGTCCTAATAATTCAGGCAAAACAACCGCGTTACAGGCTCTGACTTTGTGGGAGATAGGACTCAAACGATGGAACGAGAATCATAAGGGGAAACCGAATTCGGTAAAACGTCCAGGGGTTGTTATCAATCGACTTCATCTCCTCTCTGTTCCTGTCCCACAGACACGTTTGCTCTGGCGAAACTTGCAAGTCCGTGACGCGGAGAAGATTAATGGAAAACAACAAACCCAGAATATCCGCATAGATATTATTGTTGAAGGTATCACTAATGGTAAAAATTGGAAATGTGGTATGGAATTCGACTATGCCAATCAAGAATCTTTTTACTGCCGCCCTTTGAGAACATCGGAAGATAATGGTGTGGTAGCCGAGCGAATGGCTATTCCTGACGAAGTAGGTAATTTTTCTGTTGCTTATCTTCCTCCGATGTCTGGACTTGCCTCCAATGAAATCCGATTAGAGCAAGGAACAATTGACGTTCGGATAGGAGAGGGGCGTACTGCAGAAGTTTTGCGTAACTTGTGTTATCAGGTTTCACAGAATACCGAAGCGTGGAAAAGAATCTGTGATCAGATTCGCGCATTATTTGGCGTGCAACTTGATAAACCGAACTATATTAAAGAACGTGGAGAGTTTGTAATGACTTACCTTGATGAGTCCGGTATCTCGTTAGACCTCTCTTCATCAGGACGTGGGTTGCAACAAACATTATTGCTACTCGCTTATATCACCGCACATCCGGATTCTGTCCTTCTGCTTGATGAGCCAGATGCACATCTTGAGATCCTTCGGCAGAGACAAATTTACCAAGTGCTTACGGAATTAGCACGAGAGCATAACAGTCAAATTGTTATCGCGAGTCATTCTGAGGTAATTCTCAATGAGGCAGCAAAACGGGATGTTGTCATCGCTTTTCTCGGCAAACCGCATCGGATTGATGACCGTGGCAGCCAACTATTGAAATCACTGGGGGCAATCGGTTCTGAGCAGTACTATCAGGCAGAACAACAAGGATGGGTTCTCTATCTTGAAGGTGCTACTGATCTTCCAATCTTACAAGCATTTGCAAAGAAGCTTAATCATCCTGCCCAAATTGTATTAGAATCGCCTTATGTACACTATGTTGGCAATCATCCTCGGGAAGCCCGCAAACATTTCTATGGCTTGCGTGAGTCAAAACCAGATTTAGTGGGGTTTTGCCTCTTTGATCGGATTGATAATAAACTTCGTACACGATCTGAATTAACGGAATACGCCTGGGAGTGCCGTGAAATTGAAAATTATATTGTTTCCAGTAAACATGTTCTAATCAATTGGGCGCACAATGCAGCATCGAAACACACTGACGACACATTGTCCTCAGAAGATTGTGTATCTATAATGGAAGAACAGATTAAAGAGATTGAAAATGCCCGAGAAACGCTTGGACAAGAGTCGCCTTGGTCGCCAAATACGAAAGTCAGTACTGAATTTCTGGATCCGTTGTTCACATCATTTTTTAAAAAGCTTGCGTTGCCTAACCTCATGCAAAAAACGAATTACCACACTTTAGTTCAATATGTACCAATAGAGCAGATTGACCCGGAAGTTACCGACGTACTTGATGGCATTTTAGAAGTTGCCAACAGAGCAAAGCCGTTGGGGTAACCTATAGTCAAAAGGATGGTGAAATAGTGGAATATAGAAGACTTGGCAAAAGTGGTCTGAAAGTTTCAGAAATCTGTTTAGGCACGATGACATTTGGTCACGGTGCAGATGAAACAGAATCGGAACGCATGGTACATCTTGCGTGGGATGCCGGGGTGAACTTCTTTGATACCGCCAATTCTTATGGCAACGGAGAATCAGAGAAACTGCTCGGAAAGGCACTCAAAGGCAGACGCCGCGATGCTGTTGTAGCCACAAAGTTTTTCAATCCGATGGGGCCCAGTCCAAACGATTCTGGAATGTCTCGCGTGCATATCATGCAAGCGATTGACGATAGCCTCAAACGACTTCAGATGGAATATGTAGACATCTACTATATTCACCATGTAGATACACAAACGCCATTAGAGGAGATGCTACGCGCGTTAGACGATCTTGTTCGTCAAGGGAAAGTGCGATACACAGCGTGTAGCAACTACCAAGCTTGGCGGTTATCTGAAGCACTATGGATCAGCGATTCTCTAAACTTAGCAAAGTTTGCGTGTTATCAACCGCAATATAGTCTCGTTGTGCGGGACATAGAACAGGAGTTAGTCCCACTCTGTGAAAATAAGGGTTTAGGTATTGTTGTGTGGAGTCCTTTAGCTGGAGGATTTCTTTCTGGCAAATACAAACCTGGCGAACGCGCCCAAGCAGGATCGCGGTCAGCAGAAGGTTGGGCGTTCCCACAACGTTATTTTGCTGCAAACGCAGACGAGACGTTAGAAACTCTCTTTGAGGTTTCAGAGGAATTGGGACATAGTCTCGCACAAGTTGCACTCCGATGGGTGCTTGAACAACATGCGATGACCTCTGTGATTGTCGGTGCAAGACACGCAGCACATTTGCAGGATAATCTCGGTGCCGCTGGTTGGAAATTAAAAGGAGAAGCACTTCATAGGTTAAACGAGGTCTCTTATCTGCCAGACCGATATCCGGAAGCGATGGAAAAGAATATGCATGAACGGCGGGATAGTGCTGTTGATATGCCACTTAAGGTGTCTTGAAGCGAATTATAATGAAATCTAAAAACATGTGAACACTTCTTGGTAGATGCTGTTTCCTAACCGCATCCATAGAACTGAATAAATACTGGTTCATTTAGGAAACCGAACTTACCGTAGTATATAAAAATTTATGGATTCACTACAAATACCAGATAATGAGGAATCAAATACAACAATCAACTTGTCGTAAAAATACGAACATTTTGCTATCTAATTTGACTAAATTTATAGCGCCTATATGAATTGGGGAGAGGGTCCATAGTAGATAATAGTGTCCTTTGTATGACTTCTTTCGGGATATAAATTGAACCAAGTTATGAAGGAGGATTCCGATGAACAGGTGGAAAATTATCACAATTGTTGGTGTAGTTGTGCTTGTTGTAGGAGCCGCAGTCGTCATCGGACGCATGGTATTAGCTACTAAGGGGGACAATAGCACAGACACACCCGCAGTACAAACAGCAACTGTCCAACGGGGTGACATTGCTGTAACAATTGATGCTACAGGCACTATAAAGCCGTTGAATATCGTTGAAATCAGTTCAAAAGCGAGTGGAAAGATATTGAAGCTAAATGTTGACGCAGGCGATTATGTGGAGAAGGACGATGTCATCGCGATAATTGAAGACACCTATGTACAGATTAGTTTAGAACAAGCGGAAGCAGATTTGAAAGCGGCGGAAGCGCGTCTTCAACAGTCGGAAATTGACATTCAACTACAGAAGGAACAGTCGGAAATCCAGATTCGGCAATCCAAAGAATCACTTGCAGAGGCAAAGACACGGTTAGAGCAAATTAAGGAGCAGATTCGGCTTGAGAAAATAGCGAATAAACGCGGTGTTAAAGATGGAGAAAATAGTCTGAAGATCGCAAATCTCAGGTATAAACTGTTAACTTCTGAAACAGTTCGTGAAGAAAACAAAAAGCGCGCAGAAGCTTCAGTTACACAGGAAAAGGTCAATCTTGATTTGGTCAAAACGGAGCATGAGCGGAATGTGAAGTTGTTTGAGGAAGAACTTATCTCACAAGCGTCGCTTGACGCTTCACAGGCACAATATAGTTCTGCTGAGGCGCGATACAAATCTGCTCAAGAACAACTTAAGTTAGTTGAAAAACCGGCGAGTGAAGTGGAACTTGAATTAGCACGGGCAGATATAAAAAAAGCTGAATTTGCCTTAGAAGTAGCGAATGAGCGGGTTGAAGGTGAGGTGTCGCGTGATATGGATATTGAATTACAGCAACAACGCATTTCACAGGCAGAAGACGCGTTGAAACTTGCAGAAACTAATAAGAAACAGATTGACAGGAAAGAACGTGACCTTCAGAGTGCGAAGGCATCGCTCAAACGGAGCCAAGGGCAACGTGATCTTCGACAAATTGAGTTTGAAGATACCATCATCAAAGCACCTATTTCTGGGACTATTCTGGAAAAAAAGGTTGAAGAGGGACAGGTTATCACATCGCGCCTCTCGTCTATTGCATCTTCAGAGGGACAAACGTTGGTTACAATGGCAGACTTGAACACTGTGTTTGTTGTAACTGAGGTTGATGAAACTGACATCGGTAAGGTAAATATAGGACAACCTGTGACAATTACGGTGGAAGCATATCCAGACATACCGTTTGAGGGACAAGTCTTGAAAATTGCCCCTATGGGACAGGTTATTCAGAACATCACGACGTTTGAAGTAACATCGGAGTTGAAAAATGTTGGGGCTATAGGGGCTACAGGTTCACGTCAAGGGATGCGTAGAGGCACGGGTGAATGGCAAAGTGGACAAATGGGTGATCTGACAGATGAGCAACGAGAGCGTTTCCGCGCCATGCGTCAACAACGCCAAGCGGAAGGTGAAGGTGAAAATCAGAATCAGGCGCGAAGACCAGACCGTCAAGAACCTACCACGCAACAACCTGCGGAACCTTCTATCGCTCAAACAGAGGAAGAAAGTGAAGACGATTGGGGCACTCTTTTTGGCGGTCTTTTGGAGGAAACTCCCGCTGAAAATACACCGGACATTACACAACAACCAGAACCTGAATCAGTAAAGATGCCATTTCTCAAACCCGGCATGAACGCAAGTGTCCAAATTTCAGCTGTCAATAAAATAGGCATCTTAACGCTTCCATCTGAAGCTATCCTTGATATGCGCGGTAGGAAAATGGTCAGACCTATTGGAGAAGATGGACAACCCGGTCGTCCACAACCCATTGTGGTTGGGGTGAGTAGTTTTGACAAGGTAGAAATTATCTCAGGACTTGCTGAAGGTGATATCGTTGCCATTGGCGGTTTTCAAAGAGGAGGAGGCTCGAGTGAAATGTTCAGGCGTATGATGCAGAATCCTGCTTCTACAGTACGTAGGATGGGCGGCGGTCCACGAGGTAGATAGATGCCCAGGAGGTAAACTGTGAGTATCCTTGAAAGTCTTGCAAATGCTTTTCGCGGTTTATTAGCCAATAAACTTCGTTCACTTTTGACAATGTTGGGTGTTATCATAGGTGTTGGTGCAATTATCACGACTACCTCAATTGGAGAAGGTGCGAAAGCGGATATAACTGAACGGATTCAGACTTTAGGGGCAAATATACTCGCTGTCCGCCCTGGGCAAAGTATGTTTCGGGGACGTGGTTCAGCAGATGCACGGAGAACGCTCACTGTTGAAGATGCCGACATATTACGTGAACGTGGACAGAATTTCTGGTATGTTACGCCTGAAGTGAGCAGCCGGGCACAGGTAAAATATCTGAATAAGAATACAAACACTACAATTGTTGGCACATCCCCAGACTATCTCGTCACTGCCAATTTTACCGTTGCAAATGGAAAGTTTTTTGGTGAAAACGATATACGTAAACGTGAAAGGGTGTGTGTTCTTGGAAAAAGTGTTGTGGACAATCTTTTCGCTCAAAGAGATCCGGTTGGCAAGACGGTCAAGATTAAGAATATTGGCTTTCACGTCTTAGGTGTAATGAAAGAGAAGGGGGCAAGTGGATGGCGGAATCCGGATGATCAAGTCTTTATTCCTTACACTACTGCAATGAAACGGGTTTTTGGAGTTGAAAATTTGTCAAGTATCAGTTTGCAAGCCAAAACAGATAAACTGCTTGAGGCAGCAGAAACAGAGGCAACGGAGTTAATACGTAAACAGCACAAAATTCCTATAAATAAAGACCTTGACTTTCACATTCGCAATCAAGCAGAATTCATGGAAACGTTAGAAGAATCGAGCCAAACATTTACCAACATGATTTTAGGGATTGCCGTGGTATCATTACTTGTTGGCGGCATTGGGATTATGAACATTATGCTGGTCTCAGTAACAGAACGAACGAAAGAGATTGGTCTCCGTAAGGCTGTCGGTGCACAACGATTAGATGTTCTTATCCAATTCCTTGTTGAATCTACAACGTTAGCTTTGATCGGCGGTCTTGTGGGTGTCGGTGTTGGAATAGCTGGTGCAGAGATGGTGCCATCACTTTGGGGATGGCGAACCGTCATCTCACCTGTCTACGGTTTTCTTTCCTTTGTAGTTAGTGCGCTTGTTGGTGTGTTTTTTGGAGCATATCCGGCATGGAAAGCAGCTAAACTCCATCCGATTGATGCTCTTAGACACGACTAAATTTCAGAAATAATGCCAGACAGTTGCTTGGTGCAGTTAGGAAACCAAACCTACCGTAGTGTGTAAATAATTGTATGTTTTACTATAAATGCTGTCTATATCTGGATTAAAAGAATCCGTTGATGAACAAAATAGCGCGTACTGTATCCGCTTGCTGAAATCCTGTGGCATAGAGGTCGTTTGTTTCATCAATATACGTGTATCTATTTTTACCGAAGAAGTGTGTGATTTCAAAGTTCAGGCGGAATGTTCTGCTTAAGTCGTAATAGATGCCACCTCCCCAGTCGGAAAGTTTCGCGTAGAAATCGAAAAATCTGAAGTTACTTCTATCAAGTGCATCATTGATGAAATCCAGACGGATTGTACTGAGGTATGCATAAACACGCGCCTCACGATAATTGTAGATGCTGTGGTCGCGTATCCAAGTGAAATCAAACTGAACTCGGTTATCCCAAGACGATTCCGTTGTTCTATCATCTGGATTGAAAGTGCCACGGAAATCCTCAAAATCCTGCGCTCGGTAATAGCTCGTATCAGTCATCCGAATAAACCTGAGTCGGTTGGACAGCGCAAGCCGATAGTCCTCATTGAAATCATAAGAAAAAGTTAAATTCGCACCTGCCGCATCCTGAATTATCTGCTCATCAAAATCAGATTTAGTGTAGAGATCCGCATCCAGATCATCCTGATTGTCAATTTCGATATCGTGTAGATCACGCGTATAACTGAGTTTCAGCTCGGTTTGAAACATTGAAGAAAACAGGGATTTAGTTGAGGCATACTTTCTAAACCTTAACACTGTTGGATTGAGATAGTATAAGTTCCCGTTTGTATCAATTCCTTTGAGTTGAAGTGCGACATCTGTTTCAACCTCACGCTGAAATGGAACAAGCAACTTTTGAATATACGCACCATCAGTTGTAAATCGTTGGATTCTGCGTAGCCGATACCTAAACGATTTTACATAACCATCATAACGTGGGGTGGGATCGTCAAGCCGCTTTGGAAGTGTAGAGAGAAAATCTTTTAAATACTTTGCCTTATCCGCAACAAGGAGCGATCCATCTGTTAGGACTGTGATGCGGAATGGCGCGATAAATTGTCCGCCAGTATCTCCATATTCGCCGAAGGCGAGCAGAAATTTTCCTTCCGAACTGTATTTCACGACCCGATGTCCTTTTTCATCAACAATATAGAGGTTTCCTGTTTTGTCCACAGCCATATCAGCAGGATGAATTGCTTGTCCAGCGCCCGGCTGTGCTATAGAATACCGATCAATCGGTTTCCCGTTTGAATCCAGTTTGTAAATTAAACCATTATCATAAACATAAAGATTATTCTGAGTGTCAATGGTGAGCAAGAATTTTCGCTTTGTGTCACCATGTGGAATAATAAGTGCGTATTTACCTTCACTATCCAGACCGGGTGCAGCAGCTTCAAGATTATTGAGTCTTTTACTGAAATCTTGTATCGGATAACTCGCAACAAATTGCCCATTTGCATCGAATTTGTGGACACAGGGACCATAGTTGAAGATTTTCGGATTGTCTGTTCCTGAAATGTGTTGCAGTATCCAATCTATCACATAAATAGAACTATCAGTCCCGATAGCAATAGCAGTGGGATTCATGAATCGAAACTCCGAAGTATCTGCCACCTCAATGTCAAAAGCAAACTCTCCTGTTTGAGTAAACTTATGAATTTTGAAGTTATCCGTGTCTGTGATATAGATAGACCCATCAGGTCCGAACGCCATGAACAAGTTTTTTGCGAATTGTGCTTCACCCTCCCCTTTCTCACCGAATTCACTAACAAATCTGAACTCTTCTGCAGCGTTAAGACTTAATGGGATTAGCAATAGAATGGCGAACGTTAGGATTTTTAGTTTTAACATTATTATCTTAAAAATGTGATTTTTATATCCTGGGTTACTGAAAGTAGGGTTTGGCATCAGAAGGATTTAAGATTCTGGCATATCCTGATGTTTTTTTCGGATGTTATCAAGAATGCCATTGATAAACTTCGGGGAATTGGGGGTACTGTAAGATTTGGCAATTTCTACCGCTTCATTGATCGAAGTTGCAGCATCAATTTCGTCGATATAGACGATTTCATACGTTGCGATTCGTAAAATAGATAAGTCTACAATAGGCATTCGGTGAAGTCGCCAATTTTTGGAGGTTGCTTGGAGTTCCGCGTCAATCGTTTCAAGATTTGAAGTGGTGCCTTCAACGAGTTGCAGTGTGAACGGTCTAAGTTCTGTTGATATATCTTGGCTCTGCCAGAACTTTTCCATAACAAGTTGTATTGGCTCTGCGGTGAGGTGAATCTGATATAACATTTGCATCGCGACGATGCGCGAATGTCTACGAGAGGGCATCGGAGTTCCACATTTTCAATAGTGTTGTGATGTGTTATATTATACGGATTTTTGGGCGGGGTGTCAAGGGAAATGTTTTGCATCTATGTAGGCGCGGTTTGAAACCTCGCCTTATCAATCGTTCTATTGGTTTTCGGGTTTGCCTTTGAGTGCATCCACGACGAGACCTTCTAACTCCTCTCCCCTGGCTTTATGCGTGATTAATTTGCCATCTCTGTCAATAAGCCACTGTTCAGGTACACCCGTGATTTTAAACTGCTGTGCGAGTGGGTCAGCCTCCCACCTTTCACCGCTGGAAATCTGCCGCCACTGGATGTTGTTCTCTTGAATATAGTTCCGCAGTAAGGTTTCCTCATCATCAAGGCTGACCCCAATGATGTCAAACCCTTGGTCCCTATAAGTATTATAGACTCTCTTAAGATTGGGCATTTCGTTAATGCAGAAACCACACCATACTCCCCAAAAGTCAAGCAAGACAACTTTTCCGCGATATTGCTGAAGCGAAATAGGTTTCCCATCAAGGTCTGTTGCTGAAAAGTCGGATACAACTTTTCCCCACAAGTCATATTTTGGATCAGCCTTCCGATCATAAATATCAGCAAGTTCAATGTTACCCAATTTCCTGTGAATGTGGGCAATTCTCCAGAGGATTGGTTCCGCATCTGGATGTTGCTGCTCAGCCTCCTTAAAAATCTCCAGCAAATCTTCATACCGCTCCATTGAGTCAAGCATGCGGAACAGCGTACGATAACTTTCAATGTCCTCTGGATTCATGACTGACTTGAAACGGTTGATGAGACTTTCGGTATCTTTTTCACGTCCAACTTTGATGTAGAGTCTGGAAAGCGGTAAGTAGAAATCAGAGAAACGCGGATCATTCGGATAGCGTTTAAGTGCAGTTTCAAAGGCATTGATAGCGGCTTCGGGGCTACCGTATAATTCTTCAGGTCTGGCTTCCCAAACATGCGATGAGGGGTATACCCTAAAGTCAAAGCTCAAGTTTAGACAGTCAAAAGATTGATCCGCATGATGTCGGCAACGGACGAGCGGCATAGCATCGCCATATACTTCCCGTTGTTGTGATTTTTCCTCTCGGTATTCAGGATGAAACTGGTAGCCATAACTCACGGGCATTTTGGGGTCTACGTTAGACGTGAAAATTGACTTGCCTCCGCCTTCATCTGCAGGACACAACAAAAGGTTCGCGCCTTGCAAATATTTAGGATGAAGTCCCGAAAGCCACTCTGGGAAATCCCCATGTTCTTTCTGATAAGCTTGAACAGCCTCGCCAATCGCAATCAAATTTTGCGTGCAAATGTCAATATACTTCTGGTTCTGTGCTTTAACAGGGGCATCACCTAATTTTTGGGTAGGCACTTCCGTACCAGGAGAAACAGCACAACCAGCCAAACTAAACGCAATGCCAAAGAGTAGACTTGCTTTCATTGATGTTCCTTCCTTTATTTAAAGTTTGAAACAAATTTCATTGGACGAAATCTGTATTTATTGAGAAACCGCCCATACGCGTTAGCAAAACGCGCCTAAAAGCAAGTGGTTTCTTCATTTTATTCATCTTTTTCTAAAAATAGTTCCTGAAATTTGGAGACAACCCCGTTTGTCATTTTTCCCAATTCGTTCTTAGAAAATAGGTATAAACCTACTTGAGAATGTTCAATCAGGTTTTCGGTGAGATCGTCAACGCGTTCCCAATTTGAAACAGCAACATCCGGTTTGAGAATACTATTGTCAAAATAATCAAGAAACTGAACACAGGCAGCGACATTTTCTGTTTTTTGCATCTTCTCTCCGGCGCGTGCTTCCACCAGAACAACGGATAAGACATAGGAAACGCCTTCTTCAATTTCCAAAACGACGTCTACATTTTCAGTTTTACTAAATGCTTCAATTAGGTGTTTCGTGGCTAATGGTAAAAGATCGTTTTCACCTGCAATATCAAGTAATATTTTAATTTTTTGCGGCTGTTCGGACGTTTCTCGGACAGGTATACCTTCTAATGCGATTGCTACGCAACTTAGAATTACACCGATGACAAGTAAAAGTATCAAAAATCGTTTCATTTTATTTTCCTTTTGGTATTTTTTAGTAGGCGATGAACCTTTATGTGAGATTTAATGTTTGGTCATCTATCCCACAAAAATCTTGGATTACATTTAATGAGTATCTTTTATAACGTAGGTTTGCTATAAGGATTCAAGTGCTGACAAATTACCTTATGGCATTAAGACGCGTTTTAAGCTAAGAAAAGTTGCATAAAATGAATCTTAACGTGAGTTTGATATTAGATAGCGCAATGCTGTGTGTAGACACCACACCCGTTTTTATAAAAAGTCTATAATTATTGAGACACTTTATACCCGAAAAGATTGCAAAATTCATTTAATGTATGCGGGTATAGATTTCCCGCATACATTTAGCGTTTTCCTTGACAGATTTGGTCACTTTCTCTCGGCTTTCTTCTTCAGTGCTTCCACGACGAGACCTTCTAACTTTTCACCTCTGGCTTTATGCGTAATTAATTTGCCATCTCTGTCGATAAGCCACTGTGATGGAATACCACGGATACCGTATTGCCGGACAAGTGAATCTTCACTCCTTGCATTTACCGTATCGAAAATTTGCCGCCATTGGATGTCATTCTCTTTGATGTAGTCCCGCAGCTCCTTTTCCGTATCATCAAGACTGACACCGATGATGTCAAATCCTTGCTCTTTATAGGTATCGTAGACTCTTTTGAGATTCGGCATTTCATCAATGCAAAAACCACACCACACTGCCCAAAAGTCGAGCAAGACAACTTTCCCCCGATAGTCCTGAAGTGAAATAGGTTTGCCATCAAGGTCGATTGCTAAAAAATCTGTCACAGATTTTCCCCACAATTTATATTTGGGATCGGTCTTCCGATTATAAACTTCGGCGAGTTCAGTATTTCCTAATTTCCTATAAATGTAGGCAAGTTTCCCGAGGATAATTTCCGCGTCCGGCTGCCGCTGCTCAGCTGCCTTGAAAATTTCAAGCAGCTCCTCATAGAGGCCCGCCTCCGCAAGTATATCGCTCACTGACTGGTAACCTTTATCGTCTGGTATCATGCCTGCTGACTTGAGACGCTCAATCATGGCATCTGCTGATTTTTCGTTTCCGACCTTGGTGTAGAGTGTAACAAGTGTTGGGTAAAGATCAAAGAAACGCCGATCATCTGGGTATCGCGCAAGTGCTTTTTCAAAGGTAGTAATAGCGGCTTCAAGGCCACCGTACATATCTTCTGGCGTGTGTCTCCAATAAAAACGTGACTCGTAAATTTTCAAGGAAAAACTCAAGTTTAGACATTCTCTGTCTTCATTGAAGTGGTGGTGTAGACATCGGAAAAGCGGTATGATATCGCCATACACGAAACGGTCTTTATTTTTGAACGCTTGATTTTCAGGCCAGAACCGGTAGCCATAACTCACTGGCATCTTCGGGTCCGTGTTATGCTTGAAAATTGGCTTTCCACCCTTATTATCTGCTGGACACAGCAATAGGTTTGCATCTGGCAAATATTTCGGATGAAGGTCTGAGAGCCACGCTGGAAAATCACCGTGTTCCTTTTTGTATGCTTGAATCGCCTTGCGAATTTCGAGAAAATGCTGCTTGCAGATTTCCATGTTTTTCTGGCTCTGTGCCTCGGTGGCATCTTCACTCGTCTTTTCCGCAGGTGTATCTGCGTTCGCAGAAGTCATCAGTAAACTCAGGATCATCGCCACAGTCAAAATTGCTTTCATTTCGTATTCTCCTTTTTAGATTTCTTAAGAAATAATATTTAACATTTCCCATATCTATGGGAAATTACTTGGGTTTAAGAGAACTCTCTCGATTATAAGACACAAATTAGGCTATTCATTCTCGGTTTTGCCCTTGAGTGCTTCCACGACAAGTCCTTCTAACTTCTCTCCTCTGGCTTTATGCGTAATTAATTTGCCATCTCTGTCAATAAGCCACTGTGATGGAACACTCGTAATTTTAAACTGCTCTGCAAGTGGATCCTCCACCCACCTTTTGCCACTGTAAATCTGCCGCCATTGGATGTTGTTCTCTTTAATATAGTCCCGCAGTACCGCTTCCTTATCGTCAAGACTGACACCGATAATGTCAAATCCCTGATCCTTATAGGTGTCGTAGACTTTTTTGAGATTGGGCATTTCGTCAATGCAGAAACCACACCAGACTCCCCAGAAGTCCAGCAAGACGACTTTTCCACGATATTGCTTCAGCGAAATCGGTTTGCCATCAAGGTCAGTCGCAGAGAAGTCTGTCACAGGTTTTCCCCACAATTCATATTTGGGATCAGACTTCCGATGATAAACTTCGGCGAGTTCAGTATTGCCTAATTTTTCATAAATGTGGGCAAGGCGAAAGAGGATAACCCCCTCGTCGGGCTGCCGCTGCTCAGCTACCTTAAAAATCTCAAGCAGCTCCTTATAGAGGCCCACGCGCCTAAGTTTCCCGAACACTGAGCGGTACCCATTATTGTCTGGTATCATGCCTGGTGACTTGAAACGTTCAATAAGGGCATCCGCTGATTTTTCGTTTCCGACCTTGGTGTAGAGTACGACAAGCCGCGGGTAGAGATCAAAGAACCGCCGATCATCCTGATATTGCGCAAGCGAGTTTTCAAAGGCAGCAATAGCGGCTTCGGGACTACCGTGTATATCTTCGTCGCTCCAATTATAATCTGACTTGTAAATTTTCAAGGAAAAACTCAAGTTCAGACCTTCTTTAGAGACTTTATCCGGGTTGATGTGATGTAGACATCGGACAAGCGGTATGTTGTCGCCATACACAAAACGGGTTTCATTTTTCTTCTCTCGGTTTTTAGGAAGAAACTCATACCCATAACTCACAGGCATTTTCGGGTCTGCGTTCCAATAAGAGATTGGCTTGCCGCCCTCTTTATCTGCAGGACAAAGCAAGAGGTTTGCATCTGGCAAATATTTCGGGTGAAGTTCTGAGAGACTCTTTGGGAAATCACCGTGTTCCTTTTTGTATGCCTGAATCGCCTTGCCAATTTCGAGAAAATGCTGCTTGCAGATTTCCATGTTTTTCTCGCTCTGTGCCTCGGTGACATCTTCACTCGGTTTTTCCGCAGGTGTATCTGCGTTTGCAGAAGCCATTAGTAAACTCAGGATCATTGCCACAGTCAAAATTGCTTTCATTTTAATATTCTCCTTTTTTGGATTTCTATTGTGAGTGGTAATTGGTCTAATAGAAACTAAAATTCGTAGGTCGGGTAGAGCGAAGTGAAACCCGACAATATCAAGGTTTCAAGGCAAACTTGGCGGGTTTCACAAGGAATCACAGGAACAGTTCCAGCAAGTTATGATTACTGCAGTTACAATGTACCGCCATTTTATAGTTTTAAGTCTTGAGTTCATAATAAAATTATACCTTGAGAGAATTTAATCTGATAAGAGGGCTTCAATCAGCCACATTAAAGGTTGTCCATCTATGAGATCCGCACTATCATACCTATATTGCCAATACCCCTTTTTATCAATAAAAATAAAATATGGGAGACCATCGATTTTATATGCCTCAGATACCACCCGATGCGGATCAAGCAAAACAGGCCAAGTTTGTTGATGTTCATCAACAAACTCCTTTACTTTCTGAGGGGTTTCACCATCATTGATACCCCAAATAACAAAATCTTTGTCCTTGCTAAATTGGTCGTAGATGAGTTTGAGATCAGGTATTACAGCGCTGCAAAATCCACACCACGTTGCGCTAACATCAAGCATCACTACTTTGCCAGACATATCTGATAAAGTATACGACTCACCATCCAAAGTTTCTAAACGAAAATCCGCTGCCTTCTCATTTATTTTATTCGAAAGCATTTTTTGACGGATATGTTCACGGAACGCTTCTTCCCGTCCTTTGTATTCTGCTTCAGTATCTTTGAGAAACTCCTCAAAAGTAGTAGAGGGATTACTTCTCTTTATCTGTTGATAGACGCGTTTTAAACCTGCACGCGCATCAGAATGGGGTGTAAGTGCGAAATAGGCTTCACAATAGTAGTGCTGCGCTTTTTCCCAATTTCCAATTCCTTCTGCAGAACGTCCAAGCATATAAAAGTAGTTTGTCGTGCCCTCGGAGTTAAACCTTTCGCTGAGTGAATCCTGAAAATTCGGTGCGGTTGCGTTGAGTCCATCGTATGCTTCACACCACCGTTCTTGTTGGTAGTAGACTTCCGCCCGTAAGCGCAAGATCTTCCGTTGCACATTTGCTACACTTTTATTACTGTTGTTTCCCATCCACTCTTGTTCTTCCTTCTCACCTAATCTAATTTCAGCACGATCTAAAGTTTCCAATGCTTTGTCTAATCGGATGTTAAGCCTAATTCGAAGTTTAACTACGTCTCTATATGCCCATTCGTACGGTTGCTGAGACTCGCGACAATAATATAGATGTGCATTCAAGAGTCCATCAATAAGTTCATCAATGTAGTCATCGTCTGCAAGAGATCGATCCTTTTCAACTAACCCCAGCATATTTTGATAACCCAACATATACCAAGTGGATGGACCATCTGTAACAGTGCACTCATTTATGACACGTTGGTAATAGTGCCACTTCTGATATTCATCTTCATTCTGTTCTGCTAACCCGAATAGTGCAGACAGATATATTTTGGTTCCTGGATACTTCAACATCTTGTCAAATATATTTTTTGGTACATTCTTGGCACCACCAGGAAGACATTTATATCCCATATAGACAGTGGAATATAATTCCGGTGATTCTGGGTGTGCCCGCAGTACCATTTCGATTTCGGGATAAATTCTTTCTTTTGCGTCAGCTTCTGAACACATTTCGGTCATTAGTTCCCATCGGGTCCTGTAAGCCTTCAAGTCCGGTGGATTGGATTTTAAGACCTGTTCGCTGATTTCTAATGCCTTGTTAAATTCCCCTGACCTACGCAGGTTATTAATCTGTTTCGACAAATTCTGTTCTTCTTTATTTTTTGACATTTATCTATTTCTCCTTAAGAGTCCCATTGGAACTCTTTTTAGACTACTCATTCTCGGTTTTGTCCTTGAGTGCTTCCACGACGAGACGTTCTAACGCAATTCCTCTGGCTTCGCGTGAAATCAACGTGCCATCTCTGGCAATAAGCCACGGTGCGGGGATTGCGTTAATATGATACTGCTCTACAAGCGGACTGTTCCACCTTTGCCCACTGAAAATCTGCCGCCAAGAAATGTCATTCTCCTTGAGGTAGTTACGTAGCCTTGTCTCATCAGTGTCAAGACTGACACCGATGACATCAAATCCTTGGTCCTTATAGGAGTTATACACCCTTTTTACATTCGGCATTTCAACGATGCAGGGAGGACACCAAACCGCCCAGAAATCAAGTAGAACAACTTTCCCACGATATTGTTGCAGTGAGATCGGTTTACCATCAAGGTCAGTCGCAGAGAAATCTGGAATAACTTTACCGACCAGTTCTGCCATAGGATCAGCTTTTTTCCGATATTCCGCTGCGAGTTCGGAATTGCCGAGTTTCTCATGAATTCGGGCAAGTTCATTAAGAACGAAGGACTTATTCGGATACTGTTTATCAAGTTTCTCATAAACAGTTAGCATTTCTTCATACCGATTTGCGTTTTCAAGTATCGCTCCGAGCATAGTTTGTGTCTGAAGGTCACCCGGTTTTACGGATAACCTGAAACGCTTAATGAGACTATCAACATCTTTTTTACGACCAACTTCAATATAGAGACGGACAAGCGGAGGATAGAGTTCAAAGGAACGCACAATGTTCGGTTGGCGTTGAAGTCCCGCTTCCAAAGCAATGATGGTTTTTTCGATAGTTTCATACATCACTTCTGGCGTATCTTGCCAGACACCGGGTGATTTATATACCTTAAAAGAGAAACCCAAGTTTAAGCATTCAAATTCTTGATTTTTATGATGACGACACCTTGCAAGCGGTATAACATCACCATACACGGCTCGGTTTTCCTGTGTGCTTTTTCGGTATCCAGGGTGAAATTGGTAGCCGTAACTCACTGGCATCTTCGGGTCTGCGTTTTTAGAATATATCGGCTTTCCACCCTTATTATCTGCTGGACAAAGTAGGATCTCCGCATCTGGCAAATATTTCGGATACAGTTCTGATAGCCATTGCGGAAAATCACCATGTTCTTTCTGATAGGCTTGGATTGCTTTGCCAATTGCAACCAAATTTTGCGTGCAAAGTTTTATATTTTTTTCATGCTGTTCCGTAATCGAATCTGCTTTGGGGTTTTCTGTAGGTAGATGGGCATTCGCAAAAGTTATCAGTAAACCCAGCATCATTGTCATCGTCAAAATTGCTTTCATTTTAATATTCTCCTTTTTAGATTTCTTACGAAATAAGATTGAACATTTCCCTTATCTATGGAAACTTATAATATTCTAAATGATCAGTTCTCATTTACAAAAAACGCGTTTGTAGTCGCGCAATTCATTGCGCCTCTTCCTGTAGGAGCGACCTCCTGGTCGCGACTTTTAAACTGTAGGACGCTTTATAAGCATCAAATGACAATGTAAAATAATTTGTAAAATCTACTATAAGACACAAATTAGACTTGCGAAAATCCTTTACAAGTTCGGCTATTCATTCTCGGTTTTGTCCTTGAGTGCTTCCACGACAAGTTGTTCTAACTTCGCCCCTCTGGCTTCGCGTGAAATCAAGGTGCCATCCCTTGCAATAAGCCACGGTGCGGGAATGCTGCGAATATGATACTGCTTTGCAAGAGGACTGTTCCATTTTTGCCCACTGAAAATTTGCCGCCAAGGAATATCATTTGCTTGGAGGTAGTTGCGAAGTCTTGTCTCATCAGTGTCAAGACTCACCCCGATAATGTCAAATCCTTGATCTTTATAGGAGTTATACACCCTTTTCACATTTGGCATCTCAGCAATACAGGGACCACACCACACTGCCCAGAAATCAAGTAGAACAACTTTCCCACCATATTGTTCAAGCGAAATCGGTTTGCCTTCAATGTCCGTTGCAGAGAAGTCGGGTACAACTTTCCCGGCCAGTTCTGACATAGGATCAGCCTTGTCTCGATATTCTTCCGCGAAGTCGGAATTACCGAGCCTCTCATGAATTCGCGCAAGTTCATCAAGAACGTGGTAGTTGTCAGGATATTGCTTCTCAAGTTTTTCAAAGACCTTAAGCGTTTCTTTAGGTTGGTTCGATATCTCAAGTATTGATCCGAGTCGAAAGTTATCTTCTATACTGTCTGGGTCCATGACTGATTTGAAACGGTTTACGATTCCCTCAACATCTTTTTCGCGCCCAACTTCAATGTAGAAACGTGCAAGCGTAGTATAGAAATGAAAGAACGTTTCATTATCTGCTTGTTGCTGAAGTCCATTTTCCAAACTTTCAATAGCTTCCTCAACGGTTTCATACATCTCATCCGGTTTGTATGGTCCAGATGACCAATATATCTTAAAGGCAAAACTCAAGTTATGACACTCAAACGGTTGATTCTCATGATGTCGGCAACGAACAAGCGGTAAAACGTCACCATACATGAGACGTTCCTCAGTTTTATCCTTTCGGTACTGAGGGTGAAATTGATAATCGTAACTTATGGACATTTTCGGATCCGTATTGACAAGAAAATAAGGCTTGCCACCTTCTTCATCTGCTGGACAAAGCAGGGCATCTGCGTCTGGTAGATATTTCGGATAAAGGTCTGATAGCCATTCGGGAAAATCTCCATGTTCTTTCTGATATGCCTGAATCGCCTTGCCAATTTCGAGTAGATGATGCTTGCATATCTCAACGTTGCGTTGTACCTTCACAGGATCATCTTGTACGAACTGGAACTTAGATGTCTCTTCTGAATCAACTGCTTGTGCCAAACGCACCGCGCTCATCGGAATAACGAGGCAGGTGAGCGCAAGCAAACCTATTCCTACTGCAACCTTTGTTACTGGATGCCGATTTAGATTTTCAGTGAGAACAGTTCGAAGTCTCCCTTCAATCCTTGAGGAACGCGCCATCGCTACAGCCGTACGTGAAATTGTGTTAGCCAACTTCACGTCCCGTGTAATATTAAGTAAATGTCGGGCATAATCGGTTGATTGATATCCGGTATTTAGCACTTGGTCATCACACGCTTGTTCAGCCTCTGTGCGTATCCGATGAGCGGCAAACCACACGAATGGATTAAACCAGTAAGCCGCACATGTTATCTGTGCGATTATCTGTGTCAACCAATCCCATCTTTTGATATGTGCAGTTTCGTGAAGCAAAACAGCACGGAGGCGATCCGTTTGCCAATTCGCTGCATCAGTTGGTAACAAAATAACAGGACAAAAAATACCCCACATCATTGGCACTGTGATTCTGTCGCTGAGACGCACACTAAACTGACGATTCCAATTAAGACGCACCTGATTAATTGTGCTGCTAATATCATTAGCACGGACAGAGATATGCCAAACAGCACAGATTCCAACAATCAAACGGGCAAGGAAGAAAATACTCACACATGCCCAAACTGTTCCTATCCAGTTTGTCCAAGAGATTGTGGGAAGGATACTGTTCCTTTTGGTTTCTACTTTCGGTTGAGGCGGTATTGGTAAGGCTTGTGTCGATGAAACCTTCTTTGTTGTTAACTGGTCTGGTGCAATCAAAACAGGGGCTGCAGCTGGTCGAGAAATTTCTGCTAACGGAGGTGTCTCATATCTAATGATCGGTGTTTCCGGTAGGACATTAACCTCCCACTTCGGCAGTATGAAAGAAAACAGCGGGACGATGAGAAATCCAATAATTGCCATACCCCAGACAAAACCGCGCACCGCCGCCGATTTGTAACGGAAGTAGAATGCAAGTAGACCCGCAACTACAAAAATTACAATACTTTTCATCGTAGTATCAACAAGAAATTTCAGCAATGGATTCGCATAGAACGTTTCAATAAATAGCATCATGATGAGGTGTCTCCTTTTTTAGCATTCTCAATCAGTTGGCTTAAACGGTCAAGCTCCTCATCCGATAGGTCCGCGTCGGAAATTAATGTCATGACCGTTTTTTCGATGGATTTATCAAAAAACGTGTGAAAAATCTGTTTGAGCGCGGAACGTCCTGCCTGCTGGCGTGGTTGTGTAGCACGATAAATATAACGTTTGCCATCTTTTTCGTGTGTGAGATGTTCTTTCTCTTCTAAAATCCGTAGCAATGCCCGGACGGTAGAATAACTCGGTTCATCGGGAAGGTCTTCAAGTACATCTGCCACAGAAACACGACCGCGTTGATAAACAATGTCCATCAGCTGTCGTTCTCGACGACTCAATTTGGCAATGCGGTTTTCTTCCATGTTGTCACCCCTTTTTCAAGATATGCTAATATTTTAGCACTTAAAAAAGTGGATGTCAAGAAAAAATGCTAAAAATTTAGCACAAATTAGAAAAATGTTAATTTTCAGCATAAAAAATTCATTGAAGCAAGAGAAAATAACGTGAGTTCGTATAAGCAACTTTCGGAATCGGCAGAATATGTCTCCTAAAACTATTGTTATTGTGTATACTAAAATAATACCGAATTTTTAGAGTCAAATATGACTATTTTTGTCATAATAAACCTGCCGATCCAGTCATAACAAAGGATCGTAGCACATTACAAAATCCTATCATTTTCCGATTGACTCTAAAAACTCTAAAAATCTTTTGATAACGTAAATATGGAGAAAAGATATGGAATTCTTCAGGTCTTTATACCGAACTCACGTTAAAATATGAAACTCAACCTATAAAAACTTGACAATTCTGTAAAAACCACTTAAAATTCTAACTACTACCCTTCATCAAAGGAAGAAACCGTGAATTTACACAAAAGAGACTACGGAACTGTTGTTGGTCCACATCCGCGCACTGCCGAAGCAGGATTTGATATGCTCCTTGCGGGTGGAAATGCTGTGGATGCCGCTGTCGCTGCCGCGTTTGCAGAGGGTGTCGTTGAACCTTCACATAACGGCATTGCTGGTTACGGTGGCTGCATGCTGATCTATCGCAAAAAGACGCAAGATGTCATAGCGATAGATTACAATTCTGCTGCACCACCAGCAGCTTCCGAAGATATGTTTACGATTGAGGACGCACCTGATGCACCTGCAGGCTATCGTGTTCCCGGACGCGTTAATGTTCACGGACCGCTATCTATTGGCGTGCCGGGTGTTGTTGCTGGATTATGTTTAGCCTCAAAAGAGTATGGTAGTCTTCCGCTCGAGGATGTGTTACGTCCCGCTATAAACTCAGCGCGCTACGGATACGCGCCAAACGGTGCGAATCGCGGTGGCATTGCTGGAAATGCTGAACGGTGGAAACGGGAGTTTCCTGAAACGGCACGGGTTTTCCTCAAAGATGGACAGCCACCGAAAAAAGGGGAAGTGCTTACCAACCCTGACCTTGCACGAACTCTGGAGGCTGTAGCAGAAGGTGGACACGCAGCATTCTACGAAGGGGAAATAGCTAAAATAATCGCTAACCACATTCAGGAATTAGGAGGCTGTTTAACCGTTGATGACCTAAAAAATTATCGCGCCTTCGTTACGCAACCCTATGAAATTCAGTATCGTGGCTATTCGGTTTATACGGCACCTCTCGGTGCAGGTGGACTCACCACCTTGCAGATGCTTCGTTTAGTTGAAGAATTTGATCTGGCTGATATGTCTCTCACAGAAAGGTTTCATCTTTTTGCTGAAGCGATGAAGATTTGCTGGGTCGAAAGACTCCGTCGATTCGGTGATCCTGCTTTCGTTGATATAGACATAGATGAAGAACTCTCGGATAGTTTCACAGCAACGCTCAGCGAAAAGTTAAAGGCAGGACTTGAATCACCACAACCTGGAGAAGTCGTCTACCACGAACCGATGAGTTGTACGAGTCATATTTCCACAGCGGATGCGGCGGGCAATATGGTATCGTTAACACAAACGCACGGTGGCGGATTCGGTTCTATGGTAACGGTGCCAGGAACAGGGTTACTTTTTGGACACGGTGTAGGTCGTTTTGATCCGAGACCAGGGTTGGCAAATTCTGTCGGTCCAGGTAAACGTCCGCTGCACAATATGGGACCGTGCCTTGCTACACGGGACGACATGCCTTTTGCGACTTACGGTATCCCTGGTGGTCGCACTATCCCAAACAACCAACTAAACTTCAGTGTTAGCCTGATAGATTTACAAGTGTCAGCACAAGCAGCTTTGGACGCGCCGCGATTTCACAGCGACGGTGCTGAGCCGATACAAATAGAATCACGCGCTGGTGAAGAAACACTTGAAGGATTGCGGGAACTTGGACATGAAATCGCAGCAAGTGGTGGTATCGGTGGACCTGGACATGCAATTCGCGTATCAGATGACGGAACCTGCCACGATGGCGGTACAGACCCGCGCGGGGAGGGTAAAGTTATATCGCGTTAATATTCATTTGATGGGTATATACCATAAAATTGATCGAAAAGATCGGAAATCTCGATTTATAATCTATTTTCTTGGAGTATTATCAGATATGTCACAATTTGTAAAAGCCGCGACAACTGAACAGATACAACCGGGTACCTGCATCGGTGTCAAGGTTGAAGGTGTTTTTATCGGTATCTATAATGTTGAAGGTGAATTTTTCGCAATGAACAATATCTGTCCGCACCTCGGTGGGATTTTGACTTACGGTTTTCTGGACAAAAACTGTGTTACCTGCCCAATGCACATGTGGGAATTTGATGTGAAAACAGGCGAATGTGTTTGGCCAGGTGAAGAGAGTATTCCTATCTATCCCATCAAAGTTGAAGGCGAAGATATCCTTGTCAATGTAGATGAACCGATGAATATGGATAAACCGCAGTAGGAACGGAAAATACGGTAGCATCACCCACATGCTAACTTCAAAGGAGAAACATTATGGCATATCTGCTCACCGGTGGCATGGGTTGCATCGGCACTTACGTTATTCGTGATCTATTAGCCGCTGGTGAAAAAGTCATCGTTTACGATTTCGCTTACGACCTCACTATTCCAAAAATGGTGCTCACAGAGGAGCAAATTGAAGGTTTTACATTCGTGCAAGGTGACATAACCGACTTACCGCATGTTTTACGTACTGTTCAAGAACATGAAATTGATAGGATAATACACCTTGCATCATGGCAAGTACCAGCATGCAACGCAAATCCACCGCAAGCATTGAAGGTCGTGTGTGAAGGCACAATTAATATATTAGAAGCAGCACGTATTTTTAATCTCAAACGTGTTGTGTGGGCGAGCAGTGTAGCGGTTTTCGGTTCACCAGAGGATTATAACCATCAACAAATTCTAAATGATGCACCACACTATCCTAAATTTATCTATGGCGCATGCAAATCACTCAACGAAAGATATGTGATGCACTATTTTGATGCCTACGGTGTTGATTCAATTGGACTTCGGTTTACGGCTGTTTACGGGGTCGGTCGGACGCGGGGGATGAGTTCGTTTACGACTAAAATGATTGAGGCGGTAGCAATGGGAGAACCGCATGTGTGTCCGTTTGGTGATGATGCAGTGGATTGGCAATATGTAGAGGATGTCTCAAGTTCAATCGTGATGGCATGCACCTGCCCGACAACGAAGACGCGCGTCTTTAATGTCAAGGGTGGTATCCGCCCCGTGAAAGAGGGTGTGGCATATCTAAAAACTTTGGTGCCAGATGCACAGATTACACTGGAACCAGGCGTGTTCGGAATTTCTTGGGATTATGACGCAACACCCATCGCTGAGGAGTTGGGATTTACACCTGCCTATACAATGGAGCAAGGAATTCTAAAAACATATAATAAGTTTCGAGAACGCGCTGGTTTGGAACAAGTTTAAGTATAAGAGTGAAGTTATACCTCACCCTTATACTTAAAGGAACGATTATGTTGACTGTTTTTAGAGGATTAGTAGTACTTTTTCATCTGTGCCCAACTGACAGCTAACTTCCCACGGGCATCAACAGCAAGCACTTGATCCCACGGTATATTCTTTCCACTGGCATCAGCCTGATGCACATCATCAAAGTTCGGATGTCCCCAACCACCGCTGCTTTTATCAATTACTCTAAGTTGAGCAATTTTGCCTTTCAAATCGGAAACATCCCACTCTTTCCGTTTCATAGTTTCATGACTTTCACCGGTAATAGTTCGCTCAACCTTGTCATTAATAATAAGGTTAACACAACACGGCTCAGGAGTACCCCAAGCACGGTTGCCACCGCCGATGAGAAAATTCATTGTTTCACCCACAATTGTGAACTCAATTGAGGTTAAGGTGCCTTGAGGGAAATCAGGGGCAACACCCCCATTCGCATTCTGTTGCATATCGCCAGGTTTCTGTCCCAGCTTTGCCCCTTTGTCTGGTCCTTGATACCTTTCGGCAAGTCCAAGCCACCAATCGCCTTGGTGATTAGAGGGTTGACCTCGGTTGCGTGCCGTTGGGTTATCTCCCCAAGTCGGTTGAAAATCAAATGCTGTACCTGTTTTTTCCTCCCAATCAGTAAGGTCCCCTGTTTCAAAATCGTTGTTAAATGCGCGTGCGTAAACCGTATTTTCTGAAAGGAGAAAGGGGAGCGCGATCATGGAAAGAATCGTGAATAATAAAAACAACCTTTTCATCTGATATGTCTCCTTATGTATTAGATAGTTGTGATATACCCAATTTCTCATTCACATAAACAAATTGAGCATATCACAACAAGTTCAATCTTTCAAACCAATAAGGTCAATTAACGAGTTGTGCTAAATAACTATTTGCAATATATTGTTTCACATAAGCAGGGAATTTTATAAGTAAATTCTCACATTTGGAACGAGCTTTAGTCCCGTAGGGACGATATGTTTATAGAAATGCATCATTCACATCGTCCTTAGTCCCGTAGGGACGATATGTTTATAGGAAAAACCTAATATCTGTGAAAACATCAAAAACAATTAGTTAACTGGCACAAGTCGTCAATTAGTAATACTTTTTCATCTGTGCCCAACTGACAGCCAATTTTCCGCGTGCTTCAACGGCAAGTACGAGATCCCATGGAATGTTCCTACCATCAGCAGCTTCTTGATGCACATCGTCAAAGTTTGGATGTCCCCATCCGCCGCTGTTTTTGTCGACAACGACAAGTCTCGCGACCTTGCCTTTGAGGTCAGAAACATCCCATTCTGCACGGTGCATGGTTTCAGTGGCAGCGCCCGTTGCCGTTCGTTCAATCTTTCCATTGATCTCAAGGTTAACGCAACATGGCGCAGGAGTACCCCACGCATGATTACCGCCACCGATAAGAAAATTCATCTTTGCCCCTATAATCTTAAACTCAATTGAGGTTAGAGTCCCTTGAGGTCCATCACCCTGAGTTTGACCAGCAGCTTGTCCAAGTGCTTTTCCTTTGTCCGGTCCCTGATACTTTTCAAATAATCCAAGCCACCAATCGCCTTGATGTTTAGAAGGCTGGCCTCGGTTGCGTGCTGTTGGGTTATCTCCCCAAGTCGGTTGAAAATCAAATGCTGTTCCTTCTTTCTCCCAATCGGTGAGGTCGCCTGTCTCAAAATCATTGTTAAATGCGCGTGCGAAGGCTAAATTGACAGGTAAAACGAACAGGATTACAAGAGTGGAAAGCATCATAAGCGAGAAAAATGTACTTTTCATCTGATAAATCTCCTTTTGTTAGGTAATACGTAAATTCCGAACGTTCAACCTTTTATAGATTCACAATTACAAACTTACTTTTAACCGTGCTTACAAACACATTATAGGAATGATACACCTTGAACAAATTTGTTTCAAGTAAATTCTGAAAAAAAAATGAGATGTGTTCCTATAAGGACTTTAAAGCATCTGCCTTGCAAAAACTAATCCGATGACACAAACAATGGCAGTCAAAGTGCGTTTTTCACTTTTGATAGCACGTTCCCAAGAAAAATCGTGTGCTGATGGAGAGGAATACGGACGAAAATAAGGAAAGAAGCGCGGCACTTGGTCCTGATATGATTGATAGACGGATCCGCATGATTCCAATAAATACGTTTCTTCTACTGTGATGATGGGAAGATATTGAATAAAATATCCGATAATCAGAACAGGTATCAACCAAAGGACATTAGCAATAATACAGACCCCGAAACTAAGCAGAAAATTGCCAAGATAGAGTGGATTGCGGACATAACTATAGGGGCCTGTTGTGACAAGATCGCGAGCAGCACCGAGAGATGTCGCTCTTGTGGATCCGCCAGCATATCCGACAGCCCATATACGGAGAAATTCACCTATAGAGACAAACAAAATACCTATCGCTGTGGTATACCATGATGGTTTTGCGAAAAAAAGCAATGTGAGAATAAATGGAATCGGAGTAAAACTACGGATTTTGAAGAAGAAGTTGCCGAGTTTGGGGGAAATCATTATAGGCATTGATAACTGTGGAAACAGACTTAAAAATCGGAGGAGGCTAAGTTGACAGTCGCGATTCGGAGATCACTCCTACTAATACAACCGCTTCTCTGTAAGAAGGAACTCTGGTTTCCGATTATTGTAATGACCACAATTGACAATTTTTTATCTTGGCGTGCGCCATATTAGGATACTACCGACAATACCATACAAAATATTTGCCCCCCAACAAGCTAAAAACGGATGGAGTTTACCGTTCTCACTTAGCCCTTCAAGTGTGGCAAAAGAGAGTGCCCAATAGATGAAGACAAGAAAAAAAGCGATGACTAATCCAGCGAAAAATCCGGCTTTGCCGAAACGAATAGCGATGGGTGCACCTAACATCACAACAACAACTGCCGCAAATGGGTACGCTCTTTTGTGATGCAATTTTACCTGTTCAATCCGTGAAATTTGCCCCGCTTCCTTTTTATAGGCAATCTGATCTTTAAGTTCTTTAATTGTCATACCCCTTGGGTCTTTATCACTACCGATGAAGCGGGTTGGATCTTCATAGCGTTCTATAGATTTCTCTTTAAAAGTTTCGTAAGCAACTTCCATTTCATTTTCAAAGTGACGAATATGTCCATCGGTTAGCACCCAGTGTGTCGGTGTCCACGTGGCTTCCTTAGCATAGATTGACCGCTCAAGTTGTCCGTCTTCATCGGATTCCCAAATGGTCAATTTTCTAATTTCTTTGTCTTTTAAATTGATTCGATGGGAAAAAAAGATACGATTGCCTTTTCCCTTAAAAACGAGAGATCTTCCGTATTGAAGGCGGACTTTTTTCTGCAGGACATTTGCTTCATGGTAGGCAGGAGATGCGAAGCGGTCATAAAAAATAGCAAAGCACGCACAAATAATCAGAGTTACAATGATGACAGGGGTAAGGATTCGATAGACACTTATGCCGCCAGCTTTCATCGCAACAAATTCGTTATTACGAACCATCCGTCCAAGAACGAAGAAGATAGCAACAAAGCCAGATACAGGAACGATTTCCATTATCCGACGTGGCGCTTGGTATAGAATAATTTTTACCGCTGTGAGATAAGTAATACCATCCTCAAAATGTTTAATGTCTTTATCTAATAAACGAACGATGACAACAAGCGCACTAAAAAAGAAAAAGCCGATAAAAAAGGCTTTGAGGTATTCTTTGATCAGATAACGGTCTAAAATGTTCAAGCGATTTTCCTGTTTTTATACATTAAGATTCGGCATTTCTATTAACAACTATCCGGAATTTACTTCCTTTATTACGCCATGTTCTTAATTTTTCTTCGCTATACATTCTTGCAATAAGAACTATTCCGAACATCCCGACAACAAGATTTGGAAACCACATTGCCAAGGCTGGATGGAATTTACCCGTCAAACCCGTGTTTTGTCCAAACTGAAGTAGGAGGTAGTATAATAGTATTACCGCTAATCCGATGCCGAATCCGATCATTCTTCCATTCTTTTTCACCATAAATCCGAGCGGGATACCGACTATCCCAAATGCTAAACATGCAAACGGAAGGGCAAACTTTTTGTAGTATTCCACTTTAGCGTAGCGGAGTCTATTAATGGCATATTCAGATGGGTTATTTTGTTGCTGAGAAGCTGCCAATTTTCCAATATGTGTCTTAAGCTCTCCAATACGCATTGTTTGCGGATGTTGTGACTTATATTTACCGCGTTGTAAGTCTTTTTTGAAGTCAAGAGCCAGTTGTTGTTCATGAAATTGAGTGACTCGGAAACCTTCGGAACCGTCAGTTAACGGTTCATAGGTATGCCCATCGTAAAGCGTCAACTTTGCATTGCCATCTTCATAGCCAAGACTGGCGGATTGCGCAAGGGTGAAGCGGGGCTGTCCCTGCCAAAATTCGTCCCAGATTTTCACATTCTGTAAACGTTCCGTTTTTGGATCGGTGGATTCGTACATCCAGAGTTTACCCTCAGTCTGCAGCTCCTTCATGACGGTATCTTCTTCCAGAATTAGAGCAGGATTGTGCTTTTGGATATCGCGTTTGAGTGAGACAGAAGCTCGTGTGGCATGGGGTAGCACATATTCCATCAACGCTAAGTCAATTACACTTAAGATCACCGTGGCAATCAGGAGAGGTGTCATAAGTTGATGGAATCCAATGCCGTGTGCCCGCATTGCCATTATCTCAGAATCTGTGGAGAGTCGTCCTAATGCCAGTAGGATTGCAACTAACGCTGCCATCGGAATTGACAGAACTACCGTTGCTGGCATCACATACAACAGTGATTCAATCAGGTATAATGGACTTACACCTTTCTTAACGAAAAGTTTGACGAGTCGAAAAAGTTCATCAAAAAGTATAATACAGGTAAAACAGATTAGGGAAATTAAAAAAGGTGGAATGAACTCTTTAAGACAATAACGCGAAATAATCTTCATAATCTCTTTTCAAATTCTACACACACTTTGGTAGAACAGACGTATTTGAACCGAAAGCAGATATATATTCTTTGTTTTTCCTCTATTAGATTTGACGCAAATTTAATAGAAAACGTAAAACACTATTTATTAGTTGCATTTTAAGTAGAAAATATTTATTAAATTTGCGTTTTTTATTAGAAATTGTGTTGTGGACATGTTATCATGTTTATTATGAACATTACACTGGAATCAATTCAGTTGACTACAGCGGATTTGTCAGAGTATTCTGCACGCCTTAGTTCAACACAAGAACTTTATTCTCCGACTGCACCAGCAAAACCCATTGCGCAATTCGGTTGGCGCGATCGGTGGTGGTTGAATAATTCCCCTGCCAAGCAAATTGCACTGAACTATTGGTTCTTTGAATCAACTGATGAGGCAAACACTGCGGCTGATGAAGGTCGCTTGAGGTTGTCCGCACAATCTGTATCAAAATTCGGTGGGCGTCAATCTGCTTATCAACCAGTCCCTCAAGATCAGGTTAAACTTGGAGATTCAGTATGGCAGGCAGGAGCAAATTGGCTCTTTGTTCGGGATACCGTTGTTGTCCTCGTCGCCGAAATTGGCGGGAAAATTCCTGCTGAAACAACCCTCCAAATAGCACACAAAATTCTTGAGAAAATTGAAAACGAACTTTAGTAGAAACGGATTGATAGCGGCACAGTTGACATAGTAGGTAAGAAGTAACGATCACACTACCCATAGGTGCCAATTTAGTGCCTGATTTCTTGTTGGAGGGCTTTGGAAGCCCGATATTTTGAGATTTAAGTAGTTAAATCCAAATCAACGCTGAATACGCGTATGGTATTCAGCGGGGTTGAAAAACCCGCCAACATAGTAGGTGAGAGATAGTGATCGCACCACGCCCTATCATCTACGGTCGGATCCATCCGTTGTCTGTACACTACTAATAGTCTTGACACCAACTCTCAGATTGTTTGGCAAGGTGGATGTTTTCAGCACCTCCAAAGTGGCGATGTTCAAACCATGGTAACGCGTTTTCTGCGGCTGCATTTGCATTATGGAAATTGGTTGTTGCCTCATTTTCAAGAAACTGCGTGACTGCCCCAGTATCAGGAAAAAAATCAACAGCATCTTTCCAAATTGCACGCCCACACAAGAACCCGCTTGCGCCTGCTGCAGTGGCGAGTTGAACGTTTTCTATGAATTCCTCTATATCCACACCCGCACTCAAAATAACCCACGGTAGTGTTGAAGCTTCATCCAATTTCTGACAGACCTCTTTAACCTCACTCAAATCGTAAGCAGATTCACCAGCATAAAATGCTCGGTCTTGATATTCAGCCGTGTATTTTAAATCCGCTGGGAATTCTAATTTAAGAATATCAACTTTATAGGATGGGTTGGTAAATTCTTCAACGCTGCGGATAACCAAGTCCGGTTTCTGTTTCGCAAACCCAACGTTTTTCGTTGTTCCCTCAAGGGCATAACTTACAAGTTCCAAAAGGAATGGTAGGTCGTGTTTCTCACATTCATCGCCGACATGACGGACGAATGCTTGCTGATGTTGTAAGGTTGCCTCAGATGCATCGGGATGGTAGTAAGCCAGTAATTTGATAGCGTCTGCACCTGCACGCTGCGCTTTTTCTATTGTCCAATTTTCAATAGGATTGGAGAGACGCTCATTTTCACTGACTCCTTCGCTCACGTAGCCAGATTCTTCATAAGCCAGAAGTAGCGCGACATCACGCGGAATCTCTGTAATTGAATATGGGTGTCCGTAGATGGGATCCGTCAGAACCGCAGTAGAATTTGGCGCAAGAATGCGTGTTATCAAGGTTTTGAGCGATGCGACATCAGAATATTTTACATTCGTCTTGTCTATGTCCAGGACTTCTGCAAGCTTGGTCACCATAGAACCTCGCTGGTCAATCGCCATCATTTTAAACTTACCGCTTGCATCGGCAAGTTTCATAAGTCCTCTCAATTTTCCAGATGAAATACCAGTCGTAGCCATTAAAATACGTTCTCCTTACTAATATTCGCGTTCAATGAAAAAGTGAATTAGAGATAAAAACAGTTGCTTTGCCCTATTATTCGGAAGGTGGGCAAAATTCTGATTAAACTTTTCAGTTGCTTGTTGAAGTAGTGTTTTAGAACACTTTTGTGCATATTGAATAGCGTTATATTTTTCCATCAATTGCAAGACATTTTGCACGTCTGCTTCTGTTTTTTCAGCGCGTGACCGTGCCATGATGTCAATAACGTTTTGCGCTTCTGATGGCGTGCATGAATTGAAGAGATGAATAAGTACAAGGGTACGTTTACCTTCACTAATGTCTCCGGCAATCTCTTTGCCATATCTACCTACATCGCCAATCAGATTGAGGACATCGTCCTGAATTTGGAATGCGATCCCAAGAGATTTTCCGAATTCAATAAAGACATCCACTTCTTCGTCACTGGCACCCCCGATGATAGCTCCCACGCGACAAGGCGTGATACAAGTATACCAAGCAGTTTTCTGTATACACATGGTCAAGTAATCGTCTTCGTTGAGATTCCATTGATTATTGCGTACCCAGCTAAGTTCAATGTGTTGCCCCTCAACGACTTGGTTGCAAAGTTGTATAAATTCGGATAATATCTGAAAAGCGAGTTGAGGTCCGAGGATATCAGCGTTTCTGTGAAGTATCTCCCACGTTTTACAGTGCAGTGCATCCCCAACATTGATCGCCATCGGGATGCCGTGTTTCTGATGTAGGCAGGGTTCGCCACGCCGGAGTTCAGAACCGTCTTCAATATCGTCGTGAATGAGAAGCCAATTTTGAAGCAGTTCAAGCGCTGCAGCAGTGTTGATAGCACGTTCAGGGTCTCCGCCAAACGCCTCACATATAAGCAAGCAAAGAGCGGGTCTCAATCCTTTTCCCGCACGTCGCGGATAATCTAACATCATTTGGTATAATTGATGGACATCCTGATGCTCATGAGTGGTGGGAAGAAAGTCAAAGATACATGCATCTACTTTTGTTTTGACTTCCTTGAGATATGCGGTGACAAGGTCTTTTGTTGGTGCTGATTCACGCCCGGATTTCGGCATTAGTCTCCCTATTTCTACTTCCAGTCAGTTCTCCCTTAGCTGCATGTATCAGTTATAAAGTATACCATATTGTGTGATGAAAATCAAGTTTTTTCTGGGACATGCAGGGTTATTTAGTTTTTGGTTTTTCGGACGAATTTTTAACATCTGCTATATACCCTAAAACGGTAGGTGCGGTTTCTAACCGCACCGAATTTAGAGCAAAAACCTTCTATTGACTTTCCTTGTAGGATGCGGTGCGGTTAGAAACCGCACCTACCGCCCTTGCATATTAACTTTTAGTAAACCTCAATAACGGTAAACTCTTAAAACTGAATAACCCTGTGGGACATGGGTGTGTAAAGTTTTGTAGATTGTCTGAACCAGGATTTGCCAAATCAAGAAATCAACGGTATGAATACCTTTTTGGTATTCACGGGGTATGAATGCCATTTAGGCATTCCCCGGATTATAGGATTTGCAGAATTAGCCTTATGTTGTGCGGATGCTCACAATCCTGAAAATCTGGAAATCCTGATAATCTTGGTTCAGACAAAGGTAATATCTTGTAAAATCGAGCTTACAAATCTTCCCACAAGAAAGGAGGCGACATTCTATTAAAATATGGATAGAATAATTGGTTTGCAATCTATGATTCCGTATTATGATCAAGGTCAAGGGCGATAAAACGAAATCCGGTGGGTTTAAGTTTTTCAACGAGGTCGGTTCGCAGCTCAAGTACACGCGCAAACTCAGATTCGGGCACGAGTATTCTTAAAACAGGTTTATGGTCAAACAACGTTGCACTTTCAATATTGAATTCTTCAATAAGTTGTTCCGCTTGCTTCAAAGCCGAAAGTGGTGACTGAGTTTCCATTTAATTGCGTTTTCTCCAGTCGCTACCTGCCATAAATCCGCCATCAACGAACACCATTTGACCGGTAACAAAATCGGAGGCATTAGAGGCAAAGAAAATTGTTAAACCTGCCAAATCTTCAGGTTCTCCCCAGCGGTATGCAGGTGTGCGGTTGAGAATCCATTCGTTTCGGCTATCTTCCCGCGCAGGGGCTGTCATTTCTGTTCGGATAAAGCCCGGTGCAATCCCGTTGACCTGTATATTATGCTCTGCCCATTCCACAGCAAGCAGCTTCGTAAGTTGTAAGAGACCGCCTTTGGCAGCAGTATATGCTACGCTTGTCGGAAGACCTATTGCTGATGTGAGGGATAACGTATTGATGACCTTACCGCCACCCTGTTTTTCCATGACTTTGCCGCAGGCTTTCGCGAGGAAGAATGCGCCCTTCAAATTAACATCCGTGACGAAATCCCAATCTTCTTCGCTGAATTCTAATGCGGGGTTTCGGATATTAACACCCGCATTGTTCACCAGCACATCAAGTCTGCCAAAGGTTTTGACGGTTTGTGCAACGAGCGAGTCAATTTCCTGCAGATTACCGACATCCGCCTGAATTGGAAGGACAGTACTACCGGTTTCGTCAGCAATTTGTTCAGCAACGGGAGTAAGTGTTGCAATCTCTCTCCCAGCAATGACGAGTTCTGAACCTGCACCTGCAAGCCCTTCAGCCATCGCTCTACCGATGCCACGGCTTGCGCCGCTTACAAGACTCACTTTGCCATCTAACCGAAAATGTTGGATAGTATCTGAAGCAGATTTTTGTTGCATGTCTTTATTCCATTACAATGGGTTATTTATTTTTATTCAACTCCATCAATTCATCCGCACCAACAGCTCTAATTTCTCCGTTATGTTCATTAGAAAGGGATTCAAGTAAATATGCCCCAGGGGAAAGTCTTAGATCAATCTCAAGCGCAACGACATAGATTTTTGCGTTTTTTACGTTCTTCTCACGTACCGTGTCAAGAATCTTTTGTGTGTCCGTTTCAATGTTAGGTCCTTTAGTCGGAAGCCCATCGGTCACCAAAACTACGACAGAGGCGTCAAGCTTTAAAGCTTTTTCAAGCGCGGCAAGGATATTTGTGTGCAAATTATTCTGAATGCTTTGAGGTGTGAAGGTGTCAAGGTACCACAAAGCACGTTTTATGTTCATTTCGTCAGCCGGTAGCAGTTTCTCACTCATCAGTCTTGCAGTAAGGGAAAAAGGCACAATATTGAAAGTATCCTCGCTTCCAAGCATTAAAACCGAATCTTTGACAGCATTGAGAGCTAATTCCAATTTGTTAAGACCAGCAGCTTTCATACTGGCAGAGATATCAAGACAGTAAACGACATCTTGCGGACCGTCAAGATCGTTGAGAAATTTGATAATACCGAGCGGGTCTTTACTACCGGAACGTCCACCACCTTCAAGGAGTCCGCCTCCGCCCCCACCTTGAGAATGTCCACGGTATTTACCAAACCCATCACCGCGTGCGCGAACCCGACCCGTAACAAGTCCTTTGCCATCGGTACGTCCGGGTTGTGAAACAAGGCGGCTCAGGTTTGAAGCTTCTGCCTCCCTTAATTTTGCATCTGTCATCAAGTCAGGCACTAATTCGTTTACAGGTGCTTGGTTTACTTCAACATCATGAATGACAATTCTTTCGCTCAGTTTAACAACTTCATCGCGCTCATTCTTTGCGGCATCAATTCTCTTTTGCTCAGCGTCTTTTGCAAGTTTTTGGTTTGGATCAAGGCGTTTTTTACTCAGAGGTGGTTTTGGTCGGATTCTCCGTTCTAACAAAGGATCCGCCTCTTTAAAAAAGTCAAAAGCGAGCGCGTCTGTTTGGTCTTTCGCAACTGGTCCCAATGGTAAGAATAGATAAACTATAGCGACAGCCATGTGGAAAATAAGCGACAGCAAAATTATTGAACGCATCCGAGCTCTACGATGTTCTTTTTCTACATATCGATCTCTCATTTCATCTAACATTTTGGTTTCCTCCGAATGGTATTCGTAAAATTTCAATTTTTATTTGACGAAAGGCTTTCAAAGGCATCAATCCATTGGTTGCCTTCAGGTGTTAGTTCATAGTATGTGTGGTTTCGGTGTTTTATCCATTTTCCTTTGACGATATTTTTTCTATAATGTATGATACGTCCTTCTACACGCTTCAAGCCACCAAGTTCTCTTAGTTTACGATGCCGTTGCTGCATTTCTTCAAGCGGAATCCTTAAAGTTTCAGCAACAACTTTTGAATAGTCCATCCCTAATTCTTGGTGATGCTTCAGTATAAAGTAATCCGTTTCATCTAATTCCGAAACCTCTGCTGGAATATCTCGTGGCGTATCAGGGATTTTGAATTTGTGAATCTCACCCCACGACACATCAAGCAACCTCTCTGCTCTCAAACTTGGAACTGCTGAACATGCTGAATCGTGAACAGTAATAGTGCCATCCTCCTTGAAATAGCCGATAATCTGGTTATCTTCTTCGGGTGTGCAACACTTAGCGATTTTATATGTGAGTTCATCTACCATGTGTCCGACATCCAAAAAACTTGACCGAATAAGTTGGAAATCTCAGATTCGCGATAATGCCCGATAACCAATGTCGGTCCGCCAGTGTGCGTCATCAAAATGTATAGCATCAACACCACGATATGCCTGCTCTATAGCCGATTTTAAGTCGTCTGCCAATGCCGTAACACCTAACACACGCCCACCCGCTGTAACTACTTTCTCCTCATCCCGATCTGTTCCTGCATGAAAAACGGTAACGCCATCAATTGATGATGCATCTGTCAAACCTGTAATAGTTTTCCCTGTCTGATATGGGTTTGGGTATCCGCCAGAAGCCATCACAACACAAGCTGCAGATTCAGTATGCCATTCCACATCGGCATGTTGCTCAAGCGTTCCATCAATACACGCCATCATCAATGGCACAAGAGCGCTTTTGAGGCGTGGCAACAAGACTTGCGTTTCAGGGTCACCGAAACGACAGTTGAACTCCAGCACCTTTGGACCCGCATCTGTAATCATTAGTCCAACATATAACACACCTTTGAAGGAACATCCGATATTTGCCATACCGTTGACAGTCGGATAAACCACGCGCTCCATTACATAGTCGTGAAGTTCAGGCGTCATAACAGGCGCGGGGGAGTACGCTCCCATGCCGCCAGTATTTTTACCGGTATCCCCATCGTGCGACATCTTGTGGTCCTGCGAACTGACAAACGGCAAGCAATAAGAGCCGTCAACGAGGACAGTAAACGAAGCTTCTTCTCCGATTAACTCTTCTTCAATAATAACACTATTTCCGGCATCTCCAAACGCTTTATCAACTAAAATCGTCTTAACTGCCTGCGTTGCTTCATCAAGTGTCCGACCTGGGATGACACCCTTCCCAGCCGCTAACCCATCTGCTTTGACGAAAACGGAGGTGTTGTTCGTTTTGATATAGTCAATTGCTTCATCTGCATCTACAAACGTGCGATATGACGCAGTGGGAATGTCGTTTTCTACCATTAACTGTTTGGCAAAATCCTTGCTCCCTTCAAGTTGTGCAGCTTGTTTATCGGGTCCGAACGCTTTCAAGCCGCGTTCACGAAATACATCAACGATACCTGCTGCTAAAGGGTTTTCAGGACCGACAACTGTTAAGCCAATGTTAGTGGATTCTGCCCAGTCCGCGAGTTCAGCAAAATTATCGGGCATTAGAATTGGCTCTGCAATCTGGGCGATGCCCGCATTTCCGGGTGTGCAATAGATTTTTTCCACGAGCGGACTCTGCGCAATTTTCCAAACAAGAGTGTGTTCACGCCCTCCCTGCCCGATAACCAGAATTTTCAATGTGATGTCCTTTTAGTATGTATGTTTCAGTCATAAAATATAGATTGGAAGTCCGTTCTTCTCTTCTGCCTAAAACCTATTCTAACATGGTTTTGTCAACTATGCCTGCCTCAAGGTCAACCCAAAAGTTCGTTAGACAGGGTTATTCAGTTTTAAGAGTTTACCGTTATTGAGGTTTACTAAAAGTTAATATGCAAGGGCGGTAGGTGCGGTTTCCTAACCGCACCATAGGCGTCAATTTAGCGTGCATCCAGGCCCGGTAGGTTCGGTTTGTAACCGTTTGTAACCGAACCGGACCGAGCCCAGGCGAATCCTGGGTGTTTTGTTAAACAGCACTGCTTAGTGGACAGCATAGGTGGAGGTTTCTGCGTAGGCTCCGGTTCGGTTACAAACCGAACCTACCGGCCTGGGCATTCAGTGCATAATTCTTTTCTTAAATCGGGCTTAGAAAGCCCTCCAACAATGTAAGAGGCGCATAATTCTTTTCTTAAATTGACGCCTATGGTGCGGTTAGAAACCGCACCTACCGTTCAGGAGTATATAGCAGATGTTAGAAATTCGTCCGAAAAACCAAAAAGTGAATAACCCTGCTCATCGCTGCTTGTCTATTGTCAAACTTTCGTACCTTGTGATACAATGATGGGTAGTAAGAGAAAAGCACTTTTTATTGGAGGACTATATGAAAATTGATAAGATTGAGTCGTTTTTCATTGGAAACGGTTATGTAGTTAGAATTCATACCGATACCGGGCTGAGTGGAATTGGGCAGACAGCGTGTTGGGGCTATCCTGAGGCAGTAGAAAAGATTGTGAATACCTTTGAGAAATATCTCATTGGTCAGAATCCGCTGCGTATTGAACATCATTGGCAGTATCTTTATCGGATGGGACCTTTTAAAGGAACTGCGTTGAGTGGGGCTATCAGTGCAGTTGACATTGCTTTGTGGGACATCAAAGGCAAACATTTCGATGTGCCAATTTGGGAATTGTTGGGTGGCAACTGTAGGGATAAAATCCGATTACACCTCCTTGGCGGTGGCGGTACACCTGAAACAATGTTTGAAGCAGCTAAAGCTGCGGTTGAGGAAGGCTTTACCGCACTTAAGTTTGATCCGTTGGTTGGGAATTTTCAGGATATGGGACTGGATCGGCTTGTGAAAACAGCGCGAGACCTCGTTGCTGCAGCAAGGGAAGGCGGCGGTCCAGACCTTGATCTAATTGTTGAGGTGCATCGAAAATTAACACCGATGAACAGTATCGTATTAGAGTCAGCATTAGCACCGTTTAATCTCTATTTCATTGAAGACCCGATTCAGATTGATACGATAACAACACAAGCAGAATTAGCGAAGCGGATGACAACACCTCTCGCTTTAGGTGAACGCAATGTAAGCATCTGGGAGTTCCGTGAACTCCTGGAGATAGGCGGACCTCAATATGTTCGTCCGGATGTTGGATTAGCAGGAGGATTGACACACTGTAAAAAGATCGCTGCGATTGCAGAAGCATATCACAGCGCGGTTGTTACACATAACTTCCTTGGTCCCCTGATAACTGCTGCATCACTCCATTTAGATGCAAGCATTCCAAACTTCATCACACAAGAATATACGAAAGGTGATGAATCTGATCGTTTTGCGGTCTATAAAGTTGCTTATCAACGAGAAGGTGGTTATATTCCGATTCCTGAGGTACCAGGTTTAGGTGTTGAACTTGACGACAGTTTAATTGAAGCGACTCCATTTCAACCGATGAATACCGGTTCTACGCCTTTGCGTGAAGACGGTTCTGTGGCTTATGCGGTGTAATATCCGTAAGTCTATATGATTTGAATTTTTAAAGAAAGTCGCGAGCTGGAGATCGTTCCTACAGTAATAGTTTGGACTATAGTAGATTTTAGAATTAATTTCACCTGTAGGAGAGAACTCCGATTCCCGACAATAATACCATTGGTCGCGATTCGGAGATCGCTCCTACAGATAAGGTGTATTGTCATTTCAATAATTCACGATAAATGACCTAAAATACCATTGATCGAGGAGATTAGGTTAACATAGCGCCCAAAGAACTTGCGAGGAGATTAAAATGAATGCCGATGAAAAATATCTATTTGATCTGAACGGTTATCTCATTATCAAAAATGTATTGACACCTGAAGAAGTAGCATTAGCGAATGAAGCGATTGACAAGCACAGTGAAAGCTTGAACATACGTCCGCGTGAGCAGACACTTGATGGCGGTTCACAAGAATTAAGTGGGGAACACGGTAGAGGTGAACTCGGTGGAATGCTCGGGTGGGAAGAACCGTGGTGCAATCCGTTTCGGCACATGTTAGCACATCCTACACTTACCCCATATCTCAATGAAATATTGGGTAAGGGTTTTCGTATGGATCACCAGATGTTTCTGCTTTCTATGGACAAAGGTGCGGAGGGCTTTATTTTTCACGGATCATCCGGACCTGGATTCGATCCTAATCAGTATTATATTTTTCGAGATGGCAGGATGCACAACGGCTTGACCGTTGTTACATTCCAACTTACCGATGTGCCACCGGGTGCAGGCGGACTGATTGTCATTCCCGGAAGCCATAAGAGTAACTACCCTTGTCCACAAGAGATGCGGCTTTATCAGAAACACCAAGAACACATCCGCCAACTCGTCTGTGACGCTGGTGATGTAGCGATTTTCACAGAGGCGGTGACACATGGAACATTACCGTGGACAGCAGACCATCCGAGGCGTTCAATTTTAACACGTTATACCGCGGGTAATATGGCTTATGTGCCTGCTTATCCAGTACCAGAATGGGCAAATGAACGGCAGCGCGCCGTTATGGAACCGCCATATCATTCACGATTAAATCGTCCGACTCTGGAGGCGTAATACCAAGAAAGGAATATCATAATGTCTTCTTCAACAAGCGCTATTCTCGGATTAGTCTTTTTGGGTTTAGCGAATGCTTCTGTCTTCTTGATGTTTAAGTTGTGGGGTTATCCATTTGATAAAGAAACACATAAAAGCGAAGCACCGCGATCGTTAACGCTTTTGCACCGATGCCTCGGTTATGCTTATGCGATACTCTATATCTTTATGATGTGGCACATGGTACCGCGTTTATGGAATTACCAAGTAGAATTACCACCCCGCACCGTGGCACACTTGATGCTCGGTATCACTATCGGCGTCCTGATTCTCGTCAAAGTCGCTATCCTTCGGTTTTTTCGGCATTTTGAGGAAGCGATGCCGTATATCGGTGTCTCTTTACTCCTTTGTACTTATCTATTGATAGGATTGTCTGTGCCGTTCACCTTTCGTGAAACTTTACTACGAACGCAAACAAGAGCGTTTAGTGAAGAAGGTATCGCCAGAACCCGTAAATTGATTGAAAGCGCTGGCTTACCACCAGAGGCGCCGCTTGACCAGTTAGCCTCAAAGCGAAAACTGCGGGAAGGACAACATGTATTACAACGTAAATGTGTCGTCTGTCACGATTTACGTACGATTCTTGCAAAGCCGCGTACACCGCCAGATTGGGTGCGTTTAGTCAATCGTATGGCGATAAAGCCTGTTATCGGAGAACCGATTTTCCCAGAAGAAGAGTGGAGCGTTTCCACATATCTTATCGCAATCACACCTGACATTAAGACAGCAGTCAGACAACAGCGGGCAGAACAGATGCGGGCAAATGAAGCAAAAGCAGCTGTTGAAATTGCAGCTTCTATAATGGAGGAAGAATCGGCAACCGCAGATAGTTATGATGAAGTAGAAGCAAAGGAGCTTTTTGAAGATAAATGCTCACAATGCCACTCTCTTGGCGATGTAGAAGATTATCCACCTCGGTCTAAAGAGGAAACAACCGAGATCATTAGTCGAATGATTGAAATTGGACTTTATCTTGAAGAGCCGGAGATTGAGTTGATAACGCGTTATATAAATGAGAACTATCTTGAAGAATGATAATCATAAACAAATAAAAGAGGTATGGAGGATAAAATGAAAACCTTTAAGCTTTCAACAGAACAATTGATTGAAAAACCTTTGGATGAGGTTTTTTCATTTTTTTCTGACGCACATAATCTCGTAGAGATCACACCACCGCAGATGCACTTAGTGGTGCTTACCTCCTCTCCAATAAAGATGAAAGTTGGCACACTAATAAACTATCGTTTTAAACTTCGTGGTATCCCTGTCCGATGGCAAACCGAAATAACCGAATGGAACCCGCCACATTTTTTCGCAGATGAACAACGCAGGGGTCCTTACCGATGTTGGATACATAAACACACATTTATTGAAACGGATGGCGGAACACTTGTTGGAGATGAGGTTGAATACGGTGTGCTGGGAGGACAGTTGATTAATAAACTTTTGGTTCGACCAGATATAGAAAAGATTTTTGAATACCGTTCTCAGAAATTGCAAGAATTACTGAATACATAGTAGAAAAGGCGCGGGTTACAACCGCGCCTACAGAGGGACATATACAAGCGCGGTTACAAACCGCGCCTACATTAGATATTTACAAACTATTCGTCAAGCCAACTCATCATACTACGTAAATTCTTTCCGACTTCTTCTATTTCCAATGCTGCTTCTTGTCGTCTAAGTGCTTGTAGGATAGGTTGATTTGCCTGATTTTCAAGTACCCATTCTCGTGCGAAAACACCGCCTTGCACATCTTTCAAAATCTGGCGCATTTTTTCCCGAACATCATCGTCAATGAGTTGAGGACCGCGCGTCAGGTCGCCATATTCAGCGGTATTACTAACATCGTTCCGCATCTTGCTTAATCCACCAGTATAGATGAGGTCGACAATCAGTTTCAATTCGTGGAGACATTCAAAGTATGCCATTTCGGGTTGATACCCAGCTTCAACAAGTGTATCAAAAGCAGCTTTAATGAGTGCAGCAGTACCGCCACATAACACTGCTTGTTCACCAAAGAGGTCGGTTTCAGTTTCTTCACGGAATGTTGTTTCAATGACTCCAGCCCGTGTGCCGCCAATGCCTCTTGCATAAGCAAGCGCGATGTCGCGGGCAGCACCAGTGGTATCTTGATGGATAGCGATAAGACACGGCACACCGCCACCTCCTTCAAACACTTCGCGGACGAGAGATCCAGGCCCCTTCGGGGCAATCATGGTGACGTCAATATTATCAGCAGGAACAATCTGTCCAAAATGCACGCTGAATCCATGCGATACCATCAGCATGTTTCCTGCCTGCATATTCGGTGCGATCTCATCACGGTAGACAGCGGAATGTTTTTCGTCAGGAATAAGAATTTGAACGATGTCTGCCATCGCTGATGCTTCTTCAACTGTTTTAACTGTTATGCCTTCTGCTTCTGCGCGTGCTTTTGAACGGCTGCCTTCGTATAATCCAACGACAACGTTCGCGCCGCTGTCTTGAAGGTTTAGTGCTTGTGCTCTACCTTGGGCACCATAACCGATGATGGCGACGGTACGCTCTTTTAGTAAATCAAAATTGGCATCGCTATCGTAATAAATTGTTGCCATAAAGTTCTGTTCCTCTCATTTAAATCTTTTCTTGATAAGGTCTATATGCCGCTAACGAGTTCTATTTTGTAGCACCGCGCGTCATTGCTACTTTGCCAGTGCGCGATAACTCAAGGATACCGTACGTATTGAAAATATCAATCGCCGCTTTCAATTTGCCCTCATCACCGGTAATTTCAAGCACTAAAGAAGCTGGTTTCATATCTATAACCCGTCCGCGGAAAACTTCTGCGACTTGTAGAATCTCGGTGCGTTTCTGTGGATCGTCCGTGGCAACCTTGATAAGAACAAGTTCACGTTCAACATGTGTGCCAGCAGTGGTAAGGTCTTTGACTTCAATAACGTCAATCAACCTATTTAGGTGCTGATAGATTTGTTCAATTATCTGTGCATCCCCATGTGTAACAAGTGTCATGTGTGAGATGCTCTTGTCGTGGGTTTCGGCTACGTTGAGGCTGTCGATATTAAAACCACGCCCGCTGAAAAGTCCTGCAACACGCGCGAGGACTCCAAATCGGTTTTCAACTAAAACTGAAAAAATGTGTCGTTCTTCTTTATTCATTATATTTAACTTTTACTACTTAACGTGAGTTTGATAAATCAGATTTTTGGACTCGGTGCGGTTAGGAAACCGCACCTTATGCGTCAATTTAAGGACTTTAAGATCTACTTCTTGGATATGTATAGCCTCGTAGAGGCGGAATGTTTATAGAAACGGTGTCAGATCCTCTTGAGCTCCGTAGGAGCGGTATGTGTATCCAATGGCGTCTCTATAAACATATCGTTCCTACCAAATCAACGGTATGAATCATGGCGAATGCCATACGGGGAATGCCAAAAGGCATTCATACCGTTGATTTGGCGCATTCGTCTTAGGCATACCCCGGAACTCAAGAAAAAGGGAGTCGTTTTTTCTATAAACATATCGTTCCTACCAAATCAACGGTATGAATGCCATTTAGGCATTCCCCGGAACTCAAGAATCCCAATCGGGGTTAGAAAACCGTGCTACAAGAAAGATCAGACACTAAATTGACACCTATAGTGTGGTTAGGAAACCGCACCTACCAAATTGGTTTAGGGAGATCAGGAAAGTCCGCGAATAACATCTCCAAGTCCTTCTCCTGCGGGTACCATCGGGAATACATTTTCCTCTTCATCAACAATAAAGTCAATCACAACAGGACCATCGTTGATTCCCTTTGCCTTCAGTAATGCGGGTTCAACATCTTCAGGGTGTTCAACGCGGAGACCAGTTGCTCCGAATGCCTGCGCAAGCAATGCGAAATCGGGGTTATCGTGATAATCCACAGCGGAGTAACGTTTGTCATGGAAAAGTTCTTGCCATTGACGCACCATCCCTAAATACATATTGTTGATAATAAAGACTTTAAGGGGCAATTTCATGGTAATTGCAGGCACTAATTCTTGAATGGTCATGATATAGGAGCCATCGCCATTGATATTGACAACGGTTTTATCTGGACATCCAAGTTGCGCTCCGATTGCTGCTGGCAAACTGAAACCCATTGTCCCAAGACCACCTGAGTTCAGCCATTGACGCTGTTCAGTAAACTTGAAGTATTGCGCCGCCCACATCTGGTGCTGTCCAACATCCGCTACGACAATCGCATCATTATAATGTTCATAAATTTGCTCTATAACATATTGTGGCATCACCTTATTCGCTTTTTGCTCGTATTCAAATGGATATTTCTGTTTCCATTCCTGAATTTGATTCCGCCATGGGTCAATGTCTGCTGTGTCGACCTGCTTATTTAATTCGGTAAGGACATTCTTTGCATCACCAACGATTGGCACATCTACTGGCACATTTTTTCCGATACATGACGCATCAATATCAATATGTATTTTTTTAGCGTTCGGAGCGAATTTGTCAAGGTCACCGGTAACTCTGTCATCAAATCTTGCACCAATTGCGACAATAAGATCAGCATCAGTGAAAGCATAATTTGCACAGCAAGAACCGTGCATGCCGGGCATCTCCATCGCCAACGGATGTGTTTCGGGAAACGCACCAAGTCCCATCAATGTGACGGTGATAGGAATCTGTGTTTTAAGGGTTAACTCTCGAAGCTCCTCGCTTGCATTGGCAAGCACAACACCACCACCTGCATAAAGCATCGGCTGTTTTGCTTCCTTAATTAACGCTGCGGCTTTTGCAATTTGCGTTGGATCCCCATGCACTTGGGGTTTATAACTGCGAATATCAACTGTTTCAGGATACTTAAACAGGGTTTCGTTTTTCTGAGCATCTTTAGCAATGTCAATAATAACAGGACCAGGTTTACCTGTACTGGCAATATGGAATGCTTCTGCGACAACATCTGCTACCTCATCACAACTTTTTATAAGATAACTATGTTTACAGATGGGTCGGGTGACCCCGATAACATCACATTCTTGAAAGGCATCGCTTCCAATCCAGTGAGTGAAAACCTGTCCAGTAATCGCTACCATCGGAATTGAATCCATATAGGCAGTTGCAATTCCAGTAACGAGGTTGGTTGCACCAGGACCGGATGTTGCGAGTGCAACCCCGACTTTTCCAGTGGCGCGCGCATATCCATCCGCAGCGTGAGACGCTCCCTGCTCATGCCGCATCGGGATCAATTTTACTTCTGTTTCGTCGTACAGGGCATCGAAAATCGGCATTGCCGCGCCACCGTTCACACCGAAGATATATTCAACACCTTCACGTTTGAGACCGTCAACCAGGATTCGCGCTCCTGAAAGTTCCATGTCAATTTCCCTCATAAACGGTAGTAGACACATTCCACTGTGCCGTATAACCCATTAAAAGTAAAAAACCCTCTCGTTCCACTTTGGAGACGAGAAGGATTTATAAATAACCTTACCGTGGTACCACTCCAATTCTTTCCTTTGTTCTCAAGGAAAGCACTCTTGGGATGCGATAACGGGCATCACACCGACTAACCTTACTTATCGCGATTCGGAGATCGCACCTACAGTTGTTCAGGTTAGCAGCTCCAGGGCGACCTTCAGTCGTAGGAACTTGAGAAGACCTTTCAGCCTGTGAGTCTTCCTCTCTTGCAAGCCCGGAGGACTTACTCCTCCCTTTCAACGCTTTTTCATAATCTATTCAGTTTTACTACATACCCGTTTTTGCTAAAGATCACGGATACTTTAGAAATCATTTACGTTTACCCTTTAATTATGACATATAATTATCTATTTGTCAAGTAAAAATGTTAAACACCTCTAACAGTTTGGTTTCCGTAGTCTCAATCGGAAGGTTGAGACTACGGATTATAGGTTTAACTACCGAAGGGATTTTAACTGCCCCCAAACAATGCTCATCTTACCCGTTGGGTCTACCGATTGTGCTTCAGCAAAGCGGTTTGAAATGAGTTCGGCATATTCCGTTGCGATCTGTTCATGAGGAGGAATAACAGTACCACAACACGAAGTATGGAAATTGATAAACCATCCTTTCATGTCTTTCGTTCGGTAGGCAATCGGATCTGCATTTACGCCGTTGTCTGCGTAACTTTCAAACTCAAATTCGTTTTGCTTCAAGACAGCAAGACCTGAAGCACGATTCGAAGTCCACTTTTTCAGAGAAGGTATGTACTTCTTACCGAGTTCTGTCGGAGAAACTTGTGTAACAGTGCCATTTGTAATAGTAGCACCGAAGACACTCTGTTATCCTGCCCCTGCTGCAGTAACACGCGCGCCTTTATGCCAATAGTAGTAGAAAGCATAGTCCCCTATGAATCCACCGATACCCCCTTCTCTCAACCATGAATAAACCAGATCATCTTTTCCTTTTCTCTGAAATATTGTGCCGGGAGTATTACCTTGCGTAACGATATAGATACCTTTCGGGTTTTTCTCCATATATTCCGCTAAACCATCACTGTCTACAATTTCAGCGGTCAGTTTCTTATCTTCAAGTTTTTCTACTATCATTTCTGCTAACTGCTTCGGATTTTGAACAGCTAAACCATTTCCATTTTCCATACCTGCATCATAATGAACCGCAACATCTTGCCCAAAGGCATAACTCACGAAAGTTATAACGATAATTGATACAAAGCAAAATAACCTTTTCATTGTCAGATCCTCCTAAATTAGGGACTTAAATTAGTTTTAACATTATTGAATCTTCGTTAGATGATTCAGCATAACCTGTTTGCACAGAATATTATCGTAAAATGTGGTCGGCGTAGCATGTTTCAGTTTTCTGAACGAGATTTCTGGAAAATCGTTGCTTGTGTGGGCGGGTGGAAAGTCAGCGTGGATGATATTTAGGGAATAGGGGCAGATTGGAAACCGCCCCTACAAAACCTGAAATCGGTTCTATGCGTTTGCCGCATAGAGTTCGTTGACTCGTGCCCAATTGATGACATTTTTCCACCCCTCAACATAGTCTGGACGGCGGTTCTGATAGTTCAGATAGTACGCGTGTTCCCAGACATCGATGCCGAGAATAGGTGTATGTCCCTGCATAATTGGACTATCTTGATTTGCTGTGGAGTAAATCTCCAATCCATCATCTCCGAGAACAAGCCATGCCCAACCAGAGCCGAAACGTTTGGTGGCGGCAGTAGTGAATTCTTCATTCGCAGCGTCAAGGGATCCAAAAGCGGATTTTATTGCAGCTGCGAGTTCTCCACCAGGGTCGCCGCCGTTGCCACTGGGACACATAATGGACCAAAAGAGAGAATGGTTTGCATGTCCACCACCGTTGTTAATGACTGCCTGACGAATGTCTTCTGGTACTTGATTAATATTTCTAAGTAGTTCTTCAACATCTAAGTTAGCAAGGTCGTCGTGACCTTCTAATGCAGCATTCAGATTGTTTACATAACCTTGATGGTGTTTGCCATGATGGATTTCCATCGTCTGCGCGTCAATATGTGGTTCCAATGCATCGTGTGCATAAGGGAGTCTTGGTAATGTGTGTGCCATTTAAAATAGCCTCCTTCAAAATTTATACCAATTCTATGAATTATTTCCTCTTTTGAAAGTGTAAGAGGCGCAATGAATTGCGCGACTACGAACGGTCTGTTTCTTTAAGAGAAGTTATTTGTTAGAAATGGTATTAGGTCGTAAAAAGAGTATAACAGATTTATAGAAAGTGTGCAAGTTTTACTTTTCTATGTGAATCGCGGATTACGTAGATTGTGAGAAACCTGAATAATTATGAACAAATAACTATTGGAGTATCTATTCTAAAATTATAGGTATCAGTAATAGTCGGGAATCGGAGTTCCCTCCCGACAAATGCCATACGCGCATTTGGCGTTGATTCACAAAGACGAACCATCTTCTGTAGGAGCGATCTCCGAATCGCGACCTATACCACAATTTAGAGTAGACAGACCACTATTCTTCGGATTGACTTGCCTCAACAAATGCTCCGACCCGGCAAATCCGTTTGTAAGCACAGTAATTACACGGCTGTGTAATATTTTTAGGTGTTAAAGGTGTATCGCCTTCCACTTCCGAGTCTATGAATGAATCTACATGCGTAATTAAGGGAAAGACACCGTTAGCAATACTGTCAACGTACTGCTGGACATAACCTTTGATGCGTTCAAGCCTCCTGTCAAAAAGTTCGTCCTCTAATAGTTGACCATTAGTCGAACCAAATGCCCCCCACTTTGAACCATTGAAATTTATATATGCAATGTCATTGTAGGATTCTGCCCCTATGCCAAGTTCAACTTTGCATTCGTCTAACCTGATTTTGTGATAGAGTCCTGCTGCAGGTTTTAAGTCTGTCAGCTCATCATGTTCGTCTAACAATTTCCCAGCGATTTGTAAGTAGATCGGAAGTTGTAGGCTTCGTCCTTCAAGAATATCTTGAATTCTAATCGTTGAACTTCCTGTCTTATAATCAATTATATTGAAAACTCCCTCACCGATGTCAATACGGTCAATCTTGCCGTTCAAACGCACGCCACTAATGTTAATCGGTTCAGAGCAACTGAGTCCGGGATCACCCGGCTGATTAGTTGGTCCGAAACTGACTTCAAAAAAGTATGGCATCACATGTAAATCGTAAGTGCGTTCAGCTTCAAGCCATTTATGGAGGGCGGTCTGGAGTTTTTCTATTTCTATTTCCCAGAAAAGATTGTTTTCATTGACATCCACACGATCTTTACGTTTTCCTTCAGATATGGAGTATAGGAGTTCATCTAATTGTTGTTTCGCTGCTTCAAAGTCTTCATTGCTACATTGGCTTATAGGTAAATCTCCACGATCTCTACGTTCTCCGTAGAAGGCGCAAAGGATTTTATGTGCTAAATCCCCTCTTTCAAGGCTGGATGGTTCATCCTCAATTTCTTCCTCTTTCACTTTAGATTCCAAGACTTTAGCAACAAAATACTGAAATGGACACTTCGCATAAGTTTCTAAATCTGTCACGGAATAAACACTATTGCGAAGATTTTCTAAACTTGTCTGACTTTTAGGAGAAAGATTTTCTGTAGTCAAAATCCCTTCATAAGCTAAATTATTTTGTTTTTCCTCGCGGCTCTTTTCGACTGAAACGGCATGTCTTATTAGCGGACCTGCGCTCGCTATTTCGGCAGGAAATTCACTGTCTGAAAGATTATCTGCTGCCCACAGATAATTGCCGTAAGCACTGAGAAAACCGGGAACACTCTTGCAGGTAAGATCTGCAATGACTTCCTCACCAATGTCGGCAACTGCCTCTAATTGTGTCTGAAATATGGACGGGATTAATTCAGATTCACCTTCGCGTTTCGGCACAAGGAGATACAGTCGTTCGCGAAAGGATTTTAGAACCCGATAGAATAGGAATCGATTATCGTGCAGTTGTTCCTCTTCAGTGCGATATGGATTTTCCGGGAACAGTGGATCAGGGCGATATGTCGGCGGGAATCCACCCTCTACAAAATCGCCTAAAAAGACTGTATCAAACTCTAAACTTCTAAGTTCACCGAGTGTGACAACTTTAACGGTTTCACTTTTTAACGATGCTCTATTTTGATAGTGGGTGTGTTTTGCAACGTAGTACAGTTTTTTAATATAGTCCTCAAGAGGGTCAGACCTATTCCCTTCCGATTTTAGGACAGCACAAAGTTCTTTAACGATTTTTTTGAATTGCTGGAATGCGTTCACTTCACTTTCAACTATTTCTCTATTTTTTGTAAACATCGGGTTTAGAATGTGTTGGAGGACTTCGCCATTATTCAGTAAATTGTCTACATATTCTTGAAATTCTTCGGGATGAAATGGTTGTGTATGTGATGCAGGTTCAACATCAGAGAAATAGGTGTTGCCTACAGACACTCGGTTTGCTGAAAGTCGAGAGAAAATTTCTTTTACGACTTCTGAATTCGTCAACGGGATGCTTTCTGAAAGTGAATAAGGGATACCGTAAGCAGGAAAAATCTCAGCAATCCGCTGTTGATATTGTCCCACGTTGTAGTATGCCACACAGATGTCTCCGAGTTTGCAGTCACCTTCTGATACATGCTTTTGAATTAGATAAGCGATCTGCTCTACCTCTTCGGATCGGTCAGTTGGTTTCAAAACTTTAATCTGATCTTTTAGATCAATTTGGTTATCCAAAGTTCTATTTGTTTGAAACAGATTTGCGGCAAAATGTTCGTGTCTATTATGATCACGTTCATACGCAGAATCAATATAGACATTTACGTCCTCAAATCCCTGAACGAGGTCAGTTATATTTTTATAGAGATGTTCATTTTCTGGGTAATAATCAGTGCGGAACCACATCTGAATTTCAGGTATGCCAGCAATGTTTTTCAAAATTTTAAGGTCGGCTTTTGAAAGCACGGTAAAACCTTCAACAACAACAAGGTCAACAACCGGAAAAGCACTTTTGATGAACTCATCTTTGAAATCTTTCGCAAGATAAAGGTGCTTTCCTTTGTCATCTATCCAACGGTTTCCAAGTTTCGCTTCATATCTATTGTAAATGTCAGCCAAGTTAGTCTTGGCTGGGTTGTCTTTTGCTATGTTTTGGACTGTCTCACCTCGTTCTCGGAGATTATTTATCGTATCAGCGATAAGGGAGAGTGTGCTATCGGGAACAGGGATATTTTGGTTTGGACGAAACGCGTAATAACTGTCGGGATTGTAAACGTCGGGATTTACTATTTCGTTCAGCCAGAGATTTTGAAGTCCTGATGAGATTTGTTGCCGTGATGGACGAACTTGGTTATATAATCTCTGAATGAAATTTTCAATATCATAAACCTGCAAATCGGCAACCGCAAGGTTGGGATGATACCCAATCAGCTCACATTGGCGTTTCAAGCGCGCAGCATCAGTCGGAACAATGACAACAAAGGTGTTTGCCTCATCCTTTTGGATACGGGCTTTGAGGATGTTTTCAATATTTTGCATTTTGGGGAGTGACAATAGTCGGGAATCGGAGTTCCCTCCTACAAAGAGGTAACCGTATTCGTAGGAGCGATCTCCGAATCGCGACCTATACCTACAGATTTTGAGTAGACACAGCACTACTTTACTTGTGTGCCAAGTGGCACTTCAGTTTCAGGACTTGCTAATACCACCGCATCACCGATCGCCGCGAGAATCATGCCGTGTGATTCTACATTGCGGATTGTGGCAGGTTCTAAATTCACGACTACGATTACCTGTTTGCCAATTAAGGTTTCTGGCTTATAGTGTTCTGCTATTCCCGCAACCACTTGCCGTTTTTCTGTGCCGAGGTCTACCTGCAATTTGAGGAGGCGGTCAGCGCCTTCAATCGGTTCTGCGGAGATGATATTTCCAATCCGTAAATCCAGTTTTTGGAATTCGGCAAAGGAGATAAGGTTGGTCTCTTTCTCTTTCGATTTTTGTTTGGGTTTGGCTGCTTTCGGTTGTGGTGCTTTTTCTTTTTTCAGATCAATACGCGGGAAGATAGGTTCACCTTTACTGACTTTTAAGTCTACAGGTAAACATCCCCAATCTGCAACGGTGTCAAATTCTGCTAAACCGATCTGTTTCTGAATTTTCTCAGCGGTGTCTGGGATAAACGGTGAAATCAGGACTGAAACTAATCTCAGAGCTTCTAAACTATTGTAGAGGATAGTTCCCATTCTCGGTTTTGTCTCTGGCTTCGCAAGGGTCCAGACTTCTGTCTGTTGCACATAACGGTTAACACGCCGCACAAATTCCCAGATTGTTTCCAATGCGCTGTCAAACGCAAATGTGTCTATGTGCGCGTCTAATTTATCTACTGTTGTCTGCGCCATCTCTTTGACTTCATCGTCAAATTCACCCGGTGTTGTCGGCGCTGGTATACCATCGAAATTTTTATTAAGTAAACCGAGCACGCGATTCAGCAGATTACCCAAATCGTTTGCAAGGTCTGCGTTGTAGCGTTCGTGCAAACGCGCAGGACGGTAGTCACCGTCGTTGCCAAAACTAAATTCGCGCAATAAGTAATAACGGAATGCATCTAACCCGTAGGTCTCGATGTCCGTGTCCATATCAATGACAATCCCGCGTGTTTTACTCAGTGCTTCGCCATCCTTTGTTAACCAACCGTGTGCGACAACTTGCTTGGGTAAGGGTAAGTCAACAGCCATCAGCATTGCTGGCCAGATCAAGGCATGAAAACGGGTGATGTCCTTTGCCATCATGTGGACATTGGCGGGCCAAAAGGTGCGGTATCGTTCATCATCGGTTTCATAACCGAGTGCCGTCATATAGTTCATCAACGCTTCTATCCAGACATAGACGATATGTTCGGGATCAAACGGTAAAGATATACCCCATGAGACAGAGGAACGAGATATGCTTATATCCTCTAAACCGGAATCGAGGACGCTCAAAAGTTCATTGCGTCGACTTTCGGGATAGATAAATAGTGGGTTTTCGTGAATGTGCGCGAGCAAACGGTCTTGATATTTGGAGAGTCTAAAGAAATAATTCTCTTCCTCAATCCATTCTAATGGCAACTTATGGATAGGACAGATTTTTTCGTCCGTTAACTCTTTTTCAGGAACGAACCGCTCACACGGTCGGCAATAGTAGCCCTCATAGGGAGCTTTATAGACATCTCCGCTGTCGTAAAGAGCCGTAAGAAATTTCTTAGCACCGCGCTTGTGCATGTCGCTTGTGGTGCGTAGAAAGATGTCGTGTGAGATATTCAACCGTTCCCAAAGTTTGGTAAATATGGGTGCCATCTTATCGCAATACGCTTGCGGGGCAAGACCTGCGTTCTCAGCGGCTTTATGGACGTTTGCACCGTGCTCATCAACGCCAGTGAGGAAGAACACCTCGTCTCCTTTGATGCGGTGGTAGCGCGCCAAGACATCAGAAACGATGGTGGTATAGGCATGCCCTGCGTGTGGTTCACCGTTGACGTAGTAGATAGGGGTGGTAATGTAAAATGTGTTCATTATGTTCTTCTAAGATTATATCATTTCTAATTGACAAATTGTCATAAATATTGTAGGTCGGGTAGAGCGATAGCGAAACCCGACATGGAAACCCTATATAGTCCTACGTGTCGGGTTTCGCTATCGCTCTACCCGACCTACGAAATAAACTTTTAGTAACACTCATCAATAGGTAATTCATAAAACTAAATAACCCTGGTCAAGGGTATCAATTCTATACCGCGCCATTTCGGTAATTCACCGAGTTTAGCAGTGATTCTGTTTGAAGATATATTGATTTTGAATCCATGGTATTATTTTCGTGTTTTCTACTCAAATGCATTTGCCACAATCACTAAGTCCTGGATATTCACCACACCATCGCCATTTAAGTCCGGTTCTGCTTTACCAAACGCGTTTGCCACAATGACCAAGTCCTGAATATTAACAACACCATCGCCATTGACATCACCGACGATATCCGTGCCTACATCTATGTTCCACGTCTGTTCCCAACTCTGTCCCATTCGGACGCTCTTCAAGAAATCGTGTGTTCTAACCATGATGTGTGGCTCCCTCAACATCCAAGGGGCACGGAAGCGGATGGTTGGTAAAACATTCCAGACTATGTAAGCCTCTTGAAAGGGTTTGTAGAGTTCAGGCTCGCTGAATCTGGATTTGGCACATGAAAGCCGTAGGGGATCGTCCACGTCGAAAACAGGAAAGAACTGATCGGATGTGGCTGTTTATTAAAAGACCGTCGAGGTTGTTGCGCTAAGTTCGTATTGAAGAAAGTGCCTTCATGAACACCTTCCCCGCCGAACACAATGCCCGGCATCGCTGCCGCCAACTCCTGATGCAGCAAGATGTTTCCCTCTGGACAGGTTAATCCGTCTATAAGCCCGTTGGCATCATTGTCAAAAAGTGTATTGATATCTAAGTGGAATCCGTCTATAGGATAGGCATCGTACACTTTTTTATGTTGTGCAACGGTATATTTTCTAAACGCCTTTGATGCTGGATTGATATAAGCCACTTTGTCTGGGTATGTCGGATCATTCCATCTATAGCCGACTTTATGTCCTCTGAATCGCTCTCGAATGTGAAACTGCTCAAATGCTGGATAGAGCGGATCATCCGGGGACATCACGATAACATTTGTATAAGGCATGACCCGAAACCCATAGGCGTGCGCCTCTTTAAGATAATCACCGAATCCGGGTAGGGGTGTCGGGAAATTCTCCTTCTCATTACTGTGCCAACCCAATAGATATATCAAGGTCGTTGAAGGATCTACATGTTCTGCGAGTATCGATAAGATATCAACACGATTAAAATTCAGGTAAACAACGAGTTCAAGGTCTTTGACCCATGTGGGGGGTTGCTTGGGTTGGAAAGCGTTTTCCATCCAGTCTCGGTAAACTTTCGCAGGCACTTGCCAATCGCCTTGATAGGCATTCAACCGCCACTCAGCAGATGTGATCTCATTCTTGTTGCGGAAGGGTGCGAAATTAAACGTCTTAAAACTGAAATGAACATGTTCGCCACTCGGCATATTCGACACATAATACGCTGCTTTGAACCGAAATGTTGTGTCTGTGCTCCGCACAAAGAACCCGCCATCTCCACCCTGCAGGATGGCGAGTTGCGCCTCCCACCTCCCTGGATACAAAAATTCTCTAAAACCTCTCTTACCAATCTCAGAGGCATCATAAATAATTTCACCACCGCCCGCAGGTAATATAACGTTCACCTGCTGGGTATTGAGGTATCCGCATCCCCATATCACCCCGACGATATGTTTTGAAACGCCGTGCTGCTGAATCACCAGATCCCCTGTATCGGCATCTATACCAATGCGAATCCGAACTGTTTTATCGAATCTATAATTAGGAAAATCAGAAAAATCAGAATGATATGCGACTTCTACACTCAGTGGGGAAAACCTTCTGGTTTCTACCTCCCAGGTATCATCTATGAATACACTGTATTCATCTTGTCCCTCCTCAAGTTGTAGTGAGAGACCACTTCGTCCATTTGAATCGTCTTTCAAACGAATCGTCTTTCGGCAGCAATGTATACGTCTCGTTGGTGAGTTTGTTGTGGAAGTGCACCAGCCACACCGTTTTCAAAGCGTGCCTGATAGCGGTCGGTCTCCGCGAGGACATTGCCCGCTTCATCAACCGTCAAAGTGTTCGCCAACCCAGCAGCCATCAAAACAAACTGCAATATCATGATATAAATACATTTCGCACAGAAATGTTTCATAACTATATCTCCTTCTTTTTTCAATCTCTGTTTTCGTACGGATCATCCGAAAGTTCATCTAAAGAAATGTTTGGATACGATTTGCACAAAGGAATTCCTTGTAAAGTCGCATCAATTTTGGGCATTGTATATTCGGAGGTACGGGCATCTATATGAGAATGCCATGAATGCTCTAAGAGTCCCTTTGTTGTTGTATAGAGTCCGGGCATCTCTGGGTTTTCTGCGAAATAAGTTTCAGTATATGCAGGTATCCCTAAATTTAGGAAGTATTCTGCCCCGTGGGGTGTCCAAATGTTAGTTTTATTCCCCCCCGCAAGTGCGCCTCGTGCCCAAAAATCGTCTATGGGTGCCACAGAATTTCTCGGACGCTTGTTAAAACTCAGCATAGCGACATTGATATTTTCATAGCCGACTTTATGTGTGAGGGCTAACCAACGTTCATTTAAAATATGCCAGTTAAATTTTTTGGGATCAAAGAAAATGTCGGACTCGATTAAAAGTGTTGGGGCATCCCCTTCTGCAATACGTTTTAAGATTTGAACAAGACCGAAAATTACAACTACGATATGGCGGTGCAGACGCTCTTCGTGTTCCATCTCATCAAGAGACATTGGTACTGTCTTATATTTATCTTTGAATATATTTGCATACGCTGGAAATCCATCGTCCATCATCTGCCGAGAAAACGTCTCAAAGTCGCCTCTATAGTCAAAACCGTTGAAGATTTTCAGTTGATCCTTTTCTATTAAATAATTGATACGAAACCCAAGTGTTGCCAGATGCCCGAGTGTCGCAGCGACCCTAAGAATGTGCGCTGGTATAGATAAAATCGCGATGTTCATGAGTTACCCCTTTAACCATTGTTGCTCTATCGTGAGACCGGCAGTTGATCCCCTATTTGTGACTTCTTCACGGTAAAGTTTGTATCCAATGTTGGAAAAATTCTGTGAGAAATCGTGTATACTGTCTCTTTCCCTAAATTCACCTGGTGTAAATTGCGGATGGTATTCAACCGCTATGAACTTGACAGGGATCATATCTATATGCCAATCATTGGCAAACAATGTTTTTTCATACCCTTCAATATCCACAGCTAATACGTCTATGGCATCGATGTCTAAAGACGTCAGGGAGTTTTTCAAGTCCGACATAGTGACAATTTTAGCGGTGATGAAAGTTGTCCGTTCGTTACTATAATTTTTTGAACAGTATTTTGTGTTATTAGGTTCTTTATCAAGCCCGATATAGTGATAGTACTCACTGTTGAAACACGGAGGTAATTGTTTTAAGGGGTTATCTTGACTCATGTTCCTCCAGTTTGAATTCGTCAAGTACTGATATTCACATGTCTCAAAAAGCCCTATTTGAACAGCGTTGCCTACTATTCTTATTCCCATTTTATCGTTCCTATGTTATTTATTACCCAATCCCCTGTGCGACGATGATCAAATCAAGTACATTCACCACGCCATCGCCATTGACATCGACCCTCGGATTGCTGGGTTTCTCTGTGCCAATCTCTTGTGCGACCACTATCAGATCCAGCACATTTACTACACCATCTTCATTGACATCACCGACGATATCCGTTCCTACATTGATGTTCCACGTCTGTTTCCAGGTCTGTCCATTTCGGATACTTTTGAAAAAATCCCATGTTCTAATCCTATATGGTGCCAACATCCAAGGTGCGCGAATACGGATGGTTGGTAAAACATTCCAAACCGTGTAAGCCTTTCGAAATTCTTCGTAGAGTTCAGGATCATCATCTGGGTTTGTTACGGAGGTATGTGCGTAGGGGACCGTCCAAGATGAAAATAGAAAAGAACTGATGGGATGTGGTTGTTTATTAAGATGGCTCCACCGCATCGCTAAGCTCACATGAGGGAAGGTGACTTCATGGAGCCGTTCTCCACCGAAGACAACACCCGGCATCGCTGCCGCTAACTCTTGATGCAGCAAGACGTTTCCTTCCGCAGGAGTTAATCCGTCAATAAGCCCATTAGCATCATTTACGATAGAGTAATTGATGTCGAGATGCCATGCATCTATCGAATAGGTTTCGTACAGTGTTTTCAGTCGTCCAACGAGATATTCTCTAAACGCATTTGCCGCAGGGTTAATATAAGGTGCTAAGTAGTCGGGTGTTGCCCTATAGCCGAGTTTATGTCCTCCGAATGGGTCTCGAAATTGGTATTTCTCAAACTCTGGATAGAGTGGGTGATTCGGTGAACACCCGATAAAGTTCACACGCGGCATGACCCGAAATCCATAGCCGTGTGCCGCTTCAACAAAAGCACCAAATTCAGGTTTAGGTGGATACTCAGGTTCCATGTCAGACATTCCCCAACCATTTAGATGTATCAGTGTCGTTGAGGGGTCAACAAGTTCTGTGAGATATGAGAGAGTATCCAATCTCAGATTCGTTAGATTTACGACGAGTTTAAGGTCTTTGACCCATGCGGTAGGTTGCTTGGGTTGAAAAGCATTTTCCATCCAGTCTCGGTAAACTTTCGCAGGCACTTGCCAGTCGCCTCGGTATGCGTTCAATCGCCACTCAACGGATGTTATCTCATTCTTTCCGCGGAAGGGTGCGAAATTAAATGTCTTAAAACTAAAGTGAAAATGTTCGCTACTCGGCATATTCGGCACATAATACGCTGCTTTGAACCGAAATGTTGTATCCGTGCTGCGGACAAAAAAACCACCACCTTCCCCTTGTAGAATGGCGAGTTGTGCTTCCCAATTTCCTGGATACGTAAACTCTCTAAAACCTCTCTTGCCAATCTCAGAAGCATCATAAATAATTTCACCGACGTGTGCCGGTAATATAACGTCCACCTGCTGGGTATTGAGGTATCCGCATCCCCATATCACCCCGACGATATGTTTTGAAATGCCGTGCTGCTGAATAACGAGATCTCCTGTAGCAGCATCTATACCAATGTGCATCCGAACCGTTTTATCGAATCTATAATCAGAAAAATCGGAAAAATTAGTATGATATCCGATTTCTACACTCAGGGGTGCTAACCTTCTGGTTTCTACCTCCCAAGCATCATCTATGAATATACTGTATTCATCTTGTCCCTCCTCAAGTTGTAGTGAGAGACCACTTCGTCCATTTGAATCGTCTTTCAACGAATCGTCTTTCGGCAGCAATGTATACGTCTCGTTGGTGAGTTTGTTGTGGAAGTGCACCAGCACGCCATGTTCAAAGCGTGCTACATAACGATCCGTCTCCGCGAGGACATTGCCCGCTTCATCAACCGTCAAAGTGTTCGCCAACGCAATAGAGACAAAAACAAACTGTAATACAAGGATATAGACACATTTATTCCAGAAATTTCTCAAAATTATTTCCTTCTTGTGTTATACCAATTCTAAAATAAATACATTTACGAGATTTTTGAACTCATATTTTAAGGTGAATATAAGAGTCGTAATGAAGTGCGATCAAACGCGTTTTTTGCGAATGAGAAGTAATTATTCAGAAATGGTATAAGGTATAGAAGCTAAATAGACAACTGAAAACAGAAATCTAATCCAAATCTTCAGAATCCCAATCCGCTGTGGCTTCCGCGAATTCCTTAGAAAGTTCCTCAGAAATAGTCTGTTCAAGCAGTTCAATTAAATCTTCTCGGAATTTTATCCAGTCATCACCACGGCGGGTAAACCGATGCATTCCCGCAATTTCAACAAACATTGTGTCCTGTGGTTCAGACATTGATTCAAGATAGCGACTTACTTGCATTTTTCACCTCATTATAATTTCTGTAAAGTTACTTATAGTATTTCGTCGCGATTCGGAGATCGCTCCTACAGAAGATGTGTCAACATATTTCTATAATTCACTATATCTATTCTATGATGCTTGCATCCATTCATGGATTTCCCAATCTGTTTCAAGTGCTTTTTGACGGAGCGCTTTGCTTGGATTTACAGCGACTGGATTCCCCACAGCTTCCAACATTGGTAGATCGGATCGGCTATCACTATAAGAATAACAGACATCTACGGATATTCCTGCCTGCTCAGCGAACTTTTTTAATGCTATCGCCTTTTGCTCACCGATAAGCGGTTCAGTTGTGAGTTCGCCAGTAAACTTTCCATCTTGTTCTACAAGCGCAGCGGCTAAAACAGAATCTACCTCAAAGAATTCTGCAATCGGTTGAACAATAAAGTCAAGCGAACCCGTCAAGAGAACAACGTGATGCCCTTGCTCTTTATGCTCCTCTATTTGCGAAATTGCTTCAGGAAATATCTTCTGACGCAGGTAGTTCTCAAACATATCCGTTGCTAATGCTTTTACCTTTGCTGCTTCCATGCCATGATAATTCCGATAGAAAACCTTATTAAACCTTTCCCTACTAATCCGATCAAGAATTAGGTAGTAGACGATCTTCGGGAGGAAACCAATGGTCCAGAAAAATTTTTGGAACGGAGATAACGAGGATGTGCGCAACCAGATATAACAATGCGCAATCGTCGAACTGAGTAACGTGCCATCTACATCAAAAAAGGCGATAGCTTTTTTCTCAAGCGATTCCATTATCAATCCTTACCGAATGTCTCTCCGAGTTCGGCAACACGGTTTTCAAGTTCTGTTAAAAATTTCTGGTATATTTCCGAGTTCTCCGTGATGTCCTCCGGTTTTTGTGATACTTCAAATAGAAGTGGTTCTCCAAAAGCGATTTGAATTGGATGTTTTTTCGGAAAGTTTTGTCCTTTTGGTAACACTTCAAATGCCCCTTCAATGTAAGCAGGTATAATCGGCACCTGCTGCCCATAAATCAGGAGACTCAGAATTCCCGGTTTGAAAGGTTGCAGTTTCCCATCAAGTGAACGTGTGCCTTCTGGAAAAATCAGTAATCCATTGTTCTGTTCCGTCACTTCGTTAGCCATTCGCAAATCCTTCAGAAACTGCGAAAAATTACCCTCACGTTCAATCGGCAGCGCGTTGAGACAATTATGTGCGAACCATCCTTGGAGCCGATTTCCGAACCAATAATCACGCGCAGCGAGTGTCCATAATCGGTGTGAATCCTGTCCGAGTGCCGTAATAACTGTGAGGGTATCTAAATGGCTTGTGTGGTTTGGTGTAATAATAAAAGGTTTTCCTTCCGGTATATTCTCAAGTCCGAAACATTCAAATGAAAAACGCCGTCGGTAGATACTTTGAATAAAAGCACGAAAAGCGCGTGCATACCAATGCGGTTTTTTACGTAGTTTTAGGAATTTTGTCGTTGATTTGGATAATTCTTTAGGTTCTGTTTTTGAAAAAGTCTCTGTTAATATAACAACATCTTTGACCGTTTGTAAATTGGCAAGCATTGCATCAGGAATTGTTTGCCCCAATCGCCATTCAAGGAGCATCAGAAGGTCAAGTCGTGTGAGAGAATCAAGCCCAAGATCAGTATCCAAACGGCTATCAAGACGAATTTTGTTAGCAGGCATGCGTGCTAATTTGGCAAGTGGTGATAAAATCTCTTCAGGGATATTTTCTGTCGAATGTGCAACATCTTTTTCACTTTTCTGGTCAGTCTCATCTATTACTGCAGCCTGTTCATCTGCAAGATGTTCCACTAACTGTTCTTTAACACGCTTGCGGTCAATTGTTCCGTTCTCTGTTTTTGGTAAAGCATCTTGAAATAGATGTGTCTTGTGAAATTGTTGATAACTCGGCAGTTGCTTTGCGGTTTTTTGCAGGTGATTTTGAATTTCTACTTCAGTCGTTTCATTATTGTCTGTTGGGACAATCACCGCGTGGATAGCAGTATCTGAACCGTCTTCATAGGGAATGCCAACGACACACATTTCAGCGATAGAAGGACTATTCTGATATAGTGTCTCTAATTCAACGGGGTAGATATTTTTCCCAGAGGCAGGTACTATAATATCCTTACAATGTCCAGTGATGTAAAGATAACCGTCTTCATCAATATATCCAAGGTCGCCTGTGTAGAGCCAACCGTCCCGAATTGCTTTTTCGGTGGCATGCGGATTTTCATAGTAGCCTTTCATATTACTGGGTCCCTTAGCAATAATCTCGCCAATACCATCACTATTCGGGTTTGCAATATCAAATTCCACACCTTCCACCGCTGGACCAACGGACCCACGTTTGCTGTTTAGATAAGGATTGACACTCAGTACAGGAGCGGTCTCGGTCATCCCATAGCCCTGATAAAGTGTCATTCCAAATTTTTGGAAGCCGTCGTAAACTGCATCGGAAAGCGCAGCACCGCCGCTAACAAGGACGCGAACGTGTCCTCCCATAACTGTTTGCGCCTTTTCAACTAAAGTTTCCCCTGATGTCTCTTCTCGCGAAGCCTGTCGCTCAATGGTACTCTGGAGCATTTGAAAGAGTCTTGGCACACCGATAAACGCTGTCGTCTTATCCTCACGCATCGTTTTGAGAAGTGTTGTAGGTCGGAGTGCGTTGACATAGGTCGCAGTTGTTCCACTATATAGTGCCATTAACAAACTACAAGAAAAACTTAGTGCATGATACAGCGGTAGCGACGACAAGATACGTTCTGCATCTGTAGGTGGTAGCGCCTTTGCAACTGCTTGCACGTTTGAAATAAAGCCTCCGTGCGTTAATATTGCCCCTTTCGCATCAACTGTCGTTCCCATCGTGAAAATTATAGATGCGACAGTATCTGGGCTAATTTCTACGTTGGGGAAATCTGTTGGAATTTCTTCATCTGAATTGACGATTTCGTTGAACTTATTGATATTTTGCAGGTCAATATCGGTAACGTTTAACTGTGTGCCTGACTTGGTTAATACCGCATCAGATATTAGCATCGCTTTCGCTGTCGTGAACTCCGCAATGGCTAATACTTCTTGTGTAGGCGTCTGCGCATCAAGAGGCACGACAGCAGCACCAATTTGCGATGCGGCGAGATACGCAATACACCATTCTGGTTGGTTTTCCGAGACTAAAACAACTCTATCCCCTTTTCGTAGACCGCTATTCCATAATTGAAATGCTGCTTGGCGTGAACGTGTGTAAGTTTCAGCGTAGGTATACCGTTCCCATTCACCCTCATTTACCATTTGTAGAGCAATTTTATCGGGAATACGTTTTGCCTGTATTTCAATTAAATCGACTATGGTCCGTGGTGAAATCCTGTCAATCGGGTTCGGCGCGGGTGCTGGATATTCGTCTGCTTCTTCTTGAGTAGATGCTTCTGTCTGCTGTGGTGTATCCGCTGCTTCATCTTCAAGTTTTAGCACATGCCGCTTAATACCTGGAATGTGAATTTCTTGAAAATACTGTTTCCAACTAATTCGCGAAACGTCAAAATTAAAATTTTGCTTTTCAATAGGCGAGAGTTCGTCGTAAAGCGTTTGCATCTTTTCCGTTTCAAATTCAAAATTCGTTCGAGTGTAAGGTGCGTAAATTCGTATGTAATGCAAAAGTGCTTTAATGCTGCTCTGTTTCACAAACAGTTTCCGGCGTTTTCGTTTTGCTGAACGCGTTGGTAATAGCGTCAATGCTTGAATTGCATAACCAAGGAGACGCATCTTACCTTCAACCTTTTTTTGGAATTGTTCCAAACTGGGAAATTGCCATACTGGAACAGGAATCGGTTTCCCATTTTCGATCATCGGATTTTCAGTAAAATACCCGGAAGTCGCGTCAACGATACCACGAAAAAATAATGGATTCTGCGTGCCTGTTGCAACATGATACACTTCAATACCACCGCGTTTTGAGATCGCTTCAGCAGCAGCTAACATTGCATTCACGACAAAATCCACAGGTACAATATCTAAAATTATATCCGGATCGGCAGGAAAATCGGGGATACGTCCTTTTGCGAAACCGACAATCAACGGTTCAGACATCCGATACTTACCGAGCCACCCTGGATGTGGTTCAGCAATACTACTTTCAATAATCGAAGGACGAATAATCGCAGTAGGCAGATCGCCTCGCAATTCCATGATGACATGTTCAGCAAGGAATTTCATGTAGGTATATGTATCGTTCCATCCACGTGCACGCGCGTGTGTGAGTCCTGTCTCAACCAGACGTTCTTCAAGCCAATCTGCTTTTGCTTCCTCCACAAGCACATCAAGGTTTTTCCTACTTTTACGCTTATCTGTCTTTAATTGTTTTTCGGCAATCTGCTGAAAATGTGCTGTCTGTTCAGGTGTGTCAGCCTCATTGCGAATAGATTGATTCAATTTGAGTAAATAGTCTATTTCTTCCGAGAGTGTCGGTGGAGTTGTGTTTCCAGTTTTTTCGCTATGTTGTTGTGCGAACTGTTCGTAAGGTGGGTGTAATTCTTCTGGAACGTGTCCCGACTTATCTCCGCAGACATAAGCAGTTGAAACATGGAGGAACACCGCGTTTGAACACCCCTTAGCGAACGTTACAACGTGCTTGGCTGCGAGTGCGTTGCCTTTTAGTGATGCATCAAATGGCGGGTCAAATTGAACGAGTCCAGCGATATTAATAAAAATGTCTACTTCATTCTGAATGCGTTCATAATCTGCATCGCTAAAACCGAGATTTTCATCTGTTAACTCGCCTTCAACAGCAGCGACTTTTTGCTTGACCCATGTTTCAAACTGTGTGCCGTGCAGTTGACGTAACGCGCCAAAAACATCGGAAGTTAATAGTTCTTTCTCAAAACGCTCTTGGGCGGAGGTGACTTTACCATTAGACTCAATACGGCTTCGGATAAGCAGGTAAATTTTTTGAACGTCTGGAAGAGAGGTTAGAATTTTTGCAACCATCGGTTGCCCCAGGAAGGCAGTGCCTCCTGTAATCAGTAAGACCTTCCCGCTAAAAAAATCGGTTATTGACATAATTCCCTTTTTGTTTATTGCAATATATGGTAGATTTTAGAATTATTTTTACACTTCACACCAGCGAGGTTAGGAAACCTCGCCTACCGGGGGTGAAAGTGTGTAATTATTTTTATAATTCACCATAGTTCTCACCGACATGACACTACGACGAAACTATCTGATTTGCCCGAGTCTTGGTCAGTCACATCACATTTTGATTTGAGGGGTATTGAATTGAGATTGTTGTAGTTTAACATATTTGACATTAAAAGTCAAAATATTGTAGATGCGCGATAAAAACAGATTTGACAAATACTTAATTGGTAAATATAATAGCACGATATGTTATGGAAATTCGTCTTGTGAAATACATCCGGGTTAGAAATATCCAACCAATTTGTAACAGATTACAACGCAAGGATATAAGCGTTTATGTTAGCAGAACAGAAATTACAGTTTCTACAGAAAACAGAACTTTTTGCCGAACTCAAGCAGGCAGGTTTAAAATCAATCTGCAATATCGCACACGAGGTAACTCACCCTGCAGATCACACTATCTTTGAAGAAGGGGATGAGGGGGACTCTCTTTACCTACTTGTTGACGGGAAAATTAGCATCATAAAAGCAGAAACTGAAGTTCTGTCTTTTAAAGAGAAAGGATATTGTTTTGGTGAAGTCGCCTTAATTGACGATAAACCGAGAAGTGCGACAATCAAAACTGGTACCTCTACGCGTTTGTTACGAATTACGAGACACGATTTTTATCAAGCATTGGCGCGCGAACCACTGATTGGCAGAGGTATATTTCGGGTCCTAAATAATAAAATTCGGCATGACCTTGAAATTCAGATGAGTGCTATACGTAAAGAGGTTGCACAAGAGGAATCAATGCGGCTGGCAGCAGAAGTTCAAAAGTCTATTCTGCCGAACGAAGAGATTGAGCATCCGTGTTTAACCTCTGCAGGATATTGTCAACCAGCGAACAGTGTTGGTGGTGATTATTACGATTATCTATATCTTTCGGATGATCGGGTTGGAATTTTCATTGGTGATGTGATGGGACACGGATTTCATTCTGCCATGGTTGCGGCAATGACGAAAAGTGGCATACAAACGCAAATCCGTTTTGATGCTTCAGTGCCTGAAGTGATGATGGCTGTCAAAAGGGTTACGGAAGAGGATGCTCAAACCTTTATCTATATGACATGTTGTTATGTTATCATACATCTGGACAATCGGTTTGAGTTTGCTAATGCAGGACATCCGGCAATGCTTCTTTATCGAGCAAAAAGTGAAGAATTCATCGAATTGGAATCGCAATTTCCACCAGTCGGTATTGCGTTACCAGATGAAAATTCAATAACGCAATACCACAGTACAGAGGCAAGATGGGAACGCGGTGATTTACTTGTGCTTTATTCGGATGGTATCACAGAATCCCTTAATGAGGATTTTGAGATGTATGGTCTTGAACGCCTCAAAAACCTTCTATACAATAAGCGGCATCTGCCCACAGCAGAAATCAGAAAGCAGATTCTGTCTGACCTTGCAGCATTTCAGCAAAGTGAAAGTCCAGATGATGATATTACATTAGTTGTCTCAAAATTTCGATAGTCAGGAGATATCTGATTGGGTTGCATCACCGTTTCTTGCGTTCAATCTGGTTTGCCGCATAATGGATTATGTTTTCCATGAGTCCCTTGTTCATGGAAACCGTATACTGGTTATCGTTGCGAAGACTGGTGATAATGTACAGTCCCTTTCCATACTGCCGTGCACCGATAACAAGTTCGTTGCGTTCTGGGGTTGTTGCAAAAATCTCATCGTTCTCATCCCAACCTACCCAGGCATCGTCAGTATAAATTTTACCTGATTGAATTTTGTTAGGTGTTGTGAAGAGAGTAACTTCTTTATTTCTAACTTCAAAAAATCTATCTGGCGGACTTTCAACACCGGTCAAATTGCCTTGTAACCACCCGACGCCGCACGGTTTTTGCATAGTACTGTCTTGTCCTGAAACGATAACAATACCACCATTTTTAACGAAGTTTTTAATTGCTGTATCTGTCTTTTTTGGAAGGAGGTACCGACCAAAACTTGAAATTTCTTCGTATCCAAGCCATAAGATATTTGCCTCTTGTAAGTTCGGTAGCGTTCGCATTTTGGTAGATTCCAAAGCAGTCGGACGTTTACCAACTTTTTTAATATTGCGTAGTGCCTGATATTCGTAGGTCATCGTATTGGTATGAACATGGGTTTGTCCCCAAGTTGGCGAGGTACTATTACCTGTCAAAACCAGTATTTTTAATGCGTCCTTGGTAGCGGTAACCCACATTTTACCGTCTAACATGTCGCGAACAACTTTTTGAAATGCTTTTGTTTTACCTTTAAACGTTCGGTTCATCATCGGATCAATGTGGGTGAAACTCCACCATGAACTGCCGCTTCTACCAAAATTGCGATTTCTGCCCTGATATAATCGCATTTGAAACCATGTGTCATCAATAAAACACATACTATCAATACCGTAATGGTCTCTGTAAAAAACGATAATTGGCATGCCTTGTTCAAGTAATCGTACCATTTTTCGCGGTGAGGTGTTCCTTTTATATTGTCCGGTGGCAAAGTTCATTTTAATTTCTTTTAAATTACTTTTACCTTTCACATCTTCTTTAACAGTAACAATTGCCTGCAACCGTCGTGTATCGACACTTTTAACTTCTCCAAAAACGATGTTTGTGCAAGCATCAAGGATTTCACGAATTGTATACTCACGTTCAATGAAACCGGGTGCGGGGGATGCAGCGAGAAAACCGATTAGAAATAGGGAAACAATCAATGTTGTTAGGACATGTGTAAAACGCATTGCTATACCTCTATCTTGATATTTTTTATTGTGATTAACAATGATTGTATCATATTTTTTGCCAATTTGACAACGTTTTTGTTAATTGTCTGTCAGAGGCATTCAATTTTCAGCTTTTATTCGTTTTAGTCGTAAGGTCACGATTCGGAGATCGCCCCTACTCAAAAGATACCATACGGTATTTTTTTTGATACCACGGTATACTTTTCAAATTCGCCCTAAACCCAGTCTGTGATTAGGTTTAGGGCGAATTTTTTATTATGGTATAATTTTTCATTTTGGACTTTTGCATCCTTCCCAATTTTTCAATAATTATGGCTAAGTGGTCTGTTTGTTTTGTGTTTGAGGGATCGGTTATGTTTTTCATACTGAAAATTATACCTAATTCTGTATAGTGATCAGAAGTTTTTGTGGTTTGTCGGACAATAGATATCCAATATATTTACAATAAGTTTGCAGAAAAGTTGGGTGGACGCGTTTTTATGAATCTTGGATTACGCGGATTTTGGGAGGCTGATAAATCGGGCAAACAGGGTTCACCTTCTACCCAAAAGAAGATGCGGCTAATCTCAAATTTTACACATCGTAATTTATTTTTAGCTTGAAAATTCTCAAAATTAATCTTATAATTATTATGATTTGGGCAATTCTTGTCTCGTGGAAGTTAAGTTTGAACGGAAAGTCTATTTTCTATGAGTTTCGCATATCAGTGAAACATCGTAAAAAATGCCGCACTTCAGCGGAGTGCTATGTCTATAGAAAACGGTATGGCATATTCTTGCACTCCATCTCTGCTGGTTCAGCACTAAAGGAAAGAAATAGATGAAAGACTATATCGGTGAAGTTCAACAGAGGAACAAAAAATTGAAGGAAACCCATACCTTTCGTGTTTGGAAGGACGAGAACGATTGCTGGGTTGGCGCGACGCAAGAAAGTCCATGGATCCAGTGTCAAGCACCGACCAAGGCAGAATTGCTGAATGTCACGAAAAGGCTCCTCTGTCAAGCGTTAGAACGCAATCGGATGCAAGAGAGTTTTGTGTATAGAGAATTGATGCATTGCAAAAGAAAAAAGTTAGGGCGCAAGCGGAAACAAGAGGTTCATCAGGAATTTGATAAAATAACGAAGATCGTATGGATGAAAGACAAGGAAATTTTGTCTCAGCAAGAAATAAGTTTAGATGTCGCCCGTTCCCATGCATTGAGAATACGAAACTTGCCATTTGGAATTACCCAGGATTGTGATTTTCCTTTCGATCGAGAGAGTTTCATAGGGGTTGCTTGGGATGGTTTTAAAAACAGATCATCAGTTGATTCTTTATCGGGGTTAAACTACGCTCCATTAGGAAATGTCTATGCGGATTCTCCAGAGTCGCAAGATATACTTGGCGTTATTGGCGAAGATAGCTCCCTAAAGTTGCTATATCAAACGGAGTCAGAACCGTGGATGAACTGGGGTTCACTGAAAGCAGAAAGGAATCTACATCCGCTCCTGAGTGCAGGGTTTCCAAACATCATTAGAGATGGATTTTCAATTGATTCTATTCGTCCGTTAGTACCAGGACGCCCCTACGTTCAATCGCCTGGCCCGCCGCCGACAATTAGCGATGAAGTGCATGAGGACAGGATTCCCACAGAGCAACGTAATGTTCCATTACTAGAGATAATTTCTAAAAAAACTGCAAAAAAAGTACTTATTGTGGGTGGATTTGCTGACGACACCAACCAAATTGTGGCTAGGTTTATAGAGCAGCTCGGTTTTGAAGCAATTATTCTAAGTGAGCAACCTAATGGAGGGAGAACAAAATTTGAGAAGTTTAAAGCATATACGAATGTAGACTTTGTAATTACCTTGCTTACGCCAGACGATGTTGGCAGGACAAAAGACAACCCTTATGATGAACTTAAACCTAGACCATCACAAGACACTATTTTTGGACTTGGCTACCTTTGTAACCATTTACGACCCGAGCAAATGTGCACTCTCTACACAGAAAAAATAGAGTTGCCTTCTCTTCTTGAAGGATATATACATTTGTCAATATGTAGTAGTGACAGTTGGAAACTGAAATTAATAAAGGAAATGAAATTCGCCGGTCTACGAATTGATGGAAATAAACTTTTGCGAACATAAAACCCTCAAAACCTTGCCAGGATTTTCGTTAGTATAGCAAATAAATTGGACTTGGCATCACCGTGGCGGTGTTATAATAAAAGGAAACTATGGAAGAGAAAACACTACCAAAACTACGTGTGAGTAAAGAAGAAGCAGAAAAGAAAATACAAGAACGAATTAAAGAGGGACAGCAACTTCGGGACCGGCCAATAGATTCAGAAGATGAATTGGACACAGTAGGTAAGGAAGCCATAAATTGGTCAAGGTTTAATACCGATCTTCTAATAAGACTATTTGATAACTTGTCGTTGAAGGATGAATATGAAAATTTAAGTTACTATAGGTTTAGTGATGATGAAATAGAGACCAGAGGTGTCATGGGTTGGGGCATACCAGACTTTGACGACAATGTAGCTTTATACAGAAATAATATGGAAGATAGTCTTATTAGTTTAGTTGGAATCCAAGATAGGCTTGAACTGTTTGAAGAACCAGATCCACCTGAGCGAATCTTCGGGGATAAGATTTTCATCGTACACGGACACGATGAAGCTGCTAAACACAAGATCGCAAGGTTCATTGAGGACCTGGAGTTGACAGCAACAATACTTGACGAGCAGCCAAGTAGAGGACAAACAATTATTGATAAGTTTGAAGCACATGCAGGCGAAGCGGGTTTTGCAATCGTTTTACTAACATCCGATGATCTGGTCAGGTCTAAAGATAATGAAAATGAATTTAAGCATCGGGCACGTCAAAACGTTATCTTGGAACTTGGTTATTTTTTACATGCCTTAGGTCGCGAACGTGTTCGTGTATTGCACGAGGAAAGCGTTGAAATACCATCAGATATTCACGGTATAGTTTACGTGCCTCTGGATAGTGCTGATGGTTGGCAGATAAAATTAGGCAGAGAATTGCAGTCTGTAGGTTACTCTGTTGACATGAACAAAATATTATAAGGAAACGCCATGCCCACACTTGACTTCAAAGGCAAACAATTCATATACGCACACCACCTCACCGCACCCTTCCGCACACTGGAAATAGATAAAGAAAAATCCCACACAGGCGAAAACCCTCCATCATTAGACGACAACCTGATTATCCACGGGGATAACCTGAAATTCCTTATAGAATGTGTAAGTTTTTTCTGCTTATGCTCTTCAACGTAAGGCAAGTCCCTTGTCCATGTCTAACTCTTCCTATTTCTTGACGCATTTTGCCTTTTTCAAGCGTTACAATGTTCAATCACAATTTATTGTGCGGTCTTTAGTAATTAGTCGTCAATTATGTTGCGTCCTTTAGTATTTGCATAAGTTCTGAAATTTTTAGAAGTAATACACGGAACAACATCTATGTTGAAATCAAAACTTCCTTCGGGATCAAATTTCACATTATCCAAAATCTTCGATTTAGCGACTTACATCGGCTTTTTAATCTTTGTACTCTCACTTCCATTTGGCAATTTAACAGCGTTCCTAAATATAGGGATGTCGCTTGTCCTATTCGGATGGGTAGGACGGACAATCTTAGAGCGGAAACTCAATTGGCATCGTACTCCTCTGGATATTCCAATCGCATTGTTCTTAGGATTGGCATTGGTCGCTTGCCTCTTTGCTCCGCATCGTGCGACCAGTAGTCTCGGCTATTTTTGGAAGCTGCTTCGCGCTATCCTACTTTTTTATGCGGTTATCCATAGTCGTTTGGGAATTCGGTGGCGACATGTTCTTATTGCATTTTTTGTTGCCGCGGGGATAAGTTCATCACTTGGCATCTGGTACTATGTGAACGATTCGGGTTTAGCACACAGTTTGATGGGGCAAGTTGACTTAGAATATCAGAAAGAGTTTTCCACTGGGGAGGGTTTTTCATATAAATTACGTGGCGAATTGCGTCAAATCAATATCCCACTTTCCCAAAGTGCGTCCATCTTGCAATCAAAAAAATCTGATGAATGGCGGATTGATGATTTAGAGAGGAACAGACGTTACAAAGTTCATAAGAGTGATACACAACTATTGGTGTACATGATTGAACAACGTCTCGCTGGCACTTTTAAAGCACCAAATTACCTTGGTGCATACCTCGCCCTCAGTCTTCCTTTTGTAATAGGTTATTTTGTTGCAAGTTGGCAATCACTACGCAAAAAGAAGCATGGTATATTGATAGTCTTTGTTCTCGGAGTTCTTGTTGCCCTGATGACAGTGAATCTGGCGTTAACACTCACGCGTGGTGCCTGGGTGGGTGTCGCTACTGCGACAGTATGTATCGGTATTTGCTTAGTTGTGAGTAGCTTATCAAAATTAAAATCTATCCGTAGTCTTTTGAAACGTGTATTGATAGGAGGCACTTTAATAGTAATAATTTTAGGGGCATTTGTATTTTTAATGCCTCAACACATCAAAACCCGTTTCAACACTATGATTGAGCGACCTGCGGGTTTTATGGGAGAACGTCCGCAGTGGTGGCGTGTATCACTTGAACTCATTCAGAAATATCCTATAACTGGCATTGGATTGGGTCGGTTTCGGCATGAAGCACAATTAAATGCACCACCTGATCTATCCGATATCCCCTATCATGCCCACAACATCTATTTGCATATCGCAGTTGAACAAGGTATCCCTTCTCTGTTCCTGTTTTTGTGGATGATCGGTCTAATTTGGAAGCGAATTTGGGCAATGCGTTCTACAATGGATATTGAAGGACTTTTTTGGAACATGGGAGCATTTATTGGTGGAAGTGGATTTTTAATTTCTGTGCTTGTCTATGGAATAGCAGATTACATATTTCATCACCGTTCACTATTGCTTTTCTGGTTTATTATCGGCATAATATATTATATCCAAATACATAAGGACGAAAAACATGAAGAAAAACTTGAAACCGATTGATATGTCTTCCGTGGAAACTTATCCACTGAAGGATCGTATCAACAAAGTTTCTGTTAGCGATTTTGCTACTCTGCCAGACTCACAGGTTGACCTGTCTTCTTTTTTATTATCCCTACCTAAGATTCTCAAAGGACAAGACTTTTTAGAACTCATTGACAAAATTGTGACTGCATATCAACGCGAAAAAGCAGTTATTGTGATGATGGGAGGGCATGTTATTAAATGTGGCTTATCACCGCTCTTAATTGCATTAGCAGAACGCGGTGTGATAACGGGTTTTGCCTTTAACGGGGCAAGTAGCATCCATGATTTTGAGATTGCTCTTATTGGTGAAACTTCCGAAGATGTTTCGGCATATCTACAGACAGGAAAATTCGGGATGTGGGAGGAAACGGGACAGTTGATGAATGAGGCGATTCAACATGCCGCTGATACGGGTATCGGCATGGGGGAAGCATTGGGTAGAAAACTGATTACGTTGGACGCACCTTACAACGCGTACAGTCTCCTCGCTGCAGGAATTAAACTCAATATCCCGATAACTGTGCATGTAGCTATCGGCACGGATATAATTCATCAGCATCCATCTGCAAACGGTGCTGCGATTGGTGAGGCGAGTTTTACAGATTTTCGTTTGTTGACTGAAATGGTAACGCAGTTGGAAGATGGTGGAGTTGTTCTTAATTTTGGTTCAGCAGTTATTTTACCAGAGGTATTTTTAAAAGCGTTAACGATTGCTCGGAATTTGGGGCATGCGGTATCTCACTTCACCGCTGCAGATTTTGATATGATACAACAATATCGTCCAGCAGAGAATGTCGTTAAACGACCTACTGAGATGGGGGGTAAAGGTTGGACCTTCACGGGACACCATGAGTTGATGATTCCGCTTTTGGTGCAGGCTGTGCTTTCTGAGATATATGGTAGAGATTAGAATTAACGCTACATTCCTGAACTGTGAATCAACGCTGAATGCGCGTATGGCATCCATCCAAATCAACGCCAAATGCGCTTGGCAGAATACGCGTTTGGTATTCTGCATGATTTGGCCGAATCAACGCTGAATGCGCGTATGGCATTCAGCGGGAGGGAACTCCGATTCCCGACTGTTCCTAAGTTTCTGTCGCGATTCGGAGATCGCTCCTACAGAGGAAATGTAGAATTATTTCTATAGTCCACTATATAGTAAAACCTAAAAATACATGAACGCTCCCTGGTATATGCAGTGAATAAACATCGGTTCGGTTAGGAAACCGAACCTACCTCAGGCACAACAAATCAACGCCAAGGGCAACTTGCCACTTGGCGTTGATTTACTACTACAACACTTAAATCTTCATATCAAATTTATATTATACAGAACGTATTTTATACAATTTGCGCCGGATCGCCTTCAGACATTTTTTCTTTGAAGAATCACAACGATTTAATGCCGTTTTTAGTTCGAATAACAATGCACGGGCAGCTTGTAACTGCGGTAGGGATGGCGTTTGCAGATATATTTTTAATAATTCTTTTCTTTCGGCACTACCCATTTCATCTTGCGAATTAAGGATTTTACGATATCGTGAATAGTCCATATTTTATGTCTCCAATTTGTATGTTCAGGTAAGCAGTTGTATTTTATTAATTCTATTTTGATTTTAAAAGTTTACAGTTCACTGTAAGAAACGGCAATTGGTTCTGCCGCGTTTAAGTTTAATGTCGTTTTTACATATTGATGTTCTTTGACTGCCTCTGTTTCGGATTGTTCCTGAAATACGGTTTCTAATTCAACGAATTCCCCTAAACCTTCAACTGTATCTAAATGAATTCGGGTATTTTTAAACATCCAGAACGCTCTCTGTTTTTTAACGATTGTCTTTATACCTAACGCAGCAGCTAAAAGTTCTTTTAGTGCTGTCGGTTCAGCAATTTCACTGATTTGATATATACTGTAGCGAGATTCCAACGCATTCGGACGTTCATAGTAAATTAGCCAACCTTCATCTGACTCATCTGTTTCGCGTAACTTTAGCCTACCTTTCGGATTCTGAAAATAGGTATCTACTTGATTTATCGTTTCGGTGTACGTTGCCTTTAGGTCAGCTAACTTTGGTAGAAGGGCATCAAGCGACTCATACCGTACTTTAAACTCTAAGTTTTTTGCCATTGTTTGATGTTAATTGTTGTTCTTAATAAATACGACAACTTCGGTATATAGTACTAACACACCCCAGGCTCATTCAAGTTCCATAAAATCTAAATCATCTTCAGTTTGATAACTATTGACACAGGAACGATTACACCGTTCTCCGTGAACCTGTAACCCACAAACACGATGCTTCAAACGTAGTGAACTAACCAGACACGTACGTAGTTGTTCAGGATCAAAGTTGCGTCCCATTAGGAAACTGTAACTCCCCCTTTGCATTAGATAACGTGCCGTCCTGTCATCAGAAACAATTGAGATGATTTTAACGTGGGATTGATATTTTTGAATAAATTCAAAGATACGAGTACGCCGAAATCGTGTGAAATCTGCAATTATCATACGATATTTTGCTAACTTCAACATCCCGACTGCCTGTGCACTGCGCCCTATTACATCATATCGATGGTTTTCTGATTCAAGCACATTTACTATTTTATCACGCACATCACGATTATAAGAAATGACCAGCACGTCACCTTTCAATTGAGATATTGAGTGCTCCTCTTGAATATCAAGTGGGAGAAGGGCATCATCAACTCGCCATCGCAAACGTCCACGTGCATCACGTACGCGTCTTTCGACCACGGCAAGTTTCTCCTCCATTTCTGGACGTCGTTTTTTTGATCTTCGCATAATAGACCTAATACCTCTTTAATGCTGGGACATACGTATTGTGTCTCTGACACTTCTGTAGAAGCAAGAAAACCCATAATACGTAATCCTTGCAAATTTAATAACGAATTATATTGAAAAAGAATTCATAAATTTTAGAAAATGTTGACTGACTGCAAAGTAGAAGCTACGTTCAGATGTGTCGCCTCATTTTTTCTTGTAAAAAAAAGTCGTGTGCTATAAAATAGCGACAATTCGTCTTACTGCTATCCATTAGTGTTCGCTTTATTATATATTATAGACGCATTTGTATTAAAAAAGATAGCAAAAAACACCTTGTGTTTCCTATCATTAGACGTATTTAAACCGAAAAGGGTAGAAAATGAGCGACACACCGTCAATATCTCAAATTCCGATTCCATCGCATTTTGATTCTGCACAGGTAGATCAGGTTTGGCGCATTGCATACCAAGAGCGGCTGCCTGAGGCTCGTGCATGGGCACAAACATACGCTATCCCTCCTGCATCAGAGGATTCCCTCTGCACCTGCTTGTTACTTGTTGATGTCCAAAACACATTCTGTATTCCAGAATATGAACTTTTCGTTGGTGGTAGATCGGGAAATGGTGCAGTAGAAGATAACGTGCGCTTGTGTCAGTTCATTTATCGAAATCTTCCGTATATTACTAAAATCGCCTGTACGCTGGATACACATATTGCAATGCAGATATTCCACGAAATTTTCTGGGTTAACGATGCAGGTGAGCATCCGGTGCCGCTGCAGACACTTATCACGCAAGCGGATATTGCAGCAGAGAAATGGCGTGTCAATCCGGCGGTTGTTGAGAGCCTGAGAGGAAATACGGATCAATATGCATGGCTCAAGGAGTATGGTGAACACTATGTCAAAACCCTTACGGTTGAAGGTAAATATCCGCTTACAATATGGCCCTATCACGCTATGCTTGGTGGAATTGGGCACGCTGTCGTCTCTGCAGTTGATGAAGCATGCTTTTTTCATGCAATTGCTCGCAACAGCCAAACACACTACGAACTCAAAGGACGTAACCCACTGACAGAAAACTACTCGGTACTCCGACCAGAAGTACTTGATGATGCCGAAGGAAAGTCTATTGCTAAAAAGAACAGTGATTTTTTGGAAATGCTATTAGAATATGACCGCGTGATTATTGCTGGACAGGCGAAGAGCCACTGTGTCGCTTGGACGGTGAGCGACCTACTTGAAGAAATACAACAAACGGATCCGATGCTTGCCAAGAAGGTCTATCTAATGGATGACCTCACTTCGCCTGTAGTTGTGCCGGGTATAGTGGACTATACGGACTCCGCGGATGCGGCATTTGCCGAATTCTCAGAAGCAGGAATGCATATAGTTAAATCAACGGAACCGATTGAAGACTGGGAATAATTGGGGGAATAATTATGTCTACTGATAAAACACTTATTTTTGATGCCGCTGGTAGCAATTTAATGATCTCATCAATGCAGAATTGGCGTATTGTAATCTCTGATGATGTAACTGCTTCCGAAAGATATGCTGCCGAAGAATTCCAAAAATGGTTCAATCAAGCAGCTTCGTTGGCGTTACCACTTAGGACAGCACAAGAAAACACCAACCACAATGGAGGACAGGTCAATATCGGTGCATCTCCCACGATGGATGATGAAGAAATTCATATCACTGTTGAAAATAACAAAATACAGATTAGTGGTGGCTTACCGAGAGGTGTCCTTTATGCTGTCCACCAGTTTCTTGAAGAACTGGTCGGTATCCGCTTTTTAACCGTTGACCATACATACATTCCAGATACATCTGAATTGGAAATTCCTTGCGGTAGTTATACATACAATCCACCTTTTTCATTCCGCTGGAGTTATTATCGCGAGAACTCTAATGCCCCAGAATTCGCGGCAAAACGCAAAGTCAACACCGTCACAGATGCTGAAAATCTCGGTGGAAAAACAGGTCAACAACTTATCAATCATTCGTTCCATGTGCTCGTTCCGTATGGTACGTATGGCGAAAGTCATCCGGAGTATTATGCCTTAGTTGATGGCAAAAGAGACACCAATACCCATGGCGGCGGACCACAGTTGTGCGTTACTAATCCCGAAGTGATTGAGGTCGCCGCTACAACAGCAATTCAACGTCTTACTGACAACCCTAATGTCACGAATATTAGCGTGAGTCAAGCAGACACAGCCGCATATTGTCGTTGCGAACAGTGCGAAGAGCTAAACGTAGCGGAAGGTACACCGATGGGTTCACAGTTGACGTTTGTCAACGCAGTGGCGGAACACATTGAAAAAGCCCACTCTAATGTCAAAGTTGGAACGCTTGCATATTGGTATACCCGAAAACCACCTAAGACTGTTACGCCGCGAGATAACGTTCAGATTCAACTCTGTAGTATTGAATGTTGCACGCTCCATGCCATTGACAATCCAGATTGTGAACAGAATCAGGCGTTTTGTGCAGATACGAATGCATGGGGAAAAATCTGTAAGGATATCTGGATTTGGAATTATAACACTAATTTCCGTTCCTACGATTTACCGTTTCCAAACCTACGAAGTATTGGACCCAATGTCCGCTACTTTTTACAGAACAATGCGAAAGGTGTTTTCATGCAGGCAAATGGCAATGGGTTAACGGGAGAATTCTCCGATTTACGAAATTATATAATTTCACATCTTCTTTGGAATCCGCATCTTGACGATCAGGTAATCTTAACCGAATTTGTGGAACTCCACTACGAATCTGCTGCACCTGCTATTTTGGCTTATATCAATTTTCTCCACGAAAACGTTGAGGAGAGAAACCTTCATCCGCGATGTTTTCCAAGTCCAGAGGATGTCGGATTAGATGCAGAAAGCGCACAACGGGTGTTTGACTATTTCCAAGAAGCGTTGGCACTCGCAGCGAATTCTGAAATCCAAGCACGTGTCGAAAAAGCCTCTATTCCTGCCTACAAAGCGATGTTAGTTGCTGGTGGTGAAATTGCCCCGCAACGGCGGCGCGCCTTGATCGCTGAGTATATTGCACTGTGTAAACGCTATGGGTTAACGCACACTGCTGAAACTCAGCCCGCTGAAGACTATTTTGAAGAATTGCACAATCAATAGAAGTTGGATATTGTCATCCCACAACCAGAGGTATCCAACTGTCGAGTTTTCTAATCCAACAGTAAAAAAATAGCATTTCCAACGGTTAAAAGAGGCGCAATGAATTGCGCGACTACAAACGCTTTTGTTGTTAAATCGGGCTTACAAAGCCCTCCAACAAGAGTGCTGCGTGACAATTGAATGCCTCTGATCCCATAACCTTAATTCTTGACATCAACTCCATTTTATAATATACTTAAATTAACACGTTGAATCATGAGAATTTGATCAGGGTTATTCAGTTTTAAGAGTTTACCTTTATTGAGGTTTACTAAAAGTTAATATCCAAGGGCGGTAGGTGCGGTTTCCGAACCGCACCGCATCCTACAAGGAAAGTCAATAGAAGGTTTTTGCTCTAAATTCGGTGCGGTTAGAAACCGCACCTACCGTTCTGGAGTATATAGCAGATGTTAAAAATTCGTAAGAAAAACCAAAAACTAAATAACCAGGGAATTTGATATTGGGAGATGAAACGATGCAGAAAAAAATACAGTCTGCGCCGACAATATTTTATCCGGAATCGGACGGTAAACCTATGGCAGAAACAGATAAACATCGAGACTTGATGATAGATTTTATTCAGATGCTAAAACACCATTACCGAAACGAAAATGATGTTTATGTATCAGGAAATCTGCTCATGTATTACGAAGAAGGAAACCCAAGAAAGTCTATATCACCCGATGTGTTTGTGGTATTTGGTGTTGCCAAAAAACAGCGGAACACCTATCTGACATGGGAAGAGGCGCACACCCCTGATTTTGTGCTGGAAGTGGCAAGTCCAAGCACCTTTAGTAGGGATATGGGGCGAAAAAAAGACCTCTACGCTTCCGTGCTTAAGGTAAAAGAATACTACATCTACGATCCGCTTGGCGAAATTGTACCAAGTTTTATCGGCTATCAGTTGATTGATGGGGTATATCAAGAAATCAATTTTGTAAATGAGCGTCTATCTTCGGCGGTTTTAGGCTTGGAGTTAGGGGAGCATGGAAACGAATTGAGGTTGTATGACCCTAAAACCTCGCAATGGTTGCAAACACCACCCGAACGTGCTGAAAATGCTGAAACACGTGCTGAAAATGCTGAAACACGTGCGCAAGAAGAAGCCTCTGCACGACGAAATGCTGAAACACGCGCTGAAAACGCCGAGGTGGCACTTGCCAACGCTTTAGCGGCACTTGAACGCTTTAAAGCAGAAGAAAATAATTGAAATCCAATTTTTGGACATTTGTTTAAAGACTTACCACCACACATTTCTTCTATTTTGCTGCCGTACTCTATCCCAACTGATAATTGATAGCAAACCCTACATAAAGTTTTTTGAATGAGCTCGGAGTACCTTGCAGGTCATCGGGAGAATTAACAGATGTTTGATTTCCGCTCTCCCCTCTTCTTAATCCTGCTCACGGCAATACCTTTCTTAATCCTTATCCAATTACGTACAACCGTTATAGCGGCAAAGTGGCGAAAACGAATTACTTTTTTTCTCAGATGTGCCGCCATTTTATGTGCGATCCTTGCTTTAGCAAACCTGCAACGAACCAACAAAGAACAACGTCTTGCAGTAGCATTTTTGCTTGATATATCTGATAGTATAGAACCTTCCCAGCAGGAAGATGCAATTAACCAGATTAACAATGCTATAGCAAGATTAAAACCGAATGACCGATTTGGGGTTATTAGTTTTGCGCAGGAGTCATCTGTCTTAATTGGAATGGGGCCAGCACACGAACAACCATCGCTAACACTTGCCATGACAGAATCATCTGTTGAGCAGGATTCCACAGACATTTTTACTTCCCTCAAACGATCACTTGAACTATTGCCTGAAAATTACTATCGCCGTATAGTACTTTTTAGTGATGGAATTCATAACATAGGTAACCTCTCAATCAAAGATTATCTGCCCCTATTCTCTGCAAGTGACATTGAAATCATGACAATCCCTCTAAACACCATCAAGGATGCAATTCGTGTCCAAGAACTGCAGCTGCCGAATCAGGTCAGAAAAGGACAACCCTTTCTGATACAAGCGATCATTGAATCTGATGGCAGTATCCCAAAGGTAACTGCTACACTTTACCACAATGATGTGCCAATTATCGACACTGAATTTCCTATACAAAATGGCAGGAATGTACTAACGTTCCCTACACAAGAAGTATCGGAAGATCGTCCACATACATATCAACTAAAGTTAAACGTCAGTGACGAAATCCTTGACAACAATCAAGCTTACGGGGTAGTGCAAATTCAAGACAAACCAAATGTTCTATATGCGGAAAGTGATTTGGATCATGCCGACAGTCTAAAAGAGGTGCTTGAAGAAAACGGTTTTGTAGTAGAAGTTATTTCTGGTCAGGATATACCAACAGATATAGTAACTCTTCAACACAACGATGCATTGATTCTTAGTAACATTTCTGCTGATACACTTTCATCGGAGCAGTTAGATATTATAGAGGCTTTTGTCCGTGACCTCGGGCATGGATTAGTTGTTATGGGAGGTGACCGTGCTTTTGGTCCTGGTGGGTATACAGATACAGCACTTGAACGTGTACTTCCAGTAGAAATGACTCCACGTGAACAAAAAGAGTCTGTTGCACTTGTATTTATAATTGATACATCGGGAAGCATGGCAAACTACGTTGGAGCACAGAAAAAGATTGAACTTGCAATTGAGGCGGTCCGCGCTGGTATTCGAAATCTGAAAGGAGAGGATCAGGCAGCAGTTATCGGTTTTGACGTTAAGATTCGTGATATTTCTCCCTTAACATCTAACCATGATGGGTTGATTAGCGCAGTTGGTAGACTTAAACCAACAGGCGGCACAACTGCTATGGGAGCAGCAATCAAAACAGCGAGCAAAATGCTAATAGCATCCGATGCGAAACGGAAACACATCATCCTTTTGTCGGACGGAAAATCTGAAGGAGAGCGTTCTGATTTTATTGAAAGCGTAAAAAAGATAGCTGAGGCACGTATTGGTATCACATCAATTGCGATTGGTGATGCTGCCAAAGATTTACTTGAGGCAATCACAGAGGTTGGAAATGGAAGATATATACCTGTTCAAAATGTGCAGGAATTACCAAAAGTTCTAATGGACGCTGTCCGAGAAACACAAAATTATATTGTCCAAGAACAATTCCAACCGATAATAGTGAATCCGACAACTCCAATTTTAGAAGGTATTGAAACGTTGCCGCCACTTCACGGATATGTTGCAACAGCAGAAAAAACAACAGCACAGGTCTTTACAAAATCCCATAAAGACGAACCTGTTCTTGCCGGATGGAATTATGGATTAGGCAAGTCGGTCGCATGGACATCGGATGTTAAATCTGCTTGGAGTAAAGATTGGATTCTGTGGTCAGACTTTGGCAAGTTTTGGGGGAAAGTCATCAATTGGACATTACCATCTGATGGGTCAGATGTCGATTTCGATCTTATCGTTTCACCTCGTAACGGTAGTGCTGAAGTTGTTATTGAGACACAACATGCATCACCTACATCTTATATGGTTCAAGTTGCAGGTCCAAACGGGACAAGTGTATCTGTTGACATGCAGCAGGTAAGTTCAACGCGTTATATTGGAACATTTCAAATGGATGACAGCGGTTCTTATATTGTCAATGCAAAACGGGAAACTGATGGTAGTATACTGACGGAAACGGTAACGCTTTCCTATTCTGCCGAATATGCGGACTTTGATGTTGACCATGCTATGCTAAAGAGGCTTGCTGAGGACACAGGTGGTATTTATGAACCGACAACTACTCAAATAGCTGCGTCTGCAGGGGTTCCAATTGAAAAACGAGTATCGCTTTCTCATACGTTACTAATAATCGCTATTGCTCTGTTTGTTTTAGAGATGATTCTGCGACGGTTCAGCATAGCAAGCGGATATTTAGCGGAACTTCGTGCACAACTACGTAGACAATCTGAGTCAGTTGTTCCTAAAACGCTAACACAACTGACTCAGAAAAAAACGGATGTTGATTCGCTTGCCAATATTGGTATTTATGAAACTGTGGAAATTCCATCTTCAACTAATCAAAACACATCTGAAACAACAGTTCCACAATCAACAGAAGGAACAATGATACGGCTATTGGCTGCAAAAAACAGATCTCGTTCCGTGTAAAGCAGTAATTTATGGTAAATTTTAAAATTACAACCTATCTCATAAATAGTTGGAGGGCTTTGAAAACCGGATTTCAAAATCCTGTAGGAGCGATCTCCGAAGCGCGACCTGTCGGGAATCCAAATCAAGAAATCAACGCTATGAATCATGGCGAATGCCATACGGGGAATGCCAAAAGGCATTCATACCGTTGATTTGGCGCATTCGTCTTTAGTCATTCACCTAAATCAACGCCACATGCCTGTTGGCATCTGTCCAAATCAACGCCAAATGCGCGTATGGCATCTGTCCAAATCAACGCCAAATGCGCGTATGGCATTTGGCGGGTATGAATGCCTTTTGGCATTCCCCGGAGTTCCCTCCTACAAAGAGAATCAACTCATAACAAACCAACAAATCCTATTTATGAGATACACTCTGCATTGGCGAGATTAGGTGGCCTCCAAATCAAGAAATCAACGCTATGATTCATACCGTTGATTTGGCGCATACGTTTTTAGGCATTTAGCGGGTATGAATGCGCTTGGCTGAATGCACTTTTGGTATTCAGCATGATTCACCACCTACTGAAAGATGAAAGCGTCTTTTTATTTTTTAGATCAACATTAATAGCCTCCCTACCTTCAACAAGTCGGTTGTGTAAAGTTTTCGTACAAAGCATATTGTCGGTTGAGTTTCGCCTCGCCCTCTACGATCTACACATTAGAATTAGGACGTTACAGGTCACATTTAGGACGTTTTGCACGTCCTTGGGACGTGCAGAAGTCAATCAGGACAAGGATTGTGACGTGATTTTCAGCTTTTTTGTTTTTTCTTCTCTTTTTTTAGAATTTTGCGTATATTGAGAATATTATTTTATTATGTGATAATAATATCAACGAAAATACATTGGTCTGTCAAGTTAATTTTAAAAAATAATTATTGACAAAACTTTACAC
>CBDCOJ010000009.1:0-7487 GCA_965219695.1 Candidatus Poribacteria bacterium | reverse complement strand
CTGAACCTATAGAGGATATTTGAGATTCTCGGAATTAGAAAATTCGCTATAAATACGTGAGTTTGACATAGGAGCGTAGGTTGGGTTGAACGAGAATGGACTAAAAATTGTATAGGACAAATGATTCTCAAGTTTGGATTGTTGGGTTTCGTTATTTTTGTCTACAAAAACGAGTCATTGAAAAGTGAATCCTTCATATAAATTAATGGATTCTTGGTCATTTACCGCTCAACCCAACCTACGTCCACATCTGAATTTTATTTTCAAAATCATATTTTGAGTGGCAAAATCGTCGAGAATTCTGTTATATTTATTCGTTGTGCTAATTTTTCATCCGTCATATTTGGTCAAATGCTGCATCTTGTATACAATCAAGAGTTAAACAATGAAGGATATAAGAAATTCACCACAGTACAATCAATGGAGAAATGAGGTTAAACGCCGCGATCGCAACGCCTGTCGTCGATGTGGATTTGAAAACAACCTGCACGTGCATCATATCAAGCCCTTTAAGAAATATCCTCAGTTTGCTACGGTCTCACACTCTGTGGCAATTGTCATAGTCTGTTGAGAGGCAAAGAGGAAAACATAGATCTTCAAACATTTCTCGGTGATGACCCAAACATCGGTGAGCAATTGAAGGCGATTGATGGAAGTTTTTCTAATTACTTGCAAAGAAAATTACGCTCTAAAATCCAGTGGACCAGAGATAATGCTGCCTTGGCACTGTTTTCTCACCTGAAACTTTATCCAAATTCACTTGATGAAATGCTTCCACTGCTTATTTATCTGGTAGATAGTGAGAATTGGACTGATGAAAGCATTACTAAACGTCAAGCAATTGGATGGCTTGAAAAAATACAAACTTTAACTGTTACACCCAAACAGCAAGCGATATACGATGAATATCTTGAGTTGACGATTGCCGATGAAATTGTGGTAATTGAAGCCAGGCCACGACTTTTCGATTTTGAAACGGAGCTGCTGAAGGCTCTGAAAAACCCAGAAACGGCAGCGGAGCAAGAGTTACGCAACGATCACGGTAAAGTCCTGATCGCCAATGAAATTGCGGCACTTGAATCCAGACAAGACCTCAATGCTTTTCAAGCAGAAGTGCTTGAGGCTTTAAAGGCGGTGCAAGCAAAAGCAACACAAGTTATCAGCAGACACGTTATCGAGAGATATGAAAAGCGTGTTCAGCAACAACGTGTTGAACAACAGCGCATTACGGAACAAGAACGACTAAGACAGGAAAACGAAAAAAGAGAGGCTGAAGAAAAACGGCAACAGGAAATTATTTCGCAATATGGGTCTCTTGAAGCATATGAGAGGCATCAGAAGACAGAATCTGTAATAAAACATCTCCGTGGATTAGGTGCTATTAGTTTAATGGCATTTCCGCTCATCCTTCTGTGTATTTGGGCTGATGCCCCCGGAGGCATCATTTTTGTGATTCTGTTTTTTCTGTGTGTTGCTGTCTCTGCAGACTGAATCGTCAACATCTCCGTTTACACGAAAAATTAGACGAATCTATCGCAACTTACTTTTCGATTTAGGAAATATTTAATTCGCCATGAGCAATACAGCGCGAAATCATCATTACATTCCACAGTGCTATTTGCGGGGATTCTTGGATCCGAGCCTGAAAAAGGAGCAACTCCACGTCATTGATAAGATAGACAGAAGGTGTTTCTTTACCATACCTCGTAATGTTGCTTCAGAACGTGACTTCAGGCGGGTAAATATCCCTGGAAAGCCACTTGATGAAGCAGAGAAATTATTGGGTGAAATTGAAGCGGAAGTTGCAGGAATATTAAAGGATGTGGAAGGGAAAGCAATATTGCCTCAAAATACGGATATGGAGATACTAATCTATTTTGTTGCCTTGCTCTATGTAAACAACCCGCAATTCCGTACCAACCTTGCAAACATTGAAACAACGGTTATTAAACAAGTAATGAAAGCACTTTTTTTCAGCCCCGAAAGATACGAATCTTATAGAGAGCAAGAGCAGACAGCAGGTAAGGAATTACCAGAATATGAAACAATGAAACAATTTGTGGAAAGTGAAGACTATGATATTGGATATGGACATGGTCATCATTTGAAGTATGAATTAAAAACCATTGATAATGCAGTCTTTCCTCTCCTTTCTCGGAGGAAATGGTCTTTATTCATTGCTGAAAAAGGTGCAAGTGATTTTGTATGCTCAGATCATCCAGTTGCTTTGATTTCAATTGGAGATCCTCCGGAGAATCCAGATCATCCGTACAACTTTGGAGGTCCTGGACTTGCTCAAAGCGATACTGAATTGACTGTACCTCTAAATCGCCGGATGGCTTTGTGTGCTACGGTGGGAGGTTCCTCTTATACCGGGACAGTTGATGAGATGACTATTGCTCGCGTTAATGAGAGAACTATCCGCTCTGCTACAAGACAGATCTACTGTTCAAGTCTTGACTTCAAATTCTTAGACAATGAAACAATAAAGGACGGGAGAGATCTCGTGAATGAATAGGATGTCCAATATTTTAAAGGTGGACAGTCTGCTAATTTCCTGCATCGCGTAAAATTCGGAGTACTTCATCAACCGCGCGAGTAAGTTGTCCTGATACGTTTTCCCAAGCTTTACGTGCTGCTTTGTCTCCAGAGGAATAACCCCACATATTTGATTCACGGTGTTCTGCAGCAAGTGGAATCGTGAAATGCTTCGGTGGTGAAGTACGGTTGTCTTGAATCTCAACGTCAACCCATGCCGCACCATTCCACCAACCCTCACCTGAAAAAGAATTTGCGAAAATAGATGATGTTGTGGTTGTAGAGCCGATTACCTGCCTCCATGACCCTGTGACAGAGAATTGAGTGGATTGGATCGCTGTTGTGTACGTGCTTGACGAAATTAGTCTGCTACCAAACGACGAACCAAGTGTAACAATTCGGAACCTTACTGCAACCCTGCCAACTGGAACTGGATCAAAATAGGGCACCCACTCTAGATTTGAGCCATAGACCTTTGCAAGTTCGGATTTTAGAGAACCTACTACACTTTGATCAGTGCTAGAAGCTCTACCGTCATAGACAGATGCCAGGACAGGGAGCCTTAATGTAAGGTGTGTTCGCGGATTAGCGTTGATCATGAGTGTTGTCATATAACGCTCTGTAGTACATCCGCTACAAATGATTTGTACTGCTACAGATAGTACGAGAAATAAGTTGGTGGTTCGCATCATGCCTTCCACATTTTCAATATGAGTTTCATAATTGGTGAATTGTAATGCTTTGTTAACCGAATGTCTAATAGCTTGTCCATCTTTAAAGTTGTGGATAGATAAGTTCGTATTAGGGTGATTTATCCCCATCACAATGTGAAATGAATCGTACAACTCCAAACAGTCCTAATTTTAGACTGGACAGTCCAATAATGTAGCGAGGTGGTAAGACTTATAGGAATTCTATAAAGATTCATCAAAGCGTTTGAAGAGTCTATCTCCGTCTTTGGGTGAAGTAATTGTAGATTCCTCATTTTTTGAAAAAACAGACTCAAATTCCCCTTCTGCTAATAAATTGTCAACCGTTTCACAGATGGTCTGTTCCGTAAGTTTTTGAACAATCAACATATCAGATGTCCAGAAATATAAACCCTTCGCACCTTCTCCAGTCTTTTCGTAGCCTTTCATCAAAGTTGCAATATTCTGAAGGGTAAAAAAGACCGCAGAGAAACTCTTCCCATTCGGAAAAGTGACGCGAACGTCAACATTAACATTATCGGGATCCAGACGGTCAATTCCATGGTAGATCGTTAATTGATAGCCGTTACGCTGAACAATTGTATAAGGTTTATCCATTTTTATTTTCCCTAAAAATAAAAAGTCGTTTTAAACATTTTAAGAAGGCGAGATGAATGCACCTTTGAACTTCTTGATTTATATGGGTTCAGGGTGAATATGCTTTCACCTTTCCAGTTCAATAACTACCGTTACACGCTTTTCTGGTGCAAATATACTTGTCGACAAAAGTTGCAGATCCGCATCGGTTACGCTCTGGATTGCAGCACCTAACTCGTTGGTATCGATCTGCAGTTGATACTGCCGACCGACGATAAAAGCGAAACCGTACAAGTCAAAGATCCGCTCAAGGTTACCAAGCAACATTACCATAGTGTTGACTGTTTGCTGTTTGTCATGTGGTGTGAGTTTTGATGTCAATGCAGTGTGAAAATGTTGATTTAACTCGCGCAACACCGTCTCAGCATCCTTTTTATCCGATAGTTCAGCCTGAAGTGCAATTGTTGTTGGATCAACCAACGGTTGGTAGTAGATAGGTTGAACTTTACTCATCTGAAAGGGACGATGTAGACTTGACCATAGACGTGAAACAACAACCAGAAACGGGGCATACTCCTTACTCCCTATCGTCGGTGGCGTATATCCGATGGCGACACCACCTATGGCATCTTTTACCAGAGGTTTCACAGCGAGGGTGTGAACGCCGCCAGTTTTTGCGGTAGGCGTTGGAGGTAACGCTGGTGGTTGTTTGCCAGAGGGAATTTGACTGAAGTTTTCATGGATGGACACCTGCGCTTTGGTAACGTCAAACTTGCCTGCGATAACAAGAATCGCGTTGTTCGGTTTATAGTAATCTTTCCAAAATTGCTGTAATTCTTGGCGTGTGATAGTCTGGACATGTGTAGGAGCACCACCGTATTGCCCACCTTGAGGTATAGGGTACAGTCGCGCCCGAACATGATTTAAGCCTGCTAACCACGGAAACCCACCATACATGTTTTTCAATTCCTCCAGCACGCGAGGCACTTCACGCCCAAGGTCAGCTTCGGTGATACGTAGATCGTTCATACGCGCAGCTACATCCGTCAACTCTTCTGCGAATTGTGTGGGTTCAACAACGCCGGCGATAATAGTAAAGTCCACACCTGTTTGTGCATTCCAGCCTGCAGGGTAGCGTTCCATAAACTGCATAACATTCCGTGCTGGTGTGTCTCCTGCTGCTGCAGTGACATACAGATGTTCGAGTAGGTGAGTCATCCCGGATTTACCTATCGGATCGTGTGCAACCCCCAAATTAAATAGCACCACGAAAGCCACTTGAGTCGCTTTGGGCATGGGATGAAGGATAACGGTCAACCCATTGTCCAATTTGTAAGGTTCTGTGGTTTCTGCATACGACGTGGGGATAGTAAACAAAACATAGGCTACCATTATCAAGGAAGCGAGTTTAATCTTACTTGACATGTCTTTCCTTTTGCTAAATATCAGGATGGTAAGAATTATATACCACTTCTGGTGGCGACGGTTTCCAATGGTGGAAGCTCAGGATAGTTCCCGCGGGCATGCCGCCACGCAAGGATACCCTCAACGATCATCCATATCTGTAAAGCTTCAACGGCGATACCGAATCCGAGGAGCAAATATTTGCCAGTGAAAAGCCAACCTGTTTCTGGGTTGAACATCTGGTGGAGCATCGCCCAAGCGGGCATGATGAGCATGACGATCATCGGGAGGAGGGCAAACCAGATCGGTTTGTTGCGGCGTAGGAGATAGAAAACGATGACCATGAAGGCTAATCCGGCTAAGAGTTGATTCGTCGCCCCGAAGAGGGGCCAGAGCGTTAAACCCCCACTGCCAGGCCCACTCGGTCCCTGTAGCAGGGCAACCGCCGCGGCGAGCACCAACGCAAACGCAGTTGCTATATAACGGTTCGTCAACGGCTTGAAATTAACCGTTTGCGCCAGTTCGTGGATAACATAGCGTTGGAGTCGAGTCGCTGTGTCTAACGTTGTTGCGGCGAAACTCGCAACGAGGACAGCCATGATCGCAATGCCCATCTTGAGCGGTATACCGAGGGAAGCGAGGAAGTTCCCACCACCGTCAACAAACGCACTCACCTTTGCCTTGAGTCCGTGGCTTGCCCAACCGCTGACGACCGTAGTCGTCCCATCAGGATTTGTTTCCGTTTTGATAGCATAGCGCGTTTTCCACGCGTCATGATTCGTAACAGGGGTTGTACTATCTGCCTTAACAATCGGTTGGAATGTGTAGTTTGCGCCTGTGCCTGTCCTGTTGAAAATCCCCATACCGATACCAGCGCAACAGGCAAGAATAACGATAACGGCAAGTCCACCCTCGAGTAGCATTGCGCCGTATCCTACATATTGCGCGTCGCCTTCGGAGGCGACCTGTTTACTGGAAGTTCCGGAACTCACCATACAGTGGAAACCACTGACTGCACCGCACGCAATCGTAATAAAGAGGAAGGGCCAAATCGGTGGGGCATCCGGTGGAATGTCTGAAGCAACAGCAGGCGCGGAGGCTGTCAGATCTGCTCTGCCTGTCAAACCTGCGAAGGCAAGTCCAAGCACCAATAGGAGAAGTGCTAATACGAGTTCATGGCTGTTGATGAAATCACGGGGTTGCAGCAGCGTCCAGACGGGCAATACCGAGGCAATAAAACAGTAGACGAAAAGCACCAACGTCCAGATCACCACGACGTTTAGATAAGTTTTTCCGAGCAGGGGGATACCGAACCATTGCGCCAAGTCAATCGGCAGCAGATATGCCCCAACTGCCATTCCGATGTACATGATACCAAGCGCAACAATGGATGGGATGAGGATATTGCCGCCTCTACGATAGATCCAGACACCAATGGCGACTGCAAGTGGGATTTCCACCCAAACGGACAGGACGGATTCAGGATAGTAGGAGAAAATCAGGGCAATGACCAAACCGAAGATGGCAAGGACAATTGTCAGCCCCATAAAGAGGACAAACAGGAAGAGAAACTTCGCTCGCGGACCGATCATCCGACCCGCAACTTCACCGACGCTTTGCCCACGATTGCGAAGCGATACAACAAGCGAACCAAAGTCATGGACAGCACCGATGAAGACCGAACCGAGGATGACCCAGAGCAACGCCGGTAACCATCCCCAGAAAACGGCAATGGCGGGTCCAACGATGGGACCTGTGCCAGCGATACTCGTGAAGTGATGCCCGAAGATGACCTCTTTTTTCGTTGGAACGTAATCGACATCATCTCGCAATTCTTGACTCGGTACTGTGGCTTGGGCGTCTAATCCGAAGATCTTTCTCGCTAACCATTTACCATACGTATGATAGGCAACGATGAAACCGATAAAACTCAAGATCGCAATAATAAGCGTATTCATTTTTTAATTTTACCTTGCGGTTAAACAACGTCCGTTTCAACTTTGACGTGCGTTGCTTATATCCGCCCTCCGCTACGCTTACGGGCTATAGATTTCGTCTTTTAATTAATTAGAGGACTTACGCACGACCTCTTAAAGTCCCCTGATAAGGGAGGTTTAAAGGAACGAAAATTCGGCTTACCGGATTCCCATCAAAACCTCGAATGTAAGCTGATCCAGTTTCTCGTATCCGAGTCCTTTTTGTGCGAGGGTGTCCGGTTCAAAATCTATCTTTCTGAGTTTTCCGATACTCTCAGCGTTG
>CBDCOJ010000008.1:0-217464 GCA_965219695.1 Candidatus Poribacteria bacterium | reverse complement strand
ATTGGAGAATCTCTTCCATCTGATCCATCCAAGTTTGCTTGAAAAAAGCCGTTTTCCTTGTTTTCTTCATTGTACCAGGAAAAGAATAATTTATCACCAACAACATCGAATTTAACAATTTGTGTGTCCGATTTGATGTCATAGAAACTCTGTGGACTCCAAAGTTCTGATTCCCGATCAAAAATGGCTATATTATCTCCTGATGTACCTACCCATACTGCTTCAGGAGTAAGTGCTATAGTGTGAACATCATTAGGAATGTTGCTATTCTCTTGATTATAATGGTTTTTTACTATTCCCGTCTGAAGATCCTGCCGCACAACCCCAGCATCTGTAGCAAACCAAATTTCTTCATTATCCATTTTGATGTCCCGAATCCACATGCTGGGTAAACCATCAACAATTGTGAGATTTTTTGCTTCGTGCTTTTCTTTGTTAAAACGTATGATGCCATGATTTCGGGTGCCGACCCATACCTCGAATTCATTTACTGCAATTGCACGGACATCAGGTGCTGGTTGCACGCTTTCGTTAATTAGCCATGCGCCCGTTTCAATCGCTTTCCAGCCATTACCGCTGGTTTTGATTTGGGCTATTCCTTTCGGTGTGCCTATCCACAGGGATGTACCATCAACGGCGATAGTCTGAATACTGACATCAGGCAAATCTTCTGTGAAGATGCTCCAAGCACTTGCCTGTTGTACATCTTCTGCTTGTTTGGTAATGGCGGGATTATCGGTATTTTGCAGGACAAGATTTGCTGTGTTAACAGCATTTGCTTTGTCCCCCAGCTGGAGGTAGATAATTGCCTGTTTTAAGTAAGCCTCATCAACCCAAACACTATTCGGATAGATTCTAATGAAATTTATCAAAATATTTAAGGCTCTTTCAAGTTCGCCTAATTCAGCTTGTAATCCGCCTATTATGTATATAGCTTTCTCATGTTCAGGAGCGGTGAGGAATTGGTCGGTTGCATTTTCCAACAATTCGAGCCCCGCTACCTTGTCATTTAAGTTCTCTACGAGTAAAAATCCTGTTTGGTAGATAAGTGTTGGAACCGCTTCATGTTCGGGATAATACTTAAGTATCAATTGGAACGCATCAACCGCTTGTGCATACTTTTCCATAGCAACCGCATTATCATCAGTAGTAGCATCCGCATCTGCATCAATTGTAGCAATCGCATTATTTCCAATTTCTTGGAGTAGCGGCACAAGGTCAAAATTATCGGCATCAATTAGTGCGACAGAACGGAATCTTGCTAATGCTTTTTCTATGTCTCCATTTATTTTATAAAGTAATCCGAGTTGATAATGTGCATCGGCAAATTTGGGGAATTCTTCCAATGCTGCTTCAAATTTTCGTTTCGCTAATTCTGGTGTTTCTAAATCTAACAAGGCAAGCCCATTGCGATAATGTTTTGCTGCGATTTGGTCTGGAACATTTTCAAGTTTTGAAACAAAACTAAGCGTGTGTCCTTCTAATGGAAACCTTAAAACCTGTCCGTTATATTCAATTTCAAAGTGTGTATCGGTAGCCCCACGCCAGATACCAGTAAGTCTGTCACCGTTTTCCATATCAACAATGACATATTGTTCACTGTAAACAGTGCTTGTGAATAGCACAAGTATCAGGACGAGAATTGTTAATGAAAAGAGGGTATAAAAGTTTTTCATGGTTAACTTTCCATCTATATTCTTGATAAGTATATTGATATAATATCAGAAAACAGCGGTAAATGTCAAGTCGGTTTCAGGTGTGTACAGAGCCACTCAATTCTCCAATAATCGCATAGGCTACATCTGTTTCTTCTTGTAGGAGCGATCTCCGAATCGCGACGAAAACATTAGTGTCGGGAATCGGAGTTCTCTCCTACAAATAATTAAATGGGAAAACTCTACAATTGAATGGCTTGGGGTGTGTAAAGTTTCTGTCACTAATTATTTTTTAGAAAATTAACTTGACAAACCAATATATTTATGTTGATATTTTTATCACATTATTAAATAGCGTTCGCAATATACGCAAAATTTCTAATGAATAAAGAGAAGAAAAAAACAAAAAATCTGAAAATCACGTCACAATCCTTGTCCTGATTGACATCTGCACGTCACTGGGACGTGCCAAACGTCCTAAATGTGACGTGATACGTCCTAATTCAATGTGCAGATCAGGGAGGGCGAAGCGAAACTCAACCGACAATATGCTTTGTACGAAAACTTTACACACCCCTCTGCTGGCGAGGTGGGGAATGCCTAAAGACGAATGCGCCAAATCAACGGTATGAATGCCATTTAGGCATTCCCCGTACGGCATTCGCCATGATTCATACCCGGTGAATACCAAAAGGGTATTCATACCGTTGATTTTTTGATTTCTTCCTAACTCCGCCAAATTACCTATTTATTTCCTTAAACTTCATGAAACCGCTCCTACCGCGCGAGGGAGATTGTGTAGTTCGAAAATGGATCCCTGACTTTTAACCATTAAGGGCAGTGCTATGTAGCACTGCCCTTAATGGTTAAAAATAACGATAGGTTAGATAGCAACCAGCAACATTGTGGTTACTAAACGGATATGGTGTTACTTAGCGCCTTTTAAGCTGCCCCAAGTCGTAACGAGTTTACCTTTAGCTTCAACAGGAGTGCCCAAATCAGCAGGCGTTTTATAGGCAGTTTCTACTTCACCTCGAATACCGAAGTGCATGCCCCAGCCACCGCCGCGATCACTGACTTTGACCAACAACAAGTTGTCACCTTGTCTCAGATTAACTGTAAACTCATCTTGCCATCTGGATCTTCCGCGGTTAACCGCGTTTGTATGAACGACTTCACCATTGAGCCAGACTTTGATAGAGTCATCACTTCCAGCAAGCAATGTGACTTCTTTGGTTTCGTCAGCAACAAGTGTAACGAGTCCATAAGCTGTGATGTCGTCCAAACCACCTTCTACTTCCATTAGATTGGCGATTTCATCAAGGTTTCCATTTTGTGGCAATTCAGCGAGTGTCCAATCGTAATCACCGAGGCTGTCGCCTTCAGATGCCCCAATTGTAGCTATCATCTCTTCGGTAGTTACATCCTTACTTGCAACTGCAAGTAAATCAACGTCGGTAGCAGCTGCTCCGCCCTGTCCTTCTTCGGCTCGGGCGACCATCCAAAGCCAATTTGTCAAAATATCTACTACAGGAACAAATGGGCTTTCAAGGATACCTACGTGCATACCCCAACCACCGCCACGCTCACTGACTTTGACCAATATCAAGTTGTCACCTTGTTTCAGACTAATCCCGAACTCATCTTGCCACATGCCACGTCCACGGTTAACGGCATTGGTAAAAACGACTTCCCCGTTGAGCCAGACTTTGATAGAATCATCACTCCCGGTTTTCATTGTCGCCTCTTGTGCCTTATCCGATTTGTACGTATAAAGTGCATAAGAAGAAACGTCATCCAAAGCACCTTCTGCCATTCCTGTTTCATTCACAACAGTATTGATGTCACCGTTTTCGGGCAAATCAGCGAGTGTCCACTTATAATCCCCAACGGTATCACCCTCTTTTGCGCCATTTTTAGCGACCATTTCTTCAGTAACTTTATTATCACTTGAAACCGCGAGTGAATCGATATCGGTAGAATCAGCACCACCTTGACCGGCTTCGGTTTTAGCAATCATCCAAAGCCATGGACCAAGAATTTGATCTTGGGCATCAGCTGTGCGTGGCATAACTGAAAGGATCATCAGAAACGCTAAACCTATTACAAATAATTTCCTGTACATGAAAAACCTCCATTTAATTTTGTTAACAAAATAAAGCAGTAACATTTAACGTCATTTATCCTTAAGAAACGTCAATTTCTGATTTATTTTAAAGGATAAACGTCTATTTGACAATTAGTTTAACAAAAACTCATAATTAAGTCAAACTAAAAAACCACAAGTAATTATACAATATTATAGTGGATTCTACAATTAACTTTACATCTGAACGGTAGGAGGGAACTCCGATTCCCGACTATTAGTAGTTGCGTCGCGATTCGGAAATCGCTCCCGCTGAATGCTAAAAGCGCATTCAGCGTTGATTCACAGAATATATATAAACTTATTTACATAATTTACTATAATTGTAAAATTCTCTTTGTAATGAAGAGAAAACCGAAAACAATATTTTGTGAGATATCAGGTCAGAATTACCGAATACTCTTAATTTGTGCCCATTGCGTTGTTAATTTGCTAACAGGTTCAACGGGCAAAATGTCATCAATTTCGGCTAATTCATAGTCGCCGCCAACGCCGAAGTGCATACCCCAGCCACCGCCACGTTCACTGACTTTGATCATAAAGAGATTATTTCCTTTCTTAAGGTCAACCTTTAAATGATCTTGGAAAGAGTTATCACCACCGCGTCCACGGTTCACTGCTTTGGTATGAACAACTTCACCATTAAGCCAAACCTTGACAGAGTCATCACTGCTGACACCCATCGCTACGTTTCCTTGCGCTCTTTTCGTTTTCAGGACAATTAGCGCATAAGACGTTATGTCATCTAACGCACCTACCTCCATACCTGTTTGATTAACGAGAGCATTAATATCTCCGTTATTAGCAAGTGTGCCTGATGTCCACTCATAATCACCAACTTCGTCGCCTTCTCTTGCACCGTGTTTGGCGATTTCCTCTTCGGTGACTTTTCCACGGCTGGCATCATCAAGTGAATCAATATTGGTGGAATTCTGTCCACCTTGGTTTGCTGCAGTTTTAGCAATCATCCAGAGATATGGACCCAGGATTTTTTGTTGAGCATCAGCAGTTAGCGTCGTCAGAGAAAGACTCAGCAGACAAACTAATCCTATTATACACAATTTTTGGAACATTATAACACCCCGTATATTATTGTATAGCAATTCTAAGAATAATAAAACGAAATAGAAGTATACCTTTCAGCTATTTTAGCAGAATTACAAAAGTCAGACTTTTACCTAAACAATTCGGTCATTCTGCTTCTAACCGTTTAGAGAATTATGACAGATTTACCAAATTGAATCAAGTACAAAAAGGCGGCCTTAAGTTAGATTATAGTTTAAAATTAGAATTCCTAAGACCTTTGAGTGCTCCCCACTGCGTCGCGAGTTTATCAGCAGGTTCAACAGGCCACCCTTCAAACTTCAAATTATAATCCAAGTCTGCCTGAATACCGAAGAACATGCTCCATCCGCCGCCGCATTCACACACCTTAACCATGATCACATTATCCCCTACTTTTATATCCACATTAAAGGTGTCTTGAAAATCTCCGGCACCACGGTTTACAGCGTTTGCGTGTACCTCTTTGCCATTCACCCACACCTTAACGGAATCATCACTACCAACTCGTGCAGTAGCATCTTTCACCGATTTTTTGGATTTAGCATTGATGACAGCATAAGCACAATGACTATTGAGATCAACCTCCGGGGCAGCCGGACCGAAACGAAGGTCATTCAACATTAATTGGAGATTATTCCCACCTGCTACTGCAATTTCGCCTTCAGTCCACTCATAACCGGTTTTAAACTTAACTCTGAGAACTTTAGGCGTAATGCCATCTTCCGCCACGTCTTCTTCAGAAAGTTTGCCACCTGTTTGTTCATCGATCTCATCAACATGGGTAGCATCAGCGCCACATGCTACAGAATTGGGCATAATCATCCACATCCAAGGACCGGTAACTTTATCCTGAGCATCTGCAGTGAGTGTCATGATCGAAGAACTCATCAGAAAAGCCAACCCTATTACACACAATTTTCTGAACATTATGTATAACCTCCTATATCATTTTGTAGTAATTCTTAGGATTTCATAATTTCATAGGAATAAAATCTAAATAATATTACATCTCTATCCTATCACTCTATTTTAGCAGAACGTCAAAAAAAGTCAATATTTTTCTAAAAATTTTGTTATTCTAACGTGAGTTTGATAAATAGTTTTAAAAGAAACGTGTAGACCCTGTAGCCACAAGTTCTAAATTGGACTACAGGGTCAGATTCAACATGTTATATCACGTGTTGTATAAAGCCGATTATTTCGCACCTTTCAATTTACCCCAGGTAGTGATAAACTTACCTGCTGCTTCAACACTTTGCTGTCCTTCAGGTATATAGGCAGTTTCTACTTCACCTCGAATACCGAAGTGCATACCCCAGCCACCGCCACGATCACTGACTTTGACCATCAACAAGTTTTTCCCTCGTTTCAGATCAACTGTAAACTCATCTTGCCATCTGGATCTTCCACGGTTAACCGCGTTCGTGTGAACGACTTCACCATTGAGCCAGACTTTAATAGAATCATCACTTCCAGCTAACATTTGGACACCTTTCATAGCTTCGTCAGTGACAAGTGTAACGAGTCCATAAGCTGTGATGTCGTCCAAAGGTCCACCTACTCCCATTTCATTGGCAATTTCATCAAGGTTTCCATTTTGTGGCAAATCAGCGAGTGTCCACTCATAATCTCCGATCTCATCCCCTTCAGTTGCGCCATTTTTTGCCACCCTTTTTTCAGTAAATCTATCATTGCTTTCTTCTGCTAAGGAATCTATGTTGGTGGCAGTTGCTCCGCCCTGCCCCGCTTCGGCTTTAGTGATCATCCAAAGCCAATCTGTCAAAATATCTACTACAGGAACGTGGGGCGTTTCAGAAATACCTACGTGCATGCCCCAACCACCGCCACGTTCACTGACTTTGACCATTATCAAGTTGTCACCTTGTTTCAGATCAATTGCGAACTCATCTTGAAACATGCCTCGTCCACGGTTAACGGCATTCTTAAAAACAACTTTACCATTGAGCCAGACTTTGATGGAATCATCACTCCCGGTTTTCATTGTCGCCTTTAGTGCCTTATCCGATTTGTACGTATAAAGTGCATAAGAAGTAATGTCATCCAAGGCACCTTCTTCCATTCCCGATTGATTGACAACAGTATTGATGTCACCGTTTGCGGGCAATTCAGCAAGTGTCCACTCATAATCTCCGACCTCGTCCCCTTCTTTTGCGCCATTTTTAGCCACCATTTCTTCGGTAACTTTGTCATCGCTTGCAACTGCAAGTGAATCTATATCGGTAGAATTAGCTCCGCCCTGTCCTGCTTCGGTTTTAGCGATCATCCAAAGCCATGGGCCGAGAATTTGATCTTGGGCATTAGCAGTTAGTGTCATCACCGAAAGACTCATCACACAAACCAACCCTATTATACACAATTTTCTGATCATTATTACGTAAACCTCCTACATTATTTTGTAGTAATTCTTGAGTTTTTAATTTAAAATGTAAATAATATTACATCTTCAGGCTATTTTAGCAGAACGTCAAAAAAAGTCAAGATATTTTTTTCTAAAATAGGGTTATTTAGACTTCTATTTTTCTGCTATTTTTTTTCACATTTCTATAAATTATCAGTAACATGCATCAACTGAAAATTCATAAAACTAAATAACCCTAATATTTTGAAAATTACATTGAATTTTCTATAATACTAAAGTTTGGACAATATTGTTAGATTCAAGTAGCCTTGTCCATAGGTTTGTCTTTGATTTGTTGAAAGACAGGTGTAATATTCTGCATGTATGATTTTTGCTTGGAACTCACAGAAAATAGCGTTTGCGCTATTCGCAATCGCAGAAAAGCGACACGCAATCCGAGTGTGAGACTCACAGGACGATACCAATGTATACCGAGTTGTTGACAAACATCCTCAACACTCACCCTTTCCGTTGTCGGTTGTGTTGTAAATATAAGTTTCGTCAAACTTGCTGCAACGAAACTGAGCTGCACAAACCGATTAATGCTTTTACGAGATTTGACTTGATACTTATCAAACCCAAAATGTTGTTTCACATCGCGAAATGCTGTTTCAATCTGCCATCTGTTGCGATAGTATTGGATAATCTGTGGCACTTCAAGCGTCATATCTGTTGTGAAAACAAAGAAATACCGATAAGGTTTTGACGCTTTTGTGCGTATTACAACGAGCCGCACATTCGCATCACACATTTTCGTCCGGACTACTTTTGAGGCGACCGAATATGCTTTATCTGCTATTTCTATCACCTGATACCGCATCCTGCAAACACTGAGCCGGTCTCCGTATTTCTTGGGTCTGCCGCGTTTTCGGTGTTTAGGTATCTTCGGCAGTTGGTAAAACACAGCATTGGATTTGGCACGACACAAAATATGATGTCCAAAACGCAATGCCATTGTGGACACTTTGCGTCGTGCGAACCCTCTATCAAAGATTATCAAACCTGATGGTATTTTTGAACAGATACGCCGAAACACCGCATTACTTTTATCGCGTATCGTTTTCGGACACATCCGTTTTACCCATACTGGGAAAAGTGTCCACCCTGTTGCTGTCTGACAGAGTAAACCGAGTGGTCGAACTGATGACCGAACACAAACTTAGATTGATTGATGGAACGCCTTTGGAAACTGAAGTTTCTAAAAAAGTGTAATCCCCATTGGGATTTGCCTGTCTTGATCGCTTTGGTTTCATCATAAATATAAACCCAAATAGGAAACTCCTGTTGGATCCGTTTTATTAGATGTGCAGCGATAGCATCCGCATTTCATTTGCCACGCGATAGAAACTTGGTCCAAGACCAATATCTTGTCTCTGAACAACTCGATTGATACAGACTTGTTAGCGTGCCACCGCCATTACTCGCAATAAATCCGATGATAAACGATTGGAAAAGCGCAAAGTTTTGTTGGTTGAATAAAGAACAAAAATCTGATAAACTTTTATATAAGCAGAGAAGGAGGTCCATTTTACTTTCCTTTCAAAGAAAATGTTTATTCTGAAAGGGTAACCTCTTTTCTGCTTTTTGTCACTAAAAACTTAAAAATTGTCCAAACTATATTGGATTCAAAAAATATTAATGAGTGGGATACTATCCTTGAAAAGGCACAAGTCATTTGGATAGTCGGGGCACCCGAACCACCCCAAGGTAATATCTGGCGGCAAGCACAGATTCTGTTTGGAAATGACGAGCAACCTCTTCGTTACGAAAAGGATATAGAATCTGGTCTCTATAAAGATGAAAGGTTACAGGGTATTTATGAAGAGAATATCGCCTCTCTACTCAGAGCAACCGTTAATTGCACTGCATTGGATAGACTCTCTGGTAAAACAATTGTTTTATTCTCTGGCTTGGCACTACCCGATATTACGGATAGACCTGAAACTCTCCTTTTTGACTGGGAAGATTTTAAGGTCGCCGGTGGACTCGATAGACTGCCTGAAGTGATTGCTACACGGCAGCGTTTTGAAACAGAGCGGGCGAATTTAACTACCAAATCAAGTAGGGAAAAAGTGGAAGAAGTTTTGGGATGTTCCTTAAGACAGGCAAACCGTTTCTTACAAAAACTTAGGGGTGGTGCCCCGCTACGGGTACCTTTCCGCACACAAATACTCTCACTCCTTGCTGATGGCAGCAAAAAAACAGCAGAATTGGTCAATGCCATTGAAGGAAATCCAGAAGCAGTAAAAAATGAACTTAAACGTCTCGTTGATAGAGGAGAAATCGTAAGAGTTCAACGAGGTGTCTACGATATACCATCAAGAAATCAATAACCAACAATCAGATAAACCAACCTCTTCGAAAAATAAAGTCTTTTGTTAATTGCCTCGATATATCGGGGCAATTATTTTTTGCAGTGATAGTCTTCCAACACTATCTATCATTGCGAAATACCATAAGAGCGTTTGTATTGATTATAGGGAAATAGTATGGGCAATGCAAGGAAAAGCATGAGTTGCAACAAAATCGAAAACGAATATATAACTTTTAACTTGCCTTGTTCAACAATCCATGTTAAACTGCACAAACTTGTCATGGTTCACTGTGTTTTAAGGATGGCAAGAACAACTTTCTTGGAACACCAACTTTTTTAACTTGCACCTATTTTATAGAATATGTTAAACTAATGACAATTGCCACATTTGAGACAACTTTTAGCGAAATATTAGGAATTATTCATAACGTGTTTTCTAACCAAAGGCATTAAAAATTCGCAAAATTAGTTTGAATGTGGTAAACTCTATCGTAAAGTCAGCCTTTTCAGTCTGAGGAGACGTTCACAATGTACGATAAGAAGAACCGTAGCGATGCTGGCATAAGCCCCGACGATCATAAACTATTTTTTGAAAACGAGGATGAACTGGAACTGGATGAAGATGAGGATATTGAGGAAGAAGATTTAAGTTCCGGCTATTCCTTGCAGTTAATTCACCAGATTATCTCAGATACCCCTGTGGAAGACCGTAGACGGCGCTGGTTAGTCGAATTACGCCGCTCTATCATCAATGATGAAGGCGAATTTCGCCAAAGAGTCCGTGCCATTGAGCAGGAAGCGGTCCGTATACACACTGAGATGGAAGAACAAATTGAAAAACTAACAGCACCAGCAAACCGCATCGGAACGCTTCTCGCTATCCCCGAAGACGACACAGCACGCGTCACCGTTGGTGGTTCCGAATATTACGCTAATATCGACCCGCAATTAGAGGCAGCAAATCTGAAAAAAGGGATGAGTGTGCTCCTAAATGAGGCTTTTGTCGTTGTTGGGGAACTCGGCTATACTGAATCAGGCCCAATTGCTAAGGTTGCAGATGTACTTCCTGATGGCAGGCTCCGCGTTGGGTCTGAACCGAGCCTTCAGTCCGTTATTATAGAACGTGCATCCGACTTAGTGGATGTCAAACTAAAGTCCGGGGACGAGGTTCGCCTTGATGCAAGTTTAAAGGTTGCCATTGAACGGATCGCCTCAAAAGAACAGAAAGACTATGCGCTTGAAGCAGTTCCCCAAATTCCATGGTCAAAAGTTGGCGGACTTGATGAAACGATTCAACGGATTAAGGATACTATTGAACAACCGATTCTGCATCCTGAACTATTTAAGAAGTTTCAGTATACTGTGCCAAAAGGGTTTCTGCTCCACGGCCCTCCCGGTTGTGGAAAAACGCTTATTGGAAAAGCAACAGCTTACAACTTAACCGAACGCCTCAAAACAGAAACTGGCGAAGAAATTGAAGGCACTTTCCTGCATATTAAGGGACCCGAAATCCTGAATATGTGGCTCGGTGAGTCAGAGCGGAAGGTCAGAGAAATTTTCCAGATGGCACGCGAAAAACGCGATGAAGGCAAACTCGCATTTGTCTTTATTGACGAAGCAGAATCCATTCTGGGGACACGCCGTGCTATGCGATCACACAGCATCTCTAACACATTGGTGCCGATGTTCTGTGCGGAAATGGACGGTATTGAACCGTTGCAAGAGGTTGTCATCATTTTAGCAACCAACCGCCCAGACTTAATTGACCCTGCTATTCTTCGACCAGGACGAATTGATAGAAAAATTAAAGTGACTCGTCCGAATAAAGACGCTGCAAAAGATATTTTCAGTATCTACCTAACCCCGGACCTCCCTATTGAAATGGAAGATGGTGAGACTGTAGACAAAGAGGTCATTGATAGTTTGATAACACAAGTCACCGATGAAATGTTTCGCGAATCAACAGAAAATCGATTTCTTGAAGTCGCTCTTCGCAGCGGTAGGCGCGACATTCTTTATCGTGGTCACCTCTGTAGTGGTGCAATCGTTGAGTCTATTGTTCAGAGGGCAAAAGAAACTGCTATGAAACGCGCCATTGCTGACCCCAATACGGAGACCGGCATCTCCTTGGACGACCTTTTAGATGCACTCAACGCCGAATATAGTGAAAATGATATTTTCCCGCCTACCGAGGCTACTGAGGATTGGCTCAAACTTCTTGACTACGATCCTGTGAATGTTGTCAAAGTTACACCTATTCAGTCTGAAAAGAAAGAGTCTCGAAAAACACCGAGTCCGGTGATTTAGTTCTCTACCTTTTATCGTGGAGTTCAACACATATACTGTTTGGATATAATAGAAAGTAAATAATGCACAGACTTTTTGGAATCGAAACCGAATACGGTATCACACTTGAAAGTGCTGAACAGATTGATCCCGTTAAGGAATCCATAGAGCTTATAAAAAATTATCAAAGCGAACCGTTCTTGCCTCTCTGGGATTATGACGGTGAAGACCCGTTTCGAGATGAACGCGGTTTTCGAGCAAAGCAGCTTAATAACCATCCGGATGAAGTGGAGGAAGAAAAAAAGGACAAGGAGCGGTTTGCAAAGGAACCGGGCCGTTCCTTCCGCGAGATTAAGAGCGACCGTATCCTTATCAATGGCGCGCGACTTTACAATGACCACGCACATCCGGAATACTCAACTCCAGAGTGCCAAAACCTTTTTGACCTCGTTGCACACGATAAAGCAGGGGAACGCATTCTCCAAAAATGCGCAGAAAACCGCAGTCAAGAACTGGGTGAACGCGTTATCCTATATAAAAACAATACCGATTTTTATGGACATAGTTACGGGTGCCATGACAACTATCTCATGGATCGTGAAGTGCCTTTTGATTATCTCAAAACTTGCATTCTTCCGTTTTTCATTACAAGACAAATTTTCGCTGGAGCGGGCAAGATAGGTATTGAAACCGAAGCAGGACTCGCAACACCCGGGCATTTCCAACTCACGCAACGCGCAGACTTCTTTCACGTTGAAGCAAGCGTAGATACGATGCACAAACGTCCTATCGTCAACACTCGAGATGAACCGCACGCTGATCCTGCTAAATATCGCAGACTTCACGGAATCGTCGGTGACGCAAATATGTCCGAGTACGCAACGGCGCTCAAGATCGGAACAACAGCGCTTGTGATTGATCTAATTGAACAGCGACTCATACCTAAAACATTTGCAATCGCGAATCCGATTGATACCATCAAGATGATTTCGCACGACCAGACATATCGATGGATGCTACAAAAAGTTGATGGAAAAATGATAAGTGCTATTGATCATCAACGCGAGTATCTCGCGCTTGCTCAAAAACATCTCGCAAACCAAAATAGTAACACTGATTGGGTCTTGATACATTGGGAGGAAACACTTGACGCACTTGAAAATGACCCGATGACACTTACTGATCGTCTTGATTGGGTCGCCAAAAAATGGTTGTTGGAAACCTTTGTTGAATCCGAGAATATTGAGTGGGACGACCCTTGGCTGCAAAGTATTGATTTAGAATACCATAACATTGACCTTGAAGAAGGACTATTCTACGGACTACAGATGCAACAGGTTGTAACGGACGAACAGGTACATACCGCTATGCACACACCGCCACTGAACACACGTGCTTATTTCCGTGGCAAATCCCTCAACAAGTTCGAAGACGCCGTCAAAACTGTCCAATGGGACAGTATTACTTTTGATATTAAAGGCAAACCCGTTACTGTTAATATGAACTCGCTCGCAAACCCTGAACTTGCACGAAAATATAATGAAGCACTTGACTTATCACCTAATCCGCAAACCCTCGTTGAAAAACTTGGTTTACAATAATCCTACTTGTGGAAACGATGTAATTCAGAAACTGCTTCCACAAGCAAATTAAGGAGAATATTCCGATGAAAGACAAGATTGCCTACTTCCCTGAACGCAAGCAAAGACCAGTCAAACCGGTAGAACCCGGCGATGATGGAGACGATAGCAACGCGCCTAAACGCCCCGATGTTAACAGACCAGACACACAAGAACTTCTCAAACGGATGCGCCGTGTTGACAAAGACCAATCCAGGCGATACCGTCAAAGAACGGGGGAATAATGAACCATAAAGGCGACTTTCTCAGCCTTTTAAAACACAAGGACACCTTGCAAGTTGATGGTGAAACGTCTCGTGAACCTAAGACCAAAGAGTTAATTCACGATGCTTTTCAGCTACCATCACAGGAAAAAGCAACCTACGGTACAACATTAGAAATTCCGGAAGCCACAACGGTTGTAGCGATGCGTTACAATGAAGGCATTATCATCGCAGGTGACAGGCGCGCAACCGCTGGCACTGCCGTTGTCCATGACCGTGCTGAGAAAGTCCTTCCAATTGACACACATTCTGTTCTTGCCATCTCTGGTGCACCAGCAATGGCTTATGAGATCGCTCGTGTCTTAAAACACTCGTTCCAATATTTTCGGCGTAGCCAACTTCAAGAACTCAGTGTTGAAGGGAAACTCCGAACCCTTTCACGTCTTATTCGTGAAAATCTCCCCATGGCGATGCAAGGCATCGGTGCGGTGATTCCTATCTTTGCTTTATACGCACCACAAACTGACGAATCGAAAAACGGTGGTAAAATTTACTTCTATGATGCACTCGGTGCGCACTTTGAGAACGTGGATTTCGCTACGACGGGTTCCGGTTCAATATGGATCCGTGGGGTGCTACGTTACCTTGACCGATGGGGTGAAACCCGATTAGAGAATATGGATCAACAACAAGCAACTGTCACTATTTTAAGACTGCTTGACACCGCAAGTGAATATGATGCAGCAACCAGTGGCTACAACGCAAAAGCCGAAATTTTTCCCACCCTCAAAACTATTACGCGACAAGGGATAGAAACACTTTCTGACCAATACTTAGCAGAATGTTACGCGGAGGTTACTTAATGCGCGATCTACCATACCGTTGGATTGAAGCAATTCAGGACCGACGCGATTATATAGAAGACCAACTCAGACTTGGAAGTCCCGTTGTTGGACTACCATATACACAAGGCAGTCTTCTATTAACTGTGAGTAAGGGGACACAAAAGATTTTTGAAGTTCATGATAGAATTGCCCTTTCCGCTATTGGACATCCTGCTGACATTGAACGCCTCCGAATGCTTGTGACAGATACTGCAAGCGTCCAAGCCTTTCAAAGTGCTACCGAGGATGTAAATTTGCACAGATTAACTCATTATGTTTTAGCGCATACCTTCAAACAAGCATTTGAAGCAATAGTGGGTGAAGCATACATCATAAAAATGCTCCTCGTTGAAATAGGAAATGGCGATGCCACAACGCAATTTACACATATAAACTATGATGGGAACGTTAAAGTACAACAAGAATCAGCAGTAATTGGCGGCACCACAGAAATTGAAGATGCGATGCAAAACTACCTCACATCCGAACAAAACGACGCGAAACCGGATCTTTCCACTGCACTTCAGTTAGCACTCAAAACATGGGCAGTTGGCAGAGAATTAAGCCAACGTTTTGAAGAGGCAGAAGACAATACCGAAGTAACAGACGAACAGATAGACGAAATTATCAATACGGAATTAGAGGATGGAGAAATTGAGGTAGGCATACTGGATTCTACCCTATCTGGAGATACCAAATTCCGTCTCTTAACACAGGACGAAATTCAAGCATCGCGTAATCCAAATTAACTTCTCAGTAACCCGTAGGTTGAGTAGAGCATAAGCGAACCTATAAGTGTCAATTTAGTGTCTGATTTTCTTGTGGGAGGGCTTTTCAAGCCCGATTTATTACTCAAGGGTCAAGGTGGGCGCGTTTTGGAAACGCGCCGTTTATAGCGTCTCATGTCTGGCTCGGCGCGTTTAGAAAACGCGCCTACCAGGGAGGCGAACCGTTAAATTGACGGCTATAGGTAAAGCGTAAGCGAAACCCAACAACATAATAAGTTCTGTCCATTTGCAGAAGGCTGGGTTTCACGTTGTCCTACCCGACCTACAATATTAAGACAGACATAGCACTATAAAGAGTTCTCTACGTATTATCAAAATTGGAGGTTCACCAGTTATGAAATTTTCTTATGCTGTGCTATCAATTACGTTCCTAATGTGTTTAATGGCATGTTCACCTGAAAATGCCGATGACGCGAAAGAAATAGAGGCTCTATTAACAGAAAACCTAAGAGCAACGGAAGCAGAAGATCTAAATGCAGTATCAGATACAATGCATACCGATTCTCCTGCTTATTCACAGACGCAGAAAATTATCCAAATGGCGTTTGACAATTACGATCTGAAATATAAGCTGCTAATGTTCCGATATATAGGACAAGATGATGAGTACGCACTCGCCAGATTTAAGTTTTCCACGGAAAAGGTAAGTGGACCGGAATTTAAAAATAACATTCTTGATACAATTCATGTTTTCCGCAAAGAAAATGACAAATGGAAGATTTGGAGCCAAGCAACCTTAGAAATCAACTACACTGACTAACAGATTCTGTAGCCGAAGCAAAATAACCCAAGTTGCTCCTTTCTATAGAAGCAATCCTACAAGTGTTGATACCATATCAATTAGAATTCACAATTTTCAACTAATTACTGACAACCGATTGCTGTTAGCCTACAACTAATCAAGGAATAACCCCGTGACACACAGAATAATGGGAATCGAGACCGAATTTGGATGCATGATTCAGTCTCAGGCGATACAAACACAACGTATCAAAGTTTCACCTGAAGGTGTTGCTGCTAACGTCAGAGACTATGTTTTCAAAACACTTGAACTCGGTATCCCCGATCTCCACTATCGCGATTGGGGTGAACCGCCCGGCAATGGCGGTTTCCTCTTCAACGGCGGCAGACTTTACATAGACATGGGACATCTTGAGTATGCCACACCAGAATGTGCTAATCTCTTTGACCTCATCGCTTACGATAAAGCTATTGAACATGTCATCACCGCAATCCTAAAAGAAAAAAGGCTTTCCACACACGTCGCCTTCTATAAAAACAATATAGACCATTTCACAGGTGCAACTTTCGGATGCCATGAGAACTTTCAAGCACGCCGTGATGTTCCCTTCTATAGAATTGTCATTCCAACTTTGCTCCCCTTCTTTGTAACGCGACAAATATACGCTGGTGCCGGCAGAGTCGGTGGATACGATGATATTCTTGAATTTGGAGATGGGCAATACAGCGTTGACGATTTCCATGGATATCAGATATCCCAACGGGCTGACCACATTGTCACTGAAATCTATGAATGGATTCAGTTTAGCCGAGCAATTATCAATACTCGCGATGAACCGCTCAGTGACTATACGAAATACCGTAGACTCCATCTCCTTGTCGGCGACTCTAACATGTCGGAATATGCAACCGCACTGAAAGTTGGAACAACCGCTCTCATCCTTGATGCCATTGAAAGACATTATGAAATTCATGGCGAAAAACTTCCGATCCCTAACCTTGATCTTGCAGACCCTATCGCTGCAATCAGACATATTTCACGAGATACTTCCCTCAGATGGGAGGTCGATCTGCAAAACGGCAGCACTGTTTCTGCAATTGACATTCAACGCGAATATCTCAACTTTGTCCAAAACGTGTTAACGGAACTTGACGAAACCGCTGAGTGGATTCTCACCGAATGGGAAACTGTACTGAACGAACTTGAAACAGATTGGACGCTACTCACGACACGACTTGATTGGGCAGCGAAAAAATGGTTTCTTGACGCCTTAGTCGCCGAAGAGGAGTTGGCGTGGGATGATCCATGGCTCAAAAGCCTTGATTTAGAATACCACAATATTGACCCAGAAAGCGGTATCTTTTACGCACTGCAAAGCGAAGGGTGTATGAGACGGGTTATCACAGATCAACAAATTAGCGATGCCATCAGTAACGCACCTTGCAACACGCGCGCAAGGGTTCGCGGTTACCTGATGCGGAACCTTAAAAAACAGAAAATGCCGTGTATTGTTGATTGGCACCACATCTATGCGGGACAAACCGAATGTTATGAGATGAAAGAACCCCTTGACATAAGTATACCTAAAGCGCAAAAATGGCTCAAAATTCTCAAACTTCGGCAAAGAATGTAGAGATTCTTACAAACAGCTTAACTCACGCTGTTATCATTTGTATTTTTCCCTTGACTTAAGCACTTAAAATAAGATATAATTTGATAATTCATCACCGTGAAGTGTTATTAGGAGGGTTTTCCGCTCCAAATTTCGTTTCCATGACCTGGTGTAAAACCCTCAGTGTAATATGTAACAACGTTAGTAAAAAAAGAAAAGTTCAACCTGTTAGCCAAAATATTAGGAGGACACCCATGTCCGAAAGAAACTGCACACTCACAGACTGCGAAGGATTTTATCGCAGAGACCTAATTAAAGCTGGTGTCTTAGGGTTTTTTGGCTTCGGTCTCACAGACTTTCTCCGATTGAAAGCGACAGCTGAACCTACTGCCAAACCAGCCGCCGCTAAATCGGTCATTCTTGTATGGTTAGGCGGTGGTCCAAGCCACCTTGATATGTGGGATCTCAAGCCTAATGCGCCTGAAGAGATTCGTGGTCTATTCAAACCTATTTCCACAAACGTAAACGGCATCCAAATTAGTGAACACATGCCGAGGCTTGCACAACAAGCAGATAAAATGTGTATCATCCGCTCAATGACTTCCCCGGAAGCCGCTCATGAGCGTGGCACACACTACATGATAACAGGTTATCAGCCATTGCCTGGCTTTGCTGTTCCTGGTCACGGTGCTGTTGTTGCTAAACTTAAAGAGCAGCGCAGTGCGTTGCCTCCCTATATCGCTATTCCGTCACCTGTTGCTTATGCAGGTGGAGGTTTCTTGGGAGCGTCATTAGCACCGTTTTCTCCAGATGGCAACCCAGCGAGCAACAATTTCAAAGTCCGCGATTTAGAGCCTCCGAAAGGTGTCACTTATGAACGTGTTGAAGACCGTAAAAACCTACGGCAAGCCGTTGATAACGTCTTCAAGAAATACGAAGCAGGGAATCCAAGGGTTGAAGCGATGGATAATTTCTATACCGCAGCTTACAACCTCATGAGTTCCGAAGATGCTCGCGCTGCATTTGACCTCAAAAATGAACCGAAACAGATGCGGAACGCGTATCGACGCGACACATTTGGACAAAGTTGTCTCCTCGCCAGAAGACTTGTTGAAGCGGGTGTGAACTTTGTTACTGTCAGCAATGGCGGTTGGGATAACCATAACAACATCTTTTCATCTCTGCCAGGGAAACTCAACGCCTTTGACCAAACAATGGCTACTCTGATTAACGATCTCTCTGAACGCGGAATGCTTGAAAGCACATTGGTTCTTGCCATGGGTGAATTCGGTAGAACCCCCGTTATCAACCGAAACGGTGGACGCGATCATCATCCACGCGTTTTCTCTATTATGTTAGCGGGTGGCGGTGTTCAAGGTGGACAAGTTGTCGGGGCATCCGATCCATTTGGAATGGAACCTGCCGAAACACCTGTTCGTCCTGAAGATTTGTCAGCCACTATCTATCAGAGTCTCGGTATTGATTATAATCAGAGCATTGAATCACCTGATGGTGTCCGCATCGTGCTTTCACGTGGTGGACGACCAATTCGGGGAGTCTTGGCGTAAGATAAAATAACAAGGGTAACGGTAGGTGTGATTTCTAACCGCACTGATCCGGGATGCCTTGGCGTAGACAGAATAACATTTCAGTCTCAGTGTAGCGCGAGATCAACAGCCAACCGTTGATCTCACGCTACTTTAGTCCATAGCCCTTTTCTGAATTACAGATGGCGTGGAAATCTGTAGTAGCAGAGTTTATTACACGTTTTCTGACAGTCATTCCCACTACACCCTTTCCCGTTATCTACGCACTTATTAACTACTATATTTGTCAACTTAAATGTGACCATGAAAAACTGCAATTACAACATCCATCTTTTGTTAACTGTCCTGCTACTTACATTCTCCACAGTGTTTGGGGCTATAACACAAACAGATAACGAACCCCTACAAGAAAAAAAGAAGTTCTTATCACCTATCTGGGCACTTGAATTTAGTCCTGATGGTAAAACACTGGCTGTCGGAAAATATCAGTGGGTGGAACTCTGGGACCTTGAGACCCAGCAAATAACCCATGAATATGAACCGCATGCTGGGCGGGTACGTTGCCTCAAGTTTTCAACGGATGGTAAGATGTTATACGCAGGCGGTGGTCAGGCAGCCCAAAGCGGCGAAATCCGTCTCTGGGATGTTGCTTCAGAAGAACTCATCAAAACGTTCGAAATTCATGGTGACACCATTGAATCTATCGCTATCAGTCCAGATAATACGAAATTACTCACAGCGAGTATGGACGAATTTAGTACTGTTATTGACTTAGAAAATCTGGATGAGGAAACGCCTATAGACGAACAAGCAAAATGGTTGACGCAACACGTTGGCAGAGTGCTTTGCACACTTTACCATCCAAATGGCAACTATTTTGTCACGGGTAGTGAAGATAAAACTTTAAAAGTATGGAATCCAGAAACTTATACGGTGCTTGTTAGTTTTGATGAAAATGATGACTCAGTTTATTCACTTGCCTACGCAACACGAGCAAACGTTATTGTTTCGGGTTCTGCTGATAACGTCGTCCGATCCTGGAGAGTCACCGAAAATAACAATGGGAATACCCGCGGTGCGCGTGAACGAGAATATAGAGGTCACCAGGGAGCTGTTTATAGCGTTGCATGTGGTGTCTGGAACAACCAAGAAGTTATCGCATCTGGTGGTGCGGACACTTCTGTTATAATATGGGACATCGGCAGTGGCAATAGACGCCGAACTTTTAACGAGTCTACAGATGCGGTCTATGCCGTTAAGATCAGTCCTGATGGTAATCGTGTTGCCGCTGGCAGCCGTGATGGAAAAGTTCGAATCTGGAATATCCGAAACAATAGATTAACCCACAAATTCTAACATTATTGTGCCTATTGGTCTGTCTACTCTAAAATTGCGGGCATAGGTCGCGATTCGGAGATCGCTCCTACAGAAGATGGCCTGCTATTTGTAGGAGGGAACTCCGAGGAATGCCAAACTGAATGCTGACAACTACTTTGGAGGTAATATTCCATGCGTATCAAGAAGAAATATATTTTTTCTTGTCTAAATAAACACTATGATTTGCGATCAAGATGGAATTTGAAACCTTTACTCCATTTGCTGCTTCTTGTTTCAATGTGTGCGCCTATTTCTTTATTTGCGCAAGCTACACCGCGCCTGAATTCTCTTTTTCCCGCTGGCGGACAAGTCGGAAAAACCGTTGAGGTGAAAATTCAAGGTTCAGATTTAGATGGCGCACATACCCTTATCGTTGAAGGTGACCCCGGTATTACTGGCACACTCAACACTGGTGGCGGAGAAGTTGATGAAACCCATAAACCTGTTTTTGAAGCGAATTGTGGGCAGTGCCATGAACTCCGTTCACCGAGTAACCGTTCTATGACAGCGACACAGTGGGAATCTATCGTCAAGCGCATGGTACGAGAAAAGGGTGCGGAAATCAGTGAAGATGATCAAACCAAAATCGTTCACTACCTGAAATCCGCCGCAAGGGCAAGTGGCGGGATGACTGCCGAATTAGTCATTGCTCCCGATGCCCCAATCGGTGTACGTGAAATTCGTATCGTTGGCAAAAACGGTGCATCCACTGCATGGCCCTTTGAAATCACTGATGTTGCCGACACAGTTGAAACCGAATCCAATAACCTTGCTGAATCTGCTACAGCCATAGAATTGCCAATTATCATCAACGGTGTTGTCAATCCGGGCGGGGATGAAGATTTTTTCACCTTTCAGGGAACCAAAGGCGATCGATGTGTTTTCAATGTAAAAGCGTACCGATATAATAACATCAGTCAGCAGTTCTTCAATCCGACAATTTCACTTTTTGATGTCCAAGGCAAAGAACTTGCTCGTAGCAATGGGTTTTATAGTCTTGATCCACTTATTGACTTCACGTTACCGGAAGATGGCACCTATTTTCTCCGTATCCGAGATCTGCTCTATCGTGGGAATCCAGATTCTGTCTACCGTTTAACAAGCGGTGTTGTTCCCTACAATACCTATATTTATCCAACAGGTGGAACAATTGGGAACGTAATCAAAACCACAATTGGAGGTGAAAATCTGCCAGAAACTGAGTGGGAAGTCAAGTTACCAAGTGATCAGCAACCAGGGGTCATGCTTATCCGTACACCCTACGGTATTTTCCCATTCGTCGCCAATGAGTATGTTGAGGACATTGAACGCTCACTTGAGGATACCGCTCACAACCAGACTACTAATGGACAAGGAAATGAAACTCAAGCAAAAAATGCCGAGTCCGAGATTCTTTTCCAAACCAAATGCTCCGCATGCCACGAACTGCGTTCACCGAATAATCGCGCACTAACCGCTGAACAGTGGGAAAACACTATCACGCGCATGTCAGAAAAAGAGAACGCTGACATTACAACTACTGAACGCGATCGGATTATCGCCTTTGTCGCTGAAGAAGTCGTCCGTATGGGACAACTCATCGCAAAACAAATTGAAGGTTCGCAACATATTACAACCCCCGGTGCTATCAGTGGTCGTATCTCCAAACCGGGCGAGGTGGATTATTATCGTTTTACAATTGAAGAAGGTTCTCGCCTTGGGCCCTGGTGGGTTATCCACCCGTTTGATAATACTGACGAAAAAGGATTTGATACCGTCTATCCTCCTGAAGTCGAAATTGACCTTGAAAAAGAATATGTCGGTAAAGGTGAACGAAAAATAAGGTGGTATAAGACCAACCGCAGAGGTGAAAACGTCTTTTCTAACGTCCCAGAAGATGATGTTACTGGATACGCTTTAACCTACTTTGAATCTGACCGAGACCAAAAATATCTCTTGTCCCTCGGCTCTGATGATACGATTAAGATATGGGTGAACGATCAACTAATCTTTACCAAATACGTCCATCGACCTCTCAGGCGGGGAGACGATGTTATTGAACTACCGATTTCCAAGGGCAGAAACAAAATTCTCTTTAAAATCACAAACGGTTACGGTCCCTGGGGATTTTTCGCTGACATTGGGGGTTATTCCATCGGTTTATCCGCAGAAAACCTGAATTCGCCTTTGAGTCCATCCTTAACTCTACTGGATGCTGAAGGTAGGGTATTAAGGAATAACGCGGGTAGACGCGGAAGACGGAATGCAATTATTGACTACAGTTTTGCACGACCGGGTGTCTACGGACTCCGTGTTGAAGATATTACCGGTAATGGTGGGAACGGTTATGTCTACCATTTAGACATCCGCCCAACGACTCCTGATTTTGCCATCTCAGTGACCCCTGATAATCCAAATATTGGTCGTAGTGGCACAGTACTCTTGGATGTTACATTACAAAGAAGGGTTGGATTTACTGAGCCAATACTGCTCTCTGTTGAAAATCTTCCACCCGGTATTACAGCAAGCCAGAGTGCTATTCTCTCTGAAGGCGGAAATGAACAAGGTTATCTCACCCTCACCGCTGCGCCAGATGCCGAATTAGCATACAGCGTTGTTCAAGTAGTCGGTACTGTCACAACGACATCTGGACATCAGATACGTCGCGCCGCTACGCCAGTTGAAGTATACCGGATTCGGAACAATGATCAGACTGTTCAACGGAAAAATATCGTTGTTAGTGTGACGGAGTCTGTTCCTATCACTGTTTCTTCCACCCCTGACGAAATCGTGGTAACCCCGGATGGACCAGTTAACATTACCGTAAAAGTTGACCGACGGAAGGGCAACCGACAAAACATAAACTTGACTGCAGTCGGCTTGCCTACTGGTGTAAGACTTCAACGGCAGACAACCGTACTCCGAAGAAACGCATCCGAAGCAACATTAACGCTTGTTCCGAATATCGTCTCCAGTGGAACGGAAGAATTGCGGCGAAATCCATTCATTGGAAATAAGCAGACACGCCCGTATACCTTTGTCGTTAACGCTTCGGTTGGAAATCGGCGCATCGCAAGTAGTCCTGCTGTGAAACTCTGGCTTGGAAACCCAGCGAGTTCTGATGAGCAAGCAAAATTAGAAGGCAATTAATCCTGCCATCTTCTATTTTGCACAATGCTTCGAAAACGTTAAGGCGAGGTTTGTGCCTCGCCTTTCACATTTTTTTTTACACAATTATTGTTAAATAAAAATATATAGATACCTACTGGTAGGCGTGCTTTGTAAGCGCGCTGATTGACAGTATATCGTTAATCACAAAATCTATTATTTCAAATGTATCTACGGAGGTGTAAATGTCAGGATATTATCGATTCCCAACTATTTCCGATGAAACCATTGTTTTTGTTTGTGAAGATGATTTGTGGACAGTCCCTATCAGTGGAGGTGTGGCACGAAGACTCACATCTAATCTTGGCGCAACAGGCTCCCCACAGTTATCCCCAAACGGTGAACAACTTGCATTTGCTGGTCGTGAAGAGGGTCCATCAGAAGTTTACGTTATGCCAGCACTCGGCGGCGAAGCAAAAAGACTTACCTACCAAGGAAGCAACGCCAGTATTGTCGGTTGGGATGCCGAAGGAGAAAACATCCTCTATTCCAGCGGCGCGGGGACAGTATTTGACCCATGGATATGGAGCATTTCTCCTGATGGTGGCGAACCGCAACGTTTACCTTATGGCCCCGCAAACCACATCGCATTCGGAGAAAACGGTGGCGTTATACTCGGCAGATTAACACGCGAACCAGCACGTTGGAAACGTTATCGTGGTGGCACAGCTGGACAGCTCTGGATAGATATAGATGGAGATGGACAATTTCAACCGCTTGCACCTGTTGATAGTAATTTTACCACACCGATGTGGATTAAGGATCGCATCTATTTTATCTCCGACCATGAGGGTGTAGGCAATATCTACTCCTGCCAGACCTCTGGCGAGGACATTCAACGACACACACATCAAGAAACCTACTATTGCCGTTCCGCGCAAACAGATGAAAAACACATCGTCTACCACGCAGGTGCAGACCTTTGGATATACAATATCAAAGAAGATACCGAGCACCAAGTCGACGTTGAATTCCGTAGTCCGCGTATCCAGCGACAACGCAAATTCGTAAACGCCTCACAGTATCTACAGGATTATGCACTATCCGTTGATGGCAGATCTATTACTTTAACTTCTCGCGGTAAACTTTTTACAATGGCAAATTGGGACGGTGCTGTTCTCCAACAAGGCAATCGCAACGGCACCCGCTACCGCATGCCGCTATGGCTAAACGATGGAAAACGCGTTGTCACCCTCTCTGATGCTGGCGGCGAAGAAGTGCTTGAAATTCATACTTGTGATGGTAGTGAAGAGGTCCGCCGTCTTGATGAACTTGACATCGGACACGTTAGACAACTCGCTGTTTGCCCACAAGGGGATGATTTAAAAGACCAACTCCTCATCGTTAATCACCGTTTTGAACTCCTACATATAGAACTTGAAAAACCAGAACTTCGTGTCCTTGACAAAAGCCTTTATAATCGCATCCAAGGTGCAAGTTGGTCGCCTGATGGAAAATGGATTGCCTATAGTTTTCCTGCAACAGAGACCACATCTTCAATCAAACTTTGCAATGTTGAAACTGGAGAAATGTCGTATATCACCCAACCTGAGTTCAGCGATTTTGCACCTGCATGGGATCCAGATGGAAAATACCTCTATTTCTTATCTAATCGCGAATTTGATCCCGTCGGTGATGCTTTACAGTTTGAGCTTAGTTTCCCTATCGCGACGCGGCCTCTGCTGGTGACATTGCAAAAGGATTTACCGAACCCATTTATACCAGCAACACCATCCCCTGAAGAGGATAAGGATAAAGAAAAGAAGGAAAATGGGGACGAGGATTCAGAAGAAAAACCTGATGAGAAAGATGGTGAATCTAAAGAGAAAAAGATAAAACCCATCAATATTGAACTGGACGGTATTCAAGAACGCGTTGTCGCTTTTCCGTATTCACATGGACGCTACGGACAAATTGCTGGCGTTGAGGGGAAAGCAATCTTCACAACATATCCCGTTCAACATGCAACTAACGCCCCCGGCGAAGATGATTCCAGTGCGAAAGGCAAACTACACACCTATGATTTCAAGGAACAGAAAAAAGAAGTGCTTGTCCCAGACATTGACTCTTTCCAACTTTCGCGTGATTACAAAAATCTTTTATATCGCACAGGAAATCGGTTACGTGTGATCAAAGCAGGCAAAAAAGCTGAAGATGACCAGAAAGGCAAGAATAAAGGCGGTAGTAACCGACACACTGGATGGATAGACCTTAACCGCCTACGTCCTTCTGTTATCCCAACAGCCGAATGGAAACAGATGTATCGGGAAGCGTGGAGACTGCAACGCGACTATTTCTGGACTGAAGACATGTCAGACGTTGACTGGGAAACTGTCTACCACCGTTATTTGCCGCAACTTGATCGCATAGCAACACGGGCTGAATTTTCCGATCTCATGTGGGAGATGCAAGGGGAACTCGGTACATCACACGCTTATGAATACGGCGGAGACTACCGCAGCTCACCCAACTATGGTCAAGGGTTCCTCGGTGCTGATTTTGTCTACGATGCTGAAAACAGCGGGTACCGTATCACTCACATCGTCCGGGGTGATACTTGGAATGAACGCAGAGATTCACCACTCAATGCCCCCGGAATCAATGTTCAGGAAGGCGACATCCTCCTCTCTATTGGTGGACAGCAGCTCAGTCAAAACGTCTCACCAGGTGAATTATTAGTCAATCTTGGTAGACAACAAGTACAGACCACATTCAAGAATGCCAGTGATGGTGAGAAACGTGTTGTAACGATTAAAGTTCTTAGCAGCGAAGGTGAGTTACGTTATCGCGAATGGGTAGTACAGAATCGAAAGTACGTTCACGAAAAAACTGATGGAAAAGTCGGATACGTTCACATTCTTGATATGGGCAGACGTGGGTATTCTGAATTCCACCGCGGCTTCCTCACAGAAGTCAGTTATCCCGGCCTTCTCATTGATGTCCGCTATAACGGCGGCGGTAATGTGTCGCAGTTGATTTTGGAGAAGTTGTCTCGTAAACGTATCGGTTATGCTCTACCCCGCTGGGGCACCCCAAATTCATATCCTACCGCCTCGGTATTAGGTCCGATGATAGCAGTCACCAACGAAAGTGCCGGGTCGGATGGCGATATTTTCTCACACTGCTTCAAGTTGATGGAATTAGGAAAACTCATCGGCAAACGGACATGGGGCGGTGTCATCGGTATCTCTAAACACCAAAGTTTTGTAGATGGCGGTTCAACAACGCAACCTGAGTATTCTTTCTGGTTTGTTGATGTTGGGTGGAGCATTGAAAACTACGGCACTGATCCAGACATTGAAGTGGATTATCGTCCGCAGGATTATATGGCAGAAGGTGACCCACAACTTGATAAAGCGATTGAGATTCTCCTCCAAGAGATGGAAGATAATCCACCAGAACTTCCCGATTTCGGTGAACGTCCGCGTTTAACATTGCCAACCTTGCCAAAAGCATAGTAGAATATGTTAGAAACAACCCGCGGTAGGCGCGCTTTGTAAGCGCGCCTTTCCTTGTTTAATGTTTACAAACAGTCTTTTGTAGGAGGGTTTGTAAGTCTGAATTATCTGGATAAAACACCCAGAAAACGGAAACTGAATGAATTTAGTAAAAACGATTTGACATTCACTTTCTCATGCGTTAAAATGCTATGAGAGCATTAGCAGAAAAATGCTAACTTTATAAGCACATTAAGGCACATAAACCAATTTGCTAATTTAACAAAAGGGCAGTAAGTATGATTCCCGCTATAACCAAACTACTCATAAAAATTGAACAACTTGAATGGGATTTAGCAGAGATAAAAAAGGAGTTGGAAGAACTTCAAGTTCCTTTCATGAAGTCGCTCACACCCGAGGAGCGTCAAGCAGCGCGCTCCGCACGGGTCCGAGCACAAAATAAAAGACGGCGTTCGTTACGCAGAAAACGTGATCCTGAAGCTAAAACCCTCACTGCTGAGGAACTTCAGCAGCTTTCTCTAGAGGATGGAATAAACCCAGAGGACAATCTTTTTAGCAGTGCCATCATCGAAGAACGGGAGAAACAAAGCGAGTGAATTTCTTCTGGTTAGATGCAAGCGCGTATGCTAAAAGGTACGTTGCAGAAAAAGGGACACAATTGGTTAATCACCTCTTCTCGCTTATTCCATTAGAACGGATGGTCTGTTTGTTTGAGGGAGGAGGCGAGATGATTTTCGTCTTCGTGCGTAGGAGAAATGAGGGTAAAATTACTGCAACGCGTTTCAATCAACTCCGAGAACACTTTGAAACCGAATTCATCGATCGCGACGAAATAGAACAAATATTCCCAACCGAAGATCAAATAACCGATTCGTGGGATCTCATTGAAAAGCATTCTCTCAACAGCACTGACGCTATTCTACTACAGTGTGCGCTTGATAGAGTTAGTGAACTGCGGATAGAAGGAGATAATCTGGTTCTCGTAAGTTCCGACAAACGCCTTATGAGAGCAGCAATGATTGAAGGATTGTTCACATTCAATCCCGAAAGCGATAATCAAGCTTCACTGGATGCCCTCATTGATCCGCCATAGGGAACCACCATGAACATACTCTGCGCAAACGTAGGTAGCACCTCGTTCAAATACCAAATCATTGATATGAAAACAAACACCTCCCTTGTCAAGGGAGGCGTAGAACGTATTGGCAATTCCCCCTCTGCCTTCACACACGCTGTACCGGGAAAACCTTCCCGCGAAGGTGAAATTGATGCGCCATCACACATTGATGCGATTGCTCATCCCATGCAACTTATCACTGATCCTGAAGTCGGTTGTCTCACAGACCTTAACCAATTGGACGGTGTTGGATTCAAAACCATTCTTGCCAAAGGATATTGGCGTTCAGCAGTGATTACAGAAAAAGTCATTGAAGCACTTGAGGCATCTACACCCCTTGCACCGATGCACAACCCTGCCTATATCGCCTCTATCCGTGCCTTTCAGGAACTCCTCCCGAACACACCGCTCGTTGCTGTTTTTGAGACATGGTTTCACCAAACCATACCGGATTACGCCTACGAATTCGGCGTGCCACGTTTTTGGGTAGAAAAACACGGTATTCGCAAATACGGATTTCACGGTGCATCACACCGCTACATCTCCGAACGCGTGCCGCAGATGCTTGGACGCGAAAGTAGAGAAGGACTTCGGATTATCTCCTGTCACCTCGGCGGCAGTTCCTCCATCTGCGCCATCAAAGACGGAAAATCTATTGACACGTCAATGGGTGCGTCAACACAATACGGCATGATACAATCCACGCGCTGCGGAGACTTAGACGCCTTTGCTGTACTATATCTAATGGACAAAGACGGATTCTCTACCGACGAAATTCGTCAGCAACTGATTGAGGATTCGGGAGTAAAGGGTATCTCTGGTACCAGTGGCGACATGCGTGATGTGGAGGCGGCGATAGAAACTGGTAATGATAACGCTCGCTTAGCCTTAGAGACTTATGTTTACGGTGTGAAGAAATATATCGGTGCGTATATTGCCGCGCTCGGTGGGGTTGATGTCATCGCTTTTGCTGGCGGTATTGGAGAAAAAAGTGCAACGACACGCGCGCAAGTCTGTGAAGGACTTGAATGGTGCGGTATCCATTTAGACGTTGAAAAAAATCAGAAATCAACTGGAGAAAACGACCTGTCTGCGGACAACAGTCGCGCGAAAATTCTCGTTGTTTCTACGAATGAGGAGCTTATTGTATCACGTGAAACTGCACGGGTGCTTTCTGCTTAAATCTTAATGCTTCATCCGTTTCGTCACGGAACTTCTACATCAAATATTCCCGTTCGCGAAAAATTCGGATAGCAAGCCACATTGCTCCTACCGTTAGCAAGCAAACCACCAACGCTGCTACCCATACTGTCGGAGGCGTATTTCCTAACAAATCATCAAGCATATCACGCCGCAATTTAAAATCCGGAAATATCGTCATAAGGTAATGTGTTAATGAAATCCGCTTGATACCTATCGGCATCAGTGGAATTGTCGTAATCCGTTCCCAACCGAATACAAAAAGCAATCCACACAGCACCGGATGCTTATACCGAGCAGATAAAAGCAAAGCAAAAGCACCGTAGGCTAACAATCCCAATGCCATTGAGCCAGTATAACGAAAACTCATTCCTAACACCAAAAAGCGGTCTCTTAGTTTCGGGTGGGTCTCCATAATTCCCGTTAGAAGCAGATGAGATATGCTAATGAGGACAACGGCACCTATCATATAGGCTGCAAATTTGCTGAGCAGAATCAACGATTTACGGAGCGGACGCATTTGGAGATATGTTAAACCTTTGCCATCAATTTCATCCGAGACTATGGCTGAACCGTAAAATATCGCACATAAATTCGTCAAAAACCCATAATAAACAAACGTTATATTTGGGATAAAACCGTTCACCAAACCCGATCTTCGCGCATAAAACCGAACTACAAGCGCGATAACAAGTGGTAATAGACCTCCAATTAGAATCAGAAGGCCTCGCCGACTCCAAAATAGTTGACGAAGTGTAAGTTTAAATAACGCGAAATAGGCAGGAAATGAGTCAAGTTTGGCAGGCATTCAAATGAACTTTCTAATATTTGATTTTTTCTACTTATCATAATAGCATGAAATTATGGTTTTTTACAACTCTTTGTTTTAGAAAATTGGATTGTTCTGCTTTAGAGATTATCTTTGACAATCGTATTTTGTATGGTATAATAACCTACAAAAGATAAGCATAATTGGAACTTGGAAGGAAACCTATGCTTAGAATCATTGATACCCACCAACATCTTTGGGATACATCTAATTTGGAATATCCATGGTTAGATGGATTTGATTTACTCAAGCAGCAATACACACCGCAAGATTATCGCGACGCTATCGGTGACATAAACGTTGTGAAATCGGTTCACGTGGAAGGCGATCCTGCAGAAACGCACGTCGTCCAAGAGGTAGAATGGCTAACGCACATCGCAGAAACAGATGGGATGATAGGTGCTATTGCCGCTGCCGCACCACTGGAAAAGCCAAATGTTGAGGCTATCCTTGAACAACTCGCGGCGTCCGATCTTGTCGTTGGTATCCGTCGGATGGCATGGCACCACTCAGACAACCAATTCTATGCCACTCCCGAACTAATTAACGGAGTCAAATTATTAGAAAAATATAATCTCTCTTTTGAACTTTGTGCAAAACATGATCAACTCCCAGCCGCGATAGAATTGGTTAAAGCCACACCGAACATCACGCATGCTGTCAATCACTGCGGTGGTCCAAATATAAAAGGCGGTGAATTCGAACCGTGGGCAACCCACATGCGCGAACTCGCCGCCTTTGACAATGTTTACTGCAAAGTATCAGGTATTGTAACAACCGCCAGCGAAAACTGGACACCAGAGGAACTTAAACCTTACATCCGACATCTTGTAGAAGTTTTCGGTTATGACCGCCTCATGTTTGGTAGCGACTGGCCCGTCTGCATCTTAGCCGCCGAATATCATGAGTGGTTAGAAGCACTACTCTCCGCTATTGATGATGCATCCGATGCAGAGAAAAACCGCTTTTTCTACCAGAACGCTTTAGAATTCTACAAAATGTAAAAAAGCGTCTGTTGCAATTTGCAATGGAATAATCTATTGAGGCGTAATCAGAATAGGTTCAACGCCTTGCGACTCTTGAATTTGTTGCTTGAGTTCCGATGCTTCTGATCGCACAGCAAATTCTCCAATGGTCACCCGATTCAATGTTCTTCCATTAACTGTCGCAGTGTATATCTTTACCTTCTCATTCGGGTACAAACGTCGTAGATTCTCAGCCAACATATCCGCATAGCGCAGCTCAGCAAAAGATCCAACCATCAGGGTTAACTTAGGTTTCTCATTTACCGTCTGAGTTCCGATATCAGTAGTTCCACTACCGAATTGCAACTGTGCTTGATGTACACTCTTATTCCCGGCTATGTCTTGAACACTCAAGGCAAACTTATAAGTTGTTGATGTCAACTGTGGCACTTTAGTTAGGACTACCGTCTCTGGTGGCGAACCGTTTCCTTCGTTCTTTTCAACCAGTTTGTTATTCGCATCATAAATTTCAAGTTTCCAATTTGCAATAGAGTTGATGTCCCATGTTTTGACACCAACGCTTGTGGGTGTCTTCTTAGAAATCTCTAACGTTGCCGAAATCAGATCAACCGTAACTTTTTTGCTGTTTCTGAGATGGGAGACACCTTTTTCATCAATAATGTGTAGTTGTACCACGTAATCCCCATCTGAAACTAATTTGCCGCTACTTCCCATTCCGTCCCAGACAACTCCATCTGTGGGAGAACTTGTTCCAGATTTTTCCCAAACTTGTTCCGTATACGCATCACGGAGTGTCAATTTCCACTTGTCATTTGCCCTAACCTTAAAACGGAATGTTGTAGTATCCGCAATACCGTCACTGTTCGGTGAAATTGCGGATTCGGAGAGTTGTAATTCCCCTGTTGGTGTCTCAGTTCCTACATCGGGATCAAATGTTTTCGGCATCAGGATTGGCGATGATACATCCGTTTCAGAAACATCTTTAGGCTTTGACTTCGTGGCAGGAGTAGGAGTCTCCGCAATAAGAGTGGAACTTTTCTCTTTTCCACCCCATCGTAATGTTGCAGAAATCCAATGTAGACTTTGGCCTAACGCACCACCTCTAACGTGAGCGTAATCCAACTGTCCTGTTGAGTTCCGAAAACTGATACCTTGAGTCCATTCACCTGAACTGAATTTATCGGATGCGGTTAAGGTGGTATAGCCCACACGCACCCCGAAATGATTATTGAATAACCAACGTTCAGCACCAAAGTGAAGCCGAAGTCGTTCGCCCCAACTCACATCATTCTGTCCATGGATCGCAATATCTGCTGATAACAAAGTTGCTTTGTCGTGGCGATATGTCGTCCCGAAACGTGCAGCCAACGGCAAACTTTCAATTAGCACTCCATTTTCCCGAATTCCATTGCTCAGCTCCGATAGATTCATACCTACCGTGACTGAATCACCTAACTTTTCCAACGGATAGGTAAACTGCGTCCCGATATCCACACTCCAAAGGTAATTCGTCCTGATTGATGTACTGTTTTGATAGTAGCGTAAATTCGCTCCTGCTGATGCCTGTTCACTTAATGCTAAACCGTATCCTAAAAGCACTATTTGAGTAGACTCACTGTTAGCATTGTTCCACCCATTGAACCAAGACGCTACTGATAGGCTTCCTACATTTTTATCTGTTAAACCCAATGTATTAGGACTCGCCGCAAACGAAAACGCCTGATCTGGCCCAGACGGTTCACCTGAAAACGGAACCCCGCCCATATTCACTTCTAATCCGTTCATAAACCCAAGTGAAGAAGGATTCCATAAAAAACCGTTATTTGCTGACGGACCAGCGGTAAATGCACTTCCCATACCAACCGCTCGGGCACTTGCTCCTACGAAGATATCGCGATGGTCTATTCCAGAAGACCCCTCTGTAACCATAACATTTCCTAACATAATCACTACAAAACTGATAAAACCGAGAGTTTTCAATTTCATTTTTATGAACTCCATCTATTTTCGTATGCCAAATTTTAAAGGTAAATTTCCTCTGTAATTTTAACGTCTAAACTATTAACTTGGGTACAATCTGAAATAGACTCGGGTCTTACAAACTTTCTCACAATTATTATACAATTTCTAATTGAAACAGCATCATATCGGATTTCTATGGATATTTGTAGGTCGGGTAGAAGCGATAGCGAAACCCGCCAAATGCCAAAAGCGTATTTGGCGTTGATTTGGACACGTAGGTCATATCATCTTGTGCATGTCGGGTTTCGTAAACTCTACCCGACCTACGGGATAATGTTACTATCTCGCAATTTTCTCTATTTTTGCAATAATTATGGCTAAATGGTGCAATTTTCAGTAGAATTCTGAACTATTAGCGCGTTTACAAAACGCGCCTACTGCTTGTGCGTAAGTCCTGATCATGTTATTTCCCAAAGTCGAAATTTCATTTTTAATGTAAAACCGATAAAATAATGCAACCTTCTTCAATTTAAAACTCGTCACTTAAATTAAGTAGTGGTACCACTCCGGAGTACTTTTTATGCAAAATAACGATACTGAACTGATTCAGCGGACATTGGACGGTGATCAAACGGCATTTACGGCCCTCGTTGAAAAATATCAAAAGGGAATTCACGCACTTGCATGGCGGAAAATAGGCGACTTTCACATCGCTCAAGAAATTACGCAAGATGCTTTTCTCAGAGCTTATGAAAGGCTCAGAACTTTAAAAGATCACAGCTTATTTCCGGGATGGGTGTATGTGATTGCATCTCACTTATGCACTGAATGGCATCGGAAAAAGAAACTTCCGGTCCAATCTTTAGAAACTACCGACGTTGCGGAGATTGATCAAGTGTCACATTCACAATACATCGCAGAAAAACGAGACACTGAAACGGCTGAAGCCCGTCGCGAAATTGTCCAAAAACTACTCCAAAAACTACCAGAAAGTGAACGCACAGTAATGGCACTCCATTATCTCGGAGAAATGACATGTGAGACGATTAGCAAGATGCTTGGTGTATCTCCGAATACGATTAAAAGTCGACTTAATCGTGCCCGCAACCGTTTAAAGAAAGAGGAAGCGATAATTAGCGAAAATCTCAGTAGTTTTCAACTTCCAACGCAATTAACACAGGACATTATGAAGCAAATCTCGCGCACCAATCCGCTTGTTCCTTCAGGCAGCAAACCGTTTGTGCCGTGGGTAGTTTCTGCCGCCTCTGCTATTTTAATTTTTTTATTCATAGGTATTGGAGTCCAACACCTTTTACTCTCTTTCCAACCGTACAATATCGATTCCGAATCGATGTTAACAGTTGAAATCGTTGATATGCCTGTTCCTGTTGTCCGAAAAATAAAACCTGATTCGCGTAATCAACTCGGAACCACTGATATTTCCAGTAAAAACCAAGGCACTGGTGAAAAAGTGGATACATCTCAAAACGTAAACTTCACCAATATTATCCCAACAATTGAAACAGAGTTACCACTCTCAACGGAACGGTGGACTCAACTTGACAGCCCTGATCCGGTAAGAGTATCTACACTATTTGCTACTAAAACAAACGATCTTTATGCAGTGACTCCAATAGGACTTTATCGATTGACCGCTGCTAACAAAAGGTGGCACTTAATCAACAGTAGTCTCCCTATTATACACAACAAGATGCCGATAGCTGAGCAAGATAATACCCTCTATATTGTAACGGATGATGCAGTCCTCGCTTCAAAAGATAAAGGTGAAACGTGGAAATCTCTCGGTCCCCGTCCGAAGGGGTATGTGACCGGCTTGATCGCAAGAGATAATACGCAAGGTTCCATTGAACTTTACCTCGCCCTATTACAAGGCATATTTTACTCTGATGATACAGGAGTCTCTTGGACACCTCTAAACAAAGGTTTGGCAATGAGAAGAATCTATACGTTAGCGTCCCATGAAAACACACTATTTGCTGGTACCAATAGAGGACTCTTCCGCTTCAATCTGGAACCGAATTCGGAAGATGGTCTTGATAGATCAGGTGTGTGGGAAAAGTTGCCGGTAGCGAAATCTAAATCTATTCATGCATTCGCAGTGTCTACACATCGTCTTTATGTTCTTGTAGGAAATTGCAAAATTCCAGCTGATATGAATCTTATGGATATTCCGGCTATGGCTAAGACACTTCGAAGTAATGAGCTTTTATGGGCAGTTTATAGATCAACGGATCAAGGTAACTCTTGGACAGATATTACACCAAAAGAACTTCTTCAAAAAGGTGAAAAACATATAACTCTCAAGATTGTTGCTTCAGGAAAAACGGTGATGTTAATAGGTTCCAAGGACATTTTGCGTTCAACGGATGAGGGGAAAACATGGGTCATTGTTGATAAAGCAGCACCTTACGCAAGGTTTTCAGGTCTGAGTGTTGTTGCTGCTTTAAAAGTCCAAAATAGTGATGAATCCTCCCATCAACAACAATCCAAAGATGTCAAGTCCCAATTTTACATAGGAGATTCTAACGGAATCCGCCGGTCAACCGATGGTGGTAATTCGTGGAAACGATTTAACACAGGATTGGGTGGCAAAATACAAGATCTAACCGCCTTCAAAAATAAACTCTACGCAGTAGCAGATGAAAAGCTTATTACATCAACCAATAATGGGCAGTCATGGGAAGCAATTCCTGTGAATGCAGATGGAACGGATTTTATTTTTTTTAATACTAAGATGCCGGTGTCCAAGGCAAGAGCACAACAAACAGCAAAAATACTGCAAATAGTAGAAGACGACGGAATTCTTTACGCAAAGGGATACATAGTACTCCAACCAAAGCTTTTTCGTTTAGACGAACAGAATGGGACACTTATCCCTGTCCAAGGTGTTCCTGCTTTTGATGAAAGAGACGCCGTTGCAGAATTCATGAAGGCACTACAGACACCTATGGAGAATGCTGATAAAGTGGAAGGTAAGGAGGAAGAGGATATTAAGGAAAATACCAGTAATTTTTTGAACAGTTTCTTTAGCATAGGGACAGATATCTGGGGGGAATTTGCTGTTAGTGGTAACACGTTCTATGTTGAGCACAGACGGAAACTTCTAATATGGTCACCTTCATCTCAAGGAAATAGTGACACGGGTTGGTCCGATACCGAGATCGAAGATACTCGCGACATTGCAGACTTAACTTCTCCTGATAGTTTTAAGTTCAAATTTGGGGTTTCTGGTGACACTGTCTACGTTGGTAAATCTGATGGTATTTTACTTCGCTCTGTTGATAGGGGGCGCAATTGGAAAACCGTCCAGCTGCCAATTGCTGTTGAAGTTTTCAAACAAATTCTCATCAATGACAAAACTGTTTATATAGCAACTGACAAAGCAGCTTTGTCCTCAAGCGATGGCACTAAATGGAACATTATCACTGATTTGGACGGTCAACAACTCATGATCGACCGTTTTGCTCTGGATGACACGACTTTATATGCAGTAAGTTCTTCAAAAAATGCTCAAGGTGGGGTTTATAGATTGACAAGTACGGATAGCACTTGGGAACGGATAGCGCCAGAGATTCCAGACGATGCTACTTCCATCGCTGTTGCAAATGGCATACTTTATGTTGGTACCGAGAACAGAGGTTTGCAGCTTATTGGGCTTGAAGACTCTTCACATACGCCTCTGACCAAAGCACCAAATTAATACGCAACTATACTTACGGAATTCAGCGTTTACAAGTAAGTTGCCTACATATTTTTAGTAAGACTCAAAGGACTCGCGACAGGTGGACGCGTGTAGAGAAAGAATCCACCGTATTATGCCAAATTAACGAGATTTATCTTTTCCGACGGTAGGTGCGGTTTCCTAACCGCACACTTAGCAAAACGGATCACGTTGATTAGGTATAAGAAGTTAAGTATAACTCAAAGAGCATCCTCGTTGCACGAGGATATGAGATATGCCCGATGTTTTTCGGTTCACAAACTCATAGGGCACCTAAAGTTTACCAGATTTTATTTTATTTGGAGAGCCATATGCAAGGGCATATCTCTTTTATTGAATACACTAAGTCTCCAAAACGGAGAACAAATTAACCAAAACCGCCAAATTCTGGCGAAAGAAAGGAAAATTTCAAATGTACAAAAATTTAGCGTCCTTTATCGACGCACACAACATCCTTAAGTTCAATAGTAAAACTTTATGTGTGTTATCTATTTTTATCTTTGCAACGTGTTTCACTATAGGTTGTGAAAATGTATCAACAAGAGAAGTTCTTGACTTATTTAGCACCGTTGATCTAAATCGCACAATTACGGTAACACTTGATGAAAAGAATGGAAGTGGGATTACCGGTGAAGCTACTTTCGCGGAATATAACATAGAATCAGGTACAATTCTGAGCTTTGATGTTGAGATTCAGAATGCGGGTGCTGACCGCAAGTACGCAGCATATATCTATTCTGGCGACAGTTGCGATGTACCCGGTGGTATCTGGGATGTTGAAGCTTTTAAAACCTATTCTTTTACAACTGATGAAGATGGCACGGGGAACACTGATTACACCACTGACTTGACCATTGACACCAATTCAGAAACCGATATACTCGGTAAAGTATTAGTTATTCATGAACAGGTTGGATCTGGTGATTTAGCAAATGGCACGCAAGTGAGTTGTGGTGTTATAACCCTCACGGAATAATCTATTTCGAATTTAAGCGCTCAATGCTTGCGTTCAGTATCACGTTGGCATTGAGCGCTTTTATTTTTAAGGCATACGATTTGTTCCATTTCTGTCTAATTCAATACACCGCTCACATCAGAGCCATTCAATTCTCCAATGGTTACTTTCTTTACCAAGACTCCAAAAAATCGCGTCAACTACCATGCTGATAACAAAATACACGTTCATACAAGATGGGAAAACGTATCAATCCAACTTTTCTTGCAAACTTATTGTGAATCTATTGGATATCTATTGTTCCGAATACCACGAAAACTCCTGATCACCCCACAGTACTTGGTATAATATCAGTATGAAAAGAGAAAACCAATCCCCAAACACACCGAAAATCGACAGTAACTTTCTAAATGCAAAGACGACAACGCAAAATATATCAAAATATCTCCAGCAAAAGGAAAACCGTGTTCCTCAACGCAAATAAAAAAAATAAAATTTAAATAAAATGTCTATAAACCCATACAGATATTGAGTTTACAGCAAATTTCAAAAAGATACCACGGTATCAAAAAAGATACCAAATGGTATCTTTTTAAGGAGATGATTCCAATGAAATGAGAAGAAAAATACAATCAATTCGTGCATCTGAGGTAACGATTTTTAGATGCCAATTTTTCGACTAAACGGATAATTAGACGAAAATTGAATACCTTTGCCGTTCATATCAGGATTATTCAGTTTTCAGTTTTTCTGTGCATTTTATTGCAAACGTTAATATTTTATAGTCGCATTGTAGGTCGGGTAGAGCGCAGCGAAACCCATAGGTGTCAACTTAAGAAAATGTATGAGTTATTGTGAACACCTCTGAATCGGCATGGAGATTGAGACTGTCTTATATTCAGTCCCGCCAAATGCCATACGCGCATTTGGCGTTGATTTGGTAGGGACGATATGTTTATAGAATCACGGTTACACAAGGTTTCTTTAGTCCCGTAGGGACGATATGTGTAGAACAATGACATTAGACAAACATATCGTCCCTACGGGACTAAAGAGGTTTTCATGACGTATATCTATAAACATTGCGTCCCTACGGGACTGAAGAAGGTTTATGCAATCGAAGATTCCTTAAGTTGACACCCGACAGATGCCAACAGGCATGTGGCGTTGATTTGGCTGAATGCCAACAGCGCATTCACAGCGTTGATTTATGGGTAGAGCGCAGCGAAACCCGACAATCTTAGTGTGACAGTGCGATCCTGTCGGGTTTCGTAAACTCAATCCGACCTACAATATAAACTCGCAGTAAAACCTATTAACCGATTATTCTTAAAACTGAATAACCCTGCGTCCATATAAATTTGCTTGCCTATATGCACAAAATATGAGAAAATAGGCTAAAATTCCTACGAACAGGAGAACAACTATGGAACAGATACGAGAACTCGCAAAATTATTGGAATCAGGCATTTCAGACTATGACTCACAACTGTCAGTTTTGCAATCAGAACGACTAAAATACATCCGCCTTTCAATGACTGACGGATTCGGTAATGAAGAGGGTCAATCCAAAGAGTCATGGCTACTACACCTCAAACAACTCGAAGATTCATTGGAGGTCCGATTAAAAGCACTAAAGCAAGCAATTCAGGAATCTGCCGCATCTTTCCAAGAGCCAAAGGCAGAGGCATAATTAAAAATGCTATTCCATTTACCTTATTCAAAAAAACTCATAATCTGTTTCATATTTGCAATTTTTCTCTCTACTGTTATAAGCGCGATTGCACAAGAAACAGACAAAGCGAAGACTATTCAAGAGGCGATCCGGCACCAGAATCTTGGGTTAGCATATCTTGAAGAATCACAACCCTCTAAAGCAGTTACTGCTTTTACCACCCTTGTTGAACTACTCCCCGATGAAGCCATCGGTTATGGTAACCTCGCCGTTGCCCATTTGCGCTTACAACAAACCGATGCTGCCGAAGAATGGGTTAAGCGCGGCATTGATGTTGCACCGATGGATAGTCAACTACACTTCATTTTATCCGAGGTCTATCAGGTAAAAGGGCAAACCACACAAGCCGTAGAGGCAATGAAAGAGGCTGTTCGGTTAGCACCTGATGAATTGGAATTTCGGTATAAACTTGTCCGCCACTACCTCGGACAACGGAACAATGCAGAAGCACAATCGAAGGCAGTTAGGCACTTACAGGAACTTCATAACCGCTCTCCCGTAAATGTTGTGATCTTGCTCAAGTTGGCCCAAGCACTGATTGGACAAGATCAACTTCAAGATGCAGGAAAACACTGTCAAGATTTGATGATTTTGTTAGGAGATACCGATGCTGAAAAGTTGACATATTTAACACAAGGGATTGACGCAATAAAGAAAAACGACCTAAAGGCAGCCTCACGAAATATCCGAATTTTTGAGAACTTGCATCGCGCAAGTCCGCGCTATCAGCAAGGCATTGGAGAATTGGTAACCAACATCCTTGGACATCCAATAGAAACGTTTCGTCCTGGATTCAAAGCGCTAATTATTGCCAAACAGAACCCACCAATAAACGTGGAATTTGTAGATGTCACCGAACAACTTGGACTACATAACTTAATTCCTCTATTACAAAAGCCTCGTACTGTCTTTCTTATGGATTACGATAACGATGGAAATATAGACATTTACAACTCACTAACGGAAATGCTCTTTAGGAATATAGATGGAAAATTTGTGCCTACCCAACAATTTCCAGAGATCGTAGTGCAAACCTCTTTGAAATTATACTCTTTGAAATCATACACTGTTGCCTATGCAGATTTGAATAAAGATGGAACACAAGAAATCCTATTGCAAACACAAGAAGGAATTACATACCTACAAATGGATGAGGACAAGAATTGGACATCATCTCCTATAATCCAGCATGAAAAAGCAGAAACCGAAACGGGCATCCTTCTTCCAGTTGACTTTGACCATGACGGTGACCTTGATCTCTTATCCGGGCAATCAGGTGTTAAAATGTATGAGAATAATGGCGATGGAAAGTTTACTGATGTAGGTAATCAAACCTTTGTAATCAAAGATACAGACACGCAAACACAGCAAATTCCGACAAACGCATTCGCCGCAGACTTTGACGACGATGGCGACATTGACATCTTCATGACACACCGTAAAATCGGATGCACACTTTACGATAACCTTCGCCAAGGACGGCTCCGTGTTATCACCAACGAGACAGGTATTCCACAGGATATACATTACACTGCAGCTGCTATCGGTGATTATGATAACGACGGAGACATTGATATTTTTTTAGCAACAGCGGAGCGTATCCATCTTTACCTTAATAGAGGAGACGCAAGTTTTGTAGACGATCCGCGCTTAGAAGCAGGTGTGCAAGGCATAGCCCCTACACTATTGAAAAACATAGATTATGATAACGATGGATTTGTTGACCTTTGGGTGAGTGGCAAAGATGGGATGTTCATGTTCAGAAACGATGGTACTGGTCGCTTCACCGAAACCAGTGGGATAATACCGATGGAAAAAGGGGTTGCGGGTGCTGTAGGTGATTACGACAATGATGGTGATTTAGACCTATTCTTTATCAATGACAAAGGGCAGCTGCGTGCATTGCAGAACAATGGTGGAAATCAAAACAACTGGATACAGGTGCGGTTAGAAGGTATTATCACAGGAAATAACAAAGTCAATAGGAACGGAATTGGATCAAAGTTAGAGGTGAAAGTCAGCGACCTGTATCAATTGCAATATGTATCACAACAGATGGTGCATTTCGGGTTAGGTGCGTTTGATGCAGCCGATGTTGTCCGAGTTGTCTGGACAAATGGCGTGCCGCAGAATGTTATCCAACCGAAGGCAAAACAACGGATTTTGGAAAAACAGGTTTTGAAAGGGTCATGTCCGTTTTTATATGTTTACGATGGCGAGAAGTACCAATTCGTCACTGATCTGCTTTGGCGTGCTCCACTTGGACTCGTCACCGCTATGGGGTTTGTCGCACCCGATGAGACGAAAGATTTTATAAAAATATCGGCATCTCAAATACAACCTAAATCTGGGAAATATTCTATCCAGATTACAGAGGAGCTGTGGGAAACCGCCTATTTTGATATGGTTAAATTGATAGCCGTTGACCACCCAACAGATACCGATATTTTCGTAAATGAACAGTATACTCCACCGCCATTTGCAGAATTTAAGATATACGGTGTTTCAGAGAAATTATATCCGAAATCTGCTGTAAACCATAAAGGTGAAGATGTGTCTGATGCCCTAAAAGCACCTGATTACCATTACCCTGTTGAACACGCACCTGGCCCCTACCAAGGCGTTGTAGAACCGCATGCTATTATTCTTGATCTTGGTGATGTTCCTGACAACGCTCTTGTAACGCTCTACCTCAACGGATGGATTTTTCCAACGGATACGAGCATCAATGTTGCCCTGTCCCAAAATCCTGCTATCGCGCCCCGTTTTCCTTCGGTTGCTGTGAAGGACGAAACTGGAAAGTGGAAAACTGTCATTGATATGATTGGCATACCCGCAGGTAAAAACAAGACTATCACGATTGATCTGACCGGCAAATTTTTGTCGGATGACCAACACGTTCGGATTGAAACCGATATGCAAATATATTGGGATGCTGCTTTTTTCACAGTTGGCGATCAAAATGTTCCTATGGAAATAACAGAATTGAATCCTGACAGTGCGGACCTACATTACCGAGGCTTTTCGGAGATGTATCGCCCGAACCTACACGCACCACACCTATTTGATTATCAAAAGGTAACAAAAGCTGGACAGTGGCGAGACTTGGCAGGATTTTATACCCGTTATGGCGATGTCAACCCCTTATTACAAGCGGTTGATGATATGTATGTTATCCTCAATGCTGGAGATGAAATCACGGTTGAATTTGACGCATCTCGACTGCCACCACTAAAAGCGGGTTGGACTCGTGACTTTATCCTCTATAGTGACGGATGGGACAAAGATGGGGACATCAACACACTCACATCACAGACAGTTGAACCGCTACCATTCCACGGTATGTCTACCTATCCATATCCCAAAACTGAACATTATCCAGATGACGAAGCACATCAGCGGTATCGTCTTGAATATAACACGCGGCGCGTAACACATCGGTTACCACCATTGCCGAAGGAATGAGAAACTCTCAAACTTATGTATTACGTTCAACTCGACGCAAAGGGACATATAGGCAAACGGTGGCAATTACCAAAATTGCCGCCAAAAAGGTATAAGAATAGGCGTTACTTTCGTATAACCAACCTCCGAGGACGCTGTTAAAACCTGTTTTCACGAATTCTGGATGTGCTGATTTATCATACAACCAGCCACCGAGGAGTGGTCCTAAGATACGTCCTAAACTCAAAAAAGCGTCCATAATTCCGATAGCTGCACCTTGTCCAATGCTGGTCTGCTTAGAAATCCATGATGTATTCGTTGGACGGATTAGTTGATTACCGATCCCGGTAATCGTTAGATAGACGGTTAACGTTACGAAGGAGGATGCATTGAGAAAAAGCACCATGCCGAGCGCGTTCAACAATAAACCCGCTATAATTATCCGACGTTCTCCTATCCAGTTAATCAATTTTCCGAGCAATCCACCCTGTAGCGGTACGACAATGACACCCAGGACCATGAACATCCACCCCATTTCTTTTTGTTTATACTCCCAACCTTCTTCAATGAACAGTGGAAACGTTGTTTCCAATCCAGCGAAACTGAAGGTAGTGAAAAAAGCGACAAAGAATAGTGGTGTGAGTGGGGATTTCAATGTGGTTTTACGGAACAGTTCACGTGGTGAGAACCATTCGTGACGTTCTTCCACAACGTCTTTCTGAAGTGATTCAGGCAGCAGAACAAGCGCAAAAAGAAAAGTTAATAGTGACAATCCACCTGCTACAAAGAACGGCAAATCGTGCCGTCCCATGACACCGCCAATTGCTGGTCCGAGAATGAAACCGAGTCCCATCGCAGCACCCATCAATCCCATGCCTTTACCGCGTTCCTCCGATGTAGTGACATCTGCAACATAAGCCATGACACTGGGCAACACTGCTGCTGAAGCGATGCCTGCTGCACTCCGGGCGGCGAAAAGCCATATATACTCCTTTGCCAATCCGAAGGCAACTAAGGCAGCAGCATTCCCAAGCAAGCCAAGCAGAATTGCTGGCTTCCTGCCGTGCTTGTCTGACAGTCGACCCCAAATCGGTGCAAATACCAATTGCATCCCAGAATAGATAGAAAGTAAAATTGCAATTTCGGTGGGAGTTGCCCCAATATCTTTTGCGTAATAAGCGAGATTTGGAATGATGATGCCAAATCCAAGCATCACAAAAAACAGGGTTAAGAACAGGAGAAGAAGTCTCGATTTTTGCATTCGTAGGGTAAAAAAACAGATTCTGCACACTTGAGAAAAACGCAATTTGTGCAGTATTGACTATTATAGCAAGGCGTAGGCGGTGTGTCAATATTAAACGGTATTTCAACCAGAAAACGGATTTTTTCTTGGAAATTTTGTTGTGAAAATCCCCTCTTTTTCTGCTATAATTACGTCTATAAATTAGTTGAAATCTAAACCTATTTTTTGTCGTAAAATACATAAAAACCTAAAAATTAGGAGAACTCATGTCTTCCGAATTTGTCCATCTACACAACCACAGCGAATATAGCATGCTTGACGGGGCTTGCCGCATTTCGGATATGATTCAATGGGCGGTTGAGAACAGCGCGCCTGCTGTTGCGCTCACTGACCACGGCAATATGTTCGGGGCATGGGAGTTTTACACCAAAGCACAAGAAGCTGGTGTAAATCCTATCGTCGGGTGTGAGGTATATGTTGCCCCTGGAGATAGAAAAAAACGTGGGAAAGATCAAGGCAGCCCCTACCATTTAACACTCCTTGTAGAGAATGCAACAGGTTATCAAAACCTACTTGAATTGGTATCGCTCGGTTATACAGAAGGTTTCTATAGTAAACCGCGCATTGACATGGAAATCTTGCGGGAATACCGCGAAGGGATTATCGCATTAACAGGATGTATCCAAGGGCAGGTGCCGCAACTTCTCACTTCAGATAAGCGTGAGGAAGGTATCCAAAACTTCAAGACCTTGATTGATGTCATGGGCCCCCGGAACCTCTATGTTGAGGTGCAAAACCATTATATTGACAAGGAACTTGAGGCGTACCCGATAATGGTTGATTTAGCAAGAGAATTTGATCTTCCTCTTGTTGGTACAAACGATTGCCATTACCTCCGCAAATCTGACCATCACATGCACGATGTGCTTCTCTGTATCCAAACAAAGAAAACTGTCAACGAGCAAGACCGTATGCGATTTGATAATCATTTCTATTTTAAAGACGTTAACGAAATGCGGGAAGTGCTTAAGAATTACCCACCTGAAGCCATCAGTAACACACTTGAAATTGCAAAACGGTGCAACCTCAAACTTGATTATGGCAAGAGCGTAATGCCGAAATATGATGTGCCTGAAGGACATACAAATGAGAGTTACCTAAAAGAACTTTGCTACCAAGGGTTGCGTGAAAAATTAGGTGGTGAACTCTCCTCGGATGTTCTTCAAAGGTTGAATCATGAACTTGACATTATAAATAAAACCGGTTACCCAGGATATTTCCTGATTGTATGGGATTATGTTAAATACGCTAACGAACAAGGATACCCACTTACCGCTCGTGGTTCCGCTGCCGGTAGTCTTGTCTTGTATGCACTTGATGTAATTACTTTCAATCCGATGGAGTATGGCTGTATCTTTGAGCGTTTTTTGAACCTTGAACGGATTAGCCCGCCTGATATTGATATTGACTTTGCAGACCGCGCCCGTGATCACGTTATTGAATACCTCGTTAATAAATATGGCCAAGACTCTGTTGGCAAGGTTGCCACCTTTGCTACCATGGGAGCAAAAGCCGCTATCAAAGATGTTGGACGCACACTTGATGTGCCTCTCGAAAATGTTAATAAATTAACGCAGTTGATTCCAAGCATCCCAGGCATTACACTTGATGACGCCTTGGAACAAGTGCCAGAATTTCAAGCACTTGCAGAACAGCCAGAAAATAAAGAATTAATGGATCTCAGCAAATCTGTAGAAGGTATGAAACGGCACGTCTCCTGCCATGCATCTGCCATTGTTGTCTCGAATGGACCGCTGACAGATTTTGCGCCGCTATTTAAAGATAAAAATGACCAGGTTGCAACACAGTTTGAAGGCAAAACTGTTGAAAATGTTGGTATCGTCAAATTTGATTTCCTTGGTGTCCGCAGCCTCACTGAGATTCATGACTGCCTCCAAATGGTTAAGGCGAATCATGGCATAGATTTGAAGTTAGAGGATATCCCTTTTGACGATGAAAAGACCTTTTCACTAATTAGTAGAGGACTGATTGCTGCTTTATTCCAGCTGGAAACCTCCTCAGGCATGTATAGGGTTGTTACACAACTCAAAGCGGATAATTTTGAGGATTTCGCTGCAATTCCCGCGCTTTATCGTCCAGGTCCATTAGAAAGCGGCATGATGCAACAGTTCATAGACCGAAAAAACGGATTAGAACCGGTGAGTTATCTGCATCCGTCGCTTGAAGATGCGCTCAAAAATACTTACGGTGTATGTGTCTATCAGGAACAGGTGATGCAGATTGCCCGTGATATGGCAGGCTTTACACTCGGTGAGGCAGATATCCTCCGCGATGCAATGGGAAAAAAGAAATTAGATTTGATCAAATCGCAGCGAGAGAAATTCGTTGAGGGTGCCCTCAAAAATGAGATTTCTAAAAAAGATGCAGAAGAAATATACGACCTCCTTGAACCGTTCAGTGGATATGCCTTCAACAAATCACACTCTGTCGCTTATGCTATGTTAGCTTACCGCATGGCATACCTGAAAACGCACTATCCACACGAATTCATGGCTGCAATGATGACTGGGGAAGCGGGTGACTCATCCAAAATTACGCGTTACCGAGCTGAATGTGTCAAACTTGCTGATTTCCTTGGTGTGGAAATCAATGTGCTTCCCCCGGATGTTAACAGTAGTAATAAGGATTTTGCAGTGGATGGCAACGACATCTGCTTCGGACTTGTGGCAGTGAAAAACGTTGGTGATAACGCTATAGACGCAATTGTGGATGCACGGCAGGAAGGTGGTTCATTTACATCACTGCAAGATTTCTGCGAACGCGTAGATACCAAAGTAGTCAATAAACGTGCTGTTGAAGGTCTTATTTTAAGCGGTGCTTTTGATAACCTTGAAGGACATCGGGCACAACTCCTTGAAAACTTGGAAAGCATCCTGAAAGCCGCACAAAGTGCACAAGCAGTACGCGAACGTGGACAGATGAACCTCTTTGGAGAGGCAGAGGATATGCCGACAACAGTGGTAACACTCGCGGCAGCAGAGGAATATGACCCTTTGGAACGGCTTAAGCTTGAAAAAGAGCAACTCGGATTTTATGTTTCTGGACACCCACTTGAAGAATATACAGACGTCATCGAAAATTATACAACCGCAAGCACGCAAACCCTTGGTGGACACCCAATTGAGTCCACAGTTTCTATAGCCGGGATGATTGCTAATGCTACAGATCGCACCACCAGAAAAGGAGACGCTATGGCGATACTTGAGTTTGAGGACCTTGAGGGATCAATAGAGGTCGTTGTTTTTCCAGAAGCATATAAAAAAGCAGGTGAACTCTTTGAAGGAAGGATAGTTTGGATTGAAGGAACAGTGAGAATTAATCATAACGGTAGCAAAAATCGGAATTCTGATGATGAAACTGAAGTGGAAGAACGTCAGATACAAGCAGATACAATTTTAGATATAGAAACTGTTGCTGAGCAACAGACATCTGCCGTTGAAGTGACAATCGCGGAATCCGATCTTGATAACCTTGAAAAGCTAAAATCCCTCAAAGAAATCGCACTTGCCAATAAGGGAGAGTTACATCTAATTTTGCGTCTTATGAGTCCGCGTTTCGGTGAAGTCATCACACGATGTGGTTCAAACTATAAGATTACAGATAACGGAGATGTTTTCAAACAGGTGGAAAATCTATTTGGAGAGAATTGCATCAAACGGAGCAATCGAACAAAGCCAAAAAATGGAAATCGTTCTACTCGAAACAGTTATGTTTAAAACGATCTTTAACTCAGATAGGTGTTCTCACAGAAATATATTTCATCAGATTGTTAGTTTTCATAACGCAATATTTAGCCCCAGCGGGGCGACAGGTGTATAGAAGGGCATGGATTTTCAGTCCTTTTAAAAGTATTTACACACCCAATTGGCGGGAGGAAATTCACTTATGCAGTATCGCACACTCGGCAAAACCGGACTTAGTGTTTCGGAAATCGGCTACGGCGGCGGTAGAGTTCGTCCAGAGCATGACGAAAAGTCGCTTGTCAATACGATCCATTATGCCATAGACTGTGGACTCAACTTCATAGACACGGCACCCAACTATGGCGGTGGTTACAGTGAAACAGTTATCGGCAAAGCGATCACAGATCGACGGAACACATGTATCGTTGCAACCAAAACGGAGGCGTATGATCCAGATGGTATCGCAGCGGATGTGGAAGGCAGCTTACAACGACTCCGCACCGATTATATTGATGTTCTTCAATTCCATGGTGGATGGTTTTATGCGAAAGAGACAGAACAGATTCTGAACGGTGGAGGCTTGGAAAAATATCTTGAACTGAAAAAAGAAGGAAAGGTGCGGTTTATCGGGTTTTCTGCGGACGGCCCTTCCGGTGGCACAGAAGAACTAATTGCTACCGGTCAGTTTGATATGATGCAAATCCATTACAACCTGATGTATCAAAGCACCTGTGATACATTCGGCAGGCGCGGTGTTATTCCCGATGCTGTCGCACAAGAGATGGGTATTGTGTTAATGCGTTCTACGACAAGCAATGTTTTCCAAAATCTTATGAAGCACTGCTTCCCTAACGAGATGGCGGAGGTGGATGTAGATAGTTTCCTACTCAACTATTCTCTTTCAAATCCGATGGTAAACGTTGCGCTGATGAGTTTGCAAAGTGTTGACGATGTGGATTGGACAAATGCTGTGTCGGATAATATAGATGCACGGTTAGATTTGCGCGCAATTCATGGGAGGTAATCTAACTCTTTCCCACCGGTAGGCGCGGTTTTCAACCGCGCCGCATGTGCTAAAGAAATCGTTTTGTACAAACGATCTGAGATAGCGCTCTTTATATCCTTCACTATGGTTTTCGCGGCGGTCTCTCGTCAACCGATGCCTTCTCTTTGCTTATCACCTCTATGAGCCGATACTCGTACTTTCCCACATCTTGGATGTCTCCAGCATACTCGTGAAGGCTTACTCTCAGAGTATAGATAAACCCTGGCTCAAAGTCAAATCCTTGTATGCCATCATAGAAAAATTCCCATCGCTGATTTTCCTCGTTGAATTCAAGATAACATTCCTGCTCAAACGCACCGACACAGGTTGTTCTATAAGGTCCAATGATGAGAATCTCAGTATTCGCGGCGCACCGTGAAATCCATGATCCTTTGCAAGGGCTTTTAAACTCAGAGTCCGGTCCACATCCAATAATGAAAGGTATGAGAATTAATATGAATGATAGGATCAGTTTTGTTAGAGATTGCATATTTTTCGATTTGATGGACTGAAAAGCGAAATTTAGACTTATGTGTTTTCTTGTATGAAATTAATAAATCGTACATTCTTGTCTTTAAGAAACTTCAATCCAGATTTTTCGAGGTAAGTATCGAATTTTTTGCCGCATGGAGCTAATTCATAGATAAGAATCCAGTATTTATCCAAGTCATAATTTGATGTCATTTTTATATTACTGAGGAAAGTAAGAACTTCTTGTTCATGCTGTTTTAGGGCAATCAGCATGCCGATTGACATGCAATCATTTGTTTGAATGATAGTCCTAGCAAGTTGTTCACTTACTGGTTGTCCGGAAATTCCCATGAAGTATAAACTCCAACAAATTGCATCGGAACGTTGGAACTTCATGGATTGCTTCAAAACGGGAGTTATGTCTAAATCTGATCCCACATTATTTTCCTTTGCTACCTGACAAAGAATTGGAAGAACGCTAGGGTTATGGACAGCAAGATTGTTGAGATATTTGAGAAAAAAGTCTGCACTATCTTTGTTAATTTCAAATTCCTTAGTGTTAGCGATAGTCCGCGCAGCATATTTTAAGACATTTTTTTCAGGATAATGCTTTTGAAGATCTACTGCTGAATCTAAAAAAATCATAATATCCTTGGAGTGCAATTTCTGTTTTGATGGCAAATGATTATTCAAAGTAATGATCCATGGTTCTTGATAGCCAATAGGTAACTCTTCAATTAGGACTTTCTTGGAATTAAGATTCAAAAGATATTTTCGTAATTCCTGTTCAAGATTTAAGATAAAAGACTCTGCTTGCTCCCGAGTCTCACAATAGCATTCATAATCATCAATATATCTTGTGAACTCCAAAGTTTTATCTTTTTTACACAAAGTTTCATCAATTTGACATAAGATGATTTCAGAAATGATATTCGACGTTGCTGGTCCAATAGGAATACCTTGTGACTCATTTCTTTTGAGTTCTCTTTGGAGCGCATCAAGTTGATTGTACCATAGATCTCTTTGACCTGAATCTGTCTTTGCTTTATCACGACCAACTAATGCCCATGGAATCGTGTGTGTAGATTGATGGAAAAAACGACGAAATGTCCGCTTGCACTCTGTAAAACTTACCTGTTGAAACTTCCAATTTGGAGATTAAATCTGGAAATTTATCACCTTCCATTAGCGAAACTTGTTCAAGACGCTTATATTCTCCCATTATCAATCTACCACTATCATGTTTAGCAGGTTTCAAATAACTATTAGGATTCTTACATGTACGGATCATTGAAGGTTGGTGCCAGTTTTCTGATATACATTCACATAGACGGGCATAAGGTAATGGATGCGGAATATGCATAAGGCGAGTCACATTCGGAAGACGAGTTATCCGATATTCTATCTGATCATATCCTTTTTTTCTCGCATTCGTAATAGAAAGCATTTCATCAGCGAGAGTAGATGTGAATTCTTCAGTGGAAAACACTTGGGACGGTATGTCGTCTGGATGTTTTTTGCCTATAGGGAGGTAGTTGTAACGTAATAGAGCGTTATAAACAAAATCTTTGTCTGGAGGATTGCTCATATCAGATGCTTTTTAAAAATCCTTGATGACATTTAGTTTTACATTTTTAGGGTATATCAAGCCATGTCTTTAATGTTTCTTCCTGATCAATTTCTGGATTGAAAATTAATAACCTTTCATTACTTGCAGCTCTCAATAAGCGTTGATCAGATGCTACAAGTACGAGTGTGTCACCCGTACTACGAAGTTCTGTAGCGACTTCTAAGGCAGAACGCAACACTATCGCATCAACGCTGTTCAGAGAGTAAGTTTCAACCAAATTGAGTGATGCCCAAACAAGTGAATCTGGAGCAGATGCTGTGTCAAAATCTGACGCTTCCGAGGTTACCTCACGAGTCAAGTTTATGAGTGCATGTGTGAATTCATACCGTGTGATACGTCCGTCGTTTTTCTTACGGACACATATCCAAAAGACCTCCGCTGCACCAAGAGTCAAACATCTTAATCGGTCTAAAGGAACATTATCAAACAGAAAATCAATTTTGGCGCTTCCAAGTTCTTCGGTATATCGCTTGGCAAGTGCGCTGGCATCAAAGTAGAAATAATACAAGGTTATTTCTCACGTTCTTCAATTATCGCTCGGCTAAATTCGTTATCCTCGGCGCGAATACGGCTTGCCATACTTTTGCGAACCTCCTCAACGGGAATTGGTTCTACTTCAGTAATTCCCATTTTTTCAAGGAGTTCATTGATTATCTTGGTAGCCTCTTTCTTGTCTGCTTTGTTAGAAGTGTGTACTTCTATGTTTGCTTTATAACGATCGGAGGCGTGTGGGACCAATTCATCAACGAGACAAGAAAGTTGTAAAGTTACTTTTTCTAACGTTTTTTCCAATCGATCTAATCTTTTGGCTAAAGTTTCAATTGTTTCTGCCATGCCCAAAATCCTCCATTAGCAACGGTTTTGATAGCATACTAAATTTCCAATATCACAAAATGATCAGCCTCTTACGTCAAAAAATGTGATGCAAAAAATGGAATAGACTCTACCCATGAGGGCAGATAGCTTGCACTATGTAGACAAGAAATTCCGAATCACGTAGTCTAAAATCCCACCATGTTTATAGTATTCCACTTCTACGGGTGAATCAATTCGGATAAGCAATTCCGTTGTCTGTGTTTCACCGTTTTGTCGCACAATCTTCATTGTTGCTATCTGCCCCGGTTGCAAGTCATCAGCAAAACCTGTAATGCTGATAATCTCACTACCATCAAGATTGAGCGTTTGTGCATTTTCTCCATCCTTGAACTGTAACGGTAAGATACCCATACCGATGAGATTGCTGCGGTGGATTCTTTCATAACTTTCTACAACGACAGCCTTGACACCAAGCAGTTTCGGTCCCTTCGCTGCCCAATCGCGAGAACTTCCCATACCGTAATCCTGTCCGGCAAAGATAACCGTCGGCACATCGTTTTCACTGTAGTGAAGTGCTGCTTCGTAAATAGTCGTCTGTGTTTCTTCTGGATACTGAAGTGTCCACCCACCTTCAACATCAGGCGTCATCAAGTTTCGGACGCGGCGGTTTGCAAATGTGCCACGACTCATCACACGATCGTTCCCGCGTCTTGCGCCGTAGGTATTGAAATCTTGTGTTTCAACACCGCGTTCTTGCAGATAACTGCCTGCAGGACTTGCTGCTGCGATTGCTCCAGCAGGAGAGATATGGTCTGTAGTAACAGAGTCTCCGAAAATGCCGAGGATTCGCGCATCAGTAATATCCGAAATTGGCGCGGGTTCGCGTGAAAAACCTTCAAAGAAGGGGGGATGTTGGATATAAGTGCTTCTTTCGTTCCACGGGTAAAGCACACCTGTCGCACCTGCAAGTTCCTCCCATTCAGGTGCCTGATTACCAATCGATTCGTACATATCTTTGAACGTCTTTCGGTCAACAGCAGCGCCGATCATATCAGCAATTTCTTGACGTGTTGGCCAAATATCCTGAAGATAAACTGCCTCGCCAGCATCATTATGTCCAATCGGTTCTGCAGCAAGGTCAATATCAATCCGTCCCGCAAGTCCATACGCAACCACAAGCGGAGGCGACATTAGGAAGTTGGCTTTTATCTCTGGATGCACACGTGCTTCAAAATTCCTGTTCCCACTCAAAACGCTGGCAGTCACAAGATTCTCTGCGTCAATTGCTTCTTGAACAACCTCATTGAGGGGGCCGCTGTTACCGATACAAGTTGTACAACCATAACCTACCACGTTATAGCCCAGCTTTTCCAGATAGGGCAGTAATCCTGTGTTTCGCAGATATTCCGTTACGACGCGCGAACCTGGTGCTAAACTTGTCTTAACGTAGTCCGGAACGCGTAAACCTTTTTCAACCGCTTTTTTGGCGAGCAGTCCTGCCCCAATCATTACGGAAGGGTTACTTGTATTTGTGCAACTTGTAATTGCCGAGATTACAACGGAACCGTGGGTGATGCTACTATCGCTTATGCCTTCTGTAACACCAAATCCATCTTCTGCCACTGGCTTCGTAAGGAGTTCATTAAAGGTTTTTTTCACATCCGACAAGGCAATCCGATCTTGTGGTCGTTTTGGTCCTGCGATACTCGGTTCAATCTCACTGAGATCAATTTCCAATACATCGGAGTATTCAACTTCGCCAAGGCGCGGAATACCGAACAATCCTTGTGCTTTGAGATACGCTTCCACGAAATCAACATGTGCTTCGTCCCGTCCGGTAAGACGGAGATAATTTATTGTCTCAGCATCAGGCGGGAAAAATCCGATAGTCGCTCCATATTCAGGACACATGTTAGAGAGTGTTGCTCGGTCTGGCAGTGCAAGTGCTTCTACACCTTCACCAAAGAATTCAACAAATTTGCCGACAACTGCAGCCGCTCTAAGCCGTTGTGTTACAGTTAATACCAAATCCGTTGCGGTTACACCTTCTTGGAGTTCGCCTTTCATGTGAACACCGAGCACTTCAGGTGTTAAGATGTAAACTGGCTGTCCCAACATCGCTGCTTCAGCTTCAATACCACCAACGCCCCAACCGACAATGCCTAATCCGTTAATCATAGTGGTATGTGAATCTGTGCCGACAACAGTATCAGGATAAGCAATTGATTCCTCTGCCATCACGACTTGCGCAAGGTATTCCAGATTAACCTGATGTACAATCCCAATAGATGGTGGAATGATGTTAAATTTTTCAAACGCCTGTTGTCCCCATTTCAGAAATTCATAACGTTCTTTGTTGCGTTCAAACTCTCTACGGGTGTTAAACTGAAAAGCGTTCTCTGTGCCGTACGCATCAACTTGGATAGAATGGTCAATTACCAAATCAACTGGGACGAGTGGTTCAATCATTTGAGCATCGCCACCAAGTTCTGCGACAGCAGACCGCATCGCAGCAATATCAACAACAAGCGGCACACCAGTGAAATCTTGTGCTACCACGCGTGCAGGTTTGAACGGAATTTCCGCTGCCTTCGGGGAATGTGCATCCCAACTTGCTAAGTTGATAACGTCCTGTTCGGTGATTTGATGTCCATCGTAATTCCGTAGTAGCGATTCAAGTAGAATGCGAATACTGACAGGTAAGGTTTGAATTGTACCCTTGCCTGCTTCTTCTAAGGCAGGAAGCGAATAGTAGGCGCACTCAAACCCTTCGCTTTCAAGGGTTCGGCGCGTATTAAATAGATTGTGAGAGGGGTGGGGCATCTGCAACTCCTTCGTATAGTAAAATGTTTTAAGTTATTTTACCACAACAGGTGCTGGATTTCAATTGTTTTCAGATACTGGTTTGATACCTTATAAGGATTCAGTTCTTCAACACTCAATGAGTAACAGTAGTACCTTATTACAACCTATCCCATAAATAGTTGGAGGGCTTTGAAAACCCGATTTCAAAATCCTGTAGGAGCGATCTCCGAATCGCGACCTGTCGGGAATCCAAATCAAGAAATCAACGGTATGAATGACGTTTAGTCATTCCCCGGGTATGAATGCCTTTTGGCATTCCCCGGAGTTCCCTCCTACAAAGAGAATCAACTGATAACGAACCAACAAATCCTATTTATGAGATACGCTGTTATTATTACTCATCTGATAGGAGGGCTTCAACCATCCAAATTAAAGGTTGACCGTTTATGAGATGTGAACCTAAAAAACTGTATTGCCAATTCCCTGCTTTATCAATTAAAATAAAAAATGGGATTCCTTTAAACTGATAAGCCTTCCTTACTTTTTGATGCTGGTCGAGTAAAACAGGCCATGGCTGCTGATGTTCATCTAAAGATTTCCGAACCTGTTCGGGGGTTTCGCCATCATTGATTCCCCAGATGACGACATCATCGTTTTCTCGGAATTGCTCGTAGACGGTTTTGATCTCCGGGATCGACATATTACACGGACCACACCACGAAGCCCCAACATCAAGTAAAACGACCTTCCCAGCCATCTCTGATAGCGAGTAGGTCTCCCCTTCCAGAGTTTCTAAGCGAAAATCCGTTGCTTTCTTATTGAGTCTGTTCGTGATAAATTCCTGACGGAATTTATTGAGATCCGTCGCTTCTCGGATCCGGTATTCCGCTTCGGTGTCTTTGAGGAATGCCGCAAACGTATCGGAGGTCTCACTTCGCGCGGTTTGATGATAGACGCGTTCCAATCCTGCACGAGCTTCAACATGAGGTTTGGGGGCAAAGTGTGCGTCGGCATAATAACGTCTTGCTGTTTCCCATTCGCCAATTCTTTCTGCCGACTGGCCCAACATCCAGAAATAATTGATGGCACGCTCGTTAAACCTCACCCACAACGATTCCGAAAAATCGGGTGCGTTTGCGAGAAGTCCGTCATGCGCTTCTTTCCATCGTTCCTGCCGGAGATAAATTTCTGCACGCAAGCGCGAGATGTCTTTCTGCTTTTCTTCTATAGACCCCTTGCTCCATGTTTGTGCTTCCTCACCCAATCTTATTTCAGCACGCACTAAAGTTTCCAACGCTTTGTCTAATCGGTTGTTAAACTTCAGTCGATATTTGACTGCTTCAATGTAAGCCGATCCGAAATACTGTTGTGTCTTTTGACAATAGAAAAGAAGTGCTTTCAAATGTCGGTCAATAAGTTTGTCAAGGGTATCATCACTTACCAGAGAGCGGTCCTCTTCTGCTAACCACAGCATTTCTTCATAAGCTAACAGATACCAAGATAATTCTGGGACATCCGAGGTGGTAAACTCATTAATGACGCGCTGGTAATAGTGCCACTTTTGAGACGCCTTTTCGCTCCGTTCAGCTAACCCTAACAACGCGAGTAGATGAAGTTCGGTTTTGGGGTGTTGCAACATCTTATTAAATAAACTGTTTGGAACATTCTTAACACCACCGGGAAGATATCTATATCCCCAATGGGCAGCATCTAATACTTCCGAGGTTTCAGGGTGTGTCCTCAGCAGCGTTTCGATTTCAGAGTTAATCCTTTTTTTTGCCTCCACCTCTGAGAACATTTTGGTTATCAACCTCCACCGAGCATCGTAAGCTTCCAAATCTGGTGGATCGGATTTTAGGGCGCGCTTACTGATCTCAAAAGCCTTATCGAATTCACCCAACTTACGGAGGGTCTCAATCTGCGTGGCTAAATCTTGCATTTTTCTATCTTCTTCTTTAGTTGCCGTGAACGTTTCTTCTATAGGTGCGTCCAGTTTGATGTGCTGTGTGCAGGACAGAGCACCTAAAACAAACAGACAGCAGAACAAAAGCGCACCGCGTATCGGACGACTTAAAAGTTTCATAGATTCCTCCTTAAGGTTATTTTGAAAGTCGTAGTTTTCGGTTTCAGAGAGAATTATTTTTTGCGTTTTCCTCTGAAAACACATTGGCTATGAGTTCCCATCAAGAACCTTACATAATTATTATAAGATTGGCGAGTAGTCCTTGCCTAATAAGTGTTAGGAACATTAAGTTATCACTCATCTAATAGGAGTGCTTCAATCAACCAAATTAAGGGCTGACCGTTTACCAGATGCAGACCTTCAAAACTGTATTGCCAATTTTGGTATTTATCAATCAAGATAAAAAACGATGACATTGTTTCAATCTGGTAAGCCTTCCTTACTTTCTGATCTGGATCAAGCAGAAGCGGCCAGGGTAGATCGTATTCAGTTAAAAATTGCCGCACTTGTTGATAGGTTTCCCCATTATTGATTCCCCAGATGACGACATTATCGTTTTTACGGAATCGTTCGTAGACAATTTTGACTTCTGGAATAACCATGTTGCCAGCGCGCGACGAAACTCCAACATCAAGCAAAACAACTTTACCTAACATTGCCGATAGTGTGTATGTATCTCCTTCCAATGTTTCTAAACAAAAGTCCTTCGCTTTCTTATTAAGTCTGTTTGTGGTAAGTTTCTGCCGGATTTTTTCGGAGTCAGCACTTTCTCGAATACGGTATTCAGTTTCGGTATTTTTAAGGAAAGCCTCAAACGTATCAATAGTCTCTTGCTCCATTTGATGGTAGACCCGTTCCAAGCCTGTCCGACTTTCCACGCGAGGCATAGGCACAAAATGAGCGTCGGCATAGTCATAGTAATGTCTTACTTTCTCACAGTGAGGGATAGGTGCAAAGTAGGCATTGGCATAGTAACACCTTGCCTTTTCCCACTTGCCTATTCCTTCTGCCGACCTTCCCAACATATAGAAGTAATTGAGGGTACTCTCGTTGAACCTTGCCCAGAGGGATTCCAAATAATCCGGTGCGTTTGTTATAAGTCCCTCATGAGTTTCCTTCCATCGTTCCTGTTGAAGGTAGATTTCACAGCGCAAACACGCGATTTTTCTGTGTGCTTCTTTTACCGATGTTCTGTTGTTTTTTACAAGCCACTCCTGTTCCTCTTCCTCACCTAATCTGATTTCAGCGCGTTCCAAAATTTCCAATGCTTTGTCTAATCGGTTGTTAAACTTTAACCGATATTGAACTGATCCAGTATCAGCCAAGCCGAACCACTGCTGTGTCTCCTGGCACATAGCAAGATGTGCCTTCAAATATCCGTCAATAAGTTCATCAAGGTAATTATCGTTTGCCAGAGAGCGATCCGCCTCGACTAACCACAGCATTTGCTCATACGCTAACAAATACCATGATAATTCTGGGACATCCGAGGCGGTGAACTCGTCAGTGACGCGTTGATAGTAGTGCCACTTTTGAGATGCCTCTTCGCTCCGTTCAGCTAACCCTAACAACGCGAGCAGATGAAGTTCGGTTTTGGGGTATTGCAACATCTTATCAAACAAACTGCTTGGAACATTCTTAGCACCGCCGGGAAGAAGTCTATATCCCCAGTGGGCAGCATCTAATACTTCTGGGGTTTCTGAGTGTGTCCGCAGCAGTGATTCAATTTCAGGACAAATCATTTTTTGGGCATCCTCCTCTGAAAACATTTCGGCTATGAGTCTCCATCGAGAATAATAAACCTCCAAGTCTGCTATCTGTAAGCTGCCAAGAAAATCCTGAATTAAGATATCTTGATCCGTTTTTAAACGCTTTCGCGCCCGTTGAAGTCGGCTCGTAATTGTGTTTACCGACACCCCTAAAAATTTGCTTATCTCCTTTGTTGGCATTTCATCAAGATAATGGAGCATCATCGCTGTGCGTTCACTCTCTGGGAGTTTTCTTAGAAGATCTTCGACGATGGCATAACAATGCTCAGCCGATTCTAACTCTTGTTGCTCCGATACATAACGCTCATAAGCTAAGTTAGCTACTGCTTTTACAGACGTGCTCTCCAGTGATTGCATCATAGGTTTTTGTTTTCGTATCCAAGCAATGCAAAGCCGATTCGCGATAGCATAGAGCCATCCGGAGAATCGATTAGGATCTTTGAGTGTAGAGAGTTTTTTGTATACCTGAAGGAAAGCGTCTTGCGTAATCTCTTCAGCATAGTGAAAATCGCCGATCTTCCGCCACACAAAAGCGTGAACGTTTTTTTCATATTTTTGAACTAAAGTATTGAATGCCTTGTTGTCACCTGACAAAATTTCCTGAATTAACTGAACGTCGTCTTCTCTTTCCACGAGCCTTCCTCCTAATAAACAGGTTAGATATATTCGTATTTGTCAAAGGATTTAGACAAATACGGTCTTGTAAAATAAAGCGATGTGACAAGGTGTATCATTACGTGACTATGCAATTATAGACGCGATTTTGAGGTGGAAAACGTGCATTATGTAAAAAAAATAAAATATCAGAATTTTTTAGAAGTTGTTTCTTAAATCGAACTTACGTTAAATTTTCTATCACTTCCAAACTTTGTCAATAAATTTACGCACCCTATTAGATTTCAATTATTTCAAAGGAGTTTCTTAGATAAATGGATTAAACAAAATGCAAAGAAAAAGCCTGATTCGGTCAATACACAAAAAACCTTGACCAAATCAGGCTTAGATACGTTATTGTTAACACGTTGGTAAGCACGGATAGTGTTTACGGATTAGAAAACAAGCAGATATAGAATTCTACCTTATACATTAAACCCTAATAACGTGCTTTCAGAGAACCCCAGATTGTGGGAAGTTTGTTGGCAGGTTCAACTGCGGTTGCTTGCGAGGTGATGAGTTTGGCATCTCCCAAACAAGAATGGTCACAGCCTAATCCATCGCCACCATCTCCCATCACGATTGTGAGTTCCTCGGCGTTTGCCGGGATCTCAAATTCAACCATTAATGGTTCAACATTTTCGCCATCCGCGGAACCAGTTAAGGTTTCAGTTTCAACAACATCTTTTCCATCAATAGAAAAGATGAAATGGCTACTACCACCGTGTCCACAACCGCCTGGGTCTTTTTCATCAGACATGCCAGCGTAACCCTCAAATTTGACGTAATCACCACCGGTTAAATCATAAACAAAAGTGCCAACGGAATGGGCACCGATACCACGCTCAAAATAGGTGCCGCCGATAACGATATGATTTCGTGTCGTTGCACCTTCGCCAATGGTTACGTTGTCAAAGTTTAGGGGGCCTCCCCAACCTGTCCATTCGCCAGCCGGATTTTTTGGAATGAGACCACATCCATTCGGTTTCGGTTGGCTTCCACCTATTAACGCGAGGTAAACGACCCCTTCACGGTCATCTTCTTCAACGACTTCGTCGTAGTCGTTTTCAACAGCGACATCTTCTGAGGTAACCTCTTTAATAGGTTTTGCACCATCACCATCAAGATTTGTGCAGTCGCTTTTACCAGCGTATACACTGAAGACGAGACCAACAATTAGTAAAATGCTTAAAGCAAACAAATTAATAAGTTTCAAAGTTTTGAACCTCCCTTAGTTTTGATAAAGACACAATTTAATGTGTATAGTTAATTTACGAATTGATTTAGTAAAAGAAAAATAAGTGAAAACCCACTTGTAGGCGCGCTTTTAAGCGCGCCTATCAAAATATTTAATAGCGTGCCTTCAAATGTCCCCAAATAGTAGGAAGTTTGTTAGCGGGTTCAACCGCAAGTGCTTGCGCGGTAAGGAGTTTGGCATCTCCAATGGTTGAATGGTCACAACCTATTCCATCACCACCATCACCCATTACGATTGTGAGTTCCTTGGCGTTTGCTGGAATGTCAAATTCAACCTTGAGTGCCTCAACATTTTCGCCATCTTCCGAACCTTTAAGTGTTTTGGATTTGAACATCTCTTTTCCATCAACAGTAAAGGTGAAATCGCTACTGCCACCGTGTCCACAGCCACCCGGATCTTTTTCATCGGACATACCAACGTACGCCTCAAATTTGAGGTATTTATCACCTGTTAAATCATAGACCATAGTGCCAATAGCATGAGCGCCGATACCGCGTTCAAAGTAGGTGCCGCCGATGACGATATGGTTTCGGGTAGCACCACCTTCACCGATAGTGACGTTATCAAAGTTGAGAGGACCACCCCAACCTGTCCATGCACCTGCATCATTCTTTGGAATGAGTCCACACGCGTTAGGTTTCGGTTGATCGCCACCAATCAAAGCAAGGTAGATAACACCTTTACGGTCATCCTCTTCAACGACTTCATCATAGTCATTGACAGTGTTAAGATCTTCTTTACCGACCTCCTGAATAGGTTTTGCACCATCACCATCTATATTCGTGCAGTCTTTTTTTGCAGCGGACACGCTGAAAGCGACTCCAACGATCAGCACCATTACGATGCAAGCAAAACGTCCTATGCGTTTGCCGCTATTTAATTCTCTAAACATATTAGCAAAATACATGATTAACCTCCTATATAGTATAAAAATATGTTGAATACGAAATTATTGTATCAACACTTGCGATAGCTGAAGATTTTTCAACTATCTGTCATTGATAAATATAATAGTGTCAACCTAATATATCATTCTCTAAGAAGTGGATTATCAAGATGACGTTTGAATTAAAAATAAAAAGCCAACGAACACAAATTGTTATAACAGCTCAACAGTATTAACAGAGTTCTTCTGGTGAAAACAAGATGGCTAATTCGCTCTTGGCGTTCTCCAAACAATCCGATGCATGCACAAGGTTATATGTGATATCAGTTGAATAATCCCCGCGGATACTTCCAGGAGCAGATTCTAATGGATCGGTGGCACCGTTGATGAGACGGGCTAATTTAATAGCGTTCTTACCCTCAACAGCCATCGCAACAATTGGGGTTGAGGTCATAAATTCGATGAGCCGTTCATAAAACGGTTGTTTTTTGTGGATAGCATACAGTTCCTCCGCTTTAACGAGCGGAAGTTGCAATAATTTCAACCCAATAAGTTTAAGCCCTTTTCGTTCGTAACGGGAAATAATTTCTCCAATAAGCCCACGTTGAACACCATCTGGTTTCACCAGAATCAGTGTCTGTTCTATTTCCATATCAACTCCGTTTCAATTCTTACCACAGTATATATAATTTGAAAGTCAGTGTTCGTTCTTGACACCGAATTTATTTAAGTATATGATATTTTTAAATTTTTGTCAAATATTAAAATTTTCTGGACGTGAGGGAGAAATGTATAAAAAATTGGGAAACACAGTATTAAAAACAGGCGAAAGTATGGAAGTTGGTGTAATTACCGCACCAGATGAACGTCATGCCGAAGAGGTGAAACAGTTCCTTGGACACAAGGGGGGAAACTGGGAGTGGCATATTGAGCGGTGCGTCACGGAAGTGCTTGATGCGTTGGAGACCCGCTTCTATGTTGGGAAAATTAAAGAAAGCATCATTACTAATATCATGACGGTTGAACATGAGGGTATCGGTATTTTAGGGCATGTGTTTACATTGCCAGAGCAGCGCAGGAAGGGTGCATGTAAAGGGGTAATGACTTATCAGATGGAGGATTTTCGGCAAAGAGATGGACACGCTCTTTACCTTGGAACAGGATACAATGGTCATCCATACCATATCTACCATGGTTTTGGGTTTGAGAGTGTTTTTACAGAATCAGGGTTTATGAAGTATCATGTGAAAGCAGGTTTTGAAGAACGTTACTTCTCACCTGCGCCTGCACACCCAAAACCTGTAGAGTGGCACGACTGGTCGAAGTTAACAGCATTGTCTGCTATCGTAGGATGGGATACACTTCGCAGCCTTACATGGAACGTTTATGGACCAACAAATCTTGAAGGTGGTTTTCTAAGTTTCAAACACGCTTTGGAAACGGAAGATGCCTACGACGACGCGAAGTTGCTAATTTCGTCAGATGGTGCGATTGTCGGTTGGGCAACTGTGAGCCGCGATGAACGCTGGCGACCAGCGACTGCAGTGTTAGATCTCTTCTTTCATCCGAATTTTACTGAATCTGTTCCTACCTTGCTTTCTGCAGTGCGGTTTCCCGAATTGAAAGTTCAGTGTTATGTTGATAACACTGCTAAAAAGAAGGCAGCGGTTTTGGAAGCAGCAGGGTTTACTTGTGAAGGACAGTTCAAAAATCAATTTACGTATAACGGGCAGCATTATGACGTTTTGGTGTTTGGACGTGATTCTTAGTAGCAGTACTACACCCACGTTACTTAAGAATCACTATCTTACCAACTTTCTGCGCGCGGGTATCATCTTTGGTAGCAGTAAACTTGTAGATATAGACACCGTTCGCAAGGGGTTCACCATCGGCATCTAAACCATCAAAATGGTATTCATTGTAAGAGGTTGCCGCGTCAAGTGTATCAATAGTTGTAATTAGTTTGCCGGTAAGTGTGTAGATCTTGAGGGTGACTTTATCTGCACTTTCTGTAAGATAATAGGCAAAGTCTGTTCCTTTTCCAGTCCCTTGTCCAGGACGGAACGGGTTTGGGAAATTAGCGATGTTTTTGATCTCAAATCCGCCTGCGACCCTTGCTGTTCGCTCGGTGTCTGCGACATTACCATTTGCATCTTGAGCCTGCAACCGAATTCGGTACTCACCTGCTTGCAGCGTATCAACCGGGGAATAAGTTATCAGGAGTACGTTGCTACTCACTGGAGAAGCAGATATTGTGTACTCATCCCGTGGAATGCGATTACCGTTTTTGGTAAGCATAATATTCTCCGGCCGTGGATCAATACCGTTTGCATCCTCTATTCTTGCAGAAATAGTGGGCGTGTCTGAGATGTAATCGCCGTTAATAAATCCTTGATTTTCAACGGTTAATTCCAGTGCTGGTGGGCGAGAATCTGTGTGAGAGAGCAGTGCGAACGTTCCCGGCAGTTTAACCTCTGCAGAAATAGTTTCACCATTATCCGTTTGCTTTCCAACGCGAATCCAATTTCCTGTTTCATCGTCCCGCATATAGATGTGAGCGTCTGGACTTTCTGTTTTCATAAATGACGCTGTTCCGGTCAATTCAGTTTGTTGGTCGAAGTTAAGACGATAGGCAACAGGTTGTCCCTCTACGGTTGCTATAGGAACCTGAACAATATCTGGTTGATTTGTAATGGTTAACTTTTCCGTTTCAAAGGTCATTGTTGGATGTGTCTGTAGGCTCTCTGGCGGAAGCGTAATGCGAAAAACACCATCTGCGCTCTGAACTGGTTGACTGAGATTTTCAGGGGTAAGGAAGACTTGGTTATTGACGAATTCCTGCGATGCACTGTTATTGTTCTCTCTCTCTTCAGTAAGGATACCTTCAGGTCGTTCCGTTGAAGGCATGTCCACAAACACCGTTACAAGATATTTACCGGGATCAGGTTGCCAAGGGACACTTGCTACAGCAAGACCGTCAGGAGGAACTTCCGATATAATTTTCTCTCCGATAGGCGTTGCATTTTGGAGCATCTCAAGCGTTACTTCTTGTGCCTCTGAACTATCAGTCGCGGGCATTTGTAAAAAGCGGACAGGCACGTTTTTGGCGAAAAGTGTGCCACGGTTTTTGATTTGTGCTGAAAGAAGGAAGGGGGAGTCGGTACTCCAGTTTATAGTGTGTCCTAAAACGGTGAGGTCTGTTTCACCTACTTCAAAGGTAACAACCTTTGTATTAAGTATGCGTCCACTTTTCGGTTTGACAAGTAGGTAATAATCAATTAGATCACCTGATGGGTGTGCGGGGATAGGTTTCTCAGTTCTGAAGGTTGCTCCGTCGTGTCGAATCATGGGGATTGCATCTGCCTCTGTACGACGATTTTCTATGACAAACAAACTCCAGTAGAGGGTTATTTCGTCAATTAGACTTTCGTTGACGGCATCTGCGTAAATATGCACAGGTTGGTCAGGAGCAACAGGGTAAGGTTCAAGACGGATGTTTTTAATATATCGCTCAAGAGGGGTGTAATCTAAGTATCCGATTGCATCTTCTTCTGCATTCCATGCGTAAACTTTCAACTTTAACGCATCAAATGCGCTATTGAAGGGGATTGGCATTTGTGTTTTGAATGTTCCGTTAACTACTGCTACATTTTCTGTACGAGGCGTTGTGTCTATAGAGCGTTGAATCGCTATGTTTGGTGGTCTACGTTGTGATCGTTTTTTCTTTATTTCTCTGTCCGGTGGATTTGGAAGGACAGTAATTTCGGCATCTCCACTAAAATCGGGGTTAGGTAACCTTCCAGAAATAGACAGTAGTGTTTCCGTTTTGAAGTTTTCCTGATCAGGTGTTTCACCTACATCAACATTGAGTTGCATTTGCGTATGTGGCAACCTTAATCGAGTTGCAGGATCTCCGAAAAGGGTGAAAACCTCAACAAGATCAGGGAAACCCGGTGAGTTAATCAGTAACCGCGTTTTTGCCTCGGCAAGGATGGCACCGATATGCTGTGTATTGTCATTGAAGATAACCTCAAAAATTTCCTTATTTAGAAGATGATCTCCGTCTAATAGTCCGATGCTTGTTCCACCAATAACACCGATGGCACCACCACTTTCTGAACGGAGTAGCGCTTCCGCAAGGCAGTCTGTCGGGCTATCGAACTCACCGGTAAAACAGGTCATGCTGATAACAAAGGGAAGTTGTGAAATATTTGTGAGGTTTTTTTCAGGGTCCTCTAAATCCATCATGCGGCTTGACGACCAAACACCACCACCCCCATGACCAATATAATTTACAAGAGTCGCTCCATCGTTAAAACCTTCAATAACCTGTCGTCCAACGGGCGTGCTACCTTCACCTAAGGTCAGTTCATCTTCGGCAGTAGGAGGGGCATAAATTAGTTTTGTTTCATATTTTTCGGTAAGTCTCCTCTCTTCAATAAGCTCATCGGTTTGGATGTGAAATCTTTCATCTGAGCCAGCAAGCATAAGTATACGTTTGTGCCACGGACCTACTTCGGCAGTGCTTTCATAGTTGATTGTGCGCTCAACGAATATACGAACATCTATACTATTTGTTGCGGGTGCCCTTCCGATAAGCATATCTGGGAAATTATCGTGACCACGGAATGTGACGAATTGGTGATCGCTTGCCGAGGAACCGTAACCGGGTATTTGTACCTGAATTGTAGGCACAAAACTGATTTTATCTTTTGGCGTTGTATCTCCAATCAGTAAAACGTAGGTTGGGGCAGGCGGTTGCCAATTTTCATAGGCATACTTAAGGAAATCGCGGAGTGTGTAAGGGTTAGGAATTCCGTGATTAAATTCATCATATATATTTTGGACATCCACCACTTTTGTTCGCATTCCCTGTTGATTTCGAAAGTTGGCAAGGGGTTGTACGTCGCGGAGAAATTCCGTATATGTAATAATGATGTAATCCGCACCGTTATTAGGATTCTGTAGATCGGAAGGTGTATCTTTGATGATTTTCTCAGGTTTGAGATATTTGTCACTTGTTAGTGCAATATATTGGGTAGATGTGTTAAGTGCCGCGACAGAAGGATTTTGAGGCACACCGCCGACACGCGATGATTGAAAAACAACATTATAAATACTCTGGCGATCTTCATCTTTAGTTGGGGCCAAGCCAACATACCGAGTTCCATCTATGCCATAAATTTCAATGTTAGGATTAGAAAAGTTTTCTAACTCAACTTTGAAATAAGGATTTACATTACCGGTTTCGTCGTCTGGTAGAAATGTGATTGAAAAGGGTAGCACGTCTTCTTTTGCTTCGAAAGTCCGCCAATAGTCAATTTCAAACCAATTTAACATGATGAGATCTAACTCTCGGAATTCAGGAATACGAGCGTTAATTGCATTTCTACCATCTTTAAGGTAAGATTGTGAAATCTGTTGATTCTCAAATAGGTACTCCATTTCCCCACTCCACTCTGCATTTCCAAAGACATCATCATTGTTTAGCCACAGTTCTGTAAAGTGTGAACCTGCTGATCTACCGTGTAGCGAGACCCGTATGGTTGCTTTCTGACCGGTTTCAGCAACACCAGCAAGCGTAAAAGGAAAGGCTTTAATTTCTGGCGCGCTGAGTTGTGTCCAAAACCAACTGTCGTCTGGTAATTCTGGTAAAGTTTCAAGAATGAAAAATCGTTGTTGAATACCACCACCAATTTCGTTATATCGACTTCCTTCTGCTAAGCCAAAATCTTTAAATCGGCGAAACTGATTATCCTTTTCAAAATGGACACGTGTCAGGAAGTTCTTGGGTTCATACTGTCCCGGTATATCTGAAGAAAGGACTTTCGTTTCCATTCGGAGTCCTGTACCCTCATTCCACGAAAGCCAATAGACATTTTCATCTGAATGCGGATCAATATAAGTTTTTTCCCCACTATGACGTTCACCGTAGAAGATAATTTCACCTTTTGCATCAAAACCAGCAGTGCCATCTGATGTTCTTCCGTTGTCTGCGTTCCGCACAAAAATCGGAATCTGTTTCCCTTTATTAGAGAGTGTTAGTGTAGTAGGTCTGATAGTAGTTATATCAACGCCAGCTGCTACTAAATCACTTGCTGTTATGCGATACATGCCTGACTCGGTGATAATGACTTTGTAGCGGGGAGAGATGATTGCAGGAGCAGCAGCTAAAGAGAAGGCAGAACTGTCCGCGGTGAGTGTTCCATCTCTTGAAGAATCGTCTCTTAGGGACACAGGCCTAATTGGGGAACGCCACTGTTTAGCAGTTTGTGGGTTAATCAGTAGATTCCCAAACATTTCCTCGTAAAAAGGAGATTCTGGGCGTTGGAATCCTTGAAGTGCTGATGGAGCATTGCCTAATCTGTTGAATTGCACCTCAACCACAAGCCGATGATAGAGTTTAACCTCGCCACTGACAGGGTTATATTGAACAGGGTTCAGTTGAATAGGAAGAATACGGTTCTCTCGAATCAATCCATCCGTTCTAATTTCAGCAAGATTGTCAGGGAAAAAGCGATTAGTTGTATAAACCTGATCGTCCCTTGATTCTGTTTTAGACATCACATCATCGAAATTGCGTTGTCTAAAATAAACACTGTGGTCTGCAAGCGTGTGCTGGAGTTTATAGATACTAAAGTCGCTGCTTTCAACGATACGTACCGTAAAAGTAACGTCAGGTGGAACCCCTATCAGGGTCGTTTGCATGGGGATGCGAGGTGTTTTTGGTTCTGTCGTGAAACGGCAATCTGGGAATGAGAGTGCCTGAAATTGTTTGCCGTTGTGTTCCTGTGTTTCTATCTCAAAATCTGACTTGGCAATAGTAAGTTGAAGCATTATCCCATGAGTTGTAGCACTTACCAATTCGATTTTCCCGCTGTTGGTTGTTCCTGTTTTAGCAAACGGTTGATTGTTTTTATTTAGTGGTGCTGCCTCTACAGATATTAAGCTTGAACAAAACGCTATACTTAAAAGGACAAGAATTGCTATACAAAAAACAATATGTTTCATTTTGATAACCAGATAATAAGAGAAGATTGTGAGTATGGATTTATTTTACTTATTTTTGGCGAGGTGATAGACCTCAATTTCGCGGATTTGAGCAATTGAAGGTCGGACAACTCGGTAGTGAGGTAAGTATTGACCCGCCATCGTTTTACGCTGGTTTACCACTTTGTCGCCAGGGTCGGTGACAAATTTGTTCACAACGATGTCGTCTACAGTCCGAGTTACGGCAATCCGAATCATCTGTGTGCGAAAGTTCAATCTATCAATGATAAACTGAGATTGGGCGCGCTTGCCTTCAAGATTGCGCCGCTGAATAACAGAATGGAAATTTTCCCATTCACCAGTTTCAGGGTTTAGATAATCCATTTGAAACCGGAATAGGTTCTCGTTGTGAATAACGATTTTGCGGACTGGGTGTACTTCAGCAAATCTAACGACAAAGTTGCGATCATTCTTTGCGGGGATGGTTGCTACGGTTTCAAGGTTTCCATCGTTCAGTCCGGGATGGTTTGCTTCGGTCCCGTAATTGGCTCGTGCTATATTTTCGCTGTACTGTGTTGATAATACAGATGTAAGCCTACAGGCATTCATACTTAAACATAAGAAAAATAGACAGAAAACGTAGAATAGGGTTTTTCGGACCGTAGTGCCTATAACAGTAAAACCTTGTGCTAACAAGTTAAAGTTAACGATATTTTTTCTGCTTATTCGTGCCATTTTGTTTCCTCCAGAAATTCCACATCAAAATGATCTACAATGCCCATTATAAGTTCTCGGATAGGTGCATTTTCTATGCCGAAGACCTCTTGTGCCACACCGGGACCTGCACCGACAATTACCGTATCGCCTTCACCTGCCCCAACATAATCGACAGCGATTGTTGGTGTGCGGACAAGTTCTGATCTTAAACTCAACGGTTGGACAAGCAGCAGCGTGCGATCTTGATATGCTGGATGCTTAAGTACAGATACGACTTTTCCAATGACTTTTGCGAGGTACATAAAAACCTACGAGATTACATAAATTGCTTGATGTGAACTGAAATATGCGTTATTATACCATTTCTATGTGATTATATTGCATTATTTCGTAGGTCGGGTAGAGCGAAGCGAAACCCGACAAATTCACAAACTCATTTGGCGTTGATTTGGACATGGAAACCTGATGAAAACGAAGCATGTCGGGTTTCGCTTCGCTCTACCCGACCTACAAGCGATTATACAAAAAACCGATATGACAATTTGTCAATTTGACATGGTATTACTATGATGCATTACTCGGTTCTTCAAGCAGCGTGAGAGAATCAACAAGACCAACAATTGCCACATCCACTGGCATTCGCCTTCCGGGTATAACACCTACCGCATCTCCTCCGGTAACTATATAGACTATTTCTCCTACTCCAGCGTCTTGTAGGGTATCTACTGCAACAAGAGGTTCCGAAATAGGATTACGATTTTCATCCAAAGGTTGCACGACAAGAAGGCGTGTGCCTTCTAAACTCGGGTCCTTCCGCGTGGCGACAACGGTTCCAATAACTTTTCCTATGTCCATTAGTATAATCTCAATTTGATTTAATTCATTTATTTTTAGAATTCATAAACTGTTATTTAAAATCATATTCATTTAACTTAGTATGTAACGTATTCCGATTGATTCCAAGTATCTCTGATGCTTTGCTGCGGTTTCCATCCGTGTGTTCTAATACAATTTTAAAGAGCGGTTTTTCAAAAATCGATCGGATTGCAGCATATAATTGTCCTGCATCCGCCTCGGATTCCAAATAACGCTTCACCTCACCTTGAAGAAGCGCGTGAATTTGTTGGTCAGGATTTTGGTTGTCTATTGTGCTATCTGAAATCGGTTTGTCAAAGATTTGTGAAAAATGTTCTGTCAATAGTATTTGTCCAGAACACATTACAAGCGCGCGTTTGATAGCGTTTTCGAGTTCACGCACATTGCCGGGCCACTCATATTCAATAAGTTTCTTTATTGTTTCAGAGGAAATTCCTATCTTGGGCAGCTGATATTCCTGGGCAAATCGGCTTGTAAATAGGTCAATAAGTTCTGGAATATCCTCTTTGCGTTCCCTGAGAGGCGGTAACAAAATAGTTATAACATTCAGACGGTAGTAGAGATCATCACGAAATGTCTTTTGTGATATTGCTGCATCAAGTTGTCGATTAGTTGCAGCAATAATACGTACATTTACAGGTCGTGTTTCGTTACTACCCACGGGTTCTATTTTTCGTTCTTGGAGAACGCGTAACAACTTCATCTGGACATCAATCGGCAATTCTCCAACTTCGTCAAGAAAAATTGTGCCGCTATCTGCCTGTTCAAACTTGCCTTTGCGGTCAGCATGAGCATCTGTAAACGCACCTTTGACATGCCCGAAAAGCGTACTTTCAATAAGACTCGGCGGAATAGCACTACAATCAACAACGACAAACGGATTTTCACTACGCTGGCTATTTTGATGTATCAGTTCCGCAACCAATTCTTTTCCGGTGCCACTTTCCCCCATAATCAGAACGGTTTCGTCACTGACTGCTCCACGGCCGATTATCTGATAAACTGCTTGCATCGCAGGACTCTGTCCGACCATCCTATTCTGTCCGTCAATTGACTGTGCGGTTTGCGCGACACCGATTTCTGTTTCCTCTTTTGTAATACTTGCTGCAGATGCTGCGCGGTCTACCAAATCAAGCAATTCATTTCGGTCAACAGGTTTGGTAAGATAACTATAAGCTTGACGTTTGGCAGCTTCAATTGCTGTTTGTGTTGTGCCGTGTCCAGTAATAACAATAATAGCCGCTGTCGGATTCTGTGCTTGAATAGATTCTATCAACTCTAATCCATCTGCATCCCCTAAAAAAATATCCAGCAGAATAACATCAAACTCATCATTTTGAACACACTCAATAGCTTCTTTTCCATTACGTGCTTTGACTGTGTGGTACCCTGCCTTATTAAGAGCGGCACTTAAAACTGAACGTAGACTGTGGTCGTCATCGGCAATTAGAACTGAATAGGACATGATTTGTTTACCTTTAGACTATCGGTTACTAATGGTCTATTCTTATAGTAAAATCCACAATTACTTGGACATTGACGAGGTTAGGAAACCGAACCTACCTTAGTGTATAAATAATCATTGATTTTACTATAAACTAAACTGTGTTGGGAAGCGATATTATAAAAGCCGTGCCGGTTGCAAGATCAGCATCAACTTGAATACTGCCCCCGTGTTCTGCTAAAATCTTTTGACTGATGTAAAGTCCAAGCCCTGTTCCCTTCTGTTTTGTGGTATAAAAAGCATCAAAGAGATTTGTGACGTCGCCTGACGGAATACCTGGCCCCGTATCTTGAAAACGAATATATACGTTTTCGGATTCTGTCTGTGTGTACGTCTGAATTGTCAGAGTGCCACCTGCTTCCATCGCTTCAATTGCGTTAGAAAATAGATTCAGAGCAACTTGCGTTATCCCATCTTGATTAATATATACTGATGGACACTCCCCGTATTCGCGAACGACATTGATATTGTGTCGGTCAAATTCGGGTTGATAGGTGGCGAGACAGTTGTCAAGTAATTTATGAACGTCACAAAGTTCCGCATCCGTCATTGCCGGTTTTCCGAAGGCAAGCAGTTGTTCAATAGATCGGTTAAGTCGGTCTACCTCTTTGATAATGATTGCAGTGTATTCGTCAATTTCTGCCTGTTCCTCTTTTGGTAACGGTGCAAATCGGTCAGTCGGTTCACTGAGCAGTTGTGTTGCTAACCGTATACTGCCGAGTGGATTTCGCACCTCGTGTGCTATGGTTGTTACCAATTTACCGAGTGCTGCCAGACGTTCAGATTGCACCAATGCGTCGATTGTCTGCTTAATTTTGACTCGCTGTGCAATTGTTGAGGCGATAATTTCCAGCACTTGTAAGTCCTCAGATGCTGAAAGTTCATCTTTCGCTTTGTCAATCCTTAGCGTACCAATGATTTGATCCTCTACAATCACAGGTAAGCACCAGAAAGCGATGTTATCTTTGGATTCAACCCGTTCCGGCAGAAAAAGTTTTACGGATGACGTAGGGATGCGTTGCTGCGGAACACCGATTGCCTTACCATCTGCCAAAACTCTTTTCTCAATTTCCTCTATTTGGTGATCAGTTCCCCGTTTTTGTTCTGCTGCTGTTAACCCCAAAATTACTTCAACGGATGTAACCATCTCTCCATTTTCGTAAAGGTTTAAGGTGCCCCGATAGATTCCGAGTCGTTCTGAAAGGATTTCAATAATCCTTTGAAAGAGTTCTTCAAATTCAAGTGCATCATTTGCTGCTTGGCTCACTTCAAAGAGGATGGACAGGTCGCGCACCCGTTTTTCCAAAGTGGTTTTTGCCGTGCTAATCCTATCCATCTCTTTGGCACGATTCAAACGCTGAATCCGTAGTTGACGAATCGTCCTGACAAACAGAAACGCTACAACTGGATATAAGAATGCTACGGCAAAACCTTCTATCTGTTGCGGATGTTGTAAAACATATACCCAATTCGCGGCGGCTGTTAATCCGAGTAGTAGATTCTGGTTCCGCGAACTTTCATAAATAGCGGCTAACAACATCACACCGTAGTAAAGATGTGAAACGGTAAAATAGTAGTGATGCGTTCCCGATACGTATATAAAAATATTAGCACACAGTACACCGAGTGCTAAAAATAGAGTTTTCATGAGATGTTTGGATGTTGTCTGACGTTATGTTGGATCCTCAAATGTAATAATAGTTAAGATTCCTTACAAACACATAAGATAATTTTAGAGTTTTTAGAGTCAACGCTGAAATTGTTGCTTTGTAAAAAACGCTGAGAATCCTTATTCGGACTGGATTTATGGGCAGTTTTCTGTATAAATCCTGATAACCGACTCTAAAATTTTGGAATTGACTCTGAAAATATCCGAGTTTGTACCAAATAGAAAATAGATGCTTATAGAACTTACGTTAATTTTAAGAAATTTTCTAACATTTTTAACCCGACGCGCCCGCTTTTCTCTAAGTGAAATTGTGTTGCCACCAGATTATTATGAGCAATAGCACTGCAAAACTCAAGACCGTAAGTCGTTTTTCCGATAATCGTTTCTTCTACCTTTGGCACAGGATAATAAGCATTGACAAAGTAGAAATGAGCAGGGTTCGGCACACCTTCAAAGATTTGATGCGGACGAACTTGCCTGACTTCATTCCATCCGATTTGAGGTACTTTGAGTCGCTTATGTGCGGGATATTTTTTTACGTGACCCGATAGCAGTCCAAGGCACTCAGTATCTTCTTCCTCGCTGTGTTCAAAAAGGATTTGGATGCCGATACAGATACCTAACATCGGTTTGCCGGTATCATAGAACTTGAGAAGCACATCGTCAAGGGAACGGTCATGCAAGTTTCCCATAGTCGCTTTAGCAGCACCGACTCCGGGAAAAATTACGCGTTCTGCATCGAGAATGGTTTCAGCATCATCCGTGATCTGGTTTTCATAACCGAGGCGATCCAATGCACGGGCAACGCTTGTTAGATTTCCAGCTTTGTAGTCAATAATCGCAATCATTTCTTCTACCGCATCTGTTTACTGTAACACGCCCTGTTCTTTCAATCGGGCAATGAGTTGTGCTTGTGTACCAGAGCCTTTCGTTGAATTACACGCACCGCAGAGCAGTTGTAAGTTATCCTCGTGGTCAGTGCCGCCTTGTGATTGTGGCACGATGTGGTCAACCGTCATATTCCGAAACGGGAATTGCGTTCGGCATCCATTACATAACCCTTCCTGCTTACCGAACAACGTATGTTTGTGGGTGCGATAGTTCGGTAGCCGTTCACTTCGTTTCGGGATGTCTGTGCGATGGATAACGTCTCCAAAAATTCCGACCTCACTCTCTAAACGCACACGCACAAGGTCAACCGCTTTGGGTGATATGTCTATGCCGATCCAGTGGCGTTGTAGCCGTTCTGCCGCGACGCAGGTTGTGGCACACCCACAGAACGGGTCTAACACAATATCGTCTTTGTTGCTACTCGCTTTGATAATGCGATCTAATAACGCGACAGGTTTCTGTGTAGGGTAACCGGTGCGTTCATCTTTCGTAGGTGGAAGCACATCATCCCATATATTACCATACGACGAGCCTTTGTAATCTTTTAGATACTTCCGCCGTTCCAGCTTTCCATCGGAACGAATAACGATGTTTCCTTTTTGGTATTCTTCCTCCAAACGTTCTTTGCTTAACCGCCACCCAGATGGATGCGGATTGACAAACCCACGCCATTCATAGCAGAGGTTTGGACGCTCACCCATATTCGGTGTACTCCAAATATGCGCTGAGTCGTTGTAATACCGTTCTCCATTCTCGTCAACGTGTTTGAATTTTTTAAATATTTCAGATTCTGTCAGTTCTCTTTCTGGGCACAACGACGTGGATTTAGATGCTGCATAATACAAAAGCATATCGGCATTGTTCCCCCAACGTAAACTACGATGCTGTGACCCTTTTTGCGTAGATGTTGCGCGTTTCCATGTAATTTCAGACCTGAAGTTGTTTTTTCCGAAAATGCTGTCCATGACAATCTTCAGATAATGGCTGGCAGTCGGGTCGCAGTGGAGGTATATGCTCCCTGTCTTTTTGAGAACGCGCTTCATCTCTAACAACCGCACTGCCATCATAATAAGGTAAGACTTCATGCCTTTGCCGTGTGTCAACTCTGCTGCATGAATGGCTTGGTAGAGTGCAGGTTCGCGGTCAGCGATTTCACCGTGCCATGCGTTGTCTACATCAGAGAGCGTCCACGTGTCTTTGAACGCAGCACCCGCAGCCTCGCTTCCAATCGGCGCAGCGTAGTTGCGGTTGGAGTTAAACGGCGGGTCAAGATAGATGAGGTCAACGGACTCGCTGTCTATTCCGCGTAGGACGGGTAGGTTGTCATGTGAAAATACGGTTCGGTTTTGGACGTTCATGTGTTGTCAACGGAATAGCGTTTGTTCATTCACTCATATCAAATTAACTTGATAGCGTTTGCAGTTGTTTGTGAAGGTTTGCCATTTCAATTGCGGTTACCGCAGCTTCAGCACCTTTATTTCCCGCTTTTGTTCCTGCACGTTCAATTGCTTGTTCAATTGTATCTGTGGTGATAATTCCATAGATAATCGGAATACCAGTATTCAGTGAAACTTGCGCGATGCCCTTGGCACTTTCACCCGCAACATAGTCAAAGTGTGGCGTTGCACCGCGAATAACAGCACCGATACAGATAAGTGCATCGTATCGCTCACTTTCGGCAAGTTGTTTGGCGATACTTGGTGTTTCAAAAGCACCGGGAATCCAGACAACATCCACTTCATCTAAGTTACCGCCGTGGCGTTTAATTGCATCAAGTGCGCCATCCAAAAGTTTTGTCGTGATGAAACTGTTAAATCGGCTTACAATGATTCCGAATTTGAGTCCGCTGCTGTTTAGGTCACCTTCATATATGTTTGGCATATTTATTATTCCTACAAGAAAATTCGCTTTTATAATTTAACCTAAGTCGCCACCTTGTAGTGACTTGTAGGTCGGGTAGAGCGCAGTGAAACCCGACATGTTGGAACTGAAACACTATTTTCAATGCTTGCTAAGATTTCCCTATGAAACCCGACATGTTGGCTATGAACCTCTGATATTGTCGGGTTTCGCAAACTCTACCCGACCTACGAACTCACAGGCATAATCTGACAGATTGTGCTACAAGGTAGCAACTTGGGTTAATGTTAGAGGAGATGTCCCAGTTTTGTGCGTTTTGTTTGTAGATAACGTCTGTTAAAAGGATTCGGTGTCGTGTGCAAGGGAACTTGTTCAACGATTTCCAACCCATAACCTGATAACCCTTTGACTTTGTGTGGATTGTTCGTCATAAGCCGCATTTTTTTTACGCCTAAATCAACGAGAATCTGTGCGCCTATACCGTAATCGCGTAAATCTGGTGGAAATCCGAGGCGTTCGTTCGCTTCAACAGTGTCCAATCCTTCATTGTCTTGGAGATGGTAAGCGCGGATTTTGTTTTTAAGCCCCATACCTCTACCTTCTTGGCGCATATACAGCAGCACACCCCTTCCTTCTTTTTCAATGTTTTGGAGTGCGATTTGGAGTTGTTCGCCGCAATCACAACGGAGTGAACCGAAGACATCGCCTGTGAGGCATTGCGAATGCACTCTCACTAATATAGGGCTGCCATCGGCAATTTCACCTTTGGTCAACGCAACGTGTGTATCGCTTGGCTCACCCGGTGTTGGTTCTCCGTCAACATTGCTCTCATAAGCGTGTAGTTTGAATTCTCCGTGGGCAGTCGGGATTTCTGCTGTTGACACCTGTTTAATCAGGGTTTCGGTGCGGCGGCGATATGCGATAAGGTCAGAGATAGTGATAATTTTGAGGTCGTAGTGCTGTGCGAATTCAAGTAGTTCAGGGACACGCGCCATCGTGCCATCATCGTTGAGGACTTCACACAAAACGCCTGCTGGGTATAATCCTGCAAGCCGTGCTAAATCGACCGTTGCTTCTGTATGCCCCGCTCGTCGTAGCACACCCCCCGGTTTTGCCTCTAATGGGAAGATATGTCCCGGTCGGACAAAATCAGATGGAACGGCATTTTCATCAACAAATTTTTGAATGGTGTAGGCTCTTTCTTGGGCAGAAATCCCTGTGGTAACTTCTTTCGCGTCAATGGTTACAGTAAACGCGGTTTGCATCTGCGCTGTGTTGTCTGTGACCATGGGATTGAGTTGGAGTTCAGCGAGACGTTCTGAACAGGTAGGAAGGCATATTAGCCCGCGCCCGTATTTTGCCATAAAGTTGATGGCTTCTGGTGTTACCTTTTCTGCCGCCATAATGAGGTCACCTTCATTTTCGCGGTCAGGTTCGTCAACAACAAGAATCATCTCACCCGCTTTAATAGCTGATAATGCCTCAGGGATGGTACTAAATTCCATTTTACTTTCTCGCCTTCGGTTTTTAACCATACCCATGTTTTTGTAAGAATTCTAAGTCTATTGTCTGCGATGGCGGTATCTGGTTTTGCATGAGCGTTTCAATGTAGCGTGCCATCACATCAACTTCAATGTTCACGTTATCGCCGTTTCGTTTTTCTCCAAGGGTCGTAACTTGTAAAGTGTGAGGAATGAGTGCTACATCAAATTTATTGTCAGATACGTCCGCGATAGTTAAACTTACACCATCAACAGCAATAGAGCCTTTATAGGCGATGTAATGTTTTATTTTTGGACTTACTGTTACCTGCATAATTGAAGAAGTGCCTTCGTTTTTCCACTCGGTGATAGTAGCGATTTCATCAACATGACCTAATACGAGATGCCCGCCAATGCGATCACCTAACCGAAGCGAACGTTCCAGATTCACACGCGTGCCAACTTTGCATGAACGTAAAGTAGTTCTGCGGCGGGTCTCTTCACTGATGTCAACGACGAATGCGCCTTGTTCAAGATTGCGTACTGTCAAGCACGGACCATCAACCGCTATACTATCCCCTACTTTGGCATCTTCCAACACTGTTTCTGCCTTGATTTTGATAGTTACACCGCTGGATTGTGGCTGCACTTCGGTAATTGTGCCAATTTCTTCAATGATTCCGGTAAACATTATTTTACGAAATATCCTTCAATCAATAGATCACAGTCAAGTTGGTTGATAGAAAGTCGTTCTAATTCTGGTGCATCAGTCAAACGTTTGATTCCTTCACCGTCAAAAACGCCCGGTGCGTCTTTGCCCCCAATGAATTTGGGAGCGACAAAGCACACTGCTTTATCTACAACACCTGATGCTAATGCGCTTGCGTTGACTTTGCCACCACCCTCTACCAAAACACTTGTTATACCGCGTGCTCCTAATGTCTCCATTAATGTTTTGAAACAAACTCGTCCATCTTTCGCAGGTGTGATTATGACTTCTGCTCCTGCCTTTTCCAAAGTAGCAATATTTTGTGCAGATGCTTGCGGCGTAACAGCAATAATGACACCCGCCTCACTTTCCGAATTGAATATCTTTGCCGATGCAGGTGTTCGTCCATGTGAATCTAAAACGATCCGCGTTGCATCCCTTCCCTGGTTGTTCGGTAGTCTTGTCGTTAGAGCAGGATTGTCGCTTGTAATAGTACCGATACCGACAAGAATGGCGTCTACTTCATCGCGTATCTCATGCGCTTTTTGCCGTGATGCCGCAGATGTAATCCATTGCGATTCACCTGTGGACGTTGCGATTTTTCCGTCAAGACTCATTGCCAATTTCAGTATCACAAACGGGCAACCCGTTTTCACATGTTTTATGTAGAATTCATTCAGTTGTTCCGCTGCTTCTGGACACACTCCGACGTTAACTGTTATACCTGCTCCTTCTAACTGCTGAATTCCTTTTCCTGCGACTTTCGGATTTGGGTCTAAATGTGCAGCGAAAACATGTTTGATTCCTGCTTGAATGAGCGCATCAGTGCATGGCGGTGTTCGTCCCCAATGACAACAAGGTTCAAGGTTCACATAGAGTGTCCCACCTTTCGCTTTTTCCCCTGCTGCGCGCAATGCGTGAATTTCTGCGTGCGGTTCACCTGCTTTCTGATGGTACCCTTCACCGACAACCTTTCCAGCATTAACAATTACTGCACCGACAAGCGGATTCGGACTCGTGCGTCCCTTTCCTTGCTGTGCCAAAGCCAGTGCGCGGTTCATAAACGCTCTGTGCGTCTCGTTCATTGCAATGTATCACCTACAATGCTGTACATATAATATTATACCACATCTTCATTGCAATTCAAAATCATTTTATCGCTGTCTATTGACTTCAGGCGTTCAAGCACCACAGCATGATCCACCAAATCGAACTGATGCGACCCGATATACATATACCGAATTACACCGAGTTTGTCAATGAGGAAGGTTGCTGGTCTGGCAATGTTGTAAGCCTCAAAACTGAGCCAGTGGTATACGCCATAACTCTTGATAACGCTCCGATCTTTGTCAACCAATAACGGGTACATTATTCCGTTCCGTTCGGCAAAACCTCGTAGTTCCCGGGGCCACTGTCCCGCAATAGCAATAGATGTCGCGTTATAATTTGCGTAATCGTCAGAATGTTCTTGCACTGCAGCCAACTGGCGGCGGCTATTCGGTCACCATGTGCCTCTAAAAAAGGTTAAAACCACGTGTTGTTTGTCGCGATAGGATGCAAGTGAAACATTCTGCCGCCGATGGGATGGCAATGAAAATAAGGGCGCAGCATCGCCTATATTGAGTATCTTGTTTTTGCGTGGCATGGGGTTATTTTCGCAGAAAATAGGGGTTGTGTCAAGGAATGAGTGAAGATTTTGTCTGCAACAATTAGCTGTCGACTGTCAGAAAGTTATTTTATTAGGCTGAATGCTTTCTCAATTTCGTCTATCAGAGATTGAGGGCTTTCAGATTTGGCAAACTTTAAGGCAGTTCGGAAATCTATTTTTGCTTCCGATACACTGTCTATTTCAACCTTTGCATTTCCGCGTTGATAGTATGCCTTGATATAGTCAGGTTTCAAATAGATAGCTGAATCGTAATCTTTAATGGCGTTTTTATAGTTGCGTAGATTGGCGTTTGCATCGCCTCGTGTCTTATACGCTTCTGCGAGTTCTGGGTTAAGACGAATCGCTGTATTACAGTCATCAATTGCACCTTTGTTGTCGTTAATGGACAACTTTGCAGCAGCACGTCTACTATAGGCGTAAGCAGAAAAGTCGGTATTGTCAGTGGTAAGGCGGATAGCGTTGTCATAATCTCGGATTGCTCCTCTATTGTCACCTAACTTAGACTTGGCAGTAGCACGATGCGCGTATGTTTCGGCAAGCATGGCATTTGAGGGTTTTAGGCGGATAACTTCGCTGTAATCTTCAATAGCACTTTTGGCATCGCCAAATTTAGACTTGGCAAGCCCACGATTGAGATATGCGACGGGCAGAACACGATTGAGATATGCGACGGTCACAAGAGTATTGTTAGATTTTTGGTGGATCGCTCGATTGTAATCTTCAATCGCCCCTACATAATCATTCATATCCGATTTAGTGTTCGCTCGTTTTAGGTAAGAAGCTGCAAGTAGCATACCTTTCGGTTTGAGTCGAATCGCAGTATTGTAATCTTCAATTGCAGTTTTGTAGTCCCCCAGATCTGACTTAAGGTTTCCACGGTTCAAGTAAGCCTCAACACTCTCTGGGTCAAGGGAAATTGCCTTATTATAGTCCTTGATGGTGCCCTTATAGTTTTTTAATGTTCTTTTGACGACGCCTCGGTTTACATAGATAGCTGCATAATCCATACCGAGAGCAATAGCTGCGTCATAGTCTTTTATAGACCCTTTGTAGTTTCCCAAGCGATACTTCGCCGATCCTCGTCGTGCAAAGGCAGCTGCAAAATCCGGCTTTAGACCTATAGCAGTGTTGTAAGCCGTGATTGCTTGCTTAACATCTCCTAATGCTGAGCTTTTATCACCTTGTTTTACGATAGCATAGGCCTGAATGAAACGTTCCTCTCGCCATTTATCCAAAGGTTTTTCTTGTGCTGGCATGTCCTGCAGCAGTTTCCTAACATGGTTTGATGGAACAACGTATCCATAGTTTTTTGTGATGCCACCCGTTACGCAAATCCCAACCACTTTACCTGCGTCATTTAGGAGCGGACCGCCACTATATCCCGGAGGGAGTGTCGCTTGCATACGAAAAAAATCAGGAGTAATTCGGCTTATCGTGCCTTTTACCATTTCACCAGTGGCATTGTTTCCAGGTGTGCCTATAGCGAAAACTTCTTCGTCAAGGATTACTGCCTCACTTTCACCAAGAGACAGAACATTCTTGCTTACACCATCAACCTTTAAGATAACCAAATCGTGTTCTGGATCACTCGCCATCACTCCTTTGATGCCATATTCTATAGGTTGGTTAACCTGTTTTGCAATACAACTGATTGATTTTCTGTGAATACCAGAAACGACGTGAATGTTAGTGACAATTAGGTCTTGCCGAATGAAGAAGCCGCTACCGCTATCAAGCACACCGTCGATTGTTTTAACAACTAAATTAACCGTAGCGTCTTTGCCGATTTGTACAGCATCGGGGTGTGTTGTGCCTTTTTTAGTCGTGCTGCCTTGAATATCAATTCCTTGGGCATAGAATAGGAAACATCCGAATGCAAGGACTCCCACTAAAACCGTAATACCATTTCTAATTGATCGATTTTGATTAACAAAAAACGTGTTTAACTGCAATTCAATACTCTCCTTACATTCTTCATTTTCTACAATTTCTGAATAGACATTATAACGAATTAATTGTTTATATTACTATAGTTTGGACAGTTTACACGTTGTTCAAGTGAATTTGACGAGAGTTCAGTCCAAAGTCTTATTTAGATGCCCACACCTGTCGCTCCGCTGGGGTTTATAGGGTTGGAATATCGTTTCTATACACATTTCGCCCGCTGGGGCTACTGGTTAGTTGAGCAGTAAGAATCATTTGCTACGCGTTACGTTTTTTGTAAAGCCTGACAGAAAAACAGATATTGGATGCGATAAGAGCAGTCCCAGCGGGGCGGAATGTGTCCCAGAATCTTTCTGAGCTGTCCAGCGTTTCATCTAACCTAAATCTATCGGACAGAAACTTTTAAAATTGTCCAACTATAGTAAATCATTATAATATCTACTGTTTTGAATAGATAGAAGGCGTGCCGATAAACCTGATCTTGATGTTTGCGGACCAGTTCAAGGAATTCATCTTCTGTCATGTCGCAACTCGGTGCGCTCGGGTTAACACTACTACAAACAAGTTTCAAACAAGTTGCATCTTTTTGTATTTCTTGAATAATAGACATTATAACGAATTAAGTGTTAATTTTAGTCAATCTCTGTTAGACTTGTATCAATCTACATTTTGGAGGCTAACAGATGACCAGTTATCAAACATTAAAGGACAAACCTAAAAGGTTTCTGGCACTGACAGGATATACGCCAGAAGAGTTTTCTAAACTGTCCTCTTGTTTTTCTGAATGTTTTTTAGAGTATGTTCAAACACATACTCTTGAAGGAAAACGGCGTAAAAAACGGAGATGTCAAAGAAGATTCAGTCTCATCTTCTTTGACATCTGCCCCACAACCGAATATAAAGATCAGAATTATTATTGACAACAATTTTCTCTTTATGCTTATTTCTTTAAAAACAAACATGCTGATTTTTCCTATTGGTGGGATAAGGAATAGCTTGCTATCCCTTGCCAATGAAAAACCAGCATGTTTTTGTAGAACTGTTTATCAATTTCAGTTACTTGATCCTAACAGAATTTTTGTTCGGTTCAGGCTACACGATATTTTTTTGACAAACAAATCTGATTATGCTATAATTTAAATTAGCGAGGGATAGCAAAACTATTCCTTCTATTTGTAATTCATTGCAGGGTTTTCTTTTGCGGGATAACCCTGCAACTTCATTTATAAATGATAGTTATAAATTGACAAAATGTCAAGAAAAAATCACCGTATGGTGAGTCGTCTGTTGTAACTTTAACACACGTCAATCGGCAAATGTTCCCAAAAAATCAAGGTAAATGATTTTTTTGCTTCAGTTCCCTCTGTAACTGGGTTCGCACCATTAAAGTTTGTTATGATACTTTTGACTCTCTCACTGTTTGACTTGATTTCATTAGCAGCATGAACTATTGTTTGAACCGCTTCAATTTCCTGTAAAATCAGAGCGTATGAAATAGATTTGGTGCTAATAAGTTCTGTTAACTTATTAAACCGACTTTCTAAATGTTCATATACAGCATCTTGATGATTGCTTTTAATTTCGCAATTTTCTGTATACATCTTACGTTGACCTCCTTTTTATAGATTCATACTTTCAGGTACAAATTTATCAAATACGGAATCCATCTCACGATAGTTGTACTTGTAGCATGCTTCTGCTACATAAAGCGGTATATATGCTTCTTTGTAATGGTGGTGGCTTCCATACCCTGCCCGTTTTAACAAACTCCAAAATCCCTCAATCGTATTTGTGTGTTTATCGCCTTCAGCACATTGTTCCTGATGATTGATAATGTGATGTTTCATTTCCTTGCCAATCTTAGCATAGGCATGAAATTCATCAGTCATGAGTTCTGAGTCTTTTAGTTAACTGGCACAAGTCGTTATGTAAAGTGTGTCTTATAAGTTATTTGTAGGACAGGGTCTCCGCTGAATGCCCGGTGAATGCCAAAAAGGCATTCATACCGTTGATTAAGGCATTTACAGAGTTGATTTGGGTTTCGCTGAGACTTTGCCCGACCTACAACACGGTTTCCATCCCATTTCACTCGTCAGTTGTCAAGGGTGTAAAAGTCGTTCCAGTATCTGTGATGATTACTTGTTCTACATTATCCCCTTCTAACAGAGACGGATCTATATCGGTACCAGTACCATCAGTGGAAACAAAAACTTTAGCGTCCTGACCTTTGCTCTGTTGCAGTATCGTTAGGACACGCATCAAACTCTGTCGATTTTCCTGCTGGTCCTCAGGTAAAATCGAAATCCAATCCTCAAAAAGCGCTGTAATATCCTCAAGGTTGACGGGTCCCCCGGACATCTGTTTCAGTCTATCCATTATCGATTCAACTTCTGGGGATTGCCCATATTGCTCTTGCAGGTATTTCTGTGCTTTTTCAATGTCTTCCGCCTCTGCTTCACCATCCAAGAGCGAGGTGACCTCTTCTGGTAACCCTAAAGCGGGAAGTAAGTGTGTCGGATCAAATTCGGATTCCGCTGTTTTTTCTGGCGACACGGCTTTATCTTCTGTGGTATTCGTCGACTCAGACTCGCTTGTCGGTTTTGATGTAACTTCAAGATTTTTGTTAACCGATTCTGGTGATGGTGTGGAATTAGATTGTTCTGAAGGTGTGGCAGGTTCAGATGATGTAGTAGACTGGGGAGACACATCAAGCTCCGATGCAAAACGTTTGTAACTCCACTGTGAATATATGTAGACACCTGATAAGAGAAGTATAGCAATAAAGGCTATACCGCCAATTATTTTGAGATCAAGTTGTTTGAACATGTTTTCTCCTTTGCCTATTTGGTCTCTGTTTCAGCATCCTTGATGATAACACGACTTTTATCTCCTTGGATAACACGTGCGTTTCCACCCTGGATGGTGACACGACCTGGACCACCACTCTGCGTTGGATTTAGCTCTGGTGCAGCCATTAAGCGAACAAGAGTGTTCCCGCTTAAACCTTTTACCTGTTGAAGCTGTGCAAGAGATTTCATCAATCTTTGACGAATTTCATGCTGTTCCTCAGGTAAGACATCAATCCATGTCTCAAGGAGTTCAGTGAGATCATCAAGTCGGAGGGTAGTGTTAGACAACTGTTTCAGTTTATCAATCACCGCTAAGGTTTCGGGAGATTTTCCATACGTTTCAGTAAGATGTTCTTGTGCCTTTTCGAAATCTTCCTCTCTAACATCCTCGTCAAGGAGTGATGTGACTTCTTCGGGCATCCCAAATGTGGAAAGTAGTGATGAAGCATCGAATTCAGATACCTCTTTCACATCCGTCTCAGCTATAGGTTCCAATTCATCCTTAAGATTTTCGTTAACTGATTCAGTAGACAAGGTTGGTTTAGACTGTTCAGAAGGCTTAATTGTATTACTTTCCGAAACAGTTTCGGGTAATGTTGAGGACTGGGGAGGCACATCAAGCTCCGATGCAAAACGTTTATAACTCCACTGTGAGTATAAGTAGACGCCTGATAAGAGAAGTATAGCAATAAAAGCTATACCGCCAATTATTTTGAGATTAAGTTGTTTGAACATGTTTTCTCCTTTATTCTCAATGTTAACTTGCATATAGTAGTTTGTAGTTAGGGTTTCGCGTTGCTCTACCCATAGTTCTTGTAGGTTAGGTTGGGGACGAAACCCAACATTTTAACAAGGTATTCTTTGCAAAGATGTTGGGTTTCACCTGTGGTTCAGTCCAACCTACAAGATATTATGATATAAGTTGCAAATTTATTTTTTGCTGTTTTCCGAATCATCAAGTGCAAAGCGGAACACACCTTTCCCTTGTGTTCCAATGTAGACCGTATTCCCATCCACCTCAAAGGTAGAAACAGAATGTGTAATTTCAGGTGTGACCTGCCGCCATGTCCCAGCAGTATCGTCTAATTGATACACTTTTTGTGCGGATAGTCCGTAGACGATTGATTTATCCACTGCAAATCTATCCACGACAAGAACTTCGCCTTGTGTATCCGTGATGGCTTGCCAATCATTGCCATTGATTGATCGGGCAACGCCTTTATCGGTCGCGACATAGACGGTTTGTCCTACAATAATGATTTGCTTGTAACTTTCAACATGAAATGGAAGATCTGCGGTTGCATGTTTCCAAGTGTCCCCTTCATCAAAGGATTGCATGAGCCGCCCGTCTCGCATTCCCACGTAAACAGTGTTTTTCGAAACAGCAAGTTTGAAATTATTAACAAAACCATTGTTTCCAATGTTTTCAAAATTAGTATCAATTTTGCCTGAATCTACCAGTCCGGTGTCATACCATTCTGTGGTGCCGGGTTTCCATCTCAAGAGTTTCTGCTCGTATTCTACATAGTAGGCTGCCCCACTCACCGCAAAACTTCCGAAAGGTGATACCATGAAAAAATTAGTGTCAACGACGTGATCCGTTAAAGTCAGACCTTTGTTTATGGGGTTAATGTCAACTGAATTGTCTGGATTTAAAGGTATGTCAATGAAGCGTTTTTTCTCTTCATCAAACGTATATGTTTCCACCACAACTTTATCGGGGTTCGGCGGCTTCTTTTCTTTAATGACTGGCACATCAGGGATTTCGATGAACCTATTCTCATCGTGTGAAAATCTGAAAAGTCTAAAAGTGGAATCTTTTTCGTTCGTGGCATATAACGTGCCATCATATTCTACTAAAGATGCGTATTTATGTGCGTTTCCAGTAACCGGTGTCCACGAATCTCCACTGTCAGTAGAACTTAATACCGTGAGTGGACCTATGTTCGCGTAGAGTGTGTTGTTCATGGAAATCAACTGGTGGACAAATGTATTGATGATGCCTGTATCCATATTATGCCACGATGCACCGCCATCCGTTGTGCGATGAATTCCCGATAATCCACTTCTATAGACGGTGTTGTCATTCAATAAGACAACCCCTGAAACATGATCCGCATTACTTATATCATCTAAATGTGTCCATGTCTGACCGCCATTAATTGAGTAGAAATGATACTTCCCAACAACCACCATGATCTTTTCTCCAGATGCTGCTAAATGGATAGATGGACTCTCAATGAAAACTGTCCTATATGATGGCGACAATGGACTCTCAATGAAAACTGTCCTATATGATGGCGACAAATGATCACGTATCAAATTGTCTTTATTGTCTGCGGCATCCAGTTTCGGGGTTATAACATTCCATGAATTTCCGATGTCGTTTGAGTGATAAAGGGACCATGCGGTCTGTTTTAATTTAAATGGGGCTGATTCTAAATTTATTTTCAACGTATCTAATGCTATATCTATCCCAGTAGAGCGATTTTCTTCAACATGCTGTGCTGCTACATATAGGTTGTTTTCCGCGACTACTAACGCTGATATGTAAAGTGTTTTGTCTTGCACATTTTCCTGATCAATCAACACCTGTTCCCATACATTGTTATTGAGACGGTATAATCCTTTATTCGTGCCAGCGAAAACTGTGTCTTGAATAGCAGCAATTGTTTGGATTTTCGTGTCTTCCAAGCCTTCGAGCAACGGTGTCCATGTTTTACCAATATCGTCTGTTCGGAAAACACCATTTCTGTAAGCGAGATAGATTGTCATATCTGGGGCATCGTCTGTTATGACTAAGCCAACAGGATGCAGTGCATACACGTCCGTATTTATATTTATACCTTTACAAAGTGTCTCCCATGTTTCACCCCTATCATACGATTCTAATATCGCTATGTCGGTGGCAAGGTAGAGTATATCGGCACTCTGACTCTCTGCAACGGGCCACCACCATCCGTCATCAAATAGTGGCAGTGACTGACCTTTGATTGTGCTTATAAGTTTCCATGCTTGTTCATCATCAGAAAATCTGTAGAGCCCATCTGACGTGCCGGCATACATGTCACCTCTTGTGGTTGTAAATAAAGTTCCGATTGCACCGCCTTCTGGACCTTTCGCTTGCGTCCACTCTGATTTCGCATCTGATTTCACTTCATCGTCCGCTTGTGCTGCGGCGAATAGGGGTGTGTCCGGTTGCTGTTCTGACCCGTTATTATTGCCGATTACATCTGACCTTCCGACCTGATTTCGCACTGCTGTTTCTGCAGGAGAATCAAGGACAAGTTGTGTGTCAACAATTTCAATCGTTGATCCTGATGTTGCTTCTAAGCTATAGGGTTTCTGGAAACGAAGTAGATGTTTCCCGCCAACGCCCATCAGCAGTAAGGCGATTATCGCTGACACAGCAGATATACCTATCGGCACGAACGGTTTACTCACAGATGGTGGTGCTGTCGGTTCAAGTTGTGATATTTTTTTCATAATATTTTCTGTTATCTGTGTTGGGAACTGGACACTACTAAGATTTTCTCGAATCAATGTTTCTTCCTCCTTTAACCGCACTCGCGCACGGCGAAGTCGGCTCTTAATCGTGTTAATAGATACACCTAAAAACTTACCAATCTCTTTAGCAGTCATTTCGCCTAAATAATAAAGAGTTATAACAGTCCGTTCACTTTCAGGCAGTTTTTTCAGAAGTTTGTTTACAATTTCAAGTCGTCTCGCGGTCGCCTCTCTATTCCTCTGTTCGGATAGATACTTGTTATATGAAGATGCGTCAATCTCTGACATTGATGTGCCTTCTAATGATTGCATAGTTAATTTTCTCTTTTGCTTCCATTTGATACACAAACGATTAGCAATTACGTATAACCATCCAGCAAATTGGCTTGGATTTTTAAGGGTGGAAAGATTTTTATATACTTGGATGAAAGTATCCTGAGTAATCTCTTCTGCAAAGTGGAAATCGCCTATTTTCCGCCATGCGAAAGCATGAACACCTTTTCGATACTTTTCAACTAAGGTGCTGAATGCAGCATCGTCCCCTAATAATATTTTGCGTATGAGTAGAACATCGTCATCTACCATCTAAACACTCCAAAATCGTTTGATAAGATCGGTGTATACTATATTCACACTTCATTAGCGAAAAATGTTCCCGCTAACGAATTATTAATCTGTTGTGAATAAATACATTCCATGCTTTTAACTATTATAAGATACTATTTTGGAACTGAAAGGGTGCATAAAATTAGTTAATAAGGGTCAATTGGGCGTGTGCAATGCCCATAGATGTCAATTTAGTGTGTGAGTTATGTGCGATTTGGCTTGTCTGAATCGCGGATTATGCGGATTTCGCAGATTGCGCGAATTACGGGTCTGGAATAGGATATGTTTTCCTTGATAATCTTTGTTAGGAAACGTTATAATTGATGTTACTATTTAAACATTGATGAACGTGTCGGCAGAGAACGACTCAATGACTTAACTGCTGTGTGCGGCGGGTGTCATAAGCGGATACATAGAAAATAGCAACCGTAATAAACAAGCACTTATTTCCTTTTAACAAGCCATAGGTTAGGTTTCGCTTGTGTTCAACTGACCTATACACCGATCATATAAACACGAAAAATACGTAGATAGGGTTTACAAAACCCAACTTGTACGCTTGCCATAAGCATAGATTCATTCAGACAATTCCACGCCAAAACCATAATCCGCGATTCAGATAAACTTTTAGATATCCGAAATCAAAAATAGCTGAGCTTTCAGGAAATATATGTTATAATGTGAGTATTGAGTTTTGGACAATTTTAGGGTTCCAAAAAGGAGTTAGCATGATCAACGAAATACAAACTGCTCAAGATATATGGCCAGAACTTGCTTCTATTGTATTCGTCCCGCGTACAGAGTCCGATTACCAACGACTCTCGGCTTTGCGGGACGAGTTAAAAGTTCTCATCGGTGAAAGCGAAAGTCATCCGTTGGTTTCATTAATGGAAGTGGTTGAGGCACTGATTGAAAAGTACGAATCAGAACAAGAGTTCGCAGAACGTGAAGCGTGGCATAGTCTGTCTATGCAGATACTTGCACGAGCATACAGCGAAGACGAACCTGAGTACACAACAGATATGCTTAAATGGGTGAACCCAGATTATGAAGGAAAGTGATGTCATTCACAGCAATTCCACAAAAACCTCGTTTGCCAAGAAAAGTCCGCGCTGTGTAAGACAGAGATGTGTCCCGTTCTGCTCTAACAACTCTAAATCCGTCCACTTTTTGATGATGTTTCCAAACGCCACTTCAAGTTTCTCACCGAAACGTTGCTCATAATCCGCTAAACAGATACCTTCTCGTTTACGGAGAGCAAGCATGAGAGTTTCCGCTTTTTCAGCATACTCTGTTAAACGTTCAGTGTCTGCAATCGGTTTTTTGTGTTGACGAAGTGCCTCAATATAAGGCGGGATGCCTCGGATGTTCGTATAACGGACACCATCAACATATCCGCATGCACCAACGCCTAATCCGACATATTCCTGATTGTTCCAATAAACAAGATTGTGTTTCATCTCTCGGTTTGGGCGGGCGAAGTTGCAGATTTCGTAGTGCGTATATCCGTGTAAGGTAAGCGTTTCAATAGTGTATTGGAACATATCTGCTTCGGTGTCTTCAGGAGGGAGAACCAATTCCCCTGCTTTCCACCACTCATAAAAAGGTGTTGACTTTTCCATGACGAGATTATAAGCAGAGATATGTTCGGGTTCAAGTGAGATTGTTTCTCTTAAGGTGTGCTGCCATGCTTCCATCGTTTGCTTTGGAAGGGCGAAAATCAGATCAATGTTGATGTTGTCAAACCTGAATTTGCGAGCAAGTTGATAACTGTGGAGAAATTCATCAACAGTGTGGAGTCTACCTAATTGTCGTAATATCTCATCCTGCATTGCTTGCAAACCGAAACTGAGTCGATTTACCCCAGCATCGCGCATCACCCGTAGTTTTTCACCATCAACAGTGCCCGGATTGCATTCTACAGTGATTTCAGTATTGGGAGATATCTGAAAATGTTTCTGTATATCGGCAAACAAACGTTCTAAAGATTTGGCAAAAAGGATAGAAGGGGTGCCGCCCCCGATGAAGATTGTTTGTAAAGGAGCGGTTTGCGGCGCGTAAAGTTGCATCTCTGTTCGGAGCGCGTCTAAGTAGGTTTTCGCTTGTTTTTTGTGGAAAGAATAGGTGTTGAAAGCGCAATAGTAACACTTTGTGGCACAAAACGGAATGTGGATGTAGAGGGAAGAAGGCATTTTAACGAGATTGTTGATAGTAATTCATTGAAAACAGATAATTTGCTGTTTAGTTGCCTGCCTGCAGTTGATTCTCGCGTGCTTCTATTGAAAATTTAAAACCTAACTCGTGTAGTATTTTACGCATTGTGTTAAGTTGCGGATTCCCATTTTCAGAAAGAACTTTATGAAGTCCCTCATCGGTGAGACTCACGCGTTCAGCTAACTTAGATATATCTCCTTGTGCCTCTGCTACATCTCTAACTGCTAATAAAAAAGCGTCAATGTCTTCGTTTTTCTCATAATCCTCAAGTGCTACAGAAAGATATATCTTTGCGTCCTCTGGATCGCGAAGTTGTTCAATATGGTAATCTTTGAATTTTCTGTAGTTACTCATTTTACTCTATGTCACCAATTAATGAACCTTGTCAAATTCTAATCCAACTCGGATGGCAGAACCCTCGTCAGCATAGGAGAAAGCGTCGTTAATGTGGTCAAACGGGAAGGTATCGGAGATGATTTTATGAAACGGATATTTATCTCGTGTGCGACTCAGGAAATCAAGCGCACGTGGGATTACCCAAGGTTCATAAACGATTACACCTTGAATCGCTTTGCTACACCGAACGATATTGCCGGGGTCAATTTCAGTAGGAAAACCGAGATTGATGTTGCCGATCCAGAGGTAACGCCCACCCCACCGCAGCATTTCTATACCTTCCGCGAGTACGCGTGGCGAGCCAACAAATTCTGCAACAAGGTCAGCACCGATGCCATTTGTCTGATCAAGAACATATTCAACGCGCTCTGTCATATCAATTTCATCAACGTTGAGGGTATAATCCGCACCAAATTCATGTGCAAGCGCAAGACGTGCTGGAAGCCGATCAAGAACAATAATTTTCCCTGCTCCCATTTCTTTCGCAACCGCAGTTGCATAGAGTCCAAGTCCGCCAGCACCTTGAATAACAACCGTATCTCCGAGCGTGATACCGATCTGATTAAGTCCGTAAATCACTTCCGATAACGCACAATTTATAGGAGAAACAAGCGTGTCCGGTAGTTCATCAGGAACTTTAAAAACCCAATGTCCCGCTTTCATGTAGTAATATTCACCGTATGCGCCGTGGAAGTGTGGCGGTTGCTCACTTGAAACACCGAGCCAATCTCTGTAACGCTTCGGACATCCAGGTTTTCCGTTGAGGCACATCCAACAACGCTGACACGGTTTGAAATAGGAGTAGACGATTCGGTCTCCTTCGGTTAGCGGTTGTGCTATGCTGTCATTTTGCACGTTGCGTCCCATCGCTTCAATCGTGCCGATCATTTCATGACCAAGCACCTGTGGAACACCACTTGCGATTTTAGGACCGTGTCCTCGCCAAAAATGTAGATCAGAACCACAAATATTCGCCATCCGGATTCGGACAAGCATATCATCCGGTGTCACAGATGGAATCGGATATTCCCGAAATTCCAATGGAGTTTGTGGTTGTGTAAAGATTGCAACCTTACCAGTTTTCATGAAAATCTCTATTGGATTAGATTAGGATTCCCGCGCTACCTTAAACAACAATACCATTTAATATTCATCAAAATTGACCACCTTCCAGTGTCCGTCAATGTTTTCGGTGGTAATCACAACTTTTCGGGTATGTGTCGTTATGCCGTTTCGATTCTTGATTGTCAATTGATAGTTGAATAATACGTGTGTTACGTTTTCAACTTCGTTGGCGGTTTCTTTTCCGACCTGCTTATATTCAATTGTGGGCATTTCAGGAGTAGGGTCCCCCGGCGCACGCACCTCTTGCAGCCTCCCGATTTCTGCTTCCAATTTTTCTGTGGCAAGTCCAGAACTTAACAGGAGTGCTGCCTCTTGGTTAGCAAGTTTGTAGTAGTTATAGATAAAATCTTCAGCAACTGCTTGTGGGGTATTCCTATTTGAACATGCAATTAGTAGCAGGAGGCACAGAAGAGCATATCGTAGTTTCATGTGGTTATTTTTCTCTGGTGCGGATCACCGCTACGTTGAAAATTGGTCGCTCATAAGGGTGAGCGGGGCTATTTACAATTTTGCCCAACGCCCACAAAGCGGAGGAGCTGCCGCCATCAAAATTAATAGCGTGTTTAACCCCGATATCGTTGAAAAAATCTGCCATTTGGTAAAGGGTCATCCCCATGCTGTAACCGGATTTTCTACCATCAACTACAATAAGAAAAAGTTTCTCATCGTTGAATCCCAAAGCACTCCGTGGATGCCGATGCGCAGCGTTGCTATGTCTGTAAGCACTCCTGTTTCCGCCTCGTGCAAACTCAATTAGCTCTGGTTCAATTTCCCCGTTTCGTAATAACCGAAGATTTCCACCGATGCCCGTCTGAACTGTCTGCCATTTTTCAGGTGTGAGTGCAATATCCAATACACCAGTCGCAGATTTGGGAATCTTCTTATACCAGCGACTTGCCAAACGCGGTTCTATAGCAAGAACTACACCGTCAGATGGTATAATGCTGTTACCACGTGGGTTGACTGCAGTCACAACAAAACGACTCGTGTATTTTCCTGTGAGCGGAAGTGTAAGTTTTTGGAGGGCAAATTCATAACATCGGCGTGTTAAAGTTGATCTTCCAAAGCGAGGTGTATAAAGCACTACCGAACACAATGAATCGCAAATTTGGTTAATAGCGTCTATCGTGAGGGTTTCTTCACCAATGCGAAGTTTTCCGTTTAAGTGAACTGCCTCTAAAAGAAATTCGCCATCGGGGGTAACTCCAAAACTTGTTTCACCCCACGGTGAAGGTGGCGAATAGCCCCATCTATCAATCAATTTAGGAATACTAATGAGTTCACCTTCTTGGATGTGGAGGTTGAAAATCATCCCACCACGCCCGTAACTATCTTCACGAATCCCGAAACTGCCATTAACACCCGCTACAGGTTGTATCCCTTTTCTCTTGAGTCGTCTTGTAGCACCGCTAACGGTTTCACGCCTGAGAATTTGGGAGTTAGCAAGTTCCACATCAAATCTTAGGTTTTTCTCATCACGGTCCATTTCTGCCACGTAAACAGCCGCTCCACCAATCCAATAATAGCGGTGAAGTCGGAACCCGTCGGGCCATCGCTTCGTATCAAGAGCGTCTCTGCGTCTAACAGATTTCGGATGTATCTCCTTCGCCTCAACTTTAAAAGATTTTGGACGCGTTTCTTTTACTTCAACCTTATCGGTGGAAGGTTGAAACGTCTCTTTCTCAAGAAAACGCACAGCATTAATGACTAAAATGAAAAGCAAGAGAAGTCCACATATAGCAATTAACTTAGGCAAAGGGCTTTGATGATTGTTTTCTGTGTACATAAGATTATCCTATATTCCGTGATGGTAGCAGCAAGTTTTCCATAAGGAGAATTGTAACTGACTCGCTTATTTGTGTTATTCTCAATTATAACTGAAATTTTTCTATATTGCAAAGGGTTTATACAGGGTTATTCAGTTTTAAGAATTTACCGTTATTGAGGTTTACTAAAAGTTTATATCCAAGGACGGTAGGTGCGGTTTCTAACCGCACCGCATCCTACAGGGAAAGTTGATAGAAGGTTTTTGATCTAAATTCGGTGCGGTTAGAAACCGCACCTACCGTCCTGAAGTATATAACAGGTGTTAAAAATTCGTCCGAAAAACCAAAAACTGAATAACCCTGGGGTTTATAGGATCAGTCGCGAGGTGTAGAGAGGATTTACTATGTTCACTGTTTCAATTCGTGTGAAAATTGTGCTGGGAGGACATTTACGCAGAAATGAATATTATGCTTGATTGTAAATCATTCGGGGTGTGCGGGTTTAACGACTTTGAACTTAACTTCACTTGGTTTGACATAACCGAACCTTTTCCTGACAAGCCGTTCCTTGGTGAGAGTATCGTTTTTCAGCATTTCCACACGCTGCTTAAGCCGATCGCGTTCGTCTTCCAACTCTTGTATCTCTGCTTGGTAGCCTTTTTCAACCAATTGCGCCTGTTGCCAGTCTCTATAACCGTTCTGGAATTGTCTGACACTGACTATGAGTAAAGCTAATGCTATAATGAATAAGATTACGCGAAAAATACGCATAAAATGAGCCTTTAAAAGCATATTTGGGACAGTAAAACACTGTCCCAATACTAAAATGGAGTTTAACGGGAACCAGCCAAATTATAGAAAACTTTCCTGCCAGCAAAAATTGCACTATCGCCAAGTTCTTCTTCTATACGAAGAAGTTGGTTATATTTACAAACACGGTCAGTACGGGAAAGCGAACCGGTTTTTATTTGTCCCGCGTTGGTCGCCACAACAAGGTCAGAAATAGTTGTATCTTCGGTTTCACCCGACCGATGTGAAACAACAGCAGTATAGTTGAAACGTCGGGCAAGTTCAATGGCGTCAAGCGTCTCTGTTAAAGTTCCTATCTGATTCACTTTAATAAGGATAGAATTGCCGATGTTTCCGTCAATTCCTTGCTGTAACCGAGTGGTATTGGTAACGAAAAGATCATCACCGACGAGCTGGACTTTATCGCCAATTGCCTCGGTTAAGTGTTTCCAACCTTCCCAGTCGTTTTCGTCCATGCCATCTTCAATTGAGACAATGGGATATTTTTCACAGAGCTCGGTATAAAAACCAACCATATCTTCCGGTGATTTAGTCGGTTGTGTCTCTGCCTTTAATTCATAGGTGTCGGTATCACGATTGTAAAATTCACTTGAAGCAGCATCTAACGCTAATAAGACATCTTCACCAGGGACATATTTAGCCCGTTCAATAGCCTCAATAATTACCGCTATGGCTTCCTCGTTGGAATCTAAATCTGGAGCAAAGCCACCTTCATCACCAACTGCAGTGTTACAATTTCGCGCTTGCAAGACCGCTTTGAGGCTGTGAAAAATTTCCGTTCCCATACGTAGTGCTTCAGCGAAACTGCTTGCCCCCGCAGGCATCACCATAAATTCTTGGATGTCAACGTTATTATCGGCATGAGAACCGCCGTTTAGAATATTCATCATCGGTAGCGGAAGTTCTTTTGCATTTGTACCACCGATATAGCGAAAGAGAGGTTGTCCGAGTTCATCAGCAGCAGCTTTCGCAACGGCAAGGGAGACGCCTAAGATTGCATTTGCACCGAGGTTGCCTTTATTGTCAGTGCCATCAAGTTTGCACATGGTAGCATCAATCTCGTTTTGCGCGAATACATCTACTCCCGCAAGTGCATCTGCAATAACAGTGTTGACATTCTCAACTGCTTTCTGAACACCTTTGCCTAAGTAGCGATCTGCCTCTTTATCACGAAGCTCAACCGCCTCGTGTTCACCTGTAGATGCACCCGATGGGACCGCCGCACGTCCAAACGCCCCTGATGCTAAATTAACGTCTACTTCAACCGTGGGGTTACCTCGTGAATCCAGTATTTCTCGTGCATGAAGATGGATTATTTCTGACAAGTTGCTTCTCCTTTCGAAGCTTATAGTTCTTAAGATTTGTTAACTAATAAATTGTATCATATTCAGATTTTTAAACCACTACTATTCCTCAATAACAGCATCGGCAAGTAAATACGCTGATGCCAAAAAGACAAGACTTGAACCTATCAACATCATCAACCAGAATCTATCTTCCAATTCGCCAGTTACTAAAATAGAGACGGTGCATTTTGTCCCCGCCATAATAATCGGAATGACAAGCGGAAGCAGGATGACAGAGAGTAGACTTTCACCACCATTTGTGCTTGTAGACATGCCTGCTAAAAGCACACCGACAGCACAAAAACCGAGCGTGCCGATACTTAGCACACCAAGCAATTTTATTACTGTAACCACCGTAACGTCATCAAATAGTTCAAAGAATTGAAGTGCGATGGGTGTAATAACAATTTTCAATAGAAATAGAAAAACGACGTTGCTAATAACTTTGGAAAGGTAAACATAGCTTGCATCAACACCGGTAAGCCGAATACCGTGCAAAGCACTGTGTGATCGTTCTATTGCGAATGAACGGTTCAAGGTAATAATTCCAGCAAAAACGAAAGCTGCCCAGAGAACACTCGCCGCTAATTTTCCACGTTCAGTCTTTTCAGTGGGAAATTCCGGCCCAAAAGCAAAAGCAAAAATGAGGACAACAAGTACGCTAAAAACAAAGATTAAAGCCAGCGTCTCCTTTGAACGGAATTGTAGTCCAAGGTCTTTACGTATCAACGCAGCAATCTGACGGAGTGCCTTCATGTTTGTCTCAATTTGAAGTGGTGTTTATCAACCTCTCTTCGTACATCCGTAGTAAAGTTTCTACATCAATTTCGTCTTTTTTTGCGATCTCATCCAATTCCCCGTTTATCATAAAAAGAAACCTTGTGCCTACAAGATAACCCAATTCGATGTTGTGTGTTGTAATGAGAATACTTTTCCCATTTTGTCGTTCTTGTGTGATGCGATCTACGACAAACTGTTTGGCAGACGCGTCAAGTCCAGAAAAAGGTTCATCAAGTAATAAAATTGAGGGATAGTGGAGAAGCGCTCTGGCAATCATAAAACGCTGCGTCATACCACGTGAAAAGATATTAAGTGGTTCGTGCACAAAACGCTGCAAACCAACTTCAGCAAGGAGTGTTTTACAGCGACTTTCCAAATCATTGACGCCGTACATCTGTCCGAAAAACTTAAGATTCTCAAACGGAGTCAATGTAGGATAAGCCAAATGCTCATGGACAATGACGCCTAAAGCGTTTCGGACTTGCGCGTAGTCAGCGATTGCGTCCGTGCCTTCAATCTCAAGTTCCCCAGATGTTGGACGGAGGAGAGTCGCAAGTATTTTGACAAACGTCGTTTTGCCAGCACCGTTAGGACCGAAAATTGCTACCACTTCTCCAGGGTTAATCGTGAGATTAACGTCTTTGACAATCGTGCGGTGGCTAAAATGTTTCGTAATCTGGGAAGCGTTAAGACGCATAGTGTGTAGGATAAATTTGTGATTCTGTCGTAGTGACAAAAAGAAAAGGGCAGGTATTCTACCTGCCCTTAACGTTCCGTTTTACATCATACGCTGGATAATTGCAGCTCCCTGCTCAGGCGTAACACCAAGTGGTTGATGTGCCATAGGACCATTTTCCAAAACGGGTTCCATCTGATCCAAGGAGAGACGACTTGTGTCGTGGTAGAATAATCCAAGCTGAGTTTCATGACCCGTCTTGACTGCCTGTTCAAGTGCAGCGGCTTTGTCACTTGTGTCATGATTTTCAAGAAAATTGACTCGCTCCTTCCAGTAATCGAAAATTTCGTCCCCTTTCCACGTAAGACAAGGACTGATAACATCAATAAAGGCGAACCCTTTGTGTTGCATCCCGTTGTACATTAATTCTACGAGTTGGTCACGTTCTGAACTAAAGGCTCTGGCGACATAAGTAGCGCCCGAGACAATTGCCATTGCGACAGGGTTGAGGGGTGTTTCTATATTACCAAACGGAGTACTTTTAGTGCTTTCACCAACAACGGTAGTGGGAGAAGCTTGACCAATGGTTAACCCATAAGTCTCGTTGTTCATCACGATATAGAGGAGATCAATATTTTTCCGCATCGTATGGATGAAATGGTTTCCACCGATGCCGTAACCATCTCCATCACCGCCGGTGACGACGACATTCATCTCGTGATTAGCGAGTTTAGCACCCGTTGCTACAGCAAGTGAACGACCATGCAGCGTGTGCATTCCATAAGTATTAATGAAGCCAGGGAGATTAGAAGAACACCCGATTCCACTGACAGTGAGGTGATCATGATTGCCACGACCACATTTTGCGTAAGCATTTTGTAGCGCACTCAGCACACCGAAATCACCACAACCGGGGCACCAATCGGGATTAACATCACCTTTAAAATCTTTCGCTGTAGGAGCACCTTTAATAGGTCTTTCTTTTTTTGCCATTGATTCATCCTCCTCTGTTAGACAACAATTTCTTGGTATGGAACATAGAGTTCTGTTTTACCGATTAAAAGCTCACGAGTTCCGTCAACAATGTGGTGCGGCATAAATGGCTCGCCATCATACTTTCGGATGTGTCCATCTGCCTTAAAGCCTGTTTCACCTCGTAAGAATCGGGCAAACTGACCTGTGTAGTTGCATTCAACGATAATAGCGTGTGCTGATTTTGCTAACACTTCGTTTATAGCGTCTTCGTCCATTGGGTAGAGCCATTTGAATTGAATGTGGTTCGTTGCGATACCGTCTTCAGTTAAAGCTTGTGCTGCTTCAGAAATCACACTGTGTGTTGAACCCCATCCAATGAGTGTGACTTCAGCATCTTCAGGCCCTTCAAGCGTTGGTGGTGGCAGAAGTTTAACGATGCCATCCATCTTCCGTTGCCGTTTCTCCATGATGTCGCGTCGTTTATGTGGGTTCGTAAATTCATCACTAATTAGTCCACCATCTTCATCATGATCATCTGTAGCAACAACGTGAACATGACCTGGGGTGCCTGGAATGGCACGGGGTGAAATTCCACTATCAGTAATCTGGAAGCGTAGATACTCGCCATCTGTTTGTCCAAGTTCAGTTATCAATTCACCGCGGTCAATTTCCGGTTGCCAATTGATAGAATCAGGGTCAAACGTCGTGTACCCCATTGAGAGCGTAAGGTCGGACAGAACCATACCGGGGCATTGGAACTTATCAACAAGGTTGAATAGTTCGGGAATGGTATCAAAACCATCTATGATACTGGTAGGGGCGACGATGATTTTTGGGAAATCACCTTGACTTGCACCGAGAAGTTGCCATAAGTCACCTTGCTCCGTTTTCGTAGGCAGACCGGTGGAGGGACCACCACGTTGGACGTTAATGACTACGATAGGAATTTCCATCATCGCTGCACTGCCGATTGCTTCCGACATGAGCGCAAATCCGCCACCGGATGTAGCACACATCGCTCGACATCCAGCGTGTGCAGCACCGATAACCATGTTGATAACACTAATTTCATCTTCACATTGTCGCACCATGATGTTCAAATTTCGCGCATGCGCTGCCATCCAGTGGAGTACACCTGTTGAAGGACTCATCGGATAAGCACTATAGAACTTAACGCCTGCTGCAGCGCCTCCCATTGCCATCATCCCATTTCCTTCACCAAATGCAAGGGCAGGCTCCTGTTTTACAAATTGTGTATCAAACGGAGTAAAGTTTTCAGCAGCATGTTCATAACCTTTAGTCGCAACATCAATGTTGGCATCCACAGTTTCTTGCCCTTTGCGTTTGAGAAACGCATTGATGATCATCTCCTCAAGTACCTTTAAGTCCGCACCCACGAGGTTCAAAGCTGCACCAAGCATACACGTATTCAAACATGCTCTCTGTAACTTTCTATCTTCAATTCCGCTGGAGAATTCTTTATAAGGGATAGGACACAACTGGATATCGTCTCGTTCTGGTGCCTGTTTTTTTACATCATCACTGTTATAGATGAGGGTGCCACCGGGTCTGACGTGTGGTATATGCTTTTCTAAACTGTTTCTATCAAGAGCAATGATAAGGTCAATCTCGTCGCCGTGGTTGGCAACTGGTTCTGAACTAATTCGGATGGTAAGGAAGGTATGACCGCCGCGGATGAGGGATTGATAGGCACTATAAGTGAAAACGTGCAGTCCGTACCGAGCACAAAACTGCCCCAAACTTTTTCCAAGCGTTTCTATACCTTGTCCGGGTGCCCCTCCTACAGCGACTACAAAATCGTATTTAGCCATCTTGACTCCTTTCTAATTATAAGCAAATTATTCCAGTTTATTAGCTATTTTATTAATTTCGTCCTTTTTGTGAAATTTTCTTTGTAAACAATACTAATATTCTTCTTTTTCTAATTATACCATATTTACATATTAGTTTTCAAGTTTTTATTTTAATCTGCAGGGTTATTCAGTTTTAAGAGTTTACCGTTATTGAGGTTTACTAAAAGTTAATATCCAAGGGCGGTAGGTGCGGTTTCCGAACCGCACCGCACCCTACAAGGAAAGTCAATAGAAGGTCTTTGCTCTAAATTCGGTGCGGTTAGAAACCGCACCTACCGTTCTGGGGTATATAGCCGATGTTAAAAATTCGTAAGAAAAACCAAAAACTAAATAACCCTGTTTAATCTGGGTGTATGAAGTTTTGTCATTAGCCACTCCCTTTCTTGTAGGAGGGCTTTGTAAGCCCGATTATTTTTTAGGGTAGGACGGTGTTTTCTGCACCTCGCAGCGTGCCACGCACGATAAGTTATTTTGACGAAAGCCATAATGCATGAGACTTGATTTATTAAGGTAAAATTGAACTTGCGTTACACTATCTATAATGCTCTTAGTGCTTCATCTATAATGCTCTTAGTGCTTCCTGTGCCTCTGGAGTTCCAATTTTATCTAATGCAAATGCGACATGGTGCTGGACGCGTTCAGAATCATCTTCAAGTGCCTTGATGAGCGCGGGTACCGCATCCGCTGCTGCTGCTTCCATTCTGGCGAGTGCATAAGCAGCATAAGTTCGCACCTCGTCGTCGGGATCAGACAAGGCTTGAATAAGTGCGGGAATTGCGCTTGTTGCCGCAAGACCCATCCCGCTGAATGTGCGAACTGCGTATTCTCGAAGTTCTTCGCTCGGTTTTTGGGTTAATACTTCCAGCAAGAACGGTATTGCGGGTTCACCTATACGGGTAAGTGCGCTGATAATGGCAAGCGCATGGTGTCTTTCAGCAATCTCCATCTCATCAATAAGATCCGGAATTGCGGGTTCACCGATTGCTGCTAAGATATCTGCGGCTTTATCAGCTACATCGGAAAGATTATGTGCCAGTGCTTCAATAAGTTGAGGAATTGCGGGTTCACCGATTTCAGTTAATTCTGTCTTCGCAGCATCACGCACATCATCATCCAATTCCTCTAAATCTTCTATCAACTCTGCGATATGTTGTTCATCACTCATCCCATTAATTCCTTCTGCTATTTCCCAAAAATGGTCTGTCTTACCAATAAATTTCAATAGCGCGTTGTTCCAGTTAACATCTGATATGTTTATATTTCACATGTTTGTATCGTTTAGGTTTGAATTCCGAGACTTTTCCGAAACCTGACGACCTCAAGGTAGGAGGGAACTCTGATTCCCGACGACAAACGGGTCGCGATTCGGAGATCGCTCTTACAGAATGTGAAAAACAACAAACTGATTCACAACTAATACAAGTCGTTTCAATAGTAAATGTTAGTTGTCCAATCCACGTTCTTTGCGCTGGTCAAGAATCTCAGTAAGCCGTTCTGTTTGTTCCTTACGAAATCGGTTGTAGACCCGTTCCGAAATATCTTGTTTTTCGTGTGCCTCATCAAGCTGTGTTATGAATTCAAGTCTTGCTGTTCGAGCGTGTTCAAGATCGACATCGCTAAGTTTACGTAGCCAACCCGCGTCCGTTGCCGTAGGCTGCGCATCATCAGATTCTTTAGAAGCACGTTGCGCACGGCGGAGCATGAAAATCGCCGCCACGAGGAACCCACCAGCCAAAGCCGCAGCAATTGCAATAAAAGCCATTTGCCCCATATTAGATTCGGGTTTTGGTATTCCCAAATTTAAGTCAACTATTTTACCTGATGAGAACCCTCCTTTTCGATCTGGGTAAGCCTTATAAACCACATTATTAATCGCTTCATATTCAGCTGATTTAAAATGCTTTGAATGTGGAACCAAATTGATACCGTCTTGAATAAGTATGGCAATTTGGTCCGTGCGAAAAGGCATCCGTCGGGATAAATCAAATTCAGCACTATTAACAGGATAGAGGTACTCGTACACTATGAGCGTTGAACCGTGGGGTAACGGATCGGTTAAGATAATGTGACTACCGGTAGAACTAAGTTTTAGGGATTTAGGAGCATGAGGGTGAGGATGAAATCCTTTATGCGTTTTCGGTAGATCAAAATTGAACCCAATTGTTTCTCCGTCGCGAACAATTTGAAATGGAGAGGTGTTCAAGTTTTCAACATTCAGGAACTCATTGACTACAACAACACCTTCCTTTGCAAGTGCTGCGGGAGGGCTACCGATCAAAATAGTAAACGATTTGATCTGAATCTGCGATGGGTCATCCGTTACCTCGCCGATCTCAATGTCAATAACAATGTTTGGCACAAACGAAGATAGGACCAAATCCTTTTCTATGTGTTCTCTGCCATCATAGTTTGTAGAGACTGTATAATGTGTTTCAATATCTAATGGCAAATTTTCAAAGCGATAGTTGCCGTTTTCATCAGTTGTTGTTTCCTGCTGTGTAACATCTCCTGCTTTATGAATTTTGAGGATAACAGGATGGTTAGCAATAGATTTATCCGACTTTTTATCAATTAATTTGCCGTGGATGTTGCCGACTTCGTTTTGGGAATAGGTAGTAGGGGACCACAATAGAAATGCAATGACTATTAGCAACAAATTACGAAAACATTGAGAGGTTTCTGAACGTTTTAAGACGTTGCAACCCCATTTAATTAAAAATAAATCTCTGTGTATCTTCATTATTTGCGTTTCTGTTGTTTAAATCTTTCAATTTCAGCTTCTACATCTGTCTTTGCAGCTGCTTCCAATTGGCTGACAATATTAGCTGTTTCTTGCAACAGTTCAGTCCGTAGTTCCTTGTAATCTTTTTCTGAAAGTTTTCCCGTTTCATAATCTTCATCAAGGTCAGCCAGCGCAGAATAACTCTGTTCACGTTCCAGGGAGAGCATTTGCATGCGCGCTTCCGTTGCGTCAACCTCCGGGAGAATAGCTGCTCTGCCAAAAAGTGGGAATATGAGATATACTAAAAGAGCAGTTCCAAAAAGAATTATCCACAAAATTACAAGAAAAGCCATAAGAGCACCTTAATTTTCTTCCTTGTATTTTTCCAGCTCTGACTCAACCTGTTGTTGTAATTCATCAGAAATCTGCTGGTCAGGTTGTGTTGACGTTATATCGTAGTTTCGCGATTGATGCCGAACTACCCAAATCACACCACCGATAACTATTAGTATAACTGCAGGCATTATATAAGCAATCCGATTAACACCTTCTGCCTTCATCACTGCGGAAAACTCAGAACCGTAAGTTTTCAGGTAAGCTGTACGGATATGTTCAACGGTTTGGCCTTCGGTCAACGCGTCTATAAAATGGGCTTCAATTGCCTGAGCCGTACCACAAACACATGCCTTATTTGTTTCTCGGACACACCCGCACGGACAGTACAATGTTGTTAAGAGTTCTTCTAATTGTGATTCGAACTCAAAATCCTTTGATGTATCGCTATCTGCTGTCTGCGCTTGTGCTGTGACAATACTGACAAAAATAAATGAAGCAACTATCACCAGAATAAGAAAACAATTCTTTTCGACAGATTGTGAATTCATGATTTTCATTGCAATCACCTATGCTGCCTGGGAACGTGGCTTAGGATCAGATTTCTGCGCAATTGCTATAATGCCACCCAACACCATCACAGCAACACCGATCCAGACAACCTTAATCAGTGGATTGTGGTAGATAGCAACGTTGATATCGGTGTCTGTGTCTATCTTTGCTGGCAAAGGCCCCAGAGCGATATAGAGATCATTTAGACCGATTGGGTGTATCGCTGACTCAATCGTGCCTTGCTCCTCTTCTGCTTGCTCTGCCTGGTCGTAGTAGTGACGTGCTGGTTTCATCGTTTCCTCATGTTGACCATTCTTTTCTACATCAAAAACGACTCCTCTCCGTAAGTAATTTTCGTGTTCCTCTTCAAACGTGTCTTTCATTGTAAGTTGGTAAGCACCTACTTCCATTGAATCACCAAGTTTAAGGCTTTCTTCTTTGTGTAAAAAATACCCTTTGGAACCCATAATACCTATGTAGACAATAACAATACCGATATGGATGATATAACCACCATATCGGCGTTTATTACGTTGGATAAGGAGCCACAAACCGTTGAAAAAGGAACTTTCTTGCCGTTTAGCACGGAGCTTAGCCCCGCGATTAAATTCGCTAAAGATTGCAACCACAACAAACACGCTTGCAAAAACACAAAGCACAGAATAAATTGGAATTGGGTTTCCACTGAAAGTGAGAAATTCCCATACCCGCATGAACAAATTCGTTGTAGAAACTTCAGCAGTAACTTCTGAAGCAGCTATAGGAGCAGTGGATGCTCTGAAAGCAAGGAATATCCATGCTACTGCTGCCGCTATCAAGCCGATTACAGTTGGCGATACAAACATGCGGCGGAAATTGTTTGGTGTAATCTTTTTCCAAGAAATAATAGGACCGGCACCGGTTAAAAAGAGGAGTAGGAGTCCGGGAATAATAACGACCTTGTTGAAAAAAGCTTCGGGAACAGCCGATTTTTCACCATTGATCGCTTCGGAGATTATGGGCCACAACGTTCCCCAAAGAATAATCAAGGTTAATCCAACGAGAAGCCAATTGTTCATAACGAAAGCACTCTCGCGGGAGAGGAGAGATTCAAGACGGTTAGCACTTTTGAGCCGATGCCAGCGGTATACGACAAGTGCAATGACGCCCCCGGTTGAAGCGAGAATAAAGCCCAAAAAATACCAGCCAATATCGGATTGTGCAAAGGAATGCACCGATGTAATAATCCCACTTCGGGTTATAAATGTTCCTAACAAGGTGAATTGGAAGGCTAAGGTGATCAAGAGGATATTCCACAGTTTAAGCATATTCCGCTTTTCTTGTATCATTACAGAGTGCAAATATGCGGTGCCGAGTAGCCACGGCATAAAGGAAGCGTTTTCAACTGGATCCCATGCCCAATATCCACCCCAGCCAAGTTCCTGATATGCCCAATTTCCTCCGAGTGTGATGCCGATAGTTAAAACGATCCAAGAGAACAACATCCATCGGCGAGAACGGAGTATCCAATCACTGCCGATTCTACCGGATGCAAGTGCTCCCACAGCAAAAGCAAATGGCACTGTGAGACAAATCCATCCGATGTACAAGGTGGGCGGATGAATCGCCATGCTGGGTGTCTGTAGGAGCGGGTTCATCCCACGTCCATCTGGCATCACTGTACCATCGGGAAATCGGGCAAGTGGGTTGTAAACACCTTCAATTAATCCAGTGACGACAACGATAAAAAAGAGTTGGACAATGGCGATGGGAATCAGGGCGTAATCCGCAAGTGTGTCACTCGCTTTTTTGTTTTGCCAAACAACGATAGCACCAGCAATGGTAAGTATCCAAAGCCAGAGTAAGAGCGAACCAGACATTGCCCCCCAGAGTGCCGTGATTTTATAGAGGAGAGGTTGTGCTGCACTGGATACCTCAACGACATACTTCATTGAGAAATCATCTGTCACAAAGCCAAAGATTAACGCACCCGTGGCAATAGTAATGAGGATAAAGGTAGCGATAACAGCGTTTCTACCACTCTGTACAGCGTTAGAATTTTTCTCACGCAATCCTATACATAGTAAAACAATTGTCCATATCGCAGAGAGGACAGAAAGCCATATCGCAGCTTGTCCAAGTTCGGCTGTCACCCCTTGTATGCTTTCCACAAGTTCCTCTATAAACATAATAATCCTCTATCATCTGAGTGTTGCGAAATATATCGAAAAATACTTAAAGTTTGAGTTTAGTAGGAGTTCTTCTGCTTTGTCGCACTTTCTGCCCCTTCATATTTAGACGCGCATTTTGTCGTTAACTTCGTAGCGACAACAAGGTTTTTCTCTGCATCATACATGCCTTCAACAAAAACGTTACCACCATCTATGAAGTTGTCTGGTTTGAGATTGTTGTAAACCACATTCACTGTTTCACTGCCTTCAGGTTCGCGTATTGCAAAGGTTAACTTAGTATTGGCAGTATCCCAAGAAGAGCTCTCCTCTGAGATGACTCCAACAAGCTTCACATTTTGATTATCCGTTTTGTCTGCATTAGCGATAAGTTTAGCAGGGGTAAGTTCTGGCATGCTTTCTCTTTTAGTCGTAGACAGCACCAAAAACACGAAACCACAGAGCAAAATGGCACTGGCAGCAATAATTTTCAGTCTTCTCTGTTTCATGTGAACATCCTCCGTAACGATACAAAATTTCCCTAAAACACGCTGATGAGATACAAAATCGTAAGTCAACGATGTTGTTGAAATATCCTAAAATAGATATGATAAATCCTTACGTTCATTATAAAAATAATACTTGACTTTGGATTTAAAATCAAGTTAAAATAGTGTCAAATTGAAACATATTACGGAATTCCGTGCTTGTCCTTATATAATACCATTTCTGAATGATCGCTTTTCATGAGCAAAAAAGCGTTTGTAGTCGCGCAATTTATTGCGCCTCTTATATTTTCCCATCTGTGATAAAGAGAGGTATTGATAACATAATGAATCTTAATTGGCAGCAGCATCCCTGGGCAGGTGTTTTTCCGGCAACACTCTGTCCTTTCCATTCAGATGAATCAATTGATGAAGACGGTTTACGTGAGTATATGCAGGAACTTGCCAACGTAGATGGCATAAAAGGTGTCGTCTGTAATGGACATACTGGTGAAATTATGTCGCTCCGTCTTCATGAACGGCAGCGTGTTACCCAAATTACCGCTGAAACAGTTGGTGACAAGGTTAAAGTTGTCTCGGGCGTTAGTGCGGAAGGAAGTTTACCCGCAATTGACGATGCACTCGCAGCAAAAGAAGCTGGAGCGAATGGGATTTTGTTGATGCCTGCACATCACTGGTTACGTTTCGGCAGAACACCTGAAACCGCAGTTGGCTATTTTCAAGATGTCGCTGAAGGTGCAGATATACCTATTATTGTGCATCAATATCCTGCGTGGACAAAGGCGGGATATAGCCTTGAAGAGATGTTGGAGATGGTGAAAATTCCACAAGTTGTCTGCATAAAAATGGGCACTCGCGACATGGCACGCTGGCGTTGGGATTACGAACAATTGAGAGAAGCTGCGCCACATGTGCCAATCTTAACCTGCCATGACGAATACCTACTCGCTTCACTTTTGGAAGGTAGTGACGGTGCACTTATCGGATTTGCGGGATTTGTTCCTGAATTGATGGTTGCTGTCGTACACGCCGCGCTCAATAACGATTTAATAGGTGCACGCAAAGCCCGTAATCAGGTGGATACGTTAGCGCGTATTGTTTACAACTTCGGTGAACCGAGTAGTGATGCACACCAACGCATGAAGTGTGCCAGATGGTTGATGGGGAGATTCCCATCAATGACGATGCGCCGACCATTGCGTCAATTGTCCACTGCTGAAATAGATAAAATTCGGAGTGAACTTGAGGCGGTCGGATATCAATGCGTCAACTAACTATAACATAAGTGGGATTGTCTGTCGGGTTGAGCGTAAACGAAACCTATAACTGTCAATTTAACGGAATATTTTACTTCAAATACCCAGACCGGTATGCCTGTTAGACTTTCAGAACTTATGTATAACACATATATAACACATAGTAGAAAAATAATAGTTGATTGGAATAAACACCCTTCCAATCTTCCATCCCTTCAGCCTAATGGGCTATCCCAAAATTACGATAGACAGTCCGCTAAGGTCTCTTGGAAGTTTTGAAAAGAGGTTGCAAGTGAAGCATTAAGGTTCACCTGCTTGAGGCGGTTGATGTCAGCAATAGCCTCAAGTCTGGGGATGAGGGCGTTGGCATTTGCATGAGGGAAACGTGCATTGAGGGTTGCCAATGTATTTTCAATGCTCATTTGACGCGCCCCTTGTTCAATGCCTTGTTCAATGCCTTGTTCGATACCTCGTTGGATCACATGTTCGTAAAAAGGAGATTCTTGCATGATTGCCTCCAATAAAGGGTCCTGAAAAAATTCATTGGGATGTGCTAAACTCCCGAAAAGTGAGAGAGCAAACAAAAGTGTTGCCCGTATCTCTCTGCCGACATTAGCTGCCTGGGTCGTTTCTATACACTTCTCAACCCAGGCTTGAGGTGTCATGTCTGCGGGTGGTTTCATCAAAGCTGTGAAAGGCAGCAACCCTACAACTTCAGGATCTAAAAACGCTTCACCCTCTAATTCATAGATGCGAATGACGTTATACTGAAACCACACGCCGCCACGTTGCGCGTTACCATACCTATAGAAACCAGGGTCCCTTTGTCCCGCAGGGGAACGGAAATACAACACCGTTGAATAAACATTCTTCTCATGTTCAAGAGCGAGAAAACTCGAATACGCCAGCATTCTTAAGGGCATCGGTTTATGGGTGCTGTCGTCGGTTTGTGCCTCTATATGTAGGATCGCCTCCTCATCAGGTAATCGGACATGAAACGTCACATCGCTATGATGCATCCGAACCGTTGCTTGCTCTGTGCTCAACTGATCTCCGACTTCCACTTCTGATGTTTTCAGTGCTAACACTGCCAAGTCCTGCGGGAACTCACCGGTAACGTGTTTGAAGATTTCATCATAATACGGCATACGATTATTATACATGTATTTATGAAGAAATGTCAAGATTTTTACAAGTATCCAGGGCATTTAGTTTTCTATATTTCTGATCCATCGGATAGAACTTGAGGGAAATCGGAAACTATTAGCACACTCAGTAATCCGCATCAACTGAAAACTCTTAAAACTAAATAACCGTGGTACTGAGAAGATTAAAGTTGACTCTTGGATAGAAAATCAAATATAATGGTCAGACAAAAATAACCTATAATATGCCTAAGAACCGGGAATCGAATCTTTATAAAGTCAGTCTTGTAGCACAAACTATCCGAAGCTTAAAGAATTTGGTAATTTCATAACTATGCCCGGTATGGTTAGGAAACCACACCATAGCTGTCAATATTGTGTCCCTCTTTTAGTGGAAGGGTTTTACAGGACAGAATCCTGCCGCTATAGTCCCGCCGGACGCGACGTTTATAGTTGTGTCAATTGTGTCTACTGCTGAGACAGATAAAATTCGGAGTGAGCTTGAAGCAGTTGGTTATCAATGCGTTAATTTAGACTATTGTTTATTCTTTGAACACAACAGAATTTCAAGCAAAGGTGAGAAAATGTCACGTTTAAAATATGCGCTAATCGGTCACGGACGACGCGGCTCAGCACATCTGTCAACCGCTGCTGCACTAAAGGATACCTTTGAAATCGTCGCGGTGTGCGATGCACATCAAGAATCAGCAGAGGCAGGTGCAGCAAGAGTCGGTGTAAAAGCATACACCGATGTTCGCAAACTTGTTGACGAAATGTCTCCCGATGTTTGCGATGTCGTTGTGCCTGCCCCGCTACATCATATCGTTTCTTGCTATCTGTCTCGTCGTAGTATATCACATAACGTTGAAACAGGACTTGCACCGACTCTCGGTTTGATGAACATGATGATAGCAGATGCTGCTGAAAACGACGTAAAACTGCAAACATCTGAGAACTTCCCTTTTGTCCCTGTGGAACAGTTTGTTTGCAAACTTATTCAGGAAGACGTAATTGGCAAGGTGCACAAGTGCTATCGGCTTTTTTCCACGACTGGGTACCATGGACTTGCTGCAATACGGTGTCGGATGAACGCTGCACCGACTGCGGTAAGCAGTATAGGACATTCTATGCCTGTTGTGCCTTATGTTGACAGGGCAAAACGGGATTTCAATCGGGAGGGACTTGAATTTTACGCGGTTGATTTTGACAATGGCGGACTCGGCATCGCTATGGTAGGCAACAAAAATGGATGTCTGGGACGGAACAGACTTGTCGGTTTTGAGACGTGTGGTGAACGCGGCACAATTATCACAAACGGCAATCAAGGTGCTTCTGGTGGTGAAACTGTCAACGTTTGCACTGACGAAGATATTAGTGAAAACGCAGGCAGAGCACAAACTTATGATTTTCAGAGAGAATACGGTGAAGGTAAGGTGCTACAGCGTATTTTTGTTGAACTTCCTGAATCTCTTGGTGGCACGGTTGAATGGCTTAATCCTTACAGGCATACCAAAATCTCGGAAGGAGGCATTTCACTTGCAACAATGCTTGACGGTATCGGACGCGCTGTCCGAGAAGATACACAACCGCTTTGGACAGGCGAAATGGGTAGGGCAGACCAGGAGATGGTTATTGCTGCACGCCGTTCTGTTCAGTCAAATCGGCAACCGATTCAACTTCCGCTTGAACCTGATCCGGAAGAAGAAACTGCATTTGACCAGAATTTTGAAGAGCAGTTTGGAATTCATCCTCGTGAAGATATTGAAAAAGCACTGCAAGTTAATTTTAAAGCGCGTTAGATGAGGCGCATAACAAACAACAAGCTGTAGGACCTAAGTTGTAGCGTAATCATCTTGATTGTGCATTATATGATAGCCTGCAGCTTTGAATTTACGAACAGAAAGGGAAATATGAAAGAAATTAAAATTGGTTTTATTGGATCGGGCGGCAATGCGAATGGTCACATGAATCGGTTATCTGAAATGGAAGGCGCGAACGTCGTTGCGATATGTGATATTGTTCCACAAAAAGCACAAAACGCAGCGGAAAAACACAACGCGGATCCGTATACAGAACACCGCGCAATGTTAGAACGGGATGACTTAGACGCTATTTATCTGAGTCTCCCTGTCTTTGCACACGGGCAACCTGAATTAGACGTGATTGAACGTGGTTTACCGTTCTTCGTTGAGAAACCAGTGGCGATTAACATTGACATCGCACGTGAAGTTGAAGCTGCGGTAATCAAAGCAGGACTAATAACCTGTGTCGGCTATCAGCTCCGTTATCTCGGTTCAACACGAATAACGCAGGAAATCCTTGCAGAAAAGACAATTAACATGGTTGTCGGTAAGTATTGGTGCGGAAGTGGACGCGGTAATCCTGAAGGTTGGCTACGCCAATGGAACAAATCTGGTGGTCAATTGGTGGAACAAGCAACACACACAATTGATATGATGCGTAACCTCATTGGTGAGGTGGAATCGGTCTACGCGATGCAGGCGAATCGCTTCCTGAAAGAGATTGATTGTCCTGATAGCAATAGTGTAACGCTCCAATTCACCGATGGCGTTGTCGGTTCAATGACTGCTGCATGGGCTTATGCAGGCGGTTGGAACAATGCAAATGTTTTAGATATCCTATATGAAGGCGAACTGTTGAATTGGAATCCAGCGAGAGTCTCTGTACAGGAAAATGGCGAATGGGTAGATAAAACGGAGCCCGGCCCCACTATTGACGAAGTTTTTGTCAACGCAGTCCGTAGTGGTGATGCATCTCAGATATTGAGTCCTTATACCGATGCGGTCAAAACACTTGAAATATCACTCGCAGCAAATCTCTCCGCACAAGAGAATAGACTTGTAGAAATTTCTTCGTTATAGGGTTAAATTATGGCAACAAAATACCGCGTGGCAATTGTTGGGTGCGGTGGAATTTCACACGCACATGGAAATGCTTGGCGAAATGTGGCAGAAATTGAGATTGTCGGTGCTTGTGATGAGAAGTTTGAGTCGCTCTCGCGTTTTGCGACTGAATATAACGTTGAGAATACCTACAACGACCTGCGGCAGATGTTGGAGAAACAGAATCCTGACATCCTTGTGGTTGCGACGTGGCCCTCAAGTCATCTCAAAAATGTACTGGAAGCAGTGCGGTGTGGTGTGAAGGGAATCCTTGTTGAAAAGCCGATTGCTGTCAATACAACGCAGCTTGAACAGATGATTCAGGTTACAGAACGCGCCAATATTATCTTAATGGAAGCGTTTATGTATCGGCATCATCCGTTAACGTTGGCAGTAAAGGAAAAGATTGAGGAAGGTGCAATCGGGGAAGTTCGTTATGCGCGCTCCTCTTTTTCAACAGGACTCACGGATAGAACAAATTGGCGGTTAAGAGGTGATCTCGGTGGTGGTGCTGTGATGGACTTAGGGTGCTACTGTATCAACATTATCCGCTATGTGATGGGACACGAACCGCAATCTGTGTGGGCAACAGGCAAGTATGAACCGATTAACAACGTTTGGGAAACTTTAATCGGGACAATGGATTTCGGTGATGGTGTCACTGGGCAATTTGATTGCAGTTTCGGGTGGACATGGCGGGAATGTTATGAAGTTGCTGGCACAAAGGGGACGCTTTTTGTCCAAAGTGCGTGGGGAAACAGAGAAGGGGAATCGCATTTCACCGTCAATGGAGAAACTTTAAGTGTTATCGGTGTGAATCCATACACGGCTGAGATTCTAAATCTGTGTGAAGCAGTAGCAAACGGTACACCACTCCGCTTTCCAATTGCGGATGCACTTGGAAATATGCGCGTCATTGACGCGTTGCATGAATCTGCACATACCGGACAGCGAATTCACGTGCCAAATTAACCTTTTACTTCATAAATCACTTGTAGGGTGGAAACCCTGCCGAATACGCGTGTGATATTCAGGGTTTCTGTACCTCCACTATGTTTATTGTTATGTTTCTCTTGTTATATAGAAGTAACAAGTATATAATTTTAAAGAGATTGAAACTTTCAGATGGCATGCGATTTAAAACAGATTAGGAGATCTTCGATGCGTAAAGTGTGGAGTATTTTCTGGATACCCATTGCTATTCTCTTAATGTTTTGTGTTACCTCTACTGCGTTCGCTCAGCAGAATTCAACGGGATCGAAAGAATTACAGTATACTGTAACAGTAGATTTGCAAGAACTTGTTGATACTGTGAAGGAATTAACAAGAAATGTAAGTGCACTAACAGAAAATCAAAAAGAACTCTCTGAGAATATAAAAGAACTAACTAATAGTGTGAGTGAAATCAATGAGAAAATGTCTGCGATTGAAGAACGAACAAAATGGATGAAGGATCTACTATTTGTCCTTTTGGGAGGTGTCCTCTTTACAATAGCAATTCCAATTATCCTTTACTTTTTACCTGAAAGAGGTAAAAAGAACACGAGTGTCTCTAAAATTAGTGCACTTGATGAAGTTAAAATAGAAAATCAAGATGAGATACCTTACGATATAAGTGCTGAAGATGAGTTACAGACTGAAGGGGGAACCCCCTAATGAAAAATACTAACAATCCTTTTGAAATGAAAATATCTGCAAATGATCATCTACGTGAAGCCAGAACGCTATATCTACAAGACCGTATAGAGGATGCTATTTCAGAATATAACAATGCCCTTGAAAAAGACCCGAATTTAGTTGATGCTTATATTTGGAGAGGAACAGCAAAAAGTTTACTTAGACAATATTTTGAAGCAATCACAGATTTTACTGATGCACTTGATATAGACTCGGACAACGCAGAAGCATACTACAAACGAGGGATTGCTAAAGGACAGCTAAACCATCCTCAAGAAGCAATCTTGGATTTTAACAGAACAATAGAATTATACCCAAACCATGCACGAGCTTATTATAACAGAGGTATCGCAAAAAATAGGTGCGGACAAAAGGAAGAAGCAGTCGAAGACTTTGATAAAGCAATAGAATTAGATTCAAATTATGCTGTGGCATATTATGCAAGAGGTGATGTAAAAAACGAAATGGAAAAGTATTTTGATGCTATCTACGACTTTGAAAAAGCTATTCGCTTGATTCCCAATTATGCTGAAGCGTATTATAGTAAAGCATGTGCTAAAAGCAATTTAGGTTACCCAGCAGAAGCAATTACAGACTTTGATAAAGCAATAGAATTGCAACCGTTGAACGCAAAAGCTTACTGTCAACGAGGTATTGCTAAAAGCAATTTAGATAATTATAGAGAAGCCCTCTCAGACTTTAATGAAGCAATTTCTCTAACACAAGATTATGCTGAAGCATATTATAATCGTGGAAGGGTAAAGTACATTCTGGGTAATAAAAGGGAAGCAAAAGAGGATTTAGAAAAAGCATTAGAACTTGTGAGGCAATATTACAATCCTGATCTTGAATTTCAAATTAGAAACGTATTAGACATATTCTAATTCGCCATCGGTACAAGCAAAGTCAGTGGCTTTCTTTATGCACTGCAGGCGCAATCTCCAAAGCGGGATCAACGACTTACCTTAAGTTGACACTTATGGGTTGAAGGGTTAAACCCGCGAAATCCAACAAATCTGTGTAATCCTTGATAATCCACGATTCAGACAAAAGAGGCGCAATGAATTGCGCGACTACAAACAGAGGACTATTATGAAAAAGTTCTGTATTTTCCTATTGCTAATTCTAACAAGTTGTGCGTCAAAAGAGTTTATTGTTTTACGTGATGTACCAAAAAATCCAACTTTTACTGTCATTCCCGCAAGTTATGCTTATAGTGAAGTTACGTTTGCTAATCGTATTGAAAAATATCTTATCAGTGCTGGTGTTAAAGTTATTCAACATCCTGGCATAAAACATATACAAACAGAACAAGCACAAGGAAAAGGTAAAGCAACTTCGGAAGTAACATCGGAGACAGCAGGAAAAGCTTTGATTGAGACTTATCGTATGCGCGAATCTACTGACGCAAACTATATTGTAGAAACATTTCGTATTTCAGGACAAATCAAAATTAGTAAAAATGAAACGCAAGAAATTTTAACCTTGTTAACCATTCCATCTGCGGGACCGGGAATTCGTCCAGTTACTACCGAATTACAAGAATTTATTTCAAATGCATTGCGGCATCTCGGAATATATCCAACTCAAAAGAAGTATTAATATGCCCAACTTGATTGGTATCTTAAAACAACAATCATTATTGGTTGAACTCATCTACTACTCCCGTGTATAATAGTACTACACAAAACAGCGAAGCCAAATTTGTCGTGATTAAATATGCCTCCCTAATTCGCTGAGTATACTGTTTATAGAGGTAATATACCTTATGTTTGAACAACTTATGAAGTACCCGATTGACGTTTTTCGTGAAGGGGACTTCTCATTCGGCGTACCAATACCGGGACTTCTTATCTTTGTCCTAATGGTTGGACTTGTTGCAGCAACTATATGGGCATATCGGAGCACAAGAAGTCGAACTGGGCGTGTGTTTCGTGGATTTCTCATTGTTCTTCGTACCATTGTCCTATGTTTCCTCGCTTTTTGTTTACTCAAGCCTTTTCTGACAATATATCAAAACAATCCTGATGACTCCTATCTCTTGGTGATGGTTGACCGTTCCAAAAGTATGCTGATTACCGATTCAGACGAGGGGGAATCTCGCTTGAGTCAAGTTAATCATTTACTTTTTGGGGAAAACCCTGAAAATGGCGGCGGACTTATTGACAAACTGAATGCGAACAAATTCAAGGTCAGACTCTTTGGATTTGACACAGAAGCAAAACGAATTGAACCTGAGACATTACCCGACGCGGATGGTGAAAACACAAATATACCAAAAGCCTTAAATGAGGCACTTGAAGATTTACAAGGCATCCCGCTTTCCGGTATTGTGCTTTGCACCGATGGCGTTGACCGAAGTGGAACAGATATGGCAAAACTTGCCATGCAAGTCCGAGAGAGAAAAGCACCTATCCATACCGTCGGCATCGGTTCAGAAAAAGGTGTGCCGGATATTGAATTGGTCAAGGTAGATACCCCTCGTACTGCGGAAGAGGATTTTCCTGTTGAAATATCTGCCACAGTAAGGCGGACAGGTAATTCCCAAAAGAAAGCCACGATTCAACTGATTGAGAACGGTAGAATTCTTCAAACGCTTCCAATGTCCCTGAAAAACGAGACAGTTCGGGTTCCGCTCAAATTTACACCGCGCCAACCAGGCACTCAAAAATATGAGGTGCAGGTTCTGCCTGAAGCAGATGAAGCGATTCCTCAAAACAACACCAAGACCTTCATTTTGAAAGTTGCCCCTACCAAGCGTGTAAAGATACTATTCGTTTCCAGACCTTATTCTGGATTTAAATTTATCAAACGTGCCTTGCAAGATGATCCAAATATCATCTTAACGGACCGATATACAACGGGTGAAGATAGTTTCGGTGGAACCCAAGGTTCTTCAGGCCAAGACTTCAAATTCTATCCAGATTCAAAAGATATTCTCTTTGATTTTGACGCAATCATTTTCGGTAATATTTCCGCTTCCAAATTTACACGTTCACAACTTGAGAACACAGTTGAATTCGTTCGCACACGCGGAGGTGGTTTTTTAATGTTAGGTGGAACGTTTTCTATAGGTAGTTCGAAAGCAACTGATTCATATCTCAACACCCCAATCGCCGAATTGCTCCCTGTTGAATTGGAATTAGGTGCCCTTCCACCATCAGTACCGTCCCTTCCGCCATCCCAGATGCCAAGAGCAGAAGGATTCAAGTTGCAGCTGACAACAGAAGGTAAAACGGATCCCCTGATGGAATTGGCAGATAACGCTGCTGAAAACCTGCAACGTTGGAGCAAGATGTCGGAGCTTTTCGGTTATAGTAAAGTAAAACGTGCAAAAGCAGGAGCAACGGTTCTCGCTGAACATCCGAGTGATCAAAATGAGTTTGGGAAGCGCATCCTCATCGCAACTCATAATTTCAATGCAGGACGTGTCATAGTGTTTACCCCGAACAATTCAGCGCCATGGCAGTTAGGTATGCCATCCGAAGATGACAGTAATGAACGTTTCTGGCGGCAGGCGGCAAAATGGTTGACAACCGCCCCGAAATCTTCTCTCAAACTTGATATTGCGAAGACTGAATATACGTTGAAGGAACCTGTCGTTATTGAGGTTACCGCGATGGACAAAACCTTTACATTGACGAATGATGCAAAGTTACGCGCAATCCTTGTTGACGAAACAGGTACACGGAAAGAACTTTCACTTGAGCAGGTGTTAGGCAAAGACGGGCTATATACAGCACGATTCATTCCAAACCGATATGGCGAATATACCGTCACTGCAACAGGGACACTCAATGGTGAAAACCTCGGCAAACAGCAGGGGCTTTTTGAAGTAAAACCATCTTATGCGGAGTTTAGTGATGCAGCTCTCAATGTTCCACTTCTCACAAACCTTGCAGAGATGAGCGGTGGTAAATATTACCCTGTTGCAGAAGCAAATCAATTGGTTAATCAAATCTCACTTGTTGAAAGTGCAACATCGCAGATAACTGATATTGATATTTGGGATCTACCATTGATTTTTGGCATGATCCTTATGCTACTCGGTCTGGAGTGGTTTTTGCGGAAACGAGGTGGTTTGGTATAGGGATTTCCTAGACAGTCGCAACGTTAAAAGTTACAATTATGCTATGGAAAAATCATAAACTGGTTTGAGGAATCACATAGAAAAGGGCGTGTTGAATCAAATAGATAGAATGAGAAGGTATTTTGAAAGATAAAGACTGGTTCTCCGAACTGATCGGAGAAGATGATACGGTATCCGTGCTTGGAATGTTGATTCCACGCAAAAAATATAACCTATCGCTCCTGATTTACGGTATCATCTTTTGCATGGCAGCAGTGGGTATCACGACTTGGGAGTTTCTTGTAGATCAACCGAGAATTGTTGCGTTTAGATCAACGCTTTCCTCGCTGGCTCGGTTTGGGTTTGTTGAAGCCGTATTTTTCATGATACTTCCACACATGAGGAGGATGATGATGTATTGGGAATTAAGAAAAAAAATGCCAGAGATTATTGAGAAGGCAGCACAGAAAGCTGTAGCAGAAGCTGTGGCAGAAGTTGTGCCGAAGGCTGTAGCGGAAGCTGTAGCAGAAACACAACAAAAAGAGCGCGCGCGCTTTAAAGCGCGCTTTAAACAGTTCTGTGAGAAACATGGACTTGACTACACCGAAGAAGATTGGGCAGATGAAACGTCTGAGAATGAAAACAAGTAACGCCCTCGTTATAGTAGAGGCGGTAGGTGTTGTGCATAATGCCCACCGCCTTTTTTATTCACAAAAATGATCGAACACAGTAAATGCCTCCACAAAAAGGATTGAGCGAGGAAACTATGAAAAATTCCCATAGAAATGTTATGTTTGTTATTGCAGACGACTGGAGTCGTATTGCAAGATGCTACGGTAATGAGGTAATCAGAACACCTCGTATTGATGAATTTGCTGAACGTGGTGTTGTTTTTGACTACGGATTCTGCACGAGTCCGTCTTGTGCAGTGAGTAGAGCATGTATTCTCACGGGGCAACATAGCCATACACACGGGCAATATGGACACTGCCATGGCATTCACGGATTCCGCACGCACGAACACATGCAGTCTGTCCCAAAGATTCTGAAAGCACACGGATTTGCCACTGCCTGTATTGGAAAAAAGCACGTTGAACCCAAGAGTGTTTACCCTTTTGATTATGAACCAAAGGTTAACCCTCGTAGTCCTGTGGATGTAGCAGACAGAATTGAACAATTCCTTGCACAAAACACGGGGACGCCATTTTATTTGCATATTGGATGTACTTATCCACATCGGGCAGGCAAAGGCTTCGGAAATGATCGGGAGCATGCCGGTATTGAACCGGGTTCTTACAGTCCTGATGAGATAATTGTACCGAATTTCCTACCAGATGTTCCCGCAGTGCGCGAAGACCTTGCCGATTATTACGAAAGTGTCTCGCGGTGGGATGCTGTTGTCGGTGCAGCTTTAGATGCACTTGAGGCTTCTGGACGCGCAGACGATACACTCGTCTTTGTAACAACAGACCACGCGATGCCATTTCCGGGTGCAAAAGCATCCAGTTTTGATAGCGGACATCACTGTCCGCTGCTTATCGCTAGTCCTACGCAACAGCGGCGCGGACTTCGCAATCAGGCACTTGTCAATTGGGTTGATTTTGCCCCAACTATGTTAGATTGGTGTGGGGTTTCGCATCCTGATGGAGAGGACGCACTCCCCGGCAGGTCCCTGCTCCCTATCCTTGAAGATGACAGTTCGCACCCTGGCGATGGGCAATGGGAAGAAACATACTACTCACACTGCTTCCACGAAGTGACCAACTACTACCCATATCGGGTGTTGCGTGGGCGGAGATACAAGTATGTCCGTAATCTGGCATATCAGTTAGAAACACCTCTGCCGAGCGACCTGTTCCGTTCTATTTCATGGACAGCTGTGCGGAACGATAATATTCAGAAGTTAGGAGAGCGACAACGGGAAGATTTTGTGCATCAAAGTCGTGAAGCGTTATTCGATATGGAGAACGACCCAGCAGAATCGAAAAATCTTATTGATGTGCCAGAATTACAAGACACAGTCAACGAAATGCGCCGAAAGGTCATTGAATTCAGGCAGAGAACCAAGGATCCTTGGCTTGAGCAGTCTTTTCAGGAAGGCGAAACACAACCTTTCTTTTCATAAACACAGTCTTTATCTTAACCGAGTGAGAGCGATTGAAATGCAATACCATTACATAAGGAGACTTTGCAATGTTGAAGTTCCTTAATGCTAAACGAAATATTATAGGCGTGTTGGTAGGTGTCATTCTCATTATTGTCGGTGGAACGTATTATCTCAAACATCTTGATAATGAAAAAACACTTGAAATAGAACGCAACATGCGTTTTAACTATCGGCAATGGCATTTGCCCGAAGGTGCAAAAGCGCGTATCGGCTCGGGGACAATCCGTGCGATGCAGTATTCTCCAGATGGCAACCTGTTAGTCGTTGTAAGTGGTAGTGGTGTCTGGATTCTTAATGCACAGACAGCAGAACCGCAGCATCTACTTGCAGCGCATACCGGTGTTATCAATAGTATCTCATTTAGTGCTGATGGTCGGACGCTCGCCGTAGGAACTTTAAATGGTGGGGCGCAGCTCTGGGATACTTCTACCGGTGAACACCAGAAAACCTTTACAAGACAGGTATATCGTTTTGGTGTTAATAACGTTGCCTTTATGTCCGATAGTCACATACTGGCGATTGTAAGTTCCCATTATACTCTGGTTGATTTGTGGGATATAGCCACTGGAAAGCGCATAAATACACCTTTAGCGGCCTCTAAAAATGACCCCGACGCTAACGTTCGCTATATCCCGGACGTGTATATGAGTACAGGAGGATACATCAATACATTCAGCTCGGATGGTAAGACAATTGCAAGCTACAGTAACAATGACACCTTTCGTTTCTGGGATATTGCCACACGAAAAGAGATACGAACACTTAAAGTTGAACCTTCGGGACAGATGATGCCCTTTAGTTCAGATTTGCGAACGCTCGCAATCGCAAGTTTTAATAAGCCGATCCATCTTTGGGATGTCAATTCTGGAATGCAGAAGAAAATCATCGAAACAGACGAGCTTACTAATTTGTTTTTGGTTTTCAGTCCCGATGGGCATCTTCTTGCCAGTTACGATGATGGCGCCATTCGTATATGGGATGTCAACACAGGTGAAGAAAAGAAAAAATTTAAAGGACATAAAAATGCTGTTACGGCGGTTGCGTTCAGTCCAGATAACCGAACGCTCGTCAGTGCCAGTTTTGACAATACGCTGCGATTTTGGGATATTGACACCGGTAAAGTAAAGAAAACAATCACAGGTTTTGGGGGGTACTTTAGAGATGTGTCGCTAAGTGCTGATGGAAAGACGCTTATGAGCATGGGGGTTAGCAACAGCAATATTCATCTGTGGAATCCTAACACAGGTCAGCACGAAAAAAGTTTCATTGGACATAAGGATGGTTATTCAAATGCGGTTATAAATCGAGATGGCAGCAAGATTGCGAGCTACACATCTTTCGAAAAGTCAATTCGGCTTTGGGATGTCAGCACAGAGAAACTCAGGAAAATTAAGAAATATGGTCAAGGCGTATCGGGCATAGCATTTAGTTCTGATGGTCAAACGCTTGCAGGGTGGGGAGTAGCAGGAAACCGAAAAAATTATATCCGATACTATGATGTAGATACAGGAAGCACACTGAAAACCCTACAGCCAGCCAATCAACTTCGAGGTAATTATTGGTATCCAAAATACATATATTTTGACGAGAAAATGTTAGTGGGCATCAGAAGTTTTGTGCAGGAACTGATTGTCTGGAATTTGGATACAGGAGATTATAATATCACAGACTTGGGAGACATAGATATTAGTGTGGCACGATTTAGTCCGGATGGACGAGTAGTCGCAATTGTATTTGGTAGATTCGGTCCACAGGTAAAGGGGATCGTGCTTCACGATGTAGAAACAGGCGGCCATATCCGCACCCTCACTGGATATACTGGTGGTGTTTTTCGTCTTGTTTTCAGTCCGGATGGTCGAATGATCGCCAGTGGTGGACGCCAAGAAAAGACAATGCGTTTATGGGATATAGAAACAGGCAACAGTGAGGTCTTGACGGATTCAAGCTGGTCTGAAAGTTACCAAAGATACGACACCGGAGTCGCCTCAAAATTTGCTTTCAGTCCCGATGGAGAGACACTCGCAAGTGGAATGATGTTGGGTGATATTTACCTCTGGGAAACTGCCACCGGTGCGAAAAAGAAGATACTTAGCGGACATAGTCTAAGGGTATCACACATTTTCTTTAGCGCTGATGGTCAAACGCTTATCAGCGCGAGCGATGATGGAACGATGCTAATATGGGATCTTACACGCCCATAAATCTGATACTATGAGGAATGGATAGGGAACGTAATAACGGCTTTACCTATCTATTTAGCGATCTGACAGCCATTAAAATATGCAAAACTACGATTTAGAGGCAATGAATGCCCGCATCCAAGCCGATAGCAGCCTTATTCAACAGATTCTGGACGAGGTTGGAAAAATCATCGTTGGACAACGCGCATTGCTTGAAGGTTTGATTATCGGATTGCTTTGTAATGGGCATGTTTTGTTGGAAGGTGTCCCTGGACTCGCAAAGACCACCGCTATAGAAGCACTCGCAAAAACAATTCATGCTTCTTACAACCGCCTCCAATTTACACCTGACCTACTCCCAGCGGATCTTATCGGCACCTTGATTTATGACCAACGGAAAGGTGAGTTCTACACTAAGCAGGGTCCCATTTTCGCCAACGTCGTTCTTGCAGATGAAATAAACCGCGCACCTGCAAAGGTACAAAGTGCGTTGCTGGAAGCAATGCAGGAACACCAAGTGACGATTGGCGGTACCACCTATCCACTTGACGACCCTTTTATCGTTTTAGCTACACAAAACCCGATTGAACAAGAAGGCACTTACCCACTCCCCGAAGCACAAGTGGATAGGTTTATGCTAAAGGTTAAGGTAAATTATCCATCACACTCAGAGGAATTGCAAATCCTACGTCGGATGACAACGGAAGAGTTATCTGAAATTCAACAGGTGGTCTCCTGTGAAGATATTATTAGATTTCGGGAACTCACACGCGATATCTATATGGCAGATCAGTTGGAAACTTACATTGTAGATCTTGTGTGTGCGACACGTGCACCAGAGGCATATCAATTAGACGAATTAAGTCCACTGATTGAATATGGGGCGTCGCCACGCGCAACCATTTTTCTTGCACTCGCCGCTCGGGCGCGGGCATTCCTCTCACAGCGCGGATATGTTACACCTGAAGATATTCATGAAGTGGGAATGGATGTGCTAAGACATCGGGTTATCATAAGTTATGAGGCAGAAGCGGAGGGACTTGACGTTGAAAGCATTGTCAGACAGGTATTTTCAAAGATTGAAGTTCCTTAACTGATAGATACTTCAAATTTGCGGGTTTTCGGCATAACGATGGAACAGGGAGTTCTAAAATAGAGTTCTGATGCCTCTGTAAGATTTTCAACTGCCTCATCTTCGCTTTTACCCTGACTTGCAACATCTACCTCTAAACATTGAGCAACAAACATCTCACCTTCTTGTGAGATACTTGCTATAAAAGTTTGCGTTTTCATCATTTAACACTCTTCAGAATATTGCGAGCGCAAACCCTATAACTCAATCTCCTCTTCCAACTCATCCTCATGCATGATTTCTTGTAGCCCAGTTGCGATGCGAAAGGCAATCAGACAGATACCAAAACAAACCGCAAACAACCATCGATAACCGATAAGCTTCACCAGAAGTCCTCCTAATGTTGGCGCGAAACTGGCGGGTAGAAGCAGCGTATTCATAAATCCGATGTAACTTGGTCGGCTGCGCGGCGGTGCGATGTTTAGCATATATGCCATGAATCCAACCATCATACCGTTTGTCAAGATACCGCCAATTGTGAAGATTACCAGATAGGCAGGCACGCGCAAGGAAATAGGTAACATTCCAGAAAAGAACGCTATTATCGGTGGAAACAACATTAACCCTGCAGTGAAAATCAACACCCACCGCACCCCATATTTTTCACCGATATAACCCCAAAATGCGTTTGAAACGACACCGCTCAGAGCGGAACAGACGATGAAAAAACCGATAGTCGCCTCAGATACACCTAATTCGGACAAGGCGTATGTTGTGTAGAAAGGGGTTGCCATACTGGAAAAATGCAATCCGATGCGAAAAAAGATAAATCTCCGATAATTTGGGTCTGTCCGTATAAAATGTGGTCCTTGCTTTAGATGTTGCCACATAGGTCGGCGGCGGGAATTAACGGGATGAATAGGTTCGCGTACAGCTAAGAAACTAATAAACGAGAGGAAAGCAGTACTCACCGAGCAGATAAAAAGAAAAGCATAATTAGACGGAAATCCGAGTTCAGTCTCTATCTGACAGACAGAAGTGATAAAAAACAACGTGAACGTCTTGAAAGTCTGCGTAATCCATCCAAGGATGCCAGTGAATTCGTCCTCATTTCCGAGCATTGCACGCACCCAAAAACCAACCCAAATTCCAAAAAAGCCTCCGAATATTTGACGTAAACTAAAAAAGCGCGCACGCCGATTCGGTGCTATAGATTTAGAGATGATGTCCATGTAGGGCAGCGTTGAAACACCCATGGCAGAGGAGGATAAAAAATAAAACCCTAAGAAACAGGCAGCGAGTAAAATAGGATTTTCTGCACCAATGTTGATGGTGAAAAAAAAGATGGCAAGCCATGCGAACACGCGGATACTCATCCCGACAGCGTAATACGGCATTTTGCGCTGGCGATGTTCCAGCAGATTTGAAACTAACAACTGCGGCCACATCCAACCTGCTGTCATCATTGAACCGGTCAAACCTACCATCATCTCGGATCCGGTGAGTTTATGGATAAAAGCAGAAAGCACCGTTGATGCATCTACAAAAGCGAGGTTGATTCGCATGAAGGTGCCTTGAAGCAGCGCAAACCCGAAGTTTCGCCGTTGATTGTCTCTTTTTTTATACATCCTCTTTTTTGTCTTTCATTAGGAAGGGAAAAATTAGTGTATTAATCTCTATTTGCATGTTGTTTTTTGACAGATTTTTGTCAATTAGGTTGAGTTAAAACTGCATTCAGCAGTGCCATTCGGTTCTCGTGTTTTCCCAAAATTTTGGAAAAGGTCGCGAGTTGGAATTCGCTCTTACAAAAAATGGTTTTAGAAAAAAGGAAGGAAATATTGGAGAATTGAATACCTCTGTTTGCTTGCGATTTTTCTTTACAGGGAAGTGTAGGTATGCTAAATTTTATACAAAATTTCATTCTTGCAGATGCGCAATGAAAGCGCACAAAGGAAATAATATGGAACCTCTTCGAATTGGATTTTTGGGTGCTGGTGGCTTCGCGAGGCACACGATTTACCCAGCGTTGCACTTGGCGCCAGTAGCATTGCAGGCGGTTTGCGATGCAGACGAAAATAGAGCCAAAGCTGCCGCTGGTAAATTTGGCACAGGCAGATATTACTTGGATCGACACGAGATGTATGAAAAAGAGGATTTGGAAGCAGTAATAATCAGTATGGGACCGGATCCGAGGCAACCGCTTGTCCTTGAGACACTTGCGGCAGGGTATCATGTTTTTACGCCGAAACCGCCTGCACCATCGCTTGAAGAAACGATTACTTTAGCAGAAACTGCTGAAAAGCACGGTAAGACATTGATGGTGAACTTCCAACGTCGGTTTAGCCTCGGTGTGCGGGAGGCACGAAGAATCATGCAGACTGAATCCTTCGGTCAACTCACACAACTTTTCTGTTCGTTCTGTAGTGGTCCGTACGGATCAGTCAAACATTATCTACTTGATTTTGCTATCCATCACTTTGATTTGGCACGGCACATTGCGGGTGCTGATGTTAATGAACTTAGCGTATTTCACAATGAGGTAGGCAATCAAGGTTCATTCGCTGTTGCCGTAGAATATACAAACGGTGCGGTTGGGACTTTGCAGCTCAGTAGCCAACGTTTGTGGGGACGCAACTACGACCATATTGAAATTACTGGGCAGCAAGAATACGTCGTTTTAGATGGATTATGGGGTTTTGAACACTATACAGGGGATGGTAATACATTTTCGTCTAACTTTTCGGATCAACGGAATGGTGAACTGACAGGTGATGGTATCAGCCTTACTGAGTTTGCAAATGCCATTCGTGAGGACAGAGAACCTGTATCAAGCATCCAAGATTGCGTTGGCACGATGCGGTTCTATGATGCTGTGCTGCAGCGTAAGAAGGGTGTAATCTCTCTTGCTGGTTAACTATGCGTTAGGTTGTAAGGAAACCAATTGTGGCTCGCTTACATGAAGATAAAAAAATGAATTCGGTAATTTCACAAAGAAGTCCGGTGCGGTTAGGAAACCGCACCTACCGTGCTTATGGAAATTGGAACTACTGATTTAAATGCTTTATCTTCATCAAAGCGCGCCTTTTCTTTTATGCGTTCTGCGAATTGATACTTTCTAATACCTCAAGACAAGTTTTTCCATTAACTAACTGATGATAATAGTGGGTAACGCGTTTGCAAAAGTCTTGATTCTGACTTAAGGCATTTTCAGGGGTTGCGTTCTGGGGTGCCCATAGGGTTGCGTTTGAGAAAATCGTTTGGATTCGGTTTTCTACGTCAGTTAGACTCGTGCTAAATGCTCCTTTTAACACATCCTGTATTGTTCGGTTAGAGTCTCGGATTTCGTATTCTGTATCAGTATCGGTGATCCCTCTGTAGTCGTCACCAGATATTGTGCGCGGTGTCAGAAATCGGAGCACCGTTGCAAAGGAATACGCGAAATCGGATCTGAAAAGCTCTGTGCTACTGTCATAATTCGGTGATCTCACGATGTCTGCTGCACGTTCGCGGAGTTTCACCGTTTCAATGATGTTAATCCGTGCGTTGTCATCTTTGACACGGCGGATGCGATCAATGAATTCTAATGTATATGTTTCAGCACTTTTCCCCGCTATTGGAATATCTGCCTCAACAATTTTGGCATATCCATGCATTAACCGTTCCAGATGCGGAGCGAATATGGGATGTGACGCTGCTTCATTCACATAATCAATACCTGAGAGCATGCCTTTATGCGTAATTCCCGGCACATGCACGGAATTCACGAGTAGCAATTTCCAGTCGTGATACGGTTCAATACTATCCTGACTAACAACAACGCCGTAGCCATCAAGTTCACCGAAGGGGACGCGTAATTTGTTCTCCAAGTCTTCCAGAATTAGCGATGTCGCGGGCATCTGTTCTGCGTAGGTTATCAATTCATCTGAACCTTCAATCTGTGCTTGTGCTGCTTCTTTAATCTCATCGGGGACAGCGTAAACCTGTGGCACAAGTCTATCGCCCATTTCGTTGAGAAAACCGACTCTTGTTTTCAACCATTCGGTGTAATCATCGCTGCGTTTTGGATACTCGTTGAGAAGAATGTCTCGGATAATATCGCCATTGTTTCGAAGATTATCGGTATTGATTACACAGATGTCCGCATCTGTCCCGTGATGGCTAAAATAGTGATAGAGTGACTCATCCAGCACATCCATTGCCAATTCACCTTTGGCGATGCCTGCTTCGGTTACGCCTATTAAAATAAGGTCTAACGGATTTTCGGTTTGTGCATAGAACTGTTCACGACCAGCTTCAGTTGCAAGCGTTGTTGCGCCAACCACACTTGAAATCTGCTGAATGCCATGAATACCACCTAAGTCAAACGTGACAACATGATATACGCCTCCCTGCCGGTTGAAGGCATCGGCTTTTGCAGTGCCTGTTGGTTGTCCGACAAAGATGCCACCTTTGTATAGGTTTCTTTGGTTGAGGATATGAACGAATTGATGTGTTAAGGCGCGTTGTAGACCACCTGCACCGATAGCGAGGATTTTTGTTGGCAGCATGTGTTTATATGTTCTCCTTTCTTAGGATCGCTCTTACAAGAGGTCGCGATTCGGAGGTCGCTCTTACAAGAAGGTCGCGATTCGGAGATCGCTCCTACAAGAAGGTCGCGATTCGGAGATCGCTCCTACAATTAATCATTTGTTAGAATGTCTTCATAGAGTGCGAGATATGTGTCAGCAATGTTTTTCCAATCGTAAGGTTTCACCTTTTCAGTGCTTACTTTGCCCATCTCAACGCGCGTTTCACCTGCGTTGATGAGTTTTGTGAGACAATTTGCGAGTCCGTCAACATCGCCGGGGTTAAACAATGCACCGTTAACATCTTCTGCCACGAGTTCATCAATGCCTTGAACACGACTTGCGATAATTGGCAGCCCCGTTCCCATTGCCTCTAAAACGACAAGTGGCATCCCCTCTGCTAATGAAGGTAAAATGAAGATGTCAGCCTCACGGTACTTTTGCGGTAATTCTGAATACGGTACCGTGCCAGTAAAACGGATATAAGAAGTTACGCCGAGATTTTCTGCTAATCCTATCAGTTCCTCCCGGTATGGTCCATCACCGACAATTTCTATCTCAAAGTTATGTGGTACTTTGTCAAGTATTTGCGGCAGCGCTTGAATGAGAAATTGAAACCCTTTACGCGGAATGAGTCTGCCTATAGCAAGACATCGGACTGTTTTCGGATTTGCTTTTCGTTGTGTTGATTCAAAACTTGCTAAATCTAAGCCGTCAGGAATGACATCTATTTTTAAGTTTGTATCTGTTATGTGCGCGAGGTCTCGTAAACCATCGCTGCAGGCAACAACCGATGCAGCGTTGTCCCAAATTGCCTGGATAATCGGCTTTAGTAGCATATATAACCAACGATAGTAGGGTGGATCGGGATTAGGGCGAGGAACATCTCGTCCACCTAAAAACACAACATAAGGCACATTATTGATTTTTTTTAAAAGATATGCGCCGCCCCCTGCCGGAATACCAAAAAATACCTGAACGATATCTGGTTTAAACTTTTTCGCGAATTTCAACCCGTAAATGCTTGAACTCACAGCGTAGGTCAACATTTCGTGAACTGCGCACACATTCGGATTTTTCCGAAGTGCACGGACACGATGTACGTGAATTCCTGCTATCTCTTCCGTTTTTGCACAATCACGGAATTGTGAGGTAATCAGATGTACATCGTGTCCTGCTGCGGCGTAGTGTTTTCCTAAGAAATAACTCACCCAACCACCACCGCCGCCAATAGGAGGGAACTCATGATTGAACATCAAAATCTTGCGTTGATGAGAGGCCAATTAGCTACCTATACCTTTAGGTCGTATGCCGTTTGTGATTTTCTGCCAGTTGCACAGCATATTCAATCATTGTCTTAGCAATATCAACTCCAGTAACCGACTCCAGTTCCTCAAACCCAGGTGATGGATTAACTTCTAATATTACAGGACCATTTTTTGTTTGGAGTAGATCGACACCAGCAATACCTAATTTCAATGCGTTGGCTGCATCGGTTGCAATACGACTGTATTCATCTGTGAGCGTTATCGCTTCTCCATTTGCCCCTTGATGAATGTTTGCCCGAAATTCACCGGGAACCGCACATCTTTTCATCGCCGCGATTACGTTGCCACCCACGACAAGAATGCGGACGTCAACACCAGCTGCTTCTGCAATAAAGGATTGAATGACATAATCTCGATGCAGGTCGCACATCGTTTCTACCGCTGAGTTTAGGGAAGTTGGTGTATCCAACAACATGACACCGATTCCGTGCGTGCCGTAGAACGGTTTTAAAATGAACGGATAATCGCCTATTTCAGGTGTGGCATCCTCTAAAAATGTAGCAGAGCCGACGGTGAGACTTGGCGGGATGGGTAATCCGTGTTGTGCAAGGATACGTAGGGAGCGAAATTTGTGACGTGCGTCTGCTATGGCATTTGCAGAGTTTACCGCAGGGATACCGAGCCATTCAAAGTGGGACACAACCTCTCCACCGTATCTCGCTGTTGCGCCGCTGAGCCGTGGGATTACGACATCAAAATCTTCTGAGGGAGCACCGTCATAGGTGATACGGTGTCCGGTTCCGCCTATTTGTAGATAGAATCCGAACGGGTCTCGGACTTTGACGGTGTGTCCTGCTTTTTCTGCGGCATCAACGAGGCTGCTGGTTGAGTGGTTTTCGGGTCCACGGGAAAGGATGGCAATTTTCATAGGCAGGATGGTTTTCAGTTGTCAGTCGTCATCATAATGATTTAATCGGTTATGTTGTCAGAGTCGCGGATTTTCGCAGATTTATCGGATTACGCGGATTCTAAGAGACTTGTATCAAAACACCAACGGTATAAGTGCGTCAATAAATGCCACAAGTTTAGCAATGTCGGGTTTCGTAAACTCTACCCGACCTACGATAATGTTTGCTAATAACCACTCACAATTAAAGCGTTATAATGTTTAATGTTTTTACTTATTTTGGTACGTTTCCTTTAGAAAAGCGTCTAACTCCTCAAATGTGTCAAATATCTTATCACATAAGTTTTCAAAGAAGATGCTCCGCGTTTCATTGTAGACAGCATAGACTGGCTTATTATGGCGGGTGGCATAGTTCATCTCGCTAAGAACACCCGGCGACAATTTGTCCGTAGGATACAACACAACGACAAAATCGCTTTGGTGAACAAACTGGTAGTCCCGCGAGATGGTTCGCGTTTTAATCTGCTCAATTACGTCATCGTCCAGTTCGCTCATCGTTTCAGGTACGTTCAACATCTCGTCATCAGCCTCTGCTTTTGAGAAGGTGACGAGTGCCATATCCTTAATCGCTAACGGATCAAAGACAATAAAAGAATGACGGAGTTTTTCTCCGAGTTTGCGGATTTTTTCAATCTCCTCTGGGGTGTCCCTTAGCAGTGTTATCGGATAGCTGAGATAGAATTTCGGTTTGTCTGAAAAAAGGAGTTCATAGAAATTCGCGAGTTCGTGTTGCCGTGCGACGGTGTAGTGTGGTTTTTCTGTGAGATGCGCTATCTGTCTTGTCAGAAATTCTTCTTCGTCTAACCAGACATTGAGTGCTGCTTTTTTGATGCCTGCCCATTGCGTGCTTTTTTCCATGCGTGCGTAGATGTCCGCGATATTGTCTACTACGTTGATAAACATATCGGGTGGAATAATATCAATATCTTTAAATGAGAATCCTTCAAGGAGGCTGCCACGCCATCGGAAGCAGGCGTGTAAGCCTATGATGGCGTGTTGGTATGATTTGGCATCTCGTGCGATTTCGTAGAATGCGGTGCGCCGTGCTAACGACAAAACGGCTGGGTCTGAGTCAAGTACCTTTTCTGTGAAATGGACACGCGCTTCTGCGGCAACGCGGTGCATGTAATCGCCAACGTTGAAAAAGCCGATGTTGAGCTCTCTTTGCACGCAGAGTGCTTCAAAGTCTGCGATTAACTCTTTGCGTCCTGAACAACTGATGCCTGTGCAGAAGATGTTCATTGTTTGGTAACCTTTGCTTATTCTGAAACTCCGCTTATGTTATGGAGTATACCACGATTGCGATGTGAATTCAAGTGATTTGCGTATCAAAAACGATTTGCGATTTGGACTTGATGTCCGTTATAATTTCAGAGAGACAAAGTATAATGAACATTCGTTTTTATCACAATTCAGAAAATGATATACTGACGAAGGAGAAACAGACGATGACGCAGAATAAATTTCCGCCTGGGTGGGATGAGGCGCGCGTACAACGTGTCATTGCACATTACGAACAACAGACAGAGGATGAAGCTGTCGCTGAAGATGAGGCTGCATTTCAGGATGAGTCCAGCACATTGATGGCGATTCCTACAGAATTGGTGCCCGTCGTGCTTGAACTGATTGACAAACATATTGCTATGCAACAACGTCAAAGAGATTGAAAAAGCCGATGTTCAGTTCTCTTTAGTACGCAGCGTGCTTCAAAGTCTGCGATTAATTCTTTACGTCCTGAACAACTGATGCCTGTGCAGAAGATATTCATTGTTCATCAACCTTATTTAAATGAAGTGGCATAAAATTGCACGCACATCAAAACGCATTCGCAACAATAACCAAGTCCTGAATATTTACAACGCCATCGCCATTCAAATCAGGTTCCGCTTTGCCAAACGCATTTGCAACAGCAACTAAATCGAGGATGTTGACTTCGCCATCACCATTCACATCTGCAAATATCCCAGTTTCCTGTTTCAGATACATCTCACCATCTAAATCCGGGACGGTATGCTTGAAACTGGTAATACCGCTTGCGACACCGGTAGTTTGTATCGGGAGATTTATTTCCTGTGCTTTACCACTACGATTATACACTGCCCAGCCGTTGGTGTATTCGCGGATAAATACGCCTTCAATAGGAACGCCTTCTTTGTTTTTGTAGCGTTGCCCCTTTTCACCAACCGGACGCCCCAATGGAGCGTCATAGAACGGATGCCAGTAAACCTCGCTACCATATAAACCATCTAACGAGGCATACTCCAAATAGCCGTCTGAATGTGTGAGGCTCATGGTTGTAAAAACCCGCATCCACTGCTTGTTCCGAGGTGAATCCGGTGGTTCCGTACCAATATAGTACCCTCTTAAACTATTAATACGAGGCTCGCGAAAATTAGATTCCGACCACAGTAAGGTATCTTCAATATCTAAAAGGTCAGCACGCGTATAACCGAGATTATAATAATTATCCGTTCCTTCAATCCTCACCGTTGAAGGATTAGTGTGTGTCTCCATGTGAGTACCGTTGATATATTCCGCCCATCTCGGAATCTTACTTTCACCGGTGTTCACCAAGATTAATATATCGTCCCCAACGATTTCACGAGTGCCTTGTATAATACGATCTCGTGCGATATGTTCCTCTGCTTGTGTGCGACCTGTCCGGGATTCCAGGAGTCTTGTGCCCTCACTCCAATCATCAAAGAAGATACCATCAAACAAACCACAGGCAGCGACAGCTCGAACTTGATCAAAAACAAATTCTTGGGTCTCAGGAAGCGTGAAATCTAACAACGCCACCTCACCTCCTAAACGGTTTCCATTTTTGTCCCGAAGATAGAGGTCTCGGAGAACACCATCTTCAGGATGCAAATGAGCAGGCAGCCCACTGTAATACATAATCGACACAAGAAGTATTGCATTTGGATTAGACGCCAAGATCGCCTCGCGGCGTCGCTTGGCTTCTTTGATACCTTTGTCTGTACTTACTGCTGGTATTAATCGGACTCGTTCGGCGCTATCGGGTTCACCAAATGCCCATCCAAGTCTAATCACTTGAGGACTACCAACACAGAGATCAAAATAAGCCATAGGTTTAATCTCAGAGGTCTCAGGTGTTGGTATGACTTGAGGCTTATTAGAAACGTAAGAGAACAGCCCATAGACGGATGGATATTCACGGTTTTCAATTCGGTCAACAAATGGGATACCCGGGAGGTTACACGTTTCGTCGTATACGAAGTCTTTCAACTTTGATGTTGGAATTGCGGAAATATCACTACTCCTGTTGCGCTGGATTTCGAGCCATTCAAGGTTCACCAATCCCGCAAGCGGCGAAAAATCTTCAATCTGATTGTAGGCAAGCTTAAGCACTCTTAAGTTTATCAAATTCGCAAGCGGTGAGACATCAACGATTTGGTTCCTCCATATAGTTAGCGTTTCAAGGTTCACAAGTCCGGCAAGAGGGGTTATATCTGAGAGGGGACCCGCATTGAAACCGAGGAATCTAAGGTTCGTCAAACTTGCAATCGGACGCAGGTCATGTACACGGTGTTTCCCAAGAAGGAGAGAGTAAAGGTTTACAGCATACTCCAAACCTGTTAGATCGCTGATCTCTTCGGTTACCTTTACCCTCGCTGGGACCACCCTAGGCAATCGGGGCATATCAGCTTTCGTCAGCGGTTTACCCTCAGCGATATTAAGTTCCGCTCTCACCACTTTTCGGAGAATCGGATCCGGCATCCATTCCTCGACATCCTCTGCATATACAAAAGCATTGTAGACGAACATGCCTATAACGGATAAAAATAGAAACTGAATCCATAACGATTTACGAAATATTTTTCTTTGTATCATAGATTAACACCAAATTGACTTGATTCCAATCTAAAGGCGAGGTTAGGTAACCTCGCCTACCGTGGGGCGAAAATGTGTATTTTAATTCACCATAGTTGCTATTCCCTATCCGTTGCCAACGGCTTAAGTTTTGTGAGTGCCTCCTGCTCCTCTTTTCACACATATTAAACTTTATGTTATAAACATATCGTCCCTACGGGACTAAGAATAGGTATTCAACGTTTTTCTATAAACATATCGTCCCTACGGGACTAAAGAAGGAATCAACTCATAATAAAAACTAACAAAACGTCATGTAATTGTGAAACAATATTGGACAAGTAGTTATTTAGCACAACTCGTTACTGTTGTAATTGTGTCGATCACTATCTATGCTAACAGAAATGGTATAATTTTACAAAATTATTTGCATGAAAAAGATACCATTTGGTAACTTTTTTGATACCGTGGTAACTTTTTGAATATTGCTTTTAATCCAGTCTGTATCTGGGTTTATGGGTGTTTTTTTGGAATTATTAATTTTAAATTTTTTCATTTTTGGTAACTTTTGATATTTTGTGGGAATTGCTGTTTTTTTTCCGGCATTTCGGTGATGTTTTCAATAGTTCTCTGAATGTTGGTAGTTTGAAATGTTGGCATGATTGTGACACCTTACAGATAAAACTTTTTGTAATACTAATTATTACACAAGTGAATAGTGTTTGTCAAGTTAAAATTTGTCAGCGGCATTCAATTTTTGGTTTGTTAACCCGTTTAGTCTAAAGGTCGCGATTCGGAGATCGCTCGGACAAGAAGAAAATCGGGTAAAGGTCGTGAGCTGGAGCTCGATCCTACAGAACATACCTCTTTGTAAGAGTAAAGGTCGCGATTCGGAGATCGCTCGGACAAGAAGAAAATCGGGTAAAGGTCGCGATTCGGAGATCGCTCCTACAGAACACTATTCCCTATCTGCTGCTAAGGATTTTAGTTTTGCGAGTGCCTCTTGCTCCTCTTTTATCCATGGACGGTCTGCGGGTTTGTCCAATTTCTGTGGTGGACCGCTGAAAACAAGAATGTATGCCCTACGCACATGTGCCGTGCTGTTCGGTGCAGAATAGTGCAAAGTCCGACAGTGATGGAACGTAGCACCGCCTGCGGGTATCGGACATGCAACCGCTTCTGATGGGTCAACATCATCGGTGACCAAGCCATGCACAAGTGGGTCGTTGTTGATATGCCGATGCCACCGCACTTCACCTTTATGAGATTTCGGAATAAACTGGAGACATCCACTTTCCAGCGTTGCTTTGTCAAGCGGTAGCCAGACGCTTAAACTGTGCGGCAAGACTTCGGGATTCCAGTATGCCTCATCCTGATGCCACGGTGTTTCGTTGCCGTAGTGGGCAGGTTTCAAAATCATGTGTCCGCCGCCGCCGACCTTTTCCTTTTGGACACTGAGCAGTTTTGCAGCGAGGCGTTGTGCGTTTTGGAAATAGATAGATTCGCGGAGTTCGGGGAATTGTGCTTCTGGCCCCAGGACCTGCGGTAACGTTTCTTGTCCAGTATGTGCGCGGGGACCCGCCAAATCAAAATAGCGTCCCTGTTCCTCACCTGTGCGTTCAGTGAAGAGTTCATCGTAAATGCCTTTGAGCCATTCAATCTCATCATCTGTTGTGATGCGCGGAATGCTCAGATAGCCGTTCTCTTGAAAAAAGTCAACCTGTTCGTCTGTTACATCAACGTGAAAGTTATTGGTTTTCATAAAATCACCGAATTAAAATATCAAAAGGTAATGCCGTGACCACTCGCTCGTTTTCAAATAGGGTTAACCATGTGATTATCTTATGCCATTGTGCGTTTAGCTTAGAGATTGCTGGATGCTGCTGTGCTAATTGTAAAGGCAATGGCGTTGAGATAGCCGCTTCCTCTTCAAGCATGCTTTCTAAGAATTGTTCAAAAAAGGGTTTTTGCTCTGGTAGGACGAGGATGTCAACTCTATCTTCATCGGTGAGTCCCACTTCTTTTTTTGCGATAGCCAGTGCAGTCTCAAGTCCACCGAGTTCATCTACGAGACCGAGTTCTTTTGCCTGTTTACCTGTCCAGACTCTCCCTTGTGCGACTGCATCAATTTCGTCAAAAGTCGTCTGTCTACCGTCAGCTGCTTTCGTGACAAAATCTTCATAGATAGTCTTCATCATCTTTTCAACGCGTTGGCGTTCTGTCTCCGTAAAACTGCCGTAATCTGAATAGAGCGTTGCGTTTTGTCCGTGTGTGATAATCTCTTTTGTTAAACCGACCTTGTTATAGAGACCTTTGAGATTGAGTTTGCCACCGAAAACCCCGATTGAACCTGTCAGCGTACCGGGTTGTGCGACGATTGTTCCTGCTGCCATCGCAATATAATAACCGCCAGAGGCAGCGTAATTAGCCATAGATACGATAACAGGTTTTTCGCGTTGTGTTCGCACCACCTCACGCCAAATCAGGTCAGATGCGATTGCGGAACCCCCCGGACTATCAACGCGAAATACCACCGCTTTAATGGCATCGTCGGAGCGTGCTTTTTCAAAAGCCTTCTTTAACGTTTTTGGCGTAATCATAGACGTTGTGGGAAAAGGCGAGTCAAAATTGGGTAAAATGGGACCGCTTGCATAGATGAGCGCAAGTTGGTTTTCTGCGGGACGAGTCTTTGCGCCCTGCGGCGGATTCAACATTTTGAACAATTCCATCATTCCCATGAAACTATTCATATCCGGCACTTTTCGTTTCTTTTTATCGTCCTGTTTAGCAACCTCTGTATCTGGTGTTTCATTGATTGCATTTAAAAGTTCATCATAGTATTGTAGCGTGTCAACGAGTTTTGCTTCTTGTGCTTCCTTTGCTGTGAAGGGACCGCGATCTATCAACTCGGCAGCAATTTCTGGAGTAATCTCGTCTCTACCATCGGCGATCTTTTCCAACATCTGTGCATATAAATCATCAAGCAAACCGGTCATGGATTCTCGGAAAGCATCGGACATGCTGTCGCGCGTGAAGGGTTCAATACCAGATTTGAATTCCCCCATGGCGAGCATATCTGCCTCAATGTCCAATTTTTCGAGAAGTCCTTTATAGAAAAGGATTTCGGAACGTAAACCGATTAGATTGAGGCTTCCTGCGGGCATGAGAACAATTTTGTCCATAGCAGTGGCAAGGAGATATTGGGCGTTGCCGCCGCTTTCAAGATAAGCGATCATCTCTTTTTCAGCGTCTTGGAATTCATCTAATTTATTTCGGAGTTCCTGAAGGCTTGCCCACCCTATGCCGATATTTCCGATTTTAAAGATAACGCCTGCCACTTCATCGTTATTTTTGAGCGTGTCCAATTTCTTGAGGAGTCCGCGCAGGGTCTTTGTTGAAGAAGTGCCGAAAAAACTCAGCTCTTTTATATCGGTGTAGGTGCCACTCAGTGTGAATTCAACGTATTTTTTGACTGGTGGTGCTGTCTCTTCTTCGGGTTGTTCTTCAGCAGACACTGACAGGACAAAAAAGATAATTAGGAGCAATGGTATCGCTATTTGCCCAAAGGTTTTTAATGGTTTCATTTTGTCTCCTTATGGACGGGCATGATGCACCGCCACTACGATTTTTTGTTTCTATTTTACAATATAATGGGGGTTGTGTCAATCAAAAAGTGGGGAGGCAGGGTTATTTAGTTTTCGGTTTTTCTCCAATATTTTTTCACATTTCTATAAACTATCTGTAGGTCGGGTAGAGTTTGCGAAACCCGACCTACGAAATAAACTCTCAGTAACACTCATCAACTGATAATTCTTAAAACTAAATAACCCTGGTGGGGAGGAGTACGGTATTGAATATACCTAATAGCGGTTAGACGATTTCATTGGAAACAGCACAATCAAACAGTCATCTTTCTTAAAATGAGCAAAAATTCTGACTTCATGCCATCAGGGTTTTTATTCTTTCGCACACCGAACAGTTGTCGTGTTTTTATCCTATCTTCATAGACTTTTTCAAACCTGTAACCGCGTTTTGTAAAGTATTCTGTTAGGATTCTCCATAACTCAACCTCTATCCCGTCAATGCGGGGATTGCCGACAAAAATACAGGCGGCAGCGTTCGGTTTCAATCGGTTCATTGCATTTTCAAGGGCATTTATCGTATGACAAAAATAGGAGTCAAGCCGCTTATGCAAGTCTGGACGGGTGAGTTGGTTTCTGACTTTATCCAATGTTGGCGTCCGAATGACACGATCTGCTTTCCGATACGGGATTTCAAGACGTGATAATTCCTTTATTTCTTCATCGGTATGCCCTAACCAATAGAGGTCCATCTTTGTGGAGCGGATATATTCCTGTGCTTGAAGATAGGGAGGGGATGTGATTAGTGCGTCACATTCGCGTGGCACAGCGATATAGGAGGAATCAACGCCTCCCTGAAACTCAACTTGATTTTGGTGATGCTGCGTGTGCATCACGAAGTCATTAATATTTCCTAATGTTTTCAAGGCGTGGTTGTAAACAATCTCTATTAACTGGTCCTTCCAATTTTCGCTGAGCAGTTCTTCTATTGCTGCTAATTTTCGTTTGGATCTGGCTAATTTTGGTGTTCTGTGTTCAGTGTAAGAAAAACGTTTGCTCACCTTCAACAGTGCCGTTTTGATAATGGCAGAATAGACATCATTTTCTATGCTGTAGATATAACCCCAGTATTGCGATAACAAATCTAAAATTTCAGGTGCGTACCAGTATTGGACATTAGACCAAGAGGGAATAAAACGGTGCTTTTCATTTTCTTGCATGCCATCCAGCAATTTTAACATAAGTTCTTTACGTAACTGTTCTTTTCCACCGTATACCTTCAATGGCATAATGTGATTCAAGAGTAGGTTAAGATCAAGTAGGACAGCATTACGTTCGCACAGATAAGACTCAACACCCACAGTTCCCGAACCCGCGAAGGGGTCAACAATCCAATTTCCTTCCTTTGTGTAGGTGTTGATTGCGTATCTGACGACTTGCGGGATAAATTTTGCAGGATAGGATACGATGGCGTGTGTTAAGTAACCGGTCTCGGTGATTTCAGGTACTAACTTTCGGAATGAGACCAATTCTACCTCGTCAGATGTTGTCCTCTCTTTTGGGACTTCAAACTCAGTATCTATGGGAAAAAGTGTGGTTTGTTCTTCAAGATTGCGGTTTTTCATCATTGATTATGGGTAACATAACCTAACACGAACAACATGTAGATCACTCAGATTATAAGAATATCTACGTAAGAACCGTTAGAGACCTGCTAATGCACTAATAATAGAGGCAGCAGAACTTCTTGAATACGCAGAATCAAGAGATACATATCCAATCGTTCCATCCGTCTTAATGATAAAGACTGAAGGTCGGGGAAAATTGGTGTTACTTTGATCAACAACGTTGTAATCAGAGGTTGTGCTTAGTCCGCTATCAGATAGCACAGTGAACGTAAGGTTAAGATCATCAACAGTATTCTTGGTTTCAGTAACGGTATCGCCACCAATAGCGATGAGCGAGCCTCCTGCTTCAGAGATTTTATCTGAATTTTCTTGCAACTCACTGAGTTGCCCACGACAAAACGGTCACCAGTTGCCCCTAAAAAACACGATGACTATATTACTGCTACCGATGCTGTCCGAAAGGGTGTAGTTGTTTCCATCACCGTCAGGCAACGTAAAATCTGGTGCTGCGGTGCCGATACTTAAGCCTTCGCCTGGATTCAGTGTCTCTGGCGGAGGGGGTGGCGCAGGAGCTGATTCGGTTGTGAAGGTGATATTCACTTCCGTTTCGTTACCAGCACTGTCTCTGACAGTCCCCGAGATTTCATACGTCGTATCGTGGCTGAGTTCTTGACCGGCATTTGCAGTCAGGGTGATTGTATTACCATCAATGCTTTCTGTCCAACCGACATCTACACCGCTTTGCAACAATCTCAGTTCTCCGCTGCTAATCGGTTCGCTGAAGGTGATTGCGATGCCACTTTCAAACACTGCATCGGGATCAACGTCATCAGCACCATCCTCAGGACTGCTACCAGTGACTTCTGGCGCGGTTTCATCGGCTGCGACGACGTTATAGTTAAGTGTGTAGCTCCCTTCACCGTTTGTCCACTCAATTGTTAGAGCAAGTGCACCAGGGGTGAAAGGACCGTTGATGGTACGCGACTTACCAGCCCCTGCGACTGTTCCAGCACTTACTGTTAGGTCACCTGGGTTGTTGTCAAATGTGACGGTGATACTACCGTTCTCTGATATATCTCCGCTTGCAGGTGACGCACTTACGAACGTTGCGACGAGGGTTTGAGGTACAATAGGTGGTTCGTCCATTGAGTCCTCAATGTCATCAGAGGTGTCCTCTATTGAAGTTTCATCTTCAGTGGAGGGTTCTTTCTCTGGATCCTCCATGGTTTCACCGGTTTTGTCCTCCTGCGGTGCTTTAACCTCAGCAAGGGTGTCCTCCATTGTAACCTCAGTCTCAACAGGGGTCTCCTCCTTCGGAGTTTCGTCATCAGGCATCGTTATAGGTTTCATAACCTGATTCTGCATTTCATCACATCCCGCAGCTAATAGAATAAAAACTGAGATTGCTATTGTAGACAAAAATTTCATCGTATTTCCTTTCATTTACGTTATATTGTTTATTCAATATAGTGCTTTGTCAACATATTATCATAGGTCGCGATTCGGAGATCGCTTCTACAGAATGTAAGAGGCGCAATGAATTGCGCGACTACAAACGCGTTCTTCCTTAAATTGACACCTATGAGGGTTTCGCAAGCTCTACCCAACCTGCAAACTATTCTGATTCTTCTCCTACTTCTCTTGCTTCTTCAATTTCTTCTTCAGTCAATTGGAAGTCAAACACATCTTCCTCTTCGTCAACAACTTCTGTTTCAGTATTAGGCGGGGTAACCTGCTGCACTTCATCTGTGGGTTGTGCCGCTTCCTCCTGCGTTTCAAGTTTTGGCGCAGTCGCACCGAGGATTGTCAATCCTACAATCGCTACAACACAAACGCTTGTGACAGTCATTGCAATCGGGCGTTTCCAGAGAACTTTACGCTCGCTTCTGTCTAAAAAGGGCAGGAATAGCAGTAGCAACATACCGACTGTCGGGATAACAAACGTCCCAAGGATTTCAAAGGGGCCTTGGAAGTATTTGAGCAGTTGAAATAGGAAAAGGAAGTACCATTCGGGGCGCGGATCGTAATTTGCATTGGTTGGGTCTGCCACATCTTCAAGTGGAACAGGTGCAAACAGCGCAGCACATGCAAGTATTACAAAGAGAATTAGCATGCCGACAACGTCTTCAAAAACCTGATCCGGATAGAAAGGTTTGCCAGTTTTCATTTCCTCTGGCGTGTTCTTCGGTAAACCTGAGGAACCGTAGAAACGGACAAGGAAAAGGTGCAGACCGACTAGGCCGAAAGCCAGCCACGGCAACCAGATGGTGTGGAGTGCATAAAACCGAGAGAGCGTCACCGCCCCAACCTCAGCACCGCCACGCATCACCTTTGCGACTACATCGCCTAATATAGGCGCGGTGCTTGAGATTTCAATCCCGACAACCGTTGCCCAATATGCTTTTTCGTCCCATGGCAGCAGATAACCTGTAAATCCAAAACCGAGTGTAACCAATAGGAGCAGAACACCAACGACCCATGTGAGTTCACGCGGTGCCTTGTATGATCCGTAAAGCACAACGCGGAGTATATGCAGAAACACTATGATAACCATCGCGCTGGCACCCCAATGGTGCAAACCGCGCACGAACTTACCAAACGGGACTTCGTCATTGATGTAATTCACAGCATTATAGGCATGGTCAGGAGAAGGAGAATAGGATAACGCCAAAAAAGCCCCCGTCGCTGCTTGCAGCAGAAGTAGAAACATTGCTAAACTACCGAGCGAAAAAAGCAGATTGATATGTTTCGGCAGCGGTTTACGCAGATGTGCCATCACCCCATCTAATGGGAGGCGATCATTGAGAAACTGTTTCATTACGCCTCCTTCACATATAAAAGGCCGTTTTCTACTTTGACTTCAAGTTTCTGCAACGGTTCTGGTGGCGGACCAGCAACAACGGCTCCAGTCTTATCGAACACAGCACCGTGACAGGGGCATAGGAACGATTCTTTACTCTCGTCCCATCGGACAAGGCAACCGAGATGTGAGCATGTCCGTGAAAAGACACTCCATTCTCCGTTACCGGCGTCTGTCACGTAAACAGAACGTTTTTTCGTTGCTTTCACCCAACCATCTTTCGCTGTAAATGTATAGTTGACTTTCTTAAAACGACTGTTTTTGAGGCGGTCTACCGTGCCCACGTCAACCCATTGTGATTCGCCTTTTTTCCACGCGGGCGAAATAGCAAATCCGATGAGTGGGATACCGGCAGCTAAACTCATTATTCCCCCAATGCAGGCGGTGGCGAATTGTAAAAAAGAGCGTCTACCCTCTTTTGACATCCTAATTCTCCTCTATTACAATACATAGTAGATTTTAGAATTAATTCGACATTGTGAAATCGGCGCGTTTACAAAACGCGCCTACTATTGTGCGTAAGCTCCGTGTATTATCTCTTACGGGTTTGCCCTTCAAATGGGGTCCGCAGATCGTATTTACCTTCTTCCAAGACAGGAAGTGTGCCATCGTCAACCATCAACTCCAGCGGCAATTCTTTGGTTTCTAACGGCATATTGACAACATTTTTAATCCGTAAGGATTCATAAATCGCCATCATAATTTCGATGGTGTATCGGGCTTGTTCCCCTCTGCCACGGTGGGTTGGGATTTTACCTTCTATCCACTCAATTAACTCTTGGAATTGGTTTTTGGGTTCTGGTGGTGGTGTAATTGTCTGCCAACCTTGTGCATCTCCGTTTTGGAGCAACACTGTCCCGTTATCACCGTTGCGAATTTGTCCCTCTGTGCCAGCGATTCTGGGCATGGAAACTCCGGGGTCGGGCAAGTCCCCTTCATAGATAGCACGCGCGCCGCCTTCAAAGCAGACTAATCCCATACAGAGGTCTTCACAGATTGTGCGGCGTTCCCATCGGTCAGTTGTGCGAGATGTTGTCCCGATAACCCATAACGTCTCTGGATCGGACAATAGGTAACGCCACCCATCAATCGCGTGTGTGCCTGTGTTGAGTAGACCTGCGTGTGATTTTGCTCGGTGATGAAGTGTTGTCGGTTGCCCAATTGCACCTGCGGCGACAAGACGCCGTATTTCTGTGTTCTGTGCGCTGTATCTGCCTTGGTGCCCAATAACAAGTTTGACGTTGTTCTGTTCACATGCAGAAATCATTTCATCTGCCTGCCCTAACGAAGCAGACATCGGTTTTTCGCCCATAATGCCTTTTACACCAGCTTTTGCTGCAGCAACTGTGGCTTCAGCACGCGGTCCTTGCCACGTTGTGATGCTAACGATGTCTAAATCCTCTTTTGCTAACATTTCATCAACGTCGGTGTAGATGGCAGGTACACCGTATTCATCCGCAACGCGTTTTGCGGATTCTTCATAGATATCCATTGCTGCTACGACTTCAGCATTCTCTTGTTTTTGCCATGCTCTGGAATGGGACCTACCCATGCCGCCGCACCCGATGACTCCAATACGATATGTTTGATTCGTTGCCATAATTTAATCTCCTTAGATTTGGTTGAGCATTCGGTCATATAGGTTAATGTATCAATTTCTGTTGTTTTCGTCAACAAATTTTCATGTTCATTTTATTGTTGTTCTTATGGGGTGTGTAAAGTTATTGGCAAGGGTGAAAATCTCTATTGCTATACACCTGTCGCCCCGCTGGGGCTTATGAGTGTTTATCATGTCCTATACACCTGTCGCCCCGCTGGGGCTCCTACTAACAAGTAATGTAAACAGATAACATGAATGTAAGAGGCGCAATAAATTGCGCGACTACAAACGCTCTAATTCAAGAAAATGTTCCGTATTCTGATTTCATGCCAAACTTTACATACCCGTTTTTATCAGGGTTATTCAGTTTTAAGAGTTTACCGTTATTGAGGTTTACTAAAAGTTAATATCCAAGGACGGTAGGTGCGGTTAGAAACCGCACCTACCGTTCTGGAGTATATAGCAGATGTTAAAAATTCGTCCGAAAAACCAAAAACTGAATAACCCTGCGTTTTTATGAAAAGGTTTGACAAACTTCAGGAAATATGGAAAACTAAGGACATTACATAGAAATGGTATAGTATAAATAGGACTTACGCAATTTTCGATATTTTTGCAATAATTATAGTTAAAATGGCGTAATTTTCAGCAGAATTCTGACTTATCGGCGCGTTTACAAAACGCCAAATCAACGCCAAATGCGCCAAATCAAGAAATCAACGGTATGAACGCCATTTAGGCGTTCCCCAGGTATGAATGCCTTTTGGCATTCCCCGTATGGCATTTGGCGCCTACCATTCGTGTGTAAGTCCTAATAAATCAAACAATATCCTCGGAAAAGGATAACGCCCTCATGCAAAAAACAGTGCTTTTAATTTTAGTGATATGTGTTATTTCACAAAACACCACCGCACAAGACTGGCACAAACAACACCTACCCGAAGGCGCAAAAGCGAGGATCGGTAAAGGCGGGATAACAGGGAATATCACCTATTCCCCTGATTCAAAATATTTGGCGGTGGCGTGTAGCACCGGCATTTGGCTCTACGACGCGCATACAGACGCACCTCTTCAATTGCTCACTGGGCATACGGGGCGGGTCATGTGCATTGCGTTTAGTCCAGACGGCACACTATTGGCAAGCGGGAGTGAGGACAATACCGTCCGTTTGTGGGATGCGCGCACCGGCACAGAACTTCGGACAATGATAGAGCACAATCGGGCTGTTGTAGGCGTAGCGTTCAGTCCAGACAGCACACTGTTGGTAAGTGGGTCTCATGACTCCACCGTGAACCTATGGGATGTGAAGACCGGCGAAGAACTCTTGATGATAGATGGGCATACAAAGGCTGTTTTAAGTGTTGCGTTTAGTCCAGACGGTGCATTGCTTGCGAGTGCCAGTCATGACAGAACGTTGCGGCTGTGGAATGTGCAGACGGGGGCATTGGTACGGACAATGAAGGGGTATGAAACAGATGAAATGAAAACCGTTGCATTTAGTCCGGATGGGCAGACGATAGCGAGTGCCAGTAATTACAGCACCGCTTATCTGTGGGACACACAGACAGGTGCATTACGCCACATATTGGAAGGAGATAATGAAAGCATTGGTTTGGAAGGACATGATGCTGATATTGATGCTATTATTTTCAGTCCAGATGGAAAGATGTTAGCAACTGCCAGCGAGGACTACACTGCACGTCTATGGGATGCGCAGACGGGAACACATCTCCGCGCACTGAAAGGACATACGTCCGATGTCTTGAATATCGCTTTTAGTCCAGATGGAAAGACGTTGCGGACTGGCAGCCGTGACGGCACGCTCCGTCTGTGGGACACAAACACCGGCACGCAGTTGCGGACGATAACGGGACACACGAATCGGGTCTATAGCGTAGCGTTCAGTCCGGACGGAAAAGTGTTAGCGATCGGCAGCACAGATAATGTCGTTCATTTATGGGACGCGGAGACAGGCGAATCGTTGCGGGAACTAAGAGGGCATAAGGGACGTATCAATGGGATTGCCTACAGTCCGGAAGGGAACACGATTGCGGGTGTTGGTGAAAACAATACTATTCGGTTGTGGGATGTCCACACGGGTGAACATTTGCTCGTGTTTGTGTTTGAAGGACATCTGTGGCGTATCACAAGTTTAGCATTTAGTCCAGATGGTACGAAGCTCGTGAGTGCAAGTAGGGATGGCATGTATATATGGGATGTGCAGACATATAAATCACAACGTTTTTCGATGGAACCTACGCGTGCGGTGAATAGCGTTGCGTTTAGTCCAGACAGTAGAATATTAGCCCTTGGAAGAAGGGATGGTACCGTGTATTTGCAGGATATGCAAACAGGTGAACTCCCTTTTGCGCTAAAGGGACATATAAATGTAGTGAATGCGGTTGCGTATAGCCCGGATGGGTCTTTGTTAGCTAGTGTGGCTTGGGATGACACTATTCGTCTGTGGAATCCGCAGACAGGCGAGTCTGTCCGCACGCTCAAGACGCGAGATAGAGATAACCGTTGCGTGGCGTTCAGTCCAAATAGCAAGATACTGGCAAGTGGGAGTTATGATAAAACCGTGCGGCTATGGGATGTCCGCACCGGCGCACTAATTATTGAGTTGAAAGGGCATACGCATCATGTGAATGGCGTAGCGTTTAGTCCCGACGGCAAGACGATTGCGAGTGGCAGTGGTGATGGCACCGTGTTGTTGTGGAATCTCGCTTCTGATGATGATGTGGATTAGACTGTGCGTCTCTTCCGTTGTTGTATGGCAACTTAGGTTAAAATAGAAAGAGAAAGGAGATTATTGTAATGGCAGACTATGAAGATAAAGGTTCGCAGATACGAGTGACAAACCTTGAGGCTTACCCGATGGGTGAAAAAGCGTACGTCAAGATTGAAACTAATATGGACGTTACAGGGTGGGGCGAGATCAACAATATGGAGACAAACGTCACCTGTGAATTGGCACGTTCCTTGTCCACAATGATTATCGGGGAAAACCCGACACGTATTGAACATCACTGGCAACGACTATTTCGCGCACATCGCAATATCCGTGGCGGAGGATTGATGGTGCATACGATCTCCGCTATTGATATGGCGTTGTGGGATATTGCTGGCAAATTGTGGGGTGTGCCCGTTTATCGTCTACTGGGTGGTCCTTGCCGTGATAAAATTTGGAAGTATCCAAGTCCAAAGGCAATAAAAATCGGTCCGGGTGGTGCTAAAACTTTCGCTGGTACGCCCGATGAGATCGCAAATATGGTGCAGCGGGTTCACGATGCACAAGAGAAAGTCGGTCCAGGTGGCGCAGTGATGGTTGATGCACATAGTGGCTTGCCACCACCTGTCGTTAAACAATTTGCAGGACGTCTCAAATCTGACGATCTGCTTTTCCTTGAAGAAGCATGGGTGCCGGGCAACATTGAAGTCATGCGGAAGATCCGCGAATCTGTTTCTGTACCGTTAGCAACAGGTGAACGTGACCGCACAATATGGGAGGTGCGCGAAATCCTTGAAGCACAAGTGATTGACATTCTCCAGCCTGATGTTGGACACGGTGGCGGCATCACGCAGGTTAAGAAAGTTGCTGCGCTTGCAGAGGCACACTACGTGCCGATAGCACCGCACTGCACGATGTCTTATCTCGGTCTTACGGCAAGTTTTCACCTATCTGCCTCGGTGCCGTTTTTCCTTATCCACGAAGGCTATGAGAGCAACCTACCTGCACACAAGACGTGGGAGATGGACGATGAAGGCTACGTTTCGCTACCTGAAGGTCCAGGTTTGGGTGTTGAAGTGGATGAGGCGAAGGTGATTGAGATTAGTAATTCGGGAAGAAGGTTTAATTGGCCGAACGCTCGGTTAGCAGATGGTTCTGTGGCTGATTATTAACCGTATCATTACGTCTACAGACATTTTTCCAATAACGAATTCGCAATAAGAAATTTTGAGCTTGGTGGGTCGCCCAGAGAACGTATAGAGGCTGCTTCTCGCTTTCATTGCGGTTACTTCCAATCATACCATATGTGTCAACTTAAGGATTTTAATGTTTACGAGATAGCGTATCAGCCCCTTAGGGGCGGTATGTTGTCGCCTCAGTTTATCCATCAGATATGTCGTTCCTACGGAACTCAAGAGAGGTTGGTAGCGTCTTTCTATAAACATAGCGTCCCTACGGGACTAAATGTAAAGCGGTCTCAATCATAGTGGGTGTTGAGCAATGTTAGAAAAGTATATAGATTTCCTTAAGTTGACACCTATGCGGTCACTTCCAATCATCACCATCAATTAGTTCTTCCAAACATTCAAAATTGTTGAGAAAATCATCAAACGCACTGTAATCGTATTTGCTGCTCTTTTTTAGCACTTTTCCTGCTTTGTTTATTGACAATTCAGTTTTCTGATTGTCGGTTACTTGATAAGTGTCCAGCTGCAAATCATCAAAACGCTCTACATCTGAAGTCTTAAAAATGTAGTAGTTGATGTCATGCGTGTCTTGGTCCCAGACCTGTATCCACGCGTAAAAGACTCTGGAATCCTCAAGGTGATAACGGATTTTGGGATGGAAACTAAAATGTTTGACTTCTTCTCCCGGTTTTGCCGTTTTTTTTAGAATTCCTTCGGATGTCTTTGCTTGAATAAATCGAACAAGCATCTTCAGACTGTCTTCTTCACATGTTTCACAAAGTGGAGTTACTGCTTTACGATTTTTACCTTTATAAAATGTTTCACGCGTCAATGCGTTTTTGAACGTTTTACAGTTTTCGCAGTAACTTTTCAGAATGACAAAATCGAATTTCTCGTCGATGTATGCTCTATAAACTTGCCATCCTTGTTTATGGAGTTCCATCGCCAATCGCATCTCACCGTAGAGACCGATTACACGTTTATCACTATCAGATCCATTCACTTTCCACCTCTTTCGGTTCCGTATTGAAGAGACCACCTGATATCCGATTCAGTACGGCATCTCTAAACAACGTTCTATTCAGTTCTATGCCAATGCTATTTCGTCCTAACCGTAATGATTCTATTGTAGTCGTGAACGAACCCGCAAAAGGATCAAGGACAGATTCATCTATACCACTGAATACTCGGACAGCGTATTCAGGAATTTCGCGTGGGAAGGGGGCTGTATGTCCAAGCGTGTTTTGACCTTTGCTGTTTATCTTGATTACTGGTGCTAATTTGACGATATCGCGACGCCACATGCGCAACAAATCTTCATCAACGAGATTGTGGGTTCGCTGCAAACCTGTCATTAACTGCGTACGAGCAGAAAAACGCTTGCCCCGATTGCCAGCCGATCGCTTGAAGCAATCTAAATTCTTGCATTCCCAAGATTTGATACCTACTCCAGAGTATGCATTCCCATTGATTTTCAGACATCCGCATACTGGACAGGGATAAAGTGTTTCATCCAACCGATGTTTGTAGAAAATAAAAATATGCTCATAACAGTTAACTGGATATTGATACAACGGGTAAGGTCTGTTTCCATTCTTATGCCGTTGAGTCTGAACTTCGCCTTTGTCCCAAATGAAGTCGTCCACAAATTGAAAACCGTGTTCTTCAAATATCATAGTGAAATATGCACCCAAAGGTATCCGCCGTTTTCCCCAAGTTGATTTAGTATGCCTGTTATCGTTGTCAAATATGTCGCCAACATTGAAAACGAAAGGGCGATGATTGTCCAGAACGCGATAGCATTCCTTAATAATAGAAGACATATCATCCAAATAGTCATCCAGAGTATCCCACTGGGAATAATCTCTTGCGTTATAATATGGTGGCGAAGTGATCATCAACTGAACGCTTTCGCTGTCCATACGCCGCAAAAAGTCCAAGCAGTTACCCCACAACAGTTTTGGTCTGTTAGGTTCGGAAAAAATGTCTTGATTCAAAGATGAATCGGCATTAGCATATTGTTTTTGATATTCTTTTTTAACAAAATCGTAGTATGATTTGATATACTGTTCTATGGTCGAATCCCTGTCCCCTCGAATGTTAAGGAGGCAATCAGTTTTAAAATCATTCAACTGTTGTTCATTGAAAACGCGTCTTAGGTATTTATCACTGACTTCAAATATTGTATGTAGGTAAGGATGTGGAACATCGGTCGCGCGCAATGCGGCATGGTTAGTATCTACTTCAGTCAATCCCATAATCGCACCTCCTTTCTCAATCAAGAAATCAAATCGTTATATCTAACGTATTGTAACAGATATAACGATATTTTGTCCATATTTATTACTAAAATATTCAGAGGCATTCAGTTTTTTACGTTTTTCTGAAAATTAAAGACAAGGTCGCTCCTACAGCGATTTGTAGGTCCAAATCAACGCTATGAATGCCTTTATGGCATTCAGCGGGTAGAGTTTGCGAAACCCGACATATTGGCTCTGAAAAGCTATTGTCAAAAGTTTGGAGTGTTCCAGCGATTACCTTATGAACCCGCCTTGTTGGCTCTGAAATCTTATATTGTCGGGTTTCGCAAACTCTACCCGACCTACGAACTACCGAGGGTGAAAGTGTCTCTTTTTTTAATTTCACCAATAATTGCATTTTATGCAACCTTTCCTTCCTTAAAACGCGACTATAGACTATAAGGTAATTTGTTTGGAGGATTGGCATGAAAAATGACGATGTTGATCTGATTCAACGCATCTTGTCAGGGGATGAAAATGCTTTCACCACGCTTGTGCAAAAGCATCGAAAGTGGGTTCACTCCCTTGCATGGCAAGAAATCGGTGACTTCCATGCAGCGCAAGAAATTACGCAGGACACCTTTATCCATGCTTTTAACTCCCTGCCAACGCTACGAGACCCCAAACGTTTTTTAGGGTGGCTGCGCGTAATAGCAAAACGTCGGTGCGTAGAGTGGATACGAAAAAAGCCAATTGTCATGCAGTCTATAGATGCGATGCCGAAATCAGAATTGGAGCGTCTGTTCTACGTGCGCTATCTTGAAGAAGAACATTCGCAAGCGTCAACAGATAGATTGCGCGAAGTCGTGGAAGATCTCCTCCAAAAACTGCCAAAGTCTGAACGTTCCGTAATGGTCCTACACTATTTCAAAGGTTTGACGTGTGAAGAGGTGAGTACGTGTTTAGACGTATCGTTAAACACGGTAAAAAGCCGGCTATATCGTGCGCGGAAGAGGTTGGAGAAGGAGGAGTCAATGATTCGCGAAAATTTGAGTCCGAATTTACTGAGAAGCGAACCACGATACATCAGCATTCAAGCGACTGCGGTGACGGAAAGCGATGTACATTTGGCAGAAGGCGGTTTCAGGCTCAGACGAACCGACAAGTTTTTTACATCTTACGGTATTGGCACGAGAGGGCAAGATGGTGGTGATCCGTCACCGATGTATATGTTATTACACTATATCAATCACGGCAAGATTAACCTTTTTAGGTTTCCTGTGACTATCGGAAAAAATTGGGAGCAAGCAGGTGCTTGGAAATCAAAAGCAAAAACGATCTTGGAGGGATATGAAAAGGTTGAAGTGTCGGCAGGAAATTTCGACAGATGTCTGAAACACAGAACCGTTTTCACGGATGCTGATGTCCAAGGCACTAATGCTGAACTGCGAAATTCGCTTGTTAACGGCACCCGTTATTTATGGTTTGCTAAGGGGGTCGGACTCGTAAAGATGCGATATGAACATGCCAATGGTGTCGTAACTGAAGCCGAATTGTTTAAGTATGAAGTTCCGCTTGAAAGTGGAGAATATCTCCCTGTCCAAGTCGGAACGCAATGGACATACAAATGGCAAAACAGTTATCGTGACGAGGCGGTTTTTGAGGAATGGCACGTTATTAGGAATTTCAGTAAACCCGTGGACCTTGAAAATCCGTTGGAACTCGCATCGGCAAGATATGAAGTCACAATAGATGCTGATGAACCACGCGCCGCAGAAGTCAAATGTATCCTAACGCCGAAAATTAGCAGTGGTGCTGAAAGCGGTAGAAAACATTTGATGTTATCCATGAGCCGCTTTCTTACTGGATGGTTGTATGATGGGTATGCTCGCTATCTTCGCGACTTAACAGTTACCGATGCAAACGGAGAAACGTTGCCTATTGAAGAGATTGATAAAACACAATGGATAGTTGAAACGCAAGGTGACTCGCCTGTGACGTTGCGCTATAAAGCGTTGTTGAACCATGATAAACGGGATTGGCCTACGGGTAGGGATGAAGTGCCCTACACCCAAGAAGATTGCATCTTCTGGACTGGGTATGCCCTGTTTGTCGTGGGTAAGGTGAAAGATATTGAATTGCAAGTAAACGTCCCTGATAATTGGCATGTTTCAACGGCTTGGGAGCGGATTGAACATGGAAAACATCGCTTTATTTGTAAAGATCAGGATGACTTGATGAATGCATATCTCGTTCTCGGTGAACACTGTGAACGACTGGCAAAATCTGGAGATGCAGAGATCGTGCTTGCTATTGGCGGACGTTTTAAAGCGTCTATGGATAAGATTCAGCGTGCTATTGAGGCAATTCTGCGAGCGTATACAGAAGTATTTGGGGGCACCCCGAAAGATAAGATGCTGTTTGTCGCCAATCCTTATGGTGCGGAGGGGTATCGCAGCGGTGGCGCATCAGGACGGAGCATTACTGCCCTGATCGGTGGTGAATTAGATGAAACTAATAGAAGCCTATGGACTAATTTAGTAGCAGGTGTTGTTGGCTATATGTGGAATGGAAAAGCCGTATATTCTGTTAAGCAGGAATATTGGTTCACCGAGGGGTTCACTTCATATTATTCAAATGTCGTTTGTACTCGACTTGGACTGATTTATGAAAATGATTTTCTTATCAATCTTAAACATTCTTGGGAATCTTATTTATCAGAACAGGGGAAACGTTCTATTCGGGAGGCGGGCAAAAACAAATTTGCCAACCGCGAACTCGTTTATGACGGTGGAAGTCTCATTGGGATGGCTTTAGACTTGCAGATTCGCACGCTTACGCAAAATCGGAGTAGTTTAGACGATGTGATGAAGCAGATGTATAAGGAGTTTGGGCTTACCGAAAACATGTTTGCAATAAACGATGTCATCAGGATTGTTAGCCAAATTGCAGGCGAAGATTTTGAACCATTCTTCAATAAATACGTAACAGGCACGGGGCGATTGCCTTTAGAAGAATACCTTAAAAACGCAGGAATAGATGCTCAGATAGAATCTGACGAAAAACTACCGAACCTCAGGTATATCCTCAATGAGATGCTGTCCATTTTTTTTCTTAGGAATACGAAGGTGGGTAGTCTGATTATTTTTCGGTCACCGAAGTATCAAGATGGTGACAAACTTGTTGCGATCAACGGCACGTCTGTGAAGGTGTCTGACGATATCAGGAGGATGGCAAAAGACTGGAAATCGGGTGATGTCGTAACATTAACGCTTGAGCGAAAAAATGAAGAAATTGCCTTGCAAATTACGTTAGGCGGCATGTCTGGAAAACCACCCCTTGAGGCAGCGAGTATGAATATCACCATTACCCAAAAACCCGATAGCACGGATGCGCAACGTGCCATTTGGGAAGGAATATTAGGGAACAGTCCATGATTCGCTTCCTTACCTACCGAACATAAAATTCCCCAAATTTCATTTTATGCAACCTTTTCCTTTAAAATCCTACTTAACGTCATGAGGCATTAATTTTAGTTAAGTATCAAAAACACGCAAAAGGAGATGCAATTATGAATTTTATAAGTTTCAAATACAATCCCGCGGTTCCTGCGAGTATTCTTGTTCTCGTTGGTATTCTGATGCTTTTTGTGGCTTCGTCACACAATATTGCACAGAAGAGAACAAGTACTCTCTCTGGTCAAGTTGTGAATATGGAAGGCGATCCAATTCCCGGATTCCAGTTAGCCATTCACTCAATTGACATTGTTGATGGTGAAATGTGGCAGGCGCCGCTACCGATACATGAATTGAAAACCGATGCTGCTGGACACTTCCGAATCAATGATATCCTCCCCGGACACGCACAATTCGCGGTATCTCCAGAAATAGACACCTTTGAAGCTGACGCTGAGATTCACTCCGTTGATGTCGCTGGTTTAAGTTTCTTACCAATTGATAGTCCAAAGCTGAAAATATCACATCACCCCCCGATTCCTCCGATTTTTGGTGCAAGGTTTGTTGAATCAAAGAAATTGTCATCTGTAGGTGGTCTTCCGTTTTACATCAAATCAGGATATGATATCAAAGACATCACAATAAAAGTGCGTCCGCGTATGCGTATCCGTGGCAAAGTGCTTTTGGCGGACGGAACACCGTTAGTCAAAGCTGCAGTGAAGTTTAACATCAACTATCGGAGTTTTGACGGAGTTAATAGTGGAAATGGAAGTATTACACCAACGTATACAGATTCGGATGGTTACTTTGTGAAATACGTGAATTTACCTCTATTTGCCACAGTGTCTGTGGAGTACAACGGAGGCATAGCAACATCCAAAACGGTCAAAATATCCGCGGAGAAACGCCGCCACGATTTAGTTTTGCGCCTGAGTGACACGCCAGTTCCAGATGTCCAAATAGCACCGCTATCTCCAACGATTCAGGACCGTTAGACGCTAATAGACACGTTTACTGTAGGAGCGATCTCCGAATCGCGACGGAACGCATTAATAGTCGGGAATCCAAATCAAGAAATCAACGGTGTAAGTGCCATTTAGGCATTCCCTGCCTACGTTCAATGTAAGAGGCGACAAATGCCATACGCGCATTTGACGTTGATTTGGCAATGAATTGCGCGACTACAAACGCATCAAACTTATTAAAGAACTGTAAAAGTAATTTTGGATTTCACTATAATTTTAAAATCTACCGCAAATTAATATTTTGAAAAGAAAAGTGCTCTCCAAAATATCTTTAAAAAATAAAGAGTATGCACGTTTCAACACCAAGATTACGTCTTTAATTAATAGGAAATAATGTCCACACTTTGGCTGATTATCCAACGAGAATTTACCTCAAATATTTTAACATCCCGATTCATGATTGGGGTTGTTGTGTGCTTGCTTTCAATTGCTGTTGCTGTTTTTGTTCAGGTAGACGACTACGAGAAACGTTTGGCAGGATACAACACCGCTGTTCGGGAGGCAGAGACGGAAACTCAGGAGTGGGAACTCTATTCCAAAATCAAACCGAAGGCGCACCGAAAGCCGAGTCCACTGAGCATCTTTAACGTAGGCACGGAGAACACCGGTGCAAATACGGTTGCCGTTGAGTTAGGAAAACCTATTTTTGAATTTAACTTTCCTATTTGGGCGGCACCAACGCAAAAACGGGGTTCAGATAATCCGTTTCTTGCGATGTTCCTGACCGTAGATGTGGTTTTCATCTTCAAATTTGTGCTCAGTGCGTTGGCAATCCTGTTTGCTTATAATACGATTTCGGGGGAAAGAGAGGATGGCACATTGAAACTCGTCCTATCCAACGCGATACCGAGAGATACAATAGTGTTTGGGAAATACCTCGGTGGGATGTTGTCTCTGTTCCCAATCGTTTTGATGAGTTTGATTGTGGCACTGCTAATCGCGTTTTCTTCGCCAGTTATTGCCTTTGATGGAAACGACATATTACACATCGTGGCGATATTCGGTGTTTCATTGTTGTACGTGTCTACGTGGTATCTTTTAGGACTTGTCCTGTCTGTTTGGACAAAACAAGCCGCAACAACGTTGATCCTTTCGATGTTTATTTGGGTAATTCTCACAAGTGTTCATTCAAATGTCGTAGCATTTGCAGTGGAAAAATTTCCGCCGCATCCAGTGAAATCTGAAATGACGTTGATCCAACCTGCTGCTGATGTATGGGAGCAATTCAAAAAAGAGCGGGATGCCTATCGAAGACAGAGAGGTTACGAAGATTTGCAAAAGTCAATTATTTGGGAACCTGGGGCATCATCAAGAGGTATTGGCAGTGGTTCTATGTTCGGAGGTTATTTCTTAACAGAGAGTTATAGCGTTACAAATGTCGCCCAAGCAGATACTTCTATTTTCCAAGAAATTTTAGACTATCAGGAGCAACTTCGGGTGGAATATACGGATAAGGCGGAAGAAATTCTCAAGGAACCCGCTGAGGCACGAGAGAAGAATTCCAAATTCGCAGATGCTTTATCACGTATCTCCTTTGCAGATACATATCACTTCGCCGTTGGCGCAATAGCAGGAACAGACCGGCAGCGTTATAACGATTTTATTGAGAGTTCCAGAGCCTATAAACGTGAGATTGTTGAGTATTTGAAAGATAAGGAGGCATTTTCTTCGCGAGCGTGGTTTTCTAATGACAAGGGAGATGCGGCGTTGACCGATCTGCCCGTTTTCCAACATCGGCGGCTCTCCCTCTCCGAAAGTTTGTCTCGCGCGTCTATGGATATTTTGATTTTATTGGCATGGAATATCGTTCTATTCATGGTGGCTTATGTCTCCTTCCTACGATATGATTTGAGTTGAGAAGAGGAGGATTATCGGTTTTTAGTTATCAGTTGTCAGTTAAGAGGCGTTTGTAACAATTTTTCGACCTTGGGATATTTTAGGGCGAGGTGAATTGTTACCAGAAACCTCTTGTGATTGTTAACTGACAACTGACAACCAACAACCGACAACTATTAAAATGGTTTGGCACATAGCGAGAAAAGAGATATACCACAACCTCACAACGCTCCGATTTTCCCTGATGATAATCCTTCTACCTGTGCTGTTTTTGGCGAATGCACTAATATATAGTTTTGGCGGCGATGGTTACACAACACAAATCAACACTTACAACCGCCATGAAGAAAATAGTAGAAATTATATCAAAGAACAAGCGGGTAAGGGTTTGGCGGAATTAGCACTCATAGGACCTGGTGAAATTTTAAGACGTCCTACGCGGTTGACATTCTGTGCCGATGGTACAGATACATTAATACCGCGTTCTGTCAAAATGCAGAATACCGGAACAGTCAGTCGCAGTGGTTATGAAGAATTTGAAGATTTTGCTTGGAGAGCGCCGTGGACATTAGAGTATCCTTTGCAAAACACGGGCGGTTACGGGATGTCACGGATCAAAATCGACTGGGTTTTCATCGGTATTCTGATGAGTTTTTTTGCGATCCTGTTCACTTTTGATGCCATCGCTGGGGAACGAGCAAGCGGCACACTGAGCTTAATCATGTCCAATACAGTAGCGCGCGGACAGGTGTTATTAGGGAAATACCTCGGCGCGTTTTTGACACTCATGGTACCGCTTTTAATTGGTATCCTGATGAACTTACTGGTTATCCTTATTTCAGGAAGTATTCCGTTTGAGTTGGAGCATTGGCTATGTGTTTTAGGAATGGTAGGATTGTTTGCATTACATATCTCTATTTTTATTTTCCTTGGTCTCTTTTTCTCAAGTCGTGTTTCAAATCCAATTACAAGTTTGGTGTGGCTTTTGTTAACCTGGGTATGCTTAGCGTTTGTGTTTCCGAGTCTACTTGGTACTTTTGTCGGCAACATCAATCCGATTCCCTCTGTTGATGAAGTTTCTATGCAGAGAGAAGCACAATTAAAGCAGCTGGGAGATGAATACCATCCTTTTGGCAGGTCAGGAGATATACCCTCTAAGTTAAGCAAGGCAGCATCTGTTGAGAATCCCGAAGCGACGCGTCTTTGGGCAACCTACCTCACCAAAGAAATGGAGACAAAAACAAGGTTTAATGATGGACACATTGATCAGCAATTTAGGCAAGTCCAACTCGCTCGTGACCTTACCCAAATCTCTCCGATAGCGACTTTCCAGTATGCGATGGAGGGGTTGGCAAATACAGGTATTGTTAGTTATATGAATTTTGTTAAACAGGCACGCCGTTATCGGCAAACGTTTGTTGACTTCGTTAAGGCAGAAGATCAGAGCGATCCAGAAAGTCTACACATCTATCCTGTAAAAGAAGGGTTATCTCAGAAAACGGTGAATCCTGACATAGTCCCAGTCTTTACAGAGTACATCTCTTACCGTAGCGTGTTATCTCAAGTCGGTTTGCTCATGCTGTTTAATCTGCTATTTCTAATTATGGCACAGGTTTCATTTCTCAAAAGTGATATAAAATAGACACAAGAGTTCACAGTGGAACATCTGTCCAGATACCTTGCAATGCATATCAGAAATAGTTTATAATTAACATAAGTTGAGCAAAAGCCGTAAGTTAGGTTAAGCGGTAACAGGCTAACACTACAAAATTTCCACAGAGACTTCTGTTTTCCAATGACTATTTATTATATATAGGTGGCAAATCCAACCTGCACCAAAATCCTTATATTGAACTCACGTTCCTGAATATGTAATTTATTGTGCCTCTTTTGAACGAAGTTTTTGCGTTCTATGTCCCGTTGTTAAAACCGTTTCTGCTTGCTTGTTGCAAAGCAATTAAAAAAATAAATTGTTAGATGTTACATAAGGTGCATCCGAAAATACGTATAAGCGATAAAACTAAAGAATCACAACATAGCTAAACGCTGGATATCCATCATTGATCGGTATAAGCGTCATTTCAAAGGTGAAAAGTGTATTTAAAATTTGAAATAGAGTTAAAGTTTAGAGATAAAATATATGGTGGTCTTCCAAAAGATAAAGATGTTTTAAAAAATTACGTCAAGAATAAATTTAGCAGTGAGGATACTTCGCCAACTGCTGATGATCTTGACCTTACCGAGGAGATTGAAAAACGTACCGTCGGTTTTAAACGCGACGCTCGCGGAATATACATCGGAAGTTATCAAATTAAGGCGATGCTTGCACAAGCGGCATCGTTATTAGAACTCACAATTACAAAACGCGGCAGTAAACAGACGATACGTGAGGGCCTTATAATCAAAGGTCAAGATGAAGGTGACACCTTTACCGGTGAAAAGATTTATCTGCTTCCACGCATCATGGAACCCACAGGTGTGGAATCACATGCTGGCAATGTCTCTACACCGCAAGGCAGCAGATCGATTCTAAAAACTCTTGAATATGTATTAGAACCCACAGTAAAATTTCAATTGTGGTTGCTCAAAAACCGAATAGGCGAAGACAACCGCAGCAAAAAACTGCTCATAAAAGACATTAAGAAATGTTTTCTGTATGGGATGGAGCTTGGACTCGGTTCGCACAGAAAATATGAGGCAGGAAAGTTCGACGTTATACGGTTTGAAGAATTACCTTACGAAGAATCTGAAGAAATCAATTTTGAAATTCCATTACAGAAAACTGAATAGTTCGGTAGTCGCACACACACCAAGCCAAGCACATTCTTTCCATGGCGACAATCCATAACGGATTCGGTTCTAACCCAAAATCAAGATGACGAATCAAGTCTCAAAGATTTACCTCGGTGATACCCTCGCCGAGGTAAATCTTTTATAATACCATTTCTATATGATGATAGGACATTATCCGGTAGGTCGAGTCAGGACTATTTAGTTTTAAGGATTTTAGTTATGTGTATTACTCAGAGTTTTAGTTTAGAGAGGTAACGTTTATGCAGCAATTTATGTAAAAGTATTCATATAAAATGAATATGAGCAAATGCTTTAGTCCCGTAGGGACGGTATGTTTATAGAAAACGAGTGCCTCCAGTTCTTTAGTCCCGTAGGGACGATATGTCTATCCTTCTATGCCGTTCCTACGGAACTCAAGAAAGATAGGTTATCACATTTCTATAAACATATCGTCCCTACGGGACTGAATCGCATATTTCAAGTAGTAAAGTGCATAAAGACAACACCTAAGTGGGAAAAGTAACGCATACCCACAATAACAGTGGGTTTATTTTGCCAAAAACTTTACATACCTCTGCCGAAAGTAGATTTGAGTTACCCGTAATGCGCATGATATACTATATGTTTAGTGATCTATCATTCACGTAGAGATGTGAAAATGCTTAAAACACTCATCCGTAGAGAACTTCTTGACAATCTCATGACATTCCGATTTGCGGCAGCAGTCTTTATTATGCTGTTGCTTGTTGTGGCGAACACCGCTGTGCTTATTAAAGATCATGAGCGACGTTTAGAATCTTACAATACAGCACTCAAAAATTATCATGAGAATACACAGGAAAGAAAAACGTATACTTCAATGCCATTGGACGTTGCCCGTCCACCAAATCCGTTGAGTATCTTCAATGTGGGATTAGACAAACGGTTGGGGAACGAAATTTGGATATATCACGGGTTAGTGCCGACGCTATGGGATGCTCGGATGCATGGCATAACGAATCCACTTCTCAAACTTTTCGCCTCCATTGATATTGTGTTTATCTTTGAAGTGGTGCTGAGTCTGATGGCATTAATTTTCGCCTATGATGCGCTTGCGGGCGAACGCGAGCGCGGCACATTACGTCTGGTGCTAACGCATCCAGTCAGTCGGGGTCAAATCCTGCTGGCGAAATACATTAGTGCGATGATATGTCTGCTGGTGCCACTGCTGATAAGCCTAATTCTCGCGGTGATTTTGCTGACGACATCTACCAGTATATCACTGAGTGCAGGCGATTTTCTCCGTATCGGTGGCATTATTTTGAGTTCAGTTGCGTATCTGTCAGTATTTTACCTCGTCGGCATGCTGATTTCAGCAGCAACCCGCAGAACCGGCACAGCACTGATGCTCGCGATGTTTGTCTGGGGATTTTGGGTGTTGGTATATCCGAATGTAATCCTTGCTACGATTGCATCCCCCGATACCTCTCAGGCGAGTGCAGAATCCGCTAAAAACCAGATTCAACAGATATGGGAAGAATTAGACAGAGAACGAAAAAAGTTCCTTGCGAATGACGCTGTGCCAGGGGAAAACCCGCGTTTTGGCATTCGCATAGAATCCGGTGTCAACTATTATGAATATCCAATCATAGATTCCTCAGTCCTCAAACATACCCTCGTCTCTGGTGCCAACATTCTGAAACTACATGCGGAATCTGAACCGATGGTGCCGCATGCACAGAACTATTATCGCTACCTCGGACCAGAAATGATTGACGCCGCAGAACGGACGTGGCTTATCCGAAAGCCTGCACTCGAAACCATCTTTGTTCAACCAGCGATGTTGGATCGCATTCTATTGCGGTTCTCGCCTGTCGGCATATATGACGCTGCAACGCAAGCGTGGGCAGGTACAGATCTGTCCGGACTCAAAGATTTCTTTGCTGCAGCACGAAAACACCGACGGGTTATGATCGATTTTTATTTTGATAAAAAAGCGTTCGGTTCTCGTCAATGGTTTGCCGCGGATAGAGGCGCGGTGGAGTGGGAGAATTTGCCTCAGTTTTCTTTTCAAAGAAGCAGTGCCCAAACAAATGCTGCGCGAGCATTACCAGATTTACTCCTGCTGCTCATGATGAACATTCTCCTCTTTATGTTCATATTTCTGATTTTTATCAGGAGCGAAGTGTAGAATAGTTATCAGTACGCTCACTGCGTTCGCTTTCAGTCTTCAGTCTTCAGTTGTCAGTTAAGAGGTTATCGTTTAACAAACCTTTTTAACTGAAAACCGAAAACTATTCTTCTGAAAACTGATAGCCGACAACTGACAACTAATAACTGATAGCCGACAACTACAAGGAACATAAAAATGATATGGCATATCACAAAACGCGAACTCTACGACAACCTTATTAGCCTTCGATTTGCACTGGCGACATTCCTTCTGTTTGGCTTGATGCTGACCAACGCTGTTGTTTATCTCCGCGAACACCCTGAGCGGATGCAGAAATATCACGATGATGTTACAGAAGCACAGAATGAGTTAAGTAATCGGACACATTTATATGACATTGCGGTTCACGGCCCAGGTATTCTTTACAAAAAGCCGTCTGTTCTCCAATTCTGTGCTGAGGGAGGTGATATTTTTTTATCAGATAGTCTATACGGTGGATTTTTACATTGGGCAGACGGCAACTTAACAGGCTTCTGGAGCACAATTTATCACAACCCGAATCCGGATTCAAAAAATATCCGTCCAGACACTATTAAAGTAGATTGGGGATTTGTGATCGGGTATGTCTTAAGTCTCATCGCGATTCTGTTCACCTTTGATTCAATTTCCGGTGACCGAGAACATGGTACGCTTCGTTTAACATTGGCAAACTCGGTCCCACGCTATACTGTGTTGATTGGCAAATTTTTAGGCGCATTGGTTAGTATTAGTGTGCCGTTTACTCTTGCGGTGTTGGCAAACCTATTGATAATTTCCTCGTCCAGCAACGTCCAACTTAACACCGACGCGTGGAGCCGTTTAGCGATTATTTTCTGTATCGCAATTCTATACTTGTGTTTATTTCTTGCGTTAGGGTTATTGGTGTCATCACTTGTGCAGCGGAATGCGGCGAGCCTTGTGATTCTTCTATTGACGTGGGCTGTTTTTGTTGTTTTTATGCCGAGCACACTCGCGCCTATAACAAGCGGATTTTCTAAACCGATGGGATATTATGAATACACACAGCGTATTTTTAAACTTCACAAGCAACTCAAGAGTGAATACGAGGCGCGCGTGCAAAACATGGATGCATTTCCATCAAAAAAAATGGAGTTAGCAGGTGAGTTTGTAATGAACGATGTCGCACAACGGATAAGTTTAGGTCAAGAATACGTAAGTCAGCAGCATGCCCAAATTCAACTGATGCGTTCTGCCACACGCATTTCACCTGTTGCGATTGTCCAACATCTCTTTGAATCTTTTGCTGGCAGTGGGTTTGAAAGACATCGACATTTTGTGGAGAATGTGCAACGTTACGCGCGTGAATACCGAGAATTCGTCATGGATATGGATAGATCCGATCCCGATAGTCCGCATATTATTGGAGTTCGTGAAGGTATGTCGCAAAAGCCAGTGAACCCGGAGTCTATTCCGATATTTGAAGACAGACTCAGTCTGAGCCATGATTTTAACGCTGCGGCGATAGATTTGTTGCTGTTGGTGCTGTTTTTGGTGGTGCTGCTTTCAGGAGCGTATCTTGCGTTTGTCCGCATTGATGTTTAATTTATGGTAAATTATGTAAATAACGACTTGTGCCAGTTAATTGATTATTTTGTTGTTTTCACGAATTTTGAATTTTGTGCTATGAACATATCGTCCCTACGGGACTAAAGAGGGTGTATATGACGTATTTCTATAAACATATCGTCCCTACGGGACTAAAAGAGCGTCTCACCTAATGAAGGATATAAAGATATTCGGACAAACCTTTATTTATGTGAAGCGATTGGTTACTAAAAGTTATTTAACACAACTCGTGTAAATAAGTTCACATATATTCTGTGAATCAACGCCAAATGCGCGTATGGCATTTGGCGGGAGCGATCTCCGAATCACGACGAAACCACTGGTAATCGGGAATCCAAATCAACGGTATGAATCATGGCGAATGCCAAAAGCGCATTCGTCTTTAGGCATTCGCCGGAGTTCCCTCCTACAGTTCAGATGTCCAGTTAATTGTAAAATCCACTATAAAATGCTTAAAACACTCATTCGCAGGGAACTGCTCAACAATCTCATGACCTTCCGCTTTGCTGCTGTGATGCTTATTACGCTGCTGCTTGTGGTTGCGAATACCGCTGTGCTTATACAGGACTACGAACAGCGTGTGGAAAGTTATAATGACGCTGTCAAAATACATTATGAAGGATTACGGAAAGCAAAGACGTATTCTACGATGTACCTGTTTGTGGATCGCGCGCCAAATCCCTTGAGTATTTTCAACGTTGGATTAGATAAACGTTTGGGGAATCTTATCGGTATCTGGCACGGGTTCGTGCCTACGTTGTGGGATACCGAAATGCACGGAACGGATAACCCATTTATTGCATTCTTCTCTTCCATTGATATAGTGTTTATCTTTGAAGTTGTCTTAAGTTTAATGGGACTGATATTTGCCTACGATGCGATTGCGGGGGAACGCGAACGTGGTACGTTACGGCTTGTTTTAGCACAACCTGTCCGACGCGGACAGATTTTGCTTGCCAAGTATATTAGTGCTATGCTGTGTCTATTAGTGCCACTGCTCTTAAGTCTGCTATTGGCATTACTGTTGTTAATCCGATCAATTCCGTTGTCATCTGCTGACTTCTTCCGTATCGGCGGTATTGTTTTCGCATCGTTTGCGTATCTATCGCTGTTTTATCTGATTGGGCTGTTAATATCAGTTGCGACGCGTAGAACTGGCACAGCCTTAATGCTCGCGATGTTCGTGTGGGGGTTTCTAATACTGGTATACCCAAACCTGATTCGGGCAACGATCAATCCAGGTGGCAATATACAAGAACGTGTAAATACCGTGAATAATCAAATCCAACGGATTGTAGATGAATATGAAAGAGATCGGAAAAAGTTCCTTGAAAATGAGGGCATCGCGGTGGAGGGGTCGCGGTTTCACGAGGTGTTAGGACTCTATACGCAAGCGTCCGTAGATTCAGCAAATATGATGTCTTACATTGAAAATTTGACTGACATTTCAGAGATACCTCCGGATTTTGAAAGATACGTATCTCTTGCTAAGAAATATTTTGACTTTGTTGAACCGCTCACTATCCGCACCACTGAGAGGGTTTGGTTCATCCGTAAGCAGGCACTTGATGACATTTTTGTTCGGCAGGCGACAATGGACAGGGTATTATTGAGACTTTCACCGGTGGGTATGTATGATGCTGCAACGCAGACGTTGGCAGGTACAGACCTACTGGGACTCAGAGATTTTTTTGAGGCGACGCGACGGTACCGCAAAATTGTGATTGATTATTTTTACGCAAAAAGGGCATTCGGAGCACGGGAATGGTTTTCAGCTGACAAAGGGGCTGTCGATTGGAGCACATTTCCAGAGTTTGTTTTTGAGAGAAGTGATGCCTCAGTAAATGCAGCGCGGGCATTACCAGACCTGTTTCTCCTGATTATCTGCAACCTCATCTTATTCATGTGCATACTTCTCATTTTTACCAGAAGTGAAGTATAAGACGGCTTCCAGTCCAATAAAATGTTGGGTTTCGCAAGCTCTACCCAACCTACGCTCTGGTAACTGAAAACTGACAACTATAATATGATTTGGCATATTGCAAAGCGCGAAATATACGATAATCTCAATAGCCTACGTTTCGCATTGACAACGATCCTGCTGCTGGCGTTGATGCTGACCAATGCTATTGTCTATTTGCGTGGACATCCTGCTCGGACACAGACATACCACGATGCCACTGCCGAAGCAGTAAAGAAACTTGAAGAACGTAGCACAAGTTTATATCGCCTCGCGACAGAGGGACCTGGTCTTCTGTATAAAGCACACTCGTCCCTCCGTTTTTGTGCGGAAGGTGATGAAGTGTTTTTGCCAACGCGCGTCAATGGAGAGAACTACTTTAGCGATATTGCCAACGTGAGACCTCTCTGGAGATTGTCGCACCCACACGAAACTCCAAATATCTACGATATCCGTCCTGATTTTACCACAATGGATTGGGCGTTTATTGTTAGCTATGTGCTGAGTTTTGTGGCAATTCTCTTTACTTTTGATTCAGTCTCTGGTGAACTGGAACGAGGCACATTGCGATTGACATTAGCAAATCCTATCCCGCGACACACTGTACTGATTGGAAAGTTTTTAGGTGCATTCATCAGCATTAACATTCCTTTTGTGATTGCGGTTTTAATGAACCTACTACTGATTTCCACCTCAGATTCAGTGCAACTCAATGCCGAATTGTGGGGACGTTTAGGTATCTTGTACGGAATTACAATCCTTTATACTTGTATCTTCATTGCTTTGGGACTTCTGGTTTCCGCTGCGATGCGAGAGAGTGGGGTGAGTCTTGTTGTTCTGTTGTTAATCTGGGTGAGTTTTGTGGTTTTTATGCCGAATACATTAGCCTCTATCGGTAGTCGGACATCGGTGCCAATGGCATATATGGAATTTTGGAGCGAGAGAAACAGACTTGATCGTGAGACTCGTAAGGCATACGAAGATAAATATGGGGACTCACAATCTACGCCATCAGTTCACGTAATTGCTGAGTATCTCACTATAGATGCAGAACAGAATGAACGTTTTACCGAAAAATATCTAAACCAGCAGATTACACAGGGAAAACGGGCGCGTGCGATAACCCGTATTTCACCTGCGGCGATTGTCCAACACCTCTTTGAATCTTTTGCTGGAACAGGGTTAGAACGGCATCTGCAATTTATTGAGAATGCGAAACGGTATGCCCGCGAATATAGAGATTTTGTGACTGATACTGATAGGGCGGATCCGATGAGTCTTCATGCTATTGGAGTGCCTGAGGGTATGTCGCAAAAGCCTGTTAGTCCAGAGGCGATTCCCAAGTTTAAAGACACACTCAGTCTCAATCGTGATTTCAACGCTGCGGCGATGGATTTGTTCTTGTTGGTGCTATTTCTGGTGGTGCTGCTTGCAGGGGCATTCCTTGCGTTTGTGCGTGTTGAAGTTTGAAGGATGTGTAAATCTCTTGGCATTAACCTTGTCATCTTCTTGTTGAAGAGAAACCTCGTAAGCCCGATTTAACTTTTTACTATCCTTTTGTGTCTGGCAGTCTCTATCTTGCAACACAACACTAATAGGAGGAATTGAAATGGCAATTACATTGACATTGATTATTGTGTTTGGAATAGCAGTTACAATACTTGGGGTCGTTTGGATGGTTATGTCTTTCATTACAAAGGTATCTGGGGCAGGCGATGGAGCAACTAAAAGTGAGATAAAGGCACTACAAGAACATGTTAATCACATCCAGGAAGAGATAATCTCACTGCAAAAAGAGGTTAGACAGCTTATCCAGATTGCTAAAGGTAGCGAGTAAAAGGAGGAAATGGTATGCTGTTTCTAATACTGACATTACTTGGGGTGCTGCTCTTTTTGATACTCAAATACGTCGCTGTACTGTCCACTATTACGGCGGTTCTTATTAGTGGCATAGCAGTTGCTGTGCTTGTAGGTATATGGCAGGGGACATCGTATTTCTCAAGACAATCTTCCAATCAAACCTATAGGCAAATTGAATCGAATTTAAAACAGATAGGTGCGGATTTGCAGGAGATCCGTTCTCAGTTAGCGGACGTTGAACCACATCTACGGGATTTGGAATTTTTAAAGTACGCCCCACAGGATACCGAAGTTAAGAAATGAAAACGTAGACAGAAGGAATAAGTCCTGCCTATTGTGCTTATAATGTATAATTGCGGAAGGCAATCACAAATCGTCCGTATTAAAAGGGGTGATGAAGTTAGTTTATGCATGCGCTTTGGCTTGTTATTCAGCGAGAATTTGTCTCAAATGTGCTGACCTCCCGATTCCTGATCGGGCTTATCGTGTGTCTGCTCTCAACTGCTGTCGCCGTTTTCGTCCAAGTGGATGATTACGAAAAACGTTTAGCAGGGTATAACGCTGCTGTCCGAGAAGCAAAAGCGGAAGCACAAAACTGGAAACTCTACTACAACATCAATCCGAAAGCACACCGCAAACCGAATCCTTTAGGTATTTTTAACGTAGGGGCGGAGAACTTAGGCGCCAATACGGTCACCATCGAATTGGCTAAACCTGTCTTTGAACTCACTTTCCCTATTTGAAGTAGATATAAGGAACGCGGACTTGCGAAAAAGGTGCATAATTCATAAATTGTTATACCATGCTGTAGGAGGGAACTCCGATTCCCGACTACAAACGGGTCGCGATTCGGAGATCGCTCCTACAGAGTAAAGACGGGTCGCGATTCGGAGATCGCTCCTACAGAGTAAAGATGGGTCGCGATTCGGAGATCGCTCCTACAGAGTAAAGACGGGTCGCGATTCGGAGATCGCTCCTACAGAGGTAAAAGACTACTGCTGAAAGCCATCTTTACTCTATCCAAGCCATTGTTTCCCGTAGTTTTTCTTTTGCTTTGGCGTAATCTCGGCGTGCCTGATAAAAAACCCGCTGTGCTCCCGTGAATTGCGCCTGCGCCTGAAAAGCATCGTTGAGAGTCAACCCGCGATAGCCTTGTATTTCAACAGTGCCTTCTTCAAGGACTCGCTCTATTGCCCGAAGGTGTTCCCTAAAGATTTTTACTCGTTTCTGCTCAATTTCCATCCGTTCTTTCGCATTTGTCACTTCACGGTAATCACGTCGGACTGCCACCTTGATGAGTTTCGTCTTTTCGACGTATTCCAATTGGAGTCTGTCCAGTTCAGCGAGTTCTGCGGAACGGAGATTTGCTGTCTTTTTCCCATCATATAACGGAATATTGAGATTGAAACGCAGCTTCCATCCGTTTTGTGTACGCGGATTTGTTTCAAAAATGTTCGCGGCATCCCGTTCTCGGTCAAGTATTATCGGATCATAAAGTGCCTTTGCATCCCAAGTTCTGTTTTGTTGATGTTGTTGCAATAGCAGATGCAGATCTTTGTAACGTGCTTCAGCAGAGATTTCAGGAAAACGATTCCATATTGTTTCCACAACAAGACGTTCTTGACGCGCAATATCACCTTGTAAGTCGCGTAGGTCCAGCCGATTAGCAAGCGCAAGTTCAACGGCAGCCGCTAAGGTTACATCGTCATCAGGGAGAGATTGTGAGAGAACAACTTGTGCCAGCGGATCAAGTCCGGTAAGACGGATGAGTTCTGCTGTGTCCACATCAAGTCGTCGTTGGAGTTTGTTAAGGTCAAGCTGCTGTTCGGATAATTCAAGTTCCGTATTGAGGCGGATGAGATAAGGAATACGTTTTTTTTCGTGCTTGGTCTGTGTACTCTTCAGTTTTTTCTGGAGTTCTACCTCAATCGCTCGGCGTTGCTTAATTTCCTCTTGTGTGAGCGTAATATCATGCCAAAGATTCCGAACAGCATGGACGGTTTCTTTTCTCACGCGTTCGTATTCAATCTCCGCTTTGCGCACTTCTTCCTGGGCAGCGTCAAGCCCTCTCGGAATTTCACCGAATTGGGCGAGGATAACACTCATCTGTGCACGGGTAAGATAATCTTTTTCATCAAAATCACCGTTTTTCTGACGTTGATATTGACTCGTGATCCCAACTTGTGGCAGGTATACAGCCTTGGATACGCGCAGATTTGCTTTTGCACGTTCTACTACTTTTTCCGCTTTTTTCACCGCCTCGTTGTTCTGCAAAGCGAGTTCTATTGCACGAGTTGACCGAAGTGAGACAAGTTCCTGTGCGGATACAGTACCAACTCCTTTAAATAACAAACCTTGGCTTACAAACAACACAAAAATAAAACATAGGCAGGCTGCCAGCGGCGTCAAACTTTTATTCATTTCAATCTCCAAAAATTGTAGGACTTACGCATTTTCACGATTTTTGCGATAATTATGGTTAAATCGTGTAATTTCAGCAGTATTTTGAATTATCAGCGCGTTTACAAAACGCGCCTACCGTTTGTGCGTAAGTCCTAAATTGTTTTCTACCGTCGGCTAATACGGATTGTAACGATAACAATACCGATCATGAGGAGTATCAACGCACCAAATAATAGCGTCGTTACCGACATTTGTGATTTTGATTCAACTAGTACTGTGATAGAACGGTCGCGTGCTGGAAATTTTCGGTTATCAACCGTTACTTCCGCTCTGAGTTTCGCTTGATATTCTCCTACCGTAATGTCTGTAGGCGGATTGAGTGTGAGTTGTATTTCCGTTTCTTCGTTTCGTCCGAGTGATGCGATGACTTCTGGTGAAACCGTATATTTCCAATCTGGATTGACATCAACCAGCATGCGGATATCAACGAGATCACGAGTACCGATGTTTTTTAATTTTGCGGTCATATTAACTTGATCACCGATCTTAATAGTTTGGAACGCATTTTGTACAGAAACTTCAATTTCCGGTACACCCTTTGGAATCAGTTCAAACCGCTCCACACCACCTTGTATGCTGGCGATTCTCTCAGCGGGTAAATCCAATCGATTGTTTGTTCCTCCGAGTTCGTTTGCTTCGGTTTCATCAAGTACAGCAACATAGAACTCAAGCGTGCTATCAAGATAGGATGCATCCAATTCTTCCGGTAGATAAACAATCAGTAACAGGTTCCGCTTTGACTGTTCCTGCGTAAACTTGACCTGTGACTGCCGCGACTGCGTATCTGGGTCTTGGAATTCAAAGGAAAGGCGATTTAACAGGTTAATGACACGCAATTGGAACGTATTTTCGGTCTCTGCTAACCTATCCAACGTTATATCGTAGGTGACACTGCTGCCTAAATTACCTTCCTGCGAAAAACGTAGCGAACTGACATTTACTACATCTAATGCGGACTCTTTTTGGAGATAGATCAAGCGAGTGTCAGGTTCAGGAAGCTCAGGGTACTTCATTGATACCTGGAGGCTATCAACGTCTTTCTGAAGTTGGAATGTCAATTCCACAGTTTCATTGTAACCGAGAACAGGAATCTTTTCTTCATAAGGTTTAACGATATTTGTGCTATCTGCGGCATCAAGTAAAGAGACATAAATTGCGCGGATCTCGTTTGCCGCTGCGATTTCTTCGGGAGTCGCATTGATCGGCATTGCTTCTGTCGTTGATGTGTTCTTTAGTTGAATTGTCACCATCATCTGGTTGTCAACGCGAAATTTCTTCGCACTCAAAATAGAGATATGGCGTGTGTCCTCTTCAAGATGGATCTTATACCGATATTCCTTGTCAAGGTATCGGAGATTGACCGTGAGACTATCTACATTCCGCCTTAGTTCAAAATCGAGTGTTTTCTCCTGCCCATCCTTTAAAGTTGGAATGCGGAACTCGTAGGGAGAACCGATAATCGCATCGGTTTCGTCCTTGATGGAGACATAGACATTGTTTATCTCCTGTGCTGTGTTAACTTTAGTTTCCTCCGTTTTTCCCTCTTCCACCGCACCATATTTGATAACAAGTTCCAAACGTCTTCGATCACCCTCCTTGTAACGCCTCGCGGATACAACAGAAATGTAAGGGTCTACCTGTTTCAGGTGAATGTGACGTTCATCTGGGGTATCAAGATAGTTCAAATGAACGACAACATCACGGACATCCTCTTTAATGAGTTCAAATTCCAAAGTGATAGTTTCGTTCTCTTTGAGTGTTTCAATACGGCGTTCGTAAGGTTCCGCAATAATTGCTCCATCAGAACCGAAACCCGCCTTCTCTTTAATGGATACAAAGATGTCATCAATCTGCGCGCTGATGGTAATGTCTCGTCCCATTACTTTGGAACTTTCAACCAATTTGACAGGCAAGGAGCTATTCTGCAATGTAATGGAAAACATTTCACGACCGTCCCGTGATTCGTATAAACGTGTGCTTTCAACCGTGATATGCCAAGCATCTTTGAGTGAATCAAGTTCTACCTTCTGTAGATTGAGCTTTGATTTCTCATATTCTGAGGCAGCGCTCTCATATTCCTCCTCAGCTTTATTCACCTCCGAAACTGTGACAATGTTGTTTTCCTCTTCCATCATCGCTTGTAAGTTCTCAAGTTCAATCTGTTTCTTTTTCATTAGGTTTTTCGCCAATTCCATCTCTAAACGTGCGGTCTCTATCAGGATTTGACGGCTCTGCTCATCTCTGGTTTTTGTGGTGTCAGCAGCATCGGTGGGAGGTGTTTCTTCATGCTCTGCTGCCAGCACAACTTTCAGAGACATCCCCATCATGATGACGCAAACCAGCATAAGTATTTTAATTCGCACGGTTTTTCCTTTATTGGTATATGTTTTATAGTGAAATCCATAATTACTTTCACGTTTTGTTCTTATCTGAATTTCAAACACATCATAAATGTAAGAGGCGCAATGAATTGCGCGACTACAAACGCAGCTAACCTAAAGAAGAATGTAAAGGTATTTTTGGATTTTACTATAATATGAGTTTGACTAAAGTGGGTTGGAAACAGCAAGAAAGCCATCGGCATCAATTAAGGCACTTTACGTGCTAAAAAAGTAAACGGTAGGCGCGTTTTGTAAACGCGCCGAGCTAGACCGAAGATGGACATAAACGGCGCGTTTACAAAACGCCCAAATCAAGAAATCAACGGTATGAATGCCTTTTGGCATTCCCCGCCTACCGGGGCAGGGAAACGCTAAATTTACTGTTATGGGTTTCGCTGTGTTCTACTCAACGGACATCTATATTCAATCTGATTATCAAACTCACGTTATTGTACAATAATTCAACTCACGAATGCACTACGTTTTTTACTCACTCGCTTCTTCTTCGGGTTCATATCCAGCGACATAGTGCAGATATAATTCCTCAAGATTTTCATTTTGGATCTCTTCGCGCGTTAACTCTCGCTCAAGATTGCCCTGTACGAGGATTCCTATCCTGTCAGCGATTTCCTTTGCGCGAAAAATGTCGTGAGTAGACATAAAGATCGCTTTTCCTTCCTCTTTGAGTTGACGCAAAAGGTTCAAGAAATCAGCACCACCTTTCGGATCAAGTCCGGAAGTCGGTTCATCAAGCAGAACAGCCTGTGCATCTTTCATAATCGCAATTGCGATGCCGAGACGTTGCCGCATCCCTTTAGAGAAAGTTTTGACGCGACGTGTAAACGCCTCCTCGGCTAAACCGACTCTGCCGAGTGTCTCATCCAGTTCCGCGTTTGATACTTTCTTCCTGCCGCCAAGTTTTGCGAAAAAAGACAAGTTTTGGCGTGCCGTAAAGTTCCGATAGAGTTCAACGTTTTCAGAAACATAGGCGAGGTGTTTCTTCGCTTCCAATGGAAACTTTGGAATCTCAATATCCCCGACAAGTGCGGTGCCACTTGTGGGTTCAATGAAGTTAAGCAGCATAGATATAGTTGTGCTTTTACCAGCACCGTTCGCACCGAGAACGACATAGATTTCGCCATCTTCCACTTTTAAGTTTAATTCGTTGACAGCTAAAACGTTCTCATTATAGACTTTCGTTAGTTCACGGGTTTCTAACATTTTGTGCCTCCTTGCAAGCTTGCGTTTCTATTCTGGACGTCAAAGCAACATTGGCTTATGTTGTATAGACGCGTTTTAAGGGTGTAAAGGTTGCATATTTTTGTTTATTGATTGACAAGTTATAAAGTTTCAAATTGGAATTTCTGTGGTAGCCATGTTCTTTAGACATCTTAATTAAGGTTACACACACTTTTCTGTGAAAAGTTCAAACAAAAACGGTAGGACCAGAAATGTCACTGTGTAGTGAAGATTGTCAAATTATTGAGAGTCCTTACCGATAACGATTTCATTATCATGATTAGACCTCAACAGAAATGAACCTAAGATAAGTCCCTGATACAAGAACAACGAAAAATAGAAGCAACAAGAACAAATCAATAGCTGCATCGTTGAAATCACGACTGAGACTAAGCTTGTCTTCAAATATGGGAATTGATTCCGGGTTCACTGGCTTTTGCGACATACCTTCTCGAACCCCAATAATATGAAGACTATTGGGATCTGCTCTATCCATATCCGTGACAAATTCTCGGTATTCTCGAGTATAACGCTGCACGTTATCTAAAAATTGTTGGTGCCGTTCAAACCCTGTTCCGACAAAAACCTCAAAAAGATGCTGCATAAGCGTAACAGGTGAAATACGGGTAACGGAACGTGCCAGTTGAATTTGGGCAATCTGTTGAGTTAATTGTTCTTGGGACAAACGTTCCTCTCGTTCAGTACCTTTGGTGACATACTCACTATCTATCTGTATCTTTTTATCTGGAAATCCACGCGTCTCTTGCAAAAGAGCAACATATTCTTCCTTGAGTTCTTTTATGTTTTGGTTTCGACGTTTGAAGTATTCATCATAAGTCATCGGGCTTGAGAACCCAGTTGCAATGGAAGCGAAGGTACTCGGTATAAAAATGACGAAAACACACCACGTCAATAGAAGTATCACAAGACTCGTAACACTGTTTTGCACAGATGACGAAACTAACAAACCTAACGCAATAAACAGGCATAGGTACAAAATCGCAATAATGAAAATAATTATTAAACGTATCCATGCATCTGCACCAAGATGAACGTCGCTGGACACAGAAATTATCGATAGATTCATCAATATTGCAAAAGTAAACGGAACGCTAATACTTACTAATGCTCCTAAAAATTTGCCAATCAATACAGTGTGTCGTGGCACTGAATTCGACAACATCAATCGTAGGGTCCCGCGTTCGCGCTCACCGGAAATAGAATCAAAGATGAACAGAATCGTTATCAGACTCAGAACATACCCGATTACAAATCCCCAGTCTACTTTGACAGTATCTGGACGTACATTGAATACATTAGGAAATGCTCCGGGGTAATACACCGACCAGAAAGCCCTTAAATTACCGGAAATCTGAACGGTAGGTATACCGTAAACATAATCTGACAAAAAGATGTCACCACCTTCGGCACAAAAATAGAGCGGAGACGGCTTTTTGTAAAGATTTCCTGGTCCTTCTTGTGCAATGCTAAATAAATCCGTCCGAGATCTTAAGGCACTCACAGATGCTGTGGTAGCATCGTGATATTTCTGCATACGCTCAGGATGTTCTTGGACATGGATAACTGCATTAATCAACATCAAAACGAAAAGCAACACAGTCGCAAGTGCGAATCGGAGACTATTAAGGTTGTCATACAGTTCGCGTTTTGTTATATGCCAAATCATATCTTCGCTATCGGTTGTCAGCAATTAGCAGTCAGCAAGAAAGCCTTGTGGTATTCGTGCATCCTTACATATTGACGACTGATCGCTGACAGCCATCCTCCTATACTTCACTCCTTTGGAAAACAAGAAATATTCCCCAAAAAAGAATTAAGTTCATCATGAGCATCAGCAGTAAATCCGGCAGTGCTCGCTTTGCATTTATATCCACAACACTTCTCTGAAAAGAAAACTGAGGAGAACTATCCCAATTCACCGCCTCTTTGTCAGAAGAAAACCATTTTCTATCCCCAAACGCGTTTTTGTCATAAAGATAGTCAATCAAAGTCCTTCGGTACTTTCGCGTCGCCTCGTAAAAATCTCTAAGTCCGGACAGGTCTGTACCTGCCCACGCTTGCGTCGCAGCATCATACATCCCGACTGGCGAGAACCTCAAAAAGATGCGATCAACTATCGCTGGTCGAAAGAAAACAGATTCAAGTGCCTGTTTTCGCACGAGCCACGCTCGCTCTGCAGCGTCAATGGTCTTCGGTACGATCGTACGGTAATAGTTCTGAACATGCGTCACCCGAGGTTCGAATTCATCATCAAGTTTATTTACGTATGAAACAGCAAAATAGGTATATAGAAGTGTTGACTTCGCTTTATGCCATATCTCGTTAAAACCTGAGCCACCTGCCACGCCAAGATGTGGATCCTCTCCAGGAATAGGATCATTGGTAAGGTAGTCCTTACGTTCTCTGTCGAATTCCTCCCATATCTGCTCAATTTGATTAAAAGCGGGTGCCAAACGCTCTTGAGAAGGCTCCGCGGACGTAATCGCAACAAGAATCACATTCGGATATACCAACACCAAAAAACCCCAGACAAACATCGCAAGCATTAAAGCAGTGCTTGTTCTGCGGGTGATTACTGAAATCAACAGGCCGATGAGATAAAATATCGACAGATACGCGATTGAACTCAAGACAATTCCACCGATACGAAGAAAATCATCAACCTTTAGTGATACAATAGGAGATGTCGTTAGCAAAATCACAACCAAGAGAAAACTCATTAAAAGTGGTACCAGCAAACACATCATTGCACTAATGTATTTCGCCAATAAGATTTTAGCACGACTTACTGGATGCGTCAGGACAAGACGCAACGTGCCGCGCTCACGTTCTCCCGCAAGTGCATCGTAGGCAAAAATAAGTGCCATAAGACTCAGAACTACCTCAAAAATAAAAACAATATCTATCGATGAGAAGAGATTCAGAAGTGGATTCGTTGATCCATGCACCTGACCATCCCACAGTGTAGGCACCAAACTGTAAAATACAAATATTTCGTTACTCAACCGTTTATCCAAACCAACATTGAATATACTCAATAGATTTGGTGGACGGACAACATCCCAACTTACACTCGAATAGGTTGTTCTTTCCTGCATTCGCTCATGATTAGAATTAACAGCAGCATTGTAAGCTTCTAACCGCCGGTCATAATCATTAATCAGCACAAATGTATTAGCAACAACAAGCAACAACATAATAACAACCGTCGCTATAAATCGGAACGTCATCAGATTATCAAAAAGTTCTCGACGAATAAGTGTTGATAACATTAATGTATTCCCCTCAACAAGAATGTATTCCCCTCAACAAGCCAACCAGCATTCTTCGCATGTGATTAACTCGTGTCATTTCTTAATAGATTCTGCAACGTGCAAAAGGATAGAAAAAAAGAAAATCGCACGAGATTAATTGAGGGTAGTTCATAGAATAGAATTTGTTTCAACATCTACTACAAATGAAGCCAATAAAAGTTGCATCTTTTCACGTTCTACAGAGACCTGTAAGCACCGTGACAGGTTGGAAAAATATTAAAACGCTTCGTTTTACTTTACAGAATCTCGCCCGCAACATCAAGTTGCTGCGATTCCGGAAACGCAATGGAGATCATCAGATTGATAAGTAGCCTCCGACTAAAACGGTTTTACCACCACAATCAGATTTCAACACGTACAAACGCGAGATAGGCACCAGATACAAGCACCACAACAAACAGCAACAACAGCAATAATTCTGTCGTTGCAGTATTGAAATCCTTACTGAGATTCAGTGTATCTTCAAACTTCGGAACAGTTTCTGGGTTGACAGATTTCTGCGACATACCAGCCCAAACACCAGAGATATGGAGACTATCTGGATCTGCTCTGTCAGTGTCGTCAATGAATACCCGAAATTCTCGTGCGTAAGTTTGTACATTCTCTAAGAATTGACGATGTCTCTCAAATCCCGTTCCAGCAAAAGATTCAAGAAGATGCTGCACAATTGTGACAGGAGAAAAACGGGTTATGGCCCGTGCTCGGTTTACCTGTTCAATTCGCTGATTTAAGCGTTCTGCGTGTAACTGTTCTTGCTGTTCTGCGTCTTTGATGACATACTCACCATCCAATTCTATTCGCTTCGTCGAATCCTCAGGTTCTTTATATCGCTTAGAGTCATATTCGTTTGATAGTTCATCACCAAGTTTATCTGATCTTTCCCAGAAATCAAGTGTAGGACCTGAGGATGAAGATTCACCTGCAATTGAAGCGAGGGTACTCGGCATAAATACTACAAGGACGACCCAAACCAATAGAAGTATAACGAGACTCACTGCGCTACGTTGCACCCGCGCCGACACAAGCAGACCCAATGCAAGAAAAAGGCAAGTATACAAGATCGCGATAAAAAATATGATACCTAAACGTCCCCATGCCTCAGTACCAAGGTGGACATCACTTGAAGTAGAGATCACTAACAGGTTTATCAATATCGAAAGTGTGAACGGAATGCTAATACTTATCAATGCTCCCAAAAATTTGCCAATTAGCACGGTGTGCCGTGGAATTGAATTTGCCAAGGTCAGTCGGAGCGTACCACGCTCGCGTTCCCCTGAAATCGCATCAAAAGTAAACAGCAGTGCGACAAGACTCAAGACATAGCCGATTATAAAACCCCAGTCTACTTTGGTGACGACTGGCCGAACATTCTTCCGATTCGGTGTTGCTGATGGATACGCTAATATCCAGAAGCTTTTTAACGTGTCGGTGCTCCAGCGGTTGAATCCTCCGTCTGCGTATTCTGACAAAAACGCTTCTCCACCCTCTGCACAAAAACGGAGATCGGATATTTTTTTGTATAGATTGCCAGGTCCTTCTTGGGCAAGGTCGTATAGACTGTTTTCGGCATGAGAATATAATCCACTCTGGTGTTTGGAGACACCTTTTTGATACTGTTTCACCCGCTCTGGATGTTCACGGAGATGCACAATGGCGTTAGTCAACATCAGACCCAGTAGCAGTACCGTTGCGAGCGCAAATCGGAGGCTATTCAGGTTATCGTAGAGTTCGCGTTTTGCAATATGCCACATTGGTTGTCAGTTCTCGGTTGTCAGTTATTAGTTTTCAAAGAAATAGTTTTTCGGTCTTCAGTTGTCAGTTTTCGATTAAAAAGGTTTGTTAAACGATAACCTCTTAACTGACAGCTCTCCTACACTTCACTTTTGACGAAAATGAGAAATATAATGACAAATAGAACGATATTAATCATTAGCAGTAAGCCAACATCCGGTAATGCGCGCTTTGCATTTGTGTTGCTATCAACCCTTTGATAGTGAAATTGCGGTAGGTCACTCCAGTCCGCGGCTCCCTTGTCCGATGAGAACCACTGCCGAGAGCCAAAGACATCCGTATCGTAGAAATAGTCAATAACCTGCTTTCTATATTGTCTTGCAGCGTCGAAAAAATCTCGAACACCTTGTACGTCAGTGCCTGCCCAAGTTTTAGTTGCGGCATCATATATTCCGACAGGTGAGAGTTTCAACCAGATTCTCTCTTTATTTGCAGGTTGAATATAAATATCCTCAAGTGCGGGCTTTCGGACGAGCCATGTTTTTTCTGCGGTATCAATAATCCTCGGACCGAGGTAGCGGAAATGTTTCCGTGCGTGCGGAATCTTGGGTTCATCTTCCTCACCAAACCCTGTAAAATTCATCATACTACGACATTTATAGAATAGTGTGTGAGGATTACCCAATAAAATAAAATTGGAACGGGATCCCCATCCCCTTAGTTCATAACCCCAATCTTCCCCTGGAAAATCGTCAGTAGCAAGGTAATGCTTGCGCTCTTTGTCTAATTCATTCCACATCTGTTCAATTTTGTCGTAAGCGGATGTCTTGCGTTCTTGCGGTGCCTCGTGCTGGGGTATCACGGCGAGAATCATATTTGGATAAACCAATACCAAAAATCCCCAAACAAACATTGACAACATCAATGCTGTACTCGTCCTACGGGTTACCGCCGAAATCAACAGTCCTATTAAGTAGAATACGGAAAGATAAACAATGGACGTTAAGATGATTCCACCGATACGAAGAAAATCGTCGGTGTTTAGAGAAAGGGAAGTGGATGACGTTAGCAGAATCAAAGAAAGGAGCAAACTTATCAACAACGGCACAATGAGGCAGAGCATTGCACTGATGTATTTCGCAACCAATATCTTACCTCGCCTAACAGGATGTGTCAAGACTAAACGCAATGTCCCGTTTTCATATTCTCCCGCGAGTGCATCGTAGGCGAAAATTAATGCTAACAAACTCAGGATCACCTCAAAGATAAAGACAATATCCATTGAAGCAAACATATCCATAAATGGATTGGAAGATCCATGTGTGCCAGCATCCCACAGCGACGGAACATATTGGTGGGTTACACGGACTTCGTTTCCGAGTTGTTTATCATAACCTACATTAAAAATACTCAAAGGATTTGGCGGACGGTCAACGCGAATTTCACCTGCCGAATAGGTGTTTGTCTCTTGTAGTTGTCGCTTATGCATATTGACAGAGTCGTTATGACTGATTAAGCGATTCTCATAATCATTGATAAGCACATAGGTGTTGGCAACTACAAGCAACAACATAATGAAGGTTGCCGTAGCGAAGCGGAATGTCATGAGATTGTTAAGTAGTTCTCTGCGGATGAGTGTAATTAACATAGGTTATTTTTTGTATGAATGTGTTTAAGATGATATTTTTGATTGGTCTTTACGCTTATACACAATTTCGGATGCATTTTAACATGTTTTTGTGAAAAATAAAACCATCAAACGCCACATTTTGTGTATCAGATATCGGAACGGAAGAATTTCAGGAATGCCACAGTTGTCAACACCACTGCAAAGAAGCAGAGAAGCATCGCATCCACCGCCGATTGACGGAATGTCTCTCCTAAGGTTGGAGTTTCTAAATCTGGTGGTTGTGTTATTTCCACACCTGGGTAAATAGCTCTGTTGAAAACGTGATCCGAAATTTTGCTGAACAAATCTGTATGGAGCATATCATAATAGCGATCCCCCATTTGAAAATAGTTGCTTCTTTTTGCTTTTCCAGTCTTTGTTAAGTTTGTAGCGAGGTAGATGAGGGAAGATGTGGGTGTGATTCGGGAAAGCATCTGACCTACTTGTTCTTGTTGCTCTATTTCACGTTTATAATCTCGGTTAAGTTTTTTCGATCGGTTCTGGAATCTCAGTCTATATTCCTCCTCAATAGGTTTCATACGTCTATCAATTTTCTTTCCACTTTCTCCATCTATTCTGATTATGCCATCTTCATCTACAGGGACTATCTCGTCTATGAACTTTCCTTGCTGTTTTTCGAGTTCTGCCTCAAAATCCTCTCGCATTGCGGTTTTTTCCATATAGACGCTTTGTGAAGTTCGTGTTGGCACGATGAGTTTAGCGGTGAGAAACCCAACGCGTGGTGTAATCAGAACAGCAAACACCCACACGGTAAAGGCAACGATAAGCGCTGTTTTGGAATTGTCCAAGTAGGTGGAAATTACTGTCCCTATCGCGAAAAAGACTGCAATGTAGATCAAGGAAACAAATGTTAGACTAAGGACTCGTGGAAAAATCTCTGGCTCACCCAACGGAAAACCTTGTGCAACTAATAACAGTAAACCGAATAGAAATGACACTAAAAATGGGACAACAAACACAATGTAACCACCGATCAACTTGCTCCATAGAAATAGGTCACGTGGCAAAGAGTTTGCTAAAGTTATTCGGAGTGTGCCTGCTTCCCTTTCGCCTGCAACCGCATCAAAAGTGAACAGCAGCACAAGCAAACTGAACACAGTGCCTACGAGAAAAAGGAAGTCAAGATGTCCTAAAAGGTAAGAAAGTGAAGCGGAAACCAGCGCGGATGACCCTTGTGTGACACCATTTCGAGTCATGCCAAGATAGCTCGGGAGTACGTCTTCTAATCCATTTACAAAGACACTTAGCGGGGTTGGTTTGAGGAAGAGTTTGGAAACCTCAACTTCCGGTTCCAAAGGTGCAGTCGGGTTTACCTTGATTTCTTCAATGTTTGCAAGCTTAACTGCTTCTTGATAGTCGACGAGGTTTTGACGGTAATTTTGATAATTGATAGAAAGGGTGAGTGGAACAAGTAACAGACACATCAGAAGGAGCGCGATAAACCGGATACTCAGAACATGATGCATCATCTCTTTTTGCATCAATGTCATTAACATATTAAATCTCCTTTATTTTTGGTGAACTTTGAAATTAAAGAGACACATTTCTGTAGGAGCGATCTCCGAATAGCGACGAAACTCACTGATAGTCGGGAATCGGAGTTCCCTCCTACAACTCAAAATGTCCTATTAATTCTAAAGGTCACTATACATGATTAGCCCGTGCCATCTTTGGCAATAGGTGTTGTATTCAACATGTACTACAAATGACTTCGCAAGAAGCTGCATCTGTTTCACGCTAAGCGTTTGAAAATTGCTACGGTTTACCACAATTTACTGTATCAGATATCGGAACGGAAAAATTTCAGGAATGCCACAGTTGTCAACACCACTGCAAAGAAGCAGAGAAGCATCGCATCCACCGCCGATTGACGGAATGTCTCTCCTAATGTCGGGGTTTCTAAAGATGATGGCTGCCTGATTTTGACGATGTCTCTCTCTGGGTGGAACGTTCTCATGTTAGCATGATCTACAATTTTACTGAACACATCCGTATGAAGCGCATCATAGTAACGCTCACCTGCTTGAAAGTAGGCATTTCTCTTTCGTTTTCCAGTTTGCGTTAAATTTGTAGCGAGATAGGTTAGAGAGGATGTCGGTGTGATTCGTGAAAGCGTTTCACCTACCTGCTCTTGGTGCTTTTTTTCACGCTGATAGTTTCGATCTATTACATTAGTGTGCTCTCTGAATTTCTGCCGAAATTCCTCTTCGAGAGGTTTCATCTGTTCATCCACCTCGTCTCCGCTTGCGAACTTTTCTTCTAAGGAAGGTTGCGTACGATTCTTCCAGACTTCTTTGTGTATTTCCTTTTTTTTCTCTTCAAGTTCTGCGTTGAAATTCTCACGGAGAGCCGTCTTTTCCAGATAGACACTCTGTGATGTTCGCGTTGGCGCGATAAATTTCGCCGCGATAAATCCGACGCGCGGCGTAATCAGCACGGCAAACACCCAAACCGTAAAGGCGACGATGAGTGCAGTCTTGGAATTATCTAAGTAAGTTGAAATGACTGTCCCTATCGCAAAGAAGACCGCAATATAGAGCAGCGAGGTGAGAGTTAGACTGAACACACGTGGAAAAATTTCGGGTTCACCGAGGGGAAAACCTTGCCAAACGAGTACCAATAAACCGAATAGAAGGGACACCAAAAACGGCACTACGAACACTATATATCCGCCAATTAATTTACTCCACAGAAAGAGGTCACGCGGTAGAGAATTCGCTAAGGTGATCCGAAGGGTACCCGCTTCTCGCTCTCCGGCAACGGCATCAAAGGTAAATAGCAGCGCGAGCAAGCTGAAAACAGTGCCTACAAGAAAAAGAAAGTCGAGATGTCCCAAAAGATAGGAAAGGGAATCCGAAACCAAAGCTGGAGCTCCTTGAATAATCCCATTACGGGTCATGCCAAGGTAGCTTGGCAGCGCGTCTCCTAATCCATTTGCAAACACACTCAAAGGTGTCGGTTTGAGGAAGAGTTTGGAAATCTCAAGTTCCGGTTCCAGCGGCATCTTGGGGTTTACTGTCTTTTCTTCAATATTTGCCAGTTTCACGGCTTCTCGATAGTCAACGAGGTTTTGGAGGTAATTTTGATAATTGATAGAAAGGGTAAGTGGAACAAGTAACAGACACATCAAAAGTAAGACAATAAATCGAACGCTCAAAATATGATGCGTTATCTCTTTTCGAATTAGTGTTAGTAGCATTTCGCATTCTCCATATCATACCATTTCTAAATGATTATTTAGCATTATGTCGTAGGTCGGGTAGAGCTTGCGAAACCAATAGGTGTCAATTTAAGAACCATCTCTCTTGTAGGAGGGAAACCTTCTAAGACTGATTTATTACCCAAAGGTAGGCGCGTTTTGTAAACGCGCCATTTACAGTGTCTAATGTCTGGGTTCGGCGCGTTTACAAAACGCGCCTACCAGGGTGGCAAACCCTAAATTGACGCCTATGGGTAGAGCTTGCGAAACCCGACACGTATGAATTTAGATGGGTTTCCATGTCGGGTTTCGCAAGCTCTACCCGACCTACAGTTTGTTGTGACAATTCGTCAATTAGAAATGGTATCAGGTAACTACCTCAGGATTTACAATCCTGTATTTGTGGGTGCTATTGAAATAACTCAGGTTACTACGGTCAAGATTTTAGATGTGCCAACGCCGTTTTTAATGCGGGGTCTGCAGTTGCCTCATCTTTATGCTTCTGTTCATCTTGTTCTCTAACCTCTTTCTCAGTGGCAATAGTCTCCCTGACAAAATTCGTTTTATACTTTTCCCAGTCATCTGGAGCGGGTGGTATACCGAAAAATTTTACTTTTTGAAAGTCTGGATTGTCTTCTAAAAAAGCCAAACTATGCCGCTTAGATAAACAAGATGCATAATGCATAAAGTTTTCTATGGTAAGTCCATTATCTAAAATTAGTTGAAGCCACTTTGTCCGCGGATACCGTTTATCTATCTCACTAATTGTGAGTATGCTTGATCTACCTCCAACTATCCACACTTTAATTTTTGTAACGTAACAGTCAAACTCCGTGTCAAAGGCATTCATCAATGCTTCCACGGTTTGCGGTCCGGTATACACCGTATCCTCGTCTTCAAAATATGGTGTGCCCGCTTTGAATTCCATGCTATCACAAAATACATGACCGGTTAAGTCAATAGGTGGCTGGATGCTACCAAGAGTTTCACAAATCATCAGTTCTTCCTCCTTCAAACGTTGTCGTGCGCGTCTGAGTCTACTCTTAATCGTGTTGATAGATACGTCCAGAAATTTGCTAATTGCTTCGGATGTCATTTCATGAAGATAATAGAGCACTACCACTGTCCGTTGGTTCTCAGATAGTTTTTCCAAAAGATTATCAACAATTACGCGGTACTGCTCCGCTGCTTTCTCCTCACGTTGTTCTGCAACATAGTTTACAAAAGCGGATTTCTCCAAGGTTGCTTCATCGGTGGCATCTAAGGATAGCATTGCAGGCTTTTCTCTTTGGAGCCAGCGTGTACAACGCCGCTTAGTAATTACATAAAGCCATCTTGCAAACTTATTCGGGTCTTTTAGCGTAGACAGTTTCTCATAAGCCTGTAAGAAGACATCTTGGGTAATTTCTTCGGCAACGTGAAAGTCCCCAATTCTCTGCCACGCGATAGCGTGAATAGTCTTTTGGTATTTTTCGACTAAGGTATTGAACGCTGTACCGTCGCCGGACAAAATGTTGTGAACTAATTTAACATCGTCTTTTTCCATGAGAGTCCTCCACAATAAATTGGTTTACGACTATACATGATACAATTTGAAGGGGAAAAGGGTGCATAACGTGAAAAAAAATGTAAAAATCTAAATTATTACTACTTCTAAGACATCCAACATCAGTTATTTATGCATATCTTTGTTCACTTAGATGTGGCATTAACAACTTTATATTGACGTGGCACTTTAAGATCAATGTTAACCGTCAACCATTTTAATCCCGCTTTCCAGTGTTGTTTTCCGCGTTTGAATTTAACGTCAATCCGTACGTCTGGTGGGTCGCGTTTAATTTTAATCTCCAAATCTTTGAGCATTTCCTTAATCCATTGCTTCGACTTCGGTTGAAACATCATCCCCGATTTCCATTCCTTTTTGATATCAACGTCAATTTGATCCGTGAGGCGATCCGTTTTCTCAATAGAAACCTCACCGATCTCCGCATTAACGATTAATTGCCCTTTCGGATCAACTTTGTAGTGGTTATGTGTCATGTCCACGATATTTATTTCATCTGTTACGATCCTGGTGCAGCTAACCCCTGTAATAATAAGGAAAACGGTAATGAGAATGATAACGCGTTTATATTTTTTCATAATATACTCCTTTGTTAGTTTGTGGGCCTCTATTTAATGTAAGAGGCGCCAAATGCCAAAAGCGCATTTGGCGTTGATTTGGTAATGAATTGCGCGACTACGAACGGATTATTTCATTAAGAGAAGTTGTTTTAAGAAAAGGTATCATTTGAAAGTACACCTCTCACTTATTTAGAAGTTGGATTGATAATGACTCTATGTTGACGCGGCACCTTAAGCTGAACGTGAACCGTCAACCATTCTAATCCGTCCTGCCAATGTTCTCGCCCACGTTTGAATTTTCCTTCAATTCTGATATTTGGCGGTTCATTTGTAATTGTGAACTCTAAATCCTTGAGCATTTCCTTAATCCATTTAGTCGGTTTCGGTTGAAACATAAGCCATCTTGATTTCCATTTTTCTTTGATATTAATATCTATTAGAGACTCATCCGTGAAGTCAATATTAACTGTGCCGATCTCAATGTCAACTGTTAAATGTCCATTGGGATCAGCGGGGGGACTTTTTTTTATAATTTCCGAGTATCCTATTTCTCCTTTGACCAAGATGAAGATTATCAATGATATAGACAAAAGGAGAATAATCAGAAATATGATAGATCGGTTAGATTTTATCATTGTAATTCCTTTTATTGCGACGGTTCAGCAATCGAAAATGTAAAGCACTTTATGAACGTTTTCTCACACGGTAGGAGCGGTTAGGAAACTGAACCATAGGTGTCAATTTAAGAAAAACGTTGCTATAAAGGATCGTTCTTTAGTCCCGTAGGGACGATATGTGTATCCCAACGACATATTTTCTACATATCGTCCCTACGGGACTAAAGAGGCGTTGTTCAACGTTTTCTATAAACATATCGTCCCTACGGGACTGAAGAAGTTCTCATGTTTAGAAAATCCTAAAATTGACACCTATGGTTCGGTTAGGAAACCGAACCTACCAGGCTTGGGATGCCCGCTAAATTGACGCTTATGGGTAATTTCAGCAGATCAGACCTCCGTGCGTAAAAAGACAAGAAACGCTCCAGAGAAAAATACCACGAGAAGTAAGACGAGTAACAACAGATCCAAAGTCGCGGAGTTGAACGTATCCTTGAAGGTAATTTTATCTTCAAATTTCGGGATCGCTTCAATCGTTACCGTCTTCTTAGACATGCCTTCAGGAATACCGATAAGGTGGAGGCTTTCGTTGTCTGTTCTATCAATGTCAACAATAAATTGCCGAAATTGTTTTTTGTAAAGATGCACGTTGTCTAAGAATTGTAAGTGCCGATTAAAACCAGTGCCAGCCATCGATTCAAGTGCGTATTGGACAATCGCTGCAGGAGAAAACCGTGTTGCTGCTCTTGCACTCCGAATCTGAGCGGTTTGTGCGTCTAAATGAGATCGATTAAAACGTTCTCGGATTTCTACATCTTTTTTGATAAATTCAGACTTGATTTGTAATTCCTCATTTCCATCTTTCTGCCATACTGAATTATATTCTTCTTGAGCGGCTTTAATATCTTCAGGTGACACATTTTCGCGTGGCATTTTCGCCAATTGCTGAAGTTTACTTTGCGCGCCAGAAAGTTTCTTCTCTTTGACTTTCTTTATTTGCTCGTCATAATCTGTGTTATTCTCGTCAATCGCTATTTTTTTCTCAGCTTGAAATTGATCGTTTGTTTGTAAAGACGGCATCCATTTTGTGGAAAGGGTCCCAAGCGTTGACGGAACAAAAACCACGACTGTCACCCAAATCAACAGAACAACGATCAAACTGAGTCGAGGTTCTCGTGTCCCCGCTGAAATCATTAAACCCAATCCGATAAAGATGCCAGTGTAACTAATCGCAATGAGCAGAATAATCCCCAAACGTCCCCAGTCCATCGCATTCAGTTGTGTCCAACTATCTACGGAAATCACAGCAAGATTCACCAACACAGCAAAGACAAAAGGAATGAGAATGGCTATCAAGGTCCCTAAGAATTTACCGACTAATAAGGTAGGACGCGAAATTGGGTTTGCCAGACACAAGCGCAGGGTGCCTCGTTCGCGTTCACCTGAAAACGAATCAAATGTAAATAGAAGTGGGATAAGAGAGAGTAGATAGGTGATAATAAACACCCAATCTATCTTTGTTGCTTGTGGACGGAGGTCTTTGGCATCTGGGTTCGCACTGCCATAACTTATCCACCAATTGCTTCTGACTCTACCACCAAAACCTGATTTTGACCAAGACCCCGGACTGTATATATTACTCGGTAAGTAAGCATCGTCTCCATCGGCGATGAAGGACAGCGAAGCAGGACTTTTGTAGAGATTGCCTGGTCCCTTTCTTATCAGCGTGTACAACTCTGTGCGATCTTTCAATTGGTCAAGGTTTCTGGTGATACTGTTGGAATATCTACGCACATTTTCAGGGTGTGTATTTATATGCACCCAAGCGTTTGTAAACATTAAGACTAAAAGTATTACCGTCGTTAAGACAAATCGCAGGCTATTGATGTGGTCAAAGAGTTCTCGTTTGATAATATGTAATATCATTCAGTGTCTCCTTAGGTATTTGAAGGTAGTAGGCACACTCATGAAGATTAAAAAATAATAAGGTAATTCGTGGGGATACTCGGTGCGGTTAGGAAACCGCACCTACCGGGTAGGAGAAAATTAGAATTACCCAATTAAAAACTTAATCTTCATCCGTGTGCCGTTCCCTACAAGAATAGGAGCGGACGGCACCAAATCAACGGTATGAATGCCATTTAGGCATTCCCCGCAGAGCGTGCCTGCTACTATGCATTCAGCTAAACTTCAATTTTGACAAAAAGCATAAATGCCACTGTGAATAAAACCGTATTGATGAGTAACAGCAAAAACAATTCGGGAAAGGCTCGCGCAGTGTTTTCCCAAACATCTGCCCGTTCAAATTGGAATTGCGGTAAATCCCACCAATCTACTTCACCCTTGCTTGTATCAAACCATTGCCGACTACCGAATGCCTTTTTCTCATGAAAATAGTCTATGATGGAACGGCGATACTGCTGTGCAGCGTCAACATAATCAAACATACCATCCAGATCGGTACCCGCCCACGCGGAAGCCGCAAATGTATACAAACCTGCTGGACTGAGTTTCATCAAATTTTCATGCCATCTTGCTTCTCGGAAAGTTGTTTTATCTAAATTCTGTTTTCGTATTAAAGCGGTTTGTTCCGCCAAACGGATGCGCAAAGCTTCCATCGTTTCGTGGTATTTTTGGACGTGTGGAACTAAATGCTCAGATTTCGCTTTCACTTTGGAGGTAAGCATTTGTCGCCCATCACCGTATCTGCGCCCCTGTTCATGATAACTCAGATTAAACCATGGCGGGTCTTCCTCAAGCGGGCTGTTTGCTATAAATCGCTGTTCTTCCCTGTCAACCTCTTCCCAAATCTGATTCACATGTTCTTCAGTAGATGTTCTTTCTGCCTGTGTATCGCCCACCGGATCAATGGTAAATCGGCTCCAGTTGGGATAAACGAGAACTGAAATGACCCATACAAACATACAGAGCATCAGCGAGGTGGCTGTTCGGCGCGTCATCGTAGAAATCAACAATCCAATTAGGTAAAATACAGACAGATAGATGCTTGTTGTCAGGACTATTCCGCCTATCCGCACAAAATCCTGCCCGCTTAGTTGAATTGAACCGCTAATAGAGAACAGAAACATCACCATCAGCAGGCTCATCAGCACGGGGAGTAACAGGCAGATCATCGCGCTGATATATTTTGCAAGCAGAATACTGCCGCGTCGAACTGGGTGGGAAACAACCAAACGTAAAGTCCCCGCCTCCCGATCACCTGCTATTGCATCGTACGCAAAAAGCAGTGCTATCAAACTTAGCACCACTTGGAAAATAAAGACGAGGTCAATCTTTGAAAAGAGGTTTAGAAATGGATTATCAAGACTACGCGCCGAAGCATTCGAAATCATCGGGACAGAACCGTGATAAATTTCAAGGGTGCCCCCAAGTCGCTTGTCCAATCCAGCACTAAAGAGACCTAAGGGGTTAGGAGGGCGTTCAACATAAAGTTTTAAAAATGAATAGGTTTTTGCTTCTTGTGCTTTTTCACGGTGAACTTTTTGTTGATGGCTATATCTGTCCAATCGACGTTCATAATCTTCAAGAAGTACGACAGCATTCGCGACAACAAGTAGGAGCGTAATGATGACGGCAGCAAAAAAACGGGCACTCATCAGATGCGCGAGAAGTTCTTGTCTAATAATTGTTCGTAGCATAACGACTCCTTAAGGTTTCGGTTTGTCTATTAGAGATGTTTCAGATAATTAAGATAGTTAAAACTGTGCGGGATAAAGAGTGGGTGATTACGTAGTCTGTAACCATAGGCATCAATTTAGTGAGTAACATTTGTGCATTTGATACACCTTTCGCCCCTCCGGGGCTTGATAAGTACAGACATTACGCTGCTATACACCTTTCGCCTCTCCGAGGCTTTGGCAAATTGCATCTTAGCACCAGTGGTGCGACAGGTGTATAACACAATATCGGGCGGACAAAACCCTCCCACAAGAGAGATGGTTCTTAAATTGACGCTTATGGTGATTACGTAGTCTGTAACCTATAGATGTAAACTTAAGGATTTTCCAAATATGGGCAACCTTCTTCAGTCTCGTAGGGACTGAAGATCACTTGAAATGTTCCGAATATACATAATGAAAATTACCGAATTAATAAATTAATCTTCATCAAAACGCGCCTACTTTGGGTAATAAATCGGACAAAGTCTCCGGCAATCGGATATATTCTTAAATTTACACATATAAGTTACGCTATCTGTTACCCGCGCAGCGGCGGAAATATGGTTAAATATCCGATCTAAAGAATTTTAGGAATGCCGCAGTTGTTAACACAACTGCTAAGAAACAGAGCAGTAGTAAATCTGTGACAGAATGCCGAAGGGTTTCTGATAAGGAGGTTTCTGCCATGTCTGGCGGCGTGGCAATTTTCTTTGTTTCAGAAGGTTCACTTGATGTGAATCGCATGATCGCCGCGAACTGATCGTCTGCAATTTCACTGAAATACTCCTCCTCAAGTTGGTTATAGTAACGTGTACCCGTTTGAAAATAGGTATTTCTTTTTATCTTACCGGTCTTTGCTAAATTCATGACGAGATAAGTGAGCGAAGATGTCGGTGTAATCCGTGAAAGATTTTCTCCGACAGATTCTTGCCGATTTTTTTCACGCTGATATTCACGGTCTACTTTTTCAACCTGTTCCTGAAATTTCTGTCGATATTCGGCATCAATCGGTTTCCTGATTTCAGCGATCTTTGCCTGATCTTTGTTAAAGTTAATTGAGGTCCCCAAAGTTTCAATTATTTTTTTCACTACTATTGCATCCTTTTCTTCATTGAGATTATTTCGGATTGCAGTTTTTTCCATATAAACGCTTTGCACAGCGCGTGTCGGTGCAATGAGTTTGGCGGTTAGAAACCCAACGCGTGGCGTAATTAATACTGCAAGCACCCAAACTGAAAAGGCGACAATGAGTGCAGTCTTGGAATTATCTAAAAAGGTAGAAATTACTGTGCCTATGGCAAAAAATACACCAATGTAGAGCAATGAAACTAAGGTCAAGCTGAGAACTCGTAGAAAGATGTCAGACTCACCTAAAGGGAAACCTTGTGAGACAAGTAGGAGCAAACCTAAGAGAAACGATACGAGGAACGGAACAACAAACACAATATATCCGCCGATCAGTTTGCTCCACAAAAACAGATCGCGGGAAAGAGCGTTTGCCAAAGTTATCCGAAGCGTTCCAGCCTCTCTTTCACCCGCAACAGCATCAAAGGTAAACAGTAGGGCAAGCAGACTGAAGACAGTGCTAACGATGAACAGGAAATCAAGGTTTCCTAAAGCGGAGGAGAGTGGGGCATCCGAGACCGAAGTTGACCCTTGTTTTACGCCGTTGCGTGTCATCCCAAGATAGCTGGGAAGGGATTCTTCTAAACCTTTCGCAAATACACTTAAAGGAGTCGGTTCAAGAAAGAGTTGAGACACTTCCAGATCAGGGTCTGGGGCATCTGGCGGCTTCTCCTCAGTTTCTGCCCCCGAAAGTTTGATGGATTCTTGGTAATTTATCTGGTTTTGGAGGTAATTGCGGTAATTAATGTGCAGTGTTAGTGGAACAAGTAAGAGACACATCAGAAGGAGTGCAATAAACCGAACGCTGAGAATGTGATGCATCATCTCTTTTTGGATCAATGTCATTAACATGTCAAATTTCCTTTGTTATTTTGCAGGTGGTTAACTTGTATAACATCATATATAGTGAACTTTAGAATTAACAGGACATTTTGAGTGAATCAACGCTGAATGCCATTATGAAGATTAATTTTTTAATTCGGTAATTTTTTGTTAGGTATTTTCTGAATATGTCAAACGCTCTTCAGTCCCATAGGGACGCAATTTTATAGCAGGAGGTGCTACCTCTTCTCTTAGTCCTGTGAATCAACGCCAAATACGCGTTTGGTATTTGGCGGGGACGATATGTCCTCACAGCACATGACAACAAACATATCGTCCCTACGGGACTAAAGAGCGTATATGTAACGTTTTCTATAAACATATCGTCCCTACGGGACTAAGGAAAATACCGAATTTATTTTTTAATCTTCATTTTGGCATTCATACCGTTGATTTGGATTCCCGCTATCAAAGTGCTTAGTCACTATTCGGAGATCGGAATCAACACCAAATGCGCGTATGGCATTTGGTGCCTACAGAAAATGCCTCTCTTTAATTTCAAAGTTCACCATAATAGGACTTTTTAACACGTAACTACAAATGATTCCGCTAAAAGTTGCATCTGTTTCACATCAACCATTTTAAAAATGCTACGGTTTACCACAATTTGCTGTGTCAAATATCGGAACGGAAAAATTTCAGAAATGCCACAGTTGTTAACGCAACTGCAAAGAAGCACAGTAGCAGTACATCTACCATCGATTGACGGAGTGTTTCTCCTAAGGTTATTGTCTCTAAAGGTGGTGGTTGTGTAATTTTGACTGTGTCCTCTGGTGTAAATACTCGTGCTGAAGCATGATCCGAAATTTTGCTGAACAAATCTGTATGGAGCATATTGTAATAACGATCTCCCACTTGAAAATAGGTATTTCTTGCCCCTTTTCCTGTCTGTGTTAGGTTCGTAGCGAGATAGGTGAGAGAAGATGTCGGTGTAATTCGGGAAAACATCTCACCGATCTGCTCTTGTTGTTCGGTTTCACGTTTGTAATCGCGATCGAGTTTGTCAGCGTAGTCTTGGAATTTCGTTCGATATTCCTCTTCGAGAGGCTTCACGCGTTCATCAACCTTTTTAGCATTTTCTCCTCCTACTATTACATTGCCATTCTCATCTGGAGGGAGTTCCCTTATGGCATTCCATTTTTCCTCATCGACTACCGCGTTGAAATCGTCTCGCATGGCTGTCTTTTCCATATAGACGCTCTGTGAGGTTCGTGTTGGCGCAATAAGTTTGGCAGCGATAAACCCAACGCGTGGGGTAATCAACACTGCAAACACCCAGACAGTAAAAGCAACGATGAGTGCCGTTTTAGAATTGTCTAAGTAGGTGGAAATCACTGTGCCGATTGCGAAAAAGACACCAATATAGAGTAGTGAGACAAGGGTTATGCTAAACATACGTGGAAAAATTTCGGGTTCACCGAGAGGGAACCCTTGCCAGACAAGTATCAGTAAACCGAACAGCAACGACACCAAGAACGGGACGACAAACACCACGTATCCGCCAATCAATTTGCTCCACAAAAATAGGTCTCGTGGGAGGGCGTTTGCCAAAGTGATACGGAGTGTGCCTGCCTCTCGCTCACCAGCAACCGCATCAAATGTGAACAACAGTGCGAGGAGACTGAAGACAGTACCTACCACAAATAGAAAATCAAGGTATCCAAAAAGTTGGGAGAGAGAGGAGACCAGGGCGGGTGCTCCTTGTGTAATCCCATTACGTGTCATGCCAAGATAACTCGGCAATGAATCTGCTAACCCATTTGCGAAGACGCTCAAAGGGGTCGGTTTGAGGATAAGTTTGGAAACCTCCTGCTCCGGTTCCAATGGCAGCTTCGGGTTTACTGTGGTTTCTTCGATGTTTACGAGTTTAACGGCTTCTTGGTAATCTATTAAGCTCTGGCGATAATTTCGGTAATTGATAGAAAGTGTGAGTGGGACAAGAAGGAGACACATCACAAGGAGCGCGACGAACCGGACACTCAAGATATGATGCATCATCTCTTTACGAATTAGCGTTAGTAACATTTGGCATTCTCCATATATGATGGCAAAAAAACCCCTTAAGACTACACAAATCACGTTTTTTATCGCTCCAAATTAACTGGATGTTAGTAAAAGGTGTGTTGTGTAAGTTTGCAGTTATTAAACGTGAACAAGATAGTCCATAGGAGTCTATCGCGTTATCTTTATGTTATATTTGAATAGTGGAAGGTTTCTTTTTCATATTTTGGTTTGGATTCTGAGGCGGCATAGATTTTTGAAGACGTTCTAAAGTTTCGCGTAAACGCTCAATCTGTTCCTTGGCGTTCTCGATCTGTTTTCTAACGTTCTCAAGCTGTTGTGAATTAAACTGATTCTTTAAGCGTTCAGCCCGCTCCTTGACTTGTTCAACCCGTTCCTTAGTTTGTTCAGCTAAGTTTTTAGCGCGCTCAGCTTGTTCTTTGGCTTGTTCAGCCCGTTCTGCAGCTTTCCGCATCTTCCTGAGATGTTTGTTTACCAACTTATCAATATAAGCGGCTTTATAAGTTTCCCAATCATCCGTCACGGGCATATCAGAAAGGACGGTCATACCATGAAACCCGGTTTTCCAAAAATCTGGATTATCTTCCAGAAACGCCAAAATATGTCTTTTTGATAAACAAAATGCATAGTTGCGGAAATTTTGTATAGTGAAACCTTTGTCCAACAAGGTTTCAAACCACTCACTCCGCGGATATCGTGCATCTATCTCTTCATTTGTAAACTTGCTTGATTGGCTGTGTTGGTCAGCAGATATAGTTATCGTGGTCCTCAAATGGACCCGGTTGTACTGGGCATCAAAGATATTCATCAATGCCTGCACTGTTTGCGGACCAGAATATTCTTCGGGGAGGTCTGGTGGTAGCTGCTTGAATTCCGTCGTTTCGCCGAATGAGAAAGTGAAAGAATCTGCTTGAGACGCGAAAAAGAAAGCAAATCCCATAACTATCAAAAGTGTGCACATCGGCATAGCAATTTTTCGTTTCATTATGTCTCCTTCAATAATTTTAAAATGTAGAGGCGATTTTTATGTTTGTAAACGTGCGTTTGTCCGTTAATTCTTTGTTAATTTCTATACACTTGACTCTCAGTGAAGTTGCAGAAGATATGTGTGGGTGTAAATGTTATAGTATCAATAATGAAAAAGGAATCTATAGTGTTACCATTCATGCTATATCTGGATAGTAGAAGGCTTCTTTTTCATCTTCTCGTTTGGCTCCTGAGGCGGCATCGATTTTTGAAGACGTTCTAAAGTTTTTCGTAAGTGTTCAATCTGTCTTTTGACATTCTCAAGTTGTTGTGAATTGAACTTATTCTTCGCGCGTTCAATTTGTTCCTTGGCTCGTTCAGCTAACACCTTTGCGTGCTCAGCTCGTTCTTTAGCTTGTTCAGCCAACACCTTTGCGTGTTCAGCTCGTTCTTTGGCTTGTTCAACCTGTTCGGCAGCTTTCCGAAGCTTAGCATACTCGTTTGCCAACTTATCAATATAAGCGGCTTTATAGGTTTCCCAATTATCCGTTGGTAGAATGTCAAGAATCCCCGCGTTGCGAAGATTGGAATTGTCTTCCAGAAAAGCCAAAGTGTGTCGTTTTGACAGATAGGACGCGTACTCTCCGAAATGTTCTATGGTGATACCTTTGTCCAAAAGTATCTGAAGCCATGCTGCTCGCGGATATCGCGCATCAATTTCCTCGTTTGTAAACTGGCTGACGTGTCTTTTTTCGTCAACACTATCAATTATATGGGATAAGTTTATTTTTCCCTCACCGGAAAGTTTTATAGAGGCACCATCATTCAGACGCATCTTAAGCCAACCTATCTGTTGATGTTGCGCATCAATTTCCTCGTTTGTAAACTGGCTGACGTGTCTTTTTCTGCCAACACTATCAATCTTATGGGAGAGGTTTTCTTCACTTGTTGTTAGTATAGAAGCAGTGACTGTTCCACCATCGGTTTTACGATATATAATCACCGCGGTTTTTAAATGGTTGCGATTGTAGATTTCGTCAAACGCTTCCATCAGTGCTTGCACGGTTTGTGGCCCACTATGTTCTTCAGCGTTACTTAGCGCTTCTTTCGTTAATTTTGTCATTTCAACCAAACTGAACCCTCCTGGATTATCTGCTGTTTCTGGGTTCGCTTGCAACCCAAAAAAGACGACTATACTCAAAACTGTCAAGATCGAAAAGAATCGTATAGTGTGTTTACGTTTCATTATGTCTCCTTACATTAATTAAAACTGTGAGGTGATCTTCCTGTTTGTAAACCTGCGTTTGTCCATCAATCTTCTGTTAATTGTCTTGCACACGGTCTTCGCAGAAAAGTTGCAGAAGATATGTATAGGTGAAGTATTATAGTATCAATGATGAAACAGAATAGTTGATAAGGAATCTATAGCGTTATAATTCATACTATATCTGGATAGTAGAGGACTTCTTTTTCATCTTCTGGTTTGAATCCTGAGGAGGCATTGACTCTTTAAGACGTTCTAAAGTCTCCCGTAAGTGTTCAATCTGTTTCCTAACGTTCTCAAGCTGCTGTAAATTGAGCTTATTCTTCGCGCGTTCAATTTGTTCCTTGGTTCGTTCAACTTGCGCTTTAGCACGTTCAATCTGTGCCATTACTTGTTTAACTTGTTCCTTACCGTGTTCAACTTTTTCTTGTCTCCGTTCAATCTTCTCTGCTGCTTCCCGTATTTTCTCGATATGTCTGTTTACCAACTTATAAATAAAAGCGGCTTTATAACGTTCCCAATCATTTCCCTTAATTGTCCGTTGGTAAGTTTCCCAATCATCTGTTGGTGGAATATGGATCATCACCGGATTGCGAAGATTGGGATTGTCTTTCAGAAAAGCCAAAGTGTATCGCTTTGACAGATAGGAGGTATAATCTCCGAAATTTTCTATGGTGATACCGTTGTCTAAAAGCAGTTGAAGCCATGTTTCACGAGGATATCGTGCATCAATCTCCGCGATTGTAAACTGGCTGATGTGCGTTTTTCCGTTTTTTAGAATAGTTCCACTATCGGTTTTACGGTGTACAATCACTGTCACTGTGGTTGTTAAATAGTTGTGATTGTAGATTTTATCAAACGTATCCATCAATGCTTGCGCGGTTTGCGGCCCAGTATGATTTTCGGCGGTACTTATTACATTTTTCCTTAATTTTGTCATTTCAATCAAACTGAACCTTCCTGAATTGTTCGTTGTTTCTGTCTTTTCAATAGAAGTGAACCCTTCTGAATTCTCTGGGGTTTCTGAGTTCGTTTGCGATCCAAAAAAGAGGGCTATACCCAGAACTGTCAAAAGTGAAAGTATCCGCATAGCGATTTTACCGTTCATAATGTCTCCTTTGTTAGTGTAAATTGGTGAGGTAATTCCTCTTTTGTAAACACGTATTGTGCTATCAATCCTTTGTTAATGGTTTTACACACGATTTCTTCAGAAAAGTTGCAGAAAAAAGTAATTGGTGAAAATTCACATCTTATTTGTCCATAAGTTCAACTTTATATTCCTCTACAATTGCATTCAGAATAGATTCAGGAATATCCTCCAACTGTGATGCTAACTCCTCTTCTACATTAACCATCAGACTGTGATCGTAGGTCTCGCGTTCGGTGCACGGATCAAAGGATTCACCATGTGCTTCCAGCATAACGGCTAAACGAGCAGGAGTCAACCCCGCAGAGATACCGTGTAAATCCCATGCAGTGCCTTGGTAGCCTTTTTCATAATCGTCACCAAGGTGTTTTTGCAGGATTTCTTCTCTTTCGGCACCTTGCGCGTCGCTATTTTCGAGTTCTTCTGCAGCAGCAATTGCTCGCGGGTCCAATTCTATTTGGAATGTGGTTGAAGCATCTGCTGCTGCGACTGGATAAATTTTGTAGTTTTCCATATTTCCTCACAAATTAGATAATAGTCGTTAGTCGGAGTTCCCTCCTAACCGTAGGAGCGACCTCCGAATCGCGGCCTTAGTCACAATATTTAGATGGACACAACATTAGGATAATCGGGTATCAACGAAGAAATTGCTTGTGGCACAGCCTGTAGTACATCGCCTGCGATAAGTCCGTGCATCCCTAACCTTTCAGCGGCAATGTCTCCCGCCAATCCGTGTAGATAAACGCCAAGCACCGCTGCTGTTTCGCTTGGCACATTTTGTGCCGCCAATCCAGCAATTATGCCCGTTAGGACATCGCCCATGCCTGCTGTTGCCATGCCTGAATTACCTGTTGAGTTTATCCAAACATTTCCATCCGGATTTGCAGTGACGGTTGGGGCACCTTTAAGTACAAGCGTTACGCCGTATTCATTTGTGAATTCTTCGGCAGTGCCAATTCTGTTTGATTCTAATGTTGAGATTGGGATATTCGTTAGCCGTGCCATCTCACCCGGATGTGGTGTGAGAACTGTCTCTGTCCCAAGTAATGAGATAAGGTCTGTTGCTTGTGCTAAGGCGTTTAATCCGTCTGCATCAATGACTATTCGCAAACCGAGTTCTTGTTTGTGATTTTTGCTAATCAGTTGATGAACAAGTGTCACTGTTTCAGGATGTTGAGATAATCCAGGTCCAATGGCAAGAACAGATTTTGTCTTTTTCGCGTATTCAAGGATAGCTGAGGTTGCCGATTCTGCTAAACTTCCTGCTTCTGTTTCTGGTAGCGGCAACGTCATCACCTCAGACAACTTGACCTCTAAAATAGTGTTTAGGCTTTTCGGAATAGCAAGCGTGACCAAACCCGCGCCAGTCCGCAAGGATGCTTCACTTGTGAGTGCCGCCGCGCCTGTCATACCTGTTGATCCTGCAACGACAAGCACACGTCCGTAACTTCCCTTGTAAGATGCTGGTGAACGAGACGGTATCCATTCAACTGCATCTTTTTCAGTTGTCCAATGGACCTTAATATCCTGCGCGTTAATAACCTGTTGCGGAAAACCGATGTCAACAACTTCTAATTTGCCTGCAAGTTCTGCCCCCGGATGCACCAACACCCCTCTTTTCGGCAAGCCTATCGTTACTGTTATATCTGATCGCACACAAGCACCTAAAGGATTACCAGTATCTGCATCCAAGCCAGAAGGCAAATCAACTGCAAGAATAGGTATAGGGTAGTTGTTGATAGCATTGATTATGTTTGCAACGGGTTCGCGCACAGCACCACGCAACCCTGTGCCAAAAATCGCATCTACCAGCAGGTCACATCCGAGGGTATCAATAAATACTGCATCTGTCAGGATTTCCTGAATCTGCAATCCAAGATTTCTGGCAATATCCAAATTGGTAAGGGCTTCCCCAGTAAAACTTTCTGCTGGGGAGACAAGGAAAATATACACTTCGCGTCCAGCATGGGCGAGTTGTCGGGCAATAACCAGACCATCGCCGCCATTATTTCCCTTACCAACAAAAACACCAATACGTTGTGCAGTCGGGTAATGCCGTTCAATCGCTTGAACGATTTCACTTCCCGCAGTTTCCATGAGAACAATGCCGGGAATCCCGATACCTTCAATCGTGTCTTTGTCGATTTGACGCATTTCGGCTGCAGTTACTACTTTCATGCAGTTTCGCCTTGTAGTTTTTCTTTAAAGTGGTTGATTTATTATTGTAATGGCAGTGGTATCGATTCACATGCATGACGAGTCAGGTATTCAAGAACTTCCTCTTGCATTTTTTCTATCTCCGCTCGATACCCACTTGTGACCAGCGAAAATTCTTCCGGGGTGGCTTTAACACGTAATTGCAAGAGTATTTCCTGAAAGTGCGCTATACGTTGTTGAGTTGTTTTAAGTTCTGTGTCATTTTGAATCATTTTCTCACTTCTATGCCTTGGCGAGTTTAATAAATAAGCAATTGCTGAAGGTGACCAGTATCCTTGGCAAGCTGATAGATACGTTGCAAACGCTTAGTTATACCATTTCTAAAAATATAACTTCATTGTGAGATTACCGGCTCAAGCAGAGTTTAAGAATGTAAGAGGCGCAATGAATTGCGCGACTACGAACGCGTTTTTTGTTAATGAAAGGCGATCAATTAGAAATGGTATTACTATTATCCGTTGCGGGGTGCCACTACCAAATTGCGCAATGACTTCATCAATCGTTGCCGTGTGTATTCCTTCAGGCAATTCACCCGCAAGATTTAAATTAGGGAGCGTCATTCAACTTATTCTCTGTTTAGGTTTAATTTATCGGCAAATTCTAACAACTGGACTTCCATTTTTTGAGCTGCCTGTTCCAAACTCTCCTGCACTATCTGAATTTCCTGCACTCGATCATCTTGATGGGTTTTTAGGCAGAACGTTAAGTTCGTGCGGAGGTCAAACAAACTTTGCTGAATATGGTCTTGGAAAGAACCTATTGGGTACATCCATCGCCTGCCGCGCGTCTGTCGTAAATTAAAGTGGCAATGTCCGTTGTCTCCGCCAAAGCAATCAAACCGCATAATTTCATCGTCAAAAACATATAGGGATGCAGCTGGTCCGCGTCCACCTACATCGTCTCGCCAATATGCCTGTAACACGACATTTTCTTGGATAGGATATTCAACTAAATCATGTTTTTGGTTTGCCATCTGTAGCTCTCCTTTTCTCATAAAAGGGGTTTGTGGGCAGAATTTGGTACCGCGCACTTAATAAAAAGTGTCTTGAGTTTCAACTTGAGATATGATAAATTATAGCATTGTTAAAAATAGTGGTCAACCTGTAACTTGTGTTATACAGGGTTATTCAGTTTTAAGAATAATCGGTTAATAGATTTTACTGGGAGTTTATATTGTAGGTCCAAATCAACGCTATGAATGCCTTTATGGCATTCAGCGGGTAGAGTTTACGAAACCCGACATGATCGCACTGTCACACTAAGATTGTCGGGTTTCGCTTCGCTCTACCCATAGGTGTCAACTTAAGAAAATATTATGTATGTTTTAAGTGTTTCAAAAAAGCGTTGCAAAATGGAGACACCTCTTGCATAATGTAGAAAACAACTTTACTTATTTCTACAAAGAGGTGTTCCGATGTCTATACTAACACAGGTTTGTGATAAAATGCAAGATATACTTCAAACGACTGCTAATGAAGCAGCCTTGAGTTGTGGGTTCGTCCAAAGGATACGCAAGTTCTCAGGAAGTGCTTTCGTCCAGATGCTCGCATTCGGGTGGCTTGAAAATCCTGATGCGAGTTACACGGATCTGGCACAAACGGCACGCGCTTTAGGTGTGCCTGTCACCCGTCAAGCGATTGAAAAACGGATGACTTATGAGGCAGCACAAACCCTAAAATCAACGCTTGAAACAGCCGCAACGCAAGTTATTTCGGCACAACCGCAGGCACTCCCTTTGCTAAAACAATTCACAGGTGTTTATGTGCAAGACAGCAGTTGGATTTCCCTGCCCGATGAACTCCAATCCATATGGAAGGGGACAGGATGTAGAACCGCACATAAAAAAGCCTACATAAAACTTCATCTCTGCTTTGATGTTGCCACGGGTGCTTTCCAACACTTCCACCTCACCGATGGTATCACTGCCGATAGCACAGCAGAAAAGGCGTTTGAACCGCTTCCCGCTGGGAGTTTACGCTTAGCAGACTTAGGTTATTTCTCGCTTGATAAGTTTGACAAACTGACACAAACAGGTGTTTTTTGGCTAACCAGATTGAAAGTAGATTGTAAACTCTTTGATGAACAAGGTGAACCTTTCTGTTTGCCTAAACATCTCAAAGCAGCGAACTCAGACACCATAGACCACAACTGCTTGATTGGAGCAAAGAAGCGTCTGCCCGCACGGCTTGTTGCGTTGCGATGTTGTGAACAAGAGACAAACAAGCGTCGCCGATATATCAGACGCGATGCCAAACGTAGAGGCACACACCCTTCACAAGAACGGCTACGGCTCGCTGGATGGGATATCTATATTACAAATATCAAAGCAACGCAACTAACCCCTCAACAGATCGCAACCATTTACAGCATCCGATGGCAAGTTGAGTTGATGTTCAAATGCTTCAAAAGCATTGGCAAGGTGAACACATCGCGTAGCACTAAACCTGAGCGTATCTTATGTGAAGTGTATGCGAAACTCCTCGCACAACTGATAAGACACTGGATTATGTTAGCAACCGGATGGAAATGTATACGACACGATCTCATCAAAACAGCAAAACTGATTGGTCGGCACGCACGCACACTCACCATGAGTTTTCACAAATCTAAAACGGCTTTTTATAGAACACTTAGATACATAAAACAGGACATACAAAACAGCGACTGCGGGAAACATAGAGCAGGAAAGCGGACAACTTACAAACTTCTAAAAGAGGTTGAGAATCCTTAAGTTGACACCTATGGGTTTCGCTTCGCTCTACCCGACCTACAATGCGACTATAAAATATTAACGTTTGCAATAAAATGCACAGAAAAACTGAAACTGAATAACCCTGTGCGTAATAACTTTTAAAGTAGTGGAGAACAAACTTGCCGATTTCCATTGATGCGGCGCGTCAACTCGCTGAAACCTTTTTGATGACAAGTGGTATGTCCGCTACGGATGCTTCTATTATTGCGGATATCCTGTTAGAAGCAGAACTACGCGGACGAAAAACGCACGGGTTTATCAGATTGCCCGGAATTAAAAACCGTTATGAGCAGGGCAAACGGTCTAAAATCCAAGTTGATAAAGAAGAAGGACAGTGTATTCGGGTTGATGGAGGGAATCAACCGGGTTATCTCGTTGCTTACCGCGCAATGGAATTAGCAATTGAAAGGGCAAAGCAAACTGGTTCAAGTGTTTGTGGTGTTTACAACACATCGCACTGTGGGATGGCGGGTTATTATGTAGATATGTCGCGGAAGGAAGATCTCATTGGGATTTTATTTGCTGACTGTCTGCCGCGAATTACACCTGATGGAGGAACTGAAGCAATTTTGGGTACCAACCCTATTGCTGTTGGAATTCCTTCTAACAATGTACCACTTCTATTCGATATGTCTACTGCAGCGATAACCAACGGTGATTTACTCGTAGCGATGCGGGAGAATATATCAATACCTCAAGGTCTCGCGTTTAACCCTGAAGGTGAACCGACAACGGATGTGGAACAAGCCTTAAAGGGAGGTGTACGTCCTTTCGGTGGGCATAAAGGTTTTGGGCTTGCCCTCATCACACAAATTCTTGCAGGAGCACTTGTAAATGCAGCAACTATACCGCCACCAGGAACAAACTATGGCTTGTTCATAATTGTCCTGAACCCAGCGGTCTTTGTGTCGTTAGAACAATTCAAAAGAGAAGTAGACAGTTTAATTGTTCGCATTAAGGCGAATAGACGAGAAGCAGGTGTCAAAGAAATTCTTATTCCCGGCGAACGCGCGTATCGTGAGCGCGAACTAAACCTTAAGTCAGGAATTCATTTAGATGACACACTTTTAAATCAATTAAAGTAAACACATTAAACAAAGCGATCTTTGAGTCGCAATGAAAGGAACTTGGATATGGCAACTTTTAAAGCAGGTATTATCGGTTGTGGTGGACGTGGACGCGCGCATGCGCAAGGGTATCAGGCATCGGAAGACGTTGAGATCGTCGCATGTTCAGACCCTGTTGAAGGGGCACGTAACAAATTCGCAGAACAATTTGATGTGCCACGAACCTATGAAGATTACCATGAGATGCTTGAAAAGGAATCACTTGATTTTGTGAGTGTTTGTACGTGGATTGCACTCCATAGGGATATGGTAATCGCTGCTGCCAATAGTGGTATTAAAGCCATCCATTCTGAAAAACCGATGGCACCCACATGGGGCGATGCGAAAGCACTTTATCAAGCTTGTGTGGATAACGATGTCGTCATAACATTCTGTCACCAACGCCGGTTTGGTGCGCAGTTTATCAAGGCAAAACAGCTGGCAAACGATGGAACTATCGGTGAAATTCGACGAATGGAAGGTTCATGTTCCAATTTGCTTGATTGGGGAACACACTGGTTTGACATGTTCCAATTTTATAATAATGACGAACCAATTGACTGGGTTATCGGTCAAATAGATGTAACAGAAGAAAAAATTGTCTTCGGCACACAAGTTGAGACGAGTGGTTTAACGTGGTACCGATGGAAAAACGGCGTAGAAGGACTGTTGACAACGGGTGGCGTTTCTCTAAAAGGATTTGCAAACCGTATCATCGGCACTAAGGGCATCATTGATGTTGGGGGTGGCGCACCAGTTCGCGTACTGCGAGAAGGGTCCAGCGAATGGGAACAACCTGATCTAAGCGATGTCACGCCTAAAGGGAACGACACAACCCTTTCTATGCTTGATCTAATTGACAGTGTTAAGACAGGCCGTGAACCAGAACTTAGCGGACGCAAGGCACTCCAGTCAACTGAACTGATCTTTGCAACATATCACTCGAGTCGAGAACGGGCAAAAATTACTTTGCCGCTGACCGCAGACGACTCAGCATTATTGACGATGATTGAGAATGGTGATATTGGTTGAATGTTAAAAGTAGTAGGTTCGCTCCACATGTTGTAGTCAAATATATGGGCAGGTTGCAAACTTGCCCACGAAAAAATTACTCATACAGGTACTAAATGAGTAGGTTTTAATCAACCTAATTAAAAATATTGCGTCTAATACATCAGTTAATAATCACCTTATCTGTTATAAATCTCGAAAACCATAGAAATAGATATAGGGACGTGCCAACACTGTGAAACATCGCATCATTGGACTATTGGGCTGATGCGAGTCAATGTTGTGTTGAATGTTATTTGTGCAAATAAGAAATTAATACTTGTGAATTCCATGCGAAGTAAAATAGACTAAACTTCGCGGTAGTGGGGGAATACGCGTGTCAAAAATCAAAAATAGTTTATCTGTTCTGTGTTACAACAATAAAAATACAAAATTGTCATTCGGTTTTCGTTGGGCACCCTTTCTCATTTTTCAATTGTTTGTTGCCTTGTTATTTATACAACCTGCCGCTTGGGCAGGTCTTTTGAGTCTCTCCGTAGATGCAAACGGAGATACGGTTTTTAACGGTGAAGAGGAAAAGTTGGAGATCACCTTTGAAACTGGCGATGATGGTGCTGTTGGTCAAACTTATGCATATAAGATTTTAGCGAATGGCCAAACAATTTTCACCGGTCCTGGACCAGATAGTGAATTAACGAACAATCAGACTGTACGAGTAGAATGGGATGGGGCAGTCGGAAGTGGTGACCAGCGTAAAAAACTTGCAGATGGAGAATACACGATCAAAGTTGAGCTTACGCAACCTCAAGGTATTCCTGTTCCAGCTCCGGAAAGAGGAGAATTAGAGGTAAATGCAACATTAGACACTACTGCCCCAAAGATTACAATAGGTATTAGGGATAATGTGTTTTCGCCGGTGTTAGACACTATTCCTGTTTACTACAGTTTAAGCGAGAATGCCACCAGGGCACGGTTGGAATTCCAGAGAGCCCCCGGAGATGCCACAATTGGACGTCCTATTGAAGTGAGCAGCGAGAGTGGAAATCATACTTACAATTGGGATGGTAAAGATAGTACCGCCAACCGATTTGCCGATGGGCAATACACGTTGAAACTATGGGTAAAAGACAATGGGGGAAATGAAGCAATCACCGAAAAAACAGAGACTGTTACAATTGACTCAACTGAACCTCGTATCACAGGTATATTCCTAAGCGATACAATATCACTTATAGACGGCATGTTCGTGAACGCGTCAATTCCGACAGTTAGTTTCACTGCAGACGATGGAGAAGGTACGGGTATTGATCTCACTGGTAGTGATACAGAAATACAGATTAAGCGTGTTGATGGTACAGACATAACCGGCACATTAAATTACGGAAATAGAGCTACGTTTTCACTAAGTAATTCCCTTGACGAATTAACAGAAAATGGCAGGTATGAAGTTTCCGTTTCTATAGCCGATAAAGTAGGGAACGTTACCACAAGGCAGGCTAAATTTACCTTTGATAACGCTGCACCAACCTTAAAAAGTGTGGCAACCAATAAAGGTGAGTTTGTTTCCGGTAGTGGTCTCAAAGGATTGACTAATTTTGTTGAAGCAGCGTTAGAAGATAATATTGAACTTAACCTGGATGATTCATCAATACATCTGAGGGGGCCCGATGGAAATGTCATACTCGGGCAGCAAACTCGCCCTGGCGATAATAAAATACGATGGCATTTGTTCTCGCCCTTGTCAGCAAAAGATGGAATCCAAGATGGTCAATATACTGTTGAAATTGTCGGGACAGACAAAGCAGGAAATAGCACCCCGCCAATTCAAATCTCGTTTCTATTTGATAATCTGGCACCGGAACTCGTATCACTCAAACCGGCACAGGATGGTGAGCCTTTTTCTATCTTAGGCAATACTGTTTATCATAATCTTCCTCTCAATCAGTTTATTGCTACCTTCAATGATGGTGAATTTGGCACTGGCGTTGTCTTTTCAGGTGACCAAGAACCTACTCGTATTGTTTTTGGCACGCCTAATCCAGATGGCAGTATGAATGCTATCTCCGGTCAATCATTTCCAGACAAAAATAATAACGTACTAACCTACATTTTGGATTCACCGATCCTGAAAACAGATGGAAGCCAAGACGGGAACTATATACTTAATGTCAAGGCGACAGATTCCCTCGGGAATACCAAAACTTACACTTACCAAGTTATCTACGACACACAACTTCCAACACTTAACACGACAGTTCCTGCCGCTAATCAGACTGTTTCTAATTTATCTGAAGTTACGATCAAACTTAATGAAACAACCAGTGGTATTGATTTCAGGCGTAGTACATTCCGACTAATACGTGGTGCTGACGGGAATCAAGTTGAAATTCCGGTAAATATTTCTAATAACGGCACAGATACTGCTACACTTGCCCTATTGCAGCCGATTGCGTTAGACGGTTCAGATGATGGGACTTACACAATTGAAATAACCCCGACTGACCTTGCAGGAAATATCGGGGCAGTTGTCCGCCGCCAATTCTATCTGGTCAGCCAGACACAACCCCGAGTGCAATTAGTGACTCCAGAAACTGGAACTGTCAGTAATTTGAGTAATATTACAGTAGAAATAGTTAATTATATAGGTTCAGGTATCAACTTTGATGCCTCAACAATCACCGTCAGAAATGCACAAGGGCTTATTGTGCCACAATCAAAAGTTGAAGTTGACGCAGCAAACAATCAGTTAACTTGGAGTAGCGAAGCAACAATTCCACGAAACGGCACCGCAGATGGCGAATATACCATGACCGCAACCTTTGTGGATTTTTCTGAAAATCGATTTACACAGAGTTTCCCCCTTATATTGGATACCCAATTCCCGGCAATTGACACGGTTAAAGTTGGAACCGACCCACAATTCCAACTTTCACTTGACAGTGCTACAGACGTTCCCGATTCGTTCTCTCAGATAACCGTTGCATTTGAAAAAACTGACGTTGACTTTGAAAACACAGAAGTGTCTCTAACAGGACCTGACGGCGCTGAAATCGCACTTCATCGAAGTAATGACGGTGCAGGCTTATTGACGCTTAATTTCCAAAACTTGGCGAAACTCGGAACATATATCCTTACAGTTACACCAAGAGACAATATCGGTAATGTTTCCGAAACTCCGTTTATCTATAGGTTCCATTTGGACATCGCGGTCCCTGTTGTTACATCGGTTTTGATTGGTGGTCAGAGTGGGGCTATTGTTTATGTTAACGGTAGTGCCGGAGAGATTATAGCAACATTAGCAGATACCACGGGAATTGGCATAGCGGTAGGAGAAGACGAATCCAACATCGTTGTAACGAGTGCAAATGGGTTACCGGTGCCTGGAGTCATAACAACCAAAGACGATAATCAACTAATTTGGCGACCGATAGCACTTCCAACTGACGGCAGTGCTGATGGAACATACACTGTTGCCGTTACGCCAGTAGATAAAGCTGGACGCACAGGAGACACTGCTTATCGCGCGTTTATATTTGATACACAGGAACCTCGCATTACTGCTGCTACACGCGTAACGCTGCATCAACCGATCTCTTATATCGGAGGTAGTTTGACAGAGTTCCAACTCACTGTTGAAGATGTTGGGCCAGCATCGCTTGAACTTGACGATCAAACAATTGAACTTAAAAAGAAAGATGGTGAAGCGGTTCAAGGGCAAATCACACATGACGGAGTAAACCAACTCTTCTTCACCCTCTCCACGCCATTACCGACTGATGGAAGTGCGGATGGAGAATACATGCTGACTATCAATCTCATTGATAAAGCAGGGAACTCATATCAGGCAGTTCACAACATTTTTTATGATTCTCAAGCACCGCTTCTCTCTTCTGTTTTTCTAAATACCGAGACACCGTTAGCCCTTACACCATATCAGGTGACTGATTTATCCGAGACTATCAATAAACTCACCTTAAATTTTGTTGAAGCGACCCGTGTTGATTTTGAAAATACGGTAATTAGTCTAATAGGGCCGGATGCCGCTGCGATTCCGCTCACCTTAGAAAATAATGGCGTTGATCAAGTGACAGCAAGTTTTGTCTCTCTAACACAAGGGGGTTTGTATACACTTTCGGTCACACCACAAGATAGAGCTGGAAATGCTGCACAAGGTGCAGTGTCCTATCCGTTCCGTCTTGAGTTTGAAGTGCCGGAGTTATTGTCTGTGAAAGCAAACACAGTAGATACTGTGGTAGAACTTATCCAACACGAGATTATTGAGATTTCTGAGCCTATCAGCAGCCTCACACTTGACTTCACGGATGCATTGCGAATTGACCCTGAAAATACCAAAGTAGTGTTGACAGGACCAAATGCACAAGAAATTCCGATCATCCAAGAAGACAATGAGGACTCCCAGTTAATTGTTCGTTTTGTTTCCTTAACACAAAGCGGACTCTACACGCTTGCTGTCACACCTCAGGATAGATCGGGTAATGTTGCACAAAGTGCCACTCAATATCAGTTTCGACTTGATATTGTCCTGCCAGCAGTTAGTTCAGTCCTTATTGATGGAAAACTCGGTGCACCTATATACGTCAATAGTATTGATGTTGAGATCGTCGCCACATTCACAGAACCAACCGGAGTCGGGTTAGCATTAGGTAATGACGGATCAACTATTGTCGTCAGTAATGCAGAAGGGCTTCCGATATCCGGTACTACGATTTCCAATGGGACAAATCAGTTGACTTGGACTCCCACAGCACTTCCAACCGACGGTAGTGCTGATGGAAAATACACTGTTGCTGTCACCCCAGTAGATAAAGCCGGTCGTACGGGTGATGTTGCATATCGCTCATTCATATATGATACGCAGGAACCTCGCATAACAGCGGCTACACCTATAACACTGCATCAACCGACCTCTTATATTGGTAGTTTGACGCAATTTCAACTTTCCGTTGAAGATGTTGGTCCAGCATTGCTTGATCTTGACAATCAAACAATTGAACTTAAAAAGAAAAATGGTGAAGCGGTGCAAGGACAAATAACACATGATGGAATAAACCAAGTCTTTTTTACGCTTTCAGTGCCTTTACCAACAGATGGCAGTGCTGATGGAGAATACACGCTGGCGGTTAACCTCATTGACAAAGCAGGTAATCCACATCAGGCAGTTCACAACATTTTTTACGATTCACAAGTGCCGAGATTATCTTCAGTCACTTTAAATACCGAGACACCCTTAGACTTAACACCTTATCAAGTTACAGATCTCTCTGAGTCTATCAACCAACTCACCTTAAATTTTGTAGAGGCGACCCAGGTTGACTTTGAAAATACGGTGGTTAGTCTAATAGGACCGGATGCCGCTGCGATTCCGCTTACTTTAGAGAACAACGGTGTTGATCAAGTGACAGCGAGTTTCGTCTCTCTAACACATGGTGGCTTGTATACACTTTTCGTAACACCACAAGATAAAGCGGGGAATGCTGCACAAGGTGCAGTGTCCTACCCCTTCCGTCTTGAGTTTGAAGTGCCGGGTCTATCGTCCGTGAAAGCAAATACAGCAGAAACTTCCGTAGAACTCACACCTTACGAGACTACCGAAATCTCTGAATCTATCAGTAGTTTCACGGTTGAGTTCACAGATGCTACGCGGATTGACTTTGAAAATACAAGTGTAACACTGACAGGCCCAGATGGACAGCAGATATCTGTTACGCAAGAAAACAACGAAAACGCTCAGTTAGTGGTTCGTTTTGTTTCCTTGATACAAAGTGGACTCTATACACTTTCGGTCACACCACAAGATAGAGCTGGCAATACTGCACAAAGTGCGATTCCCTACCCATTCGAGCTTGAGTTTGAAGTGCCGGGTCTATCATCTGTGAAAGCAAACACGGCTGATGCTTCAGTAGAACTTACGGCTTACGAGACTACTGAAATCTCTGAATCTATCAGTAGTTTCACGGTTGAGTTCACAGATGCAACGCGGATTGACTTTGAAAATAGCAGAGTTGTATTGACAGGGCCGAACGATCAACAGATAGCTGTCACCCAAGTGAATACTGATGCCTCTGAGTTGATAGTTCGTTTTGTTTCTTTGACACAAAGTGGCGAATATACATTGTCCATAACGCCTCAAGATATAGCAGGGAATACGGCACAAGGAGCAGTCCCATATCCGTTCCGTCTTGAGTTTGAAGTTCCGAGTTTATCGTCTGTGAAAGCGAACACGGCTAACGCTTCAGTAGAACTTACACCTTACGAGACTACTGAGATTTCTGAATCTATCAGCAGTTTCACGGTTGAGTTCACAGATGCAACGCGGATTGACTTTGAAAATAGCAGAGTTGTATTGACAGGGCCAAACGATCAACAGATAGCTGTCACCCAAGAAAATACTGATGCTTCTGAGTTGATAGTTCGTTTTGTTTCTTTGACACAAAGTGGCGAATATACATTGTCCATAACGCCTGAAGATATAGCGGGGAATACGGCACAAGGAGCAGTCCCATATCCGTTCCGTCTTGAGTTTGAAGTGCCGGGTTTATCATCTGTGAAAGCAAACACAGCAGACGCTTCGGTAGAACTTACACCTTACGAGATTATTGAGATTTCTGAATCCATCAGCAGTCTCACACTTGAATTCACCGATACATCGGTTGACTTTGAAAATACAAGCGTAACACTGACAGGAGCAAACGGACAAGAGATACCTATTACTCTTGAAGACATTGACGGGTCTCAGTTGACAGTGCGTTTTGTTTCTCTGACACAAAGAGGTGTTTACACACTTGCCGTTATACCGCAAGATAAGGCAGGAAATGTCGCTCAAAGTGCCACTCAATACCAATTTAGACTTGACACAGCACTCCCAACAGTCAGTTCAGTCCTTATTGATGGAAAACCAGGATCATCAGTTTACGTACGCAGTTCTATTCTCAGAATAGTTGCAACAATTACTGATCCTATCGGTGTAGGTGTGTCATTAGGAGATAGTGGTTCAACTATTGTTGTCACCAATGCGCAAGATCAGCCAGTATCCGGCACAACGACCTCCAATGGAGCAAACCAATTGATTTGGACCTCCACACCGCTGCCAACAGACGGTACTGCCGATGGACAATTCACTGTCGCTATAACACCGATGGATAAATCCGGACGTGTTGGCAAAGTCGTCAACCGCCAGTTTATCTATGATACACAAGCACCCCGTATAACAGCTGCTACACCATTGGAACTTCATGCACCTGTATCTTATATTGGGAGGGGGTTGGATGAGTTCGTTCTCACGATTGAAGATGTGGGACCTGCAGGTCTCGAATTAGCTTCTCAAGCTGTAGCCTTAATGGATGCTGAAAGAAATTCTGTTTCCGCTGCACTGAAGTACGATGAACTCACAAGCCAGTTATATCTAACACTTTTGAAACCGTTCGCCAGTGATGGAAGTGTAGACGGCACCTATTCGCTAAATGTCCTCCTAATTGACAGGGCGGGCAATCGCTTGAACTCTCAATTTTCACTTGTTTACGATTCTAAAGCACCGCAAGTATCATCAGTTGAGGTAAACACTGCTGGGACTCCTATGAAACTTGTGTTGAACGAAATTGTCGAACTTTCTGAATCTATCAGTACTATCACGATTAAGTTTGCTGAAGCAACGCTTGTAGACTTTGAAAATACACAAGTATCATTGCTTGATCCAGACGATCAAACAATTCCGAACACTCAAGAAGATGATGGCGTTTCTCAACTCACACTAAGTTTTGCTGACCTAACACAGATCGGTCAGTATACTTTATCCGTAACACCACAAGACATAGCGGGGAATACAGCACAAAGTCCAATACAATTCTCGTTTAATCTTGAGTTCATTCTCCCAGGTGTTGAGTCTGTTCGCATTGGTGATACTGTCACATTGGGAAGCGCAGACATTGCTTATGTCAATGCAGACAATCTGTTTATTGCTGCAACCTTACTTGACCGGTCAGGAGCAGGTTTATCTTTTGATAGCACCGGATCAGACATTCTGGTGGCTCTTGGTAATGAAATTGTCCCAGGAACAATAAGCACGAACGGTACTGACCTGATTGTATGGGAATCGGCAACGCTCTCCGCTGATGGAAGTTCCGACGGTAGATACGCTGTATATGTTACACCTGTTGATAAAAAAGGGCGCGAGGGAAATACTATCTATCGCGAGTTCATTTATGACACACAAGAACCTGAAATTACGGCGACTGAACCGATCAACTTAAGTCAACCGGTTTCATATATTAGCGAGAGTTTGACGCAATTTCAATTCACGCTGCAAGATGTTGGTCCAGCAGGCTTAACGCTTGAAGACCAAAAAATAAACCTCCGCAATCAAAATGGAACTATTATTCCGACAAGATTAACAAATGATTCTAACAATCAACTGTTCCTCACACTTGATGAACCATTACCGCTTGATGGTAGTAGGGATGGGGAATACACCGTCGAAATTGCATTCTCCGACAAGGCAGGGAATGTGTTCTCTATTGAGCATCCAATAGTCTATGACACACAAGCACCGACCCTTGTCAGCACAGTGCCTGCTGATAATGCGCGGCTCACTGAAGATATAACGCAAGTACAGGTAAATTTGAATGATAAGGGCGGAAGCGGTATAGATTGGGATGTGACAACAGTAACACTGGTTGACCCAAACGGCATAGAAATCTCTGGCGAACTTACCAGTAATGGTAAGACGCAGTTGATACTTAATACGAATCAACTTGTGGCAGATGGACGATATACTATTCGTGTTCAAGCCGTAGACAGAGCGGGAAACGGCAGTAAATCTGTTTTTGAAACTGATTTCTTACTATCCAGACTCTTACCAGCTGTTATTTCTACATCACCAAGCACTGCGCCTGAAGATGAAGCGTATACAAATGAGAAAATTGAAGAAATTGAGGTTATGCTTGAAACAGCAGATGAAAATCACCTTTCGACGCTTCGCTTGCTGAATTCTGAAAATCAAGAGATCGCAGGGCAGCAGCATCTACAGGTCAACAAGTTGATCTATAGATTGGTTCGTCCACTCGCAACAGATGGGTCTGAAGATGGTGTCTATACAATTCAGTTTACGCCAATTAGTGCATCGGGTCGGGAAGGTGAAGTCCAAAACTTGACCTTTACGTATGATACGCAAACACCTGAAGTCGAACCTGATGCGGTTAACCTGATTGTGACTGAACCCGAGGTGAATAACTCATTGACAGAAATTCGTGTAATTCTTACCGATAACCAAGCTGGAATTGATTGGGAAAACCTTGATGAAGAATGGTTGGTATTTGAACGTATTTCACCGAATGCGGCTGAAATCGATGGACGTCTTTCTTATGAGTCAGGGGAACAGGATACCCTTATTTTCCGACTCACCGTTCCACTTGCAGATGACGGTTCTGCAGATGGGGAGTACCGCGTTACGGTTATTCCCTTAGACAAAGCCGGGAATGGAGATGAAACTTATAAAGAGGTGTTTACCTACGATACAAGTCCTCCAGTGATTGATCCAAACTCGCTGCTTATTAATGATGCCCCACTGCTTACAGACATTAACGCAGAAGATTACCCGAGCGCAGTTTCCACAACTGGTGGTGTTGTTATCCAAGCGAATGTCTCTGATGCAGGGTTAGGTGTTGACCTTTCGCGTTCACAAATTGTTGTTAGAAATCCAAACGGTCAAGAAATTTCCGGGACCACTCGACAGAACGGTGTGGATACCATTAGTTTCAAATCGGATGGATTGAATGTTGAAGGTCCATATCAAGTAACGATTATAGGTATTGGGAATGACTCTGAACTGCTTGGATTTGTGCCTAAAGGTTCAATCACAACAGAATTCCTTTATGAAACCACAGCACCAACTGCTGTAGTAACCAACGATGGAGGCAAAACTGAGTTTACCGATGAAGCAGTGCCTTTTGAAGGAACGGCTGCTGACCCGCGAGGTTCGCGCCCGCGTCCACAAGGTGAAGGTGAAATCCCAATCCCCGCATCCGGTGTATGGCTTGTGGAGATCATTGGAACGGGTCCCGATGGACAACCTATTGAACCTGTCCCTGCTGAGGATGAAAGCAATGCGCAAGAAGAACCCTGGAGCCGCTGGTCGGCAGACTTCTTACCTGCACGATCAGGGGAATACGACTTAGACCTCCGTGTAACCGACAAGGCAGGCAACTATGCTGTTTACGATGTCGGTGAGGTTACGATGTCGGTTTCCTTCTCTTTCAAGGGAAATACTTTCGGATGGCCAAACCCATTACGGCATTCCAAAGACGATGTCGCATTCTTCTCCTTTGATCTGAATGCCGCTGCGGAAGAAAGAGTGGACTTGACACTCTACATCTATGATTGGGGCGGTGATATGGTTTACTCGAAGAAGTATTCCAATATTACACCAGGCGAACGAAATGATACACAGGTTAAATGGAATTTAGAAAATCAATCTGGAACCGCTGTAGCGCGCGGCCTTTACGTGTTCCGTTTAGAAGCAGTCAATGGAGCAGGAAATAGCGCCAACGCTGTAGGCAAAATACTTGTCGTTGACTAAGACTTCAAAAAAACGGAAAAAACGAAAAAGGAGATAGATAATGCACAAAAGTGTAGTTGTAGCAGTTGTAATCCTAACCTTACTGATGAGTGTTCCGCAAAGTTTCGCAGCTGATATCCATGACAGTGCTGGAACTGCTGGTGCCGCATTTCTCAAAATTGAACCGGGAAGCAGACCTGTGGGGATGGGTGGCGCGTTTGCAGGACTCGCCAACGATATTAACACTATTTTCTGGAATCCTGCAGGGTTAACTTCTGTGCATACACGAGAACTTACGGCTATGCAACACTTCTCGTTTGTTGATATCAACAATCAATCAATTGGATACGCTCAGCGTGCGAAACAATTTGTGTGGGGCGCAAGTTTTCTCGGAAGTTTCACTGAAATTGAACGCCGTATAGGTCCGACAGAAACCCCGGATAGCACTGTGACAGTAGGTGGGTTTGCTACAGGTTTATCTCTTGCTTACCCACTCGGGCAAACCGCTTCTATTGGTGGGACTGCAAAGTTAGTATCGCAACAATTAGATATTCAAAATATCTACGGCGCTGCAGCCGATCTCGGTGTAATCTTGCGTTTGGTAGACAATCATCTCGGGATTGGACTTACCGTACAAAATGCGGGTGTACTCAGTGGTGGGGAAAATCTTCCGATTTCACTCCGTGCCGGGGTCGCCTATAGAACATGGAATGAAATCCAAGCTGCATCAGACGCTGAAGAATCAGAAGTTGAAAAGATGACGCCTCCACGCGAATTATGGGCTTTTGTGGCTGACGCACATCTTCCACTCATTGACGCTAACCCCAGTTTCCATGTCGGCGTTGAAAGGTGGTTTTACGATGTTATCGCTGCGCGCGTCGGCTATCGTATTGGTTTAAATGAAAATCCAAGTGATGGCTTATCAATCGGTATTGGTGTGCGTAGGGGTGGGTTGGACTCATTAGCAAATATCGATTTCCAATTCGATTATGCTTTTGTTCCTGATAATGATCTTGGCGATTCACATCGTATTTCTGTCATCACAAGGTTTTAGAACATAGTGCTTTGTCTACCCTACCCAAAATTTATGGGTATAGGTCGCGATTCGGAGATCGCTCCTACCGAACCGTCTACTCTTTGTAGGAGGGAACTCCGATTCCCGATTATTGCTGATATCTACAATTTTAGAATGGATAGACTTATAGATTATAGGTCTACAGTCTTTTTTTCTGCTATATCCCCTCAAAAAAAGTAGGCGCGGTTTAAAACCGCGCCTACCACAAAGTCGGATTTTACTATAAACCGATTTGTTTCTATACACTCGCTTCCAACATACGTTCAATTGGCAAGCGAGCTTTGTCGATTATTTTAGGGTCCAACGTAACTTCATATTCGTTGAGGTCTTCACCACTGTCAATCGCTTCTAAGATGTTCGCAATCTTATCCAATCGGACTTTTGCCATGTGTGAACATCGCACGGAACATGCTGTCCAAAATTCTACTTTTGGAAATTCTTGTGCCAAATTGGAGGTTAATTCACACTCCGAGGCAACAAACGCGCGTTCTAACTGATCATCTGCGACACGTGCTGCTATGTCCTTCATGATTTGGCTGGTGCTACCGTAGAAATCGGCTTCTTTCAACACGTTTGGACGGCATTCCCAATGGGCATATAATTTTCGTCTTGAATGTCCCTTTGGAATCTCAAAAGATTCACGTATTGCAAGTAGATCGGAGAGTGTAAATCTTTCGTGAACTTCACACACAGCACCACGCGCTGTATTGTCTTTGCCGGGATAAACTACATTTTTTTCATCTTTCAACTCTTCTTCTAAATTTTGTGCGAAGAAGATATCAGGAACGAAAATTATTGTATCTCCTGGCATAGATTTGGCAATGTGTGCAGCATTGGCAGACGTACAACAGATATCGGATTCGGCTTTTGCGTCTGCATAACTGTTGACATAAATCATAACGGGAGCGCCGGGGTAAAGTTCTTTCAGTTTCCGGACATCTTCAGCACCGAAGTTATCGGCAAGTGAACACCCCGCTGTTTTATCTGCTACTAATACAGTTTTGTCCGGACTCAAAATTTTTGCCGTTTCTGCCATGAACGGCACACCGTTAAAGATGAGGTAAGGTGCTTCCGTTTTTGCAGCGAACATACTTAGTCCCAGTGAGTCCCCTTGTTCTTCTTTTTCGGATAATCCGAAAACTAACGGCTCCATGTAGTTGTGACCTAACATCACAACATCATGTTTTTTCTTCAACGTTCTTATCTTGTGTATGGTTTTGGCATGTACCTCTATATCAAGAGACGTTAAACTGGGGTGGTGTCGGTTATTTAACTCATTTTTAACATCTTCAAACGTAAGTTCCTCACTACCGTTCAGTGCATTTTCCACTTGGGGAGTTTTTCCCGTAGGATGCATGCTAATCACGCTCCAAATTATTTACTAATAAATAGGTAAATGCTATTAACCCATTTTTAGCAGGTCTTCGTTATTCTTATTAGGATACTCACAAAATCTTTTTTTGTCAAGGGAAACACATAAAAATGCTAAATTTTTGCCAAATTTTATACCAATTCTATGAATTACTTTCTCTTTTGAAAAAAAATAAGAGGCGCAATGAATTGCGCTTGGTGAATGCGCCAAATCAACGGTATGAATGCCATTTGGCATTCCCCGTATGGCATTCACATTGAACGGTCTATTTCTTTAAGAGTAGTTGTTTTTTAGCAATGGTATTAGTATGAATATAAAAAAATCGCTTTGTTTTATCCTTATTGCGTGTTTAATTCTGAATTTGAGTTTAGCTGCGGAGGGCTTTTCGGTTAAACTTAGGGGAAAACTTGCTCTTGCTGGAATCCTCACGGGTGTGGCATATCTTACACACACGCTTGTTAAACGCGATATACGTGCTGCGGAAGATTTACAGACACAACTCGGTCCTCCCGAACGTATCATCCAATTTGAGCGAGGATTTGACCAGTGGGATGTTCATTACTACCGTGAACATTCGTATTTTTTTCTAAACAACCGCTTTATAAGGAAAAAGACCCAGAAAGCCCCTTTCCTCAATCAAGCATCTCCAGACTTAGCGTTCATCGGACAAGGTCTTTTCCTTCATAAAACAAGACGATCAGATAATCCATTTTCTCTTACTTATAAGCCTTTTTCAATGAACCCCAGGTGGTTGTCACTTTACCCTTTGCATCAACGGCGAGCCCCTCAACCTGTATCTTTCTATCCT
>CBDCOJ010000007.1:0-5693 GCA_965219695.1 Candidatus Poribacteria bacterium | reverse complement strand
CGAGCGGTTGGCCCGGTGGCGTCGATTACGAAGGCATCATCGACGACATCCGCATCTACGACGCAACACTCACTGAGAACGAGGTTGTGGAAGCAATGGAAGATGGATTAGCAGTTGACCCAACCGGTCTGCTCACCACCCGTTGGGGATCAATCAAGGCGCGATAGATCCAAGTGGGTTCCTTTTGTAACAAACCGTGTAGGACGAGGTCCCCGTGCCTCGTCTTTCTCCACATCCGCTGGGCATGATTTCCCAACTATACTAATCCCCCTTAAAAAAGGTAGGCGAGGTTAGAAACCTCGCCGTTCTTACATTAATCCCGTAGGATGTGTCGTAGTGCCTCCCTCGCCTAAAAAATACAAGTTCGCTCTTCTTATATTAGTCCCGTAGGGACGATATCTATGTAGAATACGATGTGCACAATAAAACAGCCCCGTAGGGGCGGCATCTACACAGCATTTAGAAAGATTCAAGAACTTTTGGGGACTTGCGGTTCAGCGTGACAAGACATGCCTTCAGCATATTCTCAACTTCTTGCCGTGTATCATCACGCAACGGACCTGAAAGTGCTGCACGATAAAGATTCACGGCTCGACTCGAATCCCCTGCCTTTTCATAACACGATGCCGCGCTAATCCGATGCATTGCCCCTTCTAACTCCCTGCCGAGTGTATCAAGCATTGGCGCAATACGCTCTTCATAAGTCGCGGCAGATAACCAAAGCGGTTGCGCCGTTTCCTCCATGCCGACTTCCCAGAGTGCCTGTGCTTTAGAGAGGATTTCCGACTTCCGATTCATCGTCTCTTTCAGTGTCCCTGTGTAGGGTTTTGTTTTTGGATTAAGCATGGTGATTTTTCAAGTTTTCTTCTTGATGTCCGAAAGATTTATTAATTTTTGGTCGGCGATTTCAGAGATAGACCTGTTGTCAAATATCATTTAAGCTTCCCATTTGGTGCCCTAAAAATCATTTCATCAACAGACGTTCAATCACTTTTGTCAGACGATTTGGAAGGTATCACTTCTTTAATTATTTGTTGCACCGGGTTTGCACTGTCAGAACCACTGGTCTTGGCAGACAAATAGCCACTCTGATTCGCGTCATAGATGGTTTTAGTTGCTGCTAATAATATTTGATCACGTGTTTCCCGGTTTTCCTTGGTTGCCTCAAGAAAAGGATCAACAGTTTCCAATGCGTTCTGGCGATGGGTATTGATAACATCTAAATGTTTTTCAGCAGTATAATTTTTAATACAGCGATTAAGGAGCAAATAGACCAAGGAAATATAAAAACCTTTAGAAAAAAGATTAGGCAAAATTGTTGACAATTGATTTGCTGCAGATCCTAAATCCTTGAATAACCATGCCAAAATTCCAGCAAAAACAACAGACAACCCAACTGTGGCTATTAGCCAAATCGATGCTGCTTTTTCATGCTTTTTCGCCTGAACTGAAAAAATCGTTTTATATTGTGAAATAGATTTTTCCGTAAGCTGATTTTGCAACTGAATGTAAAGCCGATCAAAACTCTTCTGTCTTGTCTGTTCTTTTTCCTGTGCTTCCTCACCAGTCTTTTGCAATCTCTCAATTTCGGTGCTAATCGTCGTATTGAAACTTTCCTGAGTACTAACGAGGGCTGCTTTAAGACGATCTTCAACTTGTCCGACTTCCCTTGATGACAAATATGCTGCAACCTGAATCAAAGATTGCTTCACATCTTCACGAAATTGACAAATTTCATTTAAAAGCGTAGCATGTCTCTCTCTCGCATCTGTAGCACCGGATCCAAAACCCGTAATCCTTCCAACCATATCATAGAATTGTAGGATGTAGTACTTAAGTTGTTCGATATCGGTTGATGGCAAACCAGTAAGTGACCCACGTGAGGAGGTAACGATTTCTCGTAACATAGCATAAACGTCTGACAACTCCGGGTACACAGATTGAAAATTAAGTCTCCGCCCTGATAAATCGGAGCGTCTTAAGCCTTCTATGTCAAACTTGTCAAAATTCGACTTTTTTAAAGCATCAACAATTCCCGCATCGGTAGCCAATCCCTCTTTTAGGAAGACAAATATCCTACCTGGGTCATTTAGGAAATCAAATCGTCTCTCTATATCACCTCCGTCTGATATTTCAACTATTGTGTCAGTTTCTTCTTTCCTAATATCGTAAGTTTTATCACCCTCAAAGTCTAATAACAACCAACGTACCCCTTGCGTCTCTTGGAAAATTAGTAAACTCCGAGAAAGAGGAGTATTCCTCACATTAAATTCTTCTCGTAGTTTAAAGAGATTAGCTTGTCCCCGAATTTCATTAAATTGCTTATAATCCAAGGTAAATAACAGTTGCCCTTGAGCCATAAAATCCCCCATAATAACATAGATTACAAGACTTGATTCTACAAGTATAGGCGCACTCACAACACCTATTTGTCAGTACGATAGTAACATATCCAACCACGGAATTTCAAGGTTATCTAATAAAGTGTTGGAACTGAACGCTTCTGTTGAAACTGACGCACTCCGTTGTGTTTGAAATGGATAGTTGATCAATCACCCTCCGCTCATTTCCACAAGGTTCCATCCAATGTCCTCTTATCCTGCCAATCTTTGAATCCTGTAAATCCTGATTCAGACAACCTATCACAGGACTCTACCAATCGTTTTCATACCTCAGCATCTCCTCACCGATTCCGATCACATTTACAAGCCTGATACACACCATCCAATCAAAAAAATAAATTTTCATTCTTAAATTATATATGCTATCATATAAGTGTAAATACATTTTAAGTTATATGTGTGTGGGATACAAAACATTCATCCGCCCACAATTTATACGCTATCGTTAATTTTATTATTACATGAGTTCGATAATAAAAATTGAAGTCTTCCGTAGGTTGGGTTGAGCGGTGAATGAACCAGAACCCACCAGTCTACCACGAAATCGTGCTTTTTAATGACACATCCATCGAAAATAGACATAGCGAAACCCAACAGGTAAATCCTGCGCGTCTGAGAATATGCAGAGTTTCCAATCTATACGCTTATATTGAACTCACGTTATTATTACTAATAGCCATACACATCTGCAAGCGCGTAAAACGTTACATTTCCCGCCAAATTATTTTTTTCACCGCGGAGAATGGGAAATAAAAGGGCTACAAACCCTTACGGTTCCTGGTTTCTCTACCAGTAACCACAACACACCAAATGTTACACAGGTGTAACATTTTCAAGGAGGACTCCTATGATGCCTGAGGACGGACAGATGATACTTGAGGAGAAACACAAAGAATTCGTAACTGTAAGTACCAGCCTCTTTTGGAAAACAATAGGGAAAACACTTGACACTGAAACACCTATGTGCTATCCTTGTTAGATGGATATGATATCGAGATGTTGATGCTACAGACTTGTAACACAAGCCCGTTCTCCAAAAGGATACACGGTTTCCCAAAATTTGCTAATCGAAAATTGGGATCGTGTCTGATTTTCATCCCACTGTAAGGAGAAGCACGCATGCAGAAGGCAGATATCAGAAATCTTTATTATATTACGCATATAGACAATCTTCCTTCCATACTTGAAAAAGGAATTCTTTCTCACGAAAGGATCGAAGCGGAACATGTGCAATCTGCCCGCATTTACAATACAGATATCGTTAACAGCAGGAGAGAGAAAAACACACCGAGCCAAAAAAGTCTGTGGAGTTATGCGAATCTCTATTTTCAGGCGCGCAATCCGATGATGTACCGCGTTGTTCATCAAAATGGTGCCAAGGATTTAGCTGTAGTCAGTGTTGCTAAAGAAATTCTGCATACACCTGGGGTCTTCATTACTGATGGGAACGCTGCCAATACTCCAACCCAATTCTACTTCCCCTCCGACGGATTGAAAATGCTCAGACAACAGTGGAAAATTGTGCAGAACGAGTGGTGGAATAGTCTTGATGGGTCAAAACGTAAAATCATGGCAGAATGTTTGGTCCCCAATAGCATTGCTCCAGAGTACATCAATTCAGTCTATGTTGCTAATGAAGAAACCCAAGCGACCGTATCTAAAAAGATTGGTTCGGGTTCAATCTCTGTTATTCCAGAACCCAAGATGTTCTTCCAACCGAACAGGAGAACGAAAATTAGCGACTACATTTCGGTGATTGATGGTGATATGTTTTTCTCACGTTTACAGACACTGACAATTAGTGTCAACCTGCAAGGCATTATGGGAAAAGGATTGGCATCGCGTGCGAAGTATCAATTCCCCGATGTCTACGTGGCATATCAGGACGCCTGCCGAGCAAAACGTATCACTGCAACAAAGCCATATCTCTATAAGCGTGAAGGTTCACTGGATGAGGAATTAGCTGATTTTGGTGCCGGTCTTACTACACCTAATGCTGTAAAGTGGTTCCTACTTTTCGCAACAAAACGGAAATGGAGAGAAGATTCACGTTTGGAGGATATTGAAGGTGGATTAGACTGGGTGCGACATAACTTTCAAGCACAAGGCATTCAATCCCTCGCGATGCCTGCTCTTGGATGCGGATTGGGAGGCTTAGACTGGAAAGATGTCGGACCGCTGATGTGCAAATACCTACACGGCATTGATATTCCTGTTGCGATCTATCTCCCCAGAGAAAAGACAATACCACAGCAGTATTTAACAGAATCGCATCTTCTATCAAGTTAATTCATAATAGGTAGGTTCTCATACCTACTCGTTTTTGTCTACATCCGCACATAACTTTCCCGAGGCGCATCCAAATCAGCAAGCACATCCCGACCCACCTGCAGATACCGACCGTTCAACATCACGAATTGGAAGTCAGCAGCACGCCTCCGTAAGAACAGATACTCCCCGACAAACGTAATATCTGCCGCCGACATCTCCGCCAAACCATCGTCAGAGATAAGGAACGTATCTGTTGCATTAGGCAACCGAAGCGTGAAACCTGTCCCCAAAACATCAGCATCTGTGTGTACAGGAATAGCAGAAAGAGTCGGATGCGCTTCGACAGTAGGTCGCACCGGAAACAGAAGCGTGTTCAGCACTGCGGGGGATTCGCTGTTACACCGATAGATAACAGTGTCACCATCTAACGCTACCGTGAGATCTGTTGTATCGGTCGCACCGATGAAAAGATTGCTTCGGCGCCGTTCCTGCGTCCAAACATACCCCGAATCAGTCGAAACGTGCAGGTTCGACTCTGGATCATAATGGAAAACCTGCTCCAATGTCTCTGCCGCGCCACCGAGAACAAGATCGTGCAAAATGAAGTATTCACCTTTGAGGTAGAAAACAGTACGTTTGTGGTGAATATCTTGGGTTTCTGGGTCTTCAGGACTTGACGTCAGCACACGCCATTTTTCAAGCCAATCAAATTGCGGAGTCGTTATCCACTGCGTATCCAGCGTCCCAACCGCTAACGGTGTTCCCTCAAGGACTCTTACAGATCCAGTCGTCAACTGCCGTCCGTGTGCATAGAGTGAAAGATTAGATGTGTCCTTCTTGTTAGCTGCTCCCTGCGGATGGGCATCGAAAAACAGGTATTGGGCGTCAGGATGCCAACTATCTCGCATCACGTAATATCCAGTATCAGGAAGCGCGTGGGACGTGGTATCGGGATACGGAAAGTCCTCACGCCGAAAATCGCTATCGGCGATAGTGCAAAGCGCAACCACATCGAAATTA
>CBDCOJ010000006.1:0-25461 GCA_965219695.1 Candidatus Poribacteria bacterium | reverse complement strand
CAAGTGTGTGCTTTTCTCTCTATCAAGTCGCTGGATAGTTCCTGTTTGTTCAAGTTCCAGTAAACGTCGCAAAGATTCGTTACATTCGCGTATTCGGCGCGTGCTACAGAAAGTAATTTTGCCACGGGCCATTCTGGATGTGCTTGATATACATCAAGGAAATGCATCACTAACTGATTAGTATACCGAGCGGGAGTCATTCCTGCAACGGTAGCGGTGCTGCCAAGATAGGCACGACAACCGTTATTTAAAAACGCTCGTAACAATGCTGAACCCGGTGGCGTGGTGGCACATCCATCAACAATCGCAATTGGATGACGCGACAACTTTGGCATTCCTTTTGCTGTTACAAAATTCTCGCCGAATCTATTGCTCAAACTTTTCGGAGTTCCATGTCCGAAGTGGATAATCAGATCTGATTGAGGTAGTTGTTCTGCTCCCCCTCTTCCCATGACTGCAACCTGATGTCCTTGTTGTGTCAACACATCAAGAAACCGCTGCGTTTCCAGATGGATGCGAGTATCCTCTGAGCATAAGATCGATGTCTCTGGTCCTCCGACTTGGGTAGTTTCACTTAGTTGCCGCTGCATTGCCTCTGGATTCCCAAGTACCCGTGTCATCATAACATCGGGAAGACCGTCGCCCTTCAAATCCGCGTAGAAAGAATCTGTGTGAAGGCGCAATCTGTCCAAACTAATTTCCCACATCGGAATAATGTTTTCATCTCCTACCAATATGAGATAATCCAGTTTTCCTACAGTTTGCGAGATGACTTCATCTTTGATTTTCCTCGCTATTTTTGTTAACTCAGGGTTGGGATATTCCGGAATTTTAATTTGTTTTCCTGTTTTTTCTTGGTATATCTCATCAATATCAAGTATATCAGCATTATGTCTACGCGCGAACGCCTCAATCGCATTTTGGATATCCGATACATCTTCAGGGTAAACATCAGCAAGATCGGTCATGTTCACCAATAGCAACGTCTTCATTTGAAATCTCCATGTTTTTTTATTTTGCATTATTAGTATACTGACATAATTGTCACTTTTCAAGCCTGATTAGAAACCGTAAAATTTTCCTTAATCAAAAGACAGAGATTTGGTAAAATAGTTGGTAATCCTAAATTCCGACAACCCGTAGTTTTACAAGGAATGATAATAGAAATGGAACAACGTCCAAATATCTTGTGGTACTGTACAGACCAACAGCGCTTTGATACTATCGGAGCGTTAGGAAATTCACATATCCACACACCAAGACTCAATGAATTTGTCCAGCAATCTGTCTCATTTACTCACGCCTATTGCCAGTCTCCCATCTGCACACCTTCACGCGCAAGTTTTATGACGGGCATGTATCCTTCCGCCATAAGCGTTACTGGCAATGGAAACCCCGTTTTTCCGCAATACTATGAAGATCGATTAGTGTCTCATGTTCTTGCACAAGAAGGTTATGACTGCGGCTTAATCGGCAAACTCCATCTCGCAAGTGCCTTCAACGCACAAGAACATCGTGTCAACGATGGATACCGCTACTTCCAATATAGCCACGACCACGCAAAACCAAACGCATTTGGACACGAATACGCTGATTGGATCCGAGCACAAGGTGAGGACCTTGGTAAACTTTTGAACCAGCGAGTAGTTGTTCAAAAGCCGAAAAAAAACACCGGGCAATTTCCTGAACCGACTCCCGAATGCGATAATATCCCACCTCATCTCCATCAAACTTACTGGTGCACTGAAAAAACGATTGAATTTATCCAGAAAAATCGCCGGAAAAATCAGCCATGGATGCTCAACATCAATCCCTTTGATCCGCATCCAGGGTTTGACGCACCTTGGGAATACTACCGACGTTATGACCCAGAAACGCTACCCGGTTCCTACTTTCAAGAAAGCGACATCGCTTATCAGACAAAACTAACTGATGCAGGCATTGATTTTCAATCGAAGGCGAAACATCCCTCAGAATTTGACGATAAACAGATACAAGCATCCTATTACGCTATGATTGAACTGGTTGACCATGAATTTGGGCGTATACTTGACTATCTTGATGCGGAGGGACTTCGTGAAAACACTATCGTCATCTTCACTTCCGACCATGGAGAATCGCTTGGAGACCACGGATTACTATATAAAGGATGTCGTTTTTACGAAGGATTGGCAAGGGTGCCACTTATTATCTCTTTGCCAACACACTGCTTAGAAAACGTTCAAAGCGATACGCTTGTTGAACTACTTGATATTGTTCCCACACTATACGATATGTTGGGTATAGAAATACCTTATTATGTCCAGGGTAGATCACTCGCTCCACTCCTACGCGGAGAAGCTCCTATTGACGAACACCGAGAAGCAGCTCGTTGTGAATTTTTCGGTGCACTTGCAACACCCGATCAAACACATGCCACAATGTATCGGGACAGACGTTGGAAACTCGTTGTGTACCATCAAAAGAATATTTGCGAACTGTATGACCTTGATAACGACCCGTGGGAACATCACGATCTCTCCGAACATGCGGATTATCAAGATATTAAGTGGTCGCTCATGCAAAAAAGTTTTGATACCACCGTCTATGCACACCCGCAGATGATACCCAGGGTTGCTTCCCATTAGTGCGTTGTTTGTTCTTGACTTTAAGCCGTTTCTTAAAAATTGTGTGCTAAAGCGAGGTGGAAAATAGATGACCGTAAGAGCACTTCTACTCGGTTTAGCACTTGTCATTGTCCAAACAGCAATTACCCCGTACAACGACTACTACCTCCAAGGAACAGACATCGCCGGAAATCATTTCCCTTTAGGTGCTGTCTTTACATTGATCTTTCTCACGCTTGTCATCAACCCTATTTTAAAAAGGGTGTTTCCTCGCGCAACGCTAAATCCAGCGGAGTTGATAGTAATATGGGTAATGATGGGCGTAAGTTCAGCGATTCCATCAAAGGGAATGATGGGGTTTTTACTACCCTATTTGGCTGCACCGGTCTATTTTGCTACACCTGAAAACGAATGGGCAGAAACGCTTCATGCTCACTTTCCCGAATGGTTAATAGTCTGGGATAAACACGCTGTTACCAATTTCTATGAGGGAGAGGCGTCTGTCCCTTGGGCGCTTTGGATAAAACCGATCGTAGTATGGTCAGTTTTCATCCTTTTGTTCTACTGTGTAACAATCTGTGTGTCGATTATTTTGCGAAAACAGTGGGTTGAACGCGAAAGATTTATATTTCCGCTTGTTACCGTTCCTGTAGAGATGGTTCAGCAAGCCTCGATGCAAAGAGGGGTGAGCAGTCTCTTCAGGAATCGCCTCGTATGGATAGGATTCGGCATCGCTGCTGCATTCCATCTACTCAACGGACTGCACGAGTATTTCCCCGCGCTCCCATCTATCCCGAATCGGTACGACCTTTACGCCCCATTTACAGAACGTCCCTGGATCGTGATGAGATGGTGGCCTCAATTCCGGTTCTTTCTCTATTTCTCTGTTATCGGCATAACTTATTTTCTTGCGATGGAGGTATCGTTTAGTTGCTGGTTTTTCTTTTTGTTTTTCAAGTTACAGTATATCATTATCAATGCTTTTGCTATCCCTATCAGTCCTTGGATATGCGCAAGGGGACAGACGATGGCTGCATATTGTGTGATGGTTCTTGCGTTTCTAATCAACAGTCGCTTGCATATCATAGACCTCCTAAAGAAAACATTCCTGCAATCTTCTACTACAACTATCAACGACTCGGATGAAGTGTTACCTTATAGATGGGCAGTTCTGGGAGCAATTTTCAGTTTTCTACTACTTGCCGGCCTCTGCTTCTACGCTGGCATGTCGTTTTGGGTTGCCTGTAGCATTATCACACTGTTCCTGATTACCTCTACCGCGCTGTCGTGGATGGTTGTCAACGGTGGAATGTTACTGATTCAAGCACCTATGTATCCCGTGGAATACTTTGAGATTGTTACAGGTTCAAGAATCATCAATGCAAGCAGCTTAGCACTCTTGGGGTTTCAGCGGGTAATGATGCGCGACTGGGGTGGCATTTTGATGCCGAGTGTGCTACACGGTTTTAAAGCAGCAGACCCTCTCCGATTAAATCGAAGAAGCGTGTTGTATGCGATGGCGCTTGCTATTGTTGTTGCTATCGGTGTTTCCTACGCCGCATCGCTACCTTTGATTTATGAAAAAGGGGGCTTAAATTTGCAAGGCGGTCCTTTCGTCGGAGCACCGAGGTATTTTAATCACATGGTTTCACTCATTCAGTATCCAAGAGATGCGAAATTAGGTGAAGCATACAGTATGATTTTAGGAGTCGGAATCACATCCTTTCTACTCATCATGCAACGCCAATTTATGTGGTGGCAACTTCACCCGATTGGATATGTGATGGGAGCAGTTTACTCATCCTATTTCCTCTGGTCATGTATATTTATCGGGTGGTTTTTGAAGTTTTTAGTGCTGAAATCGGGCGGTATCGGATATTTTCGTAAGTTTCGTCCGTTGTTCATGGGATTGATTATAGGTGAGTTTGGCATCGTTGGCGCGTGGATGGTGCTCGGGATATTTACTGGTGTAAACTATCATGGTGCTTTACCGGGCTAATCGGATTGCTGTACGCAATTCATCATTCTTTTTTTAAATAGGCCCTCTTTTTTTGTACGATTTATGGTAGAGATTAGAATGAACGCTACATTCCTGAACTGTGAATCAACGCTGAATGCGCTTGGCAGAATACGCGTTTGGTATTCTGCATGATTCAGCCAAATCAACGCTGAATGCGCGTATGGCATCCAGCGGGAGGGAACTCCGATTCCCGACTAACAGTGAGGTTCGTCGCGATTCGGAGATCGCTCCTACAGAGGAAATGTAGAATTATTTCTATTGTCCACTATAAATTTCATAATTCATGGCACAATTCTGTTATAATTTCCGTTGTCTATTTTAATAGTTTTTGCTATAATCGGACATTATAGTAAAATCTATAATGTTTTGAGACACCTTTATACCCGTTGTGATTTTCTGGCGAATGTAACAACAATGGAATGTCCGATTACAAACGCCACAAATTCAATCTAAACCTGAATCAAAACATACGTTTTATGGTGAATTATAAAATAAATTAGACACTTTTACCCTCGGTAGACGAGGTTTCCTAACCTCGCTGGTACTAAGTGTATAGCTAATTTTAAAATCTACCATAAATAGGGAAAACGATCAATTTGATATTGGAGGAAACAAAAATGAAATTTGGGAATCAAAGTGGATCAATGTTAGTTTGGTTAAGTGTTATCATTTTTACATTGTCGGTCACCAGTATTACCTATGCTGCCTTGGTTGACGAGGGAACAATTGAAGTTATCTATCTCTTTGACGAAGGAAAAGGCGAGGTCGCCACAGATTCTTCTCCTCATGGGCGAGATGGAGAAATAATTGGGGCACAATACGCCGAGGGTGTCTTTGGCAAGTGTTTACGATACGATGGAGAAGATGACAATCTGATCGTTACCGGTTATGCTGGTGTTGGCGGCACAGAACCCAGAACAACACTCTTCTGGTTTAAAGCCAATGGCACAAGAGACCATTCATGGGTGAAATGGGGACCTAATACTTCCGGTGCAAAATATTACATCCGCGCGCATGTAACTGGTGAAAATTGCTTCTTGAGAATTGAAGTTAATGGAGGGCAAAACTACGGAAATACTAACGTATGTGATGGTGAGTGGCATCATTTAGCAGTGGTTTTTCCTGAAGGTGCAGACTCCGTGCAAGACCATGATCTCTATGTAGATGGTGAACTTCAAGAAAAGATAGGCAACGATAAAGAGATGAACACGAACGGCGAAGCGCAGGATGTAAACATCGGCGCACGTCTAACGGGACACACATTTATGTTGGGCTTTTTGGATGAACTTGCTATTTTCAGTACCGACTTGGATGTGGACCAGATCAATGCCATCCGAGAAGATGGATTACAGGGCTCCGTAAGCGTTGATCCACAAGGCAAATTAGCCACAAGTTGGGCGAGAATTAAGAAGTATTAAAGTGTATTTCATAAATCATTTGTAAGGCGAGGTCTCTGTGCCTCGCCTTACAGCATAGATGGAAGTACGACTATTAAGAAGATGTATTGAAATTCCAAGAAGAAATAGAAAAAGGAGAGTAGGTTTCCAAACCACTCTCTTTTTCCTTTTTGTCATCGCGATATCGCTGAACCCACTCCTCAGACACACTATCCGCTTGTTTCAATAAACGTCTTTCTCCAAACACAAGGTCTTCAGGATAAGAAATTTTTAACCAATCCATTATCCTAAGTGCCGTTTCCTCATAGTAAGGCACAAAATCCTCATAAATTACCGTAAAAGGAGTTATATTGAATCGGGTGAAATACTCTTGCCATGCTGCTTCGTGTAAAATAATTTCCTGAATCAGATAGTCGATTGCCGCAAAGTTGTACTCAAGTTCTTTTTCCAGTTTAGGCGTAGGGTCACCAATTCTTTTCCACCAAACTAATCCTTGTAGTCCTTTCCAAAGAGATACTGCCTGACGCACCTTATCCCGACGCATAATCCAGATATAATTTAGATTAGGAAACAGTTCTGACAGCACTGCATAAGGAGACAGATCACGATTTTTAAATTGAGGTGTTTGACGCACTTTACCGATAAATCTTTCAAAATAACCCCACATAAGTTTTGTTCCAAAAACACCGTTTGGGGTTGTGCTTTTTTCTTTCACTTTATTGAGAAAATCTTGGTAATCCGTTGCACCCCATTTTTCAGCCCATTTATTTTCCTCCCAAAAGTATTCCCCAGGAATTCCAGCGAGACCTGTATTCTCTAAAGCCTCAAATAGCAGGTAACCTCCACAACGAGGTGTCGCACAGATTAAATATGAAACGCGCGGTGTCACAGAAGATGTTCTCCTTTCTTATTTATTGTTTTCGATTAATTATGATGAAATGCGGGAAACAGTGGCATTTCTTGGACTTCAGATGGCCATATTGTACTGAATTTATCGCGGATTTTTCTTGCTGTCGCACCAAGTGCCTGCAGATAACCGGACTCTTCAGTCAAATGTGCCAACATGCCTAAACGGTAGAAAACACGCCTGCGCACAGCGGGTAATCCCCAATGATTGTAGTTCGGGTCAGTCCTCAATGCCTCATAATCGCCAGCGGGGCGATTATTTATGGTATTACTAAACACGACTTTTGGCGGTTCAAAAAATCTGTTGATACACCGGATCGTTTCATAAACACACGCCTCTATGATACGTTGATAATACCACGTATCATCTTGTGCTTCGGGACAAGTTGCGGCAAGTTCCCCGCGGTATGCCCTTTCCATCTCCTGCACTACATCGTTAGGAAACCGAGAAACGTCCGCCCACATATCAAGATGAACACGAATCTGAAATCCATCAACAAGCACATGTTGGAAGTGTCCAAACTCATAATCAAAAACATAAACTTTCGATTTTGAGGTAGAATAATAGACATTTACGGGATAAAGGTCACCGTGGGTTAGTCCGTGAAAACGATTGGAAGGCTCAAGGAAGTCTACAAGTGCCTTTAACTCAGAAAAAGACTCTTGATAAGGTGTGATACCTGCGGCATCACATATTTCTGTCCACTTTTCAGTATAAACACGATGAAGGTCTTCATTTGGCTGCTCAATACGGATAATCGAATCTCGTATTTTGAGAAATGCTTCTGCCTTGCCAATTGAGCGAGCATTGATCTTTCCAAGTGCCTTAGCACATTCAATCAGAACCATTTTTGTTGTTTGGCTGTTATCAAAAAGTAATATTGCTCTGAGATTCTGACCGTCCCCCATATCTTCCATAACAATGAGCGGCACGTTATTCTTTCCAGTATATCCACCACCGTAAAAGTCCGGTGTAACGCTATTTTCACCCATCTGGTCACTTAAGAATTGTAGACATGCCCATTCGACACGGATTCTCCTTGCCTGTTTACGTTTGACAAACATACTTTCAGGTATTCCATCGGGCCCCGATAGAACTTTGTAACGATATAGGGATTGAGGATGGATATTCTCACCTTTATCAAGACGAACCTTACCACCGAATTTTTGTGAGAGTATCGCCTGAACTGCTGAATTCACATTTTTGAAAGTTGTATTGTTATTTGTTGCCATAGGAACGTTCTCAGGAAAAGTCTTATAATAAACTCTACGGACATTTTCGGAGATTGTTACATCCTCAAATCTGAGTCAGTGCAGAGCTGTTCAATTGACGAGTTTTTCCATTTAATTTATATTGTAGGAGGGAACTCCGGGGAATGCCAAAAGGCATTCATACCCGCCGAATGCCCAAAAGCGCATTCGGCGTTGATTTGGACAGATGCCAACAGGCATGTGGCGTTGATTTGGGGAACGCCTAAACGGCGTTCATACCGTTGATTTGGATTCCCGACTGTTATGGTCGCGATTCGGAGATCGCTCCTACATGAAGAAACAGATGTAGCACGTGCGATTATTGGAGATTTGAATGCCTCTGGTGTCAGTGTCTTTGCACTTGTTTATTTTAGGCGATTTTGCTAAAATTCTTTTCAAATCTTGAATCGGTAATGCTTCAATATCCCATTAAAGTAGACATTTTACGATGGAGGAAAAAATGAAACTTGGAAGTCAAAGTAGATTGATGATCTTATGGTTAAGTATCATCCTTACAGTGTCAATCCCCAGTATAAGCCACGCTGCAGCTATTGAAAAAGATACACTGGAGGTGGCTTATCTGTTTGACGGGAATAGTGCCAACGTTGTCAAAGATATATCTGGAAATGATCGAGATGGTGCACTCACTGGGGCAAAACGTGTCAAAGGTGTGTTCGGAAACGCTTTAGAATACGATGGAAGCGATGACAACGTCATTGTCACAGGTTATAACGGTATCGGTGGGACTGAGCCACGAACGACTGTTTTCTGGTTTAAATCTACAACAGTCCGTGACCATTCCTGGGTCAAATGGGGTGTGAATTCTCCGAGCCAAAAATACTACATCCGCGCGCACGTCCGCGGCAATGAATGCAACTTACGGGTGGAAGTCAACAGCGGCAACAATTTCGGCACAGACAACGTCTGTGATGGTGAATGGCATCATTGTGCAGTGGTTTTTCCGAAAGGATCAGATGCGGTGAAAGACCACGATCTATATGTGGACGGTAAACTTCAGGAAAAAGAGGGAACAGAGTTTGGAATGGACACCAACGTTGATACCCAAGCGGTTAATATGGGAGCAAGGTTGGCAAACCACACCTTTATGCTCGGTTCATTTGATGAAGTCGCTATCTTTAATGTGGCTTTGGATTTGAAGCAGATTAATGCCATCCGGAAAACTGGGTTACAAACAGCACTCGGTGTTGACCCGCAAGACAAATTAGCCACAAGTTGGGCAGTAATTAAGGCGTATTAATCCTGCAATGCCCCAGTATGCTTTGCGTGTCATGAAACTATCCTCCTATAGAGAGGATGAGGCGGAGCGTGCGTAGGTACATAAACGGGGGTGTGTTTGTGAAAACACACCCCCGTTTATGTTTAAAGCGGGTTTTACGATCGGTTTCCCGCTTTCTCCCTAAGTCTACGCTCTCTTTTATCTATACTTACTTATCTATGCTTATCACAGAGAGAACACCCATAATCGTCACACACTTCACAGTCGATATAAAGATTGCGGGCGGTGCTCGGTGTAGGTGTCGCAGCGGATGTGTTGTAAATATAAGTTTCGTCAAACTTGCTGCAACGAAACTGAGCTGCACAAACCGATTAATGCTTTTACGAGATTTGACTTGATACTTATCAAACCCAAAATGTTGTTTCACATCGCGAAATGCTGTTTCAATCTGCCATCTGTTGCGATAGTATTTGATAACCTGTGGCACTTCAAGCGTCATATCTGTTGTGAGAACAAAGAAATACCGATAAGGTTTTGACGCTTTTGTGCGTATTACAACGAGCCGCACATTCGCATCACACATTTGGTTCGCACTACTTTTGAGGCGATTGAATGCGTTTTACCTGCTATTTCCATCAGATTATACCGCAATCTGCGAACATCAAGACGATCTCCGTATTTTTTCGGTCTACCCGGTTTGCGATGCTTCGGTATTTTGGGTAAATGGTAAAATACAGCATTGGATTTAGCACGACATAAAATATGATGCCCGAAACGCAATACTATTGTAAAGACTTTGCAACGCGCAAACCCCCTATCAAAGATGATTAGACCCGGGGCTAACTTTGAACAAATATGCTGCAATACCGCATTACTTTATCTCGAAGTTTCTGTGGACACATCAGTTTTACCCATACGGGAAAAAGCATCCACCCTGTTGCTGTCTGACATAACAGACCGAGTGCGCCAAACTGATGACCGAACTGATACTTGGATTGATTGATACGACGCCGTTGGAAACTCAAGTTTCGAAAAAAGTGCAATCCCCATTGTGATTTGCCTGTTTTTATTGCTTTGGTTTCATCATAAACATAAGCCCAGATCGCAAATGTGTTTTGAAGCCGTTTTATTATAGCCGTTGCGACCGTATCCGCATCCCATTTGCCATGTGATAGAAACTTAGCAAAAGACCAATATCTTGTCTGTGAACAACTTGATTGATAAAGACTTGGTAGTGTGCCATTACCGCCATTTGCGATGAAACCGAAAATAAACGCTTGTAAAAGCGCAAAGTTTGTTGGTTGAATAAAGGACGAAAATCTGATAAACTTTTATATAAGCAGAGAAAGAGGTCCATTTTATTTTCCTTTCAAAATTGGTTAGTTCTGAAAGGATACTGCTTTTCTGCTTTTAGAAATAAGATTCTTAAAAATTGTCCAAACTTTAGTTCTTTTAAATAGAATCTTATTTAGAAAACACGTAATTTTTAAACTTGATTGGGAGGAGACTATTCATAGTTATGGATATACAAAGATTTTTCTTACTGTCTGTCGGAATGTTGTTTTGTATAATAGGATGTACTCGTGAGCCTGCAAGTGTCATAATGCCAGATGACGTTTCCTCGCTTATGGAAACCATGGATGTTCACGAACCTGTTGATACGAAGACTTCTTTTGAACAAACCCTTTTGCCCATCCTCACAGCAAAATGTGCGCTGGCTGGGTGTCATGTCGAAAATGGCCCTCACGGTCTGGATTTCAGAACATACGAGGCTTTTATAGCTGGAGGAGAACACGGTCCGGCATACATACCGGGGAATGCTGAAGGCAGTGAGATTGTTGAACAAATTGTTTCAGGCAACATGCCTCCTGAAGGTCCACCGCTGCCTGATGAGGAGATTCAACTTTTCGTTGATTGGATCAATCAACAGGAAGCACAAGAGGGCGTCGTGCATCATGACCATGAGGACGACGGCCATGATGACCAAGATGACATGGATAAGCATGATGATATGGGCGCTCATGATGACCAAGGCGATGACGACCATGATGACGATAATCATGACGATGATGACGACCATGATGATTAACAAAGATTCTAATGATTCTGTTATTTCATAAATTCGATAGAGGTTGGATTGAAACTAACCTCTATCTTCAACTGTCCTTCCTTCTACCAGCAGAAGCCAAACTTGTTTGCATTTACCAGAAAGATTCTGCTATACTATTTTCAATAGTTCCATCCTTTTAAACAACCTAAGTTTATGCAATTTATCAGACATTTCTCAGAGATTGATGAAGATGATCTTCCGCGTGTTGGCGGAAAAGGTCTGAATCTTGGGAGATTGACAAGGGCAGGCTTTTCAGTACCGCACGGATTCTGTGTCACCACAGATGCCTACCGATTTTCTGTTCAGGGCTTACCAAACCAGAACGCGAATAGTGTTAAAGACGTAGTGTTAGCACCTGAACTGGTTGATGCTATCCTCAAAGCCCGAGACGAATTGAGGACCGATACTGTCGCTGTCCGTTCCAGCGCAACGGCAGAAGATTTAGAAGAAGCCAGTTTTGCGGGACAACAAGATACCTTTTTGAATGTCACGTCTGATGGAATCTTAGACGCGCTGAAAGCGTGCTGGGCATCTCTCTGGTCTGATCGGGCAATTGCTTACCGTCAGACACAAGGTATCTCTGATGAGGGTTTGGCGATGGCAGTTGTTGTTCAAGAGATGTGCGCTGCAGATGTTTCAGGTGTGCTTTTCACTGTCAGTCCGTTTGACGAGAATGTTAGTATTGTTGAGTCAAATTGGGGATTAGGAGAATCGGTCGTATCTGGAGAGATTACACCCGACAGTTTCCAAATCTCGCGGGAAACTGGTGAAGTATTAGAAAGAACTGTTGCTATAAAACAGGAAATGATAACAACATCTGGTTTAAGCGAGGTTTCATCTGCACAGCAAAATATACCAAGTCTCACAGATGAACAGTTAAAACAATTGGGGCAACTCGGCATCCAAGCTGAAACCTTATATGGACAACCGATAGATATTGAGTGGGCACTTTCGGATGGAAAGTTTGTTTTGTTGCAAGCGAGACCGATTACGACACCCGCGCAGGCACATATTTCAATTGAGCAAAAAGATGGCGAAATAGAGAAACTTCGCCAAGCAGAGATTCAAAAACTCAAAACACTTGCAGAGACTCACGGCACGGTCTGGAGCCACCATAATCTTGCGGAAGTTTTACCTGCTCCGCTACCAATGACATGGGCAATTATCAGAAAATTTATGTCGGGTGTAGGTGGATTAGGTAAGGCGTACCGTGGCTTAGGTTTCTATCCAAGCAAAAGTGTAGAAAACATCGGCATTCTTGACTTAATCTGTGGAAGAATTTACGTCAATTTGAACCGTGAAACAAAACTTTTCTTTGAGGGATTCCCGTATGCTCACGATTTTGCGGAATTGAAACAGAATCCACAAAAAGCGATGTATGCACAAGCAACACCAAATATAAAACATAGCACATCAGCATTTTGGTTTAAACTCCCACTCCATATTGTTCGCATGACAAAATCGGAATTACAATTAAGAAAATTTCGATCCGACTTTGATCAGGTGTTGACAGAACAGGAATTCCCGAAGTTTCGTGAGATAGTTGAAGCCGAACAGAATTTGTCTTATTCTGAACTTTCTGATGCGGAATTGGTCGAGAAGTTTAAAAGGTGGTGTGAAAAAACACTGGATGACTTTGCACCGAAAGCACTTACCGCGACTCTACTTGCTGCGTTTTCACTTCAACGGTTGGAAGCCACATTCCAGAAATGTATTGATGAAACAGAGGCGAAGGGATTAGCCAGTCGCCTTATCAGCGGGCTTTCTGGTAATCTCACCGTTGAAACAAACGAAAAGCTGCAGCAGGTTGCGAAGGGACAAATTTCGCTTACCGATTTTTTAATTGACTATGGACATCGCACTGTCAATGAGTTTGAATTGGCACAACCACGGTGGCGCGAAGATACTTCATACCTTGAACAGATTATAACGTCCTTTTCTCAAGAAACTTCAGAACCCGATGGACAGATACAAGAGAATAACCCGTATTTTACGCGACAAATAGAGCAGCGTGAAGCAGCAGAAAAAGAACTCGCTGAGGTCATTGAAGATAAACCGGGATTGCGGAAGCAAATTGAGAGCGAACTGGACTTTACAAGACGATACATGCCTTTTCGGGAAACTGCAAAATTTTACCTAATGCTCGGCTATGAACAAATTCGGCGAGCGTTAGTTGAGTTAGATAATCGTTATACGCTTAACGGCGGCATTTTCTATCTGGTGCCAGATGAATTAGATCAACTTATTGACGGGAAAGAATTCAGTGATGTGGTTGCTGAACGTAAGGTCCAACGTAAACTCTTACTACAGATTGAGATTCCCGATGTTGTCTTTAGCGATTCATTGGATTGTATAGGAACATCGTTGTCAGTTGACGCAGCAGAAACATATACAGGTATAGGCATCTCTGCTGGCGTGGCGAAGGGACGGGCGCGGGTGTTATTGAAACCCTCTGAAATTCATCCTTCTGACCGAGATTATATTCTCGTTTGCCCATCAACAGACCCTGCGTGGACACCACTTTTTCTGCAGGCGGCAGGTTTAGTGATGGAACGCGGCGGATTGTTATCACATGGGGCAGTTGTAGCGAGGGAGTATGGCGTGCCTGCAGTGGCAAATATTCCAAATGCCACTCAGAAGATTGTTGACGGACAGATGTTACAGGTTGATGGGAATCATGGAACGGTTTCAATCGTATCCTCTTAAGATCGTTGTTTCAGAAGAATAGCGTTGCTTTTCTTGGATTTTAACGTTATTCTGATATAGGTCTCACCTAAACCGGAGAAACGGAACATGCTTTTTGATAACTATTCAGAAAAACTACAACAAAAACGAAGAAAAACCCGACGTGCGTTTCTAATGTCTGTAGTTTTACACTTTGTTGTAATAGCACTTACAGGTATAAGTTACGTGCAATGGTATCGTCCGATGCTTGCTTCGGAAGCCTTGATTGAAGAAGCAATGGTCGTGTCAACGGTTAAACGTTTCCACATGAGTAGTGAGCGCAAACGTTCAATGTCGAAGCGCCGTTCAGTTTCTTCAAATACCGTGCCGATTAATAAACAGCGTGCTGCCCAACCGATAAATTCAACACGTCCAATTACGACAAGTGAGTCGATAACTGGCTTAGGAACTGATACTAATTTACCGATAGCAGAAACAGCCCTGAGTGAAAAACCTACTGAATCACCAGAATGGAAATTAACAGCAGCTATCCCTGCAAAAGTTCCTATAATTACACCACCTACTGAAATAGCAAAAGAGCAGACAGGTACAACCGAACAAGTCGCTGAAAATGAATATCCTGAACCTGTTGATAGAGATGGCATGATGGGTGAGGCGTTAGAAGGGATTGCCGAAAGCGTTGCTGATAGTAAAAGTGAGCGTGTCGTTGACATCGTTTTTCTTCTTGACATTAGCGGTAGCATGATAGATAATATCCGCGCTGTCGGCAGACAACTTAATGCGATGGTAACAGCATTTGAAGAGAAAGGCATTGACTTTACGCTCGGTATTGTCATCTTTAGATACCTTGAAGGTGATACAATTATTCATCCACAGACACGGGACAGTGAAAGGTATAAAAGGTTACTAACTACACACGTAGTTGCGGCGGCAGGTGATGAGCGCGCACACAATGCTATTGTAAAAGCGATCCGTCGTGTCAAATTTCGGGAAGGGGCGAATCGGCGTTTTATCCTCGTGACCGACGAGGCAAGCAAAGGGTCTTACAAGTTATTAGATGTTCTACGTCAGTGTCAACAGAATCAGATTACAGTAGATGTGATCGGCATTAACCATACGACACATCGGGCGTTATCATCTAAAACTGGCGGACTCTGGTACCCGATTCCAATTCAGGAGTAAAATTATATGAAATGGGCGTTAAATACGTATCAAACGTGTCAAGATTGGGAACTCAAGCGAATTCTTGATGTTGCTGAAACTACTGGCTATCACGGCGTTGAACTGCTAATGGATTACAAACAGAAGCATGGGTTTGAGTGGGACACACCGAAAGATGTATGGGATGGATTGAAATCACAAGTAGATGCAAGTGGTGTTGCTATTTCTTCGCTTACGAGTTGCCAAAATTTTCATTCAGAGAATGCTGCTGATCGCGAAGAAACCGTTCGCCGCGTTACACGCGTGATTGACATGGCAGAATTTATGGAATGTGATCATGTCCGTGTGCTTGGAGACAGGTACAGCGATGGAAACCGAGACGCTGTTGTTGGCTACGTGACTGAGGGGTTGAAGGCACTTGGTGAATATGCTGGCAAGAAGGATATTACTGTCTCCATCGAAATGCACGGTTCTTTCACTGACCCGGATTCAGCAATGGAGGTGATTGAAGGTGTCCATCTTCCGAATGTCGGTTTTGTCTTCAATTCACAATTTATCGGTTGTGATACGGGAAGTATTGAACCCCTCTTTTCACGCGTAGCACCCCATATTACTTCGGTGCATACGCACAAGGTGGAAGCGCCAGAAACGTTTGAACTCTATCGGCAAATGTTTGAATGGCTCAACCGTATCGGTTTCTCCGGCTACATATCCAACGAATGTGCTTATACAGGACCTGACCCCGAAAAGGTGTTAGCACTTTACGTTGGACTTTTCAGGGCTTTTGTCCAGTGAATACTCCGCAAAAGGCACACCTCTACAAACGGGTTGCAATTCCAGATGCTTTTCTGAATGAAACATCAGGGAGGTCATGGGGTGGTGATATCCGCATCGGCGATCTGACAGGCAACGGCACCGTCGATTTTTTAGTATACAAGTCGCTCGGTGGTATTCATCCATGTTTTCTTGGTGCGTTTACACTTGAAGGTGAACCGCTCTGGTCTTTAGGGGATAAACATCTGGAAATCAGAGATGGAGATACTGAGAACACAACTCTTAAAACGCTTTCTCCCGATAGACCAGGTCCCGTTGCAATTTATGATATTGATGCTGATGGACAGGCAGAGGTTATCTGCTTTTGGATAGATTCAGATGTCGCGCAAGCAAGCAAGTGGGATCTGTCTGCAATTCGTCTGATGATTTTAGATGGGGCGACAGGCACTGTTAAACGAACTGTCGTGTCTGAAGAGCTTCGGTTATGTGATGCGTATGCAGAAGGCGAACTTCATATCCCTAATTATGCCCATCAACGGTTGATGATTGCCAACTTCAGCGGAAATCCACAACCGCAAGATTTTGTGGTTAAGGTTGGCGTGAATGTGCTTGCATTTAACCATAAACTTGAACTGCTGTGGCAATATACTGATAGGTGGTTTCGGTATCCGAAGCATTCTGCATACATCCCTGCAGTTGGCGATTTTAATGACGATGGTTTGGATGAAGTTAACGGTGGCAACTTTGGACTTGCTGCTGATGGAACAGTTCTTTGGGATAAATACCTCGGAGAAAATATCGACTCGGTGTTGGTTGAAGAGTGGAACGGTGAGAACCTTGCTATCCTCTCAGGCGGTGGACAAATAGTTGATGCTTCAGGAAATCCTGTATTTTCACTTGGCTTTGACGTTGTGCCGCATGGACAAGAGGTCCGATATGGCAATTTATTGCCCGATGCGTCTCCAAACTTAGTTATCCGCTATAATGGACATCATCCGGATTTGATAGTTGTGGACGACAATGGACAGATTCAGAGTCGATTCCGCGTTGACGAAACACCAAACAATACTGGTTTAGAGGTTATTCGTTGGCACGGTTTAGATAATCCCGAATTGATTTATAGTCCGGCTGCACTCTACAATGGGGAGGGAAACAAAGTTGTGACGTTTCCTGATCTACCGCCGCCGACCGGTGGTAAGATGGGATGGTATCACTGCTTTCCTGCTGATGTCTGTGGCGATGCACGCGAAGAGGTTGTTCTTTACGATCCTTATAGTGATGCTGTTTATATCTACACTCCCCATCCTTTTCAACCTGACCAATTTGAAGGTTACCAACACACTGTACGACAGTACAATGCAAGGTTAATAGATTAAAATATGGAAACCAAACCTGTAAATAAATTCCTACTCATCTCAATTGATTGTTGGCGATATGACGCACTCAGTCGTACTAACCCTCTCTTCAATACACCAAAGTTTGACCTACTAACCAGAGATTTTTCACTTGCGGAGAAGTTTTTTGTTGCTGCTCCTGCCACGCGTCCTTCTCACACATCCTACTTTACAGGGCTTTATCCGTTTGAACACGGTGTTTATGGGCAAACCTACCTCAAGATGTTTGAAGGTATCCCGAACCTATTTCAATTATTTGCTGATGCGGGATATCACATTACGGGACGTTCGGAACGCGCGGAGGTGTTTCGCTTTCTTGATTATGAGTCGTTTATTATGCCAATTGACCCAAACGCGAAAGCACAACAACTCGGTTCACTTGAAGACCTGATGGCACATCTTAAGCAACCTTCTGATACACCGCAATTTTGTTTTCTGCACTTTTGGTACACGCATGGCGGATACGGGATGAGCGGCATTCCCGGCGCGCCGAGTCTCGGTTCCTTAGTAAAAAATGGTAGAACAGATGAGGCATTGCGTTTCTACTATGCCGCTGCAACGCATATACTTGAATTCAAACTGGTTGAAATACTGAAACAACTTGACCTGCCAGAATGGGCAGTCTTTATATTCGGGGACCACGGTGAGGGTATCTGTGAAGAGCTTATTGATCATGGTAGCACGCTTAATCAGAACGTATTACACGTGCCGCTGTTAGCACATATCCCCGGTGTTGACGAATTGAAATTTCCAAATGCACCGATTTCGGCTATTGATCTGTTTCCAACTATCACAAACCTTGCTGGTATTGATACAGACTATCACGGTTATGGTCAAGATTTACTATTGCCACCCGAAATTGATGACAACCGCTTGGTATTATCGGAGTTAGATAGTCTGTATGGAATCGGTTTTCTCAGTCAGAAGAACTTGGAGATGCCGCATCATCGTGTGACTTCTCGCATAACGGTTGACAATGAAGAAATTAGCAGGTATTCGGAAGGAGTGCGCCTCTGGTCACTAACGGATGGTGAACATCTTTACCGTGAAGATGAGCAGACAGGTGAGTTTGTATATCGGCATATTATGAGTAGTAAAGATATGACTTGCGAAGACCCAGAACGATTCCGTGATGCTTACGATGAGATTTTGATGAATTCTAATTATCAGCACCTACAAGCACAAGCCTCTACGCCTGAAGAGAAAAAGATTTTGGAGGGCAGGTTACGGAATTTAGGATATATTGAATAGGTTCAATATATCCTAAATGTAACATTTACACCATTACAGTTCGTGAATTGTTGCCTCAAGTGTTTTTATGTCTACTACGGCAACCGTCGCCTTCCCTGTCGTCCAGCCACCTGTTTCCCCTGGATTGAGCAATAGAGAACTATCCTTTTGAATGTCTATCTTGTGCGTGTGTCCATAGACAACAATGTCGTATTCTCCGCTCTTTGCAATGGGGATAGCGAGTTCAGGGTAGTGCATCACAGCGATGGTCTTGTCGCCAAGTGATGTGCTGGCAAGGTTGGGATGCACCTCACCGATGGCTTCAAACTTTTTCACAAGTACAACGCGTTCGCCATCATTGTTGCCAAAAACACCAACAACGCGGCAATTCAAATCTGCTAACGGGTCAATCGCAAACGGAGCGATGAAATCACCTGCATGGACAACGAGTTCCACACCGATTTCGTTGAAAAGCGCGACAGCGCGTTTGACGTTGGGAATGTTGTCGTGACTGTCGGACATTACACCAAGTTTCATTTCAAAATCCTTTCTATTTATACGGTTATTGAAACAGGCACTCTGTGAATGACATTACCGAGATACCCCTTAGGATTCCACGGCTGGCTAAAAGGTTGTGCGTTGCCTTTATCATCATAAGCGCGTGCCCATATTTCATAATAGCCTCTATTCGCAAGGGTGAGTTCCGTCTCCCAATTGGACCAGGCATATCTATTTGTTGGTGGGAGCAACATGGTTTCTTGCCATTGAATACCGAAATCTGTAGAGACACGGACGCTATTGATATAGTTTTCTCCTGCCCATGCATGTCCTCGGACCTTTATAGGCGTGGCTTTGCTAAATTTTTGAAGTGGTTCTGGCTGCGTAATGATCGACTTAACCCGCAATGAAGTCGCAATTTGCATATCCTCTACTGGTGGTTTAGTGCCCGGTTCTGTTGGATATGCAGGAATACGATAGGAATAACCGCTCATTTTCTCTGAGTCGTGAACCTTATCTCTCACCCAGATACGGTTGAGCCATTTCTGCATGGAACTGCCGATCCATCCAGGGACAACCAATCTTGCAGGAAATCCGTGCGCTGCGGGCAAAACTTCTCCGTTCATCTTAAAAGCAATGAGTGTGTGTTCATCCATCGCTTTCTCAATCGGAATACCGCGTGAAAATTGCTCACTGCCATCAGTGGGAAGATCTTCACCATAGTTTCCAGTATAGACAGCACTCGGTTTTAAACCTGCTGCCTGCAGGACATCACGTAACCGCACGCCTGTCCATTCACTACAAGCCACGGCACCGCGTCGCCACGGCGTGCCATCTACCTCTGGCACAAACAGACTTCTGCCATTCCCAGCACATTCCAATACTACCTGTATAGTGATTTGCGGAAAACGAAGCAAATCCTCCATTGACAAGGCAAGTTCTCTATGAACTTCACCGTCTATAACCAATTTCCATCCGTTAAGATTTTGGCTTATCGCTCGCTTTGGAATACCACTGTTATTACGGACGAAATGTTGCACCGTAGGGGTAACATCGTCATTAAGGAGGTGCGGCGGTAACTCGCCATTAAAAGGATTCTCCGAATGAACAAGCATGTCCGGTTTCGGGAGTCCTGCTGCTTGCGAGTCTTCCAAGACAACGGGCATGAGTCCTCTATCCAACAAGCCTCGGTTGACTGCTTCGCATCCTGCACCAAACATGCCCAAACTTGCAAGTAATGCGCCTTTGCCTACTTTGGCAAGAAAATCTCGCCTTGAATTAAGGACAGTTTCAGGTAAATCTGTAAGAATGGGTTTGTGCTTTGCGTTTTGCATGAGCGGAGTTCTATTTCGGAATGTGCAGTCAACAAAACGTGTAAGTTGGAAACCCGACGCGTTATCACATGGACAACTTGGCTTGTTGGGTTTCGCTATGTCTATTCCATGAATAGATCATTGAAAAGCAGAATTTTCTGACAAGTTGGAGGTATCTTGGTCATTTACCGCTCTACCCAACCTACGGGAACTGCTGACTGCTTTATAGATATTAGTCATCGTCGCGTTCGCTAAGCAACTCGCCTCGCGCAAGACGTTCCGCGTTCTCAGTGGACCACAGAATGTTCTTCATCAGTTTCTGTGCCGTGATGTAACGTGTGGCTGCCAATAGATGCATCCGTTGTTCTTCAAGGTCGTCTGACAAGTCGTAATGACGGAAGGCGACTTCAAGGACCTGGAACATGTGGAGTTCTGCATCTTCACGTAGTAGGATATGTGACAGCGTTCGTTTTAGCGCGTCAACATCATGCCCTTCTTCAAGATATTGATTTACCAAAATCTCTGCCTCGTAGACCTTTTGGAAATCAGCGAATTCTTGAAGCCGTTCTAACATTTTATCAACAGAGGCGTAAGTTTCATCAGGTATCCGTTGCCCGGGTTTGGGAATGCGAGCGGCAGGCATGTTCAACCAACGTAGGTATGCCAAGTAGACCACGCCGTGGAATATACCGCGCAATAAGTTGGCACTTGGTGCATACTGAAAAGCGTGATAAAGGGCGTGAGAATATGAGTAAATGTTCGCGACATCGTGCCAGTCGCCTTCGTTTTTGAGATGGAACCGTGCAGTGCGAATAGCAGAGGCATAAGTCATCGCACGGCAGATGTCAGTTGGCTTGACTCCGTTGCGGAGTGCTTCCTCAACTATAGCAACAGTAGGTTCAAACTCATCAGCGAGGAGCGTTTGTGTAAATGCCGATATATCCAGTTCTGCTTCGTTCGCTTGATTGTCTTGCCATATACTATCAATCCTTTTAAAGATGGGGCGTAGGACAGGTACAGCATCTGCCCATCGAGATGTTTCTTCATGGCGTGTTCTACTCACAAGGTCAACGACGATCGGACGCAAAATTTCATGCGATCCTTCCCAGTTGACGTAATCCAACGCTTCAAACATTTTATTGGCAAAATCAAGGGCGTGTCCGTCTCCAGTGAAGTAATAGTCTGTTGCTGCCGTGTAGACGAAGTCTGCGATGAGAGATTTGTCATAGTCTCGGTCATTTAGCGTTAATAAGATACGTTCCGCCGCACCTCTGTGGCGTTTATCAACAAAATAACGGAACCATCGTTTTAGTGTATCCAGATCGTGATCATCTTTGACGCGTGGAAAGGGGGCGCGATAGGGGCGGGCACTTCCCGTTGTTCTACGGCTGATTTGGCTTAGTCCGTGAACGAGGAATAGGTTATGGTCATCTGGGTCAACGTCATCCCACATGTTTGCTGCAAGTGTGAGGATTGCTACACCTGACGACCACCCATCACTGCTTTTATGGGCGCCGTAGTGGAGTCCTTGTTGAATAATCTCGGCTGGTGCTGCGCCTGCGTCACGGAGTGCTGTGACAGCTTTGGCGATAAAGAATGTACTGCGGTCCTTGAGACCACGTTCAAGTGCACGTTTGCCGTTTGCGATAACACGTTGTTTTGCTGCTTCTCGCTCGCCTTTCGCTAACCCGACGTATAAATAACCGTCCTCCCGAACTTCAACAGGAAAAGCTTTCAAATCATCGCCGGATGCTAAGAAGCATGCCCCCGATTTGAGGTCAAATTCCCAATGATGCCAATGGCAGATCAGGACACCGTCACGGATACTCCCTTTGGACATCGGATACCCCATGTGTGGACAACGATTGTCAACAGCATAATATTTGTCGCTGGACTTAAAAACAGCAAGGTGTGTGCCGTTGACATGAAACGGTTTGCCTTCCAATTCCTCAAAGTCTTCAGCGGGACAGAGTTGGTGGTAGATAAGTTCAGTTTCTTCTATTTCTATTGGCGGCGGCTCAACGTGGATGGAACCGATGCCGGTTTCCTCAAGAGCAGAAGTTGGGGTTTGCACAATGAACCTCCTATTTAAGACTTTTTGATTACGTATTTTATACGGACAGTATATTCAATTTTCTGAAAAATGTAAAGGAAAAGAGACTAAAGGCTTAGATCCATAATTCGCACGGACGCAACTGCACCAATTCAAGTTGGCAGATCTAAAAGTTTTGACGGGTTGACGGGAAATTGGAATCCACACCGCTCAACTATCAAGGCAATCGTATCTGCAACCCATTTTTCAGCGTGTGGTGATACAATTACCTCACTATTTTCATCAATCAGCATTTTAACACTGATTTTAAGGGGCCTGCCAAATTCATAAGGGTCATCACGTGGGATTGACGCAATATCAATGATCGCGCGCACTTCCTGTTCGTACTCAAAAGGTTTTCTCTTATAGAAGTAGGGGTAATGAAGGAAATTCTCTACATCTATAGGCATATCAATTTGATCATGATTGTTAATGTACTTTATTTTTCCAATAAATACATTAGGTTTATCCGGCAAGCTGTTCTTCAAGTTCCCCATAGTTGTTTTGATTGCTATACCACTATTGCGTAGGTGGTATTTGTCCCACATTGCCATGGATTCTTTGTCACCGTGATGCCAACAATTGCACATGATGTATGGACGAAAACTATCTGGATCAATACGGATGCCCGCGGATTCGTAAGACACTATTATTGATTCAGGTATGTATCCTTCAAACTTGTCATCGTACTTATCGGCTCTTGTAAAAAACAAAGATTCTGTTGCTAAAACATTCGCAAACTTCTCAAAACTCATATATCGCCACACAGTCTCTTTATCTTTGGGTTGTCCGATACCTTTTAGTTCTTTAGACATAATATTCTTCTTTCAAAGCGAATGCGTCAGTCTACTGCCCCTGAAAATCTCTGAATGCCTCACGGGTTTTCATAGCTATAGATTCAATAGTTCCTACATCAAATGTCATCATATCAATCTTTTCCGAGTCAGTCCTAACACTTTTTGACATCATGCCATAGATGAACTTATGAGATCTGAACCATTTATCTGTATCCATATCAGGAATTTCATCTTTTACCACTCTAATTCTAACCATGTATTCATCAAGTTTTACGGGTAGGGCAGACATTAGTGTAGACTGATAGCGTATGCTTTTAATTTCTACTAACGACCAATCTATTTCAAAGCCTTTTGATTCTTCTTTCAAAAGTTCTTCAAATTTCTCCTGAAAATTAACTTTCATTTTTACCTCCGTACACTGTTTGGCATAATTATTTTTTGACCCTATTGACAATAAGCAGGCACACTACTCAAATATTACGCTTTTTACTTCACCGCGATAAAGAACAACGTTATACTTCAACGTCAATGTATCATTTGGAGATAGGTGGAAAGGTTCATAATAGACAGGTGAGGGATGAATTAAGCAGTAGTTTTGTCGGTTGCGTACCCACCATGTTGTCGGATAGCGAGGATTGTCGGGATGGTCTACGATAGCGACACCGTAGGTTTCGTTGTCAGACGGGTGTTGCGAAGTGAAGCTGCACCACCGACTCTGCTTTCCGAAGATGTCCATCGGTTCAGTGCGTCCGTCAGCGTCCAATAGGTTGCCCGGCGTGATGATATTGTCAAATCGGATTGCCATGCCGCTGTAGTATCTACCCATCTCACCGGGATCGCCACGTCGCAGATCAAGTACAACTTCGCGCGCGTTAGGTTGGAGAGTCAACCCTACAGAAATCCGCATTGCATCTGCTGTGGGCGAATGAACAGTAATTTTTCGCTGCTCTGTAAGGTGTGTTATGCCTTGCCAATCTATCCATGCGTTTTCTGCTGTTATATTTGCGCTGTCGGCATCTGCTTTGTGTGAGATAATCCGTTGATGGATGATTTTACCGAAGCCAGTCGGGTCTGCACCTTGTGCGGGTTGTTCCCAAAAATTGACCTCATTAACCTTTTTCCACGCAACCCATAATCCTTGATGATGTACGTGATCTCCCGGCTCGTTCATTGTAAGCGGCGGTGCACCGGGTAGATTCAACGGGTGGCAGAAAGGACGGTTGCCATCTTCAGGAAAATGGTATCCTAAAACTTGTTGATCGTTCCAAGCGATATTTAGACTGTATTGTGTTTTTGATAGTGAAAACATATTTTTATCCGTAATGTTGCCGACTTCATAACCGCTCTAAATCCATTGCCTCAGGTAGTGTCTCTATCATTCTGGTAATGGTAGTAATTGCATTAGATGCCATTGTCAGATCCTCCCAATTTAATTGAGGAATGGTGTAACAACTTCGCGCTCAATAGCCAAACCTTCCCATTCGTCATCACCGGGCCCGTCGTAAATGAGGGTATGCGGTCCAGCAAAACCGGCATTCTGTGTGAGTTCAAGGCATTGGATGTAATCTTCTTTATCCATTTCGCCCGGGGCATCAAAATGTGCTTTTGTGTGACACGATTCTGCCTTCGGTGCAATCGCTGCGAGGTCAGTGTATTTTGTATTACCACGCCAGTTGCCGAAGTCAAGACATAGCCCAACTTTACCATCTAATCCGTCTAAAATCGTATTCACATTTTCAGGTGTGGAAAAGATAGAGAACCAGTTTTCTGTCATCAAACGTATGCCTGCAGTCTCTGCACGTTCGGTTAGTCGGGAAAGGGCATGTTGGCTTTGTGCTAAGGTTTCTGCAGAGGGTGCTGCTTTACCGCCTATGACACGTGCACATTGTGCGCCGAGTTCACCAGCTATGTCAATCCATTTTTCAATCCATGCAATGTCGCGTTCTGCATCGGATGGGTGCGTGATGTCGCCATCGTCAATTAGCAGCGA
>CBDCOJ010000005.1:0-6752 GCA_965219695.1 Candidatus Poribacteria bacterium | reverse complement strand
GCATTCTGGAGAAGAAATATGATAGTAGATAGGAATCATGAACTTGCTGAAAAATATTTTAACAGCGGGAAAGAAAAAAGCAAAAAAGGTGAGGTAGACCTTGCTATTGAAGACTATACCAAGGCAATAGAACTCAAACCTGACTATGCGGAGGCATACTACTATCGTGGCGGATCGTGGTTACGCCTCGGAGAGTGGGAAAAAGCAAGATCAGATATTAAGACTGCAAGAGAAATGAAAATGGATATTATCGTTGCCTCAGACGAAATACGAGAAAAATACGACCGCGCATGGAAAACTTTAGGCAACATATAAAATATTTGACAATTGAAAATATTCTTGTAGTTGCTGAAGACCACGTTGGAAACTACGAGATTATTAAAGAAAGTCAATTACATTATTTAGTTGAAGCTGTTGGCGCGAAATTTGGTGACACTGAGCTATTTCCGACTTTATTCCAAAAAGCTGCTGTATATGCACATCATATCATTACAGGACATGTATTTTTAGATGGAAATAAACGTGTCGGCATGCATAGCGCGCTTTTGTTTTTAGCTTTGAACGATTGTTCGTTCCGATCCGACATAAATGATTCTATCATTGAACTCGGTCTCAAGATCGCAGATGGATCTATAACTGATATTGATGCCATTGCTGAGCAAATTCAACAGTGGATTCTAACGCAATAGTAGGGCCGAGTTTGATTTTTCTGTTAACGTTATTGCCCACCTATGAATCACTCCCCAAAATATCTTGAAATGTGCCAACACCCTGCAATTCAAGCACTTCAACCCACCACAGAAAATACCGAAGATTTATGGCTACCCACCGCTGAACAATTACACGAACTCTTAAATCAAAAACTGCCTTACCCAGAACGCTCCAGTTTCCGCCGTACGGTAAACGGTTGGGAATACGAAACCTACTTCCGTGAATGGGCAGCAGATTACAACACCTATATTGACACACATCGTCAGTTTGTTGGAGACGAGGCAGAGATTGTGCTTTTGCAAGCATTAGGGGCACTGCTCGGTATTGATGGACGCTGGATGGTATAAAACCTCTCAAGGAGAATTCTATGACTTATGAAATATTATTCGCAACGATTCGAGAATACAAACAAGCAGGTATCTCAAACTTAAATACTATAACAACCCTTCTCAACGACACGTTTGGAGATTGGCTTATATCGCAAGGCATAAGTCATCTTGAGATGTTAGATGAGAATCGACTCTGTTTGAATATAATAGGACAACTAAAAGAGCATAATCCCTCAAAAGGAATTCAACTATACTCCCGATTTATGATAATTTCATTGAATGAAGTTGAAGATAATCCAGAAGCAGTAGCGGATGGACCCAAATGCTATACTTCAGATGGTGATGGCGCTTACGTTTGGGTTATACCGGATGGCTACATGGCAGGGTTAACCGAAGCAGAACAAGAATGGGAGCAGCATGGCGGCGGGTATTTCTCACATGAATCTATATGCATTTCCAACACTGCAGATATTGATACGCGTTGTTTATTAGAGGTGCTTTATGAAGACACTGCGATGGAGAACGTCTCCTGCGAATTTGATGTGCCAGCACATAGATCGGTGCATTATCGTTTGGATAAACTAAAAGACGCGAACGGTGAACCGTTGATTGCCAAAGATGCACCAGTCAGTTACAAAATCACAAGCCGAGATGCGCGGATAGTCGTGCAAGGTTCACGGATTTTAACAAGTGGCGAGAACAGCATGTTTGCCAGTTTTGGTACAGTGATGGCGTGGTGTCCACAATAATCTTATATCATTTCTAAAGAATCATTATGAAATTTTGGCGCCACACTAAGGCGAAGAATGTAAGAGGCGCAATGAATTGCGCGACTACGAACGCGTTTTTGTTAGGGCAAGCCATCATTTAGAAATGGTACAAGCACTCTTTTGATAAGGTTCTAAATCAATCCCCGGGAACGCTTGTGCTAAACGATCTAATGCTTGCGGTGTGTAGTATGAATCGCCAGGAGCAGGCCAACCTAACACCTGTCTCACAGCAGGCGTTGTTTGCGTAATAAAATTCATATAATGTGGACTTGACCGAGGGATGGGTCGTGTTGTTAAACACCAACCAGCATTGTCGGCACGGTGAAAGTGGTACCCCATCCATACCCGCTGTTTGCTTCTGTTCGCAAACGGTTGTGCAGCATGAACAATATAACTTGACCGATAAATGGCACTCCCCGCTTTCGCCACAAGCGGAACAGGTTCTGCCAATTCCTTAAACTCGCGTAAGTCAGGGATGCCGAGTCCACCCGCACTGCCAGGATGTTTTTCCCATATCATATCCAGTTGGTCCTGTGATCCTGGGCAGATAAGCATCGGAGCACCGTCCAAATCAATATCGTGCAACATAATGCTGCATAGAATATATCCGTAACGTTGCCAATCAGGATGTGGCGGCAACGCTGCATTCGTGCCATTATCAATATGATACCCTTGCCACGGGTGCTCACTGTAACGCTTATCCGTTAGTCCTTCTCTGAGAAAAATTTGCCCATAACTGATCCGAATTTCTTCTGTACCTAACAACTGCTGCGCAATTCCCAGATAACTTTCATTTTCAATGAGCGTGTCCACTGCTTCTAACCCTGTTGGAAAGTGCGAAACCTTTGCAAGGGGACCCGCGAGTTGATTCATGGGATCATTTTTTTGATATGCACTCTCGAGTTCGTCCAGTTTATCATCCCATTTTGCGCGATATTCCGCGTAGGATAATCCATCGTAAGCGTTTTTTTCAACTGCTTCCAACGCAGCAGAAACTACTTCCTGCGAAAAGACGTTTGGCACAACGATAATTCCGTCACGTTTCCAAGTTGCGAGTTGATCATCTGTCAATTTCATACACTCACCTCTTTTGTTGAGAGAACTTTTCCCATTTGTCTTCTTGCACTATGTCCTTATCTGTGTTCTGCTGAATTTTCTCCCACCATTCCTGATTTTCAACATACCACTGAATTGTCTGTTGCATGCCGTGTTCAAACGGAATTTCCGGTTTCCAACCGAGTTCACGATGAATTTTTTCCGAATCCAAGAGATACCGACAATCATGCCCAGGTCTGTCAGGCACATAAGTTTTTAGGTGTTGCGGTTTACCAAGCGTCCCCAAAATAAAGTCAGTTATTTCTTCAATGCTTTTTTCAACGCCGCTACCGATGTTATACGTTTCTCCAATCTTGCCGCTGTAGATAACCTCTGCAATTGCACGGCAATGGTCATCAACATGTAACCATTCTCGGCGGTTGTGACTGCTGCGGTAGAGCGTCAAAGGCAAATCTTGTATAGCGTTTGTTGTAAAAAGCGGGATCAACTTTTCAGGGTGTTGATATGCCCCGTAATTATTGGAACAATTAGAAATAGTTATCGGTAGTCCAAAGCTATGGAAATATGCGTTTACAAGATGGTCGGCTGCTGCTTTTGACGCGTTGTAAGGGGTCTGTGGTCGGTAGGGTGCGGTTTCAGCGAAAGCACTGGGTGAATCTAACGGTAGTTCACCGTAAACCTCACACGTGGAGATATGGTGAAACCGAGACACGCCGTACTGACGGGCAGCATCTAATAAAACTTGTGTCCCGATTACGTTTGTTTCAAAAAATTGGCGCGGCTGCAAAATTGCACGACTGTTGTGCGATTCCGCCGCAAAATTCACAATAATATCAGGTTGATGTGTCTGTATAAGCTCTGAAACGAATGCGTCATCCAAAATATCTCCATGTGCAAAAATATATCGCTCTGAATAAGCTAAGACAATATCTGTCAGGTTTGTAAGATTCCCCGCATAAGTCAACCGGTCAAGGTTAATCACAACATCTTTCGGGTACTCCTTGAGCCAATATCGGATGAAGTTTGTGCCGATAAATCCCGCACCGCCAGTAACCAATAATTTCATGTATATTCCTAAAAGTAAGCGTGTTTAATCAACTGAGCTGTCTTGAATGCATTTCTCGCGTGCTTGAATGACTATATCCTATCAGAAACAGGAATAGTGTGTCAATGTAATTGTGTTCAGGGTAAGGGTTATTTAGTTTTTCGTTTTTCTTGCGAATTTTTAACACCTGCTCTATATACCCAGAACGTTAGGTGCGGTTAGGAAACCGCACCTTATGCGTCAATTTAGGGGTTTGCCACCCCGGTAGGCGCGTTTTGTAAACGCGCCGATCCCAGACATTAGACGTTATGAACGGCGCGTTTACAAAACGCCAAATCAACGGTATGAATGCCCATTTAGGCATTCCCCGCCTACCTTTAGGGTAATAAATCGGACCTAGAAAGCCCCTCCAACAATGTAAGAGGCGCCAAATGCCAAAAAGCGCATTTGGCGTTGATTTGGCAATGAATTGCGCGACTACAAACGCCTACATTCTTAAATTGACGCATAAGGTGCGGTTAGGAAACCGCACCTACCACCCTTGGATATTAACTTTTAGTAAACCTCAATAACGGTAAACTCTTACAAACTAAATAACCCTAAATCGTATTCAATGGAAAAATTAATTATTGACAAAATAACCTCTATTTTGTAAAATGACAACAAGTCATGTGGAGGGCAACTGATGCGACAGCGCAAATTTGGTAAAACGGGTTTGATGGTCTCTGAAATCGGCATGGGAACATGGGAACTCGGTGGACGTGAATGGGGAGATATAGGCGAAAAAGAGGCTGTTGATCTCCTCCGATACGCTTTTGAAAAGGGCGTAACCTTTTACGACACCGCGGACCAATACGGTGGTGGACGTGCTGAACGCCTATTAGGTGAAGCGTTTTCTGCCCTCGGTCATAGAGTTGTCATCGCAACAAAACTCGGATATGAACTGGACTCTGATGGCTGGATTAGTCAAGGTGGGACAGTTCCCGCGTTCAATGCTTCACGAGATTATATCCGTGAAGCAGTTGAAGGTAGTTTAAAACGATTGAAAAAAGATGCGATAGACATCTATCAATTTCACGCACCGCCTCCCGAGGAAATGTGGGATGAAGCCTTTGGAACGATGGAAGAACTCAAATCTGAGGGGAAAATCCGTTTTTATGGGTTATGCCTTGGAAATGAGGAACAAGCACTGAAAGCAATAGCAGAAACCGGTATTGCTTCCTTGATGCTAACTTATAATATCCTTAACCAAGAGATGGCGAAACCTGTGATGGAAACAGCTGCTAAAAAAGGAATCGCAGTTGTAGCACGTCAACCGTTGTCGTCAGGTTTGCTTTCAGGACAACTCAACGCAAACACAGAATTTGCCGAAAACGATTATCGAAAGACGTGGCCTCGTGAGAAATTTCTCGCGGATTTAGAACGTGTGGAAAAGATTAAGTCCGTCATCGGTGATAAGGCACGAAGCCTGCCGCAAGCTGCTCTGAAATTCATTTTAGCACATCCGGCAGTCTGTTGTGTTATTCCGGGCATGATGACTCCTGCACAAGTCAAGGATGGTGTCGCGACCTCTGGGGCATCTCCCTTACCTGCCGCCATTCTGGAAAAACTACGCGAGAATTAGGAAGTAACACATGAAAGTTATCGCTGATCTGTGCGTTGTTCCGATGGGTGTTGGCGTTTCTGTCTCAAAGTATGTGACCGCATGTGAAAATGTTTTAAAAGAAGCCGGTTTAAAAACAAAACTGCACGCTTACGGCACTAATATTGAAGGTGAATGGGACACCGTGTTTGATGCAATTAAACGGTGTCATGAGGTAGTCCATCAGATGGGCGCGCCGAGAATTACGACAACACTCAAATTTGGCACTCGGATTGATAGAACCCAAACGATGGAAGATAAGGTTGACAGCGTTCAAAAACATTTAGCGGCAGAATAACTGAAGTTTTAGAATAGGGTTATTTAGTTTTATGAATTTTCAGTTGATGCATGTTACAGATAGTTTATAGAAATATAAAAATCGGTTCAAATCCAGTTATTACTGGATTCAAGCCGATTTAGAAAATGTCTGATATTTGCGTTTATCGGACGTTTTTGATGCTGCCCCATGTGGTTGTGAGCTTGGCTTTAGGGTCTACTGGGGTAAGACTACTATCGCCGAAGTACTCAATTTCGCCAATTTGAAAGTACGCCCCAGCCGGGTTCGATGCAGTGTCAAAAGTAACATGCCGAAAAAACCGATACCCGGTGGTTTGAACTTCAAAATCTTCCCCTGCCTCAAAAAGGACGACTTGCAGTCGCTGATCCCAAAAGCTATCCCCGTCGTGAGAAAAGATGGTCGTAAAATCCTCACCGTCGTTCGACCCCTGAACTTCCCACACTGTAGGATCCCTCGCAGGAACATCGTTCGCTGAAGATACGGTGAAGTGTGTCAATACGTACGCCTCCTCCAACTCAGCTGTCACGTGTAGACCTTCTTCCGGTATGCCGCCCCCACGGCCGCAGCACCATTTGGCATTGCCGGGGCCAAGAATGTTATCAAAGACGTTAAACGAAAATTCCCCGCCCCCGAATCCGGGTTCTTCGTTGGCTGTGAAAATGGCGTTGTACCCCTCATCTGCATCAGGAGCACCATCGTCTTCTGGGTCGGTTAGGTCTCCGCCCAGCAGTGAATCCGTGCCTGTTCCCAAGACTTCCTCTGCCTGTGCCATGTCACTCGCACTGATAACACAATAGACTGCCATCAACACAAATCCTGCTAATATCATCATATTTTTCATGTTATTTAATCTCCTTAAAGAAATGAATCTCACTTTTACGTGAGCTTTGTGTTAAGTTAC
>CBDCOJ010000004.1:0-52177 GCA_965219695.1 Candidatus Poribacteria bacterium | reverse complement strand
TATCCACATGCAAGGATTCTATTATCCCTTGAAAATGCTAATACTTTTCCTGAACTATTATTACCTTGAAAAGTATACAGATGACCTCCCGTGTTTGCATTCCACAGATAAACCTTCTTATCCCAATCTCCACCAACACTTGCAAGGGTGTTGCCGTCGTGAGAAAATGCTAAGGTTGTCATAGGTCCCCAATGTCCTGTATGACTGTAGGACAACTGTTTTCCGCTAGTTGCGTCCCAAAAACGAAGTGTCTTGTCCATACTTGCATTTGCAAGAACTGTGCCATCAGGAGAAAATGTCAAAGAATAGACTACATCCGTATGTTCTGTAATTCTCAATAATTGTCTTCTCGTCCGAAAATTCCAAAACCGGATCGTGTTATCTTGACTTCCACTAGCAAGAGTTTTTCCATCTGGTGAGATTGCTAACGAAACGATTCTATCCGTATGTCCTGTAAGAGTTGCCCTAAGTCTTCCAGTCCGGGCATCCCATAAATGAATCGTGCCATCTGGACTTCCACTCACAAGAGTTTTTCCATCTGGAGAAAACACTAAAGCAAATCCACTACTTGTATACCCAGTAGATATTGATAACATTTCCTGACCATTGCTGGTAGACCACAACCTTATTGTGTTGTCCTTGCTCCCACTCGCAAGTAATGTGCCATCTTCCGAAAATTTTAGTTGCCATACTATATCAGTATGGCCTCTGAGGAGAGACAAAAAGCGTCCAGTGTCTGTATCCCACAATTGAATTGTACCTTCACCTCCGCTAGCAAGGGTTCTACCATCTGGAGATAGTGCTATGGATTTGATACCGTCCCTATGTTCCGTAGAGATTGACGAAGTACTACCATTATCCGTATCCAATAACTGAATTTTGTCACTTATCGTACGGAGACCAAGAGGTTGCCAAAAACTTTCAACTGAAGCAAGTATAGTTCCATCTTCGGATAATTCCAACATCTCAACCCAATCGTTAGAAATGTTAGTTTCTGTACCAGTGTCAAGATTATATTTCCATATTCCACTATCGCTTGCTATAGCAAGTTGCCTGCCATCAGGATAGAATGCAATATCGTTTATCGTACCTTTACCAAGACAGGCTTTGACCCCAAATGGCAAACCATATTGAGTTTTATTTTGGGTAAAACCATAGAATGGGAAAAGTGCGTAAATTAGTAGAATCAAGATAAAAAACGGATGTATTTTTTTCATAAGCCAAAAGTTTCTTTTTTTTAAAGTGGACTTTGTTTATAAGTTAAGTGTGATATGAAAAGCAAATCTTGAAAACTGTCAATATTAAGGAAGTAGGTGTGAAGTTCTTGTTACAAAGAGCATTGTAGGTCCAAATCAACGCTTCATGCGCTTGGTAGATTCCGTGTTTAGTATTCTGAATGATAACGATATAAGAATTATACACATTTCGTCCCGCTGGGGCTATATACATCAAAAAACTCATTTTCCTAAGTTGACACTTATGGGTTTTGATGCTCAACCAACCTATAAAGTATAGATTCCTCTTACCAGTTTGGCGATCGGATAATTGCGCCCATAACTTCATCCCAGTGTGGATATTCGAAAACAGGTCGAATACAGTAATAGTCGTAATTTTTCCATGTTGGTTCTATTTTTAACTGTTCTTGCATTTGTGCAGACATCCATTGACTTGGCTGTTCTCCTTCTCTTACAACAATTGTTGTGATCGTTGGAATTTCTCCGTAATTTCAACGATCATATCGGGATAACTTGTCAAGTTCCGTATTAATGCAATCAAGAATTTTACCATGAAATCTATACTCATGGAAACCGATAGCGTTTCCTAATTCTTTGAACGTTATAGTTTTGCGTTCCTGTGCACGTATCAGAAGAATAGGTAAAATTGCGCGTGCACGTTTCTGCGTTATAAGATCTCCAAAGATACCATTTTTACCAGTTGGAACTATTATTCCCATAATTTACTCCTTACTTAATTGGTGCGTCCCAAGTTTATCTTATAGAACAACCGGTTTCGGTAACGTTTATGAATTTATCGGATGCCATCATTGCTCCTATAAGATGAGTCTCTGTGATATCCTCACGCTTAATGTATGGTTTTACGAACTCCCAATCTGTTTCTGACATATCACAGCGTGCAATATCAAAGAGACATCCAGAAAAACCCTTGTATATGAAGTTATCACGATGTTTGCTCTCAGATATAGTGGTATACATACCATCTAATAAAATCTTAAGTGCTCTGTCGCGAGTTGTAAAAACGTCCATATAATTCTCCTTTTTGAATGCTTGAATTCGGGCAAGTAAATTTCGATCAAGTGTGTTGGGTTGGATTTCATAAGTTCCAATCCAACCTATGATCTTACTGATTTTTCTCAATTGATTTTTGCCATTCATACTCCTTTGCACCGTAACCCATCGCTTCGTCAAGTCTAAAAAAGTCTGACATGGCTTCTTCTAGCGAGTTGAAAGTCGCAAGTATAATTTTCTTTTTTTGATCTGTTATATGACCATAAGCACTGATTGAAATGTCGCCTGTCTTTGTTTTTGTTATGGCATAACTTTGCCAATCTTCTAAATTCACCTCTTGGCCCTGAACATCTTTTACTAAAAACATACTTAATTCTTCCTATTGATTGTTTTTTATTATGAGTAAATCCGTTATTTGAACCTCAGTTGTGTTTTAAATTGAGGTAAATCATGTTAGTACGCCGTGCAAAAATTGTAATCTTTTTTGCTTGCATGCCGCAGATAATATACACCATTTCCATTCGGTTGTTCTGTCGGGATACATTCGCTCTCACATTATTAATAACGTGAACTCGGTATAAGTTACTTTAAAATAACCGCAATCCTATTATGCAACTCCCTCAAATTCGGCTAAGTCGCGTGCATAATCAAGGCAAACATAAATCTGTTTTTCTAATCAGTCCTACATTTTCAAATTCGCCCACTTCGTTGTGAGCTTACCATCTGCTTCAACAGCGGCATATTCTTCAACATAGTTCAGCAAATTCTCCATGAAAAGCTTTGCCATGTCCTTCGTATTGTCATCCTTACCTACGATATGGTATTTATCGGGTGCAATTGCCATCATCAGGAACTTACCTTTTCCGTATTCCGCTTCCATGATGACAGGATCTCCCAAACTTTCCATCAGCACGTCAAATCCATTTTGAGAACGGATGACTTCCCAAACAGTAGGCCAATTTCCAAATCCCCAGTCTTCAAACGATTTCTCATCTATATGGTTTGGTTTATTAAAGAGCGGATGGTCCGCTGCCAGTATTTCAAAATCTTTGCTATCACGGTCACTCCGAACACAACTCAATTCAGGAGGCAACCAGTCTACATTCGCTTCGTTCTGATCAGCTTGGGTCGGTTCCCAGACGATACCACCATTTTTGACGAAATCTTGAATCGCTTTTGCATTCTTGTCAAGGTTTTGGTGAAGTACAGCGTTGTTGGTTGTCATGCTACCGATTAAGAAAATTTTATGTTCTGCTTTAAAAAGTTAGCTGCCCACCTTCAAGCGCATTCGTCAGATCATCATACGCAACGTCTAATTCATCCAGTGTCTGACGTAACGCGTCAACCTTTGTCCATTCGTCAGCAAAATCAACAACGGCAATTCCAGCGGCTTCTACAGCCATTACGCTCAAAACGAAAGTCAAAATACAGCACCCTGCAAATAAACGGGGAAACATAAGTTTATCTCCTTATTGAATTTTTCGAATTGAAAACCTTTCATTTTTCTCTTTTTATGTCTTGTCTATAAGACAATCTTCATAAACGTATCCTAATTCTATGTGCTTCTACCAAGAAAAGTTTGCCTTGATAGTGTGCCATATCAGGATTGGCTGAAAGATAATCTTTTAGTCGTGACACAATTTGTAACAAGATTTCAGGATGGTTTCTTATCTGAAGTGCTATAATGCCTTGATAGTCAGCAGGTGGATAGTCTAATATATTCACAAAATCACCATTCAGAGTAATTAGAATTGCATCTAACTCTTGTGCTTTTGAAATGACAACCGAATCTACTGATTCAATTGGTAGGAAATCTTTTAGTGCCATTACTTCATATCCAGCGCTGCGAAGGGATTCAGTAACAATAGTTGGAATACACTGATCGGCAAATAACCGCAATCCCATTATGCAACTTCCTCAAATTCTGCTAAGTCGCGAGCATAATCAAGGCAAGCATGTATCTGCTTTTTTTTGAGATCGGGAAATTCAACAATGATTTCGTCTGTGGTATGTCCCGCAGCAAAGTAACCAAGAATAAGACTTACAGGGATCCTTGTGCCTTTTATACGCGGTTTACCCCGTAATATTTCTGGCGTGCTAACAATGTGATCTCTCCAATTTACTGGCATTTGTAATTCTCCAAATAAAATAACTTTAGTACGCGCGCGCAAAAATTGTAATCTCTTTTGCTTGCGTGCCGCAGACAATACACGCCCCATCGGAATCTGGTTGCTCCATCGGTATACATCGGATAGTTGCTTGTGTCTCTTCTTTGACCTTATCTTCACATTCAGCGTTTCCGCACCACCATGCGCGTGCAAATCCTGTTTCAACAATCTCCTTAAATGAGTCATAATTTGTCGGTTCAAAGGTGTTTGCATCTCGGAATTCTGTGGCACGTTTGAGCATATCCGCCTGAATTGTGTCAAGCATCTGTGTTGCTGTCTCTGCAACATTCGCAATCGGGACAAAGGTTTTGCCTTCTTTACCGGGAATATCTCGTCTGGCAAAAACGACCTGTTCATTTTCAATATCGCGGGGACCAATCTCTATCCGCAAAGGCACACCTTTGAGTTCCCATTCGTTGAATCGCCAACCGGGGGAATACTCATATCTGTCATCAACATGGTAGCGGATATCTGCCTAAGGTTTCACAGATAGCATCAACGGTTTGTGGGACAACCAGTTTCGCCTCATCGTTATTTTTAGGAATAATCGGTACGATAACAAGTTGCGTGGGAGCAAGACGCGGCGGTAGAACTAAGCCTTGGTCATCACCGTGTGTCATGATAATTGCGCCAATCATGCGAGTGCTAACACCCCAACTGGTTGTCCAGCAGTGCTGTTGCTTCTGGTTCGCATCAAGGTACTGGATATCAAAGACTTTGGCAAAGTTTTGTCCGAGGTCGTGTGATGTGCCTGCTTGGAGTGCGCGCTTATCGCCCATCATTGCTTCAATTGTATAGGAGGTTAAGGCACCGGGAAACTTTTCGCTATCACTTTTACGACCCGGAATAACTGGTATTGCCGCTTCGTTGACAGCAAAATCGGTATAGATGTCAAGGATGCGGAGTGTTTCCTCCATTGCTTCTTCGTGCGTTGCGTGTGCAGTATGCCCCTCTTGCCAGAAAAACTCCGTTGTTCGCAGGAAAAGGCGGGGACGTAATTCCCATCGCACCACGTTTGCCCACTGATTGATAAGCACTGGTAAATCACGGTAAGACTGAATCCACTGACTATACATATAGCCGATGATGGTTTCGGATGTTGGGCGTACGACAAGCGGCTCTTCCAACTTTTTTCCACCACCATGGGTAACAATAGCGAGTTCAGGTTTGAAACCTTCGACGTGTTCTGCTTCTTTCTCAATGAAACTCATCGGAATGAAAAGCGGAAAAGCAGCGTTTTGATGTCCTGTCGCTTTGAAGCGGTTATCCAGTTGTTCCTTGACGTTTTCCCAGAGTGCATAGCCGTAAGGACGCACGACCATACATCCACGCACGGGCGTGTAATCTGCCATCTCTGCTTGACGGATGACCTGTGTATACCATTTTGAGTAATCTTCACTACGAGGTGTAATTTTATCAAACATAATTTAGTTTCGCTTTGGTTATTTGTCAGTTAATGCCGTAATTCCCGGCAATGGTTTACCTTCTAAAAACTCCAATGATGCGCCACCACCAGTAGAAACGTGTGTAATTCTATCAGATACGCCTGCCTGCTGAATTGCTGCGACACAGTCGCCACCGCCGATAATACTTACCGCTTTGGAAGCAGCAATCTGTTGAGCAACTGCGATGGTGCCTTCAGCAAACTTTTTGAACTCGTAGACACCTAAAGGACCATTCCATACCACCGTTTTGGCAGAAGTGATCCGTTCACCGAATGCTGCAACAGTCTTAGGACCGATGTCTAAACCCTGCCAACCGTCAGGGATTGCTACTTCATCAACAATTTGCGATTCGGTTTCCGGGTCAAACGCTTGTCCTACAACGTGATCAGCAGGTAGGAGGACAGTTTTGACAAAACCATCCATCTCAATAATCGATGCTGCTAAATCAAGTTTCTCCGTTTCAACGAGTGAGTTTCCGATAGAAACGCCCATCGCAGCAAGAAACGTGTAAGCCATACCACCACCGATAAGCAGACTGTCAACTTTTCCTAATAAATTCTCAATTAGTGTGATTTTGTCAGATATTTTCGCACCACCGAGAATTGCTATGTACGGGCGTTTAGGGTTTTCAAGACTCATGCTGAGATAATGTATCTCGCGTGCCATGAGTAAACCTGCTACACACGTTGTCAGATAATGTGTTACCCCTTCTGTTGAGGCATGCGCACGGTGAGCAGTACCAAAGGCATCGTTGACATAGACATCTGCGAAAGAGGCAAGTTGCTTTGCAAACTCGGCGTCGTTGTCTGTTTCCTCAGCGTAAAACCGAATGTTTTCAAGGAGTAAGATTTCACCATTCTCCAACGATTCAACAGCATTTTGGACATCCTCCCCGATACAGTCGTTGACATGTGCAACACGTTTTCCAAGTTTTTGGCTAAGTGCTATAGCAATTGGCGCAGTAGAAAGTTCCTCGTGGTCTGTAGACGATCTGACTGTTGGTCTGCCTAAGTGTGTAACAAGGATAATTTTCGCGTTCCGATGAATCAGGTCTAAAAGGGTAGGCAAAGCAGCAGTAATACGGGTTTCATCTGTGATTTTCCCATCTTTCAAGGGAACGTTAAAGTCCACGCGTACAAGAACTCGTTTTCCTGAAACGTCTATATCTGCTAATTCAAGTTTTGCCATTTTTCTCTTTTCTATGCAATGTGCTTTATACCGCTAATGACTCAGTTAGCGATTCTTTAATACCTACTATGCTCCATTTTGAATTGTCTGTACTGAGCGAATAAAATTCTCCAGATGCTCTACCTCTAAAGCTTCGTGAAAAAGCTGTTTGAGTTGTCCTAAATCGTTAATCGTTTCAAGTGCAGGCTTTAAGACAGGTGCCGTACTCATTTGGAAACGTTGATCAAGTAAATCCAAGATGTTTTCAATGGTACTTTCTTTTGCGCCCAGCTGCTTACCTTGTTCAATACCTTGCTCAATACCTTGCTCCATGCCACGTTCCATACCACGTTCAATAATCATTTCATAAACTGATGATTCTTTCACAATGTCCTCCGATAATATTGTTAATAGGTCTTGACGTTCATGCCTTAAACCGCTCATTACCCATAGTTCTACCAGTAAATTATTCCGTGCCGCTGTATCCACGGACAGCGACTGCGTTACTTCCACACAATGTGTCGTCCACTCAACGCTTGACATATTGACAGACGGTTTCATCAACGGTGTAAACGGCATCAGTCCTGGCTGCTGTGTCTGAAGAATCTTTTCACCGTCAATCTCGTTTAACCGAATTACTTGATATTCAACAATGAAGCGATGTCCTGGCACATCTTGAAAATATCCGCCTGGGTCCCTAACACCCGCTGTTGATCGAAGATAAAGTACGAAGGAGTAGATCGGTAACCCATATTTTTCAAAACATCTGCCGAGATAGCCAATATTCCGCTGCACCATGTTTGGGTTCACACTATCATCTGTTTGAATTTCACAATGGACTAAAACGGGTTGTTCATCAAGTAGCACCTTTATCAAGATGTCCATGTGGCGAACTTCAACAGTGGTTAAATTGCTGTCAACATGCTCAATAAACTCAAAATCATTCCCGCCCATCAGAAATTGCAGCATATCCTCTGGAAAGGTATAAAACGGATCTTTTGCCACAATGTCAAATCGTTGATGTGGTAAGATTATTTCATCAGATGCGGTTTGCTTTTCACTTTGCTCGTTCAAAATACCTCTATACGACGTTTGCTGCGGAAACCGCGAGTTCCGCTGCTTCAGAAAGCCCTTCTGCAAGTTGAAGGTTCAAGTCTGATTCGGCAATAATTTGTTTTCCGAGTTCCACGTTTGTTCCTTCTAACCGGACCACAAGTGGGACGTTGAGTTCAACCTGCTTTGCTGCCGCAACAATACCAGTCGCTATTGTGTCACATTTCATGATGCCTCCGAAAATGTTAACAAGAACAGCTTTCACGTTTTCATCAGCAAGAATAAGACGGAAAGCGTGGGCGACTGCCTCAACAGATGCGCCACCCCCAACATCGAGAAAGTTCGCTGGTTCGCCGCCTTTCTGTTTGATAATGTCCATCGTCGCCATAGCCAACCCCGCACCGTTTACCATACAACCGATATTACCGTCAAGACGGATGTAACTCAATCCAGATTCGCTTGCCTCTAATTCGCTCGGGTCTTCTTCGTGTGGATCACGCATGTCAGCAATATCAGGATTTCTCCAGAGGGAGTTGTCGTCAAAGTTGACTTTAGAATCAAGAGCAACAATTTCTAAATTATCAGCCTCACCTACAATTGCTAACGGATTAATCTCTATCAAAGAACAATCACATTCAACAAACGCATTGTAAAGAGATGTAATTAATTCAGTGGTATTTAGGATAAGCTGCCGATAAGTTGTGTCGGTAATCAGTTTGTATGCGAACTCCCGTGCTTGAAATTCAGTTAATCCAAAGGCGGGATGAATCTGTGTCTTAATAATCTTTTCAGGTGTTTGTGCTGCAACTTCTTCTATATTGACACCGCCTTCTTCACTACCTATCAGAGTGAGTTGTGATGTTTCTCGGTCAAGTAAAATAGCAAGATAGAACTCTTTTTGTATTGAGGCAGCTTGGACAATAAGGACTTTTCTGACAAGTTTTCCTTCAGGGCCGGTCTGAGGCGTCACGAGTTGCATGCCAAGCATATTTTCAGCGTGTTGTTTGACTTCAGCGATAGAGTTTGCGAGTTTGACACCGCCACCTTTTCCGCGTCCACCTGCGTGAATTTGGGCTTTGACAACGTATTTGGAACTATTGATTGTTTTAGCAATGGCTTCCGCTTCTTCAGCCGTTTCGGCAACTTTGCCGGGGAGTGTGTTAACACCGAAGGATTCTAAAATCTCTTTGGCTTGATATTCGTGTATATTCATCTTTTATGTTATGTCTGTATGAGGTAGGTTAAGATTAAAGTGTTTAAAAATTATACTATACTTGACTGATAATTGCAAGATTTGATTATGGCTGAATTGATGAAGGAAGTTCTTGTACCACAGGAATTACGTAACTGCGAATCGTTGAATCATCAAATGTTTCGGTTTCTGCGCGTAGTTCCGGTGTTTTTCGATGATCAAACACGACATAATATCCTGCTACCGCTTTTTCCGTTCTAACATACGCCGCAAGTTGTGATTTGCCTGCTTGATACCGAGTATCTCCGCCCCATATTTTTGTCTCCACGATATATTTTTCTTGGTTGTGGAGAATTAGGATGTCTAATCTGCCCCGTCCTGTCTGAACTTCAAGATACATATTTCCACCCACAATCTGGACAAACTGGCTCAAATAAGCAAAGAGAAGATGTTGACCTACATATTCTTGTGGTGTTTCTGGCACTTGTAGAATTCTAAATCCGACGCGTGCGATACAATCTCGGAAGTTGTCAAGGAGTGCCTCTATTTGAATATGTCCGTCCGATGTGAGATAATCCTTAAATCCGTCATGGGTATCTTCAGGTAAGTAATCTTGTTCTAATCCATTAACCGCAGGTTTGAATGCTTGCATAATGCAATAGTGGTAAATTGGATTGACAATTTCACACATGCCGTCAGCACCTTCGACGATTACGCCATAAGTCGTTAGTTCACTAATGAGTTCATTGTGCAGGGTGAATTCCACACCTTCATCATAAGAAGTAATCTTCATGAGTAATGCCTCAAACCGCCGATCTCTGCGGATATTGGTCGTCAGATGTGCAATGTTCGTGTTTCGTTCGCGAAGGAGTTTTATATGTGCTTTTGAAAAGTGTTCTATTGTAATCGGTTCGCTTTTCGGGATATCCATTTCTTCGGTCAGAATCTGTGCGAATCGATTGACAAGCACCGGTTGCCCAGCAGTTTGTTTATGGATGGATGTTATCACTTCAGGGACAAAGGGTTGTCCAACTTCGTCCGTATATTGTGAAAGAAGTTCCTGCACTTGCTCAAGCGTGAAATTGGGTAATTTAAATTCGTCTTGGATATTGAAAGGCGAGATAGACCGATCATAATTTAGTTGTGTGATGCTCTTAACACCAATGATGCCAACGCTGTAAGGACACCGATCTTTTCCAGAGAGATAGATTTGACGGAGTGAATGCAAAAATCCTCGCAAAGCAGGTGGAGGAATAGCGTCAAATTCGTCAATAATCATGACAAACCGCTGCCTTTCCAACAAACTCCCAAGGGATTCAAAAAACTCCCGCATTGAAATAGGATCGGTTATTTGCGCATCCACCAAAAATTGATTCAGTTTATCAGAAGGATTCTCGCTACGTTTTTGGAATACGTCCTTGATTTTTTTACAAATTTCTTTGCAGAGGGAATTGTAGAAGACATCAGTATTACTGTCTACGTACCCCTCAAAATTCAGTTGTATTGGAAAATAACCATTTGCTTTGTCTTCAAGTATATCAAGCGCGTATCGGAAAAACGTAGTTTTACCAGTCTGGCGCGGCGCAAAGAGAACAATATATCTTCCCTTTTTCAACCGATCTACAAAATCCGAGAGTTCTTCTGTTCGGGCGACAACGTAGTTATCCTCGGGATACACGGGACCGCGGGTTTCAAACCATCGCATCTGTCTATTCTCCTTAAATTGTTGAGGGAATTATATCAGATTGCGGTGTGGAAGTCTATAAGAAAAGAGGGGTGTTTGAGAGGTAAGAGGATAAATCAGAATCTTTATTTTTCACAACAGATTTATCATCCTCAAGACGTTCAAGTAGGGTTTGGATAGTTTTATTGAAAACGGGATGGACAATATCTGGAGCGATTTCAGCTAACGGAACAAGCACGAAACGACGGAGATGCATCTCTGGATGGGGAATAACAAGGTTAGAAGTCTGTAAGCAGGTATCTCCATAGATTAAAATATCCATGTCAATCTCTCGCGGGCCCCAACGGGTGCGATGTCGCCTGCCGACAGTGATTTCTATTTCTTTTAAGGTATGTAGTAAGGTATGAGGAGAAAGGCGCGTTTTGATAGCAACGACACCGTTTAGAAACTTAGCCTGTGTTTCATATCCGATTGGATCTGTTTCGTAGAGAGAGGAAATCTCTTGCAAAGTGATACCCTTCGCTTGCGATAAGGTATGGATAGCGTTTTCAATATACGAAAGTCTATTACCGATGTTACTGCCGAAGCCGATATATGCTGAGTGCACAGAGTTTTAAATGATAAGAATAGGACTGAACACCACTACTAACCGGTAAATTTTCGGATTGCGATAGAGGTATTGTGTCCTCCGAAACCGAATGCGTTGGAGAGTGCAACCTCAATTTTTGCGTCACGACTCTCGTTAGGAACATAATCCAAATCACATTCTTCATCCAGCAGTTCATAGTTGATAGTCGGTGGTAGAAAGCCTTTTTCCATGCCGCCTATGCAGGCGATAAGTTCCACAGCACCCGCCGCACCAAGCAAATGTCCAACCATAGACTTAGTAGAGCTTACTGGAATTTTATGTGCCCGTTCTCCGAAAAGGGATTTAATAGCGTTAGTTTCGGCAACATCACCGATTGGAGTTGATGTGCCGTGCGTATTGATGTAATCAACAGCGTCTACCGGAAGTTTGGCATCACTTAATGTGAATTCCATCGCTTTCGCTGCACCTTCCCCGTCTCTTGGCGGAGCGACCATATCATGCGCATCAGAAGTCATTCCAAAGCCGACAACTTCAGCATAGATATAGGCACCACGTTTTTGAGCATGCGAAAGCGATTCGAGGATGAGAACGCCTGCGCCTTCTCCCATAACAAACCCATCACGATCTTTGTTGAATGGACGAGAGGCGCGTTCTGGTTCATGGTTGCGTTCGGACATTGCACGCATTGAGCAGAACCCCGCAAAAGCCAGAGGTGTAATCGCTGATTCTGCCCCACCAGTGAACATCACATCCGCATATCCATGTTGAATCAAACGTAGTGATTCACCGATGGAATGGTTGGAAGTTGCACAAGCGGTAACAGATGCAGAATTGGGGCCCCTGAGGTCGAAATGGATAGACACCTGTCCTGATGCCATGTTAATGATCATAAACGGCACGAGAAACGGACTGACGCGCTTAGGTCCCTTTTCAATCAGGATTGCCGCGTTTTCTTCAAGCACACCGATGCCACCAACACCAGAACCGATTTGGACTCCTGCGCGATAAGGATCAACCTTGGACAGGTCCAGACCAGCATCTTCATGTGCCATCATAGAGGCAGCAAGCGCATACTGAATAAAGAGCGGAAAACGGGATGCAGTTTTCTTATCTAAATATTTTTCCGCTTCAAAGTCTTTAACTTCTGCGACGACCTGTGTCCGATAATCGGTTGCATCAAAATAGGTTATAGGTCCGATTCCGTTTTTACCGATGGCAAGCGCATCCCAATATTCTTCTTTCGTGTTGCCAATTGCATTGACAACGCCGATTCCTGTAATTACTACACGCTCCACGAGACCGATCCTTTTCTTAGGTAAGTGAAGAGGACTGTAGTTTTAGTCTACATGCCCTCAACAGATTTGTCAAAATAGGTAAATCTATACATGCTCATCAAGGTAATCAAGTGCATCTTGAACAGTTTGTATCTTTTCAGCGTCGCTGTCAGGGATCTCAAGATCAAATTCTTCTTCAAGTGCCATGACTAATTCAACAGTATCAAGCGAATCTGCTCCTAAGTCTTCCATAAATGAAGCGTCAGGAGTTACGTTGTCTGAGTCAATACCGAGTTGTTGGGCGATAATTTCAATAAGTCGTTCTTGATTTGTTGCCATATCTTTAATTTAATCTCCTATCAAAACGGGCGGATAAATCAACAATTGGATAGTTGATGGGACCCGTTCTTAAGTTTAAAATATCTAAAGTTAGTTTGTAGGGTAAGTTGCATATACTTACCTGTCCCTACGGTAAGCCAATAATGAAAACAATTTGCTGCCTATCGGCAGAATTCAGAGATATAAGTTACATCACCATGCCACCGTCAACTTGAATAGTTTGTCCGGTGATATAACGTGCGGCATCGGATACTAAAAAGCAAACAGCATCTGCCACATCTTCTGGCGCGCCAAAGTTCTGTAATGGAATAAGTTCAAGTGCTTTTTTCTGAAATTCTTCAGGTATTCCTGCTGTCATGTCAGTTGTAATAAATCCGGGCGCGATAGCGTTTACAGTTATACCTCGTGTACCAACTTCTTTCGCGGTTGTTTTCGTTAAACCGATGATGCCAGCTTTTGCTGCAGCGTAACTCGCTTGTCCTGGATTTCCCATCAATCCGATTACTGACGAGATATTGATAATGCGCCCACTTTTTTGACGTATCATCGGGCGGAGAACGGCGCGGGTGCAATACATCGTGCCAGTCAAGTTTGTCTGTAACACAGCGTCCCAATCTTCGTCTTTGAGACGCATCAGCAACATATCACGTGTAATTCCAGCGTTGTTCACAAGGATATCAATTTGTGAAAACTGTTCGATTGTCTTTTCAACAAGTGCTTCAACATCTTCCTTTTTGGAAATGTCAGCAGCCATTGCGTGTATAGAATAGCCTTTGTCTTTCAACGTAGTAGCAGTTTCGGAAATAGTCTCTGTGGAACGCGAACAGATAACGACGTTAGCACCAACTTCGCACAATCTGTGGGCAATTGCTGCGCCTATACCGCGTGAGGCACCTGTAACGATTGCTGTTTTTCCATTCAGCATATCCTCTTTAAAAACACACTGTTCCATTTATTCACCATTTCCATATTCATCTGTCACGAGCGAAAGTGTCTCAACACTCTCAACGTTTAAGGCAGTACTTTCAGGCAGTGTCCGTTTTACTAAACCAGATAAAACCTGTCCCGGTCCAACCTCTACAAAATGTGTAATTCCGCTTTTCTCAATCGTATGTAATGTTTTTTCCCATTGAACAGGTTCGGTTATCTGTTGCAAGAGTAAGTGTCTGATGTTATCTACATCCGTTGCAAACTCACCTGTTACGTTCATCACTATATCAATCTGTGGCGGGTTTAACTTTACCGAGTCTAAAACAGATTGAAACTTCTTTTGTGCTGATTCCATTAGCGGTGAATGAAAAGCACCACTGACTGGTAAAGGGCGGCATCTTCTCGCCCCAATTTCGTCCGAAGCCAGAGCAACAACCTGATTGACAGCCTCAACGTCACCTGAAATAACCAATTGCCTAGGGCAATTGTAATTGGCAATTCTCACTACACCATCAATCTTCTCACAGAGGTATTGAAGTCGTTCTACCTCCATGCCGAGGATTGCTGCCATTGTACCGTCCTGTTCTTCACCCGCTTCTGCCATGAACTGTGAACGGGCACTCACCAATCGTAAGGCATCGGCAAACTCAAGAACACCAGAGGCTACAAGCGCGGAATACTCCCCCAAACTATGTCCTGCTACAACCTTCGGTACAACCTCTGATTGTGTAAGTACTTTCTGTGTTGCAACACTACATGTCAAAATAGCAAGTTGTGTGTTTTCTGTCTGTTTTAATTCTGTTTCTGGTCCCTCAAAACAGAGTTGGCTTAACGGTCTTTCTAAAAAATTATCTGATTCATCAAAAACGGCTTTGGCAATTGCATGTGTCTCTGCCAATTCCGATCCCATACCAACTTTCTGTGAACCCTGTCCTGGAAAAATAAAAGCGATTTGTGTCATTTACAACCGTAAGAGCGTACTTCCCCATGTCAAGCCAGCACCGAAAGTTACAAGCAGTATCAAGTCACCCGGTTTTGCGCGTCCGTCTTGGATTGCTTCGTCTAATGCGATGATTACCGTCGCAGCAGAAGTATTACCATATTTGTCTACGTTTATATACACCTTTTCTCGTGGCACTCCAAGCCTATCGCCGACCGCTTCAATAATGCGCAAGTTTGCTTGATGCGGTATTAACAGATCAATATCTTCAACACTGACGTTTGCTTTGCTTAGGGCGCGTTGTGCTGCTTCTGGCATGAGACGAACCCCAAGTTTGAAAACTTCACGCCCATTCATCTGAATTTTATCCAATTTTTGATCAATTGCCTCTGATGTTACTGGCATTCTGGACCCACCGGCAGGTATGCCGAGTAGATCAATGTCAGCATAATCCCCATCAGAGCCGATGTAAGATGCAAGAATTCCTTTCGGTTCTTCAGTCGTTTGGACAATGGCAGCGCCCGCTCCATCTCCAAATAGGACGCATGTGTTTCTATCGTTCCAATCAACGATATTGTTAAAAACTTCACCACCGACCACAAGAATAGTATCATACTGTCCAGATACAATCAAGCCATTTGCTAAATCAAGTCCATATAAGAATCCAGCACATGCTGCGGATATATCCATTGCTGCCGCGTTTTTAGCACCAATCCCTTTTTGCACATAACAAGCAGTTGATGGGAAAAATGTGTCGGGGGTAACGGTAGCGACGAGAATCATCTCTATTTCAAGTGGGTCAATTTGTGCTCTTTTTATCGCTAATCGAGCAGCTTGAACACTGAGGTCCGAGGTAGCGGTGTCATCTTCGGCGATTCGCCGTTCAGCGATGCCTGTACGTTGGCGAATCCATTCGTCGCTGGTATCTACCATCTTTTCAAGATCAAAATTGGTTAAAACGGTTTCAGGTAGATAAGAACCCGTCCCTGTGATTGCTGCATATCGAGCCATGCTGAAGAAGCCCTTTTAGATGAATCAGCACAAACGTGCTGGATTAACTGCTGTCTTATCTACAGTTGTTCTTCTGTAGATTTTAGTACGGATCTCCCTTTATAGTGTCCACAATGTGTGCAGACTCGGTGTGAAACCATCATTTCTCCACAATATGAGCAATCTGTAATAACTTGGCTCCGAAGTGCATGATGGCTCCTCCGCATTCTTTTTTTAGATTTTGATGTTTTACGTTTTGGATGTGCCATTTTTAGAAATTATCTCCTTACGATTTTTTGCCTTAGATTTGTTCTCCGATTTCGCTGTTTCTAATAACTGTGGAAGCACCGCAAAAGGTGAATTTACATTGAGCGTTTCTTCAGGTTCAATATCATCTGTAATTTGACAAGTACAATCCTCTTCATTCAGATTCACGCCGCATTCAGGACATAAACCCTCACAGACCTGTGAACAGAGAGGCCAAACTGGTATCTGGATTGCCAACGCTTGTCGGGCATCTTCAGAGATGTCAAATGTTTCACCATCGTAGTAGTGCTCTCCGTCTTCAGCACTTTCAGATTCAATCTTTCCAGGATTGTCAGTAGGTGTGAATTGCAATTCAAAAGTTGCTGTAATCTCCTCTTCAAATGGTTCAAGACACCTACCGCATTGCATTTCAATATCCGTGAATACCTCTGCTTTGACGTAAACATTATCCTCACTGTGCCGAAGTAATTGAACGGTGCCTCGCACTGGATTGATAAACCGGACATCCTCAATATTCAATTCAAGCTGCGAAGCCAAGATTTCTACTTCATGATTATTGAAGACCCCGTCTCGAATGTTTCTTACGTCAAAAACTAACGTGTCTTTCATTGTTTTGCCTGTTAAACTTAAAAGGCTACTTCTTCTTCAATTCTAATGAGTTTCGCATTGCCTTTGACAACTTCAAGAGTGTAAATCTGCTCAAGCGCTGCTTTCATATTTTTTTCTCGCGCCTTATGCGTTAACATCATGAGTGAAACGGTATCAGTGCCGTGAGGTTCTTTTTGAATAACTGAGGCAATGCTAATATTATGGTTCCCTAATATGTTGCCAATACTTGCCAAAACTCCCGGACGATCAATAACCACAAAGCGCAGATAGTAACGCGTCTCAATGTCGTCAATAGAACAGACAGCAATTTCAGGTTGCGAATTAGGCAGCCATGCTTGGGAAATTGGTGAATTCACACCCCATTGGATAGCTTTTGCGGCATCAATAATATCCGCCACAACAGCACTTGCGGTAGGCATTTCGCCTGCCCCCTGTCCGTAAAAGAGTGTTGGACCAACAGCTGAACCGACAACGCACACAGCATTATAAGCGCCATTCACATTTGCTAATAAACTCCGCTCTGGCAGAAGTGTCGGATGGACGCGCGCTTCTACGCGATTGTCATCGGTTAATTTCGCAATAGCGATTAGTTTGATCACATAACCGAGCTCACGTGAATACTGAATCTCTTGCTGGGAAATGTCTGTGATTCCTTCAACGTGGAATTGGTCAACTGAGAGATTCACTCCGTAGGCAAGCGCAATGAGCAGTGTCAACTTCTGTGCGGCATCAATACCTTCAATATCAAGTGTTGGGTCTGCCTCAGCATAACCTTTCTCTTGAGCATCTGCAAGCACATCCGCAAAATCAACACCATGCTCATTCATTTCAGTTAGCATATAGTTGCAAGTGCCGTTCACGATACCGTAGATTGACTGAATTTGATTAGCGGTGAAACTTTCTTGGAGCGTTTTTATAATTGGGATGCCCCCTGCAGTGCTTGCCTCAAAATTCAGACTCACCTTATGTTTCTGCGCAAACTCGAATAACTCAACTCCGTGTTCTGCCAAGAGGGCTTTGTTTGCTGTCACAACGTGCTTGCCATTTTGGATTGCACGGACGATGAGCGAATGTGCCTCCGAAACGCCACCAATAAGTTCTACGACAATATCAATTTCTGGGTTGTCAACAACTTCAGTGGGATCGGTAGTTAGACAGTCAGTGGGCAGTTCTATTCCTTCGCGTGAAGCAGGAAGTGCCCGTTTCACGACTTTTTTTAGGTATAATTGAATGCCACTGTTTTTGGATACAAGCGTATTCTGATTTATCAGAATCTTGGAAACACCGGTGCCGACTGTTCCCCATCCTAAAATGCCTACATTAATGCACGATTTATCCACGACTAAAACTGCCTCTTTTCTAACGATCTTATTGACTTAAACTGGGCAGTGAGCAGTATATAGACTCGCTTCAACGCCCATAAAATCGGGGCGACTGGATTCGAACCAGCGACCTCTTGAACCCCATTCAAGCGCGCTTCCGGACTGCGCCACGCCCCGTTTTCAATTTAATTATCCATTTAATAATATCACAAATTGGTGGAAAAGTCAAAAAAATATGCTTTTATTTAAAATGCGTAATTTGAAAATGCCGTGCAGATGTGTTATACTTAAAACATGCAAATCATTGCCCGAGAGGTCAGGAACTATATCACACCAGAAGGACGTAATCCGTTCTGTCAGTGGTTGACGCAACTCCGAGATAAAAGAACACGCGCAAACATTCAGAGACGAATTGCACGTCTACAAGAGGGAACTGCTGAAGATTATTGGAACGAATTAAGGAGCAGGGACAATGAACACGGAAACAATAGTTAAGCAGACTACCAGTTTTAGAGACGACCTTTTAAAAGACCTCACAGATACAGAGTTCGCGATGTATTTTTGGAGGCAGCCTTAGTAGACTATAAGGAAGATGGTAACACAGAGTCGATCTGGATGGCACTTCGTGATGTTGTAGAAGCACGGGCTGCGGTTTCCGAACTTTCCAAAAGAACGGGCATTGATACTGAAACGCTCTTGGATGCTCCGCAGTTAAATATTCTCAGTACTATATTGAAATCATTTGAATGTCAGCTGTCGATTGATCCCAGGACAGATGTGAAAGAGTCATATTCACAGACTCCAACCAATCAATAGCAGCCTGTTCTCCTGCTCAATAGCAATCTCAACGGAGCGTTTAGCACATTCCAAATCAAGTATTTGAAAGTGATTGCAAAAAACTTGACAGAACATCAAAATCGTTCAATGCTCTGCCAAGTTTGTATAATTTTAGGGTTTTAACGTTAAGAAAGTCCCATCGCTTGCAGGTTCTTAAGACTAATACCCAAACTTTCAAACGGGTCGCGCTCATAACAAGAATCTTGCTCAACAATATACCATTCAACCTCAGCGTATTCACACGCATCCAAGATAGCTGGCCAATTAAGGTTACCTTCACCGACTTCAGCATACCGTTGTGAGTTCCCTACGACTGCCATATCTTTAAGATGCACAATATGTGCGCGTCCTTTTAACTTGCGAATCCACTCGGCAGGATCACCACCTCCGTGCTGAATCCAATAGGTATCAATTTCACTATTAAAATATTTTGGATCGCTTTCCTCGTATAAGATTTGCAGACCAGTGCGGCCATCATTATAACGTTCTAACTCAAAACTGTGATTGTGATACGAAAAGGTTAAGCCACCTTCAGCAAGCCGTGCTGCAACTTCAGAGGCTTCTTTCGCAAATTTAGCATACCCTTCCGTACTGCGATATTCACCGGGAAGTCCACCTATTGCTGCGTGTTTACATCCCCATAAATTATGTTCATCAATAACCGCTTGTGGTTCATCTTGCATCCGCGCATAACTGGTGTGTGTCGCACAGATCGTGATACCTTCATTGTCAATAATCTTTTTGAGCGCTTCAGGTTCAATCGGACCGAGTGCCGAACATTGAACAGCATCGTATCCGAGTTGTTTGACCTTTTTCATCGTTTCTGCAATGTCGGATTCGGTTTTAGTGAATTCTCTCAAAGTGTAAAGTTGTGCTGCAAGTTGTGTTGCCATAATTTCTCCTTCTGTATGTAGTGTGCTATTTGTCGTAGTGCTTTATAGTGACCTTTAGAATTAACAGGACATTTTGAGTTGTAGGAGGGAACTCCGATTCCCGACTAACAGTGAGGTTCGTCGCGATTCGGAGATCGCTCCCGCTGAATGCCAAACGCGCATTCAGCGTTGATTCACAGAAAATGTGTCTCTTTAATTTCAAAGTTCACTATATCAAGTGATTATTGATAAGTCTTGGAGTAGTCGGGAATCGGAGCTCCCGACTACCATAAGCGGTTTATCAGTAGGAGCGATCTCCGAATCGCGACCTATAATATGTTGACAAAGCAGTAGTATACTCCCACGGAGAACGGATGTCAAGATAAATTCAATGGAATCAGAGCCATTCAATTCTCCAAAAATTTCCCTTCACCAAAATGCTAAAGATCCGCGTTCATTGAGAAGCAAAAAACTATCAATCCAAATTTTTCCTGCAAACTTATTGGAAATATATTGGATATCTATTGTTTGCAAACCCAAAGATCTCTGATCACCACACAGAACAAGGTATAATATCAGTATGAAGAAACAGAACCAAAACGCAAAACTCATCAAAATAATATACCTACTGCAAGAGGAAAACCTTGTTCATCAATACAGATGAGAAATATAAAAAATGAAATTTATTTAAAATAAGAAAAATGCCTATAAACCCTTACATAGACTGAACGTATAGGCAATTTCAAAAGTATACCACGGTATACTTTATGTAGAAACGACCTCCAAATCACAACTCTACGAATCAAACCGATAAACGACCGAAATTGATCCCTTTGTCAATGGAAATAAATTAATTTGCACATAAAACACAAAATTTGATAAAATTAACACATCATGAATCCTTTTTTCTTTGGCAGTAGTGGACGAGGCATTTTTCGTTTTCTACGTATCTTTCTCCATTTTCCGAACTTCATTCGGTTGACGATGCGGCTTTTCCGGGACGAGCGTGTGCCGGTTTATCGGAAGGCGATTCTCGTTATTTTCCAAATCCTCGCAGGTGTCTTTGCGATTGCCTACCTTATTTTTCCTTTTGATCTCATTTTTGATTTTCTGCCGCTCTTCGCGGGACGTTTTGACGATATTGTCATTGGCGCATTGATTATTTTGCTGCCGGGTGCTTGGTTATTTATCAAGTCATGTCCTGAACATATTGTGCGTGAACATGTTAACAGAATTTCGCGTGGTGAATAAAACCATAATTTTTTATAAACTTTTTTGCAACTTTATTTTCTAATAGGTGTGTCTTTAGGACGTAGACACCATAAATTTAAAATGCCCACTTGGCTTACAAAAAAAATAATCGGAGGTTTATACCATGTTAAATTTCAGACACATACTCGGCAGACGCGCAGCAATTCTTTTAATATTAGCTGGACTTGCCGTTGCAGCAGGACTTATGATTAACCACGGCGCAGATAAGTTTGTTGTGCCGACCGCAATCGGTGAAACAAATGAAGCATTTGTCGAATCAGAAGATTTTCAGTATTTAGAACGTGCGAATCGCGCATTCATTAATTTGGTAGCGCAAACGAAACCATCTATTGTGCAAATTACAACAGAACGAAAGGTTGCGCAGATGTCTTCCAGAATACGAGTAATTCCACCAGATGGACAAGGACGAGTAATTCCACCGGATGAAATGAGCAGAGAAGATCTTAGACGTTTCTTGGAAAGAAATGAATGGGAAGGTTTTCTTGATGAATGGAATGAGCGTAATTTTAGAGAGCAAACACCAACCGATGAGCCACCGCCATCCATTCAAACTAAACAAATAGGTTCCGGTGTGATTGTCAGCGAGGATGGTTATATTCTTACGAATAACCATGTTATTGATAAGGCAGAAAAAATTACTGTCACCCTCCCAAATGGTAAAGAATACGATGCGGAATTAATTGGACGGGACCCGGGTGGTACGGGAGTCAGCGGGACTGATTTAGCAGTTCTTAAAATTGATGCTGAAGGACTTCCCGCGCTTCCGTTTGGTGATTCAGACGCGCTTGAAGTCGGAGAATGGGTTGTCGCAATTGGAACGCCGTTTAACCTTTCACAAACTGTCACCCGTGGCATTGTGAGCGCGAAAGATCGGGGAGACTTTACCAGAAAAATTCAATATAGTAACTTCATACAAACGGATGCTCCAATTAATCAGGGGAACAGCGGTGGGGCATTGATTAATATCCGAGGTGAATTGATCGGTATAAATACTTTGATTGCCACCAATGGATTCACTGTCGGAAACGTCGGTATTGGCTTTGCTATTCCAAGTAACACGGCAGAAAAGTTGCTTCCGCAACTGATTGAACATGGGGAAATCGTCCGCGGTTGGCTTGGGATAACGATGAGGTCAGTGAGTCACGATTTAGCCGAAAAACTTGATTTTGATACACCGCGCGGCGCATTCGTCATTGAAGTCGGTCCGGGGAGTCCTGCAGAAAAAGGTGGAATTCGGCATGGAGATATTATCCTCGAATTTAATAAAGAGACTATTCAAGATTCAACGCATTTGATGCATGCTGTCGGGGCAACGCCGGTTGGTTCATCTGTCCGATTAAAAGTTCTCCGAAATGGAAAAGAGAGAGAGTTGACCGTAAAATTGGAGAAACGAACTGAAAGAGTTATAGCAAGTCTTCGCTCTGGCTCTACTCCCGAACCCGTTCCGATGCCGCCTGAAGAACTGCCCGAAACAGAGGAATTTGCGGGGATGCATGTTCAAAAATTGACACCAGAACTTGCAGAACGATACGGGTATCAAAACGAGACAGGTGTTATCGTAATGCAGGTTGATGCTGATAGTCAAGCTGCGAAAAATGGCATTCAAAAAGGGTACCTCATCAAGGAGATCGATTATAACCCCATTGAAAACCTGAAAGATTACGAAAGAATCTTGCAAGAATTGAAAAAAGTCAATGAAAAATTGGCACTCGTTTATGTCAAAGACCCGAACCACCGCGGGAATTATTTTACACTGAAAATTAATCCTGAAAAAAAGAATAATCCCGATGACCGTTAGGTTGATGAGTAGGCTTTAGTCAAGTGCTAATTGATGGGTTTGAAAGTAGTTCATCGGTAGGAGCGATCTCCGAATCGCGACCTATAATAATATGTTGACAAAGCAGCAGACTCTAAATTAAAACTTGAAGGATAGTCGTTTTTGTGATACACTTCTCAAAAAACGGCTATCCTTCAAGGTTTTTAAGAGGTTTGAGTTTCATGAAAGCACAACGGGTTATTTGGCCGGATCGCGCCAAAGTTGATATTGAGACGTTTGAACTACCTGCTATCAAGGATGATGAAGTTCTGGTCGCAACCGAATGTACGCTTATCAGTCCTGGCACAGAACGCGCTTTTTTATTAGGACTCCCGAATGCACGGGGCAACTATCCTTCTCGTCCCGGCTATAGTAATATCGGTAAAGTGGTAGAGGTCGGCAAAAATGTCAGCGGATATACGGTAGGGGATCGTGTTGCTACAACGCAGGGACATACCAGCCATTTTGCCGCATCACCGAATCGTTTACTGAAGGCAGAAACGTCTGATACGCCAGCTGAAGAAATGGTCTTTTTTAATCTTAGCGCGATTGCACTACAAGGGGTGCGGAAAGCACAGATAGAATTGGGAGAAGCAACGTTAGTTTTAGGACAGGGACTTATCGGTTTGCTTGCCTTGCAACTCTCAAAACTGAGCGGGGCGATACCGGTAATTGCAGCGGATTTAACCGACAGTCGACTTGAACTCTCTAAAAGCATTGGCGCAGACCATATACTCAATCCTGAAGATACAGATTTTTCTGAGCGGTTAGCAGGTGCTACTATGGGCAAAGGTCCGACAGTCGTAATTGAGGCAACAGGACATCCAGATGCGATTAGCACTGCCTTAACTGTTGCAGGCTGGGGCGCGCGGGTTGTATTGTTAGCAAGCACACGCGGGGAAACGCCGAATGTCAATTTTTATCGGGATGTGCATAAAAAAGGTCTAATTCTCTATGGCGCGCACAATTCAATTCGTCCGCGTCAAGAATCATCACCGAATTTCTGGACGAGTGAAGACGACAGTCGTTTGATGTTATCGCTTATCGCACAGAGACGTTTTATTGTTGCACCCATGATTAGTCATCGGGTACCGGGGCACGATGCACCGAAAGCGTATCAACTGCTCATGGAATGGAATCCTGGATTGCTTGGTGTTGTGCTTCAGTGGAACAATGGTATGTAGGAATACTTTATTTCGTTTCCCGGTAGGCGAGGTTTCCTAACCTCGCTGGTGCAAAGTGTTCAAGTAATTCTAAAATCAACCACAGTTACTTCAAAGGAAATAGATGGCACGCGAATATCAAATAGAAAACGTGCGCAACATCGGTATTGCAGCGCACATTGATGCAGGTAAAACAACCACTACCGAACGAATTCTCTTTTATACAGGCAAAAAACATAAAATCGGCACAGTAGATGAAGGTACTGCCGAGATGGACTGGATGGTGCAGGAACGCGAACGCGGTGTAACAATCACTGCCGCCGCAACAACATGTTTCTGGCGAGACCATGCTATACATCTGATTGATACCCCTGGACACGTTGATTTCACAGTGGAAGTGGAACGTTCATTGCGAGTTTTGGACGGGGCTATTGCCTTGTTCTGTGCAGTCGGTGGTGTAGAACCGCAATCCGAAACGGTTTGGAATCAAGCGGAACGCTACCAGATACCGCGTATCGCATTTGTCAATAAGATGGATAGGGTTGGCGCAAATTTCTTTCGTGTGCTTGAGATGATGGGAGAACGATTTGGCACGAATCCTGTTCCCTTGCAGATACCACTTGGTGAAGGACGCGATTTTGTGGGTGTGGTTGATCTTATTTCAATGAAAGCCATTCATTGGGATGAGACCGACCAAGGAAAGACATACCAAGAAGTAGATATCCCTCCAGAATTTCAGGAAGCAGCGAACACCGCACGCGAATCCCTTGTTGAGAATGTAGCGTCTGAAGATGATACCCTCCTTGAAAAATATATTGAAGGTAACGAGATTACTGCAACTGAATTAGTTACAGGTATTCGGAGTGCTACGTTGAAAGGGAGTTTAGTACCGATACTGTGCGGAAGTTCCCTAAAAAATCAAGGAGTTCAGCCGCTTCTTGATGCGGTTATTGATTTCTTACCCTCCCCAATTGATGTCCCACCAATTGAAGGTGAGATTCCAAAAACTTCTAAAAGAAAATCCTCTAAACGTGATTCTTCTGACACTGTAGATAAAGTAATTCGTCAAGCAGACGATACTGAACCCTTTTCTGCATTAGCATTCAAGGTTGCAAGTCATGACACTGTGGATAAACTGGTGTACTGCCGCGTCTATTCCGGCACGCTCAAGCGAGGAGCAGTTGTCTATAACGTGGCGACAGAAAAACGGGAACGAGTCAATCGTATTCTGCAGATGCACGCCAATAAAGAAGCAACTTGTGATGCTGCGTATGCCGGTGATATTGTAGCACTTGTCGGAATGCGCAGTACAAAAACGGGGCACACTTTGAGTGAAGTTGACCACCCACTATTGCTGGAATCAATAGAATTCCCGCCACCGGTGATCTCTGTTGCGATTGAACCTGAACGTACCAGTGACACGGACGCATTGGAGGAAACGCTTGAAAAACTGATGGACGAAGACCCAACGTTTACCGTCGGTATTGATAAGGAAACGGGACAACGGATTATCTCTGGCATGGGGGAGCTCCATTTAGAAATACTTACTGACCGCATGATCCGAGAATTTGGTGTGAACGCACGGGTGAGCAAGCTGCAGGTGGCGTATCGTGAGACGATTCGCACGGCTGCAGAAGCACGTGGTACACATATCCATAAAACGGATGAAGAGGGCATTTACGGGGATGTGGCGCTTACTGTCGCACCGTTGGAACGGGATGAAGGATTTCAGTTTGAGGACAGAACCGATGAAACACAAATTCCGAGGCAGTACATTCCGTTTATTGAGAAGGCTCTTGAAGGCGCGATGGGAACTGGTGCGCTTATGGGATACGCACTGCAAGACATTAAGGTGACACTTACTGGTGGTTCTACCCATTCCACTGATTCATCAGAGGTAGCGTATGAGGCGGCTGCCGTGCTTGCATTTGAAAAGGCTGTTAGGCAGGCGAATCCGCTACTCCTTGAACCGATTATGCAGATACATATCACTGTGCCAGATGAACACGTTGGGAAGGTAATCGGGGACCTCAATTCACGCCGTGCACAAATCAACGAAACAACATCTCAAGACGCATCTAACGTCATCAATGCCATTATCCCATTAGCAGAGACGTTTCAATATACAACGCGTCTCCGTTCCATGACACAAGGACGCGGAACGTTTACATTGGAATTTTCACATTACGATGTCGCGCCATCGTCTGTCGGCACATCAGGAACAACCTAATCAAGATTCACTGAAAACTTCCATCCCCGCAGCCCCATCTGCAATTTTGCGAATCTGCTTCTCAAAACCGGGCGGTGAAAGCGTCCATGTAATCCAAAGCGGTTCATCGCCTGTGTTGACAAAGCGATGTTCAACATTCGGTGGTAGATAGATCACCGTGCCGGGTTTCAGTTCAGCAACTTCATCAGCAACAAACGCCTTCCCTTCCCCTCCGAACACAAAAATAATCTCCTCTGCTTCACTATGTGAGTGCATCGGAATTTCGCTATTCGGGTCAATTTCCTCTAATCCCATTGCGAAGTTTTCTGTGTCTCTTGTATTCGGTTCAATGAGCGTATAAAGTGTCCGCGGCGCATCGCCTTCAATCCGAACGACTTCGGCATCTTCTTTGTGGTAGATATATTTCATTGTCTTTTCCTTCTTGTTTAATTGAGGTTGGACGTTTGCTATGCTAATGTATTGATCGGTTGCAGAAGCGGGTTTGGTTTGTCTCAAGTGGACGATAGGAGACGGTGAGGTGGTGTGCGTAGATGTATTGTTTTCCTTACACGTTTCATAACAGCAATTTTTATAGCCTATTTCATAAATCGCTATACACGGTTTTCGCCAGAAAATTCAACTCTATCGTAGGGGCGGGTCCCTGTGCCTGCCCGTTGCTTGGCACGTTCTATGCAATGGCGAGGCACAGGGACCTCGCCTTACAAATGTTTATGAGATACGCTCTACTTCTTCATACTTGTTTTCAACTTGGCGAACTGCTTCCTGCGAGTCATATTCTAAGACTTCAAGAAGTGTGACTTTTAATGTTTCCAGCAATTCTTTTCTTGTCCTTTCTTGACAAGTGACTCCGGATATTTCTTGTATCCGACCAATCCACCACTCACCGCGGTGTTGAATCTGTGCAGTATAATATGCTTGCATAACAATCTCCTATTGTCAAGTAGAAATAACGCTGCAGGGGCACCTAAGCAAACCAATAGGAATATAAACTTGCATCTTTCAACTGAAACCGTAATCGCACTTTTCTCCCTTTTAAGGCTTCCAATGAACGACTAAATTTGACAGTCGTCTCCAACTCATCTCCGATAATTCGTTCAGAAGCGTAATTCTCCAGAGGTGTTCCCATATCATCAGTAACTGTAACGACAACGTAGCCCCGCCTCGCGTCAACGTTGAGGCATAGGTCTTTTCCATCAAGAGGCAAAGGTTTTGTCAGCATATATCCTTCTGTTTCTTCAGCATCAAGCGAGACGAAACCATCACGTCGTAATGTCGCAAGTCCCAACATAGATTTATGTTTGCGTTCAACCTGCTTGAATTTTCTGCCGGTATGCGGCCCGTTCACACCACCATAATAGAAATAGAGCTGGTCATTATATGTGATAAAATTCTGGCTGATACGCACCATGCCATCTTCCCAACTCCCTTTTTCTCCGAGCGTCAGAAAAGTTTGTCGGTCTAAAACCCGTTGCCACTTTATTCCATCTCGACTGGTTGCCAATGATGTGTCAATAGTGCCGTCAACGCCTTCACGATAAATCCAAATCATGCCGATATAAATACCTTCATAGATATTAATCGGCATACCGTAAATTTGCGTGCCACCTTCATCAATTTCATCACATTCCAGAACCAGTTTGGGTTCGCTAAAGTGAATGCTATCACTGCTTTCAGCACGCGCCGTTTTGCGTCCACCTGCCCCGAACCGACCGAACACAACGTACTTCTGTATCTTCGGGTCCCATACCAGCGATTGTGTCGTGTCGCTACCAAGCGAAATGACAGGATTGTCTTCGTAGTTTGTCCAATGAACGCCATCAGGTGAAAATGACATCCACATACCGTCCCCTTCTCCATGTCCCCAGATCGTGCGTCCATCGTGCTGAATAAACGTATCAATTCCGCCATGCTCCCAATAAAAACCTTTGTAACGACGGGCAGGATCCGTTTCATTTTCATCGTAGAGGACAGCCATACCCTCGCAGTTTGTTCGCCCGACATCAATAAGATTATTCTCTGTGCTGCCAGCAAAATCGACCTGATTTAGAATCGGTTTTTCCCAATGCACACCATCGGTTGAAGTGGCATAAGCAAGCAGCGTGATATTACCAAGTGCCTTGCGTTGACGCACCTCTACCATACCATCAACATAAGGACCCGTGAGATACCACATTTTGAAAAGCGAATCCTGCGGATCGTAAAGCACTGTGCCGTAGAGCGATGCGACACTCTCCCACGGATTTTCACCCCGCAAAATAGGATTTTCCGGATGCCGTTGCGGTTGGTGCATCCGACGATAAAGTCCCTCAATTCGAGCAATATGATGCAGATCTAAAAAGAGATAACGATGTTCCATGTGTTAAGCTCCTTACATCTGATTAAACCGATTGGCTTACAATTAGTAGTAATACCATTTTTAACAAATAACTTCTCTTAAAGAAATAGATCGCTCGTAGTCGCGCAATTCATTGCGCCTCTTACATTCCTTTTTAAAAGAGAAAATAATTCATAGAACTTGTGGCTCATGTCAAGAATAAGTGCAAATGGAAATTTAACCCGCATGGTTATTGGCTTTATGAGAGCGGTGGCACATACTTTTTACATGAGCCGAACTTGTAAAAGTGCCAAATTTCTACTCAATGATCAACGTCCATACTGTTTCATCACCTGTTTCAACTTATCCAGTGGAAGCGCTGGCATCGTCCGACCATTACGCACCGTCATAGTCGTTGCCATTGTCATTGAATTAATAACTGCCTCCTCAGTCGCTTCAATCGCTGCCTCAAAAAGTAAACTCAGACGTCTATTAACGACCATCTGAATCTGAAAAGTACCGCTTTCAGTACTGCTCGGAAAAACATTCGCAGTTGAAAACGCAATCACGAACTCACCGCTACCATCTGTACTCGGCGTGCCAGTGCGGGCAAGTCCGTGTGTTGCACGGATTGCCAGCTGCTTCAATTGACGGTGTGTCAAGGGTGCGTCCGTTGCAATAACAATAATAAACGATCCGTCCCTCCCCGGTTTCAATTGGTCGTCTTCTAATGCTTTACCGACTGGTACGCCATCAATACGCAATTGATGACGGCGTCCGCCGTTAGAATTCACCAACACACCGACTTTCCACCCGCCTCTGTTTGCTGGTAGAACTCGCGAAGCAGTGCCAATGCCTGCTTTGAAACCGTAGCATCGCATGCCTGTGCCACCGCCGACACAACCCTCTGCAACCGGTCCAGATTCTGCCTTCTCGATTGCTTCAATCGCATGCTCCGGTTTAACATGAAGTCCGCTGATGTCATTCAAACCACCATCATAACATTCCGCAACAATAGGAAGGATAATGTTATCGTTAGGGTATCGCTTCACAATATATCGCACAACGCCATCGTGAACAGCACCAACACTCAGCGTGTTTGTCAACAAAATAGGAGATTCAATCCATCCTGCTTGATTGATTCGGGCAATACCGGTGGCTTCACCGTTACCGTGAATGGTATGTGCCGCGCCGAACAACCGCACCTTCCAAATATCATCGTGTGGGAGTATTGCCGTAACACCAGTGCGAATTGAATCGCCTTCGTTTAGCGTCACGTGTCCGACCTTAACACCAGGAACATCTGTGATAGCATTATGTTCACCAGTAGGAAGCGTGCCTATGTAGATACCGAGTTCTCGTGCCCGCGCTCTGGAATCCTCTGCATCCGTAAAACTTGCGAACTGTACCAAAAATGCACAGATAGTCAAAAAAACAAAGATTTTCTTGTAAAATTCATAATTACTTGTACGTTGGTGTAGGTGCGATTTAAAATCGCACCTACCAGAGTGTCTGCACATATTTTTAGGTTCTACCAAAAAGCGAGTGAAAAAGGCAGGAATTCCTATCTGATATTTTTTAATGGATACAATATGTGTGTTCATGTGTTGAGTTGCTCCCTATAGATTGCGCGAATATGGTTAAAAATAGCAATGTAAGCAGGAGAACGATAATCTGGATACGACCATTCCCACGGTTGGAACGATTTACGATAAAAACGAAGTGTTATCTCTGCATAGATGCCGTCACGGAGATAGATGCGGTGGGCGTGGTCCTTAGTTGACGCAAGCACTAACTTTGCCATGCACACGTAACCTACATCTAAATTGACCCGCCGCCGTGAAGTATCTTTTTCTACGAATGCTTGTTCTACCTGATTTGTAAACAACTTTCTATCTGCCAATGTACCCGCATCAATTAATTTTTCAAAACTGATAAATTGCCGTTGAAGTCCTTTCCCCATCTCTGCCTCGTAGTAAGTTGTGCTGGTAAAAGGTAAAAGTTCGCTGGTATAGTCAATGGGACCGAATTGATCTGTCAATTGCTGATAGACCTTCGGCAAAATTGACGGTTCCGCTATCAGAACGCCGATAATTGCTTTGACAGGTAGTCGTTCTATTAGTGTTCCCATAATTCCGCGTTCCAGACAATTTATGGTGAATTATAAAAATAAAAGACACTTGTGTCCCTCGGTAGGCGAGGTTAGGAAACCTCGCTGGTGCAGGATGTATAAGTAATTCCGAATCATAATGAGATTTTGTGACACTGTAAACGTTAAATTTATACATCAAAATAGCAAAATGTCCGCCAAATTCAAAAAATATACAATTTTCTGCGTTTTTTCTTGACATTTCTGTAAACTTTAATGTATAATTATATGTTACGCCTTTAAGAAGTCATAAAAATGAAGAGCGTATGTTTTATTTTCGGGTGACTTTCAGGAAGTATATAACTTCTTCAAAAAATAGGCAACTGTTTTTGAAATTAAAATGAAGAATGTTCGTAAGTGTTGGGTGTTGCACCACAAGTTGTCAAGTACTTCGTATGTTTCTTTTTTGAGATGCGTGAGGTCAAGCGTTTTCTCGCGCCTACTACCTGATAGTGAACGATAAATCGTATGCATTGCGTTCGCTTCATGTACCTAACTGCTGTGTAAAGAGACTGAGGCAACAAAAAAGACAAATCCAATTGATCGGTGAAGGCCCTCAACATCAAATCGTTGATATTCTGTCCTTCTGCGAATTCGTATTCTCTTTGAAGAATACCTGAATCCAACACAAATTGTTAGTTGTGTAAGCCGGTATATTGCCAACTATCCGTAATTCAACAGAATGTTTTACTACCCCAAGCAGCATTGCACATTTAAGCACAAACAGAAATCGTGAAAGTAGACCCAATAACAAGTAGTGAGAATAGTTTTCAAGTATCTGTTATCGGTAAAGACCTCTTTCTGATAACAGAAAATATTTCTCTGTAAACGAGTTCAGTGCAGCAGCCTAATCGGACAAACCTTTCAACCCATCCGCGACCCACGCAAGGTGAAAATTTATGCCCAATACTACTAAAACTAATGGAAGTGCATCAGCGTTACGACAACGTAAATCCTTTGCCAAAACTCCATCGGCACTTGAATTGCCCGACTTAATTGAGACCCAAAAGCGATCCTACGCCGCATTTATGCAGCGTTTTGTCTCAGAAAATGAACGCGAGCCAAAAGGACTTCAGGCACTGTTCAAGGAAGTTTTTCCGATTTATGATTTTAAAGAGACCACAAGTCTGGAATTTGTCAGTTACACGCTCAGCCCACCAACACACGATCTTTCGGATTGTCAGGCACGCGGACTGAATTATCAGGTGCGGTTACAAGCCCGTCTAATGTGTGTTGAACGGGAAAAAGATGAAGACACAGGGCAGACGCGTGTTTTAGATATTACTGAATCTGATGTTTACCTTGGCGATATTCCATTGATGACTGAAAATGGAACTTTTATCATCAATGGCTCTGAACGCGTGATTGTCAATCAGTTACATAGATCCCCCGGTGTAATTTTCCTTGATAAATCACATGCATCAAGCGTGCAGAAACTTCCAACAGGACAGATAATCCCCTACCGTGGTGCTTGGATAGAGTTTGAATTCGATTCAAAGGATTGCATCCACGTCCGATTAGACCGAAAGAAAAAACTATTAGCCACCGTGCTATTACGTGCACTCGGTTGGTCAACAGATGCGGAAATCCTAAAACTTTTCAGCAGCACAGAAATCGTCCCGATGACACAAGATGTTATCGGACGCGTTATCGCTGAACCTGTGGTCAATACCGATTCAGGTGAAGTCCTGCTTGAAGCAAATACGAAGTTGTCTGAAATAGAATTTGATCGACTCGCTGAGGCTAAGGTGTCAGAGGTGGAAGTGTTGGTGGAATCAGATGAACAAGAACTCCGATATTTGCGGAATACCCTCTCGCGGGACACGGTCAAGGCTTATGCCGGAGGAACATTGCAAGAGGGCGCACTGCTTGAGATATTCCGGACATTAAGACCTGGTGATGCACCGACACGCGAAGCAGCGACAGCCTGTTTGGAACGCCTCTTCTTTGATGGTGCACGCTATGACTTAGGCACCGTTGGAAGATATAAAGTCAATTCAAAATTTAGTGACATGCCCATCTATCTTGATGAATCTGGAGAAATGCCATCGGAAGATATGAAGGTACTTCGCAAAGAGGATATTGCTGCTACCTTGCAATATCTTATGGATATCCGAAATGGATACAGAGAGGTAGATGATTTAGACCACCTCGGCAATAGGCGGGTGCGTGTCATCGGAGAACTCCTTGAGAATCAATTCCGTATTGCGCTCCTGCAGATGCGGCGGGCAGCGCGAGAGAAATTGAGCACCACTACCGACGCACAACTGAAGAATCCTAAGAATTTGGTGAATCCGAAGCCACTCATGATGTCACTCCGAGAGTTTTTCGGTTCTAATCAACTTTCCCAATTCATGCAACAGATAAATCCGTTGGATGAACTTACCCATAAGCGACGCATTTCGGCGATCGGTCCTGGTGGATTGCATCGTGACCGTGCTACCGCGGCTGTCCGAGATGTCCATCGCACGCATTATGGACGTGTCTGTCCATTAGAAACACCTGAGGGACCCTCTATCGGTCTTATCGTCTCCTTAGCAACTTTTGCTCGTGTTAATCCGTATGGATTTTTAGAAACACCCTATCGTGCCGTTCATAAAGGCAAAATTGCCGAAGATGTTGAATATTTAACTGCAGATGCAGAGGATAAGTACCACATTGCGCCTGCAGATGCAATCTCCTCTGGCAACAAAACGAAGGCACTTCGTAGCCGAAAAGGTGAAGAAGTGCTTATACGTGATCTCAATGAGATTGACTACATAGGTATTGCCCCGCAACAGATTGTTGGTGTTTCCGCTGCACTTGTGCCTTTTTTAGAGCATGAAGATGCTAACCGCGCGCTCATGGGTGCTAACCACCAGCGGCAAGCTGTACCGCTTATCCGTCCAGAAGCACCCTGGGTCGGCACCGGCATGGAACATCGCGCTGCGCGTGATGCGAATGCCATGGTCATCGCACAACGTGGCGGTGTCGTCTCCAGTGTTGATGCCGAAGAGGTCCTGATCCGGACGGGGCAAGCACTGCATCTTGAAGAAGGCGAACATGGTTTCAGTGAAATGGGATACGATGTCTATAAACTAAAAAACTTCAAACGGAGTAACAGCGGCACCTGTATCCACCAACGCCCACGCGTGGATATCGGGGATGTTGTTGAAGCAGGCGATGTTATTGCCGATGGCACTGCAACTGAAGGGGGCGAACTTGCACTCGGAAGAAACGTACTTTGCGCCTATATGCCGTGGGGTGGACATAACTTTGAGGACTCAATCCTTATCAGTGAGTCGCTTATCAAGAACGATACATTTACCTCTATCCACATTGAAGAATTCGAAGTCGCCGCAAGGCAAACAAAGATGGGAGACGAGGAGATTACCCGCGATATCCCAAACATGTCTGCCCGAAGTCTCGCACAGCTGGATGACGAAGGAATCATTCGCATAGGTAGTGTCGTAGGAACAGGCAGTATTCTTGTTGGAAAAATCTCACCGAAAGGTGAAAGTGAATACGGTCCCGAAGAGAAACTGCTACGCGCTATTTTCGGCGAGAAAGTCAAAGAGGTCAAGGACGCTTCTGCCTACACCCGTCCAGGCGTAGAAGGCGTTGTCATTGACGTAAAGGTTTTTTCCCGCCAAGCTACCCCGAATAGCGAGCGAACCGCATGGCGACAAGAGGCACTTCGCAAACAAATTGAACAGACGTGGCAGGAACAGTGTGAACAGGTCTCTGAACGTTTGACGGAAGAACTCCGTGAGACTTTGGCCAGCAAAGAACTCGCGTATCCTACGACCTTTGAGAATGATGAAGAAACTGAAGGCGAAGACAACGCTGAGTCACCAAAGCAGTTAGAAGCAGGGGACGTGTTGACACGTGAATATCTGGATACACTGTCGCGAAATGACCTTGAAGCACTTCAGATTACAGATGCAGATGCAGTCTCATACATCAAGAACCTTCAAGAACTCGCCACCGGTAGAATTAATGCCTATACGCAGGAAAAAGATGACGCGTTAGAGAAACTCGAGGCAGGTGAAGAACTGAAACCGGGGGTTTTGAAACTTGTCAAAGTCTATGTTGCAAGTCGTCGTCCGATCTCCATCGGCGATAAAATGGCTGGACGCTACGGGAACAAGGGCGTTGTTGCAAAGATTTTGCCCGAAGAAGATATGCCATACCTGCCAGACGGATCCCCTGTTGATATTGTTTTAAATCCTCTTGGCGTGCCTTCGCGGATGAATGTTGGTCAGATTCTTGAAATACATTTAGGTCTGGCATGCAAGGAACTCGATTTGCATGTTGCCTCACCTGTGTTTGACGGGGCTACCGAAGAAGAGGTGTTCGACATGTTGACGAAAACGAATTTACCTGAAAATGTTAAACAGACCGGCAAAAGCGTGCTTTACGATGGGCGAACTGGTGAACCTTTCGGACAGGAAGTAACAGTTGGCTATGTTTATTTTCTCAAGTTGAATCATCTCGTTGCAGATAAAATGCACGCACGTTCAACCGGACCGTACTCCTTGGTGACACAGCAACCGTTAGGTGGTAAAGCACAACATGGTGGACAGCGGCTCGGTGAAATGGAAGTTTGGGCATTGGAAGCTTACGGCGCAGCCCACACACTGCAAGAGATGTTAACTATCAAATCGGACGATGTAAAAGGCAGAACTAAAATCTATGAATCTATTGTAAAGGGGCAAAGTCCCTTAAAACCCGGCACCCCTGAATCTTTCAATGTGTTGGTCAGAGAATTACAGAGTCTTGGCTTAAATGTGGAGTTGTCTGAGGGCGATCCTGCGGATGCCGATTCAGGACAAGTAGGACTCCATGAAGCGGGATTCCCACTCTTGCACACGTTAGATACAATGGAACCCATAGATGAAGAACCAACCCTAAAACTCACTTGGGACACCGATGATACCGAATAGTTATCAGTATTCAGTTTTCAGAATGAGTCAATTCAGAGAACGACTCTTAACTGATAACTGACAACTATATAAAAGGAGTAGAAAGAATGGCAGACAAAGAAAATCGATTTAATCGTATCTCTATCAGTATCGCCTCGCCTGATCAGATAAAAGATTGGGCAAAACGGACATCCTGTAGACGGAGGAATCCAGCAAGTGATACATGGTCGTGTCCCGAGAAAGGCACTTGTGATTGCGGCGAAATCAAAAAGGCAGAAACGATTAACTACCGTAGTTTTCGTCCTGAACAGCAAGGTTTATTTTGTGAAGCGACGTTTGGTCCGCAAAAAGATTTTGAGTGCAGTTGCGGTAAGTATAAAAGGATTAAGCATAAAGGACTTATTTGTGACCAGTGCGGGGTTGAGGTGACAAAATCACAAGTTCGAAGAGAACGACTCGGTTACATCAAACTTGCCACCCCCGTTTCCCATATATGGTTTTTCAAAGGAATTCCATCGCGACTTGGCACGTTCCTTGAACTTGCTTCCCGGCAGGTTGAACGGGTTCTTTACTTTGAAGCGTTTATTGTCACAGAGGTTATTGATGACAGTTGTGGTTTGGTTGAAAAAGATATACTTACAGAAACGGAAGTGAATGCTAAGCTACGTGAGCACCCAGATTCGTTCCGAGCAGGAACGGGAGCTGAGGCAATTCAGGAACTCCTACGCAAAATTGATCTGCCTGAAGATGTAAAAAAGTTCACGGAAGAACTTGAGGCAACTTCCAGCCACCAGAAAAAAGTTAAACTCTCAAAGCAGCTCAAGATGGTGGCAGGTTTTGACAAAGCAGAGATGCATCCTGATTGGATGATCCTTGATGTGCTTCCTGTGATTAGTCCTGATCTTCGTCCTTTAGTTTCACTGGAAGGCGGTAGATTCGCAACGAGTGATCTCAACGATCTATATCGCCGCGTAATTAACCGAAACAACCGACTGCAAAAACTTATTGATCTTCGATCTCCTGAAGTCATCCTCCGAAACGAAAAGCGGATGCTCCAGGAATCCGTTGACGCGTTTTTGGATAACGGCAGACATGGACGTCGCGTGACTGGACCTGGCAAACGTGCCCTCAAATCCTTGTCCGACATCCTCAAAGGTAAAGTTGGACGTTTTCGACAAAACCTACTCGGAAAACGAGTAGACTATTCAGGTAGAAGTGTTATTGTTGTCGGGCCCGAACTTGAACTCCACCAGTGTGGGGTACCTAAATTAATGGCTGTTGAACTTTTCAAGCCATTCATTATTGAGAAGCTTTTGACATCCGGAAAAGTGCAGACTATCAAACGTGGGAAATATTTGACTGAACACGTAACACCGGACTCGCCAGTTTGGGAAGCATTAGAGGAAGTTATCGCTGACCATCCGGTTTTGTTAAATCGTCCACCGACACTTCACAGGCTCGGAATTCAAGCGTTCATGCCTGTGCTTGTTGAAGGGAAGTCAATTCGGATTCCGCCGCTTGTTTGTAAGGCGTTCAATGCCGATTTTGATGGGGACCAAATGGCGGTTCATGTGCCGCTGTCTATTGAGGCACGAGCAGAAGCGAAAATGTTACTGCTCAGTAGTGGTAATATTCTCAAACCTTCGCACGGTGAACCGATTACGGTGCCAGAACTTGATATGATTTTAGGCGCAAGTTTTCTAACAAAGGCACTGCCAGAACATCAAGAACGAGCAGCACAACTCCACGATGCTTATGCTGAAAAATCGCAAGACGCCAAATCAGATAATGTTTTCGCATCACTGGAAAGTGAAGCATGGGCGAAGCGCCGTTTTACATCTGTAGATGAGGTGACACATGCACACGGGTGTGGCACGCTCAAACTACATGATTCGGTTCTGCTGTTTTTCAAAGGACATCACGAACCGATCCTCACAACCGTCGGACGTGTTATTTTCAATGAGGTTCTTCCACATACAAATGGGACTGCCTCACTCACTTGGAAAGATGAGACGACAGGGCTTGAATTGCCATTTTTCAATGAGGAAGCACGGAGCAAACGTTTGTCCCAACTCGTCAAACGCTGTTTTAACGAACTTGGTACCGCAGAAACTGTATCACTGTTAGATCGGTTACAGAAACTTAGTTTTGAGTACGCAACCCGCAGTGGCATTTCTCCTGGTATAAAGGATTACTTGATACCGCTTGACAAAACAGAAATTCTTGCTAAGGCAAGTAAACAAATTGAGCGTTTAAGCGAGCAAGAAAACCTTGAGGCTGAGGAATTAGAGAACCAGAAGATTCGGATATGGTATGACGCTGTCGAAAAAATTGAAGAGACAATGTTTACTGAACTTCCGACGACAGAAACGTACCTGGTTGAACAAGATAAAGAGGTAGAAGGGTTTAGTCCGGTGCATCTGATGGCAGATAGTGGAGCCCGCGCACGCAAAAATCCTTTCATACAAATTAGTGCTATCGTTGGATTGAAGTCTAAACAGAGTGGTGAGATTCTGTCTACACCGATTCAATCTTCTTATCGAGAAGGCTTGGATGTACTTGACTACTTTACCTCAACCTATGGTTCACGTAAAGGGTTGGTGGATACCGCTATGAAAACCGCGGCCTCTGGATACCTCACACGGAAACTGGTTGATGTCGCGCAAGATGTGATGATTACCGAAGGGGATTGCGGAACGACGCATGGCATCCTCAAATTCACTACAAGTGCGGGGGCCATCGGGTTCAAGATTAGCGGTCGTGTTGCCGTGGAACCTGTAATACATCCCACCACAGAGGAAACGCTGGTTGAAAGTGATACACTCATTACACCGCAGATGGCAGAAATTATAGAAGGTGCTGAAGTTCCCAGCGTTCGAGTCCGATCTATACTCACTTGTGAGGCAGAGAAAGGTGTATGCGCTGCCTGCTACGGCGCTGATTTGACATCAGGGCAACTCGCGAATGTTGGAGAGGCTATCGGTATCATCGCCGCGCAGTCTATCGGTGAACCCGGGACGCAGTTGACAATGCGTACCTTCCATACAGGCGGCGTGGTTGAAGATATGAGTGAACGCCTTGCACGTAAGATTCTCGCGAAGGCTACCGGAAAAGTGCGGTTTCGTGATTTCATTCCCGGACGCACCGTCCATGAAAAAGACGGACTCTGGATCGTAGAACAGGTCGCTGAACACCTTGATCAACCTAAATATAAGGTTAAGACCGTCCAGCACCCTGAGTGCAAACTACAACCCGATGAACTTCTCACAGAGAAACAGTATCAAGAAAATCTTGAGCGCTTTCCTGGGTTTGAGGTAGAACCTATTGCCTATGAGGTTGTCAAAGTAACCCGGCCAGATGTCGTTGAGGCAAACGGTGGAGCAGATTTCCCACTGCAAGAAGGACAGTATCTAACTGAACAAGAATACAACGCCTGTTTTCACAAGTTCTCACCGTTCCGATGCTCTGAACCGCATTATCGTGTCAAAAGCGTGAAGCATCCGGAAACTTCGCTGAAGGTCGGCACATTGCTGACAGAAAGCGAAGCAGAAACATGGCGTGCCGAGATTCGACCATTTGACGGCGAATGGGTGTATGAAACCAAAAAAGGTGCTATCCTTACTGAAAGTGAATATCTACAGAAACAGAACAGTGTTAAAGCAGATATGAAGTATCAGATTCAGAAGGTAACGCATTCGAGTTGCCCGTTTAAGGAAGGGAAACTACTTTCTCCAGACGAAGAGAGTCAGTACCACATGGAACTCGATGAACCAGTATATACCGTGACAGAAGTCAGCGACGATATTGACTTAACTGTGGATCAAGAATTGACTGCTGCAGAATTTCGACGCGCACTGGAGACGTTTAGAACGTTTGACGTGCAACGCCCATCAACGCAGTTGTATAGAGTCACACAGGTCAGGCACCCTGAATGTCCGCTAAAGTCTGACGAACTTATTGAGATCGAAAAATTAGAGACACTTCGTGATAAATTTAGTGGGTTTACCGCAGAACGTCTCAAATACCGAATTACTACTGTGCATCATCCAGATTGTAAACGGGAACCTGAGACACTGCTCACCGAAAATGAGAAAAAAGCTGTATTGAAGGAATTCCCCGGGTTTGAGGTTGATGTTACTAAGAATGAAGGAGGATTTGAGGTTGAACGACTCTACCGCATTGCGGCTTCACATCATCCTGAATTTCCTGTTGCTGTTGATGAATTTATCACGCAATCGGAATCCAATCGATTCCGGCGAAACTATAAAGGATTTGATTTTGAGAAACTTTACATTTATGTGCCTGAAGGGACTGAAACTGAGGAAACTTTGACAGAATCGGATTACAAGGCACTTGTTAAACAGCATCGAGACACGGATACACCTCCGCCTGCCGTAAGACTGGTGTATCATGTCCTTGCCGTTCACCACGCCGAGTGTCCTTTTACTGCTGATCAACGGATTGATGAGGATGAATATAAACGTGCGCAACGGCTTTATAAAGGCTTTGATACTGAACGCGCTTTTAAGGTAACAGGTGTGTCTGAAACTGATTCCGAGATTGCTGTAGGCGATATTCTCAGCGATGCTGATTATAAAAAGGAATCGGCTTCCACTTCAAAGTATACCTATCGAGTGACGAAAGTGATACACCCGAACTGTACACTTACTATTGGTCAAGAGTTGAAAGACTGGGAATATGCAACTGCCCTTGAACAATATGCAGGTGTTGATATAGATGGCTTAATTGAAACTTTCCGAATAGATATTGACATCGCAGGTGGGGGAAGCGTGTCACACCTTATTCCCGCTGGCTACTCAGTTTCTGTTAAGGATGGACAAAGCGTTAAAGCACAACATTCGTTGGCAGAATTGCAGGAAAAAACGACTAACCTTGACATTGTTGCCGGTATCCCGCGTGTGACAGAGCTTTTTGAAGCACGGCGTCCGAAACGCGAAGATGCCGCTGAAATTGCTGAGATTGATGGACATGTGCAACTTACCGGACAGAAAGCTGGGGTACCCCAATACCGAATCGTAGACGGTGCTACCAAAAGTCGTCTATATTCTATACCCGACGAGAAACGCCGTGTTGACGACGGGGACTGGGTCAAAGCAGGAGAACCTCTAACGGATGGATATCTCAACCCACACGATATTCTTGCCATTGGTAGAACGACCCTTAACGGACATTCCCTTGAGGGTGAAGAAGCACTTTGGGCATACCTTGTGGATGAGGTTCAGGCAGTTTATCCAACTAACAACATTAACGACAAACATGTAGAAGTAATTGTACGGCAGATGCTTCAAAAAATACGTATCTTATCTGTTGGGGACACAAAATTCTACGCGAACGATGAAGTCAGTCGACACAAGTTCCACGCCGAAAATAGACGTGTTGAACAAGATGGTGGTACCCCCGCAACAGGTGAACCTGTCTTGCAGAGCATCAGCAAAGCATCGCTTAGCACAGATAGTTTCATCTCTGCAGCGAGTTTCCAACAGACACCCAAAGTCCTAACAGATGCCGCTGTTGAAGGGCAAACAGACCTACTTACAGGTTTGAAAGAAAACGTCATTCTTGGACGGCTAATCCCCGCAGGTACAGGATTCTCTGAGTGGCAGGAACTTGAAGTGTCACGTGACGCAATCGAAAACCCAGAACCCGAAGAACTACCTGAACCGGTTGCTGAACCTGAATTGATTGCTGAGACGGTTGAGGAATAACTTCTGACTATCAAGTTATCTCAATTAACTTGATTTATCTGACGGTAGGTGCGGTTTCCTAACCGCACCATAACTGTCAATTTAAGAAAAAATTGCTGGATTATCTCTTGTGGGAGGGCTTTCTAAGCCCGATTTATTACCCTACCGGCGTGGTGAACCGTTAAATTGACACCTGATTTTAAGGGTATTTACGTTCGTAGTCGCGCAATTTATTGCGCCTCTTACATTTCTTTTCAAAAGAAAAAATAATTTATAGAATTGGTATAAATTGTAAAATCTACCATATTATAAATTCGGTGCAACCATTCTACTCGGCACAACAAGCGCATCAAACTCTTCCGCTGTTAGTACACCCTCTTTAACCGCTACCTCACGGAGTGTAGCCCCTTCCCGATGTGCCTTCTGCGCAAGTTTTGCCGCCGCATCGTAACCTATCCGTGGTGTCAACGCTGTCACCAACATCAAGGATGCTTCCAGATAGCCAGTAATTACGGATGTGTTCGCTTCAATCCCAACAACGCAATGCTGACGGAACGCATCACACGCATCGGACAACAAGCGAATAGATTGTAGACTGTTAAAAGCAATCACAGGCATAAAAACGTTCAGTTCAAAGTTACCCGCACTGCCAGCGAGTGAAATCGTTGTATCATTGCCAATCACCTGTGCACAAACCATTGTCATCGCCTCACACTGAGTAGGATTGACTTTTCCAGGCATAATGGAGCTTCCCGGTTCATTCTCCGGCAAAATCAATTCACCGATACCGCATCGGGGACCGCTACCTAACCAGCGAATATCGTTGGCAATCTTATACAATGCACAAGCGAGCCGTTTCATTGCACCGCTTGCTGATACGAGAGCGTCTCGACTTCCCAACGCTTCAAACTTATTCGGTGCACTCACAAACGGATGTCCGGTGCGTTCAGCAATACGAGCAGCGACTGCGTCCGCGTAATCTGGATGGGTATTTAGTCCAGTGCCGACAGCAGTTCCACCAATGGGGAGTTCATAAAGATGCGGCAAAGTATTTCTAATCGCTTCCTGTGCATGTGCTACCTGCTGCGCATATCCACTGAATACCTGTCCTAACGTCAAAGGTGTCGCATCCATCAGATGCGTGCGACCTGTTTTTACAATATCCGAAAATTCCTGCGCCTTATCCTCCAATGCACTCTGTAATGCCGCAGCAGCGGGCGACAAACGTTTAACGCACTGTGTCACAACCGCTATGTGAATGGCAGTTGGGAAAACATCGTTCGTTGATTGTGAACGGTTCACATGGTCGTTCGGATGCACGGGGGTTTTCATACCACGACTGCCACCTGCCAGTTCATTTGCACGGTTTGCGATAACTTCGTTGATATTCATGTGTGTCTGTGTGCCACTACCTGTTTGCCAAATCCGAAGCGGGAACTGGTCTGCAAGATTGCCATCGGCAACTTCATCTGCAGCACGACAGATAAGTTCAGCTATTTCTGCGGTAATACCACCGAGTTCGGTATTGACAGAGGCGGCTGCATGCTTAATAATCGCAAGTGAGCGGATGAAGGTCGGTGGAAAATGTTCGTCTCCGATGTCAAAATTGAGGTATGCGCGCTGTGTTTGCGCCCCCCAGTATGCCTCCTCTGGCACCTCTACATCACCTAAACTATCTTTTTCTATTCGTGTTTTCATCAAATTCCTCTTATTTTAAATAATTGCGGTTTATGTTTAGCGAATTCAATTTTAATGCAAAAACAAGCAAGTGTCAAGCGGTGCGTTTTTATAGTTACAAAATTTATTAGCGTATTTTCATTAAACAACTTCTTTGTAGGAACGAACTCCATCTCAAGATTTTTCCAAATCCGCGTAATCTGTGTAATCCGTACGAATCCGCGATTCAGAAGAAAAGCAACGATCCCTGATTAACATATACTAATCTAACTTTTAATAAAATACTTACACACTCAAATCAGCGATTTAACTTGCCAAAGCCGCTGAAACATGGTATATTTTAAGATAAAGTATTTTGAATAGAGATTTATACCAAAAAGGCACAAGTGGTAGCAACATTAATCAATCCTTACTTGACGCATCAGCAACCGCCACCAGCCCACAGTTACCTATACAGACAGTGGTGTGCAAGAGGTTATCAACCGGGACTTCATCCCATTTCACCTGACAGTGAATTAGGAACATGTATTGGTCAAATGGGATGGGTAGGTGCGCATGCACATGCTCACGACTACTTATGGGCTTCAGCAGGTAACATGGGGGTTATATTATCAGAACCGGTAGATGCGAAGTGTCTTATTACCTATGAGGAGGCACCACGACACGCATTACCTTCAGCGATTGTCGTAAAAGGGTTAGCAGGTAGACAGGTGCTTTTGACTAAATCCGGGTCTCGGTTGGACATGATCGGGATAGAACACCCCGCCCTAAATCTGACAGTCATTGAGGTAGAACCGGATGGAACACATTATCGAATGCGCTTTGGTACACGAACACAGTCTGAGATAGAAAATTCTATAGAGTTGGAAAATGCCTCACAGTCTTGCGTTCCGACAAGTGAGATGTTCCATTATCTCTTGATTTTTGAGCAACTTGAAAAACACGGATTTCAAGCATTAGTCCACTTGCAGCCGAAGTTTCTAAACCTAATTTCGCGTACAGAACACGGTCATCCCGATCATTTTTATAGTTTCCTAAAGGGATATGAACCGGAAACTCCGATTATTTATGATGCGTCCGGTGGGATTGGATTTGTGCAGGAACGGGTGCCAGGAATACCAGAATTATCTTATGAAAGTTTGCGGCTTTTTGAAAACGGTTCCGAGCCGATGCGCCATATTCTTTATTGGATTGGGCACGGTACTTTTTCACGTGGAACAAACCTTTTAGATGCGTATAAACATGCTGAGTACTTTGAAGCAGTAGCGCGAATGGCATGGGAAGCAAATCAGAGGCAAGTCTCAGCAGAAGCATATAGTGAAGAAATTGTCAACTGTATCCTCCGTGAATTTAACGCAAGCCGCACGCAGTCTACAGATGAACTTGTAGAACAAAGTGAACCCCCCACAGTGCCATTAGACGTTGAACCGGATAACCGCACACCGGATAATCTATATAACTATCCATAATACTCTTAACCTTGAAACGATTTCATACCATATTAGATACTAAGATTTGCGAGGGAGATATTTTATGAAAGAAACACAGCAACCGCCTGTGATTGAAGAAACAGAAGAAGCACAACAAGCAAAACCGCAGAACTTAGAATCTTATCTTAGGGACAGTATATTTGGAGATGATTTTCGTAATTATAATGAAAAAATTGAAAATTTGACCCAAGAACTTGGAAATGTTCAGCAGAATATTGTTGAAGTTGAAACGAGGTTGTTGAAAGAAATAGCCGCTATTAAAGCACAATACGGTGACATTCCAGATAACATAGCACAACGTGTTGATAATCGTATTGACGAACTTATTAGTCGTAGTGAAAACGATCTCGAAAAATTGTCAATGCTCATCAATGAATTTGCAACTGATTTTCAGGCACAAATTGACGGACTTCGTACAGAAACGCAAATGCTCCAAAATGACGGTCAGTCTGATCGACAAGCACTCGCGAATGCCTTAATAATGATCGGCACGCAACTGAAAAAAGAATCATGAAAAGTACTATATATCACCTCATTTTTGTTTTTCTGCTTATACCGTGTGGCATTATATTAGCAGCATCACCTCCCGCTTCGGACTTAGACACTGAAGAAATTTCCATCGTCGCCGTTGGCGATATAACAATCGGAAGCAACTTAACACCGCTCATTGAACAGCAGGGAGCAGGTGTGTTTTTTGAAGGCACAGCCTCGGTTATTCAATCAGCGGATGTTGCCACTGTGTCCCTCAATACCAGCATTTCAGACAGAGGAGAGCCAGACCCAAAGCAAGAACTGCGTTTCCGCGCTGCCCCCGGACTTGCACGCGCACTCGCAAATGCAGGGTTTGATGCGGTTTCGTTAGCGACACCACATATCATGGATTTTGGAATCGAAGCACTTGAAGATACGGTAACCAATTTGGAATGGTACAACGTTAAATCAATAGGTGCGGGAATTTCACCCGCAGCAGCAAATGCGCCTGCATGGTTGGACGTGAACTCTAAAAAAATCGCTCTATTCGCGTATTTGCGCGGGAATGAATTCAATATGGTATCGTTAAACCCTGTCGCTTCTGCTGCCTATAGCCAAATGGTTCGTGCTGTTCAAGAGGTAGATGATGCTGCAGAACTTGTCATCGTCTGGCTACATTGGGGGAAAAGAGATGCAGAACCAACAACACAACAAGCGAGTATTGGACGCCAACGCATTTTTGCCCAAGCACTTATTGATGCTGGGGCTGATATGGTTTTATGTCAACAACTCCATACACTTGGTGGGATTGAACTCTACGAAGGAAAACCGATTGTCTACAGCTTGGCAGACTTCATCTATGATACCTATTCATTACAGTATGCGCGCACAATAATTCCCAAAGTGACTTTTGGAGAAGGAACTCTCAAATCTATTGAATTAATACCTATATTAGTAGATAAACAGGGGCAGTCAATTCCTCAACCAAGTCTTCTCAAAGCCAAAGATGCTTCCGCAGAGGCTACCGATAAAAAATTGGAGGAATCTGCCATAGAGACATTGCAGAGCTATCAAAAACAGTGCGCTGAACTCAATACAGAAGTAATTATTGAAGGAGAACGCGGATGGATCAACAGTGTAGATTAGCCCCAGTAGAGCGTTTTGAACAGTGAATTATCCAAAGAGTCAGCGAAGCACATGAGAGAAATATGGAAAGGAGAATAGATAGTAATGGAAAACGAACACCAAATTATTACAGAATCTGAAGAACATGATGAATATGAGGATTCTGAAGAAATCTTAGAGACAGCGGAACTACCAATACTTCCGGTGAATGATCTGGTCATCTTTCCTTATATGCCACCGGTGCCACCTTTTCCGCCGCATCATGTGGCGCTTTCAGGAAAGATGGTCATGGATGCTGTTGATGATGCAATGTTAAACGGTGAGCGGGTGCTTTGCATTTTTCAAACTAACTCGGGGCGCAGTCTTGACATAGACCCGCGCGCAGTCAAAGATATGACTCTGGAAGAATTAAGCCCCATCGGCAGCTTAATTCACATCCTCCGCGCGAAAAAAGATGACGAAGATGTCCTGTTTCTCGCGAATGGTCGCGCACGGGTGCAAATTGAGGAGATACTTCACAATGAACCGTTTTTAAAGGCCCGTGTCCGTCTTCTGGAGGATGAAGAGGAAGATGAAGAGGTCTCAGAAGATGATTTAGAGATTGAAGCACTTGTCCGAAGCGTTGACGAAATGTTCCAGCGCATTGTTCAACTCTCCTCACGTTATCAAGAAGAACATGGGATCATGACCAAAAACATTGATGAACCTGGGCGGTTAGCCGATTATATTGCCGCTGTCTTAGACCTCAAACCTCAAGAAAAACAGCAAGTCCTTGAGGCAGTCTCTATTCATGAGCGGCTTAATAAACTTGCTGTTATTCTCGCAAGAGAGGTTGACCTGCATGAATTGGAAAGCAAAATTCAGTCCAACGCACAAGCGGTTATCAATAAAGGACAACGTGAATACTTTCTACGTGAGCAACTTAAAGCAATTCAAACGGAACTCGGTGAGGCGGATGATTTAGCTTCTGATGTTGACGAAATGCGTGAACAATTGAAAAAGGCAAAATTGCCGCCGAAAGCGCATAAAGCAGCTACTAAAGAACTTAATCGCCTTTCCAAAATGCAGTCCTTTTCTCCAGAGTCAGCTGTTTCACGAAATTATCTGGATTGGCTTCTTAATTTGCCGTGGTCAGTCAACACAGAAGACTCAGTTAATCTTACAAAAGCGATGAAAATCCTTAATGCAGACCACTACAATTTGACGAAAGTCAAAGAACGTATTGTTGAACATCTTGCTGTCCGAATTCTCAAATCTGACATGAAGGGGCCTATCTTTTGCTTTGTAGGTCCGCCGGGGGTAGGAAAAACATCTCTCGGTAAGTCTATCGCTCGCGCTATCGGTAGAAAATTTGCTCGTATCTCCCTTGGCGGTATGCACGATGAAGCCGAAATTCGTGGGCATCGACGCACCTACATCGGTTCAATGCCCGGTCGTATTATTAAAGGGATACGGCAAGCGGAGTCCAACAATCCTGTCTTTATGCTTGACGAAATTGATAAACTCGGGTCTGATTTTCGAGGTGATCCTGCGGCTGCACTGCTTGAAGTACTTGACCCTGAACAAAACCATGCATTTACTGATAACTATTTAGATGTCCCATTTGATCTGTCACAGATAATGTTTATCACAACGGCAAACCAACTTCATACCATTCCACCACCGCTTCGCGACCGAATGGAAACAATTGAATTGCCGGGGTACACTTCAAACGAAAAGAAGCAGATTGCTAAACAGTATCTCATCCCGCGCCAACTTAAGGAAAACGGCATTACCAAGAAACAGTTGCGGATTTCCGACGCAGCAATTGGAAAAGTCGTTAAAGAATATACCCGGGAGGCGGGCGTTCGGAATTTGGAGCGCGAACTTGGTACGCTCTGTCGTAAATCCGCACGTCGCGTAGCAGAAGGGGAAGCTGACCGTACCTCCATTGGTGTTAAGGAAGTACCGAACTATCTCGGTCCCCTGAAGTTCGATTCAGAAATTGCTGGGAGAACAGCTGATGTCGGTGTTGCTACAGGTCTATCAGTTACACCCGCAGGAGGTGAAATCCTCTTTGTTGAAGCGACCGCCTCCCAAAAACAGAGTGGCAAAGGAGAACTCCTTGTTACTGGACAGATAGGTGATGTGATGCAGGAATCAGCACAGACAGCACTCACTTATGTCAAATCTCAAGCAACTGAATTGGAATTTGATACACTTGCCCTCCAAGATGATATCCATATTCATGTGCCAGCTGGAGGTATACCGAAGGATGGACCCTCTGCGGGTATCACAATCGCCGCAGCCCTCGCTTCCATCGCTACAAAGCAGGGCATTGACCCTGAAGTCGCTATGACAGGTGAATTGACATTAAGAGGTAGAATACTACCTATTGGCGGTGTAAAGGAGAAAATCCTCGCCGCTAAACAAGCAGGTATTAAGAAAGTTATTGTGCCACAAGGCAATCAAAAGGACTTTGTTGAAATTCCGGAGGATATCCAAGAAGGGCTTGCATTCTTCTTTGTTGAAAATATGGACGAAGTCTTTTCTGAGGTATTTGTATAACTTATAGGAAGGTTTCTAAACCCAGGGTTATTTAGTTTTAAGAATTATCGGTTAATAGGTTTTACTAAGAGTTTATATTGTAGGTCCAAATCAACGTTATGAATGCCTTTGGTAGAATGCACTTTTTGGCATTCTACATGATTCATCGGGTTGAGTTTACGAAACCCGACATGATCGCACTGCCACACTGATATTATCGGGTTGCGCTGCGCTCTACCCATTGGCATCAATTTAGCGGTTCGCCGCCCTGGTAGGAGCGTTTTGTAAACGCGCCGAGACCAGACATCAGACGCTATAAACGGAGCGTTTACAAAACGCGCCTACCTTTGGATAATAAATCGGGCTTACTCTACCCAACCTACATCTATATTCAATCTAATTATCAAACTCATGTTATGAAAGTTTCTAAGAAAAGATTGACAATTAACCTTGCAGCAGTGTAAATTGTAACATTGGACGCCCCGAGGTGTCATATAGCCTCGTTAATTGGCGATCACAACATCGTGAATTCCTTGTAAAGGTAAGGAGAAATGACATGAAAAGCATTAGATGGAACAGTACAGTTCCTTTCCTCATAGTATGTGCTATTGCGGCATATACAACCATGTTAACTACTTCAACCTGTTGGGGAAATGCAGAAAATATGCAAATTGATAACGAGGCAAAAGATAGAGCACCTCTTTTTTTAAAGGATATTGCTCCTATTCTCGACAAACAAGGGTGTTCCGCGGGGCTTTGCCATGGAAAATTCGGTGGACAAGGAGGCTTAAATCTATCTTTGCTTACGTTGAACCCAGAGAGTGATTATGAACCGATTGTGCATCATAATCGGGGAAGACGTATCAATCTACTTGATCCTGAACAGAGTCTCCTTTATCTGAAACCAACTGGGCAGATTCCGCATGAGGGCGGTGTGAGATTTGGTGCTAACTCTGATGAAGCGGAAACCATTCTCCGATGGATATCTGCTGGTGCCCCTTTCTCACCTGATGAACCCCGATTAGAAAAACTTGAAATTGAACCGAGCGAGTCTACGTTTACTGCTGTCGGTGAAACGAAGCAGCTAAAGGTCCTCGCACATTTTACTGATGGATCGGTAGAAGATGTTACAGAGCAGGCTGTTTATGAATCCAAAGATGAACCAGTCGCATCTGTCACGGAATCTGGACTCGTAACAAGTGAACGTTGGGGTGGGACTGCTATCTTAGCAAGATATTTAGGGGTTGTTTCCTCATCTTTCATAACCGTTCCAAGAGAGGCTGACGAAAAACCGTACCCGGAAATCCTAACAAACAATTTTATTGATGAATTCGTTGTAGCAAAACTCAAAAAATTAAATGTACGTCCCTCTGAACTCTCTTCAGATTCCGAATTCATTCGGAGAGTTTATCTGGATACTGTCGGAAAACTACCTACATCCGATGAAGTGACGGAATTTCTTGACGATTCAAACCCAGAAAAACGTTCACACCTGATTGATACGTTGATGGAAACAGAAGCGTGGGTTAATCTGCGGACATTGAAATTGGCAGATATGTTGCGCGTACATCCACGGCGGTTAGGAAATGGCGAATTCGGTGAAACACCTGCCACGCTATTCCATCAGTTTATACAGGATGCTGTCGCTGAAAATAAACCTTATGACCAGTTTGTATACGACATTTTAACTGCCCGCGGCAGTACATATCTGCATGGACCCGCCAACTATTATCGAATTGAACGGCAACCTTCAGGCAGAGCCGAAACCACTGCACAAGTATTCTTAGGTATCCGTCTCAGTTGCGCCCGATGTCATAAACATCCTTTTGATGAGTGGACAACTGATGATTATTGGAACTTTGCTGCATTCACAGGCAAAGTCGACACGCGTGGAGGTGAACTGTACCAAGAGCTGGTTGTCTATCATAACCCAGGAGGACGCGTTGTTAATCAATCCGTTCAAGGCAACCGTGGACAGGTAGCACAACCCACATTTCTTGGTGGAGAAATGCTGCCAGAAGCACATAGAGCAGATGCAATAACACATCTTGCAAAGTGGATGACCGCCGATTCTAATCCATATTTCGCAAAAGCGACCGTCAACCGTCTATGGAGTTACTATTTCGGTAGAGGAATTGTTGACCCTGTTGACGATATGCGCGCTACTACCCCCGCAAGTGTTGAAGGACTCTTAGAAGCATTGGCAGAAGAGTTTGTCCGAAGCGGGTATGATACCAAACATATTATAAAATTGATTCTTAATTCCCGTACCTATCAGTTTTCTGCAGCACCCAATGAGACGAATGAATTAGATGATAGATTCTTCTCTCGTTTTATGCCACGTCCCTTGATGGCACAAGTGCTGCTTGATGTACTAAACGATGTTACAGGATCATCGGAGAAATATGGAAGGCTTCCGGAAGGCACGCGTGTTGTTGAGCTGCCGCTCCCTGTGAGTTCACGCTTTCTTAACCTTTTCGGACGTTCCGATAGGGAGTTCTTAGGCAACTTAGACCCCTTGCTTGAACCGACCCTCACACAGGCACTCCACATCATCAACTCCAATTATGTGAATAACAAGTTGAAAAACCGCAACGGCACGATTACCCAACTTCTTGAGCCGAAGACAGGGGAAAAACTACAACCAGAAGCATTGGTGAAGGAATTGTATCTAATGACTTTGAGTCGTCATCCCACCGAAACGGAGCTTGAAACGGCTATGACACATCTTGCCGATGATTCCACAAGGCGCGAAGACACAGAAGATATACTCTGGGCACTGATTTCATCCCGTTCTTTCCTTTTCAATCGGTAAACATGCCTGAGTTAAGCATTAACCTTTAAGGCAGATAAGGATGGTGGATATTTAGATGCCCATCCTTACCTGCCTATTTCTTTAGATTTGGGCATTTGTAGTCGCGCAATTCATTGCCAAATCAACGCCAAATGCGCTTTTTGGCATTTGTCGCCTCTTACATTCACCAGTAGACGAGATTTCCTAACGTCGCCTATTCACATTGTCTAATTAATTCTGAAATCTACTATAACGCTTCTGCCACATTTTATAGGTGTGTAAAGTTTTTGGCAAATAAACCCACTGTTATTGTGGTATGTGTTATTTTTCCGCTTAGATGTTGTCTTTATGCCCTTTATTGTTTGAAATATGCGATTCAGGCCCGTAGGGAAGCAATGTTTATAGAAAACGTTGACACCACCTTAATTGAGTTCCGTAGGAACGATATGTGCATAATCAACTCGGACGATAAAGGACAACATATCGTCCCCGCCAAATACCAAACGCGTATTTGGCGTTGATTCACGGGACTGAAAAAATAAAAGTTTGTGCCTCTGTGCCAAAACTTTACACATCCCTTTTAATCAGGGTTATTTAGTTTTAGGCATTTTATTTGT
>CBDCOJ010000003.1:0-31580 GCA_965219695.1 Candidatus Poribacteria bacterium | reverse complement strand
TATGGATTTAGAAACTGTCCGAGGATTTTGCATTGCACATAATCCTTTTCCAGTAATTGTCATAAACTCAAAGGACAGCGTTTTGGGTAAGATCTTTACTATTTTTCACGAATTAGTGCATATCGGACTTGGACATAGCGCAATCCAGAATACAAATTTAGAAGAAGTTAACAAGCCTAACTTGAAGGAAATTGAGGTATTTTGCAACTATGTTGCGGGGGAAGTATTAGTTCCCAAAGAAGAGTTGTTAAGAATTATAAATATGGAAACTCTTGAAGAAGATTTACCTGAAATTAGAAAGTACTTTCAAGTGAGTTCTGAAGTCATCATGCGTCGATTGCTAATACACGATAAAATATCTAATAGAAGATACCAAAAGTTCAGAAAAGAACAGCAAAATAATTTTAATCAGCAAAATAACACATTTGCGCCTCCACCTCATGCACGACTTCTTAATGTTTCTGGAGAACTTTTCGCAAGAACAGCATTTAGTGCATACTATGAAGAACAAATCACTATGTCTGAATTATCTTCTTTTTTTTCAAATTGTGATACTAAACACCTCACAAAAATTGAGAGTGTTATTTTCGCATGAACACACTCTTTAACCATAATCAGATAGTATATAGTTTAGATACCAGTTCTCTAATTGATGCATATCGTAAATTATATCCTATGGATAACTTTCCAAGTCTTTGGCAAGATATTGAGAATCTTATCAGACAAGATAGACTTATTATGTCTGAATTTGTATTTGTCGAAGCAATGCGAGACAAATTTTTAGATAATTGGTGTAGAAATAAAAACTTGAAATCACAACTTGAACTAAAGATCGATGATTTAGACCAAATTGCAGTTAGAGGCATCTTGGTGGATTATCCTGGAATCCTTAAGGTTAAAAAAGGAAAATCACTATCCGATCCTTGGGTAATTGCTGTTGCAAAGAGATATTTCCAAAATGTTGTTATAGTGAGTGAAGAAAAATTAACTGGAAACTTACAATTTCCAAGAATTCCAGATGTCTGTAAAGATTCTAATATTGAATGTGTTACGATATCTGGAATGATACAAAGAGAAGATTGGAAATATTGAAATTACAAATTAAAGAAAATGCAGCAACCATTCCTACACGAACAACTCACATCCGTATTCAATTTTGGACTCCCCAAACCTGAAATCCCTAATAGCATCACGCAAAACCTGAATCCTGTTTATGAACTTCGCGATTACCAAATAGACGCATTCGCACGGTTTATACACTGCCTTAACAACAATTTTTCCGGCAAAGAAACCCACTTACATCTGCTTTTCAACATGGCAACTGGCAGTGGTAAACGCTTATCATGGCAGGCTTAATCCTCTACCTCTATGAACAAGGTTATCGCAACTTCCTCTTTTTTGTTAACTCCACCAACATCATAGAAAAGACAAGAGACAACTTCCTCAACCCGCGCGCCACAAAATATCTCTTTAGTGAGAACATTCATATTGATGGAAAAAAAGTCGCGGTGACAGAGTAGACAATTTTGATGGCGTTAACGAAAACGGCATCAATATCTGCTTCACAACGATTCAGCAACTGCACACCGATATGACAATTGAATTCATCTCTCTAACCACAACCGATTTTCTTTGACTTTTTTGGGAGAGTGCTATATAATTCCATTTATAGTAAAATCGAAAATACTTATACATTTTCTATAGAAGATAACAATAACAACAATACGATAAGGACAAATAACAGGAGAATTTTAATGACACAACCGAAGTATGTTTACTTCTTTGGAGCCGGTGAAGGCGAGGGTGACGCAACAATGCGACTCCTACTTGGTGGTAAAGGCGCGAATCTCGCAGAGATGACGAACCTCGGTGTTCCTGTGCCTCCAGGTTTCACAATCTCCACTGAAGTATGCAAATACTACTATGATAACGATAAAAGGTACCCAAGTGGTCTTGACCAACAGATTACCGAGAACGTACAAAAAATAGAAGACGCACTTGGTGCAAAATTTGGAGATACTGAGAACCCGCTTCTGCTTTCTGTCCGTTCTGGTGCTGCAGTTTCAATGCCGGGTATGATGGATACGATTCTGAATCTCGGTTTAAATGATGACGCTGTAAAGGGACTCATTGCCAAATCTGAAAATGAACGTTTCGCTTACGACTCATACCGTCGCTTCGTTCAGATGTTCGGAAATGTTGTACTTGATGTTGATCACGATGAATTTGAGCATTTGCTTGAAGAAAAGAAAAAGGCGAAAGGTGCTACATTAGATACCGAGTTAGAGGCAGACGATTTAGTCGAACTTGTTAATGAATTCAAGCACGCTGTTAAACAGCACACAGGACGTGATTTTCCTGATGAACCTCGTCGTCAGTTGGATATGGCGCGCGATGCCGTTTTTGAATCTTCAGGTAACCCGCGCGCGATTACCTATCGCCGTCTCAACGATATTTCTGAAGAACTCGGACGGACGGCTGTAAACGTCCAAGCTATGGTGTTTGGTAATATGGGTGGAACCTCCGGATCGGGAGTTGCCTTCACTCGGAACCCCTCAACCGGCGCGAACCAATTTTACGGTGAATTCCTCATTAACGCGCAAGGTGAAGACGTAGTCGCTGGGATCCGCACGCCCCTTCCGGTCTCCGAATTGAGAAACATTTTGCCAGATGCCTATAATGAATTGGTTGACATAGGATTGAGACTTGAAAAGCACTACAGTGAAATGCAGGATGTAGAGTTCACAATTCAGGATAGTAAACTCTATATGCTTCAAACACGCAACGGAAAACGCACCGGTCAAGCTGCAGTCAGAATTGCCGTAGAGATGGTTGAAGAGGGCTTGATTGATAAAGAGACTGCATTGACACGTGTCCCTGCAAATGATTTGGACCAATTATTGCATCCGAGTGTAGACCCAGATGCATCTGTTGAAGTCATTGCACAAGGTTTACCCGCCTCTCCTGGTGCTGCTGTTGGTAAGGTTGTCTTCACAGCACTACGCGCTGAGGAACTTGCAGCCGGAGGTGAAAAAGTTATTCTTGTCCGAACCGAAACATCACCAGAAGATATTGGTGGGATGGACGCTGCGGAAGGTATTCTCACGGCGCGTGGCGGTATGACAAGTCATGCTGCGGTTGTGGCACGCGGTATGGGCAAATGTTGTGTTGCGGGATGTTCCGATCTGTTTATCAATGAAGAAGCACTTGAATTTATTGCTGGTGGGAAACGCTACGCTGAAGGTGATTTCATCACGCTCAACGGCTCTACAGGCGATGTGCTAAACGGGCAGGTATCCCTCATTCAACCAGAGTTAAGCGGACAATTCGGAATACTCATGGAGTGGGCAGACGAGGTGCGCACTCTGGACGTTCGTACCAATGCGGATACACCGGAAGATGCCAAAAATGCCAGAGGATTTGGAGCAGAAGGCATCGGTCTTTGTCGTACTGAGCACATGTTCTTTGGCACTGGGATTGACGCTGTCCGAGAGATGATCCTTGCAGATGAAACGTTAGAACGGAAACAGGCATTGGCAAAACTGCTTTCGCACCAACGCACAGATTTCATCGGTATCTTTGAGGCAATGGCAGGCTATCCAGTAACCATTCGAACCCTTGATCCACCTCTGCACGAATTCTTGCCAAAGAACGAGTCTGAAATCCTTGATCTCGCCGAAAGGATTAACGTTGACGCTCAAAAACTCCGTGAGCGCGTCGAAGAATTACACGAATTCAATCCTATGCTTGGACATCGTGGTTGTAGGCTCGGCATCGTTTATCCAGAGATAACAGAGATGCAGGCGCGTGCAATCTTTGAAGCTGCTGTTGATGTTGCGAAACGAGGTATCAAGGTTTTGCCTGAAATAATGATCCCGCTTGTTGGACATATCAACGAACTCTCATTACAACGCAAGGTTGTTGTAGATACAGCAGAAGAGGTATTTAAAGAGACTGGTACTCGCGTGGAATATCTCGTTGGCACGATGATTGAGCTGCCCCGCGCAGCGCTCACTGCTGACAAAATCGCCGAAGAAGCCGAATTCTTTTCCTATGGGACAAACGATCTCACGCAAACAACATTTGGGATGAGTCGTGATGATGCCGTGAAATTCCTTGACGACTATGTTAAGAACGGTGTTCTTGAATACGATCCGTTTCAAGTCCTTGACCAAGAAGGTGTCGGCAGTCTATTGCAAATTGGTTGTGAAAAAGGGCGTTCTGCACGTCCTGACTTGAAAGTCGGTATCTGTGGCGAACATGGCGGCGAACCGAATTCTGTCAAGTTCTGCTATGGATTAGGGTTCAATTATGTATCTTGTTCCCCGTTCCGTGTGCCGATCGCTCGTCTTGCTGCAGCGCAGGCTGTCATTGAAGATAAAGCATAAGTGAAGTAATTGTATTGTTTGGTATAGGCGTGCATGCTTTGTAAGCGTGCACGCCTATACTATTGCAACTTTAAAAATAAAAAGCAGTTGAATTCTATAAGCGGACTGTGGTAAATTGTCTATAGCATGAAGAAAATCACAAGACAACGATAGGAGGAGGAGAAACAATGGATGCACAAGAAGTTCGTCAATTCTCGCCTGAGAACCTTCCGCCTGAGCTTCCTAAGATGACTTTGGAGGAATTCCTTGAAAGCGATTTAGAGGGATATGAATATATAAAAGGAGAATTATTACCTATAGCACCAGCGTCAGTGGAGCATGGTAAGATTAGTGCTAAGTTAACTATTTATTTAGGATCTCATGTTCATGAAAATCGGTTAGGATGTATCGCAGTTTCTGGTACAGAATTCAAGGTTGGTGAACGTGTGTTGATACCAGATATTGCCTTTATTTCAACTGATCGTATCCCATCTGACAGCAGCAAAGCGTCTCCTGTTCCTCCAGACCTTGCTGTTGAAGTTGTTTCTCCTACAGATTCATCCCACCGAGTTGAAGAAAAAGCGTTTATTTATCTTGAGGCTGGCACACCGTTGGTATGGGTGCTCAAACCCCGATCCAAATCGGTAACTGTCTATCGTTCTGAAACAGACATCACACTGCTAACGCGAAACGATACACTCAGCGGTGAGGAAGTTGTCAAAGGATTTTCTTGTCAGGTGGCAGAACTTTTTGAATAGAATTTTATGAATAGATAGGAATTGTCAAACTATAGCAAGTAAATGGTATTATGGAAAATTGAATTGTATAAAGAGTGTAGAAAAAAGCACGGAAACATATCAAGGAGAATAAAAATGGATGTACAAGAAGTTCATCAAATCACGCCAGATAGCCTTCCTGCTGAGATTCCCAAGATGACTTTGGAGGAATTCCTTGAAAGCGATTTAGAAGGATATGAATATATTAAAGGAGAATTAATTCCGATGTCACCTACGTCAGTAGAACACGGCTACATTAGTGTGAACCTAAGCTCGTTGTTACACTTGTATGTTCGTGAAAATCAACTGGGACGTGTTCTCTCGGAAACAGGATTCCGTGTTGGTGAACGGGTGCTGATACCAGATATTGCCTTTATTTCAACTGATCGACTTCCCAATGATCCGAGTAAAGCATCTCCAGTCCCACCAGACCTTGCTGTTGAAGTTGTTTCTCCTTCAGACACTTTACACCGAATTCAAGAAAAGGTGTTTGCATATCTTGAGGCAGGCACACAATTGGTATGGGTGCTTGAACCCCGATCAAAAACAGTGACCGTCTATCGTTCAGAAACGGAAATCACAACCCTCACACGGAATGATACGCTCAGCGGCGAGGAAGTTGTCAAAGGGTTTTCTTGCCAGATAGCAGAACTTTTTGAATAGAGTCATATTAAATAATCTTGAAAGGACAACACAATGCTTATTGCAGATGTAAATGAAATGGAAGGGCGCACATATCCTGCCCGTAGATTAACCAGAAATCTTGTCGGTGGTGCATCGCCAATTCAGATAGATGAATTTTGTATGGGTTTCGTGGTTTTAGAACCAAACGGCGGACAAGTGCCGTGGCACAATCATGAACAGGAAGAGATATACTTCATCGTTGAAGGTGAAGGCGAAATGTGTCTCGGAGAGGAACGGCAAACGATCTCCACAGGACAGACTGTTTTTATCCCATCATGGGTTTTCCATCAATTGACAAACACAAGCGACACACCGATGAAAATGGTTTATTGCTACGGTCCGGCAGGAGATGTTGACCATTGGAAACAGGAACTTGCTGGTACACTTCCAAAAGCCGGTATAGATGTGCCACCACTCCCTGAAGGTGCAGCGCCTCAGTGCACTGACAAACCCAAAGAATAATTGTTATGCTTTCTCGTTTTCTAAACGGAGTAAGTACTGCTCTTACAGGCCCAAGAATAAGGATTGTAAATGACAAATCAAACGCAAAAAACACATCGTATCGGTATCATCATGAACGGTGTCACTGGTAGGATGGGAACGAACCAACATCTTATCCGCTCACTATTAGCAATCGCTGAAGATGGCGGCATCCCAATTGGCGATGGCGAAGTAATCATGCCTGACCCGTTTCTCGTCGGTAGAAACCCGACGAAATTAGAGAAATTATCTGAAACTACCGGTGTTGAAAAGTGGAGTACAGACCTTGACGCTGCACTCGCTGATGATGCTTATACCGTCTATTTTGACGCGCAAGTAACGTCACTCAGAGTTGACGCTGTGCAAGCAGCAATCTCGGCAGGAAAGCATATCTATTGTGAAAAACCGATTGCCACAACGACTGCAGACGCGTATAGTCTCTATGAACAAGCAGCAAAAGCAGGACTTAAAAACGGAGTTGTTCAGGATAAACTCTGGTTACCCGGCATCCAGAAATTGAAACGTTTGATTGACGCAGACTTTTTCGGAAAAATCATCGCTGTGCGCGGTGAATTCGGCTATTGGGTTTTTCAAGGTGATGCAATCCCAACCCAACGCCCCTCATGGAACTACCGTGCCGAAGATGGCGGCGGCATTATCCTTGATATGTTTAGCCATTGGCGATATGTTTTAGACAACCTTTTCGGAGCAGTCAAAGGAGTATCTTGTATAGCAACTACGCATCTTCCACAACGATGGGATGAGGAGAACAAACCGTATCAATGTACTGCAGAAGATGCTGCCTATGCTACCTTTGAATTAGAAGACGGAATTATTGCTCACTTTAACTCATCTTGGGCAGTTCGTGTTAGGCGCGACGATTTGCTGACAATACAAGTAGATGGCTTAAACGGATCCGCTGTTACTGGCTTGAGAGATTGCTGGATCCAACCACTCTCTGGCACACCGCGCCCCGTTTGGAATCCTGATATTGAACAACCGATTAAATTCTTTGATGGATGGCTCAAAATACCTGAACAAGAGACTTACGAGAACGCTTTTAGGGCACAGTGGGAGCTATTCCTAAGGCACGTCGTTAACGATGAACCGTTCCCCTGGACACTGCTTGAAGGCGCAAAAGGTGTGCAATTAGCAGAAAAAGGAATGGAATCTTGGAAAACCCGTAAATGGATTGATTTACCAGAATTATCACCAATTTAATGATTTTACCTTGTAACTAAGGATGTTAAAAGATGGCACAACAAAACGTAATACTCCAAAAAATTGATGAATATCGTTGGCGTATCCCAAAAAGTTATATGAAGGGAATGCGTGTAGATGGGATTGTCTACGCTAACGAAAAACTCTTAAACCAAGCGAAAAGCGACGAGGCTTTACAGCAGGTGGCGAACGTTGCACATCTCCCTGGTATTGTCAAACATTCCCTCGCAATGCCCGATCTGCATTGGGGTTATGGTTTCGTTATCGGTGGTGTCGCTGCAACCGATCCACAAGCAGACGGTGTCGTTTCTCCAGGTGGTATTGGATACGACATCAATTGTGGGGTTCGCCTTGTGCGGACAAATCTTGACATCTCGCAGCTGGAAGGTAAGACAAAGACACTTGTCGGAAAGTTGTTTGAAAATGTGCCGTGTGGTGTTGGGTCTAAAGGCAAAATTCGACTCACGGTGCAAGAAGAACGACAAATGCTGGAGAAAGGCGCAAGTTGGTCAATTGAACGCGAATACGGACATCCACATGACCTCCAATTCACTGAAGCTACAGGATATCTTGAACACGCCAATGCTGATGCTGCGAGTCAGCGTGCATTAGAACGTGGAAAGAATCAACTCGGCACACTCGGGTCAGGCAACCATTTTCTTGAAGTGCAAGCAGTTGATCGTATCTTTTATCGGGAAGCTGCCGATGCAATGGGACTGCACGAGGGAAAAATATGCGTCATGATTCATACAGGTTCACGCGGTTTTGGTTATCAGATTTGTGACGAGCATGTCAAAAGTTGGGTTCAAGTTGCAGAAAGATACGGCATTAACTTACCTGATAGGCAACTTGCTTCTGCACCAATAAACTCACCAGAAGGCAAAGATTACATCACCGCCATGGCGTGTAGTGCTAACTATGCGTGGAACAATCGGCAGTGTATCATGCATCTTGTCCGCCAGACCTTTATGAAATTTTTTGACACAACTGAAGATGAACTTGGCTTGGAACTCGTCTACGATGTAGCACATAACATCGGGAAGTTTGAAAAGCATAAAGTTGATGGTAAGGAACGCGAACTTTTCATTCACCGCAAAGGTGCAACCCGCGCATTCCCCGCAGGACATCCTGAGATTCCCGATAAATACCAGAAGGTTGGGCAACCTGTGTTGATACCTGGTGATATGGGGACTGCTTCTTATGTGCTTGTCGGTAACCCGGGTGCGATGGCAGAGACATGGGGCACAACCTGCCACGGTGCAGGTAGAGTTCTCTCGCGGCGGAAAGCGATAGCTTTAACAGAGGGGCGTTCTGTTCAAAAAGACCTTGAAGCACAAGGTATTTATGTTCGCGCGGAAGGTAAACGCACGCTGCAAGAAGAGGTTTCGGAGGCTTACAAAGATGTTGATGAGGTTGTCCGTGTTGTTGACGAAGCGGGACTTTCACGCCGCGTTGCGCGCCTCCGTCCGATTGGTGTTGTAAAAGGGTAATTCTCTATATGCGTTCATCTGTTCCATCCTTAAGTTTGCCGAGAATTCAATAAAGTTCCTTCTTATACCAAATTAACGGGATTTATCTCATTTTTCGGACGGTAGCATAAGCGTCAATTTAAGGACTTTAAGATCTACTTCTTGGATATGTATAGCCTCGTAGAGGCGGAATGTTTATAGAAACGGTGTCAGATCCTCTTGAGCTCCGTAGGAGCGGTATGTGTATCCAATGGCGTCTCTATAAACATATCGTTCCTACGGAACTCAAGAATCCCAATCGGGGTTAGAAAACCCTGTTACAAGAAAGATGAGATACTAAATTGACGCTTATGGTGCGGTTTCCTAACCGCACCATAAATAAGAATCAAGTTAATTTGGTATTATAGGAGCGACACCACTCCTAAACAATGTCTATTTTTCCATCAGAAGTGACAAAAAATAGGCAATTTTACTGAAAAATTACCGTAATACAACCCTTTTCCGTTGGCATAGAAATTGCTTAACCCTTCCTAAGCCTCCTTAGGTGAGTCGGAACTGCAATCTCTGAAAAGCGCAGCGTGTTAGTCAATATTATATGCGTTAGGTTAGAATCCCTGAAATTTCTCAACCGTTTTGAGACGTAGTTTCCGACTCTTTTTATATTAGGTTAAGATAAACTCTAAGAGCATTGACATTACCCGGACCCAGTCAATTTTCGCAACGTCTGAATCAACGTGCCTTCCGAAAGCCATTTCGCAGCCACACGCCACACACTGGTTGAATAAGTCGGATACACATGAATCATTCCACTCAACTTCCGTAATGGAATCCCTTCCTGCATCGCCAAAACATACTCATGGATAACCTCCCCTGCATTGGCACCGATAAGGTGTACCCCTAATATCTTTCCGCGCCATTTACTTGCAATGATTTTGCTGAATCCGTGTGTTTCCCCCTCAGCAACAGCCCTGTCAACATCAGTTTGCTCCAGTCTAAACACATCAACATCACCATATTTATCGCGCGCTTCAATTTCTGTCAATCCACATCGAGCGACCTCTGGATCACAGAACGTTGTCCAAGGCACAACAGAATAGTTTATCTTTTTGGAAAAAGGTAATAAGAAATTCCGCACTAACAATTGTGCTTGAAATGCTGCCACATGTGTAAAAAGATAGTGTCCAATTACGTCACCTGCAGCGTATATGTTTTTCACATGTGTCTGAAGTTGTCCATTAACGACGATTCCGTTTTTTTCAACTTTCACTCCAATTTTTTCAAGTTCCAAACCTTCAACATTTGGGGCGCGTCCTGCGGCAATCAAAATCTTATCGTAAACTTGTTCCTGATTATCGTTAGTAGATGTATTTTGTAACCCAGAAAACGATACATTTACACCGTCCCTTTGTTTTTCAATCTTTGCTATATCCGTATTAAGTCGAATATCAATACCTTCTGAAGTTAGGTAATTTAGCATCCGCTCAGAAACATCAACATCCTCTTTTGTTAGAATACGTCCGCTCCGTTGCGCTATTGTTACTTCTGCCCCAAGCCGATGAAATGCTTGTCCTAATTCAATGCCGATTGGACCTGCCCCGACAACAAGCATCCGTTGAGGAAGTACTTCCAATTTCCACACATTTTCACTGTCTAAATAATCACATGATTCCAACCCTGGTATAGATGGCATGAGAGGACGAGAACCTGTGCTAATAACAAACTTTTTGCTTTTGAGCATTCTGGTTTGCCCGTTTTCACTGGCTTCCACAACAAAGGTATCGCGTGATTCAAAATGTCCGTCGCCAAAGATAACATCAACCCCCATCTCGCGGAACCGTTCAGGATTGTCGTGTTCCTCTTCAATCACATGTTGCGTGCTACGCACATATTCTATTACTTTCTGCCATTCAGGTTTGGTTTCAGTCGTAGTAATCCCATATTTCTCCGCTTTTCGGATATAATTTGCAACCTTTGCAGCTTTGAGCAATGCTTTAGAAGGCACACATCCTGTCCATAAACAGTCTCCACCGATGCGATGTTTTTCCACAAGCGCAGTCTTTTTTCCAAGCTTAGCACCAGCAACAGCAAGCACAAGTCCAGCACTTCCGCCGCCGATGATTGTTAAATCATAAATATCCGCAGTTTTTTCATTCATGTTTTCACTTTATCTGTGATGACGTAGAACTTTCCCCGGTAGTTGTCCTGTCACGTCGCCATCTTCAATTACGGGAATTCCGTTAACGAATACCCAATCTACACCCACGGGTGGTTGGACTGGATCAAACCATGTGGAGCGATCTGCTACGGTATCAGGATTAAAAATGACAATATCTGCAGCAAGTCCACGTGCAATTCTGCCACGGTCAGAGAGACGGAATCGTTCTGCTGGGAAACCACTCATCTTATAAACCGCTTCCTTCAATGAGACTAACTGTCGTTCACGTACAAATTTGCCGAGATACTGTACAAAGCATCCATAGCTTCGTGGATGCGGATGTGGGATGTTGTAAACACCGTCGCTGGCAATCATCATACGTGGGTGTTGTGCGGTACGGTTCAAAATCTGTTCATTTTCATCGGGTGTTGTAGTCCACGGCATTACAAAGGTCTCAATTGCCAATTCTTCTTGGATAAAATCATAAGCGAATTCTTCATTAGATTTATCTTCACGTTTAGCAGCTTCAGAGAGTATCATGCCAATAAACCTTCCAGACTTATTGTAGCCTACAATTTGGTTGCCTTCCCCTAACTTTTCTTTCAGATATGGGAGTGATTTTTCTCTAACATCAGGGTTTTCCAGATTTGCTAACATTTCATCGGGTGTGCCAGTCTGAAATTCCATTGGGAGCATCATTGCAAGGTGAGTCATTCCAGCGGGATAGAGGTAAGATTCAAAGGTCAAGTCTATATCTTCACGTTCAACCCGTTCAAGCACCTCCGCCGATTCATCGTCAACTCGTTCATGTGAAATATGAACAGGAATCTCTGCTTGTTGTGCAATCTCAATTGTCTCCTCCCAAGCAGGTTTTCTCCCAATCAGTTGGTAACGGATATGTGCAGCGTAGATGGCATCGTAACTTGCTGCTACCCTTGAAAGATATACTAACTCGTTCAAGTCAGCATTCGCAGAGGGTTGATAATCCAAACCTAAACAGAGACAACATGCGCCAGCCTCAAGCCAATCGCGTGTAGTTCGCTCCATTACTTTTAGTTCATCCGTGGTAGCAGGACGCGCGTCCCACCCCATCGCACCAAGCCGAACAGCACAGTGCGGTACCTGCGGATACAAGTTTGCTGGGATTTGCCCATCAAACATGCTGAGATATTCGTCTGGTGTTCGCCAATTGAGCAGAACTTTGTCATCTCCATACGCAAATTGTGTGTAGTGCCATAGTTCTTGTGCAAGTTTTGAGGGCAAGGGTGCCCATCCAAAACCGTCTGGTGCGGCTAAATGGGTGGTTACCCCTTGCATCACAGCAGCAAACTGGTCACGCCCACCAAGCAAAGAGATTTCCGAATGCACGTGGACATCAACGAAACCGGGACACACAACCAATCCTTGTGCTGATATAAGGTTTGACGTTTCTGCCTTTTCAAGGTCCCCGATTCCTGTGATTCTATCGCCTTGAATACCGATATCAGCAACATAAGGTTCACGTTTACCAGTACCATCAACGATGTTTCCACCAACGATAATAGTATCAAATGCCACAAATCCCTCCTAAAAGTCAAATCCTATTCTTCAATCCACAAAAAAGCAAAGATTGCCTGAGATTAATTTATCTTGTAATAATGGGCAATTATAACATATCACAACGATGTATTCAATACTGTCCTATTAGTTGCTTGTTTTACGTGCTTCTGGTATATTTCTTATGCTGTCAAATACACGGATTAGATTTTGTTGTTAATTCTCTTTACAAATTCCTGAATGATGTGTTAAAATTAAGGGAGGGTTTTATAGATAATACTTGTAATTATTAGTAAGTTTAATGGAACACAAGGTGGCAATTAACAAATTCTGACGCATGCAATTTGGGGAAACCGTTGATTGATAGAAAATTGTTTCGAGAGAAATTCTTACTTCATCTTATTAGTAACCCTTACGTCATTTATCCCTTTGCGGCGGGTGTGCTTGGTGTTTTCGCGTCATGGGTGTTTAATTTAGAACCGAAGATTCTCTATCTATTCGCAAGTGCGGTCATCGGTATCGGTCTGCCTATTGGTGCGCTGATTACAAAGTGGACAACTGGCACAGACGACATCGCGAAACGTGTTCATGAAGAAATACTCCATGAAGCACAACAAAAACAGGAACAAGAACTGAACGCGTTGTATGAACAATTAAAAAAGGATGGAGACAAAAGAACAGAGCAGATGCTGAAGGAACTTCGCGCCTTGCATCAATCTTTTCAGGAGGAAGCACGAGACGCTGGTTGGATGGCAACCCTTCCTATTACGGTAAGTGCAGAGATTACTGGTAAAGTCACTGAACTCTTTACGCAAGCAGTTCAGTGTTTGAAAGACACCTTAAAGATGCACGAGAAATCAAGAGATTCTCAATTGGCAACTGTCAAAAAAGTGCTACGGGAACATCGAGAACAACAAATAGCAGATGTTCAACAAACAATTGTTCAACTTTCACACCTTTATGCCCGCGTGCTGACGCTTAGTCCTGAAAGTAATGAAACGGAACTCTCACGACTTCGCACAGAACTTGACGAAAGTCTTGCTTTTGCCAAGAAGGTTGATGAACAGATAAGAGAATTTACCCCAAATATTGATAAAGAGATACGGCAAACGAGCAATTCATTAGAAGACACCCATACTGTGACCGCACATCCAAAGGTTGAACCTGCAGAAGAAAGCAAACTTCAATGACTTGTGCGTAATGAGGAAACTCAGTCTTACATTCAGAGAAATTCCAATGGCAAACATTACCCGTTTTTTCAAAGCACTCTGGTACACAATCACTGGTCGTGCGCATAAGCAGGCAAATAAACTTTTGGAAAACCCTGAAGCCTTACGCGGTGCTTATGAAGACATTATCCGTGAAAAACAAGAGAATATCCAACTTTACAAAAGAGCGATTGAGCAACTGATCGCATTTGTTGACCAAAAGAAAAAGTCATTAAATAGTCTCACAGAAGATATTGATAGATTTGAACAAATGAAGGCGGATGCAATCATTGAGGTAGAAAATACTTCCACTCAACTGAAAGCGGTGGGTAAATCAGATGAGGAGATTGAACAGCATCCTGACTACCTCCGAAATGTAATCTCTTATAACGATTTTCACGCCACTTTGGAGGAGAGAAATACTCGTGTTGCTGAGCTTGAGCGAGACATTGAACGTGAGGTAACGGATATTGAATCTCATAAACTTCAGATAACAATTCTCCATCGTGATCTGGAAAAGATCAAAACCCAGCAGACTGAGGCGATTGCTGCTTTGATCACTGCCCGTGAACGAGAGGAAATCGCGGATATGTTATCAGGTATTAGTCCCGTTGACTCTTCAGAACAATTGACACGGATGCAAGAAAATCGTGAGAAAGAGATAAAGAGATTGAAAGATTTAATGGCACAAGAGCATGCGAAAAAAGAAGGGAATGTAACAGGTATTGGAGGAGTTCCGCATACTTCATAGGTTGAATCTACAGAAGAAAGCAACTACAATAACTTGTTAATTGTAGCAAATTTTATCTCACTCTCAGGAGATTTTCCAATGGCAAACAGTATTGCTCGTTATTTCAAAGGAATCTGGTATGCGCTTATTGGTCGTGCACAGAGGCGGTTCGATAGGCGCACACATAATCTAAAGGCAATGCGTGCTGCTTATGAAGTCCTAATCCGTGTTAAACAGGAAGATGTCCAACGTTACAAAAATGTAATGGGACAGTCAATTGCGCTGATTGAACAAAAGAAGGATACGCTAAGGGGTGTTATGAATGACATTGAGAAGCTGGAACAGATGAAGGCAGGTGCAATCACAAAGTCGAAAAACACAGCCGCTGAACTACGAGATTCAGGTGCATCAGCTGAGGAAATCAAACAGCATCCAGATTATGTTCAACATATTACTTCTTATAATGATTACCACTCCACATTGGAGGAGAAAAACGCTCGTGTGGCTAAACTTGAACAAGATATTGAACGCGCTCAGGAAGACATTGAAACCCATAAACTTCAGATGACCGGTCTCCATCGTGATCTGGACAAGCTTAAGACACAGCAATCTGACGCGGTTGCTGATATGATCGCTGCACAGGAGCAAATAGAAATCAATGATATGTTATCAGGTATTAGTAAAAATGATATTTCAATGGAATTATTGCAGAAGATACAAGAAGAAATTCGGCAGGAAGAGGGTGAAGATGTTAATGAAGAATCAGAAACGGATGGAGACAAAAAATCGAAGTAGTTACAGCAAGAATTCGTGCCAGAGTCAATCTGTAACAGCATTGAAATAAATGTCTATGGAAGAAGTAAAACTCCAATAATGTGTTGCTTGTAGTGATTTTACTTGGTACTAACTCAAAAATCTGAAGAATGTGAAAATGACTGAAGTTTTTGTGTCTGAAAAATTCAAAAAAGCATTTCGATCTTATTATTGGAAGTGGGGTATCTTTTGGGCCGTTTCACTGTGTTTTATTCTTGCATTGATTATGGATAGTATGGTGGAATTTTTTGAACCTCCAACTGACTTGCCGGACATGGTTTCAGATGTTATTTCTACTGGGCAGATTGTTATTGCCGGACTTTTTGCAAGTGGAGCTATCGCTATTGGTGGTGGACTTGCTTGCGGTTTTATTGCTATCGGTGGTTTAATGTCAATTGGGGTAATTGCCATCGGCGGTGGAATTTCTTGGGGAATTATTGCTATTGGTGGCACACAAGCTTGGGGTGTAATTGCTATTTCGGGCATATACGGCTTTGGACCTGTTGCGATTGGTGGTATGATGGCAATTGGTTCACAAACTTGTGGATATCTTTCGCTGTCATATACAAGAAGATGTATAGGCAGGCACAAATTTTCACCTAATCATCAAGATGGTCTGGCAGTCAAATTCTTTACACATTTTATGCCAAAACTGAAGTCAGCATTTTCATCTACTCATAATGGATAAATACAATATTGTTTTACTATTATAATTCTTGTAAAATTCAGGAATAAATTTGAAAAAAACTTAATTTTACTTAGGAGGAATTCCAATGGAAAATGGCTTCACCCGTTTATACAAGGCTATCTGGTATACGCAAGTTGGTCGTGCACTTGAACAGGCTGATAAACTCATGGAAAGCCCTGAAACTACGGGCGAAACTGATGATTTTTTTAGTGACAAGCAGGAAAATATCCAACACGATGAACGGACCGATAGTCTCATTGAAAACCCTGAAGCGGTACGTGGTGTTTATGAGGACATTATCCGTGACAAGCAGGGAAATATCCAACGTTACAAGAATGCGATTGGGCAACTCATCGCACTTGTGGAAAATAAAAAGAATTCACTGAAGGGTCTCACAGATGACATTGACAAACTTGAAAAGATGAAGGCAGGTGCAATCGAGAAGAAGCAAGGTATTATCACTGAACTTAAAAAAGAAGGAACTTCTGACGAGGAGATTGAACAGCACCCAAGTTATGTCCGATGTGTTGCATCTTACAACGATTTTCACGCCACTTTAGAGCAGAAAAACGCCCGCATCGCTAAACTTGAGCAAGATATTGAACGCGCGCAGGCAGACATTGAAACCCATAAACTTCAGATAACCACTCTCCATCGTGATCTGGAGAAGGTTAAGACTGAACAATCTGAAGCGGTTGCTGATCTTATTGCCGCACGCACACAACAAGAGGTTGATGATCTGTTATCAGGTATCAGGAAGGATGATACTTAAACAGAATAGAATTTGAATAAAACTTAACTTTTACATAGGAGGAATTACTAATGGCAAACGGTTTCACCCGTTTTTTCAAAGCAATCTGGTATACACTTACTGGTCGTGCACACGAACAGGCTGATAAACTCATGGAAAACCCAGAAGCGGTTCGCGGTGCTTATGAGGACATTATCCGCGACAAACAGGGAAATATCCAACGTTACAAGAATGCGATCGGGCAACTCATCGCACTTGTGGAAAATAAGAAGAACTCACTCAAGGGTCTGACAGATGACATTGACAAACTTGAAAAGATGAAGGCAGGTGCAATTGCTAAGGCAAAAAGCACAGCCGCTGATCTCCAAAAAGCTGGCACACCAGATGAGGAGATAAAACAGCATCCTGACTACGTCCGGTGTGTTACATCTTACAACGATTTTCACTCCACTTTGGAGGAGAAAAACGCACGCATTGATGAACTTGAGCAGGATATTGAACGCGCGCAGGAAGACATTGAAACCCATAAACTTCAGATTACCGGTCTCCACCGTGATCTTGATAAGATCAAGACTGAGCAATCTGAAGCGGTTGCCGATCTGATTACAGCGCGCGAGCAAGAGGAAGTCGCAGATTTACTATCAGGTATTAGTACGGATGGCACTTCAGCGGAATTGTCACGGATGCGAGAAATTCGTGAGAAAGCAAAGGGGAGATCGGCAGTTGCACAAGAACTCGCTGGCACTGATTCACGTTCTGAAGAGGAAGAATTTCTTGCCGCTGCAAGTACCAGTGCTGCTTCTGATGAATTTGATTCCTTAATCTTCGGAGCACAACAAACAGATACTGAGAAGAAAACTGACGATTCCGAAGAAGAAAAAGAGAGTCATTCTGAACTGCCGTTATAAAGGTACTCATCGCGGATTGACGAAGGTTCGCTGACTTTGTGCTTCTTGTTAATCGTGATTATTGTAAATTTTCAAATTATGATACACCGTTAGTCGGCACGCTCTGTAAGCGCGTTGACTAACAGGTGTTATAAATTTTGGTATTTCACTAAATGTGAAGTATTGGTGTCCACGTCTACGGAAGGATAAGTGAAAAGAAAGGAGGGGGTTGTGAACGTCAACACTTGGCATGAGGATAATACCCCGAGTAATTGGGAAGTTATCTTGGATGGTTTAAAGGATTTTGAAACCCACGTAAATGAGATTAACAATAGAAAAAAGAGTGCTTCAGTTTCAACGGAAACGCTTGAAAAATTTTTTGATCTGCATAATACGTTAGTATTGGAAACAGGCAAAATATCACATTCATCTAAACAAGACGCTTCAATAAATATTTCATCCAGTGTCTTGGACAATATTTTTATTGAAGCGATTTGGTTATCCCTTGACCAGTATCCCACAATTGTCAACCATCCCAATATTGAAAACCTCGACACTGCAGGCTCTAAAATCTTCACTCTCTTTACAGCAGATGCTCCTACAGAAGAGTCAGAACAGGAAGACCTGAAGGCGCTGCTCCAAGAGATATTCCATGTAGATTCTAAAGCATTGGACAAGCTGACGAAGAATCTCGCCATTCGAACTGCCCCGCTCATGCACCGACATCAAATTATGCAGTGTCTACAGAAACGTTTTAATTTAGTGTCCGATAATCCACAATTGGATACTGACATTCTCAACCTCTTTCAGTGTTTATATCCGGGCGCGCCCTTTGAAGTTGGCGAAGTCCGATTGATAAAAACCTGTTCTGCTCTCTATTTCTGTCTTCCTTCTGAAATAAAGGAAGTTCCTGCCAATACGCACAGTGAACAAATACCCACAACAACTGATAAATCCACTAAAAAACAATCTGGTAAAAAATTTAGTTATGCACAATTTCTACGAAAAATTTGGCAGGTTGAACCGTTTGCACATTTTCCTGTTTTTGGTACTTTTAATGCAGAAAATTTAGATTTAAAGTTCCGAGAACAAATTGCCAAAGATGCCGCACTTTCTGTTGAAATGGTTACGACTACGCTCACACGAATGGTTGGTGTTCTACCGTTGGAGGAGCTTGACAAATATCTGATTCATGATACATGGGGACACCAGTGGCAAGAGAGTTTACTCGATTTTGAGAACCTATATACAGAATTATCACTCTTTAATAGACCGCTATCTTTAACTGAATCCGCCTCAGTTTTAGGTGAACAGACACCATTCGCCGAAGCATTTGTTAAAACGAAAACTGGGAAAATTCAACTTGATGCTGAAAAACTGACAGAATTCATTGATGCTGAGCTTTATGAACGATCTATCACCGCTTTTACACCTATTCTTGCAGAGATGTTGGCAGATGTCGTAGAATATAAATTCTTACAACTACATCCTGAACAAGCAGATCTTTTGCCAAGTTCTTCTTTACTTAAGGCTTTTCCGAGCAAACTTGATTTGACAATTGCAGATCTTCGCAATTGTTTCGAACGAGCCTCAGAAGTATTTCAAACGTGGGTGGATTCTGATGAAGCAAAACACCGAATACATGCGGAGGTTTGTGAAAAACACGGTATTCCAGACAAAGAGATGAATCACCAAGAATTAGATGATGTCCTTGAAAAAGCCGTGCAGCTTTGCAAAGAACGACTCGACCTTTTTTATAAACCAGAATGGTTTTGGGAGAAAACAAAAGATGATTGCCTGAAACTCAATGCGTTTAGTTTTGCTGCGCTAAACTTTCTCCGAATTCATACCGCATTTCTCCAAACTTATGAGACACTCTCAAAAATTGAGACAAAATATGGTTTTAAAGACATTCTTGTTTTGGCAATGGGAACATTTTTTGAAGTAGAACCGCAAAGGAATATCTGGAACCTTGACCAGTTCTTAACTGAAGGTTTTCTTCCACGATGGAAAAAGTTGGCGCAAGCAAGTTAATGTTTGCCAATTTGCAACAGTGAAAGAACGGAGGGTATAAACATCGCTGTTAAGGACCCTACTTACAAATTCCGTACAGAAGCTGGACTGCTTATTAATTCTGGCACCTCGCGCAGTATCATTCTTCACGGGAACATCCACGACCTCTTTTTCGTTGAAGAATCAGATGAGGAGGATTACATTCCCCTCGTTCCGTTTCTTACGCGAAGTTGGGATATTTCTGGGTTTATCCTCATAGTATATGAACTCAATGGCCCCCTCCGTTTTCTACATGCAAGCGACCGAGAAAAGGTGAAGAACGCTTTCAATTTATGGCGAGGGGATAGTGAACCTTCACACAAAAAAACTACCAGTCTTTTCGCGCTTCCGAACAAGGTGGAAGACCCTGAACTCAAAACAAGTAAATCCTTAAATGCGTCTAACGATTTGTTTGAGCAATACCTAAACGATGCTATCGGAAGCCCAACATTGGCACTTGAACTGCTGCGCCAATTCTGTTTGATTTCTCGATCCACCAATGCCCACGGAGAAAAGTTTCTACAAGAAAAGTTACTTATCTTTATAGAAGCAACAGATATGTTACTCCCTGAGGGGGAAATCCGCAGTTTAAGTTTAGCTGATAGACATAGAGTTAGCATCGTGCAGGATTGGATTTCTGATTCCGATTTCATGAAAGCTACCGATACGGTTGTCTTCATTGCCGAATCAAAAAGTCTAATAAACTCGCGCATAATGCGTCTACCACAAGTCGTTGATGTAGAAATTCAATCCCCGCAAGTAGAAGAGCGAAGACATTTTATTTCTTGGTTCAATAGAACCCAAAAACCTGATAATAAAGAGTTGAATCTATGGGGTAGCCAATCACAACTTGCTGTGTTAACAGCGGGGTTATCAATCCAAGCTTTGCGCCAATTACTTGTGTCAGCCTGTTATTCAGGAGAAAAACTGCGTCCAGACAACGTAATAGAAAAAGTTTCTGAATTTATCCAAGCACAGTTAGGTGCAGATGTCGTCGAATTCAAAAAACCTGCACATTCCCTTAAAGATATTGTCGGCAATCAGAAACTCGTTGAATTCTTGAGGACACAGATCATTCCTCGCATTACATCTACGGGGAAAGATTCCATCGCTGGATTGAGTGTATGCGGACCCATCGGTAGCGGTAAGACCTTTATCTTTGAAGGACTCGCAGGTGAATTAGATATCCCTGTGTTAGTTCTCAAGAATATCCGAAGCATGTGGTTCGGGCAAACAGATGTGATCTTTGAACGCCTCAGACGTTTGCTGATGGCACTGGTGAATGTGTTGATTTTTGTTGATGAAGCGGATACGCAGTTCGGCGATGTTGGAAGGGACGCACACGCAACTGAACGCAGACTCACCGGAAAGATACAGGCGATGATGTCTGACCCGCAGCTACGCGGAAATATCACATGGTTGCTTATGACAGCGCGCATCTATAATCTCTCGCCCGACCTGCGTAGAGAGGGTAGGGTTGGAGACATCGTAATTCCTGTTCTTGATCCAACCGGCGAAGACCGAGAAACATTTCTACGGTGGACGTTGAGCAACGTTTTCAGAGACGAAATTCCAGATGAGGCATTTAAACTCTTGCTATCACTGACTGAAGGGTATTCGGCTGCCAGTTTTGCATCACTCCGTGCAGACTTGGAAGCTGCCAAAAACCGCGAAGGAGAGTTGTCTGTAGACGAAATCGTTGATGTTATCTCCGATAGAATTCTGCCAAATATCGGTCCAATTCGGCGTTATCAAACCTTACAAGCTTTTCTGAATTGTACCCGCAAATCCTTACTTCCTGTGGACTATTCCCCAGAAACACGTGAATCATGGTTAGAGCAGATTGCACAATTAGAAGTTATGGGAATTAGAGGTTGACGGAAATACAGCCAATTTACGTTAACTTAGGTTGATAACCTCCCCACTTGCAGCGGAACGATATCCAGCACAAATTATCTCAACGGAATGTGCAGCAAATTCAGCGTTCATCTCACTCTCCACTCTGTTCTCAATACAATCTATAAACGCGCTGAATTCCTGTTGTCCATCATCTCCACTGCCGACATCAATCCAATGCTGCTTCGGTTGCATCTTAATTTCTGCTTGTGTACTGCTCCACATTCCCATCGGGTCGAGCGGGTGCGGTGTCGGTGGTTCAAAGACAGGCTCTGCAGCGAACACTTCTAACCTGTTTGATGAAGCATCGAAAGTCAACGTAGCATCAGTGCCAACAAGGTGGACCTTTCGTATACCTCCTTGTGCATGACTCTGCCAACCGTAACGTCCAGCAGCAATCGTTGCGGTAATATCATCCTCTAATGTTAAAACCAACGCACCGAAATCCTCTAAATCGCAGCCGTGATGTTCCTTAAAGAAGTAATTTGCCGTTCCACCAAAAATACTTTTTACTCGTTTCTGTGTTAACCAATTCACCATTGACACGGCATAAACACCGATGTCAAACATTTCAGGTTTTGCTTCCACGAAACTATACCGTTCCAAATTCGGTTTCTGTATCCGTTTTTTACCGACGGGTGCAGTTCCCGGGTGTCCTTTAGCAAACATTACATCGCAATGAATTGCCTGTAGTTCACCGATGTGTCCACTGTCTAATCCTTGTTTGACTGTACGTGCCCAAGTGCTATGAATGTTACTGAACATCTGTGTGCGAACACCGCTTTTGGCAACAGCGTTAACAATCTGATTGGCGTGTTCAGCGTTGAGCGCCATCGGTTTATCAAGGTAGACGTGTTTTCCTGCTTCTGCACATTTCGTTCCGACACGACCACGCCTTTCAACTTCTGTACAGAGACTTACAATATGAACATCATCGCGTGCTAATGCCTCATCAAGGTCGGGAATGAAGGGGAGATTTAATTCTTCAGCGAGGGAACGTGCCAATGTTATTCGCTCTTCAGGAGCATCTGGTTCATCAGCAAACGCTACAAGTTGGCAGCGGGGATCGTTGGCAAACGATTGTGCGTAATTTTCTTGATGTGTACGATGTCCACCGAGCAGTAGGACACCATATTTTCCATTTTTTTCCATGTTTATTCCTCCACCGCTATTGGACGACCAGTTGCCAGTGCATTAGAAATGGTCTCAGCAAGTTCTCCTACCGCACCGAGGTGAGGCGGTGTTGCACTTAGATAATGCCTACCTATTGGCGTTTCATGATAGATGACACCTTTATTACCAACCAACATAATGTCAATAGCAGTTTCAGTATCAACCCGATTGATACTCAGCATCACCATTTGTCCTCCTACGTATTGTATCATTACCGTAACTTGTGTCGCTTCAGCATCCCCTTGGGCATAGACGCACTGCGGCTGGGATGGTATCCATTCGTTTGAGAGTGCAGCCATCTCTGCGGTTGGTTGCAGCAGATCAGATGCCTCACTTGCAATATTAAGCACACATCTTAGAAACACAGGACTCCCAATCCGATCGTTCTTGATTACAGAATCAATTGAGATTTTAAGCGATTCCATTTTTTCTCCTTAATCAATATTTGGGAACAGAAAATATTTGACGGTTCCACTACTTTATGATATATTTTAGATACTGGTTGGTTTATAAACTACGCTAAATTTTTACTTAATTCAACAAACATCTTAGACACTTTTGGAGGACATTATGCCATTGAAAACCCTAAAAGAACTTGTCGCTGAAGCAAAAGCGAATGTTGGACATATTTCACCTGATGAACTCACAGAAGGAGGTGATTCAGTCATCCTATTAGATGTTCGTGACGAACCGGACTACGACGAAGAACACTTACCTAATGCTGTTTCACTTCCTCGCGGTTATCTTGAACTTGATATTGATGAGGTCGCTCCTGATGAGGAGACACACATCGTTACTTATTGTGGTGGTGGCACTCGCGCGACACTTTCGGCACACACATTAAAAAATATGGGTTATGAGAACGTATCAGTCTTAACTGGCGGATTCCGTGGTTGGAAAGCATCAGGACTACCAACAGAAAATAACGACTAACGAGCCTCCACGTATGTAGATTAGCATAATTAGGAGACCTTGTCAATTTTTCAGTGCTTTATAGTCAGTCCGTTTGTTTTCGGTAGATGTGGTTATCTTTTACCACGGGTATAGATGTTAATGGAGAAAAAATGTCATATTTTTTTATAAATCGTTTGAGTTTACACGAAATGTCAAAAAGATATATCCTTTTGGGATTTCTCCTTCTCACTTTTCTCATAAATGGTTGCGGCGATCAGAAAAATCAGTTGAATGTCTTTACTTGGTCAGGATACGTCAGTGACGAGATTCGCGCAGGATTTGAAAAGGAATTTGGTGTGAATGTCGTTGTTGACACTTACGGCTCCAACGAAGATCTGATCGCTAAAATATCGGCTGGTGCTACAGGTTACGACATCATTATGCCATCAGATTATATGGTGTCTAAAATGATGAAGGAAAACCTGTTAGCAGAGCTGAATCGTGACAACATTCCTAACTTTAAGAACATCAGTCCGGCGTTCATCAATAAGTACTTTGATCCTGGAAACCGCTATTCTGTGCCGTATACGTTCGGTACTGCGGGCATCGCCTATGATTCATCTGTGATTTCACCTGCACCTGATAGCTGGACGGTGCTTTGGGATACGAAATATAAAAATCAGTTCAGCATGCTTGATGACCCACGTGAAACACCTGCCGTTGCTATGAAAATATTAGGGTATAGTCTCAATACAACTGATCCTGAACAACTGAGGCAATCAAAAGAGAAATTAATTACACAGAAACCACTCGTGAAACAGTACAAAAGTGAGGCAGAAGAACTCCTTATAGCAGGAGATGTCGTTATGGCACACTGCTGGAGTGGCGACGCGTTCCGTGCTGCCGAGAAACGACCTTCTATCCGCTATATCATTCCAAAAGAAGGGTCAAGCCAATTTATTGACACTGTCTGTATTCCAAAATCTGCTCCGCATAAAGACCTCGCCGAAAAGTTTATCAATTACCTCCTCCGTCCAGAGGTCAATGCCAAAATATCTGCTTTTACCATGTATGCAACCTGTGTTCCAGCTGCCAAAGAACACTTACCAGAAGATTTGCTAAACCATGAATTTATATATCCATCGGAGGAGGTATTGGAATCCCTTGAATGGATAAAAGACTTGGGCGATTTTACGCAGCAATATAGCCGCGCTTGGGACGAAATTAAGGCGAAATAAATTAGAATCTAATCCATGAAATATTTATGGACTGCTTTATGAGATTGCCTCTTTTTGCGCCCTCCCACGATGTTTTGTAGTTACCTATTTTATTCCTCCTTTTTTGAAGAAAACCCGCCCTATATACAACTATAAAATAGGGAAGTAGCAAGCTCCAGTCCAATAGAGAAAAGTATAATGTGAAAAAGTGATTTGATAAAGAGGAAATGTCATGAAAATCCTAAAAATTTTGAAATTCATGATTCAAAACCCGACAATCTTTTTGCTATGTTATCTTATATGCTGGATTTCCTTTTCTGCTTTACACACCTTAACAGACGACCCTTTCATATATGGCACTTTACCGGATGTAAATGAAGAGGTAAGAGATTCCATAAACCATTTACCATGGTCACTATGGAAACTACTTACTGCCCTATCCCTTATCATTGAGGAAATAGCAAGTGATTTGTCCCCGATTGAAAGAAGTTGGATCGCTTTCGTTCCTGCTTTTATCTTGGTTTACATAGAGGCAAGGGGGAACATAAATGGTATTGCTAACGAAAGGAAAAGATGGATGGATTGGTACGGTCAACAACAGAAAGCAGAGGAGTTAGGGATCAGTTATGAAGTGCCACCCGTAACGGATAACGATCAGAGCGAATCCTATTTCATTAAAGCCCATAAGGTAATACTATTTAGACTTCGTTCCCCAAAACGTCTATTCCTCCATTTTGTATACTGGATTGCTTTTATGCTTTTCGTCTCCGTGATTCTGTTTATCAACGATGGAATTGTAGTGACCGTTCAATACATTATAAAGGATCTTCATGTATTGGTTATACTTGCGGCAATACTTGCGCCCATTTCATGTTACTTTGAGACAAGAGGGTTTTTGAAAGGGATTGCTGCTGAAAACCAGAGATGGATTAAGTGGTATAATCGGCAAAGGGCGGCAATAAATCATGGTGCTAATTTTGAGGAACCACCATCATCCCAGAAAGTGAAGGTTGGGTCAAATTCCAGGACAGTAGCAGAAACAGTAGTATTCATACTGCGAAACCCAAAATCCTTTTTCATACATTTTACTTCTTGGGTCTTTGCCGTGCCTATACTATTCATTTTCTTATCGATCAGTTATAATTTTTATGAAAACTGGACTATCCCATCACAGCAGGAAATAGTGGAATTTTATTTCGAATTTTGTATACCTCCTTTAATTTTCGCTATTATTATGAGTTACCGAGAAGCGAAAGGGAATCTAAAAGGTATTGTGTCCGAACAGCAAATGTGGAATAAGTGGTATACGCAGCAACAAGAAGCAGTTCCACAGGAAACTCCTTTTGAAAAATTATCTTCATTCACAAATAAGCAGCCAGATTCATATTTTATTACTGCAGAAAGGACATTGTTATCTATGCTGCGCAAACCGTACCAATTTTTACTTCACTTAATTTGTTGGATTTCTGGTTTTGTATTGGTATATGGAATCACAGACCTATTTGCTATTGAAGAATTACCTGATTTTGCACAGATTCTGCTTGTCATAATACTTGCTTTCGTATCATGCTACCAAGAGACAAAAGGTAATTTCAATGGGACTAATTCTCAACGGCAGGTCTGGATGGATTGGTATCACCGACGGCAGCAGGCTGAAGAACAAGAAATTCAACTTGTTGAGTCGCCGCCAATGTTAGAGGTTTTTAACGCCTCACGATGATAGATATAAGGATACGTGACATTTTGGTTTGTCTACGCAGCAGACAAATATATCGTGCGTATGTTTTTGTGGAACAAAAGACCAGAGTCATTCAATTCTCCAATGATTTCTATCTTTACCAAGACTCCAAAAAATCGCGTCAACCCCCATCCTGACACAAAATGCACACGCATCCAAGATGCAAAAAACGTATCAACCCCAACTTTTCCCGCAAACTTATTGTCAATATATTGGAAATCTATTGTTCCTAACGCCACAAAAACCTCTGATCACCACACAGAACATAGTATAATATCAGTATGAAAAGAGAAAACCGATCCCCAAACACACCGAAAATCGAAAGTAACTCTCTAAATGCAAAGACGACAACGCAAAACATATCAAAATATCTCCAGCAAAAGGAAACCCGTGCTCCTCAACGCAATGAAAAATATGAAACTTAAATAAAATGTCTATAAACCCATACAGATATTGAGTTTATAGCAAATTTCAAAAAGATACCACGGTATCAAAAAAGATACCAAATGGTAACTTTTTAAGGAGATGATTCCAATAAAATGAGAAAAAAATACAATCAATTCGTACATCTGGGAACGATTTTAGGTACCAACTTTTCGACTAAAACGGATAATTAGACGAAAATTGAATGCCCTAAACAAAAAACCAAGGTTTTTTAGTTTTCGGTTTTTCTCCAATATTTTTTAACATTTCTATAAACTATCTGTAGGTCGGGTAGAGCGTGCGAAACCCGACAGAATATAAACGTGTCGGGTTTCGCAAACTCTACCCCATAGGTGTCAACTTAAGAAAAAATTGCCGAATTTTCTCTTGTGGGAGGGAAACCTTGTAAGCCCGATTTTTGAGATTCTAGCTGTTATATCGGGGTTGAAAACCCGTTGAATACCATGCGCGTATTCAGCGTTGATTCACTCCCACAAGAAGAAATATCCTTAAGTTGACACCCGCTGAATGCCAATAGGCATTCATAGCGTTGATTTATGGGTTTCGCACGCTTCTACCCGCTGAATGCCATAAAGGCATTCATAGCGTTGATTTGGACCTACGAAATAAACTCTCAGTAACACTCATCGACTGATAATTCTTAAAACTAAATAACCCTGACAAAAGACTAAAAAAGATTGACTCCTAAAGTAAAAATAGATATTATATGGATGCTATACCTGAATTAGAGTTATCTGAAGACGCAAATTAGATATCCGTACCATCATTTTCAAATATCTTTTATATGTAAAGGAGCCGCAATTGAGTAGACCGAATATACTATTTATAATGTCAGACGACCACGCATCTCACGCGATGAGTTGCTACGGGAGTCGAATTAACCAAACCCCACATCTCGACCGCATCGCTGATGGCGGCATGATTTTCCAAAATTGTTTCTGCGTAAATTCTATTTGCACACCGAGTCGTGCGAACATCTTGACAGGTTTACATAGCCACCTCAACGGTGTCAAAACATTAGGCGACAAACTTGACGGTAGAAAACCGAATGTTGCTAAGATGCTTCAGGCGAGCGGTTACCAAACTGCTATGGTCGGGAAATGGCATCTCGGTCACGGTGGTGATGCCGATCCAACTGGATTTGATTACTGGAACGTCCTGCCCGGACAAGGCGATTATTACGATCCTGTGATGATAGAAGAAGACGGAAGAAAAAAGCACGAAGGCTACGCTACCGACGTCATCACAGATTTTTCATTGGAGTGGCTGCAAAATCGAGACAAAGATAAACCGTTTTTCCTGATGTGCCACCACAAGGCGCCGCACCGTCCGTGGGATTCAGACGAAAAACACGCTCACATGTTTGAGGACGGTGATGTTCCCATGCCAGACAATTTCTTTGATGATTATGCTAACCGATCTAATGCTGCAAAGGAAGCAAAGATGCGGGTTTTCGGTCACATGAGCGAAAGAGACTTGAAGATTGAAAAACTGGGGCCGCCGCCCGAAGGTTTGTCTGACGAAGCGTTAGCGAATTGGCAGTATCAACGTTACATCAAGGAGTATCTACGTTGCGTGGCATCAATTGATGACAACGTCGGCAGACTGCTTGACTATCTTGATCAAGATGGCGTTGCCGATGACACAATGGTTATTTACACGTCTGATCAAGGTTTCTTTTTAGGTGATCACGGTTGGTACGACAAACGGTTTATGTATGAAGAATCGTTACGGATGCCGTTTATTGTTCGCTATCCGCGTGCCATTGGTGCCGGTAGTTCTACACACGCTATGGCGTTGAACATCGATTTTGCTGAAACATGGCTTGATTATGCTGGACTCCCAATTCCTGACGATATGCAAGGCACAAGTTTGCGTCCGATATTTGAGGGCGAAACACCGGATGATTGGCGAGAGTCTATGTACTACCGATATTGGATGCACCTCTCACACCACTATGTTCCCGCACACTACGGTATTCGGACACATCGGTACAAACTCATCTATTATTATGGGGAAGCACTCGGCACAACAGGTTCTGTTGATGAACCGAAAGAACCTGAATGGGAACTCTTTGATCTGGAAAAAGACCCGAATGAGATGTGTAGTGTCTATGACGATCCCGAATATGCTGATGTTGTTAAAGAATTAACAGCAGAATTATATCGACTCAAAGAAGAGGCAATGGACGACGAGTAGACAATTGTTCTCTTGTATCTGTTAACAGCGGACAAAAGGAGGCATAAAATGAAAAATGGCAACCCACTGAAAAATATTGAACCCGGCATGAAAGTTACTGCACAGATGTCCCCTGAACCGAGCGAAGCAGATTTACAATTTGCCAAACAGATGGACGTTGAGTATGTTGTTCTCTGGACAAACGGTGCAAATGCCAATTACGATTACTTCATGAGCCGCCGCGAGATTTTTGAAAACGCTGGCTTGAAAATTTATGGATTTGGCAACAGTGATGTGCATAATCAAGACGGAATTGTGCTTAACTTAGAAAATCGCGATGCGAAGATTGAACAATATAAAAAGTACATTCGTGATTTAGGTAGGGCAGGAATTCCGTATACCACCTACGCACACATGGGAAACGGTATCTGGAGTACCGAGCGTGAGACAACCCGCGGCGGTGCAAGTGCACGTGCATTCAATCTCAAAACTGCACAGGAAGGGCATTGGGGCGGTCAAAAATTTGGAATGCCGCTTTCCCACGGACGGGAATATAGTGAGGAGGAAATTTGGGATAACTATACCTACTTCATCAAACAAGCCGCACCTGCCGCTGAAGAAGCAGGTGTGATGATCGGTATCCATCCCGATGACCCGCCAGCGTTACATCTTGCTGGAATTCCCAGATGCATCTTTAGTAGTTTTGAAGGTTACAAACGTGCGCTTGAAATCGCTGACAGTCCGAATGTTGGCATGTGTTTCTGTGTTGGTTGTTGGCTTGAAGGCGGAGATTTAATGGGTAAAGATGTTCTTGAATCTATCCGTTACTTTGGTGAAAGAGGTAAAATTTTCAAAGTCCATTTCCGCAATGTTGACCAGCCGTTACCGCATTTTGTTGAGACATTTGTGGATAATGGGTATCAAGATATGTATCAAGTGGCAAAAGTGCTCCGCGAAGTTGACTTCAACGGTGTATTGATTCCTGACCACATTCCAAGCATGGCAGGCGACCACCGTGTTGGCACAGCATATACCATTGCGTATATGAATGCGCTTGTAAAACGTGCGAATGAAGAAGTTGCAGCATAGTGTTCTGTCTACACTAAAATTGCGAGTCGTATCAATAGTCTGGAATCGGAGTTCCCTCCTACAATACAACCTTCTGTAGGCGGTGAATGCCTAAATGGCATTCATACCGTTGATTTTGATCTCCGAATCGCGACCCACAATATAAAGGTGAACACCCTAATAGTAGCAAAGTTTATTCATCAAATTCTATAACTTTCAATAAGGAGTTTAATTGTGAAAAAGTATTTCGTTGTATTTCGTCCAACAATCTTTTTTCTATTTTGTGGTTTAATTGCTTTGATCGGTTGTGAAAAAGTCCAAAAGACATTAACTATGCCGACTACATCAAAGCAGGCGACTGCGATAATTAATCCAACGAGTGGAAATACAGCAACCGGTATGGCAGTTTTTACACAGACTGATAAGACAATCATGCTAAACATTGAGATTAAGAATGCATCTCCTGGTATCCACGCGGTTCATATCCACGAAAACGGGGATTGTAGTGCTACGGACGGAACATCTGCCGGTGGACATTGGAATCCTACCGAAGTTGCACACGGAAAGTGGGGTGAAGGTGAATTCCACTTAGGTGACATCGGCAATATAACTGTTGGCGATGATGGTACTGGAACTATTGAATTGTCAACAGAACTGTGGGAAATTGGCACCGGATCTATTATAGATGTTGTTGGAAAAGGAATCATCGTCCATGCAGGTGCTGACGATTTTGTATCTCAACCCTCAGGAAATGCGGGGGCACGAATTGGGTGTGGTGTGATTGAGTTGGCAGAATAAATATAATAATTATGATAACCTGTTAACTATTATGCTCACTGAGAAAAATATTGATGTTTTACTATTGCATGAAAATTTATATTTTTCTTGCATTTTGAATTCAAAAATGCTATAATTTCGTAATTAATTATTAATTGTGTGATTTGCATAGATTTTTGCTATCACTAAAAGGAAGTTTAATTTCGGCATAGCTAGCAAGCCGAAACAATAAAAAACATGTTGCTCAATTTGTAATTTGGGAAGCGCGCTTCTTACTCAAAAACATTCAAATTTGGGCATACTGAAATAAGGAGATTTCATAGCTATGAAAAAATTGGCAATTTTTCTTACAATTGCTTTTGCGTGTATCACCATCGT
>CBDCOJ010000002.1:0-72534 GCA_965219695.1 Candidatus Poribacteria bacterium | reverse complement strand
CTACGATTATATCGGGAGTGTCCCAACATATTCGGGATGTATCCAAGCGTTTTCAGAACACAGCAAGCTCTTTGATGATTGCCGCGAAAAAAGTGTGCTGCGATAATCGCAGTTGTCATCACTTCAGCATCTGTCATTTTTGCTTGTGGATGCGTTTGATGACCGAGTGAAATTAAAAGATCGTCACAAATCGTATAAACTGCTACAATGGTTAATTCCATGGGGTTTCTCCTTCTGTTTTATTTCATAAAAACATTATAGAGAAAATCCCATGGATTTAGAAGTATTTTATAGGTGGCAACTTAGGTTAGTAATAGTAGAAGTGCGTGGGATGTCCAGTTAGGAAAAAGGGTAGGGTTCAGTTTGTAGACTTCGCGTAACTGGTAGTTTTCGTGATTGTGGTATTCTTTCAGAACATAAGCGTTGTAGATATGACTTGCTCCATCCTGCGTGGGAAAATACGTAAAACACCAGACTGGCAGAAGATGAATCACCAACAACCCAATAACAGTAATATATCCAATAGATAATCGACTTACTTTCATTATTCCTCTGAACTCGCTAATGTAGTTTTTTTCTACCCGTTTGAAATTCCATGAGCAATCAGAAAAGTAATACCATATTCGGTTAAAAAAGTCAAGCACGGACTCTGATTTTTCTTGACTCATCCTGATAAAAAAGGTATACTCGCAGCGAATCGCAAACCTTCATAGAGGATTAAACTCACACGAAGTCAATTTGGAGGGACAGTGAGTATTCCAAACATTTTTCTTATCGGAGAAGATTCACAAGCAGGAACTTATGTGCTGCGAATTCGACTTAAAGAAGATACCGAATTACAATTTGGACGATTTAAAAAAGGTAAGTTGATTTCACTTCCCGCTGGAGATTATACTTATGTAGGTTCCGCTCTTTCAGAAAAAGGTGCTACCTCACTTGCGCGGCGACTTGTACGTCATGCCACACGTAGTGGTGATAAGCCTCCACACACAATCCGAGAAGAAATGTTAAAGCAATTTCAAGAATGTGGTTTGGGACCACTTGACCCACTACCGAAAAGCGGCAAAAAGTTGTTCTGGAACATCGATTTTATGCTGGATTTAGAATTGACGGAAATCATCAACGTTATCGCGATTCGTTCTCCTGAACGTTTAGAATCTACAATTGCCGAGTTCCTTGAACACAATACAGACACACAAATAATTGAAAAGAGTTTAGGTGCGAATGATGCCCCGCGCTATACCCATGTTTTACGCGTCAACGCAGACGATACATGGTGGACTTCAATTACCGACAACATGAAGGAAAACTACTCATCTCACTCAAGCAATTTTGAAAATTAAACGACCTCAGAGGTAATATGCACGACCCACGACTTGATAAACTTGCAAACGTACTCACAACCCACTCTACCAAAGTCCAACCCGGTGAATTTGTCCTAATTGAAGCCATTGATATTCCGCAGGAGATGGTAATTGCGCTTATCCGTGCTGTGCGAAAAGCAGGCGGGATTCCTCTGGTTGAACTCAAACAAAACCGAATTCAACGTGAAATCATTCTTGGCGGAGACGATGCCGGTATAAAGTCTATTGGTGAATATGAAATATATCGTATCAAAAAGGTTCAGGCGTATATCGGCATTCGTGGTAGCCATAACATTACCGAACTGTCTGATGTCCCATCGGAGGCAATGCAGCGCTACCAGAAGTATTGGCTGCGTCCACTCAATGATATCCGTGTGCCACAGACAAAATGGGTTGTTTTACGATGGCCCCTACCAGCGATGGCACAACAAGCGAAGATGAGCACAGAAGCTTTTGAGGATTACTATTTTGACGTTTGCACGCTTGACTATAGTAAAATGGAACGCGCGATGGAACCCCTCAAGTCTCTCATGGAAGCAACGGATGAAGTCCACATCATCGGTGAAGATACCGATTTACGGTTCAGTATCAAGGACATCCCAATTATACCCTGTACAGGCGAGTGTAACATCCCTGATGGTGAGTGCTTCACAGCCCCTGTGCGCGATTCTGTCAACGGTACTATCCATTTCAATACGCCCACAATCTATCAGGGAACGACTTTTACTGACATTCGTCTCCACTTTGAAAATGGCAAAATCGTTGAAGCATCTGCAAATAATACCGAAAAGTTGAATGCTATTCTTGATACAGACGAAGGCGCACGTTATATCGGGGAGTTTGCTATAGCATTCAATCCTTACATCACAAACCCGATGCTTGATATCTTGTTTGATGAGAAAATTGCCGGATCATTTCATTTTACCCCCGGACAGGCTTATGAGGAGGCAGACAACGGTGTTAGATCCGCTGTCCATTGGGATATGGTGATGATTCAAACACCAGAATACGGCGGTGGTGAAATGTATTTTGATGGAAAACTCATTCGGAAAGACGGACGATTTGTTCATCCAGATTTGGATGCATTAAATCCGGAAAATCTAATCTGTTAATAAAGAGGAAGAAATATGTCACAATCCCCTAATATCTTATTTTTACTTACCGATCAACAACGTTATGATTCGTTAGGCTGCAATGGCGCGCCCGTTTGTCAAACACCTGCGGTAGACAATATTGCATCAACAGGGATGCGTTTCACAAAAGCCTATACACCGATAGCGCTCTGTTCACCGGCACGCGGGTCACTGCTTACAGGACTTTATCCCCATAATCACGGACAACTCTCAAACATGGGTAATTTCAACGCGGTTTTTGCAGACCAGATTCTTGACAAACCTGCATATCCACAACTACTAAAAGCCGCTGGGTATAACGTGGCTTGTGTTGGTAAATGGCATCTTGCTAAACAAGGTGATACTGAGTTTTGGGGTTACGACAAATGGCATCCATATAGCGAATGGCATCAATGGATCCGAGATGACGGAATTGATTTTAGGATTGACAGGGATGCGGTGCAACCTTTTGAATGGGGTGGAGAGGCGCCTTTCTACGGTAGACTTCCGCTTCCTGTTGAACGGACGATGGAGGCATGGACGGCAGATAAAACCATTGAATTAATCAACGGGTATACCAATTCCGAACAACCTTTCATGATTGCCGCAAATTTCTTCGGACCGCATTTTCCCTACGCTGTGCCAGAACCTTACGACACGATGTACGATCCAGATTCTGTGGAACGATGGGGCAACTTTGATGAACAGTTCATCAACAAACCACTTATCCAACAGAAAGAGATGCTTCGCTGGAACGCCAGCCATTTGACATGGCCCGACTGGCAGAAAGTCATCGCAGCGTATTGGGGATTTTGCACCTTCATTGACGACCAAGTACAACGGATTTTCGACTGCCTTGAACAGAACGGTTTAGCAGAAAACACCATCATCATCTTTTCAACTGACCACGGTGACATGCTCGGTAGCCACCGACTTTTCAACAAGGGATTTCACATGTATGAAGAAACACATCACATCCCACTTGTGATACGATGGCCTGGGGTGACATCACCGGGAACAACTTGTAATGAATTTGTGAACCTTGTTGACCTAATGCCGACTTTTTTGGAAATCGGTAGTGCATCAATACCTGATAATCTTGATGGAAGATCTATTGTTCCGCTACTCAAAGGGAAATCCGTAACGGATTGGCCGGATGACGTTTTCGCTGAATTTCATGGATACGAACCAACACTTGCAACAGTGCGGATGGTACGCACCGATTCCTGGAAATACGTCTACAATCCATATAGTGAAGACGAACTCTACGATATGCAGAGCGATCCGCATGAACTTCATAATCTCGCAACACATCTCGGATACAAACACGTTTTGCGCCGCATGAAAGACCGTATGGTCAAACGGTTACGCGAGACGAAGGATAATATCGTCATGGAAGGTGGGTGGCAAAGTAATTCGTTTGATCTACTTATCTCTGATCGGGAAAGGTAGCTCCGTTAAATGTCTCACAGGATAAACGATTAATTTCTTATTTCAATGATGCAGGAGTTGAAACAAATGCAACAACAAGATGCAATAGGACATCTTGACACATTTGGCTACTGTCTGATTGAGGATGCAATCCCTGCAGAAAAAGCAGATGCGATGGCGGAGAAATACTTCAAGCTTCATCAAGACCCAGCAAATCGTGAAACTTTTCAAGACCCAAACGCCGAACTCTATCAAACCCTTTTCGGAGTGGTTAATCTTGATGATATGTGCTGGGAATGCATCGCGCATCCACAAGTGCTACAGGTGGTCCGCCATTTTCTCGGCAATAACGCACGGCTGGGAGAGGCTTGCACAAAGTGGGTCAAGCCACGGGCACCTCAAGGTGGTATACACTCCGATTCGACACACGATCTGCCAGCGCGCTTGCCAGAAACACCGTGGATGATTAATTCAATCTGGATGATAACAGATTTTACCGTTGAGAACGGCGCGACACTCGTAGTGCCGTTTAGCCATCGTGCACGACATAGACCTTCGCAATCCGATATTGCAGAAAGTCATCCGGTGTCTGTCTGTGGAAGACGAGGTTCTGTCCTATTGTGGCATGGTGGAACATGGCATGGACAAGGCGCAAACACAACCGACGACGAACATCGCATGGCATTGAACATTGCATATTATCCTGCTTGGTGGAATCTGATGCGTGAAGGTGGACACCAACCTGTTTTTCCTGAAACCTTTGCGCGAATGCCAGAAGACCTACAAGCACTTGTTCGACACAAGGTGGCGAAACGGCGTGAAGATATTTATGAGTTTTGAGTGAGATTGCCCTTGATACACGCGTGGATGGCTGTAGTGAGCTAAGGGGTGAGTTCCCACAGCAGCACGGTCCCGTCCCCACTTCCACTGGCAATTGTCTTGCCATCCGGACTGAACGTTACGCTCCGGAGAAAACTCGTATGCCCTCGTATTGTTCGTATATGTGTTCCTGTGTTTGCGTTCCACAGCCGGATGGTTTTGTCATTACTTGCACTTGCGATTATAGTTCCATCCGGACTATACGTTACACTCATGACCCAATGCGTATGTCCGGTAAGTGTTCGTATATGTGTTCCTGTGTTTGCGTTCCACAGCCGGATGGTTTTGTCCCTACTTGCACTTGCGATGGTGTTTCCATTAGGACTATACGTTATGTTGTAGACCGCATCTGTATGTCCGCTTAATGTGCGGAGATGCGTGCCTGTTTTGGCGTGCCAAAGCTGGATGGTTTTGTCCCTACTTGCACTTGCGATTATAGTTCCATTCGGACTATACGTTACACTCATGACCCAATGCGTATGTCCGGTAAGTGTTCGTATATGTGTTCCTGTGTTTGCGTTCCACAGCCGGATGGTTTTGTCCCTACTTGCACTTGCGATGGTGTTTCCATTAGGACTATACGCTACACTCATGACAGAATTCGTATGTCCCCATAGCGTTCGTATAAGTGTTCCATCGTCTACGTTCCAGAGCAGCAGGAGTCCGTTCCTATTACTCCCACCTGCGATTGTGTATCCATCCGGACTGAACGTTACGCTCCGGATCGAACTCGTATGCCCTCGTATTGTTCGTATATGTGTTCCTGTGTTTGTGTCCCACAGCCGGATGGTTTTGTCCGCACTTGCACTTGCGATTATAGTTCCATCCGGACTATACGCTGCGTTAAAGACGTAACCCGTATGCTCCGTAAGTGTTCGTATATGTGTTCCTGTGTTTGTGTTCCACAGCCGGATAGTTTGGTCCCAACTTCTTGTTACGATGGTGTTTCCATCCGGACTATACGTTACACTCATGACCCAATGCGTATGTCCGGTAAGTGTTCGTATATGTGTTCCTGTGTTTGCGTTCCACAGCCGGATGGTTTTGTCCCTACTTCCAGTAGCGATGGTGTTTCCATCCGGGCTATACGCTACACTCTCGATCCTATCCGTATGCCCTCGTATTGTTCGTATATGTGTTCCTGTGTTTGCGTTCCACAGCCGGATGGTTTTGTCCTCACTTGCACTTGCGATGGTGTTTTCATCCGGACTATACGTTACACTCATGACCCAATCCGTATGCCCTCGTATTGTTCGTATATGTGTTCCTGTGTTTGCGTTCCACAGCCGGATGGTTTTGTCCCTACTTGCACTTGCGATGGTGTTTTCATCCGGACTATACGTTATGTTGTAGACCGCATCTGTATGTCCGCTTAATGTGCGGAGATGCGTGCCTGTGTTTGCGTTCCACAGCCGGATGGTTTTGTCCCAACTTCCAGTAGCGATGGTGTTTCCATCCGGGCTATACGCTACACTCTCGATCCTATCCGTATGCCCCGATAGCGTTCGTATATGTGTTCCTGTGTTTGCGTTACACAGCCACACAGTCCCGTCCCAACTTCCAGTAGCGATAGTATTTCCATCCGGACTATACGCCACGCTTAAGACACTATCCGTGTACACGGTGTATAGGTTCAGTTCTTCACCTGTTTGTGCGTCGTATATCCAAACCCCGATACTACTCGCTACTGCCAGCTTGGTGCCATCTGGTGAATACTTAATCTCATCGATCTCACCTTTACCGAGCCGTGCTTTCGCGCCTTCTGGTAAATCCCGTTGTGATAAGTCTTGGGCGAGGATATTTAGGGCAAAAGTAAATACTACCATAAGAACAACTAAAATCGAAGATAGTGTCTTATTCATGACAAACTTACTCCTTGTTGAGGGTTTTCGGAAAATAATGGACATTATAATGATTTAAACCGTGCGTGTTGTCAGTATCGCCAAATCAAGAAATCAACGGTATGAATGCCATTTAGGCATTTCCCGGGCATTCCCCGTATGTTATTTGGCGCCTACAGAATGTAAGAGGCGCAATGAATTGCGCGACTACAAACGCTGCTAACCTTAAGAAAATGTAAAGGTATTTTTAAATTTTACTATGAAGGATTTAACCCGATTGATTCGCTATTTCTGATTTCAGACCTTAACTACAAACTCACACCCTTCTCGAAACCACTCCCTAAGTATCGTATCCTCATTGTAAGTCCGTTTTGCTTGTGAACCTGAGGCTTGTGATAAGTCAATTGTAGTAGAGACAATTTCATCACCGAAAAATCCTGCTTCTTTGATAACATTACCGTTCGGATGAACAATTTTGGAGTTGCCATGTGACGACCCTGGTGCCTTAATATCATCAGGATTCGCAGGTGTATTCGCCATTACAAGATAAATTCCGTTTTCTGTTGCGCGCGAAATCGGCATAGCACGATAAGCAGAGAGTTTGTACTCAGATAATAACCCAGCCTCACATGAGCAAAAGAAGCAGATTTGCGCACCCATCGCAGCAGGTAGTTTCACAAGTTCCGGGTAACGAACATCATGACAAATGATAAAGCAACAGGCAACATCCGCTAACTGCACAATCGGCAGTTTACCACGATTGTTTGTACACCACTTCTCACCGGCAAGGAAAGTTTTTCCATAACGGTATTTAAGACTGCCTTGCTGATCAAAAATCGCCAAGTCGTTGTGCCAATTTTCTCCATCATGATGTGCAGAACCGACAATGACTGCCATATTATGTCGACGTGCAGCTTCTGCTATTTTTGCCTCTGCCTCTTTGAAAACTTGCGGCGATATTTGTTCCCAATAATCGGTATCACAGCAATAACCGAATAAACATCCTTCAGGAAATGCAGCAATCTGTATCTCCATTTCTGCACATGCTTCTATTTCTTGAAGCACTTTTGTAGTGCTTGCAATCACATCTTTACTTGTAAGCAACTGACATGCTGCAATTTTAATCTTCTTATTAGTCATTATATCCCAACCCCTTTACTACAAATTATAAGAATGCTATTTCTGATCATCTACGCTTTTAAATACTTAGGAATTATACCACTTTTTCGGAAGTGCTTCATTAGTTTTTTAGGAAAAATCTTTGCAATACAGGACTTAGGTGACGTATAATATATATCGTATCAAAATAGGTTGCACTTGATACCCACTTCTGATATACTATACATCAAGTGCATTTATTTATCTATCAAACTATGATTCAAAGACACTCCCTTGCAGTGTCTATAAGGGAATTTATAATCCCAAATTACTATCACGAAATTACGAGGAACAATCGATTGGCAGAACAGAAAGCAACTAATATTACGTGGCATGAAACAACTGTCACAAAGCAAGATAGAGAACAACTACTTAACCAAAAAGGTTGTGTCGTATGGTTCACCGGACTCTCCGGTTCAGGAAAATCAACATTAGCCAATGTAGTGGCACACTTATTACACGAGCGAAAGCACCATACATACGTGCTGGATGGAGACAATGTCCGACATGGGTTAAACAAGAATTTAGGTTTCTCCCCGGAGGACCGCGAGGAAAATATTCGCAGAGTCGGTGAAGTAGCGAAACTTTTCGTAGATGCGGGGACTATTGTAATGACAGCATTTATCTCCCCATACCGCGCAGACCGTGACCAAGCAAGAGAGTTAATCGCGGAAAATAGATTCGTTGAAGCCTATGTTGAATGTCCACTTGACGTGTGTGAAGAACGCGACCCAAAAGGTTTATACAAAAAAGCACGTACTGGAGAAATTAAAGAATTTACTGGCATCAGTGCTCCTTACGAAGCACCTCACAATCCAGAGGTCGTTGTCAACACGGCTGAACTGTCTATAATTGAATCTGCACAGCAGGTTATAACGTTCCTTGAGAAAACGGGTTTGGTCCCATCTGAAAAATAATGTATGGAGAATTATGAAACTAATCCAATTTCACTTACCTAATTTAGGTAAGCGAGTCGGGATTGTCACCCGTGAACATGAAGTTATTGATGTAACCAGTGATGAATCGCCAGGTGTTTTAGAAATTCTTGAACTCGCCCATGAAGAACGGGTGACGCTGGGTGTGCTTTTGGCGGATATCCAAGAACAGGTATCATCACCTCCACCAATGCGATTCACAGCATTTCAAGATGCTGAGTCGGTTTTAGAAGAAAATAGCGGGCTTACCTTAGAGAAATTGGATGTTTCACCCGATGAAAAAATTCCACACCTACTTGTCCCAATAGATGCGCCTGAGGTATGGGGATGTGGTGTAACCTACAAACGTAGTGCTGATATGCGTGATGATGATAGCGAACAAGATATCTACAGTCGCGTTTATCATGCGGATAGACCTGAAATCTTTTTTAAAGCAACACCATCACGATGTGTCGGTCCGAACGATTTTATTGGGATTCGTAGCGACTCTATTTTAACAGCCGCCGAACCTGAAATCGCTTATATTCTCGGTGCTGATGGTGAGATTCTCGGATATACGCTTTGCAACGATGTTTCTGCTTGGGATATTGAGCGTGACAACCCGCTCTATTTACCGCAATCAAAGGTATTTTACGGGTGCTGTGCGCTCGGTCCCATGTTCATTACTTCCTCTGAAGTTGATGACCCGTACAATCTGGAAATGAAATGTACTATCCTTCGTGATGATAAAGAAATTTATGAGGGAGAAATAAATACCTCCCAAATTAATTGGAAATTTGAACAACTCACGGAGTTTTTGATGCGCGATAACCCCATCCCATTTGGCACTGTCGTTTCTACTGGCACTGGGATAATTGTTCCAAATGATTTACCGCTTGCGCCAGATGACATCGTTCAGATAGACGTTGAAGGTTTTGGAACGCTTTCAAACCCTGTGAAACAACTATAAGAGGTGTCCTATGCAAGACACCGAGTCATATATCGGTAGACACAAAACTGAATTAGATACGCCTGCGCTGTTAATTAATCTGGATAAAATGGAAGCTAATATTCAGAAGATGGCGGATTATTTCAGTAATGTCAGCGCTGAACTCAGGCCTCATCTCAAAACACATAAAACGCCGATTATTGCACACAAACAGATTGCTGCAGGAGCAATAGGAATAACTTGTGCAAAATTGGGTGAAGCAGAGGCAGTAATCCATGCGGGAATTCGAGATGTTCTAATTGCTAATCAGATTGTAAGTCCACATAAGATAGCACGCCTCATTAACCTCGCAAAGCATTCTGAGATTATGGTTGCTGTGGATAACGCACACAATGTCCAAAATATTTCTGAAGCAGCAACTGCAAAGGGCGTAACGATTAGAATCTTAGTGGAAGTCAACATCGGGATGGATCGGTGTGGTGTTGAACCCGGCCAACCGACGCTTGCGTTAGCACGCCAAATATGCCAAAGTCCAAACCTGAAGTTTGAAGGATTGATGGGATACGAGGGACATACCGTAGCAAAACCGAATAGAACTGAACGAGAGAACGCTACAAGAGAAGCAATGCAGCGTCTGATTGAAACGAAACATTTTATTCAAAAGCAGGGTGTGGAGGTTTCAATTATGAGCGGCGGTGGCACAGGCACTTTTGACATCACTGGCAGTATTCCTGAAATGACTGAGGTGCAGGCAGGTTCTTATGTCTTTATGGATTCTACTTATCGCAATGTTGAAGGCGTTGGAGAAAAGTTTGACAACGCATTGTCGGTTTTGGCAACCGTCGTCAGTCGTCCTGAACAAGACCGCATCATTGTAGATACTGGTTTGAAAGTACTCACAAAGGAGTTCGGCATTCCGCAGCCGATTGGTATTGCTGGACTTGAAATGACAGGACTTTCCGAAGAACATGGAAAAATGTTGGTATCCAATGGAGATATATCCCTTACACCAGGAGATAAACTGGAAATTTTACCGACACATTGTTGTACAAATGTTAATCTACACGACAGATTTTTCGGTATACGGAACGAGATAGTCGAATCTGTCTGGGGAATTACTGCAAGAGGAAAATCACAATAATGATAACAACTACAACGAATACAATTGAAGGCAGGCAAATCGGACAATATCTTGGTTTAGTCACAGGTGAGGCAATCATGGGAGCAAATATCTTTCGTGATTTTCTCGCGGGTATTACAGATATGATTGGCGGACGGTCAGAAGCTTACGAAAGCAAACTTGCCGATGCTCGTGAAACTGCAATCAGCGAAATGCAGGAAATCGCTCAACGGCAAGGTGCTGATGCTGTTGTCGGTATTGACATTGACTACCAGGTACTTGGTTCCAGTAATGGTATGTTGATGGTAACTGCCACTGGAACTGCTGTTAAGCTTAGATAGCAGAAACGTCCGAACAATATTTTGGAGCATTCTCTGAATCATAAAAAGTGCAAGGAATCTATTTGCTATAACACAAAAATTAAGAAAAATATAGAATTATAGGAGGAAACTTCAGTGCAAAAATTAGTATCGGCATATAAACAAAATATTAAATTCAAACGATATAAAATATTATGGATGCTGGCAGCGAGTGTTTTTATTTTCTCACAATCAAACGTGGATGCTTACATTTCAATACCTTTACCTATTTCGGAAATTGCAAGTGAGAGCACAAACATCGTCTTTGGAACTATCTCAGATGTTAACACTAAACGAAAGACTGCTGATATTAAGGTTGAAAAAAACATCAAAGGTCGTAGCGAATTTGACGTGATTAGAATACGCTTTGATTATTTTAAAGGCGAGGAAGACCATAGAAAAGAGATCGCGCGTTTTCTAAAACAGGGTGAAACGATTATTGTTTGTTATGAGAAAAAAGAAGGACGTATCAACAGTCTTGCACATACAAGAGGAAAATGGTTTCAACTCATGGTTACAAAAGATAAAGAGAGAGGTTGGGGTAGATGGGGGTTCACCCATTTTGAAGTGAAACTCAATCAGTTCAAAGTTTCAAGAAGAGATTCAACCCCTGAATTCCAGGAAGAGTTACGCGCAATGTTTGGTGAAAATGCTATACAACTTCTTCTTTTATACAAAGACGATTATGAAGCAGAGATCCCTATTATCTCCGGAATTAATAAGGTGCAAGATCATTGGATTGCGTATAATCAGACAGAAGATCGTAATCTACCGGGACTCGGTAGGACAAATATCTTATGGCTTGGGCACCGCTCAATCGGTAGAGACGGTCGATACAAGCTTAACAACGGTCAGGAAAAACGGATTAAAGATTTTGTCAAAAATGGGGGAGTTGTCATTGTTTCTGGTCAAGATAGCGATCCAGAAAGCCCCTGCGGTGATGGTTGGTTACCTGAGCCTCTTAAAGGTTTAGAAAGCAAACACAGAAATGATTTTCAACCCACATCCAAAGCTGGAGATCTCTTTAAAGCACCTCACCGAATCAGGTCAGGACATCTTTCACTTGACGATTCATGGAACGGATGGAATGACAAGTATGAAATCCTCGCGACAACCAATAGTGGGAAGCAAATTGTTGTCGCTAAATTGAGATATGGAAAAGGCATGTATCTTGTTACGAGCCTCCATAACAATAGAAAAGAGCAAGTTGCTCAAAACCGTGGGATGCTTGAGAATCTTTTGCATTATGCAGTAGCATACTTGGATAGATCCAAATAGACGGGAGTTTCAACGTATGAGAAAAACCACATGGATACTGACTTTATGTCTCATATCGGTTTTAGTCAGTTTTACGGCTACCGCGCATGCAGTTATACCGCAACTTATCGGACCTCTTACTGCACTGCTTAGCATTATCCCGGCAATCCTTACATTTGTCGGTGTAGCGATTATGACCTCACTTATATTTGCGCGCGATACAACGAAGATGTATTTTTACAAGCTGCGTAATTTTCTTACTGTTCGCAGAGTTATTGTATCTATCGTTAGTTTGCTTGTCCTCGTTGGTTTAGCGGTGTTAACGTATCAATTTGTTGGGAAGGGAATAAATCAAAGCACTACCTCAATTGGTGGGGACAATCAGCAAACGGGTGTTAAAAATGCAGGAACAGGCGCGGCATGGACAACATTCAGAAGCAATGCGAATCGCACTGGTCACGTTGATGACCTGCCCGGTCCGACAAGTGGAGACCTTTCATGGGTTTTTAAAGCGAAAGGAACAAAAACGGTTCAATTCCATTCATCACCGACTATCGTTGGCAACCGTCTCTATATTGGTGCTACCAGTGGTGCAGTCTTTTCTGTTAGCGGCGCAACCTACTGTATTGATACAGATACAAACGAACTCATCTGGCGGCACGACTCAAAGATTCCTATCTTTTCATCTCCTGCTGTTGTAGCAGGCAGAGTTTACATAGGCGAGGGTTTCCATTATGATAGTGGATGTCAACTCCGATGTCTTGATGCAAATACTGGTGATCCTATCTGGAGTTTCACAACCTCAAGCCATGTTGAGTCAACCCCGTTTATTACGCAGGGAAGACTCTATTTTACTGCTGGTGCGGACGGTATTTACTGTCTTGACGCGCTTGCAGGTGAACAAATTTGGCATTTTCCTGCTGTTCACGCGGATATGTCTCCTTTAGTTAAGGATGGTAAGGTTTACTTCGGCACTGGTTACGGGCAGTATAAAATCTATGCTGCGGATGCTGAAACAGGTGCCGAAATCTGGTCAAAACCGATGCCGTATCCTGTTTGGGGCACCCCAAGCGGACACAATAACTTAGTTTTCTTCGGTTTAGGCAGAGGAAATTTTTCTGAAAGTGATCCCATTCCAAAAGGGAAGGTTGTGGCTGCGAATACAGAGAACGGGGACACCGTGTGGGAATATGAAGCAGACGACGCAGTACTCACTGCTATTGCCGTACATAACGATTTTGTAACCTTTGGTTCGCGAGATGGATTTGTCTATACACTCACAGCGACAGAAGGTGAAGTCCATTGGAAAACCTATCTTAAAGCACCTGTTGTATCATCACCTGCTATCACACAAGATTCAGTTTATGCTGCTACGGAAGCAGGACGAATCTACTGTCTTGCAATTAATGATGGCAGCATCAGATGGGAATATGATACACAAAACGTAAAATATGGTCTGAAACTCCTTTCTTCACCCGCTATCGCTAACGGGAAACTATATATCGGTTCAAGTGACAGGTACATATTTTGCTTAGGTGGCAAGGAAGTTGACCAAGCTTTTGAAGATCGCTAATTTGTGTTGATTTGAACAAAATCTTATTTATAATGTCTGATTAGAGAACGACTTAATTTCTTACATTTATCATGTAAATTGCGAACTACGTAGTTACGCTTACTTTACAGACGATGGATTAACCTCTAATAAGGAGAAAAAGATGAAAAAGTTTTTGATTGCAATTACCCTTTTGCTATTCCTCACAGCCATAGCAGCTGATGCACAGTGGCGTAGCAAAACACACGACGTTTACAATGCGCTTGAAAAAACCCTTGACATTAAGATTGATGGTGAACTTGATGACGCTGAAGGGTGGGAAGCTGTCTTTGACACAGTCAAAGGTACAGACGGTAAACCGTTCTGCGGCATTAAGAATGACACTGACGGGGCAGGAGCAGAGAAAGCTTGGGAATCCTGGCAGGGAGGTAAATGGGACGGTGCCGATGATCACGAAACTTGTTTTGCAATTGTTTGGGATCCAGATGCTGTTTATATTGCACTGAGTGTTACGGATGACGAGCATCAAAATGGTGGTGGACAATGGAACGGTGATAGTTTACAAATTGCATTTGAACCGACTGGTAAGCGCGATGGAGGGTTACAACTCTTTCTCTATAACGTTGCGTTAGGTAACGATGCAAAAAACATGCTTGCTGTTCATAATGAGAGGATACACGGTGCTCCAGGACTTGTTGCTGGGGAAGATGTCGTCATAATCCGAAACGAAAACGAGAAAGAAACTTATTATGAAATAGCAATCACCCCTGAAGATTTAGGGTTGAAAGCTCCGTTTAAAGAAGGCTACGAATTTGGTCTCGGCCTTTGTGTTAACGATGGCGATAATGCAGCCGGCCAACAGGGACAAAAAGGCTGGAGCGGTTGGTACCCGCGTGCAGTTGTTCACGGAAAGAATTCTGAAAATACGGGTCTTGTCAAACTTACCGATGAAACGCTTGCTGTTGAACCTTCGAATAAGTTAACGACAACATGGGGAAGACTAAAATCAACTCAATAAGGTTTTGACGCACATAAAACCTTGCAACCGTAGCGGTTAAGGGAATCGTTACATCTTCTGTTTGGGCAAAAACTTCCTTGCCCAATTTCTAACAACTGAAGCAACGTTGTTGCACTTTCAAAACTTCCACTGCAAAAGGTGGAATACAATTAACATAGAGAGGAAATTTAAATGAAAAGATCAGTTTTTGTTTTGGCTGCACTATTAGCAGCAGTATGTTTGTTTGCAATCAATACCGCAGATGCACAGTGGCGTAGTCCAACACACGACGTTTACAATGCACCTATGGGCATTGATGTTGAAATTGATGGTAATCTTGACGAATGGGGTGGCGTTATGGAATCTGTGACTGGTACCGACGGATCCCAATTTTGCGGTGTTGAGTTTGAAGGAAGAGAGAGTGAAGTTAAAGTTTGGGAATCATGGGGTGGAGGCACTTGGAGCGGCGCCGATGACCAAACAGTCTGTTTCATGATCGCTTGGAATCCCGATGCGGCTTATCTTGCACTCAGCGTCACCGATGACGAGCATCAAAATTCCGGTGCAGCATGGAATGGTGATGCCGCACAACTCGCGTTTGAACCAACTGGTAAGCGCACTGGAGGGTTAGCACTCTTTCTCTACAACGTGGCATTAGACAATAATGCAGAAAAACTCATTCTTCATAATGAAAGAACAAACGGACAACCCGGGCTTGAGGCTGGGACAGATTTTGCTATCACTCGAGACGAGGGTGCTAAGAAAACCAACTATGAATTTAAATTCACACCTGCAAATTTCGGTCTTGATATTGAACTTAGTGAAGGTATTGAAATCGGTTTAGGCATCTGTGTGAATGATGGCGATAAAGCCGCCGGCCAAGGCGGACAAAAAGGTTGGAGTGGTTGGTATCCGCATTCCATCGTCCACGGAAAAGCTTCCGATAAGATGGGTCTTGTTGTGCTTAGCAGCACTGCGGTAACCGCCGTTGAACCTGCAGATAAGCTTACCACTACTTGGGGTAATTTGAAATCTACCCAATAGCAGCTTAACACTTATCAGTAATCTTTAGGACCATTATAGTGGTTCAAACGAACCACTATAATGGAAAAATATGTTTTCAATCAAATTGGATGTTCCAAGTGAACTTTCAATCCCACTTTCTGTCTCAGGTTATAATCGTGAGAAACTTACTGAAGAGGCAAAATACTTGCTTGCAGTTTCTCTATTTGAGCGGGATGTTTTGTCTTTAGGACAAGCAGCAAAGTTAGCAGAATTACATCTGTGGGATTTTATTCAACTGTTGAATCAGCATGGAATCCCTATTGCTGAATATGATGATGAGGAAATCCAACAGGAATTGAAAACAGTTGAATCCCTCCTAAAAAAATAAAATGACTGCAACAGATAATTTAATTGCCGTCGCCGATGCTTCATTCGTGATCGGTGTTTCTGTATGTGGACAGTGGGACACCCTGAATGCATTAGTCGAAACGCTAATTATTGCGGATGCTGTTTGGGAAGAGGTTGTTGCGCAAGGAAAAGGAAAACCGGGACAGAAAGAATTGCAACAAGCTACTTTTGTTGAACGGAGAACTGTTTCTAATACTGATACTGTTGTAATGCTAACAGCAACACTTGACAAGGGTGAAGCCGAAACTCTTGTCTTGGCAACGGAATTGGGTGTATCAACAGTTTTTATGGACGATCTTCGCGGAAGAAAAATTGCCCAATCTGTCGGGTTGCAAACTATTGGCGTAGCAGGTTTTCTTCTGTTAGCCAAAAACAAAAAAAGAATTCAAGAAGTTCGTCCGTTTTTGTTGCAACTACACCAAAAAGGTTTTCGACTAAGCGGTAGGTTAGTCAATGAAATACTAAAAACTGCTGGCGAAGAACCTATATAGAAACAACTACCATATTCCAGTGTAACTTGTAAGAAAGCCGCCAACTTTGGCGGCTTTACTTGCGTACAGCAATTCCTATTGATCATGGTGGTCTGTTTTATGATAGTGCAGCCGAAGCAGATCAGCCCCAAAATCATCTTCAATATGTCGCCACACAGAATGGATATGATTAGCATTGTTCTGTGTGTTATCATACTCCACAAAGAAAAATGGACTGTGAAGCCTATAGTAGTGAGGCATCTTGCGTTCTTCACCGCCTGCCCACGCAAAGTGGATATCATTAAAACTGATTTCGCGTAGTTTGCGGTGTTCTATCTCAGCTATCTCATCAGGAAGCCGATCAATATATTCATGTACCAATTGAATTAGAAGTTCGCGCTGATGCGTCTGCATGGATTCAACTGCCAACCCCTCAACTCCTTCAAACTCAACTTTAGGTGCATTGCGCGTGAGAATATCAGATGGTGCCTCCGTATTAATAACAGCCTGCGTTTTTTGGAATGGGGTTAGGCTTAATAAGAGTTGCCGTGCTAAATCTTCTTCAGCAAAAAGAACCCGTAATCCTTTTTTTTCTCCTTGAGGCACTTCCGCTGGATTCGATCCAAAAAAGAAAGGATTAGGAGAGATCAATTCGCGATTGACTACCGTAAAATTCAGTGAAACATGATGTCCTTCAGCACGCCAACCCCATGCGCCATTTTCTGTCGGATCGCCAAACACGGTAAAAAAGTAGAACTCAGGATTACGTTCAAGTCGTGTCTCTCCTGCTGTCTTTTCAATTTCACCTAAAATGGACTCTAAATTAATGATTGCACGTGCTTTTTCATAACCTTTTGCACTCAATCCGCTTTCCATGAGTGCAAACGCTAATTCTTGTTGGTTCGCATTTAGTTCTTTTAGCGAAACGCCTTGACGTTCCCACATTTCTATAGGAATATAGTGCCATCGAAACCGCTCATTTCCATCAAAAGGTTGGCACGCCTTTTCGCGTAAAGTAGGAGGCAAAACATCTAAAAAATTGGCTGCTGCCTGTGCCATCCGTTCTGCTGTTTCCGAAGCTGGAATCACTAATGGTGTTTGAGAATTAGAATGTGTGTGTGCCACGAAACACCTCCGTAAGTTTTTACTATTATCATTCTAACTGAAATTCCTCTAAAAATCCACTTAAATTGACAGAGCCATTCAGTTTTCAGGTTTTACTAAACGCATTAGAGAAGGTCGCTCTTATAAGCAGGTGAGTAATTGGCAAATTTGATTGAATTTCTAACAAATTTTGACACAAAACCGCAATTTCTGTAAACTTAAAAGAACGCATCTACGTTAAAAGAGTCAGTTGTTCACAAACTGAAAGAAAGTCGGCAAAAGTTATGGACAAATTGATTGACGATGAAATGCTTGTGGCACAGTTCAAATCGGGTAGCCAGAAGGCATTTGATGAATTGATGAAACGTTATGAACGCAGAATCTTCGGGTATCTCCTCCGTTCTGTTAGGAACTATGAAGATGCTGAAGATTTAACGCTTGAAGTATTTTTCAAGGCATATCGTGCATTGGATTCATGGGAACCGAAAGCAAAATTTTCAACATGGCTTTATACGATTGCATCTAATCTTGCTATTGATTACCACCGTTCTAAAGCTCGACAACCTGTTTATGTTTTTGAAGATGAAGATGTTATTGAAGCAAGAGTTGTTGCTACAGACATCTCAAGCAATCCCGAAAAGCAGCTTGAAGATAAAGAACGTGGACGCATCATTCGCGAAGCTGTTGACGAACTCTCCTCAAAACAAAAGGCTGTTTTTATGTTGACACGATATGAGGGGTTGCAGATTCGGGAGGTTGCAGAAGCACTCGGAATGGCTGAAGGCACTGTGAAAATTCATCTTCATCGCGCAATGAAAAAGTTACAAACTTTGCTACGACCTTTATGGGAAAATAATGAACTATAGGAGGTCCGTCCATGCCTAAATGTAAGAAATCTGAAGCAGACGCGATTGATTATGTATACGGTGAGTTACAGACACCGCAAGTAGCCGAATTTGAACGGCATCTTGCGACATGTGGTAGCTGCACCAGAAAGGTCAATGCATATAAGCGTGTACTTCGCCTTGTGGATGAAGCAGAGGCGGAATTAGCGCCTCATGCAATTGCTCCACCTAACCTTGAGATGAAGCTATACAGACGCCTCGCGGAAGTGCCACCTGTAAAACCCTCACTCAGTTCCCGGTTATCTGATTTTGCAGCGGGGTTGCTATTAGTCCTGCGGGAACAAAAGGTTGTCAGTTTCTGTCTTTTCATTTTTGCGGTAATTTCCATTGCGTTTTTCGTTGGAAATCCGTTTCGTCCCGCGCCAACATTTGACATAAGTCAAATTGACTCTGCGGACGCTCGCATTCAGCAGTATAGACATCAAGATATTCAACGGAACATGGAGGATGTTTTGCGCAATAGACACCTTCGCAATTCAGATAAATGGGATACAGTTAGTCAACTCAATCGCGTCAAAGACCAGGCACAAGGCACCAATTGGGCAAATATCGCCACAAAACACCTGAAGAGTGTTCATTCTGAATTTTGATGTTACAATATCTTAGATTGTTGTTTAAATTAAAAGAGTTTTACGTGGAAAAATTGAAATTCACTTCTATTATTCTGCGCGCCATATTATGTATGCTGCTAATGTCGCTGGTTTTATCTACCGCACACGCGCAGCATGATGAAGTTAACTCCTTACTTAAGGAACTACGTTATGCGGATGCTGCTGCTAAGTTGGAGAAACTCACGAAGTCAGCAAAAGACGTTGAGACACGGAGTCAACTCTACTATCAACTCGGTGAGATATATTACAACTATACACAGCAATACCCAGAGGCACTCAAGGCTTACGAAAAAATCCTTGCGATGAAATCGGCTGGTTTGCCGATGGCTGAAATCTTTCTGGCATATATTAAAATTAGTGACGTGTACTGCAGAATGGGAGAACATGGGAAGGCTATTCAAAATCTCCACACGCTTGTTGACGTGGCACCAGAAACTCATTTTGTCCACAAAATGGGATTGCAAAAAATTCGAGATATTCAGACTGCATTAAAAGATTTAATGATGCAGAGAGAGATTATTCGCTCATACAAAGGTACCCCGCTTGAGGCGATTGCGCTTTCTCAGATTGCTGAACTCTACCGAATGCATTCCCAACTTAATCAACCTGAACGTGCAATTGAAACATATCAAGAGTTGTTAAAAAAACATCCTACTGATAAGTTGGCTGCTGCTGCCCAATGGCGGACCGCACATTTAAGGCATACGGCGTTACATCAATTACCATTAGCGATTGATGCCTACCAAAAAGTTGCCGACAACTTTCCAACCAGCAGCTTCGCTGCGGAAGCTCTCTTTCATATTGCCAATCTACATCGAGAGACGGAAAAGTATCAACAAGCACTTACCGTATACGATAATATAGTAGAGAAATATCCGAACTTCTGGAACATGCACGCTGTTTTCTATTGGTCAGGCATCTGCCATGAGAAAATTCAGCACTATACCAAAGCACGCAAAGCATTTAAAATTTTTCTCAACGTCTATCTCCCAACGCTTGATCCGGTCTATCTCGGACAGATAGCAATGTACGATAAAAGTGTAGCAGAAGTGACTCAATTGGTTGAAAGAAAAATAGGAACGCTAACACAACTCATCCCCAAACATGAATTCGTAAAGCTCGAAAAGGCAGTAGAAAATGGTAATTACAATGAGGCTTCAAAAATTGCCCGTAATCTAATCAGCAATGCCCCAAATACACAATTTGCTAAACGAGCTGCAGCACAACTAAGTTCGATTAAACACCGTGCCGCTATTCAGAATCTACTTGCACAAATTAAAGACGAAAAGGTGAGTGCTGCCGAGAAAACCAGAGCGCAACTGCAAATTGCTACTATCTATGAACGCGAGTTACTGGACTATTCTAAAGCCGTTCAGGCATATAATAAAGTGGTGCGGGAGCATCCTAAGTCACCTTATGCAGCTGAAGCACGCTACCGTATGGGCATCATTTATGCGGATATACTTGAAAAACCAAACAGCGCGCTCAAGACTTTCAACGTTGTTGTAAAACAACATCCAAATACTTTGCAGGCAATGATGGCAACCTTCCAAGTAGGTGAAATCTATAGGAAACTCCAGCGATTTGATGAAGCATTGCAAGCCTACCAAACGACTATTAGTTATCCCGAACGTGAACTTTATCTTTCTGATGGATACAAAGACAGCTATGCTGATAGGGCACTATTTCGCATCGGCAGGGTTCACTTTGAAGACCAACGTTTTACTGAGGCACGTTTCGCATTTGAGGAATTTATCAAAAACCGCACAGAATCGCCACGGTTAGCTGCTGCATATATCTACTTAGCAGTGATGCATCAAGACAGCGGGGAAAAGAATGCCGCAGCAGAACATTACCGAAAAGCAGAGAAGATGTTGACGAATAACCCAGTACAAATGCAAATGCTTATAGATGAAGCAGGCACTCTCGGATTCCAAAGTTTTGACACTGCAACTAAATTCCTACAAGATCGTCAAAAACGTCTTGAGACTGAGTAGCATTTAAGTCCCGACAGGTAAGATTTCTTAACCTCGCCCACCGAATGTCCCGCTCGCGATTGTAAAAGCGTGGAATGTCCTACGTCGTGGGATGCGTGGGAAGCAAGTCCTCACAAAGACAAGTTTATTTAATCCCCAGACTGTGTTTGTAAAGTTTCTTTGTAGTGTAACGCTTCAATAGCAGCTCTTCTCATTTCTTGTTGCTGCTGTAATGGAGCACCTGCGACTCCTGGCGCAGCACCAATCGGGTTAAAGATGTGAATCCTGCTCACTTCGTCCGCAAAACCAAAATCAAATGAAATACCTTTTTTCCAATACCAATGCGTTTTAACACCAGCAATAACAGGTTTTTCTTCTTCGGCTTTTCCCAATTCTTCCTCTACTCGCTTGAGTTTACTACCAATACCGTTCTTTCCTGCCGTTTTTGCTTTATTCGGTCTTCTCACGAAAACACTCCTAACTTGATGATTATCGTCAACAAAACCAGATAAACCTTTGTTAGGTTCCCAAAATGAAAAAAAACGATCTACACCAAGAGGACCATCCGGATCTCCGTGAAGTTTTTTAACATTTTTAAACGGATCCCCTAACTTAACGCCAGCAGCACTTCTGCCAGGCACGATAAGAATGATTTGCGGCGGTTCAAGGCCTGGTTCCGGTATAGTATCTTCTACAGGGTCTGGTGGGACAAATTTCAGGTTAGCGGTTTTTTTCACTCTCTTTGTAGATTTGGAAACACCATCGCTTACAATAACCGTCACTTTAACCGACTCAACATCGGGCGGAGCAGTCCATTTAACACTCACTCCCGTAGTGGAACTTAGTTTTCCTGCACTCACTGTCCAGGCATAGGTCAATGTGTCACCATCTACATCATAAGCAATCGCCTTGAATTCAAGAATATCTCTGGGGTTGAATTCGGTTGGAACAATAAAATTGTCAACAGTAGGCGAATGATTGGCTGGTTCGTCGCTATCATCCGAACCACAACCTACAATGTAAAGGCTGATCAAACATGTCATAATAAGACTTAAAATACGAAATTTACTTTTCATTTTATCTCCTTAAAATTCTGTAGTTTTTCCTATTTTCAAAACAACATAACTCTGATAACGTTCTGGGAATATCTCCAGATTCAACAGCACTCTGGATAGCACAGTCAGATTCATTATAATGTCTATTAATCTTCATTAAGTAGTTCCTTTAAATCTGGTAACTCATCCAATAAAGTCCGCTGTTGTTCTGGTGAAATTCCATCAAAAATCTGTTTTTTCATTTCCTCAATCCGCTTTCTCATTTCAGCTTCTTCCCGATCAAGTTTTTCTTTTATTGCTGTGATACGAGCCGCATCTTCTGCAGAGAGAGTCTTTTCTGCTGCCAATATCTCTGCTGCTGCTTCTGAATACGCAGCGAGATTTTGGAGTGCTTCCTTCCGGCGTACCATGGCATCTTTACGGTCCTTATGTGCCGAATTAATATGCTCCCAGTCTAGGGGGGTCTTGTTTTAAGGCTTCCTTTAAGGACTCAGTAAGGAAATCGAATTCTATCTCAGCCTTTACATAAGCTTCAAAGGCATTTGCTGCTGCTACATCTTCAGCAGAGGGTGATTTTTGATGCTCCTTTTCACCATCTAAAACAGCGTTTTTAGCAGTACCACCAGCGGCGTTGACCCTTTCAGGGTTTGGGTCATCTTTTTTTGTTTTTATCTCTCCAGTGGTATCATCCTTGCCTGTTTTCTGTGTAGTTTCAGGAACAGATGATTCTTCCTGGGGATGATTTTCTATAAGCACACTGTCCTTAGATTCACTTTTCAGTCCTTTTTGGTCGGAACGCTGATGTCCGAAATACCATACAGCGAATATTCCTATTATGCAAAGGACTACACAAGTTGGGACAAGAACCTTTTTCATTTTAATACTCCTTTTGACTTAGATAGCGACTATACATAAAAGATTTTATGGTTGTTTTCAACATCCTATTAGAGTCTTCACATTTATATTGCGGGTCGAGATTCGGAGATCGCTCCTACAGCAGATTGTATTGTAGGAGGGAACTCCGATTCCCGACTATTGATACGACTCGTAATTTTAGTGTAAACAGAACACTATGATATTATTCATCGCTTTTTTTAAGCGGAATGTGGAACATCCCGAGACGATTGGTTGCAATGTAAAATCTATCATTACTGATAACAAGGTCACGCACTTCATCTGGCACTTCTGGCCAGCTCAGTTCCCATATACCTTGATTGTCTAATTGATAAACGCCTGCATCACATACACCATAAACCTCAGTGCCTGCAATCGCTAAAGAGTCCATTGCAATCCGATCTCCATTGCTATCGGTAAGTACGGCCCACTTTTCACCATTATCTGAAGTTAATACACCATTGTCAGTGCCGATATAAACCGTTGAACCTGCAAAAACTATCTCTTTGAAAAGGTTAAAGGAAATTGGAAGGTTTGGCGTAACATCTTTCCATGTGTTTCCGCCATCAAGCGATTGAAAGAGATGACCATCCCGTTTTCCCACATAGACTGTATCATCTGAAACAGCGATCCGGAATCCTTCCCTACCGTAAGGGCGCTGTTCACCTGCATCTATTAAACCTGTGCTGGACCACGTTGAGCTGCCGTGTTCCCATTTGAAAAGTTCGCGTTTGTATTCTAAGTAAAACTTTCCACCACTGGCAGTAAACTCTCCGAATAATATCTCACCTTTTTCAAGAATGTCAATGTATTCATCTAAGACACGGCTATATTCATTCGATTTCTTATGATTTTCTAATGATCTTTCAACCTCCTCCCTAAGTGCTGGAGGCAATTTTTCTTTATTATTGCGTAGACTGTTTTTTAAACTTTCTACTTTTTCGTCGTTATTTGACGGGACATTTACATTAATATCCCCAGTAAATGGAGGTATTCCTTCAACAAACATAAGTTTATTCTCATCGGTAGATAAGCGAGCGACTCGCATTCCACTTTTTTCTGGGACAAGTGCAAAGAAGACATCATCTGTGATTGCTAACTTCTGACCAAAATGAGTAAAGATATTTCGCGTATCACTTCTTTTGTTCTTGTCAAGCCTGCCCGCGCTTGAATCAACGTGAATTAGGTTCCATGATTCCCCGCCATCGGTTGATTTTAGAATATCCTCATGGGAGTAACTGTAGAGTTGATTTTTGTACGCAACTAAATTCCGCCTTGCGGTGCCTGGCATTCCTTTCATAGAGAATTGCCAAGATTCACCTCCATCAACAGTTCGATAAAGACCCGCCCCTTTTACTTTATAAAAAGTATCATTGTTTATTGCAACAACGGGGTGGTAACTCAACGTATATGAATCTCCGGTCCCCCTGAAGATTTGCCAGGTCAGTCCTCTATCTTCGGATCGGAGTCCAAAATCATTTCCTAACACAAGTAGCGTATTATTCGCACCCAAAACCTTAATAGTAGCAATACCGACTTTGGGATACGTCTCTGTTGGGGTTATTTTTGTCCATGAATCACCTAAATCAGTAGAAAAGTAAACATTCCATAAATAACTGTAGCCAGTTATTAGCGCGACAACGTCTACAAGATATGTCTTGGATTCCTTAGACGAAATATCGGATTTTGTTCCAACGTATAAATCATCTTCAATGGCAGCTAATGAGGTGATTTCATTTGATGGATCTATTGATAATCTTTCCCAGGTACCCGCATTAAGACGATAGAGCCCTTTGTCTGTTCCAGCAAATACTGCGTTTCCAATTGCAGTGATTGCTGAAATTGTTCTGTCGTTCAAGCCATCGTTTAAAGGAGACCACCGTTTACCAACATCAGTTGATTGGAAAATGTCATTTTTGATAGCAAAGTAAAACACTTCATCTATAACTACTAATCCGATGGCTTGTCCATTTGGTCGTGGGCCAAGGGCATACCACGTCACGCCATCATCAGATGAAGCAAATATTTCATCGGTTGAGACAATATAGAGTATCCCGTTTGCCTCTGCCATAGGCATCCGCCTCCCACCAGTCGGCACGGTGTTGTTGATTAACGTCCACTGAGCCGCATCCGCTGTCAATTTATAGATACCTGTTGGAGACACAGCATAGAGTTGTCCTTCAGATGTTAGAAATATTTCGTGCACTATACCACCTTGCGGACCACTCGCTTGAGTCCATTTCTGTGTTAATGGGTTAGCGGTTGAAATATCTTGTTGGGCTTCTGCTAATAAAGCCGCATCGGGCCCCTGTTGATTGTTCCCTTCGCTGGGAACAGCAGTACCTGCACCCTGACGTGGAACATCAAGTATTGACGTAATTTCAACAACAACAGGTGAATCAACGATTTCAACAGTGGTGTCCGATTGTGCTTCTAAACTATAGGGCTTCTGGAAACGGGTGAAGAAATGATCGCTTGCACCGAGCATCAAAATAAGTAAAACGAGAGTTGTACCAAAAGCTGCCAATGGCAGCAAAGGTTTTCCAACTGGAGTAGGAATAGGTTTAGTAGTAGCAATTTGCTGTGCAATATTTTCAGTAAAGTTTGCAGGTAGTTGGACACTACCAAGAGTTTCGCGAATCATGGGAACCTCCGTCTTTAGACGTTTTCGGGCGCGGCTCAGACGACTTTTAATTGTATTTACTGACACACCTAAAAACCTGCTGATTGCTTCGCACGTCATTTCTCCCAGGTAGTGAAGGATCATCACCGTCCGTTCGCTTTCCGGCAGTTTTTCTAACAGTCTTCTGACCAGTTCTCGGCGATATTCAGTTGCTGCTTCCTCGCGTTGTTCCGAGAGATACTGCCCATAAGCATATCTTTCCAATGTCATAACATTAGACGCGTCAAGAGATTGTATCTTCGGTTTTTGCTTTCGAAGCCATGCTGTGCAAAGCCGATCAGCAATCACATAAAGCCATCCGGCGAACTGACTGGGTTTCTTTAGTGTTGAGAGTTTCTTGTGTACTTGGAGGAAAGTATCTTGGGTAATTTCTTCGGCAATTTGAAAATCCCCTATTTTTCCCCACACTAAGGCGTGAACGCTCTTTTGGTATTTTTTTACTAAAGTCGTGAAAGCAAATTCATCGCCAGACAAAATACTATCAATTAGTTGAACATCATCTTTTTCCATCAGATTCCCCGAAATTATAAAATTTGATTGTTAGTGACGCGATTTTGAAGGGAAAAGGTTGCAAGATTGTCAAAATTCGCAAAAAAAAAATGTATTTTATTAGCAATTTCAGTTTAGATGGTTTTCTGTAGGATAAACACAGTTCCTCTTACCATTATAATCAGAGGCACCACTGGACTATTTCGTTTTAAGTATTATCAGTTGATGTGTATTACTGAAAGTTTATATTGTAGGTTGGGTTGAGGCACGAAACCCGCTGAATGCCAAAAGGCATTCACAGCGTTGATTTGAACATGCAACGCTTTTACAGGATCGAAATGTTGGGTTTCACGTTGTTCTTCTGCTCTAATGGCATTTTTCGAATTCACGTTAGTGTTAATTTTCATTAAGTAGTTCTTTTAACTCTGGAAACATTTCCAAAAAAGTCCGCTGTTGCTCTGGTGAAAGGCTTTTGAACCCTTCCAACCAAATCTGCTTCGTCCATTCCTCCATTTGCTTCTTCCTTTCGGCAGACCGTTTTTGATCTTCAGCTTCTATCCGTTTCATTATTTTTTCTACTTCTACCGAGCGAGCCTCATCTGCTGCCAATATCTCCGCTGCTGCTTCTGAATACGGGGCGAGATTTCGAAGTGTTTCCTCCCTGTTTAACCTGGCGTTCTTAAGAGTGTCCGTTGCAGATTCTATCGAACTAGTATCTCCAAATTCCAATGCTTCCTTGAATTTACTTATAGCGGATTTGTATGCTATCTCAGAGTTCGCGTATGCCTCAAAAGCAGCACCTGCTGCTACATCTTCAGCAGAGGGTGATTGTTGATGCTCCTTTTCACCTTCTAAAACAACTTTTTTAGCAGTACTACCAGCGGTATTAACTTTTTCGGTATTTGAGTTATCTCCTTTAATTTCTATCTCTCCAGCCGCATCATTCTTGCTTGTTTTCCGTGTAGCGTCAGGAACAGATGGCGAAATGTCCTTAGATTCATTTTTTAGTTCTTCAGGATCGGTACTCTGATGTCCGAAATACCATAACGCGAATATTCCTATTATGCAAAGGACTACACAAGTTGGAATGAGAAACCTTTTCATCATACATTCTCCTTTTCTTAGTTTGGGGTAACTATTCCCTATGAAATAGACACTGTTTTGCGTTCCATTATAGGTGGAAGCACAATTAATTTATAGACAAAAACGAAGTTATCTGTTATTATTAATTTATACCTTACCAAAGATTAGACAACTTACTTGTAAATGCGTTCTACTTAATTCTATAGTCAAATTCTTTCAAGCATCCGTAAACTGGGAGGAAAAGGCACTTGTCAGCCGAAATCCTTAATGGTACTCGTCTTGCGCAGCGCATCCGTAGCAAAATACGCCAAAAACTAAAAAAACTTACGTTTACGCCAGGACTCGCTGTCATCCAAGTTGGTAATGATCCCGCATCAACCCTCTATATCAAGCACAAACAACGCGATTGTGAAAAGGTCCATTTCCACTCAGAAGTTCACCGACTTCCCTCAGAAATAACCCAGCAAGCACTTATCCAAAATGTAGCAGAATTAAACGTTCGCGAAGATATACACGGCATTTTGGTGCAAATGCCGCTGCCAGATGCAATTGATGAACAAACCGTAATAGATGCAATCGCGCCTAATAAGGATGTAGACGGATTAACACCTCTCAATTTAGGAAATCTATTTATCAATCGAGAGACGATTACACCGTGTACCCCCACAGGAATAATACGTCTTATCGAATTAACTGACGAACCAATTGAAGGCAAACATGCAGTCTGCGTCGGTAGAAGTCATCTCGTCGGGAAGCCCGTTGGTATTATGCTTCTCAACCGTAACGCTACTGTCACATACTGCCATTCGCGCACCCAAAATATTGCTGAGGTTACAAAGCACGCAGATATTCTTGTAGCAGCTGTTGGAAAACCTGAATTCATCACAGCCGATATGGTTAAACCTGGTGCAACCGTCATTGATGTCGGTATCAATTCAGTTGATAATCGTCTTGTTGGTGATGTTAAATTTGAGGAAGTCAAAGAGATTGCGGGGTTTATTACACCGGTTCCAGGAGGTGTTGGTCCGCTGACGCGAGCAATGTTGTTAGAAAATACACTGAAGTTAGCAAGTAGATAAGCAGATTCTGTTTGGAAAAACTTTTAGTCTTATACAATGGAGGATATTTATGGCATTTCCAGGATTTGAATTAAATGATAAGGTAATGTTAATTACTGGTTCCGGCAAAGGTATTGGCAGAGGTATCGCCCTTGCTGCCGCGCAGATGGGGGCAAAAGTGATCTTGAACAGTCGAACCCGTTCTGATCTTGACGAGGTTGCGGAAGAAATTCGCACAAACGGTGGAGAAGCAGAACCGGTTGTGTTTGATGTAAGCGACATGAAGTCTGTTGCGGAAGGCGCGCAAGCTGCTATTGACGTATGGGGCAAGGTTGATGTCCTCGTTAATAACGCTGGAACAAATCGTCCAAAACCTGCCTTAGAACTGACTGAGGAAGATTGGGACGCAATCTACGATCTCAACCTAAAAGGACTATTCTTTTTAACGCAAACGCTTGTCAAACCGATGATTGAGCGAGAGAGCGGCAAGATAATCAACATCTCTTCTACTATGGGTTTAGTCGGTGGACCTCTACGGACTGCTTATTCCGGTAGTAAGGGTGGTGTTGTTTTATTAACCAAGGGGCTTGCTGTTGAATGGGCGCCTCACAACGTTACCGTAAATGCTGTTGCTCCAGCGTTCACACGCACCCCACTTGCGGATGTTCTGCTGCAACGGAAGGAATTTTATGAAGATGTCGTCCGCCGTATCCCTATGGGGCGTGTCGGCGAGGTAGACGAAGTTGTCGGTGCTGTGCTGTTCTTAGCCTCGGATGCAGCAAATTGGGTCACTGGACAAACCATCGCTGTTGATGGTGGGTGGGTGGCATGGTAGTTACATCTATTTCTTTGTTTATTGTGGAGTGAGTTATTACAATCCCATAGGTGTCAATTTGTAGAGCGTATCTCATAAATAGGATTTATAGGTTCATTCTCTTTGTAGGAGGGAACTCCGATTCCCGACAGATCGCGATTCGGAGATCGCTCCTACTTTTCACCATTCATGGCAGGCGCGTTTACAAAACGCGCCTGCCGTTTGCATATTTAGCATGTAAAGTGCTTTAAGTTAACACCTATGGGTGGGTATATTACAAACCCCACATAGGTGTCAACTTAAGAAAATATTTCTTATTCTAAAAACCCTTCTCAATAGGCATGAAGATTGAAACTGTCCCACATTTCAGTCCCGACAAATGCCATAAGCGTATTTGGCGTTGATTTGGTAGGGACGATATGTTTATAGAAAAAACGAAATAAACCACTCTTAGTCCCGTAGGGACGATATGTGGATACCAATGACAAGTCCATAAACATTCCGTCCCTACGGGACTAAAAAGGTGGGCTAAACATAATACTATAAACATAGCGTCCCTATGGGACTAAATATAGAGCGGTCTCAGTCATAGCGGGTGTTGATCCATATTTAAATAATTTGAAATTTCCTTAAGTTGACACCTATGGGTGGGTATATTACAAACCCCACGACTCCCTATTTTCTTCTCTCTATTAAATTCCCTCAAATATTACGCTCTTTTTTTTTTTGCAAAACCATATTGTATGGAGTATAATTTTCAAGATAGTAGATATGTAATATTGTGCTAATTATGACTATTCTAAATTTCTTCTGTGAGCCTTACAAATGGTAGTTGAAACCCAAACAAAGAGAACCGTTAGAAATTATCTTAAATTCGAAATAGCCGAATTTTTAGTTATGGATTAGACTCTGATTAGCCAAATTTCAATATCAAGTTTAAAAATTTAGAAAACAGATAGAAATCTTTAGTTAGGAGAGACATATAGTGAAACGTTTTTTTGTTTTGGCAGGAATCGCCATTGCGATTCTATGCCAGTTGAGTTGTTCCTCTGATGAAGAGCAGGCACAAATTGAGAATCCTGCTATCAGTGATGCCACAGATGGGTTTATCGCTGCACCAATAGTAGGTGAAGTTAAACTCGAAAGTATGTATGAAGATGAAGTCCGCAGACTCGCGACAAAAACACCGATTGAAATTATTACCGCCATTGAAGGCACAAGTAAGGTTATAGTTGAGGCAGAATTTCGCAGAGTACAGCCGTCCAGATTTGGATTTCCACTTTACGAGTGTGTATTGACGGATGAAGCAGTTACAGCAATGGGGGGTCTTGCACAAGGGATGTCTGGAAGTCCAGTTGGGACTTCTGGACGGGTGTTTGGCGCGCTCGCGTATGGTGATGCGTGGGCAGAAGCACCACATCGATTCTGGGTTACACCTATTGATGCAATGGAAGCTACCCTGGACCACCAAACATTTGGTGAATTCCTGAATCCACCCGCTGCCCCCGGTGCTGTCGTTAACTCCACTTATGCCGCTGTGAAGACACCTATTACCATATCTGGAGTTGGTCCAGATAGATTACAACAACTTTCCTCACACCTCGCCGACACACAATTCAATAATGTTGAATTCTTTTCCCGTATCGGTGGAGCACCAGGAGCACCTCCAGCCAATGCATCTTCTATTCTTTCAGCAGGGGACATGATCGGTGTCGCTATTGTAACAGGTGATGTTGTCAATAGTATTGGTTTTGGGACTGTGACACAGGTCTATGGTGATAAATTTGTTGCATTCGGTCATGATATGTTCCGTGACGGAAAAGCGTCGTTACCAATATATAGGGCAGTCGTAGATGGAATCGTTCCAAATGCAGAAATAGCATATAAATCTGCAAGTGCTTATGGAAATCCGATCGGTACAGTAACGAAAGACCTCAGAGCTGGAATTGTTGGCGAACTTGGCAAATTACCGCCGATGATCCCAGTTAATGTCACCTATCAACCCGTCAATAGTCAAGAGCCGATTCAAACACAACACAAAGTGGCTTACGGACAAGAATGGGCAATACCGGTTGTCGCTGCTGCAACTTTGGATGCAATTCGCAGTGAGGTTAGCCCGGGAACTATTGAGGCAAACGTAGCGATTAGTTTTAAAGAGACTGAAAATGTCTATAGACATTCTTTTAGATCCATTGCGCCAGATCCGTTCGAAGCTGTATTGGAAAACATGGACGTAATTGTTCAGTCATTCACCCATATCCTTGCAAATGGTGCAGGCAGGGCTACTATAGACGAAATTAACATCTCTCTCATTGACATTCCGAACATTCTCCACACAGAGATTACTGATATACATGTCATAGGGGACGTTATGCAAGGTGAAGAAGCGACTTTCGTTGTTGAGATGCTGCCGCACTGGAGTGCTGCCGGAAGAAACCGAAAGATGTACAGAGAAGTGAAACTTCAGATTCCTGAGAATTTCATTCCTGGTCCAGCAAGCATATCTATAGCTGCAGCAACTGAATACGGTTTTAATCCGTTCAGTAATCCATTCGCTCCACCGCCAGAAAATTTAGATGAATTGATCGGACAACTGGGAGATAGGCAGTTTGATAAGGGATTAGTCCTCGTAACGCTTGTTACATTGCATGAAGAACCTGAAGAAATAGACCCTGTTTTAGAGGCATTTTTCAATGAGTTCTTTGAAGCACTTTTCGCAGACTTATTTGATACTCCACCTGAAGATGGAGAACTTCCATCAGAAAATGGTGAAGTAACAGACGAAGAGATAGCTCCAGATGATGGTGAGTCTCCAGAAGATGGTGAAATAATTGAAGTAATAGATGAAGAAGAGTTGATGGAGGAACTGGCACCAACCCCGCGTCCGATACCTATTACTGGAACTGCATTGATTGTCCCTCGCTTTATCGTGACTGGCGATACTGATGTGGAAATAGAAATTCTTCCTGCAGCAGTTGAAGTTGAACCGGAAGTTGAGGCTGAACCAAAGGTGGAATAACCTAAACTCGCATCTAATCTATGTATGGGCAGGTCCATGGATCTGCCCATACTTTTGCACTATCAAATTATATATAGAATTTCTTGTAGGAGGGTTTTGTAAACCCGATTTTTTGTTTCGTCAATCTGTTGAATTTCTTCCCTCATCTATTCACATTTAACTGTTTTTCCATCCACATAGCATTGGACAATGTTTATAATCAGTTCAATATCACTCCGCGCAGATTCAAGAGAAGTATAACACGTTTCATCTTCTGTAATACACGCGTGAAAATGACGGAGCTCCCGCACAAATGCACTTTCCCATTCAATCGCAGGTGTTTTACTATATGTCGTCCCATCAGCGTCTATACCATGGATTGTAACCTCAGACAGAATCCCTCGTGAAAAACCGGTAGGATACGACACAATTACCCGTTTGTTATCACCATAAACCTCCAAAGTCTCCTTAAAATCCCACAAATCTGGCAGATCAACCCAAGTAGCGATACACCGCGCCCCGTTTGGAAAGCCAAACACGATGCTTACACCTTGCCCACCGGACCACACCTCAGCACTTATCACTTCACTTGGCGAACCCAGCATTACCCGTAGGCTATAGATGTCGTGAATCATACTACCCGAAAGTAGAAAAAATGCGCGTTCTGCTTCTGGTGATACATCCCCAATTGCTTCTCTCCGTGCTGATTCACGCGCAGCATGAGCAGGCGCAAACGCATTCGCTTGCACATCGTTGAAACGTTCCACATCAAATTGGCTAAGATGTAATCGATTATTCGGATGTAAGTGATTAATCTGAACGAACCGATAACTTTCCATCGTATCAACCTCGCGCTTTGCGAGTTGAAAGGCAGGGTCATGCACCTTCATATAACCCGCTTGTGCGATTTTACCTGTTTTCTTTTGTGCTGCTATCATTGAATCAATCTCTTGCAAAGAAAAACAGACAGGTTTTTCAATAAAGACATGTTTCCCCGCCTCAAACGCAGCGAGTGCGACTTCCGTCTTCGGGTCTCCATGACATAGCAGCACGGCATCAACATCACTGTCTAAAAGTTTGGTATAATCTGTTACAAATTGAGAAATATTGAATCTTTTCGCAGCTGCTTCCGCTGCACCGAGCGACAGATCGCACACAGTTGTCACTTCAAACTCACGGTGAAGTTGCTTAAGGTTTGGCAAGTGATGAACTTGGGCAATTGCACCACAGCCAATAACACCGATTTTTACGCTACTCATCATTTTCTTACCTCCAGCATAAATTTCCGATATGTCCCTATCGTATCATATATCTACAATAGATGCACTTCATTTCCAAACCATAACTGAATGCTTATGGCTAATTACTGAAAACAAATTTGATTGACACCTAAATATATATTGTGATAATCTGTATCTATTAGCGTGCTTCAAATGTTTCAGTGTGAAATGATGCGAAATATTAAACTTGTGCTTGAATACGATGGCACTAATTACCACGGATGGCAGATGCAACCCAACCTTCCGACAGTTCAGGGTGCAGTTGAGGAGGCATTGACGCAATTAACTAAAACATCAATACAAATTATCGGATCAGGTAGAACAGATACAGGTGTTCACGCGGAAGGACAAGTCGCAAATTTTCATACCGATTTGCAGATCCCTATTATTGCTTTTCAAAAAGGGTTGAACACCCTTTTGCCACGAGACATAGTTGTCAGCGCTGTTACTGAGGTAGATGCAGACTTCCATTCCCGCTTCAGTGCAACGAGTCGCCGTTATCGGTATACAATCTTAAATCGTGCGTATAGATCAGCACTTTTGCGACACACTGCTTATTTGTATTCTGTACCGATTGAGGTGGCGTTAGCTGATGCAATCTGCCAAAGTATAGTTGGAAAATGGGATTTTTCTTCTTTCCAAAAAACAGGGAGTGATAGACTGAACCCTGTCTGTGAGATATTTGAAGCGTGCTGTTGGAAAGAAGACCAATTTGTCTACTTCGAAATTGAAGCGAATTCCTTTTTGCGAGGGATGGTGCGTGCTATTGTCGGCACAATCTTAAAATGTATCAGGCATGTCACTGGCACTATGGAGAATGCTTGTGCTCAGTTTCACAACATATTAGAGGTGAAGGACAGAGCATTAGCGGGACCGTCAGTCCCTGCTCACGGGTTATCACTTATTCGTGTTGCGTATAATAAAAATAAGAAGTGAGGTCTTTATGAACTACGGTCAAGTTTTGAATGAGTTGGAAACATTAGTTACTGAAACTTTCGGTCTGTGGGAACACAACAGAGTTGGATTTCAATGGCGGCACTATACGTGGAACCACACCATGCGTGTCCGCGCAATGAGCATGGAACTCGGTAGACGCGAAGGTGGTGATGTCAAGCTGCTTGAGGTTGCTGGAACGTTACACGACATCACAAAACGTTACGACGGTGTCATCTTGACTGATGACAATGGAAAACGTATCCTTGATCACAACGGCTTCTGGTTAAACGAAACGCTCACCCCCGCTGGGCAGAACATTGTTACTGATCTTTACAAAAAACATAATCTTCACGGTAAAGTACACCACGAGTCTGGAGCTGTCATTACTGAAAATATTTTAGCGATGTACGACTTTGAACCAGAATTTGTAGAAGCCGCAACGTCTGTTGTTTTGGCACATCTGAAACCCATGAACCTTACTGCTGAAGATTTTAAACTGTTGTATGGCAACATTGAAAACCAGATTCTTTATGATGCAGACACTATGGATCCGAATGTAGGCTATACTGGCTTTTTCCGTAATATCCATATTCATGCCTATTTTGCACTGCAACGCGGCAATTTTGATTTAGAGGAGTATGTCAGAAATTTACCACGTTGGATTAATTCCAAACAGGAATTTGTGGACAAGCTGCTAACTGAATCGTCCCGTGAAGTGGGGCAAATCAGACAGGATCGAAATCAACGACTCTTTGCCCAAATGGTAGATGAATTGGACGATATGGAGATCAATCGCAAATATGGATTACTCGGCGTAATTGAGTATTTTGTCAGTGAAACAGAAGATCCGCATTTTCTGAATCAACTCAATTACCTCCAAACCGAATGGCTTCCACAACGGCAGCAGTGGATAGCTGAGGAGGAGAAAAGTGAATCTACACGCGAACGCGCCCAAGCTGCCGTTGATCGTGTCAACAATTTCTTAACGTTATTTGAACAAGAAAGTAGAGGCGAATTTAAGGAGAACTGATATGAATCATTCAGCGACTGCCCAACCTGAAAACATCACTACTACCAGACCAATTCCTTACCCCGGTGATCTCTACCGTTTTGATACGGTAGCAAATAGCATCTCTGGTGGATTTTCATCTGTAACCGATACGGAAATCCAATACTTTCATCAGCATGGCTACCTTGTGATTGAAGATGCTTTTACGCCAGACGAAGTTCAAGATGCTTTAGAGGGTATGGTGTATCTGATGGATGGGAAAAATCCTGATTTTCGGGCAATCCAATTTGAGCCAAAACTCGCGAAACTCAAGGATGAGATGGACGCTGACGAACGCCGCGATGCTATTAGGAAGATTTTCAGGTATGTTGACTACGAACCCCGTTTGAATGCGATAGCTGCACACTCAGGACTTCTCAGTGTCTTAGAGCGAATTATGGACGACAAACCAGCACTTTTTCAAGATATGGCGTTGGTTAAGCCACCACGACACGGTTCGGAGAAACCTTGGCATCAGGATTGTGCATACTTTAATCTGGAGCATGGCACAACCGTTGTCGGTGTATGGATTGCGTTAGATGAAGCAACTCCTGAAAATGGATGTATGCATATTATTCCTGGTTCGCATAATGAAGGAGCAATGATCCATTTCAAACGCAGAGATTGGCAGATATGTGACACAGATGTTCCAGTTGCTCGTGATACGATGGTACCGCTAAAACCTGGCGGTTGTCTATTCTGGCACGGATTAACACATCATGGGAGTCCTGTGAATCATTCATCGCAACGGCGCCGTGCGCTTCAGTTGCATTATAAGCCTGCAAGTTCTGAAGATATTAGCACACAAGAACGGATGGATGTGTATGGTAGTGAGGGAAAAGACGTTGACTGTTAATCGAAAAGGGCGGAATGTCCGCCCAATAAATACGTTTTATCAGAAACTACTTATACCAAATTAACGGGAATTATCGTATTTTCCGGACGGTAGATGCGGTTTCCTAACCGCACCATAGGCGTCAATTTAAGAACATGTCTCTTGTTTGATAGCTTTGGAAATCTGATCTTATACCAGACACCTTTCGCACCGCTGGTGCTTGGTTTTTGTTTGATACCTTTTCTATACACCTTCCGCACCGAAATCAACGCTATGAATGCCTGTTGGCATTCAGCGGGTGCTAATATTGGATTTGTCAAAGCCTCAGAAAGGCGCAAGGTGTATAGTCCGCGTTGATCCCTCAATAGCAAGCCCCAGAGGGGCGAAAGGTGTATCAGATGCACAAACGTCACTCACTAAATTGACGCCTATGATGCGGTTTCCTAACCGTACCTATGGATTGGAATCAAGTGAATTTGGTATTACTTCTGTTCTGGGAACGGGGCACGGATATCGTAACGTCCCTCTTTAAACACTGGCAGCTTACCACCTTCAACCAACAAATCAAGCGGGTTCGGACGCGTTTCCAACGGGAAGGTAACGACGTCTTGGAGACGCACAGATTCGTAGAATGCCATCAGAATTTCAATTGTGCAAAGCCCATGTCTGCCAGCATTACGGTGTTCTTCAACTTCTCCTTCAATCCATGCTAACATCTCAGAAAACTGATTCGGTTCACTTTGACGTGGTTTGATGGTTTGCCATCCCGCGGCTTTACTGTTCAGAAGTTCAATTGTACCATCGCCACCTCGTCGGAGTTGACCATCATCGCCATATACCGCATCGCCTCGGAGTCCGGGGCCCGGCAAATCGCTTTCATAAATCCCACGGATACCGCCTTCAAAGCAGATTTCTGCCATGCATAGGTCTTCAGTTCGGACACGGCGTTCCCAACGATCAGTTTTGCGTGCAACCTGACCGATGAGCCACTGTGGCTCAGGATCACCGAGAATAAAACGCATTTCGTCAATTTCGTGTGTGCCGCGATTCAGCAACCCGTGTCCGTCCCGACGCAGCATCGCTTGGGGTTGACCAATTGCACCCTCTTGTATAAGTCTTCGTGCTTCGCAGTTGTTGGAACTAAACCGTCGTTGATGTCCTACAACCAATTTCGTGCCGTGTTTTTCACAAGCATCCATCATGTCTTGTGCATCACCAACGGAGGCTGCCATCGGTTTTTCGGTGATAACACCCAATGCTCCATTTTCTGCTGCGGCGATCGTCGGCTCAGCACGCACACTCTGCCAAGTGGTAATACTTACAATGTCAAGTTCCTCTTTTTGACACATTTCTTCAAAATCGGTATAATGTGAAGGGAGTGAGAACTCTTCAGCAAATTTTGCTGCCGAATCAGCACTAATGTCCGATGCGGAGACAACTTTAGCACGACCACTACCGTTCCAACTCCGTGCATGGGCGCGTCCCATGCCGCCACAACCAATAACGCCAACACGATATGTTTTTTCTGCCATCTTTTTACCTCAATTAGAATATAAATGTTGATGTTAATCTGAAAGTTTATCAAAAATTGATATGCGTTGCAAGTAAATTCTAACAACGATAGAAGCAGTCAAAAATAACATGTGTCTTTTTTAATACAATTCACAAATTGCGTTTTTACTATATACTTATATTTGTAACAGGTACGCAGTTGGCATCGTTTATGCAAGACAATAGATAACAAACTTAAAAACACATAATATTTCCACTCAAATATTAGGCACGGAGAAAAAAATGCAAAAACTTGTAATCAACGGCGGCACCAGACTTGAAGGTAAAATTCATGTAAGTGGCTCAAAAAATGCTGTTCTACCTATTGCAGTCGCTGCAGCGATTCTTGGCGATAGTGTCAGTGTGCTACATAATGTCCCAAATCTCACAGATGTAAAGACGCTTAGTGCGGTTCTGGAAGGTCTTGGTGCTTCAATCACACGGAAAAATGGATCCCTCTATATAGAACCAATAAACCGTATGGAATACGAAGCTCCCTATGATCTGGTGCGAAGGATGCGCGCGTCTATATATGTTTTGGGACCGCTCGTCGCTAAACTTGGACGTGCAAAAGTCTCTTTCCCCGGTGGGTGTGCAATCGGTCCACGGCCGGTTGATTTACATATCAAAGGTTTGGAGCATTTAGGGGCACAAGTTGAGGTGAAAAGAGGGTACATCTTTGCACAAACGGAACGTTTGGTAGGTGCTAAGATGAATTTAATTGGACAGTACGGTCCAAGTGTTGGCGCAACGGCAAATGTTATGATGGCGGCAACCTTAGCTGAAGGAACAACCGTTATAAAAGGAGCCGCGTGTGAACCCCATATCAATGATCTTGCACAATTTCTCAATGCAATGGGTGCACATATAGAAGGCATCGGTACTTCGACTTTAACAATTCGCGGTGTCAAACAGTTACGAGGTACTGAACATAGCGTCATCTCAGATGATATTGAAGCAGGCACTTTTATAGTCGCAGCTGCTATCACTAATGGTGATGTTTCCGTTGAAGGTGTCGCCAAGCGACAAATCTCCGCTGTTTCAGAGAAACTCACTCAAGCAGGCGTGCAATTAGATTGGCATGATACGGGCGTTCGCGTCACAACACCTCAACAACTCAAATCAATAGAGGTAACAACCGCCCCGTTTCCTGGATTTCCGACTGACATGCAGGCACAGATGATGGGGTTGCTCAGTCTTGCATCAGGAACAAGCACTATCACTGAAAATGTTCATACGGATCGTTTTATACATGCCGCAGAACTCAACCGGATGGGAGCAGATATAAGGCTTGAGGGGCGTAAAGCAAAAATTAGTGGTGTTTCGTCTCTCAGTGGTGCACCAGTGATGGCTTCCGACCTGCGTGCAGGGGCTGTACTTGTGGTAGCAGGAATGGCAGCTGCAGGTGAAACCGTTGTCTCACGTATCTACCATATTGATAGAGGCTACGAAGCAATTGAGAAAAAACTCAATAGTATCGGTGCTGATATTCAGAGAGTCAACGACAGTGAATAGGAAGGTTCTCAATCGCAATTGTAGAGGTTCTGCAACCCCGATTTTAGGAAGGATTTGTAAATTTAATCGAAAATAATACCATGTTGCGAATTATTGAAACACAAACCCCAGAAAGTGAATCCTTTATTGCAAAACTGAACGAGCGTGGCAGATTAATGGATGAAACCATTTTAAAAACTGTACGCCGTACGTTAAACGAGGTACAATCAGAGGGCGATAAAGCGGTCGCTCGGTATACTCGCAAACTTGATGCACCACGGATTTCTGTAAAAGAACTGAAAGTTCAACAAAGCGAATTTAAACAGGCATACACTGAAGTAGACCCTGATTTTATTCAGGCAATTGTACATGCAAAGAAGAACATTGAGAGTTTCCATCAAAAGCAGATGCGAACTTCTTGGTTTTCTACTGAGGCAGACGGTGTCTTGTTAGGACATATTATCCGTCCGTTAAAACGCGTTGGTGTTTGTGTGCCTTCTGTCAGCCAACTACTTGTTTCTTCATTGCTGATGGTTGTAATACCTGGAGTTGTTGCTGGTGTTGAAGAAATTGCGGTTTGCATGGGACCGATGCGAAATCGGAAGATTAATCCACACATGCTGGTTGCCGCCGCAGAATGTGGTGTAAACGAAATCTATAAATGTGGCGGCGCGCAAGCGGTCGCAGCCATGGCTTACGGTACTGAGACCATTCCCTCCGTTGATAAAATTGTCGGTCCAGGTAACTTATATGTCCAATTTGCTAAAAGAGAGGTTTTTGGACACGTTGATATTGATAAAATAGCGGGACCGAGTGAAATCCTTGTTATTGCAGAGAGCACCGCAGACCCTGATTATGTCGCGGCAGATCTCATTTCACAAGCAGAGCACAGTCCAGAGTGCTCAGCAATTCTTGTAACGCCCTCCCGCGGATTTGCTGAACAGGTAAAAGCCGCAGTTGAGGTCCAAGCACAGACTCTCCCACGACAAAATGAACTTTCAAAGGCATTTGATAATTACGGTGCGGCGTTCGTAGTTAGCAATTTAGCAGAGGCGGTAGATTTTGCTAACCAAATTGCTCCTGAGCATGTTGAACTACACATTGAAAATCCACTTGACTGGATCGGAGAAATTCGGAATGCGGGTGCAATTCTCGTCGGACCCTATTCTCCTGAAGCTGTTGGGGATTACATTGCTGGACCAAGTCACATCCTTCCCACAGGCACTGCAGCGCGCTACGCATCTCCATTAGGTGTTCACGATTTTCTTAAAAAGACGAGTCTCATCTCTTATACCAAAACCGCATTAGAGAAAGTTACACCCGATGTTGTTAAACTTGCTGAGGTAGAAGGTCTGGAAGGTCATGCCGCAGCCATGAAAATCCGTTTTGAAGACGATTAGTCTACACTCCACCTTGGAAGTCCGATTCTACGACTAAAAGAACTAAAATGCTGTTTATACCGTCACTTGCTATACGCACTTCTCCAGTTGCAACATTTTCAATCGTTGGATATGACCCAGAAAATGGTGATTTGGGTATTGCTGTGCAATCAAAGTTTTTTGCTGTAGGTGCTGTCGTGCCGTGGGCAGAAGCTGGTGTTGGTGCGATTGCAACGCAATCTTGGGCAAACACTACTTATGGACCCAGAGGGTTGGAATTACTCAAAATTGGACTTTCAGCGCAACAGACCTTAGACCATCTCATTAAAGATGATCCTGGTAGTAAAACACGACAAGTCGGCCTCATTGATGCGAATGGTGCCCCTGCAAACTATACTGGTGAAGAATGTCACGATTGGGCAGGTGCTGTTTCTGGCAAAAATTACACTGCACAAGGCAACATTCTTGCTGGAGAAGATGTTGTTAAGGCTATGGGATCAGTGTTTGAAGAAACAGAAGGTGAATTGGCAGATAAATTGATGATGTCACTCTTTGCCGGACAGGAAAAGGGCGGTGACAAACGCGGACAGCAGTCTGCTGCACTACTCGTTGTACGGAAAAATGCCGGTTATGGTGGTTTCAATGATCGCTACATTGACCTACGCGTTGACGACGCTGAAAAACCGATCGAAGAACTCCAGCGGCTCTTAGAAATTCACAAAAAAATCTTTCCCCGATAATTGATTCCTTTTTCCTATAGGAACAATCTCCCGTTCACGGTTTCCGACAAAATGGTTAAATACGATTGTATTTTGACTTTTTTCTCAAAATATGCTACCATTTTCCTACCATAAAGTAAACTGAGTTTTCACACACTATCCTATCAGAATTTCTGCAAAAGTTTCATCTTTATACCATTTCTAATTGAAAAAGTATCATATCAGATTTCTAATCATATTTGTAGGTCGGGTAGAGCTTGCGAAACCCGACAATCTTAGTGTTACAATGCGATCCTGTCGGGTTTCGCGTTGCTCTACCCGACCTACGGGATAATATCATATCATATAGAAATGGTGTTAGAATAAATATAGAGGTATAATGATGCTAAAACAGAAACGGATCATAGCAATCATCTTAGCCTATTGCCTACTACTTGGTGCCTTTCTTGTTTCAAGGTATGTACTTGATCATTCCAAGTCGTTGGCAAATTCCTTTTCGGTAGGAGCACCGTTAGCAAGTTACCAAAATTTTCACGTCATTGCCCACGATTTAAATGAAATGGGAGACCTCAACGCAGCGTGTAAAGCACAATTGGGTGATGGAGTGCGAATAGCCGATTGGAACGACATCGTTGCCTACTATGAAAATGGTGGTTCACTGGACGATTTTATCTCCGGTCTCAAGATGTCTGTTAGAGATGATGTGGCGGATATATTTAATATAATTCGTGAACCCACAAATGATTCTAAACCTGCTACAGGTGACCAAGCACAGGAGTCAGGGACGCTTGGAAACGAATACAGAATTACAAAAGATGGTAGCCTAAGATGGCAAGATCGTCGTCACTATTTCGTTGGTCGGCACGACCATTCAAAGCCACCCGGTTTCTTGGACCACGATAACCTTAATAACTATCAATTGACATTGGGTTCTTGGCACGGAAAGGGAGGATATGCGCTCTGCTACGGTAAACTTATAGGAACTTCAATTTCTTTGAACAAAAGCCTAACGCTAATAACACCGATTGTTTCTATCTTGTTTGTAGGTTGTCTACTACTCAGTTCTGTTCTTGCTGCAATGCACGTGCTTAATATGCCTGGTTGGTTAGTTGGCGGTAACATCAATGCGCTTAAGCATAGTATACAAATGAAGAAAAATGAGATCAAAGCATTGAGAAAACATAAGGCAAATGCGATTCAGAAAATAGAAGCGGAGAGAGCAGAACTCCGAAAAGGTGGTAAGGATCAAAAACATGAGGATGACGAATCTGAAACCTAAGAGTTGAATACCTCTTATCACTCTCTACTCTGATGTGTATCTTATTCCACTTTTTCCTCTAAAACCAAAGGCGGACGTTTGAAATTCTCACGTATCTTATTAGCAGCTGTAAAAACGGCATGCATCCGAATGATACGACGTGCCAACCGCTTTTTACCGGGAAAATCGCTGATTATCAATCCAGTCAATATTGTCAGTAGACCTTGTCCTGGTACCCCAGGCACCGCCAGCAATGCCCCGATAATAATAAGCACTGCACCCAGCAAATTTTTCAATAAGGAGACAAGAACACGTAAAATCGGATTTTTGATATGTTGCCCCTGCTTTGTTTCAGTAAAATAGTCCGATGGCAGGAACGTTATCAATGCAGCACAACCAACGATGCTCAATACTAAACTTGTTCCTGAGAAGATACCTACAAATAACCAATGTTCTGCTATTAATTGCACCAAGGCAATAAACCACCCACTGATTACCTGCCAACAAGTTTTTAACGCATCAATCAACCACAAGAGATTCTTCTCCTAACACCCTATCTGCGCGAAACTGCTCCGCCATCAATCGTCATTATATCACCGCTAATGTAGGCAGCATCATCAGAAGCGAGAAATAACACTGCTCCAATATAGTCCCATACTGTCGCGCCACGTTCAAGCAGAGCATCCGGTGAAGCAGGTGATAATTCAGGAAGACTATCATCGGTAGGAAGATTATGTGGCGCGTTCATACCTGTCGGTGCACCACCTCCTGGTGCAACAGCATTCACAGTGATACCGTGCGGACGGAGTTCCAAAGCAAGACTACGGGTTAAACGATTGACTGCTGCTTTGCTCACACAATAACTCAAAACCCCAGCATGCGACTCCTCTGCGTAGATAGACGAATTATTTATAATCCGCCCCCGTATCTCTTGCGCTATCATCACCTTGGCAACCGCCTGGGTGCACAGCAAACACCCCTTTACATTTACCGCCATGACCCTATCAAATCCTTCTGGCGTTAATTCAAAAAGCGTTTGCCGATTGATAATTCCAGCATTGTTAAAAAGAATATCAATTCGTTTGAATGTGTCCACTGTTGTATCAACAGCAGCCTGAACCTGTGCAGGATCAGTGACATCTAATGGTACAGCAATAGCATTTCCGCCTTCAGCCTTAATTTCTGCGGCAACTGCATCTGCATTCCTGCCACCAGCGACTACTACTGACGCACCTTCACGTGCAAATGCTAAACATGCAGCTCTGCCAATGCCTAAAGGTCCGCCACCGCCTGTTACAAATGCAACCCGATTTTCAAAACGCATTTTCTTCCTCATGCAAAGTTTTTCTATAATTCATTATAGCACAATATGCGATAGATATGAAATGAAATTGTAAGGGAGTCAGAGGCATTCAATTGTCGAGTTTTCCCATTTATAGTTAAATCCATAATTATCTTTACATTGGCGAGGTTAGGAAGTAATCAAGAAATCAAGAAATCAACGGTATGAACGCCATTTAGGCATTCCCCAAATCAACGCCACATGCCTTATGGCATCTGTCGGGTATGAATACCTTTTTGGTATTCCCCCAAATCAACGCCACATGCCTGTTGGCATCTGTCGGGTATGAATGCCATTGGCTGAATGCGCTTTTGGCATTCAGCATGATTCCCCGCCTCGCCAGCAGTGATGGTGTAAGGATGGTTGTTTATTGAAATGTAAACATATTTTCGGATTCTACTATAATTGTATTGTAGGAGGGAACTCCGATTCCCGACTATCAGTGTATTTTGTCGCGATTCGGAGCTCGCTCCTACAAAGAACGGGTTTCGATTCTGCGGTTGCTTTTACAAAGATTGGGTCTCGATTCGGAGCTCGCTGCTACTTAAAAAGTTACCATTTGGTATCTTTTTTGATACCGTGGTATCTTTTTGAAATTGGCTATAACACCAGTCTACATATAGGTTTATAGGCATTTTTCTTGTTTTTAATTAAATTTTATTTTTTCTCTTGCTGTCCATATTTTATTTTGATAAGTTTCGCGTTGTCGTCTTTGCATTTGGATGTTCGTTTGCTCATACTGATATTATACCTGTTTCTGTGTGGTGATCAGAAGTTTTCGTGGTTTACTGGACAATAGATATCCAATATATTTACAATAAGTTTGCTGGAAATGTTAGCGGCATATAGTCGTGATCTGGAGCTCGGAATCAACGTCAAATGCGCTTGGCAGAATACCAAATCAACGCTATGAATGCGCTTTTTGGCATTCAGCGCGTTTGGTATTCTGCATGATTTGTCGCCTACAGGAAGATGTTTTAGGGAAAAGGTGAAAATAATTGGAGAACTGAATGACTCTGGTAAGGGAGTTTAATGTATGGGTGTGCGGGATCAATTTCTTGTTTGAGGGTTCTGTAACCCGATTTCCGTTCAAACGGATGGGTGGAGTAGAGACCTACTCACAAGATGGTGGGAACAGTTAGGAAAACTAATAACCGAGTTTTCAAAACGCAATAAATAGTTTTGGGATGGGTTAAATTTGGTATAACGAATTAAAGGGTAAGGCGTTGGAACAAACCAACGCCTTTTGTTGTTAGCGAAAAATAGGCAAATCGTGCAGTAGAGTATAAACCAATTCTGATCTTAGCCCATTGGTATTCCTTCGTCTATTGCCTCATACTTCTGTAAATGCCCTTGCTGTTGGAAGTATTTGAGTACCCGAACATGAAGAATAACATAGTCAGTGATATGCTCGCAGTTAAACTACCCATAGCAGAAGTAATCAGGAAAGACTTGCAAGTTCAATTCAAAGGGTTTCTGCGCGAACACAAGCACCTCTTCCAGTCTTCCTATTTTTTCACCCTCACTCAATTTCTACGATCTGAATATTGTTTCCGCAAGTATCATTGAAAACAGCAAAAATTGTTGTTCCTATATCAGTAGGTTTTACACTGAATTCGACATCAAGGTTGATTAATCGCTCATATTCTTTCTGAACGTTTTCAACACTGAATTGGGTATAGGGAAGTCCTGCATCAAATAAAGCCTTTTGATACGTTTTGGCGGGTCGAAAATGATTATCAGATAATGGTTCTAACAAAAGTTCAGTCCCGTCTTGTTCTTCTTTTGATACTACTGTAAGCCATCTGTCACCATTTCCTAAGGGAATGTCCCTCTTCTTAACAAATCCCAATTTTTCAGTATAAAATTTTAACGCACTTTCTTGATCTTGAACCAAAACGCTGGTTACTCTAATTTTCATAATGTTATTTACCTCAATATTGCTTATTTGGTAAGAAATTATAAATAAAAATTTCTGTTCCGTCATGGAAAATCATTTTTTTCTATGAGTTCATACAACAGACATTATACTGATTTAATCGGAAGTGCGTGATAACGCCAAGACCGAAATATAGACAAATCAAATGAGTTGTAGGTCCAAATCAACGCTATGAATGCCTTTATGGCATTCAGCGGGTAGAACTTGCGAAACCCGACATGTTGGGACTAAAACACTATTTTCAAAATGACTTGAGCCGTTCCTATATTTCCTTGTGAACCCACAAGGTTGCGTTGAAACCTTGATATTGTCGGGTTTCGCTCTGCTCTACCCATAGGTGTCAACTTAAGGAATCTTCGATTGCATAAACCTTCTTCAGTCCCGCTGAATGCCAACAGGCATTCATAGCGTTGATTTGGTAGGGACGATATGTTTATAGATATACGTCATGAAAACCTCTTTAGTCCCGTAGGGACGGAATGTTTATGGACTTGTCATTGGTATCCACATATCGTCCCTACGGGACTAAGAGTGCGTTTATTTCGTTTTTTCTATAAACATATCGTCCCTACGGGACTAAATATGGGACAGTTTCAATCACCATAAGGGTTGAGAAGCACTCGAAAAAGCATATACGTTTTCTTAAGTTGACACCCGGGGAATGCCTAATGGCATTCATACCGTTGATTTATGGGTTTCGCTCTGCTCTACCCGACCTACAAATTTTAGATTTTATGAGAGACCAATAATCACTCACAATTAAAACGTTATAATGCCTAACGAACTGGTTATGCTTGTGTAGGGCATGCCATAATGTCCCAAGTAATTCCAAATTTATCAGTACATTTGCCGTAGTAGGAACCCCAGAACACGTCGCCCATCGGCATTATAACTTTGCCACCGTTAGATATCTTTGCAAAGATTTCGTCAGCATGCGATCTGTCACCCGTCTCAAAGCAAAGTGAGAAGTTGTTACCTGGGACACGCGGTGGGCCAAACGACGAACAGGTGTCGCTCCCCATCAAGACATTGGAGCCAATAGGAAGGGAAACGTGCATGATACGATCTAAATCTTCTTCTGCAACGCCAAGGTCTTCTGGTGCCTCACGAAATGTTGAAATAGTCATGAACTCGCCACCGAAAACGGAGCGATAGAATTCAAATGCTTCGCGGCATTCATTGTTGAAGGTTAAGTAGGGATTGAGTTTCATAAATTCCTCCTAAAAATGTGAATGAAATAATTAGTGCAGGTCGTAATACTTATATCCATGCATAACACGTTTAGGAGGTGATTTCGGTTTCAATTTTGAATTTAGGCTAATTTTCTTGCAATGACATACTGACTCACATATAATTGCCGTTATTAAACATCAGCAAACACAAAGGGACACCATGCCATCTCTCAACATAAAACCCACGCACAAGTCTATCAAAACATACTATACAGAACTCAGAAAATACGCACAACTCGGTGCAGAAAACGAGGGCAGCGTCCGAGCCGCATTCCAAAACCTACTGCAACACTATTGCGGACAATCCAATTTCACACTTCTCTGTGAAAAAACGCTCCACACCACCGAAAACAAACGGATAACGCCTGATGGTGAAGTCGTTGATGCTTACGGTTTACCGCACGGCTATTGGGAAGCAAAGGATACACAGGACGACCTACACATTGAAGCGGACAAGAAATTCGCGGCAGGTTACCCCTCCAAAAATATCGTGTTTCAATCACCGACACATGCACTCCTCTATCAAAACGGGCAGCTGCGGCTTGACTTAGATATTGCTGAACCGAAAAACCTTGTCCAAGTCTTGCAGACCTTCTTTATGTATCAGGAGGAAAATATATCTGCATGGCATGCCGCTGTCGCAGAATTCAGAGAAATTGTCCCCGAACTCGGTGAAAAATTGGCGGCTTTAATAGAAACCGAACGTCAAAACAATCCACATTTTCATGATGCGTTCTCCAAGTTTCATCAACAGTGCCAAACCTCTATCAACCCGAACCTCTCCATCGCGGCGGTTGAAGAGATGCTGATTCAGCACCTATTAACTGAACGGATTTTCGCAACCATTTTTGATAACCGCGATTTCACCCGCAGAAATATCATTGCACGCGAGATTGAAACCGTCATTGATGTGCTAACCGAACGCACCCTGAACCGATCCGAATTTCTGCGTCCTTTGAATCGATTTTACGTGGCAATAGAGAAAACGGCACGCACGATTACCGACTTCTCACAGAAACAGGGATTTTTGAATGCGGTTTATGAGCAGTTTTTTCAAGGTTTCTCTGTGAAAGTTGCAGACACACACGGCATCGTCTATACACCGCAACCGATTGTGGATTTTATGGTGAAAAGCGTTGAACACATCGGGCAAACAACCTTCGGGCGTTCTCTGTCTGATAGTGGTGTGCATATCATTGACCCGTTTGTCGGCACAGGCAACTTCATCGTCCGCATTATGGAAGAACTTGACCCTATTGCATTGGAACGAAAATACACTGCCGACCCGCCAGAACTGCAGTGCAATGAGGTGATGCTCTTGCCATATTATATCGCCAGTCTCAACATAGAACATCAGTTTTTCACGACAACGAACCGATACGCTGCTTTTGAGGGTATCTGCCTTGTAGATACATTTGAGATGGCAGAAGGACAGCAGATGCAGCTATTTTCCGCTGAAAATACCGCACGCGTTGAAAAACAGAAGCAGACACCGATGTTTGTGGTTATCGGTAATCCACCCTACAATATGGGACAGGTCAATGAGAACGATAACAACAAAAACCGCAAATATGAGACAATGGATAAACGAGTGCGGGAAACGTATTCACAAGACTCAAAGGCTACGAATAAAAATGTTCTCTCAGATACGTATGTCAAAGCAATTCGGTGGGCATTGGACAGAATTGGTGAGGAGGGAGTTGTCGCTTTTGTAACAAACAACAGTTTTCTTGACGGTGTGGCGTTTGATGGCATGCGGAAACATCTTGCGGAAGATTGTGATGCAATTTACGTTCTGGATTTAGGTGGAAATGCGCGCAAGGGATTGAAGGTCTCCGATGCCAACGTGTTTGGCATTCGCGTAGGTGTAAGTATCAACCTATTTGTCAAGAAAAAGGAAAATTCGTCAGAGGTACCGCAAATCTTTCTATTATCGCACCGATGACCTGTGGAACAAAAAACAGAAATTTGACTTTCTCAATGAACGTCAAACATGTAGGTGGTATTGAATGGCAACCGATTCAACCGGATGCACGGCACACATGGCTCACCGAAGGACTCCACGCTGAATTTGATACTTTTATACCTATGGGAACAAAGGAAGCTAAAGCAGAAAAAGCAGTTCCTGAGGATGTGATATTCAAACCTATAGTCGTGGTGTCAAGTTACTAATCGTGATGCTTGGGTTTACAACTTCAATCAAAAAACTCTACGAAGAACATAAGCATGATGATTGAGACGTACAATGAGCAAGTTATTAAGTGGGAACAGAGAGATAAATCGAGATATAAATGTTGATGATTTTGTAGTTTCTGATGACAAAAAATTTGGTTGGAGTTCTGGATTAAAACTGCAAGTTGAAAAGCGGAATAACCGCTGAATTCCCACAAGAAAAAATTAGAACATCCTTATACCGTCCATTTACCAAAATGAACCTTTACTTTGAACAGAATGATGACTGAGCGTGTTTATGTTTTTCCCTCTATCTTTCCGACACCGGAATCTGAAAATGAAAATCGAGTAATTTGTGTTAGTGCAATAGGTCACGATTTCTTCAGGTGTCAAATTGCAAATGCAATCCCAGAATTAAAATTTTCAAGCTCAGCAAATGGTGGCACACAATGTTTCCCCTTCTACACCTACGACGAAGATGGCACAAACCGCCGCGAAAACATCACCGATTGGGCATTGACACAGTTCCGCACACATTACAAAGACGACTCCATCAGCAAATGGGACATTTTCCACTACAACTACGGCATTCTGCATCACCCAGAGTATCGCGAGAAGTATCAGGCAAACCTCAAGCGTGATCTGCCGCATATTCCGTTTGCCCCATCTGTCCAAGATTTCTGGGGATTTGCGAACGCAGGCGCGCGGTTAGCCGAAATCCACGTCAACTACGAATCCCAACCCGAATATAATAACCTCAAGTCGATTCAGAACTCCACCGCTCAATTGGCGCGTTGAGAAGATGAAGCTATCCAAAGACAAAACCTCGCTGGTCTATAACGATTTTTTGACGTTTGATGGTATCCCTGCAAAAGCACTTGAATATCGCCTCGGCACCCGTTCTGCCCTGGAGTGGGTCATTAATCAGTATTGCGTAAAAACTGATAAACGCAGCGGCATCGTCAACGACCCGAACCGGACAGATGATCCGCAGTATATTGTGCGGTTGATTGGGCAGGTGATTTCGGTGAGTTTGGAGACGGTGGATATTGTTGAAAATTTGCCAGGATTAGGGTAGAATATAAATTGAGGAGGAATTTATGGGAATCATAGAGTGGTTAAATGCAAATGATGGCGTGATTATAGGGATTGCTACTGTTATACTTGTGAGCATCACAGGTTATTATGCCTATCTAACGTGGCGGATGCTAAAAGCGAACAACACACCTGAAATTGCGATCTCACTACGTCCTCATGAGGCTCAGGTTAATGCTGTTATGCTATGTATTGAGAACATAGGCACAGGCACAGCGCATAATCTACAGTTCATAATAAATCCCCCTTCTATACCAAATCTTGACAGACCATTTGAGAAAATAGGTTTTCTTCAAAATGGAATTGCTTATTTTGAACCCGGACGAAAGATTGAGCAGTTTTTAGTGAGTGTTTTTGGCAAATATGAAGAATTAAAACAGACACCTTTTGAGATGAAAATAATATTTAATGATTCAGTTGGCAAAGAACATAAGCGCAGCTTCAACCTTGATATTGGTGAATATGAAGGTTTTTCACAGCTTGGCACTCCACCACTTTATGAGATAGCCAAAACTACTAAGAAATTACAAGAAGATATAAACCGTATCGCAACTGGTTCACGAAAACCAGTAATTCTTACAGAACGGTTATCTGAGCATCGCATACGGAATTATACTGACTTTTTGGAGAGTCGGATCAGTCAATTCCCTCCGAATATTCAAGAGAGAGTTTTACAGAAATTAGAGTTTTTTATAGATGAGCAAGATCGGGAAATACGTGAAAAAGCGGAGAATGATGAGGAAACAACTTCGGACAAGCATTCGTCATGAAAAGGAGGTAAAATAAGAAGTGGCAATTACAGTTCATATCTTCCCTTATGATCAGTTATTATTGGAAGTTCCCGAAGATATTGATGATTCATCAGTGGATAACAATCAACAGTTATCACTTGAGGAATTTGATGCACTTGCAGATGAATTAGCGGACTTATTTTTGGAATTTGTAGGTACTGATGTCAAGCCATTGTCCGATTACGCGATAAGCCGCGAAGGTATATACGAAGATCATTCATAATCATGATTTATCTGATAGACACCAATATTCTAATTGGATTTTCATATCGCGAAGACCCTCGTTATCAAATCGCTCGCCCTACTGTACGTGAATTGTTAGCACAAGGTCATAAACTACAGACAACATCGCAAAATTACGCTGAATTTTGGAACGTGTCAACCCGGCCCGTAAATCAAAACGGTTTTGGGCAGACACCACTTCAAACAAACAGGATATTACAACGCATAGAAAGGATTTTCCCTATGTTGTCGGATTCACCTAAAGCGTACCCAAAATGGAGACAACTCGTTGTTGATTATGAAGTGTCAGGAGTTAACGTTCACGATGCACGGTTGGTGGCACTAATGATTGCACATAACGTAAAACATATCCTAACTTTCAACACGGCAGATTTTACCCGCTATGTTCCCGAAGGTATTGTTGCTGTTGACCCTGCGGATGCGTGATAGTTACGATCCACACACAAAACATCATTCTTCCTCTGGAACAGGCAACACATCACGTTCGACCTCATGCACCTTATCAGGAAAAGTCTCACCACGAATCCACATCACAGGCTGCCCTCTATATGTTCCGTCCCCTTTTGCCCACTCTGCCTGCGCGCTCAAGTAATGAGAAACATAACTACGTCGAAACCGCAGACTGTGATTATCTGTGCTTTTATGTAGCAGATGGCTGTGAAACCAGACGACAGCACCGGGCGGCACTTCCACTGCAACACCGTCTTCGTCGCGTGCGCAGCGCGCCAATTTGAATTCCCGTTGTTGTGAACCTTCAAGGTCATCATGTTCATGAATATCATCTTTATGGCTACCAGGGATGACGTAAAGGCAACCGTTCTCTCGATCCGCTGGGTCAATAGCCGTCCATGTTCCGATGGTTGTTTCGGTGTTAAACCGATTCCGAAAATAGAATTTATCTTGGTGCCAAGGGAAACCGAGACCGATCTTAGGGGCTTTCCAAATAAACAGGTTGTTGATACCGAGTATATCTGGGCCCATCATATCTACAATCGGATCAGTTAAACGCGGATCACGTACACGTGCAAGAAATTCTCGGATAAAACAACTCGGATGGTGGATTTTGTGCATCGCATAAATGCCTTGTTCCTCAATCTTTCCATCTCTCACAAGCGCGTTCTGATCAATGTGTGCGGATGGAAACGGGCGTTTCCCGTCAACAATATCCTCTGCAACTTGACGGAGTGCATCGTTTTCTTCAACGTTAAATACATCCAAGCGGACAAGATAACCGTTTTCATTCCAAAAAGAAAATTCTTCTGTACTCAATTTAAAGCACCGTTCCTGTGATGTTAATTTTCTGTCCATTAAATCTCCTATTTATTATTGCCATTGAGGAAAATATTAAAACCGTATTGTTCTTTATCAATTGCAAAAATAGTAACATTTTTAATGAAAAAAGTCAAATGACACACGGTCCTATAAATCAGGTTATTTATTATTCAGTTTTTCTGCGCATTTTATTCCAAACGTTAATATTTTATAGACGCACTGTAGGTCCAAATCAACGCTATGAATGCCTTTATGGCATTCAGCGAGTAGAGCGAAGCGAAACCCGACAATTTTAGTGTGACAGTGTGATCATGTCGGGTTTCGGAAACTCAACCCGACCTACGATATAAACTTCAGTAACACCCACTAATTGATAATTCTTAAAACTAAATAACCCTGGTCTATAAACAGATTTCTTGCATTAAAAAGAGTTTTGTATTATGCTATTCACATCCCGAATGAAGGAGAAAAAGAATGAGTCTATTGGGTATTGATGTCGGCACAACAGGATGTAAAGTCATCGCGTTTCGCGAGGATGGTGAAATCCTGGCACAAGCTTATGGCGAATATCCGTTGATACACCCACAACCTGGTTGGTCGGAGCTGGATTCAAATGTTGTCTGGGAGAATGTTTCCAACGGAATTCGCGAGGTCGCCGCACAAACAAAATCTGATCCGATTGAAGCAATCAGCGTGGCATCACAAGGTGAGGCAGTAACACCCGTTTGGGGTAACTGCGATGTGCTTGCAAATGCTATCACCACTTTTGATTCCCGCACCACAGGCATCTGCGAAGAAATCTTGCAGGATATAAGTCCTTTAGAGGTAATGCAGATTACCGGTATGCCACCGAGTAATATCCACACACTTGCAAAACTGGTATGGATACAACGGAATCAACCAGAAATATATAAAGAGGTATGGAAATTTTTCGGCTTTGAAGATTTCGTCAATTTCAAGTTGGGCGTTCAACCTGCGGTAGACTATTCTCTCGCAGCACGCACCATGTGCTTTGACATTATCAACAAATGCTGGTCCGAAAAAATGCTCGGTTTAGCAGATGTGGACGTATCCCTCTTGCCAGACACAGTACCTTCAGGCACTATCATCGGTGAAATTGGTACGAAGGTTGCTGGAGAACTCAATCTTCCTAAAGGTGTAGTAGTAGTTGCTGGTGGGCACGACCAACCATGTGGTGCATTGGGGGCAGGTATCATTCGCGGCGGAGAACTCATGGACGCAACAGGTACCGTGGAATGCATTGCTCCCGCCTTCAATGAACCAGTCATTAACCAACAGATGATAGATGGTAATTTTGCATGTTATCCGCATGTCGTTGATGGACTCTATGTTACGTTAGGATTTGTTTCCAGCGGTGGCGTTGTGTTGAGATGGTTTCGGGATACCTTAGCACAAGCAGAAGTTGCACAAGCAGCATCACAGGATCGTGATGTATATGATATATTGCTTGAAGATATACCCGATTCACCAGGAACAGCCATGCTGCTACCTCATTTTACGGGTTCGGGAACGCCACATCTCGACTTGGAGTCGAAGGGGGCAATTGTCGGATTGACACTTTCTACGACTAAGGGAGAGCTTGTTAAAGCGATCCTTGAAGGTATCAGTTACGAAATCAAACAGAATCTCACGATGTTAGAGGATGCAGGCGTAGAAATCAATGAGGTCCGCGCCATCGGTGGAGGTGCTAAATCGGAAAGATGGTTACAACTCAAAGCGGACATGTTTAATAAAAAGGTCATCGCGCTTGACATTTCAGAAGGTGTCTGTCTCGGAACTGCTATCCTGTCTGGAACGGCAATAGGTAAGTATAGTTCTATTGAAGAGGCAGTTGATCTTTTGGTTAAACCGCAAAAGGTTTACCATCCCCGTGAGGAAATAGCACAACAGTACGATGAGAAGTTAAAAGTTTATGAGCAGATATATCCCGCACTGCGTGATCTGAACGATCAATTGTAATTGTTTACAATTGCCTATTTATAATTACTGTGGGAGGGCTTTGTAAGCCCGATATAATGCGACTATGAAAAAACACGTTGTAGGAATAGACATCGGCGGCACGAAACTCGCAACCGTAGTGGCAGATGATTCGGGCAAGCTTCTTAGTAAAGTCCGCAGGCCAACCCGCGCTGATAAGGGACCAGAATATGCTATCCAACTTCTGTTTGAAATGGTGTATGAAACTATCGTGCAAGCAGGTCTGGAACGAAAGGCTATTTCAGCGATAGGTGTGAGTTGTGGTGGTCCCTTGGATACAAAAACCGGTGTTGTCTATTCCCCACCGAATTTGCCCGGATGGGATGCATTCCCGCTCAAAGCACAACTTGAATCCGAGTTTAAGATACCCGTAACGATTGAAAATGATGCCAACGCCTCAGCACTTGCTGAATATCGGTTTGGCGGTGGCATAGGGTACAATTCGGTACTCTATATGACAATGAGTACTGGCATAGGTGGTGGAATTGTAATTGATGGGAAAATATATCACGGTGCCAATGACAGCGCAGGGGAGGTCGGTCATCAGATTCTTCTGCCTGATGGACCGTTATGTGGATGTGGGAAGCGCGGATGTTTGGAGGCGCTCTGTTCAGGTCCGGCTATCGCTCGTCGTGCCAAAGAAGCGGTTGAGAAGGAATCAAACACCGCAATCCTAACACTTACAGATGGAGATATAGAAACTATAAAATCAGAACACGTGCTTGCTGCAGCACGTCAAGGGGACGCGTTAGCATCAAAGTTAGTTGACGAAACAGCATATTACATGGGGTGGGGTATCGCAAATCTGGTTAACATTTTGAACCCAGACATTGTTCTGTTGGGAACGATTGCAATTGCAGCTGGAGACCTGCTGCTTGAACCTATTCGGAAAACTGTATTAGACCTTGCAATGGCGCGTCCTGCTGAAGCTGTCCAGATAATGCCTGCAAAGTTGGGAGAATCATTGGGTGACCTTGCTGCTATCGCATTGGTAGTCTAATACCCACTTAAAGTTGGAGAAAAACCTGATGGAAAGAATTCAAAAATATATTACGCATTTACAAGACGTGCTGGAACGGTTAAAACTGGAAGATGTGCGTCGTTCCATTGATGTAATCATGGATGCATATCATGCAAACAAACAGATCTTCGTTATTGGCAACGGTGGTAGTGCATCAACTGCATCGCACCTTGCATGTGATTTGGGCAAAGGCACAAGCATTGCAGGTAAACCTCGATTTAGGGTAATCAGTTTAACAGATAACGTTGCTACAATGACAGCGTGGTCTAATGATGTCTCTTACGAAGATGTTTTTGTTGAACAACTCAAAAATCTTGTAAATCCGGGTGATGTTGTGATAGGCATCAGTGCAAGTGGTAATTCGGAGAACGTTATCCGTGCGATGCAGCATGCCGCAGACGGAGGTTGCCAAACTATCGGATGGAGCGGATTTGGTGGTGGCAAATTAGCCACAATTTGTGATGTAAATGTTGTTGTTGATAGCAACCAATACGGCCCTGTTGAAGATGTTCATTTAATTTTAAACCATGTCCTTCATGCTTGGATCAAAGAGGAGTTTACATCTTCATAGAACACATTTCTTGACACATCAACCTCGTTTAAGGTATACTAATAGCAAAAGTTCGCTATCCACTAATCAAAAGAAGATATTGCGGTGCATTTTAGTTAATCTGGAGTGATAGGAAGATGAAAAACCGAAAAAATCTGCTATGTTGCGCGCTCCTCTTAATCGGGTGCCTCTTCATGAAAGGTGGGCTGTTCGCTGAGGACAACGCATTAGTTTATGTTATAGACATCCGCTCCGAAATCGGTGGTGGCGTCAGCACTTACATCAAAAAAGGGATTCAAAAGGCAGAACAGGCAGATGCCGATGCTATAATTTTTGATGTGGATACCCCAGGCGGAAAAGTTGATTCTGCTGTCCGAATTATCAGATCAATTCAAGAAACGCAGATTCCCACTATCGCTTTTGTCAATCGACAAGCTATTTCTGCAGGGGCTATGATATCTGCTGCATGCGATCAGATTGTTATGACATCCGGGGCAACTATTGGAGATTCTGCGCCTGTTGACGCGCAAGGAAATGAGGCAGGCGAGAAAATAGTTTCATATATACGAGGAATTATTCGTTCCACAGCAGAAAGGCAAGACAGAAATCCTGATATCGCTGAGGCAATGGTGGATAAAAGACTTTATCTTGTGCGCTTAGAAAATGGCGATATAATTAAATTGCGACCAGAAGAGTACCTAAATGAACAAGAGGCAGGCACACAGATGGAGGTGCTTTGCGGAGAAGGTGAACTACTTAACTTAACGACTCGCCAAGCACTTGAATACGGTTTCGTAGATGCACAGGCAGAAAACGTAAAAGCGCTGCTTGCGCAATATCAAATCGTTGAAATTGATGAAGGTTATAGAGCAGATAAAAGTGACGTCATCATAATGCCACTCACTGAAAAAGGTATCGGACGCAAACAGGAAAAACTTGGTGTTAATCAAGTTTCTCCCATAAAATCTTTGGAAAAAGCGCAAATTACTAAATTTGTAGTAACACTTGCAGATCGCACAGTCTTTTTTATTACAAGTCCTTACATAAGCGCGCTTCTACTCTCGTTAGGAGGTCTTGGTCTGCTTGTTGAGATACGGACTCCAGGTTTTGGCATTCCTGGATTTCTCGGTTTGCTTTTCATTGGGCTTTTCTTTGGTGGACACATGCTGAACGAAGTTCCGAATGCGTATATTGTCGCATTAATCTTTGTTGTTGGGTTGGCATTAATTGTATTAGAGGTTTTTGTAATCCCAGGTTTTGGGGTCGCTGGGATTCTTGGGCTAATTTTGATGCTGGCAAGTGTTTTTTACACATTTTTTCAAAGTACCGATAATGTCAGTACTGCGCTGTTATGGCTTTCTATTTCAATAATTTTAACCTCTGTGCTGGCAATTCTTGCTACAGTGCTTCTACCTAAATCGGCTCCGTTTCAGCACTTTGCTTTATCCACTGTGATGAGTACTGAGGAAGGTTATCACTCTGCTGGCACGCTTGATTTTCAGAGTTATCTCGGCAAAACTGGGATTGCTTTAACGCCCTTACGCCCGGCGGGAACTGTTAAAATCGAAAACAAGCGATTGGATGTTGTTACAGTTGGCGACTTCATCGCACAAAACACACCGGTTAAAGTATCAGAAGTTGAAGGTTCGAAAATTTTAGTTGAAGTTCTTGAGGAGTGACGTTTTAAGTGTAAAAGTTTGGAGGAAATTTCAATGTTGTGGGTTCCAACTATTCTCATTGCGCTCGGGATACTATTAATATTTGTTGAGATTTTAATTCTTCCTGGATTTGGTGCAGCCGGTGTGCCGGGAATAATTCTATTTGGTGTCGGAATCGGTCTTATTTGGGCAAAATCAGGCATGACGACTGCTCTGATCTATGCAAGTGTTGCCTTAATTTTTGTTATTCCCATAGCGATAATCGGTTTGTCACTCATCCGTGAATCGCCTCTTGGCAAAACCTTTATTCTGAATGCCTCTCAAAAAAGTGAGGAAGGTTTTCAAGCGGCACCTCAAGAATTGACAGCACTTGTAGGAAAATCTGGGAAGGCAGTAAGTCCCCTCCGTCCTGCAGGTGTTGGGTTGATCAACGGTCAACGTGTTGATATTGTTACGCAAGGTGAATTTGTTGAACCAGAGGCAGAGATTGAAGTCATTCAAGTTGAAGGAAGTCGTGTTATCGTTCGTAGTTTGTAAATAATTTATTGATAAGGTTATATTTTAAAATTAATGAACCTTAGACTAAAAAAGGAGATTGGATATGGGAGAATTTAATGCATTAGTCCCGGTAGTCGCAGTTGTTGTCCTTATAGTTATCTTTATGTTCTTTTGGTTCGTCCCAGTTGGACTCTGGATCGCTGCTGTTGCAGCTGGAGCCCCACTTCGCATTTCTGAACTCATCGGAATGCGACTGAGACGAGTCAATCCGAATGTCATTGTCAGAGCACTTATCAGTAGCCACAAAGCTGGGCTGACTGTGGCAACGCCCGATTTAGAAGCACACTATCTTGCTGGAGGTAACGTTCTCAATGTTGTCAGCGCACTTATTGCGGCAGATAAAGCGAGAAATATTAGCCTTGATTTCACGCAAGCCGCTGCAATTGATTTAGCAGGTAGAGATGTGTTTGAGGCGGTTCAAATCAGTGTTAACCCGCGTGTTATCACTACTCCCAGAATCAGCGCACTTGCACTTGATGGGGTTGAGTTGATTGCCACCGTCAGAATTACTGTTCGCACTTTTATCAATCGGCTTGTCGGTGGTGCTGGTGAAGAAACTATCATCGCACGCGTTGGTGAAGGGATTATCAGTGCGATCGGTGCATCTGAAACTTATGAAGATGTCCTTGAAAACCCAGACATCATTTCTAAAACAGTACTAGACAGAGGTCTTGATGCTGGTACCGCTTTTGAAATCTTATCTATTGATATTGCAGACGTAAACGTCGGTAAAAATATAGGTGCTGAACTTCAAGCAGAACAAGCGGAAGCTGACCTTGTTGTCGCGCAGGCGAAGGCGGAAGAACGCCGCGCACTGGCTGTTGCAAGGAAGCAGGAGATGACCGCAAACGTGCAGGAAAAACGCGCCACAGTTGTTGAAGCAGAGGCTACCGTGCCTCGCGCACTCGCGGGGGCATTTCGTGAAGGAAACTTAGATATTACACCTCAGAGAGAAGGAGTATAAGATGCCATCAGTTATGCTTGCAATTGTAGCTGTCTGTATTCTACTATTTATCATTGTCATTGCCTGGTTAGTGCCACTCGGTTTGTGGATTACCGCGATTGCTGCAGGCGTGAAGGTCGGGATATTCGATCTTGTTGCGATGCGTTTGCGTCGTGTACCACCCAGTCAAATTGTTGAACCTCAGATCAATGCAACAAAGGCAGGATTAAGCCTCTCACTTGATGACCTTGAGGCACATTTCCTTGCAGGTGGTCGTGTAGCAAGTGTGGTTGCCGCGCTTATTGCTGCAGATAAAGCAAACATTGACCTTGATTTCGCACAAGCCGCCGCTATTGATTTAGCAGGTAGGGACGTCTTACAGGCTGTCCAAGTCAGTGTTACCCCTGAAATTATTGATATTCCAAGCCAAGAGGATCCAAGCAACGGCATCACCGCTGTTGCACGTGATGGTATCCAACTCATCGTGAAGGCACGCGTCACTGTCAGAGCAAACATTGATCGCCTCGTCGGTGGTGCTACCGAAGATACCATACGTGCAAGGGTTGGTGAAGGGATTATCACAACGATTGGATCATCGGGCAACCATAAACAAGTTTTGGAAAACCCGGTCCGAATCTCAGAAACAGTGCTTGAAAAAGGACTTGAGGCTGGAACTGCTTTTGAAATCTTGTCTATTGATATCGCTGACATAAATGTTGGTGAGAACGTAGGTGCCAAACTGCAGACTGATCAAGCGGAGGCTGAACTTAAAATAGCACGCGCAAAAGCGGAAGAGCGTCGCGCAAAAGCGGAAGCGGAAGAAGAAGAAAACAAAGCACTTGTTGAGGAAATGACAGTTAAATTGATTGAGGCGGAAGCAGAAATTCCGCTTTCCATATCAGATGCATTTAATTCAACAAGGATGAGTGTAATGGATTATTATACGCTTCGCAATATCCTCGCTGATACTGAGATGCGTCAATCAATCGCTTCTCCAGGTGGTCCTGAAGATGGAGATACAACCCGATCTGCTCATTCCCTTGGACTTTCATAAATAACTTCTAAAGGAGAAACTGATGGGATTTGATTTGGAAGCGTTAATTCCTTTAATTGTCTTTCTACTTATAATGATTTTCGGCGGAATGCGCCGCCGAAAAACCCCTCAACAACCTGCTGAAAATAACCAAAGTCCAGCTGAAAACATGAGTGAGTCTGATACAGCTCAAGAAAGTGAAGTTGTTTTTCCTCCTTTCATGGAAAATTTTGAAGGGTTTCCCACTGATGACTCTGAACAGGTGCAGGAAACTGTGGAAAGCGGCGAAGCAGATATACCTATGGTAGCGGAGCAATCTGAACCAGAACCCGTTCAAGAGCCAGCGCCTGAAAGCACACCTGTTGAACCGCCACCGATTCCAGTGGATTCTCCTACACCGCTTCCTACAAAACCAGTGCCCGTAACTTCTCTCATTGATCCGTCACCAGAGACATTTCGACAAGGTATCATTCTTGCTGAAATCCTTGGAAAACCCAAAACACTGCGAAATAGGAGATGATAAAAATACTTTCATTGTAACGATGCTTTGATGGAGAATTGATTTCTTGATGTAACCAGAGTCGTAAAACACTTCTTAGATACTCATAATTTACAGAGGAGCTACTTCATGGATTATTTTTTATGGTCAAGGATTATAGGTCCACTGGCAATTGTGATTTTCGTAATTTATGTGATCATTTCAAGCAATAGAGCGGCGAAGGAGTTAGCACAGAAGAAATCAGAGTCAAAAAATCAGGTCGATGCATCTATCAAAGGTGAAAGTGTTTTTCCGCCGAGTGTTGAGAGTTATGAAGAATTGCCCTCTGAAGCAGAATCAACGCAGGAAACTGCGGGGAATACTGAGGCAGATATACCAATAGTGGCAGATCAATCTGAAGAAGTAAAGGTTCAGGAGATAGTACCCGATAGAAAAACAATAGAACCGCCATCCATTCCAGTGGATTCTCGGATGGCACTGCCGACGAAACCATTACCTGCCACCTCTCTGCTTGATTTGTCTCCCGATACGTTTCGGCGAGGTATCATTCTTGCTGAAATCCTTGGTAGACCTAAAGGGCTGCGACGCAAGTTATAATAGCCTTACTTTTCTTATGTCTGTAGCCTCAAAATTGGTTTGAGGCTACGGACATTTTTAGTACGTCAGAAACTATAATTTACAAAACGTGGGTTTAAAAAATGTCCCGTCAAGTTTTTCTGCTTACCTTTATCTTCTTATTTCTATCCCTGTTGCTTGCCTGTGAACAACAACACCCCGAAAGATCGATAGAACCAGATACCTTTGAGGTTGAGATACCGCCTTATGCGCGACACCTCAAAGGCTTTAAAATTTGCCTCGACCCAGGACATGGTGGACAAGGACATATCCCAGGTTATAAACGCGGTCCAACAGGTCTTCGTGAGGCGGAAATCAACTTAAAGGCTGCCAACTATCTAAAAGAAATGTTGGAACTGGTAGAGGCGACCGTCATCATGACTCGCGTTGACGATTCATACATTAGCCTTGCTGATCGCAGTCAAATTGCTAATGAAAATCAAGTAGATTTCTTTATCTCGCTTCACCATAACGGAATTGATAATAATCCAGAAATAAACTATACGTCAACGTGGTATCACGGTGATGCCGATGAGTCCCGTCCAAGTTTAGACCTTGCGCGATACATTCAGCATGAAGTTTCTAATGCAATGCGTTTACCGAAATCTGCATCAACGGGTCTTTATTCTGATAAGTTAATTGTTGCATCAGGTTTCGGTGTTTTACGTTTGACAAAATGTCCAGCAGTCGTATGTGAAGCGTCTTTCTACACCAATCCAGAAGAAGAGGCAAGATTGAAGCAGGATGATTATCTCAAAAGAGAGGCTTATGGGTATTTTCTGGGCATTGCACGTTATGTTGAAGCGGGTTTCCCAAAAGGTGTTCTGATAACTCCTAAGCATGAATCCGTTATACAAACCAAAACACCTACACTTAAAATTCAGGTAATGGATGGACTACATGAACGTGGCGCGTGGATGCTAAAACGTCAGCAAGTTTTTACCAACGCCATGCAAGTTAAAATAGATAATGTGAACGTGCCGTTTAAATACGACCGTGATAAGGACATAATCACTGTCCACATCAAAGATCCTTTGTCTAATGGTATCCAGTTGGTCCAGACAGAATTGGTAAATTATTATGGGAATCATAGTCTACCCAAACCACAGCAATTTAAGGTTGCACCGCCTGCAGCTAAAGTGAAACTGAGTGCATGGACAGATACCCTCCCTTATGACGGCAAAAGTTACGTTGGTATCACGGTAACCGCCTTTGATGCTGATGGAATACCAATTGCAGATGATGAACTAATCAAGGCAAAAACCACCAAAGGCACTCTCGTTGATACCAAGAATCTTTCAAAAGGTGGCACTTCACACTTTTATCTGCATGCTCCTGAAAAAACTGGCACTGCGACGGTGGAAGCAGCCTACGGACAAACTCGTAATTCGCTGAAAATTAACTTCGCAGACATTACGAATGGCATTTTGCAAGGACAAATTTCTGATGCGAACTCTGACGACCCAATTCCTGATGTTCAATTGCATGCCAATCCTAAGTTAACTGCTGTTACAGACGCGGAGGGACATTACTTCATTAAGACCGATTCTGAAATAAAAAATTCGTTTGAAACAACATTACACTTTTCAAAACCCGGGTTTTATCCAGATAAACACCAAATTACCGTTGAACTGAATAAGGCAGCAGTCGTCAACGCGAAACTGCATGCGATTGCTGATGGCGCGTTCGCAAAAACTGTTCTCGTGCTCGATTCAAAAACTGATACGCCTAAGACACACCAACTTATTACCAAGTTGAAAGAGATGTTAGAACTTGCCGGTGCAAAAATTCACGTTGTTCATACACCCAGAGAAAAAGTTTCTACAGAAAAACGAATTGAAAGGGTTAACAATATTGAAGATGAAGGGTATTACTTACAAATAAACCACATTCCACAACGTAAAGGTAAACCTTCAGTTGTTGCCGCACATAACCACGGCAATCAAGGCACGGAGACGTTTCAAAAACGGATACTTGAACAATTCAATCAAAAGCTATTTGAGACACCGATTGTCACCGTGCAGGATAGAGAGACACCTGTAATTCAACAGACAAACAAAATGGCGATGACACTTGAAATCCGAACTTTAGATTATCCTGATTCCAGCGCTGTGCAAGAAGCGTCTGCTATTTTCATAGGTGCCTGGCTTTTCCTAAAAGAGGAGACAGAAATTGACACGGAAAAATTAGAACGTTTCATGGTATACTTAAACAAGACACGAGGTGAATGAAAGTGAAAATCACTTCGGAAATCACCCAATTGCAACTCAATCATCCGTTCAAGATTTCCCGCCGAGCGACAGATGCATATAGAGAAGTCATCTCTGTAGAAATTAATGGGGGTATCGGTGAAACTGCCCCTGCGCAGTTCTATGGAGAGAATGTTCAGACAGTTGCCTCAGCGTTGGAAACACTTTCTCTAAAGTTAGAAGGAAACCTTGATGAGATACAGGATGTGATGGCAGGTATTGAATCAATTTTGGATGGTAATTACGCTGCGAAGTCTGCCGTTGATATGGCACTGCACGATAGGTTAGGAAAAAAACTTGGCGTTCCACTTTACAAACTCTGGGGACTCAACCCACAGAAAACACCATTTACCTCTTTTACCATAGGTCTTGACGAACCAGCAGTGATGGCGGAAAAAGCACTACAAGCAGAAGCATATCCTATTCTCAAAGTTAAGCTGGGGACACCTCGCGATATTGAGATACTTCAAACGCTGCGAAACGTCACAGATAAACCGATATATGTTGATGCAAACACAGCATGGACACCCAAAGAGGCTGTTGAGAAAATCCGTCAACTTGCAAAGTACGGCGTAGAGTTAATTGAACAACCTGCAAAACCTGATGACATAGCAGGACTGAAGTACGTCCGCGAGCATTCAGAATTACCGATTATCGCAGACGAAAGTGTGAAACGTGCAAGTGATATTCCCGGACTGGCAGAAGCAGTAGATGGAATTAACATCAAATTGGTCAAATGTGGAGGCTTGTTAGAAGCATTGCGGATGATACATGTGGCACGCGCACACGGATTGCTTGTTATGCTTGGTTGTATGATTGAGAGTTCTCTCGGTATCACTGCTGCAGCGCACTTAACGCCACTCGTTGACTATGCAGATTTAGACGGAAATCTGTTAATTTCTAATGACCCTTACACCGGTGTGACGCTTGATAATGGCAAGTTGATTTTACCAGATCGTCCTGGCATCGGGGTATTAACAACAACATAAAAAGAAAATACATCGTCAAGACATACGAATCTTCGTCAAAAAGTCAATATGGTAAAAAATATAGAACAATCTACACCTTCTGAATCATCAGTCTCGCGCGGGCACTACGACACAGTCTCAAAAAACGTTATTCAACAAAATCCTGAAGATTGGATTCGGTTTGGTCTTGGCGTATCAGATGTTCAAGTTATCCAAATTCTTGATACTGAGCAACCGACTGTCAAATCAAATCGTGCGGATAGTTTTATACATGCGAACGTTAACGGAAGACATGCTGTTATACATTTTGAAATTCAGACGCGTGACAGCACACAGATTCCGATGCCATATCGGATAGCGGGGTACGCGGGAAGAGGAATTGAAAACTTCGGAATGCCGGTCTATTCACATGTTATTTATTTGCATCCCGATGCAGGTCGTAACGACCCTGGAAAATACGTTCAAGAGATGCCCGGATATAATATCCTAATCCAATATAAGGTGATTAGACTATATGAATTAGAAGGAAAAACCATATTGGATGTTAAACTAAAAGGATTAATTCCATTCACACCGCTTATGAAACCTCCAGAAGATGTGAATTCAGAGGAGTGGTTACGGCAGTGTGTTCTGGTTGCTAAGTCCGTGACTCAAGACGAGTCAAACCAAGCGGATTATCTTACCAACCTTGGTATTCTGGGTGGAATAATATTAGACTACGAAACTATTAGAGATATTTTATTGGAGGAAACCATGCAAGAATCATCTGTAATCCAACATTTTACACAACAAGGTATTGAACAAGGTATTGAACAAGGTATTGAACAAGGTATGCGAAAAGGCACTATTGATGCCATACTTGAAGTGCTTGAAGAGCATTTTCAATCCAAAGAAGTTCAGACCTTAAAACCTGAACTGGAGAAAATTGAAGATCTGCAATACCTCAAACAATTGCTTCGCGAGGCAGCGCGGGCAAACAGTCTTGAGGAATTCAAACAAACGTTAGAGAGTTAGGAGTACTTTAAATGACAAAACAGAACCGAAATGTCCTTATTACTGGTGGCACGGGTATATTAGGTAGTGCTGTCACCAAAGCCTATCTTGCGCAAGGCGACACCGTTGCGGTCACGTATCTGTTTGACAATGAAGTTGAACGTTTCAAGCAGCACAATCCTGAACTCAGCGAAGATGTTACTTTTCTGTTTGCAAACGTTACTGAGGAAGCAGAGGTTCAACAAACGATACAAACATTTATCACACAATTCGATCATCTGGATATTTTGGTTAACATCGTTGGTGGGTTTGTCGGTGGAATTCCGACTGCAGAGCTTGAAACGGACCGATGGGATTTCATGATGAATCTTAATCTCAAATCTGTTTTTCTCTGTTGCAAGACGGTGATTCCACACATGACAGAACGGGGTTATGGAAAGATTGTCAACGTCTCTGCTCGCGCAGGACTAAAAGGTGAGGCAGGACTGAGTGCTTACTGTGTCTCTAAAGGTGGTGTCCGTACTTTAACAGAATCTTTAGCCGCAGAGGTAATGGATTCTGGTATCAACGTCAACGCGATCATGCCGAGTATTATGGACACTCCTGCTAATCGTGAAGCGATGCCGGACGAAGACCATAGTCGTTGGGTAGGTACAGACGACGTTGCAAAGGTTATCTACTTCCTTACTTCTGATGATGCAGCTATAATCAACGGTGCTGCTATACCTGTTTACGGTAGGGCATAGTCTGTTTCGCCTTAAGCGTATCCACATCACAACACGCACACATGATCACCCAAATTCTGTGCATACATCGTCGCGGCGCGCTTAGATGAGGATTAATTTATTAATTCGGTAATTTTCCATCTGCACAAGTCAGGTTCCTACCTCTGCTGGCGAGGCGAGGAATCATGCTGAATGCCAAAAGCGCATTCAGCCAATGGCATTCACATCCGGGGAATACCAAAAAGGTATTCATACCGTTGATTTCTTGATTTCTTCCTAACCTCGCCAAATTACCGATTTATTTTCTTAAACTTCATGAAAGCGCGCCTACCAGTAGATGACAAGACCCAATTATCCTTCAGCATATTCTCAACTCTTTAAAAAAATCCCTATTGCTAAAAAAATAAGATTTTACTGCTGAAAAAATAAGCAACTTTTAATTCAATGCTTGTTGTTAATCTTTAAAATCATAGAGATTGCTTGTTTTTAACTACTTCTACGTACTTGGCACTAATTTTGCTATAAGTTTTGTGTGGTCCTTAAATTATGTGTTTTATATGCACATTGTATTGGGAATTAGAAAGGTTTAAATTCAACAGAATGGAAGTTGTCGCTAAAACACAGAATGTTTTAATCGTTGATGACGATTTAAAACGGATAAAGCAGTTAGACCAAGTCTTTGATGCAAGCAGATATAACGTTGTAGCACACGTCCCGCTCAATCAAACTTTGCTGCAGCAAGTTGAACAGACTAATCCGGACATCATTCTAATTGGCGCGGACTCGCCTTGTGATGAAACTTTAGAGACTGTGGCATCAATCAATCATAATCATCCGTGTCCGATTGTAATGTTTGCGCAGGACGAACGTTCTGAGACAATTCAAAACGCTACATTGGCTGGTGTTTCCGCTTATGTTGTGGGTAAACTTAGTAAGGAACGGATTGAGACAATTATTAAGGCAGCTGTTGCGCGTTTTGGAAAATTTCAAGCATTGCAGCAAGAACTTGAGAAAACGAAAACAAGCCTTGCCGAACGCAAAATAATCGAACGAGCAAAGGAAATCGTTGCCCAACAACGTGGCACAACCGAAGCAGAAGCATATCAAACTTTACGAAAAATGGCAATGGATCGTAGGAAACGTCTTGCAGAAATTGCACAAGATGTCTTGTCAATCGCAGAAGTATTGACAAACAAGGCATAAAAAAGCCTAATCACTTCTTTTTAGATTGAGATATAAGTATCATTCAACGTTGAACGATACTATTAAATAAAACAGAATAACAAATACCCAACCAATGTAGGTTAGGGTCCGGACATAGGTGTCCATTTGGCAAAAGCATTACGTTTGCTGATGGATACCTTTTTGTTTTAACTTTTTATGACGTATAAGCAAAAGAAAGGGGATTCAAAGATGAACCAACTTGAGAAAAAGAAAACAAGGTTGAAGCGAACAAATACTCCAAAAAAGGGAAAACCAAAACTTCATCCCGCTGAAGCACTCAAACGTGAAAAAAACGGGCTTCAGGTTGTAGACGATATTCCATATTACGTCCGAAATGGATGGGAATCGATTCCACCAGAAAAACGCGACAGACTTAAGTGGGTAGGCGTGTTTTACCGACGACAGACACCAGGGGCTTTTATGATGCGCCTCCGAATGTCAAGCGGTTTTAGCAATTCAGCACAATTCCGCACCATCGCCTCAATCAGTGAAGCACACGGGCCAGGGTTTGTTGACCTCACCACTCGTCAGCAGATTCAACTACGTGGATTTACGATTGAAAATGTGCAAAATATCTGGAACCAGCTTGAAGAGGTCGGCTTAAATTCACTTCAAACAGGATTTGACAATATCCGTGGCGTTACAGGTTGTCCTATTGCTGGACTGACCCCAAATGAGTTGTTTGATGCATCACCTGTCGCAAAAAAGTACACCGAAATAATTGCGGGCAATAGGGAATTTACCGACATTCCGCGTAAGTTTAATGTTGGCATTACAGGTTGTTTAGATAATTGCACACACGCAGCGTCTCAGGATATCGCACTCACCCCTGCAATGAAAGAGATTGATGGACAAGAAGCGAAAGGATTTAATGTTTCGGTTGGTGGGAAGATGGGTTCTGGCGGTTACACCCTTGCGGAAGACCTTGATGTGTTTGTTCTACCTGAAGATGCTGCGGAATTGTGCGCCGAAATAACGTTGATTTTTAGAGATCACGGACCACGTACAGTTCGTAACAAATCTCGGATGGCGTTTCTTATTGCTGACTGGGGAGTGGAGAAGTTTCGTAAGGAATTAGAATCTCGTTATCCAAAAACACTTCTACCAGCAGGAAAAGATATGCGTGGCAAGAAAAAAACAGACCACACTGGCATTTTCTCACAGAAGCAGAAGAATCTTAACTATGTAGGACTTGTTGTGCCAGTGGGACGCATGACAACAGCGCAACTTTATGAAGTTGCCCGACTTGCTGACCAATACGGCTCTGGTGAGATTCGGTTAACGCAAGGACAGAATCTGATTGTACCTAACGTGCCGGATGCAAAAATTGGCGAGTTTACGGCTGAGCCGCTTCTACAAGAACTTCGCTATGATCCATCAGAAGTCATGCGCGGGATGGTCAGCTGCACAGGTATTGATTATTGCCACTTCTCTCTCATAGAAACTAAAGAACGTGCAATGGAAGCAATCCGACATTTGGAGGCGAAGCTTGGCAATACAAAACCCCTTACTGTAAACTGGTCAGGATGTCCAAACGGATGTGGCAACCACGCCGCTGCGGATATTGGACTTCTCGGTAAGAAGACCAAAATAGATGGAGTTGTTACAGATGCTGTAGACGTATTTGTCAAGGGAGATGCCGGTCCAAACCCTAAAATCGCCACAAAGTTATTAGAAAATGTGCCTTGCGACGATTTACCAAAAGTGCTTGAAGGGCTTGTTCCTTACCTTTCAAGAAAATAAACTGGAAATAACGATCAAATGTAAAATATTGTGCTATACACCTTTCGCACCGCTGGTGCTTGGGTTTTTGTTGTATCAAGTTCTACACACCTTCCGCACCGCTGGTGCTGATATCGGACTTGCCAGAGCCTCGGAGAGGCGATAGGTGTATAGTAAGCAATTGATCCCGCAAAATAGAGCAGCCCCAGAGGGGCGACAGGTGTATCAAATACACAAATATTATCCACTAAATTGACATTTATGGGTAGAGCGAATCGAAACCCACCAATTACTAACTACTGAAAGGAATATAAATTAGGTAAAATAATGGATATAAAAAATAAAGCAACACAAATAAAACTATTTAGTCTAAAAACGGTTCAAATGCGTACCTTTCATACAACATGGTTCGCGTTTTTCTTAGCGTTTTTCGGATGGTTCGGAATTGCACCACTCATGGCAATTGTGCGCGAAGATTTGATGTTAACAAAAGCACAAGTTGGTAACACGATCATCGCCTCTGTTGCAATTACAGTGCTGGTCAGAGTTCTCATCGGTCCGCTTTGTGACCGAATCGGGTCTCGAAAGGCATATACGTGGCTGCTCATTCTTGGCTCAATACCGGTGATGGGTATCGGACTTGCCCAGGATTACACAACGTTCTTACTGTTCCGTTTAGCCATCGGTGCTATCGGGGCATCGTTTGTCATCACGCAGTATCACACCTCAGTGATGTTCGCTCCAAATTGTGTTGGCACAGCGAACGCAACAACTGCAGGATGGGGAAATTTAGGAGGTGGTGTTACCCAGATGGTCATGCCGCTCATTTTCATGGCAATCCTGAGTTTTGGTGTGAATGAATTTCTTGGTTGGCGGTTGGCGATGATTGTTCCAGGAATTGCGCTGTTTATCATGGGATTCGTCTATTACTTCACCACCCAAGATGCACCCGATGGTAACTATAAGGAACTCCGTGAGCGTGGTGACCTTGAAGCCGCTGAAGGTAAAGGCATGGAATCTTTAATGCTTGCGATTAAAGATTATCGTGTTTGGGCACTGTTTTTCATTTACGCTGCATGTTTCGGTGTAGAACTCACGATTAATAATGTTGCCGCACTTTACTATCATGACCGCTTCCAATTAGATGTAAAAACAGCAGGTCTCATTGCAGGTTTGTTCGGTTTGATGAACATCTTTGCACGCACCGTTGGCGGTGTGTTCTCCGATTTCTTTGCCAAAAACATGGGGCTACGAGGGCGTGTCCTGTTTCTGTTTATTGTCCTATTAGGTGAAGGTATTATGCTTATGCTGTTCTCACAGATGGCAGTCCTTATCATTGCTGTTGGAACAATGATTGTTTTCAGTTTCTTTGTGCAAATGTCTGAAGGCGCAACGTTTGGTATTGTGCCATTTATCAATCGGAAAGCATTAGGAGCAGTTGCTGGTATTGTTGGTGCTGGTGGAAATGCTGGAGCAGTTGCCGCTGGTTTTCTTTTCCGGGCAGAAAGTATCACAACACAGCAGGCTTTACTCTTCCTCGGTGGAATGGTTGTTGTCGCGTCATTTGCTACTGCGTTAGTGCGATTCTCACCTGCAGTGCAAGACGCAGAGAAAAAAGCATTTGATGCTGCACTGGCTGAAAAACAACGCCTGAAGGCAGAAGCAGGAAATGTACCAGCCTAATAATAATGCATTAGCGGAGTGTTTATTCTAAATTGTGGCATCAGTGATAGTCGGGAATCGGAGTTCCCTCATACAAAGAGTTGATCTTATTTGTAGGAGCGATCTCCGAATCGTGACTGTCAGCCCACAGAATTTTGGTAGACACTGCATGAGTCTCAATTAAACGATTGAGGTTACATAGCAAAAAAGTTTAAGATTGTGAATTTACCATCTTAACTATGGAGAAATCAGTGAAAAGTTCAAGAGGAAAAGCCGTATGCCCTTATTGTGGGGTCGGTTGCGTTGTTCGTGCGACAGTTCAAGATAACAAAATCACGAAGATTTCAGCAGACGACGATGTAGCACCAAATTTCGGTATGCTTTGCCCAAAAGGTGCTCACCTCAAACAGGTATTTCAAAACCACGATGGCAGGCTTGCATATCCGATGATTCGGGAACGCAAAGGAGAAACTCCGCGCCAGGTTTCGTGGGAACAAGCTATTGCTTTTACAGCGAATCGCCTTCAAGAGATTAGGTTAGAACATGGCAAAGATGCACTTGCACTCTACGGTTCTGGTCAATTGGACACCGAAACCTCATACATTTTCAATAAGTTATTCAAGGGATTTCTACGGACGAACAACATAGATACGAATAGCCGGCTCTGTATGTCTTCTGCAGTCGTTGGCTATATGCAAGCGTTTGGTTCAGATGGACCGCCAACCTGCTATGATGACATTCAGCATGCGGATGTATTTCTAATCATCGGTGCGAACATGGCTGCAAATCATCCTGTCCTTTTCCAAATGATTCGGAAACGGCGGGCATCAGAACCTAATGCACGGATTATTACAGTAGATCCGCGCCGTACCCAGACAGCAGAATTTTCTGATGTGCATGTCCCACTTGCACCCGGAAGCGATGTTGCTTTCCTGCAACTTATTGCAAAACGTTTGCTTGCAATGGGGCGCGTTGACAGACGTTTTGTTCAAAGGAATACCGAAAACTTTAGTACATATAAAAAATCATTTAGAAAGTCTTGAC
>CBDCOJ010000001.1:0-16091 GCA_965219695.1 Candidatus Poribacteria bacterium | reverse complement strand
AGATGAAGAAAATCGGATACCGGCATGCGGCGATTAGTACTGCTTGGGATAACCACCGAGCGTTCCTCTTTTACAGTAACTGCGGGTATCGGACTGTAGATTGGACATACGGATTCGTCAAAAACCTCTCCGAAACACCGATCCAGAAGTGGTAGTAGCACGTAGGTTGGGTTGAACGGAAATCTATTAAAAATCGTATGGAGGAGATGATTCTCAAGTTTATTCAGAAACCTAAAATCATCAAATTAGAGTGAAACCCAACACATTCTCTGATAGTGGTTAGGTCGTTGGGTTTCGCTATTTCTATCTACGCGAATCGATCATAGAAGAGCAAAATTCTCTGTATAAATGAAATGGATATGAGTTTTTACCACTCTACCCAACCTACATCTATATTTGTGTTTCTATTATTGAGCGTGTTACTTCAAGATAGCCATTTTACGAAGAATAGACATATCATCCGCTTGTAGTTGATAGAAATAGACACCTGTTGCTACGTGTTCGCCGAAATCGTTGCGGCCATCCCAATAGGCTGCACGGCTGTGGGTAGTATAATACCCCGCCGATTGATGCCCTAACGCCAAACGTCGAACAGCGATGCCTCGCGTATCGTAAATAACGATCTGCACATCGCTCGGATTCGCCAATTGATACGGTAGCCACGTCTCCGGATTGAACGGATTCGGATAGTTGGGTAATAATATCGTCTCTTTTGGAGTCAACGCCGTCAAGAGTTGTTCTAAAAAGTGAAAACCTCTCTGCGATGTTACATCCGTTAGGTTTAGGTGTTGTGCCTGCGTGAGCCAATTCTGAACATCGGAGGTACTGAGCATTGCAAGTGTTTGTGGATGGACAGAAGGTGCACCTGCTGTGTTTCCAAGTGCAGCAGCCACCTTAACTAAGTCTACTATATCGACTATACCATCACCGTTGATATCTGCCTCGTTCTCTCCAGTCTTTCCAAAGTTTGAACTGATCAGCACCAAATCTTGGATATTTACTACACCATCCTCGTTGATATCCTCAGCGAGGTATACTGGTTCAATCACAGTGCTATCCTCCACTGTACCATCTGTCACTATACCATTTTCGATACATGGGAACAAACGCTCACCGTCCGGATCCACAAGATGGGCTTGGGATAAGAATAACCCTGATGCTTTGGTATCAACGACTTGAAATGTGATGGTCGCAAGGGCACCATCACCGTTGCTTTCCCCGGCAAGTGCTGCTGATGCCGGCGTTACATAATTTTTTCCAACATCCGGGGCCGCAAAAAACGCGCCCTCAGATAGATAATCACCGTTAGCACTCGAAAAATAGATAAGGGCATCCGGGTCAAACACCACGGTTGCCTGGTATCCTATCACATTTTCTCCACCCGCAATGTTGAGAGAGACGGTAAGTTGTTCCCCAATCCCCAGTGATTCCGTTGAGGTAGGAGAGATACTCAAAATAGCAGGTGTGGTGGCAGATGCTGTGAGGTCCCATAGGGTGATCGTGTTATCCCCCCGCCAGCTGATACCACTTGCGAGCGTGTTACCATCAGGAGAAAACGCTACGCTATTAACCCAATCAGTGTGTCCGGCGAGGATAGCTTTAATCTGCCCGGATGCCACATCCCATAAACGCACTGTTCTATCATGACCAAAACTTCTCCCGCCACCACTTGCGATAGTGTTACCATCGGGAGAAAATGCTACGCTATTCACTCTTTCTGAATGCCCTGTGAGGACAGTTTTGAGGTGCCTTGATGCTACATCCCATAAACGCACCGTTCTATCACCACTTCCAGTGGCAAGGGTGTTACCATCGGGAGAAAATGCTACGCTATTCACTCTTTCTGAATGCCCTGTGAGGACAGTTTTGAGGTGCCTTGATGCTACATCCCATAAACGCACCGTTCTATCACCACTTCCAGTGGCAAGGGTGTTACCATCGGGAGAAAATACTACACTTAAAACACTACTTGTATGTCCTATAAGGAGGGCTATAGGCTGTTCGGCTGCCACATTCCAAAGTCTCACCGTATTATCGCTGCTTGCACTTGCGATAGTGCTACCATCCGGACTAAACGCGACACTATGAACCTCATCCGAATGTCCTGTGAGGACAGCTTTAAGTTGACCTGATGTAGCATCCCATAAACGCACCGTTCTATCATCACTTCCAGTGGCAAGGGTGCTACCATCGGGAGAAAATACTACACTCCGAATAGAATCCTCTGTATGCACTATGGTGGGGGATTTAGGTCGTCCCGATGTCACGTCCCATAAATTAGCGTGTCTTGGCCAACCACCACTGGCGACACTTTGGGAATCAGGGCTAAAAGCTATGCTACGGACCTCGGTATTTGAATCCAGTTTAAGGATGATTTTCTGTCGTGGTGGGGAATTTGCAGCGAAGGTGTCGATCGAAAATAAAGTTAGAAGTATAAATAAGCTTGTAATTGTTTTTGTCATCAAGATTTCCTTTTTTATATTTGAACTAAAAATAAAAAGTACGTTTGTAAACAGCCTGCTAAAAAAAGATTTACGAGCACGGTTTTCTTCTATTGTAAACAGTTTATTTAATCAACTCAGACAATTAGCACGACTTTAACCGCAGCATCTTATTCCCTGTTTTCTGGAAGTGATACGGAACGCGTTCAACTGAACAAGCGATTCCGTCTTTTTCAAGTTCGTTGATAACAGGTGATAAGAACGGGGAAGGATTGCTGTTGACATCAACGATTGGGAAAATTCTCACCTCAGTTCCAATGCGAAGTAGTTCCCGAATCCCATTGAGGTGGAACACCGAATCTCTGTTAGCAGAGTAGAAAAAGAGCAGATGTGCGGAGAGCACGAGGTCGAAATGACCGTCAGGGAAGGGTAGATCGGGGAGTGATGCGTCTATGTATCGTCCGTGTTGCTTGCCGCTCTCAAAATCTCGGCAGAATGTCTCCATCGCCTGCATCCTGATTTCAGCCAGTTCATCAACAGACGAGATGTGTGTCCAGACGAATTTATCTTGATTCTGTCGGGCTTGCGCGATGACATCGTTGTAGGTTTCTTGGATTCGCTGGCGCAATTCCGCTTCTGAATACCGGTAAATCGGATCGACCGAGACGATCGGCGTGCCGCGCTGGTGCATCAAAGAATTGAAAGACGCGGGACCGCCGCCGACATCGACAATATCCCGCGCCAAATCGTCCTCGAAGAGGTTGAACATACCCAAGTATTCGTCAAACGATCTACCCCAAGGGATGATGTCTTTGTAATGAAAATCCATTATTGAACAGCCCCTGCATTGATTTCTTGGGGAACCACTGATGTCTTTTGCACCAACCTCAACTGTAGCATCTCGCTTAATAGCACGGTTTAACTAAATAAATAATCCGCTCAAGCTAATATCTTCTCAGCCAAGAGCGACAAAGACGATAAGCAGTTTACAGCTACTCTTGGTCCCGGATCCCGATATTCTTCTGGCTGTTTGATGGATTCCCATGGGTGGATAGTGTTACGTAAATTTTGGATTCGTTGCACTTCCAATTGGTTGATATCAGATTTGAGGTGAGAAATAATTTGTTTGTACTCTTCAAATCCGAGTCTATTACTTATTTTCTCAGCCAAATCCTCGGGCTGTGAGAAGTTTTGTATGCCAAGGTTTCGGATACTCTGTGGAGCAGTTTCTGGATTCTCCATTATTGGTTTCAGCATAGTATTTGTTCGGATCACGCCCAACATCAAACCTTCAACTATAGCCCCAAACATAATTATACTGGCTTTGAATGCCCTATTTTCATAAGAAATTTTGGACTGTTCAAGATCGTATAAGGCGACATCTTTGAATTTTCGATTAATATTACTATTCTCAATGGTACATCTAATGGATGCAAAGCATGTATCCCTTTCCGATTCCAATTCAGACAGCGTTGATGAGGATAATGGATGATACGATCGATGTGCGCCATCTGTTGTCCAATCCCACCCTTTTTCAACAGCTAAATTTGATAGAACCTGCGAAATATCGCCTATAGAGATTTCGTAGTCTGATAGTTGATCTAGGACATCAGGGGCAGTTACACTACCATTTTGTTCTATTAATGATAAAGCTGTTTGTCGAATATTCTGAGAAATATTATACGGAATTTCATCCTTCCAATAATTTTGTATCTCTTTGCGGAGTTTATGAATTTTAGGGACTAATATTTCATTAAGTTTGTCACGCAATCCTTTGGTTGGTCGCGCGCCTCTCTTTATATTCCTAATTTCCCAACATTCATCAAGTTCTGGCTCAAAATTTATCTCACATCCCCACCATCGATCAATATCTTCTTGCCTGGGAACCATGGGGTAAAAGTTCCCAAATGCAACCTCACGGTGATATCTAAGAACTGAAAGTCCTTGATTTTCAGGAATTCTCCGTTCGCGAGCGTGCGAGCGGCCACCATCACCTGGTTTCTGACGCCACTCTTCCGGTAATAGGGTGAGTTTCACAGAAATAGATGAAGTTTCTTCTTGTGAATCAGGTATAGGCCAATCAAAAGATTCAGAAAATTCTACTATGGCGCATGGGTCATTTGGAAATTTAGTTTGGTCAGTTTTTAAATACAATGGATCATAGGCAGAGACTTTTTGATCATTAATGTATATTTCAACGCCGTCCCATATAAAATGTCTGTATGCTCTTGATACCCAACTCTCAAGTCCACGCAGGAGTTCATCCGCCTGAATAGGATTACCGTTTGCATCAGATTGTAAACGATCACATTGATCCCAAACAACAATTGTACTTGAGTTATCAAAACTAATCTCATCCAGATGCTCTGGTAAATAGGATGGGCTCGGTTTAGGAATATCTGCTTGGGTTTTATTAGCAATCTCATCCAAATCAATATAGGTTGCTAAAAAATTGCCTGTCCCTTTGGAACGAGAACAAAAAGTGGTCCGTTTACATTGGGAGATAGATGCGTAGGTGGCCCCGACTCCAAAACGGCCAAGCCCTTCTCTATCATTATAGCGTGTAGAAAAACCCAACTGCGGACAACCATTGAGGGTTTCCTCGTCCATCCCATCGCCATCGTCAACTACAGAAATTTGGGTGATAACCGATCCATCAATTTTTGGAATGATGTCAATTCTTTTTCCCTCTGCCTGAACAGAGTTATCAATTAGTTCACCGATAGCGGTTGAAAAATCGAAACCTGATTCTCTGAGTGATTGGTAAGCAGTCTTGAGCTCAAGTAACGGTAAACCTTGTTGTTCTTCCACCTTTATATTTCCTCTTTAATCTGTTCCATTGTCTCAACTATTATTTCCACATCCTTCGGACTATTCAAGTGACTAAAGCTAAACCGAACACTGCCGGCAATGTAATCATACGGAACACCCATTGCCGAAAGAACGTGAGAATAATTCAAGGAACCGGTGGAGCATGCCGAACCATTTGACGCATACATACCACTGTGTGAAAGTTGATGGAGTAGTGTTTCGCCATCCATATCTTTGAATGCGATATTCAGTGTATTAGGTAACCGAGTTGCCTTTGTTCCATTCACCAAAGCCGACGGAAATAGCTTAAGTAGTTCTTTTTCCAATTGATTGCGTAAAACTTCCACATTCAGCATATTTTTCATGTTATTACTAGCTAATTCGCATGCTTTGGCGAGACCAATTATACCCGGAACATTTTCTGTTCCACTTCGACGACCATTCTCCTGATTTCCGCCGTACAGAAGTGGGGTCAATGGTGTGCCTTTACGAATGAAAAGTCCGCCAATTCCTTTCGGTCCATGAAGTTTATGACCAGAAAAAGACATCAAGTCAACCTGTTCAAAGGCACAGTTGAGGTTAACTGGTAACTTTCCGACATACTGGGTAGCATCCGTATGAAATACAATGTTCGGATCTCGCTCTTTGACAGCGACAGATAAGCGATCTACAGGAAATATCACCCCTGTTTCATTGTTTGCTGCCATTAACGTAACCAGAAGCGTATCGGGACGGATGGAATCCATTAGTTCATCTATGCTCAAATTGCCGTCCGTATCTACATCAAGGAACGTAACATCATAACCGTTTTTGCATAGCGATTTGCAAACCTCCAAAACGGCAGGATGTTCTACTGTGGATGTGATGACGTGTCGGCGTTCAAGATTTGCCCGAACTACTCCAAAGATTGCCCAATTATTACTCTCAGTTGCACAGGAAGTAAAAATAATTTCCCTACTATCTGAAGCACCTAAGAATTCCGTCACCATCCGACGGGATTTCGCTATAGCTGCATCAACTCCATGTGAACGGCCGCTAATTGCACTGGGATTGTAGAACGCCTTGGTAAAATATGGCATCATCGCAGCCATCACCTCAGGGGCAATACAGGTTGTGGCATTGTTGTCTGCATAAACAGTTTTCATCGGCTGGCCTTGTGATTCATCTGTCAAATTATTCTTCATTAAATCCTAACCATGGGGCGAGATTTCCCCATGCCAGTTCTGCCAATCTCCTGGAGCGTTTTTGAACAAATTCTTCGTCCCACTTTTTGGTGTTAGGAATAGCCGAAAGGTGGTGAAAGTACTTTCCCTCACGTAAGAGATTTTCTGTACTGGCTCCCAATTGAATTCCGCGATCTTCTGCCTCTACCAGACGGGTTTCTAGGGCTTCTGGTGTAGACGAGGATAGGATGCTGTACATCTCCCTTTTTGCTGGCCAAGGTCTGTTCTTAAAGGAAGAGTTCTCAGCCTTAGGCAAGAGGGTCAAATTACCTAAGCAATCTACAATATCAGGCTTTTCATACAGTGGTTTTGGCCAACTACCTTGATCAGGTTCTTGGGGAGCAATATGCTCAACGGTTAAATCTTCTTTCCATTTTTCCCATGAAAGTATGTTCAATAATCCTTCACGTCCTGCAACGCGAAGACCTAGACTCTCTGTATCCTCATCTGTATTGTGCATCGCTGCAAATAACAGAAAACGGGCGAGAGACTGGGATGTTTTATAGATAGGTTTTTCGGATGAAAGTTCTACCCAGCTGTCTTTAGAATCGACTCCAGCCCTGTTTTCCAAAACATGTCTCAACGCTGCTTGCAATTTATCAGCGGTCAGGTTTATTAACGCTTCTCCGTTCTTTGGACATCTACAGAAGGCCTGATTCTCAAGTTCATCGAACCCCTTCTCCATTAATTCTCTATATTGGGAGGCAAGATCCCCTGTTGTTTTTCCAATCCCGCGCCAGAATGTGGAAAAAGCAGTTACAGTTTTTACAGCCTTTTCTAGCTCCAGAACAGCTGTATCTTGGCGATCAGAAGGTACTAATTGAATTTGCGAGTAAAATCTCACCAAAGGGCCAATCGAAATCTCATGGTTGAGCTTGCCAAGTACATCCATACACATTAAAACGACATTGTGGTCAGGAAATGCTGTAGACTCAAAAGCCCTATCCTCTTTTTTCCAAGCATCTTCGATAAAAATTGCAGTATGAGATAAATGTTGGAGAAACTCATGTCTTTCCCCTAAAGTTTGCCATTTATCATATTGATCTCTTAAATATCTTCTCTGATCGCTGTGACGTTTGGAGAGCTTTTCACCGGTTTCAGCAAGAGCAAAAGGTAACAGTAATTGACTTGTTCCGTTTTGCCTTTCTTGTGCTTTCTTGAACTGTCCTAGATAATTTTCGACAGGCTCCATGAACGTTCTTGAACGCGAATTCTTATATTGGGTTAATCCTTCTATTTCTATGACTTTTGGTTTGAAAGTCTCAAATGCTGTCAGCGGTTCTCCGGTGGTGTTTAACGACTCAAACATGTCAAAAGCATAGTCTTCGTTATAGGCGGACACAACTGTGACTGTCACCCGTTCCATTAAGAAATTTGCTAACAAGATTAATCGTAACAGTTGCTTAAAATCCTCATTCCCTTCGTTTAACAAAATCGAACAAACCTCTCCAGAGAATTCTGCCTTCAAAATAGTGTCTTGGAATTTGACATCTCTAGCTACCTTGTCTAAAGTAGGTAGTTCTAAATCTTGGCTGCTTCCCGTCGCTAAAGCCCGAAGTTTGCTACATATTATTCTATAATTGGTTGATACAGAGTTGGTTTTATCGCTTTGATTGTCTTTTCCTGTGTACTGTTTGTCAGAATTACCAAAGCGAATATGGTTTGAGTAATCATGGACAAATGCAGCAATCGGTGACCCATATTTTGCGTCCTCTTCTAAGCGGGACCATTGATCCTCGTATGCGCGAATTATCCTTGGGTACCACTGATATTTTCCTTCTCCCCAATTCATATCTTCTTCAAAAGTTTTTTGTAACCTATTTTCCACCTCAATTGCCTTGTAATGCAACCACTTAAAAGCCGTCTCATCTCTGTTTTTAAATTTAGCCCCACGCCTTCTTATCTCATCATGGAGACAGACATTCATTAATAAAATAGTCGTTAATCGTTGCTGTCCATCAATAACGAGACGGACATTATTCGGTAATTGCGATTTGTCGGTGTTGGGTAAAGTTGCTCTATCAATTACGATTAGTGTGCCTAAAAAGGTAATTGAATCTGTCTTTTCAACTAATAATTGCAATCCGTGACCAATATCTTCAAACAGGCGATCAATATGACTTCTGTCCCAATTATACTCGCGCTGATAAGGTGGAATATAAAAACCAACTCCCGAGTCACAAAGCACCTGCCATGTGCTGTTAGGTGTAGCATTAAAAATATTTCTTAGTTCCATCATAAACCCTCGGTTCGTTATTATTCTGAAAGGCAATACCTAAATTACTGACATTTAAGAGTGTAAGTAGAAAAAATATGAGTATCCATATACTTGTCTAATCTTCAAAGACCTGCTTCTGTATTGATATTGGTTTTCTATATTGACCTATGAGACAACAATAGAAATGCAACAACATTGCAAAAATAGGCTTAAGCGACTTTCGGATGCCATGATTTTCATGGTGTGCTCACCACCTTTTTTGGCAATTGGATGTCTATAATTGGCTTATCCTGAAGATCCGCAATATCTTGACGAAGCGATTGAGTCTTTATTTTCTTTTCCTCTGGATCGGCATCAACCATCCATAAAATCAACCGCTCTGCAATGCTTTGATTCTTCGCCCGTGTCACCATTGTACCATCCCATAAAATCCCACGCCACGGTGGATCACTTAATTCCCTAGGAATCTGGATAAATCTGGACAAAAAAGTATCTTCACTCATTCCAAAACCTATGGCTTTTTTAAGAGTTTTAGCGAGGATCACTGGTAGAATAGGACGGAAGAACAAATCTCCACCATGAAGGCTTCTGAGAGAATCTGACAGCTTATCTTCTGGTCCCATAGTGACCACAAACTGAAGTTCAGGGATCCTTTCAACCAGTTGGTCCCAAAATTGGCTAGCCCTAGAAACGTATTGTTCAACAATATCTTCACTGGGACGGACCAGCTTAAATTTCTTCCATTTGTTCTTAGGAGTAAAATTAATACTCAGATAAATATCCATGGTTTGATAAAGGGCAATAACTGATGTAAAACTTCGCTGATCAGCGGAGTTAAGAGCCTTCTGTTTCTGTAACGAGATTTTTCCATCTGTAAATAAGGGATGCTTTTCAATCAAATGTCGGCATGTTATCGCTACGATATCATCCTCATCAAGAATAATCAATTCAGTAAAGCTGACCGGTTGCACGCGTCTATTTAGAGTTGAAAATAGTCGCCGAGTTCTTTGCATTCCAGCTTCGGTTTTCTTGTGCGCCACGAATATCGCACAGAGTTCATCAGGCATTTCGTTAAACGCTTCATCACCTATTTGCTTGGCAAGTTGTTTAATTCCTTCAACTCGATGTTGACCATCAATCGCGAAAAGTTCTTCATCTCCAGATAATTCTAATATTCCCAAACTGAGTTTAACATCTTCATTAACAACTTTTGGATCAAGGTACACCGAAGGCTGGAGCGAAAGCGGATACCATTGTGGTTCTCCCCCATATACGCCAACAACAATTCCATTAAAAAATCGCTGTTTCTGAGAGGTCAAATATTCAGCAATGTCATCACTCCTATCGGTTAACTCTCGTTGCAACCAATCCTGAAGTTCCTTCGTTTCATGGATTTCTTCATTTCTACGGATTCGATCTCGAACTTCTCGGAAGGAAAGTAACGTAACATAGTAAATCCAGTCCCCGATGATACCTTTAAGAGCTGGTAGTTTGAGTTCTGTACTCACCTTTATACCTCTTTCGTAGTTAAAATGCACGCCTTTTGTCTGATACTTCGCCTGGCCAACTCCTATTTAAATACGGCATCAGCGCGCTAATGAGTTTATTTTCAATTCCGGGAATAATTTCGGTTTCCTTGACAGGACAAAAACTAAACATGATGAATCCATCATATTTTCTAAGAAAGTAGCCAATCTGCGGTCTTTTCACACTACGCTTCTGACTAAAATAGGTTAGGAAACGTGCTCGCAACGTCATATCATATGCTTTGCCGACGTAGCTTACCAGATAAAGTGATGGATGTTCGGCTACTCCGGGAGCAATAGTAAAAGTATAGATACCATGCTCATCATGGGGTACACAGTCTGCAAAATCCCTTTGAAAGGGCACCGAGTTCCAATTCCAGACATGGAGTGGTGGTGTTGTGAATCCAGCCCATAAGTTTGGGGACATTATAACAGGGGGCGAAATAACGTCAGCTTTCATCGCGTCAACTTGTTGGTCAAAATCGTGAAGTTCAGTTTCATTCATAATACTACAAAAAGCACACTAAACAACGTCTATCTTCTTCATCCTTAGACTCGTATTCAGTCAATACTGATACTAATGGTACATTTCTCCGCTTGGTTTTTAGACGCTCTTGTGTCTTCTCCCAGTTCGCGATGATTTCCGCTATGCGCTCCGGTTGCTCAAGTTCTTCAAGGGATTCGTCCTGATTCCAATAAAAAACGTTCCCGTTGATTTTGTTAGGTTTCTCGTAAGCCTTTGCTTCCTCGTACAGTTCAGGGTATCGCTGTTTTAACCTGACCCACTCAATTTTTTGTTGATAAAAACAGAAGAAGCATCCCGAGTGCGTTCTGCCCCATTCGGTGTACGGAGGCATTCCTAAACCCGATTCTTCTAAAATCCGCATCACGTTTTCATAAACAATTCCATCATCTTGAAAGGGATAGACTACCTTGATATTGGGTTTGTGACTGATATATCCCGTTCGATCTTCGTCAGCCCGAAGTCCAACATAGTTAACAACCGGATCATCGCCGACATACTCTTCAAACGGTTTAAGTTTTAGCATTCTGGTGCACCAACGACGGTGATTTGAAGGGAGCATACCACCATAAACTCTTAGCATCTTGTCAAAACTGGTGTGTTTAGTTGTCCGTTCAATGGGAACCCCAAGATATGCCTCTAAACGTTTGAGATATTCAATTGTATCGGGCAATTCTTTGTCAGTATCGTGAAAGATATATTCCATGTCAGGTACACGACCAAGGTCGCGTAGGTAGATAGCTAACGCTGTACTATCCTTCCCGCCTGAGAGACTGAGAATGTGACGCTCTTTTTGAGCCATCGTTTTACCCCTTGTTAGTTAGTCGTTTTATTCGGTTTCTTCAGAACCACCGTCGAGTTCGTCCCAAACTGCGTGAGCAACAGCGGTTAAACCTAAACGTCCATGCTTTATCAGCAAACTTTGAATCTGCGTTTGGATGTCCGCCACCGCCTTTTCATCCTCAGGACGCGGATACATGACCTCAACTCGTTCACTTCCATTGGTATGTGTAATTGCAACGCGAATTCCTTTGCTTCCTGCGGGAATACCATTTGTCCCGAAATGGATGCTTTCGACGTGTTTAAATCGCGATGCTAGGACATCCAATTCCTGTTGAAATACCTGTTCATCCGAATCAACCCAATAAGATGGGGGCTTTGAAGCAATGAAACTCGCAACCGACTCAATCCACTTTGTCTCGGAGAGCTTGTCATCGCTCAAACGACCACACAAGGCTTTTAATCGCGTTTCAGTGACACTAACCCTCAAAGTATCAGCACGTTCTTTGAGTAAACTTCTTCCTTGAGAATTTCTATCTATATCAAATGCCTCGAAGATGAGGGTTTTTAGGCTCTCTAGCAAAGCAGTATATGTATCTTTTAATTCACCTAAATATGTCTTGAGCTTTTCCGCGAAATCCTGTACTCGCTTATCGTCAATGGATTCAGTTACATCAAATGGAGAGCAATCGCAGGCAGTTGGTAGATCTCGGAAAAGAAGTGGAGCTGGCTCACCGGCAAACATAAGCAACTTCCGAACGGCCATGGCTTCTTGAGAGAGTTTTTTGGTATTGTGAACATAATCTGGTAGTTGCACAATAAAGTGGCACAGAGGCTGAACAACATCAAGAATTCGCGAATCTTGCTCATCCGATGTTTGTGGGATACCAAGAACATTAATCAATCTATCGAAAACCGAAGCACGGATACCTTCAATTGCACTATGTTGAATTTCAAAATATTCTGGTGCCTTAATCAAACGGTAAAAATCATCACCTCTGACCTCATGCAAAAAGGTGCCATCTTCAAAGATAGCAATATCTTGTCGATGTGCAACGTAATATATTGCCAACAACAAGGGAATTAATCCATCACGCACTCCGAAGGGACGTTCCCTGAGCTCTTTAAACAACTCTTTCACCGGAACTTTGTTATCTATTGCAGACTTCAGAAGTACCTCAATTCGCTTTAATGTGGGTAAAATATTGCATGGATCGCGATTAGATGAAGGTTCTTGGATGTACCAAGCCTTTTCTCCTTTAACATGGATGTTTCCTTGTTTCAAAATCGAGAGATACATTGACATCTCGGGAGGCCGTTGGTGATCTAGCATTCCTAAGTTTGGTTCAGACTCCCTTTCCAGCATTGCTTTAATCAAGCGCATGCGGGCACCGGAGGCAGCAGAACTTAAGTTTTGTCTATTGATAAGCTCATTTTGAACATTTGGAGACTGAGAAAAAACCCGGAGACAAACCTCTGAAAGATGTTTCAAAAGCCGCTTACCTGTAGAGATGTTCCTCAGTGATTTCCCTTCAGAAAACCAGCTGAATTTCATTTGCCCTGAATGATCCCGCAGATTAATTAAATCCGCTATTCGATTTTTAAGACGAGCATGAGCAGCACCCCGCTGGCGTGATACTTCCTGCCGCGCGTATGAATCTGTATTGAGTTCCAGCGTGTTTTTTTCAACCCATTCCCAACACAGAAGATCCCGAAGATAATCAGCAATATTATGCAGCGGATCTGGAATAGCAACAATCACTTGTGGGTTATTAACAGATTTAACCACTTTTAACACTTGCTGCCGCTCTTGAAGTGAATCGCATAGGACAATGATTATTTTCCCGTCCGTTCCCTTGTTCAATGGAGGTATGGCTTGGGCAAATTCAGATCCAGATAAATACTGAATTTCAAAGTGCCGTAAATTCCCTGTTTCTATGTAGTGCCTACGAGCAACGATTGGTCTTGAGTCCAAATAGGTTTTAACTTGTTCGCTTACTTTTTGTATATTTCCGACTTCACGATCTGCTTCTTTATACGCAGCATCCAAATCCACACTTGTGTGAGGCCACAGGCATAAACCACCGGCAACACCACGGTCGTATAGGACACGTTTTTTATCTTTTAGTGTATCTATGATTTCATCGATGCAGTCGCGTGAATATCTTTGTTTTACTGCTTGCTCAACAATTTTTTTTCTTGGAAGTAAGTCGTTGGTATCCAATAGGTTCAGCATCCCAACTGTTTTTAGGACTGCCATTTCCAAACTGTCATCAGATGAATAACTAGAAATTACAGAATCAACAACACTCCAACGGGTCTGCTGCATACTGGTAAGGTTAAGCGAGTGACTCAGATTCGCTTGAACATAATCGTAGAAATCGTGAATTCGGTACAGTTGGGCACTTTCGGGGGAATGCCGCGCTGCATAGGCTTGTAGCCCGTATGGCTCCGAAGATTGGAGGAAATTAAACATGGATCTTTCGTTCTGTCCAAAGCGATGCATTGCTCGAATGATAACAGGAACAGCCAGAGGGTCTAACGGAAATAATTTAGGAGCTTTATGTAACAAATCATCATGTAGAGGTACGGGACCATACCAGTTCTGCTTAAGGGCATAGTCCATTCGGGATACTGACTCTTTACGACATGCTTCGGGTAGGTCTTTTATATCAATTCCTAAAGCAGATGACAATAGATGGATAACCTGCTCAAGTGGTTGGTTAAAGAGAATTTCTTCAAACCGTCCAGAAATCTTTTCCCATTCCTGTTTAGACGTTCCATCCAGACGGTCGGCGTAAGCATTGAACCCTTGATGTAAAAGTCCTAAGAGAAATAAAGGTGTATCACCACTACGTGAGGCTGCCTCCGCTAATTGCTGAAGAAGGTAAATGTCCTGATACTCTGGATACATTGCCGCAAATTCAAGGAATTTGCCTAACTCATCCAGAATAAGGAGTACCCCTGATTTTTTAGATTTCGATTTGGCGAATTGACTAAATTCAATAAAACCTTCAACAATTTCTTCATCCGTAATATGTAAGGCATCACTCCATGCGTCTTGAGATACTCCCAGTTTAGCAGACAGGGATATATCCTTATCCCCAACCTCCAATATACTTTGAAGTCGAGAAGGAAATGTTGTTTCTGAGATATTTGAAAAAGTGGTATCAATACAATTTCGCAAAGCAGAGTGTAGGGCAAGTCTCAATGGAGAACGGTTTCCAGTAACTAAGATCGGTACCAAATTCAGATCGTCACAGCGAAGTCCTTTGATTTTGATTGACTGACGCAATTCCCTGATTGGTCCATTCTGGTGACCCGAGAATAGATGAGCCAAAACAAGCGCAAAACTTGATTTGCCTGTGCCATAGTCCCCAGTTAATCGCCATGCCCGCCTTTTGGAATTTGTTAGCAGCCCTTCGGTTAAACGTTCGACACAAGATGTTGTAAAATCTGTCAGTATGTATCCCGTACAACTGTCTGGGTCGGAAAAATCTCGCTCAAGGTGTGTTGAACGTAAGAAACGAGGATTTATATGAAATAAACGAGCTATTGTATTGTCCAAAGGCTAACTTCCTTTCACATAAATAAGACTCAACAAATTTTTCTCAATATCTCTTTGTTTTTGAATTTGCCTTAAGTTCACGGATTCACGAAAACGCATTGCACCATCTGTAAAGTCTTCGATATCTTCTAAACGGTCCCGAATTTCGTGCTCTGGTAACTTGAAAATTTGCCCTGGGCTGCCATATCCAGAAGTGACTTCACGGAACTGTAGCGATTTCTCTCCAGAATGGTAGGTTTCCCAAAAATCGTTTAAACAATAGAAAAAAAGCTGCTGGTTAATTTCGGGTTTGGGATCACGGTTGAAGATATAGACAGGTTCGAGTTTTCCATTACTGTCTGAAAATGTTTCGCCAATCTGTTGAATTAAGTCCAATTCAGTCAAAGGGGAATCAAGATTATCTTCAAGTATCTTTCCTTTTTTTCCGCGTGTCGGTACATAGGTATGAAGAAAAATATTGAAGTGCTGCTTGAGTGTGACTATAGACAGCTGTCTATCTAGTGAATCCGCTTCTTTTTTAAAAGCATCAACTGCGCGGGATGGAGCAATTTCAGGTGCCTGCCACCGGTTCATCAGGTAATCCCAAGCGAAAATAGGACTTTCAGGATGAGTCGAAAAATTCCAATGAATAAGCCAAAGAGTTTGGATATCCTCCAGATATGGATCAAAACCGTTTTTGCCCAACAATTTTTCCCCTAATGGACTGACTTTTAAACCACCTTTTTCTTGTTTTTCAACGACTTTTGCAGCTTCAACCCAAAATCTAATTGCACGAGCCATCTGCTTGCCAACGCCTAAAACAACTATCGCTTCGTCTATATCTTTAAACAGATTGGAATGGTTTGGTAACGCTAACGCAGCGACTGCTTTAGGGAGCCAAGGGTATCGGCAAGGGAAAGTCTCGTGTCCGGTAAATCTATATTGCTTCATGACACTAATCGTCTCAGACCTTTCACTCAAAAGTATTTAGGGAATTTACCTTTATTTTTTAATTAGAAAAT